>CAVRLO010000001.1:0-24274 GCA_963721815.1 uncultured Candidatus Rokubacteria bacterium
GGGACGGCCGAGCTGGCACGCGACCTCCAGTTTTGGGTGCGTACGCGGCTCTCGGCGCACGAATACCCACGTGAGATAGAATTCATCGAGGCGATCCCGGTGACGACGACGGGCAAGGTGCGACGCGCCGACCTGAGGCAGCTCGAGCGGCGCCGGCGCGGACTGGAGACCTGGGATCGGCCTACGACTTCGGGAAGCACTTCGGCGAGATGACTTTGACCCAGGACCTGACGACCTTGCCCGAGGAGCGGACGTGGCGCCTGCAGGCGCCCGAGCGGGATGCCGAGCCGCACCAGATCATGGCTATTTCGGCTGCAATGTGCTCCGCACCTCGCACATGATCCGCACGGTCACCGCCATCTTCGACCGTCTCGGGCTCGACTCGTCGCCGTCGGCGGCCCGACCTACTGTTGCGGCATGGTGCATCATCGCAACGGCGACACTGCGGCGTCAGGCGGCGTCTCGGACAAGCACGCCGTCGAGCTCTTCCAGCGCTACAAGCCCGAGGAAGTGGCGATGTGGTGCCCGTCGTGCATGTACTTCTACGACGAGGTGCAGAAGTCCCGTGGCCGTTCCCCGTGCGCCACACGACGGAGTTCCTGGCCGACCGTCTGCCGAGCTCGAGTTCACGCACCGGGTCGACACAGCCCGTCGCGCTCCACTACCACTCGCAGAGCGAGCCGCGTCGGCGCGAGGGCGCCGCGGCTCGCCGCCTGCTCGAGGCCGTGCCCGGGCTCCGCTACGTCGACGTCGGGTCTGAGCCGCGATTCGGCCGCCTCTGCACCGTCGACGTCCAGGCGCAGCTCGGCCAGGACGTCTGGGACGGGCTGATCCGCGACGAGATTGGCCGGGCGCGCGCCGGCGGCGCCGAGATCCTCGCGACCGTCTATCACGGCTGCCAGCGGCTCGTCTGCGGCTTCGAGGCGGAGGGCGCGATCACCATCGAGCACTACCTCTCGGTCTTCGCCCGCGCCCTCGGGATCGAGTCGAGGACCGGTTCAAGAAATTCCGACTCTGGCAAGACCCGGAGCGGGTGCTGGCCGAGTCGACGCCGTGCCAGACCGCAAACCACGTCGACCCGGCGCGCGCGCGGGAATTTGTTACGAAGGCCTTCGGCCAGCTTCCAGTCGGGCGGGCCAGGGCAACGCGCCGGCATCATAGCCGCCGCGCCGGCCTCTCCGTAACGACACCGTCGTGGAGATCGGGTTCTTCACCGAGTTCGAATGGCGCCCTGGGGCCGACGAGGCCCAGGCGTTCGACGAATCGCTGGCCCAGGTGATGGCCGCCGAGGACCTCGGCTACGACGCCGTGTGGCTGGCCGAGCTGCACTTCCAGAAGGAGCGCTCGGTTCTGTCTTCACCCCTCGTCGTCGGCGCCATGATCGCCGGCCGGACGAAGCGCGTGAAGATCGGGTTCGCCGTCCAGGTGCTGCCCCTCATCCACCCCCTGCGCCTCGCCGAGGACGTCGCGACGCTCGATCACGTGAGCAAGGGACGACTCGACTTCGGCGTGGGTCGCAGCGGGCTCCGGGCCACTACACGGGCTTCGGCATTCCGTACGAGGAAAGCCAGGAGCGGTTCGACGAGACGCTCGAGATCCTCCTGAAGGCGTGGACGGAGGAGCGGTTCACCTACGAGGGCAAGTACTTCCAGTTCCACGACGTGTGCGCGGTGCCCAAGCCGTACCAGAAGCCGCATCCCCCGCTCCGCGTCGCGGCGACGTCCGAGGAATCGTATGCGGCCGTCGGCCGGCGGGGTCTCCCGATCTTCCTGGCGGTGCGGACGTCGAGCATCAGCGAGCTCAAGCGGTACGTCGGCGCCTACCACGCCGCCTGGCGTGAAGCGGGCCACGCCGGGCAGGGCGAGGTCGGTGTGATCATGCCCGTCTACGTGGCCGACACGGAGCGCCGCGCCCGCGAGGAGACCGAGGCCAGCGCGCTGCGCTTCTACCGCTCGGTCGGCGAGGCGCTGCTCGCCGGGCCGCGACTGGCGGTGGGAGCGGTTCCGCCGCATGAGCTTCGACGAGATCCTGAGGGACTTCGCCGTGTACGGCACGGCCGAGCGCGTCGTCGAGCGGCTCGAAGAGCTGCGCCGCGCCATCGGCTTCACGAAGCTCGCCGTCTGGATGAACGTCGGCTCGCGCGTCCCGCCGGAGCGCGTGCTGGCCTCGATGCGACGCTTCGCCGAGCGCGTGGCCCCGCGGCTCGGCTGATCGCGCCCGGATCCGGCTCACGCGAACGAGGGATCGATCTTCACATCCACGAGGTGCGGGCCGCCGCTGGCGAGCGCCCTCTGGACCGCCGGCCGATGTCCGAGGATTTCTCGACCCGGGTGCCGGGGACGCCGAGCGAGCGGGCCAGGCCCATGAAGTCGATCAGCGGCCGGTCGAGATCCATCGCGACGTAGCGGTCGTCCTCGGTGGGCCGATGATAAGCTCACGCATGTCCTTTCCGAAAGATGCGCCCAAGAATCGGCCCGAGGAACCCTCGACGGTCACATATGACGTTGCGGCCCGGGATCGCCGTGTTCGCGCGTTTCGGCCTCATCGCCCTCGCCGTGACGGCTTGCGGGACCACGCGCAGTTACCTGGTCGCGTCGGGCTCGACCACCACCTCGATGGCAGAATGGGAGCGCCGCTTCACCCTGGACTGGGCGGTCGAGCCGGAGCGGGGGAGGTTCGTCGTGTCCGAGGCTATGTCACCAGCCGGGACGGCGAGTCCGCCGAGCCAGTGCGCGTTCTGGCGCAGCACTCGACTCGGCCGGGGCTCGTCGTTGGGCAGCCCATCGCATCGGTGCCGGGCGAGAGTGCACGGTTTCAGCGCCGATTTCGAGTCCGCAGCTGCGCCTGCGGCGAGTCACCGGGTTTCCGTGGGGACACGCCTCCTGCAGACCCGAGCAATGGCTGGATCTGACCCGAGCCGATCACGAATCCGCTGCGGCGCCTCTGATAAGCTCTCCAGCGTGTCACTGCCAGATGCGCCGCTGTTGCGCGCCGCCCGCCGACAGCCGACGCCGTACACGCCCGTGTGGCTCATGCGCCAGGCCGGCCGCTACCTGCCGGAGTACCGCGCCCTGCGCGAGCGGTACGGGTTCCTCGAGCTCGCGCGGAACCCCGAGGCGGCCGCCGAGGTCACGCTGCAGCCCATCGCGCGGCTCGGCGTCGACGCGGCGATCCTCTTCGCCGACATCCTCCTGATCGTCGAGCCGCTCGGCGTCGGGCTCGAGTTCGCGAAGGGCGAGGGGCCGGTGATCCATCGCCCCGTCCGGAGCGAGGCCGCAGATCGCGCGGCTGCCCCGCGTCGACGTCGACTCCGCGGTGCCGTTCGTGTTCGAGGCCGTCCGCCGGGTGAAGCGCGCGCTCGCCGGCCGGGTGCCGCTGATCGGCTTCGCCGGCGCGCCGTTCACGGTCGCGTCGTACGTCGTCGAGGGCGGGCCGTCGCGCGACTATCTGTACACCAAGCGGCTCATGTACGAGGAGCCCGAGGGCTGGAACCGCCTCATGGGAGTCCTCGTCGACGCGACCGCGCGCTATCTCAACGGCCAGATCGCGGCCGGCGCCGAGGCCGTGCAGGTCTTCGATTCGTGGGTGGGCGTGCTCGCTCCGGAGGACTACCGCACGTTCGTGCTGCCGCACACGCGCGCGCTGATCCGCGCGCTCACGCCCGGCATGCCGGTCATCCACTTCGGCACCGGCACCGCGTCGCTCCTGCCCTGATGCGCGCGGCCGGCGGCGACGTGATCGGACTCGACTGGCGCGTCGATCTCGACGCGGCTGGGCGGCCGTGGGCCACGACGCGGCCGTGCAGGGCAACCTCGACCCGGCGGTGCTCCTGTCGAAGCCCGCGTACATCCGCGAGCGCGTGAAGGACATTCTCGACCGCGCCGGCGGCCGTCCGGGCCACATCTTCAACCTGGGCCACGGGATCCTCCTCAGACGCCGGTCGAGCACGCGCGGGCGCTCGTCGAGATGGTGCACGAGCTCTCCGACCGGCGATGAGCGCCGTCGACTCGGTGCTGCTCATCGCGTTCGGTGGGCCGAACGCGCCCCACGAGATCCGGCCCTTTCTCCAGATCGTCACGCGCCGGCGGGGCATTCCCGCGGAGCGGCTGGAGGAGGTCGCGCACCACTACGAGCAGATGCCGGGGGGCCGGTCGCCGCTCGGCGAGCTCACGTTCGCCCAGGCGCACGCGCTGGAGCGGCGCTCGCCCAGGCCGGGGCGGCGCTGCCCGTCTTCGTCGGCATGCGCAACTGGCACCCGTTTCTCCGCGAGACGCTCGCCGCGATGGCGGGCAGGGGCGTGCGGCGCGCGCTCGGAATCATCCTCTCGCCGCTTCGCACCGAGGCTTCGTGGGATCGCTACATGGCCGACGTCGCCGACGCGCGGGCCGGGATTCCGAACGCGCCGGAGATCGTGTTCGCGCCGCCCTGGTTCGACCATCCGGATTCGTCGCGGCGGTCGCCGAGCAGACGCGCGCGGCGCTCGACGAGATCCGCGGACGCGCGGCGGTTGACGCCGCTGGTGTTCACCGCGCACAGCGTGCCGGTCGCGATGGCCGACGCTTCGCCCTACGTGGCGGACCTGACGGCCGCGGCCGGGGCCGTGGCGGCGCCTCGGGCACTCCCGGTGGTCGGTCGCCTACCAGAGCCGGAGCGGAAGCCCGCGGGAGCCGTGGCTCGAGCCCGACATCAACCGCCCTCGGCGCCTCGGCGCGACGGCGAGCGCAACGTGGTCGTGGTGCCGATCGGCTTCGTGTGCGACCACGTCGAGGTGCTGTACGACCTCGACATCGAGGCCCGCCGGGTGCGGCACCAGCCGGGCTCCGGCTGCACCGCGCGGCGGCCGTGAACGACCATCCCCGCTTCATCGCGATGCTGGCCGACTGGTCCGGGAGGCGGAGTAGGCGGCCGGTGAAGCGCGCGGCGTGATCGGTGAGCCGGTGAAGCTCGTGGTCGTCGGGGGGGGCATCACCGGGCTGGCCGCCGCCCACCGCGCGGTCGAGCTCGCGCGCGAGCGGGCGATCGCGCTGGAGCTGGCGCTCATCGAGGCGCGGGAGCGGCTCGGCGGCACCATCGCCACCGAGCGCGCCGACGGATTTCTGGTCGAAGCGGGTCCCGATTCGTTCCTCTCGGAGAAGCCCTGGGCGCTCGCGCTCTGCGGCCGCCTGGGTGTCGAGAACCGGCTCGTGAGGACGGACGACCGGTTCAGGAAGGTGTTCGTCTGGCGCGCCGGGCGCCTTCACCCGCTGCCGGACGGGTTTCAGCTCCTGGCGCCGACGAAGCTCGGGCCGTTCGTCGAAGTCAGGCTCTTCTCCTGGCCGGGCAAGCTCCGCATGGCGCTCGATCTCGTCTTGCCGCGGGGCGTGAGCGACGACGAGAGCCTGGGCGCCTTCGTTCGTCGGCGGCTCGGGCGCGAGGCGCTCGAGCGCGTTGCCCAGCCTCTCGTCGCCGGGATCTACACCGCCGATCCCGACGAGCTCTCGCTCGCGGCGACGATGCCGCGATTCTGCGAGCTCGAGCGGCGCGAGCGATCGATGATCCTGGGGCTCTGGCGGGCGAACCGCAGGGCACCCCAGCCGGGGACGAGCGGGGCGCGCTGGAGCCTCTTCGTGACCTTCCAGAATGGCATGGAGGAGCTCGTCGCCGCCCTCGCGTCGCGCCTGCCGCCGGGCGCGTGCTGCTCGGGCAACGCGTGAGCGGCATCGAGCGCCACGGGCGGGGCTGGCGCGTGCTCAGCACCGACGGCGCCGGCGCTGGAGGCCGATCGCATCATCGTCGCGACCGAGGCGTATACCGCCGGCCGCCTGTTGCGCTACGTCGATCCGGCGCTCGCGACCCTGCTCGGCGAGATCCCGTACGCTTCGTCGGCGACGGTGACGCTCGGCTTTCGCCGCCGGACGTCCCGCATCCGCTCGACGGATTCGGCTTCGTCGTCCCGCGCACCGAGCGGCGCGCGCTGCTGGCGTGCACGTTCTCGAGCGTGAAGTATCCGGGCCGCGCGCCCGAGGGGCACGCGCTGCTCCGGTGCTTCGTCGGGCGGCGCGCTGAACGAGCGCATTCTCGACGGCGACGACGTCGCGCTGGTCGCCAGCGCGCGGGACGAGCTGCGCCAGGCGCTCGGGGTCAGCGCCGAGCCGGTCCTGACGCGCGTCGCCCGCTGGCCCAAGGCGATGCCGCAATACCACGTCGGCCACCTCGGCCGGGTCGAGGCGATCGAGCAGTGCGCCGCCGCGATTCCCGGCCTGCATCTGGCCGGCGGCGCCTATCAGTGGCGTGGGGATCGCCGACTGCGTGCGTTCGGGCGAGACGGCCGCCGAGCGGGTCTTCGGCGCGGCCTCACGCGGCGGCCGATCACCCCTAGCCTCCGGAGCTCCTCGACCCGCTCCGTGCGAGTAGCCGAGCACATCGCTCAGGACCGCCCGCGTGTGCTCGCCGACGCGGTACGGCGCCGCGCCGCGCGGCGCTTCACGGGCCGTCTGGTCGACGTGGAACGGCACGGCCGTGATCCGTACCTAGCCGAGCCCAGGATGGTCGATGTGGGGAAACGCCTGACGCTCGGCGAGGTGCGGATGGGCGACGACCTCGGCCGGTGAGAGGACGGCGGCGGCGGGAACCCGCGCGGCCGTGAGCGTGTTCACCGCCTCCTCGGCGGTCTTGAAGCGATCGAGCCACGCGCAGATGATCGGGTGCAGCTCGGCCCAGTTCTCGCGGCGCCCCGCCGGCGTGGCGAAGCGCGGATCGGAGTCGAGCTCGGGCCGATCCATCATCGCCACGAGTCGCGGCCAGAGCTGCGGGGCCCCGACCGTCTGCATCGCCACGTGGCGGCCGCCGATCCCGTGGACGATCATGCCCGGCCGCGGGCCGGGATACTCCGCACCCGCGTTGAGCATGCCGCCGTAGTTGATGTCCTCGGCGGCGACCATGCACTCGAGCATCGAGACGTCCAGATAGGCGCCGCGACCCGTCCGCGTGCGCCGCCAGAGTCCGGCCAGGATGGCGCCGAAGGCGTGCGTGCCGGCGAGCACGTCGGCCGCCTGAAGATAGCCCGGCCGCGGCGCCGGGTCGGTCTGCTGCTCGAGGTGCATCATGCCGGACATCGCGTTGACGATGTGATGGAAGGCCGGCTGGTGGCGAAGCGGTCCGCTCTGGCCGAAGCCCGAGATGGAGCAGTACACGAGGTCGGGCTTCACCGCCGAGAGCGCCGCGTAGTCGCAGCCGAGCTTGGCGACGACGCCCGGGAGGAAGTTCTCCACCACGACGTCGGAGGCCCGCGCGAGATCGAGCACGACCTCGCGGGCTTTGGGGTGCGCCAGGTCCAGGGCGAGGCTGGACTTGCCCGCGTTGATCCGGATGAAGTACGTGGCCTGGTCCGTGCGCTCCCGCTCGATCTGGGCGTGGCCGCGACGCGTATCGTCGCCTTCGCCCGGGCGCTCGACCTTGATCACGCGCGCGCCCAGATCCGGCGAGCAGCCGCGTGCAGTAGGGTCCGGCCAGCACGCGCGTGAAATCGAGCACGGTGAGACCGGCGAGCAGCGGGTCGTCAGAGCCCGGCATGGGCGGTCTCCTGCGTGGGTTCGGAGATCAGCTCTTTGGGATGCGGCGAGAGATACGTCTGATCGGCCAGGTACGCGACGCCGAGCCGGCGCACGTGGTGCTTGATCAAGGTGAGCGGTACGACCAGGGGGACGAGCCCGCGCCAATAGTCGTGGATGACGTCGGCGAGCTCGGCGCGCGCGTCGGGCTCGAGCTGGCGCTTGAAGAATCCGGCGATGTGTTGCAGGACGTTCGCGTGCCGGGCTCGGGTCGCTGGGACCGCCAACGCCTGCATGAGAAGGGCGCCGTATTCGGCCAGGCGCGCGCCGAGCCGCGCGCCGCCGGCGGCGGCCACCTGCCGGCCCAGCAACGTGTAGTGCGCCGGGCTATGGGCCAGGACCGCGAGCTTCTCCGCCATGTGAAACGCCACGAGATCGCCGGCTGCCGGGCGGCGCGCGAGAAAGGCGCGCCATCGCGCGGTGGCGAAGACGCGCTCGATGAAATTCTCACGGAGCGCCGGATCGCCGAGCCGTCCTTCTTCCTCGACGGGCAGCAACGGAAGGCGCTCGGTCAACGCGCGGGCATAGGCGCCGGTGCCGGTGGAGTGAGGCACGCCGTCGCGGTCGTAGATGCGGACGCGGAAGAGGCCGCACGAGGGCGAGCCCCGCTTGAGCACGTAGCCGTCGAGGGCGAGCGACTGCAGCTGCGTCACGCGCGAGCGCGCGTAGCGCCGCATGCGCGCCGTGAGGTCCTCGCCCGTTTTCTCCACGACGAGCCGCGGCGCGGCCGCGTCGCCGACGAGGCGGATCGTGTCGCGCGGGACGCCGAGCCCGATCTCGACCTCGGGGCACACCGGTACCCACTCGACGAATGGGCCGAGCGTGTCGATGAGGAAGGGATCGCGCTTGTGCCCGCCGTCGTAGCGTACCGTCTGGCCGAGGAGGCAGGCGGACACGCCGAGCCGGATCGTTTGGGTCTCGCCTTCGCGCACTCGGTCCATTAGTCTAGCAGGCGTTCGCGGGGCCAGGGGAGGGACACCGCATGCGGATGGTCGACGTCGAGACGCTGGAACGGATCACGCGAGACATCTTCGCCGCCTGGAAGGCGCCCCGCGAGGACGCCGCCTGGATCGCGTCCTTGCTCGTGCGCGCGAACCTCCGCGGTCACGACTCTCACGGCGTGATCCGCATTCCCCATTACGTCCACGCGCTCAAGACCGGGGAAGTCAATCCCACGCCGTCGATCAAGACCGAGCTGGACACTCCGACCATTGCGCGCATCGACGGTGACAAGGGCTTCGGCCAGGTCGTCGCTCGCCACGGCATCACCCTGGCCATCGCGAAGGCGCGGGCGCAGGGGCTGTCGGCTGTCACGCTCCGGCGCACCAACCACGTGGGCCGGCTCGCGGACTACGCGGAAATGGCGGCGGTTCAGGGGCTGATCGGCATGCTCTGGGTCAACGCGCCGACGGCCCTGAACGTGGCACCCTGGGGCGGCGCCGCGCGGCGTCTGGGGACCAATCCGCACGCGGTTGCGATCCCGGGGCCGAACGCCACCGTCGCGATGTCGCACGACTTCGCGACGAGCGTCGTCGCCGAAGGCAAGCTGAAGGTGAAGTTCAACCGCGGCGAGAAGGTCGCGCCCGGCATCATGCGCAACGGACGCGGCGAGCCGTCGACCGACCCGCGCGAGTACTACGCCGACCCGCCCGGCTCCCTGATCACGGCCGGCGAGCACAAGGGCTACGGCCTCTCGCTCGCCGTGGAGATCCTCGGCGGCATCCTCTCGGGCACGGGACCGGCGCGCCCGGACAAGGGTCCGGTGAGCAACGGCGTTCTCATGATGTGCCTCGACCCCGGACGCTTCCTGCCGCCCGGCGATTTTCACTCTCAGGTCTCGACGCTCTTCGGCTTCGTGCGCTCGGCGCCGCTGGCCGGCGGCGCCGAGGAAATCCTGATCCCCGGCGAGCCCGAGGAGCGCACCTCGCGCGATCGGCGCGCCGGCGGGGTGCCGATCGACGACGAGACGTGGCGGCAGATCACGACGTGCGCCGCCGAGGTCGGCGTCGATGCTCGAAGTCGTGACGATGAAGGAGATCGACGCGATCTTCGCCGTCACCGACGCCCTCGGCATCCACCGCGAGTCGCTCGTCATCCCGCTGGGTCCCGCCGCGCCGGGGCGCGTTCGCCGCCTGCCGAACGGCAAGATCGAGATCACGGTCGAGGCCGCGCGCCCGATCGACGAATGGCTCACGGAGCTGCCGACGGCTGATCGCGGCCGCGCAGGGGAAGTGAGCTGACGGCAGAGCTCAGGCGCGGGCTCGGCGTCCTGTCGCTCGCGGCCGTCGTCTTCTTCAACGTGAGCGGCGGGCCCTACGGCATCGAGGACACCGTGTCCGACCTTCGGTCCGGGACTGGCGCTCGTGCTGCTCGGTGCTGACCCCGGTGCTCTGGAGCCTGCCCGTCGCGCTGATCATGGCCGAGCTCGCGTCGGCCATGCCGGAGGAGGGCGGCTACGTCGCATGGACGCGTCGCGCCTTCGGGCCGTTCTGGGGCTTTCAGGTCGGCTGGTGGAGCTGGCTCGACAGCTTCGTGGACGTCGCCGTCTACCCGGCGCTCTTCGTCGAGTACGTGCGGTTCTGGTGGCCGGGCATGACGCCGATGGAGCGTTGGCTCCTGGCGTCGCGTTCATCGCCGTGCTGACCGGGCTGAACCTCTCGGGCGTGCGGCCCACGGGCCGCGCGGCCGTCGTGCTCGCGGTCGGCGCGCTCCTGCCGGTCGCCGCGCTCACCCTCGTGGGCGCGGCGGGGGCCTCGCGAGGCGCCGTGGACGCCGTTGCGCCGTCGGAGGCCAGACCGTTGGCGGCCCTCGGGGCTCGGGTCTCGCCGTCGTGATGTGGAACTACTCCGGCTGGGACACGCCGGCGACCGATGCTCGGGGAGACGCGGGCGCCCGAGCGGGCGTTCCGCGCCGCGCTCTTCCTGGCGCTGCCCGTGCATGACGGCATCGCCTACGTGCTGCCGGTCGCCGTCGGGCCTGGCGAGCGGCCGCGTCGAATGGATCGGTGGACGACCGGGGCGCTGCCCGAGATCGCCCGATCGATCGGGGGCGACTGGCTCGGCCACGCGGTCGCCGCCGGCGCGGTGGTGAGCGCGGCCGGCCTGTTCATGTCGCTCCTGCTGACCAACTCGCGGCTGCCGTACGTGCTGGCGCGCGACCGGCACGCTCCCGGCCTGGCTCGGAGGTCGTCGATCCGCGGTTCGGCGCGCCGTGGGCGGCGGTGGTCGTCTCGGCGGCGATGCTACGCCGCCTTCGCCGCTGTTCTCGTTCAAGGAGCTGATCGTCCTGAACATGTGGCTCTACTCGCTCGCGCTGCTCGTCGAGCTCGGCCGCGTTCGTGCGACTGCGCAGTGAGCCGAGCCGGCGATGGCCCGTCCATGGCGTGTGCCCGGCGGTCGCGACGGGCGCCGTCCTCGTCGTCGTCTTCCCCGCGCTCTTCGCGCTCGGCGCGATGGCGACGGCGGGATGGACGCAACACGATCGCCGGCGTGGCGGCGGCGCTCGACCGGGCCGATGGCGTACCGCTGTTCGGCGAGACGCACTACGCTGGCCGGGGAGGCGGCGGGCATGAAGGGGCGTGGTCAACAGCGCGGCGTACGCGGGGGGCCTGCGGGTCGGCGAGGTCGCGATCCCGGACATCAGCGAAGTGCTCAAGCAGCCGAACCGGTTCGTCTGGATCGGGCTCCACGAGCCGGACGACGGAGCTGCTCGCCGAGGTCCAGCAGGAGTTCTCGCTGCACGACCTCGCCGTCGAGGACGCCGCCCGCGCGCACCAGCGGCCGAAGCTCGAGCGATACGGCGAGTCGCTCTTCGTCGTCCTGCGCACCGCCCACCTCGATCGCGCGACCGGCGAGATCGAGTTCGGCGAGACGCACCTCTTCGTCGGGGCGAACTACGTCGTCTCGGTCCGGCACGGCCCGTCGCTTGCCCTACGTCGAGGTGCGCTCGCGCTGCGAGGCGAATCCGGATCTCCTGGCCAAGGGCCCCGGCTTCGTCCTCTACGCGCTCATGGACTTCATCGTCGACCAGTACTTCCCGCTGGTCGACGCGCTTCGAGGACAAGCTGGAGGCGCTCGAGGACAACATCTTCCGGCAGACGCTGACCCGGGAGACGACGGAGCGCATCTACCAGCTCAAGCGGATCTGCTCGAGGTGAAGCGAGGCGTCGCCCCGCTCGTCGACATCGTGCAACCGGCTCGTGCGCGCCGACGTACGACGCTGATCCCCGAAGACGCGCGCGCCTACTTCCGCGACATCTACGATCACGCGATCCGGATCAACGAGATGATCGACACGCTGCGCGAGCTCTCTGACGGCGGCGCTCGAAGCGAACCTCTCGCTGGTGGCTCGGTCTCCCAGAACGAGGCGATGAAGCGGCTGGCCGGCTGGGCGGCGATCATCGCGGTCCCGACGATGATCGCGGGCATCTACGGCATGAACTTCAAGTTCATGCCCGAGCTCGATTGGTTCCTGGGGTACCCGATGGCGATGGCGGTCATGGTGGGCGCCTGCGCGTTTCTCTACTACAAGTTCAAGAGCTCCGGGTGGCTCTGACCCGGCTCACAGCCGCGGCCGCCCGATGTTGTCCTCGATGACCGCGGCCAGACAGTCGAGAGCGCCGAGCGAATAGACGTAGGTCTTCCAGTCGACCGCGACGTGATCCTCGCGCTCGCCGGCCTGTGGCAGCGGGAACATCTCGACGGACACGTTGGGGCCGGGCCTCGAGCAGCCCCCGGCGCACCCCTCGCGGAACCGCACGCGCTCGCCGAATCCCCGCTCGGCGGCGAGCTCTCGCAGATGCTTCAGGATCGCCTGCGCGTTCAGCCGGACGGCACGCCCGCCCCGCGCGATCGGCAAGGTGACGACGCCGGGCTCTCGCGGGCACACCGTGATCACGAGCCGGCGGGGCGTCATGCGCGCGCCAGCGCCGCGGCCAGCCGCGCGGCCGCGACGACCGGCGACTCGGCCGGGCGATACCATCTGTGCGCGAAGCCCGGTGCGGGCGACCGCGCGAATCAACCCGGCGCGATACCACTGGTCGGCGAGCACACTGCCGGCCCAGCTCGCGTTCACGTTCCGGCCGAGCTGCAGCGCGCGCGCCACTTGGAAGGCACCCGCCGCGAGATGCCGCTGGCCTTCCGCGACGATCCGCCGCGCGCGCCGATCGCCGCGGCGGGCGCGCGCGAGCACGTCCCGCGCCATCGCGGCCATCGTCTTGACCGGGTCGCGGCCGTGGGAGGCGCGAAGCGCCGGCAGCAGATGTCCGGCGCGGACCGCGGCCCGGAGCCACTCGCGGCCGAGCCAGAACCCGGAACCCTCATCGCCGAGGATCGGCCCGAGACCGCCCGCCCGCGCCCAGCGGCCGCGCGCGTTGCGGCCGACCACGATGGATCCGGTGCCCGAAAGCAGGAGCACGCCGGGCCGCTTTCCGAGCGCGCCGAGCAGAGCGGCCTGAGCGTCGGAGATCACGTGGACCCGCGCCGCGAGACCCCGCAGAGCTCGCGCGAGCATCCGGCGCTCCGCGGGAGTCCAGAGACCTCGCGAGGCGACGACGAGCGCCGCGACGCGGGGCCGATTCCACCTGCGCCGACGCCACACCGCGCGCAGGACCGATGCGAGCTGCTGGAGATCGCGATCGGCAGGAACGACCGTGGTCGCGACTCGATCTTCGGCCCAGACGGCGATGCGGATCCACGTTCCGCCGACGTCCGCGCCCACGCAGACCGCTTGTCGCTTGCGCGCGTGTCTATCCGCGGAGGTGGTTGCCACTCTGTCCATTATGCGGCCGATCAAATGATCCCGAGGCGACTGAAATGACAGTCTTTCCGCTTATTCAGGAGCTGGCATGCCGGATGCTCAAATACCCGCCCGGAGGACAGTCATGGGCAAGGCACTCGCCGCTTGGATCATGGTTGCCGGAGCCGTCGCGGCCCCCGCGATGGGGCCACGAGAGACCGTGGAGACGGCCGTGATCCGCGTGATCCATCTCACGCAGGACATCGAGCCCGTTGCGAAGTCGGAGTCGGCGACACCCAGGCGGTCGATGGACAAGCGGACGGAGATTCGGAAGATCGCGCGCGACCTCTTCGACTTCGAGGAAGTGACCCGGCGCACGCTGTCGCGCCACTGGGCGGCGCGCACCCAGGAGGAGCGGGCCGAGTTCGTCGCGCTCTTCACCGAGCTGCTCGAGCGCTCCTACACGATGCGGGTCGAGGCGTACTCCGGCGAGACATCACGTACATCGGCGAGGCCATCGATGCGAACTACGCTACCGTGCGATCAAAGGTCGTCACGGACCGCCGCAGCGAGCTCACGCTCGACTATCGGCTCCATCTCCGCGACGGTCGGCTGGCGCGTCTACGACCTGCAGATCGACGGTGTGAGCTTCATCTCGACGTACCGCAGCCAGTTCGATCGGATCATCCAGGCCGAATCGTACTCGGCCCTCCTGGAGCGCATGCGTAAGAAGAGCTTCGAAGCCAACGTGGCCGAGCGCGGAGGCAAGAAGCTCTAGTCAGGGCCGCTCGCCTGGCAGGCCCAGGATCCAGCCTTCCACGGCCCGCACCGCGTCGGGCGGCTCGGGCAGCGCGTCGTCCAGCAGAAGCCTCGCCAGCGCGATACAGGCGATCGTCGCGTCGAACGGATCCTCGCCCGAGCTCGCCCCGCCGAAGCCTCCACGCAAGAGCGCACGGACCGCGTCGAGATCGAGCCGCGGGTCGGCGCCGACGCCCCGGAGCAGAGCACGACCGCACGCAGCGCGCGCCGCGGACTCCGACTTGCGCGCGACCGAGACTCCAAGTGTGCGCAAGAGGAACGCCGGATACATCTCCGCGACGACCGGCCGGCCGGAAGCCAGCAGCTCAGACAGGGGCCCATCGAAGGGCCAGAGCGCGATGCGGTCTAGTCGCGGCGCGATGAGCTCTCGCCAGATGCACACGGCGGATCGGCCCACCTGGCGCGGGCCGACCAGCCAGAAAATCGGCCCCGCCCCGGCCAGCCGATCGCAGGCACGCGCCGCGAACGCCGCCTCGCCGAGCACGCTCCGGAGATGGTCGCGCGTGGTCCCCTTCACGCCCCGCGCTGGATAGAAGGGCCGCTCGGTCGCGATGTCGGCCGCGCCCACGGCCAGCTCGTAGAACCGCTCGAACCGGCCCCGGCCGAACATCTCCAGCGCCGCACGGAACGAGCCGAGGCCGGCCATCGCCGCGTACGCGCTCGAGACACCGATCGGACAGTCGAAGGCGGCGAGAACACCGGGACGCAGCTCGAGCGCGGCGACGTCTGTCACGGGACGCGGCGGCGAGAGCACGTAGCGGCCGTCGCGCAGGACCGCCCGGCACAGCTGGCGCTTGGCCGGTGTCGAGCCCCAGTCGAACGCGAGGATTTCGGCGGGCAGTCGGCGGAGCCGACTCACCCCTGAACGAGACGCGCGATGACGGCGTCGAGCTGGCACTTCCTGAATCCGTACGCGGTGACGCCGAGGACACCCGGCGCGAGCATATCGGCGTCGTACGGGTCGCGCATGAGCACGACGGCCAGCGCGCGCGAGCGCGACTGGAGCTCCTTGAGCAGCTTCGCGTTCGACGCATACAAATGGGCGTCGAACAGAAAGAGCACGACGGCGTCGGAGGCCTCGGCCAGCGTCCCGGCGGCGGCGATCTCCGCGTCGGTCGGCTCGATCCCGACGAGGCGCGTCTCGGGCGTGATGCCGGCCGTCCCGAACGCGCCGGCGATGTACGACTTCTCCGAGGCGATCTCAGGCTCGATCGTGATCCTGGGCGCCAGATCCGAGAAGCGCGGGAAGACGACGCCGACACGCCCATTCAGCGCGCGTCGCAGCTCGGGCCGTCCGGCCGACACGACCGTGACCGCGCGCGTCGCGATCGCTCTGGCGAGCGGCGTGGCGTCGGGCTCCGCGGCGGGCGGCCCGCCCTCGAAGCGTGCGGACCGGCGAGCGCGCATGCGGCGAATGCGCTCCACCGACGCCTCGAGCTCGCGCGTCGGCAAGGCGCCGGAGCGATAGGCGTCCAGGAGCGCGCGGGCGGCCGCGCGTTGCGCCGGCTCGGTGTGGCACACGAGCAGGAGATCGTGGCCCGCCGCGGCCGTTTTGATCGTCGCCTCGCCGATCGGGCAGGTCTCGCCGATCGCCCCCATCTCGAGGTCGTCCGAGATGATCACGCCCGTGAACCCGGCCTCCTGGCGCAGGTAGTCGTGGACGATACGCCGGGAGAACGTCGCCGGAATGCGCGAGCGATCGAGATTCGGATAGACCGGATGGCTCGTCATCAAGCAATCGATGCCGTCCGCGATCGCGGCGTGGAACGGCGGCAGGTGGATCGCTTTCATGTCGGCCCAGGTCGAGTCGATCGTGGGCAGCTTCAGGTGGGCGTCGAGCGGCGAGTGGCCTTTTCCCGGGAAGTGCTTGGCGCAGGCCGAGACACCGCCCTTCTGCATGCCCTTGATCCGCGCGAGACCGTAGCGGGTGACCAGGCCGGGATCCTTGCCGTACGACCGGATCCCGATGTTCGGGCTGTAGCGGTCGGTGAGGACGTCGAGCACGGGACCGAAGTTCAGATCCACGCCCAGTCGTCGTAGCTCGCGGGCCTCGAAGACCCCCTGATGATACGGAAACGCTTCTTCGCCGGCCGTCCCGACCGCGAGGTTGTCGGGAAAGATCGTCGTTCCTTGACCCAGCATGACGATGCGGCCGCCTTCGTGGTCGGTGGCAACGAGCAGCCGACGATCGAGAGCCGACTCGAGATCCGCCAGGAGCTGTACGTGCTGCTCCGGCGTTTCGAAGTTTCGCCGATACAAGATGAGCCCGGCGGCGCGCGTCTCGCGGAAGAGCTTGACGTCGGTGTCGGTGAGCTTCGGGCCGGCGAGACCGAACACCAGCCGCTCGCCGACGAGGGTTTCGAGGTCGGTCACATAACGATTATAGGCTGGCACCAGCTCGCCTCCCGCGACCTGCGATGCACTCGGACTGTCACCGAGTTGACACCAACGCGCCCGGCGGAGGCGGATTCGCGCGAAAAAGATCCGGCAAATCGGGGAGTTTCGCCAGGGCCCGATCTGGCATGGCGGCTGCACACCTATGCGCAGCGGCGTATGGGAAGAAAGAACCTGGTCCAAGGCCTGGCGATCGCGGTAGCGCTCACGATCGTCGCGACGGCGGGCGCGCACGCCCAGACGAAGCCCAAAACGTCTGTCGCGCCCGCCACGGCCCGCCAAGTCCGGCGCGTTCGACAAGCTCTCGCTCGGAAACCAGAAGGTCGCCTTCGCGCTGTATCAGGCTCAGAACTTCGGAGTCGCCGCCACGATTGCCAACGCGTCGACCCCCGCCTCGAAGCCGCTCACTCTGGAGCAGATCGCTGCGAAGAGGCGAAGTGGTCAAGAGTGGGGTCCGATCTTCAGGGAGATGAAGGCGCTGGGGCTTGTACACGAAAAGAGCCTCGGCCAGGTGGTCGCGAAGTACCACCAAACCTTTGATGCGCCTTCGAGCGCGGTCGCCAGCGACAATTGACGTGTCAAATCTGGCGCACGAGATCGGCTTGACCGGCTTCGCGGGCGACGGGGTTCATCGCGTCGGTAAGGGAGGGCCGTAGATGGACAAGTGGAATCCCTGGAAGGTGACGGCGCTCGCCATGGCACTGGTCATGGCAACGGCGCTGGTCACCGGGCTCGTCGTCGCGAACTGGTCGGGCACGGCCGAGGACGCGGATCGGCCGATCTCGACGCCGACGACCACGCGCTGGACCCAACAGTCCAGGCCCACCGGCGCGAAGCCGCTCCAGAGCGTGCAGGGCCCGCCCTCGTCGCGCGCGTTCCCGACGCAAGAGGTCGTCGACGCTTGTAACCGATACGCGTCGGCGCAGATCGGCGAAACGGACAAGACGCAAGAAGTCGTCAAGGACGCCGCGATCGGAGCCGTGGTCGGCGCCGCAGTCGGCGCGGCCGGCGGCGCGATCGCCGGAGGCGGAAAGGGCGCCGGCAAAGGCGCCGCGATCGGTGGCGTCGTGGGAGCAGGCGGCGGAACGCTCTACGGGCTCAACGAGAACAAGAAGAACGACGAGAAGTATCGGGCCGCGTACTCGAGCTGCTTGCAGTCGCGCGGCTATAGCGGATGAGTCGCCCCTCCGTGGATGCCCTCGGCACACTTTGCTGGAAGGAGGTTGAGATGAAACGACTCGCGCTTGTTCTGGCCGCCGCCGTCGTTGCGGGCTCAGCCCTGCCGGCGCGCGCGGCCGATGACACGAAGGTGAAGGCCGCGACGCAGCAGGTCCAGTCCGGCGCCCGCAAGATTGGCGACGGGAAGCTCGGCTCGGGCTTCGAGGAAACGGCCAAGGGCGTCGGCCACACGATCGTCGAAGGCGCGAAGTACAGCGGCCACACGATCAAGGACTTCTTCTCGAGGGCCTTCGGAAGCTAGTAGCGGAGGTACGACGCGCGCAGCCGCTTCCAGCGCGCGAGATCGCGCTGCCACGCGCGCTCGATCGCTGGAAGCGGCGTCCCCCTCTCGATGGCACGCCTGATCGCATCGGTCCCGCACAGGATGTCGATCGGCATGCGCCGCTTCTCGAACTCGTAGGGCGGCCGCCGCCACGCGAATCCGCGGGGCGCCAGCCGGCGCGCGACGGCGATCTCGGCCAGCCCGGTGAGGAACGGCTTGAAGCGCCGCGCGTCCGTCACGTGGATCTGAACGCCGTCGCAGAGCCGCCCGGCCCACTTGTGGAACGTCGGTTGAAACCGCGCCGGGCGGAAGCGCACGCCGGGTAAGCGCAGGCCCTCGAGCGCGGCGGCATACCGGTCCGCGTCCAGGTAAGGCGCGCCGATCCACTCGAACGGGCGCGTCGTTCCGCGACCCTCCGACAAGTTGGTCCCTTCGATCAGGCAGCCGCCGGGATAGACGAGGGCGGTGTCGAGCGTCGGCATGTTGGGCGAGGGCGGCACCCAGGGAAGGCCCGTGTCCTCCCAGAGCATCGTGCGTCGCCAGCCCCGCATCGGGACGACAGTGAGCCGGCAGCCGATGCCGTGCCGCTCGTTGAGGTATGCGGCGAGCTCGCCGATGGTCATGCCGTGACGGATGGCGAGCGGGTAGAGACCGACGAAAGATGCGAAGGTCGGATCGGCCACGTTGCCCTCGACGATCGCGCCGCCGAGTGGATTGGGCCGGTCGAGCACGACGACCCCGACGCCGCTCCGCGCGCACGCGCGCATCGCGAGCGCCATCGTCCAGACGAAGGTGTAGTAGCGAGAGCCGACGTCCTGCAGGTCGACGACGACCGTGTCGATCCCGTGGAGCATCGGCGCGGTCGGCTCACGGCGCGCGCCGTAGAGGCTCCAGACGGGCAGGCCAGTCCCCGGGTCGCGCGTGCCGTCGATCCAGATGTGATCCTGAGGGGCGCCCCACAATCCGTGCTCCGGCGCCAGAAGCCGTCGAACCTTGACCCCGCGCAGATCGCAGAGGAGCGCGACCGCGTGCGCGTAGCGCGAGTCGATGGACGCTTGGTGCGTGAGCAGCGCCACGCGCTGGCCTCGCAAGAGAGCCGGCCGGCGGCGGACGAGCACCTCGAGACCGGATTCGACGAGAGGCACGCTTCGATAGTAGTAGCATGCGGGGGCAATGGCCTCGCGAATCCGCTATGCGCGCCTCGCCACCGAGCGCGCGAACCCGAGAAGCCGCGCGCTCGATCTCCTGAGCCCGCGCGCGATCGCCGCGCTGATGAATCGTGAGGACCGCCGCGCGGTGCGCGCCGTGGGCCGCGTGCGGACCGAGATCGCGGCGGCCGTGACCATGATCGTCGCCTCGCTCCGCCGCGACGGTCGTCTCTTCTTCGCCGGCGCCGGCACCAGCGGGCGCCTGGGTGTTCTCGAGGCCGCCGAGTGCCCGCCGACGTTCGGGACGCCGCGTCGGCTCGTGCAGGCGATCATGGCCGGCGGGCGGGGCGCCGTCTTTCGCTCGCGCGAGGGCGCCGAGGACGACGAGGCAGCGGCCCGTCGGGCGGTCCGCGCGCGCGTACGCAGAGGCGACGTGGTCGTCGGCATCTCGGCCAGCGGTGTGACGCCGTTCGTGTGCGCGGCCCTGGGCGCGGCGAGAACGCGCGGCGCCAGGACCATCCTGATCAGCTGCAACCCGACGGGGTCGGGCCGGGCATTCGCCCACGTGCGGATCGTCCCCGCGACGGGGCCGGAGGTGCTGGCCGGATCGACCCGGCTCAAGGCCGGCACGGCAACCAAGCTCGTCCTGAATACTCTGACGACCGCGGCGATGACCGGGCTCGGCCGAGTTTACGGAAATCGGATGGTCGATTTGCAGCCGAGGTCGGCGAAGTTGCGGGAGCGGGCGCTGCGGTTGATCGCCGAGGTAGCCGGTGTGTCGCGGGGAGTGGCGTTGCGCGCGTTCGAGGCCTCGGGGGGCCGGGTGCGGCTTGCGATCGTGATTGCTCGGAGCGGGTGGGCTGCGGCTGACGCCTCCCGCGCGCTACGAGCGGCGGGCGGGTCGCTACGGGTCGTACTTCAGAAGTTCCGGCGGAAGTAGCGGGCGCGCACCCGAACCGGCTCGAACTTGAGGGCGAACAGCACCCAGCCGAACGGGAGGACGATCGCCGCCACGGTGAGCCAGAACTTGCTGCTCTTCCAGAACTCGCTTTCTATGAGCCGCGCCCACGCTGTCTTCATGGCCTCTGTTTAAGCACGCACGATGCCATGAGATCATGTCCTGTAAGTATCTGATATATATGGAATACGGCGACACCGTTCGAGCATTCCCGGAACTGACACGGTAAGTTTTAGACCTCATTCGCGGTAGGTTTCTTCCGTGTTTCCCGGCTCAGCTGTGCGACGGGCCCGAGGTGTCCTCGGCCCGGACGGGCGTGCGACCCTTCAGATAATCAAAATCGCACCCCTCGTTGGCCTGGAGCACGTGGTCGAGGAAGAGCTTGCCGTAGCCGCGCGTGAAGTGGGGCGTCCGGGCCTTCCAGGCGGCCCGGCGGCGCGCCAGCTCCTCGTCGCCGACCTTGAGGGTCAGGCTGCGCCGCGGCACGTCGAGCTCGATCTCGTCGCCGTCGCGCACGAGCGCGAGCGGGCCGCCAACGGCCGACTCAGGCGCCACGTGCAGCACCACGGTGCCGTAGGACGTCCCGCTCATCCGCGCGTCGGAGATGCGCACCATATCCTTCACGCCTCGCTTGAGCAGTCGCGCCGGGATCGGCGCGGCGCCCCACTCGGGCATCCCCGGCGCGCCGCGCGGACCCACCTGCTTGAGCACGAGCACCGAGTTCTCGTCGATCGCGACGCTCTCGTCATCGATGCGGCGGTGGAGATCTGCGTGGTCCTCGAAGACGACGGCGCGCCCGCGATGCGTGAGCAGGTGCGGCGAGGCGGCCGACTGCTTCAGCACCGCGCCGTCGGGACAGAGATTGCCGAAGAGGATCACGGTGCCGCCTTCTCCGGCCAGCGGCATCGCGAGCGGGCGAATGACGTCTTCGTTGTAGCACTTGGCGTCGCGGACGTTGTCGGCGATCGAGCGGTCGTTCACCGTGAGGGCGCCGCCGTGCAGCAGCGGCAGGAGCTGCTTGAGCACCGCCGGCAGACCGCCCGCGTAGAAGAAGTCTTCCATCAAGTATTTTCCGGATGGCCGCAGGTTGACCAGGAACGGCGTGGTCTTCGAGAGCTCGTCGAAGCGCTTGAGCGGCAGGGGCACCCCGACGCGACCGGCAATTGCGACGAGGTGAATGATCGCGTTGGTCGAGCCGCCGATCGCCATGTCGGCCCTGATCGCGTTGTCGAACGCCTGCGCGGTGAGGATCTGCGAGGGCTTGGGCCCGCCGGCGAGCGCCATCTCGACGGCGCGCCGCCCGGCCATCTCGGCCATCGCGAGCCGCCGCGAGTCCGATGCGGGGATCGCGGCGTTGCCGGGCAGGGTCATGCCGAGCGCCTCGACGACCGACGCCATCGTGGAGGCGGTGCCCATCACCATGCAGTGGCCGCTCGAGCGCGACATGCACGACTCGGCCTCGCAGAGCTCCTCGTCGGTGAGGCGCCCGGCGCGTCGCTCGGCCCAGAGGCGCCAGGCGTCGGTGCCCGACCCCAGCTCCTCCGCGCGCCACTTGCCGCTGAGCATCGGCCCGCCGGTGACCATGACCGCGGGAATGTCCGCGGACGCGGCGCCCATCAGCATCGCCGGCGTCGTCTTGTCGCAGCCCGACAGGAGCACGGCGGCGTCGAGGGGATAGGCGCGCAAGCATTCCTCGACGTCCATCGACATCAGGTTGCGGAACAGCATCGTGGTGGGCTTCATCAGCACTTCGCCCAGAGAGATCGTCGGGAACTCGACCGGGAAGCCGCCCGCGCTCCACACGCCGCGCTTGACGGCGTCGGCGACCTGACGCAGGTGGGCGTTGCAGTTCGTGAGCTCGGACCACGAGTTGGCGATGCCGATGACCGGGCGCCCATCGAACACGGCGTCGCTGAATCCTTCGGCCTTGAGCCACGAGCGATGGACGAAGCCGTCGAGGTCGTTGCGCCCGAACCAGTTGCGGCTTCTGAGCTGGTGTGCTGTCATGTGTCCCTCCGGGGCACCGATTATAGATCGAGGGGGTCTCCATGCGGCTCGCCGGCAAGGTCGCGGTCGTGACGGGCGGCGGTAGCGGAATCGGCCGTGGCATCGTGCTGGCGCTGGCGCGCGAGGGCGCGGACGTCGCCATTCCCGACATCCAGGTGCTGAATGCCGAGAAGGTCGCCGCCGAGGTCAAGGGACTGGGCCGCAAGGTGCTCGCGATGAAGACCGACGTCACCAGCGCCGCCGACGTCAAGACGATGATCGACCGCACGCGCGAGACGTTCGGCAAGATCGACATCCTCGTCAACAACGCGGGCGCCGCGGGGCCTCCGGGCATGCCGTTCACGAACAACACCGAGGAAGACTGGGACCGCACCTTCGCCGTCAACACGAAGTCGGTCTTTCTCACCTGCAAGGCGATCACGCCGCACTTCATCGAGCGCAAGGCGGGCCGCATCGTGAATATCGCCTCGATCGCGGGCCCGATCTCGGCGCCGACGATGCCACCGTACAGTGTGGCCAAGATGGGCGTGATCACGCTCACGCGCATCATCGCCAAGGAGCTGGCGCCCCACGGCGTCACCGTGAACGCGATCTGTCCGGGCGTCCTCTGGACCGATTTCTGGCAGAAGCTCGCCGCCCACCTGGCCGAGACGAATCCCGCCTTCAAGGGCATGACGGCGCGCCAGGTCTTCGACAAGCGCGTCGGCGACATCACCCCGATGAAGCGCGAGCAGACCCCCGAAGACATCGGCTGGGCCGCCGTCTTCCTCGCCTCCGACGAAGCCCGCAACATCACCGGCCAGTCCCTCAACGTCGACGGCGGCGTGGTGATGCAGTGAGCGCGCCGCGCGTGTACGCGGGGAGTCGAGAGGGGGGCGGAGCCCCCTCCCGACCGGACGCAGGGAGCCGGCGACGCGCGTACGCAGGGGAGTCGAGAGGGGGGCGGAGCCCCCTTCTCCCAATGAACTTCGACTTCAGCGACCGCGAAGAGGCGTTCCGCAAAGAGGTCCGCGGCTGGCTCGAGGCCAACCTGCCGGACGACCTGCGCGGCCGTGCGTTTGCGTCCTCGCGCGCCGGCCGCGACGAGGTCCGGAAGCTGCGCGCGTGGCAGAAGCGGATGTGCGAGGCCGGCTACGTCGGCCTCGACTGGCCGCGCGAGTTCGGCGGGCGGGGCGCGACGATCGTCGAGATGGTCATCCTCTACCAGGAGATGGCGCGCGCGGAATCACCGCAGCTCGTCAACCGCGGCGGCGTGTCGATGCTCGGCCCCACGCTGATGAAGCACGGCACGCCGGCGCAGCAGCAGCGCCATCTGGCGAAGATCCTCACGGCCGACGAGCTCTGGTGCCAGGGGTTCTCGGAGCCGAACGCGGGCTCCGATCTCGCGAACCTCCAGACGCGCGGCGTGCGCGACGGCGACCACTTCGTCGTGAACGGCCAGAAGGTCTGGACCAGCATGGCCCACGTGGCCGACTGGTGCTTCCTGCTCGTCCGCACCGACCCGACCTCCGCCAAGCACAAGGGCATCAGCTTCCTGCTCGTCGACATGAAGACGCCGGGCATCACGGTGCGACCGTTGCGCCAGCTCACGGGCGAGGCGGAGTTCAACGAGGTCTTCTTCGACAACGTGCAGCGTGCCCGTCGAAAACCTGGTCGGCAAGCTCAACGAAGGATGGGCGGTCGCCATCACCACGCTCGCGTACGAGCGCGATCTCCTGACCTTCATCCGACACATCTCGCTGCGCAACGCGCTGCATCGTCTCGTTCGGCTCGCGCAGGAGCAGCGGAAGGGCAGCGATCCGATCCTGCGGCAGAAGCTCGCCGCCCTCTGGATCGGCGAGCAGGCCCTGCAGCTCAACGGCTATCGGAGCCTCACGAAGATCCTGCGGGGCGGCGCGCCGGGGCCCGAGGGCTCGACCTCGAAGCTCTTCTGGAGCCAGATCGACCAGGAGCTGGCGCACGTCGCCACCGAGGTCATCGGCCCGTACTCGCAGATCGCCCACGGCTCGACGTGGGCGCCCGACGACGGCCAGTGGGAGTTCTACGAGCTGCTGGCGCGGGCGAGCGGCATCCGCGCCGGGACCTCCGAGATCCTCCGCAACATCCTCGCCGAGCGCGTCCT
>CAVRLO010000002.1:0-257978 GCA_963721815.1 uncultured Candidatus Rokubacteria bacterium
GGTAGTCCGGAATGTTTCGCCAGCAAAAAAATCAGACACAGCCCGGACGATCTGAGGGGGAATGCGCAGACGTGAGGTAGCAACGCCCTCACTACGGTCGGCGCTTTCGCCTCCCGGCCTCGTTCTGAGCGCGTGCCAGAGATCGTTGACGTCCCCTGCCGCCGGACTACCGCGCCGCTACGGCAAATGCCCTTAGCGGTCTCATGTCCTCCTCCTCGTCCGGCTCGTCGGCCGGAGGATCGTCCAGCGGTTCCGGCGGCGGCTGCGACGGCGGCCGCGGTACCAGGTTGATGCCGAGCATGGGCGTGCCAAGCGCCGGGTGCTTCGGTACGGGACGATCATCGCGCTGTGGATCGGTCATCAGGCCCTCCTTCGTCATCAAAATTCCGCTCTGGCACCGGCCACGGAAGACCGTTCACTGCACGCCACGACCGATGCACGTCAGGATGCTTGATCATCAGTTCCGCCTGTCCCCACGTCCCTGCGTCCTGCTGGACGACCCGGAACAGGTCCCTATCGGCGAATAGAACGCGGCTCATGCGCTGCGCCGTCCGCCTGAGGGACGGAACGCGTCATCATCAGGTACTGCAACAACGGGGGGCGGCGCATCGGGCGGCGGCCATACAGTCGGCTGGCCACGCCGATACCACGCGGCAACCGCTCACGCCCATCGCTTCCCACGGTTTCGTCCTGCTGACCTGCTTTGTCATGATCACGCCATGTGGCGGGGAATTGAGACAGGGATACGGCGGCTAACCGGCCCAATGACGATGCCGGTGTAACTGCTCATCTGTCGTTCGACAACTACCATCCGGGACATATCTCACGAGAAAAAAATTTCAGATACGGCCCGGATGATCGGAGGGGCAAGCGGCGGGCGCGTCGTGCTCGTCGGGTGGTTCATCGTGATCGCCTCTCTTGCTATGGCCGATCGTGGCGGTTCGCTATTGGGTAACCCCGGCAGAGAACCGAACCCGCGACAATCCGAATTGGATGCGTGACGACTATCCGTGGGACGGGTGGAAATAGTCCACCGATGAAACAGCTGGCCAGCTGCAATGAAACCTATCGCCTCAATCCCGCTTATCATTGATGGGGTGCTCGATCTCGAACGCTCCCTTATGCGAACGATTTATTGGGCAGAAGTTCCCGTGCGACGACCAACACCCAAACGAAGAGAGTTGCGCGCGGCCATGCGAGCGGTAATTGTTGAGGAGCTTCAGGCGTTGTACCACCGTGAGCAATTCGAATTGCTTCCCGAAGCGGCTCGAGAAGCTATTGAGAGAATTAGATTTGCGGGAGGATGCGCCAGGCCCGCTCGGCAGCACGTCGAAATGAAGGTGATGCGAGCGGATGAGGGGAGTTCCCAATTCCATTGCACGCGTTCGCATTTTCGGAACGATTTTCAGGTTCACTTTAGCTTAGTTTACTCTTCGCTCTTGATGAGAGTGAATAGCGCCTTCTTGGTCCGGTTCTGATGCTGTGGGGTATGGCTCCTCCACCGGCACGTGAGTGCCATGGATGTGGGTGCTGTTAAGGCTCCCACGATTTCGAGGAGCTAAGTCATGCAAGCAGTCACGACAATGGCTCTCGACATCGCAAAGTCGGTTTTTCAAGTGCACGGCGTTGATGCGGAAGGCCAAGTGGTCATTCGCCGTCAGCTCAAGCGCCGGTACGTGCTGGCATTCTTCCAGAAGCTGCCGCCGTGCCTGGTCAGCATCCAAGCGTGCGCCTCGTCGCATCATTGGTCGCGCGAACTGCAGGCGCTCGGTCACAAAAGTTCGGCTGATGCCGCCGGCCTACGTGCAAGATGTTTCTGCTCCGCAAATTTATTCGGTTGGCATGTCGCAGAGAATTGGGCGACGCTGGGCCGGATGTTGGATCTCATCAGGTTGATATTCAGACTTGTTGTCGATCTGTTTCGATCGCGGGCGGCGCTGGAAGCAGAAGTCATCGTGCTTCGACAGCAGTTTAATGTTCTGCGCCGAGGCAAGCCAACCCGACTGCCGTTTATGGCCACGGACAGGTTGGTGTTAGGCTGGACCTGCTGGGTTTTTCCCAATGCCCGCGACGCCCTCGCCGTCGTACGACCGGAGATGGTCGCCCGTTGGCATCGCGCTGGCTTTCGATGTTACTGGCGCTGGAAGTCGAGAGGCTGGCCTGGGCCGCCCTGCCCTATCAGCGGAAATCCAAAAACTGATCCGCGAGATGAGCATCTCGCGGCAATCCGCTGTGGGCAGCGTCCTGGGATTCACGGTGATTTGCTCAAGCTCGGGATCGATATTGGGCAGACCAGTGTCGCGAAGTACATGGCGCGGAGGCGCCAATTCTGTTGAAAGGATGGAAGACATTTCTTCTCAATCATGCGGACGGAATTGCCGCGATGGACCTGTTCGTGGTGCCGATCGTCGAGTGGCTCCTCACAGGGAAAGAGCGCGGCGGGAGGCGCCGAAAAAGGCCCAGACCCCCAGAGCAGCAGCAGCAGCAGCGCCGACGACGTGGAGTCCTGGGTCTGAGCAAAGGCCGGGAGAAGCTCCCTAGCTGTACGCCATTTCTATCAGAGTGGCTTTCTCCCGGCGTAGCCTTCGTCCAGGCCGTGCCAGTGACGGATCTCGCGCTCGCCGTATTTCCAGCAGAGGTTGACCTCGCGGCCCTCACGCAGGTGGAGGAAGTCGACCAGGCCGAGGCCGAGATCCTTCGGGGCGCCGCCGAGGTCGACGATCTCACCGAGCCCCTGCTGCAGCTCGGCGGTCAGGCGCTCGATGCGGTCCTTGTCGGCGCGCCAGGCTCGCCGGTCGAGCAGCCCCCCGCCGGCCAGCGCGATCCGCTGCTGCTCGGCCTGCAGTCGCTCTCGGGCCTGGCTCGCCTCGGCGTTCGCCGACATCACGCGCGACATGATCCGATCGAGCCTGGGGATCAGCGCCTCGACCTCGGCCACGGTGAAGTAGCGCTCAGCCACGAATGGGCTGCTCCACGAAGATCGCGTGCACTTCCTTGGGCCCGTGAACGCCTCGGGTCAGGGTGAGCTCGATGTCGGCGGTTCGGCTCGGGCCCGTGATGAAGTTGATGGCGGCACCGGCCGCCGGCGCTCCGCCGTCGCCGTGCCAGGCCTCGAGGAAGACGCCGACCTGACGCAGCGACTCGACGAGGGCCGTCCGGTCAAAGACCGCGATATGGCACGGCGGCAGCAGCGACGTCGAGCGCGGCCGCCCGGCACCCGACACGAGCACCAGAGTCCCGGTCTCGGCGATGGCGAGATCGACACCCGTCAGCCCGAGATCGGCGCGGGCGGCGACGGCCCGGAGCCGCTCGCGCTCGGCTCCGCCGACCGGCTCCGCCGCGGGCATCGGGTGGACATCGAGACCGCGCGCGTCGAGCGCGGGAGCGAGGTCGGCGCCGAGAGCCTCGGGGTGCCAGGTCACGAGCTCGCGCGCCTCACGCTCGTGCGCGATTCGCGCGACGACGACCGGGACCAGGTCGATGGACGCCACCCGGTGGAACACGCCGGCCACGCCTTCGAACTCGCGGCGGAACGCCTCCAAGGTCTCGGGCCAGCGTTCGGCGAGCTCGCGCCGGATCGTTTCGGCTTCGACGGCCGGATGCGACGGGCGCGCGGGCCGAGGCGGCTTCGAAGCGGCCCGGCGACTGCCGTATCTGCTCGCGAATCCTGCCGAGGAACTCGGCCCTGGTCGTCATGCCAGGAGATTCCTGTCGGCGGCCCAGCGTTCCTGGAACGTGCGCGAGGCGACCGGCGGCAGGTCGCGCGTGCGCGTCCACTCGCCGAGGAAGACGGGCAGCCGGCTGATCCGGCCGTCCCTGGCGAAGGGCCTCTGCAGGAGGCGGCCCGCTCTCGCCGCGACACGATAGAGCCGAGGACTCTGGAGCAGCATGGCCAGGAGCTTGAAGGCGACACGCTCCGTCCACGGCGCGATCTTCTTGTCGTCCACCTCCCGCCGCAGGTCGATCAACATGCGAGGAATGTCGATGCGCACGGGACAGGCGTCGGCGCACGCGCCGCAGAGCGACGAGGCGTGGGCGAGGTCCTTCACGGCCGGCGCGCCCTCGAGCATCGCCGTCAGGAGGATCCCGATCGGCCCGGGATACGTGTAGCCGTAGGCGTGGCCGCCGATCTGGCGGTACACGGGGCAGACGTTCAGGCAGGCGCCGCAGCGAAGGCACGAGAGCGCCTCGCGCAGCGGTCCGCCGATCTGCGCGATCCGGCCGCCGTCGAGGAGCACGAGGTGGAATTCCTCGGGGCCCTCGAGCTCGCCCCCGCCTCGCGGTCCCCTCACGAGCGAGGTGTACACGGAGAGCTTCTGCCCCGTCGCGCTTTTCGCGAGGATCGCCAGGAACACCATGAGGTCGCTCATCGAGGGCACGACCTTCTCGACCCCCATCACCGCGACGTGGATCCGAGGCAGCGAGGTGACCATTCGTCCGTTGCCCTCGTTGGTGACCAGGACGACCGTCCCCGTGTCGGCGACCGCGAAGTTCGCGCCGGTGATTCCGAGGTCGGCCTGCAGGAACTTCTCGCGCAGCTCCACTCGCGCGATCTGCGTCAGCGCCTCCGGATCCGGCTCGGCCGGCCGCTTGAGCTCGCGGCTGAAGAGCTCGGCGACCTGTCCCTTCGTCTTGTGGATCGCCGGCGCGATGATGTGCGAGGGGCGCTCGTGGGCGAGCTGGATGATGTACTCGCCCAGGTCCGTCTCGACCGGCGTGATCCCGGCCGCCTCGAGAGCTTCGTTGAGGTGGATCTCCTCCGTCGCCATCGACTTCGACTTCACCGCCATCCGTGCACCCGTTCGACGGCCGATGTCCACGATGATCGAGCGCGCCTCCGCCGGGGTCGCCGCGTAGTGGACGTGACCGCCGAGCCGCTCGACGTTGCCGATCAAGGTCTCGAGGTGCTGATCGAGATGCTGGAGCGTCGCCTCCTTGATCGCGCGAGCCTGGTCGCGGAGGGCCTCGCCCTCGGGGAACCCCGCGAAGGCCTCGCGGCGAAGGCCGATGAACTTGGTCGTGGCGATCGTGAGGGCTTCCTGGAGAAACGCGTCCTTCAGCGCGCCGTCGGCGCGCTGCCGGAACGGGATCGCGAGCTCGCCGTCGCTCACCGCTCGCCGTCCAGCAGCTCGGCGAGGTGGAGCGCGCGCACCCGCGACTTCGCACGCTCGAGCCCTCCGCGCATCTGCATGAGGCACCCGGCGTCGCACGCGACGAGGCATCCGGCGCCGGTCGACTCGACGTTCGCCAGCTTCTTGGCGAGGATCTGCGAGGAGACCTCGGGCAGCCGCACCGAGAACGAGCCCCCGAAGCCGCAGCACTCGTCGGCGTCCGGGAGCGGGACGAGCTCCGACCCCCTGAGCTTGCCGAGGAGCGTCCGCGGGCTCTCGGACTCATGGAGCCCGCGCAGGAGATGACAGGAGTCGTGGTACGTGACGCGTCCGGGCACGGCCGAGGTGAACTCCGTGACGCCGAGCACCCGGACCAGGTACTGCGAGAACTCGTAGCGTGCGCGTCGCCAGCTCTCCCGCCGCGCGCGCGAAGACCGTGCCGGCCAGGAGGCCGGGATATTCGTGCTTGACCATCCAGGCACAGGAGCCCGATGGGACGACGATGTGCTCTGCCCCTTTGAAGAGCGCGACCGTTCGGCGGGCGACGGCCGCCGCCCCGTCGTGATAGCCCGAGTTGAACAGCGGCAGACCGCAGCACGTCTGGTCGGCAGGCACGTCGACGGCGACGCCGAGCTTGCGGAGCAGCCGCACGATCGAGACCCCGACTTCGGGGAAGAACAGGTCGCCGAGGCAGGTCACCATCAGCGACGCGCGCCGATCGGTCATGCGTGCGGCGGCGGTGGCGTCACCAGGACGACGACGAGCAGGCGCGCGTCCCCGTCGTTGACGAGCCCATGCTCGACGCCGGCGGGCGCCACGAGCGCGTCTCCGGCTTCCAGGGCGTGCTCGGCGCCGCCGAGCCGGAAGCGCCCGCGGCCCTCGAGGACGACGTAGAACTTGTCCTGGTCCCCGTGGGTGTGCGGCTTCTGCTCCTGGCCGGGCGCCACGCAGTAGAGGTCGAGCAGCGCGCGCGGCGTGGCCGCCAGGGCGATCTTCGCCATCTTGTCGGGCTGGAGCTTCGCGAGATCCCTAATCCTGATACGCATCGGCGGCTCTCGCCAGCAACTCTACGGGATGAACGATCGTCACGTCCAGACCGCGCTCGCGGCACCCCCAGGCGATCTGGAGGAGGCACCCCGGGTTCGCCGCCGCGACCACGCGCGCTCCCGTCTCGGCGATGCGGGCGAGCTTCCTCTCCATGAGCTCGCGCGCCATCCCGGGCTCGAGGAGATTGTAGACGCCGGCGCTGCCGCAGCAGAGCTCGCTGTCGCCGAGCTCGACGAGCCGCAGCCCGGGAATCCGGGCGAGCAGCTGGCGGGGCTCGTGGCGCACGCGCTGGCCGTGCACCAGGTGGCAGGCGTCGTGATACGTCACGGTGAGGTCGAGCGGTCCCAGTCGAAGATCGGCCCCGGCCAGGACCTCCATCACGTCGCGGACGCGCGACGCGAACGGGGCGAGCTCCGGAATTCGATGGCCGTATTCCTTCATCGCCGAGCCGCAGCCGGCCGCGTTGGTCACGATGAAATCCAGATCCGCGGGGAAGGCCGCGGCGAGCGCGCGAGCGCGCGCGGCGTGGGTATCGGATCGCCCGGCGTGCAGATCCAGGGCGCCGCAACACCCCTGCCCTTTCGGGATCACGACCTCGAAGCCGGCCAGCGAGAGGAGCCGGGCGGTGTCCCGATTGACGTTCGGATACAGATGGCGCTGGACGCATCCGGTGAGGAGGCCGACGCGCCCCGTGACGCGTCCACGCGCGGCCACGATCTCCGGCATCGGCGCCGCCGCCGGGACGTCGTCCAGGAGCGCGTCCATCGCCGCCAGGCTCGGGAGGCGGCGTAGCACGCCGCTCGCGCGCACGATCGCGCGAAGCCCGGAGCGCTTGTAGAGCCTGAACGCGGCGAGGGCGGCGCCGAGCCGCGCGGGCTCCGGGAAGACCGAGAACACGAAGGCTTCCAGGATCCGTCGCTTCGCCGGCGGCCCGCTGCGGCGGAGCTGCGCTCGCGTCGCTTCGAGGAGCGATCCGAACCGTACACCGGACGGGCAGGCGGTCTCGCACGCCCGGCAGCCCAGACAGAGGTCGATGTGGCGCTGAAACGTCTCGGTCAGGCCCACCCTGCCCTCGGCGGCCGCCCGCATCAGATAGATGCGGCCTCGCGGCGAGTCCATCTCCTCTCCGAGCACGCGATAGGTCGGGCACTGCGGAAGGCAGATCCCGCAGTGCACGCATTTCCTGATCTCGTCGAGGTCCGGCGCGGCGCCGGGTACACCGGCTGCCATCAGAGGCCTCCGACGTAGCGACCGGGATTCAGCACCCGCCCGCGATCGAACTCGTCGCGCAGCGCGCGCATGAGCGCGAAGGCGCCTGGGGCAATGGGCCCCCAGGGGTCCACGGCTCGCCGGAGGTCGACGGGGCCGTGAGCCACGACGACGCTGCCGTTGACCTCGCCCACGAGAGCGCGCAGCCGGTGCGTCACGGCGGCGGCCTCTGGAACGCTCGCGCCACTGACGAGGACACGCAACGCCCCCAGCGCCGCGCGGCCGATCAGCCGGACCTCCGCTCCAGGCGACGCCACCCGAAACGCCTCCTCGATCGCGCCGATGGTGCCGGCAAGCCGGTCGGCGAGCGAGCCCACGTGAAGCACCGTCGAGCCCCGCGGGGGCGCCATCGCGGCTTCTGCCGTATTCCAGAATTCGTCCGGGAGCGGCACGATGCGCCGACCGCTCGATCTCGCGATCTCCGACAGCCGTTCTCCCTGCTCGCGTACCGCTTCCGCCACGCTTCCGATCGAGACCGCCAGACCGACACCGGTAGACTCGGTCGACACGAGCCTGAGCGCGCCCTCGTTGAAGACCTCGAGCCGGCTCGGCTGGAGCGCCGAATCGACGATGCGCTCGACGAGCGCCTGCGCGGCCCGGGCGGAGTCGAAGACGATGAGCCAGGAGCGCTCGGTCTCCGGCAGAGGATGCAGGCGAAGGGTGAGCTCGGCGAGAACGCCGAGGGTGCCGAGCGCGCCGGCCATCAGCTTCGGGACGTCGTAGCCGCTGACGGACTTCACGACTTTCGATCCTCCCCAGGTGAGTACGCCGTCGGCCTGAACGAAGCGTACGCCGAGCAGCAAATCGCGGGAGGTGCCGTACCGTCCGCGGAGCGGTCCGCTCGCGTTGGTCGCCACGATGCCGCCAACGGTCCGGGCTGCGCCGCCGGGAGGGTCGACGGCCAGCCACTGACGGTGGGGCGCGAGCCGCGCGGCCAAGGTACCGCCCGAGATTCCCGCCTGCACCGTGATGGTGAGATCGTCCGGGTTGTACTCGATCACCTGATCGAGGCCGGTCAGATCGACGACGACGTCGACCCGCGACGGTGGGTTGCCGAGCTCGAGAGCGCTTCCGGAGCCGCGCGGAATGACGGCCAGTCGAGCATCGCAGGCCAGCGCGAGCATCCGGCTCAGCTGGTCGACCGACGCCGGACGTACGACCCAGCGTGGGAGAACGCCGTCGATGGTCGAGGCCGCGAGGGCCCCCGCCTCGTCCTGCACTCGATCACGCCCGGCGATCGCGATGAGGGCTTCGCCGACCGAGCGCGACGCGACGGGCATCGCGGTCCTTAGATCCAGGCGCCGTCGGGCACGCGGGGTCGTGCGGGACGGAATCCCTCGCCGCAGGCGGGGTGCGAGGGCAGCAGCTTGCCGGGGTTCATGATCGTGTCGGGATCGAACGCGCGCCTCAACCGGTACATGAAGTTCAGATCCGCTTCGCCGTACTGGAGCGGCAGATTCTTCGCCTTGTCCAGGCCCACCCCGTGCTCGCCGGTCACCGTGCCGCCCATCTCGATGCAGGCGCGCAACAGCTCCTCGTTGGCCGCCTTGGCGCGCTCGAGCTCGTCCGGCACGCGATCGTCGTAGAGGATGAGCGGATGAAGGTTGCCGTCGCCCGCGTGGAACACGTTGGCGATCTGCACGCGGTGCCGCGCGCCGATCGCGATCAGCTCGCGCATGATCGCCGGCAGCTTCGAGCGCGGGACGACCGCGTCCTGCAGGAGGTAGGTGGGCGCGAGGCGCCCCACCGCGCCGGCCGCCTCTTTCCGCCCTTTCCAGAGGAGCGCGCGCTCGGCGGCGTCGGCGGCCACGCGCACCTCGAGGGCGCCACGCTCCCAGCAGATCCGCGCCGCGCGCTCGCCCTGCGCCTCGACTTCGGCGGTGGGACCGTCGAGCTCGATCAGCAGGACGGCGGCGGCGTCCTTCGGGTAGCCGGCGCCCGTGCCCTCGTTGATCGCGCGGATCATCAGCTCGTCCAGCATCTCGAGCGCCGCGGGGACGATGCCGGCGGCGATGATCGCCGACACCGCCTCGGAGGCGTCCTCGATCGCCGTGAACGACGCGAGGATCGTCTTCACCGCCTCCGCGGTGTGCAGGAGGCGGACCGTCACAGCCGTCACGATGCCGAACGTGCCCTCCGAGCCCACCGCCGCGCCGAGAAGGTCGTAGCCCGGGCGATCCGACGCCTTGCCGCCCAGCTGGACGAGGTCGCCGGTTCCGGTGACCAGCTCGAGGCCCAGGACATGGTTGGTGGTGATCCCGTACTTGAGGCAGTGCGGGCCCCCGGCGTTGGTCGCGACGTTTCCGCCGATCGACGAGACCATCTGGCTCGAGGGGTCGGGCGCGAAGAAATATCCGCGGCTTGCGACCGCGCGGGTCAGAGAGAGGTTGATCAGGCCCGGCTGGACGGTGGCACATCGATTCGGCAAATCGATCTCGAGGATCGCGTCCATCCTGTTCGTGCCGATCATCACGCCGCCGACCGGCGCCATCGCCCCGCCGATCAGGCCCGTGCCGGAGCCACGGGGCACGATGGGGACCCGCTCCCGCCGGCAGAGGTTGACGATCTCGAGGACTTCTTCGGTGCGCATGGGCAGGGCGACGGCGTCGGGGGCGCCCTTGTAGAAGGTGTGCATGTCGCACTCGTAGACGAGACGGCCTTCGAGGGTGCGCACCAGGCCGCCGGGGCCGACGATGCGCTCGAGCTCCTGGAGGAACGGGCCACTCAGGGGCATGCGGAACGCCCCACGGGGCGGACTACGAGATCTTCCAGGTGTCTCCCGAGGTCAGGAGCTTGGCGATGTCGCCCGGGCCCGCGCTCCGAGATCGCCTTCTGCTCTTGCTCGAGCATGAGGTCCTCGTAGACCGGAGCGTCGACCGCGGTGAGCACGCCGACCGGGATCGGAAAGTCCGGCGCGAAGAGGTCGGCGAGGAGCTTCGCCGCGTTCACGTTCTTCTCGTCGTGGATCCAGAGCGCGCTCTCCGGAACGTCCTTGGCGCGAACCACCTTGGGGGTCACCCCCTCCATGATCAGGGCGCGGCGGTCGTCCGGCGGGCCGAAGAGCAGAGGCTTGCCGTGCTCGAGCCGAAGCTCGTGCTGGACCTTCGACTCGCGGTCGTAGATCACGTTCCACGCAAGGTCGTTGTACACGTTGCAGTTCTGGAGGATCTCGATGAACCCGGTGCCCCGGTGCTCGGCCGCCCGCTTCAGCATCTCGTCCATGTGCGGGATGTTCCGGTCGACGGTGCGCCCCACGAACGTCGCGCCGCAGCCGAGGGCGAACGCGAGCGGGTTGACCGGACGGTCGGCCGAGCCCACCGGCGTCGACTTCGTCACCTTGCCGAGCTCGCTTGTCGGCGAGTATTGGCCCTTCGTCAGCCCGTAGATCCGGTTGTTGAACAGCAGGATCGTCAGGTTCACGTTACGGCGCAGGACGTGGAGCATGTGGTTGCCGCCGATCGAGAGCCCGTCGCCGTCGCCCGTGACCACGAAGATCTTCAGCTCGGGGCGCGCCACCCGGAGGCCCGTCGCGATCGCCGGCGCCCGGCCGTGGATCGTGTGGAAGCCGTACGTGTTCATGTAGTACGGGAAGCGGCTCGAGCAGCCGATCCCCGAGATGAACACGATGTCCTCTTTCGGAATGCCGAGGTCGGGCATCGTCTTCTGGATCGCCGACAGGATGGCGTAGTCCCCGCAGCCCGGGCACCACCGCACGTCCTGGTCGGACTCGAAATCCTTCTTCGTGTACTTCGGCGCTTCCTTGGCTCCGGCCCCGCTCGGGCGTCATGGCTTGCTCCCGAGAAGCTGGTTGATGGCTTCGTAAATTTCTTCGGACGCGAGCGGCAGGCCGCGGACGCGATTGAACCCGACCGCGTCCACCAGGTACTCGGCGCGGAGTACCCGCACGAGCTGGCCGCTGTTGATCTCGGGCACCAGCACCTTGCGGTACTCCCGCAGGATGTGGCCGAGATCCGGAGGAAGTGGATTGAGGTGGCGCAGGTGAACCGACGCGACAGACTGCCCGGCCGTCTGCGCTTGCTCGACTGCCGCCGTGATCGAGCCGTAGGTGCCGCCCCAGCCGACGACGAGGAGGTCGCCCGTGGCCGGGCCGTTGATCGACGTCGGCGGGATCTCCTGGGCGACGCGGCGCACCTTCTCGGCCCGCGTGCGCACCATGTGGTCGTGGTTCTCCGGGTCGTAGGAGATGTTTCCGGTGACGTCCTGCTTCTCGATCCCGCCGATGCGGTGCTCGAGGCCCGGCGTGCCCGGCCGTACCCACGGCCGCGCGAGGGTGGCAGGATCGCGGAGATACGGGAAGAAGCCCTCCTGCTCCGTCCTGAACGTGGATCTCGATCGGCGGCAGCTTCGTCGTGTCGGGGATGAGCCACGGCTCCGAGCCGTTGGCCAGGAACCCGTCGCTCAGCACGATCACGGGCACCATGTACTTGGCGGCGAGCCGTACGGCCTCGTAGGCGATGTAGAAGCAGTCACCGGGCGTGGCCGGCGCCAGCACCACCACCGGCGCCTCGCTGTTGCGTCCATAGAGCGCCTGCATGAGGTCGGCCTGCTCGGTCTTCGTCGGCATGCCCGTCGACGGCCCGGCGCGCTGGATGTTCAGGACGACCAGCGGCAGCTCCGCCGTCACGGCGAGGCCGATGCCCTCGCTCTTGAGCGCGATCCCGGGACCGCTCGAGGCGGTGATGCCGATCGCCCCGCCGAACGAGGCGCCGATGGCCGCGGTGACGGCGGCGATCTCGTCCTCGGCCTGGATGGTCCGCACGCGGAAGCGCTTGTGCATCGCGAGCTCGTGCAGGATGTCGCTCGCCGGCGTGATCGGATAGGCGCCGTAGACGACCGGGACCTTGGACCGCTGAGCGGCCGCGAGAATGCCCCACGCCAGGGCGCGATTGCCGGTCATCGCCCGATAGAGTCCGGGCGCCATCTCCGCGGGCTCGATCGCGTAGTGCTCGCCGAAGATCTCCGCCGTCTCGCCGAAGGCGTGACCGGCCTTCAGCACGCGCGTGTTGGCTTCGGCGATGTCCTTGTTCTTCGCGAAGCGCTTCTCGATCCAGACCAGGGTCGGCTCGAGCGGCCGCGTGTAGATCCACGAGACCAGGCCGAGCGCGAAGAAGTTCTTGGTCCGGTCCTTCTCTTTGGTGTTGAGCGGGAGGTCCTTGATGGCCTCGTGGGTGAGGCCGGTCATGTCGACCTTGTGCAGGCGGTAGCGCTCGGCCAGCGCCGGCTCGTCGAGCGGATTCGCCGCGTAGCCCGCCTTGTCGAGGTTTCGCTTGTCGAAGGCCTGCGTGTTGACGATCAGGAGGCCGCCCGTCTTGAGATCGCGCAGGTGCACCTTGAGCGCGGCCGGATTCATCGCGACGAGACAGTCGAGGCGGTCACCCGGCGTGTAGACGCGCTGGCTCCCGAACTGCAGCTGGAAGCTCGAGACGCCGAAGAGCGTGCCGGCCGGCGCGCGGATCTCGGCCGGAAAATTCGGCAGCGTGGCGAGATCGTTGCCCGCCCACGCGGACTCGGTCGTGAACTGTTCGCCGGTGAGCTGCATGCCGTCGCCGGAGTCGCCGGCGAACCGGATCACTGCCCGATCCAGCGCTTTACGCGACTTCTCGACGCCGGTGGCGGGAGTCGCTATCTGGCCCATCTCGTCGTGTCTCCTCGCTCGCCTTGCGCAGTCATATCCCGCGAGCCTGGCACGGGAAATTCGCTACAGAGGCGCCCGCCGGCGGTCGTCAGGTCACACACCGGCAGACCAACGGTCATTCTATCGGACCCGAACGGCACGGGCAAGATCTGCACTCCGCAGGTCGCCGGCCGGACCCGACGCGCAAAATCTGCGTGAACCGCCATCAGCCGGCGTCGACCTCCTGGGGGTGCTTGATGACGTCGCCGGGCCGGAGATTCAGGACCGCCTCGGGGAACAGGTTCGCGAGCCAGCGGACGACGTCGCTGACCGTGACGACGCCGATCGGCCGGCGCTCGGCGTCGACCAGGGGGATCGTCCGGTAGCCTGCGACGCTCATGCAGTGGATGGCATACGCGACCCGATCGCTCGCCGTCAGCGCCTCAGGGTTTCGTGTCATCACCTCGCCGAGGGGTGTCCGCCGGGCGTCGAGATCCCGGCCGACGACGCGGGTGAGCACGTCGCGCTCCGTGAAGATCCCCGCGAGTCGGCCCTGCCCGTCCGTCACAAGCACGCCGGCCTGCCGACGGGCCAGCATCGTCCGGATCGCCTCGTGGACCGTGGCGGTCTCGGAGAGGCAGATCGGCTCGGCCGGGGACAGGACGCCGATGGTGTCGTTGAGCAGGGCCCCACTGGTCTCGCGCAGGTCGTCGGTCTTGCTGGGATCGTCGTCGATCGTCGCCGAATATTCGTCCTCGAACTCACCGCCCATGACTCCCCCACGGATCCGATCCTAACTCGCCCCTGCGGCCGCGGCAATCGCGCGGTCCGCGCAGGCCTTCGCGGGGGCCCGCCGCCAAAGGCGCGGCCATCGAGTGCCGACCGATGTCTCACGAGCGCGCCGCCACCCGGGCCGGTTCTTCGTTGGCGTCCTTCAGCAGCTCTATGAACCGGCTCACCGTCGGCGTGAGCGGCTTCTGGCGCCGATGGATGAGGCCGACCGGCCGCACGAGGTCGGCGATGGCCAACGGCACGACGGCGAGGGTGCGGATCGAGGCCTCGTTCTGCACCGTGTGGCGCGGGAGAATCGAGACGCCGGCCGCGATGATGATCGCCTGCTTGATCGTCTCGATGTTGTCGAACTCCATCACGGTGTTGACCCGCACGTTGTGCTGGCGCAGGGCGCGGTCGATGGCCTTGCGGATCGTCAGGCCCGCGTCGAAGGCGATGAACGTCTCGCCGTTCAGGTCGGCGGGCGCGACCACGCGGCGCCGCGCCAGCCGGTGGTTCGGATGGCACACGAACGCCATCGGCTCGGACCGGAGCGGCACGATCGACGAGCGCGCGGTCGGCCGGCGGATACGACATGATCCCGACGTCCGCCTCGCCCTGGACGACCGCCTCGACCACCTTGTGCGGGTGCAGGCATTCGAGCTGGACGCGCGCTTCCGGGTAGAGCGACATGAACCGCTGCATGTGGCGGCTCACGTCGTGCAGGCCGACCGAATAGATCGCCGCGACCCGCACCGTGCCGTTCACGCGGGCCTTCACGGCCGCGATCCCGGCCTTGGCCTTGTCCCACGACTCCAGGAGCCCTCGGCACGCCTCGTAGAAGGCCTGGCCTTCGGGGGTCACCACGAACGGGCCGCTTGGTCCGATCCAGGAGCGCCACGCCCAGCTCCGCCTCGAGCTGCTGCATCGCCTGGCTGGCGGCTGACTGGGAGACGAAGTTCTGGGTCGGCTCCCCGCGAGAAGGAGCGGAGGCGGACGACGTCGCAGTAGAGGCGCAGGGTCTCGAGGTGCACGCGGAGAGTATAAGATCCTCTGATACATACTATCCAACTTTTTGGGGATGACTAATAGTGTCTTTGCCGGTACGTATCGTGCAACTGTTTTCACAAAGGGGACGCAGATGGCGGAAGCCCAACGTCGACCAGCCGCGCCAGGACCGCCGCCCGCTCAGGGTCTGTACGACCCCAGCCACGAGCACGACGCCTGCGGCGTCGGATTCGTCGTGGACATCAAAGGGCGGCGTTCGCACACGATCGTGCGTCGTGCGCTCTCGGTCCTGATCAACCTGCTCCATCGTGGTGCCTGCGGTTGCGAGGCGAACACCGGCGACGGCGCGGGCATCCTCGTCCAGATTCCGGACAAGTTCCTCCGCCGTGAATGCGCCCGCCTGAGCATCCCCCTGCCGCCGGCCAAGGACTACGGCTGCGGCTTCGTGTTCTTGCCGCGCGACGCCGAGCAGCGGGACATCGTGCGCGCGCTCCTGCACTCGATCGTCGAGGAGGAAGGCCAGCATCTCCTCGGCTGGCGCGAGGTGCCGACCGACGACCACCTGATCGGCGCCAGCGCGCTGTCGGTCGAGCCCCACATCATGCAGGTCTTCATCGGCCGCGGGCCGGCCGTGCGCGACCATGCCCACTTCGAGCGCAAGCTCTACGTGATCCGCAAGCTCTTCGAAAAGGCGGTCGTCGCGCTCGACATTCCGGAGAACAAGTTCGCCTACATGCCGAGCCTCAGCTCGAACACGCTCATCTACAAGGGCATGCTCAGCGCGGACCAGATCGAGACGATGTTCCCCGATCTCACCGATCCCGACTTCGAGTCGGCGCTCGCGCTCGTCCACCAGCGGTTCAGCACCAACACCTTCCCGTCCTGGCCGCTCGCGCACCCGTATCGCTACATCGCCCACAACGGCGAGATCAACACCCTGCGCGGCAACATCAACTGGATGCGCGCGCGCGAGGCGCTGTGCCGGTCCGAGGCGCTGGGCGACGATCTCAAGAAGGTGCTCCCGGTGACCCGCGACGGCCTGTCGGACTCCGCCACGTTCGACAACGTGCTCGAGTTCCTCGTGATGAACGGCCGCTCCTTGCCGCACGCCATCCTCATGATGATTCCGGAGCCGTGGCAGAACCACGAGTCGATGAGCCCGGAGCGGCGCGCCTTCTACGAGTACCACGCGTCGTTGATGGAGCCCTGGGACGGGCCGGCCTCGATCGCCTTCACCGACGGAACCGTCATCGGAGCCGTGCTCGACCGGAACGGCCTGCGGCCGTCACGCTACTACGTCACCACGGACGACATGGTCGTCATGGCCTCCGAGGTGGGCGTCCTCGACATCCCTGCCGAGAAGATCCTCATGAAGGAGCGGCTGCACCCCGGGCGCATCTTCCTGGTCGACACCGCCAAGGGGCGCATCGTCGACGACGAGGAGATCAAGGCGCAGCTGGCCGCCGAGCACCCGTACGCCGACTGGCTCCGGGACAACCTCGTCCACCTCGAGGAGCTCAAGGCGCACGACGTGCCGGCGCCGGATCACGCGACCGTGCTGACCCGGCAGATCGCGTTCGGCTACACGCACGAGGACCTCCGGATCCTGCTGGGCCCGATGGCCAAGAACGGCGAGGAGCCCGGTGGGCTCGATGGGCACCGACACGTCCCTGGCGGTGCTCTCGAATCGCCCCCGTCCGCTCTACGACTACTTCAAGCAGCTCTTCGCGCAGGTGACCAATCCTCCGCTCGACCAGATCCGCGAGGAGCTGGTGACGTCGATGGAGTCGACGGTCGGACCCGAGCGGAATCTCCTCGTGCCCGAGCCGGAGTCATGCCGCCAGATCGTCCTGAAGGACCCGGTCATCACGAACGAGGAGCTGGCGAAGCTCGCCCACGTCGCCGAGCGCGGCTTCAAGGCACTCACCTTGCCCATGCTGTACCCGGTGGCCGAGGGCGCGGCCGGCCTCGAGCGGACGCTCGAGCTGCTCCAGCGCCGCGCCAGCGCGGCGATCGCCGAAGGCTACAACGTCATCATCCTGTCGGACCGCGGCATCAGTCGCAAGACCGCGGCCATCCCGAGCCTTCTGGCCACGGCGTCGATGCACCACCACCTGGTGCGGCGCGGGGAGCGCACGCGCTGCGGGCTCGTGATCGAGACCGGCGACGCGCGCGAGGTGCATCACCTCTGCCTCCTGATCGGCTACGGCGCGGGCGCGGTCAACCCGTGGGTCGCGTTCGAGACCATCGACGACATGATCAGCGAGGGGCTGCTGCCCGGCGTCGATCGCGCGAAGGCGATCAAGAACTACATCAAGGCCTTGAACAAGGGAATCCTCAAGGTCATGGCCAAGATGGGAATCTCGACCCTGCAGAGCTACACCGGCGCCCAGATCTTCGAGGCCATCGGCCTGAACGGCGATCTGGTGCATCGCTACTTCACCGGCACCGTGTCCCGCGTGTCCGGCATCGGGCTCGACGTGATCGCCGACGAGGTGCGGCGCCGTCACGAGCGCGCGTTCCCGGAGCGGCCGGTCGGCGCCGAGCTCGACTGGGGGGGCGAGTATCAGTGGCGGCGCGACGGCGAGCATCACATGGTCAACCCCGACATGATCGCCAAGCTCCAGCACGCGACGCGCAGCGGCAGCTACGCACAGTTCAAGGACTTCACGCGCGTGTGCGACGACCAGAGCAAGCGCCTGTCGACCTTGCGTGGCTTGATCGAGCTCCGGCCGGCCGCGACGCCGGTGCCGATCGAGGAGGTCGAGCCGGTCGAGTCGATCTTCAAGCGGTTCGCCACGGGTGCCATGTCCTACGGCTCCATCAGCCAGGAGGCGCACGAGACCCTGGCGATCGCGATGAACCGCATCGGCGGGCGATCGAACACCGGCGAGGGCGGCGAGGATGCCGCGCGCTACCGGCGCGATGCCAACGGCGACTGGCGCCGGAGCGCGGTCAAGCAAGTGGCCTCCGGGCGCTTCGGCGTCACCAGCGAATACCTGGTCAACGCGACCGATCTGCAGATCAAGATGGCCCAGGGCGCCAAGCCCGGCGAGGGCGGCCAGCTGCCCGGACCGAAGGTCTATCCGTGGATCGCCAAGGTGCGCTTCGCGACGCCGGGCGTGCAGCTCATCTCGCCGCCCCCGCACCACGACATCTACTCGATCGAGGACATCAAGCAGCTCATCCACGATCTGAAGAACGCCAACCCCGAGGCGCGCGTGCACGTGAAGCTGGTCGCCGAGATCGGCGTGGGCACCGTCGCGGCCGGCGTGGCGAAGGCGTTCTCCGACGTCGTGCTGATCTCCGGCCACGACGGCGGCACCGGCGCCTCGCCCCTCACCTCGATCAAGCACGGGGGCGTCCCCTGGGAGCTCGGGCTCGCCGAGACGCAGCAGGTCCTGGTGCTGAACAAGCTGCGCGATCGCATCGTGGTCCAGGTCGACGGCCAGATGAAGACCGGGCGCGACGTGGTCATCGCCGCCCTGCTCGGCGGCGAGGAGTACGGCTTCTCGACGGCGCCGCTGGTGGTGCTGGGCTGCATCATGATGCGGGTCTGTCACCTCAACACCTGCCCCGTCGGCATCGCCACGCAGGACCCGGAGCTGCGCAAGCGCTTCGCCGGCGAGGCCGACTACGTCGTGAACTTCTTCCGGTTCCTCGCTCAGGAGGTCCGGGAGCACATGGCGAGCCTCGGCTTCCGGACCATGGACGAGATGATCGGGCGCGTGGACCGGCTCGACTTCAAGCCGGCGCTCGAGCACTGGAAGGCACGCGGACTCGACCTGTCCTCCATCCTCTATCAACCGGACGTGCCGCCCGACGTGGCGCGCCGGCGCGTGCGCGCGCAGGATCACGCGCTCGAGAGCTCGCTCGACAGCACCACGATCGTGCCGGCGTGCCGTGAAGCCGTCGAGCACAAGAAGCCCGTCGAGCTCCACCTGCCGATTCGCAACGTCAACCGGACCGTGGGCACGACGCTCGGCTACCACATCACGAAGCGGTGGGGCGGCGAGGGACTGCCGGACGATACGATCCGCGTTCGGTTCACCGGATCCGCGGGGCAGAGCTTCGGCGCGTTCGTCCCGCGGGGCGTGACCTTCACCCTCGAGGGCGACGCCAACGACTACTGGGGCAAGGGGCTCTCGGGCGGCAAGCTCACCGTCTTCCCGCCCCGGGCGAGCACGTTCGTGCCCGAGGACAACATCATCATCGGCAACGTCGCGCTGTACGGGGCGACGAGCGGCGAAGCCTACGTCCGCGGCGTCGCCGGCGAGCGCTTCTGCGTGCGCAACAGCGGCGCGCACGCCGTCGTCGAGGGCGTCGGCGACCACGCGTGCGAGTACATGACCGGCGGGCGGGTCGTCGTGCTCGGCCGGACCGGTCGCAACTTCGCCGCCGGCATGTCGGGCGGGGTCGCGTACGTCCTCGACCTCGACGGCGACTTCAAGCGCCGCTGCAATCTCGGGATGGTGGACCTCGAGCGTCTCGACCAGCCGGACGAGATCGCTCTGGTGCGGGACCTGATCCGCCGTCACGTCGAGTACACTGGATCGACCTACGCCGCGGGCATGCTGCGCGACTGGATCGACGTGCAGCCGCGCTTCGTCAAGATCATGCCGCGGGACTACAAGCGCGTGCTCCTCGCGGAGGCCCGGGCGCAGGCCGAAGGGCGCGAGCCGACCTTCGCGGAGCTCGTCGGGACCACCGGTGGGTAAGGTCACCGGCTTCCTCGAGATCAAGCGCAAGAAGCCGCCCGCGCGTCCGGTCGCCGAGCGCGTCCACGACTGGAAGGAGTACTACCTGCCCTATCCGGTCGACGAGCTCACCAAGCAGGCCGCGCGGTGCATGGACTGCGGCATTCCGTTCTGCCACCAGGGCTGCCCGCTCGGGAACATCATTCCGGACTGGAACGACCTCGTCTACAAGAACCAGTGGCGCGAGGCGATCGATCGCCTGCACGCGACGAACAACTTCCCGGAGTGGACGGGGCGCCTGTGCCCCGCGCCGTGCGAGGGCGCCTGCGTGCTCGGCATCAACGACGATCCGGTGACGATCAAGGGCGTCGAGCTCGCGATCATCGAGCGCGCGTTCGACGAGGGATGGGTCGGCGCCGCCCCGCCGGCCGCCCGCACCGGCAAGCAGGTCGCGGTCGTCGGCTCCGGACCCGGCCGGGCTCGCCGCCGCCGACCAGCTCAACCGCGCCGGCCACCTGGTGACCGTCTTCGAGCGCGCCGACCGGATCGGCGGCCTCCTGCGCTACGGCATTCCCGAGTTCAAGATGGAGAAGCGCTTCGTCGACCGCCGGCTCGAGCTCATGGAGAAGGACGGCGTGCGCTTCCGGACGGGCGCGCACGTCGGCGTCAACGTGCCGGTCGAGAGCCTGCGCCGGGACTTCGACGCGCTGGTCCTGGCCGGCGGCGCCTGCTGGCCGCGCGATCTCGCGATTCCCGGGCGCGAGCTCGGCGGCGTCCACTTCGCGATGGAGTACCTGACCCTCCAGAACCGGCGGTGCGAGGGCGATCACGTTCCCGACGAGCGGTTCATCAGCGCACAGGGCAAGCGGGTCGTCATCATCGGCGGCGGCGACACCGGCGCCGACTGTCTGGGCACCGTGCATCGCCAGGGCGCGGTCGTCCGTCCACCAGTTCGAGCTCCTGCCGCGACCGCCCGACCAGCGCGCGGCCGACAATCCGTGGCCCCAGTGGCCCAACATCTTCCGCGTGTCCGGCGCCCACGAGGAAGGGGGCGAGCGCGTCTACGCGGTGTCGACGCAGCGCTTCCTCGGCGACGATCGCGGCCGGGTCAAGGCGCTCGAGGCGGTCAAGGTCGAGATGGTTCGCGAGGGCGGCCGGCTGGAGTTCAAGCCGGTTCCCGGAAGCGAGTTCACGCTCGAGGTCGATCTGGTGCTGCTCGCGATGGGCTTTCTCGGGCCGGAGCGGCCGGGGATGCTGACCGATCTGGGCGTCAAGCTCACCGAGCGCGGCAACGTCTGGCGCGACGCGACCTGGATGACCAGCGTGCCCGGTGTGTTCGCGTGCGGCGACATGCAGCGCGGCCAGTCGCTGATCGTGTGGGCGATCGCCGAAGGACGCTCTGCCGCGCGCGGGCGTCGATCTCTACCTGATGGGCAAGTCGGAGCTTCCGGCGCCGCTTTAGACTCGGAGGGGGCCTCGACGGCCCCCTCCGAGACCTCCCCCAGGATTCGGGTTGCGCGGGCAAAGCCCGCGCTCGGAACGCGAGTTCAGCGCGGCCGGAGGGGCTCGCCGACGAGGGCCCACCAGGGCAGCGCGACCGCGAGGATCGCGATCCAGCCGACCAGGGTCATCCACAGGCCGAACCGCAGCATCTCGCCCGCCGAGACGTGGCCGCGCTCGTAGATGACGAGCGCCGACGAGCTCTGCGCCGGGTAGTAGACGACCGCGTCGCCGGTCATCATCACCACCAGTGCGCACACCAGCGGGTTGAGCCCTGCTTCACGCCCGACCGACATCGCGATCGGCAGCGCCAGCGCGAGGAAGCCCGGAGATATTCGGCACGAGCGCGCGCAGCAGGGTCGCGCCGAGCATCAGGAGCACGATGACGGCCAGCGCGCTGTCGCCGAACGCGGGCAGGCCGCCGACCAGGAGCCGGCCGAGCCACGGCGCGGCGCCGCTGGCGACCAGGGCGTGGGCCAGCGAGATCGAGGCCGCGATGACGAAGAAGTTCGACCATCCGACTCCACGATCGAGATCGGCCCAGACGAGCGGACCCAGTCCCGGCGTGAGGAGCGCGACGAACGCCAGCATCGCCGGAATTGCCGGATCCAGATGGTGGACACCGTCGGTGAGCCACAGAGCCGACGCGCTCAGGATGATTCCGGTCGTCCGCCACTCGGCTCCGCGAGATGGGTCGGCGGCGAGCGGGCTCGGGTGTCGGCAGCCCCTCGGCGAAGCCGCGGCGATAGAGCGCGTAGGTGAGCACGCCGCCCAGAAGAAGGATCGAGTAGTACGGCACCGCCATCAGCGCGAACCAGCCGGTCCACGACATGCCGCCGATGATCGCGGCGCTCATCACCGGCGTGATCCCGCCGGTCAGGAGCGAGGTCGACGCGAGTCGGTTGATCGACGAGAGCGCCAGCATGACCGCCTTGGCCATGTCCGCACCGCGCGGGACCCGGCCCAGGGTGAACACCTCGTCGTAGATGTGGATGAGGATGCCCGAGCGCGTCGTCGCCGAGGGCAGCAGGAAGGTCATGACGGGGAACGAGAGGACGAGCTGCAGATAGACGGTCAGGCTTCGGCCGCGCGCGCGCTCGAGGATCGTCCGGGCCAGCCGTTCGGCGAGGCCGCTCTTGACGACGGCGACGCCCATCGTCAGGACGCCGATCAGGAAGAAGGGCACGGGGTTCGCGAAGCCCTGCAGCGCGTCGCGGAGGCTTCCGGTAGCGCCGCTCAGGGCGAGCAGGGTCACGCCCAGGAGCGCGGCGACCCCCGGCGCGAGGATCTCGCCCGTCCAGAGCAGGATCGTGATCAGGGTGACGATCAACGCCCGCTGGCCGGACAGCGGCAGGCCAGTGAGCAGCTGGGGGAGGAACAACGCCGCGCCGAGGCCCGCGAGCGGGACCACGAGCGCCTTCGTCTTGCGTCCGCGTCCCTCCGGCCACGGCCGCCTCGGTCCGGCTCATCGCGCGGCGTCATCCTCCCACGGATGAAGGGATTCCGGCTAGACTGTCACCGGAGGCGCGCACGTGCCCACTCATCAATCGCTCACCGGCTCGTCGGACGAGGACCTCCTGCAGCGGATGATCGCGACCCACGCGGAGCGATTCGAGGCGAACTTCTGGGCGTTCTTCGGCGCGCAGGTCGGCCAGCGCCTTCCCTCGCGCGCGGTGATGGTCGACCTGGGATGCGGTCCCGGGCTCTTGCTGCGCGATCTCGGCGAGAGATATCCCGACGCGACCTTGTACGGCTACGACGTCACGCCCGCGATGATCGAGTACGGTCGGCGGCTCGCGTTCAAGTCGGCGCCCGCGACGTTCGCGCTCCACGACGTCGCGGCCTCGCTGCTACCGCACGCGCCCGGTACCGTGCATCTCGCCAGCATGTCGTCGGTGCTCCACGTCCTCGACGAGCCTTTGCCGGTGATGGCCGAGATCCGGCGTGTGCTCGCTCCCGGCGGGATCTTCCTGCTGAACGACTGGATTCGCCAGTCGCTCGCCACCTATCTCGCCTGGCGCCGCGACGTGATGAAGGAGACCGGGGCCGACGCCCTCAGGCGGGGCTTCAAGCTTTTTCCGGTGCAGAACAAGTACACGCCCGAGGACTGGCGATGGCTCCTCGGCGAGGCCGGCTTCGAGGTCCTCGCGCAGACCGAGCTACGCGCGTCCCATCGGATCTTCGTCGCGACGCCGGCGCGCTGAGCGGAGCGGTCAGGCGCGAAACGCGTTCATCGCGGTCACCAGCGCCGGCGTGCCGCCGAAGAGGTAGGCCACCTCGACCGTTTCCTGGATCTCCGCGTCCGACGCGCCGGCGGCGCGGGCGCGGCCCGCGATGTTCGCGACACCGTCCGGATGCGACTGTAGCGCGTCGACGAGCATGGTCATGAGGATCTTGTACTTCCCCGGAATCGCGCCGTCCTTCAGGATGCGCTCGCGCTGGGCCATGTACGAGCTGACGAACTCCGGATCGCGCTGTTGCAGCGCCTGGATCCACGGTGGCAAGGTCGCCTGAGCCATGAGGGTCTCCTGTCCAACGACCGGGGTTGGTGCGGCTAGCCCGTCGCGTAGCGGGCTTTGCCAGAGCGCGTGCCCGACGAAGAAGGGGCCGAGCGTCTGGAGATATTGCGAGGTCTGCGTGGTCTTGCGCATCGCCTGGACGAGATGCGACAGCGGATGCAGCTGGCGGCCGACGAGCCCGATGACGAAGTCGTTGTCGTTGACGTCGAGGCCGTGGCAGGCCAGGCGCACGTCGTGCGCGAGGTCGGCGTCGCCGTAGGCGCGGCCCAGCACGCTGTGCTCGCGGATGATCGCGCCCTGCTCCTGGGGCGTCAGACTTGCTGAAGACCCGGTCCGGCGCAGCGGGTACCAGATCCCCCACGGCCAGGCCGGATTGAGCGCGGCCCGGCGCGGGCGCCGCAGCAGCCAGTCTTCGAGATCGGTCTCGAAGCCGGACGCGTACGTACGTCCGAACATCGTGAGCTCGGGCTTCTGGGTGAGCCCGGCGAAGGGATCGGCGTTGAGCACTTCCCGGAGCGCGGTCGACGAAGAAGATCGGATCCTCGCTCATCGCCAGCACGGCGACGCCGCGTGCGTCGTTGAGGTCCTGGTACAGGACCGCCTCGAGCCGGCTCGACTCGAGCGCGCGCTGGAGCGGCTTGACGTCCAGACAGCCGCCGAACGCCGAGAGCTGCATGAAGAGCCGCCGATCGGAGGTCTGCCGGTCGGCGCCATGCTCCTGGACGTCGATCTTGGTCGTGTCAGCGGCGCTCACGCGTGTGCCCTCCCGATCAGCGGCGCTATCCGCCCCGCGTGTGCATCTCCAGGTGCGGATCCTCGCGCAGGCGACCGATCTGCACGAGCGGCGTGCCGGTCCCGCAGCCTCAGGCGCTGCTCGGCGCCGCGGTCCGCGCGGCGGCTCCACGACGCCGGCGATCAGCGCGCCGAGCTCCTCCCGCGATGCGCCGCGGCGGAGCGGTCCCGCGGAGGTCGACGCCCTGCTGGGCGTAGAGGCAGAGATACAACATGCCGTCGGCCGTGAGCCGGCTGCGGTCGCAGCTCGCGCAGAACGGCTCGGTGGTCGACGAGATGATCCCGAAGACGGTGCCGTCGGCGAGCCGGTATCGATCGGCCGGCGCGGAGCTCGTCCTCGACCACCGGCTCGATCCGCCCGTATCGCCGCTCCAGAGCCTGTCGAGCATCTCGGCGCGGCTCACGACCTTGTCCATCGACCAGCGCGTCGCGCCGCCCACGTCCATGTACTCGATGAAGCGCACCTCGGCCGGCACGGTACTTGCCGTACTCGATCAGCTCGGCCAGCTCGTCGTCGTTGACGCCCCGCATGACCACGGTGTCGAGCTTCGTCCCCGTGAAGCCCGCCGGCGCCAGCGCGGCGATACCCGCCAGCACCTGCGCGTGGTTCGCCCGCCGCGTGAGCGCGGTGAAGCGATCCGGGCGAAGCGTGTCGAGGCTCACGGTGACGCGATGGAGGCCGGCCGCCTTCGAAGCCGGCGCGCCTGCTCGGCGAGCGAGCACGCCGTTGGTCGTGATCGCCAGATCTCGGAGGCGCGGCTTGGCCGCCAGGAGGCGGATCAGCTCCGGCAGGTCGCGCCGCAACAGCGGCTCGCCGCCGGTGAGCCGGATCTTGTCGACGCCGAGATCCATGAAGACGTCGGCGAGCGTGCTGATCTCCTCGAAGTCGAGGATCTGCTCGCGCGGGAGCCAGACGTAGTCCTCTTCCGGCATGCAGTAGCTGCAGCGGAGGTTGCAGCGGTCGGTCACCGAGATCCGGAGGTTCCGCAGGGGCCGCTGATAGACGTCGCGGACGGCCATCAGCGCGCTCCGGCGACGGCGGCGTCCTCGACGGCGGCGCGCTCCCACTCGCGCAACAGCCCGGCCTTCTTGACGCCCACGTCGAAGTGGTCCCACGGCAGCCGCTCCTCGGGCGAGCGGCGGCGGGTCGTGTACAGGGCGGCTTCGCCGTCCCACTCGCGCAAGCGCCCGGCGCCAGTCGCCCTCGTAGGCGGCCGCGAGCTCGAGGAAGTCGCCGACGCGCCGGTCGCCGCGGGCCAGGAGCGCCTGGAGCGCCGCCTCGCGCGGGTTCTCGTGGAGCACGCGCACGTTGGAGAAGCGGCGCACCCCGCGCTTGATGATCTCGAGCTTCGCCTGCAGGGATTCGGCCCCGTCGAACGGCGCCCACTGGAACGGCGTCCAGGGCTTGGGCACGAACGACGACACCGACAACGTGAGCCGTCCGAACGGCTTGCCGGTGGCGTCGAGCACGCGCAGGCGCTCGAGCATCCGCCCGGCCAGATCCGGGATCGCCTCGACGTCCTCGATGGTCTCGGTCGGCTGTCCGATCATGAAATAGGTCTTCAGATTTGGGATGCCGTGAGCCCGGACAAGGTCGCACGCGGCCATCAGCTGGTCGTCGCTGATCGACTTGCGGATGACGCGCCGCAGCCGCTCGGTGCCCGCCTCGGGCGCCATCGTCAGGGTCCGGTGGCCGCCCCGTGCCAGCGCCGCCACCAGGCCTTCGCTGAGGCTGTCCGCGCGCAAGGAGGAGATCGAGAGCTCCATGCCGTTGTCCTCGACGACCTTGAGCAGGTCGGCGAGCCACGGATAGTCCGACACGCACGCGCCGACGAGGCCGATCCGGCGCTCGCCGCTGGCGGCCATCCGCTCGACGGTCTCGCGCAGCGCGTCGACCGACCGATGCCTGACCGGGCGGTACACCTGGCCCTCCAGGCAGAAGCGGCAGCCGCGCCCGCAACCCTTGCCCACCTCGAGGAGCGCCATATGGCCGTACTCGGCGTGCGATGTCTTCACCGCCGCGACGGTCTCGAAGGCGTTCACGTTGCGTAGCCGGCGCTTGGTGACGACCGCGGGCGCGCCGTCGCGCGCGACGACGTCGGCGATCGTCCCGTCGTCGGCGTAGGCGATCGCGTATCGCTCGGGCACGTAGACGCCGTCCAGCTTCGCGAGCGAGGCGAGGAGCTCTGCGCGGTCGCGATAGCCCGCGCGATAGGCGGCGATCAGCTCGACGACCAGCTCTTCGCCCTCGCCGACGGCCACGAAGTCCATGAACGGCGCGATCGGCTCCGGATTCGAGAACGCGCAGACCCCGCCCATCAGCACCAGGGGGTCCGTGCGGCCGGCGCGCGGTGGCGCGCAGCGGAATTCCCGCCATCGCGAGCAGTCGCAGGACGTTGATGTAGTCGCCCTCGTACGTGACCGAGAAGCCGACGAGGTGGAAGTCGGTGAGCGGGCGGAGCGACTCGAGCGCGAACGGCGTCGTCTGGGCGCGGCGCATCTCGTCCAGGTCGGCCGGCTCGGGCATGAACACGCGCTCGCAGACGACGTCGGGCATCGCGTTCAGATGTCGATAGATCGTCTGGAAGCCGAGGTTCGACATGCCCACGGCATAGGTGTTGGGATAGACGAGGGCGACGGAGATCTTGCCGCCCCAATCCTTGATGTACAGTCCCCTGCTCTTCGGCGAGCAGGGCTTGTGCTTTCTTCTTTAATGACCAGGACATCGCGTTAGTGTACCACGCGGCGCGCACTCACCCCTTGATGACGGCCAGCGGCTTGAGCCGCGCGACGCGCGTCGAGATGCCGAAGCGATGTACCACGTCGACGACGTCCTGGACGTCCTTGTATGCCTCGGGCATCTCCTCGGCGAGGGCGTCGCGCCCGGTCGCTCGCACCAGCACGCCGCGCTCGCGCAGCTCGTCACCGATCCTCCGGCCGCGCGCGGCCTTCACGGCGGCCGTCCGGCTGAGCCGCCGGCCCGCGCCGTGGCACGTGCTCCCGAACGTCTCCCGCATGGCCCGCTCCGTCCCGACCAGCAGATACGAATAGCGCCCCATATCGCCAGGGACGAGCACGGGCTGGCCCGGAAAGGCGCGCGTCGCGCCCTTGCGATGCACGATGAGGCGCCGGCGGGTGCCGTCCACGTCGTGCTCCTCCTCCTTGGCGATGTTGTGCGCGACGTCGTACACCACGCGCATGCCGAGCTCGCGCGGGGCGAGGTGGAGGCTCCGCTCGAAGACCTGACGCGTCCAGTGCGTGAGCACCTGACGATTCGCGAAGGCGAAGTTGGCGGCGGCACGCATCGCGCCGAGATAGGCTCGCGCCTCGTCGGAGTCGACGGGCGCGCACGCGAGCTGGCGGTCGGGCACGCTGATGCCGTAGCGGCGCAGCGCTCTGCCGGTCACGTCGAGATAGTCGGTGCATACCTGGTGACCGAGCCCGCGCGAGCCGGTGTGGATCATGACCGTCACCTGGCCTTCGCTGACGCCGAGCGCGCTCGCGGCGGGCTCGTCGTAGACCACCTCGACGGTTTGCACTTCGAGGAAGTGATTTCCCGAGCCGAGCGTGCCGAGCTGTCGCCGGCCGCGCTCGCGCGCGTGCGCCGACACGTTCTCGGGCACGGCGCCTTCGAGCCCTCCGCCGGACTCGATCCGCTCCACGTCCTCGGAGTCGCCGTAGCCGGCGGCGGTGGCCCAGGCGGCTCCGCGCTCGAGGACGCGGTCGAGCGCCGTGGGATCGAGCGTGAGCTCGCCCCGCGAGCCCACGCCGGTCGGGATCGTCGCGTACAGCGCGTCGACGAGCGTCTCCATGCGGTCGGCGATGGCGTCGGATCGGAGCGCGGTAGCGAGCAGCCGCACGCCGCAGTTGATGTCGAAGCCGATCGCGCCCGGGCTGACGACGCCGTCGCGCGCGTCGGTCGCGACGACACCCCCCACCGGCAAGCCGTATCCCTGGTGGATATCGGGCATCGCCAGCGCGGCCCGCACGATGCCGGGCAAGGTGGCGCCGTTGGCGATTTGCTCGAGCGAGGCGTCGGAGCGAATCGACTCGATCAGCGGCTCGTCGGCGACGACGAGGCCGGGCACGCGCATGCCGCGGCCTGGATCTTGAGGAATCCGCCAGAGATACGGGCCCACTCGCTCGAGGCGCACACTGCCCTCGTCGCGCTCAGCTGGTGGCCGGCGATGCGGTCGTGCGGCGGGTGCGGCGGCTCGTCCACGCCATGCCCGCGACCGCGACGAGCACGCCGATGACGCTCGCGAGCTGCGGGACACGAAGCGGGCCGAGCCAGAAGCTGTCCAGCCGGAGCGCCTCGATGGCGAAGCGGCCGATCGAGTAGAGACCGACGTACGCGAAGAACAGAGCGCCGGGGCGCGAGCGAAGCCTCGGGCGCAGCACGCCGACGAGCAACAGAAAGACCGCGAAATCCCAGATCGACTCGTAGAGGAAGGTCGGGTGGAAGTACTCGAACTGGGCGTAGCCGAGCGGGCGGTGCTCGGGCGAGATGTAGAGCTTCCACGGAAGATCGGTCGGCCGGCCGAAGGCCTCCTCGTTGAAGAAGTTACCCCAGCGCCCGATGGCTTGCCCGAGCACCATCGACGGCGCGGCGATGTCGAGGCCGCGCAAAATCGGCAGCCGCCACCTGTGCGCGAGCCACGCGCCGACCAGCGGCCCGACGATGAGACCGCCGTGCATGGCGAGGCCGCCTTCCCACACCGCGACGATCTTCGACGGATAGCGGCCGTAGTAGTCCCAGTTGAAGATGACCTCGTAGACGCGCGCGCCGGCGAGGCCGGCCAGGATCGCCCACTGCCCGGCGCTGATGATGTCGTCGGCCGGAAGGCCTTCGCGCTTCGCTTGACGGTAGCCGAGCCAGAGGCCGACGACGATCGCGGCGGCCATGAGAATGCCGTACCAGCGGATGACGATCGGGCCGACCTGGAACGCAATCGCGCCCGGCGAGCTCATGACGAGAGGCAGCACAGAACGCAGGATATCACGGGGTTAGGAGCGGGCTGGTATGACGATCAGCTGAGAACTGTGGGCTGCGCCGGACTCTTCGCTCCACGACCGGGCCATGATCGCGTCGAGCCGGGCGACGTCAGGTCGGCGAGCAATCGAGATCGCGACGCGGCTCGATCGCGTATGCCGAATCTCGAGGAGCCGACACGTCCAGGCGAAGAGGTTGAGAATATCGTTCGACCGATTGGAGAACCCGTAGGCGGGATAGTTCTTGCCTCTGACGATCCGGCGGTGCCGACAACCGTCGGAGTGGATGCAGCCACGGACGAATTGATCCGGATGTAGGACAACGAGCCTCTCTTGCCACGGTTCGAGGACAATGCGCCGCGAGTGCTTGCGGCCCTCACCATGCTGCGGAAGCATCATCGGCCAACCGCCCCAGTAGGTCCTCACGACGATGACTCTCCCGTTTCGGCTGAGTCCGACCCGCCTCGGGACGAGCTCGCGAGATCGCTCGCGCGGCCTCGGCGACGACATGGGGTTGCCCGTCGTTGAGAAAAATTCGCAGCACATAGGTTCGTGGCATTCGGCTGATGCAGCCGTCGCCGAGGTACAAACCGAGGAGATAGACGTACGCGGCATGCTGGTGCTGGTGGAGGGATTCGAACCCCCACTGTACCGATTTTAAGTCGGTTGCCTCTGCCGCTTGGGCTACACCAGCAAAATGTTGAATCCAGTAGCGAACGGTCGATCGCGAGATGCCACTCAGTCGAGCGATACGTTTGGCGCTGTTGCCGGCACTCCACAGCTCGAGGGCCTCGCGACGCTCGTGCAGTGGCCTGACCATCGGATGACCCTAGCATCAGGGCCGACACCGGATAATGTGCAATGAGGAATACACATGGAGCGACGGGCTCAGAGATTCTTGACCTTCTCGTTGATCTCGCGAATGCGCTTCTGCCGATCTTCCTCCTCGGCGAGCGCCTTGGCCTTGCGTTGCTTCTCGGCTTCTTCCTGCTCCTCCATGCCCTTGTTCGCGCCGCCGATCCACTTGTCGATGTACTGCATCCAGGTCGGCAGATGCCCTTCGTCGGATTTGAAGACCAGCGCCTGGTGCATCATGCCCAGACGCCGCGGGTGACAGAGCACCGTCGACTCGGCGGGCTCGGAGAAGAGCCGCGACCATTCGCGTGACGGCGCGGCGCTGAGTTGAATGGTCCAGGTGAACTCCTCACCCTTGAGGTCCGTCGCCTTCGGCGGACCCACCCGCTTGATCAGTTCGGCCATGAACGGTCTCCGCGGAGCCTCGCGAGGTTGGTCATGATGTCGACGTCGAAGAAATGGAGGCGGCGAGCGGATTCGAACCGCTGAATAGAGGTTTTGCAGACCTCCGCCTTGGCCACTTGGCTACGCCGCCCCGATGGTAGGAGCCGGTCGATCGAAAAGAGACTGGAGCGGGAAACGGGATTCGAACCCGCGACCCCGACCTTGGCAAGGTCGTGCTCTACCACTGAGCTATTCCCGCGCCACAGCCGCCGATATTATCACGATCGGCCCGCGCCTGCCCGCAGAGCCTCGGCCGCGTCCTCGGGCGGCACGGGATTGATGAAGAAGCCGCTGCCCCACTCGAAGCCGGCGATCCGCGTGAGCTTCGGGATCACCTCGATATGCCAGTGGAAGGACTCGAGCTGAGCCTCGCGGAACGGCGACGTGTGCAGCACGAAGTTGAACGGCGGCTCGCCGAGTACCCGGTTCATGCGCCGAAGGACGTCGCCGAGGATCGTGGCCGCGGCGCGCAGCTCGTCCTCGGTCGACTCCTCGAACGCGGCCCGGTGCGGCACGGGGAGAATCCACGTCTCGAAGGGAAACCGCGGCGCGAACGGCGCCAGCGCCACGAAGTCGGCGGTCTCCACCACCAGCCGGCTCCGGCCCCGCCGCTCCTGGCGGACCATGTCGCACCAGACGCATCGCTCCTTCAGGTCGTAGTACTGGGCCGAGCCGGCAAGCTCCTCGGACACCATGATCGGGATGATGGGCGTCGCGATGAGCTGCGAATGCGGGTGCTCGAGCGAGGCTCCGGCCGCCTCGCCGTGATTCTTGAACACGAGGACGTACGCGAAGCGTGGGTCCTTCTTCAGATCGAGCATGCGCTCGCGGAAGGCGAACAGCACGTCCGCGACGGCGTCGACCGAGAGGTCGGCGAGCGACGCATCGTGATGCGGCGTCTCGATGACGACCTCGTGGGCGCCGACGCCGTTCATCCGGTCGAAGAGACCCTCGCCGGACGGCTCGAGCTCGCCCTCGATGCGGAGAGCCGGGAACTTGTTCGACACGACCCGGTACGTCCAGCCGGGCTCGTTCGGCCTGCCGTCGGGCCGCCGTCCGGCGAGAATCTCCGGCGGCGTCTGCGACTCGTGGCCCTCACAGAAGACGCAGGCGGCGGCGCGCGGGCGCACCGGCTCGGCGGCGAAGTCGGACGGCCGTCGCGCGCGCTCCGTCGAGATGATCACCCAGCGCCCGACGACCGGATCCTTGCGGAGCTCGGGCATCGCGCTAGCGGTCCTCCCGCTTCACGGGCCGCTCGAGGAGCGTCGCGAGCGCGTCGGCCGGCGGCTTGCCCTCGAAGAGCACCGCGCCGACCTCATGGCAGATCGGCAACGTCACCGAGTAGCGTCGGGCGAGCGCCAGCGCCGAGACCACCGTGCGCGCGCCCTCGGCGATCATGCGCGTCTCGCGCTCGACCGACGCCGCGGTGCCGCCCTTCGCGAGGGCCATGCCGAGCTGCCGATTGCGCGACAGACTGCCGGTGCACGTGAGCACGAGATCCCCGAGCCCGGCCAGCCCCGCCATGGTGCCGGAGACGGCACCGAGCGCGACCGCCAGCCTCGTCATCTCGGCGAGCCCGCGCGTGACGAGCGCGGCGCGGGCGTTCTCGCCGAGCCCGAGACCGTCGGCGATGCCGGTGGCGATGGCCATGACGTTCTTGAGCGCGCCCCCGACCTCGACGCCGATGACGTCGCGGTTCGCGTACAGACGGAATTCCCGGGTGCCGAGCCGTCGCTGGAGCGCGGCGGCCAGGGTGTCGTCCCGCGTGGCGATCACGGCGGCGCTCGGGCGGGCCAGCGCCACCTCGCGCGCGAAGGTCGGGCCCGACAGCACGGCCACGCGCGCGTCCGGGAATCGTTCGGCGATCAGCTCGCTCATGCGCAGGTGACGCTCGGGATCGAGCCCCTTGGTCGCCGACAGAATCGGCACGTCGGCCGGGATGGACGGGAGCGTCTTCAAGGTCGCGGCGACGAACTCGGAGGGCACCACGAGAATCGCGAGCGTGGCGCCGCGGAGCGCCTCGTCCACGTCGGTGGTGGGCTCCACCGCTGCCGGCACGTCGATGTCGGCGAGATACCACGGGCTCCGGCGCCGGTTGCGGATCCCGTCGACGACCTCGCGTTCGCGCGCCCAGAGACGGACCGGCGAGCCCGTTCGCGCGACGTGGATCGCCAGCGCCGTGCCCCAGCTGCCCCCGCCGATGACCGCGATGCTCACGCCGAGCGCCGATGGCCGAGCTTCGGCTCGTGGCCGGCGAGGAGCCGCGTGATGTTTGCGTGATGCCGCGCGACGATGATCGCGCCGACGGCGAACGCGGCGATCACGAACGGCGCCGGAGTGCCCAGGGCGAGGGCCCCGAGCGGGACGCAGGAAGCCGCGAGGATGGAGCCGAGCGAGACGTAGCGGAAGGTGATCGTGACGACCAGCCACACGAGCGCGGCCGGGAGCAGCGCCAGCGGCACGATCCGGAGGAGCGCGCCCAATCCGGTCGCGACCCCCTTGCCGCCGCGGAAGCCGAGAAAGACCGACCAGCAATTGCCGATGACCGCCGCGACCGCCGAGGCGGCCATGACCGCCGAGACGGCCATGACTCCCGTGTCGGACGCCTGCGGGCTCGCCGCGAGCGCGGCGCCCGTCACTACCGCGAGGTAGCCCTTCGCGATGTCGCCGACGAGCGTGAGGATCGCCGGCAGGCGGCCCGCGGTCCGCAGCACGTTCGTGGCGCCGATGCTCCCGCTGCCGTGCCGCCGGATATCGGCGACGCCGAAGGCGCGCCCGATGAGATAGCCGATCGGCACCGCGCCGATCAGATAGGCGGCGCCGATCGCCAGGATCGCGCTCACGACCAGCGTTCTTCGCCCGGCACGATCGCGCGGTAGTCGGCCTTCCGGAAGAACCGATAGAAGTAGTCGACCGCCGAGATGATCGTGAGCCCGAGCGCCGCCCACAGGATCACGGTCGCCGCGACGCGGAATCCCGGGGGATCGAACCCTTTCTCGATGATCAACATGGTGATCGCGACGTACTGGCTCACCGTCTTCCATTTGGCCAGGCGAGAAGCCGGCACGATGACGCCGACCGACGCGGCCACCGCCCGCAGGCCGGTCACCGCCAGCTCGCGTCCGACGATCACCACCACGATCCACGCGTCGATCTTGTCGATGGCCAGGAGCGAGACCAGCGCGGCCGCGACCAGGAGCTTGTCGGCGATCGGATCGAGGAGCGTCCCGAGGGTCGTGACCTGGTTGCGGCGCCGCGCAAGCATCCCGTCGGCCCAGTCGGTGATGGCGGCGAGGATGAAGATGGCCGCTCCGATCAACGCGTGCACCCGCGAGGACGAGATGAGGAACACGATGAGCAGCGGCACTGCGATGATGCGCGTCAGGGTGAGGCCGATGGGCAAGTTCACGCTCGAGCTCCGTCGCCGGAACGAATGAGCACCGGCAATTATCGGTGGTCGCCTACGACCTTGTCAACGTTCGGGACGTATCGAGGCACCAAGGTCGTCGTGTCCAGGCGCAGGCACGCGTCGACGTCCGCCGAGCGCCCGGCGGCGATCAACCGGCGCGCCCAGGGCGCGTCCTGCTTGAGCCGGCGGACGTCCGCGGCGTAGCGGCGCCCCGTCTCGAGGGCGTCGCGCGCGGCCTCGGTGAGCGAGGCCGTCGGCACCGACGCGAGGATGCGCTCGATCAGGAGCCCGCCGCACGTCCAGTCCTCGAGCGACCGGGCCCCGTGCGAGCCGGCGCACAGGATGGCCACGTCGCGCCCCGCGTCGACGGCCCATCGGGCCGCGGCGGTGACATTGACGAGCGCCGCGACGCCGATCGCGTCGGCGGCCCGGGCGGCCAAGAGGGTGCGGGTGCCGTTGCTCGTCGTGAAGTAGACCGTCATGCCCCGCACGCGCGGGCTCTGGAATTCCACGGGCGAGTTGCTGAAGTCGAATCCGGGAATCGGCTCGCCCTGCCGCTCGCCGGCGGCGAGCGCGCCGCCGTTCTCCGTCGCCAGGGCCCGCCGCCGGGCGTCGTGCGGCTCGGCGACCGGCACGATCGCGGCGCATCCGTTCGCGAGCGCCGTGATGATCGTCGTCGAGGCGCGAAGCACGTCGATCACCAGGGCGGTGACACCTGCGAGCTCGGCCGGGACAATCGCGTCGGCCGTCGGCGCGACGTCGATTCGCACGGATCAGGCGTTGCGGTCGCGAAGCGCCCGGATCTTGAGGCGCAGCGCGTTCAGATTGATGAATCCCTCGGCGTCGCGCTGCCGGTAGACCGAATCGGCCTCGAAGGTGGCGAAGTCGGTGCGGTACAGCGACCGCGGCGACCGGCGGCCGGTCACGGTGACGTTGCCCTTGTAGAGTCGCAGCCGCACCGCGCCGGTGACGTCGCGGGCGCAGTCGTCCACGAGGGACTGCAGCAGCTGCCGCTCGGGCGCGAACCAGAAACCGTAGTAGATCATCTCGGCGTAGCGGGGCACGAGCGAGTCGCGCAGATGGAGCACCTCGCGATCGAGCGTGATCGACTCGAGCGCCCGCCGCGCCGCGTGCAAGATCGTGCCGCCCGGCGTTTCGTAGACGCCGCGAGACTTCATGCCGACGAACCGATTCTCGACCAGGTCGACGCGACCGATGCCGTGCTCGCCGCCCAGGCGATTGAGCCGGGTCAGCAGCGCCACCGGTCCCAGCCGCTCGCCGTCGACGGCGACCGGATCGCCGTGCTCGAACGCGATCTCGAGCGCCTGCGGGAAGTCCGGCGCCGCCTCGGGATCGCTGGTGAGCTGGAACATCTTGGCCGGCGGCTCGGCCCAGGGATCTTCCAGCACGCCCCCCTCGTAGGAGATGTGAAAGAGATTCCGGTCGGTGCTGTAGGGCCGCTCGACCGTCACCGGCACCGGGATGTCGTGGCGCCGGGCGAACTCGATCAGGGACGTGCGGGAATTGAGCTCCCACTCCCGCCAGGGAGCGATGACCCGAAGGTGCGGCGCCAGCGCCGCGTAGGTCAGCTCGAAACGAACCTGGTCGTTGCCTTTGCCGGTGGCCCCGTGCGCGACGGCGTCGGCGCCCTCGTTCGCGGCCACCTCGACCTGGGCGCGCGCGATCAGCGGGCGGGCGATCGAGGTGCCCAGGAGGTACGAGCCCTCGTACACGGCGTTCGCCCGCAGCATCGGGAAGATGAAGTCGCGGACGAACTCCTCGCGCAGGTCGACGATGTGGACGGCCACCGCACCCGTCCGCGTCGCCTTGTCCCGGATCGGGATCAGTTCCTCGCCCTGGCCCAGGTCGGCGCAGAACGCGACGACGTCGCACCGGTAGTGCTCGATCAGCCACCGGAGGATCACCGAGGTGTCGAGCCCGCCCGAGTAGGCCAGGACCACCCGCTTCGGATCAGGCGTCATCGAGCGAGCTTCCCAGGAGATGGAGCAGCACCGCTTTCTGCGCATGGAGCCGGTTTTCGGCCTGGTCCAGGACGATGGACCGCTTGCTGTCGAGCACGCTGTCGGTGATCTCCTCGCCGCGGTGGGCCGGCAGGCAGTGCATGACCAGCGCGGAGGGTTTGGCGAAACCGACCAGGGTGTCGTTGATCTGATAGCGGCTGAAGGCCTCGAGCCGTTGTTCGTGCTCCGCTTCCTGGCCCATGCTCGTCCAAACGTCCGTGTAGATCACGTCGGCACCGGTTGCGGCGGCCCGAGCGTCCTCGGTGAGTTCGATCCGACCGCCGAGACGCCGCGCTGTGGCCACCACCCCAGCGTCCGGCTCGTAGCCGGGCGGACACGCGACGACCATCGAGGCGCCGAGCAAGGCACTCAGGAGCATCAGGGAGTGACACACGTTGTTCCCGTCGCCGATCCACGCGAATCGCAACCCGGCGAAGTTGACACCACGCTCCCATAAGGTGAAGAAGTCGGCGAGGGCCTGGCAGGGGTGCTCGCGATCCGACAGCCCATTGATCACGGGAACGGTCGCGTGCCGAGCAAGCGCTGTGATCGTCGAATGGGAATAGACGCGCGCCATGATGCCGTCGACCCACAAGGACAGATTGCGCGCAACGTCGGGCACGGACTCTCGGGTGCCCAGGCCTATCTCCCGGCCAACCAGATGTACCGCGCGTCCGCCGAGCTGGATGATGCCCACTTCGAACGTCACGCGGGTGCGGAGCGACGGCTTCTCGAAGATCAAGGCGAACGTCTTGCCGGCCAGCGGTGTCGAGAGCCGCCCTGCCTTGCGCCGTTGTTTGTCGTCGGCGGCGAGCGCGAAGAGCCGGAGCGCTTCGTCGCGCGTCAGGTCGGCCGCCGACAGGAAATGGCGCATCGTCACCGGCGTCCGAGGGCGGTCCCGATGATCGCGAGCGCGCGATCGCAGTCACGCTCCTCGACGATGAGCGGCGGCGTCAGCCGCAGCACGCGCTCGCCCGCCGACAGGACCAGCAGGCCCGCCTCGCGGCAGGCGTCGACCACCGGCCCGGCGGGTGCCGAGAGCTCGGCGCCGATCAGGAGCCCCTTGCCTCGTACCGCGCAAATCGCCGGATTGGAGGCCTGGATGGCGCGGAGCCCGTCCGTCAGGTATCGGCCCATCTGCGCGGCGCGCTCCCAGAGCTTGCCGTCGAGGATCGTGGTGAGAGTCGCCAGGGCCACGGAGGTGATGAACGGCGTGCCGCCGAACGTCGAGCCGTGCGTGCCGGCGATCAGCACGCTTGCGATCTCCTCGCGGGTCAGCATGGCGCCGATCGGGACGCCGTTGGCGAGGGCCTTGGCGAGGGTCATGATGTCCGGCTCGATGCCGTAGTGCTCGTAGCACCAGAGCCGTCCGGTGCGCGCGACACCCGTCTGGATCTCGTCGACGATGAGGAGCGCGCCGGACTGATCGCAGAGCTTCCGGAGCCCGCGCAGATAGTCCTCCTCGCCGATGTTGACGCCGCCCTCGCCCTGGATGCATTCGATGATCACCCCGGCCGTGCGGTTGTCGATCGCGCGCTCCATCGCGCGCAGATCGTTGTAGGCGACGTGCTTGAAGCCCGGAACCAGCGGCTCGAAGCCATGGTGGTACTTCTCCTGGCCGGTGGCCGCCACCGTCGCGAAGGTGCGCCCGTGGAACGAGTTGCGCGTGGAGACGAACTCGAATCGGTCCGACGAGATCCGCTCGCGGGCGTACTTCCGGGCGAGCTTCAGCGCCGCCTCGTTGGCCTCGGCGCCGGAGTTCGAGAAGAACACGCGGTCGGCGAACGAATGCTCGATCAGGAGCTTCGCCAGATGGATCTGCGGCGCCGAGTGATACAGATTGGAGACGTGCAGGAGCGTCGCCGCCGCCTCCTGGATGGCGCCGGTCACCCGCGGATGACAGTGCCCGAGAGAGGTCACGGCGATGCCCGCGCCGAAGTCGAGGTACTCACGCCCGTCGGAATCCCACACGCGGACACCTTCGCCGCGCACGAGGACGATGGGCGCCCGGGCGCCGTAGTTCGGGGTGTGATACTTCGCCGACCATTCGAGAAGCGTCTTGGTATCCATCGCCGTCGACCTCACAGAACGATTTCCGTTCCGATGCCTTCACGGGTGAAGAGCTCGAGCAGGATCGCGTGCAGCTGGCTGCCGTCGATGATGTGAGCCTTGCCGGTGCCGCCCTCCAGGGCGCGGAGCGACGACTCGACCTTCGGCAGCATGCCGCCGTCGATCACGCCTTCCTTGATGAGCCGCTCCGCGTCCTTACGCGTCAAGGTGCTCACGAGCCTCCGGTTCACGTCAAGGATGCCCTGGACGTCGGTGAGATGGATCAGCTTCTCGGCTCGAAGAGCCGCCGCGATGTCGCCGCCGACGAGGTCGGCGTTGATGTTGTACGTCTCCCCTCCGGCCCCGACCCCGACCGGCGCGATGACGGGGATGACGCCGTTGTCCGTCAGTAGGCGGATGGCCTCGGTGTTGACCGCTTCGACCTCGCCGACGAGCCCGATATCGACTTCTTCGCCGGTCGGGCAGCCGATGCGGCCGCCGGCGCGCCCGGAGCAGGCCGGCATCCTTGCCCGATAGACCGATCGCGCGACCACCGTTATGGTTGATTCGTCCGACGATCTCCTTGTTGATCTTGCCGACCAGCACCATCTCGACGATCTCGACCGTCTCCTGGTCCGTCACGCGCATGCCGCCGATGAAGCGAGGCTCTTTGCCCAGGCGCTTCATCAAGGCCCCGATCTGGGGACCGCCTCCGTGGACGATGACCGGGTTGATGCCGATGAGGCGCAGGAGAATGACGTCCAGCGCGAACGGATCCTTGAGGTCGGCCCGCTCCATCGCCGCGCCGCCGTACTTGATGACGATGGTCTTTCCGCGGAACTCGCGGATGTACGGAAGCGCTTCGAGCAGGATCTCGGCGCGCCGAGGATCTGTCATTGACGCGCCTCGCCCTGCGGGCTGCGGCTGCGTAAAGCCGTCATCGACGCGCCTCGCCGTGCGGGCTCCGGCTGCGAAGAGCGGTCACTAGAGGATGTACCTCGAGAGATCCTGGTCGCGGATGATGTCGCTGAGGCGGCCGCGGACGTACGCGGCGTCGATGGTCAGCTCCTTGCCCGGCAGATCCGGCGCGTCGAACGAGATCTGCTCGAGGAGCTTTTCCATCACCGTATAGAGGCGCCGGGCGCCGATGTTCTCCGTGCTCGCGTTCACCTGCATCGCGATCTCCGCGATCGCCTCCACCGCCTCCGGGGCGAACCGGAGGGTCACCTGTTCCGTCTTCAAGAGCTCCACGTACTGCGTGATCAGGGCGTTCCGAGGCTCGGTAAGAATGCGGACGAAATCCTCCCGCGTCAAGGGGTCCAGCTCGACCCGAATCGGGAACCGCCCCTGGAGCTCCGGGATCAGGTCCGACGGCTTGGCGATGTGGAACGCGCCGGCGGCGATGAAGAGGATGTGGTCGGTGCGGACCACCCCGTACTTGGTCGTGACCGACGAGCCCTCGACGATCGGCAGGAGGTCGCGCTGGACGCCCTCGCGGCTGACGTCGGGGCCGTGGCCCCCTTCCCGTCCCGCGACCTTGTCGAGCTCGTCGAGGAAGACGATGCCCGAGTTCTCGGCGCGCCGGATGGCCTGGCTCACCGCCTCGTCCATGTCGACGAGCTTCTGGGCCTCCTCCTGCGCCAGGAGCCGCCGCGCCTCGGCCACCCGCACCTTGCGGCGCTTGGTCCGGGCCGGCATCAGGTTCGAGAGCATGTCCTTGAGGTTGATGCCCATCTCCTCCATGCCCTGGCCGGAGAGGACCTCGATCATCGGCATCGATTGCTGCTGCATCTCGAGCTCCACGAGCCGGTCGTCCAGCCGCCCGGCCTTGAGCTGTGCGCGGAGCTTGTCCTTCGTCGTCTCCCGCGACGCGTCCGGCGTGACTTCCTCGAGCGAGCTCGACGAGAACGGCTCCTGCGTTCGCCGCGGCAGCAGGACGTCGAGCAGCCGGTCCTCCGCGAGCTGCTCGGCCCGCTCCCGCACGCCGGCCGTCATCTCGGCCTTGACCATGTTCACCGCGAGCTCGGTCAGGTCGCGGATCATCGACTCGACGTCGCGGCCGACGTAGCCGACCTCCGTGTACTTGGAGGCTTCGACCTTCAAGAACGGAGCCTGTGAGAGCTTCGCGAGCCGCCGCGCGACCTCGGTCTTCCCGACCCCGGTCGGGCCGATCATGATGATGTTCTTCGGCGCGACCTCGTCCCGCAGCTCGGCCGGGAGGTTCTGCCGCCGCCAGCGATTGCGGAGCGCGATGGCCACCGCACGCTTGGCCTTCTGCTGGCCGACGATGTAGCGGTCGAGCTCGGCGACGATCTGCGCGGGGGTCAACGTGAGATTGGTATGTAGCGGGGTTCATGAGATCGGCTCACACCGAGGGTGGCCTGAGCAAGGCGCGACCCGGCTCCGCACGCCCGACCTGCCCCTGGGCTCGACGAGATCGTTCACAGGACTTCTACAGTGAAATGGTCGTTGGTGAAGACGCAGATCGTCGCGGCGACGCGCATCGCCTCGGTAGCGACCGCCTTGGCGTCGAGCTCGGAGTTGGCGATCAGCGCCCGAGCGGCGGCCAGCGCGTACGGTCCGCCCGAGCCGATGCCGATCAAGCCGTCGTCGGGCTCGATCACGTCGCCGGTTCCGGAGACGATGAACGAGTGCTCACGATCGGCCACCGCCAGGAGCGCCTCGAGCCGGCGCAGCACGCGGTCGGAGCGCCAGTCCTTGGCCAGCTCGACCGCGGCGCGCGACAGGTTCCCGCGATGCTCCTCCAGCTTGGCCTCGAATCGAGCGAAGAGCGTGAACGCGTCGGCGGCCGCGCCCGCGAAACCCGCCACCACCCGATCACCGTAGAGCTTGCGGACCTTCCGGGCGCCGGCCTTAACGATGGTGTTGCCGATCGATACCTGCCCGTCGCCGGCGACCGCCACCTGCCCGCGATGGCGGACCGCGATCACCGTCGTCGACCGGATTCTTTGTAGCGGGGACCATGAGCCCGGCTTGGACCGAGGGTGGCCTGATACCGGCGCGGCGTGGCTCCGCACGCCCGGTCTTCCGGTTCCGCTCATTTCGCGCGGGCGCGCGGGTGGGCGGCGTCGTACACGCGCATGAGCTGGTCGGCGCCCACGTGCGTGTACCGTTGCGTCGTCGACAAGCGGCTGTGGCCGAGGAGCTCCTGGATCATCCGGAGATCGGCGCCGGCGTCCAGCAGATGCGTCGCGAAGGTGTGACGCAGGGTGTGCGGGCTCACGCGCCGGGTGATCCCTGTGAGCGCCGCGCTGCGCCGCACGATCGTGTGCAGGGAGCGGACCGTGAGCCGCCCGCCGCGACGGTTGGCGAAGAGCGGTCCCGCCGCGCCGCCGCGCTCCTGGAGGTACGCGGCGAGGGCGTCGGCGGCGCGCGCTCCGTAGGGAACGATCCGTTCCTTCCGTCCCTTGCCGAGCACGCGCACCGTCAGCAGGGTGCGGTCGAGGTCGTCGAGGTCGAGGCCGGCGAGCTCGGAGACGCGCAGTCCGGTCGCGTAGAGGAGCTCGAGCACGGCGATGTCGCGCGCGCGGGCCTCGCCGCGGGGTGTCTTGGCGTCCATCAGAGCGACCGCCTCGTCGATCGGCAGGAACGAGACGAGCTTCCTCGGCGGGCGCGGACCCCGGACCTCGCGCGCGACGTTGCGCTCGAGCACGCCGCGCCGAACCAGGAACCGGAACCAGCTGCGCACGGCCGCCAGCTTGCGCGCGATCGTGGTCGCGTCGAGCGCCGCGCGCGTGCAGATGGGCGAGGTAGCCGCGGATCGTGCGCGTGTCGACGTCCCCGAGCCAGGTGGCGGGGTCGCCGTCGCCCGCGTAGCGCGCGAACTCGAGGAGATCGGTCCGGTAGCTTCGGAGCGTGTGGGGCGAGGCGTCCTTCTCGAGCGAGAGGTGACGGAGAAACGCGGTCAGCGAATCCTTCATGCCACCGGGAGCTCGACCTCCCGCTCGAAGTCGCATCCCTCGCGGGCGCAGCTGCGCACGGTGCGATTCTTCAGGACGCGCTCGGTGACGAACGCGGCGCCGCACTTCGGGCACGGCTCGGGAACCGGCCGGCGCCAGACGACGAACTTGCAGTTCGGATACGCCGAGCAGCCGAAGAAGGTCCGGCCCTTGCGCGAGCGGCGCTCGACCAGCTGCCCGGTGCAGCCCGGCTCGGGGCACGCGATACCCAGGGTGACCGGCTTGGTCGTCTTGCACTCCGGGTAGCCGGAGCACGCGATGAACTTGCCGAACCGCCCGTGCTTGATGACCATCGGCTTGCCGCACGTCGGGCAATTCTCGTTCGCCGGCTCGTCCTCGGCACGGCCGCTGCCGTCGAGGTTACGCGTGTAGCGGCAGTCCGGATAGGACGAGCACGCCAGGAATTTGCCGAACCGCCCGCGCTTCTCCAGGAGCTCGCTGCCGCATTCCGGGCAGGTCTCGCCGGTGGGCGCGCCCACCTTCTCGCTCTGCATCTCGCGCTTGGCCCGGGCGAGGTCGCGCTTGAACGGCTCGTAGAACTCGCGAACCGTGTCGACCCACTTGCGCTCGCCCTCCTCGATCTTGTCGAGGTTGTCTTCCATCTGGGCCGTGAACTCGACGTTCATGATGTCCTGGAAGTACGGAATCAGCTTGTCGGTCACCGCCATGCCGAGCTCGGTCGGCGACAGGGTGCGCCGCTCGCGGTGCACGTAGCCCCGATCGTTGATGATCGTGCCCAGGATCGACGCGTAGGTCGACGGCCGTCCGATACCGAGCTCCTCGAGCGCCTTGATCAGCGACGCCTCGGTGAAGCGCGGCGGCGGCTGCGTGAAGTGCTGCTTCGGGTCCAGGGTGAGGAGCGTCAGCACCTCGCCCTCCTCCAGCTGGGGCACCGCGCCCTCCGGGTCCTGCTCGGGCTGCGGGTCCTCCTCCTCGCGGCTCTCCTCGTAGACGGCGGTGAAGCCCTTGAACTTGAGCGTGGCCCCCTGCGCCCGGAACACGCACTGCCCGGCCTCGATGTCGGCGCCCACGGTGTCGTAGACGGCGGGCATCATCTGGCTGCCCAGGAAGCGCTCCCAGATGAGGCGGTAGAGCGCCATCTGGTCCTTGGAGAGATGCTGCGCGACCGCGCGCGGCTCGTTCCTGAGCTCGGAGGGCCGGATCGCCTCGTGCGCTTCCTGGGCGCTCCCGCGCGAGCGGTAGGTCGGCGGCGCCTCGGGGACGTATTCCTCTCCGATGCGCGCGATCACCCAGCCGCGCGCGGCGGCCTGCGCCTCGCGCGCCACGCGGACGGAGTCGGTCCTCATATACGTGATGAGGCCCTCGGCGCCCTCCGATCCGAGATCGATACCCTCGTAGAGCTGCTGCGCGATCGTCATGGTCTTGCGCGCCGTGAAGCCGAGCTTCTTGCCCGCCTCCTGCTGCAACGTGGAGGTGATGAACGGCGGTGCCGGGTTCCGTCGGCGCTCGCCGCGCGTGACCGACTTGACGACGAAGCGCGCGCCGTCGAGCGAGGCCATGAGGGCGCGCGTCGTTTCCTCGTTGCCGAGCGACGCCTTCTCGCCCGCGACTTCCTTCAGGGTGGCGACGAACTCGGGCGGGCGCGCGGCCTTGAGCCGCGCGTGGAGCGACCAGTACTCGACGGGCACGAACGCCTGGATCTCGCGCTCCCGATCGACGATCAGCCGCACGGCGACCGACTGCACGCGGCCGGCCGAGAGGCCGCGCTGGACCTTCTCCCAGAGCAACGGCGAGAGGCTGTAGCCGACGAGGCGATCGAGCACGCGCCGCGCCTGCTGGGCGTCGACCTTCTTCAGATCGATCTTGCCCGGCTTCGTGAAGGCGGCCTTGACGGCGCGCTCGGTGATCTCGTTGAACGTGATGCGAAAGACGTTCTTCTTGGCGACGTCGAGCTCTTCGGCGAGATGCCAGCCGATGGCTTCGCCTTCGCGGTCGGGGTCGGTGGCCACGTACAGCGCCTCGACCTTCTCGGCGGCCTTCTTCAGGTCGTCGAGGATCTTCTTCTTGGCCGGTGAGACGACGTACTTCGGCTTGAAGTTCTTCTTGGGGTCGACGCCGAGCTGTGACTTCGGCAAGTCCCGGACGTGGCCCATCGAGGCTTTGACGATGTACTTCGAGTCCAGATACTTCTGGATCGTCTTCACCTTCGTGGGTGATTCCACGACGACCAGTGACCGTTTCGCCGCCACCTACCCTCTCCTCGCGCGCGTCTCGAGCGAGACCCACCGCTGTCCCGCAAGCTGCCGGGCCCAACCGCCCAGCTCGAGGGTCACGAGCAGCGCCGCCGCCCGCGCCGGAGAAAATCCCGCGCGCGCGATCAGCTGCTCGATGTGCTGCGGCTCGTCCGGAGCCAGATACTGCAGCATGCGACCCTCGTCACTCTCGATTGCGGGCGTGTGCTGCTCGCCCGTCGGCGCCGACAACCCGCGTACGGCGCGGCGCCATTGCTGTGGCAATTCTGACACGATGTCCTGCCAGCATGTAACGAGTTTAGCACCGTCCTGTATGAGGCGATGGGTGCCGACGCTCGTCGGCGACGTGATTCGGCCAGGAACGGCGAAGGTTTCGCGGCCGAGATCGCCGGCAAATCCCGCCGTGATCAAGGCACCGCTGCGCTCGGCGGCCTCGACGACGACGACGCCGAGCGCCAGCCCGGCGAGCGTGCGGTTGCGCGCGGGAAAGTGGCCGGCGAGCGCGGGCATGCCCGGCGGAAACTGCGACACGATCGCGCCGTTCGACTCGATCGCGCGGCTGAGCGGCCCATTCTCCGGTGGATACACGACATCGACGCCGCAGCCGAGCACGGCGAGCGTCCTGCCGCCAGCCGCCAGCGCACTCTGGTGCGCGGCGGTATCGATCCCGCGCGCCAGGCCGCTCACGATCGTCACGCCGCGCGCGGCCAGATCGGATGCGAGCCGCTCGGCCATGGCGATCCCGTAGGGTGTCGCGCGGCGCGAGCCCACGATCGCGATGGCGAGCGCGTCATCTGCGTGGAGCTCACCCCGGACGAAGAGCGCGGGTGCCGAGGGAACCGCGCCGAGCAGCGCGGGGTAGCGGGGGTCTCCGGGGCGAACCTCAATCATCAACGTGGCGCGTCGCGGAATCTGCAGTATAGCGAAGTCGTCGGGCTCGCCAGAGAGCCCGAACGGATACGGCGCTACCGACGGGCGGTGGCGTGCGTGGCGATCAGGGAGCGGGCCATCGAGGCCGAGTCTGACTTCGGATACTCGTTCACCACGCGCTGCCAGGCCTGCTGAGCGCGCGGCACGTCACCCAGGCGCAGATAGCAGAGGCCGATCTTGAGCAGCGCGTCGGGCGCCTTCGCCTGACCGTGCTCGAACACCTTCTCGAACTCGACGAGCGCTTGCCGGTAGTCGCGCTGCGCCCAATAGGCTTCGCCGATCCAGTACTGGGCGTTGCCGGCCAGCGGGTGCTTGGGATATTTCGCGATGAAGTCGATGAAGTCGAGCACCGCCTGTCCGTGCTCGCGCGCGCGATAGGTGGCGAGCGCCGCGGCGTACTCCTGCTCCGGGCTACCGCCGGATTTCGGAGCCGGCTTCGATGGCGCGACCGTCGGGGCGGGCGGTGCGGGCGCTCGCGGCTTCTCGCCGGAAGCCGTGGGCGGCGGCGCCGCCGATGGAGCCGACGTCGGAGGCGGGAGCATGACGGCTGGCGGCGGTGGCGCCGGCGCCGGAGGGGGCGAGACCGCCGCGCGATTCGGCGGAGCCGGGTTCGGCACCGGTGACAACACGGCGGGATCCGGCGGCGTCGGTGCTGGGACCGGCGACATCACGGCGGGATCCGGCGGCAGCGGCGGCGGGACGGGCGATCTCGCGATGGCGGCCGGCGGGAGCGGCGCCGGGACCGGCGATGTCGCCGGCGGCGCCGGCGCAGCGGGCGCCGTGACGGGCGGAGCCGTGAGGGTCTCGACCTTGGTCCGCGTGGCGGCGAGGGCCATGTCGGTGGCGTCGACGCGCCGGTTGAGCCGAGCGACCTCGTCCCCGAACGACTGGATGTCGAGTGTCTGGAGCTGCGAGGTGATGTTGGCGATGCCGCGGCTCGAGGCTTCCTGAGCGACACGCATCTCGGCCAGCTCCGAGCGGAGCCGGCCGACATCGGATTCGAGTCGGTCCACCGCGCGCCGACTCGCGCAGCCGCTAGCGAGAATCGCCATCGCGGCCAACACGCAGAGGCCTCGGCTCATCCGCGCCGACCGTAGCACGCGGCCGAAAACGAAGTCAACGGTTCAGCGCGCTCTCGGCTCGAGCGACCGGAGCACGATGACGTCGACCGACTCGCCGGCCGCGATCGTGGTGTCGGGGCCGACGACGGCGAGCCCGTCGGCGAGCACCATCGAGCGAAGGATCGCCGAGCCCTGGTCGCCGGTGAGGCGCGCGCCGTAGCCCTGCGCGTCGGACGTCAGGGTCACACGAAGATAGCCGCGCCGAGACCCGGGGTTCGCGATCGGCTCGAGCGCCTTCGCGCCGAAGCCGGGGACGGTCGATCACGTGCGAGCCCTGCATCCGTCGCAGGGCCGGGCGAACGAAGAGCTCGAAGGTGACCATCGCCGAGACGGGATTGCCGGGCAGACCGAACACCGGACGGTCGTCGCGGGTGCCGAAGGTGATGGGCTTGCCCGGGCGCATCGACACCTGCCACAGATGCAGCTCGGCGCCGCTCCGTTCGAGCGCTTCGCGGACCAGATCGAGCTCGCCGACGGACACGCCCGCGCTCGTCACCAGCACGTCCGCGGACGCGAGCCCCCAGCGCACGCGCTCCATGATTGCCTCGAGCTGATCGGGCGCGACGCCCAGATTGACGGGCTCGGCGCCTGCCTCGATCACCTGCGCCATCAACGAGTACGTGTTGGTGTTCGGGATCTGGGCCGGGCCCGCCTGAGACCCGAGGTCCGCGAGCTCGTTGCCCGTCGAGAGAATCGCGACGCGCGGGCGCCGATAGACGCGTACCTGCGAGTACCCGAGGGTCGCCAGGAGCCCGACCTCCGCGGCGCCGACTACGCCGCCGGGCCCGACCACGACGTCGCCGGTGCGGACGTCCTCGCCCGCCGGACGGACGTAGGCGCCCGGGGCGATCCGGCCCCGGATCGTGACCCGATCGCCGTCGGCGGCGACGTCCTCCTGGGGCACCACGGCGTCGGCGCCCTCGGGCAGCGGCGCCCCGGTGAAGATCCGCATCGACTCCCCTGCCCGGAGCGCTCGGGACGGCATCGCGCCGGCGATGATTCGGCCGACGACGGCGAGCTGCACGGGCTCGCCGTTCGTGTCCTGAGCGCGGAGGGCGTAGCCGTCCATCGACGAGTTCGGCCAAGGCGGAATCGTGGCGCGCGAGACGATGGGCTCGGCGAGCACGCGCCCGAGCGCTGCCATGATCTCTACGCGCTCGACGGACAGCGGCTTTATTCGTGACAGAATTCCTTCGCGCGCTTCTTCAACCGTCAGCACATCAGTTACTTTACTACACGCGTTGCGCGCCGGGGATGGGTCGGGGCGGGGGTTCCCCCTCGCGACCTGCGCGCCAAGAATGCGCGAGGCGAAACCATCCTGTTTGGTGGCTCCGGTAACCGTGCCTACACAGGTCGCGAGGGGATTCCCCGCCCTGCCCCGATCCGTCTCCGGCATGCAGCGCGTCGGTTAGCGGCGGGCGTGAGGGAGGTTTCTGTGTGGCTCGGTCAAACGTACCGACACAGGTCGCGGGGAGCATCCCCTGCCTGCGGCGTCCGGCGATGTCGCTTGTCGGTTAGTGGCCGGTGTGAGGGAGGTTGAGGACGGGCTTGAAGTAGCTGAAGAACCAGCGGCGGCTCAGCAGGAACAGGGCGAGGAAGCCGGCGGTGATCGCGAGGTCGCGAAGAGTCAACGGTAGGCGCGCGCTCGAGGAGACCGAGGGGAAGACGACGAACACGCGCTCGAGGAAGATCGCGACGAGCCCGAAGACCGCGACGACCACCAGCGGCGCGTGGCGCTGCGGCGGCCGGCCCGTGAGGCGCTTGAGCAGGTACGCGAATGGGATCAGCCAGCCCACGACGATCACCACCCACGCCACGGTCAACCACGGCTGCACGAAGATGCGCTGGATGAAGAACCGCGTCTCGACCGGCACGTTGCCGTACCAGATCACGATGTACTGCGACCAGAAGAAGTACATCCAGACGATCGACAAGGCGAACTGCAGCTTGGCCACGTCCTGGACCGCCGCCGGCGGGATCGAGGCGCGCCCGCGGGCGTTCGTCCGGACCGTCAGGATCGACAGGAGACAGAACGTCGTGTAGAGCGTGCTCACGGCGAAGTAGCCGCCGAAGAGGCCGCTGTACCACTTCGGGTCGAGCGACATCAGCAGGTCGAAGCCCCAGAGCGAGACCGTCACGAGCCAGAGCATCAGCAGGACGACCGCGATCCGGTTGCGGTGCGCGCGCTCGCGCTCGTCGTCGGGCGGGATCGCGTCGCGCAGGAGCGCCCGCACGAACGCGAAGCACACGGCGAAGAGCACCGCCGCGAGCACGTAGGTCCGGAGCCAGAAGAACGGCACGTTGAGCCAGCCCGCCTTGGCCGGGATCGGCGTCGTGACCCACGGATAGAGGACCGTCTGGCCGGCGTAGAGCACGAGGAACAGCACGAACGAGATCGGCAAGAACCCCGCGGTCGTCAGTGCGATTCGCCGCACGCTCGGCGACCAGCGCGCCTCGGTGACCTGCATCATCCCCGCGATCGCCGGGCCGGTCACGGCGAGCCCCGACCAGAAGACGAGGTTCACCAGATAGATCGACCAGACCTGCGGCGCGTCCGACGAGTTCGCCCCGACCAGGAACGCGATCGCGCCGAGCACGGCGACGAGACTCCAGAAGACCGTCATTTCTGGGCGATGGACCGCAGGAAGTTCACGATGTGCCACGCCTCCTGCGTCGACAGCGCCTCGCCGTAGGCGGGCATGACCGCGCCGCCCGACGACGATGTAGCTGTGCCAGTAGCCGTCCGTGCGCTGCTTCTGGAGCTCGGCGTTCGTCAGATCCGGGGTCGGGATGAACTTGGTCGCGACGAGCCCGGTGGTGCCCCCCTTGCCCTCGGCGCCGTGGCAGGGCGCGCAGAAGGTCACGTAGCGCTCCTTACCGATCGCCACGGAGCCCTCGGACACTTTGATCGGGTTCGGCTGCTTGGCCGCGACGTCCCGCTGCTCCTTCGGGATGATCAGGTCGCCGCCGCGCGGGACGACGCCGGCGGGCATCGCGAACACGCGCTCGCCCGGGAGGATCCGGGCGGTCTGCGTCATGTTGTCGTTCCAGCGCACGACGATCGCCGCGCCCCACGCGCCGGCCGCGGCACCGACGATCAGCAAGGTCAGGATGAAGACGTATTTCATGGTAGCGGGGGCCTCGAGGCCGGCTTCGACCCGGGGTGGCCTGAGATAGACGCGGCGATGCTCCGCACGCCCGATTCTTCCGGGTGCGTCGTTCGGCTCGGGTTCATGGTGACGGGCTCCGCACGCCCGACCTTTCCGGTTGCGTGGTTCGGCTCTGGTTCTTGGTGACGGGCGCCGACACGTCCGATCTTGCCCGGCTCATCGGGACTTCACTTCTTCGGCGCCTGCGTTCCGTAGGAGCTCGTGGACCGAGGCGGCGCGCTCGGGGGCGCAGTGGACTGCGACGCCGAAGCGGTCGTTGCTGAATCGCGGGTCGTACGAGGCGCTCGGCGAGAAGCGCGGAAGGCGCCCGAGCACGACCATGCCGATGACCGTCGCGAGCCCGCCGAAGAGCACCATCATCTCGAAGGCGATGATGAAGAAGGGCGGTAGGGACGATCCGATGATGCTCCCGCCCGCGGGCTGCATGAACTTGCCGCCGGTGACCATCCCCCAGACCATCGAGCTCCAGATCGTCAGCAGGAAGGCCGACACGATGCCCGTGAGCCCGCCGATCAGGGTGAACAGCCGCACCCGGCTGACCGGCCGATCGCGCTCGAGGACTTCCTCGATCTCGTGGACCGGTAGCGGCGTGTACACCGTGAGGTCGTGGTAGCCGCGGGCGCGCAACTCCTCGAGGGCCCGCACCGTCGTGTCCACGTAGGCGAAGACGCCGAGGACAGTCTCAGTGGCCATGGGCTCGGTCCCGGAGCGGCGGCGGAATCGTTTCCTTGACCTCGACGATGGAGAGCGACGGCATCAGCTTGATGAAGCCGAGGAACAGCAGGAAGAAGAACGAGAAGCTGCCGATCACGATCATGGTGTCGGTCGGGCTCGGGACGTAGATTCCCCACGTGTAGGGATAGAAGTCGTGGCCGAGCGAGGGAACGATGATGTTGAACCGCTCGAACCACATCCCGATCAGGACCAGGATCGACACGATGTACAGGACGACCGGGCTGGTGCGGGCGCGCCGCGAGAAGAGCACGAGCGGCGCGACGCAGTTGCAGAAGTACATCGTCCAGAGCGCCCACGCGTACGTGTCGGTCACCTTCCAGAAGAGCGAGGCCTTCTCGAAGTGGTCGCCGCTGTAGAGCGCGGTGAAGATCTCGCAGAGATAGAAGTACGTCAGGACGAGGCTGGTGACGAGGATCAGCTTGCCCATCGCGTCCAGGTGCTTGTCCTGGACGTAGGCGTGGAGCTTGAAGAAGTGGCGCATCGGCAGCATCAGCACCAGCACCATCGCGAATCCGGAGAAGATCGCGCCGTTCACGAAGAAGGGCGCGAAGATCGTGTTGTGCCATCCGGGGACGAGCGCCATCGCGAAGTCCCAGGACACGACGCTGTGGACCGAGAGCACGAGCGGCGTCGCCAGCGACGCCAGGAGCCCGTACGCGCGCCGGTAGTGGCGCCACTGCGTGTCCGAGCCCTCCCAGCCGAGCGCCAGCATCGCGAAGATCCGGCGTCGCCAGCCGGTGGAGGCGTCGCGCAGGGCGGCGATGTCGGGGACGAGCCCCACGATGAAGAAGACGGTGCTGATCGACAGGTACGTGGAGATCGCGAAGACGTCCCAGACGAGCGGCGAGCGGAAGTTCGGCCAGAGGTCGCGCTGGTTCGGGTACGGCAGCAGGAAGTACGCGAACCACATGCGCCCGGCGTGGATGAGCGGGAAGAGGCCCGCGGTCATCACGGCGAAGATCGTCATCGCCTCCGCCGCGCGGTAGATCGACGTCCGCCAGCGGGCCCGGAAGAGATAGAGGATGGCCGAGATCAAGGTGCCGGCGTGGCCGATACCGATCCAGAACACGAACGTGGTGATGTACATCGCCCACATCTGGGGCACGCGCTTGCCGGCCATGCCCATTCCCCACCAGACCTGTCCGGCCCAGGCGATGAAGAAGCCGGCGAGCAGCAGCGCCACCACGCACATCCAGGCGAAGTAGAGGTTGCCCGGCGGCTCGAGCGTGCGGAGGACGTCGCGGTTGACGTCGGCGAACGTGGGGGACGTGGTCCGGCTGTCGCTCATCGGCTCACGCGTGTCCCGGACGACCTTGCGGAGGTAGGTGATCGAGGGCCGGGTCCCGATCTCTTCGAGGACGTGGTAGGCCCGCGGCGAGTGCGTCAGCTTCGCCGTCGTGCTCCCCTCGTCCTTGAGGTTGCCGAACGTGATCGCCTGCGTCGGACACGTCTGCTGGCACGCCGTCTGGATGTCTCCGTCGCGGACCGCGCGCTTCTCGTCGCGCGCCCGGTCCTTGCCGGCGATGATGCGCTGCACGCACATGGTGCACTTCTCCATCACGCCGAGCTGGCGGACGGTGACGTCCGGGTTCAGCTGGACCTCGAGCGGCGCCGGGAACTCGTACTGGAACCAGTTGAACCGGCGCACGTGGTACGGGCAGTTGTTGCCGCAGTAGCGGGTCCCGACGCAGCGGTTGTAGACCTGGCCGTTCAGCCCCTCGTCGGTCCGATACGCGGCGTACACGGGGCAGACCGGCTCGCACGGCGCGACCTCGCAGTGCTGGCAGAGCATCGGCAGGAACATGTTCGTCGGGTGGTCCGGCTTGCCCTTCTGCCCAGCGCTCGAGTCGCATCCAGTGGAGCTGGCGGCCGTAAGCCGCCGAGGCCTTCCCTACCACCGGCACGTTGTTCTCGGCCTGGCATGAGACGACGCACGCCTGGCAGCCCACGCACGCGTCCACGTCGATCGTCATGCCCCACCGCGCGCCCGGATATTTCTGCTCTTCGTAGAGCGTGGGCGGAGGCGCCTCGGGCTTGCGGCCGCGCAGCGCCTGCTCGCGCGCCGCGCCGAGGTCCACGTGCTGAGCGATCTCCCGGTGATCTTGATCGTGCGTCGCTTGCAGCACGGCGAGCGGACGCCGCGTGCCGAGCTTCGTCAGGGTCACCTTGGCGCTCATGAAGGCGAGCCCGCCGGACGTCGCGTCGGATGCCGCCGGCAGGATGTCCATCGGATTCAGGGAGCGCGGATCGGCCGCGAGGTACCTCGGGCGCTGATAGGGCGTGTAGCGATGGCCCATCGGGATCGCGACCGCCGAGGGATGGAGCGTCGGCGAGATGTACGCCGGCAGCTCGAGCGTTCCCTGCGGCGACTTCACCGCCACCATGTCGCCCTGCGCCACGCCGAGCTTCTTCGCGGTCTCCGTGGAGATCTCGACCCACGCGTCCCAGACTGCCTGCGTCATGCTGTCCGGCGCTTCCTGGAGCCAGGAGCTGCCCGCGCTTCGCCCGTCGTAGAACCGGAGCGACGGATACGCGAGAAGGGTCAGCCCGCTCGCGTCGCCGTCGAGCTTCGCGGGGACGGCCGCGCCGCCCGCGACCTTCACGGTGACCGCCGCCGGCGCCACGTCGGCGAAGAGCCCGCCGCGCCGCATGGCACCCTCGAGCCCTTCCTTAACTAGAGGCGCCCAAGTAGCCTTGGTATATTGCTCGAATGTCGGCCACGGAATCGGGCCCTTGCCTTCCTCGGCGCCGAGCGCCGCACGGCCGATCTTGAGGAGCGTGTCACCCATCGGTCGCGAGTCGCGAACCGGCGACATGGTCGGCTGCAGGAATCCGAGGACCCCCTCGCGCGGTGAGTAATCGCCCCACGACTCGAGCCAGTGGGTGGCGGGCAGCACGACATGAGCGAGCTCGGTCGTCTGACTCGGCACGTTCGCGAAGCTGACGACCAGCGGCACCTTGCGGATCGCGTCGGCGAGCTTGAGGCCCGCCGGCAACGTGAACGCCGGGTCGACCCCGGGACCCAGGATGAGGACTTCGATCTCCCCGCCCGCCATCGCGCCCGCCAGGCTCGCGACCTCGGCATACGGCGTCACCTTCCCGTACGCCGAATCGGCGCCGAACCGCACGGTCTTCCCCACGTTGCCGGCTGCCGCGTTCAGGAGATTGATCGCGACCTGCGTCTGGGTGGCGTTGGTCCCCGTGACCGAGACGCCCCCGCCGACGGCGAGCCCCGGCTTGGCGCGGGCGAACGCTTTCGCGATGTGCTTGATGGTCTCGACACTCACACCGCTCTCGTCCGCGGCGCGCTTCACGTCGACCGACGCGACCGCTTCGCCGAAGCGTCGATCGGCCGTTCCCTCGTCGACCATCACACGCAGGATCGCCAGGGCGAGCAGCCCTTCCGTGCCCGGCGCGTTGCGGACCCATTCGTCCGCGTTCGACGCCGTCAGGGACTGACGCGGCTCGACGTGGATGAACGTGCCCGCGCGTCCGTCCCGGAACGAGTGCATGCGGGCGAAGGTCCGCGCGTAGTTGACGTTCGAGAGCCACGTCTCGATGAAGTCGGCGCCGAAGGACAGCACGACCTCGGCGTCCTCGAACGCGTAGTACGGAATCGCGTCACGGCCGAACGTGAGGCGATTCGCCGCGCGGATCGACTCGTAGGCGAACGGCTCCAGGGTCACGCGCGGGCGCGCGCCGAGCGCCTGCGCCCAGCGATCGAGCATCCCGCCCAGACTGCCGTTCTCGAGCTGTGTCACGACCGCGACCGCGCGGCCCTTGCCGCCGGCGCGGAGCGCCCCGATCCGGTCGGCGACGGTCTTGGTGGCGGCGTCCCACGTGGCGCTCTTGAATCCCGCGCTTCCCTCGCGGACCTGGGGGCCGGCGATGCGATCGGGATGATAGAGGCCCTGGAGCGCGGCCTGGCCGCGCATGCAGAGCGCGCCGGCATTGACGGGATGGTCGGGGTTGCCCTCGAGCTTGACGACCCGACCCTCGCGATTGCGCGCGATGACGCCGCAGCCCGGCCGGGCACTCGCGGCACACGGTGGCGAACCAGGACGCGACACCCGGGATGAGCTGCTCGTTGGGCACGACCAGCGGGAGGATCGACTCGCCGGCCTGCTGGCAGCCTCCCGTCGCGGCGGCCGCGCCGGACACCGAGACGATCTTGAAAAAGTCGCGTCGATTCATTTACCGACTGCTCCAGCCCGGATCCACCGAAGGTGGCGAGTGACACACGTGGCTCCATTAACGAGTGCTCCAGCCCGGATCCGACCGAAGGTGGCGAGTAGACACACGTAGCTCCGTTTGTTCAATGGTGACAGGTCACGCAGTCGAGCGGCGCGCGCCGACCGGCCTTCGCGTTCTGCTCGCGATGACACTCGATGCACCAGCCCATCGTCAAGGCCGGCGGCGCCGGTTTGAAGCCCACAAGGTGCAGCAGGTCGACCGTCAGCGACGGCCCGGTATCGGCCGCGAAGGTGGTCATCGTCTCGACCGGTCCATGACACGTCTGACACTTGAGACCTGCGCGGACGTGCGCCTTGTGCGGAAAGTACGTGAACTCCGGCAGCTTGTTCACCCGCATCCAGGGGATCGGCTCTTTTTTCGCGAAGTACTCGGCGATCTTCTTGATCTCCGGCTTGTCCGCGGCCGTGATCTTGTGACACCCCATGCAACGCTCGACTGACGGTAGCCCCGCGTACTCCGAGCGGCGCGCGTCACTGTGGCAGTACTGGCAGTCCATCTTGTACGTGCCGACATGGACGTTGTGCGGGAAATTGATGGGCTGGGCCGAAGGCTTCGCGGCGGCGGCCGGCTGGCGGCTCCACGACGAAATCGCCAGGAAAACCAGAACCGCCAGGAGTGCCGCGCCGAGTGCGCCTACTCCTGCCTTGGCCATCATCGAAAGTCGATCGCCCTCCGGCGGTTCTCTAGATTGCTCGTGAACGCTATCACGTGCTCCCGGCACCCGTCAATCTATTCGCGCGGTTCGAGCGTGTGTAGCGGGTCGAGGGCGCGACGAGGCGCCGGATCAGCCGGCGGCCAGCGCCTCGGCGGCGGCCCGCGCCGCGAGCGCGACGTCGGCGTCCGTGTGGGCGAGCGAGACGAAGGCGGCTTCGAATTGCGACGGCGCCAGAAACACGCCGCGCTCGAGCATGCCGTGGAAGTAGCGCGCGTAGCGCTTGGTGTCGGAGCGCTTGGCCGAGGCGTAGTCGGTCACGGGGCCGTCGCAGAAGAAGCCGGTCAGCATCGATCCGACGCGGTTGACCGTCAGCGGGACGCCGGCACGCTCGGCGCCCGCGCGCAGTCCCTGCTCGAGCTCGCCGCCGAGCGTGTCGAGACGTCGATAGACGTCGCGGTCGCGCAAGCCGCGCCAAGGTCGCGAGCCCCGCCGCCACGGCCAGCGGATTGCCCGACAACGTGCCGGCTTGATAGACGGCGCCGAGCGGCGCCACGTGGCTCATCAGCTCGCCGCGATCCGCCGTAGGCGCCGACCGGCAATCCGCCGCCGATGACCTTGCCGAGACACGTCAGGTCGGGCCGCACACCGTAGAGCTCCTGGGCTCCGCCGTACGCGACGCGGAAGCCGGTGATGACCTCGTCGAAGATCAGCACCGCGTCGTGAGCCTGCGTGATCTCGCGAAGCCCCTCGAGGAATCCCGCGCGCGGCGGCACGACGCCCATGTTGCCGGCCACCGGCTCGACGATGACCGCCGCGATCTCGCGGCCGCGCTCGCGGAAGATCGAGCGGACGGCGTCGAGGTCGTTGAACGGCGCGGTCACCGTCAGCTGCGCGAGCGGTCCCGGCACTCCGGCGCTGTCGGGAATCGAAAACGTCGCGCCGCCGGAGCCGGCCTTCACGAGCAGGCTGTCGGCGTGCCCGTGATAACAGCCGTCGAACTTCAGCAAGAGCGAGCGGCCGGTGGCGCCCCGCGCCAGCCGGATCGCGCTCATCGCGGCCTCGGTCCCCGAGCTGACGAGCCGCACGAGCTCGATCGAGGGATAGGCCGCGGTGATCGCCTCGGCCATCTCGACCTCGAGCCCGGTCGGCGCGCCGTAGCTGGTGCCCCGCGCCGCCGCCTCGGCGATCGCGGCGACGACCGACGGCGCGGCGTGGCCGAGGATGAGCGGCCCCCACGAGCCGAGAAAGTCGAGATACGACCGGCCGTCGACGTCCCACAGCCGCGCTCCCTCGGCGCGCGCCACGAAGAACGGCTCGCCGCCGACGCCGCGGAACGCGCGGACGGGGCTGTTGACACCGCCGGGGATCACGCGCGAGGCGGCTTCGAAGAGGCTCTTGGAGTCGCGCATCAGAAGCTCCGGCCGAGCAGCGCGCCGAGGCCCAGTCGCTCCCAGAGCCGTCCGGCCGCGAACGAGAGCCGCTCGTGCCAGCGCCAGCGATCGGAGTCGAGCGCGACCTGCACGAAGTCACGCTCGGTCGAGCTCCACCGAAACGCCGCGACCGCCTCGGCGCGGCCGGCCATCACGGACGTCACCAGATACGTGGCTCCCGGGTACGTCGGCTCGCCGCCGAGCTGGGCCTGCTGACGATCGGTCGGCGAGAAATACGCGCCGGCGTCGACGTGGGAGTGATAGATCACGGCGATCTCGTATCCCTCGCCCTCCAGGCGTCCGATGCGGAGGAGATCCTTGGGATCGATGAAATAGGCGGTCCGCGCGTCTCGCGGATGGCGCTGCGGATCCTTGAAGTGCAGCTCGTCCTGGATGTTCCGGCACCGGACGAGCCGGCGGAGCTGGCCTTGCTCGAGGATGACGCCGCACGACTCGCGTGGATACTCCTCGACCGCCTGCCGGCGGATCGCCTCGAGCTCCTCGGCGGTGACGATCGGGTGCGCGCCGCCCGCCAGCGCCGGGATGATCGCGACCTCGTCCCCGTCCTTGAGCGGCGTGCGCAAACCCTGGAGCGATTCGATCGCCTCGCTGTTCACGTAGATGCTCACGTGGTGGTGCACCTCGCCGCCCGCGTCGCGCACGAGCCCCTTCAGGCCGCCGTAGGACGCCTCCAGCTGATCGAGCAGCCGTCTTACGTCGTTGGCGGCGAGCTCGATGCGGTCGCGATTGTCGGTCGCCCGACGGAACGACGTCGGGATGTACACCGTCACGGACATTGGGCTAGCCTCCGGGACTCAGGTACCGCTCGCCGGTGTCCGGCAGGACCGTGACGACCAGCTGGCTCGGCGTCATCTCGGCGGCCACCATGCACGCGGCGAACACGGCCGCGCCGGCCGAGACACCCACCAGCAGCCCTTCTTCGCGGGCGAGCCTGCGCGACCACGCGAGCGCGTCCTCGTCGCGCACCTGGATGATCCGATCGATGATGGCGCGATTGAGGACGCCGGGCACGAACGAGGCGCCGATGCCCTGGATCGCGTGAGGCCTCGCCTTGCCGCCGGCGAGGACGGGCGACGCCGCCGGCTCGACGGCGACGACGCGGACCGCCGGGATCTTCTCCTTGAGGACCTCGCCGACTCCCGTCAGCGTCCCGCCGGTCCCGACGCCGACCACGAAGGCGTCGAGTCGGCCGCCGACCGCGTCGAGGATCTCGAGCGCGGTCGTCCGCCGATGCGCCTCAGGATTCGCCGGGTTCTCGAACTGCTGCGGCATGAAATAGTCCGGGTGCTCGCGCAAGAGCTCGCGCGCGGCGTGGACCGCGCCCGTCATGCCTTCGATCGCGGGGGTCAGGTGGAGCTCGGCGCCGAACCGCGCCAGCAGGCGCTGGCGCTCGACGCTCATGTCGTCGGGCATCGTCAGGATCAGCCGGTAGCCGCGCACCGCGGCCGCCATCGCGAGCCCGATCCCGGTGTTGCCGCTGGTCGGCTCGACGATCGTCGCCGCCCGCCTTCAGCACGCCGCGCCGCTCGGCGTCCTCGAGCATCGCGACGGCGATTCGGTCCTTGACGCTTCCGCCGGGGTTGAGCGACTCGACCTTGGCCGCGACCACCGCGCCGCCCGGCTTGGGGACTCGATTCAGCCGGACCATTGGCGTCCGGCCGACCAGCTCGAGCACCGATTTCGCGATCTTCGCCGGCTGCCGTCATATGTGGTACATCGGCCGCGCCGCGCTCCGGCGCGCGAGCGCGCGAGCGGCGAGGTCGCCGAACGTCAGCTGGTCGACCACCTTCGAGACCGCGCTGGAGATCTCGTCCCACAGCTCGGCCAGATCGTGGCGCTCGCCCGTGCTCCGGCCGCCGCGCCGCTGCGCCTCGAAGGGCGCGCCGGTTCCCTCCACCGCCCGCAGGACGTCTCCCACCGTGATGTCCTCCGGCGGCCGCGTCAGCCGGTAGCCGCCCGCTGAGCCGCGCTTCGACGCCAAGAGACCGGCGCGCTTGAGCGAGAGCAACACTTGCTCGAGGTAGCGCTGCGGGATCGCCTGACGCCGCGCGACCTCCTGGATGGCCGTGAGGCCGCGCTCACGGTGGAGCGACAGATCCAGCATCGCCTGGATCGCGTACTCGCCCTTGGCCGAGATGCGCACCGCGGCTCAGCTCACCCGTTCCGAATTTGCAAGGTGCGCTTCGCCATGCCGGGCCATGGCTCAACTCACCCCGCCACGCTCGAGCAGGCGGGCGGCGTCGCGGGCGAAGTAGGTGATCACGACGTCGGCGCCCGCGCGACGGATGGCCGTGAGCGCCTCCATCATCGCGCGCTCCTCGTCGAGCCAGCCCAGGCGGCCGGCGGCGCGGATCATCGCGTACTCGCCCGAGACCGAGTAGGCGGCGAGCGGAACGCCGAACTCCGCCCTGGCCCGCGAGATGATGTCGAGGTACGGGAGCGCCGGCTTGACCATGACGATGTCCGCGCCCTCGTCGAGGTCGAGCGCGATCTCACGCATGGCCTCGGCGGAGTTCGCCGGGTCCATCTGATACGACCGCCGGTCGCCGAACTGCGGCGCGGAGTCCGCGGCATCCCGGAAGGGGCCGTAGAAGCTCGAGGCGTACTTCGCCGAGTAGGCCATGATCGGCGTATCGGTGAAGCTCGCATCGTCGAGCGCCTCGCGAATCGCGCCGACGCGGCCGTCCATCATGTCGGAAGGCGCGACCATGTCCGCGCCGGCCTCGGCGTGCGAGACCGCGACGCGCGCGAGCAGCTCGAGCGTCGGGTCGTTCCGGACGGTGCCTCCCTCGACAACGCCGCAGTGCCCGTGGCTGGTGTACTGACAGAGGCACACGTCGGTGGCGACCAGCAGGTCCGGCACCACGTCCTTCACTGCCCGCACCGCCTGCTGCACGATGCCGTCCTCCGCGTACGCCTCGGAGCCGCGCGGGTCCTTCTCGACCGGGAGCCCGAACAGCAGGACACCCGGGATCCCCATGCTGGCGACGTCCTTCATGTCCTTCACGAGCTCGTCGATGGAGAGGCGGAACTGGCCTGGCATCGAGCCGATCGGCTCGCGAACGCCGCGGCCGTGGACGACGAAGAGCGGATAGATGAGATCGTCGACCGCCAGCACGGTCTCGCGGATCAGCTTGCGCAGCAGCGGTTTTTCGCGCAGACGTCTCGGACGGAACATCGCATGCGCCATCACACGCTCCTTCTGGGTCGGCGGCCGGCATTCCAGGCGGCACGGGCAAAGTAGTCGGCGAGCGCCCGCGCCAGCGCGGGAATCGTGTATTCGCTCGGCATGACATCGGTCGGTAGCCCGTACTCGGCGGCCGTCGCCGCCGTGATCGGGCCGATGGACGCGACGGTGATGCGCCCGCGCCAGGCGCTCCGCTCCGCGTCGCTGAACTGCTCGGCGAAGTTCCTCGCGGTGGACGAGCTCGTGAACGTCACGGCGTCCACCGAGCCCGACGCGAGCGCCTCGCGCAGACGGACGACTCCGTCGTCGATCCGCCGGGTCTGATACGCAGGGACTTCCGTCACGGCCGCGCCCAGCCGCCGGAGCTCGATGACCAGCACGTCGCGAGTCTCTTTCGCCCTCGGCAGGAGGACGCGGTCGCCGCGGGCCGACGACTGGCCGGAGCCGCTCGACCAGCGCCTCGGCGCGGTACTCGGACGGGACCACCTCGGGCCGGACGCCGTGCTCGGCGAGGGCGTCCGCCGTCGCCGGGCCGATCGCCGCCACCCGTTTGCGCGCGATCGCCGCCCACGGGGTGCCGCGCGCCGCCAGCCGGCGGTCCACCATGGCGACGCCGTTCACACTGGTGAAGATGACCCACGCGAACGACTCCAGGGCGCCGAGGGCTGTGTCGAGCGGCTCCCAGGACGCCGGAGGCTCGATCACGATCGTGGGCGCCTGCAGCACCCGGGCGCCGGCGGCCTCGAGGAGATCGACGAACCGCTGTGCCTGGGCGCGCGCGCGGGTGACGACGATCGTCCGGCCCTCGAGCGGGCGCTCGGTCGCGCGACCTGTCCGCCCCATCACGTCACCGGCCTGAGCGGCGCCACCGTCGCGGCACCTTGCTCGAGGAGCGAGTCGGCGACCCGTCGACCCAGGCGCTCGGCCGTCCTGGGCGGCGCCGACGGCCGTAGCGCGAAGGACCTTGCGCCCATCGTCGCTCGCGACGAGCGCGGTGATGCGGATCGTGGATCCGTCCAGCACGGCGTGAGCGGCCACCGGCGAGTTGCACGAGGCGCCCAGGCGACCGAGGCAGGCGCGCTCGGCCAGCGCGCACGCGCGGGTGGGCGCGTGATCGAGCCGGCCGAGAACCCGGAGCACGCGGCGGTCATCCGCCCGGGTTTCGACCGCCAGCACGCCCTGACCGACCGCGGGCACGAACGCGTCCGGGTCGAGCACCTGGACGTGCGGCGGGGCCACACCGAGCCGCTTGAGGCCGGCCGCCGCGAGCAGTACACCGTCCAGGCCCTCACTCTCCAGCTTGCGGAGCCGGGTCCCGACGTTGCCGCGGACCGGCTCGACGACGAGGTCGGCGCGCAGCGCCAGCGCCAGCGCGCGCCGCCGCGGGCTTCCGGTGCCGAGCCGCGCGCCCGGGCGCAGGTCTTCGAAGCGTCGCGCCTCTCGCGTCACGAGGACGTCGCGCGGATCTTCGCGCTCGGGGAACGCCGCGAGCGAGAGGCCGGCCGGGAGCTCGGCCGGGAGATCCTTGAGGCTGTGCACGGCGCAGTCGAGGGTGCCGGCGAGGAGCATGTCTTCGATCTCGCGCACGAAGAGGCCCTTGCCGCCGATCGCCGCCAGCTGCGACTTCCAGGCGTCGATCGCCCTCGGTCCGCACCGGCACGATCTCGACGTCGGCGCCCAGCGCGCGCAGCGGCGCCGCGACGCTCTCGGCTTGCACCAGCGCGAGCGGGCTTCCGCGCGTCCCGATCTTGATGGTCATCGGCTCGTCCGAGTCCGAACAGCTCGTGGACGAGCTCGAGCCACGACCGCGGCGAGCCCGCGCGGGACGACTCCCGGAGCTTGGTGATCGGCGCGTGCAGGATCTTGTTCACGATCGCCGTCGACAGGGCCTCGATCGCCTCGCGCGTCTCTTGTGTCGCGCCGGGCAGCCGCGCGAGCGTGCGCTTCACCTCGCCGGTTCGAATGGCCTCGAGGCGCTCCCGGAGCGACACGATGGTCGGGATCACCTCGACGTCGCCGAGCCTGGCGAGGAACTTCGCGACCTCGCGCTCGACCAGCGCCTCGGCCCGGTGACGCCTCCCGACCGCGCTCGCGGATGTTCGCGTCGACGACCTGCTTCAGGTCGTCGATGTCGTAGCAGTACACGCCGTCGAGCGTGCCCACGGCGCGCTCCACGTCACGCGGGACGGCGATGTCGATGAAGAACAGCGGCCGTCCGCGCCGTCCGTGCATGATGCGCTGGACGAGCTCGCGCCGGATCACCGGCTCCGGCGCGCCCGTGGAGGTGATGACGATGTCGACCGCGGCGAGCGCGGTCGACATCTCGTCGAAGGGCACGGCGGTGCCGGCCAGCGCGCGCGCCATCTCCTGGGCGCGCGCCCAGGTCCGGTTGGTGACGTAGACCGGGAACACGCCTTGCTCGACGAGATGGCGGGCGGCGAGCTCGCTCATCTTGCCCGCGCCGACGAGGAGCACGGCCTTGCCCTCGAGGCCCGCGAAGATCTTCTTGGCCAGCTCGACCGCGGCGAACGAGACCGACACCGCGTGCCGCGCGATCTCCGTCTCGGTGCGCACCCTCTTGGCGACGGCGAACGCCTGCGTGAACAGCGAGTGAAGCGCCGGGCCCACCGTCTCGCACGCCTGGGCGAGCGCGAAGGCGTCCTTCACCTGGCCGAGGATCTGCGGCTCGCCGATCACCATCGAGTCGAGGCTCGACGCGACGCGGAAGGCATGGCGTACGGCGTCCCCCTCGGCGTAGGTGTAGAGCGCGGCCTCGACCGATGCCGGCTCCACCCCTCGATGGCGACAGAGCTGGCGGAACATCACGGCGCGCGCCTCGCCCGGCACCTCGGCGACCGCGTACACCTCGACCCGATTGCACGTCGAGAGGATGATGGCCTCCCGGGCGATGCCGGCTGCCGCGATATCGCCGAGCAACTCTCGCAGCTTGTCCTCGTCGACGGCCAGCTGCTCGCGCAGCTCGACCGGCGCATTCCGGTGCGAGAGACCCGCGACGAAGAGCCCCATCTACCCGCCGTGCTTTCCGGGCAGGAAGAGGCCCGCGCCGAGTGTGAGCATGAGGATGGCGAATCCGATGATGGCCGAGTAGGCGGCCCGGCGACCGTGCCAGTCCGCCGGCGGCGCGCCCCGCGAGCGTCGCCGCGTACACCGCCCAGGCCACGTAGGACGACAGCGCCAGCGGGTCGAAGGTGAACACGCTGCCCCAGGCCGTTCCCGCCCAGAGAACGCCCAGGATCAAGCCGGTCGTCAGGAACGGAAAGCCGAACGCCAGGGTCCGATAGGTGAGCCGGTCGAGCGTCGCGAGCGCCGGGAGGCTGTAGTAGAAGGTCCCGGGTCGCTTCGCCCTGAGCTGGCGCTCCTGCAGCAGGTACATCACCGCGCCCTGCGAAGTTGAGCACGAGCGCCGCGATGCCGACGAGCGCGAGCCCGATGTGAACCCAGAGCCAGGCGCCGCTCAAGGTGGGGCCGATGAGCGACCGGGTTGACGTCGACTGCAGGCTGAACACGAGCGCCACCGGGAGCACGAACGCCCCCAGGACCGAGAGGCCGTACCGACGCTCGATCCACATCTCCAGGAGGACGACCACCCAGACGGCGACCGAGACCGCTTCGGGCATGCTGGCCAGCGGCGGCCGGCCGAGACTGATGGCCAGCGCCAGCAACGCGACGGTGTGCACCACCCAGGCCGCCACGGTTGTCAGGGAGGCCAAGCGGTGGAGCAACTCCTCGCGCTGAACCAGGTAGGCCAGGGCGAGGCCCGTCGCGGCGACGTACCCGATGATCGCGACCGTCAACAGGGTCTGGTGCATAGGCCCCTAAAAGGTCAAGAGTAGCGAGAGTTTACCATATTCCCGATGCGCATTGGCCCAGCGGCCCGCGAGATCGCGAGCCCGGCGCTCCCCGCCACTGCGCTTCGAATCGAGTGAGCCCAAAGCGGCAATATCTGTGACTGTTCAACATCTTGAGATCGATATGATCAGAGACAGCTTCGTGTCTTTGGGGGCCGACGAGGACGCTATCGTGTCCGTCCATCATGGGCGCCGGCGTGAGCCCAGCGGCGGTACAGCACGCGAACCAGCACGAGGCCCTGGGCGGGCGCTGTCTGCCCCGCTCGCGCTCGATTGCGGGACTCGAGGACCGCGGCGAGCCATCCGGCATCGTGAGAACCCCGTCCGACCGCGACCGCGCTGCCCACGATGTTCCGCGCCATGTGGTGCAGATAGCGATCGGCCGAGAAGACGACGGCGAGCCGTTCCTTCCGCCGCATAACACGGATCGCTCGGACGACACAGACCGGATCCTTCTCGCGCCCCGGCGCGGCACAGAACGCGCTGAAGTCGTGGCGGCCGCGCAGCGCCGCCAGTGCCTGCCGCATCGCGCCCACCTCGAGCGGCTGGGGGAGATGCCAGGCGTAGCGGGCCAGGAGCGGATTCGCGACTCGGCCCGTTGTCGATGAGGTAGGCGTAGCGCTTGCCGAGCGCCGCGCGGCGCGCGTCGAAGCCTGCCGGCGCCTCGCGGTGTCGAGCACGCGGATGTCGCGCGGCAGATCGGCATTGAGGGCGCCACGAAGACCGCGCCGCGGTGATACGCGCCGCCGTCGTCAGGGACGCAACCTGACCGAGCGCGTGCACGCCCGCGTCGGTCCGGCTGGCGCCGATGATCCGCGTCTCGGCGCCCGAAGCGGCGGCGCGCCGCATCGACCAGGATCCCCTGCACCGTACGGGCGCCGGGCTGGACCTGCCAGCCGTGATAGTCCGTGCCGTCGTAGGACAGCACCAGGCGGAAGGTCGAGCGGGCGGAGCTTATCGCGGCGGCGGGTGGCGCCGCGGGCTGCGGGCCGGGACGAAGGTGAGCCAGACCACCGCGACGAGGAGGAACAGGATGACGTCGATCACGATTTCCCACGAGACCCCGGGCAGCACGGCCGGCGCGACCTGGCGCTTGATCCAGTCCTGGCGCTCGAAGTCCTTCGGCTCGTAGAAGGCGGGGTCGTAGCCCCGGACGGCGTCGACGAATCGGACGACCTGCGGCACCGCGACGTAGGCCACCACCAGCATGGTGAAGAACACCGCGAGATGGAATCGCTCGTTGCGGCCGAAGCGACGATGATAGTAGCGACGGAGCGACATCAGCCGGTCGGCGCCGCCCGGCGGCCGGCCGGCGCCGACGGCGGCCTAGGATCGGAGCCAGGAGCTCGGCGATCTGGACGGCATTCGTGGCCGCGCCCTTGCGCAGCTGGTCGCCGACCACCCAGAAGCTCAGCCCGTTCGGGCTCGAGAGATCCTCACGGATCCGTCCGACGAAGCAGTCGTCTTGCCCCTCGACAGCGATCGGCATCGGGTAGCGGTGCTGCGCGGGGTCGTCCCAGAGCTTGAGGCCGGGAAAGCGCTCGAAGAGATCGCGGGCGCGCGCCGCCGTGATCTTCGCCTCGGTCTCGGCGGTGACCGCGATCGAGTGGCGAGGTGAAGACGGGCACCCGCACCGTCGTCGGCGCCACCGGGAGCTCCGGCGCCTCGAGGATCTTCCGCGTCTCGTTGACCAGCTTCATTTCCTCGCCCGTGTAGCCGTCGGGCCCGAACGCGTCGATGCGCGGGGACGAGGTTGAAGGCGATCTGGATGCGGAAAGTGCCGCGCGACGATCGCCTCGCCGCGCGCCCACGCGAGCGTCTGCTCCCGGAGCTCGGCGATGCCGTTGACCCCGGCGCCCGAGACCGCCTGGAAGCTCGTCGCGATCACGCGGGTGAGCCGCCCGGCGTCGTGCAGCGGCTTGAGCGGCATGACGGTCACGATCGTCGTGCAGTTCGGGCACGCCAGGATCCCCCGATGCGCGCGGGCCGCGTGCGCGTTGATCTCGGGGACGACGAGGGGCACCTCCGGGTCCATCCGGAACGCGTTCGACTTGTCGATCACGATCGCGCCGGCCTTGACGATCATCGGCGCGTACTCCCTGGACTGCGCGGAGCCCGCCGAGCAGAAGGCGATGTCGACGCCCTTGAAGGCGCCGGGCTCGACCCGGCGGATGGGGACGGCTTCGCCGCGGAACGTCACGGTCTTGCCCACCGAGCGCTCCGAGGCGAACGCCCGCAGCTCGCGCACCGGGAACTTTCGCTCCTCGAGAATCCGGAGCGTGGTCTGCCCGGCGGCGCCGGTGGCTCCCACCACGGCGACGCAGAGGCCGGAGGCCATCAGTACTGCCGCTCCAGCTCGCTGCACGATCAGATCCCCCATCTCCCGCGTGCCCGCTCGCCCGCGCTCCCGGCGCGGCGATGTCGGCCGTGCGGTGGCCCGCTTCAAGGACCCGCAGCACCGCCCGCTCGACCCGGTCGGCGTCCTTCTCCATGGCCAGCGAGTACCGCAAGAGCATCGCCGCCGAGAGGATCGCCGCGATCGGGTTCGCGATGCCCTTGCCGGCGATGTCCGGCGCCGTCCCGTGGACCGGCTCGTAGAGGCCCACCGACCCGCCGAGCGAGGCCGACGGCAGCATGCCCATCGAGCCCGCGAGAATGGCCGCCTCATCGGACAAAATATCACCGAAGGTGTTCTCGGTCACAATCGTGTCGAACTGCGTGGGCCGGTGCACCAGGGCCATCGCGCAGTTGTCGACGAGGACGTGATCGAGCGTCACGTCCGGGTAGTCCTTGCCGACGCGGGTCACGACCTCGCGCCAGAGCTGCGACACCACCAGCACGTTCACCTTGTCGACCGACGTGAGCCGCCGCCGGCGCTTGCGCGCGACGTCGAAGCCGATCCGGGCGATCCGCTCGACCTCGCGCGAGGTGTACGCCATCGTGTTGATCGCGCGGGCGCCGCCGTCGGCGAAGCGCTCGACGCCCCGCGGCTCGCCGAAGTAGAGGCCGCCGGTCAGCTCGCGGATGACCATGAGGTCGGTCCCCTCGACCACCTCGCGCTTGAGCGGCGAGGCGTCCACGAGCATGGGAAAGCACTTCGCCGGACGGAGGTTCGCGTAGAGGTCCAGCTCCTTGCGAATCGCCAGGAGGCCGCGTTCGGGCCGCTGCTCGTGCGGCACGTCGTCCCACTTGGGCCCGCCGACCGCCCCGAACAGGATCGCGTGCGACGCGCGGCACAGCTCGAGCGTGCCCGGCGGCCAGGGGCTTGCCCGTCGCATCGATCGCGGCGCCGCCCACCAGCCCTCGCTCGAACTCGAACCCAGAGCCCGTGCCCTTGCCCACGGCCTCGAGCACGCGGACGGCCTCGGGCGTGACCTCCTGGCCGATCCCGTCCCCGGGCAGCACCGCGATCCGGTACGTCGCCATCACCTGGCCTCCAGACTGTTCGCCGCCCCGCGCTTAGGGGCCGACTTCCTTCATGCGCTGGGACGACATACGGCCTCCTACGAGGATTCCTTGGTGACCAGCTCGGCTGGCGCCGCGAGCGGCCGCCCGACGACCAGGCGCCGCACCGGTCCGGACAGCGCGTAGCCGGTGAAGAGCACGAAGAGGAAGACGTCGTGCTTGGTGGCCACGATCATGATCGCCAGCACGACGACCAGCAGCGTCTGGAGCGGCCGGCGCCGGACGAAGTCGACTTCCTTGAAGCTCCAGTAGCGGAACGTGGAGACCATCAGCAAGCGCCAGCACCCCGGCCGCGACCGCCAGCGCGATCTGGGCCCAGCGGTCCGGCGGCTCGTTGCCGAGCAGCAGCACGCTGGAGGCGACCACGCCGGCGGCCGCCGGCGTGCTGAGCCCGATGAAGAAGCGCCGATCGACCGTCCCGGTCTGGACGTTGAAACGCGCGAGCCGCAGGGCGCCGCAGATCACGAACAGAAACGCGCCGAACCAGGCCGGCCGGCTCAGGTCCTTGAGCGCGAAGGAGTAGACGAGGAACGCGGGCGCCACGCAGAACGAGACGACGTCGGCCAGCGAATCGAACTCGACGCCGAACTGGCTGGTCGCCTTCATGAGGCGCGCCACGCGGCCGTCGAGCAGGTCCATGATCATCGCGACGAAGATCGCCAGCGCCGCGTCGGTGTACCGCCCTTCCACCGTGAGCAGCAGCGCGAAGAAGCCGCAGAAGAGGTTGCCGGTGGTGAGGAGGCTCGGCAAGCAGGACGATGCCCCGTCGCCGCTTCTCACGAAGCTCGTGCCAGCGCCGGCGCCGCGGGCCCTTGTGACGCCGGATCACCGGCGGGCCCCGGTCCCCGAGCGCGGTGCAACACCTCACGGCTGACCCAGGTCACACGCGCCGCGCACGAGTCACCCGTCGTCGCACGCCGTCCGCGGCATGTAGCAGTCGGTGCGGGAGCCGAAGCGGATCATGCCGAATCGCTCGCCCGCCGCCAGCTTGTCGCCCGGGCCCACGCGACAGACGATCCGCCGCGCGACCACGCCCGCGATCTGGACCACCGTGATCCGGGCGCTGTCCCCCTGGAGGTGGACGACGCAGCGCTCGTTCACCTCCCCCGCCTCGGCCTGGTAGGCGGCGACGAAGCGGCCCCGCGAGTACGTGACGCCGACGACGAGGCCCGCGATCGGGCGACGGTTGACGTGGACGTCGAGCGGCGACAGGAAGATCGCGACGCGCACGGCCGGGCCGACGAACGGATCGTCGAGCTCGTCGACGGCCATCACCCTGCCGTCGGCGGGCGATAGGACCGCGCCGGCCAGGGCCGGCGCCTCGCGCTCCGGATCGCGGAAGAAGCCGAGGGAGGCGAGCGCCGCCGCCGCGAACGGGCAGCGCGAGCCTGCGCCGGCCGGCCAGCGCGAGCCCGGCGCGATCGCCGCCGGGATCGCGATGAAGGGCCAGCCCTCGCGCGCGACGGGGAGCTTCGACATCAGCCGATTCGCGGCGGCTCGATCCACGCCATCATCGACCGGAGGCGCTTGCCGACTTCCTCGATGGGGTGCTCGGCGTCTCGCCGCCGCATGGCGAGGAAGCCGGCGCGATTGGCCTGGTTCTCCAGGACCCACTCACGCGCGAACTGGCCGGACTGGATCTCGCCGAGGATCTTCTTCATCTCGGCCTTGGTCGGCGTCGCTCACGACCCGCGGCCCGCGCGTGTAGTCGCCGTACTCGGCGGTGTCGGAGACCGAGTAGCGCATGTACGCGAGCCCGCCCTGGTAGAAGAGGTCGACGATCAGCTTCATCTCGTGCATGCACTCGAAGTAGGCGACCTCCGGCTGGTAGCCCGCCTCGACGAGCGTCTCGTACGCGGCCTTGATGAGATGCGAGATGCCGCCGCAGAGGGTGGTCTGCTCGCCGAACAGGTCGGTCTCGGTCTCTTCCTTGAACGTCGTCTCGATCACGCCCGCGCGCGTGCAGCCCACGCCCTTGCCGTACGCGAGCGCCGAGGTCGCGCGCCTTGCCGGAGACGTCCTGGTAGACGGCGAGCAGCGCCGGGCACGCCCGGTCCCTGGGTGAACAGGTCGCGCATGACGTGGCCCGGGCGCCTTGGGCGCGATCATGGTGACGTCGACCTCGGGCGGCGGGACGACCTGGTTGAAGTGGATGTTGAAGCCGTGCGCGAACATGAGCATCTTGCCCTTGCCCAGACCGCCCTTGATCTCGGTGCTCGAACACGTGGCGCTGGCTCTGGTCGGGGAGCAGGATCATGATGACGTCGGCCATCTGCGCGGCCTCGTTCACGGTCGCGACCCGCAGCCCTTCCTTCTCGGCCTTCGCCCAGCTCTTCGAGCCCTTGTAGAGCCCGACCACGACGTCCTGGCCCGAGTCCTTGAGGTTCAGCGCGTGGGCGTGGCCCTGGCTGCCGTAGCCGATGATCGCGATCTTCCGGCCCTTGAGCAGGCCGAGATCGGCGTCCTGGTCGTAGTAGATCTTCGCGGGCATCTCGTGTGTCCTTTCCTGTTCGGTGTCTAGTCGGCGAAGCCGACGACCTTCGGGTCATCCGCGACGCGCGGCTTGCTTCGGCGGCTCGACGCGGCGCACGCGTGTCTTCGGGCCACGCGCGATCGCCACCTTGCCCGTGCGGACCAGCTCCTGGATCCCCATCGGGCGCAGCAGCTCGATCAGCGCCTCGAGCTTGCCCTCGTCGCCGGTGGCCTCCAGGACGAACGAAACGGCCGTGACGTCGACCACCCTCGCCCGGAAGATGTCGGCCGTCCGGAGGATCTCCGCCCGATTCGACGGCTCGGCGTTGACGCGGACGAGCACCAGCTCGCGCTCGACGTGGCCCTCGTCGGTCAGGTCCGTCACCTTGATCACGTCGATCAGCTTGTGGAGCTGCTTCGTCACCTGCTCGATGACGAACTCGTCGCCGCGCACGACCAGCGTCATCCGGGACACCGACGGGTCGAGCGTCTCGCCCACCGACAGGCTCTCGATGTTGTAGCCGCGCGCCGAGAAGAGCCCGGCGACGCGCGAGAGGACGCCGAACTTGTTCTCGACCAGACCGAGATCGTGTGCTTGCGGGGCTCGTTGCCGTTGTGCATCAGAAGCCCGTCTGCGACTTCGCGGCCTTGTCCCGCACCTCGCGGGTGGGCGGCGCCAGGATCATGTCGGTGTTGGCGCCGCCGGCCGGCACCATCGGGAACACGCACTCGTCCTTGTCGACGCACACGTCGAGGATGACCGGGGCGGGGGTCGCTGATCATCTTCTCGATGGCCGGCACGACCTCGCTCGGCTTCGTCACGCGGAGCCCGACGCAGCCGTAGGCCTCGGCCAGCCGCACCCAGTCCGGGATCCGGGCAGGTCGATCGCGCAGTAGCGCTCCTTGTAGATGATCCGCTGCCACTGCCGGACCATGCCGTGGCCGCCGTTGTTGATGATCACGGTCTTGACGGGCAGACCTTCCGTGAAGCACGTGGCGAGCTCCTGGCTGTTCATCTGGAAGGACCCGTCGCCGTCGATGTTGATCACGAGCTTGCCCGGGTTGGCCGCCTGGACGCCCATCGCGGTGGGCAGCCCATAACCCATCGTGCCGAGGCCGCCGGACGTGCACCACATCCGCGGATGCTTGAACTTGTAGTACTGCGCCGCCCACATCTGGTGCTGGCCGACTCCGGTGACGATGAAGGCCTCACCACCGGTCGCGTTGGAGATCTCCTGGATCACGTACTGCGGCTTGACGACGTCGTCGCTCCACTCGTAGCGGAACGGGAAGTCGCGCTTCCATTCGGCGATCTGCGCAGCCCACTGGCGGCGCCCCTCGCGGACGGCGGGCGCCGGCTCCTCCTTCAGCTCCTCGCGGAGGGCCTCCACCAGCTTGACGAGCACCCGGCGGCAGTCGCCCACGATCGGCACGCCCACCTTGATGTTCTTCGAGATCGAGGACGGATCGATGTCGATGTGGACGATCTCGGCGTTCGGGGCGAACGCGTCGACGCTGCCGGTCACCCGATCATCGAAGCGGGCGCCGATGGCGACCAGGACGTCCGAGTGGTGCACCGCCATGTTGGCGTAGTAGCTCCCGTGCATGCCCAGCATGTCGAGCGAGAGCGGATGCTCCATCGGGAACGAGCCCAGCCCCATCAGGGTCTGGGTGAGCGGGATCTGCGCGAGCTCGGCCAGTTGCCGGAGCTCGGTGCTCGCGTCGGCCGAGATGACGCCGCCGCCGACGTAGAGTACGGGCTTCTTGGCGCGCGCCAGGAGCTTGGCCGCCCGCTTGATCTGGCCGGGATGGCCGTCGTAGTTCGGGTTGTACGAGCGCATGTGGACCTGCTCCGGCCAGACGAGCTCCCATTCCTTCACGAGGATGTCCTTCGGCAGGTCGACGTGGACGGGTCCGGGACGCCCGGTCGACGCGATGTGGAACGCCTCGCGGATGATCGGGCCGAGATCGTTACCGTCCTTCACCAGGAAGTTGTGCTTCGTGCACGGACCGGGTGATCCCGACGTTGTCCGCCTCCTGGAAGGCGTCGTTGCCGATGAGGTGCGTCGGCACCTGACCGGTGAAGGCGACGATCGGGATGGAGTCCATCATCGCGTCCTGCAGCGCCGTCACCAGATTGGTGGCGGCGGGGCCCGAGGTCACCAGGCAGACGCCCACCCGGCCCGACGTCCGCGCGTAGCCCTCCGCCGCGTGTCCGGCGGCGGCTTCCTGGCGTACGAGGATGTGGCGCAGGCCCTCGAAGTCGTACAGGGCGTCGTAGATCGGGAGTACTGCGCCGCCGGGCAGACCGAAGATGAGGTCGACTCCCTGGCGCTTCAGGCACTCCAGCACGATTCGTGCCCCGGGCATTCTCACTTCGCGTTCCTCCTAGCTCCGTCGAACTAAACACGGTAGTCGCCGCTGCCGCCGACCTGGCGCTCCTTGATTCGCGCCTGCGCCGCGGCGAGCCGCGCGCCGGGAATCAGGTAGGGCGAGCACGAGACGTAGGTCATCTTCACGCGGTGGCAGAACTCGACCGACGACGCCTCGCCGCCGTGCTCGCCGCAGATCCCGATCTTCAGATTCGGCCGGCGACTGCGGCCCCGCTCGATCCCGATCTTGATCAGCTCGCCGACGCCCTCCTGGTCGAGGACCGAGAAGGGGTCGTGCGGGACCAGGCCGATGTCCAGGTACTTCGGCAGGAACTTCGCGACGTCGTCCCGGCTGTAGCCGTAGGTGAGCTGGGTCAGGTCGTTGGTCCCGAACGAGAAGAACTCCGCGTACTCGGCGATCTGCGCGGCGATCAGCGCCGCCCGCGGCACCTCGATCATCGTTCCGACCAGATACTGCACGGCCACGCCCGTCTCGGCGATGACGCCGTCGGCGACCCGCTTCGTCTGCTGGAAGGTCTCCTTCATCTCGCCGACGGTCCCGGTCAGCGGGATCATGATCTCGGGCTCGACGTGCACGCCTTGCTCGGCGACGGTGCAGGCGGCCTCCATGATGGCGCGTACCTGCATGCCGTAGATCTCGGGATGGGTGATCCCGAGCCGGCAGCCGCGATGGCCGAGCATCGGGTTGGCCTCGCGCAGCTTCTCGACGTTGGCGATGATCGTCTCGAGGCGGGCCTGCTCTTCGGGGTTGATCGCGAGCGCTTCCAGACGGCTCCGCGTCTCGATGAGCTCCTTGTACTCCTTGTGATTGGGCAGGAACTCGTGGAGCGGCGGGTCGAGGAGACGAATCGTCACCGGCAGTCCGTTCATGGCGCGGAAGATGCCGATGAAGTCGTCGCGCTGGAACGGCCGGAGCTTCTCGAGCGCGGTGCGGCGCGTCGCCTGGTCGGCGGCCATGATCATCTCGCGGACGATCGGAATCCGATCGGGCGCGAAGAACATGTGCTCGGTGCGGACGAGCCCGATGCCTTCGGCGCCGAACTCGCGAGCGCGCTGGGCGTCGAGCGGCGTATCGGCGTTGGCCCGCACGCCGAGCCCTTCCGTCCTGTAGCGATCCGCCCAGGCCAGGAGCTCGCGGACCTCGTCGCCGAGCTCGCCCTCGACGGTTTTGATGGCGTCGAGAAGGACCTCGCCGGTCCCGCCGTCGACGGAGATCCAGTCGCCCTCCCGCACGATCCGGCCACCCACCTCGAAGACGCGGCGATGCTCGTCTACGGCGATGTCCGCGGCGCCGACCACGCAGGCCTTGCCCATCCCGACTGCGACCACGGCCGCGTGCGACGTCCGGCCGCCCCGCGCGGTGACGATGCCCTCCGCGGCGTACATGCCCGCCACGTCTTCCGGCGAGGTCTCCGGACGAACGAGGATGACCTTTTCGTTGGCGCGCGCCCACTCCACCGCGCGGTCGGCGTCGAACACCGCCTTGCCGACCGCCGCTCCGGGCGCCGCGGGTAGCCCGCGGGCCAGCAGCCGTCCCTTGCTCGATCGCCGCGGACTTGTCCCGGTCGTCGAAGATCGGCCGGATCGCCTCGTTCACTTCCTGCGGCCGCACGCGAAGAGGGCGGTGTGCTGGTCGATCACGTGCTCGTTCACCAGATCGCGGGCCACCTTGACGGCGGCGCGCGCGGATCGCTTGCCCGCGCGCGTCTGCAGGAGGTAGAGCGTGCCTTCCTGCACGGTGAACTCGATGTCCTGCATGTCCTTGTAGTGGCGCTCGAGGCGTCCCGCGATCTCGAGGACCTCGTCGTAGATCGCCGGCATCCGCTGGTGCAGGGCCTCGATCGGGAGCGGCGTGCGGATACCCGCCACGACGTCCTCGCCCTGGGCGTTCGGCAAGAACTCGGCGTAGAAGCGCGGCTCGCCCGTCCGGGGGTCGCGCGTGAACCCGACGCCCGTGCCGGAGGTCTCGCCGAGGTTGCCGAAGACCATGGCCATCACGGTCACCGCGGTGCCCCATTCCTCCGGGACGTTGTGGATGCGCCGATACTCCGTGGCCTTCTTCGCGAACCACGAATCGAACACGGCGTTGATCGCGAGCCGCAGCTGTTCCTTCACGTCGTCCGGGAAGGCGCGGCCCGTCCGCTCGCTGACGATGCTCTTGAAGGCGTCGGTCAGCTTGCGCAGCTCGGCCGCCGGAACCTCGGGGTCGCTCTTGACGCCGAGGCGCGATTTCGTCGCGTCGAGCTCGGCGTCGAAGACCTCGCGCCGCACGCCGAGGACGACGTCGCCGAACATCGTGACGAAGCGCCGGTAGCAGTCCCACGCGAATCGCTCGTTGCGCGTCCGCGCCGCCAGCCCCTCGACCGTCGCGTCGTTCAAGCCGAGATTGAGGATCGTCTCCATCATCCCGGGCATCGACACGCGGGCGCCCGAGCGGACCGAGACCAGGAGGGGGCGCTTGGGGTCGCCGAAGCCGGCATCGGCGGCCGCCCTCGAGCCGCTGGAGGTTCTCGAGCGTCTGATCCCACAGCTCCTCGGGCCACTCGTGGCCCGATCGGTTGTAGTGCGCCCAAGCCTGCGTCGTCACGGTGAATCCCGGTGGGACCGGAATTCCGAGGTTGGTCATTTCCGCCAGTTCGCAGCCTTTGCCACCGAGCAGGTTCCGCATGACCGAGGAGCCTTCGGCACGGCCCCCACCGAAGAAGTAGACGTATTTCGTCATAGGCGCGGGTCTCCGTCCCCGATGACCAAAAAAGTCTTGTGATGTTAGTGGATAACGAGCACCAGTGTCAATTATTCTACCGCTCGTTACCCCTCCCGCCCCTTCTCATTCGCCCTGCTTTCCGGAGCGAATCGCCCTGAGACACGAAAGGCCACGGGTCGTTCGACCCGTGGCCTCGAGGTTCACTCGCCACGGGCCGTCCCCGCCCGTGGCATCCGCGTGTCGGTCTAGGTCGCGGATGCTCCGGGCAGGGCTGGCAGGGCCAGCAGAATCAGTCCCAGAAGCGATACTCGCGACGTCACGCGAATCACGAGGCGGAGTATACGGACTGCGAGATGATCGGGTCAAGCGTCCGACCCCTCGCTTCGCGGGTGCTCCGGCGCCGGGCGGAGCACCAGCGCCTCGACGGCGACGAGATGGTCGAGCATCGCCTGCCGCGCGGCGCCGACTGTTGCGGCGGGCGATCGCCTGAACGATTCGCTGGTGGTCTTGATGCGAGCGCGTGGGACGGCCCGGCGTGTTGAGCGACTCCTCGCGGCTCTGGGTCAAGAGGTCCATGATCGCGTGCACGATCCGCGTGATCGCGCGGTTGTGCGCGGCGGTGCCGATCGCGGCGTGGAACGCGGCGTCCTGCGCGAGCCCCGTGCGCCCCGCGGCGATCTCCCGCGCCTGGTCTTCGAGGATCCGCTCCATCTCCTGGACCTCGTCCGGCGTCGCGCGGCTCGCCGCCAGCGCCGCGATGGCCGGCTCGAGCACCCGGCGGGCCTCGAAGAGCTCGCCGATCGCCTCTCGCTGCGAGGTCATCACCAGGGCCAGCGGGCCGACGAGGGCGTCGACAGGTACCTCGCGGACGAACGTGCCCTCGCCCGGTCGGATCGCGATGAGACCGAGGGTCTCGAGCGCCCGGAGCGCCTCGCGCACCGAGGTGCGGCTGACCACGAACTTCTCGGCCAGCTCCCGTTCGGGCGGCAGCCGGTCGCCGCTCTTGAAGCGGCCCTCGGCGATCAGCTGTTTGACCTGGCGGACGATCTCCTCGTAGATCCGCGTCGACTTGATCGGTCCAAGCTCGACGGCGTGATCGTCCGCTCGCCGGCGGGGCGTGCTCATCGCGGTCGATGACTGCGGCGCGCCATCAGGTGCTCCGGGGCGAGGGCACCGCGGTGCCGCGGATCCGACGCCACCACGGCGTCAGCACCGGGAGCACGAAGAAGAAGATCGCGGCGGCCGTGATCGACCGCCGGCGATCGGGCGCGAGACGAAGATCGCGAGCGAGCCCTGGGACATGATGAGGCTCTGGCGCAGCGCGTTCTCCGCGAGGTCGCCGAGGACCAGCGCCAGCACGAGCGGCGCCAGCGGATAGTCGAGCTTCTTGAACACGTAGCCGACGACGCCGAAGATCAGCATGTACCAGATGTCGATCATACTGCTGTGGACCGCGTACGAGCCGATCGCGCACACGACCACGATCAGCGGCGTGAGGATCGCGAACGGGATCCGGAGGATCGACGCGAAGAAGGGCACGAACGCCAGCACCATCAGTACGCCGATGATGTTGCCGGTGTACATGCTGGCGATGAGGCCCCAGACGAAGTCCGGCTTCTCGACGAAGAGCATCGGACCCGGCTGCAGGCCCCAGATGATGAGACCGCCCAGCATCACCGCCGCCGTCGGCGATCCCGGAATCCCCGAGCGTGATCATCGGGAGCATCGCCGCCACGCCGGCGGCGTGCGCCGCCGTCTCCGGTGCGACCACGCCCTCCAGCTCGCCCTTGCCGAACCGCTCCGGGTGCTTCGGGAGAACCGCTTGGCGAACGCATAGCTCATGAACGACGCCGGGGTGGCGCCGCCCGGCTTGAAACCCATCCAGAAGCCGATGAACGAGCCGCGCACGAACGTGCGCCAGTAGCGCGGCAGAATCTTCCAGGTGTCGAGCACGACGCCGAGGTTCATGCGAGCCCGGGCGCCCTGGAAGGACAGGCCCTCCTCGACCGACAGGAGGATCTCGCCGACGCCGAAGAGCCCGATCACCGCGATGATGAAGTCGAACCCCTTCATGAGGTCGACGAACCCGAACGTCAGGCGGAGCTGGCCGGTGACGATGTCGAGCCCCACCGACGCGAGGATGAACCCGAGCAGGATGGACACGAGCGACTTGAGCGGGTTGCCGCCGCCGAGCCCCACGAAGCTCGAGAACGTCAGGAGCTGGATCGCGAAGAATTCGGGCGGCCCGAACTTCAGCGCCACCTCCGCGAGGAGGGGCGCGAAGAACGTGATCAGCACGATCGAGAAGAAGGCGCCCACGAACGACGAGGTGAAGGCGGCGGTGAGGGCCTGGCCGCCCTGCCCCTGCCGGGCGAGGGGGTACCCATCGAAGGTCGTCGCGACCGACCACGGCTCCCCCGGGATGTTGAAGAGGACCGACGTGATCGCCCCGCCGAAGAGCGCGCCCCAGTAGATCGACGTCAGGAGGATGATGGCCGAGGTCGGCGGCATCGTGAACGTGAGCGGGAGCAGGATGGCGACACCGTTGGCGCCGCCGAGCCCGGGCAGGACGCCGATGACGGTCCCGAGCGTGATCCCCAGCACGGCTATCACCAGATTGAACGGCGTGACGGCGATCTGGAATCCGAGCAGGAGGTTCTCGAGGCCCATCGGTCAGTAGCCGAGCCACGCCTCGAGGGGCCCCTTGGGCATCGGCACCAGGAACCATTTCTCGAAGATGATGAAGGCCACCAGCGGGACGCCGACGGCCAGGCCGACGACGGCCAGCCACGAGTGGCGGCCGATCCACCGCATGTAGAAGCCGATGTAGAGGGCCGACGCGACGTAGAGGCCGATCCACTGCATGAGCACGACCATCGCCACCGCCGGCCAGAGGACCTTCAGGACGGGCCCGAGCTGCTTGCGCGTGGTGAACGGCCGGGACTCCGCCGCGCAGCGCCGCCTGGATGAGGAGGCCGGCGCACATCACGAGCAGGAGGACGCCGAGCCAGAACGGGAAAAAGCCGCTCTTCGGGCCGTCGGTTCCCCAGCCGATGCCGAGCCGGACGGCGTCGTAGACGACGACCGCCGCCCAGCAGCATCAGGACCGACGCGGTGACGAGGTCGGCGACCCGCATCTACTTCTGGAGCAGCCCACCTTTCGTCATGAGGTCCCGGTGCAGCTGCTCGGCGCCCTCGACCCACTTCACGTAGTCGGCGCCCGTGGTGAAGGCGCCCTTGAGCGCGTTCTTGTGGCAGGTACTCCTGGAAGTCGGGTGTGTCGTACACTTTCTTCAGGAAGCGCGACGTACCAGTCGACCGCTTCTTTCGGCATGCCGGGGCGCCGAAGATGCCCGCGGAGCATCTGGTACTGGATGTCGGCGCCCAGCGCCTCTTTGACCGTCGGGATCTCCTTCCACTCCGCTTCGGCGATGCGCTCCGGGTCGAAGACCGCGAGCGGGCGCACCCGCCCGGCCTTCCAGTGGCTCACGCACTCGGCCGGGTTGTTGACGGTCGAGTCCACGTGCTTGCCGACCAGGTTCACGCACACCTCGCCGCCGCCCTTGAAGGGCACGTACGTGAACTTGGCGTCGAGGGCCTGTTCCACCTGGACCGTGACGATCTGGTCCTCCTGCTTGGAGCCGGTCCCTCCCATCAAGCACTGGCCGCTTTCGCGATCCTTGCATTGCTTGCTCCTTGACGATCGCCAGGTACTCCTTCGCCGTCTTGGCCTGCGGTGTCGGCGTTGACCCAGAGGATGAACCGGTCGAGCGCCAGGCGCGCGACCGGCGTCAGGTCTTTCCAGCTGAACGGACGTCCCCTGCGCCAGCGGCGTGGTGAAGAGGTTCGAGAGCGTGATGATGATGGTGTGCGCGTCACCCTTCTTCGCCTTGACGTGCAGGAACCCCTCGGCGCCGGCGCCCCCTGACTTGTTCACCACGATGAGCGGCTGGGGAGAGAGCCGGTGCTTCTCGGCGATGCCGTGGATCAGGCGGGCCATCTGGTCCGCTCCGCCGCCCGTCCCGGCCGGGATGACGAACTCGATCGGCTTGGTCGGCTCCCAGGCCACGGCGGAGGCAGGAACCGCGATCAGCAACGTGAGGACGAGTGCGACGACTGAGTCGAGCTTCATCGCTCGCTCCTTTGCTCGAGGCCAGGCCCCGAGTCCATGTCGAAATGGAGACTCCTACGGGACACGAAAGGGCCGGGTCCCGCGTCACGGGAGCCCGGCCCTACCCTGCTAAGAGCGCCGAGGAGGAGCCAGGGGCGATTCGCGCGGCTACTTCGCCGACAGCGCCGCGCGCGTCGCGTCGAGGCGACGGAACGGCACCACCGCCGGAATCTCCCACTTCTCCCACATCTCGTCGACCTTCGCCTGGAAGTATTCGAGGTCCTCCTCGATGAAGTGGGCAAACCGCCCCTGCTTCAGGAGGTACTCGCGCACCGGCTTGCGCGGCGCGTCCCTCGACGATCGCCTTGGTCTTGCCGTAGTACTTCACCTGGCCGTCTTCGACCTCGTAGAGCGGGAAGATGCCGGTCTCGATGGCCAGCTCGCCCAGCTCGTGCGACAGCATCGGGTCGTAGTCCCAGCCCTTCGGGCACGGGTCGAGCGAATGGATGAACGTCGGGCCGCCGATCGTCAGCGCGCGCCGTACCTTGTTCATCATCTCCACGGCGTACGAGGCGCAGACGGTCGCCACGTAGCGGCACTCCGGATGCCCCGCCGCCATCAGGCCCGCCATGTTCTTCTTCCACCGCGTGTGGATGAGGCGCTTCACCTTGCCGGGCGGGCTGAACGTGGTGTTGGCGCCGTACGGCGTCATCCCGGAGAGCTGGATGTCAGTGTTGGCGTACGACTCGTTGTCGTAGAGCAGGATCAGCGAGTTGTACTCCTTGTGGGTCAAGGTCGCCGAGATCGCGCCGAGCCCCATGTCGGCGCCGCCGCCGTCGCCGCAGAAGGCGATGACGTTGATCGGCTCCGATTTCATCTTGCCCTTCTTCATGAGGGCCTTCAGCCCGGCTGCTGTGCCAAGCGCCGCCGACCCGGAGGATCCCGAGCTGCGTGTGCATCCACGGCACCACCCAGGGCGTCGTGTAATACGTCGTGTTGGCGACGTACATGCAACCGGTCGAGCCGAGCACGATCGTGCGCGGTCCGGACGCCTTGACCATGAGCTTCATGACCAGCGCGGACTCGCACCCCTGGCAGGTCCGGTGCCCGGAGGTGAAATACTCCTCGATCGTGACCCGCTTGACCCCGCGGAAGGGCTCGAGGATCTGCGTCGCGTTACTGAACGTCGTCGTCTCGGCCATGGTGGCTTCTCCTATTCCCGAACGCCCAGCCAGTGGGTCTTCGAGTCGGACTTCCCGGCCGCCGCGGCCGCGTAGCACTGGTCCGTCGCCTTGTAGACGTCCTCGAGCGTGACCTCGCGGCCACCCAGACCGCAGATGAAGGACAGGAGCGGCGGCCTCCGCTCGGCATTGTACAGTGCGGCGCGGATCTCGTTCGCGACCACTCCCGAGCCGAACGGCGAGCCGAACGAGTAGTCGCGGTCGATGATGCCCAGCGCTTTCGCCTTGGACAGCGCGGCGACGAGCTTCTCGGTCGGGAACGGTCGGAACCAGCGCAACCGCACCAGGCCGACCTTCTTGCCCTTGGCGCGCAGCTCGCGGATCGCGACCTTGATCGGCAGCGAGATCGTTCCCATGCCGACTAGGATGATGTCGGCGTCATCGGTCATGTATTCCTCGAACCACGGGTTCTCCGGACCGCGGCCGAAGACGCGGCGGAAGTCGGCGTACGCCTCTTCGATCACGGTGACCGCGCGGGCCATCGCCTCGTTGTTCTGGCGGCGGATCTCGATGACCCAGTCCTCGTTCGCCTGGGGCGCGACGGTGATCGGGTTGTCCGGGTGCAGCAGGAGATCGCCGCGGTCGTAGCGCGGCAGGAACCGGTCGACCTTCGACTTCGGCGGCACCATCGTCAGCGCCTGGGAGTGCGTGAGGAACGCGCCGTCCGCCGAGATCGCCAGCGGCAGGAACACGCGCCGGTCCTCGGCGACGCGGTAGGCGATCAGGGTGGTGTCGAGCGCCTCTTGCGAGGTGTCGATCCAGCAGAGCAGCCAGCCGACGTCGCGCACCACCAGCGCGTCGTTGTGCTCGACGCCGAACGCGCCCGGGTCGTCGAGGGCGCGGTTGCCGACGAGGGCCACCATCGGCACGCGCAGCGGCGGCGTCACGACGAGGCATTCCATCGCGTACATCCAGCCGACGCCGGACGAGCCGCAGAAGACGCGCGCGCCGACGGTCGAGGCGTGCTTGACGATCTCGAACTGGCTGTGCTCGCCCTCGGCCACGATGTACTCGGCCACGAGCTGGCCGCCCGAGATCTTCTTGGCGATCGCCTGCATGACGGTGTCGTACGGCCGGATCGGATACGCGGTGACGACGTCGAGGTCGGCGAGGGTCAGCGCCTCGGCGACGGCCTCGCTCCCGGAGATCAGGAGCTCCTTGTCCTCTTCGGTCGCGGCCGGAGCCGCCGGGGTGACAACCGCCATTGCGCTAGCCCTCCTCTTGTGCTGCGCGTTCTCGCCCGGGATGCCCGCGATGATCTCGGTTCCGCCTTCCTCGAGGTTCTTCTCGAGCTCCTTCTCGTACTGGCCGCGGAACCGGAACCCGTGCGAGCGGACGGTCGCCTTCTTGTCGCCGATCTTCTCCGCCATCCAGATCTGATACGCTGCTTGTCCTTCCGCCACATCTCCCACTGGCTCGCGTTGTCCTCGAACACCGACTCGTTGACCATCGTGATGCAGTTCTCCACCGGGCAGACCGCCTCGCAGACGCCGCAGCCGCAGCACGCCTCCATGTTGGCGTCGTAGGTGCCGTCGGGCATGACGTCGAAGCAGGAGTCGGGGCACTGGATCCAGCAGAGCGTGCACTTCACGCAGGTGTCGAAGTTGACGACCGGGCGCATCGTCCGCGTCGTGAACTTCTTGAAGTACGGATTCCGCTCGGGCACGTACCCCTTGCCGTCTTCCTTGGGCTTGCCCACGGGGATCGCCGGGATCGTCACGCCTTCGCGCATCTCCCACCACTTCGGCATCTCGAACGAGTACGGGATCTCGGTGTTGCCCTCGGTCATCTTGACCTCGCGGAACTCCAGGCGCTCGTACGCCTTCTTCGCCGAATCGACCTTCAGGTCGGAGCCCCACTCGATCTCGCGGATGGCCTCGCTGACCCCCTGGAGCGTCAGGAACGACGGCGCGATCTTCGCGAGGGCGCCAAGGATCCGGACCTCGGTATGGTCCTCGCGGTAGACCCAGAGCCCGGACAACGACGCCTTGGCGCGGATCAGCGCCAGCTTGTACGGCGCGTCCTTCTTGTGGATGTCCTTCAGCAGGCTGTCGTAGCTCTGGAGCGACGTCATCAGGAGCGTGCCGTTGGGCACCGTGAGCCGGTTGATCGGCTGCAGCCCGTACCACGCCCACGACTCGACCCCCTTCGAGAGGGTGTCGTCGACGGCGATCGTGACGTCGACGTGCTTGGGCTCGTAGCGCGCCATGTTCTGCTCGAGCTCTTCCTTCGTGTCGGCGACGATCGCGAAATCCTTCGCGGGAATGCCGTTCCGCTGCGGGCTGTCGCCGTAACGGCCGAACGCGATGCCCCACCGGCCCGACTTGCGCGCCGACAGCACGATGCCGCGCGTGATGCGGGCGGCGAGATTCTTCTGGTAGATGCCGCGATAGACGACTTCACAGATCAGGGCTGCCATTCGCTCCTCCTAAGCTCGCATGCTGCCTCGGGGCTGTCATCGTGGTCGGCTGGTCTGACCAGAGAGACTACGGCCCGGTTCCGGTGCTGTCAAGACGGGGACTCTCAGAATCTGCTCCCCGCCTTCCGGAAACCGGGCCGTTCGGGCTTAGCTGACCTTGCCGAGGAAGCCGGTCAGGGCGTTGGTGAACGCCTCGGGCTGCTCCATGTTCGACAGATGGGCGGCCGATTTGAGGATGACCAGCTGGGAGCCCTGGATCTTCTCGTTCATGACCTTCGACGCGGCCACGGGGGTACCCTGGTCGTCCTCACCGACGATGACCAGGGTCGGCACCTTGATCGCGCTGATGCGGTCGGTGAGGTTGAGGCCCGAGATCGCCTGGCAGCAGCCGATGTAGCCGGCCGGTGGCGTCGAGCGGATCATCCCCCGCACCGTCTCGATCACGGGCCCGCCCTTGTCCTTGAAGGGCGCGGTGAACCAGCGGCTGAGCGTGCCTTCGACCAGGGGCTCCATCCCCTTCGTCTCCGCCGTGTGGATGCGCTCGTCCCACAGCGGCTTGGCCTCGGGTGGAATCCGGCTGGAGGTGTCGCACAGGGTGAGGCTCGCGAACAGCTCCGGCGCCTTGAGCGCAAGCGTCTGGCCGATCATGCCGCCCATCGACAGGCCGACCCAGTGCGTGCGCTGGATTCCGAGCGCCCGCAGAAGGGCCTGGGCATCGTCGGCAAGCTGGTCGAGCGAGTATGCGGCCTTGGGCGCGTCGGTCCCGCCGTGGCCGCGCGTGTCGTAGGCCAGGACGCGCCAGCGCGCGGTGAGCGCTTTGAGCTGCGGCTGCCACATCTCCAAGGTGGTCGCGAGCGAGTGGCTCAAGGTGACGACCGGCGCATTGGCCGGACCGTCCAGGGTGTAGTTCATCGAGATTCCGTTCGCCGTGATCTTCATCGGGTCATCCTCCGGCCCGTGACCTGCTCGGGCCCCTACCGTTCAGCGAGCGTCGATCGTCCACTGGAGCGCGTCGGCGGCGCGGCCGTCGTTCGGGCCTGCCGCGCTTGCGGAGCTCGGCGATCACCTGTCGCCGAGCCTCGACGGGCCGATTCTGCCCCAGTTTGAACTTCGCGCGCCAGCGGTTGATCTCGAGCGTCACGGCGGCGAGCTGAGCCATGGCCCCGCGGTAGAGCGGGCTCTCGGGGTCGAGCGGGCGGAACCCCCCTTCGGGCTGATAGCGAGCGAGCAGGCGCTGCTGCTGGGCCGAGACCGCCGCGGGATCTTCGACGACCCGCGCCTCGCACTCGAAGATCACGGTCCGATGGTAGGCGGTCGCCGCGCCGGCGTACTCGCGCGAGACCCAGTAGGACGGGATCACCGCGAGGACCTCGTCGACCTCGAGCACGCAGCGAGGACGGGCCTTCAAGTCCTTGATCTGCTCGTCCGACCTGACGAGGTGCAGATCCAGCGTTTTTCCGTCGTAGACGAACGGATAGAGCCCGACGTGGGGGATCCCGTCGTCACCCACGGTGATGAGCCGCGCCAGCTCCTGAGAGTGGACGAGCCGGTCGACCTCGTCGCGCGGCACGTCCGAGTAGTAGTCGTGGAAGATCACGCGCCGGCCCTGGCCTCGCCCACCAGGTCGCAGAAGTACCGGTGGACCTTCGTGCTGTCGGTGAGCTCGGGATGAAACGTGGCCACGAGGATCCGATCTTGCCGGGCCATCACCGGCTCGCCGCCGTGCTCGGCCAGCACCTGCACACCTGGCCCCACTCGCGTGATGCGGGGGGCTCGGATGAACACCATCTCGAGAGGGATCGGCACCGGGCCGAGCTTCGCGGTGCCGGAGGCCTCGAACGACTCGCGCTGGCGGCCGTAGGCGTTGCGCTCGACGGCGACGTCGATCAGCCCGAGCGAGAATTGCTTGGGGCTCTCGACCTCCCGCGCCAGGAGGATGAGGCCCGCGCACGTGCCGAAGATCGGTTTGCCGGCGCCGTGGAACTTCTCGAGGGCCGGCACGAAGCCCCACGCGTCCATGAGCTTGAGCAAGGTCGTGGACTCACCGCCGGGCATGATGAGCCCATCGACCTCGTCGAGCTCGACCGGCTTGCGCACCTCGACCGCCTCCACCCCGCACTTCTCGAGCGCCCGGGCGTGAAGCGCGAAGTCACCCTGGAGGGCGAGCACGCCGATCCGCATGGCCCGTGTATTCGAGGCTGGCCTACCAGCCCCGTGTCTGCATGAGATCCTTCTCGGCCATCTTCGAGATCTCGATGCCGACCATGGCGTCGCCGAGATCCTCGCTCACGCGCGCGAGCACGTCCGGGTCCTTGAAGTGCGTCGTGGCCTGCACGATGGCCTTGGCGCGCTTCGCCGGGTCGCTCGACTTGAAGATGCCGGAGCCGACGAAGACGGCTTCCGCGCCGAGCTGCATCATGAGCGCGGCGTCGGCGGGCGTCGCGATGCCGCCCGCGGAGAAGTTCGGCACCGGGAGCTTGCCGGCCTTCGCGACCCAGCGCACGAGGTCGTACGGCGCGCCGAGCGTCTTGGCCTCGGTCATCAGCTCTTCGGGGCCCAGCATGGTCAGGCGCCGGACGCCGGACATGACGGCGCGCATGTGACGGACGGCCTCGACGATGTTGCCCGAGCCGGCTTCGCCCTTGGTGCGGATCATCGCCGCGCCCTCGCCGATGCGGCGGAGCGCCTCGCCGAGATCGCGGCAGCCGCACACGAACGGGATGCGGAAGGCGAACTTGTCGATGTGGAAGTGCTCGTCCGCCGGCGTCAGCACCTCGGACTCGTCGATGTAGTCGACCGCGAGCGCCTCGAGGATCTGCGCCTCGACGAAGTGGCCGATCCGCGCCTTGGCCATCACCGGGATCGTCACCGCCTTCTGGATCTCCTGGATCTTCTTCACCGGGGACATCCGGGCGACGCCGCCGTCGCGGCGGATGTCGGAGGGCACGCGCTCGAGCGCCATGACCGACGCGGCGCCGGCGTCCTCGGCGATCTTCGCCTGCTCGGCGTTGGTGACGTCCATGATGACCCCGCCTTTGAGCATCTCGGCGAGGCCGATGTGTTTCCGGTCAGCGATTCTGAGTCCGTTCAGGTCCGCCATTGTCATTTCTCCTTGTTGGCTATACGACCGGCACCGCCGCGCGCTCGACGCGTTCCTGGCCGCGGAGCCGGGTGCGCGCAGACTTGATCGTTTCGGCCAGGCGCCGGATCGCCTCGTCGATGCGGCCGGCCGGCACCGACGAGAACGAGAGCCGCAGTGTACGCTGGCCGCCGCCGTCGACGTAGAAGGGCGCGCCCGGCGTGAAGGCGACGCCCCGCTCGATCGCCTGGGGCAGCAGTGTCGCCGCGTCCATTCCGGCCGGCAAGGTGAGCAGTAACGAGAACCCGCCCTGGGGCTCCGTCCAGGTGACTTCCGGCGGCATGCGGCGCCGCAGCGCCGCCAGGAGCAGCGAGCGTCGCCGACCGTACTCCGCGGCGACACGCGTGGCGTGGCGGTCGAGGAGCTTGCGCTCGCAGAAGCGGTGGACCGCCGCCTGGATCAGGGCGCTCGTGTGCAGGTCGGCGAGCTGCTTGGCCGCCTGCAGCCGCTCGAGGATCGGCGGCGGCCCGACGAGCCAGCCCAGGCGCAGCCCCGGAAACAGGATCTTCGAGAACGTGCCGATGTAGATGACGACCCCGCCGCGATCGACCGCCTTGAGCGGCAAGGTCGGCGCGCCGCCGTAGTAGAGGCTTCCGTCGAACCCATCCTCGATGATCGGCACCTGGTGGCGCGCCGCGGCGTCGAGCAATCGGCGCGCGGTCTCCGGCGCCACCGCCAGCCCGGTCGGGTTGTGGGCGCTCGGCTGGCAATAGAAGAGCTTGGGTGTGTGCCGCTCGAGCAGCCGCTCGAATACCTCCGCCCGCGGCCCCATCCCGTCCCAGGGCACGCTCAGGAGCTGCGCGCCGAACGAGCGGAACACCTGCATCGCGCGCGGATATGTCGGCTGCTCGATCGCGACGAAGTCGCCCGGATCGATCAAGGTGCGCGCGATCAGGTCGAACCCCTGCTGCGACCCGTTGACGATCAGGATCTCCTCGGGCCGCGCCTCGAGACCGAATCGCAGCAGATAGGTCGAGAGGTATCGCCGCAGCGGCGGATAGCCGCCGGCGGGGTAGTACTGCAGGAGCGCCGGCCCCTCCTCGCGGATCACCTGGTTCAGCACGCGCCGGAAGGCGTCGGTCGGAAAGAGCCCGCTGTCGGGCATGCCGCCGGCAAACGAGACGACGGCGCCGCTCGACGGGATCGGCGTGACCGCGCGCGAGCGCTCGTCGTCGGCGCCGAGGATCTGGGCGCTGCGCGAGAAGAGGCCCGACCAGTCGAGCGCCACAGGCGCCGCGATCGCCGATGCGACCAGCGCCGGCCCGCTCGCGGGGCGCTCGGCGACGAAGGTTCCCTGCCCCACGTGCGCGCGGGCCCAGCCGGTCGCGACCAGCTCCTCGTAGGCGAGCGCCACGGTGCCCCGGTTGACGCCGAGCTGTCGGGCGAGCTCCCGCGTGGCCGGCAGCTTCATGCCCGGCGTCAGCAGCCGCTCGTGGATGAGCCGCTCCAGGTGCGCCTGGATCTGGCGCGGCAGCGCCGTCGGCTTGTCGCGATCGAGTGGAATGTTCATCGCGTTTTCGCCCCGCCAGCCATTTTGGCTTGATTCAGGCTCCCGTCAAGGGCCAATTGGCCTGATCCGATCAGGCCATTTCCGCGCGGGACGGTCGGCGGCCGAGCGGCACGAGTACAATGAACGCGGTCGCGGGATCGAGGCCTCGGCGCCTCGGAGTCGGACGAACCAGACACGGAGGATCGGCATGGCCGGGGAAGCGCCCATCAAGCAGGCCGTGAAGTGGATCGACGATCAGCTCCAGGACAATCCCGGCGCGGACCGGGTGAAGCTCGTCGACGAGGCGTCGCGCCGCTTCGATCTGTCGCCGCTCGACGCGGATTTCCTCTTCCGTCACCTCGCCGAGCGGGCGCCGAAGAAGTGACCGACGCCCAGGCGCGGCGCGTCCAGGCGCAGTTCGGCGCCAGCGCGGCGGCGTACGTGGAGAGCCCGCTCCACGCGGCGGGCGAGGACCTCGATCGGCTGCTGGCCTGGGGCGCCGCCCGGCGCGCCGACCGCGTGCTCGACGTCGCGACCGGTGGCGGCCACACCGCGCTCGCCTTCGCGGGCATCGCGCGGCGCGTGGTGGCCTATGACCTCACCGAGCCCATGCTGGCGGCGGCGCGCGCGCACGTCCGCGGCCGCGGCGCCGGCCACGGTGGAATTCGTCGCCGGCGACGCCGGCGACCTCCCGTTCCGCGACGAGTCCTTCGACGTCGTCACCTGCCGCACCGCCGCGCATCACTTCGCCGACGTCGCCGCCGCCGTGCGACAGATCCATCGGGTGCTGCGCCCGGGCGGCTCGCTGCTGCTCCAGGACATCCTCGGCCACGACGACGCCGCCTCCGCCGCGTTCATCCTGGAGGTCGAGAAGCGCCGCGATCCGTCCCACGTGCGGAGCTACCGGGCGGCGGAGTGGAAGGCGTTTCTACGGGCCGTGGGCCTCACGGTGATGGAAGACGCCGTCATCTGGAAGCTGCGCGAGTGGAACGAGTGGACCGGCCGGATGCGAATGACGACCGAGGCGCGGCGCGAGCTCGAGGCCTTCGTCCGCCAGGCGCCCGAGCGATGCCGGGCGGCCTTCGACTTCAAGCTCACACACGAGGCCGTCGTGTCCTTCAACGACCGCCAGATCCTGATTCGCGCGGACCGGGACTGAGCCCGCCCGCCGAGCGCCGCCGCGCGGCTCAGCGCGCGCGGGACGCAGGCGAACGATCGTCGCGCCGGCGCCGCCGCGCTCGGGCGGCGCGTCGGCGTAGCCGGCGACGAGGGGATGGCGGGCGAGCACGCCTTGCACGATCCTGCGCTGGACGCCGATCCCGCGGCCGTGGATCAGCCGAACCTCGGCGAAGCCCCTGGCGTGGGCCGCTTCCAGATACTCGGCGACGACCGACGCCACGTCGCGCGGGGCGAAGGCGTGAAGATCCAGCGCATCCTCGATCGGGATGCGGACGGGCTCCTCGTCTACAGCTTCGGCCCTCCGAGCACGTGCTCCTTCCAGTGGTCGAACGTCAGGAGATCCTCCCCCGACAGCTTGCACTGTCAAAAGGTGGCCGCGCGCTCGAAGAACGTCACGTCCACGACGCCGACTTTCTCGGCGCGCGCGCTCTCGGCGACTTTCTCGGCCACCATCTGCCGTACGAACGGGATCGGGATCCGGCCGAGTCGGTGGAGCACCTCGTCCGTGCAGCGGATGCGAGTGCCGGGCAGCACGGGTCCCTCCGCGACGATCGCCTCGGCCTCGCGCTCGGGATGCTCGCAGGTCTCGGGCACGAGCTGCTGCAGCCGCAAGGAGACGTACTCGGTCACCCAGGCCTGGATCCCGCGGCGGGCCTCCTCGACGCCCGGCGCGGCCCGATCGAGCTTGTCGTTGACGGCGCTCAGGAGCTGCTCCAACCGGCCGAGCTTCGACTCGAGCGCGGCGAGCCGCGCGTCGACGTTGGCGTCGCTCATCCTGTCCTCCGAGCGCCGGGACCGCTCACGCGGCCGCCGGGCGGCGAGTATGCCAGTCGGTGGTGCGCTGATAGGCGTCGACGACCCGGAGCACGGTCGCCTCGTCGAACGGCCGGCCCACGATTTGTAGGCCGACCGGCAGACCGTCCGCGGTGAAGCCGCACGGCGCCGCGCACGCGGGGTGGCCGGAGAAGTTGAACGGGCGCGTGCAGCGAAGCAGCGCCGCGCGCACGTCCGACGGGCCGTCGCCGAGGGTCGTCTCGCGCTCGCCGAGCACTGGCGCGGCGAGCGGTGTCGCCGGGGCCAGGAGCACGTCGCGTCGGGCGAGCGCCTCGTCGATCTCGCGGCGACACGAGCGCGCGGAGCTGCTGCGCCCGGACGTAGTGCGCCCCGTTGACGAACACGCCCATCCGGAGCCGCTCCCGCACGTCGGGCTGGTAGTCCTGCGGCCGCGAGCGCATCCACGCGGCGTGATACGCGAGGGCCTCCGACGCCACGATCGCCGCGGACGCGGCGGCCACGTGAGTCACCTGGGTCAGATTCACCTCGTCGACTACCGCGCCGGCTCGCTCGAGCTGCTTCGCCGCGGCTTCGAGCGCGGTACGCACGTCGGGCGCCGCGGCGTCGGTGAAGTGCGCGCGCAGCAGTCCGACCCGGAGGCCCTTCACGTCACCGGTGAGCGCCGCGCCGTAGTCCGGCACGGGCAGGACGCTGGTGGTCGCGTCGGCCGGGTCGTAGCCCGGCGATGACGCCGAGCATCAGCGCAGCGTCGCGGGCGGAGCGGGTCATCGGGCCCACGTGATCCATCGACCACGCGAGCGGCAGCACGCCCGCGCGGCTCACGCGGCCGTAGGTCGGCTTGAGGCCGGTGATGCCGCAGAGCGAGGCCGGGATGCGGATCGAGCCTCCGGTGTCGGAGCCGAGTGAGCCGGGCGCCAGGCCGGCCGCGACGGCCGCGCCGGAGCCCGAGGACGATCCGCCGGCCACGCGGTGCGCGTCCGCGCTCCACGGGTTGCGCGTGTCGCCGTAGTGGGCGTTGAGGCCCTCGGGCCCGTACGCGAACTCGTGCATGTTGAGCTTGCCGAGCAGGATCGCGCCGGCTCGAGCCAGGCGGGCCACGACGGTGGCGTCGGCGGCGGGGAGCGCGTCGGCCAGGATCTTCGAGCCGCCGGTCGTGCGAATGCCCTTCGTCGAATAGAGGTCCTTGGGCGCCCACGGCACACCGTGGAGCGGCCCGACGGGACGGCCCGGCCATCAGATCCGCCTCGGCGGCGCGCGCCGACTCGAGCGCGGCATCGGCGCAGACCGTGATGAACGCGCGAAGCTTGGGATCGAGGGCGGCGATGCGGTCGAGATGGGCGCGCACGACCTCGACGGGCGAGACCTGCTTGGTCGCGATCATGCGGCCGAGGTCGGCCATGGACGTCCAGCAGAGATCGCTCACTTCAGAGCACTCGATATTGCGTGGTCGGCTCGATTTCGCCGATCGGCGCCTGCTCCAGCTGCTCCAGCGATTCGAGCAGCCGCTGGACGGCCGGCCGGATCGCCTCGAGCTCGGCGTCGGTCCAGGTGAAGCCGCCGAGGGCCGCGGTGCGCCTCAGCGAGTCGACGCTTATTTCCATGCGCGCGAGCATACCACTAGAATGTGGGGCCATGGCCGTCCCGCTGACCTTCGTCGCCGATCCGCACGATCCCGCCGCGCGCCGCACCGTGACGGTCGCGCCCGGGACGACGATCCTCAAGGCGGCGCACGCGGCCGGCGTCGACATCACGGCGACCTGCGGCGGGCGCGGGCGCTGCACGTCGTGCCGGGTCAAGTTCCTGGCGGGTCTTCCGCCGCCGCCGACGATCATGGACGAGGTCCAGCTCGGCGACGACCTCGTGCGCGAGGGCTATCGCCTGGCCTGCCAGTGCGTCCTGCACGAAGCCGTCACCGTCCAGCCGGCGCCCCCGCTCGACGAGCGCGCGTTCCAGATCCTCGGCGCCGGACCGGGCGTGCGTCAGCTCGGCCGCGTGACACTCGATTCGGGCGTGGCCAAGCAGGTGGTCAAGGTCACCCTGCCGCGCGAGGAGCATCACCAGACCTCCGACCTCGAGCAGCTCCTCGAAGCGGTCGGCCTCACCACCGCCGACGTCGGCCCGGCCGTGCTGCAGGGGCTGCCGTCGGCCCTTCGCGACGACCCGGCGGGCGTGACCGTGACCACGTTCGTGTCGGGAGTCGACGCGACGGGCGCGTCGCGCGCCGGCAGCGGATCCTTTCGGTGGAGCGCGGCGACACCGCCGCCATGAAGTTCGGCCTGGCGATCGACATCGGCACACCAGCGTCGTGACCACGCTGGTGGAGCTCGAGTCGGGCGAGCAGCTCGCGTCGGTCTCGAGCCTGAATCCCCAGACGGTCTTCGGCGGCGACCTCATGTCGCGCATCGCGTTCGCGCAGTTCAATCCCGGCAATCTCCGCAAGCTGCACACGCGGATCGTCGGCCTCTTGAACCGGCACATCGAGCAGATCTGCCCGCGAGTCGGGCGTGCTCGCGAAGTGGATCTACAAGGTCGTGGTCGTCGGCAACACGTGCATGCACCACATCCTGCTCGGCATCGATCCCTCGCACGTCGGCCTCGCGCCCTACGCGCCGGTGATGCGGCACGCCGTGACGCTCTCGGCCCGCGAGCTCTTCCTGAAGGTCGCGCCCGAGGCGCGCGTGTGCCTCTTGCCCCTGGTGGCCGGATTCGTCGGCGCCGACGCGGTCGGCGTCGCGCTCGCCACGCGGATCGACGAGAGCTCCGAGCTGCGCATCGCCGTCGACATCGGGACGAACGGCGAGGTGCTGCTGGGCTCGCGCGATCGCCTGTGGGCGTGCTCGGCGCCCGCCGGCCCGGCCCTCGAGGGCGGCCAGATCCGCCACGGCATGCGCGGCGCGCTCGGCGCGGTCGACCGCGTCACCGTCGACGACGACATCCGCGTCCACACGATCGGCGAGACGGAGGCGCTCGGGATCTGCGGCTCCGGGATCATCGACCTGCTGGCGGGCTTCTCGAGCGCGGCGTCATCGACTGGACGGGACTGATCCAGGTGGAGGCGCGCGACGCGCTGCCGCCGAAGCTCGCGCGCCCGGGTCGTGATGCGGGGCGAGGAGCGTCAGGTCATCGTGCTGCGGCCGGGCGAAGCCGGCGCGCCCCGGGAGATCGTGCTGACCCAGGACGACGTGCGCCAGGTGCAGCTGGCCAAGGGCGCGATCGCGCTCGGGCGTCATGATGCTCCAGCACGTCGCCGGCGTGCCCGGCCGAGGCGGGTGGCCGAGCTGATGCTGGCGGGGGGCTTCGGCAACTACGTCTCGATCGAGAGCGCCCTGCGGATCGGGCTCATTCCGCCCCTGCCCCGCGAGCGGATCCGCTACGTGGGCAACGCCGCCTCGCTCGGCGCCCAGCTCTGTCTCCTGTCCGAGACCGAGCGCGCCCGCGCCGAGGCGGTGGCGGCGCGGATCGAGCACGTCTCGCTCGCCGCGCACCCGGACTTCGAGGAGCATCTTCGTGGACTGCATGAACTTTCCCGCGGAGCGCGATGAGCGCGGCGCCGAAAGCGACGTGCGCGCGATCCCGGCGACGGATGGTCGGGACCGAGGTCGGCGCCCTCAGCACCTCGCTCGACGCGCGCTGGATGATGGCGTACGCGGCCGGACTCGGTATGGACGACCCGCGCTACTACGACACGCTCGCCAAGGACGGGCCGATCGCCCACCCGCTCTTCTCGGTGTGCTACGAGTGGCCGGCCGTCCTCGCGCTCAGGGCCAAGGCCGTCCGCGAGTCGTGGGCGCTCCTGGGCGTGCACTCGACCCACCACGTCGATCATCCACCGGCCCTCCGATGGCCGCCGACCGATTGCTGACGCGCGCGCAGATCATCGTCGTTCGGCCGAGCCGCGCCGGCACGCTGGTCGTCGCGCGGCTGTCCACCGTCGACCGGAACGGCCGACCGGTGACGACGACCGACTACGGCTCGGTCTATCGCGGGCGTCGCCACCGAGGGCGAGGCGCGCGTGCAGACCGAGCCCCTCGTCCGCCCCGGGCCTCCGGCCTCGGCCGAGCCGCGCTGGAGCGCCCCCGTCGCCGTCGGCGCGCGGGCCGCCCACGTGTATTCCGAATGCGCCCGCATCTGGAATCCGATCCACACCGATATCGCCGTCGCCCGCTCGGCCGGGCTGGCGGCTCCGATTCTTCACGGCTCGGCGACGCTCGCCCTGGCGGTGTCGCAGGTGATCGAGCAGGACCTCGACGGCGACCCGACGCGCGTCAGAGAGATCGCCGTGCGCTTCACCGGGCTGGTGTTCATGCCATCGACCGTCACGGTGCGCGGTCGCGGGCGCGCGGGCGATCTGCTCGCGTTCGACGCCGTCGACGAGCGGGGCGAGCTCGTGCTGAGCGAGGGAGTGCTACGAGCATGAAGCAGATGAGTCGACGCGAACGTGTCTTCGCCGCGGTCAACCGGCAGCCCGTCGACCGCGTTCCCTACGCGGTGTGGCGCCATTTCCCGAGCGTCGACCACTCGCCCGCGGGCCTGGCGCAGGCGACGCTCCGGTTCCACGAGCACTACGGCTCGGACTTCCTGAAGATCACGCCGCGCGGCGGCTACGCCGTGGAGGCGTGGGGGTGCGTGGAGGGCGACGCCGTCCGCGAGGACGGCCACCGCCCCTGCGCCAGCTGCGCGGTGCGCGCGCCGGAAGACTGGAAGAAGATCCGCGCGCTCGATCCGGGGGCGGCGCCGGGCTACGCCGAGGAGATCGAGACGATCATCCGCCTCGGCTTCGATCGCCGGATCGGCGACGCGCCGGTGGTGCCGACACTCTTCTCGCCGCTGTCGCTCGCGAAGAAGCTGTCCGGCGACCGGCTCCAGCGCGATCTGCGCGAGCATCCGGACGCGGTCACCGGGCGCGCTCGAGGCGATCACCGAGACGGCCATCAAGTTCGCCGAGCTGGCCCTCGCCGAGGGCGTGTCGGGCATCTTCTATTCGATCCAGGCGGCCAGCCGATCGGCCAACTCCGAGGAGGACTACGCGCGGTTCGGCGAGCCGTACGATCGCCGATTCCTCGAGGCGATCGAGTCGAAGTCGACGCTGACGATCATCCACTGCCACGGCGACGCGCTGATGTTCGATCGGCTGGCGGCCCTGCCGGGCCACGCCTGGAACTGGGACGATCGCGCGACGGCGCCGTCCTTACGCGAGGGCCGCGGCCAGGCGCCGGGCGCGGTCATCGGAGGGCTGCATCAGTGGAAAACGCTCCGCGACGGCACGGCCGAGCAGGCCGTCGCGGAAGTCCGCGACGCGATCGCTCAGACCGACGGCACCGGGCTCATCGTCGGGCCGGGATGCGTGCTCCCGATGAACACGCCGGACGCCACCGTCGCGGCCGTCGTGCAGGCCCTCGGCGGCCCACTCAAGAAGATCCCGGGCCTCTCGCCGTAGCGCCCTCACTTCGCCACGTTGAACCGGAAGTGGCAGATCTCGCCGTCGCGCACGATGTAGTCCTTGCCCTCGAGCCGCTGCTGGCCGCGGGCCCGGAGCTCGGCGAACGATCCCTCGACCGCCACGAGGTCGTCGTAGCTGTTCACCTCGGCGCGGATGAAGCCCCGCTCGATGTCCGAGTGCACCGTGCCGGCGGCGGCCTGCGCCCGGGTGCCCTCGGGGATCGGCCAGGCGCGCACCTCGTCCTCGCCCACCGTGAAGAAGGAGACGAGCCCGAGCAGCGCGTAGCAGTCGCTCAGCACGCGATGGATCGCCGGCTCCTGCAGGCCTAGATCGGCCAGGAACGCGCGCTGCTCGTCGCCCGCCAGCTCGGCCACCTCGGCTTCGATCACCGCCGAGACCCAGCCGATTCGCGTGCGCGGGCGCTGCGCCGCGAGCTCGAGCCCGAGCGTCGCGATCGCTTTCGGCCCGTCGCCGATCGCCTTCTCGTCGAGATTCACGCAGTGCAGGATCGGCTTCTGCGAGAGAAAGGTGTAGCCTCGGATGGCCCGCGCCTCGTCGGGTGTGAGGGCGACCGCCCGGAGCGGCGTCTCGCGCTCGAGATCGCTCTTGAGCCGGGCGAGGATCGCCTGCTCCTTCAGCGTCGGCGTCCTTCCGCTGCTTCTTGATCGAGGCCTCCAGCCGCTCCAGGCGGCGGTCGACCACCTCGAGATCGGCCAGGATCAGCTCGGTGTCGAGATCCTCGATGTCGCGCTTCGCCGCCGGCGCGCCGAGCGCCTCGTCGGCAAAGGCGCGGACGACGTGCAGTAGCGCGTCGGCGTTCCTGAACTCCTTGGTGTCGAGCCCGGCCCGCTCGCCGCGCTCGATGCCCGCCAGGTCGACGACCTCGAACGTGGCGTACGTCGTCTTCTTCGGCTTGAAGATCGCCGAGAGCCGATCGACCCGCGCGTCCGGCACCCGCGCGACGCCCGTGTGGAGCTCGGCGCGGCCGGCGTCGTAGCGCGCCGTCGCGACCTTCGAGCCGGTGAGCAGATTGAACAAGGTGGTCTTTCCAGACTTGGGGAGCCCGATCAGGCCGATCTTCATGGGCCGATTATGCCAGGTGTCGTATCCTCGATGACGTTCTGAGCCACCCGTCGAAAGACCTGGACCTCAAGGGCGCGGCCATGGCCGTGCTCATCTCGGTCCTCTGGGGCGCCAACACCGTCGTGATCAAGATGGGCCTCGAGGACGCCCCGCCGCTCCGGCTGGCGTGGATGCGCTTCGTCGTGGGCGGCGTCGTGATCTGCCTCTGGGCCTGGGCCACCGGCCGCTTCGCCGGCTTTCGGATCGAGCCCGCCGAATGGCGCCCGCTCGTGATCCTGGGCCTCCTGTTCAGCGTCCAGATGGCGGCCACGAACGTCGGCACCTGGCTGACCAGCGCCGCGCACGCCTCGATCCTGCTCAATCTGTACGCCGTCCACACGGTCGTCCTCGCCCATTTCCTGATCCCCGGCGATCGGCTGACTGTCAGGAAGCTCGCGGGTGTCCTCGTCGCCTACTCGGGGATCGTCCTGCTCGGCGTGCGCCAGGTCGCGCACGCCTCGCCGACCCTGCTGGGCGACGTGGTCGTCACGGTGGCCGGCGTCCTCCTCGCCGAGCGGACGATCTATCTCGCGCGCGCCGTCCAGCGGCTGGACCCGGTGAAGCTCCTTCTCTCGCAGGCGATCGTCGGGACGGCGGTCTTCGTCGTCGTGTCCTCGCTGGTCGAGCCGGCCCAGACCCGTTGGACCCTGGGGCTCGCCGGCTCGATCGCCTACCAGGGCGTGCTGATCTCCGGATTCAACTTCGTGGTGAATCTGGCGCTCTTGCGCCAGTATCGGCCGAGCGCGCTCTCGGCCTTCTTTCTCACCCAGCCGATCTTCGGCGTGATCGCGGCGGCGCTGGTCGCCGGGGACCCGCTCACCCCCGACCTGCTGATCGCGTGCGCGGCCGTCGCGGTGGGCATCGGGCTCACGAGCCGCTGAGCGGCCGGCGTCGCCGCGCCGGCCGCGGGACGCCCACGGTATAATCGCCGCATGCCGTCGGCCCCGTCGAAGAGGCTCGAGATCGTGCCGAACCCGCATCCGGACCGCGACTACGAAGTCACGATGACCGTGCCGGAATTCACGTGCCTCTGTCCCATGACCGGCCAGCCGGACTTCGCGACGATCCGCATCCGCTACGTGCCCGACCAGCACCTGGTCGAGCTGAAGTCGCTCAAGCTCTATCTCTGGTCGTTTCGCCAGGAAGGCGCGTTCCACGAGGACGTGACCAACCGGATCCTGAACGACTTCGTGGCCGCCGCCGAGCCGCGCTGGCTCGAGGTGACCGGCGACTTCAACGTACGCGGCGGCATCAAGACCGAAATCCGCGTGACCCACGGCAAGCGCCCGGAGATCTAGCCCGGATTCGCCCGGGCGCTACGAGGCGAGCGCCAGCAGCACCATCCCCAGCAGCATCACACCGGCGCCCAGCGCCGACTCCCTCACCTTCTTGCCCTCGCCGAACGCCACGACGCCGATCCCCATCGCGAACAGGATCTCGATCTGCTTGACCGCCTCGACGTACGAGGAGAGCGTGAGCGTATACGCCTTGCCCTGGCTCAAGGTCGTGAGCGCGGCGAAGAGGCCGAGCGCGATGAACTCCTTCCAGTACCGGGGCACCGCCTTGAAGTGGCGCGCGGACGTCGTGAGCGCGAGCGGCGTCACGACGAGACTCGCCGCCAGGTAGGTGCCGAACGTGCCGACCGCGGTGTTCGACGCGAGGATCGCCTGCTTGATCGTGATGACCGACGGCGCGTAGAGCAGCGCCGCCAGCAGGGTATAGCGCTGGCCGCGGTCGGTGAAGAGGACCCGCAGCGGCGCCAGCGGCGAGATCCGCGCGCTGCGGACGTTCAGGAGATACACGCCGGACGCGCTCAGGAGCACGCCCGCCACTCCGAGGGCGCTCGGGTACTCGCCGATCGTCACCCCCATACCGAGGAGGATCAGGAGGCTCACCTTCCAGAGCGCGGTGACGAGCGAGATCTGCGAGAGCTTGAGCGCCTTCGACAGCGCGAGCGTCGAGAGCGTCTGCAGCACGCCGAACGCGAGGCACCAGCCGAAGAAGCCGGGCTTGAGCTCGGGCCAGCCGCTCGCCACGCAGGCGGCGAAGGCGAACGGCAGCAGGAACGTGAAGCGGCCCCACACGTTGATGTACTCGTCGAGGGCATGACCGAGCCGCTTCATGGTCGTGTTGCGGAGGACCTGGAACAGCGCGGCGGCGATCGACAGGAGGAGCCACATGGGGACGATCCTATAGGGCGATCGGGCCGGGGGTCAGAGCTCGAGAGCGACCTTGATGGAGTCGGCGTCCGCGTGCGCGGCGAACGCCTCGCCGATCCGGTCGAGACCGAACCGGTGGGTGACCAGCGGCGCGGTCTTGACCGCGCCACGGTCGACGAGCTCGAGCGCTTCGGGAAATTCGTCCTGGTAGATCATCGAGCCTGTCAACGTCACTTCACGGCGCACGACCGAGAAGAACGAGACCGACGTGGGCTCGTGCGGCAACCCGGTGAGCACGATGCGCCCGCCCGGCCGGACCAGCTCGAGCGCGAGCGTGACCGCCTCGGGCGTGCCGGCGGTCTCGACGACGAGATCCACGCCTTCCCGCCCGGAGAACCGGCGCGCAAGGTCGTCGGGCGCGTCCCTCGACGGTCGCGTGCGTGGCCTCGGCGCCGAGCTCCTCCGCCAGGGCGAAGCGCCGCCGCGAGCGACTCACGACGATCACGCGCGCGCCGCGCGCGCGAAGCACCTGAAGGGCCAGGAGCCCCAGGGTTCCCGCCCCCACGATCGCGGCGGTCTCGCCACGCTTCGGTTCGCCGCGCCCCACCGCGCGCACGACGACGGCGAGCGGCTCGGCGAGCAGCAGGGCGTCGGGTTTGGCGTCCGCCGCCGCGCGCCAGCAGCAGCTGCGCGGGTACGCGCACGAGCTCAGCGAAGCCGCCGTCGACGGTCGATGCCGATGGTCGTGCGCGACAGGCACAGGTTGCGGTTGCCCTCGCGGCACAGCGGGCAGCGTCGCGCACGAATAGTTCGGCTCGACGACGACCGAATCAGCCGGCGCTGACCCGCGTCACGTCCGCCGCGACGGCCTCGACCTGGCCGACGAGCTCGTGGCCCATCACTCGCGGATACGCGACGGCTCTGGCGCCGGACCAGATCCGTAGTCCGTGCCGCAGAGTCCGGCCGCGACGATCCGTACGAGACCTCGCCGGGCTCGGGGCGCGGCTCCCGCACGCACTCGACGCGAAGATCGCGCGGGCCGTGAAGGATGGCGGCTTTCATCGCGCCCAATCTACTCGACGGTTAGGCTCCGGCAACCGGCGCCCGAGGGCCGCCGAACGCCGTTCATCCGGTTCACCTCGTCGCGATCTGCGGATCGCTGGCCTGCCGCTACGCGGCCGAGTGGCCGCCGTCGAGGAAGAGCGTCTGGCCGGTCATGAAGTCGGAGCTCGCCGAGGCGAGGTACACGGCCAGCGGGCCGATCTCCTCGGCCCGTCCGATCCGCCGGGCCGGGAATGTCGCGGGTCAGGCGCTGGTTGATCGCGGGATTCGCGAACGCCTCGCTGGTCATGTCCGTGGCGAACCAGCCGGGCGCGATCGCGTTCACCTGGACGTTGTGCCGCGCCCACTCCACGCCGAGCGAGCGCGTGAGCGCGATGATGCCGCCCTTCGTCGCGCCGTACACCGTGTAGCCGGGCAGGCCGACCTGGCCGAGCACGGAGGCGACGTTGATGACCTTGCCCGACTTCTGAGCGATCAGGTGGGGCGCCGCCGCGCGGCAGCCGTTGAAGACGCCCGGTCAGGTTCACGTCGAGCATGAAGCGCCAGTCCTCCGGCGTCATCTCGACCAGCGGTGCGACTTTGGCGACGCCCGAGTTGTTCACGACGATGTCGAGGCGGCCGAGCTCGCGGATCGTGCGCTGGACCAGCGCCTCGACCTCGGCGTAGCTCGAGACGTCGGTGGGACCGCGACGAGCGTCCGGCGCCCGCCCGACGCGGCGAGGTGCGCCGTCTCCTCGAGCGCCGCCTTCGATCGGGCGGCGAGCGGCACGTCGGCGCCGGCCTCGGCCAGCGCCACCGCGATCGCCCGACCGAGGCCGCGGCTGGCCCCGGTGATCGATCGCGACCTTGCCGGCCAGGAGCGCCTGGCGGCGCGGTCAGCGGTAGAGCTCCTCGATCGCGTCCTTGTACTTCTGCGAGACGACCTTCCGCTTCACCTTCAGCGTCGGCGTCAGCTCGCCGCCGTCGAGCGTGAAGTCGGTGGGCAGCACCGTGAACCGCTTGATCTTCGCGTACGACTGGAGCTGCGTGTTCTTCTCCTCGACCGTGCGGCCGACGCGCTCGGCCACCTTCGGGTGCTTCACGATGGCCGCCGCCTCGCTGGTCAGGATGCCGTGCTCGCGCGCGAACTTCGACAGCTCCTCGGGGTTGATCGTGATGAGCGCCACCGGATACGGGCGCCGATCGCCGTAGACCATCACCTGGCTGATGAATGGATCGGCCTTCAGCAGATTCTCGATGTTCTGGGGCGCGATGTTCATGCCGCCCGCGGTCACGATCAGGTCCTTCTTGCGATCGGTGATGCACGAGGAAGCCGTCCTGGTCGATGGCGCCGATGTCCCCCGTGTGGAACCAGCCGTCCGTATCGAACACCTCGTGCGTGGCCTCGGGCTGCTTGTAGTAGCCCAAGGTCGCGATGTTGGGTCCGCGCGCCAGGATCTCCCCGTCCCCGGCGATTCTCAGCTGGACTCCCGGAAGGCTCTGGCCGACGGAGCCGAACCTGAAGCGGTCCGGCCGATTGAACGTGAGCGCCGGGCATGTCTCGGTGAGGCCGTAGCCCTCGAGCAAGAGGATGCCGGCGGCGTGGAAGAACTCCGCGATGTCCCGCGAGAGCGGGGCGCCGCCCGACACGGCCCACTGCAGTCGTCCGCCGAGCGCCGCGTGGAGCTTGGAGAAGACGAGCTTGTGCGCGATCTTTCGCTTGAGCTCGAGCGCCGTGGGCACGGGCTGACCGCGCTGCTGATGGCGGCTGACGTCGCGGCCGACCGATACGGCCCAGCCGAAGATCTTCTTCTTCGCGGGCGAGCCGGCTTCGACGCCGGCGAGGATCTTGCCGTAGACCTTCTCGAACACGCGCGGCACGCTGCAGATGAAGTGGGGCCGGGTCTCCTTGAGGTTCTCGCCCACCTTGTCGAGGTTCTCCGCGAACGCCGTGGTCAGCCCGTGCGTGACGCCCAGGAACGACTCGAGCCGCGCGAACGAGTGCGCCAGCGGCAGGAACAGGAGGTGCACCCAGCCTTCCTGCACTGGGGTGGACTGTTTCGAGGCCGCCACGGCGGCAACGTGATTGCCGTGGGTCTGCATCACGCCCTTCGGCGGGCCGGTGGTGCCCGACGTGTACACGATCGTCGCCAGATCGGTCGGGCGCGTCGTAGCGACGCGCTCGGCGAGCGTGCTCTTGTGGGCGGAGAGGTTCTCGCGCCCGAGCCGCCTCAGCGACTCCCAGGTCATCACGATCTTCGGGGGCTGGGGCGCCTCGTAACCGGCCATGACGACGATCTGCTCGAGCGTCGGCATCTTGTCGCGCGCCTGCAAGACTTTCGCGAGCTGCGCGGGATCCTCGACGATGATCGTCTTCGCCCCCGAGTCGTTCACGACGTAGGCGATGAGCTCGGGTGGATACGTCGGGTAGACCGGGACGGTCACGCAGCCGGCGCTGAAGATCGCGAAGTCGGCCTGCACCCATTCGGCCCGGCTCGCCGAGAGCAGCGCGACGGTCTCGCCCTTCTGCCGGCCGAGCGCGATCAGGCCGAGCGCCACCTCGCGGACGATGTCGCCCACCTCGCGCCAGGTGATCGTCTTCCAGTCGGCGCCGTGCTTGAACTGTTGCGCCGGACGGTCACCACTCTGCTCGACGCGGTCCCAGAACATCCGAGCGAGGGTGTCGGTGGCCATAGATCCTCCGTGTAAAGCATCAATCTGAAAGGGATAACCGACGGTAGCATATGGGCGATAACGCGATGCGTGAAATAGTGATTGACCGCATAACGCAGTCGCGTTATACTCGAAATCGATACGCGGACACGTGAAGCGAAGCCGTAGAGACCAGACGATGCAGGAGGATCGAAATGAACGAGCAGAAGAAGGCCGAAGAGATGTTCGGTCAGATCTCAGGAAAGATGATCGAGACGATGACCGTGTGGGCCGACGCCAACCAGCGCGTGATGCGCGAGCTCGTCGAGCTCTCGACGGCCACGGCGAAGGAAGGCGTGAGGCTCTGCGGCGAGCTGCAGCAGGGCGCCCTCGAGACGTTGCGGAGCTCTCAGTCAGCCGGGGCGAGCTGGCAAGGCGTCTGGTCGGACGGCGCCAAGGATCCGGCGCAGCTGTACCAGAAGGCGCTACTGAGCGGCGTCGACGGCGTCGAGAAGGCCGTCAAGCTGATGGAAGGACAAGCCCAGGCGATCACGCGCTCGGCCGAGCGGCTCCAGGCTTCCGCGGAGCAGGCCGGCAAGGGCATTCAGGAGACCTACGCGACGGTCGTCGAAAAGATGAGGGACGTCTACCAGAGCTAGGCGGCTACTTCTGGCTCTTGCGTTTTTCGAGTCGCTCCTCGAGGGAGCGTAGGCGCTCGCGCAAGGTCGACACTTCCTCGCGGAGCTGCTCCGCATCGGGCTCGGCACCATCGCGCCGAGGCTCGGCGCGGGGTGCGGACATCCCCCACCCCGCCCTCGAGGCCCAGTCCTGGAAGATGCGCTCCACCTCGCGCTGGCTCGACACGATGCCCTCGAGGCTCGACTTCATCGAGCGCTGCACGAAGTCTTGCCAGGCTTCACCGTGCTTGATGAGCTGGTGGAGGAACGCAGTGGGAAGTGTGGCGCGATGGTTGCGCTCGTTCTCGAGGATGATCTGGGCCAGGGTGACCGACGTCAGGTCTTCGCCGGAGGCCGCGTCGACTACCGCGATCTCCTTGCCCGCGCGGATCATCTCCTCGATCTCCTCGAGGGTGACGTAGCGGCTTTCCTGCGTGTCGTAGAGCTTTCGGTTCGAGTACCGTTTGATGACGTACGCCATGGCACTCCCTCTACGGGGTGGCTTCGAGGCCACTATGAATGGCGTAACACCCCGCGTCAAGGCCTTGGCCCGATCACCCCATGCTAGACTGGCGCTCCACGCCGACAGGAGGTGGCTCCCATGAAGCTCAAGGGACGGACCGCGCTCGTCACCGGAGGATCTCGCGGCATCGGGCGCGCCATCGCGCTGGCCCTTGCCGAAGAGGGCGCCGACGTCGCCATCAACTACGTCTCGAGCGAGCCGGCCGCCAAGGCGATCGCCGAGCAGATCCGGAAGATCGGGCGGCATTCGATGCTCGCCCAGGCCGATGTCGGCGACTATCCCGATACGTTCCGGATGGCGCAGGACGTCCTGAAGGAGTTCGGCCACCTGGACATCCTCGTCAACAACGCCGGGATCAACTCGGACAAGACCTTCGTCAAGATGGACCACGCGTCCTGGCGGAAAGTGCTGGCCATCAACCTCGACGGCGTCTTCAACTGCACGAAGGTCTTCATCGATCAGATGCTCCGGCAGGAGTGGGGCCGCGTGGTGAACATCACCTCGGTCATCGGCCAGATCGGCAACTTCGGCCAGGCCAACTACGCCGCCTCGAAGGCCGGCGTCGCGGCGTTCACCAAGTCGCTCGCCAAGGAGCTCGCCGGCAAGGGTGTCACGGTCAACGCGGTCGCGCCGGGTTTCATCGAGACGGACATGGTCCAGGGCATTCCGGACAAGGTCCGCGACAAGCTCTTGAGCCAGATTCCGCTGAAGCGATTCGGGACGGTCGAGGAGGTGGGGCGCGCCGTCGTGTATCTCGTCTCGTCCGACGGCGACTACATCACCGGAGCCGAGCTCTCGATCAACGGCGGCCTGCTGATGTAACGACGCGTGGCCCACAGCCGCATGGCGTGGGCCGCCAGCGCCCAGGGCTGGACCGCGAGCGTCGCGAGCGATGCGACGCGGCGGGGCCGCTCCGCGTAGACGATCCGCGCCTTCGACGGCATCACCCACGCTTCACCCGACAGGACTTCTTCGCCACGCTGGTTCACGCAGACGGTCTGGAGCCGGATGCGGTTGCGCTCGCGGACGATTTCGAGGACGTGCACCTTCGCGGTGATCGTGTCCCCCGCCTTGACGGGCTTGACGAACTTGAGGCTCTGGGAAAGGTAGATCGCGCCGGGGCCCGGCAGCTGGGTCCCGATGACCGCCGAGATCAGCCCGGCGGTGAAGATGCCCGGAGCGATGGGCTCCTTGAACGGGGTCGTCGCCGCGTAGTCGGCGTCGCTGTGGACCGGATTCAGATCGCCCACGGCGTCGATGAAGCCGGCGATGTCGTCCTCTTCGACCTGACGGCTGAGCTCGGCGTGGTCGCCGGGCGCGAGCTCGGCGATCGTCCGGCCGATCATTTGGACTCGCGCTCGCCGAGCCTGCGCAGCTTGGCGCTGATCGAGTCCTCGAGCCGGTCGATTCGATCCTCGAGCTCGATCAGCTGCTTCGCGATGCCGGTCAGCTGACTGCGCGACGGCAGGTTCAGCGCCTGCAGCGCCTGCTCGATCTGCTGATCGACGATCTTCTTCGCCGGCGCGGCCGCCACCAGCATCTGGTCGAGCGACTGGCCCATCATCTTCGCGAACTGCTCGGTGCCCATCGCCTGGCTGAGCACCTTGGACCAGGCTTCGATCCACTGATCGAGGAACTGCTTCCACTGCGTCAAGAGCTCGGGAGTTGCCGGAGTCTGGGCGAAGAGCTTGGCCCAGGTTTGAACGCCCTGGTCCAGCACCGGCCGCCAGAACGCCGTCGGGTCAGGCGTTGGGCTCGCTGTCGGGGCCGCCGTTTGAGTGATGAGGCGCGACCACGCCTGCGCGCCTTCCTCGAACTGCTTCCTCCACTGCTCGAAGAGCTGATTCGGTCCGGACGCGTCAGCCATCACGTCAAATGTACGCCCGCGTGACGCCGCGCGTCAACGAAAGCGTCCCGAGCCCCGCGACGGCCTGCAGCGCGCACTGCCTTGCTATGAGCGAGGTCCCAGCCAGGCGGAGACCTTGGGCCAGCAGTGCACGGCGGCGCCCCGCCCCGCGATCAGCGAGATGTGTCCACCCGGCAGCTCGATGTATTCCTTCTCGCGGCTCCCGACCTTGTCGATGAGCGCCCGAACGCAGTCGGGCGGCGCGATGTAGTCCTCCTTCGCGCCGACGACGAACACCGGACACGTGATGCGCTCGAGGCGGATGGGGCGGCCGCCCATGACGAGCTCACCGCGGTAGAGCTTGTTGTCCTGATAGAAGTCGCGTACCCACTGCCGGAAGAACTCCCCCGGAAAGGCGACGTACTCGTTCGCCCACTTGTTCAGCGCCTGGAACCCCTCGAGGTACTTGTCGTTCCACAGATTCCACCAGAGGTTCACGTTGGTCGACAGGTCCATCGTCGGCTTGAGCAGCTTGAAGCCCGCCTTGACCATGTCGGCGGGTACCGAGCCGAGCGTGTCGACGAAGCGGTCGACGTTGAAGTTCTCCTTGCCGAGCCAGAGGCCGAAGAGCCCGACCTTCGCGAAGTCGATCGGTCCGGCCATGTTGACGAAGTTCTTCACCGGCACCTCCGGGTGCGAGGCGATGAACGACGCCGAGATGGGCGCCCCCATGCAGTAGCCGAGCACCGAGAGCTCGTCGGTCTCCGACGTCTCGAGTACGCGCCGGGCCATCCGCGGCAGGATCTTCGTCACGCACTCCTCGACCGAGAGGTCGTTGTCTTCCGGACCGAACACGCCCCAGTCCAAGAGATAGAAGTCGAAGCCCTGCTTCGTCATGTGCTCGATGAAGCTGCCGCCGGGCATGAGATCGAAGATGTACGGGCGGCTGATGCCGAGGTTCGGCACGAAGAGGACCGGTGTTCGATGCGTCCGCGCCGACTCGTACCGGTAGAGCCGCGACTTGTTTCGCTTGTAGATCTCCACGCGCGGCGTCTGACCGGTCTTCGGCTCGATCGGATTGGTCACCAGGCCGTGAAGGTTCCGCAGCCGACGGAACCCGCGTTCGAGCTCTTCCTGCCACTGCTTGATCGTCTCAGCCGGCGCATCGGCGGCGAATCCGCCGGTGAACCGCTCGACGACGTCCGCGAAGCGCTCCTGAGCCATATTCAGAAAGCTCCCTGCCAGGCTGTGGGTGGCCGCGTCACATCTGGAACATCGAGCCGAGCTTCATGGCGAGCCCCATGTCGCCCTTGACCTTCAGCTTGCCCGACATGAACAGCATCTGCCCTGACTGCTTGCCGGACAGCATGTCGAGCCAGTCCTGCGCCGAGATCTGGAGCGTCAGGTTCGGGTTCGTCCCCGCCCCCGGCTTGACGGTGCAGGCCCCATCTTTGATGACGGCGTGCCACGTGCCGCCGCCGTCGCCGCTCACGTCGTACTGGATCACCGCGTTGGTCCCGGCCGCCTTGTCCGTCCGGAACCGCGAAGCCATCGCGTCGAAGGTCTCTGTCACTGTGGGCATCTCATCCTCCTGTCCATTGTCTTATTTCGCGTCGGGGTGCCTTCGCAGGGCTCCGGCACCCGACGGTCGGCCTTCAGAACGTGAAGAGGTCCATGCCCCCGGTCACCGTGAGCACCGCGCCCGTGATGTAGCGCGCGCGCTCCGAGCAGAGAAACGCCACGGCGTTGGCCACGTCCTCGGGCTCGCCCTCGCGCTGCATCGCGACTCGCTTGACCATCCGTTCGTAGAGCGGGCTCAGCTTCGCGTTCGGCGCGATGATCCCGGGCGCGATCGCGTTGCACGTCACATTGTATCTGGCGCCCTCGAGGGCGACCGACTTGGCGAAGCCGATCAGCCCGATCTTGCTCGTGGCGTACGCGGTCTGGCCGAAGCCGCCCATGAGGCCGGCGATCGAGGCCATGCACACGATCCGGCCCCAGCGCCGCTCGCGCATGCCCGGGAACACCGCCTTCGTCACCTTGTACGTCCCGGTGAGGTTCACCGCGAGGTTCAGCTCCCAGTCCTCGTCCTTCATGTCCTTGAGCTGGGCCACGGTGTAGATCAGCCCGGCATTGTTCACGCAGATGTCGACCGGGCCCAGATCGCGCTCGATCCGGCTCACGACGTCCTGGATCTGCGCCGACTCGCGGATGTCGCACGCGTAGCCGCGCGCGCGCCCGCCCGACGCTTCGATCTCGCCGGCCGCGCCGGCGGCGCCTTCGCCGTCGAGGTCCAGGATCGCGATCGCGCAGCCTTCGGCAGCCAGCGCGAGCGCGTCGGCCTTGCCGAGACTCCGCGCGGCGCCCGTCACGAGCGCGACCTTGCCGCGGATGCCGAGGTCCATCTACTTGCCCTTGAAGCTCGGCTCGCGCTTGGCGAAGAAGGCCTGGACGCCTTCGGAGGCGTCCTCGGTCTTGAGCGTCTTGAGGAACGCGCGGACCTCGATGTCGATCGCCTTGTCGATCGGCGCTTCGAGCCCCTCGTCGACCGCCTCGATGATGAGCCTGGTCGCGATCGGCGGGCGCTTGGCGATCAGGCGCGCGAGCGCCTTGGCGTCGTTGAGCGTCTCGCCTTCCTTCGTGAGCTTGTTGGCCAGGCCGAGCGCCAGACACTCTTGCGCCGGGACCTGTGTGCCGAGGATCAAGAACTCGAGCGCCTTGGTCCGGCCGATCAGACGCGGCATCCGCTGCGAGCCGCCGAAGCCCGGCGTGATGCCCAGGTTCGACTCGGTCTGCCCCATCCGCGCCGATTCCTTGACCAGCCGGAAGTGGCAGGCCATCGCGATCTCGCAGCCTCCGCCGAGGGCGTGGCCGTTGATCGCGGCGATGACAGGCTTCGGGAACCGCTCGATCTTCCGCATCACGCTGTTGCCGAACCGGATGAAGGTGTCGACGTCGTCGCCGGAAAAAGCCGAGCCCGAGGTCGGCGCCGGCGCAGAAGATGCGATCGCCCGCCCCCGTGATGATCACGGAGCGCACCCCATCGTCGTGCTCCACCGAGTTGAGCGCCGCGTTCAGGTCCCGAACGAGCTCGACGCTGATCGCGTTGGCGGGCGGACGGTTGAGCGTGATGACCGCGAAGCTCTCCTCGCGCGCGAAGAGCAAGGTTTCAAACGCCATGGGCACAGACTCCCTGGAGAAAGATTGTCGCGACGGGCTCGGCCACCTCGGTGAGCTTGTAGGCGCGCTTGCCCAGCACCCAGGAGGTCGCCATCTGGTCCATCGCGCCGAAGAGCATCTTGGTCGCGATCTTCACCGGCAGGTCGCGGCGGATCTGCCCCGAGGCGGCGCCCTCCTCGAGCACGTCGTTGATCACGCCGAAGTAGGCCGAGACCTCGTGCGCCGAGGCGCCGCGGAAGAACTTCTGCCCCTGTCGCAGCTCGACCTGCAGCACCTCGGCGAGCTCGGGATTGTCCTCGAGCACGCGGAAGTGCAGGGCCACGATCTTCCGGACCTTCGCCAGCGGATCGCGCTCGGAGGCGATCTCCCGCCGAACCGACGCGACCCACTCGGCCATCTTCTCGCGGAAGAGGGTGACGAGGATCTCGTCCTTGGTCTTGAAGTAGAGGTAGATCGTGCCGCTCGCGATGCCCGCTTCGCGGGCGATGTCCGAGACGCGCGAGTTGTAGTAGCCGTTACGCGCGAAGACGCGGATCGCGGCGTCGATGATCTGTTGAGGCTTGTCGGGATCGCGCATGAATTCTGACTGAACCGCCGTTCATTTTACGGGTGCCGCGACGCAGACGCAACAGTCGACGGCGCGCGCCTCGGCGGACTCAGACGCCGCGATAGAGCTCACGCCGCCGGACGCTCCGCTGGAACTCGACGTAGGCCGCGCGCGTCATGCCGGAAGGCGCGTTCGCCGCGACCTCCTTCGCCCCGGCGGCACCGTCCCAGAGCAGGTCGACCGCCATGGCCGCCATCGCCCGCGCCGGCATCACATAGGCGAGATGCCGATCGACGATCTCGTAGTCGGCCGCGTGCCCTGTGCCGCGCGCCCCACCCATGTAGGGATGGAGAACCGGAATCACCTGGCTCAGATCCCCCATGTCGGTCGATCCGGCGCGATGCCCTGCCTCGCGGCACTCGCCCGCCCCGAAGAGCGCGTCGGCGTTGCGCCGGAAGGCACGCGCCATCGTCTGGTCGGTGCGCAGCGGCAGATAGCCCGGCAAGGTGTCGATCTCGACGTCGGCGCCGAGCGCCAGGGCGCCCGCTCTGAGCGCGCGGTCGACCTTCTCGTTGGCGTCGCGGATGCCCGTCGAGCGTGCGTCCACGGACGTACGTCTCGATGCGCGCTTCGCCGGGGATGACGTTCACCTGCGAGCCGCCGTGGGTCAGGATCGGGTGGACGCGGATCGTGTCCTCGTCGCGGAAGGTCTCACGGATCGCGTTGATCCCGGCGAGGGCGATCTGCGCCGCGTAGAGCGCGTTGACGCCCATGTGCGGCGCGCCGCCGGCGTGCGCGGCGCGCCCGATGAAGCGCGCGGTCTTGCCGAAACGTCCGTTGTTCGAGCCGGGCACGCACGCCGGACCGTCCTCGGGGCGCGACGTGGTGTGGATCATCATCGCCATGTCGACGTCGTCCAGGTGGCCCAGGCGCAGCAGCTCGCACTTGCCGCCCAGGAACTCGAGGCGTCCAGCCTGGACCTCGTTGAGCCGCCACTCGTAGGTCGCCGCCTTCCTCGGCCGGAACGGCCATCAGCGCCAGGCGGCCCGCCAGCTGCTCGAAGGCCTTCGCGGTCACCAGCCCGATCGCGGCGCCGATCAGGCCGGCGATCTGGGCGTTGTGGCCGCAGGCGTGCACCGCGCCCGTCGCGGCATCGGCCTCGGGATGGCCGGCTACGACGAGCGCGTCGAGCTCGCCCAGGAGCGCGAACGTCGGACCGGAGCCCCGGGCGCCGGCCACGTCGGCCCGCACGCCGGTGAGCGCGAGGCCCGTCCGCGGGGTCAGGCCGAGCCGGCGAAACTTCGCCTCGACGAGCGCCGCGGTCCGAGACTCCTTGAAGCCGAGCTCCGGGTGGCGCCGGATCGTTTCGCCGACTTCGACGATCTCGGTCAGCGTGGCGCTCGATCGCTTCGTCGACCTTCCGCTTGAGCTCGTCCCGAGTCACGGTGTTGGGAGCCCTCCACCTTAGTCCTGCCCCGCTTGCGGGCCTGGCGTAGGATATGACGGACTCGCGCCCCGAAGCGGGGCAATCTCGAGCTTTTGACCTCGACCTGGGAGAGTGGACCATGAAGGCAGCAGCGGCCGTCGCGGAAGTCCTCAAGCGTGAGGGCGTGAAGTTCCTCATCGGATATCCCGTCAACCCCATCATCGAAGCCGCCGCGGAAGCCGACATCCGCACGATCATCGTCCGCCAGGAGCGGACCGGCCTGCACATGGCCGACGCCGTCAGCCGCATCTCGTCGGGCGAGCGAATCGGCGTGTTCGCGATGCAGCACGGCCCGGGTTCGGAGAACGCCTTCGGCGGCGTCGCTCAGGCCTACGGCGACTCCGTGCCGATCATCGTCCTGCCCGGCGGCTACCCGCGACGGATCACGAACATCCAGCCCAACTTCAACTCGTTCCTGAACTTCCAGCACGTAACCAAGTGGTGTGAGCAGGTCATCGTGCCCGACGCGGTGGTCGACGCGATGCGGCGGGCGTTCACCCAGGTCAAGAACGGCCGCCCGCGGCCGGTGCTGATCGAGTTTCCCGTCGACCTGCTCCGCGAGGACGTACCGGAGCCGATCCAGTACACGCCGGCGCCTCGGCTCAAGTCGGCGCCGGATCCGCGCGACGTCTCCAAGGTGGCCGAGGTGCTCGTGGCCGCGCAGCGGCCCGTCATCTACGCCGGCCAGGGTGTCCACTACGCGCGGGCGTGGCAGGTGCTTCGCGATCTGGCCGAGCTCCTGGAGGCTCCGGTGACGACGAGCCTGCAGGGCAAGAGCGCGTTTCCCGAGAACCACCCGCTGTCGCTCGGCTCGGGCGGGCGCTCGATCTCCAAGCAGCTCCACCACTTCCTCACGAACGCCGACCTTATCTTCGGAATCGGCTGCAGTTTCGCCACGACGAACTACGGCGTCACGATGCCGAAGGGCAAGAAGATCGTCCACGCGACCCTCGACCCGACCGACATCAACAAGGACGTGCCGGCCGAGCTCGCGCTGGTCGGCGACGCCGGCCTCACGCTCCAGGCGCTGCTGGTCGAGGTCAAGGATCGTCTCAAGGGCGGGCCTCGCGGTCGATTCTCGGCCGTCACGCAGGAGATCAAGGACCTCAAGAGCGAGTGGCTGGCCAAGTGGACCCCGCGGCTCACGCAGGACACGAAGCCGCTCTCCCCGTACCGCGTGATCTGGGACCTGATGCACACGGTCGACGTCGCCAACACGATCATCACCCACGACGCCGGCAGCCCGCGCGACCAGATCTCGCCGTTCTGGGAGCCGATCGCGCCGCTGTCCTACATCGGCTGGGGCAAGACGACCCAGCTCGGCTACGGCCTGGGCCTCGCGATGGGGGCGAAGCTCGCCGCACCCGAGAAGCTCTGCGTGAACGTGTGGGGTGACGCCGCCATCGGCTTCACCGGCATGGACTTCGAGACCGCCGTGCGCGAGCGGATCCCGATTCTCTCGATCCTGCTCAACAACTTCTCGATGGCGATCGAGCTGAAAATCATGAAGACCGCGACGGCCAAGTACCGCTCGACCGACATCAGCGGCGACTACGCGGCGATGGCGCGGGCCTTCGGCGGCCACGGCGAGCGCGTGTCCGAGCCCGGCGAGATCGTGCCGGCCATCCGGCGCGCCATCAAGAAGACGCAGGAGGGCACGCCGGCGCTCCTCGAGTTCCTCACCGAGAAGGCCGAAGACTTCTCGATGTTCTAGGCCGCCATGCAGATCAAGTACCGGATCGGCATTATGCCCGGGCCGTGGCCGGCCGGCCCGCCCGCCGAGGGGCTGGACTTCTTCTGGCGGCTCATCGACCTCTGCGAACGGACCGAGATCGACTCGATCTGGTTCTCGGACCGGCTCTCGTCACCGCTGCCCGTCCTCGAGCCGATGACGGCGATGGCAGCGGTGGCCGCGCGCACGCGGCGGCTCAAGTTCGGTCCGAGCGTGCTGATTGCTCCCTTCAGGTCGCCCGTGCTGGCGGCGCGCCAGATCGCCATGCTCGACTACCTCTCGGGCGGCCGCGTTCTTCCGGCGGTCGGGATCGGCGTCGAACAGGAGCGCGAGTTCCTTGCTGCCGGTGTGCCGTTCCGCGAGCGCGGGCGCCGGACCGACGAGGCAATCCGGGTGATGCGGCGGTGCTGGGAGGAGCCCGAGGTGACGTTCGCGGGCGAGTTCTGGCAGCTCGATCGCATCACCGTACTGCCGCGCCCGCTCCAGCAGCCGATGCCCCTGTGGGTGGGCGGCAACAGCGAGGCCGCGATGCGTCGCGCCGGCCGCATGGGAGACGGCTGGATCCCATCGTTCATCACGCCCGAGCAGTTCCGTGTGGGCGTCGACAAGACCTTGGCCTTCGCGGCGGAAGCCGGGCGCGAGGTGCCGGGCGATCACTTCGGCACGCTCGTGCAGTTCTGCCTCGACCCCAACCCGGAAGTGGCCCGCTCGATCGCGCTCCCCTTCATTCCGCGCGGCCGGGTCGACGCGCCGACGCTCGACGCCTGCACCGCGTTCGGTCCCGCCGAGCTGGTCGGCGAGCGGCTGGAGCAGTACGTGAAGGGAGGCGGGTCGAAGTTCGTCCTGCGGCCGATGTGCCCGCCCGAGCGGATGCTCGAGCAGCTCGAGCGGCTCGCCACCGAGGTGATTCCGGCCTTCCACACTCGCTGAGTGCCGGCTCAGCGGCCCTGCAAGATCTCGATCAGCAGTCCGGGATCGACGTTTCCGCCGGAGAGCACCACGCCGACCCGCGCGCCGTGCCCGAGCTTGCCCGCCAGCACCGCGGCGGCCCCGACCGCGCCGGTCGGCTCGGCGATCACGCGCACGCGGAGCGCCAGGAAGCGGACCGCCGCGACAATCTCGGCGTCGCTGACCAGGGCGATCTCGCTCAAGTTCTCGCGGAGGATCGGGAACGTCAGCTCGCCCGGGCTCTGCGGCCGGATCCCGTCGGCGATCGTCGGCGGAGGCGGGATCGTGACGCGCTCGCCCTTCTGGAGCGAGAGATAGGTGTCGTTCGCGGTGTCGGCCTCGACACCGACGATCGTGATCCCTGGCGACAGGCTGCGCGCTACCGTGCTGCACCCGGCCATGAGACCGCCGCCCCCGACCGGCGTGACGATCGCGTCCAGCGACGGAATCTCCTCGAACAGCTCGAGCGCCGCGGTCCCCTGCCCGGCCATGATCGCCGGATCGTCGTATGGAGGCACCAGGACGCGCCCTGTCTCCTCGACGAGGCGCCGCGCCACCGCGGCGCGGTCGTCCTTGAGGCGATCGTAGAAGACGATCTCGGCGCCGTAGCCCCTGGTTGCCTCGACCTTGAGTGCCGGCGCGTCCGTCGGCATGCAGATGATGGCGGTGGTCCCGACCATCCGCGCCGCGAGCGCCACGCCTTGCGCGTGATTGCCGGACGAGTACGCGACGACGCCGCGCGCGCGCTCCGGCGCCGTCAGCGACAGGAGCTTGTTCAGGGCGCCGCGGATCTTGAACGAGCCGGCGCGCTGCAGGTTCTCGCACTTGAAGAAGACGCGGCAATCGCTCGCCTCGTCGAACGCGGCGGACGAGATGACGGGCGTGCGGTCGATGCGGCCGGCGAGCCGCTGGGCGGCGGCCCGCACGTCGTCGATCGTCAGCCGAGAGTCCGCGGTCACGGCGCGCCGATTATCACAGAGCCGGCAAGCTCGGATCAACCCTCGCGGTATACTCGCGCCATGCCGAAGTGGCGGTGCGCGCTGCAGGCCGTCGCGGGGCTGGGGCCCCGCCGGCCGAGGCGCGACATAAGATCGGTGATCCTCCTTGCGGTTGTTCTGCTCGCGGCCGGCTGCATCTCGCTCGACCTCACACCACGGGTCAAGCCGCTCGACGAGCGGACCGTCGAAGGCAGCGGCCGGACCAAGATCTTGCTGACGGACATCTCTGGGTTTCTCTCCGAGGAAGGTCAGTCCCAGACCTTGGTCATCGGCGCGCCGACGCCGCGCGTCGGGTTGCTCGTGCGATTTCGCGAGGAGCTGAAGAAGGCCGCGGAGGATTCGGACGTGAAGGCCCTCATCGTCCGGATCAACAGCCCGGGCGGCACCGTGACGGCGTCCGACATCCTGTTCAAAGAGCTCCAGGTGTTCAAGCGCCGGACCAAGATGCCCGTGGTCGCCGTCATGATGGACGTCGCGGCCTCGGGCGGCTACTACGTCGCGCTCGGGGCCGACACGATCGTCGCTCACCCGACGACGGTGACCGGCTCGATCGGCGTCATCATGGTGACCGTGAACGCCGAAGGCCTCTTGCAGAAGCTCGGGATCGCCGCCGGCGCGGTCAAGTCGGGCCCACTGAAGGACATGGGCAGCCCGTTCAAGGCGCTGACGGGAGAGGAGCGCCAGATTTTTCAGTCCGTCATCGACGGCCTCCAGGACCAGTTCCTCGCGCGGCTCGTCGAGTCGCGCAAGCTCCCGGTGGAGACCGCCAAGCGGCTCGCCGACGGCCGCGTCTACACCGCGCAGCAGGCGCTCGACGCCAAGCTGGTCGATCGGGTCGGCTACATGGACGACGCGCTCGAGCTCACGCGAAAGGCGATCGGGGCCGATGAGGCCAAGGTGGTCGTCTATCACCGCCCCTCGGAGTATCGCGCGACCTACTACGCGCGCTCCGAGGCGCCCGCCGGCAGCCTCGACGTGAGTCTGTCCCGGCTGGCCTCCGTCGTCGGCTCCGGCCCGGGCTTCTTCTATCTCTGGTGGCCCTGAGCCTCTCGCGGCCGCTCGGGCGCCTCGAAGCCTCCACACGCGAGCACCGGGAGCCGCGGGTACTTCGCGAAGCGGTCGTCGGTGAGGCTCAAGCCGCACATCACGAACGAGGAACCCCGCGCCGAGGTCACGAGGCGCGCGTGACGGCAGCCGCCGCAGAGGCCGCGCCCGTCGAACGGCCTTTGGTCCGAGGGCGGGCCGGTCACGGTGGGCCGGCGAACAGATCGAGGTAGTGCTTGACGATCCGCGCGGTGGCGCCCCAGATCGTGTCGCCGTTGTAGTCGAAGAAATACACGGCACGCCGCACGCCGTCTCGCTCCCAGTGCTCGACCCGGAGCCCGCCCGGCTCGGCGAGCGCCGCGAACGGCACCTCGATCACCCGCTCGATCTCCTCGCCGTCCGGCCGCCACGCGACGGGCTGCGCGGATCACGCCGACCCACGGCGTGATGACGAAGTTCGTCGCGAACGTCTCGGTGTCGTCGAGCGCGCCCAGCGGCTCGACCGCCGCCCGCGGCAGCCCGATCTCTTCCTCGCACTCGCGCAGGGCGGCCGCGAGCAGCGAGGCGTCTCCGGGATCGACGGTCCCCCCGGGAAACCCGATCTGGCCTCTGTGGGTGCCGACCGTGTCGGTTCGCTTGGCGAACACGAGGAACGGCTCGTCCCGCTCGATGAGCGGAACCAGGACCGCCGCCCGCACGAGCGGGCCCGGCGGCACGACGCGGCGCTCTCGCGTCGCGAGGCGTTGCCGTGTCAGCGCGACCAGCTCGTCGAGCGTCACGGAGCCGGCCGCTGCCCGAGCGCCGCGTCCGGCTCGATCGTCTTCTGAGCCCGCGGTAGTCGCGCGCGGGCATCCTCGACGACCGCCGCCATGGCCACGCCGGTTTTCTCGCGGATCACGAGGTCGGCCTGCGCGTCGAGCGGGGTCGGCTCGAGGTTCACGATCACGAGCGTGGCGCCGGCGTGCTTGGCGTGGCTCGGCATGTACGCGGCCGGATAGACGGCGAGCGAGGAGCCCAGGACGACGAAGAGGTCGGCGGCCCGCGCCCGACGCTCGGCCTCTCGCATCGCGGGCGCCGGCATCGCCTCGCCGAACAGCACCGTGGTCGGCTTGACGATCCCGCCGCATCCCGGACACGCGGGCACCTCGTCGCTCGCCTCGAGCCAGACGTGCACTTCGTCGCGCGTGTAGGCGGCGCCGCACTCGAGGCAACGGGTGCGCGTCGCGTTGCCGTGAAGCTCGATCACCCGGTCCGGCGGAAGCCCGGCGCGCTGGTGAAGCCCGTCGATGTTCTGGGTGATACAGCAGTCCAGGCGCTCGAGGCCATACAGCTCGGCCAGGGCACGATGCGCGGCGTTCGGCCGCGCGGCGCGGACCACGGGATACGTGACGCGGCCCAGCGCCCAGTAGCGACGTCGGCCCTCGACACTGCCGATGAAGCTCCGATAGGTGAACGCGCTCGGATCGAACCGATCCCAGAGACCGCCGGGGCTGCGAAAATCCGGGATGCCCGACTCGGTGCTGATCCCGGCGCCCGTGAAGGCGACGCACCGCCGGGCGCCAGCGAACAGCTCCGCCAGCTGTCGCAGATCGCCGCTCACCGCCGAAATCGCTTCCAGACGCGCACCGCCACGCTCGTGAGCCAGGCGCCCTCCGCCGGCCCGCTGGGAGCGCGCCGCAGGCCGAAGATCACGCCGACGAACACGACGGCGCCGGCCGCGCCCAGCGCGACGTTGAGCTCGAATCCGCCGACCGTGCCCCACGTGGCCGTGAGGACCGTGAACAAGGTGTTGTTGATCACGTGACACGCCACCGCAGGGAGCGCGCTGCCCGTCAGCTCCGTGAGCCAGCCGAGGTACAGGCCCAGAATCAGCGCCAGCAATCCGTGGAGCCAGTCCAGGTGGAAGACTCCGAAGCAGAGGCTGGTGATGAGCACGGTGACGCCTCGCGGCAGGCGCTGGACCAGTCGCGTCTGCATGTAGCCCCGGAAAAAGATCTCCTCGGCGCTTCCCGCCATCACGCCGACGATGAGCACGGCCAGGAAGAGATCGGGTCCGGCGACCTGGGCCAGCGCGTTACGGATCATCGCCATGTTGCCGTGCCGGGCCAGTCCGGTGAGCTCGGTCAGCGAGTCGAGCGTTTGACCGAGCGCCAGCATGCCGACGACCGCCAGCACGAGGGTGCGGCCGCTCTCGCGTCCCGGGACCAGACGCAGCGCCGCGGGCGCCGGGCCGCCGCTGGCCACCAGGGTCGTCAAGAGGAAGGCCGAGGACGACGCGATGCTGCCGGCGAGGAGGCCTGGAAAACCCTCGAGCGAGACGCGGTCAGGGACGTCGGGGTACTGCGATCGGACGACCGCTACCGCCAGGAGCGAGAATGCGACGATCGTGACGAAGGCGGCCACGCACGAGAGGAAGACCGGCCAGAGTCGTGGACGATCGACCGGGGTCTTGCTCACGCCCGTCAGAGCCGAGGACCCTCGAGATGCCACGCCGTCGCCTGCTGGTAGGCGTGGCCGAGGCGCAGGGCCGTCGCTTCGTCGAAGGCGCGCCCGACGATCTGCAGGGCCAGCGGCCGCCCGTCGGCCGAGAATCCGCACGGCACCGTGAGGGCGGGCAGTCCGAGCGTGTTGAACGGCCGCGTGAGTCTGGAGAAGCGTCCCATCCGGGCCACGAACTCGTCGACGGAGCCGGCCTTCACCGCCTCCAGGGCGGGCGCCGGCTCTGGGATCACTGGGGCCACCAGCACGTCGACCTCGGCGAACACTTCGGCGACGAACTCCCGCGTGAGGCGGGAACGCAGGCGGAGCGCCTGCAGGTAGTCGTGCGCCGAGATGTGGAAGCCGATTTCGAGCCGCGCGCGGACCGCCGGCTGAAGCTCGTGGGGCCGCTCGCGGGCCAGGCGGGTGTGAACCGACGCCGCCTCCGAGCGCGAGATGACGTTGCCGATATCCGTGAGAGTCCGCGGATCGGGGACGCGAACAGGCGTGACGACCGCGCCGAGACGGGCGAGAACGTCCGCGGCCGCCCGGACCGCGGCGTCCATCGCGGGGTCGATCCCGTCGAAGTAGAAGTTCTCCGGGACGCCGACCCGCAGCCCGCCGATCGGGCTCTCGAGCATCCGCTGGTAGTAAGGAACGGAGCGGCGGCTCGACGTCGCGTCCCGGGGATCGGGCCCCGCGACGATCTCGAGCAGCAGCGCCACGTCGGCGACCGTTCGGCTCAAGGGGCCCAGGTGGTCCATCGACCACGACAGCGGCATCACCCCGGCGCGACTCACGCGGCCGTACGTGGGCTTGAGACCGACGACGCCGCAGCACGCGGCCGGCAGCCTGATGGAGCCGCCCGTGTCGCTGCCCAGCGTCGCGAGCGCGAATCCGGCGGCCACGGCGGCCGCCGAGCCGCTGCTCGAGCCTCCGGCGCAATGTCCGGGCTTCCACGGGTTGTGCACGTCGCCGTGGTGGGCGTTGTCTCCGAACGGGCCCATCGCCAGCTCCGTCATGTTGAGCTTGCCCAGGGTCACGGCGCCCGCTTCGCGCAGCCGCGCCGTGGCGGTGCACTCGCTCGGCACCGTGAAGTATTCGCGCGTCTTGGTGCCGCACGACGTCGGCAGGCCGGGGATATGACAGAGATCCTTGTACGCGAGCGGCACGCCGTGCAGCGGGCCGCGGTTACGGCCGGCCGCGAGCTCGGCTTCGAGGCCCCGGGCGCTCGCCAGCGCGCCCTCCGCGTCGAGCGTGATGAACGCGTGGATGCGGCCGTCGAGCCGCGCGATGCGGTCGAGGCAGGCCTGTGTCGCCTCGACCGGCGACACCTTGCGCGCGGCGATCTCGCGCGCCAGGCTCTGGATCGTCCAGTCAGTCACGGGGCTCGGCCGGGCTCGCGTCGCCCTCGAGCGCCAGCGCGAAGCCCGACGGCTCTTCGCCAATGGCGAGGTCGACCGCCACCCGCTCGACGGCGGCCGCGAGACCGGCAACCTCCGCGGTGACACGGTGCTCAGGAGCGTTCATGCGATTTCCAGCGGGATCATAGCACCGGCCGTCAGGCGCGGCGGCCGAATGGCGGCGGCGGGCTGTCGAAGCTGACGCGCGCGCCGCGAGGATGCGCGAACGCCAGGCGGGTCGCGTGCAGCGCCAGCCGTTTCATCGGATCCGTTCGGGCGCCGTATTGAAGGTCGCCGGCGATGGGGTGACCCGCCGCGGCGAGCTGCGCCCGGATCTGCGCGCGCCGTCCCGTCACCAGCCGCAGCTCGAGCAACGTAGCGGCTCGCCGACGCTCGAGGACGCGATAGCGCGTGATCGCCTCCTTGCCGCCTCCACGCGCGGCGACCCGCACGCGGAGCGCGCGATCTTCGACCAGACGCGAGACCAGCGAGCCCTCGGCCTGGCGCATCACGCCTTCGGCGAGGGCGACGTAGACGCGCTCGGCGGTGCGCGCGGCGAACTGCGCCTGGAGGTGCTCCTGGGCGGCCGCCGACTTGGCGAACACGATGAGGCCCGAGGTTTCGCGATCGAGCCGGTGGACGATGAAGAGCCGTGATGAAGGCGCCCCGCGGCTCGCGACCCAGTCGCGGAGGAGGCGGTAGGCGGTGCGCTCACGCTCGGTCTCGGTGGCGATGGTCAAGAGACCCGATGGCTTGTCGATGACGAGGAGGTCCTCGTCTTCGTGAACGAGTCGCAGCGGCGCCGGGCACGCGGGGGGTGCCGCCGAAGCCAGCTCGATCCGGTCCGCAACGGCGACCTCGACGTCCCCACGCACGGCGACGGCGCCGTTGACGCGAACTCGCGAGCTCGTGAGCCACTGCTTGAGGCTCCGCCTGGAAGCCTCGGGGTAGAGTGCCTGGAGCCTTTCGATGAGCCGGGTCGAGCTCACGACGACGCCGAGCCCGCGGCGTGACGAGGGCGGTCACCTGCCCTTCCCGCCATTGCCAATCCGCCCTGCCCGCATCCGCAGAGACCACAATGGAATCGTAGGCTTATCGCTGGCCCAAAGGATGCACCTGTGCCGCGGAGCGGAGGTGCTCCGATGATGACGTGCCGATGCGGTGGCCCGCTCACGCTCGACAAATCCCATATCTCCGAGGCCCGGCGCTTCGCGTGCCTCGCCACCACTCGTTTGCGGTGGAAATGCTGTCTGTGCGGGCACTCGCACTGGCTCGACCAGGGGACGGTCCCCGACGATCTGAGCGCTCCCGTCGAGCCGGAGGAGGCGAAGCCGGTCGCATGACCCCTGTGCCGTTCCGGGCGGTTCGAACCATCTGAGGATTCTACTGCTTGGCCCGTTTCGCGGGCCCCGAGCAATCCCCTTACGACCGTGAGGCCGCAAGAGCGATAATCGTAGGGCGATGCGCGACACTCCGATACCGGGCCGCATTCTCGTGGTCGACGACGAGCCGGACCTCGTCACCATCCTCACGAAGTACTTTTCCGAAGCCGGTTACGCCGTCGACGCCGCGGCGCACGGCGGTGACGCCCTCATCGCGGTCTCGCAGTACCGTCCGGACGTGGTCGTGCTGGACGTTATGATGGAAGGCCTCAACGGCGTGCAGGTGCTCGAGCGCATTCTCGCCCTCGATCCGGCGATCCGCGTCATCATGATCTCGGGCAGCCCGGATGCGGCGCTCAAGCCCAAGGCCATGGAGATGGGCGCCTTCGCGTACGTGGCCAAGCCGGTCGGCCTCGGGCAGCTGCACCGGACCGTCGCCGCGGCGCTCGGCAGACCGGATCCGCTCGCTCCGCCCCGCTCGTAGCTTCGCCCGACCACCCTGGTAGACTCGGAGTGAGATTGATCGGGCCATTCCGCCGCTGGAGACGATTGGCTCTGGTTGTCGCGATCGCCTCCGCGGTCTGCGCGCCGGTTGTCTACTCCGTGATCGAGCTCACGAGGTTCGAGCGCGCGGACGCCCGTCGCGCGACGTTCATCTATGCCGCCGGACAGGCGCTCGCTCCGGGCGTGCACGTCCAGCGCATCAAGCTCGCGGACACCCTCGCCCGCCTCGGATATAAAGAGACACGATCGGTCCCGCCTTCGCCCGGCCTCTTCCGGCGCTCCGGGGCGACCTGGGAGATCTATCTCCGCGGAATCGACGAGTCAAGCGCGGCCGGTGCGCAGCTGATCCGTCTTCACGTCGTCGACGAACGGATCACGAAGGTCACTCGCGCGGGCCAGGAGGTCCCGGGCCTGGCGCTCGAGCCCGAGGTGCTCGCGAGCGCGACCGATCGGCCGGGTGAAGAGCACAAGCCCGTCCGCCTGGACGAGACTCCGAAGGTGCTGATCAACGCCGTGCTGGCCGCCGAGGACCATCGATTTTTCGAGCACGGCGGCGTCGACGCTCGCGCGCTGCTCCGCGCCGCCTGGGCCAACCTGCGCGCGGGACGGGTCAAGGAAGGCGGCAGCACGATCACGCAGCAGCTGGTCAAGGTCCGGCTCCTCAATCCGCAGCGCACCCTGACCCGCAAGCTCCGCGAGGCGTGGCTGGCCGCGCTGATCGAGGCGCGCTATTCGAAGGAGCGGATCCTCGAGGCCTACCTGAACGAGATCTACCTGGGGCAGCGCGGGCCGATCGCGATCCGGGGGGTCGGCTCGGCGGCGCGCGCGTATTTCGGCAAGGAGGTCCATCAGCTGACGACGCCCGAGGCGGCCCTGATCGCCGCGATCATCCGCGGCCCGAACCTCTACTCGCCGGTCGTCAACCCGGATCGGGCACGCGAGCACCGCAACATCGTGCTCGCCCAGATGCGCGATCTGAAAATGATCGCCCCCGAGGAATTCGAGCGCGCGCGCCGCGCGCCCGTGCAGGTGCGCTCGCTCGTGAGCCCGGGGCAATCGGCACCGTACTTCGTCGACTTCGTGCGCCAGGAGGTCGAGCAGCGCTTCGACACGGGCGTGTCGCGCGTGCGCGGCGTTCGCATCGCGACCACGCTCGATCTCAGCCTGCAGCGGTTCGCCGAGACGGCGGCGGCGCGCGGTCTCGATCGGCTGGAGTCGAGCCTTCCGCCCGGGTATCGTCGCGATCCAGGCCGGCGCCTGCAGGTCGCCATGCTCGTGGTCGAGCCGGCCACCGGCGAGATCCGCGCGCTCGTCGGGGGTCGAGACTATCTGGCCAGCCAGTTCAATCGCGCGACCTCGGCGCACCGCCAGCCCGGATCGGCCTTCAAGCCGATCGTGTATCTCGCCGCGCTCCGCGCCGGCGACGGCGCGCCGTTCTTCACCGCGGCCTCACGCGTCGAGGATCTGCCGATCACCCTGGAGTCCAATGGAGAGCCGTGGAGCCCGCGGAACTCCGACGACCGGTACGAAGGCATCGTGACGGTCCGGCAGGCCCTCGAGCAGTCGCTCAACTCGGCGACCGTCCGCATCGCGCTGACGGTCGGGCTGCCGAACGTGATCGAGATGGCGCGGGCCCTCGGCCTCGAGAGTCAGCTGGCCCCGGTGCCCGCCATGGCGCTCGGAGCCTTCGAGGTCACGCCGCTCGAACTGGCGCGGGCGTATCTGCCCCTGGCCAACGCGGGAGCCCGGCCGGCCGCCGTGTCGGGGATCCGCGGCGTTCAGTTCGGCGACGAGGAGGTCAAACCGTCTGGCCCCGAGGAGACCGTGCGCGTCGTATCGCCGGCGGAAGCCTGGCTGGTGACGTCGCTTCTCAAGGGCGTCGTCACGTCAGGGACCGGCAGCGCGGTGCGCACGAGCGGGCTGCCCGCTGTCGTCGCGGGCAAGACCGGCACGTCCAACGACGGCCGCGACGCGTGGTTCGTGGGTTACACCCCGCGGCTCCTGGCGCTGGTGTGGGTCGGCTTCGACAGCGGCGAGCCGCACGGGATGAGCGGGGCCAAGGCGGCGTTGCCGATCTGGGTCGATTTCATGAAGCAGGCGCTCGACGCCTACCCGCAGTCGGACTTCGAGCTGCCCAGCGGCATCTCGTTCTCGGACGTCGACGTCACGAACGGCAAGCGGGCCGCTCGCGCCTGTCCCGTCGTCGTGCGCGAAGCGTTCCTGACTAGCACGGAGCCGCCACTGTGCGGCGAGCACCGCGGCGTCATCGATCACGTCGTCGACGGATGGAATCGCGTGACGGACTGGTTTCGACGTCCCGCCCGCGAGCCCAAGGAAAAGGCGCCCCAGCCCGACCGCTGAGCGTTGCGATCCTGACGGGACCGTGGACATTCGTGTAATTCTTACAACGTATTTCTTGCCAGAACTCGGGGAAATCCTGCTCATCGCTCAGGCATTTATAAGCTAAAAATCTTCAGAGTCAATAGGTTACAAATCGAGCGAGCGCCCCTGGCACGACCGATGCTCACCCGGGCGATACCGGCGAACCGGCTGGGGGTCCAAACGGGAGGGACACCGTGCGCAGACTCGCGGGCTTCGTAACTCTTTTGGTCGTGGCGGCGGTTGTCGTTGGTGCGTCGCCCGCCTGGACTCGCGAGGTCCGCATGCAGACAACGGTGAGCCTAAACGATCGCTCCGAGCCGGCCGTCAAGCAGGCCTTGAGGGAGGCGTTCGATACCTGTCTGCGCGGCGCGGTCGCGATGGGTTTCTCGCGCGTTCGAGTCGACGCGATTCAGGTCCTTCAGGACACGGTGGTTCTGGCGACGGTCGCGACAGACGAGGATCACGATGACGAGGCTCCTGAGAACGCGAGGGACCAATGAATCCGACAAAGACCATGATGTGCGGACGTTGTCACGCGCTCCGGTGGGTGGAAGATTGGAAGGAGAATCGGGACGAGTTGATGTCGATCACGCTCGGTCCCTGTGGCCATCTGATCGAGCTCCCGGCGCGACTCGAATGGACGATTCCGTCGCGGCGAAGCTCGCAGCTCCGGCTCGTTCACGCCCGGCCGGTGCGCGCCGCTATCGCGACGTCATGAGCAAGAGTTCCCTGGGGTACACTGAGGCCCCGAACGTCACCCCCCCGGGTGGCTCGCGGCCCGACTCGACCGCGTCGGCCAGCCCGTCCGAGGCGTCGGGAACTTCCGTCGCGACGGAGCGTTTCGGCCATGCGGATCGAATGAAGGATCATCGAATCCTGGTCGTCGACGACGAGCCTGCCTCGCGCAAGGGGCTCCAGGAGCTCCTGACGATGTGGGGCTACGACGTCTCCGCGGCCGGCGACGGTCAGGAAGCTCTCGACAAGGCCGCCGTTCGGGCTCCCGATCTCGTGATTGCCGACCTGGTCATGCCCGGGATCGATGGCCTGGAGCTGCTCACGCGGCTCAAGCGCGACTTTCCGACCACGGCGGTGGTCTTCCTGACCGGTCAGGGAAGCATCGAGACCGCCGTCCAGGCGATCAAGGACGGCGCGTACGACTACCTCACCAAGCCCGTCGACCCGACGCGCCTGCAGCTCTTGCTCGATCGGGCCCTGGAGCGCTCCGAGACCGCGCGGGAAGTCCAGCTGCTGCGCCGACAGCTCCGGCAGCGCGGGGCGTTCGGCCGGCTGCTCGGCAGCTCGCGCGGCATGATGGAGGTCATGCGCCAGGTCGAAGTGTCCGCGCCGACCGACGCGACGCTCTTCATCGCCGGTGAGAGCGGGACCGGCAAGGAGCTGGTGGCCCGCACGGTCCACGAGCTGTCACCGCGCCGCCGAGGGCCGTTCGTCGCCGTCAACTGCGCGGCGATTCCGGAGACCTTGCTCGAGAGCGAGATCTTCGGTCACGAGCGGGGCTCGTTCACCGGCGCCGTGGAGCGCCGTCAGGGCTGCTTCGAGCTCGCCGACGGCGGCACCCTGTTTCTCGACGAAGTCGCCGAGATGCAGCCCGGCACCCAGGCGAAGTTCCTGCGCGTGCTCCAGGAGGGGCAGTTCCGCCGGCTCGGCGCCAAGGCCGAGATCCACGTCAACGTCCGCGTGGTGGCGGCGACCAACAAGGAGCCCGCGAAAGCGCTGCAGGACGGCACGTTGCGCGAAGACCTCTACTATCGGCTCAACGTCTTCGCCATTTCGCTGCCGCCGCTGCGCGACCGGCTTGAGGATCTGTCCGATCTCGCGCAGGCGTTCGTCGAGGAATTCAACGACCGCCACGGCCGCGCCGTCCGGGGTGTCGACGAGAGCGCGCTCGACGTGCTTCGGCGCCACCGGTGGCCGGGCAACGTGCGGGAGCTGCGCAACGTGATCGAGCGGGCGGTGATCGTTTGCGGGAGCGACATCGTCCGGGCCGAGCATCTGCCGCCGCTCGGAGCGCCGACCGAGCCGATGACGACGGCCTCCGACGCCGACCTGGTGCTGCCGATCGGTACGACCGTCGACGACGCCGAGCGCGAGCTGATCCTGAGAACCCTCAAGCAAACCGGAGGCAACAAGACCCGCGCCGCCGAGATCCTCGGCATCAGCCTCAAGACGCTGCACAACAAGCTCCATAAATACAACGCCTGAGGGCGCATGCGTCTGACGCTTCGCGCGCGGCAGGTCCTGGCGCTCGCCGTCGTGGTCCTGCTCGTCGTCGTGGCGTCGACGATCGCGCATCTGGCGAACGTGGCCACCCTGGCGCTCGGCGCGGCGGCGGACGAGGGCACCATGCTGGCGCGACAGCTCTATCACCAGAGCTCGCGCGTCGTGGCCGCGCTCCCGGCGCCCTCACCCACTCGCCTGCAGCAGGATCCGGGCATTCGCGCCCTGCTCGAAGGCATGGTCGGCTATTCGCGGACGGTCGTCTACGCGGCCGTCGTCGATCCGGCGGATCGGATCCTCGCCCACAGTGATCCCAAGCTCCAGGGTGAGATCCTGCTGCCGCGCGAGAGCCTCGAGCGGCTGAAAACCCGGTCGACCTTCGCGACCGTCGCGTCGCTCTTCGGCCAGCCGGAGGTGTACGAGGCGCAGGTGCCGATGCGACTGGGCGAGCGTCCTTTCGGCACCGTGCGAGTCGGCGTCTCCACCAGTCTCGTCAAACAGGAGCTGACCCACGCCGCGCTCTATAGCCTGGCGGTCGCGCTCGTCGCGCTCGGCATCGCCGTCGCGGTCGGGCTCGTCGTCGGCCACCTCCTGCTGCGATCGCTGAAAAAGATAGCCGTGGGGATGGAGCGGCTGGCCCGCGGCGAGTACGGGGCCACCGTCGAGCTGACGCGCGACGACGAGCTCGGCGAGCTCGCGGCCCGCGTGAATCAGCTGGGCGAGCGGGTGCACGCCGAGCAATCGCACTGGCAGAGCGACCGGGCCCGGATGGAAGGGATCCTCGACAGCCTCGAGGATGCGCTGGTCGTGTTGAACGCCAAGCGCGAAGTGGTGTTCTGCAACCAGGCGGCGGAGGGGCTGCTCGGCCAGTCGCTCGACGGCGGCGACGCCGCCGGAAGCGTCCTGGCGGCCGATCACCCGCTGGCCCCGGTCGTCACCGAGCTGTTCGACGCCGGCGTCGAGCGGCGAAACGCCGCCGTGAAGGTGCGCGGGCCCGACGGACATCCTCGTGAGCTGGCGATCTCGAGCTATCGCATTCCCGATGGCAATCGCGCCGGCGGCGGCGTGCTCGCGCTCCGGAACCTCGATCCGGTCCGCGCGGTGCAATCGCTCGTGACGTACTCGCAGAAGCTCGCGGCGCTGGGGCGGCTCACCTCCGGCGTGGCGCACGAGGTCAAGAATCCGCTCAATGCGATGCGCATCCACCTCGAGCTCTTGAAGGCGCGTCTGGGGGGGAGCCAGCCGGCCGTGCGCGAGAACGTGGACGTGATCGCCCAGGAGATCGTGCGGCTGGACCGTGTCGTCCAAGGCTTCCTGAAGTTCGTGCGCCCCGAGGAGATTCGGCTGGCGCCGGTCCGGGTGGAAGCCCTGCTCTCGGAGGTCGCGCGCCTGATGGCGCCCGAGGCGGCCCGTGCCGGAGCCCGCATCGTCGAGGACGTGGTGCCCGAGCTGCCACCGGCCGCCGGGGACGCCGAGCTCCTGCGGCAGGCTCTCACGAATCTCGTGGCCAACGCCATCCAGGCGATGCCGAAAGGCGGGACGGTCACGCTCGGCGCGCGTCTGGGTCCCGACGGCGCGGTCGAGATCCGCGTCGCGGACGAGGGTGTCGGTATTCCGGCGCCGGACCTCGAGAAGATCTTCCGCCTCTACTATACGACGAAGTCGCAGGGCTCGGGCATCGGACTCTCGATGGTCTACCGCATCGCGCAGATGCACGACGGCCGGATCGACGTCGAGTCCGAAGTGAACCGCGGTACGGTGATGATCCTGACGCTGCCGGTGGTGTCGGGAAGCGTGCCGATGTGATCGCGCGGATCCTTCTGCGCGCGGCCGCGGCGCTCCTGGTCCTGTCCGGCTGCGCCACGACCGAGGTCGCCAAGAGTCCGAACGCCCCGGCAGCGCCGACGGCGCCGGCAGCATCCCCGAGCCCGCCCAGCCCGGCGCCACCGCCGGCCGCCTCCACCACGGCCCGACCCGGCGCGCCTTCGCCGGCGCCGGCGGCACCCCCGAGCACAGCCAGCCCGGCGACGTCACCGGTCCAAGCTACGCCCCGAACCATCCCGCCCACGCCGGCGGGCCCGCTTCGGCCGGAAGTGCCGGCCGCGGAAGAGCAGCGGCTTCTCGAAAGTACACGCCAGAGCATCGGCGACATCACGCGTATCGTGGGCGAGCTGGAAGGGCGCCCGATGAAGCCGCCTCAGCAGGAGTCCTTGCGCACCGCCAAGAACATCCTGGACCAGGCCCGAGCCGCTCTCGACCAGCGCGACTATCAGCGCGCGGCGAACCTCGCCAGCAAGGCTCGCGCGCTGACCGACGACCTCGCCGGCGCCACCAAGTAACGCCACCAAGTAAGTCGTACGGGTAGTTTTTTCACGCCGCCCCGCACGCCTGAGCTCTGTCCACGTCCGATCGCGGTCGAGGTTTCGGCTATTTACGGTCCGCCGCGGCCGCGCGGGCAAGATGGGCACGGTCGTTGCTCATTGTCATGAGCAGGAGCTTGCATGTCGCTGCGTATTCTCGTGGTGGAGAAGGAGCGTCACGCCCGTGAAGGGTTGCGGGCGATCCTGTCCGGTGACGGTCACGATGTCGAGGTGGCCGAGGACCTATGGGCGGGGTTCGCGTCGATCTTCGCCAGGCCCTACGATCTGATCTTGCTAGACGACAATGTCCAGTCCGAGCGCCACGTGGCCTTGAATGTGCTGGACCTTCTGCGGTGCGCGCGGCGCTACGAGCCCCACACGTCCGCCATCGTCATCACGAGCTTCGACGACGACACACGCGGCTACCGGATCGAAGAGGGCGTGGTGACGGTGCTCCGCAAGCCGGTCGAGCTGCCCCAGCTGCGGGGCGGGCTAGCGGCGACGTCGTCGCGCTGATCCACAGCGGCCCTCTCGACCGCCGTCCCCTTGACTCCCGCCTCCTCGCCCGGTTAGGCTCGCGCCGATCGCTCGCGCACCGCCCGCCGACGTCTGACGTAGCTCCCGATCGGCGCGACGACGGCTGATCCGGCGCGACGTTCCACGTTACGGAGGAGGCACATGATCCTTTCGCGAAAGACCACGGGTCTCACCGCCGCGCTCGCCGCCGTCCTCGTCGCCGCCTTCGTCCTGGGAGCCGTCGCTGCGCCCTCGGGCCCGCCGATCAAGATCGGCGGCACGCTCGCCCTGACCGGACCGCTCGCCGCGACGGCGCTCCTGCACAAGATCACCGCCGAGATCTACGTCGAGGAGCTGAATCGCGGCAACGGCCTGCTGGGCCGGCCCGTCGAGTGGATCGTGCTCGACGATCAGTCCAAGCCCGAGGTGACGCGCAACCTCTACGAGAAGCTCATCACGGTCGACAAGGTCGACTTGCTGATGGGCCCCTACGCGACCGGCGCGATCATCGCCGCGATGGGGGTGGCGCAGCGCCATCAGAAGATGCTGATCCACCACAGCTTCGGGATGCCGCATCTGGCGAAGTACGACATGCAGTTTCCGGCCGCGGCCTTCGGGCCCGAGCCCAATCGTACGGTGCCGGGCATCCTGTTCGACGCCGTGGCCTCGACCGCCAACCCGCCCAAGACGGTCGCGATCGTCACCAGCAAGTTCCCGTCGGCGCAGTTCCAGTCCTCGGGCGCGCGCGACGTGGCAGCGCAGCGCGGGCTCAAGGTGGTGCTCTATCTCGAGTACGAGTTCGGCACGCGCGACTTCGGCCCGATCGCCGCTCGCATCAAGGACGCCAACCCGGATCTCCTGTGGGTCGGCGCGCTGGGCCTCGATGGCAACCTCGTCCTGGAGGAGCTCAAGCGGCTCGACTACACGCCGCGCCGGCACTACCACCTCTTCCCGGCGCCCGGCCCGATGGCGACGGCGCCGGACGCGAAGCTGGCGCTCTCGCACACGTTCTTCGAGGAGCACCCCCCGTTCACGAACAACCCGGCCGCGGCCAAGTTCGCGACCGTCTACCACGAGCGCGCCGCCAAGGCCGGCGTGCCCTATACGAACGTCGACACGCAGGCGGCCGGCTCGTATGCCGCCTGGCAGATGCTCGAGGCGTCGGTGACCGCGACCAAGAGCCTGGACGACAAGGCGCTGGCCCAGTGGCTCAGGAAGAATCAGGTCCAGACGATCATGGGCCGCTTCCGGTTCGACGGCCCGAACAACTACGGTGACGATCTCTCCAGGGTGAAGCAGGTGCAGGACGGCAAGTGGGTCGTGGTGTGGCCGAAAGAGTTCGCGGCGCCCGGCGCGCGCCTCTTGCCGCAGTGACGAGAGGAGATTGCCGCTGATGGGCCAGTACGGCATCGGACAAGGGATCAAGCGGGTCGAAGACGTCCGGCTCCTGAGGGGCCGCGGTCGCTACCTCGACGACGTCAGTATCCCGGGCCAGACGCACGCGGTCATCCTGCGCTCGGTGCACGCCCACGCGCGGATTCGCGGGATCGACTCCGCGGCGGCGCTGCGGGCGCCGGGTGTTCTCGCCGTCTTCACGGGCGCCGACGTCGAGGGCCTGGGCACGATGACGATGACCTTGAAGCGCAAGCGCCCGGACGGCTCGCCGATGTTCGCGCGCCCCCACCGCGGCCTCTCGCGCGACCGCGCGCGCTACGTGGGCGATCCGGTCGCGCTGGTCGTCGCCGAGACGCGGGCGCAGGCCGAGGACGCGGCCGACCTGGTCCAGATCGACTACGAGCCCCTGCCCTCGGTGACGGCCACGGCCGACGCCACGGTATCCGGGGCGCCGCCGGTGTGGGACGAGTGCCCGGACAACATCAGCAGCATCTTCGAGTCCGGCGACCGCGCGGCGACCGAGGCGGTCTTCGCCAGGGCTCATCGCATCGTCCGCCGCCGTTACGTGATCACCCGGGTTCACGCGCAGTTCATGGAGCCGCGCGGCTCGCTCGGGGTCTACGACCCGCACGAGGATCGCTACACGCTCTACGCCGACGTGCAGTACCCGCACCGCGTCCGGAACGCGCTCGCCGGCAACATCTTCAAGGTGCCCGAGCACAAGATCCGCGTCGTCGCCGGCGACGTCGGGGGCGCGTTCGGCACCAAGGGCTGGCAATACCCCGAGCACAAGCTGGTGCTGTGGGCGGCGCGCAAGTTGGGCCGGCCCGTGCGCTGGCAGTGCGAGCGGCGCGAGGCCATCCTGGCCGACGAGCACGCACGCGACAACGTGAGCGAGGCCGAGCTGGCGCTGGACGCCCAGGGTCGGTTCCTGGGCATGCGCGTCCACACGCTCGCGAACGTCGGGGCCTATGTCTCCTCGGATCGGAACCTGCTCGCGACGTTCAGCAACGTGATCACCCTGGTCGGCGTCTACACGTTCGAGGCCGCCTACGTGCACGTGACGTGCGTCATGACCAACACGAACTCGACAGCCCCGTACCGCGGCGCCGGGCGGCCGGAGGCGACGTACGTCCTGGAGCGGCTGATCGACGACGCCGCACGAGAGCTCGGCGTCGATCCGGTGGAGCTCAGGCGCAAGAATCTGATCCCGAGCTCGGCCATGCCGTACAAGAACCCGCTCGGCGCGACCTACGACTGCGGCGATTTTCCGGCGAACATGGAAAAGGGCCTCAAGCTCGGCGACGTCGCCGGCTTCGCGCTGCGGCGCGAGGAGTCGCGCCGGCGCGGCAAGCTGCGCGGCCTGGGCGTCGTCAATCCGATCGAGCAGGCGGCCGGGCCCCAGCCCGAGTTCGCCGAGATCCGATTCGCTCCGAGCGGGAGCGCGACCGTGCTGATGGGCTCGAAGAACCAGGGCCAGGGCCACGAGACCACCTTCAAGCAGATCCTCAACGAGCGGCTCGGCCTCGATCCTGCCGACGTACTCTACGTCGACGGCGACACGGACCGGGTGGCGTTGGGCATGGGCACGATGGGCTCGCGGTCGACGGTGATCGGCGGCACCGCCTTCTGGATGGCCGCCGACAAGGTGGTCACCAAGGGCAAGAAGATCGCGGCACGCCTGCTGGAGGCGGCCGAGGCGGACGTCGACGTTCACCGACGGCAAGTTCGGCGTCGTCGGGACCGATCGCGCCGTCGCGCTGAAGGACGTCGCGCGCGCCGCCTTCCAGCCCGATCAGCTGCCGCCGGGCGTCGAGCCCGGTCTCTACGAGACCGGGACCTTCTCGCCCAAGCAGGGCACCTGGCCCAACGGCTGCCACGTGTGCGAAGTCGAGGTCGACCCCGACACCGGCGCGGTCGCGATCGTGAGCTACTCGATCGTCGACGACGTGGGAACCGTCGTCAACCCGGTGACCCTCAAGGGCCAGATCCACGGCGGCGTCGCGCAGGGCGTGGGTCAGGCGCTCATGGAGCAGGTCGTGTACGACCGCGAGTCCGGCCAGCTGCTCACGGCGTCGTTCATGGACTACGCGATGCCGCGCGGGGACGACTTTCCCGACATGCACATCGAGAGCAACCCGGTGCCGACGAAGCTGAATCCGCTGGGCGTCAAGGGCGCGGGCGAGGCCGGCACGGTCGGCGCCCTGCCCGTCGTGATCAACGCGGTCATCGACGCGCTCGCGTCGGTCGGCGTCCGCCAGCTCGACATGCCGGCGACGCCCGAGCGCGTGTGGCAGGCGATCCAGGACGCGAAGAAGCGCTAGAACGGACGGAGGAGGCGCGAACGTGACGCTCGACGACAAGGCTCTCGACCTCATCTACTCAAGGCGCGGACCCAGAACGGCTGGCTCCCGACGCCCGTCACCGACGAGCAGCTGCGGGCGATCTATCAGATCATGCGATCCGGCCCGACGAGCGCGAACTCGTGCCCGGCGCGGATCCTCTTCATCCGGACCCCCGAAGCCAAGGCGCGCCTGCTCCCCGCGCTCACGCCCGGCAACGTCGACAAGACCAAGGCGGCGCCGGTGACCGCGATCATCGGCTACGACACGCGCTTCTACGAGCTGTCTGCCGAAGCTCTTCCCGCACCGGCCCGAGATGAAGAACCCGTACGAGGCGAACGCGAAGCTCGCCGAGACGGTCGCGTTCCGCAACGGCACGCTTCAGGGCGCCTACTTCATGATCGCCGCGCGCGCGGTCGGGCTCGACGTCGGCGGGATGTCCGGGTTCGACAACGCGAAGGTGGACGCCGAGTTCTTCCCGGACGGCCGCGATCAAGTCGAACTTCCTCTGTAATATCGGCCACGGCGATCCGTCGAAGGTCATGGCGAAGCTCCCGCGCCTGGAGTTCGACGAAGCCTGCACGCTTCTCTGAGGCATCCGCCATGCCGCTGCTCTTCTCGTACGGCACCCTCCAGCAGGAAAACGTGCAGCGGTCCACCTTCGGCCGAGTGATTCAAGGCCAACGCGACGAGCTCGTGGGTTTCGAGCAATCCTCGATCAGGATCGAGGACCCGCAAGTCGTCGCCACGAGCGGCAAGGCGGATCACACCATCGTGAGATTCAACGGCCGGAGCGACAGCCGCGTGGCGGGCACCGTCTTCGAGATCACGGACGAGGAGCTCGCCAGCGCCGACCGATACGAGGTCGCCGACTACAAACGCGTGGCCGCGACGCTCGCATCGGGCCGGCAAGCATGGGTGTACGTCGCCGCGCGTCCTGGAGCCTGAATTCTAACGGGCTGCTCGCGACGCGTTCGGGTTCCTGGACGTCCTGTGTGCCGGCGGTGCCCCTGACGCCATGGTGGCGCCACGACGGTGGGTTGATCGCTAACGATAGTAGAAGGCGCGGCGTCGGGCGGCTCCGGCGTAGGAGATCGGCGTCATCGGCATGCCGATGATGTCGATGAAGACCGAGACGAGCCCGCCCTTGGCCGGCATCTCACCCTGCAGCACCCGGACCTCATAGGTCAGGGTGTCGCCGGCCAGAGCCGGGTTGCGGAGCGTTGCCACGACCTGGGTCAGCGCCTTCTCGTCGAAGATCGACAGCGTCGCGTTGGGCGGATCCTTCGCGAAGCTGTCCTTGCCTTCGCTCCAGAACGGCACGAACTCCTTCGTGTCCATGTGCCCGGCGAGCCGCTTCGGCCGGTCGGAAAAGACGATGGTGGCCGGGCTCACCCCGCGCAGCACGAGCTTGCCGCTGCCCTTGTCGTACGTCATGCTCGTCGCGCTCTGTACGAACAGTGCCTCGATCTGCTCGCCGCCCTGCGCGAACGCTGATCCGACGGGAGCGGCCGCCGTCGCCAGAGCGGCCTTGGCTATGAAGTCGCGTCGTGTCGCCATCGATGGGCCCTCTCCGAAACGATCCTGTCGCGGCGTCTCTATGGTCAGATGCGCCTCACTTCACGATCTCGTCGAGGAGCTTCTGGGAATCCGCCTGATATTGAGCCTTGGTGATCACGCCCGAGTCCATGAGCGACTTGAGCTCCTTGAGCTTCGCCACGGCTGAGACCTGGCTGGCCGTCAGGCCCGCCGCGGCCGCCGGCGCCGGCTGCGCGGGCGCCGGTGCGGGGGCCGGTGGCGCCGCGGCATAGGGCGCCGGAGCGGGTGCGGGCGCGGCGTAGGCAGGAGGTCTGGCCGAGGCTTGTCCTTCCTGGTATCCCCGTTCTTCCCCAACCGCCATCCCAGCGGCGGCCATCCTCCACCGCCCGAAGATGTCGATGAACAGCGAAGACTCCTTGAACGAGGCCGGAAGCTTGCCCTCGAGAACCTTGACGCTGTAGGAGAGATTGTTGCCGTCTAGCTTGGGGTTCGTCAGGACGACGACGGCGCTGCGGACGTCCTTTGCGCCGAGGATGGATAGGGTCGCATTCGGAGGATTGGTAGCAAAGCTGTCAGCTCCCTTGGTCCAGTGACCGACGAATTCTGACGTGCTGAGATGCCCGGTGATTCGCTCCGGCCGATCCGAGAAGTAGAGCGTCGGCCCCACGCCCTTCAGGGTCAGCGTCTTGCCATCGAAGGTGCCGGAAGCGCCATTCTGCACGAAGAGTAGCTCGACCTTCGTGGCCGGCGGATTCGCGCGAGGTGCCTGCGCCTCTACGCAGTCGCCGAGAAGGGGCCCGACCGCCTGGAAGGCGACGATCATCCAGCATGCGGCGAGTGAACGAATCAATCGAGCCTTGCTTCTCATGGGCATCTCCCGCCGTGACTCAGGTTGAGGGGCATTGGACCGCTTCCACGAGACTAGTGAGTCGAGCGCAAGCGGCCGGCTCACCGGACCGTAGGCTGGGGTGGCGCCGAGGGCAATGCGACTTTGGTCCAACCGGGCGAGGCGTCTCGAGCCTGAGCGGACCGGCTACACCCCCATGTCGTCCTGCCACGTGAGCACGCGCGCCTGAAGGGCGCGGAGCCCGCGCGTGAGCGCGAGGCCCAGCGCGCCGACGAGCGCGAAGGCCGCGTACATCTCCGGCGTGCTCAGCATCTGCCAGTGGCGGTAGACGAGATGGCCGAGGCCCGACTTCGCGGCGATGAACTCGACGGCGACCAGGGTGACGAGCGCCAGCCCGAGGCCGAGCCGCAGACCGGTGAAGATGGCCGGAAGCGCGGCCGGGAGGATCACCTTCCAGAAGAGACGCGGCCCGCGGGCGCCGTAGTTGCGGCCCACGTCCAGAAGGCGCGGATCCATCGTCTGCACGCCGGCGAGCGTGCTGATGACGATCTGGAAGAACGCCGAGCTCGCGCCGGTCAGCACGAACGCCGGCTCGCCGACTCCGAGAATGATCAGGAGGAACGGGAGCAGGGCGATCTTCGGTACCGGAAAGATGAACGCCAGGTAGGGCTCGACGAAATCACGCACCGGCCGCGCGATGCCCATCAGCAGGCCGAGCGGGACCGCCGGCACGGCGGCGAGCGCGAACGCGAAACCCAGGCGGGTCAGGGTCACGAGCGAGTCGGTGCCGAGGTCCCCCGCGACGAAGCGGTCCGCCAGGGTCCAGGCGATCGTCGAGGGCGCCGGGAAGTAGCGCGGCGAGACGATCGCGAGCCGCGAGCAGATCTCCCAGAGCACGAGCACGGCCGCCGGCACCGCCACGCCCACCTAGCGATCCCCCACGTCGGGCACCCACGGTAGAAGTCGCGCGCGCAGCGCCGCCAGCCCGTAGGACAGGAGCGCGCCCAGCAGCGCGATGACGAAGAACGTCGCGTACATGTCCTCGACCTTGAGGACCTGCCACGACAGCCACAGGAGCGCGCCGAGCCCTCGGCTGGCCGACACGATCTCGACCGCCACGACGACGATCAGCGCGAAGCCGAGGCCGAGCCGGAGCCCGGTGAAGATGAACGGCAGCGCCCCGGGCAGGAGCACCGCGGCGAAGAGCCGCCAGCCCCGCGCGCCGTAGTGCAGCGCCGCCTCGACGACGAGACGGTCGATCTGTCGCACGCCGTGGGTGGTGGTGAACGCGATCAGGAAGAACGAGGTCACCGCGGTGGTGACGATCAGCGCGATCTCACCGGCCGGAACCAGGAAGCTCACGAGCGGCAGGAACAGCACGCTCGGGATCGGGTAGATCACCGCGAAGAGCGGATCGAGCCCCTCGCGCAGCCGCCGCCAGAGCCCCATCGCGAGCCCCGCCGCCACGCCGAGGACCGCGGCGAGCGCGAACGACCAGCCGATGCGCGCGAGCGTCGTCGCGGTGTGGCCCCAGAGCGTGCCGTCGAGCGTGAGATCGCGCAGGTGGACGGCGATCGTCGTCGGACGCGGAAAGAAGGCCGCGCGCAGCACGCCGGTGGCGCTCGCCCACTCCCAGACGAGCAGCAGGGCGATCGGCGAGCCGATCGTGATCCAGTGCTCGGCGAGCCAGCGGCCGAGCGCCTTCATGCGCGGGCCGTCCCGGGATCGGAGCCCCGATCGTCTGCCATCGCGCGGACGACCTCTTCACGAAGCTGCGCCCAGATCTTCTCGAGGAGCGCGCCGTAGGCCGGCGAGGCCCGCACCTCGAGCCCGCGCGGCCGGCCGAGATCGACGGGATAGATCTGGCTCACCCGCCCCGGCCGCGCCGTGAGGAGCACGACGCGATCGCCGAGCAGCAGCGCCTCCTCCAGCGAGTGGGTGACGTACACGACGGTCTTGCCGAGCGTGGCCCAGATCCGGAGCAGCTCTTCCTGCATGATCGTCCGCGTCTGGGCGTCGAGCGCGGCCAGCGGCTCGTCCATCAGGAGAACTTCCGGGTCGTTCGCGAGCGCGCGGGCGATGCCCACGCGCTGCTTCATGCCGCCCGAGAGCTGGTGCGGATAGTGCTGGGCGAACCGCGCGAGCCCGACCATCGCCAGCATCTCCCGGGCGCGCGCCTCGCGCTCGGCGCGCGCGACGCCGCGGTTCTCGAGGCCGAACGTGACGTTGTCGCGCACGGTGCGCCACGGCAGCAGGGCGTGCTCCTGGAACACCATCGCCGTCAGCGGGGTCCCCGGATGATCGGCCTGGATGCGGACCTCGCCGGCGCTCTGACGATGCAGGCCCGCCAGGACGCGAAGCAGCGTCGATTTGCCGCTCCCGCTCGGTCCGACGATGCAGAGGAACTCGCCAGCCCGCGCCTCGAGCGAGATCCGATCGAGCGCCACGACCGAGCGCCCGTGGCTCTCGAACGTGACGCTGACGTTGCTGACGAGGACTTTGGGATCGCGCATGGGCATCGCTGTGTGAGCCGCTCGGCGGCGCGGGGATTGTATATCCTTCGCGCGGCCGGGCGCTGCGCACCGAGGGCGGGATGCCCGGGTCGAGACGTGACACTCGGACGTCGCCGGCGGCGGGCCGGGCCGGGTGCGAAGGCTACTCGACGCGGCCCGCCGCTCGTCGGGCTACTTCAGGTTTTCGATTCCGGCTCGACCGATCTGGGCGTCCTGAGCGGAGGTAACACCGGAGACACCGACCGCGCCGATCAGCTTGCCATCCTGAGACGATCGGGATGCCTCCCTCGAGGGGGCTCGCGCCGGGCAGCCTGAGGATGCGCAGGTTGGCTCCACCCTGGGCGAGCGCATCATCGAACGCCTTCGTGGGGCGACGGAACGCCACGGCCGAGTAGGCCTTGTCCTTCGCGACCTCGATGCTGCCGAACTGCGCGCCGTCCATCCGCTGCAGCATGACGACGTTGCCGCCCGAATCCAGCACCGCGATGACGACGTTCCAGTTGTTCTTCTTCGCCTCGGCTTCCGCGCCGGCCATGACCTTCTTGGCCTGCTCGAGTGTGATGGGGGTGCCGTACGACGGCGGTGGCGGCGGGGGCGCCGCGGGTTGCTGCGCGCTCACCGTCGACGCGCCGAGGACCAGTACCGCGCCGGTGGCCAGGGACACGAGCCGTTTCCGTCTCATGGATCTCCTCCTCGTGGGTTGAACGCCGCGACCGACGCCGCCTGTACGGCCGGCGCCGCAGGATGCTGGGCGAGTAACCGCGCAGCGACGTCGAAGGTTCCTGCCGCCTCGAGCGACCGGTCATGGCGAGGGATATATAGCGGCGCGAGCGGGGCGTCAAGACGCTTGCCTTCGTCCGCGATGTGGTCTAAAACGCGGGTGTTGAATATCGAGATCAGGCGCTGCGCACTCTGATTGGATCTGAGGCGAGAGGCGGTACGCCTCCGCGACGAGCTCCGGTCGACGCTTCAGGTGCCCGCGGAAATCAGCTGGGGTGGCCTCAGAGAGCTGACAGTGCTCGTCGACGGCCGCACCGTCTTCTCGCGGCGTCAGACCGGCCGCATGCCGAAGCAGGGCGAAATCACCCGAATCGTCCAGTCCCTCGGCTGATCAGCGCAACCCACTCCGAACGCGACCGTATACACGGAGGCGTCGATGAGCCTGACCTCTAGACCGCGAGTCTGGTTGGCCACGATCGTGCTGGCGGTCCTCGCGGCCGCCGCGCCGGTGTCGCCGCAGACGAAGCCCGTGGTCAAGGTCGGCTACATTCCGTCCGACTCGTTCGCCGCCCTCTACATCATGGCCGACCGGCACCTGCCCGCCGCCGACATCGGCGTGGAGATCGTGCGGCTGAGCGGAGGGCCCGAGATCCTCTCGCAGGTGGCCACCGGTCAGCTCAACATGGGCGGAACCGGAATGGGCGCAGCCGGCTTCAACGCCGTCGCGTCATCCCTGCCCGTCGAGTTCGTGGCCCCGCTCCACTCGGGCTACGTCGAGGACTACTTCACCGTGCGCAAGGCGACCTGGGAAAAAGAGATCAAGCGCATCGGCGATCTGAAGGGCAAGCCGGTCGCGTTGAACATTCGCGGTGCTGCCGTCGAGTGGATGCTCGATCAGGCGCTCAAGCGAGACGGCCTCGGCTTGAAGGACGTCCAGGTCAAGACGATGCCCTTCCCCGACATGGTGCCCGCGCTCGAGTCGGGCGCGGTCGAGGCGGCGATTCTCACGGAGCCCTTCCCGACCCTGGCCGAGGAGCGCGGGGTGGCGGTGCGGCCGCTGCCGCGCCCCGTCGGCGCGAAGGCCACGCCGATCACGGCGATCTTCTGGAACAAGGACTGGGCGGCAAAGAATCCGGAGCTCGCCCACAAGGTGATGGTCGCCTATCTCAAGGCCGCGCGCGATCTCGCCCTGGACAACGGCTGGAAGCAGGAGCGTAACATCGAGCTGATGGTGAAGTACACGGGCGCCAAGCCGGAGGTAATCCGACGCGCGCGCGCCCACGTCCTGGATCCGAACCTCGAGATGGATATGGCCGTGCTCGACTCGATGCAGCGTCTGAGCTCCGACCAGGGCTACCTGAAGTACAAGGATCTTCTGCCGCCGAATCGCCTCTTCAACTTCGTCTATCGCGATCGGGCGGTCGCCGAGCTCGGCAAGAAGTAGGTCTAACGGCCGCGGAACGGCGGCGCCGCTCGGCACCGCCGTCCCACACCGCGTGTATTTGCTACACGGTCGGTGACGCCACCGAGAAGAAACTACACGGCCCCGACCGTCATCGTATCGGCACTCGCCGACCGCTCACCAGGTGAACGACGAGCAGGACGATTCCAATCAGGAACAGGATCCACGAAATCTGCCCGGCGATCGCGGCGATACCGAATAATCCGAGCGCTCCGGCCACGAGCCCCACGATCAAGAAGACAAGCGCGTAGTAGATCATCCCGGTCTCCTTCCGTCTGCGGTCCGTTAACTCCCATCTGCCCGAATGCTTCCCCGCGTGCACCGTCAGGTACTGCATGGGGCGTGCCCGGGCGTCCTGCGGACACGACGCATGGCACGGATCTTCCAGCGCCTGAGGCCAGGAGGTTCTTGAAGACGATGAAAAAAGACGGCCGAGCCGCCTATGCCGCCAAGTCCTTCGATCACCTCAGAGGGCTCACGGGGATCTCGGATGCTCAGATCACCGAGCACCTCGATCTCTACGCCGGCTATGTCAAGCAGGTGAACGCGCTGGTGCAGGAGCTCTCCGAGATGCGCGTTGACCGCAAAGAGGCGGGGAAAGATTTCAGCCTCGCGGAAGGAACGCGTCGGCTCGCGTTCGAGTACGACGGGATGGTCTTGCACGAGCTCTACTTCGCCAACCTCAAACCGGGCGGCGAAGCCCGGCCCTCGGAGCGCCAGGCGCTCGGACGCGCGCTCGCGGAGACGTTCGGATCAGTCGAGCACTGGCTGGAGAGCTTTCAGACGATCGCCGGCATGCGCGGCATCGGCTGGGTGATTCTGTTCGAGGATCCCGTGACCGAGCGGTTGACCAACCACTGGGTGAGCCTGCACCAGGACGGGATCCCGGCGCGCTGCAAGCCGCTGCTGGTCATGGATGTCTGGGAGCACGCGTTCATGCGCGACTACAAAGCCTCAGAACGCACCAAGTACGTCGAGGCGTTTTTCAAGAACGTCGACTGGTCAGCGGTCGAGCAGCGCTTGCGCGAAGCAGCACCAGCGCGCGCCACCGCCGCCTAGCCGGTTGCGCCGGCAGGCTGCCGGCTGCTGATACTCGCAGGCTACCGAGAAAGGTCCAGCCGCGAGGCGGCGCCCGAAGGCTTCGAGCGCGGGCTTTGCCCGCGCAACGTACGGGGGAGGATTCGGAGGGGGCCGTCGAGGCCCCCTCCGATAAAACGTTGCGGATGGGCCTTTATCGGTAGCCTGCCCTAGACTTCGAGCTCGAGCGTGTAGAGCCCGCCGATCAGGCGGTCGACCGCGTAGACGACGCGGCGCTCGTCGACGAGCACGTCGTTGATCTGCACGGCGCCCGCGCGCGACCCGCGCGGCGCCTCGGGCACGTAGTAGGCGACCTCCTCGGGCCGGAACGGGTTCGAGACGTCGTGGACACGCACGCCGCCGTTGAAGTAGGTGCCGAAGACGAGCTTTTCGGACACCAGGTTGCTCGCCACGGGCCGGTTCTCGTGCAGGTTGTGCGCACCGTATCGCCCGCCTCGCCCGCCGAACTCCGCCACCGGCGGAATCGGAAACGTCGAGAGCGGCACCGGATTCGTCTCGTCCCGGATGTCGACGACCCACACGAGCTTGGGCCAGTCCTTGCCGGCTTCGGCGGTGGCCTCGTCGGAGACGATCACGAGCTGAGGGTCGAACAGCGGCAGCAAGGTGTGCGTGAAGCCCGGATACGGCGGGTGATAGTCCCACCGGCTCAAGAGCTTGGGATGCGCCATGTCCGAGATGTCGAGCACGATCGCCCCGCCGTCGATGTAGCCGATCCAGGCACGGTCTGGCCGGCGCGGGTAGACGTTCGTGTTGTGGGCGCGATAGCCGGCGTCGAACTTCGGGTGCCGCGCCGGCGGCGGCTCGGGGTCGCCATCACGCGTGCCGGGAAGCCACCAGCGCCCCACCTCGACCGGGCGCGTGGGCTGCCGGACGTCGATGATGCGGTAGAACTGATCGTCCTTCGGATTGCGCGGCTTGAAGTCCGGCGCGCCGCTGGCCAGGTGCAGATAGGACCCGTCCACGAACCACAGGTGGTGCACGCCGCGCGAGTGCGGCCCGGAGGCGTCGAAGAACGCGATCGAGCGCGGCTTGCCCGGGTCGGCCACGTCGAAGAACTCGACACCGGCCGGCTGCGCGCCGGCCCGGCTGGTCTGGTACGGGACGACCAGCAGGTCGCCCACCAGGTCCAGGTTGTTCGAGCGCATGTCGCCGTGGGGCAGATCGGTCTGGACGATGACCGAGGGCTTCCGGGGATCCGTCACGTCCACGGCGGTGAAGTTCTTCGGCGCCGACTCGTGGCCGAGCCATAGCACCCGCCGCCCGTCGCGGGCCAGCTGGATGGCCATGCCCTCTCCGCAGTTGCCGAAGCCGCCCAGATCGTTGTGGCCCAGGAGCCGCATGTTCTTCGAGAGGGCACCGTTCTGTGTCATGGCTGTTCTCCCCCGGGCCGGGATCCTAGCATCTCCGGCCGGCTTGCTCTACTTGATCGCCTGAGGGTTGATCGGCGATCCGGTGCCCCGCGTGATGACGAGCGGGGGCGCGCAGAAGAAGAACTCGTAGACGCGATCGTCGGCGCAGTCCTCCGCGAGCTCCTTCAGGTAGAAGATCTCGCCGTGGACGATACCGATCGCGGGAATCGTGACCCAGTGCCAGGGCTGGAACACGTCGGGCCCGGTGTCGTTCGGACGGACCTCGATCCCCCAGGTGTCACTGCAGATGCCCGCGATCTGCTTCTGGTGGATCCAGTCGAGCGTCTCGAACGCGAGGCCGGGAGCGTCGCCGCCGGCGTAGCCGCCCCACTCGCCGCGCGCCAGCCGATCCTCCATCTGACCGGTCCGGATGATCACGAAGTCGGCGCGGCGCACGGTGACGCCCTGAGCGCGCGCCGTGGCGTCCAGGTCGGCGACGGTGATCCCATAGCCGTCGGCGAGACACGCGACGTTCTTCCAGCGCGCCACGTCGAGCAGCACGCCGCGGCCCACCATCTTGTTCGCGAACTTTTCGATGCCGTTCTTGTGGGCGCCGCGGCTGTCGACGAGCGTCGCGGGATAGCCGTTCCACATCTTCTCGACGAGGAACACGTGCGACAGCGCGTCCCACTGCGTGGCGGCCTGCGTGGGCAGGTTGATCGCGTCGTCGGCGTAGCGCAGGCCCGGCGTGACGTCGTGCTTGCCGGCGACGGCGTCGGTGCCGGTCGCGAGCATCTGGTGCAACGGGTTCCAGCGTCCGCCGAAGATGCCGCGCTGCGGCCCGTTCTCGTCGAGGGCCAGGCCGAGGCGAAATACCTTGCCCTTCTTCACCAGCCGCGCGGCGTTGACGATGTCCTCGGGAGTGATGTAGTTGAGGACGCCCAGCTCGTCGTCCGCACCCCAGCGGCCCCAGTTCTTGAGGGCCTCCGCTTTCTTCAGCACGTCCTCGCGAGTCAGTCGCGCCATGATCGCTCTCCCTCCCAGGCCGGGGCTCATCCCCCGCGGCGGCCATAACCTTGCCACAAGCGCTGGGCCAACGGCGGGGAACGTAAAAACGGCGCATTCGCGTGTAACGCTTACCTGCGTCGGCAGGACGCGGCAGCCGCAAGCGACGGCAATCGTGTCGCGGTTCCTCCGGGGCACAGCGTTTGCGCTTTGGAGACAGGCTGCCTACGTAGAGGGCGGTACCAGGACGGAACAATTCAGGAGGAGACTTCGCATGGTGCTGGTCACCACCACCGCGGTGGCCACGCCCATGTGATACACGAACGGCGACGAGACGGGCGTCCGGGGACGCATGACCGCGTCGACTACCCGGACGGGTCGACAGCTGTGGTGGTCATCGAAGACCGCGAGCGAGTCGTCGTCGCGCCGAACGCGCAGATCGCGATGGCCGACGTGCGCCCGGGCGAGGAAGTCGAGGCCCGCTACGTTCAGTACAGCAGTGGGGACAAGAGCATGCTCTCCATTGTCCCGGTCGTCCGCGAGATCCAGGCGCCCTGACGGCAGGACGTGGGAGAGCCGCCGGCGCTCGCCGGCGGCCTCCCGCCAGGCGTTACGCTCTACCGACCGGCTCTTGCCGCGTGGCGCGCTCTCCGCTGATGTCGGCGTCGTAGCCGGGCCGCACGCGCGCGTCGATCACACACACCTCGCCGTCGAGCACCGAGCGTAGTCCTTGAGCGATGGCACTGCGGAGCTGCTCGGGATCGGTGACGGGTCCGATCCCCTTGGCGCCCTGCGCCACCGCGAGCGCGGCGAGGTCGATGTCCGGCTCATTGATGCGCTGGCCGATCCACTTGTTCTCGACCGGACGGCCGCGCATGCGGGCGACCCGCTCCTGATGCGCCTCGTCGTTGTAGAACGAGCGGTTGTTGCAGACCAGGAACAAGCACGGAATCCGGTAGTGCGCCGCGGTCCAGAGCGCCGTGAGTCCCATCAGATAGTCGCCGTCGCCGATCAGGCCGATCGGGATGCGCCCCGAGCCCTTCAGGGCGAGTCCGGCGCCCACGGTGATCCCCGGCCCCGCCCCGACTCCCGCGCCGCCATCGCCACCGAGGTAGTCAAGCGGATGCGAGAAGTGCCGCGCCTCGCCGGGCCATCCGAGCGGAAGCCGGGTCAGGCAGACTTCGACACCCTCGGTGGCTTCGTTGAGCGCCGCGGCGACCGCGCGAAGGCTCAGGACGTCGTGGACACGGCGGCTCGCCTCCGGCGCGCCGGCCGGCGGGGCGGCGTGAGCGCGTGGCTTGCACGCTTCGAGGAGCAGCGGCACCGCGACGTCCGGCTCGGCGAGCAAGTTGAAGTCGACGGGCGGCAGCCCGAAGTAGTCCATGCTGAAGCCACGGTGGACGTGCACGTCGCACGACGCCGAGACGATCTTGGCGCCGATCGGCCGCTCGCCGTAGACCTGCTTGAGCGTTCCCGCGAGATCGATCCAGTCGAGCGCCAGGATCACGTCGGCCTCGCGCACTGCCGCGGCCGCGGCGTCCGAGAGATACGTGCCGGGCGGACCGACGTGCAGCGGATGGCGAGTCGGGAAGCTCGCTCCCGTCTTGAGGTCGGTCATCACCCTGGCGCCGAGCTTCTCGGCGAGCGCCACGCGCGCGCGCCAGCTCTCCACGGTGCGCTTGCCGCGGCCGACCAGCATGACCGGCGCGGACGCGCCGGACAGCACACCGGCGGCGCGCGCGATCAGCTCGGGCGTGGGGCGCGGCGAGTCCGGCGCGCCGAAGCGCGAGGGATCGGGCAAGGGCGGCAGCGCGCCGAGCTTCGATTCCTGGAGCGCGGCGTCGAGGTTGACGTACGTCGGGCCGCACGGAGCCGTGGTGGCCATCTGCGCGGCGCGCAGCAGCGCGTCGTAGGCGGCCGGCACCGACGCCGGCTGGTTGTCCCACTTGGTGTAGCCCCGCACCAGCGCGCCCTGATCGGACGCGGTGTGGATCCAGTCGATCCACGGGCGGCGCTTCGCGGCGTCCCACGGCCCGGTCGCGCCCAGGATCAGCATCGGCACGCGGTCGCACCACGCGTTGAAGATGCCCATGCTGCCGTTCAGCAGGCCGACGTTCGAGTGCAGGATCGTGCCCATCATCCGCCCGCTCGCCTTGGCGTAGCCGTGCGCCACCGAGACGGCGGCGCCTTCGTGCAGGCACAGGATCATCTGGGGGCGCTGATTGCCGATGTGGTTCACCAGGCTGTCGTGCAGCCCGCGAAAGCTCGCCCCGGGCACGAGCGAGACCCAGGGCACATCGAGCGCCTGCAGCATGCGCGCGATCGCGTCGCTCGACCAGAGCTCCTCGTGCGCGGCTGACGGCTGCGGGGTTTCGGGCGTGATCGTCGGCTTCATCGTCATGCTCCGCCTGTCTCGCCGCCCGCCTCGGCGCGGGCTCGGCGTGTTGACGTTCGCTTCGCGCCACGCGGCCGGCGCCGCGAGCCTCGCCAGCGTACTCCGCCCGAACGCCGCGCCGCAAGGCCGCGCTGGCGCGAATCTCTCCGCCGCGAGCCGGGGTCTAAAGAGTGATGGTCGTGGGCGAGATCTGGCGCTATCCGGTCAAGTCGATGGGCGGCGAGCGGCTCGAGGCGGCACTGCTCACCGGCGACGGCATTCCGGGCGATCGTGTCATCCACGCGCGAGACGCAGACCGCGTCATCACGGCTCGTAGCCATCCGGCGCTGCTGGGATTTCGGGCGCGGCTCGGTCCTGATGGCGAGCCCCTCGTCGACGGCCAGCCCTGGAGCGCGGAGGCGGTCGCCGCGAGGATTCGCCAGGCCGTCGGTCCGGACGTTCGGCTGGCGCGCTTCGACGGGCCCGAGCGGTTCGACGTCTTGCCGCTTCTCGTCGCCACCGACGGCGCCATTGCCAGGCTCGGTATGGATCGCCGGCGATTTCGTCCCAACATTCTCGTCAGCGGCGCCTCGGCCGATGCCGAGCGGTCGTGGCCAGGCAAGCGCCTGCGGATCGGCGAAGCGGTCATCGACGTGGCGTCACTCCGCCAGCGCTGCGTGATGACGACGTACGATCCCGATACCCAGGTCCAGGATGTCTCCGTGCTCCGCCGTATCGTTCGAGAGCTCGACGGGCGCCTGGCGCTCGACTGCCAAGTGATCGAGCCTGGCCGCGTGGCCATCGGCGATCCGGTCGAAGTGCTCGAGGGCTGAGCTCTCTCCCCTCCCGGACGCATCAGCCGCAGGGCTCAACTATACTTCCCGGACATGCGCCCCGGCGACCTCCTGCCCGGTCCGCGGGTCCTCCTGGGGCCTGGTCCGTCCATGGCCGACCCGCGCGTGCTTCGCGCGATGTCGACGCCCCTCCTGGGCCAGTTCGACCCCGAGTTCACCGCGATCATGAACGAGGTCATGGAGCTGGCGCGCTTCGCGTTCCAGACCACCAACACGCGCACGTTCCCCGTTCCAGGAACCGGGCGCGCCGGTCTCGAGGCGGCGCTCACCTCGCTGATCGAGCCGGGCGACCGGGTCGTCGTCGCCGAGTGCGGGCGCTTCGGCCTGCTGATGATCGAGATCGCGGAGCGATGCGGCGCCGAGGTCACCGCGGTGCGCGGCGAGTGGGGACGGCTGATCGACCCGGGCGCGATCGAGGGCGCGCTGAAGGCGGAGCGGACGAAGCTGGTCGCGGTCGTCCACGGTGAGACGTCGACCGGAACGCTCCAGCCGCTCGCCGACATCGCGCGCGTGGCCCACGCGCACGGCGCGCTCCTGATGGCCGACTGCGTGGTGACGCTCGGCGGGTGCGAGGTCGCGGTCGACGGCTGGGACGTCGACGTCGCAGTCGCGGGGTCCCAGAAATGCCTGAGCTGCCCGTCCGGGCTGGCGCCGATCACCTACAACGCGCGGGCCGATGCCGTCATCCGGGCGCGCCGGAGCAAGGTGCGGAGCAACTATCTCGACCTCGGTCAGCTCGCCGACTACTGGAGCCCCGCGCGCTTCAATCACCACACGGCGCCGACCGCGATGGTCTACGGGCTCCGCGAAGCGCTCCGGGCGGTCGCACACGGAAGGGCCTCGAGGCGCGCTTCGCGCGACATCGCCGGCACGGCGACGCGCTGCGCGCCGGCCTCGACGCGCTGGGGCTGACGCTCTTCGGCAAGGAGCCTCGCGAGCACCGACTTCCCTTCCTGACGCCGGTCGTCGTCCCCGAGGGCGTCGACGAGCTCCGAGTGAGGCGCCGGCTCGTCGAAGATTTCGGTGTCGAGATCGGTGCCGCGTTCGGCCCGCTTGCAGGGCAAGATCTGGCGCATCGGCACCATGGGCTACTCGGCCCAGCGCCAGTTCGTGCTCCTCTGCCTCGCTGCGCTCGAAAACGTGCTCCGCCGTGAAGGCCACCGCGCCGCCGCCGGCGCCGGTGTCGACGCGGCCCTGGCCCATTACGCGTCCATCGGCGCGCCCGAAGCCCACGACGCCGGCGACAACCTCGGCGCCACGGGAATCGGTCGCGTATGAGTCGTCAACCGAGACAATCGCGCTACCCGTACCGGCTCCTCACGCCATAGAAGGAGGCGAGCGGACATGGCCTACAAGGATCTCCGCGAGTATCTGGCCGCGCTGGAAGTTCGGGGCAAGCTCCACCACGTGAAGAAGGAGGTTGATCCGAACTGGGAGGTCGCGGCTGTCATCCGACGGGTCTTCCAGCGAATTCCACCGGCGCGCCGGCCCGCGCTCATGTTCGAGCACATCAAGGGACACCGGATGCCGCTGGTGGCCGGGATCCTCGGCGCGTCCCCGGAAGTCTACGCGCTGGCCCTCGAGACCACCGTCGATCAGATCGCTGACAAGTGGGCGCGAGCCCAGAGCGACCCGATCCCGCCGGTGCGCGTGAAGACCGGGCCCGTGAAGGACGTGATCCAGACCGGCGACCGGATCGACGCGACAGCGCTTCCGCTCTGCCTGTGGACCCGCGACCAGGACCCGGCCCCCTACGTCACCGGGCCGTGCGTGATCTCCCACGACCCGGAGACCGGCGAGCGCAACATGGGCACGTATCGGCTCATGCTGAAGGGGCCCCGGAAGTTCGGTCTCTTCCTGAGCACCACATGGCGCGACATGTACGCGCACATCATGAAGAACGAGCGCAAGGGCAATCCAACGCCGTGCGCAGTGGTGATCGGCTGCGACCCACCCGTGCCGCTCACGTCGGTCGCCAGGATCCGCGGCGACGAGCTGGGCGTGGCCGGCGCCTTGCGGGGCGAGCCGCTGGAAGTCGTGAAGTGCGAGACGAACGACCTCGAAGTGCCGGCGCACGCCGAGATCGTCATCGAAGGCTTCGTACCGCCTGGCGTGCGCGAGCACGAGGGGCCGTTCGGCGAATACACGGGCTACATGGGCTCGTCCGGCCCGAGCTTCGTGATCGAGGTCACCGCCATCACCCATCGCGCCGACCCGATCTATCAGGCGTTCTTCAGTCAGATGCCGCCCAGCGAGTCGAGCTGCATTCGTGGCACTGGCCGCGACGTGGCCTTGCTCCAGTATCTGCGCCGCGATCTGAGGCTGCCCGTGCGCGACGTGCACCTGCTCGAGGCCGGCGGCGGCGCGGCGTTCCTCGCGATCTCGCTTCGGCGCGAGCATCCCGCCCTGCCCCAGCGGGCGATGTGGGCGGTCTGGGCCTATGATCCGTCGTTCTCCAAATGGGTGGTCGTCGTCGACGAGGATATCGACATCCGCGACTACTTCCAGGTTCTCTGGGCCATGTCCTGGCACGTGCAGCCCGAGCACGACCTCTACGTGAACCGCGCCACCGCCGGCGTGGCGCTCGATCCCTCGACCGCCGAGGAGGACGTCGATCAGCTCGAGCGCAAGACGGTGCTCTCGTCCAAGGTCGGTGTCGACGCCACCCGCAAGCACCGGTTCCCCGCGCGCTCGGTGCCTCCGAAGGAAGATCTCGACCGCGTCGATGCCCAGTGGGCCGACTACGGTTTGGAGTAGGATATCGGCACTTTCCGCTCCCGTCCCTGACCGAACGAACGTTCAGCCTTCGGGCTGGGAGGAACACATGAACCCACGACCTTGGATCACCCCGATTGTGGTCGCCGCCCTCTGTCTCCTGCCCGCGGTCGCCGCGCGGGGCCAGGCGGCCAAGCCGGAAGGAACCTTGACCGTGGCGGTCGCCACGTTCGGCAACGAGCGCTGGCTGCCCCACCTGTACGTCGGGGCCGAGGACGTCGTCCTCAAGCCCATGTTCGAGAACCTCCTCACGCGCGACCCCAAGACCGGCGAGCTCGCTCCGATGCTGGCCGAGCGCTGGAAGGTCGCGGACGGCGGCCGTACCTGGACCTTCTATCTGCGCAAGGGCGTCCAGTTCCACGGGGGCCGCGGCGAGATGACCGCCGAAGACGTCAAGTTCACCTTCGCCACCCTGGCCAAGGACGGCTCCGCCAACTCGCTCGCGCCCGAGTTCCGGCTCATCAAGAGCATGGAGGTCGAGAATCCCCACACTTTGACCGTGCGCTTCGAGAAGCCATTCGTCGTGTTCGGCAACAAGGTGAACCAGGGGCTCTTCGCCTCGGTCGCCTTCATCCAGTCCAAGCGCCACATCGAGACCACCAAGGAGGACGGGGCCGAGCGGCACCCGGTCGCGACCGGACCGTGGAAGTTCGTCGAGCACGTTCGCGGCGACCGCATCGTCTACGAGGCCGTCGAGAACCACTGGCGGGCCACGCCGAACTTCAAGCGGCTGGTCTTCGTCAAGGTGCCGGAGCCGTCCACCCGCATGGCGATGCTGCGGGCCGGCAGCGTCGACGTCATCGAGATCGGCGGCGAGTACGCCGACGAGCTGAAGAGTGTCGGCGTGCGCACCTTGCTCATGCCCAACGTGTCCTGGCTCTACATCATCCTCGGCGGCCAGTGGGCGACCAAGTCGACGTACGACCCGAAGGTGCCGTGGGCGCAGCCCGATGCCGAGCGCGCCCGCAAGGTGCGGCTCGCGCTGAACCTGGCGGTCGACAAGCAGGCGATCATGCAGCGGGTGCTCGGGGGCCTCGGCACCGTGATGGGAAGCTGGCTCATGTATCCCGCCGATCCGTGGGCGTCGGACGCGCTGAAGAAGCCCCTTCCGTACGACCCGGCGAAGGCCAAGGCGCTCCTGGCCGAAGCGGGCTACCCGAACGGGTTCGAGACCACGATGAATCTCACGGCGTGGCCGGGCCGGGGCTTCCTGCCGGACGTCGGCGAAGCGGTGGCGACCTACTGGGAGAAGATCGGCATCAAGGTGAAGCGCCGGCCGGTGGACCGGGCGATCTTCGCGGCGGACTTCAGGGCGCGCGCCTATTCGGGCGTGGCTCTGGCCTATGCCTCACCGCTGGTGGCTCCGGAGCCGTGGGAGGTCTTGTACCGCTCCGGATACACCAAGGCGGCGCTGAGCCTGTTCATCGAGCATCCCGAAGCTCGACGAGTACATCGACCGCCTCGCCGTTCAGCCAAACCCCACGGAGCGGGTACGGATCATGCGGGAGGAGATGGGCCCGTGGCTGACCGAGTACGTCCCCGGCGTCGCGATCGGCTCCGCGCACGCGATCGCGGGGCTCGGGCCGAAGGTCGGCGACTGGCCGGTGATCCCCGGGCACATGGGGTTTCACAACTGGGAATACATCAGCCGAGCCCGCTAGCATGTGGAAGTTCCTGATCGGCCGCGTGCTGCAGACCGTGTTGAGCATGCTCGTCGTGATCAGCATCGTCTTTTTCCTGACGCGGCTGTCGGGCAATCCGATTCACCTCCTGCTGGACGTCAACGCGAGCGAGCGTGACCAGCAGATCCTGATGCAGCACCTCGGCCTCGACAAGTCGCTGCCCGTCCAGTACGGCCTCTACGTCCGAAACATCTTCCTCGGCGACTTCGGCCGATCCGTCCTCACCAGACGGCCCGTCACCGAGCACATCTGGGAGCGGCTGCCGGCCACCGTCGAGCTCGGGCTGGTCGCCATGATCCTGAGCGTGCTGATCGGCGTCCCGCTCGGCGTATATTCCGCGGTGCACCGGGGCGGGACGCTCGACGGCGCCGCCCGCGTGTTCGCGGTGCTCGGGCAATCGATGCCGACGTTCTGGCTCGGCCTGATGCTGATCTTGTTGTTCGGCGTCCTGCTGCGCTTCTTGCCGGCCGGCGGCCGCGGCGGCATCGAGCACCTGATCCTGCCCGCCTTCACGCTCGGCTACTTCACCTCGGCGGCGATCTTGAGGCTGACGCGCTCGGCCATGCTGGAGGTGCTCGGCTCCGACTACATCAAGTTCGCCCGGCTCAAGGGGCTCCACGAGCAGGTCGTGCTCTGGAAGCACGGGCTCAAGAACGCGCTGCTCCCGGTCGTCACGTTCGCGGTGATGCTCTTCGTGCAGTTCCTCGGCGGCGCCGTCGTCACCGAGACGGTCTTCGCCTGGCCGGGCCTCGGGCGGCTGATCCTCGAGTCGATCACGACCCGCGACTATCCGATCGTCCAGGCCGGGGTCCTGGTGCTGAGCGCGCTCTACCTCGCCGGGAACCTCTTCGTCGACGTGCTCTACAGCTACCTGAATCCGAGAATCCGCCATGCCCGCACGTAGCCGCGACCTGCCGTGGTTCGCCGGCACCATCCTGGTACTGCTCGTCTTCGCCGCGATCTTCGCGCCCTACCTCGGCTTGCAGAGCCCCACCGACGGCGACATCACGCAGAAGCTGATCCCGCCGGTGTGGACGGAGCGAGGTGACCGGGAGCACCCGCTCGGCACCGATCGCTTCGGACGCGACGTGCTCAGCCGGGTCGTCCACGGCAGCCGCATCTCGCTGATCGTGTCCCTGGTGGCGATCGGCGTGGCGGGCACGTTCGGGACGGCCCTCGGCCTGATCTCCGGCTATCGCGGCGGGATCGTCGACAGCGTGCTGATGCGGCTGACCGACATCGGGCTGTCCTTGCCGACGATCCTGATCGCGGTCGTGATGGTGGCGGTCTCCGAGCCGAGCTTTCGCAACGTGATCCTCGTGATCGCGCTCTTGCTCTGGCCGCGCTTCGCGCGACAGATTCGCGGTGAGACCCTGGCGATCAAGGAGCAGGACTTCGTCGCGCTGGCGATCGTGGCCGGGCGCTCCAGCGCCTGGATCATCCGGCGCCACATCTTCCCGAACGTGGTGCCGACGCTCCTGGTGATCTCGACCTTGCAGGTGGGCTACGTGATCCTCCTGGAGGGCACCTTGAGCTTTCTCGGCGTCGGGGTGCCGCCCCCCAATCCCGCCTGGGGCCTGATGATTGCCGACGGCCGCGGGTTCCTGGCGACGGCGTGGTGGATCTCGTTCTTTCCGGGGCTGGCCATGCTCTCGACCGTCCTGGCCGTCAACCTGATGGGCGACTGGCTGCGCGATCATCTGGATCCGAAGCTGCGACAGCTGGGCGGCCGAGCGGTTGAGCCGGATGCGCCGGCGCCCGAGCCGGCCGAGCCCTCCGTCCGGCCGGCGAGAGCCCGCGGCGCGGCGGCTCGTGCCGACGGAGGGTAGAGCAGCGGAATGAAACAGCCGAACGACTCCGCGCCACTGCTGGTCGTCGAAGACCTGAAAACGCACTTCTTCACCCGTCACGGCGTCACGAAGGCCGTCGACGGCGTCAGCTTCACGCTCCACGCCGGCGAGACGCTCGCGCTCGTGGGCGAGTCGGGCTGCGGGAAGTCGGTCACGTGTCTGTCGCTGGTGCGCCTGGTCCCCGAGCCCGCCGGCCGCATCGTCGGCGGCCGGATACTGTTCGAAGGGCAAGACCTGCTGCAGAAGAGCCCGGCCGAGATGCGGCGTGTTCGGGGCAAGCAGATCGCCATGGTCCTGCAGGATCCGATGACCTCGCTGAACCCGGCTCTGACGATCGGGACACAGGTCAGCGAGGTCGTCCGACTGCACCAGCGGCTGCGCGGCGATTCGCTACGCCAGCGTGTGCTCGAGTCGCTGCGCCGGCTGCGTATCTCCGCGGCCGATACGCGGCTCTCGCACTACCCGCATCAGTTCAGCGGCGGGATGCGCCAGCGCGTCTCGAGCGCGATCGCGCTCTCGTGCGCGCCGCAATTGCTGATCGCCGACGAGCCCACGACGTCGCTCGACGTGACGATCCAGGCGCAATACCTCGATCTGCTCAAGGAGGTGCAGGCCTCCGCGGGCGTGGCGGTGATCCTGGTCACGCACGATTTCGGCATCGTCGCGGCCATCGCCGACCGTGTGGCCGTGATGTACGCGGGCCGGATCGTCGAGATGGGGACGACGGCGCAGATCTTCGACGCCCCAGTCATCCCTACACACGCGCGCTGCTGCGCTGTCTGCCCGCCGCCGAGCGGGGGCGTCTGCCCCTGGTCGAGATCGGCGGGCCAGCCTCCCGATCTGGCGCGTCTTCCCGACGGCTGCCCGTTCGTCCCGCGATGCCCCGACCGCCAGGCGATCTGCGAGACGACCTACCCGCGGCCGGTCACGATTTCTTCAGGGCATGAAGCCCATTGCTGGGCCGCGGCCCCTGGAGTTCCGTCTGCTCCCGCCGACGTGGTCGGGGGGCGTGGGGAAGGAGCGGCACTCGCTCCCCCCCACTCCAACTAATTGCTCGAGGCGGTCGGACTCAAGAAGTACTTCTCGACGACGAGCGGTCTGGCCGTGGGCCGCTCCGGCGGCTGGGTCAAGGCGCTGGACGGCGTGAGCGTGCGGGTGGCCGAGGGCGAGACGCTCGGCATCGTCGGCGAATCGGGATCGGGTAAGACGACCCTGGCGAAGCTGTTCCTGCTGCTCGAGCGCCCGACCGCCGGCGCTCTGCGTCTTCGACGGCAAGGACACCTCCGCGTTCGGTCGCGACGACCTCAAGCGGTATCGGCGGTCGGTCCAGGCCGTGTTCCAGGACCCCTACAGCTCGCTGAATCCCCGGATGCGCGTGGCCGACATCGTCGCCGAGCCGCTTCCCCCCGACGGTGGCGAGAGCCGCGCGATGGTGGCGGACCGAGTGCGCGAAGTGCTGCAGCTGGTCGGTCTGCGACGGGAGAGCGGCGCGCTCTATCCTCACGAGTTCAGCGGCGGCCAGCGCCAGCGCATCGCGATCGCCCGCGCGCTGGTGACGTACCCGAAATTCATCGTGCTCGACGAGCCGGTGTCGGCGCTGGACGTCTCGATCCGGGCGCAGATCCTGAACCTACTGCGGCGCCTCCAGGAGGAGCTCGCGCTGGCGTACATCATCATCTCGCACGATCTGGCCGCCGCCCGCTATCTGGCGACGCGGCTGGCCGTGATGTATGCGGGGAAGCTCGTCGAGGTGGGCGAGTGCGACTCCGTGTACACGGAGCCCCTGCATCCTTACACCGAGGCGCTGCTGTCGGCGGCGCTGCCCTTACACCCCGGAGCGCGCCGGCAGCGCATCGTGCTGGGCGGGGAGGTGCCGAGCCCGGTGAATCCGCCCACGGGGTGCCGCTTCCATCCTCGTTGTCCTCGGGTCCTGTCGCAGTGCGCCAGTCAGGAGCCGGAGTGGAAGGAAGTGAAGCCCGGCCGATTCACCGCCTGTCACCTGTACTGACCCAGAGGTCACGGAACCGGACGGCGACGGTGTCCTCGTAGGCCACGGGCGCCGCGAGCAACCCGAGCGAGCGCGCGAAGCCGTTCATGACCGAGACCGCCTGCTCGCCGATGGTCGGATCGTAGAAGGGCAGGTCGCGCTCCACGACCGAAGCGATGAGCTCCGCCGCCGGCGGGGGAAACCTTCGCCGTCCGACCTCGGTCGCGCGCGACGGCTCCCGCCTCAGGATGGTCTGAGCGCGGACGATCGCGCGCACCGCCGCCGCCACGCGCTCGGGCTCGCGCGCGATCAGCGCTTCCGTCGTCGAGAGCGCCGCGAGCGTGTACTGGCCCGCCTCGCGGGGGCCGTCCCCTCGCCGCACGTCCACCAGCACCTTGCCGACCCCGCGGCGCACGGCCGTCTCGCTCCCGAGCGCATTCGCCCAGAAGCCGTCGACCGCGCCGCGCTCGAGCGCCTCGGCGGCCGTGACGCCGAACGACGCGCCCGGATCGGTGCCGCCCGGAACCGGCGCGATCGTGACGCCGTCGCGTACCGGATCGACGCCGACCTCGTGCAGGAGGCGGAGCAGCGCGCGGTCGGGCCCCGGGGCGGCGCCGATCCGGAGGCCCTTGACCGCCGAGACGTCGCCGCGGCGAGCCGGCAGATCCGCGCGCAACACCAGGAGCCATGGCGTGCCCTGCGAGAGGGCGACGACGAGCTTCGCGCCCTTCCAGCCCGGGAACGCGAGCAAGGTCGTGTGAGCGCCGCCGGCGACGAAGTCGACGACCCCGTCGCGGAGCGCGTTCACGGCGTCGAGCGAGGGCAAGAGCTCGACATGGGCGTCGAGTCCTTCGTCGCGATAGAGGCCGAGCTCCTCGGCGGCGAGCGCCGGGAAGTACGAGTTCGTCACCAGGTCGGGCGTGGCGATCTTCACCATGGTCGATCCCATTTGTAGGCGCGCCTCGGCCGGCGGGGAAGCCCCGACGGCCTGCAGCGCGCACTGCTACTTCTCGGCGACGACGTAGTTGCGCAGGACGCCGATGCCGCTGATCTCGACCTCGATGACGTCGCCCGGCACCATGTCGCCGTCGGCACCCTGGGTGCCCATCCAGAGCACGTCGCCGGGATGGAGCGTGGCGGTCTTGCTCATCTCATGGAGCCAGGTCGCCGTGTCCCAGATCTGATCGCCCGAGGAGAAGTCCTCCCACACCGTGCCGTTGTGCCGGACGACGATGCGGAGCTTGGCCGGATCGAGCCCGGTGACGATCCAGGGACCGAACGGCTTGAACGTGTCGCAGTTCTTGGCGCGGAACAAGGTGCGGTCGGTCTTCTGCCACTCGCGCTGGCTCACGTCGTTGCCGATGCTGTAGCCGAGCACGCAGTCGAGCGCCTCGGCGCGGGAGACGTTACGCGCCCTCTTGCCGATGACGACCGCCAGCTGCCCCTCGGGCTGGACCGCGCCGGTCGACTCCTTCGGGACGACGATGTCGTCTTCGGTCCCGATGATCGCGTTCACCGAGCGGAGCTTGGGCTCGGGCCGCGCGGGGTAGCGCGGCGGCTCCCCTCGCCGCTTCGCCATGCCCTCCAGGTGGCCCCGATAGTTCGGGCCGGCGGCATAGAGCACGCGCGGCACGATGGGCGGCAGGATCTTGACCGCGCCCAGACGATGACGGGCACGGCCGACTCTGTGCTCGGTGAACGGGCTGCCGTCGACCTCGACGACCTCGTCATCCTCGACGAGGCCGTAGCTGGAGCGCTCTCCATGCTGGAAGCGACACCACTTCATCGCTCGCGCGCCGTCTCGGCCTCGACGAACCCGGGAATCTGAACCCACCGCAGCCCGTTCGGGTCGTGGGCGAGCTCGACCATTCGGCCCTGAGAGTCCTGCAGGCCGAGCGGATGGTTCACGAGCTCGATCAGGTTTCCGTCGGGGTCCTTGATGTAGGCGTAGTGCTCGCTACTGTCCTCGCGGCGCCCTTGCTGCGGGTCGGTGCCGCCGATATCGGAGCCGGTGCTGGCGGCCGAGGTCCTGACGTGCTGGATCCCGAGCTGGTCGAGATGGGCCATGGTGGCCTCCCAGTCGTCGACCTCGATCGCGAAATGGCTCGACGCCACGATGACCGGGCGCGGTGTCACCGTGAAGTGGATCTCGCTGCTGCCGAGCCGGAGCTGGAGCTGCCGCCTGTTCAGCGCCGGGCCGCGGTCGAGAAACTCGGCGCCGAGGACCTTCTCGTACCAGGCCCGCGTGCGCTCGCGGTCGCTGATCTGGACGTTCACGTGATGAATCATCTTGATGGCCATAAACGGCCTCCGCGTTAGTCGTTCAGACGCCTTGAGGTCAAACGCCCTGATAGGGAACCCCCCAGTGGTCCTGGAAGACGATCTCCTTGAGCGGTCCACGGCCGACCGGGCCGAACTTCCCCATCGGGTACCCGATCGGCAGGATCGCGTAGGAGTGCACGCCGGGCGGCAGCCCGAGGGCGGCTTCGGCTTCCTTCTCGTAGAGCAGGTGCCGCGTGGTCAGGGTGGCGCCGAGTCCGAGCGCGCGCGCCGCCAGCAGCATGTTCTGGACCGCCGGATAGATCGACGCGCCGGAGCTGCGCGTGGGCGCCGTCGCGCCTTCCTCGAGGCACGCGACGATCCACACCGGAGCCTCGTGGAAATGATCGGTCAGGTACTCCACCGCGGCGTGCTGGCGGTTGTACTGCTCGCGCGAGACGCCGGGCGGCGGATTGCTCTTGAGGTAGCGGGGTCCGACGACCTCGTCGAAGGCGCGCTTGTACCAGACCTGCACGCCCTGTTTGATCTTCCGGTCCTTGATCACGAGGAACCGCCAGCGCTGCGTGTTGCCCCCGTTGGGGGCGCACGCGCCGGCCTCGAGAATCTTCCGGATCAGCTCGTCGGGCACCGGGTCGGGCTTCAGTCGGCGCATGGCGCGCATGGTCTTCATGGTCTCGAACAGGTCTGCGTGGCCTGGCATAGGGTCTTCCTTTCTTCGTTCGATCGGGGCGACCGAATCATACCTCCGGGCGGGCATGTTGCGCGCGCCCGCCGAAAGGCGCACGATCGGCGCGACGGCGACCCGGCTCGCGGTCAGAGGAGGGTCTCATGACGACCGTCGGCAGCGGCAGCTACCAGTACGAGGTGAACGAATCGTGGGCGAAGCTGCCGGCCGGCTGGACGTTCGGTCCGGTGAGCGCGGTGGCGACCGACTCGCGCGATCGCGTCTACGCCTTCCAGCGGAAAGACCCGCCGATCATCGTGTTCGATCGCGACGGCAGCTACCTCACCTCCTGGGGCAGCAGCGCCATCAAGGATCCCCACGGCATCGCCATCATCGACGACGTGATCTATCTCACCGACCGCGACGACCACGTGGCGCTCAAGTTCACCCTGGACGGAAAGCCCCTGATGGTCCTGGGCACGCGTGGGCAGCCCTCGGACACGGGGGCGACGAAGGACATCGAGCTGCCGCCCCGCTCGGCCGGGCCCTTCAACAAGCCCACCGAGATGGTGGTGGCGCCGTCGGGCGATCTCTACGTCTCGGACGGCTACCGAAACAGCCGGGTCCATCGCTTCTCGGCCGAGGGCGCGTTGCTCTCCTCGTGGGGCACGCCCGGCAAGCAGGAGCCGGGAGAGTTCCATCTGCCGCACAGCCTGTGGGTCGATCCCGAGGGATTCGTCTACGTCTGCGATCGCGAGAACAGCCGCATCCAGGTCTTCAACGGCAGCGGCAAGTTCGTCTCGCAATGGCGCGACATCCATCGCCCGACCGACATCTACTTCAACGCGCGGCAAGTGGCCTACGTGAGCGAGCTCCGGCCGTCGATCAGCATCCTCGATCGGCAGGGCAAGGTGCTCGCTCGCTTCGACTCGCCCTCGGGCCACGGGCTCTGGGTCGACTCGGTCGGCGACATCTACCTGGCCGAGGCCGGAGGCAAGCGACTCACCAAGTACGTCCACAAGCGTTGAAGCTGCCGCGGGACGTTCAACCGGCGTCGCTCTCGCGCCTGCCGCTCCTCGAGCGCCACGAGCTCGACGCGGAAGGTCAGGCGCACTACGACACGGTCGTGAGCCCTCAGAGCCGAACCCTGGTCGGTCTGCGGGGCCCGAGCGGCATCTGGCTGCATTCGCCGAAGCTGGCGGGGTTCCTGAGATCGGCCAATCAGTACCTGCGCTTCGAGACCGAGCTGGATCGACGGCTGACCGAGCTGGCGATCCTCGTGACGGCCCGCGAGCTCGACAACCAGTTCGAGTGGACGGCGCACGAGCCGGCGGCCCTCGCCGAGGGCCTCGACGCGAAGATCATCGAGGTCGTGAAGCGCCGCCGGCCCGTCGGCCGGCTCGGGAAGCGACTCGGCAAGAAGGAGGCCGTCATCATCGCGTTCGGGCGTGAGCTGTTCGGCAAGCGCAAGCTCAGCTCCGCGACGTTCGCGCGCGCGGTCGACCTGTTCGGGCGGCGCGGGGTCCTCGAGCTGGCCGCGCTCATGGGTAACTACGCGATGACGGCCGTCATCCTCGACACGGTCGACCAGCAGCTCCATCCCGGCCAGAAGCCGCTGCTGCCGGTCCGGTAGGGCGTTACTGTGAATTCGGAGAGACTCGTGACGAAGTCCTGGATTGTGTGGGACAATTGCGCGCAATTCGAGCAGCTCCCGCAGAGACCCGGAGGGTACTGATGCCTTACGACCTGGTCATCAAGAACGGCATGGTCGTCGACGGTTCCGGCTTCTCCCGCTATCGCGCCGACGTCGCGGTCAAGGACGGCACGATCGTCGAGATCGGCAAGATCCGAGGCGCGGCCACCTCCACGATCGACGCCGAAGGGCACTTCGTGACGCCCGGCATCATCGACACCCACACGCACTACGACGCGCAGCCCTTCTGGGACAAGCTCTGCACCTCCTCGATCTGGCACGGGGTGACGACGGTCCTCATGGGCAACTGCGGGCTCACCCTGGCGCCGCTGCGGCCGGAGCATCGCGACGCGATGCTCGCGACGTTCTGCTGCGTCGAGGACATCCCGGTGCGCTCGCTCGCGTCCGTCGTTCCGTGGACCTGGGAGAACTTCGACGAGTACCTCAACGCGATCGACATCGGGCTCGGGCTCAACCTGATGCCGCTGGTCGGCCACAATCCCCTGCGGCTGTCGGCGATGGACCAGGCCGCCTGGGACCGCGCCGCGACGCCGGACGAGATTGCCCACATGCAGCGCCTGCTGCGCGAATCGATGGAGGCCGGCGCCTGGGGCTGGAGCACGACGGATTCGCCGACGCACGCAGGCCCGGCCGGTCAGCCCGTGCCGACGCGCCTGGCCGCCGACGAGGAGCGCGTCGCGCTCGGCCGCACGGTCGCCGAGTTCAACCGCGGGATCATCGAGATCCTGCCCAAGGGCGCCGGCAAGCCAAGCCCGGCCGATCTCGACCACCTGCGCGACGTGGCCGTGGCGAGCGGCCGCCCGGTGTTCTTCCTGAGCTTCGACACGAACGCCTGGCCGTACGTGGAGAAGGCCACGCGCGAGGGGGCTCAGCTCTACAACCTGCTGCGGGCCATCCCCTTCAATCCGAGGTTCACCCTGAAGAAGACGACCTTCTTCCACAACCTCGACGTGTGGGACGTCGTCATGCAGCTGCGCCTCGCCGATCGGCTCGCCGCGCTCGCCGACCCCGAGCGGCGCGCGAAGATGCGCGACCAGGCGCTGAAGCCCCAGCGGCGGCGGCCAGGAGTGCCGGGCCGGCTCGTGCCCTGGAGCGCGATCTTCGTCCGCAAGGTCAAGCTCGCCAAGAACCAGGGGCTCGTCGACCAGAGCCTCACGGCGCTCGCCGAGAAGCAGAACAAGCACGTCGCGGACGTCATGCTCGACCTGGCGCTCGAGGAAGGGCTCGACACCGAGTTCCAGCTGATGACGCGCTCGGATGAGGAAGAGAACCAGATCGCCGCCATGGTGAAGAGCGGCCACGCGCTGCCGACGCAGTCGGACGCCGGCGCTCACCTGAACACCAACTTCTGCACCGCCGGCGAGTCGAGCTACGTGCTGGGCCAGTGGGTGCGCGATCGAGAGCTACTCACGCTCGAGGACGCGATCCGTCGCTACACCTTCCAGCCCGCCCGCATCATGGGCCTGCGTGACCGCGGCATGATCCGCGAAGGACTCGCGGCCGACCTGATGGTGTTCGACCTCGCGTCGATCGGCATCAAGGAGGACGAGGTCACCCACGACGGACCGTCCGGCACGCCGCGGCGCGTGCAGGGGGCCGACGGCGTCTCACACGTCGTCGTCGGCGGGCAGGTCGTCCTGGAGCACGGCAAGCACACCGGTGCGTTCCCGGGGCGCGTGCTCCGCGCCGGGCGGCACTAGGTAGGCGTCAATCGGTCGGCTCTTTTGGTCGCGGTAGCGGCGGCGCGCGTCGGGTGAGCTTGGGTCGGGGGTACGCCCGCCGGGCGTACGTCACCAGCTCCTCGACGAACTGCTCGGCGTACGGTGCCAGGAATCTGCGCGGATCCCACGAGATGCTTGCCCACACCCCGATCGACTCCCCGCGCAAGAGGATCGGCACCGCCCGGAGCCCTCGCGGAATCCGGGCATTGGACGGGAGGATCGCGACGCCGTAGCCTGCCTGCGCCAGCGCGATCAGAGTGGGAGGCGCACCGCTCTCCAGGAGCACGCGCGGCCGGATGTGTGCCACCTGGCAGGCCGCGTCGAACCATTCGCGCGACCCGAAGTCCCGCCGGGTCAGAAGTAGCGGCGTGTCGACGAGCTCGCCGATCTCGAGGGTCGCGCGGCGACGCCACCGATGCGATCTCGGGAGCACGGCCAGGAGATAGATCGGACCCAGCAGGCGCCAGCGAAACCGCGGATCACCTGCACCCGCCAGACAGAGATGAACGTCGCCGCGGTCGAGCCGCTCCGGCAGCCGCACGCCGCCGTCCTCGACCAGATGAACCTCGACAGCGGGATGGCGCCGCCGATACGCCTCCAGGAACCTGGCCAGGAGCGTTTCCATCACTTGCGGCGTCGCCCCGACGCGAAGAAGGCCTGTTTGCCCGCTCTTGAGTGCTCGCGCGCGCTCGCCAAGAGAGTCGGCGTCCGTCAGGAGGCGCCGGCTCCGCCGCAGGAGATCCTCCCCCTCAGAGGTGAGCAGCGCCCGGCGGCCGATGCGGTCGAAGAGCGGCACGCCGAGGTCGGCCTCCAGGGCATGGATCTGCCGGGAGAGCGCCGGCTGGCTGAGATTCAGCCGGGTCGCGGCCCGGGCGAAGCCGCCCGCATCGACGATCGCTGCGAAGGCGCGCAGGTGTCGCAGGTCCACGGCTTATGCACTCCGTGCATAGATTAGCTGAATCCAAATGCATTGGACACGGGGGCGCCGAGGTTTCTATGCTGCGGCCAGGTTCGGGGGCTTGTCGGCCCCTCTGGTCGGAGGTGAGCGATGCCAGATGTGTTCGCGAATATCTCCCAGGCGCCCCGAGGTCACGCCGCTGCGGAGCCACGGCTTCGTGGAGACGTCGAAGCCCGCCCTCACGCTCACCTGGGTGGATCGCGACACCGACGTGCTGGCCGGCCGAGGTCAGATCGGCCAGGAGCTCGCGGCCGCGCTGAGGGCCGAAGCGAAGCGCCGCGCCGACAGCAACGTCTTCTTTGGCTACATGGCGTATGCGAGCATGGTCGCGCGGAAACCGCGCTAGGAGGCAGTATGAGAAACACACTAGGTTCGATCGGTCTCCTCGTCATCGTCGCTCTACCAGTGTCGGGATTCGCCCAAGCCGACAAGCTCGGCAAGGTGAGCTTCCCGACCTCCTGCGACGCGAAGGTGCAGGCGCAGTTCGAGCGGGGCGTGGCGATGCTGCACTCCTACTGGTTCACCGAGGCGCGGAAGGTCTTCGACGGTGTCCTGCAGCAGGATCCGAGCTGCGCGATGGCGTACTGGGGACTCGCCGTGAACTATCTCGGGAACTCGCTGGCGGCGGCGCCCTCGCCGAAAGATGTGACCGCGGCGTCCGAGGCCCTGGACAAGGCGCGGGCGATCGGCGCCAAGACGCAGCGGGAGCGCGACTGGATCGAGGCGATCGGCGTCTACTATCGCGATGCCGACAAGACGCCGGTGAACGCGCGGCTGACCGCCTACACCCGGGCGATGGAGCAGATGACGCAGCGCTACCCCGACGACTTCGAGGCGTGGACCTATTACGCGCTGACCTTGCAGGCGTCGGCGCCGAAGAACGACAAGACGTACGCGAACCAGCTCAAGTCGGCCGAGATCCTCGAGCGCCAGTTCAAGCAGAACCCGGAGCACCCGGGCGTGGCGCACTACCTGGTCCACGCCTACGACTATCCGCCGCTCGCCGACAAGGGCATCAAGATCGCCGTCGCGTACGGCCGCATCGCGCCGGCGGCGCCCCACGCCCGCCACATGCCCTCGCACATCTACTCGATGGTGGGAATGTGGGAGGAGTCGATCGCCTCGAACCGCTCGGCGATCGAGATCCAGCCCGACTACTACCACGCGACCGACTTCATGGTGTACGCGCATCTGCAGCTCGCCCAGGATGCGAGGGCCAAGGTGCTGGTCGATACGATCGCCGCGCTGCCTCGGCAGGATTACCCGAACATCGCCGTCTTCACCGCGGTCGCGGTAGTCCCCGCGCGCTACGCGGTCGAACGGGGTGACTGGGCGGGCGCCGCCGCGCTGCCCGTCGTGACCACCGGCCGGCCGCAGGCCGACTCGCTGGTTCGCTTCACGCGCGGGCTCGGCATGGCGCGCGGCGGCGACCTGGCCGGCGCCAGGCGCGAGATCCAGGCGATGCAAGAGCTCCGCGCGGCCCTCGAGAAATCTAATCAGGGCTACTGGGCCGACCGGACCGAGGAGCAGATGCTTGCCGTCTCCGCCTGGGTCGCGCTTGCCGAGGGCAAGGGCGACGAGGCGCTGAAGCTCATGCGGGCTGCCGCCGATGGCGAGGACGGCAGCATCAAGCACGTGGCGATGGAGAACCGGCTCTACCCGATGCGCGAGCTGCTCGGCGAGCTCCTCCTGCACCAGGGGCAGGCCGCGGCGGCGCTCCGCGAGTTCGAGGCCTCGCTGAAGGAGAACCCGAACCGCTACCGCGGCCTCTATGGCGCCGCGCGCGCGGCCGAGCTGTCCGGCGATCGGCAGAAGGCGGTCGGCTACTACGAAAAGCTCGTCGCGCTGGCCGTCAAGGCCGACACCGCGCGTCCGGAGATCGCGCGAGCCAGGACGTTCCTGGGCTCGCGCTGAGTCTCGCTCGCCGTCAGGGCTCGAGGACGAGCGCGGCGCGACCGACGAGCGCGTTGCGCCGAAGGAGCTCGTGCGCCTCCTCGGCGCCCTCCAGCGGGAAGGTCCGGCTGACGATCGCCCGGATCCGCTTCTGACGCAGGAGCTCGAGCGTCTGGGCGATCTCGGTGAGGGTGACGTAGCGCGAGCCGTGGATCTCGAGCATCGAGCCGAGCACGTGGCGCGGGTCGACGGTGAAGCTCGAGTCGACCCCGAACGCCGCGGTGGGCCGGCTGCCGATGATCACGAGCCTTCCGGCGCGCGCCAGCGACCGGAGCGATCCGTCGAGCGTCTCGCGCGAGGCCACGAAGTCGATGGCCGCGTCGACGCCGCGGCCGGCCGTCAGCTTCATCACCTGCGCGGCGAGCTCGCCGCGGCGCACGTCGATCAGCGCGTCAGCGCCGCTGTCCTTCGCCGCCGCGAGCTTGTCGTCGCCGATGTCGGCCGCCAGCACCCACCCGCCCGAGAGCTTGGCCATCTGCACGGCGTGGATGCCCACCCCGCCGCCGGCACCCACGATCAGCACGAGATCGCCGGGGCCGACGCGCGCCTCTTCGCGGCACGCGTGATACGGAGTCGCGATCGCGTCGGCGGCGATGGCGGCATCGACGTCGCTGACGCCCTGCGGAATCGCCACCACGTTCCGGGCCGGGAGCGCCATGTATTCGGCGTACGCGCCGTCGCAGGCCATGCCCACATTGCCCGGCGAGGCCGGACACAGGGTCTCACGCCCACTGCGGCAGAAGTGACAGACGCCGCACGTGAGATAGAAGTGACAGGTGACGCGGTCTCCGATCTTGACGTGCGTGACCTCGGACCCGAGCTCGACGACCTCGCCGGCGACCTCATGTCCGGGGATGCGCGGGAACGATGTCACCCGACCGGGCACCTTCGTCATGATGACGACGGTGAGGCCCACCCCGGTCGCGCGCACGCGGAGCAGCACGTCGTTGGGGCCAATCTTCGGCACCGGCACCGTCGCGAGGCGGAGCGGGGCTCCGAACTCTGGTAGGACCATCGCCTTCATACTGTCGGGACGCCGCATCGCCGATCCCCCTATCTTGAGCCCGTGATCCGCGCCGGCCGGTACGGTGAACGAACCGGGACGCTAAGCTACCATCCTGGGCTCGACGGTGCCACGTTGCCGCTGTCGTGACGGCTGCGAGGTCGCAGGCCCGACGGTGCTAGGATGCCGGCTCGTGACGTCGATATGACCGAGCGCACTCGTGCCGGCGGATCTGTCAGGCTCCGCCGCCTCGTGTTCTCCGCAATGCTGTTCGTCGCGAGTATCGTGTTGAGCGAGAATCGCCCGGCGCCGCCACCGACGATCGACCTGCAACCCAACAACGCGCACCCGAATCTCGACGGCATCCGCTTTTACGGTGAATATGTGGCCGCGATCATCGAGCCCCACGTCAAACGGCGCTGACGTCGAGCATGGATCGTGACGACGAGATCCGACAGCTCTTGCGCGACCTGCGCGATGCCCAGCGGGAGCAGCTGGCGGAATCTCGGGACGTGGCGTCGCGCTCACTCGAGCTCCAGCAGCGCGCGGTCGCACAACAGGACCAGCTCCGCCAGCTCTATCGGCGATTGGTTCTGATCGGCGGGAGCCTCGTCGTGGTGCTGCTGGCCTTGCTGATCTTTCTCGTGCTCATCTACTACCTGTTGGCCGGCTGGTCGCGTTACCTGTTCGGTGTCTGAGTCCGGCACCCGCGGAATGCATCGCGTCGATTGATGCTAGGATCGAGGCCGTGATCGGCCAAGCGCATCCGAGGCTCGGCGGTGAGCGGTTCGTGCAAGGCGCCGCCCGGTTCGTGGAGGACGTGCGCGTGCCGGGTATGCTGCACGGCGCCGTGCTCCGGTCGCCACATGCCCACGCGCGTCTCGTGTCGATCGATACGCAGCGCGCGCAGGATCTGCCCGGCGTCCGCGCCGTGTTCACCGCGACCGACGTTCCGGCGGCCGCGATCATTCCCAACCGTGTGGCCGCGCCCAAGGGCACGGACCGCTATCTACAGCCCGCGATCGCCCGTGAGGTCGTGCGCTACGTCGGAGAGCCGGTCGCGCTTGTCGTCGCCGATGATCCGTACCTTGCGCGTGATGCGCTCGATCGGATCGACGTCGTCTATCAGCCGCTGGCCGCGTGTGCGTCGACGGCCGAGGCGCTCGCCGCCGGCGCGCCGCAGCTGTTCCCGGCCACGGACTCGAACAATGTCGCGACCATCACTATGCGGGTTGGCGATGCGGAGCAGGCCCTCGGCGGGGCTCCGCTGCGCCTGCGCGAGCGGTTCACGTACCCGCGGCAAACGGCGGCGGCGCTGGAGACGCGGGGGCTCGTGGTCGTGCCGCCCGATCCGGGCGGTGGCGAGCTTCACCTGATCGGCTCGACCAAGTGCATCCACATCAACCGCACGATTCTGGCGCCGATCTTCGGGATCCCGGTTGGAGCGTTGCGGCTCACCGAGGTGGACGTGGGCGGCGGGTTTGGCGTTCGCGGCGAGCTGTATCCCGAAGACATCCTGATCCCGCTGGCGGCGATGAAGCTCGTTCGGCCGGTGAAGTGGATCGAGAGCAGGCGTGAGAACCTCATGTCGGCCAACCACGCGCGCGAGGTGGCGTACGAGATCGAGATGGGCTTTGACGGCGCCGGCCGCATCCTGGCCATGCGCGCGGTCATTCATGCCGACATCGGCGCCTACGTGCGCACGGCAGGACTCGTGCCCGCGGAGTTCGGCGCGGCACTGCTCCCCGGCCCGTATCGGGTGCCGAACTACAGCTGCGATCTCTGGTCGGTGGTCACCAACAAGACCCCTGCCGGGACCCTTCGCTCGCCCGGGCGCCCGGAGTGCAATTTCGTTCGCGAGCGTCTTCTGGACCAGGCGGCCGCGCGACTCGGGATCGATGCGGCCGAGATGCGGCGGCGCAACCTGATCCGGCCGGACGAGATGCCCTACGACTGCGGCACCAAGTCATTCGGAATCAGCACGGTCTATGACTCCGGCGACTTTCCCGCGCTGTTCGACGAGCTGCTCCGGCGCCTGGACTACTCTCGCGAGCGTGCGGAGCAGGCCGCGATCAACGCGAGCTCCTCAGGGCCGCGGCGCGGAATCGGCCTCGCGGTGTACGTCGAAAAGACCGGTCTGGGGCCTTTCGAGACGGCGCAGGTGGCGGTGGGGCGCGACGGCCGCCTGGTCGTCGACACGGGCGCCTCGTCGATGGGGCCGGGGCTCGAGACGGTTCTGGCTCAGATTCTCGGCGCCGCGCTCGGCCTGCCGGCCTCCCGATTCGACGTGCGGCACGCCGACACCGCGGCGATCGAGAGCGGCGTGGGCACGTACGGCTCGCGCGGAACGGTCACCGCAGGCAATGCCGCCCACCTGGCCGCCGGCAAGCTGGTCGCCGAGGCGCGTCAGCGCGCCGCCGCGGCGTGGGGTGTGCCGGAGGACGAAGTCACCTACGCGAGCGGTGTCGTGGAGGCCCGTGGTCGGCGTATGACCTTCGCCGATCTGGCGCAAGAGCGACGGCTGGCGGCCGGAGCCTCGTTCGAGGTTCCGAAAGTGACGTATGCCGGCTGCGCGGCGGCCGTCGTCGCCGACGTCGATCCCGAGACGGGCGCCGTCACGTTGCGCCGGGTCGTGATCGGCGCCGACGTCGGCCGCGCCGTGAATCCGGCGCTCGTCGACGGCCAGCTCGTCGGCGGCGTCGCCTTCGGTATCGGGAACACGATGCACGAGAGCCTCGCCTACGACGCGGGCGGCCAGTTGCTCTCCTCGACGTTGATGGACTATGCACTGCCCGCCGCGAGGGACGTCCCGCCGGTCGACGGCTTCTATCAGGAGATACGCGCGACGACCAATCCGCTCGGACTGCGCGGCCTCGGCGAGTGCGGGAACCCGGGCCTCGGCGCGGCCACGGCGAACGCCGTGTGCGACGCCCTGGCGTCGCGCGATTCCTCGATCACGGCACTCCCCCTCACGCCGGCGCGTGTGTTCTCGAGCGCGCGAGCCCGGCAGGGTGCCGCGGCTCGGTAGGCGCTCGAAGCTCGCCACGTCATGTCACGGGCGGTCGATTCGCCTCGCGTCGTCAACATCGGCGACCTCCGTCGTCTGGCCGAGCGCCGACTGCCGAGAGCGGTGTTCGATTACATCGACGGCGGGGCCGACGCCGAATACACACTGCGGGAGAACTGTCGGGTCTATGACGACGTAATCCTGCGGCCGCGCAATGCCGTCGCGATTCCTCGGTGCGATCTGCACGTCACGGTATTGGGAAGTCGTCTCGACCTGCCGTTCTTGCTCGCGCCGGTCGGCAGCAGCCGGATGTTCTACCCGCGTGGGGAGGAGGTAGCCGCCCGAGCCGCCGGGGCCGCCGGGACCGCGTACATTCTGTCGACCCTGTCCGGATGCAGGCTGGAGGACGTGAAGGCGGCGACCCCAGGGCCGGCGTGGTATCAGCTCTACCTGGTGGGCGGCCGCGACGTCGCCAGTGCCGCCATCGCGCGAGCCCGGACCGCAGGCTATTCGGCGCTGGCCGTCACGATCGACACGGCGGTCTCAGGACTGCGCGAGCGCGACTTCCGGAACGGCACGAAGGAGCTGTTGAGCTCCAGCATCACGGCGAAGCTTCCCTACCTGTCGCAATTCTTGACTCGGCCGCGCTGGCTCGCAGGGTTCCTCGGTGACGGAGGCTTGATGTCGTTTCCAAACGTCGTCCTGCCCGGCCAGGGGCCAATGCCCTATGCCGACGTCGCCGCGGCCCTCGAGCAGTCAACGGTCTCCTGGCAGGACCTCCGGTGGATCCGGGACGTCTGGAAGGGGCCGATCGTCATCAAGGGCGTGCTGACGGGCGACGACGCGCGCCGGGCCGTCGACGAGGGCGCCGAGGCGATCGTCGTCTCGAACCACGGTGGTCGCCAGCTCGACGGCGTGGCCGCGACCTTGCGGGCGCTGCCGGAAGTGGTGAGCGCGGCGAGTGGCCGGATCGAGGTGCTGCTCGACGGCGGTATCCGCCGGGGCAGCGACATCGTGAAGGCGCTCTGTCTGGGCGCCCGTGCCGTGCTCTGCGGCCGCGCCTATGCGTATGGCCTCGGTGCCGCCGGCCAGGCCGGCGTGACCCGGGCCATCGAGATCCTGCGTGCCGACCTGGTCCGGAGCCTGAAACTCCTGGGCTGCGCGTCGGTCAGCCAGCTCGATGCCTCGTACGTCGAGATTCCTTCAGCCTGGCTCGTCGACGCACCGTCGCGCACCTCGATCGCAGGGCGCTGACGATTCGACGACGTTCGACCTCGTGCGCCGTCGCACGTACCTAGAACAGCGTGTACATGAATGGAGCCACCGCCGAGCTCTGCGCGAGCAGGAGCACCACTCCGAGAAGCAGCAACATCATGACCATCGGGATCATCCACCAGAGTCTCGCGGTCCAGAGAAACACCAGCAGCTCACCGGCGATGTCGAGCTTCGCCAGGATACCGTCGATCGCCCGCTTGAGACCCGTGACGGTGTGCATCATTTCTCGATGATGTGCTCGCCGAGCACCAGGGTGTCTATCTCGCTTCTCCAGAATGTGCTGAGCGCCTCCGCCGGGGTGTTCACGATCGGCTCGCCCCTGAGATTGAAGGACGTGTTCAGCACCACCGGGACTCCCGTGGCTGCCCCGAACGTCTCGATGAGTCGATAGTATCGCGGACTGACCGCACGATCGACCGTCTGGAGCCGGGCCGTGCCGTCGACATGCGTCACGGCCGGCAAGCACGCTCGGGCTGTGTCCTTGACGTCGACGACGTAGAGCATGTACCGCGCCGGGAAGTGGCGACCGGGGTTCGGGAGATCGAAGAAATCACCGGTGCGGTCGGTCAGGACGGACGGGGCGAACGGCCGGAACGGCTCGCGCAATTTGATCTTCGTGTTCACGATGTCCTTCATTGCGGGATTGCGAGGGTCGGCCAGGATGCTTCGGTGGCCGAGCGCCCTGGGGCCCCACTCGAAGCGGCCCTGGAACCAGCCGACGACCTTGCCGTCCTGCAGCCGCTGCACGACCTGCCCGGCCAGCTTGTCCTCGTTCTCCAAGCGGTGACACCGAAGATTCTGGGAGCGCAGGAGCGTGTCGACCGTGGCCGCGTCGTATTCTTCACCCCAGTAGGCGTGCTGCATGACGAACGCGCGGGGCTTACCCAGCACCGCGTGGTAGGCATAGAGCGCGGCGCCCAGCGCGCCACCTCCGTCTCCGGCGGCGGGCTGGACGTAGATGTCCTCAAATGGACCCTCCCGAAGAAGCCGCCCGTTGGCCACGCTGTTCAAGGTCACGCCGCCCGCCATGCACAGTCTTCGAAGCCCCGTCTCGCGATGGAGATGCTCGGCCATGCGCAGCAGCACGTCCTCAGTGACCCGCTGGATGCTGGCCGCCACGTCGGCGTAGTGCTGGTTCTCCCGAGCGAGGGCGTCGTAGTTCTTGGGCCTCTCCCCGAAGTACGGCGGGTACGCGCTCGACGGCGTGAAGAAGGGAGCGCGCGGATCGCGGGGTGGGCCGAACAGCTCGACGAAGCGCGCGTTGTACATGTGGTCGCGCGAGTGATGGAACGAGAAGTAGTCCATGTCGAGCCGGAAACTGCCGTCATTCTCCTGGTGGATGAGCTTCCAGACCTTCTCCGCGTACCTGGGCTCGCCGAACGCCGCCATGCCCATGACCTTGAATTCGCCTTCGTTCACCTCGAAGCCGAGGAATGCGGTGAAGGCGCTGTACAGAAGCCCGATCGAGTGTGGGAAGCGGATCTCGCGAAGGACCTTGATCGCGGTTCCACGCCCGAGCCCGTATGTCGCCGTCGCCCACTCTCCCACGCCGTCCACGGTGAGGATCGCGGCCTCGTCGAATGGCGAACAGAAGAACGCGCTGGCGGCGTGCGACATGTGGTGGTCACTGAAGAGGATCCGGTCAGCCGATACCCCGAGAGTCTGCCTGATGAGCCCCTTGACCCAGAGCTTGTCCGTCAGCCACGCGATCATCGATTCGCGGAACACCGAGCACGATCGCGGGAAGGTCTGCATGGCCGACGTGAGGATGCGCTCGAACTTCAGGAATGGCTTCTCGAAGAAGACGACCAGATCCAGCTCCTCGCTTCGGATCCTACCCCGCCGCAAACAGAACTCGATCGCGTTGACGGGAAAGCTCGGATCGTGCTTCTTCCGCGTGAACCGTTCTTCCTCGGCGGCCGCGATGAGCTGGCCGTCCTGGAGCAGCGCCGCCGCCGCGTCGTGGAAGTAGCACGAAATGCCGAGAATGTTCATTCAGAATTGCCGCCGCGCGTGGCTGGCCGTGACCTCAAGCGGGTCAGTTCGGTCGATCCAGCGTCCGGAGCTCGAGGGTTTGAGGCGGAGCGGATCGCTCAACGCCTTGAGGCCGATCGCGAATGGCCCGACGACCACGAAATAGAACACGGTGAGAAGGGCGCGTGCCTGCAGATCGGCGACCCTGCGGCCGAAACCCTTCCACGCGGCCCAGGTTGCCGTGAGCACCCGGCACTCTCGCGACGCCGCGTCACGACCCATAGAGATGACAGGCGACCGGATGGCCACTCCCCTGCTCGCGGAGCGGCGGCTCCACTTCGGAGCAGACCGGGAGCGCCTGAGGACACCGGGGATGGAAGCGACAGCCCGACGGCGGATTGACGGCGCTCGGCACCTCGCCCCGGAGAATGACCTCCTCGCGCACGTCGTCGGGATGCGCGGGCAGCGCGTTGCTCAGCAAGACCTGCGTGTAGGGATGGAGCGGGTTGGCGTAGAGCTCGTCGGCGGGCGCGGTCTCCACGAGCTTGCCCAGGTACATCACGCCGATCCGCGTGCTGACGTACTTCACCACGGCCAGGTCGTGAGCGATGAAGAGGTAGCTCACGCCCGAGCGATCCTGAATCTCGCGCAGCAGGTTCATGACCTGCGCGCGGATCGAGACGTCGAGCGCCGACACGGCCTCGTCCAGCAGGATGCACTCCGGGTTCGTGGTGAGCGCGCGGGCGATCGCGACCCGCTGGCGCTGGCCCCCCGAGAGCTCGTGGGGATAGTCGTCGGCGATCCGCGGCCGTAGCCCCACGCGCGTCAGCGAGGCGGCGACCCGCTCCGAGACCTCGGATCGCGTGAGATCGGGCTCCGTCTGGGACAGCGGCTCGCTGACCGTGGTGCGGATCGTCAGGCGCGGATTCAGCGAGCTGAACGGATCCTGGAAGACGGCCTGGACCGCGCGGCGGTAGCTGCGGCGCTCCTGGCGGCCGAGCAGATCGATGTCCGCGCCGCGGAAGTACACGCCGCCGGCGGTCGGCCGCTCGAGCGACAGGACCAGCTTCGCGGTCGTGGTCTTCCCGCACCCGCTCTCGCCCACCAGGCCCAGGGTCTCGCCGCGACGCAGGACGAAGTCGACACCGTCGACCGCCTTCACCGTGCCGAATCGCCGGCTCAGCAAGGTGCCGCGCGCCAGCGGGAAGTGCTTGGTGAGCTGACGCGCCTCGAGGATGATGTCGCTGGCGCCGGCGGCCACGACGGGCGCCGGCGCCGGGTCCGACGCGAGCGTCGCCACTCGCCGTCCCAGGGTCGCCGTCTCGCCGGCGCGAAAACAGGCCACCAGGTGCTCGGCGTCGAGCGGCTCCAGCCGCGGCGGCTTGTCGGCGCACCGCGGCTCGGCCATCGAGCAGCGCGGCGCGAAGCTGCAACCCTCCGGCACGTTGGCGAGGTCCGGCGGCTGCCCCTCGATCGCGGTCAGCGGCGCACGCCCGCGGCGGAGCGTCGGCAGGCAATTCAAGAGCCCGACCGCGTAGGGATGGCGCGGCCGGTTGAAGATGTCGCGGGTTCTGCCGAGCTCGACGATACGGCCGGCGTACATCACCGCGACGCGATCGCAGAGTTTCGCGACGATGCCGAGGTCGTGGGTGACGAAGACGAGGGCGAGATTCGTCTCCCGCTGGATGTCCTTCAAGAGCCTGAGATATTGCGACTGGATCGTGACGTCGAGCGAGGTCGTCGGCTCGTCGGCGATCAGGAGGCTCGGCTGGCAGGAAATCGCGATGGCGCCGGCCACCCGCTGGCGGATCCCGCCGCTCATCTGGTGCGGGTACGCGTGCACCCGGCGCTCCGGATCGCTGATCCGCACCTGCCGCAGGAGCTCGATCACTCGCTGGTCGAGTGCCTTGCCCCGCAGCCCCCGATGAAGGGCGAGCGTCTCGGCGATCTGCTCGCCCACCGTCAGCGCCGGGTTCAGCGAGGCCATCGGATCCTGCAAGATCATTGCGATCCGCGATCCGCGCAGGCGACGCATCTCGTCCGGGCTCTTGGCCAGGAGGTTCTCGCCGTCGAAGAGGATCTCGCCGCCCACGATTCGGCCGCCGGGCTCGGGGACCAGGCGGAGGATCGAGAGGCACGTCATCGACTTGCCCGAGCCCGACTCGCCGACGATCCCGAGGGTCTCGCCGCGGCGCACCGAGAAGGTCGCGCCGTCCACGGCTTTCACGACCCCGCGGCGCGTGTAGATGTACGTGCGGAGGTCGCGCACCTCCAGGAGCGTATCGGACATACGCGGCTCAGACCTGCCGGAGCTTGGGATCGAGACGGTCGCGCACCCAGTCGCCCAGGATGTTCAGCGAGAGCACGGTGACCAGGATCGCGAAGCCCGGCAGGATCGAGACCCACCAGGCTTGCTCGATCAGCCCCCGCCCATCGGCCACCATCACGCCCCACGACGGGGTCGGCGGCGGGATGCCGACGCCCAGGAACGAGAGCGCCGCCTCGAGCACGATGACGTAGCCGACGTGCAGGGTGGCCAGGACGAGGATCGACGGGGCCAGGTTCGGGGCGATGTGACGGAACATGATCCGCACATTCGAGCAGCCGGCGATGCGGGCCAGCGCCACGAACTCCTGCTGCTTGAGCCCGAGCGTCTCGCCGCGCGTGAGGCGCGCGTAGCTCGGCCACAACAAGAAGACCACGACGATGATCACGTTCGTGAACGACGGCTCGAAGACCACCGAGAGGAGCACCGCGATCAGGATGCCCGGAAGCGACAGCGAGATGTCGGCCAGGCGCATGAGCAAGCTGTCGACCCAGCCGCCGAGGAATCCGGCGAGGAGCCCGATGAAGCTGCCGGCCGCGCCCGTCAGGGTGATGCCGACGACCGACACGGCCAGCGAGATCCGCGCGCCGTAGAGCAGGCGGCTCAGGGTGTCGCGGCCGTGGCGGTCGGTCCCCAGGAGGTGGCCGGGCCTGGCGCCCTCGAGCCCGATCGGCGGCGCCAGCCGCTCGCCGAGGGAGCCCTCCACCGGCGAGTGCGGGGCCAGCACGGGCGCCAGGAGCGCGCACGCGACGAGCGCGGTGACGACCGCGAGCGGGACCGCCGGCGGCCAGCGGCGCTCGCGGGCGCGGCGCGGGACCAGCGCGGTCTCGGTGGCGGCCGCACCGCTCATCGCGAGTACCGGATCTTCGGATTGAGATAGGCGTAAAGGACGTCGACGAGCAAATTCACACCGATGTACATCGCGGACAGGAACAGGACCACGGTCTGCACGATCGGATAGTCGCGCGAGTCGACCGCCTCGATCACGAGCAGGCCGAGCCCCGGCCAGCCGAAGACCGTCTCCACGATGATCGAGCCGTTCAGGAGCGCGACGAAGAGCAGGGCCGCGAACGTCACGACCGGCAGCGCCGCGTTCTTGAAGGCGTGGCGCCAGATCACCCGGCGCTCGGGCAGGCCCTTGATCCGCGCGAGCTTGACGTACTCGCTGCCGAGGACGTCGAGCATCGACGAGCGCGTGAGCCGCATGAGCCCGGCGACGGCGAACCAGCCGAGCGTGATCCCGGGCAGGAGCACGTGGAGCGGGGTGCCGCGCCCGGACGTCGGCAGCCAGTGGAGCATGACGCCGAAGATGAGCACGAGCACCAGCCCGAGCCAGAACGGAGGCACCGCCTGGCCGAGGGCGGCGAAGGCGCGGGCGGTGTAGTCGAGCGCGGTGCCGCGGCGGACGGCGGAGTACACCCCCACCGGAAGCGCGACGACGAGCACGATGAGCACGGCCAGGCCGCCCAGCTCGAGGGTGGCGCCGTAGCGCTCGGCCACAAGGTCGAGCGCGGGACGCCGGAAGCGAACGGAGCGGCCGAAGTCTCCCTGGAGCGCCTGGGTCGCGAAGCGCCAGTACTGGACGACCCAGGGGCGGTCCAGGCCGAGGTGCGCGCGCATGAGCTCGATGTCGGCCTTCGTCGCTTCCGCCGGCATCATGATCTGGATCGGATCGCCGGACAGGCGCACGAGCGCGAACACGACGACCGACACGACGAACATGGACACGATCGATTGGATCACTCGCCCGAGGAGGAAGCGCTGCATCGGACGGGCTAGCTCTCGAGGAATTCGACGGGCTTGGGCAAGGTGACCAGGAAGACGCACCCGCCCTCGCTCGACGCCGCGTGTTTGCCGTCGGGCGGTGTGTAGAGATAGTCGCCGGCCTTCAATCGCTCGCGGCCCACGAGAAGGTCGCCCTCGACGACGAAGATCTCCTCGCCGGCGGGATGGTTGTGGGCCGGGAATCGCGTGCCGGCCTCGAACCGGACGAGCGCGGTCGATCCGCCGGTCTCCTTGTCGTGGCGCAGGACTTTGATGGACGCGCCGCGCATCGGCAAGACGCGCCATCCGATGTCGTCGCTCCGGAGCGCCTCGGGGGGGCGGCTCGCCTCGGCCATCGTCAGCTCTGGCTCCAGAGCTGCCTGGTCGCGATGCGCGCCCCCTCGACGAGCGCCTCGAACTTGGCCCACACCACGCTCGGGTGGATCTCGGTCGAGCCTGCGAACGTCGCGAAGCCACAGTCGGCGCCGGCGATGACGTTCTCGCGCCCGACCGCGCGGGCGAAGCGGCCGATACGATCGGCCACCAGCTCGGGATGCTCGACGAGGACGGTCGACTGCGTGATCGTGCCCGGAATCAGGACCGCGTCTTCCGGCAGCTTCACCTGCTCCCACACCCGCCACTCGTGCTCGTGCCGCGGGTTTGCGGCCTCGAAGGAGTAAGCACCGGCCCGGATCTTCAGCATCACGTCGATGAAGTGCTTGAGCTCCAGGTCGTGGACGCGCGGACCAATGTTGATGCCGTAGCACGTGTGCCAGCGGATCCGGTCGCGTGGAAGCCCGCGCAGCGCGTGGTTGAGCGCCTCGACCCGCACCTCGGCCCAGCGCCGGACCTGGTCGACACTCAGCTCGGGACGCGAGACGTAGTGGGTCGCCAGATGCGGATCGTCGATCTGCAGGAGGAATCCGGCGTCCACGATGGCCTTGTACTCCTCGTGCATGGCGTCGGCGATCGCGACGAGATACTCCTCGTCGCTCTTGTAGTAGGCGTTGCGCTGCCAGTCCTCGATGCTCGTCGGCGAGATCGCCGGGATGAAAGCCTCGCGAGCGCCGGTCGCCGTCAGCGCGGCCTTGAGGTTCTCGATGTCGGCCTGGACGTGCTTGGCGCCCGTGTAGACGATCGGGCCGGTGCAGACCATGTGGAGCGAGCGCACCGCCGGGCTCGGCATCGCGCGCGAGAACCACTCGTAGAACTCGGGGAACGCCCGGACCTCACGCGAGCCGCTCCATGGACTGCCCCGCCCTTCAGGGTCGGGCTCGAAGCCGGCCAGCCGCTCGTTGACGTACGGAATGAAGCCCGGCTTGCCCATCTCGCCATCGTCGACGACGTCGACCCCGAGGTCGGCCTGCTTGCGAACGATCTCGCCGACCGCCCGTCTCACGCGCGCCGCGAAGGCCTCCGGGTCGTACGCGCGGCCGGTGGCCTTCGCCTGGATCAGCTCGAGCAGGTCGCCCGGGCGCGGCAGGCTCCCCGCGTGCGTCGTCAGGATGCGGTCGTCGCTCCGATTCATGCCGGTCTAGCCCGCCGGAGTGACGTACTCGTAGTTGTTCTCGAGCGGCACGTAGGCGAGCGACTGCCAGGTGCCGACCTGCCGGCTGAGCGCCCAGGTGATCGACTTCATGCCGAGCATGACACCGTGATGGGCATCGTAGAGCTTCTGTCCCAGCGCATGCGTCAGGCGGGCGCGCTTGTCGGTGTCGAACTCCCGCATCGCCGTCTCGATGTCCTCGTCGTACTGACCGTCACACAGCAGGTTGAAGGTGCCCTTGGAGTGAAGCACGCGGCTCCACGCCAGGATCGGCTCGTCGAACGGCGGCGAGCCGTACACCCAGTGCGTCTTGTTCGTCTTGCGGTTGCGGCTCTTGGGTCCGAAGGTGCTGATCATCTCGGGAAAGCGCTTGGGCTTGATGCCGATCTTCTCCCAGTCGAGCGCGACCGCTTCCATGACGTCCGGGCCGTCGAGCGCGTAAACCATGACCATCGGATTCACGCGCATCTCGAAGCCGCCAGCGTAGCCCGCCTCGGCGAGGAGCCTCTTGGCGCGCTCGGGGTCGTAGGGCGGGATCTTCCAGTCGGTGCTGTAGCCCTTGTGGAACGGATAGTAGTAGTAGGAGAAGGGGGTCTCGGAGCCCTTGCCCTTCCAGAGCGCGCTGATGATCGCCTTCTTGTTGACGGCCAGATTCATCGCGAGCCGGACCTTCGTGGCGTTCTCCCGGCTCTTCGGGTCGTTCGTATCGCCCGCCCACGGACACGTCGGACAGTAGTCCTCGCGGTCCGGCGTCGTCTGGCCGCTCAGGATGACCCAGTAGCACGCCGCGTTTGCGGCATCGTGGAGGCGAAGCCCCGATTTTGCCGCCTGGTCGAGGTAATCGCCGAAGACCACGCCGATGTCGATCTCGCCCGCGCGCAGCCCGGACAGCCGGGTGGCGGGATCGGGGACCCGACGGATGACCATCTCCTTGAAGCGCCGGCGTCTTGCGCCAGTGGTTGGCGATCGCCTCGAACCGATGGTAGTCGCCCTGCCGGCCCTCGACGTGCCGGTAAGGGCCGGTGCCGATCGGGTGGAGCGCCGCCTTCTCCTCGCCCACCGTCTCCAGATACTTCTTCGGGCACGACGTTCTGGTAGCCGACGAACTGGGTGAAGTTCGAGGCGACCTCCCAGACCCGGTTCTTGAAGTGCATGACCACCGTGAGCTTGTCCGGCGTCTCGATCCGGTCGAGGTTCGTGCGGAAGAACGGCGCCGAGCCGCCGCCCGAGTCGGGCTTCAGGTTCTGCTCGACCGTGAACTTGACGTCCTCCGCGGTCAGCTCGCCCCAGCCCTCGTGGAACTTGACGCCCGACCGGAGCTTGAACGTCCACGTTCGCAGCTCGTTCGACGGCTTCCACTCCGTGGCCAGCCCCGGGCGGTACTCGAAGGTCTTCGGGTCGCGCATGATCAAGCGGGTCGTACATGCAGTCCCACAGGGGCTTCTCGGCCTGGACGCTGCGCCAGGCGAACGGTGTCTCGGTGCCCCACTGCCCGACCGCCACGACGAGGCGGTCGCCGGCTGCCGCGCCGGCACGCGGTGAGGTACGGACGAAGGGCGCGCCCATGACGGCGGCGGCGGCAGTTCCGGCGCGCGCTGAGAACGCTCGGCGATCGAGAGATCCGGCCATCGATGGTCCTCCGCTCCCTAGTCCTTGATCCGCACGTCCTCGTAGGACGGGAACGGCGAGTTGTGGATCCAGGTGATCGTGTGCTCGGTCACGCGCGGCCCGATCCCCATCAGCGCGCGGAAGTCCATGATCGGCGCGAACATCACCCGGTCGATCGTGAGCTGCTGGATCTTGTGCAGGATCGCCTCGCGCTTGCGCGTGTCGCGCTCGCGCGCCTGCTGCTCGAACAGGTCGTCGATGTCCGGGTAGCCGCCGTAGGCGTAGCTGCCCTTGGAGAAGATGAATTCCTGCACCCGGCTGGCCGCGTTGCCGGAGTTGCCGACGCCCGTGATGAAGAGCCGATGGAGCTTCTTCTCGCGCCAGGCGGCGTAGAACGCCGCGCGCTCCATCTGGCGCATCTTCACGCGGATGCCGACGGCGTTCAGGTAGTTCACGACCGCCTCGCCCATCGTGAAGAACGGCGGGATCGGCACGAGATCGCCGGCGTCGATCCCGTTCGGGTACCCGGCCTCGGCGAGGAGCTGCTTGGATTTCTGCGGATCGTACGCCGGCGGCTCGACCTGCAGCGCGAAGTCCATGACGCGCGGGTATGATGACGCCCGGCCGGCGGGCAGAAGCCGAGACAGGCGGCCTCGTTGATCGCCTTGCGGTTGAGCGCGTGGTTGACCGCGAGCCGCAGGCGCCGGTCGCTCCAGGGCGATTTCGCGTCCCACTGATCGGCGAACTCGAGCCAGTTGATCGAGGCGTGGCGCGAGGCCACGATCTGTATGCGTGGGTCGCGCCGCACGTTCTCGGCGTCCGGGCCGTCGAGGGCGACCGCGATGTCCGCCTCGCCCGTCTTCAGCATCGCCGCCCGCGTGCGTGCCGTCGGTGACGCTCTTCATGACCAGGCGCTTGACGTACGGGCGCGTGCCGCCAGTAGCCCGGATACGCCTCCAGCACGACCTCGACGCCCGGCGTGTGGCTCACGAACCGGTACGGACCGGCGCCGATGGGGTGCTTGCGAAACCCGTCTTCGCCGACCTGCGTGATGTGCTTCTTCGGGCACGACGATGCCGGCGGCGGTGGCGGTCGTGCCGTAGAAGGTCATGAAGTCCGGCCACGGCTCCTTCAGCAGGAAGCGGATCGTGAGGGGATCGACGACGTCGACCTGGCGGACGCGCGTCTGGAGCTCCTTCGCGCCCGCGCCCCGGTAGCGGTCGTAGCTGAACTTCACGTCCTCGGCGGTGATCGGATCGCCGTTGTGGAACTTGAGGCCGCGAGCGAAGCTTGAACTCGTAGGTGAGCCCGTCGGGGCTCTCGCGCCACGACTCGGCGAGGCTCGGCGCCATCTTCTGCCGGGCAGCGGCCGCACCATCGCGTCGTGGATGGCGTAGAGCATGCCGAACGGCGTGATCTGCGGCGGCGCGGTCGACGGATCGAACCACGTCGGGCGCGAGCGTGACGTGCCACGCCATCACCACTTCGCCGGGCTGGGCGGCGCCCGCCGGGGCACCGCGAGTGCCAGCAGCGCGGCCGTCAGGAGCGAGGCGATCGCGAGTGGAGGCCCGATAGGCCCTCCTTTCCGCTCAGCTCACGTATTCGTAGTTGTTCTCGAGCGGCACGTAGACCAGGGTCTGCCAGCTGTTGACCTTCTTGCTGACCGCCCACGTGAGCGATCGCATCCCGAGCATCACGCCGCGGTAGCTCGTCGTAGAGCTTCTGGCCGAGTGCCTGGGTCATGCCCGCGCGCTTGTCCGCGTCGAGCTCGCGCGAGATCGTGTCGACGTCTTCGTCGTAGGCTCCGTCGCACAGGATGTTGAAGGCGCCCTTCGAGTGGATGGCGCGCTGCCAGGCGAGCACGGGCTCGTCGAAGGGCGGCGAGCCGTAGACCCAGTGCGTCTTGTTGGTCTTGCGCGCGCGGATCTTGGGCAGGAAGTTGCTGAAGGCTTCCGGGACACGCCGGACCTTGATGCCGATCTTCTCCCAGTCGAGCGCGACCGCCTCGACCATGTCGGGGCCGTCGAGCGCGTAGGTCATCACCAGCGGATTCATCCGGACCTCGAAGCCGCCGGCATGGCCCGCCTCGGCCAGGAGCTTCTTGGCGCGCTCGGGATCGTACGGCGGGACCTTCCAGTCCGTCCTGAAGCCCTTGTGGAACGGGTAGTACCAGTACATGAACGGCGCTTCGGAGCCCATCCCCTTCCAGAGCGCGCTGACGATCGTCTTCTTGTTGACCGCGAGGTTCAGCGCCAGCCGCACCTTGCGCGCGTTGTCCTGGCTCTTGGCGATCGGCTTGGGATCGCCGGCCCACGGGCACGTGGGGCAGTAGTCCTCGCGGTCCGGCGTCGTCTGGCCCTGCAGGACGACCCAGTGACATGCAGCGTTCGGCGTCTCGTGGATGCGCAAGCCCGGCCTTCTTGCGCCTGATCCAGGTAGTCGCCGAACACGTTGCCGATGTCGATCTCGCCGGATCGGAGCCCGGCCAGACGCGTCGCCGGATCGGGGATTCGGCGAATGACCAGCTCCTTGAAGGCGGGCGTCTTTCGCCAGTGGTTCGCGACCGCCTCGAAGCGGTGGTAATCGCCCTGCTTGCCCTCGACGTGCCGGAACGGGCCGGTGCCGATCGGGTGGAGCGCCGCCTTGTCCTCGCCGACCGACTCGATGTACTTCTTCGAGGTGATGTTCTGGTAGCCGACGAACTGGGTGAAGTTCGAGGGCACTTCCCAGACCCGGTTCTTGAAGTGCATCACCACCGTGTGCTTGTCGGGCGTCTCGATGCGATCGAGATGGGCGCGGAAGAAGGGCGCCGATCCGCCCTGCGAGTCGGGCTTGAGGTTTTGCTCGACCGTGAACTTCACGTCCTCGGCCGTCATCTCGCCGAAGCCTTCGTGGAACTGCACGCCCGAGCGGAGCTTGAAGGTCCACGTCCGAGCTCGTTCGAGGGCTTCCATTCCGTGGCGAGCCCCGGCCGATACTCGAACGTCTTCGGGATCGCGCATGATCAAGGGGTCGTACACGCAGTCCCAGAGGGTCTTCTCGGACTGGCTCGACCGCCACGCGAACGGGGTCTCGATGCCCCACTGTCCGACGGCGACGACGAGGCGCTCGCCGGCGGCGACGGCGCGTGAGGGTGCAACGAGGGGCGTGCCCACGACGCGCGGCGGCCGTCGCTGAGGCTCCCACGAGAAATGCCCGACGATCGATCGGCTGGGCCATTCGATGCCTCCTCGCTGGGGCTTCGGCATCAGGTTCCTGGGTGTCGCCGTTCCTCGATGCCGTGTGGAGCCGGCAGGATGGTAGCGCGTGCTCAGAGCCAGCGCCAGTCAACAGGCACGTCAACTACTTCAGCGGTCGTTTCGCGCCAGAGACACCAGACGAAGATGGCATAGGCGATGAGGAGGACCAAGGACCACAGAAGCCCCGCTAGCATGGCGTGCCTCTTCCCGGGGCCTACCGGACCGCCGCGCGAACGTCCAAGCCGAGCCGCGCTCTACGCCGGGCCGCGAAACGCTCCGATGCGGCTGAAGGGACCGGCGAGGAGATGGCAGCCGGCATCCGAGCCAGTGGCTTCTGCGGTATGAGATTCGCGCACGTCCGCGCGTGGGCGACGACGGACTCTCTCAGATCGAATCCGCAGTCGCGGCAGAGATAGCAGCCGTCGCCGAGTTTCGTCCCGAGCTGCTCGGGCGTGTAAGTTCGCCGGCACGTCCCACAGAGTGCCACGGGATGGTCCGGGCACGACTCGAAGAGCAACGACCTGAGTCGAATGAACAGCACCACGACGCGTGCATCGTTGTTCGCGAAGCACGAGCCTGTCAAGTCGGGCAGCGAAATAGTTCGGTGGAAAGTGTGGATTACTGGTGGATAACTCAGGCGGCCGCGACGGCAGCTTCCACCGCGGCGGCGTCGGAACCCAGGCGCATGGCGCGACACCAATCGCTCAACGTGGCAAAGTCGTAGCGACCAAGATGCCCCACGCGTTTCCATCGCCTACTAGAGTGTTATCGTCTCTGGCTCTCTCCAGCGCAGAGAGGATGTTCTCCGGAAGCTTTGGCAGCGGCTTTGTCGTTCCTGTTGGATTGTTCGTCTCGACGTCGTCGCGCATCCGCATGCGGGCTAGGGCCTCGCCAAGTGTGAACTCGCGGGCCGGTTCTGGTAGGCTCGCCACGCGGTCGAGAATGCGCTGTATCGTGGCGATCGGCAGGGTCACGACCATCGGTGCTCTAGCCCATGTTCGCTCTTCGGCACGACCGTTACCGCAGCCGAGCACGCCCCTTTCCGCCACGAGGATAGTGTATCTTGCCCGGGGCGAAACCGGGCGTGACGACTCCCCGCTCCTCTTGCTACCATGCGGGCGCTCCAGTGCGGCGATAGACCCGACGAGACGGAGGCCACATGATCACCGCGACCGTCCGCTACAAGCTCCCGCCGAGCATCGACTACGACGCCTGCCGCGCGCACTTCCACAAGATCGCGCCGGGGTTCCAGCAGGTGAAAGGCTTGATCAGCAAGCACTTCATCTGGAGCGAGAGCGGCTGGGCCGGCGGCGTCTATCAGTGGGACACCCTCGAGGACGCGAAGCGGTTCTACGGGGATCGTGGCTCGACGGCATCGTCGAGCGTTACGGCATGCATCCGCAGATCGAATTCTACGAGGTGTTCGCGCTCACTGACAACGCTACGGGGCACCGTCGAACTGTTCGCCCCTGAGAGGGAGGACGCATGGAATTCGTCGACCTGAAGGCCGCGCGCGAGTTCTCGCCGCAGCATCACATCCACAAGAGCCTGACGGCCACGCCGCGGAGCGACATCAGCATCGCGTGCTGGGAGCCGGGCCAGACGTCGCCGATCCATTGTCATCCCGGCGCCGACGAGATCTATCACGTCGTGGAAGGCAACGGCCTCTTCAGTGTCGGCCACATCGAGCGCCAGCTCGGCCCCGGCGACACGGTCCTCTTCTCCGGCCGGTGAGGTGCATCAGGTGACGGCGCTGACGCGGATGGTGCTCTATCGCGTCCAGGCCGGAGCGGACCGGCACCCAGAGTCGCTGGACGCCTGGCCGACCCGCTAAGCGCCCGCCGACGAGCGTCCCGGCCAAAGCCGGGACGCTCGCCAACGATCGCATTGCCGCCGCTCATTGCCGACGGCGTTATCAGGCAATTCCCCGACGTGACACCTTGGGATACGTGGCATTTCCCTTGCGTGGCGATAGAGGCTCATGGGACAGACGCAGGTCCTCCCGGTCGAGCGCGATCAGGAGGTCATTGAAGCGGTCGTACGGTGGTCGGAGGGCTTCATCGAGCGTCCGCACGAGATGTTCGGAGGCCTTCCGGTTTGCCCGTTCGCGAAAGCCGCTCGCCGCAAAGAGACGATTCGGTTCGAGGTTCGGGCCTTCGCGATGGACGACCCGCTTGAAGAAGAGGGCGATCTGCTCACCCTCATCCGCGAATTTGCCCATCAGACGAGGATCGACGGCTTCGAAACTCTCTTCGTCATTCACCCGGATCGCGTGCAACGCCTGCAAGATCTCGAGGCGTTCGTCCGACGCCTCAATGCGCGCCTGAGCGCGGGCGATCTTCGCGAGTTTCAGGCTTTCGAAGCGCACCCCGAGAGTAGCTTTCGGGTCGGCGACGTCTACACCCGGCGATCGCCGTTTCCCAGCTTTCAGGTGCTCAGCCGCGCCCTCCTGAAGAAGGGCTCGGACTCGCTCCTGGACTCTCCGTACTACGCCCGCTTCACGCCCGAGATGCTCTGCGCCGTCGGCATGCCTCGGTAAAACTTACCGCGCCCTACCGGAACTTCTGACACGGGCGCATCGTTGCCCGCGTTCGCCGGCGTCCGATCAATTGCGGCGGTGGATTCCGGCGCCCGTCACGAAGTCGTAGAGGTTCGCGACGTTCATCTTCATCACCATCGGCGCCATGCCGTCCTGACCCACGTCCATCGGATAGCGGTCGGTCATGGCCGTGAGGTCGGCCACGCACTGATCCTTCGTCATTCCCCTGCCCCGCGCCCTCGCGCACGTAGTCGACCCATTCGCGGATGAACGCGCCCTGCTCGTCCAGGTAGTGCTTGTCGCAGATCGGGCCGTGCCCCGGTACGAACGTGTCTTCGCGAAGGCCCCGCAGTGATTCCAGCGCCACGAGCCACAGATTCGGGTCTGCCTCCTGGAGCCAGGTGTGGACCTTGCAGAAGACGTTGTCGCTGGTGAAGACGACGCCTTCCTCCTCGACGATCACCGCCGCCTGGTAGGCCGTGTGGCCGGGCATGTGGACCAGGCGGAAGGTGTGGTCGCCGACGTGGAGCTTCATCTCGTTCTGGAACGTGATGACCGGCGCGTTGGGTCGGTAGCCCTCCAGGAGCTTGGGCTCCTCCGGCCCGAACGAGGCTACGCGGGCGACGTGGGCGGCCATGTCGGTTTCCAGGATGCGCGTGCGCACGCCCTCGTGGGCGACCACCGGGGCGTCGAAGAACGCGTTGCCCGTCCAGTGGTCGCCGTGGGGCTCGGTGTTGAGGATGTAGCGAAGCCGGCCGCGGCGCTCGACCTCGGCCTTGAGCCGCATGGCGTCGCTCGGCTTGTGCGGGGTATCGATCAGCACGATGCCGTCCGAGGTGGTGACGAGGCCGTGATTGAACCCGCGAAGCTCGGTCTCGACGAAAACGTTCTTGGTCAGCTGTTTCATGGCTTCCCCCGTCTCGGGTGATCGGTCGATGCCCGACAGGCTATGGTATCGTCGGGCCCTCGGCAAGCTCCGCCGGCGCCAGCTCCCCCGCCAAGGAGCTAGGCGCGATGACGCGACCGCGAGCCGTACGTCGGCCGCCCGCTGAAGCGGACCGAGGACCCGAAGCTCATCACCGGCCGCGGGCAGATACGTCGAGGACATCACGCTGCCGGGTCTCGCGCACCTCGGCGTTTCTCCGCAGCCCGCACGCCCACGCCCGGGTGAAGGCGCTCCGGACCGACGCGGCGCGCAGCGCGCCCGGCGTCATCCGCGTCGCGACGGCCGGGGATCTCGGTCCGCTGCGGCCCCTGTCGTTCATGGCGACGATCCCCGGGCTGAAGCAAGGCGCCGTGTCCGTACCTGGCGGGCGCGGTCGTCGACTCGACCGGCGTACCGGTCGCGGCGGTCGTCGCCGAGAGCCCGGCGTTGGCGCGTGACGCCGCCGAGCTGATCGAGGTCGACTACGAGCCGCTGCCGGCCATCGCGGACCCCGAGCGTGGGCTGGAGCCCGGCGCCGCCCTCGCCCACACGGAGCTCGGGACCAATCAGGCCTTCAGCTGGCCGCTCAAGGGCGGCGACGTGGACGGGGCGTTCGGCCGGGCGGCGCACGTCGTGAAGGTCCGCCTCGACCACAACCGACTCGCCGGAGCGCCGATGGAGCCGCGAGGGGTGTCTGGCGCACTACGACGCGCGGCAGCGGCGAGCTGACGCTCTGGCTGACGACGCAGAATCCGTTCCTGTCGCGCGCCGACCTCGCGGCCGTGCTCGGCTTCCCGGAGCACAAGCTGCGCGTCATCGCGCCCGACGTCGGCGGCGGGTTCGGCGTGAAGGGGCCGGTCTATCGCGAGGAGATCGTCGCCGCGGCGCTCGCGCGGGATCTCGGCCGGCCGGTTCGGTGGATGTCGACGCGCACCGAGGACCTGCTCACCACCATTCAAGCGCGCGCCGCGGTCACGGAGGCGGAGGGCGCCGTGACTGCGCGACGGCGAGCTCGTCGGTCTGAGAGCGAAGTCGGTCTTCGATCTCGGCGCGCACCTGCTCTCGCTCTCGCTCGTGCCGCCGATGTCGGCTTCGACGCACATCTTCGGGCCGTACCGGATCCAGAACGCCGAGCTCCTGAGCGTCGGCGTCTACACGAACACCGCGCCGACCGGGCCCTATCGGGGATCGGGCCGGCCGGTCGGGGTCTATCTGATCGAGCGCCTCATGGACGAGGCCGCGCGCGCGACCGAACTGGATCCGGTGGAGATCCGCCGGCGTAACTTCATCGCGCCCGACGCGTTTCCTCACCGCACACCGTTCGGCCCCGCCTACGACTCCGGGAACTATGCGCGCGCGCTCGATCGCGTGGTGGAGCTGGCCGGCTATCGGAGCCTGCGCCGCGAGCAGGCGGCGGCGCGCCGCCGCGGCGAGATCATGGGGATCGGCGTCGCGGCCTACGTGGAATCGACGAACGTGCTCGGCTGGGAGAGCGGGGTCGTGCGCGTCGAGCGCAGCGGCAAGGTCACGGCCATCACCGGGTCGAGCCCGCACGGACAGGGACACGAGACGACCTTCGCCCAGATCATCGCCGACCAGCTCGGCGTCGCCTACGAGGACGTGATCGTCCGCCACGGCGACACGCTCGGCGCGCCCCAGGCGATCGGTACGTTCGGCAGCCGCAGCGCGGGCCTCGGCGGCAACGCGCTGGCGCGGGCCGCCGGCGAAGTTCGCGACAAGGGACGGCGGCTCGCGGCCAGGCTGCTGGAAGCGAGCCCGGAGGATCTTCAGCTCGATGCGCGGCGGCTTCCAGGTGAAGGGCGTGCCCGAGAAGATCGTCGGCTGGGATCGCGTCGGCGAGCTCGCGCATCGCGGGATGGGGCTGCCTCCCGAGGAGACGCCCGGCCTCGAAGCGACCGTGTTCTTCCGTCAGGATCAGCCATCGTGGAGCTTCGGCGCGGGCTTGGCCGTCGTGCGCGTCGCGCGGGACACCGGCCAGGTCCGGCTCGAGCGCTTCGTCGCCGTCGACGACTGCGGTAACGCGATCAACCCGCTCCTGATCGACGGGCAGATCGTCGGGGGCTTCGCTCAGGGGCTCGGCCAGACCCTACTGGAGCGCATCGTCTACGGCGAGGACGGTCAGCTCCTCACCGGGACCTTCATGGAGTACGCGATCCCGCGGGCCGACGACATGCCGGAGCTGGTGGTCGATCGGACGGTGACGCCGTCGCCCCTCAATCCGCTCGGCGTGAAGGGGGTCGGCGAAGGCAGCGCTTGCGTGGCGCCGCCCGCGATCGTGAACGCGGTGGTTAACGCGCTCTCGCCCTTCGGTATCCACCACGTCGACATCCCGCTCACGGCCGAGAAGATCTGGCGGGCGCTCGGCTAGCAGCGCGGGCGGAATGACCGGCAGCAGCAGGTACGACTGGCGGCCCGGCCCGCAGTGGATCGTGACCTTCCGGCCGAAGATCTCGGCCGGCCGGTCTCGCGGGTCGTTGTGCTGGAAGGGGCCCACGCCCGGTGAAGACCGCGCCCAGCGTGCCGAGCCCCGTCGAAGGCCCCCCCGGATACTCGTAGTCGCGTCCGCGCACCGTGAGCCCGATGCGGTAGCCCGCCGGCACCACGATCGAGGTGGGCCAGACCTCGACGTCGAGCTCGTAGATCTTGCCGGGCGTGAGCGGCTGCTTCTCGTCGTGCGTGTGGTACGGGCGATACGAGAGCGTGAGCGTCGGGTCGAGCTTTCGGTGCGAGGCGCGAAGCCACCCCTGGGCGATCGGCGTGTGCGGGTCGAGCGCACCCTGGAAGACGACTTCCTTCATGTTCGGGGTCAGCACGCGCACGATCAGGAAGAGGTCGGCGTCGGTCGCCTGCGACGAGACGAAGAGCTTCGCCGCGATCGGGCCGGTGATCTCGGTCTCCCGCGGCAGGGGCGGCGTGAGAAACGTGGCGCCCTCGCCGAGGCCGTCGTAGGTGACGGCGCCTCGGCGCGCGACGGGCGCGCGGGCCAGGCTCTGATCGGCCGGACTCAGGTAGAGCTTGGTCCACCGCGTGCGCGCGAGTGGCCACTCCTTCTCGTGCCGCTCGACAAACTTCTCGCCGGGATGGCGCACCTGCAGGACGACCTTCGGCTGCTTCGTCCACCCCGTGTCCTCGCCTTTCAGGAAGTGGCCGAAGAACCGCTTCTGGAGGCTCACGCCGTAGTCCGTGTAGAAGTGGGTCCAGTGCTCGATGCCGTGTACCTCGAGCCACTTCTGCTCTGGACGCCGAGCGCACGAACCCCTCGAAGTTGCCGCGCGGATGCAGGCCCTGCCCGCCCCAGTTGGCCGCCGAGAAGAGCGGCACCTTCACCTTCGACCAGTCGGGCATGCGGGAACGCCAGTACTCGTCGCTGGCGAGCGGATTGCGCCAGCAATCCTCGTAGAAGTCACGGCGCTGGCCGCCGAGCTCCTCCTCGGTGAGCGTCGGGGGCCCGGAGACCCAGTCGCCGTTCATGCGGCTTCGATAGCCCTTGCGTGCCACGGCCGTGCTGGACCCGGATGACCTGCGAGGGGAACCACGCCCGCCCGAACGTGCAGAGGATGCCCCCGTGGTGGCTGAGGTCGCGGTAGTAGTCGGCCGCGCCCTCCCAGATGCAGATCGCCGCAAGATGCGGCGGCTCGAGCGCCGCGACCTGCCACTGGTTCATCGCGTAGTACGAGATGCCGTTCAATCCGATCTTGCCGTTGCTCCAGGGCTGCGTGGCCGCCCACTCGATGCACTGGTAGAGATCCTTGGCCTCGCGAGCCGACCAGATGTCGAGGTGGCCGGGCGAGCGCCCGGCGCCGCGCGAGTCGACGCGGACACACACGTAGCCGTCCGGCACCCACTTCTCCGGATCGACGACTTCCCAGTTCTGGTACTTGTTCGTGGAGCCGGCGGGCACGTCCGGGTGCTGCTCGACCATCCGGCGCCACTGATCCGTGTAGAGATCCTCGAAGTGGAGCCACTTGCCGTACGGGCCGTAGGTCAGGATGACCGCGTGCTGGCCGGCGTCGAGTGGGCGGAACACGTCGGCGCGAAGAACGAGGCCGTCGTCCACGCGGATCGGGACGTCCCAGTCGATGCGCATCCCGTCGCGCGTTTCGCTCAGGAACTCGGTCATCGCCGGCCGAGATCGAGGACGAAGTCGAAGGCCGCGGCCTTGCCGCCGGCGGCCTCGCTCACCTGCATGACGAGCTCGCGGCTGAAGATGGGATCTCGCGCGTTGGTCGCGTCTCCCGGGAAGTAGAGCTGGGTCGTGAGCACCGGCCGATTCGGCGCCTGCACCTTCACGTGGAAGTGCCGGGTTCGACCGACGTAGATGCCCGGCACGATCGTCTCGAGCCGGTAGCGCCCCTGGTCGTCCGTGAACTGATGGCCCCGGAGCCGGAAGCCGCTGTTGTCGTAGTCCCCGCGGTCGTCCGCGTGCCAGACGTCGAGCAAGGCTCGGGCGATGGGCTGGCAGGTTGTGGACAGGATCACCCCCGTCACGACGATCTTCGTCCCGACGAGGCCGGGCTCGAGGAGCGATGCGCGAAGCGGCGAGTCGGGTTTGAAGTAGGGGCCTTCGGTCTGTCGCGCGGTCGGCGGCGCCGAGCCCGGACAGCTCGGCGTGGGCCGGAGCGGCTGCGCCTGGGCCGCGTCCGCCGCCGGCGCGCCTGCCGCGATGGCCGAGAGCCCTGCGGCGACTTTGAGGAACTCACGACGCGAGGTCTTGCGCATCTCTCCTGACCTCCAGGGGTCGATTTCCGACAACTACCCTAGAGATAGCCTCCGGCCGCTGTCAAACCGTCAAAAGCTGCTGGGCCCTCAAGCCCGTGGGGGCATTTTTTCGTATGGATTGTGTTTGATGATGGACCGAACACGTGTCGTGGGACGGCGGCACTCTTGGGGGTTGAGCGGCATGCGGTGTTGCTGCTTTTTTTTAAGAAGATCATTGTGACGCTGATGTTTAGTGAGTTGCCGCTTCAGCCGGCGGAGATCTGAATCGATAGATCGGTCAGGGCGGGGTTCTTCGAGGCTTGCAGGCTGCGAGCGCTGCTCTGCTTCGGGGGTGAGTAGCGTAGACGGCTTCGGCTCTTCTCACTTGATCTGGGCACCGTGATGGCTCCTCCTCGCGGGCTATGCGGAGGAGCGCTTTCAGCGTCGCGAGCGGGCGTTGATTGAGGCTGCGCCTACCACGGTGCCGGTCTTCTCCGACTTCCGGCGAGCTGCGGCTTCAGGCGGAGACTGGGCTGCGGTGATCGCGGCGAGCGGCGTCTCCGCACCGAAGTGAGACTTGAACAGCTCCAGCGCGTGCGATAGCGGCCAGCGACTTGTTGCGCGACTTGACTGCGCGTACCGCTCGCAGGCTCGCGAACGTGATGCCGACGCTAGCGTTTCTCGGGCTCGATCTGCAGCAGCTTCCTCGCCAGCTCGCCTCGGCGTTCGCGCGTATTCGCGCGATACTGCTTGACCGTTTGCCACGTCGAGCTGGAGGGTGAATCCCCAGCCTTGCGCTTCGCACGCTGGCCGGGACTTCCATTCCCGGACCTTCGCTATCAGGTTCTCCTTCTCCGTTGTTCGTTGGTTGACTGCGCCTCGCCCATGCGAGGGTGACGAGATGAGTCAGTAGCGCTGTAGCTGTTCAGCCTATCCCAGTAGGGTTTGGCGTGTGAATGCCGTCATGGCGAAACGCAAGAATCCCGCAGCGGTCGCGCTGGGGCGCCTCGGTGATAAGAAGGCCGCCGGGCGTGGGCGAAGGTGAGGTTCGCTAAGATGACCGCCGAAGAGCGCCGCACCTAGCAAGAAGGCCGCGCGGGCGCGGTGGTCGAAGAAGACCTAGCCGGCGCGGAGGACTGCGATGGCGAGGAAGAAGGCGCCAGCCCAGAATCACTCCAGGCACCGGAGGGGCATCGTTTGGCACGCCGCCGCCGCGCAAAGTCGAGGCGCGCGACGTGGCGTCTACAACTGAAACTATCCCCGACCCCACCGCGCATAGATGTTCCCGCCGCGAGTACAAGGACTAGTGTCGGCGACGCGGCCGCGATCACGGCTGGCCAGCGACCATTGATGAGTCAGGGACGTCGTTAGGAGGAGATAAGCGCGAAGACAGAGTGCCGGTCGAGGAGCTGGCGACCGCTCAGCGACGTGGGTCGCAAGGAGCGGCGGAGCTGCTGGCTGTCGCTGTGGTGGCGATCCTCGTCGGCCAGACCGGACTTGTCCCTGAAAAGATAGAGAACCTGGGCATCACGTTCACCGCACCGAGCGCGCAGCGCTGTTGTGGGTGTTCATGGCCGTCGTCGGCTATTACACTTCGGTTTCGTGTTCTACTCGATGGCCGACTTTCTGAACTACCTGCACGCGGTTCACCTTGGTGGCCAAGAAATACGTCGTCAAAACTTGGCGACGAACTTCAAGACAATCTGATGAAGCCCGGTGAGCCGGAGGTTTCGACACCTTGGAGAATGATTGGGCTGGTCTCTCCAGTGTCGGTGATCAGGGGGATCTTCGACTTCGTGGTTCCCTTGGCTGCGGCGATCTACGCCGTCGTGGTCCTTTGGGGTGCGACCACGCGACGACTCAACCCAAAACCCCGCCGACACGCGCGGGCGCATCCGAGATGTATCTGTGAAGTTTTGGAGATGCACGATGAACAGCAATCCTGATGACGCGATCATCGCGCGCTCGCGGAGGCGCTCGAAGACGTTCTGGACCGCAGGCTACGTGTCGAGCAGTTCAAGGACGTCGCTACGGCGACGCGCACAGAAGCGACGTCGATGGCGCGCAGGAGGTGCGGCATGAGCAACACCAGTCTTCGACAAGCTGATGGCGATGCTGGCGCGCGCGAGCGCTACTGATGATCCCCCGCGCGACCAAGATCTGGTTTCGGCACGCGTCGACAAGGTGCAGGCCGCTGAGCTAGCTAGGCGGCGGCGACGGCGTCGAGGCGCTGTGGGGCTCCTGATGGGCATCGGCGACGAGAAGAACGCTCGATGGCGGCGTCGCGCTGGAGGCGCGCGGTCACCGGTGATCTGAACGCGAACGCTTCGCGTTCTGTCGGCGCCGCGAGACGCAGGACCGCTTGCCGGCGGCGGCTCGCCTCGAGACGCGTCGCGTTTGACGGCCGCTCGCGCCGGGTGAAAGTGAAGACTGATCGGGGGCGCGACGACAACCTGCGCGGCGTCGACGACTTCGTCGCTGAGATCGCTCTCGCTGAGGCGTGCGCGGCAGCGCAGCTAGCTGGAACTGCTGAGTTCGCTGTGTCGGCGGCGGTCACGCACCCGCTCGAGCTGACGCAGCTTGACGCCGAGGTCCTTGTCGTCGATGCTGCGAGTGCGTCCTACTTAGCGTTCACGACGCCGGCTGTGTGTGCGGGCAACTCGAGCGCTGGGTCTATCGCGTCGACGACGACGGACGCGAGCACTACGCGACGTGCCGCTTGCGTAAGGCTAGCAAAGCTGCAGTTGCTGCGCTTCGTAACTCACCTCTTGAGCTACAGCAGAGCGGGTTGCTTTGCGGGTTGCGCGGAGAGTGATGCGCGGTACGTCACTAATGTCTGAACTGGCACAAATCCAAACCACTGAGACTGCTTCTCCCCCCCGGGCATCATGACGCTCACCTGAATCGCGACTCTCGGCAAAGGGTCACAACTGGCGCGTGGTGCATGCTGTGAAGACGAAGGCTATCGTCATTGGACGACTCGGGCGCGAGGTCTCGCTGCTGATCACGCTATCGCCGGCGTAGCGCCTCCGCGACGCGACCGTCGCGGCTGCGTGTCTCGACACCTCTGGTCTCGTGCCAGCGGGGTATGAGACCGCTGCAGCTGAATGGGCTCTGGACCGGTGGGACCAGCGCTGTGCTATCCCCGTCCATCACGCGCTCTACGAATGCGGCTGGCGCGCGTACGGCTCCTGGTATCCGGACGCGCAGGCGGAACACCATCGTGTCTGATCTTCTTCCAGCGCATCCCCTACGATAAACTCAGGGCACTACTCCTCACCCATGCTGCACCGCGTAGCGACGACGTAGCAGAAACTCACCGCCGCGAGCAGAAACAGCCTAGCAGGCTGCGGAAAAACCCGCGTTTTGATGTCGGGTCATGGTGAGTAATCGCGTACGATGCGCGTAACTCGCAGACCGGAGGCGCGCATGCGGGGTGACCACGAGCAGCAGGCGCCGATGTGGAGCTACATTTCGCCAGAGCAGCGCATCCCTCAGGACCATCCGCTCCGACCGATCCGCACGCTCGTCGACGCCGTGCTCACCGATTTGTCGCCGCGTTTCAGCCGACTCTATGCGAAGACGGGGCGGCCGTCGGTGGCGCCCGAGCGACTGCTGCGCGCGCTCCTGCTCCAAGTGCTCTACAGCATCCGCAGCGAGCGGCAGCTCATGGAGCAACTCGACTACAACCTCCTCTACCGCTGGTTCGTCGGCCTCAACATGGATGACCCGATCTGGGACGTTAGCGTGTTCACCAAGAACCGCCAGCGGCTGCTCGACGGAGAGGTCGCCGACGCCTTCTTCGACGCCGTCCTCGCGCAGGCGCGCCGCCGCCAGTTGCTGTCCAATGAGCACTTCACGGTAGACGGCACGCTGATTCAGGCCTGGGCCGGCCAGAAGAGCTTCCAGCGCAAGGACGTGCGCCACGCCACCGGACGATCCCGGCAATCCGACCGTGAACTTCACGGCGAGCGGCGCAGCAACGCCACGCATCAGTCGACGACCGATCCCGACGCCCGGTTGTTTCGTAAGGGCCCGGCGCAGGACGCGCGGCTCTACTACCAAGGTCATGTCCTGATGGATCATCGGCACGGGCTCGCCGTCGGTGGGCGGCTCACGTCGGCGGGGGCGAGTGCCGAGCGCGACGCGGCGGTCGTCCTGGCGGCCGGCGCCATCGCGCGGGCACGAGCCACGCTGGCCGCCGACAAGGCCTACGACACCCGCGACTTCGTGGCCACGGTGCGCGCGCTCGGCGTCACTCCGCATGTCGCGCAGAACGCGACGAATCGGCGCAGTGCCATCGACGCGCGGACGACCCGGCACCCGGTTACGATCTGACCCAGTGCGCGCCGCAGACCGTCGCGGGGACTGCGGTTGGCTAAGAGCATCGCCCTGCTGCGCAGACGCGCCACAGCGGCCGCGCGCGGGTCGGGTGGATGTTTGTCTTCGGCCTGGGCTACAATTTGCTCGCATTCGGAATCTGACGTGGGTGCCGGCATGAGATCAGCCTCGCAGACGCTGACAACGCCGTCATCGGGACACCCGCAGCCGATCGTCCGCGCGGACCACGGCTGTCCCTTCACTCCACAAACGGCGTGCCACGCCTTCACCCCTGTTTTTCCGTGGCCTGCTAGTGGGGGAGCCCAGCGAACTGTAGGAACGGTGTCAGTTCAACGTAGAACTAGGCCTGCGCCTGCGCGGATCTGAAGTGCGAACGCGACGGCCAGTAGCACGAGCAGTACCGCGATTCTGATGAATGCGATCGGACCACTGCGTACCCTACTGACGAGCCCAGGTGCTGCGCTCGCGGATGAAGCGCTGGGTTCGCCGCGTATGCTATCCTCTCAGTTGAACCCAGCTTGCGCGCCGGATTCGCTGCGTAGCGCGAGCGCTCGCCTGAACTGGACTCTAACCTGCGACACGCTCTCCGGTGCTCCATCGCGTATGCAGCATCGAGCGCAGGACGCGATTGATGCGGAGCAGGGATGCCAGAGGCGGGCGTCAGTGTCGCTTCTTCGGCGGGTTTCTACCTTTGACCATGTCCAGGTAGAAGCTGGACTCCATGAGGCCATAGCTCTTCTCTTTCAGCCACTTGATCCTCACGCTGTAGGCACGGTAGCGAGCTTTCACCATCAACTTCGCAGCACGTTCCAACAATGCGTGTAGCTCCTCGTCTTCTTCCACTCTCAGCTCCTCCCTACCGCTCTCTGGCTTCTTCTTCAACGCCTCCCACGCCAGCCGCTGCACCGACCTCCACGCCGTCGCCTCGTAGCCGAGCCGCGAGTAGTCCTCACTGGCCGGGGCGCCCCCTGAATATCATCACGAAGCCTCGCAGGATGCCGACCATACCGGTAGCCCAGCCCGAGGCCGAGACACATGCGCCGATCCCCAGCCACCGCAGTTCTGCACAGGCTGCGAGGAAGCCCACGCCGCAGCAGCGATCGAGATGAAGAAGGCCGAGCGCCGCGATCTGAGGCTCTTGTCGGTACCGCGAAGAAAAGTGTCCAGCTCATGACGCTGTAGGCCTTAGAAGCGGCCGCCCACGCCGCCGCTGCGTCGCTCACGGCGTGCGCTACCACCCGGTGCTGGTCGCACTCGTCGGCGAGTGCTCCATTCCAGTCGTGTAGAAGGTGGCGCGATAGCTCTTCTCGTCATAGCGCGTGAGCTGAAGGTCGTAGCTCTGACGCGCCATGCCGACGGTGACGTGCCCGATCCCGGACACGAGTCCAGCCAGAGCATTGCGCCCCTTCAGCGATCGGAGATCCTGTGGTAAACACCCACTTAACGGGGTATACCTATACCACGGCTCTGAGTGGCGGACCGCTCGCGAATGGATAGGGACCTCGTTCAGCAGCTGGTTCGCCTCAAGCTCAAATACCACGTCTGCCGAAGGCCGGCGCACTGGGCATTCGGGAGACTTTCGGCGACGGGCGACTGTGCGACGCCTGCGATGAGCCGATCGACCGGAAGCAGAAAGCCGCGTTGGTGATGGTGTAGCTGGAGTGGATGTCCGTCCGCTTGCACGCAGACTGCTACAAGGTGTGGGACGTCGAGCGGCTGGCGCTTGCTGAAAAGAACGGCGTCGAGTGATGACGGATCTGTTCCGGCAGTTTCTGAACGGCCTACCTGCTCGCGGCGGTTACTGGCCACCGACTGCCTCAGCGAAATCTATGGCGAGCCAGCAAGGCGGTCACCGGATACTTGAGCGCAATGGGAATCTCCGGCCGCCGGGCCACATGCGCCAATTGCGACGAGGACCGAGAGACCTTCCGCTCCGACCTGCCTTCATAGGCTTCCTGTTGGCATCTCCGAGCCTTCAAAGCTTGCCTCGCCGTTGTGTGCCGTTCGAGGGCCTGTGGTCTGGGTGGGAGCGCACGCAGTGGCACGCGACGCAGCGGGCGGGTACAGGTAGCGCTAGTAGGCGAGTGTTACATCCGCTGAGGGCAGATACGCGTAGGTGCAGTAGCGGTGTGCCAGTAAATCCCATCACAGAGCTAGGACGGCCAGATAGGACACACGTAGAGGCCTAGAAATGGACCACTCGCTACAACGCTAGGCTAACGGCGGAACGCTTTGATCACGGCGCGGGCGCTGCCGACGCCGATCGAGGTGAAGAGAATCGGGAACTCGACACCGGCGCTGCGGAACGCCGCGAGCTGCTCGCGGCAGCGTGTCAGAGGCCCGGTAAAACACACGGCATCGAGAATCCGATCGCTGAGCGATGGCCCGCCGACGCCCTTCTCCATCTGATCGGCCTCGGGGGCGAAACCGCTCGCGCGAAATAGCCGCTGGAAGAACGGGAAGGTCGTGTAGAGGCCGAGATTCGCGCGGGCGGCTTCGCGCATCGCCTTCACGTCGTCACCGATGAACGTCGGAAATGCGAGCGTGACATCGACCGTGCCGAGGCCCGACGCGCTCGCCCGACCGCGATCGATCCACGCTTTGCTCTTCGTGACGCGGTCGGCCGACCAAAGAAACGGCATGATCCGATCTGCGAGCTCGCTCGCGAGCTCGACGGTGCGCGAGTCACCGCTGCGACGTAGAGCGGAACCGGCTCGCACGGTGGGCTTTTGAGGGAGATGGGTCGCCGGGCCTTCGCCCTTGAGCCAGCTCCGCACCGCCGTGACGTAGCGGCGCAACGCGCTTGGCGCTCGCCCATATCGATGCCGAGGGCCTTGTTGACGGCGGATGGCTACACCATCCGAGGACAACGCCTCGTCGCTCGCGATGAGCGCGCGCCTGGCGCAGACGTAGGAATGGCGATAGATGTTGGCGATCCAGGTGCCGACTGGATGCGGGGGTTGCGCGCGAGGCGGGGAGGGAGCGGGGCGAGCGGGGGGGGAGGGGCGGCGCGAGGGGAGGGAGGGGGGGGGTGCAGCGGCAGGAGGGGGGTGTGGCGGGGTGCGCGTCGAGCCCGCCGCGCGCGGGCCGTAGGCGGCCCGCGCGCGAGGCGAGCGCGCGATCCGCGTGCGCAGAGATCGCGAGAGCGCTCGCGTGGCGCAGAGCGAGTAGAGGCGCGCGGCGTCGTCGCTCTCGCGGCGCGGCATCTCTCGGAGAGCTGACGAGCTGCGCCGCCGACGAGTGCGCGTCCTGTCTGACGCGGGGATAGAGCGGCCGATCGGCGCGAGCTGCCGGTGCGCGCCGGCCGCGGACCGCCGACGACCCGACGCCTCCGCGCGCCTCCGCGGCGATCGCGAACAAGAGGCGCGGTCAGGGCGGCCTGTGCCAGAGTGCGCCCGAGCGGGCCGCGAGGGTCCTCTCGCCGAGAGCGGCCTCGGCTCAGCGAGCCGAAGCGCCGCGCCACTCGCGCCACGCCGCGATGACGGCCGGGCGTCACCCGCCGGGCGAGATCGCTGCCCCCGGCGGACGCCTCCGCGGGCTGACCGGGCCGCCGCCTGCGCTAGACCCTGCGCGAGGACGAACGCGCCCGGTCGCGGGCGAAGCGTAAGCCGGTCGCCGTCCGCGAAGCAGCAGTCCGGCGGGACCGCGCCGCCGCTCCGCCCGGCCTGGGCGCCTCCAGGCGCTGGCGGCCGCCCCGCGTCAGCGAGCGGGCCTCGGTGGCGGTGGCGGCCTTGGCGCTCTCCCTGCGGGCCAGCATGGCCGCTTTGCCGGCGGGGGCCCGCGCCCCTGCAGTGCCGCGACCCCAGCCTCTCGTCGCGGCCCCGCGCTAGACCTCTCGACCAGGCTCTCAGGCCGTGCGCGACCCGCCTCCCGTGAGCGCCCGTGGCGGAGACGTCTCCCCCTGAGGCGCGTGGCGAGACGTCTCCCCCCTGGGTGCGGGGAGAGCAGTTGCCTCTGTGCGTGCCGACAGAGAGGTCTCAGGGCGGACACAAGGCCCCGGAGAGCCCTGCGGGCCGGGTGGACGGCGCAGACGAGGGCCCCAGTGCCGCCGCGGGCCCCCACGCGGGACCTGCGCTGAGGGGTTCCCGGAGGGAGGGCGCGCGTGAGGCGAGCTGTGGCGAGAGTCTGTGGGGCGGGGAGAGCAACGGCCAGTGTGGGCGGAGCGCGCTGCGCGGGGACGGGGTGGGGGTGTGTTGAGAGTTGCGGCGAGCGCGAGAGGGAGCGCGAGGGGTAGGGGGACGCGAACGTAGAAGAGAGGGGGTCGGGTGTGGGAGAGAGGGCTGGCCCACCAGCGGGGGACGATGAGGGGGGGGGGGAGGCCCCGCCGGTCGAGGCGCGCCTCTAGAGGGACCATGGAGGGCCCGAGATGAACATCTTCAAGGCGCTGGCGGTCAAGGATATCGAGGCGGCCCCGAAGGCGATTCCGCTCATCGACGTGGGCGCCGCGTTCCGCGGTGAGCCGGGAGCGGTGGACGCGGTGGCGCTCGAACTGCGCCGCGCCTGCGAGAGCGTCGGCTTCTTCTATCTGGCCGGCCATGGGGTGCCGCAGACCGTGATCGACGACGCCTTCGCGGCCTCGCGCGAGTTCCACGCGATGCCGATCGAGACCAAGCGTTCGCTGAAGATCAACGAGAACAACATCGGATATCTGGCGGTGAACGAGAGCATGCAGCGGCACTCCACCGTCCACAAGGCGACGCGGCCGAACTTCAACGAGAGCTTCTTCATCAGCCACGATCGGGCCGCCGACCACCCGGACGTCGTCGCCGGCACTCCCCTGCGCGGCCGTAATCAGTGGCCGGACGGGCGCGACCGCATGCGGACGGCGATGGTCACCTACTTCAAGACCCTCGAGAAGCTAGGCGAGCGCGTGCTGCCGCTACTCGGGCGCGCCCTCGGGATGGACGCCGACTACTTCGCGCAGTTCTTCCGGAACGAGGCGCACATCAACCTGCGCTTCCTCCACTACCCGCCGCAGGAGACCGACGACGACGAGCAGTTCGGCCAGGGCCCCCACACCGACAACTCGTTCATCACGATGCTCGCGCGGGAGGACGTGCCGGGCCTGGCGGTCCGCCTGCCCAATGGCGAGTGGATGGCGCCTCCGGTCATTCCCGGGACCTTCCTGGTGAATCTCGGCAACATCATGAAGCGCTGGTCGAACGACCGGTTCCTGTCGACGCCGCACGGCGTGCTGAACGACTCGGGCAAAGATCGGTACTCGATCGCGTTCTTCTACAGCCCCAACGTGGACGCCGCCATCGAATGCGTACCGACGTGCGTGAGCGCCGACAATCCGGCCCGGTATCCGCGCGCGGTCTACCGCGACCTGGTGCTGGAGTTCTACAACGCGAACTACTTCCACCGGAAGGACTACGCGGCCGCGGGCGCGACCGCCGAGGGCGCTACTCGTCCTCTTTCTTGATCTGCTGCGCGAGGTAGTTGCCTTCGCCCGCCTGCGCGATCAGGGTCATCTGGGCTTCGATCCAGTTCGCGTGGTGCTCCTCGCCCTCCAGGATGTGCTCGAGGAGCTCCCGGGTGCCGTTGTCACCCAGGCTCCGGGCCGTCTCGATGCCGGCGTTGAGCATGCGGATGGCATCGCGCTCGAGCTCGAGGTCCAGGCGGAGCTGCTCCGGCACGGTCTCGCCGACGTTCACCTTGCCGAGGCGCTGCACGTTCGGCACGCCCTCGAGGTAGAGAATGCGCTCGATCAGCTCGTCCGCGTGGCGCATCTCACCGAGCGACTCTTCGCGAAGCTTCTTCCACAGCCGCTCGTAGCCCCAGTTCTCGCACATCCGGCCGTGGATGAAGTACTGATTGATCGCCGTCAGCTCGGCCGTGAGGACGTCGTTCAGGAGGGTGATGACCTGCTCATGGCCTCGCATCGTGCTCCTCCGAGCCTGCTGCTGGATTGTGGTGCGAGGCCACTATAGGACTCGTCGCGGGCTTCATCAAGCAAAGCATCGAGCGTTTGCGAGCAGCCGCCGCAGTCGGCACCGGCGCCGCAGATGGCCGCCAGCCGCTCGAGGGTATCGCCACCGCGGGCGATCGTCGCCCGGATCGCGTGCTCGCCGAGTCCGCGGCAGAGGCAGACGATCATAGTGCTGAAGCTCCTATTTGTAGCCCGCGCGATCGGCGAGCCGCGTCGCGGCCGCCTGGAACTCGCCGGCGGAGGCCACGTTGATGTCGTCCTGCTTGAACTTGCCCCACTTGGCCACGATGGGATTCACCGACGCCTGCGGGTTGGCCGGATATTCGAAGGCCACGTCCGCGAACATCTGCTGCGCCTCGGGGCTGGACAGGAACTCCAGGAGCTTGATCGCGTTGGCGCGGTTCTTCGCGTGCGCGGTGACCCCGGCGCCCGACACGTTCACGTGGGTTCCGGTCGTCTGCTGATTGGCCCAGAACGGCAGCACCGGGAACGCCGCGTCCTTGGCGAGGATGCGCGCGAGGTAGTAGTGGTTGGTGACGCCCACGTCGCACTGCCCGGCCCCGATCGCCTCGAGGATCTTGGTGTCGCCGTTGATCAGGATCGGCTGGTTGGCGGCCCAGGCGCGCACGACCTCCTCGGTCTTCGCCTCGCCGTTGCGCTTGATCATCGTGGCCAGCAAGGACTGGTTGTAGATGTAGCCGGAGGTCCGCAGGCAGAGGCGCCCCTTCCACTTCGGGTCGCCGAGGGCTTCGTAGGTCGAGAGCTCGGCCGGCTTGACCTTGGTCGTGTTGTACATGATGGTCCGGGCGCGGACGGTCAGCCCGACCCAGCGGCTCTGGGGATCACGGAGGTTCGCCGGAATGTTCGTGGTCAGCTCCGGGGAATCGACCTTCGACAGGAGCCCGGCGCGCGCGGCGTTCCACAGGTTGCCGGCGTCGACCGTGAGCAGAATGTCGGCCGGGGTCCGCTCACCCTCGGCCTTGAGCCGCTCGAACATCTCGCCGGTGCTGCCGGAGAGCGTCTTGATCTGGATGCCGGTCTTCTTCGTGAACGCCTCGAAGGCCGGCTCTTGCCCGTAGTGGCGGGCCGAGTAGATGAGCACTTCGCTGGTCTGAGCCGAGCCGGTCGGCCCGAGGCCGAGGGCCACCGCGATGAATCCGAGCGTCGCCACGAGGGCAGCGCGGGTCCTGACGAGTCGCATGGAGGCTCCTTTCGATGGCGCGAGCATGAGGATACCAAATCTCGAAAAGGTATGCTCACGAGATTTATTTCATTAGGGCACCCTAATTCCGGAAGCCGGGCGCGCCAGGCCTGGAGCCTCGGGTGACGGCGGGGCCCGAGCTGGTCCGGGTGGAGCTGGGCGAGGACCAGGTCGCCGTGCGTCTGCTGGATCTCGCCCGCCTCGGAGACCTGGAATTCGTGGCGCGCGAGTTCCTCACCTCACCCGAAGCGGCCGAATATGCGGAGCTCCGGCATCCGCTGCGGCGTCGCGAATGGCTCGGCGCGCGCGTGTGCCTCAAGCTCATTGCGGTACGGCAAGGTCGGGTCGCCGATCCGCTCGGGTGCGCCGTCGTCAAGGACCCGCGCGGCCGGCCGCGACTCGTGTTCATGCCCGAGTCCAACGCCGACGTGTTCCCGGACTGCTCTCTGTCTCACAAGGGGCGATTCGCCTGTGCGGTCGCTTCGGCAGTCGTGGGGTCGAGAGTCGGCGTCGATATCGAAGAGGTGTCCCCTCGCCTGCGCACCCTGGCCGATCGGTTCGCCAACGAACGCGATACCGTGCTCGGCTCACGTCCAACGGACGAGCGGCTGGCGATCCTCTGGGCCCTGAAGGAAGCGTGCTCGAAGGTCGTGGGCCAGGGGTTGACTATGGGGCTCCGCGAGGTGATCTGTCAGGAGATCGAGCCGGGCCGGCACCGTGTCGTCACGGGCGGGCGGGCGCTCTCGGGCCGGCACGCGGTGCACGACGGCTACGTCGTGGCGCTGTGCGTCGGGACGGATCAGGACGTCGAGCGGTGACGCTCGAGCGCGCTACGCGCGGCGACCGCCCGCCATCATCCGGAGGAACGCGGGCGAGAGCCGCGGGATCGAGGGTGTCGCGGATGCCGTCGCCGAGCAGGTTGAAGGCGAGCACGGTGACCGTGATGGCCAGGCCCGGGAAGAAGGCCAGCCACCACGGCGGGACCAGCGCCGTGATCGCGTCGGCCAGCATGTTGCCCCAGGTCGGCGTGGGCGGCGGCACGCCGACGCCGAGGAAGCCCAGCGCGGCCTCGATCACGATCGCGACGCCGAGGTGGGTCGTGGCGAGCACCAGATACGGCGCGACGCACTGGGGCAGGACGTGGAACGTCATGATCCGCAGCGCCGAGGCGCCGCTGGCGCGGCCGGCTTCCACGTACGGCATCTCGCGCACCGACAGCGCCACCGACCGGATCACGCGGCCGCCGAACGGAATGCGCGTGATGGCGATCGCGAAGATGACGGCGGGCAGGCCGGTCCCGATCGCCATGGAGATGGCCATGGCCAGGATGAGGTCCGGGAACGCCTGCAGGATCTCCATGATCCGCTGGCTCACGAGGTCGAAGCGCCCGCCGCAGATAGCCGCACGCGACGCCCCACAGCGAGCCGACCGTGGTGCCGAGGAGCACCGCGGAGAACGCCACGAAGAGCGAGGTGCGGGCGCCGTAGATCACGCGGCTCAAGCGTGTCGCGCCCGACCTGGTCCGTGCCCAGGAGGCTCTGGGCGTCCGGCGGCTTGTTCATGCGCCGGAAGTCCGCCTTGAGCGGGTCGCGGGGCGCGAGCGAGAGGCGCCGCCAGGGCGACGAAGACGATCAGCAGCGCCGACCAGACGCCCCGGCCGGCGGATGCGCCGACAGCGGTAGCTTGCGGCGCGACGAAGCGACCGAGCTCGTCGACGGTCGCCCAGGGCGTCTCACGGAGCCGCGCGTCAGCCGTACCGGATCCGCGGGATCGAGCCACGCGTAGCACAGGTCGACCAGGACGTTGACGACAACGAAGATCACCGCGTAGAGGAGCACCAGGTTCTGCACGACGATGATGTCGCGCTCGATCACGGCGGTGACGAGCGCGCGCCCGAGGCCGGGCACGCCGAAGGCCTGCTCGACGGCCACCGAGCCGCCGAGCACGAAGCCGAGCAGCACGCCGGAGATCGTGATGACCGGCAGGAGCGCGTTGGGCAGCGCGTGGCGCAGCACGACGTTCCGCTCGCGGCGCCCTTGGCGCGCGCCGTCCGCACGATAGTCCTCGCGGATCACCTCGAGCAGGCACGAGCGCGACATGCGCGCGATGTAGGCCCCCTGGGCCAGCCCGAGGACCAGCGCCGGGCCGATGACGATCTGAAAGTTCTGCCACGGGTTTTCCCAGAGCTGCACGATGACGATCGGCGCCTTGTAGCCGAACCAGAACAGCAGCGCGAGCACGATGAGCATGCCGAGCCAGAAGCCGGGGATGGCGATGAACAGGACCGAGAGCGACGCGGGCGACGCCGTCCGGCCAGCCGTTGGGCGGAACGCGCTCAGGATGCCCGACGGGCAGCCCGACGAGCCACGAGATGATCAGCGCGAGCACGCCGATCTCGGCCGCTGATCGGCCCGCGGTGCAGGATCAGGTCGGCCACGGTGTCGCCGCGGAAGAACGACTTGCCGAGCTGGCCGGACGCGATGTCGTCGAGCCAGCGGACGTACTGCACGGGCAGCGGGTCGGCGAGCCCGAGGTCGTTCATGATGCGGGCGCGGTCGGCCGGCGTCAGCTTGGCGTGGCCTTCGATGCCGAGGATGGCCACGAGCGGATCCCCGGGCAGGATCCGCAGGACCACGAAGATGATCAGCGAGACGCCGAGCAGGGTCCCGGGGCGAACAGCGCCCGCCGAAGCAGGTACTCCTCACGCACGCTGCTGACCGCCGTCCGTCGAGTCCGGCGTCCTAGCCCTGAGCCAGGAGACCTGGTCCCAGCGGACCACGTCGTAGATGCCGAAGTACGTCGACGGGTTCTGGCCGCGCACCTTGTTGTACCAGGCGTCGTAGATCTGCTCGTAGGCCACCGGGATGCAGCGGCGGATCCTGCTCGAGGATGTCCTCGGCCTGGCGGACCAGCGCCTTGCGCTTGTTGTCGTCGAGCTCGCGCTCGATCTGGCTCGACGAGGGCGTGGAACTGCTCGTTCGTCCAGCCCGAGTAGTTCTGCGGGCCGTCCTTGCCGTACCAGGCGCGTGAAGTAGTCCGACGGGTCCATCAAGCGTGGAGACGATGGCGCTGATGGCCAGGTCGAAGTTGCCGGCCGCCGCCTCGTCGAACCACTAGCGAGATCTGGACGACGCGCAGGTTGCACTCGATGTTGAGGTGCTCCTTGAGCATGGCCTGGATGGCCACCGCCCAGAGCTTGAACGTGTTGGCATGTCGCGCACCACGAAGTCGAGGCCCTTGATGCCCTGGCCGTAGCCGGCCTCCTGCATGAGCTTGCGCGCTTCCTGGACGGCGGGCTTGATGTCCTTCTGGTAGCCGAGCTTCTTCTCGAGCTCGGCCCGCGGCGTGGACACCTCGTGGAACGGATAGACGAAGCCGCCGATCTGCATCGGCGCGGTGTCCTTGACGACCTCGACGAGCGTCGGGCGGTCCATGGCGAGATGGATGGCCCGGCGCACCCGGACGTCCTGGAGCGGCTTCTTCTTCTGGTTCATCCAGAACGCCTGGATGACGCTCTGGTTGAAGGCGGCCGCGGTCACGCCCGGCATCTCCTTGGCCTTGCGCCAGGAGACCGGGTCCAGCAGGCGCGCGTAGTCGAGCTTGCCGGAGAGGAACGACGCGCCGAGCTCCGGCGAGAACGGCGGCATGTGGTAGATCTCGAGCTTGTCGACGTAGCGGCAGGCCCTTGTTCCAGTAGTCGGGGTTCCGCTCCTGGATCCAGACTTCCTTGTCCTTGCGCGAGACGTGGCGGAAGGGCCCGGTGCCCGGGTAGTTCATGACCTGGCGGAGGTTGCCCTGGTTCTCCTCGAGGGTCTTCTTCCGCACGATGATGTTCCAGCCGCTCGCGAAGGCGCCCAGCATGAACGCCTGCGGCCGCGCCTCGGTCAGCCGGAACTCGATCTTGTGCGGGTCGACCACCACGATCTCGCCGACCGTGGCGAACAGCGGCGTGCGCGGGATGACCACGCCCTTGGGCGGCCGCGCGATGCGCTCGTAGGTGGCCTTGACGTCCTCGGCGGTGAAGTCGGCGCCGTCGTGGAACTTCACGCCCTTGCGCAGGTGGAACGTGTACTTCTTGCCGTCCGGCGAGATCTCCCACTTCCAGGCGAGGTCCGGGATGATCGTCTGGCCGTCTTTCGGGATCGCGGCGCAGCAGCGTGTCGTACATCGGGCTCTGCGGGCCGATGTTGGCGACGGTGCCCGACTGGTGGACGTCGAAGTGGGCGGGGGCGTTGTGGACGCCGTAGCGCAGCGTGCCGCCGCGCTTGGCGGCGGGATCGGGCCGGACCGTCGCGTCCTGCGCCGCGGCCGAGCCGGGTCCGTGAATCCGCGACGCGGCGACCGCGCCGGCGCCGACAGCCCCGGCGCGCTTGAGAAACGCCCGGCGGTTGACGTCAGGGGACGCTTCGGCTCATTCGTGCGATCGGTCATCCTTGCCTCCTCAGGCCATTCACTGCGGTCTCCCTCGCAGATTTCGGGGCCACCGGACGATAGCAGAAGTCGGCAAAAAAGGCCATCACGCGCTGTCGAGGCCGAGGGCGCGCCCGGGGGCGGCGCTCAGGAAGCCCGGGTTCCTCCGGCGAGCACGGCGCGTACGATCCGAGCCCCCGCGGCCAGGGCCTCCAGCTTTCCGACGGCGCGCTCGCGTGGCAGGTACTTCATGCCGCAGTCGGGCGCCGGAATCAGGCGCTCGGGCGGCACGTGCGCCAGCGCGGCCCGGATCCGGCCCGCGACGACCTCCGGCGTTTCGACGCTCGCGTCGCCCAGATCGAGCACGCCGAGCACGATCGTTTTCGACGGCAGCGCGCGAAGGATGGCGCAGTCGAGCCTCGGCTGGGCGGCCTCGATCGAGATGTGCGTCGCCCGGCAGCGCTCGAGCTCTGGCAGATACGAGTAGCCGCTCGGCTTGTCGCGCACGGTGTGGGCGTAGCCGAAGCACAGGTGCACGACGGTAGGGCCCTCGATCCCCTCGAGCGCCCGGTCGATAGCCGCCACGCCGTACTCGCGCGCCCGGTCCGGCCAGGCCTGAAGGTACGGCTCGTCGAGCTGGACGAAGTCCGCGCCCGCGGCCTTGAGATCGCGCAGCTCGGCATTGACGACCGCCGCGTACGCCATCGCCAGGCTCGGCGCGTCCGGGTAGTACTCGTTCTGCGTGAGCGCGGTCAAGGTGAACGGCCCGGGTATGGTGATCTTGATCGGGTGGTCCGTTTCGCCTCGCAGCAGCCGCGGTGTGGCGCGCCAGCACGGGCGTGGGGCGCGAGATCGGGCCCACCGCCCGCGGCACGGGCGTCGGCCGTCCCGTTCGCGCGATGGCCGTCCCCGGCTTCGTGACGTCGAGCCCGGTGAGGGCCGGCGCCAGCCAGGCGAAGTAGCTCTCGCGGCGGACCTCGCCGTCGCTCACGATGTCGATGCCCGCGCGCTCCATGTCGCGCACGACCAGGCGGGTCGCGTCGTCGTGCGCTTGCTCGCGGAGCTCCTCGGGCACGCGCCAGAGCGTCGGGCGCGGCACCCTCGGCACGCCCCCCGAGAGGAGCGCGGCCCGATCCACGAGCCACTCCGGCTGCGGAAAGCTGCCGACGACCGTGGTCGGCAGGAGCGGCAGCGCGGCTCTGGGGCTCACGGCTCAGGCCGCCCGGACCGAATCGAGCGCCTTCCAGTCGAACTCGATGCCGTGCCCGGCGCGATCCGGCGCGATCGCGAGCCCCGCTTCGATGCGGAGCGGCTCGGCGATGAACCGGTCGAGCCCGAAGCCGTGGGCCTCCAGGTACGAGCGGTTCGGGCGCCGCCGCCAGCAGATGCACCGTGAGGTCGTGCGCGCCGTGGGACGTCACCGGCAGGTTGAAGGCCTCGGCGAGGTGGCAGATCTTCATGAACGCGGTGACGCCGCCGCAGTTGGTCACGTCGGGCTCCGGGAACGTCACGCCGCCGGCCGCGATCAGCTGGCGGAACTCGTAGAGCGTGTGTAGGTTCTCGCCGGCGGCGATGGGCAGCCCGCCCTCGCGCACGATCCGCGCGTGGCCGGGGACGTCGTCGGGGATGGTCGGCTCCTCCAGCCACACCGGGCGCCAGCTCCGTCAGCGCGCGCGCGGCGCGGATCGCCTCGTCGACGCTCCAGCGCATGTTGGCGTCGACCATCAGCGGAAAGTCCGGCGCCGAGGTGCGCGCGCATCGCCCGCACGCGCTCGACGTCGTCGCGCGAGCGACGGGCGTCCGACCTTCATCTTGATCGCGCGAAAGCCTCGGGCCAGGTTGTCGTCGGTCTGGCGCAGCAGCGCGTCGAGCGGGAAGTCGAGGTCGATGCCGCCCGCGTAGCACGGCACGCGCGGATCGAAGCCGCCGAGCACGCGCCAGAGCGGCGCGCCTTGGCCGGCGCGCGCGAAGGTCCCAGAGCGCGATGTCGACCGCCGACATCGCGAGCGCCTGGGCGCCGCCGCGACCGCCGTAGTGGAGCGCCCACCACATCGCTTGCCAGTGGCTCTCGATCAGATCGGCGTCGCGCCCGACCAGGAGCGGCGCCAGGTCGCGCGCCACGAGCGCGTGGACGGCCGCGCCGCCCGCGCCCACCGTGTAGGTGTAGCCCGATGCCCTCGGCGCCCTCGGAGTCGCGGACCCGCGCGGTGATCAGCTCGAAGCCCTTGATGGTCCCGTGCGTACTGTCGGACAGCGCCACCGGCAGCGGGATCACGTAGTGGTTGGCGATCACGTCTCGAATCGGCACCGCCCTGCCCTGGCTCACTTGATCGCGTACGGGTTGATCGGCGTGCCGACGCCGCGGGTGACCGGCAGCGGTGGCGCCACCAGCAGGAACTCGTAGCGTCCGTCGGCCGCGCAGTCGGCCGCCAGCTCTTCCAGGTAGAAGATTTCGCCCAGGGTCAGCCCCATGTTGGGGATCGCGCAGATGTGGAATGGGCTGCGAAACGGCGGAAGCTCCGAGGGACGCACCTCGACCGCGTAGTTGTCGGCCGCGATCGCGGCGATCTCCTTGGCATGCATCCACGGCGCGGTGTGCACCGAGACGCCGGGCGAGTCGTCGAGGTCGAAGTGGTGCCAGTCGTTGCGGTCGAGGTAGCGCGACATGTGGCCGGTGCGGACGATCAGGAGATCGCCGCGGCGGACCTCGACCCGCTCGGCGGCCGCCGTCGCGTCGAGATCGGCCGCCGTGATCGCGTAACCGGGCTCGAGCGCGCGCACGCCCTTCCACCGCGCGACGTCCAGCAGGACGCCGCGGCCGGCGATGCGGCTCTTGGTCTTGTCGATGCTGTTCTTCGACGTGCCGCTGCTGGTGACGAGCGACGCGTCGTAGCCGTTGAACATCTTGCCCTCGTAGAAGACGTGCGCGAGGCTGTCCCACTGGGTGACGCACTGCAGCGGCATCACGATCCAGTCGTCGGAGCCGCCGTAGCCCTGCATGGCGACGACCTCGGCCGGCGTCCGCGGCGCGTCGCCGCCGTCGCGGAACATCGTGTGGATCGGGTTGAAGCGCTGGCGGGTTCCGCTCTGCGGCCCCTCGCGCTGGAGCGGAATGCCGAGCGCGAACACCTTGCCCGCCGTCGCGAGCCGGCAGGCCGCGGCGACCGCGTCGGCCGTGATGAAGTTCAAGGTGCCGATCTCGTCGTTCGGCCCCCACCGGCCCCAGTTGCGCACCTGCATCGCGAGCTTGCGGAGAATCTCCTCGCTCATGGCCGGCCATCTTACGCCAACCGTCCGCGCCCCAGGGCTGATAATGTGGGGCGCGTGACCGCTCGCACGGACCGGCTCCTCCTCGCGAATGCGATCATGGGCCAGTTCATCACCGGCGTCGCCACGCGGATCTTCATCGTGGCGCTCCCGACCCTCGCCAGCGCGCTCGACACCGACATCATCGCGATCTCGTGGGCGCTCATCGTGTATCAGCTCGCCGGCATCAGCCTCTCGGTCGTGTTCGGCCGGCTCGGCGACATCCACGGGCGCTACACGATCTACGGGCTCGGATTCGCCATCATGACCGTGAGCTTCGTGCTCTGCGGCTTCGCGCCCAACGCGTTCCTGCTGATCGTGTTTCGTTTCGTCCAGGGGCTCGGCGCCGCCATGATCGCCTCGGCGACGCGCGTGCTGGCGATGGAAGCGGTGCCGGAAGGCTCGGAAGGACGCGCGAACGGGTACATGACGATGGGGTTTCACTCCGGCCTTCTGCGTCGGGCCGCCGCTCGGCGGACTCGTGATCGACCTGCTCGACTGGCGGTGGATCTTCTTTCTGATGGTGCCGATGGGGTGACGGGCATCGTCCTGACGGTGCTGCGCGCCCGAAAGCCGCGGGCCGTCGACGCCCGCGGTCCGTGCGCCCTCGATCGACTACCTCGGCGCCGCCCTGCTGATCGCGCTGACGGTCATGCTGACCTTGCTGCTCGACCGGCGCAGCGTCGAAACGCTCGGCACCGAGCGCGCGGCGGTTATGGCGATGCGTCTTCGGCGCCACCCTGGTCGGCTTCCTCGCCCACGAGCGGCGGGCCGTCAGTCCGGTCGTGAACCTGGCCCTCTTCAGGATCCGCATGTTCACGTTCAGCGTCGTGAGCCTCCTGCTCATCGCGACCACGATCAGCGTGATCAGCTTCCTGATGCCGTTCTACATCCAGGACGTCCTCGGCTTCTCGCCGTCGTCCATGGGGCTCATGTTCCTGGCGGCGCCCGTGTTCACGATCGCGCTCGCGGTGGTCAGCGGCCGCCTGACGGATCGCATCGGCCCGCGGGCGCCGGCCTCGATCGGCGTCCTGGCGACGATGAGCGCCTTCGCCATCGGGCTCTTTCTGAGGATGGACTCCCACTGGATCCTGCCGACCTTGATGATGGCGCTCATCGGAGTCGGCTCCGGGTTCTTCAACACGCCGAACCAGGCGGCGATCATCGGCTCGGTGCCGCGCGAGTATCGAGGCTTCGCCACCGGCATGGTCCAGACGATCTTCGGCATCTCAGCCCTGCTCGGGATCTCGCTGGGCGGCGTACTGCTGACTCTCGCGTTTCGCTATTTCGCCGGCCTCGCCGACGCCACGCCCAGCGCCGCGCACCCCCAGGCGTTCGTCGCATCCATGAACGTCGCCTACCTCGCGTGCCTGGCCTTGCTGGTGATCGCGCTCTTCTCGTCGTTCCTGCGCGGGGGCACCAAGATCGAGGCGGCCGTCGCTGCCGACCTGATCCCCTATAATGCGCACGCGGTAGCGCGGCTCGGCCCGGCACGGGAGGTTGGCGATGAAATACGACGTCGCGGTCGTTGGACTCGGGATAGTGGGCGCTTCGGCCGTGTACGCGGCCGCATGGGCTGGCGCACGCGTGCTGGCGCTCGACGCGGGGCCGCCCGGCGGCGGCACGAGCGGGAGCTCGTTCGCGTGGCTCAACTCGGTCAGGAAGGAGCCCGAGGCCTACCACCAGCTGAACGCGGCCGGGATGACCGCGCACCGGGAACTCTCCCGCGAGCTCGGGGGTGACGCCGGTTACCACGACGGCGGCTCGCTCGAGTGGGCGGATGGCGGCGATGGGGAGCGCGAGCTCCGCGAGCGCGTCCACCGATTGGCGACGCTCGGCTATCCGGCGGAGTGGATCAGCCACGAGCGCGCGCTCGAGCTCGAGCCCGGGCTCGCCATCCCCGATCAGGTCCGCGAGGTCGTCTTCTTCGCCGCGGACGCGTGGCTCGACGCCCCTCGACTGATCGCGCGTCTGCTGGCGGCCGCCGCGGCGCGTGGCGCCGACGTGCGGGAGGGCGCCGCCGTGCGATCGGTCCGCACGAAGGGCGATCGCGTCGAGGCTCTCGTCGCTCGACGATGGAGAAGTGACCGCGCGCTCGTTCCTCGTCTGCGTGGGCCCCGCGACGCAAGCGTTCCTCGAGCCGCTCGGCGTCGTCATCCCGGTTGGTCGCGTGTCCGGGCTCCTGGCGGTGACCTCTCGCCCGGCGGTGGCGCTCACTCGGGTCGTTCATGCGCCGGGGGTCCACCTCAGGCCCGACGCGGGCGGCGGACTCCGGATCGGCGCCGAGGACGTCGACACGCTCGCGGCCAACTCGGGCCTCGCCGACTTCGCTCTCGGCGCTCCTGCTCGAGCGAGCGGGGCGCGTCTTTCCGGCGGCACGCCAGGTTCGCGTCGTCGACAGCCGCATCGGCGTGCGGCCCATGCCGGCCGACCGGCACACGATCGCGGGCCGGATCCCGGGCTTCGCCAACGGCTGGATGATCGCGACCCACAGCGGGATCACCCTGGGCCCCCTGCTCGGACGCCTGCTCGCCGACGAGATCGTCCACGACAAGCAGAGCCCCACCTTGGCGCCGTTCCGGCCCGACCGTTTCCTGAGTGCGGGTGTGACCGCCGGTTGATCGGAGCAGACCGATTGCGGCTCACCGAGGAGGCTCACTGATGACACGACTCGCGGGCAAGATCGCCATGGTGACGGGTGCGGGCGGTGAGCACGGCCTCGGGCGCGCGATCGCCGTGCGGTTCGCCGACGAAGGCGCCGATCTCATCTTGACCGACGTCATCCCGACCGGGCTTCGCGTGTCGTCCGCGTTGAAGCCGGGCGCCTGGGGCGGCATCGAAGCGGTCGCCGACGAGATCAGGAAGCGCGGCCGCCGTGTGATGACGGCCATTGCCGACGTCCGATCGGCCAGCGAGATGCAGAAGGTCGTCGCGGACGCCCTCGGTGAATTCGGCCGCATCGACATCCTCGTGAATAACGCCGGCGCGCCGGGTAGTCTCGACCGGACACAAGTCGTCGACCTGCCCGAGGACCAGTGGGACACGGTCCTCGATACGAATCTCAAAGGCACGTTCATCGTCTCGCAGGCCGTCGCGCGCTCGATGCTCGAGCGCGGCGTACGCGGGCGCATCATCAGCATGTCGTCCCAGTGGGGCAAGAAGGGCGGTGCGCGCCGCGCGGCGTACTGCGCCTCGAAGTTCGGGATCATCGGATTCACGCAGTCGCTCGCCCAGGAGCTGGCGCCCGCGGGCATCACGGTCAACGCGATCTGCCCGAGCGCCGCCGAGACCGAGCGCCTCGATCACATGGGGCTCCAGCCCGACGGGAGCTTCGATCAGCGGCAGCGCGAGGAGCGGATCAAGCAGGCCGCCGCGGCGACGCCGCTCGGCCGCATCGCTCGCCCGAGCGACGTGGCCGAGGTCGCGGCGTTTCTGGCGGGGGACGCGGCCGAGTACATCACCGGTCAGTCGATCAACGTGACCGGCGGCGGCGTGATGCACTGATCGGCTTTTTCGTCCCTGGCGCCGGCGCCAGCACGGCCTCGATGTCGCCCATCCGGTGCTCCGACGAGTGCGCGTCGAAGTCGAGCGGCCACTGCGCCGAGCGCTCGCGCCGGCGAGAACCACTCGGGCGGATTCGCCGCCGAGGTCTGCAGCACGTCGCGCTGAACGCGGCGATGCCAGGCTACGAGCTCGGCCGGCCGCCGACCGCGCCAGCGCCGATAGATGAGCCGATTGATCTGGTCCACGTCGAGCCCGCGCATCTCCGGCAGGCGCCGCTCGCCGCGGAACACGCGGGCGCTGTGCTCCTTCCAGTAGACGATGTGGGCGAGCGCGTCCTTGACGGTCCACGGGTCACGCGTCGGCGGGCGGGGCACCCGTCGCTTCCAGTCGGCGGGGCGCAGCCGCGTCACGAGCCGATCGAGGATCGCGTACTCGCGACGCGTCCGGGCGATCACGTCCTTCTTCTTGTGTCGCATCGTCACTCGCCGCCCGGGCCCTCCTTGGCGAAGGGCGACTGGACCTGCCAGAACGGCGCGTCCTCGGTCGTGACCACGTCGAGCACGATCGGCTCCTTCGCGCCGCGTCACGCGGTCGAGCTCGCCGACCAGGTCCTTGATCGTCTCGACGCGGACGCCGACGCAGCCCATGGCCTGGGCGATCCGCGCGTAGTCGTTGCGGCCGAGCTCGGAGGCGATGAACCGGTTGCCGCGCCGCCGCTGCCCGTCCTTCACCCAGCCGAGCACGCTGTTGTTGAGGACGACGGTCACGACGGGGATCCGGTACTGCGCGGCGGTGAAGAGCGCGTTCATCGTCATGGCGAAGCCGCCGTCGCCGCAGACCGCCACGCAGTCGCGCTCCGGGCTCGTGAGCTTGGCCGCCATCGCCGCCGGCAGCGCGTAGCCCATGCCGCCGATCGAGGACGGCTGATAGACGGTGCCCGCGCCGCGTGCACTGGAAGTAGTGGGTCATGTAGAGGCGATTGGCGCCGGCGTCCATCGTGACGATCGCGCGCTCGTCGAGCCGCCGTGCCGAGCTCGGTGATCACCCGCTCGGGCCGGAGCGGGACGTCGTCCGAGCGCTGCTCGGGCTCGGCGAAGTAGCGATGCAGGGTCTTGAGCTCGGCCAGGTGCTCCCGGCGCTCGACGGGCCGCGGCCTCTCGCGCGCGGGCGTGAGCCGCGGGCCGAGCTCGGCGACCAGAGCCGCGAGCGCCTCGCGCGCGTCGGCGACGATCGCGTCCTTCACCGGGTAAGTGGCGGCCGACGTTCAGCGGCTCGACGTCGATCTGGAAGAAGCGTCTGGCGGTCGGCGTCGAGCAGCTCGGGGTTCTCGAAGCACGTGTCGGTCGGCGCCAGCCGCGAGCCGACCACGAGCACCGTGTCGGCCGCCGAGACCACCTCGTTGGCCACGGCCTGTCCCCAGTTGCCGAAGACCCCGAGCGCCAGCGGATGCACCTCGGCGATCGCGCTCTTCCCCGTGGCCGTCGTCGCCACCGGAATCGCCGAGGAGCTCGGCCAGCTCGGCGAGCTCCGCCCACGCGCGCGAGGCGTGGACGCCGTTGCCGGCGAGGATCACCGGGCTCGACGAGGCGAGGAGCGCCTCGGCGACGCGCGCGACGTCGGCGGCGGCGGGCCGAGCCATGCCGTGCGCCAGATGGCGCTCGGTCGCGTGCAGGCGCGGCGGCCGGCGCGTCTTCACGGTGCCGGCCGAGCGAGCGGCTCGCGAAGACGACCGCCACCGGCCCGGGCGTGCCCGTCGTCGCGTGCTTGATGGCGAGCTGGAGCGTCTGCACCGCCTGCTTGGGCTCGGAGACCGCCGCGGTGTACTTGGTCGCGCTCGCCAGGAGGTTCCGGAGGTCGTGGTTGCCGTGCTCGCCGGTGCCCGCCTGGTAGGGCGCGTGGTGCATGAAGGGCGCCATGTCCGTGAAGTCGCCGAGGAGCAGCATGGGCGAGGCGCCCTTCACCGCCTCGAGCGTGCCGAAGAGCGCGTTGCACGCCAGGAAGATGCCCTGCCCCATGACGACGCCGGGCTTGCCGGTGAGGCGGCCGTACATCTCGGCCATGATCGAGCCGACCTGCTCGTGGCGCACGAGGATCGTCTGGATCTCGCGCGAGTCGTGAGAGCGCGTCGAAGATGCGTCCGGTATCGCCGCCGGGCATGCCGAAGACGAACCGGATGCCCGCCTCCTCGAGGACGCGAACGATGCGCGTGGGGAACGTCGATCTCGTCTGGGGGCCATGGAATCCTCCGTCTGTGTTATGCCAGAGTTGCCGGGACGCCAGCCGCGCGCCCTCGGCCATCGCTTTGAACTTCGCCCAGGCGATCTCGGGCTCGACCTGGTTGACGCGACCGCGCGAAGGTCGCGAAGCCGCAGTCGGTGCCCGCGATCACGCGCTCGCGCCCGACGATCTCCGCGTAGCGCACGAGGCGCTGCGCGACCAGCTCGGGATGCTCGATGAAGTTGGTCGTCGAGTCGAGCACGCCCGGGATGATCACCCGGTCGTCGGGCAGGCGGATCTCGCGGAACACGACCCACTCGTGCTCGTGCCGCGGGTTGGCGCCCTCGAAGGACATGGCCTGGGGCCTCGCCTTCAGCGCGACCGGCAGGAGCTCGCGCAGCGGGATGTCACGATGATGCGGCCCTTCGTAGTTGCCCCAGCAGAGGTGCAGCCGCATGCGGTCGGCTGGGATATCGCGGAGCGCGTGGTTCAGCGCCTCGATGTTGGCCGCGGCGATCTTCAGGAACTCAGCGTTGCTCAGCTCGGGGAATGCGAGGTGCCGGCCCATCGCGAGATCCGGGCAGTCGATCTGCGAGCACGAAGCCCGCGCGATGGATGGCGTCGTACTCTTCTTTCATGATGTCGCCGAGGCGCGCCAGATAGGCGTCGCGGCTCGGATAGTGATCGTTCTTCAGGAAGTGGGCGATGACGCCCGGCGATGCTGCCGTCATGAACGCGTCGGCCGGCTTGGCGGAGGCGAGCGCCGCCTTGAAGTTCGCGACGTCCTTCTGGACCGCATTCCGGTCCTTCCACTCGATCGGGCCGTTGCACGCCGGCCGCATGATCGTCGAGCGCCGCTCACCGCGCGCCGCCGCTTCGGGAAAGTCGGCCCAGTCCGCCCGCAGAGGCACAGCCGCCTGTCCATCGAACCCGGTGAGGCGATGCCGCACATAGGTCGAATAGCCGACTTTGCCTTGCTCGCCGTCGTTCACGATGTCCACGCCCGCTTCCATCTGTTGCCGCACGATGTCGCCGACGGCGCGGCGCACGCGCACCTCGAAGGCGCCCGGGTCCGGCATGCGACCCGAGTCGAGCTCCTCGAGCGTGGTCGTCAGATCCTGGGCCCGCGGAAGGCTACCGGTGTGCGTGGTCAGGATGCGGTCAGTGCTGAGCTTCATCGTGAGCCTCCTGGAGCTTCCTAGAGTCGAGCCATGACCTTTTCGGCGAAGTCTTCGATCACGCGATACTGACGGTTCAACGGCGGATAGAGCATGATCTGGCGGAGCCCCTGCCCTTCGAGTCTCTTGATCTGCTCGACCAGCTCGGGCGGCGTGCCGCTCAAGCAGGTGGCCTTGATGAGATCCGCCGTCACGAAGCGCGCTTCTTCGGGATCGACGAAGCTGTAGTGACTCCCGTGCAGGCGCTGGTGCCGGACCTCCGGCGGCGCCTCCGAGAGCCAGTCGAGATAAGCCTTCCAGACCGGCCGTGCGTACTCGGGCGGATCCTCGCCGGTCTCGAGGTGCCGAGCGACCAGATAATGGAGACCTGAGAGCACGGCCGCGCCGCACTCGGCGACGATGCGCTCGGAGTCGGCCGCTTCGCCGGGCTGCCGCATCGCCAGAGTGACCATCGCTGCCACGTGGAAATCCGCGGGCAACGTCCGTCCAGCTTTCGCGGCGCCCCTTCCGCGCGTTGGCCAGCATCTCGGGAATCGTACCGCCGCGCGGCAGACCCGAGACGAGCCCATCGCCGATCTCGCCGGCCAGCGCCTGAGCCTTCGGCCCGAAGCCGGCGATGTAGAGCGGCACGGGGTGCTCGAGATCGATGAACCGGTGCTCGCGCATCTGGAAGCGGATGCGATGGCTCTCGCCGTTCAGCGCGTACTCGATGTCCTCGCCGCGCAGGAGCCCGCGCACGGCCTCGACGTACTCGCGAAACGGTCCCAGGCGCATCGGCCGCTGACCGAGCAAGCGCATGCCGGTGTGGCCGGTGCCGAGGCTCATGAAGCAGCGGCCCGGCGCCAGACGATTGATGGTCGCGATGCCGTTGGCGGCGGCCGGGGCCAGGCGGAGCCCCGGAACGTTCACGCCGGTGCCGAGCCGGATCGTGCGGGTCTGGTGGGCGGCGAGCGCCAGGACGGCCCAGCAGTTGGAGCGAATCATGGGGCTGTCGGTGACCCACGCGTGCGTGTAGCCGAGGTTCTCGGCGCGCGTGATGTAGCCGATCTCGTCGACCTTCGCCGTCAGGATCCCAACGTCCATGGGCGCCGAGCATACCGCGCCCGGGTCGCCCCTGGTAGAGGCTGCCGAGAAGGGCTATCCCTCCCGATACCAGTGCGCGAGGTTCCAGAACGTCGAGTCCCAGCCGCTGATGTCCGTGCCGCGCAAGCGGTTCGAGACGGCGGACGGCCGTGCCGCGCCAGAGGAAGGGCACGATCACGACACTCTGGACCAGCATGTCGTTCATCCGGATGAAGAGGGCCGCGCGCTTCACGGGATCCATCTCCGTCTCGGCAGCCCGATACATGCCGGTCGTACTCGTCGTTGCGCCAGCGCGTCGAGTTTCGACCCGCCCACTTGTTCTCTTTCTGGGCTATCTCCCACGACACGAACGGCTGCATGAACAGCTGCGGATCGGGCGAGCCGTTGACCAGGCTGTACATCTGGAGATCGGCCGAGAAGTGCGCGAGGGTGTCCGAGTTGGCCGGATCGGTCGAGAAGTAGACGGCGGGAACGACCGCCTTCACCTCGAGCTCGATCCCGATCTTGGCCGCGGCCTGCTTGACGATAGCCTGAGTCTTCTGGCGTGGCGCGTTGATCGAGGTCTGGAAGAGCATGCGCAGCCGCTTGCCGTCCTTCGTCCGTACGCCATCGCCTGAGCGTCGCCATCCGGCGTCGTCCAGTACCTTCGCCGCCCTCTCTGGACCGAACTCCCAGCGCGTGTTCCTGGATCGGAACGCGGGCGGCGCGTTGAGATAGTTCGCGGTGGCCTGTCCGTGCCGGCCATAGATCTGCTCCTGGATCGCGGCCCGGTCGACCAGCAGGCTCAGCGCGGTTCGCACAGCCGGATCGGTCATGAGCGGATGCGGCGCTTTGATGCTGGATCGCTCGCCGTCGACTTCCTTCAACGGATCGGAGAAGTTGAAGAAAAGTTGCTCGATGCCGCCGCCCCACGCGATGTCGAGCCGGCCCTTGCCGCCCTGCTCCATACGCTTGAGCACGTCGTCCTCGACTTGCATGTTCCAGGCGAAGTCGTACTCACCGGTCTGGATCACCGCGCGCGCCGCCGACACGGCGTCGCCGCCGCCCTTCATCTCGAGCCGATCGAAGAACGGCCAGTTCGCCTCGTGATACCCGGGGAAGACCTCGGCGCGAACGAGGTCTCCGGGCTTGAAGTCCGCGAAGCGATAAGGACCGGTTCCGATGGGCTTGAGGTTGGCCGGCGCCTCGCGCGACTTCGCGCCCTTGAACGGCGCGAACACATGCCGGGGAATGATGCTGCTGAACGCCTTGGCCCAGAACGGGTTCGGGCTCTTGTAGACGATCTTGACGGTGTGCTGATCGAGCTTGTCGATCCGGGCAATATCGCGATAGGCACCTGTCGTCGTCGCCGCCGTCGCCGGGTCGACCACATATTCCCACGTGAACACCACGTCCTCGGCCGTGAACGGCTTGCCGTCGTGCCACTGGACGCCCTTTTTGAGCTTCACGACGACGGAGAGACCGTCACGCGCGATACCGCCGTTCTCCACGGTCGGCACCTCGGCAACCAGGTTTGGGACGACGTTGCCGTCGGGGTCGAAGGACACGAGCCCCTCGTAGAAGATGCGCGAGGCGTCGGCATCTTTCGCGCCGGTGGCCAGGTGCGGGTTCAAGATCGTCGGCGCCTGCCACCAGAGGGTCTTCAGCTCACCGCCGCCGCCGCGCCGGGTCGGGGTGAACGGTGCGCGCTTGGGCTGGGCCTCGGCGAGGCCGCGCGAGCGCAGCAGCTCCGCGATCAGCGGCGGTGTGAGCCCGAGCGCCAGCAGGGCCCCGGTGAAGTCTCGGCGGCTCAGCGAGCCGCGCCGCACACGGTCGAGCCACTCGCCCAGCACGCGCTCGTCTGTCATCGCCTTGCCTTTCTCCGGGTAGCCGTCACCCTGCGGCGAATGCTGCCCGCATGACTGAGCTGGCGTCAAGGAGTTAACCAGGGCTTGACGCCGGCAGGGCTGGCAAGACAGGATGAGCCACCATGCGCACAGACCATTCGCCACGCGCCGTCGCTATCGTCGTTGCCGCGCTGCTGATCCTCACCGCCGCCTTCGCCGTGGTTCCCGGGGTCCTGGCCCAGAGCGGCGGTAGCCTCGTGATCGGCCTCGACCAGGAGCCGCCGACGCTCGATCCCCACGCGTCGCCCTCGGCGGTGACCTACCAGATCATCGGATCGGTCACCGAGAACCTGCTCTACCGCGGCCCAGACGGCAAGCTCGTCCCCTGGCTCGCGGAGTCGTGGCAGACCGCCCGTGACGGCCGCAGCGTCACCTTCAAGCTCCGGCGCGACGTCAAGTTCCACGACGGCACGCCCTTCAACGCCGAAGCGGTCAAGTTCAACTTCGACCGGATCGTCGATCCGAAATTCAAGGCCGGCGGCGCGCGCGCCGCGCTCTCGACCTATGCGGGCTCGAAGGTCCTTGACGAGTACACCTTGCAGGTGAATTTCGAGACGCCCTTCGCGCCGTTCTTGAACTTTGCCGCGTCCGGACCGCTCTCGATCGTGTCGCCCAAGGCCGTGCGCGAGACCGGGGACCAGGTACACACGCGACCGGTCGGCACCGGGCCGTTCATGATCACGGAATACGTCGCGAAGGACCACACGACGATGGTCAAGAACCCCGCCTACGCGCGCAAAGCGCCGTGGAGCGAGCGGACCGGCCCCGCGCACCTGGACAGCATCGTCTGGAAGTTCGTGCCGGAGGCGGGCACCCGGGTGACGACGCTCGAGAGCGGCGAGACCCAGGCGATCTACTTCATCCCAGCCCAGTCCCTGCCCCGGCTCGAGAGGAACCCGGCCATGCGGATCGAGAAGACCCCCTGGCCCGGCGCGCCGCGCATCTGGCTCCTGAACACGACCAAGCCGCCGTTCGACGACGTGCGGGTTCGGCGCGCGGTCAATCTGGCGGTCGACAAGGACGCGCTCCTGGCCACCGTCTCCAAGGGCATCGCGCTCAAGGCCTTCGCGCCGCTCACTGCCGTGATGCTCGACGATCCCGAGCTCCGCCAGTCCTATCCGTTCGACGCGGCGAAGGCCGGCGCCCTGCTCGCCGAGGCGGGCTGGCAGCCGGGCTCCGACGGTATCCGGGCGAAGGGCGGCCAGCGGCTCGAGATCGTCCTGAACGCGATCGATTACGGCGGCGGGCCGGAGCCGACCGTGCAGCTCATCCAGTCTTCCCTGCGCGATGTCGGCATCGACGTCAAGATCAAGGCGCAGGCGCGGCCGCCCTGGTACGAAGACAACTATCGCTGCGCGACCCACGGCCCGGTCATGTTCTTGCGATCGATCGACCCGGACGGGCTCTTCTCGCTCTTTCATTCGTCGTTCGTCGGCGGTAACTTCAACTGGTCGTGTGTGAAGAACGCCAAGCTCGATCAGCTCCTGGAGCAGGGCCGGCGCGAGTTCGATCCGGCGAAGCGGCGGGCGATCTACCTGGCGATCGAGAAGCTGGCGATCGAGGAGGCGCTCACGGTGCCGCTGCTCGACGACCTCTCGGTGTGGGCGTTCCGGGCCAATGTGCAGGGAGCGAAGTATAACTTCAACGCGTATCCCGTCCTGAGCGACGTCACCATCCGCCGGTAAGGTGTGAGCTCCGCCCAGGCGTGCTGACGTACCTCGCCCGGCGATTGCTGGCGGTGATTCCCGTGCTGTTCGGGGTCACCCTCGCCGTGTTCAGCATGCTGTTCCTGGTCCCCGGCGACCCGGTGAAGATGATGCTCGCCGAGTTCGTCACGACGCCGGCCCAGATCGCCCAGATGCGTGAGCAGCTGCACCTGGACGAGCCGATCATCAAGCAGTACGGACGCTTCGTCGCCAACGCGGTCCGCGGCGATCTCGGCACCTCGATCCGGAGCCGGCGCGCCGTGGCCACCGAGATCGGCGAGAACGTCGGGAGCACGGCGCAGCTGGCGCTGGCGAGCATGGCGATCGCGATCGCGATCGGTGTTCCGCTCGGGCTCATGGCGGCGCTCTTGCGCAACTCCTGGCTCGACGCGGGATCGATGATCGTGGCCTTGCTCGGCGTGTCGATGCCGAGCTTCTGGCTCGGCCTCCTGCTGATCTTCGCGTTCTCCCTGCACCTCGGCTGGTTTCCTGCCACCGGGGGCGGCGATCTCTGGCATCTGGTGCTGCCGAGCGTGACCCTGGGAATGATCGCCTCGGCGATCATCGCGCGCCTCACGCGCTCGAGCATGCTGGAGGTGCTCGGCCAGGACTACGTGCGCACGGCGCGCGCCAAGGGGCTCGCGTGGTGGGGCGTCGTGGTGCGGCACGCGCTCAAGAACGCGCTCATCCCGGTCATCACGATCTTCGGCCTGCAGTTCGGCAATCTGCTGGCCGGTGCGGTGGTCGTCGAGACCGTGTTCAGCCGGCCCGGGCTCGGCCGGCTCATCGTCGGCGGAATTCTCGCCAAGGACTTTCCTCTCGTGCAGGGCACCGTCCTGTTCGTGGCCACGGCCTACGTCCTGATCAACGTTCTGGTCGATCTCGCCTATGCCTACGCCGACCCGCGAATCCGATTCGGCTAGCCGGCCGGGCGCGCTGCGACGTCTCGTGCGACAGCGCGGCGCCGTCGTCGGCCTGGTCATCCTGGGAACCTTGGCGGCGATGGCGCTCGCGGCGCCGTGGCTCAGCCCGAGGGATCCGATCAAGACGGCGCCGCGCGAAGCGCTCCAGGCGCCGGGGGCTCGCTTCCTGCTCGGGAGCGATCAGTTCGGCCGCGACGTCGCTAGCCGCGCGCTCCACGGCGCGCGGCTCTCGCTGACGGTCGGCTTGATCGCCGTCTCGATCGCGGTCGGGCTCGGCACGCCGGTCGGCTTGGTGTCGGGCTATTACGGAGGGCGGGTCGACGGGCTCGTGATGCGCGTCGTGGACGTCTTGCTGGCGTTTCCCGGCATCCTGCTCGCGCTGGCGATCGTGAGCGTGCTGAGCCCCGGCTTGAACAACGTCATGATCGCCGTCGGCCTGTCGGCGGTGCCGAACTACGCGCGGCTCGTCCGGGCCAGCACGCTCTCGGCCCGGGAGCACCTCTATGTGGAGGCCGCGCGGGCGCTCGGCAGCCGCGATCGCTCGATCGTCGCCCGCTACATCCTGCCCAATGTCGTGGCGCCCCTGATCGTGACCGCCACGCTCGGGCTCGGCACCGCGATCCTCTCGGCGGCGGCGCTCAGCTTCCTCGGCCTCGGCAGCCAGCCGCCGCAGCCGGAGTGGGGGCGCATGCTGAGTGAGGGGCGCGACTACCTGCGCGAGGCCTGGTGGATCTCGACCGTGCCCGGGCTCGGCATCATGCTGACGGTGCTGGCGATGAACCTGCTCGGCGACGGGCTCAGGGACGTGCTCGACCCTCGCCTGAAAGTCTGACCCTCAGCGAGTCGTCGTCCCGCTGTACGGCAGATAGGTCCGGCCGGTCCCGCTGCCGCCGTCGACACTGAGCACCTCACCGGTGATGAACTCCGCGAACGGCGAGGCCAGGAACAAGGCCGCGCGCGCGATGTCCTCCGGAGACCCGGGCCGGCCCCACGGGATCGTGGCGACGAGCGTCTTCACGTACTCGTCCGAGACCTCGTTGAGATTCCGGTCGACCGTGATCAGGCCCGGGGCGATGCAGTTGACGTTGATCCGATGGTGGCCGAGCTCCATCGCCAGCACCTTCGTGAACATCACGACCCCGGCCTTGGAGGCGCAGTAGTGTGAGGCGCCCTTGCGCCCGCTGTTGTAGGCGCCGGACGAGATCGTGATCAGCTTGCCCGGCGTGCCCTGGGCGACCATGCGCCGGCTCACGGCCTGACAGGTGAGGAACACGCCGCGCAGGTTCGTCTCCATGACCCGGTCCCACTCCTCGACCGTCATGTCGAGGACCGGCGAGTTCGGATAGACGCCGGCGTTCGCGACCGCCACCGTGATGGGCCCGATCGCGCGCTCGGCGGCCTGTACGAAGTCAGCGACCGACTTGCCGTCCCGGACATCGACGGCATGGGTGAATACGCGCTGGGAGTCGGCCGAGCTTCTCCGCTGCCTGCGCCAGCCCGGGTTCGCGCAGGTCGCCGAGGGCCACGCGCGCCCCGGCCTGGTGAAACGCCTGCGCGATGCCGAACCCGATGCCGGCACCGGCGCCGGTCACCAGAACCGAGTGGTCCTTGAAGTCGAACATGCGGTCCTCTCAGTCCACCAGGAGGACGGCCTTGCCCGGAAACCGGCGGGCCATCAGATCCTGCGCCACCTGCCCGATCTCCTTCCACGGCCGCTCGAGGCTGATGTGCGGCGCGAGCTGCCCGGCGGCGACCAGATCGGCGAGCCGACGCAGACCGACCGACGCCGGCTCGTTGCCGAGCTCCGTGAACAGGTAGAAGCCGTAGAGCGTCGTGCGGCCGGTGGCGAAAAAGCTCCGCGTGTCGAAGGTCACCTCGGACGAGGCCGAGACGCCGAGCGTGACACACGTGCCGCCCCGTTCGAGAGCGGCCAGCGCGGTACCGAGGGTCTTGCCGCCAACGGATTCGACGATGAGGTCGTACTTCGGCGAGGCGGCGATCTCGTCGCCGACGACCACGTCGTGGGCGCCGAGCTGGCGCACCGTCGGGACCTGATCGGCCCGCCGCACGCTTCCCGTCACGTGAGCGCCGGCCAGTCTCGCGAGCTGCACGGCGAAGTCGCCGACACCGCCGGTCGCGCCGGTCACGAGCACGCGCTTTCCGAGCAGTGGGCCGCCCTTGCCAAGCGCGTGGAGCGCAGTGAGCCCGGCCACCGGGAATGTCGCGGCCTGCGAGAACGTGACCTTGTCGGGAAGCTCGGCCAGGGCGTTGCTGGGGACGACCACCCGCTGGGCCCAGGCGCCCTCCGGCAGGAATCCGACGACCCGCTTCCCGACAGCCGGGCCCGACCCGTCAGCCGCGGAGCGCTCGACTACTCCGGCGAGGTCCCAGCCCGGTCGCCAGCCGGCGGCCGCCATACCCGAGCGGCGGACCTCCCCGCGGTTGAGCGAGATCGCGTGGACGCGCACGAGCGCTTCGGCCCGATCCGCGGTGGATTCCGGCACGGGGCGGATGACGAGCCGACCTGGCGCATCCGGGTCGACGACGACGGCGAGATTGGTGGCCATGAGTTGTCTCCTTCGGGCGGCAAGAATACCACCCGCGACCCGACGCTTCTTGACATTGGTCCCAAGCGTTTCGTTTGATAGCGGCATGACCGAGCGCAAGCCGGCCGGGCAGAGCTGGGAGTCGTGGCGTGAGGAGCTGATCCGGCTCGCCCGCGAGGAAGGCGCCTTCGAGAATCTTCCCGGCGCGGGCAAGCCGCTGGCCGACCTGGGCGACCGCTACGATCCGGACTGGTGGGTGAAGAGGCTCGTTCAGCGCGAGAAGGTCTCGATGGTCCTATCGTCGCCCAATGGCTGAAGGTTCACCAGGAGGCTCCATGAAGAAGGCCCTCACCCTGATGCTTGCCGCAGCCATGTTGCCGGGTTTCGCCCCGGCCTCGGCCCCGGCCCAGAGCCAGACCCTGGACGAGATCTTCAACCAGGTCAGCCCCACGGTCGTCGTCGTGAGAGCCAAGGGGCGCGACGTCAAGGCCGCGGGGATCACCCGCTTCAACGAGACGGGCTCCGGTGTCCTGATCTCCAGCGACGGCAGAGTGATGACGGCCGCACACGTCGTCAACGGCATGGACGAGATCACCGTCGAGGGCGTCGCCGGCGAGGTCGTGCGTGCGCATATCATCTCGGCCGATGCGGCGGCCGATGTCGCGCTCCTGCAGCTCGAGCGCGTGACGAAGGCCATGCGAGTGGCGCGGCTAGGCGACTCCGACGGGGTGCGGGTCGGCCAACAGGTCATGGTCGTTGGCGCCCCCTACGGGCTCGCCTATTCGATGAGCGTAGGCTGGATCAGCGCGCGCTGGCCGCCGAATACGATATTCAAAGACATGCCCCTGGCGGAGTTCCTTCAGACGACGGCCACGATCAACACAGGAAACTCCGGCGGCCCCGTGTTCAACATGGCGGGAGAAGTCATCGCGATCGTCAGCCAGAACATTTCAAAATCCGGTGGCAGCGAGGGCCTGGGCTTCGTCGTGACGGTCAAGAGCGCGCGAAACCTCCTGGTGCCCCGGAAGATGTTCTGGGGTGCCCTCCAGGGCATGCTCCTCACCGGCCGCCTCGCGAGCGTCTTCAACGTCCCGGCGCCCGCCGGGTTCCTCGTGAAGACTGTCGCTCAGGGTTCGATGGCGTGGAACATGGGCCTGCAGGGCGGCGATGGGACCCTCACCATCGGCGGCAAGGAGATCCCCGTCGGCGGCGACATCATCCTCTCGGTGGAAGATATCCCCGTGGTGTCCGAGGAGAACATCGAGAAGATCCGCAACAGGCTGGCCGGCACGGCGCCGGGATCCACGTTCAAGATGGTCGTGCTCCGCGGCGGCAAGGTCATCGAGCTTACGGGCACGAGCCAGTAGCGCTCGCCCGGCGGGCCGATCGGGTAGGCGCCTAGAAGCCGGTAAACTTCATCGCGAGCTCCACGACCTTCTCGTCGCGGAAAACGGTCACACGCAGCTCGTCGCCGGCCTTGAGAGTCTCCAGCGCCTTGAGGACCTTGGCGCGATCCTCGGCGTTGGCGAAGGGGATCCCCTGGACCGAGAGCAAGATATCGCCCCCGACGACCAGCTGCTGGCCTTCCACGATCGCGACGCGGTCTCCTCCCTTGAGCCCGAGCCGGCCGCCGACCGAATTCTTGACCACCTGCTTCACGAGGAACCCGCCCGACTGGGGCACTTTGAGTGCCTGGGCGGTCGCCCCCGACACCAGCATCAGATCGACCCCGAACCACCCGCGGTTCCGCTCCACCAGCAGCTTTTTCACGGTATTCGAGGTGACGACGAAACCGAGCCCTTCGCTTCCGCCCGACTTCGTGATGTTGTGGCTGACGATCCCGATCAGGTCGCCCGTGCGGGTGAACATCGGCCCGCCGGAGTTGCCGGTATTGATCACCGCGTCGGTCTGGAAGAACTCGGCCAGCGGAAAGTCCTTGGTGACCGTGTTGGGAGGCCACCGTGCGCTGATGACTCCCTGGCTCAGCGAATAGCTCAGCCCGTAGGGCGCGCCAACGAGGAAGACCGGATCGCCGACGACGACCGGGTCGGAGTCGGCGAGCTTCGACACCGTGGCGCCGCGCGGCACCACCGAGACCTGGATGATCGAGATGTCGGCCCATTGCTCGGACGAGATGACGCGCGCGGGCACGGGCTCCTCGCCGAGAAACTCCACCATGATGTTCTCGAGCGTCTGGACCACATGCGCGGCGGTCGCCACTTTTCCGTCCGCCGAGATCAGCACGCCCGACCCGATCTCCTTGAAGCGGATCTCGCCGTCGGCGGTCACCTCGTGACCTTGAGCACGGATCACAACGACCGACGTGCTTACTCGGCGGTACAACTCGTTGAGCGACTGGCCCTCTCCGGAAGAGGGCGCCGTGAACAGGAGGGCGAGTCCCAGCAGCGCCGCGCGCCGGCCATCAGTCCTCATCACGGCACCTCCGACGCGGGATCGTCCGCATCAGTCCGGCCAACTATGAAGGAGGTAAAGAGCCTTCATCAGCGGGCTGGCCGCCGCGAAGGGCCCGAACCACTTTTCGTAGATCTGGACGAGCCCGGAGCGGTAGAGCGTGGAGAGCGTGCGGTTCACTCTCGCCTGAAACGCATTGTCGCCGCGGCGCATCATGAGCGCGTACGGCTCGTAGGAGAAGTACTCGCTGCTTAGCCGGAGCTTCGCGGGGTTCTTGGCGGTGGTCAGCAGGCCCGCGAGAAGGAGCCGATCCGAGGCGTAGGCGTCGAGCCGCCCCTCCTCGAGAGCCGCGCAAACCCTCGGCGTGCTCGGTTACCGGGACGACCGTCGCCTGAACGGACGCGCCGGCCATCGCTGCGGCGAGCGCCTTCTCCGTAGTCGTGTTGGGGATCACGCCGACGCGCTTGCCGGCGAGGTCCTTCACCGTGCCGATGCGGGAGTCGACGGTGGCCAGCAGGCTCCCGCCATCGACGGAGATCATGTGGCTGAACGCGACCTGCTCCATGCGCCCGAAGGTGATCGTGGTCGACCCGCACTCGAGGTCGATCGCGCCCTGGACGAGCTTGGTAATGCGGTCGCCGGTGTCACCGGCACCCACGCGACCTTGAGCCCGGGGAGCTTCAGCGACTCGCGGAGCGCGCCGGCCACCTGCGTGCACAGATCGACCGAGAATCCGGCCGGCTGACCGTCGCTGCCGCGGAACGAGAATGGACGGGACGTTTCCCGGTAGCCCAGCTGGATCGCTCCGGTCTCCTTGATCTTGTCGAGCGTGGGGCGAATCTCCTGGCCCGCGGCCGGGCCTGCGGCGACCAGGGCCAGCAACACGACACAGATCGCGAGCCCGGATCTCATCGGCGTTCCCTCCTTACTTCTGCACGACCGTCACCTTGACAATCTTCCCGGTGAAGGCGTTGTCGCCCTGCTTGTAGTCAGGCGACACGTTGGTCTCGCCGTCCAGCCCGACGTCTGCGCCCTCATCCCCCGAGAACGCGAACGGCTGGGTCTTCGGAATATGCCCTTCGGCGACCTTCGTGCCATTGACGCTCAGGACCGACTTGCCACCCGTGCCCGGCTTGGCCGCATCAGGGATGAACTCGTACAAGATCGAATATTTCCCCGGCGCCAGCGGCGTGGTGCTCGCGATGTTGGTCCGCTCGAGCGCGAACCAGTTGTACTCGTGATGCACCTTGCCGTCCTTCATGTACAGAACCCAACCACCGAAGTAGCCGGCCTGGGCGATGATCACGCCTTGCGTCTTCGCGTCCTTCACCTCCACCTCGGCGGTGATGGTGTGGTGCACCCCCTTCACGTTGATGAAGGCGTTCTCCATCATCCCCGTCATGCCGGGGTAGACCGTCAGCGTCTTGCGTCCGTCCAGCAGGTCGGGACGGCCGGCGAGGGCCGGGTTGAAGCGCTCGGCACGCCGGTCGTCAATCGGCAGCGCGTTGTTCCGCGCGGCCTCCTTCATGAACACCGCCTGCAGCTGCTTGAGCTTCTCCGGCTGCTTCTTGGCCAGATTGTTCGCCTGGCTGAAGTCCTCGTCCACGTTGTAGAGCTCCCACACGTCGTCCTGCAGCGGGCGCGGCGTCGCGGCGAACTCCCAGGGGATGGAGTGTTGCGTGCAGGCGACCCAGCCCTCTTGGTAGATGCCGCGGTTTCCGAACATCTCGAAGTACTGGGTCTTGCGGCGGCCGCGGGCCTTGGCGTTGTCGGCCGAGTACACCATCGAGACGCCATCCATGGAGCGCTGCTTGATGCCGTTCACGACCTTGGGCTGCGGCAGCTTCGCGGCTTCCAGCGCGGTGGGCGCAACGTCGACCACGTGGTGGAACTGACTACGGATCTCGCCCTTGGCCTTGATGCCCTTGGGCCAGTGCAGCACCATGCCGTTGCGCGTGCCGCCGAAGTGGCTGGCCACCTGCTTGGTCCACTGAAACGGCGTGTTGCCAGCCCAGGCCCAGCCGATGGCGAAGTGTGGGAACGTCGTGGGATCGCCCCAGGCGTCGATGTGCGACATCATCTGCTCGGCTTTGCCGACGATGCCGTTCAGCGCCATCAACTCGTTGTAGGTACCTTCCGGACCGCCCTCGGCGCTGGCGCCGTTGTCACCCACGATGTAGTAGAAGAGCGTGTTGTCCAGCGCCCCGATCGCCTCGAGCTGTGCCACCAGCCGCCCCACTTCGTGGTCGGTGTGCTCCGCGAAGCCGGCGAAGGCCTCCATCTGGCGCTCGAAGAGCCGTTTCTGGTCGGCGCTCATGTCCGCCCAGGCGGGGATCTCCTTGGGCCGGGGCGTGAGCTGTGTGTTCGCCGGGATCACTCCCAGCTTCTTCTGACGAGCGAACGTCTCCTCGCGCAGCTTGTCCCAGCCCCCACTGAACTGCCCCTTGTACTTGGCGATCCACTCCTTGGGCGCGTGGTGTGGGGCGTGTGTAGCGCCGGTGGCGAAGTACATGTAAAAGGGCTTGCTCGGCGTCAGGGCCTGCTGGGCGCTGACCCAGCCGATGGCCTGGTCGGTCATGTCCACGGTGAAGTGATAGTCGGCGGCTTTCTTGTGCTCGACGCGCACCGTTCCGTCGAAGATGGCCGGGGCCCACTGGTTGGTCTCGCCGCCGATGAACCCGTAGAACTTGTCGAACCCGGAACCCGTGGGCCAGCGGTCGTACGGGCCGGACACCGAGACTTCCCACGGCGGCGTTTCGTGATACTTGCCGAACGCGGCGGTGCTGTAACCGTTCTGCCGCAGGATCTCGGCCAGGGTCGTGATGGTCCGTGGACGCACGCCGGTGTTGCCGGGAAAGCCGGTGGCGAGCTCCATGATCGCGCCGGCGTTGTTGGCGTGGTGGTTGTGGCCGGTCAGCAGCGCCACGCGGGTGGGACTGCAGAGCGCGGTGGTATGGAAACGGTTGTACCGGAGGCCGCTGTTCGCCAGCTTCTCCAAGGTCGGCATGCTGATGGGACCGCCGAACGCGCTGCTGTGGCCGAAGCCGATGTCGTCGATCAAGACGATGACGACGTTCGGCGCTCCCTTGGGCGCCTTGACCTCGAACCGCGGCGGCGCCTTGGCCTTGCGAGCGTCGAGCTCCGTGATCACTTGTGTGCGCGGCTCCGGGATCGGCAGGATCGTCCGGTCGAGAGCGGGGCCTTGCCCGGCGGCGGGCGACGCCGCGGCGGTGGCCAGCAGCGCCGCGAGCGTAAGGCCCAGTGTGTACAAGGTCCCGCGTCGCTGCATCGAGGTCCTCTCTTTCATGTGCCCTGCCTCCTCACTTCGGCCAATCCCTTCGGCGACCGGGGTCTGGTTGTCGATGCCGACGTCCGCGGTCTCGTCCGCCGAGAAGATGTTCGGCTGCGTCTTTCGGTCTGTCCTGGGCATTACGCGGAGCCTTTGACAGCGATCAGGAGCAATGCAATCCAGATACGTTTCATGTCTTCTCCGTCGACTCGTCTTGCGCGTGTCCAGCGAACGCCAGGCCTGAGCCGCCGCGCTCTCGCGCGTCAACGGCATGCTCGGCGTTACCGCCCGCTGCTCGACGACCTACCTGCTTCCGCCCTGCGCACCCCTCTGGAGCGCCTCGAGCTTCAGCATCGATCAGGCGTGCGTCCTCCTCTGGGTTCGTGTCGCTCAGGACGTCTTCGAGGAACCAACGGGGAGAAGACGGTGGCTCTGCCGTCACCGCTCAACCGAGTGCACATACTCTGCGGTGGCCTTGGCCGCATCTCGGCCAACATAACGCGACCCGCAGACTGGGGGATACTCGACTAAGGTCCAGACCGGTTTCTCGCCTCGGGTTCGGTGACTGTCTTGGCCGGTGCAGTGTGCCACTGGTCCTTCGGCACGACCTTCGGGGTCTCCGGATCACCCTCGTACGCGGGGGTCATGATCTGCACGCCGTGGTCGTTGAAGACGTCGAGGACGTTGCGGTGCAGCGCGGTGTAGATCTGCCCCATCGCCTGAGCATTGTCGCAGTAGCCATTGATCTCGTAGGTGACCGCGAAGTCACCCAGGGAGAGCTGACGGACGAAGGGCGGCGGTTCCTTCAAGAATCCCGGAGTCCGGTCCGCGGCGATCAGGAGCATCGCCTCCACCTGGCGCCACGGTGTCTCATAGCCAATGCCCACCCTGGTGTGCAAGATCAGGCCGAGCCGTCGCGCGAGCGAGCTGTAGTTCACCACCTCGTTGTTGAGGATGGACGAGTTGGGGATGATCACCTCCTCGTTCTTCACGGTCGTCAGATGTGTGACTTGTAGCCGCATCTCGGTGACGTCGCCCGTCGTGTCGCCGATCTTGACGCGGTCTCCTAGCCTGAAGGCGCGCCGGTACGTCATGGTATAGCCGGCGATCATGTTCGCGATGGCGGAGGACGAGCCCAGCGAGAAGACGATGCCGATGAAGATCGAGATGCCCTTGAAGGCGTCGGAGCCGGAGCCCGGGATGTACGGATAGGCCACCACCAGGGCCAGCGCGACGACGGCCACTCGGAGCAGCTTGTACGTCGGATCCGCCCACTCTCGCTCGAAGCCCGAGAGCGCCACTTCGCCGCGCCCGACCGCGGCGAAGAACAGATGGATGAGCTTGAGCCCGGCGCGCGTGATGAGGACGAGGATGACGAGAAACAGGAGGTCGGGAATGGCGTTGACGATTCCCCATCCCATCGTCCCGAGCGGGTCGAGGACGTATCGGAGCAGTCGGGTCGAGGTCCCGCGGGTCCAGGGGAACAAGCCGAGCACGTACTGGAGGAAGACAAAGCCCAGGCCGAGGATGACGATCGCACGCAAGGCGGCGATCACACGCCGCAGCACCAGCCAGATCTGCTCGGCGCGGACGATTTCGAGCGACTGGATGCCGACGGACTGCACGCGCTGCCGATAGGTCGTCTCGAACGCGTTCTGCGCCCGTCTGGTAAGCCAGATCACGAGGACGACGAGCCCCGTCAGGAGCGCCGTCGCGATGACACTGCGCACCGCACCGCCGAGCAGTGCCTCCCGGCTGCGCGCCTGCCGATAGTCCGTCACGGCCGTGCGAATGGCGCGCACCACGAGGTCCGCGAACACCTTGCGCTCGAGGAATTCCCGCCGGGCGTCGGCGTCGAGAACGACCATTACCCGGTGGCCGTCGGCGACGATTGCTTCGCCGGTCTCGCCCTCGACGGCACGCACGGCTTCGGCGGGGACGACTCGATCCGCGGCGAGCGCCTGGATCCGGCTCACGATCGCCGCCGCGCGCCGCTCCGCGGGGAAGGCCGACGTGCCGCGCACGCGGAAGAGAACCTGGCCGTCGATCACCACCGGGGCCGATGGCAGCTCGGCCTCCAGATCGGCGCTCCGTGTGTGACTCTCCTCGGCGGGAGGCGGGTCGGCGGCGAGCACCGGCGCCGCGACCACGAGCCCCCCGAAGAGCAGCGCCGCGACGACGGCCATGAGGACGAGACGAGAGCCACCGCGGGCCCCGTCGATCCGGCCCGACGGGCGGCGGCCCTGCACGCTGGGTGAGCTCATGGCCCCCAAGCTTAGCTCACTGCAGACTCAGCGAAACTTCGGGATCACGTCCTCGCCGAAGCGTCGCATCGAGTCCATGATCGCCGTCTGCGCCAGGTAGCCGTAGCTCATCTGGCACAAGACATGGTGAACGCCCGCGTCGCGGAGCTCGGCGATCTGCTCGGCGACGTGCCGCGGGGTGCCGCAGAGCGTCGAGGTCTCGAGCGAGTAGCGCACGCCGTCCTCGTCCGATACCCGCGGATCGTTCCACGGGTTCACCCGGCTCGCCTCGACGTGAAAATCGGCCGGGTTGTTGGCCTCGCGCGCGTGGACCATGTGCCGCCGGGTCTGGAGGAGCGCCCGGGTCAGCTCGTCCTCGGCCTGGGCCTGGCTCTCGGCGACGTGGACGAAGCGCCAGAGCGCCGCCTGCTCGCGCAGCCGGCGCTGCCGTTCGGTATCGAGGCCGCTCTCGGCGAGGCCCGCCTTGATAAGGCGCCAGGCGCTCCGGCACCCGCGCGAGTCGGGATGCGCGCCATCATGATCGGCGCGCCCAGCCGCCCGCACTCGCGAAGCGCGTTGCCGGAGGACACGCTGCGCCAGATCGGCGGGTGCGGGCGCTGGCGCGGGCGCGGGCGCAGCTCGGGCAGGCGGAGCCGATAGAACTTGCCGTCGTGGACCAGCGGCGCCTCGGTCCACGCGCGCACCATGATGTCGAGCGTCTCGTCCATGCGCTCGCGGCTGTCGTCGCTGCGCAGGCCGAAGCCGACGAACTCGTACTCGTTGAAGTTGGTGCCGTGGCCGACGCCGATGTCGAGCCGTCCGTCCGAGAGATTGTCGAGGAGCGCCAGCTCGGTCGCCAGCCGGATCGGGATGGCGCAGGGCGAGCTGGAGCACGGCGAAGCCGATGCGGATCCGTGACGTGCGCGCGGCCACCACGCTGGCGAACGGGATCGGATCGCAGTAGACGCTCTCGCCCGTGAAGTTGTGCTCGGTGAGCCAGATCCCGTCGAAGCCCGCGGTCTCGGCGAAGCAGGCCTGGGCGACGAGATCCTGGATCGCGCCGTAGTCGGCTTCGGGCGAGCCGGAGTGGGCGAGCGTCAGCCAGCCGAACTGCATCGGTCCGCCGCGGCCTCCCACCTAGAGCGCGCGCCGGTGCGAGAAGGCGATCTCTTCGCTGGTGATGAACTCGAGCAGCACCGCCTGGCCGTCCTGGTTCGCCTTGCGCGCGCGCTGGAGCGCGGGGATGATGTCCGCCGGCTTCGTCGACCCGCTCCGCGTGGCCGCCCATCGCGCGCCCCAGGTCGGCGTAGTTACCGCCGATGTCCCGCGTCCGGTAGCGGTCGTGCGACACGACGAGCGCGTGGCGCTCGATCGCCATGGCGGAGTTGTTGAGCACGACGGTGGTGATCGGAATGCCGCATCGTACGGCGGTCTCGAAATCGAGCCCGGTCATGCCGAACGCAGCGTCGCCCATGAAGTTCACGCAGAACTTGTCGGGGGCGGCGAGCTTGGCGCCCATGATCAGGCCCAGGCCGGTGCCGAGGGCATGGGATTTGCCCCAGCCCATGTAGCCCCGCGGCGCGGTCGCCCGATAGAACGGCACGAGCTGGTTCCGCGGGCTGCCCGAATCGTGGGTCACGATCGCGTCGCGCGGATCGATCGTCTGCATGAAGTCCCAGATCACGCGGTAGGGTGTGATCGGCGTCTCGTTGGAGATGAGCTTGGGCATCCACTCCTGGAGCCACGTCTCCCTCGCCTGCCGTACTTCGTCCGCCGCGGCCGTGGTGCGCCGGCGCGGCCGCCGAGCGAGATCCCGGGCCGCGTCGATGAACTGGCGCAGGACCAGCTTGGCGTCGCCGAGGATGGGATGGTCGGCGGCGTAGTTCTTGTTCAGATCGCGCTCGTCGTTGGTCGCGTGAATGATGGTCTTGCCCGCCGGGATGTTGGACGCCATGCCGTGCCGGGTGAAGCTGCAGCCGATGCCCAGCACCACGTCGGCCCCCGAGAGGAAGTGGTGGGACGGGCCGGACATGACGCCGCCGCCTCCCGTCCCGAGCGCCAGCGGATGGTCCTCCGGGAAGGCGCTCTTGCCCTCGAGCGTGGTCATGACCGGGATCTGCAAGAGCTCGGCGAGCTCGAGGAGCTCGGGACAGGCCTCGGCGTACATCACGCCCTGCCCTGCGTGGATCAGGGGCTTCTTCGCGGCGATCAGCACGCGCGTCGCGGCCTCGATGTCGCGCGCGTTCCCCGAGGGGCTGGTGGCCTTCACCGGTTTGTACTGGAGCGCGATCTGGTCGGCCACGTCGGCCACCGCCACATCGGCCGGGATCTCGACCATGACCGGGCCCGGGCGCCCCATCTTCAAAAGATTGAACGCGCGCCGCATGACCTCGCCGAGCTGCTCGGGCTGGTTCAGGGTCTCGACCCACTTCGTGACCGAGGCGTAGGTGCGCGCCGAGCTGAAGAGCGGAAACACCTGGGCGCGATCGCGCTGATGGCCCAGCGGCAGCACGAGGATCGGGACCGAGTCGGAGTAGGCCGTGGCGACGCCGGGGAAGGCGTTCTCCGCCCCGGGCCCGTACTGCATCGCGAACACGCCGAGCCGCCGGCCGTTAGTGGTGCGGCTGAAGCCGTCGGCGATGCCCACGCCCACGCGCTCCTGACGGCAGAGCACCGGCCGGATCCCGGCGGCGGCCGCGGCGTCGATCACGGGCGTCGTCGGGTACGTGCTCAGGAATTCCACGCCTTCGCGCTTCAAGATCTCGGCGATCGCGTCGACCACTTTCATCTATCTCTCCTCATGTGAGTCCCATCGCTTGGCGGCCGAATTGTTCGGCGACGACGTCCCAGCTGAGCGCCGCGTGGTGCGAGGCGCCGTGCGCGTCGCGATGGCAGCGCTGGATCGGCTCCGCATCCATCACGGCGCGCGCGCCGCTCCCTTCGAAGAGACGGTCGACGGCGCGCACGCAGAGCCGCGCGATGAAGGCCTTGTCGCGGCGGTAGCGGATGCGATCGAGCTCGGTGAATTCTTCGCCGCGCGCCGCGCGGTCGAGGATCTCGCGGATGTCTTGCCGATGGAGCGCGCGGGCCGCGTCGACCTCGGCGGCGGCCTCGGCCAGCCTGAGCTGGAGCGCCACCGAATCGGCGGATCGGCCCGGGCCGGACATGCGCTGAGCGCGTGCCGTGAACTCGTCGATGGCGCCCTGGGCGATGCCGATGAGCGGGGCTGCCAGATCCCATCCCGCCAGACATCGGAGCGGCGCGCGATAGCTGAGGCGTCCGTGGAGCTCCCAGCCGGTCATGTCCTCGGCGCCGCAGCGATCGGGATCCACCGCTCGATGCGCCGGCACGAAAGCGTCCTCGATCACGATGTCCTTGCTGCCGCTTCCCCGCATGCCCGCCGCGAACCACGTGTCGACGATCCGGTAGTCGGAGCGCGGGAGAAGGAGCCACTGCATGGCGTTCGGGCGCGCGCCGGGCACGGCCACCATCACCCACGTGGCCGCGTCGCAGCCGCTCGAGAAGCCCCACCGGCCCGATACCTTGAATCCACCGCTCACCGGCTCGACCTTGCCGCCGGCGGGATTCAGGCCGCTCGAGAAGAGCGTGTCCGGCCCGGTCGCGAAGAACTCCTCCTGGCACCGCTCGGGAAAGTGGCCCAGCCACCAGTTGTGCGCCGTCCAGAGCGAATAGCACCAGGCCGTCGAGCCGCAGCCACGACCCAGCTCGAATCCCACCTCGAAGGCCGTGTCGACCTCGACGTCGTGGCCGCCGTAGCGGCGTGGGTTGCCGATCCGGATGAGGCCGGAGGCCAGAAGATCCCGGACGCTCTCCGGGAGCACTTGCCGGAGCTCTTCCGTGCGCGCCGCGCGCTCCTTGAAGACCGGGACCAGGTCGGCGGCTCGACGAAGCAGCTCGTCACGGGTCAGGGACGCGTGGGCGATCCCGACAGGGGCGGATTTTCCAGGGCTCACGGCGCCCCCATGCTACGCCGGACGGCCCGTCAGGGCGAGACCGGACGACGGCGCCGGGTCAGAAGGCCAGCCCCATCGCCTTGGCCAGGAATCGCATCAGCGGCGCAGCGTCGCGGCAGGCCGCCACGAACCGGTTGGCAAAGTCCGGCGCGCACGCCTGTCGCTCGCTGAACTCGGCACCGGACGTGAACGAGAGGCGCTTGAGGTCCTCGATGAGCGGATGGTCGGGATCGAATCCACGGGGAGGACGCTTCAAGATCGCCTCGTCGTGCGAGAGGCCCGAGCGCCTGGCTTGCTTCCAGCCGCGCGGGTCCTTGACGATCGCCGTGCGGATCAGCGCGGAGTGTGTCGGCACCGGGGTGCCAGATGCCCGCGCCCATGAACACCTCGCCGGGCGCCAGGTGCAGATAGTAGCCGGGCGCTTCGACGTCGCGCGGCGCCTTCAGGCCGAAATGGATGCCGACGTTGGTCTTGTACGGCGTCTTGTCGCGGCTGAACCGCGTGTCCCGATAGATCCTCATCAGCGAGCCGCCCGATGGCCGCGGATCTACCGAGATATTGCGGCTGATCCGGCCGAGGCCCGGCGCGAGCGAGGCGATGAACGCGACGATCGGATCGCGCACCTCGGCGAGATACCGATCCTTGTTCGCGTTGAACCACTCGCGGTTATTGTGGCGCCGGAGCTCGGCGAGAAAGACGAAGACGTCGCGGGGGACGCGTGTCATGCGCGCTCAGACCGCGCGGTGCAGCCCGCCGTCCACGTGGATGCGCTCGCCGGTGATGTAGCGCGCCTTTGGCGAGCACAGGAACGCGGCCAGGAACGCGAGGTCCGACGGGTCGCCGAAATAGCCCAATGGGATGTTGCGCGCGAACTCGGCCTGGCTCTCGGGTGTCGGATGCAAGCGCTGGTCGATCTGCTCGCTGTGGATCCGGCCCGGGCGACAGGCAGTTGATCGTGATCCCGTGTCGCCCCATCTCGCGCGAGAGCCCCTTCGCCCAGGCGTGCACGCCCGGCCTTCGCCGCCACCGCGGCGTTGACGCCGGACGGCTCCGCGCTGCCGGTGACGCAGAGGACGCGGCCCCAGCGGCGCTCGATCATCCCCGGCAAGAGCGCCTGGGTCGTCCGCCGGACCGCGGTGAAGTTGATCGAGAACGATTCGTCCCACGCGGCGTCGGGCGAGTCCCACGGGATCGGGCGCGAGCCGCCCGCATTGTTGATCAGGATGTCGACGCGCCCGTATGCCGACAGGGCGGCGTCGCGCACTCGCGTCGGCGGCGTCCGGCGCGTACAGGTCGAGTGGCAGCGCCAGCGGCCGCGCGCCGCCGGCCCGCTCGATCTCGTTCTGCAAGGTCGTCAGGAGATTGGCGCGCCGGGCGACGACGACGGTCTGCGCGCCCTCCGCGGCCAGTACACGGGCGATCTCACGCCCGAGCCCGACGCTGGCGCCGGTGACGACGGCGATCTTGCCGTTCAGCTCGAGGTCCACCGCCATCTCCGGCGAAGATCCAGGAGGCTGCCGACGATGCCCTTGGGCAAGAAGATGATGAAGAGGACCAGCAGCACGCCGTAAACGAGGTTGTCCCAGCCGACCGCTCGGGTCCCGAACCAGATTCTCAAGATTTCGGCGAGCAGGATGGTGATCACCGCGCCGATCGTCGGACCGAGCGAGACGTAGATGCCCCCGACGACGACGGCGAAGACCATCTGGAGCGAGACCGAGATGCCGCTGACGGTATCGGGCGAGATGAACATCTGGTACTGGCAGTAGAGTGCGCCCGCGAGCGCCGTCATGGTGGCGCTGAGGATGGTGATCTTGAGCTTCTCGGCGGTCACGTGGACCCCGGTGGCGGCCGCGGCGTCCTCGTCCTCGGAGATCGCCTCGAGCGCGTAGCGGAGCATGCTCCGATCGACGCGGTTCCAGACGTAGAGGCCCGGCGGCCCACACCCCGAGGGCGATCAGGTACCACGTCGTCTTGTCGTGGAACTGGAGCGCCCAGAGAGAGCTGCCGCCCTGATAGCGCTCCGGCGTGTAGCCGAGCGAGCCGCCGGTGTGGTCGCGCGTCGCGGTGATCACCTGGAGCACGATGCCCGAGAGCGCCAAGGTGACCAGCGCGAAGTAGTGGCCGGTGATCCGGAAGCGGAAGCACGGGTACGCGACCAGCGCCGCCAGCGCCGCGCTGGCGACGACCGCCAGCGGGATGCCGAGCCAGGGGCTGACGTGCCCGTGGTTCCACGCGAGCGCCGTGACATACGCGCCGACCCCCATGAAGCCGCCGTGCCCGAGCGAGACCAGGCCGAAGCGCCCCATCACCGACCACGATGTATAGGCGAACGACCAGATGAGGATGATGATCAGGATGTGCAGCGGATACGGCGACCGGTAGACGAACGGCAGCGCGACCAGCGCGGCCCCGGCCACCCACGGCACGTAGCGGGTCACGAGCGCCGGGCCATCAGGCCCTCGGGCCTGACGAACATCATCACGATGAAGAAGGCGAACGCGAAGACGTAGCCCCACTCGAGGTCGAGGTAGAGGCCGCCGACCGAGATGATCTCGGCGAACACGAAGGCGGCGACGAAGCCGCCGCCGAAGTTGCCGAGGCTTCCGAGCACGCAGATCAGGAACGTGATCGGCCCGAACGTGAGGCCGACGAAGGGGTGCACGTCGTATTGCAAGACCAGGAGGCAGGCGGCGAGGCCGGCCAGCGCGCCGCCGAGCCCCGAGGTGATCAGATAGATCCGGCGCGTGTCGACGCCCATGAGCGGCATGATCTGGCGGTCCTGCGCGATGGCGCGGATGGCCGTGCCCGTGTAGGTCCGGGTCAGCAGCAGGTACACCAGCACCATCGCGATCAGCGCCGCGCCGAAGGCCAGCAGGCGCGAGTAGCTGACGAACATGCCCGCCACCTTCAGCACCGGCAGGCGCGAGCCCGAGGTTCTTGAACTCGATGCCGAACATCACCGTCGCCGCGGACTGCAGAAAGAAGAGGACGCCGCCGGTGGCCAGGAGCTGATTGATCGGCGCCGCGCCGAGCAGCGGCGCGATCACCAGGACGTGCAGGATCAGCCCGAGGATCCCGACGCCGACGATGCAGACGGCCGCCGCCAGGACGATCTGCCAGTGGTAGACCGTGTAGAGGAAATACATCCCGTACATGCCGAGCATGATGAGCTCGGCATAGCAGATCCAGACGACGTCGATGACGCCGAAGACCAGGTTGAGGCCGAGCGACAGGAGCGCCAGCACGCCGCCGAGCAGCAGCCCGTTGATCACCGCCTCGAGCAGGAAGATGTCGAAGATGCCCACGGCTCGGCCTCTCGCTCAGACCCCGAGGTACGCTTCGCGGATGCTATCGCTCGCCAGGAGCTCGGCCGCGCGCCCGGCGGTGTGGATGTGGCCCGTCTTGAGCAAGTAGGCGCGATCGACGACGCGGAGCACCTGCTGCACGTTCTGCTCGACGATCAGCACGGTCAGGCCGCTGGCCCGGATTCGGTTGACGAGCTCGAACACCTGCTCGACCAGGACCGGCGCCAGCCCGGCGGAGGGCTCGTCGAGCAGGAGCAGCTTCGGCTCGGACATGAGCGCGCGCCCGATCGCGCACATCTGCTGCTCGCCGCCCGACATGCTGCCGGCGATCTGATGACGGCGCTCGCGCAGGCGCGGGAACAGCTCGTAGACGACCTCGAGCTGGCGGCGAAACTTCGGTCGCGCGGACGGCACGAAGCCGCCCATCTTCAGATTGTCCTCGACCGTCATGCGCGCGAACAGCCGCCGGCTCTCGGGAACGTGAGCGACGCCGAGCTCCACGATCCGATGCGCCGGGGTGGCCGCCAGGTCGACGCCCTCCATGACGAGCGATCCGGACGTCGGACGGATCAGCCCGGAGATGACGCGCATCAGGGTGGTCTTGCCGGCGCCGTTCGGGCCGATGACGCCGACCGCCTCGCCCCGCCGCACCTCGAGCGATACGTCGAACAGCGCCTGGAAGGTCCCGTAGCCGGCGCGGACGGATTTCAGCTCGAGCATGAGCGCGGCCGGCGGGTCAGGCGCGGACGGCCGCGGCCGCGGACACCGCCGCGGCGCGGGTCCCGAGATAAACCTCGATGACGCGGGGGTCGCTCGCCACCCGCGCGGGCAGCCCCTCGGCGATCTTCTCGCCGTGATCGAGCACCATCACGCGATCCACCACCCGCATCAGGACGCCCATGATGTGCTCGACCCAGATGATGGTGACGCCCAGCTCCCGGCAGATCCGGCGAAGCAGCTCGGCGGCTTGATCCATCTCGTGCTCATCCAGGCCGCTGAGGCTTTCGTCGGCCAGCAAGAGCTTCGGCTCGGTGGCGAGCGCCTTGGCGAGCTCGAGCTTCTTGAGCGCGGCCGCCCCGAGCCCGTCCACCGTGGCCGCGCGGTCGGTCGGCAGCCCGACCAGGCCGAGCGCGCGCTCCGCGGCCTCGAACGCCTTCGCGCGCGAGTGTCGCCCCTGGCCGAAGAAGCCCGCGAGAACCACGTTGTCGAGGAGCGACAGCCGGCGGAACGGCCGAGGAATCTGGAACGTGCGGCCGATCCCGAGGTTGATGATGCGGTAGGGCGGCTGCCCGGCGATCTCGCGCTCCTCGAAGCGGATCGAGCCCGCGTTCGGCGCGAGCGTGCCGGAGAGCATGTTGAAGATCGTGCTCTTGCCCGATCCGTTCGGGCCGATCAGGCCGAGGATCTCGCCCTTCTCGACCCCGAACGACACGTTGTTGACGGCGGTGAAGCCGCCGAAGCGCTTGGTGAGGCCCTGGACGGCTAGCAAGTCGCTACGAGGCTCACTGCGCCGCGTACGGCGACGTGCCCGGCAGCGGCAGAACCGGCTCGCGCTGCTGCTGGCTCTTGGGCCAGACGAGATACGGCTTGTCGTCGATGTACTGCAGAATGACCGGGAACGCGCGGTCGTTCTGTCCCGCCATGTTCCCGGACTCGCCCTCGAATTTGACGCCAAACCCGAGCATCGTGCCGCCCTCGGGCAGATCGACCTCGAGCGCCGCCTTGCGCAGCGCCTCGGCGTCGACACCGCCGTACTTCTTGATGGCGCGCGGCAGAACTTCCGACATGAACACGTAGGTGTTGCTCGCCGACATGCCCACGTGCGCCGACCGGACCTGCGTGCCGGGCCGCGCCTTCTCGTACTCCTCGCCGACCATCTTGATCATGGCCGGCAGCGGGGCGCGCAGCGACTTCTCGTTGGTCAGCCAGATCGAGATCGGGTCGACGTTGAAGAAGTAGTTCACATCCCGGCCCAGCGATTCCTTCAGCTTGTCGTAGACGCCGTAGCCGGCGCCGTGCCCGATCAGCGCGCTGAAGCGTAGCCCCTGCTCGCGGGCCTGGCGGAGGAACAGGGTGATGTCCGGGTTGTAGCCGGTGTGAAAGATCACGTCCGGACGGCCGCGCTTGAGCTTGGTGACCAGGGCGGAGAGGTCCGGGGCCGTCGCCGCGTAGCCTTCCTTCAGCACGATGTTGAAGCCCGCTTTCTTGGCGCCTTCCTCGTTGCCCTTCGAGACGTCGACGCCGTAGGCGCCGTCCTCGTGGATGATCGCGACGCGCACGTCCTTGGGCTCGCGGCTCAGCTTGCTCTTCGCGTTCTGGGCCAGAAAGTCCGCCGACATCAGCCCGAACTGCTTGCCGCTCGGCTGAGTCCGGAAGACGTACTTCAGGTGTCGGTTTTCCAGCACCGCCGAGGAGATGCACGTGGTGATCCACATGAACTTCTTGAGCTGCTCGACGCGGGCGGCGGCGGGCACGCACTGCGCCGACGAGTAGAAGCCGAGCAGCATGTCGACCTTTTCCTGCTCGATCAGCCGCACCGCCTCGTTGATGGCGACGTCAGGCTTGCTCTGGGCGTCGGCGTACACCGCCTCGATCTGATACCCCTCGACGCCGCCCTTCTTGATGAAGTGGTCGATCATGATCTTGGCGCCGAGCGCGTGCAGCTCGGAGCCGCCACCCGCCAGCGGGCCGGAGTAGTCGTAGATGACGCCGATCTTGAGCTTCTTGCCTTGCGCCGGCGCGTCCGACGCCAGCGAGAGCGTCAGCACCATCGCGAGCGCGATCAGCCCGGACACGACGCGCATCATCCCGTTCCGAACCATGAGAGCCTCCCAGCGAGCGAAGATCGACAACCGTTATGACTCTGCGCGGGCATTAGAAGTTGGTCGTCCGGCAATGTCAAGGGCCCCTGCCGGCTGGCACGACGTGCTACCGTTCGGGATCATGAGCCGAGGCTTCGTCGGCGCGTGAGGCGGCGGGCGGTCACTACCGGTTCCTGCCGGGCATCGCGCCGTTCTCGTCGGGGGTGGCGGCGGTCGCCGGCTATCAGGTGATCCACGCGACGTTGCGCACGCCGATTCCGTGGCGCGACGGCTTTGCCCTCGATCGATCGGCATCTGCGCTCGGAGGGGCAGCCGCGCGCGGCGCTGTGCGCCATCGAGCTCCGGAGCCCGGCGCCGTTCACCTTCGACGGCTTCGACACGTTCAACGCCGGGTATCAGGCGCTTCTGGCCGACTGGAAGCTGCTCGTGGACGGTGCGAACCCGATCGCCCGCACGAACGTGGCGCCGGTCAGCGGTGCCCCACCGGAGCCGTCGCTCTACGGCTTCGGCTACACCGTCCCCGGGCGCGCCTCCGCGCCCGACCTTCATCGTGGCCGGCGCGGGCGAAATGCGCGACCGCGGTGTCGGGGTCGAAGGTATCGTTCGCTACGGGGAGACTTCGGCGGAGGCGATGGGTGAGAAGGCGGCGCACGTGATGCAGACGATGCAGGCACGGCTTCAGGGCCTCGGCGTCGCGTGGGCCGACGTGACGACGATCGACATCTACACCGCGCAGCCCATCGACACATTCCTGGCCGACACCGTCCTGGCGCCGGCCGGCGCTGCCGCGATCCACGGCGTCCGCTGGTTTCCGAGCCGCCCGCCGGTGATCGGGCTCGAGTACGAGATGGACCTGCGCGGCGTCGCCCGCGAGATGTTGGTGTAGCCCTAGCCTCCGACCTTCACGTTCGCCAGGCGCTCGAGCACCTGGATGATGGCCGTCCCGTCTTGCTTGCCGAGCCCCGCCGCGCGCGCCATCTGGTAGACCTGCTGGCTGACGTTCGCGAGCAACAGCGGCGCGCCGAGCTGCTTCGCGAAGGCCGTCTCGAGCTCCTGGTCCTTGAACGAGATGTCGACGGTGCCGGCCGGCGAGAAGTCGCGGGCGAGCATCCGCGCCGCGCCGCGCTCGAACGCCGAGCTGGTTCCCGTGCTGACCCGCACGACCTCGTAGATCGTGCGCGGGTCGAGCCCGGCCTTCACGCCCATCACGAGGGCCTCGGCCACCGCCACCATGTTGACCTGGACCAGCATGTTGTTGACGAGCTTCATCGCCAGCCCCTGCCCGTGCCCGCCGACGTGGAAGATCTTGGTGCCCATGGCCTTGAAGAGATCGCGACAGGCCTCGAAGGTCTCCGGCGGCGCCGCCGGCGATGACCGAGAGCTCGCCGGACTTGGCCCGCTCGGTCCCGCCGCTGACCGGCGCATCGAGCATCGCCACCCCGCGGGCCGCGAGCGCGTCGGCCAGCCGCCGCGCGACGAGCGGGTCGATGGTGCTCATGCTGATCACGATGTGTCCCGGCTTGGCCGCGCGGATGATCCCGCGCTCTCCGGCGATCACCGCTTCGGCCTGGGCGGTCGTCTCCACCATCGAGATCGTGCGGTCGGCCGCATCGGCCACGGCCTCGGGCGAACCCGCCACCGTCGCCCCCCGCGCGCGCAGCGGCTCGACCTTCGCCGCATCGATGTCGTGAACGACCAGCGGGAAACCGTGCTTCGCGAGGTTCAACGCCATCGGTTGACCCATGTTGCCGAGTCCGATGAATCCTACGGCTCCAGCCATCGTGTCCTCCCCTGGGCAGCCACGGTAGTCTTCGCGTTCCGAACAGTCAACTCACCCGCGTTCGCCGACGCATTCTTACTCGATAAGAATTACGCGATCGCGACCGTGTCGGCGCGCCGTCTGGTTCGGCTGCGACGTAGGTGCGCGTGGCACGAGTGCCGTGCGGGCGTGGCACATCTCTTGCGATCTGAGCCCCGAGAGGGCATATGGGAATGAACGGCGTCGCGTCGAGCCCGTCGAATCACGTGCCAGGTCTTCACCTGATGGCCGCCGTCGACGAAGGGCGGTCGCTGTGACGTCGATGACCATGAGCGACACGGCGTGGCTGGTCGTCGCGGTGACCGTCGGCATCCTCGTGGCCGTGGCCTGGGTGTCGCGCGAGCGAGCGATCCACCGGCGGCGGCAGCGGCGCCAAGGAAGAGGAGACGAAGGAATGACTCCGACAGTCGGGATCTTTTTCGACCGAGCATCGGCCGAGCGCGCCGTCGGCAATCTGCGCGCCGTCGGCATTTCGCCGAAGAGCATTCACGTGCTGGTCCCCGGGGGAGGAGCCGCTGGCCGCGAAGGTGCCCACGAGCGAGGCCGAACAGCCCGGGATCGGCAAGGCGATCGGGGGTGTCATCGGCGGTGCCGTGGGTGTCGCCGGCGGCGCCGAGATCGGTGCGGCAGCGGCCGCGACCGCGCTCTCGCCGATGGCCGGCCCAGCCATCGCGATCGGTATCGTCGGCGCGGTGCTCCTGAGCCTGGGTGGCGCGGCGGTCGGCGGCGCCCTGGAACACTCGCTGGCGAACGGATTGCCGAAGGACGAGCTGTTCGTTTACGAAGATGCGCTCAGGCGCGGCAACGTGATCGTCGTCGTCACGCCGGCCGACGCCGACGAGCAGGAGCGGACGGCGGCGGTGCTGGAAGGCTCGGGAGCGGAGAGCGTCGACGCCGCGCGCGAGCGGTGGTGGATCGGTCTTCGCGAGGCCGAGGCGTTCGAGTATCACGGCGAGGGACTCGACTTTTCGCGTGACGAGGCTGCCTATCGAGAGGGTTTCGAGGCCGCGCTGTCGTCTGCCGCGCGGCGAGCGGACCGGGCGGGACGCCGAGGCCCTCCTGAAGAGCCGCTACCCGGCCATCTACCGCAAGCCGGCGTTCCGCCGCGGCTACGAGCGGGGTCGCGCATACTTCCAGCGACTACAGGCGGAGGGGCGACCGGGTGAGCGCGATCGCGCGTGAGCCGGCGAGGTGTCTAGGGCGCCGAGAAGATCCGAAGCTTGAGGCGCCGCGGAACCCAGGCCGCCAGGACGCGCGCCGCCCGCGCGACGCGCTCGAGCGATTCCGGGCTCCCGGGCCAGTACTTGAGCACGAGGCCCCGGTTCACGAAGTTCAGCATGCCGTCGACCAGGATGGCGGCGACGAAGACGTCGTCCAGGTGACCCAGCACGGGAATGAAGTCGGGGATCAGATCGACGGGCGAGACCAGGTAGAGGACGGCCGCGGCCAGCGCGAGCTTGGCGGCCTTGGGCAGCACCGGGTCGACGGCGAGGCCGCCGATGGTGCGGACGATGTCGGGAAGCGCGCGCAGGATCGCTCTCAAGGCTCGAGGCTTTCGGCGACCAGCTCGCTGACGTCCTTGACGCCGAGCGTCTCTTCGGCGCCCTTCACCTTGCGGCCGAGATCGATCATCGCCAGGCAGAAGGGACACGCCGGTGCCGACCAGGTCCACCTTGGCCTCGAGCGACCTCTTCGACCCTGATCAGGTTGACGCGCTTCTCGGCCTTGACCTCCATCCACATGTGGCCGCCGCCGCCGCCGCAGCAGAGACCGCGGTCGCGGTTGCGCGGCAGCTCGATGACGCGGAGCCCCGGCACCGACTTCGCGACGTTGCGCGGCGCCTCGGTGATGCCGTTGTAGCGCCCGAGGTAGCACGAATCGTGGAACGCGAGCGGTGGCGTCGAGCGGCTTCGTGGGCTTGATCCGCCCGTCGGCGATCAGCTGCTCGATGACCTGCGAGTGGTGGAGCACCTCGTAGGTGCCGCCGAACTGCGGGAACTCGTTCTTGATCGTGTTGAAGCAGTGCGGGCAGTGCGTGATCACCTTGCGGAATTTGTACTGCTTCACCGCCTCGACATTCTCCTGCGCGACGGTCTGGTAGAGATACTCCTCGCCCAGGCGCCGGCCGACCTCGGCGTGACAGCGCTCTTCTTGCATCACGCCGAAGCTCACGCCCGCCGCCTTGAGGATCTTCACGACCGAGCGGGCGATCGCCTGGTTGCGCCGGTCGTACGAGGCCGAGCAGCCGACCCAGTAGAGGTACTCGACCTCCCGGTCCGGCTCCATCACCGGCACGTCGAGCCCCTGCGCCCACGCCAGACGCTCGCCGGCCGGCAACCCCCACGGGTTTCCGGCCCGCTGAATGTTCTGCAGCGACTGGGGCGCCGTCGAGGGCAAGGCGCCCTCGGACAGGGTCAGATAGCGGCGCAGGTCGACGATCGTGTCGACGATGTCGATGAAGGCGGGGCACTCCTGCACGCAGGCCATGCACGTCGTGCACGCCCAGAGCTCGTCGGCCTTGATCAGCTCGCCGTGGATCGGGCCCGGCAGCTCGCCGTGCATGTGGCGCTTGAGCTTGACGATGATCTGCTTGGGCGAGAGCGCCGTGCCCGACATGTAGGCGGGGCACGCCGCCTGGCAGCGGCCGCACTCGACGCACGCGTCGAAGTCGAGCCGCCGCTTCCACGAGAACTCCTCGAGCTTCGAGATGCCGAGCGACTCGGCCTCCTCGATGTTCTTGATCGGCGCCAGACGCGCCACGCGGTCCGAGCTTCGAGAAGAAGATATTGAGCGGCGTCGTCAGCAGATGGAGGAAATACGAGAACGGGATGACCGCGATGAAGCCGAGCGCCAGCACCGCGTGGAAGATCCAGGTCGCCAGGTGGATCCCGCGCAGCGCGCCTTGTGTCAATCCCAGCGCCACGAAGCCGCGGCCGAGTGCCCAGCCGACCGGCGACCACGGCGCCCACCAGGGCTCGACCACCGCGAGCCGGCAGGCCTCCATGACGAAGCCGGTCACGTTGATGACGAACAGAAGCGCCAGCACCCACGCGAAGCGCGAGGTGGCGTCGACACGCGCCGGCCGCTGGACGAATCGGCGCCAGACCGCCATCCCCAGACCGATGACGAAGAAGAGCCCGAACATGTCGAGCACGGTCTCGTAAAAGAGATAGAACGGCCCCTTGAGGAGCTTGTAGCCGAACAGGGGCAGCGTGATGTCCCAGTCGATCGTGGCCAGCACCGTCCCCATGAACAGGGCCAGGAAGCCCCAGAACATGATCGCGTGCATGACGCCGGGGTAGGCCTGCGAGAGCGTGCGGACCTGCCCGAGCGCGTGCGTGAGCACGAGGCCGATGCGCTCCGGGATCCGATCGAAGCGGTGCTTCGGGCAGCCCGCGCTGCCACAGTCTCAACCGCTGCCACATGCCGTACGCGAAGATGGCGATCGCGAGCGCGCCGCCGACGTAGAGCGCGATCTGAGCCCAGCCGGGGACGTTCCAGAAGGTGTCGCGGAATGGAACGGACGAGGTCATGAGCGATTCAACCTTAGCACAGGGCTGGATCGCCCGGGAGGGCGCGCGCGCCCTCCCGGGCTCACGAGCACATCGAGGATGCGTCCGGCTAGGACCTCGGCTCGCGCCGGCTGCTGCTGGGGCGGCGGAACGCGGAACGGGGTGTGGCACGCGCCGCAGGCATCGCGGCCGAAGGTGCCGACCGTGGCCGTCACCGCCGCGCCGTCTTTCGCCACCGCCTGGTCACGCAGGGTCCCGGCGCGGTTTTCGAGGTTCTTGGCCGCGGCCTGGAACTCGGGCCACTTCTGCCAGATGTCGGGCTTGGCCTTGGACTTGTCGGTGAGCGAGCCCTCGGGGAAAAGACTGGGGATTTTCTGCGCGTGCAGTGAGATCGCCTCGGCGTTCACCGCGACCGTGTCGGGCGCGCCCGCCTTGACCTTGTTCTGGATGTCGGCCCAGTTGGCGCCGACGTTCTTCATGAGCCGCTGGCGCTCCGCCACCGCGTCGCTGGCGGACGTGCGACTTCGAGCCGGTCGCGCAGCCGACGGCGACCAGCGCGACGAGGCTGCCGAGGATCACACCGGTCTTCACGAGTCGGAGATCCATTTCCCCTCCTCCTTGCCTGGGTCTGATTCAGTGACCTCGGGTTGACACTGCGCCTCACTTGCCGATCTTGTTCTTGATGGGAGGAATCGACTTGAGGTATTTGGCGATCGCCAGCCGGTCGGCCTTGGTCAGGTCCTTGTAGCCGGACAGCGTTCCCTCGATGACCTCGCCCATGAGCCCGCCGACCACGTCGCCGTCGGGCTTGTTGCCCGTGCCGAGATAGTCGGCGATCTCCTCTTCGGACCACTGCAAGCCCGTCGTCTTGTCGGGCGTGATGTTGGGAACCTCCGAATCCTCGGGACCCTTGGGATTGCCGGCCAGGAACCGCGAGTTGTCGGTGGCCATCGTCATGGTGCGTGGGGTGTGGCATTCGCCGCAGTGGGCGACGGCGCGCACCAGGTACTCGCCGCGCGCGACCCCGGAGGTCGGCGCCGCCGTCGGCGGGTTCTCGATCGGCGCGAAGGCCGCGAGCCACGCCGGCAGGAACACGCTCTCGAACATCGGCACCGAGATCTTCTTCGGCTGATTGGCCCGCTTCACCGGCGGCACCGAGCGAAGGAACGCGACGAGCGCCTTCAAGTCGTCCGCCGCCATGCCGTTGAACGTCGTATACGGATGGACCGGGATCAGCCGCTCGCCGTTGGGCCGCCGGCCGAGCCGGATCGCGGTGATGATCTGCTCGTCCGTCCACCCGCCGATGCCTGTCTCGCGGTCGGGCGTGATGTTGGTGGAATACACCGTGCCGAACGGGCCATCGTATTTCCGCCCGCCGGCGTTGACCGGCTGCTTGGGCACGGTGTGGCAGCCGCATCCTCCGGTCGCCCCGAACACGTACTTGCCCCGCGCGAGCTCGGCGGCCGACGGAGCCTGCGCGGCGACCAACGCCGGAAACGAGACCAGCGACAGCAGAACGAGCGCGGCGAGAGACCAGCCCCGTCGTGTCACAGACACCCATTATTGGCGAACGAAGGTCAAGTCGGTCTCCAGCTGGATGTCGTTCGCGACCTTGTAGAAGAGAAGCGCCGGAATCTTCAGCCCGTGGTCGCTGAAGGTCGTCGCGAACCGCGCGCGCACCTTCATGATTGTCCGCGGTGAAGCCGAAGCGCTTCTGCGCCTCGACCTCGTCCGGAGTCAGCTTGATCCACGTCACGGTGGCGTCGGCCGCGCGCTCCACGGGCTTCTGCTTCACCGTCAGGATCGCCTTCACCTTGGCCGGCACGGCCTTGCCCGGCTCGAGCGGCCCGGCGATCTCGACGCTCTTGACGTCGAAGGTGACCCAGCGATTCGCCTCGATCTCTGTCTCGAGATAGTTCTTGCTGCGCATGTCGGCGTCGCGCTCGGTCGATCCCCGTCTTGACCAGGTTCATGTCGACTTTGACGGACCCGGTAGCGGTCTGCGGCTTGGCCGGGTCGAGGTCAAGGTGCCGGCGACTCCTTCCGCGGCCGTGTTGCCGACGAACGTCTCGAGCGGCGCATCGCTCTTGAACGTGGCCCGCGAGTAATTCGGTAAGAGCTTGAACGACATCACGTCCGCGTGCGCCTGACCCGTCGCCAGGGCCATCAGGAGCGCGACGATTGCGATGCGCAGTCACCGGTCGAGGCAGTGATGGGTCTCCTATCCGAGAGCTCGAGTGGTGATCGGGGCGCCGCCTTAATACCACGAACGGCTGAAGCTAGGCACGGGTTCCCGGGTGGGCGGTCTGCAGATCGGCTTCCATGACCAGGGCGTCCTCGCCGGTGTCGTAGTAGTAGCCGCGCCGGCGGCCGACCACGCGGAAACCGAAGGATTCATAGAGAGTTCGTGCCTCGGTGTTGCTCGGGCGGACCTCGAGGACGACCAGCTTGATCCGGCGCTGTCGCGCCTCGTCGAGGATGCCGCCGAGGAGCGCGCGCGCGAGGCCACGCCGCCGGCTGTCGGGACGGACCGCGACGTTGGTGATGTGGACCTCGTCCGCGACCTCCCAGAGGCAGAGGTAGCCGACGACGCGCCCGTCCTCGCGCATGACCCAACAGCGGGCGACGCGATTCTGCTGGATCTCGTAGAGAAAGGCGCCCCGCGACCAGGGCATCGAGAACGAGGCGCGCTCGATCCCGAGGACCTCGTCGAGGTCCTCGGGGCGCATGCGATCAACTGACGGCGGCACCGCGTCGCTTCAGCTCGGCCTCGGACGGCCGGAGATAGATCGGAAGGAGATCGGCGGCCGCGACCGTGTCGCCGATCGCGAGTCGCGTCGCGCCCCAGCGCGCCGACGACCGCCGGAGCCGGTCCCCGGCGAGGCGGCTCGGACGCGGCGCGCGAACGGCGAGTTGAGCGTGCCCGCGCCGTCTCCGAGCACAATCACCGGCTCGTCCAGGCGTCGCGCAAGATCGTCGGGCGCGATGGCCAGGTACTCCCACTGCCGCTGCATGCCGAAGCCGTCCCAGCGGTAGAGCGAGGCGTAGACCTCGCGCTTGCGCGCGTCCAGCACCGGACACACCGGCAGGCTGGCGAACGGCAGCATCGCCGCCATCGCGTCGAGCGTCGGCACCGCCGCGATGGGGATCGAAAGGGCCAGCGCCAGGCCCTTGACCGTGCTGAGCCCGACGCGGAGCCCGGTGAACGAGCCCGGCCCGACGCTCACCGCGAGCCCGTCGAGATCGCGCGGCGTCCAGCCGGCGTCGTTCAGCAGCTGATCGATTGCGGCCATCAGGCGCTCGGCGTGCGTCATGCGGACGTCGAGGGTGTACTCGCCCACGACGCGCTCGTCGTCGAGGAGCGCAGCGCCGCCGGACAATGTCGAGGTCTCGACGGCGAGCACGCGCATGGGGAGGAGTCTAGCACGCACCCAAAGCGCGCCTCGTGGGTGATCCGCCACGTGCGATAATGCGCCGAGGAGAGCCGCGATGAGCGCTGCCGCCAGGAAGGACCCCGCCGCCGTCGAGACCGAAGTCAGGGAAAAGATCCACCTCGAAATCCTCAAACGTACCGGTGCTTATCACGCCAACGATCACATTTTGCTTCCGTCGGGCCAGCACACGACGGAGTACATCGAAAAGACTCTGGTGACCACGGAGCCCTCGTTCACGGAGGGGCTCGGCGCGGTCATCGCCAAGCATTTCGCCCAGTGGCCCGTGGACATGGTGCTCTCCACCGGTCCAGGCGCGCTCATCCTGTCCCACTGTGTCGCGCGCGCGCACCCTTCGCGCCCGATCGTCGTCTACGGGACCAAGGGGCTCTCGGGCGGCAAGCGGCGCGTCTCCCTGCCCGTCGAGTTCCAGCGGCTCATCCGGCCCGGCGTGAAGATCCTCCTGATCGAGGATCTGGTGAGCACCGGCTCGACGCTCAGCCTGCTGATCAACCTGGTCGAACAGCTGGGCGGGCTCGTGGTCGGGATCGGCTGCTTGTGGCGCCGTACATCGGTGGAGCTCGACAATCGCCCCGTCTTCAGCCTGGTGAGCCGCGACTTCCCGACCTACGATGCCGACACCTGTCCCTTCTGCAAGCGAGGCGTCCCGCTCAACGAAGAGTTCGTGAGACGCCGCCACGCCCGCAAGCCCTCTTCCGTCCAAGAACCCAAAGAAGCTTAGGCGCGGCAGCTGGTCAGGGCGGCGGGAGCGGGGTCGCGTGACCACGCGGCACACGTGCGTTGCTCCGCGGCGGCTGGGCTCCATCCGGGCGCGCGGCGTCCGATACCGCTTGGAGGGAACGGGTCACGCGACCCCGCTCCCGCCGCCCTGACCAGCCGCCGCGATCAGGCTCAGGCGGTCTAAGCAAGACGGCAGGACGGAGTCGCTGAAGGTCGACGAAACCGCGGAGTCGGCCGGGTCGAGGCGGGGATGGATGTGTCCGCCTCGACCTGTGTAGTCAGGGTTGTCCCGAGGCAGACTTCTCAATCAACTCCGAACCGGTCGAGCTGCTACCAGGTCGAGGCAGACACATCCATCCCCGCCTCGACCCGGCCGAGCTCTAAGCAGCTTCCCAGAGACCTTCAGCGACTCCGGCGGTCTTGTAGGCGTCGCGGATGCGGTCGAGGTTCTTGGTGAAGAGGAGCCCGATCTTCGCGAAGGGCTCGAAGACCGGTCCCTGGCCGTCGAGCAGCGGGAAGCTCACCCGCGGCAAGCTTGTCCCACTGGCCCTGGAGCAAGGCGTTCACGGTCGCCAGATTCGCGTAGAACTCCTCGCGCTCCTTGACGGCGCGCTTCACGATCGGCGTGATCAGGCAGTCGACGGTCTCCTTGGCGGTCTCCTTGGCGCGGGCCGCGCCCTCGACGGCCGCTTCGGCGAGCGGCACGACGGTCACGCCGAGCTCGCCGAGGAAGCGCTGGAGCAGGCGTCCGACCGAGTCCTGCAGCAGGATCGCCGGCAGCCCCACCCGCTTGAGCGCGTGATGCCCGAGCTCCTTCGCGTCCGCGTAGAGCTGGGCCTTGAGCCACTCGACGTGCTGCCGGTTCTCGTCGTCCTTCCACCAGTCGCGGATCATGCCGCTTGCCGAAGTACCGGATCGCCGCATAGGTACTTGTCGCCCTTCGAGGAGCTTCTTGGCGATGCCGCGCCAGGAGTAGAACTTCGCCATGGCGTTGAGGCGCCCTTCTGCAGCTCGTAGGGGCTCATGCGGCGCGGCTGGTGCACGACGTGGTGTCCGTCGTAGAACTGCCAGTTCTTGCTGATGACGTACTTGTCGCCCCGCTCGTAGAGCTGCTCCCAGTCGGGCGAGCCGGGGATCGGCGTCAGGATCATGAACTGGACGGAGTCGATGTCGTTCTTGAGCGCGAACTCGGCGGTCGCGTCGATCGTCTCGACGTCGTCCTCGTCGGAGCCGACCACGAACATGCCGTGGATGCGGATCTTGTGCGCGTGGAAGCGCTCGATCGAGCGCTCGATCTTCGCCAGGTCCTGCTTCTTCTGGAAGAGCTTGAGCGTGCGGGGATTGATCGACTCGAACCCGACGTAGACGTTGAAGCAGTTCGAGTCCTGCATGAGCTGCAGGAGCTCGGGGTCGTCGACGGTCTCCGTCCGGACCTGGGCGCCCCAGTCGGGGGTGAGGTCGCGCTCGATCATGCCGCGCAGCAGGTCCTTGCAGCGCTTCTTGTTCGCCGTGAAGATGTCGTCGGCGAAGAACGTGTACGCGGTTGCCCTTGTGGCTTCGAGCTCCTGCAGCACGCGCTCGATCGAGTGCGTCCGGAAGGCGTGCCCGTACATGCCCGGCACCGAGCAGAAGGTGCACGAGAACGGGCAGCCGCGCGAGGTCGCCACCGAGATGACCCCGCCGGGCTTCCAGCCCGTGATCAGGTGGTAGTCCGGCGATCGGGTTGACGTCGAGGTTCGGGATCTTCGGGCGTTCCGGCAGGTTGACCGACTGCCGTCGACCAGGTACGACAGATTCTTGATCTGCTCGAAGCCGTGGCCGGCCTGGATCGCGTCGACCAGCTCCTGGAACGCGAACTCCCCCTCGCCGCGGACCACGAAGTCCGCGTGCTCGAGGCCTTCCTCCGGGCAGGAAGCTCACGTGCGTGCCGCCCATGACGGCGATCGCCGCCGGCTGCGCGGACCGTGATCGGCCAGGCGGTATGACTGGGGCGCCGTCGAGGTGATCGCCGAGATCGCGACGAGGTCGGCCGAGAGGACTTCGTTCATGTCGGGCGCCGTGGATGTCCTCGATGTAGACACGGACGTCATAGCCTTTGGCCCGCATGATCGTGGCCAGCAGGACCGAGCCGAGGCGTGGAATGCAGACCCGGCTGTAGATGTGGAGATGGGTCGACTTCGGTTCGACGAACACAAGCTTCTTGAGCGTGCGTCTCATCGACGGAGGTCTCCTCGGAGCGGGTGTTGGTGGTGAAGGGCTGCGTCTTGACCGTGGGCTCACGCTACATCGGGGCCGCCGGCAAAGTCAATCAACCGATGACGCCAGATCTGGGGGCGCTCGAAGCCCGCTCGAAACCCCTAGATATGGGATTTTTGCCTTGACACGAATTGGCCACCTCACTAGCATGCCGAGCAGAGGCACAACTCGATCGCGCCGGACGGAGGGAGGTGACGCGGTGGCGAAGAAGAAGGCGACCAAGAAGAAAAAGAAGTAGGCGTACCCACCCGGCGCTCGGCCCTGTCCCCTCGTGACAGGGCCGCGCTATTTCCATGAGGGGGGCGACCCCCTCATACTCCCCCGGCACCCTACCGCTTCAGACTCCCCTGGCTGTCAACCGTCTCATGCTCCCTGCGTGCTTGCCGCTACTTCGTCTTGGCGAAGGGACGCGGCTTCGCGGGGACGGCCTTCGTCTTGTCGTCCCGCTGCAGGCCCTTGACCTCCTCGACGAACTGGCCGATGTCCTTGAACTGCCGGTAGACCGAGGCGAATCGCACGTAGGCGACCGGATCCAGACGCTGCAGATGCTCCATGACCACTCGCCCGAGCTCCTCGCTGCTGATTTCTTTCTCGGCCCGCTCGTGAAGCTGGGCCTCGATGTCGACGACGACGTCGTCGACCGCCTGCACCCCGACCGATCGCTTCTCGCACGATTTCAAGAATCGAGCCCCGGAGCTTCTGACGGTCGAACGGCTCTCGCCGGCCGTCGCGCTTGACCACGTGCGGCAGGACGTCCTCGATGTACTCGTAGGTCGTGTACCGGCGGTGGCACTTGAGGCACTCGCGCCGGCGCCGGATGAACTCGCCCTCCCGGCCCACGCGCGAGTCGACGACCCGATCCTCCGTGTGACCGCAGAACGGGCACTTCATCGGGTCTCCCCTCCTTTCCCGGATGCGGGTCTGTCCGGCTTCAGTCGGGTTCTGATCCGAGTAAAGCGGGAACCTGTTCGTCAGCTCCTGCACCTCTCCCCGTACCTCCGCCTCCACCGACGAGGATCCCAGCTCGGACAGCACGCGATCGATGAGACGGGCGATCTCGCCGCATCTCGGCCTCGCGCATGCCCGCGTGTCGTGACCGCCGGCGTGCCGATCCGGACGCCGCTCGTCACCATCGGGCTCTTCGTCTCGAACGGAACCGTGTTCTTGTTCACGGTGATCCAGGCGCGGTCGAGCGCCTCCTGGGCGTCCTTGCCGGTGATGCTCCGGCTCGTGAGGTCCATGAGCAGAGGTGCGTGTCGGTGCCGCCGGTCACGAGCCGGTAGCCGGGCTCGAGGAGCGCGGCGGCGAGCGCCGCCGCGTTCTTCACGACCTGCCGCTGGTACTCGCGCCAGGCCGGCGCGACGCCTCACGGAAGGCGACCGCCTTGCCGGCGATCACGTGCATCAGGGGGCCACCCTGGACGCCGGGCATGACGGTCTTGTCGAGATGAGGCGCTCACCCGCGGTTTGCCCGGCGAGTCCTTCGTCCTGACCGAAGAACTCGGTGACTCCCATCGCCTTGTATTGGTCGAATCCGGAGTTGAGCGCAACGACGGGGATGCCCGCGGCCAGGGCGGCTTTAACCCCGGGGGCCACCGCCTCCGGTTTGGCCAGGGTGAGGGCGATTCCGTCGATCCCGGTGTCCAGGTGCCATTCTGGACGAGGGTGGCCTGGTCGGGCGCTTCGGGGTCGTTCGAATACCGCAACTCAATATTGTCCTTCGCCGCCGCCGTTTCCGCGCCGCGGCAACGAGGTCCCAGAAGGTATCGCCGGCGGGCGCGTGGGTGATCATCGCGGCCGTTGCCCGCGGGGTGTCTGCAGTGCCCGCCGCCATGCCACCATCCGTGCTTCTCGGCTTTGCCGGTGCTGCTGCAGCCGACAACGAGAACGGTCGCTCCCATCATTGCAATCGCCGCGCTAGCGAAGCGGTGTCGCCGGGGGTTCATGGTGTCTCCTTCTGGGACCGTGGCGTCGCTCGGAGTGGTCGTCCGGGTCTGAAACTCCGATCGGCTTAGTTCGGTCTATTAAACCGGTCTAGGTCAGTTACTATGGGCCCCGTCACACGGCTTGTCAAGCCCCGCGATATACGCGACGATCAAGAGCGATCAGATGTGAGGCACGGTGAAGAAGAGGGCGGATCGGCCACGATGCAGGACGTCGCCGACCGGGTCGGCGTATCCAAGGCGTTGGTTTCGCTGGTGTTCCGCAGAGCGCCGGGGCCGACGACGGACTCGGCGGCGGGTATTCGCCGCCGCCAGAACTGGGCTATCGCTTAAACCGCACCGCGGCCCTGATGACCGCGCGGCGCTCACACCTTATCGGTGTTATCGTCAACATCCGCAACAGTTTTCACGCCGAAATGGTTGAGGACATTGTCGAGGCCGCCGACCAGGCCGGCTACGAGGTGGTGCTCGGCGCCGCACGCCGACCATGGTGAGCCCAAAGTCATCGACACCCTTCTCGACTTCCGGTGTGAGGGCGTGCTACTGCTCGGCCCCGAGTCGCCGACCGGCAAGTGTTGCGCTGGGTGAGCGGCTACCGACGGTCGTGGTCGGTCGGCGACTCTCCTCCGCATCCTTCGACGTGGTGCGGTGCGCCGACGGTCGTCGCATCGCTGCGGTGGTGGACCATCTCGTCGGGCTCGGGCACCGCCACATCGTGCACGTGACGGGCGGCTCCGGCTCAATCGCAGCTGATCGGCGAAACGGATATCTACGCGCGATGCGCCGTCACGGGCTGAACAATCATCGGATTGATCGAGGGTGACTACACCGAGAACGCTGGTGCGGCCGCGGCGAAGGAATTGCTGGGTGGTGCCGACCTGCCCACCGGAGTGGTCTGTGCCAATGACCGCATCGCGATCGGGGTCCTCGACGGGTTGCGCCGTGCCGGCGTCGATATCCCCCGTGATCTTTCCGTCACCGGATACGACGACAGCCTGCTCGCACAACTCGCACACATCGACCTCACCTCGGTGAGCCAAGAGCCCCGCGAGCAAGCCAACCGCGCCGTCGAAGCGGTGGTGGAACGACTCAACGGGAGGACGCACGAGGCCGATATCTTCGGCGTTGCCGCCACGGCTGTCATCGCGGCACCACCGCCTCATGCTGCTGACGCCGTGGCAAGCGCGCCCGAGCCTACGAAGCCAGCCTCCGTCGCGCGCAGGGACGTCGCGGCGGTCGGTCAACGACTTCAACTCCGTAAGCCGGGTGATCCAGACCCAACCACCAAACGCGTCCCCGTCACCCTGACACTAGGGAAGCAGAATCGCCCAATTTCGGTGCGAATTTGTTGCGATTTTGCGTCTGTTCGCGCCTCAGCCGGCGTGCCCAGATGATTCTCAACTACGTCGGTATCGCAGCCTTCGCGGCCTCGGGTGCGACCGTCGGGGTTCGTAAAGGCTTCAACCTGGATCGCCACGCTGGGCGTGCTAGGGTGTGGCGAGGCGTGCTGCGCGTGTGCTGCTCGACATCGTGCCCCCGCACTCGATCCAGCACCGGCCCAACATTACGGTCGCGTCGCTGGTCGCTGTCGCCATCGCCACCCCATTAGCCAAGGTGGTGATCCAGATGAACCGATCGGTGCTGGTTCTGGACGCCATCGGGATGGGGTTTCTGGCTTCCGGCGCGGCGATCGCCGTCGACGCCGGAGCAAGCTGGTTCGCGGCCGTTGTGATCGGCATGCTCACCGCCATAGCCGGCGGGATGCTGCGTGACGTGCTAGCCGGCGAGGTGCCGATGGTGATGGGTCCGGATGATCTGTACGCGTATCCCGGCAACGTTGGGCGCGGCGACCTACGTCGCGATCGACATCTTGGGCAGCAGGTGGATAGCTGTGGCGGTCGGCGGCGCGCTGGCGACGCTGCTGCGGCTGGCGGGGCTGGCCTTCCACTGGCGGTTACAACCGGCCCGCGGATTGGTCCGCGCCACCCGACGAACATTCGTAGGAACTATCGGCCGGGCGCGCTTCGTTGAGGGCGAGTGAAGACCGTTACACCCACCTTGCCGACACCCCACGATCAGGCCGAGCGACTCATCGAACTCGGCGTTCACCCATCGCCGGCCTGCCGGCCAACCGATTGCGGAACATCACGAGCGGCTCCCAGGGAGCGCTGGTCGTCGTTCACCCAACCTGGCGCCTGCCTCAAAGCTCGTCGCGTTGTTGCGGGTAAACGACAAACAGGGCTTTGTCGTGACGGATTTGTCCGATGTCGATGTGTTCGCGCCGATTTCGGCCGGTTACATTGCCCGACCCGCCGGTGTACCTGGTGTACGACATCGACCGGGGTGACGCGATGGCGAACTGGAGTCCGGACGAGGCGCTGCCCGTGATCACCGGCGCCGGACGCACCCCGCTGACGCTCAGCGAGGGTTTGCACTGGCTGCTGCAGCGAACCCGGAAACCCTCGAGCGTGACCGCTGCTTCATGACGATCGGCTCGCGCCGCCGCAAGCCTGAGGGTTCGCTCGACGCCCGCACCCCGGCGCTGTGGATCTCCAACGGCACCGGGCGCGACGGCCCGGCCAACCGGAACGCGCCGAAGGTCGGCTGGTGCTGGGCCGGCAACCGGCACACCTGGCTGGGGTTCGCGTCGGCCGCGCACCGCAGTCCGTTAGGCGGGTAGGTCCTTTCGGACAGCGTGGGCGGCGTCGACGAACGGCAGCACCAGTGCCCAGCCATGCCGCCGGCTCGGAGGAGAACACCACGTGGCCGGTCGGCAGGGTACGAATCTCGACCCGGGGATCGCGGCCTGAACGGCCTTGCCCCAGCGTTTCGGAGCGGTCAGATCCTTGGCGCCCCAGGTGGTCCACCGGCGCCGTGATCTGGGCGGCCCGTCGCGCAGGTCGTGACCGGGCTCGATGAAGCTTTCCACAGGGCGGCCGCGGTCTGGGCGCCGTCGGTGGTCTTCGAGCGGCGACCACGCGGTCGACAATCGCCTTGTCCGTCGGTTTCTTGGACGCATGAGGCGCACGGACAGCGGGGCAACCGCCTTGACCACGGCGGGCCGGCCATGAGGCACACACGGTGCGGCTGAAGACACTGTGCGGTGTGAAGCCGCCGGTGTTGACGAGCACCACGCCCGCCACTGGTCGGGCGTTCGATGGCCAACCGGCATGCGGCATACCGCCAACCGAGTTGCCGACGACGACGAGGTTGTTCAACTCGAGTTGGTCGACGAATTCGATT
>CAVRLO010000003.1:0-115578 GCA_963721815.1 uncultured Candidatus Rokubacteria bacterium
CCTCGACGGTCGCCCGCGCCGGCGTGTTAGCCGGATCGACCCAGGCATCCCAGGCGGCGTTCATATCGCCGTACACGCCCATATTCGCCACGTACACGGTGGCGGAGAGGAGCTTCGACTTATTGCTGCCCACCGCCGCGAGCGTCTCGTCGATCTTCTTCAAGATCTGCTGGGTCTGGCCCTTCGCGTCCGCCGAAGGATCGCCCGCCACCATACCGGCGAGGTACACGGTGTCGCCGTGAACGACCGCCTGGCTCAATCGGGGTCCGACGCCGTGCCGCTTGATGGTCATCGCTTGATCCTTTCCGCTCCGGAAATGGGGGGTCTTGAACGGTACCGCAGATCATACTCCGACCGGGCCGGCGGATAAACTCGCCTTGCGCCGGGCCCGCTTATGCGCTATTTGAGGATTCCATGAGCATCGTCAACGACTTCGAGAAGGCGTTCAATCGGCAGGACGTCGGCGCCCTGGTCGGGTGCTTCACCGATGGCGCCAGCTATCATGACAACTTCTTCGGCGAGCACCGTGGTCAGGCCTCCCTCCGGGCGATGTTCGAGCGGATGTTCCGCGAGGGGCGGGATTACCGCTGGGTGATGGACACCGTGGTCGAGACCGGCAACCGGGCGACCGCCGAGTGGACGTTCGGCTACGTCGTGACCGACGCGGTGCCGCGAAGCACCGGGCGCAAGATCGGGTTCCGAGGCATGAGCCTCTTCGAGCTCGAGGGCGGCAAGATCGCGGCCTATCGGGAGTACTTCGACGTCGGCCAGGCGCTCCTGCAGCTCGGCTTCGCGCCCGAGGCGCTCGCGAAGGTGCTGCGCCGCAAGCTCGAGAGTCGCTGACGATGGCCCTCGACCGGGCCAAGCGCCAGGCGCTGATCCAGCAATACGCTGATGGTCCGGCCCGGCTGCGGGCCGCGCTGGCCAAGGTTCCGCCGCAGGCGCTCAAGTGGCGTCCGGCGCCGGCTGAGTGGTCGGCTCACGAAGTGGTATGCCACTGCGCCGATTCGGAGACCAACGCCTACGCGCGCATCCGGTTCCTCGTCGCCGAGAAGAGCCCGAATATCCAGGGCTACGATCAGGAGAACTGGGCGAAGGTGTTCGCCTATCACGATCTGCCGCTCGAGCCCGCGCTGGCCGTGGTCGAGTCCGTGCGCGCGACCACCGCGGCCCTGATCCGCGGCCTGCCCGACGAGGCGTGGGCGCGCGTGGGCACCCACACCGAGTCCGGGCGCTACGGAGCCGAGGACTGGCTCTCGATCTACGCCGATCATCTCGAGATCCACGCGCGCCAGATCGAGAACAACGTCGAGCAGTGGAAGTCGCAGAAACCGCGCTGACCGCTCGGCCTCAGCCGCGCACCAGCAGCACCAGCCCCGAGAGCAGGATCAGCCCGAAGACGAGCTGACGGAAGCGGCGCTGATCCACGCGCTCGAACAGGAGCGCGCCCGTGACGGCGCCGGCGATCGCGGGCAGCCCGAATCCGAGGGTGAGATTCCAGACTTCGCGCGTGAGCAGCCCGGCCCACCAGTAGCCCGCGAGGATCGCGCCCTGGTTTACGACGAAGAAGGCCTGGAGGTTCGCCTTGACGGCGCGGGCACTCCAGCCCTGCGTCGCGGCGTAGAGCACCGCCGGCGGGCCTGGCAGGCCGACGGCGCCCCCGATGACGCCGGCGAGTACTCCAGCGCCGAGCCCCCATCGACGGCCCTCGAGCTTCTTCGGGTAGAGGTCGCGAGCCTCGAGCACGAAGGCCACGATAAGCATGAAGCCGATCAGGCGGTTCAGGGCGCTCGCGGGCAGCGCCGCGAGCCCCCACACGCCGAGCGGCGTGCCGACGAGGGTGCCCGCGAGCAGATCGAGGATCGCGCGCGGCGAGACGTCGCGACGGAGCTGAACCAGCATGGCGAGCGAGAAGACGGCGGCGTAGATCGTCAGCAGGACGATCGCGCTCGAGGCCGACATCAGATAGGGCAGGAACGCCAGCGCGACGAGGGCGATGCCGAACCCGGCGAGCCCCATCACGAAGCTCGCCGCGGCGATCACGCCGGCGGCCGCCGCCCACGCGAGCGTCACGCCGACGAGATCAGTCGCGCGACGCCGAAGACGGACGCGACCGCCACCACGGATAGAACGGCGGCAGGTCCGCGCTCGGACGCAGCGGGAACCGCGCCGGACGCTTCTCGAGGAACGCCGTGACGCCTTCGCGGGCGTCGGCGGAGCGTCCGGTCCAGAACATCGCCTGGGAGTCCAGCCGATGCGCGTCCATCGGATGGTCGGCGCCGAGGAGCTTCCACATCATCTGCCGGGCCAGGGTCACCGAGATTGCCGAGGTGTTGTCGGCGATCTCGCGGGCCAGCTGCCGGGCGGTCGAGAGCAGCGCGTCCGGCGCGACGACGCGGCTCACGAGCCGGCCGGCCAGCGCCTCCTCGGCGCCAAAGACCCGCCCCGTGTAGACCCACTCGGCGGCCTGGCTGATTCCGACGAGCCGCGGCAGGAACCACGTGCTGCAGGCCTCGGGCACGACGCCGCGCCGCGCGAAGACGAAGCCGATCCGGGCCGCGGACGACGCGATCCGGATGTCCATCGGGAGCGTCAAGGTGATGCCGAAGCCGACGGCCGGCCCGTTGATCGCCGCGATCACCGGCTTCTTCATGTCGAAGATTCGCAGGGTCACGGTGCCCCCGCCGTCACGATGCTCCTCGGCCGTGACGGCGCGGCCGCGCGCGGCCGCATCGAACGTGGCGCCGCCGGCCCCGAGATCGGCGCCCGCGCAGAACGCGCGGCCCGCGCCGGTCACGATGACCGCGCGCACCTCGTCGTCGGCGTCGGCGCGCTCCCACGCCTCGCCGAGCTCGCGCAGCATCGTCGCGGTCACGGCGTTGAGGCGCTCCGGGCGATTCAGAGTGACCGTGCAGACTCCGTCCTCCACGTCGTAGCGGATTTCGGAGAAGGGCGTCACTGCGCGATCTGGAACTCGATGCGGCCCTCCGCGGCTTCGTCGCCGGACGAGGCCGTGGCCGTGCCGGCCGTCAGCCGCTCGGCGGCAATGCCCTCGGTCTTCGTGAGGGCCTCGCGGACGGCCTCGACGCGGCGCTCGAGCAGCTCGCTCATCTGCGCATCGGGCGCCGGCTCGCGCTCGCGAAGCGCGGCGAGCTGCTCCTCGCCCGACTCGGGCGGTGTCACGCTGGGCAGCTGCTCCTTGAACGCGGCCGCGACGGCCGCGCTGAAGTCCGGCAGCCCGCGCTCTTTCTGGAGGCGCTGGATCTTCAGGGTCACTTCCTGCTCCTTGAGGCTTTCGAGGTCGCGCGGCGCGGCGACCGGCGCCAGGGCGAGCTTGATCATCGGAGTCTCGCGGAGGAAGCCGGCCACCTCCGTCAAATGCTTCCCCATCTCCGGGGGCACGTCCGCGCTGCCCGCGGCGAACGTCACCGGGTCGACCTGCAGCCCGTCGAGCGAGTCGCCCTTGCCGTCCTTGCCCTTGACGAGCTTGTTGATGGCGCGGAACGGCGCCGCGACGATGTTGGTGACGGCGTTCTTGAGCGCCGTCCAGATGACGTCGCCCAGGCCGGCCTTCACCTGGTTCAGCTCGCCCGAGAGCGGGACGTTGACCTGGATGCCGTTGTCCTTGTCGGTGATGAGCGCGACGATCATGCCGAGCGGCAGGCCGATCTTCTTCTTGACCTCGTCGTTCTGCCGCGTGGGCGCGACGGTCAGATTCCGTACGATGATCTCGTTCTCGGCCGTGAGCTGATTCTGCTCGACCCGATAGTGCACCTTGACCGCGAGCTGACCGGTCTTCATCGCCCACGCGATGAGCGGGTCGGCGTACGGGTTGACGGTCGTCAGCTTGAAGTCGCGCAGCTCACCGCTCAGATCGGCGTACACCTCGCCGAAGGGCGCGATCTCGCCCTTGAGATCGAACGCCGAGCTGCCGCCGATGACCGCCTGCGTCGCGATCCGCGCGCGGCGCCCCGGTGTCGAGCTGAGGCCCTCGACCGTCAGCCCGAACCGCGAGATCGTCTCGGTGAAGGCGGGCGTCGTCGTGCCGTCGATGAACTGCAGGCGGCCCTCCTCGATGACGATATTGCCGATGTCGACCGGGATCGGGAGGCCGCCCGGCGCCCCGGAATTGGCCCGCGCGGCGGGCGCCGCCGCGTCCTTCTTGGGCTCGGGCTCGGCCGCCTCGGGCTTGGGGGCTTCGGCTTTCGCCGGATCCGGCTCGAAGAGCTTGCGGAGCGAGATCACGCCGTCCTTGTCGCGCTCGACGCGAGCGTCCGGCTTCGTCAGGGTGATCTTCGAGACCCGCGCGTACTTCGGCCACGAGAAGTCGATGCCGTCGAAGGCGAGACGGTCGAAGCGCGCCGTCGGCGTCGTTTCGCCCGGCGCCAGCAGGGCGAACTTGTCGATCCAGTTTCTTCCCCGCGACGAGGCCGTGAGCGTGCCGTTATCGAGAGTCACGCGATTGCGGTTGTCGGCGTTGAAGGAGCCGAAGAAGCGCGCCTTCACCGGCATGTACGGCTGGTATGGCTCGATCGATCCGCCGCGCAGTTTGCTCTCGAACTCGATGTCGAACGGTTTCGCCGTGACCGCGCCCTTCAGCTCGACTCGCCCGGACTTCGGCGTCTTCATCGAGACGTCAAAGGTCGCCGGGCCGGCGACGGGCCAGGTGATGTCCCTCACGTCCGCCGACAGGTCGGTCACGGTGAGCGTCGTGACCGGCTTGACAGCCTCGTCCTTGAGCGCGAGCTGGGCCTGGCGGAGCGCGATCTGCTCTACCTTCACCTTGAACTCGGCGTGCGGGGTTTCGACCGCCGCCGGCGCACCGGCCGCGACCGGTGGACCGGCCGGGCGTGCCGCAGGCGCGGTCTCCTTCGCCGGCTCCGGCGGTCCGGCCAGCGCGACGAGGTCGATGCGCTTCTGAGCGTCCCGGACCGCCCGGCCCGCGAGCCCCTCGATGCCGAGCGAGGCGATCGTGACCGAGCGCGCGACGAGGTCGGCGTCTCTGATCTCCGATGTCGAGCCGCGGAACGGTCAAGAAGGCCTCGGTACGGCCGCTCTGGAAGACTTCGACGGCGGCCAGCGCCACCTTGCCCTTGACATTGCCGCGCTTGAGTCCGGCTGGCTCCAGCTCGATGGCCGCAGTCAGCGCGAGCGTCACCTTGCCGGCACGAGGAGCGGCCGGGACGCTCGGCGGCAGATAGACGTGGATCGGCGCCAGGTCGAAGCCCTCGACGGACGCGCGCGCCTTCGCCGCCAGCGGGGCGAGCACGAGCGAATCGCTCGTGACCGCGATCGGCGCGTCGTTCAGCTTGAAGCTCAGCTCGAGGCGGCCGGGCCGCGCGCCGGGCCCGAGCATCAGGCCGTTCGCGGCGAGATTCAGGTCGTCGACCCGCCAGACGCTCTCGGGTGAGGTCGTGAGGTCGCGGCCGACACCCGTCATATGCCGCACGGCGACGCGCTCCAGAGTCACCGTCCACTTCGAAGGCTCCTTGGACGGGTCGCCTCCCTTGAAGAGCTCCAGCAGATCCGAGAAGTCGAACTCCACCGGGCCGTGGCGCACGATCTGGACCTTCGGTTCCACCACCGTGATCTCGCCCACCCGGACGTGACGGCGGATGAGCGGAAGGTAATCGACCCGAACATCGACCCGCTCGATCTCGTACGCGCGCTCGTTCCCGCCGCGCTTGGTGATCTGCACGCCTTTCAGGGCGAGGTGACCCGTGAAGAGATTCAGATCGACGTCGTCGATGAGCAGCGTGCGGCCGGTAAGCTTGGGAACCTGATCGATCGCGACACGGCGCACGACTTCGGGCAGCGCTGCCAGGAATACGCCGCCGAGCACGACCACCAACACGAAGACGCCGACCAGAATCTTGAGCGCGCGGCGGGAAACGCGGAACATCAGGACCTCCTACAGACGTCAGCTCGAGCGCTGGAACCCGGCGCTCGTCATGCAGTCATCGAATGCATTAGCTTGCCGAGACTCTTGAACCGCAATACGACCAACGTCGAGCAGACCCCCGAGAATGAGGTCAGGTCCCGGTCCGATCTCGAACGCCTTGCGGGCGCATTTGACCTCGGCCAGGGACACGTCCGGGTTCATGGCACCGGGCTTCTGCCACTCGTTTCCGCGCAAATCCAAAGTGCAACCCGTGAGTAACAGCACCCCGGCCAGCAGCGCGACGAGGCGGGACTGCAGATTGGGCTCTCGCATGAGCTCTCCTCTCGATCAGGTGCTAGAGGATACCAGGGAATCGGTCGGGCGGGCCGACCGGCACGAATCGGGCAATTCACCCGAGCCCTCGAGCCCCAGTGCTCGGCAAAGCATTGGAATTCCTCGCGCCCGCGAGTGGCACGGCGCCTGCTCCTCCTGGCGACTGAGGAGGACGGACGATGGCACTGGCGAACCTGCTCGCGTACCTGGTCGTGTTCGGGCTTCCGATCTGGCTCGTGGCCGAGGAGATCGCGTACCGGCTCGCCATGAAGCGGCAGGCCGACAGTCTCGCGACGGCGCACACGACCGCTGCCACGCCCGCCGGCCTCGAGCGGCGTGCCGCCGAAGGCGTGCGCGCTCACGCGTCCTACGTCTGACTCGCCGGGGCCGGCTCACCCGGCCCCCTCGCGCGCCGCCCGCCGCCCGTTGTAGAGTGTGCGCACTCCGAGTCGGACAGGGAGCGCGCAGTCCGCGCTCACCCCGCACTTCGAGTAAGGGGAGAGGCCCATGCTGAGCGAGCTCAAGACGTTCATCATGCGAGGCAACGTGGTGGATCTGGCGGTGGGCGTGATCATCGGCGCCGCCTTCGGCACCATCGTCACCTCGCTCGTCAACGACGTCCTGATGCCGCCGATCGGGCGGCTCCTCGGCGGCGTGGACTTCAAGGACTTCTTCATCAGCCTGTCGGGGCAATCGTTCCCGACCTTGGCCGCCGCGAAGGCCGCCGGCGCCCCCACCCTCAACTACGGCGCGTTCGTGAACTCGGTGATCCACTTCCTCATCGTCGCGTTCGCGATGTTCTTGCTCGTCCAGCAGGTGAACCGGCTGTTCCCGAAGCCGTCGGCGGCCCCGACCGCCCCGGCGATGAAGGAGTGCGCGTGGTGCGCGACGTCGATCCCCGCCGCGGCCAAGCGCTGTCCGCACTGCACGTCGAACCTCTCCTGAGCCTGAGCGGACGGACGCTCGACGATCGCGCGGATCCGCTGAACGGAGACCGGGCGGATAGTCCGCTCCGGTGACCTATCCCCACGGGCTGCGCGCCCTCAACCACGACGAATTCCGCCGCTTCTACTTCTCGCAGTTCGCGGCGCAGGTCGGCAGCTGGATGCAGAACGTGGCCCAGGCCTGGCTCGTCCTGCAGCTCACGAACTCGCCCTTCAAGCTCGGGCTCCTCGCGACGCTCCAGTTCTCGCCGGTGCTGCTCTTTTCCATCGTCAGCGGGGCCGTCGCCGACCGCCTGCCCAAGCGCCGCCTGCTGGTCGCGACCCAGACGACGCTCGCCTGTCAGGGACTGCTGCTGGCACTGCTGGTGGCGACCGGCCACGTCGAGTACTGGCACGTCGCTGCGCTGGGCCTCGCACTCGGCTTCGCCAACGTCGTCGATCAGCCGGCCCGCCAGTCGTTCGTGATGGAGCTGGTCGGCCGCGCCGACGTCTCGAGCGCCGTCGCGCTCAACTCCGCGGGGTTCAACCTCGCGCGGATCGTCGGCCCGGCCGTCGCCGGCGTCGTGATCGGACGCTTCGGGGTGGGCCCGACGTTCTTCCTGAACGGCCTCGGCTTCGTCGCGGTGATCGTCACGCTCCTGCGCATGAAGACGCACGGCCGGCCGACCGTCGGCCCGCGGGCGTCGATCGTCGAGGAAATCGCGGAAGGCGTGCGCTACGCCGCCGGGACGCCGCGGCTCCGGCTCGCCATCGGCCTCGTCTTCGTCGTGAGCCTCTGCGTCTTCAACTTCAGCGTGTACGTGCCGCTCCTGGCCAAGAACGTCCTCGGGCTCGGCGCGGAAGGCTTCGGATTTCTAATGGCGGCGCTCGGCGTCGGCGCGGTGGGGGGCGCCCTCACCGTCGGCGCGCGCGCCTCGCGCTATCCGTCGGTTCGCTCGATGCTCGTGTCGGCGACGCTCGCGCTCGGCATGCTCCTGGCGCTCGGCGTGACCCGGCGCATCGAGCTGGCGGTGCCGCTGCTGTTCTTCACCGGCTACTGGGGGATCATGCTGATGGCGAGCTGCAACACGTCGATCCAGCTGCAGGCGCCCGACGCGCTCCGCGGGCGCGTCATGAGCATCTACACGTGGGTGTCGGGCGGCGTCTTTCCGATCGGCGCGTTCATCGTCGGCACGATCTCGCAGTGGTGGGGCGTGTCGGCGGCGTTCCTGTGGAACGGCGCGTTCGGTCTCGTCATCGTGGGCGCGCTCATGCTCTGGTGGCGCGTCCGGCGCGACTGACGGCGAGCGCGCCTACTTCTTCGGGTAGCCCCGCGTGCCGAGCGCCTCGGTGATCTCGGCGAGGATCACCGGATCGTCGATCGTCGCCGGCGCCACGTACTCCTGGCCGTCGGCGATCTTCTTCATCGTGCCGCGCAGGATTTTCCCCGAGCGCGTCTTGGGCAGCCGCTTGACGACGAGCGCGGTCTTGAACGCGGCGACCGGACCGATCCGCTCGCGCACCTTCTCCACGAGCTCCCTGACGATCTCGCCCTCGTCACGCGCTACTCCCGCCTTCGTGACGACGAAGCCCACGGGCACCTCGCCCTTGATCTCGTCCGCGACGCCGACGACCGCGCACTCGGCCACGTCGGGATGGGCGGCCAGCACCTCTTCCATCGCGCCGGTCGAGAGGCGATGCCCCGCGACGTTGATGATGTCGTCCACGCGACTCATGATGTAGACGTAGCCGTCCGCGTCCTTGAAGCCCGCGTCGCCGGTCAGGTAGTGGCCGGGATGCTTCGTGAGATAGGACTTCTCGTACCCTGCGTCGTTGTTCCAGAGCGTCGGCAGGCATCCGGGCGGCAGCGGCAGCCGCAGGGCGATCGAGCCGATCTGACCGGCCTCCATCTCCTGGTTGTCTTCGCCGAGCACGCGGACGTCGTAGCCCGGGACCGGCTTCGTCGGCGATCCCGGCTTGACCGGGAGCATGCCGAGGCCGACACAGTTCGCGGCGATGGGCCACGCGGTCTCCGTTTGCCACCAGTGATCGACCACGGGCACGCGGAGCCGCTCCTCCGCCCAGTGCAAGGTGTCCGGGTCGCAGCGCTCGCCGGCGAGGAACAAGGTGCGAAACCGCGCGAGGTCGTACTTCGTCATGTACGTACCTTGAGGATCTTCCTTCTTGATCGCGCGGAACGCCGTCGGCGCCGTGAAGAGCGCGTTCACGCCGTGCTCGGCGATGACGCGCCAGAACGCGCCGGGGTCGGGCGTGCCGACCGGCTTGCCCTCGTAGAGAATCGTGGTGCATCCCTTGAGCAGCGGCGCGTAGACGATGTACGAATGGCCGACGACCCAGCCGATGTCCGAGGCCGCCCAGAAGCATTCGCCCGAGCCCATGCCGTACACGGCGTTCATCGACCACTTGAGCGCCACGGCGTGACCGCCGTTGTCGTGCACGACACCTTTGGGAATGCCCGTCGTGCCCGACGTGTACAGGATGTAGAGGGGATCGGTGGCGAGAACCGGGACGCAGTCGACGGGCGTGGCGCCGGCCAGCGCCTCGTTCCAGTCGAGGTCGCGCCCGCGCACCATCGGCGCCGTCTCCTGCGGCCTCTGGAAGATTACGCAGCGGCCCACCTTGTGCCGTGCCAGCTCGATCGCGCCGTCGAGCAAGGGCTTGTAGGGGATGACGCGGTTGACCTCGATCCCGCACGAGGCCGAGAGGATCGCCTTGGGCTTGGCGTCGTCGATGCGCTTGGCCAGCTCGTTGGCGGCGAAGCCGCCGAAGACCACGGAGTGAATCGCCCCGAGGCGCGCGCACGCGAGCATCGCGATCACGGCCTCGGGCACCATCGGCATGTAGATGATCACGCGGTCGCCCTTCGCGATGCCCTGACGCCGGAGCATGCCCGCGCAGAGCGCGACCGCGTCGCGGAGCTCGAAGTAGGTGTACGTCCGCACCGTGCCGGTGACGGGGCTGTCGTAGACGAGTGCGCGCTGCTTGCCGCGGCCGCGATCGACGTGCAGGTCGAGGGCGTTGTAGCAGGTGTTGAGCTCGCCGCCCGCGAACCAGCGATAGAACGGCCGGCGCGAGTCGTCGAAGACTTGGTCCCAGCGCTTGTCCCAGTGAATGTCTTCCGCGGCCGCGGCCCAGAAGCCCTCCGGGTCCCTCATCGACCGCGCGTAGGTCTCGTCGTAGACGCTCTTGCCCATCACGATGCCCTCCTGCGAACCGGCCGCCGGGCGGCTCGGGAACGTTAGCACGGCCCGCGCTCGCGCCGCCAAGCCCTTCAGTGCGGCCCTGGGGGATCAGGCCTTGACAATCTCGATCGACAATGGGTATTTTCTCATGCGACCCAGGATGACCACGAAGGTCGAGCCCGCGACGTCGCTTCGATGCCCGGTCTGCAGGGCCAAGGTCGTCGTGGCCCTGCCGAAGGAGGTCGTCATCCACAACGCGATCTTGAAGGTCGATGCCGCCACGGGTCGGGTGTCGGCCAAGTGCGTGCGATGTAAAGCGTGGGTCCAGGTGCCCCTGCGCTACACGGGAGAGATGACTACCTCGTAAAGGCGACGTCGAAGCCAACGACATGAGCCGGGAGGAGGCCCGAGGCAGGGCCCGCCTTCCGGCTTTTCGTTTCTGGAGGGACTGATGAGCGAGGCCGTGAAAGAAACGAAGGCCCAGCGTGTGGAGCGGCTCAAGCGCGAGCTGAATCCCTGGGAAGCCTACGCCGACATCCAGCGCTTCGCGCGCGAGGGCTGGGACTCTGTGCCCCCCGAGTGGTTCGGCACCTACTTCCGCTGGTGGGGCATCTACACGCAGGGCGACGGCGTTGGCGCGATCGGGGGCAAGGGCGGTGAGGGCAAGGCGGTTCGGCACTTGATGGTGCGAATCCGCATCCCCAACGGGGTGCTCGAGTCGCGGCAGGTCCGGACGATCGCCGACCTCGCCGCGCGGCACGGCCGCGGCGTCGCCGACATCACCGTGCGCCAGAATTTCCAGCTCCACTGGGTGACGCTCGAGGGCTTGCCGGAGGTGTTCCAGGCGCTCTGGCTTCAGGGCGTGACCACCATGGGCTCGTGCGGCGACGTCACGCGCAACGTCACCGGCTGCCCGGTGGCGGGTCTCGACGCCGAGGAGCTGATCGACGCCACGCCGCTCGTCGTGCAGGCGACAGAGCTCGTGAACGGCAACGCCGCCTTCTACAACCTGCCGAGGAAGTTCAAGGTCTCGATCTCGGGGTGCCGAGCCTGGTGCACCTATCCCGAGATCAACGACATCGGCCTCACGGCGGTGCGCCACCCGGCGACCCGTGAGATCGGCTTCGCGGTTCGCGTCGGCGGCGGGCTCTCGACCGATCCCCATCTTGGAGTCCGGCTCGACGCCTTCGTACCCCAAGCGCAAGCGCTGGCGGTCTTCCGCGCGATCGCCGAGATCTTCCGCGATTCGGACGCGCTCCGGCAGAACCGCGAGCGAGCCCGGCTCAAGTTCCTGTTTCTCCAGCACGGCTGGACGGCCGACCGCTTCAAGGCCGCGATCGAGGAGCGTCTGGGCGCTCCGCTCGCGCCCGGTGTGCCCGACGAGCCGCCGGACGACGCATATCGCGACCACGTCGGCATCCACGGGCAGCGGGAGCCGGGCTATTGCTACGTGGGCGTCGCCGTGCTGCGAGGCCGGCTCACGGCGGACCAGCTGAGGATCGCCGCCGACCTCTCGGATCGCTACGGCTCGGGTGCCTTCCGGACGACCAGCATGCAGAATTTCCTGATCCCGAACGTTCGCCGCGAGAACGCGCAGGCCCTGGCACGCGAGCTCGAGGACGCCGGCTTCGCGCTGGACGCCTCGCCGTTCCGGCGCGGCACCGTCGCGTGCACGGGCTCCGAGTTCTGCAAGCTCGCGCTCACCGAAACGAAGGGCTTCGCGCGCGGACTCGTGGAGAGCCTCGAGCAGCGCCTGCCGGGGTTCGAGCACCAGCTCCGGATCAACGTCACCGGCTGCCCGAACAGCTGCGGCCAGCACTGGATCGCCGACCTCGGGATCGAGGGCAAGAAGGTCAAGGTGGACGGCGCGCTCGTCGACGCCTACTACTTCTGCGTCGGCGGCGCCGTCGGCCGCCACCAGGCCGTGGCGAGGCCTATCGGGCTTCGTCTGCCCGCGACGGCCGTGGCCCCGGCCATCGAGCGCCTGCTGCGAGCCTTCCTCGCCGAGCGCCGACCGGGCGAGAACTTCCGCCAGTTCAGCGCCCGCCACACGGACGACGAGCTGCGCGGGCTGCTCGCGGGCGAGCTCGTCGAGGCGGTCGCGCGCGATGTCGCCCCGGCCGGCCCGCCGCACGGCGTCGACGGCTGACATGGGGTACTACCCGGTGCTGCTCGATCTCACGGGCCGGCGATGCGTCATGATCGGCGGCGGGCTCGTCGCCGAGCGGCGGGTCGACGGGCTCGTGGCCTCGGGGGCGCACGTCATCGTGTTCAGCCCCCGGTTGACGCGGGGGCTCGCCGCGCTGGCCGCCGAGGGGCGGATCGAGCACGAGGCACGCGGATACCGCGACGGCGATCTCGCCGGCGCCGAGCTGGCGTTCGTCGCGACCGACGCGGGCGAAGTCAACGAGGCCGTGGCCCGCGAGGCGAGAGAGCGCGGGCTCTGGATCAACGCGGCCGATGATCCAGCGCGCTGCACGTTCATTCTGCCGGCGCTCGTGCGCCGCGGCGACCTCACGGTGGCCGTCGCGACCGGCGGCTCGAGCCCGGCTCTCGCGCGGGCGATCCGCGAGGAGCTCGAGGCCTATTTCACCGACGACTACGCGACGCTCGCCTCGATCGCGGCCGAGGCCAGGCGCGAGCTGCGGGCGGCCGGGCGGCCGGCGACCGCGGAGGCCTGGCGGCGCGCGCTCGGCCCGGACGTGCGCCGGCTCATCGTCGAGCGCGGGCGCGACGACGCCAAGCATCGGCTGCTCGAGCTGCTCGGAGCCGAATCGTGAGAGTGGGCACGGTCGCCCTCGTCGGGGCGGGCCCCGGAGATCCCGGGCTCATGACGGTGCGCGGCCTCGAGCTCCTGCGGCGCGCTCAGGTCGTCGTGTACGACCGGCTTGTCGATCCGCGGCTCCTCGACGAGGCGCCCCGCGCGCGCCACATCTTCGCCGGCAAGGCCTCGGGGCATCACGCGCTGCCGCAGGAGCAGATCAACGCGCTCTTGATCCTGCACGCGCGGCGCGGGCGGCGAGTCGTACGTCTGAAGGGCGGCGATCCGTTCGTCTTCGGCCGCGGCGGCGAAGAGGCCGAGGCCCTCGCCGGTGCCCGGATCCCGTTCGAGGTCGTGCCCGGTGTCAGCTCGGCGCTCGCCGCTCCGGCCTACGCCGGGATCCCGGTCACCCATCGCGGCGTCGCGTCCTCGTTCACGGTGGTGACGGGCCACGGGAGCGCCTCGGGGCAGGAGTCGAGCGTCGACTGGGCGCGGCTCGCGCGGGCCTCCGACACGCTCGTCGTGCTGATGGGCGTCGAGAGTCTCCCCCGGATCACGCGCGAGCTGATCGCGCACGGGCGCCCGGCTTCGACGCCCGTCGCGCTCGTGCGCTGGGGAACCACCAGCGCCCAGGAGACCGTCGTCGGGACACTCCGCGACATCGCCGCGCGCGCGGCCCGGGCGAGGCTCGAGCCCCCCGTCGTGATCGTGATCGGCGACGTCGTCGCCCTCCGCGACCGCCTGCAGTGGTTCGACGACAACCGCGTACCCGTCTTGCGCGCTGCAGGACGTCGAGGGGCCGGGACCCCGCCGTTCGAGGCGCGCCTTCAGATCATGGAGGTAGCCCAGTGACGGATCGACTGTCCGCGCCCATCGGTATCCTCGACGAGCATCCGGAGTGGTCGGCCAGGCTCATCGCCGAGCTCGAGCATCGGCGCCTGCCGTTCGAGAAGATCGACCACTCGAACCACGGGTTCGACCCGCGCGAGCGGGTTCCGCGCTACTCGGTCATCGTCAATCGTACGAGCCCCTCGTCGCACCGGCGCGGCCACGGCGGCGTCCTGTTCTATGCCGAGGCGCTGCTCGCCTACTGGGAGTCGCTGGGCGTGCCCGTGATCAATCCCGTTCGCGCGTATCGCTTCGAGAAGTCGAAGGCCTTGCAGGTAGGGCTCTTCGAGCGCCTGGGTGTGACCTATCCCCGGACGATCGTCGTCAACCACCGCGATCAGGTCCTGAAGGCCAGCGGCGAGCTCCGCTTTCCGCTCCTCGTCAAGCCGAACGTCGGCGGCTCGGGCGCGCTGATCGAGCGGTTTGACTCGCGCGCCGACCTCGAGACGCGCGCGGCCGCGCTCGACTTCGGCCCCGACGGCACCGCGCTCGTCCAGGAGTTCGTCGAGTCGCAGGACGGCGCGATCGTGCGCGTCGAGGTGCTGGACGACCGGTATCTATACGCGATCCGGATCGTCCGCCCCGCGGCCGACTTCAACCTGTGCCCGGCCGACATCTGCCGGGTCCCGGAGACCACGCCACCCGCCGCCGACCTCGCGGCCTGTCCGGTCGAGGTGAAGCCGGGGCTCCAGGTGACCCGCTACGATGCTCCGCCGGCCGTCGTCGACCAGGCGCGCGCCCTGGCGCGCGCGGCGTCGATCGACGTCGGTGGCATCGAGTATCTCGTCGGCCGTGACGACGGCCGCGTGTACTTCTACGACGTCAACGCCACCTCCAACTTCGTCGCCAACGCGCCGGCGGTGCTCGGATTCGACCCGTTCCCGCAGTTCGCGGACTATATCGTCCGCGTGGCGACGCGCGCGGGAACGAGCCGGTGAGCGCGAGGCTCGGAGATACCGCGCCCGATTTCACCGCCGCCCCGGCCGGGGCGCGCTCGAGTCCTCCCAGGGGCTGATCCCGGGTCAACGTGCGGTCGGCGGTGGCCTCGACGGCTCCCTCCCACGCCGCCCCCAGAGCGCGGCACGCCAACCCGGCGCAAGTGCTCCTGGGTTAAACTTGCGCAAGCCCGTTCGCAGGGAGCGCACATGAGCGAGTTTCGCCACGTCTATCGCACCGAGCTTTCCCCGGTGAGCTTCCTCACCCGGAGCGCGTACGTCTACCCCGAGAAGGTCGCCGTCGTCCACGGCGCGCGGCGCTACACCTACCGGCAGCTGGAGGAGCGGGTGAATCGGCTCGCCTCGGCCCTGCGCGCGGCGGGTCTCCAGAAGCACGACCGGGTCGCGTTCCTCTGCCCGAACATCCCGCCGATGCTCGAGGCGCACTACGGCGTGCCGGCCGCGGGCGGCGTCCTCGTCGCGATCAACACGCGGCTCAGCTCGGACGAGATCGGCTACATCCTCGACCACTCCGGCGCGAAGTTTCTCTTCGTCGACGCCGAGCTCGAGCCGCTCGTGAAGCCGCTGCCGCTGGCCGGTCTGCGCGTCGTGCGCGTGGACGACACGGGCGGCCCCGGCGACCCCTACGAAGACTTCCTGGCGGGCGGCTCGCCGAGCCCCGTCGAGAGCTGGCTCAAAGACGAAGAAGAGATGCTCGCGATCAACTACACCTCGGGCACGACGGGTCGACCCAAGGGCGTCATGTATTCGCACCGCGGGGCCTGGGTCAACGCGCTCGGCGAGGTGCTCGAGTCGCAGATGGGGTTCGACGCGCGCTATCTCTGGACCCTGCCGATGTTCCACTGCAACGGCTGGTGCTTCACGTGGGGCGTGACCGCGGTCGGCGGCACGCACATCTGCCTGAGGCGGGTCGAGCCGGGGCGCGTCTGGGACATGATCGACAAGGAAGGCGTGACGCACTACAACGGCGCGCCGACCGTGCACATCGGCGTCGTCAACGACCCGAAGGCCCACAAGCTCACGCGTCCGGTCACCGTGTGCGTCGCGGGCGCGCCGCCCTCGCCGACCTTGCTCGGCCGGCTAAAGGAGCTCGGCTTCCGGCCAGTGCACGTCTACGGGCTGACCGAGACGTACGGGCCGCACACGGTGTGCGCCTGGCACGAGGAATGGGACGCGCTCCCGCCCGACGAGCAGTCGCGCCTGGCCGCGCGCCAGGGCCAGGGCTACGCGATCTTCGATCTCGTGCGCGTGGTCGACGGCGAGATGCGCGACGTGCCGCGCGACGCCGAGACGCTCGGCGAGGTCATCATGCGCGGCAACAACGCGGCGATGGGCTACTTCCGCCAGCCCGAGGCCACCGCCGAGTCGTTCCGCGGCGGATGGTTCCACTCCGGCGACATCGCGGTGTGGCATCCCGACGGCTACGTCGAGCTCCGCGACCGGAAGAAGGACATCATCATCTCGGGCGGCGAGAACATCTCGACGATCGAGGTCGAGCAGTGCGTGGCGCGGCACCCGGCCGTGCTCGAGTGCGCGGTGGTCGCGGTGCCCGACGACAAGTGGGGCGAGCGGCCCAAAGCGTTCGTCACGCTCAAGCCCGGGCAGAAGGCCACCGAGCCCGATATCATCGAGTTCTGCCGCCAGCACATCGCGCACTTCAAGTGCCCGGCGGCGGTGGAGTTCGGCGACCTGCCGAAGACCTCCACCGGCAAGGTGCAGAAGTTCGTTCTTCGCGAGAAGGAGTGGAAGGGCCGAGAGAAGCGGATCAACTAGATGCTCCGCCTCGGTGTGCTCGATCAATCACCCGTGCGCAGCGGCGGCGCCGTGGCGGATGCCATCCACGAGACGCTCGAGCTCGCCGAGCTCTGCGACCGGCTCGGCTACCATCGCTACTGGCTCGCCGAGCATCACTCCACGCCGGGGCTGGCCGGCTCGAGCCCCGAGGTGCTGATCGGGCAGGTCGCCGCGCGCACCTCACGGATTCGCGTCGGCTCGGGCGGCGTCATGCTCCAGCACTACAGCTCGTTGAAGGTCGCCGAGAGCTTCCGCGTGCTCGAAACGCTCTTCCCCGGACGGATCGATCTCGGCATCGGCCGCGCGCCCGGAAGCGACCAGCTGACGGCGCGGGCGCTCCGCGAGAACGCGAACCTCGAGTACTTCCCGCAGCAGATCTCCGACCTCCAGGGCTTCCTGCACGGGACCCTGCCGGCGGGCCACATCTACGCGCCGGTGCTCGCGATGCCGACTGGTCCGACGGCGCCCGAGATGTGGCTGCTCGGGTCGAGCGACCAGAGCGCCGCAGTCGCCGCGCACTTCGGCACCGGCTTTTCGTTCGCGCACTTCATCAACCAGGACGGCGGCGCCGAGGTCACCCGCGCCTATCGGCGGCAGTTCCAGCCGTCGCAGCGGCTCGAGACGCCGCGCGCGAGCGCCGCCGTGTTCGTCGTGTGCGCCGACACGGAGGCCGAAGCTCAGCGGCTGGCGAAGAGCCGTCAGCTCTTCATCGTGCGCCTGTACACCGGACGCGCCGGTCGCTATCCCTCGATCGAGGAGGCCGAGACGTATCCCTACACCGAGCGCGAGCTGGCCATCCTCCGCCACGCGCAGCAGCGCACGGTGGCCGGCAACCCCGAGCAGGTGCGTGAGCGCCTCGAGGCGCTCGCCGCCGACTACGAGGCCGACGAGCTGATCGTCGTCACGATCACGCACGATCCGAAGGCTCGGCGCCGGTCCTACGAGCTCCTGGCCAAGGCGTTCGGCCTCGAGGAGGCAAGCTCGTGAGCGCTCGGCGCCGCCGCCGCCTTCTGTTCGGCACGCTCGCGCTGGCGGCGCTGATCGGCCTCGTTCTCGGCCTCGGCGCATCCGTGCGTGCCCAGCGTCCCGGCGACGGACAGGCGCCGCGGTTTCAGGTGGATCCATGGTGGCCCCGGCCGCTGCCGAACAACTGGCTCATGGGTCAGGCCGCGGGGATCGCGGTGGATCGCCGCGACCACGTCTGGGTCATCCAGCGGCCGAAGTCGTTGACCGAGGACGAGCGCGGCGCCACGTTGAACCCGCCGCGCTCGCTCTGCTGCGCGCCGGCGCCGCCCGTGCTCGAGTTCGACGCCGACGGGGTCCTCGTGCGCTCGTGGGGCGGCCCGGGCGCCGGCTACGAGTGGCCGCTGAACGAGCACGGGATCTTCGTCGACCACCAGGACAACGTGTGGATCGCCGGCAACGACGCCAAGGATCACCAGGTGCTCAAGTTCACGCGCGAAGGAAAGTTCCTCCTCCAGATCGGCAAGCACGATCGCACCGGCGGCGACCACGACACCGCGCATCTGGGACGGCCCGCCAACATGCACGTCGACCCCGCGACGAACGAGGTGTTCATCGCCGACGGCTACAAGAACCATCGCGTGATCGTCTTCGACGGACAGATCGGCGCGTACAAGCGGCACTGGGGCGCCAACGGCCGGCCGCCGGGCGATCCGAGCGTGAAGTCGTTCGGCAATCCCGTGCACTGCGCGCGCCTGGCGAAGGACGGGCTGCTCTACGTGTGCGACCGGATGAACAATCGCATCCAGGTCTTCAAGAAGGACGGAACGTTCGTGAAGGAGCTCGTCGTCGCGCCGGCCACGCGCGGCAACGGCTCGGTCTGGGATCTCGACGTCTCGCACGACGCGCCGCAGACCTGGCTCTACGCGGCCGACGGCGAGAACAACCACATCTGGACCCTGCTGCGCGACACGGGCCAGATCGTCGGCAAGTTCGGCCGGAACGGGCGCCAGGCCGGCCAGCTCCACTGGGTGCACAATCTCGCGGTAGATTCGAAGGGCAACGTCTACACGGCCGAAGTCGACTCGGGTAAGCGGGCCCAGAAGTTCGTCTTCAAGGGCGTCGGTCCGACGGAGCCCTGACGCCCCGCGAGTCACGATGGTCAAGATCGGCTTTTCCCTGCAAGGGCGAGGCGCCCTCGCCGACCGTGAGGCGATCACCTCGCTGGCGCAGCGCGCCGACGCGCTCGGCTTCGACTCGATCTGGGTCACCGACCGGCTGCTGATCCCCGTCAAGAGCGCGTCGACCTATCCGTACTCGGCGACCGGGGCGTTTCCACTCGGGCCCGACGAGCCCTGGCTCGAGCCGCTGACTGCCGTCACGTACCTGACGACGGTCACGCGCCGAATCAAGGTCGGGACCAGCGTGCTCGTGATCCCGTACCGGAATCCGGTCGTCACCGCGAAGGCACTGGCGACCGCCGACTATCTGTCGGGCGGCCGAGTGATCCTGGGTGCCGGCGTCGGCTGGTGGCGGGAAGAGTTCGACGCCCTCGGCGTTCGCTTCGAGGACCGCGCCGACCGCACGGTCGAATATCTGCGCCTGATGAAGGAAATCTGGACGGGGTCGCGCGTGAGATTCGAGGGCCGCTTCGCGCGGATCGCCGAGGCGGGAGGCGTGCGCCCGCAGCCGGCGCAGAAGCCGCACATCCCGATCTGGATCGGCGGCCACACGCGAGCGGCGCTCGCGCGGGTGGTCGACGTCGGCGACGGCTGGCATCCACTCGGCCTGAGGCCGCCGGTGAAGCTCTATCCGGCCGAGATGGCGGCCGCCGTGCGGCGGTTACGCGACATGGCGGCCACGGCTCGCCGCGATCCGTCGACGATCACGATCACCTTCAAGGGGCCGCTCCGATTCCAGGACGGCGCCGGCCGCGATCGGATCCCGCTGAGCGGCTCGGCGGCCCAGATCGCCGAGGACCTGTCGGCCTACGTCGCCGCCGGCGTCGAGCACTTCGTGCTCGACTTCTCGGTCGCCACCGTCCCCGAGATGCTCGAAGTGCTCGAGCGGACGATGACGGACGTCAAGCCACGCATCCGTAGCTGAGGGCCGCGGCGGCGCCACGGACGCGGCCCGATCGCTTGACCACTTCTCGACCGGTGACCTACACTTCGAGTTCGAGTGCGTGAATCAAAGGGGGGTCGATGCCACTCTATCTGGACGTGCACCACAAGGTCGACGGACTCAACGCCGAGGCGCTCGGCCACGCGCATCAGAAGGATCTCGAGGTCCAGAACAAGTACGGCGTCAGCTATCTGCGCTATTGGTACGACGAAGGCACGGGCAAGGTGTTCTGCCTCGTCCAGGCCCCGAGCAAGGAGGCGGCCGCCGCCGTCCACCGCGAAGCCCACGGCCTGGTCGCCGACGAGATCATCGAAGTGAAGGAAGGATCGTAGCCGGCGCCCGCGGCGCCGGACCCGATGGAGTGTCCGCGATGCCGGCACTCTAATCCGCCGGCGGCCAAGTTCTGCAGTAACTGCGGCGCGTCGCTCGAGGGCGGCTGTCCGGCGTGCGGGCACCTCAATCAACCGGGCAGCCGTTTCTGCAATCAATGCGGGGGGCCGCTGAAGCCGAGCGCCGTCCTCGCCGCGCCGCAGTCGCACATCCCGGAGCATCTCGCCGCCCGCATCCTCGCCTCCCGTCACTCGCTCGAGGGCGAGCGCAAGCACGTCACGATTCTCCTGGCAGACCTCAAGGGCTCGATGCAGCTCCTGGCCGACCGCGATCCGGAAGAAGCGCGGCAGCTCCTCGACCCGGTCGTGGAACGGATGATGGAAGCTGTGCACTACTACGAGGGCACCGTCAATCAGGTCATGGGTGATGGGATCATGGCCCTCTTCGGCGCGCCGCTCGCGCACGAGGATCATGCCGTGCGCGCTTGCTACGCGGCCCTGCGCATGCAAGACCGGATCGGGCGGTACGGCGACGAGGTTCAGCGCACGCACGGCTTTCCCGTGCAGATCCGGGTCGGGATCAACTCAGGCGACGTCGTGGTCCGCTCCATCGGGAGCGATCTGCATACGGACTACACCGCGGTCGGCCAGACCACGCACCTGGCGGGCCGCATGGAGCAGATGGCCCGGCCGGGCTCGACGCTCGTGACGGCGCAGACCCTGCGACTCGTCGAGGGCTACGTGCGCGTGCGCTCGCTCGGGCCGGCCCCGGTCCGGGGACTCGGTGAGCCCGTGGAGGTGTTCGAGCTCCTCGGCGCCGGGGCCAGTCGAACGCGGCTCCAGGTCTCGGCGTCCAGAGGCCTCACGCGATTCATCGGCCGCGACGCCGAGCTGGAGCAGCTGCGGGCCGCGCTCGACCGCGCCCGCTCGGGGCTCGGGCAGGTGGTGGCGTTGGTCGGCGAGCCCGGCGTGGGCAAGTCGCGCCTCGTGCTCGAGCTGACGCACTCGCACCGGACCGACGGCTGGCTCATGCTCGAGTCGAGCGCCGTCTCCTACGGCCGGGCGGCGCCGCTTCTGCCGGTTATCGAGCTGATGAAGGTCTACTTCAGCATCGACGACCGGGACGACGCGCGACGCGTGCGCGAGAAGCTGACGGGCAAGCTCCTCACGCTCGACGAGGCGCTGCGGTCCGAGCTCACCGCCCTCCTGGCGCTCCTCGACGTGCCGGTCGACGACCCGGCGTGGAAGAGCCTCGGCGCCGAGCGGCAGCGCAAGCGCACGGTCGAGGCCGTCAAGCGCGTCCTGCTGCGCGAGAGCCGCGCGCAGCCGCTGCTCCTCGTCCTCGAAGACCTCCACTGGATCGACGACGACACGCGGGCGCTGCTCGAAAGCCTGGTCGAGAGTCTGCCGTCGCATCCGGTGCTGCTTCTCGTGAACTACCGCCCCGAGTACCGCCACGAGTGGGGCGGCAAGAGCTACTACGTCCAGATCCGCCTCGACCCGCTGGCGGCGGCCTCCGCCGAGGCACTGCTCGAAGCGCTTCTCGGACGAGATCGCGAGCTCGCGTCGCTGACCTCGCTGCTGATCGCGCGAACGGAGGGCAACCCGTTCTTCCTCGAGGAGAGCGTCCGCGCGCTCGCCGAGACCGGCGTGCTCGCGGGTGAGCGCGGAGCATACCGTCTCGTGAAGGCGGCTCCGATCGTCCAGCTCCCCGAGACGGTTCAGGCATTGCTCGCGGCGCGCATCGACCGGCTACCGCCGGAGAACAAGAGCCTGCTCCAGTCGGCTTCGGTCATCGGCACCAGCGTGCCCCTGGCGCTCCTGCAGGCGATCTCCGAGCGGCCCGGCGATGACCTCGCGGCCCGCCTTGCGCAGCTGCAGTCGGCAGAGTTCATCTACGAGACGCGGCTGTTTCCCGAGGCCGAGTACGAGTTCAAGCACACGCTCACCCAGGAGGTCGCCTACGCGGGCTTGCTCCTCGAGCGGCGGCGCATGCTGCACGCGCAGGTCGTGACCGCGATCGAGCGCCTCTATCCGGACGGGCTCGCCGAGCGTCGCGATCGGCTCGTCTACCATGCCTTCCGCGGCGAGGTGTGGACCAAGGCGGTGGCACACCTGCGGGACCTCGACGCGGTCGCCTCTCCTGAGGCGATCGACAGCGCGATGGGCCAGGGCCCGGAGAGTCCAGGGCAGCTCTGGTGGACGGGCGAGCACGAGCGCGCCTTGCGGGCGGCCGAGCGGGACCTGGCCATAGCGGCGTCCTTCCGGAACTTCGAATTGCGCGTCGCCGCGAGCTGCCGGCTGGGGCAGGCGCATCACGCGCTCGGTAGCTACGACCGGGCGGCCGAGCTCTTTCGGCAGATTGTCGCCTCGATCCAGGGTGACCTGGTCCAGGAGCGTTTCGGCATGGCGGCGCTCGCATCCGTCTGGGCGCGCTCGTGGCTCGCCTGGACCCTGGCGGAGCTCGGTGATTTCGACGAAGCGACCCGGGTTGCCGAGGAGGCGGCGGAGATCGCCGCGACCGGTGATCACCCCTACAGTCGCATCCAGGCCTGCTGGGGTCTCGGAACGGTCTACCTGATCCAGGGACGCCTCGACCGCGCGGTTCCGGCACTCGAGCAGGGGCTCGTGAGCGCGCGGCTCGAGAGCATTTCGTTCTTCGTGCCGTTCATCACGGCGCCGCTCGGCGCCGCGTACGCGCTGGGCGGGCGGGTCGAGAACGGCATCACGTTGCTGGAGCAGTCGGTCGAGCAGGCCGCGTCGATGCGGCTCGTGGCCCATCAATCCCTCCGGCTCGCGTGGCTCGCGTGGTCCGAGCTGCTGGCCGGCCGTCATGAATCGGCGCTGGGACACGCGCGCCGCGCCCTCGACATCGCGGAGGACCGTCAAGAGCGTGGTCAGCAAGTCCGCGTCCGGCGGTTGCTGGCCGACATCGAAGCGGGTGGCGAGACACCGGAGGTTCCCGAGGCGGAAGCCGCCTATCGCGCGGCGCTCGACCAGGCCGAGTCGCTCCAGATGCGCCCGCTCGCCGCGCAATGCCTGCTGGGTCTCGGCGGTCTCCATCGCCGCGCCGGGCGGGACGCGCAGGCTCGCGTGGAGCTCGACGAGGCACTGGCGCGATTCAGCGCGATGGGTATGGCGCTCTGGATCGAGCGGACGAGGTCGGAGGTCGACGCGATCCGCTAGCGGCGTCTACCGCTCGACCGGTGTGTCGTCGCGGCCGCCCCACTCCGTCCACGAGCCGTCGTACACCGCGACGTCCGGCCGCCCGATCACGTGCAGGCCGAGCGCCAGGACGGACGCCGTGATCCCCGACCCGCACGAGGTGACGACGGGCCTTGTGAGGTCGAGCCCGGCCGCCTCGAATTTCGTCCGGAGCGCGTCCGCCGGCAACATCGTGCCGTCCTTCTCGTAGAGCTCGTCGTACGGAAGGTTGAAGCTCCCCGGGATGTGTCCCGCTCGGAGGCCCGCCCGCGGCTCGGGCTCGGTGCCCGCGAACCGCCCGCGCGACCGGGCGTCGAGCACCTGGGCCTTGCGCGTCGTCACGTTCTGACGCATGCCCGCGAGGTCGCGCACGAGACTCCGGCGCAGGCGCGCGGTGAAGCGGCGAGGCCTCGGCGTCGGCGAGCCCGCTTCCACGGTGCGCCCCTCAGCCCGCCACCGCGGCAGGCCGCCGTCGAGGACGAAGACGGCGTCGTGGCCGAAAACGCGAAACGTCCACCAGACGCGCGCGGCGCTCGTCACGCCGCGCGTGTCGTAGACGATCACGCGGTCGCGGCTGCCGATTCCCAGCCGCCCGACGGCCTGCGCGAACTCCGAGGCGCGGGGCAGCATGTGCGGCAGGGGCGTGCGCCGGTCGGCGATCGCGTCGATGTCGAAGAACACGGCCCCGGGGATGTGCGCCTGCGCGAACTCGGCGCGCGCGTCACGCTTGAGCTGGGGCATGTGCCAGGAGCCGTCGACCACCCGCACATCGCGCCGGCCGAGGTTCTGGGCGAGCCACTCGGTCGTGACGAGGGATGACACCCGAGGCGCTCGCGCCGCCGGGCTCACGGAGCGAGCTTGCGCTGGGGCCGGTCCCCGAGACGAAGCGTCTTGATGTCGTTCATGATGACCTCGGGATACAGATACGCCGTCGTGTAGATCTCGCGGACGATCGCGTGCTCGTCGAGCAAGAACACCTTGAGCACGTGGGTGAGCGGTCCGGCCGGCCGACCGCGCGCGTCGACCTCGAGGCGGACGTCCTGACCGAAGCCGTCGAGGAGCGGCACCAGGGTCCGCGGCCGCTCGGTGGTGAGGAACGCCCACTCGACGCCGTTCGCCGGCGCGCCCGCCGCGTAGTGACGCATCACCGCCGGCGTGTCCCGGGCGGGGTCGAAGCTCAGCGAGACCAGCCGCACGCGGTCGCGCAGGTCGGCATCCGCTGCGACGCGGTGGCGCACGGTGTGAAAGACCTGGTAGGCGAGCGGACAGCCTCGCGCGTCGGCGCACGAGGTGTAGATGAATCCCAGGAGCGTGATCTTGCCCGCGGTGAAGCGCGACAGCGGGAGCCGCCGGCCGTCGGGGTCGAGCACCGGCCCGTCCGGCGCGCGCATGATCGCGTGCAGCGGGTAGCTGCCGGCCGGGGGCGGCACGAAGTCCATCGCGAGCGCGGCCGGCACGGTGTCGTCGGGATCGTGCGCGTGGACGACGACCGCCGCGGCGGCCACCGCCCCCGCGAGGAGGAACGCGATCAGTCCGACGCGCGATTCAGCGAAGCGTCGCGGTGCGCTCGTGCCCATACGCCGTCTTCATCGCCTTCGAGCCGAGCTTCATGTGATGCGCCCGGCCGAGCTTCTCCTTGGTGAAATCGACCTCGAACGTCGGCTTGAGCTCCTTGCCGTCCCAGGAAAAGCCGCGCACGAACTGCTCGTTGTCCGCGCCGCCCTTGTCCCAGTTGGCGAGCAGCGAAGACGCGATGTAGACCCGCGTACCGTCCCAACTCTGCGAGATCATGTTGACCTGCTTACCGGTGACGCGCTCGTACGTCTGCTTGGGCTGCTCGGGATTCGAGATGTCGAAGTAGCGGGTCTTGCCGTCCATGAACGTGTTGACCCAGAGTCCGGTGCCGTCCTTGTTGATGCTAATGTCGACCGGCAGCGGGATCTTGGCGGGATCGCCGATCACGCCGACCTCTTTCGCCTGCCAATCGCCCGCAGAGTCCGGCTTGATGAGCCAGAGCTTCGAGGTGAGGGCCGAGGCGGTGATGGCCCAGCTATCGCCGTCCTTGAGCGACCAGCGGATCTCCAGCGGCGCGCCCGGGACGCTCAGAACCTTCTTCGGCTTCATCGCCTTGAGGTCCCAGACCACCATCGTGTTCCCGAAGCGCTTCATCGCCTCGGCGTCCTTCACGAGATCGCCGAGCGGGCGCATGTAGTTCTTCCGCCCGGTGAAGCTCGACGTCAGCATGACGTTCTTCTGTGGATTGATCGCGACGTCGTAGCCGTAGCCGTCGCCGCCGTCCGTGGTCGGTATCGGATAGGTGGCGATCAGCTCGCCCTTGTTGCTGTAGAGCGCCATCCCCGTCACGCCGCCGCCGTCCTTGTTGTTCGACAGCCCCTGGACGATCATCCGGCCGGGCATGGCGTAGAAGGTGTGCGGGCCGACGTAGCCGGTCTTCGCCGGCATGTCCGCGATCGTCCGCACGAGCTTGGGCCGCGACGGATCGCTCCCGACGTCGAAGATCGAGATCCGGCTGTTGTCGAGGCCGCCGGCCCAGAGATAACGCCGGTCGTCCGTGAAGCCCATGTGGTGCGCCTCGCCCTGCCCGCGCACCGACACCTTGTTGATCACCTTCCCGTAGCGGCTCGAGGCGGGGTTCACGTCGAGGGTGACGAGCTTATCCGAGCCGTCGCCCATAGCCTTGACCCCGAGCGCCCAGACGTAGAGGTAGTCCTCCTGCCCCTTGATCAGATTGCCCATGTAGGGCGAGTTGCACGTCTCGTCGGCGGCGGCCGGAAGCGCCGCGAGGGCGACGAGAGCGAGAAGGCCGGCGATCACACCGGCGTGGGCGGCGCGAGCTCGATTGCCATGCATGCAGGGCTCCTTGTCAGCTTCGGGTGAACAGCGGGGTGCCGTTCTTACTCGCGCGTGATGCGGGCGCCGAGAGCTTTCAGCCGCGCGTCGATTCGCTCGTACCCGCGGTCCACCTGGTGGACGTTGCGGATGACCGAGCGGCCCCCCGCGGCGAGGGCGGCGGCGATCAGGGCCATGCCGGCGCGGATGTCCGGTGAGACGATCGTCGCGCCGTGCAGACGGCTGGGGCCGATCACGAGCGCTCGATGCGGATCGCTGAGGAGGATGCGCGCGCCCATCGCGATCAGGCTGTCGACGAAGAACAACCGGCTCTCGAAGAGCTTCTCGTGGATGAGCACCGTGCCCTCGCACTGGGTCGCGAGCACGAGGGCCAGGGGCGTGAGGTCGGCCGGGAAGCCCGGCCACGGGGCGTCGTCGACCTTCGCGATCCCGCCGTCGACATCGGACACGATGGTCCGCTTCTGCGTCGCGGGCACCTGAAGGCTCGTGCCCTCGATGAAGGTTTCGATGCCGAGGCGCGCGAACACCAGCCGGATCATTCGCAGGTGATCGGGCGCCACGTCGCGCACGCGAAGCGCGCCGCCGGTCATCGCCGCCACCGCGACGAAGGAGCCGATCTCGATGTGATCCGGACCGACCCGGTGTCGGGCCGGCCGCAGCTCGCGCACTCCGTCGATCTCGAGGACGTTGCTGCCGATCCCCCGGATCCGAGCTCCCATGGCGTTCAGGGCGTGACAGAGCCCCTGCACGTGAGGCTCCGAGGCCGCGTTGAGCAGCCGGGTGGTGCCGTCGGCTATCGCGGCCGCCATGACCGCGGTCTCGGTGCCGGTCACGCTGGCCTCGTCCAGGAAGACGTCGGCGCCGCGGAAACGGCCGGCGAGCTCCAGGCGGTAATAGGCATCGTCCAGGGTGATCCGGGCGCCGAGCTCGCGAAGGGCCAGGAGATGGGTATCGAGCCGCCGGCGGCCGATCTTGTCGCCGCCCGGCCTGGGCAGCACGGCGAGGCCGGTTCGCGCCAGAAGCGGCGCCGCGAGGAGGAACGACGCCCGGATCTCCGCGGCCAGCCCGGCGTCGGGGCGAGACTCGCGAAGGCCGCTCGCGTCAACCGTGATCGAGTGCTCGTCCGACCAGTTGACGGACACGCCCAGAGCCCGAACGAGCTCGATCAGGGTGGTCACATCTCGAATATGCGGCACATTCTCGACCACCACGTTGCCGGAGGCGAGCAGCGACGCGGCGAGAAGAGGGAGAGCCTCGTTCTTGTTCCCGCTCGGGATTACATCGCCACCGATAGGGTGGCCGCCCTCGATTAGGAAGCGGTCCGCCGCCGTCGAATCCATGGAAGGCATCTCAAACGAAGACATATCAAAGGCGTCGCTAAGGAGGAGTCTATGTCAGGCAGTCTCAGGGGTGCTGACATTTCCGTCATGGCCCCGGTTCGGAAGGCCTGATTTGTCGTCATCGTGTAAGCCCTGCACTGCGGTAAGGACTTTTCCAGGGCTTCTTGCCCGGGTGCATCAGCTTGAAATCACTCGCGTGACGATAACTCGTCAGCTCGGTCCCGACAGCAGCAATGCGGTTTAATTTTTGCAAGGAAGGGCTGCTGGCTACTCTATTATGAGAAAGGAATGGCGATGCAGATTCTCGCCATAAACCGGTGACGGATTACCTTCCGGATACACCTTGTGTCGCCCGCGCTTACTGTCCCGGGTGTGAGCCCGATGCCGACCCCAGCCAGGAGATTCTCGACGTGCGCTGGTGCGAATCCCACTCTCCGGTGCGAGATGGCGCCGATGACGAAGTGGTGACCGCGTCCGCGTACCTCTCGGGAAGCGCCGAGGCCGGCGGCGACGACAATAGGCGCTGGTGCGAAATCCTGCACGGCCGCCGCTAGCCTAGCTTCCCGGACGCCGTCAGCTCGTCGAGTGAGCGGATGATCCGGTGCGGCTGTACGGCGCTGCCGAGCGGCAGGCCGAAGCCACCGCGGTCCATCCACACGCCGGTGAGCCCGAGCCGCTGCGGTGCTCCTACGTCCCATTCCAGATGGTCGCCGACCATCAAGGCTTCGCCCGGAGCCATGCCCAGCGCTGTGAGGACGTGCCGGTACACCGACTCGTCCGGCTTCCCCGTTCCGAACTCGCCCTCGACCAGGATCGTGTCGAAGAAGCGCGCGAGGTCGTGCCGCTCGATCTTGTCGCGCTGCTGGATGGCGTCCCCGTTCGTGACCAGCGCGAGCGGGATGCCGCGGCGCCGGAGCTCCGTCAAGCAGGCGAGGGAGTCGGGGAACAGACGCATCGCCGCCCGCCTCCGCGCGGCGTAGTCGCGCGCGACCGCCTCCGCGAGGTCCGGCGCGGGCCGGCCGAGACGCTCGAGCGCGAATTCGACGATGTGCTGCCAGGCCCCGAGCATGTTCACGCGCTCGCGCCGGTGACGCGCCGGGTCGTCCCAGAACCATCGCCGCGTTTCCGCGATCGCCGCAACCAGCACGCCCGCGTCGAGGCCGTTCGGCGTGCAGCACGCGGCGCACGCCTCGGTCCAGCTGCGATCGACGCCACCCGAATAGTCGAGCAAAGTATCGTCGAGGTCGAAAAGCAGGGCCTTCACGTTCATCCCGGATCGAGCTCCACGACGAGCCCGCTGCCCCAGCCGTACTTCCTCTCGGAGAGCTTCTTCACGGCTCGGGCCAGCTCCGGCTCGGCTTTCGCGTCGACCACCCGCGCGTCGGCCGCGAACGCGCGGCGGCCGACGCGCACGGCCACGCGCGGCTCGGCCCTGAGATTGCGCACCCACTGAGCCCGCTCGCGACGCTCGGCGACGAGGTAGTACCGTCCGCGGCGCTCGGTGAACCAGATTTCGATCTCGCGCGGCCGGCCCGTGCGTCGTCCCGTCGTCGTCAAGTAGAGATACTTGGTGTTCCTAGACCCGGCCGGTTTGGCCATCGCCGCGCGCGATCACTCCCAGCACCGCCTCGACCGCTCGGAGCATCAACGGGAAATCCATGCTCGGCTGCTCCAGTCCCGCGGCGGCGACCATCGCCGGAAGGAGCGGAAAGTGCATGAACCCGACCCGGGGCGGCCGGGGCATGCTGCGCACCGCGTGAAGCGTGCCGTAGAGCGTCTGATTGCAGAGATAGGTGCCCGCGGTATTCGACGTATAGGCGGGGATGCCCTCGTCGAGCAGCGCCTGAAGCATCGCGCGCACCGGCAAGGTCGAGAAGTAGGCGGTCGGCCCTCCCGGCACGCAGGGCTCTCCGCTCGCCCGAAAGCCCGCGTTGTCCGCCACCTCGTAGTCCATGACGTTCACGGCCACGCGTTCGAGCGCGATTCGCGCTCGGCCGCCGGCGAGACCGAGATGCAGGATCGCCTCCGGATTGGCCTCGCCGAGCAGCGCGCCGAGCCGCGTCGCCGCGTCCGCATGATGCACCGGCAGCACCGCGCTCACGACCGTGAAGTCGCCGACGTGCCGCCCGTCGACCGCCTTCGCGAGCCCCTCCGTCGGGTTGACGGAGTGGGCGCCGAACGGTTCGAAGCCGGTCACGAGAATCGTTCGCACCTGCCTAGTCTGCCACATCGGCCGTCAACCCCGCTGCACGAGCGGCGAGAGGCGCGGGAGCGTCAGGACGACGGTCAAGGTGACCGCCGTCAGGATGAGCCAGGACGACGCGTAGCCGCCGGTGGCCTCGAGGACGAGACCGAAGATCGGGGGGCCGATGAGCGTGCCGCTCCACGAGCAGGCCGTCGCCGCGCCGGTCAGCAGCCCGGCGTGCCGCGGTCCGCCGATCTCGGCCACGAGGGCGAAGTAGAGTCCGACCCAGCCGAAGGCGCCGGCGCCGGCGACGAAGGCGAGCGGATAGACGAGCCATTCCGGCAGCAGGCCCCCGAGCGCGAGCATGGCGTACGAGACCGCGCCGATCGCCGCGCTGGCCACGACACCGGGCCGCCGCCGGCCGCCGAAGGACCGATCCGACACCACCCCCCACAGGACGCGGCTGACCGTCCCGCCGACCTGGGCGATGGCCAGGAATTGCGCGGCCCGCACCGCGGAGACATCGAAGGAGTCCTTCGCGTAGAGCACGAGGTAGGCGAGGAGAGACGACTGAGCGATCGAGAGCGCGAGCCCGCAACCGAAGACGACGAGGATCGGCGGCCGCCGGAGAAACCCGCCGAGCTCGGACAGGCGCGGCCGCTCGACCGGGCTCGCCGTCGCGTCAGCGGGCTTCGAGCGGTAGAAGATCGCGACGAGCGCCGCGGACACGAGCGAGAGCAGGCCGGCCGTCGCGAGCGCGTGCCGCCAGCTCCAGGCGAGCGCGATCGGCGGCAACAGCAGGGCCGCCGCCAGCCCGCCGAGGGTGAGGCCGGTTTGCTTCACGCCCATCGCGATCCCGCGTTCGCGCGGCGGAAACCATTCCACGACGGCCCGTCCGGTCGCCGGATTCAGGACGCTGAAGCCGAATCCGCCGAGCACGAGCAGGAAGAGCAGCAGACCGTAGCCGGGGCTCCACGCCGCGAGCGTGAGCATCGCGCCGACCAGGAGCTGGCCGAGCGCGAACGTGAGGCGCACGCCGAGACGGTCGGTGAACCAGCCCGCGGGGAGCGCCATCAGCACCCCGCCCAGGTAGACCGCCGGCAAGAAGAGCCCGACCTGCGCGCGGGAGAGCGCCAGCGACTCGAGGAGAAACGGCGCCAGCGGCGCGACCGCGAGCGCCGTGAGCGCGCCGAGAGCGTGGGCCAAGGTCACGAGCGCGAGGATCCGCCAGCGGGAGGTCACGGATACCTAGGATAGAAGTTCTCATCCTGCACTCACCGTTGTTTCATCTGGGTCTGGCAGCCTCGACGTGGGGCCTCGAAGACCCAGACGTAGTGCGTCATGACGAGGTGAGACATGCGTAGAGGAATCGTCGTTGGTACCGGTGCGGGACTGATGGGTGGAATCGCCGCCGCGATCTTGCTGTCGCTGTTGGGAATCAAGGGTCCCCACGGCGAGATCACGCGAGCCATCACCCTCGTCTCGCACACCGTTCGATCTGAAAGAGTCGTCATCGGCTGGCTCGTCCAGATCACCGTGGGCGCGGCTCTCGGGACTCTCTTTGGCGTTGTCTACGCCGCGTGCGGTGGTCGTCGCGAGTCGGCGGCCTTCTGGGCCGTCCTCTATGGGCTGGTGGCGTGGATCGTCTGCTGGTTCGCCGTGATGCCGCCGCCCCTTCGATATACGCCGTGGGCGGCCCTCCGGGATCCTACGCTCTTGCAGCTCGCGATGGCCGGCCTGCTGGCCTGCCTGGGCTTTGGCGCGGCGCTGGCGGGAGCGTTCACTCTGTTCGGTCGGGGGTGACTTCGCGCGGGACGGCGGCGGCTGTTGCGAGCCGCGCGCTGCGCGGCGGGGGCGAGGGTTCAGCGCGGCGCGTCGGGGGCGCTCGACTGGACGCGCGAGAGTAGCGCGACAGGAAATGGCGCCAGCAGCTCGGCGATGGACACGACGCCCTGTACGGCGTCGCCGGTGAGCTCGTTGCGCCACCGTCCGGAAGGCAGCTCGAGGGTCGTGTTCATCCAGTTGTCGTCGAGTCGCATCACGAGCCGCGGCACGACGGTGACGGCGCCGTCGCCTCGCGAGAACGCCACGACGTGGTCCGCCCGGCCGCCGATCGCCGCGAGCGGACGATAGATCGCGTCGTCGCCGAAGAGCGCCGGGCGCAGGCGGCGGAACTGCAGGGCCTGGCGAATGACCCAGAGCTTCGGCATCCCCTCGTCGCTCCGCGCCATGATCTCCTTGGGCGCCGCCCGATCGAGCTCGGCGAGCAGCCGCCGGCGCAGCGCGTAGTCGACCGGCCGGCGGTTGTCCGGATCCACCAGGCTCAAGTCCCAGAGCTCGGTCCCCTGATAGATGTCGGGGATGCCGGGGGCGGTGAGCTTCAGCAAGGTCTGGGCGAGCGAATTGACGCGGCCGGCGGGGATCAACGGCGTGACGAATGCTTCGACGTCGACCATGAAGGTGAGGTCGGCCATGGCCGCTTCGACGAACGCGCGCAGCGCGGCGTCGTACGCCTCGTTCGGGCTCGTCCACGAGGTGTGGGCCTTGGCCTCGCGCGAGGCCTTCGCCATGTAGGCGGTCATGCGCTCGACGTCGATGGGCCAGGCACCGATCAAGGTCTGGTAGAAGAGGTACTCCGCGTTTCGATCCGGCCACTCGCCGCGGTGGTGGCGCGCGTTCAGTGCCGCCCAGCGCCGCACCGCCTCGCTCCACCGGACCGGCATCTCGGACAGCAGATCGAGGCGGGCGCGTACGTCCTCGCTGCGCTTCGTGTCGTGGGTGGATGTGGCGAGCATCGTCCGCGGCCACAGCTCGTGCGTCTCCTCGCACGCCTGGTGGAACTCCTCGACGCCGACGCCGAATCGGGACGGGTCGCCGCCGACCTCGTTGAGCGACACCAGCCGGTTGAAGACGTAGAACGCCGTGTCCTCCACGCCCTTCGCCATCACCGGACCAGAGAGCTGCTGGAATCGCATCGTCAGCTCGGTCTCGAGATCGCCGACCAATCGCCGCCGCAGCAGGTCGCGGAGGAACTCGAACAGCTCGCCGTCGAGGTCGGGCCGGTGGGCGCGCGCGGTCTCGGTTGCCTCGACGATCCGCCGCGCGTCGTCCTCGTCGACGGCGGCCGGCTCGGGCCGCACGTAGGTGCGATAGACGGGCAGGCACGCCAGCGCGTCGCGCAGCGCCTCGTGCAGCTCGTGGCGCGTGTAGTCCCGGTAGCGTCGCCGGCGCTCGCAGATCGCGAGGAACAGGGCGGTCAGGCGATTCAGGTCGCTGCCCATCGTCTCGCGCATCACCTGATGCTTCCGGGTGCGCGCGACCTCGGCCCAGTCGGTCGATTCACCCGTGAACTCGCGTAGAGCTCGGTCAGCGCCTTCTCGCCCTCCGGGTCCACGAACAGGCCCGAGACGCGATTCATGAAGTCGTACCCGGTGGTCCCGTCGACCGGCCAGGAGTCGCGCAGCGGCTCGCCCGGCTGGACAATCTTCTCGACCGTGATCCACGCCTGCGGGCCGGCTGCCCGCAACCGATCGAGGTACGCCTCCGGATCGCGCAGGCCGTCGGGGTGGTCGATCCGCAGCCCGTCGAGCGTGCCGTCCGCGAGCCACGCCAGCACAAGCTGATGCGTGTCGCGGAAGACGTGCTCGTGCTCGACGCGCAGCCCCACCAGGCCGTTGATGTCGAAGAACCGTCGGTAGCCGAGGTCGCGCGCCGCCGCGCGCCAGTGGGCGAGGCGGAAGTTCTGGCGCTCCAGGAGCGCGTCCAGCAGGTCGATGCTGGCGTTGACCTCGCCGATCGCCGCGTCGATCGCCCTGGCGGTATCCGGCTGCTCGGCGAGGAGCCGCGCCAGCAATTCGTACAGGATGGTCTTGTGCCGATGGCGCCGCTCGACGCTGGCTTGATCGATCGCGGTCGGCGAGGGCAGGTCCCTCAGGGCGTCGGCGATGAACGCGAGCGCCTCGCATCCCGTGCGCTCCGCGGCGGTGCCCAGCAGGAAATCGAGCGACTGGGGCGAGATCGGGAACATGTGGTCCTGGTAGCGGATCGTGAACGCGACGCCATCGCGGCTCAGGCGCAGATCGCCGTGCTCGAGCATGCGGCCGTAGTGGTCGGCCAGCACCGGGAGGAGCACGACGTTCCGCAGGCGCGTCTCCGGTGGGTCCCAGTCGACGTCGAAGTACGAGGCGTAGCGGCTGGCCGGGCCGTTCTCCAGCACGTCCCACCACCACGGATTGTCTGGGCCGCTGATGGCCATGTGATTGGGCACGATGTCGAGCACCTGCCCGAGTCCGGCGCTCCGGAGCGCTTCGGACAATCGCGCATGCCCGGGCGCGCCACCGAGCTCGCGATTGACGGCTCGCGGATCGACGATGTCGTAGCCGTGCGTGCTGCCTTTCGCGGCCTGCAGATAGGGGGAGCAGTAGAGGTGGCTGATGCCCAGCGCCGCGAGATAGTCCGCGATCGACGCGGCCGCGGCGAAGTCGAAGCCGGCGTGGAGCTGCACGCGGTAGGTGGCGCGGAGTGATCTCTGCACGTCAGCGCGGACGATCTGCCGCCCTTGAGGGCGGGACCGATCCACGCGAAAAGCCTAGACCGGGCGCGGGCGTCGGGACAACCCCGGTGGATGCCTGCCGCCGCCTCCAGGTATATACCTGTGACTGCGTGGCCCTCGGCCGAAAGTTACGCCATACTCTCGAGCGATGCTGATTGCCCAGATCACCGACACTCACATCAAGCCCGAAGGGGTCCTGGCGTACGGGCGCCTCGACACCGCGCCGTACCTCGCGCGCGCCGTCGAGCACCTGCTCGCGCTGAGACCGCGCCCCGACCTCGTGCTGGCGACAGGCGATCTCGTCGACGGGGGCCGTCCCGACGAATATCGCCGGCTGCACGACCTGCTGGCGCCGCTGCCGATGCCGGTCTACCTGATCCCGGGCAACCACGACGATCGCGACGCGCTCGCGGCCGCGTTTCCCGATCACGCGTATCTCCCCCGCGGCGGGCGGTTCATGCAATACGCCGTCGAGGGCTACGCGGTGCGGCTGCTCGCGCTCGACACCTTGGTGCCGGGCGAGACCGGCGGTCTTCTGTGCGCGGAGCGTCTGGGCTGGCTGGCGGCGCGCCTCGAGGAAGCGCCGATGCGCCCGACCGTGATCTTCATGCACCATCCGCCGTTCTTGACGGGGATCGCGCGGATGGACGCCCACGGTCTCGCCAACGCGGGTGAGTTCGCCGAGATCGTCGGCCGGCATCGACACGTTCAGCGCATCGTGTGCGGCCACCTGCATCGGCCGATCCAGGCGCTCGTCGGCGGGACGCTCGCCACGACGGCGCCCAGCACCGCGCACCAGGTGGCGCTCGACCTCGAGGACGAGCCGCTGGCATTCACGATGGAGCCGCCGGCGTGCCAGCTCCACGTCTGGAGCCCCGACACCGGCCTGGTCACCCACACGAGCTACATCGGCCAGTTCGACGGGCCGTACTTGTTCGCCAGCGGCGCGAAGCGCGGCGGGTAAGCGCGAGAGGCCCGGCGAGCTTCCCTCAAGCCGGGTCGGCTTCCATCGACGCGAAGCGCACGGCGGCTTCTGCGAGGAGCTGAAGCGGGTTGATCAGATCCGCGTCGTCGGCGGCGTCGCGGAGCAGGAACGGGATCTCCGTGCAGCCGAGAATCACTCCGTCGACGCTCCGGGACCTGAGCGCCGCTACTGCTGACCGCGCGATCGCGACCGCCTCGGCGTCGTCGCGGCCTTCCATCACCCGGAAGATCGCTCCGTCCAGGGTATCGCGAGTTCTGGCATCCACGGCTTCGCACGCGATTCCGAGCTGCCGCAGCGGCTCTGAATAGATCAGCGGCTCGCCGAGCGCCAGGGCCCCGACGCGCTTCCAGTGCCGGCGCTGTACTTCCTTCAGCGTCGCTTCGACCATGCTCAGAACCTTACGGCCGGCTGCTCGCTCGATCTCCGCCTGCAGTTTGTGGACACCGTTGGACGTGATGACCAGGAAGTCGGCCAGACTCCCGAGATTCCTCGCGGCCTCGAGCAGACGCGGGTCCGGGCGGAGGGGCTGTTGCGGTGTGCCCTCGTCCGTCAGGAGAACGGGCGGATGGCGGCAGTAGTGGACCACCATCGGTGGATAGCCGGCGTTGCGGCTTGGCGGAATCAGGCGCTGGGCGACGCGGTGGACGCGCGTCTCGAAATCCATGGTGGCTTGCGGCCCGATGCCGCCCAGGACGCCGATGGTCTTCACGACCCGGATCAGTCCTTTCGGGGCCGGTAGCGGCGGAGACCGAGATTCAGCGCGACGAGCCAGGCGGCGGCGCCGATGATCAGCCACACCGACGCCATCACCAGGTCGGCGCTCAAGGTCATGCGCTCGACGAGCGGCCAGATCCACCAGAGCCCGTAGAGGAGCCCGGCGAGCCAGATCAGCATCATCGAGACCCAGAGGATCGCCATTCCGACTACATGGGGAGACGCCCCGACGAAGCCGGGGCGCCTCTCGATCTCCGTCCCTTCTCGACGGCGCCTCCTGACGGGTGCGCCAGCCGCGACGAAGGAGCCCCGGCATCGCCGGGACCCCTCGAGTCTCGCCGCGGATCGCCGCCGCTGCTACTTCAGGTAGCCGTGCTCTTTCCAGATCGCGTACTGCTTGCGGAAGGCAGCGTAGCTCTCGTGAGCGCGCTTGAAGTCCGGATCCTTGGCCGATTCCTCCACGATCACCTCTTCCCACGCGGACTTCATCTTGGCCAGGATTGGCTCGGACCAGAAGTGGATCTTCACGCCGTGCTTGTCCACCATTTCCCGCATGGCGCCGAACTGGCGGGCCTCGCTGGTGACGAAGCTCCACGTGATGTTGGAATCACAGGCCACCTCGATCATCCTTCGATGCTCCTCGGAGAGCTCCCCCCACTTCTTGAGGTTGACCAGGAACTCGCCGACCGAGGACTGCTGATGCCAGCCCGGGAAGTAGTAGTGCTTGGCGACCTGGTGGAAGCCCTGCTTGATGTCGATGGAGGGGAAGGCCAGCTCGGTGGCGTCGATGAGCCCGCGCTCGAGGGCCGGGAAGATGTCGCCCGGCGGGAGCAGCTGCGTCTGGACGCCGAGCTTCTGCATCACCCGGGCGCCGAGGCCGAAGAAGCGCATCTTCAGGCCCTTGAGGTCGTCCAGCGTCTTGATCTCCTTGCGGAACCACCCGGAGGCCTCGGGCGTGATCATGATGCAGCTGATGCCCTTGACGCCGTACCGGCCGTAGATCTCGTCCTTCAGCTTCTGGCCGCCTCCGTACTTGAGCCACGCGAGGTACTCTCCGGCCTGGGGCCCGAAGGGCACCGTGGTGAACCAGGGTGCGGCCGGAATCGTGTTCACGTGGAAGCCGGGCGTGGTCCACCCCGCCTCGGCGGATCCCTTGGAGACCGCGTTGAATATTTCGAACGGGGGAACCAGGGCGCCGGGCTCGAAGAACTTGATGTCCAGCGAACCGCCCGACATCTTCCGGAGGTTCTCGGAGAAGATCGGGCCGCTCTCACCCACGACGTCGAGCGAGCTTTGGAAGGCGCTCGGCATCTTCCAGCGGACCTTCTGCTGCGCGGCAACGTCCCCGGCCGCGACGAACCCGAGGGCCAGGGAGCTTGCTAGGACGAGGAGAGGCAGACGCAAGGCTGGAGATCGCATGTCACACCTCCGCATTCATGGTCTGGGGCTCGTTGGGGGATGCTGGGGCAGCGGACCGAGGTTGTCAACCGTGAGCCTCGCCTCCCAGTCTCTAATCGAGGAAGCCGGCCACGCGTGGCAGCCACAGGATGATGCTCGGGAAGTAGATGCAGAGCGCCAGCCCGACGACCTGCAGCGCCACGAAGGGATACATGCCCCGGTAGACGTCGGTCATGGTCACGTCGGGCGGCGCCGTTCCTTTCATGTAGAACAGCGTGGCTCCGAATGGCGGCGTCATGAACGCGGTCTGCAGATTGACCGCGACGAGCCCACCGAACCACGTCATCAGGGCGCTCTTGTCCACCCCATGGTCGGCGAAGTCGTACCGCATCATGAGCGGCCCGAACACGGGCAGGACGATCAGGCAGATCTCGATCCACTCGAAGGGGAAACCGAGCAGGAAGATCAGGACCATCACGAAGGTGAGCATCTCCCACTTCGTGTCGATACCGAAGTTCAGCAGCATTGACAGCATCAGCTCGTCGCCGCCCAGCACCCGGAACACGTACGAGAAGCCGGTCGCACCGAGGAAGATCAGGAACACCAGCGCGTTCGACTTGCAGGCCGATTTGATGGCCTCGTTCATCATGGTCATGGTCATGCGCCGGTTCAGGGCGGCGATGAGCATCGAGCCGAATACTCCAACGGCGCCGCTCTCGGTTGGCGTGGCCCAGCCCGCGAAGATCGAGCCGATCACGATCACCATCAGCGCCGTCATGGGAAACAGGCCCCGCCACACCGCCGTCCAGAACTCGCCGCGGGTCTGCGGCCCGTAGTCCGGCGCCAGCTTGGGCGCCCGGTCGGGCTTCCATATGGCGACCCCGATGATGTAGAGCAGGTACAGCCCCGAGAGCACGAAGCCCGGCACGGTGGCCGCGAGAAACAGCGAGCCCGCCGAGGTCGCGAGCATCTCCGCCATCACGACCAGCATGATCGCCGGCGGGATGAGGATGCCGAGTGTTCCGGCCGAGGCGATGGTGCCGATGGCCAGTCGCTTGTCGTAGCCCGACGCCAGCATCTGCGGCAAGGCAATCACCGAGAGCGTGACCACTGCCGCGCCGACCACGCCGATCGGCGCGGCCAGGATCGTTCCCATCACCATGACGGCGCACGCCAGCGCCCCCGGGACCCGCTTCAACAGCACTTCCGTTGCCTTCAGCATGTCCATCGCGGAGCCGGATCGCTCCAGGATGGTCCCCATGAAGATGAACATGGGAATCGACGCGAGCACTGGATCGGCGGCCACGCCACCCCACATGCGCAGCACGATGTCGTAGAGGCCGATCATCGAGAACACGCCGAGCAGCGAGCCCACGATCGCGAACATCAGCGCCCATTCCGCCCATGACGAACGCCACGGGATAGCCGCAGAAGATCATCACGAACATCGCCGCGAACATGATCAGGGCCAGGTTGTCGGCCACCCAGTCGAGCACGATGCCTCCTCTTGCGGCTAGATCTCCAGTGTCGTGCTGCCGATTTGTAGATTGACCTCCGCTTCCGACCGCCCACCGAACAGGAAGACGATCAGGCGAGCCAGGACGCTGAGGATCCCGAGCAGCACCAGCCAGATCCCGGCGGCATAGATGCTCTTGATGATCCAGCGGTGGGTGAGCCCGAACGGGCTTTCAGATTGGTCGCCGACCGCGTAGGACGTCGCGACGAAATCCACGGTGTGGTAGGCGACGAGCGCCACGTACGGCAACGCGAAGAGCAGGCAGCCGGCAAGCTCGATCCACGCCTTGCGCCGAAAGGCCAACTTCTCCGTAAAGGAGTCGACGCGGGGATGTGCATTGATCACGTAGCCGTAGCCCATCCACAACGAGAAGATCGCGGCGTGGAAGTGCCATTCCAGCTCCTGGAGCTTCGTCAGGGGGACGGGCAGGCCGGCCTTGCGCGCGAGCACGTCGAAGCAAGTCACGGCCGCCATGACGACGAGTAGCCAGCCGGATGCGTAAGCGACGACCTCGAGCATCCGCCGCAAGCCCTCGGACATTCTCAAGAGAGCGTTCAAAGGCGCACGAAAGCCATCATGGTTTGGAGGCCATCACGAGATCGGCGCTCAGGGTCATGCGCTCGAAGTGGGGCCACACCCACCAGAGCCCATAGAGCAGCCCGGCGAGCCAGACCAGCATCATCGAGCGCCCAGAGAGTTTTCATTGGATAGGGGGCCTCGACGGGCCCCCAAGCCCCCGCGCTCGGAGACGCCCCGGCGAAGCCGGGGCGACCCTCGATCTCCGTTCGCCCTTCTCGGTGCCCTTGTTCTTACGGACAGAGGATCTTGTAGTTCTTGCAGAGCTCCTGCGGCAGGACGGTCACGGCCCATGTGCCGACGCCGCCGAACCCGGTGATGACGGTGATCCACAGCAGCACGCGGTTGAGCGCGCTGACCTTGAAGCCGTCCGGGAGCCGCCGGTTGTTGATCAGCATGATCTGCCAGGCCCCGATCGAGCGATAGACCAGCGCGGAGATCGCCACCCCGATCCACAGGATGAAGGGCTGTGCCACCGTGATCAGGTAGAAGCCCGCCAGCACCGCCGCCGTCACGACCACGAAATAGTAGAAGCGGTACGGCCGCCGCGCCTTGCCGGTGACCGCGATGGCGTCGCACGTCGTGCGGCCGATGAAGGTGTCGTACAGCGGGAACTGGGCGTCGTAGAGCGTGACCATGATGAAGAGCAGCATCAGCCAGCCGGCCATCGGCCCCATCACGCCTTGCGCGATGGTCGCCATCTGGATCGGGACCGCGACGCCGCTGGGGATCTTGCCGGTCTTGAGGAAGTCCTCGTGGAGATAGGCGAGGCCGGCCACCGAGTAGAGGTACGTCATGATCAGACCGCCGATGATCGCCCACCAGAGGATGAGGCTGTAGCCGCCGAGCTTGACCCACTGATCCATCTTGCGTCGCTCGTCCGCATTGTTCGTGTCCCAGCGCAGCTCCTGGGCGGTGATCTGCTCGGGCGGCCTGAGCACGCCGGTGACCTGACCCGCGTACCGGCCCATCCCGAAGCCGGCTGCGATGACCCAGAAGCTGACCCACATCAAGCTGCCGCCGGGCTGGTTGAAGAGCGCCAGCGCGTCGGTCTTCGGCAGCGCGGCCGGATAGCCCTCGGCCAGGAAGGTGATGCCGAGATAGCCCAGCAGGACTTGCCAGTAGTGAATGGGCTTGGCCGCGATCACCGTGATCGCCAGGACCAGGATGATGTTCGCGAACATGATGAAGGTGAAGAAGCTGGAGAGGAACGCGTAGGTCCGGTTGGAGAAGTAGAAGACGACGAGCACCGCGAGCAGTGCGATGACCGCCCACAGGTAGTGCGGCGGCCCGAACGGGAGCGGGTTACCGATGCCGGTGAAGCGATGAGCCGCGATGACCGCGCCGCCCATCCACGCCGGCCACGCGAAGGTCACGATGCTGACGACTGCCCAGAACCAGGGCCAGAAGCCGAACGGCTTGAGGTCGTTGGTGGCCGCGAAGAAGGAGCGGCCGGTGCAGACGCTGTACTTGATGCACTCGTAGACCAGCGCGGTCTCGAGGACGACCGAGATGGTCATGAGCCAGTGCATGTGGAGCGTGCCGCGGGCCGCGATGTTCGGCAGCAGATAGGCTTCGCCGCCGCCTATGGAGATGCCGAAGTTGATCGCCTGCGGGCCCAGCGCCGCCAGCATTCCCGCCAAGGTCAGGGGGAACGGGTTGGGAACTTGATTGATGGGGCGCCTGTCCACCGCCGCCCCGACAGCCTGAGTCGCGACTGCCATAGCTCCTCCCTCTTGGTCCTGATACGTTTCGCCGGCGGCCGAGGGCATCATTGCCCCGCTGCATGAGCTTTTTAGGCAGCCGGGAGACGAGGACAGCCGGCGGGAACGGCGGGCCGCGGAAGTGGACGTAGCCGTGCATCATCCACACTCCTGAGGAGAACGGTCGAGCTACTCGGTTGGGCGGACTCTAACCCGAGTGCCTCGGGTACGTCCAGCGCTCCCCTCGCCCAGGCCGGACCCCGGGGAGGCGAGCTTCTAGTACATTCCCATCTCGCACATCTGGGCGACCGAATCCCAGGCACCGCGCTGCTGCTGGCAGATCTGCTGGGCGCTTCGCGTCGACTGCGTGTAGGAGCACGTCTGGGCCGTGTTGTTGTAGGTGCCGCCGTGGGCCTCGCACATCGTCTTCGCGCTCAGCTTGAACTTACCGGCGCATCCCGTCATGGCGAGCGCAGCGACCAGCGTGATCCCGACGACCAGCCACTGACCTTTAGTTCTATAGGACCTACCCATAGGTAGGAGCAGAACGCTTCGGTCCCGCGGCGGGCGAGAGCCTCAGCGAGGCTCGCGCAGCAGCGACTCGGCGGCCTCCATCAGGGTCTCCGAAAGGGTCGGGTGGGTGTGGATCGTCGCGGCCAGATCCTCGACGGTCATGGCGGTCTCGACGGCGAGCGCGCCCTCGGCGATCAGCTCGCCGGCGCCCGGCCCCACGATCCCGACGCCGAGCACGCGGCCGGTTTCGGGATCCGCGAGGACCTTCGTCAGGCCGTCGCTGCGACCGAGGGTCAGGGCCCGGCCCGAGGCGGCCCATTCGCGCTTGGCGATCTTCACCGCGCGCCCCTCGCGCGCGGCGTCCGACTCGGTGAGCCCACACCAGGCGACCTCGGGGTCGGTGAACACGACCGCCGGGACGACGACGTTGTCGAACGCCGCCGGGCGCCCGGCGATCACCTCCGCGGCGACCTTGCCCTGGCGCATCGCGCGATGGGCGAGCATCGGCTCGCCGGTGACATCGCCGACGGCGTAGATCGCCGGATCGGTCGTGCGGCAGCGGTCGTCTACGGCGAGGAAGCCGCGCGTGTCGGCACTCGCGCGCGTGCGCTCGAGGCCGAGCCCGGCGCTGGCCGGTCGGCGGCCGACCGCGACCAGCACGCGATCGAAGGTCTGGGCGTCGCCGGCGTCGAAGCGCGCCTCCACGGCCGAGCCCTTCTCGAGGAGCGAGGTCACCTTCGTGCCCAGGTGAATCTTCGCGAAGAGCTTGTCGCACCGCCGGGCGAGCGGCTGGACGAGCGCCCGATCGACGCCCGGCAAGAGCCCGTCGGTCATCTCGACGAGCGTCACCTGGCTGCCGAGCGCGGCGTAGACCTGGCCGAGCTCGAGGCCGATGTACCCGCCGCCGATCACGAGGAGCCGCTCGGGCACGTCGGCGAGCTCGAGCGCCGCCGTCGAATCGATGACGCGGTCGCCGGCCGGTCCCAGGCCGGGTAGCTGGGCCGGCGCCGAGCCCGTCGCGACGATCGCGTGCTTGAAGCGCACCTTCTGGGGCTCGTCGCCCTCGACGCGCAGCTCGCGCGAGCTCTCGAAGACCGCCCGGCCGCCGATGACTTCGACCGACTTGGTTTTCGCCACCGACGCGAGGCCGCGCGCGAGCCGGCCGACGACGCGCTCGCTCTTCCACTTGCGCAGCGGATCGAGCGACACGCGCGGTTCGCCGAAATCGACGCCGAGCTCACGCGCCCGTTCGGCATCCTCGATTAGCGCGGCGACGTGGAGGAGCGCCTTGGACGGGATACAGCCCTCGAAGAGACAGGCGCCGCCGAGCCGCTTGCCCGCGTCGACGACGACCGTCTCGAGCCCGAGCTCCGCGCAGCGAAACGCGGCCGAGTAGCCGCCGGGCCCGCCGCCCACGACCGCCACGTCCACCTCGACGACGAGGTCGCCCATCACCATGGCGGGATCGCCCCCTACTCGGTCTGGCCGCGGACCGCCCAGGCGCGGGCGATCAGATGAATGCTGCCGTCCGGCCGCATCGGCATCGTCGATCGGATCCGCTCGCGGAGCGCGGAGCGTCGTTCCTCGGTGAGCGACATGCAGTATCCGGGCGCCGGGGCCTGGCCGCCGAGGAACGGCGCCCAGTAGTCGTCGAAGTCCTTGAAGACCGTCGGAACGTCGATCGCGAGGACGCGCACCTGCGTGAGACCGGCCGATTCGAAGAGCTCGACCAGCGGCCCGGGGCGCGCGATCGGGAATCGGCGCCCCTCGTCGAGCTCGAGCGCCGGCGGATCGAGGGCGACTGCCGCGTCCCAGAAGCGGCGCATCAGCTGCATCTCGCCCGCGTAGTCCCAGACGTAGGCCGCGACGGTACCCCCCGGGGCCAGCGCACGCTTCATCTCCGCCAGGGCGCGCGCCTGGTCCGGTACGAAGTTCAGCATGAGCCCCGAGACGACGATGTCGTGCTCATAGTCCTTGACAGGGAGCGCCTGCGCGTCGCCGGGCTGGAAGCTGACCCGCGGATCGCTCACGCGGGAGCGGGCATAGCCGAGATATTCCTCGGAGCGGTCGACGGCGACGACGGCGTCGGGCGAGCAGCGCGCCACGATCGCCTCGCTCAGCGCGCCGGTGCCGCATCCGACGTCGAGCCAGCGCAGATTCTCGGGCGCGTCGAGCCAGCGCAGAAATTCAACCGCGACGAGACGGCTCCAGCGGCCCACGTAGGGCTCGTAGGCGTCACCGCTCGACCAGGTGTCTCGATCGTCGGGCATCAGGGCCTCCTTCCATGTTCGTGCCTCGGCCGACGGCCGGCGGCGCGCACGGCTTCGTGCATCACCATTCCAGCCAAAGCTGCTCGGGTCGCTCGAGGCGCCGCACGATCGCGGCGGCGAAGCGGGCGCCGTCGGCGCCGTCGGCGACGCGATGGTCGAACGTGAGCGAGATCGGCAAGAGCATGCGCGGCACGATCTTGCCGTCGAGCACGACCGGCTCTTCGCGACCGCGGGCGACGCCGAGAATGGCCACCTCGGGGTAGTTGATGATCGGGATCGCGCCGGTGCCGCCGAGCGCGCCGATGTTCGTGATCGTGAACGTTCCTCCGCGCAGGTCCTCGAGCGTCGCCTTGCCCTCGCGGACCCGCTGCGCGAGGGCCGCCAGCTCGCGCTGCAGCTCGACGATCGGCTTCTGATCGACGTCGCGGATGACCGGCACGATCAAGCCGCGCTGGGCCGCCACCGCGACACCGAGGTGGTAGTAGCTCTTGACGATCAGCTCGCCCGCGGACGGATCGAGGCTTGCGTTGAACTGCGGATGCTCGCGCAGCGCGAGGGCGGCGGCCTTCAGTAGAAAGCTCGTCAAGGTGAGCGTGAGGCCCCGCTCGCGCGCGGGCTCGACGTTGCGCCGGATGATCGCGTCGAGCTCGGTGATGTCGGCGCGGTCGAAATGCGTCACGTGGGGGATGAGCGTCGCCGAGAGCGTCATGCGCTCGGCGATCGTGCGACGCAGATGCGACAGGGGCTGCCGCTCCACCGGCCCCCACTGCTCGAACCGCGGCAGCGCCGGCGGCGCCACCCCCACCGCGGCGAGCGGCTTCGCCACCGCCGCACGCTCGGCCGCCCGACCATCCTCGGCCACGGCCGTCCCGCCCGACGCGCCGGCGCCCGCGGCGCCCCTCACGTCGTCATCCGTCACGCGCCCGCCGGGTCCGCTCCCACGCAGCGCCCGAAGATCAACCCCAAGCTCCCGCGCCAACCGCCGAGTCGCCGGCGTCGCCGCCACCGGCCCCGCCCCAACCGCGCTCCCCACTGGCGTGATCGCCGCCGCACGCGCGGCTGGGGCGCCGGTCGTCGCCGATACCGGCGCTAGGCCCGCGCCAGCCACAGAGGCCGATGCCGACCCGGCGCCCGCGCGACCCGGCATGTGCGCCGACCCAGGCCCGCCTCCGCGTCCGGCAAGCGCGGTCGTCGAAGCAGGCCCGTGCTCGCGCTTTCCTGCGGCCGCGCCGGGCAGCGCCACACCCGACGAGTCCTCAAACGTAACGAGCACCTCCCCAACCTTGACACTCTGCCCAGGACGAACATGAATGCGCGCCACGCGACCAGCGAACGGGGAGGGAATCTCAACGGTAGCCTTGTCGGTCTCGACCTCGAGCAAGGGCGCGTCCTCGACAAGCACGTCGCCCTCGTTCACGAGTACCTTGAGGATCTCGGCCTCGGTGAGCCCCTCGCCCAGGTCGGGAAGCACGAACGGACGGGGCATTCGTCTACGCGCTCCGTTCGCCGGCTCGAGAGGGGACCGCCATCACCACCTCAGAACGCGAGGGTCTCGCGGGCGGCGGTGACGACGCGCGGCACGTCGGGGATGTTCGCTTTCTCGCGCGCGAAGCCGACGAACGGCACGTCGTGCGCGGTCACGCGCCGGATCGGCGCCTCGAGCGAGAGGAACGCGCCGTCCATGATCGAGGCGGCGATCTCGGCGCCGGGACCGAAGCTCTTGGGTGCCTCGTGCACGACGACCGCGCGACCGGTCTTCTTGACCGACGCCACGAGCGTCTCGCGATCGAGCGGCGAGACAGTGAGGAGATCGATCACCTCGACGGCGACGCCGTCCTCGTCGCGGAGAATGTCGGCGGCCTCGAGCGCGACGCGCAGCATCGCGCCGTAGGCGATCAAGGTGAGGGCGTCCCCCTCGCGCGCCACCTGGGCGCGGCCGATCGTCATGACCTCGCTCTCGTCGGGGACCTCTTCCTTGGCGGCGTGATAGAGCGACTTCGCCTCGAAGAAGATCACCGGATCGGGATCGCGGATGGCGGCGGCCAGCAGCGCGCGCGCGTTGCGAGGCCCGGACGGAATCACCATCTTCAGCCCGGGGATGTGGGCGTAGAACTGCTCCTCCGACTCCGAATGATGCTCGAGGGCGCGAACGCCGCCGCCGTACGGCATGCGGATGACGATCGGGATGTGGAATCGCCCCTGCGAGCGCATCCGATAGCGCGCGCAGTGGTTCTCGATCTGGTGGAAGCACTGGAACGCGAAGCCCGAGAACTGGATCTCGCAGACGGGCTTGAGGCCGTAGAGCGCCATCCCGACCGCGGTGCCGATGATGGCCGCCTCCGCGAGCGGGCTGTCGATGACGCGCTGGGAGCCGAATTTACGCTGCAGATCGTCGGTCACGCGGAAGACGCCGCCGTCGACGCCGACGTCCTCGCCCAGGACCAGCACGTCCTGGTCGCGGTCCATCTCCTGGAACAGCGCCTGGTTCAGCGCCTTGACCATGTTCAGCTTGGCCATGCGTCAGCGCCGCGTGAGCCGCTGGCCCCGCATCGGCGTGGCCCCGGGCTGGGGGGTAGCTCCCGCCTCGGACGCCGGCGGCGTCGCCGGGTCGCTCGGGGCCAGTGCGTCGCGCTGGGCTTCGAGATCCGGCGGGAGCTCTCCGTAGACGTGATCGAACATCGTCAGCGGGTCGGCGGGCGGCGTCGCCTCGAAGCGGCGGATCGCCTCGGCGATCTCGTCGTCGACCCGTTGCTCGAGGCCTTCTTCGAGCAGGTTCCGCTTCTCCAGATAGGCGCGGAAACGGGTCAGGGGGTCCTTCTGCTCCCACATGGCGACTTCCGCCTCGCTCCGGTACTTGGTGGGGTCGTCGGCCGTCGTGTGGACCCCGAGGCGGTAGGTGACGCATTCGATCAAGGTCGGGCCGTCGCCGGCGCGGGCCCGCTCGACCGCCTCGCGCGCCGCGGCGTAGACGGCCAGGACATCGTTGCCGTCCACCTGGATGCCGGGCAGCCCGTACGCGAGGGCTTTCTGCGCGATCGTGCGCGAGTGCGTCTGCTTCTTCAGCGGCACCGAGATCGCCCATTGGTTGTTCTGGCACACGAAGACGACGGGGACGTGCCAGACGCCGGCGAAGTTCAAGGCTTCGTGGAAGTCACCCTCGGAGGTCGCGCCGTCGCCGAAGTACGCCATGACGACCACGTCGTCGCCACGGTACTGGGCGGCGTAGGCGAGGCCGACGGCGTGCGGTAGCTGGGTGGCCACCGGGATCGTGATCGGCAGATCGCGCTGCTCGGGAGCGGGCTGGCCGCCCTCGAGATGACCCGCAAAGAACAACAGGAGCTTCTCGATCGGCCAGCCACGCCAGACCATTGCCGCCGTCTCGCGGAAGGACGGGACCATCCAGTCCGTCGGCCGCAGGGTGAAGACGCTGCCCATCTGCGCGGCTTCCTGACCCTTGGTCGGCGCGAAGGTTCCGATGCGCCCCTGGCGCTGCAGCCGCACCATTCGCTCGTCCAGGCGGCGGGCGAGCAGCATGGAGCGATACAGCGACCTCAGATCCGTGTCGGCGAGCTTGGGCTCGAGCGCGGTGTCGAGGTTGCCGTCGCTGTCGAGGATCGACAGGTATTCCACTTGGAACCGTGGTTCGAGGGTGATTCTGGGCATGACGGCCCCAAAACCCATTCTAACGCTCGAGACCCCGAACGCTACTTCTTCGCCGCGGCTCGTTTGGGGGGGGCGGGGGCGGCCTCCTCGGACCGCTTGGCCTTGGCCAGGGGCCTCTTCTCGCCCGAGGCCACCCGCTTGGCCAGGCTTTCCTTCAGGGCCTCCATCAGGTCGATCACCTGGGCGCGGGGCGCCTCGGGGGCGGCGACCGTGACCTCTTTGCCCTCGACCTTCTGGTTGACCAGGTCGAGGACCCGATGGCGATACTCGTCCTCGTACTGCTCCGGGTGGAACTCGTCGTTGGACAGGCCGTCGATGAGCTGCTTCGCCAGGTCGAGCTCGCCCGGTCTGATTTTCGCCGATTGGCCCCGGTCGATCTCGCCGAAGTCGCGCACCTCGTCGGCGAAGTACATCGTGTGGAGCATGAGCCCGCCCTGAGCCGGTCGGATGAGCACGAGGCTCTCCTTGCCGCGCATGACGAACTTCGCGAGGGCGACGCGGCCCTGCTTCTCCATCGCGTCCGCGAGGAGCCGGTATGCCTTGTCGCCGCCCTTGTCCGGCCCGAGGAAGTAGGTCTTCTCGAAGTAGATCGGATCGACCGACGCGAGCGGAACGAACTCGGCGATGTCGATCATCTTCGAGGCCTCGCCCTCGAGCCCCTTGAGCTCATCGTCGGCTACCCGCACATATTGATCCTTCGAGAACTCGTAGCCGCGCACGAGCGACGCGCGATCGACGACCTCGTTGCACACGGGACAGAACGTCTGCTGCTTGATGCGCGAGCCGCACTTCGCGTGCAGCATGTTGAACGCCACGTTTGCCGACGAGGCCGCGGTGTAGAGCCGGATCGGAATCGACACAAGCCCGAACGAGATCGTCCCCGAGCCGATCGAGTGCGGCGCCATGGTTTGCACGATAACACGAGGGTCCCTATGATGCGCGAAGGGCAGATCTCTCCCATGGATAGCGTTCCGACCTCCCTCGAGCGGCAAGATATCGGGGCTCCCGCGCCCGCCGGCCGGCCGCGCCTCGAGCTCGCCACGATCCTGGCAGCGGTCGTGCTCGCGGCGTTCATCGCGATGATGATCTGGCTCCAGTACGCCGGATCACGCGTGGAAGGGACGGAGGACCCCGAGCGCGCGCTCGCCCTGATCGTCGGTCGCACGATGGACATCGACGCCGCCGTCAGCCGCGCCTCCGCGTGGGAGCAATTCCTGTATCGCTTGCTGTCGACCGATCCCGCCGAGGATCTCGCGGAGGCGCTCCGCTGGTACGAGGAGCTCGCGGGGGCGTCGTTCGATCCCACCGTCGATCTGCACCTGGCGATTCTCGAGGGCGAGTCCGGACGCATGGACGCCGTGCAGCGGCGAGTCGAGGAATGGACTCGCCGGCCCGATCCGCTTCCCGTGTTCGCGGTCTTCGTCGCCACCGCTTATCTCGGTGAGGATCTGGAAGCGGAAGCCGGGACGGACGTCGATCAGGCGCTCGCCGCCGCGCTCGAGCCCGGCTGGTTCAGAGACCGGCTGGCGGCACGCCTGGCGACGCGCGTCGGCGATGCCGACCTCCTGGCCGCCGCGATGGCGGCTCAGGCGGAGCGCTCCGGCCGCATGCTCGCTCGCATGCGTGTCGTTCTGGCCATCGAGCTGGCTCTCATCGGTATCGCATTCGTCCTGCTCGTGCGAGTCGTGGTGCGCCGCCGGGCCTTCGATCGGGTCGGTGCCGCTGTCCTGCCGCCGCCCTGGCGCGGGCGCGACGGGGTGCGCGTGCTGATCTGGGGCGGCGCGCTCGGCGCCATCCTGCTCGTCGCGCTCTTTCTCGCGTCCTCGCTCGGCCCGGATCGGCCGTTCACGCGTATCGTCATGGGCGCGGCGACGAACCTGTCCTTCTTGCCGCTGGTCTTCCTGGCGTGGCGGTTCCTGATGCGCCCGGCTGGGCTCCGCCTCAGCGAGAGCTTTGGCCTGGTGCCGACGTGGGGCGCGGCGCGCCGGCTCGTGCTGGTCATCCTCACCCTGCTGGCGCTCGGTCAGGTGGGCGAAGGCGCGATGGATATGGTCGGCCGCTGGCTCGGCCTCTCGGCGCACTGGACGGAGTGGTTCGATCGCGATCTGGCGTGGGGGTCGCGGACCGTCGTCGGGTTGACGCTCGTCGACACGGTCGTCCTCACGCCGATATTCGAGGAGATCGTGTTCCGCGGGCTCCTGTTCGCGACCTTGCGGCGGCGGTTCGCTCTGGGCCCGGCCGCCGTGCTGAGCGCGTCGATCTTCGCCGTCGCTCACGGCTACGGAGTCCTCGGCTTCGCCGTCGTCTTCTGGAGCGGGCTCCTGTGGGCGTGGTCGTACGAGCGAACCGGCAGCCTCCTGCCTTCGATGGCGGCGCACGCGACGGACAACCTGATGGCCTCGCTCTCCGTGATCCTGGTGCTGCGTGGCTAGCCGAGACCTCCACGAGTATCGCCGCAAGCGCGATCCGGCCGCGACCCCCGAGCCCTTCGGCGGCCCCGGCCCCGCCGGCGGCAGCCGGTTCGTGGTCCACAAGCATTCGGCGCGCCGGCTCCACTACGATCTGCGCCTCGAAATCGACGGCGTACTCAAGAGCTGGGCCGTTCCCAAGGGGCCCTCGATGCGCTCGCACGAGAAGCGGCTGGCCGTGCACGTCGAAGACCATCCCATCGAGTACGCCGACTTCGAGGGCGTCATTCCAGAAGGCAGCTACGGCGCCGGCCCGTCGATCGTGTGGGACGCGGGCCGGTTCCAGCTCCTCAAGCCGGAGCCCGCGAGCGAGCAGATCGCGCGCGGCAAGCTCGAGTTCGAGCTGTTCGGCTTCAAGCTGCGCGGCCGATGGACGCTCGCCCGGATGAGCGGCAAGGACCGTGACTGGCTCCTGCTCAAGAAATCCGACGAGCACGCCGGCGAGACGGAGCCGACCGAGCGCTATCCCGAGTCGGTCCTCTCGGGGCTGACGATCGAAGAGCTGCGCGACGGCGCGAGCCGCGTCGATACCCTGCGCCGACGTCTGACCGAGCTCGTGGCGCCGCGCGGCGAGATCGCGGCCTCGGGCGATCTCCTGATGCTCGCAACGCTCGTCGACCAGACGCCGTCGGACGCGACGTGGCTCTTCGAGATCAAGTACGACGGCGTCCGCGTGCTCGCCTCGCGCGCCGCTGACGAGGTCGAGCTGCGCGGGCGGAGCGGCCAGATCGTCACGGCGCGCTATCCGGAAGTGACGGCGGCGCTGCGCGCGCTGCCGCTCGAGCGCTTCGTGCTCGACGGCGAGATCGTGGCGCTCGACGAGCGTGGCCGCTCGAGCTTCCAGCGGCTCCAGGAGCGCATGGGCCTGACGCGCCCGGCCGACATCGAGCGGGCGCGCGGCGAGGTGCCGGTCAGCGCCGTGTTCTTCGACGCGCTGGGGCTCGACGGCCGCGATCTCAGACGGCTCCCGCTCGAGGCGCGCAAGGAGTGTCTCAAGCTCCTGGTGCCGCCGCGCGGGGTCGTCTACTTCGGCGATCACGTGCTCGGCCACGGCGCGGACTTTCTCGCCGCGGCCTGCGACCAGGGCCTGGAGGGCGTGGTCGCGAAAAAGCGCGACAGTCCGTATGCGGCGAAGCGCTCGCGCGATTGGCTGAAGATCAAGTGTCAGCTCCGGCAGGAGTTCGTGATCGGTGGCTACACGGTGCCCCAGGGCACGCGCGCGCATTTCGGCGCGCTCCACCTGGGTTGTTACGACGGGGGCGAGCTGGTCTACGTGTCCAAGGTCGGCACCGGGTTCGACGAGCGCGCGCTCACGACCATCAGCGAGAAGCTCCGCGCGCTGGCGCGCCCGACCTCGCCGTTCGCGCGCGGCACGCCTGGCGGGCGGGGTCACCACTGGGTCGAGCCGCGGCTCGTGGCCGAGATTCGCTTTACCGAGTGGACGCGCGATGGCGGCATCCGACACCCGTCTTTCCTCGGGTTGCGCGACGACAAACGCCCCGAGGACTGCGTGCGCGAGTCGCCCGTGGTGGCGAGTGGCGAGGCGGCCGGGGTGGGGGGACGGGGCGGGCTGCGTCACCCGCTCGCCCGCGTTCCGCGGCTCTTCGAGCCGCGGGCGGGACGAGGGGGTCCCACTCCGCCCGCCCCGTCCCCACCCCGGCCGCCTCGCCACCCGGTGAGACGGGCGACCGCGGGCCAACTTCTGGAGATTCGCATCCAAGCGCAAGGCGGGTCGACGCCGGACGGCGTCGCGGCCAGGGGCGGGCTTAGGAGCAGGGAAGAAGCGAGCGGGCTTGAGAGGGGAGCGGAGCGGAGCTGAAGAGAGAGGCCGGTGTAGCGGGCGGGGGTGTTGCGGGTGAGAGGCGTGCGGGTGCGGGGGATGAGAGGCGGGTGACGATCACGAACCCGGGGAAGGTGTTTTGGCCGGGGGAGGGATATACGAAGGCGGATCTGATCGCGTACTACGAGGCGGTGTCGCCGTGGCTCTTGCCGTATCTTCTCGATAGGCCGCTGGTGCTGACGCGGTATCCCGATGGGATTGCCGGGAAGTCATTTTTTCAGAAGGACGCGCCCGAGTGGACGCCGTCGTGGATCCGGACCGAACGGATTCATGCGCCCGACGTAGGGCGCGACATCGACTACTTCATCGTCGACGATCGCGAGAGCCTTCGCTACGTGGTGAACCTCGGGACGATCCCGCTGCACCTGTGGAGCGCGCGGCTGGCGTCGCTCGACCGTCCGGACTGGCTCGTGCTCGATCTCGATCCGAAGGGCGCGCCGTTCACCGACGTGGTCCGAGTCGCGCGCGCGCTGCACGGCATCCTGGACGAGCTCGGCCTGCCGAGCTACGTGAAGACCTCCGGCGCGACCGGCCTGCACATCGTCCTGCCGCTCGGCGCCGCCTACGACTACGAGGTCACGCGGACGTTCGCGCGGCTCCTGGCGGTGATGGGCGTCGAGGCGGAGCCCGAGATCTCGACGATCGCGCGGCCCCTGCGCTCGCGCGGCGGCAAGGTCTACATCGACTTCGGCCAGAACGGCCGGGGCCAGACGGTCGTCGCGCCCTTCTCGGCGCGTCCGCTGCCGGGCGCGCCAGTTTCGTGCCCGCTGCGCTGGGAGGAGGTCACCGCGAAGCTCGATCCCGCGCGCTTCACGATCAAGACGGCGCCGGCGCGCTTCGAGAAGATCGGCGACCCGCTGGCGCCGGTGCTCACCGGACGGATCGACGTCGCGGCGCACCCTGAAGAAGCTCGAGCACCGCGCGCCGGCGGGTCGCTGAATCGTTCGTCCGGCCAACCGGTCACGCCACGGCGAGACTCGCCTTCAAGATCGTCAGCATCTCGTCGATCTCGTCGCGGGACACCGTGAGCGCCGGCATGAAGCGGAGCGCGTCGGGGCGCGGCGCGTTGACGAGGAGCCCGTGGTCGAGCGCGGCGGCCGCGACCTTCTTCGCGTCCTGCGCCCTCAGCTCGAGCGCCAGGAGCAGTCCACGACCGCGCACGTCGCCGTGACCCAGCTCGCGCGCGAGGGCGCGCAGGCGCGCCATCAGGTACGAGCCGTTCGAGGCGACCGACTCCAGGAATTCCGGCTGCGCCACGGTCTCGACCACCGCGCACCCGACCGCGGCCATGAGCGGGTTGCCGTTGAACGTGCCGCCCTGATCGCCGTACTCGAAGCAGCTGACCGCGGCGGAAGCGATGAGCGCGGCGAGCGGGACACCGCCGCCGAGGCCTTTGCCGACCGTGACGATATCCGGCGCGACCCCCGCGTGCTGATAGCCGAAGAAGCGGCCGGTCCGCCCGACACCGGTCTGGATCTCGTCCAGGATCAATAATATTTCGTGCTCCTTCGTGAGCGCCGAGAGAGCGCGGAGATAGTCGTCGCCGGCCGGAAAGACGCCCGCCTCACCCTGGATCGGCTCGAGCATCACCGCGACCGTCCGTAACGTGATGGCGCCGGCGACCGCGTCGAGATCGCCCAGCGCCACCTTCCGAAACCCGTGGACCTTCGGCGGGAAGATGTCGTCCCAGCCCGGCTTGCCCGACGCCGCCATCGTCGCGAGCGTGCGTCCGTGGAAGCTGCCGTGCATCGTGATGATCTCGTAGGCGCCGTCGCGATGGCGGGCGCCCCACTTTCTCGCCAGCTTGATCGCGCCTTCGTTGGCCTCCGCGCCGCTGTTGCAGAGAAAGACCTGGTCGAGCCCGGACGCTCGGGCCAGAAGCCCGGTCAGCCTGGCCATGGGCTCGTTGTAGTAGGCCGGACTGCAGTTGATCAGCTGGGCCGCCTGGGCGCTCAGGGCGTCGAGCACCACGCGCGGCGAGTGGCCGAGCGAATTCACCGCCCACCCTTGGACGAAATCCAGGTAGCGCTTGCCGTCGCGGTCCCAGAGCCACGAGCCGGCGCCCTTGACCATCACGGGCGACGGCCGTTCGGTGATCTTCATGACATGGTCGAGCGTTGCGTTCATGACAGCTCCTCCTCTGGCGGGTGAAAGATTTCGGGGATCACGCCGCATCGACGCGCCGCTGCATGATCGTGACGTCGTGCCAGCGGCCGAGCTTGAACGCCGACTCGCGCTCGACGCCTATCGGCTGAAAGCCGTGCCGCGCATGCAGGCGCAGGGACGCCGTGTTCTTCGCGGTGATCCGCGCCATGATCGAGTGGTGCTCGAGCACCCGCGCGCGCCGGATCAGCTCGGCGAGGATCAGACCGCCGAGACCGAGCCCGCGGCGCCCTCGCTCGACGTAGACGGAATCTTCGACGGTTCGGGCGAAGGCCGGCTTCGACTGGTACGGCGAGAGCGAGCCGTAGGCCACGACGACGTCGTCACGCTCGGCCTTCTCCGAGGCGAGCGTCGCCACGACGACCGGGTAGCGCTCGGTGTGCCGCGCGAACCACTCACGCTGCGCGGCCGGGTCCCTGGGCTCGGTGTCGGTGGTCGCGTCGGTACAGAGGACCTCGTGGTTCCAGATCACGGCGATGCGCGCGAGGTCATCGACGCGGGCGGCGCGGACGACGGCGCGCCGGACGGCCGGGTCGTCGCTACGCGCGCGCGGCGGGGGGCAGGAGCGTAGGGCGGCGAAGAAGCCTCCGGCGCCCCGCATCGAGCCGGGCGCGGTCCAAGCGGTCCTTCGCGAGCATCTCGAGGGCGTAGAAGGTTGTGTCCATGCGCGGCATGATGCCGCGAATGAGCCTATCAGGGAAATCAATTGTCTTGATCGTTACGATCAGGTATTTTTTGACCTCTTCGACGTGAACATCCAGCTCGCGCATCTGCAAACGCTCGCCACGGTCGCGCGTCACGGGAGCTTCTCCCGGGCTGCGCGCGAGCTCCGGCTCACACAGCCGGCCGTCAGCATGCAGGTCCGCCAGCTCGAGCGGGAGCTCGGGCTCCCCCTGCTCGAGCGCGTCGGGAAGCGGACCTACACGACCAAGGCGGGCGAGCTCCTGCTGGCGCACGCCGGACGCGCGGTGCGGGAGCTCGAGCGCGGCCTCGAGCTCGTCCAGCAGCTGCGCGGGATCGTGGCCGGCCGCATCCGGCTCGGCACCAGCGCGTCGTTCAGCATCTATCTCTTGCCGTCGGCGCTGCGACGGTTTCGCGCGCGTTATCCGCAGACCGAGCTGGTCGTCGTCACCGGCAACGCGCCGGAGATCACGCGCGCGGTCGTGGCCAACACGCTCGACGTCGGGATCGTGAGCCTGCCGGTCCGCGAGCGCGAGCTGGTAGTGACGGCGCTCCACCGCGATGAGCTCGTGGCGATCGGCCCGCCGGGCCGGCGATGGGCCCATGCGCGCGCGACGGCGACCGATCTCGCGCGCGAGCCGCTGATCCTGTTCGAGCAGGGGGCGACGCTTCGCCGCGTGATCGACAACTGGTTTCAGCGTGGCGGCGCCGCGCCGGCGCTGCCGATGGAGCTCGGCAACACCGAAGCGATCAAGAAGCTGGTCGAGTCAGGCCTGGGGCTGTCGGTGACGTCGTGGTTCGCGGCCAAGGCCGAGGTCCGGGCGAAACGGCTCAGCGCGGTGAAGCTGGCCCCGCCGCTCTTTCGACAGATCGGGATCGTGCTCCGGCGCGACAAGCCCAGGACGCCGGTGCTCGAGGCGTTTCTCGGAGCGCTAGACGACCTGCGTCGATCCCTCGCCTAGCACGTCAAGTCGCGCAGTGTGGTGGTCAACCCGGAAGACCTCTCCAAGCTCAACGACCCGCAGTGGACGATCAAGGCGGCCCTGGCCGCGCGGCCGCGGTAGACGGCGCCGAACTACTTCATCGCCGTCGCCCACTGCCCGATCTGCACGCGGGCGACCAGGCTGAAGCCGTTCCCCTCGGGCTTGAAGATCGAGGCCTCGCCTTCTTTGATCTCGAACCAGTCTTTTCCGAACGCGTCGAGGATGTTCGGCTTGTGGCTGACGATGAGCGTGTTCGTGCCGGGATCTGGCGCCGTCGCCACGAGCGCGCGCAAGGCCTGCATCCGGCGGGTGTTCTCGTTCGGGCTCACGACCTGCCCCCCTTCGGTCACGTCGAGCGTCGGCTGCGGCTCCTTGCCGCCGATCAGCCGCGCCGTTTCCACGGCTCGGTAGAAGCGACTGGAATATGATCTCCCGATCGGGACCGCGGCGCTTCGGAACACCTCGCCGACCGCCTGCGCGTCGGCGCGGCCCTTGTCGTTCAGCTGACGCTGCTTCGCGACGTTGTCGAGGTTCAGTGGATCGGTGTCGGCCTGATCGGCATGCGTGGCCCCGTGGCGGAACACGATGACGTAGCCACCACCGCGAAGGAGCTTCAGGACGTCACCCGCCGACGGGGACGTCTGCCCCCACGCGGTTCCGGCGACGAGCGCGATGGTCAGGATGCCGAGCGCGCGAACCATGATCGCCATTCTCGTTCCTCCCATGTACTCGAATGAGCCGGTTTCTACCGCGCGAGCGTGGACACCAGGGCCCCGCCGGCGGCCGCGAACATGACCACGGGCCATGCGGGCGCTTTCCAGAGCGCCAGCAGGCCGAACGCCGCGCGCGCGAGACTCACCTCGGTCGGACTCCGGATCGCGCTCGCTCGTCCACACCGGGTGATAGCGCGCGGCCGGCCGCGCGATCACTCATCGGAGAGTCGAAGGTTGCGCGTGCGGGACGCCCGGCGATTCCTCGCGCCGTGCGAGAAATCGCCGGGCGAGCGCGGGCCCGGAGCCGGAGTCTTCGTGCTTGAAGAAGACGTAAGCGTCGCGCCAGCCCGCGCCGACCGTGTCGATCGTCGCGATCCAGCGCCGTAGCTCGTCGTCGGTGTACTCCACGGCCCGCAGTCGGAGGTAGCCGAAGTCAGCCGTAGCGACCGCCGGGGTCGTGCCGTCCTCGGTGTCGGCGACGCAGAGCGCGGCGTTGCGGGCGCGGAGCAGGGCGTACACCTCGTCGTCGAACCAGCTCTCGTGGCGGAACTCGAAGGCCAGGCGGAATTCGGCCGGCACCAGCGCGAGCACTTCGCACAGCCGATCGGTCGCCTTCTTGAAGTTTGGCGGGAGCTGGAAGAGCAGCGGGCCCAGCCGGTCGCCGAGCGAGCGGGCCGCGTCGCAGAAGTACCGCAGCGGCTCGTCGACGCCGCGGAGCCGGCCGAAGTGCGTGATCCGCTGCGGCGCCTTGAGGACGTACGTGAACCCGGCGGGAGCCGCCGCCGCCCAGCCGGCGACCGTCTTCGCGTTCGGCATCCGATAGAACGTCGCGTTGATCTCGACGGTCGTGAAGCGCTCGACGTAGTACGCGAGCATCTTCGACGCCGGGAGCTTGTCGGGATAGAAGGTGCCGCGCCACTCCGGGTAGTTGTAGCCCGACGTCCCGACGTGGATCTTCAGCCGAGCACCGCCGCGAGGGGGGTCGCGGCCTCGCCGATCGACTCGGCGACCCCGGGGTGCACGACCTTGCCGCCCCAGACGTTCACCCCCTTGGCGAGCGCGGGGTTCGCGCGCGCCGCAGCCGTCACGCCGCGCGCGGCCAGCTCGACGACGTAGGGAAGGGTGGCGTTCGCGAGCGCGAAGGTCGAGGTGCGCGGGACGAGCGCCGGCATGTTCGCGACGCCGTAGTGGACCACGCCGCCGACCAGATAGACCGGGTCGAGCAAGGTCGTCGGGCGGATGGTCGCGACGCAGCCGCCCTGGTCGACCGCGATGTCCACGATCACCGAACCGTCCTTCATCTGCGACACCATCTCCTTGGTGACGAGGACGGGAGCTTTTGCGCCGGTGAGCAGCACGGCGCCGACGAGCAGGTCGGCGCGCCGGACGACCTGCTCGATGTTGAAGCTGTTGGACATCAGGGTGACCACCTGGCCGCGGAAGAGATCGTCGACGTGCCGCAGCCGGTCGACGTTGACGTCGAGGATCGAGACGTCCGCTCCGAGCCCGACGGCGGTCTTGGTGGCGTTGAGCCCGGCCGCGCCCGCCCCCAGGATCACGACGTTGCCCGGCGGCACGCCCGGAACTCCCGAGAGGAGAATGCCGCGTCCGCCGTGCGCCCGGCCGAGGTAGAAGGCGCCTTCCTGGACCGAGAGGCGGCCGGCCACCTCGCTCATCGGCGTCAGGAGGGGCAGGCTGCCATCGGCGCGCTGCACCGTCTCGTAGGCGATGGCGATGGCGCCCGAGTCGCGGAGCCCGCGAGTGAGCTCCGGCGCCGGGGCCAGGTGCAGATAGGTGAAGAGGATCTGCCCCGGCCGGAGCCGCGCCACCTCGGGCGCGAGCGGCTCCTTGACCTTCAGCACCAGCTCGGCCCGGCGCCAGACGTCGTCGACCGCGGCGAGCTCGGCGCCGACGGCCGTGTATTCCTCGTCGCGGATCCCGCTGCCGGCGCCGGCGCCGCGCTCGACGAGCACACCGTGAGCGGCCTCGACCAGCGCGCGGGCGCCGGCCGGCGTGAGCGCCACGCGCTGCTCGCCCGGCTTGATCTCTCGCGGAACCCCGATGATCATCGCGCCTCCTTCGTGGCCGCCTTGTGTGGACCGACGAAATCGCGGATCAGCCGATTGACCAGCTCCGGCTGCTCGTGCACGACCCAGTGCGTGCCGTCGGGGACCCGCTCGATCCTCAGGTCCGGGACGAAGCGCTCCAGGTCGACGAGGTTACCGGTGAGGAGCGCCGTGTCGCGCTCGCCCCAGATCACGAGCGTCGGCACGCGCACGGTGAGCCGCGCCGGGTCCGCGCCGGGCGGCCGCGCGGGCGCGCCGTCGTCGGCCGGCGGCCCGACGCCCGCCGCGCGGTACCAGTTGAGCCCGCCCGTCAACGCGCCGGGCTGCGACCACGCGGCGAGGTACGCGGCGCGGTCGGCCGCCGTGAAGCGCTCGCCGAGATCGCGGCTCAGGACTTCGACCAGCCGCGCGTAGTTGTCGGCCGAGAGGATCGCCTCGGCCTCCGGGCTCCGGAACGTGAGCATGTAGCGACTGGCGTTCTGCTGGGCCGGGTTCTCGCGGATCTCCCGGTCGAAGATCGCGGGATGGGGCGCGTTCACGATGACGAGCCGGTGGAGGCGCTCGGGATGGGCGATCGCGAACGCCCACGCGACGACGCCGCCCCAGTCGTGGCCGACGAGCACGAACTTCTCGTGGCCCAGATGCGCGGCGAGGGCGCGCAGATCCTCGACCATGTGCGGGACCCGGTACTGGGCCAGGTCGACTGGTTTGCCCGAGAGGTTGTAGCCGCGCATGTCCGGCGCGACGGCCTGATGGTCGCGGCCGAACTCGCCGAGCTGCTTGCGCCACTCGTACCAGAACTCGGGGAAGCCGTGGACGAACAGGATGAGCGGCCCGCGGCCGACCGAAACGTAGTGCAGCCGGATCCCGTTGACCTCGACGAAGGCGTGGTCCATAGCTGACGCGCTCCGCGTCACCTCACATATAACAGGAAAAACCGCGCGAGGCTCGCGGCGAACCCGCCGGGCAGCTCGCCGTGTCGACCCCGCTCGGTGAACACGAACTCGCTGCGCGGATCGCGCGCGAGCACCCGCCGCAGACGCTCGGCGTGGTCGAACGGAATCTGCTCGTCCTCGCGGCTGGCCACGAGCAGCACGGGGACCGAAACCGCCGCCGCGGCGCGCTCGGGCGAGATCGCCGTGATGTCGTGGCCGAAGAACAGCAGGGACCAGCCGCGCAGGAGTCCCACGAACGGGTACTTCAGTAGCCAGAGCCATCCGTAGAGCTGGTAGCCGAGCGAACGGAGGTCCGCGAACGGCGCGTACGCCGCGACGGCGCGAATGCGCGGGTCTTCGGCGGCGGCCAGGAGCGCGACGGCCCCACCCAGCGAGAGGCCGAAGACGCCGACCTCGTTGAATCCGCGCGCGGCGAGGAAATCGATGGCGCGGCGCAGGTCGCCCCGCTCGCGGAACCCGAGCGTCGTCGCGCCGCCGCCGCTCTGGCCGAAGTAGCGCTGGTCGAGCAGCAGGACAGTGAACCGGGGCGCCAGCCCGGCGGCGATCGGCAGGAGATCCGCCTTCTCGGCGGGATAGCCGTGCAGCAGGATGATGGCCGGCGCGTCCTCTCGCGGCACGAGCCAGGCGGCGAGCTTCACGCCGTCGTCGGCCGTGATCGTGACGGGCTCCACCTTGAGCCCGAAGTCTTCGGGGCTGAGGGGAATCGCGATGCGCGGCGGCCGGACGGCGAGCCAGAAGCTCAGGAGGCTGAACGCCACGAAGACGCCGGCGAAGACCGCGACGTACGAGATGAGCTTCACCGTATGATAGTCCGCGTTCGAAGAGCCTTCGTCCAGTCGCGGCGCGGCGCGCCCGAGAGAGGATCGCGGATCGTGCAGTCGTTTATAAGGCGCGCTGCAGGCCGTCGCGGGGCTGGGGCCCCGCCGGCCGAGGCGCGGCTACAAGAGGTGATCGAGGACACCACGCTCGGCGCCCTCGCCGCCCTGGGCTCGGCGGTGGCGTGGGCGGTGACGAGCCTTCTGGCGCGCTCCATGATGTCCGAGCTCGGCTCGGTCGGCGTCAACGCCATCCGTTCGGCGATCGGCGGCGCGCTCCTCATCGCCTGGGTGCTGGCGACGCTCGGAGCCGGCGCCTTCACGACGATCTCGGCCGGCGCGTGGCTGTTGCTCGGGCTGTCGATCGTCACGGCGGTCGTGCTCGGCGATACCGTGTTCTTCGAGAGCACGCGCGCCATCGGGGTCGGCCGCGCCATGACGATCTCGACGAGCTATCCGCTCGGGGCCGCCGTGATCGCCGCGGCCTTCCTGGACGAGCCGGTCACCGTGCCCATCGTCGTCGGGTCGCTCGTCACCATGGCCGGCCTCGTCCTCATCGTCGCGCCGTGGGCGGAGCGCCCGCCGGAAGAGCGCTTCTGGCTCGGCGTGGGCGCGGCGGTGCTCGCGTCACTCGCGTGGGCGATCTCGACCGTCCTCGTCAAGCCGCCGCTCGCCGAGATGAGCCCCATCACCGCGCAGGCGATCCGGCTCCCCGTCGCCTCGCTGGTGCTCTGGATGACCCCGTGGGCGCGCTCGGTCCCCCGCGCGTTCGTCAAGAGCCCTCCGACCGTGAAAACGCGGATCGTCATCCTCGGCGTGATCACCGCGGTGAGCTCAGTCATGTTCGTCGCCGGCGTCAAGCACGCCGGCGTCGCCGTCGCCTCCGTCCTCTCCTCCACAGCCCCAATGTTCGCGATCCCCCTCGCCGTCATCTTCCTCGACGAACGCCTCACCCTTCGCGCCCTTGCCGGCATCGTCCTCACCCTCGCCGGCATCATCCTCCTCCAGCTCTAAGCCCGACGCGGCGAGCTGCCGAGCGCGACAACGACCCGACGTCGAACGGCTCCGAGCAGGTCGATCGTGGTCCCAGTGTGCGCCGCCGACGAAGCGTTCGAGGTCTGTACTCAGGCGAGATGTCATTTCTGCGACGGGACTGATGCTGGCGAGTAGCGCACTGCCAACGCGCGTTGCGGCGAGGGCGTGGGGGAGGGATCGCGGGACCCGTTCCCTCCACGCGGCGACGGACGAGGCGCGCCGGGTGGAGCCCAGCCGCCCCGGAGTAGCGCACGCGTGCCGCGTGGTAGCCGCGACCCCTCCCCCACGCCCTCCCCGGAACGCGAAGCGCGGCGCGCTAAGCGGGCGCGCGGAAGACGACGTCGCCGCCGACGAGAGTCAGAACAGGCGTGATGTCCTTAATGCGCTCCTCCGGACAAGCGAACACGTCGTCCGAGAGCACGACGAGATCAGCCCGCTTGCCGGGCTCGAGCGTCCCGAGCTCGGATTCCTGGCGTGAGGCGTATGCGTTCCAGCTCGTGAACGAGCGCATCGCTTCCTCGCGCGTCATGCGCTGCTCCGGCTGCCAGCCGCGATCCTCACCGCTCCGAGGACGCCGGGCGACCGCCGCGTAGAGCCCGTGGAACGGGCTCGGGCTCTCGACCGGGAAGTCGGAGCCGCCCGCGATGATGACGCCGGTCTCGAGCAAGGAGCGCCAGGCGTAGGCGCCCCGGAGCCGATCCGGGCCGAGTCGCTCGGCGGCCCATTCCATGTCGGAGGTGCAGTGGGTGGCCTGCATGCTCGGCAGGGCGCCGAGCCGCTGAAAGCGTGGGATGTCGCGTTCGCTCAGGATCTGGGCGTGCTCGACGCGGAATCGATGATCCGGCCACGGGCCCCGCGCCAGCGCCGCCTCGAGCGCGTCCAGGGTCAGGGTGTTCGCGCGATCGCCGATCGCGTGCACGCAAACCTGGAAGTCGAGGTCAGCCGCTTCGAGGGTCAGGCGCGTGATCTCGTCGGAGGGGATCAGCACGAGCCCCGTGTTGCCCGGGTCGTCGCAGTACGCATCGTGAAGCGCGGCGCCGCGCGAGCCGAGCGCCCCGTCGGCCATCAGCTTGAGCGCTCCCACCACGACGCGCCCGTCGCCGATCCTCTCGGGGCCGTGCTCGCGGTAGAGGGCCCACGTCGACTCGGAGCGCCCCGCGACCGCCACGTAGTTGCGGAACGGGAACCGGCCGCGCTCGACGAGCCTTCGATAGGAGGCAATGGCGTAGAGCTCGGCGCCCATCTCGTGGATGCCAGTCAGCCCCGCCGCGAGGCACTCGTCGATCGCCTCGGCGACGGCCTGGTCAAAGCGTTCGGGGGAGGGCCGCGGCTCGGCCCGCTGGATCAGGCGCTGGGCCGTATCGATGAGCACGCCCGTCGGCTCGCCGCGTTCGTCCCGGAGAATCCGCCCGCCGGCCGGCTCTCGTGTCGCGCGGTCGATCCCGGCGGCGGCCAGCGCGGCCGAGTTCGCCCACGTCGCGTGGCCGTCGATGCGCGTGAGCGCCACCGGATGATGCGGCGCCGCGCGGTCGAGCGCGGCGCGGGTCGGCCACTGCCGATCCGGCCAGCGGTTGTGATCCCAGCCGCGGCCGCCGAGCCATTCGCCGCGGGGCGTCTTCGCCGCCCGCGCCGCCACGCGCTCGGCGACATCCGCCTCCGACCGCGCGGCCCCGGCGTCGAGCGTCAGCCGCCCGCGCGCCAGATGCATCAGGTGCCCGTGCGCGTCCACGAGCCCGGGCACTACCGCCCGCCCGCCGAGATCGATGACCTCTTCGGCCTCCGGCACGTTCACGTCGCCCCGGCGCCCAGCGAACGCGACACGCCCGTCGCGCACGACGAGGGTGTCGACGACGGTGTCCCACGCATCCATGAGATAGATGCGCCCGTTGGTCAGCAGCATCGGGATGGGAAAGAGAGGAGCTAGAAGCGTCGACGCCCGCGCATCGCACGCTTGCGCAGACGGAGGGACTTCGGCGTGACCTCGAGCAATTCGTCCTCGCGGATCCACTCGAGATTTTGCTCGAGATTCATGACCCGCGGCGGCGTGATCTTCGCCGCGTCGTCCGCGGTCGAGGCGCGCATGTTCGTGAGCTTCTTTTCCTTGGTGATGTTGACGTCCAGGTCGTTGTCGCGCGCGTTCTCGCCGACGATCATGCCCTCGTAGACCTCGAGGCCCGGCCCGATGAACATGACCCCGCGCGCCTGGAGATTGTCGATCGCGTACGCGGTCGCGCGGCCGCCGCGGTCGGCGACCAGGGCGCCGTTCTGCCGGTGGGCGATGTCCCCCTGCCAGGCGTCCCAGCCGTCGAACAGGTGATTGAGGAGCCCGGTGCCGCGGGTGTCGGTGAGGAACTCGGTGCGGTAGCCGATGAGGCCGCGCGCCGGGATCCGGTACTCGAGCCGGACGCGGCCGGTGCCGTGGTTCACCATCTTGGCCATCGCGCCGCGGCGCGGACCGATCTTCTGGGTGACCGCACCGATGTGCTCCTCGGGAATGTCGATGACGAGGTACTCCATGGGCTCGAGCGTCTGGCCGTTCTCGGTCCGCGTGATGATCGTCGGCTTGCCCACCTCGAGCTCGAAGCCCTCGCGCCGCATCATCTCGATCAGGATCGCGAGCTGGAGCTCTCCTCGACCGGACACCCGAAACGTATCGGGCGAGTCGGTCTCCTCGACCCGGATGCCCACGTTGACACGCCGCTCGCGCAGCAGCCGGTCGCGCAGCTGGGGCGAAGTGACGAAGCGGCCCTCCTTGCCGGCCATCGGCGACACGTTCGCCGAGAACAGCATCGACACCGTTGGCTCGTCGATGCGAATGAGGGGCAGCGCCTTGGGCGCCTCCGCGTCGGCCACCGTCTCGCCGATCTCGATCGCATCGATGCCGGCGATCGCGACGAGGTCGCCCGCGCGCGCCTCCGCGATCTCGACGCGCTTGAGGCCCTCGTAGCCGTAGAGGACGGTCACCTTCGCGAGCTCGACGGCGCCGTCCCGGTGCACGACGGCGACCTTCTCGGCCTGGCGCACCCGGCCGTTCACGATGCGGCCGATCACGAGCCGGCCGACGTAGTCGTCCCAGTCGAGCATGGCCCCGCGGAACTGCAGACCCGCGTCGGGCTCGAAGCGCGGCGCCGGGACGGTCGACAGGATCGCCTCGAACAGCGGCTCGAGCGAGCGCCCGGGCTCGGCGAGCTTGAGCGTGGCCGTGCCCGTCCGGGCGTTGGTGTAGAGCACCGGGAACTCGAGCTGGTCTTCGGTCGCCTCGAGGTCGATGAACAGGTCGTAGACCTCGTCGAGCACCTCGGCGGGGCGCGCGTCGCTCCGGTCGATCTTGTTGATGACGACGATCGGCGGCAGACTCGCCTCGAGCGCCTTCTTCAGGACGAAGCGCGTCTGCGGCAGCGGCCCCTCGGCGGCATCGACCAGGAGCAGCACGCCGTCGACGAGGGTCAACGTCCGCTCGACCTCGGAGCCGAAATCGGCGTGGCCGGGCGTGTCGACGATGTTGATGTGGACGCCCTGGTAGGTGATGGCCGTGTTCTTGGCCATGATCGTGATGCCTTTTTCGCGCTCGAGGTCGATCGAGTCCATGATGCGCTCGGGCACCGACTCGTTCTGGCGAAAGAGGCCCGATTGCCAGAGCATCGCGTCGACGAGCGTGGTCTTGCCGTGGTCGACGTGAGCGATGATCGCGATGTTTCGAATGTCTTCGCGTTGCTGCATCGGTCCATCGTATCACGGCCGAACGACCACCCCGGCGTCCGAGCATGTATAATGACGTTCTCATCACGATCCCTTTTGAAGTGCGCCTCGGTCGGCCGGCGCCGCCCAGCCCCGCGAAGACCGGAGGGGCACACGTCGTCGGAGGCCCGTCATGAATCGCCTGCTCGCGCTCGCGGTGACCCTCCTGGTCGTCGCCCCGGCCCTAGCCCAGGACAAGCCGGCCGCCAAGACTCCGACGGCGGTGATCACCCTCGAGAAGGGCGGCCAGATCACGCTCGAGTTCTTTCCCGCCGACGCGCCCAAGCACGTCGAGAACTTTCTGAAGCTCGCGCGCGCGGGCTTCTACGACGGCCAGCGGTTCCATCGCGTCGAGCCGGGCTTCGTCGTGCAGCTCGGTGATCCGCAGTCGAAGACCCTCCCGATGGACCATTCGTCCATGGGGTCCGGCGGGCCCGGGTACACGATCAAGGCCGAGTTCAACAATCGGAAGTTCGAGCGCGGTGTGCTCGGGATGGCGCGAAAGAACGATCCCGACTCGGGGGGGAGCCAGTTCTACATCATGCTCGGGGCCGCCAGCCATCTCAACGGGCAGTACACGGCGTTCGGTCGCGTGGTCAGCGGCTTGGAGGTCGTCGACACCATCAAGGTCGGCGACCGTGTGAAGTCGATCAAGGTCACGTCCTGATCAGAAAGGAAACAGCGTGAAGCAAACCGGAGTCATCACGCTCGAGAAGGGCGGCGAGATTCGGCTCGAGTTCTATCCGGAGGACGCGCCGAAGACCGTCGAGAACTTCGTCACCCTGGCGAAGAAGGGCTTCTACAACGGCCTCAACTTCCACCGGGTCGTCCCCGATTTCGTGGTCCAGGGAGGCTGCCCGAAGGGCAACGGCACCGGCGGCCCCGGCTACCAGATCAAGGCGGAGTTCAACAAGCAGAAGCACGTCCGCGGCACCCTGGCGATGGCGCGCAGCCAGGACCCGGATTCGGCCGGCAGCCAGTTTTACATCTGCTACGGGAACACGCCGCACCTCGACGGCCAGTACACGGTCTTCGGCAAGGTCGTGTCGGGCATGGAGCACGTCGACCGCATCAAGCAGGGCGACAAGATGACCTCGGTCACGATCGCCGAAGAGTAGCGGTTGGCCTGGTCGCTGCTCGTCAAGAACGGCTCGCTGATCGACGGCAGCGGTGCGCCGGCGCGCCCCGCTGACGTCGCGATCGACGGCGACCGTATCGTCGCCGTCAGCCCGCGCCTCGCCGGCGAGGCCGCGCGCGTGATCGACGCCACCGGGCATGCGGTGGCACCGGGCTTCATCGACATGCACTCGCACTCGGACCTCTTCTATTTCGCCTGCCCGTCCGCGGAATCGAAGGTGCGCCAGGGTGTGACGACCGAGGTCGTCGGGATGTGCTCGTTCTCGCAGGCGCCGCTGCGGCCGGAGCAGCGCGAGATCGTCCAGGGCTGGGCGGGCGGCATCGGGGCGAGCCTCGACCTGCCCTGGGAGTCGTTCGCGCAGTACCTCGACGCGCTGCGCGCGATCCGCCCGTCGGTCAACATCGCCCACTTCGTCGGTCACGGCGCGCTCCGCATCGCGGCGATGGGATTCGAGGCGCGGCCGGCCGGCGCCGACGATCTCCGCGGGATGCAACGGCTGCTCGGCGAGGCGATGGACGCCGGCGCCTTCGGCTTTTCCACCGGCCTCGTCTACGCGCCGAGCGCGTACTCGAACACCGAGGAGCTGATCGCGCTGGCCCGGGCGATGGCCCCGCGCGGCGGCTATTACTTCTCGCACATCCGCGGCGAGTCCTCGATGCTCCTCGATTCGATCAACGAGGCGATCCGAATCGGCGAGGAGGCGGGGGTCGGCGTCCAGGTCTCGCACGTGAAGGCTTCCGGCCGCGAGAACTGGCCGAAGATCGACGCCGCGCTGCGCCTCTTCGAATCGGCCAGGGCGCGCGGCGTGGACGTCTTCGGCGACGTCTATCCCTACAACGCCGGCAGCACGAAGCTCGACAACATGATGCCGGCGTGGGCCCACGACGGGGGATTGGCCAAGCTGCTCGAGCGGCTCGCCGACCGCGCGACGCGCCGACGCATCGTCGAGGAGTGCCTGATCGACGGCGAGCGCTGGGGCACGGTGTCGCAGGGCGGCATCGGCTTCGATCAGGTCTTCATCGCCACGTGCCGCCGGCGCGAGCTCGAGGGGCTGAGCCTGGCCCAGATCGCGCGCCAGTCCGGGATGGCGCCGGCCGAGACCCTGATGAATCTCCTGCTCGAGCAGAAGTGCACCGTCGGGATGGTCAGCTTCTCGCAGAGCATCGAGAACGTCGCCAAGGTGCTGGCGCATCCGCTGCTCATGATCGGCTCCGACTCGATTCCCCTCTACTCGGGGGATGGCGATCGCCCGGGCAAGCCGCACCCGCGCACCTACGGCACGTTCCCGCGCGTGCTCGGCGAGTACGCGCGTCAGCAGAAGCTGTTCCCCCTCGAGACCGCCGTCCACAAGATGACGGGGATGTGCGCGGCGCGCCTGCGCCTCGCCGATCGAGGGCTCGTGCGCGAGGGCTACGCCGCCGACCTCGCGATCTTCGATCCCGGCGTCGTCCGGGACGAGTCGACCTTCGCCGATCCCCACCGCTATCCGAGCGGCATTCCCTACGTCGTGGTCAACGGCGCCGTCGTCGTCGACGGCGGGCGCATGAACCCGCTCGGGACGGGCCGCGTCCTCACGCCGTGACGGGGGAGGACCGCCGCGCGCTGCTCTGGGTCGTTGGGGGCGCGGCGGTGATGGTCGGAGTCGACTTGGGGCGCCGTATCCTCACGAACAACGACGAAGCCCGGTTTCCGCTCCTGGCGCAGGACATCCTGAACCGTGGTGACTGGCTCTTCCCGATCCTGAACGGCTCGGTCTATCACAACAAGCCCATCCTCCTGGCCTGGCTCATCACCCTGGTGTCGTGGCCGGTCGGGTACGTGACGCAGTTCACCGCCGTGATCCCGTCCGCGGCGGCGGCGTTCGCCACCGCGCTGGTGATCTTCGGCCTCGGCCGCGAGATGTTCGGCGCGGAGGCCGGCAAGTACGCCGCGCTGATCGCCGTCACCACGCAAGGCGCCTTCCAGTACAGCCGCATCCCGATGCCCGACATGCCGATGACGGCGTGCATCACGGCGAGTCTCTGGATGCTCTGGCGGATGACGCGCGGGATGCCTCGCGCGTGGATCGGCTTCTACGTCTTCGTCGGCCTCGCCTTCTGGACCAAAGGCCCCAGTGGCTTCATGCCGCTCGCCGTCGCGCTGGCCTGGGCGCTGGTCGGGCGAAGCGGCGCGTCGTGGCGGGCGCTGCGCCTGCCGCTCGGATTGCCGCTGCTGGCGCTGGTCGTCGCGCCCTGGCCCGTCTTCCGGCTCTTCCGTCACGCCGAGGGGCTGCGCCAGGCGGTCGTCCACAACCAGTTCTTCTGGTACCTGCCACACGAATTTCGCGCGGGCATGGTCGCAGAGCCCATCCAGAACGCCTTCGGGATCCTCTTTCCGTGGGTGCTCGTCCTGCCGATCGCCCTCGTCGAGGCGGCCCGGCTCGTCCGGCGCTGCGGCGCCGAGCGAGACGCGATCGTGCTCCTCGTCGTGGCGCTCGCGGCGATGCTCGTCGTGATCGCGTTGTCGCAGCAGCAGCGCTTCCGCTACTACCTGCCGCTCGTGGCGCCGGCCTCCTTGCTGCTCGGCTGGTGGACGGAGGGCGTGCTCAGCCGGCGCCTCGTCCTGAAGATTCCATGGCGCGTCTGCGCCGTGGTCGCCGTCCTGCTCGCCGCGGCCGGGATCGCCGGCGCGCTTTCCAGGCGGAACGCGCTCAGCGAGGTTGCGATGATCTGGCCGGCGTATGTCGCGCAGCCCGTCGTCCTCGTCGCGACCGTCGGGGCGCTCGCGGCCGCGCTGATCTTCGGCGCGCCCGACCGGCGGCTCGCGCGCGGATTTGTCGCCGCGTGGGTGGGCTGCGCCGTGCTGGTCATGTCGAGCTATCACTGGGAGCTCGAGCGCCGCAATGCCGCCTACGACTACGCCGGGCTCCACGAGCGGATGAAGCCGCTCCTGCGCGAGTCGCCCGTCGTCGCCACCCTTGGGCTGGCCGACATGCCGCTCGCGTTTTACCTTCGCCGGACCGTCGTGCCGGCCGGCACCGCCGGCAAGCTTCGCGAGGTCGTGCGCGGGGACGCGCCGGCCGTCGCCATCGTGACCGACCGCGCGCTGCCGTCCCTGGAGGGCAGCGGCGGCTTCACGGTCCTGATGCACGATCGTCTCGCGCTCCGTCCGATCGCGGTCGTCTCGTATCGCACCACTCCATCAACACGTCCGTAGCCTTTCGAGGGAGTCACGTCATGAACACGGGACAGCTTTTCATCGCGGGCGGCTGGCGCGCGCCGGCCTCGGGCTCGACCTACGACACGATCAACCCGGCGACCGAGGAGCCGAGCGCCCAGGTGGGGCGCGGCGACGAGCGCGACGTCGAGGCCGCCGTCGCGGCGGCGCGAAAGGCCTTCGACTCGGGCCCGTGGCCGCGGATGAGCGCGGCCGAGCGCGGGCGCATCGTGTGGAAGCTCGGCGATCTCATCATGCAGAACCTCGACGAGATGGCCCGGCTCGAGAGCCTCAACACCGGCAAGACCCTCTTCGACTCCGGCAAGGTCGAGATTCCGTTCGCCGCGGAGGTCTTCCGGTACTACGCGGGCTGGGCGACGAAGATCCACGGTGAGACGCTCGGCCTTCGCGAGAACGCCTTCACGTTCACCCTGCGCCAGCCCCTGGGGGTGATCGGCGCGATCGTGCCGTGGAACTTTCCCTTCCTGCTCGCCTCGTGGAAGATCGCGCCGGCCCTGTCCGCGGGCAACACGGTCGTGCTCAAGCCCGCGTCGCTGACGCCGCTCACCGCGCTCAAGTTCGCGGAGCTCACGCTGGAGGCGGGCCTGCCCGAGGGCGTGTTCAACGTCGTGACCGGCCCCGGCGGCAAGGTCGGTATGGCCATGGTGCAAGACCCGCGCGTCGACAAGATCGCCTTCACGGGTTCGACCGAGGTGGGCAAGGGGATCATGCGCGAGGCCGCAGGGACCTTGAAGCGGATCTCGCTCGAGCTCGGCGGCAAGTCGCCGAACATCGTCTTCGCCGACGCCGACATGGAGGCGGCGGTGAAGGGCGCGCTCACCGGCATCTTCTACAACAAGGGTGAGGTCTGCGCCGCCGGCTCGCGCCTGTTCCTCGAGGACAAGATCCACGACGACTTCATGTCGAAGCTCACCGACCGGGTCAAGACCCTGAAGGTCGGCGATCCGATGGACAAGGCGACGCGCATGGGGCCGGTCGTCTCCAAGCAGCAGATGGAGACCGTGCTCGGCTACATCGACGCCGGTAAGAAGGAGGGCGCGCGGGTCGTCGCCGGCGGGGGCCGGGCGAACGTCGGCTCGGGCAAGGGCTATTTCGTCGAGCCCACGATCTTCGACGGCGTAACGAACAAGATGAAGATCGCGCGAGAGGAGATCTTCGGGCCCGTCCTGTCCGTGATCCCGTTCAAGTCGATCGACGAAGGCATCGCCGAGGGCAACTCGACGACCTACGGCCTGGCCGCCGCGGTGTGGACGCGCGACGTCACCAAGGCGCTCAAGGCCGCGCGCGCGATTCGCGCGGGCACCGTCTGGGTCAACGCCTACAACCTGTTCGACGCTGCGCTACCGTTCGGCGGATTCAAGGAATCGGGGTTCGGGCGCGAGCTGGGCTCCGCCGGGCTCGAGCACTACACCGAGACCAAGACGGTCTGGGTCGATCTCTCGTAGGGCCGGTCAGGACGCGGCGGGCACTTCGAGGAACTGGCCGGTCGCCTCGGCCTGGCGGCGGCGCGGCAGGAGCGCCGCCACACCTGTGAGCCATCCGCGGAACTCTGCCTCCGTGTGGCGGGCGGTGTCGATGTAGCGCGGCAGCAGCAGGGGATGGTCGCGGCGTGACGCCAGGCCGGGCGCGCAGGTCGTCGCCGACGCGACATTGCAGTCGCGCAGCCACGGCAGGAACTCGCGTCGATGGACGCCGCCGGGATAGCAGAAGTGCGTGGGCTCGGAGTCGCGAAGCTTGTGGAGCCGCTCACGATTGTCCCGCACTTCGCGCGCGAAGGCCGCTTCGTCGACCGACACTCGGTGCCGGTGCGTGTGAAGCTGCAGATCGACTCCCCGTCGTGCCAGCCCGCCGGCCTCGGACAGGGTCATCAGGTGCAGGAGGCGGCGACGCAGGATGTCGTCGTAGTCCACGCCAAGACGCGCGGCCAGCCCCGCCAAGAACGCGTCCTTGTCGCGTCCGCTCAACCCTTGCTCGATCGCGCGCTGCCGAAGCCGCGCTCCGACGGCGCGTCGGCCGTCGGCCGTCAGCGCGACTGAGGCGTCCGGGCCCAATACCTCGGGCCAGTGCAAAGCGCGCTCGCGGCCCTTCCACAAGAGGTACGAGACCATCGCGTCGTAGACCGGGCGGTTGAACTCGGCGTAGTAGGTCGTGAGGTAGACCGTGACCGGATATCCGGACGCTTCGATCCGCGGTAGCTACCTCAGTGGGGCGACGGGCTTTACCTGAGCGTCGGGTCTTATACTGACGGGAGGATTCGAGGTGACCATGAGATTCGTATCGAACGCGCTCCTGGGCTGCGCGCTCCTGACGGGTATCGCCCTCGCGGCGACTGCGCTGGCCCAGCACCAGGGACACGAGCACCACGCGCCGAAGCCCGCGCCTTCCCAGCCGGGTGCTGCGACCCAGGCCCCGGCCGGGTCGCGGAAAGTCACGATGGAGGAGCTGCACCGATCGGGCGGTGTCCCGGTCGGTTGGAAGTTTGCGTTGCCCGGCGGCGATGCCGCGAAGGGCCGCCAGGTCTTCGCCGACCTCGAATGCTACAAGTGCCACGCCATTCAAGGCGAGAACTTCCCCGCGGCCGGCGCCGACGCGAAGAACGTCGGCCCCGAGCTGACGGGCATGGGCGACCAGCATCCCGGGGAATATTTCGCCGAGTCGATCCTGATGCCGAACACGGTGATCCTCGACGGCCCCGGCTACACCGGCCCGGACGGGAAGTCGATCATGCCGAGCTTCGCCGATAGCCTGAGCGTCGCCCAGCTCGTCGACCTGGTCGCGTTCCTGAAGAGCCTGACCGCGGGTGGTCATCACATGCACGCGGCGCCCGCCGAGAAGACGGCGGGCGACTACACGGTGCGCCTCGACTATCGAGGCGGCGGCGGTCATGCGGGACACGAGGGTCACGCGGCCGCGGCCACGGCGCCGCGTCCGCGCCGGGTCATCTGATGGTCTTCGTCACCGATCGCGTGACCGCCGAGCCGGTGCCCTATCTTCCGGTGTCGGCGACGATCCGCGCGGCGGGCAAGCCCGCCCGCACGGTCAAGCTATCTCCGATGATCGGCGGCCAGGGATTTCACTACGGCGTGAACGTCACCGTGCCCGACGGTGCTCACACGATCGCCGTGGCGATCGGACCCGTCGCGATCCAGGCGATGCCGTCCGCCAAGGGTCGCTTCGCCAAACCCCTGACGGTGGTCTTCGAGCGGGGAGCCTAGCGACTGGACCGGGACGCCGCGGCGAGCCACGGCGTCCCGATCGAAACGTGGTGGCGGGCGTTCAGCTCGCGGCCGACTTCGCCGCGGCGAGCGCCGCGTCGTAGTTCGGCTCGGACCCGATCTCCTTCACGTACTCGACGTGCGTCACCTTCCCGTCCTTGCCAACCACGAAGACCGCGCGCGCGGTGAGCCCAGCGATGGGACCGTCCTTGATCTCGACGCCGTACGCGGGACCGAAGGCGCGATCGCGAAAGTCGGACAAGGTCTTGACGGCCGTCACGCCCGCGGCGCCGCACCAGCGCTTCTGCGCGAACGGCAGATCGCGGCTGATCGTCCAGATCTCGACGCCGTCGCCGAGCTTCGCCGCTTCCTGGTTGAAGCGGCGCGTCTCGGTGTCGCAGGTCGGGGTGTCGAGCGAAGGCACGGAGCTCAGGATCACGACCTTGCCCTTCGCCTCGCTCAGCTTGACGGGCTTGAGCCCGTTGTCGAGGGCGGTGAAATCAGGAGCGTTCTGCCCGGCCTTCACTTCGGATCCGCCGAGCGTGATCGGGTTGCCTCGCAGGGTGACTTGAGCCATGGCTAATCCTCCCGGGGTGATTTTAGTACACTCGTCGAGCCATGGAGCTGCTGTGGAGCGGCCTGCGCCAGGCGATCGCCCTGCTCGCCGGCGCCGACCGCGAGATCTGGGGGATCCTCTGCCTCTCTCTCCAGGTCTCGGGCAGCGCGACCCTGATCTCGCTCGCCCTGGGCGTTCCGGCCGGGACGGCGCTGGCCCTCGCGCGTTTTCGCGGCCGCGGCCTCGTCGTGAGCGCGGTGAACACCGGCATGGGCCTGCCGCCCGTCGTGGTCGGCCTCTTCGTGACGCTCCTGCTCTGGCGCAGCGGGCCCCTCGGCGACCTCGAGATCCTGTACACGCCCGCCGCGATTGTCGTCGCGCAGGCGATCATCGCCGTCCCCATCGTGACCGGGATCACCCTCGCCGCGGTCGGACAGGTGCCGCGCGAGTTCCGGTTGCAGCTCCTGGCGCTCGGCGCATCGCGGGCCCAGATGGTGGGGCTGGTGCTGCGCGAGGCGCGGCTGCCGATGCTCGCGGCGGTCATGGCCGGATTCGGCGGGATCATCTCGGAGATCGGCGCGTCCATGATGGTGGGCGGGAACATCAAGGGGCAGACGCGCACGTTGACGACGGCGATGGTGCTCGAGACCGGCAAGGGAAACTTCGAGATCGCCATCGCGCTGGCGTTGCTGCTGCTGGTGCTGATCTTCCTCGTGAACTGGGTGCTGACGGCGATCCAGCAGCGCCACGCGCGCTGAGCAGGCTCGGTGCGGTCATTGTGTCCAGACGTGCACTTTGAACAACCGGATGGCCGCCGGTAAGATCCGATGTCGTGACAAATCGGCCGCGCTGAAAGGGTAGAAGCTCATGTCGCGTGCGTCGCGAATCGTGGTGGTCGTGCTCCTCGCCCTGTGCCTGCCCGCCTTCGCGCATGCGCAGGAGATGACGCTCTCGGTCGCGATCAGCATGAAGGAGGCCGTCGAGACGCTCGGCCGCCAGTTCATGCAGAGCCGCCCGGGCGTGACCTTGCGCTACAACTTCGGCTCGTCGGGTGAGCTGCAGAAGCAGATCGAGGCCGGCGCGCCGGTCGACCTCTTCATCTCGGCCGCACAGCGGCAGATGGACGAGCTGCAGCAGAAAGGCCTGATCGACACCGCGAGCCGGCGCGTGTTCGCGCGCAACGTCCTGACGGTGATCAAGCCGGCGGGGTCGACGCTCGACATCTCGAAGCCTGCCGACCTGGTCGGCCCCAAAGTGCAGCGCATGGTCATCGGCAATCCCAAGACGGTGCCTGTCGGTCAGTATGCCGAGGAGAGCCTGAAAAGCCTCGGGCTCTGGGACCGGGTGCAGCCGAAGCTGGTCCTCGCCGAAAACGTGCGGCAGGCGCTCCACTACGTCGCGCGCGGCGAGGTCGAGGCGGGGTTCGTCTACACGACTGACGTGGCGGTCCGATCCGGCCAGGTCGTCGAAGCGTTTCGACCGGCCGAGGACACCTATCGGCCGGTGACGTACCCGGCGGCGGTGGTGAAGGCCTCGAAGCAGCCGGCGCTGGCCCAGGCGTTCGTCGATCTGCTCGTGAGCCGCGACGGACAGGCGGCCCTCTCGCGTCTCGGTTTTCAGTCTCCGCCACCCGGCGTGCGTTGACCGGCGCCCGCCAGGCTGGGCGGCGACACGGCGTTGATCAGCGTCGCGTGCGCCAGTCCCCGCGCGGCGTCCGCGCTTGACCGTCGGCGACACGGCGCCGGCGGCGCCGGCCGCGCGCGGCGATGTCCTTGGACGTGGGGCCGCTCGGTCCGACCGCGTCGTCGATCCGGTTGCGGATCGCCACCAGCTGCTCGAGCACGAGGCGGCCGGTCTCGGTGAGCGCCATGCCGCGTGACGCGCCCTTGCCCGATCGACGTGTCGTGAGCGGAGCGCCGAAGATGGCTTCGGCGTGCTTCAGGTAGCCCCACGCGTGGCGATACGACCAGCCGATCTCTCGCGCCGCGCCGAGGAGCGAGCCGTGCTCGAGGACGCCGAGAAGGAGCTTCGCACCGCCATCGCCGATGACGAAGCGGCCGCCCCGCTCCATCCACACCTTCGTCTTGATGACGGAGCCGCGAAGAACGTCCGACGCGTCGACGTTGCGAGCGCCATCGGTGGCGTGGTTCCTCGGAGGGATCGTCACGGACGCCATTCTACTCGGATTCAGCGCGCTGTCGGCCTCGATGGCATAGTAGCCCGATGAGCGCCGAAGCCGTCAGCGCCCTCGGCTTGTCGATCCGCGTCGCGATCGCCGCGACCGTGCTGAACGCTTTGATCGGCATCCCGCTCGCGTACCTGCTGGCGCGGCGCGCGTTTCGCGGACGCGCGCTGGTCGATCTTCTCGTGACCTTGCCGCTCGTCTTGCCGCCGACCGTGACGGGCTACTACCTGATCGTTCTGCTCGGACGGCGCGGCTGGCTCGGCGCGCCGGTGTACGCGCTGAGCGGCTGGAGCGTCGCGTTCACCTGGTATGCGGCCGTCATCGCCGCGACCGTCATGGCGCTGCCGCTGCTGGTCCGCACGGCGCGCGCGGCGATCGAGTCGGTCGATCGCGAGCTCGAGAAGGCCGCGTTCACGCTCGGACGCTCGGAGTGGCGCACGGCGCTCGAGGTCACCTTACCGCTGGCGCGCAACGGCATCATCGCGGGGCTCGTCCTCGCGTTCGCTCGCGCACTCGGGGAGTTCGGCGCGACGTTGATGCTGGCCGGCAACATCCCGGGAAAGACCACGACCGTCCCGCTGGCGATCTACACCGCGGTGCAGACGGGCGAGATGGGCGAGGCGGTCGTGCTGGTGCTGGCGCTCACCGTACTCTCGTGCCTGGTCCTCGTCCTGGCTGGGCGTCTGGGGGCGCGCGCGGCATGAGGCATCGCTTCTCGATCGAGATCACGAAGCGCCTGCCCGGCTTCACCCTGGACGTCTCGTGGACCGCGGGCGACGGCGTCGCCGTGCTGTTCGGGCCCTCGGGCGCCGGCAAGACCCTGACGCTGCAGTGTCTCGCGGGCTTGATCCAGCCCGATGCCGGACGCATCGTCGTCGACGACCGCGTGCTGTTCGACGCGTCGGCCGGCGTGAATCTGCCGCCACAGCAGCGGCGCGTCGGCTACGTCTTTCAGGGCTACGCGTTGTTTCCGCACCTGACCGTCGCCGGCAACGTCGGCTTCGGTCTGCGCGACCGGCCACGGCCCGACCGCGAGCGGAGGGTGGCCGAGGTGCTCGAGCGGCTCGATCTGGGCGGCCTCGCGCAGCGCCGGCCGTCCGAGCTCTCGGGAGGCCAGCGCCAGCGGGTGGCGCTCGGCCGCGCCGTGGCGATCGATCCGGCGTTGCTCTTGCTCGACGAGCCGCTCTCGGCGCTGGATTCGCCGCTACGCCGGGCCCTGCGCGACGAGCTGCGCTCGATTCTCAGCGGGTGGGGGACCGCCGCCGTGCTCGTGACCCACGACTTCACCGAGGCCTACCGGCTCGCCGACCGCATCATCGTCTACGAGCACGGCCGCGTGATCCAGGCGGCGGCGCGCGCCGAGCTTCTGTGGCAACCGGCCTCCGAGGCGGTGGCGCGCGTCATGGGGCTTCGCAACGTGCTCCACGGGGTCGTCGTGAAGGCGACGCCCGATCGCATCCAGATTGCCTGGCGCGGTCACACGCTCGAGGCGGTGAACTCGCCGACGCGGTCCTACCTGCCGCCGCCCGACAGCCCGATCGCCTTCTTCATCCGGCCTGAATACGTGCGACTGGTCCGCAAAGATCGAAGCAGGCCGGACGCGGCCCACCACATGAACCTCATGCGGGGCACCGTCGTTGGCGAGGCCGACTTCGGGACCGTCTGGTCGTTGCGCCTGCGCCTCGACACACCCGGCGAAGCGGCGCAGGGCGACTTCGATCTGGAGGTCGAGGTGCCCCACCTCGTGTACGAGATCCTCGAGATCGAGCGCGATCGCCACTGGGAGTTCTCGATCCACCGCGGCTCGATCCACGTCCTGCCGACGTGACATTAGCTTCCGTCGTCGAGCTGAACGACGTGCGGGTGACGTACGGCCGCGCGACCGTGCTCGACGTGCCGGCGCTCGCCGTCGACGAGGGCGAGATCCTGGCCGTCATCGGCCCGAACGGAAGCGGCAAGTCTACCTTGCTGCGCGTCGCCGGGCTTCTCGAGCGCCCGACTCGCGGAGTCGTTCGATTCCGCGGCCGCCCGGCCGACGCGGGGCACTCGCTGGCCGAGCGACGGCGGATGGCGACCGTCTTCCAGCATCCGCTCCTGGCCGACATGACCGTCGCCCAGAACGTCGCGCTCGGGCTCAGATTCCGGGGCGCCGCGGATGAGGGCGGCGCGCGCGTGGGGCGCTGGCTCGAGCGGCTCGGCATCGCGGCGCTCGGAGATCAGCGGGCGCGGACGCTCTCGGGCGGCCAGGCGCAGCGCGTGGCGCTGGCGCGCGCGCTCGTGCTCGAGCCCGAGGTGCTGCTGCTCGACGAGCCGTTCGCCGGCCTCGACGCCCCTTCGCGCGCCGAGCTGCTCCCGGACCTCGGCGTCATCCTGCGCCACGATCGCGTCACCACCCTGCTGGTCACGCACGACCGCGGCGAGGCGCAGGCGCTCGGCGACCGCGTGGCGGTGCTGATGGGCGGACAGATCGTGCAGCTCGACGAGACGGCGCGCGTCTTCTACGCCCCCGCCTCCGAGGTGGTCGCGCGATTCATCGGTGTCGAGACGATCGTGACCGGGCGTGTGATCGCCCGCGATGCGGGCGTGACCATCGTGGAAGTCGCCGGCCGTAAGGTCGAGATCGCCGCCCCCGCGAACGTCGGTCAGGACGTGCGGCTCGGCCTCCGCCCCGAGGACGTCACGCTCCTGCTGGCGACGGAAGTCGCGTCGCTCTCGAGCGCCCGCAACCATCTGCCCGGCACGATCGTGCGAGTGACCCCGTCGACGCCGGCCGTCCGAGTCGTCATCGACGTGGGCTTCCCCCTCGTCGCAACCGTGACGGCCCGCTCGCTCGGCGATCTCGGCCTGGCCGAGGGGGTCCGCGTCACCGCGGCATTCAAGGCGAGCGCCGCTCACCTGATCGGCCCGGGGTAGGGCAAAGAGGCGCGAGATTACCGGAAATAGCGGTGTGGGCCCGGCCGAGCTACCACCTGTCCGGGGAAGCTTGACACCTCCCGGTATCCGAGGCTATAAGGAGGCGTCGACATCGAGTTCGTGACGGTCCCTCCACCGCGCAAGGAGGCCTCGCATGGATCAGGAGTCCCTCATCGAACGACTGACGGCCGAGAACGAGGAGTTTCGGCGCCTCCGTGGTGAACATCGCACCCACGATCAGGAGCTCGAGGCGCTCAAGGAAACCATCCCGCTCTCGGCGGAATCGCAGTGGCGTGTCAGCGAGCTGAAGAAGCTGAAGCTGATGGCTAAAGACCGGATGGAGGCGATCATCCGGCACGCTCGATCCGGCGTCACCGCCTGACGACCGCTCGGCGGGCGGGGTCGTATCGCGGTCTCTCGCACCTTTCGCCGAAGGGCGACGCCCGCATGGTGGACGTCTCGGACAAGCTCGAGACGGTCCGCGAAGCAGTTGCCCGGGCCATTCTTCGGATGAAGCCCGCGACGCTCCGTGTCATCCGCCAGGGCAACGCCCCGAAGGGCGACGTCCTCGGCGTTGCGCGCACCGCGGGCATCCTGGCCGCCAAGCGCACACCGCAGCTCATCCCGCTCTGTCATCCGCTGCGCATCACCGGCGTCGACGTCACCTTCAAGGACGACCTCAAGCGCGGCGAGCTCGCCGTGGAAGCGCGTGTGCGCACCGTCGACAAGACCGGCGTCGAGATGGAGGCGCTCACGGCCGCCGCGGTGGCGGCGCTGACCGTGTACGACATGGTGAAGGCCGTCGAGCGCGGCGTGACCATCGCCAAAGTCCAGCTCGTCGAGAAGCTCGGCGGCAAGTCAGGCCACTGGCGCCGAAGCCGCTCGAGTGAATCGAGTCAATGAAAGTCCAAGCCGGGCCCGCAAACCGCACCGCGACAAACATCGCCTTGCGGAGCCGGGTCGTGCCTGTCTCAGGCCACCCGCGGTGCAAGCCGGCCTCATGGGCCCCGCTACCATGGACCCCGCAACAATAAACACAGCGCTGATCTACTCCGACGCGTGGACCCGCTTCGACTACGGTCCACACCATCCGCTGCGCATGGAGCGGCTCGGGCTCACGTGGCGCCTCATGCAGGCGTACGGCCTGACGAGCTTGCCCCAGGCCACCGTGCGGGCGCCGGAGCCGGCGCCCGAGGGCGCGCTCGCCGTGTACCACGGGCCCGAGTATCTCGAGATGCTCAAGGCCTCGAACGGCGGCCAGGCGCCGATGATGGCCGAGCGCTTTGGGCTCGGCCCGGGCGACAACCCGGTGTTCCCGGGTCTGTGGGACGCCGCGCGGCTCTGCGCGGCCGGCTCGATTCTGGCGGCCGACCTCGTCCTGAGCGGGGAGGCGGATCGCGTCTTCCACTTCGCGGGGGGCCTGCATCACGCGATGCCCTCGCGCGCGTCGGGCTTCTGCTACGTCAACGACGCCGTGCTGGCGATCCTTCGCTTCCGTGAGCGGGGGCTCCGCGTCCTCTATATCGACATCGACGCGCATCACGGCGACGGCGTGCAGCACGCGTTCTACGGGGAGCCGAGCGTGCTGACGATCTCGACCCACGAGCGCGGCGACTATCTCTTCCCGGGCACCGGGTTCGTGGAGGAGGCTGGATCGGGCGCGGGGGTCGGCTACTCAGTGAATCTCCCGCTCGAGCCGTTCACGGACTCGTCGATCTACCTTCCCGCATTCGAGCAGATCGTGCCGCCGCTCTTGGGCGCGTTCCGGCCGGACGTGGTCGTGGCGCAGCTCGGCATCGACTCGCATCGCACCGACCCGCTGACGCATCTGGCCCTCGACGTCCAGGGATTCACGCGAGCCGTGGCACGCATCACGGAGCTCTCGCCGAAGCTCGTGTGTCTGGGCGGGGGCGGCTACGACCTGCCGAACGTCGCGCGCGCGTGGACGGCGGCGTGGGCCACCCTGAACGGTGTCGAGCTGCCGGCCGCGCTGCCGGCCTCGTTCGCGGCGGATACGAAGCGCTATGGATTCCTGACCGACTCGCTGTGGGATCCGGCGGAGCCGCTCCCCGATCACCGGCGCGTGCGCGCGCAGGAGTACGCCCAGCGTCAGGTCGACGCCGTCCGCCGGAGCATCTTCCCCATCCACCGGCTATAATCACTGGAAGGGGGCCTCGACGGCCCCCCTCCGATGCCTCCCCCAGGATCCGATTGCGCGGGCAAAGCCCGCGCTCGAACGCGTCCCCCAGACGCTGCGGCGCTCAAGGGGATGCGTTACACTGAGACGGTCGTCGTCACAAGACCGATTGACCGGACATGAAATTCACCCTGCGGCTCGTCAGCGCGATCTGGCTCTCGGTGATGCTGGTCATCGGGATCTTCGCGTATCTCCAGATCCGTGACGAGCGCGATCGGCTCGCCGGCGACCTGCAGCGCCGCGCGATGCTGATCGCCGAGGGGCTGACCGACGCGATCGAGGCGTCGTCCGCCAAGCAGTCGCCGGCCGCCCTCGAGCGGATCGTCAAGAAGTTCGGCCAGTCGCAGCGCGGCATCGTCGTCTACGACCGGTTCGCAAACCAGCGATTCGCCAGCCCCGACGTCGCGCCGATCCTGCCGCCGTCCCTGCCCGAGGTGACCGAGGCGATCTCGCGCAACACCGCGACCCAGGGCTACCGAACCTTGGGCGACCGCACGCGCTACATCTACGCGACGCCGATCCTGGCCGACGACCAGCCAGTCGGGGCCATCGCGGTCCTCCAGGACGCCTCGCACCTGGAGCGGGCGGAGTGGGATCGCTGGAGTTACAACGCGGTGCGGTTCCTCGTCCTGGCCCTGGTGATCTCGATCATCATCGCGCTGGTCGTGAAGTTCAGCATCACCCGTCCGATGGAGGAAATCTCGCAATGGACGCGGGCGCTCCGGAGCGGGCGACCGGTCCCGCCGCCCCGCAACGTGGTCGACGCCAACATGTTCGGGCCCCTCGCGCTCGAGGTCTCGCGCCTGGCGAGGAGCATGCAGCGGGCACAGGCCGCCGCCGAGCAGGAAGCCGCGCTGCGGCTGGCCGGGGAGAGCATCTGGACCGAGGAGCGCCTGAAGCAGTTCATCCAGATGCAGCTCAACGGGCGCCTGCTGGTCGTGGTCTCCAATCGCGAGCCCGTGAGCCACGTGTGGCGAGGCGGCCAGATCCAGACGCAGGCGCCCGCCAGCGGCCTGGTGACCGCGATGGATCCGGTGATGCGCGCCTGCGGCGGTGTCTGGGTCGCGCACGGCAGCGGCGACGCCGATCGGGAGACCGTGGACGGCCGCGGCCGCATCGGCGTGCCGGTCGACGACCCGCGCTACACGCTCCGGCGGGTGTGGCTCACGAAGGAGGAAGAGCAGGGATACTATTCCGGCTTCTCGAACGAGGGGCTGTGGCCGCTCTGCCACATCGTGCACACGCGGCCGGTGTTCCGGCCCGACGACTGGTCGTACTACCTCGAGGTGAACCAGAAGTTCGCCGACACGGTCCTGGACCAGATCAAGGATGCCGAGTCGCCGCTGGTGCTCATCCAGGACTATCACTTCGCGCCGCTGTCGGCGCTGATCAAGGCCGAGCGCCCCGACGCGCGCGTCGCGATCTTCTGGCACATCCCGTGGCCGAACTTCGAGGCCTTCGGGATCTGCCCCTGGCAGAGCGAGCTGCTGCTCGGCATGCTCGGCGCCGACCTGATCGGCTTCCACACCCAGTACTACTGCAACAACTTTCTCGAGACGGTCGACCGCACGCTCGAGGCACGCACCGACTGGGAGCGCTTCGCGGTCACCCGCGGCGAGCACACCACATCCGTGAAGCCGTTCCCGATCAGCGTGGCGCCCGAGTTCGTCGACGATCCGCCGCGCGTGTCCCGTGCCGAGCTCCTGAAGCGGCTGGGCATCACGGCGGAGTTTCTCGGCGTGGGGGTCGAGCGCATCGACTACACCAAGGGGCTGCCGGAGCGGATCCGCGCGCTGCGCTTCTTCTTCGAGACCTATCCCGAGTATCGCGAGCGGCTCGTCTTCGTGCAGCTCGCGGCGCCCAGCCGCGGCATGATCGATCGCTACCAGGAGATTCAGCGCGAGGTCGAGGACCGGGTGCGCGAGATCAACCAGGCGTTCCAGACGAAGACCTGGCGGCCCATCCTCTACCTGAAGGCGCACCACGAGCACCGCGATATCTGGGCCTACTATCGCCACGCCGACTTCTGCATGGTGACGTCGCTCCACGACGGCATGAACCTGGTGGCGAAAGAGTTCGTCTCGGTGCGCGACGACGAAGACGGCGCGCTCATCCTGAGCCGCTTCGCCGGCGCCTCGCACGAGCTGCGCGACGCCCTCATCGTCAACCCGTACGACCTTGCCGGCATGGCCGAGGCGGTGCGCGCCGCCCTCGAGATGCCGCCGGAAGAGCGGCGCGCCCGGATGATCCGGATGCGTCACTCGGTCATCGATCACAACATCTATCGGTGGGCGGGGCTCTTGCTGAGCGATCTGGCGCGGATCCCCGTCGAGTCCACGGGCGCGAAGGCGTCCTGAGTCTCCCGGTGCGTCTCCTCAACCGTCTCGACCGGGCGCTCGGGGATGGCGCCGGTCTGGTGATGATCCTCGACTACGACGGCACGTTGACCCCGCTGGTCTCCTCGCCCGGCGCCGCCGTCCTGGCGCCGTCGGTTCGCGCGACGCTCGCCCGGCTCGCCGCGTCCGACCGGGCTCGTCTCGCCATCCTCTCGGGTCGGGGCCTCGCTGATCTGCGCGCGCGCGTCGCGCTGGACGGGGTCGTGTACGGCGGCTGCCACGGACTCGAGATCGACGGCGGCCGCCTCCATTTCCGCCACCCGCGCGCCGATCGGGCGGGTGTCGCGGCGACCGAGCGCGCCCTGGCGGCCGTGCTGCCGTCGGTGCCCGGCGCCCTTCTCGAGTGCAAGGGGCTGGCGGTGAGCCTGCACTACCGCCACGTGCGGCCGTCGCGGCGCCGCGCCGTCCGCGAGATCGCGGAGCAGGTGCTTCGCCGGCGCCCCGATCTGACGCTCGTCGCCGGCCATCTGGTCTTCGACTTCGTGCCCCGGGTGGGCTGGGACAAGGGCACCGCGGCGCAGTGGATGGTGAGCCGGATGGTGCGCAGCCTGCCGTCGCGGCGCGCGGTCATCGTGTACGCGGGTGACGACACGTCCGACGAGATGGCGTTCGCGGCGCTCCGTGACCGCGCGCTCACGATCCACGTCGGGACCAGGCGGACCGTCGCCGAGTACCGCGTGCCAAGCGTCCGGGACGTCCAGACGCTCTTGCACCGGATGGCGTCGGCCGTCGCATCGTGACGCGATGACGCCGCGCACCGCCACGCGTCCGTTCCGGTTCGCCGGCTGCGTGGAGCTGCGCCAGACGCTCGACGTGCACGCGCTCGACGAGCGCGAGCTCATGAATCGGATCGCCGAGGTGCCGGCCGGCTCGATCTTCTTTCACACGTTCGGCTACTTTCTCCGTCATCGGGCGTTCACCACCGCCTACGGCAACGACTTCGCGCGGTGGGCCGCGCTCGAGGTCGGCGACCGCGCGCTCGCCGAGCGGCTCGCCGTCGTCGATCCGTTCTCGTTCACGACCGTCGAGGCGCTGCGGGAGTACCTGGTGACGATCCTCCAGGAGCATCTGCGCGGCCGCGAAGCCGAGGGCCGCGTGGAATTCGACCGCGGATTTCACTTCCAGCAATCGCACGTCGTCGAGGTGCCGCTCGGCGTCGCCGCCGAGACGCTCGTCGAGTTCCGCGCCGGCCTGGCGACCGTGGACGAGAGCGCGATCTATCTGCACACCGTTGAGACACGAGCCCGCGAGCGGCGCGCCGAGGCCTTCAGCGAATGGCTGCGCGACTCGCTCGAGCTGCCGGCGCTGGCCGAGCGGTTCGAGCGCATCGACCCCTACCTGACGACCCTCGAGCGGATCCGCGGACAGCTGCTCGGCCTCGTCGACGTGGCCCTCGAGGAGGCGCGGCGATGAGCCGGATCGACGAGTACCGGCGCGTGGCGATCCCGGGCGCGGTCGATTTCATCCTGAAGCTCGCCGAGCAGGTGAAGGGCCGGCGCTTCCTCCACGTGACCGGCGGGCGCCTCGGCGGCGGCGCGGCCGAGACCTTGCGCGCCGCGGTGCCGATTCTGAGCGAGCTGGGCGTCGACACACGCTGGGAAGTCACCGGCGGCGATTCCGCCTACTACGCGACCGCGCGGACTCTGCAGGCCGCGCTCGAGGGCGCCGAGCGCGTACTCAGCGACGACGGGCTCGCCCGCTGGGTGGACATGAACGGGCTCAACGCGAAGAAGCTCGACCTCGGCGCCGACGTGACCCTGGTGCACGACAGCCAGCCGGCGAGCCTCGTGAGCGCCCGGACGGGTGGCCGATGGGTCTGGCGGTGCCACTTCGACTGCTCGTCCGCGCAGGCGGGGCCGTGGACCTTCTTCCGGCAGTTCGCCGATCAGTACGACGCGGCCGTGTTCGCGCTGCCGGGGTTCGAGGGACGGCTCTCCATCCCGATGTACGTCGTCCCGCCGTCGATCGACCCGCTCTCGGAGCGCAACCGCGACCTCGCCCCGCGCGAGGTCAGCGAGATCCTCGCGGCGCTCGGCGTCGCGCGCGACAAGCCGCTGCTCGTGCAGGTCGCGCGGTTCGCACGCGCGTACGATCCGCTCGGCGTCGTGAACGCGTACCGGCTCGTCAAGAAGCACCACGACGTGCGGCTCGTGCTGGCCGGGACGGCCGACGGCGAGCCGGAGCGGCTCGAGCTCATGTCCCATCTGCTCGAGGCCGCCCAGGAAGATCGCGACGTCGTCGTGCTCGAGCTGCCGCCCGAGGCCCATCGCCAGGTCAACGCGCTCCAGCGCGCCGCCACGATCGTGCTCCAGAAGTCGGTGCGCGCCGGGTTCGAGCTCGGCCCGGCGGAGGCGATGTGGAAGGGCAAGCCCGTCGTCGGCGGCTACGCGGGCGGCCTGGCGCAGCAGATCATCACGAACGTGACGGGCTACACGGTCCACTCCGTCGAGGGCGCGGCCTTCCGCATCCGCCACCTCCTCAACAATCCCGAGCTCATCCCGCGCATGGGCGCGGCCGGACGCGAGCACGTCCGGCGCTCGTTCCTGCTCACGCGCGAGCTGGCCGACGATCTGGCCCTCGGGGTCCATCTGACGCGATGAGCGCCGTCGCCGTCGGCCCGGAGCTCCCGCGCGACGTCGACCGGCAGCTCGACGGCCTGCCGCCGGCGGAGCTCGCGGTGGCCGTGCTGACCTATAACAACGCCGCCACCGTGCCGGCGGTCGTGGACGCCGTACGCGGCGGTCTCGAGAAGCACTTCACAGGCACGGCGGCGGTGCTGATCGACCCTGACGCCGGCTCGTCGGACACGACTGTGGAGCGGCTCGCCGAAAGCGGGCTGCCCTTCGTCCGGGCCCAGCACGAGGCGCCGGCCGCCCAGCTCGGCGCCGTGCCGTTCCACGGCGTGCCCGGCCGCGGCGCGGCGCTGCGCCTGGCGGTCGGCGTGGCGCGGCGACTCGGCGTTCGCGCCCTGCTGGTGCTCGAGGCCGACGTCACGTCGATCACCGGCGAGTGGCTCGAGCGCCTGTTCCGGCCCGTCCTCGAGCACGGCGCGGATTTGGTGCTGCCCGATTCACGCGCGCCACCGGTACGACGGCACGATCACCAACCTCGTGCTGGCGCCGCTCGTCGGCGCATTGTTCGGCCGGCGCCTCCACCAGCCGCTGTCCGGGCCGCGCGCGCTATCGGCACGCCTCCTGGAGCGTCTGGCGACCGAGCCGCGGTGGCCCGAGTCCGGCCGGAGCATGACGGATCTCTGGATCAGCCGGCACCGCGGTCGCCGACAGCCTGTCGATCCACGAGGCGCGGCTGGGCCGCTGGCGGGTCGAGTCGAGCACACGCACCGCCGACCTGCCGACGATGGTCGCGCAAACCCTGGGCGCCGTCTTCGCCGTTATGGAAGGCTACGAGGATCTCTGGCTCGCGACCGCGGCCGGGGCGCCGGTTCCGGCGGAGGGTCCGCCGGTCCTGCCGTCGGACGAGGCGGTGCAGATCGACGTCGAGCGCATGGTCGGCGCCTTCACCCGCGGGTTGCGCGACCTCGGCACGATCTGGGAGCACGTCCTGGCGCCCGAGACCCTGGGCGACGTGCTGAGCCTCGAGACGGACGACGTCGAGCGCTTCCGCTTCCCGGACCATCTGTGGGCGCGCGTGGTCTACGACTTCGCGCTGGGCTATCACTGGAGCGTCGTGTACCGCGACCATCTGCTGCGCTCTCTGGTGCCGCTCTATCTCGGCCGCACCGCCGCCTTCGTGCTGGCGACGCGCCGGCGCGACGCGGCGGCGGCGGAGAGCGCCTTGGCCGCCGTCGGCGACGCGTTCGAGCGGGCCAAGCCCTACCTGGTGGACCGCTGGCGATGACGAAGAACGCCGCGCCGGACTGGTACAAGGACGCCGTCTTCTACGAGGTGCACGTCAAGGCGTTCAAGGACGCGAACGGTGACGGGATCGGCGATTTTGCCGGGCTGACCGAGAGCCTCGACTACATCCAGGAGCTCGGCGTCGACTGTCTGTGGATCTTGCCGATGTACCCGTCGCCGCTCCGCGACGACGGCTACGACATCGCCGACTTCTACGGAATCCATCCGTCGTACGGGACGGTCGAGGACTTCCAGAAGTTTCTCGACGCGGCACACGCGCGCGATCTCCGCGTCATCACCGATCTGGTAATGAACCACACCTCGGATCAGCACCCGTGGTTCCAGGCCTCGCGCTCGAGCCCGGCCTCGCCGTACGCCGACTACTACGTGTGGAACTCGTCCGACCGCCGCTTCGCGGACGCCCGCATCATCTTCGTCGACACCGAGAAGTCGAACTGGACCCTGGATCCGGCGCGCCGCGAGTACTACTGGCACCGCTTCTTCAGCCATCAGCCCGACCTGAACTACGACAACCCCGCGGTGCGCCGCGCGATGCTCGACGTGATGCGATTCTGGCTCGACCGCGGCCTCGACGGCTTCCGCTGCGACGCGGTGCCGTACCTCGTGGAGCGCGAGGGCACGAGCTGCGAGAACCTGCCGGAGACGCACGCGATCCTCAAGGAGTTCCGCGCGGTGATCGATCAGGAGTACGGCGGCGATCGGATCTTGCTGGCGGAAGCCAACCAGTGGCCCGAGGACGTGCGCCCCTACTTCGGCAACGGCGACGAGTTCCACATGTCCTTCCACTTCCCGCTGATGCCGCGCCTCTATCTCGGCCTGCGTCTCGAGGACACGCGGCCGATCACCGACATCTTCACGCACACGCCGCCGATCCCGCCTGCCTGTCAGTGGGGCCTCTTCCTGAGAAACCACGACGAGCTGACGCTCGAGATGGTGACGAACGAAGAGCGCGCGTTCATGTACTACGCCTACGCGCACGACGCCCGACATGAAGCTGAACCTCGGCATCCGCCGCCGGCTGGCGCCGCTGCTCGACGGCGACCGCCGTCGCGTGGAGCTCCTGAATTGCCTGCTGCTGACCCTGCCGGGCAGCCCCATCATCTATTACGGCGACGAGATCGGCATGGGCGACAACGTCTATCTCGGCGACCGGAACGGCGTGCGCACGCCGATGCAGTGGTCGCGGGACCGGAACGCCGGGTTCTCGGCGGTCGAGCACGGGCAGCTCTACCTGCCGATCATCACCGATCCGGTCTACGGCTACGAGGCGGTGAACGTCGCCGCGCAGGCGCGGCAGCCGTCGTCGCTCCTCAACACGATGCGGCGCCTGCTGGCGGCGCGGCGTACGTCGTCCGTGTTCGGACGGGGGAGCATCGAGTTCCTGCGCCCGCGGAACTCGAAAGTGCTCGCCTACCTGCGCCGGCACGGGCGCGAGACGCTCCTGATCGTCGCCAATCTCTCGGCGGCGCCCCAGCCGGTGGAGCTCGACCTGGCGGCCTTCGCCGGCGCCACGCCGATCGAGATGCTGGGCACGACGAGATTTCCGGCGATCCGGACGGCGCCCTACTTCCTGAGCCTGGGTCCCCACGGCTTCTACTGGTTCCGGCTGGAGCGGCCAGGCGACGGCGATGAGCCGTTTGGAATCGAGCGGACGGCGATCTGACGAAGCACGGAACGGCGATCCCGCACGGATCGCCGCCGCGCTCGAGCGGGCGGTTGCGGGCGAGCTGCCTCAGGCGCTCCCGCGCCAGCGCTGGTTCGGCGCCAAGGGTCGCGCGATCACCGGCGCTCGGCTCGTGGACTGCGGTGTGCTGGGCGATCACGCCTGGCTCACCCTCGTCGAGGTGACGTTCGCGCAGGGCCCGAACGAGACGTACGCGGTGCCGCTCGTCCTCGATGTCGACGCGGGCGGGACCGCCGGCACCTTGTCCTTGACGCTCGATCTCGCCGGCGCGCCGGCGCGAGCGGGCGACGCGTTCGACCACCCGGGGTTCTGTCTCGAGCTCCTGACCGCGTTCGAGCGAGAGTCGGCGCTGCCCACGGTGCGCGGTGGGACGGTCCGCTTCGCTCGGACCGACCGTTTCCCGCGCCTCGCGCCCGCGGCGCCGCCCGCGCCCCGGCGGCTGACCGGCGAGCAGTCCAACACGTCCGTCGTCTACGGCGACGTCCTGATCGTGAAGGCCCTGAGAAAGGTCCAGCCCGGGCCGAACCTCGACTACGAAGTGGGAGAGTTCCTGACGTCCCGTGCCCGGTTCCCGCACGTGCCGCCGCTGGCCGGGGCGATCGAGTATGCGTCGGCAACGGGTGAGACGACGACCCTGGCGATGGTGCAGCGCTTTGTCCCGAGCCACGGCGACGGCTGGCGCTGGACCCTCGATCAGCTGAAGCGGCTCGGCTCCGAGCCGGCCGGGGACGCGTCGGACGCCGTGTTCGGCGACCTGTCCCGTCTGGGCGTCGTGACGGCGGCCCTGCACGGGGCGCTCGCCTCCGACACAAGCGACCCCGTGTTCGCGCCCGAGTCGATCACGGCCGACGATGCGAGCACATGGGGCGAGCGCGTCGCCGAGGACGTGCGCCTGACGTGCGGCGCCGTCCGCGCGCGCCTGGACACCTTGCCGGCGGAGATCGCGGCCGACGCGCGCACCTTGCTCGCCAGCGAACGCGACCTGATCGAGCGGGCGCGAGATCTACGACCGCTCGGCGCCGAGCAGTGCGCGAAGATCCGCGTCCACGGCGACTACCACCTGGGCCAGACGCTCCGCACCGACGCCGGCTTCGTCATCCTCGACTTCGAGGGCGAGCCCGCGCGGCCCGTCGCCGAGCGCCGGCGCAAGCAGTGCGTGCTGGTGGACGTGGCCGGCATGCTCCGCTCGCTCGACTACGCCGTGCACACCGCGCTGTCGCCGACGGGCACGCCGTCAGAAGCCGGCGAGCGCTGGGTGCGGCGCGCCACGGCGGCGTTTCTCGAGGGCTATCTGGACGAGATCGCGCGGGTGCCCACGCGCCTCTTGCCAAGATCGCCGTCGGCGTTCTCGCGCGCGCTCGTCGGTGTTCGAGCTGGATCGCGCGCTCTACGAAGTGCGCTACGAGCTCGACAACCGGCCCGCCTGGCTCGGGATTCCGCTGCGCGGACTGGCGCGCCTGCTGACCCGCGAGCACGGGTCGTGACCACGCGGCTGCGGCAAACCGCGCGGCCATTCGTGCTGGTGATCTGCCTCCTGGCGCTCGGCGGCTGTGCGGCCGGGCAGGAGAGCGGGGCGGTCACGCTCGTGTTCAAGTACGCGCGCATCCTCGGCAACGCCGACCCGTTGCCGGGTCTTCTGCGCCAGTTCGAGACCGCCCATCCAGGTGTGCGGGTCAAGGGCGAGGCCCTGCCATGGGCGTCGGACGATCAGCACCAGTTCTACGTCATCAACCTCGAGGGCCGGAGCCCCGGCTTCGACGTGATGATGCTCGACTGCATCTGGGTGCCCGAGTTCGCCCGCGCGGGATGGCTCCTCGACCTGACGAGCCGTCTGCAGCCCGACGAGCTCGCGCCCTACTTTCCGAGCGCGGTCGCCTCGGCGACTTACCGCGACCGCGTGTGGGCGCTGCCGTGGAACTTCAACGTCGGCCTTCTCTACTATCGCGCCGACCTGCTCGCCAAGTACGGCCTGCGCCCGCCGGAGACCTACGAGGAGCTCGTCCAGCAGGTGCACCGTATCCGCGCCGGCGAGCGGAACCCGGCGCTCGACGGCTACTTGTGGCAGGGCAAGCAGTACGAAGGGCTCGTCGTCAACGTGCTGGAGGCGTTCTGGGCCAACGGCACGAGGCTCTCCGCCGAGGACGGCGCGATCTTCCCGGAGCCGGCTCGCGCGGCCGAGGCCCTGCGATTCCTGCGCCGCCTCATCGAGACGGGTGTGAGCCCGGCCTGGACGACGGCCGCCGACGAGGAGCTCTCGCGCCGCGCGTTCGGTGACGGCCACGCGATCTTCCTCCGCAACTGGCCCTACGCGATGGATCTGTTCCAGGGGCAGGGCTCGGCGGTGCGCGGCAAGGTGGCGTTCGCGCGGCTGCCGGGCCGGGCAGACGGCGAGCCGGGCGCCGGCTCGACCGGGGGAGCGCACCTCGGCGTGTCGAGCCAGAGCCGCCATCCCGATCTGGCGGTGGCGCTGGCGCGGCATCTCACGAGCGAGGCGGCTCAGCGCGCGATCGCGCTGGGCGCCGCGCTCTCGCCGACGCGTCAGTCGCTCTACCGCGATCCCGAGGTGGTGCGTAGTCACCCGGCGATGGAGCGGCTGCAGACCTTGGCGCTGGCCGGACGTCCGCGCCCCGTCGTACCGTACTACTTGCTGCTCTCGGCGACGGTGCAGCCGGAGTTCTCGGCGGCGCTCGTCGGCGTGAAGTCGCCCGAGCGCGCGATCGCGGACGCGCGCACCCGCCTCGACTATTTTCTCCGGGCGGTCCGATGACCGGCCGCGAGGCCGCCGCCCAGCGGCGCGCGCTCGTCTGTGTGGCGCCGACCGTCCTGGCGCTGGGCGCGCTCACCGTCTATCCAGGCCTCTGGGTGCTCTGGCTCTCGCTCCAGCAGCGCATCCCGATCTTCGAGATCTCGCGTTTCGCCGGCTTCGAGAACTACGCCTTCCTCGCCGTGGACCCTCGCTTCTGGAGCGCCGCGCGCACGACCGTTGTGTTCACGCTCGGGTCGGTCGCGCTCGAGGTGGTGCTCGGCGTGGCGGCGGCGCTGGCGATCCACACCCAGCAACGCGGCCGCCGCGTGTCGCTCTCGTTGCTGCTCCTGGCATGGGCGATGCCGGCTGTCGTGGGGGCGAAGCTCTTCGAGTGGCTCTATCATCCGGCGGCCGGCCTCATCAACGTGGCGCTCGGCCGACACGCCATCAACTGGCTCGGCGACCCGAGCGCGGCCTTGCCCGCCGTCATCCTCGCCGACGTGTGGCGCACGATGCCCTTCGTGGCCGTCCTCTGCTACGCGCGGCTCTTGGCGATTCCACCCGACGTCTACGAGGCCGCGCAGGTGGACGGCGCCGGCCGGATCGCGACCCTGACGCGGATCACCCTGCCGCTGCTCGGCCGGATCTTGCTCCTGGCCGTGCTGTTCCGGACGCTCGACGCGCTGCGCGCGTTCGACATCATGTTCGTGCTGACCGGCGGCGGCCCCGCGGGAACGACCGAGACGCTCACGGTGTACGCGTACCGGGCGCTCTTCCAGACCTTGCAGCTCGGCTTCGGCTCGGCGGTGAGCGTGGTCGTGTTCGCGCTGGTCATGGCCATCGCGTGGGCGTACCTGCGGCTCCTGCGCACGGGCACGGTCGCGGCGTGAGAGCCAGGATGCGCGCGCTCGCCGACGTCGTCGTGATCCTGGCGCTCGCGGCCTACGCGATCCCGTTCTTCTGGCAGCTCCTGACGTCGTTCAAGCCCGAGGCTGAGCTATTGCGCGTGCCGCCGCTGCTGCCGAGCCGGCTGACTCTCGCGCACTACGAGGTCGTGCTCTCCCAGAGCCTGATGCCGCGCGCCCTCGCCAACAGTCTCGGGATCGCCACCTTGACCACGCTCCTGTCGCTCGCGGCCGGCGTGCCGGCCGCGTACGCCGTGGCCCGCTTGCCGCTTCCGGGCAAGCGTTTCTTGCTGCTGGCGATCGTCGCCAGCACGGCTTTCCCCCAGATCGCGACGGTGAGCCCGCTCTATCTGTTGATGCGCGCGCTCGAGCTGCGCGACACGTGGGCGGGCCTGGTGCTCGTGCACGCCTCGTTCGCGTTGCCGCTGACCATCTGGCTCCTGGCCGGCTTCGTCCGCGAGATTCCGATCGAGGCCGAGGAGGCCGCGTCGGTCGACGGCGCGGGGCTCGTCGCGATGCTCCGGTGGGTGCTGCTTCCGCTGCTGGCGCCCGGGCTGGCCTCCACGGCCTTGTTGACGTTTTTGTTCAGCTGGAACGAATTTCTCTTCGCCTATACGTTCACGGTCTCCGAGGCGAGCCGGACAATCCCGGTGGCGCTGGCGCTGTTTCCCGGCGTCTTCGAGGTGCCCTGGGGCGACATCGCCGCGGCGTCGATGCTCGCGAGCCTGCCGCCCGTCGTGATCGTCATCGCGCTGCAGCGCTTCCTGGTCCGCGGCCTCGTCGCCGGCGCCGTCAAGGAGTGAGCTACTATGGAGGACACGACCATGGCCGACTTCTGGCGCGATCTCGTCCTGACCGCCATGCGCAACATGAGCGTGACCCTCGGCACGGTGCTGCCGAGCATCCTGGCCATGCTGACCCTGGTGATCCTCGGCGCCGTGCTGGGCTGGATCGCCGGCACGCTCGTCGCGCGGCTCGCGCAGGCGCTCGACCTCGACCAGCGCAGCCGCACGTGGGGCGTCACCTCCGCCTTCGCGCGCGCCGGCATCTACAGGCCGCCGTCTCAGGTCCTGCGGCTCATCGCGTTCTGGGGCATCTTCGTGATCTTCGCGACGATGGGCCTCGACGCCCTGGCGATTCCCGGCGCACCCGGCGCGACCAGCATGCTCATGCGCTTCCTGCCGCGCCTCTTGTCCGCGCTGCTGATCCTGATCGTCGGCTGGCTCGCCGCCAATTTCCTCGGCCAGGCGATGCTGATCACCGCGGTCAACGCGGGCATCCAGCAGGCGCGTCTCCTGGCGCGCACCACGCGCTGGGTCATCCTGCTCTTCGCCGTCGCCACCGCGCTCGTCGAGATCGGCATCGGCCGCGATATGGTGCTGATCGCCTTCGGCGTCCTCTTCGGCGGCCTCGTGCTGGCGCTGGCGCTCGCCTTCGGGCTCGGCGGCCGGCACCTGGCGCGCGAGATTCTGGAGCGCGGACGCCGCCGCGAGCGCGAGCCCGCGCCGCAGGACTCGATCACGCACCTGTAGCGGCTGGCTGCGCTATAGTCTGCGGCTGACGCCGAATCGATCGCGCTTGCCCTCGGCGGGTGCGGAACGGGTTCGCCAGCTCTGGTGCGTCCGGGCGGGCGAGGAAGATCACTCCGCCCTTGTCGAGCACCGTGATCCGCATCCCGGGCCGGAGCTGGAGTCGCACGCGGATATGTCCCACTCGCTGGCGTAAACCCGGTCCCACCTCCGCTCATCGGTCGTTGACTGGCACGGCCCGCCGGAGCTAAGGTCCGCGCCACAGGCCTGACCGAGTCGCCTTCAGGGCGGGGAGACGGATATGCGCCTTGTCCCGAGAACGTCACAGTGGTCCGCTGTCGTCGTGGCCGGTTTGATGTGCGCGCTTCTCACGGCCGGCCAGCTCGGAGAAGCTGCTGCGCAGCCGAAGCCGACCTCCCCGGTCAAGCCGGAAGGGGAGATGCGCTGGGCGCTGTACGTCACCTTGTCGCCCGTGTGGTTCGATCCCGGCGAATTCATGGGGCTCACGGCATTCTGGGTGCTGTACGCGATCCACGATGCGGTCGTGAAGCCGATGCCCGGCAACCTCATGACGCCCAGCCTGGCGGAGTCGTGGACCGTGAGCGCGGATCAGCGGGTGTACGAATTCAAGCTGCGCGAGGGGCTCAAGTTCCACAACGGCGACGCGTTCACCGCGGAGGACGTGAAGTTCAGCTTCCATCGCGCGAAGGGATCCAGGGTCCTGCACGAGAAGGTTCGCGAGGTCGCCGTCGTCGACCCTTACCGTGTGCGCTTTCACCTACACGAGGCGTGGCCCGACTTCATGACGTTCTACGGGACGCTCGTGAGCGGGGCGAGCTGGGTCGTCCCGAAGAAGTACGTCGAGCGCGTGGGTGACGACGGTTTCAAGAAGCAGCCGATCGGCCTGGGGCCGTACAAGTTCGTCAGCCACGCGCCGGGCATCGAGCTGGTGATGGAAGCCAACGAGAGCTACTGGCGGAAGATCCCGTCGGTGAAGCGGCTCGTCTTCAAGAGCGTGCCGGACTCGATCACGCGGGCGGCGATGCTCAAGCGGGGCGAGGTCGACGTGGCCTATCTCCTGGAGGTCCCGCAGGCTCTCGAAATCAAGCGGGATCCGAATTTGAAGCTGGCCTTCTCCGGCGGGATCGCGACCTTCTTCCTCGACTTCCTCGATCAGTGGGATCCGAAGTCCCCCTGGGCCGACCAGCGCGTGCGGCTCGCGGCGAACTACGCCATCGATCGCCGGGCGCTGAGCGAGGCCGAGACGCTCGGCGCCTCCAAGCCCGCCGGGAGTCTCGTCCCGCGCGCCTTCGAGTTCGCGCTGCCGATCGAGCCATATCCCTTCGATCCGAAGAAGGCCAAGCAGCTCCTGGCCGAGGCCGGGTATCCCAACGGCTTCGACGCCGGGGAGCTGCACCAGCTTCCGCCATATTTCTCGATGGGCGAATCGATCCTGGGCTATCTCGGGGCCGTCGGGATCAGACTGAAGATGCGGTCGATGGAGCGCGCCACCTACACGTCGGCGCTGCAGGCCAAGAAGCTCCGCGGGCTTTGCGTGTGCGCCACGGCGGCCTATGGCAACGCCGCATCGCGGATCGCCGAGCACGTCCCGAGCACAGGCACCTACGCATACGGGGGCTATCCCGACATCGACGCGCTCTACAAGGAGCAGTCCCTCGTGACCGATCGCCGCAAGCGCGAGGCGATGCTGCACCAGATCCAGCAGCTCGTCCACGAACGCGTGCGATTCGGCCCGATCTGGGACTACGTCTGGCCGAGCGGCGTGGGCCCCCGAGTCGAGGAGCCCGCGCTGATGCTGATCAATCCTTACCCCTGGTCGGCGCCGCTCGAAGAGGTGCGTCTCAAGAGAAACTGAACCGTCCGAGGCCGCGCTGAGCGTGCTCCGGTCGGGCCGTCACCTGCCCAGCAGCCTGTCCGACGCCCCCGAAAAGCTGGCTTGACAAAGAATGAATCTTGAATCGCTCTTTGATCTAAGAAATGAATTCAGACTCATTATATGGTCTACCGTCGCACTGAACGAGTCGAGGCCCGGCTAGCGGACAATCGCGCCCGGATCCTCCAGGCCGCTCGGCAGCTCGTGGCCGAGAGCGGCTTCCGCGAGGTGCAGATTGCCTCGATCGCGTCGTCGGCCGGGGTCGCCGTCGGCACCGTCTATCGCTACTTCCCGACGAAGGCCGAGCTTTTCGCCGAGATCGTCCGGACGGTCTCGCAGCGGGAGATCGACGTGCTGAGGGAGATCGCCGACTCCGGCGGCCCGGCCACGGAGCGACTTGTGGCGGCGGTGCGCGCCTTCGCCAGTCGAGCCCTGCGGGGGCGCCGGCTCGCATGTGCGGTGCTCGCCGAGCCGGTCGACCCGGAAGTGGACGACGTCCGTCTGGAGTACCGCCGCATTCACTACGGAACGTTCGAGCGCATCATCGCCGAGGGCATCCGGGCAGGGGAGTTCCCGCCACAGGATGTCGCCGCGAGCGCCGCCTGCCTGGTCGGAGCCTTCATGGAAGGGCTGGTGAGCCCGCTCGCGATGGAATCACCGGGCAACGAGGACGAAAACGCGCGTCTGATCGACGCGATTGTTCGATTCGCTCTACGGGCCGTGTCGGGGCGGCAGCCCGGCCCGGCCGACGACCCGACATGCTAAGGAGAGCCGTTCATGGATCGCTCGACGGAAATCAACCTCGTCCAGAGGATCTTCGATTATCTCGACACGCGCTCGACGACGATGATGGACAGCGTGCATCGCGAGCCGGTGACGGGCTATGCGAGCCGCCAGCAAGCCCGGCTCGAGCGCCAGCAGCTTTTCACGGACCATCCGCTGGTCCTGGCGCTGTCGTGCGACGTCGCGCGTCCGGGAGACTTTCTCACCCACGACCTGACCGGCGTGCCGATCGTCGTAACCCGCGCGCGTTCCGGCGGCGTGCATGCGCTATTGAACGTCTGTCGGCATCGCGGCGCGAAGGTCGTCCGCGGGTCGGGGTGCGGTCGGCAGAGCTTCGCTTGTCCGTACCACGCGTGGACATACGATAGCGAAGGCCGGCTGCTCGGGATGGGGACGGCGCGCGGGTTCGAGGGTGTGGATCGCGAGAGCCACGGGCTGGTCCAGTTGCCGGCAGTCGAGCGGCACGGCCTGATCTGGGTCCGCCCCACGCCCGGCGCTGCGTTCGATCCGGACGCTCTCCTCGGCGGGCTGGGACCCGAGCTGGCGAGCTACGGTTGGTCCCGCTACCACCGCCACGAGACGCGCACCCTGCGGCGCCGCATGAACTGGAAGCTCGCCGTCGACACGTTTCTCGAGTCGTGGCACGTGCCGGTGCTGCACCGCAGAACCGTCGCGCCGGCGCTGCACTCCGGCATCGGTGTCTTCGACCAGTTTGGCCCGAACCTGCGCCTGGTGTTCCCGCTGAAGTCGATCGACGTGCTCCGCGGCCGCCCGGCGGCCGAGTGGCGGCTCGTTCCTTACGCGCTGATCGTGCACGTCGTGTTCCCGAATACGGTCCTGGTCATGGCCAGCGATCATCTGGAGTCGTGGCGCATCTTTCCAGGCGGCGAGAGCGCGGACGAGAGCGTGCTCGAGGCGTCGCTCTACACGCCGGAGCCGGCCGGCACCGAGGCCGCCCGCAGCGAGTGGGATCGCCGATTCGCGAAGATGCTCGGGACCGTCAACGACGAGCATTTTCCAGTCGTCGAAGATGTCCAGCGGGGCCTCGCCGCGCGCGCGCAGGCATTCCTCACCTTCGGTCGCCACGAACCCGCGCTCGCCCACTTCCATCGCGCGATCGCACGCGAGCTGCGCGTGGAGGCCGAGGAAGCGATCTGACCCCGGCATCGGGGGCCGTGCTATGGTTGCCTCCGGAGGTTCCGGAGTGTGAGCGGCGCACTGATCACGCTCGAGGGTGTCGAGGGGTCGGGCAAGACGACCCAGATGATGCGGCTCGAGCGCTGGCTTCGTCGGCAGGGTCGGAAGGTCGAGCACACGCGGGAGCCCGACGGAACGCGGCTCGGCGTCGAGGTGCGTCGCCTGTTCGAGCGCCCGGGTGTCCAGCCGACTCCGCTTGTCGAAGTCTTCCTCTTCATGGCCGCGCGCCAGCAGCACGTGACCGAGAAGATCCGGCCGTGGCTCGACCGAGGCCGCGTGGTGCTCTGCGACCGATATGCCGACGCCACGGTCGCCTATCAGGGGTACGGACGCGACGTCGATCCCGACCTGATCCGCGAGCTGAACGTGCGGGCGACCAGCGGCGTCATGCCGGACCTCACCTTACTCTTCGACCTCGATCCGGCGGCGGGGCTCCGGCGCAATCGCGCGAAGGGGCGCCGTCTCGACCGCTTCGAGCGCGAGGCGCTTGCCTTCCACCGGAAAGTGCGCCAGGGCTACCTCGAGATCCTCCGCGCCGAGCCCAAGCGCGTTCGGTTGATCCGCGCGTCGCAGCCACCGGCCGTGGTCGAGGCCGAGGTGCGGGCGATCGTCGAGGACTTCTTTCGTGGCGCTTGAACGCATCCTCGACCAGCCGCGGGCGGTGGACCTGCTCCGCCGCGCGCTGGCTAGCGACCGGGTCGCCCACGCGTACGCCTTCATCGGCCCCACGGGCGCCGGCCGCATGACGACGGCGCTCGCGTTCGCCGAGGAGCTGCTCGGCAGCTCGGCGCGTGCGCATCTCGACCTGCACGTGATCGTGCCGACACCGCCCGAGTCGAACCCGCGCGGCGCCCGGGCCATCCGCATCGGGGCGATCCGCGAGCTCGAGCGCCAGGCGTCGCTCCGCCCGGCGATGGCGCGCCGCAAGGTGTTCATCCTCGACGAAGCCGAGCGGATGACGGGCGAGACGCCACAGGCGTTCCTGAAGACGCTCGAAGAGCCGCCCGCCGCGACCGTGATCATTCTGATCCTGCCGCGGGCGCGGGCGGTGCCGGCCACCTTGCTCTCGCGCTGTCAGGTCGTCCGCTTCGGGCCGCGCGCCGATGCCGGCGCGACCGCGGGGCGCAAGCAGGCTCTCGAGATGCTTGCCGAGGTCAAGGCGCAGGGTGTCGAGGCGCTGTTCCGCCGCACCGACCGGCTCGAGCGCGAGAAGGCCGAGGGCCTGGTCGACGCGTACTGGCTTTACTGTCGCGATCTGCTCCTGGCCAAGGCCGGTGCGCCCAGTGGCCTCCTGCTGGATGGCGAGCGCGCCGGCGAGCTCGCGCGCGAAGCCGAAGGCTGGACCATCGATCAGATCGTCTCCGCGGTGGACGTCTGCCGTCAGGCGCGCGACGCGCTGCTGCGCAACGTCGCCCCGCGCCTCACCCTCGAAATCGTGCTGAGCCGGCTCGCCCTGCGGGCGGCATAGGATAGAGGATAAAGGACATGGACGACTACCTCATCGGCGTCCGGCTTCGCCCCACCGCCCAGGCCGACGACTATCGGGTCGGCGACCTCGAGCTCCACGTGGGCGACCTGGTGCTCGTCGAGGCGCCGAACGAGACCGTGATCGGCGAGATCCGCCGGCCACGGCGCGAGATCCCCGAGATGAAGAAGGATCGCGCATATCCGCGCGTGCTGCGTCTGGCGACCGACGAGGAAGCGCGCGCCCATCGCGAGCGCCGGGTGCGCGAAGAGCGCGCGATCGAGACCTGCCAGCGGGTCGCGCGCAGCCGGGGCCTCGTGATGAAGGTGCTCGACGTCGAGATGCATCCGGTGGCGCGCCGGGCGACCGTGTACTTCAACGCCGAGGAGCGGATCGACTTCCGCGACCTGGTCCGCGACCTGGCGCGCGAGCTCCGCTCGCGGGTCGAGATGCGCCAGATCGGCGCGCGGGACACGACGAAGGTCCTGGACGGCATCGGCCCGTGCGGGCGACAGCTCTGCTGCACCTCGCACCTCAGGCGCTTCGAGCCGATCTCGGTGAAGATGGCCAAGACCCAGGACATGCCGCTGACCGACAACCGGCTCCTGGGCAACTGCGGCCGGCTCAAGTGCTGCCTGCTCTACGAGTTCTCGACCTACGAGGAGCTCCGGTCGCGGCTGCCGCGCGTGAATTCGCCCGTGTCAGGCCAACTGCGGCACCAGCGGCTGCATGACGGGCAAGGTCAGGTCGATCCGCGTGCTCAAGCAGAGCGTCGTCGTCGAGCTTTCCCGACGGGACCCAGGCCGAGGTGCCGATCGATCAGGTCACGTGGGAAGGACGGGCGCACATCAAGGCACAGCTCGAGCCGTGACCGCCTGCTACCTGACGACGCCGATCTACTACGTGAACGATCGCGCCCCACCTGGGGCACGCGTACACGACAATCGTCGCCGACGCGATGGCGCGCTACCGGCGGCTGGCCGGGCGACGACGTCTGGTTCCTCACCGGCACCGACGAGCACGGCGACAAGATCGCCCAGGCCGCGGCCAAGGCCGGCGTGACGCCCAGGCGCATGGCCGACCAGAACTCGGCCGCGTTCCGCTCGACCTGGCAGGCGCTGGGCATTCAGTACAGACGACTACATCCGGACCACGGAGCCGCGCCACAAGAAGGTCGTGCAGGCGATCCTCCAGCAGCTCTGGGACGCCGGCGAGATCTATCTCGGCAAGTATGGCGGCCACTACTGCTACGGCTGCGAGCGGTTCTACACCGAGAAGGAGATCGTCGACGGCAAGTGCCCCGACCACCAGACGCCGCTCGACGTGGATCGAGGAAGAGAACTACTTCTTCAAGATGTCGAAGTACCAGCGCTGGCTCATCGACCACATCGAGCAGCAACCCCGACTTCATGCGGCCCGAGCGCTATCGCAACGAGGTGCTCGGCTTTCTGCGCGATCCGCTGACCGATCTCTCGATCAGCCGGCCGCGCCGGCGGCTCGAGTGGGGGATTCCGCTGCCGTTCGACGACAAGTACGTCACCTACGTCTGGTTCGACGCGCTGATCAACTACGTGTCGGCGCTCGGCGGCCCGGGCGATCCACGCTTCGAGAAGTTCTGGCCGCACGTGCAGCACGTGATCGGCAAGGACATCGTCAAGCCGCACGCGATCTACTGGCCGTGCATGCTGAAGGCGGCGGGCATCCCGCTCTACCGGCACCTCAACGTCCACGGCTACTGGACGCTCGAGCGGCCAGCAAGATCTCCAAGTCCGTCGGCAACCTCGTCGAGGCGCTCGCGCTCAAGGAGAAGTACGGCAACGACGCGTTCCGCTACTTCGTCCTTCGCGAGATGGTCTTCGGACTCGACGCCGACTTCTCGGAGGAGGCGTTCGTCGGCCGGCTCAACGCCGATCTGGCCAACGACCTCGGCAACCTGGTCTCGCGCGCCACGACCCTGATCGTGAACCTCGGCCAGGGCGTCGTGCCCGAACGCGGGAGCGCGACCGAGGCCGAGGACGTCGTCGCCGCCGCGTTCGCCAAGGCCAAGGCCGACGTGGCAGCCGCGATGGAGGAGTTCGCGTTCCAGCGGGCGCTCGGCGTCGATCTGGGAGTTCGTCGGCGTCGTGAACCGCTACGTCGACGCGACGCAGCCGTGGGCGCTCGCCAAGGATCCCGGCAAGAAGGACCGTCTCGCGGCGGCGCTCTCCACCCTAGCGGAGTCGCTGAGGGTGCTCGGGATCGTGCTGGCCCCGTTTCTGCCCGAGGCCGCCGCCAAGATCCGCGGCGCGCTCGGTCAGACCGCGGAGCCGAAGCTCGCCGACGCGGTCTGGGGCGGACTCGCGGCCGGCACGCCGGTCCAGAAGCTCTCAGGCCTCTTCCCGCGCATCGACGACAAGAAGGCGCCGGCGCCCGCGGCGGTGGGCGCAGCGGAAGACATCCCCCCGCATCAAGATCGACGAGTTCGGCAAGGTCGAGCTGCGCGTGGCCGAGGTCGTCGCCGCCGAGTCGCTGCCGAAGTCGAAGAAGCTCTTGAAGCTGACGGTGTCGCTCGGTCAGGAGCAGCGCACCGTGGTGGCGGGGATCGCCGAGCACTACGCGCCGGCCGACCTCGTCGGCAAGAAGATCGTCATCGTCGCGAACCTCGAGGCGGCGAAGCTGATGGGCGTCGAGTCCAACGGCATGGTGCTGGCCGCCTCCGCCGGCGGCAAGCTCGCCGTCCTCTCGCTGGACCGCGACCTGCCGCCCGGAGCGAAGGTCTCGTGAGAAGCCCGGCGCCGAACCCCGACGAATACGTGGACGCGATGGTGCAGGTGGCCGAGCGCGACGCGTCCATCGGGCGCGTGCTCCGCGAAATCTTGAGCCTCGACGGCGCCGTGCGGTCGAGCGCCCTCGACCTGGTGGCCGCGCACCTGCGCGTGCACTCGGCCGCCGGCGACGTCCTCGACTGCATCGACATGCTCAAGCGCGACGCGATCGCGCAGCGCCTCAGCGAGCGCCTCGCCGCCGCGCGCACGCCCGCTCCGGGCGGTCCGACGACCCCGCCACCCGTGTGAGCTCGGCGTTCTCGTGGCTCGCCGAGTGGGGTGTGTCGCTCGCCTCGCTCACCGGCGGCGTCTTCACGCTCTTCGTCTTCCGCCGCGGGCTGCCGAACGTCGCCTGGATCGTCGGCTACCTGCTGCTCCTGTGGCTGGTCTTCGCGGTGCTCGTCGAGCTGCGCCAGCCGCTCGCCGAATCGGGGCGCCGGACAGGCCGGCTGGTGGTCACCGCGGCCGACTACACGATCCAGACGCTCTACCACGGGCTCTTGCTCTTCGTGATCCCGGCGTACTACGCGAGCGCGACCTTGACCTCCCGCAACGTGGCCTTCCTCGGGCTGCTCGTCCTGCTGGCAATCCTGGCCACCTTCGATCCGTGGTATCGCGCGCTCGTGCATCCGCGGCCGTGGCTCGGCTACGTCTTCTTCGTCGTGTCGATCTTCGCGGCCCTCAACGTCGCGCTGCCGCTCGTCGGGCTGCCGCCGATCTGGGCGCTCCTGGCCAGCGCGTTCGTCGCCTCCCTGGCGATCACGCCGGTCGTCCGGCGCGCCGGCGACCGGACGTGGGTGGGGGCACTGCGGGTGACGGTGGCGCTCGGCGTGGTCGCGGTGGCGCTGGCGGCGGTCGGGCGCGCGTGGATCCCGCCCGCGCCGCTCTTCATGGCGCGCGCGGCGATCCTGTGGGACGTCCTAGACCTCGACAACATCGAGGCGCTGCCGACGACGATCTCGGCCGAGGAAGTGAAGGCGCGCGGGCTCGTGGCGTACACTGCGATCTACGCGCCGGCGGGCCTGCGGCAGTCGGTGAGTCACGTGTGGCGCCATCGCGGCCGCGTGATCGAAACGGTCGCGCTGGCGCCCGTGCTCGGCGGCCGCCGGGATGGCTACCGCACGTACTCGCGCAAGACCTCGTTTCCCGAGGTGCCGGAGGGCCGCTGGTCGGTGGACGTCGTGACCGCCTCGGGCCAGCTGATCGGGCGGCTCCGGTTCCAGATCATCGAATGACAGAGGGCCAGTGACGGCTCCGGATCTCTTCGACACGCACGCGCACCTGCACTTCCCAGAGTTCGCGGCCGATCTCGACGCCGTCCTCGAGCGCGCGCGGGCCGCGGGCGTGCGCCGCATCCTCACGATCGGGACCGACGTGGCCACCTCGCAAGCGGCCGCGGCGATGGCCGCGCGCCTGCCGGACGTGTGGGCGGCGGTCGGCATCCATCCGCACGAGGCCGCCGACGCGGACGACGCGGCGCTCGCCGAGATCGAGCGGCTGGCCTCTAGCCCCAAGGTCGTCGCGATCGGCGAGACCGGCCTCGATTTCTTTCGCAATCTCGCGCCGCGCGAGGCCCAGGCGCGCGCGTTCCAGAACCAGCTGGCGCTCGCCCGTCGTAGCCGAAAGCCGGTGCTCATCCATTGCCGCGAGGCCCACGAGGAGACCTTGCGCCTGCTCGCCGAGGCGGACGTGAGCGAGGCCGGCGGCATCATGCACTGCTTCTCCGGCGACGTCGGGATCGCGCGCCGGTGCCTCGATCTCGGGCTGCTGGTCTCGCTCGCGGGGCCCGTGACCTATCCGAAGCCGGGGGCGTTGCCGGAGGTCGCCAGGTTCGTTCCCGTCGATCGCCTCGTCGTCGAGACGGACTGCCCGTTCTTGCCGCCGCAGCCCTATCGCGGCAAGCGAAACGAGCCGGCCTACCTCGCGATCACGGCGGTGCGCGTCGCGGAGCTGCGCGGCGAGCCGCTCGCCGACCTGGCCGCGCGGATGTCCGAGAACGCGCGGGCACTCTTCGCGCTGTGAGTCGCGACGCGTCGCTGCGCAACGCCGCCCTCTTTCTCCGCGGAAAGCTCATCAAACAGCTGACCCGGCTGGCCAACGCGCGAGACCGGACGCCGCCCGTCGTGCCGCTGCCGGTCGACGAGGTCATTCGCGGCGGCCGCGCGCCGCTGGCGCTCTCGCGGCTGCTCGAGGGACGGTCGAACGTGGAGCGCGAGTCGGCGGTGGCGCGCTATCTGCGCGCCCGCGGCGTGCCGTTCGCGTGCCACCGCTTCGCGTCCGGCGAAGGCGCGGGAGAGAACTTCAGCGTCGATCTCGGCACGGGTGAGCGGATCTTGCTGCTGGCGGCCCATCACGACGCGGTGCCCGGCAGCCCCGGCGCCAACGACAACGCGGCCGCGGTCGGCATCTTGCTGAATCTGATCGAGCAGCTCGCCGCCTCGCCCCCGACGAAGCTCCGGGTGAGGTTTCTCTTCACCGCGGCCGAGGAGCGCGACTATCTCGGCGCCCGCCACTACGTGCTCGACGCGAACGTCGCCGAGCTCGCCGGCGTCCTGAGTCTCGAGCTGTGCGGCATCGGCGACAGCGTGGTGATCTGGGACGCGGCGGATGAGACGCCCTTTCTCCGGACGGTGGGCGCGGCCCTCGAGGGGATCGAGCTCCGGCGCGACCAGGGCTATCACGTGGTCGGTCGCATACCGATGTTCGGAAGCGACCACCGCGCGTTCGCGCCGCTCGGCGTGCCGGCGTACGGGTTCACGGTGGTGCCGTCGGCGAACGCGGAGGCGCTGCGGCAGTTCGTCTTCAGCCCGGTGCGCAGCGCGCTGCGCCACCTGATCCGGCGGCCCGTGCCGTTCGATACGTATCACACGCCGCGCGACCACGGCGCTACGCTGGAGCCGGCGGCGCTGGCGCTCGCGCGCCGGGCGCTCGAGGCCGTTATCGCGGAAGTGGCGTAGACGGAGCCGGGGCGAGACGGAAGAGCAGGCGGCGGCTCAGGGCGGCCTCGCTCGCGGGCACGAGGACGACCACTTCACCCTGACAGCCGACACTGAACGGATAGACCGAATGGGCCAGGCGTGATCGGAGCAGGGTCGGGATGCCCTCGCTCTCGAAGAGGCCTTTGAGGACCAGCGCCTCCGCCTGATCGCACCGGCGCACCTCGACCAGATCGCGCTGGCCCCCCGCCTCCGGCGGGAACCTCGGGAACGGGATCACCTTCCCACGCATCGACATGGACCTGAGTATAATCCATGCTCGCCACCTGTCTACCAGCGCCGCCCACAGCCCGAAAATCGCGGAATTTTGGGGCGTCACGTCTGCCCTGTGCGGGGCTGTCCGATGCGGTGTTTCGTGACGAGCCGTTGGCTGAGCCGGCGCCACCCATCGGACGCGTCTCCCGTCGCCGATTCGACACCTGCGGGACTTGACGATGCGCTACGGCTGAGCCTATATATGTGCGCTCGAGTCCGCGGCGAAACGTCCGAGTGGTGATAAGCGCTGTATGGAGCATGGACGCGGTCGCTCGTGTCTTCAGCAACGCCCTCGTCGGTCACGTCGGTGGCCTGCGGGGGCATTCGTGTTTTCACCGGGAGGTGGGCGATGAGCATCGTGGCGATGTCCGAGACAGTGGGAAGCGGGGGCACGGAAATCGGGCGGGCGCTGGCAGCAGCGCTGGGGTGGGAGTTCGCAGATCGGGAGATCATCACGAAGGCGGCCGAGTCGTTCGGAGAGGGCGTGGGCGAGCTGAAGCACGCCACCGAGGAGAAGCCGACCCTCTGGGACCGGTTCCGTCAGAGTCAGCAGCGCTATGTGACCTACGTCGAGGCCACCATCCTCGAGATGGCCGCTCGAGACAACGTGGTACTCGTCGGTCGTGCCTCGGCGGTGATCCTCCGCGATGTCCGGCACGCCCTGCGGGTCCGCGTGATCGCCTCCGAGTCCGCGCGCGCCAAGCGAATCGAGCAGCAGGGCCTGACGGCGGAGGCGGCCCTGGAAACCGTGCGGCACTCCGACCATGACCTGGCTGCCCGCGTGCGATTCCTGTACCACCTCGACTGGGAGGCGCCGCTGTTATACGACACCGTGCTCAACACCGAGCGGCTCAGCGTGCCCCGCGCCGTCGCCGCGCTCCGCGAGATGCTCGCGGACGAGCGGTTCGCGTCCACGGACGACTTACGCCAGGCGCTGCGCGATCGCAGTCTGACCGCCTCGGCGCGTGCGGCGCTCCTGGCCAACCCAACCACGCGACACGGCAGCATCAGGGTGACCGCCACGAGCGGCGCGGTCGAGTTGACGGGCCTTGTGATGAGCGAGGCCGAGCGCCAGGCGGCCGAGGCCGCCGTGGCGCGGATCGCCGGCGTTGTCAGCGTGCGCAATGGGCTTGTCGTCCAAGCCACCGTCGACGGGTTCACCCACGGACAGTTTCGCCACGGCGACGAGCGGAGTTGGGGTGGCTACGGCGGGAGCGGGTACGAGCGCGACCGGCGCCAGTGAACCTGCCCCGCTTCGGCGGGCCCGACAGGGACTCGCTCTGAGTGCGTCCGGCGGTTGCGGGCGGGAGCCGCGATCGTTGCGGACAATGGGCGCCACGCCTACCCTGTACGAGCCTTCGCGGGAGCAGGAGGGAGCTGATGAAGCTGGTTTGTCGGCTCCGGCCCGATGTGCCGTGCCCCGCGCGGTGCGGACGGGTCACCACGTGATCCGGTAAAGACTCAGGCGTGTTTGAGCCGAACCAGCGCGTGAAGGTGAACCTGAGCGGGCTCACGATCAAGGGCGTCGCCTTCAGCCAGAACGTGCAGGAGGCGCTCGGGACGATCCTCCAGCGGGTCACCGCCGAACCGCCTACGTACCTCGTCGAATTGCTCTTCAGCTTCAAGGGCATCAAGCGCGTGGAAATCCCCGAAGAACGTATTCGGCGGGCGTAGCTTGCCCGCAAGGAAGAACCTGGAGGCCGCTAGATGAGCGCGCTGTCCGCCGAACGGTGTATCGCCTGCCGCCGCGACTCGCCGCGGGTGACCGAGGAGGAAATCGCGGAGCTCAGGCGCGAGACCTCCGGCTGGCAACTGCTTGAGCGCGATGGCATCGCCCGGCTCGAGCGGGTCTTTCACTTCCCGACCTTCGCCGACGCGCTGGCCTTCACCAACCGGATCGGCGCCCTCGCCGAGGCGGAGGGTCACCATCCTGCCATCCTCACCGAGTGGGGGCGTGTCACGGTGACTTGGTGGACCCACAAGATCCGCGGCCTCCATCGGAACGACTTCATCATGGCCGCGAAGACCGATGGTCTGGCCACGGAAAGTTGAGAACCATGCCTGAGAAGGGTGCTTGGCTGACGTTGACTCGGAGCTCTCTTCTACGCGCGCGTCCTCGGCTTCCCGCTCGCAGACCCGGTGGAACCCGTCGCGATCGACAATCTCTGACCACGCGTGAGGCAAGGCCATGAAGCACAGCCAGCGCCGCATCCTGACGACCCACGTGGGCAGCCTCGTCCGGCCGAAGGAGATGGTCGACATCCTCCAGCGCAAGGAGGACGGCCAGCCGTTCACGGCGCAGGAGCGCGCCGTGCTCGCTGGTCACGTCGCCGAGGCCGTCCGGCTGCAGGCGGAGTGCGGCGTCGACATCCCGAGCGACGGCGAGTACTCGAAGACCGGCTTCTCGCAGTACGTCACCGACCGGCTCACCGGCTTCGAACTGCGCACGGACCTGCCCGCCCGCGGCCGCGCGCGGAGCCGGGACCGGACGAGGTTCTCCGAGGCGTACCGGGAGATCGAGAGCAGCGAGCAGAGCGCTCCGACGTCGACCGGACAGTCGCAGCGCCTGGTCCACGTGGTGTGCACGGGGCCGATCACGTATCGCGGCCAGGCGGCGCTCGAGACGGACCTCGCGAACTTCAAGACGGCGCTGGCCGGCCAGCCGTTCGAGGAGGCGTTCATCCCGGCCGTGGCGCCCGGCACGATCGAGCTCCAGCGCGCCAACCACTTCTACCGGACGGAGGAGGAATACCTCAACGCGATCGCCGAGGCGATGCGGACCGAGTACCGGGCCATCGTCGACGCCGGCTTCGTCCTCCAGATCGACGACCCGCGGATGGTGACGGAGTACGACTCGATGGATCCGGCGCCGACGCCGGCCGAGTACCGCCGGTTCGCGACCCTGCGGATCGAGGCCCTGAATCACGCGCTCGCCAGCCTGCCGGAAGACCGGATCCGCTATCACATGTGCTGGGGCAGCTGGCACGGGCCGCACACGACGGACGCGCCGCTCCGGGAGATCGCGCCGGTCATCCTGCAGATCAAGGCGGGCGCGTTCTCGCTCGAGGCCGCGAACCCGCGCCACGAGCACGAGTACCACGTCTGGGAGGACCTGGAGTTTCCCGACGGGAAGATCATCATCCCGGGCGTCATCGCGCACACCACCAACTGCGTCGAGCACCCGGAGCTGGTGGCCGAGCGCATCGTACGCTACGCGCGCATCGTCGGCCGGGAGCGTGTCATCGCGGGCGTGGACTGCGGCTTCGCGCAAGGCCTCGCCACCGCGCGCGTGCACCCGAGCATCATGTGGGAGAAGTTCCGGATGCTGGCGGAAGGAGCGCGACTGGCGAGCGAGCGTCTCTGGCGGTGACGAACCCGGCCGGACCGCGAGCCGGCGTCCTCGTCTGGTAGAGGGCGGACCCTCCCAGGCCCGCGCGCTCGCCGGCGCGATCGGCTAGCCCGTCCGGCGCACCGGATCGATCGGCGTCGGCACGAAGCAGTGCGCCTCGACCACGGCGGCCGCTTCGAAGCACAGGTCCTCGCGACACGGCCCGCCGATGATCTGCACGCCCACAGGCACGCCGTCGTGGAGCCCGTTCGGCGCCGCGATCGCCGGCAGGCCAGGACGGAGACGGTCAGCATCGGCGCCTGCGCCTCGATCAGCCGCGCGGTCGTCTCGCGGTCGCGCACGTCGGTGCCGACCTCGAACGGCAGGGCGCGCGAGATCGGCGCAACCAGGATCGGCACGCGATCGAAGAACTCCTGCCACAGCTTCGCGAGACGCCAGCGCTGCGCCAGGGCCTCGAGGCACACGTTCGGATCGCGTACGGGAAAGACCTCGCGCCACAGCCCGAGCGACAGCTTGATCGCGGCGTCGCCGCTCGCCGCGACCAGAGGCTCCAGGCGCGCGATTGTGTCGGGCATGGCGAGGCTCTGCCACAGGTGCGCCGCCTCCATGAAGCCCGCCGGCTCGGTCTCCTCCACGGCGTAGCCGGCGGCCGAGCGCGCGCGCCCCGCCTGGCTCACGGCATCGGCGACCGCGGGGTGGACGTCGACGCCTCCGGGCCTCGGCACCAGCGCGACCCGGATCGGGCGCGCGGGGCGAGGGCCGACACCGATCGGAACGCCGCGCGGGTCGCGAGGATCGGGCACCGCCATGGCCGTGAACGCGAGGCGAAGGTCGGCGACGCTGCGGGCGAGCGGACCCTGCACCGCCATGGGCTGCGACGCGATGGCCGGCGGCGCGGCGGCCGTGGGGTTGTACGACGGCACGCGCCCGTACGACGGGCGCAGCCCGAACACGCCGCAGCAGTACGCGGGGTACGCACTGAGCCGGCAATGTCGTTGCCCTGCGCGATCGCCCCGATGCCCGTGGCCACCGCCGCGCCGGCGCCGCCGCTCGACCCGCCGGGCGTGATGCGTAGATCCCACGGGCACTGGCGGACCGCGTGCGCGACGGTCGGCATAGCCGAGGTGAAGAGCCGTGGCCCGACCGGCTGGCGCTCCTTCGCGCCGGCGTCTCCATCCACGACCTCCGCCGATCGGCGTGTCGCAACATGCGCCGGACGGGCGTCTCCGAGAGCGTTGCGATGACGATCAGCGGCCACCAGTCGCCGCTCGTCTTCAAGCGTTACGACATCACGAGCCACGAGGATCAGCGGCAGGCGCTCGGGGCGGCCGAAGCCTATCGCGCCCAGCGGCGGGCCGGCCGGGTCGGGTGACACCCCTGAAGACGGACAGCGAGGCGGGCGACCCGTGCGTAACGAGCTGATTTTGAAAGTTCAGAGCGCGGCAGGTCCGATTCAGCAACGAGTATAATCCATGCCCATGGGGCCGCGCCTGTCCACGCTGTGAGCCGGGCGAGCGTCGGTGTCGTCGTCGCATGCCCGTGCGGCGAGGTCTACGAGCTGCGCCCGGAGTACGCGGGGCGTCTTCTCGAGTGCCCCTCGTGCGGTCGCAACCTGCGAGCGGGCCCCCCGCCGAACGCGCCGCGCCCGTCGACCCCCGGACTGGATCGCGCCTTCGACCGTGACGTCTTCCTGCTGCGCGAGCGCGTCTTCACGATCACGTCGAAGTACGAGGTCTGGGCCGAGGACGGCACACCGATTCTCTACGTCGAGCGGCCGACCTACCCGGTCCGCACGCTCGTCGCCTATCTCCTGGCCGTCATCGCGACCTTGACGCTCATGGGCCCCGCTGTCGGAGCCATCGGGCGTGACGGCAGCGGCCTGCTCGTGCTCCTCTCGATCCCGGTGGCGGCGTTCGTCTTCCTCGTGATCTCGATGTCCTTGCGCCCGCGCCGCCACGTGACGATCTACCGCGACGAGTCGCGCCAGGAGACGTTGCTGCGCGTGACGCAGGATCAGCGCGTCGCGCTCGTGACCCGAACGTACACGGTGATGACGGCGGCCGGCGAGGCCCTGGCGGTTTTTCGCAAGACCTACCTGCATAACATCGTTCGCAAGCGGTGGTACGTGACGAGCCCAGGCGGCGAGCCGCTGGCGATGGCGATCGAGGACTCCATCGTGCTGTCCTTGCTCCGTCGGGTCATCGGCACGTTCTTCGGATTCCTCCGTACCAACTTCGTGCTCATCCGCGGCCGGGACGCGGAGATCTTCGGCGAGTTCAACCGGAAGTTCACCTTGCTGGACCGCTACGTGCTCGACCTCTCGAGCGACACGGCGCGCACGTTTGACCGGCGGGTCGCCGTAGCGCTCGGCGTCATGCTCGACACGGGCGAGCGCCGCTGAGGTGAGCAGGGTACCCGAGCCGCCGCTGCGCATCACGCCGGACATGCTCCTCTCGCGCCGCATCGACTTCGAGCGGCGCATGGGGCGCGTGCCGCCGGTGACCCTCGTGACGCTCGCCCTGCTCACGCTGATCTTCGTCGCCGAGGTCCGCATGGGCGCGCTCGAGTCGCGCGAGTCGATCGTGGCGATGGGCGCCCTCGCGCGCGAGCGCGTCGTGGCCGGCGAGCCCTGGCGGCTGCTCACGGCGCCCTGGCTCCACGGCAGCGTCGAGCACCTGGTCGGCAACGGGATCGCGCTCTACATCCTCGGGATGGTCTGCGAGGCCGCGTTCGGCCGCGCTCAGCTCGTGGTGCTCTACGTGTTGAGCGGGCTCGGGGGCTCCCTCGTAAGCGTGCTGGTGAGCCCGGGCCCGTCGGTGGGCGCGTCGGGCGCGATCTTCGGCCTGCAGGGCGCGGCCATCGTGTTGCTGCGCCGGCAGCGCGATCGGCTGCTGGTGCGCGACCGGCGCGTCGGCTTCGTGCTGCTGCTCTGGGCGATCTACTCGATCGCCGGCGGCCTCACCGATCCCTTCCTCGACAACGGCGCCCACATCGGCGGCGCGCTGGCCGGCGCCCTGATCGCGAGCCGCCTGCACCCAGTCGTGCTCGAGTCGATGCCGGCCGAGCGCGCGGCCGCCGTGCGCCGCTGGCTCGGGCTCGTCGTCGCGCTGCTCGCCTACGCGGTCGTGGGTTGGATTCGCCGCTGACGCGATGGGCGATCCATGTCCGGAGATCGACGCCGTGAAGCGTTGCCTGCCGATGAGGATTGAGGTACCTGATTCGGTAGGTGCCGCGGCCATCCAGTGCGCGGCTCAAAGACCTCGGAGGTGCCTGTGAGCATGCGGAGCCCCCTGCGCCGCCCGCCTGCGGCGGTGGAGCGCTGGATCCTTGTGGCGCGCGCACTGCGCTGGCTCGACGCGCTCGCGGCCTGGCTCGCGATCTGGGGCGTCGTGACGCTCGCCTTGCCGAGCGTGTCGCCCGGGCCGCTGGCGGTCCTAGCCGCCTTCGTGACCTTGCTCGGGGTGCTCGCCCGTCCACTCCGGTCCCGCTGGAGGCCGGTGAGCGGCGCCGTCGCGCTGGTCCTGAGCGCGCGGCTCTCCGCGGGCGACCACGCCTGGTACGTGGGGCCCGGCCACGCCGAGCGTGTCCTGGTGACGGCGCGCCACCAGACACGTGTGGTGATCGTGCGTCTGAATGACGAAGGCGCTGAAGGGCTCAGTGTGCGCCGCACGCGCGTGCTGCTGGTGCCCGCTCACTGAATCAGTGGAGCTGAGGGTCGATCCGTCGTCGTCGTTGCGATGGGCCCGCGGTGTCGTCCGGCGCCGCCGACGACCTCGCTAGGATCGTCCGACGAGACTAGCTCGCCGCCCTTCGCTCGATTCGTTGACGAACGAGCTCACGCGTCGCGATCGGAATCGGGTCCGACACGCTCGAGCCAGGCGCGCACCCGCGCCCGCACGAACGGCGCCTTGAAGGGCTTGGTCAGGTAGTCGGTGACGCCGGCGGCGAAGCCTTGCTGCGTCTTCTCGGCGCCGGCCTCGGCGGTGAGCAGCACGATCGGCACTTCGCGGAAGTAGGGATCGGGGTCGGCGCGCAACGCGCGGGTGACCTCGGTGCCGTCGAGCCCGGGCATGAGCCAGTCGAGCAGGAGCAAGGACGGCCGGACGGCGCGGGCGATGCGTAGCGCCGTCTCGCCATCGGTCGCGGTGTACAGCCGGAACGCGTCGGAGCGCAGGGTGGCCTTCAAGAGCTCCAGGATCACGGGATCGTCGTCCGCGATCAGCACGACGTGGGCGGGCGACGGTCGCGCCGAGGTGGACGCGGCGGCGCGCCGGCGCGGCCGCGACGCGCGAGTCTCGCGCCGCGTCGGCTCGATGGTCTGGCCCTCGGCGGCGGCGAAGACGTCGAGCGCGCCGCCGGCGCGCCGCACACGCTCGCGGCAGACCTCGACGAGCCGGTCGACCGCGTCGTCGTCGCGCAGCGGGTCGTGATGGGTGAGCGCGAGCCGCCGGACGTGCGCGGCAAGGGCGTAGTCCACGGCGGTCTCGGCTGGCGAGTGGCCCCAGTTGACCTTCTCCGGGTACTCCTGCGCCGTGTACTGCGCGTCGTGGATCACGAGGTCGGCGCCTTCCAGGAAGGTGACGTGGCGCGCGTCCTCGGCGTGGAGCGCGGTCTCGCCCGGCGACCCCATGCGGCCGGCCTCGGGCCGGTCGCGCATGTGCGGCTCGTGGTCGACCGCGTAGACGACCGAGACGCCGTCGGCTTCGAGCCGATAGCCGAGCGTGAGGGCGGGATGGTTCAGATACTGGGCGACCACGCGCACGCCGCCCACCGGCAAGGCGCCCTCCACGAGATCGTGATAGCGGATCGTGGCCGAGAGCTGAGCGAGCGTGACTGGAAAATATGGATGCTGCATCTGCGCCGAGAGGACGGCTTCGAGGCGCTCGCCCATGCCGCCGCCCGGTGCGTAGAGATCCCACTCGCTGCCCTCGGCGAACATCGGAGCGAAGAACGGAAAGCCCTGGATGTGATCCCAGTGCGTGTGGGTGATCAAGAGGTGGCCGCGCACGGGGCCCTTGGCCTCGGCCATCAGCGCCTGCCCGAGACGATGCGCGCCCGTGCCGCAATCCAGGACGATCAAGGTGCCGTCATCCGCGGCCACCTCGACACAGGCGGTGTTACCCCCGTAGCGCAGGGTGGTCGGCCCCGGCGTCGCCAGCGATCCGCGCGTGCCCCAGAAGCGAATGCGCATCGTCGCCTCCCCGTGCGAATCGCTACAGGTCGCGCGCGGCCGGCAGGCCCGGCAGCGACGTCGCCGCGCGGACCCCGCGGACGATCGCGTCGGCCACCGCGTCCGCGGCGGCGAGCCCCAGGCGGGTGATGTCGGCGGGCAGGTCACCGACGGACAGCGCGAAGAGCGTATCGCCGTCGAAGGCCGTGTGGGGCGGCGATAGGGCGCGCGCGAAGCCGAGCATCCCGAGCGACGCGAGCTTCGCGGCTTCCGGCTTGCTCAGGCGCGCGTTGGTCGCGACCGCGCCGATCGTCGTGTGCTCGGGCGCGGCGAACCGCTCGAGCAGGCGGCCGCCCGCCAGGGCGCTCGCGGAGTCGATCAGGCGGACGCTGTCGGGCGCGTCACGGGCGCCGGCGATCAGCGAGCCCGTCTCAGGATCGCGCACGTCCCCGACCGCGTTCACGACGACGATCGCGCCTACCACCAGGTCGCCGAGCCGCCGCGAGGCGGTGCCCAGACCGCCGCGCATCGCGCGCGCGATACGGTGGACCTTGCCCACGCTAGCGCCCGTGCCCGCACCCACGTTGCCTTCGGCCACCGGGCCGGGCGAGGCGCTGGCCGCGGCCTCGGCGCCCATCTCGCGCGTGGGGCGCACGCGCCCGTCGCCGACGTTGAGGTCGAAGATGAACGCGCCCGGCACGTGCGGCACCACGGTCGGGCCCGCCGCGAAGCCTCGGCCGCGCGCCTCGAGCCAGCGCATCACGCCCCAGATCGCTTCGCCGCCGAATCGGCTGCCTCCGCCGAGGACGACCCCCTCCACGGTCGGCACCAGATGGCGGGGATCGAGGTAGTCAAGCCCGACGACGTCGTTTGCGCCGCCCCGCAGCTCGACGCCGCCGACGGCGGGACGATCGCACAGCACGACGGTGACTCCGGTGAGACCCGTGAGGTCGGTCGCGTGACCGACGCGGATCCCCGGAACGTCGGTGATCAGGGCTTGCGGCTCACGTCGGCGGCCCGGAGCCGCCCGGCGGCGACTTCGCCGGCGAGCTCGAGCGCCCGCTGCGTGAGCGCTCGCACGAGCGGGTGATGCGTCAGCGAGCCCTGCCCCTCGGCGAACGCCGCCGCGGCGGCGGCCGCGATCGCCGCGTGCTCGGTCCGGGCGGTCGCCTCGAAGATCCAGGCCATCTCGGCGAAGCGGCGGCTCCAGCGGCGGCGCGCATCGGGCGTGAATTCGCGCTCGATGACGCGCGCCAGGATCGCCTCCTGCCGCTCGGCCTTGATCTGATCGGAGACCACGAGCCGGCTCTCACGCGCTTCCTGCACCTCGAGAGCGTCGCTCTGAACGGTCTCGGGGTCGAGGAACCAGCCCGCCAGCTCCGGAAGCCCCAGCAGCTCGACCGAGCGGTCGGCGAGTGCTGGATCGGCGGCCGCCACGGGCGGCGGCCCGGCGGGCGCGATCTCCGCGAAGAACGGCTGCCAGCGCCCGAACGTGGACGGGGGCGACGTCTCGCGTGCGCGATGGAGCTCGACCGCCTCGGCCACGAGGCCGAGCGCGCGCGCGGGCTCCGTCTCGACCCATGGAAGCTTCTGCGCGGCGCGCAGAGAGGCCAGCTCGGCCTCGAGCCGGCGCTTCGTGATGTCGCCGCCGGCGACTTCGGTGATGCCGACGATGTCGTTGAGGATGAGCGAGCAGAGGGCGCCGCCGCCGTAGGCGCCTTCGAAGAGGATCCACGCCGCCCGCGAGCCACTCCCGTCGATGCCCGAGAGCCAGGCGCGGGCCGCGTGCGGTGTGCCGCGTCGAACGACGGGAGCCGTCGGGGGCGCCGGCGCGGGAGTGACGCCGCGCTGCGAGAGTCGATAGAGCGCTCGCTTCGCGGCGCGGCGCACCGCGCGGTCGGCGGAGCCCTCGGCGAGGCCGCTGAGCGCCGGAAGGGCGTCGGCGCCGTGCTGGTTCGCGAACGCACGCAGCTTTTCGTCGAGGATGTCCTCGGACAGGCCTCT
>CAVRLO010000004.1:0-65057 GCA_963721815.1 uncultured Candidatus Rokubacteria bacterium
CGAGATGCGCGACGACCGCGGCGGCGTCCGCGGCGTAGTGGTCCATGTCGTGCCCATCGCTGACCTGGGTGGAGCGGCCATGGCCCCGGCGGTCATGCGCGATGACGCGATACCCCTTCTCCACGAAGTAGAGCATCTGGGTATCCCAGTCATCGGCGCTCAGTGGCCAGCCATGATGGAAGACGATTGACTGCGCGTTTCTAGGGCCCCAGTCCTTGTAGTGGATCGTCGTACCGTCCTTCACTGTGATCGTGCTCATCTACGTGCCTCCTGCCTCTTGTTTGTGCAAAGCGAGACGGCTCGAGCTTCGATCTGATGGCGCCAGTTGCGCCGGCGTCGATGTTTTGATGCGCGCTCTGACCGTCCTGATGCACTTCGCTTCTCACAGAGTTTTTTTTTTTTTTTTGGGGGGGGGGGGGGGGGGGGGGGGGGGGGGGGGGGGGGGGGGGGGGGGGGGGGGGGGGGGGGGGGGGGGGGGGGGTTTGGTCTGGGGGCGCACCCGTTTGGCCTGTGGTACGATCCCATCCGCGCGAGAGGTGCGGGAGCGCTGAGCTTGGTCTCGTACCCACAGCGTGAATTGCGTCAGGATGAGCAGCGTGGCGAACGCTTCGGGGTCCGGGCAGACTGCTGCGCACGCCGAGCTCAGCCTGATCGAGGCACTTCGCCAAGGCGACGAGGACGCGTTCAGCCGCCTCGTTGACCAGCACCACGCGAGCCTCCGCCGAGTGGCCCGTCACTACATCTCGGATCGTGCCATCGCGGACGAAGTGGTGCAGGACACCTGGGTGGGCGTGATCCAGGGCATCTGGGCGTTCGAGGGCCGCTCGTCACTCAGGACCTGGATCTTTCGCATCCTGATCAACCACGCGAAGACCCGTGCCGTACGCAAAGGGCGGACGGTGCCGTTCGCGGGCGTCGGTGCCGATGGTCGGCGGGCTGGAGGCCGCGGTCAGCCCAGAGCGCTTCCGCCCCGCGGACCACCCGACCGAGCCCGGCCACTGGACAAGTCCTCGCGACCTCGGGACCTCCCCGGAGCGTCGGCTCCTGTCCCGGGAGGCGGGCGAGCAGCTCCAGAAGGCGATCGACGCGTTGCCGCCGAACCAGCGGCTGGTGCTGACGCTTAGAGACATCGAGGGTTGCTCGACGGAGGAATTGTGTAACGCCCTGGGCATTCGGGAGACCAATGGTCGTGTGCTCCTGCACCGGGCCCGGGCGAGAGTGCGCGCGGCGCTCGAGCCATATCTGGAAGGAGAGTGAACCGCCTTTGGGGTCATCTACCGACATGGCGTGCCAAGAGCTGATGGAGCTCGTCACCGCCTATCTGGACGGCGCGCTGTCCCCGGCTGATCGTGAGCGCTGCGAGGCGCACTGGCGGACCTGCCCGGGGTGTGGCGCGTACCTGGCACAGATGCGGCTCGTCGTGGGCTCGCTCGGGCAACTCAGGCGCGGCGAGGTGGCGGAGAATCGCGCCGAGAGAGACCGCCTTCTCGATCTCTTCCGGACCCGGGGCTTTCACCATCGAGGGCCGCGGGAGCGCAGTGTTCCCCTGGGCATCGCCGGAGAGTTTGCGGCGCCGGGTGACCACATCAGCTACTTCTGGGAGTCCGAGGGCGAGTTCGATGCGACGGCCGGCTTTCTCGCGGCGGGGGTGGAGCGCGACGAGGTCTGCGTCCTCTTGGGACATCCGTCGCAAACTCGCGCGTCCTGGCCGGCCTCGAACGCCGCGGGCTGGCTCCGAACGAGCTCGAGCGGCACGATCGCCTTCACACCGTCTCCGGTCAGCAGCCGGCTGACGCGATGCTGCGGGAGATCAGGGATCGGGTCCGGATTGCCGTCGATCGCGGGGTGCCGATGGTCCGCGTCCTCGGAAACCTTGGGTGGGAGCATCCCGGCTGGCCCGCCGAAGTGGACATCCTCCGGCTCGAAGCTCGCGTGACGGATGCGGTCCGGAATCTCCCGAGCGTCGTCATGTGCGCCTACGGCGTGCGCGGGCTCTCGGGTAGAAGCCTCCTGCTCGGCGGCCTCGAATGCCACCCGTTGACGCTTCGCCGTGGTGCGCTCCGGCGAAACGAGCACCATGTCGCCGCCGAGCAGTTTCTAGAGACGCTCGCCGTCGACGCCGCGTGAGGCCTCGTGGAGCACAAGCTCCGGCGCCGCCACAGTCAGCCAGACGCGCGCACTGTCCGGTCCCGCAAATTCGGACAAACCGATCGTCGGGGAGGATCGCTGGTAGGCGGTGATCGACCACGCCCAGGCACAATGGCGATCTCGAAAGGGAATCGCCATGACCTTGACCCAAATCGAGAAATTAACGTACACAGCCCTCATGGCGATCTGGACATTAGGCTGTCGACTCCTGCCACCGCGCGTATCGACAGCAATCCATCGGAAGTTCGGTTGTGCCGGCCACCGCTGAGCAGCACTTTGCGCGAGGCGCCAGCTGATAGAGCACTCCAGAGGAGGCGAACGAAACAGGCCCTTCGGCGTCTGCCTGCTTTAGGCACACTGAATCGCGACGCGGTCTAGGTCAATAGCTGACGAAAAACTCGAACTTCAGCGGTCGCTTCCACAGTTCAATGCAGGCCCCCGCAACCATGAACGACGAGGGCCTGGTGGACGCAGAAGCCGCTAACCCCTTTCGGTTACCCAGACTTTACCCAGGGAGGCGGTTTGCCGGCCGCCGAGCCCCGGCGCTTGACTCCGCGTTAGTCTGCGGCTCGGCACCATCCGCCTTCTGCGCGGTAGGCGATGAGCTACCGGGGAAAGGGAGGTAGGCGCCTCGCCCATCCTTCTGGATCAAGCCAGGCGTGTTGCGGGCTGCTGCGAGGGACATGCGATCCCATCCGCCCTGGCCGTCTGGCACGGGGATGAAGGTACGAGCAGGGTCCATGTTCGCGGCGAAGAGGTCGGCCGTCGCACCGTTCTCGTCGGTCGCGTAACTCCAGAACGCGCTCCGATCCTTGCTCGCGGGTATTGCAGTGGTCGCGCTCTGCACGTCCTCCACGCGATACCCTTGACCGTCGAGGACGGCTCGGCCGGGGGAGCGAAGCTGGTCGCGTTGCTCCTGGGTGAGAGGGGCGTCGTCTACTCTCCTTGTTCTTGTTCGAGTTGTGCGGTTCGTTCGTTGGCGATGCGGGTAAGTTCTGCGTCGTCGTCGTTCCACGGTGACGGGGTTCCGAACGTCGACGGTCTTGATGGATTCTGGCTCGTCTTCGCGACCGGCACGGCGGTGGCCGCGTGGATCAACTTCGGCAGTCCGCGCATCTCGTACGGCGGATATCAGACCGGACTCGCCTTCTACAAGGCAACGCTGCAAAACCTCGGGCCCGCTGTCAGTGCCACTGTCGTCCGCGACCGACTGATCGGAGTTGCCTTCGGACTGATCGTCTTCGGCGTCGTGGAGCACGTATTGTGGCCGATCCGGGCGGCGGATAGAATGCATGCGCGGCTGGCCGACGTCTTGCGCTCTCTTGCTGAATTCGCCCGGGTGGCGTCACGACCGCTGGATGATCGGCGGGACGTGGATGCAGCAGGTGATGAACGTGCAAGGGTTCGTCGAGTCCTCCAAGTTCGAGCCCGGCGCGGGCGCAGCGGATGCGCAGGACGTGGAACGGCTGACCGCCGATGCCCAGGCCGTGTTCGTCATCCTGCTGGCTATTGCCCGAGACGCGGCGACAGCCACTGAGGGTCCGGACGCCGTGCGCGCAGAGACGAGTCGCTTCGACGAGGAAGTTGCGGTGGTTCTTGAGGCGCTCGCGGATCGCATTGGACAGGGCGGGGAGGTCCTGAGCGAGGTCAGCGGCTCGATGACCGCCTTCGAGCAGTCGATCACCGCGCAGGTCGACGCTGCCGGAAGGCACATGACATGTGCGGGAGCGCTCGAGCTCTACCGTGAGCTCGCCCTCGCCGTGGATCGGCTGGCCTCGAGCGGTGGACTCTCCATGCCAACTGCGGCGGCTCCCAGTGGCCTCGGCGCCTGATCTCCTGGCCCATTACGGCGCCGCCGTCGTCTTCGCCTGGGCATTTGCCGTGCAGGCCGGACTGCCCGCTCCCGCGGTTCCCATGCTGCTTGGAGCCGGCGCTCTGTCGGGCTCCGGCCGCATGGACCTCACGGTCTCCATTCTTGCGGCGATGACCGCCACTCTGGGCGCCGATGTGCTGTGGTATTCGCTCGGCCGTTCGCACGGCCTTCGCGTGCTCGAGACCCTCTGTCGATTCTCCCTAGATCCTGACTCACTCATCCGTCACGCCAAGGAGCGGTTCGCCGCACATCGCGCGAGATACCTCATCGTCGCGAAGTTTTTGCCTGGCGTGAACCCACTCGCCGCCGGTCTGGCCGGCGTGGTCGCCGTTCGCGTGGACTTCTTCCTGTTCTACGCCGCGGCTGGAGCCTTGCTGTGGGCGGGAGCCTGGATCATGGTCGGCTATCTGTTCGCAGACGTCATCGCTGTGATCGCGACGACGAACGCGCGTTTGCGGAACGCCCTGCTCATTGCGATCGTGGCGGCGCTGATCCTTTACATCGCAATCAAGTACGCGAGGCGGCGCCGGTTCATGCGTCATCTCCGGAAAGCTCGCATGGACCCGGTCGAGCTCAAGAGACGAATGGACCCCGGCGACCCGCTGGTGATCGTCGACGTGAGGACCCAGCTGGACGTCGAGACGAACCCGTACGGAATCCCTGGAGCGTTTTGGATCTCTCCGGAGATGCGGCGCGATCCGCATCAGCTGATCCCGAAAGGCAGCGAAATCGTCTTCTATTGCGCGGAGCCGAGAGAGGCCACGAGCGCTCGGATGGCCCTCCGGGCGAGCTCTCACGGCTACAAGAACCTCCATCCGCTCAGCGGGGGGCTCGAAGGATGGCGCCGGGCTGGGTTCGCGGTGGAACCCCTTCGTGGAGTCCGCCCGCGTCGTCTCGACGTTCTTGGTCCTGACTGCGCTCCAGCACAAGCGGGAAAATGTGGCGGCGAGGCGAGCTCGACATGAAGAGTGCGTCGGTCTCCGTCCCCGACGCAACGCTGGCCGTCAGACACCCCGAGCCGGACCGCGCGGTGCTGGAGCTCGCCGGCCACTGGTTGAGCCAGCGAGGACTGCCGGAATCGTCCGGCGCGCTGAGTGAGCTGCAGGCGGCCAGAGTCAGTCACGTTGCGTTCGACGCCCGGCGGGTCGCTGCGTGGGATTCGGGACTGGTCACGTTCGTGCTCAAGGTGCTCGGCGAGATGGCGGCCCGGGGCGTAGCTGCCGACCGCGCCGGGCTTCCCGATGGCGTTCGCCGACTGATCGCGATGGCGGAGGCCGTACCAGAACGGCAGACCGGTCGCACCGGCGCGCAGCCGCCCTGGCTGGCACGGCTCGGCACCAGCGCGATCACGACGGCACGAGCCGCGACGGTTGGGCTCGGCTTCCTCGGCGAGAGCCTGCTCGCGTTCGGCGCCCTGATACGCCGGCGTGCGCGGTTTCGCATCTCGGATCTTCTTCTGATCATGCAGGACTGTGGTCCGCGCGCGCTCGGCATCGTGAGCCTGATCAGCTTTCTCATCGGGCTGATCCTCGCGTTCGTCGGCGCCGTCCAGCTCCAGCAGTTCGGCGCCTCGATCTACGTCGCCAACCTGGTCGCGATCGCGATGACCCGCGAGATCGGCGCGCATGATGACCGCCATCGTCATGGCGGGCCGAACCGGCGCCGCCTTCGCCGCCAGCTCGGCACGCATGAAGTCGAACCAGGAGATCGACGCGCTGCCACCATGGGCATCTCGCCGATGGAGTTCCTCGTGCTGCCGCGCATGCTCGCGCTCATCGCTGATGATGCCGTTGCTCTGCCGTCTACTCGGACCTGGTCGGCATCCTGGGCGGCGCGGTCGTCGGCATCGGCATGCTGAGTCTGGGTCCGACCGAGTACATCGAGCAGACTCGAGCGGCGGTCACTCGAGCGACTTCGCTGCTCGGCATCGTCAAGAGCTTGGTCTTCGGCGTCGCTCGTCGCGCTCGCCGGATGCCTGCGGGGCATGAAGTCGCGGCCGCAGCGCCGCCGCGGTCGGCCAGGCGGCCACCTCGGCGGTGGTGACGGCATCGTCTGGATCATCGTCCTCGACGGCATCTTCGCGGTGATCACTCAACGTCCTCGGCATTCTGAGCGCAGACCGCGACGACGCATCCGCGTGAGCGGACCTGACGATGGCGTACGGCGATTTCGTGTCGATGCACGACCTCGACTTCACGGTGGGGCGGGGCGAGGTTTTCGTCATCATGGGCGGCAGCGGTAGCGGCAAGAGCACGCTCCTCCGTCACATGGTCGGCCTGAAGGAGCCGGCCGAGGAGACGTCGTCTACGGCGACCAGAGCTTCTGGACCGCGACGCCCGAGGCGAACGGAGGGCCTGCGCGGGCGCTTCGGCGTGTCATCTCCAGCGCGGGGCGCTCTGGAGCTCGATGACCTTGGCGGAGAACGTCGGCCTGCCGCTCGAGGAGTTCACCGACCTCCGGCCGAACGCAGATCCGCGAGATCGCCTCGCTCAAGCTCGCGCTCGTCGGACTCGCGCGGCTTCGAGGACTTCTACCCGTCGGAGATCAGCGGCGGCATGCAGAAGCGCGCCGGCGCTCGCGCGGGCCATGGCGCTCGACCCCGAGATCCTGTTCTTCGACGAGCCATCCGCGGGGCTCGATCCGATCAGCTCGCGGCGGCTCGACGACCTCATCCTGGAGTTACGCGATAGCCTCGGCGCCACCATGGTGGTGGTGACGCACGAGCTCGCGAGCATCTTCGCCATCGCCGACAACAGCGTGTTTCTCGACGGCGAGACCCGGACCATGATCGCATGCGGTCCGCCGAAGACACTTCGCGACGAGTGCCCCAACCCCACGGTGCGGAGGTTCCTGCGACGAGGCGAGGGCGACACCGTTGCAGGAGGCATCAGAGCATGAGCGCACGCGCCAATCCTAGCGTCATCGGGGCTTTCGTCCTGGGCGCCTCCATTCTGCTGGTGGCCGGGCTTCTCCTATGGGGCGGCATCGGGATGTTCAAAACCAAGTACCGCGTCGTGATGTACTTCGACGCCGCCGTGACCGGGCTTCAAAAGGGGGCGCCGGTCATCATGCGAGGCGTTCGCGTCGGCGGCGTGACAGACGTGCAGATGCGGTGGGGCTCCTGGCTCGCCACGGTGTATGCCGACCTCGAACCCGACGTTCTGAAGGGTGTCCGGCCCCGCGACCTCGATGACTCGCTCCGGCGGGTGATCCAGGAACGTAACTTGCGCGCCCAGCTCCGGATGCAAAGCTTCGTGACGGGAGTCCTCTACGTTGCGCTCGACGATTTTCCTGGCACGCCGATCGTGCTGCGAGGCCTCGACAAGGACGTCCACGAGCTCCCGACCGTTCCGACCGACATCGAGAAGTGGACGGCCAAGGTGGAGAAGATCGCCGATGCCCTCGCGGCGCTACCGCTCGACGAGCTCGCGCGCTCCATAACCGCGACCGTCGACGAGGCGCGACGCATCCTGAAGTCTCCGGAAATCGCAAGCTCGTTGAAGAGTCTCGACGTGATCCTCGGCGATGGGCGCGGGCTCGTCCGGCGGGTCGATAGCCTCGCGGCCAACGTGAACGCTCAAGTCGGGCCGCTCTCGAGCGATGCCCAGGCCACTCTCAAATCTGCCCAGGCGACACTCGCTCAGGGCCCGGCGCTCGTGCAGGATCTCCACCGTGTCGTCGCAAAGATCGACGCACAGATCGAACCGCTGCTCGTGTCGTTGAAGAAGTCTTCGGATACCGCCGGAACGACATTGGAGCACGCGCAGGTCACCCTGGCCGGCGTGGACGGGACGCTCAATCAGGACTCGGCGCTCGGCTACGAGCTCGTCAAGTCGCTGCAGGAGCTTCGCGGGACGTTGCGAGCGCTCGGATCGCTGGCCGACTACCTGGAGCGAAACCCGAGCGCGTTACTGTACGGGGCCCGCCGTCCGAGCGCGAACGGAGGCCGATGATGCGCGTCCAAGCCAGCCGCTTCGGCTGGTTGCTCACGGCCGGTGTGCTGGCCCTGGCAGGCTGCATGTCGGTCGCCGATCCGACCAAGTACTACGTGCTCTCGCCGACGTCGCCGCGCGACCCCACGTCCACCGCCGCGTCAAGTGTCGCCGTCGGCGTCGGTCCTGTGCTGATGCCGGGTTATCTCGATCGGCTGCAGATCGTCACGCGTGACGCGAACGACGAGGTCGCGGTCGCGATGTACGACCGCTGGGCGGAACCGCTCGAGAGCGGATCGCGCAAGTGCTCGCGGACAATCTCGGCGCCCATGTGGGGAGCGAGCGGATCGCGGTGTTTCCGTGGCGCGGTGGAGTCGCGCGAGTGCTCGATTATCAGGTGGTCGTCATGGTACTCCGCTTCGAGGGCTGGCCCGGGCGGCAGGCGACTCTGGACGCGCGGTGGCGCCTTCTCGGTAAGGCCGGCAACGAGCTCGCCCTGAAGCGCTCCACGATCAACGAGCCTGTTGCCGGGCAGGGCTACCAAGCGCTCGTCCAAGGGATGAACCGGTTGCTCTCTTCTCTAGCGCGAGAGATCGCGTCGGAGATCCAGTCACGTGCCGACACGTCGGCGCGGTCGCAGTCTTGAGGGATAGGAGGAAGTAGACAGCGAAACCTCCTGACCTGGCCCGGCATCGTAACGGGAGGAGGTGCGGTGACATGAGTAGCGCAGCGTTGGCGGATTTCCTTCCGGACACCGCTTATGTCCGCGCGCATATTGCCCCGGTTGTGAGCCCGATGCCGACCCGAGCCTGGACATTCTCGACGTGCGCTGGTGCAATCCCGCTCTCCGGTCACGAGATGGCGCTGACGACGACGTGGTGAGCGCTTCCGCGTATCTCTCGGGGAGCGCTGAGGCGGGCGGCGACGACAACCGGCGCTGGTGCGACATACGGGACGGTCGGCGCTAGCGGAGGTTTGCTCTTGGATGCTCGACGCTGGCGACCGCTGTGGCTGTCGGCGCGAGGCTCGCTGTCTGGTGACACTGCGGGTTGATCCCGTCGAACGCTGCCCACTCTGGTGACGGGCACCGATCACAGTCTCAGCAAGGCTAACCCTTTCGTTTACCGGACTTCCCCAGGAATTGGTTCGGCGGCCTGGCTATCCATCTCCCGATCTCCCAGATTGCTCATACCGCCACTCGACGAAGCCATCCGCGAGGTCCGAGTTTCAGGCAGACTTGGCCTCCTGGGTGATCTGGAGGATGTTCCGGGCCTTCCTACACTAGCAGCGTCTCCCCGGTCATGTGCTTCGAATCCGACGACGCCAGATACACCGCCGTCGGCGCGATGTCGTCGGGCTGCCCCATGCGTCCAAGTGGCGCCTGCGCCTCGACAGGGCGCGGCGCGTTCTACGACGCCGCGCCCTGCTCCACGGCCTTTCGATTCGAGGTCACGGCTGTCGCCGCAGCCGGTGCGTAGGCGCCGGCGATTTTCACGCTGTTGGCAGCCTGTTCGATCAGCGCGGCAACCGCTCCGGGCTGCGAAACATGGATGGCGTGGCTACCCTTGACCTCGACAATCGTGGCATTCGCCCGCTTGGCTGCGCGGCAGCTGGGATCATCTGGTCTTCTGTGACCACTAGGTACCAGCTCGGCTTGGTCCTCCACGCTGTTCGCTGACCGTCCCGCCTGAGGGCCTGAAGGCCCCACGGGACCTGGGAGTCGGCCATGAGTGCGGCGGTCTGTTCGCGCTTGCGAATCGCCTTCAGGTCGAGCGCGGGGCCTTTCTCAACTTTCGAGTGGCTGAAGGCTCATCCCTGATGTCGTCAGCCATAAGCTCGAACTCTTCGCCCTCGAGAACGACCGTTGAGGTATCGAATTTCACGGCCTGAGGAGAGGGAGAGCTATTCTTAATCTCCTCGTTCGTCGGGAGCCAACGACGGGATACCTCCAACATCCTCCTCGTACTCTTCCAGCGCCGCCCGTACTTATCCGCGCCCCCATAAAATTCGGCCGGCGTTAGGCCACCGAAAATCCGGAATTGGGCCCATGTCACCCGGGCGAAAGGGGTCGATGGGGGGCCGAAGGAATCGAATTCTGAATGGCCTCCGCATGATAAGTGGCCGTGGATCTCCGGATTCCCCGAGGAATATTTTTTCGGTTTTGCTCAAGTCAACAAGGACAGCGATCGCGTCGCTCAACTCAGCGACCTTCTTCCGCGAGGCTCCGCTCTGCTTGCAGAGCGCTTCTTGTACTTTCGCCAGGTCTCGCTCCAGCTCCAGGGCCTTCTTCGCTGCTCGCTGACGCGTCCGGTTGCTCTCCCAACAGGTTGCGCTTCGTGAGTACCGGAGGAGAGGAGTACCTTTTGGGACGACTTTGTCCCGAACGCGATTTCGAATCCTCCGGTTTTGAATGTGTGTCTGACATGAGCCGATCGCTGGAGGTTAGCGGTGTGCCTCTTGCGGACGACTCTGAGCCAACTTGACTAGCTGAGCGAGAGTCATCCTCGCGAGGCTGCTCATGATCCCAGATTGGACCTCGTCGGCAGCCGACCGACGTCCGCAGCGCTCTTTGCAGTGCGGCGCCAGGCGTCGGCTCGAACCGTTTCGAGCGCCTTTCGGGCGCCCTGCCCATTCCTTTTGCCCGGGTTTAAAGCTGGTGGATGTGCGTGGCATACGTTCTCCTCGAAATCGACTATGGTTACCTCCTTATTGTCCGTGCCGTGGCGCCTGCCACCAACCTGGTGTCCGGCGTCGGGGCAGAATCGGGTGCCTAATAGCCAGCGCAGAGCCTTCGCCACGGTCTTGTCGCTCACCTCAAGGCGCGTGCGATCGCGCAGACCGACATTTCCAAGCGGCGCAATTTGCTAGCCTTCTCGGCTATTTGCAAATAGACAAACGATGGTACAGTGTGAGTGATATCGACGCGGAAAGGAACCTGAGCAACGGTTGCGACCGCCTCCACCAAATCTCGACCGCGTTACTCGTCAGTGATCGCGAACGACCGGCTGCCGTGCTGTTCGACTTCGGCGGAACGCTGGACGCCGACGGGCTTCCCTGGAAGGAGCGGATGTATCGGCTGTTCCGCGACGAGGGGGCCGTCGTGGCGTCCGACCGCTTCGATCCTGCCTTCTACGCGGCCGACGACGGGCTGGTCGGGACGCTGCCGGCGACGACCTCGTTCCGCTCGACGGTCGAACGCCTCGCCGCCGGTGTCGCGGCGGCGCTCGAGCTCCCCGATCCCGCCATCGCCGACGCGTCGGGCGGCGGTTCCTGAGCGACGCGCTGCAGACGCTCGACGCGAACACGCCCCTACTGCGCGAGCTTACCCGACGCTATCGACTCGGCATCGTCTCCAACTTCTACGGAAACCTGGCGCAGGTGTGCGAGGATGCCGGTATTCGTTCACTGTTTCAGGGTGATCGTCGATTCGGCCGAGGTTGGTTGCACGAAGCCGGCCCCGCGGATCTTCCAGCGTGGCGCTCGACGCCCTCGGCGTGTCTCTGCGGCGAAGGCCACCTTCGTGGGCGACTCGTTGCCGCGCGACATGGCGGGCGCGCGCGGGGTCGGGATGCGCCACATCTGGCTCGTCGGCGCCGAGGCGTCCGCCGCGAGCCCGTGCTGCCGGGACGATCGGCAGATTCGCTCGCTCCGCGAGCTGGAGGCGATCCTGCTGATGAGCGCGCCGTTCGCGGGTGGCATCATCGCCGCGGGGGAGGGCAGTCGGCTGCGCCAGGGCGGATTCGCGATGCCCAAGCCGATGGTGCCGATCGCCGGCGTACCGCTGATCGAGTCGACCATCCGGAATCTCCGCGCGGCGCGGAGTCGGGCCGCTCGCGATCATCGTCAACGAGCCAAGACCGCGAGTGCGTCGACTGGATCCGCGCGCGCTTCCCGAGCCTCGACGTCGAGTTCATCGTCAAGACGACGCAGTCGTCGCTGGAAAGCTTCGGCGAGGTGGTCCGGCGACATCCGGGCGGCCGGATGCTCGTCACGACGGTCGACGCGTGGTGCGTCGAGTCGGACTTCGTGCGCTTCGTCGAGGCCGCGGCTCGGCGCCCGCTCGACGCGACGGTGCTCGCCGTGACGCCCCTGATCGCCGACGAGAAGCCCGCTGCGCGTCGTCATGGCGGCCGGGGCGGCGTATCCGGGAGATCGGCGGCGCAGCGGGTGACCTCGTGACCGCCGGCATGTACCTGGTGCCCGAGGCGGTGCGCGACGCTCCCGCCGCCGGCCGGGCTGGCGCGGCTTCGCGACTTTCTGCAATGGCTGGCGCGCTCGGGCGCGCCGCTGTACGGCGAGACCATCGAGCGGGTCGTCGACGTGGATCGAGCCGACGACGTGGCGCTGGCCGAGACGCTCGCCTTGGCGGGACGGGTATCATAGATCGGTCGAGGAGGACTCGAGTGGACAAGTCGTGCTGGGGGATTTTCCGCGAATCGACCCACTCGCCGGGCCGGGAGTCCGACGACACCGAGATCTTGAGATTGACGGGAAAGCACCTGGAAGCGAAGGGCTTTCACGTCGAGCTCAAGACGGCCGACGAGGTCATCGAGTCCGAGGAGAGCTGGCCGCGCTTCGTCTTTCTCATGTGCGAGCGGCTCGAGGTGCTCGAGCGCCTGCGGACCTGGAAGTGAGCGGCGTGCCCCACGTCAACGCGCCGCGGGCCGTGCACAACACCTATCGTGACCGGATGATCGCCGTCCTCGACGAGGCGAACGTGCCGTTCATCCCGAGCCGCGTCGTCGCGACGAGCGAGCACCCCGACGCCGGGCGCGCTGCCGGTCTGGGTGAAGCGCGGCGACGTCCACAACACGCAGGAAGGCGACGTGGTGTTCGCGACGACGGCCGCCGTCGTCGAGACGCGCGCTTCGCGGGCTGGCCGCAGCGCGGGATCAAGCGCGCTGTGCTCCAGCCGCACGTCGAGGGCGACCTGATCAAGTTCTACGGGATCGGCGCCGGCGGCGGCCCGCATCGGGAGCCGCCGTGGTTTCGCTGGTTCTATCACAAGGACCAGAAGCTGTCCGGCAACCCGCTGGACCAGCGCCAGCTCGCACGGCTCGTCCGGCGCGCGGCCTCGGCGCTCGGCCTCGAGGTCTATGGAGGCGACGCGATCGCCACGGCCGCGGGCGAGCTGGTGCTCCTGGACGTGAACGCGTGGCCGAGCTTCGCGCTCTACCGCGACGAAGCCTCCGCCGCGATCGCGTCGTACCTGGCCCTGCGCTTCTCGGGAGGCAAGCGTTGACCGAGCGGCGTGAGGTGGGGCCGCGGTCCGAGCAGATCGTCGCCCAGGAACGCAAGCATCTGGCCTCGGGCTCTCAGGGGTTTTCGCTCTATGCGGGCCTCGCGATGGCGCGTGGCGTCGACTGCACGTTGATCGACGAGGACGGCAACGAGTACATCGACTTCATCGCCGGCATCGCGGTGGGCAGCATCGGCCACTGCCATCCTCACTACGTCGAGGCGCTCAAGCGCCAGGTCGAGCGGCTGACGTTCGGCAGCTTCACCACCGAGACGCGGGCCAAGTTTCTCAACCTGCTCGGATCCGTCACGCCCGAGGGGCTCACCCGCATCCAGATGTTCTCCGGCGGTGCGGAGGCCGTCGAGGCCGCGCTGCGGCTCGCCCACGCGGCGACCGGGAAGGCCGAAGTGCTGGGGTTCTGGGGCGGCTTCCACGGCAAGACCGCCGGCGTGCTCCCGCTGCTCGGCAGCGAGTTCAAGCACCATCTCGGGCCGTTCACGCCCGGGCGCTATCTCGCGCCGTACGCCGACTGCTACCGCTGCCCGCTCAAGCTCACGCTATCCGGACTGCGGCATCGCCTGCGCCGATTTCGTGCGCGACGTCATCCGCTACCAGACCGCGGCGAGATCGCCGCGATCATCGTCGAGCCGATGCAGGGCACCGCGGGGAACATCATCCCGCCCGACGGATTCCTGCGCGCCGTCGCCGCGATCGCCCGCGAGCACGGCGCGCTGCTCATCGCCGACGAGATGATCACCGGATTCGGCCGCACCGGCGCGATGTGGGGCTCGGACCACGACGGCGTCGTGCCCGACATCATGACCGTCGGCAAGGGCGATGGGCGGCGGGTTTCCGCTCGCGTGCGTGATCTCGACCGACGCGATCACGACGTCGAAGCCGTGGTCCAACCCGAGCGCCAGCTCGTCCAGCTACGGCGGCAACCCGCTCGCCTCGGCCGCCGGCCTCGCCGCCCTCGAGATCATCTTGAAGGAAGACCTGGTCAAGAACGCCGAGCGCGTCGGCAAGGTGATGCTCGGTCGGCTCGAGGCGATGAAGGAGAAGTACCGGTGCGTCGGCGAGGTTCGCGGCCGCGGCTTGATGCTCGGCATCGAGCTGGTGCGCGACCGCACGACAAAGGAGCCGCTGCCGAAGACGGTGACGCAGGCTCTCTATCAGGAATGTCTGCGCCGGGGCCTCGTCGCGATGACCTACGCGCCGTCCGTCCGCATCAATCCGCCGCTGACGATCCGCGAAGACGCGGCGCTGGCGGGGCTCGCGATCCTGGACGAGGCGCTCGAGGTCGTCGTCAGAGATCACGGGCTCCGATAGGATGCAGCGCGGCGCGATCATCGGCCTGGGCAACGTCGCCCTTCACGGCCACTTGCCCGGCTGGCGCCGCCGGCGTGACGTCGAGATCGTCGCGGTCACCGACCCGCGGCCGGAGCAGCACGCGATCTCGTTTCGGCCCATGCGCCCGCCGCCCGCTGGTATCCGACCTCGGCCGAGCTCCTGGCCGAGGCGCCCGTCGATTTCGTCGACATCTGCACGCCGCCGAGCAGCCACGCGCCGCTGATCCGCATGGCGCTCGAGCGCGGGCGCCACGTGCTCTGCGAGAAGCCGCTGGTCAGCGCCCCCGACGATCTGGTACCGCTCGCGCGGCTGGCCGAGACGACCGGCCGAGTGCTCCACACCGTCCACAACTGGCATCACGCGCCGATCGTGCACCGCACCGCGGAGCTGATCCGCGAAGGCCGGATCGGCCGGGTCAAGCACGTGATCTGGCATACCTTGCGCACGCGCCCCGCCTCGGCCGGCGACGAGCGCGGCGGCAACTGGCGCGTCGATCCGGTCGTGGCGGGTGGCGGCGTTCTCTCGGATCACGGATGGCACGTGTTCTACGTCGTTCAGCGCTGGGTCGGCGAGCCGCCGGTGTCGGTGAGCGCCAGGCTGGAGCGGCGCCGGCACCTCGCGTGGGACGTCGAGGACACGGCGAGCGTGCGCGTGACCTACGCGGGCGCGACCGCCGAGATCCTGTTGACGTGGGCCTCCGACGTCAGGCGGAACTGGGCCGAGGTCGGCGGCGCCGTCGGCACCCTCGAGCTGCGCGACGATACGCTCGTGCTGAAGAGCGATGGACCCGCGGCCGACACGAGCTGGCCGTGTCCGCCGCCGTTGTCGGACGGCTCGCACCACCCGGACTGGTTCGACGCGGTGGCGAGCCAGTTCCTCGCAGAGGTGACTGGTGCGACGCCGCGCGGCGTGAACCTCGCCGAAGCGCGGCTCTGCATCGCGCTGGAGCACGCGGCGCGCGAGTCGAGCCGGCAGGGCGGCCGCGAGATCCCGATCTCGGGGACGTCTGGCGTGACGACCGCGGTCACCGTCTCCGTGCAGTCGGCGGAAAGCCTGCTGCTGGTCGTGCCGCCCGAGCCCGGCGCCGCCGCCAGCGTGTCGCCGGACATCGTGGTCGCGGGCTTGCCGCTGCTGCGCCGGATCGTGCTGGCTGGCTCGCGCGCTGGGTTCTCTCGCGTGCTGGTCCAGAGCCACCACGACGACGCCGAACGCCTGCTCGGCGGTACGGTCGGCCCGAGCGCTGGCCGGGGCCCGCCGGCGCCCGACGCGCGGCACCGGATCGTGATTCTCCCCGCGAACGTCGTGCCCCAGCCGCGGTGGCTCCGCGCGCTCCGCGAGACCGGCGATCGAGCCCGAGCGCCTCCACACCGACGGACAGCTGACCGCGGTCATCGAGACGGACGATCCGTCGATCGTGCTCGCGACCGCCGCGCGCTGCCGCGACATGGGTGAGCTGCTGGCGGCCCTGCGCGCTCGGTTCGACGAATCCAAGCTCGACGTCGACCAGACCGGACGGTTCCCGATGATCGAGCCGGGCGATGCGCGGCCGGCCGAAGCGTGGCTCCTGCGTAGCCTGATCAAGCAGCGCGAGGGATTCATGTCGCGGCACTTCGAGCGGAAGATCTCGCTGGCGATCACGCGCCGGCTTGCGGTCACCAACGTCACGCCCGACGTCATGACGCTCGTGAGCGTGGGGATCGGGCTGCTCGGCGCCTCATTCTTCCTGTCGTCGTCGCCGGCGTATCAGCTCGTCGGGGCGCTCCTGTTCCTGACGCACTCGATCCTCGACGGCTGCGACGGCGAGCTCGCCCGACTCAAGTTCATGGAGTCGCCCCGCGGCGCGATCCTCGACTTCTGGGGAGACAACGTCGTCCACGTCGGCGTGTTCGCCTGCATGGCCGTCGGCTTGAGCTTCGCCCAGGAGGCCACCTGGCCGCTCGCGCTCGGAGCGCTGACGGTCCTGGCGACGCTCGGCGCCGCCGCGAGCCAGTCGCGCGCCATCATGCTGGACACCGCGGTCGGAGCCGACGCCATGTGGATCGCGCGCGTCGCCGAGGCGTTCTCCCACCGTGACTTCATCTATCTGGTTATCGCGATCGCGGCCTTCGGCAAGGCGCACGTGTTCCTGATCCTCGCGTCGATCGGCACGCCGATCTTCTTCGTGCTGCTGCTCTGGGTCGGGGCGCGGCGGCGCGCCTGAGTCGCGGTGGCAGGGTTCGTCGACGTCCTCCTTCGAGGGCTAGCCCTGTGCGGCCAGGCGATCGCCATCGGCGGCGCCGCCTTCGCCCTCTTGCTGCTGCGCCCGACGCTCTCGGAGGGCGGCTCGGCGCGCACGCGCCTCGTGAGGTCTCTGACGTTGACGGCGATCGGGGCCGCGGTCGTCGCCGGTGCGCAGCTGCTCTCCCTGGGCGGTCCAGCTGTCCGTCCTCGGCGCCTCCGCCGGCGGCTGGCCCATCGCGGAGGTCGCGGGCACGAGTTATTTCCGTGCCGGCGTCGTCCGGATCCTGGCCTGCGCCGGGCTCGTCGCCGCGTGCGTGGCTCTGGCGAAGCGCCCGGATCGGCTGCGCGCGTGGGTCGCCCTCGGGGGGCTCGCGGTGCTCCTCGGCGCGGGCAGCGCGTGGACGAGCCACGCGGCGGGCCGCCTCGGCCCCCGGAGCGGGCTCCTGACTCTCGATGCGCTGCACCAGCTCGCGGCCGGCGTGTGGATCGGCGGCCTCCTCCACCTCACCCTCGTCGCGTCGTCGCGTGCCGAGACCGGATGGTCCGGGGCGATGCTGAAGCGCTTTTCGGCGATGGCGCTTCTCCTCGGTGGCGGTCCTGGTCCTCACAGGGGTGGGGCTCACCCTGTCCTACGTCGATGGCGTTAGCGGGCTCCTGGGCACTTCGTACGGCAGCATGATTCTCACGAAGGTCGCGGTTCTCGGAGGGCTCGTCGGTCTGGGCGCGGCGAACTTCTTCGCCGTGCGGCGCCTGCCGGAGGGCGCCGCGGTCTCGCTGCAGCGGCTGCGGCGGTTCGTGGAGGTCGAGTTCGGCCTGGGCGCCACGGTTCTGTTCATCGCGGCCTCGCTGACGTCGTTGCCCCCGGCGAGTGACGTCGTCTCCGACCGCGCCTCACTCGCCGAGGTCGGCGTCCGATTCGCCCCGCGGTGGCCCGTGCTGACGTCGCCGAAGATCTCGGACATGCCGGTGGACGATCGCAACGCGCCGCGTACGGACGCCGACCGGGCGTGGTCGGAGTTCAATCACCATTGGGCCGGCATCTTCGTGCTCACCATGGGTCTCCTGGCGCTCGCCCACGCGGCCGGTCGGGCCAGATGGGCGCGTCACTGGCCGCTGGTGTTCCTCGGCCTTGCCGGCTTCCTGCTCATCCGCAGCGACCCCGGGGCGTGGCCGCTCGGGCCGCTCGGCTTCTGGGAGAGCCTGTTGTACCCGGAGGTGATCCAGCACCGGATCTTCGTGCTGCTGATCGTCGCCTTCGGGATCTTCGAATGGCTGGTCCGGACGGGTCGGGTCGGCACCCACGGTGCCGCGCTCGTGTTTCCGCTGCTCTGCGCCGTCGGCGGGGGGCTTCTCCTCACGCACACGCACGCCGGGTTGAACCTGAAGGAGGAATACCTGGTCGAAGTCACGCACGTGCCGCTGGGCGTGCTGGCGATGGTGACCGGCTGGTCGCGCTGGCTCGAATTGCGCTTGCCGCCGGCGGCCGGCCGGATCGCGGGCCGGATCTGGCCGCTCGCGTTCACGCTGGTCGGCATGTCCCTCATCCTCTACCGGGAAAGCTGAGCTGCGTTACCTCCGGTTCGCGCTCCTCGTGCTCGGGGTGGCTCTGCTCGCCGCGCTGGTCGCCCAGAACGATCCGGCCGCGGTCCTCGCCTCGATCGTCGATCTTTCGTGGCGGCTCGCCGTCATCGTCTGCTTCCCGGCCGCGCTCGTCGCATACTTCGACACGCTCGGCTGGCGCTATGCGTTCCTGCGCGAGGTCGCCCCGTTCCGCGCCCTGGCCGCGGCGCGGCTCGCCGGCGAGGCGTTCAACATGACGACGCCGACCGCCGCCGTCGGCGGGGAGGCGGTCAAGGCCTGGCTGCTCCGCGGGTACGCTCCGCTCGACGCGACGCTCGCGTCGGTGATCGTTGCGAAGACGACGATCACGCTCGGCCAGGGACTCTACTTCATGCTGGGTGTCGTGGTCGCGTGGGAGATCGGGCTGGCCGGATCCCCGCTCTTCTACGGCATGATCTGGTTCCTCGCCATCGAGGCAATCGCCCTGGCCCTCTTCGTCCTGGTCCAGATGCGCGGCATGCTCGGCTGGACGGGGCGGGTGCTGGAGCGCTTCGGGCTGCGCCCGGCGAGCCTTCAAGCGATGCTGGGGAGCGTCGACCAATCACTCGGACAGTTCTACCGGACCGCCCCCTGGCGGCTCGGTCTCTCGATCTGGTTCCACTTCATCGCCTGGCTCCTCGGCTCGGTCGAGACGTGGCTGCTCCTGAAGTTCCTCGGGAGCGACGTGTCGTTGGCCACCGCGACGGTGATCGAGGCGTTCAGTACGGGGGTCAAGGTCGCGACGTTCCTGGTGCCGGCGAGCCTGGGGGTGCTGGAGGGCGGCTTCGTGGCGACGTTCGCGATGCTCGGGCTCTCGCCGACCACGGCGATTTCCTTCAGCCTCGTGAGGCGCCTGCGCGAGGCCGTCTGGGTCGCGATCGGCCTGATCGCGTTCGTCGCAATGCGCCCCCGCGAGACCCGGGCGCCCGATCCCCCACGATCATAAAGGCTTCCCTTACGTGCTCCGTTGTTAGAATTGGCTCCCGATGAGCGCCAAGTGCCTGGGCGGCCTCCTGCTGGTGCTCCTGCTCGCCTCGACGGGCTGGGCGGTGCCGCCTCTGCCCACCGTGACTCACGATGGGCGCTCGTACGTGGAGCTCACCCGGGTGGCCGCCTCGATCACGGCGAAGGGTGCACCCCCCGCGAAGGTCGTCGCGACCGCGGCGAGCACGAAAGCCGAGCTGCGCGCGGGCGGCAAGGTCGTCACCCTCACCCGGAACGGGTCGCGCGTGCTCGTCAACGGTAAGCCCGTCGTCCTCGATGCGCCCGTGCGCGTCAAAGCCGGAGTGTGGCTGGTCCCCCAGTCCTTCATGGGTCGTGTCGTCCCCACGCTCGTGGCGAGCGCGCCGCTCGCCCAGCCGGTGGCGCGTTTCGCGGCCGCGCCGGCCGCGGTCGGTCTGGAGGACGTGCGGGTCAGATCGTATCCGTCGTTCACGCGCATCGTCGTCGAGACGTCGGCGGCCGTCGCTCACCGCATCGAGTCGAGCGGGCCCAAGGAAGCGCGCGTGCGGCTGGTCGGACTCGGCAGCGGCGCGCACACCCAGGAGATCGGCGACGGGCTCATCGCGGAGGTGCGCCTGGATCGCGCCGGCTCCGACGGTCTCCTGCGCGTGATCTACGAGGGCACGGCCGGGACTCTCCGCGCGATCACCCTGGCCGATCCGCCCCGCATCGTGCTCGACGTCGCGAGGCCCACCGATCCGACCTCGCGCGAGAGTCGAGAGCAGCTCAGCCCGCTGAAGACCATCGTGCTCGACGCCGGCCACGGCGGCCACGACCTGGGCGCCACCGGGCCGACAGGGCTCTCGGAAAAGGACCTGGTGCTCGACGTCACTCGCCGCGTGGCGAAGCTGGTCGAGGCGCGCCTGGGCCTCAAGGTGCTGCTCACGCCGGGATGCCGACCACTTCGTCACCCTGCGCGACCGCACGAGCTTCGCGAACCGCCAGCGGGCCGACCTGTTCGTGTCCATTCATGCCAATGCGCACCGCGCAGCGGCGGCCGACGGGGTCGAGACGTATTTCCTGTCATCGGAGGCGACCGACAGCGCTGCTCGCCAGGTCGCGGCCCTCGAGAACGGCGTCGTCCAGCTCGAGCAGCCGTCCGGCCGCGCAGCGGGCCAGGTCGACATCGTGAAGGCGATCCTGTGGGACCTCGCGCAATCCGAGTTCCAGGTCGAGTCCTCGCGTCTGGCCGAGGTCGTCCACGATTCGATGACCCAGACGCTCAAGATCTCGAACCGCGGCGTGAAGCAGGCCGGGTTCTACGTGCTGGGCGGCGCGGCGATGCCGGCCATCTTGCTCGAGATCGGCTTCGTCACGAATCCGCGCGAGGAACGGCGGCTCAAGGACACGAAGTACCGGGACGAGATCGCGCGCGCCATCTTCGCCGGCCTCGCCGAGTACAAGCGCACCTGGGACCAGCGGATGCGGGCGACCGCCAAGACACCGGCGGTCACGCGGACGCGATAGCGATGCCACGGCCCGACGGACGCGCCCCCGACCAGCTCCGCCCCGTCACCCTCACGCGCGACTTCCTGCTCCATCCGGAGGGCTCGGTGCTCGTGGAGTTCGGCGCGACGAAGGTCATCTGCACCGCGTCGATGGAGGACAAGGTGCCGCCCTTCCTCAAGGGGCAGGGCCAGGGCTGGGTCACCGCCGAATACGCGATGCTGCCGCGATCAACCAACACGCGGACTTCTCGCGAGAACCGCGGGCCGAGCGGCCGCTCGCAGGAGATCCAGCGGCTCGTCGGCCGGGCACTCAGGGCCGTCATCGACCGGAGCAAGCTCGGCGAGCGCACGTTCTGGGTGGACTGCGACGTGATCCAGGCCGACGGCGGCACGCGTACCGCGGCGATCACCGGCGGCTTCGTCGCCGTGGCCGACGCCATCTCGCGCGTGCCCGGCCTGACGGCCGCGATCCGCGACTGCGTCGGCGCGATCAGCGTCGGTGTCGTCCGCGGCCAGGCGTTGCTCGACCTGAACTACGTCGAGGACTCGAGCGCCGAGGTCGACATGAACGTCGTGATGACCGGCTCCGGCGAGTTCGTCGAGGTGCAGGGGACGGCCGAGCAGGTGCCCTTCGGCCGCCCTCGGCTCGATGCTCTCCTGGCGATCGCGGAGGGGGGCATCCGTCGACTGGTGTCGCTCCAGCGCCGCGCCCTCGAAGCGCGCGCCGAGCGCGTCTTCACCCTCTAGCGGCATCTCCTACGGCCAACCCCGTTCTCGTCCTCGCCACGCTCAACCCCGCAAAGGGGCGAGAGCTCGTCGCGCTCCTGGGCGCCGTGCCGTTCGAGATCCGGATGCTGGCAGCGATTCCGGGCGCGCGTCTGCCCGAGGAGACCGGCGCGACCTATGCGGACAACGCCCTCGTGAAGGCGCGCGCCGCCGCGGAGCTGACCGGAGCGCTGGCGCTGGGTGACGATTCCGGGCTCGAGGTCGATGCGCTCGACGGCGCGCCCGGGCTCTACACGGCGCGGTTCGGCGGTCCAGGGCTCAACGATCGGGGACGCTGGGAGCTCCTGCTCGAGCGCCTGCGCGGCGTGCCGCCGGCCCGGCGCACCGCTCGCTTCCGCTGCGTGATCGCGCTGGCCGGCCCCGGACATGCCGACAAGATCGTGGAGGGCGTGGCCGAGGGCGTGATCGCGGAGGCACCGCGGGGGAGCCGCGGCTTCGGCTACGATCCGGTGTTTTTCTTCCCGCCGCTCGGCCGGACGTTCGGCGAGCTCTCGGACGAGGAAAAGGCGCAGGTGAGCCACCGCGGCCGGGCGCTGGCGGCCGCCCGGCGGCTTCTCAGCGGGTGATATATTCGGATGCGTCGAGACGCACGCTTGCCGACGGGGTGTGGCGCAGCCCGGTAGCGCACCTGCTTTGGGAGCAGGGGGCCGGAGGTTCAAATCCTCTCACCCCGACCAGGCAAGCCCGCGCCGATCGGGCACGTGGCACGCGCCAATTCTGTCAGACCCTCCGTGATGACCGTGCCGGAACCCATTGATTGTCCGTGGTCTCCAGGCATGGCGGTCTTTTTGCTGAATCAGACGGGGCAGGAGGGACCTGCCCATCAAGCCACGTGCTCGACGCCTCACTCGTGTCGTGCTCGCCGTGACGGCGGTGGCCGTCGCCGTCTTTCCTCTGCCCCTCGAGGGCGCCGCGCAGACCGGCGGCTGGCTCCTGGTCGCGCCGCCGTCGATCCCGGAGAAGCGCGCGCTCATGAAGGTGTACGGCGCGAGTTCTGACGCCGAAGTGAAGGCGGCCGTCGCCAGCCTCCCGGGCGAGGAGCAGGTGCGTCTGGTCACCAAGGTCTACGAGATCCTCACGATTCCGACGGTCGCGGCGCGCACCGAGGCGCTGCTCGACGTGCTGCTAGATCCGTCGGCGCCCGTGGCGAGGTGGCGGCGTATCGAGAGATTCGACTCGGCCGCGTCGTGCCAGCGAGAGCGCGAGCGCGCCCTTCAGAGCTTCGAGCGCGCCGCCGCGCGGGTACGCGCATCGTCCTCCGACGACGGAGACGAGCTCGCCGTCGAGGAGTGGACGATCTTCGAGGGATTGGCGGCCTGTCGATCGAGCCGCTGCGTGCCGGAGGCGACGCTCCTCTCGCGCTGAGAGCGCTCATCTCGTAGATAATCCGCCGCTCCTGGCCCGCCCGTGCCGCGCGACCCAGAAAAAATGTAACTCCCCGGCTCAACGCGCGCAGGATCAGGCTAGAATGCCGGTGCATGAGATTCGCCGTCGGCTTGGTCCTGTCCGTCGCGCTCGTCCTCATGGGTTCCGCTGCCTCTGCTTACAACTGCCCGGTCGTGATCAAGCAGGCCGAGGACACCATCAAGAAGGCTGAAGCGGGCAAGGTGAGCCCCGAGACACGGCAGCTCATCGACGAAGCCAAGAAGCTCCTGACCGAGGCCAAGGCCCACCACGAGAACGCCAAGACGAAGCGCGACCACGGCGACTCGGTCCGCAAGGCCAAGACCGCGATCGCCTACGCCGAAGAGGCCATCATCCTCCAGAACCCCTAGCGCGCCATTGGGAGGACGCCGCCAGCGTTTTGCCGGCCACGCGGTCTTCATCACGGGCGCATCGTCGGGCATCGGCGCCGCCCTGGCTCGCGAGTTCGCCCGCGAAGGCGCCGACGTGGCGCTGGCGGCTCGCCGTCTCGACCGGCTCGAGACCCTGGCCGCGGAGATCGAGAAGCTCGGGCGCCGGGCCGTGGTGATCCCGTGCGACGTCACCCGGGACGGCGACCTCGAGCGCGCCGCCGACCGTACCCGGGCCGCCCTCGGCAAGCTCGACGTGGTCGTCGCCAACGCGGGCTTCGGAGTCAGCGGCGACGCTCGAGACGCCTGACGCTCGACGACTACCGCCGCCAGCTCGAGACCAACGTCTTCGGCGTTCTCCGGACGATCTACGCGACCCTCGACGACCTCAAACAGACCCGCGGCCGTCTGGTCCTGATCGGCAGCGTCAGCGGCCACATCGGCGTTCCCGGCTCGTCGGCCTACTCGATGAGCAAGTTTGCGGTGCGCGGGCTGGCCGCGGCGCTCGCCCACGAGCTCGCGCCGAGCGGCGTCGCGGTGACGTTGATCAGCCCGGGCTTCGTCGAATCGGAAATCCGCCAGGTCGACAACCGAGGCGTCTGGCATGCCGAGGCGCCCAGACGTCCGATTCCCTCGTCGATCGTCATGGCGACGCCGACCGCGGCGCGAAAAATTGTGAGCGCGGTCGCTCGGAGGCGCCGCGAAGCGGTAATCACCGCCTTCGGGAAGGTCGCAGTGGTGTTTCAGCGGCATCTGCCGGGCGTCCTCGCGGTCACAATTCGACGTTTCGGTATCAAGGGACGACGAGAACCGCGTTAATATGAGCGCAACGGCGCTGAGGCGCCGGGAGGGAGGCGAATGCGCCACTTCACGATCGACGGGTTTCGGGGATTCCGCGCTCGCTTTGACGATGCGCACCTGATCCAAGAAGTACTCGAGGACGCGCCGGCGCAGCTCGGGCTCAAGCGCGCGATGCCGGCCTTCGTGCTCCCGTACTACAACGGGGTCGTGCCCGAGGATTGCGGGATCAGCGCCTTCGTGTTCCTGGCGGGGGGCCACTTCACGCTCCACACCTTTTCGTTCCGCGAGACGTACTTCGCCGATCTGGTGGCGCCCGGACGACTTCGACCCGGCCAAGCTCCGGGCGCTGCTCGAGGCCGTCTTTCCGTGCGCGCTCACCAGCGTTCGGACCGTCGAGCGGCAGGAGCTGAAGGACTCCGAACCGGACGTCGAGAACGACTTCGGGCCGCACCTGTTCCTCAACATCGACGCCTACCAGGGGCCTCAAGATCTGGACGCGCTGTTCCAGCTCTTCGACCGGCTCCCGGCCGAGATCGGCATGACGCCGATCATGCGGCCCTACGTCATCCGCGACACCACTGCCGACGGGCAGCCGGTGCTGAGCGCCATGACGATGATCGCGGAGAGCCACGTGAGCCTGCACGTGTTCCCACGCGAGGAACGCGCGTACTTCGACATCTTCTCGTGCCGTTTCTTCGACAGGTCGTTCGTCGTGCCGCGACTGCTCGCCCAGTTTCCCGGCGGCAGCGTGCAAGAGGCGCTCGTCGCCCGGGGGAGCAAGTATCGCTATCTCCGGACGGAGCGAGCCGACGAACACGCCAAGTCGCGCACCTGGCTTCCTCAGCAATAGGAGCGAACATGACCGGCGAGCTGCGTTTCGACGACCCGAACCTCGTCCGCGAACCCATGACCGTGACCGAAGACGGGGGGCGGGGCAGCGTCCTTTCCTTGCTCGGCCGGATGGGGAAGTCCGCCTTCCAGGGCCGGAAGCTCGGCGAGGCCTTCGAGGCCTGGAAGGGCATGATCGAGGGCGACAGCCTGATCTGCCTTGGCTATGCCGCGTCGATGTCGAGCGCCGGGATGTGGCCGCTGATCACCTGGCTGGTCCAGCGGGGCTACGTCGACGTGCTCGCGTCGACCTCCGCCAACATCACCGAGGACCTGCTCGACATGATGGACGGCACACGGGTCTACCGCGTCGACCCCGAGCACGTCGACGACGTGGCGCTGGCCGAGAAGGGCTACTACCGGTTCTACGATCACATCGTCTCCTCCAAGAAGTACGACCACATGGAAACGGTCGTGACAGGCCGATTCTTCGACGAGCTCGCCGAGACCTGGCGCAAGCCCACGATCCCGACGGTCCGGCTGCTCTTCGAGCTGGGGAACTGGCTCAACGCGAAGGGCTTCGAGAAGTCGATCCTGGCGACCGCCGCGCGCGTCCAGGTGCCCGTGTTCTGCTGCGGGTTGCCCGACGGGCCGATCGGCGAGGGCTACAGCACCTCGGCCAAGGCCGAGCAGGCGCCCGTCGTCGACTTCTTCAAGGACTACCGGATCGCGACCGACATCATGGATAACGCCATGACGTCGAAGCGGGGCACCTCGGTGGTCTTCCTGGGCGGCGGCGTGCCCAAGGACTTCCTGCAGATCACCGCGACCAGCGTGCGCACGCGCCACGGCAACGTGGACCCCACGCCGCACAAGGCCTCGGTCCAGATCACGACCGACAACACGGTCTTCGGCGGCCTCGGCGGCGCCACGCTCGGCACCGAGTGTATCTCCTGGGGCAAGGAGGCGCACGGCAGCGCCAACGTCATGTGCTTTGCCGACGTCACGATCGCGCTGCCGATCATCTGTCAGGGTCTGGCCGAGCACTTCGGACGCGGGCACCGGCGCGAGCGGCCCAAGCCGCTGAAGCTCGTCCGAGGTCTTCTAGAGCCGGGGATGCGGCGAAGCGTCCTGCTGATCGCGGTGGCGGCGCTCGTCGCCGCCGGGAGCGCGCAGGCGCAGGGACCCGACCGGCCGACACCCGAGTCCTTCCGGATCGAGTGGGTGCGGCGCCCGCCGTCGATGAGGCCGGGCGTGGACGGCTACATCCACAACGACTCACGCTGGCGGGTGACCAACATTCGCGTCCGCGCGGTGGTGGTAGACGCCGCCGGCGCCACGGTCCGCGAGAGCGTCGTCTCGGTGTGGGGGAACTCGGTGCCGGGGACCCGCACGTTCTTCGTTCTGCCGTCGATCCGCGAGGGCGAGATCTACCAGCTGACGGTCGCCAGCTTCGACCTGATCTCGGAGCAGACTCCCTAGCGCGGCGACCCCCTATCGAGGCCGAAATCGTACGACGGTGTAGCCGAGCGACGAGGCCTGACCGAGCCGGACGCGGCGCCGCAGACGGCGACGGTCGGGCGCTTGCTGGCGAAGGTGGTGCCGACGATCGCGTAGTCGGCGCTCCAGAAGAACCTTCACGCCGCTGACGCCTTCCAGGCGGCGCTGGAGATACTCGAAGAGCGCGACGTCGTGACGGCGGACCACGATCAAGAGCTCGACGTCCGGGAACGACAAGGACGGAAGCGAGGCGAGGAGCAAGGCCGCGTGCCGAGCGCAATAGCCGTGAGTCTCGGCGGGATCGTCGAAGGGCGCCTTCTCACCGAGGTCGCCGGGCCGCCCCTCGACACGACACGACGCACAGATGACTTTCATTCCGCGGAGAACCTTTGCCTCCTCGCACGACGGGCTTGGCTGTCTATAATTCCGGAAAATTCCCCCACGGCCGCCTGCCGGGCACGACACTCTAGCATCTTCTTCCGACGGGTTCGAGCGATAGAGCGCGACGGCGCGAGCGGCCCGGCGAGGTGTACCATGAAGCGAGAGTCGGGAGGCGATGGTGATCGACGCCAGACGAATCTCCGGGACCGTTCTGCTGCTGGCGGTGGCTTCCGTCTCCACCGCGCGGGCCGAAGACGTGGAGACGTTCGCCATGAGTCACGTGCGGCTGTCCACAGACTCCGCGATCGCGGCGGGCTGCGCGCGGATGGCGCGAATCAGCGACGACTCGCTCAAGGATCTGCGGCGCAAGGTCGTGCGGGCCGGCGGCAACACCGCCGTCCTCTCGTTCACGGCTGACGATCTGTCGATGATTCTCGCGGACGTCTACCGGTGTACGCCGCCGCCGGCGGCGCGCCGGCCGCCGAACGTTCCGCCGCCCCCGGCGGGCGCTCCGCCGCCGCCTCCACCGGCAGGAACCGCGCCCGCCTCTGGAGCGACTCCGCCGTCGCGGCCTCCGGCCGGCGGCCCGCCGCCACCGCCGCCGCCGGCCGGCCCGCCGCCACCGCCGCCACCGCCCTCCCGATAGCGCCGCTCATCGGGCATAGCTCGTCGGCGCCGCCACCGTCCCGCGCGCGGCGTTGAGATCGGTTTGCAGGGTTGCCCGGCCGGCGAGCAGCACCACCCCGGCCGCGGCCAGCAGGCATCCGGTCACCAGGACGGGCATCCGGAGCCCGACCTGATCCGAGGCAACGCCGATGAGCCAGGGTGAGGCGGCATCGCCGAGCAGGTGCATCAGCAAGGTCGTCACCGCGAATCCTCGAGCGCGAAGCTCGGCCGGCAGTACATTGGCCATCGCCGCATTGAGAGGTCCGATGTTCACGAAGACCAGGAGCAGGGTGACGAACATGGCGGGCCAGAACACGGCCGGCTGCGGCGCCAGCACCGCCACGAGCGTGAACACGATGGAGGCCGCGAGGGACCAGCCGGACACGATGAAATCGGCGTTGGGGTGGCGCTTCGCGACCGCCGTGGACAGGCGGCCGCCGAGCAAGGTGCCGGCGAAGCCGGCGACCACCAGGAGCAAGCCGAACGTCGCTGCCGCGCTGCCGAGCGGAATACCGCGCTCCCGCACGAAGTAGGTCGGCATCCAGGTCGCCAGGCCGCCCATGCTGAAGGTGTAGATGATCTGCGACGCGGTGTTGACCAGGTAGCTGCGGCGGCTTGCCAGCGCGCGGAGCGAGGAGCCGAGGCCGAGCGGCGTGGCCGTGCCGTGCGTGCTGTCCTGAGCGCCGCGCTCCGGCTCGGTGAGCAGGAGCAGCAAGAAGGCCAGCGCGGCGCCCGGCGCGCCTGCCACGAAGAAGGCGGCTCGCCAGCCATAGGCCTCGCCGATCACGCCGCCCACGATGTAGCCGAGGGCCGACCCGATCGGGATCGCCGCGTAGAAGATGCCGAGTACGCGCGCCCGACGTTCGGCTGGATAGCAATCCGACAGGAGCGACGGGGTGACGACCGCGTAGCACGCTTCTCCAACGCCGATGACCGCGCGAGCCACGAGGAGCCAGCCATACGTGGGCGCCAGGCCGGACGCCACCGTGGCCACGCTCCACACGAAAACGCCCGCCGCGACCAGGCGCAGGCGCTTGCCGGAGTCGCCGAGCCAGCCGGCGGGCCCGCAGGCCAGCGAATAGGCCACGATGAAGAGAGACTGGAGCAGGCCGCCCTGAGCATCCGAGATCGCCAGATCGGCCAGGATGAGCGGCAACGTTGCCGCGGAGATGTAGCGGTCCAGATAGTTCAGCGCGTTGAGCGTGGTGAGCGAGCCGAGGATGACCGCCGGCGACCGCGACCAGCGGCTAGGGGGCATCGCTCGCTCGATCCGGCCCGAGCACGTCGGCCGGCACGCGGTCGGCCAGCTCGCGCAGCTCCCCCACGAGCGCGCGCCGCTCGTCGAGCAGCCTCCGGTGGAGCCCGCGATCGGTGAGGAACCAGAAGAAGGCCCGCGCCTGGCGTAGGAATCGGCCGAGCCGCTCGCGCCAGACCAGCGCGAGCAGACCGGACGGCACGATCAGAAGAACGAACAGCAGGAGCGCGCCCCGGCCTGCGAGCCGCCAGACGAGCCAGCCCTCGACGGCCCAGAGGAGCGGATAGAACACGAGGCCGACCGCCATCTTGTCCGTCGCTTCCTCCTCGGTGGTGCGGCCGAGGCGTTTCACGATCTGGCCGGTCAGCCAGTAGGGCGCCGCGTGGCTGACGATGCCCCAGCACGCGAGCGGCAGGCCGAGAGTCAGCCAGAGCACATTGGTCGCGACGTACGAGACCACAAGGCCCGCCGTGTACGGCTGGCCGAGCTGGGCGCTGGTGATCCCGACCTCGTCGAGGTGGGCGCGGTAGAGCTCGATCTTGTGGCGCAGCGCGGCCACACGATGTGGCTCGCTGGCGGCGAGGTAACGTCCCGCCCGCATCACGCGCTGCTTCCAGGCGAGCGCGGGCTCGGTAGCCCGACCTGGCGCCGGCGCCGACTCGCCCCGCCGCGCCGCCTCTTCGCCCCACGCGCGCTCGAGCACGGCGAGGAGCTCGAGCGAGTACTGGTCCTGCGCTTCGACGATCCGCGAGCCGATCGACTCCGTCAGTCGCGCCGTGATCGCCTTCACCGCCTCCTCGGGGCGGTCGCGATGGGCCGCGCCGAGGTCGGCGGTCTCGACCGGGTGGCCGACCGTGATCTGCACCGACGCGGAGCGGAAGGTCCCCGGGTCGTGGAAGACCATGCCGACGGGCAGGAGCGTCACCCGGCCGGCGTCGCCGGTCGCCCGTTCAGCTCCGAGGACCAGGCGCGCGGCGCCGGTCCTCAACGGCAACAAGATCGGTTGGGGCTGCGATCGGCCCTCTGGAAAGATCAAGACCACTCCGCCCGTGCGCAGGGCCTTGATCGCCGCGGCAAACATCTCGTCGTTCTTCCGCGGATCATCTCCGGACTCGGCGCGCCGGTGCACGGGTACGGCGCCCATCATGCGCAGGGGCGGGCCGATCAGCGGATGGCGAAAGAGCGGGGCCTTGGCGAGCACCGTGATCGCGCGAGGCACGGTCACGATGATCAGCATCGCGTCGACCAGCGCGTTGTGGTGGTTGGCGGCGATGATCACGCCCCCGCTCTCGGGAATGCGCTCCCGCCCGACCACGTCGATCCGCCGATAGAAGAGCCACAGGAGCAGGCGAACCAGCGCGCGGACGACACGATAGGCCAGGGGCCCGCGCGTCCGGGCGGCCGGTGCTGCGCCGGCGGGAGAGGTTCCCGTCGCCGTGGTCGTCATGCGTGCGCCAGAGACCAACCTATCCGAAACCGTGCGCTCAGGAGACAGACATTCGGCGCGCGCAGGCGCGCGTCTTGACCCCCGTCGACCGGTGGCGCTACCCTGCCGGCGAGCCACGGGGTGAACGTTCGAACCGAGCCGACAACCGACTCGAGCGAGGCCAGGCCATGAGCTACCGCATCATCTCCGCCGACTGCCACATCGACATGACTTGGATGCCCGGCGATCTCTGGGTCAAGAACGCGCCCGCGAAGTACCGCGATCGGGTGCCGCAGGTGCGGCAGACCGACGACGGCCCCCGCTGGTATGCCGAAGAAAAAGAGCTCGGCGTCTACGGCGGCCTCGGGTTCGGCTTCGACCGTGTCCAGCGCGGATTCTCCAAGCACGTCGAGCGGATGTTCGACGTCGGCTTCTACGAGGGCGGGCCGCACCCGACCACGCCGGACTTGCGCCTGAAGGATCAGGACCTCGACGGCATCGACGCCGAGGTGATGTACGGAATCCTCGGGATCGGACTGCGCATGCAGGATCGTGAGCTGATTCAGGTGGTCTACGAGGTCTACAACAGCTGGGCCGCCGACTTCTGCAAGACCAATCCGCGCCGCTTCGTCGGGCTCGCGTGCATTCCGAATCACGATCCCGCGGCCGCGGCGAAGGAGCTCCGCCGCGCGGCGGCGCTCGGCCTCAAGGGCGCCGACTTCGCCGTGTCCACCGCCGAGTTTCCCATCTGGCACGGCGCCTGGGACCCGCTGTGGGAAGCCGCGCAGGAATGCCGCATGTCGATCTCGTTCCACACGACGGGCTATCCGGTCCGCGAGCCGTCCGACGATGCGATGAAGCAGGAATACGACCTTCGCTATCGGGCGACCCGCACCACGATGTTCCAGATCGGCGCCGCCGAGTTTCTCGCGAGCATCGTGTTCTCGGGCGCCCTCGATCGCTTCCCGGGCTTCAAGTTCGTCCTCGGCGAGGCCGGCGTGACGTGGCTGCCGTACATCCTCGACCGGATGGACGAGGAGTACGAGGACCGCTACTACCAGCTCAAGCTGTCGATGAAGCCGAGCGAGCTGTGGCGCCGGCAGGGCTATTCGACATATCAGCACGAGCCGTCCGTGGCGGTGATGATCCCGCTCATCGGCGAGGACAACATCATGTGGGGCTCGGATTACCCGCATCCGGACGGCATCTGGCCCGACTCGCAGAAGTGGATTGCCGAGGACCTGAAAGGCGTCAGCCCGGGCGTTCAGCGCAAGATCGTCTGCGAGAACGCCGGAAAGCTGTACGGGCTTCTGTAGAGAAAGCGCGTCCGAACACCAAGGAGACGAGCATGGCCAGGATCAAGCACATCGCCATCCGCACGCCGGACCCCGAGAAGACTGCGGCCTTCTACAAGGAAGTGTTCGGGCTCAAGGAGGTGGGCCAGGCGAGGACGGGCTGCTACCTGTCCGACGGCTACATCAACCTGGCGATCCTGAAATCGAAGGACCAGGGAACGGGCGAGAGCCCTCGAGACGAAGCCGACTACGCGGGTATCCACCACTTCGGCTTCATGGTGGACGACGTGGACGAGACCTGCCGCAAGCTGGACGCGGCGGGAGCCAAGGCCATGACGAACCGGACTGACCCGCATCACGCCGGCGCCACCGGCGCGCGCTCGTACTACGAGATCAAGTTCCGCGGGCCCGACAACCAGGAGCTCGACGTCACCGAGAGCGGCTGGATCAGCGGCTAAGACAGGGGACGGCGCGAGCGCGCGACCTCTCGCGCCACCTTGACGAATGCCTGGACCAGGGGCAGCTCGCTGTCCCGTCGCCAGGCAATGACGGTTTCCAGCGCCGGGCCGGCCGGCGACAGCCGGCGATAGGCGATTGCTGGTCGCCCGACCATCTGCAGCGAGGCCGGTACCAGCGAAATGCCGAGGCCGGCCTCGATAATGGCCAGGATCGTCTGTGGATGCTCCACCTCGTACTTCACCCTCAACGTGATCCCGGCGTCGTGGCAGGCGCGCGCCACGAGAGCCTCGAAGGCCGGCGCCCGTCGGCGCGAGAAGAGTACGTACGGCTCATCGGCGAGCGCGCTCCAGGGAACTCGCCCGTAGCTCTTGAATCGATGACCCCGCGGAAAGGCGACGACCAGGTTCTCCGAGAGTAGCCGCTCGCTCGTCAAAGCCTTGCCCTGGACCGGGGGGCGAAGGATTCCGACGTGGATGCGTCCGCCCTCCAGCGCCGCGACCTGCTCCCTGGCCGTGAGGTCGCGCAGCTCGACCTCGACGTCTGGATTGCGCCGAGCGAACAGCCGGATGATGCTCGCGCCGTTGAGGAAGTCGGCCCAGAGGTCGCAGGCCAGCAGGAGCTGGCCGATCTCGCCGCGACTCGCGCGCTGCGCGTTCCCCGCGGCCTGCTCCGCCTGCGCCACGAGCGCTCTCGCGTCTCCGAGGAACACGCGGCCCGCGTTCGTCAGCTGGACGTGGCGTTTCGTCCGATTGAAGAGGAGCGCCTGCAGCTCCTTCTCGAGGCGACGGATCTGCTGGCTCAGGGGCGGCTGGGAGATGTGGAGCCGCGCCGCCGCCCGGCCGAAATGCAGCTCTTCGGCGACCGCCAGGAAGTAGCGCAGGTGGCGCAGCTCCATGCGCGGACTCATATCACCAACGTCTCAACATTGCCGGAAAAATGTATTGGACACCGGGTGCCTCCTGGTTCGATCGTGGCCTCGCCATCGCAGCGCCGCAGCTCGAGGCTGGGGGGAGAATCATGCCCGTTCCAGTGCCCGATCCGATCGAGCCGTCGTCGAGCAGCAGCCAGTAGGCTCTCGAAATTCGTGACGTCGAAGGAGGAGGTCTATGCGGATCGCTTCCGGGCTTGCCACGACAGTCTCGCTCTTGATCGCCTCGACGTTTGGTGGCTGGGCTCAAACGCCCGGCGCGCAGGGCTCGACCTCGGCTGCCGGTGGCGGTACCGCCGGCACCCTACTCACGCTGGGCGTTCTCGCCGTGATCGTGCTCGCCGTCGTGGTCGGAGCCAGATACCTCTCCGCGCGGCGGAAACGGATGGAGGAGGCGGCGGTCATTCAGTCGCAGCTTTCGGACCTCGTCGCGCGCGAGCCTCAGCTACACGGTTTGCTCATCACGCCGAGGGCGCGACTGTCCGGCTGGCGCACGTTGCAGGTGACGGTCGAGGTGGCGGGCGAGGTTCCCACGCCGGAGCTCCGGGAGACGGTGATGCGGATCGTTGGAGCCGAGGCTTGGAGACTCAGGCCGGACGTCATTACCCTGGATCACCTCTTCATCGTTCCGCCGATGCACGTCAGCGCTGCGGCAGGGCGCGCTGAGGCTTGATTCCTCCGGCGGAAGTTTCCCGAGCCCGGCGAGGCCTTCGCTGGCCGACTCGCGAAGCGCCGCGCGAACGCGGACCGACGCGTCGCCGCCTCGAGATCGCGAGCGATCAGCTAGCGGCGCGTCAGCGCTCGCGCCGCGCTGAGGAGCTCTTCTTCAGGCAGAGGTTGTCCGAATCCCGCCAGGCCTTCCTTGGCGCACTCGATATTGGCCCAGCGCACGATACCGTCGCGGTCGATCAGGAATTGCCCCTTCAGCTGAGGCCACTGCCGCTGCATATCGGCCTTGTCGGTCTTCGTCCCGGTGTAGCCGTCCATGCGCCCGATCGCCGCCGCGGCGTCGACAATGGGTAGCGGCTCGGGAAGCTCGCCGGTGGGATTGACGCGGATCGTTCCCAGCGCTTCCATCAGCTCCGGATTCGCGACCGGCTTCGGCACGCCGTACGCGCGGTGCGTGGACAGCTCCGGATCGGAAGCCAGTCGCAGGCGCGTCGGTCGGAACTTGAAATAGAGCTGGGCGTTCTCGGGCGCGGTGGCCACGACGGCGAGGCTCTCGACGCCGACCGCCTTCAGCTTTCCTTCAGTGGCGCCCAGCTGCACGATCTGCCGCCGGCAGAAGGGGCACCACAACCCGATCAGCAGCGCCAGGAAGACCGGGTTCCGGCCCCGATAGTCGGCGAGCGAGATGGTTTCGTTGCGGTCCACGGCGGGCAAGCTGAAATCGGGCGCCGCCTCTCCAGGCCCCACCGGCGGCCGTGATTCAGGCATCGTCATCGCGAGCTCCTTCGTGAGGGGACAACTCTCAGCATAGGAACGGAAGCACCATCAGCGTGTCGGGCTCGAGCCCGGCCCGCTCGCACACCGCTTGCGCCTTCGCCAGATATTTCTCGGCGAGCGCCTGATTGCCCGTGTCCAGGTGCAGGGTGGCCAGGCCGTCGTAGCACGGGAACAGAAGCTGCGGCTCGCCGGCCTGCTCGGCCAGACCGAGGGCTTCTTGATACGACGCGAACGCCTCGGCGTGCTCGCCGTGACACTGGTGAATCTGGCCGAGCACGATCAGCGGGACGGCGAGGTGATCGAGCAGTCCCAGTCGCCGATCGAGGTCGATGGCGGTGCGCGCCGCTTCGACGCCCTCCGCCTCGCAGCGGTCCGTCAAGGCGCAGTACGCCACCGCGAGATTCGCGTAGAGCCGCGACTGAAAGCCGAGATCGCCCACCTTCTTGGCGGTCTCGAGCCCCCGGAGGCACGTCTCGATGCTGCGGCGCGGGTCGAGCGAGCTGTAGAGCACTCCAAGATTCGTATACCCTCGGCAGGCGTCCTGCAACAGATCACGCGCCTCGGCCAGCCCGATGCTCTGCTCGATCTGCGACACCGCCTCGGTGAGACGCCCCGTCCTCGCGAGCGCGACGCCCAAGGTGTTGTAAGCCTGCGCGCGCATGGCGGCGGCCTCGCGCGCCCGCGCGGGATCGGTCGCCGTTCCTTCCTCGGTCGCCGCCTGCGCGAGGGCGCGCTCGGCCCACTCGATGGCTCCGGCGTTGTCGCCCGCGCGGAACGCGAGCCGGCCCATCTCCTGGAAGAGGTGCGCCCGCTCGAGAGAGTCCCCGTCCGTGCCGAGCCGCTCGAGACCCGAGGCGAAGCATGCCGCGGCCCGCTCGCGATCCCCGGTTTCCCAGTGCAGACCGCCGATCTTCCGCTGCAGGCGGGCGCCAGCCGTCCGGTCGCCCGAGGATTCCGTGGCCTGCTTGACCGACTCGTAGTGCGCGAGCGCCTCGGCCCGCCGCCCGGTGAGCCCGAGCAGATCGGCGAGGCGCTCGCGCGCGGCCCACGTCTCGACGTCGCACGCCGGGCACTGCGCGAGCGTGTGCAGCGCGCGCTCGTAGTGTCGAATCGCGTCGGCGTTGGCGTAGACCGCGCGGGCCCAGTCGCCGGCGGCCAGAAGATAGCGCGCGCCCCGCGGCTTGTCCGCGCTGAGACTCCAGTGGTGCCCCAGCGCTTCGAGGTCGCTCAGGCGCTCGGGATGCGGACCGGCGGCACGCTCGAGCGCGCGCGCAGCCGTCTCGTGCAGCTCCGTGCGGCGCGTGAGCAGGAGATTCTGATAGACGACCTCGTGCGCGAGCGCGTGGGTGAATCGGTACCGCGCGCCGTCGCGCGCGGCGCCCGCCGCACGGATCAGATCGGCCTCGACCAGCCGGTCGAGGGCGCCCGCGACCGCCGCCGCGTCGGCCGTGACTTCGCGCAGGAGCGCGCCGTCGAACTCCGCGCCCAGCACGGCCGCCTCCTGCAGAACGCGGCGCGCCTCGGCCGGAAGTCGGTCGACCCGCGAGAGCAGCAGCCCGTGCAAGGTCGCCGGGACGTCGGCCGCGTCATAGGCTGCCGTGCTCGCCCACCGGTCACCCTGGCGGACGAGCACGCCCTTGCCCACCAGGCTGCGCACGATCTCTTCGACGAACAGCGGGTTGCCGCTGGCGCGCGTCGCGACGAAATCCTGGAGCCGGCCGAGCGGTTCGCCGACCGCGCCGAGGAGGCCGCCGACGAGCGCGCGGATCTCGTCCCGCGAGAGCGGGTGGAGGCGGATGATCGTCTGCGCCGCGCGCGTGACCTGGAGCGGTCGCGCCTCCGGTCGGTGCGAGAGGAGCACCATCAGCGGCCGCTCCGCGAGATGGTCGACGACGTTCCGCAGGAGATCCACGGAGGCGCTATCGGCCCAGTGGAGGTCTTCGACCACGATCAAGAGCGGCTCGCGCTGCACGCGGCGCTCGACCAGCGCACGCGCCGCCAATACGATCTGGCGCTGGAGCTGCTCGGGCTCGACGTCTCGGGGCTTCGCGTCTTCCACGCCGAGCACGTAGCTCAGCACCGGGGCGATGACCTCGGCTTCCTCGGCCCGCGCCCCGAGAGCCTGAAGACCGTCGGCAAGCTTCTGCCGGGCGACGTCGAGCGAGTCGGTCGGGTCGACCCGGTACGCTTCGCGAAAGAGCGCGCTGAAGAGGCCGTACGTCGGCTCACCCAGCGACGAGCACGCCCCGCGCCGCACGACCGTGCGGGCCAGGCGGCCTTCGGCCTCGAGCCGGGTGAAGAGCTCGGCGATGAGCCGCGACTTGCCGGTTCCGGCTTCGCCGACGAGGCTGACCACCTGAGCCCGGCCGCGCTCCATGCGGTCGAAGGCGGCCTTCAGCTGGTCGAGCTCGTCGGCGCGCCCGATGAGCGGCGCCGCGAGCCCGAGCGCCGCGAGTCCGCGTCCGGATCGGGGCTCGGCCAGCGCGCCGACGAGCCGATGGACGACGAGCGCTTCGGCCTTGCCGCGGAGTGCCAGCTCGCCCCCTGGCTCGAACGCGAAGCGGTGCCGCGTCAGCGCGTGAGTGGCCTCCGAGACCAGGATCGTTCCGGGCGCCGCGGCGGCGAGGAGCCGTGCCGTCGTGTTCACCGTGTCACCGGTAACCGCGTACGCGGCGCCGGCCGCGGCGCCAAGGCTACCGGCGACGACCGGACCGCTGTGGACACCGATGTGAAGCATGACGGTCTGACCCAGTCGCGCCGCCCATCGCTGGCTGAGCACGGCGGCGCGCTCGAGCATGTCGAGCGCCGAGTCGAGCGCCCGGCGCGGGTCGTCTTCGTGAGCGACCGGCGCGCCGAAGACCGCCATCACGGCGTCGCCCACGAATTTCTCGACGAAGCCGTCGTAGCGCTCGATCGCCTGCGCCAACGTCTCGAACAGCGCGTTCTGAAACGCGCGGACTTCCTCGGGGTCGAGTCGCTCGGCCAGCGACGTGAATCCTGAAAGGTCGGCGAAGAGGACGGTGACCTGCCTCCGGTCGGCTTCGCGCCCGTCCGCCGGCAGAGGTGGCGACGCCGGCGACGTGCTTACCGAGGCCGCCGCGGATCTCGTGGGCGTTGCGGCGGGGACCGAGCTTCGCGCCGCCCCGCAGCGGGGGCAAAACGCGAAATCGGGCTCACAAAGCGTCCCGCACGCCGCGCAGGGCGCCGGCAGACGACGCCCGCAGCGCGGGCAGAAGGTAAAGTCGGCGGACGTCTCGAGGCCGCAGCCGGCGCACGCCATCGTACCGACTAGTCTAACCTGCTGGGCCTTCAGTGCGGCTGCCACCCGGCCGGGCGCCTTGACCCCAATTGTTCGGTAGGGCTACCCTCGGCTCTCGATCACCTCGGCAAGTCACGCCCGAATGGGAGGCGACCGATGAACCGCCGTATGCGACGGACCGTGGCTGGGGCGCTCGCTCTGACCCTGGCTGCCTTGACGCAGACAGGTATCACCCCCGAAGCGCGCGCGGAGGCGCCCGCCGGCCAGATCACGTGGGCGCTCCATTTCACCCTGGCGCCCACGCTCTTCGAGCCCGCCGAGACGCCGGGCCTCATCACGCCCTTCATGGTTCTCTACGCGCTCCACGACGCGATGCTGAAGCCGATGCCCGGAAAGAGCCTGGCGCCGAGCCTGGCGGAGTCGTGGAGCATGTCGTCCGACGGGCTCGTCTACGAATTCGTTCTGCGCAAGGGCACCCGTTTCCACAGCGGTGAGTCCGTGACGGCCGAAGACGTCAAGTTCTCGTTCGAGCGCTACCGAGGCATCTCGGCCAAGGTGCTCAAGGACAAGGTGGCCGCGGTCGAGACGCCGGATCCCGCCCGCGTCCGCTTCAAGCTCAAGCAGCCGTGGCCCGACTTCATCACGTTCTACGGTACGCCGGCCACGGGCGCCGGATGGGTGGTCCCCAAGAAGTACGTCGAGAAGGTGGGCGAGGAGGGCTTCAAGAAACACCCGATCGGCGCCGGGCCGTATCGCTTCGTCTCGTTCAATCCCGGCGTCGAGCTCGTGCTCGAAGCGTTCGACGGCTACTGGCGCAAGACGCCCAGCGTGAAGCAGCTCTCGTTCAAGGTGGTCACGGACATCTCGACCCGGCTGGCGATGCTCAAGCGGGGCGAAGCCGACATAGCGTACGCAATGACCGGGCCGCTCGGTGAGGAGGCGCGGCGCTCGCCGGGCCTCACCCTGCAGCCGACTCCGTTCTCGAGCACCCACTGGCTCGTCTTCGCCGACCAGTGGGACGCGAGCTCTCCCTGGCACGACCGGCGGGTCCGTCTGGCCGCCACTCACGCGGTCGACCGGCAGGCGGTCAATCAGGCCGAAACTCTCGGGTTCTCGAAGATCACCGGGAGCATCATTCCTACCAGCTTCGATTTCTACTGGCAGCCGCCGATCTATCCGTACGATCCGGCGAAGGCCCGCCAGCTCCTCGCGGAGGCCGGTTACGCCAGGGGCTTCGACGCCGGAGATTTCTGGTGCGACGCTGGCGGCACCAGCTACTGCGAGTCCGTGCTGAACTATCTCCAGGCGGCCGGCATCCGCACGAGGCTCCGCCCGCTCGAGCGCGCGGCCTTCATGAAGGCGTATCAGGAAAAGAAGCTCAAGAACATCATCTACGGCTTGAGCGGCGTCTTCGGGAACGCGGCCACGCGAATGGAGGCCTTCACGGCCTCGAGCGGCGCTTACGCCTACGGCGGCTATCCCGACATCGACGGGCTCTTCCGAGAGCAAGCGACCGAGCTCGACCCGAAGAAGCGCGAGGCGATTTTGCACCGGATCCAGCAGCTGATCCACGAGAAGGTCATGTACCTGCCGATCTGGCAGCTCTCGCTGCTCCAGGCGCACGGCCCGCGGATCGCCGAGTCCGGGCTCGGCCTGATCACGGACTATCCGTGGTCCGCGCCGTACGAGGAGCTGAAGCTCAAGGGCAAGTGACGAGGGAACGCTTACTGCTGCGAACGGGAGATCAGAGCAGGATGTCTCGGGTCGAGGTGAGCAGAACGCACGTGCAGCCGGTCTCGCTCCAGACCCGCTGATCGGCGCTGTCGGCCTCCGCCCGGTTGTAATCCCCGGGATGGAGCTTCTTGTCGTCGATCATCAGCTCGCCGTGCAGCAAAGTACAACTCTTCGACTCCCGCATGGTGATGAGGGGATATTCGGTGCCCGGCGCGAGGCGGACGAGCATGCTGACCCGGTCTTTCTCTGCATCCGTCGCGAGCAGCTTGCACGAGATGCCAGGCGCCGCTTCTTCCCAGGCGGGCTCGGCCCAGCGTTCCGGCCCCGGCACGACCGGCTCCTGACCCGTCTCGGCGGCGATTCGCCGCGCCAGCCGCTCCCACAAGGTTGCGGACGGGCGCAGCACGTCGATTGGCCAGGAGATGGCGCCGATGATCGGGCGAAGCGTGTCCAGTTCCTGCCGACACTCTGCACACGCGGAGATGTGAGACTCCACGACGGGGATCTCGCTCGGCGGAAGGGACCGGAGAGCGTACAGGAACACCAGGTCCAGGTCGTCCCGATCGTGCGTTCCTGAAGTCATAGGCCCTTGAGAGTTCCGGCGAGCGCCTGTCGGAGTTTCCCCAATCCGGAACGGATGCGTGTCTTCACGGTTCCGAGGGGTTGGTTCAACCGTGCCGCCACTTCGCCGTACGTCAGCTCGGAAAAGAAGGCGGTTTCGATCGCGCATCGCTCATCCGGCGTGAGCGCCTGCAGGGCATGTCGCAGGATCCGACTCTGTTCGCCCACGTCGAAGGTCTCTTGTGGGCCACTCTCACGCGTCGGGCCGGGCGGGTCCGAATGATCGTTGACACGTTTCTTCCGCTGCTCGAACCTCAGCCGGTCGATCGCCCTGGAGCGCGCCTGATTCATGATCCATCCGACCACGGAACCGCCCGCCGCGTCGTACGTCGGCGCGCGGCGCCACACGTCGTGCAACACATCGAGCGTCAGCTCTTCAGCGGTTTCCCGATTGCGGACGATTCGAGCGATCAAGGTGAAAACGAGTCGATGCGTCTGCGTGTAGAGCGCATGCAGCGCAAGCTGGTCACCCGCGGCGATGGACTGGACGAGTCCGACCCAGGCCGTCTCGGATACGGGCGCCGTCGCCCGGTTGGCATACAGCAAGTCGCCGAGGGTCGGCTGGGAGTCACGCCGGTCTCGGTCTGGCTGGGGTTCGGCACCCACAGGCAGAGATCATGACCGATATTGACGGGCTGCGTCAAGGCGCTGCCGCCCAAGGGCGCGCGCCTCGAGAGGACTCTAGGTTGCGTTCCCATGCCGTAAAGCAGCGGATGTGGACGTGGTACTTCTCGCGGCCGGGATCGACGCCGTCCCGGAGGAACTCGAGCTCGAATTCAACCTCGTCGCGCTTGACCGGCGTACGGCAGATCGTGCACTCAAAGCCGACGCCCGGCCCTCCCCACAGCGGTCTGGCCGTCGGTTGGGCAGTAGGTTCGGAGGGGCCGTGTCCATTCACCCAATAAAACGTGAAACAGGCCCGGACGGATTTATGGACGGAGAATGAGCGCGGCCCGAGCGAATGCAGGAAGAGCGCTACTTGCCCTGGATCAGCCGGTGCAGATGCTTGCCGAAATCCGTGCTGTCCTGGTAGCCGCGGAACAGCTCCGCCCCGGGCCCCATCGCACCGACGACCACGGGCTCCGGGGTGTGTCCTGACGTGCCCCAGTAGTAGCCGGTCTGGCGCGCGACCATCCGCCCGAACGCGTTGTGCGGCAGATAAGAGAAGTTGCGCTCGTCGGTCTTGCGGCCAAGGATCAGCTCGCGCAGGTCGGCATCGAGGCGGAAGCCCGGGAAGGCGCCGGCCAGCACCTGGTCCAGCACTTCGCCGGACGGGTTCTTGCCAAGCTTCTCCTCCACCGCGTTGAACGACATCGTGATGCGTTCCAGCATGCGCAGCTGCGCGTCGCCACTGTAGAAGCGGTTGCTGCTCGACACCGCGCTCAGATCCTTCAGCGCGTAGGTCGGGGAGAATCCGCCGGTCTCGTGGTCGCCGGTGACGATCACCAGGGTCTCGGGATGGCGACGCTGGAAGTCGAGCGCGACCTTCACCGCGTCGTCGAACGCCCACAAGGCGCGCATCAACCCCGCCGCGTCGTTGTGATGTCCGGCCGTGTCGATGTTCTCGTTTTCGACCAGCAGCACGAACCCCTTCGGGCTTTGCTGCTCGAGCGCCTTCAAGGCCGCGGCGGCCATCTCGGCTGTCGTCGGCTCCCGGGCCGGATCGCGATCGAGCTCGAAGTCCATGTCGCTTTCGGAGAACAGCGCGAGCAGCTTCGGGCCCGCGGTCGCGAGGTCCGAGGGCTTTCTCGCCACGTGATGGCCTTTCGCGCGAAACGCGGCGATGATGTCCTTGCCGTCCTTTCGCTTGCCGCCGGCCACTTGCTCGGGCAAGAAGTACTCGCTGCCGCCACCCATGAGGACGTCGGGCTCCAGGGCCAGGAGCTGATCGACGAGCACCTGGGAATCGCGCCGCGACTTCGCGTGCAGCGCGAAGGCAGCGGGCGTCGCATCGTAGACAGTTGCCGTGGTGACGAGCCCGATCCGTTTGCCGGCGGCCTTCGCGGCCTCCATGACCGTGGCGGGTGACGCGCCGTCCGGCGTCATGGAGATCGAGCCGTTCGCGACTCTGACACCGGTGGACATCGCAGATGCCGCGGCCGCAGAGTCGGTGACGTACGCCCCGAGAGGGCTCGTCGTCAGCAGCCCCATGGCGCCCTGCCGGAACACCACCTCGGTCGTGACGAACGACTGCCGACGCAGCACCGTGCTCGAGTATCGGCCGAAATCCCACTGGGTGGCCGCGGCCCCGTCGGCGAACATGATGATGATGTTCTTGGGTACGTCCGCCGCCACGGCCGATGACACGAGGACCAGCCCAAGCAGGACCGCCAGAGGTGCCGCAAGGAGCCGAGGCAGCTGCCGGTCGCGCATCGCATCCTCCGTTCATCGGCGGCCATCAGATGGCGCGCGCCGACATCGTACGTCGTGCACGATCGGCGTGCGAGCGAATACTATAGTCGCCATCGCGGCCATCTCTCGAATGGAGAAAGACGACAATGACGATCCTGGTCATCCACGGTGCCGGCATGAACATGCGCGGCAAGGTCCAGACGGAAGTGTTCGGTACCCTCACCTTGCCGGAATACGACGTGAAGATTCGAGCCTACGCGACGGCCCTGGGGATGAAGGTGGAGATCTTCCACTCCAATATCGAGGGCGAAGTGATCAATCGCCTGTACGCCGCGCACGATGAGGGCATCGACGCCGCCATCATCAATCCCGACGGATTCACCCGTGGCTATCCGGCGCTCGTCACCGCCATCAGCCGGGTGAAGTTCCCGACCATCGAGGTGCACATCTCCAACCCGGCACGACGCGGCACCCATTCCGATGTCTTGGCCGCGAGTCAGGGCGGGATCGCCGGCTTCGGCATCGTCGGCTACGACCTGGCGCTCCGCGGGCTGAAGGAGCTCCTGGCGAAGTGATCGCGGCTAGCGTCAGCGTCTCGCCAGCACCACGTGGGCGTGGAAGGGCAGCTCGACGTGGCCGCCCCGGGTCACGGATCGCAGCGGCTCAGTCATCTCCGACTTGATCGTGGCCGTCAGGCTTGTGCGGGCCGCGGCGTCGAGATGCTGCATCGCCGGGATCGCGGCTGTGTCCACGTCGATCTCTCCGGCCAGGAATCCATCGGGATCGGGGAAGCGCCCTACAAGTGAGAACGGCTGGATCTCGATCTGCCGAAACCCGGCCTTGGCCATACGGTCACGAAGATCAGCCGCGTCACCCAGGGCGAAGATGTCGCGCACGCTCGACGTGCCGAGGTGGCGCTCGATCGCGCGGTCCAGCAGCTGATAGAACGGATGGGCATCGAGGCTTTGCCAGACGGCAATCACGGCCCGGCCACCGTCCGCGAGTACTCGCCGCATCTCGTTTAGTGCGACGAGCGGATTCACGAAGAACATGAGCGCGTACTGGCAGAGCACGACGTCGAACTCGCCGTCCGCGAACGCAAGCCCCTCGGCGCGACCTTCGCGCCAGTCGATCGAAAGGCGCTCTCGAAGCGCAACCGAGCGCGCCACGGCTAGCATGCCCGGGCTCAGGTCAAGGCCGGTCACTCGGCCGTCGGTCCCGACTCGCGGCGCCGCCCGACGAGCCACGATGCCGGTCCCGCACCCGACGTCCAGAACGCGCTCGCCCGCCCGGAGCCGTGCCAGCTCGATCAGGCGCTCGGCAGACGGTGCGGACAGCACCGGTACCATGTAGCTCTCGTAGGTCTCGGCTGGATTGTCCATCGGGTTCCTCCCCTCGAGCGAAGTGTATGATCGTGCCGTGAGCGAAGGGAATGACCGGCGGTCCGGATTCCTTGCTGCGCCGTCTTCGGCCGGAGAGGCCGTTGCTCCAGCGTCCGAATTCCTTGCTTCGGAGTCCGACGAGCGCGGAGCGAACGGCCTCGACCCGCTATCGGACGTGCTGCGCGCCGTGCGGCTCACAGCGGCGGTGTTCTTCCGCGTGGAGGCCACGGCGCCGTGGGTGATCGAGATGCCCGACGGGGCGGCGCTCGCGCGCGGTTTCGCGCCTCGCGCCCAGCACGTCATCTCCTACCACGTCGTCACCGACGGCACGTGCTGGGGCGGATTGCCGGGCGAGGCCCCGTTCTCCCTCGAGGCGGGCGACGTGCTCGTGCTGCCGCACGGCGATCCCTACGTCATGTCGATCGGCAAGGGCATGCGTGGAGGACCGAGCCGCGACGAGGTCGTGGGCTTTCTCAGGGCGATGTCGCTCGGTCAGCTGCCATTCATCTCCGCGGAGCACGGGGGCGGGCCCGAGCACTTGCAGCTCGTGTGCGGCTTCCTCGGCTGCGACACGCGTCCCTTCAATCCCCTTCTGGCCACGCTTCCGCGCGCGTTGTGTGTTCGACGAACTGCCTCCGCGCTCGGCGATGCGATGGAAAAACTCGTCGAGTTCACCGTCGCCGAGTCGCGAGCGCCGCGCCCAGGCGGAGAATGCGTGCGGCTGCGCCTGGGCGAGCTGATGTTCGTCGAGGTGGTCCGACGCCATCTCGCCACGTTGCCACCCGAGCAGCGGGGCTGGCTGTCCGGACTGCGAGACCCGATGGTTGGCCGGGCGCTCGCCCTCCTCCACGATCGCCCCGCGGATCCGTGGACCCTGGAGCAGCTGGCCAGAGAGTCGGGGACGTCTCGTTCGGTGCTGGCGGAGCGTTTCGCGCACTTCGTTGAGGACTCGCCGATGCAGTATCTGACTCGATGGCGGATGCAGCTGGCTGCGCGCCTTCTGGCGGAGGGCACCAGTAAGGTCTCGACCGTCGCGCTGGAGGTCGGATACGACTCGGAGGCGGCGTTCAGCCGCGCGTTCAAGAAGGCGGCCGGTGTGCCGCCCGCGAGGTGGCGTCACCAACACGCCGCGCGTGCGGTCTCCGCGCCCTAGCCGCATGCACACGGTCAACGTTCTCGTCATCCAGCCCCTGGGGGATGAAGAGCTCGCGGAGATCGCGCGCCTTGACGCGCGTCTGCGCGTCGTCGACGCCCGCGGCTGGTTCGACGACGAGATCCGGCAAACCTGGCCTCAGTGGAGCGTGGATCGCTACCTGGGCGAGCGCCCCAGTCCGCCGGGCACGCGCGCGGATCGCGATCGTCTCCTGGCCGAGGCCGAGGTGATCCTGGGCGGCTGGCCGTTCCCCCTCGACCTGCGGGCGCGGGCACCACGACTGCGGTGGTTTCATCAACGCCCGGCGGGAGCCAGCAATTTGCGTCGCGGCGATCTGTGGGGCAGCGACGTCTGCGTCACCACCTCACGCGGTCACGGCAGCACCCGGGCCATGGCCGAATACGTCCTGGCCTGTTTTTTACACTTCGCCCGCGGCTTGCATCGAGCCGCCCGCGACCGACAGCGGCAGCAGTTCGAGCACCGCTCCTATCAGCCAATCTTGATCGAGGGCAAGACCGTCTGTGTCATCGGCGCCGGCGGGATCGGGCAGGCGGTCGGACATCTGTGCGCCGGTGCCGGGATGCGTGTCATCGGCACGCGGCGGCACGTCGCGCCCGGGGACGCGTTGCCGTCAGGCTTCAGTCGTCTCGAAAGCCCGGAGCATGTCTATTCGATGCTTGGAGAGAGTGACTTCGTCGCCGTGTGCTGCCAGTGGACGCCGGAAACGACCGGTCTGATCGGTCGCCAGGCGTTTGCCGCCATGCGTCCGGGAACGGTGCTAGTCAATGTGGCCCGCGGGGAGATCATCGACGAAGAAGCGCTGATCGCTGCGCTCGCGGCGGGGACCTTGCGTGGCGTTGGTCTGGACGTCTACATCGGAGAGTTCGAGCACGCCCCCGATCCGCGGCTCTGGCAGGACGAGCGCGTGCTGATCACGCCGCACGTTTCCGGCGGTACAGACGTGAGGCAGCATCGGGGCGTCGAGGTGTTCTCCGACAATCTGCGTGCCTATCTGAACGGACGCCCGCTGGCCAACGTGGTTGATTGGGCGCGCGGGTACTAGCCTCACTGAACTAGGCGTATTCCGCAGCTCGGGTACGATTGAAGACTGTGACAGCGAGATGCTTCCATGAAGAGCGCTATCCCCGCGCTGGCAGCCGTCCTCATCGTCACGATGCCGATCAGCACGAACGGCCAGAAGCCCGCCTCTCCGTTGGAGGACCGCGCCCTCGGCGCGGCGCGCCCGCTCGGTCGGGTGGCGATGGTGCGCGGCAGTGATTCGGAGGCGAGAGAAGGCGGGGGATTCGAAGCGGCGCGGGCGAACGGCATTCACGGAGCCGTCGATCTGCATGGTTGGGTGGGCGAGCCGGTGTTTGCCGTCGCGAATGGGAAGGCGACCGTGGCGACGCGAAGCGAGTGGGGGAAGCTCGGCAAGACCGTAGTCCTCGATCACCTGGACGGTGGATCGACCACCTACGGCCACCTGCACACCGTCGAGGTGAACGTGAACAGCAAGATCACCGCGGGCCAGATGAGAGATGCTCGCCGAGTGCGACCGGGGCGCGGCCCTGTTAGACTTCAGCCGAATCCAAGTGGATCCAGAAGAGGATCGACATGCCGGTGTTCATGGTAGAGCGCGATCTCAAGGGCATCACGATGGATCAGCTGGCGGGCGCCCAGAAAGCGGCCATCCAGACCGGTAAGGACATGACGGCCGAAGGCCAGACGGTACGCTACATCCGCAGCACGTTCGTGCCGGGTGAAGCGCGATGCATGTGCCTCTTCGAGGCGCCGACCGCGCAGAATGTGCGCGAGCTGAACGATCGGGCGAAGATTCCGTACACCCGCGTGGTGGAAGCCCTCGATCTCACGCCCTGAGCCGAGCCGGCAGCCGGTCAACGTCCTCGTCATCCAGCCGATCGCAGTTCGAGCACGGCACCTACGGCCAATCCTCCTTGAAGGCAAGACCGTGTGTGTCATTGGTGCCGATGGGATCGGGGCAGGCGGTCGGATCCTGGGGCGCCGGGGCGGGGATGCGTGTCGTCGGCACTCGGCGGCGCGTGTCGCCCGGCGACGTCTTGCCCTCCGGATTCAGCCGCCTCGGAAACCCTGTCGTGCCTATTCGCTGCCAGGGCGAGAGCGATTTCGTGGCCGTCTGTTGCCAGTGGACACTGGAAACGACCGGTTTGCGCAGATCACTATTCGGTCCGCTGCTGGAGATTCTGGCGGGCATCGTCGCTGGGCATCAGGCCGACACTTCGTGCATGCATGATGCGCGAGGGCACCATGGACGGCGCAGCCGGCCGCTGGGACTACGACTTGGCGGTCATCGGCGAGGGGCCGTGCGGCTCCAGCGTGGCCACCGCGCTGGCCAGACGTGGCCGGAGCGTCGTTGTCCCGGAGCGCGAGCGCTTTCCGCGCTTCACGTCGGCGAATCACGGCTGCCGTGGACGAACGAAATCCTCCGGGCCCAGGGCGCCCGCGACACTGTCGCGACATCCGGGTTCGTCAAGAATTGGGGCGCGAGCTTCCGGCCGCCCGACGCATGTCTCTTGCGCTCCCGCCGGCATCATTGGAGGTCGGGCAAGGAGAACCGGATGAGGTCGCTGATCTATCTGCAGCCGATGTCCTACCCAGGGGAAAAGACTCACACCATCCAGATCACGCGCACCGTCGCCGCACTGGGCGAACACGTCGATGTTCTTCTCGTGGTCGGATCACTGACCGTGGAGCCGGAATATCTCAAGGACGCGGTTCGGCGAATCTACGGCGTCGAGCTGGGCCCCAGGGTTCGCGCCATCGAAGTGCGGAGATGGTGGTTAGTCGAGCCGCTTTTTCCATTCGCCTTGAGAAAAATCCTCTCGGCCGCGGGAGGTCGGGCCGACTATTACACCCGCTCCTTTCCCATCGCGCGGCGGCTGCTGCGCTACCAATGGTGGCACGGTGGAAGAGTATTTCTCGAAACCCACAAGAAGGCGGGCTATCTGAAGGAGGATCCGGTCCCGGATTCGCGCTACCTCCGCATCCGGAATCGCTTCGAGCGCACCAACGATCCGCGCTGGCGCATTCGCCGGATCTACAGCCGAGTGGACTGTCTCTTCTTCCTCCACCGGCATTCCCTCGAAGCAGTGGCACGAGACCAGGCCGTTCGGGGCGCCGAGCATCTCTGGTACGGCCTTCAGCCGCCCGCATCTGAGCCTGCCCACGGGCGGCACGGCTTCGTGTACTGCGGAAGCGTCGTGGAACACAAGCTGTTTGACCTCCTGCTTGACGCCCTCGACCGGGTGAAGATGGAGGTGAGGGTGAGTGTCTATGGGGCGGAGCCCTCCCGCGTCGCGAAGCTGAAGAAGACCACCGCCGGCCGGCCATGCTGGGCGCGGCTGGTCTTTCACGACCGGCGAGATCACGCGGACTTGCAGGGCTTGCTCCGGGCCTATCAATACGGTGTCGCGCTGCAAGAGGGGTTGAAGGTGGTGGACTACCTGGAAAATGGCCTGACGCCCATCGTTCCGGATCTCCCCTCATACCGCGAAGTGCTGGATGAGCGGCACGCCCTGTTCTTTCGTGCCGATGACCCGGACAGCCTGGCGCGACGCCTCGACGGCGTCGACCAGCGAACGGCCGACCCGGCCGCGGTGCGCGAGCTCCTGGATACCTTTTCGGTGGAACGGCGTGCGCAGAAGATTCTCGCGCGACTGCGATGAGAATCTCGGGCCGGTATCCGGCGGCCCGGACCAGCTCGACGATGTAAGAAGTCGGTCGTCGCGAACCGCCACACCTTCGCCAGCAGGCTTGTCATGGCTGGCGTGGACATCCGGACGGTGCAAGATCGTGGCGGTTGGAGAACGCTCAGCCAGGTCGAGCGTTATGCTCACCTTGCTCCGGAGCATCTCCAAGCCGCAGTCGAACGGCTCTAGTCATGATCGAGCTTCGGGATGCCGGCCGCGAACCAGCTCAGGTTGGTCACGTTGCGGATAAGGAGCACAGGGCTGCCACACGGGTTTGGCGGCGTAGTCGAAAGGATATCGTCGATCCTGAAGTCACCATTGGCCGCGAGTGGGACACCGGCTGGGTGCGAGTCGTGGGGCGTATTCCCACAAAGTAGCGTGGCGAAGACGCTCGCCCCAGCATTCCCCCCGATGTTATTGCCCCCGCCCAGCAGCAAGCCCCGGCCGTCGACCTGGATGCGCCCGTCGACCTTCACGACTGCACTGAGATCAGCGATCACCCAGATCTGACCGGCGGGTTGGACCCCGCGGACAATGTTCCGGTTCACGACCTCGGCGGTCGCGGCAGTGCCCACGCCGCTTGAGACGGGGATGACTCCGATTCCCCCTTTGAATTGCACGAGGGTGTCGTCCGTCATGGCCGAGAGGGGGGACAGCCCTACGAGGAAAAGCACGAGAGCCAAGGCCTTCTTCATGGTGGCGTCTCCTCCGGAAGTCGGCTCCATCGCCGCGGTGTCGGGGTTTGCGTGCCTCCACCCCCAGACGTGGGTGGCTGATTCATAGAGGAGCAATTCAACGAGCCAGCGGAAAGTTCCCGACGGGCTGAAACACGGTGTCAGTGTCAGTGCTGGACTGCGGCGCTGTGCTGGTGCGCGTCCCGGCAGTCGGCTAGACTCCCCGCCAGCCATCCCCACCGAGGTGCTCATGCGGTTGATCGGGCTCGCGGTCGTTCTCGCTCTCAGCCTCACCCTTGCGCCGCTCGCCGCGCAGGCGCAGCAATCCGCAAAAGGCTACCGGATAGGGCTGCTCATGGGTAGCTCAGAATCCTTTGTCGCTCCCTACATCGAGATCTTCCGGCAAGCGCTGCGCGCCCTGGGGTATGTCGAGGGCGAGAACATCGCCATCGAGTACCGCTACGCGGAGGGGAACTACGAGCGGCTGCCGGTCCTCGCGGCCGACCTAGTCAGGCTCAAGGTGGACATCATCGTCGCAGAAGGCACACCGCCGAGCCGCGCGGCGCAGCAAGCGACCACGACGATACCCATCGTTATGACGGTCACTGATGATCCGGTGGAGACCGGCCTCGTTACCAATCTGGCTCGCCCGGGCGGAAACCTCACAGGCGCGGGTCCAACTTCTTAAGGAAGTGGTTCCTGCCCTCAGCCGGGTCACTGTTGTCTGGAACCCAAGCAATGCAGTCCATGGGCCTACGGTCAAACGGATCGAAGCAGCAGCCAAGGGGTTCGGGATCGATGTCCAACACGTCAAGATACAAGCGCCCGCAGACGTCGGCGATGCCCTGTTGACGATCAGCAAACGCCGGGAGAGTCTTGTGGTGCTTGAGGATGGACTGATCAACGTATGCTCGATTCAGATCGCGCATGTTGCAGCAACACATCGCATCCCGACGATCTTCGGATTGACGACTTTTGTGGAGGCCGGTGGCCTGATGGCCTATGGCCCGAACCGTCAAGAGCTTTGGCGGCGGGCCGCTACCTTCGTGCACAAGATTCTGAGAGGCGCTAAGCCGGGCGAACTGCCGGTGGAACAACCCGTACGGTTTGACCTGGTCATCAATGTAAAGACGGCCCAGCGGCTCCGGCTGACGATCCCGCCATCGGTGCTGGTGCGAGCGGATCAACTCATCGAGTGATCATGAGCGCGGCGCTCACCCACGCAGCGATGAAAATGGGCTACGATCGGGTCGCCGCCGACCGGGCGACGTCGCCGCTACTTGGTACGAGGGGAGTCCGGCATCGAGTGTGACGTGGGAGCTTTCGGCACCCCGCATTGTTGCTGCGAGCACGCCGAGCAGAATCGGCTCAAGGAAGCTCCTCCGGTCGGCGGCCACGTTTCATGGAGGAGGCCGACGATGGAGCGACAAGTCGAGCGCTGCTGTGGACTCGACGTGCATAAGGACACCGTCGCGGCCTGCGTGCGGATTGGCGGGGGCCCCGGCCAGCGCGCGCAGCAGCACGTGCAGACCTTCCGCACGACCGCGGGGGACCTCGTGGTGCTGCGCGATTGGCTGGCGGCGCATGCGGTGACCCACGTGGCGATGGAAAGCACTGGCGTGTACTGGAAGCCGGTGTACTACGCGCTGGAGAGCGACTTCACGTGTCTGCTGGTCAACGCCGCGCACATCAAACAGCTGCCGGGGCGGAAAACCGACGTGAAGGACTGCGCCTGGATCGCGCAACTGCTGGAGCACGGGCTGCTGCGGGGCAGCTTCGTGCCGCCGGCGCCGATTCGGGAGCTGCGGGACCTCACGCGGTACCGCAAGGCGGTGATCCAAGATCGCACGCGAGTGGTCAACCGCCTGCACAAGACGCTCGAGGACGCCGGGATCAAATTGGCGTCGGTGGCGAGCGATGTCCTCGGGATCTCAGGGCGTGCCATGCTGGAGGCGCTCGTGCAGGGCACGACCGATCCCGCGATGTTGGCCGAGCTGGCCCGCTGACGGCTGCGCGGAACTGCCGGCGTTGCGGTCAGCGCTCGCGGGACGCTTCCGGGGGCATCACGCTTTCCTGATCGGGCAGCTGTTAGCGCACCTCGACTATTTGGACGAAGCCATCGGGATCCTGAGCGGGCAGGTGGAGACGGTGATCGCCCCGTTCGCCGATGCACTGACGCGGCTGGATAGCATTCCCGGGATCAATCAGCGCACCGCGGAGGTCATCATCGCGGAGATCGGCGTGGACATGAGCGCGTTTCCCAGCGCGGGTCACCTCGCCAGCTGGGCCGCCCTCTGTCCTGGCAACCATGAGAGTGCCGGGAAGCACAAATCCGGCAAGACGCGAAAGGGCAACCGCTGGCTGCGCACGGCGCTCATCGAAGCGGCCGCGGGGGCGAGTCGAGCAAAGAACAGCGCGCTACAGGCACGATTCCGACGGGTGCTCCGGCATCGGGGTCCCAAGAAAGCCGTCATGGCGGTGGCCCATGCTCTCTTACGCGCGGCCTACCATGTCCTCGCGGATCACGCGGTCTATCGAGAGCTGGGTGCCGATTACTACGACCGGCAGCACAGCCAACGCGTCACGCGTCGCGCGATCCACCTCCTGGAGCGCCAGGGCTATCGCGTGACGCTCGAACCCGCCGCATGAGCGGATGACGGGCTGACGGGATTTTCTGAGCAGAAAGCCGTCATGGCGGTGGCCCATGCTCTCTTACGCGCGGCCTACCATGTCCTCGCGGATCACGCGGTCTATCGAGAGCTGGGTGCCGATTACTACGACCGGCAGCACAGCCAACGCGTCACGCGTCGCGCGATCCACCTCCTGGAGCGCCAGGGCTATCGCGTGACGCTCGAACCCGCCGCATGAGCGGATGACGGGCTGACGGGATTTTCTGAGCAGTAGCCCATGCTCGACCAACGCGGCCAGCTCCCATTCGAGGCGTTGATAGCGGCCGTCGTCGGGTCGTGTGGGTTCGCCCTCTTCCTGGGGGCGTGCGCCATCGCGAACACGCCTCAGCAAGACCTGGCCTATGCGCGGTGGGCGAAGTGCAACTCGTCGTCGATCCCGGTTGAGCTCGAGCGAGTCGATCTCGATGGTCGGATCACGTTCCGGTTCGGTCCGGGGGGCCAAGAGGTCTGGCAATGCCTCGCCGAGGTTGGCCGCACGGGGCCACCGCTTCCCGAGCCTGTGGGCGTCTGCCCCCCAAAAGGTCCATGAGCGAGCAATGCGCCCGACTCCTCGTAGCGGCACTCGGGTTCGGCGGGCGCTCGATGCCATCGTATGATCGCGCCCTCGACGGCCTGCGCTCCTGGCCTGACTACGGCCCTCAAGCCGCAGGACGGAGCGTAATGGCCCGGGGAACGTGATGGCTCGGCGGCTGGAGAAACAGCAAGGGTCGAGAATCGGCTGGAGGCGGCGGCGTGAGGATCTCAGCAAGAGAGCGCTTCACGTGGATTGCGATTGGCTTCATCTTTCTGACCTGCATCGCAATTCTCGGCGGACTCTTCTGGATGAGCCGGTCGCCGGTGTACGGCGTTCTCGATGCATCGTGGACGGCTCCGACGATGAATACCGATGGGAGTCCGCTGACGGACTTGGCGTCGTATCGCGTCTACTACAGCCCCACGAACCCCCCTTGTCCCGATGGTCCCTTTCGTACGGTCGACTCCGTGACAGCGCGCCCTGCTCCTGACCAAAGGGTCAGCGTGAGACTGACGGGGCTCACCATGGGCCAGCTCTATTACGTGGCGGTCGTTGCCGTAGATTCTCGTGGCCGACAGAGTAGCTGCACCCCCACGGTGAGTGCCCGGGCTCGTCCCTCATGACTGATCACCTCGGTCGTCTTCTCCTCGTCACGCTGGAATCTGCGCGCGTCAGGCTGACTTGCTGGTGCTCACGGCGCTCCGCTCCTGGCTCGACTCATGGCGCGGTATCGGCGCCGTCGAGCGCGGGATGGCGCGTCAGGGCTTGATCTCCAGCTCACCCGGTATGACGAGAAGGGCTGGCGGGCAACGTTCTACACGACTGGGATGGAGCATTCGCCGACGAGCGCCACTGGCTCCGTCTGGGAGCCGACGCCCTGGCGAGCGGTTCAGGGCGCGGCACGGGACGCGCTGCATAGGCTCCAAAGCACAGAAGGGCGATGAATCTGTTCGTTCGACGTAACTCGCCGTCGGCGTTCGATTTCAGCGCGCTCTGCTTTGCAGACTCTCGGGGACTCTCGTCTCGGGAACGGACCGGAGGTGATAAGTTGTCAGAAGACGAATAGCACAAAATCACTCAAGGGAATGCCGGTCCTAACTGCCCGCGCAAACCTTTGCACCGCAAAGATTTCCGTTGACGGGACCTTCATGCATTCCGTCGGCTGCCGCACCGGACGCCCGAGCGGACACGCGGGCATCGGGTTTAGACTGGCGCGCGAGATTTGACCCGATGAGCGAGACCTCGCTCGGCACCGTCGTCGCTAATCTCGCGCATGCCGCTCCGCACCGCGCGGCGCTCACATGCGGCACGGACACCGTCTCGCGGGCCGCGCTCGAGGCGCGCACGAACCGGCTCGCCCGCGCCTACCGCGAGCTCGGCGTCACGCCGGATTCGTTCGTCACCATCGGTCTGCCGAACAGCATCGAGTTCTTCGAGGCCGTGCTCGCGGTGTGGAAGCTCGGCGCGACGCCGCAGCCGATCTCGTCGCGGCTGCCGACCGCCGAGCGGCGCGCGATCATTGACCTCGCGAACCCCTCGCTGGTCGTCGGCGTCGAGCCGTCCGAAACGCCGGGCCGGACGACGATCCCTGGTGGATTCCAGCCGGAGGCGTCGCTGTCGTCCGATCCGTTGCCGCCGCTGATCGGCGCGTCGTTCAAGGCGCCGACGTCGGGCGGAAGCACCGGCCGACCGAAGCTCATCGTCGCCACCCAGTCCGCGACGTGGGAGTCGGTCGAGGGCTTCGCAAACCTGCTGCGGATCCCTCCGGACGGCGTGCACCTGGTGACCGGACCGCTCTACCACAACGGCCCGTTCGTCACTTCGCTGCTCGCGCTACTCCGGGGCAATCACCTCGTGATCATGGAGCGCTTCGACGCGACCGCGGCGCTGGCGCTGACCGAGCGGCACCGCGTCGACTGGATGTACGCGGTACCGACGATGATGCACCGCATCTGGCGGCTGCCGGAGCGCGAGCGGCAGCGGTTTGACATCTCGTCGCTCCGCGTTGTCTTCCACATGGCAGCGCCGTGTCCGGCGTGGCTTAAGGAGGCGTGGATCGACTGGCTCGGCGGCGAGCGCATCCTCGAGCTCTACGGCGGGACCGAGGCCCAGGCGATCACGTTCATCACCGGCGACGAGTGGCTCGCGCACCGCGGCTCCGTCGGCCGCGTGATCTTGGGCGAGATGGTCGTGCTGGACGGGAGCGGCAACGAGCTGCCCTCCGGCGAGGTCGGCGAGATCTGGATGCGCCGCGGCCTCGACGAGCCGCCGTCGTACCGGTACATCGGCGCGCGGCCGAAGTCACGGCCGGGCAACTGGGAGTCGCTCGGCGACATGGGTTGGAAGGACACGGACGGCTACGTGTACCTCAGCGACCGCGACACGGACATGATCCTCGTCGGCGGCGCGAACGTGTATCCGGCCGAGGTCGAATCCGCCCTCGACGAGCACCCGGCTGTCACGTCGTCGTGCGTGATCGGCCTGCCCGACGACGAGTATGGCAACGTCGTTCACGCGATGGTGCAGGCGTCGCGGCCGCTGACGCCCGTCGAGCTGGAAGAGTTCCTGCGCTCGAAGCTCACGAAGTACAAGCGCCCACGAACGTACGAGTTCGTGAGCGAGCCACTGCGAGGCGACGACGGCAAGGTCCGACGCTCGGCGCTCCGCGCGCAGCGGCTCGCGACCGCGCGTCGCTGACAGGATGGACTTAGCGCTAGCGTCCGCTTGAACTTGACCCTGACCTGCGACCACGCCTCCGCGCTCCAGCGCGTGTGGAGCATCACGCGCAGGACGCGGTTGATGCGGAGCCATGGATGCCAGAGGTGGGCGTCGGTGTCGCTCACTTCCCCTTCGGCCCGCGCGGGTCCACGGGCGGGCTCACCTTCCACATCCCTCACTTGAGCTACCCGACAAGGGAGCGTGGCCGCTCACGCAGGAGCCGCTCGGCCCCGTCGCAGAGTTCGCCGACGACCTCGGCCACCGACCGCACTCCGTGGACGGACCCAGCAGATTGTCCCATCCAGATCGGATGCACTTCGGGGTTGCGCTCGAGAGGTGGCCGATTCGGAGTCCGCGCAGCCAGTTCCTCGCGGCGCTTGCGTACCTCCTCTTCGCGCCCGTGCCACTCTCGCGTGACCCGGTTGACGCGGGCGCGACCCGCAATCCCATCGGGCCATCGCTGGTTGTACATGATGTCGAAGACCCGAGTAAAGACGGTGTCCTGGCCATCGCTCTCGACGATGCACTTCTTGTAAGTGTCGGCCACCTCAACCGCTTCGTGTGTTGCGAGCAGCGGCGTGCCGATCCAGGCACCCTCGGCCCCGGCGGCGAGCACCGCAGCTAGCGCCCGACTACTGCCAATTCCCCCGGACGCGATCACCGGGATCTTCCCTGCCATGTCCAACACCTGGGCCAGGAATGGAAGTGTGCCGAGCTGCCCGGTGTGGCCGCCCGCCTCATTGCCCTGGGCCACGAGTACATCCGCGCCCGCATCGAGAGCCACGCGGGCCGACTCGATCGTCTGGACCTGACAGAGCACCTTGGCCCCGGCCGTCTTTGCTCGTGCCATGTATTGCGTCGGGTCACCGAAGGAAAACGCGATGACGGGGACGCGCTCGCCCAGGCAGGTCTGAAAGTTCGCCTCGAGGTTCGGGATCATCCATGTGATGAATCCAACCCCCCCCATGGTGCTTTGGCTCGCGACCGCACGAACCGGATCTGGTCACGAACCCATTCGGGGCCGCCTGGATGAATGCCCCCAAACAGACCCAGACCGCCGGCCGCACTCACCGCCGCCGCGAGATGCCCGCTGGTGGCTCCATTGGCCATGGGCGCCGCGCCAGGACGATCGGACGTTCAACACCGAACAACTCAGTGAGGCGCGTCTTCAGCATCGGTCCCCCCGTGAATCCCTTGTTGTTCGCCGATCAAGTAACATTTCCACCTATGGGCTGTGCGGCACGGAAGTTTCGGGTGCGTCAAGATCCGGGGTGCATGCCGCTAGTTTGCGGCGAGTGGCGTGGCGATCACGTTGCGCCTTCTTCAGCGCCCCGGGACGCCGCCCGTTGCGTCGCGTGCCACGGCGTACGCTCCCATCCGGTGCCCGTCGCGCTCGTGGGTGAGTGCTCCATGCCCGTCGTGTAGAAAGTCGCGAGCCAGCCTTTTTCGTCATACCTCGTGAGTTGAAGTAGCCTTGGCGCGCCGTGCCGACGGCGACGTGTCCGGTGCCGGACCGGAGTCGAGCCACATGCGCAGGGGGCGAGGGCTCAAACAGAACTTACGATAGCCTAACGAGGTCCGACTGCGGTACTCCGCTCCGGTACTTGGAGACGAACTCATCAGCGTCGATCGCCGCGCCAGAGATGTTCTTCTTGAAGGCCTCCGAGGTCACGAACCTCGAATACTCCGCCTCCGTTGGGAAGTTCACCGCCGACAGTTCGACGCCGTTCCCATCAGGGTCGCGATAGTAGAAGCTGGTCGACGGCCCGTGGTTCATCGTCCGGTGTGGCTTGATCCCCAGCTCCCGAAGTATCTCGTATCGGTCGAACAGAGCACCTAGCGAGGCGTGTCGAAACTGCACATGGTCCAAACCCGGCCCCGAGCTCTCGCGGTCTCCAAGTTCGGGCTGATTGAAGATTATGAGGAGTTGAGTGTACGGGTAGTCGCTGGGCAGCCGGCGAAACGCAAACCGCTCGCTCTCCAGGTAAGGGCTGATGCCCAGCACCGTTTGCCACCAACGATTCATCGATTCAAAACGCGCAGTCCTCAGCACAACCTCTCCGATCCGCATCGGTGGGAGGGACTTAGGTTCCGAGTGTTGAGTCATGGCGAACCTCCGTCCGTGGCGATTGTCGTAGTCGATCTCCTCGGCGCGTCTACGCTTTGTCCCTCAAGCCCAGGCTCGGCGGCCGAACTGCGAGCACCCGGTCCGCTGAAGCCTGAAGTTCGAACGCCTCGTCGGACCGCAGGTGCCGCCGCTTCTCATTCAATGACCTGGTCCGCCCGCAGCAGCAACGCCTGCGGGATTGTCAGGCCGAGCGCCTTCGCGGTCTTCAGGTTGATGACCAACTCGAACTTGGTTGGTTGCTCCACAGGAAGGTCGGCGGCCTTGGCGCCCTTCAAGATCTTGATGCCATAAGTGCGTTGGCCTCCTGTCCAGCCCAAACTAGGCTGGCGAGCCAGAGGAGCGGGCAAAGCTCTCTGACACAGGAGGCCGAGGCGATGGTACATGTCGGGATAGACCTGCACAAACGCATGTCGCAGATCGCGGTGTTGACCGAGGACGGCGAGATCGCTCAGCGGCGACTCGCCAACGAGCCGGCGCGGCTGGAAGCGTTCTTCGCGCAACTGCCCCCACGAACGCCAGTGGCCATCGAGGCCTCGGGCACCTGGTGGTGGTTGGTGGATCTGCTCGAGCGCGCCGGGCATCGGCCCGTACTGTCCAATCCGAAGCAGACGAAGGCCATCGCGGCGGCGCGACTCAAGAACGACCGGGTGGATGCCGAGCGGCTGGCGCTGCTGCTCCGGGGCGACCTCCTACCCACGGTGTGGATCCCGCCCGCGGAATTGCGCGAGGCGCGCGAACTCATCCGCCACCGGGTCCAGCTCGTCTGGCTCCGCGGCGAGGTTCGCAATCGCCTGCTCGCGATGCTGGCGCGCCGCAATCTGCAGCCGACGAGCGGCAAGAGCTGGCTCACGGTGCGCGGCCAGCGCGAGCTGCAGGCCCTGCCGCTGACCCCCATCGCCACCACGATCCGCGATGACAGCCGGGCTCTGCTGCCCCTGCTCGACGAGCAGATCCGGCGGCTCGACGCCGACCTGCGCACGCGCTGGGGCGCCGATCCCCGTGTGCAACGCCTCATGACGATTCCGGGCATCGGCGCCTTCATCGCGATCGTGCTGGTCATGGAGCTCGGGGACATCCATCGATTCCCGAGCGCCAAGCATGTCGCCAGTTACATCGGGCTCACGCCCCGCGTCCGGGCGAGCGCGGATCGGATCCGGAGCGGACACATCAGTAAGGAAGGCAATCGGCTGCTCCGGTGGGTGCTGGTGCTGGCTGCCACGCAAGCCGCGCGGCAGCCGGGACCGTTGCGAGCGTGGTTCCGGACCATGAAGCAACGGCGGGGCACCAAGATCGCCCGCGTCGCACTGGCCCGACGCTTGGTCGAGATCGTCTATCACGTGTGGAAACACGACTGTGAGTACTTCACCATGCTGCGTCGCGGTGCCGTGCGGGGGTGAGCTCGGACGTGGATATGGTCTTCGGACCGAGATCTTGATTGGGCAGCCCCCTTCACTGATCCGCCGGCGAAGCGGAATAGGCATCATGGGGTCATTCCACCCCGAAGAGATGTGTGGCGCACGGCCACTCGATGGTGACGCATCGCGCGCGGGCTCACTGAGCCACGATCGCCGACGAGGGCATAGCTCGATATCCCCCGGCGATGGCGTGCTGGTGATCTGAGAATCGACGTGCCGCGAAGACGAGAGCAACGGAGACAGGAATCATCTAGCAAGCGCACGTGAGCAGTTGACACGGCCAACGCACTTAGAGATGTCCACGTAGGTCGCTGCGCGACGACTCAAGTCTGGGAAGTTCGGCCCGTAGGAGATGAGGCCGCCGTCCTCCACCCACTGGCGCTGTGGGTGCATCGTCGGCAGCTTCTGTTTCGCGGCGAGTTCCAGGATCTGGGCGCGGTGCGCGAACATGACGGAATCCGACACGATGGTCACCGCGCGGGTCCGGGCTTTGGTCGCCGCCTGGAACGCGGCGTCGAAATCTCGCGGGTCTCGCACCTCGTGGCTCTGAAGCTGCACCCCCAGGGTCTGGGCGGCCGCCTGAGTCTCTTTGAACACCGTCACCGACTGAGGGTTGGTCGGGTTCCAGACCAAGGCCACACGACTGACGCCGGGAATGACCTCGGTGAGAACCTCCAGTCGCTTGGCACTGAGACCCGTCACGAGGCTGGTCAGTCCCGTGATGTTGCCGCCGGGCCGCGCGAGGCTCGCGACGTGCCCGCTGGCGACGGGATCGCCGTCGTTCTTCATGATGATCGGGATTGTCCGGGTCGCGCTCTTGGCCGCGCGGGTAACCGCTGCGCCATCCGTCACGATGATGTCGACGTTCAGACGGACCAGCTCCGCGGCCAGGGAAGCGAGCCTGTCTTCGTGCCCCTCTGCGAATCGCCACACGACGACCACATTTTTGCCTTCGACATAGTCCAGCTCACGCAGCCCCAGGCGGAATGCCTCTTCGCGAGGTCCGAATCCAGCCGCGGTCGATAGATGACCGATGCGGGGCATCAGTCCCGCCTGCTGCTCTTCAGCGCCGAGTGGAGCAAGAAACGGGCCGAGCGTGAGAACGACCGCGAGCCATATCAGCCGCATGAGCACCTCGGTGAGGATGGCTGACGGAAGTCTAGCTGAAGGGCACGAGGCGCACCAGCACAGCGCCGCACGGTAGTGGGTCAGTTTGACTTGGCGCCAGCGGACGGCTTCTCGTCAGTGTTTCTGGCGCTCCGCGGACACCGCGTCGCGCAGCGCCCGCGTCTTCTGGGTCAACCGTTCGATCTCCGGCGATCTGCTCGTAGGACTGCCTTCCTTCCCACCGATATCGCGGACGGATTCGAGGTAAGAGAGCAGCTCGTCCAGGAACGCGAGCAATTCCGTCAGCATCTGAGAAGCAACGGATGCCGCAGCATCCCCTCAGCTCATTCTCCCCGACGCACCGGGATCGTGAACGTGAACGTCGAGCCCACGCCCACCTGGCTCTTGACCCAGATTCGTCCCGCCGTGGAGTTCGATGAACTTCCGGCAGAGGGTCAGCCCAAGACCCGTGCCCTCCGCCTTCTTCTCCGCCGTCCCGACCTGGCGGAACTCCTCGAAGACCGCTTCCTGGTCCTCCGGGCGATGCCGACGCCCGTATCGCTGACTGAGACCTCCACGGAGCCGTCCTTTGGCACCGCCCCGACCTCGATCCGGCCGCCCTCCGGCGTGAACTTGATCGCGTTCGACAAGAGGTTCAGGACGACCTGCCGGATCTTCCGTTCGTCCGCCTGAACCTGGCCGAGCCGCTCATCGACGTTCAGGTGCAGTGCGATGCTCCGTCGCCCAGCCCGCTCGCGGACCAGGGTTAGGGCGTTGTCGAGCGCCGTGGGGAGATGGAAGTCCGTCAGCTCCAGCTCCATCCGCCCGGCTTCGATCTTCGAGAGGTCGAGGATGTCGTTGATCAGGGACAGCAGATGCGTGCCTGACGCATAGATGTCCTTCAGGTACTCGTCCTGCTTCTCGTTCAGCTCGCCGAACATGCGCTCCGTCAGCACCTCGGAGAATCCGATGATCGCGTTCAGCGGCGTCCGCAGCTCGTGGGACATGTTGGCGAGAAACTCTGACTTGTGCTGGCTGGCGACTTCAAGCTGACGACTCTTTTCTTCGATCTCGCGGAAGAGCCGGGCATTCTGCATGGCCAACGCTGACTGCGTCGCAAATGTCCGCAGCAACTCGATCGTCTCTGCTGGAAACTCGCCAGGCTGGTTGCGCGTCACGGCGAGGCATCCGATCAGCCGGTCCTCACGGACCATCGGTACCGCCAAGATGGCCCGGATGCCGGACTCAATGAGATTCTCCCGCAATCGGCTTTCGTAAGCGCCTGGGACAGTGATGTCGGGCACCTGCACCGGCTCCAGCGTGATGGCGGTCCGTCCGAGTACTCCTTCGCCCTTCCGAAACCTTGTGGTGCGCCGAACTTCCGCGAGCGCTCCGCCGGTCTCCGTCGCTACTCGCTGGATGAACTGCTCGGCGGCCTCGTCGTATTCGAACACCACGCCGCCATCGAGCCCCGACAATTCGACGGCCCGCGAGACGATGGTAGTAGCACAGTCTCAAGATCGAGTGTGGAACTCACAGCTCGCCCGACCTCTCCCAGCGCAGTAAGCTGCCCCACTGACCTGGTTAACTCCTGCGTCCTGGCTTGGAGCTCGGTGAAGAGGCGGACGTTTTCGATCGCGATAACCGCCTGATCAGCGAAGGTCTGGAGGAGCGCTATGTGGCTATCGGTGAACGGCCGGACTTCACCCCTGTAGATGACAATGGCACCGAGCAATTCGTTCGCCCTGAGAATTGGAAGTGCCAGCACGCTCCGGACCGGTTCGGGCGCCTGCAAAGTCCGCCAGGCGTAGGTCGGGGTCACTGTGAATATCGTGAATATGGATGGTGCGGCGCTCAGGGCCGCGCGGGCCGCGCCACTATGGCGTCCGAGAGGGATCGGATAGCGCTCGAGGAGTTCTCTCTCCAAGCGCGAGACATCGCGCGAGCCATTATGAGCGGCTGCGATCCGGAGAACCTGCCCATCGAATTGATAGATGGCCGCGTTCCCGGCCTCGCACAACCGCACTGCGTTCTCCGCCAGCGTCTGGAAGACCGGCCGGAGATCGAAAGTCGACTGCCCAATCACTTTGAGTAGTTCGCTGGTCGCCGTCTGCTGTTCGAGCGCCGTGGTCAAGTCACGGTTGCTCGCCTTGAGTTCCTTGAACAGCCGCACATTCTCGATGGCGATCACGGCTTGATGGGCGAAAGTCTGCAGCAACGAAATCTCCACGTCAGAGAATGAACCCGAGTCTGCTCGTCCAACCTGAAGCGTGCCAATGGCACGTCCCTCGTGAAGCATCGGCATGATTGCGAGGCGTCGGTAGCCGGCCGCAGCGGCGACCGCACGCATCGCTGCCGAGCTCCGCGAGTCATTCGGTACGTCTGCCGAGCTGAACATCTGCCTCGAGCGGATCGCGATCGCCGGGGGACTCTCGTCGTCCAAGGGTCTTGGAAAACTGCGTTCGATCTCTCGCAATTGATCGGCCGGCCATCCCGGCAGGTTGTGCGCTACGAGATGAATTAGATCATCGTCGACGTGCGTCAAGGCGGTCAACGTACCGCCAAGCAGCCGCGAAGCGCTGATTGCAATCGCGTCGAAGACCGGTTGGGCGTCGGTCGGCGAGCTCGAAATCAGGCGCAGGATCTCGCTCGTCGCGGTCTGTTGCTCGTGAGCCTCAACCAGTTCGCGGTTGCGTGCCTGGAGCTGCCTCTGCGCCTCTGACTCGCGCTTGAGCGCCTCCGCCAGACGCTTCTCTAGATCGCGGACCCTAGCGTCTTCGTCCTTTGGCGACTTGGGGGCGACAGGAACCTTGGCCTTGGGCTTCAGTGACTTCGGGCGCTGACGCATCAGTTTCCCCTTGGCCGCTTGCACTGCCGCGCGGCCGAGGACAGGCTAGGCGAATGCGCCCGCGTGGGCAAGTGAGCAGGCTGAAAGGTGAGCAGGCTGAAAGGGTGAGCGGGCCGAAGAGCTTGTTCGACCTAAATCCCGAGGACGCGGCTAGTTCAGTCGGGCGATTCCTAGAAGTCAGCGTCAGCATCCCCGGGCGTCACCATTGCTCATGGTTAGTGTCACGGTCGTTGAACCGGTGGCGACGGAGGAGTTCAACATCCCGACCTTGCCGAGTCAGATGATTAGTTTGGGACTGCCCGTGGCGAGCGTGCCGTTTCGGCGCCTTTTGTTCTCCGGCCTGTGATTCGACTACCCGCACGGATGCCCCACAGGGGGCGGGCCTGCCCAAATGGGGCGCCTACACGGGGGCGTGCGGCCGGTGCTACTCCTGGTGCTACTCGCCCGTCTCTTCCCGTCGGCTAGCGTCACCTTCCCAGGCGAAGCTGCGGGGCATTGCACGAACCCGGAACCCGCATGAATACAGGGAACGACGGAGCCTCACGACGACAGGGGGCGACGGAGAATCTGCGCCTGAACAGCCTTTTAATCAGGAAGTCGCTGGTTCGAGCCCAGCCCGGGGAGCCAATTCCTTCAGATAGTTACAATCCCAGAGCGCGCATACTCAGGAGTCGGGCCAGCTGTGTAGAACGTAGAGCGACCGGATCAGCGGGGAGACCTCGTTGAAGGATCCGAACCAGCGCTCGTAGATTTCCACGATTTTGCCCGAACGATACAGCGCCGACAGCGTCCGGTTGACGTGGACCTGGAAGGTATAGTCCCCGCGCCGCATCATGAGCCCGTAGGGCTCGTACGAGAAGTAGTCCTCGCTCAGCTTCAGCGCCCCAGGCTCCTTGGCGGTCGAAGCAAGGCCAGCGAGCAGGAGATGGTCCGACGCGTAGGCATCGAGCTGACCTCCTTCGAGGCGCTGCAAGCCCTCCTGCGTTTCGGACACGTGCACGATCTCGGGCTTGACCGATAGCGCCGCGAGCGCGATGGCCAAGGCCTTGTCGGTGGTGGTGTTGGGGATCACCCCGACGCGCTTGCCGTTGAGATCCTTCACACCGCGAATCCCCGAGCTCGCTGTGGCGAGCACGCTGCCGCCGTCCACGAAGGTCATGTGGCTGAAGGCGACCTGCTGCAGGCGCTCAAAGGTGATCGTAGTCGATCCGCACTCGAGATCGATGGCGCCCCTTTGGAGCTTGCCGACGCGATCGGAGGGCGTCACGGGGACCCAGCTCACCTTGAGGTCAGCGAGCCCCAGGGCCGACTTGAGAACGACCGCGATCTGCCGGCACAGGTCAACCGAGTAGCCGGCAGGCTGGCTGTCTTCACTGCGAAACGAGAAGGGACGGGACGCCTCCCGATAGCCGAACGCGACGGCCCCCTTCTTCTTGATCTTGTCGAGCGTGGGCCCTGTCTCCTGCGCCATCACCGGCCCGGCGAGGACAAGGAGGAGGAGGCTCGTCGCCAGTGCGTATGTCATCGCGCGCGCCAGAACCCTAGCACGATCTCGGGAGCTTCGTGGCATCGAACTCGTAGAGCCAGCGCAGCGCATCGGGCGAGCCGCGTCACTACGTGCCCGGCTTCGAGAGCCGTGAGGCCAGATCTCCGGGGTTACGCCAGGCCTCGCGTGTGACGTGTGCGACGAACAATGGCGCCGCGAGATTGGAACGCTGGATCCACACGAGGAAGGCTCCTTGATCACAAGTCCAGCCAGTGCTGATCTCACCTCGCCAGGGGAAGTGCCTGTAGGTCCTCGAAACGCTGCTTGATTTCAGGCGGACGAGTGACGCACAGAGTTCGAAATGAGTCAACTACGGGGAGCCAATTACTTCGAGGGAGTTCTGAGACGACCTAGTTCGGCAGGCTCTTGCGTTGATCCTTGCGTTGGCGTTTCGGCACGCCGAGAGTTGGTGAGCCCCTCCGGGCGACTGACCGCCGTGCGGAGATGCTCCGGCGCGAGGTGGGCGTACCGCATCGTCATGGCGAGTGACGTGTGCCCAAGGAGTTCCTGTAACTCCTTCAGCGTGACCCCCCGCATGACCGCCCAGGATGCGAACGTGTGCCTGAGCGTGTGGAAGTTCACGTCGTCTAGCTTGGCAATCGCGACCGCGTTGTTGTAGGCCGTCTTGATGAAGCGCGCCGAGAAGACGCGGCCCTCGACCTTCGGGCCGAGGCTCACGAGTGCGCGGTAGGAGTCGTCGTTCAACGGCACTTCGCGGCGCCGCCCCGACTTCGTGATCTCCAACCGGATCACGCCACGGCTCAGATCCACGTAATCCAGTTGAGAATGAGAAGCTCGCTCAGGCGTAGGCCA
>CAVRLO010000005.1:0-14848 GCA_963721815.1 uncultured Candidatus Rokubacteria bacterium
CGACAAGAACCGGTACGCGCGCTGGATCTCGAAGCTGAAGGTCCTGGACACGGAGAAGGCCTCGGAGATGGACAAGCAGATGAGCTCGGAGGATACGCCGATCCATCCGCTGCGTCTCTGCAAAGAGGTGCGCGACTTCCTCAAGCGCGACGCGATCCTGGTGGTCGACGGCCAGGAGATCCTGAACTACGGCCGCCAGTCGATTCCGACCCACGTGCCCGGCCACCGGCTGAACTCCGGCGCGTTCGGGTGCATGGGCGTCGGCCTGCCGTTCGGCGTCGGCGCGAAGATCGCGAAGCCCAACACGCAGGTCGTCGTGCTCCACGGTGACGGCTCGTTCGGCATCAACGCGATGGAGATCGACACGGCTGTGCGTCACAAGGTTCCCGTGCTGGTGGTGATCAGCAACAACGGCGGCTGGACCGCGGACCCGAAGCAGGACAAGCCGGGCCGCAACCTCGGCTACTCACGCTACGACAAGATGGCGCAGGACTTCGGCGCGTACGGTGAATACGTCGAGAAGCCGCAGGAGATCCGGCCCGCGCTCGAGCGGGCGGCTGCGTCCGGCAAGCCGGCGGTCGTCAACGTCATCACCGACTACAAGGCTCGCGCGTCGACGATCCGCTTCTCGGCATATTCGACTTAAATGGAATGGGGGGCCTCGAAGGGCCCCCCAAGCCCCCGCGCTCGGAGACGGCCCGGCGGAGCCGGGCCGCCCCTCGAATGGGCGTATCGGTGATGGGGGCCTCGGACGTATCGTGATTGGGCCTCGCCCCGCGATGGGGGTTGCGATCGGACTCGAAGGTGGTTAGGACCGGAGGAAGCGCATGGCCAAGGCGCTCGACGGGATCGTGGTGTTGGACCTCACTCAGTACGAGGCGGGGCCAAGCTGCGCACAGATGCTCGGCTGGCTCGGGGCGGAGGTCATCAAGATCGAGCCGCCGGGCGGTGAGGCGGGGCGCCGGGCGTTGTCCGAGAGCCCCGACCTGGATGCCTGGTTCTTCTTGATGCTGAACGGCAACAAGAAGAGCGTGACCCTCGACCTCAAGGCGGCTGAAGGGAGGGCGCTCCTCAAGAAGATGGTCGAGCGCGCCGACGTCCTCATCGAGAATTTCGGTCCCGGCGCGTTCGAGCGACTGGGCTTCGGCTGGGAAGACTTGCGCCGCATGAATCCGAAGATCATCTCGGCCTCGGTCAAGGGGTTTGGCAGCACCGGCCCGTACGCCAACTACAAGAGCTTCGAGATGATCGCGCAGGCGATGGGCGGCGCGATGAGCGTCACGGGCACGGCCGATGGGCCGCCCACGAAGGTCGAAGCTGGACTCGGCGACACGGGCGCGGGACTTCATCTGGCCATCGGCATTCTCGCCGCGATCGTTCAGCGCCAGACCACCGGCGTCGGCCAGCGCATCGAGGTCGCTCAGCAGGACGCGGTGCTCAATCTGGTTCGCATCCACTTCCGCGAGCACTACTCGAGCGGCAAGCCCGTACCGCGCCGCGGCAATCGCTCGCCCGGGGGCGCGCCGTCGAACATGTACCGTTGCCGCCCGTTCGGGCCGAACGACTACGTCTTCATCCATTGCGCCACGCTCGACATGTGGAAGATCTTTTCGAAGATTCTCGGACGCCCCGAGCTCGGGGACGACCCCACGCTCGCCGACCGGATGGGCCGGGTCGCGCGCAACGACGAGCTCGACGCGCTCGTCGAGGCGTGGACCGAGAAGCGGACCAAGCACGAGGCGATGGAGACTCTGGGGGCCGCTGGAATTCCTTGCGGCGCGGTGCTCGACTCGGGCGAGGTGCTCACAGATCCTTCGCTGGTGCAGCGCGGCATGGTGGTGGAGATCGATCATCCGACACGCGGCCGGTTCCCGATGCCGGGTAATCCCGTGCGCATGTCCGATTCCCCCACGGAAGTGCAGCGCGCGCCGCTACTTGGTGAGCACAACGCTGAGGTGCTCGGTCGCTGGCTCGGCTGCAGTGTCGATGAGCTGACGGCGCTCCAGAAGAAAAAGGTGATCTGAGGCGCGACGGCTCGCGCTAACAGCGCGATTCAGCGGATTTTATTCCGGAAGGATGCTCGGGCCTGATTGGCAGTCAGCCTGTCACAGTGTCCGGGGTCGAGCGCGCGGAGCGCCGCGTGTAAAACGCTGAGAACAATCATCATTGGCCATTGGGGCCCTGTGGCATTTCGATTGCTCCCTTTCGGAGAGCGTTACCCATGTCTGGCATAGCAAAGCGCCCCGACAAACCACTCGAGAAGCCCACAAAGCGCATCCTCATCATCGACGATGAGGAAACGATCCGGCAGGTGCTGACGGAGTTCTTCCACAGCTTCAGCCACGGGACGACGTACAAGGTCGAAACGGCCGCGAACGGTGCCGAAGGCGTCATGATGATGCTGCGGCTCCGTCCCGATCTCGTCCTCATCGATCTGCACATGCCGGTGATGGACGGGCTCCAGGCGCTCAAGCAGCTACGCGGGCTCGACGCGAACGTGCCCATCATGGTGATCACCGCGAGCCGCGATACGAAAGCGGCCGCCGAGGCCCTCAACCAGGGGGTCTTCGCCTTCATCCCCAAGCCCTTCGACTTCGGTCAGCTCGAGCATCTGGTCGCGCTGGCCCTTCCGAGGGGTCGTCCGCGCCCGCTGAGTCTCACCTGAGCGCGGCACGAGAAGAAAAACGAATGGCCGGGGATCTTCCCCGGCCATTCGCTTGCCTGCGAATCGCGACTTCGCGCGCTACCTGATCAAGCCGTAGAGCTTGCCGGCGTTCTCACACACGACCTTGCGGCGAATGTCGGCCGGAAGGTGGCCGAGCTCGCGCGCGATGTATTCGCGAGAATCCGGCCAGACGCCGTCGGGGTGCGGGAAGTCGGATCCCCACATGACCTTGTCCGCGCCGAGATCGTCCAGGAGCTTCACCCCGATCGGGTCGGTCTGGTAGGTCGCCCAGCACTGGCGCTTCCAGTACTCGCTCGGCGGCATCGTCAGCGAGAGATCCTTGAACTGATCCTCCCACTCGGCGTCCATACGCCAGAGGACGTAGGGAATCCAGCCGATTCCGGACTCGCCGAGCACCAGCTTCATGCGCGGATAGCGCTCGAACACCCCCGAGAAGATCATCGAGGTGAGGATGTTGGACATGTTCATCTGGAATTGCGTGATGTTCGAGGCGAACGCCGAGCGTGCCACCGGAAGATCGACCTTGGGCGCGTCGGGGGCATTGGCGCGCGTCGGGTCCGAGCCGATCATGATGACCTTGCGGATGTGCTCCGGCGTGTAGCCGCCGACCGTGTGGAAATGGAGCGGGAGCCCGCAGCTGTCGATCACGTCCCAGAGCGGGTTCCAGTACGGATCCCAGAGCGGCTTGAGATCCGACGAGTTGGCGATATCGAGCCCGCGCAGGGCTCCGCGCTTGACGACGCGTTCGACCTCGGCGATCGCCGCCTCGAGGGGATGGTTCGGGATCGACGCGAGCCCGATGTATCGGTCGGGGTGGACCGAGCAGAAGTCGGCGAGCCACTCGTTGTACACGCGAAGGACCTCGACCGCCGCTTCCGGATCGTTCATGCGCCCGGTGGTGCCGAGGACCCCGTACAGCACCTCGGCCTGCACGCCGTCGCGATCCTGGTCCTTCAAGCGCAGGTCCGGGTCGGTGATCCGGCGGATCCCGCGCTTGCCGTCCTCGTAGAGGCCCGTCGACGCCATCCGGTCGGAGCGGTGAATGCGCCCGGGAATGTACTCACGCCCCGCCGAGCCCATCCCGCACGCCATGCCCAGGCTGGCGCCCTTGTTGGTGACCCAGACTGGACCTCGCGGTCCCTCCTTCGTGTACGGCATCCGGTCCTTGAGGGACGCGGACGCCCTGGAGGTGAAGAGGTCGGGGGGCAGCCAGCAGAGATCGAGATGGCAGTCGGCGGAGATCATTTCGTATTTCATGGCCGGGAGCGTAGCAGCAGCGAATTGACAAGGCAAGTCGCCGAGCCTAGGGTCAGCGAGCGTCTCGACTGCGAGCCAGGAGGACAGGCATGAGATTCCAGGGACGGATCGCGCTGATCACCGCCGCGGGCCGCGGCATCGGACGGGCGACGGCCGAGATCATCGCCCGCGAAGGCGGGACGGTCGTCGCCGTCGAGGTCGACAAGGAGAGTCTGGACCAGGCGGTGGGTGCCGATCCGCGCCGCCGGCGGCAGCGCCCACGGGCTCGTGGCCGACGCGCTCGACGCCGCCCAGGTGACGGCAACGGTGAAGCGGGCGGTCGACGAGCACGGCCGCATCGACATTCTCGTCAACGCGGTCGGCGGCAGCACCATCCTGACGAAACCGGCCGCTCACGTCGACGAGCTCACCCTCGACGACTGGCAGCGGATGCTCCATTTCAATCTGACCGGCACGTTCCTCTTCTGCAACGCGGTCGCCCCGGTGATGAAGCGTCAACGCGGCGGCAAGATCGTCAACCTCTCGTCGATCGCGGGGAGGGGCGTGAGCCCCTCGAGCAGCAGCGCCTACGCGACCGCCAAGGGCGGGATCATCGCGTTCACGCGCAAGCTCTCCTTCGAGCTCGGCCCGTTCGGCGTGACCGTGAACGCTATCGCCCCGAGCCTCACCCTGAGCCCTCGGCTGCGTCCGCGCTGGGATCGGATGTCGGAGGAAGACCGCGCCCGCGAGTCGGCACGGGTCCCGCTCGGCCGGGTCGCGCTGCCCGAGGACCAGGCGCGCGTCATCTGCTTTCTCGCGTCGAGCGACGCCGACTTCGTCACGGGGGTGACGATCGACGTGACCGGAGGTCAGTAGCCGACGGCCTGACGCGCGAGATCGACGTCGACCAGGTCCTCGAATCGGTGGGTCCGCCTGATGAAGCCGCCGTCGAGCAGGATCGTCTGGAGCACGTCGAACCCGGTCCGCGTCAAGAGCGGATCGCGCGCCCAGGTGGACTGCCGCAGATAGCGCTCGACGGCCGCGACGCGGATCCGCGCGTCGATGTCGGGGAACGCGGGCGCGATCACCGCGGCGATCTCGCCGGCGCCGCTGGCCGCCATCCAGCGCTGCGCCCGGGCGAGTCCGCGGACGAAGGCGATCATCCGCCCGCGATCGCCCTCGAGCGTCGCCCGCGTGGCCATGAACGAGCTGAACGGCACCGGACCCGTCGCGTCGCCCATCGCGGCCGCGAGGTGCCCCGTACCGTCCGCGAGGAGCTGATCGACGATCGGCGGACCGTGCTCGATGAAATCGCCCTTGCGAGCGCGGAAGGCGGCGACGGCGTCGGCGGTGGAGAGACCGCGCAGAAACGTGATACGCGCCGGGTCGACGCCGTGGCGCCGCAGGACCGACTGCATGCAGAGCCACGGCGTGGGCGCGCCGCCGAACGAGATCACGGTTCTCCCGCTGAGGTCCGCCCACCGGAAGGTCGGCTGAGGCTCGCGGCTCAGGAGGAAGAACCCGTTGCGATCGTTGACCGCGGCGAAGTGAACCAGCGGCGCCTCGCCTCTGTCGGCCTGATCGAAGCTCCTCATGAGACCCGACAGAGCCACGTCCGCATCGCCGCGCTGCATCATGCCGACCGTTCCGGCGCCGAACTCCGCGGTCGTCACGTCGACCTCGAGCCTCTCGGCGGCGAAATGGCCCCCGTGGATGGCGACCGAGAGCGGAGCGTAGAAGATCGAGCGGAACGTCTCGGCGACTCGCACCCGGTCGGAAGCTCTCACGTCGACGGAGTATAACGCCACGCCGCGCCGGCGCGGCCCGGTCGCTTTCTAGCCGTCCCTGAGATGTTTCTTGCCATTCACTCCGCTCACTCGGCTCGTATCTATTTGATTTAACAGGGTAAGATGCATGGCACCCGCCTCGCATCCGAAAATAGTCGATGTCCAGGGAGGCCACGCCGACTGACGCTCGACCCGCGCTCGAGCGGGCGCATGACGACCCGGAGGAGGCGCAATTTCGCCGCCGGCTGTGGCTCTATCAGGAGCTCGCGGTCCGCGGCGGCGTCGCCCTGTCCATCGTCGCCTTCCAGCTCGTCTTTCCGGTGGAGTCCGTCACCATCGCGCGGCGCATCTCGCTGCTGTCGCTGTTCGCGCTCTTCCTGAACGGGCCCTACTTTCTCGCGGCGCGGAGCGAGCGCGGTTTCAGGATTCAGGCGTACATCCGGATGCTGATCGACGTCCTGCTGATCAGCGTCGGGCTCTACTTCGCCGGCGGCCTCGCCGCCGCGCACTTCCTCGGCGTCTATCTCATCGTCGTCATCTACGCCGGCATCACGTTCTCGAGCCGGGCGTGCCTGACGGCGACCGCGGCGGCGACGGCCAGCTACGTCACGATCGTGTCGCTCCAGCGCGCCGGCGTCCTGAGTGCCCCGTTCGAGCTCGCCAACGCCGCCACGATCGCGTCGTTCAACCTGCTCGTGCTCAACATCGCCGGCGGCCTCACCGCGATCCTGTCGCGCGCGCTGCGCGAGAGCCGCCGCCGCCTCCGGGCGACGTACCAGGAGCTCGAGCGCTTCGTGGAAGCGATCCCCGATGTCATCTACGTGGTCGACCGGGCCGGACGGCTGACGCTCTGGAACCGGAAGCTCGAGAGCGTCACCGGCCGCGGCGGCCAGGCGCTCAGGGGCGAGCTCCTGACCAGCCTGCTCGCCGAGGACGACCACGAACGATTCCGCGCGGCGCTCGCCGCCGCCCTCGAAGGCCATCCGTTCGAGGTGGTCGAGAGCCGACTGCGCGGCGCCGACGGCACCCCGATCGCGTATCAATGGACGGGCGCCGCGTTGACCGACGGGCGCGGTCAGGTGACCGGGCTCACCGGCGTGGGTCGGGACGTCACGGAGCGCAAGCGCGCCGAGGAGATCCTGCGCCAGCGCGAGACCGAGATGCGGCAGCTCCAGAAGATCGAGGCGATCGGGCGGCTCGCGGGCGGCGTCGCGCACGACTTCAACAACGTGCTCACCGTGGTCATCGGACGCTGCCAGCTCATGCTCTCTCGCTACCAGCCCGACGATCCGGTGTACCAGGAGCTCGATCAGATCGAGGGCACCGCCCAGCGCGCCGCCGGCCTCACGCGGCAGCTCCTCGCGTTCAGCCGCAATCAGGCTTCCGAGCGTCAGCCGTTCGATCTCAACGCCACCGTCACCAGCGTGAGTGACATGCTCCGGCGGCTCATCGGCGAGAACATCGAGCTGGCGGTCGCGCTCGATCCCAAGCTCGACCTCGTGACGGCCGACCCGGGCCAGATCGAGCAGGTCATCGTCAACTTCGCAGTCAACGCGCGCGACGCCATGCCGAACGGTGGACGCCTCACGATCGCGACGCGCAACGTGATGCTGAACGCCGCGTTCGTGTCGGCCCATCCGACGGCGTCTGTCGGTCCGCACGTGCTCCTGGAGGTCAGCGACACCGGCGTCGGAATGGACGAAGAGACGCTGCAGCGGGCCTTCGAGCCGCTTCTTCACGACCAAGGCCGCCGGCAAGGGATGCGGGCTCGGCCTGTCAACGGTGTACGGCATCGTCAAGCAGCACCAGGGCTACGCCGCCGTGGAGAGCACGCCGGGACGCGGCGCGACGTTCCGCGTCTATCTGCCGAGGCTCGAGGCGCCGGTCGTCGAGCCGCGCGACGAGAACCTACGAGGCCCGCTCCCCGGCGGCGCGGAGACGATCCTGCTCGTCGAGGACGAGGACGCGGTGCGCAGTCTGGTGCGCGAGATCCTGACCCGCCTCGGCTACCGCGTCCTGGTCGCGAGCGACGGGATCGAGGCGCTCGCGCTGAGCCAGCGGTTCCCGGAGACGATCCACCTCCTGCTGACCGACGTCATCATGCCCGGCATGGACGGCCGCGAGCTGGCGGAACGGATGATGGTCGCGCGGCCGGACGCGCGGATTCTCTTCATGTCGGGCTACGCCGATCCGCCGATCCCCGACGACGTCCTGCTCGAGAAGCCCGTCACGCCTTCTGCGCTCGCCCGCAAGGTCGCCGAAGTCCTGCAGCACCCGGCGCTCGCCGGCTGACCTTTGCCCGTTCGCCGCGCGCTGGTTGACATCCCGAACGATTCACCCATAATCGGCTGCCATGAAATTCTCGACGCAGAATCTTCCGTCGATTCGCGCGTAGCCATGCGCTACCCCTGGCCGGACGGCAAGCAGTCCGCGGCGGTGCTCTCGTTCGACTTCGACGCGGAGTCGGGCTTTCTCTTCCGCGAGCCCGAGAAGGCCAAGCGCAGCCTCGCCGACCTGGAGGAGCGTCGCTTCGGTCCGCGCGTCGGCGTCGACCGTATCTTGCGCATGCTCGACCGGCTCCGCCTGCGGGCGAGCTTCTACATCCCGGGATGGACGGTCGAGAACCACCTGCCGGAGTGCCGGCGCATCCGCGACGCGGGGCACGAGATCGGCGCCCACGGCAATGTCCACGAGGCGGTCGCCGCGCTGGATCAGGCGCAGGAGAAGGCCGTGCTGTCCGAGCAGCTGCGGATTCTCGCGGACCATCTCGGCGTCCGGCCGGCCGGCTACCGCTCGCCGTCGTGGGACGTGAACGTGTGGACGCCGGGCCTGCTGAAGAGCCACGGATTTCGCTACGACAGCTCGCTCATGGGCAACGACGTGCCCTACGACGTCGCGACACCCGAAGGGCCGCTGACCGAGATCCCGGTGCAGTGGATCATGGACGACGCGCCGCTCTTCCGCCACGTGTACGGCGCGACCAACGCGATCGCCGATCCGGCCCGCGTGCTGCAGATGTGGAGCGCGGAGTTCGTCGCGATGCACCGCGAGAACGGCTGCTTCGTGCTGACGTGCCACCCGTTCATCAGCGGGCGCGCCTCGCGAGTCGCCCTGATCGAGGAGCTCGTCGCCTACATGCGCCGGCAGCGCGGCGTGTGGTTCGCCACGGGCGAGGAGGTGGCCCGCTGGCACGACGAGCACGGACGGTCGGGATCGCCGCCGGGGCGCCGGGCGCAGCGCCCCAAGCGGCGCTCGACGCGCGCCGGGCGCTGAGGCCGGCGCCGGAGACCTCCGGCGCCGGCTCGCATTTCCCTCGCTAGTTCGGTTCCGCGCGGACCGGCGCGAGGGGCGTGACCGGGCTCGCGGCTCGATGCGCCGCCGCGACGCCGTTCGTCAGGATCTCGCGCGCGCGCCCACGCCTGGGAGTCAGCGTCCCAGCCGGAGTCGGATCGTGCTTGGGCCGCGCGGCGGGCTGGCCCTGCCGGTGAGGCGACCGCATACGACCGGTCACCAGGTGGACCAGGCGGTCCATCGCGGCGAAGAGCATCTCGACGCTGTACCCGCCGAGAAAGGCCAGCACGGCGGGCGTGACCCCGCCGGCGACGGTGCCGTCGGACCTGACCACGAGCCATTGCAGGGTCAGCCCGCTGAGCATGCCGAGGAAGATGCGGACCGTGAATTCGCCCGTACGGCGTCCGTCGAAGGTCCGGTCGACCATCTCGCGAAAAAGACTTCGCAAGACGAACGCGCACGTCCCGAGCGCTCCGTACACCAGCGGGAGCAGGAAGCTCCCGAAGATGATCCCGAGCGGGCCGCTCACGTACTTCAAGGTGTCCCGGTCGACGATGAGCACGCGCGCGAGCGTCGCGTAGCCCTGCTCGACGGTGTCGCGGAGCTCGTGGTTGGCGTACTCGAGCGCCCACAGCCTGGCCTTGGCCTCGTCCTTCCGCGCTCCGAGCGCCTGACGGACGGCGGCGGAATCGGGCCGGTCGACGGCGCCGGGCTTGAGCATTTCGATCTGATCCTCGATGCTGCCGAGCCGGATGTTGACCTCGCGCATCTCGTGGGAGTTCGTTGCGAACTGCTTCTCGGCGGCGGCGATCGAGCGGATGAACGTGAGTGTCCATTCCCCCAGCGAGATCGACGCGATCAGGCTGAGCGCCAGAATGCCGAAGTAGGTGACCAGGCGCTGGGCGTCGGAGACGGGCCGCAATCCGAGGAGGCGCCCGAGCCAGCCGCGGTGGGCGCGGCGGCGGCTGGTGGCGTCGAGCGTGGCCGCGGTGACCGGCGCCACACGCGTGGCGAGCCGGGAGTACGCGTCGAGGAACTTTCCCTCTTCGTCTTCGCTCAACGGCTCGTGGCGGTCGAGCGCGGCGCGGGCCTTGATGATCGGGTCGCGAACCGCCGCCGGCAACTCCAGCCCGCCGCTGACGGCGTGGTAGAGGAGCGTGTTGGCGGCGTGGACGGCGTCGTTCAATCGGGAGGCGGCCGCCAGAGGATCGATCGGGCTCGCGACGGGGGTCGTCATGATGGCGTCCTCCTAGAGCTCTTCGGATGGAGTGGAATCACCCCGGCACGAGCAGCCGGCGCCGGGTGTGCCGTCGCAGCACCTGGCCTTTCCGTTGCGGCAGCCGCAAATGCCGCCCTGGCGCCGGCAACATCCCTCGCTCGCGAGCACGCGCGAGGCGTCGCCGACCGAGCACGGGGCCGAGTCGGAGACGGGGTCCGGTACAGGGACTGGAACCGGCGCCGGCAGCGACTCCATGCCGAAGACCGAAAGCGGCACGGCCGTGGACAGAGCGAGGGCACCCGAGATCATCGCCGCGATGAAGGCGCGCTTCATGTCGTTCCCTCCCAGGCGTGAGCGGGTCGAACACCGTCGTCACGCAGGGATCGAGCAACGCGGATGCCACGAATCAGAATCGATGAGCCTCGAGCAGGAATCCAAATGCGGCACGCTGTTTCGGCGCCTCCGGCTCGCCCGTCCCGGATCGCGAACGGGCAGAAGCGGAGGCGCCGCCGGGCGAGAATCCTGCCGCTTCGCGTCAGCCAGCCGGCTCCTGACGCGCCGCGTGAGCTTGACAAAACCTCTCCTACGGCGTTGTCTATCGTCGCTCGACGGAACGACACCTGGAACGCAGGAAAGGATAGCCCTCATGGCGCGATTCGTGACGGTGGCGAAGGCGGACAGCATCCAGCCAGGCCAGATGATCAAGGTCGAGATCGACAATTTCCCGGTGGCGCTGGCGAACGTCGGCGGGACATTCCACGCGTTCGACGACACGTGCAGCCACGAAGATTGCTCGCTCGCCGAGGGGGATCTGGTGAAGACCGCCGTGGTCTGCCCGTGTCACTTCGCGGAGTTCGATGTCCGCAACGGTGCCGTGCTCGCTCCGCCGGCGACCGTGCCCATCAAGGTCTATCCGGTGCGCGTCCAGGGTAGCGACGTCCAAGTAGAGTTCTGATGCCGACGATCGCGATCGTCGGCGCCAGCCTGACCGGCGTCCTCCGCCGCCGCGACCCTGCGCGAGGAAGGTTTCGACGGGCGCGTGGTGCTCATCGGGGCCGAGCCCCAGCCTCCGTACGATCGTCCGCCGCTCTCCAAGAACTACCTGCGCGGCGGCCTGCCGTTCGAGAAGACCTTGCTGCGGCCGGCGGACTTCTATCGCGAGCGCGATATCGAGATGCGGCTGGGCACGATGGTGGAGCGCGTCGACGCGGAAAAGCGGACCCTCGGGCTCCGGGGCGGCGAGCGGATCGAGTTCGATCAGCTGCTCATCGCCACCGGGGGCCGGAATCGGAGGTTTCCGATCCCCGGCCTGGATCTGCCCGGCGTGTACGATCTGCGCACCGTGGCCGATGCCGACCGCATCCGCGAGGCGATCGGACGCGGCGGCCGCGCCGTCGTCGTCGGCATGGGCTTCATCGGCGCGGAGGTCGCGGCGTCGATGCGCCAGTCGGGCCTCGAGGTGGTGGCGGTCGAGCCGTTCAAGACGCCGCTTTATCGCGCGCTGGGCGAAGAGATCGGCCGCGTCGTCGAGGGCCTGCACCGGGATCACGGCGTCGAGATGATCCTGGACGACGCCGTGACGGCGTTCGAGGGCCAGGGCAAGGTCGAACGCGTCGTCACCCGGAACGGCCGTCGTATCGAGTGCAGCCTGGCGGTCTTCGGGCTCGGCATCGAGCCGGTCACCGAGCTGGTCTCGGGGACGGCCGTGCGCGTCGACAACGGAATCGTCGTCGACGACCAGTGCCGGACGAACGTGCCGGGGATCTTCGCCGCGGGGGACGTCGCCAATCACTATCATCCCGTGTGCGCGCGCCAGATGCGCGTCGAGCACTGGCAGAACGGTGTGAAGCAGGGGGCCGCGGCGGCCCGCAGCATGCTCGGGCGGGGGCAGTCCTACGACGAGGTCCACTGGTTCTGGTCCGATCAGTTCGACGCGAACATCCAGTACGCGGGATTCCACGCGGCCTCGGACACGATCGTCGTCCGCGGCAGCCTGCCGGAACGCAAGTTCCTCGCGTTCTATCTGGCCGACGCCCGCGTCGAGTCGGTGGTCGCCATCAATCAAGGGCGCGACCTGCGTCGGACCTTGCCGATCATCAAGGCACGCGTGGCGGTCGACCCGGCACGCCTCGCGGACCCGACCGTCGACCTGAGAACGCTCGCGCCGGCCAGCGCGTAGGAGAGGCCCGAAATGATCAAGCGCTTTTCGACGCTCTACATCGGACACATCGAGCTGGAAAACTGCGGGCACGCCGGGACGCCCGCCGACGACCGTCGTTACCCGAACGAGCGGGTGATCGAGGCCTTCGACACGACGCTCGAGCTCGCCCAGACGATGGACGAGCTCGGCTACGAGGCGCTCTGGCTGGCCGAGCACCATTTCCAGCACGAGGGCTACGAGTGCATCCCGAACATTCCGCTCCTGGCCGTGCACATCGCGAACCACACGCGACGGCTCAAGATCGGCTGCGGGTTCAACATCATTCCGACCTGGCACCCGATCCGCCTGGCCGAGGACTACGCGACCGCCGACATCCTGACGGGCGGCCGGGTGATCTTCGGCGTCGGCCGCGGCTATCATACGCGGGAGGTGGAGAGCTTCGGCAACCCGATGCTCGACGCCGAGGCCAATCGCGAGCTCTTCGAGGAGCAGCTCGAGGTCATCCTCAAGGCCTTCAACCAGCCGTCGTTCTCGCATCAGGGGAAGTACTACACGATCCCGCCGCCGGTGCCGTATCGCGGCTATCAGCTGAAGGAGCTCTCGCTCGTGCCGCGGCCGGTGCACCTGCCGGTCGAGATCTGGCAGCCCATCGTCAGCGGCAGTGCGCGCGGGCTCGAGTTCATGGTCAAGCACGGCATCAAGGGCGTGGTATCCGCCACGGCCGAGCAATTCGTCGACCGGTGGTTCCGCGAGTATCAGGCCGTGGCGCGCGCTCACGGACGAGAATTGCAGCTCGGCGAGGAGCTCATCCTCGGGTTTCGGATGAGCATCGATGACACGCAGGAGATCGCCGTCCGCAAGGTGCGGCCATACTTCGAGGAGCACGCGAAGTTCATGGGCCCGCTCGGGATGCTGCGCTACAGCGAGGAGCACGTGAAGGCGGTGGCGGAGCGCAGGGCTCAATCGCCCACGGCCGCCACGATCGAGAACGGTGTGCAGAACCGCACGTGGCTCTGTGGTCCCGCCGACGAGTTCATCGGCTATTTGAAGGAGGTCGAGCGCCGATATCCCGGGCTCGAGCACGTGATGGTCTCCTGCCCGCTCGGGACGCCGAAGAAAATGATGAAGGAGAATCTCACGCGCTTCGCGCGAGAGGTGATGCCGGCCTTCAAGTAGCAATTCTTTTCTCGGCGCACGGGCATTGACTGGCTCGCCGTCTGGCGCTAAGGTCCGGCGCAACCGGCCTGACCGTGTCCCTTCGCGACGGAGGGGAAGATGAGCCTCTCACGGTGCTTCAGGGTGGCCGCCGCCGGCCTGCTGTCGGTCTTGGTCGTATCCGGTCCGTTCGCCCCGCGCGTGGGAGCGCAGCCGAGGTCCGGCGCGCCGCCGAGTGCGGAGGTGTCGCCGCCGAAGCCCGAAGGCGAGATGCGCTGGGCGATCTACGTGACCCTCGCCCCGCACTGGTTCGATCCCGCCGAGGTCCAGGGACAGATCACCCCGTTCTGGGTGCTGTACGCGATGCACGACGCGCTGGTGAAGCCGCTGCCCGGCAATCTCATGACGCCGAGCCTGGCCGAGTCGTGGACGGTGAGCGCCGATCAGCGCGTCTACGAGTTCAAGCTTCGCGAAGGGCTCAAGTTCCACAACGGCGACGCGTTCACCGCCGACGACGTGAAGTTCAGCTTCCACCGGACCAAGGGCACCCGGATCCTCAAGGAGAAAGTGCGCGAGATCACGGTGGTCGATCCCCATCGCGTGCGCTTTCACCTCCACGAGCCCTTCCCGGACTTCATGGCGTTCTACGGAACCCTGACGACGGGCGCCGGCTGGATCGTGCCGCGGAAGTACGTGGAGAAGGTAGGCGACGAAGGCTTCAAGAAGCACCCGATCGGCCTGGGCCCCTACCGCTTCGTCAGCCACACGGTCGGCGTCGAGCTGATCATGGAAGCCAACGAGACGTACTGGCGCAAGGTCCCGTCGGTCAAGCGGCTCGTCTTCAAGGTGGTCCCGGAGCCCACCACGCGCGCGGCCATGCTCAAGCGCGGCGAGGTCGACGTCGCCTACATGCTCGACGCGCCGCAAGCGCTCGAGCTTCAGCGGGATCCCGCGTTGCGGCTCGCGTTTTCCGGCGGGATCGGGATCGCCGCGGTGGATTTCCTCGACATGTGGGATCCGAAGTCACCCTGGGCCGACCGGAGAGTACGCCTGGCCGCCAGCTACGCGCTCGATCGGCGGGCCATCAGCGAGATGGAGACGCTCGGAGCGTCGAAGCCCACCGGGAGCATCGTTCCTCGCACCTTCGAGTTCGCGCTGGCCATCGAGCCGTCTCCTTACGATCCGGCAAAGGCCAGGCAGCTTCTGGCCGAGGCCGGCTACCCGAACGGCTTCGACGCCGGCGAGCTGCACGTGACGCCGCCGTTCTATTCGCGGGGCGAAGCGGTCATGAACTACCTCGGCGCTCTGGGGAT
>CAVRLO010000006.1:0-65705 GCA_963721815.1 uncultured Candidatus Rokubacteria bacterium
CCTGTGAAAAGGGCAACGACGAAGATGCAGGCCAGCTTTCTCACCGCCCCTCCCGACTTGGCGGATATCACCTTACGGTCATGTCGAGCCCTCCGAGCAGCCAGGCCCGTGAAAGGTCGGAGCCGCGGGGCGAGAGTAGCTGCGCGCGTCCGGCGTGGTCAAGACGCCGGCCGCGACACAGAGGCTGGGTCAATTCAGCCGTGCGAAGCGGACCAGATCCAGCTCGGCATCCGGGGGCGTGACCCACCGCTCAAAGGTGACTCCGCACAGACACGCCACTGTGAGCAAATAGCCATTCCACGCAGGCTCCGTGGCGTCGGCGGTCAGGGAGCCGTCCGGGCGATGGTCGTGGACGAATTCTTCGAGGTCGGCGACGAGAGACATGCTCGCTTACTCGAAGGCCACGACCGCCATGCCGGCGGCGACTTGGATCGCCCCCGCCAAGTCGTCGACCCCGAGAACGATGTGCCCCCGCGTTGTGACGTAGACCGAGTCGATGTTAATGCCCGCCTTGGACATCACGAGCGCCACGTCGCCGAGCATGCCTGGCTCGTCCAGAACCCTGACCACAAGTACCTCGCGCTTGCTGTAGGCAATCCCGGCCGCATCGAGCGTTAGAGCGGCCTTGTGCTCATCGTTCGGCACAAACTGGATAAAGCCCTTCCCGTCGCGACTCGTACCCTGGATTGCCTCGACATTAACTCGGGCCTCACCCAGAATCCTGCCGAGACGAGCCAGAGTGCCCGGCGTGTCCTGCACCGTCACTTTGAACTCCACGGTCATTTCTCTTTGCCTCTATCCCGCCACAACCAGACCGCTCCCGTCATGGCCGTGCTGTCGCCACTTCCGGTGATCCTTGCCCGACGGCTCCTTGCCGATTGCCCCGAACCAGTCATTTTTAGGGGGTGTGCCCTTACTCAATATCCTTCTCTCTCATTCTGATGCTTGGCTAGGTGTTATGGGTGATAGGCGGGAAGTACGGGATGCTTGTAGTCGCCCTCCTGACTCAGGGCCAACGCCACGGAGCAGTCGACGGATAGAATGATCGTTGCAACGCGCCCGAGGCCGACTGGCCGCGGTGTGATTCACGGCAAGAGCCACAGAGCGCTCAGGCCAAGCCGTCGGCCACACTACGGACCGACCACCCCGCCGCACGGCAGGCCCGTAAACGTATCGAGTACCGCGGATCCACTGGCGTCCTTGAACGCCACCCGTGCCGTGCCCGCCGTCGCATCGACCTCCACGAGCGCATACGAGTACTTGTTTAGGTTGCGACAATCGACGCCGGCGAGGCTGAGTAAGGAATTGAAGCCCGCGACCGCCAACTCCCCACCGGAGGCTAGGATGTCCTGCTCGAGCGTAAAGGTTGCGATCGGCCCCGTAACGAACTCGCGTGCGATCGGGTACGGGTCGGTGAAAGTGTCGACCACGACTTCATTCGTGAAGTTCGCATGGCTGTCGGTCGCGAGGAACACCACGTTGTGAATGCCATTGTCCCGGATGAAGTTCAGGATCTCGGTGCGCTCCGCCGCGTAGCCCTCCCACCGGTCGTAGGGTTGCGCCCAGTACTGCTGGATGGGGAGCCCGCCCAGCACAAACTTGAACCGCGCCTTGGAGTGGAGGAGTACCTGCTTCAGCAGTTCTTTCTGTACCGGCCCGAGCATGGTACGCGACGGATCGAAGATCGCGGGCAGACACCCGGGAGGCGGCGCAGCCGGGAGACCGAAGGCCGTGCGTAGGAGGCTGGGCAGCGTCGGAGCCGGGTCGAGTTGGCACACGGCCGCCACGTCGGCGCTCCGGCAGGAGCGCTCATCGATCAAGATCACCACGGCCTCGCTTCCCCACGGGAACACCCGGAACCGCGGGGCGCGCACACAGACCGGATCTCGGGGGAACGCAAGGTCCAAGGTCGGTAGGTACTCATGGAAGGCTCGGCGTCCGTTGGCGTAGCGAGCCGGATCCACCGTCTGGCCGTCGTAGTCGTTCAGGACCTCGTGGTCATCCCACGTCGCGTACACCGAGGTCGCGGCGAAAAGGTCGCGCAGGGCCGCGATCTCGCGGTTCTCTTTATAGGCGTCCCGGTACTCCGGGAGTGTCATCGCGGGCCCCTGCCCGCGGAGGGTCCGCACGCTGGAGTCTGGATAGACCAGGTCGCCGTGGTACACGAAGAAATCGAGTACCTCGGCGCGCGCCGCGGCGAGCGTCTCGAAGTTCTTGAAGAAGGGTTTATCCCCGATCTTCGTCCCGTCGGAGTCGCCCGAGTAGGCAAAACGCAAGCTGCGTTGCACCGATGGAAGCGGAGGCGTATGGAAGGTGCCGGTCTCGCTCGTGATGCGCGCGCCGCGGAACCGATAAGTGTATGTGGCATCAGGGACGAGTGGCGCTACGAGGATGCGCACAGTGAAGTCCGTCTCGGCCTCCGCGAAGGCCACTCGCACGAGCATCTGCCGGCCGGGGCCGGGTGAGACTCGCTCGACCTCTACCCGCAGCGTGGCCGGTTCGTCGACGCGCGTCCACAGCACGACGCTGAACGGAGTGACATCGCCACTCGCGACACCGTGGGTGAATTGCAGAGCGAACGACGGTACGCTGTCCAACACCGCAACGACCGCCACGACGATGAGGCTCCAGAAGATCTGCATGGCTGACCTCCGCATCTTTCACAGGCGTGGACGAGAACCCCGCCTGCTGTCGCACAGTCTTGCGGGAATCGACTTCTCTCAGGCGCGGAGAGATCCGCTTGCCGGGCGCTAACCGCGAGAACTAGCAGCGCCGTCCACATCGACGAGGGCGCCGAAAGCCACAGGTTTGGGAGCCGAGGAGCCGGGAGCAGCACCGCCACCTCCATTAGTCGAATCGAAGTCGGCCTCCTCGACGGTCCCGGCGCAGCGTCTTCGTCGTCGCGCACCTTTATAGGGAAAGCTTCAGACGGCGTCAAGCATCGCTGCGGAGCAGCGAACGTCGACTCGCATAACTATGCCGCGCTCGAGACGATCGCCTCGAAGACTGGCTGTAGGTCGGCTTGCGACTGGCTGATCACACGCAAGATCTCGCTGGTGGCCGTCTGCTGCTCGAGCGCCTCTGTGCGCTCCGCACCCGTCTTCTCCAGCTCCGCTTCCAACTGGCAACCCGGGCAACGAGTTGCGCCTTGGTCACGCGGGACGCGAGATCACGACGTCAGCTCCTTCATCTCCGCCTCCCCCTGCTCCAGCCAGAACCGCATGTCCATCTCGCGATACATCGTCGTCGCGGTGGTGAGGTGCTCCTGCGCCTGCGCGCCTTTGCCCGTGCGCCGGTGGAGCTTGCCGAGGCCGAGGTGGCAGTGGGCGACGAGCGGGCGCATCCCAAGGTCCTCAGCGAGGGCGAGCGCGTCACGGTAGTGGCCCTCAGCGCGTTCCGGGGGATCGCGGCGGGCGGTGGCGCCGCCGACGAGTCGGAGGGCATAGGCTTCATACCCACGTAGCTTGTGATCCCTAGAGAAATCGAGGGCACGCTGAGCATATTCAAGCGCGTCCTCCGTGCGGCCAGCCAGCAGATACCCCTCGCTCAGACGAACCAATCTCACAGCATGCCTGCCTCGCTGCGAAGTCGCTTGCTCCAGCAGCACCACGCCCTCGGGGACCCGCCCGGACAGGGCATACGCCATCCCTAAGGTCGAGGCCACCGTGGGGAACAAGGTCGGGATGTGCCACTCGTGGCAGATCCTTAAGCCACCTTCGAGGAAGGGGATGCTACGGTGAACCTCGCCTTTGCAGACGTAGAGATGGCCGATCCCTACATAGGCCCAAATCAGACTGAACGGTTGATCGGCTGCCTCCGCGACTCGGACGCCTTCTTCGCCCCTAGTGAAGCCCTCGGCGAACGCTCCTAGCTCTGCCAGCGACCAGCTCAGGTAGACACGGGACAGCACGGAGGGAAGGCCAGTCATTCCGAAGCGCTCTCGGATCAGGTCGCCTTCGAGGGATGCCACGTTCCACCGGAAGAAATCCGTCGCCCGACGGTAGTCCCCAAGATCATAGGAGACGGCGCCCATATAGAAGTTCGCCATGACTTGAAGGCCGACATCGCCATGGGCCGTAGCGAGAGCGAGCGCTCGCTGGCCTGACTCGAGGGCATGGTCAAGGTCGCTCATTAACCTGAACTGTTCGGTCAGATAGACAGAGACCTGTGCCAGCCGCTGTCGATCGCTCAAGACCTGGGCGAGGCTCTCTGCCTCATGGAGATGGTCGAAGATCCGCTCATGTTCCCCGAGCGGGAGGAGAACGCTGCGCAGGTTGAACCGGAGGTCGATGGCCTGCTCGTTCCTACCACGACTCTCGGGGAGATGCCCAAGCGCAACGAGTGCCTGATCGAACCACGCCACGGCTTCCCGGTGCGCCGAGCGGACCGCAGCCTTCGAACCGGCGTGCCGTAGATAGGTGACCGCCTTCGTCCAGTCTTCGCCGCGATGGGCATGGTGGGCGAGCCTCTCCGCATGCTCGGTCAATCGGTCGGGGTAGAGCGCCTCGATCGTCGCGACGATTCGAGTGTGAAGGCTCCGTCGTCGGTCCTGCAAGAGAGTCCCATAGGCAACCTCGTGCGTGAGCGCATGTTTGAAGGTGTACTCAAGATCCGGGTAAAGGCCCGTCTCGTAGAGAAACTCGGCAGCTTGGAGGTGGTCGAGCCCGCGACGGAGCCCCTCGTCAGGGACGTCGGCGACCGCCTGGACCAGCGCAAATGGCACGTCCTTGCCGATCACGGAGGCCGTCTGCAGCAGACGTCTTTCGTCCAGCGGGAGGCGGTCAATGCGCGCGGCCAGCATCGCGTGCACCGTGGCCGGCACCTGGATCGCCTGGATGGGTTGCGTCAGCCGATACCGGCCGCGCTCGCCCGCGAGCGCCTTCGTCTCCACAAGTGTCCGGACGGTTTCCTCCAGGAAGAACGGGTTGCCGCGCTTGACGAGGAGCTGCTTGAGCGGAGCGAGGCCAGGATCGTCGCCGAGCAGCGCCTCCAGCAACTCGCCGGCGCTCTCGGCCCGAAGCGCGTCGAGTCGCATCTGACTGTACGCGGTCTTGCTGCCCCAGCCGTGCTGGTATTCGGGACGATAGTTCACGAGCAGCAGCTGGCGCGCCGTGCCCAGGCTGTCGACCACGCTGTCGAGCAGCGCCTGGGTCTCACCGTCGATCCAATGCTCTCGCTGGCACGCGGGTTCGAGGCCACGCTGGTCGCCTCCGGCTCGACCCGCAACGCGATTGTCCGTCGGGCGGGCTCCACCTCGGAGATGAACAGCAGCATGACGCTCGACCAGTTGCGCGTGGTCGAGGACGCCCCCGGCATCGAGCGCGGCAACGTGGGACCGCTCGTGAGCCCCGAGGTCGTGGTGGTCGCCTCTTTCGCGTTGAAGGGCCGCGGCACTGAGGGCAACGCTCAGGTGCGCGGTGTCTCGCCGAAGGCACTCGCCGTCCGTCCGACGGTGAAGATCGTTGCCGGCCGCGCCTTCCAGCCAGGGCTGACGGAGCTCCTGGTGGGAAGCAACGTGCCGGCCAGCTACGAAGGCCTCGAGCTCGGTCGCGCCGTCAAGTTCGGCGGCGGCACCTGGACGGTGGTGGGCTTCAGCAGCGGCGGCACCGCGTTCGACTCCGAACTCTGGTGCGATTTCAGCGTACTCCGTCAAGTTTACCAGCGTCCGCAGAACATGTTCCAGTCGGCCACGGCGCGGCTCACGTCGCCCGAGGCCTTCACCGAGTTCAAGGACGCGCTGACCGCCGATCCCCGAGTGACGTTGCAGATCGACCGCGAGGTCGACTACTACGCCAAACAGTCTCGGCAGCTGACGACGCTAATTACGGTCCTCGGGACGATCGTGGCCGTAGTCATGGGTATCGGCGCGGTCTTCGGCGCGCTGAACACGATGTACTCGACGGTCGCCGCGCGCTCGCGCGAGGTCGCCACCCTGCGCGCGCTCGGCTTCGGCAGCGGCAGCATCGTCGTGTCCTTCGTGGCGGAATCGCTCTGCATCGCGCTCGTCGGCGGTCTCCTGGGCTGCCTGGCCGTCGTGCCGATGAACGGATTAACGACGGGTATGATCGACTGGCAGACTTTCTCTCACCTGGCGTTCGCGTTTTACGTCACGCCGGCCCTTCTCCTGTGGGGGCTTGTGTTCGCGTTGCTGATGGGGCTCGTGGGCGGCGTGCCGCCGGCTGTCCGCGCCGCCCGCGCACGCATCGCGGTGGCGTTGCGGGAGCTGTAGCGCGCAGCGTCGCCGACGCCGGCTCTACCGGAATCGTTCTCCGCCCTGGACAGGTTCGGCGCGGCATCGCGGGCGTCCATCGACTGAGCGCGGGGCGCTCGTCGCCGGACAGGACATCGCGTTGCTGTCAGCCGACCGCATCGCGCAGATGGAACGACTGCGCGATCCCGCCGGTGCCGTGGCGGACCTTTTATTGACGGACGCTTCTACGGGTTAGGGCGATGATCCGAGGTGGTAGGATCGCGGACGCGCGACCAGAGTAGGCCCAACAGCGCTACGGGCACTTCCCGTTGGACAGCACAAGCTCATCGCCTGACTTGATTTCATGGGTCAGAAGAAAGAGCAGCGCCGGATCGAGACCCTCGTCTGCGGGATCGACCAAAATCGCGCCCTGGCGCCGCAGATTGGCGACGGCGAAAGCGCGTTTCGAGTTCCTAGCCTCGCTGCGCCTCGCGGATCCAGCGCCGGATCTTGGCCTCGGTGATCGGAAGCTCGCGGACCCTCACGCCCAGCGGGGCGAGCGCGTCCTCGATGGCCGCAGCGATCACCGCCGGCGCCATCATCCGGCCACCTTCGCCACCGCCCTTGATGCCATACTCGGTGAACGGCGACGGCGTCTCGTGGTGGTCAATATCGATCCGGGGGACGTCCATCGCCGTCGGGATCAGGTAGTCCATGAAACTCTCGCTCAGCGGCTGGCCGTTCTCGTCGTAGGCGAACTCCTCGTACATCGCGGTGCCGAGGCCCTGGGCCATCCCGCCCGTGATGTGGCCGTCGAGGGTCATCGGGTTGACCAGGACACCGGCGTCGTGGACAGCCGCGTACTTGAGGAACGTCACCTTGCCGGTCTCGGGGTCGACTTCGACGACCGCCACGTGACAGGCGTGGCCCATCATCGGGTAGAAGGCCCCGAGGTCCTTGCGGTCCTCGGACGGCATGGTGGTGAAGGGGTGGTCATAGGTCGTCCGGGCCTCCAGGCCGCTCTCCATGCCTTCGGGCAAGTTGAGCTTGAACATGTAGGCGTGGAGGGCCACTTCGCCCAGCGTCATCGCCCGGTCCGGAACGCCCTTGACCTGGACCTTGCCGCCGCGGAACTCGAGGTCGTGGACGTCAGCCTCGAGGTGCTTGGCGACGATCCGCTTCATCTTCTCGTGGAGCTGGTGCGAGGCGCCGACCAGCGCGCCGGTCACCATGACGGTGAAACGGCTGCCGCCCGGGCCGGTCCCGGGGAGGGCGTGCTGGGAGTCGGCGTAGGTGACGACGACGTCAGCCGGGTCGACGTCGAACTCCTCGGCGACGACCTGGGCGGCGACCGTCTCCGGACTGTTGCCCCACATGGCCTGGGAGTGGAGCGTCACGACGATCTGCCCGGTCGGGTCGACCGTGACCGTGGCGCTCTCCGGGCTGCTGGTCATGGGGAAGGCCGGCTCTTTGTCCCAGAACCAGAATTCGGTCGAGCTGAAGACGCTGCGCTCCTGGGCGGTGACGAGGCCGATCCCGAGGTGGCGGCCCTGCCGGCGCGCCTCGGCCTGGCGCTGGCGCCAGCCGGCGTAGTCGCTCAGCTTCAGCGCCTTGTCCAGGACGGCCGGGTAGTTGCCGCTGTCGTAGTAGTTCCCGGTCAGGATCTTGTAGGGGAACTCGTCGGGCTGGAGCAGGTTCTTGCGGCGCAGCTCGACCGGGTCGACCTTCAGCTTGCGGGCGGCCAGGTCGACCAGCCGCTCGAGCACGAAGTTGCCGACCTCCGAGCCGAAGCCGCGGTAGGCGCCCTGCTGGTTCTTGTTCGTCAGGACCGACTTGACGGCGTAGCGCAGCCCGGACATCTTGTAGGGCCCGGTCACTTGGGCCAGGGCGTTGCCGTGGGTGCCAATGGCGAACTGGTTGTAGGCGCCGTAGTCGTCGATGACATCGATGTCGAGGCCGCGCATCTTCCCGTCGGCATCGAGCGCCAGGCGGGCATGGTAGCGCCGGTCGGAGCCGTGGTGGTCGGAGCTGCTGGCGTGGGCGAGCCGGTCCTCCACGTACTTGACGGGCCTGCCACTGGCCATCGCCAGGAATCCGGCCAGGATGGGCACCTTGCGCTGAAAGACCTTGCTGCCGAAGCTGCCGCCGCAGATCACCGGTACCACCTTCAGCTTGGCGGCCGGGATCTTGAGCGAGGTGGCCAGCAGCCACTGCAGGTAGCTGAAGCTCATCGAGTTGCAGTAGATCGTCAGGAGGCCGCTGCCCTCGTCGAAGCTGGCGACGGCGCCGTTGGTGTCCATCGGCTGGGCGCCGCTCCGGCCCCAGTAGAAGTCGGATTCGACGATCTCCGCCGCCCCGGCGAAGGCGCCTTCGAAGTCGCCGAACTCCATCAGCCGCGCCTCGGTCAGGTTGGTGCCGAGCTCCTCGTGCAGCACGGCCGCACCGGGCTCGAGTGCCTTGCGCGGATCGACCACCGCTGGAAGGACCTCGTACTCGACGTGGATCAGGTCGACTGCGTCTTCGGCGATGCGGCGATTCTCGGCGACTACGGCGGCGACGGTCTCGCCCACGTGCCGGACTTTGTCGACGGCGATCGCCCACTGGTAGATAGGGCCCGGCGCGAATGACGGCAGCGCGTTCATCCGCTCCCGGCAGTCCTTGCCGGTCAGCACCCGGAGCACGCCTGGCAGCCTCTCGGCGTCCGCGGTGTCGATGCCGACAATGCGGGCGTGCGCGTGCGGGCTGCGCAGGATCGCGGCGTGCGCCATCCGTGGCAGCTTGAGATCGTCGATGAAGCGACCCTTTCCGCGCAGCAACCGCGGGTCTTCGACTCTCTTGATGCTCTTGCCGATCCAGCGGCGCGGGCCGGGCTCGACGCGTGGGGTCGCGGCGCCGGCCGGACGTGGCCGTGCGGTCATCATGATGGCCTACCTCCCGACCCCAGGGCCACCGGACTCATCGGCGTCGGGTTCGCCGTCCTCATCCGTCCGGCGGCCACCTGGACCGATTTCACGATGTTCTGGTAGCCCGTGCAACGACAGAGCACACCGGCGATGGCCTCGCGGATCTGGTCGTCGCTAGGCGACGGATTCGTTCCGAGGAGCTCGAGCGAGGTCAGCAGCATAGCCGGGGTGCAGAAGCCACACTGCAGCCCGTGATTCTCCCAGAACGAGTCCTGGAGAGGATGGAGCTTATCTCCCCGTGCGAGCCCCTCGACGGTGGTGACGGCGCAGCCATCGGCCTGGACGGCGAACATCAGGCAGGAGCGGGCCGAAGCCCCATCCACCAGCACGGTGCAATTGCCGCAAACGCCATGCTCGCAGGCCAGGTGGGTGCCGGTGAGGTCGAGCTCTTCGCGAAGGAAATCGGCCAGCGTCAGCCTTGCCTCCACCTCGGCGGTCACCGACGCTCCGTTCACCGACAGTCCGATCTTTCGCGTCTTTGCGACCATCTCAGGCTCCCTTCACGGCCCGCTCGAACGCCAGCGCCATCGCGCGGCGCATCAGCACCTCGGCGACCTCCGAGCGGTACTCGCCATCGGCGTGGACGTCGGTCGGGGGGTCGAGGCCGGCGGCGTACTGGCGGCTGACATCGCGGAGGGTGGCCTCGTCCAGCCGTTTCCCCTGTAGCTCGCCCCCGCGCGGTCCGGCCAGGAGGGGGGTCGCGGCCACGCCACCGAGGGCCACGGCGGCGTTCGTGCAGCGGCCGGCGGTGTCGACCGTCACCCTGGCCGCGGCGGCCACCAGCGCGTAGTCGCCGTGGCGTCGGCTGATCTCGAGAAAGGCCCCGCCGCTCCTCGGAGCGGGCGCCGGAAAGCGAACCTCAGTCAGGATCTCCTCCGGCGCGATCACCGTCGTGAGGTAGGACACGTAGGCTTCGCGGGCCCGGACCGTCCGCTCACCGCGGGGGCCGGTCAGGCGGAAAGTCGCGTCGAGGGCGACCGCCAGCGTGGGCAGCTCGGCGGTCGGATCGGCATGGGCCAGGCTGCCGCCGATGGTCCCGCGATTGCGAATGGTGATGTGACCGACCTGCCGTAGCGCCTCGACCAGCACCGGCCAGCCGCGGGCGACTTCCGGGCTATGCTCGGCCGCGCTCTGGCGCGTCCCGGCGCCGATGGCCAGCGAGCCATCCGCCTCGACGCGAATGTACTGGAGCGAGGCGATCCGGTTGATATCGATCAGGACGGATGGCCTGGCCAGGCGCATGTTCATCATCGGTACCAGGCTCTGGCCGCCAGCCAGGACCTTCGCATCTGCCCCGTACTCGGCCAGGAGAGCGACGGCCGCGTCGACCGTCTTGGGGGCGTCGTAGGCGAACGGTGGTGATTTCATGATGGCATGCCTCGTTGACTCTGATCACGCCCAGGTCGGAGCTCGTCCGAGCTTCCGCGACCTCGTCGACTGACCGAAGCACCGCCCTTCCGTTCCGGCATGCGCAGGCTACAACTCCCCACGCCGAATGTCGAGAGCGACTGCGCTCCCCGAGCCGGTCGGTACGGCGCGCACCTAGATTCATCGAGGGACTCCCACATCGAGCTCGTGATCGAGACCTTCAGCCGCGGCGGCGACCTCGATGTCGGGCCGTTGTCCCGTAGGTCACCGTTGCCCTTCGAAGGGCAGGACTGGAAACACGTCTGACGACCAAATCCCGTCGGGGAATCGAACCCGTGTTCCGGATGCGGATGACCGGCGACCCGCGGGCATTGTCACTGCGCCTTGCCGCCACGAAGCAGTCGACCTGCCCCTATCGCGCGGCCTGCCCTTCGCGTGCGCTCTTCTTGTTGTGGCACCGGCGGCACAAGCTCGTCAGATTCTCCGGTGTCATCAGTCCCGCCCTTGTGCTTCGGCTGGATGTGGTCCACCTGGTTGGCCGAGGCGCCGCAGCGCGTACACAGCCCGCCGTCGCGCGCGAGGATCTTGGCGCGCAGCAGGCGCCACGCATGGCCATAGCCGCGTTCGGTGACGCTCGCCCGGCCAGCCCATCTGTCGCGCCGGTGCGATTCGCAGCGGCCGCCCGTCCCCGGTACAGCGCGCCCCGGACAGAAGGGATGACCGCACGGTGACAGCGGCCGCGTTGGGCTCATGGGGAGGGGGCCTCAAATCTCTGGCAGGCTTGCAATGTGACTCCCACGCGGGTCACGCGCGCGATTTAGCTACGCAGGAATTGGTCAATTGGCACACTACGTCGACTGGTCCTCGAGCAGGAACCGGTGATCAGCCTGGACGCCGGGATCATCGGGATCCACCCCATGTCCGCGAAGGACAGCCCGGACGCGACGATGCGTGCGGCGAGGCGAGTCCTCCTCCTCGAGGATCAGTGCTCGCCGCCGCTGAGGGACCTGGAAGCGACCCGCGAGCGGTTTGGCGAGGGCAAGACTTGTCGCCTCCGCCTCCATCCACCACGTCTTGTTGGTCTTCTCTTCGCCCAGGAGCCAGCCGCCGCCGTCGTCGGAGAGGATCCCCTCGATGTAGGGCTCAGACTCCGAGAAGGTCTGCGCGATGAACGTCCCCATCCCGACGATCGTGAGCGCGGGGCGGGTCGTATTGGGATCAACGTCGCTGACCGGCAACTTTGACTTCCCGTCTGCACCACCCGCGACTCCGAGCTGGCGCGCGATCGCCGCGTTGTGCGCGCGGCCACCGACCGCGCAGCCCCACCGGCCACTTGCCCAGACGACGGCGTTGTCCCGGTGACGGTCATGGCCGTCGTCGGCGCAGCCGCGACATTGAAACTTGACGCCGCTCGACCGCCGCTTGGCGCCCGGTTGGCGCATCGCCGCATCGAGGTATCGCTGGATCTCGGGCGAAGGACTACCCCGTCGTGGCTCATCGTCCTCGGGTTCGTAGAGATACGCCTGCCAGATAGGCGGCAGAGGCTCGAGTGGCTCGGTTGTGGGATCGACCAGCCACTCGTACCGCGAGCCGTTCGGATGCGTGCTCGGTGGGGCGACGACTTGCTGCTGGCCTTCATTCTTGCCAGGAATCGTGTTCCCGCGCTGGATCTCGCCGACGATCTGCCCTTTCCAGATCAGCTTTGCCGGCATGTGCGGAAGCCATTGCGTGTAGTAGTGCAACTTCTTCGATCCGGTTTGCACCCACGGCTTGCCGGGCTCGCCGAGCTCGTCGGTCATCTCGCGCCAGAGATCCAGCTTGTCGGGATCGAGCACCATGACGCGGTTGCGTTCGTGGCAGACCAGGCCGAGATTGCCCCCGTCGCGGGTGACGTGGTTGACGATGCGCGGGATATCCCGCGTCACGATCCAATGTTCGGTAATCGGGTATTTCAGGAGCGGGCCATTCAAGAGGCACTCCCACGGTCGCGACTCCAAGGCGAGTAACGTCTGATCCAGCGCCGACACAATCTCGAGCGCGCTCACAGCGTCACCACCAGCGCGCGGCCGATCCGTTCGGTGTACTCCTGAACGAGCCGGGTGACGGCCGGCAAGACGACGATCTTGTAATACGCCTCGTCGCCCGGCACGAACGCGGCCCGGAGTCCCACCAGAAGCGGAGTTCCCCGACGCCCTCGACGGGCTCGATCAGGTCGACGTCGCAGCTGTCGCCTGAGGGGAGCGTCCACGATCCTAGGCGATGCGTGGTCACGACTGCGCCCCGTGCTTCGCGGCGTTGGCGAGCGCCTCGGTGACCGTCGTGCCGGGGAGCCCGTCGAGGAACGCAAGGATCTCGTGCCGGATGAAGACCACGCGGCCGGTGAGCTTCCGATACGGCAGCGTTCGCCGCGCGACACGGGCGCGCACCCACTTCTCAGTCACGCCCAGGAGCCCCGCGGCGCCGGCCACGTCGAGCAGCTCACCATCGAAGCGTCGGCGCCCTGTGGCTTGTCCAGCACGCTTGCGCGGCGTCGTGCGGGCTGATGGTGCCGACACGTTAGCTAAGCCGAGCCTTGGCGAAGGCGGCAAGGTCGGCTTGGCGAAAGAGCCGTACGCCGCGATCGGTGGTGCGCTGGACGGAGATCTCGCCGCGGTCAGCGAGGCGCTTGAGGGAAGCTTCAGAGAGGTCAACGCCGAGGCGCGAGAGCTCGCGCGTGGCGCCACGGTCTACCGGCAGCGTCAGCCTCTCTTGAGGCATGAAAGCTCTTTCACGGATTGCCGGAAAGCGTTTTGTTCTGGTAGTGAGACGTGATTGTGGTGCGCTACGTAGTTCGCCTCGATCGCCTTGATCGCTTTGACCGTCGTCCCTCGCCGTGGCCCCAGCCGCCGTCGCCGATACGGCCTACGAGTACAGCGGCAACGAGTTCACGTCGTAGATGGGCGACACTTTGCGACAGCAACTTCGCCATGTCGATCTCATTCGGGCTGCCGGCTGGAAGGTCAGGCCGGGCTTCAAGCAGCGTGCCCGGTCGACCGCATGCGCATGGAATAACTCGCTCCCGGCGTGCACCTTTTCGAGGCCCCGGCGCTCGATTTTAGGCATCTTGCGGTCTCCTCCTCGACAGCGCGGTAAGTTGTACACGGTCAAAGAATGTAGCTTCTACCTCTTCTGGCCTCACCTATTGGGGCCTCACCATGCCAAGCTCGAACCGGACGCTAGTTATCAGCGGGCACACCGTTTGCAGTCCCGGAGAATGCTCAAGAGTACACAGCGTTGAACAGACGCATAGAGGGCGGCCGAGGTGATCGGCCCGACGCCCGGAGGTCGCGAACGATGAGATCGAAAGATGCTCTACTCGGGACCGACGCATACAGATTCGAGACATCGAGAACACTCGCGGACACGCCGAGAAGCTCTCGGGCCTTCGACGCTGAGCTGCGTGACGTGGATCGCCGACTCGCCCAGGCGCACAATCAGAACGAAATCCTGGTAACCGCGTTGCAGGAAGCGCGTGAGCAGATCACCGCGCTCAAGGAAGAGGTCGACAAGCTCTGCGCCCCGCCCTCGACGTACGGCGTGTATTTGGCCGCCAACGAGGACAACACCGTCACCATCCTCTCCCAGGGCCGCAAGGTGAAGGTCAACCTCCACCCCGCCCTCAAGCCCGAGATGCTCAAGCCCGGTCAGGAGCTCATCCTCAACGAGGGCCTCAACGTCATCGAGGCCGCCGGCTACGAGATCCAGGGCGAGGTCGTCATCCTCAAGGAGCAGCTCGACGCCGAGCGCGCCCTCGTCACCCTCCGCGCCGACGAGGAAAAGGTCGGCATCATCGCCGAGCCCCTGCGCACTCTGCGTCTGAAGACCGGCGATCATCTGCTGCTCGACTCCGAAGAGCGGATATCTCCTGGAGAAACTGCCGAAGAGCGAGGTCGAAGACCTCACGCTCGAGGAAGTCCCCGACGTCGGCTACGACGCGATCGGCGGGCTCGGCGATCAGATCGAGGCCATCAAGGACGCCGTCGAGCTGCCGTACCTCTATGCCGACTACTACAAGGAGCACAAGCTCACCCCGCCCAAGGGCGTGCTCCTCTACGGCCCTCCCGGCTGCGGCAAGACCATGATCGCCAAGGCCGTCGCCAACAACCTCGCCGAGAAGATCTCCGAGAAGCGCGGCGAGAAGATCAAGGGCTTCTTCCTCAACATCAAGGGCCCCGAGCTCCTCAACAAGTACGTCGGCGAGACCGAGCGCAAGATCCGCGAGATCTTCATCAAGGCCAAGGAAAAGGCCGCCGAGGACGTTCCCGTCATCGTCTTCTTCGACGAGATGGACGCCCTCTTCCGCACCCGCGGCACCGGCATCTCCTCCGATGTCGAGACGACCATCGTGCCCCAGCTCCTGGCCGAGATCGACGGCGTCGAGGGCCTCAAGAACGTCATCGTCATCGGCGCCTCCAACCGCCAGGACCTCATCGACCCGGCCATCCTGCGCCCCGGCCGGCTCGACGTGAAGATCAAGATCGAGCGGCCCGACCGGACCGAGGCTGCCGAGATCTTCGCCAAATACCTCACCCCCGACATTCCCTTCGCCGAGTCCGAAGGCAAGGGCGGGGACGTCGCCGCAGTGATCGGCGCCATGACCTCCGCCGCCGTCGAGGACATGTACGCGCTGAGCGAGGAGAACCGCTTCCTCGAGGTCACCTACGCCAACGGCGACAAGGAAGTGCTCTACTTCAAGGACTTCGCCTCCGGCGCGATGATCGAGTCGGTCGTGCGCCGCGCTAAGAAGCTGGCGCTCAAACGCTACATCGGCGGCGGTCAGAAGGGCATCATGGCCGACGATCTCCTGGCCGCGACGCGCGAGGAGTTCAAGGAGAACGAAGATCTCCCCAATACCACCCACCCCGACGACTGGGCCAAGATCGCCGGCAAGAAGGGTGAGCGGATCGTGGCGGTGAAGGCGCTGACGAGCGAGCCGCCGAGCCAGAAGCGAAGCGTCGAGAAGATCGTGACGACCGGCCAGTACCTGTAGAGTCGCGACCGAAGGGTCGCGCCGAAAAATCCAGGTAGGCCGCGCGCGCCCTACGTCCGGGAGCCCGGGCGTGGGGCGCCTGCGTCCGGGGACGGAACCCCGACCACCGCGTAGCCCCGCGAGCGCAGCTGGCACTGGATCTCCAGCTGCTCGCGCCGATCGGCGCCGCGCTGCTCGCGCGCCACCGGGCCGCCGTCCCGCGCGGCGCGCCGCGCCTCTCGCCTCGCCGCCGATCGAGGACGATCTGCACGGTGTCGTCGCCGCGGAACGTTCGGCGCAGCGATTCATAGAAATCCGGCCGCCGGCTCCCGACGATGAAGAGGAGCCGCCGGATCGTCGAGGCAGCCGTCGCGTGCCTACATCAGGCTCGAGCTGACGGAGGGAAACCACCGCATCAGCGGCGAATCCTCGCAGAGGATCGTCTCGTCCCGCTGGGCTCCGGTCGAGATGAGGCAGAAGGGCGCGCCGATGAGCTCCTCGAGCGCGCTCGAGGTAGCGCCGCGCCTTCGCCGGCAGATCGGCCTCGTTCTTGGCGCCGACCGGTCGGCGCCCGCCAGCCCTCGATCTCCTCGTAGACGGGCTCGGCCGCCGCCACCACGGTCTCGTCCTCCGGGAACTCGGTGAGGGTCTCGCCGCGGTGCCGATACGCGACGCAGACCTTCAGGGTCTCGCACTCGTCGAGCACGTCGAGCTTGGTCAGCGCGACGGTGTCGAGGCCGTTGATGCGCGTCGCGTAGCGGCCGACCACCGCGTCGAACCAGCCGCAGCGCCGCGGCCGGCCGGTGGTGGCGCCGTACTCGTGGCCGCGCGCCCGGATCGTCTCGGCGATCGCGCCCGACATCTCGGTGGGGAACGGCCCGGCGCCGACGCGCGTCGTATAGGCTTTGCTCACGCCGACGACGCCGTGGATCTTCGTGGGCGGCACGCCCGTGCCGGTCGCCGCGCCACCGGCGGTCGTCGGACGACGACGTGATGTACGGGTAGGTCCCGTGGTCGATGTCGAGCATCGTCGCCTGCGCGCCCTCGAACATCACGCTGTAGCCGGCCTCCATCCAGCGCGACAGCAGCAGCGCGGTGTCGGTGATGTAGGGCGCGAGCCAGCCCGCGTAGCGGAGATACTTGTCCAGGATCTCCTCGACCGTGAAGGTCTCGGCGTCGTAGATCTCGCGGAGCAGCCGGTTCTTCTGCGTCACGTTCATCTCGAGCTTCTCGCGGAAGAGCCGCTCGTTCAGGAGGTCGGCCATGCGGATCCCGACGCGCGCGGCCTTGTCCACGTACGCGGGCCCGACGCCGCGACCGGTCGTGCCGATGCGCCGCTTGCCGAGCTTGGCCTCGGAGGCGAGATCGAGCGCCGGGTGGTACGGCATGATCAGGTGCGCGTTCTTGGAGATGAAGAGGTTGCCGTCGAGCGTCACCCCGCGGCGCACGAGCGCCTCCATCTCCTCGATCAGCGAGCCCGGGTCGACGACCACGCCGCAGCCGATCACGCAGCGACACCCCGGGTGCAGGATGCCCGACGGAATCGAGTGCAGGACGTACTTCTCCCGCCCGACGACCACCGTGTGGCCGGCGTTGTTGCCGCCGGCGAAGCGCGCGACGACGTTCACGTGCGGCGCGAGCATGTCGACGACCTTGCCCTTGCCCTCGTCCCCCCACTGCGTCCCGACGACCACGATGTTAGGCATGACTCGCACCTCTGAATACGTGCTCTGGATGTTCGAGGATCTCACCGATCGCCAGCACGCGCTCCGATCCGTCCGCGAGATTCGTCGCCACCACCTCACCCGCGCCGGCGCGCGGATGGCCGATCACCAGGACCTGCCCCACGCGCTGGGCCCGGGCGTAGGCGACCGACTCATCGAGCCCGCGGCTGATGATGTCGCGGGCGACCGAGGCGCCCAGGTCGCGAAGCCGCCGCGCCAGCGAGAGGGCCGCGGTCTTGTCTCGGGTGAAGTCGATGATGAAGAAGTCGGGCCCCGGCAGCGCCACCGGCACGCCCTGCGTCTCCATGACGGAGAGTGCCCGGCCGACGTCGAACGCGAACCCGACCGCCGCGCAGTCGTAGCCGAAGCGTCCGAGCATGTCGTCGTAGCGACCGCCGCCCGCGATCGAGGCGCCGAACCCCGCCACGTACGCCTCGAAGTAGGTTCCGGAGTAGTAGTCGAACCCGCGGACTTCGCCCAGGTCGAGCAGCACGCTCTCGGCGAGCCCGTAGATCTTGAGCAGTCGGTACACCTCGGCCAGATTCGCGAGCGCCCGCGACGACCGCTCGTTGCGCGCGAAGGCCGCGGCGCGCTCCAGCACCGCTTCGCGGCCGAAGAGGGTCGGCAGGGCGAGAAGGGCGTCGCGAACGTGGGCCGGCGGCGCCAGATCGGCCACCAACCGCTCGAGCGTGGACCCATCCTTGCGCGCGAGCGCCGCCCGGAGCTCGCGCCCCTGGGCCGCGTCCGTCTTGGCCTCGTCGACGAGCCCGCGAAAGAAATCCGGATGCCCGAGATCGATCTGGAACCGCTCGAGTCCGAGGGCGCGAAGCCCCTCGATCGCCATCGCGATCACCTCGACCTCGGCCTCGGGCTGGTCGAGGCCCACGAGCTCGACCCCCGCCTGGTAGAACTCGCGGTAGTGCGAGACGCGCGGCTCGTCGTAGCGGAACACGTTCGTCACATAGGCGAGGCGGATCGGCTTGGGCTCGTCGCGGAGCCGGGTCGCCACCACGCGGGCGATCTGGGGCGTGATGTCCGGACGGAGCGCCAGAGTCCGGCCGGTGTCGCGGTCGACGAGCGTGAACATGTTGCCCTGCACGTCGACGTCCGTTCCGGTCGCCAGCACGTCCGAGTACTCGAACGTGGGCGTGACGATCTCGCGATAGCCCCAGCGGCGGAACACGCCGAGCAGCGAGGCCTCGACGTGGCGCTTCTTCTCGGCCTCGTCAGGCAGATAGATCCTGCGCACCCTTCGGCAGCTGAGTCTGGCGGGGCTTCACGGCGCCGCCGCTTCCAGATGGGCGACCGTGTTCATCCGGTGCACCGTCGCCCAGCCCGGCTCGTACTCGATCTCCGTGATTCCCGCCGGCGCGGCATCGAGCGGTCCAGAGCCGATCGAGCCCGAGACCGAGCGCGCCCAGCACGATGACGCGCGCCACGACGCCGTGGCTCACGAGCACCACGGTCTGCTCGTTGTGCGCCTCCCGCAGGGCTTCGATGCCGGCCGTCACGCGCGCCGCCACCTCGGGGATGGTTTCACCGCCCGCCAGCTTGAGCAAGTGCGGCGACGAGCGCCACTGAGCCCAGGCCTCGGGATCGCGCGCGCGAGCCTCGTCACGGGTCAGCCCCTCCCACGAACCAAAGGTCATTTCGCTGAACGCCGGCACGATGCGCACGGGGAGACCGTGCGGCTTGGCGATCACTTCGGCCGACGCCCGAGCCCGCTCGAGCGGGCTCGCGTAGACGGCGGCGACGGTGGCGCCGGCGAGCGCGCGAGCGACCGCCGCGCACTGGTCCCGACCCACTTCCGTGAGCGGAATGTCCCGCGAGCCGGCGAAGCGCCGCTCCCGGACCCACTCCGTCTCCCCATGCCGTACTACGAAGAGCCTGAGACTAGCCCACAACCCCGCCATTCTATCCCCTTTCCCAACCCGTCACCCGCCGGCCCAGAGAGCCGGGCGATCCCGGCACCCGCACGGCCGGAGATGCGAAGGCGCCGTCGCAGCGCAGGAGCCGGGCGAGCGACAGACCAATGGAGCTAGGCATTTTAGACCCCATGCACGCGGGACAGCGCGCTTCGGGAAGACGGCCGGCCGAGCGCGAGCCTGGCGCCGCGCTGACCGCGCCCGCCGCCACGCGCGTCGAGAGCGCAAAAGCTAAAGCTTGACGAGCTTGGCGAGAACGATATCGGGCATGGCGCGGATCTCGTCGAGAGCGGCCGGCGGCATCGGGTCGTCGAGGTTGAGCACCGAGACAGCGCGGCCGCCGCGGCGCTCGCGCCCGAGCTGCATCCCGGCGATGTTGATGCCGTGGCGGCCGCAGAGGGTCCCGATGCGGCCGATCACGCCGGGCACGTCGAGGTTCGCGAACACCAGCATCCATCCCTGCGGCACGGCTTCCAGCGAGAAACCTTCGACCTCGACGAAGCGCGCCTCGCGCTTGAAGAAGACCGCGCCGGCGACCGACGTGACGCCGCGATCGGTCCGGAGCTCGGCGCTCACGAGGCTCGCGTAGTCCGAGCTCTCGGTCGTCGAGGTCTCGGTGACCCGCAGGCCCCGCGCCTTGGCGATCAGCATCGCGTTCACGTCGGTCACGTGCTCGGAGAGAATCGTGCCGAGGAGGCCCCGCACGAGCGCCAGGGTCAGGATCGAGGTCGGGCGCCCGACGATCTCGCCGGCGTACGTGAGCCGCACCTCCTGCATGCGCCCTTCGCCCATCTGCGCGAGGAACCGGCCCATCTTCTCGGCGAGCCCCATGTAGGGCGCCTGCTCGCGATGGGTCTCGGCGTCGATCGACGGCAGGTTGACCGCGTTGACGACGACACCGCGCAGGAGGGCGTCGGCCACCTGGTCGGCGATCGCGAGCGCGACCGCCGTCTGCGCTTCGTCGGTCGCCGCGCCCAGATGCGGCGTCACGATCACCTGCTCGAGCTTGAGCAGCGGATGGTCGGCGGGCGGCGGCTCCTGCTCGAAGACGTCGAGCGCGGCGCCCGCGACCTTGCCGGACTGGATCGCGCGCGCGAGTGCCTGCTCGTCGATCAAGCCGCCGCGCGCGCAGTTGATGATCCGCACGCCCGGCTTGAGCCGATCGAGCTCCGCGGCGCCGAGCAGATGCCGCGTCTCGCCCGTCAGCGGCGTGTGGATCGTGACGAAGTCGGCGCGCGCCGAGCAGCTCGTCGAGCTCCACGCTCTCCACGCCCAGCCGATCGGCGGCCTCGCGCGTCAGATAGGGATCGTAGGCGATGACCTGCATGCGAAAGCCGAGCGCGCGGCGCGCCACCTCGGAGCCGATCCGGCCCAGGCCGACGATGCCCAGGATCTTGCCGAGAAGCTCCACGCCTTGCAGGCGGTTCTTCTCCCAGCGCCCCGCCTTGAGGGTGACGTCGGCGGCCGGAAGACGGCGGGCCAGCGCCAGCAGCAGCCCCAAGGTGTGCTCGGCGACGGCGGTGGTGTTGCCGCCCGGCGTGTTCATCACGACCACCCCGCGCTTGGTCGCGGCCTCCACGTCGATCGTGTCGACGCCCGCGCCGGCCCGGCCGATGACCTCGAGACGCCGGCCCGCCTCGATCGCGGGCCGAGTCACCTTGGTGGCGCTGCGGACGATGAGGCCTTCGTAGTCGCCGATGCGCTCGGCCAGCTCACGCTCCCCGAGCGAGCCGACCACCTCGACGTCGAGGCCGTGCTTGCGGAGCGCGTCGATGCCGACGGCCTGGAGCCCGTCGGTGACCAGAACCCGCTTCACGACTTCTCGGCGAAGATCTTCTGGGCGGCGCGGACGCTCGACCCGAAGTCGACCGGCTGCCCGATGTCGGCGAGTACCTGCTCGAGCGCCGCCAGCGCGTTGATGACGTCGAACTGCGCGGCGTAGCCCATGTGGCCCAGGCGGAAGAGCGTGCCTTTCATCTCCCCCTGCCCGCCGGCGATCGTGATGTTGTGGCTCTGCGAGTACGCCGCGACGACCTTCTCGCTGTCCAGGCCTTTCGGCGCGCGCACCGCGGTCACCGCCGGACTCGGCATGGCCTTGGCGAAGAGCTCGAGGCCGAGCGCCTCGACCCCGGCGCGCGTGGCGCGCGCGAGGCGATCGTGACGTTTGAACACGTTGCCGAGCCCCTCGGCCTCGATCATCCGGAGGGCTTCGCGCAGTCCGACGACGATCGACACCGCCGGCGTGAAGCGCACCTCGTTCTTCGCCACGTATTTCAGCTCGTCCGCGAGGCTGAAATAGAACTTCGGCAGGGTGGAGCTCTTGGTCCTCTTCCACGCCTTCTCGCTGAGCGCGCAGAATCCGAGGCCCGGCGGGAGCATCAGGCCCTTCTGCGAGCCCGAGATCACCAGGTCGACGCCCCAGGCGTCCATCGGAAGATCGGCGATGCCGAGGCTCGACACCGCGTCGACGATCAAGATCGCGTCGTGCTGGCGAGTGGCCGCCGCATAGGCCCGGACGTCGTGCAGCACCCCGGTCGAGGTCTCGCTGTGCTGGACGAGCACGGCCTTCGCCTCAGGGTGGTGCTTCAGGGTCTCGGCGACGCGCCTCGCGTCGACCGTCTGTCCGAACGGGGCGCTCAGGTCGATCACGTCGAGCCCGTAGGCCTTCGCGAGGTCGAGCCAGCGGTCGCCGAATTTCCCGGCGCGCACGATCACCACTCGATCGCCCGCCGACAACGTGTTGACGACGGCCGCTTCCATCGCGCCCGTGCCGGAGCACGCGAGTGGCACCACCTCGGCGCTCGTCTGGAAGAGCTTCTTCAGCGCGGCGCGCACCTCGATGAAGAGCGCCTCGTATTGCGGCGTCCGGTGGTGGATGATCGGCTGCGCCATCGCGAGCAGCACTTCGCTCGGGACGGGCGTCGGCCCCGGCGCCATCAACTGATACTTCTTCATGCAGACGGCCTCCTTCGCGCGCTGAGATTCGATTCGATGGTAACACGCCCTCCCACGCCCGATCGGCCCAGCGCCGTCACGAAGATCGCGTCCTTGCCGGCGGCGTGCGGCGAGAAGAACTCGACGACGTGGCCGTCGTAGAACGTGAGACCGGAAGCGCCGAATCCCTGGCCGTACGCGGCGAGATAGGCGCGGCCGCCGGCTAAACCCGCCGCGAGATTCACCAGACGATAGCCGCGATCGCCCAAGACACGCGTGAGCGCGTCGAGCGGCGCCAGCCAGTAGATGACGGCCGCCGCGTCCCCGCCGAGCGCCTGCTCGAGGCAGAGATGCGCCGACCGGTTCCGGAGGTCGCCGGTTTTCAAGCTTTCGAGCCGGTGCGCGTCCGCCCGGTAGAAGTACGCGCCGGCCGGCACGCCCTCGACGGCATTGACGACGAGATAGAGATCGACGAGTCCGCCCGGCACGTCGGCGTCGAGTGGCCGCGTCGCCGCCCAGAGCGCGGTCGCGAGCTCCTCGCCCATCAGCGGCGCGTGGACGAACTCTCGCGTCGAGCCGCGCCGCTGAATCGTCTCGTCGAGCCCGCGCGCCGCACGCGCGCGCGGCGGCGGCAGCTCGATCAGCTCCGCGCCGGCCGCAGGCTCCGTCGACGCGCGCGACCAGCTCCCGCGCGCGCCAGGCGGTGACGGCGTCGGCGGTATCGAGTCGCGACGCGGCGTGAATCTCGTGCATCAGCGGATAGTCGACCTCGGACGAGGACAGCGGGAGCGTCGCGTGAGCGATCGCCTCCAGCGGGGCGCCGCTTCGCGCCGGAGTCACATCGGGGCCGAGCGGGACGAGCTCGAGGGCGACCTCGCGGGCCGTGTCGAGCCCGAGCAGGCGGTCGATCTCGATGTCGACGAAGCCCGTCAGTACCCGCGGAGCGAGTCCGAGCGCGCCCCCGGTCGCCAGCACGTTGGCGAGCATCGTCCCGGAGTCCCAGAACAGGTGCCGATAGGCACGCGCCTGATATTTCCAGGTGTTTCGCCAATAGATCGCGGTCAGCATGAGCGTCGCCGCGCGGTGACGAATCGACTCGTCCGACGCCGAGGCCGCGAGCGCCGCGCGGACGTCGCCGTCCCGCAGGCGGCGCAGCGCGAAATCGCCGGGGCAGAAGTGGTAGAGGCCCGGCTCGAGTCCGGTGACCTCGCCGACCGCCACGTACACCTCGGTCTGGTAGAGCGCGCCCGTCGAGGCGGCGGCGCGGAACAGCACCTCGCCGCCGCCCGGGTACGTCTTCTTCCTCGTCACGCCGGCGGCGTAGTAGAGCACGGCCGCGAGCCGGCTCAGATCGAGCGCGGGGGCCGGCGGTGCCGCGCCCGCGAGTGCGGCGAGCGTGTCGAGGCCCAGCGGGTCGAGCGCGCGCGGCAACGGGATCGCCGCGAGATCCGTATACACCTTGAACGGGAAGGGCTTGATGTCCCACTCGAGCGTGTGCCCGCTCGTGCGGACGGATGCGGGCGAGTGCGTGGTCCGGTCGTGATACTCGCGGGCCGTCAAAACCGATACGGCGGACGGACGACGCCGCGCTCGGTGACGATCGCCGTGATCAGTCGGGCCGGCGTGACGTCGAACGCGGGGTTGAACACCGGGGACGCGCTCGGCGCGGTCTGCTGCGCGCCGACCCGCCGGACTTCCGACGCGTCGCGCTCCTCGATCGGGATGTCGGCGCCCGAGGCCAGGGCGGGATCGATCGTGGAGAACGGCGCGGCGACGTAGAACGGCACGTGGTGGTGGGCGGCGAGCACGGCCAGCGAATACGTCCCGATCTTGTTGGCGGTGTCGCCGTTCGCGGCGATACGGTCGGCGCCGGTCACGATCAGGTCGACCTCGCCGCGCGCCATCACCGACGCCGCGACGACGTCGGCGATCAGCCGGTGGGGGATACCGTCGCGCACGCACTCCCACGCCGTCAAGCGCGAGCCCTGCATCACCGGGCGGGTCTCGTCGACCCACACGAGCGCCACCTTGCCTTGCTCGTGCGCGGCGCGCACGACCCCCAGCGCGGTGCCGTACCCGGCCGTCGCTAGAGCGCCGGCGTTGCAGTGGGTCAAGATGCGGGCGTTGGGCGGCACCAGCGAGGCGCCGTGAGCGCCCATGGCGCGATTGGCCGCGATGTCCTCGTCGCGGATCGTTTGCGCCTCGGCGAGGAGGAGCCTTCGCACCTGGTCGAGCGGCAGCGCGCTCGACGCGGCGGCCGCGCGCCGCATCCGGTCGAGCGCCCAGAACAGGTTGACGGCGGTCGGCCGCGTCGCCGCGAGTCCCTTGATCGCCGTCTCGAGATCCGCCATCAGGCCATCGAACGTCGTGGCCCGGCTCGCGCGCGCCGCCAGCACCACCCCGAACGCCGCGGCCACGCCGATCGCCGGGGCGCCGCGGACCACGAGCGTCCGAATCGCGGCGCCGACGTCCTCCCAGCTCTGATAGCCGCGCTCGACCTCGCGCTCGGGGAGCACGGTCTGGTCGACGAGGATCAGCTGGTCGGTCTCCCAGCGGACGGGCGCGATCACGCTCACGGCGCGCTCGAGAGACTCAGCGCCACGCGGCTCCGGATCTCCGCGTGGCCCAGCCCCGCGATCTCGACAATCTTGGTTCTCCCCTGGAGACCGCGCACCACGCCGATCGACGAGGGCGGAACGCCGAGGGTCTTGGCGAGGAGACGGACGACGGCGGTGTTGGCGGCGCCGGCGACGGGCGGCGCGGTAACGCGAAGCCGGAGCGTCGCATCGTGCCAGCCGACGATCTCGTCCTGCGACGCCCGCGGTTGGACGCGGACCGACAGCCGCGTCGCGTCAGCCTCTTGACGTCGTCCTTGTCCTCGCCGAACTCGGCCGACATCATCCGGAAGTAGCTCTCGAGCGTCGCGCGAAAGTCCTCGATGAGCTGGCGACGCACGCGGCGCAGGGTCAGGATCTCGCTCCGGATCCGCGCTTCCTCGGCCCGCCCCTCCTCGATGATCTTCTCGCTGCGCAGCTCGGCCTCGCGCATCTGCAGCTCCGCCTCGCGGCGCGCGGTCGCCTTCATCTCGTCGCCGAGCCGGTGGGTCGTCACGAGCGTGTCCTGCAGCGCGCGCTCGCGCTCGCTGAGACCGCGCGAGCGCTCCTCGAAGGTCGCGACCTGCTCCTTCAGCTGCGCGTTCTCCTTGAGCACCGTCTCGTAATCCTCGGCCACGTCGTCGAGGAAGGCGTCGACCTCGTGGGTGTCGAATCCACGAAACCATTTGACGCTGAATTGTTGCTGGCGGATATCGAGCGGACTAATACGCATGGAGCCTCCGACGTCCTAGCCGATCTCGGTGGCGATTCGGTACAGCACCGGGACCAGGAACTCCTTCAGAAAATACAGCACGAGAATGACGATCATCGGCGCAAAGTCGAGCCCCATCTGGGAGACCGGCAACCGCTCGCGCACCGGCCGCAGCACCGGCTCGGTCACCCGATGCAGGAATCGCACGATCGGGTTGTAGGGATCCGGGCTCACCCACGAGACGATCGCCCGCGCGATGATGATCCAGATGTAGGCCACGATGACGAGATTGATCAGGTTGGCCAGCGCGATGAAGAAGTAGTTCACGATGAACATCACTTCGGGCCTTGGCCCAGCTCGCGCGAGCGCTCGGTCGCGCGCTCGACCGCCTTGATGAACGTCGTACGGATGCCGCCGTCCTCGAGCGCGGCGATGCCCGCGATCGAGGTGCCGCCCGGGGAGCTGACCATGTCCTTGAGCGCGCCCGGGTGCATGCCGGTCTCCAGCAAGAGCTTGGCCGCGCCGAGCACGGTCTGCGTGGCCAGGGTCATCGCGGTGATCCGGTCGAGACCCATGCGTACCCCGCCGTCGGCGAGCGACTCGATCACGACGGCCACGTAGGCGGGCCCCGAGCCCGAGAGACCGGTCACCGCGTCCATCAGGGCCTCGTCGAGCACGACCACCCGTCCGACCGCGCTGAAGATCTCGCCCGCGGTGTCGAGGTCGCGTGGGCTCGAGACCGTCCGCCTTCGCGATGGCGGTCACACCCTCCAGGACGAGAGCCGGCGCATTCGGCATCACGCGGATGAGGCGCGCGTCCTTGTGCAGCCCGGCCCGGATCTTCGCGGTGGAGACACCCGCGGCGATCGAGATCAGGAGCTTCCGCCGGGTCACGGCCGGGGCGATCTCTTTCAGGACCGCATCGATGATCTGGGGCTTCACCGCCAGGATGACGATGTCGCACTGGCGGACGACGGCGGCGTTGTCGGACGAGACCTGGATGCCGTACTGGCGATCGAGCTCCTTCAGCCGCTCGAGGCGCACGTCGGTCGCGTGGATCGCGCTCGCCGGCACGAGGCTCGCTCCGAGGAGGCCCTTGATCAGTGCTTCGCCCATGTTGCCGCCGCCGATGAACCCGACGGTGAGGCCCTTGATCGTCATCGCTCCTCCAGGCCGGGCTCTCGCCGTGGCGCCCGTGGTCCGAAGATCGCCGTGCCGACCCGGACGATGGTCGCGCCTTCCTCGATCGCCACCTCGAAATCGCCGCTCATCCCCATCGAAAGCTCGGTGAACGCGAAGCGCTCTGCCTGCTTTCGCAGCACCCGGAACCACACCCGCGAGTCGTCCGGCGCCTTTGCCTCCGGCGGGATCGCCATGAGGCCCCGCACCTTGATCGCCGGCAGCGCCGCGACCGCGTCGAGGAGGGCATCGAGCCCGTCGGGGGCCACGCCGCCCTTGGACGCCTCGCCGGCCACGTTGACCTCTACCAGCGCGTCCACGGTCCGTCCACGGGAGCGGGCCCGCTTGTCGAGCTCCTTGGCCAGGTCCAGGCGGTCGAGCGAGTGGATGACGTCGAAGAGCTCGACCGCATCCCGGGCCTTGTTGGTCTGCAGATGACCGATCAGGTGCCACGGGACCGGACGGCCGAGCTCGGTCATCTTCTCCTTGGCCTCCTGTACCCGGTTCTCGCCGAGCGCGGGCACCCCGGCCTCGATAGCCTGACGGATGCGAGCCGCCTCGACCGTCTTCGAGACGCCCACGAGCAGCACGTCCGAGGCGCGGCGGCCCGCGCGTTCCGCGGCCCGCGCGACCCGTTCACGCACCCGCTCGAGATTGGCGCGGATGTCGGTCATGGCAGGCTGATTCTAGCAGGGGGCGGTGTCGGGGGAGGGGTCCGGCCCGCCCGCCGGCGGGGCCCAGCCCCGCGACGGCCGCGCGCGCACGTGTCTCACAGCGCTCCCGGCCGGCGGGGCCCCAGCCCCGCGACGGCCTGCAGCGCGCACGGTTGTCTCACCAGCGCTCCTCGGCCGGCGGGGCCCCAGCCCCGCGACGGCCTGCAGCGCGCACGACCATTCAGGGCAGCGCGGCGAGGGTGACCAGGCGGCCCCGGTTACCCCGGCGGTACGAGTACAGGAGGTCCGGATGGCACGCCGTGCACAGCCGGGGGTTCTCGATGGACTCCGGCGCCACCCCGGCTTCGACGAGCAAGGTCTCGTTGGCCGACCAGAGATCGAGCATCACGTGGCCGCCTCGCGACGGCGTGGCCCAGGCGCGCCAGCGCTCGCCGAAGGCGCGCGCGAACTCGGCCGTGACCGGCTCGTCGACCTCGTAGCAGCATGGGCCGATCGACGGCGCGATCGCCACGCGAAGCGACGACGCTCGACCGCCGGCCTCGCCGATCGCCCGCACGGCCGCCTGGGTCGCGCCTCGCACCGTGCCGCGCCAGCCGACGTGGGCGACGCTCAGCGCGCGTGCCGCCGGATCGTAGAGGACGATCGCGAGACAATCCGCGGTGAAGATCGAGAGCGGCACGCCGCGCTCGGCGGTGACGAGGATGTCGACGAGACCCGCGAATCCTCCGCCCGACGCGGCCCGCGCCACGTCCGCCCCATGCACCTGCCGCGCATAGCTCACCCGCCCCATCTCGAGCCCCGCAGCGCCAAGCGCCGTCACCGCCTCCGACCGAAACGGCGGCTTGGGCGCCTCCGGCACGATCGGCTCCGCAAACGAGCTGATCCCCGGACAATGCCGCGTCGTCGTCGCATGCGGCACCCCCAGCGCGCTCAACGACGCAAACGTAAAGAACGCCGTCGGATCCCCATGCGCTACGAGCGGAAAACTCGAAGTCATCGGATTCTCAGTATGCAGTGCCCACGGGTCGCCGGGGCGCCGGTAGGAGCGGGAGGGGGTGCCCGGCTCCCGACCTGCGTAGTGGGACCCCCTCGTCCCGCCCGCAGCGCGAAGCGCTGCGAATCGGGCGAGTGGGTGACGGAGCGGTCGGGAGCCGGGCACCCCCTCCCGCTCCTACCGGCGCCCCGGTGACCCTAATCCGCCTGACGGCGAAGGAAAGCGGGGACTTCGAGATCTGCGCCCTCGCCGAGCGCCTCCTCCGAAGCCTCCCCGCGCGGGTCAGCGAACTTGCGCCGCCACGGCGCGACAGGAGCAGGCGCCGAAGACGGCACGGAGCGCGATGGCCGCGGCAGGTCCACGACCTTGCCGCTGATTCCCACCGTTTCCTTCTTGTCCGCGAACCCCGTGGCGATCACCGTCATCCGCACCTCGTCCGAGAGCTGCGGATCGATGACGGCGCCGAAGATGATGTGCGCCTCCTCGTGCGCCGCCTCCTGGACGATGCGCGCCGCCTCTTCGACCTCGTGGATCGAGAGATCGGCGCCGCCGGTGAAGTTGATGAGGATCCCGCGTGCGCCCTCGATCGACGTCTCGTCGAGCAGCGGGCTCGCGACGGCCTTCTGCGCGGCGTCGAGCGCGCGGTTCTCGCCCTTGCCGGTGCCGGTGCCCATCATGGCGAGCCCCATGCCCGACATGATCGTGCGGACGTCGGCGAAGTCGAGGTTGACGAGCCCGGGCACCAGGATGAGGTCGGAGATGCCCTGCACCGCCTGCTGGAGCACGGAGTCGGCGACCCTGAACGCGGCGATCAGCGGCGTGCCGCGGTCGACGACCGAGAGGAGCCGCTGGTTCGGGATCGTGATGAGCGTGTCCACCACGCCGCGCAGCGACTCGAGGCCGGCCTCGGCCTGGAGCATCCGCTTGCGGCCCTCGAACGTGAACGGCTTGGTCACCACGGCGACCGTCAGGATCCCCAGGTCCTTCGCGAGCGACGCGACCACCGGCGCCGCGCCCGTGCCGGTGCCGCCGCCCAGGCCCGCGGTGATGAAGACCATGTCGCAGCCGCTCAGAAGCCGCGTGATCTGATCCGGATCTTCCTGCGCGGCGCCCCGCCCGACGTCCGGGTTCGAGCCGGCGCCGAGACCTTGCGTGAGCTTGGCGCCGAGCTGCAGCTTGACCGGCGCCGGCGAGGCGCTGAGCGCCTGGAGGTCGGTGTTGGCCACGATGAACTCGACCCCCGTGAACTGCGCGGCCATCATGCGGCTCACCGCGTTGCCGCCGCCGCCGCCGAGCCCGATGACCTTGATCTTCGCGGCCTGTGGCGTCTGTTCGAGCTCGAAGAGCGGGCGCCGCGCGCGATCCTTCTCCATCCCATCCTCCTGTGAGTGATCGCCGGAGGGACGCCTCCGGCCGCGTGAACGGATCCCGTCCGACGTGAAAAGATGCGGCTGACGTCCGTCTCGACCGGGCCTAAAAGAGGTCACCGAGGAATCCCGTCACGAGGCGTGCGAAGCGGCCCACGGGGTTCGCGCTCGCGCCGGCCGACTCGCCGGGGACGCGCGTCCGGGCGCCGTAGAGCGCGAGACCCACGCCCGTGGCGTAGATCGGGCTTTCGATGACGTCCGCCAGCCCGCCGATGCCGATCGGCACGCCGCGGCGCACGGGTTGATCGAAGATGCCCTCGGCAAGCTCGGGGACTCCCTCCATGATCGACGTCCCTCCCGTGACGACGACTCCCGCCGTGGCCGCGTCCTGGAACCCGGCTCGGGCGAGATCGCGCGCCACCAACGTGAAGATTTCCTCGACGCGCGGCTGGATGATCTCGGAGAGGAGCTGCCGCGAGAGCTGGCGCGGCTTCCGGCCGCCGACGGACGGCACGTCGACCGTCTCCTCCGCCGGCACCAGCGCCGTCAGCGCGCAGCCGTAGCGCTTCTTGATGCCCTCGGCGTCGGCGGTCGGCGTGCGCAGCCCGATCGCGATGTCGTTGGTGATGTGGTCTCCGCCGAGCGGCAGGACCACCGTGTGCCACACCGCGCCGTTTCGGAGCAGCGCGACGTCGGTGGTGCCGCCGCCGATGTCGATCACGACGACGCCGAGCTCCTTCTCGTCGTCGAACAGCACCGCCTCCGCGGAGGCGAGCGGCTCGAGCACGATGTCCTGCACGGCGAGGCCCGCGCGATTCACCGAGCGCACGACGTTCTGGACCGAGGTGACGGTGCCCGTGACGATGTGCACCTCGACCTCGAGCCGCACGCCCGACATGCCGAGCGGCTCGCGAACGCCGTCGCCGTCGTCCACCACGAAGCTCTGCGGCAGCACGTGGATGATCTCGCGGTCCTGCGGCAGATTGATCGCCCGCGCGGCCTCGACCACGCGCTCGACGTCGGCGTCGCTCACCTCGTGGTTCTTGCCGGTGATGCCGACGACGCCGCGGCTGTTCACGCCGCGGATGTGGCCGCCGGCGATGCCCGCGTAGACGCCGGAGACCTCGACCCCCGCCATCTGCTCGGCCTCGGCGACGGCGGCCTTGATCGCCTCGACGGTCGAGTCGATGTTGACGACGATGCCGCGTCGGAGCCCGCGCGAGGGCGCCGTGCCGACGCCGATCACGTTCAGCACGCCGCGGGGCGCCGGCTCGGCGATGATCGCGCAGATCTTCGTGGTGCCGACGTCCAGGCCGACCACCAGATCCGGCGCCTTCGAGCGCTTCATCGGGTGCTTCCCCGCTGGAAGACCACCTGGTCGCGGAACCGCAGATCGACCGCGCGCACGTCCTGCGTCGCGATCTGCGCCAGGACGCCCTCGAGGCGCGCGAGGCGCTCGTCCCAGTCCTCGGTGCCGAGGCGCACCTCGACGCCGTCCACCGTGTAGAGGACCGGCCCCTCGCGCCGGCTCATGTCGATCTCCGAGATCTCCGAGGTGAGGCCGTTGCCGCTTCTCAGGAGCGCGCGGATCACGCGCGATCGCCGCGCGGGCCTTCGCCCCGGGCGCCGTGCGCATCGACGCCAGCTCGTCCGCCGACGAGGCCGCTGATCACGGGCATCGGCGGCGCCACCGCCTCGGGCGAGGCGCCGAGCAGGCGCCCCTCCTCGTCCATCCAGTGCAGCCGCCCGCCGTGGACGAGGGTGAAGGGACGGCGCTCCTCGACGCTGATCACGACCCGGTTCGGCAGCTCGCGCACGACGTCGGCCGCGGCGGACTTCCGGCAGCGACTCGACACGGCCGGTCACGTCGATCGTGTCGAGCCGGAAGATGTTGGTGCCCTGCGGGATCGCGGCCACCGCCAGGATCCGGTCGGGCGGCACCCGCGAGACGCCGCGGACCTCCACGCTGGCCACCGCGAACCGCTGCGTCGTCAAGAGCCAGTGCAACGCCGCGCCGCCCGACCGCGCTGACCGCCACGACCGTCAGGGCGACGCCGACGCAGGCGGCGCAGGCGGGCGCGTCGGCCGGGCCGCGGGCGCTTCGGATCGACCCACGCGCTGCCGGGCGACGAATGCCGAGCGCTCGCCCATGTCGGCGAGCACCGAGGCCCGGCTTCTCGGCGAGCTGAGGCCGCTCGGCATCTACTCTCCGATGATCCTGATCTCGTTCTCGAGCGCGACCGAGAAGTGCGACTGCACGCGCTCGCGCGTGAGGTCCATGAGCGCCAGGATGTCGGTCGCGGTCGCGCCGCCGCGGTTCACGATGAAGTTGGCGTGCTTGGAGGAGATCTCCGCGCCGTTGATGCGCTTGCCCTTGAGGCCGCACTTCTCGATCATCCGCGCGGCGACGTCGCCCTGCGGATTCTTCCAGACGCAGCCGGCCGAGGCGAGCGCCAGCGGCTGCGTGGACTTCTTGACCTTCAGCCGCTGCTTCATCTCTTTCTGGATCTCGGCCAGCGGCCGGCGGTGCAGGCGGAGCCGGCAGCCGATCAGCACGGACGCCGACCGGCGCGTTGAAGTTGCGGTAGGTGAACGCGCCCGGCGCCGGCTTGAACTCGCCGAGCGTGCCGTCCGGATGCAGGAAGTAGACAGCGCTGACGAAATCGCCGATCCAGCCGTCCGGCCGTCCCGGCGTTCATCGCCAGGGCGCCGCCGATCGTGGCGGGGATGCCGACGAGGCACTCGATGCCGCCGAGATTGAGGGCGGCGGCCTCCCGGATCAGCGCCGAGAGGCACACGCCGGCGCCGGCGATCGCCTCCTCGCCGTGGAACTCGGCGCGCCCGAGGCAGCCCTCGAGCCGCAGGACGACGCCGCGCACGCCCCGGTCCTTGACCAGCAGGTTGTTGCCCCCGCCGATGACCGACACCGGCAGCTGCTCGCGCTCGGCGAACATGAGCGCGTGGCGGATGTCGTCCACGTCCTGTGGCACCACGAAGATGTCGGCGGTGCCGCCGATGCGGAGCGAGGTGTGGAAGCTCAGGGGCTCCTTGAACCGAACTTCCCCCCGGATCTCTCCTAGCATGTGGCCCTCCCAGTCAACGAGTCGCGTCCAGGCGCTGCAGCAGCTCCGGGCCGAGCTGGCTCACGTCGCCGGCGCCGAGCGTGATCACGAGATCGCCCCGACCGGACGATCTCCGCGAGATGCTCGACGATGCGCGTGCGGTCGCTGCCGAGGTAGGTGACGTCGCGATGCCCGTGCGACGCGGATCCCGTCGGCGAGGTCCGCGGCGCGTGACCCCGGGGATCGCCGCCTCACCGGCCGCGTAGACGTCCATCACGATCAACACGTCAGCCAGATTGAACGCGGTGAGGAACTCCTCGCGCAGGTGCAAGGTGCGGGTGTAGCGGTGGGGCTGGAACACCGTCACGACCCGACACTCGAACCCGGCCTTGGCGGCAGCCAGCGTCGCCCGGATCTCGGCAGGATGATGGCCGTAGTCGTCGACCACCGTCACGCCGCGCGAGCGACCGAGGATCTGGAAGCGGCGCTGGACGCCCGTGAAAAGGCGGCCAGCGCTCTCTGGATGGTGGCGAACGGGATCTCCAGATCGAGCCGCCACGCCGATCGCCGCGAGCGCGTTGAGCACGTTGTGGCGGCCCGGGACCTGGAGCGCGACCTCGCCGAGGAGGCTCTCGCGCTGATACGACCTCGAAGCGGCTCGTCATGCCCGGCGAGCTGCAGACGGCGCGCGACGAGATCGGCGCCCGACTCGAGGCCGTACGTGATGATCCGCTTCTCGATCCGCGGAATCAGGAGCTGGATGTTCGGCTCGTCCAGGCAGAGCACCGCCGCGCCGTAGAACGGGCACCTTGTTGACGAACGCGACGAAGGCGTCGCGGATCGCGTCGAGGCTCCCGTAGTGGTCGAGGTGCTCGGCGTCGACGGTCGTGACGACCGCGATCGTCGGCGCCAGCTTCAGGAACGAGCCGTCCGACTCGTCGGCCTCGGCGACCAGGTACTCGCCCTGTCCCGAGCCGCGCGTTGGAGCCCGAGGCTGGTCACCCGGCCGCCGACGACGATCGTGGGATCGAGCGGCCCTCGGCGAGCACGGTGCCGACCATCGAGGTGGTCGTCGTCTTGCCGTGGGTGCCGGCAACCGCGATGCCGTACTTGAGCCGCATCAGCTCGGCCAGCATCTCGGCGCGGGGAATCGCCGGGATCTGGCGCTGGCGCGCGGCCTGGACCTCGACGTTGTCGCGCGAGACGGCCGACGAGTAGACCACGACGTGGGCGCCCTCGACGTTCGCCGGCCTGCGTGGCCGATGAAGACCTTCGCGCCCAGCTCGGCGAGCCGCTCGACGGCGTCGTTGCGCTTCTGGTCGGAGCCGGTCACGCGGTAGCCGAGATTCAAGCAGGATCTCGGCGATCCCGGACATGCCGATGCCGCCGATCCCGACGAAGTGGATCTGCTGGTAGCGCTTAAACATGCGCCTGCTGCGAGATGTTCAGCAGCACTCCCGTCGAGAGCATCGTGACGAGCAGGGCCGAGCCGCCGAAGGAGATGAACGGCAGCGGCAGTCCCTTCGTCGGCAGCAGGCCCGTGACGACGCCGAGGTTCACGAGCGTCTGGGTCGCGATCGAGCACGGTGATGCCGAGCGCCAGGTAGCTGCCGAACGGATCGGGCGCGCGCAGCCCGATCCGGAGCCCGCGCCAGATCGAGCACGACGAAGAGGGCGACGATGATCGAGCGCGCCGACGAAGCCGAGCTCCTCGCCGAGGATCGCGAAGATGAAATCCGTGTGCGACTCCGGCAGATAGAAGAGCTTCTGCCGCGAGGCGCCGATGCCCTGACCGAAGATCCCGCCGTTGCCGAGCGCGAGCCACGACTGGATGATCTGGAACCCGCTGCCCGCGCGGATCGGACCACGGGTCGAGGAACGCGACGATGCGGCGCAGCCGGTACGGCGCCATCCACACCGCCATCGCCAGCGGCGGCAGCGCGGCCAGCAGGATGAGCGCGAGGTGGCGCGCGTGGCCGCCGGCCAGGAACAGCGAGCGTGAAGGTCAGGGTGATCAGGGTCAGGCAGTTGCCGAGATCGGGCTGCGCGCAGCACGAGGCGCGCCAGGAGCCCGGCCACCGCGAGCGGCGGCACGAGCCCGCGCCGGAAGTCCGCGATCGCCTCGCCCTTCTTCGCGAGAAACGCCGCCAGGTAGAGGACGAGCGCGAGCTTGGCCAGCTCCGCCGGCTGGAACGACACCGGGCCCGAGCCGGATCCAGCGGCGGGTGCCGTTGATCGCCTGACCGAACGGCGAGACCAGCACCAGCACGAGCAGCACGCCCGCGAAGATCAGCAGCGGCAGCACGAGTCCCTCGAGCCGGCGGTAGTCGAGCCGGAACGCCAGCCACAGGCACGCCGGCGCCGAGCAGCGCCCAGAAGAGCTGCTTCTTGAGGAAGAAGTACGGATCGTGAAACCGGTCGGCCGCGACGATCGCGCTCGCCGAGTAGACCATCACCACGCCCGCCGAGAGCAGCACGACGGCGACGCCGAAGAGCCAGAAGTCGGGCGTGAGCTTTCGGGGCATCAGGTGGACTGGGGGGGAGCGAGCGCCGCTCCTCCCCCATACCCCCCACCGTCCGGAAGCGTCGCTGAGGCGATTTCGTCGCGTGATGCGTGCGAGTCGAGAACCGTTGTCGACGTCGAGGCGCTCCACGAGCTTTTTGAACACGTCGCCGCGGTGCTCGAAGTTGTCGAACATGTCGAACGAGGCGCAGGCCGGGGAAAGCAGCACGACGTCGCCCGGGCGTGGCGAGCCGCGCGCGCGCGATCGACCGCGTCCTGGAGCGACCGCACGAGACGCACCGGGACGCCGGCGGCGGTCAGGGCCGCCCCGATCTTCGCGGCGTCCTCGCCGATGAGGACCGCGTGGCGACCCGGCCCGCGCGCCGCGGCGGCGAGCGGCCCCCAGGCCTGGCCCTTGCCCTTGCCGCCCGCGATCAGCACGATCGGCTCCGCGAAGCTCTCGAGCGCCCGGAGGGTCGAGTCGACGTTCGTGCCCTTCGAGTCGTTGTAGTACTTGACGCCGTCCAGAGTCGCGCACCCACTCGATCCGGTGCGCCACGCCCCGGAAACGCGCCGATGGCCCGGCGGATCGACCGCGGGCGAGACGCCGGTCCAGAGGGCGCACGCGGTCGCGGCGAGGACGTTCTCCACGTTGTGCTGGCCACGCAGGAAGATCTCCGACAGCGGGCAGATCTCCTCGACGTGGCCGTTGAGCTCGCGCGACGATCCGATCCGTCGCGGACGAAGACCCGTGGGCGAGCTCGCGCCGGCCGGCTGAACCAGACGATCGGCGCGCGCGACCGGCGGCGCCAGGCGCGCGCGTCGCCTCGTCGTCGGCGTTCAGCACGGCGCAGTCGGCGGAGGTCTGGTTCGCGAAGATCCGAGCCTTCGCGTCCGCGATACGCCTCGAACGTCCGGTGGCGGTCCAGGTGGTCCGGCGTGAGTTGAGCACCACCGCGACGCGCGGCTGGAAGAGCTCGGTGGTCTCGAGCTGGAAGCTCGACACCTCGCAAACGACCAGGACCGTCGGCCGGGAACGTGAGGGCGTGCGCGGCGAGCGGCGTGCCGATGTTGCCCGGCGACCAGCACCGGCCGCGGCTGCGCGCCAGGAGCGCGCCGGTCAGCGCCGTCGTCGTGGTCTTGCCGTTCGTCCCGGTGATCGCGATCGTGTCCGCCTCGCTCGCCCGCCAGCCGAGCTCGAGCTCGCCGATGATCGGCACCTGCCGGGCGCCGCGCGGCGGCGAGCGCCGGGCGCGTCGAGCGGCACGCCGGGGCTCACCACCACCAGCTCGGCGCCGGCGAAGGCCTCCGTCGGGTCGCCCGCGGCCCGTGACGAGCCGTACGCCCAGCTCGGCGAGCGCGGCCGCTTCCGCGCCCGAGCGACGGCGAGCGGCTTCGCGTCCGCCCCCACGACGTCCGCGCTCGACCGCGCGCAGGAGGCGCGCCGCGGCGACACCGCTCTTGGCGAGACCGAGCACCGTCACGCGACGGCCGCCGCGAGCGAGCGCAGGTACGTCCGAGCCGCGTGTCGCCATGTCGACCTCGTCGAGCGCGTTCACGCCGCCCTCATCGGAGCTTCAGGGTGGTGATGGCGAGCAGCGCGAGCGCGAACGAGACGATCCAGAAGCGGACGACGATCTTCGGCTCGGGCCAGCCGGAGAGCTCGTAGTGATGGTGCAACGGCGCCATGCGGAAGACGCGGCGTCCGGTCATCTTGAAGCTCGCGACCTGGATGATCACCGAGAGCGCCTCCACGACGTAGAGGCCGCCGATCAACGGCAACAAGCAGCTCCGCCTTCGTCAGCACGGCCAGCGTGCCGATCGCGCCGCCCAGCGCCAGCGAGCCCGCGTCGCCCATGAAGATCTCGGCCGGATGGCAGTTGAACCAGAGAAAGCCGATCGCCGCGCCGATCAGCGCGCCGCAGAAGACCGTCAGCTCGCCCGCCCCGCGCACGTTGAGGATCTTCAAGTAGTCGGCGGCCCGGAAGTTGCCCGTGAGGTACGCGATCACGCCGAACGCGGCGCCGGCCATGATGACCGGACCGATCGCCAGCCCGTCGAGCCCGTCCGTCAGATTCACCGCGTTCGAGGCGCCGACCACGACGAGGATCGTGAAGGGGATCCAGAGCCAGCCGAGATTCACGAGCCAGCCCTTGAAGAACGGAATGGCCAGCACCGGCAGCCACGCGCTCGGCGGCTGCCAGAACACGAGCTGCAGCACCGCGAAGGCGATCACCAGCTGCGCGATCAGCTTCACGCGCATCGGAAGCCCCTTGCGCCGCTTGAGCTTGGTCCAGTCGTCCCACACCCCGATCAGCCCGAAGCCCACGGTGGCCAGGATCACGACCCAGATGTAGCGATTGCGCGAGGTTGGCCCACAGCAGGGTGGTCGCCGAGGATCGCCGTGAGGATGACGATCCCGCCCATCGTCGGCGTGCCCTTCTTCGTGCGATGCCGCTCGGGCGTGTCCTCCCGGATCGTCTCGCCGCCGTGCTGCATCGCGCGCAGCCGCCGGATGATCCACGGGCCCACGACCAGCGAGATGATGAGGGCCGAGATCAGGGCCATGAACGACCGGAAGGTCAGATAGCGAAAGACGTTGAACGCGATGTGGTCTTTCGCGAGCGGGACGAGGAGATAGTAAAGCATCCGTCCCTTTCATCGGGCCAGGCGCGCCACCAGCGCGTCGACGACCCGCTCCATGCGCATGCCCCGCGAGCCCTTGACGAGCACGACGTCCCCGGGCGCCACGCCCTTGAGGAGATGGGCGACCGTGTCCTCGAACGTCGTCGCGTGGTGGGCGCTGGGCCAGGCCTCCGGCGCGCGCCGCGTCGACGGCCAGGCGCGCGAGCCGCCCCACGCCGACGAACTCATCGGCACCCGCCGCCACCACCGAGCGGCCCATCTCCTGGTGCGCTTCGTCGGCAATCGCGCCGAGCTCCAGCATGTCGCCCAGGACGACGATCAGCCGGCCGGCGACGCGGCGCGGCGCGCGGCGACCGTCTCGAGGGCGGCGCGCACCGAGACCGGGATTCGCGTTGTAGGTGTCGTCGAGGATGCTCACGCCGCCCGCGTCGCGCCACACGCAGCGACCCGCCACCGGCCGCGCCTCCGAGAGACCGCGGGCGATCTCCTCGAGCGGCCAGCCGAGCGCGACGCCGGCGCCGGCCGCGGCGAGCGCGTTCGTCACGTTGTGCCGTCCGGCGAAGGCCAGCGGTGACCGGCTCGCGGACTCCGCCGCTCTCCAGGGTGAACGCGAGCGACTGCCCCCGCTCGACGATGTCGCCGGTCGCGCGCACGTCGGCTCCGGCGGCGCGGCCGTACGTGATCACGGGCGCGCGCGAGTCACGCGCCATGCTCGCCACGCGCGGGTCGTCAAGGTTCAGCACGGCCCGGCCGTCGGGAGCCAGCGCCTTGACGAGCGCGGCTTTCTCGTCGCGGACGCCGTCGAGCGAGCCGAGGAACTCGGTGTGAGCGTGCGCCACGGTCGTCACCGCGGCGATCGTCGGGCGGGCCAGCCCGGCGAGCGTGGCGATCTCGCCGGGGTGCTGGGTGCCGATCTCGAGCACGAGCGCCTGGTGCTCGGACGTCAGCTCGCAGGAGCGTCAGCGGAAGCCCCCACTGATTGTTGAAGCTGCCCGCTCGGCTTGAGCACGTGCCAGCGCATGCCGAGCACGCCGGCGATCAGCTCCTTGGTCGTCGTCTTGCCGTTCGATCCCGTCACCGCGACGACCGGGATGGAGAACCGCGCCCGGTGATACGCCGCCAGCCGGCCGAGCGCGCGCGTCGTGTCCTCGACGAGCACCAGCGGCACGTTGGCCGGGACGTCGTCGTGGAGCGCGTGCACCACCAGACATGCCGCGCCGCGAGAGGCCGCATCCGCCAGGAACGCGTGACCGTCGAGGCGATAGCCGCGGATCGCGAAGAAGGCCTCCCCACGCCGAGCGCCCGCGAGTCGATCGACACGCCGGTGATGGGCACGCCGAGGTCGCCCGCGACGAGGGCGCCCTGCGTGGCGCGCACGATGTCCTGGACGGTGAACGTTGGCACGGGCGCTCTAGGTCCTCTCTCCCGACAGGATCCGCCGGGCGACCTCGCGGTCGTCGAAGGCGAGCACGTCGGCGCCGACGATCTGATAGGTCTCGTGACCCTTCCCGGCGATGACGACCGTATCGCCCGCCGCGGCCCAGCCGAGGACCGCGCGAATCGCGCGCGCGCGGTCGGGCTCGGTCGCGAAGCGGCCCGGGGTCGCGCCGGCCCGCCGCACGCCGACGACGATCTCGTCGATGATCGCCTCCGGCCGCTCCGAGCGTGGATTGTCGGAGGTCACCCACACCTGGTCGCAAAGACGCGCGGCGATCTCGCCCATGATCGGGCGCTTGGTGCGGTCGCGGTCGCCGCCGCACCCGAAGACCACCGCGAGCCGGCCGCGCGTCAGCTTGCGCGCCGTCGTCAGCACGCGCTCGAGGGCGTCGGGCGTGTGGGCGTAGTCGACCACGACGAGAAACGGCTGGCCGGCCTGGACCTGCTCGAAGCGCCCGGGCACCGTGCCCACCGCGGCGAGCGCCTGCGCGATGGCCGGGCGGCTCGAGGCCCAACCCGAGGCCCGCCCCCACGGCCCCGAGCAGATTCATCACGTTGTGCTCGCCGATGAGCGGCGACGTCGAGCGACATGCGGCCGCGCGGCGTCTCGACGGTCATGCGGATGCCGTCGAGCGAGGAGTCGTGCGTCGACGGCCCGGACACGGGCGCCGGCGCCGAGTCCGAACGTCAGCACGTTCAGGTCGAGACCCTGCGACCATCGACGCCCCGGCCGGATCGTCCGCGTTGACCACGGCCGTGCGCGTGGGCTTCGGCGATTCGGCGAGCAGCTCGAACAGCCGCCGCTTCGCCAGGCGATAGCGCTCGAGCGTGCCGTGGAAGTCGAGGTGGTCCTGCGTCAGGTTCGTGAAGATCGCCACGTCGAACGCGATCCCGTCGGCGCGCGCGAGGGTCAGCGCGTGCGACGACACCTCCATCGCGACGCCCCGGACGCCGCGGTCGCGCATGTGCGCGAGCATCGCTTGCAGATCGAGCGCCTCCGGCGTCGTCTGGCTGGCCGGGCGCGTCTCGTCGCCGAGCACGTACTGGATCGTGCCGATCACGCCCGTCGCCAGGCCGCGAGCGCGCAGGAGCGCTTCGATCAGATACGAGGTGGTCGTCTTGCCGTTGGTGCCGGTGATGCCGACGAGCGCGAGCTGCTTGGACGGATGGCCGTAGAACGCGCCGGCGAGCCGGGCGAGCGAGACGCGCACCGACGGCACGAGCACCTGGGCCACGGGCAGATCGGCGACGGGCTCGCCCTCGGTGACGACGATCGCGGCGCCCCGCCGGACGGCGTCCGGAATGAAGCGCCGGCCGTCCTGCTTGAACCCCGGCACCGCCACGAAGCACGCGCCGGGCTCGACCTTGCGCGAGTCGCCGGCGATGGACGACACCGAGCTCGGCGGCTCGCCGATCACGCGCTTTTCCGGGAGCGCCGCGAGCAGCTCGCTCATGGCTCTCCCCGCCATGTCACCGGCTCCCTCCGGACGCTGTCAGGGTGAGTCGCGCCACCGCGCCCGGCTCGAGCGGGTCCCCCGCGGCCGGCACCTGACGGACGACGCGTCCCTGACCCGCCAGGCGCACGTCGACACGCAGCGGCTCGAGCGCCTCCAGAGCCTGGCGCAGGGTCTTGCCGCCGAGGTCGGGCATCCGTCGCGAGCCGTCCGGCTCTGTCGCCTCCGCGGTGCTCACGAGCCTCATCCGCGCGGGCGCGGGCGCCTCCGCCGGGGGGCCCGTGACGATCTGGACCGGCTGGGCGTCGCGCGGCGGAATCTCGAGATGGCGCAGGATCTCCCGGCCGATCGCGCTGAAGATCGGCGCCGCGGCCTCGCTGCCCCACCGTTCGTTTCGGGGCTCGTCGAGCATCACGAGCATGGCGAAGCGAGGCTCGTCGGCCGGCGCGAACCCGACGAACGACAGGACGCCCGGCGCGTGCGAGTAGCGCCGCGTCGTCGGATCGAGCTTCTGGGCGGTCCCGGTCTTGCCGGCGACGGCGTAGCCGGGGATCGCCGCGAAGCGCCCCGTGCCCGAGTCGACGACGTTGGCCAGCAGATTCGAGAGCGTTCGCGCGGTGGCCGGTGAGATGACCTGGCGCACCGCCTTGACGTCGAAGCGCCGCGTCTCACGCCCCTCGGCGTCGAACGTCGACTTGACGAGCCGGGGCTGCATCAAGGTGCCGCCGTTGGCGATGGCGCCGAACGCCGTGACCATCTGCAGCGCCGTCACCGAGATCTCCTGGCCGATGGACATCGTCGGCAGCGACAGGAGCGACCAGCGCTGCGGGTCGCGCAGGAGCCCGCGGCTCTCGCCGGCGAGGCCGACGCCGGTCGGGGCGCCGAAGCCGAACGCCTTCATGTAGCGGTAGTACCGGTCGCGGCCGAGCGACAGGCCGACCTTGATCGACCCGACGTTGGAGGAGTTCTGCAGCACCTCGGCGAAGGTGAGCCAGCCGTACTTCTTCCAGTCCCGAATGGTCGTGCCGGCGAGCGTGATCGAGCCGTTCTCCGCGTAGATCCGGTCGTCGGGCCGGATCACGCCCTCCTCGAGCGCCGAGGCGGCCAGGATCGCCTTGAACGTCGAGCCCGGCTCGAAGGGATCGGTCACCGCGCGGTTGCGCCAGGCGTCCGAGGACTGAACGTCCAGGAACGCGTTCGGATTGAACGTGGGCCGCATCGCCATCGCGAGGATGTCGCCCGTGCGCGGGTCCAGCACCACGGCCATCGCGGCCTTCGCGTGGGTCCGCCGGTACGCCGCGTCGACCTCGCGCTCGGCGACGTACTGGATCGTGCGATCGATCGTCAGCATCACGCCGTGACCGGGCTGGGGCTGCTGGAGCACGTGGGGCGCCGAGATCTCGCGGCCGAGCGCGTCGCGGCCCGCGATCGCCTTGCCCGGCTGGCCGGCCAGATCCGCGTTGAAGGCGCGCTCCACGCCCTCGAGCCCGCCCTCGGCGCCCTCGAAGCCGAGGACGTGCGCGGCCAGCTCGCGGTTGGGATAGAGGCGAAGCGGCTCCGGGAGGAACCCGAGCCCAGGCTCGCGCAGCGCCCTGCACCTGCTCGGCCACGGTGGGCGGAAGCTTGCGACGCAGCCACACGAACGACCGGGCGCTCGTCAGGGCGGCGTGCAGCTCGGACTCCGGCTGGCCGAGGATCGGCGCCAGGCGGGCGGCGATGCGCACCGGGTCTCCGACGCCGCGCGGCTGAACGAACAGCGACTCCGTCGCGGTCGACGTCGCGAGCGGCGCCGCCCTGGCGGTCGACGATGGGGCCGCGCTGCGCGTGCAGGACGATCGTGCGGGAGTATTGACGCTCGGCGAGCTGCGTGAGCTCGCCGTGCTTGACCACCATCAGCCAGCCGAGACGACCGACGAGGCCGCCGAACGCGAGGGCGAGGATCGCCGCGAGCATCAGGACGCGCGTCCGGACAGCCGGATCCTTCACGGAGCAGGCGGCCTCGGCGCGCGGAGGGACGCCGCCCGATTCTGGTCGGCCGCCAGGCCCGTGCCGCCGGCCACGTATTCCTTCGCCAGCCGGATCTGATCGCGTCCCGGCGCCACGAGGCCGATCTGGCGGGCGCGCGCCTCGATGCGGCTCGGCGAGCGCAGGGTCGCCACCTCGATCTCGAGCTGCCGGATCCGATCCTCAGCGCGCGCGCGCTCGCTCCGGACGGCGTCCAGCCGATAGGCGAGATGCACCTGCTCGACCCTGACGCCGACGACCGTGAGGGCGCCGGCCACGAGGAGCGCCGAGGTGGCGAAACCCACGACGAGCGAGCGTCGCACGCGCGGGTCCGGGTCGCGATGAAGCCGCTGATCCTTCTTCATGAAAGCCGCTCCAGCACGCGCAGCTTCGCGCTCCTGGCGCGGGGGTTCGCCCGCACCTCGTCGTCGGTGGGCTGACAGCGGCGACGGCTCGAGCTCGGCGAAGCCCGCCGGCTCAAGAGCTCGGAACGTCTGCTTCACAATGCGATCTTCGCCCGAATGAAACGAGATCACGCCCAGACGGCCGCCGGCCGCCAGGAGCGGCGGGCGCCTGAGCCAGCGCGCTGCGCAGCGCGCCGGGCTCGTCGTTGACTGCCATGCGCACCGCCTGGAAGGTCCGCGTGGCGACGTGGAGACGGCGCGGCCAGGCCGCGCGGGGCACGGCGCTACGCACCGCCGCCACGAGGTCGCCCGTTCGCGCCAGGGGCCGGCGGCGAACGATGGCCCGCGCGATCCGTCGCGCGTGCGGCTCCTCGCCGTACTCGAAGATGATGCGCGCCAGCTCGGCCTCGGGGAGCCGGTTCAGGAGCGCGGCCGCGGTGTCGCCGCGCGAGGGATCGAGCCGCATGTCGAGAGGCTCGTCGGTCTGGAACGAGAAGCCGCGCCCCGACTGCTCGAGCTGCCACGACGACACGCCGAGATCGAGGACGATCGCGCGCGCGCGATCGACGCCTCGCGCGGCGGCGGCGTCTTCGAGGCGGCCGAAGCTCGCGTGCGCGAGGTGGACGCGGTCGCCGAACGGCTCGAGTCGCTCGCGCGCGTGAGCGAGCGCCGCGGCGTCCGCGTCGAGACCGAGGAGGCGCACGTGGTGTCCGCTTGCGCTCAAGATCGCCTCGGCGTGACCGCCCATCCCCACCGTCGCATCGATCACCCATCCCTCGTCGCGCGGTCGCAGGAGAAACACGACCTCGTCGACGAGCACCGGAACGTGAACCGCTACACTCCCAGGCCCGACAGCCTTTCGAACAACGTCGGCAGCCGATCGGCGCGCGTGCGCTCGTACTCCTCGAATCGGCCACGATCCCACACTTCGAACTGCGGCAGTCCCCCACCGACGAGCGTCACGTCTTTCGAGAGCCCCGCCTGATCGCGCGCGTCGGGCGGGATGAGCACGCGCCCCGCCCCGTCGAGCGTCACGTCCTTCGCGCGCGAGATGAAGAGTCGGCTCAGCTCGCGAACTTCGGGATGGAAGATCGACTGCTCGCGCAACTTCGTTTCGATGCGCTGCCACTCCTCCAGCGGATGCACCTCGAGGCAGTAATCGTTCGGGACGACAATCAGCGCCCCGTCGTACTGCGCGAGGGCGTCCCGGAATTTCGCCGGCACGCTCAGGCGCCCCTTCGGGTCGATCGTGTGCTGGTACCGTCCCCTAAACATATCCGGATTTCGCCGATCTCTCTCTAAGCCTTCATCCCACTTCGTCCCACCTGAAATCCGAGATTAGCGTTAGCCGAAACCTGGTGTCAAGGGGAAAAAGGACGATTTTGAGCGGAATTAGGCTTCGGTGGCCCCGTGACGACCCGTGGTGGGCCAGCACCCACTTTTACCCCCGGAATGGTGGGTTGGGACCCTTGCCCCCCAGACCCAGGCTGAGCGGCCGCGTCGGATCCGGCCCGAGCCCGGCCGGACGGGCGTTGGGGCCGCGCGGCCGGCCCGGGGCGGAGAGCGGAAATCGGAGGGATCAGAGCGTGGCGAGACCGAAACGGACGGTCAGCGGTTCCGCAGGCGCACGCGCGTCGCGAATCTCGTCGCAATCGAGCGATCGGCCAGATCCCACGCCGCTTCGGTCACCAGAGTGATCACGACGGTCCGGATCTCGTCCGGAGCCGCGACGGCGTCGCCCGAAGCGTCCAGGTATTCGAGCGCGAGCTGCCTGACGCCATCGATGATGGGCTGAGCGCCGCCGCCCGCGTCGCGGCGAAGCGTCGCACCGGCCAGGTGCCAGGTGATCGTCTCGCCGGATCCGGCGATGACACCGTCCCCGTCGAGATCGTGATGCAGGACGATCCGGGTCGGCTCGGCGACGGCGATCGCGGAAAACGCCTCGGGGCGCGGACCGAGGCCGGCCGTGCGGATCTCCCCGGCAAGCCGCTCCATCGCGACGCGGCCGCTCTGCTGCGACTCGGCGCGAGCGGCGCCGACCGTGTAGAGGCGAAGGCTTTCCTGGAGAACGGTGAGCATGCCCGCCGAGACGACTCCGAAGACGGCCACGGCGACGAGGAGATCGGCCAGATGCACGAGAGCAAGGTCCGCCCGGTCCGGAAGAACGTCAATGTCCCGAGATGAAGACGGTGCGCGTGGCGCGGCATCGCTCGCGCGAGTGCTGGAACTAGGGCAGTCGCACCACCGTCCAGCCTCGGATTTGCATGTCGGAGTCCTCGAGCGGTCGAGCGCGGCGGCCGAACCGGCGCCGCTCCGTCGCCGTGGGAACCTCGTGGCGGCGCCGCTTCACGACGCGCCGATCGAGGATCACCTCGACTCCGCGCTCCTGCCCGAGCACCACGCGCAGCGACTCGTAGAGCTCTCGCCGACCCTGCGACACGATGAAGAGGAGTCGCTCCACGGGCCTACTCCAGCACCGGGCGGTGCTGAGCCCACGGGCGCGCGCGCTCGAAAGCGGCGGAGGCGCGAAGCACGGTCGCGTCGTCGAAGCGGCGGCCGACGATCTGCAGGCCGATCGGCAGACCGTCCTTCGTGAAGCCGCACGGCACCGAGGCGGCCGGCTGGCCGGTCACGTTGAACGGGTACGTGAAGGGAATCCACGCGTAGGGCTCGACCGCCTTGCCGGCGATCTCGGTCGGGTTGTCGAGACCGACCGCGAACGGCGGACACGCGATCGTGGGCGTCAGCAGCAGATCGTACTTCTCGAAGAACGCGCGCGGGTGCTGCCACCACGCGAGCCGGTCGAACCACGCCTGCACGTATTTCGTCGGCGGATTCTTGAGCGTGGTCTCGATGATTCGAAGGAGCCCCGGCTCGATGTCACCGGGCCGATCGACGTACGGCGCCATCCGCGTCGCGATGCCGCCGCAGAAGATCTCGCCCCACGCTTCACGCGGCGACGGCCATCCCGGCTTGACGTCCTCCACCTTGCAGCCGAGCTCGCGGAACGCTCGCGCCGCTCTGGCACACGCCGAGCGCACTTCCGGGTCGACCGCCTCGACGAAGCCGAGGTCGTCCGTGTAGGCGACGCGCAGCCCCTTCACGCCGCCGCGCAGCGCCTTCACATAGTCCTCGCCCCCGGCGGGCAACGAGTACTGATCGCGCTCGTCGGGGCCGGCGCACACGTTCAACATCAGCGCGGCGTCGGCGACGGTGCGCGTCAGCGGGCCGATGTGCGAGAGACTCCAGGCGCCGCTCGCCGGATGGGTGGGGATGCGCCCGTACGAGGCCTTGTGACCGAAGATCCCGGCGCACGACGCGGGGATCCGGATCGAGCCGCCGCCGTCGGTGCCGATGTGCAGCGGCCCCAGGCCTGCCGCCGCGGCGGCGGAGGCTCCCCCGCTCGAGCCCCCGGGCGTCCGCTCGAGGTTCCAGGGATTGCGCGTGATCCCGAACACGAGGTTGTGGGTGGCGCCGATCCAGCCGAAGGTCGGCGTGTTGGTCTTGCCGAGCATGATGGCGCCGGCGGCCTTCATGCGCTCGACCATCGGCGCGTCCTCGGTGGCCACGTTGTCGCGATAGAACGGCGTGCCGAACGTCGTGCGCACGCCCTTGGTGTTCACGAGGTCCTTCACCGAGAACGGCACGCCGTGCAGCGGACCGAGCCGCGCACTCCGCTTGCCGAGCGCCCGCTCGGCGGCCTTCGCCTCGCGTCGCGCCGCCGCGTCGGTCACCGTCACGAACGCGTTCAGCTTGGGATTGAGCTTCGTCGATCCGATCGAGCACCGCGTCGATCACCTCGACCGGCGACACCTTTTTGCTCCTGATCATCGCCGCGAGCTCGGTAGCCGGCACCCACGTCAGCCGCGCGTCAGCCATCTGCGCATCTCCTTGGTTCGTAGGGACGCTCGCGCCCACGGGCTCTCGTCGTATCGCTCGCCTTCGGCCTGGGGCCCCGGCCTCCGGCCGACCCTGCACTTCGCAAGGCGGTCCCGCGACGGCCCGCACGGGCACGTCGTGACGGGTTCTCTCCGGCGCCACGCGTCAGCTTCCGCGGAGTCGCGGATCGAGCGTGTCGCGCAGCGCGTCGCCGAGCAGGTTCGAGCCGAAGACCGCCAGGCTGATCGCGATGCCCGGGAAGAGCACCAGGTGCGGCGCCTTCTGGGCGTATTCCGCGGCCGAGACCGAGAGCATCCGGCCCCACGAAGGATACGGCTCGGGCACCCCGAGCCCGAGATAGGACAAGGTCGCCTCGACGAGAATCGCGCTCCCGAGCTGGGCCGTGCAGAGCACGATGAACGGCCCCATCGTGTTGGGCATGATGTGACGGAACGCGATCCTCAGATGCTGGACGCCCAGCGAGCGCGCTGCCTCGACGTACTGCATCTCGCGGATCGACAGGACGCTCGAGCGGATGACACGGGCGGCCCGCGGGATGATCGGAATCGAGATCGCGATGACCACGTTCTGCACCGAGGGTCCGAGGGCCGCCGACATCACGAGCGCCAGCACGAGCAGCGGCAGCCCCTGCAGGATGTCGAGGATCCGCTGCGACACCAGGTCCGTCTTGCCGCCGACGTAGGCGGACAGGAGCCCGATGATGCCGCCGAGGACCGAGCCCAGGAGCGTGGACGCGACCCCGACGACGAGGGAGACGCGCGCGCCGTGAACGATCCGCGAGTAGATGTCGCGGCCCAGATGGTCGGTGCCGAGCAGGTGCTCGAGATTCGGTGTGCCGAGCGTGTAGGCCGCGTTGGTGGCGATGGGGTCGTGCGTCTGCAGCAGCTCGGCGAAGATCGCCGTGATCAGCATCACCAGCATCAGCGCGCCGCCGGCGGCGCCGAGCGGCTTCTTCCGCACGAAGCGCGTGACGACGGGCCAGGCGCCGGACCTCCGGTGCGCGCCCGCCGGCAGGGCGATCGCGGCGGGCCTAACTGCCATATCGCACCCTCGGGTCGAGGACGCCGTACAGCATGTCCACGACCAGGTTCGAGACGATCACGACGATCGCGATGAACATGACGAGGTTCTGGACGACCGGGTAGTCGCGCCACAGGATCGCCTGGACCAGGAACCGGGCGACGCCGGGCAGGTTGAAGACGGTCTCGGTGACCACGAGCCCGCCGATGAGGAATGCGAACTCGATGCCGATGACGGTGACCACCGGCAGCAGCGCGTTCTTGAGCGCGTGGCGCCAGATGACGATCCGCCCGGTCTGGCCTTTCGCCCACGCCGTGCGGATGTAGTCTTCGCGCATCACCTCGAGGAGCGACGAGCGCGTGATGCGCATGATGAGCGCCGAGGAGCGATAGCCGACCGCGAGGGCCGGCAGGAGGAACTGGATGGCGTGTAGCTTCAGGCTCTTCGTCGGCGACACGTACGTGAGCGGCGGAATCCAGGCGAACCACGAGACGAGCGCCAGGATGATCACCATGCCGAGCCAGAACGCCGGCATCGAGAGCCCGGCGAGGCTGAACACGCGCAGCGCGTAGTCGAGCGTCGTGTCCTGCCGCACGGCGCTGACGACCCCCGCCGGCACGCCGATGAGGACGGCGAAGATCATCGACAGCGCTGCCAGCTCGAGGGTCACCGGGACGAGCGGCCGGATGACCTCCCAGGCCGGGAGGTCGTACCGGTAGGATTTCCCGAGGTCGCCGGTGAGGATCTGGCCGAGCCATTCGAGGTACTGGACCACGTACGGCCGGTCCATTCCGAGCTCCTTCATGATCGCTTGCTTCTCGGACGGGCTGACGTAGCCGGCCGTCGAGAACAGGATGTCGACGATGTCGCCGGGCGCCAGGCGCAGCAGGACGAAGATCACCATCGACATGCCCAGCAACGTCAGGAGCGCGATGACGAGCCGCTGGGCGACGTAGGTCTTCACGCGCCGCCGGCCGTCGCGAAACCGCGGTGCGGGTCGGAAACCACCGAGACGAAGCGGCCTCGCCGTCCGCAGCGCGCCATGCGGAACTCGGCTCCCGGGCCTACTTGTCGCTCCACACTTCTTGCATGCGACCGAAGTTGTAGATGTTGTGGTGCGGGATCAGGTTCTTCACGTGCGGCCAGACCGTGAAGTAGTCCATCCGATGATCCAGGACCGGGCGGGCCGCATCCTCTTCGAGCTTCTTCTGGATCGCGATCACCAGCGCCAGGCGCTTCTTGGCGTCGAGCTCCTGCGACTGTTGCTCGATCATCTTCGTGACCTGCTCGTCGCAGTAGGCGCTGTAGTTGCGCGGCGAGCCGCACGCGAAGTTCTCGTACAGGTTGGCGTCGGGGTCGTCGACGCCGAGCCCCGTCAGATTGGCGCCGATCTGAAAATCGCCGCGCGTGGCCATCGCGTGCCACTGCGCCGTCTCGATCTGCTTGAGCGCCGCCTCGATGCCCACTTGCTTCAGCTCGTTGATAACGAACGAGGCCATGTCCACGTAGAGGGCGATCGCGCGTGTGACCATCTCCACCCGGAGCGGCTGCTGCGGCGTGACGCCCGCCTCAGCGAGGAGCTTCCGGGCCTTGTCCTTCATGTCGGCGGCCTTGCCGTAACCCGGCAGGGCCAGGAGATCCTTCTCGGCCATACCCCAGACGCCGTAGGGCCGGGGCGCCATGGCCGCGCCGGGGACCCCGGCACCCTGGTGAACCGCCTGGATCAGTCCGCGCCGGTCGATGGCGTAGCTCACCGCGAGTCTCACCTTCGCGTTGTCGAAGGGCGGCTTCTTGGTGTTCATGATGATGTTGTCAGTGACCGCGGTGCCGACCGGCGTGACCACGAGCTGCGGCACCGCCTTCTTGAGCTGTTCGGCGGCCGCCTTGGTCGTCTCACCCGGGAAGGCCGCGTCGAGCTGCCCGGCCTGGAGTGCGGCGGTGCGCGTCCCGCGCTCCACGATCACGACGTAGTGCAGCCCGTCCAGATAGGGACGGCCCTTGACGAAGTAGTCCGGATTCTTCACGTAGTCGAGGTATTCGCCCTTGCGCCACTCCTTGACCTTGAACGGGCCGGTGCCGACGCAGCCCGTCCGGTAGCTCGCGGGCGGAATGTGCGCGGCATACACCGGGGTGTAGCCGGAGGCGAGCATCGACAGCAGCGAAGGCTGCGGCCGCTTGAGCCGGAAGACGACCGTGTAGGGGTCGGGGGCTTCGACGGCCTCCACGTTGGCGTACCAGTCCTTGCGCGGGTTGATTCGGAGCTTGGCGGGCGCGTCGGGTCCCTCGCGCAGCACGTCGAAGGTGAACTTCACGTCCTTCGACGTGAACGGCTTGCCGTCGTGCCACTTGACGTTCTTACGAAGGAAGAAGACGAGATTCCGGTAATTGTCCTGCCACGACCACTTCTCGGCCAGGTCGCCGATGATCGTGTCCGTGCTCTCGATCGGCTTGAACGGATCGAATTGCACCAGGTTGTTGAGACAGGGGGCAGCCGGGAAAACGGTCGAGATCGTGGAGCTTTCGTGGATCGCGAACCCCTGCGAGAGATCCTCGCGGAGCATGATGTTGAGTGTTCCGCCCGCTTTAGGGGTCTGGCTTTCCGCGGGGGCGGCGAGCGTGAGCATCGCGACGATGAGGCCGAGCACAGCCACCAACGGCAAGGCGCGCGAGCGCGACATTAACTCCTCCTTGAGATTCAGCGTGCCGAAGTTTACGTGAAAACACCAGAGGCGACAAACCGGTTTCCGCCGCGTGGATGAGAGATCAGAAGAGGCGCAGCGCCAGGTGAATCGCGTAGAGCAGCCCGCCGGCGAGGCCCCCGACCACCGTGCCGTTGACGCGGATGTACTGCAGGTCGTCCCCCGCGTGCTCCTCGATGAGCCGCACCGCACCCTCGGGCCCGAGCGCCAGCACGCCGTTCTCGATGAACGCGGCGATCCGCTGATGGTGGCGCTCCACCATCTCGAGGACCCGCGCCTTGGTCCATCGGTCGAGCTGCTCGCGAAGATCTTCGTCGGCGGCCAGCGCCTGTCGAGCCCGCTCGAGCCGCTCCACGATCCAGACGCGCACCTCGGAGCGCGGCCGCTCGAGGTCGGCGAGCAGCATCCGGTGGAGCGCCGCGGCCGCGTCCTCGATGACCCGGGTCGCGATGGGGGTCGCGAGGAGATCGCGCTTGGCGGCCTCGATCCGCTCGGCGAGGCGACCGTCGGCGCGCAGGCGGCTGGGCAGCTCCGCCATCGCTTCCATCAGACGCTGGCGCACCGGGTGGTCCGCCTCCTGAGCGACCTGGCGAAGCCCCGCCTGGAGCGCGGACAGCACGCGCTCGCGATCGATCAGCCCGAGCAGGCTCGCCACGCCGATCCAGAAGCGCGGATAGACCCCCATCCGCTCTCGATAGCGGGACAGAAGGTCGTCCACCAGCTCCCCCACGGTCGCGCGGAACGCCGGACGGTCGAACGCCTCGGCGAGCGAGCCGGCCAGCGCGGTGACGGCTCGCTGATCCCATCCGTATCGGTGCACCAGCTGCAGCCCCGTTGCGAGCGCGGGGGCCAGCGGCCGGTCGAGGAGCAGATCGCGCAAACGGGTCACGACGTCGCCGGCGGCCTTGGGCGACATCTCGGCGGCGAGCCAGCGAGCCAGCTCGCGCGTGGCCACGTCGAGATCGTGCGAGGTCAGCCGCTCGGCGGCCCGCGCGATCAGCGCGGCGACGTCGACGCGCGCGATCTCCTGCGCCACGTACTCCTTCGTCAGCACACGGCTGCCGACCATCGTCCCCACCCGCGCCGCCATCAGCTCCCAGTTGGCGGGAATCAGGGCGGTGTGCGGAATCGGCAGGCCCAGGGGTCGGCGGAAGATCGCGGTGACGGCGAACCAGTCGGCCAGGCCTCCGACGATCCCCGCTTCGGCGATCGCCAGGATCCAGCCGCCCCACCAGGTCGCGCGCAGCGGAAAGACGGCCACGGCGAGAGCCGCTGCCGCGAGCAGCACGCCCAGCGCGAGGCGGCGCTGGCGACGGGGCGGCCGTTCAGCCACGCGCGCTCACGCGAGCGGCCTGCGCCGCCGTCGGACCGATCATCGCCGACGCCGCGACGGCAGCAGCACCCGGCTCCGCTTGACGTCCCAGACGCCGCGCGGTGAGAGCCGGACGGTCGGGAGAAAGTCGGCGGCCATGAAGAAGAGCGAGTAGAGCGGGTCGTGGTGCGCGTAGCCGCGCTCGGCCAGATGCCGGCGCAGCTCGTCCTCTGACCGGGCCGCGTCCTCAACGGACAGGCGCGTCATGATCCCGCCCAGCGGCAGCGCCAGCTCGTAGACGACTCGTTCGCCTTCGACGAGCACGATCCCGCCGTGCAGATCGAGCAGGCGATTGACGGCCCGCGCCATGGCCTCGGGCCGCCGTCCGAAGGCGAGGATGTTGAAGTCCGTGCTGTTGGTCGTCGCGAAGCCGTCGAGGCGGTCGGCGAAGCCCGCGACGACGGCCGGCGCGACCCAGCGGCCGGCTCGATCCAGGAGCGCCGCGTGTAGATCGTCCGGCTGCAGCGGGCGCTCCTGCAGGCGGGTGATCACCGCGCTGACGAGCTGGATCACGGGATAGCTGGCCTTGCCGGGAAGTGCGAAATCGTCGGGCCGCGCGCGCCACCGCACCGCCAGGCGCGCCTCGGGCGATCGAAACACCCGCCGCCACGGCGGCTCCGCCACGCGCCCGACCAGCAGGCCGCCCGTGGCGATCACCTTGCCGCGCGCGATCACGGTCGACGGCCGCGGCTCGGCCAGATCGTCGAGCACGCAGAGATCGGCGTAGCGGCCCGGCGCGATGCCGCCGAGGTCGGCGTCCAGACCGTAATAGGTGGCGGGGTTCAAGGTCGCCATGCGATACGCGTCGATCGGTGCGACGCCGCGCTCGAGCGCGACCCGGATCAGGTGATCGACGAAGCCGTGCTCGCGCAGAAACGCGGGCATCGAGCCGTCGCTCGTGAGCATGAGCCGTGAGGCCAGCGCCGGCGCCGTCTTGAGCGCGTCGAGGAGCCCGACCAGATCGGGCCGCAGCGAGGACTCGCGCAGCATCACCGCGATGCCCTGGCGCGCGCGGTCGAGCACCTCCTGCGCGGTGATCGGCTCGTGGTCCGAGGTGAAGCCGGCCGCCGCGATCGCGGGGATCTTCTCGCCCGAGGCTCCGGCCGTATGTCCCTCGACGCGGCCTCCGCGCGCCAGGCCGAGGCGGCGCAAGAGCTCGGCGTCGCCGCGCCAGGCATCCGGCCAGCGCGTCACCTCGCCCACCGCCAGGGCGCGCGGGTGCGCCAGCGCCTTCGCGAGCGCCGTCACGCCGAACCGTCGCCACTCGCCCGGCGCCCGGCTCTGCGCGTGCGGACGGACCATCCAGTAGAACCGAAGCGGCGCGGCGAGGAGTGCGTCGGCCACCGCCCGGAACGCCGTCAGGCCACCCAGCTCCCAGAACTGCAAGCTGTCCGCGACCACCGTCGTGGTGCCCAGCGGCAGCACGAAGCGCGCGAGCCCGGCCGGCGTGGTCAAGGTCGCCGGATGCACGTGGGGATCGATGTAGCCGGGCACCAGCACGCGGCCGGTCGCGTCGACGACTCGGGTGCGCGCGCCGACCATCTCGTCGCGCGCGCCGACGTACGCGATCCGTTCACCGCGGGTCGGCGACGTTGGCCGGGTAGATCTCTCCCGTGTAGACGTTGAGCAAGGTCCCGCCGCGCACGTAGAGATCGGCGGGGGCGGCGCCGCGAGCGACATCGGTGAGGCGGCGACGCTCGACGATGGTCACAGATCGATTATATCGGTGCAGTGCGAGCCGCAGAACGTCGCGGGGCGGGGCCCCCGCCGTTCGAGGCGAGCCGATGGCCAGTCCGAGCCGCAGAACGTCGCGGGGCTGGGGCCCCGCCGTTCGAGGCGAGCCTATGACCAGCGCGAGCCGCAGAACGTCGCGGAGATACAATCGAGGCATGAGCCGGGCGATCGTCGTCAACAACGTGGTGCGCGTGCCGGAGCGCGCGTTGCAGGTCCGCGCCGTGCGCGCGTCGGGCCCGGGCGGCCAGAACGTGAACAAGGTCGCGACCAAGGTCGACGTGCGCGTCGATCTCGACGCCATCGAAGGGCCTCTCGCCGGCCGCGCGCGCGCGGCTCGAGACGCTCTGCCGCCACCGGCTCGACCGCGACGGTCGACTTGATGGTGTCGAGCCAGGCCGAACGGAATCAGGCGCGGAATCTCGAGGACGCGCTCGAGCGGGTTCGCGGGCTCGTCGCCGCGGCGCTGCGCGAGCCGCGCAGGCGCAAGGCCTCGAGACCCACTGCCGCCGCGCGCGAGCGGCGGATCGAGACGAAGAAGCACCGGGGCGCGCTCAAGCGCGAGCGCGCCCGCGATCAGGACTGACGGCCCTCAGCGCTTGGGCGGCCGGCCCGCGCGATAGGCGGCCGTGCCGGCGCGAACGCCGACCCGCAAGCTTCGGCTCAGCAAGGTCGCCTGGGCGACCGCCTCGCGGACGCGAGGCTCGGCGCGGCGGATCATCCGCTCGACCTCGACGCGGGTACGGCGCTCGATCCGCCGCATGCGACGCCGCGCCTGCCCCCGCGCCCGGTCGGCCTCGGTCTTGAGCGTCTTGAGATGCTTCTGAATCGCCTTCATCTGCCGCTCGAGATTCGGCATCGCGTCTCTCCGAGTGCTCGCTTCCGCCCGGCGACGGCGAGCACCGGCGAATGATCAGAAGCCGAGCGCGCGGACCTCGTCCCTGAAGCGCTGCGACGTTGCGGAGCTTGATGTCCTCGTAGCCGCGGATCAGGTCGGGCAGGCTCGCCAGCTTGACCGCGCGCTCGTAGCTCTCGGGCGACAGGCCGACGAGCGCCTTCTCGACGAGCGCGCGATACTCGCCGGGGAGCTGCCGCTCGACCCGGCGCACCGCGGCGTAGCCGAACGGGATCGAGCGGGGTGCCGCGCAGCCTCTTCATCCGCGGCGAGCACGCGCGAAGACCGACCCGAACCACGGGCCGAGCTTGATCTTCTCCTTGAGGCCGAGCGCGCGGAGCAGCGGCGGGTGGAGGTTGTAGTGGAGCTTGACCCCGCCCGGGAACTCCTCGGCCAGCGCGCGCGCGATGTCGGGCTTGAGCGATGCAGGCGCGCGACCTCGTACTCGTCCTTGTAGGCCATGAGCTTGAACAGATAGCGCGCGACCGCCTCGGACAGCCGCGACTCGCCGGGCGCACCTGCGGCCTCTCGGCCTCGCGCACGCGCTTCACGAAGTGGACGTAGTCCGCGCGCGTAGCGCCGCGCTCTTGATAGGCGATCAGCTCGGGCACGCGGATCTCGAGCAGCCGCTGCGAGCTCGCCGGTGGCGCCGACCGCATCGACGAGGCTCCGCGCCTCGCGCCGACAGCTCGGGCGCCGCCTCGACCGCGCCGAGCCGGCGCCGCATGATCGTGCCGCGACCCACGCCGGGTCGGCGACGAGCAGCCGGCCCGCGCGGAACGCCTGCGTGTTCATCTGCACGGACACGCCGTTCAGCACGATCGCCTCCTCGATCGCCGTCGCGCTCACCGGGATGGCGCCGGCCTGCCAGGCGGCGCCCAGCACGATCATGTTCGCGGCCATGTGATCGTCGAACAAGCGTCTCGGCCAGCCCGAGCGCGTCGAGGTAGACGTTCTCGTCCTTGCGGGTGACGCGGTTGATCGACGTGATGAGCCCGCTGGCTTCGGGGAACTCGACCGCCGTGGACGTCACCATCGCGCCGGTCGGCACCTGGCTGGTCGAGACGACCGCGATCGTCCGCTCGGGGCGGGCGTGATCGAGGTTCTGCGGCGAGGTCGCGACGAGGATGTCGAAGCCGAGATAGCAGTCGGCGGCTCCGGCGGCGACCTTGTTCGAGGCGTCGCGCGGCCCGGTCGAGGATCTTCAGGTGCGAGACGACCGGCCCGCCCTTCTGGCTGAGGCCGGTCTGATCGAGGCCGCGGACGTGCTTGCCGTCGAGGAGCGCCGCCGTGCCGAGGATCTGGTTCACCGTCACGACGCCGGTGCCGCCGATGCCCATCATGAACACGTTCGCGGCTTCGCGGGAACCTTGAGCGCCGGCTCGGGCAGCGCGCGCTCGACCTTGAAGACGCGGCGCTCCTTCTTCTTGGGATCGGCCGAGCGGCACGACGGTCAGGAACGACGGGCAGTCGCCCTGCAGGCACGAGTAGTCCTTGTTGCAGGACGACTGATGGATCTGGGTCTTGCGGCCGAACTCGGTCTCGACCGGATGCACGGACAGGCAGTTGCTCTTCACGCCGCAGTCGCCGCAGCCCTCGCAGACCGCCTCGTTGATGAAGACGCGCATCGTCCGGGTCCGGGCAGCTTGCCGCGCTTGCGCAGCCGGCGCTTCTCGGCGGCGCACCGCTGGTCGTAGACGAGCGCCGTCACGCCGGGAATGTCGCGCAGGAGGCGCTGCGCCTCGTCGAGCCGGTCGCGGTGCCAGACCTCGACGCCGGGCGGCCCACAGCGGTGCCCTTCGGGTACTTGTCGGGCTCGTCGGTCATCACGATGATCCGCTTGACGCCCTCGGCCTCGAGCGAGCGCGTCAGCTCGGGCACCGGCATCGCGCCGGCGGCGTCCTGGCCGCCGGTCATCGCCACCGCCGAGTTGTAGAGGATCTTGTAGGTGATGTTGGCGCTCGACGCGACCGCCTGGCGGATCGCCAGCGAGCCGGAGTGGAAGAAGGTGCCGTCGCCGAGGTTCTGGAAGAGATGCTTCGTCTCGGTGAAGGGCGCGATGCCGACCCACTGCGACGCCCTCGCCGCCCATGTGGGTGAGCCCCATCGTGCTGCCGGTCCATCAAGAGCGCCATGCCGTGGCAGCCGATGCCGGCGCTCGCCGATGCGAGCCTTCGGGCAGCACGGTCGAGCGGTTGTGCGGGCAGCCCGAGCAGAAGTAGGGCTGGCGCGCCAGGGTCAGCGGCGCGGGGCGCTGGCGCAGCGCCTCGAGCAGCGCCACGCGCGCCGTGATCGACGTCGAGGTGGATCCGGCGCTCGAGGCGCGTGGCCACGACCTGCGCGATCCGGTCGGCGTCGAGCTCGGCGTCGGCCGGCACGAGCGGACGGCCGTGCTCGTCGTGCTTGCCGACCACGCGCGGGCGCTCGGCCTGGTTGTAGAGGATGTCGCGGATGAAGAGCTCGCAGAACGCGCGCTTCTCCTCGACGACGAGCAGCTCCTCGAGGCCGCGGGCGAATTCGCGGATCGTGCCCGGCTCCATCGGGAACAGCATCTCGATCTGCAGGAGGCGGATGCCGTAGTGCCGGAGCGCCGCGTCGTCGAGCCCGAGCTCGGCGAGCGCCTCGCGCAGGTCGTAGTACGTCTTGCCGGGGGCGGCGATGCCGAGCCAGGCGTTCGGCGTGGGCAGCGTGATGCGGTTGAGCCGGTTCGCCGCGGCGAACGCCTTGGCGGCCTCGAGCCGCCCGTAGTGGATCTCGCGCTCGGTCTCGAGGCCCCACGGCGGCATCAGCAGCGGATTCTGTCGCGCCTGCCACGGCCGTCCTTCGTAGTCGAAGCCGGGATCGGCGACGACGATCCGGTCCGGCGCCACCTCGGCCGTGCCGATCTCGTCGGCCACGTTGGTCACGATCTTGAAGCCCGACCCAGAGCCCCGAGTAGCGCGAGAGCTCGAAGCCGAGCCGGCCGAGGTCGAGGATCTCCTGCGACGCTGCCGGGATACAGCACCGGCAAGAGCGCGTCGTAGAAGCGCGACCTCGGAGTGCGACGGGAGCGTGGACGACTTCGAGAGCGGGTCGTCGCCGCCGAGCGCGAGCACGCCGCCGTTACGCGCCGACGCCGGCGAAGTTCGCGTGCTTGAAGATGTCGCCGGTGCGGTCGACGCCCGGGCGCCTTGCCGTACCACATGCCGAGGACGCCGTCGTACTTCGGCTGCGGGAAGAGGTTGGCGAGCTGGCTGCCGTAGACGGCCGTCGCGCCGAGATCCTCGTTGACGCCCGAGAGGAAGACGACGTTGTGCTCGCCGGAGCAGGTCGGGGTTGCGCTCGAGCGTGAGGTCGAGGCCGCCGAGCGGCGAGCCGCGATAGCCGGAGATGAGCGTGGCGGTGTTGAGCCCGCGGCGCTTGTCGGCGCGGTGCTGGTCGAGCGGCAAGCGCACCAGCGCCTGGATGCCCGAGAGGAAGATCTGAGCCTTCCTCCTGGCGGTACTTGGCGTCCAGGGTGAAATCGCGCTTGATCGCCATGGGTCTCCTCTCGAGGTCTGAAGGGCTCGGAAACGTATGATACGGGTCGCCCCGGGTGGGGCGCAAATCGATCGGGAGGTGCGAGCGGGATGATCGAGATCAGGCCGTGCCGTCTCGAGGAGTGCTCCCAGGTGTTGGCGCTGTGGGAGCGCGCCGGCGCGATCGCCAGCCCGACCGACACCCTCGACGAGGTCACGCGCCTCGTTCGCGAGCACGCCGGCCTCTCCTCGTCGCCCTCCAGGAGGGCGCCATCGTCGGGAGCGTGATCGGCGGCTGGGACGGCTGGCGCGGGAACATCTATCGTCTGGCGGTCGCGCCCGAAGCGCGGAGGGCGGGATTGGCGCGACGGCTCGTCCAGGAAGCGGAGCGGGGGCTTCGGGCGAAGGGCGCGAGCCGGATGTCGGCGCTCGTCGAGCGCCACGAAGCCGCACGCGGTGGCCTTCTGGGACGCCCTCGCCGCCCGCGGCTGGCGGCGGGACGAGCGGATGATCCGCTACGTCAAGACCTCCGACTAGGCCGACCGAATCAGACGCTGCTGCGGCAGGCTGCCAAGAAAGGTCCAGCTGCGAGGCGGCGCCCGAAGGTAGCGCTCGAGCGTACTCGCTGTACGTGAGGCCCAGCCGAGGGCGCCAACGAAGCAGATGGGCCTTATTGGCAGCCTCTGCCAGAGGCCGCGGCGGGCGTCCCGGGCTTCGCGCTGGAGCTTCAAGAAGAGGTCCTGGTACCTGACGTTGGGCGGAACCGTCATCACCTGGGCGTAGCCGCGACGAACGAGCTCAGCGTTGACCATCGGTCGCCGGCCCAGACGTAGGCCAGGAGCCGCCCGTTCCGATCGCGCGTGCGGACATCCAGCTCCAGCCGAACGCGCTGATCGACGACGAGGCGCCGATTCACCTCGGCGGCCCGACGGCCTCCTGGCTCTTCCCCTCGGGTCGGGTGGCGAATCTCCGGCGCGTCATGCCGATATAGCGGATCTTCTCGACGCGGTCGCACGAGCTGGACGTGGATGGTATCGCCGTCGACGACCCGAACCACCGTGCCCTCGACAGGACGGCCGTGCGGACCCCGCCGCGAGGACCGGCAAGAGCAGCAGGAGAAGAAGCCACCGCCGGAGCGCCACGTCGACACGGTGTCACCGCGGTCGACGAGTGTCAAGATTCGGAGACGGTGGAAGACGGCGGGAGGGTCGTCCGGCCACCGCGGGGAGTGGCCTCGATGGCGGCGGTGCTACTGGACGCGGAACATGGCGTAGCCCAGGGACCTCAGCTGGGTGTCGACGAACGGCTGATGGCGTCGGTCGCTGCTTCGCCGTTCGACGTGTCCCCGTGGCCATCGGCCACGCGGCGCTCATGACCGGATCGGCGATCCAGGAAGACCTCGACATTCTCTTCGGACGCGAACTGCCGCGCCAGGTACTCGCACAGGCTGGTCTGATCGCGAGCGACGATGAAGTAGTGTCGGGTCATGACGGCCACATGCGACAATTCTCCACGAAACCGCGCGACAGGTCAAGGTTGGCGGAGCCGTCCGAGGGCCCGCTGTGCTTTCCGCGCTTTCTTGGAAAGGCGGCGGGGATTGCCGCGCTTCTCCCGCGGGGGATCGCCGTCCGAATCGTCCTTTGAATCGGGCGTATCGAGGCCGGATGAGGTTTCCGGAACGTCAGCGCTTCCAGAAATTGCTCGGCGGTCAAAGCCGCACTGCCGGCCCGGCGGGCCGCGTCCTGCACCTTCCGATCCGAGCTGACGACGACGGCACCGTTCCGCAGCTGACGCGCGAGCCGCATGAGCTCATCGTCCGCTGTCGAGGGCGGGCGCGAGAAGATCACGCGGACGCGGCCGCCCGTCGGTGTGCCCCCCGAGCGTCGCGCCCCGTCGAAGACCACCGTGAACTCGTCCTGAGAGGCGCGGCCGGCCCGGGCGATCAGGTGCAGGAGCGCCCGCCGCCCGGCCTCAAGGCTCTCGGCTTCGCGAGCTCTCAGCTCGGGGTCGCGCCGGATGACGTTGTAGCCATCGATGAGCCAACGCATGGGCCAAGTATCCTATCCTCTCCCTCGGCAGAGAACGTTCATGGATGATCCATCGCTGATCCCCGTCGCGGGCGGCCCGTTGACGCCGGACTCGGCTCGAGCCCTTCCGCCAGGCGTCGTCGTCCGATTGATGGTGTATCGACCCTCGATCCGGCCGGCCGACGTGGGTGACGTCGTGGAAGTGGTCCCCGGGTCGCGCGGACGCGTCGGCGATCTCGTACTCTGTGTCCGCGGCGATCGGTGCGAGCTCGGACGGGTCATCCGCCATCGAGGATCCGTGGTCGAGATCGAAATCGGCCCGGACGGGATGCGGCACCCCTTCGCGGCGGAAGCCGTCCTCGGTGTCGCGGCCGCCCTCGAGACAGGGCGATCTGCTGTTCGACCTCCAGCGCGGGCGCTGGCGTGCCGCGGGTCGCCTCGCGGCGAAGGCGCCCGCCCGGCTCGGGCGCCTGCTCGTCGGCCTGGCGTGGCTCGAGCGCCTCCGCCGTCCGTTCTTCCCGCCCCTCTTCATGGGCAGCGCGGCGCAGCTGATGACTGGCCTCACCACCGCGTACGATACCGAAGTCGAGGTCACCGGTCGCGAGACGGAGCTTCTGCCCGACGAGCACGCGCTGCTCCAGCGCCATCTGCGACCGGGCCAGCGTCTGCTCGACGTGGGCTGCGGGGCGGGCCGCGAGGCGATCGGATTCGCACGCGCGGGACTCTCCGTCATCGGGATCGACGTGGCGCCCGCGATGATCACCCTCGCTCGCGAGCGAGCCCGTGACGCGGGGCTCACGATCGAGTTCGCCGTCGCCGAGCCTCTGACGTTGCCCGCAAGGAGCGGGCAATTCGACGCCGTCTATTTCAGTCCGGGGATCTACTCGCACATCCCCGGCCGCGAGCGACGCGTGCGCACGCTCGCGCGGCTGCGTGAGCTCCTGGCTCCCGGCGGGCTGATCGTCGTCGGTCCCGTGCTGGCGCCGCCGCTCCGATGGTTCTCACGCGCCCGTATCGTCGACGCGCTTCGCCGCGCCGGACGCCGGGCCGGCTTTCGCCGGCTGGCCGAACCCGGCGATCGCTTCTATCGCGGCCACGCACTCGACCGAGCCGCGACGTCGTACAGATTCATCCACTACTTCGGGACTCCCGCGGAGGCCACGGCGGAGATAGGGGAGGCTGGTCTGGTCGTCACCGAACGGCTCGAGGCGGTGAGCTGGGTCGTGCGCCCGCGCGCCTGATCAGCGAAGCGGGCGTGTCACCAGCCAGCACACCCGCAGCGGATGCGCGGCGCGATAGAGCGGCACCTGCCACGGCGCGAGCGCGTAGTGATGCCTGAGCCACGTGGCTGACGGAAAGAAGGTCCACGCAAAGACCCGCAAGACGTCGCGGGCGCGATCCATCAGGAGCGTCTGAGCAGGATAGACGCGTGTGTCGTCGAGCGTGCCCGCGAGACTCGGCGGTGTCGACGCGCCGATGCAGCCGGCGACAGCCGCCCGACGCCATCGGGCCTGCCCGAGCCGATCGAGGAGCTGGGACGGCACAGGCGTCCCGAACGATCGAGCCACGACGCCGAGCGTCCAGCCGGTGAGTGTCTTGACGCGCCATCGATCGGCCTCCTTCACCAGACGCTCCCAGTCGAGCTCGGCCTCGAACCGACGGACGACCGCGTCGATATCGGCATACCAGAGCACGCGCGCGAAGTCCGAGCCGAGCGTCAGGTGCAGGACCAGGTGCAGCAGGAGATCCTCGGGCGCGGGCATGAGGCTCCGACCCTCGGGCGTGACGAGCGGGCGCGCACGACTCCAGAGCCCCTCGTGGTCCACCTCCACGATCCCCTCGAAGCGCAGGTACCGTGCCGCGTGCCAATGAAGATCGATCCGCGTCCCGTCGCGCACGAGCTCGGCGAAGCTCCGGGACTCGCCGAGTCGATCGGCCGCTTCGCCCGGCGTCTGGTAGCCGAGGTCACGCAAGGTCGCGAGCGCGGCGGCGCGATCCGCCGGACGCACGAGCAGATCGACGTCCGCCATGGGTCGGAGACCGGGCTCGGCGTAGACGACATGGGCGAGCGCCATGCCCTTGAGAGTCAAGGTCTCGACTCGAGCCTGGCGGAGCGCCGCGGTCGCCTCCCCCCAGTGACGGCCGAGCACGGCGTTCACCGACCAGACGCCTCGCACGACCTCGACCAGGCGCCGGCGCGCCGGCGGCGGCAGACGGTCGAGCAGATCGAGACGACCAAGGTGGGAGTGCAGGAGCGGTGCCGTGCCTTCGCGAACCGAGAGCTCGACGAGGGCCGGCCAGTCGACGACGCCGGCCGCGAGCGCCCCGAGCTCGACGTCCGTGGTGAGCTCACGGTGGCCGCGCGCGCTCAGCAAGAGCAGTCGCGCGTCCGGGTCGAGCGCGGCGCGCGCGGTCACGCGCCGCTACGACGTGGTGCTGGTCCGATTTCCCTTACCCATGCTGGTGCGCTGAGCGACGCTGCACGTCCCGTTGGTGGCGCGGCAGCAGGTGGTCGTGTCGGCGCCGAAGATGCTGCTCGGCTCGAGCGTCGGCTTCTCGTAGGGGCGCTTGTCCTCGGTCGCCATCGCTAGCTCCTCCCCGCGGTCCGGATCTGGTAGAGACGGCGCTGGGCGCCGGCGAGCGAACGCGCCCGCTCGTGGCAGCGCTTCCAGTCGCCCTCCCCGCGCTCGAGCCGGTTGTCTCCGTGGCAGCGGTTGCAGAAGCCGACCAGCTCGCACGACGAGCACTCCGGCAGATCGGCGTAGTGCTGAATCGACAACAGATCTCGGATCGCCGGCGGCGGCGCCGTCCAGAGCTCACGGAACGGCTGCCGGCGGATGTTCCCGATCGGCACGCGAAACGCGACGCACGGAAACACGTTGCCGTAGGGATCGATGCAGCATCCGTTCGTGGCCGGGCCGCACGTCGACCGCTGTCGAGCGACGTCTTCGGGACGGCCTCCCTGAGGATCGAGCTGCTCGCTCCACGTGGACTCGCGCAAGTACCGGAGCAGCCCGTCCTCGTCGAGCTGATACTCCTGCGGCACGTGCCCGTCGCGGGGCACGGCGCCGTCGACCCGGGGGCTCACCTCGCAGCTGTAGGTGTGGGTGAAGACGCCGAGCTGCCGGCCCAGGCGGTCGAGCTCGGCGAGGCCGTCGATGTTCGGCTTCATCACGACGGTCTTCAGATAGACGCGCAGACCATGCCGCTGCAGGCGCTCGATCGCGGCCATCAGTCGACGGAAGGAGCCCGGCACGCGGGTGATCGCGTCGTGCACCGCCGGATCCGCGGAGAAGATCGACAGCTCGACCGTCAGAGGCTCGAGCGCCGCGAGCCGCTCGACCTTCGCCTCGGTGAGGCCGATGCCGTTGGTGAACACCCGGTAGACGAAGCCGCGCCGGCGCGCGTGCTCGGCGATGTCGAAGAAGTCGGGCCGAACCATGACCTCGCCGCCCGAGAGCGTCAGGTAGAGCGCGCCCATATCGGCCAGCTCGTCCAGGAGCCGGCGGATCTCTTCGAGCGTCAGCTCGTGGCGGCGCACCTCCTGCTCGCGGCCGTGCTCCACGACGCAGTAGCAATGGACGCACTGCTCGTTGCACCGGTAGGTGAGCTCGAGGTGGACGTTGAGGGGAGTCCGATTCCGGTCGGCCTTCGCGCTGATCAGCGCCATCAGCGAGGCGTCGCCGAGTCCGGCGTTCTGGGCGCATCCTTCGAAGATCATCGGCTCTCTCCCTTGCGCCGCCGCTCGATCGAGACCAGCTTGGCGTCGGCGAGCCGTTCGATGAACTCGATCGCGTCGGCACGAATCGTGGGCTCGGGCGCCGCGAACTCGCCCGCGAGCACGCCGACGATCTCGTCCACGCTGCGCGCGCCGTCGCACAGATCCCAGATCCGCGCGCCGACGCTGTTGAGAGGGTAAAGCAAGCCGCCCTTGACGTCTACGACAAGCGCCTCCGTGTCGAGCGTCCGCCACGGCAAGGACTTGCGTACCGGGAAGGACTCAGTCGAGTCCATCGGATAGCTCCAGAGCGCGAGGTCCGGCGCGAACGCGAGCTCCCACGCGGGCACCGTCGCGGCCAGGGCCGCGAGCGTCGCGAGGAGCCGCTCGGCCACGCGGTCGTCGCGCTTGGGCAGCATGACCTCGGGAAACGCGCGGGCGACGGCCTCCGAGGGCGATAGAAGCCGGTGGGCAAAGCGGTCGGCCTTTGCGAGAAAGCAGAGGCCGCGAAGCGGCGCGCGGTCGTTTGCGCGAGCCATCGCCGGACCGCCGGATCCATAGAAGGGCGTCGCACAGGCCTGCCAGCCGCGCGGGCCTGAGCGGAGCGCGATCGTCTCGTCGTTGAGGACGGACCGGTCGCCCGCGAGCCCGGCAATGGTGGTCTTCCCGCTGCCCGACGGGCCCGAGAAGACCCAGGCGCGACCGCGATCCACCACGGCTGACGCGTGCAGGAGGACCCCGCCCTCTTGCATCAGGAGGAAGCCGCACAGAAGCCGAAACAGGTCGGGATTGAGCGCAGGTCCGGGCCCGGCGCGAAAGGCCACACGGCGTCGAGTCAGATCGCCGTCGGCGCGCGAGGATAGCTCGCGAGCGCGAAGCGGTCCCCGGTCCAGGTGGCCGACGGCCGCGGCGCTCGGCCTGGACGGTAGCGCTCGCTGGCGCGCACCGCACTCCGAAAGTCGGAGCACGCCGCGACAGGAACGGGCGATACCTCCCTTCGACCCAGGAGCGGCCGGTGGCGGCCAGTCCGGCGACGCGAAACACGAAACCTGCGACCTCGATGCGCGGTGCGCGCTCAGCGAACGGCGGCCGCGTCGCGTGCCGGGTGGCTCGCGCCGACCTTGCGGCATCGAAGGCGACACGACGCGCGTGGCGAGGTCGAGCGTGCGCTCGACGGCTGGCCGGCGCCGATCGGCTTGCCAGATCGAGGAAACAAGGCTTGCAGCGCCGGCGCCGCGCCCAGCGCTCGAGTTTCTGCCGCGGCCGCCGGCAGCCAGAGCGTCGTCGCGCGCCGGCCGCTCGCGTGCATACTCCGTCGCAGCCACGATCCACGAATGGCGTCGGCCGCACGCTGACCCCATCGGTCGCGGCGTCACGGCGAACCATCCGACGATCGCGGACGACGGCGTCGCCTGGTCAGGAAATCCGCAGGCGAGCGTCGCGGAGCCACCGGGCCCGAAGCACGCAGCGTGGACGAGCAGGGTCTTGCGCTCGAGCAGCCACAGCGCGGCCAAGGTTCGCATGAGACCGGCGACGTCGAAGCCCGCCGCCATCCGCACCGCGACCCGGCCCATGCGGGGACGTCGACGGTTGCCCGGTAGTAGCCGGTCGACACGAGAAAGATGCCGCCCGCGGCGGCCCACTCGGGCGGCGTCGGCGACGGTATCGGCGACCGGACGCTCCGTGCGGCGCTCGGATGCGCTC
>CAVRLO010000007.1:0-121665 GCA_963721815.1 uncultured Candidatus Rokubacteria bacterium
GGCTGAGCCACCGCACACGCGATGCCGGATAGTCCCGCCGCGCCCTGGACCGCGTGCCACGGCGTGCGCTCCCACCCGGTGCCGGTCGCGCTCTTCGGCGAGTGCTCCATCCGGTCGTGTAGAACGTCGCGCGCCAGTCCTTCTCGTCGTACCGCGTGAGTTGAAGGTCGTAACCCTGTCGTGCCATCCCAGCTGCAATCCGACCAATGCCGGACCACGAGTCAAGGTAGACGCGCAGGGCGTGCAGCGCGCGATCATACGAAGGCATCTCGAGCCCGGCGAACCCGAGCGCCGCTCGCAGGAGTCCGCGTTGGTCGAGCACGCGCTATTCGCTCACGTGCGCCAAGTGCGGGAGTGGCAGCGGCAGGCGCCTCCATGATTATGCGGCGCTGATACTTCGCCTGCCGCTGCTGATGCCAACCGCGCGCAGTGTGTCTTCTGGCCTGACGGTCATCTCTTCGCCAGCCACCTCCAACACGAGCAGCGAGTACTCCCTTCTCGTCAGAGAAAGATCGCACGAGTCCATCCACGAACGGAGCGCGTGGCGGGCGCGGTCATACGAGCGTGGCGAGAAGGGCGGCGAGTCCGAGTGCTGCGCGGAGGAGCTGGCCGCGTTGGTGGTCTTCGTCGTGCCCGGGGCCACGACTATTCATCTTGTCCGAGAATCAGATGCCAGCTGAAGACCTTCCCGAAGCCTTTCGTCGCTGGGTCCAAGCTTCAGCGCCCGTTGAAATGCCGCTCGCGCGTTGTCCCGTTGGCCGAGCTTGAGGTAACACCATCCCATTCCGACTTGGTACGGGTAGGCATCGGGCACGGCTAGGCTGGCGCGAATGAACATCGCCAGAGCTTCCCGATACCGGTCGAGGTAGTAGAGGCTCCACGCCATCTTTCCACGCAGCGTGGTCAGTTCTAGAGGCTCAGCGCTGACGAGCTTCCGAGATTCGTGAAGCGCTTTCTCCAGCGGCCGAAGCGCAGCCTCGTATTGAGCCCGCGCGAACAGGGCCGAGCCGAGGCCGTTCAGGGCGTCGACATAGTCGGGATTCCGTTCTAGCGCGGACCGGAACGCTTCTTCGGCAAGGTGATACCGTCCGAGGCGAAATCGACTCCAGCCCAGACCGTTGTAAAGGCCCTCCCAGGTCGGCTGGCGTCGAAGCGCATTCTTGAATGCGACGGCGGCCCCGCGGAAGTCCCCGAGAAAATACTCAGACCACGCCAGTAAAGCCCGGGCCCGGTCGTGCTCGGGAGAGAGCGCCGTCGTCTCGACGAACTGATCGCGCGCCTCTCGATACTTTCGCGCTTCGAGCAACCGATTTCCACGCGCGAAGCACGCCTCGGCCTGCCGGCCTCGGTGCACGCTGTGCGGCAAGCCGACAGATAAGGGCGGAGGTACGGGTGAAGTTTGGGCGAGCCACGCCGGGCGATCGGCTGCCTCGTCGACTTCCTCCAGAGAGCGCTCGGCTGCGTCGCGCGCACGATTCGAGTCGCGTCGAAAAACACCGGCGGCATCCAGAATTGAGCTATTCGCCGCGCGAACAGCCTCTTCGGCAGTCCGGTACGCTTCCCGCCACGCATTTCCCGCGTCATGCGCGGCATCCCTGATTGTCTGCCCGACCGCGCTCGCGAGGTCGATTGATCCGTTGTTGGCTTGACTGGTTCCTCCATCGGTGGTCGCGGTGCCACTGCCCCCGCCACCGCCGGGACCTTTCGCGAGGGCGGCGTCGATATCGAACGCAAGTACCGAGATCGTGATGACGGAGAGCGGTACGAAGACAACAGCGCAAGAGCGGATCCGGCAGATCATTGTCAGACCCCCAGACCTGTCGTCGGCCGTGTGATCAACTATCGTCGCCTATGCCGACCCAGGACAAGACGATCGGGTGAACACTTTAAAGCAAGTTACGTGGACCCCGTAACGGCCTGACGGCTTCGCTCGAAACCGACAGTTTCCGACTCCACCACAGATGTTTCGCGGCCGAGGGGGCACCTCGCTAGCGAATGATCTTACCAGCAAATAGCTGGCCTCGTTGGTCGAGCACGCCCTACTCGATCACCTGGTCGGCACGCAGCAGCAATATCTGCAGGATTGTGAGCCCGAGTGTCTTCGCCGTTTTCATACTGATGATCAGTTCGAACCTCGTGACAGATCCGCCTGATGAGGCTGACGCAGATCACGGGCGAGTCGCGTAACAGTTTGCGATCTACACGGCTCTAGTACCGACTGATGCGCCCTTGAAAAAGGCCGACCAAAACTTTACCGGCACGGCGCGGCCGCCGTGGCCCTGCAGGGCCGCGCCGTTGAAGCCGAGAGCAGCCCGGTATGCGAAGCTGTAGAAGGCAACGATGTTCGTCGGGAGCAACTCGCCGTTGAAGGCGATGTCGAGCAGGAGATGCATGGCGGCACCGCCGAGATAGCCCCACAGAAGCGGCCATCCAGTCCACCACGCGATGGCCGCCAGCAGCGCGAATAGCTCCCAGGAGTGCAGCGCCAGTACGATGCGCTCCGCGCGGCCCTCCAGGTAGTAGCGGAGGAAGGCCGCCGGGCGGAGATCCCGCTGCCGATTGAAGAGCACGTAGTCGACCGCGTGATCGACGTCGATGAAAAAGCCGCCGAGGGCAACGGCGGTAGCAAGCGGGAGCGACCCGGACAGGAACGCGGTGGCCCCGCTCGCGACTACGGTGGTTGCCGCGTGCCCCCCAGGACTCATCCTGTTTCGATTATACGAAGGCTCCTAGGCGGAACCACTCAGATCTCGCAATGATGTCTGGGCCGCCAGCACGATCTGCCATCGGCTCGTTGCGTTGAGCACAGGTCACCCTCCCGTTCAGAGTTGAGGCGGGAGATCCACACCCTTTAGAGCCTAGGGGCCTTACATCGCGGGGCGGACATCTTCCTGATTCCGTGTTGGAGCGGCGAGGTCCTCTCGGTGGCCTTCGCGATTGATTGTCACGATCGCGAGGTGTTTGCGTAGACGGCCTCACCACGCCCGCTGAACGGCGGCGACATCCGGACGCTCATGGACAAGGCGCTCTGGGCGCGCTTCGGCGAGACCGTGGCGGCGGCGCCGCACGCGATCCAGTGGCTCTCCGACAACGGCCCGCAGTACACTCGCCACAGCCTCCGTCCTCTACGGTCACGAGCTGGGTCTGGTCCCGATCACGACGCCGGCGTACAGCCCCGAGAGCAACGGCCCGGCGGAAGCCTTTGTGCATACCTTCAAGCGCGATTACGTGAGCGCCCACGACTGCGCTAGGCGGAAAGCGTGGTGGCTCAGCTCGGGCAGTGGATCGACGATCACAATCGTCCGGCGCCGCACTCGGCGCGTTGGCATACGGAGCCCGGCCGACTACAGTGGTACTGGCGTCAGCGAACAGCGATCTCACGCCCCATCTGCCTAGCGAGTCGAGGAGCAGACCTGCCGTTGCCCACGGTCGAGAAGGAGACGAGAATGCGTTATCGGCTACTCTGCAATGGTGGAGCATAGGTGGTATAAAGGCCCCGTTGAGAGCGCACCGCGTCAGCTGTGCAGCCGCGCAACTCATGGTGTCGCGCCAGTCTCTCAGCGTCGATCACAGCCTGTGAGCGGATGACATGGATTTCCCTCTTTTCGATGTCTTCATCTCGTACGCGCACGAAGACATTGAATGGGCGCGGTGGTTGCACAACAGTCTTACGCGTCGCGGGCTCGTCGTGTTCTTCGACGAAGCCGTCTTGCGCTTCGGTGACAACGTCCCGGCCTCAATCGAGCGCGGTCTCGAACATAGCATTGCAGTACTGTTGGTACTCAGCCACCAGTCAAAAGACAAAGGTTGGCTTACGTTCGAATCCAGCTTTGATTGGACAGCTACGTTTATCGATCAGAAGCGCACGTTAGTCCCTGTGATCGTTGACGAGGGTTACGAGGTACCACCCCGCCTGAAGAATCTGCGCTCCTGTACGCTTACACAGAAAGACGACACGACGGTTGAAAAGCTCGTCGATGACCTCTTAGCTCGTGGTGATCTGAAAATCGGCCCCTATCATTTGGAGCGCCATCGCATCGAGCCTATCCCTGCTGAGTTGTTTGCGCGCATCGCTCAATGCGTTGGGCGGTATATGCATCCTACTGCTGAACGACTACGTCTCTTTGAGACGGCGATGACTGAACTCATTGACAATGCGTTCCGCCATGCGAGAGAAGGACGGGTCAGCCTCACTGTGCACGCAACACGCCGTTTTGTTGAGGTCACTGTGCACGACGCCGGTAGAGGCTACGATCTTCGCGACACCTTAGTCAGTTCCGGCCGGTTACTTGACAGCGACCCCATGGTTATGGGGCGCCGTGGTCTTCGGCTACTGGAGGCTCAGGGCGTAAGACTGACCAACGGTCACGGTGATGACAGACAGCATTGGGTCAAGGCAGTCATTTGGTGGAGCATTCCGCCGCTTGTGTCAAACAGTCGTGTGGCGGTTTACGCGCGCGGAAACGGGTGCCTCACAGTTGAGATATCGGGCAGACTGGACCATGGGACGACGCCTGCGATCGAGGCGGCCTTACTTGGTCATGTGCACCACCCAAGAACGAATGGACTTGTCCTCGATATGCAACATCTCGAGTATGTGAGCAGTAACGGGTTGCGGCTCCTAATGACATTGGCACTGGTAGCAAGAGTAAACGGATACAAGGTTGCCGTGGCGGCACTCCAGCCTATAGTTGCCGAGATCTTTGAGGTGTCCCGCTTCAATGTCGTATTCTCGATTTTTGGGAGCCTTGAGGCGGCCGAGGCTGCGATCTTTCAGGATCACTCCCCCAGGTGAGCGGGACCAGACACTGAGACGAGGCGTGCGGAGGCGCCCACCCGGCCATGCTGGGCGCAGCCAGGTCGGACAGGTCATCAGGAGGTGTCTCCGTCGGCCCCGATAGCTTCCTGCCATCCTCGGTTGAGCCGAGTCGTGCGCGCGCCTGAAATAGGTGCTCCAAAGTGCTGGCCTGCAGTGACGGTGAGGCGGGAGTCCTGCGTTCACCCCTCTCAAACACAACCCCACACGAACAGCTGACCGTGAGCAGATAGCCATTCCACGCGGGCGGGGTGGCGTCGGCAGCCACTGGCGTCGTTTCGGGTGTCTCTACGGGACAGGTCTACCCTCGTCCCCACAAATCGCGGAATCGCGCAGTCCGGCGGCGCGCCCGCACTACCCCATCAGCAGCTTGCCGGGGTTCTCGCGTCCCATCGTCTGGATCTGCTCCTTCGTGATCCCTTGGGACATCAGCCCGGCGATGTGCCAGGCGAGCCCGTCTGGCGGCGACGGATTCGCCGTCTGGCCGAGATCGGTCGAGATGATGAAGTGGGAGGTGCCGACTTGTTTGATGTGATCCGACGATTCCTTGAACGAGATGTTCTTCGAATTCCGCATGAAGGCGAGATGCGCCTGCGGCCCGGACAGTGCGCCGAGGGTGGCGATCTCCATCTTGGCGCCCATCGACGCGGCTTTCTTCATCTGCTCCACGGTCATCCCGATGACCTCGAATTCCGCGTGGGTGACGACGATGCGGTCGCAGCCGGCATCACGCGCCGCCTCGATGATCGCCAGGGCTTCCTCTCCGGACGAGTGCCCAGTCTCGACGACGAGTTTCTGCGCGGCGCACTCCTTCAGGACCTCGCGCACGGCCGGTAGCACTTTGCCGTCGTCGCCGACGACCTTGATGCCGGAGGGTGCTTCCTTGAGCCGTGTGACGTGGTTGTTCGCGTCGAATGTCGGGAACCACACGACGCGGCCGTACCCGCCCTGCATCCGCCACATCCACCGGACAGCATCGACGTTGATCCCGCCGGCAGAGCCGTTGAGGGTGATGCCGCCGAAGATCTTCATGCCGGGGACGCGCCGGCGCGCGATCCACGCGCGATCCGCGGTGAGAGCCGTGTGGCTCTTGAGCACCACCGCTTCCATCCCCCGATCTTTCGAGAGCTGAGCCTCCTCGTCGTCGGCGAGGGCGCGTCCGAACACGTCGGGCGCGGTATGGACGTGGAAGTCGATCAGCCCATCGACCGGGCTCGTCGACGGCGGCGGCGGTGGATAGGTGCGACCCTGCGCGACGGCATCGACCGGAAGCGCGGTCACCGCCGACAGTCCTGCGATGCCTGCCGCAGCGCTCTTGATGAAGTCACGCCGCGTCGCGCCAGGGCGCGAGCCGCCCTCATGCACGTTGTCATATCCGCCCTCGTGACCGCAGCAGCTCGAGAACTTCCATCGCGGAAGTTGGAACGGCTTCATTGGCGCTCTCCTTGTCGAATGACGGTTTACGTTTTCATCACGCAGACGCCAGTGCCGACTCTACCTGCAGCCAGAAGGTCATCTCCTTAGTGCGGTAAAGGTCGACGGCCGCGGACAGGTGCGCTCGGGTCTGCTCCGGCCGGCCGCCGCGCGCGCAGAGCTTGCCGAGGCCGAGGTGGCAGTGGGCGATGAGGGCATGCGATCTCACTTCGACGCTGTGGACAACTCGTCCAGCAACGCCTTCGCGTCTCGGAGGTCGGCCGTGTCGAAGCCTTCGGTGAACCAGCCGTAGAGGGGCGCGAGAAGATCTGATGTTGGCCCCGTAACGAGACAGTTCTCAACTAGAAAGAGCGTGATTGAATGACCCTTCTCACCAACCTGGAAGACTTCGTCCACTGTCATTGCTCACACGGTCCCTGACTGACGCCACGGAGCCTGCCTGGAACGGGTATCTGCCGACGGCCGCGATGCTCCGGGGTCGGCCGGCTCATGGCTGACCCCGGTCGTCCGACCGATCTCCCGCGCTACGCCTGCGGGTGGATGTTCTGGTTCAGGCGGAAGAAGTTTTCGGGATCGTACTTTGCCTTCATCTGCTGGAGTCGCCGATAGTTCGGTCCATACGCCGCCGCCACCGCATCACTCGGTTCGTCGTCTCCGAGGTAATTGACGTAGCGGCCGCTGCCCATGAACCGCTGCATCGCGGTGTAGGAGTCCCGGGCCCAGGCGGTGCAGACCTGAGTGTCCTTCGGATCGAGCCACTCCGAGAGCACCAGCAGGTTGTAGCCCGGCGCGCGATGGGGGAAGGCGGTCGCGGTGACCCCGACGCGCGTGACAGCACCGTGGAAGTGCTCGAGCAGCAGCTGCCCCATCGGCGTCGGACATTTCGCGAAGCAGTCGATCATCGTGCGAATCGCCTCGTCGCTCAATGCGGACAGAAAGTTCGACTTCCAGTAGTTGAGCGCCCCGCGTGGGTAGGCCGCGTCCAGCATCGAGTTGACCTGGGAGTACGACATGGGGCCGATGGTGTCCAGGATCGGCACCCCGAACTTCTTGATGGGTTGCACGGCTTTCTCGCCCGCATCGAGCGGCCCGGAGTGACAGACGACCATCGCGGCCAGCTTCGTGCCCGATCCGTCGGGAGCATGGATCAGTCCCGCGAACACGGTGAGCTCGTCCGGGACCGACGCGGTCACGTCACGGTAGAAGCGGAGCACGTCCGCGGCGGCGGTAAAGGGGTGGGCGACGAGACCGCCGGTGACGATCGGCCCGACCGGATGCGCGCGGAACTCGAACGACGAGGCTACCCCGAAGTTGCCGCCGCCGCCTCGCACGGCCCAGAAAAGGTCGGGGGTGTCGTCTGCGCTCGCGGTGACGATCCGCCCGTCGGCCAGGACGAGCTCGATCGCCAACAGATTGTCGAGCGCAAGGCCATGCTTGCCCATCAGCCAGCCGAAGCCACCCCCGACGGTGAGCCCCGCGATACCGGTGGTCGACACGACGCCGCCTGTCGTGGCGAGCCCGTGCACCTGCGTCTCCCGGTTGAACTCGTTCCACGTGAGTCCCGGCTGGGCGCGGGCGATGCCAGCTTTCCGATCGACGTGGATGCCCTTCATTGGGGAGAGGTCGATCATCAGGCCACCGTCGACGGTGGCGCGCCCGGCCACGTTGTGGCCGCCGCCGCGGACGGCGACCTCGAGCTTTTGCTCGCGAGCCATCTTCACGGCGTCGACGATGTCAGCCAGCCCGTGGCACCGGGCGATGAGCGCGGGTCGCTTGTCGATGAGTCCGTTATGGACCTTTCTCGCGTCGTCGTAGCCGGCGTCCCCGGCACGGAGAAGCTGTCCCCTGAACGTGCCGGCGAGCGTGGTCACCGCGTCGGACAGAGAGGCGACTCTTGCCATCACGAGCCTCCTGTTCTCAGGCGGTACCGGTCGCCGAGGTGTCCCGGCGTCATCGTGCCGGCCTGATGTTCTGGTTCATGCGGAAGAAATTGTCGGGATCGTATGCCCTCTTGATCGCGGCGAGGCGCTCGAGGCTTCACGGACGCGTCCCCGTCGTCCGGTCCACCAAGCGCGTTTACGTACACCGCAGGCTCGAGGTAGCGCTGCATGGCCGATAGAATCTGGTAGACCGTTCGACGTCGGTGACGTGAGGACGATATGCCCGATCTCTTTGGCTGCGCTCATTCCGACTCCCTCCCATCCCAGCTGTAGGCTGGGTCGCTGATCACAACCCCTTGCCCCCTGCGCTCAGCACCCTGGATACTGCCTTATCCCACGGAGTCCCGCCGCAGGAAAGCCGGGGACATCCCCCATCGTCGGTCTTGAGTCGATCGCGGTATTCATGTCAGCCGGGATTTCGGCCTGAGAGAGGGCGCGGTCGTGGATAAGTTCGCCGTTCCGTTCGGGCTCACGCCGAACTCGCTTCTCGGCTCACGCTCTGATTGTGCGCCGGGCTCGACGTGGGCGAACGCTCCCCGATCCTCTCGGGTCTTCAGGGTGGCGCTGTCACCCTCACTGGTGCTCAGACGGGTTTTGAATGACGCCCCAGGGTCGTCGGTTCAAATCCGACCCCCGGCAACCAACTGAGAAACCGAGGGGTTAGCTATGGTGAGTCGCTAGCCCCTCGGTGCTTTCGTTCACTCCTTCGGCACGAGGACGATCTCGATGCGTCGATTCTTGGCGCGGCCTTCCAGCGTCGAGTTGTCAGCCACCGACTTGAACTCGCTGAAGGCGGCGGCGGAGAGCTTGGTCGGCTCGATGCCCTGCTTCTGGAGATAGCGGGCGACGTTGATCGCGCGCGCGGCGGATAGCTCCCAGTTGGTCGGATAGCGCTGGGCGAGCGGGCCCACGATCGGCTTGTTGTCCGTGTGCCCCTCGATACGAATCGACTTGTCTTTCACCGGTTTGAGAATCTCGATCACCTTGCCGAGAACGATGAGCCCTTCTTGCTTCACCTCGGCCTTGCCGGAATCGAAGAGGATCGCGTCGACCATGTTGACGGTGAGCTTGCCCTTCAGCTCGGAGATCGTCACCTGCCCCTTGTCGATCTCCCCCTTCATCTTCTTGACAAGCTGCTCGTAGGTCGAGCTGATCTCGCGCACCTTCTCCTCGCGCGCCTTGGTCGACTCGGCCAGCTCCCGCGTGAGCCGGGCGTTGTCGCCCTCGAGCGCGCCGATGCGCTGGCGCAGGTCTACGGTGCTCTTGCCCAGCTCCCCAGATTTCAACGCCAGCGTGCGCTCCAGCTGAGCTTGATCGGCCGTCAGCTGCTCGTTGCGCTTACCGGCGTCCGCGAGATCGCCCTTGAGGCGCGCGTTCTGTGCCTCGAGGGCGTTGTACCGGACCTCGGCTGATTCGATCGCCTTCGTGTACTCGCTCTTCGAGACGCACGCGACGGTGCCGAGCGGCACCAGGGCCAAAGCGGTGATCGTCAGGAACGTCTTGCGCATCGGTGGTCTCCTGAGTCGCAAAGCCTGGCGAGGATGCCAGCGAGGAATGGCTGTAGCGATTCATTATGGCAAAGGACGCCGGCTCGACGAAGAATTGAGTCGTCTCAGCGGCCTCATCACGTAAACAGGCAAGAAAACGGGATTCCTAAGAAAGAGACGAACAAGGCATGAAGGTGCCTGCGCACCAATTTTTCCACGTCCTGTCACGACATACCGCGGTTCGATCACAGTGGCGCGACGATGCGCAGGCCAACTACGCTGCGACAGCGCGGCCCGACACGGCGAACACCATCGTCAACGTCGGGCGTAGCGGGTTGTGGCCACCATAGACAGGCTAGTTTGAAGCGCCTCGCCCCAATGAGGCGTTCGATGCATAGAGCGCCCCGGAAGCGATACCCGCGCTCCCGCCCGCGACCTGACCGCTGACCCTGCGCAAGCCCCGGATGGGGCGAGACCCGCAGCCACACGACTGATCCACGGCCGAGAGGGCAGGCAAAGTTGCTCCGATGTTCGTTCTTGACCGTTCGGTCTTCCTCACCTAGGATCCGGGCCACAACGCCGCAGCCGTCCGACGCCTCAGGGAGGCAGCGATGCCCTGGCTCGGGTCCTAATCCTTCAGCGGTGTCTCCTGACCTCCATCGCCAATGTGCTCACCTCTTCGATGGCTGGGAACCCTGGAACGGTGAGAACGAGAAGGAGATCGGCGATGCCCATCAATGACCAGGCCCGGGGAGTTGCTCCGCAGTCCATGAAACGACGCGACTTCTTTAAGCGCACTGGGTGGGGAAGCGTCGGAGCGACCGGCCTCATCGTCGGGATGAGTCGCTCACGCGCCTTGGCCCACCCTCCCTCGCCCTATGCCTCGTGGCTCCCGGCCAGTAATAAACCCCCGAAGCGCGGGGGCCTCCTGATGCGCGCCTCGGCCTGGGATCCGCCCGTGCTCGATCCACGCCTGACGAACTCGGTAGGTCTCTTTCAGATCGCGACGCTCACCTACAACCGCCTGCTCCGCTATCCGTTCGCCGACGAAGCCAGGAACAGCTCCGATCTCACGCTCAAGGGCGACCTCGCGGAGACGTGGGAGGGGAGCGCCGATGCCAGGACATGGACGTTCAAGCTGCGCCAGGGCGTGAGATGGCACAACGTGCCCCCGCTCAACGGGCGGGAGCTTGTAGCCGACGACATCAAGTACTGCTACGAGGCGTATGCCAAGGAGGGGGTGCAGTCGTTCACGTTCCAGGAAATCGAGGGCATGACGACCCCGGACCGGTACACCATTCGCATCCATCTCAAGACGCCGAATACCATGTTCCCGCAGAACGTGGCGGAGGCTGTGACCGTCATCTTCCCGCGCGAGGTGCTGGAAGAAGACGGCGATCTAAAGAAGCGCATGATCGGGACGGGCCCCTTCATCCTGAAGGAGCACGACCGCAAGGTCAAAGTGGTCCTCGTCCGCAACCCGGACTATTTTGACAAGGGCTATCCGTACCTCAACGAGTACCGCATCCTCTCGACCCCTGATGCGGCCACGCGCTGGGCGGCCTTCCGGACCGGGCAGAGCGATATCCTGGGGCTCCAGAGCCTCGCCGATGTGAAGGCGCTGCTCAAGACCAACCCGACGGCCGTCGTCCAGGAGGTCACCACGGTCCTCTCGCCGTTCGGCCTGACCCTGAGTCAGGACAAGCCGCCCTTCAACGACGTGCGGGTGCGCCGGGCCATCTCGATGGCCATCGACCGGCAAAAGCAGGTGGACACCCTCTATGAAGGACATGCGATTCTCGGCTGGGGGATTCCGTATTTCTATTTCCAGGACGAACTTCCTACCGCCGCCGACCTCGGCCCGTACTGGCAGTATCGTCCGGAGGAAGCGAAGAAGCTCTTGGCGGAGGCGGGGTATCCGAACGGGCTCAAGACGACGCTTTTCTACTACGAATACTTTCCCCAGATGACGTCCCAGATCCAGCTGGTGCAGCAGGATCTGAAGCGGAACCTCAACATCGAGCTGACCATCACTAAGAACGATTACACGACCTACTTTGGCCGCTATGCCGAAGGGAAATGGGAGGGTACGGCCTGGGGGTTCCAGACCGGATACGCCGTGAGCCTCGACGAGCGGACGTATCAGTACATCCACTCGAAATCGCCGAAGAACTATTTCCGCGTCGCCGATCCCGTCATCGACGAGCTCGCCACCAAGCTGCGGCAAACCCGGGATCGTGCCGAGCAACGCGCCATCACCAAGAAGATCGTTGCCCGGGAGCACGACCAGGTCCTGCGGATGTGGATGCCCTTCGACGCGGGGTTCGCGCTCTGGCAGCCCCACTTGCGGAACATCGGTCAGCTGGACCTGCGCGGAAACTTTGGGTACGGGAGCTCGACCCTGGCCCGTCTCTGGCTCGACAGGTAAGGAACTCTGGACTGCGGATCGATCTCTGCGCTCACTTCGCGACCCAGGAGTTCCGGCAGGCGTATCTTCATCCCGCTCGGTGCCAAAGGGAGACGGCTCGAGTCCGCTCGCCATGCGCACCTGCGTGCAGGCAGCGGACGACGGAATCGACGTCCTCTGGGACATGGCGCAGCAGCTCGAGGCGCTGGACCGGCACGGGATCGACCTGCAGGTCCTGACACTGTCGTTTCCCATGGTGGGCGGGCTCATCCCGAGGAAGAGCTGCGGCTCGCGCGGCTCGCCAACGACGGACTAGCTGAGATCGTTCAGCGCCATCCGCACCGGCTTCTCGGCGTCGCCACGCTTCCCTTCTCCTCGCCCGCCGAGGCGCTGGCACTAGCCGAGCCGCGCGGAATGCGCCCGCTCGTCGCCCACTGCCACCTTGGCCTCGGCAAGCTCTACCGGCGCATCAAGACGCTGAAGTACCGGCCGCCGTTCCCGGCGCGGTTCGCTCCATCCAGGACGCCCGCGCCCACTGCCACGTCTTCTTCCCCTGGTACAACACTGAGCATCACAGCGGCCTCGTCCTTCTGACGCCGCATGACGTACATTACGAGTACCGCGCCTCATGCCTGAACCGGACCTCTGGCCGGAGACAGGCCGCGGTCGGGATAACCGATCGAGGCCCGCCTTCCCGTCAGTGCATCGCGCCGATTGAACTCGTCGAGTTAGTACATGTCACCGTGCGGCATCGCCGGTGCGGCCGCCGATTTCTCCTCCGGGATATCCGTGATGAGCGCCTCGGTTGTGAGCAGCAGCGACGCGATCGACGCCGCGTTCTGCAGCGCCACCCGCTCGACCTTGGTCGGGTCGATGATGCCCGCCTGCACCATGTCGACGTACTCCATGCTGTCCGCGTCGTAGCCGCGGTTCGGCGCCGTCTCGCTCTTCACCTTCTCGACGATCACGCTGCCCTCGAGGCCGGCGTTCTCGACGATCTGGCGGATGGGCTCCTCGAGCGCCCGCTTGACGATCATGGCGCCCACCTTCTCGTCGCCCTCGGCCTTCACCCGGTCGATGGCCTTGGACGCGCGCAGCAGCGCCACGCCGCCGCCCGGCACGATGCCCTCCTCGACGGCGGCGCGGGTCGCATTCAGCGCGTCCTCGACGCGCGCCTTCTTCTCCTTCATCGCCGTCTCGGTGGCCGCCCCGACCTTGATCACCGCCACGCCGCCGGCCAGCTTCGCCAGCCGCTCCTGCAGCTTCTCGCGGTCGTAGTCCGACGTGGTCTCCTCGATCTGGGCTCGGATCTGCTTGATGCGGCCCTCGATCTCCTTCGTCTTGCCGGCGCCCTCGACGATCGTGGTGTTGTCCTTGTCGAGGACCACCTTCTTGGCCTTCCCGAGGTCCTCGAGCTTGATGTTCTCGAGCTTGATCCCGAGGTCCTCCGTGATCGCCTTGCCGCCGGTCAGAGTGGCGATGTCCTCGAGCATGGCCTTGCGACGGTCGCCGAAGCCCGGCGCCTTGACGGCGGCGCAGTGCAGTGTGCCGCGGAGCTTGTTCACGACCAGGGTCGCCAGCGCCTCGCCCTCGATGTCCTCGGCGATGATCAGGAAGGGCTTGCCGGCCCGGGCGACCTGCTCCAGCAGCGGGAGCATGTCCTTCATCACGCTGATCTTCTTCTCGTAGATGAGGACGAGGGCGTCCTCGAACACGACCTCCATGCGCTCGGCGTCCGTCACGAAGTACGGCGAGAGGTAGCCGCGGTCGAACTGCATGCCTTCGACCAAATCCAGGACCGTGTCAGCCGACTTCGACTCCTCGACGGTGATGACGCCGTCCTTGCCGACCTTCTCCATCGCCTCGGCGATCAAGTTGCCGATCGTCTTGTCGTTGTTCGAGGCGATCGTCGCGACCTGGGCGATCTCCTTTTTGTCCTTCGTGGACTTCGAGACCTTCTTCAGCTCGTCGGTCACCGCTTCCACCGCCGCCTCGATGCCGCGCTTGAGCCCCATCGGGATTGGCGCCCGCGGTGACGTTGCGGAGCCCCTCCCGGAAGATCGCCTGGGCCAGGACCGTCGCGGTCGTCGTGCCGTCACCCGCGATGTCGGAGGTCTTGGAGGCGACCTCCTTCAGCATCTGGGCGCCCATATTCTCGTAGGGGTCCTTCAGCTCGATCTCCTTGGCGACGGCGACGCCGTCCTTGGTGATCGTGGGGCTGCCGAACTTCTTGTCGATGACGACGTTGCGGCCCTTCGGGCCGAGCGTGGCCTTCACGGCCGCCGCCATGATGTTGACGCCCCTGAGCAGCGCCGCCCGGGCGTCCTCGTCAAACTTGAGCTGCTTTGGCATGGGTCGCGTTCCTCCTTCTTACTGGAGAATGGCGAGGACGTCGTCCTCGCGCATGATCAGGTACTCCTTGTCGTCGATCTTCACCTCGGAGCCGGAGTACTTCCCGAACAGGATCTTGTCCCCGGCCTTCACGTCGAGCGGGATCTTCTTGCCCTCGTCGGTGACCTTGCCGGTGCCAACGGCGATCACCCTGGCCTCTTGGGGCTTCTCCTTGGCCGTGTCCGGGATGATAATCCCGCCCTTCTTGACCTCTTTCTCCTCGAGCCGCTCCACCAGAAGCCGATCATGCAACGGACGAATCTTCATACGCTCCTCCTGCGATGGACTTCACCCGGGCCATGAAGCGTGACCAGGTCGAAGCGCGACCGGGTCACCCGGGATGTGAGGTTCACGTTCCTAGGCGTGCGCCCAGACCTTCCGCTGGGCGACGATCACGATGACCGCCCCGACGAAAGCGACGAACACCGTCGGGAAGAGCCCCCCGCCCGCAGAGACGCCCAGGGCCCAGAAGATCCAGCCCCCCACGACGCTCCCGACCAGACCGAGCCCCAGATCCCCGATCAGCCCGTACCCTCCATCCTTCATCACGAACTCGGCCAGCCCGCCAGCCAGCAACCCCACGACCACCCACGAGACGAACATTCCGAGCTCCATGATCCGTCCTCCTTCTCCGGGGGCGGGGAGCGTTGGCCGCCGCCTCCCTCTCGCGATTCCGCTTGACTCGGTCACGGTATCATTATATGAGTTATATATCAAGTATAAGTTTGATCGGTATCAGGCAGGACGGACTTTGAGGCGGCCGCGCTGTTCGTGAAGTCGGTGGTCGTCGGGCCGTGACTGCTCTCAGGAGGTGCTCCATGCGGAACGTGACGCGTGCTCTTGTTGGCGCCATCGTGGCGAGCCTTGTCTCGGCGGCGGTTAGCGTGTATGCCCAGACGCCGACGGCAGCCGATTTCACCCTCTGCAACGCGGACGCGCAAGTCGCCGTGAAGGCGGGCACCGCCACGCCGACGACCAAGGACTATGTGCGCGTGGAGTCGGCCCGGACGGACAGTGCGGCGACGTGGACCACGTGGGTCGGGCCGATCCGCATGGAGTCCTCGGATCCCCAGCTTACTGGGATGGCGACCGATGGGATCACGGATGCCGCGTATCAGGCGACATATCGCACGTGCATGCGACGGAAGGGATTCTGAGAGGACTCCGGCGTAGGCGCGACGCGGGCCTCCAATACGAGACGAGCGTGAGACGGAGGACCGTACAGGGGTCGGCGGGAATGGCGACAGGCGGCGACTGGGCGACGAGTGGCTCTCGATGGCAGGGTCGGTGGACCTAACCCGGTAGCACCGGTCACACAAGCCCCGAGGGTTGCCAGAAGCACCGCCGGCAACGTGGCGGGACGCGTGAACGAGTTGACTGACGGGACCATCGCTCGGTGGACGCTGCCATAGAGGCGGAATGGCTCTCAGATCCCAAGAAGCTCACAAAACTCCGCCTCGAGATCGGCTAGCGTCTCCTCTCTTTACCGGGAAGAGATGTTCAGTTTCGCCGTATCGATCCGGAGCCAGTATGGAGAGAGGTAGCCAGCATGCAAGTGACGGCATTTTCGACCGCGGCCCGTCCTGAATGGCGATGGCGGATCTGCGACTACGGGGGAGAGACCATCGAGGAATCACATGACCGCTTCCTGACAATCGCCGCCGCCGTGGCTCAAGGGGCGGAGCGGCTCGCGCACATGAATGCTGTCGACCGAGCGAGGGGCGGCTCGTGGCGACTCCCCAACCATGCGCGCCGCCGGGGCCGCACCCGCGTCGCCAGTTCGGTCCATGTCGCCACGTAGCGATCTTGGGGCTGAGCATGCTCAATCCGCCGGGGCCACCGCGGAGGTCGGTCCAGCGTGGCGCTTGCCAGTGAAGCAGCGGCTGAATACTCGAGAACCTCAAAGCCGCTGACGACGAGCCGCTGACGTCGAGAAGGACCTGTGTGGCGCGAACCGGATCTGCCTCGAGTCAGTTCCTTGCGCCCGATTGGCCGTTAACCCCTGGTAATGTCTCTCCAACTGAGACACTATCCAACCGCCACCTTGTTGACTTCGCCTGAGTCGCAGAGCTAGATTTCAAGCTAGAAGGGCGTGTCCCACAAGACATCCATAGCGAGGTGACCATCAAGAGGTCCACGTCGAAATTCCCACTGAAAACCCCACTTAGATAGGGGGCCGGCTCATGGCACAGAAAAAAGACGCGCCACTCGATCTCAGGATGTACCTTGCGAAAGCCCGCGGCGGAACCACCAAGGATTACCCAAAGAAAGCCACCGTCTTCTCGCAGGGCAGTCCCGCGGACGCGGTGTTTTACATTGAGAAGGGCAAGGTGAAGCTGACGGTCCTCTCCAGTCGCGGGAAGGAAGCGGTTGTCGCGATCTTGGGGAGCGGGGATTTTTTTGGTGAAGGTAGCCTCGCGGGGCAGCCGCTTCGCATGGCCACCGCGACCGCGATGACGGAGTGCTCCATCCTTCGACTCCAAAAAGAAACAATGGTCCGGATGCTCCACAATGAACCCGCATTGTCAGAGCTCTTCATGGCGTACCTGCTGTCTCGGAATGTTCGGATCGAAGAGGACCTGGTTGATCAGCTTTTCAATTCCAGCGAGAAACGGCTGGCGCGGATTCTGTTGTTACTGACCCGCTTCGGCAAAGACGGACAGCATGAGCCCGTCGTGCCCAGGATCAGTCAGGAAACCCTGGCCGAAATGGTCGGGACGACGCGGTCCAGGGTGAGTTTCTTCATGAACAAGTTTCGGAAGCTGGGCTTCATTGAATACAACGGCGGTTTGAACGTTCATAGCTCCCTCCTGAACATCGTCCTCCACGACTAGAGGGCGTCAGTACAGTATCTGTCGTCGCTGTCGAACAAGACCGGCCTCCTGCCTAAATAGCCCCTGGGCAATTCTGACCAGACACCAGGACCCGCATAGGACGATCCAGGCGGCACATGGCGCAACGCGCCTCGGCCGCCGAGGATCGAAACCGCTCGCATCCCCGGTCCGCATAACGCCTTCGAGATCGTTCCGAAAACCGTCGAGAGTGGGCTGGCGATACTGGCTCCAGAATGATCTGTCCGGACAAAAACTCTCCAGGCTAGCTCCTGGTCAATGTCTCAGAAGTTACTGATATCTCGGAAATTCGATTCCGGTATCGGATTTGCCCTGGAGTTCTGCCATGGAGGGCTCCAACAGGTGACGCAGGAGGAGGGCAAGGGACGGACTCCACAGCCTCGTGGCCGCCCGTCCACGGTGACGCAATACGCGCCTCAAGTCACGCAGTGGCTGCGCGAGGATGCTGACCTCTCGGGAGCCGAAATTCTGCGGCGCGTCCGGCTCGCTGGCTATCGCGGTGGCAAAAGCGCGCTCTACGAGCTCGTGAGACGGCTAAGGGTTGGGCGCCCTGCAGAAGTGACCGTTGCTGCCGAGAGTCCGCGCGGCCCTGGACCGGTTCCGGGAGTCACACATCGATGATCAGCCGGGCGCGACAACTTGCGCCACGTGCGCATCTCCCGCTGCGACAGCTCGCCCTGTGTCTCGATTGCGACGAGTGCTTTGAAATTGGCTCCCCGACGTGCCCCGCCTGCGGCAGCGCGACGTGGACCTCGCTCTCGCGGTTCCTGACGCAGGCCGCGTCGGCGCGTCATCCCGGGCGCCGTGACGCGGTGGCGAAACGGCCCGACGACCCACCGAAGATGGTTCGGCAGTTCATTATCGTCGCAGGCGGCCGCGCGCATCTCTACGAGCATCTCAAGCGAGGGTTCGCCGGGAACGGGACCGTTCGAGTGCTCCTCAATCGCCGCGTCACAGCACGACGGGCACGTTCCGGACCCTATGAGGCCGAACGGCGCCAGGCCGATCGCCGCTTGACCTCGAAGGTCGACGCGCTGCTGCGCGCGATTGGCTGGGCCATCGTGCCCCTGGATGTCCCCAAGAATTAATTAAGTGACCTTGCTCGCCGGTCGAGACTCTCGAGACGTGATGAGAGTCAGTTAGCCCCTTCGACGTCGATCGACGGTGGCGTTCAGGAACCCGGCAATCTACGAAGCGGCCCGAAAGGTCACCGTGCGGTCGCCGCAGTTGTTGCATTGAGCAGTCGCCCGAGCGCGTCCGACGCGGTTAGCCTAGATCATCGAGGATGGCTTGTCGTACATCTCACTGAGGCAATCGGCCGCCTCACCTGCCCCGATCGGGTTCGTGGCGACCGCTGACACTTCCGGCACAGGGCCGGCTCGCGTCTCCTCCTGGCGATTGTCAGCGTGACGAGGCCGAGCGCGAACAGCAGCAGGCGGCTCGCCGGTTCGGAGACCGGAGCGGGGTCGATGCGAACTCCCCAGTCCATCCCGTCGAGGATCGTGACCGTTCCCGCCGCCCCCGCGCCCAGCATGTTGTTCCAGGTGAAGGTGACCAGGAACAAGTCGAAGTCGATTGCCGAGAAGCCTCCGGGCGGTACGCAGCTGTAGCTGCAGAACGGCTCGTCCACAAAGAGGAGGTCGCCCGCCGGGACGTCGCCCCCGCCGGCCGGGTTCTGGATCTCCTGCTGTGGATGCTTTCCATCCTTGTTGAGCCAGATGCCGGGACCGAAGAACGAAGTCGGGGTCATGAGCGTGGGCAGGCTGCTGGGTATGTAATTGCTGTAGAAGGGAAAGTTCGAAAATTTCGAATCGACAAAGTCCTTGCTGTCACGCGAGCCCCAGTTCTGGGGATGGGCGATCTGGACCCAGTCGTAGTCGGTCCTCGCCGTCGCGACCTGGTCGTCGTAGAGGACTGTGAAGTCCGCCCCGCCCAGGGTGGTTAGGGCGAAGGGATCATACTGGAGGACGTTGAACGTCCCCGTCCCCGCCGCCGTGGTGGTGAAGGTCCACTTCGGGTACTCCGTCTTCAGCAGCTGCAGGTCGGCCGGCGCTATCGTGTCGAGGTGCGTCACCGGCCTCGGCGTGACCGAAACCACGAATTTCCCATCCGGGCTTCGCACGGGTCCGGTGCCCTCCTTGGCGCCATCGATGATGGCCGCCTGACCTTCCCGCGCGATCAAGAGCACAAGGCATGTGACGACAACGGACCAATACCTTCGATTTCCTCCGATCATGCTCTGATCCTCCCGGAATTAAGTTAATGATGCTCACGTGGCGCATCGCTCTCACGACGACCCGAGGCACGAAAGCGATGTGATTGCGTCGAGAACTACTGATGCGGGCCGGGGCCTCCAACTGCCCCCGAGGACGGGCAGTTACTCTTTGGAAGGACCGCGACGTCAAACGGTCTGAGTGTGCATCGTCCACGCCAGACTCAGCAACTCAAGATTGACCCGCACTTCCCAGTGGACCCGCGAAGCAACAGGTCGCTCGCTCAGCGCCCAGCCGACGGCGAAGCGCGAGCAGAGATCGAGGATCACCGCCAGGTAGAGCCAGCCCTCGCCCGTGGGGATGTGGTGATGTCGGTCACCCACGCTTGATCGGGCGCGGCCCGCTCGAACTGGCGCGCCAAGACGTTGGGCGCGATCGGAAACGAATGTCGGGACTGCGTCGTCACCCGGAACCGCCGACGGCGCCGGGCGGCCAACCCGCGGACCCGCATCAGCCGCGCCACGCGCTTTCGACTCGTGCGACAGCCGCGGTCCGCCAGCTCGGCGTGAATCCGCGGGCTGCCGTAGCGCTGCCGGGTCTCGGCATGGATCGCCGCGATCTCGAGGCCCACCCGGGCGTCCGCTTGCGCCCGCGGTGCCGGCGGGCGGGTGTGCCAGGCGTAGAACCCCGCGCGCGAGACTTGCAGCGTGCGGCACAGCAGCCGGACCGGGAAGCCGGCCTTCTCCGCGACGATGAACGCGAACCTCACGGGTGCTCCTTCGCGAAGAAGGCCGTCGCTTTTTTTAGAATGTCGCGCTCCATCCGCAACGTCCGGTTCTCGCGCCGCAGCCGCCCGAGCTCCTCCCGCTCCTCGGCGGTGAGCGCTCCCGGCGCCCCGCGGCCGGCGTCGATCGCCGCCTGCCGCACCCAACTCCGCAGCGCCGTCTCCGTCAGATCCAGTTCTCGCGCGACGACGCCCACGGACTTACCGCTCTCTCGGACAATCCGAACGGCCTGCGCCTTGAATTCCGTCGTGAATGCCCGCCGCTTGCGTTTGGCCATGACACACTCCTACCGCACTTCCGTGCGATCTGGGGTGTCCACCAAATCGGGCAGGTTCAGGTCTGCTAGACTCCCGCCAGCTATCCCAAACGAGACATCCCATGCGGCTGATCGGCTCGTTCTCGCGTTCGGCCTCACGCTTGCGCCGCTCGTGGTTGAGGCGCAGCCGCCAACAACGAACGTACCGCGAGTTGGCGTACCATTGTTGTCCTGATTCTGTTCCTGATGGGCCGAATCTGAGGGCGCTCAGCGTGTATGACTATCGGAGAGGCGTCGAATGAGAATGGATAGCGCGCTGGGGAGGACCAAGTGATTGTAGGCGAAAGCGGGGTCGGCAAGACATGGGTGCTGCGGGCGATTGCTGGGCTATGGCGATCATGTCGTAGTCGCATCGTCGGCACGCAGTTCGAGTGGCCTGAATTGCTCACGAGCGCGCTAGCGCCGAGGCGGGCGGGACCCGTCCTGAAATCGCAAACGAGGAGGACTTCGATGCGAACGAGTAAAGCCTTTGTCCTGGGAGCGATCATGGGGGCCGCCGTCGTGTGGCTGTGGGGCCGGCAGATGGAGGAGTACGTGAAGGAGAAGACGCGCGGGGTGCGCACGAAGGCAGCAGAGGGCGTTCGGACGGTAGAGGAAACGACTGGCAAGGTGCTGGACCGCGGCGGAGAAGCTCTGCGTCGGGCCGACGAATTCTTGCAGGACACGAAGGGGCAAGTCAGCGGGGCTCTCCAGGCAGGGCAGGAAGCGATTCGTCCGGCACCAGCCGCTAGAAAGGCATGACCAGGAGGGAGAGCAGAGCGCCGTGAAACCTGTGACTCTCGTCGGCATCGCCCTGATCATTCTCGGCGTGCTCGCCCTGGCCTACCAGGGCATCACGTACACGACGCGTGAGAAGGTCATTGACCTTGGTCCGCTCAAGGCCTCGGTCGACAAGGAGAAGAATATTCCCCTGCCTCCGATCGTCGGCGTCTTAGCACTTGCCGGCGGCGTGGTGTTGGTCATCGTCGGAGCTCGAAAGTCCTAAGAGCGACCGTCGCCGTGAGCGGAATGAGAGAGGAGCGGACATGAGCCTGACGACGGGGTAGAGCACTCGCCCACGAGCGCGACGGACACCGGATGGGAGCGCACGCCGTGGAGTGCGACGCAGCGGGCGGCGCGGGACGACGTGCGGCCCGTGGCGCCGCGACCCTATTCCGCGACGCGACCCGACACTGTAAGACGCCGCGCCGAGAGGACGCCACGCTAACTGCAGGCTTCGATCCCCGGCGCACCTATCGGCCGCGCTGACCCTCAAACATCCGGATCAGGAGGAGGAGGCCGACGGCAGCGTCCTTGTCACGGTCCTCGAGGACGCTCCGTTGGACTTCAGGGCGCGAGCGTGCAGCAACCGGCTTGGCGTCCGCAACGGGCGCCGGACCGGCGTTCGCCGGGCCGATAGTGGGGTCCACACGAGCCATGCCGGAGGATACGAGCAGTACACCCACGATGACGAGGATTACAACGACGCCGAGTAATCTCATTTGCTAGCCCCAGTAGAGGCGGCCTACCACGAGTTGCTGCTTCGTGATGGGCCTTATCGCACACGTCGCACACCCGTCAGGACCACTCCAGAATCTCGGCACCCTGTTGAGCGGCAGACGGCCCGGCCCAAAGCTTGGCGGATGAGGTCACGAATCGCTTCAGGTTCCATCTGATAGCCTCACGGGCGATTCGGCAACGTGCAACACGCCAAATTCACCGGGGTCTTGACGCCCGGGAGCGTCAACCCGTAAGGCCGGGTGCACGCAGCGAGAGGTAGCACGGACCTCGCGTCGCCCGCCGTTCCCCCTATCCATTTCTGAATTGAAACCAACACCCGTAGATAAGAAGATCGGGCGCGTTCGTTTCTTTCTGTATTCATCACGACATCCCGAGAGTACGAGCGTCCGAGACCGCGACTTCTTGCTCGGCGAACTATTCACTCCCGCATAGTTGGGCGCCAGCCACGTATCCGCTACATCCTCCTCCTTTGGTTCGCAACCCACTCATTTCATGAAGGACTTTCGGGCGATGGCCCCTGTGGCGGTCCGCGTGGTCCGTAACGTGCACTAAGCGACCGTCGGGCTTGTCATCAGAGTTGTCCATGTGGGGAGTTGGTTCAGCGAGCCCGTCTGGCTGACCGGGTCGGTCGGGGTGTCCACCGCCGGGACCGAAGCCTACAACCGGATGGTGCTGAGCTGGTCATCCAATGCGAAAGGAATGGCCAGCCGATGACAGACTACCTTCCGGATACCCCCGTTGTCGCTCGCTGCTACTGTCCCGGATGTGAGCCCGATGCTGACCCGACCCTGAGATTCTCGATGTGCGCTGGTGCGATACCCACTGCCCAGGGCGAGATGGCTCCGATGACGCGGCGGTGGTCTCGTCTGCGTATCCTCGGGGAGCGGTGAGGTCGGCGGCGACGATAACAGGCGCTGGTGTGACGTCCTGCACGGTCGAGCCGAATGGAGTGATCTGGAAGCTTACCTACCTCGCAATCCTCATCGGCATGGGCGCACTTACGTTCTGGTTTGGCTGGCTTCTCGGCGGACGGGCAATGCTACGAGCGTGTCAGCAATGATCATCGAAGGGGACGCAGCCGCACGCCGACAAGGACGATCCCAACTGCGCTGATCAGCATCGGTATCATCGCCTCAGGCTCGGGCACGGACGCAGGCCTAACGATGGCGAACGCGTCGCCGAACGTCGACATGGCTTGGAACCCGTTACAGGGCGACGGACACGCCCGGAGATGGGCGCCTGGGAACGATGGCGCCTCCCACGGCGTGGCCGTGAACCATGGGAGCGCCATGAGATCGACCTGGACGCCAGTCGCGGTGACGAACGGCACGTAGGGAGGACCATCGCCAGACGTTGCGCTCGGGATGGACTTTACGTGGGGGTAACTCGCTCCCGGGAACGTGAACGTTCCGAGGGGACCGATCGAGACGATGTCGTCGGATGGGAGCGCCACCGCCCGATGTGTCCAACTCGACCAATCTCCCTGGAACGGATCGGCGCGAACGGGACGTACTGAATCACGAATGAGAACGCAATGACCTGGACGCAGCGCCCATCGCACGTGTTGTGACCGAGGATCGTCAGTGCGCCCGTGACGTTGTAGTCGTAGTTTTCCGATGCATTGGCGGGACCGGCGACGACGAGCATAAGGAACAGGGCGATCAGGGCCTTGAGAGCGCGATCCCTAGGAGGGTGGCAGCGGCGGCCAACCCTATTATGATGGCGTTGCGCTGGATCACCCATATGTCGGTAAGCCGACCAGCGCCTTATGTCCTTGTTAACCCGGACGATCCTCGTCCGTCCACCTTGCGTTGCAAGCTATCGAGCAAATCAGCCACAAGCTCAACGTCAAGATTAGGCCGCTGGAGGTTCGTAGGCTCGATGAGCTTGACGCCGCGTTCAAACTGGTCAGGGCACAGACTCAAGCCATAGTGGTGACGGATGAGGCGCTGTTCGCTGGCCGTGGCGCTGCCAAGAGCGTCGCCGAAGCGGCGATGAGGAGTCGGATGCCGACCATCGGCTTCACCGAGTTCGCGGAGGCAGGCGGGTGGATCGGCTACGGCGTCGACTGGCCCGACATCTGACGGCGGTCCATGTCTCTCGTAGACAAGATCCTCAAAGGCTCCAAACCAGCCGACCTGCCTGTTGAGCAACCCACCAAGTTCGAGCTGGTAATCAATCTCAAGACTGCCAAGGCGCTGGGCCTGACGATCCCGCAGTCCATCCTGCTGCGGGCGGACCAAGTGATTGAATAGCGTTGGCCGTGAGCAGTAAACTCGGGAGGCCGGTTTGGGGGCGGGCTCCACGAGGAAGGAGTTCATTATGCCGACGTACATCAGCCTGATCCGCTTCACTCAGAAAGGCGTCGAGACGATCAGGGAGGGCCCGAAACGCTTAGACATGGCGAAGCAGGCGTTTCGCGATGCTGGCGCCGAGTTGAAAGCGTTCTATCTCGTCACAGGGGAATACGACGGGGTTGCGATCTCAGAGGCGCCGAACGACGAGACCGTTGCGAAGCTGTCTTTGAGAACCGCGGCGATGGGCAACGTGAGAACCGAGACACTGCGTGCGTTCAATGAGGACGAATATAGAAGGATCGTCGCGTCGATCGGTTAATCGGGAGCGGCCCCCAAGCTGGCGTCCCTCGGAAGCGTTCCGCCTAATGTTCGGCTAGACTCCCCGCAGCATGCGGCTGATCGGGCTCGCGGTCGTTGTCGCTCTCAGCCTCGCTCTTGCGCCGCTCGCCGCTGAGGCGCAGCAGCCGGGGAAGATCGCTCGAATAGGCTACCTGGGGGCCAACCCGGCCGCGCTCCCCCCTGCAAGAGGCCTTCCTCCAAGGACTGCGTGACCTCGGCTACGTCGAGGGCCGCAACGTCGTGATCGAATACCGATTTGACGAGGGGAAGCTCGAGCGGCTCCCCGCTCTCGCGGCCGAACTGGTTGCGCTCGAGGTTGATGTCATCCTGGCCGGAAACACAGCCGCCGCCCTGGCTGCCAAGCAAGCGACCAGGACCCTCCCCATTGTCTTCGCTGGTCTGCCGATGCAGTTAGAGCGGGCTCGTCACCAGCCTTGCGCGGCCGGGCGGCAATGTCACCGGGTTGTCCTCCTCGCCCCGGAGCTCGTCGGCAAGCGTCTGGAACTGCTCAAGCAGGCCGTTCCGGGGGTCAGCCGGGTCGCTGCCTCTGGCAGCCAGGTGCCAGGTCGAAAGGCACGGACAAGGAAATGCTGAGGGGGCAGAAGCGCGGCGAGGGCGCTCGGGGTGCGGCTTCAAATCGTTGAGCGCGAGGTCCCGCCGATCTCGACAGGGCTTTCTCGGACATGACCAGGGCGCGCGCGGGTGCTCTGATCGTGTGGGAAGCCCCATGTCTCCAATGAGCGCAGCCGCCTTGTGGACCTGGCGGCAAGGAACCGGCTGCCGGCAGTGTACCCATGGAGGGAGTACGTCGATGCCGGGGCCTCATGTCCTATGGACCGAACCTTGCTGATTTGTATCGGCGCGCCGCGACCTACGTCGACATCTCTAAGCACGTTGGCCGTGTCAAGAGCGAACGCGTTCTCGTTTGATCGCGTTCGTCGGAGGTCAGTTCATCTCGAAGCGCTCCTCACTTGGTGGTCATGGGGGGGATACCGGTATACCCCTCGGTCCGATCGCTCGTTCTCGGGCCAAAAGCGCGATGCGTCATCACCAGGTGGCCGTGCGCCACACATCTCTCCGGGCGCGAGCGCCCATGATGTCAGTTCCGCTTCACCGTGAACGACGTGAAGGGGGCTGCCCAATCAAGATGGCGGTCCGAAGACCATGTCAACGTCCGAGCTCACCCCCGCACGACACCATGACGGACGACGGTGAAGTAATCGCACTCCTGTTTCCAGACGTGAAAGACGATCTCCGCGAGTCGGCGCGCCAGCGCGACCCGCGCGACTTTCTTGCCCCGCCGCTTTTTCACCGCATGAAACCAGGTCCGCAGCGGGCCGGGTCGCCGCACCGCCTGCGTCGCGGCGAGCACCAAGACCCAGCGCAGGAGGCGATTGCCTTCCTTACTGATGTGGCCGGCGCGCACCCGCCCGGCGCTGCCGCGCACCCGTGGCGTCAAGCCGACATAGCTGGCGACCCGCTTCGCGCTCGCGAAGCGGTGGATGTCGCCGAGCTCGAGGACGAGCACGATCGCGATGAAGGGCCCGATGCCGGGAATGGTCGTCAGGCGCTGCACGCGGGGATCCCGGCCCCAGCGCGTGACGAGCTCGCCATCCAGCCGGCGGATCTGGGCGTCCAGCAGTGGGCAGCAGCGCCGCACAATCCTCCCGGATCCGGCTCGGCGTCTCCGGCAAGGGCAGGTGCTTCAACTCGCGCTGGCCGCGCTGCGTGAGCCAGCTCTTCCCCGACATCGGCTGCAGGTTGCGCCGCGCGAGCATGGCCTGCAGGCGATTGCGAATCACGCCGCGCAGCCAGACGAGCTGGATGCGGTGCCGGACGAGTTCGCGCGCCTCGCGCAGCGCCGCCGAGCGGAATCCAGACGGTAGGCAGGAGATCGCCGCGGAGCAGGAGCGCCAGGCGCTCGGCGTCGACGCGGTCATTCTTGAGGCGGGCGGCCGCGATGGCCTTCGTCTGCTTGGGATTCGAGAGGACCGGACGATGGCCGAGTTGCTCGAGGAGATCGACGAGCCACCACCAGGTCCCCGACGCTTCGATCGCGACTGGAGTCTGCGGCGGGAATTGCGCGAAGAACTTCTCGAGCCCTACGGCCTCGTTGGGGAGCCGCTGCTGCACGATTTCGCCATCCTCGGTCAGGACCGCGATCTGCGAACTGCGTTTGTCCAGGTCGACGCCCACGTGTACCATTTGCTCGGCCTCCTGTCTCAGAGAGGATTGCGGCCGTCTCTGAGGAGCCAGCCTAGTTCAGGCTGGGCAGGAGGCCAACGTGCTTATGACATCAAGATCCTCAAGGGCGCGAAGCCCGGCGAACTGCCGATCGAGCAGCCCACGAAATTCGAGCTCGTGATCAACCTCAAGACCGCCAAGGCGCTCGGGCCTCACGATCCCGCAGTCGCTGCTGCTGCGGGCGGACCAGGTCATCGAGTAGCGCGTGCTGGCCCGCGCCCCGGTGCTCGCCCAGGCCGGGGCGCTGGTGCGTGTCGTGGCGTTCCGCTAGACTCCAACGGGCGATGAGCGAACTGTCATACAAGGACGAGGCCGCAAGCGCGTACGATCGGGCCTTCGCCCATGTCTCGACGCATTTCCTCCCGTTCCTGCTGCGGGCGGCCCGTCTTGAGCCGGGTCAACGGGTGCTCGACGCCGCGACCGGTACCGGGATCGCGGCGGAGGCCGCTCTCGCCGTGGTCGGCCCGGGCGGCCACGTCACGGCCGCCGACGTCTCCCAAGCCATGGTGGATCGGGCGCGCCAGCGCCTGGCCGGCTCGCCGAACACCTCGGTCGTGGTCGAGGACGGCCAATCGCTCAGTTTCGACGATGGCACGCTTCGACGCCGTGCTGTGCAGTCTCGGCCTCATGTTCTTCCCGGACCCGGCGCGCGGCCTCTCGGAGTTCCATCGCGTCCTGCGCCCGGGCGGACGCGCTGCGGTCTCGGTCAGTACCACGCCCGAGCGCTCGTACAACGGCCGGATCAACGTGATCATCGCCCGCCGTGTGCCGTCGCTCGCCGAGGCCACGGCCCGCACATTCTCGCTCGGTGACGAGGCGCGGCTGCGCTCGCTGTTCGAGGGAGCGGGCTTCCGAGATGTGGAGACGACCACGGAGGCCCACCGCTTCGTACTCCCATCCTTCGAGGCTTATTTCGAACCATTCGAGCAGGGCGGAGGCTCTAGCGGGCAGGCCTACGTGGTGCTCCCCGAGGCGGAGCGCCGGGCCGTGCGCGAGGAGGTCCGGCGTAATTTGGGCGACACGGGCGGGCCGATCGGGATCGACGTGGAAGTGCGGTTTGCCAGCGGGCGTCGCTAGCCCCGCCCGCTGAGGTAGCGCGCCGCGCCCCGGTGCCCTTGGCCGGGGGCGCTGGTGCGTGTCGTGGCGTTCCGCTAGACTCCCCGGCAGCATGCGGCTGATCGGACTCGCGTTCGCTCTCTACGCTCATTCTTGCGCCGCTCGCGGCCGAGGGACAGCAGGCGGGCAAGGTCTACCGTATCGGATACCTGAGTCCTACCCCACCCGAGCCTCCACGCGGCGAGGTCTTCCGGCAGGCCCTGCGCGAACTGGGCTGGATCGAGGGCCGGAACATTGCCTTCGAATACCGGTGGGCCCACAACGATTACGCGCGCCTGCCCGACCTGGCCAAGGAGCTGGTTCGCGCTCAACCCGGACGTGATCTTCGCTACCAGCCGCCCCGGCGACGCTCGCGCTGAAGGGGGCCACCACGACGATCGCGGTGGTGTTTCTCGGTGGGCCGGCCGTCGAGTCGGGTCTCGTGGCGAGCCTCGCACGGCCTGGCGGCAACCTTACCGGCGTCGACGTGTCTTGCCGCTGACCTGAACGTGAAGCGTCTGGATCTTCTCAAAGGGGCCATCCCGACGGCTTCGCGGATAGCCGTCCTATGGCATCGGTGGAGTCAGGCGGGCGCGTCGCGGCCGCAATCCGTGGAAGCCGTGGACGCAGCGGCCAGGACGCTGGGTCTTCAGCCCCGCTTTCTGGAAGTGCGGCACCCGAATGAGATCGATACAGCTTTCGCGACGATGGCGCGTGAACGCCCACACGCGCTCCTGGTCATGTCGAGCCCGATGCTCGCGAGTCAGAGCGTGCGAATCGTCGATCTCGCGGCGCGCAACCGGCTTCCCGCGATGTATCAGTGGCGAGAGTTCGCCGAAGCCGGCGGGCTCATGAGCTACGGAGCCAATCTCCTCGATCTGTATCCACGGGCCGCCGTTTACGTCGACAAAATCCTGAGGGGCGCGAAGCCCGCCGACCTTCCGGTCGAGCAGGCCACGAAGTTCGAGTTGGTCATCAACCTCAAGACGGCGAAGACGCTCGGGCTCACGATCCCTCAATCGCTACTGCTGCGAGCGGACCAGGTGATCCAGTAGCGCGTGCCGGCCGCGCGCCCGGTGCTCGTCCAGGCCGCGGGCGCTGGTGCGCATAGTGGCCTTCGGCTAGACTCCCCGGCAGCCCATTCTCCACCGAGGTGCTGAAATCATGAGCGCAGAGGGTCAATGGCAACTGGCAGGGAACGCGGCAGAGCGGTACGAGCGCGTCCTGGTTCCTTTACGCTTTCGGCCGTGGGCAGCGGATCTCGTCAAGCTGGCAGATCTGCGAGCTGGGGAGCGCGTACTGGATGTGGCTTGTGGCACTGGGATTGTGGCCCGCCTTGCGGCACAACATGTAGGGGCGGCTGGCGATGTCACCGGCTTAGATCTCAACGCGGGAATGGTGGCCGTGGCACGTTCGCTGCCGTCCCCTCCAGGGGCTTCGATCACCTGGATCGAGAGTAGCGCACTGGACATGCCTCTGGCCGATGCATCGTTCGACGTGGTGCTGTGTCAGCAAGGCTTTCAGTTCTTCCCCGATAAGAGCGCCGCGCTACGTGAGATGAAACGTGTGCTCTCCCCGGGCGGGCGGCTGCTTCTCAGCGTCTGGGCCGGGGCTACTCCGTACGACATCGCGATGTGGGCCGCCGTGGAGCGGCACGTGGGGGCGGACGCAGCCGCGACGCTGCGGACAAGCAAGACGGGGGTTCCGGGCTCGGAGGCGCTACGGCAGCATATGGTGGAGGCAGGATTTCGAGATGTGCAGGTTCGCCCTCGTACACTCACGGCTCGCCTGCCAGCGGTTGCAGAGTACGTCTTGCAGCATCTCTCGGCCACCCCTGTGGCTGATGCGGTTGCTCGGCTCAGCGATGCCGACCGAGCGGCCTTGGGCGCAGAAGTCGGCGGGGCGCTACGGGAATACCGCGACGGAGATGGCGTGGCGCTCGCTGATGTGGCCAACGTTGCCATCGCCTTCCATTGACCCGCAGGGCTGTCGTCCCGCGCGGGCCGAAGGCGAAGTAAGCGCACCGCTCCAGCCGTTCAACGTCGTCGCGCCCTTCGACGTGCACGCACTCACTGCGCCCGCGCCCCGGTGCCCTTGGCCGGGGGCGCTGGTGCGTGTCGTGGCGTTCCGCTAGACTCCCCGGCAGCATGCGGCTGATCGGACTCGCGGTCGTGCTCGCTCTCAGCCTCATTCTTACGCCGCTCGCCGCCGAGGGGCAGCTGCCAGAGAAGATCGCGCGCATCGCAATGCTGCGCTCCGAGAGTCGGCCGCTCGATGACCGACTCAGGCGAAACATCGCGGCCCTTCGCGCTGGTCTCGAGGACGAAGGCTACGCCGAAGGACAACACTATCGAATCGAGTATCACTCTCCGAAGAGCGAGGCGGACGTCGCCAAGCTCGCGTTGACGCTGGTGCGCGACAAGGTCGACGTGATCCACGCCAGCGCCTATCTCGCCATTCATGCGGCTCAGAAGGCGACGACGACCATCCCGATCGTGGCGCACGACTACGAAACCGACCCGATCGCCGCCGGATTCGCCGCGACGCTCGCCAAACCGGGCGGCAACATCACCGGGATGTTCCTCGACCTCCCAGAGATTGCCGGAAAGTTGCTGGAGCTGCTCAGGACGACGTTGCCGAGGATTCGACAGGTAGGAGTCCTCTGGGATCCCCTCACCGCCAAGGCACAGGTGACGGCAGTCGAGCGGGCGGCAAAGGCGCTGGACATCGAGGTCAACATCCTGGAGGCGCGGGCCGGAAGTCTCGAGAAGACGGTCCGCACCGCTGCGGACCGCAAGGCGAGCGCGCTGCTACTGTTGGGATCGCCCGTGCTGTCGGCTGATTTCCGGAGGATCGCCGAGGCCACGGTTGCGGCCCGGTTGCCGACTATCGCTCTCCTACCCGCGTTTGCCCGGGTCGGCGGCCTCATGGCGTACGGCCCGGACGCCCCGGATCAGTATCGACAGGAAGGACGAATGATCGCGAAGATTCTGAAGGGCAGAAAGCCTGCCGATCTGCCGATCGAGCGTCCGACGAAGTTCTACTTGCTGGTCAACCTCAAGACCGCCAAGGCACTCGGCCTGACGATCCCGCAGTCGCTCCTGCTCCGAGCGGACCAGGTCATCGAGTAACGCGTGGCTCGTGCGGCGCGGTGCTGGTGCGCGTCGTGGCGTTCGGCTAGACTCCCGCCAGCCATCCTCCACCGAGGTGCCGATGCGGCGGATCGGGCTCGCGGTCATTCTCGTTCTCAGCCTTGCTCTTGCGCCGGTCGCGGCCGAGGGGCAGCAAGCGCATAAGGTGTACCGAATCGGCGTTGTCACATCTACGACCCACTTTACTGATAACTTCCGGCAGGGACTCCGCGAGTTGGGGTATGTCGAGGGCCAGAACATCATCATCGAGCAGCGAACCACGGGGGGGCAGTCCGCCAGATTCCCCGAACTCGTCGCCGAGATGATCCGGCTGAAGGTGGACGTCCTCGTGGTCAGCGGAGGCCCCGGCACTCTCGCCGCCCAAAAAGCCACGACCACCATCCCGATCGTGTTCCTAGGCGTGGCCGACCCCGTTGGTCAAGGCATCGTGGCGAGCCTCGCTCGTCCAGAAGGGAACCTCACCGGCACCTCGCTCGCGTTGGGCGAGGGCTTCGCCGGAAAATATGTGGAACTGCTCAAGGAAGCTCCCCCAAGGTCACGCAGATCGCGGTGCTCTGGAACTCCACGAATCCGGTGGCAGCGACGTCCGTGAAAGACCTCCAAGTCGCCGCGCGCGTCCTGCAGGTGAGGGCTGACCTGGTCGACGTGCGGAATCCCGCCGAGCTGGACCGTGCGTTCGCCACGATCGCGGCCAGCAGCGCGCGGGGCCTCATCGTGACCGCTGACCAGCTCTTCTTCTCGCATAGAGCCGAGCTTGTCCAATTCGCCAGCAACCGTCGACTGCCCGCGATCTATTTCTTCAGGGACTTCGTGAACGAGGGGGGACTGATGGCGTACGGGGCGAGTCTGGCGGATTCATTCCGGCGGGGCGCGATCTACGTCGACCGAATTTTCAAGGGCGCCAAGCCCGCCGATCTGCCCATCGAACAGCCCACGAAGTTCGAGCTCGTGATCAACCTCAAGATAGCGAAGGCGCTCGGCCTGACGATTCCGCAGACGCTGCTCCTGCGGGCGGACCAGGTCATCGAATAGCGCGTGCTGGCCCGCGCCCCGGTGCTCGTCCAGGCCGGGGCGCTGGTGCGCGTCGTGGCGTTCGGCTAGACTCCTCGCCCGGCCATCCTCCACCGAGGTGCGCATGCGGCTGATCGGGCTCGCGATCGTTCTCGTTGCCAGTTTCTTTCTCTCCGCGCCGCTTGTGTCATTCGCCCAGCACTCCATCTGAAGGCCTCGCGGTTCATGATGGAATCGCGGGGCTTCCTTTGTCCGGAGAACAGACGAGCCCACCTCCTACCTCACACTTAGGCCCAGCGCCGGGTGCTGGACTCGACAGGTCGGGAGCCAAACGCTCTTGCGGCTGTAGCCGAGCGTGAAGACGACGAGCCGGCTGCAGCGCTATTTCCGCGTGAGCGGACGGCGCACTATCGGCCCGTCGCGGTAGGAACACGAGACTTCACTCGACGAGCCGGCCAGGACGCGGCTGTGGTGGATATCAGCCGCGCCACCTGTTGCGGGGTTCCGCGGGCGTCCGCTACATCGTGTCTCACGACACTCGCGTCGGGGATCTCAGTGGGGCAGCGAAACTTGCTTCCCATGGGTCCCATATGGTCGACTTGGTCATGCTTCCCATGAGTCGTGACCACCCATGCGCCGGCAGTCGGCGCAGCGCGGATCGTGCTGGCTTGATGCCTGTGCTGCTGCAATCGGCATCGCAAGACATCCGTGCCGCTGCGGGAGCACTTCATGAGGGACTCCACGCGGACACTCTCCTGCACAGACTGCCGAACGCCTGGCGAGCATGAGCCCAGAATCACCACCTGTTGGTTCTGACCGTGCGATTCTGGCGCATGATCTACGTGGCGCAATCGGAGTCGCCCGCGGCTATGCACGATTTCTCTTGAGTGGGGTGGCTGGTCCCTTGAACGAAGCGCAACGGCAAGCACTCGAGGCCATCGACCGCCAGACCGTGCGGCTCGAGCGGTTTCTCGAGGGGTTCGAGTTCGCCCACCCCCCGGCCGGAACGGTCCCGACTCTGCCGCAACCGGGCTTGGCGGGAGCCACACGCGAGCGGTCGAGGGAGCCGATGCCGTCGACCGGCGGGGATCAGCCGGACCAGCAGCGACGCCCGAGCATTCTTGCCGTGGATGACGACCCCGAACAGCTGGGCATGGTGCACCGGCTCCTATCCGACCGTTACGATGTTGCGCTGGCGAGCGATGCTCGCGAGGCTATCGATCTGCTCCAGCACCGAACGTTCGAGTTGGCCCTCATCGACTTGGCGATGCCCGGGATTGACGGGTTCCAGCTCGCCGAGGTCATCGCAGCTTCGTCCCCACGCCCGGCCGTGATCTTCCTGTCGGCCGAGGCCAGCCCCCGCGCCAAGGTGCGCGCGCTGTCACTGGGCGCGAGCGATTACGTCACGAAGCCGTGCGATCCGGAAGAGCTTCTGGCCCGCGTCGCGCGTACCGTCGCCGAAGTGGAGCGGGAAGCGAGCTTGCACGCCAGCGCCCTCAGCGACCCACTCACGGGTCTGGCCAACTATCGGCACCTGTTCGAGAGTCTGCACCGGGAGATAGAGCGTGCGCAGCGCTACGACCAGCCGCTGAGCCTGCTCGCGATAGACGTCGACGACCTGAAGCGCATCAACGATGAAGGCGGACACCCGGTAGGTGACAAAGCCCTGCAGCTGATCGCTCGGGTGCTCAAGGGGACGGTTCGGACCTTCGACTTGGTCGCCCGACAGGGCGGTGACGAGTTCGCGGTGTTGCTGCCGAACACAGCCGCCCGTGAGGCCCTGATGCTCGCGGAGCGATTGCGCTCCGAGATCGTGCGGCAATTGATCCTCGGGCGACCGCTGTCAGCAAGTATCGGCGTGGCCGCGCACGAGCGAGGGATGAGCCCGTTGACAGTTCGATCGCTCTTCGAAGCCAGCGATCAAGCGCTCTATCGTGCCAAGCGCGGCGGGCGCAATCGCGTGGAGGGCCCAGCCAACAGCTGAGATGGCCAGCCGGCTGATCGAGAGGTCGTGGCTAATAGGCGGACAACGAGAATGCGACGGCTACCTGCAGTATTGGCACCTTCATGGCACCGATCAAACGCCAGCCCCCTCGTCAGGGTCCTATGCCGGAGCCGTCGGCAACGTCACCGAGCTCTCGCCGGTGCCCGTGACACAGGCCCTGTCAGTAGTGATGGGTCTTCGCGATGACTTGACCAAGCTTTTGACCTAGTCGGTGAGCCGACGTCCCTATCCGAACTCCGTCTGGTGCCACGGCCAGAGATCTGGTCCGGCCTCAGTTCAATTGCCACCTACGTGGACAAGATCCTCAAGGGCGGCAATGAAGGGAGAGTGATGACGATGACCACTTGGACGAAGATCGCCCTCGCACTCATTGTCCTCGGCACTATCGGGGTTGGCGTCCTCCCGATGATTGGTAGGACGACAGCCTCCGGCGGGGGAATCAGCTTCCGAAGTCCAGGATGGCGTTCGTCTTGGTTGGTGGCGTGGCTTGTCTTCCTCATCGGCGTCGCGCTCACAGCGTACGTTCGCTGACCTCCCAGAGACGAGCCTGTGACTAATGCCCGCCTCTGGCACCCCTGGCTCCGCATCAACCGCGGGCTGCGTGTGATGCTGCACACGCAGTGGAGCGTGGAGGCGTGGGCTCAGGTCAGGATCGAGTTCAAGCAGGCGCTCGCGCTGCGGAGCGAGATCCGGCGTGACGGCTTCCTCTTCATGAGCTCGTCCGCCGGACCTTCGTTTTCCGCTTCCACCTGGCCCTTGCCGCTTTCCTAGCGATCTCGCGCCGGCGCTCTGGACTCAGCTTCGCGGCCCGCTTCTTGCCGCCGACGCGACCCAGCTCCTGGATCGCCTTCCGCACTCGTGGGTCCATAGGCCTTAGCATAGCGCACTAGCCCTCCGACACCAGGGCCGCACGTTCCTTGACTGATGCCTAGGGGCAAGCATAAACTTGGGCCCAAGAAGGAACACAACGATGAGCAGACACATCGCTCGCTGCCTTGTCTCGCATCGCTCGCACCCGGACGGTGAGGCCGGGCTGGAGGTTAGGTGAGACAATCGATTACCCTGGAAGTGCCCGCTTCGACGTCGGGGGATAGCGCCGGCAGCGTGAGGCGGCGGCGCCTGGATCCGCCTTCCCTGGGTCTCCCTCCAGGCCCCATGTTCCGCCTAGGAGAATGTCATGTCCGTCCTCGCCGCTGCCTATATCCGTAAATCGAACGACCAGCAGGACCGCACCGAGGACGTGAAGTCGGTCGCGACTCAGCGGGACCTCGTTGCCGCGTTCGCCGCCTCGCGCGGATGGACGATCGATGACAAGTACGTCTTCGCCGACGACGGCATCACCGGAGCGCTCTTCGCCGAGCGGCCCGGCCTCCAGGCGCTCCTCGGTGCGACGCGCACGACGCCGGTGCCTTTCTCGAAGCTGATCGTCGTCGAGCAGTCCCGCCTGGGGCGCGACCAGATCGACACGATGGTTCTGATCCGAGACATCGAGGAGGCGGGGATCGAGATCTGGTCCACGCGCGACGGTCGCCGGATCACGCTCTCGGACGACACGTCGAAGCTGCTCGCCTCGCTGGAGGGCTGGCGCGACGAGTCCGAGAGGAAGAAGACGGCGACGCGCGTGCGCGACGCGGCGAAGACAAGGTTCGAGCGTGGGTACGTGGTCGGCGGCCGCGTGTACGGCTACAAGAACGCGCGCCTGCCGGGCGTGAGGGGCGCCGCGCGCCTGGTGGTCAACGAGGAGCAAGCCGAGGTCGTGCGGCGCATCTTCAAGATGGCGGCTGACGGGCTCGGTCTCTCGCGCATCGCGCGGCAGCTCAATGCCGAGGGCGTCGCTGGCCCGCAGCGTCTGAGCGACGCCGAGGTCGAGAAGCTACGCGTCGAGGGGAAGCCAGTCCCGGTGAACCAGTGGTCGATCAGCGGCGTGCGTGAGGTCCTGCACCGCGACCTGTACCGCGGCGTGGTGACGTTCGGCAAGGTCCGGCGGACGGGGCCGAAGACGCGCGTGAAGCTGCCCAGGGACCAGTGGCAGACAAGGACCGACGCGTCGCTGCGGATCGTCGACGAGAACCTCTGGGACGCTGCGCACGCCCGGATCGCAGCCACGGGCAACACGTTCCTCCGCGCCTCCGACGGCTCGGGCCGGATGGTCGGGCACGCAGAGGCCATCGTGAACCGCTACCTGCTCTCCGGACTGCTGGCCTGCGGTGCCCATTCCGACGCACCGGGGCGGAAGCCGTTCTGCAGTTCGCCTCTGGTCGCCACGACGAGGGGGCGGAAGAAGGTTCCGTCCTATGTCTGCGCCGGCCACCGCGAGAAGGGCAAGACGTTCTGCACTAACCAGACCGGCATGCCGATGGCCGAGCTGAACCGGGCCGTGATCGACTCGCTCAAGGTGACGTTCAGCGACGAGAAGTTCGAGCAGTACCTCCGCCACCAGGCGGCCGACTCCGAGCAGATCACGGCCCGGCGTGCGGAGCGCGAGAACCTCCTCCTGACAATCCCGAAGCTGGCCGCCGCCGAGGCGAAGCTGGCCAAGGCAATCGCCGTGAGCGACGACATGGACGCCCTGGTAGCGGAGCTGAAGGCCACCCAGCAGGGGCGGCGTCAGGCCGAGGCTCGGGTCGCTGACCTGGAGGGGTATGAGCGGGACCTCCGCGACCAGCAGCAGCAGGTCGAGCGCCTGCGTCAGGTCTGGGGTGGCTGGGCGGCCGCGTTGGACGCTGACGTGCCCACGGCCAGGCAGATTCTCAAGAAGATCCTGGTCGGCCGAATCTACGTCCGGCCGGTCGGCCCTGGCGCCTGGAGGTTTGCCGGAATCAGCAGGTATGATGGCGCCCTACGCGGCGGCCTCGGGCGCGCGGCGGAGCTCAGGCCGTCATACGGGCCGCGCTACGACGACTTCTGTCAGCTCATGCTGCACCTGCTGGCCGAGCCAGAGGGCGTGGCCGAGTCCCCGGACCCGAGCCGGCGGGAGTCGCTGTTCGGGCTCTGCATGGAGCGGGCCCGGGTGATCGCCGGGGGCAGTGATGCCGAGGTGTGGGATCAGACCGGTCGCGTCAGCTCGAGGCCCCCCATGTACTATAAACGCGCTTCGTCGATCTTCAGACCGAGCCAGTACCGGCCGACCAGCTCGTAATGCGCGAGCCGCCCCTGCAGGTGCTGCGTGATCACGTGGATGTCCTGGAAGTGGCGCTGGAGCAGGTGATCCTCGTAGGCGGCGGTCGCGCCGGCGGCGTTGTACAGGCTGTCGATGATCTGGGCCGCCAGCCGGATGCCGTGCGTCGTGGCCAGCCGCAGATTCGCGCGAAGCTCGAGGGTAAGGGCGTTGTTCACACTCGCCGCCCAGGCCTCGCGCACCGCTTCGGAGAGGAACGCCCGCCCCGAGCGTAGCGCCGCCTCGGCCTGGCCGATCGTCATCTGGATCATCGGCTGCTCGCGGAGCAAGGTCGGCATGGCGCGCGGCGTCTTGGCGCCGGCCAGCTCGCCGAAGACCTCCAGGCACGTGCGTGACATCCCAAAAGCGACCGCGGCGTCGCCAGAGGCGAACGACAAGGTCCTTGGAATGCGATAGAGCGGCGCGTCCTCGATCAGCGGCGCGGTTTGCGAGAGCACGGTGCGGTCGGTCGGTACGAAGACGTCGTTCACCGCGAAGTGGTGCGTGCCCGTGCCCCGCATGCCGCGGGTGTGCCAGGTGTCAAGCAGCTCGGCCTCGCCGACCGGCACGAACATGTAGCGCGCCTCGGGCGCGTCGCCCTCCATCCGGATCTGGCCGTTCTCGGTGATCTGCGCGTGCGCGGCGACCCAGGAGGCGTGACGGCAGCCGGTGCTGAAGCCCTGGCGCCCCGTGACGCGGTAGCCGCCCGGAACGACGATCGCCTTCGCGGTCGGGGCCGGCGTGTTGGCCACGACGGCGCGCGGCACGTCGGCCCAGATGGTACGCGCGACCTCGCGCGGCATCCGAGCCGCATAGGTGCCGAAGATGGCGCCCTGATTCAGGCACCACGCGGTGCTCGCGTCGGCCTTGCCGATCTCCTCGATCACCTGGACGTACGTCGGCAGATCGATCTCGCCGCCGCCGATGGCGCGCGGAATCGCCATGTGAAACAGCCCCGCGTCGGCCATGGCCTCGAAGAGCGGCCGGGGCAGCTCGCGGTTGGCATGGATCTCGTCCGCGGCGGAACGGATCTGCGGCACGAGCTTCCGTGCTGCGTCGAGCGGCGAGCGGCCGGCTTCCAGGGCGGGAGCTCGCGGGCTAGGAGCCGACCGCGGCGAGCGCGGGCTGCTCGATGTCGAGAGTGGTCACGCGGCGAAGCTCGCGGCGATACTTCGCGTCGTCGAACGGGCGCGCGCGATGCATCGTCGCGCGGTTGTCCCAGATCACGAGGTCGCCCACGCGCCAGGCGTGCCGGTAGACGAACTCCCGCTGGGTCGCGTGCTCCGTCAGGTCGCGCAGGAGAAGACGCCCCTCCGGGATCGGCCAGTCGATGACGCGCGACTGATGCGACGCCAGGTAGAGCGAGCGCCGACGCGAGCGCGGAATGGTCCGCACGAGGGGATGGATCGCACCCTTCAGCTGGTCCTGCTCGCTCGGCGAGAACTCGAAGCCGAGGATCTGACGGGAATGCGCGATCGAGTGATGCGTGCGCAGCCCCTCGATCTGCGCCCTGGTCTCGGCCGGCAGCGCGTCGTAGGCGGCGCGCATGTCAGCGAACTCGGTATCGGCCGCGACCGGCGGCACCACTCGCGCGTGCAGCATCGAGTAGCGTCCCGCCGGATCCCGGAACGACGCGTCGGTATGCCAGAGACGATTGCCGAGCCCGTACTGGCGCCGGCGATCGTCGGCCTGCATGATCTCGCCGTCCTTGTCGAGGTTCGAGATGTCCGAGAGCGCCTCGTTGCCGAAACGGTTCTTCGCGATCACGCGGCTCCCGGTGCCCTGGTGCAGCTGGCCGTCGAGTCGTTCGGCGAACGCGAGCTGCTCGGCGTCGGCGAAGGGCTGGTCGCGGAAGACGAGGACGGCGAATTCGTCCATGCCGGCGCGGATCTGGGCGAGCGTCTCTTCGTCGTGAACCCCGCGAAGCGCGATCGGGCTGGCCTCACCCACGAAGACGGGGTGGAGCTTCCGGAATGTCAGCGCCATGGTCTCAAGAGGGTAGGACGAGCCGGGGAGGGGAGTCAAGCGATTGCCCGGCGGAAATTCAGTGAGAACGCACGCCCCTGGCGCTCACGCGGGGTAGACCGCGAGACCGCCGGCACGTGCCGCAGCGGCCAGCCGAACGTCGAACGTCGCCAGCGACGCCGCTCGCGCCGACGTCGCGAGCGCCAGATGTAGTGCGTCGGCCGCGCGCAGCGATGGCCCCCGCAGCGCCAGCAGGAAGTGTTCGGCTCGGCGGTGCACGTCGCGGGTCAGCTCCACTCGATGGTACAGGCCCTCGTCGAGGCGCCCGAGGATCGCGCGTTGAAGCCGCCGCGCGGTCTCTCGAGTGAGCGATCTCTGGTGTAGCCGCGCCGCGACGGCTGAGACGATCTCCGTGACGGCCAGATCGGACACGAGGACATCGTCCCGGCCCTCGACGACCTCGTTGAACTCGTCGCTACCGGGTTCGGGCAGGTAGAGCTTCAGCAGGGCGCTGGTGTCGCAGTAGAGAGGGCCGGGCAGCTGTGCGCGATAGGCGGCCCTTCGTTCGGCGAGGCGTGCGGGCGCGCGTCGCCTAGAGGCGATCTGCCCGTTCCCTAGAAACAGCGGCGGACAGTGGAGGATCGAGGACCGGCATCGTGCGGCGGAACGCGGCGAGGTTCGGCACGGCCTTGCCGCGCGGGCGATCCGGCGGCACGAGCTTGGCGACGGGCCGCCCTCGCTCCGTGATCACGACCTCGCGGCCTTTGCGGACTTCGTCGAGAAGAGCCGAGAGGTTCTGGCGGGCTTCGCGAACGCCGGCGGTGCGCACGCCACGATTGTGCTACATGTAGCACATGGCGTCAACGGGCGAGTGCTAGACGGTCAACACCCCGGTATGAACGGCGCGCACCTCTACCTCGGCGCCGTCCACCACCGCCAGCATGCGCAGCGCGATCGGCGCGAGCTCGATCACCTGCCCGCCGCTGGCCGCGCTTAGACCCGCGACCCAGGCCCGCAGTGGCGCCCCGCGCGGGTTCACGAGCTCGACAACCGCGCCGGACGCTACGCCGAGCCGCGTGGCGGCCTCGGCGCTCAACCGAGCCTCGCGTCCGCTCCCAGCCTCGAGGCCGGCGCCCGCGACGACGCGGACGCGCAGCCGGGCCGCGCGCAGGGAAGCACGTCTGGCCGCGGTCGCCGACGCGTCCGGCTCGCCCTCGCGGAGCACGACGCCGTACATCGCCTCCGCGGCCTTCCGCGTGACATAGCTCTCGCTCACGTCGGCGGCGACGCGCGCGGGATCCCGCTCGAGCGGGTCGCCGAAGCCGCCGCCGCCGCTCGACTCCATCATTAGAATGTCGTCGGGCTCGAGCCGAAATCCGCTGACCTTGCCAGGCAGGGAAGACGGCTGAACCCGCTCGCCGTTGCGACGCACCCAGAAGCGATTCGTCGCGCCGGCGCCGCCTCCGCAGACGCCGAAGGGCGGCAGCACGGCCTTCTCGGCCAGCACGGACAGCTGAGCTCCCGTCGTCTGGATGCGCACCTGGCGCGTCAGACCGAGCCCCCCGCGCCAGCGCCCCGGTCCGCCGGAGTCCTCCCGTAGCGCCGTCCGCTCGATGCGCACGGGATAGAGCTGCTCGACCGCCTCGATGGGCTGCAAGGTCGTCATGTCGCTCTCGGTCCACGCGCGCACGGTGTTGCTGCCGTCGCCGCCGTCGAAGCCGCCGGTACCGCCGGCCGGGTACTCGTAGAAGATGAACGTCTCGCCCGTCCGAGGATGCGGCCCGCCGACGTAGCAGTGATTGCCGCCGCCCTTGAGGTCGCCGGCGATCTTGCCGTCGAGCGCCTGGGCGAGCGCGCCCATAACCGCGGACTCCACGCAGTACTTGACTTCGACCATGCCGCCGCAGGGCGCGGGCGGGTCGGCGTTCACGATCGTCCCCGGCGGCGTGATCACGGTCAGCGGGCGGAAGGCGCCCGAGTTCACGTCGGAGCCCGGATCGAGGAACGACTTGATGATCGTGAACGCGCCGGTCGGCGCCATCGCCGGACCGACGTTGGTCGGCCCGAGCGTCTGCGGCGAGGTGCCGGCGAGGTCCACGGTGATCGTGTCGCCGGCGACGACGACCTTCGCGCGCACGGTGAGCGGGTCGAGCCGCTCGGTGCCCGCCTCGAGGTGCGCCTCGTAGACGTACTCGCCGGCCCGCAGCCCGCGGATGGCCTGGCGCATGCGGCCCTCGGCGCGATCCATCAGCTCGGCCACCGCCTCGCGGATCGTCGTGGCGCCATAGCGGGCGACCAGCTCGTCGATCCGCTCGCTCGCCTTGCGGCAGGTGCCGAGCATCGCCTGGAAGTCGCCGCGGCGCTCGCGGGGACCGCGCATGTTGCTGAACAGCAGGTCGAGCGCCGCCTCATTCGGCCGGCCGCGATCCACGATCTTGATCGGCGGGATGCGGACGCCCTCCTGGAAGATCTCCGTGGCCCGGCCCGAGAGGCTGCCGGGGCTCATCCCGCCCACGTCGCCCCAGTGCGCGCGCACGACGGGAAAGACGAAGAGCTCGCCGTCCGGAGCCCAGAGCGGATGGATCATCGCCACGTCGTTGAGGTGGGTGCCGCCGGTGTAGGGCTCGTTGTGCAGGAAGATGTCGCCGGGATGGATGTCGTCCCCGAACTTCTCGCGCACGGCCTTCATCGACCAGCCGATCGGCACGATGTGGAGCGGATGATCCTGGCCCTTGGACATGGCGACGATCTGGGCGTGACCGTCCATGAGGACGCAGGAGAAATCCTCGCCTTCGTAGAGGATCGACGAGTACGCGGTGCGCACCAGAGTCACGCGCATCTCGCGCACGATCGACACGAACGCCTCGCGCAGTACCTCGAGCGTGATCGGATCGGTCATGCCGTCGCCTCGCGCTCGAAGCGCAGGTTGCCGTGCTCGTCGGCCGCGCCACGCCAGCCCGGCGGCACGATCGTCGTCGCGCCGAACTCCTCGACGATGGCGGGGCCGCGAAAGACGGCCCGCTCGGGGAGGCGCTCGCGCTCCCACACGGGACAGTCGCACGGCGCGCCCTCGAACCAGACCGCTCGCCGCTCGACCAGCGCCGCATCGATCGACCGGCTCGCGCTCTGGTAGCGCTCGCCGGCGGGCCTGGGGACGATCCCGTAGGCGGTCAGCCGCGCGTTGACGAGCTCGATCGGCGTGCCCGGGCTCGAGTGGCCGTATGTCCCGAGATGCTGGCGGTGGAACTCGGCCTCGATGGCGTCGACGGCCAGCCCGTTCGCACTCGGCTCGCCCACCGCGACGTTCAGCTCGAACGCCTGGCCGCGGTAGCGAAGGTCGAGCGAACGCGCGAGCCGCTGCTCGCCGGCGGTGAAGCCTTCGAGCCCGAGCTGATGGCGCGCCGCGGCCTCCATCTCGCCGAACAGCTCGAGCGCGACCGCGAGGCGATCGCGCAGCGGGCCGACGCGCGTCCTGACGTCGTCGTGCTTGATCTGCGACGCGAGAAGCCCGAGCGCCGAGAAGTTGCCGGGATGGCGGGGTACCAGCACGCGCGGGATCCCGATCTCCCGGGCCAGGGCGAGGGCGTGCATGGGCCCGGCGCCCCCGAAGGCGATCAACGTGAAGTCGCGCGGATCGTGCCCGCGCTGGATCGAGATCTCGCGGATCGCCGAGGTCATCCGCGCGACCGCGATCGTGATGACGCCCTCGGCGAGCGCCTCGACGGTCATCGACCGGCCCAGGTGCCTGCCGAGCGCGGCGAGGGCGCGGCGGGCGCCGGGCGCATCGATGGCGATGGCGCCGCCCAGACGCTTCGCCGTGCCGATGCGGCCCAGCACCACGTTGGCGTCGGTCACCGTCGGCTCCGTGCCGCCGAGGCCGTAGGCCACGGGGCCTGGCGCGGCGCCGGCGCTGCGCGGCCCGACCTGCAGGCTCCCATCGACGTCGAGCCAGGCGATCGAGCCGCCGCCGGCGCCGACGCTGTGCATGTCGAGCTGCGGGACCTTGACCGGAAAGGCGCCGAGCGTGCCGTCGGACGTCGTCAGCGGCGCGAGGTCGCGTACCAGGCACACGTCGGTCGACGTGCCGCCCATGTCGTAGGTGATGAAGTCCCGCACGCCGGCGACCTCGCCGACGAAGCACGCCTGGCTCACGCCCCCGGCGGGGCCCGAGAAGATCGTCTTGATCGGCAGGCGGCGCGCCGTCTCCGTCGTCATCATGCCGCCGCTCGAGGCGACGGTGAGGACCCCGTGGGCGTAGCCGGTGGCGCGCAGACGCTCCTCGAGCCCGGCCAGATAGCTGTCCATGATCGGCTGCAAGTAAGCGTTGAGCGCGGTCGTCGAGAAGCGCTCGAACTCGCGGTACTCGGCGACGACGTCCGCCGAGCACGACACGGGCAGCCGCGGGTAGCGGCCCTTGGCGAGGTCGGCGATCGCGCGCTCGTGCGCGGGATTCAGGTACGCGTGCAGCAAGCAGACGGCGATCGCCTCGGCGCCGGCGGCCGCGGCGGCATCGAGCGCGCGCTCGACGCTCACGGGGTCGAGCTCCACGAGCACGGCGCCGTCGGCGGCCAGCCGCTCGACGACCTCGAAGCGGTGCCGGCGCTCGACGACCGGCTTGGGGCGTACGAAGGTCGGCACGAAGAGCGCCGGAATGTTGCGCTTGGTGCGGCCGATCTCGATCAGATCGCGAAAGCCGGCCGTCGTCAGGATGGCCACGCGCGCGCCCCGGCGCTCGAGCACCGCGTTGGTGCCGACGGTCGTGCCGTGCACGAGCCGCCGCACGTCGCGGCCCGCGATACCCAACGCGTGAAGTCCCGAGAGAACGGCCGCGCTCTCATCGCGCGGCTTGGACGGGACCTTCGTGACGACGACCTGACCGGTCGTTTCGTCGACTGCGGTCAGATCGGTGAACGTGCCGCCGACGTCGATCCCGACGATGAACATGCGCGCGGCGCCTACGAGAGTCTTTCGGGGCAGGAGCGTGCGAGTTCCATGGCGGCAGATCGTAGCAGATCGTGACAGCTTCTTGTGGCCTGGTAAGTCTGCGGACTACTCCATATCAGAGGCGGGAGCGACGGATCGCCTCCGCCATGTCCTCGATTCGTCGTTCTCGTGCTTTCACCGCCCACACCCGGAAGAAGACGAGCCCTAGCCCCACGAGCACCAGGGCCACGCCGAGGCACAAGAAGGGCTGCCACGCGATGCGCTTTCCCTCGGACACCGGCCGCACTTCGGACGGCTGGAATCACCGGCGGATCGACGGGCGGCGGCTGGCGGCTCTCGATGTCGGAGAGGATGCTCTTGATCTCTTCCTTGGTCTCGCGAGAGGACTCTTCTGACTTGCTCTCCTGAGCGAACGCGGTCGACGCCGTGAACAGTGTCACGAGGACGCATGCTGCCGAGGCGAGTGTTCGCACGCTCGCGAGGGCCATGACGTCAAGCGTACGGCCTGCGGTCCGAGGAGGCTACATCTTTCGAGGTACTCGCAGCCCCCGGGAGCACACGAGGTGGTAGCATCGGTGCCAGAGAGGGGAGGCACCCCATGGCCACGAGCGGCGAGGCGATCCGGCACCTGTGGACCCACAAGACCCAAGACCATCCCTGGCTCGCCGACGAAGAGCTCGTGATCGAGCGGGCCGAAGGCGTCTACGTCTGGACCGAGCGCGGCAAGAAGCTGATCGACGGCTTCGCGGGCCTCGCCGTCGTCAACGTCGGCCACGGCCGCCGGGAGATCGCCGAGGCCATCGCCGAGCAGACCGTGCGCCTGGCCTACTATCCGACGACTCGCCAGTTCTCGAACCGGCCGGCCGCCGAGCTGGCGGCCAAGATCGCGAGCCTCACGCCCGGCGACCTCGACTACTCGTTCTTCGCCGTCAGCGGGGCCGAGGCCAACGAGCGCGCGATGCAGATGGCCCGCCACTACTGGCTCGCGTCCGGCAAGCCCGGCAAGCACAAGGTCATCTCATTGCAGGGCGGTTACCACGGCGGGACGACGGGCACGTTCGCCGTCTGCGGGCTGCCGAACCTGACGGAGGCGTACACCGATCTTCAAGTGCCGGGCTTCGCGAAGGTGACGCCGCCGTACCCGTTCCGCGACCGCGGGACCGGAACCGACGAGGACCTGGTCAAGCGCCGCGCGCGCGAGCTCCGCGAGGCGATCGTCAAGGAAGGGCCGGAGTCGGTGTCCGCGGTGATCATGGAGCCGGTGATCTCGTCGGGCGGCTTCATCATGCCGCCGATCGGCTGGCTCTCGGCCGTCCGCGCCATCTGCGACGAGCTCGAGGTGCTGATGATCGCCGACGAGGTCATCACCGGATTCGGCCGCACCGGCCGGTGGTTCGCCTGCGAGCACGACCGCGTCGTCCCCGACCTCATGACGGTCGCCAAGGGCATTACCTCCGGATACATCCCGCTCTCGGCCGCCATCGCCCGTCGCCGGCTGGCCGACGCGTTCCCCGACGACGCCAAGCAGGAGAACGTGCACCCGGGCACCTACGCGGCGCACCCGGTCGCCTGCGCGGCGGCGCTCGCCAACATCCAGATCATGGAGAAGGACAATCTGATCGCGAACGCCGAGGCGATGGGCGCGCGGCTTCGCGACGGCCTGCAGCAGGCGGTGGGCAAGAAGCGGATCGTCGGCGAGGTGCGCGGGCGCGGGCTCCTGGTGTGCGCCGAGCTCGTGGAGCCCGACGGGTCCGGCCGGCCGCTCGACCGCGACAAGGTCGCCACGCTCGACCGTAAGGCGTGGGATCGCGGCGCGATCGTCTACGCGCGCGGCCAGGTCGTCAGACTGGCGCCGCCGCTCTGCATCACGCCCGCGGAGGTCGATCAGCTCGTGGACGTCGTGGCGGCCAGCATCGGCGAGCTCGAAGCCGAGCTGGTCTGACCCGACTCGCGAGGCGTGAGGGTGGTGGACCCCCGCGCCGGAATGCCCGCGGAGCCAGCCATGCTGGCGAACATTCCGCGGCTGCTGACGGCGTACTACACGACGCGGCCCGATCCCTCGCGGCGCGAGCAGAGGGTGGCGTTCGGAACGTCCGGCCATCGCGGCTCGGCGCTCGTGGGCTCGTTCAACGAGACCCACATCCTCGCCATCACCCAGGCCATCTGCGAATACCGGCGCCGGCAGAACATCGACGGGCCCCTGTTCCTCGGGATCGATACTCACGCCCTCTCGGAGTCGGCCTTCGCCAGCGCCCTCGAGGTGCTGGCGGCCCACAGGGTCGACGTGATGATCGACGACCGGGATGGGTACACGCCCACGCCCGTCATCTCCCACGCGATCCTGACGTACAACCGCGGCCGCGCGCGCGGCCTCTCCGACGGCATCGTCGTGACGCCCTCGCACAACCCGCCCGAGGACGGCGGCTTCAAGTACAACCCGCCGCACGGCGGACCGGCCGACACCCACGCGACCCGATGGATCGAGGATCGGGCGAACGCGCTCCTTGCCGGCGGCCTCGCGGCGGTGGAACGTGTCCCGTTCGAGCGAGCGCGCCGGGCGTCGACGACGCACCGCTTCGACTACATGGGCGCCTACGTCGCCGACCTGGCGAAGCGTGGTGGACCTCGACATCGTGCGCGGCGCGCAGCTCGCCCTCGCGGTCGATCCGCTCGGGGGCGCGGGGGTGCACTACTGGGCGATGATCGGTGACCGCTATCGCTTACCGCTGACGGTGGTGAGCGAGGTGGTCGATCCGACCTTCGCGTTCATGACGGTCGACTGGGACGGCAAGATCCGGATGGACTGCTCGTCGCCCTACGCGATGCGGCGACTCATCGGGCTCAAGGATCGCTTCGACGTCGCGTGGGCGTGCGATACCGATCACGATCGGCACGGCATCGTGGCGCGGAGCGTGGGCCTCATGAATCCGAATCACTATCTCGCCGTCGCGATCTCCTATCTGTTCAGCCATCGCCCAGCCTGGCCTCGGACCGCTGGAATCGGCAAGACCCTGGTGAGCAGCAGCATGATCGATCGGGTGGCCGCCAGGCTCGGGCGCCCGCTCTCGGAGGTGCCCGTCGGGTTCAAGTGGTTCGTCGAGGGGCTCATGGCGGCGTCACTGGGGTTCGGGGGGAGGAGAGCGCGGGGGCCTCGTTCCTCCGCCGCGACGGCACGGTGTGGACCACCGACAAGGACGGGATCGTGCTCGGCCTCCTTGCCGCGGAGATGACCGCGGTGACGGGGCGCGACCCCGGCGAGCTCTACCGCGAGCTCACGACGGAATTCGGCGAATGCGCCTACGAGCGGATCGACGCGCCGGCGACGCCCGAGCAGAAGGCGCGGCTCGCCAGGCTGTCGCCGGAACAGATCACGGCCGCCGAGCTCGCGGGTGAGCCGATCACGGCGCGGCTCACGACCGCGCCGGGGAACAACGCGCCCATCGGCGGGTTGAAAGTGGTCGCCCAGAGCGGCTGGTTCGCGGCGCGTCCCTCGGGCACCGAGGATGTCTACAAGCTCTACGCCGAGAGCTTCAAGGGGAGCGACCATCTTCGGCGCATCCAGGAGGAGGCGCTGGCGGTCATTAAGAACGTCATCGGCGAGCGCTAGACTTAGGTCGTCCGGACGATCGCGACGGGCCTGGTCGGCCATTCATAGTTCTCTCCGCAACATCCCTCCTGCACATCTGGTTGGTCAATATAGCTCAGACTCCACAGAGCGAAGAGCGTACTCATGGGATGGGTCCATCTGACAAGCGGGCCTGGAACGATAGTTCACCGCCATGCAGTTCATCATTAGACGGAGGAAATGAGCATGGTTCGTGAAGCGTTGATTCGGGCCGGCGTCTCGGCCGACCGGATCGAGACGGGCGGGTTCGGCGCCGAAGAACGGGCCAAGTGCATTGATGCCAGCGAACAATGCAGCCAGCGCGACGGCCGAGTCGAGGTAATGGTCCGCCCCGCTAGCTAAAAGGATGAGCGATGAAGCCACTGGGGGATCGGATGAGAGGTAGCGACAGCGCGCTACATCGGCGCTGTGGCGCGGCGCTGGTGATCCTGGTGGCCGCGGTTTCGCTCGGCACGCAGCCTGCCCTTTCCGGGGACGCAGTTCAGGATGTGCAGCCGAGCGCGATCGCGGGTGTCGGTCGCGGGTCGTGACAACCCTGACATCCGCCTGATCGAAACAACACACGGAGAAAGCCACATGAGCCTGGTCGGAGTCGTCCTCACGTTGGTGGTCGTAGGAGTTCTGCTCTGGTTGCTCAACAACTACGTGCCGATGGACTCGAAGATCAAGTCGATCGTCAACGTGGTCGTCGTCATCGTCGTCGTCGTCTGGCTCCTGCAGGCCTTCGGGGTGCTCGGCTCATTGCAGAACATCCGCATCAGGTAGGGGTGCCTCTGAGGTCAGAGGGCGGAGGAGAGCTGGTGATGGGCACGTGGGTGGCGTTCGTGATCGGGGTGAGTAGCGTGCTGCTGCTCAAGATGTTCGTGCTCCAATTCTGACGAGCACGGCCCCTAGTATCGACCCGCATCCAGTGGGTCAAGGGGCCGGGACGTCAGGGGACAGAGAAGGAGAGTGTCATGCTGTGGACAGTTGCAGTGATTCTTTTCGTGCTGTGGGCGCTCGGTATGGGCACTGCGTACACGGGCGGCGGGTTGGTGCATCTCCTGCTGGTGGTCGCTGCCGTTGTCATCGTGTTCCAGTTCATCAGTGGCCGCCGGACCGTCTGAGGAGCGTCGAGAGATCCCGGCGACAAGACAACGACGAGTCGCCGGCGAAGTAGGTCGCGTTGAACCTGTTCGTGAGGAGGATCGGACCATGCGGTACGGTACTACGACTACGGCAGCGATCTTGATGACACTCGTCGTTGCGGCCGCCGCTGGCGGCGGGCGCAGCCGACGAGAAGGCCCAGACCACGACGCAAGAAGCCAAGACGATGGTCAGCGATAGCTGGCTCACCTCCAAGACCAAGATCTCGCTCTTTGCCGACGAGCGAGTGAAGGGCACCCAGATCAGCGTCGACACGGCCAAGGGTGTCGTCCACCTCCGCGGCAAGGTCGACTCCGCCGAGGCCAAGAGCGCCGCCAGCGACGTCGCGCAGGGGGTCGAGGGCGTGAAATCCGTGAAGAACGATCTCCAGGTGGTGACGCCGGAGGCCCGACAGGCGGTGGATGCCAACGATAAGGACATTGCGAAGGCCGTCGAGACCCGCCTCGGCAAGGATTCGCAGCTCAAGATGGTGGATGTTCGCACCGATGCCGGCGTCGTCACATTGACGGGACAGGTGGCGACCATTGGCGCCAGCGCCAAGGCCTCTGAGGTGGCGCGCGGCGTCCCCGGCGTGAAGTCAGTCAAGAACGAGCTCGCCTTCGCGAAGTAGAGAACCAGCAGTCTGCAGTGTAGGGAGCCGGAACGGAAGAGCAGCGGCGGCGCCCGTCGCTCGGCAGCGACGTGAAGGAGCTGCGGCGGCGGGCGTACTCGCATCGGCGCTACGAATGGCGCGACTCCATCGCGAGTGTACCCATCCAGACGGTGGCGTCGGCGCAGATCACTAAGGGATTGGGAACATGACGATTCAAAGCTGGAACGACCCGTGGAAGTTGACAGCTGTCGGGATGGCCCTCGTGATCGCAACCGTGATCGTGACGGGCCTCGTCGTGGCGAACTGGGGCGGCGCCAGGGAGGGCGACGGGAAGGCGGTCGACGTCAGCCCGGGCCGTGCGACGCCGCACGCGGCAACCTCACCGGCGGCACCGACGACAGCGGGCGTGCCGACGCAATCGGCGATCGACGCGTGCAATCAGTCCGCGGCGGCCCAGGCGGGCCCGCGTGAGAACACCCAAGATACCGTGATCGCTGGTGCGATCGGCGCGGTCGCGGGTGCCGCAGTCGGCGCGGCGGGCGGCGCTGTCGTTGCCGGCGGGAGCGGTGCCGGCAAGGGTGCGGTCATCGGTGGCCTCGTGGGGGCTGGCGGCGGGACCCTCTATGGCCTGAACGAGAACAAGAAGCACGACGAGAGCTACCGCAACGCCTACGCAGCCTGCATGCGGTCGCGCGGCTACCCGGGGTAGGGGGCAACCGGGCTGGCGATGAGGAGCCAGCTAAGAGTTCCAGCCGGCGTCCGGGGAAAGGAACCGCCGACAGCCTCAACGTGCCGGATTCGCTTGACTATTGACGCCGTCTGGGCCGCGGGGCTAGACTTTGGCTGGCAGTGAGGTCTGTGTCGAAATCCCCGCTTAGATAGGGGGCCGACTCATGGCACAGAAAAAAGACGCACTCGATCTCAGGACGTACCTTGCGAAGGCCCGCGGGGGAATCACCAAGGACTATCGAAAGAAAGCCACGGTCTTCTCGCAGGGCAGTCCCGCGGACGCGGTCTTTTACATCGAGAAGGGCAAGGTGAAGCTGACGGTCCTATCCACGCGGGGGAAGGAAGCGGTCGTCGCAATCTTGGGGAGCGGCGATTTTTTTGGTGAAGGGTGTCTCGCGGGACAGCCGCTTCGCATGGCCACGGCGACCGCGATGACCGAGTGCTCGATCCTTCGAGTTCAAAAAGCAACAATGGTCCGGATGCTCCACAATGAGCCCGCATTGTCAGAGCTCTTCATGGCGTACCTGCTGTCTCGGAACGTTCGGATCGAAGAGGACCTGGTGGATCAGCTTTTCAATTCCAGTGAGAAACGGCTGGCGCGGATTCTGTTGTTGCTGACCCGCTTCGGCAAGGACGGGCAACATGAGCCCGTCGTGCCCAGAATCAGTCAGGAAACCCTGGCGGAGATGGTCGGGACGACGCGGTCCAGGGTGAGTTTCTTCATGAACAAGTTTCGAAAGCTGGGCTTCATTGAATATAACGGGGGCTTGCAAGTTCATAGCTCCCTCCTGAATATCGTCCTCCACGACTAGAGGGCGTCAGTACCGTATCGTCGTCGCTATCGAACGAACGAAACCGCCGCCTCCCGTCAAAGAGTCCAGCCTGAGTAATTCTGACCAGACATCGGAACCTGCATTGGACGATCCTGTGGCACATGGCGCGAGGTGCCTCGGCCGAATCGGCGACACCGAGGCCATCGACTAGATTGATTCAGGACGCGACGCCACCCCTTGGTAGTGGTGAGATCGAGGAGGCTTCGACATGGCACACAAGCTACCGCCGCTGCGGTTCGGCTACGATGCGCTCGAGCCGTACATCGACGCGGAGACGATGGAACTCCATCACGATAAGCATCACAAAGCCTACGTCGACAACCTGAACAAGGCACTCGAGCCATATCCACAGCTTGCCGAGCTTGCGGTCGAGGACCTGCTGCATCGCCTTGACCAGGTGCCGGAAACGATCCGGACAGCGGTTCGAAACAACGGCGGGGGCCACCTCAACCATCAGTTCTTCTGGGACATCCGTCGGACCTCGCGCGAACGAGGCGTCGAAGGGCGTGATCGCCGTAGCCATCAAGAGCGACTTCGAGCTCGTCGGGTCAATTTCAGCCACGTCCATACCAACGCGGCCATAACACACTTCGGCTCGGGATGGGCGTTCCTCGACGTGAACCCATCGCGGCGCCGCCTCGCGCCCGAGTGGATGCGGACCGGTGACAGGTGTGGTCCGGACGTCGGGCCCCCCAGATTGCGTTGAGTCGCTCGGGCGGACGGCTAGACGAAGTACCTGAGCCGCCCGGACTATCAGGCCTAGTGTGAAGGTCGCTCGCCTGGTGCGATCGTCGACGATGCGGCTCCCGGCAGCCGTCATCCACCGGGATCCCATGCGGAAGCTGAACAGGAGTCAATGGCCGTCATGCTCGGCGGGCTCAGCCTCAGTCGCTTGCGTGGGCGTCGCCAGATCGGCCTCGAGGAGCAGCCATCCTTCGCTTCGAGCGCGACTTGTCACATACACCGCCCCCAGTGAGATGATCGTCGCGCACGACAGCGGAGGCGTCGTGATGCTCGACCTGGCGCGCATGCCCCAGAGCGAGATCCGTCAGATCGCGCAGAAGTCCCTCGAGCTGCCGGCAGCAAGAGCGCCCGGCACCGGGCCGAGATTCGCCGGGAGGCGGACGGGTCGGGCGTTTCGCAACCCTTCTCGACGTGGTCAACCACGATGACTCCGTCAAGGCTCTCGGGCTCACGGGAGCAGAGGCCGCCGATGTTGTTGAGTACCTCAAGTCTCTCTAGAGAATTGGTGTGACACCGAAGGACGAAGCCTCGGAAGGGGCGAACCCGGACGGCATGGACATCTACGACGTCGTGCTTCTTGGCGGTGGCTCGGCTGGCGAATACGCCGCATCGCTGCTGACGGCCGGCGGCAAGCGCGTGGCGCTCGTGGAGCAGCGCCTCGTGGGCGGCGAGTGCCCCTACTTCGCCTGCATTCCCAGCAAAGCCATGCTTGCGGCCGCCGAACTGCGGCACCGTATCCGCCGGACCGCGCTGATGGCCGGCGCCATCGCTCGTCCGCTCGCGCTCGACAGCGACCGGGAGGCCTACGCCGCGGCGGTGGCGCGTCGCGACGTCCTCGCTGAGCACCAGGACGACTCCGCCGCGGCGCAGCGCCTCCAGGCCAAGGGGGTGCGCCTGATCAGGGGTCAGGGCCGGATCGAGGGCTTCGGCCTCCTGGCCGCTGGCGAGTCGCGCATCGGCTGGCGCGATCTCGTCATCGCGACCGGCACCAGGTTCCGGGAGCCGGGCATCCCCGGCATCGGCGCGGTGCCCTTCTGGACGAGTGAGGACGTGTACACGTCCGCCGAGCTGCCGGCCTCCGCGGCCGTCATCGGCGGCGGGCCCGTCGGGTGCGAGATCGCCCAGGTGCTCACCCGCTTCGGCTCCCGCGTGACCCTGGTCCAGCATTCGCGGCAGCTCCTTCCCCAGGAAGAGCCCGCGGTGGCCGATGCGCTGGCGGCCGCGCTACGGGAGGACGGCGTCGACGTGAGGCTGAACGTGGAAGTGACCGGCGTCGCGCCTGCCCCGGGCGGGGCCCTCGTCACCCTCGCCGACGGGGCGTCCACGACCGTCGAGCGGGTGATCGTCGCCATCGGCATGAGAGCGAACACAGACGGCATCGGCCTCGAGCGCCTGGACATCGCGCTGGACGCGAGAGGGTACCTGCCGGTGGACGACCACTGCCGGATCGCGGGGCGGCCGAGCCTCTGGGGCGCGGGTGACGTCACCGGCGTCGCTCCCTACACGCACACCGCCAACTACCACGCGAGGACGATCGCCGCGAACCTTCTCGGCCAGGACACCCGCGCCGATCACCGCGCCATCCCACGGGGCGTATACACCGACCCCCCAGTGGCCTCGGTGGGTCTCACGTCGACCGCCGCCAGCCTGCAGGGGTACGACGTGGCGGTGGCCACCTTCCCGCTCGGCCACACCGCCCGCGCCTTCGTGACGGGCACCAAGACGGGCGTGCTACTGCTCGTGGCCGACAGGAAAGAGCGCGTGCTGCTGGGGGCCGGAGCCATTGGCCCGCATGTGGAGGAGCTCATCGGGGAGGCGGCCCTCGCCATTCGCGCGCGGATACCCCTCGACGTGCTGGCCGACCTGGTCCACCCCTTTCCCACCTACAGCGAGGCGTACGAGCCACCGTTCCGGGAACTGCTCGCCGCGGGCGGGACCTCGTCACGCTGAAACGCCGCCGCGAAGGAGGAGACCAACGACCGGCAGCTCGGATCGGTCAGCCTTGGCGAGTCATTCACATTCTCCGTGTTGCCGGCGCCGGCGATGAAGACAGCTCACCGCGCGACGCCCGCCTCGCTCTACGACAAGCTGGAGCGGGTGGTCGTTCCGCTCTTCTACCATGACCGCGAGCGATTCATACCCGGAGAGAAGTCGGAGAGTCTGAGACATCCAGAGGCACCTCGATTGAGTGCTTGAGCAGTACGAATGTCTCGCCAGTCTTTATGCCTGCCGCGCCGGGTTAGGTGGCATCCTGCGAAAGCGCCTAGATGACGGCGCCGAATAGACGCCCGACTGCGGCAGTACATCCCATTGCCACCGCACCCCAGAACGCAACGCGCAGCGCCCCTCGTGTGAGCGAGGCGCCGCCAAGGCGAGCAGCCACGCCCCCGAGGACAAGTAGGAGCCCCAACGTCACTCCCACGACGCCCAGCGGCAGGCCCCCGGCAGGTAACAGCGCCGAAAGAAGCGTGGGGGGAGCCGCCCCTACAGCAAAGGAGGCCGCGGACGCCATTGCTGCCTGAATCGGCCGAGCCCGTGTCGTCTCATTGATGCCGAGCTCGTCCCGAGCATGAGCCCCCAGCGCGTCGTGGGCCGTCAGTTGATCCGCGACTTGGGTCGCGAGTTCGCGGCTGAGGCCTCGGCCCATGTAGATCCTCGCCAACTCGGCTCGCTCGGCCGCCGGCGAGGTAGCAAGTTCATCGCGCTCCTGGGAGAGATCAGCTCGCTCGGTATCCGCTTGGGAGCTGACCGAAATGTACTCGCCCGCTGCCATGGAGAGGGCGCCGGCTACGAGACCCGCCACCGCGGCGAGCAAGACGGCCGCTTGGGTGGGCTCGGCCGAAGCCACGCCCACAACCAAGCTGCTCGTGGAAATGAGGCCGTCGTTGGCGCCGAGCGTGGCGGCGCGTAACCAGCCGATCCGCTCGCTACGGTGCAACTCACCGTCCATGGTCTTCCTTGGTATTGGCGCCAATAGGATGCCGCCTAACGTTCAGGCGTTTCTCCGTCGTGCGTCAAGCATCACGGATAAAACCAGTTGAACTAAACGCCGGCCCATGAGGATCGCGCACCGTTCCCCGGGCCGGGATCGCGAGGCCCACATTGCGCCATGAACTAAAGGATGCACACTGACCACAGGATACTTCACGGCGGTGTTTGCGTGCGGGGAGGTGCAGAATCGTTTCACCCGGCGGGATGAGAACGTACGACACGACCAAGACGCGCGCCGTCGCAACAGCCGGTGCAATCGAGCAACCCCAGCGTCACTTATAACTATCGGACAGACCAGAAACTGCTCAAAGCCAACCAGAACGCGACGACGTATTGCGGTCAGTATCAAACCGCCCCACGAACTGCGGGCCTCACGAACAACCCGGACGGCAGCGTCGTGATCCCCTCATGTACGCTCTCTCAGCTACGATGAAGCGCGTTCAACGAGTTCTTCACTTTCGACAACACCGAACGGTCAGTGTGTGATCTTTTGCTGGTCCTTCTTGTGTTCGGCAATCACTTGATTCCAGCGCTCACGCCGTTCAGCGGAATCTGCCTTGAGCTGATCAGTGCGGTGAAACAGCGCCACAGCGCGCTGGCGGAAAAGCGATACACGAGAGAACAGGGCTTGTAGCATGGCCGACCTCGTCGAGGCAGCGGTTTGATGTGCCTAGTACCGCTCCCACCATGGCAATCCCTGCTGCCCGTCGAGGTCGTCAGGATGGGATGAAGCTTCTCTCTGACAGAAGCAAGCACACCACGGCTAGGGTTTTGATGTCTGGTCAAACTTGACCATCCGTCCTGGATCAAGGGGTTGTAGAAGGGCGGTAATGAAGAAATATCAAGGCTTCAAGTACAAGATCAGGATTCGTCTCGATGGACGGTATCACTTCGCCGTGTGGTGGGCTGACGCGAATAGCCGTCGCGACGAGCCCGTATGGCTCAAAACTGTTGCGAGCAAGGCGGCGGCCGAACGAGCCGTGAAACAGTGGATCGACGATCGGCAGCCAAAACCGCCGCGCCCAAAGGGTCGGCGATGATCGCCGCGCTCTCCCTGCTACACCCTGGCTCCGCATCAATCGCGACATGCGCGTGATGCTGCACACGCGTTGGAGCGCGGAGGCGTGGGCTCAGGTCATGGTCGAGTTCAGGAAGGCCGTCGCGTTGCGGAGCGAGATCCGGCGCGCGGGCTGGTTTAACTAGTTCTCCAGAGTGTCGGAACGTCTCGAACCCGGCGCAGCAATTCGTACGCGACGAACCCGACGGCCGGCAACCACAGCACCGCGCCGAGGACCAGGAACAGATACGAAGTTGGCGCTTCAGCATCCCATAGCTGCTTCGCTATCCAAGCGGCCTCGTAGAGACCGAGAGTCAAGAATGTGGCGTAGCTGAAATGGGTCAGAGTCGCGACAAGTTTTGGGGACTGCCGGGTGGTGTAGAAGGCCAAGTCGAGTGCATTGGGCGCGAAGGTGGCCTTATCGTCGAGCTTTGCCGCCGCCATCACGGGTGCGCCCTGCCAGGAGGTTCGACATCCGCCGCTGATACTGCGCCTGGCGCTTGCTGCTGATCCCCGCTGCGCGCAGCGTGTCCTCGGGTCTGACGGTCATCTCTTCGCCGAACAGTCGAAAGGCGGCCCGCGGGCCCGCCTCGCGATCCAACGTGAGGGCGGAAAGCCTCACCGCCGTGTTAAGCCAGAGTAGGAACTTGGACTTTCGGGGATTGACGAAGTCTTCAACCTGAAATTGCGGCTCGGGGCGATCGGGTCGTCGCGGTGTGGCCACTGGCCTTCCTCCTGTCGAGTGAGGGTTCAACCAGGGTGAGGCCGAGTCGCACACGGTCCGTCATGACTGACCGCGAGAACGTCCGCGAGGTCGATTGGCCGCATCGGCACCTCGGTGAAGGATGGCTCACTGGAAGTCTAGCCGAACGCCGGGACGCGCGCCAGCGGCAGGCGCCTTACCTCACAAGGGCGGCCGCCCTCGGCCTGCGTCTTGACACCGTCTTGACCCTCCGGCCCTTGCATAGCCCACCTGAGCAATTCTGATCAGACATCAGAACCTGATTGGCCGACCCTGTCGTCATGGCGCGATGCCTCGCAAGACCTGGAAAAGGGGCACCGGCCCGGGACGCTTCGCGCAGAGACCTGGCGCGTCGAGACCCCGGTGAATCTCGCGTAGCTACCTGCTGCCGACACCTGGGAGGCCACCAATGGACGTTGAAGCTCTTCGTCTCCTCATCCGGGAGAAGCTCCAAGACGGCCGTCTGCCGCACGAGCTGATCTCAAGAGTGCAGAGCCGTCCAGCCGATGGACACAAATGCGACGCCTGCGAGAAGCTCATTACGATGGCTCAGTTCGTGGTGACGGGGATCACCCTCTCGGGTCGGGGGTCTATTCAACTGCACGTCCGATGCTTCCAAATCTGCGATGACGAGAGGTGCGCGCGGGAGTCGTCGCCTCCATCGCACTCTCTCCAACCTACTGCTCAAGCTCCGCAGGAGCCGCTCACTGCTTCGTCGCATAGCGGTCTCGTTGCGCGCCCCGCTGGTCACCGCCTCCGCAGTCGAGCTGTGGATCCGACAGTTGCCCTCGGTGACCTTCGCCTCACGTAGGAAGCCTCGTCGCGTGCGCAGTATTGACCAGTGATCGCCGGCGTCCTGTTCGCTTTCGGCGCCACCCTGCCGGACGGCGTGGCCGTGCCCTTCTGATGGCGGCGCACCGACTCTCGTCGGACATCGACCGATTTCCGCCGCCACGCCTCACGCCGCGCGTCGTCTGGTCGCTGCTCGGTGAGACGGTCTTCGAGTGGTACGAGGACCGAGCGCCGAGGCTGGGGGCGGCGCTCGCGTTCTACACCGTCTTCGCGTTGGCGCCGGGGCTGATCGTCATCATCGCCCTCGCCGCCCTCTTGCTCGGGCAGGAGGCGGCGCAGGGCCAGATCCTCACCGAAGTACAGGACCTCATCGGCTTCGCCGGGGCCCAAGCGATTCAGGCAGCGATCGAGAGTGCCCGCAGCGCCGGCGGCAGCCTCGTCGCCAGCGGCCTTGGCGCCCTCACGCTCCTGTTTGGGCTCTGGGGCGTCTTCGGGGAGCTGCAGGACGCGCTGAACACCATCTGGGGCGTTACGAGCAGGCCTTGGCGTGGTGTGATCGGCGCCATCAAGGAGCGTTTTTGGTCGTTCACGATGGTCGTCGGCATCGGATTCTTGCTGCTCGTCTCCCTCGCCGCTAGCGCCTGGCTGGCGGCGGTCGGGAAGTTCTTCGCCCAACTGTCGCCGCTGCCGGTGGCGGTGATGGAGACGGCCAACGCGCTCCTGTCGTTCGTCATCATCACCCTCATGTTCGCCGTGATCTACAAGCTCCTGCCGGACGTGAAGATCACGTGGCAAGACGTGTGGGTCGGCGCCGCCGTGACGGCGCTCCTGTTCACGATCGGCAAGTCGTTGATCGGGCTCTATCTGGGGCGCAGCACCGTGGCGTCGGTATACGGCGCCGCCGGTTCTCTTATCGTCATTCTGCTCTGGATCTACTACTCGGCGCAGGTCGTCTTCTTCGGCGCGGAGTTCACCAAGGTCTACTCGAGGCGCTTCGGCTCGGTCGTAGTCCCCGACAAGTGACCAGCGCACACGTCGTCGCCATCGTCGACGACGACGCCTCGATCCGTCGGGCGCTCCATCGCCTGGTCCAGGCGAAGGGCTACACCGTCGAGAGCTTCGCTTCTGCCCGCGATTTTCTCGACGCGGTGCCCCACTGTCGACCGGGCCTGCCTCGTGCTCGACGTCCATCTCAACGGGAGCGGGTTCGAGCTCCAGGAACGCCTGGCGGCCGACGGGTTGAAGATCCCGATCATCTTCATCACCGCCCACGACGACGACTCGACCCGGCGTCGGCTCGAAAAGTGCGGCGCTGTCGCGTACCTCTGGAAGCCCGTGGACGAGCAGGTGTTACTTCAGGCGATCCAGCGTGCAATCTGGCCGGACGACGGCTCGAGCGGCGCGACGCGCGCTAGAGCTGCTCGCGAACCGGAAGGGACAGAACCTCCAAGAACTGCCTGAAGAATCCCCGGCCGCGCCACTGCTGGTACTCGATCTTGCGCGCGTACTTCAGGTCCTCCGCGAAGAGCTGCTCGAGTTGGGCGACGACGGTCGTGTGATAGACGACCGCGTTGAGTTCCTCGTTGAGCGCGAACGACCGACTGTCCAGATTGTTGCTTCCTATCGTCGCCCAATGCCGCCCTCCGCTCAAATGGCGAAGCCTGAGCAATTCTGACCAGCTATCAGAACCTGATTGGCCGATCCTTGTGACGCATGGCGCCACGTGCCTCGCAAGCCCCGGAAATGGGGCACGGACCTGGGACGCTTCGCGCGGGAGACCCGCGTATCGAGCCCGGTGAATGTGGTCTTACCTACTGCCGACACCTGGGAGGCCACCAATGGAAATCGAAGCGCTTCGTCGCCTCATCCGAAGCAAGCTCAATGACGGCCGTCTGCCGTATGACAGCATGCCGAGATTCTGGGGTGGTGCAGGCGACGGGGAACAGTGCGATGTCTGCGATACGCTCATCACGAAGGAGCAGTTAGTGATGGAGGGCATTGCCTCCGTATTCACCAGCAAGAAGCCTGTTCAATTTCACGTCAAGTGCTTCTACGTCTGGGATGCCGAGAGGCGCGCGCCGCAGTCGTAGCCTTCCACGCATAGACACGAGGTTATTCGCCGTCGTGTGGAACGTCGTCCGCCACCCGCGCCGGTCGTAGCGTTTGAGCTAGAGATCGTAGCCCCGCTCGCGCGATCCCACCGCCTCTCGTCCCATGCCGGACCAGCGGCTCGGCAACGTGCGCGAGCTCGAGAACGTGATCCGCCGACTGGTGGCCCTCGGAGACCGCGAGCAGGCGGTCGAGGCCCTGGTGACCCGCGGTCACAACGGGCACAGCTCGGCGCCACAGTCCATCGTCGCTGAGGGCCTGCTGACGCGGCGCGGCGCGATCTGCGAGTCGTCCTCGCGAGCCGACCAGGGTGCCGCGGCGAGGATGAGCCGGGGCGTCAGCACCCGCTATCCGTCGTAGCTCTCGAACAAGACCGCGCTCCCGCAGCAATGGTCGAACGTGAGCAGTACTGACCAGACGTCAGACCCGGCATTGGCGATCCTAGTTCCTGGCGCGACGTATCGCTCTAACTGCAACGACGAGTCTGCCGCGCGAGCCATCGCCTGGACTGCGCGGGAGGGGGCTCTCTCATGGTCAGACATCACGCGCGCGTGTTCTGGATCCTGATTCTCCTGTTCGCGCTCGCTCCCGCTCACGGTGCTTGGGCAGGTCCGCCCAGCGATCAGCTGAGCGCCGGGATCGACCGCGTGTTCAAGATCCTCGACGACCCCGACCTCGAGGGCGACACGATGCTCAGACAGCGCCGGACCGCCATCATCACCGTCGCCACCGAGATCTTCGACTTCGATGAGATGGCGAAGAGATCTCTCGGGCAGTACTGGGCGCAGCGGACGGTCGCCGAACGCGGAGAGTTTGTTCGCCTCTTCACCGCAGCGATCCAGCACTCGTACATCGCCAAGGTGGACCAGCGGGGCGCCGGGAAGATGACCGTGCGGGGCGAGCAGGTCGACGGCGAGTACGCTGTCGTCCGGACGAAGCTCTCACTGAGCTCGGGGCACGAGAGGTCGATCGACTACCGGATGCACAGCCCCGACGACCGCTGGCAGGTGTATGACCTCAGCGTCGACGGGATCAGCCTCGTGGCGAACTACCGGGCGCAGTTCAACAAGATCATCCGGGCCTCTTCTTACGAGGCTTTGATCGCGAGGTTCAAATCGCTCCAAACTGAATTGGCGGCGCAATCGACCCCCGGAGGACCGGCCGCGCGATGATCGTCGGCCTGACGGGTGACCGTCCCTGGTTCCTCTTTCGGTGACCGGCAGGATCGTACAGACCCTCGTCCGGCTCTGCTGCGCCCACCCAGCGTTGACGGTCTCCATGGCGTTCGCCTTTGCCGACGCGGCTCAGACTTCGCAGCCTGCCCGTCGCGCACCATCGAGGGAGCGAGCGGGAAAAGACCGAGCTCACCCAGTACCTGAAATCGCTGTAGGGAGAAATGGGAATGCGAACCAGTGAGGTCTTCATTCTGGGAATGATCACAGGCGCAGTCGGCATCTTGCTATGGGGGAGACAGATCCAGACCTCTGTGCAAGGAAAGACGCGGACGGTGCGCACGAAGGCAGCGGAGGGGATCCGAGCCGTGGAGACGCAGACTGGAAAGGTGCTGGATCGGGGCGGGAGCTCCCTGCGTCGAGCCGAAGAGTTCTTGCAGGATACCAAGGAGCACGTCAGCGGCGCTCTTCGAGCCGCGGAGGATGCGATTCGTCCAGCATCGGCAACCGGGGACGCGAACAGTCGCGCGGGGGGCTGAAGAGATGAGACCCCAGCCCATTTCCATCGCCGCCATCTTCTTCCTCTTCGTCCTGACCGGGGGGTGCGCCGGACTCGGGGGTTCGGACCAGCCGAGTCAGACTGGAGGGACCAAGCCCGCGCCGCCGAGCCAGACTGGCGGGACCAAGCCCGCGCCGCGCGCGCTCGATGCGCAGCAGGCCGACCGCCTCCGGGGCATCATGGTCCCGCTCGTCGGAGCCATGAGTCATCCGCGCCCGCTGAATCAGATCCGGGTCGGGATCATGGACGATTCGAACGTCAACGCGGCCAGCGCCGGCGGGGGGCAGTTCTATGTCACTACCGGCCTCCTTCAGAAGGCCAACGATGACCAGCTCAGGGGGGTGCTAGCCCATGAGCTCGCCCACGACGATCTCGGCCATGTCGCAAAGGCGCAAGCGCTCGGCGCCGGAGTGGGCATCGGGGTGATTATTCTGGACCAGATATTCCCTGGTAGCGGGGGCATTACACCCATCGCCGGCGCCCTCATTACCCGTGGCTATAGCCGCCAGGAGGAGTACGCCGCGGACAGCCACGGTGTGGCTCTCCTCCTTGGTGCCGGGTATTCCAAAGAAGTGATGATCAACACGCTGACCTGGCTCATCCAGACGGGGGGTGCCAGCGAGGGAGGGTTCCTCGCCACCCATCCGGGAACGCAAGAGCGGATCGACGCGCTGAAAAAGCTGTAACGGGGGGCGTATGCGCTCGTCCATGTCCGCACCGCGTATCGTCGGACTCGTCTTCCTCCTGGCGGCGGGTTGCGTCGGGGGAGAGAGCGCGCAGCCGCGCGAGCCGGTTGTCCAGCCGGCCGCGCCATCCCCAACGCGTCCCACAGATCAGAGCGTCGCCAAGACCGACCCGCCGGGCGCCAAGACCCCGTTAAAGATTCCCGCTTCCCCCTCAACCCCGGAGCAGCCTCGGAAGAAGGAGAGCGCCGCTCCAGGGAAGCCGGCGGCGTCGCCACCCCTGGACCTGGCATCTCTGGAGCAGCGACTCAGAGACACCAAGGCCATCGGCGTGTTCACGAAGATCTCGCTCAAGAATCAAGTCGATGATCTGCTGGCTCAGTTTCGAGCGTTCCACCAGGAAGGGGCAGGAGTCCTGACCGAGCTTCGGGAACGGTACAATCTTCTTCTCCTCAAGGTGTTGTCGCTCCTGCAGGGCAATGACCCAGCGCTGGCTCAAGCCGTCGCGGCGTCACGCGAAGCGATCTGGGGCCTCCTGGCGGATCCGGCCAAGTTTGCCACGCTCTAACCTCGGCTGGGCCCTCAGCGTTGTGATGACGATGCTCTCGGCCGGGCCGTCGCTCGCCGCGGATGACGTATCGGTTCTCAAGGATCTGACGGCCGTGATCGCGCTCCAGGCGTTGCCCTGTGGTCGAGTCGTCAGTGTCGTGCGGCAAGGTGAGAGCGACTACATCACGTCATGCCAGGACGGGAACCGCTACCGGGTGTTCATAAACTCCGAGGGGCGGGTTGTTGCGCTGAAGCAATAAGATGCGCCTCGGCAGCGTTTCGGCCTGCCGCGTCACCCCAGAGTGCCTCCACTCAGCGACTCTCCATCGGCGTCCGCACCGTCGAGGGCTACCGCGCAAACCTCATGCGAAAGCTTGGCCTGCGCAATCAGGCCGACTTGGTCCGGTACGCGCTCCAGGGCGGAGCTGGACTGCTGCCCAGCGAAGCATGGATCCGCCAAAGGAAGCACTTTTGGGGCAGAATGATGGATGATTCCTTGAGACGGGAGGGTTCCGGTGGCGGTGGTCCAACCCAGCGGATAGGTGAGGCCGACTCATGGCACTGAAAAAAGACTCGCCGCTCGATCTCAGGATGTACCTGGCGAAAGCCCGGGGTGGCATCACCAAGGACTATCGAAAGAAAGCCACCATCTTCTCGCAGGGCAGTTCCGCGGACGCGGTCTTTTACGTTGAGAAGGGCAAGGTGAAGCTGACGGTCCTCTCTACGCGGGGGAAGGAAGCGGTCGTCGCAATCTTGGGGAGCGGCGATTTTTTTGGTGAAGGGTGCCTGGCGGGACAGCCGCTTCGCATGGCCACGGCGACCGCGATGACCGAGTGCTCGATCCTTCGAGTTCAAAAAGCAACAATGGTCCGGATGCTCCACAATGAGCCCGCATTGTCAGAGTTCTTCATGGCGTACCTGCTGTCCCGGAACGTTCGGATCGAAGAGGACCTGGTGGATCAGCTGTTCAATTCCAGCGAGAAACGGCTGGCACGGATTCTGTTGTTGCTGACTCGCTTCGGCAAGGACGGGCAACATGAGCCCGTCGTGCCCAGGATCAGCCAGGAAACGCTGGCCGAGATGGTCGGGACGACGCGGTCCAGGGTGAGTTTCTTCATGAACAAGTTTCGGAAGATGGGCTTCATTGAATACAACGGCGGCTTGCAAGTTCATAGCTCGCTCCTCAACATCGTCCTCCACGACTAGAGGGCGTCAGCACTAGCCTTCCCTGTCGTCGCTGCCGCCGACCGCGTGGTTGCATGGCGCGACGGTAGCTCCCAACCCCTTGAAAATGGGGCACAGGCCTGCCCGGCTCTTCTCGTCGGGTGAGCAGTATTGAACAGTTTTTGCCTGGCGGCGCAGATACAGTCTCATTTCGAGACGACGTCCGAGGGGGTGAGACATGACGACTCCCGCAACGTGGCTCCATGATGGTTCTCGCCTCGATGGGGTCCGGGTACTGGTCGTCGACGACGCCCGCATCGTGCGACAGGTCGTGACTGACATCCTCACGCAAGATGGCGCCACGGTCACCGCGGTCGGTTCCGCCGAGGAGGCGCTTACCACACTGCAAAGGGAGCGGCCTGACGTACTCCTGAGCGATCTCGCGATGCCCGGGAAGGGCGGCTACTGGCTGATCGGGCAGGTTCGGGCGCTCCCACCTGAGTGTGGCGGAGTCACACCGGCCGCCGCCCTCACGGCTTTCTCCGGACCCGAACATCGGGCGAGCGTCCTGAGAGCAGGATTCCAGCTCCACGTGGAGAAGCCCGTCGGCCTCGATGCGTTGATCGAGGCCGTGGCCAGGCTGGCGCCGAAGGAGCGCGAGCTAGCGCCCAGGTCGTGACCTGAAGGAGACCGGATGCGGTGGCTCCTGATCGGCACCATGTTGGCGTTGATGATCGTGCTGATCGTGGCCCACGCTGTCGCCACGGACGATTCGGTGAGAAGCGCCACCGGCCATGTCGAGCCCGGCGCCAAGAAAGTTGCACTTAGCGGTAGCACTCGCAGCTAACCCGAATTCTCTCGGGAGGCTTTCCATGCCACGGCGACCTCTCGCCCGCGTCGGCGCCGGATTGTCCCGACGCATCACGGTTCTCGAGATCGCACGCGCACACCTGTTCGACGTCGATGTCGACCGCAGGAAGCGGATCGACGACGCCATCGACTATTTCGGCGCGGGGTCCATCGACGTCTCTCGGAAGGGTGTCAGCCAGCTCCGGCTGGTTTTGAAGACCACGCGACACGGACGAGCCACACGCTTTCGGCGAGCGTGCCGCGTCCGGCCGCGTGTCGCGAGATAGCCGGGAATTCGCTCGATCGTGGAGTCTTCGAGCTCCCGTCCATTCTGCGACGGGAGCCCTCAGATGCGTGCCATCGGGACCGTCATCGAGCAAATCGCCGATACGGACGCGACGGTCTTGATCCGTGGTGAAAGCGGCGTTGGGAAGGACCTGGTGGCCAGAGCCATCCATGCCGCCTCGTCGCGCCGTCGTGGTCCGTTCGTCAAGATCAACTGCGCCGCGATCCCGCTGGGTCTGCTCGAGTCCGAGTTCTTCGGGCACGAGAGGGGCGCCTTCACCGGCGCGCACCGGCGCAAGCACGGGCAGTTCGAGTACGCGAACAGGGGCACGATCTACCTGGATGAGCTCGCGGAGCTGCCGCTGGCCCTCCAGGCCAAGCTCCTCCACGTGCTGCAGGACTTCCAGTTCTCGCGCGTGGGAGGCCACCAGCTTCTCGAGGTCGACACGCGGGTGGTCGCAGCGACGAATCGCGACCTCGAGGAGGCGATGGCGCGCGGCGAGTTCCGCGAGGACCTCTACTATCGCCTCAACGTGGTGGAGATCAAGGTGCCCCCGCTCCGAGAGCGCCGCGAAGAGATCCCGGCACTGGCATCGCGGTTCCTGGCCCGGTTCAACTCGCAGTACGGGCGGCAGAAGCAGCTTCTGCCCGAGACCCTGGCGCGGCTCACGGAGTACGCGTGGCTCGGCAACGTGCGCGAGCTCGAAAACGTGATCCGCCGACTCGTGGTGCTCGGAGACAGCGAACAGGCGGTCGAGGCCCTGGTGACCCGCAGTCGCAACGGGCTCAACGGGCACGCCTCGTCGGCGCGATCCCCCGTCGGCGAGGGTGGCCTCAGGGAGGTCGGACGCCGCGGGGCGCGAGAAGCCGAGCGCAAAGCACTCCTGGAAGTGCTCGATCGCGTCCGGTGGAACCGTGCCGAGGCCGCCCGGATTCTCAAGGTCAGCTACAAGACGCTGCTTGCGAAGATCTCCGAGTGCGGCCTGACGCCGCCTTTCGTCGCTGACGGGCGCGCCACTATCGGCCGCGGCGTCGTCGCGCACCGATCGGGTGAGCCCCCGGCGCAGATGCGTTCGAGGACAAGAACCCGCTATCCGTCGTAGCGGCGGACAACCGCCCATCAGCCAAGCCGAGTGAGCAATTCTGACCAGACGTCGGACCCGGCATTGGCGATCTCACCGTGTATCCGGCGACGTGTCGCATTCAACCGCAACGTCGAGTCTGCCGCGCGGGCCATCGCCCGGACTGCGCGGGATGGAGTTCGCTCATGGTCGGACATCATGCGCGCGTTTTCTGGATCCTGATTCTTCTGGTCGCGCTCTCTCCCGCTCACGGCGCTTGGGCAGGCTCGCCCAGCGATCAGCTGAGCGCCGGGATCGACCGCGTGCTCCAAATTCTCGGCGACCCCGAGCTGGAGGGCGACACCAAGCTCAGCCAGCGCAGAACCGCCATCATCACCGTCGCCACCGAGATCTTCGACTTCGGTGAGATGGCGAAGAGATCCCTCGGGCAGTACTGGGCGCAGCGGACGGTCGCCGAACGCGCCGAGTTTGTTCGCCTCTTCACCGCAGCGGTCCAGCACTCGTACATCTCCAAGGTGGACCAGCGGGGCGCCGGGAAGATGACCGTGCGGGGCGAGCAGGTTGACGGTGAGTACGCTCTCGTGCGGACGGCGCTCCTGCTCAGCTCAGGGCACGAGATGGCGATCGACTACCGGATGCACAGCACCGACGACCGCTGGCAGGTGTATGACCTCAGCGTCGACGGGGTCAGCCTCGTGGCGAACTACCGGGCGCAATTCAATAAGATCATCCGGGCCTCCTCGTACGAGGCTTTGATCGCGAGGTTCAAGTCGCTCCGAGCTGAAGGCTCCCAAAGCCGTAGACCGCCTCGGAGGCTGAGCGATGATTGTCAGGGCGGGGAATGTTCCTCGGCAAGGTTCCTCGTCCAGACGCTTCTTCCCGACGCGCCGATTCAATCGCCACACGCCGACCGCCAGGATCGCCGCAAGGGCCAGCAGGACGGCGAGACCAAGCCAGCGCTCTGCCCGGTGCACATCGGCCATGATGGCTTTGATCTGATCGGTGAAGAAGTAGGCCAAACCAAACACCAACGGGACGCCGAGTATGGCGGCCCCCACGTCCGCCACGACGAACTTCCAGAACGGCACACGCGCGATGCCCGCCGTCAGGAACGCGGCGGCGCGGAGCCCCATGACGTGCCGCGCCATGACGACCGTCTTCAATGCATGTCGTCGATACGCGGCCTTGAGCCACTGCTCGCGCGCGGGCGACAGTACGAGCCGGACCATTCGCCAGTTGAGGACCTGCTGACCCCAGTGCCGGCCAACCCAGTAGAGCACCATGTCGCCGGATAGGACCCCCACTAGACAGAGGGGCAGCGCAAGCCACCACCGGACGATACCCTCGTGGCTCAGCACGGCGGCCGCGATGATCGGCATTTCCTCTGGGATTGGGACACCCAGGCTGCCGAGCAAGAGCACGGCGAAAACGCCGATGTACGTAAAGCTTTCGACGAACTCTTGGAGTGCCTCCACCGCGTCCTCGCCGCACGAACAATGCTATATCTCCCGGGCGGGCGAACAAAGCCGCGCCCCGCAGCAATCGGCAAACCTGAGCAATTCTGACCAGCATCAGGATTTGCATTGGACGATCCTTTAGCGTATGGCTCGCCGTGTCTCATCCGATGGCGGCCGACGGAATGGTGCGGGGACCGAGGAGCTCTCGGACGATGCGCTCGTCGGCACGACCCTCGACGGCGTGATCACGAGCTGGAACGCCGGCGCCGAGCGGCTCTACGGGTACACGGCCTCCGAGGTCATCGGGCGATTGCCGATCGGGATCACGATTGCGGAGGAAGAGCTGCCGGAGATCCTCGAGCGGGTCGGACGCGGAGAACGGGTCGACCCCTACGAGACCGTCGGCGTGAGGAAGGACGGGCGGCGCATCAACGTGTCCGTCACGGTGTCGCCGATCCGGGACGCTGAGGGGAAGACCATCGGGGCATCGTCGATCGCCCGTGACATCACGCACCGCAAGGAGGGCGAGGCGCCGATACCCGAACGGGATACCCTGCGATACGTCGCGAGCCTGGCCGCCGCGGCGGCGCACGAGATCAACAATCCGCTGATGGTGATCATAGGCAATGCCGAGCTCCTGGCCGACAAGGTGGGCACGCAGGGGCGAGTGCAGGTAGACGAAATCCTGAAGGCGCTTTCACGGATCCAGGAGATCGTCATGCGGATGGAGCGCGTGACCAGGATCGAGCTGGCCGAGGAGGCTCCGTATCTGCCGGAGATGCTTGACTTGATCAGATCGAGCGAGCCTGGATTCCCGCCGCGTTAGCTCGGCCGTGCCGACCGCTCTCGCCATCGGCTAGACCCCCGATACACACTTCAGGCCACGCCGGAGCCACTCTCCAAGTACTCTGTCGGGCATAGTCGCCAAGCGGTGCCCCGCCCAGCGAGTGCCGCGGGCTGGTATCGTCGGGGCATGATGGATACCTCAGAGGCAGGGTAGACCGTGGACGAGGATCGCGACCGCATGCGCGCGCTCAGCAGTCGGCTGCTGAGGCTCCACGGTCTCCTTCTGGACCGCGAGCGCCGCGCCTACGAGGAGCGCCACGGGTCGGTGGCCTCGCGCGAGCTGCTCCAGCTCCTGCTTCACGACGAACAGTTTTCCTGGCTGCGTTCGCTCTCGTCGATGATCGCGAAGATCGACGAGGTCGTCGACGCGCAAGAGCCGATCCCGCCCGGGGGCCTGCGGAGCGCCTTCCGCGAGGCATACCGGCTGTTGAAGTCCGGGACGGCCGGAGACTTTCAGGACAAGTACCACCTCGCGCTGCAAGACTCGCCCGATGTGATCATGGCGCACGCCGCCGTGAGCCGCATCCTGTCCGATTCGGACCCGGGTCCGGGCACGCGCTGACCAGCGCCGGGAAGCTTCGGGCGCGGTACGAGCCTTGAGCCGGCTGGCGCGACGTGACTTCCTGAACGGCGTCGCGCTCACCGTCGGTGGCGCGATGCTGTCGCCGCGCGAGGCGCTCGGGCTGAGCCTCGACCAGCCGTCCCGGGGCGCCGCTCCCTATCCGCCGGCGCTCACCGGTCTGCGGGGCAGCCACGACGGCTCGTTCGAGGCCGCCCACGCGCTGCGCGAGGAGACGTTCTGGACCAGCGCGGGGCCGCCGGCCGACACCGGCGAGCGCTACGACCTGGTCGTCGTGGGCGCGGGCATCAGCGGCCTGGCCGCCGCCTGGTACTTCCGTAAAGCCGCCGGCCCCTCGGCGCGCATCCTCATCCTCGACAACCACGACGATTTCGGCGGCCACGCTCGCCGCAACGAGTTCCGGGTCGGCGGGCGCACCTTGATCGGCTACGGCGGCACCTTCGCCATCGACAGCCCGGCGCCGTACAGCGCGGTCGCGAGCGCCCTGGTGGCCGAGCTCGGGATCGACGTCTCGCGCTGGGGGCGCATGTTCGAGCGCGGCCTCTATCGCGGGCTCGGCATGAGCCCGGCGATCTTCTTCGACCGCGAGACGTTCGGAGTCGACCGGCTTCTGCGCGCTCCTCGCGGCATCGCCGAGCCGAGCGGGCCGCCATCCTCGACGGGTCAGGCCGATCCGTGGACCGCTTTCCTGGCCGACGCGCCGTTGTCGGAAGCGGCCAAGCGCGATGTCGGGCGGCTGGTCAAGGACGCCCGCCGACTATCTGCCCGGACTCGACGACAGCGAGAAGAAGACGCGGCTCGCGCGGATGAGCTACGCCGACTTCCTGCTCAAGCGCGCCGGCTGCCATCCCGAAGTGCTGCCGATCTTCCAGGCGCGGCCGCATTCTCTCTACGGCCTCGGCATCGATGCGGTCTCCGCGCTCGATGCGTGGGGCCTCGGCCTTCCCGGCTTCACCGGGATGAAGCTCGAGCCGACGGCCGGACCGGGCATGGGGCTCGACGCGCGCCCGGGCCCACGGTCGCCCTTCTTTCACTTTCCGGACGGCAACGCGACTCTCGCGCGGCTCCTCGTCCAGCGACTCATCCCGACCGCCGTCACCGGCCGCGGCGCCGACGACGTGGCGACGGCGCGTGTCGACTACACGCGGCTCGACCATCCGGGACCGGCGCGTCTGAGGCTGGAGAGCACGGTCGTGCGCGCGCGTCAGGCTCGACGACGTCGCGGAGGTGGAATCGACTACGTGCGGGCCGGGCGGCTCGAGCGCGTGCGCGCCTCGGGCTGCGTGCTGGCGTGCTGGAGCAGCGTGATCCCGTACCTGTGTCCCGAGCTCCCGCCGGCGCAGCGCGAGGCGCTCGCCTACGCGACGAAGGTTCCGATCGTCTACACGAACGTCGTCGTGCGGAGCTGGCGAAGCTTCCACGCGCTGCGCGTCAGCCAGGCGCACTGCCCCGGCAGCTTCCACACGTCGGTCGGCCTGGACCTGCCCGTACGCGTCGGAGCCTATCGGCCGCCGCGCCGGCCCGAGGAGCCGATCGTCGTCCAGATGCTGCGCACCCCGTGCCGGCCCGGACTGCCGGCGCGCGAGCAGCACCGCGCCGGCCGCCAGGAGCTACTGACGACGACGTTCGACACGTTCGAGCACCACGTGCGCGCGCAGCTCACGCGCATGCTGGGGGCGGGTGGCTTCGACGCGACGCGGGACGTCCTGGCCATCACCGTGAACCGCTGGCCGCACGGCTACGCGTACCAGTACAACTCGCTCTGGGATCCGTTCTGGATCGACGGCGGCCCGCTGCCGTGCGTGGCCGCGCGGCAGCCCTTCGGCCGCATCACGATCGCCAACGCTGACGCCGCGGCGTACGCCTACACCGACGCGGCGATCGACCAGGCCTACCGCGCGGTCGGCGAGCTGCTCCGTCGCGCGTGAATCGAGGAGATGCCGGTTAGCTCGAGCTCCAGGCGAACGGGGCGAAGTGGCCGTTGTTGCGGCCCGATGTGTCGTCCCAGTTGATACCGAATCCGTGCATGTGGCTGCGGGAGGCCTTCGCGAGCGCGAGCCGCCGCGCCGCCGGGTGCCCGACGTTGTCGAAGTAGATCGGCTCGTCCGGCGTGGCGCCGGCGATGCCCTCGATCGCGATGTCCAGGGTGCCCGGAATCGATACCGACCGGCGCATCCCGTTCATCTCGAACTTGATCGGCTTTGCCCCGGCGCCGGCAAAATTGCTGATCAGCGGGGCGACCGCCGCCATCGGGCCACCGCCCTGGCCGCTCCCGATGATCGTGAGCGCGTCGCGCTGCTCCTTTGAAGCGCGCTCGTCCAGAATGAGGCCGACGGTCCAGTTGCCCTGGATCATCGGACCCGGCGTGTGCAACAGGACGGCGAAGCTCAACCCGTCGAGCCTCGTAGCTCCATACTGGCCGCGATCGACCCGGAACACGAGGCCGGCATCGCAATACCCCTTGGTCGGTCGTGCCGCGAGCCCCGAGGTCGGGCACGGGCACACGGAGTCGCAGCTGCACGCTTCGCAGTACTCGCCGCTGATCTGCCACTGAACGCTTGCCATCGAGCCCCTCCTACGCCATCAGCGCTCAACGTTGCCGTTCGTCACTGTACACCTGTTACATCGAGTGGCGCGGCTCTCAGCGCCACGGCGAGGCCTGGACGGACGGCGACGGCGATGCCAAGGAGCACGAGCGCGATGCCGGCCGTCCGCGCGATCCATTCGCCTCGCGGAAGGAGCTTTTCAGCGGCCACGACTGCGGCGATGAGCAGGACCCAGAGCAGACCCATCGCGCCGGCCACCACGAGGACGATCATGAGCGCCCAACAGCAGCCCAGACAGTACAGGGCATGAGCACGGCCCATCGCCAGTCCGCCCTGCCAGCCCTCGCGCCAGTGGCCGAACAGAAACCCGAGGGGGCTCCGGCAGTGGCGAAGGCACACCTGCTTGAGCGGCGAGAGCTGGAAGATCCCTGCGGCGATGAGCACGCCCGCGACGACGCGGGCCAGTGCGCCGCTGCTGACCGCGCCGAGGGCCACACTGGCCAGGTAGACCGGAACGCCCGTCAGGGCCCAGAGCCCGAGGTACATGAGGGTGAACATCCCGACTCGAGCCGCCTTGAGGGCCGGGCTCGCCACGTTGCGCTGGGTTGCGGCGTAGAGGCCGATCATCGGCACGGCGCTCGGCAGCATCATCGCCGCCATCATCACGGACCACGCCGTCACATACGCCAGCCCGTCGGAGAACGTCGGCCGCATCGCCATTTCCATGCCGGCCATGTCGTCGGCTCCCATCGGCGCGAGCAGCACGTGCGCCCACGCGCCGGCGGCGATCGCCAGCAGGAGCACGGTCATCACCACGGCGGCAGGATCGCGGCGAGTCACCGCGGAAGGATCGGGAGCCGATTCGCCAGGGCCGCTGGCGCGCATCGTGGACACTCTATCGTTCGCGCCTGGGGCGAGTCCAGCGCTCAGCTGATACGCGCGCGAACGAAGTCGCCGATGGTCCGGACGGCCTGCTCGGCCTCGTCCAGCATCGGTGCGAACCAGTGCCAGACGTGAATCATCGAGGGCCACTCCTCGACCTTGACGTCGACACCGGCCGCGCGCGCCCGGGCGCCGAGCCCGAGCGCGTCGTCGAGCAGCACTTCGTCGCTGCCCACCTGAACGAGCAGCGGGGGTAGCTGGCGCAGGTCGGCGTAGAGCGGAGAGACGAGCGCCGCCTTCCGGTCGCCGACGCCGACGTACATCTGCGCCATCGCCTCGACGCCGTCACGGGTGACGATGGGGTCGGCGGCGGCCTTGGTGGCGTAGCTCGCGCCGCTGCACGTGAGATCGACCCAGGGCGAGATGCAAATGCCGCCGCCCGGCCGCGGAAAGCCGCGGTCGCGGAGCGCGATGAGGGCCGCGACGGTGAGACCGCCGCCGGCGGAGTCGCCGCCGAGGACGATCCGGCCCGGCGCGACACCGCGCCCCAGCAGCCACTGGTAGGCCGCGACGGCGTCGTCGAGCGCGGCTGGGAACGGATGCTCGGGCGCCAGCCGGTAGTCGAGGAGCAGCGCCCGCGTGCCGGCCGCCCGCGCGATCGCGGCGGCGAGGTGGCGGTGCGAGCGCGGCGAGCCGATCGCGTAGCCCCCGCCGTGGAGGTAGAGCACGACCGCGTCGGCTTTGACACCCGGCGGCGTGAGCCACTCGGCCGGACGCTCCGGCGTCTTCACGACCTCGACCGCGACCTCGACCGGCGTGGGGAAGACCCGCTCGGCCCGATCGTACTGCGCTCGCCGCTCCGCGAGCGTGAGCGAGCTCGACGGGGGCAGCTTGGCCAGGTGCTCTCGGACTGCTCGGATCCCACGCGCGGTCATGTGCCCTCCAGCCGGGCGATCGCCGGGAAGACGGTGGACTGCGCGCGATGCAGATCTTCGGCGAAGTCGACCTCGGTCCACGGGAGCCCCGTGACGTCCACCGCCTCGACGCGCTGCCGTCCCACCAGGAGATGGAGCGCGTCCTCGTACTCGCAGATGCCCCGGCTATCGTCGATGACCTGCTCGAGCAGGCCGACGAGCTCGCGTCCGGCCTCCGGCGCGCACTTGAAGAAGCCGATGCCTTCGCCCACCCGGTCCCACGCCCGCGGGACCACCTTCTTGCCGAGGGCGATGACCCGGCCGTCCTGCACGTAGATCTTCACCTCTTCGCCGGTGTCGGCAAAGCCCTCGTCGATCAGGAATGCCTGCGGCGCCGCCGAGGCGACGAGCCGTCGCAGGAACTCCCGTGGGAACACGACGTCGGCGTCCATGATCAAGGTCGGCTCGCGCATGATGACGTCGCGAGCGGTGTAGAGGGACAGCGACGAGCCCTTCTGATAGGCCGGGTTGTCGACGCACTCGATCGTCATCCCGCCGGGCGCCGCCGCGGCGAGTGCCCGCACCTGATCGGCGCAATGCCCGACGACGATCACGACGCGGCGGACGCCGACCGCGTGCAGCGCGTCGAGCATCCGCGCGAGAATCGCCCGGCCGCCGACCGGCAGCAGCGACTTCTGCGTGTGGTCGGTGAGGGGAGCCAGCCGGCGCGCGACGCCGGCCGCCAGGATGATCGCCGTCACGTCGTGCTCCGCGGGGAGGATCTGCCGCGTCGGGCACGCTGGTTCGTACATGCGTTCTCGGTGCCTATAGTATCCTGTGCGTAACGGATTTGACGCAGGAACGACACGGAGGCTGACGCGGAATTGAGCGACACGACGACCGAGCGACCGAGAACCGCTCCGTCGACCGTCCCCGCGGTGGCGACGGAGCGGGCGGTGTTCGAGCGTGATGGCTTCGTCGTGATCCCCGGGCTCTTCGACGAGCAGGACATCGCGCGTATTTCGGCGTGGACCGACGAGCTCGAGCAGCGCCCCGACGTGCCGGGCCGCGCCATGAAGTACTTCGAGCCGAGCCTCCTGCGCCCGAGCGAGCGCGTGCTGCAGCGGATCGAGAACTTCTGCCCGTTCCACGCCGGCTTCGCCGAACTGTGCGACGGCGACAAGCTGCGAGGCTCGGTGTCGCGGCTCCTCGGCGAGCCGGCCGTCCTCTTCAAGGACAAGATCAACTTCAAGCTGCCGGGCGGCGACGGCTTCAAGCCGCACCAGGACCAGCAAGCCGGCTGGAGCGCCTACGCGGACTTCTTCGTCACCGCCATGGTCAGCATCGATGCCACCACGGCCGCGAACGGCTGCCTCGAGCTGTGCGCCGGGCATCACACGCGCGGGCTCATCGGCGAGGAGTGGAAGCCGCTCACCGATGACGACATGAAGCGCCTCGGGGGTCGGCCGGTGCCCACGCAGGCGGGGGACGCGGTGTTCTTCGATTCCTACACGCCGCACGCGTCGGCGCCCAATCTCACTGCCGAGCGCCGGCGCGTGCTCTACATCACCTACAACCGCCGGGCGGCCGGCGACCATCGCGTCCAGTACTATGCCGACAAGCGGAAGAGCTTCCCGCCGGACATCGAACGCGATCCCACTCGGACCTACACGTTTCGTGTCTGAGTCACGACTCGAGGAGACCGCATGAGCGTGAGTCGAGCCCTCCGCATCGCGCTCCTTGCCGCGGCCTGTCTGTCGATCGCCTCGCCGGCGCACGCCTATCTCGACCCCGGAACGGGCAGCATGCTCATCTCGGCGGTGCTCGGCGTGGCGGCGGCCCTGGCACTCGCGGTCAAGATGTTCTGGTACCGGCTGGTCGGGTTCTTCCGCGGCAAGAGGCCCGCAGCGGACAAGTAGCGCGGACGAGCCCGAGCGCACGAACGCGACGGCGGGTGCCGCACCGAGTGTCGCGCCGACCATGAGCATGTGGAGAGACTGGAAGAGCTTCCGGCGCTTCCAAAAGCTCCCGCCGCGCGACCGCAGCATCGTCTTCTACTCCGAAACGCATCAGGACTGGCACCATCTGCAGCCGCTCGTCGATTTCCTGACCGAGCGACTGGCGCGGACCGTGTGCCACGTCACCTCCGAGCCGACCGCGCCGCTGCCCGCCACGCCCGACGCGGGCCACACCTTCCGCATCCGTCCCGGCCCGCTGTGCACCTGGTTCTTCCAGACGATCAAGGCGGACGTGATGGTGCTGACGATGCTCGATCTCCAGAACTTCCATCTCAAACGCTCCGTCCATCCCGTGCATTACGCCTACGTGTTTCACAGCATGGGCAGCACGCACATGGTCGACCACCCGAACTCGTACGATCACTACGACAGCCTCTTGTGCGTCGGCCCCCACCACGTCGCCGAGATCCGGCGGCGCGAGGCGATGCAGCGCCTGCCGCCCAAGCACCTCGTCGCTCACGGCTATCCCCGGCTCGAGCGTCTGGTCGCGCAGGCGGGCGGTGCCCCGGCCCCGCGACAGCCCGCGGCGCAGACCACGGCGCTGCTGGCGCCGACGTGGGGCGAGCAATCGATCCTGCACGTCTGCGGCGAGCCGCTGATCGCCGCCTTGCTGGGCGCCGGCATCCGCGTGATCTTGAGACCGCACTACCAGACGACGCGGCTGGCGCCGCGGCTCGTCGAGCGTCTGGTGGCCCGATTCGAATCGGATCCCGGCTTCCGTCACGTCAGCCGCATGGAGGAGAGCGCCTCCTTGCTCGACTCCGACCTTCTCGTCTGCGACTGGTCGGCGATGGCCATCGAATACGCCCTGGGCCTCGGCAAGCCGGTGCTGTTCGTCGACGTCCCGCCGCGCGTGCGCAACCCGCGTTACGCTGAGCTCGGCATCGAGCCGATGGAGATGCGCATCCGTCGCGAGCTCGGGACCGTCCTGCCGCTCGACCGCGTGGCGGAGGCGCCGCGACATGCGGCCGAGCTCCTCCGCGGGGCGGCCGACTTCCGCAAGCGCACCGCGGCTCTCCGGGAAGAGTGGGTGTTCAACTTCGGCCGGAGCGTCGAGGTGGGCGCGCGAGAGATCGCCCGCATCGCCGACGAGCATGCCGGCGTCGGCGCGCGCGGCCGACAGGCGTGAGCCCGCGACGACGGCTGCTGTGCTGGGCCGGCTGGTTCGCCGGCGTCAACGCGGCGCTCCTGGTGCTGGTCGGCCTGCGTTACCTCTGGCTCTACGCGACGCTCGGCGGCGCGGTGTCGTGGAGCTACGCCCTCGTCGCCTACATCGGCCACCTGAGCGCGCTCGCCGGCGTCCCGCTCCTCCTGGTGCTGGTACCCGTGATCGCACTGCTGCCGCGGCCGCGCCTGGTGCTTGCCCTCGGCGTGGTGATCGGGAGCGCCTCCGTCGCCCTGATGGTGCTCGACAGCCTGGTCTTCGCCGAGAACCGCTATCACCTGAACATCCTGACCTTCACCTTGCTCGAGCCGCAGACCTGGGCCTTTCTCGCGCTCTACTTCGTCGTGGCGCTCGCGATCGAGGGGATGCTGGCGGGATGGGTCTGGCAGCGGACGGCGCGCCCGCCGACGCGGCGGATCGGGCGCTGGGTGGTCCTGGCCCTCGGCGCGTGCCTGATCACAAGCCATCTCGCCCACGCGTGGGCCTCGGCCCACTACGACGCATCGGTGACCGCGTTCACGCGCTACCTGCCGCTCTACTATCCGCTCAGGAACCCCGGGCTCCTGGCGCGGCTGGGGCTGATCGACCGAGCGCGGGCGCGCGAGCGCGGCGTCGGCGCCGCGCTCGACCGGTCGGAGGGCGGCGAGCTCAACTATCCGCTGAGCCCGATGCGCTGCGCGCCGCGGACGCCGACACTCAACGTGCTGCTCGTCGTGATCGACGGCATGCGGGCCGACGCGCTGACCCAAGAGGTCGCGCCGCGGCTCAGCGCACTGGCGGGCGACGCGATGCGCTTCGACCGGCACTACAGCGGCGGCAACTCGTCGCGAGCCGGAATGTTCTCTCTGTTCTACGCGCTCCCCGCGACGTACTTCGAGGCGTTCGCGAGCCGTGCCCAGCCGCCGGTGCTGATGGACGTGGTCCGTCAGCACGGCTACGAGCTCGGCGTGTTCGCCAGCTCGCCGATCTACCGTCTGGTCGATCTCGATCGCACGGCGTTCGCCCGCGTGCCCAACCTGCGCCTGGAGACGTCGTCGGGCGATGGCTCGGCCGGCCGGGATCGGGTGCTGACCGACGAGTGGCTCGAGTGGCTGGGCCGGCGCGATCCGGCCCGGCCGTTCTTTGGATTCCTCTACTACAACACCGCGGTTGCCGTCGAGCCGCCGGCCGACCACCACCCGGCGATTCCGGCCCCCGACCCGCGCCTCGGCGGCTTTGCGCTCACGCAACGCGCGGTATCTGACGGCCTTGCACTACGTCGACTCCCTGCTCGGGCGCGTGCTCGACGATCTCGCAGCGCCGGAGGCTCCTCGACCAGACCATCGTGATCGTCACGTCCGATCACGGGATCGAGTTCGACGAGAACGGGCTCGGCTTCAAGGGCCACGGTACGGCGTACACCGACTACCAGATGCACATCCCGCTCGTGATGCGCTGGCCTGGGCGCGCGCCGGCCCGCGTCGAGCGCCGGACGTCTCACAACGACATCGCGCCGACGTTGCTGACCGAGCTGTTCGGCTGCGCGAACCCGCCGTCCGACTACGCGAGCGGGTCCAGCCTCTTCTCGGACGCCCAGTGGAGCTGGCTCGTCGTGGCGAGCTATCGCGAGTTCGCCGTGGTCGAGCCCGAGCGCGTCACCGTCGTTTTCCCGGCCGGCTACGAAGTCCGCGGCCCGGACTATCGCCTCGCGCGCACCCAGACCCCGCCGCGCGACGCGCTGCGCGCCGCGATGCAGGAGATCGGCCGGTTCTACCGATGAGGGCGGCGGCATCTCGGCGGGATCGTGGTGAGCGCGATGTGCGCGATGGGCGCGGCGCTCGCGCCGGCCGCCGCCGACGAGCCGCGAGGCGAGCGCGTTCGGGTCGCGACCGAGCGGCTCGACCTCACGATCGCGCTCGACGGCGCCATCCCCGTCCGGTGGCGTGCCTGCCATCCGTCCTGCGCGCGAGTCGATGCCGGCTCCGGGACGTCCCTTCGTTTCGGCGACGCGGGCGATCCGCCGGTCATCCGGCTCAGCCTTCGTGACGCCGCGCCGCCCGTCGATCTGCAGCGCTTGCGCTTCACCGTCGAGCTCGCCGAGGACGCACGCGCCCGGATCGCGACCCTTCAGTCCGATCTGCCGGTCGACGGCGTCCGCCTCGCGACATCGTTCGCGCTTTCGCGGGAGGGCTACGAGGTCGTGATGACGACCCGGATGATCGGGCCGAACGCCGCCGCGTTCATGGCAGGGCGGCGCTTCGAGCTCGAGCTGGGCGCGGGCCGTGACTTGCTCCCGCCGCCGGCGGCCGGCTTCGCCGCGATGCTCGAGCGGATGAGCCGCGTGGTCGTCGCCGGTGGATCGGTCCAGGAGATCGCCGCCGACGGCCGTGAGCCGGCGACGTTGTCCGGCGGAGACTGGACGGGATTCCGCAGCCGCTTCTGGACCATGCTGGTTCGATCGGAGGGCTCGGCCGGCCTCGAGGCGCGGCCCGGCGCGGGTGCCGCCGTGGCGCTGTCGAGCGAGCGAGGGCAGCTCTCGTGGCGCTATACGTTCTATTCGGGCCCGATCGAGAACGGAGCGCTCGCCCGCGCCGATCCCCAGCTCGGACGACTCCTGTTCTCCGGGCTTTGGTTCTGGCTGCGTCCGCTGAGCTTCGGGCTCCTGTTTCTCCTGCGCGGGCTGACCGAGCTCATCGGCCATCCAGGCCTCGCGATCATCGCCCTCGCGGCGTCGGTGAAGATTCTCCTGCTGCCGCTGACGATGGTGGCCGAGCGTTTCCAGGATCAGGTGAACGCCACCCAGGCGCGGCTTCAGCCCGGCATCGACGCCATCAAGGCGGCCTACCGCGGCGAGGAGCGCACCCGGCGCACCATCGCGCTCTACCGCGAGCAGGGGGTGCATCCGCTCTACACCTTGAAGAGCCTGGCGGGCTTCGCGATCCAGCTTCCGATGTTCGTCGCCGTGTTCGACATGCTGGCGGAGGATTTCGATCTCCAGCGCGTGCCGTTTCTCTGGATCCGCGATCTGTCGCGGCCGGACGCCCTCGTGGGGCTTCCCGCGTGCGTGCCGTTCTTCGGGTGCGACCTGAACGTGCTGCCGTTCCTGATGAGCGGCGTCTCGCTGGCCACCTTGCTACGGTTCCGCTCGGCGGTCCTCACGCCGCCGCTGGTGCGGCGTCAGCGCCGGAACCTGATGGTCATCACGGGGCTGTTCTTCCTGCTCTTCTACACGTTCCCGGCCAGCATGGTGCTCTACTGGACCTCGACGAACTCGTTCCAGTTTCTCGGCCAGGAGCTCGGACGGCTATGGCGGCGAGCGTGACCGAATGCGCGCCCCTGAGCGAAGCATGAGCGTTGCTCGAGCATGGGCTCTGGCGTCGCTGATCGTCGTCGCGCCGTGGTATCCCGCTCCGGCCATGGCGCAGTCGCCTCCCACGAGTGTTTCCAGGGAACGCGTCACCTTCAAGAGCGACGGCCTGACCCTGGTCGGCTTCCTGTTCAAGCCTGACGGCGTCGGGCCGTTTCCTGCCCTCGTCTGGAATCACGGGAGCGAACAGAATCCAGGGACGGCGCGGCAGTTCGATGCGGTTGCCGCGATCTTCGTGCCGGCCGGCTACGTCGTGTTCGCGCCGATGCGGCGAGGTCACGGCGATTCGGAAGGTCCATACATCATGGACCAGCTGCGGCGGGCCGACGGCGGCCGCGCCTCCTTGCTCGTGCGCCTGATGGAAGGGGAGCACCTCGGCGACCAGCTCGCCGGGCAGGCGTACGTGAGGGGCCTGTCCTATGTCGACGCGAAGCGGCTCCTGGTTGCCGGCTGCTCGTTCGGCGGGATCCAAACCCTCCTGGCGGCAGAGCGCGGCGCGGGTTATCGGGCGGCGGTGGCGATCTCGCCCGGAGCGCTCAGCTGGAACGGCAATGCCCTGCTTCGGGATCGGCTCGTCGAGGCAGTGCGCACGACCGACGTGCCGGTTTTCGTGATTCAGCCACCAAAGGACGCGAGCCTCGAGCCCAGCCGTGTTCTCGGCGCGGAGCTCCAGCGGCACGGCAAGGGGCACGTCGTGAAGGTCTATCCAGCCGAAATGCCGGAGGACCAGCAGGGGCATTGCTTCGGCGGCGCTCGGGGCATGCACGTGTGGGCGCAGGACGCGCTGGCGTTCTTTGCGGGAGCCCTTCGCTGAGCCACAGGGGGCGGCGCGTCCCGATGCGCTTGACCTCCTGAGATCGCCCGCCTAGGGTGGAGAGCATGAGTGAGCCTGAAGATTTCGCAGCCATGTTCGCCCGGGAAGTCGCCAGACCCGTGCTGGAAGTCGGCCAGGTCGTGAAGGGGCGCGTCATCCAGATCTCGGCCGAGAGCGTCTTCGTCGACGTGGGCGGCAAGGGTGAGGCGTGGATCGAGCGCGCCGAGCTGGCCGACGACGAGGGTCGCCTGCGCGTGGCCATCGGCGACGAGGTCGAGGCGACGGTGGTGTCGACCGGCGACGAGATCCGGCTCTCGCACAAGCTCCGCCAGGGTGCCCAGGCCCGGCAGGCGCTGGCCGTCGCCGCCCAGACCGGCATTCCCGTCGAGGGCAAGGTGGCGGCCGTGATCAAGGGCGGGTACGAGGTGACGGTCGGCGGCCTGCGCGGGTTCTGCCCCTTCTCGCAGATGGACGTGCGCCGCGTCGAGGCCACGGAGGAATACGTCGGCCGCGTGCTCGAGTTCCGCGTCACGACCTTCAGCGAGAGCGGCCGTAACCTCGTCCTCTCGCGCCGGCGCCTGCTCGAGGAGCGCGCCGCCGAGATGGCCGAGGAGACGCGCAAGAAGATCGTGGCCGGCGCGGTGCTGCCCGGCACGGTGGCCTCACTCGCCGATTTCGGCGCCTTCGTCGACCTGGGCGGCGTGCAGGGGCTCGTGCCCCTGTCCGAGCTGTCGCACTCGCGCGCGAGCCGCCCGGCGGATCTCCTGCGCGTGGGCGACGCGGTGTCGGTCAAGGTCCTCAGGATCGACCAGGAGAAAGGCCGGATCTCCCTCAGCCTGAAGGCCCTCGAGGGCGATCCGTGGATCGCGGTGGCCGGGCGGCTGCGCGAGAGGCAGGTCGTGCGCGGGCGCGCCGTGCGCTCGACCGAGTTCGGCGTGTTCGTCGAGCTCTTGCCGGGCGTGGACGGCCTGCTGCACATCACGGAGATTCCCCGTAGCCGCCAGGGGGCTTTGCGAGAGGCCGCGGCCGGAGCCGCCGAGATCATGGTGCTGATCATCGCGATCGACCGCGAGAAGCGTCGCATCGCGCTGGCTCTGGCGCCCGAGGGCGCGGAGCTAGGGCAGCAGATGGAGTCGAGCGTCGAGGTGGGCGCGGTGCTGACCGGCACGGTCGAGCGCCACGAGCCGTTCGGCGTGTTCGTGCGTCTCGGGCCCGGACAGACCGGGCTCGTTCCCACGGGCGAGCTCGCCATGAACCGCGGCGCCGACGCGCGCAAGACCTTCCCGGCGGGAAGCGAGATCAAGGTGATAGTCCTCGCGATCGAAGAGGGCGGCCGGCGCATCCGCCTCTCGCACGCGCAGGCTCTGGCGCGCGAGGAGCAGGCGGAAACGCAGGCGTACATGCGGCAGGGCCCCAAGCGCGGCGACGGCTTCGGGCTCACGCTCGGCGAGGCCATCAAGCAGGGACGTCCACCGCAGTCGCCAGGGAGACGCCAATGACCCGCGGAAATCGCCTCGCGTTCGCGCTGCGTCCGGGCATGCGACGGGGCCTCTCGAGCGCGGTGCCCCTGCCGACCCGGCTCGTCTCGAACGAGGAGTTTCCCCCGATCCCGCAGACACCCGCGCAGCGCCGGGTCGAGGAGCGCATCCTCGCCGACGCCGCGCGCCTGGCGCCGCGGCTCGGGCTGAGCCGGCGCGAGTTCTTGAGCAAGAGCGGCGGCATGGCGACCTCGCTGCTGGCGATGAACGCGGTCTTCGGCCGCTTCTTCGACGTGCTGCCGGTCGAGGCGGCCGACCCCGTGGCGTTCCAGGAGCGAAGCGGCGCGGCGATGTTCATCTTCGATGCGCAGCTGCACTATGTCAGCGCCGGGTACGACCCGACGAACGCCGAGGGCAGCCGCAAGGGCGCGGTCTCGAAGCAGGCGCTCCTGGGGCTCCGACAGCGATCGCGCCGGCTGAACCCCAAGCTCGAGGCCGATCGCGGTACGATGGCCGATCTCGCCTGGGAGAACATGGTCAAGGAGGTGTTCTTCGACAGCGAGACGTCGATCGGGCTCATCTCGACGCCGCCGGGACCGTACCCCCAGGAAGCGGTCGTGCCGCCGAAGGAGATGACCCACATCCGCGACGAGATCAACCGCGTCACCCAGTCGCGGCGCATGCTCGCGCACGGCCTCGTCTCGCCGCAGCTCGGTCAGGCCGATCTCGACTTCATGGATCAGCAGGCCGCCACCTTGAAGGTCGACGCCTGGAAGGCCTACACCGGGGCCGCCGCCAAGGGATTCGAGCACGGGTGGTTCCTGGACGACGAGAAGATCGCGTATCCGATGCTCGAGAAGGCGCGCAAGACCGGCGTGCGTCGTTTCTGCGTCCACAAGGGGCTGCCGCTCGGTCCGGTCGCGGACTATAACCATCCGCGCGACCTCATCAAGGCCGCGAAGGACTTTCCCGACATCGACTTCCTGGTCTACCACGCGGGGCTGCTCAACGTGTCGGCGGGCAACGCCACCGGCGAAGTGCCGTGGACGAGCGAGTTCTGCCGGATGAAGAAGCAGGCCGGACTCAAGAACATCTACATGGAGCTCGGCTCGACGTTTGGCCAGCTCGTCACGACCAATCCCACCGCGTGCGCCCATCTGCTCGGGCAGATCGTCGACGCCTTCGGCCTGGACCACGTGCTGTGGGGCACCGACTCGATCTGGTACGGCACGCCGCAGTGGCAGATCGACGCCTTCCGACGCTTCGAGATCCCCGCGGCGCTCGTCGACAAGCACGGCTACGCGCCGCTGACGCGCGCGGCCAAAGAGCAGATCTTCGGACTGAACGCGGCCCGCGTCTTCGGCGTCGACGTGGCCGCCAAGCGCAACGAGATCCCGAAGGACTACCTGACCCGCATGAAGATGGCGTACCTCGACGAGGGAGCGACCCCGAGCCACCGCTGGTACGGCTGGGTCACGGGATAGCCGTTGTGCGCGCCGCAGGCCGGCGCGGGGTGGGCCCCGCCGGCCGAGGCGCGCCTTCAATCAGAACGTTCAAGGAGTTCCGCGCCGCCGCGTCCAGCTAGGAGGACATCGAGCGCCGAAGACGTTCGATCGTCTCGCAAGCCTCCTCGACCAGCAGGCGGACGAGATCTTTGGCGGGCATCCGTCGTCCGAGCGACCCGGCTTGCCCCGACCAGCCGGCGATATAGTCGGGAGAGCCCTCCCGGGCACTCGCCGCGCGGAGCGGGGTGACCAGCTTCTGTTGCACCGGGAACGGCAGGATGGGTGACGCGGCCTGCGCGGCCTTTTCGATCATCAGATTGCGCACGCCGCGTGCGGGCTTACCGGAGAACACTCGTGTGATCGCGGTCTCGTCTCCGTCCATGCTCGCGATCGCCTTGCGGTGCACCTCGGAGACGCCGCTTTCGGGGCACAGCAGGAAGGCCGTGCCGACCTGCGCCGCCTGAGCGCCGAGCGCCAGCACGGCCGCGACACCGGCGCCATCCATGATGCCGCCGGCTGCGGCCACGGGCACGCGCACCGCCCGGACGACTTGGCGCACCAGGGCGAGAGTCCCGGTCATGACGTGCTCGGGCTCGTGAAGGAACGTGCCGCGATGCCCTCCGGCCTCCGTACCCTGCGCGATGATGAAATCGACGCGCAGAGCCTCGAGGTGCCTCGCCTCGCGAACGCTGGTCGCCGATCCCCCGACGCGTACGCCAAGGCTGCGGAGACGCGACACCGTGTCCGGCGACATGTCACCCAGATGGACCGTGACGGCGCCCGGTCGCATGTCGGAGACGGCCTCGATCTGCTGGGCCCGGTCGGGCGCGTAGGGAGGCGGGATCCGCTCGGGGACGGGCACGCCGAGATGCTCGAAGGCGGGGCGAAACGCCGCGATCGCCTCGCGCTGCTGCTGGAGGGGCGGCTCGCCCGGCGTCGGCGCCGCGAACAGATTCACCGCGAAAGGTCGCTGACTCAGCGACCGCAGGGCCGAGGCGTCCTTGCGCATGACGTCGGGCTCGGTGTACGCATGACCGAATCCACCCAGCGCTCCGGCCTCACACACCGCGGCCACCAGCTCGACGGTCGTCGCACCTGCCATCGGCGCCTGAATGATCGGATGGTCGATGCGCAAGATCTCGCACAATTCGGTCCGCAGCGTCTTCATGTAGTACTCCCTGCCTCGGCCCTGCGCGTCAGATGAAGAACGTCAGATTTTTCGCGAGCAGGACGCTCTGATCGAGGACGATCATGCGGCGCGCGATCCTCCACACGCCTTCTACCCGGCGCAGCACGTCCTCGCGCTTGCCGACGAGCACGTCGGTCTCTGTCTCGACGCGATTGCGGTAGACGAGAAACCGGCAGCGGACGACGACTTCGGACGGTGTCGTGGAGCCATTCGGCGTCACTCGCACGATCTGGACGTTCGAAACCATGTGGCAGATGCGCGAGGGCGGCTCCTCGGCCCAGTGGATGCCGGTCTGGATCTGCGCCACGCGCCGCCCGAGCGTGTCCTTGCCCTCGTCGAACCAGTTGACGTCGGCGCCCTCGCGGGTGAACTCGCGCTCGAGCTCGTCGTGCGGCACGTTGCGGCGCATCGGCATCCAGTACCGGACGTCCTCGGTGAAGAGCGCGAGCCACTCGTCGAAGCGGCGCGCGTCCAGCAGCTCGGCCTCCGTGTACAGAAACTCCTCGACCTCGCGCTGCAGCAGGAGCCGCGCGAGGGCGACCGCGTCGACGCTCACGAGGGCATCAGTCCGGTCCAGCTGTCCGCCTCCATGAACTGGCGCCAGCGGGTGTAGAACCCGCGCTGGTTGTGCTCGCTGGCGTTGGCCTGCGTCACGTCGCTGATCGCGCCGGGCAGCTTGAGCCCGTGGTCCTCGAAGTCGCGCATGCCGCGGCCGAGGCCCATCTCGTAGTTATAGGGGTACTGGCGCGCGATGGTGCCCCGGCTCGCCTTGTGGGCGTAGTTCCAATTCTCCATGTCGTCCTGCTCGGTCAGCCCGGACGGACCCGAGTAGCGGATGTAGTAGTGGCGCAGGAAGTCCTTCACCTCGGTCGGCGCGTCGGCGTCGACGAAGTACCAGCGCCAGACCTCGGTCTGGTGCGGCCCGCGCGGGTGCCACACGGCGAGCGTGCGCGGCTGCCGCGCCAGGGGCGAGACGTTGGGGAACATCGTGCCGGGCCCGCCGAAGAGTCGCCAGTACTCGCCGCGGCGGCGCCGGCGCTCTTCCTCGCAGTGCCGGAAGTAGTCGGCGACGACCGGCGCGTCCTGGTAGGCCGGCGCCAGCGGCGAGTCGTGCTTGCGCAGGAACGCGATCATCGAGTGGCCGAGCTCCGGGAACGAGACGTCGAGCCACCGCGCCTCGTTGCGCTCCTGCATGTCGCGCCGCCCTTTGCCGCTCGGGCCGATCCCGACCATGTCCACCGAGCGGTGGCTCACGCCGTGGTAGCGATCGCCCGAGAAGTTCTCGGCCGGGAACTTCCAGTTGCAGGGGATGAGCCACTTGTGGATGCCGCCGATCGCCTCGGTCCCGCCCTCGCGGCCGTCCCAGGCGTCGAGCAGAAGATCGAGATAGAGCTTGTAGCCGCCCACGTATTCGGAGAAGGTCGGCGCCGAGGCATCCCACGTCGCCCAGATCGTGCCCTTGTAGTTTTCCATCCGGGCGACCTCGACGAGGCCCCACTGGCTCCGGTCGAGCTGCGTGCCGTAGGCGTCCTTCGCGAACGGTACGCCCACGAGCGCGCCGTCGGTGCCGTAGCTCCAGCCGTGGTATGGACACTGGAACTCGACCGTGTTGCCCTCGTCGTACCGGCAGACCTTCATGCCACGGTGCCGGCACGAGTTGAGAAAGACGCGGATCCGTCCCGCCCGGTCGCGGCACAGGATGACCGATTCCTCGCCCATCGACGACGTGAGATAGTCGCCGGGCTTCGGGATCTGGCTCTCGTGGCCGACGAAGAGCCAGGCGCGAGCGAAGACCCGCTCGAGCTCCTGCCGGTAGATCTCGTCGCTGACGAAGATCTCGCGACTGATGATGCCGCGCTCGACGTCGACCAGGCTCTTCAGGGCTCCGGGCTCTGCACTGGCCATGCTCGTCCTCCTCGAGACCGATCTGCAGAGGCCATGGTAGGACAAGACGCGCCGCGGCGGTAGCCTGCCGCCGGGCGCCGTGGTCGAAGCGGATGCTCGCGGGGGCGATAGCGGAGCCGGCCCCGAACAGGTAGACTCCCGCACCATGACAGAGCCCCGACGTCCGCTGGAGGGAATCCGCGTGCTCGAGCTCGCCCAGGTGGTCGCCGGCCCGTTCTGCGGCGCGCTGATGGCCGAGTTCGGCGCCGAAGTGATCAAGACCGAGATGCCCGGCCGCGGTGACGACCTCCGGCGCCTCGGCCCGACCGAGGACGGCTGCACGTACTGGTTCGCGGTCGACAACCGGAACAAGAAGCTGATGACGCTCGACCTCCATCTGCCCAAGGGGCAGGACATCGTTCGCCGCCTGGTCTCGCACTGCGACGTGGTTCTAGAAAATTTTCGCCCGGGCGTCCTGGAGCGCTGGGGACTCGGCTGGGAGGCGCTGCACGCGATCAATCCGCGTCTCGTGATGGCGCGGATCACCGCGTTCGGCCAGACGGGCCCGCTGAATCAGGGCCCGGGATACGCGGCGATCGGCTCGGCGTTCGGCGGCACGTGGTACGTGAACGGGCCCGCCGATCGGCCGCCCGCGCGCCCCACGCCTGTCTATCCCGACTACATGACGGGGCTCTTCACGGCCTTCGGCGTGATGGCCGCGCTCCGTCATCGCGACGCGACCGGCGAGGGGCAGTGGATCGACGCGGCGCTCTACGAGTCGGCGTTCCGCGTGATGGAGTTCACGGCGACGCTCTACGGCCGGCAGGGCGTCGTCCGCGAGCGCGGCGGCCTGCAGCACGCGGGCTGGCCGGGCGGGGCGTTCGAAACGCAGGACGGCAAGTGGATCGTCTTCACCGCCCCCGCGCAGCACCTCTTCGAGCGGCTCTGCGCGATGATCGGACAGCCCGAGCTACCGCGCGATCCGCGCTTCGCCTCGGCCGCCGAGCGCCCGCAGAACATTCCCGTGATCCTCGATCTGATGACGAAGTGGTTCGCGGCGCGGCCGTTCGAGAAGGCAGTCGTGGAGCTCAAGGGCGCCGATATCCCGCACTCGCCGATCATGAGCATGGCCGACATCTTCGCCGACCCGCACTATCGCGCTCGTCAGATGATCATCGACGTGCCGGTCGAGGGGCTCGGCGCGCTGCCGCAGCCCGGCGTCGTGCCCAAGCTCTCGCTGACGCCCGGACACGTCACCCACGCGGGCGGCGCCCTCGGAAGCCACACCGACGAGATTCTCGCGCAGCTTCTCGGCATGAGCGGCGACGAGATCGCCGAGCTCCACACCGACCGCGTCGTCTAGCCGCGCGCCCGCGCCTCCGCGCCCCTCTCAAGCGCGAGGGGTCGAAAGCGCTCGCGTCGGCCGGCGCAGCAACGTGGCGCCGAGCGGGCCCAGCACCAGCGCGGCGCCCAGCGTGTTGAGGACCGTGAATCCCCACACGCCCAGAATCATGCCGCCGGCGGCGGAGCCGAACGCGCCCATCAGGCCCATGAACAGGTCTGCGATGCCCTGCGTCGACGCGCGCTCGGCGGGCGAGAGCGCGTCGGTCAGGAGCGCGCTGCCCGCGACGAACGCGAAGTTCCAGCCGATGCCGTTGAGGAAGAGGCCCAGGATGACCAGGGTGCGATCGCTGCCCGGCGCCAATCCCGCGAGCATCACGGCGACGATCAGCACCAGCGCCCCGACGCCGATCATCGGAAGCCGCCCGAGACGGTCGCACAGCCATCCGGAGAGCGGCGAGGCGATGTACATGCCGCCGAGATGCAGCCCCACCGCGACGCCGATCGTCTGCACGGTGTGCCCCTGATCGTGCAGATATACCGGCGAGGTCGAGGTGGTGCTGATCATGACGAACTGGCTGATCGTGAGCGTGGCCAGCGCGAGCTGCACGCGGACGTCGGTCAAGATCTCGCCGAGCGCGCGCGTTGGGCGCGCCGCGCGTCCCGTCGAGGCGCTCTCGTGAAACTGGCGCGCGACGGCCAGCGGGTCGGGGCGCAGGAAGAGCTCGATGAGAATCGCGGCGGCGCCGTAGCCGACGATGCTGATCAGGAACGCGCTGGCCGCCGGCGCGACACCGAGCCACGCGCCCAGCCGCAGCGCCGGCTCCATCAAGTTGGGCCCCACGATCGACCCGGCGCTCGAGCCCCAGACGATCAGGCCCATCGCGCGGCCGCGCTGCGAGCCGGGGCTCACGTCGGCGGCGGCATAGCGGCTCAGCAAGTTCGAGGTCTGCGAGACGCCGAACAGCGCCATGCCGACAAGCAGCAGCGCGAAGCTTCCGATCGTGACGCCGACCATCCCGACGAGCGTGCCGAGCACCGCCAGCCCGTAGCCGAGCGCAAGCCCCGGCCGGCGCCCCCAGCGCTCCATCAGCCGAGAGAGCGGCCAGCTCGCGAGCGCGGTGCCGAGCGCGCCGACGGCCACGGGAATGCCCGACCACGTGTTCGAGCCGGTGATGCCGGCGGCCATGATGCCGCCGATCGCCATTCCGATCGAGTGTCCGGTGCTCCCGCACACCTGCGCCGCGAACAAGGTGGTCATCAACCGGCCGCGACTCGACGGCGCGCGAGAGCTCGTCGGCTTCGTGCTCATCGAGTGGTCAGTGTAGGAGTCGGATTGGACTCGGTAAACGGCCAATCGACCGAAATCGAGGAATTCATTGGCCCGACCGCAGCGGAGCCGACGCTTGTTGCTTGACGCGCGGCGCGCCGGAGGCTACACGTGATCGGGATTCAGACGATGGTGACTCTGGTGAGCTTCGATATCGACGGGACCTTGGAGGTCGGCGACCCTCCCGGCATCGTGTCCATCGCCATGGTGAGGACGGCCAAGCGACTGGGCCACCTCATCGGGAGCTGCTCGGACCGGCCGATCAGCCACCAGAAGAATCTGTGGGAGCGGCTCCGGATCACCGTCGACTTCACGGTGCTCAAGCACGAGCTGGCGACGATCAGGACACGCTTCGCGGCCGCGGCGTATTACCACATCGGCGACACCGACGTCGACGATCACTACGCGACCGGCGCGGGCTTCAGGTTCCTGAAGGCCGATGCTCGCGAACGGCAGCTCTGGCCGGTCGAGCTCTTCGCCGAGCCCCCGAGCCAGGCGCATTCGTGATCGCGGACGCTCCGGCGCGGCGCTCCGCCCTCGTCATCGCGCTCGCCGGCCTCGTCGCGCTCGCCGTGGCCATGGGGATCGGCCGCTTCGCGTTCACACCGATTCTGCCGATGATGCAGGAGGACGCCGGCGTCTCGATCGCGATGGGAGGCTGGCTCGCGTCGGCGAACTACGCCGGCTACCTGGCGGGAGCGCTGTCGGTCATCTGGTGGCGCGTCGGCGCGACCACGGGGATCCGCGCGGGGCTCGCCGCGATCGGGCTGTCGACGCTCGCGATGGGCCTGGTGCACCATCTCGCGGTCTGGCTCGTCCTGCGCGTGGTCGCCGGCATCGCGAGCGCGTGGGTGCTCATCTACGTGTCGGCGTGGTGCCTGGAGCGGCTGGCGCTCCTCGGTCGGCCGACCCTGAGCAACACGGTCTACGCGGGTGTGGGCGCCGGCATCGTACTGGCCGGCGGGGTCTGCCTGGCGCTCATGCACGTCGCCGCGCCCTCGCCGCGCGCCTGGATCGTGCTCGGCGCCCTCTCGATCGTGCTCTCGGTCGGCATCTGGACCGTGTTTGGATCTCGAGTCGGGTCGGCGGACACCGCCGAGCCAGCGGCCGCTCGCGGAATGATCTGGGATCGCGAATCGCTGCGGCTGGTGCTGTGCTACGGCGCGTTCGGCTTCGGCTACATCATTCCGGCGACCTTCTTGCCGGTCATGGCCAAGCAGATCATCCGGGACCCGGCGATCTTCGGGTGGTCCTGGCCGATCTTCGGGGCGGCCGCGGTGGGATCGACCCTCGCGACCGGAATGTTGCGAAGCGCCGTGACCAACCGGCGTCTCTGGATCGCGAGCCATCTCGTCATGGCGTTCGGCATCGCGCTGCCGATCGTGTGGTCCGGTATCGTCCCGATCATGCTCGCCGCGCTCCTCGTCGGCGGCACGTTCGTGGTGATCACCATGGTCGGCATGCAGGAGGCGCGCAGCGTGGGAGGGACACGCGCCACGGGCCTGATGGCCGCGTTGACCTCGGCCTTCGCTCTCGGTCAGGTCATCGGGCCGATCAGCGTGAGCCTCGTGGTGGGCGCGGGCGGCAGCTTCGCGACGGCCCTCGTGATCGCCTGCCTGGCCCTGGTCGTCAGCGCCTACGCGCTGACGTGACGTTCAGCGGGGTAATGTCACCCGCGGCGCGCCGGGCACGATCGCGAGGTGAACCGGGTTCACGCCGGGCACGTGGCCGGCCAGGGCATGGATGGCGTCTTCGGCCTGCTCGAGCGGGAACGACGAGGTGTCGCATCTTGTCGAACGGGTAGCGGCCGGTACTCGGACGCGCGCACGACGTCCTCGCGCTCGACGTCGACGGCGGCGTCGGCGCCGAGCTCGCGCGCGACGGGCGAGCTTCTGCGCGTCGCGGCTGAGCCCCGTGATCACGACCTGCCGCGTCGCCCGCCGCGCGCGCGGCGATCACGCAGCAGAGCCCGCGCTGGCCCGCGCCCAGGATCACGACGCGATCGCCCGCCTTGGTGCCGGGCACCGAGCTCGCCCACGAGAGCCCCGCCGCCAGCGGGTTGAACATGACGGCGACGCCGGCCGGAATCCGCGGATCCATTTTCTTGACCACGGAATAGGGCGACAGATACATGTGCTCGGCGTAGCCGCCCCAGATGAACGGCGGCTTGCGGACGTCGGTGTAGCCGTAGGTGCCGCCGCGCTTTGGGCAATGACGCGGCTCACTAGCGCGCGCAGGCCTCGCAGTGCCCGCAGCCGTAGCCGGAACGCACGGCCACTCGATCACCCTCGGCGACGCCCCAGCGCGTGCGCGCGCCGGCGCCGATCTCCTCGATCACGCCGAGCGGCTCGTGCCCGGGAATCACCGGATAGGGCGTGTAGTCCTCGTGCTGCGGCTGGGCGCCCTCGTACTGCTCGTAGTCGCTTCCGCAGATGCCGCAGGCTTCGATCCGCAGCAGCGCGTCGTCGCGCTCGATCGCCGGCCGCTCGAACTCGCGCGCCTCGATGGTCTTGGGCTTGACGAGGACCGCCGCACGCACGCGGGGCGGCGCCATGTCAGGGCCCCTTGAGGTCCAGCAGGGCGCTCAGGCCGCGATGGAACGTCGGGGCGCCGCCCGGCACCATGCACGTCTCGAGCACCTCGAACAGCTCCTCGCGCGAGGCGCCGAAGCGCATCGCGCGCTCCATGTGGGCGACGAGCGCCGTCTTCTCGGATCCGCGGAACGCGAGGAGCGCGATCGCGATGAACTCGCGCACCTTGGCCGACACGTGCCGGCCCTCGCCGAGGCCGAGCTCGTAGATCCGGTTGTAGGCCTCGACGAAGTCAGGATCCTGGCGCGCCGCGAACTCCCACTCCGGATAGATGTAGCCGCGCGCCTTCTTCATCCGCGCGATCAGCGCCTCCGCGCGCTCGCTCCGTTCCTGGTCTGCCGTCGTCTTCTCGGGCATCGCTCTCCTCCGCGGGCGCCTATCGTACCTTGCCGCGCGCCGCGACCGGCCAGGTGACCTCGACCGCGCCGTTCCGCACGCCGTAGACCTCGTCGACCATGTTGGTGACGACGCAGCAGTGATTCGGCACCACGTGGACGACGTCACCCACCTTCGGGCGCTCGGCGCAGGCGGAGAGATCGACAGTGCCGTGCTCCTCCGAGAGACCCGTCACGGCCGCCTCCGAATATTCCATCACGTGGCCGTAACCCTTCATGAAGTAGAGGTCCGACGTGAGCACCTTGGACCCGGCGTCGATGATCGCGCGCGTGGGCGTGGGCCGACTGACGACCGTTGCCCTCACGCGCATCGCGCAATTGTCCCAGGTGGCGGTGCCGGTCGAGACGACCATCGCGTCGTTGTAGACGCACGTGCCGGCGCGATGCTCGGTGAGCATCGGGAAGTTCTGCGCGGTGAAGAGCGCAGGGGTGCCGCCGCCGGAGACCACCGGCACCGGGATGCCCGCCTGCTTGAAGAGCGCCAGCGCGCGCTCGAAGAAGTCGCGCGTGTCCGGGTCGCGGTTGGGAAAGGTCATGAGCCCTTCGAAGTGCATGCGGGGCAGCCGCATACCCGTCCGCGCCAGAGCGAACGCCTCGTCCGGCGTCTGTACACCCGTCCGACCGAAGCCGGTATCGCATTCGACCAGGAAGCGCACGTCGGCGCCGGCCTGCGCCGCGGCATCGGACAGCTCGCGCGCCACGATGTCGTTATCGAGGACCACCGTGAGCCGGCGTACGCGCTTGACCAGCGCCATGAGCCGGTCAGTCTTTTGCCGGCCGAGGATGTTGTAGGTCAGAAGGACGTCGTCGGTGATGCCGGCGTCCGCGAACACTTCGACCTCGCCGAGCTTCTGGCACGTGATGCCGATCGCGCCGGCCTCCATCTGCATCCGGCCGATCGCGGGGATCTTGTGCGTCTTGATGTGCGGCCGGTTGCCGATCCCGTGCCGTGCCAGATGGGCCTGCACGCGGCGGATGTTGTCCCGCATGATGTCGAGATCGACGGTGACGGCGGGTGTGTCGAGCGCGGCGACTGAAGTCATGGGTTCCTTTCTTGTGTGGGTGGGCTGCTCGGCCAAGGCCCGCTACGAGAGCGTCGGCCAGCGGCCGGCCCACGGACGCGCCTGCTCGAGCTGCGCGGCGAGCCGGAACAAGGTCGCCTCGTCCCCGAATCGCCCGGCGAACTGCACGCCGATCGGCACGTTCTCCTGGTTCCAGAAGAGCGGAACGGACATCGCGGGCTGGCCGGTCGCGTTGAAGATCGGCGTGAACGGCACGAACTGCGCCGACCGGAAGATTCCCTGCATCGGATTGTCCTGTGTCGCCTCGAAGCTGCCGAGCGGGGGCGGGGGCTCGGCGAGCGTCGGCGAGAGCCATACGTCGTACTCGACGAAGAACCGCGCCACCTGCCGCGCCATCCGCTGGAGATCCTGAACCGCGAGCAGATAGTCCGCGGCACGCCGCCGGCTGCCCATCTCGTAGAGAGTCCAGGTAAGCGGCTCGAAGCGATCCGCGCTGGGCGTCTGCCCGGTGCGCCGCGCCCAGTCGTCGATGCTCCACGAGGTGCCCGCCGACCACACGGTGATGAACGCCTGGCTGAGCGCATCGCCTTCGAGGTCGAACGTCGCCTCGGTCACTTCGTGGCCGAGATCCTCGCAGAGCTTCGCGGCGTCCTCGACGGCGCGCACGCAGTCGGCGTGGACCGGCACACCCGTCGCGGCGCGCGACGTGAAGGCGACACGCAGGAAGCCGGGCAGCCGGGAGATCTCGTCGAGAAACGGCCGGGCCGGCGGTGGCGCGGCATAGGGATCGCCGAGGTCCGGTCCGGCGGTGGCGTCCAACAGCGCCGCGCTGTCGCGCACCGAGCGCGTCACCGCGTGCTCGACCACCAGGCCGCTGAAGATGTCGCCGTAGATCGGGCCGAGCGGATTGCGCCCGCGTGTGGGCTTGAGGCCGAAGAGCCCGCAGCAGGACGCGGGGATACGAATCGAGCCGCCGCCGTCGTTCGCGTGGGCCATCGCCACCAGGCCGGCGGCGACGGCCGCGGCGGACCCGCCGCTCGAGCCGCCGGGCGTGCGGCCGAGGCTCCACGGGTTGCGCGTGGGTCCAAAGAGCCTGGGCTCGGTCGTCGGGAGAATCCCGAGCTCGGGCGTGTTCGTCTTGCCGACGACGATGAGGCCCGCGCGGCGCAGGCGCCGCGTCAGCTCGCTGTCGGCCTCGGGCGTGTAGTGGCTGTCGACGAAGGCGGAGCCCTCGGTGAATCTGACCCCGGCGTATTCGGCCAGCAGATCCTTCAGTAGAAAGGGCACGCCGGTGAAGGGGCCGTCGGCCGGTGTCACGGCCGCTTCGGCGCGCGCGCGGTCGAACATGGGCGTCACGACGGCGTTGAGCTTCGGGTTCAGGCTCTCGATGCGCGCGATCGCCGCCTCGACCAGGTCGATGGGCCTGACGGATTTCTCGCGCACCAGCGCGGCTTGCGCCGTCGCGTCGAGGCGCCACAAATCGTTCACCGACACCTCCGTGGCGGGAATAGTGCGCTTGCTGGCGCCCGAAGACAAGGTTGGCGGGCCTGGTCGCACGCGATCATGGAGTTGTGATCTGTGTGCGCACGCTCGAGCGCGCTCTGTCGGGAAGCGTCGTGCTCATCAGAGCGCGCGTCACCGGTCGCGGATGCGAGCACATCGATCGTTCGCGCGCGCTGGGCGAGAAAGTGCGCGCGGCGCGAATACCTCTGACACCGGCGCCATCCCACGAACGTGGCCGGATTCCGGGTCCTTGACACGAGATCAACACGTGTTTAGTATTAATTCTGTGGGGGAGGTGTCTTCGATGAACCCGGTAGAGCGTGCGTTACACCAAGAGCTGACAGCACTCCTCGATCGCCTCGCGACGTCGGTTCCCGAAGGAGGCTTCGAGAGCATTCGCGCCGCCAACCCGACTCTGAAGGCCAGACTGGACGACACCGAGGCTCGGCTGGCGGCCGTGCGCGAATCCCTGCTCGACGGCTACGGCCGGTGGCGCCGGGCGCTGGAGGATCTGGAGAATCTCTGGGCGCTGGGCGCCTGGCGGTCAACCGCTGCCGAAGAGTCGACCGAGCAGTCCGCGGCGCTCGCTGCCTGATTGAACGCGCTCGGCGTAGACGATGCGGCCCGTCTCGAATCGCTGCCAGTAGTCGGGCAGCTCGCGCGCTAGCACGACGTGCATGCCGAGCAGCCGCTGGGTCTCGTCGCCGGGGGCTCCCTCGGCGGCGGCGACCTTGCGGCGCTGCGCCTCGGTGAGCGTCGGCGCGATCGCGTTCCAGAGCTCTGCGAGAAACGCGTGGACGCTCCGCGTGAACTCTTCTCGATCGCGCGTGTTGTCGGCGCTCGGCGGCGGAAGCGCGAGAACCTGGCGTCGCTTCACGAGCGCCTCGAGACACACGAAATCCACCGCCTCCTCGAGGCGCTCGCGGAGCTGCGCTTCGATACGCGCGTTGAGATCGGCGGGCTGATTCGGGTCGCGACGCAGCGAGGTGCCGAAGAACGAGCTGGGTGTCATAGTCTCGGGCTCACAATGCTAAGATCCTAAGGTGCGCATCGCCGTCGTGACGCTGCTCGCTCTGCTCGCGCTTCCCGCGTCCGCCTTCGCCGCGCCTCTCGCAGTTTCCGGAGCCCTCGACTTTTCCGGAATCGACGAAGCCGCCAATGAAGCCGTCGCCAGCGGCGAGATTCCCGGCACGGTGGTCCTGGTCGGCCGCGGCGACGACACCTTGCTTCACCGCGCGTACGGATCGCGGCGTCTGCTCCCGCAGCCCGCCCCGATGACGCTCGACACCATCTTCGACCTCGCGTCGCTCACGAAGCCTCTGGGGACCACCCTGGCGGTCATGAGCCTGGTCGAGCGCGGCGCGATCAAGCTCGATGCCCCGCTCGGACGATACCTCAAAGAGTTCCGCGACAAGCAGTTCGAGGAGATCACGATCAGGCGGCTCCTGACCCACAGCGCCGGGCTCGCCGCCTATCCCGCCAACGGGGTGGTCTCGGCCGGCTTTCCGAGCGCGGCGAGCGCGATCGCCAAAATACCCCTCGATTATCCTCCCGGCTCAGGCTTCCAGTACAGCGACACCGGTTTCATCCTGCTCGGCGAGGTGGTCCGCCGAGTCAGCGGCTCGTCGCTCGACCGATATCTGGAACGGACCGTCTTCCGACCGCTCGGCCTGGCCGACACGAGCTTCCAGCCCAAGGCCAGCGCCCTCCCTCGCGTGGCACCGACGGAATTCGTCAACGGCGTGCTGCTTCGTGGCGAAGTCCACGACCGGCGCGCGCGCCTCCTGGGAGGCGTCGCCGGCCACGCGGGAGTGTTCTCGACCAGCACCGATCTCGCCCGAATCGTGAGGATGCTGCTGAACCGGGGCACCCTTGACGGCCACCGCATCCTCGAGCCAGCCACCGTGAAGGAGATGTGGGCGCTGGGGCCCGACAACCGCACGGGGCGGGCGCTGGGCTGGGACGTCAGCTCGTCGTTCTCGAAGACGATGTCGCCGTTCTTCCCGGAGGGCTCGGTTGGTCACCTCGGGTTCACCGGCACCGCGATCTGGGTCGACCCGGCGACTCGCAGCTATCTGATCGTGCTGTCGAATCGCGTCCACCCCTACGGCGCGGGCGCGGCCCGCATCCGGGATCTCAGGATTCGCGTCGCGGCGGCTACCGGGGCCCAGCTCTTCCAGCCGCCCGTCGTCGCCGATCCCGGCCCCATCAGCGGACCCGCCGCCGACGGGGCGACGCCCGAGATTCGCCTGTCGCCCGCCGAGCCCATGCTGCCCCAGGAGCGAGTGCTGACGGGGCTCGACGTCATGGCCGACCAGAAGTTCGCGCTGCTGTCGGGACACTCGGTCGGTCTCGTGACCAACCAGACCGGCATCGATCTGCGCAGCCGCCGGGCGATCGACCTGATCGCGGCAGCGCCCGGCGTCCGGCTCCAGGCGATCTTCTCGCCCGAGCACGGCCTGATGGGCGTGGCCAACACCGACGTGGCGCATGGTCGCGACTTTGTGACCGGCCGCCCGATCTGGAGCCTCTATGGCACCACCCGCCGGCCGACCTCGGCGATGCTCAAGGACATCACGCTACTGGTCTTCGACATCCAGGACGTCGGCGTCCGCTATTACACGTACCTGACGACGCTCGTGTACGTGATGGAGGAGGCGGCGAAGCAGCGCATCCCGGTGCTGGTGCTCGACCGGCCGAATCCAATCAACGGACGGGTGGTCGAAGGGCCGTTGATGGATCCCGATCTGCAATCGTTCACCGCCCCGCACCCCATCCCGGTGCGTACCGGGCTCACGATCGGCGAATTCGCGAAGTTGGCCGCCGCCGAGCGGAAGATCCCGGTGTCGCTCACGGTGGTGCCGCTGGTCGGCTGGGATCGCGACCGCTGGTTCGACGAGACGGGGCTGCCGTGGGTGAACCCGTCGCCGAACATCCGGTCGGTCACCCAGGCGCTGCTCTACTCGGGCGTCGGCCTCCTCGAAGCCACGAACCTCTCGGTCGGGCGGGGGACGGACCTGCCGTTCGAAGTGATCGGAGCGCCCTGGATCGAGCCCCGAGGCCTGGCCGAGGCGCTCAATCGTCAGGGGCTTCGCGGCGTGAGATTCGACCCGATCTGGTTCACCCCGACGGCGGACGTGTATACCAACATCTCGTGCGGGGGTATCAGGGTGGTGGTCACCGACCGCGAGGCGATCCGGCCGGTGACGGTCGGGTTCGCGCTGGCCCGGACCCTACGGGAGCGTCACCGCGACCAGTTCAGGCCCGAGAGCATCCAGAACCTCCTGGTGAATCGATCGACGATGTGGGCCTTCCTCAGGGGCGAGGTTCTGGATCGGCTCGTCGCCTGGAGTGAGGTCGATCGCAGCAGCTTCTTGAACCGCCGCGCGTCGTATCTCATGTATCGCTAGCTCACTTTGCGGCCGTCCCCTATGCGGGCTGCGCGGGGCGGGGTGGGGGTGGGGCCGCTTCGGACCACGCGGCACGCGTGCGCTGCTCCTGGGCGGCTGGGCTCCATCCGGGCGCACCTCGTCCGCTTTCGCTTGGAGGGAACGGGTCCGAGGCGACCCCACCCCACCCCGCCCCACGCAGCCCGCGCGCGTGCCGGTTGTTCTTGCCTAGCACACATCACATCAGGCGCTTTTCGGTCGCTGCCCGTCGAGCTTAGCGCAGGACGACCGCGTCTTTTCCTCGTACACAGCGGTTCGGAAGTGTTGGGTGCGGCCGGGTGTGGTGCGGCGGAGCGTGGGGTGAGAATCGCCCGGCCGTCCTGCTCGGCCCACGATTCTTGTCGGTGATGCTTTTGTGGGCGAGAGGACGGACGGGCGTGGAGGTCACGCGGGGGCCGGGCTCCGTGGGGGCTCGGCTCGCCGGGTGAGGGTCTGGCCGGCGCGCGATGTCAGCGTTCGACGACTCGCTGGGTTCGGTATTCGTCGCGCAGGCGATCGCGGCGCGCCGTCGGGACCGTGACCGAGCCCGGATCGCCGTCGCTGACGAACCGCTCGCCGGGATTCTTGTCGAAGTACGTGAGCCAGTACGAGAGCTCGCGCTCCGTCGCCTGGACGCGCGGCAGGCGCACCGGATCGAACGCGCGCGAATACGGTGAAGGCGCGGCGCCGCCGGCGACCATCAGCACGGCGTCGTGGCTGTAGCTCATGCCCTTGGCGGAGCCCTTGAGTACCCAGCTCAGATCGGCGGGATACGAGCCGTGCGGCAGCGCCAGGGTGCGGGTCTTGTAGTCCGGGACGTGGCGCTGGATCCACACCTGCGCCTCGGCCACCTGCGCGCGGACCGTCGCCTCGGGGTACTTGGCGAGGTTCGCGTGCCAGAGCGTGTGATTGCCGATCTCGTAGCCCTGACTCACCAGGAACTGGAGCTTCTTGCCCTCGAGCGCCGGCTGATTGAAGAGGCGGTTGGGCTTGCTCGCGCCTGGGAGCACGTAGAACGTGCCGCCCCGACCGAAGTCCGGGCGCTCGCGTTTGAACGCCTCGAGGATGCCGACACCGGACTTGGGATCGATCTCGAGGGTGCCGTTCTGCTCGAGGTAGCGGAACTGACCGGGCGAGGAGTCATCGAACGTGAGCACGACGGGCGTCCTGCCGGCCGGTAGCACGATGCGCCGGTCGAGCAGGTCTCCAAGGTTGATCAGCCGATAGCCCTTGGCGTAGAGCGTCTCGAGGTCGCGCCGAAAGTTCTCGGGTGTCCGGGTCCAGCGCTCTTCGGGGTAGTCGATCTTGTGGTACTCGAGGATCATGACGCGCCCGAGCTCATTGGCGGGGAGCTCACCGGCGCTGGCGAACGACACAAACAATAGAGCCGCGGTGAGGATCAACGATAGTACGAGTAAAAGTCTCACTTCGTGCCTGAGGCCTCTTTCTGCCGCAGCGCGCCGGCCGTGTAGTCGTTCCGGGGGTTCCAGAGCATCCAGCCGACCGCCCCGGCGTCGTCGGCTCCTTTAATCTGGGCGCGGATCTCGGTCACGCCGAAGATCCGCTTGTCGAATGCATAGTCTTTAAAATCCTGGAGCCACGGCCGCACCCGGGCCTTCGTGTGGGCGGCGCGCTGACGGATCAGGCGCACGCTCTCGTGGACGACCTCATAGGGGTGATGGACGGGGTTGCGGAATCCAGGGATGCCCATCTGATAGCCCGAGGGGTAGACCATCGGGCAGAAATAGTCGAGGTGCGGCGCCAGCTCCTCGATGCGCTGGCCGATGTCGGTGTCGTTCTCGTTGAAGGCGGTATAGCCGAAGACGTCGGCGGCGACGTAGACACCCAGGGGGCCGAGCTCCCGACGAGCCATCCTGAGAAAGCCCGCGATGGCCGGGAGCCGTGTTTCCCTATTGTTGGGTGACGAATACTTCGCGGCGCCCAGCTTGCCGTCGGTTGGGAAGCGAACGTAGTCGAACTGGATCTCGTCGAACCCCCGCTTGGCCGCCTCCCGCGCGATCGCGACGTTGTACTTCCAGACCTCCTCACGGAAGGGATCGACCCAGGCGAGCTTCTCGTTGTCGATCCACGGCTTTCCGGTGCGCGTGTCGATGATGGCCAGGTCGGGACGGGCGTTGGCGAGGATGTTGTCCTTGAACGTCACGACGCGCGCGATCGTGTAGATGCCGCGCGCCTTCAGATCGACCATCAGCCCGTCGAAGTCCTTGAGCGTGCCCGGCCCCTGGGCGCCGACCGCCAGCGCCTCCGGCACCTCGGTGCGGTAGAGGATCCAGCCGCGATCGCCCTTCACGTCGATCACAACCGCGTTGAGCTCGGTGCGCGCGGCGAGGTCGAGCACCCGCCCGCGGATTTCCTTGTGGCCGACGCCGAAGTACGTCAAGTACGCCGCCTTCACGATCTGCGGCTTCAAGACGACCTCGATCGCGCTGAGGGTGGGCTGCACGGTCACCTTCGAGAATCCAGGGCGCTTGACGAGGATCGGCGCGTCCGACGGATGGCCTTCGACGGTGAACCGTCCCTCGGCGTCCGACCGATGCTCGATGCCGCCGAGGACGATCGAGGTGCCTTCCAGCGGCGTGCGGTCCGCGTCAAGGATCTGACCACTGACCATCTTTGGCCACTTCAGACGCGGCGGCTCGGGCGCGCGCTCGACCGGGCGCGCGAGATATTCGGAAACTGGTCCAGGAGTGGGCGCTGGTTGAGGTCGAGCCAAGGTCGTCGCGCGCGCGAGACTCGACGGCGCCAGCACACCGTAGCCGGTAGCAATCGCAACAATGAGAAGACCGGCAGTATAGGCTCCATCCAGGACGTTGCGACGACGATGCTGCGACGTGGTTTCGTCACTCATCGGTACTTTCCACACTACCCGGCGCGCAGAGGCGCACAAAGCAAAAATTTTGCGGATACAATTCGGCGCATGCCACTCATCTCACGCTTCGGATGCGAGACCGCGCGCACGCGCTCGGTCGTGGTCGGCGGGCTGCGTTTGAGCTTTCTCGAGTGGGGAACCGCCGGGCGCCCGGTCCTTTGCTTCTTGCACGGCGGCTCGGCCCATGCGCACTGGTTCGATTTCGTCACGCCCGCGTTCGTCGATCGATTCCACGTGATCGCGCTCGATCAGCGCGGTCACGGCGAGAGTCAGTGGGCGGAGCCGCCGGCCTACGCGACCGAAAACTTCGCGGCGGATCTGGTCGGCTTCATCGACACGCTGGGGTTGGCGCGGGTCACGCTCATCGGCCACTCGATGGGAGGCCACAACGCGATGTCGTTCTCGGCGTGGCACCCGGATCGGGTGAGCGCGCTGGTGATCGTCGACTCGCGGCCGGCCATTCCGATCGACCGGCTCGACCGGCTACGGCGACGCGGCGAGCGCATCTTGCGGCCCTATCCGACCCGCGAGGCCGCCGGGCAATCGTTTCGGCTCGTGCCGCGCGAGACGACGGCGGATCCGGCCCTGCTCGCGCACCTGGGCGCGGCGGGCGTGGTCGAGCGCGACGGGGCGTGGGTCTATCGCTTCGATCCGGCCAGCAACGCGGAGCGCCATCCGGTCGACGCCTGGACCTTGCTCGATCGGATCACGGCGCCGACCCTGATCGCCCGCGGCGAGCTGAGCCCCGTGCTGCCGCGCGACATGGCCGACAAGCTCCGCGCGGCGATCCCCAGCGCGATCCTAGTGGAGATCCCGACGAGCTACCATCATCTAGTCCTCGACAACCCCACCGCCTTCGTCCAGGAGCTAGACCGCTTCCTGACGACGTCCTTACCGGCGCAGTAACGTCGGCTCGATCGGGCGCGACTCTAGTCGTCTGCCGGGCGGCCGCAGAAGCCGGCAGGTCTCGGCAAAGGGCCCAGATGCGAGCGGTGCCTCGCTCGAGCGCGGGCTTTGCCCGCGCAACCTTGGGGGGGAGGATTCGGAGGGGGCCGTCGAGGCCCCCTCCGACAAAAGATGGGCCCCTTTTCCGCAGCCTGCTAGCGGTCGATGCGGTAGTGCGCGAGCGCGTTCGTGTCCAGCTCGACGCCGAGCCCCGGTCCTGACGGCACGCGGATCTCGCCGTTCACGGGAACGATGGGTTCCGTCACGATGTCGGCGCCGAGGGCTCCGCTGACACCGACCGCGAACACGCCTTCCATGAGTGGTCCAGGCCAGGCGGCGCAGAGCTGCGCGACCGCGGCGGTCGCGACGCTCGTGCTGGGATGGTTCCCGGGATAGATGCGCATGCCGGCCGCCGACGCGAGCGTCCAAAGGCGCCAGACGCGATACATGCCGCCGTTCTTCGCGATCTTGGTCTGCACCACCGTGGCGGCACGGCGCCGGATGACCTCGAGGAGCGAATGGTCGGTCGAGACCGACTCGTCGGCCATGATCGGAATGCTGGTCGCGCGGCAGAGCGCGGCCAGGCCGTCGAGGTCCCAGATGGCGATCGGCTGCTCGGCGGCGTCGATGTCGTGGGGCTCGAGCTTCTTGAGGAGCGCCAGCGCGGCGTCGTAGGTGAGGGCGCCGTTGGCGTCCACTCGCAGCACCACGCGGTCGCCGAAGCGCTCGCGCAGCGCGACGACGTTCGCGAGATCCTGCTTGGGATCGATGCCGATCTTCAGCCCGAAGTGGCGAAACCCGCGCTCGTAGAACCCCTGCGCCGAGTCCATGAGCTCGCCGACCGTGGGCTTCATCGCCAGGAGACCACCGACCCGCACCCGGTCGCGGCACTCGCCGGCGAGGAGCTTGTGCACGGGCAGGCCGACCGCTTTGCCGGCAATGTCGTAGAGCGCGTCGGCCACGGCCGCCTGCGCGTAGAGCGTGTTGTAGAGCGCCTCGTTCAGGGTGTTCAAGATGCCGCCGATGTCGAAGGGCGAGCGTCCGGTCATCAACGGCTCGAAGTAGTCCTTGACGGTGCGGACGAGGTTCCAGAGCACCTCGGCGCTGCCCTGACGGCGCCAGGCCTGAGTCTCGCCGATCCCGACGAGACCCTCGTCGGTGTGCACGCGCACGATCAGGGTCTCAAGTGTCTCGCGCGCTCCCTGGGAGATCTTGAACGGCTGGGCGAAGGGCAGGCGCAGCGGGATCGTCTCGATCTCGGTGATCTTCACGGTTAGTGCTCGAGCCCGGCGATGAAGTCCTTCAAGGTGGGACCCCACTTCGCCCACTCCGGCCCGCTTGCCGAGTGCCCCAGCTCGGTGTCGATCTCGAAATGCTTCGCGTCCACGCCGGCCCGGCTGAGCTTGTCCATCACGTCGGGCGCGATCGACGGCGGGAAGAGCTTGTCGGTCCGCGACAGAACGTAGAGCACCTTCGCCCGCACCTTCGCGAAGTCGCGCTCGGCGTCGAACTTCACCGCGGCCCGGCGCAGGACGATCATCGAATTGGGATCGAACTGCCGGGCCCAGCCTTCCGCGAGCTGTCGCAGGCGCGCCGCGCGCTGGTCGGGCTCGGCGATCGTGCGCGCGAGCACTTCGTTCTGTCCGTAGCGCTCGAGGGTCTCGATCCGTATCTGGAGCATAGTGGGGAAGATCCCGCCGCGGTCGTAGTGCCAGCCGCCGTTCCAGTTCGGGTCGGTGGCGAACCGGTCCTGGAGCGCCTTCACCGCGGCGTCGCCGCCGGAGCCCTTGGGAGCGGACACGACCGCGACGGCGCCGCTCATGAACGTGGGATAGGTCACCGCCCACTGAAATGTCTGATAGCCGCCGTACGACGGCCCCGCGACGGCGACGAGATGCTGGACGCCGAGCCCTTCCAGCAAGGTCTTTTGCGCGCCGACGATGTCGGGCAGTGTGATCTCCGGGAAGTCGGGACCGTACGGCTTGCCGGTCCTCGGATTCTTGGTCGCGGGCGCCGTGGATCCGAACGAGGAGCCGAGCATGTTGGACGACACGACGAAGTAACGATCGGTGTCGAGCGCCTTGCCCGGGCCGATGAGCCCGTCCCACCACCCGACCGTCGGGTCGGTCACCGCGTACTTGCCGGCCGCGTGATGGTTGCTCGTGAAGCCGTGGGTCACGAGGATCGCGTTGCGGCCTCCCGGCGCGAGCCGGCCGTACGTCTCGTAGGCGAGCGTTAGCTCGGGCAGCACCTGCCCGCTCTCGAGCTTGAACGCGGGCACCGTGAAGCTCCGGCTCAACACGCCCTCCAGCGAGTCCGGCGGATTCGCGTTGCCGCCGTTGCCGTTGACCTGGGCCGAGCGCGTCTCGGCGCAGGCTGACAGAGCCAGAGCGAGCAGACCGGCGAGCCATGTCGGCACGTGCCATGGGTCCCTCCGCATCATCGAGCGCTCACGTCGGCCAAGCATAGGCCGCTTCAGCGTCGCGGGCAACAATGCCGCGGCCCGGCGCTACACGATGCCGACGTGGAGGGCGATCGTGCCCAGGCCGAATCGTCGATAGGTGACGTCGCGTAGTCCGACCTGCTCCATCAGCTCTGCCAGCTCGTCCGGCGTGACGAAGCGATCGACCGATTGCGGCAGATAGGTGTAGGCCTGCCGATCGCCGGCGACGAAGGCGCCGATGGCCGGGACGACATGATTGAAGTAGGCGCCGAAGATTGCGCCCCAAAGGGACTGCGCCGGGCGCACGATGTCGAGCGTGACGACGCGGCCACCCCGCGCCGTCACCCGGCGCATCTCGGCCAGCCCGCGCCCGAGGTCCTCGAGATTCCGCAAGAGAAACGCCGACATCACGCAGGCGAAGGCGCCGTCCCGAAACGGCAGCGCGAGCGCGTCGGCGGCGAGGAGCTCGACACGCGTCACGCGGCCGCGCAGCTTGGCCTGGCCGATCTGGAGCATCCCCTCGGAGAAGTCGGCGCCGGCGACGAACCGGCCGGGCGTCCGGCGACGCACCGCGATCGCGAGATCGGCCGTGCCCGTGGCGAGGTCGAGCACGGGGCCGCCGGGAGCGCCCGCGGCGTGGTCCGCGACTTTGCGGCGCCAGGCATGGTGCCGGCCGCCCGTCATGAGCGAGTTCATGAGGTCGTAGCGCCGGGCGATGCGCGTGAACATCGTCCGCACCGCCTCGGCCTTGGAGGGCGAGAAGCTCGGCGAGGCCGGCACTAACGCAGGCCGAGCACCACCGCGGCGAGGACGATCAGCGCGATGTAGCCGTTGACGTTGAAGAAGGCGACGTCGAGCCGCGAGAGATCGCCCGGCTTCACGAGCGAGTGCTCGTAGGCGAAGAGCGCCACGACGGCGAGCCAGCCGACCCAGTAGAGCGGGCCCAGCGCCAATTGCCAGCCGAGCGCCGCGAGCGCCAGCGCGGTGAGCGCATGGTTCACGCGCGCCGCGATCAACGCGGCACGCACGCCGAACCGGGCCGGAAAGGAGTGGAGCCCCTGCGCGCGGTCGACGGCCACGTCCTGGCAGGCGTAGATCAGGTCGAAGCCGCCGATCCAGGTGGTGAGCGCGAACCAGATCACGAAGGCGGGCGGCTCGAACGCGCCCCGCACCGCGATCCAGCCGCCGGCGCCGGCGATGCCGTCGGTGAAGCCCAGCACCCAGTGCGAGAGCCACGTGACGCGCTTCATATAGTGATAGCCGACGAGGAAGACGAGCGCGAGCGGCGCCAGCGCGAAGCACAGGGGATTCAGCATCCACGCCGCCACGAACATGAGCGCGGCGCCCGCAATCGCCAGCGCGCGCATCTCGCCGACGCCGAGCAGGCCGAGCGGCAGATGCCGGGTCGCCGTTCGCGGATTGTTCGCGTCGATGAAGCGGTCGATGACGCGGTTGGCCGCCATCGCGCAGGTGCGGCCGCCGACCATCGCGGCCGTGACCCAGCCGACCGTCCACCAGCCGGGCCAGCCGCCGGCGGCCAGCACCATGGCGATGTAGGCGAAGGGGAGGGCGAAGATCGTGTGCTCGAACTTGATCGCGTCGAGCACGCGCCGGAGCTTGCTCAGAGCCCGTACTCCTTCCAGCGCCGCGTGACCCGCTCGCGCACCTCGTCGCTCATCACGATCTCGTCCGGCCAAGCCTGCGCGACGTCGTCGAGCGCGCTCTTCTCCGTCGCGTCCACACCGAGCTTGCCGCCGTAGCGGTGGCGCAGCGCGGCGTGGTCGAGATCGTCCATCGGCCCCTCGAGGATCATCAGGTCACGGCGCGGGTCGATGTTGCCGGTCGCGCGCCAGGCGACCTCGGAGAGGTCGTGGACGTTCACGTGCTCGCTGACGACGACGATGGTCTTCGCCAGCATCATGAGGCCCATGCCCCAGAGGGCCGTCATGACCTTGCGGGCTTGCCCGGGGTAGCGCTTCTTGATCGAGACGATCACCAGGTTGTGAAAGACGCCCTCGGCCGGCATGTTCATATCGACCACTTCCGGCAGCATGAGGCGGATGATCGGCAAGAAGAGCCGCTCGGTCGCCTTGCCGAGCCAGTAGTCCTCCTGCGGCGGGCGTCCCACGATCGTCGTCGGATAGATCGGCCGCGCGCGTCGGGTGACCGCGCTGAGATGGAACACCGGATAGTCGCGCGCCAGCGAGTAGTACCCGGTGTGATCCCCGAACGGCCCCTCGCGCCGGCGCTCGCGCGGGTCGACGTAGCCTTCGAGCACGATCTCGGCCTGCGCCGGCACCTCGAGGTCGTTCGTCACGCAGCGCACCATCTCGACGCCGTGGCCGCGGAGCCACCCGGCGAACACGACCTCGTCGACGCCGGGCGGCAGCGGCGCCGACGCCGCGTAGATCATCGCAGGGTCGCCGCCGAGCACGATCGCGACGGGCATGCGGTCCGGCGACGCCGCCTGCTCTTCGGCCACCCGGTGGTGCTCGGCGCCGCCCTTGTGCGTCTGCCAGTGCATGCCGAGAGTGCGGTCGTCGAAGACTTGCAAGCGGTACATCCCGACGTTGCGCTGGCCCGAGCGCGGATCGCGCGTGAAGACACCCGGCAGGGTGATGTAGCGGCCGCCGTCGCCGGGCCAGCACTGAAGCGCCGGCAGCCCGGCGAGCGAGGGGCGCGCGGTCTCGACGATTTCCTGGCAGGGGGCCGCGGTCACGCGCCGGGGCCCGGCCTTCACGACATCGACGAGTGTGCCGAGCTTGCCGAGACGCTCGGCGAACGTGCCGGGCAGCTTCAAGTCCAGGAGCTTCGCGACTCGCTCGCCGAGCTCGTCGAGGTGGCCGACGCCGAGCGCGGCGGCCATGCGGTCCTGCGCGCCGAACGCGTTCACGAGCACCGGCATGTCGAATCCGTCGACGCGCTCGAACAGCAGCGCCACGTTGCGGTCGGGAGGGCTCTTCGAGACGCGATCGGTGATCTCGGCGATCTCGAGATCGCGCGAGACGGGCGCCGTGATCCGCCGCAGCCGTCCGTGCTTCTCGAGGTGGTCGACGAACTCGCGGAGGTCGGTGAAGCTCACTCGTGATCGAAGGCTGCGATCAACCCGCCGGCGATCATGGGGCAGGCGAGGCTCGGGCCGCCCGGCGTCACGACGCCCACTGCATCCGGCCTACCAACCGAAGGGAACCCCCATCCGTGGTATGACGAGCGCGCGAATCTTCGCGTCGAGCATCGCGCGTCATTATTGCATAGCGCCCGGGCGTCCGTTCATACTCGGAGAATGGCGCGCGTCCCGAAGAAGCACGAGGGCGTCAAGGATCTTCTCGACAACCTCAGCGAAGCGCTCGTCATTCTCGATCCCGCGCTCGAAGTCGTCGAATGGAACCCGGCCATGGAACGCCTCACCGGCGTCCGGTCCGCGGACGCCATCGGGCGCAGCGCCGCCGCGATGCTGCCGCTCTTCCGCGATACCACTTTGGTGCCGCTGATCCGCCGCGCCCTGGCCGGCGAGACGCTCGAAGCAGTCGAGCTCCCGCATACCGCGGCCGGCGACGACCGTATCCTGTGGCTCAGGGCCCGCTGCGCGCCGTGGCGCGACGGCGGGGGCACCGTCACGGGCGCCGTCGCGTTCTTCAGCGACGTCAGCGATCAGCAGCGGCACGCTCTCTTGCTGCTGGCGATGGAAGCCATCGGGCAGTCGCTCACCTCGTCACTCGATCTGAACGAGGTGCTCGATACGATCGTCAACAAGGCGCTCGAGGTCATGGGCGCCGAGTCGGCGATGGTGGTGCTGGGCGACGGGGCTGCGCCCGACTTCCGCGTGATGCGCGCTGCGGGCCGCCTGAGCGTGCAGTACGCGCGCGTCGGCAGCATTCCCGTCGGCGGTGGCCCGGTCAGCGTGGCGGTGCGCGAGGGGCGCACCGTGACCACGCGCAACATTCTGACCGATACGCGTCTCTGGCTCGCGGCCACGCGCCGCGCCGACATCGAGCGCGAAGGCTTCAAGGCCGCCGCGGCGGCGCCGCTCGCGGTGAAAGACCGGATGCTCGGCGCGCTGGTCGTGCACTTCTGGACCGAGCGCACCTTCGGCAGCGACGAGACCGCCGCGCTCGAGTTCCTGGCCAAGCAGGCCGCCATCGCGATCCGCAACGCCTCGCTCTACGAAGCCGAGCACGCCGAGGCGACGCGCATCCGCGCGCTGACGACGGTGAATCGCCGCATCTCGAGCGCGCTCGAGCTGGACGCGCTCTTGCGGACCATCTCCGACGCGGCCGCCGAGCTCACGGGCGCGCGGCTGGTGACCTTCTGGCTGGCCGACGAGCAGCGGCGCACCTTGTCGTTCACGAGCAGCACCGTGCCCGAGATGATGGAGTCGTACTCGCCGATGATCATGTCCTACGACCAGGGCGCGACGGGCTGGGTCGCCCGTCACCGCGAGCCGCTGATGGTCGACGACATGCTGGCCGACGAGCGACTCGTGAATCGCGCCTGGATCGAGCGCTGGGGCCTCCGCAGCTTCGCGGGCTACCCGGTGCTCGCGGGCGACGAGCTGCTCGCGGTCATGGCGCTCGGCCATACCGAGCCGCTGCGCTTTGGCAAGGACAAGCTCGATCTGGTCGATCTGTTCATGGCCCAGGCGGCCATCGCGATCCAGAACGCCCGGCTCTTCCGTGAGGCCAAGCGGCGCCGCGACGTCGCCGAGGTGCTGGCGCGCCTGGCGCGCGAGCTGACGTCGACCCTGGAGGTGGAGCCGATCGCCAAGCTCCTGGCGCGGGGCGCCGCGGAGCTGGTGAACGCGCGGGCGGCCGGCGTGTTCCTGGTCGAGCCCGAGGACGGCTCGCTGCGCGCGACGGCCACCTATGGCGCGGATGCCGACGTCATGCGCGAGCTGATCTTCAAGTCGGGCGAGGGCGCCGTGGGCCGCGCGATCGTCGATCGGCGCATCGTCACCTCGGCCGACATCCTGTCCGATCCGGCCATCCAGCTGGCGGCGTGGGTCCGCGAGCGGATCCGGTCCAGCGGCTATCGCGTGGTCGTCGGCGTGCCGCTCTTGACCCACGACCGCGTCATCGGCGCGCTCGGCCTCGGCGCCGATGCGGGCAGCACGTACTCGCGCGAAGAGCTGCAGACGCTCGAGGCGCTCGCCGACCAGGCGGCGCTCGCGTTCGAGAACGCGCGCCTCTACGCCAGCGCGCGCGACAGCCTGGTGCGGCTGGGTGAGAAGCAGGTGCAGCTCGTGCAGGCGGCGAAGATGTCGGCGCTCGGCCAGCTCGTCTCCGGCGTGGCCCACGAGCTGAACAATCCGCTGAGCGTCATCGTGGGCTACGGCCAGCTGCTGCTCGCGCGCGAGATACCGACCGCGGTGCTGCGGCCGATCGAGCTGATGGTGAGCCAGGCCGACCGCATGGCGAAGATCGTGCGCAACCTCCTGCTCTTCGCCCGTCAGCGCCCGGCCGAGCGCACGACCGTCAACGTGAACGAAGTGCTGGAGCAGACCCTGGCGCTCCGGATCAATCAGCTCACGGTCTCGGGCATCGCCGTCGAGAAGAAGTTCGCTCGCGGGTTGCCGCCGGTCATGGCGGACCCGCATCAGCTCGAGCAGGTGTTCTTGAACCTATTGCTGAACGCCGAGCAGGCGATGCTCGAGGGCAAGAGCGGCGGGCGCATCATTCTCAACACGACCGTGAGCCGCGACGGGCGCATGGTGCACGCCGAGGTGATCGATGACGGTCCCGGCATTCCGCACGACGCGCTGCCGCACGTGTTCGAGCCCTTCTTCAGTACCAAGCCCGTCGGCAGTGGCACGGGCCTCGGGCTCTCGGTCTCGTACGGCATCGTCGAGGAGCACGGCGGCCACCTGGTCGTCGAGAGCCGCCCGGGCCGCACGATCTTCCGACTGGAGCTGCCGATCGCGCAGTCCGCGGCTGCCCAGCGCACGGCCCCGGCGGGCTCGCCCATGATCGTCACGGGCGAAGGCCGCGTCGCGCTTGTGGTCGAGGACGAGGCGAGCGTGCTCGATCTCATCGTGACGATCCTGAGCCAGACGGGCTGGCGCGTCGACGTCGCCACCGGCGGCCGCGAAGGCCTCGAGCGCGTGCGCCGCCAGCGCTATCACCTGATCGTGTCCGACATCCGGATGCCCGACGGCGACGGCGAATCGTTCTATCGCGCCGCGACCCAGGACGACCCCACGCTCGGCCAGCGCTTCATCTTCATCACCGGGGACACCGCCAACCGCGACGCCTTCGCGTTCTTGAAGGATGCCGGCGTGCTCATTCTGGAGAAGCCCTTCCAGCCCACGTTCTTCCTCGACGCCGTTCGTCGCGTTACGTCCTGATCGGTTCGGCCTTACGTCCTGATTGACACGGTCTCGTCAGCAGGCTAGTAGAAGAGACTAGACTGCGATGACGAAGGCCGAGATCGTAGCAATCATGGCGAAGACCGCGGGAGGCTCGAAGACCTCCGCCGAGCGCGCCATGAACGCGTTCGTCTGCGGCATCGTCGAGTCGCTCCGCCGCGGACGGCGCGTGACCATTTCCGGATTCGGCACGTTCGTCGTCACGCGCCGCGCCGCCCGCAACGGCCGCAACCCGCGCACCGGCAAGGAGATTCAGATTCCGACGGCCAAGGTGCCGCGCTTCCGCCCGAGCCGCACACTCAAGTCCGCCATCCGCTGAGTCGTTGGGGGGTGTGGTAAGGTTGGGTGCGTTGGTGGGGGATCGTCTAGTGGTAGGACGCGTGGCTCTGGACCACGTAGCGGGGGTTCGAATCCTCCTCCCCCAGCCAACAAATTTCGTGTAAGTTTGCTGTCGCGCTTAGCTGGCCCCATCGTCTAGAGGCCCAGGACACGGCCCTCTCAAGGCTGAAACACGGGTTCGAATCCCGTTGGGGCCACCACAGTCGGACGTGTTATTCGGTCGCCTCGCCTGCTATTAGCGCCCCAAAGCCTCAGCGGCCGCCCCGGAACCGGTAGCCGCGCTGCCGGCCAGCTCTTACAGGCTCTAGCACGACTTGCCCCTCAAGGAGCGTCCGTAGCATTTGCCGTGCTTGGACGTGTGGCTGCCCAGGAGGTGGCTACGTCGCCGATGCGGTAGCGGTGCCGCTTGATAGTCTGCGTCCATCCTGCACGCTGGTCAACTGTCGCCAACCGTCCCGAGCCTCGAGCTCCGTCGCGAGCGACTTCTTCCGCTCCTCTCGGCACTGAGCCGGTCTTGATTTCGTCGCCGGGAAGCGGGCCGCCTGCGAGGGCGTCGACAAGTCTCCAGTCGCCGCTGGACCGGGCAAGCTCCCGCTCGATCTGGGCCCGGGCTCGAGTGGGCCGTGGCGCTCGGAAGCCGCCCGAGAGCCTTCTCGACAGCGCATCGAGAATGGCGGGTCGAGCGCGTCGCGGATCGCGCTTAGAACGCGTCGTCGACAGGTCTTGCCGGAGAACCACTCGGTCGATACAGACCGCCTGACCACGGTGCTTCGCATCGCTGCAGCCGTAGTGCTCCACCACGCCGGGCTCTGACCGGACCCCAGCCATGGAGCGCGGTCCCACCGGCCCGCCGCAAATGGAGCAGGTAGTGAACCCGACCAGCAGGTAGGGGGACCCGTCCTTGAGACCGAAGGTCGCCCCATGAGCTTCCGGGCTGACCCCGCGGGAAATCGCCGTCCCAGCATCGAGCGCGGACTTCATGTGCCAGAGGGCGTCCGAAACGACGCGAAGCTCGGGCGCCTCGATCCGAAGCCACTCCTCCTCGTCACGTTTCCGCTGTTTCTTAGTGCCGCCCGGACGATCTTCTGGCTCCGGTTCCAGACGATGACACCGCGGTAGAGCTCCCGGTGCAGCATCTCGCGGATAGCGGACGGCGCCCATCCGCGCCCCCGCGGGCGGCTGCACGCCTTCCGGCGTTCAGTCTTGGCGATCGTGAGCCACCCCGATACCGGAGGCGTAGAGCCGAAGATGCGGCGGACGACCGTTGCCTGCTCCGGGTTGATCTGGCGACGACGCGCAGCCGCGGCCCGTTGCCTTCGGGAGAGGGTACCTCCACGTTGTCGAACCCGTAAACCCTGCCGCCAGTGACATGCAGCGCCTTGGCCTTGCGGACCATCGCGTCGTACGTCCGCTGGCGGGCCTTCTCGCGCTCCATCTCGGCGGCGAAGTTCGCGAGCGACAGCATGACCTTGTCCATCGCGGTGTCGAGTGTCCGCTCGCGGTCCTCGAGGTAGAAGAAGACCCGTACGCCGGCGTCCATGATCTGCTTCAGGGCGTACGCCGTCTCGATCTCCTCGCGACCGAGGCGGGACTCCTCGCACATGATCAGGACCTGAAACGGCGGGCGGGGCTTCAGCGCGTTCATCAGCCGAAGGAACCCGGTCGCTTAACGAACTCCGCTCCGCAGATGCCGTCGTCGGAGTACACTGTGCTCGTCGACCGTCCAGCCCTTGCGGGCGGCGTAGGCCCTGGCGTGCTCGATCTGGCGGGCGACGGACTTCTCCTCGTCGGCGACGCCGTTCTGCTCCGTGGACTTCCGGGCGTAGATTGCGGCGATCATGTCGGCCTCCCTAAGGTCATTTCGAGGTACGGGTGAAGAATTGCCCGTAGTAGGATGTTGGCCGCGACGTACGCCCCCAACATCCAGAGCCCCAAGGGCGCCGGCCCGTTCGGCGCGCCCAGCGTACGAGCGCGACCGCGCCGACTCCGAGCGGTCCCAAGGTGCCGAGCAGGATGGTGATGACGAGGGCGCCGGCGAGGTCCATCACGGCCTGGCCTTCGAGAACTGCGCGCCGCAGTAGCGGCAACGATCGTGTGTGATCCGGCGGAGATTGCCAATGAGGGCGTCAGCTTTCGCCTGGAGTGTCGAGCAGCAGCGTACGGATCACGTCGGCCTCCCAGTGTCGGCGCGGGAAGCCTGCCCATGCGGTGGAGGAGGGCTAGAAGACAAAAACCCGCTGAATGGGTCATCCCGCAATGTCGACAAAACCATACGTCAGGCGACAGGCGATCCGCCACCGGTCCCGGGGACATGTGCTTGGTCGTCGCGTGCCGGGATGCTGAAGGAGCCCGAGGTGACGACGCTCAGTCGACATCTCCGAGCTGCTTCCGGCGCAGCCGCGCCCACTTGCTGGTGCCGGCGGCCGCAGGGCGGCCCGGCTTCTGGCGGAGCCTCTTCGAGGCGCTGGCGGGAGGTGCGAAATGGCGTCCCGTAACTCCTTGATCTTGTTGGAGCTGCCAGAGCCCGAATCTGCTACCGGCGGCATTTCCGGCCGATAGGCTACAAAGAACACGCTCAGTCCTCGCGGCGGCCGCTTCGGGCCGGCTGTACGGGCACCGATCCCAACCGTTCTTGCCGTGCCAGCCGCCGCACGAGTCACAACGCGCCAGCGCAGCGGGCATCGGAGGCGCTGTCGAAAGCTTCGCGTGAACGATGCATTCTTCCGCTGGTCGTGCGTGCTCGCAGAACACCAGCGACGGTCGGGTATTACGGATCGTCGTGCTCGGGTGCGAGCAATCCGCGAGCGCGTCGAGGTTGGCATGATGACCGTTCGTGGCGCAGGTGTCGAGATAGTCATGCGCCACCCGGCGGCCCTCGGCGGCCTCGGCGGTTCGCGTCTGCAGGCACGAGGCGCACGTCGCAACCGGCGTACAGGTACACGGCGACAGACCTGCAAGCGGAGCCCGGAGACGAAGCGGCCGCGGCAGCTGTCTTCGACACGGCGAAGCGAGCCGTGACTTCGGCGGAGCGCGCAGGGTCAGCGTCGGAGCGGCAGCCGTGGCACACGTAGTTCTCGACCCGCCAAGCCGGGAGATTCAACTTCTCATAGCCTGTCGGCGTGCTCGCGATCAGGCGGGCGCACGTCGTGCAGAGAAGCGCGCCGGGGAAGCGGCGTCGTAAGATCACGATTGAGTCCGCAACTGAGAGCTTTGGTGGCAAGCGTGTGCTCCTTGGGTTGGGTGTTCGTGGTTCGGTTGCCGTTCTGCGCATTGACTTTCTGGGAGGTCCGATTTTCTGTGCTACTCGCCGAAGCGCTCCCAACGAGGGGACGGGGTGCCATCAACTTTTGGGGCGTACCCCGGCATCGGGGTGATTGCGCTGTAGATCGAACTCGCGCGCCGCGCGCCTCGAGCTGGACGCAGCGAGAGGCTAGTTAATCGAGCGGAGCTGCTCCGTCGGCGGGCGCGGGATTACCGGGGGACGGCGGCTCCGAGTCTGTTCCAGCGTAGAGGAACAGGCCGTCCTTGATTCCGATGCGGCAGATGCGCCGGTCGCCGATCAGGTCTACTAGGGCTTCGCACATTGTCGCGAACTGCTCGACTGCCTCGAGCGCTGATCCAACAATGTCGGGAAGTGTCACATCGAGGTGCTCGATCTCGGTCGGCCCCGGTTCGCGGGCCCATTCCAGCGAGATGTTGATGGATCGCGGCCGATCGATGGCGAGCGTGGCTGTGAACGCGTCGCGGCGATGGACCAAGTACCGAGTGTCCTTGTCAGCATCGATAATCTCCCTTTCGAGTGAGCGGGGCCGCCACTAGGCGGCGGCGTCTGGTGTGCAGGTCGAGGTGGCGACGAGCAGTTCGGCTTCATTACCAATTCCCCTCAGGGATTCGGCAGTGGCAACCGCAACTGCCGGTTCTTCCTCCGTTTCGGTTTCGAGATCAGCGAGGAGCGCGTCGGCGAGGATCTCGGCGAGCGCCCCCAAGAGCTGAGGGTCAATTGTGATGGGGCGTCTCCTTGTGATTGAGGACCGGACGGATGTCCAGGACTTGGCTACGGTTGGCGCTTCTGCTTTGGACTGCTCCATGTCGATCGAACAGTCTCGTCACGGAGGACGCGAACCTGCTCTGCGGTGATGAAACGCGTCAGGATGCGGCGTCCATTGCCCGCTATGACGCGATAAAGCCGCTGCCACTAGGGATGGCGCCGGTTCATGTACCTGCGGAGCGACTCGACATCCCGGAGAGCCGGGGAGCCAGGTGCATTCTTTTGTTGGACACGGAAGGCGCGCGACACCGTGACCCGCGCGGGCCGAAGGGGAAATGAACGCAGCAACGCCCGCCTCTGGTACCCCTGGCTCCGCATCAACCGCGCCCTGCGCGTGATGCTGCATACGCGATGGACACAACTTGGGATACGGGAGGACCGAATCGAGCGTACACAGACGGCGCGTGATGCTGCCTACGCGCTTGGCACGAGAAAGGCCGCGTTCCCCTCCGGCAGCGAGCCGGGACCTTCAATCGTTCCCCCCGGGAGGTTTTCCATGCGCGATGCATCGACCCGAGGGATCTGCTACCGATGGCCGAGTGGCCTGAGAAGAAGCGTCAAAAGGCGCCGGGGCAGCCCGCCGAGCAGCGGGTCCTTCCGATGCAGCTCCAGATCGGCGACCGGCTCGTCGACGAGACCGGAACGTGGGAGGTCGCGAGTCGGCCGTACACGACGAATGCAGGGAAGGACGCCCACATCCGCATCAAGAAGGTCGGCCAGCCGGATGTGGCCGAGATCCGGATCTGGGGCGAGCATGAGCGCGTCGCGGTGAGGCGAGGGTGAAATACAAAACGCCCCGGGCCAATCCCGGGGCGCGACCGCACCCAGTGGCCGTGAATGGTATGCGACGTTCCCGAGCCGGCATGGAGCGCTCGCCGACGCAGCGGGACCGGCACCGGGTGGGCAGCCACGTGGCACGCCACGCAGCGGGCGGCGTGGGAGGCACTCAAGAAGGCGGCGACAAGTTAACTGTCCTGCTCTGCGTGCGCTCGACTTCCCAGACGAGATAGCACAGGGGGTGGAAGTGATATGAGTTTCGTAGCGTAGGGGTCGCGATGCGGGATTCAAACTCAGCCGCCAACTCCAGCCGATCCCGGCGCAGCAGCTCTCCGCACAACGCGCACGCCCCGCCAGATCCAGGTCCGCCCAACGTGCCGTCGGGTCGTCGAGATGGCAGCGTCCCAGCTCGGATCGCTTCTCGCGCCTTCTCCCGGAGGAGAGGCTCGTCGGGCATGGCAATCTCCCAGGGGTGGCTCGGGGCGGCCAGGTCGTCGCCTGCTCGATCGCGGTGCGAATCGCGGGCACGACATCCGCGCAGGACCGCCCCGCCACAGCAAGCAATCACATCTCTTCGCCGCTCGACGCGACGAGGACCCAATGGAATATGTCGCATCGGCACCAGCAGAGCAATTACCGGCTGTGCGATAGTAACAATCTATGGCTAGACCGAAACCCGAGAAGAAGAGCAATCCGGCAGCGCCAACCGGGCGCGGCGTCCTGCCGACGGAGCTTCAAGTTGGCGATCGTCTTGTCGACGAGACGGAGAGTGGGAAGTGATCGCCCCGCCGTACAGCACAGCGGGCGGAAGGGTCATCCACGCGCGGGTCCAGAGAATCGGCAGCCCGACAGTTGGGAGATTCGGAATTGGGACGTGCTCAAGCGCATCGACGTGACGTAACCGAGGGCGGCGCCCGCCTCTGGCACCCCTGGCTCCGCATCAACCGCGTCCTCCGCGTGATGCTGCACACGCGATGGAGCGCGGAGGCGTGGTCGCAGGTCCGCGTCGAGTTCAGGAGGGCGCTCGCGCTGAGGAGCCAGATTCGGCGCGCGGGTTGGTTCAACTGACCGCTTCGAGTGATGAGCGGGCACCCGAGTCAGGCGCGCTTAGCGGGCGGCGCGCTGGGTGGCCTGACCTGGTACGCGCGGAAGGCGCCGAGCTTCCCGCCGTGCGCGTCGATGAACTTCACCAGGTCGATGACCTTGCGATGGCGCGCCGTGAGCGGGATGACCTTGGCGGTGCGCTTCTTCGTCATGTTCTTCATTCTACGACGGCCGGGCTTCGCGGCGCTGGTGCGCGTCGTGACGTTCGGCTAGACTCCCCGCCAGCCACCTCCACCGAGGTGCCCATGCGGCTGATCGGGCTCGCGGTCGTTATCTTGGGCGCGATGATCACAGTGGCGACCAAGGTGCCGGTAGCGAATGGCCAGACGCCGTCGAGATTGCCGTTGATCGCGATCCTGGAGGTGGGCAGTGCGTCGATGCTGTCTGGCGGAGTCGCTCGGTTCAAGCGAGCGCTCGGAGAACTCGGCTGGGCGGAGGGGCGAGCCGTCAGGATCGAGACTCGCTACGGCGACTGGCGACCGGATCGCCTTGCTACCATGGCCAAGGAACTGGTGAGCCTAAAGCCCGATGTCATCTACACGCACTCGGACACCGGCCTGCGGGTCACAATCTCGGCAACAACGTCGATCCCCATTGTCGTCGGAGTGGCCAGCGACCTGCTCCGCTCGGGTGCGGTGAGGAGCCTGGCGCAGCCGGGTGGAAACGTGACGGGCATGTCACTCGCGATGCCCGAGCTGGACCGGAAGCGACTGGAGGTCCTGAAGGAAACGTTCCATCCATCTCGGCTGTCGCGTTCCTCTTCAGTACAGGGACAATAGAGACAGTGCTCACAGGACTCGACGAATCGGCCCGTCGCCGGGGAATCCGGCTCCGGCGCGTACCAATCAGCGAACCAGGTGAACTCGACGCGGCCTTCGTCGCCATTGCGAAGAGCGGAAGCCATGCCGTCCTTGTGCAGGACGCGGCGCTGTTTGCGCGGCAAGTGGATCGCGTCGCGGTGCTTGCCCTCAAATATGGCTTACCCGCCATCTCACAGATGCCTCGTTTTGACGAAACCGGCGGACTTCTCTGGTATCGCGCTGATGTATTCGACATGTTCCGGCGCAGCGCCACCCGGTAGACAAGATCCTAAAGGGTGCCAGCCCGGCGACATCCCGGTCGAGCAGCCGACCAAGGTGGAGCTGGTCGTCAATCTGAAAACGGCAAAGGCGCTCGGCGTCACGATCCCACCAGCCATCATGGTCCACGCTGACCGTGTGATCCAGTAGCGCCATGCCCGACCAACGCGGCCAACTCCTAAGAGCGCCCTCGGGTTGGCCGGGTGCTCTCTGCCTTCCTACGACCGCGCTCTGGCGCAGCGGGCGGTGTGGGAGGCGCTCAGGACGGCGGAGGCCGCGCAATAACCCGAATCGTGCTAAGTCTCTGCTCTGGCGTTGCTCGGAAGCGGTGAATAACTTTGGAACATGAGGCCAACCCAATCGAGCATCCTGTCCATGCGCGAAGAGTTGTCGAAGACGCCGACCTCAACTGCCGTCCTCACGATATCCATGACACCCAGACGAAACTTCACGGTGTAACCATCGCTGGTCCAGGATAGGTAGCTGAGTGCGAACCTTTCACGCCGCCGCGCAATCGCGGCCTCAATACCCAGCCTGACGTCGTCGTCCTTAAGACGAATCGCTTGGGCTTCCATGTATGTATGCTCCTCGGTATCGCGTGCCCCAGATAGAAGCAAGCACACCACGGCCGGGTTTTGAGGTCTGATCAAGATTGACCATCGAAGGCGCCGCTTGTCCGATCTAGGTCACATAGTGTAAAACCCTCAAACGTTGGCGATGGAAGACCTGACGGACCCGATGCGAGGACTGCTCGATCAGATCTAACAATAGGGGACCTCGGCACCAACTGACTTGCCCGTGAGCGCAGCAGTAGATCACGGCTTGTTGCCTTCACCTGATCGCCTCTGGCGAGATTGAGGCAAGCACGCAACGCAGCGGGCGGCGTGGGAGGCGTGAGAGAAGGCGAGTGCCGAATGAGTAGCCCCGGCCCGAGACGAATGGAGGGGATCTTTCGTACTCAAATACTCCCCAGGATCTCTTGAAGAAACTCCGCTTTGATCTCGACCAGCTCAAACAGGACTCCACCTATTCTTACCTCGCTTTCAACTTCTTCATCACCGCCGAACACATGACGGACTGGCTTTACCCAGGCAACGCGAATAGAGACAAGCGTGAGGCGCTTCGTGAATCATCGCCGCTATTGCAGGTTTGCTCTCATGTTGCCAATGGCGCGAAGCACTTCAAGGTGGAAATGAAGCACCACCGTTCGGTGTCGGACACCCCCAAAACAGGAGGTTGGTGGCCGGACGACTTTTGGGCAACTGACTACTGGGCAGATGGGTATTGGTACGAAGGCGAGCTAGTCGTTGAACTGGACGGCGATGCTGCGCGAGACCTCGGCGCAAGCGTTATGGCAGTTCAACTTGCCGGGCAGATCTACGTCTTCTGGGAGTCGAAGCTTCGCGAACCCGGCTGGGGAGGCGCATGACGAAGAACCGGACGGCGAATGGCTAGGCGAGAGAAAAAGCCTGGCCCCGACCAGCCTGCCACACGCCGAAGTCCTCCCGACGCCAGCTCCAAGTTGGGGATCGCCTGGCGGACGAAACGGGCGAGTGGGAAGTGACCGGTCGGCCCTTCACGACGGCAGGAGGAAAGACCGCCCACGCGCGAGTGAATAGGTCAACCAACCCGACGTCACGGAGATCCGTAGCTGGGGCGCCCACGGAGCGGGTCAGCGTGAAGCGAGTAGGTTGATGGAGCGATTCGCCGATTCGGTATACACGGCGGCCCGGTCGCTGCATCCGTCCGGCAGAGTCAGCTCTTCCAGCGTGGCGGCCTACCGCTGACCCGTGGATCGGTCTCCGGGCGAAGCCGGTCATCGACCGACGCACCGTTCATGTTCACATCTGGCCTGCACCGCGGTGCGGTCAGCCAGGAACTGTCACGAGCCGGCCGGGGCGGCGAAGGGTGATGCCGGCAGAACAACCGTGAATGTGCAGCCACGACCGGCTTCGTCCTTCACCGGGACTTGACCACCGTGCACTTCTACTGCCTGGCGGACGATGGCGAGGCCCAGTCCCAACCCGCTACGATCGGGGCTCCGCTGGACGAAGGGCTCGAAGAGCGTCGTCGGCTCCCCGGGAGGGAGCCCCCCACACCGTCATCGACTTGCAGCGTGACGAACTCCTCTTCCCGCTTTCCTTGCACGTGAACGGTGCCCCCGGCGCGGGTGAACTTGACCGCATTATTCACGAGGTTGCCAATTGCCGAGCGGAGCAAACGACGATCTCCCCGAAACCGGCAGGACCGGTTCCATGTCGACCACGACGGTGACATCCCGGCTTTCACCTGCTGCACGCGCGTCGTCGACGGTTTCGTTGACCAGGACGCTGAGGTCGAAGGATTCATGCTGAGGCTCGATAACACTCGCCAATCGGTCGGCCAACACCACCTGGTCCACCAGCTCGCCAAGCCGTCCGAGGTTTCGATCCAGGATCGCCTGGAGTCGCTTGTCCGAGGGTCCGAGGCGGAGCGCCGCGGTAGCCGTGCGAGCCGCCATGAGCGGGTTCCGCAGCTCATGGGCCACGAAGGCGATGTGCCGACCGGTCTGGCGCCGTAGTTCCTCATCCCGACGCCGGGTGTAGCTCGAGACAGCATCGGCGATCCCCGTGTTGATTGATTTGAGGGCCAGCCGCCACTCAGACGTGGTGAGTTGTTCTCCGGCTGCTTCGAGCTCGTCAAGCAGTATCTCGGCGAGAATGCCGTATTCTCGGACCACTTCTTCGACATCGAAGCCCGCGCGCAATCGCTGACTTCCATGCTGGACGGCCGCCGGGCTCTCTTCTGCTGGAAGTGGCGATGCGACCTGATGATCCTCTCGAGCCCGAAAGGCGGAGAGCAGCTCGTCAAGGACGTGCGGAAGATGATCCCAGAGTTCCCCACGGCTCAACCCCGCGGGTGCTTGCTCCCACTTGATCCGCGTGACCCACCGGTCCAGGATGGCCTCGCGTCGAGACCGTAGAAGCTCACTGAGAACGGGCAAGCAACCCCTCCGATACGCTCGGTTGCGTAGCCGCCTGTCGAAGTCGGCTCGCGAAAAGCGCCTCAGTGTACCACCCTCGGACTACGCCCATGCTCTTCCGAGGGCAGCATCGCGCAGCTGAAGAGATGGGCGCGAACGGCTTCGGTGAGGTCCTGGCGACACCGAGGGCACATGGGTCGTGCGGCCTCCGGCCAAGATGTCGGCCGCGAGTTCCGTATAGCGGCAGCTGATGCCGCAGACCGGGCATCGGGCGACGACGGGGCTCGTCGCCCCTTCGTGCGCTCCTAAAAAGGAACAGAGCCTTCGTCGGGCCGGGTTGGCGTCCGGTCGACGTCGAAGTCCACTGGCCGCCTCTCCATAAACATCTGAATATTCGGATGGATATCGAGTCCGTAGGAGTCCCGTTTGC
>CAVRLO010000008.1:0-49523 GCA_963721815.1 uncultured Candidatus Rokubacteria bacterium
AGGCGGTGGGAATCGAACCCACGTCCGGAAACCCTCAGCCGCAGGCGTCTACGTCGATAGCCGATCTACTTTACTGCTTCTCGCCACGCGGCACTCCGATCGGCCGGATCACCGCGCGGCCAGCCTCAAAGTCTCGCCCCTCCCCTGAGGCTAGGTTCGGAGCCAGCCACCAGAATATGACGTCCGTTCCCGGTCCCTGATGGCTCGAGCCGGCGGACGCTGACGGGTGTTAGGCCGCCAGAGCTAGCTGTGTGTTGGCAGCTATACCGTTCTCTCTTATTAACGAGGGGAGAGAAACCTCGAGACGCAGCCTGGACCTCACAAATCCCCGTCGAAACCTGTCGCCCCCCTTGAAGTACCCGATTTATCAAAAGTATACCACTACCACGCGCCGCGTCGAGCAGCACGGACCGTCTTGTCCATCTCGCGACGAACCTCACGCTCACGGAGAGTGGCCCGCTTGTCGTGGAGCTTCTTGCCGCGCGCCAGCCCGAGCTCGACCTTGGCCCGGCCATCCTTAAAATAGAGGCGCAGCGGTACCAAGGTCAGGCCCTTCTCGCTGATCTTCCCGCCGAGGCGGTCGATTTCCTTCTTATGAAGGAGAAGCTTCCGATCCCGCTCGGGGTCGTGGTTCGCGTCGGTGCCGTGACTGTAGGGGTTGATGTGGCAGCCGAGGAGCCAGCCCTCGCCGTTTCGGACCGACGCGTAGCTGTCCTTGAAGTTGACCAACCCGTCTCGCAGCGACTTGACCTCGGTTCCCCGGAGCACGATGCCGGCCTCGACCGTCTCGAGGATCTCGTACTCGTGCCGCGCGCGACGATTGGTCGCGATGGGGCGGTCCCCGGCCTCTCTGGCTTGACTTGCCATGTCTGAAAGGTATTATGACTCACGCTTTTCGGGCCGAAGTGGCGGAATTGGCAGACGCGCTAGATTCAGGGTCTAGTGCCCGCAAGGGTGTCGGGGTTCGAGTCCCCGCTTCGGCACCAGCTACTTAGGAGGCACGCCCTCCAGCTCAGCGAATTCTTGCGCTGAGCCTTGCGCTGAAATCGAGGCGGGTTCGACTGTGCGCTCGGTCTTGGCGACCTCGCTCCGCAGGTGGGCCGGGCTCAGGTGGGCATGGATCAGGGTCGTCTTGATGTCGGAGTGGCCCAGTAATTTCTTCAGAGCCTGGAGACTACCGCCCCTCATCGTGAACCAGGATGCGAAGTGATGGCGGGTGTCGTGGAAACGGAAGTCGTCCAGCGCTACCGCCTCGACGGCTGACTCTAGGCATTGCGGATGCTGCGATACGGCCACACCCGCCCCGGTGCGGCTCAGGGAGCGCGGCCAGGACATCGTAGACGGCCTGCCGCATCGGCACTTCACGACGCCGACCTGACTTCGTCACCTCCAGGCGGATGACGCCCCGGCTCAGGTCGACTCGATCCCAAGTCAGCCCGAGCAGTTCGCCGCGACGAAGGCCCGTCTCCAGGGCAACCGTCACGATGGCCGCAAGGTGCTTGGTCCGACTCCGTCGGCAAGCATCCGCAGCGGTCGCGCTCGGACGCCTGGGCGGCAAGGCCGCTGCGGGGCGCGGCGCGAAGGCGCGCTTCGCCGCGATGACCGACGAAGAACGCAGCGCTCTCGCGCGGAAGGCGGCGCGAGCGCGGTGGATAAGCCCTCGCAAACGTGGATAGAGCTATCGACGGAAGAAGATGAACAAGAGCAAATAGGAGGCTGAAGTTATCCACCAGAATTCACACCGTCCACTGAACTATTTTCGCCGCCCGGCTTGACAGGGCTTGTGCTTCGAGGCCAACGATGCGCGAACCATGTTGCTGTTCGTCCGACTCAGATCGCTGCTCTTCGGAGCGTTTCGAGGCCCGGCGTAGAGCCCGGCTCGGGTTGGACGTTCACGCGGCCGCCAGGTAAGCCCACCCTCACGCTAGCTCCCTCAGCCGACGCTAGATCGAGCGTAGGATGTACGCGAACGGCAGGAACTCCTCGCTCCTAGGCTCGGGCCGCGGGCGCTTGACGTAGCGGCTAATCGGACCACGAGCCCGTCGCTGATCGCGTCGCCGATGATTGGGCCGACGTAGCGGTGCTCGACGACGACCGCGCCGCACCACATCCTCAAGCCCGTGTTTTAGGCGGAGGCCGAGCGAGCACCGTCAGGACGCTGGAGGTGGCGGCATCGCCACGCCCCCACAAAACATCGGGAGACGGACGCTACCGACACTCCGCGCGCGGCGCGTCCGGCCCCTTGCGCGGGACTAACGTGCAGGCGAAGGTGGCGGGCTGCGTGCGGTACTCGACAAGGAGGGCTTCCAGGCGCTGGAGTGTGCGTTCGCGCCGGGCGAGGCCGATGCCGTAGATGGCGAGATCGTTGACGAGACGCGTGTAGAAATGGTGCTCGGCGTCGCCGGAGCCCGCCTGCGCCACACATGGTGAGGGCTTCTGGGCAACTCTGAGCTGGGAGCCGAAGGCGCGGACGAACTCGGCGATCACCGGCTCGTCGCGCAGGTCGCGGGGAATCTCAGGGAAACGGGCGAAGAACTCCTCGACGGTTATCGGGCCCGGTGCCACGCGCACCCGGCCTTCGAGGTCGCGCGCGAGACGGATCTGCATGCCGTCCACCTCCAGGCGAGATTATACTTTCCGGAGTTCGTCGGCGGCAACGTCGACGTGATCGTGGTGCCCGGGACGGAGGGCTCCCTGAAGACCTACGGCTTCCCGAAGGGCACTCACTGGAACGACGTCCTCAGGCTGCGCGCCTGTAGATCAGCCGTAGAACAGGAACGGCTAGCGTGAACTCGTCTCAGTGAGACGTCGTGAGCCGCGCTGTTCAGCAGGCACCACAGAGCTATACTGACCATCACCAGTGGCGTACAACGCGTGGTTCCAGTGCATTAACGGCTGCCCCGGCCAGTTCGACCTCCGCGAGGTCATCTACCGGTGCCCCACGTGCGGAGACCTCCTCGAGGTCCAGCACGACATGGACGCGCTGCGCTCGCGATCCGCCGCCGCGTGGATGCAGCTCTTCAAGGACCGCACGCACGGCAACGTCTATCCGTACGGGTCAGGCGTCTGGAGCAAGAAGGAATGGGTTGTGCCTTTCATCAACAACGAGAACATCGTCTCGATGTACGAGGGCAACTCCAACCTCCTGTGGGCCGACCGTTACGGCAAGCAGCTCCACGTCGAGGACCTGTGGATCAAGCAGTGCGGCAACTCGCACACCGGATCGTTCAAGGATCTCGGCATGACGGTCCTCGTGTCGATCGTGAAGCAGATGATGGCGAGTGGCGTACCGATCGACGCCGTGGCGTGCGCGTCGACTGGTGACACGTCGGCGGCGCTCGGCGCCTATTGCGCGGCCGCGGGCATTCCAGCCGTCGTGCTGCTGCCGAAGGACAAGGTCTCGATCGCGCAGCTCGTGCAGCCCCTCGCCAACGGTGCGCTCGTGCTCTCGCTCGACACGGACTTCGACGGCTGCATGGCCATCGTTCAGGAGATCACGAAGGAAAAGCGGATCTATCTGGCCAACTCGATGAACAGTCTTCGCATCGAGGGCCAGAAGACCGTCGCCATCGAGATCGTGCAGCAATTCGACTGGGACGTACCGGACTGGATCGTGATCCCCGGCGGCAACCTCGGTAACGTGCACGCGCTCGGACAGGGCTTCGCGATGATGCACGAGCTCGGGTTGATCAACAAGCTCCCTCGGATATGCCTCGGGCAGGCCGAGCGGGCCAATCCCCTCTACCGCTCGTTCCAGGACGACTTCAAGACGTTTGAGCCGGTGACCGCGAAGCCGACCCTCGCCATGGCGATCCAGATCGGCAATCCAATCAGCGTGAAACGCGCGATCCGCACGCTGCAGAGGTTCAACGGCGTGGTGGAGCAGGCGACGGAGCAGGAACTGGCCGACGAAGCGGCGCGCGCGGACCGCACCGGCATGTTCAACTGCCCGCACACCGGCGTGGGCCTCGCGGCGCTGCGCAAGCTCGTCGATCGCAAGCTCGTCCGCGCGAACGATCGCGTGGTCGTCATCTCCACGGCCAACGGCCTGAAGTTCGCCGACCAGAAGGCGGCGTATCACATGGGTGCGCTCGAGGGAGTCAAGCCGACGCATCGGAACAAGCCCGTCGAGCTGCCGGCGGATCCGAAGCGCGTCGCCCGCGCCATCGCGCGCCACGTCGAGAAAACGAAGCTGCTGGCGTCCTGATGAGCGACCCGCTCGAGCCGCCGAAGAAACCGCTCGGACCGAGCACGATGTCGGTGCACGGTGGCGAGCCGCGCCGGAAGCCGGCGCACTCGCTGACGACGCCGATCGTGCAGACGGCGACGTATACGTGGGCGTCGAGCCAGGAAGTGAAGGACCACTTCGACGGCAAACTCGACGAGCGCATCGGCTACGGCCGGTACGGTAACCCGACGCAGCGCATCGCGGAGTCGAAGCTCGCCGCGCTCGAGGGCGCCGGCGACTGCCTCCTGTTCGCGAGCGGCATGGGCGCCATGACGACCGCGCTCCTCGCGCTGCTCTCGCGCGGTACTCACGTCGTCGTCACCGACGACAGCTACCGGCACACGCGCCAGTTCCTCAACGGCATGCTGCCCCGCTACGGCGTCGAGGTGTCCACCGTCCCCGCGGGCGACTACGAAGCGCTGGAAGACGCAATCAAGCCGACGACCCGCGTGCTCGTGAGCGAGTCGCCAACCAATCCCTACAATCGCATCCTCGATCTCGGGCGCTTCGCGGCGATCGGGCGCAAGCATCGCGTGAAGACCATCATCGATGCCACGTTTGCCACCCCGTACAACGCGCGGCCGCTCGAGTGGGGTGTGGACCTCGTCATGCACTCCGCGACGAAGTATCTCGGCGGCCACAACGACCTGCTCGCGGGCGCCGTGCTCGGCTCGCGCGATCTGGTGGGGGGCATCCGGGCGCTGCAGGCGACGACGGGCGCGACCGTGGATCCGTTCGCCGCCTATCTGCTCGTGCGCGGCCTCAAGACGTTCGCGCTCCGCATGGAACGCCAGAACACCAACGCGCAGGCGCTGGCGGAATTCCTCGCCGCCCACCCACGAGTGTCGGCGGTCCACTACGCGGGACTGCCGAGCCATCCTGGCCACGACGTCGCGAAGAAGCAGATGCGCGGGTTCGGTGGCGTGGTGTCCTTCGAAGTGCAGGGCGATCTGGATACAGCCTCGCGGGTGGTCGACGCGTGCACCATCCCCTATATCGCCGCGTCGCTCGGCGGCGTGGAAAGCCTCATCGAGCAGCCCGCGATCATGAGCTTCTACGAGCTGACCACCGCGGAGCGCCTCGAGATCGGCATCAAGGACAACCTCATTCGTTACGCCGTTGGCATCGAGGATGCGGACGACCTCATGGCCGACCTCGCGCAAGCCCTCGACCGAGCGTTCGGCGACTGACCCAGGAGATTCTGCACCGAATCGACGAGCACGGTCGTCGTGGATACCGCCCTGTCGGCGAAGTGAACGTAGCGGGCCTCCTGTCTACGGGCGTGGCCGACGCCCCGCACACCCCGGCGCTGGATCAACAGCGGGGATTCCGCGCGTCCCTAAAAAGAGGAGACGCTCGGCCAACGGTCGGCGTCGGCAACCCGCGGCGCCGCGCCAGTTGTGTAAGCGCGCCATCTGCAAGGGATCGTGACCAGCTGGGAGTCCCGTTTGCCTCGAGCCGGCTGTCGCGGGGGGGTCCCTTCATGGTGATGAGCGCGTCGGTGATGACCGCGGATCGGCAGCGGACGCCGGATTCGACGCGTTTCAGAGCAAGCCACTCAAGGTGAGTGACTTTGTCGCGGCCGTCGAGCGGCTCCTCGACCATCCGGAAAAATGAGGAGCGGAGCGACGGGGGCGCCCACAGTCCCCTGACCGCCGACGTCACCGAGCCTGCGTGGAATGGCTATCTGCTCAGGGTGGCATGTCCATGCGGGGTGGTGTTTGAGCGGTGGGTCACGCCTGGGGATGCTCAGCTGGATCTAAAATCCTATCGGCCAGGCAGAACCGACAGGCGGCCCAGCCAGAGAAGCACCGGACCGCCGCCAAGTCTCTCTCTACGCACCGATTGCTCTTCCACTTGCCGCCTGCGTGCTCAGAGTCCGCTTGAGTAGTCGTCCGAGCGAGACGACCAAGATCGCAAGCATCAGCGTTTTCATCTCATCCTCCTACCCCACAGCGCTCGCTGCGGTTACGTTGCGCCTCTCCAAGTTTGGCCGGGGTGTTTGACAATTCCACACGGGTATTGCCCTAGTGTGTCCAGACTCGAAACGGTGTTGACACTTTCGCCATTCCAGAGTGGTGAATGAGATCACTGCGCCGCCGCCACGCCCCAGACGAGCGCGGCCGGGGTGCGACCGCGGACGCGGTAGCCTTGGTGCGGCCGCTCGGTGTTGTAGTAGTGCATGAAGCCGTCGAGGTGGCGTGTCCGTGTGGTGTGACGTTTTGAGCGTTGGGTCACGCCGCTGGATACCGAGCTGGACTTGCTGCACGCGGCGTCGCTGAACTGAAGAGAGGAGACCATACTAGACGCCACGAGCGCCGAGGATACCTCGACGCCCGTGGGATTCACGTCTTCGAGGTTCGGAGTCAGGATTTCTTCGATGTCTGAGACATGAAGGCGCTGAGAAGTGGCCGAAGGGATTTGCCGCCGCACTTCGGGCACTTGATCTCCCCGGTTTCATGTTCGCGGATGGACAAGGTGAGCGTCACTTCGCGGTCGCATTTGTCACAGTGGTACTCGTAGATAGGCATGGCCGACCCTCCCTAGTGATTGGGATCGATCCGCCGATCAGTTCTAGGGAGCGAATGATACCGCGATCCCTGGGCGTGAGACCACACATCGCTGGAGTGCAGGTCTGCTGGACTCCCGCCAGCCATCCTCCGGGGGCTGAAGCGTATCGACTTGGCGCGAGCGGCCACGGTCACGCCCGCGTATATTACGCAACCGGAAACGGGCGAGCGCAAGAACCCCTCGCTGGACGTCCTCAAGCGCCTGGCCCGCGCCCTCGGCGTGCCGATGACGGAGCTGCTCGAGTAGTTCCGCGACGGACGGGGAGATAACACATGGCAATCAGCAGGAAGGCATCAAAGCGGAAGACGTCGCCGGCGCGAGAAGCCGCTGGTCAGCAAACCGCAGCTCGCAGCGCTCAGCGGCAGAAGGCCGCAGACAAGGCGGCGCGAGAGACGCAGAGCGGTCGGCAGTCCGCCAAGACCGGCTCACGGGCGATCCAGGCTCACATTCAGGCGCGGGGGCAACGGGGCCAAGCCAAGCGCGATTCCCGTTGAGATAACAGCGCCCCGCGCGGCTGGCACCCCCGGGGGGGGGCGGACCACAACGCCAACCGATGAGGAGGGGACATGATAGGCGCGAAGCATGCGATGACGCCGCGCGGAGACGATCCGATCGCGCCGGATTACTACTATGGCTTAACACGACTGCGAAGCTTCGCGCTCGCCTGCTCACGGGAGCGCGGGGTGGCGCAGATCGAAGGATTGCTCTCGTGATCGCCGCGATCTACGCCTGGCCGCCGGCAGCGCGAGGGGCTGGGGGAAGGAGACACACGGACATGGACGTTTTCCACGGCAACTGGCGTGCGCCGAAAGCATCCCGGCCGATCATCACCGTCGAGGCCACCGAGGATGCGATGAAACAACTTCTCGCCGCCTTGGGGATTCCGTCTCTCGACTTCGCCATTGGTGAACCCGGGCAGGAAGAAGTAATGATGCAGGTCTCGACCACCGGCAACTTCCCGTTTCCTCGAGTCGTCGCGGCTGGGACACGAGTTTCCGTGCGTGCTGCCGATCTTGCCAGCCATGACGTGCAAGTCCGGGTCTCCTGGAGCGATGCCATATGATGCCGTGCCTTGCGCAAGCCGGATCTTCGCCTGGCGCCTGAGGGGCTGGGGAAGGTGGAAGGGTGATGGTGCTGTCGGCGCCGGTGCGCATACAGACCAAGCGCAGTGGCTACGGGAAGGCGCTGGTCGCGTTCGTCTCGGCGCGAACGAAGTTCATGGATCGCGCAGCGGCGACGAGTTAACTGTCCCGCTCTGTGTGCGCTCGACTTCCCAGACGAGATAGCACAGGGGGTGGAAGTGATACGAGTTTCGTAGCGTAGGGGTCGCGTTGCGGGATTCAAACTCAGCCGCCAACGCCACCCGATCCCGGCGCAGCAGCTCTCCGCACAACGCAACGCGCACGCCTCGCCAGATCCAGGTCCGCCCAACGTGCCGTCGGGTCGTCGAGATGGCAGCGTCCCAGCCTGGATCGCTTCTCGCTCCTTCTCCCGGAGGAGAGGCTCGTCGGGCATGGCAATTTTCCAGGGGCGGCTCGGGGCGGCTAAGTCGTCGCCTGCTCGATCGCGGTGCGGATCGCGGGCACGACATCCGCGCAGGACCGCCCGGCCACAGCAAGCAATCGCATCTCTTCGCCGCTCGATGCGACGAGGACCCGAAGGAGTATGTCGCATCGGCACCAGCAGTCCTGCTTACGGAGCTTCAAGTTGGCGATCGTCTTAGTCGACGAGACGGGAGAGTGGGAAGTGATCGCCCTGCCGTACAGCACAGCGGGCGGAAGGGCCGTCCACGCGCGGGTCCAGAGAATCGGCGAGCCCGACAGTTGGGAGATTCGGAATTGGGACGCGCTCAGCGCATCTACGTGACGTAACCGAGGGCGGCGCCCGCCTCTGGCATCCGTGGCTTCGCATCAATCGCGTCCTGCGCACGACGCTGGACGAGCGCTGAAGCGCAGAGTCGTGCCCGCGCCACGGGTCACGCGGAAAGTGATTTTGGGAAGGGGCCAGCTTCGTGCAACGAGCGGATCATAGGAGCCAGAGCTGTCGCAACGTCGCACTTGCTCAGAAACGCGTCTATGCCGCTGCGATGCATTTTTTGGCGTATCGCGCTGTCCAGAGAAAGAGCGGTCACCGTCAGCACTTTGACTGTTGGTCGGCTTCGCTTGATCCGCTCAGCGGCTTCGAATCCATCGATCCGCGGCATCGTCAGATCCGTCACGACAATATCGGGTTGCTCTCGAAGAGCCAACGCAACACCGGTCTCGCCCTCCTGAGCTTCGCCAATCACCGTTATGTCGTGCTCCAGCCGAAGACTCAATCGGGTAAGCCATAAGAAATCCCCATCGTCGTCAATTACAACCACACGAATTGGCATGGCCGTCTCCCCACTACGTTATGGAACAACTTGGTTATGGAACAACTTGGCGCAGCATCGTGTGTGCCATGAGACGGGATTTGGCATCGCCGTGTTTTCGGGGGTTTGCTGCGGGCCACTCGGCCGTGAAATCCAGCGGCTGTAAATCTCGGCCTTTTACCCGGGAGAATTTACTTCGGGATGACTGACGCCCGCCTCTGGCACCCTTGGCTCCGCATCAACCGACGCCTGCGCGTAATGCTCCACGCACTGGAGCGCGGAGGCCTGGTCGCAGGTCCGGGTCGATTTCAGGCGGGCGCTTGCGCTGCGGAGTCAGATTCGGCGCGCGGGGTGCTTAACCCGGACGGTGTAGGGACGCGCGGCAGGCGCACGGTGAACGTGCTGCCCTTTCGAGGTCCGTCACTCGCCGCCTCCACCGTGCCGCCGTGAGCTTCGACAAGACGACGGACGATGGCCAGCCCAACGCCCAAGCCGCTCCGCACACCGCGATCGCCTTGTACGAACAACTCGAACATCCGGGGCGCCAGATCAGGCTTGATGCCGATTCCAGTGTCCCGAACATGAAGGACGGCTTTGTCTCCCGCGCGCTTCACGGAGACGTGGATCGAACCGCCAGCCGGCGTGTACTTGACGGCGTTGCTGAGTAGATTGCTCACGATCTGTTGAAGCCGCATCGCGTCGCCGTTGATCCACACAGGCTCGGGAGCATCGACGGAGAGGGTGTGTTGCTTGAACCGGCCGGCTTCGTTGAACGTGACGAGGAATCCAGCAACAACATCGGCAAGATCGCAAGGCCGACGTTCGAGGACAACAACGCCAGTCATGATCTTCTTCATGTCCAGGAGATCATCGACCATCCTGGACAGATGATTCGCTTGGCGCTCGATGCTCTCACGGGTGTGGCGAGCTCTTTCATCCGGGCCACCAAGCTGACGCAGCACGTGAAGGCCCGTGATGATCGTGGCGACTGGAGTGCGAAGTTCGTGGCTGAGGACAGCCAGGAAGTCGTCCTTCGCCCGGTTGGCCGCCGCGGCTTCGCCCGCGGCACGTTCGAGGGCGTGTTCCCGCACCGCCAACTCGGAAATCTGACGCTCGCTCCGCTTAATCAGATCGCGGTGCGACGCTCCGATCCAGGCAATGATGCCGTCAGCCACGAGGAAGAGCGCCAGCCCCACGAGATCGATCGGGTCCGAAGGGGCAAGCAAGCCGGGCGGTGGCAAGATCCACACCTTGGTCACTACGGCGCAGATGCCAATTCCCACCCAAGCCGGACCCAGGCCGCCGAACAGCGCGGTGAACAGTGTGGCGGGGAAGTAGAAGACGTAGGTGAACCTCGAACCCCAGTAAGGGTTCATGGCGATCCGAAGCAGCGAGGGCGCGAGGGCGGCCACGATTCCGACACCGTACCGCCAGTGCGCCGGTGTCCGAAGTCCGCGCAGCCAGAGCGCATCCAGGGTCGCTCTCACGATGCGGGCTCGCTCAACGAAATGCTCCAGCGGATCGACTGAACGTCAGGGGTGACCGGCAGGCCCACTGCACAAGGGTCTCGGCGTCTGTCAACGCCAACTCGAAAGGCCCGGGTGGGGCAAGCCGGGAACATAGCACGAACGCCGACCCTTTCGCTTGAGGTGCCGCCCGAGCACGAAGCGATGACGAGCGAGCTACCGCGTCTTCACCGCCTGCGCCCGCGCTTCTCGCGCCGCCTTGATCCGCGCGCTGTGGCGCGATAGCACGACCCTCGCGAGCCACTTCGCCTCCGCGTCTCGGTCCCGGTGAACGTACACGAGGTCACCGGGGCATGACGTGGGCGAGGCTCTTCTCCCGCAGCGCCTCCGAGCGCGGCAATGATGGCGTCGTCACAGTTGCCGTTCATCATGACCTCCAAGCGGCCGCGTCGCGTAGTGCTCGCGCCCGTTGGTATCGACGCGATAGACCCGACGTTCGATGCCGTGCCCGCACACACAGCCGTCGTCGTGATCGCTCTGCAGCAGGCATTCGCAGGTATCGACAACGAGGACACCGCGCCCGTCGAGCTGAGTCGGACGGCGCGGGTGCGTGAAGCGCAGCCGACACAAGGAACCGGACTGTTCGGCGAGACGGCGCTGACGCGCACGCCTCGCGAGGGCGATCTCGGCGACGAAATCGTCGGCGCCGGGCAGGTTGTCGTCGCGCCCCGGGATCACGTCTTCACTTTCACCCGGCGCGAGCGGGCCGTCAAACGCGACGCGGAGCCAGCCACCGCTAGTGAAGCGCTCATGGCGCGTGGTCGGCGGGCGGCTGATCGACTGGCCCGCATCTCGGGGCGCGGAGAGGCACGGGGTCGTGTGATCCTTGCAAGGAACAGAGGCCCGCTATGATTCGCGGACGTCCGCCGCGCTGTCGGGCGCCATCCTGGCGGCGTAGCCGAGGAGCGCCGCGGCCACCTCGTTACGGATCACCGGCGAGCGAGGCGGCCGCGTTGGGCTCCGAGACTGGCGCTCGGAGTTTCTTGGCCGTGTCCTCGTCGGTAGCCTGAGCGCGCCCTACCGCGCCGCCTTCTCGGCGCTCACTCCCTCGTTCAGCACCAGGACGTCGATCCGCCGATTCTGCTGGCGTCCGGCGGCCGAGTCGTTGCTCACCAACGGGTACTTGGGGCCATAGCCCCTGGTCGTGATCCGTTGTGGAGAGACCCCTCGGGAGACCAGCAAGTCGCGGACGGCCTCGGCGCGCTGCTGCGAGAGCTTGATATTGAGGTCCTCGCCGCCGGTGTTGTCGGTGTGGCCCTCGATCAAGAGGTTGCGATTGGGATTCTTGTTCAGGAACTCCGCCAGCTTGTCGATATGCCGCTGGGCGCCCGACGCGATGTCGGCCTTGCCGGAAGCGAAGAGCACGTCGCCCACCGTCAGCACGATGCCCAGATCGGTCTGCTTGGCCTTGAGATCGGCCAGCTCTTTCGTGAGCGCGGTCGTCTTCGCCTGCTCGGCCTCGCGAGCCGCCACCGCGGCCACCGCCTGCGCGCGCGCCTGGTCAGCCTCGCGGGCCTTCGCCTCGGCATCGCGTGCGCGCGCCTCGGCGGCGGCCCGCGCCTGCTCGGCGTCGAGACGCGCCGCTTTGAGCTCGCGCTCGCGCTTCTGCATCACGATGGCCGAGGTTTCCTTGCCGAGCAGCTGCGCGTCCTGCTCCGCCTGGCCGGTGGCGCCGGCGAGCGACGCGATCTCGGCTTTTCGTTCCGCGACGTAGCTGAGCTGCTGCCTGTCGTCGAGATCCTTCGCGTGCTCCGCCCCCTGGACGGCCTTCTGCGCCTCGGCGAGCCGAGAGGCCGCATACTTCTGGACGTTCGGATCCGCCTGGGCCTGCTGATAGGCCATCCGTGCCTTCTCGAGCTGAGCCTGCGCCGCCCGTTCTTTTTCCGCGGAGGCGCAGCCGGCCAGGACGGCGAAGGGGAGCAGTGCGGCAACGATGTATCTGATCTGAGCGCTCAACCGACTCATGACTGTGATCTCCTCATCTCGGCTCGAGATTATTGGGGGAGCCGTTCGAGCTCGAGGCGCAACACCTGGATGTTCTGCTTCATCTCGTCGAGCGTCTTGGTGACACGCTGATTGGTCACCCGGGCCCGCGCATAGTCCGCGTCGACTGTCGACTGATCCGCCAGAGCGCTCGCCTGCTCGTAGTCACCCTTCGCGACGGCTGCTTGCGCCTCCTTCAGCTTGTCCTCCGCCATCTTCAGCTCCATGGAGGCGCTCGTGGTGGCGCCGGCCTGGTGCGCCTCGTCGACCGCTCGCCCCGCCTGCGAGACCTTGGTGTTCGCCATCGGCCGGGCGCTCGCGCAGCCGGTCGCGATGACCGCCGCGATCAGCCCCGCGCAGATCCCGTCGAAGCCACGTCGTCGAATCCGCTCGTTCACGGTTCGCCTCCTCCTGCGCGCGCCGCGGTCGAGCGCACGCGCGCCGTTATTTGTCGCGACGGTAGGGCACAACGCCCGGGTGCGCTATCGGACAATCGGTCCACCCCGATCTTCCACTTGCGGATGCGTTATGAGAGCGGCGCGGGCGAGCGCGGCGAGTCGCAGTGGTACTCGTAGACGGGCATGGCCGCGACCCTCCCTCGTGATTTGGGATCTGCCGACCCAGTTCACCGTGCTCTTTCCTGCCAGTCATCGATCTCCTTAAGGACCGGGCCCTCACTCACTTCCCACTGGCGAGCTTGGCGACCTCGGCCTTGAGAGGAACTGCCTGGCTGTTCACGGGCGCCCCCTTGATCAGGATCTCCGTGGGGGTGATGTCGTTCTTGCGGTAGTAGACTTCGTTCAGCCCCGCCCGCTTCGCCATCACGGCGCCCTCAAGCGACGCGCCGGCATAGAGCCCCTTGGCGCGGGCAAAGCTCAAGATGTCTGCGCTCACGTTGGCAGTCTCTGCGGTGGCGCCAGCCCCGACCGGCCCAGCGGCCACGCTCATATCCGCGCCAAGCTTGACGCTGCTCGCGAGCATGGACGATACCCCTCGATCACTCATGATGAGTAAGACCACCTCTGACTTGTCGGCGCCGGCCTGCAAGCCGAAACTCGCCTCGCCGATGGTGTAGAAAGCAGGCCCGTTCCATTGTCCCTTGTCATCACGCACAAGGAGCACGCCACTTCCGCCAGAGGCACCCACGATGAACGCCCCCCGGAGCACTTCGGGGGCGATGTAGACGCCCTTCGCCTTCTTGATCAGGCCGCTGACTGCCTTCCCAATGCCTTTGTCGGCGGCGAAGCTTTCCACGGTGAGCCTGGCTCGTTCCACGAGTTGCTGTGCCTCGAGGGTGTCCTTGGCCGCATCTCCGGCGGCGGGGACGGGATCTATGGTTGAGACGATTAGGGCGAGCGCTGCTGCCATCACGCATGCCGCGGCGGACGACGTCACCATCTTCCAACTCATAGGTTTCATGACGAGTCCTCCCAAAGAGGCCACGCGGCATTCAGCGTGCCACCGAAACGTCTCAGGAGCGTAATCGCCGCCCCGTGCTTTAGATCCAGTCTCAAGGTGCTGGATAATCAAGACGAAACTGTTGTGCGGGCATGATTATCTGAAAGGCAGGCCGGCGAACAAACTTCCCACGTGCCGCTACGCAGCAAGCTCAGGGCGGCGTGTAAATTCGCTCTGGCGTGTAAGACATTCGCTCTTGCGCTCTTGGGTAGGAAGTCGGACCAGGCCGGCCTCATGGGGCCTGGCCACGAGCGTCCGGTGAGATAGCGGACGTGCCGTCGATGCGCGACAGACGGTGCGCGTAGACATAGGCGCAGTGCCTACTCGGCAACGGGCGGCGCGACGGGATACGAACAGTAGCCAAAACACGGCGCTGACGCTCGGCGCCGCCTTGACCTCCGGCAGGACGTCGGACCGCGCGCCGATGGCGGCTTCAGCCTCGCACATCAGCATGGCGACCTCGTCTGCTAGACTCCCCGCCAGCCGTCCTCGATTCGGAAGGTGCTGAGTTCATGAGTACAGCAGGTCAATGGCAACTGGCAGGGAACGCGGCAGAGCGGTACGAGCACGTCCTGGTTCCTCTACGCTTTCGGCCGTGGGCAGCGGATCTCGTCAAGCTGGCGGATCTTCAAGACGGGGAGCGCGTGCTGGATGTGGCTTGTGGTACCGGGATTGTGGCCCGCCTTGCGGCACAACATGTTGGGGCGGCTGGCGATGTCACAGGCTTGGATCTCAACGCGGGAATGGTCGCCCGCTGATGGATTCGGCGACGATCCACCTTCCGCCGGTCCAGGATCACGTCGTGCTCGCTCTCGCTGACAAGTTTCATGTAGGCATAGGTGCCGGGTTTCGTACGTGACACGATGAATAGCAAACTCGCCATGCTCATCTCCACCGGACCATGTGTCACTCAAATGAGAGCAAGAGTCAGTGGACACGACAACCCGGAAAAGCCCTGCACGGACTCAGCGGGAAATATTGAGTCATCGGTTGCGCAATGGCGCGGTAATGCCCCCCACGCCGCCAATAGTTCAGTCTGCTAGTCGGTGGGTCTGCGCATTAGGTCGTCGCGACGCATGCTCGGGGCTCGCGTACATCCGCTGGGGATCTGGCGTCGGGTGGCAGCGAGTATGACGCGGGGCTGAATAAGAGGAGGGCACGCGCGCCCCTGGCGGGTGGGGCGTCCAGCGAATAGTGCCACTCGCGGAGTTGGGAGCCAGTATCTCTCATCCTACTCCCCGAGAAATGTCGCGATTCTGCCGACATAACTCCACGCCGGTCTTTTAGGAACAACTGATCTTTCCGGAACCGGCCAGCCGGCACTGGCCCGAGAATGATCGGTTCGGTCAGAGACTCGCCAGGCTAGCTCCTGCCAGTACCACAGAAGCTATTGATCTTGCTCGAATGCTATTCCGGTATCGGATTTGCGGTGGAGTCCTGCCGATGGACGGCTCTAGCTCCAGTGAGGTGACGCCTTCTCCGCGACCGCGCGGCGCCGGGCGCCCGTCGACCGTGGCGCCCTACGAGCCTCTGGTCGCCCAGTGGCTGCGCGAGCATCCTGACCTCTCGGGGGCCGAAATCCTGCGGCGCGTCCGGCTCGCTGGTTATCGTGGTGGCAAAAGCGCGCTCTACGAGCTCGTGAGACGGCTAAGGGTTGGGCGCCCTGCAGAAGTGACCGTTGCTGCCGAGAGTCCGCGCGGCCCTGGACCGGTTCAGGGAGTCACACATCGATGATCAGCCGGGCGCGACAACTTGCGCCACGTGCGCATCTCCCGCTGCGACAGCTCGCCCTGTGTCTCGATTGCGACGAGTGCTTTGAAATTGGCTCCCCGACGTGCCCCGCCTGCGGCAGCGCGACGTGGACCTCGCTCTCGCGGTTCCTGACGCAGGCCTCGTCGGCGCGTCATCCCGGGCGCCGTGACGCGGTGGCGAAACGGCCCGACGACCCACCGGAGATGGTTCGGCAGTTCATTATCGTCGCAGGCGACCGCGCGCATCTCTACGAGCATCTCAAGCGAGGGTTCGCCGGGAACGGGACCGTTCGAGTGCTCTTCAATCGCCGCGTCACAGCACGACGGGCACGTTCCGGACCCTATGAGGCCGAACGGCGCCAGGCCGATCGCCGCTTGACCCCGAAGGTCGACGCGCTGCTGCGCGCGATTGGCTGGGCCATCGTGCCCCTGGATGTCCCAAACAATCATCATCGAGACTCTGCTCTCCAGTGATCGAAGCCGCTGGTAGCAAAGACCGACTCTCAGGTCAGCCACTGCAGCAGTCGGCGGCCAGTCCTTGACCGACAATCAGGAGGTCGTCGCCGTTGCGGGCTTGCGCTGATTTGCGCTGAACGCACTCGTAAAGCAGGCCGATTTCAATCCTCGAGCGCCGAGAATCCTTCTCAATCCTAGGCGAGCAGCGAGAAGCCGAGCAGCAGCGCACGGTTACAGGTAACCATGCAGAAAGACTGAGGGCCGGCTCGTCGCCGGCCCCCCGTTTCAGGGTCTAGTGCCCGCAAGGGTGTCGGGGTTCGAGTCCCCGCTTCGGCACCAAAGCTTTACCGACAGTTACACTGCTGCGGCTTTGGTGACTTACTTCGATCTCTGATCCACTGGTGCCACTCTGGGTGCCACTAGCGGAGCGAGTTCGTAGCGTCGCTCATTTCCCCTTCGGACCGCGCGGGTCCACGGTGTCGGGATAGCATTCGAAGCTACGGTAGCCGCGCTTATACCGCGTATTGCTCTGATCAAATCCCACTTCGGAGCCCGTCAGCGTCGCGCGCTTACCAGTCTGTGCGTCGTACTCGGCTCGTGCTTCGCGCAGCCGACGGTTGTCGCAGTCCGATTTCCCGGCCGCCACAGTGACTTTCTTCCAAGAGATGTCGCGCCGATGACTGACCTTGTTAGTGTCTATCCAGATCTCATACGAGTGCTTCCATAGCACCCATTTACTCTCGGCGGGGGCCGTCGGAGCCGAGGCCAGCAGGGAGAGGGCGACGAGCAGAGATGCTGTTCGCAATCGCTTCATTGGTTTCCTTCGTGCTCGACGAACTTGTACTTGAACGCTGCGATGATGCGAATACCCGGGCCCGGCCCTGCGCTTGCCATCATCTCTGACGGGAGTGGTGGAAAGGGAGAGACCAGCCTGACTGCATTGGCGGCGTAGTCGTCGTAGATCTTGTAGCCCGAAGTCTCCTGCACTTGCACCTGCGAAACTCTCCCGCTCTTGAGAATATCGAAGACGATCACGAGCTGGGCGGACTTATAGTCGCACCGCCCGGTCACGTTTGCTTCCTTCACGAGCACGCTACTGATCGATCACCTGGTCCGCTCGTAGCAGGAACGATTGCGGGATCGTGAGGCCGAGCGCCTTCGCGGTCTTGAGGTTGATCACCAACTCAAACTTGGTGGGCTGCTCGACGGGGAGGTCAGCGGGCTTCGCGCCCTTCAGAATCCTGTCCGCGTAGTTTGCCGCGCGACGATACGATTCTTTGTAGTCGACGCCATAAGACATCAACCCGCCGACTTCGACCGCCTCACGCCACGGATACCCTGCCGCGACTCGATGATGGGCGGCGAGCTTGACGATCTCGGCGCGCCCAGCAAGTGTCGCAGGATGCCCGGCAATCAGGACAGCGCCCACCTGCTTCACCGCCATAGAGGCGAAGGCTGTCGTGAAGTCGCTGGCGTTCCGGAATTCTTCTCGAATGAATGTGCCACCCAGCTTTCGGGCACCCTCTTCCGCGGTGTTCACATAGGGCACCCTTGCTTGATCAGTTGGGTTCCACAGGAGCGCGATCCTGGATACAGCGGGCACCGCCTCCTTGAGGAGCTCCAGGCGCTTGCCCCATATCTCTGTCGTCATGTCTGACGTGACGCCGGTGATGTTTCTGCCCGGGCGAGCCACACTCCAACGAACCCGACAGCTCGGATCAACGACTCCGGCGGTGACGATTGGAACTGTTGTCGTCGCCCGCTTTGCCGCCGCGACAACCGCGTTCCCGTGTACGAGAAGAAGATCAATGTTCAAGCGCACGAGCTCCTGGGCCAGACGCGGGAGGTCAGCCTGCCCGGTCGCGAATCGCTGCTCGATCGAGAGATCTTTTCCACCGACATGGCCCAGCTCAATCATTCGTTCCTCGAACGCGAGGAGCAAATGTGCAAATTGCTCCCGCGAGCCGATAGACAAGAACCCCACCCGCGGCGCCTTCTTTGCTCCCTGGGCGCCAGAGATCGCGGGGGCTACAACGCCGAAGGCAACAGTCGTCATGAACGCTCGGCGATCCATCACTCAATCACTGGTCGAGCCGACACGAACTTGGGTTTTGGCCTGGCGCCGTCTGCATCTCCCCGACCAGTCTGCGCAAGGGCGAGGATGAGAGTGAGCACGACCGCGAGCCCGATCAGCCGCATGGGCACCTGGTATGACGTTACGAGCGAAGGGTGCCCGCAAGCGTCGTGGCAATTCCCCTCGTCGGAAGGAGGAGGGTACGGTTAACGTGTGTCCGGAGGCAGGACGGGAACGACGACTGATTTACGGGCACCTCGGCGCTCCTGCACGAGCAGCCGTCAACCGAGAACGTCGCGCCCCGGCCGCCGGGTCGAGAGCATTCATCCAGGATGCTGGGAGACGGTTCGCCGCCATCCCTCACATTCGACCAGGCCATGCGGACCTCGCGGCACGTGGCACCTGTCCGGCTGATCCGCGCCGTGCCCTGACATCGCGCGAAGGGAGTGCCATGGCGGAGCGGTTTGTCGGCATCGATGTGGCCTTGCGTGAGCACCGGATTGCCGTCCTGGACCGTGACGGGGAAGCGGTCGGCCCGAGCTTCACCATCGCCGCGAGCACAGACGGCGTGGCCACGCTGCTGCGGACGTTGGCCGCGCGCGACGCGCCGGCGGCGCAGACCCTGATCGGGCTCGAGGCCTCGGGCCACCTGTGGGAAAACCTTGAAGCGGCGCTCGTCGGCGCTGGCTACCGCGTCATCGTGCTGAATCCGCTGCAGACCCGACGCTACCGTGACGTTGTCCGGCGCAAGGCCAAGACGGATGACATCGATGCCCACGTCATCGCGGGCCTGCTGCGTTCGGGGGCGGCGCAGGCCAGTTATGTGCCCGACGAGCAGATCCAGAGCCTGCGCGAGCTCGCGCGGCTGCGCGCCCGTCTCATGGCCGACCGTCAGGACTACCTGCGTCAGCTGATCGCGCAGCTCGACGTGGTGCTGCCCGAGCACCGCGCCGTCCTCGGCGATCTGCTGACGGCCCGGGCGCGCGGCATCCTCGCGCAGTTCCCCACGGCCCAGCACCTGGCGAACGCCAGTCCCCGGGCGATCCGCCGCGCGGCCGAGGATGCGGGCGCCCGCGGCTTCTCGCTGGACGACGCCACGGGCGTCCGCGACCGCGCGCGACGCTCGCTCTACAGTGGCAAGGCAGCAGCCGCTCGCGCGCACGTCGTGCGCGCCTTGGTGAGCCAGCTCGAGCGTCTCACCAGCGCGATTGACGAGGTCGACCGCGCCGCGACGACGCTGCTGCCCCCCAGCGAGCCAGGGGCTGGGCCCTCCGACGCCGAGTTGCTGCAAACCATCCCGGGCATTGGCCCGCAGACGGCCGCCACCCTGATCGGCGAACTCGGCGCGCTCACCCGCTTCACCGATGCGCGGGCGCTCGTCGCGTATGTCGGCTTTTACCCGGTCATCAACGAGAGCGGCGCCCACGCGGCGGCTCCCCGCTTGTCGCGCGTCGGCTCTCGCATTGCCCGCCATTCGCTCTACCTCGCCGCCGTCAATGCCGTGCGCCGCAGTGGCGAGTGGCGCACCATTTATCTCCGCAAGAAGGCCCAGGGCAAAACGGCCAAGCAAGCGCTGGTCGTTGTCGCCGTCAAGCTGCTTCATGCGCTGTACGCCATGCTCAAACACCGGCAACCCTACAACCCTTCACGTCTGCTCGTCGCGCCGGCGACGATTCGCACTTGACATCTCATGGGATGTCTCGGTGGAGGATGGCTGGCGGGAGTCTAGCACCCAGATCACTCGTGGCGCAGTGGCCACCAGCAACTCGAACAGGGCTAGAGGCCCGAGTTTGAAGATGGTAGTCTCCTGCTGTCTACCGTCGAGTCAGGTTGGAGACGGCGATGATCCCATGCAGATATGCGGTGTCAAGCTTGGTGGCGATCACAGTGTTCCTTGCGGTCGGGCTTACCTTTGGAGCCGACCCGCCAACCCTCGAAGAACTCGCGGCCGCCATTGATAGAGTGCGGACCGGCCCAGATGGGGAGCGGGTCGTGGCCGGTCATGTTTCGCGCAAGCTCGCCGTGTCGGTCGAGGTACTACGGGCGCAGCGGGCGCGGACCGGCCTCGACTGGGGCGATCTTCTGATTGCCAATCTCCTCTGCAAGACCAAGGAGCCGACCGTCGATCACGTCGCAGCCGAATTGAAAGGCGGCGCGGGATGGGCCGACATCGCACGGCGCCACAATGTGAACCTCGACCAACTGAGGAACGAAGTGCAGCAGTCGCAGCAGGCGATGGAGCAGCGATCCGAAGATCGGGCGCCGCCTCGCAGCAGCGACACGCAGTCCAGTCCGGCGCCCACCGCACCGACAACCGTTGTGCCAACAGGAAAGGGTTCGAGTCCACGTTACTAGGTGGTAATGGCGCCTCTTGCCGAGAAAACGTGCGCGTTCTGCTCCGGTTGCGCGGAGAGCGGTCAGATAGACTGCGGCGCGGGAGAATGCGAGAGATGCCGTGTGGCCGGTGTGGCTCGACGGCGCGAGAGGTCTGCAAGGTGAAGCTCGTATGTCAGGAATGTAAGGACGTGATCGAACCCGAGGACCAAATGGTGATTGTGTCGCTGGGCCGACCCAACAAGTGGAGCGTGCCCGACCTCGTCGTGAAGAGATTGGAGTTCGCCCCGGCTCGCTGGCACTACCGCTGCGTGCCAGAAGCCGTGCGTCCGTTTGTGAGCGTGGTCTCGACGTAGTAGAGCTACGCCCGGCCCCTCGTGCGGGCAGACCGAGCGAGTCTTGCGCAGCAACGTCGTTCGCTTCGCTCGGCATCGGTTGCTGACTGCTCCATCTCCGCAAGCTCTGCGTGCAGCACCGCTTCGTGGGTCTCGCAAATCCCAGCAGCTCTCAATGGGTTGTCGATTTGCCCATCCACCCACACGTCCGTGTGGCCAATGGTGGTCGAGGGCTCGAAGATAATCACTCCATTTCGGCTTCCGATCTTGGACGTATTAGGAAACTGTTGACCTGATCCGTACTGGTTGTTGAGGTATTGGCGGAGATCGAGCGTCGAGAAAATGTACTCGAACCTGTCACTGTCCTTGAGCGTCCTGACCTGCTTGACCAGGACGCCCCCTTTCCCGTAGTCGCCGCTCGTATCGACATGATGACCGTCGATACAATTGAAGGCGTAGCTGATCTCGCTCGCGCACGTATTGCTAAACTTCGGATCGCGGTGAAAATTCAGAATCGGTCCGTCCATCATTGTCAGAAAATTTGTCGGCCAGGGATGCATCTCGAACATGGTCTTGTAGAAGATGTTGATCAATCCCATGACCCGCTCCCTCTACGCTTCTAGGGTTTTCGCCCTGGACCGCACGTCAGCCCCGGGGCCATGGCAACGAGGTACAGCGTGGCCAACGGGCCTGTCAATAGGACTTCTGGGAAGGAGAGCGCGATGCGATATCAGGACCGTCTTGCGGCGTTTCTGCTCGCAGGGGTGGTGGGGGTGCTCCTCTTCTCGTCGAGGGGCGAGGCGCAGGCGTTCTACACCGGAGGGGGCAACAACATGTTCCGGGTGTTCGGCTGCCCCGCCAACGCCACCTTGAATCTCAACGGGACGGGACCTTCTCAACAGGGCGACTGCACCTTGTATCAGACCGGCAATATCGTGCCCGCTGTGCCCATCGAAACATGGGTCGCCGCACAGCTGAGCGGCGCGATGACCGGTCTGCAAACACAGAACGCGAAGCTACAGAAGCAAGTCGAGGAGCTGACGGCGCGCGTGCAAGCGCTCGAGGCGGCGGCTCAGCAGCGCCGGAGCGCGGCTCCTGGATCAAACCCGGGATTCTGAAGACCTCCGCTTACGCCTTCAGCTGCGGCATGAGCCGGACCGCGTTGTCGCGTTCGATCGCCTGCAGGTCGCTCGCGCCGAAGCCGTAGTCGGCCAGCCCTCTCACATGATCGATCGCCGTGCGATATGGGAAATCCGTCCCGAACACGATCTGGGAGGTCGGGACCAGCTTCGTCAGTGAGGCGAGCGCGTACGGATGGGCCGCCTGCGCGGTGTCGTAGTAGAAGCGCTTGAGCTCGGCCTCGACCCCGTTCGGCACGCGCGCGGCCAGGTTCTTGTTGGCCTGCGGCAAGCGCACGAACCGCTCGGTGAGGAACGGCAAGGTTCCCCCACCGTGCGAGAAGATCATCTGCACGTCCCTGAACCGCGCGGCGGTGCCGCTGAACAGCAGGCTCGCGATCGTACGCGTCGTGTCCGTCCCCCACTCGATGACAGAGTCCGGCACGTCGGGAATCAGGTTGCCGCAGCAGGTGGCGGTCGTCGGGTGCGTGTACACGACCGCGCGGCGGCGATTGAGCTCCTCCATCACCGGCATGAAGGTCGGATCGCCCAGCCACTTGTCGCCGTAGCTCGTGAGGAGCGCGATGCCGTCGGCCTTGAGCGAGTCGATCGCGTAGCCGATCTCGCGCAAGGTTCCCTCGACGTACGGCATGGGCATCACCGCGAACATGCCGAACCGGCCCCTGGAGTCGGCGACCAGCTTGGCGGTGTAGTCGTTACATTCCCGCGCGAGCTTTCGCGCGCCAGCGTCATCTAGGAAGCGCATGCGCCGGCGTCGTGATCGACGTGATGGACGTCGCCACGCCTGCCCTGTCCATGTCGGCGATCGACTTCTCGGGCGTCCAGTCGCGCACCGGGCCCGGAATGTTCCGGGCCGTGATCGCGGCGACGTAGGGTGGGGGCGTGTGGTGGTGGTGGACGTCGATCCGGTGGGGTTTGACTGTCGCCACTTGCGCCTCCGCTGCGTGTCGGGGAACGAGCGCGCTCGCTCCGAGGGCTGCGATAGCCGTCAGGAGCTCGCGGCGCGCGATGTCCGTCTGCGCCACGGCTTTGTGGACCTGGTTAGCGCGTTCTGCGGTACTCGTAGTCTTCGCGCTCACCGCTCCCGACGCGAAGCTCGGGCAGCAGCGGCGGGCGCGTGCTGTTCAGCTTCGCGTGAGCGTCCAGCGCCGCCTGATCGGCCCAGCGCTCGAGCAGGGTCAGGCGATCGGGGTTCACGGCACTCTGAAAGATCTCGAACTGCTCGCAGCCCGGCTCCTTCATCGCGTCGGCGCAACGGGCCTTGTACGCCTGCGCGAGCTGAGAGCCCTTTCCCGGCGCGGCCGTGATCGTCACCACGAGTCGGATCGCCATTTCGCTCTCCTCGGAGCAGCCGGCCTTGGCCTCCGCCGCTGCTCCCCGGTCACTCCGAGGGACTGTGACGGTTGGGCTAGGCGGCTGTCAAGGCGTCAGCGCGACCTCGGCGCCGGACCGAGCCGACCGTTCCGCCGCCTCCACGACCTCGAGGGCACGCACACCGGCGAGGGCCGGAACCGGATTGGATGCGCGGCCGGCGCACGCGTCGAGGAACGCCTGCAGCTCGAGCCGCAGCGGCTCCTCGCCCCGCGTCGGCAGCTCCTCTTTCCCGGTCTCGACCGCCTCCCACGCCGCACCGTGCCGGCGATGCTCGCCGAGATGGAGCGTGACGACCGACGTGGCGTAGTCGGCCACGAGCGCGCCCCGCTCACCCACGAGCACGCACTCGCGCCAGGTGCCCGGGGTGAAATAGCTGGCCTCGACGATCACCGGCACGTCGCCGTAGTGGACGACCGTGACGGAGAGATCGTCGAGCCCACGGCCGAGGAAGTCGCGCTGCAGCGCGCTCACTCGGGTCGGCTCGCGATCGAACAGATGCGCGAAGAGATCGAAAAAGTGGATCGCGTCAGTCTGCGTGACGCCCACGTCCATCCGGGGCCGCTTGAACCCGGAGAAGCGACTGGTGGCGTAGCGCACCGCGCCGATACGTCCGGCATCGAGCGCATCGCGTACCGCCCCCGTCACCGGATGAAAGCGAAAGATGTGGCCAACCTGCACCACGAGGCCGGCCGCGGCGGCCGCCGCTTCGAGCAGCCGCCCCTCGGCGGCCGTGCGCGCGAGCGGCTTCTCGACGAAGCAGTGACGACCGGCGGCCAGGCCTGCGCGCGCGACCTCGTAGTGGCTGTCCGCGGACGTCACGACGTCGACCGCGTCCACGAGGGGCAGTGCTGATCGATAGTCCGTCACCGCGCGGCTCGGCGCGACCCCGTGGCGCACCGCCCACGCCAGGCGCTCGGGCGAGACGTCGGCGACCCAGAGGGTGACGCCGAACTCGCCGAGCACGCGCAGATGCTTTTCGCCCCAGCGGCCGAGCCCGACCAGCAGGACGTTCACGCGCTCGGCTCAGTCGCGGACGAGATCACCGCCCACGTCCTCGACGACTTCATAGCGAAGGAAGCGGGCGTTCATCCAGCGGATCACCAGGAGGTCGGCGAAGGCGATCGCCGCACGATTCAACACGCCGTACTTCGATTGGCCGAAGCGCCGCGGCCGGTGGCCGACCGGCACCTCGATCACGCGGTAGCCGCGCATCTTGAGAAGGGTCGGGATGAACCGGTGAAAGCCCCGGTAGAGCACCAGGCCGCGCAGGCACTCGCGCCGGAACGCGCGGAAGGTGCACCCGCTGTCCTGGATCGTCTCGTCGGACATCCAGTTGCGGATGCGGTTCGCGATCCGCGACGAGGCGCGCCGCACGAAGTTGTCGCCCGCGGCGCGATCGACCCGCCAGCCGGTCACCGCGTCCCAACGATCGAGGTGCGAGAGCAGCATCGGGATGTCGGCCGGGTCGTTCTGGAGGTCGGCGTCCATGACGACGACGCGCTGCCCGCGCGCCGCCTTGAAACCGGCGTCGGTCGCCGCCGTCTCGCCGCCGTTCGTCTTGAGTCGCACCAGGCGCACGCGCTGATCGCTCTCGCGAAACGAGCGGATGATCTCGGCGCTTCGGTCGCGGCTGCCGTCGTCGACGAACACGACCTCGAAGGCGAGCCCAAGGCGCTCGAGCACCTCGCGGAGCTCCGACCAGAGCGGGGTGAGACTGGCTTCCTCGTTGTAGACGGGGATGACGACCGAGAGGTCAGGCACCCGGCTCCCCCGACGAGACGCGCCGGGCCGTGCCTTGCCACTCAGCGACGAGCGTCTGCGGGAGATTGAGCCGGTCCAGCACACGCGCGATCGTGTGATTCACGATGTCGTCCAGATCCTTGGGGCGGTTGTAGAAGGCGGGCATCGGCGGCAGCAGGACCGCGCCCATCTCGGCGAGCGCCACCATGCACTTGAGGTGTCCGATGTGCAACGGCGTCTCGCGCAGCATCACGATGAGCGGCCGGCCTTCCTTCAGGGTCACGTCGGCCGCGCGCGCGATCAGCGAATCCGTGTGGCACGACGCGATCGCGCCCGCGGTTTTGATCGAGCACGGCGCGATCACCATGCCGGCCGTCCGGAACGAGCCCGACGCGATCGAGGCGCCGATGTCGCGGATGTCGTAGTGGTGCGCGGCGAGCGCTTCGACGTCGCGCACGGTGTACGCGGTCTCCTCGACGATCGTGCGCTTCCCGGGCGCCGAGATCACCAGGTGCGTCTGCACGTCGGCCTGTCCCCGAAGGATCTCGAGCAGACGGATGCCGTAGATCGATCCGGTGGCCCCCGTGATGCCGACGACCAGGCGCTTCACAGCCGAAACCTCTTGCGAAACACTTCCTCACGCGTCTTCTCGTAGAGCACTTCCCACTCGTGGCTGCCCTCGGGCATCGGGCGCGAGTAGGTCCCGAGAATCTTCCGCACCTCGCCGTCGATCGACTCCGCCAGCTTGGCTTCCTCGGTGAGCGCGCGGAGCACCTCGGTCCGCACTTCGTCCGGCGCCTTGAAGCTCACGCCCTGCGTCGTGCCGAGCTCCTTCAGGATCAGGTCGGCGAGGTAGAAGAGGCGCTCGCGGCTCATCCGGATCATCAGAGGATGAACCCCCGCTCGCGCGCGAGCTTTTCCCTGACCTTGCCGAGCAGCTGACGGTAGTCGGCCGCCGACTCCTTGATCATCTTGGCGTGCTCCAGCAAGAGCTTGCGCGCTTCGGCGTCGAGCTGCTCTTCGGCGGCGAGGTTCTCGAGGATGACGTGGCGGATGGCCGCGCGCGCGGTGTTCTCGTCCTTGATCTCGGCGATCTTACGCACCGTCAGACGCTTGACCACCGCGCTCGCCATGCGTTCAGCAACCGCCGCGTGCCGGGGCATAACCCGGTCAGCCTACACGCGAGCGACGCAGAGTGTCAAGGAACGGACCCCGTCGTCGCGCATTCCGCATCCGAGGACGCGGGCAGCACGACCGTCACGCGCGTGCCGAGCGTCGGCGCGCTCTCGACGCGCACCGTGCCGCCGTGCGCCTCGACGAGCGCCTTCACGACCGCCAGACCGATGCCGGTGCCGTGCGCGGAGCCCGCCGCATCCGGCACGCGATAGTACGGCTCGAAGACGCGGGGCAACGCATCGGCGGGAATTCCGCGGCCGGCATCGGCGACCTCGATGGCGACGCCGCCGGTGACGGCGCGCGCTCCCACGCGCACCGCGCTCCCGGTCGGCGAGTACTTGATCGCGTTCGAGATCAAGTTGGTCAACACACGCTCCAGTGCGTCGGGATCGGCGGCCACCAGCGGCAGCCAGGGCTCGCACTCCGTCGTGATCAAGTGCGTCGCTGTCCCCTGGCGGAACAGGTCGACCGTGGCCTCGATGGTCGGCTCGATCTTCAGCGGAACGCGGCAGAGCGCCGGCTCGAGCCCGCGCTCGATCCGCGAGAGGTCGAGCAGATCGCTGACGATACGGCCCAGCCGCCTGGCCTCCCGGCGCATCACCTCCGCGAGCCGGCGGACCTCGTCCGGCGGCAGCCGCCGGACAGCCAGGATCTCGCTGAAGCCCTGCAGCGCCGTCAGCGGCGTGCGAAGCTCGTGCGACGCGATCGCGACGAACGCCGACTTGGCGCGATCGAGCTCCTCGAGCTCGCGCCGGGCCGTCGCGACCCGCTCGGCCAGCTCCGCGGCGAACCGCCGCTGTCGAGATACGAGCCGCGCGTTCTCGAGTGCGACGCCGACGTGGGCGCCGATCGCCTCCAGGGCCGCGCGCTCGCCGACCGAGATGTCACCCCGCCGCTCGACCGCGAGCACGCCGACGGCGCGCCCGCTCGAGATCAAGGGCGTCGCGAACGCGCGGCGCGGGCGGCCGTGATCGCCGGCGTCGCCGACGAACGCGGGCTCGCCGGTGCCGAGGACCCGCGCGACCAGCGAGCCGTCGGCCACGCGGTCGCCGCCGGCCAGCGCGAGCTGTTCGCCGGCGCGGGCGACGAGGGCGATCTCGTCCACGCGCAGGCGCTGAGCCAGCGCGGCTCGCAGCCGAGCCAGCGCCACCTCCAGCGGCGCCTCGTCGGCCAACGTCCGCTGGATCGTGACGAGGATCTCGTAGCGACGGCGGTGGCGGCCGGCGCGAGTTCGCAGCACGCCGCTGAGCACGCCGACCAGCCCGAGCACCGCGAACGTCACCAGCCCCTCCGCCGCGTCGGCCGTGAGGCCCGACCGCTCGATCTCCGGAAGAACGAGCGGCGCGCTCAGCAACATCGCCGCCGCGGCCGCCAGTCCGCCGCCCACGGCCCCGAATCGCAGCGCCGCCACCAGGACGGGTGCCAGATAGGCGTGACGCAGGAGCGTCGCGGGCCCGGCGCCCTCGAAGGCGACCAGCGCCGTCACCGCCACGAGGGCTGCCGCGACGAGACTCATCGCGCTCCGAGCGTCCGGTACGCCGCAAAGAACAGCGCCGCGCTCACGAGCCCCGGCACCAGGCTCTCGGACCACCAGAGAAGCCAGCAATTGGCGGCGCCCAGCAAGGCGAGATAGAAGACGGCGCCGACCACCAAGCCCGCGCTCTTGGGCAGGAGCGGATCGACGAGATAGCGGAGCACGTACAGCACGGTCGCCGCCGTCGCCGCGGCGGCGAACGACCAGCGCCGATCGGCTCGATGGAAGAGCGCGCCGCGAAAGAAACACTCGGCGGCGAGCACGTTGGCGCCGACGTCGTACGCGATCGCGACGAGCACGTCGGACACGTGGTCGACGCGCACCTGAACGCCGAGCGTCCGAGAGGCGGACACCAGCAAGTGACCCGAGAGACCAGCGCCCACGAGGACGCCCGTCGCCACCCGACGCAGTGATACCGGAGTGCCGAGACCCAGGCTGACCAGCTGCCCGTCCGCGGACAGCCGGCCGACCCAGAGAGCAGGCCCGAGATAGGCGAGGGAGCCGAGCGTGCCCAGCTGTGACGCGACCGCGGCCAGCCCGAGGAGCGCCACCGCGACGAGGATCGATGCCGGACCGACCCGTGCCCAGGCCAGCGCCGTGGCCAGCAGCGCCCCATGCCCCGCCGTCACCCCCGCGACGCGCGCGGCCTCTCGCGGCAGGACCCCGGCCTCGACCAGGATCGCGACCGTCGCGGCGCCGATCGCAAGGGCGGCGAGCAGCGGCAGCGGCGTGCCGGCGAGGAAGCGGTCAGCTCGAAGAGCGCAGGGCTGATCGAGCGCCCACATCGGGTTTCACGGTCGAGAGCGTTTGGATCAAGTCGATGAAGACGGCCACCGCGTCTTCGTCGAGCGTCTGCCCCACCGACGACGTGAGATGCTCGATCGCCGTCGCGTGCGACAGCGCGGCCCGATAGGGCCGGCTCGATGTCAGCGCGTCGTAGACGTCCGCCACGGCGATGATGCGCGCGCCGAGCGGAATCTCGTCGCCGGCCAGCCCATCGGGGTAGCCCGAGCCGTCCCAGCGCTCGTGGTGGTGCCGGATCATGAGGGCGCCGCCCGTGAAGAAATCGAAGGGCGCGACGATCTGAGCGCCGATCAGCGGGTGATTGCGCATCACGGCCCATTCCTCGGGATCGAGCGCGCCGGGCTTTCTGAGCACGCCTTCGGGGATGCCGATCTTGCCGATGTCGTGCAGCAAGCCCGCCTGGCCGATCATGTCGACCTCGACGGCCGGCAGCCCGAGCGCCGCCGCGACGCCCCGGCTCCAGGCGCCGACGCGCTCGGAGTGTCCGCGCGTGTACGCGTCTTTCGCCTCGAGCGCATTGGCCAGGCCGAGCAGGGACTGATAGATGGCGCGCTGCACCTGCTGATAGAGGCGCCGCACGTCCTCGGCGTACCGCAAGGTCTGCTGGTACGCGGCGTTGAGCCGTCGATAGGCGACGGTGAGGTCGTCGCCGGACCCGCCGCCTACTCGTGTCGCCATACGGCGGCGTGCGGCACCACGCTCTCGACGAGCGAGAGCAGGCGAACCGGAGAGAACGGCTTGGTCAGATAGTGATTGGCGCCCGCGGCGAGCCCGCGCGCAACGTCGGATTCCTGGGCCGCTGCGGTCAGCATCACGATCTTGGTCGTGGCGAACCGTGGATCGTTCCTCAGGCGTGCGCACACTTCGAGCCCGCTGATGTCGGGCAGGTCAACGTCGAGGAAGATCAGCCCGGGGCGCATGGCCTCGGCGTGAGCGAGCGCCGTCTCACCGTCGAGCGCGTCGATCACGGAGATGCGCTCGTCTTCGAGCGTGAGGCGGATGAGGTCGACTACGTGCGGCTCGTCGTCGGCGATCAGGACCGTCAGCATGGCGGTCCTTCTGCGCAAGCGCGATGCCAGCGCCGATGCTGAGCGCACGGCGATGATTTTCGCAGGAATCTCACACAAGGCCGCCCAGCGGAGCGGGCGTCGCGCCCACGCCGCTGGGCAGCCCGGCGGTTACTTCACCTCGACGGAGCCCTTCATGTTGGGATGCAGGCCACAGATGTATTCGTAGACGCCGGGCCCCGCGAAGGCCTGGGTGTGGCTCTGGCCCTTGAGGAGCACGGCGGACCGCTGCTGGCTCTGTGTGAGCGTGACCTGGTGCGGCGAATCGTCGCCGTTGGTCCACGTCACGTTCTGACCGGGTCCGATCGTCAGCTTGGTCGGCCCGAACGCGAACCCGGTGATGCCGACGTCATTGGGGCTCGTCTTCATCGCGACGGGACCGCCCGGCGCCTGACCGGAGAGCCTGGCCAGCGAGATCACGTAGTCCATCTTCGCGTGCGGCTTGTGGCACTGGAAGCACGCCTTGTAGTTCGCCTTGTCGTTGAACTTCTGATCCGCCGTGAAGGCCGAGTATTCCCACTCACCGTTCCGGATGTCGTCCGGATACTCCGTGCCCCAGCCCGTCCGCTTTTCCATCACGGTGATCCCGACGAGGTCGCCCTTGACGAAGCGGCCGTTGGCGTCCTTGATCGGGTTCCCGGCCGCGTCCACCTGGGCCTTGTACTGCACCAGGGTCAGCACGGTGCCACTGGGGATCGGCTTACCCTCCCGGGCGGCCTTGACCGCTTCGGGCGTGCCGTACAGCTCCCGGTACTGCTTGTTGTCGTAGCGGTCGACCGTCGCGTAGAGGACGTGGTCCTTGTAGTTCGCCGGGAAGGCGATCTTTTCCGGGCCGGCGCCACCAGGAACCGCCGCCATGAACACGAGCGAGGCGATCAGAGCCAGAACGATGGATGCGCGATGCCTCATGGGGCCTCCTTGTCTCGGGACAGTCTCCCCTGACGGAGTCGTGCGAATTCTACTGTGATACGTCTGCGGATGGGCGATCGGATCTCTAGCGGCTGCGGCCGGCCGTCGTCAGTCGCGCGAGCGCCCGGGCCAGGGCCGCGAGCGCCCGTGTGTAGTCGATCTCTTCCTCGGCGCGCCCGGCCAGCCGGCGCTCGGCGCGCTCCTTGGCGCGCTCGGCCCGGGCCCGGTCGATCTCCTCCGGCCGCTCGGCGGTGTCGGCGAGGACGATCACCTTATCGTTGCGCACCTCCGCGAAGCCGCCCGCGACGGCCAGGTAGTGCTCGTCGCGCCCGATCCGGTACATGAGCTCGCCGATCCCCAGGGTCGTCAGGAACGCCGCGTGGCCTGGCAGCACCCCGAAGTAGCCCTGGCTGCCGGGAATGACGATCTCGTCGACCGTCTCGGCCACGACCAGACGTATCGGCGTGGCGATCTCGAGGGTGAGCCGGTCGGCCACGGCTAGCCGCTCGCCGCGAGCTTCTTGGCCTTCTCCATCGCCTCGCCGATGTCGCCGACCATGTAGAAGGCCTGCTCGGGCAGCTCGTCGTGCTTGCCGTCGACCACCTCACGGAAGCTCTTCACGGTGTCGGCGAGCTTGACGTATCGCCCGGGCTGTCCGGTGAACTGCTCGGCGACGGAGAACGGCTGGGACAGGAAGCGCTGGATCTTCCGGGCGCGCGCGACGAGCGAGCTTGTCCTCGTCCGAGAGCTCTTCCATGCCGAGGATCGCGATGATGTCTTGTAGATCTTTGTAGCGCTGAAGGATCAGCTGCACGTCCCGCGCCGTGCGGTAGTGCTCGGCGCCGAGGATGTTGGGATCGAGGATCCGCGACGTGGAGGAGAGCGGATCGACCGCCGGGTAGATCCCGAGCTCGGTGAGCGGGCGCGAGAGCACGGTGGTGGCGTCGAGATGGGCGAAGGCGGTCGCGGGCGCCGGGTCGGTGATGTCGTCGGCCGGCACGTAGATCGCCTGCACCGACGTGACCGAGCCCTTCTTCGTGGAGGTGATTCGCTCCTGCAGCTGGCCCATCTCGGTGCCCAGGGTCGGCTGGTAGCCGACCGCCGACGGCATCCGGCCGAGCAGCGCCGAGACTTCGGACCCGGCCTGCGTGAACCGGAAGATGTTGTCGATGAACAGCAGCACGTCCTTGCCTTCCTCGTCGCGGAAGTACTCGGCGGCGGTGAGGCCGGTCAGGCCCACGCGCAGCCGCGACCCGGGCGGCTCGGTCATCTGGCCGAAGATGAGCGCGGTTTTCTCGATGACGCCCGATTCCTTCATCTCGTGATAGAGGTCGTTGCCCTCACGCGTGCGCTCGCCCACACCGGCGAACACCGAGATGCCACCGTGCTGCTTGGCGATGTTGTTGATCAGCTCCTGGATGAGCACGGTCTTGCCGACGCCGGCACCGCCGAAGAGCCCCGTCTTGCCGCCCTTCGTGTACGGCTCGAGCAAGTCGATGACCTTGATCCCCGTCTCGAACATCTCGACCTTCGTCGACTGGTCCTCGTACGGCGGGGCCGCGCGGTGGATCGGGTACATCTTCTTCGCGTTGATCGCCGGGCCCTTGTCCACGGGCTCGCCGACGACATTGATGATCCGGCCGAGCGTCTCCGGCCCGACGGGGATCGTGATCGGCGCGCCGGTATCGTTCACGGTCATCCCGCGGCGGAGCCCGTCGGTCGCGGCCATGGCGATCGTGCGCACCTGGCTCTCGCCCAGGTGCTGCGCGACTTCCAGGGTGAGCTTCTGCGAATACGCGAAGACGTCCTTGTTCTCGACGCCCTCGACCAGGAGCGCGTTGTAGATGGACGGCAGCCGGCCCGGCTCGAACTCCACGTCGACGACCGGCCCGATGACCTGAACGATTTTCCCGGTGCTCATGCCTCCGCTCCTTGCTTGAGGGCCTCGGCGCCGCCGACGATGTCGAGCAGCTCCTTGGTGATCTTCTCCTGGCGCGCCTTGTTGTACTGGATCGTCAGGACGTCGATCATCTCTTTCGCGTTCTTGGTCGCGGCCTCCATCGCCGTCATGCGCGCGCCGTACTCCCCGGCCAGCGACTCCATGAGGGCCCGGAAGACCTGCGTCCGCACGTGCCGCGGCAGCAGCTCGTCGAGGATCGCTTTCGGATTCGGCTCGTAGAGGTAGTCGACGGCCTCCGCGGCCGATTCGCCCTCGGCCTTGCGCGGAATCGGCAGCAGCTGCTCGCGGACCGGGCGCTGGACGGCGACGGAACGGAACTCGTTGTAGACCAGGTGGACCTCGTCGACCTCACCGTCGAGATACTGCTGCATGAAGTAGTCGGCCAGCTCGCTCGCGTGGGAGTAGGCCAGCCGATCCCAGAAGGCGATCATGTCGCGCTTGATCGTCCACGGCCGGCGGCGGTAGAAATCCCGCGCCTTGCGGCCGACCACGACCAGGGTGACCTCGGTCGTATTGGATTGTCTGATCAAGTCGAGCGCGCGGCGGATGACGTTGGAGTTGAAGGCGCCGGCCAGGCCCTTGTCGGCCGTGATGATCACGATCTGGCGGCGCGGCCCCTCCCGCTGCTCGAGCAGCGGATGCGGCGCGCCGTCGCTGCCCGACGCCGCGGTGACCAGATTGCCGAGCAGCTCGCCCATCTTGGCCGCGTAGGGACGCGCCGCCAGGATCCGCTCTTGCGCCCGGCGCAGCTTCGCCGCCGCGACGAGCTTCATCGCGCGCGTGATCTTCTGCGTCGACTGGACGGAGCGGATCCGCCGCTGGATGTCGCGAAGGGTCGCCATCGGGCCGGACTCTAGGCCGCCTTGATGCCCTTGGCGGCGACGAACTCCGTCTCGCGCGTCGGTGATCGCCTTCGCGAGGGTTTCGCGCAGCGCGTCCGAGATCTCCTTCTTCTCGCGGATGTCCGTGAGGATCTGCGGGGCGCGCCGCTCGATATAGCTATAGAGGAAGGGCTCGAACTCGCGGATGGCGTCGACCGGCAGCTCGTCGAGCATGCCCTGCGTGCCCGCGAAGATGATCACGACCTGCTTCTCGACCGGCAGCGGCTGATACTGGCCCTGCTTGAGGAGCTCGACCATCCGCTGTCCGCGGGCCAGCTGCGCCTGCGTCGCGCGGTCGAGGTCGGAGCCGAACTGGGCGAACGCGGCGAGCTCGCGGTACTGCGCGAGGTCGAGCCGCAGCTTGCCGGCGACCTGGCGCATGGCCCGCACCTGCGCGGAGCCACCCACTCGCGAGACCGACAGGCCGACGTTCACGGCCGGCCGGATGCCGCCGTAGAAGAGGTCGGACTCGAGATAGATCTGCCCGTCCGTGATCGAGATGACGTTGGTCGGGATGTACGCCGACACGTCGCCGAGCTGCGTCTCGATGATCGGCAGCGCCGTGAGCGATCCTCCGCCGAGGTCGTCGTTGAGCTTCGCCGCGCGCTCGAGCAGACGGGAGTGCAGATAGAAGACGTCGCCGGGATACGCCTCACGACCCGGCGGCCGCCGGAGCAGCAGCGAGAGCTGGCGATACGCGGCCGCGTGCTTGGAGAGGTCGTCGTAGATGCAGAGCGCGTGGCGCTTGGAGTCGCGGAAGTACTCGCCCATCGTGACGCCCGTGTATGGCGCGATGTACTGCAGCGGCGCCGGCTCCGAGGCCGAGGCCACGACGACCGTCGTGAACTTCATCGCGCCGGCGTCTTCCAGCACCTTCACCACCTGCGCGATCGTCGAGAGCTTCTGACCGATCGCGACGTAGAAGCAGAAGACGTCCTGGCCCTTCTGGTTGATGATCGTGTCGACGCCGATCGCGGTCTTGCCGGTGCCGCGGTCGCCGATGATGAGCTCGCGCTGGCCGCGCCCGATCGGGATCATCGCGTCGATGGCCTTGAGCCCGGTCTGCAGCGGCTCCTTCACCGAGCGGCGATCGACGACGCCCGGCGCGTAGCGCTCGATCGGCCGGAACTCCTTGGCGGCGATCGCGCCCTTGCCGTCCACCGGCTGCCCGAGCGCGTTCACGACGCGCCCGACCAGCGCCTCGCCGACCGGCACCTCCGCGATGCGGTTCGTGCGCTTGACGATGTCGCCTTCCTTGATGAGCTTGTCGTCGCCCAGGAGCACCGCGCCGACCTGATCCTGCTCGAGGTTCAGGACCATGCCGACGACGTCGCCCGGGAACGTGAGCAGCTCGCCCGCCATCGCCTTCTCGAGCCCGTGCACGCGCGCGATGCCGTCGCCGACCTCGATGACGCGGCCGACCTCCTGCAGGTCGACCTCCGCCTCGTAGCCCGCCAGCTGGCGCTTGATGATTTCGCTGATCTCTCCGGCCTTGATCATCGCTCTCTCCTGTCCCCTACCCTTGCGCGAGGCGTCGGTGCATTCGCGCGAGCTGACCGTCCAGGCTTGCGTCAACGAGCAGGCTTCCCACCTCGGCCACGAAGCCGCCGAGGAGCTCCCGGTCGGCGACCTCTTCGAGCACGACCTGCTTGCCGCCGAGTGCCCGACTCAGGCGGCCCGTCAGCGCCGAACGATCCGCGTCGCTGAGCGGCACCGCGGTGCGCACGCGCGCGCGGACGCGGCCCTCGGCCTCGTCGTGGAGCTCGCGATACGCGGCGACGATCGCTTCGAGATGGTCGGCGCGCCCCTGCGCCGCGACGAGCGCGAGAAAGTCTTTGGCGAGCTTCGAGACCTGAAGCCGGGTGGCGACCTCGGCCGCGACGGCGCGCTTGGCCGCCGAGGTGACCCACGGCCGCGCGAAGAACGCGTGGAGCTCGGGCTCGCTCGCGAACTGGGCCGCGATGGCGTCGAGCTCGCGGGCGATCACATCGACCTGGTTGCGCTCGCGCGCGAGCTCGAAGAGCGCCTTCCCGTACGAGCGGGCGACGCCGGGCGAGGCCTTCACCTAGTTGCCGACCTTGGCGATCGCGTCGGCGACGATGCGCCGATGGTCCTCGTCGCGCAGGCTGCGGCGCACGAGCTTCTCGGCGACGGCGGTCGCCAGGTCGGCGACCTCGCGGCGCAGGTCGTCGCGCGCGCGGCGCACGTCGGCGTCCAGCTGCGCCTTCGCGGTCTCGACGAGGCGCTGCGACTCGGCGCGCGCGGCGTCCACCAGCCGCTTCTGCTCGTCGGCCGCGTCCTTCAGCGCCTGGGCGCGGATGGCCGCCGCCTCGGCGTGTGCGGCGCGCAGCCGCGTCTCGTTCTCTTCCTGCTGGCGCGCCGCCTCGGCGCGGGCCGCCTGCGCTTCGTCGAGCGACTTCTGGATGGCCTGGGTGCGCTCGGCCATCTTCGCGAGAAACGGCTTATAGAGGAGGCGCTGGAGGATCAGCAGCAGGATGACGAAGTTCAGGACCTGGATGATCAGCGACTTGTCGAGGCTGATGAGGCCGCCGCTGTCGTGCCCGCCCTCGGTCGCGGCGAACGCGAGGCCCGGCGTCAGCAGCAGCAGGACGACGATACGCGCGACGGTGCCGATCCATTCCCGTTCACGCTGATACATTCGGAGGTCTCCTCGATCTCGAAGTGCCCGACGAAGGTTTGTGAAAACTATCACGCAATTCCGGTCGCTGTCAATCGCCGCGCTCAGTCGCACGAGCGCGCGATGACCCCACCCCCGACGACGACGTCGCCGTCGTAGAACACCACCGACTGGCCCGGGCTCACGGCGCGTTGCGGGCCGTCGAAGACGACCTCCGCGGTATCCCCGCCCAGGGCGCGCACCGTCGCCGGCGCCGCTTGCTGGCCGTGGCGAATCTTCGCCGCCACGCGCAGCGGCGACACCGGCGGCGCGCACGCGATGAAATTCACGCCGGTCGCCACCAGCCGGCCGCGCTCGAGGTCCGCCGCGTCGCCGACCGTGACCGTGTTGCGCTCGGGGTCGAGCTCGATGACGTAGAGCGGGCGGCCCGTCGCCAGACCGAGCCCGCGCTTCTGTCCGACCGTGAAGCCGGCGATCCCGCCGTGCGAGCCGAGCTTGCTGCCCCGTCGATCGACGATCGCCCCGGGCCGGAACACCTCGGGCGCCCGGCGGCGCAGGAAGCCGCGATAGTCGTCGTCGGGCACGAAGCAGATGTCCTGGCTCTCCGGCTTGTCGGCGGTCACCAGCCCCAGTCGGCGCGCCTGGGCCCGCACCTCGTCCTTGGTCAGCTCGCCGATCGGAAACCGCGCGGCTCCAAGCTGCGCCTGCGTGAGCGGCCAGAGGAAGTCGGTCTGGTCCTTCCGCACGTCGCGAGGCCGCAGCAGCAGATGACGCCCGTTCGCCCGGTCGAGGCCGACGCGCGCGTAGTGCCCGGTCGCGACCGCGACGGCGTCCCAGGCGCGCGCGCGCCCGAGCAGCGAGCCGAACTTTAGGTTACTGTTGCACGAGACGCACGGAATCGGGGTCCGGCCTTTCGCGTAGGAGTCGACGAACTGGTCTATCACCTTTTGGTTAAATTCGTCGTCCATGCTCAGGAGGTAGTGCGGGACGCCGAGCGTGCGCGCGACCTGGCGGGCGTCCTCCACCGCCTCGGTGCCGCAGCAGCTGCCGAACCGCCTGGTGGGCTCTTCCGTTTCCTGCCGCGGCCAGACGCGCATGGTGATCCCGACGACGTCGCATCCCTGCTCGACCAGCAGGGCCGCGGCAACCGAGGAGTCGACTCCCCCGCTCATACCGACGACGATGCGTTCCGCCATTGCCTCCCTGGTATCGCGCTCGTGCTTCGGGCCGCGTGCTAGGGCTGCGCGCCGAGTAGCTCGGACAGCCGCTCGAGCTCGGCCGGCGTCGCGTAGCTGACCTCGATCTTACCCTTTCGCTCGTTGCCGATGATCCGCACCCGCGTCATCAGCCCACGCTGCAGCGCTTCCTCGAGAGCCGCCAGCTCGACCGACCGCCTCCGGCCCTTGCGCGGCGCCAGCCCACGGGATTCGGCGAGTGACTCCTTCGCGCGGATGGAATCCTCGGTCGCACGAACCGACCAGTCGTTCGCCAGGATCTCGTCCCGCAGCCGGAGCTGCTCGGACACCGTCGGCAACGCGAGCAACGCGCGCGCGTGGCCCATCGTCAGCCGCCCGCTTCGCAGGTCGGCCTGGATCTCCTCGGGCAGCCTCAGCAGTCGGAGGCAGTTCGCGATCGACGTACGATCCTTCCCGATTCGCTGCGCCAGCTCCTCTTGAGTCCAGTCGAACTCCGCCAGGAGCTTCTGGTAGGCCTGCGCGGCTTCGATCGGATTCAGGTCCTCGCGCAAGAGATTCTCGACCAGCGCGAGCTCGATGCTCTGCGCGTCGGTCGCTTCGCGAACAATTGCCGGGATCCGATCCAGGCCTGCCTGGCGAGCCGCCCGCCAGCGGCGCTCGCCGGCGATGAGCTGATAGGCTCCACCGATTCGCCGGACGATGATCGGCTGGATCACGCCGGACGATTTGATCGACGCCGCGAGCTCGTCGAGCGCCGTGAAGTCAAACACCTTTCTCGGCTGGTTTGGATTCACCTCGATCTGATCGATCGGCACTTCGACCAGCGCTTCCGCGTCAGCCGGCTCCGAGGCCAGAAGCGCTCCGAGCCCACGACCGAGGCCCCGCTTAGTAATCATGGTTCAACACCTCCCGAGTCAGCTCGAGGTACGCGGCGGAGCCACTGGACCTGAGATCGTGAAGCATGACCGGTCTGCCGTGGCTGGGCGCTTCCGTGAGCCGCACGTTGCGTGGGATGACGGTATCGAACACCTGCCCTGGAAAGTATCGATTGACCTCATCGCGAATCTGGAGCGCGAGGCTCGTTCGGCCATCGAACATCGTGAGCAAGATCCCGAGCAGGTCGAGGCCGGGATTCAGCTTCTCCCGAACGAGCTTCACCGTTCTCTTGAGCAGATAAGCCAGGCCCTCGAGCGCGTAGAACTCGCACTGCAACGGGACGAGCACCCGATCGGCTGCGACCAGCGCGTTGATCGTCAAGAGACCGAGCGACGGCGGGCAATCGATGACGATGTAGTCGTAGGCGGCAGAGACGGCCTCGAGAGCATCCCGGAGCCTGTGCTCTCTCCTACCGATCCCTACGAGCTCGATCTCGGCCCCGACCAGGTCGATATCCGCTGGAATCAGCCGTAGACCGGACACTACCGTCGGCCGGATTGCCTTTTCGGTCGCCTCGCCGCCGAGCAGTACGTGGTAGATCGTCGGATGCAGGCCGCTCTTCTGGACCCCTAACCCTGTCGTCGCGTTGCCCTGCGGGTCCAGATCGACCAGGAGAGTCGGACGCTCGGCCAGCGCGAGCCCGGCGGCCAGGTTGACGGCGGTCGTCGTCTTTCCCACGCCGCCCTTCTGATTAACGATCGCCAGCGTCTTGGCCAACTACACCCGGCCTTTCAATTGGGAATGTTCCACGACGCACACTTTCGGGTCAACATGTGTTTGCTAGCCGCCTCGTGTTCCACGGGCAACACTTTCCACAGTCGGCAGCGCTCAGTCAAACTTTCCGTTAATTCGATCGCCGGACCGCCTGCATCGCCACGGGCGCTGGGGCCCAGGAGGGCCTGCTACAAGGCGCCGCCGACCTTCCGATACACCGCGAATCGGCGCGTCGTGCCTCGGGCGACCCCAGGTACGGTGACCCATTCGCCGACCAGCAGGGGCCTGGGCTCGGGCGGGCCGGACGCGACGACGACCCCGCGCTCGGAAACCATCTCGGCCGCCACCCGGATCATTGCCTCGACCTCGCCAGCACAACGCATGACCACGGCGTCGAGGCGCCCTCCAATCTGGCCCACGAGGCTCTCGCCGCGGCCCTCGAGGACTCGAGCGCCCTCGAGCTTCAGCTCTCGAACAGCGCTCGTCAGGAACATCGCTCGGCGCCGCCGCGACTCGATCAGCACGATGTCGATCTCTCGTCGAACGATCTTGATGGGCAGGCCCGGAAGGCCAGCACCTGAGCCCAGGTCCGCGAGCGCGCGGACGGAGGAGGGGAGGAGCCTGACGAAGAGGAGGCTGTCGAGGAAGAGATGTTCCACGATCCACATCGGATCCGACGAGCCGACCAATCGATGGGTTCTCTGCCACTTCACCAACAAAGCCAGATATTTGGAAAAATCGTCGCGCTCTTGTTGGGTCAACGACCTGCCGAGGATCGGCTCGGCCCCTTTGGCCAGGGCCCTGAGCGCCGTCACTTGCCGACACAGAACGAGGCGAAGATCCGCTCGAGAACGGCATCCCCGACGTCAACGCCCATGATTTCGCCGGCCAGATGAAGCGCCTGCTTCAAGTCGACCAGCGCCGCTTCCAGCGGCATCTCGGCGAGCGCGCTGGCGCTCGAGGCAAGCGCGGCGCCCAGCGCTTCGATCAACTCGAGCTGGCGAAGCGAGGTGACGATGCCGCCTTCGTCTCCGGCCGCCGCAGCGCGACGCTCGACGTCGCGCACCAGTCGCTCGAGCAGCGCCGTGATGCCCAGGCTCTCGATCGTTGAGGCCTCCACGGCATCAGGTAGCGCCGCCGCCTCGGGGTGAGAGGGGAGATCGCTCTTGGCCCTCACGATCACGCGCGCGCAGCCCGCCGTTTCGGCTAACACATGTTGATCAGGGGCAACGCTGGTGTCCAGCACGACCAGCAGGAGGTCGCTCTCTTCGATCGCCAGCCGACTGCGCCGAATGCCCTCGGCCTCGAGGGCGTCGCGCGGAACCTCGAGCCCGGCGGTATCGAGGAGCCGAACCGGGACGCCGGCGACCGCGATCGTTCCTTCGACGATGTCGCGCGTCGTTCCCGGCATCGCAGACACGATCGCGCGGTCGTGTCCGAGCAGCGCATTCAGCAAGCTCGACTTGCCGGCGTTCGGAGGACCGACGAGCGCGATCGTGATGCCGTCGTGGACGACCCGGCCATGACGGGCAGCGGCGACCCAGCGGTCGACCTCGGCCCGGAGTTGCTCGAGCGTGGCGCGCGCTGCCCCGGGATCGTGACCGATGCGCTCGTCCGGGAAGTCGAGCACGACCTCGAGGCCGGCGATGACGTCAAGGAGCGCGTCTCGCAGGCTACGAATCCGATCGGCCAGCCCGCCCGCGAGCGCGCGAGCCGCGAGCGCGACCGCGCGATCGGTCCGGGCGCTGATCATCAGCGCGACCGCTTCGGCTTGGGCAAGATCGAGGCGGCCGTTGAGGAACGCGCGCCGGGTGAACTCTCCCGGGCTCGCCAGGCGCGCGCCGCCGGCGACGATCCACTCCGTCACCATCCGCAATAACGCCGGGGATCCGTGGCACGACAGCTCGACGACATCCTCGCCGGTATACGAGCGGGGCGCGAGCATGACGGCGCACAGCGCCTCGTCGACGCACTCGCCGGTCTTGGGGTCGAGGATGCCGACCCGGCGAAGCGTGTGCGAGGAAAACGCGGCCAGCGGGATCGCGCCGCGAACCAGGGGAGCGACGATCGCGATCGCGTCGAGCCCGCTCACGCGAATCACCCCGATGGCGCTTTCGCCGATCGCGGTCGCGACGGCGACGATCGTGTCGTCGGCGCGCGGGGGCTCAGGCCCGGCCGGCGTCTTTGGCCTCGCGCGTTGCGCGCGTGCGCGCGGGTCGATCCATCAGCTTCTGCTGCAGGATCTGGAGCACGTTGGACACGGTCCAGTACAGCACGAGGCCCGAGGGCAGATTGAGGAACATGAACGTGAAGATGACCGGCATGAACAGCATCATCTTGGCCTGACGCGGATCGCCCATCGTCGGCGTCATCTTCTGCTGCACGAACATCGTGATCCCCATCAGCACCGGCAGGACGTACGTGGGATCCTGCGCCGCCAGATCGCAGATCCAGAGATCGACGCCGAAGATGCGCCCGAAGCAGAGGAACGGCGAACCCTGGAGCTCGACCGATACCGACAGCGCGAGGTACAGGGCGTAGAAGATCGGCACCTGCGCGACCATCGGCAGGCAGCCGCCCATCGGGTTCACGCGGTGCTTCTTGTAGAGCGCGAGCGTCTCGCGCTGCAAGGTCTGGGGGTCCTTCTGATACTTGCTGCGGAGCGCGTTCACTTGAGGCTGAAGCGTCTGCATCGCCTTCATCGACCGCATGCTCTTGACGGTCAGGGGATAGAACAGCACTTTCGACACGACCGTGAGCAGGATGATCGCGATGCCGTAGTTGCCGACGTGTTTGTAGGTCCAGTTCATCAACAACAGGATCGGGACACCGAGCCATTCCATCGGCAGACCGCCCCATTTGCGGGGCAGGGGGAACCCGCCGAAGTTGATCGTGTCCTGCAGGCCGAGTGCCTTCAGGCGGTCGTACTCCTTTGGTCCGGCGTAGAAGACGACATTGCCTTCCCACGCCTGGCCGGGGGCGATCGTGGGCGTCGCTTTCACGGCGATGGTTGCGCGGCCCGCTGGCTTGGTGTCACCGTTCTTCGCCTCGGGGACCTGGCCTTCCGTCGCGGCGATGAGCTTGAATCCGGGGCCCTTGGGGATGAGCGCCGAGAGGTACCAGACGCTCTCGAGCGCGACCCAATCGCCGTCCGTCACGACGCTGTGCCCGCCAGTCAAGTCATCGATTCTATTGACTGATCCTTGTGTGGACCAGATCATTTCTGTCGGGTGCTGGCCTTGGAACTTCTCGGGCGTTCCACGCCAGCTCTGACGGGTGAGCCACGGAAAGCTCAGCCCGACTGTGCGCGGAGCGGTTCCCGGGTTCTCGACGCGCACGCGCGCCTCGATCGAATACCCATCAGGCTGGAATCTGAGCGTCTGGCGAACCTTGACGCCATGTGCCTCGCCGGTAAGCACCAACTCGGCGACCTTGTCAGTCAGGACGAGCGCGTCACGGTCAAAGCTCATCGAGACGACTTCACCAGAGCCGCTCGCGTCCGGCGCCATGTGCAGCCCGGCTGGCCCGAGATCGCCGACGATGACCATCGGCTTCTCGCCGCGATATCTGAGCACCAACTCCTGGAGCTTTCCGCCCTCGCTACTCACCACGTCGCGATAGAGCGGCGCCTCGACGGTCACCAGCCGTTGCGGTGGCCGCGGGGCCTGTCCCGCCCGGGCAGGCGCGGCGGGAGCGGCCGGTGCAGCCGGAGTCGCCGCCGGAGCGGCGGGCGCCGGTGGCGTCGCGGGTGGCGGCTCGCTTGCGGTCTGGGCCGGCGGTTTCTGGGGAGGCGGCGGCTCCGGGAAGAAGAACGTCTGGTAGACGAGAAAGACCGCCGCCATCAACACCGCGGCGATGATCGCCCGCTTTTCCATCGTCAGGCCTGCGGCGCCCGAGCCGGTGGCGGATCGTACCCGCCGGGATGGAACGGATGGCAGCGCGCCAGGCGCCAGGCCGCAAGACCGGCGCCGCGGACCAGGCCATGCTCGACGAGCGCAAGCCGCGCGTACTCCGAGCACGTTGGCGCGAACCGGCACGCGCTCGGCAAGAGCGGCGAGACGAGCCACTGGTAGGCCCGCACGACTCCCAGGGCGGCTCGTGTCGCGCTGCTCACGCCCGTGGGCCCGGAATGGCGGTCAGCGCGTCGTGGAGCTCGTCGGCGAGCTTGGTGAACGGCTGCCGGAGGGCGGCGGGTCGCCCGATGATGACGAGTGCAGCGTGTGTCGGCGCCGCGTCGCGCATCGCGCGGTAGGCCTCACGAAGGCGCCGCCGCGCGCGGTTGCGCTGCACGGCGCCACGGACCTGGCGGCTCACGGCAAACCCAGCGCGGCGCGGCTCGGACGTCGCACGCCACAGTACGATCATGGACGGCCGATCAATTCGCTTGCCCCGCTGGAAGAGCGCCTGAAAATCAGCGCTGGTGGTCAACCGTTCGCGTCGAGAAAACCGGCCGGTCAGACGGTCAGCCGTTTCCGCCCCTTGGCGCGCCGACGCTTGAGAACCTTCCGCCCGCCCTTGGTCTTCATCCGCTCGCGGAAGCCGTGAGTTTTCTTCCGTCGCCGCACGTTTGGTTGAAACGTCCGCTTCATGAACCGTCTTTCCCCCGAGATCGTCGAATCGACCAAGTGTAGACAGCGCTCCGAGGCGAGTCAACTCGCTGTCGTGTTGCGAAGGCCCTTGCGACGCGATTCACCCTCATGCTAGAGTCCGCCATCCATCGTGCGACGGTTCGGCGCGAGGAGTTTTGTCTCGATGTACGCGCCTGGCGGCGCAATACTCCGGTTTTACAAGATGCCCCGAGCTATCCACATCTGTGGATAACTCTGTGTGTAAGTGAGGGCGACTCCCGTGTTGGAAGATCTTTGGGCGCGACTCGTCGAATCCCTGGCTCGGACGCTCCCCACGCCGGTCCTCGACAACTGGATTCGTCCGTGCCGCCTCGTCGCGGTCGAAGGGGACCATCTCCGCATCGGCGCGCCGAACAAGTTTTCTCGCGATTGGCTCGCCCAGAACTATCTCGACGCGATCCATCAGGCGGCGCGTGACGTGCTCGGCGGCCACCCGCGCATCACACTGATCGTGGACGAGGTCGCGCCAGCCGAGCCGGTTGCAGCTCCGCGTTTCGAGCGCGCGGCGGGCGGCGGCACCGTCGAAGGGCTCAATCCGCGCTACACATTCGACGCATTCGTCGTCGGCTCGTCCAATCAGTTCGCGCAGGCCGCGTGCCAAGCCGTCGCCGAGCTGCCGTCGCGCGCGTACAACCCGCTATTCATCTACGGCGGCGTGGGGCTCGGCAAGACGCACTTGCTGCACGCCGTGGGTCATCAGAGCGTGCGCCTCTTCCCGGGCATGTCGGTGGCCTATCTCTCGTCCGAGCGATTCACCAACGAGCTCATCAACGCGATTCGCTACGATCGCACCGCCGAGTTCCGGGCGCGCTACCGCACGATCGATCTGCTCCTGATCGACGATATCCAGTTCATCTCGGGGAAGGAGCGGACGCAGGAAGAATTCTTCCACACCTTCAACGACCTCTACGAGTCGCGAAAGCAGATCATCGTCTCGAGCGACTCATCGCCCAAGGACATTCCCGAGATCGAGGAGCGGCTGCGCTCGCGCTTCGAGTGGGGCCTGATCGCCGACATCCAGCCGCCCGATTTCGAGACGCGCGTCGCCATCATCAAGAAGAAGGCCGCGCTCGAGCGCGTCCGCCTCGGCGACGACGTCGCCTATCTGATCGCGAGCCGGATCAAGTCGAATATCCGCGAGCTCGAGGGCTCGCTCACCCGCATGATCGCCTTCTGCGCGCTGACCGCCCGCGAGATGACGGTCGAGCTGGCCCAGGAGGTCCTCGGCGAGCTCTGGGGCGAGGACGAGAAGATCATCACGATCGACCAGATCCAACGGCGGGTCTGCGACTTCTTCGGCCTCAAGATGTCGGACCTGAAGGCGAAGAACCGCACCAAGGCGATCGCCTTCCCGCGTCAGGTCGCGATGTATCTCTCACGCCAGATGACCCATTCGTCCCTCTCGGAGATCGGCCGCGCCTTCGGCGGCAAGGATCACACGACGGTGTTGCACGCGGTGGACAAGATCCAGACGCTCTTGCAGGATGATCCCAAACTACGCAAGACGGTCGATGGACTTGTCCAGAGCGTCAACCTGTGATCCACCGCGCCCGCCACGATCTCCCCACGGTTATCCCCGACTCGAGTGTCGTGGAACTCGCGACGGCATCGCGAGTTCTCGACGATCCACCCGATCCACATCGCCGGACTACGATTACGGCTACGAAGTTGTTTCTTTCTTCTTCAAAACAACACTGGAGAACCTCATGGAAGTAGTGATCGATCGCGACGCGTTCCTCAAAGGCCTCCAGATGGTCCAGAACATCGTCGAGCCGCGTCAAACGCTTCCGATCCTCGCCAACGTGTTGCTCGAGGCCGAGGGCGAGGGCGTGCGGCTGACCGCGACGGACCTCGAGGTCGGCGCGCGAGTCTCGGTGCCGGCGAAGGTGGGCGCCAAGGGCGCGATCACGGTCTCGGCGCGAAAGCTCGCCGAGATCGTGAAAGAGCTGCCGGCTGCGGCGGTAGCGCTGAAGGTGACTGAAAACGTGACGGTGAGCCTCAGGTGCGGCGGGCGCGACCTACCGAATGGTCGGCCTGGCGCCCGACGACTTTCCGCCCGTGGTGCCGGCGTCGCCGCAATCGTGGGTGAGCATCGAGGCCAAAGTCCTGCGAGAGATGCTCACACAGACGAGCTTTGCCGTGTCGCACGACGAGACGCGCTATGCCCTGAACGGAGTGTTGTTCGCGTTTCAGGGAAAGGACGTCCGGATGGTGGCTACAGACGGGCATCGCCTCGCGTTGTCGACGCGGAGCCTCGGACAAAGTGTCGCGAGCGCGACGGGGATCGTTCCGCGAAAAGCGGTCACCGAGATCATGCGTGTCATCGGCGCGGGCGAAGAGGTGCAGGTCGCGATTACGGAGAATCAGTTTGTTCTACAGATGCCGACCTTCGTGATGACGGCGCGGTTGATCGAGGGCCAGTTCCCGAATTACGAGGCCGTGATCCCGAAGGCACATCCCGGGCGGCTGACGACGGCTCGCAGCGGATTGTCAGCGGCGCTTCGCAGAGTGGCGGTCATGGCCGAGGAGCGCAACAAGCCGGTGAAGCTGGCGCTCAGCCCGGCCTCGTTGAAGGTGAGCGCATCGAGCCAGGAGCTCGGCGAGGCGGAGGAAGTTCTGGACGTCGAGTACGCTGGGGAGGAGCTGGTCATTGGCTTCAACTCGCGCTATCTGCTCGACGCCATGGCGGCGCTCGAGAAGGACCAGGTGGTGCTCGAAATTAAGGATGCGCAGAGTCCGGGTGTCATTAAAAGCGTCGAGGGTGAAGGTTACTGCTGTGTTATAATGCCAATGCGGATTTAGACGTTGTTTTATCCTTTAAAAACAGAGGCTTACAGCATTGCAGGTAGGGTGCGTCCAGTTGCTGGAATTTCGGAATTATCGAGCCATTTCTTGGTCCCCAGCACCCCATCTGAACGTCATCACTGGGCTTAACGCCCAGGGCAAAACCAACCTCCTAGAGGCCCTCGGTTTCATCGTCACCGGGAGGTCTTTCCGCACCTCCCGGACAGCCGAATTGCCGCGCTGGGGATCGGAGAGCGCGGCGCTGTCGGGTGACCTCATCCGCGGTGACACGAAGCGCACGGTTCGCCGTGGGCTCAGCCGGCTCGAAGACGGAACCTGGCAGGCCACGGGCGAATCGTCTCCGGAGTGGGCGCGCGCGATCGCGTTCGGATGGCAGGATCTTGAGATCGTGAACGGTGGGCCGGCGGCCCGGCGCAACTTCATCGATGGGTTCGCGGCACGGCTCTACACGAATCACGCGCCGACCCTCATCCGGTTTCGTCAGATTCTCGCGCGCCGGAATCGACTGCTTCAGCAGCGTCCCGTCGACGCAGGCTTGGCGGCGCGGCTCGGGCCCTGGAACGAGCAATTCGCGACGGTCGGCATGGAGCTCCTCGGCCGCCGCCGAAAGGCGGTCGCCGCGCTGCAGACCGAGCTCGCCCGCGTGTACGCGGCGCTGTCGGGCGCGCGATCGAAGGTCGAGATCCGGTATCGGACGGCGCTCGGCGAAGCGGCAGAACCGGCGGCGTTGTTGACGGCGCTCGAGCGGAGCCAGCGCGACGAAATCCGCCGCGGCCAGACCCTGGTCGGCCCGCACCGCGACGATCTGGCGATCGAGATCGACGGGGTCGACGCCCGCGCCTTCGGATCTCGAGGGTGCCCCCAGGACAGGATGCGGGTCGCCATCTGCACATGCCCCTGCGCCTGCATCGGGCCGCCCATCACGCCGAAAGCCATCAGGGGTTCCTCGCCGCGCATGGCGAAACCCGGAATGATCGTGTGGAAGGGGCGTTTCGCCGGCCCGACGCAGTTCGGATGCTCCGGTTGGAGCGAAAAGCCGGCGCCGCGGTTCTGCAGGCTGATCGCGGTGCCGGGCACGACCACGCCGGATCCGAAGCCGGCATAGTTCGACTGGATGTAGGAGACCATCATGCCGTCGGCGTCCGCGGCGCAGAGATAAACGGTGCCGCCGTGTCTGGGAGCGCCGGCGCCGAAGGCCTGGGCACGTCGCTCGTCGATGGCCTGGGCACGCAGCGCCAGATAGCCGGGATCGAGGAGGTCATCCGCGGCGACCTCCGTCATCGCGGTGCTGTCGCCGACATAGGCCGCCGCGTCCGCAAAGGCGAGCTTCATCGCCTCGATCTGCAGGTGCAGCGCCTCCACGCTGTCGGGCGCACAATCGGCGAAACGGGTTTCCTTCAGGATCCCCAGCGCCATGAGGGCGGCTATCCCCTGCCCGTTCGGCGGAATTTCGTGGATGTCCGCGCCGGCAAACTCCCCGGAAATCGTGCCGCACCAATCGTTACGGTGCGCCGCGAGATCGGCGGCGGTCAGCGCCGCCCCGTGCTCGCGTGCAAATGCGGCGATCCGATCCGCCAGCTCTCCCTCGTAAAGGGCTCGCCCGCGCGATTGCGCGATGAGTTTCAGCGATTCCGCCAGCGCGGGAGAGCGGAAGACCTCGCCGGCGCGCGGCGCGCGGCCGTCCGGCATGAACGCCGCTGCGAAACCCGGCTGCGCCGCAAGCTCCTGCGCGCCGCGGCTCCATAGCTCGGCGATGACCGGCGACACGTGGAAGCCGCGGGCGGCATAGTCCAGCGCCGGCTCGAACAGGGCCTCGAAATCGAGGCGCCCGAATCGCGCGGAAAGATCGGCCCATGCGGAAACCGCCCCCGGCACGGTGACGCTCTCGAAGCCGCGGAACGGCATGGCCTCCGCGCCCTTGAAGCGTCGAAGGTCCCACGCCGCCGGCGAGCGGCCGGACGCATTCAGGCCATGCAGCGACGTGCCGTCCCACAGGATGCAGAACGCGTCGGAGCCAAGGCCATTCCCGGTCGGCTCGACCACGACCAGGGCAATCGCGGCCGCGAGCGCCGCGTCGAGCGCGTTGCCGCCCGCATAGCAGCATGCGGAGGCCCGCTTGCGTCGCAAGCGGTTGCGATGTCGAGACGATATTGCGGGCGAGCACCGGAGAGCGACGCGACGCGTAGCGCGCGTCGTGCGTGATGAGCAAGGTGTCCTCCGGTATCTCGCGTGTCGGCGGCGGCTACTCGTCGTCGGCGTGACGCGCGTCAGCCGCGGCTGAAGCCTTCCGGCAGAGCAAGCGGCGGATTCGCGCTGTCGAGGAACTCGACCGTGACGTAGCCGAGTACCGTGTCGCCGATATTCTCGAGGTCGTGCATGAAGGTGCCGCCCTTCTCGATTCGATAGTTCTTGGTGGAGCCCAGCGGATAGTCCGCCTCCACGACCCGGCCGTCCGGGTAGGTCGAGCGGGCGCGCCCCGCCGCCGTCGTCGTCCAGAAATAGTCCAGCACGTGACGATGGAATTCGAGGCGCTCGCCCGGCTGCAACGTGATCTGCCAGATGCGCACGCGGTCGCTTTCGGACACGAGCGTGCTCCCCACGCGGCAGTTGCGGGTGTTGCGAACGATCTCGCGCCGCGTCTCCGCATCGAGCCCGGCGTCCGGCACGATGTCGAAATCGATCCTTCCGTCGGCGCTTCCGGGAACGACGAAGACCTCGTCGGGCGATTGCAGCCTTCCAAGCATGCGGGCCTCCCAAGCGGCCGGCCCATGATCGCCGGCCATTCCTGCAAGCAGGGCCAGTCCACCTTGCCGCCTTCCGGAGCGCAAGTCACGTCGCGGGAAACGACCGAAACGTCCGCTAAGTAGCGTCTCGACTGCGTCCTTTTTCGCCATCTTGCTCAGGTCACCATGACTTGCCTCTCGAGGAGGAGATCGCGTTGGCTGGCCCAAGC
>CAVRLO010000009.1:0-463218 GCA_963721815.1 uncultured Candidatus Rokubacteria bacterium
CGCCGACTACTTTATCGCGAACCTTGACCAGGATGTGGTGAGTTGACCGGGCCGGCCCATCGTCGTATATGACGAGCGCGGGGCGTGGATCACCGCTACCGCGGGCACTCGTTCGACGAGAGGACGCGCACCGATCGAGGCGCGGTGCCCGTAGACTACCCCCGTTGGAGCCGATCCCGGGCGAGGAGAGACGGAATGGCGGAGTTCGACCTGATTGTCCGCGGCGGCCGCGTGATCGATCCCGCCTCCGGGCTCGATGGTCTTCATGACGTCGCCGTAAAAGGCGGAGCGATTGCGCAGGTGGCGCCGCGGATCGCGGGCACGGCCGCTCGCACGGTCAACGCGCGGAACCAGCTCGTGATCCCCGGCATGATCGACACGCACAGCCACATCTACCAACACGTCACCGGCGACTTCGGGATGAACCCGGACGAGGTTGGTATTCGCTCGGGCGTGACCGCCGTCGTCGACCAGGGCGGCGCCGCCCCGCTCACCATCCAGGGCTTTCGAAAATTCATCAAGGACCCGGCGGCCACTCGCGTCTATGCTTTCGTCTCGAACTACCTCGTGGGCGGTCTCCTCGGACATCGTCACGTCGGCCTCTATGGCCCGCACGGGATCAACGTCAGGGAAACGATCAGCGCCATCGAGAAGAACCGCGACTTCGTCAAGGGCATCAAGTGTCACGCGGAGGTCGGCGGCTATTCGCGCTGGGGCATCGAGACGTTGCGGTTGGGCAAGGAAGCATCGCGCGCCACCAAGGTGCCGGTCTACGTGCACCTCGGCCGCCTCTGGGCGGAGGAGAACGGGACAGCGATCGATCCCGACAGCGTCATCCACGACGCGTTACCGCTCCTCGACCCCGGCGACATCCTCGCGCATCCGTTCACGAAGCATCCCGGCGCGTTCGTGTCGCGCGAGGGCAAGGTGCATCCGCTGATCTTCGAAGCCATGGCGCGTGGGCGTCCGCATCGATGTCGGCCGCGGCGGCCACATGAGCTTCAACGCCGCGCGCATTGCCCTCGACGCCGGCGTCATGCCGTTCACCATCGGCGGCGACATCCACGGCTACACGATCCGGCGTCGCGACGAGAGTAGTGTCTGGGGCGCGGGCGCGTTCGGAGGCGAGCAGGGTCAGCTGACGACAATCGGAGGCACCGGAGCGTTCTCACTCGTCCAGGTGATGAACGAGCTCATCGCGCTGGGCATCGAGCTCACCGACGTCATCCGCATGGTAACGGTCAACGCGGCGAGCATGCTTGGCTTGACGGACGAGCTGGGCTCGCTGGCGCCGGGACGCGTGGCGGACGTGTCCGTCCTGGCCATCGACGAGGACGACTGGACGCTGCAGGACAGCCTGGGCGTACGCATCAAGACCGACAAGCGCCTGAGGCCCGTGCTCGCGCTGCGCGCGGGCAAGGTGCATCGTTCGCGGTCGCCGCTGCTGAGGGAGCAGGTCCCCGAGGCGGCGTGACGGCGTCACTTCGCTAGCCGGCTCAGCGTCCAGATGGCGACGGCGCCGTCGCGGTGCAGGAGGCGTGCGCCGAGCGCCTCGAGCGCGCGGTACTGCGGCGGCCATTCCGGCGATCGCCCAGGATGGGGCAGATGCACGACGGCGACGACGTCGACTCGCGATGCGGTGAGGTTTTCCCACAGCGTCGGTGCGTCGACGGTCAACGGTCCGGGCTCCATCGCGTCGCCGACCGGCCGCGTGGCGATTCGCCCGTCGCCGTCGAGCCGGACCGGGACGAGATGATAACGGTCGCCAAACGCGGGATAGATCCACTGGTCGCCGAACACCGCGACGCGTGTGCCGTCCGGTAGCCGATCGAGCGCTGCCGCCGCCGCGCCGAACAACGGCTCACGATGAAATGCGGCGGCGGTCGCGGCTGACTTCGCGCCGTGCTGCCACGCGCCGAGCGCCGCGGCGATCAGCATGCCGGTCACGAGGACGACCGGCGCCAACCGCCGACCAGCGCGACGTCGAACCAGCGCGGCGATCACGGCGCCGGGCACGGCGAGCGCGAACACCATCGCGGCGGAACGCGGGAGTCCGGCGAGGACCGCGGCGGCCATGACCGCGATCGCAACGATCGTTCGCGATGGATGCACACCCGCACCGACGAGGAACCCGAGCGCGACCCATCCGAGAATCGTGAGCAGCGCGACGTACCGCATGCTGTCCCAGTGGATGAACCCCGAGGCGAAGGTCATCGCGTTGCCGGCCGAAAACGGCGTGATGGGCAGGAGCCCGAGCGTGACGGCGACGATCGCCAGTGTCGCGAACGCGAACGAGCGCTCGCTTCGCGTCTTCGCACGGACGTTGACGAGCCAGCCCACCAGGCCGACGAGGCCGATGACGGCGAGCGCGCCGTGGAGTTGCGGCCAGTTGAGATAGACGGAGACGGCGTCGTCCACCGTGCGCGCCACGCCGTAACGCTGCGCGTACTCCCGAAGCGTCGTGAGCGGAAACGTCGTGCCCGGCTGAGAGAGGAACGCGGCTGGATACACAGGATTGCCGGTGTGCACGACGTTTCGCGCGTACCAGTAACCGGCCATCACGATCCACGACACGGCGAAGGCGGGCACGATCCGCGTAGCGGCGCAGCGACGTGCTCTCAGGACCATTACGAGCAGGATGATGACCGCGGCTGGCACCGCGTTCGCCTTGATACCGACGGCGAACCCCGTGAGCGACGCCGCGTACCAGGCGTCGATCGCGATCACGCGCGCGCTCTCGTCCGCGCTCCGGGGAATCGCGAACACCAGTGCGCCGAAGAGCGCTCCCGCCAGCGCGAGATCAGCGTCGGAGAAGCTCGATGCCATCACGCCGGTGCGGTGTGACGTCGCGAAGAGCACGACGGGAATGGCCCAGGCGAAGGGGCGACTGCCGAGACGTGCTACCAGCTCTGCGGCACCGCTGATCACGATGCCGGCATACACGGGTCCGGTGAGACTGACCCACGCGAGCGAGTCGCCGCGCGACGCCGAAAACGGCACCATGAACCAGGTCGCGACGACGCCGGCCGACATCGGATACCACGCCTGCATCGTGAACGCATGCGCCGGTGTCACGGCGGCGATCGCGCGCTCCTGCAGCCACAGCGCGGGATACACCATGTGGTACGTGTAGTCGTCCCAGATCCACAGCCGCGTTGTTTCCACGAGATGCGGCCACATCCACGCGACCGCGGTGATCGCAGCGAGTACTGGAGCGAAGAGCATCGCGGGCGTGAACGTCGACACGCCGGCGGCGCTCGTGGCGGCGTCGACTCGGCTGCGTGCCAGCCACCACGCGCCCGCGACAGCGGCAGCAACGACTGCGGCCAGACCGCCGATCGTTAGCCACCCGAGTAGCCCGGCAAACAGGACGGCGGTGTGGATCACGACAACGTAGCCGGACAACGTGGACAGGATGAGCCGGCTGCACCGGGCGCCGCTGCCGGCGGCGCGCGCGAGGCGGACGGCGACGAACAGCGCGCCGGCGTTGAGGACAAGGCACGCGAGCAACGAGATCACGATCTGCGGCCGCGGTCGGGCTCGGCAAAGAACGCTTCGATGCCGCGGCGCTGGGTCAGCCGGGGAGCTGAGGCTGGCGCATAGGCCGTGGCCGCGTTGAAGGCCGAAGGCGCGCTCTGCTCAGCGCCGCAAATCAGTGGCCGAGAGCCTTGCGCAGGTCCTCACCCTGGGACTTCCACCACTGGTGCAGGATCGTGATGTCGGTGCCGACGGAGAAGTGCTGGACGCCCATGTCGAGGAAGTATTTCGCCTGATCCGCGGTGGCGATCTCGGCGCGGGGCGGCACGCCCATCTTGATGGCCGTTTCGAACACGCGGCGCTCCACCACTCGTAGCTCGGGCGAATAGCGCTCGCCGGCTCGTCCGATGCCCATCGAGTAGTCGGAGCCGCCCCACTGCACCATGTCGACACCTTTGACGGAGAGGACTTCCTCGAGCGTGTCGACCGTCCCCGGCTTCTCGATCATGATGGCCACGACGATGTCGCGCAGGGCCTGGACGTACTCCTTGGTGCCGCCATAGCCCATGTAAGTGAACCGACGGGTGGCCACGCCGTAGGTTCCTCCGTCCTCCGGTGTCTCCGCGCGCACGATGCGCACGCACTCCTGCACGTCGGCGGCTGAACGACAGTCCGCGAACAGGATGCTGTGGAAGCCGGACCCGATCGCCCGCTGCGCGAGGAAGCCCCGCGGCTCCTGGTCGACCTTGAGCTGCATCGACATGTTGTAGATGTCCCCGGCTCGAGCGAGGTTGTCGAGGTCGTGCAGGTCGAAGGGGCCGTACTCGCCGACGAACTCGACGTAGTCGTAGAGGCCCGTGTGCCCGATGGCTTCCACGACGGACGGCCACGTGGTGTGAATGTGGGTGGACAGCGTGGGCTTGTTGGACTTCAGGAGCTCGCGCAGCTTGTTGGGTCTCATGTCGTCTCTCCTATCGTTTCCATCCCAGCCAGTCACAGACGGCCCGGCCCATTACCAGCTCGAGGTCGCGGCCCTTCAGCCAGGGCAGCTCTTCCGTGAACAGCGTCACGCACTGACGCCATGAGCAGGGCATGCGCGTGATGTCGGTGCCCCAGAACCAGCGCGCGGGGCCGAAGGCGTCGTAGAGCCGGCGCAGGTTGTCGTGGATGTCGCGAAACGGGTAGGGCTGATCGGAGTAGCTCGGCGCGCCGGTCGCCTTCATCGCGACGTTGGGATATTTCGCGAGCGCGAGCACGTCCGCCAGATTCGCCCACCGCTCACTCGGGCTCGCGTCCCCCCTCGGGCGACCGAGGTGATCAAGGATCAGCTTGAGGTTTGGGTGCCGCTGGGCGACCTCGGCGACCTTCGGCAGAAAGCTCGCCGCCATCATCGCGATCGGCAGGCCGGCCCGCTCAGCGGCCGGCCACAGCCAGTCGACGGTGCCGTCCGTCGGCCACTTGCTCTGCTCCGGCCCGATGAAGGTGAAGCGGCAGCCGAGCATTCCCGGGCGCTGCTTCCACGTGTCGACCAGCGCGCGGCTCTCGGGCTTGTCGAGGGGGAAGTTGCCGAGGATCGCGAACCGGTCGGGATGCGCGCGCACGGCCTCGATGCAGAGCTCGTTCGCGTTCGGATCCCACGGCGTGTGCGGCGTGAGGATGGCGGCATCGACACCGCCGGCGTCCATCTCCTTCAGGGCATCTTCTTTGAGATAGGCGGGGATCTGCCGGTGCCACGGACTGGTGGGATTGCCGGCATTCCAGAGATGTATCTGCGCGTCGACGATCAGCATGGTCGGCTCCTTTGCTGGAAGGGGCGCGTCGTTCACTCAGGGAAAGCTGACGTCGCCGTAGGGATAGAATTTCGAGATGTCGACGTTCCGGTAGGGTAGCGCCTCGAGCCGTACCGTGCCGAGGAACGGCTGCTCCGGCTCGGTCAAGAGAATCGTCTTCGCGAAGCCCGAATCGTCGAAGCCGCGGCGGAAGTGCACGCGCGACTTGATCGCAACGATCTTGAACTGATCGATCGTGAATCCCGGCCCCGTCAGGTCGAGCGGGTCCATGACCTGGGTGAGATATTCGCTGATCAGCACGACATTGCCTCGGCCGAAGGCGACGCTCACCCAGCGCCTGCCGGCGGTCTCCGCCACGCCGGCGACCGTGCCCTTGATCCGCACCGGCTGGCCGGCCGACTCGTCGGCAAGGCCGCCAACGTCCATATCGAATGGATCGCCGCCCTTCAGGCCCTTGGCCACGACCGCCTCGACGGCCGTGCGGTCGGCGATGGTGGCAATCAGCACGTCGGCCAGGTCTTGCGCGATCACCTGCTGCAGGACCCACGTCGCCGAGCCAGAGCGGTCGGAATGGTCGGCCAGCACCACGGGCCAGGCGCCGCGCGCCACCGCCTCCCTGGCGAGCTTCACGCCGTGGGGAATGGGATGCACCGTCGCAGTCTTCAGCAGCGCCTCGCGCCGTCGCCATGCCCAGGTCGCGACATCCTCTGCGGCCTTGCGCGCAAGCTCAGGCTTGCCGTTGGTCATCGCCTGGACCGTCATGCCGACGTCCGGCACGTCGGCGAAGGGGAAGCCGAAGAAGACGTTCATATAGAGGTCGGGCTCGCGCGCTTCCCAGACCAGGGCGCGCTGGACCAGGTCCATCCACGGTGAGGCGCCAGTCCATTGCAGCACCGTCGCGGTCAGGATCGGCACCTTCACCGTGGCGGTGGCGGGGGTGTAGTCGCCGCGGATGGCGCGGATCAGCATGCGAGCCGCGCGCTCGCCCTGCAGGCGGCTGTCGTAGTGCGGGAAGTATTTCGCGCAGAACGCGAAGTCGGCCTGGCGCAGGAACTCTGCGTCCTCGTTGCCATGCGGATCGAAGGTGCCGGCGATGAAGGCGTCGCGGCCCACGACCTCGCGCACGCGGCGGGCGATGTCGGCCTCGGGCCGCGCCACGCCGCGCACGCCCATCGCGCCATGGAGGGCGAGATAGACGCCGTGCCATCTCCCACCGTTTTTCAGCTCGGCGACCATGCGGCCGAGAAAGTGCTCGTATGCCTCCGTCGTGATCCAGCCCGAGCCGGTACCGGTCCTGGGCCAGAGCGGCGATTCGATGCCGACCAGCTCGACGCCGGCATGCTCGCGCGCGACCTTCACGAAGCCGCCCATGTAGGACCGCGGCTCCCAGGCGAGCAGCGCCTCGCCTCTGGCCGGCGAACCGTCATGGACGAAGTCGTCGAGCGTGGTGTCGTTGGGCAGGAACGTCACCGTCTCATGGACGAAGTTCAGAACGGCGATGCGGATCGCCTCAGTCATCGTGCTTCCTCAGGACGTTGGCGCCGCTTTTGGTGGACCCGGCCTGGCGTCGCTAGGCCAGGCTCAGCTCAGGCCGTAGAAGCCGAGGGCGCCGCCGGCGAGCACCTGGTGCTTCGCCTCGGGGGACAGCCGCCCGAGCCGCTCGCGGAGCATCTGCGGCGCGCCCGGGAAGAAGCCGTCCGAGTGCGGATAATCGGTGGCCCACATGATCTTGTGCGGCCCGATGTAGTCGGCTAGCACCGCGATGCTGCTTTCGACCGGCTCGAACGAGATCCAGCAATTGCGCTGGAACAGCTCGCTCGGCCTCGTCTTCGGCGCGGTCTCGTTGAAGCCCAGGTCATCGAAGTGCCGGTCCATGCGGTCGAGCCACGGCGCGATCCAGCCGCCGCCCGACTCGAGAAACGCGATGCGCAATCGCGGATGACGGTCGACGACACCGCCCCAGATCACGCTCAGCGCGACCAGCATCATCTCCATCGTGTGCGAGACCATGTGGCGCGCCGCGCGGTCCTCCTCGAAGCGGTCGACGCCGACGGTCGGCATCGCGGTGGTCGATCCCTCGTGAAAGCCGATGGAGAAGTCGAGTTCCTCGGCCATCTTCCAGAACGGCTCGTACATCGGGTCGCTGATCATCTTCTTGCCGTGATACGGGTTGGGCCGCAGGAACCCGCCGCGCATCCCGAGCTTTTCGCGGGCGTAGCGCATCTCGTCGACCGCCAGCTCGACCGACTGCATCGGCAGCATCGCGACCCCGAAGAGGCGCTCGGGATACGGCTTGCAGTAGTCGGCGAGCCAGCGGTTGTAGGCGCGGCACATGCCGGCGGCAAGGCCGGGATCCTCGACGGCGCCCGCGAATAGGCCGAGACTGGGGTAGAGGAAGGCGGCGTCGATGCCGTCAGCGTCCATATCGACGATGCGCGCGTGCGGGTCGAACCCGCCCTTGCGCCCTTCGGCGTATTTCAGGGTGTTGGCCTTGACGACTCCCTGCCGGACGCCGACGGAACCCAGGCTGCCGATCCCCCGCGGATTGCCCAGCAGCTTGCCTTCGACGCTCAGGCGTTCCTTGCCGTTTTCGTCGATGACGAACCGCGGCCGGCGCTCGCGGAATTTGGGATCGATGTACTTGTCCCACAGGTCGAGCGGCTCGAGGATGTGACCGTCCGCGTCGATTACGTTGTACGCGCGCGTCATCGGCATTCCCTCCGAAGGCAATCGAACCGTTGCAATACTACCGCAAGAGCAGACGTCTCTCTAGCGGCCGGGAGGGACGGCCTTGGCTCTGTCCTCAGCCGAGGCGGCCGAGGCCGATCACTCCGAAGGAGAAGAGCCCGAGGGTCCCGAGCAGCGTCGCCACGACGAGCACCGGGACGCGTAGAGGCGCTGTCTCGCACTGTCGCCAGTAGAAGAACAGCATCGGGAGAATGGGAAACAGGTACCGTCCCTGCGCCTGGAAGGCGTACACCCAGGATCGGTAGATTGATTGCGCGAGAACGAGCGTGGCGCCGACCAGAACGCCGATCAACAGGGACCGAGCGCGGCGACCCTTCCCGGAGCGACGGGATGACGAGCATCGCCAGCAAGGCAGCGTACAGGCCGCCGAAGACGCGGTATACCCAGGGATCCGCCACGGTGTCCATCCATCCGTACAGGCCGCAGAAGCTTCGGAAGGAGTGGTCCACCCAGGGCAAGGTCACGACGACGTCCCAGAGCGATGCTCCCTTCGCCCGAAGGGCTCGGTACGGAGACGAGTGTGGGCCCGCCTGCACGGAAGGCTTCAGGTCCGGCGACGCGACCAGCTCGGAATAGTCGGCCACGCGTTTCTCGGTCTCCCAGTCGTTCATCCAGGCGTGGTAGGTGAGCCACGGCAAGGCGATGAGGGCCGTGATCGACGTCAGGACCGCGACCCGCCTCCAGCTGCGAACTTCGCTCCTGAGCCACAGGATGACCCAGCCCAGGAACACGAAGCTGACCAGGTAGTTCCGCTTGGAGATGGCCAGCAGGCCGAGCAGAGCGCCTACGACGAGGACCGCGGGTGTCGGTCTCGCCTGGGCCCCCTTCAAGAAGCGACGGACGCTGGAGTCGGGACAGCCGAGCTCGATCAGCAGGACCGTGAGGAGCGCGAATGGCAACGCATCGCCGTTGATGTACGAAAACACGTACCACACCTGCGGGGTCAACAGCAGGAAGCCGAGCGCCGGGGCGAATCGTCTGGCGCGAAACATCGTCCCAGGTGACTAGCCCGGCGTAGAGCATCAACTGGAGTAGTCGCATCGCGAGGCCGGTTCCCATCCCCCACGAAGCTCGCCCACAACGGCGGCCTTGCCGAAGGCCCAGTAGACGATGTCGGCTTCGTTCAGATACGAGAAGCCGTACACGCTGTACGACGACTCGGTGCCGGGTGCGCCTACCGCAGGCGGGAGCCAGTGCGTGCGAAAGTATCGGGCGCCTGGAAATGGGAAATCTCGTCCGGATGAGCGTTGCCGGCACTCCTCACCGCCATGAGGACCACCAGCGCCACCGACAGCGCCAGCTGCAGCGAGAGCACGACGGCGAGCGGGCGCTGTAGGCTCTCGGCCAGCGTTCTCGCTAGTCCGGCTGGTGTGCAGGTGGTTCGGTCAAGGGCGCCGAGGGCCGCGTCGGCTTCGCGACTGTCGACGCTCAGGCCCTGCGTCTGCATCGCGCGGCTATCGGCACGCTCCATCGGATCGGCGTATCCGTGCAAGCGACGAGCCAGCCGCGGCTCAATGCCTCGACCGAGGTGAGCTGTAAGCGATTGATAGCAGAGACGATTTCACGACCAGTCTCTTCGAAGGCTCTGTCACACACCACATCGGCGAACCCGCCCTGACAAATGTGGTTCGGATGGCAAGACCCGTTGCCGGACTGACTCGGACGGCCACCCTACGGACCGGAACATCGTGGCGTGGCTCTCATGAGGCGACCACACCGACGAGGAGGCCGTGGGCCTCATGGACAAGGGCGGTGTCGACGCCGCGGTGATCCACCCGCCGGGCTGGGACCCCTACTCGACCGAGATGGCCTTCAAGGCCGTGCGAGACTTTCCCGGCCGTTTCGCTATCCTCGGCGCCTTCCCGCTGAGCTCGCCGGACAAGCGCGCCCTCGTCGACACGTGGCGGAGCCAGCCGGGCATGCTGGGCCTACGCTATGGATTTCTTCAGGAGCCGATGCGGGGCTGTCTGGCTGACGGGACGCTCGATTGGTTGTGGGCCGCCGCTGAGCGCGCCGGCGTGCCGATCGCCATGCTGGCGACGGACTCGCTGCCGCACATCGCGCGGATCACCGAGCGTCATCCGGGCCTGCGGCTGACCATCGACCACCTGGGCCGTCGGGAGGGCCACCACCCTGAAGGATGACGCGGCGATGGAGCACATGCCGGCGCTCATCAAGCTGGCACGGCATCCCAACGTCGCCGTCAAGGCAGCCGGCGCACCAGGCTATTGCAGTGGACCGTCCTACCTGATGTCGAGCCGGTCACACGGCTTTGGTGCTACTTCGCGGCCGCCGGGAACGCCGGCAGCTTGCCGATGTCGCGCATGTCGTGCTGGATGACGACGGTCGCTTTGAGATTTGCGACGATCTGCTTCATGCGCTCGATCGAGGCGACCGTCGCGGCGCGGTCGAAGTTGAAGCTCGGCACGCCGCCACTCTCGTAGTTCTCGCGGAAGTGGACCAGGTCGCCGGTGAGCAGCACTGGGCCCATCTCCTTCAGCCTGACCAGCAGGCTGCTATGGCCCGGCGTGTGACCCGGCATCCTGAGAACGATCACGCTGCCGTCGCCGAACACGTCCTTGTCCACGGTCAGCGGCTCGACCTTCCTCTTTTCATCGATCCAGCTCTTGAAGCCCGCGACATTGGCGCCCTGCATCGGCGTCGGCGCGGTGATCCCGTCCCAGTCGCCCTTGCCGATGAGCAAGGTCGCGTTCGTGAACGGCGCGAGCTGGCCGGTATGGTCGCCGTGAAAGTGGCTGATGCCGACGTACTTGACCTGCTCGGGCGTGACCTTGAGCTCCTTCAGGCGATCCACGATGCCGACTTTCGGCGCGTTGGGATTCGTGCCGGGGGCGAAGCCGGTGTCCCACACCATGTATTCGTCGCCGTGCTTGATCAGGTAGCAGCTGAACGTGAATGTCAGCTTGAGGTCCTTGTACGCGAACGTGTCGGTGAAGCGCTGGCCGACGTCCGTCGGCGTGGCGCCGGTGCCGCACTCGATGCGTGTCAGCGTGACTTCGGCCGGCGCTTGCGCCATCGCCGGCAGGCCGATGAGAACGTTGGCGCACAAGCCGACCGCGAACAGGATCGTGGCTCTCAGCATGGTCTCCTCTCACAGGGAATCGAAGTGATGGGTCGGTATTCGACCCGCGGTTCGACCACTACAGCTGAACCATCCCCATCCAGAACATGGTCTTGCTGCCGACGTCGATGTCGTACTTGCGTACGAAGGTGAGCTTGCCGTCGTCGCCGATGCGGAAGACCGACAGACCGGCCGGGATGGTCCGGACCGCGTCGCCGTCTCTCACGTCCACCGGGAGATTGTGCTGGGCCACGAGCATGCGTCCACTCGGATCGATGTGAAACGTGCGCGGATGGATGGCGCGCGTCTCGACGTGCTGGATCGGTGTTGGCTCGCCGGTGGACTGGTCGATCGCGTACACCACGATACTGTTCTCGCCGCCCTTGAACACCTTCTTGCCCTGGTATTCCACCGTGTCCTGGGCGCGATTCGCCCCATACAGAAACCGGCCGTTCGGATGCACGTGGACCGTGCCGGCCGCCTGACGCGATCGGCGATTCGTCGGCTCGGCCAACGTTTCCGCGCGGAAGGCAATGTCCGGATTGATCCGGCCGCTTTCCATCTTGTACGTGTACATCTTGTTCTGGGTCTCGATCGAGACGTACATCCACGGCTTCATGGGATGAAAATCGAGATGCCGCGGCCCGAAGTCCCTGCCTCCGTCGGGGGCGATCGACACCCCATTGGTCAGCACACCGGTCTTGTAGTCGAAGACTTTGAGCGCGCCGGGGTCTTCGGCCTTGGTCGGGGTGCCTTCGTTGCCGCGCGTCACCAGAATCGCCAGCCGGTTGTCGGGCGTGACGCGCACCTGATGCGCGAAGATGCCGGCGTCGATCGGGCCGGGCTGCGTCACTTCCTCGCCGGGCGTGAAGTCCTTGTTGATGCGATACACGCGCAACGCGCTCGGATTGTTGAACGCAACCAGGATGTTCTCCGAAGGGATGTCCGTGGTCATGTGGATCGGCCGAGTGGGCAGCCGGATCGCCTCACCGTGCTTGGTGAGCGCGCCACTGGCGGGATCGATGCGAAACGCGGTGACGTGATGCTCCGTCCCCGCCGGTCCGTATCCGGATGCGCTGCTGCTGGTCGCGACGTACAGATACCGCCGCGAGACGTGCGGCCAGGCGTATTGCACGCTCGCGGGCAAGGTGACGGTGGCGCGCTTGGTCAGCACGGCGCCCGCGACGTCGACGTCGTAATGCGTGAGATCGGCCCCGACGTTGGCGTAGAGCGCGACCTTGCGCGTCTCCGGCTGGGCGAACGCGACTCGCGGTGCGCTCATGCTACCCGCGACCAGTGAGAGGAACGCTCTGCGGCTGACCATGGGCTCTCCTTCGACCCGAGGGATTGATCAGCGCGCTTCTCCGAGCTCGCGCACTGCTGCGGCCCACAGAGCCGTCGATTCGCGGGGGCCAGGACCAGCCGCCTCCTGCTTGCGTACCGCAGTATGCACCGTGTCGCCCCGTGCGATCAGGTTGCGCGTCAGGTACGCGTCGAGCGTTAGAGCTTCGCCCTTGAATTCCCACGGGATCGCCGGCTCGGACGCGGCGCGAGCGAGGTGCGACGGCGTTGCCGCCTTCCCGATCATTCGGCCCTCGAACAGCTCATCGAGATGACTGTGGAGCCGACGAGCGATGGCACCCGGAGGAAGGTCGCGCGCTCACCTTTGGGATAGCCCAGGCTCGCCCCATAGTCCTCGGCGTCGGGACCGCCGTTGACAAAGCGTGGGCCCGCCCGGGGCCCGTCGGCGTTCGGCGCGGTCGCCGGCGCCGAGCATGCCGCGATGAGCAGGACGCACGATAGCGTGGCCAGCTTCCCTCTTCGCTTCATTGGCGAAGCTCCCTGCTCGGCGGCGGCACGTTGGATCAGTTGTGCGGCGGCGGCAGCTGCAGGAGCAAGGTCGCCACCCCGTCCTTCACCTCCGAGAACGGCATCGGGTAGATGATCTGCTGGCCGATGCCGTAGAAGTCCTTGCCGCCGAAATGTGCCTTGCCCCAGAGATTGTCGAACTCGACGGTGCGCATGGCCTCGCCGATCTTCTTTGGGTCGAGGCTCTGCGCCTTCCGGATGGCGGCCACGAAGGCGAACGCGGGATTGGTGAAGTCGATGCTCGTCGCGTTCCACTCGCCGAACTTCTTCGTGTAGCGCTGCTGCCAGCTCTTCAGCTTGTCCGGGAGCGGCGTCTGTACATAGCCGTGGACCCACATGCCCTCGGTGTTTTCACGGCCGGCGATGCCCGCCACCACCGAGCTGTCGATCTGGTGGAGCGCGACGAAGCGACCCTTGAAGCCGAGCTCGCGCGCCTGCTTGACGATCAAGCCGACACTGCCCGCGGGCGAGGCCATGACGCTGATCGCGTCCGGCTTCTGGGCCAGCAGGCGCAACAGGATGGGATTGAAGTCGGTCATGACGCGCTCGAAGAACTCTTTGGCGACGACGTCGTATCCGAGCTTCTGGACGTACGTCGTCTCCACCTTGACAGACCACCAGCCGGTATCGTCGTTGGGCGCGATCGAGGCCACACGCTTGATCTGGGGATGATGCTCCTTGATCCACTTCCAGAACGTCGTCGTCTCCGGCGGCGCCGGGAAGCACTGGAAGGTGAGGGGATTCTTCGGGCTCACGAGGCCCTCGGCGTAGGCGAGGGTCAAGCCCAGGCTACCGGACTCGTTGATGGCTTCCTCGTTCGCTTTGGCGACCGCGCCGCCGAGGATGGAGATGTACTTCACGCCGTCCTTGGCGATGAGCCGGTGGACGGTGGCGACGCCCTCGGCGATCACGTATTTGTGGTCGTAGGCGACGACCTCGAGCTTGTATTTCTTGCCGCCCACGTCCAGTCCGCCCTGAGCGTTGACCTCGTCGAAGATCAGCTCGGTCGCGTTCTTGTGCGGAATTCCCCACGGCGCCGCCGGACCGGAGAGCGGCGTCGAGATACCGAACTTGATGACGTCGGCCGCCCGTGAAGGTCCCGAGGACACGACCACGAGCGCCAACGCGGCGACGAGCGTGACGAAGACTAAGGGAACCCGTCGTTTCATGGCGATTGCCCCCTCTGTCAGCGCGTTTCTCGGTTGTTCAAAGCCCCAGGTAGGCCTTCCTCACACCCTCGTCGCGCAGGAGGTCCTGCGCCTTGCCCTGCATCACGAGCTGCCCCGTCTCCAGCACGTATCCGTACTGGGCGAGCGTCAGGGCCAGCATCGCATTCTGCTCGACCAGGATGATGGAGACATCGAGCGCGTTAATCTGGCGGATGATCTTGCCGACCTCCGCGGTCATGATTGGCGACAGGCCCATCGAGGGCTCGTCCAGCAGCAAGAGCTTGGGACGGCTCATGAGGGCGCGCGCGATGGCCAGCATTTGCTGCTCTCCGCCACTCATGGAGCCGGCGAGCTGGCGGCCGCGCTCCTTCAGGATCGGGAAGTGCTCGTAGATCATCGCCAGGGTGGACGCCACGTCCGCCCGCGAGCGTAGATAGGCGCCCATCGTCAGGTTCTCGAGCACCGTCATCTTGGGGAACAGGCGGCGGCCCTCGGGCACGTGCGCGATGCCGAGGCCTACGACCTGGTGTGGGGCGAGCCCGACCAGCGAAGTGCTCTCGAACCGCAGTTCGCCGGCGCCCGGCTTGACGAGCCCTGTTAGCGCCCGGAGGCTCGTCGTCTTGCCGGCCCCGTTGGCCCCGATCAGGCTGATGATCGACCCGGCCGGGACGCTGAACGACAGGCCCTTCACCGCATCGACCGTGCCGTAGCGAACCCAGAGGTTCTCGACCTCAAGCATGAGCCGCGCCCGTGCCGAGATAGGCCTGGATCACCTCGGGGCTGGTGCTGACCTGCGCAGGGGTGCCTTCGGCAAGCTTCTGGCCGAAGTTCAGGACGACGATGCGCTCGCAGGTGCCCATGACGGCCTTCATGTTGTGCTCCACCAGCAGGATCGTCGTGCCGCGGCTGCGGATCGTCCTCACCAGGTCCATCACGCGGCCGCTCTCGTCGAGGTTCATACCGGTGACGGGCTCGTCGAGCAGCAGGAGCCGGGGCTGCGCCGCCAGCGCCATCGCGATGCCAAGCACCCGCTGATGTCCGTGGGGCAGGTTCCGGGTCAGCTGGTCGGCGTGTGCCGCCAGCCCGGTGAAGTCGAGCACCTCGCGACTCCGAGCGATCTCGTCGGCCGGAAAATCGCGCCGACTGAGCAGCACCCGGCGCGCACTCGTGCTGCTGTGCAGATGCAAGCCCAGCAGCACGTTCTCGAGGGCGGTCATCTCCTGGAAGAGCGTGGTGAGCTGGAAGGTGCGGACGAGACCGCGAGCGGCGATCTGGTGCGGCTTGAGGCCGGAGATGCTCTCGCCGTCGAAGACGATCGAGCCGCGGGTCGGTCGTAGAAAGCCGCTCAGCAGATTGAAGCAGGTCGTCTTGCCGGCGCCGTTGGGGCCGATCAGACCGACGATCTCGTCCTTGTCGACGGTGAGATCGACGTCGTTGACGGCCGCCAGTCCGCCGAAGAGTCGCGTGAGTCTGCGGGTCTCGAGGAGGGCCACGGGATCAGGCCACCGGGCTGGGCGTCGGCGCCGCCGTGCCTCGCCACGACTTGAGCTGGGCCAGCTTCCCGGGGAGCGTGATGAGACCGCCCGGGAGGAACAGGATCGTCAGCAGCATGGCGATCGAGAAAAAGATGGTCTCGTAGGCACTCCCCCGGAACGGCTCGGAGAGGAGCGAGAGAAAGGTCGCGCCGACGATGGGGCCGACGAAGTGGCCTCGCCCGCCGACGAAGTTGTAGACGAGGATGTTGGTCGCCATCAGGAACCCGAACTCGGGAGGAAAGAGGAAGCGGATGAAGTGCGCGTAGAAAGCACCGGCTACCCCCGCGAAGAAGCAGCCGACCGCAAAGGCGAGAAGCTTGTGGGCGGCGATGTTGACCCCGAGGGATTGCGCGAGGTTATCCGCCAACCCGACGCTCCGCCAGGTCAGCCCGAGGCGGCTCCGCTCGAGCCGCCAGAGAATGAAGAGCGCGAGCGCCGTCAGCCCCACCGCCAGGTAGTACTGGCTCGACTTCGACACGAGCGTGATCCCCAGGAGGCTGGGCTTCGGGATGCCGGAGAGCCCGCTGTTGCCCCGGGTCAGCGGCACCCAGATCGCAGCGATGAGTCGGATCACCTCCACGAACGCCACCGTCACCATCGCGAAGTACACGCCTCGCAGCCGGAGCGCCGGATAGCCGACGATGAGACCGACGACGGTGGCCAGCAGCGCGCCGGCCAGCAGGGTCAGCTCGAACGGCAGCGCGTAGTGCTTGGCCAGGAGCGCGGAAGTGTACGCGCCCACACACATGAACGCCGAGTGGCCGATGTTGAGCTGGCCGCAGTTGAGCGACGGGCGCAGGCTGGCCGCGAGGATGATGTTGATGAGGACCAGCGCGAAGACGTGGATGTAGTAGTCGCCGAGCAACGGCACCAGCAGCGCCAGCGCCGCCAGGACGACGACGATCGCTCTACGCATGACCGAAGAGTCCGCTCGGCCTGAACAGCAGCAGACCGATGATGAAGACGAAGCTCAGGAGAAATGCCGGCTCGGCTCCCAGCGCGGTGGCCACGATCGAGTCGATGAGCCCGAGCATCAGCCCGCCGAGGATGGCGCCCGGGATGCTGCCCAGCCCTCCCAGAATGATGATAATGAACGCCTTCAGGAGCGGTTGCTCCCCCATCATCGGGTCCAGCTTGAAGATGGGCGCCATGAGCGCGCCGGCGGCAGCGGCCAGCGCGAAGCCGATCGCGAAGGCGAGGCCGTTGACCACGTGCACGTTCACGCCCTGTAGCGCGGCGGCCTCCTTGTCCTGCTCGATGGCGCGCATCGCGGCGCCCAGGCGCGTCTTGTTGATGAAGAGATAGAGCCCGACCACCAGCACCCCCGCCAAGGGGATGATCATCAGCCGCTCCACCGAGATCATCACTCCCAGGATGTTGCGCGTGCCCTCGAACACCGGAGGCACGTGCTTGTCGAGTTGGCCGAACACCGGATATCCGGCGGCCTGGAGAAACGTCGTCAGCGCCAGTAACGCCACCAAGGTCGGCTCGATGCCACCCTTGATCGGCCGATAGACGGAGCGCTCGACCAGGTAGCCGAACGCCCCCAGCAGAATCATCGCGAGCACCAGCGCCGCGAAGTACGGCGCGCCCGCCTGGAAGAAGACGTAGTAGATGACGAACGCGCCCAGCATGTACACCGCGCCGTGGGCGAAGTTGATGATGTGCATCATGCCGAACATGAGGGTGAGCCCGAGCGCCATCAGGATATAGATCGAGCCGATTGATACTCCGATGATCGCGCTCTGGAGCAGAAGGGCGGGCGTCATGGGCCTCGTTATTCGCCTCCGCGCCTGCCGGGTGGCGCGGGAGGCGAGAGTGCGACAGACTCTAGTTGTGCGGCGGCGAGAGCTGGACCACAAGGTTCGCTACGCCGTCCCTCACCTCCGAGAACGGCATCGGATACAGAATCTGGTTGCCGATGCCGTAATACTCCTTGCCGCCGAAGTGCGCCGTGCCCCAGAGGTTCTCGAACTCCACGGTCTGGAGGGCCTCGGCGATCTTCTTCTGGTCCAGGCTTTGTGCCTTCTTCACTGCCGCGACGAACGCAAAGGCGGGATTCGCAAAGTCGATGCTGGTGGCATTCCACTCACCGTATTTCTTGGTGTAGCGCGCCTGCCAGCTCTTGATCTTCTCTGGCAGGGGGTTCTGCACGTACCCGTGCACCCACGTGCCTTCCACGTTGGTCTTGCCCGCGATGTTGGCGACCACGGAGGTGTCGATCTGCCCGATGTGGATGAAGCGCCCCTTGAATCCGAGCTCCCGTGCTTGCTTGATGACCAGGCCGACGCTGCCCGCCGGGGAGGCCAGCACGCTGATGATGTCCGGCTTCTGGGCGAGGATGCGCAGCAGCACCGGGTTGAAGTCGTTCATCGTCCGCTCGAAGAACTCCTTCGAGACGACCTCGTAGCCGAGCTTCTGGACATACGTGGTCTCGACCTTAATCGACCACCAGCCGGTATCGTCGTTCGGCGAGAGCGTGGCCACCCGCTTGATCTGCGGGTATTTCTCCTTGATCCACTTCCAAAACGCCGTCGTCTCCGGCGGCGAGGGGAAGGCGTGGAACGTGAGCGGATTCTTCGGGCTCACCAGTCCGTCGGCATAGGCCAGCGGCAAGTTCAGAACCCGGCTCTCGTTTACCGGCTCCTCGATAGCTTTCACCACCGAGCCCCCGAGGACGGAGATGTACTTCACACCGTCCTTGGCGATGAGCCGGTTCACCGTGGCCACGCCCTCAGCGATCACGTATTTGTGGTCGTAGACGATGACCTCGAGCTTGTATTTCTTACCGCCAACATTGAGTCCGCCCTGAGCGTTGATCTCGTCGAAGATGAGCTCGGTCGCGTTCTTGTGGGGAATTCCCCAGGGAGCGGCCGGGCCGGAGAGAGGCGTCGAGACCCCGAATCTGATGACGTCTTGCGCCCGGACGGCTCCCGGAGCGAAGGTAATGAACGCGGCCACGGTGAGAAACGCTGCCCACGTCATGGAGCGGTGTGATCTCATCGCTACCCCTCCTCGACTCGGTGTTGGTCAGGGAGCCAGGCGCACGCGCACGCGGACTATAGGAACGTCGGTCGGCTCTTGTCAATGGGGGACGGTTGTCAAGGAGCGAGCATGAAGGGGAAGGCGTGATGCGCATCGTGGATGCTCAGATCCATCTCTGGGGCAGCGGTTTGCCCAGCAACATGGCCCATCGCCAGGTCACCTCGTTCACCACCGAGGAGGCCGTGGGCCTCATGGACGAGGGCGGTGTCGACGCCGCCGTGATCCACCCGCCGGGCTGGGACCCCAACTCGACCGAGATGGCCTTCAAGGCCGTGCGAGACTTTCCCGGCCGCTTCGCCATCCTCGGCGCCTTCCCGCTGAATCCGCCGGACAAGCGCGCCCTCGTCGAGAAGTGGCGGAGCCAGCCGGGCATGCTGGGCCTGCGCTACGGATTTCTTCAGGAGCCGATGCGGGGCTGGCTGGCTGATGGGACGCTCGATTGGTTGTGGGCCGCCGCCGAGCGGGCCGGCGTGCCGATCGCCATGCTGGCGACGGACTCGCTGCCGCACATCGGCCGGATCGCCGAGCGTCATCCGGGTCTGCGGCTGACCATCGACCACCTGGGCGGTCGGGGGGGCACCACCACCCTGAAGGACGACGCGGCGATGGAGCACATGCCGGCGCTCATCAAGCTGGCACGGCATCCCAACGTCGCCGTCAAGGCGACCGGCGCACCAGGCTATTGCAGCGGACCGTATCCGTTCACCAGCATGCACACGTACTTGCGCCAGATCTACGACGCCTTCGGGCCGGCGCGCATGTTCTGGGGAACCGACATCACGAAGATGCCGTGCTCCTGGCGGCAGTGCGTGACGATGTTCACCGAGGAGCTACCCTGGTTGCCAGAGCGTGACAAGCATCTCGTCATGGGCCAGGCCGTGTGCGCCTGGTGGGGCTGGAACTAGTCGACGACTATGGAGGATCGGCCATGACACAGGCACCGCAACTTCGCCCCCTCGGCGCAGCGCTGGGAACCGAGGTCCTCGGGATCGATCTGTCGAAGCCACTCGAGGCAGGCACCTTCGCCGAGATCCAGGCGGCCTTTGCCGAGCATCCGGTGCTGGTCTTCCGGGATCAGGACCTGGGTGCGCCTGAGCTCGCCGCCTTCGGCCGCCGCTTCGGCGCGCCGCGCCCCCACGCGCTGACCAAGTATCGCCACGTCGATTGTCCGGAAGTTTCCTGGCTGACCAACGTGGAGGAGACGGGCAAGATCGACTGGTACGGCGTCAAGCGCGCCACCGACTGGCACACCGATTCGACGTTCGAGGACGCTCTGCCGCTGCTGGCCATGTTGCACGCGAAGGAGGTGCCCTCGGAGAAAGGCGGCACCATGTTCGCCGACATGCGCGCGGCCTACGACGCCTTGCCCGAGGCACGCAAACAGCTGCTGTCCGGCCTCACCGGCCTGCACGGCCGCAGCTCCGGGCCCGCCGGCGAGCGCCTGTATGGCGACGACAAGGGCGTGACCGACAAGAAGTATCAGGAAGTGCAGTGGCCCGCGGTCACGCGGCATCCGGTGACCGGACGGTCGATCCTGTTCGTCAATCCCATGCACACGCATGGCTTCGTCGGCATGAAGCGGGAGGAGGCGTGGCCGCTGATCGAGGAGCTCGCCGATCACGCGACCCAGGAGCGCTTCGTCTACTACCACCGCTGGCGCGTCGGCGATGTCCTGATCTGGGACGAGCGCGCGACGATGCACCGCGGCGCCGGCGACTACCGGCCGGACGAGCGCCGGATCATGCTGCGCACGATCGTGTACCCGAACTGAGGGCGCAGTCGGCGTTGTGCGCGCTGCAGGCCGTCGCGGGGCTGGGGCCCCGCCGGCCGAGGCGCGCTTGTAAATTAAGGAGCTCGCGAATGACGAATGGATCCGTTCTGTACCAGCGGCACGACGGCATCGCGACACTCACGCTCAACCGTCCCGAGACCTTGAACGCCATGAACGAGGCGATGATGGGCGAGATCGAGCGCATCCTCATCGAGCTCGAGGCCGACACCGCGGTGAGAGCGGTGGTCCTCACCGGTGCTGGACGGGCGTTCTCGTCCGGCGGCGATCAGAAGCGTAGTGGCGAGAGCCCGCCGTCGTTTTTCGAGGGCGATCTCGGGGGAGCGCTCATCGAGCGCCTGAACCGCTGCGTCCTTCGCATGCAGCGGCTCCAGAAACCCATCGTCGGCAGCATCAACGGCGTGGCCGCGGGCGCCGGCATGAACATCGCGCTGGCCACCGATCTGCGGATCGCGGCCGACACGGCGCGTTTCGGTGAGGTCTTCGCGCGCGTGGGTCTCGTGCCGGACGGCGGGGGGACGTACTTCCTCCCGCGCCTCGTCGGCACGGCCAAGGCCATGGAGATGATCCTGCTCGCCGACATCATCGACGCGCAGGAGGCGTTGCGGATCGGCCTCGTCAACCGCGTGGTCCCCGCGGAGCAGCTCGAGCAGGAGACGCTGAAGCTCGCCGAGCGGCTGGCCCAGGGGCCGACCGTGGCATACGGGCTGGCCAAGACGGGACTCTACCAGGGACTCGGCATGTCGCTCGAGGACGTCCTGAACATGGAGGCGCGCAACCAGGCGATCGCCGCCCGCACCCCGGACCGCGCAGAAGGCGTAGCCGCCTTCCGCGAGAAGCGGCCGCCGCGCTTCACGGGGCGTGCAGGGGCCAGTCCTGCCCGATGAGCGCGACAATGCGACAGCGTCCATCGACCGGAGGATCACATGACTGACAGGCTCATCTCCTGCGACGATCACATGGATCTCAGCCAGCTGCCCGCGGATCTGTGGACCACGCGGCTGCCCGCGTCGCTGCTCGACCGCGCGCCGCACGTCGAGGAGCGCGACGGACAGGCGGTCTGGGTGTGCGACGGGAAGGTGTGGGGCCGCTGGGACGGCAAGCCGCCGGCGACGGGCTCAGCGCGGCCGATCAAGGCGCTCTACAACGCCTTCGACCGCGCCGGCATCCACGACGCGAGCGCGCGCCGCCCGGCCGTCGCCGAGCTGCGTCTGGCCGACATGGACCGCGACGGCGTCGCGACGCAGGTGATCTTCGGGCCGATCTTCCAGATCTCGACCGACGATCCCGTGCTCCGCGTCGCCTGCTATCGCGTCTACAACGACTGGCTGCTCGACTTCTGCAAGGCGGCGCCCGACCGGCTCATCGGCCTGCCGATGCTGCCGGAGACGCCCGAGGGCGCGCTCGCCGAGCTCGAGCGGGTGAGGGCGAAGGGCGGCGTGCGCCAGGTGAATCTCATGATCGCCAACGTCAACCCCAAGCTCGACGACCCGGCCTGGGAGCCGCTCTGGCAGGCGCTCGAGGAGAGCGGCATCATCCTCTCCTGGCACATCACGGTGTTCGTCGGCAAGCCGGGCGATCGCGTCGCCGGCAAGGCGGCGAGCGTCTTCGAGAACACCAAGTTCTTCCTCGCGAACTTCCTCGAGCCCTTCGTCGACCTCTTCGCCTGGGGCATCCTCGAGCGCCATCCGAGATTGCGCATGGTGATGGCCGAGGCCGGCACGGGATGGCTCCCCTGGCTCGTCGAGGAGCTCGACTACCGTCACTGGCGGCTCTGGGAGGCGAAGGAGTTCTGGGCCGACAAGGGCGGCAGCGCCCTCGTCACGAAGCCGAGCGAGCTCTTCAAGCGGCAGATCTACGCGACCTTCCAGGAAGACCACGTGGCGATGTCGCTGATTCCGTTCTTTGGCGATGGCCACCTGCTGTGGGCGTCGGACTATCCTCACCCCGACAGCGTCTGGCCCAACTCCCGACAAGCGATCGAGCGGCAGATGCGGCACCTGTCGCCGGAGATGCGCCGCAAGTTGACTCACGACAATGCGGCCGCGCTCTACGGGCTGGAAAGAGCGTAAGCTCCGGCCACTTCCCAACTGATCTCAACGGAGCGAGACGAAGGAGGACGCGATGCGGGATCGACGTCTCAGTCGACGAAGCCTCCTGACCGGCGCCGTCGGCGCCTCCGCGGCGCTCGCGCTGCCCAGGGTGGCGGCGCCGCAGGTCAAGAAGGGCGCCAGTCTGCGGCTCTGGATCCTCAAGACCTACGTCGAGCCCACCAACAAGGCCGTCGAGGCCGCTGCGCAGCGCTGGGCGCAGAAGCACGGCGCCCAGGTGACGGTGGAGTACTTCACGTTCGAGGACATGCAGACGAAGTACGTGGCGGCCATCGAGAACAAGAACACGCCCGACGTCGGCCAGCTCGAGACGGGCGCGCCCGCGCGCTTCGCGGGCATGGGCCAGCTGCTCGACCTCACGAGCTTCGCGCGCCAGGTCGAGGGCGAGATTGGCAAGGCCCCGGCCAACGTGGCCCCGGTCACCGTCATCGGCGGCAAGACGTACGCGATCCCGTGGTACATCATGCCGGCCTTCTGGTACGTGTGGCGCGACGAGTTCGAGAAGAAGAAGGTGAAGCTGCCGGCGACGTTCGAGGAGGCCAAGGCGGCGGCGGCCGCGCTGAACCGGCCGCAGGACAACTTCTACGGCATGGGTCAGAGCTGGAACCGGACCGCCGACGGTTACGGCGTCATGCAGGGTCTCATGTACTCCTACGGTGTCGGCTGGGCCAACAAGGACGGCAAGTACCAGTCGATCAAGAACGCCAAGATGCAACAGGTCATGAAGTGGGCCACCGACATCTACAAGGAAGGCATCCAGCCCGCCGATACGCTCTCGTGGACGGGCTCGCAGAACAACGAGAACTTCATCGCCCGGAAGATCGCGCAGACATCGAACGGCCCCAGCATCACGTTCGCTCTGGAGAACGCGCTCGCCAAGGCGACCGACGCCAAGGACAAGAAGATGCGCGAGGAGGCGCTGGCCAACCACGTCGCGCTGCCGCATCCGGGTGGCCCCGACGGCCGTCGCGCTGGGGGCTCGCGCTGAGCTTCGGTATTTTCAAGAGCGCAAAGGATCCGGAAGCGGCCATGAGCCTCGTCGCCCACCTGCTCTCGCCCGAGGAGACCGTGAAGGTGATGAACGACTCGCACGGGCAGTTCTCACCGGTGCTCGACAAGGCGCGCGCCGCTACCCGCGACTACTTCAACAAGAACGACAACTACCGGAACTTCGGACGGGCCGCGGAATGGTTCGTCGCCACCGGCTGGCCAGGGCCCGTCACGCCGGCGGCGGCGGAGGTGCAAGCCAGCAACGTGCTGACCGACGCACCGGCCAAGGTCATCGTTGATAAGTGGTCGGTCGACCAGGCCATCGACTGGGCCGACAAGAAGATCAAGGAGATCTACGACACGCTGGGGGCGTAGTCAGGCCTACGTGGGGGGCCGTATCGAGGCCCCCCACCGCAACAGACAGCGACACGACACCGGCACCGCGATACTCCTGCTGCTGCCACTCCTCGTGCTCGTCGTCGGTCTGATCGTCTACCCGATCTACCGCGCCGTCTGGTTGTCGTTCACCGACAAGCTCGTCGGCTACCCCGAGCGCTTCGTCGGACTGCGCAACTACATCTACCTCGCCAACGACGACGCCTTCCGCACCGTCGTCCGTAACAGCCTCGTCTTCACCGTGTCGTCGGTAGCCCTCAAGATCCTGACAGGGCTTGGCATGGCCCTGGTCCTGCACGCGACGTGGCGCTGGCGAAATTTCTTCCGCGGGCTGATGCTGCTGCCCTGGATCACGTCGACGGTCATCATCGCGCTCACTTGGCGGTGGATGTTCGACGCCTTCCCGGGCCGCGGTTTCTTCAACAGCGTGCTGCTCGACGTCGGCCTCCTGAGCCGTCCTCTGGCCTTCATGGCCACGCCGGAGGGCGCCATGATGGCCGTCGTCATCGCCAACTGGTGGCGTGGCTTTCCGTTCTTCGGCGTATCGTATCTGGCCGGGATGCAGTCGATTCCCGGGGAGCTGTACGAGGCGGCCTCGGTCGACGGCGCCGGCTCGTGGCGGCGCTTCTGGCACATCACGCTGCCCGGCCTCAAGCACATCATCATCGTCACCACCCTGCTCACGTTCATCTTCACCATCAACGACTTCAACATCATCTATGTCATGACCCGCGGGGGTCCCGGCACCGCCACTCAGGTGTTCGCGACCTACTCGTACGAGGTCGCCTTCAATCAGCTGCGCTGGGGACGCGGCGTGACGATCTCGATCTTCGCCGTGCCGCTCCTGGTGGCCGGCATCGCGCTGGTCAGCCGTTATCTGCTCCGGGAGCGGACGGCATGAGGCCGTGGAAGGTCGCCACCGTGCTGGGGCTGGCCGGCTTTGTGCTCGTCGTCCTCGTTCCGTTCTGGTGGATCGCGACGATGTCGTTCAAGACATACGAGCAGATCCAGTTCGCACAGTCGATCTACATCCCGCGCCCCTTCACGTGGGAGAACTACACCGGCCTCTGGCTCGAGACGCGGTTTCCGCTCTGGTTCCGCAACAGCGCGATCACGGCCGTCGTCGTCACCCTCATCACGACCGTGATCGCGTGCCTCAGCGGCTACGCGGTGGCGCGGCTGCGTTTTCCGGGGCGCGAGGCGATCGCCACATTGATCCTGGTGCTCTACTTGGTCCCGCCGGCGCTGCTGTTCATTCCGCTCTACCGTGTCCTCGCGGAGCTGGGCGCGACCAACTCGCTGTTCGCGTTGTTTCTGTCGTACCCGACGTTCACGGTGCCCTTCTGTACGTGGCTCCTGATCGGCTTCTTCAAGGCGCTGCCCACGGAGCTGGAGGAGGCGGCGCTGGTGGACGGCGCCACGCGCCCGCAAGCGCTCGTGCGCGTGCTACTCCCGCTGGCGGCGCCGGGCATCGTCGCGTCCGCCATCTTCGCCTTCACGCTGTCGTGGAACGAGTTTCTCTATGCGCTGATCTTCATCACGGACGAGACGGCGATCACAGTGCCGGTCGGCTTGAATCTCCTGATCTACGGCGACGTCTTCCACTGGGGCCAGCTCATGGCCGCTTCGGTCATCACCACCGTGCCCGTGGTCGCGCTGTACATGTTCATCCACCGGTGGATGGTCGAAGGGCTCGCCGCGGGCTCGGTGAAAGGGTAGCCGAGCAAGCAGGTGAGCACTGCGGCGCCGCTACACCGCACTAGCCGCCACGGTTACTCGCAGCGCCACCGGCACGTTCAGCGCGCGACTGATGCGACAGTTCTCCGCGGCCTCGCGCAGCTTCGCGATCTGCGCATCGTCGAGCGATCCGGCGACGATGATCTCGGCGTCGATGCCGGTGATCCGTCCCTGAGCTTCGGTGGCGCTAAGGCGCGACTCGAATCGGCTGAGTGGCCATTGCTGTCGTTCGGCGAACCGCCGAACGTTCGACAGCTTTCAGGCCCCGATGGCGCCGAGCAGCATCTCCGCCGGTGATGGCCCTTCATCGCCGCCGCCCGCTTCCGCCGGCGCGTCGAGCACCACCCGATGCGGCCCGATCGTGGCCTCAGCCTTCATCCCTTTGATCCACTGCACGCTGACGGTTCTGGCCATGAGCCCCTCCTCGCTCGATGCGTCTGCCGGCGATCGCCTCGACAATGAGGCCCCAGTGTGCCACACGCTTCATGGGATGCCGACCGTGCGCTATGATCCGGCCGCCATCCAGGCCGCGTTTCCAGCAACCGGAGAAGCGGGCCCGATGAAGATCAGGTTCGAGCGTAGGGAAGGAGCGTTGCATGCCGCAGCTCGTGTTTCTCCACGGACCCGGCGCGGGCGCCTGCGCGGACGCGTTCCACCATCAACGCCGGCACTTCCCGAAGAGCGTCGCGCCGACGTTGCCCGGCCACCTCGAGGGCAGCCGGTGTCCGGACGTTACGCGATACATGGAGTGGGTGCGCGGCTGGCTGTGGGCGCAGGGTCTGAAAGGGGACCTCGTGCTGATCGGCTACACGCTGGGCGCATCGATTGCGCTGCAGTACGGCCTCGACTATCCGGACGAGGTGAAGGGCCTGGTGTTGATGACCGTGGCCGCGCGGCCCAAGACACGCGCCGCGGGCGCGTACGAGATGCGGCTACGCGCCGCGGAGGACCCGACGGTCTACGAGGAGTGGCTGGCGTATCAGCGGCACAACATGCAGTTCGTGGAACCCGGACTTCGCGAGCAATTGATGGAGCGGCACCGCCAGGTGGGCCCACTGTCCCAGTACCACGACCTGAAAACGATCGATGCCTTCGACGTGCGCGATCGGCTCGCGACGCTCAAGCCCAAGCTGCTCCTGCTGCGGGGCGTGGACGATCCCGGCCATCCGCCGGAGTACGAGAAAGAGATGCACGAGGCCGTGCCCGGCTCACGGTATGTGAAGCTCTCCGGCGCGGGGCACTTCCCGCCCACCGAGATTCCGGACAAGGTCAACGCGCTGATCGAGGAGTTCGTGGCCACGCTGTAAGGACTCGCGTCTTCCCCTGGTCAGGCGTGGACGCCGATGATCTTGTTCCAGTCGGTCGCGTGCTGGTAGGCGTAGGCGGCCCGCATGAGGAGCGGATCGTCGAAGAAACGCCCGACGAGCTGCATGCTGACCGGGAGACCCGCCGACGACTTGCCCACCGGGAGGGCGAGCGCGGGGTGTCCGGTGTAGTTGAAGGGCTGAGTGTTGCGGTAGCCGCCCCGGCTCATCGCCATAAGGTTGTCCTCGACGGCCTCCAGGTAGCTCTCCGGCCTGTGGTTCTTGGGCGCAGTCATGATGCAGGTGGGCATCACGAGCACGTCAACGTCCGCGAGTGCGGCGTCGTAGGCCTTGATGTAGGAGGGCCGCACATTCTGCGCCTTGGCGTACAGGCGGCCATGGTAGTTGCGTCGGCTCAACTCGGCGGCGATGAGCGACAGCTTGGTGCGCGGTGCGAGCACGTCGGCTTGGGAGGCCCACAGCTTGTTGATGGCCGCGATGAGGGCGGCGGGGTAGTAGGTCCTGGTGAATGCGCCGAAGAAGCCGGTCTTGAACAGTGCGAGAGCGCCTTCGCCCGTGAGCGCGGCCTGGGCGGTGCGGATGGCATGGTGCGCAGGAATGGAGATCTTGGTCACGTCGGCACCCGCCCGGCCGAGGACGTCGACCGCCGCCAGCACCAGGTCGCGCACATCGCCCTCCGCGTCGTCGAAGCCCTCCTGGAGCACACCAATGCGCAGTCGGGCCACTCCCTCGGCGAGGCGACCGAGCACATCCATGCGAGTGGGGACATCGCGCGTCTGAGCGCGGATCGTAGGGGTCGTACCCCGCGGTGGCCTGGAGCGCCGCCGCCGCGTCCTCCACGGTGCGGGTCATCGGGCCCGTGTAGTCGATGGATTGGTCCGAGCCGAACCCGATCCCGAAGTGCGACACGAGCCCGAACGTGGGCTTGTGGCCGACGATCCCGCAGAACGCCGCCGGGATGCGGATCGAGCCTCCCTGGTCGCCGCCGAAGGAGATGTCCACCTGGCCAGCGGCTACCGCCGCGCCGGAGCCTGACGACGATCCGCCGGTGACGTGCTCGCGATTGTGGGGGTTGAGGGGCCGGCCGTAGTCTCCGATGGCGCCGCCGGTGCCGAAGCCGCCGCTCAGGCCGTTCATCACGTTCTTGCCGATGATGGTGCCGCCTGCCTCCAGTACGCGGGTGACCACGGTGGCGTCGAAGTCAGGGATGAAGCCTTCGAGGGCGAAGGAGCCGAAGCTCATGGGCATCCCGGCCACCGCGATGTGATCCTTGTAGCTGACGGTCTTGCCGGCCAGCACGCCTTCGGCCGCTCCCTCGATCCGGCACTTCCACATCCAGGCATTGAGCGGGTCTTCTTCTGGCTGCGGCCGGTAACCGGGTTTCCTGACGGCGGAGACCATCGGCGGCGCGGGCTCCTCCAGCCGCGCTTGCACGAAGGCGTCGAACTGGCTCAACTGTTCCATGAGGTGCTTTCGGTACAGGACGGCCTCATCCGGACTCAGGTGGATGCCCAGCTCCTTGGCCACCGCCACGACTTCATCGACGTCAGGGACCGTGTACATAGGTTTCTCTCCTTGTCAGGTGGCCCGACCAGGCGAGGTGGTCAGAACGCCGGGCGTCGCAACACCCTCGGATCGATCTTGCGGGCAATGAGCTGCCCATCGCTGGGCGAGCCCAGCAGCTGGCCATTCGCCACCATGACTTTCCCTCTCAGAATCACCGTCGTCGGCCAGCCCTCGACCTGCCAGCCCTCCCAGGGGCTGTAGTCCCGCACGTGCAGATCGGCCATGCGAAGCGTCTTCTTGATCGCCGGGTCGATGATAGTGATGTCGGCGTCGCTGCCCACCGCGATGGCGCCCTTCCTGGGATAGAGGCCCAGCAGCTTGGCGGCGTTGGTGGAGGTGACGGCCGCGTAATCCTCGAGGGACATCCGCCGGCGGACCACCCCTTCCGTGTAGTTGACCCCCATGCGAATCTCGATGCCGATGTTCCCACCCCGGACGTCCACGACATTCCGTCCCGCGATCTTGTCCAGATAGGTAGTGAAGCTGCTGTCGGTGGCCGTAAAGGAGAGATCGCCCCGCAGCAGGCCATCCCACAGGAACCGCTGGTCCTCCGTGTACTTCAAGGAGGGGTACGTGTGGTACTTCATCCCGTCGGCCTCTTTGTAGCGGTCGCAGGTGAAGGACAGCGCCAAGGTCAGCACCTCGCCGTAGACCGGCAATCCCCGGCTGCGGGCCTCCGCGATGGCGTCCAGGCCTTCGCTGGCCGTGACGTGCACGAAGTAGGTGCCTGCTCCCGTGCGCGCCGCCAGTCGGACCACCTGCTGGAAGGCCAGCTCTTCCACCAGCTTGGAGTGGATGAGATGGACGTTGTACCAATCCCACTGGCCTCGCTGCTGGGCCAGGAGGTAGTTGTACATGACCAGCTCGTCGTCCTCGCCGTGGACCGCTAGCACCCCGCCGTGCCGTGCAACCTGTCGCATCAGGTCCTCGAGGCGCCCGGTGTCGATCTTGGCGATCGGGGTCAGGCTCGTTTGTCGCCCTTCGGGAGGTCGGATGTCGGTGGTGAAGATCTTGACGCTGGGGAAGCCCGCCTCGACGAGCTCATGGTACCGGGCGATCGCGTCGGGAGGAGTGCGGTTGGAGTAGATACAGTGGGTTGAATAGTCCGTATATGCCTGACCGCGCCAGGGCGCCAGGTAGTCGTGGATCCCCTGGGCCAGGTCCCCTGCGTGCGGCACGGGCGCAAAATCGATCACCGTCGTCGTTCCGCCCCAGATGGCTCCCAGAGAGTGCTCCAGCGGCCCGGCGTTGGGAACCCCGGCCACCAGCGTACGGGCGCCGGGCTGGACGTTGGCGACGGCGTGGGCGTGGGTCTCGATGCCGCCGGGCACCACAATCTTCCCGCGGGCGTCGATGACCTGGGTCGCCTCGGCAGGGAGCACGCCCGGAAAGGCGACGGACACGATTTTCTCGCCCACAACTCCCACGTCCCAATCGCCGACCCCGGCCGGGGTGACGACGCGACCGCCTTGAATGAGCATGTCGAGCATGGCTCACCTCCCTGTGTCCGGGTGTGGGTCTGATGTAGATGACTGTGAAGAGCTGCGGTTGATCGTGCGTCGCCGCGGGGGCGTAGTCAATCTCAGTCGCGATATTTTCACGCGGGCAACGGGACGGCGTGCGCGTCTCCAGCATTTAGACCAAGGTATAGCTGGACATTCGGTTGTCGGTCCCAGATCCTCCATCTCGTCTCATGACTTTTGCCCGCGCCGGATCGGGCATTGTCGGCATCCGATTGAATCGGATTGCCACAGAAACTGAAAAGGAGGACACCGTGACCGAGCAGGCAGCCGACAAGACCGCGATTCGCACCTTTCACGTGAACGTTCCGGAAGCGGAACTTACCGAATTGCGCAGGCGCATCAACGCGACAAAGTGGCCTGAACGGGAAACGGTCACGGATCAGTCGCAGGGAGTACAGCTCGCGACGATTCAGGCGCTGGCGCGCTATTGGGCGACAGATTATGACTGGCGCAAGATCGAGGCAAAAATGAAGGCCCTGCCGCAGTTCATGACCGAGATCGATGGACTGGACATTCATTTCATTCACGTCCGTTCAAAACACGAAAACGCGTTGCCGCTGATCGTCACGCACGGATGGCCCGGCTCGATCATCGAACAGATGAAGATCATCGATCCGCTGACCAATCCCACCGCCCACGGCGGAAATGCATCCGATGCGTTCCACCTGGTGATCCCGTCAATACCTGGCTACGGATACTCAGGAAAACCGACCACCACCGGGTGGGATTGTCCTCACATCGCGCGTGCCTGGGTCGTGCTGATGAAGCGCCTCGGGTACACGAAATTCGTGGCGCAAGGCGGCGATTGGGGCGCGGTGGTCGTCGACATGATGGGAGTCCTGGCACCCCCGGAGTTGCTCGGCATTCACACCAACATGCCTGGCATCTTTCCAGCCGACATTGACCAGGCGGCTTTTTCCGGCGCGCCGGCGCCATCGGGTCTCTCAGCCGATGAGAAACTCGCTTACGACCGTCTGCAGTTCGTTTATCAAAAGGGAATCGCCTACGGGTTCCAGATGGGTCTGCGACCGCAAACATTATACGGAATCGCGGACTCACCCGTCGGCCTGGCGGCTTATTTCCTTGATCACGACGCACGCAGCTACGAGCTGATCTCACGCGTCTTTCAAGGACAAGCCGAGGGCCTCACGCGCGACGACATCCTCGACAACATCACGATCACCTGGTTGACGAACACGGCGCTTTCTGGCGCCCGTCTCTATTGGGAGACTTTTGGCAAACTCGGGTATTTCAATGCCAAAGGCGTCTCCATCCCGGTTGCCGTGAGCGTCTTCCCGGACGAGCTGTATCCCGCCCCGCGGAGCTGGGCAGAGCGGGCATATCCCAGACTCATCCACTACAACAAGCTCGACAAAGGGGGCCACTTCGCGGCGTGGGAGCAGCCGCAGCTCTTTTCAGAAGAGGTTCGCGCGGGCTTCAGATCACTGCGCAAATAGTGGCAGAGGATGTTCTGAGTGATCGCCTCCGCGGCAAGGCACGCCTCTGGGCTTGACGCCGGCGCCCCGGGCAGCGCACGATGCTTGGCGTCCGCTCGCGGCGAGCGGACTTATGGCCTGGCGACCTTTACCGGAGGATTGATCATGAAGGCTCGAATCATTGCGCTTGCATCGGCGGTCGGCGTCCTGCTCCTGGCGCTGGCGACCACGCTGCCCTCCCGCGCCCAGACGCCCGCAGGGGCGGCCAAGCTCGGCAAGGTGAACTTCCCGGTTTCGTGCAACGCGGCCGCGCAGAAGGAGTTCGAGACATCGATGGCGTACTACCACTCCTTCGCCTGGCCGCAGCTCAAGGCCTCGCTGGATCGCGTGCTCCAGGCCGACCCGTCCTGTGGCATGGCCCACTGGGGCCACGCGATGGCGCTCCTCGACAATCCGTTCGTGTGGCCGGGCAACCTGCCGCCGAAGGTGCTCGCCGATGGCCAAGCCTCGATCGACGCCGCGCGAGCGGCCGGGCTCAAGACCCAGCGGGAGCGTGATTACGTCGACGCGCTGGCGGTGTTCTTCAAGGACTCGGACAAGCTGAACCACCGCACGCGGGCGGTCGCCCTCGAGGCCGCCATGCAGGCGGTGGCCGTGAAGTATCCCGAGGACACCGAGGCGACGATCCTGCACGCGCTGATACTCTCGGCGACCTTCGATCCGGCCGACAAGAAGTACACGAACCAGCTGAAGGCGGCGAAGACGCTCGACCCGATCTTCGCCAAGCAGCCCCAGCACCCCGGCGTCGCGCACTACCTCATCCACAGCTACGACTACCCGCCGATCGCGGCCCAGGGGCTCGACGCGGCCCGGCGCTATGCCTCGATCGCGCCGGACGCGGCCCACGCGCAGCACATGCCCTCGCACATCTTCACCCGCGTCGGCTTCTGGAAGGACTCGGTCGAGTCCAACCGCGTGTCGGCGCGCGTGGACGGCGACCGCACGGCGGGGAGCCCGCACGCCTACGACTACATGGTCTACGCGCAGCTGCAGCTCAGCCAGGACAAGGCAGCCTCCGAGGTGCTGGTCCACGCGGTCGGCGTGGCCAACAAGGTCGACAACGTCGCCGCTGCCTACGCCTATGGGGCGATGCCGGCGCGGCTCGCCCTCGAGCGCGGCCTCTGGGCCGAGGCCGCGAAGCTGACCTTGGTTCCGGCCGCGGAGGCCTATCCCTGGAAGAAGTACCCGCAGGCGGAGGCGCTCAACGCGTTCGCCCGCGGCCTGGGCGCGGCCATGAGCGGTGACGCCGCCGCGGCCGGGGTCGAGGTCGCCCGACTCCAGGCGCTCCGCGACGCCGCGAAGGAGATGAAGATCACCTACTGGGCCGACCAGATCGACATCCAGGCGGAGGTCGTGCGCGGCCTGGCCAGCATCGCCGGCGGAAAGAAGGACGAAGGGCTGGCCACACTGCGGGCAGCCGCCGACCGCGAGGACGCCACCGAAAAGCACGTCGTCACGCCGGGCCTCCTCGTCCCCGCGCGCGAGGTGCTGGCCCTGGTGCTCCTGAACGACGCCAAGGCCGCCGAGGCTCTTCGCGGCTACGAGATGGTGCTCTCGAAGGAGCCGAACCGCTACCGGGCGTTCGCGGGCGCCATGCAGGCGGCCGAGCGGGCGGGCGACGCGAAAAAGGCGACGTTCTTTGCCGAGCGTTTGCTGGAGCAGACCGCCGCGGCCGACAACCAGCGGCCGGAGATGGCCCAGGCCCGCAAGATGCTGGGCCGGTAGCGGCGGTGGGCTGGGCCCGCTTCGTCGGGGGTGTGCTGGTGACGATCGGGCTCAGCCTGTCCGCGCCCGGCGCGGGCGCCGTCGAGAGCGACCCGCTGCCGGTGCCCAAGGGCGGGCCCCGCGAGCGCGCGGTGACCGCCTACAACGCCGGCGTGAAGCTCCTGCTCGACAAGAAGTACGGTGACGCCGAGAAGAAGTTCGAGGAGGCGCTGGCCGCCGATGAGCAGCTGGCCGAGGCCCACAACAACCTCGCCTTCAGCCTCCGCATGCAGAGTGCCGCCAACCGCGACCGCGCCCTCATGCACTACGATCGCGCGCTGCAGCTCAAGCCCCAGTTGGCGCAGGCCTACATGTACCGAGGCGTTCTCTTCACCCAGATGGGAGATCTGGACCGCGCGCGCGCCGACCACGCGCAGCTCCTGAAGCTCGATCGCGCCCTGGCGACCAAGCTGGAGCGGGTCATCGCCGGCGGGGGCCGCGACGAGGGAGACGGCGTGGCGGCTCAGTACGACTGAGCGGTCGCGAGCCCGACCGCTGTTCGCGCCGCTGTCCGTCTCTCAAGCAGCCATCATCACGTACGCCACGCCGAGCGCCACCAGAGCGGCCGAAAGGACCAGCTCATATCGCATTCGCAGTGGAGGCGCGAGCTTGTAGATGAGGACGACGATGCCCAGGATCACCGCCCACCACAGGCTGGACATCCCGAGAAGGACCATGGCCACCATGAGCGCCGCGCTGCACCCAAGGCAGCTGAGGCCGTAGCGCGCGCCTGCGACAGCGGCGCTCCGCATCAGGTTGAAGGGAAGCGGCCCATGCAGCGCGCATAGCTCGCGGCACCGGGCCTGGCTCGCCCGTTTGATCGGGCTGACAGAGTAGACGCCGGCCAGAGCCAGCGCCAGTCCAACGACGAAAGCCTGGTTGGGCCAGGGCATTCTCAGGGCGGTGTAGACCGCGTAGCACACCACGCCAAACAGCAGCCACACGCCGAGGTACGTGCCCGCAAGCACTCCAGTGGCGACCTGCCATCCTCTTCGCCGTTCGGCCGTTCGCGCGAACTCGAGGACCACCGGGATCGCCGAGGGCAGCATCATCGCGGCCATCATCACGACCCAGCTCGCGGCGAAGGACTCGATCGGGCCGAGGCCCATGTCCATTCCGTCCATGCTGGCCATGGAGCGCGAGTGCTGGACCATGACCGCCCACGCAACGCCGGCGACGGCGAGGACGACCAATGCGGCCACCGTCGGTTTGGCCAGTTCCTGTCGGGCGTCGAGGGCCTTCATCAGCAGGCGGCACGCTGGACAGAATCCGGCCGGCCTCGCTTGCCTGACGAGCCCGATCGCCAGAAGGAGTCGGCCGCCGGACATCAGTCCTGATACTCGTCGCGACGGCGCACCCACTGCATCGCGCCGCCGTCGCCCTCATCGCGACCCTTCGGTACGAGGTCCATGTAGTGATAGGCGACGTTCAACATGTCGAGCCCACGCTCATAGGTTGAATACGTGTGGTAGATCTGGCCGCCGTCCTTCAGGAACACGCTGATACCGGGTGCCTCAGTCAGCCCCCACGGGCGGAGCCGGTAGTTGTAGTCGACCTGCTCGGTCTCATCGTTGAAAGAGACGCGATAGTCCAAGTTGAAGTCGCTGCCGAGCGATGACAGCCACGGAAAGCCCCAGCCCATCCGTTTCTTGTAGACGGCAAGCTTCGGATAGGGAGCCCGTGAGATCGCGGCCACTGTGATGTCGCGGTGGTTCAGGTGAACGGTGATGCCGTTGAAGTTGTCCATCCAGAAGGAGCAGACGAAGCAGGGCGCGTCGGCTGTCCAGGGCGTATGAGGCCCCGCGGTGTCGGGGTTGAACATCGCGTGGTAGATAACCAGCTGGCCGCGTCCCTCGAAGACGTCGCTGAGCGTCTGCGTCCCGTGCTCGCCCTGGAAGGTGTATGGCTTGTCGACGAGCTCCCAGGGCAGATCGCGCCGCTCACGGCTCAGCTGGTCACGCATCCGGGTGAACTCCTTCTCCTTCGCCAGGTGCCTCTTCCGTGCCTTGAGCCACTCGTCGTGTTTCACCACCATGTGAGTTGCCATGTGATCCCTCCTCCTCAAGCTCTCGCGACTTTGCGCCCGGGCTCCAGGCGGCCTCGGACCCAGGATAGGATCCGAAATGAGCGGGGTGAAGACGCGGCGCGATTCACTTTGGTAGACCGCGTCGATCATGCGAGTGCGTCAGCTCCTGGACCGGCCGGACCTCGATCACCGCGACGCGCGCCGGTGGGAACCTCGCGGCGAGCGCGCAGGCCTCGTCCATGTCCTTGGCGTCGATGACGAAGAATCCACCCAGCTGCTCCGTTGTCTCGGCAAAGGGGCCGGCGGTGGTGGAGACGTTGCCGCCGCGGACGCGGATGGTCCGGGCCGTCTCGGTCCGCTGCAGAGCGTTCGAGGCGATGTAGTGGCCGCTCCGTCGGATCTCCTCGGCGTACTCGATTGCGCTGTCGACAAGAGCCTGCATCTCCTTCTCGGGCATCGCGTCCAGCACGTTCTCGTCGTGGTAGATCGTGAACATGAACTTCATCGCACTCTCCTCACAGGCGAAGTCTTGATCGGGCGCACCTCGATGCTCGTCACGACAAGATATACCTGACAGATGTACTTCATCATGCTCCCTCTGCGGGTGAATGGCTTCCGACACTAGCTCAGATCGATTGAGGATTACGTGCCGACGCGTGCGCGCTCGAGCGCAGCGATGCGCCGATAGGGAACGGAGCCCAGCTCGGCCGTGAGGGCGTCGAGGGAGTCGAGCGCGCTCTCGATCGCGGTGCGGTCGGAGGCGGACTCCGAGGCCAGGAGGCGAACCCACGCCAGCGCGACATCGAAGGCGCCAAGCCGCCAGCCTCGTCCCTGATCGACGAGCTCGCGCGCCTCAGAGAGGAGCGCGCGCGCTCCCGAATGGTCACCGGCGGCCAGCTTCGCGTCCGCGAGCGTCGCGAGGATGCGCGGCTCGTACCACAGCGCGGTGCGTCGACTGCGAGCGAGCGCGAGCGCCCGCTCGAGCACACTCGTGGCCGCGATAAGGTCGCCGTCCGCGAGCTCCGCAGCGCCGAGAAACGCCGCGGCCTCCACCCGAGAGAACAGGCTTCCGCGCTCTTCCGCGAGCTCGACGGCCCGGCGGCCGTGGGCGAGCGCGCCCGGTAGATCACCACGCAGGCGCAGCACCTCGCAAAGGAATGCGTGAGTCCCATAGAGGGTCTGGAGCGCGCGCTCGCTCTCCTCGACCAGGAGTGCTTGCAAGGCGGCCTCAGCCTCGGCCGTGCGCCCGAGGTGTGCGCTCGCCAGCGCCCACCAGACGCGGCACAGGCCAGGTGCGGTGGAACGTCCGATCGCCTCCCGCAGTCCGGCAACCCGCGCGATCTCGGCCAGAGCACGCTCGGCGGTCGCACGGGCGGGGGCGAGGCGGCCGACCGCAAGCTGTGCGTGGGCGAGCACCGAGCGCATCTCGAACTCGAACATTGCGTCGGATCCTTCGGCAAGCTGCGTCGCGCGCTCCGCGCATGCGAGATACTGCCCCACGTCGCCCGCGAGCCCGCACAGGCGTCCGTAGGACGTGAGCAGGAACGCGTGGCCTGCGTTGTCTTGAAGTCGCTCGGCGACCGCGCGCGCCTCGTCGAAGAGGTCGCGTGCCTCAGGCTCCTCGATTCCGGCGATGCGGCCGATCTCGAGCAGCGCGATGCGCGAAGTGAGCTCGAGCATCAGGGTCTCGCGGGACTCCGGAACGGCGGCGAGGAGCGTGGTGACCCGACGGCAGTGTCTCACCCCATCCGCCGGGTCGCTGCGCGCAACGCGTCGGCCCGCCTGCTCGTGCCAGCGTGCCGCTTCGAGACGCTCGCCGGCTTCATCGAAGTGATGGGCGAGGAGCGCGGCGTGCGTGGCGGCCGCAGCTCCGTGGATGGTGAGCAAGGCTCGCGCGATGGCGGCGTGGGTTCCGCGCCGGCGATCCAGAAGCTGTGTGCGGTAGGCGACCTCTTGCGCGAGAGGATGCCGGAAGGCGTGCTCTCCCGGCGACTCGGCGGGACCGAGAAGCTCGGCTGTCGAAAGGCGCGCGAGCGACGCGGCGAGCTCGGGCGCGGGCAGATCGACCACGGCGCGCAGCAACTGCGATTGGCACGTCGCGCCCGACCACGGCCGCGGCCTGGAGCACGTCCTTGTCGCGGTCCGCGAGCCGATCGATGCGCGACGCGAGGACGGCCTGAACGGTCTCGGGCAGCGCGATCTCCTCGATCGGGCCGGCCACCGCATAGGCGCCGCGTTCACCACGCAGCACGCCACGCTCGACGAGCGAGCGAATCATCTCCTCGACGAAGAGGGGGTTGCCGCGAGCCCGGGCCTCGATCCGGGCGCGCAGCGGCGCGAGCATGTCGTCGGATCCGAGCCAGTCGTCGAGCAATGTCCGGGAGTCCTGCAGAGTGAGGGGCGCAAGCGCGAGACCCTCGACCCGTGAGGACCACACGGGCCGATACTCTGGCCGCGTGGTCGCGAGCAGCAGGATCCTGCTACCGGCGGACTCCGGGGCCAGGAGTCGCTCGGTGAGCATCTCCAGCGCGACTTCGCTCGCCGGGTCGAGCCAGTGCAGGTCCTCGAGCCAGAGCAACGTGAGCTCGCGCCGAGCGCGAGCCCGGATCAGATCGAGAAGTGACCGGAAGAGACGTGCGCGGCGCGCTTCAGGATCGAGTGCCGAAGGCGCAGGGACGTGATCGGACACCCCGAGAAGGTCGAGCCACAAATCGAGGGCGATCGGGTCGGGCTGCGCGTTCCCGAGACTGCGTCTCACGGCGTCGAGGACGTCCGAAGGTGACGCCCCTTCGCCGACACCGAAGAGACTGCGCGCAAGCGCGACGATCGCGTGAAAGGGAATCATGTGCCCGTGAGAGAGCGCGCGGGCATAGTGAAGCGCCACGCCGCGACTGCGCTCGACGAACTCGTGACAGAGACGGCTCTTTCCGGCGCCCGGCTCCGCGGTAAGCAGGACGACTTTCGGTCGACCTGACTGCGCCTCGCGCAGCGCCATCTCGAGCAGAGCGAGCTCGTGCTCGCGGCCGACGAAGCGCGAGAAGCCACGCGCCCGGGAGCTCTCGAAGCGGCTGCGGATCGGGCCCGGACCCCGCAGGTCGAACACGCGCACGGGAACGCTTGCGCCCTTGAGACTCTGTTCGCCACGGTCGAGGAAGTCGAAGAAGCCCGCCGCGAGGCGCGCGGTGTGCTCGGTCACAGTGACGCCGCCTGGTGGCGCCAGCTGCTGCACCCGGGCGGCGAGCCCGACCACGTGCCCCTGCGCGGTGTAGTCCATGCGCAGGTCGTCGCCGATCCGGCCGACGACGACCTCGCCGGAGTTCAGGCCCATCCGCATCGCGAACTCGAGCCCGCTCTCGCGCCGCACGTCGTCGGCGAGCGCGCCGAGCTCGCGCGCCAGATCCAGGGCGGCCGCACAGGCGCGCTGGGCGTGGTCCTCGTGGGCGATCGGGGCGCCGAAGAGCGCCATGATGCCGTCACCGGTGTACTGGTTGATGGTGCCCTCGTATCGGTGAACGCCGCCCGCAAGGATCCGGAACAGGCGATCGAGCAGGCGATGCCATTCCTCGGGATCGACGCGCTCCGCGAGCTCCATCGAGCGCACGACGTCGGCGAAGAGGACGGTGACCAGCTTGCGCTCGCCCCTGAGCGCACTCTGAGACGCAAGAATCTTCTCGACGAGATGCCGCGGCGTGTAGGAGCGCGGCTCGCGGGTGATTGTCGGCGCCGCGAGGTTCGCGCCACAGTCGTTGCAGAACCTCGCGCCGGCAGGGTTCTCGTGTCTGCAGAATGGGCAGCTCACTGGGCGCCTGCTCAATCTTAGCCTCATCCGCGGCGGGGCGCCGATAGCTTGACAACGTCGTCGTCGTAGGCGCTCGATGATCGCGCCACCTTCGTGACCGTCCGGCCCTCGGGGGGACTGCTCCATGCCCCTGGATCGGGTTCGGGTTCGAGGACAGTCCGTTCCGCCCTCGCGCGGGCCGCCGCCCGCGACGCACGCTCCCACGTGCTCACGACGAGCCCGAACCTCTCACGCAAGGAGGTTTTCTATGGCCACGACGACCGTGGCAGTCCACGGTGGCCGCGTCCGACACGCGGCCGACGCACAGAGTTCCCGACCCCTTCCCGCTGACGATGGCCGGGATGATGGCCATGCTCGGGCCCCAGGCGATCAACTTCGGCATCTCGGTGGGCGGCGGCGAAGCGTACCTGCTGCCGAACATCGGCGCGCGCGGCACGTTCCACATGCACTGGCTGATGCTGGTGTCCGTCGTGCTCGAGGCCGCGCTCGTTTACGAGTGCATCAAGTACAGCATGAACACGGGGCGGTCGTTCTTCGCCGCGACCTCGGAGCTGAGCCCGAAGGGCTTCTGGCCGTGGTACTGGGCCGGCATCACCCTGCTCATCTCCGGCTGGCCGGCCTGGCTGGGCGGGGCGGCGATCGCCGCACAGCGCTTCACCGGCGTCTCGACACAGACGCTCCTGCCCGGCTCGACCTTGCCGCCGCAGTATGTCTGGGCGGTGCTCGCGCTGGTGCTCGTGCTCGTCGTCTTCTACCTTTCCGATCGGACCTACAACTTCCTGCAGAAGTTCTTCCTGTTCATCATGTGGGGCAACATCATCCTGGTCGCGGCGGTCGTGGCGATCGCGGCCAAGTCGCACCACTACTGGGAGGTGTTTAAGGGGCTCGTCGGCATCACCTTCCTCACCGGCGGCGGATATCCGTCACAGCTGCCGGTGACGGACGCGCTGGCGCTCTTCGGACAGCCGGGCGGCAGCATCATGTTCGTGAGCTTCTGGGTGATCGGTGCCGGGTTCGCGATGGGCAAGTTCGCCGGCCAGGTGACCGGACCACTACGACCTCCGGAGACCGTCACGGTCGAGGAGCTCAAGTGGGACACGGGCGATGCCGGCGAGCGCCGCAAGATGCATCAGTGGGTGAAGCTCGGCGGCTACAGCCTCTTCCTCTGGTGGGGATTCATCGGCGGCATCATCATGGTCTATCTCTATTCCGTCGCGGGGTACGCGTATCTCCACGACGGATTCCTCAAGACGGGCAAGGTCCCTGCGGGCGCAGAGGTCGCAATCCAGATGGCGACGGTGGCCGGCGGCGTCCTCGGAGGGATGGCCGGATGGCTGATGTTGCTCTTCATCATGGTCACCCTCTACGACGCGCAGTTCCCGATCTACGACACGTTCATCGGCCGGACGACGTGTGACGCGATCGCGACGACGCGGCTGCAGAAGGGCCCGCTGCACCGGTTCTTCCACGCCGTGCTGCCGCCCTTCCTGCGCGACCGGCCATATCGCTTCTGGTACTTCGTCGTCGTGACGCTGGCCGTGCTCGCCGGCATGTGGATGGTGCTGCAGACGTCGCCGTTCATCATCTGGCTGGCCGGCTCGGTCTTCTACTTGATCAACCAGGGCATCGGCTGCATCCAGATCATGCGGATCAACAACACGCGCCTCCATCCAGAGTTCCACATCGGCAGGATCAACTGGTTCCTGCTGCCCCTCGCCGTCATCACGCGGTGGGCGGCTGTCGCTATCTGGCTCTATGCGGGCGGTCTCGCGGAGATCATCCGCCGCTGGCAGGCGGGCGCCTAGCTCGCCGCGGGCCGCGCGGCGACAGCACCGCCGCGCGGCCCGCGGTCAGCCGCAGCCATGGGTAGACGCACGCTGTATCGTACGGAGAATGAAACGGGTCGGCCTCATCGGGTGCGGGGCGATCGGCCGTCCCGTGGCACGCGCGCTGCTTGCCGGAAAGGCCGGAGCTCATTCGCTGGCGGCGGTGCTCGCTCGTGCCCCACGCGATCTCGACGGGTTCCCGGTGACCGACATCGCCGACAGGTTCCTCGCGGGCGGCCACGATCTGATCATCGAGGCGGGCGGTCCGGCAGCCTTCCGCGCCCTCGTGCCGGCGGCTCTGGAGCGCTGCGAGGTGTGGGCGGTGAGTCCGATCCCTCTCGCCGATCCGATCCTCGAGCGCGAGATCCGCGGCATCTCGACGTCCACTGGACACGCGCTGCGCATCGCGCCGGGTGCGCTGGCCGCGTTCGATGGCATCGCGACCGCCATGGCCGGGGGCCTGGAAGGCCTGGACGTCTTCATCGATCTCGGCGCCGGGGAGGCGTCCGAGCCCGAGCTCCTATTCGAGGGCACCGCGCGGGAGGTCGGGCTGCGCTTCCCCGAGGGTGTCAACGTCGTGATCGCGGCGGCCCTGGCCGGCCCGGGACTCGACGCCACTCACGTCCGCGTCATGCGCCCCCCGCGTGGAAGCGCCGGGCGCACGATGGGCTTCACGGTACGCTCGCGGGCCGGCGTCTTCGAGCTGATGGCCAGGCCGCGCGTCGTACGCGCGGAGGATATCCACACCGTCGCGGCGAGCCTGATCGCGATGTTGCGTCGCGAGACGGCGGGCATCGTCATCGGTTAGGACGACCCCGCGAACCGCGTCAGAGCGGGTTTCGACCGACTTCCCAGTGATAGCGCTCGCGGAGCTCGTCGTTGCTCGGGCGGACTCGCCCGCTCTCTTCTAGTCGAAATTGCCGCCATTGGGACCGTGCCACTTGCCGTGGTTCAGGTCGTAGCGCATCCCTACCGCGGTGAACGGGAACCGGACATAATCTATGAGATGAAGCGTGTAGCCCCACCACGTGTTCCGCTTCACTCCGAGGTCGTTCAGGATCTGCTGAAGGTTGAGACCGACCTCGAAGCCGACCTGGCGCTGGAGTTCGATCGGGGGTGAGACGCGGTAACCCTTGGAGCCGTACGTGACCGAGAGAAGCAGCCAGCGCAGAGGCCCGATGTTGACTCCCAGACGCCGGCCGAGCCCGGAGATCTTGAAATCGGCCGAGAAGACGTCGTGGGTGTAGGTAGAGCCGGGTAGGTGGGACGTTCGCATTCCAAAGAGGTCCCTGGTGTGGGTCACCGAGATCACGCTCGCCACCGTGGCTCCGGCTGCGTCCATCGCGAAATCTTCCCACGAGAAACCGTGCCTCGTGAACCCGTCGCTCACCTCATTCCCGAGCCCCGTGACGAGCGCCAGGCCGAAGCCCCACAGGATCGCCGCGTTCTCCGAGTAACCGAGCACTCTGTAGCCGTCCGCAAACAGACTGGCGACGATGAAGTAATCGGTGAGGTGGGAGGCCTTGTCCGCGCCGCCGTTGGTCGTGTTGGGACCGAACCATGCCTCGTGGCGTGACCTGGAAGCCGTGATCGGTGTCATACCCGATGAGCGAGTTTGCCGTGACCGACGCCAACCCCGCGATCGGAACGAGTGTCGAAAGGAGCAGCCGGTGACGCTCCAGGAATGCCCACCGCGGTACCTCGGCTTCGGCCTGGTCGGGCCGTGGAGGGGCGTCCATCGTTGGACCCGCGAACGCCATGCGTCGCTCGCACTCGCTGGAATCGGCCGACAGCAGCCGGTGCGTCGCGCAGGGCTGCGTCCAGTCAGCCGGTTCGATGGCCCGTAACGAGAGGGCGTCGGTGGCCGTGAGCGGCGTCCCGGTCGGGCGCTGAGGGCCCAGCCCAAGCCTCAGCGGTGCGTCCGTCCCGAGGTCCGCGGAGGCCATCCAGGGCTCGTGATCGCGAGATTCCTCCGGTAGCAGGCGGTAGACCGGAAACGATCGCGTCAACGAGGCGGTCTCGCTCGGCGCCGGCCCGCCATTGTCCGCGGACGCGGGGAAGAGGCGCGAGGCGCTGTCCTGCGCGGCGAGCCGACCGGGGCCGGCGAGCAGCACCAGAAAGCAAAGCCCAGAGCGTTCTCGCCGATTCACGCAGTCGCGCTATCACAGCCTCCATGCGCCGCTCTTCTACTGTACATATCCGACGTTGCCAAGCACGTCCGCCAGCACTTGAGCCAGAGCTCGGTCTTCGCTGTAGGTCTTGTGTTGCACGGATGAGGGCCGGTGTGACGGGACGCGGAATGCGACTGAACATCAGCGACGGGCTTGATTTTAGCACGTGAGCTCACGTGGTGATTTGAAAGCAGAGCGGGAAGCCCATTACATGAAGAAATCCTTTGTTTCATCGCTTCCAGAACCCTTGCGATGGGATGCGGAACGCCCGGTTGAAGCGCGAGGATGCGTTCTCCCACGCGATGATCATCGTCAGCTCCGCGATGGTGTCGTCGTCGTAGTGCCGTTGCACCCGCGCGAACAGCTCGTCGTCGACGTCGCGGCGCGTTTCCGTGATCGCGTCGGCGTATTCGAGCGCCACCTTCTCCGCGTCGCTGAAGAGCGCGCTCTTCGCGTAGTCGTTGAGCGCCTCGAGCTTCTCCGTCGAGACGCCGAGCCTGCTGCCCACGGCAGCATTGGCGTCCTGTCAGAACTCGCAGCCGTTCCACCAGGCGACGCGACGGTTGAGCAGCGCCCTGAGCGTACCGGGCACGCGCTTCGTGTGTTGTTGGAGGGCGGTCCACATGCCCTGCGCGGCGCGGAAGTACTCCGGGTTGCGCGCGTAGAAGAGGTACGGATAGAGCGGGGCGCCCCGGAGCTTGCGCTGTTCCTCGAGCACTTCGCGCAGGTCGTCCGGGAGCGTCTCCACGTCGACCGGCGGGATGCGCGTTTTCCCTTCCAGCATGGTCACCTCCTCCACGTCCGGCTATGCGGCGTCCCGCGCCCAGTCAAGAGCCATTCGCCACGCGCCGCAAGCGGACCAATCTAAATCATGGGCGATCTTACCTCCGAAACGGTCGGGCGCGCCGATGAGCACTTCGACGATGATCGAAGCGTCTACCGGGAGGCCTGCCGTACTCGGGTGCTACATTGAGCAGATGATTCCCGGGCCATTGATAGCCGAGATTGCCGGGCTGGTTGGAGAGCCGGCAAGGGCGACCATGCTCTCTGCGCTTCTCGATGGCCGCGCTCTTACCGCGACCGAACTGGCCTATGCTGCGCGTGTTACGCCTCAGACAGCCAGCACGCATTTGGCGAAACTCGCCGAGGCGGGACTGGTTGCGCCGATACGGGACGGTCGGTACCGCTATTTCCGCCTCGCGTCGCCGAGGATCGCGCAGATGCTTGACGGGATAATGGCCGTTGCGCTCGAAAACAGGCCGCGATACCGTCCCCTCTCCCGTCGAGCACGCGAGCTGAGCGCGGCCCGAATCTGCTACGACCACCTTGCCGGTCGTCTCAGCGTTGATCTCACCGATTCCTTGATCACGCATGAATACATCGTGGTCGGCGACGAGGCCGCTGAGATCACGCCAGGCGGGGACCCGATTCCTCACGGAGTTCGGCATCGACCTGTCCGCAGTGAGTTCAAAACGCCGTCACTTTTGCCGACTATGCATCGACTGGACCGAACGACGGCCACACATCGCGGGCGCGGTCGGGGCCGCGCTGACGAAACGGTGCTTCGATCTCGGCTGGACCGAGAGGATGAAGAACGGCGGCGCGGTGATTGTCACCGCGTCGGGGAAGCGCGGTTTCCAGGAAACGTTCGGCATCGGCGTGCCCGAGGAAACCGGGAACGCGATGGGAGGTCAGTAATTCGGGTCGCCGGATGGCCCGCGCGACTCAGCGACCCCATGGTGGGCGCGGTTCTCGCGCTGGGCATCACGCAGATTACCGCCTGGGGGACCAGCTACTACTGCCTCGGGGTTCTTGCGGGGCCGATCGGTCGGGACACCGGTTGGAGCCGCGGCTTCGTCTTCCTCGGCTTCACCGTCGCGCTGCTCGCGATGGGCGTCGTTTCGAGTGCCGTGGGCCGCGCGATCGATCGCCACGGCGCGCGCGCCGTGATGACGCTCGGCACCGGTCTTGTCTCCGCCGGTCTCTTCGCGCTGTCGCAGGTGCGCAGCGAAGCCGTCTACCTGGCGGTCTGGGCGTTCCTGGGTGTCGGGATGCGGTTGTGCCTGTACGACGCAGCGTTCGCCGCACTGGTGCAGGTTGCGCCGTCGCGCGGACGGAAGGCCATCTCGTACCTGACGTTGTTCGGGGCGTTCGCCTCGTCGGTGTTCTGGGTGGTCGGCCACGCGCTGAACGAACAGCTGGGCTGGCGGCAAACCCTCGTCGTGTTCGCGCTCATCAACTTGGTGGTCTGCTTGCCGCTGCACTGGTTCGGTCTCGCGCGACGCGAGTCGGACCGAAACGCTGGGCCGGCCGGCGGCCCCGTCGCGTCTCCAGACGGGCCTCCGCTCGAGGGGACGACACGCTCGGTCGCCATCGCGCTCTTCGCGCTCATCATGTCTCTCAACGGGTTCGTGTTCGGTGTGGTCTCAGTGCAACTCGTTCCCTTGCTGGAGGCCGCGGGCTTGGCGACCGCGGCCGCCGTCTGGGTCGCTTCCCTGAAGGGCGTGGCACAGTTCGGAGGGCGGGTGGTCGAGATCGTCTTCGCGCGGAACCTGCGCGCGATCACCGTAGGCCGCATTGCGATCGGCATCCTGCCTGCCTCGCTGGTCCTGTTGGTGGCGGGCAGCAGCAGCCTGCCGCTGGTCGTCGCGTTCACGCTGCTCATGGGGGCCTCACAGGGCGTGATCACGATTGTCCGGGGCGCGGTACCACTCGCGCTATTCGGCGCCAAGGGGTATGGCGCCGTGCTCGGCCTGATCGCCACGCCCGTGCTGGTGGTGAATGCGGCTGCCCCGACGATATTCGCCTGGATCGTCGACCGTTGGGGCTGGGGGACCGGACGTGTATCGCTCTTGGTCGGCTGCTCCGCGGCATGGCTTGCGATGGAGTTGATGTCTCGCTGGTACGAGCGCCAGCGAGCGGCCGTGGCTAAGGTGGATCGGCATGCCGCTCAGGCTGCCCGCGTCCCATAGCCGAATCGTCGCGGTGCCGCGACCGAGCGTTTCGGCCGTCGTTCAACGACCTCCCGCCCTGGAATCGCTAATACCTGGAGTCGCTAATAGAGGATGGGCCCGTTCATCGAGGCGTCTGCCACGAATGTCTGACTTGCCTCGTTCATTTCGACAGATTCTGTCTGCATTCAGCGTGAAGGCCCAGCTTGGACCTCAACGCGCGCATCGAAGGTCGCCTGGCCGCCCGAGAAGCCGAGGGCCTGGAACTCGTCCACGGCGGCATCGGGGACGGCGGGGTCGCCTCCCGTCAGATCGTTGAGACCGAGCCAGCCGTCGCGCATCCACACGGTGCCCGCCGGGATGCGCTCGGTCACGCGGGCCCTGGCCGCCATCGTGCCCCGCTCGTTCACGATGCGAATGGCGGCGCCATCGGTCACGCCGCGGGCAGCCGCATCGGCCGTGGAGATCCAGAGCACGGGCTCGGGATCGGCCTTGGCGAGGCTGGGCAGCGCGCGACCGTGATCGTAGAAGCCGTGGAAGTGGCTCAAGCGTGCGGCCCTGGCACAGGGTGAGCGGATACGACGAGGCGGCCGGCGGCGCGTGCACGGGGAGCGAGGGCAGGCCGAGCTCGGCTGCTCGCGCGGAGTCCAGCTCGATCTTGCCGGACGGCGTGGGGAATTTCAGATCCGGGTGCGCGACGTGGGAGATGCGCAGGGCGCGCATGCCGCCCTCCGCCGCCAGCGCGGCCGCGGTCGCGTGGCCGGTCGCCGGATTGTCGAGGATGGCGTCGAGCGGACCGCTCTCGCTGTCCCACGGGAAGTAGTCGGCCACGTCGAGCCGCCGCGCCAGCTCGCGCAGGACCGAGACGACTGGCCGAGCCTCGCCCGGTGGGTCGAGCACCTTCGGCATGAGGTAGAGGTGCGTGTTGGTGCTCTTGCACCCGAGCTCCTCGAGCCACGCGGTGGCCGGCAGCACGACGTCGGCGAAGCGGCGCGCAGTGTCGCTCAGGAACAGGTCGTACGACACTACCAGGTCCTGGCGGGCGAGCGCCTCGGCCACTCGGCCGGCATCTGCATAGGACGACAGCATGTTCGTGCCGAGCAGGAGCATGGCGCGCACCCGGCCGTCGAGCATGGCCTCGGTCACGAGCGGCATCTGGCTCGGGATCCAGGCTCCGGGCGGCCGCCGGTCCTCCGCGGTGATGCTCGACAGGCGCTGGCCGTGGGAACTGCTGCCGTGGCGGGGCCCGAAGCCGCCTCCCGGAATCCCGACGTTGCCGGTGAGGGCCGGCAGGCAACCGATCGCGCGGGCGGCGTTCCAGCCGTTGGCGCCCTTGTGCAGACTGCTGCCGCCGAGCACGATCATCGCAGGGCGGGTCCGCGCGTAGCGGCGCGCGAGCGCGGCGATGCGCTCGGCCGGCACGCTCGTGATCTCGGCCGCCCACGCCGGCGAGTGACTGGCGACGTGGCCAGCCAGGACGTCGAAGCCCACCGTGTGGCGGGCCACGAACTCGCGGTCCCACAGTTCCTCCGCCACGATCACGTGCATTATCGCGAGCGCCAGCGCCGCATCGCTGCCCGGACGCACGATGAAGGTCTCATCGGACTGGGCGGCGGCCTCGGTCTGCCTGACGTCGATCGTGATGATGGAGGCGCCGCGCCGCCGCGCCGCCGCTACGTGCCGCGCCGTGTTCGGCTGGGAGGCGAGGTTCGCGCCCCACAGCACGACGAGGTTCGCGTGCGCGCCCATGTCCTCCTTGGTGTTGGTTTCCAGGATGCCGGTGAAGCCGAGCCCGTAGGCGCCGAGCCCCCAGCAGATCATCGTGCCGCTCCACGACTGGCAGCCCCACAGGTTGGCGAAGCGCCGCGCGAGGTGCCCTGACAGCCGGGTGCCGTAGTTGGTGGCCGCCAGCCCGTGCCCCGTCCAGACGCCGACCCGCTCGCCGCCCAACTCCCGCATGCGCTCGGCTACCAGGTCGAGCGCCTCGTCCCATGACGCCTCGCGGAAGGCCTGGTCGCGGCGCGCGCGCACGAGGGGATGGAGCAGGCGCGTCGGATTGCCGATGATCTCGTGGGAGGCCTGGCCGCGTACGCAGAGGAACCCCTGGCTGTCCGGGTTGTCGGGGTCGCCCCGCACGCCGAGCACGCGACCATCCTCGATGTCGACCAGCATGCCGCACAGCGTGGGATGACAGTTCATCGGACACATCGTCCGCACGGTCGAGAGCCCGGGTGAGTTCATGCCGCGATGATGCCTGACTCCCGCCTCCTGCGCACGCCCATGCGCAGCAGCGCCACCGCAGGGACAGAAGACGAGGCTCTGCTCCTCCTGCTCTCCGCACGCGCAGGTTGCCGGTGTTACGATGCGCGGCGAATGCGCTGCGTCAGCAGTCGGAGATCGCGATCGGTGATGGATCGCGGGAGGAGGAACAAATGGCGGCGACCGTCCGGGAGGCGATCCGTGAGTTGATGGAGCAGACGATGCGGACCATGGACGCTTTGCTCGAAGCGTCGGATAGGGAACTTACGATGCCATCGTCGCACGCGTGTGCACAAGGAAAGGATGTGTGGACGCTGATCACGAACGACATCGACCACGAAAAGATCCATACAGGGCAAGTCCTCGAAGGGCGCTACGAGTCGCGGAACCCGACATCGCCGATGGAACGCCTGGTGGCCGAGTGGCTTGCGGAACGGGCGCGGTTCATAGGATCACTCATCGGCCTTACGGACGCGCAGTTCAACAGCGAGACGGCCCCTGGCCAGTGGACCTATCGAGTTATCGCCAAGCACGTCCTTACCCTGGAACAGGATTCACTGAAGACGGTTGCCGAGGACCAAGCGGCAAGAGCAGCCGGTCGGCGACCCTAGTCCGCATCAATCCGCATCGACGTTAAACGATTGGCCGGTAATATTCCGTGTTTCTTCCGAGGGCACCCCTCTTTCTGGGCGACGCCGTTCGAGGCGCCGCGCTCGCTGCCTCCTGCAACAACTGCCACGGCGCGAGGGGCGTCAGCGCCGACGCGGCAATCCCGAATCTGGTCGGTCAGAGCGTGGCCGCGATCTACAAGCAACTCGAGGATTTCAAGAGCAGCAAGCGTGATGCCGCCGTCATGGGTGTGTTCGTTGCCCCGTTGTCGCAAGAGGAGATGCTCGACCTTGCGACGCACTATGCTGTCCTGTCGAATCCCTTCGCCGGGGCCGTGGCCACGCCGCGTGCTGCCGATCCGGCCGTGCGGAATCTGATCGAAGTCGGCAACCCGATGCGCAGCATTGCGTCGTGTGCGGCATGCCATGGGCCGCAGGGCCTCACGCCTGGCGCGCCGGAACTGCGCGGCCAGCAGCGCGCCTATCTCGAACAGCAGATGCAGGCATTCAAGGCGGGCAACCGACACAACGACATCAGCGAGCAGATGCGCAGCGTGGCCCGTCAGCTGACCGACGAAGAGATCGCGATGCTCGCTTCGTATTACTCGTTACTCGGAGCTCCGCTTCCTCGGCCCTAATCCCACCTCGATCGTCGCCGGGCAGGAGCTGGGATCACGCCTTCGTCGACCGCACTCACGAGAGCCGCGGTCTCCCGGCGAGCCTTCAAGTCGTTCTTCCAGGCCGCTGGCGAGGCCGCCATCTCGCGCCTCTACGGTGGCATCCACTTCCGGCCAGCCATCGTTCACGGGCTCGACCAGGGGCGGTGCGTGGGTCGCGCGGTGAACGACCTCAAGTTTCGGCGAGAGAGGAGGTCGCGCCGCCGCGACGGCATGAATTAGCGGCTTTCGCGATCCGTCCGACGCTTTCTTCGGAAAAGAAGTCGGCTGGCGACGTCACTCCGGCGTTGACTCGCGCGAACCCGTCCATGGCTTCCTGGTTGCCGTACATGGCCGCCAGCAGCCGCTGGAGCTCCGGGGGCGGGGGCGCAAGGGTCGCGAGCTCGCACGTGAACTCGTACATCGGCAGAACGTGCTGGTCACGAGTGGAGTGGTACTCGCTCATCGCGGCGTCGAAGGTGCGCGCGCCGGAGAACGCCTGGTCGAGCGCGGTGGCGCATAGCTCGGCGTCGCGGAAGGCGTCCTGGATCCCCTGGGCGGTGATGAAATCCTTGTTGTAGCCAGCGTCCCCCACGAGCGCCCAGCCCGGGCCGAAGGGCTGGCGGAAGTAGTTCGGCACGGCCGTGCCGACGAAGCGCGCCTGGCGGCGGGCTGCGCGTACCCGGTCGGCGAAGTGTGGCGCCAGGTCCAGCATCGCGAGGAAGTTGCCTTCGATGTCTTTCTTGTTGGCTTCGAACTCCGCAAAGGGCCAGCCGCCCACGAGCAAGGTCTGATCGTCGTGCGTGGGCCACGCCGCGAACGACCGCTGCGGGCGGATGACGACTTCGAAGCGACCGTTCATCGGCAGCCCGCTCCAGTAGCTGTAGTAGCCGCACAGCAGCCGCGGCCTCTCGTGGTACTGAGTGGGCCTGACGGCTCGCGCAACGACCGACTGCAAGCCGTCCGCTCCGATGACTACCCGAGCGCGCTCGGTGACGTTCTTGCCACCCTTGCCGTGGCCTCGAACGCCGGTGACGCGGCCATCGTCGATGACGACCTCATCGACGGTGAACCCCTCGCGAACCTCGGCGCCCGCCTCGGACGCCGCGTCGACGAGCAGTTTGTCGAGCACGGTCCGCCGGGGGCCGTACGCGACCGGGGTCTCGTCAGTCCCGGGTGCACCCGAGATCGTGAAGTGTCCAAAATCGAACGCATACACGTCGATGGGCGGGCATCCGGTTGCGACGAGCCGGTCGAGAAGGCCCCACCGTCGCAGTGCGGCCACTCCGGGCGGATGGACGAGATGCGTCGATATCGTGTCGCTCGGGAACGTCGCCCGGTCGACCACGAGGACGTTGTAGTTTTTCCGAGCAAGGAGCATGGCGATCGGAGAGCCTGCACAGCGCGCGCCGACGACGATCGCGTCGTAGACCTTGTTCATGTGCGAATCTCCTCCTGTCTCGTGTCTTTGCCGTCGTGATCCATAGTCGCAATCTGCGGCAAAGAGACAGGGTCGCGCATCGCCGAAGCACCCAATTTTCAAGACGGGCGCGCGTGGGTAGTTTCACCCATGCGCGGTCACTCAGACGAGCTTGTGCGCGTACGCGTAGGCCGTGGCGGCCGCGCGAGAGGGAACGTCCAGCTTTGTAAAGATATTGCTCACATGCCGGTCGATCGTCCGCTCACTCAAGACCAGCTCGGTGGCGATGGCCTTGTTCGTCTTACCGGTGGCGACCAGGCGTAGCACCTGCAGCTCGCGTCCCGTCAACCCATGATGGTGATGAGCAGGCGCTGCTCCCTGGGCGAGCGCGTGAGTACGGGCGAGGCCTGGCTCGGCTCCCAATTTCTCGAATACGGCTCGGGCCGCACCGAACTCGAGCTCGGCGGCCTCGTCATCCCCAAGTGAGCGGCACGCCATTCCCATCAGCACCCGCACGCGCGCCGCCTCGTAGGGCGCCTCGACCTGTCGCCACACGTCGAGAGCGCGACGCAATGGACCGAGCGCAGCCCGAGTGTCGCCTTCCGCCAGGTCGATCGCGCCGCGTGCCTGTGCAGCCATCGCACGCAGTACGTCGATGTCGAAGGTCTCCGCGATTTCGGCCAGCTCGCTGCCGGCTCTCCGCGCTTCTTCGATGTCGCCGACGGTCAGCATGATCTCGACGTATGCAGGCAGGAGCCTCGCGCGCTGCAGTCGATGCGTGGCCGCGCTCAGCGCTGCGGCGGATCGCCGCGGCCGCTGCATCGTGGCGTCCTTGTGCCACCCGCATCAGCGCGAGCCCCGGCTGTGGCTCGAAGCCCCCCTGGCTGGCGCTTCGATACGCTTCCTCGGCCGCTGCAAACTCCCCACGCAGGCGGTGCACCTCGGCCTGTTGATAGAACGCCGCGGCGGCCGCCTGCTGGTCGACTCCCTGGGAACGCTCGCGGGCGCGCCGGGCCTCCTCGATCGCGTCCTGCCAGGCGCCGTGCAGCTGCATGATCTCGGCGCGATGTACTCGGCAGACCCCCGTGAAGGCGACCATGTCAGGTTGTGCGTCGCACCACCGTGCCAGCGCAGCGGTCCACTCGCCGGCGCGGCCGAATGCGAACACCTCCTGACACGCTCGGATCACGCTGCAGTACATCAAACCCGTCACGAGTGGTGACAGCTCCACTGCCGTGACTGCGACCATGACCTCGTCCAGCAGCGCCAGTCCCCGCTCGACCTGCCCTTGCTGCAGTCGAATGCGACCCTGCTGGTGCCGGGCGCAGGCGATCAGGTCTGCGTCTCGGCAGCATTCGCCGATCTCGGCGGCGCTCGCTGCGGTCGCGTATGCAGCCTCGCAGTCGCCGGCGGCAAGCTGCTGTTCCACGACCGGCAACAACAGATAGCCCCGCTCGGCGGATTCGTGCGTCTCGCGGTCCAGCAGCCGCTGGGCACGGGCGAGCCACCCGGTCGCGCGCCCCGTCTCTCCGCGAAAGAGAAGACGCAGACCAACCCAGAACGCGCAGCGGACAGCCCGCACGCTTTCGCCAGCGTCCAGATATGTTTGATGTGCGCGCTCGAGCGCGGTCAGATAGTCTTCGTCGCGACCGACCAGATACGCCGCCAAGGCCAAGAGCTCGAGATCTTGACCGACGAGGGGCGTGGCCCGATCGGCGCACGAGAGCAAATCGTAGGCGTCCGCCCACTTTCGCTGCGCATAGCACTCCCGACCTCGCTCAAGTTCCCCGCGCATGGTTGCGACGTTTGGATCTCGTCGATCTATTCTGGGCACGACAGCCGCCCGCCAGCAAGTCGTCCGGATCCATCCCGTCTCCTCTAGAATGGGGCAGGCATGCCGACGTGGACATGGGCGATCCCTGGCATCGCAATCGTACTGCTCGTCGTTGCCCTCGTCGTTTGCGTTGGCATCGTCGTCACACTGCTGTGCGTCGCTGCTCTTGTCGGCGCCGTGGTCGCTTCGGTGCATCACGCCGAGGTGATAGCCCACCGGGTCGGGGAGCCCTTCGGGACGCTCGTGCTGGCCGTCGCGGTGACGGTGATCGAGGCCTCGCTCATTCTCTCCATGATGATCGTCGGCGGGTCTGAGCAGGCCCATCTACCGCGCGACACGATCTACGCCGCGTTGATGATCATCCTGAACGGCGTTGTCGGCGTCTGTTTGCTCGTGGGCGGCTTGCGCCACAGGGTACAGTCATTTCGCGTCGAGGGCGCGAACTCCGGGCTCGCCGCGCTGTTTCCGCTGGCCACGCTCTCACTAGTCCTTCCGACATTCACGACCACCACGCCGGGCGGTACGTATAGCGGCTCTCAGCTCGCCTTCGCTCGATGGCTTCGATCGCCCTGTGGGCCGTGTTCGTGTTCGTGCAAACCGTGCGACACCGCGATTACTTCCTGCCCGAGCGCGACCCCGCGAATCCGGAGATCCACGCCGAACCGCCATCTACGCTTCAAACGTGGGTGAGCTTCGCCCTGCTCCTTGTCTCCCTCGTTGCGGTGGTCGGTTTGGCGAAGGTCCTTTCGCCTGTGATCGAGCGGGCGGTCGACGCGGCTGGCGCGCCGAAGAGCTTGATCGGCATCGCCATTGCTGTGCTGGTTCTGATGCCCGAGACGTCGGCGGCCGTGCGCGCCGCACGCGCGAATCGGCTCCAGACCAGCATGAACCTGGCCATCGGCTCTGCCTTGGCGAGCATCGGTCTCACGATTCCCGTGGTGGCCGCGGCTTCGGTCGTACTCGGCATTCCGCTCGTGCTCGGCCTCGACGAGCCGAAGGACATCGTCATGCTGGCCCTGACGTTCGTTGTGAGCGCCGTGACCCTGGCCACGGGGCGCACGCACATGATGCAGGGCGCGGTTCACCTGGTGATGTTCGCGGCGTTCCTGTTTCTAGCGCTCGTGCCTGATCTGGGACCTTGCAAGGGCTGAACTTCGAGCCCAGCACCATCTCCACTTCCAGGACGTCAACTCGCTCGCTACTGCTCGTCGGAGACTCGCCTGATCGGGAGCGCTGGCGATCCGACTCGCTCTCTTGGCGTGCTCGTCATCGGCGTGCTCGTTCGCCACTACGTGGGCATGGACGAGCGCTTTTCCGCGCGGTTGCGGGTGCTCTCGTGTGACTACATCTCGGCGACACCCGGGGCGGCGCGCCTAGTGCGCGACCACGCGACGGGATCGCTCCTTCGGGACCTCGGCGGGACCTCGACATCCAGCGCGGAGTCAGAAGACGTCGAACAGTTGCTGACCGAAGGGGAGGCCGCGCTCTACCCGCAACGACCTCAACGAAGCAGAGAAGATCTACGCGCGCATCCTCACCCTGGAGTCGGACCAATACGATGCTGTCTTGCTGACCGCCGTCATCGTGAGCAAGCGCGGACGGTACGGCGAGGCCATTCAAGCCTTCAATCGGGCGCTCCGTCACAGGCGCACCGAGACGCGCAACGCCACGTTCCTGGCGGCGCTGGAGACCACAGGGGAGCTGACCCAGCTTCCGGCGGGCACCCGGCCGCTTTGCCTCCTCGCGCATTACCATCGCTATCTCCGGATCTACGATCACGCGCAGGCGGCGAGCGCCATCCGCTATGCGGAGGCGGCAATCGCGGCCGAGGATCATGCCGCCGACTGCTGGTTCACCATCGGCGTGGTGAATCGCGCTCAGAACAAGCCGCACGCCTCCTTGAACGCGTTGGTCCGCGCCATCGCGCTCAATCCTCGTCACGCGGGGGCCCTCCATACCGCCGGCAACATTTATGAAGAGCGCGGCGATCTTCTGAACGAACGGCGCATGCGCGCCGCGCGCTAGCGGCCGCCCCGAACGATGTTTTCTATGCGGAACCGCTGCTCGATCTCCTGATTCTGAGGGCCGGCGACTATCGTGAGACGGTGACCGTGGCGAGACGATTCGTGCGCTCCAGCCAGAGAATGCTGTTGCGAACGAGCGGCTCGGCGAGGCCTACATGCTGCTCGGCGAGTATGCAGTCGCGGAGCGATATCTCCGGAAGGCGCTGGAGAACGACCGGGGGACGTGGCGGGTGCACTTTGCGCTGGCATGGGGCTCGGCATGACTGGGCACTGCGCGGAGATGTACAGCGTCCTCGAACCATTCATCCCTCGAAGGACGGACTACGAATTCTACGTGTACGTCGGCCACGCGCTGGCGTGCATGAAGCGCACACCGGAGGCCCTGCTCTTCCTGGAGAAGGCGAAGGCGCTCGAGCCCAAGAACTGGTGGGCCGACTATGAGATCGGCTACCTCTACTTCGACGCGCAGAAGTTCGAGCTCGCCCGGCCGTTCCTCGTGCGGGTCCAGCAGACGCGCCACATCGCCTCCGTGGCACGCGATCTCGATACGATCGAGAAGATTATTTCGCTCAAACGCGCCAGGGAAGGGACGGCGAGCAGGCCGCTGCGTTGATTGAGGTACCGCGCTACAGGCGAGCGAGCACGCGGCTCCGAAGCGGTTCCTCCTGCAGGGCCGAGATCGGACGCATGAGATGGAACTCCTCGGCCACCAGCCGCTGGACCTCACGAGCGTCGACCTGGAGTAATAGCCTCGCGCCTCGCCGCGGCGCTCATTCCTTGGGCGTGGATCGGATTGAAGGTGCAGAGTGTCGCCGACCACGAGGAATCCTTCGGGGAAGGACGTCAGCCGTTCGTAGTGCCGCTGCACGGTCAACCTTCCTGCTCTCGATGAGGACGGCTAGACCCAAGAGGTGGCAAACTTGGCCCTTCGGTCCATGACCCGCTACGAGAGCCGCGATGGGCGGCTGCGCCTGTTCCGCGGCGACAGCCACCGTCTCGATCCGATCACGTCGGGGAGCGTCGGGGTGATCCTGACTTCGCCGCCGTACTGGGTGAGAGGGCGGGGGCGTCCGTCGGCAGAACGTTACGCGCACGACCTGGCCGTGGGCTTCGGGCATGAATGGAAGCGCGTCCTCGCGCCCGACGGCGACCTCTGGCTGGTGGTCGGCGATCGCCACGACGGCGCCGAGTGGGTGGGGATGGACGCACTCATCATCGGCTGGCTCCGTCGCACCGGCTGGCGCCTTCAGTCGCGCGGCTTCTGGGCCCAAACACGTTCTCGGGAGCGCTGGGACAACCGCGTCAACTATCTCCTGCGCTTCAGGAAGGTGGGTCAGGTCGTGCGACCGCGCGGAAGCACCCTGTGCTGGATGTTGCCGCTGCCGCGCTCTCACCCGGACAGTATTTGGGACGCGATTCCGGAGCCCGTGGTCCGGGCGGTGCTCGAAGGCAGCAAGAAGCGCGGGCCCGTCCTCGATCCTTTCGCCGGCGCGGGAACGGTCGGCCGGGTCGCCGCATCCCTCGGACGCGAGTGGGTCGGCGTGGAGCGTGATCCGAAGATGGCCCAGGTCACGGCGCGTCGGCTCCAGCTCAGACGCGTCCGCACGATCAGGCCTCGCGTCCATTGATGTTCATGGGCCCGGCGTTTATGCTCATTCCGCAACCGGAAGGAGGCTGACATGAGCGCAACGAAGGGCTTCGTCGTCCCCGGGGTGCTCGCCGGCGAGATCACCTTCAAGATCGGCGACGAGGTTAGCGTCGGCGGGCCGGGCACCTGCGCGTTTCTCCCGCGCAACGTCCCGCATGCCTGGAAGTGCTCGGGCAGCGAAACGGGCCGCGTCTTGTTTCTCTACACCCCGGCGGCCGCCGGCGGCTACGTCGAGGAGTTGTTGAAGCGCCCCGGCGGCCCGAGCAACGACGAGCTCCGCGAGCGCTACCACTGGGAAGTCGTCGGCCCAAACCCGCTGTGAGGACGTATCGCGCCCCGCGCCGTTGAGTTGAGGGGCGGCTGTCGGTATCCTACAGCCCTGGACCAACCAAACGATTGGTCAACAACCTCTGGCCGAGCCGCGCTCGAGGCCGGAGATAAGGCTGGCGAGGGGAGCTCACATGGCGAAACCGATCATCTCCGCTGACTCGCACATCACCGAGCCCCCGAACACGTACGTCGACCGGATCGACGCGAAGTTCCGCGATCGCGCGCCGCACGTCGTGCGCGATCCGCAGCGCGGCGACCTCTTCGTCATCGAGGGGCTCTCGAAGCCGATTCCGATGGGCCTCGTGGCCGCGGCCGGCAAGCGTGCCGAGGAGCTGACCGTGTTCGGCATCCGGTTCGAGGAACTCCATCGCGGCGGCTGGGATCCGCACGCGCGGCTCGCCGATCAGGATCGCGACGGCGTGGCCGCGGAGATCCTGTACCCGACCGTCGGGATGATGCTGTGTAACCATCCGGACTTCGACTTCAAGCACGCGTGCTTCGCGGCCTACAACGAGTGGATCGGCGAGTATGCGTCGGCGCATCCGGACCGTCTGCTCGGCATCGGCCAGACCGCGATGCGCTCGGTCGACGATGGGATCCGCGATCTCGAACGCATCAAGGCGCTCGGCCTTAGGGGCGTGATGATGCCGGGGAACCCCGCGCTCGCGGACTACGACGATCCGATGTACGACCCGTTCTGGGAGGCCGCCATCGACCTGAAGCTGCCGCTGTCGTTTCACATCCTCACGAGCACGAGCGACACGTTCAAGACGCGCGGGCCGAAGATCAACGCGTTCATGTCGATCATCCGCGGCTGTCAGGACATCATCGGACTGTTCATCTTCAGCGGCGTCTTCGAGCGTCACCCGAGACTCCGGCTGGTGTGCGTCGAGGCCGACGCGGGCTGGGTGCCCCACTTCATGTACCGCATGGACCACGCGTGGGAGCGCCATCGCTACTGGCTGACCGGGGGGCCGCTCACCAAGCTGCCGAGCGAGTACTTCCGCGAGCACGTCTACACCACGTTCCAGGACGACTGGGTGGCCTTCCAGGTGAAGGACCTCTGCAATGTCCGCCGGCTCATGTGGGCGAACGACTTCCCGCACAGCGATTCCACGTGGCCGGACTCGCAGGCCGTGCTGGCGAAGCAGGCCGCGCACCTGACCGAGGCGGAGCGCGACCTGGTGCTCCACGATAACGTAGCCGAGCTCTACGGGCTCGGCGCCGCGCAGATGGCAGGAGGCGCATCATGAAAGTCGGCGTTGCCCTCAACATGCTCCAGAAGCCGGGGCTCTCGGACGCGGCGGTGTTCGCCGAGCACATGGCGCTCGGTGACCTCGCCGAGCCCTTGGGCTTCGACTCGCTCTTCGCCCTCGAGCACCACTTCACCGGCTACGCCATGTCGCCCTCTCCGACGCAGCTGCTCAGCTACTACGCCGGGCGCACGAAGCGCATCACGCTCGGCACCGCCGTCATCGTGCTTCCGTGGCACGATCCGATCCGCGTGGCCGAACAGATCGCGCTCCTCGACGTGATGTCGGGCGGCCGCTGCCTCTTCGGCTTCGGGCGCGGCGCCGCGAGCGTGGAATACGCCGGCTTCCGCATCCCGATGGAGGAGGCACGGCCGCGGTTCGTGGAGGCCGCGAAGATCATCGTCACCGCGCTCACCAACGAGTCGTTCGAGTGGGACGGCGAGTTCTTCAAGATCCCGCGCACGGCGATCCGGCCGCGTCCGATCTCGCACCCCGAGCGCCGCTTCTACGCATCGTCCGTGAGCCCGGAGTCGGCGGAGATCATGGCGAAGCTCGGCTTCGGCGTGCTCGTCATCATGCAGAACGAGTGGCCGAAGGCCGCGCAGGACATCCAGCGCTACCAGGAGCTCTCCTTGAGCGTCGGCCACGCGCCGCGTCCGCCGATCATCCTCACCAATGTGTCGGTGGCGCCGAGCCGCGCGGAGGCGCAGGAGCGTGCCGAGCGCTACCTCGCGCGCAAGTGGGACTCGATCGACACGCACTACCACTTCTCGGACGGCCACCTCGCGAACGTGAAGGGCTACGAGTTCTACGGCGGGATGGCGAAGACGTACTCGAAGATGAAGGACGAGAGCTACCGCAAGAAGGCGACGGAGTTCTACGTGAAGATCCAGGTGACGGGCACGCCCGACGACTGCATCCAGCAGGTGGCCGAGCTGCGACGGCTCACGGGCGTCGATCATCTCGTCACCGAGTTCGGCTTCGGCGGCATGCCGCACGAGGAGGCCGAGCTCAACATGCGCCTCTTCGCGGATCGCGTCGTGCCCGTGCTGCAGCGCGACGCCGTGTTCACTCGCGTGGAGAGCCCTGTCGGCCCCGGCACGCCGTCGGCGACGCCCGGCATCTTCGCGCCCGCGTAAGGAGCGACCGAGATGACCTACGACCTCGTGATCCGCGGCGGCACCGTGGTGGACGGCTCCGGGCTCCCGCGTTACCGCGCCGACGTCGGCATCCGCGGCGATCGTATCGCGCGCATCGGCACCATTCACGGGCGCGGGCGCGAGGAGGTCGACGCGCGCCATCGGGTCGTCGCGCCCGGCTTCATCGACGGCCACACCCACATGGACGCACAGGTGGCGTGGGATCCGCTCGGCACGTGCTCGTGCTGGCACGGAGTGACCAGCGTCGTCATGGGCAATTGCGGCTTCACCCTGGCGCCCTGCCGCCCCGACGAGAGGCATCTGGTCGTGCGCAACCTCGAGCGCGCCGAGGACATTCCCGCCGAGGCGATGCAGGCGGGCATCGAGTGGACATGGGAGACGTACGCGCAGTACCTCGACGCCGTTGCCCGCTGGCCGAAGGGGATCAACTACGCGGGCTACGTCGGGCACTCGGCACTGCGCACTTACGCCATGGGCGAGCGCGCGTTCTCGGAGCCGGCCACCGCCGAGGACCTGGCGGTGATGAAGCGCGAGCTGGCCGACGCGCTGGCCGCCGGGGCGATGGGGTTCACGACGTCGCGCACGCGCAACCACGAGACGGCGGACCGACGGCCCGTGGCCAGTCGTGTCGCCGAGCTGGACCGAGGTGCGCGAGCTGGTGCACGTGCTGGGCGACCTCGGCGCCGGCATCTTCGAGATCGCGGGCGAGGACACGGGCCGCGACCTCGACCGCCAGCGCGACTACCTCCAACGGCTGCGCGACCTCGCCGTGGAGACCGGCGTGCCGGTCACGTGGGGCATGTTCAGCTCGCGGTTCATGCCGGACGCCTGGCGCGCGTACTTCGCCACGCTCGACGAGACCGCGCGCGCCGGTGGGCGCATGTTCGCCCAGGTGCACAGCCGCGCCCTCGCAGTCGTGCTCTCGTTCGAGACGAGGCTGCCCTTCGATCGCCTGCCCGAGTGGCGTGAAGTGCGCCGGCGCCCGCTCGACGAGCAGCGTGCGCTCTTCCGCGACGCCGAGGTGCGCCGGCGGCTGGTGAAGGCGGCCGCCGAGGCCGAGTACGGCCGCGTCGTCGGCGCCGACGCCCGCAAGCCCGACTACGAGTGGCTGATGCTCATGGTGGATCCGTGCGGGCCGCACCGGTCCATCGCCGAGATCGCGCGCGAGCGCGGTGTCGACCCCGTGGAGGCCCTGATCGAGGTCGCGCTGGAGCGCGATCTCAAGGCATTCTTCGTCCAGCCGCTGTTCAACGAGAATCTCGACCACGTGCTGGAGATGATGAAGCACCCGCGGTCGGTGGTGACGTTCTCCGATTCCGGCGCGCACGTCTCGCAGATCATGGACTCATCCTTGCAGACCCAGGTGCTCGCCTACTGGGTGCGCCGCCGCCAGGCGCTCACCCTCGAGGAGGGCGTGCGGATGCTGAGCTTCGAGCCGGCGTCGGCCTGGGGCCTCCACGAGCGCGGGCTGCTCCGCGAGGGACTGGCCGCCGACGTGATCGTCTTCGATCCCGACCGCGTGGCGCCCGACATGCCGGAGGTGGTGAACGACCTGCCCGCGGGCGCCCGTCGTCTGCGGCAGAAGGCCACCGGCTTTCACGCCTCGATCGTGAACGGCCAGGTGGTGCTGCGCGAAGGGGAGCACACCGGCGCCCATCCCGGCCGCGTCCTCCGGGGGCCTCTCGCCGCGGGGAGGTAGCGCCTACTTCTTAAGTCGCCTTGACTGCCGATGGGGGCGGCGGTAGCTCTAGTCTGGGTGTCCAGCCAGCAACAGTCCGAGGCTCTCCTCGCGGCCGCCCGTGACGCCGTGATCGTCGTTGACGATGCGCGGACGTTCGTTGACGTCAATCCTGCCGCCTGCCGATTGCTTGGCGTGTCCGCGCCCGATCTGCTCGGCCGTTGCTTCGATGACTTCCTCGAGCCCGGCGTGAATCTCGAACCAGCGTGGCGGAGCTTTCTCCACTCCGGCGAGCAGGCCGGAGAGCTGCGCGTGATTCGCCCCGACGGCGAGGTGAGGCACGTCGAGTACAGTGCCACGGCGCGGTTCGTCGCCGGTCGCCACCTCGCCATCCTGCGGGATATCGCCGGCCGCAAACTGGCCGAGGCGGAGCGGGCGGAGTTGCAGAGCCGAGAGCAGCTGCGCTTGCGCGAGACGGAGACACTGCTCGCCGTGAGTCGCGCGTTGAGCGCGACGCTTGACCCTACCGAGACGATGCGGCGAGTGGCGCGAGAAATCGCCCTGGCGCTCGGCGCGGATACGGTCGGCGCCTACCTCGCCGACTCGGCGCGCGAGGGCCTGTGGCCAACGGCCGGCTATCGCGTACCGCACGACATGCTCGATGCATTCCGGCGGATTCCGATTCCGATCAAAGGCCACGGGGCCATCGAGGAGGCGTGGGCCAAGCGGCGCGCGGTGTGGACCGACAACATGCCGGGCGACCCGCGCGTCGATCCGGAGATGCTCCGGCAGTTCCCGCACCAGTCCGACCTCTTCGTCCCGATCCGCGTCAAGGACCGGCCGGTCGGCGGCTTCTTCGTGATCTGGTGGACGGCGCGGCGGTCGATCACGGAGTGGGAGATCAGTCTGGTGCAGGGTATCAGCGACCTCGCGGGTATCTTCCTGGAGAACGCCCAGCTCTATCGCGAGACAGCTGATGCCAGTCGTGCCAAGGATGAATTCCTTGCCACGCTGTCTCACGAGCTGCGCAATCCGCTCGGCGCGATCGTCACCGCTGTGGCCGCGCTGGACCACGGCGAAATCGGCGAGGACAGGGCGGCGCGACTTCGACAGATCATCCATCGCCAGACCCACCATCTCACGCGCCTGGTCGACGACCTGCTGGATGTGGCACGGGCGGCTGCCGGGAAGATCGCGCTCACCCGCCATCCCGTCGACCTGGGGGATGTCGCCGGCGGCTGCGTCCGCTCACTGCGGGAGAGCGGTCGAGCCTACGGGCGCCGGGTGGCGTTGCGTGTCGAGTCGGTGATCGTGAATGCCGACCCCATCCGACTGACGCAGATCATCACCAACCTCCTGGACAACGCCGTGAAATTCACGCCCAGCGGCGGCGCGGTGGACGTCGATGTCATGCGCGAAGGGCAGGAGGGCGTGATTCGCGTGAGCGATAGCGGGATCGGCATCGATCCCGAGATGCTGCCCCGGGTTTTCGAGCTGTTCGCCCAGGCCGAGCAGCCGCTAGACCGGTCCGTCGGCGGGCTTGGCATCGGGCTCGCCCTCAGCCGACGCCTGGTGGAGATGCACGGCGGCTCGATCACCGCCACCAGCGAGGGCCACGGGCGCGGCGCGCAATTTACCGTGCGGCTTCAGGTCGAGGCGACGGGTACCCCGCCCCCAGGCCCAGCCGTACCCACACCGAATCGCGCCCGAACGATTCTAGTCGTCGAGGACAACGACGACGCTCGCGAGTCACTACGGTTGCTGCTGGAGTCGCTCGGGCATCGCGTGCTCACGGCGGCCGACGGTCCTCAGGGCGTCGCGCTGGCGCTGAAACATCAGCCTGAAGTGGTGCTGATCGATCTGGGACTGCCCGGGTTGGACGGTTACGAGGTCGCGCGCGCGGTCCGCGCGGGCCCGGTCGGCAAGCCGGTCGTGCTCATCGCCGTGACCGGATACGGTCAGGCCGAGGATCGCCGGCGGTCGACGGAGGCGGGGTTCGATGCCCACCTCGTGAAGCCAGTGTCGCAGAGCCTGCTCTCGACCCTCATCACCGGGCCCTAGACTCCCCGGCGCGGGCCGCGGCAGTCTTCGGCATGGAGCTGAAGGTCACTGCCGACGCCTGCGAGAGGACCGTGCTTTCGGTGCAGGAGCAGCGAGGCCGGCAAGTGCCAAGGTCGAGAACTGGTCAGCGACCTCGCGCACGCCGAGCCGCCCGCGGGGGTCGTACCACTTGTAGAGCCAGTTCAGCATCCCGAGAAGGCCATAGGAGACGACCGGCACGTCGAGCTCCGGCCGGAACTCGCCGGACTTCACGCCCTCACGCAGGATCTGTTGCCAGCCCCGTTCGTACTGCTTCGGTGAGAGCTTGAACTGCTCGCGGAACCGGCGCTTCATCTCCTCCCGCTCATGCAGGTAGACGAACAGGTGAGGGTGATGCTGATCGAACGCTTCGAGGTGGGCCAGAATCGCGCGTCGAAGCTTCTCCGCGGCCGGCAGATCGCTGGCCACGATCTCGGTCATCCGCTCGTACATCCGAGCGATCGGTTCCTTGACGATCAGGTAGAGCAGGTCTTCCTTGCTCTTGACGTGATGGTAGAGGCTGCCCTTCAGGATGCCGACCGCGTCGGCGATGTCCTGGACCGTGGCGGCGTGATAGCCCTTCGTCTGAAACACCTTCGCCGCCGCCGCGATGATCTCCTCGAGGTTCGCCATGCCGGGGCCATTCTAGCCCCGAACCGGCGCCGCGTAGCGAGGCGCCCCCGTCCGCGCCGAACGCTCTGACCATCAGCGTGAGCGACGCGGCCGGCGTCGCGAAACATGCCGCCCTACGCACCACGCTACGCCTGCGTCGTCGCGTCCTGCGCGCCCAGTTCGTCGCCGGACTCTGCTTCTGGTGGGCGATCATCGCGTGCATCTAGCGGCGATCCCACAGTCGGCGGTGTCCGCGGCGCCGGACGCTCCGGAGCTGCCCTGGCTCGGACGGGCGGCGCTGTTCGCCCCCAGCATCGTAGCCTGGGCCGTGCAGGGCGGCATCTCCAACCGTGTCATTTGGTTCGCGGCTGTGGCGTTCGGCGGCATCCTCTCGATCGCGTTCGCTGTCCGCTCGGACGACTGGCGCCTCGCCGGCGGCGGCATGGCCTGTGTCGCCGTGCTGGCCTTGATGGGCGCCGCGTTCCTCAGCCCCTCGGCACGGGGCGCCGGGCCTGCGCTGGTGTTGGTCCTCTCGCAAGGATTCATGGTGCTCGTCGGCCTCTGCGCGATCCTCGTGACCGTCTTCCCAGAACGCACGGACCGCGAGGCAACGCTCGTGGAAAACACCGGCCAGGTCGTGCTCTTCGTGCTGGCGCTGGTCGCAGCGATCGGCGCCTCGTGGCACGCCCTGCACCGGATCGTGCGCAGCTACGAATCCAAGCGGTGCAGTGAGCTGCAGGTGGCACTGAACGGCTATTGGAGCCTGATCGCCCTCGCCGGCTTCGCCATGGTCATGTCGATGTCAATGTATGAAGAAGGCGAAGGCGCCCGCGATGCCGCGATCTTAGCTGGCTCGGCCGTGCTCGTGTGCTGGCTCGGATTCCGGCTGGCGCTCAGGGCCTGGCTCTGGGCGATCGTGCGGAGCGCGACGCCGCCGCTGCGGGCACTATTGTTACTGCGAGTCTTCAAAGGCTCATCCGCGTCCGAGGCCTTCCTGGATCGCTTCGTCGCTTACTGGCGCTTCGCCGCGCCCGTCTGGATGATCGGCGGGCCCGACCTCGCGGGCGCGCAGATGGAGCCGACGGAGTTCTTTGCCTTCCTGCGGCGCCGGCTGGACCGGCTCTTCGTGCGTTCGCCAGAGGAGATCAGCGAGCGGGTGGGGCAGCTGGACGGAGAGCGGGATCCCGACGGGCGCCTGCGCATCAACGAGCTCTTCTGCTCGAACTCCACCTGGCAGGCCACCGTGCTAGCGTTGCTCGAGCGCGCAGCGGTCGTGATGCTCGACCTGCGGCGAGTACACGGCGGCGCACGCCGGGACGCGCTACGAGATCTTTCAGATCATGAACGTCGCGCCGATCGAGAAAGTGATCGTGCTCATCGGCGGTCGGGGACGACGAGCAGGCCGTCGTCGCCGAGCTGCGCACGGCGTGGAACGCGATGCACGAGGCCTCACCCAATCGCCGCGCCACGGCGACCTCGATCCGAGTGCTTCGCATGCACACCGGGCGCAGGTCCGAGATTCGCGGCCTCTTCGCCGCTGTCGCCTCCGTGGCCAGCGCCTAGCGAGCCGCGCAAAATGGGTGGACGGGGGCGGTCGAGGCTCGAGTGGCGTATCATCGGGCCGCGGGGAGGACCAAGTGATGCGTGACACGCCGAGGCTTCGTCCGCTGGGAGACACGTTCGCTGCTGAGGCGCTGGGCATCGATGTCGCGCGGCCGCTGGATGCGAGGGCCCTGGCCTGGGTCGAGCAAGCCTTCGCGAGCCATCCCGTGTTGGTGTTCCGCGAGCAGGATTTGGGGCCCCGCCGAGCTCGCGGCGTTCGGGCGCTCCTTTGGCAAGCCGAAGCTTCACTCGCTGGTCGACTATCGCCACGCTGAGCATCCGGAAGTGTCGTGGCTGACCAATGTCGACAAGGACGGCAACATCGACTGGTTCGGTGTCAAGCGCGCCACCGATTGGCACACCGATTCGCCGTACGAGGACGAACCGCCGCGGCTGGCAATCCTCCATGCCAAGGAAGTGCCTTCCTCGAAGGGCGGGACGATGTTCGCCGACATGCGGGCCGCCTACGACGCGCTCTCCGGCGAGATGAAGCAACGGCTCGCCAGTATGGTCGGGCTGCACGGCCGCCACGATGGACCCGCCGGGGTCCGGTTGTACGAGGGCGACCCCGACCAGCGGATCGATAAGGAATATCCCGAAAAGGCACGTCCGGCCGTCGTCACCCATCCGGTGAGTGGACGGCCGATCCTCTTCGTCAATCCGCTGCACACGCACGGCTTCCAAGGAATGCCCCGCGACGAGGCCTGGACGCTCATTGAAGAGCTCGCCGAACATTCGACCCAGGACCAGTTCGTCTACTACCACCAGTGGCGGGTTGGCGATGTGTTGATGTGGGACGAGCTGGCCACGATGCACCGCGGTGCCGGCGACTATCGGCCTGATGAACGTCGAATCTTGCTGCGTACCATCGTCTACTCGAACTAGACCCCGCTGACCAGGAGGATCGCACTCATGGCGACGACTGACGTGTACCCGGGCAAGGATCTCGGCACGCTCGAGCTCGCGATCACCGACGAGATGGTCCAGCACTACATCAAGGGGCTCGACGAGCCGAACCCGTGGTACACGGCGGCGTCGCCCTTCGGCGGACCGGTGGCGCCGGTGATCGTCTACCAGCAGGCGGACAGCGAGTTCAAGGGCTGGTACCTCGACAACCTCTTCGGCAACCTGTGGCGGCGTCAGGAGTGGGAGATCTATGCGCCGACGCGCGTTGGACAGATCCTGCGCTGCAGCGCGCGGGTGGCCGATCGCTACCGGCGACGCGACCGCGACGTCGTCGCGCAGGAGATGTTGGTTCGAGACGAGGCCGGGCAGCTGATCGCGCGCAGCGTCCATCATCAGAGCTTCCTGGCGGAGCAGACCAGCGGCGAGGTCACCTTGCGCGACCCGGGGAGCAAGGAAGGCGCCCGGCAAGGGGGCGAGCCTTCCGGCGAGCCGCTATCGGTCGAGCTCCGCAAGACATTCACCGACGCGATGTGCGACGAGTTCTTCTACCGCAGCCGGAACTATCACAACGACAAGGACGCCTCGAAAGAGCTCGGCTTCCGAAACACGGTGATCGGCGGCCGCATGACGCTCTCGTGCGTCACCGAGCTCCTGACCCGGCATTTCGGCCGCGGCTTCTACCTGGGCGGCCGCCTGGACGTGAAGTTCACCAACGTGCTGTGGCCGAACGAGCCCTTCACCACGCGGGGGATCATCACGGGCCGACGCGTGGAGGGCGGCCAGACGCGCGCGGAGGTCACGGTCTTCTGCGAGAAAGCCGACGGAACGAAGATCATCGTGGCCGACGCGAGTGCTCTCGAGGGGTGCTGACCCAGCGCGAGCTACAATTCGTGATCAGAGATCGGTCGGCGCAATTGGCGCAGCCGCATTCGAATCTGGATTGGCGGCGACCCAGGTCATGAAGATCTGATAGCCGAGCGCCAAGAGCGTGGCGCCCACGAACATTCCCAGGATTCCGCCGGTCGCCATTCCGCCCAGAGCCCCGAGCAGGATGACCGGCATCGGTGCATCGACCCCGCGACCCAACATCAGCGGCTTCAAGACATTGTCGGCCATTCCCGATAGTAACAAGATGATCGTATACGCGACTGCAGCGCCGGTGCCGTAGTTGTCGCTCGACCAGATGTACCCGATCGCCGGCAGGATGACGATCAGCGCCGGCACTTGAGCAACGCTCAACACGAGAGTGATAACCGCCAAGACACCTGCCCACGGCACGTGGGCGACAAGTAGGGCAAGGCCGACGAGGATCGCCTGAACGAAGGCGATGCCGATGACTCCCTGAGCAACGGCACGGATCGTTGCGGTGGAAAGCTTGGCAAAGGACTCGCCTCGTTCGCTGCCGGCGATGCGCTCGAAAATCGCTCGACTCCCGCGCGCACCCGCCTCGCCGTACGCCATCAAGATGCCGGCTACGATGAATGACGCAATGAACTGAAGCATTCCGACGCCAATGCTCGCGACGATCGACAGCGCCTTCCTGGCCAGCTCGCCGATCTTCGGCTGCATGCTCTCGACCAGGCCGGGTAAATCGGTATGTGCCTTCGACCAGAAGTCGTGGATCTTCTTGCCGACGATCGGCCATTCTTCAATGCCTTCTGGCGGTGCAGGTATTGTCCAGCGTGTTGTGCTGCACGGCCCTGACAAAATCGTAAATGGAGCTTCCGAACGAATTCATCAGTAACGCAGCCGGTGTCACGATGAGTAGGCCCCCACTGATTACCAGAATGGTCGCGGCGAGGCCCTGTCTTCCGCCGATCTTGCGTGCGAGCGATCGATGTAACGGATAGAGCGTGACTGCCAGGATGAGCGCCCAGACCATCAGCGTCAGGAAGGGCGCAAAGACGACGTAGCAAAGCCCCGCCAAGACAGCGATGAAGCCGGCACGAATCAGAAACATCTAGCAGGCGGGACGCCACCCGCCTTTCGAATTCGTGGTCGGGCTGCCACGGCCTATTCACGAGTTTGATCCAGCCGCGACAGTAGCCCGGGGTGCGGGGCTCGTCAATGAGCCCTTTGGAGAGGAGTCCGCGTGGCCAAATCGCTCGGTCGCGCCACGTCATCGCCCGGGAAGCACGCGTTCTCTCGTGATACGATCGGCATCGCGTAACGAACCCAGTGCGGAGCGCCACGGCGGCATCGGTCCGCCGGGCGCCAGCGAGAGGGAGATGCGCGCCCAGAACCGTTCGCGCTAACAGGAGAGTCCACACCATGTCACAGAAGACTGCGCTAGAGGACGTGAAGGTTCTTGATCTGACCCAGTTCGAGGCCGGAACCTCGTGCACCGAGGCGCTCGCGTGGCTGGGGGCCGACGTCATCAAGGTCGAGAACCCCAAGGGCGGCGATCAGGGGCGCGGCGCTTCCACCGACACGGCAGGGGTGGATTCGCACTACTTCATGCTGCTCAACGCCAACAAGCGCAGCGTGACCCTGAACCTCAGCACCCCGCGCGGTCGCGAGATCTTCACGGATCTGTTGAAGAAGGCCGACGTCATGATCGAGAACTTCGCGCCCGGCGCCATCGAGCGGCTGGGCTTCGGCTACGACGTGGTCCGGCAGATCAATCCCGCGGCTCATCTACGCGCAGGTCAAGGGCTTCGGCGACGGCCCATACGAGAACTACGTGAGCTTCGACATGATCGCTCAGTCCGTGGGCGGAGCCCTGAGCTTGACGGGCACCACGGAGACCGAGCCCCTCAAGCCTGGACCGACCATCGGCGACACGGGCACCGGGCTGCACTGCGCCATCGGCATCCTGGCCGCCCTGCACCAGCGCGAGCGCACCGGCCGGGGCCAGCACATCAAGGTGGCCATGCAGGATGCCGTGATCAACTTCAGCCGCATCGCCTTCGCGCGTCAGGCCGCCAGCGGCAAGGCGGCGGTGCGCTCGGGCAATCGCAGCGCGCTTGGCACGACGGCTCCGAGCGGTCTCTACAAGTGCAAGGGTGGCGGCCTCAACGACTACTGCTTCATCTATACGACCCGCGCGGGCAACCGGCACTGGGACCGGCTGCTGAAGGCCATCGGCCGGGCGGAGCTCATCGGCGACGAGCGCTTCAACTCGCCGGAGAAGCGCTGGGCCAACCACGACGAGGTGGACCGGATCCTGGGCGAGTTCACCCAGAGCCGCACCAAGGCCGAGGTCATGCAGGTCCTCGGCGACGCGGGCGTCCCCGCCGGGGCCGTCTACGACACGATGGAGATCACGCAGGATCCCGCGCTCCAGAAGCGCGAGATGATCGTCACCGTCGACCATCCCAAGCGCGGCAAATTCACCTTGCCCGGGTGGCCGGTGAAGATGTCCGACTCGCACGTCGCGGTGGACCGCTCGCCGCTGCTCGGCGAGCACAACGCCGCGATCTATGCCGAGTGGCTGGGCTTGACGGCGCGCGATCTCGACGAGCTCAAGACCAAAGACGTCATCTAGTAGCTCTCGCGACGGCTCCTCGCCGCGCCGAAAAATTGGCTCGGCGCGCGAGGAGCCGCCGAAGCTCCGCCTTCGCCGAGATCGGAGAGACCAGCATGCCGGACTACGTTCCTAGCCCCAGGCAGTGGGTTCGCGACCAGGTCGAGCTCTACGAGCGCAGCGGTGGGACCGAAGGCACGACCTTGCGAGACACCGGGCTGCCGGTGATCATCGTGACGCACACTGGCGGAAAGACCGGCGCGATTCGTAAGACTCCGCTGATGCGCGTCAGGGACGGCGCCAACTACGTCCTTGTCGGCTCGGTGGGAGGAGCGCCGGCAAACCCGGTCTGGGTCTACAACCTGCGCGCGAAGCCCGACGTCGAGATCCGCGATCTCGCCGTGGTGCAGCCGATGCGAGTTCGCGAGGTCAACGACGCGGCCGAGCGAGCACGGTTGTGGAAGCTGGCGGTCGCGGCGTATCCGCCGTACGAGGACTACCAGGCGAAGACGACCCGTCAGATCCCGGTCTTCGTCGCAGAGCCGCGAAGCGAACGAAAGCGCTGAGCGAGACTCGCGCCGCTCATGGCAGCGCGTAGACCTTGACAGCTCCGCCAGACGCACGGCTCGACAAGACGGCCAGGCGCCCGCCGACGAGGAGCGCATCAACCGATCGCCCCTCTTCTGGTGGAAAACTCAGCTGTATGCCTCGTTGTCCGCCCTCGTCGAGAATCAGGATGGCATTGGCAGCCGTCATGCCCAGGAGTTGGTTCTGGAACAGCCCGACCTTCCAGGTCGTTGCCGGAAGGATCGCCGGGGTCTCCGGCTCGGGCCGCCCGTCTCGGAAGACCCAGACCACGCGTTCCGTGGTTCCGTAGCCCAGGCACACCACTGTCTGTTCAGCGGCGGCCGTGCATCGGATGACGGAGGCGGCGCTGGCGAGGCGGCGGTCGCCGTCGGGGCCTCGGCGCCAGATCTCGGACTCGAACGGCACGTGACCGAGCAGGGTCGGAAGTAGGATCGGAGCCAAGGGCCAGTGCCAGTACCAGTCGCCGCGAAGCCGAGTGCGCACCTCGAACGCGGTCTCGAGGCCGGTCACGGCCCAGGCGGCGCGCGGGTCCGATTCGGAGGCAAGTGTCCACCGCTTCGCGCGAGTCTCCTGCTGCCCGACGACACCAGCGACCGCGACGACGGTGGCGTCGGATTCGAGGTCGCCACCGATGACGGTCCAGGTACCCGTCGCGGGCGCGATGGTCAGGTGAGCCTCTGTCATGTCGGGCAAGGTTACACGCCACGCCGGTGCTGCTGAGCCGCCGCCGCTGATCAGCGCGAGCTGAAGTTTGTTGTCCTCGCGCCTCAAGACGACGAGCCGGTCATCGTCGAGGAAGGCGAGGTCGTCGGCCGCCAGCTCCCACGCGTCGCTGGCCCCGCCAAGAACCCGAAACACCCACGGCGCCTCCCCGGGCAGTGCGACGAACGACACGAACGGCCAGACGTCGACCCGACGGTGAGCTGCGCAGGTCGGTCCCGTGACGCTCCAGCTCGGTCTGGTGGAGGAGCGTCGGGGTGACGTGTTGCCAGTGGATCGCCGATCCCACGCTCGGCCAGGCGGCGCCAAGTCCGAGCGGCACGATCCCGACGATCACGAGGGCGATCCCGCCCCAGCGTCCCCACCGGCGGTCGCGCGCCAGCAACGCCGCGCCGGCGCCGGAGGCCGCGATGAAGACGCTCGGGACCGTCGCCATCAATCCCCAGTGGTCGAGCGGCCGAGGATCGCTCCGGTACAAGAGGGGGAACAAGGACGCCACCGCCACGATGGCGAGCGCGCCCGAGGTCAGCGCCGGGAGACGGCGGTGCGGATCGCGGGCGTTCTCTTGACCCTTCCTCAAGAATAGGAGCGCGGCCAGCGCGACCGCGCTCAGAAGCGCCAGCAAGATCGCCGTCGGGGCCGGCGCTTCGGCGCTCGAATCGCCCCGACTGGCCGCCAGGAGGGCGGCACCGATCGACGCGACGGCCAGGGCTGACAGCGGCGCCACGTGTGGTCGGATGAGCGCGATCAGCGCAGCCACGAACACGCTGAGCGCGCTACCGGCCACGATCGCCGCCATCATGCCGACTGCCGCCACGGCGCGGACGAGCAGGGCCGGCCAGCTCCCCGTCTCGGAGCGCTGCGCTAGGCGAACGTCGACGACGTCGAGCGCCTCCTGCACCAACCCCACGTCCTCGGGACGCAGCGGGACCGACCACGTTTTCCCGGACCGCTCGGTGGCGACGAGAGAGATCTTGTGACTGGATCCGGGACGCACACGCAACTCGACGAGCTCGGAATAGCGCCAGCCCCGAGACCTGGAGGCGTGCTCGCGCAACGCCGTCGCGTCGATCGGTGTACCGACGGCAACTCCCTCGAGCCACTCGGCGCGCTCGGAGTCGAGGACGACGAACGCGCCGGTCGTCGCGGTTGCTATGACGACCGGTCGATCGAGCCGTGCCGGTGCGGTATCGGCGGCCGCACGGATGGCCTGGACACGGCGAGCCAGGCTCGGATGCGAAGCGTTTCGCTCGAAGTCGAGGGCCCAGCGCCGAGGCAGGTGCGCCAGCGCGTGGAGCTTGACGAGGGCCCTGACCAGCGCCTCCGCGTCACCGCAGAGCTCCACAGCGCGCAGATCGCTCTCGGCCTCGTGCTTCTGGCGTGCGGCGCCCATCAGCAGGAGGCCGAGGCCCACCGCCATCACCCAGATGGACTCGAGAATGCCCGGCAGCGCGAGCATCCACTGGTCGAGGAGAGGGACGACCACGACCGTGAGCCCGATGATGGCCCACATCGTGGCTGCGGGCGTGCGTCAGGCGCTTGCCGTCGAAATGCTCGAGATGTGCGACCTCGTGCGCGAAGATGGCGGCGACCTCGTCGGGCTCCATCAGCTCGAGCAATTGGTCGCCGAAGACGACGGTTCCGCGTGGTCGCGACGGCAGCGCGAACGCGTTGACGACGCGTCCGCCGGGGAAGCCGAATCGAAGCACGTGCGGGGCGGCCGCCCGCGCCCGGGCCAGGATGGCCGCGAAGCGTGGCGCCAGATCTTCGCGCGATAGCGGGGTTGCGCCGAGGACGCGCCGGAGAATCTGCGCGTAGAAGATGTTCCAAAGGATCAGCGTGACGGCGATCAGAGCCGCTACGGGCCATCGCGCCGAGCCGGCCGCGGAGATGATCGCCGGTGTGAAGGCCAGCAAGGTCCAGATACCGAGCGTGGCGAGCCACCAGCGTGCCGACGAGAGCAGGTAGCTGCCTAGCCCGCGGTGCTCCTCGTGCAGAGCCTTGTGAGCGGGAAAGCCGCCCACGTACAGGCCGAGCAGCGGGAGAACCAGCATCCAGGGGGTGTACTGGCCGGCAACGAAGATGACACCTATCGCGGCTGCCATCACCTGAACAAGCCTGGAGGCGCGCGCGACAATCCGTTCGGGTAACGCGGGGTCATCGCGACGGGCCAGCAGCCGGCGACCGGTCCACCACGCCACGACACCGGGAAGGGCGGCCGCAACGAGGGCGACGAGCGTCCACATGTCCACCTTTCGATCCTAACGTGGCCGATTTGCAATCCGGCCACGATCGGTGGCCTCGTTGGAACCGACCGCTATGCCGCGTACTTGCGCGACGCTCGTTCCATCCTCTTGAAGGGCTCATCACGTATGCTGGAGCCTCTCGGAGAGGAGGAGAGTGGTTGGCGGCGATGGAGCAGGTCCTGGGCCGCGACGACATCTGGGCTGGGCGCCGACGCGCAGGAGACGCGTGATGGCGACCGCGCGACGCTGGCGCCTCCTCCCTCCCAATCCGCCAGAGTGGCGCGAGATATTTCTTCGACTCGCCGCAGAAACCCCGGAGGGTCGAGCCCTGGCGCCGGAATTCCACGGCAACATGCTGACCTTTCTTTCCGACGGCCCCGCTCGTGACGGGCTCCGATTGATCCGGGACCTGATGATCCGGACGAACTTCGCGATGGAGCACCGAGCGTGCGGGGGCCTCCAGACCTACGTCGGAGACACGCGGATGTCGATGACGTGTTCGTGCGGCGCCGAGATCGTCCGGAGAACGGGAGACACGTAACATGGCGGCCGAAGGCGTCATGGGGCTTTGAACGGGTGCCGCCCGAAGAAAGCCGTGAGCGCCTCGGCCACGGCGCCGGGATGCTCGACGTGGAGAAGGTGCGTTGCGTCGGGCAGGACGAGGCCCTCCGATTTCGGCAGCCACGCCAGCAGCATCTCGTGGCGCTCGGTCGCTCCAGATGGGCGAGAGCTCCTTGCTCGTCGCGCCGACGACGGACAGGGCCGGCTGCGCGATGCGGGCAGCATCCTCTCGCTTCAGCGACCATTGCTGCACGGCCGGGAGCTCCTGACCAAAGAACGTATCCGCATCGACCACGGCCTGCTCGAACGCGCCTGGGAAGCACTCTGGTCCAGGACAGCACGGTAGCCTCGCCCGGAGACGCCGCGCATGAAGCCATCGACGGCGCCCGCCTTGTCACCGGCGCGAAACGCCTCGAGGACCGGCGCCATCGCCGCTCGCGTGGAGAGCATCCGATCCGGGCCGAGCAGCGAGACGGGAAGCGCCGGCTCCATCAGCACGAGGGACTGCACCATCTCGGGGGCGTCCAGGGCCAGCTGGAGCACGATGTTCCCGCCGGAGGAGTGCCCCACAAGGTGCGCCCGCTCGATCCCGAGGCGGCGCATCAACCCGCGCAGATGCGCGGCCTGCTGGGCGATGCTCACCGGACCCGTCAGGCGGCCGCTACCCGCATACCCGAGCGCGGTGGTAGCTCACCACACGGTAACGGCCGGCGAAGCCGGGTTCGTCCACGAGCGGCTTGAACCAGTCGGCGAAGATGCCGGCGTGAACGAGCACGACCGGCTCCCCGTTGCCGCGCGTCTCGTACTCGAGCTCCACGCCGTCGATGTTCGCTCGACTCATAGACTTGGCTGCTTCCTGCCGTGCGATCCGGGCGTCTTGTGCCATCCCAACCTCCACGCTGGCCCACAGGGCGACGATAGCGATGAACGTGACGTTTGACACTTTCATGGTAGTGCCCTTCCTTTCTGCGCATGTGAGGTGCGCTTGCGCCGTTGTAGCGGCTGCGGCGTGAAACAATCGTGGACGGAGGCGTGAAATAGCCCGTCCACGACCGAGGTCGGATTGTCCGGCGAGTGGTAGGATCGCTACGACGGGCGAGCGCATCGATGAGACGGGTGAACCTCAGCCTGCTCGGTGGCTTTCATGCTCGGCTGGACTCAGGTCCAGCCCTGACCTTCCGAACGAAGAAGGGCGCAGGCCTTGCTGGCCTACCTCGTCCTCCACCCGGGTCGCGTGCACCGCCGCGAGAGTCTGGCCGCGGTGTTCTGGGGCGAGATGCCCGACGAGCAGGCGCGGGGCAGCCTACGCCACGCCCTGTACGAGCTCAGAAGAGCGCTCACTGCCGCGCCCGGCGCTCTGCGCATCGAGGGCGACACCGTGGCCGTCGATGCGGCCGTCATCGATCTCGACGTGGGGGCCTTCACAGGACTCCTCGGCGAGGACACACCCGAGGCGCTCGAGCAGGCCATGAGCTTGTACCGCGGTGACCTCCTCGCCGGATTGAGCGTGAGCGAGGAACCGTGGGAGGTGTGGATCAGGGACGAGCGAGAGCGACTGCGCGAGCAGGCGGTGGAGGGGCTGGCCAAGCTGCTGGCTCATCAGCGAAGGCGGGCCAGCTCAAGGCCGCGATCGGGACCGCGCATCGGCTGCTCGCGCTTGATCGGCTGAATGAGCCGGTGCACCGCACGCTGATGCGCCTGCACGCGCAGCTCGGACAGCGAGGCGCGGCGCTCCGCCAGTATCAGGACTGCGTCAACGTTCTGCAGCGCGAGCTCGGCGTCGAGCCGGAGGCGGAGACCAGGCAGTTTTATCAGGAAATCCTCCAGCAGCGGACGTCCAGTGCGATGGCGGCGCCGTACCGGCGCGCGTCGGAGGCGGCAACGCCGCCGCGGGCGCGCAAGGCTCCGGAGACGCGGCCCGTAGAGACGCCGCTGATCGGTCGAGACGTCGAGATGGCGCAGCTCCGCGAGGCGTTCGACCGTGCCGCGGTGGGAGGCGGCGGGTTCTTCGCGGTCGTCGGCGAGGCGGGGATCGGCAAGAGCCGCCTGGTCGAGGAGCTCGTCGCCAACGCGGAGCGACACGAGGCTCGAATCCTCTTCGGCCGGGCGCACGAGAGCGACCAGATCTTCCTCTTCGGCCCGATCGTCGATGCGCTCCGGAGCGGTCAGATCGACCGCGACACGATGTCCTCGACGCACTCGGTCCCCTCCGGCGCGCCGAGCTTGCCCGCCTGCTGCCGGAGGTCGCTGCCGGCGAGTACGCCACGTGCTTCTCGCCGAGGTCGACTACCGACGCCTCTTCGAGGCGCTCGCTGAGCTCATGGCGCTCCTGGCGGCCTCGACCCGCTCCTTCATCGTGCTCGAGGACCTTCACTGGGCCGACGAGCTGACTCTGCGCCTCGTAGTCGTTCCTCGCCCGCCGGGCTCCGACCGAGCGCGTGCTCGTCGTGGTGACCGCGCGCGAGGAGGAGCTTCCCGACGCCCCGATGCTGCGCCGGACACGCTCGAGGATCTCGCCCAGGCCGGGCAGCTCGGTCTCGCTCGGCCTCGGCCCCCTGTCGCGCCGTGATACGGTGGCGCTCGTCGCGATGCTCACGCCTCCCGGCGCGGCCACCCGGGCTCGAGCAGCTCGGCGAGCGGGTATGGAACGCCAGCGAGGGCAACCCCTGGTGGCCGTGGAGATGATGCGCGAGATTCAGGAGCGCGGGATGGCCGAGGGCCTGACCTTGCCCCGGCGCGCGCGTGACGTCATCGGCCGCGATCGAGCGCTGGTCGACCGGAGCCGTTCACTCCTCACCGTGGCCGCCGTGATTGGACGCGAGTTCGACTTCGATCTGCTCCGGCACGCCGGCGAGATGGACGACGACGCGACAGCGCGGAAGGGGTCGAAGAGCTGGTCCGCCGGCGGCTCCTGACCGGCGGTCGGCGAGCGTCTCGGCTTCACGCACGAGCGGATCCGCGAAGCGGCGTACTCCGATGCTCCAGCCCTGGCGCCGCAAGCGGCTACATCGCCGAATCGCCGAGACGATCGAGACCCTCCAGGGAGACCGTCTTCCCGACTTCTGGGAAGCTCTCGCCGACCACTGGGAGCGGGGAGAGGCCTGGGGCGCGCCGTCCACTACCACCTGCGCGTGGCGGAGCGAGCCAAGCAGCGCTTCGCTTACGCGACGGCCGAAGTCACGTGCCGCCAGGCGGCGGGAGCCGCGGCGAAAAGTTCCGAGGAGAGCCACCGAGCGGACGCGGGCGCTGGAGCTGCTGGGCGACGTCCTGAGTCTTCGGGGCGAACTCGAGCGCGCCAACGAGAGCTACGAGGGGTCGCTGACGGTTGCGAACGGTGAACGGCACGGCGACGGATCGCCAACAAGCTGCACCGTCGCCGGCTCACCAGCCGCGACGGCGCCAGGATCGCCTTCTACGAGCACGGGACCAGCGAGGAGACGCTGCTGTTCACGAATCCCGATCATCTACGGCCTGGAGATCCTCCAGCCGGTGCTGGAACAGCTGTGCCAGGAGTTCCGGGTCATCACGATCGACCTGCGCGGTACCGGCCGCTCCGACCCGATCCCGGACGTGGTACACCACTGGCGACCACGCCGCCGACATCGGCGCGGTGATCGAGGCGGCGGGCCGGGGGCCGGTGACGGCGATGGGTATCTCGAAGAGCGGCAACATGCTCGTCAGGCTGGCGGTCAGCGCGCCGGACCTCGTGAAGCGGCTGGTGCTGATAGGCACGCCGCTCGACATCACGCCCGGCAGCATGTCCCTCGTGCCCAGTGAGCTGGACGACCGTTTCCGCGCGGCGCTGCGGGCCGGTGACCTGGAGCGCGCGATGCCTTATTTCGTCGCGACTGTCGTCAGCGACCCGGACACCGGTGAGCTGGCTGAGCAATTCACGCGCAACCTCCTGCGTCTGCCGCGTGAGAGCATCTTGAGCACCTGGACACCCGACCCGGAGGTCGACATCGCCCCGATCCTCGGGCAGGTGAAGGCGCCGACGCTCGTCATGCAGGGGACTGAAGATCGCCGGGTCTCGATGGCCGCCGCGCATCATCTGGCCCGGCACATTCCAGGTGCGCAGCTCCACCTGTTCGAGGGCCGCGGCCATCTGCCCATCTTCACGGCGACCGAGGAATTCTGCGAGATCCTGCGCCGCTTCGTGAGGACCGGGAACGCCGAGCGATCGCGGTCCTCCTCGGAGGGACCGCGAGCTTGACTTCGGCCGTCGGTGGCGCGATGGTGGCGCCCGGCGGAGGGCACGGGCGGTCGTCCTCCACCAGATCCGCGACTCACTGAGAGAGGAGAATCGTCATGCCGTTCTACGAGAGAGGCCCTGTCCGCATCCACTACCAGGAAGTCGGTTCCGGCTTCCCCCTGATGCTCATCCCTGGCGGCGGCCTCAATTCGGCCCTCTCATCCTGGCAGACAGCCTCGCCCTTCAACCCGATGGAGAAGTACAAGGACGACTTCCGCTGTATCTGCGCCGATCTGCGCAATGCGAACCCCGGCCAGTCCAGCGGCCCGCTGGAGACCGACCGCCCGTGGGACGCCTATACCGACGACCAGCTCGGGCTGATGGACCACCTCGGTATCCGCGAGTTCATGGTCATGGGCTTCTGCATCGGCGGGCCGATGATCCACAACCTCATTCGGCGGGCTCCGGAGCGCGTCGTCGCGGCCGCGATGATGCAGCCCAGCGGCTTCAGGCCTGAGATCCCGGACCTCTTCTATCAGAACAACATCAAGGGCTGGGGGCCCCCGCTCTGCGCGAAGCGCGCCGACCTCACGATGAACATGGTTCATGACTTCCTCACCAGCATGTACACCAACCGCGCCGACTTCGTGTTCACCGTGTCGCGCGATTTCGTGCGCTCGATCAAGACGCCGCTCTTGATCGCGCCCGACGACGTGCCCGCGCACCCTTACAAGGTCGCGATGGAGGTGGCCAGCCTCGCGCCGAAGGCCGAGGTGACCATCTATCCCTGGAAGGATTCGCCGGAGCACATCGACGAGGTTGTCGAGCACGCGCGGCGCTTCCTCAAGGCGCACGAACCCGTCGCCGCCGGGCGCCAAAGCCGCGTCTAGCGGCTACCCCTGGCTGAGGATGAGATCAGACCGGTCGTACTCCTGGATCGCGTCGGTCGCGGCCGGCTGCTCGTCCTTGGGCTCCTGCGAGCTCGGTGCGGTGACCGCGTCGTTCGCCTTCGCGGGCTCGCTGACTGCGGCCCCGCCTTGCCGATGAGCGTTGCTGGCTGCCTTCTCGAGGGCCCAGCCCGTTCCCAGCACGATGAGAATGACGAGAGCACTGAGACCGATCGTCCGCCGAGTCTTGTTCATCATCCTGTCCTCCCCTGGCGAAGCCGAGAGTCCCTAGCCCCGAACGCCCGAGAACCCCGACGATTGCCGGCGGCTGTTCCGACCGGCGCTTCGAAGCACGGGCAACAACGATGCCAACGAGGAGGGCGGCGAAAACCAGATGCCGATGGCGACGCACGTTCGTCGGTTGCCCGCCGGCGCGCTCACCATTTCCTCGCGAAGAGCTTGGCGCGCCGAGCTGAGACGGGTCCGAGGGCTTGGCGAGCGATAAGGCGCGCGATTTCGGTGATGTCCTCGGCGCGGGCATGGTGCCGCGCGTGATTGCGGTGGCCGTCGGGCAATCACCATCCCCGGCTCCGGCCAGCGGATCGATCGCGCAGCAACGCGTTTCGGGCCGCCCTGGCATGCTCTGATCTGCGCGGGGAATACCGGTGCTGCGACCCTCGGGCGCGCGTGATCAATCGGGCGTTGTGCCTGATGGGTCCCGAAATGCCTGCCCGGCCGATCCTCGGTGGAGCCGCGGTCTACGGCTTGGGAATTCGCAGGGTCTTGCTGATCATCAGCGAGCCAGACACGAGGAACAGCAGGGCGACCGCATGCCATTCGACGCCCAGCAGGCTGACGCGATACAGCGAGCCGCCGTAGAACGCCAGCATCAAGAGGCCGAGCGGCACGACGCTCGTGGGGATCGGTGTGCCCTCGAAGTATTCCACGCGCCCCGTCTGCGCCGACAGGCTCTCCGCCGTGACGTTGTAGCGTGCCAATCGGCTCACGCCGCACCCGACGAAGAACAGGAGGATCATCTGATCCAACGCCGTATTGACGCCGGCGGCAAAGGCGATCGACGCCGGCGCGACGCCGAACGACACGACGTCCGCGAGCGAGTCCAGCTCGCGCCCAAGCGCCGAGGCCGCGTGGCGCCCTCGCGCAATCCGCCCGTCGAGCACGTCGACGATCAGCGCCACCGGGATCAACGCCGCCGCCAGGTACAGGTGTCGCGGGGCGCGCGTGCTGAGAAACGTCATCGCCTCGAAGATCGCCAGCATGCCGCAGAAGCCATTGGCGATGGTGAAGAAGTCGGCCAGGTGAAAGCTGCGGATCATCGAAAAGTGCTTCTGGCGGGTTTGTCCAGACGACGGCATGGTGAGGAAGCTAAGCGGGCTGGGGGAGGCTCGTCAAGCGGCCGCGTGCGATCGGATCGGCTCGAGGGGTATCATGCCTCATTGGCCCATCCACTCAGACGGGAGGACATGCCAGATGAGACATTCACGAACGATCGTCGCTGGGTTGTCAGCCGTGTTCGTCAGCCTGCTGCTGGCGGGCGCCGCCGGTGCCTTGGAGGTCGGGCAAAAGGCGCCGGACTTCACCTTGAACGGCACCGATGGAAAGCCCGTCAAGCTATCTGAGCTGACGGCCAAAGGCCCCGTCGTCCTCTACACGTTCATCGCCGCCTTTACCAACACCTGAACGAAGGAAATGCTGGGCTTCGAAGCGGCTATGCCGCAGTTCGAAGCCCTCGGCGCCCAGGTCGTGGGCGTCAGCACGGATCCAGCCCCGTCTCTCGCCGCGTGGCAAAAGACGAACAACGTCGGTGGCAAGCAGATCCTCCTGTCCGATTTCCCTCGGCGCCAGATGCTCACGGCCTACGGAGCGCTGGAGACGAACGAGCAGAGCCCCGTCTATCGATACGGGAAGCGCGCCTACTTCATCATCGATAAGACCGGGACCGTGAAGTACATCAAGGTCATGGACAATGCGCTCAATCTCCTGAGTGCCGACGAGGTGCTCAAGGCGCTCAAGGATTCTGGAGCGGCGTGATGAGCGCGAAGCTGTCTCTGGTGCTGGGTGTGGCCGTGGCGCTTCTCGCCACGGCCGCGCTCGCGGCTCCCGACTTCGCCTCGATGCAGGTGATTCCTTACGAGCCGCCCAAGCCCGCACCCGCGTTCGCGCTGCCCGATCTGGACGGCAAGGAGGTGCGCCTCTCCGACCTGCGCGGCAAGGTCGTGATGCTCTTCTTCTGGGCGACCTGGTGAACGGACTGCCGGAAGGAGTTGCCTTCCGTCAACCAGATCGCCAGCGAGCTCAAGGGTAAGGGACTGGAGCTGCTCCTGGTCGACTTCCGTGAGAGCCCCGACCTGGTGCGGCGTACCGTCAGGGAGCGCGGCTACACCGCGCGCGTATTGCTCGACGAGAGCGGCGATACCACGGGCCGCGCCTACGGGGTGTTCGGGCCGCCGACGGCGTACTTCGTCGATCGCCGCGGGAATCTCATCGGGCGAGTCGTCGGCCCGCGCAACTGGGACTCGCCCGCCGGCCGAAAGTTCCTCGAAGCGCTACTCGACGCGCAATAGCGCGCGCCGAGTAGCGCTCCGCGGGGATCCGCTACACCGTCCGGGCCGCTAACCTCTTTCGTCTACTTGCAGGGCTTCTCCTGCTTGCACGCCTTGATCAGCCACGTGTGGCCGACGTCGCCCCCATCCCAGCCAGGGAAGGGCCAGTCCGCGACGATCTTGGGATCCACGATGACCTCGATGAAGACGTCGAACAAGGGGATGGTCTCGAAGTTCTCGAACTTGTAGTTGCCGATCTTGCGCAGCTGGGCATCTCTGGCCTTCGCATCGGTGATCTGCAGGAGGTCTTCCCACATCTTGTAGATCTCATCGGTCTGAAAGATGTGTCCGATGCCCTTGCCGACGTTGAAGACGGCGAGCTGCGGCTCGACCGCCTTCTTCGACGGGGGGATCGCCCAGAGATAGCCGCTGGCTTCGCGCTTCTGCAGCTTGGGGCGCACGGCAGCCACCCAGTCGGCCTCGACCAGCTCGATCTCGATGCCCACCTCGCGCAGCTGAAGGGCCACGGCTTCCATCACCCCGATCATTTCCGGGGCGCCGGCGAAGGGATAGAGCCAGGCCTTGGCCTTGAAGCCGTTGGGATATCCCGCCTCCGCGAGCAGCCGTTTCGCCGCCGCCCGGTCATAGCCATACATCGCCGGGAACCGCTTCTCCCAGGTGGGGTCCCAGCCTTCCAGGTCGGGGTAGAAGCCATGCACGTACATGGGGTTCGCCCGGCCCTTGTACAGCACCTTGAGCAGCTCGTTCCGGTTGATCGCCTTGTTCATGGCCTGCCGCACTTTGACGTTCGCCCAGGGAACCTTCGGGTCGAATTTGCCCGTGGTGCCTCCGTACTCCGTGTAGCGCCCGGTGGCCTTGTCCTCGGTGCCGAAGTAGAGCCCGCCGAAATTGATCTGCATCTGCTGCGCGGTCCCTCGGCTCCGGATGAGCTTGTAGCCTTTCGAGACCAGCTCGTCGGTGAGGTCCTTGTTGACCTCGGTGAGGTGGGTTTCGCCCGCGATCAGCTGCGCGAAGCGCGTCGATTCTTCGATGGTCCACGTCATCTTGATCTCTTTCCAGTCCACCACGCCGTGCTTCCAGTGCGGGGTCGGCGCCCGCTCGTACAGGACATACCGGCCGAGCTGTCGCTCCTTGAAGATGTACGGCCCCGTCCCGGCCGGCTTCTTGTCGTACCCCATCTCGCCTTCGGCGTCCCACTGCTTCTTGCTGAAGATCATGAGATTCGAAGCGCTCGAGTAGTAGAACGGCATGTCCAGACACACGACCTTGCAGTGCATGGTGATCTCGTGAGCGTTGACCACCTCGATCTTCTGGATCTGGCAGATGCCGGCCCGGTAGCCGCTGATCGGCGGGTCTTTCCGGCCGGGGTAGTTCGGGTCACACCAGAGGGCATGGGTGTGGACGACATCCTGGGCCGTGAACTCGCCGTACCCATGATGGAATTGCACGCCCTTGTGCAGCTTCACCCTCCAGGACCTCCCATTGGGGCCCAGGGTCCAGCTATCCGCCAACCAGGGTTTGTACTGGCCCGTCTCCGCGTCGACCTCCACGAGCCACTCGAGCATGGGTCGTGTTGAATGTTGTGATCGGCCGTCCCATTGATCCAGGGGCGCACGTAATCCAGGTACGGCGTGATGAGCCCCATCACCAGGCGGTCGACCTTGGGCTTCCCCGCCGCGGGCGTTTGCGCCACCGCAGGGGCGGCTATCAGGAGCAGAATCGGCAGCAGCAGGACGTAGCGCAGCGCTGCAATCTTCCTAGAACGTTCTCGATCCATGGCTTGACCCCCCGTTGTCCGAGCGTGGGCGCACATAGAAGGCTATTCCCAGAAGCGACCCCTCCCCAGCGGCGGCTCCCCGCGACAGCTCTTGCGGACCACCGGCGCACCGGGGCGCACAGGGGATAGGCCGCTGCGCCGCATGGTGCTTTGCCCGCGGCGCGTCGTCAAGGTCCGTCCAATCTCGAACTACTCCATCTGATGTTGTAGGCTCGGGCGGATTCCAGGCGCCCGAGGGCGCAGGAGGACGTGCACGTGATCGACCTGGCTCGCCGTATCGCCGACAGCGCCTCGTTCCAGCACTTCATCCTCGGGGTGATCGTGTTCGCCGCCGTTCTCATCGGAGTGGAGACCTCCGAGACGCTGATGGCCCATTACGGGCCGGCGTTCGACGGGCTCGAGCTCGTCCTGCAGGTCATTTTCGTCGCCGAGATCGGGATCCGACTCCTGGCCTACTGGCCACGCCTGGGGGCCTTCTTCCGCGACGGCTGGAACGTCTTCGACTTCGTCGTGGTCGCGGCCTCGCTGCTGCCCCAGGCCGGCGCCTTCGCAATGGTGGCGCGGCTCGCTCGCCTGATGCGCGTCACGCGGCTCGTCTCGTCTTCCCCGAGTTGCGGCTGATCGTCGGCACCATGCTGCGGTCGATCCCGTCGATGGGCCACGTGATCATCCTGCTTGGTCTCTTGCTCTACGTGTACGCCGTCCTCGGCTTCTACCTCTTCCGGGAAGACGACGCCGACCACTGGGGCACCTTGGGCGCGGCCCTGCTGACGCTCTTCCAGATGCTCACGCTCGAAGGATGGGTCGAAATTCAGGAGAGCGTGCTGGCGACGACTCCCTGGGCCTGGCTCTACTTCGGGAGCTTCATCGTCGTCGGCGTCTTCGTGGTGGTGAACCTCTTCATCGCGGTGGTGATCAACAACCTCGAGTCGGTGAAGGGCGAGCAGCAGGTCGCTGCCGACCTGGACAGTCCGCATCGTACCCTTCTGCAGACGATCGAGGATCTTCGCGCGCGGCTCGAGGACCTGGAGGGGCAGCTCCGGTCGGTGCCCACCACGTTGCAGGGTGCACGGACTAGGGAGAGACCCCGATGACGGCCGTCATGGAGTTTTGATCCGCCCTTCCATCTCTTCCGGGTTGAGGCCGGTGAGCTGCAGGCGACCGCGATGACCGGAATGTCGATGTTCGGAAAGATGTCGGTGGGCGTGCGTGAACCAGTGGTCCCAGCCCTGCATCAAGGTGGTCGTGGAATCGGACGGGTCAGATACGGGCTCGTGGTCTCACACGCCATCGTCGCGACCGCCGTCAGTGCGAGCAGGACGGCGGAGAGGATCGATCCGCCGTTCGAAGTCATGGGGGCCTGCCATTACCAATAGAGCGGCAGAATCACGCCAACGCGTTTCATCTTTCTTCTTAGGAGTGCCGGGAACCCTGCGTTGGTTCGCTCTGCGTCGATGAGGTGCAACCACGCCGCCGGCGCACCCCTCCTAATGACCGGGAGGCACCATGATCCACCGGCTTCTTCTGTAGAGGCTCTTATCATCGTCACGATGGTCGTTCTCGACTGGCTCGAGTCGAGACGGCGCCGAATGGGCCAGGCGCACCGTAAGCGTCGAGAACAGCTGAATGCGAGCCATGCGGTGCACCATCCGGGACCGCTAACGCGACTTCGCGACGCACGGCGCGAAAAAGGGAACAGCATGAAAAGCCTGCTCGCGCGATCGTAGGCTTGTCTCGCTGGATTCGCGACTCCCACGTCCGCGTACGTGGTCGAGATCGCCACATCGCTTGCCATCGCCAGCGCGTCGACAATGCGCAACTCAAAGACGCGCTCGAGTTGGCGATCGACGACGTCTTCAACCACACGATCGCATTCGCATTCATCCCGACCGCTGTGACGCTGCAGAGCGCGCGGGTGTCGGTGATCGCATCTACATCCTGTTGCTGATCGTGGATGGCGACGGCGAAGAGACAATGAGGCAGTTCTCGGTGAGGAGCCGCGAGGTACGGGGTACTACCTAGCGTGATGTGACCGCTCCAGGGATGCGCTCGGAATCCCCTCTGCGTTAGGGACCGAACCCCACCAAAGTAGGGTAGCCGCTGCCGCTCGGTCACACTAGACTGGTCGCCGGACGACGCTCCTACCGACGAGCAGGCGCGAAGGCATGGCCGAGCGAAGGACGCGAGTGGTTTGCGTTGTGGACGACGACGAATGACTGCGTGGATCCGTCAGGAATCTTTTGTCGTCGGTCGGCTTCCGCGTCGAGACGTTCGCCTCCGCGGAGGAGTTCCTGGAGTCCCACCGATCGAGCCAAAGTGGGCTGTCCGGTGCTCGATCTGCGGATGGCCGGGATGAATGGCCTCGACCTCATCAGGCATCTGGCCGCGACGGGCTCCCGGCTCCCTGTTATCATTCTGACCGCCACGGCGATGAAGAGGCGCGCCGGCAATCCCTCGAGGCGGGCGCGGTGGCGTTCCTCCGAAAGCCGTTCCGCAGCGACGCTCTGCTCGACGCCGTCAGGACGGCCTGGGCACGTGAGTCCGCGATGAAGCGTGAGCAGCGCCATGGAGTATGGAAGGCCGCGGCCAACTGTTGTTGGGCAGCCTGGGCCTCGCGTTGCTCACCATAGTATGCTATCGACTCCCACGTCAATCCCACGACGGTCGCTCTTTTCTATCTGATCGTCATCGTGCTGGTGTCCCTGGGGGACTCCTCGTTCCGTCGGCGCTCGTCGCCGTCATGGCCTTCGTGTGCTGGACTACTTCTTTACGAAGCCGCTCTTCGAAATAGGGCTGAACGAATGGCTGGACCTTTTGGCGCCGGTGAGATTCCTGGGAGCTGCATGGGTCGTCACGCGCCTCATGTCCAAGGTCCAGACGTCACTCCGGGAAGCCGGGGCCTTCGGGACGAACTGCGACGCGTCGTCGACACGATCCCGCGCTGGTTGGAGCGCTCGGCCGATGGCTCTCGTGATTTCCTCAGTCAGCGGTGGCTGGAATATACCGGTCTTTCTCTGGAGGAGGGACTGGGCGAGGGGTGGGCGGACACGTTTCATCCCGAAGACCGTGCAAGATTCCTGCAGGAGTGGCACGCGGACATGGCGAGTGGGCGACCGTTCGAGCGAGAAGCCGCGTACGGAGGGCTGACGGGGAATACCACTGGCTGCTGATTCGCGCCGTGCCGTTGCGCGACGGGCGGGGCGACATCGTCAAGTGGTATGGAACGAGCACCGATATCGACGACCGCAAGCGGGCCGAGGAAGCGCTACGGGAGCAGGCGGCGCTGCTCGACCTCACGCACGACACTGTTTTCGTCGTGACGCGAACGACGTGATCACATACTGGAATCGCGGCGCGAGGAGATGTACGGGTGGTGAGGGAGGAGGCCGTGGGCAAGAATCTCGCACGACCTGAACAAGACCGTCTTTCCCGTGCCGTTGGAAGACTCACGGCTGAGTTGATTCGCACGGGGCGCTGGGAGGGCGAGCTCAGCCACACGCGACGGAACGGGACCAAGGTTGTCGTGGCAAGCCGCTGGTCCTTGCAGAGCGACGACCAGGGGCGACCCGCGGCGAACGCTCGAGACCAACAACGACATCACCGAGCGCAAGCGAGCTGAGGATGCGCTGCAGCAGGCGCAGGCGGAGCTCGCCACGTCACGCGGGTGACGACGCTGGGCGAGCTGGCCGCCTCGATCGCGCACGAGATCAACCAGCCGCTGGCGGCCATCATCGCTGACGCCAACGCGTGCCTGCACTGGTGGAAGCGGACCGACCCGACGATGGACAGTGTCCGAGAGTCTCTGGTCGCCATCGCGAAGGACGGCGATCGGGCTGCGGAGGTGGTCGCCCGAATTCGCAGCCTACTGGCGCGAGCGTCGGTCGCCCACGGACCATGCGATCTGGCCGCGTGTCATCGCGCGACGTGCTGCCGCTCGTGCGTCCGGAACTGGGCGGCATGGGATCGACTCTGAAAATGTCCCTGGCTGAAGACTGCCGCCGGTCAGGGGCGATCGGATCCAGCTCCAGCAGGTCCTGCTGAATTTGTTGGTGAATGCGATCGAGGCTCGAAGTGCGATGTCCCGCCGGAACGGCGCCGGGTTGATTTTGCGAGTCGACCATCGAGTACCGTGGACGATGGTAAGCTGGGCGGTGGTCGCGGGTCGAAGACTCGCGGCATCGGGTTCGCCGAGCCGAGGCGGCTCGGCTGTTCGAGGCGTTCTACACACGAAGCCGGGTGGGCTCGGGTATGGGGCTTTCGATCAGCCGCTCGATCATCGAGAGGCATGGGGGACGGTTGTGGGCGACGGCGAATGCGGACCACGGCGCTACGTTCCACTTCGCCCTGCCGGGATGCGATGAGCTCTGAGAGCCCGGTGGTCGTCGTCGTCGACGATGACAGGGACTTTCGCGATGCCCTCGGCGACTGCTCACGTCGTGGGGCTGTCCGTGGAAGTCTTCCGAGCGCTCAGGCGTTTCTGAGGAGCCCGAGACGGCATGCTCCAGGATGCCTCGTGCTCGACGTTCGGCTCCCGGGACTGAGCGGCCTCGACCTTCAGCAGGAGCTTGCCAACACCGACACGACGCTGCCGATCATCTTCCTGACCGGGCACGGCGACATTCCGATGTCGGTCCGGGCCGTGAAGGCCGGTGCGCACGCGCGGACGGCCGGGAGCGAGCTGCCGCCTACGATCACCTGGCGACGCCCTGCGCCTGGGAGAGCTTCTGCTGCAGAATGCTGGAGGCGGCGTCGTACATCCGTCCGCGGCCGAGCGTGTCGGAGGTCAGCGCCACGATCATGATCGGGGCGTCGGCGGGATTGACCGTGCGATAGTTCGGGTTCGTCGGCAGCGTCGGCGGCAGGTAGCCGGGGTGCGTTGATCGCCGCCTGGACATCGCTCGCGGCGCCGTTGATTTCGCGGCTCAGCTCGAACTGCAGGACGATCGACGTCGAGCCGAGTGAGCTGGTCGACGTCATCTCGGTCAGGCCGGCGATGCGCCCGAACTGACGCTCCAGCGGCGCGGCGACCGACGTCGCCATCGTCTCCGGTTCGGCACCCGGCAGATTCGCTGAGACCTGGATCGTCGGGAAGTCGATCTGTGGCAGCGGCGAGACCGGAAGCAGGCGGAAGGCCAGCATGCCGCTCAACGCGAGGCCAATCGTCAGGAGCGTGGTGGCCACCGGCCTCCGGACGAAGGGCGCCGAGAGTTCATGGCGGGACGACTCGGACGTGTCCAGGAACAGCTCATCGGTATCGTCCTCGAAGCCGAACAGCTCCGCATATCGGCCCCAGTCGATGGCGGTCTCGAGCTGCCGGCGGGCCTCCGACCGACTGAACCGCCGCTCGAGGATATCGAGGAAGAACGATTCCGATATCCGATGGCTTTTCTTGGCGACCAGCGCGGAGTGGATCTCCATGACCAGCGTCGGTCGAACCTCGAGGGCCCGGCGAAAGAGCGCCTTCCGGTCGAGGATGGAGGCGTCCACGAACGCGTGACCCTCAGCCGTCAGGATGGCATCAGCCTGCTCCACCCGCGCGAAGGCGAGGAGCGCGGCTGCGTCGACGATCGGCAGAAGGTCGTCGACCTCGAGCTGGAGTGTCGCCGCCAGGCGGTGTAGATCGTCGTGCCCGCCGCTGTCGGCCAGTAGCTCCAGCAAGCCGGCCAGGGCGCCGCTACGCACGTGAGGCAAGGGCGTCAGCCGCGCACGAGCCGGCACCAGCCGCTGTGCCTCGTCGGCGGTCTCGGGTCGCGTCATCAGGTGGTAGAGATCATCGACGACGGCCTGGACGTCGCCGTCGCCCCGCGTCCTCGTTCGGGGAAGGTCAATGGCGACCTCGCCCCGCACGTGACCGGGATCGGTCCCGAAGATGAGCACCCGGTCGGCGAACAGCACGGCCTCCTCGATGTTGTGGGTGACGGTGAGCACGGCGCGGGTCGGTATGGCTCTGGTGGTCCACAGATTGAGCAGCTCGCCCCGGAGGCTCTCCGCCGTGAGGACGTCGAGGGCCGAGAACGGCTCGTCCATCAGGAGGACGTCGGGCTCGACCGCGAGCGCGCGAGCCACGCCGACGCGCTGGCGCATCCCGCCTGACAGCTCACGCGGATAGGCGGACTCGAAGCCATCGAGGCCGATGAGCTCGATCAGCTGGAGCGCCTTGTCTCGGCGCACCGTGGGCGGCACGCCCCGTGCCTTGAGTCCGAGCTCCACGTTGCCGAGGACGTCGAGCCAGGGCAGGAGCGCGAACGTCTGGAAGACCATCGCGACGCCGGGACAGGGTCCATAAACGACGTCCCCGCGATAGCGCACCTCGCCGCTGCTCGGTGGGATCAGCCCTGCGAGAATCCGGAGCAGGGTGGACTTTCCCGAGCCCGACTTCCCCAGCAGGGCCACGACCTCGCCTTCGCGAAGCGACAGGTCCACATCCTGGAGGATGGTGAACTCGGCGTTGCCGGCGGGCAGCGCCACGCGCTTCGTCACGCGCCGGGCTTCGATCAGGGGGAGGCTCGCCACGCCGTTGGCCCTCACTCCAGCCTGAATCGACTACTGGCGAGCCGCTCGAGCGGGCGCCAGACGAGGCGGTTCACGGCGATCACATAGGCGCTCATGGCGGTCACGCCGAGCACGATCCGCGGCCAGTCGCCCGCGGTAGTCGCGGCGATGATGTAGGCGCCGAGCCCGGTGGCGGTGAGGGTGGTCTCGCCCCACGTCACGACCTCGGCCACGATGCTCGTGTTCCACGCGCCGCCCGCCGCGGTGAGGGCTCCGGTCACCCAGGATGGGAAGATCGCGGGAAGGAGGACGGCACGCCAGAGCGGGACGCCGCGCAAGCCCAGGTCGCGCGCCATCTCCCGCAGGTCGTTGGGGATGGCCATCGCCCCGGCGATCGTGTTGAAGAGCACGTACCACTGGGCGCCCAGCGCCATCAAGAACACTGCGCTCCACTCCAGACTAAGGTGCCAGCGCAGAAGGACGACGGTCACCAGCGGGAAGACGAAGTTCGCGGGAAAGGAGGCGAGGATCTGGACGACAGGTTGAGCCGTTCGGGAGATTCGGGGGTTCAGACCAATCCAGACTCCGACCGGCGTCCACACGAGGGTCGAGGCTGCGACGACGACCGCTACGCGACTGAGCGTCAGCGCACCAGCGGTGAGCACACGCAACACTTCCCCCGCATCGACCTCGGTGGTGACGAATGTGGCACCCCGAACGGCCAGGGCCCCCACGACGATCCAAAGCGCGAACGTCACCGCGCGATCGAGCCACCGCTCATGAGCCGCGTCGCGAGGGCCGTCCGACGGGAGGAGGGAGCGCCGCCGCCGGAGTCCACTCACGGCCTCGTCCGCGTAGGCCATGACGGCCCCCAGCCAGAGGACCACGTGGGAGCGCCGCAGCAGGTCCAGAACCCCCGAGCGGACCTCGATGTCGGCCTGCGACTGCTCGAGCTTGAACTTCTCCGACCACGCGACCAGCGGCCGCCAGAAGGCTCGGTCCACGAGGACGATCAGCGCCGTCATCGCGAGGACGGCCCACACCAGGGCGCTGATATCGTGGTGCTTCACCGCGACTGCGGCGTAGGAGCCGAGGCCCGGCAGGGAGAAAGTCGTGGTGGAGGACGGTGATGGCCTCGCTGGCCGCGAGGAAGAACCAGCCGCCGCCGAAGGACATCATGCCGTTCCAGACGAGCGGGATCACGGCGGCCGGCAACTCGAAGTGGGTGAAGCGCAGCCACCCCGGCACCTGATAGAGGCGAAGGGCCTCCGTCTGCTCGCGCGGCAAGGTCTCCAGCACGTGGTAGAAGGCAAAGGTGAGGTTCCAGACCTGGCTCGTGAAGATGGCGAAGATGGACGCCAGCTCGAGACCGAGAAGATGTCCGGGCGTCAGCGCCACGAAGAATGCCACAGTCGCCGAGAGAAACCCGAGGACGGGGACCGATTGAAGAATGTCGAGAGCGGGCAGGATGATGCGCGCGGCGCGCCGAGATTTGAAGGCCCACGATCCCACGATGAGCGTGAAGAGCAGGGACGCGCCGAGGGCCAGGAACATTCGCAGCAGGGAACGCGCCGCGTAGTACGGCAGGTGGATCACGGACAGGTCGATCGTCGCCGGCGCGTCCGGAACGAAGGGCGCCCATATTCCTGGGCCGAGCCACGCCATCGTCGCGAGAAAGCCGACGAAGGCGAGCAAGATCACGAGGTCGCTCCAGCCGAGCCACCGGTCCCGCACCTCCGTCGTGGTCCGGTCTGACAGGAGGCTCATGCGCGTGCCCATCGCGCCAACCGGTCGAACGCGAGGTAAATGACGGGCGTGGTGTAGAGCGTCAGCACCTGGCTCACGATCAGCCCGCCCATGATGGCGATGCCGAGGGGGCGCCGCAGCTCCGATCCGACGCCTGTCCCCAGCGCCAGCGTGATGACCGAGCTGCCGCTCGAACTCGTCGAGGTCATCTGATTCAGCCCGGGCATCTGTCCGAACTGCCGCTCCAGCGGGGCCGTGACCGAGGACGCCATGACGTCGGGCCTCGCCCCCAGAAAGAACGTGAAGACCTGGATGGTCGGATAGTCCACCTGGGGCAGCGCGGAGACCGGTAGCAGGCGACAGGCCAAGGCACCGGCGAGCAGGATGGCAGCCATGAGGAGCGTCGTGGCGACCGGCCGCAGGATGAACGGGCGGGACAGGCTCACGAAGCCCGCCGGGGCGCCGAGTCCACCTAGCTGCCGTCGCGCAGTCGATCCGCGCCGTCGATGACGACCTGCTCGCCGACCGTCAGCCCCGCGTCGACGGCGACGTCGTCGCCGTCCGTCAGGCCGACCGTGATCTGACGCACTCCAACCGTCCGGTCGGCCCTCACGACGTATACGAACGGGCCGCGCGCGTTACGCTGGATCGCCGCCGCCGGCACCACCGTCGCCGCGTGCTTGACGCCCAGCAGCAGGCGAGCGTTGACGAACTGGTTGGGGAACAGCCGGCTAGGGTTGGCGAACAGCGCCTTCAGCTTGACCGTGCCCGTGGTCGGGTCGACCTGGTTGTCGATCGTCTGCAGTGTCCCCGTCGCCAGCTTCCGCCGCTGCTCGCGGTCATATGCCTCGACCGGCAGCCGAGCGCTGACTCCATACTCGCCGTCCGCCATCCGCGTCAGCGCGATTTGCAGACGCTTGGCCCGTTCGGCCAGCCGCGTCGCGCTGAGGCGCGCCAGATCTTGATGCTCGACGCTCTGCGCGATATCGAGGAAGTCACTCGCCGCATCGGCCGTCGGCACGGTGGCCTCGCCGTTGTACAGCCGCGCAACGACGTCTCGGTATGTCTTCAGCAGCTGAGTCCCGTTCATGGTCTTCATCCCTTCAGCCGCGCTTTGGATGCGGCCGGCCCCTTCGCCGTTGCGGGGAGGCTTCGCGAACGGTCGCATCCTCCCTGGGGAATAGCGCGTTCTTGCGAGAAAGCTGTCGGCGTCGTCACGGGCCGCTCGAAAGCACCGTCTGAAGAGGCGACCGCGAAACTCCGGGACGAACCTCGACATGGAGATCGGTCATGACGTTCTTGGCGAAGACCGTGATGGCGGTGATTGAAGGCGCGCTGGTGTTCGCGCTCGGGCTCGTGCTGCTGGCGATTCCGGCGTGGGGACAGCCCGGACACACTGCCGAACCGACGCCGCGCTGGTTTCGTGTGAGTTGGACGCCGCCGACCGAAGGCTCGGTCTCCAGAATCGAGGGACGCGTCTTCAACGACTCGCCGCACCGGGTGACCGACGTGCGCCTGCAGGTCGAGGGCCTGGATTCCGACCGTCAGCCCGTTGGGCGAACGCTCGTGCGGGCGTTCGGTGACATCGCACCGGGCGGCAAGGCATCCTTCGTTGCCGAGCCTGTGCCGGGCGCGGTCGGCTATCGGATCACAGTTGTTTCCTACGACCTCGTCTCGCTGGGCCAGATGCGTTAAACGACGTGGACGCGGCGCCGGTGCTGCCGGTGTTGCGGATTCTTGAGAGAAAATCCCCGCTGCCGCTCGGCTCCCCCCCTCTGTTCATCCCAAGATCGGAACAGCAGAAAGCAGACCAATGCAGGAGGGAACCATTCCATGCGGATGGAGTGGCGAACGACCCGGCAGTGGAAGTGAATGTCATGCTGGAATTCCAGGGCGACCGCATCCAGGAATCGCCCCGATAGGGTTTCGTCACCCCGGTCGCAGCCGCGAGAAGCCACGGCGGACGAAAAGAGGGACCTGGTCGGCATTTCTGCGAGCGCTCTGGCGCACGTCAACCGGACCCAGAATGGTGCCGCCAGGGACGAGCCTAGTCCGCGGCGTTCGAACCCTGAGGAACCGGCTTCGCGAAGCGTCTGCCGCGCAGAAGCCGTACGAGCGGCGGTCCGAAGAGCGCGGCGGCGGCGAGGATCAAGATCGTCGCCGAGAGCGGACGCGCCACGAGATCGACGACGCTGCCGCGCGTGAGGAAGAGGGCCTGGCGCAGGGTCTTTTCCATCATCGGGCCCAGGACCAACGCCACCACCATCGGCGACGGGTCCACGCGCAGCTTCCGCAACGCGTAGCCGAACACGCCGAAGATGACGAGCACCCACAGGTCCAGGAAGCTGTTGCTCAGGCTGAAGGCGCCGACGAGACAGAGCAGCAGCACGAGCGTCGCGAGGATGTGTTGTGGCAGGCGCAGCACGGTCACGAAGACCCCGACCAGGGGCAGGTTCAGGATCAGCAGCATGAAGTTGCCGATGTACATGCTCGCGACGAAGCCCCAGAAGACCTCCGGCCGCTGGCTGATCATGAGCGGCCCGGGCTGCAGGCCGTGGACCACCAGGGCGCCGAGCAGGATGGCCGTCGCCGGCGAAAAGGGGATGCCGAGCGAAAGGAGCGGCACCATCGCGCCGGCGGTGGCCCCGTTGTTGGCGGCTTCCGGCCCCGCCACGCCCTCGATCATGCCGGTGCCGAACTTCTCGGGCGTCTTCGACATGCGCTTTTCGACGGTGTACGCGATGAACGTCGACAGCACGGCGGCGGGGCCGGGGACGAGCCCGGCGAGGAAGCCGACGACCGAACCGCGGGCGATCGGCATCGTCGAGCGCCGCCATTCCTCGGACGTGGGAAGGAGCTCGCGGAGCTTCACCCTGGCGATTTGCGTCTTCGCGATTCCCTGTTCCGCGAGGAGCAGCACCTCGGCCACGCCGTAGACGCCCATGATCACGGGCACCAGATCGACACCCTGCGCGAGCTGCACGGAGCCGAACGTGAACCGCCGCAGCGCGGAGATCGAATCCATCCCGACGGTGCCGAGTGCCAGGCCGAGCGCCACCATCACGAAGGCATTGAGGATCGAGCCGCCCGACAGGCGAGAGAGGAGCAGGAGGCCGCCGAGGGTGATCGCGAAGTATTCCGGGGGCCCGAACCGAATGGCGACGTCGGCGAGCCAGCTCGCCGCCAGCATGATCCCGACGACCCCGACGGTGCCGGCGAAAAACGACCCGGCGGCGGCGATCGTCAAGGCGGCGCCCGCCCGCCCCTTCCTCGTCATCTGGTAGCCGTCGAGCAAGGTGACGACCGAGCCGGCTTCGCCGGGGACGTTGACGAGGATGGACGTGGTCGAGCCGCCGTACATGGCGCCGTAGTAGATGCCCGCGAGCATGATCAGCGCGGTGGCGGGATGCATCGCGAAGGTCGACGGCAGGAGGAGGGCCATGGCGCCGACGGGTCCGATGCCGGGCAGCACGCCGACCAGGGTCCCGACCAGGACACCGATGAAGCACGCGAAGAGGTTGGTGGGCAGCAGCGCGACCGAGAACCCGTAGGCGAGGCCTTCGAGCGGTCCCATCCGTCAGCTCACCAGAGCCCGCGCGGGAGCGGGACGTTGAGGAGCACGGCGAAGAGTCCGTACGAGCCCGCGGAGGCCAGCGCACCCGTGAGCAAGGCACTCGTCCAGCGGCTGCCGAGGTAGCGAAGCACGACGGTCACGAACGCGAATGCCGCTGCCGGATAGCCGATCCAGGGCAGCACGAGACAGAACGCGACCAGCGAGACCACCGAGATCACGACGCGGCGCCGGGGGGCGGCGCCCAGCGCGATGGCCGTGGCCCCCTGCACGCCGCGGAACGCGCTCGCGGTCGCCGCCAACGCGACGACGACCGCGAACACGGCGACGATGACAGGATAGAAACCCGCGCCCGGACGCGCGGCCATCCCGAACGGCAGCCGGAGCGCCAGAATCAGATAGACTGCGGCGGCGACCAGCAGGACGAGAGGAACGGCCCGCGCGAGCACCTACTTCTTGATCATCCCGAGGCGCTTGAGCACCTCGTTCCACTCCTTCTGCTCACGCACGAGCTCCTGGCGAAGCTTGTCGCCGCTCTTGTAGTCGATGTCGACGCCGCGCGACTTCATGAGCGCGACGAACGAGGGCTCTTCGAGCGCGGCCTTCGCGGAGTCGTGGAGGACCTTGAGCGCGGGGCCCGGCGTGCCTTTCGGAGCCGTGAGCACGAACCACGTTCCGATCCCGTCTCCGAGTCCCATCTCCCGGCCCGTCGGTGCGTCAGAGAAGAACGGATGCCGCTGCGGGCTCGCGACCGCCAGCACACGGAGCTTCTTCGCGTCGACGAGCGGCTTGACCTCTCCGGGCTGCGCCATCGCGGCGTCGACGTGTCCGCCGAGCAGAGCGGGGCTCGTCTCACCCCAGCCGGAGAACGGGACGGGGGTGGTCTTGAAGCCGCCGGGAACCTGCCACCGTTCGAGCGTCAGGTGGCTGATCGTTCCCTCTCCAGGCGTGCCGACGCGAAGCTTGCCGGGATTCGCCTTGGCGGCGGCGATGAACTCCTGCATGCTCTTCCACGGCGCGTCCGCCTTCACGGTGATGAGCGTGAAGAACGAGATCGTGCTCAGGATGGGCTCGTAGTCGTCCGGCGTCTTGTACGGTAGCTCGTTGAGCTGCGGATGAATCACCAGGGTCGAGTTCGGCGCGAGGATGACGGTGTAGCCGTCGGGTTTCGCCTGCGCGACTTCCGCCATCCCGACGGAACCGCCGCCGCCCGGTCGGTTGAGGACGGCGACGCCCTTCGTGAACGTCTTCTTCATCGAATCGGCCATCGGGCGCGCCACGATGTCCACCATGCCGCCGGCCGGGTAGGCAGCGACGATCGTCAGAGGGCGCTCGGGGTACTGGGCGGCCGCGGGCGCCACGAGCCCGAGGAACAGGACGGCGAGAAGCGCGAAGCGAACCATGCGTGTCCTCCCTGTCGAATTGAATCCCGGACCGCACAATACCTCAGAACGCCGCGGGCGAGGAGCAGGGATCGCACTCACGGCCTAAGCCCTAAAGTTCTACGACCATCGGACAATTGCCGTAGCTGCGGCCCGGGGTAAAAGTCTGTTGCCGTGTCGCATATGAAGATCAGACGCTCAGTTCTCTGGCCGATCGTCGCCTTGATCTTGCCGCTCGCCTCCTGCGCGAGCCGGACGGCGCCGCCCGCGGTCGACCCATCGTGGCTCGCCGGCACGTGGCGGGGCAGCGCGTGGGAAGTGGCCGCGGGGCAGACTCAGGGGCATGCGGAAGTCGCGGTCGTATTCGCCAACGACGGCTCGTGGAGCGCCAGCAATGGAACGTCCGGCACGAGCCGGATCCACAGCGACCGCCTCGTCCTCGACGGTCACGGCACAGACGGTGGCTGGGTCCGTTACACCCTCAAGGGGCGACACCGCGACGGCGTCGATGAGCTCTGGGGTATGGTCGAGGCGTCCTTCGGGGCGTCGTCCGTGAGCCTCAAGCGCGCCGCTTCACCGTGAGCTGAGGCCGCGCTGTGGGTTGCGAACGGCGCGCTCGAGTTGTCCCCGATCCATCGCGACGAGCGGCTCGCGCAGCGTCAGGCGATCAATCTCAGCAGCTCGTCCCGCGTTGGACCGGGCGGAGGCGCGAACGGGTGGCGGCCGGCGACCTCTTGCACCCGGTCGGCAAAGCCCGGCCGCGCGAATACGGCGCTCGGGAGTGTCAGACAGCCGCCGATCTCCGTGAACGCGCGGAAAATTTCGGCGTCGTGTGGCATCGCGCGAACCAGCGCCGCGCCCAGCGCGGCGGCGGGGCTATCCGCGCGAGGGCGTTCCCTCCCTTCGCGGAGCGCCTCCATCTCGGCTCGCCGCGCTCGGTCGACGGCCACCGTCGCTCGGTACCATGGCGTCAGCTCGGTCTCGGTGGCTTCGTCCCATGCCGCCGCGAACTTTTGCGGGTCTCCGAGTCGAGTACGGACGACAGCCCGAAGACACGCGCCATGGAGGAGCCCGAGCGCGACCCCACGTCCGAGCGACGGGTTCGTGCACGCCCATGCATCGCCGACCATCGCCAGACCTGTCACCACGGGGTGGCCGGCCACGACCACGCGACGGTACCGGTCGAGCACGCCGGCCATCGGCAGCACGTCCGTGATCGGCTCTCCGTCGAGCCAGTGCGCCTGCATCGGACAGGCGGTGACGACGGCCGTCCATCGGTCCGGATCACGAAGGCGTGTCAGCGGCCGGTCGCTCGAGGAAGCGAACAGGGTCACAGACCACGTGTCGTTGTCGCCGGGCAGGGTCAGAATCGAAATCGATCCGATAGCGAACAGGAGCCGTTCGCGCGGTTGCGGCTGACGGCCGTCCTTCGACCGGAAGTACCGCGTGTAGTAGACGAAGCCGGAATCCTCGGCTTCCTCATGAAGGGGGGCGGCGCCCGCGGCCTCGAGCCACCTCGGCAACGGCGAGCGACGGCCCGTCGCATCCACGACCAGATCCGCGCGCAGCTCCTCTCCCGACTCGGTCCGCACACCGACGACGTGCGGGACCTTGGAGGCGCTCCGCGTTTGAAGGCCGGCGACGGCGACGCCGCGCCGGACGTCCAACCGCGATTGCGTCTCCGCCGCCCGCGCAACGACCTGTTCGAGCGTCGGGCGGCGGGCGGTGAGGGTCACGAAGCGCTCGTCGCCCGGCCGGCGCTCGACGCGGCCGAGCGTGGGGGGCGTCGCATCGAGGGTGTCGAACCGGAGGGCGCCGGCGGCCTCGAGGGCGTCGCGAACGTCCGGCAGCTCTGCATCCAGGATGTGGCGGGCGCGCGTCTGAAGGTAGTGCGGCTGACGGAACTGCGCGACACCACTCCGGATCCAGCGCTGCCATGCCTCGTCCGGAGATTCCGGGACGGGAGCGGCATCGCGCTCGAGGACGGTCACGTCGTGGCCGTCGCGTGCAAGGAGTAGCGCGGAGGCGAGCCCGCACACTCCGGCGCCGAGTACGAGGATGCCGGCCATCTAGCCGAGTCCGCCCATCTGGCAGACGATCCGCCACTCGGTTTCGGACACCGGCTGCACCGAGAGGCGCGGGAGCCGGGCCAGCGCCATGCCGGCGAGGCGCTTGTCCGCCTTGATCTGGTCGAGGCTGACCGGCGTCGGGAGCTTTTTCACCGCGGCGACGTCGACGGCGCGCCAGGCGGAGTCGGTCGAATCCGGATGCGCCTCGGCCACGACCTTGACGATGCCGACGATCGCGCGCTCCTTGCCGGTGTGATAAAAGAACGCCTGCTCGCCCTTCTTCATGGCGCGCAAGTTGTTCTGGGCCGAGAAGTTGCGGATGCCTGTCCACTCCGCCCCGTCACGCCCTTCCGCGACCTGCTGGGCCCACGACCACGCGTCGGGCTCGGACTTCAGGAGCCAATATGCCATGGCACTCATCCTCTTTTTCCCCAGCTGGAAGTCAGCCCCGGGGGATGCTGCCACACAGTAGCAGGTGCGGTACCATCGCCGAGCGCCCATGCACACGCTACTCTTCCTCGACCCGGGTCACTTCCACGCTGCCCTGACCCTGCGCGTGCCGCAAGCTCGCGCGGCCGACGAAGTGTTCGTCTACGCGCGCGAGGGGGCCGAGCTGCGCGACTTCCTCGCGTTCATCGAGCGCTTCAACCGGCGCTCCCTGGATCCTACGCGCTGGCGGCCCGTCGTGACGACGTCCGACGACCCCCTCGGACGGCTCGTCGCCGAGCGACGGGGAGACGTGGTGATCCTCGCGGGCAAGAACGGAGGGAAGGCTCACACGATCCGCCGGCTGCACGACGCGGGCTTGCACGTGCTCGCGGACAAGCCGTGGCTCGTAGAGCCGGCCGACCTCGAGCACGTGCGGGCGAGCCTCGACGGCTGGCCGCTGGCCGCGGAGATCATGACGGGGCGCCGCGATCTGGCGGCCGGATTGGTCAAGCGGCTCGTCGGTGTTCCCGCGCTCTTCGGCACTTTCCGCGACGACGGGCCGGCCATCGAGCAGGAGAGCGTGCACCAGCTGGAAAAGCTCGTCGACGGCGTCCCTCTCCGACGCCCCTGGTGGTACTTCGACGTTCGCGTGCAGGGGAGCGGGCCGGTCGACATCCCCACCCACGTCGTGGACCAGGCGCAGTGGCTCGTGGATGGCGACGCCGCGGCGCCGGCGCTCCTTTCGGCGCGCGCGTGGTCGACGCCCGTGCCCGTGGAGGCGTTCCGACGGATCACTGGAGAGGCGGGATTCCCGCGAGAGCTCGAGCCTTTCGTCGACGGCGACACGCTTGGCTACCGATGCAACGCCGAGCTCGTCTACCGAATCGGTCGCGTCACCGCGAGCGCTGCGACACGATGGAGTCTTTCACCGACACGGGGTGGGGCAGACGCCTCGCTGAGCGTTGTTCACGGGACTCGCGCCGACATCCGCCTGGAGCAGAGCGACCGCACGGGCAATCGCCGCCGAGTATTCGTCGAGCCCCGCGCCGACGCCGCCGCGGTCGCGCGGGCGCTGGGCGACGCGGTCACGGCGTGGCAGGCGGATCTCCCCGGCCTCGAGGTCGTTTTCGACGGCCAGAGCTCATACGAAGTGGTCGTGCCGCCCGCGCTCGATGGGGGCCATGAGACACACTTCGCCCGGGTCCTCGACGAGTTCCTGAAAATCGTGGACGATCACCGCTGGCCAACCGCGCTCGCCGGGCGCACGCTGGCCAAGTACACGCTGCTCGCCGAGGCGGCGGCCAAGACTGGCGCTGGCGACGTGACGCCTTCGGCGAGAGGGGAGCTCCGATGAGCCAGCCCGCGACCGAGCCCTTCACGAAGTCGCTGGAGCGCATGAATCTCTTCCAGGAGCCCGAGGCGCGTGTCCTCATCGCCGACCTCGGCTTGCCCGAGGGATCCCGTGGCCTTGATGTCGGCTGCGGCGTCGGGCTCTTCGCGCTCTGGCTCGCGGAGGCGATCGGGCCGCGAGGACGAGTATTGGGCATCGAGCCGTCGACGGAGCGCGTGGAAGCGGCGCGCGCGGTGATCGGCGACGGGCCCCTCGCTTCGCGCCTCGAGTTCCGCGAGGGTGACGCCACCAAGCTCGATGCGCCCGACGCGACGTTCGACTGGGTCTGGTGCGGCGATGTCCTCCACCACATCCAGGAGACGGCTCGGGCGTTGGGGGAGTTTGCGCGTGTCCTTCGCCCCGGTGGCCGCATCATTGTGAAGGAGTCCCAGCTCCTGCACGGAGCTTTCCTCCCGGGCCATCCCGAGCTCGAGCGCCGCTTGCGCCAGGCCGAGATGGAGTGGAGCCGCCACGAGGGCGGCGAGTTCTCATTCGAGGAGCGCCGCCAGCGCACTCTCGCGTCGCTCCGCGCGGCTGGACTGTCCGTGGAGCACTTCCGAACGTATCTGCTGGAACGCCGGGCGCCGCTTCCCCCGCCGCGCGCGACTATATTCAGCACGTCGTCTTCGAGCGCAACTGGGGCGCGCGCCTGCGCGATCGCTTGACCCCCGGCGACTGGGCGCGCCGCTGCGCTCTCTGCGAGCCGGAGTCGGCGACCTTCGCCCTGGACGATCCAGACTACTATTGCCTCTATCCCATCAGCGTGCTCGTCGCCCGCCGCTGATCCCTACGGTGCCGAGGCGACCGGCATTCCTTCAGCTCGACACGACCAGGCGGCCTGCTTGGCGTTCTGCCGCTCGCGTTCTACAGTCAATCAAGACCCGCTCACTCGACTCCGTTGTTGCTTACGACGCCGAGTTGCCCGAGACTTGTCCCTACGCAGACCGAAGTGCGCCCGGACACCATGCCGTAGCGCGCGAGGCCCACTGCGGGCGCCCTGCGGAGCTTCGCTGATCCCGATGCACGACGCGAACCGACAGAGGGAGGAAGAGCACGATATGAGACTCGGCGTGGTGTTTCCCCAGACGGAGATCGGCTCGGACCCTGCGGTGATCCGTGACTACGCGCAGGCGGCTGAGAATGCCGGCTACGATCATCTGCTCGTCTTCGACCACGTGCTGGGCGGCAAGCTGGAGCGCTTCGACAAGCTGGGCCGCCGCCCGCCGTACACCGACGAGAGTCCCTTCCACGAGGTGTTCGTGCTGTTCGGATATCTGGGCGCCTGCACTCGGCGCCTCGAGCTCGTCACCGGCATCGTCATCCTGCCTCAGCGTCAGACTGCGCTGGTGGCCAAGCAGGCGGCGGCGGTGGATGTGCTCACCGGCGGACGCCTGCGCCTCGGCGTGGGGATCGGCTGGAACCATGTCGAGTACGAGGCGCTGAACGAGGACTTCCACACGCGGGGCCGCCGGGTCGGCGAACAGATCGCGGTCATGCGGAAACTCTGGACCGAGCCGGTGGTGACCTTTAAGGGTTCGTACCATCAGATCGACCGGGCCGGGATCAACCCGCTGCCCGTCCAGCGTCCGATCCCGGTGTGGATGGGCGGCATGGCCGAGCCGGTGCTCAAGCGGGTGGCGCAGATCTCCGACGGCTGGTTCCCTCAGTTTCAGCCCGGTGACGAGGCGAGCCACACGCTCGATCGCGTGCGCGCGTATATGAAGGAGGCGGGCCGCCCGCTTTCGGCCGTCGGGATCGAAGGGCGTTTTTCCTATGGGATCGGCGGGCCGACCGAATGGGAGAAGCGGGGCCGGGAGTGGCGCGACCTCGGTGCCACCCACCTTTCGGTGAATACGATGGGTTCAGGCCTGTCTCCTCGCGGCCACATCGACGCCATTCTGAAAATGAAGCCGGTACTCGACGGCGTCTAGCGCGCCGCGGGAGAGCGCGATCCCTAGTCGGTGAAGCTCGGGGTGTCGCGGTGTCCGAGCGCCACGACGCCACGACCGCTGCGCGGTATCCTGAGCATGATGTCGATGTCACAGATGTCGCTCTTCGCCGGAGCCCGAGAAACGGTGCTCGTGGACGATCAGCGCGGGCGCATCGTCCACACGCCCGACCTCGTGCCGCCTGAGACCGCGCGTGCCTGGTTCGTCGAGCTGCGCAGCTCCGTGGAGTGGAAGACGCAGCGGCGTCGGATGTACGACCGGGACGTGGACGTCCCGCGCCTGATGGCCCATTTCCGCCTCGCGCCGGCGGAGGACCCGGCTCCAGACGCGATCCGGGCGGCGGCCGAGAAGGTGCTCTCCGCCACCGGAGTGCCCTTCACCAGCGTGGGCCTCAACTTCTACCGCGACGGTCGCGACAGCGTGGCTCCGCACAGCGACCACCTGGACGAGATCGTCCGCGGCTTTCCGATCGCGCTCCTGTCATTAGGAGCCACGCGCCGCATGACGATCCGCGCGAAGGCGCCGCCGAGTCGCGTGCTCCACGTCGATCTTTCGGCCGGCAGCCTGCTGGTCATGAGCCACGAGACGCAGGTGCACTATACGCACGGAATTCCCAAGACCAAGGAGCCGGTCGGCCCGCGGATCAGTCTGGCCTTCCGCGTGAATCCGGCGCCCGACCAAGCGGAGCCGGCGCGCGTCTACCGCTGAAACTCAGTGAGACGCGACGGGCTGCACTGTTCTCAGGGGTGCGGTCCCCACGGCGCCGCCGTCAGTAGCTTGACCTCCTGGGAGGCGAGCAACGGCCGGAATTTCACGGCAAAGCCTTCGACGAAATCCTTGTTGGCGAAGACCGATGCCCAGTGCGCGCGACGGTCGGCGTCGTCGTCGAACTTCCACAGGTGGACGAGCTGGTTGATCATGCCCGTGTCGGCCTGGAAATAGCCAATCAGCTTCTTGTCCTGGCCGCCCTTCTGCAGCGCCGGATAGCCGAACTCCGAATAGAGCTTGACCGCCTCGCCCATCTTGCCGACGTGTAGGGTGTAGGTTCGCATTTCGTAGACCGTCATGTTGACCTCCCGAGGCTCTGTCGATCTGAACGCGCGACAGCGTAGTCCGGCGGTCCAGAGCGGTCAAGGAATCTGGATTAGGATAGGCGCGGGAGGAAGCCATCCATGAAAGGCGTCGTGTTTCTCGGCGATCGAAAGCTCGAGCTGAGAGAGTTCCCCGATCCGACCCCAGGTCCGCGCGATGTGATTCTCGAGATCAAGGCGTCGGGCATGTGCGGTAGCGACCTGCACAACTATCGCGCCCCGGCTAATCCGGGCGGCGCGGTGACCGGCGGCATCAAGCGGGAGGCCGGGATGATCGCCGGCCACGAGCCCTGCGGCATCGTCGCCGCGGTCGGCGCCGGCGTCACCGAAAAGGAGGCCCGGGTCGGCCAGCGCGTGATGGACCACCACTACGACGGCTGCGGCAACTGCAAGCATTGCCGGGCGGGCTGGACGCAGATGTGTCTCGCGGGCACGGTGGTCTACGGCTCGGGCGGGCACGGCGGTCACGCCAAGTACATGAAGGTGCCCGGTGTCGACCCTGGTGCCGCTGCCGGACGCGCTCTCCTTCGTGACGGGCGCGGCGATCTCCTGCGGCACCGGCACGGCCTGGGGAGCGCTGAAGCGGATCAATCTGCAGGGCGGCGAGACGATCGCCATCTTCGGCCAGGGACCCGGTCGGCTTGTCGGCGACGCAGCTGGCGGTCGAGATGGGCGCGCGCGTCATCGCCATCGACGTCGCGCCCGAGCGGCGCAAGCTCGCGCAGGCGTTCGGCGCGCACGAGGTGATCGACGGAAAGTCAGGCGATATCGTGGCGGCGATTCGCCAGCTGACGCACGGCGAAGGCGCGCACAAGACCCTGGACGCCTCCTCGGCACCGGAAGCCCGCGCCGCGGCCGTCCGCGCGGTGCGCTCGTGGGGCACCGCCTGCTTCGTCGGCGAACGCGGCCAGGTGACCTTGGATGTGAGCCCCGATCTCTTGCGGCGGCAGGTGACCCTGGTAGGGTCCTGGACATTTTCCAAGCAAGGTCAGGCCGACTGCGCCGAGTTCATCGCCGACAGGAACGTAGCTGTCGAGAAACTTTTCACTCACCGCTGGAGACTCGAGCAGGCCGATGAAGCCTACAAGCTCTTCGACACACAGACGACGGGTAAGGCGGTCATCCTGCCGTCCTGAGCGCCTTGTTCTGGTTCGGCGACGACCGCAATTGTGGTAATGTGCCGGCTGATTGTCGGCAGCGCTCGCGCGAAGCTCGCGCGGACCCGAACTTATTCGCGCAAAGAGGAGGGAGAGATGCTGAAACGACACGCGGTACCGCTTCTGGCCCTGTTGATGGTCATCCTCGCCGGGTGTGCGTCGTCGGAGACGACGACGTCGTCCACCCCCGCCAACGTCGACGGGACCTGGACCGGAGGCGTCGTGGGCGAAGCAAGGACGGTTACGATGACCCTGAAGCAGTCGGGGACCCAGGTGACGGGGAACCTCTCCGGCGCCGGGACGCTCGACGGCCCCATCGTGGGCACGGTCGACGGCAATACCATCAGGTTGCGGGAGGGGAGCGGCGCCATGGGGGCCACGCCCATGCTCCAGGTCAAAGGCGACACGATAACGGGGATCATGGGCCAAGGCAGGTCACTGAACCTTCGTCGCGTCGGCAGGTAGGTTTGCCTCGCGTGGCGTGGGGTCGTGACACCCTCGGGTCGAACGACCCCCGCCACGCTCTGAGCCGTAAAACCGAGGTCCGATAAGCCCGCCTTCAGGGCTGGCCTCGAGGGCGCCGCCTTCGTGCGTTGGCCTACGTGCCGTCGTTCGCCGCCGGCTCTCCGAGCGAGAGCATCAGGCGATTAGCCCAGTTGAAGAATGCCGCGGCGTGGATGACATCGGCGATCGCCAGATCGTCGAGCCCAGCGCGACGCAGGCGCTCCACGTGCTCCGGCCCAAACGCGCTCGGCGTCGCGGTCAGCGCTACCGAGGCCGCGACGATCGCATTCCAGCGCTCTCCGAGATCGGCGGTGACGCCCGCGTCCAGCAGGCGCTGAACGTCGGCCTCGCGCTTCGAGTAGGTCGCGGCGTGGCGCGCGTGCACCGACGCGCAGTAGAGGCACCCGTTGAAGCGCGAAGTCGCGGCGGCGGCCAGCTCGCGCTCGGCCCGCGGCAAGCCGGCGTCGGGGTTGTAGAAAATGTCCTTGTCGGTTCGCGTCCTGGCCTCCAGCGCGTCGGGGTCGCGGGCGAGGAGCCGGAAGTACGGCGATTTCACGCGCGCGGCGTCGACGAGACTCGCCAAGTGGCGCTCGGTCATCGCCTCGACGGCGAGCGGCTCGAGCCAGGGGAGCCAGTCGAGCTGAGCCCGGGTGAACGCGGTCGGAACCGCGTGATCCGGCGGCACCAGAACTTTGTCGGTCATGTCGGGACCTCGCCGTCAGGGCCGGCCGGCCAGGGTGCGCAATCCAGTGACCACCCGGATCTGGAACGAGAGGAAGGCGACGATCTGCGAGAGCGTCACGATATCGGTGGTGGACCAGCCGGCGTCGAGCAGCGCCTGCAGCGAGGCCGGCGCGGCATCACGCGGGTGGAACACGAGCATGTGGACGTGCTCGAATGCCGCGGCGAGGCGCGGACCGAGTGTTCGGCGAGTCGCCGCCCCCGCGCGATAGCTCACTCCGGCGATATCCTCGCGGCTCAGCGGCCCGGCCGGGTAGCCGCCATAGGGCCCGCGGGTCTTGGCTTCCTTGACCGCCGCGTCCACTGCTTCCTTCAGTGCCGCCGAGGCTCCGCTTTCGGTGAGGCGCTCGGCGTAGCGGTCCGTGATCGCGCCGGCGCCGTGCAGGCCCGCAACGAACGCGCCCACCGCGAAACGCTCCTGCGCGGTAACGTTGCCCAGCGCTTCCGGCGCGAACAGCGCCCGGTACGTCGCCTGCGCGTGAGCGCGCGCCTCGGGTCTCCGGGCGCGGATCGCATCCAGCGGAGATCCCGGTTCGATCCCGACCAGCGCATCAATAACATCGGCGTCTGTCCCTGACATCGTCATCGTCCTCGATTCATGAGTGCACCTCGGCCGGCGCGGACTCCCGAGGCATCGCGTCCCCAGCCGAGCGCGGGTGCCACCACCTCGGCAACCAGCTCGAGCGATCTGAGGATGAAGGGATGCGGCGGATCGATCGAATGCACCTGTACCGCGAGATCCGTCGCGCGGGCGAGCGTGCTGTCGGTTTTGAGCGAGGCGATCACGTCGTCCGGTGCGCCGAGGTGAACGTCCATCGCGGCGATCATGGCGGCCAGCGATCCATCTCCGGTCGCGCGGCCCAATCTGGACAGCCGCGCGCGATGCCGCCCGAGCCCGATTTCCGCGAGACGCCGCGCTTCCGTATTGTCGTCGGCCACGAACACGGTGCGCGAGGCGAGGATGCGTGGCTCACGGCCATCGGGCAGCGCCGCCATGTACGCGTCGATCATCGGGTTCTGCATCTCGGCTAGCGACAGGTCGGGAGCGTCGGCCGGCCGGGGCTGCGTGCGCGACAGCATGAGACCATCCCCTGCGGCCCCCGCTCGCCTGGCTCCTTCGACCGTGAACGTCGCCTGCCAGACGCGCTCGACCAGGCTCGGATTCGCCGGATAGAGCCGATCCACGCCTCCGGGCAGCGGCCGGCCCGCCCAGGCGTCGCGCATCACTTGAAGGTGGCCGACGAGCAAGGCGGTGCGCTCCGCGCTGTTCTGACCGAACGCCGCGTAGGAAGAGAGGTTGCCGCCGCCGCCTACGCCCACCTCCAGGCGGCCTCCACACATCAGGTCGAGGACCGCAGAATCTTCGGCCACCCGGATCGGCAGCTCCAGTGGCAAGGTCACGATCCCGGTCCCGAGACGAATACGCGACGTTTGCGCGGCCACCTGGGCCAAGAAGACGAACGGCGCGGGAAGGCCGCCCTCGTCTTCATGAAAATGGTGCTGGGCGATCCAGGCCGAGTCGAAGCCCAGGCGTTCGGCGCGAATGATCTGCGCAGTGGCCAGCCGATACCGCTCGGCCGGGTCCGCCTGATCGAGCAAGCGCGTGAAGAAGCCCAGGCGTCTGGGCAGGGTCGCGATCGTCATGTGCCGGCCATTATGCCTCATCGAGACCGCGTCCTTGATTTGGCCTCTCGACAGGAGCCGCCGTAGCGTGCAGTATCTCTGCCGACGGTCCACACGGCCACTGGCCCAACGCGCCGATCCCAAGGGAGGTCACAAATGCGAACCTCGATCCTTCTGTTGGCCTCAATTCTGCTGTTCTCACCGATCACCGCCGACGCTCAGGACAGCCGCGCGGCGCTCGAGGCCGTCGCGAAGGCGCTGGGCGCCACCGGTCTGAAGTCGATCGAGATCCAGGGCGGCGGCACGTTCTTCTGGGCCGGGCAGAGCTATGCCGCGGGCACGGCCTGGCCGCAGTTCGACGTGCGGAGCTTCACGCGCGTGGTGAACTACGACACGGCCGCGCTCCGGGACGAAATGGTTCGCACGCGGACGCTGGAGCCGCCCAAGGGAGGCGGCCCGTACGTTCGCGGTGAGCACAAGGCGGTCGCCTTCCTCAGCGGAGACCACGCCTGGAACGTGATGGGTGACGCGGCGGCGCCGGCGCCGATCGCGCTCGCGGACCGTCAGTTCCAGCTCTGGTCGACCCCCCACGGCGTCATCAAGGCCGCGATGGCGGGGAAGGGCACGATGCAGGGCCGCACAATCGTCTTCGCGGTCCCGGGCAGCTTCAAGGCCACCGCGACGCTCGACGCCGCCAACCTGGTCGAGCGCGTCGACGCGACGATGACGAATCCCGTCCTCGGCGACATGGCCGTCACGGTGAGCTACGCCGACTATCGCGACTTCGGCGGCGTGAAGTTTCCGACGAAGATCCGGCAGAGCTATGGCGGCTTTCCCGCGCTCGAGCTCACGGTGACAGAGGTCAAGCCAAACGCCGCCGCCGACATCGCGGTGCCGGACAGCGTCCGCCAGGCGACCAATCCATACGTGAAGGTCACGAGCCAAAAGGCCGCCGACGGGGTGTGGTACCTGACCGGCGGCTCGCACCACAGCGTGGTGATCGAGATGAAGGATCACCTGGTCGTCTGCGAGGGGCCGCTGAACGACGACCGCGCGCTGGCCGTCATCAAGGAAGCGCGCACCCTGGTGCCGAACAAGCCGATCAAGTATCTGATCGTCAGCCATCACCACTTCGACCACTCGGGCGGCGTGCGCGCCTTCGCGGGTGAGGGCGTTACCGTCATCACGCACGACGCCAGCCGGCCGTATTTCGAGAAGATCCTCGCGGCGCCGGCGACCGTGAGCCCTGATCACCTCGCCAAGTCCGGCAGGAAGGCTACGGTGCACGGCGTGCGCGACCTCCATGTGCTCACCGACGGAACGCGGACCGTCGAGATCCGTCAGATCGCCGGTATCCAGCACGCCGACGACATGCTGATGGTTTATCTGCCGAAGGAAAAATTCCTGATCGAAGCGGACGCGTACACGCCGCCGGCGCCGAATACGGCGCCGATGAGTCCGCCGAGCCCCTTCAGCGTCAGTCTCGCGGGGAACGTCACCAAGCAGGGAATCGCGGTCGATCAGATCCTGCCGCTGCACGGCCGGATGGTTCCGCTCGCGGAGCTGCACAAGGCGGCCGGCGTCACGCCCTGAGCGGTTGAGCCGGGGGGGCCTTCGGGCTCCCCCGGCTTCCTTCGAAGGCCGGGGAACTGGACACCTGCGACTTGTGTGGCACTATCAAGACGTTGCGACTGAGCCACGGCGTCTGTCGACGAGTTAATTTTCGTCTTTATCCTCGGTCCGGGTCGAGCCGCCGGGTGTTCATCGCCGTTCTGCTCCTGCTCGCCTTGCCCGCAGGTGCGCTCGCGGACGAGATCGCGGCACCGAAGACCGTGCTGGTGCTCTTCGAGGAAACCCGGGCTCTGGCCGCGGTGGCCGAGACGGACGACGCCATCCGCTCGACGCTCCAGGCGGGCTCCACGCTGCCGATCCAGCTCTACACGGAATACCTCGGCCTGTCGTGGTTCCCGGAGGAGGCACGCGAGCTCGCGCTTCGCGACCTTCTGCAGAAGACCTATGCGGCCAGACGACCGGATGTCGTCATCGTCTGGGGCACTGGCGGCCTCCGCTTCGTGCTCAAGCATCGCGCGGCGATGTTCGAAGGTGTCCCCATCGTCTTCTGCTCGGTCGATCCGGCTCTGCTGCCCCAGCTCGACGCGGGTTCGGGCGTCACCGGTGTCTCCCGGCGCATCGACTGGACGTCGTCGCTCGACCTGATCCGGCGCTTGCACCCCGAGACCCGCGAAGTCGCCATCGTCACAGGCAGCGGCGCCCTCGATGTTCGGTGGGAGGCCGAGGCGCGTCGGGCCCTCGCCGGCTACTCGGGCGGGGTGACGCTCACCTATCTGGGGCGCCTGCCGATGCCCCGGCTCCTGAAGGCCGTCGAATCCCTCTCCCCAAGCACGGTCATCCTGTATGGCGCCGTCCTCCGGGACGGCGCTGGCCGACCGTATCTGCCGCACGAGGCGTTCGTGCTGCTGTCGAACGTCGCACGCGTACCGATCTACGCGGTAACGCCGAACATGCTCGGTCGCGGCGCCGTCGGCGGCCGCTTCCTCGACTTCGCCTCGCAGGGCGTCACGGCCGCGCAGCTGGCGCTCCGGATCCTCAGCGGTGAGCGGCTCGGGCCCGCCGACATCGTGGAGGCGGACAATCCGTACTTATTCGACTGGCGTCAGCTTCGCCGGTGGGGCATCGACGAGAGCCGGCTGCCCGCCGGCAGCGTCGTCCGATTCCGCGAAGCGTCGGTCTGGGATCTCTACAAGAGCCATATCATCGCGGCAGTAGTCCTGATCGCGACGCAAAGCGCGCTCATCGCCATGCTGCTGGTGCAGCGGGCGCGGCGTCAGCGCGCAGAGGACCAGGCTCGGGCGCGCCGCGAGGAGCTCGCCCACGCGCAGCGCGTGGCGACCGTCGGCGAGCTCTCGGCCTCGCTCGCCCACGAGATCACCCAGCCGCTGACCGCGATCGCCACGAACGCGCATGCCGCACGTCGCTTGCTGGCCACCTCGCGGGCCGACGGCAACGAGCTGAACGAGACGCTCGTCGATATCGCGGGCGATGCCGAACGCGCCGGCTCGATCGTGCGGCGGCTGCGTGCCCTGGTCCGCAAGCAGCTCGCCGAGCGCCGGCCCGTCGACATCAACAAGACCATCACCGAGGTCGCGACGATTCTGCGCCGGGACATCGCGCGGGCCGACGTCTTGTTGCAGCTCCACCTCGCCGAGGATCTCCCTCGGGTGATCGGAGACGCCGTCCAGCTTCAGCAGGTCGTACTCAATCTGGTCGTCAATGCGTGTCAGGCCATGGCCGGCGTTGCGGACGGACCACGCGTGCTGCGCGTCGCGACCGCGCCGGCGAAGCTCGGGAGCATCGAGATCACCGTCGCCGATACCGGCGCCGGCGTCGCCGAGCCGGAGCTCGAGCGCATGTTCGAGCCCTTCGTCTCGACCAAGGCGGAGGGGCTCGGCATGGGGCTGCCGATCAATCGTTCCATCGTCGAGGCGCACGGCGGACAGATCGTGGCGACCCGCAATCCCGACCGGGGTCTGACCTTTCACGTCACGCTCCCCACGGGGAAGGCCCGGCCGGCGGACCCGCGCGGTCCTTCGCCCGTCCCCGAATCCGAGCGCGATCCCGGCGCAACAGCACACGAGCAGCTGACCACGCGCCGCGCGCGAATCTGACCCGCTAGGCCTTTCCTCGTCCGCGGAAGCTCGGTGTCAGTCGGCGAGGTCTCATATTCCTGTACCGGGAGCTGATCGATACCTTGACGCCGTGGATCGCGCAGCAAACGGACATGAAGCTGGGCCTCACGGTCACGCTGGCGCTGTCGTCGTTCGGCTGGATCGGCATCCGCGGCATGACGTGGTTCCTGTTCGGCCAGTTCGGAACCCCGCCGATGCTCGCCTTCATCTCGCGCAAGCCGATGGTGGAGGAAGGCGGCCCGCGTCCCGCCAACGGCAAGCCGGCGCCGGCATGGTGGCGCCAGCCGGTGTCGGAGCTCAAGCAGGAGATCGAATGGCTTCACGCCAAGAGCGAAGAGCTGCTCGACTACCTGGTGCTGCCGGTCTTACAGATCGCGGCGGCCGCGCTCAACTTCGGGATGGTCCTGGTCTCCTCCCGCCAGGTCTTCTCGCTCCCCTTCAAGGAGGGCAGTGAGATCACGCAGACCTGGCACATCCTACAGACCTTGCACTTGCACCAGGCGCCGCGAAAGCCGGCCACGCTATGAGCCGCCCGGGCAGCTCGCTCGTCGCTCGCCTGGTCGCGGCCGCGCTCCTCAGCGTCGCCGTCGTGGTCTCGGCAGCGGAGCCGCAGAACGCCAAGGCCCCGCGGTCGACGCTCTTCGTCGGCGTCGACACCAGCGGCTCGTTCCGCTCCGCCTATGACGACGCCCTCACGTTCGTCGCCCACTACCTCTACGGGCACATGCACGAGTTCGGCGGCCTCGCGAAGCCGCGTGACCTCTTCGTGACGGCCATCGGCGGCAAGGACAACCACGAGCCGAAGTCCTTCCATCCGATCCACGACTTCAACAACAAGGACGTCAAGCAGATCGAGGCCGATCTCCGGAAGTGGTTCCCGCCCACCGACACGCTCACCGATTTCAACGTCTTCTTCGAGCAGATCGCGCGCACCGTGAAGGAGCGCAATCTCGTCCTGGCGCCGATCACCGTCATGGTCGTGAGCGACGGTGTCCCCGACGTGCGCGGCGGGGCGATCAAGTCCGGCACGCCCGACTCCTATCGCCAGATCGATCTCAGTCCCCTCGATTACCTCTCGAAGAACGTCACCGTCCGCCTGGTCTACGCTAGCCCGAAGGTCGGCGATAACTGGCGCAAGCTGGTGAAGCGAGACCGCGTGCGCCTCTGGGCCGTGGAGTACGACGTCATGAAGGGCTGGCGCGACCAGATGAAGCCGGACACCGAGCTGGCCAACCAGGACCGCTTCTGGAAGTGGGTCAAGGACAACGTGGACTACCGCGTGCGGCGCGGCGTCTAGTCGTGCGTGTCAGTCGCGCCAGTGCTCCGGAAGAATGGCCTGGAGATCGCTGATCCGGCACTGCGCGGCGGTCCACTGCTCCGCGTGGAGACCGTCCCGGTAGGTCGACTGCTCCGATTCGTGGACCGTCACCCGGCCCGGAATCGCGTCGACAAGCGGCTTCAGCGCCTGAGCATCGAGCAGGGTGCCTGGCGCGCCGGCCATCAGAAGCGTCGTCGCCGCCATGCCGGGAGCAAAGGCGCGAAGGTCATAGTAGGCGAGCGTGCGGCGCACCGCCTCGGCGCTCGCCGGGAACGTGCGCAGGTAGTCGTTGATCTCCTCGAGGGGATACGCCTGCGTCTTGAGGGCCAGGTCGGCAGTCTTGTAGAAGAGCGCCGGCGTCGTCACCACGTGCGTCGCGCCTGACGTCGAGGCCGCGGTCATGAGCGCCAGGTCGTTGCCCACCACGACCACTCGTGACGGATCGAGCTCGCGCCGAGTCAACAGGAACTCCATGCCTCTGACGCTGTCGGCGACGATGCTCCGGAAGATGTACCGTGCGGCGTCGTCGATCCCGTCGGTGAGCAAGCCCGGAAACATCGCGGCGTAGGGCGTATCGGAATTGCGCTGTCCCCGTGCGGCGAGAGAGACGACGAGGTAGCGGCTGCGGATCAGATTCGCGGTTCCCTGCGGGACGATCTCCAGAACACTCTGGTACTTGGGCGCGTAGTAGATCGCGGGGAACGGCCCGGTGCCCGTCGGGATGCTGAGATACCCGAACAGGCGGTAGGGACCGACGCTGGTGAGGCGGACACCGTACAACGTGGCAAACGCGGTGCTCCGCAGCGGGATGGTCTCGAGCTCGGGGCAGGCGGGATAGCGCGCCAGACCGACGAGCGTCTCTTGCCAGTACTCACGAAAAGTCTGCGGCGTCTCGTTCATCGCTCGTTCACCTGTCGCCCACGAGATGCTCGGCGAAGAATCGATCGACGATCGCGCCGTGGCGCGAGCGACCGCCATCGTGGCCGTGCCCGTCGTAGGGATAGAGCTGCTTGTTGGCGGCGCCGATGCGGTCGAAGAGCGCGTAGCCTGTCTCCGGCGGACACACGTTGTCTTGCAGCCCGATGTTCACGATGACCGGGCAGGTGATGGTGTCGGCGAAGTTGATCCCGTCGAAGTAGGCGAGCGTGTCCTCGACCTGGGCTCGACGTTCGGGATGCAGGCGCAGATAGTCGTTGATCTCTTCGTAGGGATACGTGTGCGTCAGCTCGATGGCATCCATGAAGCCACACAGGTAGGGCACGCCGGCGGCCGCCGCGCGCACCTCGGGCCGCATGGCGGCTGTCGTGACGACCAGGCCGCCGCCCTGGCTACTGCCCGCCACGCCGATGCGCGTGCCGTCGACCTCGGGACGCGAGAGCAGCACATCGATGCCGCGCCAGGTGTCCACGTAGAAGCCGCGGTAGGCGTACGTGTGCCGGTCCACGATGTTGTGGGTCAGCAGATTGGGATAGCCGGGGTTGAACTGGCGATTGCTCCGCAGCTTGCCCCGCGGCGCGACGGACAGGGCGCAGTAGCCCTTCCGCGCCCACTCCTTGGGAATCGGCGGGTCCATCTGATAGCCGGGCAGGAACATGATCGCCGGTGAGCGCTCGGCCCTGCGGGCCGGACGGCAATACCACGAGGCGATGCGCACGTGGTCGAGGCTCGTGTAGAAGACCTGGAACACCTCGACGTCGTCCGATGTCCTGAGCGGGTCGGGGACGATCTCGACCTCCAAGGGAACGGCTGCGGCCTGCTGCAGCACGTCCTGCCAGAACGCGTCGAAGTCGTCGGGTTTGCGCACCCTGGATTGATAGTCCGTCGCCACCGTTTTCGGCATCGCCGCTCCTGAGCCCCTTTCCTCCGGATTTTGCCATCCGGGAGGCGCGACCGATCGAGAACCTGCCCGAATGCAAATGTGTCACTTCCGTCACCGGTAGGCCCGCTCATCGTCACCGAGTCGGTCGAGCTTCGTGGCCCCTCGTCGTAACCGTCAGCGGGGCAACGCTTTTTCCGGGCGAGCAAGTGTGGCCCATCTGTTGCTGTATCCGAGAGGGGGGAAGGGGGGGGCGGGATATGCCAAAGCTCACCTTGGTCGTCGAGCGAACCGCACTGAAAGTATACGACATCAACCACATCGAGCACCCGGTCATACGCGTCGGTCGCGAGATGGGGCTGGAGGTCGTCATCGACAACGTCGCCGTATCTCGCCATCAGGCCGAGATCCGTCTCCAGGACGCGCTGTGGTTCGTCCGGGACCTCGACTCGGGCAACGGCACCTTCCTCAACGGGCGCCGGCTTGCGGGCCTGGCACCGCTCAAGCGCGGTGACGAGATCTCCTTCGGCAAGTTCTCCCTCTTCTTCGACCACGTGCCGGCCGAGCCGGCGCCGCCACTCTACATCGGCAGGACCGGGTACGCCGAGCCTGGCCGTACGCTCGTGATGAGGCCGGAGGAGCTGGCGAAGATCCGCGCGACGGTTGTCGAGAAGCGCCGGGCCCACGTGCGCTGGCGGGCCGGCGGCGAGGAAGGGATCTTCACCTTGGCCGACGGCTCGGTCGTCATCGGACGAAGCGACGTCTGCGATCTGCGCCTGGACTTCCGCGGTCCCAAGCAGCACCTGCACATCCGCCGTATCGGCACCCAGTACGAGGTGCGCAACACGTCCTGGCGGTACCGCATGCGCGTCAACGACGAGCCGACGAGGCGCGCCACCCTACGCGACGGGGACGAGATCACGATCGGCGGCCTGCGGCTCACGTTCAAGGACGACATCCGATGATCGAGGAGACGTCGCCGGCCGCGCGGCAAGCCGGCCGAGCGTACGCCGCTGTCCTACGGCCGCTACGAGCTCCTCTCGGAGCTCGGCCGGGGCACGAGCGGCGTCGTGTACAAGGCGCACGATCCCAAGCTCGATCGCCTCGTGGCGCTTGAAGATTCTCCGCCCGGAGCTGGTGTCACTCGAGGAGTCGGGCGTCAGCCTCAAGCAGCGCTTCCATCAGGAAGCCGTCGCGGCGGGCCGGCTCACCCATCCCGCGATCATCGCCGTTCACGACGTGGGAGAGGCCGAGGGCCGGCCGTTCATCATCATGGAGTACATCGAGGGGGGCACGCTCGCCGATCTGCTGCTCGGCGGGCGGCCCCTTCCGCTGGCGGACGCGGTGGGGATCGTCGTGCAGGTCTGTGCGGCGCTCGACTATGCCCATCGGCACGGTGTCGTCCATCGGGACATCAAGCCCCGAAACATCCTCGTCGGGCCGGGCGTCACGAAGGTCACGGACTTCGGCACCGCGCGCATCCTCGGGCGCGAGTCACACGCAGACCGGCACGATGCTGGGGACGCCGGCCTACATGTCTCCCGAGATGGTCCGGGGCCAGGCCACCGATCCGCGGAGCGACCTGTTCTCCCTCGGCGTCGTGCTCTACGAAACGATCACCGGGGTCAATCCGTTCAACGCCGCCGACCTCGCCGCCGTGCTCTACCGCATCGTCAACATCGACGCCCCGTCCGTGCGCCGCCACCATGCGGAGCTCCCGCTCGGCACTCGATCGGGTCTTGCAGCGCGTGCTGGCCAAGGAGCCGGAGGCGCGATACGAGACGGCCACGGATTTCGCCAACGCCTTGCGCGACGCGGCGAGCGGCGAGAGGCGGACGACGGACCCTTCGGGTCGTGCGCGAGGCGGCGTGGGACGTGCGGCGGATGCGTCCTCTCGCGGCTCGTTCGCATGGCCGGCGGCGTGCTGTGCCTCTTGGCGATCGGGGCCGGAACGTGGGCGGGATTGCGGCGCGAGCCGGACTTGTCGCGGACCGTCGCGCCGATGTCGACCGTCAAACCTGAGGCGGAGCCGGCCGCGCGACCGGCGACCCCGACTGGCGGTGCCCGACGGCAGTCGCGACCGGCGACGCCGACTGTGACGGCTCCGACAGCGCGACAGCGACACCGGCTGTGACGGCTCCAGCAACGCGACCGGCCGCGCTGGCCGTGACGACGTCGGCAGCACGACGGCCACGCCGCCGCCCGTGGCGGCCCCCGCAGTACGACCGGCAATCTCGACGACGGCGGCGGCTCCTCCAGCGCTCAGCCCCGTAGTCGCGACGCCCCAGGAGTCGAGGTGCCTCAGCGTGAATGCGCTTCCGTTCGCCGAGGTTTACGTCGACGACCGGTCCGCGGGATACACGCCCATGGCATGCCTGCGCGTGCCCATCGGCGAGCGTCGCGTCCGCTTCCAGATGGACGCGCAACGCAGCCCGGAGCGGCTGCTGCGAATCACCGCTCGACACACGCCCGAAGCGCCCATGCGGCTCAGTTACGACTTCAGTACTGGGCGGTTCATCGAGCAATGAATCCCAATCGCGCCGTCGGGATTCTCGGTCTCATCTGTCTGTTGAGCGGAGGCTGCGCTTCCACGCAGGAGCTCACGCGAGATCTCCCCGGCGTCAAGTTCATGAAGTACACGATAGCGGGCGCCGCCCGCGAGCAGCGGGCGAGTCTCGATCGTGGGCTGACTCAGCTCCGCGCCCTTGAATACGACCCTGCGGCACGCTCCCTGCGCCAGGCGATGTGGGACGTCGAGCTGATCGACAAGCCCTGGCTTCGCCTGGAAGAGCTGGTCGAAGTCCACCAGGCGCTCGCGGACGCCTACACGGGTCTCGGGAAGACTCAGTGGAGCGAGGAGCAGCGGGCCCTGGCGCAGGCCCTGTTCGAGTACGGGCAGCGCGAGAACGGGTCTGGATCAGGGGAGACCGCCCTGGCCAAGGCCAAGGCCGCCTACCGGGCGGCCCACTTCCGCGAGGCGGTGACAGCGTTCGGTCAGGCGCTGGTCGAGCTCGAAGGGCTGTCCCCGACGCCGGTGCGGCTCAAGTCGCTGGTGGAAGCCCGGTGTCATCTGGTGCTCGCCTATTTCGCCCTGGGGCAGTCGGAGCGGGCGGGCGAGGAAGTTCGACGGCTTGCTGGGCAGGACGGCGCGACGGAGTCGTGCCGCCGTCAGGCACCGCCACCGGTCCGGTCACTCATCAGCAGCGTGGAGGCGAGCGAGGCGCGGCTCGGCAAGCGGAGCGCCGAGTGAGCGGCGTGGCCGATGACACGTCACGTTCGCTCACCTCACGGACGTCGGTCGGGTCCGGACGCGAAACGAGGATTCGCTCGGCGCCTTCGAACCGGACGATCCGAAGCTTCTCCAGTCGCGCGGGCGGCTCTTCGTCGTGGCCGACGGGATGGGCGGCCTCGCGCGCGGAGACGTGGCCAGTCGCCTCGCGGTCGAGACGCTGCGCGACACCTACTACCAGGCCGAGCGCTCGGCGCCCCTTCCGGAGTTGCTGCGCGTGTCCGTGCAGCATCGCCAACGAAGTGGTGTACCGCGAGAGCCGGGTCGCGGCGGGCGAGAAGCCGATGGGAACGACGCTCACCGCGCTGGTCATCCGCGAACACGAAGCGTTCCTGGCCCACGTGGGGGACAGTCGTGCCTTCCTCATCCGGGGCCGCGAGATTCGTCAGCTGACGGAGGATCACTCCCTGGTCGCCGAGCTGGTCCGCGACGGCGTGCTCAGCGCGACCGAGGCCGAGCACCACCCGAGCGCCCACATCATCCTGCGTGCCCTGGGCCTCGCCGAGGACGTGACGTTCGAGGTGCAGGGACCGCTGGCGCTTCGCAGCGGGGACACCCTGGTGCTCTGCACGGACGGCCTCACACGACAGGTGAGGCCGGACGAGATCCGGAGGCTCGCCGAGAGCCAACCGCCGCGCCGAGCCTGCGAGGGGTTGGTGGCGCTGGCGAACGAGCGCGGCGGCCCGGACAACATCACGCGTGCAGCTGATCCGGTTCGGGCCGCGGAGGTTCTCGCCCGCGGCGCTGTTGTCCCGTCGCGTCTGGTAGCCCGATTCCTCCGCTCTAGATTTGGCTGTCGCCTGCCCCTGAACCACGGGCTCGGCGGGGCTTGACTCCGGCCCCCGGGGGCGCGATCTTAGGCCCCAATCTGACAGGGAGGGAACTCATGGCCGAAGTCGACGGCGCAACCTTAGTGGCGAGAAGCCTCAAAAAGCAGGGCGTCCAGTTCATGTTCGGGATCGTCGGGTTTCCGGTGCGGCCGATCGCCGCGGCCGCGCAGAAGGAAGGGATCACCTACGTCGGCATGCGCAACGAGCAGTCCGCCTCGTATGCCGCGCAGGCCGTCGGCTATCTGACCGGGCGTCCCGGCGCCTGCCTCGTCGTGTCGGGCCCCGGCGTGGTCCACGCCCTCGCCGGCCTCGCCAACGCGCAGCAGAACGGCTGGCCGATGATCCTCATCGGCGGCGCGTCGGAGTCATGGCGCAACGGCATGGGCGCGTTCCAGGAGGAGCGCCAGGTGCTGATCGCGACGCCGTTCTGTAAGTTCGCGCACGCGCGTCGAGCACGTCCACCGCATCCCGTTCTACGTCGAGATGGCGGTCAGGAACTCGATCTACGGCCGGCCCGGCGCGTCCTATCTCGACATGCCGGACGACATCATTACCGGAAAGGTCGACGAGTCGCGAGTGGACGAGCCGGCGCGCTGCCCGGACCCGCCCCGCACCCAGGCCATGCCGGAGGATGTCGAAAAGCGCGCTGAACGTGCTGCGGTCGGCGGAGCGGCCGCTGGTCATCGTCGGCAAGGGCATGGCCTACTCGCGCGCCGAGGACGAGGTGCGCGCGTTCATCGAGCGCACCAAGGTGCCGTTCCTCGCCTCGCCGATGGGCAAGGGCGTGATGCCCGACGACCATCCGCTGTCGGTCGGCGCGGCGCGCAGCCACGCGCTGCAGAATGCCGACGTCGTCTTCCTGATGGGTGCCAGGCTCAACTGGATCATGCATTTCGGTCTGCCGCCGCGGTTCAACAAGAACGTGAAGATCATCCAGCTCGACATCGCGCCGGAGACGATCGGCCAGAACGCGCCGACCGAGGTCGCGCTGGTCGGCGACGGCAAGGCGATCGTCGGGCAGCTCAACCAGGCGCTCGGCAAGCGCGAGTGGGTCTATCCCAAGGAGTCGCCCTGGCATGCCTCGATCGCCGAGAAGGCGGCGGCGAACGCGGCGCAGATCGCGCCCCAGCTCGTCGACGACGCGGCGCCGGCCAACTACTACCGCGCGCTGAAGGACGTGGCCGCGTGGACGCCGGACGACGCCATCATCATCGGCGAGGGCGCCAGCACGATGGACATCGGCCGCACGCAGCTGTTCAATTCGAAGCCGCGGCACCGGCTCGATGCCGGCAGCTACGGCACGATGGGCATCGGCATGGGCTTCGTCATCGCCGCCGCGGTGGTGCATCCCGACAAGCCGATCATCTCGGTCTCGGGTGACTCGGCGATCGGCTTCTCCGGCATGGAGATCGAGACGGCCTGCCGCTATCAGCTGCCGGTCAAGATCGTCGTCTTCAACAACGGCGGCATCGGCCCGGGCCACGCGACGCCGCCGGCCAATCCGCTCAAGACCATGAAGCCGAACGCGCTGATCTACGGCGCCCGCTACGACAAGATGATGGAAGCGTTCGGCGGCAAGGGCTGGTTCGTCGAGAACCCGAAGGATCTGAAGGGCGCGTTGGAGCAGGCGACGGCGTTCAAGGGCCCGGCGCTGGTCAACGTCATGATCTCTCAGGGGTCCGCCCGCAAGCCGCAGCAGTTCAAGTGGCACAGCTGATCGGCTAAGGCTCAGCGCAGTAAGGGGCCGCTCCGCGAGGGGCGGCCCTTTTCTCATACGGTAGCGACCTACCCCTTGACCGACCCCGCGGTCAATCCCTGCACCATATACTTCTGAAACCCGAGCACCAGGAGCACGGCGGGCAGCGCACTCAAAAAGCCCGACGCGGCGATCACGGAGTAGTCGATGTTGATCTGCCCGTTCATGCCGGCGACCACGGGCGGTAGCGTGGTGGTCCCAAGCTTCGTGTTCAGCACCTGCGCCACGATGAACTCGTTCCAGCAGAGCATGAACGTGAAGGCACCACCGGCAACCAGCCCGGGGCCCGAAACCGGGAGGACGATCCAGTAGTAGGCCTGAAGGCGATTGCACCCGTCCACGAGCGCGCTCTTGTCGAGATCGGTCGGAATCGTCTCGAAATACGCCTTCATGATCCAGACGGTGAACGGGAGCGTGAACGAGCAGTACGCGAGGACCAGGCCCGTCAGCGTGTTCTGGAGCCCAAGGGCCTTGAACAGAAGGAAGTACGCCGGGATCAAAACGACCGTCGGCAGCATTCGGGTGAATAGCAGCGCGAAGAGGGAGAACGTCTTGAGCGGAACCCGGAAGCGGGCGTAGGCGTAGCCGGCGGTCGTGCCGATGACCAGATTCACGATCGTGACCGCCGCCGCCACGATCAGACTGTTGAACATCGAGGGCAGGATCTTGGCGGCCTGGCCCTCGGCGTGGAAGCGGACCATGCCGAGGACCATCCGGTAGTTGTCCAGGGTGACCTCGGGGGGAATAAACGCCAGGGGACGCGCCAACAGGTTGCGCTGGTACGAGACGCTCGTGATGAACAGCCAGACAAACGGACCCACGAGCCAGAGCGCGATCAAGGCGACCAGCGCGTAGACCACCACCCGATCTGCACGTCGCTTGAGGGCGGCCGGGCTCATCGAGCGTGCCTCATCACGCCTCCCCGGCGTCGAGCTTGCGAAACACGACCTTCTGGTACAGGACCGCCAGGACGAGGCAGAAGATCGTGAGGGTGTACAGGATCGCCGTACCCGGCCCAAACTTGAAGAACTGGAACGCCGTCTGGAACCCGAGCCAGGAGATCGTCGTCGTCTCATTGCCCGGGCCGCCCATCGTCAGGACGTAGATCAGGTCCAGCATCAGAAACCCATTGACCGTGGACACGACGAGGATGAGAAAGAGCATGCCGCGCAGCGCGGGCAAGGTCACGTGGCGGAACCGCTGCCAGTAGCCAGCTCCGTCCACTTCGGCCGCGCTGTAGAGCTCCGTTGGAATCGATTGCATCCCCGCGAGCAACAACAAGGTCGCGAATGGCGCCTGGTTCCACATGTAGACGGAGACCAGGACGTTGAGCGCGCTGAAGCCGGATTTGAGGAATGAGATGTAGCCGTCTATGAGCCCCGCGTTGTAGAGAAGACCGTTCAAGGCGCCGAACTCGACGTCGAGAATGCCGATCCAGAGAAGCCCCACGACGACGCGGGAGAGCGACCAGGGAATGAGGAGCAGACTTCGCATCACCGGCCGTCCCACGAAACGCTCCTGAAGAACCAGGGCCATCCCGAGTCCAACCGCCGTGGTCTCGAGGACGAAGGCGAGGACGAAGTAGGCCGTCCGCCAGAACGAATCCCAGTAGTTCGGGTCGGTGAGGAGCCGGAGATAGTTCTGCACGCCGACATAGCGGAAGAGCGGGATGCGCACGCCGAAGAGCTCGAGCGCCGGGCCCGTCGCGCGAAGCAGGTTCACGTCGGCGAAGCTCATCCAGAGCGAGTACGCGAGCGGGAAGAGCACGACGAGCGAGATTACGAGGAAGGCCGGGAGAATCAGGAGCGACGCAAACCACGGCTCCGAGAGTCGGAACCGCCGGGCAGTCACGGGCCCGGGGCGAGGACCGGACTCGCGATGCGGTCCGGCGGGGCCGACGCCATATCGCCGAGCAGGCCTACTCGAGCGACTTCTGAAGCTTCACGAGCTCCTTGAGCGCCTGAGGCACGGTCGTGCCGCCGCGAATCATGTTGTGGACGATTGGCACGGCCTTGACGTCGTATTCGCTGTACCACGGCTCCTTGTACGCCGCGATAACCCGGCCCTTCTCGTACTGCTTACGGAGAAGCTTCAGGTCCACCCAGCGGTCGTAGGAAGAAATGATCTCCGGGTGCTCGTACATCTCAGGATAGGGGTTGTCGAGACCGGAGATCAGGCACCACTGGCGCTGCACGTACCAGTCGCCCGCGAGGTTGCCGCCCAGGTATCGGGTGAGCTTCCAGGCGTCGTCCAGGTTCTTCGTCTTGGCGTTGATCGTGTAAGAGTCCGTCCACATATATGTCTGGCCGGTCCCCGGGTACATCGTCATCTTCGCCTTCTTGGGCGCGAGCTTCGAGTTCTCGGGCTCGCCGGCGATGGTCTTGAGGTAATAGGAATGGTTCGTGTGGTAGGCGTAGCGACCCGTCCAGAAGAGGCGGTGAGTATCGGTCGACGAGGTCTTGGTCAGCACTTCCGGGTTGACCAGCTCGGCCTTCCACACCTTCTGCCAGCGTTCCATCGCGCGGGCGACGCCGGGCTCCTGATCGACGATCACCTTGTTCTTGGCGTCGAAGACGTTCGCGCCCTCGGAGAAGGCGTCGGTCATGAACTGTGGCATCGTCCCCGACGGGCTCGCGTTCCAGTTGGGAAGGAACGGGTGGTCGCTGACCTTGTCCTTCTTCAGCTTCAAGCTGTGCTCGACGAGCTCGTCCCAGCTCTTCGCCGGCGCCTTGATCCCGGCTTGCTGGAGCATCGGCTCGTTGTAGATGAGGGTGAAGAGGCTCGTGAAGTAGGGCAGGCCGGAGAGCTTGCCGTCCTTGGTCTTGAGGCTCTCGAGGTTCTGCGGGTTCATCTTCTTCTTCAGCTCGTCGATGCCGGGCAGGTCGTCGAGCGGTCGGATGAGCCCGTTCTCGTACCAGCGCTCGCGGAAGTTGTGGGCGCAGTACATGACGTCGAACATGTCGCCACCGAACGCGCGCGTCTCCATCGCCGGGTGGTATTGGGCCCACGGAATGGCCTCGTACTTCACCTGGCCACCGAACTTCTGGTTGTAGACGTTCACGTAGTCCTTGACCGTATCGGGCTTGAAGACCCAGCCGGCGAGGTTGATCGGCTTGTCGGCGCGGGCCGGGCCGAAGAACCCGTCGCCGAGGACGGCCGAGGTGCCGAGGAGGGCGGTGGTCCCGAGAAAGCTCCGCCGAGTGATGGCCTGCATAGGAGTCTCCTCTCCGAGGTGGCGTGATTATTTGTGAGCCATCCACGACTGTCAAGGCGCCCCTTGTCTGATGTGCCTGCCGTAGTAGGATCGGGACTCAATCTGCCTATCGGAGGACTGCCGATGCGCATGGCTGGAAAGATCGGGATCGTGACCGCAGCTGCTTCGGGCATGGGACGCGCCGGGGCGCTACGCTTCGCGCGCGAGGGCGCGCAGGTGGCCGTGGTGGACGTGGACGCCGACGGAGTGAAGCGCGTGGTGGGCGAGATCACCGCGGCTGGTGGCATCGCGCACGGCATCGCAGCGGATCTGACGCGGGACGAGGATTCGCGGCGGATCGTCTGGGACACGGTTGAACGCTTCAAAGGCCTGGACTTCGTCTGGAACCACGTCGGCCATCCCGGCCCGGCCGCGATCGAGGGCATCGACATGAATGCCTTCAATCTGGCGGTCGAGCTCAATCTCCGCACGGTGCTGGTCACGACCGAGGCCGCCATTCCCGCGATCCGCGCCCGGGGTGGTGGCAGCCTGCTCTATACCGCGTCCACCTCCGGGCTCGTGGGGTCTGGCTTCAGCCCGGTCTACTCGATGTGCAAGTTCGGCGTGGTGGGCTTCGTCAAGAGCCTGGCGCTGCGGCTGGCGTCCGAAAAGATCCGCGTGAACGCCGTCTGTCCCGGCCCGATCGACACACCCATGCTGCGGGTGTTCGTCTCGCGGCCCGATCAGAAGTCGACGGCCGGCATGGATCCGGAGGAGCTGGTGCGCAAGCGCGCCCACGGCTCCGTACCGCTGGGCCGCACCGGCCGGCCCGAGGAGATCGCCAACGCGGCGCTGTTCCTCCTCTCGGACGAAGCGTCGTTCGTGACCGGCGTCGCGCTGCCGGTCGATGGGGGCGTGACGGCCGCCTGACCCTCAGCGACCCCGCTGGTCCAGGTCGGGCACGTTGCCGGCCGAGGCGGCCAGCAGCGGCGATTTCGTGACCGCGAGCGCGGCGGCCGCGGCCGGGTTCTCGGTGATCTTCGCCATCACGGCCTGTCGAGCACGGTTGAAATACTCGCGGTTGTTGGCGACGAATTCGCGAGACGTTCTGAGCCCGCCGAGATAGCCGTTGATCGCCGGAACCACGTAACGCGCCACCATGTCCCAGCTCCGCATCGTGTTCTCGGGGTTCGCCCAGTCGTGGACGAAGCCGACGACCGTCCCGAACCCGCCGGAGATCTCGAGTACCGATTTGATCCGCGCCACGAGATCGTCCGGTGTGCCGATCGTGGCGACGGCGCCCGGGACGAAGGCGGTCTTGTCCACGGCTTCGTCGGCGGTCTTGTAGGGATGTGCGCCCGGCCGTTGCAGGGTCGCGGTGATGTACTCGTTGTGATGTCGCAGTAGCCCCTCGCGCGCCTCGGCGCGCGCCTTCTCGCGCGTCTCGGCGATGTGCCAGCTCATCAGCACGCGCCAGTTCTTGCGATCGACGGTCTGGCCGTGCTCGGCCGCGGCGGCCTCCGCGAAGCTCCACTGCGTCGGCAGCGCGTTCAAACCTTCCTCGGACAGGGAGCCGATCGAGATGATGCCGATGCCGTGCTTTCCCGCCAGGGTCATGCCCGAGGGGCTGATCTGAGAGGCGACCGCGAACGGCATGTCCTCCTGGAGCGGCAAGAGCTGCAGGGCGGCGTCCTGCAACGTGAACCAGTCGGACTTGACGGTCAGGCGCTCGCCGCGCATCAATCGGCGGATGACGCCGATGGCCTCGTCCTGGCGGTCGCGCAGCAGCATCGGATCGATCCCGAGCGTGTGGGCGTCCGACGCCAGGGCACCAGGCCCGGAGCCGAAGATCACGCGCCCGCCGGTCATGTAGTCGAGCTGCACCATCCGCTGGGCCACGTTGAACGGATGGTGATAGGGCAACGAGACGACCCCGGTGGCGAGCTTGATGCGCTTGGTGCGTTCGCCCGCCGCGGCCAGGAACATCTCGGGCGACCCGATCATCTCCCAGCCGCTGGAGTGATGCTCGCCGCACCAGAACTCGTCGTAGCCGAGCTTGTCCAGATGCTCGACGAGGTCGAGATCGCGGCGGAACTGCAGCATCGGGTGCTCGCCGATAGGATGGTGGGGGGCGAGGAACGCGCCAAAGCTCAAACGAGGCATGGGTCGGTCTCCTGGTTGGTGATGATCAGCGACAGTACCTCTTGACACCTCTGCTTCGCCAGCGGAACATCCGACACTATGCGACAGATCGCCGAAGAGACCCGCTTGCCGTCCGATATCGACGCGGAGCCCCTGGTGCGGACCGCGGCCGCTCTGCGCTCGGTCGTCCGCGGCTATCACGACGAGATCGAGCGCGAGCAGCGCTTGCCCAAGCCGCTCGTCGAGCAGCTTCATGCCGCCGGCTTCTACAGCATGATCATCCCGCGCGCCCTGGGCGGCCTGCAGGCCGACCCGCTGACCTACGTGCGCGTCGTGGAGCTCTTGTCCGAGGGCGCCGGCTCGGTCGGCTGGAACGTGGCCAATAACAGTATCGGCCAGCTCGTCACGCTCGGATTGTCGGACGAGGGCGTCCACGAGGTCTACGCGCGCGGGGCCGACACCGTCATCGCCGGCACCGCCGTGATGGGGGGCGGGCGGGCCGTGCCGGTCGACGGCGGCTACCGAGTCACCGGCCGGTGGCCCTTCGGGACGGGCTGTCAGGAGAGCTCCTGGATGCTGGGCAGCTTCCAGATTCTCGACGGCGACGAGCCGCGCCGCAGCCCGGATGGCTCGTCGGTCTACTGGCGCGGCATCTTCCAGCGCTCGGAAGCGCAGCTCGTCGAGGGGAGCTGGGACGTAGCCGGGATGCGAGCGACCGGCAGCTTCGACTGGACGGTCAAGGACGTCTTTCTGCCGGAGCGGCGAACGATGGTCCACGCCGGCGTTCCGCTCGACAACCAGTGGAAGCGCTGGCCGGGGATCTCATACTCGCTGCCGGCTCAAGCCTGGGTCGGGCCCCACCACAGCGCGGTGATCACCGGCATCGCCCGGGCCGGCATCGAGGCGCTGATCGAGCTGGCCGGCGCGAAGACGCCGCGCGGCCGGGTCGGCCGCCTCGGCGAGAACCCCCAAGTTCAGGACGCCGTCGGTCGGGCCGACACGATTCTCAACGCCGGCCGCGCCTACCGCAGCGCGACGATCACCGAAGTGTGGAACACCGTCGCGGCGGGCGAGGAGACCACCCTCGAGCAACGAGCCCGTTGCCGCCTGGCCGCGGCGCACGCGGCCGACAGTGCCCGCGAGGCGATGGATCTGATGTACCGGCACGGCGGCAGCACCTCCTACCGGCGCGAGAGCCGCCTGGCCGAGTGCTGGCGCGACCTTCACGTCGTCGGCCAGGCGGTCACGCTCATGCCCGAGTGGTACCCGATGGGCGGCCGGGTTCTTCTCAACATGGACCCCGGCCCGCGCCTGCGCTAGGAACGCCTCGCCGCGGAGCTATCGGCTGATGGCTTCGGCCGGGGCAGGGGTGGCACCCGGCGAATAAGGTCTCGACCCGGGTAGTCACGCCGGCAAGACACCGCGAGCTCGTCGGCAAACTGCTCAGCGTACGCCGGCAACGATCGCTGAGGGTCCCAGGCGATGGTCAACCATCTCCCGATCGAGGCCTGGCGCTGTACGAGCGCCACGGCCCGTACGCCGCTCGGAACCACCACCGTGGACGGAACGACGGTGACGCCGTAACCCACCGCGGTCAACGCAATGAGCGTGTGAGGCGCCGCGCTCTCCAGGAGCACCCGCGGGCGAATGTGCGCGATGTGGCATGCGGCGTCGAACCACTCGCGCGATCCGAAGCTGCGGTGCAGCAGAAGCAACGGCTCGTCCGCCAGGTCTGTCACGTCGAGCACGCGCCGACGACTGAGCTGGTTACGGCTCGAGAGCACGGCCAGGTTGTGGACGGGGTACAGCAGCCGACTCTGAAAGCGAGCGCTCGGCACGACAAGAGCCAGATGAACGTCTCCGTGCTCGAGGCGGCTCAGGAGGTGCAATCCGCCATCCTCCACGAAATGCACCTCGACCCCGGGATGACGGCGCCGGTACTGGGTCAGAAACGCCGAGAGCGTGTGCTCGATCACCATCGGGGTCGCGCCGACACGCAGGATGCCGGTGTGGCCGCCCTTGAGGGCTCGAGCTCGCGCATCGAGCGCATCGGCTTCCATCAGGAGCCGCCGGCTCTGCCGAAGCAGATCTTCGCCGTCTGACGTCAAGCGAAGACGTCGGCCAACCCGGTCGAACAGCCGCACACCCAATTCCGCCTCGAGCGCGAGAATCTGGCGCGAGGCGGCAGGCTGGCTCACGTTCAGCCGAGCGCCCGCCCGAGCGATGCTGCCGGCTTCGGCAATGCGAACGACGGTCTGGAGATAGCGCAGGTTCATTTGCCTTGCCTCGATTCTCGCATGAAGAAGTCAAACAGATATGCATTGGACACATCAAGAGCCCGCACCGTACGTTCCTCACGCCAGCGCCTCATGCGCTGCGCGAAGGAGGCTCGCCATGGACAAGACCAGAGCATTGGGCTCGCTCGTGGGACTTTCGGTCATCTTCGCTCTCGAGCTGTCGCGGCCGAGCATGGCCCAGCAGCCGATTCGGATCGGCGCCACGATGTCGCAGACGGGGCCCTACGACACGCAGGGGGTGCCCGCTCGCAACGGGTACCTGCTCTGTCAGAAACACGTCAACGAGAAGGGCGGCATCCTGGGTCGGAAGATCGAGTTCCTGATCTACGACGACCGATCCGATACCAAGACGGCGCCCGCCCTCTACGAGAAGCTCATCGTCGAAGACAAGGTCGATGCCGTGATGGGGCCCTACGGTTCCCCGCTCACCGAAGCGGTAGCCCCTGTGACGGAGAAACATCGGAGGGTGATGCTTGCCCCACTGGCCGCGACGACCTCGATCTGGCAGCAGGGGCGGCGCTATCTCTTCATGCAGCTCGGACCTTCGGAGCTTTTCCTGGTGGGGCTGATCGATATCGGCGCTCGGAACGGGCTCAAGACTTTCGCCCTGATTATCGAGGACACGCTGTTCCCCAAGTCCGTTGCCAAGGGGACCACCGAGTTCGCGAAGAGCAAGGGCATGGATGTCGTGCTCCACGAGGAATACGCGAAGGGCAGCAAGGACTTCTCCGCCATCCTGACGAAGGTCAAGACGGCGAGCCCCGAGGTGTTGGGTATCTCCAGCGCGAATCTGAGCGACTTCATCGTCTTCACACGGCAGATGAAAGAGCAGAACATCAACGTCAAGATGTTCGGCACCACGACTGCGGTCGCGGAGTTCCAGAAGGAGCTCGGGAAGGTGGCCGAGTTCGCGTACGGCGCTTCCCCCTGGGAGCCGAGCCTTCCTTACCCGGGCGTGAAAGAATTCGTCGACGCCTATCAGAAAGAGTTCAACGACGCGCCGAGCCTTCACGCCGCAGGTGCGTACGCCGGCTGCCAGCTCTTCATCGAGGCCGCACGTCAGGCGGGCAGTCTGGACTCCGAGAAGCTGCGCGAACACCTGCTGAAGCTCAAGACGAAGACCATCTTCGCCGACTATGCCGTCGACGAGCGTGGATACCAGATCGCCAACAAGGGCCTGTTCGTGCAGTGGCAAGACGGTGTGAAGGTGGTGGTCTGGCCCGATCAGTTCGCAACCGCAAAGCCGCGGCTCCCGACCCCGGCGTGGAGCCAGCGGTAAGAGCGGCCAGGCGCGGACGGGGGTTAGCGGACGGTCGTGCCGCTAACCCCTCCGTGCTCCGGCACGCTCTAGAGCGTTCGCACGACCAGCGCAACGCCGGTGATGAACAACACGGCGCCGATCGTACGCGCCATCATCGCCGGCGCCACGCTCACGTGTGCTCGATTGCCGGTCCAGACCCCGACCCATGCCACGGGAAGCAGAACCATCACCGCGATCCAGAGTGAGCGGGAGAGCAAGAGTCCGGCGAGGGCGAATGCCATGACGCGCAGCCCGACGTTCAGGATGACCATCTGGGAGATGGTCGCGCGCTGGGCGGCAGGGTCCCGAATTCGGCCGGAAATGTACATGACGTACGGCGGACCGCCCATCCCGAAGAGGGCTCCGACGATACCTCCGAGTACGCCGGCAGGCGCCGCCCACCAGCGATTCAGTCGTCGCGCCGGCTCGCGTCGAAACATCACGTGTAGCGCGTACACGCACACGAAGAGCCCCAGCGCCAGCACCGTCGCGCTGCGCGGCAGCTTGACGAGGAGCGTCACACCCAAGGTGAGGCCGACAAGCGTGAACGGCATGAGCGTCAGAAGCTCCCGCGTATCGGCCTGCCGGCGCGTATGAAACCCGAGAGCCAGCCCCGAGCCGAGGTCGAGGAGCGCCGCCAGCGAGAGCACCAGGGTCAGCGGCAGGACGTGCGCGAGGACGGGGATCGTGATCGGCGACGCGCCGAAGCCGGTGGCGCCGAATATCGTGTACCCGACGAAGATCACGAGCGCCGCGACGATCAGCGTCTCTAGCGGGATCCCGCGTGCTCCTTCAGGAAGTCCAGAAGGAGCTCGCTGACGCGAGCCGCCTGCTCCTGCTGCACCCAGTGGCCGGCGCCGTCGAGCAAATGGCAGCCGGCGAAGCGGGTGCACGCCTTGTCCTGCATGCGGTCGACCGCTCCCGGCCTCTGATAGACGCCCCAGTCGCTCGTGCCCGAGATGAAGATGGAAGGCACGTCGATGGTCCGCCCCGCGAACAGCTGCAGCTCGGACTCGAATGCGCCGCCGCTGCGCGAACGGTACCAGTTGAGGCCGCCTTGAAATCCCGTGCGCTGATATTCGCCGCTGTAGACCGCCAGCTCGGCGTCGGGAAGCCATCGGCAGGCGGCGATCTCCTGCGGCGACGGCATCTCCTTCGCCACCGCCGTCGGCATGTCGTCGGCGAGATCCATGATGTAGTAGGTCGGCATCTTCGCCAGCTCTTCCGCCGACCACGCGGCCAGTCGATGCGGCTTGTTGTTCTTCCAGTCCGCGCTCTTGTGATGGAAGTAGGCGCGCAGGAAGGCGTGGACACCCTGCTGGCAATGCCACATCTGGGCATTTGCCGAACGGGTCGAGTACCACCACTGATAATGCTTTCGTGGCCGGGGCAGCGCCGCCAGCGCTTCGTGGATGGTCGGGCTCGCGGGGATCTCCGGACGGTGGCGCTCCGTGTCGAACGGCAGATCGGGCGGCCCGGCAAACGGCGCGCTCATCAGCGCGACGGATTGGAACATGTCGGGCCGCACAAGTGCGCACCAGGCGGCGATCGAAGCGCCGAAATCGTGGCCGACTACCGACGCGATCGAGCGGTAACCGAGCGCCGCGACCAGTCCGACGGCGTCGCGCACCGCGTTCAGCAGTCGAAATGGGCGGAGATCGTCGTCGTAGTTCGCGCTCCAGCCGGTGGTGCGTCCATAGCCCCGCTGATCCGGCGCGATCACGTGGAACCCCGCCGCGGCCAGGGTCGGCATGATCTTGCGCCAGGAGTACGCCAGCTCGGGAAAGCCGTGCAGCAACAAGACGCCGGGCCGTCCCGGCGCCGCCGATCCGGCTTCGAGGATGTGCATGCGCAGGCCGTTGATGCCGGAGATGAACCGCGCTCGGACGCCCGCGGGCAGGACTTCACTCGGCAGCGGCGACAGCTCGGCCATGGTTCTCTCCAGCGATCAGCCGGGCGGGGCGCCCCGACCTCGACGCCAGTGCGACCACGACATGCCGACGGCCAGGATGGCCGCGACGCTGAACATGCCGAGCCACGAGATTGCCGCGACGTTCTCGATCGGCAGCCAGCCCCAGCTGGCGATCAGCCAGAACAGCGCGGCCAGGAACGCGTTGGCGAGCAGCAGGCCGAGGCCGCTCATCGAGCGCACCGCGAGTCGCACGCAGATGACCCATCCGATCAGCAGGACGACGCCGGCGAACACCGTGGGAGGCTCCCACTTGAACGACGTGCTCTTGAGCCACGCATAGTACGAGTACGGGGTGGGATTGTAGGTGGCGCCGACCACGAGCACCGCGAACGCGAACCGGGCGAGGAAACCGCCGAGCGAGAGCCGGGCGCTGGCCATCGTCGCCATGATACGCCCCGGCCTGTTAGTTCCTCGGCGGCGCCGCAGCTTGACGCGCGAGCCAGGTGGCCGCGTCGTTAGTGTCGCTGATGGAGCCGCGCAGGATCGCCAGCATCAGATCGTGTGTGACCAGGGTGCTGAACGCGACGTCCACGTGCATGGCCCGTCCGCCGGACGGCGGCCGCACGAGGAACGGCACCCGATCGTCCGTCTGTCCATCATAGTGCTTGGACCCGCGCCACGATCGCGTGGAGCTCACTATGATCCACGTGCGATCGCCGAGGCGCGCACGGTCGAGCCGGCGTCGCAGCTCGCCGATCACGCGATCGGCGAGCGCGAGGTTGTCGAGATAGCCCTCCCGACTGAAGTTCCACGCGGTGAGACTTTCCGTAGTGCGATCGTAGATGCCCGGCGGCTGGGGAACCGGCAGGTGGAGCATCACGAGCCCGAAGCGGTCGTCGCTCGCGGTACGGATCGCCAGGTAGCCGAGCTCGTCGGCCCTCCGGGAGGCGAGCCGGCGGAGATTCGCCCCGGCCGCGAGAGTCGCCCATTGGTTGCGCAGTGCCTCGCCGAACGTGGCGGCGCGCGCCTGTTCGCCGGCGGCGGATGGTCTCCAGTCCGCCACGCCGAGCGACTTGCCGAGCACACGCGGGTAGGGCAGGTGCCAGCCGATCAGCGCCGTGTCATAGCCGAGCGTTCGCGCGCGCGAGAACACGTTCGGCTGAGCGCTCCATCGCCCGGTCTTGCCGTCGCTGAACGTCAGCTCGAGGTCAGCCGGATTCATCGGCGTAACGGCAGCAACCGGACGTCCGGTGATCAGGGCTGGAATCGTGACCTCGGTCGTGTCCGCCGGCGAGCGCGCCGCGTCGGCATACAGCGACTCACGCCTCAGGCGATCGAGCTCGGGCAGCTCGAGACCAGCCGGCCGCGCCTCGAACGTGATGCGCTGATCGAGTTCTTCGAACACGAGCCAGACGACGCGCCGCAGACTCGGCGCGGGTCGGCTGAGGGGCGCGGGCTCCGTCCAACGAAACTCAGGGCCCGCGGCGAGCTCGAGGAACATCCACAGCGCGACCAGCAGGGTGACGACCGCGAGCGGTGATGCGATCAGAGCGAGGCCGCGCATCGCGCGCAGGGCGGGGCGCGGCCAGCCCAGCGACGCCGCCAGCATCAGGACAACGAGGGCCAGCAGCCCGGGAAGCCCGATTGCGTCCGTCCACCGGCTCGCCGCCTCGGATGCGATGCGCACGAAGTGCAGGGAGACCACGAACGCTGCCGCGGCCATGACGGCGCCGAGCCGACGCCAGGCCGGTTGCCGGACGCGTCGGATCACCTGTACGCCGAGAAAGCCCAGGGCGGCGAGCGCGACGATGTTCAGCAGCAGCGCGGCGAGCGCCGACGCTCCGAGCGGCACTCGGTTGTAGAAGTGCCAGTCCGCGCGAAACAGCAGCTCGTGACGGGCCTGGCTGAAGCAGAGGGTCGACAGCAAGACACACGCAAGGAAGTCGAGCGTGTGGTCGCGTCGAGGCCATCGCAGGCGATAAGAGGTTCTGATCGGCAACGGCTGGCGCGCGTCGCCGAACCACCACAGTCGCTCGGCCGGTGAGCCGCTGTCCGGGCGGCCTTGAGCGGTGGGCTGTTCTCCAGGCCCTGGTTCAGGCGTCGGCATGGGTCCGTCTCCCACTCGACCCGTCGCTCACATGCCCTCGATGGCGAGATCGTAGCACTTCGTACCCGGCCTCAGCACTCCTGTCTCTTGACCAACTCCGGACCGATCCCCGATCCTCGGACGCGTGCTGAAAGGAGGCCTGAGCCATGAAGAAGGTAAAGATCCTCGGTGTGCATGGACTGGGCGATCACCGCAACAGTACCTGGAAGGAAGACTGGACGGCGGCCCTGCGCGCGGTCTTTCCAGGCCAGCAGGCTGTCGAAGGGCGAGAGCGCATCGAGCTCGAATTTGCCTTCGTCACCTACGACGACATCTTCGAAAGCGTGGATCTCTCGGTGTGGGAGACGATGCAGGCGGTGTGGAAGCTGGCGCGCAGCGGAGCCACCACGGCGCTCGGGCGCCGTCGCGGCGTGCTCGGGGACGTGTCCGACCGCGTCAGGTGGACGGCCGGTTACATCGTGGCCTGGGTCCAGAACGAAGGGTTCAAGCAACGGACCCGACAGCGGGTGCTCGACGCGGTGGTCGCCGAGCAGCCCGACTTCGTCCTGGCCCATAGCCTGGGCTCGCTCGTCACCTACGACGCGTTCTCACACGCCGACGCCGGACGGGCCGCCGCCGCCGCGGCCTTGCGGCGCAGCCGGTACGTCACCTTGGGCTCGCAGATCGGCAATCCGTTCGTGATCAAGAACCTCACGCCGGGCCGCATCGACGCCGGTTGCCGTGAAGTTCTGGCATCACCTCTTCAACGAAGAGGACGACATCTTCACGGCGCCCATCAAGCTCTGGGACACGAACAACTTCGAGCAGGTCAACGCGCCCTTCGACATCGACGGCTTCGCCGACCACTCGGCCGTCGAGTACCTCAAGCACGTGAATGCGATCGAGAACGTGTGGAGACCGGCGGCGGAGCAGCGCATCAACGCGCGGGCGTTCGGGGCCACGCGCGCTCGGCGCGAGAGCCCGGCCGTGCTGCGGCAGAAAGGCCGGCTGCAGCGGCGGGCCCTGCTGGTGGGGATCAACCAGTATCCGCGGGAGGAGGACCGGCTCGAGGGCTGCGTGAACGACGTGTTCCTGATGAGCTCGGTCTTGCAGGAGTGCGGGTTCGAGCCCGAGAGCCTGCGGGTGTGCCTCGACGAGCGCGCGACCGCTCAGGGCATCACCGAGCGGCTCGAGTGGCTGCTCGACGATCCGCGCCCCGGCGACGAGCGCGTGTTCTACTACAGCGGTCACGGCGCGACGGATTCCCGAGTACGGCGAGAACATGGAGCCGGACCGTCAGGTCGAAACGCTCGTGCCCTGGGACTTCGACTGGTCGGCCGACAAGGCGATCGTGGACGATCAGATCTTCGCCCTCTACAGCCAGCTGCCCTACGCGACGCGGTTCGCGATGATCCTGGATTGCTGTCACTCCGGCGGCATGCACCGGCAGGGCGGGGCGCGGGTGCGCGGCCTGAACCCTCCCGACGATATCCGTCATCGCGAGCTCAAGTGGGACTCGCGCAACGACGTGTGGGTCCAGCGTGACTTCAAGCGACTGAACCGGCAGTTTTCGTCGAGGGAGGACGTCAACGCCGCGTTCTTCGGCGAGGACGGCGCCTCCACCCGCATCGGCCGGGCCTCGCTGGTGCGGGGCCAGACCGAGCGCGAGTACCGGCAGCTCAAGCGCCGAGCCGGCACGCCGCGCGTCGGACCCTACCTGCCGCTCATCATCGAGGCCTGCCAGGAGAAGGAGTTCTCGTACGAGTATCGGCACGGCGTTACCAGCTACGGCGCGTTCACGTACTCGCTGGCCCAGGTGCTGCGCCGTCGCAAGCGCGTCAGCTTCGGGCGGCTCGTGGAGGTCACGACCGCGCAGCTCGCCGACCTGGGCTACGCGCAGCGGCCGCAGATCCTCGGGCCCCAGCGCATCGTCAACGCGCGCGTGCCGTGGAGCGACTGACGGGAGCACTTGGACGGTGCTGGCGTAGGATGAAGAGGCTCATTCAGGGAGGTTGACGCCATGACAACGATGACGATCGAGCGGGTCCGCGCCTTCAACGGCCTCGATGTGGTCGGACAAGCACCGGTCGCGGGATAGGAGGGCTGGCTCGGCTCTGGGTGGATCGCCAGGTAGCGTGTGAGCATCACGAGGTGTCGATGACGCGACCCCGTTCGGCCGCGCTCGTAGGCGGCGGCTTGCTCCTATTGACCTTGGCGGGCTGTACCACGAACAGCTTCAAGTCCACCTGGACTGAGCCGTCCTCCGCGGCAACGCTCTCGGGGCGCAAGGTCGGCGCATTTGTGATTGCCGTGTCCGAGCCGCTGAGGCGCACGGCCGAGGACGCCCTTGCCAGCGGGCTCACGGCTCGTGGAGCTCGCGGCATCGCCGGCTATACCTTGTTGACGGGCGGGGAAGCCCGTAAGCCAGAGGCCGCACGCGAGAGGCTGCAGGAGGCCGGCGTCGAAGTCACCGTGGCCCTGCGGATCACGGCTCGCGAACAGCAGATCAGCTACTTCCCCCCGACGTACTGGGGCTATTGGGGCGCGGACTGGTCCTCGCCCTACGATCGCACTGCTATCAAACCGGACATGGTCGTTTGGCTGGAGGCTCGAGCCTACTCCGTCGTGCAGGACAAGATCCTGTGGGTCGGCGAGAGCGTAGCCAAGAACTATACGACAGCGGATGCCTTCGCCAGGGAGCTCGGCGCCAGGACAGCAGATGCTATCCAGCGCGCGGGCTTGCTCCGGGAGAGATAGCACGCCTCGAGCCGCGCCAATGGACTTCGACTCACGGTCCGCCCGCCCCCAGGAGTAGCCCCCAGCAAGGGTAGCCGGTTAGGCGCAGGTTCCCGCGACCAAAGTCCGATTGGCGCCGGTATCTCCGCGCATGTCTACTGCCACCCAACGCTCGGCCGTGCCGTCAGGCGGCCGAATCGCAACAGGTCCGATCGGCAACGCTGAATATCCTTCGGGAGCGTGAAGGATCGAATGAGGGGGTCAGTCATGGCGACAAGCGTCCAGCGATTTCACAGGTTTCTCCTGGTGGCAGCGTCGGCCTGCTTCCTGCTCCTGTCTGGGGCGTTGGTCGAAGCTCAGGAGGTTCAGAAGACGCAAGTCACGCAACCGCGACCAGGTGGGTACGACAACGACCTCGTTCGGGAGCCTGACGTTGTGTATTCCACGCCGGAGGCCGATTTCATCTATCGCGTCTACCCCGGGCTCGAGGAGCAACGGCGCCAGGCGCCGGCGTTCTTCCGCGACACGGACTTCAACCTTCACTTCCGCAGCTTCTACTTCAACCGGCAGAAGGCGGACGACACCTACAGCGAGGCATGGGCGCTCGGCGGATGGATCGACTACTCGTCGGGCTGGCTCGCCGATATTTTCGCAATCGGCAGCCGGTACTACATGTCCTTCCCGGCCTACGCGCCCGATGATCGACCGGGCAGCCAGCTACTGACGCCCGGGCAGGGCACGATCGGGGTCTTCGGCGAGGCGTGGGCGGCGTTTCGGTACAAGGAATACGCCATGCTGAAGGGGGGCCGCATGCGGATCGACGAAGGCTACGTGAATCCGCAAGACAATCGAATGGTTCCGAACACGTTCGAGGCCGCTGTCTTGTCGGGCCAGCTCAACTGGTTCCAGTACGACGTCGGCTATCTCTGGACCATCAAGCCTCGCGACTCGAACGACTTCATCGCGATGTCGCGCCAGGCCGGTGCATCGGGCGAGGACGGCGAAGGGCTGATCCTCAGCACGTTCGCATTCACGCCGATCAAGGATCTCGCGCTCTATGTGGGGAACTACTACGGCTTGGACACGTACAACACGGTGTTCCCCAAGGGCGAGTACAAGTTTGCGCTCGCGCCTGACGTCACGCTGCAGGTCGGTCTGCAGTACACGGGCCAGAGGAGCGTGGGTGACCAGCGCATAGGCGACTTCAAGACGTGGAACGTCGGAGCCGGCGCGCGGCTCCTGTGGCGGGGGCTGTCCTTCGGAGTGGCAACGCACTTCACGGGCGACGACGCCAACATCCGCCAGGACTACGGCGGGTGGCCCGGCTACCTTTCCTTGCAGGTGACGGACTTCGACCGCGCGAACGAGAAGGCCTTCGGGTTCGGCCTCAAGTACGATTTCGGCGGCACGTTGCTACCGTTCAAGGTTCCGGGCTTCAGTGTGGGCCTGCTCTATGGCCAGGGAAACGATCGCATCGACCCGACCACCGGCGGCGGGCTGCCGACCACTCGCGAGGGCGATCTGGACATCATCTACAACTTCCCGACGGTCAAGGGGCTCTCGTTCCGCTTCCGCGCCGCCTTCGTCGACCAGGGCGGTCCGGAAGTGGTCAAGGACTTTCGCATCATCGTCAACTACGAGCTGAATGTGCTCTGATGCGTATCCGGTGATTGGTCGTCGTGATGATGATGAAGTGATCGTCGGGCCCGCTGTTCGCGGGCCTGCTCATCGGAAGCTCGGGCACGTGCCGGTCTCCGGCCCGGGGCCGTTCCCTTCGGCCATATCTTGTTGACGAGCTGGGGCACGGTGATCGTGTGGTTGATCGCGTGACGGCTCCGAGCGGCGAATGCGGTTCGTACTGACCTTGCTCTTGCTTCTCGGTATCCCCGTCGGCGTCGGCGCCTTCACCTTCGTCTACGCGAAGGGCTTCTCGTATCTCTCGACCGACCCGCGCGCGTGCGTGAACTGCCACGTCATGAACGAGCAGTACGAAGCGTGGCTCAAGAGCGGGCACCGCCACGCGGCGACCTGCGTCGAGTGCCACCTGCCGCACGAGGGCCTGGCGAAGTGGATCGCCAAGGCGGACCACGGGTTCCGGCACTCGGCGGCATTCACACTGCAAAACTTCAAGGAGCCCATCGAGATCACGCCGCGCGATCGGCAGATGGTGCAAGAAAACTGCGTACGATGTCACGCGGGATTCGTGCACGACGTGCTGGCCACCACGGGAGCGGCTCGTCGCGCCATCGACTGCATGCACTGCCACGCCGGGGCCGGCCATGGCACCGGCGGCTGAACCGACTAGGAGGGCGACGACATGACCAACGGCGCGACAGCACGGACCTGGTTGTTCATCGCGCTGGGCGTTCTCGGCGTGGCAGGTCTCACCGTGCTGCTGCTCGCGCTGCTCACCAACATCTTCGAGCGCAAGCAGGAGGCGCGGCAGCCGTTCGTGCGTCTGGTCGAGGTGACCGAAGACACCATGGACCCGAAGCCGTGGGGCCAGAACTGGCCGGCCGAGTACGACAGCTATCTGAAGACGTCCCTCCCCACGGCGACGAAGTACGGGGGCCGGGGCCTCGGGGCCAGCGACGCCGGCCCCGCGGAGCAGAAGCTCGATCGGGATCCCTGGCTGCGCCGCATCTTCGCGGGCTACGCCTTCGCCATCGACTATCGTGACCGTCGCGGCCACGCCTACGCGCTCTTCGACCAGGAGCAGACGCGCCGGGTCACCGAGAAGAAGCAGCCGGGCGCCTGCCTGCACTGCCATGCGGCAAACCTGGCTCTGTACCGCTTCGTCGGCAAGGGCGACGTCACCAAAGGCTTCGAGCAGGTCAACCCCATGCCCTACGACCAGGCGCACGGCATGAAGGACGACAAGGGCCTGGCCCTGGTCCAGCACCCGCTCTCCTGCGTGGACTGCCACGAGCCCAAGACCATGGCGCTTGCGCGTGACGCGGCCGGGATTCATCGCGGGCATCAAGGCGCTCAAGGCCCAGCAGGGCGTCGCCAACTACGATCCGAACCGCGATGCCACGCGCCAGGAGATGCGGGCGTACGTCTGCGGCCAGTGCCACGTCGAGTACTACTTCAAGGGCGCCGGCAAGACCGTGACGTACCCGTGGGCCAACGGCCTGAAGGTCGAGGAGATCGAGGCGTACTACGACAAGGAAGGCTTCACCGATTGGACGCACGCGGAGACGGGGACCAAGATGCTCAAGGCGCAGCACCCGGAGTTCGAGGTGTGGACCCAGGGCATCCACGCGCGCGCCGGCGTGGCCTGCGCCGACTGCCACATGCCCTATCAGCGGGTCGGCGCCCTCAAGGTGAGCGACCACTGGGTGCGGAGCCCGCTGCTCAACATCAACCGGGCCTGCCAGCCCTGTCACGGCGTCCCCGAGAAGGAGCTGGAGGGGCGCGTGCTCGCGATCCAGGACCGGCACAACGCGATGCTCCAGCGCGCGGCCAAGGCGACGACGGATCTCATGGACGCCATCGTGGCCGCCCGCAAGGCGGGCGTGCCGGAGGCGAGCGTCCAGGCGGCGCAGGCGCTGCACAGGAAGGCTCAGTGGCGGCTCGACTTCGTGGCCGCCGAGAACTCGATGGGCTTCCACGCCCCTCAAGAGATGGCGCGGATCCTCGGCGAGACCATCGACTTCGCGCGTCAGGGACAGCTCGCGGCCGACCGCGCCGAGCGCAAGCGCTGACCGGATCCGCATGACGCCGCGCGCTGACGCGTTCGTGTTTTTCGGCGCCACCGGCGACCTCGCCAGGAAGATGATCTTCCCGGCGCTCTATCGCCTCGTGAAAACGAGGCGGCTCGACGTTCCGGTGATCGGCGTGGCGTTCTCGGGCTGGGACGCCGCGCAGCTCGCGAAGCGGGTGACGGAGAGCGTCGCGGCGCATGGCGGCCTCGACGACCGCGAGGCTCTCGCGAAGCTCCTGTCGCTCGTGCGCTACGTGGACGGCGACTATAACAACGCCAAGACGTTCGATGCTCTGCGGACCGCCCTCGGCGACACAAGGCGCCCGGTGCATTACCTCGCCATCCCGCCCAAGCTGTTCGCCACCGTCGTCGCCGGGCTGGGCGAGCACGGATGCGCGCGCGACGGCCGGGTCGTCGTGGAGAAGCCGTTCGGCCACGACCTCGCCAGCGCGCGCGAGCTGAACCGAATCTTGAGGACGGTCTTCCCCGAGGAGGCCATCTATCGTATCGACCATTTCCTCGGCGAGACGGCGGTCCTCAACATCCTCTACTTGCGCCTGGCCAATAGCCTCCTCGACACCTTGTTCGATCGCCGACACGTTACCAGGGTCCAGATCACGATGGCCGAGGACTTCGGCGTGGAGGAACGCGGCTCGTTCTACGACGCGACCGGCTGTCTCCTCGACGTCGTGGAGAACCACGTGTTCCAGATCGTGTCCTTGCTGGCCATGGATGCGCCCGCCCTTCACGCGCCCGACGCCCTCCGCCAGGCGCAGGCGCACCTGTTCCAGTCGATCCGTCCGCTCGCGCCGGCCGACGTCGTGCGTGGCCAATACCGTGGCTATCGCGAAATACATGGCGTCCGCCCCGACTCGGACGTCGAGACGTTCGTGGCGCTCAAGCTCTTCGTGGATTCGCCCCGGTGGGCCGGCGTGCCGTTCGTGATCAGAGCCGGCAAGCGCCTGCCGGTCACTGCGACCGAGGCGGTCGTGGAGTTCGCCGATCCTCCGCTGGATGCGTTTCCGCAGGTGCCGGTAGCGCCGGGCCCCACGTATCTGCAGGTTCCGCCTGTCCCCCGACGTCGCCACCGCCGTGGCGCTCCGCGTGCTGGCGCAGGGCCCGACACCGTCGGCGCGAGTCGAGGAGCTCCTGCTCACCCGGCGGAGCCCGACTCGCAGACGCCCTACGAGCGGCTGCTCGGCGGCGCGATCGAGGGCACGTCGGGCCTCTTCGTACGTCAAGACACCGTCGAGGCGTGCTGGAGGATCGTCGCCGGCGTGCTCACGGAGCACACGCCGGCCCTGCCCTATGAGCCAGGCACCTGGGGACCCGTCGCAGGCTGGGGCCATCGTCGAACCCGGCCGGTGGCTCGACCCAACTATGCGCCTTGCAAACGCCAAGGAGTAAACGCCAAGGAGCAGACGCCAATGAATGACACGCCACGACGGCAATTCCTCACGTCCGTCGCGCTTTCCACCGGCGGGCTGACCATTTCGGCACTGGCCAGCGAAACGCAAGCTCAATCAAAAACCGACACCACGGGAATCCGTTGGGATCAAACCTACGACATCATCGTCATCGGCAGCGGGATGGCGGCTACGGTCGCGGCGACATATGCGGCGAAAAACAAAGCCAAAGTCTTGATGATCGAGAAGATGGCGGTGTTTGGCGGCTCCTCGGCGATCAGCAACGCCACCTTTGCCGTGGCGGGAAGCGATCTGCAGGCCGAGCAGAACATCAAGGACGACTGGAAGTCGTTCTTCGATGACATGGAGGCGCGTTCCGCCGGACTCAACAACCCCGAGCTCCACGAAGTGATCGCCAGGCGCTCGCCTGACGCTTACAATTTCATCAAATCCGAAGGGGCGAAGTTCGAAGATACGCTATCGAAGGTCGGCGGACAGTCGGTGCCGCGGGTCGTCTCGCCTGTGTCCAACGGCGAAATTGGCATCATGGGGCCGCTGCGGAAGAATTTTCTCGACAAATATCGCGGCACCGCCATGACACGGTGCAAGGCCGACAAGATCATCTTTGACGACAAGGGCCGCGCCGTCGGTCTACAGGTTCGCACCAACTACCGCTTCGACCCGACCCTGTATTCCGACGATCTGGAAAACAAGGCCGGCACGGTCCGACATTTCAGGGCCACCAAGGCGATCATCTGCGGCACCGGCGGATTCGCTAACGACAAGATCATGCGGAAGAACGAGTTCCCAAAATACAAGGACCTCGTCTCCACCCAGCAAATCGGCGCGACCATGAGCGGATACAAGCTGCTGCTCGAAGCGGGCGGCACCATGGTTCACACCTCGCTCGTGCAACACTCGCTGCCGCTGGGTGCCATTCTGAGCGCGCAGGGATTCATGATCGATCCGAACAGCGGCAAGCGGTTTGCCGACGAACTCGGCGGGGGAAGCGCCATTCGGTACAACGTGAACGTTCCCGACTTGGTCGCCACGTTCATCAAAAGTAGCGGCGGCAAATATCCTCTGTCGATCTTCGACTCGCGGACCGCCGCGACGTACGAGGATCAGGCGCAATTCTTCAGGAACGTCCGCATCGGCTTTGTGATCGAAGCCGACACCATCGAAGACTTGGCCAAGAAGATCGGCGTCGATCCGACGACGCTTCGAGAAACGACCAATAAATACAATCAGTATGTCAGAAACGGCAAGGACGAGGAGTTCAACAAGGACCTTTTGTCGCTCAAGGCTCTCACCGTGGAGCAGCCGCCGTTTTATGCTTACTACGTCTACCCGCATGTCAATTATTGCCTCGGCGGCGTGCTCATCAACAAGGATGCGCAGGTCGTGAGACGGTTTACCGACAACGTGCCGATCCCGAGGCTTTACGCGGCAGGCGAGGCTACGGGCGGTGTGCACGGCGCAGGCCGTATTTCCGGCACGTCGATCGCCGACTGCTGCGTGTTCGGCATGGTGGCCGCAGAGAACGCGTTGAAGCGGGGGTGAGAGAACCAATCATGAAAAGGATGGCGACGCTGATCGCGGTTCTTTTTATCGCAGCCGGAACGGCAGCCGCAGCGTCGGCGCAGGAGCGCAGTCACAAGCCCTACCACAATTTCCTGGCCGGAGACTGCGCGCAGTGTCACGGCGAAAAATCTCCGAAGGCCGTCAGTAAACTGCTGTGCGCAGACTGCCACGGCTCGCCGCAGGACATGGCCCGAAAGACCGAGGCCCTGAAAATACGAAACCCCCACATCTCAATCCATTTCGGCACCTCGCTGCCGTGCGAGGAGTGCCACAAGGAACACAAGGCCTCCTACAACTACTGCACCGCAGCGTGCCACCGGACGTGGCCCAACAAGATTCCTTGAACGCCGCTCAGTCATCACGCCGTCGCAACGACCTCTCGCCTGATCCCAGCTCCAAATTGAGGATGGCGGAGCGCCGCCAGTTGGGCAATGATACGAGGGTCATCCGGGCGCAGCCATTGAGACGGGAGGTCCACGATGATCGGGCGCCGCGTTTCGCTCGTGATGCCGATCGCTCTTGCTCTCCTGCTCCCGGTGATCTCGGCGGTCACCGCGCTCGGCTCCGACGAGCGCCCGGTCGCCGACCACCGTACGGCCGAGCCGGGGGCCACCGCGCCGGCGTCCCTGGCCCAGGCACCGCCCGCGCAGCCCACGACGCCACCCCCCAGACCGAGGCGCCGCCCGCGACGCAAGCCGCGCAGACCGAAGAACAGCCCGCGCAGGCGCCCTCGCTGTTCGGCCCGGCGTGGCGCTCCTCGAATACCGGTCGGCAGATCGCCGACCCGACCGGTACGCGCTTCTTCCGGCCGGCCGTCTCGGGTGGGGCGGGCGTGGTCGCGTGGTAGAAGCCTAGGTACGCCCCGGTCACTTGAAGGCGTAGCGGACGGTGGCTCCGATGATGTGCGCGGTGTAGTCCCGCGATTTGTTGCCCAGGAAGATCGAGTTCGAACCGGGCATGAAGGGGTTCAGGTTGTCGGTGCGGTAGTCCTTGTTCGTGAAGTACTCGAAGGCATAGCCCAGGTTCAGCGCCCACTGCTTGGTGATCCAGTAGCGGAGCGAGGTATCGAGCCTGATCAGGTTGTCCTCGAACTCCGGCTGCTTCCGGGCCACGGCGTTGGTCGCGGACGGGAAGCCCGGCGGGTGCGCGAGCGGCGCCGTCTCGTTGCGATTGTCCATCTCGCCGAGCGCATGCGCCCAGCTGGCCTGGGTCGTCCAGTCGAACTTGTTGGTGAGCGCGATCTTGACGCCGATGTGCGCGGTCTGCACACGATCGAGGCGCCACCGAGAGCCAGTTCCAGTCCTCGAAGTCGGAGACGACCCCCGAGGCGACGTCGCGGTTCCGGCCTCTGAACTTCTGATAGATGTACTCGTACACGTAGCCGGCGAACAGCGCCAGCCGCTCGGTCGGCGACCAGCTGGCGTCGAAGCCCACCGACCATGTGGTGGCTTCCCGGAGGCCGAACTGTCCGCCGAGATACTCGTCGTTGCGCCACCCGCCGTTGAGGGTCAGCGTCGCGGTCTCGAGCGGCGTGAACTGTAAGGCCAGGTCGAGCTGCTGCCGATTGCGCTCGCCCTCGTCGAATTTTCTGAGCAGCAGCGACTGGCTCTGCGCCTGCTCGGCGACTGGCAGCTCCTCTTCCTGCACGGTGTGGGCGATGTGCGCGAAGGTGTTGTACTCGGAGATGCGCCGCCAGGAGGGCCTGTAAGTGAGCTGGGCCAGGAACCATTCCACCGGTGTCCAGTCCACAAGGGCCTTTAAGAAGTACTCGTCGCTCGTCGGCACCTCGCGGTGGTCGCTTGACGGTCCCAGCGCTCCCAGCCGAAGCCAAACGTTGTGGCCAGGCCACTGATCGGCCGGTACTTGGCGTCGAAATCGAGGTAGTTGCGGCTGTAGCTGAAGGCGGAGGTCTGCCGGGGTTCGTTGGACAGCCCCTGATCGTTGACGACGTGACCGGGGAACACCAGCTCGTCGGTCATCTCGTGGTGGTTGAAGAAGCGGTACCGGAGGGTGAGGGTCGTGCGCGGGATCGCACGGTTCACCAGGGTCAGGTTGATCGCCGTGATGCCCGCCATCCCCTCGAGGCTGTCCTGCGGCAGGTCCAGCAACGCAGTCGGGATATTGGGGTTGACCGTGTGGGGAAGGAAGTCGTCGTTCTGCAGGCGCAGGCTATAGGACACGCCGGCGGAGAGCCGCGACCGCCATGGCAGGTCCGCGCCGCCCGAGATCTGGATGGTGTGGGCCATGTTGTCGGGGGCGAGCGAGGCCTGGCCGAACGCCGGGTTACTTGTCCCGCCGGAGGCGCTGGGGGCGAACGCCGCGAACGTCTGGCGCAGGGGATTGTCGGAGATCACCCGCTGGTTCGCGTTATCGAACCGGCTGAAGATGTAGCCGGCCTGGAGCTGCCAGGTGTCCCGGGCGATCGTGCCGCGCAAGCGGAAGTCGTGGACGTTCTGGTCGATCGGCTCGAGCACCTCGATGAAGTCGCCACCCGGGCTGCCCATGGCCACGCCGAAAGGCCGGGTGCCGCTCTTGTGGATGCGCGCGTAGTCGGCACTGAGGTCGATGTCGGGCCGAGGCGTGAGCAGGAGCGAGATCCGCGCGGTGTCCCAGCGCACACCGACCTCGTCGACCGAGGGGGCCGCGTTATAGAGGGCGCCCTCGGCCGCCGAGATCGCGGTCGCGTCCGCCCGCGCGGGCAGTTGCCACACGCCGGGGCTCGTTTCGAAAGCGCGCATGCTCGCGGTCGTCGAGAGGAGGTGCGGCGTCTGGTCCCAGGCGAAGCTGAACTCCCAGAGGCCAAGCCGGCCCGCCCGGAGGAAGTACTCCTGGTCCTCCAGCCCCCACTTGGCGCCGCCGAACGAGACCGAATAGCTCTCGTCCGTTCGGAAGAACCGCAGGTAGAAATCGCTGAGGAACACGCCCTGGTTGATGTCGCGGTACTCCTCGAGCTTCCCTCGGCGAGTCGGCGACGGCCGCTCGATGAAGTAGCGCCCGCCGGCCTCGATGTCTCCTTCCAGCCTGAAGTCGCCGAATTTGAGATCGCCGGGCGAGAGCTGGCCGCTGGCGGGCGGCACCCACGCCAGCGTCCCGACCGCGAACCCCACGCCGACCACGAGCCACCCTGCCGCGCGCCGGATTGTCATGCCGTCTCCTCAGCGGGTGAAGGCGGCGCCCGACGGGTGATTCGATCCGTGGATGTTCACGTGGCAGTTGACGCAGCCGCGCGCGAGCACGTATTTCTGGTTGCTGCCCGACTCGCGGCCAAAGGGCCGCGTGGGATGCCGGGTTTCGACGTGACACTGCTGGCAGAGCCGTGGCTTGGGGGCCTTCAGCATGCGCTCGTGGTTCGAGCCGTGCGGGTCGTGGCAGTTGACACAGCTCTCCACGACGGGAGCGTGCTCCCAGAGGAAGGGACCACGCTTTTCCGCGTGACAGCTGAAACACGAGTCGTTGACCGACGGCTCTTTGAGCAGCGCCTGGCTGACCGTGCCGTGCGGGTTGTGGCACGACGAGCACGTCATCTTGCCTTCGCGCAGCGGCATGTGCGACGAGCGCATCTGCTGGGCGCGCTTCTGGAGGTGGCAGGTGCCGCACGTCTCGATCTCGGTGGCCTTGACGAGCTGCCCCTTCGGCGAGAAGGAGGTCATCACCCGGTGGCAGCCCGTGCACGACACGTCGCGCGCGTCGTGCGCGTTGCCGCTCCAGAACACGCGCGGACCTTTGCTGTGACAGTCCAGGCAAACCTTGTTGCGGATCTCGACCGGCGTCGGATCGTTCTTCGCGAAGCTGATGAGCTTCGCGTCCTTGCCGCGGCCCGGGGACTCGGCGTGGGCCTTGCCCGGCCCGTGACAGTTCTCGCACGCGTTCTTCTCCAGCGCGCTGCGGGGGTGTCGGATGAACAGCCGGCCCATCTTGGTCTCCGCGAACCGGTGAACGGCGTCCTCGTGACACGCCTTGCACGTCTCGGCTCCGACGTAGTCGTCGGGTGACGGCGGCACCGGCGGCTGGGCGACGGTCCCTGGGGTATCCGCGGTTTTGAAGCACCCGGCGAGCAGGAGGACGAGCCCGAGCTGGAGGAAGAGGAGACTCAACGTCCGACGCCAGCGATGGCGGTCAGGCATCATGCCCTCCGGCCGCCCGAGCGGCCAGCGTCACTGCAACGACAGCCCCGTCGAAACGACTGCCCCCGTATAGCAAGACACGCTCGGCGTATGCAACAAAATTTCGTCGTAACAATTGCTCGAACGAGGACTCGGGGTTTCGTGCTGGCCTTCAGCGTGGACCAGGTGGAAAATACCCCACGGTCGTCACCGCATCGCAAAAAGGGGGGAAGGGCTCATGAATCAAGTCGCAGGATGGGGCGTTGCCGCGATCATCGCGGTCGGTCTCGCCGCCGGCCCGGCCATGGCCGGGCCGGATCTGGTCAAGAAGGCGAAGGACGCTGGGATGCCGGCGCAGAACTGCCAGTACTGCCACACCGACAAGGTCCCGAAGAAAGAGACCTTCAAGCCCGAGCAGCTCAACGACCGCGGGAAGTGGTTGTTCGCCGAGAAAGACAAGCGGAAAGCGCCGAAGAGCGACGCGGCGTGGCTCAAGGAGTACCCGGGAGGTCCCGCACAGAAGTAATCGTTGGCCGGGCGGCCGCGCCGGTCGATCAGAGCAGCTGTCTGATCCTGAGGTCCGCCAGAACTGCGCCCACGAGGAGGACCAGCGCAATCAGGAACAGGGGCTGGCCCAGGAACATGAAGAGCGTGAACCCGATGGGCGTGTCGCGGATCAGCATGGCCAGGGCCATCAGGGTGAACAGGGCTGCCAGGACGATCGCGATCCTGAGCAGGCGGATGCGAGTCGGTTGCGGAGTCATCGTGTCGCCGCCTGCTTCTGTGCCGGGTGCGCGGGGCCGTGACAGTCGAGACACGACGTCTTGTCGGCCACCAAGCCCGGGAGCTCCTCCTTGGGGTGGCCCGCCGAAGTCAGGAACTTCTGGGATTCGCCGTGACAGCTGAGGCAGCGTACGTTCGAGTAGGGATGCGCGATCTTGATCGGGAGCGTGTACCTGCCGGTGGTGTAGCGCCACACGTGACCGAGGCCCTCCAGCTTGGCCGTCATCGTGCCGGTCAGGCCGTAGTCCGAATGACACGTGTAGCACTGATTGTGCTGAATGTAGCGGTTCTTGAAGTGTAGGGCCGCCAGGGTATCGCTCTTCACGTTCCGGAGATCCTCCACGAAGGGCGTCATCGTGTGGCAGGACGCGCACGATCTGACGGTGGCGCTGTCTTCGAGGCCGTGCGCGAAGGCCAGGAACGCAATCATCATGGGAACCAGCGCGACCGATACGAAGAGCCACCCGCGCGCCGTGGGCGTGAGGGCGCCGGGACGGAGGCTTCGCCAGGCGAAGGCCAGGAGCACGAGGTTCAGGATTGCGAAGGCGATCCCGAGGCCGCGCACCCAGTCGCTGGTTGTCCCGACCCAGCCGTGAGGTAATGGAACTCCCTCCAAAAAGGGCTCCTTTTCTCCCGGCACTACCGCCGCTACGATACGGGAGATGCCATCGTACGTCCATGCTCGTTGGGGCACGTTCCCCCGTGCCCTGCGTTGCGGTTGACTCGTTGGCTTAACTGGTGGCTCTCAGACCCTGGGACTTTGGTCTCATGGCGGTCCCGGTGGAGACCGCCATATGGTCGCGCGGGTCGAACGTGGATCGCATTCGCCTGAGGCTGCCGATGGCCCGACGACGGACCGCGGTATCTGTGAGCGGAGGCCCTTCAGGACGCCCTCGCCCGTGTGCCGGGTGTTCCTGTGCCTTACCTTGGTCGCTGGAATCGCCCCGATCCCGACCCGGCCGAGTCTCTGAGCGTGGAGGAAGCCCATGACCCATTGTGAGCTGCTCAGGCGCATGGCCGCGGCGCTCGGCGCGTTCGTCATCACGGTGCTCGGCAAGGCTGCGCCATTCCCGATCGAGCTGGGCCACTCGCGGCTGCGACCGCAGCCGGACTCGCCCCGATAGCGGCGCGCGGCGATGAAATTGTCCGTCCACTGGCTGCTGATCGCCATGCCCGTCTCCGCCGTGCTGGACGCGATGGGCACCGCCGCGCCGATCGTCTTCTTCAGCGCCGCGGTCGCGATCCTTCCGCTGGCGATTCTCATCGTGCACAGCACCGAGCACCTCGCCGCGCACACCGGCCCCGCGCTCGGGGGGTCTGCTCAACGCGACGTGCGGCAATCTGCCGGAGCTGATCATCGCGGGGGTGGCGCTCCGCGCGGGGCTCGTCGAGATGGTGCGCGCCTCGCTCATCGGTGCCTTGCTCGCGAACCTGCTGCTCGCCCTGGGGCTCGCATTTTTCCTCGGCGGCCTGCGTCACCGCACGCAGGAATACAATCCGGCGGGGGCGCGCACCTACGCGTCCATGATGCTGCTGGCGGCGATCAGCATGGTCGTGCCCAGCACGTTTCATAGACTACTCGGCGACGAAGCTCCGCGGCACGCGCAGGCGCTGGACACCGGCGTGGCGCTCGTGCTGCTGGCGGCCTACGCGCTCTACCTGGTCTTCATGCTCCGGACTCACCCGGAGGTCTTCGCCGGGACACAAGGCGGAGGAGGCCGAGCACGGCGCCGCGTGGAGCGTCAGGCGGGCCGGCGGCACCCTCCTGGCGGCCTCGCTCGGCGCGGCGTGGATGAGCGAGATCCTCGTGGGCGCGGCCGAAGCCACCGGACACGCCCTCGAGATGTCGCCGACGTTCATCGGCATCGTGGTCCTCGCCGTCGTCGGCGGCGCCGCCGAGAGCGCGGCGGCGATCGCCATGGCCCGCAAGAATCAGATGGACCTCTCGGTCGGAATCGCCATGGGAAGCTGCATCCAGATCGCGCTCTTCGTCACGCCGGTGCTGGTGCTGTCGAGTGCCTTGATCGCGCCCGAGCGCCTGACCCTGGAATTCAGCCGCCTGGAGATGGGGGCCCTGTTTCTCGGAGTGCTGATTGGCGCGCAGGTCGCGGGCGATGGGCACTCGAACTGGTACAAAGGGGTCCTGCTCTTCGCGTTCTATCTCGATCCTCGCGGCGATGTTCTATCTGACTCCCGCGTGAGCGGTCTCGCGCTCGCCCCCGGCCGCTTCCACCTGCTGCTGCTGTCCCTGCTCCTCTTCTTCGGGGGGACCGCGGCGGCGGCAGGCAGCCGCGCGGAGCGTGTCGTCGAGGTGAGCCTGCTCGCGCTCATCATCGTCGCCGCCGTCCTCGATCTGCGTGAGCGCGGGCACCAACGGAACTTGGCCATCGCCCTGGCCGGGGGTGTGATTTTCGTATCCGCTGCGAATCTGAGCGCGCGGATCAAGCACCTGCCCGCCGTCTCGGGTGCGCTGATCGTGCTCTTCGCCGGCCTCGTGGTCTGGCGAGCGTACACGGCCGTGATGCGCCGACAACGGTCGGTACGTGACCGTATCGCGGGCGCCATCTGCGTCTACGTCTTGATCGGCCTCGCGTGGGCCAAAGTCTACGAGACGCTGGATGATGTCGTCCCCGGCGCGTTCCGTTTTCCCGCCGGACACGGAGTGGGTCACACCGAGCTCCGTGCGCTATAGCTACTACTCGTTCGTGACCCTCGCCTCGCTCGGCTACGGCGACGTGACCCCGGTCACGGCTCTGGCCGGCACGCTCGCCTGGATGGAGGCCATCACCGGGCAGCTCTACCTGGCGATCACGGTCGCGCGGCTCGTGGCGCTGTCCATGGCCGATAGCTCCGAGTCGAAGTGAAGCACGAACGATTCGGGCTCGGCACGGCCGCCCTCCTCCTGGCCGGGCTCGCGGCCGCGGCGCCCCTCTTGGTGGACTCCTCGCCGCTGCAGCTCGTCGGCGCCTTGCTGATCGTGGCCGGCGTGCTCGAGGGGCTTCACAGCTTCCGGCGCGTGAGCCGCGACGCGCAGCGGTCGGCCTACACGAGCGCCGGTCTGACCGTCCTGATGGGGCTGCTGGTTCTCGCGGCTCCGCTGCTGGTCGGCACCGCGCTGACCTTGTTGCTCGCCGGCTCCTTCCTTCTCGATGGCTTTCACCGCGCCGCGGACCTGCTGCGGCGGAAGGGGAGCAGCACGCCGAAGGCGCTCGTCCCTCGCTGGCCGCCCTCGGCAATCTCGCGACGGCGGTCCTGCTCCTCCTGCTGTGGAGGACTTCGGTGACGTGGACGGCGGCCCTCGCGGGCGCGCTGCGGATCTTCGGCACCGGCTGGAACATGGTCACGACGCCGGTCCACACTGGAGCCGAGGCGGGGTCCGACGTGATCCAGTCTTCGGCCTGCCGGAACATCCCGAGCTTCGCCGGCTCGGCGAGCGCCTCGCGAACGAGGAGATGGCGCGGCGGCCGTACGACCGGGGCTGGATCCTCGCCTTCGTGGCGACGCTCTTCGCGATCCACGTGGGCCGCATGCAGGCCGAATGGACCCTGGTGGGGCTCCTGGGCCCCATCGTCGCGGTCCTGGGCGATCTTGCATCGGCGCTGCTCATCGCCTTCGGTGTGATCGGGCCGGCCCGGCTCGGCTTTCGCCAGCTGACATGGCCGCTGGAGCGTCGCTGCTGGAGCCGCGTCGTGGAGCGCGGCCCGGTCGAGCGGGTCCGCCGGTGGCTCGACCGTGTGCTCCGATTGTGGCTCACGCGGAGACTGCGCCTCTGGATCCGCTTTCGCCAGATGCGCTACTCGCTGCCGTTCGTCATCGAGCGGGGGCTCCAGATGGGCCTGCCGATCGTCGCCGTGGCCGTGGCGACGGTTCCGATCTGGGGGATGAGCTGGTACTTCAACTCCGAGAACTGGGCCGCCGCGATCTACAACTCCTGGGCCGAGCACCGGAGCGACACCTGGCGGTCCGAATGGTCCGTGCGGTGCAGGCCGCCGCGCCGGCCGCGGATCCGTCGCGGACCTTCACTCTCGGCCCGGCGGGGATCACGGGTGACTTCGCGTTCCTGGTGATCGGCGATCCGGGCGAGGGCGACGCCTCGCAGCACGTCCTGCGCGACCAGATCATTCGGGCCGGCGCCGGCCCGACGTGCGCTTCATGGTCATCTCGTCGGACGTCATCTATCCCACGGGGTCGATGAAAAACTACGAGGCGAACTTCTGGCTGCCGTTCAAGGGCTTCGAAAAGCCGGTCTACGCCATTCCCGGCAACCACGACTGGTACGACGCGCTCGAAGGCTTCGCGGCGACCTTCTTCGTCCCCGAGGCGGCCGCGTCGCGATGCGCGCGCGCGTCGAGTCCGACAACCGGCTGACGAGCACGACCGATAGCCGCATCGACTGGCTGGTGGGGGAGGCGGCGCGGCTTCGACGGGAATATGGCGTGCCCACCGGATTTCAGCACGCGCCGTATTTCCAGATCCACAACGAGCGCTTCGCGTTGCTGGCGGTGGATACCGGCGTGCTCCGACGCGTCGATCCGGATCAGCTCGCGTGGCTGCGCGCCGGGCTCGAGCAGGCGCGCGGCAAGTTCACGATGGTCATCCTTGGCCATCCGCTGTACGCCGGAGGGCAGTACCAGGCCGCCGACGACGAGACGTTCGCGGCCATCCAGCAGCTCCTGCGCGAGCACGAGGTCGAGGTGGTGATGGCGGGGGACACGCACGATCTCGAGCACTACGTCGAGCGCTACCGCCGCGACGGTGGGAGCGCGTGATGCACCACGTCGTCAACGGCGGCGGCGGCGCCTACCTCTCGTCCGGGACGGCGTTGGCCTGGCCGGCGAAGCCCGCGGTGCCCGAGTGGGCGTTCTATCCGGGCCGGGCCGACGTGACGGCCAAGATCGACTTCCACACGCCCCTCTGGAAGTGGCCCTTCTGGGTGTGGACCAAGAAGTATGGGGCCTGGCCGTTCTCCGTCGAGTGGCTCTCGGCCGCCTTCGACTACAACGTGGCCCCCTTCTTCCAGAGCTTCGTCGAGGTGCGCGTGGAACCCTCGGCCGCGCGTGTCCGCCTGCTCCCGTGGGGCGTCCACGGCCGGCTCCGGTGGGTTGATCTGGAGGCCTCGCCCGGGTGGCGGCCGAGCACGAAGGACCCGCACGACCTGGCCGAGATCGTGCTGCCCATGCGCACGATCCGGCCGTAGCGCCGCTCAGACGACCCGCACCGCCCTCGTCAGCGGGCCGCGCCCAGGTAGATCGACATGAAGCGGTCGCGCTCCGACTCCAGAGTCTTTCGCCGATCACGTTCGAGCGTGGCCTTCACCTCGTGACTCGAACGCGCCAGGCATGCCTCGTAATAGCGCCTCAGGCCTTCGGTGCCACCCGTTGCCAGCGCGCTCTCCGCTTGCTCTTTCAACTCCCAACCCGGGATCAGGTCCCTACCGCCTTCGTAGACGTCCATGACCACCGCCAGCATCGCCGCCCCTCGGTCCATTTCCGCCTCCTGCTTTCATAGCCGATCGGCCATGGCACGAGAGGCAGGAACGTCCCCTCGCGTTCGGGCGGTCCAGGCTTCACGAGAACGGGGAGGATCGCAAGGAGCGCGAGACACTGCAGCGCACTCCCCTCGCACCGAGGCTTCCGCCAGTCAACTGGTGTCGCGGCGGGGCGGGGTCCGCCGGACGATGGCGCGGCGGAAGAGCCCGAGCCTCTTCAAGTCGGCTACGCGCCGCCGCCTGGCTAGGCGGCGCAGCGCTGGACCGCTCGATTGGTTTTCGAGTGCGTAGCCATAGAGCTCCTTCCACTGATACAGCGCGCGACGATCCGCCAAGTGGATGAGCTGCCCGACTCGAGTTCGGGTCCCGGGCGCTATGTCTTGGTCTTCGCGAGCGCCTCGGCGCAGGCGGTCGCAAGTCCCGAGTTGCTGACTTGTCTCCCCGCGGAGTGGCCCAGCCGCCGGCCTCGATGAACTCCCGCTGTCTCCACGACTCGATCTTTTGGAACTCGGCGAGCTTTGCGGCCGCGCCCGGCTGCTGCATGAACGTCGTGACGCAGGAGGGGTGAGCGCGACGACCACGGCGGCACTGGTTCGTTCCGCCGCCATCCGCTCGGCGGTGCTGCCGAGGGTCCAGCCCAACCAGGAAAACCCGACGATCATGGTGGCCACGGTGCCGACGATCGCGCCCCACGCAGCGGGCTTGAACCACGGTACTTGCAGTTTCATGTGACACCTCTCCGGTTGTCGAAGTAAGACGTCTTCGTGCCGCGTCAGTTCGTGATCAGCAGGCCGATAAGCCACGATCCGACTCGGGCCGTCGCCTACCAGCGCCCCCGCGGGAGGCTCCGCCGAAGCCCCGCGAAGATCCGCCCCCAGCCGCTACGAGTGCCGCCGGACGACGCCTTCTCTACCCTGAGCTGACGGCCGTCGAGGTCCTTGCCGTTGAACTGTGCGATCGCCTGATCGGCCTCTTCTGTCGTTGACATCTCGACGAACCCGAAGCCGCGCGAGCGACCCGTGTCACGATCGGTCACGACGGCGGCCGATTCGACCTGGCCGGCCGCGGCGAACACCTCGCGAAGCCGCTCCGTCGAGGTGGAGAATGCAAGACCGCCGATGAACAGTTTCTGCGCCATGGGGCGCCTCCTTCGGTATTTCCACGTGTAGTTCATGCGCGCTCCAGAGGCACGTGGATGACGCTGGAGTCATGGCCTGGCGGAAGCACGAGCGTCAGGGACTGAACAACGTCAGGCAACCAGAACAGTATCATAAGTTATATAAAAAATAAATAGTATACAATTACAGCGGAGGCCGAGACTTCATGGTCGACAATCGCACACGCACGGCCCTCGCGGGCGTTCGATCGTCTCGACGGCGTGAGCAAGAGCGGTTCGACGCAGTCACGATGGCCCTGGGCCGCATTCAGGGATTCGCCGACGATGAGCGCGAGGCGGTGGTCGAGTTCCTCAAGGTCGGCCGCATCCGCGTGGCGACTGCACGAGGGGGCGACAACGCCGTGACCGACCTCGGGAGCGGGGCTTCACCTGGCCCGAGTTCGATCGCTGGCAAGCCATCTTCGCCGCGAGCGGCACGTTTCCCGCCCGGTGGAAGGGCTTGCAGGAAGTCCCGTCATCGCAGACGACGACGGCGGCGTGAACGCGGCCTACCGACTGCGGAAACTGGATCTCCTGCTCGAATGGCTCGACACGCTCCGCCGCGGGGCCACGGCGCTGCACCACTACACGAGGCAGGGGATGCGGGCGCGGATCGTGCAGCAGGGAGACGGGCTACGGTGCACGGTGTGTGAATCGTTGAACGGTCTCGAGGTCGGACGGGGGAGCGAGCACCCTCCCGCCGATTCACCCCGGCTGCCGCTGCGTGCTCATGGCGGTGCCCGCGGCTTCGCTCGACGAGCCGATGGCGCCGCGCGCTCGACATCGGCTGCGCTCGCCGCTCTAGGCTGCTCGGCCGATCGCTCAGAAGCCTTTGCGTCGCATGCAGCTGCGGTACGCGGCCTGGTAGGCGGCGGTCCGGCCCCCTCCGCGCTCATTCCGTGGATTTGCGGATCGGACGACTCGATGCCCGTGCCCTTGTCGCCGGAACTCGACGTCGTGATGTCGGCCCGTTCGTTGTCGGCCCGGGCGAGGTCGCCCGTGTTCGGTGATGCGGTTCCCGCCTTGACCGCCTTCGGCGCCTCCTCATTGCAGGCGGCGAAGTCGGCGGCGGTCGGCACCTGGGCGTCTGCGGGACGCGTCGCGGTCAGCGAGGCGAGCGCGATCAGCGCAAGCGCACTCGCAATGTGGTATCGACCTGGCCATCGGTGCTCCTTTCAAGGGCTGGTGTCGCCTAGTCCCATCTCGTCGGCGCCTCTCGGTCACAGCGAATGGCGTAGGCGCGCGCGACCACGTTCTCGTCGTCGTACTCCACGACCAGCTGGAGATAGGAACCCAAGTCCGGCGCGGAGCGCCGGATGAGGAGCCGTGCACCCGGGGGCTCGGGGCCGATCGCCCGTCGCAAGAGGGCCTCGTAGCGCTGGCACTCCGCGAACGCGCGCACGGCGTAGTCGGTCTCCCCGACTTGGGCACACGCCTCGCGAGCCGGAACGGCCCCCAGCGAGATAAGGCGGTCGGTCATTGTGCGATCGCCCGTACGTTCCCTCAGCGGAGGTGCTCGCTCGGGTTCCGCCGGGCGCACGACCCGCCCGATCGCGGCCCGTGAGATCTTGCTTGCCCTGTGCTTCAGTATAACTTATATAATAGATTTAACTACTAAACGCCGAGACGCTGACCGGCAAGGAGGCGAAGTGGGGGTGCCCGAAGACCGAACATCAGTTCTTCTCATTCTCTCCCGAGGGGTCCTGGACCGCGCGCGCGTCGTAGCGGCCAAGTCGACGATCACCCTCAAGCTCCCGGTGAGCCTTCAGATCGTTCTCCGGGCCCTCATCGAGGAGGGGCTGAAGCGCGGCGGCGATCCGGCCTTCGTCGCCAACGTCGAGAACCAGGCCAGGGCGGTTCGCGCGCAGCGGAGCATGGCGCGTCGGACAAGGGTCGAGGTCGACGGACGACCGGGAGATCGGCGAAGCCAGAACGATCGGCAGCCGGCGCGCCGCCGGACGTGATCGCGCGAAACAATTTGCCGAGCTACGACCGCCCGGCGAGTGCGCGGTTCTCCAGTCGGCTCAAGAGCCGCACCACGGGCCAGAGCATCATGAAGTAGATCGTCGCCGCGACCACGATGGGCGTCGGATTGTAGGTGAGGCTCTGCGCCTGACGCGCCTGATACAGGAGCTCGGGCACCGCGACCACGCTGCCGAGCGCGGTCAGCTTCACCACCTCGAGCGTGTTGGAGAGCAGGTCAGGCAGCACGTTGCGTACGGCCTGCGGCAGCACGACGTAGTTCATGGCCTGCAGGCGCGACAGGCCGGTGGAGCACGCGGCCTCGATCTGGCCGGTCGGCACGGAATCGATTCCCGCCGCAGAATTTCGCCGTAGTAGGCGCCGGTGTAGAGGAAGAAGGCGATGGCCACGCCGATCCTGTCAGAGCGGGCAAGTCAATCCTGAGCGCTAGTCGTCCTCGAGATTGTCGCGGCCCTTCGTCGGCGCGCGCTCGATCGCTTGCGAGAGGGCCTTCGAGGGAATGCCGAGATGCTCGAGCCACGCCTCGCCGTTGTCGACGACAGGGCCGGCCTTGACGTCAGAGAGGAGCGGCGAGGGAGCTGTCGAGGCGCTCACGGGGTTCGCGCGATCGCGGGCGCCCGACACCCCGCCCAGGAAGACATGAACGATGTCGCCGCCGTGCCGTAGCACGACGCGGTCGTCACGAATTTCCTCGACGCGGCTCTCGCCAACGAGATCGCGGACCGCGTACCCGGCGAGGTGTCCCGTCTGCGCGTCTTCGAAATACGCTCGTGAGTCGCCGCTCGGCATGACGATGATCCCGCGCAAGATGGGAAGCGGAGCCTGGGCCATCCCGGCGCCGTCGTGATGGTGATGCGGTATCGGCTGGGTCCAGCGCAGCCACGCGCCCATGCCGATCACCAGCAATCCAGTCATGACCGCGACGTAGGCCTCGACCCGCTGTGGGAGGAACCACGCCGAGCCCAACGTGGCCAGCACCGCCACCAGCACGATGCCGCTCGTGTGCGAGAGCGTCACGAAGATACCCAGCACCAGCGCGTCCACGGGACGCCCGCGCGCTCCCACGATGTACGCCGCGGCGATCGTCTTGCCGTGGCCGGGCGTCGCGGCGTGCAACGCGCCCAGCCAGAAGCTCGATACGAGGTAGAAGACTTCGTTCATCCCGTGCGGCGAGGCTACTCGGTGACCTCGGGACGGTCAAGGTCGTCAGCGCCGTGACGGCGACGTCGCCCCCTGGTATCGGGACGAAAACGTCGTAGAGCTGGATCGGATGCTCGATCCTGGGCAGCTGCACCCTGCCAGGATGAACGACGAACGTGTGCACCTCCTCTTGGGCGAGTCCCGCGTGCGCGCACGCCGCCTCGTAGCGCCAAGTACATGCCGATTTCGCGGACGTCCTCCCGCGGTGGCCGGAGGGCACGTGAGTTGCTATGCTCACACTCGGGCAACGTTACCGTCGGGCGCGGCCGATTGGCTGACGACCGAGCCCAAACGAGAGCGAGATCACTCTCTACGACGGATGAGGCCGTCGTGGCTGCGGGTAGGGTGTCGCCGTGCACGCAGCGAGAAAGGAACCCCATGCGCGTACGCACTGCGCTCATGCTCGTGATCCTGGTGGCTCTCGGAATTTTCGCCGCGTTGAACTGGGCGGTCTTTACCGCGCCGACCGCGCTGAATCTCGTGTTCGCTCGCGTCGAGGCCCCGCTCGGGGTCGTGATGCTGGCGATCACCGTGGCGGTCACGCTGCTCTATGTCGTGTTTCTTGCGTGGCTCGAGACCGCGGCGCTCCTGGAGGCCCGGCGCTCCGCGCGCGAGATCCATGCCCAACGAGAGCTCGCGCAGCATGCGGAAGCCTCGCGCTATACGGAGCTCAAGGCATTCATTTCGACTGAGCTCGGCGAGCTACGCACGGCCCGGGAGAGCCGGGCCCTGGAGCTGTCGAGCCGACTCGACCGAGTCGAGACCGAGTTACGCGCCGATATCGAGAGGGCTGGCAACACGCTGGCCGCGTACATCGGCGAGCTCGAGGAGCGCCTCGAGCGCGGCGATCGTGTCAGCCCTTCGTCTAGCCGCCCGTCGCCCTAGAAGCCGCCGCATCGGTCCGCGACAGCCGTCTCACGCTCCGAGCCCAGCTTACGCGGTAACTCTTGCACGCGCAGCTATGCCCCGGCCTCGCAAAGCCGCCGCACGAGCCACCGGACCGACGCGGCGCCGGGTTCGAAGCGATGGGCCGTCAGCTCGTGGCGAAGCCGGCCGTGGTTCGGCGAGTCGAGGGACAGCTCGGCCCACGCCTCGTTCAGGGTGCGATCGAGGAACGGCGCGTCGGTCGTCTCGTCCACGATCAGCACGCATCGGTCGAGCGGCACGCTCTGGACCAGACAGTGGAGCTCGTGGATGCAGCCCGCGTTGCTCGCGGCGAAGCCGCGAAGATCCATCAGGATCGCGTCGCCTTCCTCGACCAGCCGCGGCAAGAGCCGTTGCCAGGAATCGGCGTGGCAGAAGAAATTGTTGATGCGGAAGCGACCGTTGGCGTCCGGTGCGCGATGTCGCTCCGCCAGACTCCGCTGCAGTGAGATCCGATCCGTCACGAAGTGGCTCGCCAGCCTGCCGCTCAAGAAATCCAGAAACTGGTGGGGCTGAACGGTGCTCCGGGCCACGTCGGGCCCGGTGATCATCTGCACCGCGCGCACCCACTGATAGTTCTCGATGTAGGTCACGTCGGGCCCCTTGGGCTGCAGGTTCTTCACGCGTACATCCCAGCGGCCGATGTATTTCGCGAGGGCGTTGTCATCCGCGCGGGCCGGCGCCACGGCCAGACACACGAGCGCCGCCAACGCGGTCATCACGACCTTCCGCCCAGGAGTGGGAGTCGCTATGGTCACCCCTCCCGGCTCACGCCCCGGTCCAGTTCGCCTCACCCATTGTGCAACACCCGTCGGGCGGACTACCAGACGAATGGCACGAGGCGATACCGGACCTCGCGCCGGTATTCGGCATATTCGGGAAGATTCCTCGCGAGGAACCGTTCTTCGTCGAGCAGTCGCCATATCAGAAACGGCAGCATCAAGGCGATCGGGACGAAGCCCCCAGTACGAGCCTAGCGCGAGCGGTGTGCCGAGAAGGTAGAGGAGCCCGCCCGCGTACATCGGGTGGCGAACGATCGCGTAGGGGCCGGTCGAAATCACCTTCTGGTGTTCGGCGATCTGGATGGTTGCCGATGCGAACGTGTTTTCTCGATAGACGAGGAAAATGACGTAGAACCCGACCGCCACGAGCACGTTGCCCGCCACGACACCCACGAGCGGCACGGTGGACCACCCGAAGCGATGGTCGAGCGCCGGCACGATCAGGAGAGCGATGAAGCCGATCGACACACACAACATGATGAGCTTCTGAACCAGTCGCGTCTCCCCGGTCGGACCGCCCCTCATCCGGCGCTCGAGCAGCGCGCGGTCCTTTCGCAGGAGATAGAGCGTCGTGAGGGTCGAGGCGCCCGTGAAGATCGACAGGTACACCCAGGGTTGCCAATAGCGAACGGTCCCCGCGGGAACGAACAGCAGGAGAGCCGTCACGATCGCGAGGACCGCGAGCGCGAGCCAAGCCTTTGCGCCGAGGTCTCTCATCGGTCGCGTGGTGCTCAGCGCGGCCGGGGCAGACCGAAGGCCTGGTGCACCATCCCGACCGCGACGAACCCATCGCAGAACCCGACCTTCGCGTCGATGACCTCGGCGAAGTCCGCGCCAGCCTCGATCGTCTCCACGTCGATGAAGACGCTCGTGGGACCGAACCTGGCGCGCAGCAGCTCGTAGAGGCGCCGCGCGATCGCGGCGCTGTCGTCTCGCCGATAGCTGATGAAGATTCCAGACACGGAGATCTCCTGGCCCCCGCGGGCGCCGGGTGGAGTCGATTCCTCCTAGTTCATAGGCGCGCCTCGGCCGGCGGGGGCCCCAGCCCCGCGACGGCCTGCAGCGCGCACTTCCCTCAAGATACGACCCGCGTTCTTTATGTTCTGCCCGCGTTGTGGTTTCATTGTGCCGTTTCGGACATGTTGATGCCGACGGGCCGTCGATCGAGGCGCCCGTCGCAGCCGTGCCGGCGGCAGCGCCGAGAGGAGGGCATGATGATCGCACTCGATATCAACGGCAAACGCCAGAACGTCGACGTGCCTGGCGAGACCCCGCTGCTCTGGGCCTTGCGGGACGAGCTCGGCCTCACGGGCAGCAAGTTCGGCTGTGGCATGGCGCTCTGTGGGGCCTGCACCGTGCACGTCGACGGTAAAGCGGTGCGCTCATGTATCACGCCCATTTCGGTGGTGGCGAAGAGCAAGATCGTCACGATCGAGGCCGTTGGCGGAGACCCGGTCGGCCGTGCCCTGCAGGCCGCGTGGGTCGAGCAGGGCGTCCCGCAGTGCGGGTACTGCCAGGCCGGCCAGATCATGTCCGCGGCCGCGCTGCTACGCCGCACGCCGAATCCCACTGACGCCCAGATCGACGAGGCCATGGACGGCAATATCTGCCGCTGCGGGACCTACACGCGCATTCGCGCCGCCATCAAGCAGGCCGCCGCGAAGCAGGGAGGGACGCGATGAGCGCGCCGGTCGTTCGCGTGTCGTCCGCTGGAACGGACGCGCCGTCCGTGATGCTGGCCAACGTGAGCCGGCGCCGATTCTTGCAGGGGATGTCGCTCGGCGGCCTCGTGCTGGCCGTCGGAATCAAGTCGGCGGGCGCCCAGGAGCCCAAGAAGTACGGCGCCGACGGGATGCCCAACGGCTGGGTCGACAGCCCGCTGGCCTTTGTCTCGATCGCCGAGAACGGAACGGTCACGATCGTCTGCCATCGCTCGGAGATGGGGCAGGGGGTCAGGACCGGCATGCCGATGATCGTGGCCGACGAGCTGGAGGCCGACTGGAAGCGTGTGCGCGTCGCCCAGGCGAACGGCGACGAGAAAAAGTTCGGCAACCAGGATACCGACGGCTCGCGCAGTACCCGCCACTTCTTCGAGCCCATGCGCCGCTGCGGCGCCGCCGCGCGCATGATGCTCGAGGCCGCGGCCGCCGATCAATGGAAGGTCCCGGTGAGCGAGGTGGCCGCCAAGAATCACGAAGTCGTCCATCGCCCGAGCGGCCGCCGTCTCGGATACGGCGCCCTCGCGAAGGCCGCCGCCGCCAAGCCGGTTCCCGAGCGGGCCGCGCTGCGCCTCAAGGATCCGAAAGACTTCCGCTACATCGGCAAGGGCGAGCTGAAGCTGGTCGACGCGCTCGACATCGCGACCGGCAAGGCGCAGTACGGCATCGACACGCGGCTCCCCGGCATGCTCTACGCCGTCGTGGCCCGTCCTCCGGTGCTCGGCGGCAAGGTGGCCAAGGTCGACGACGCCGAGGCGCTCAAGGTGCCGGGAGTGGTGAAGGTCGTGCAGATCGAATCGAGCCCGCTGCCCGCGCTCTTCAATCCCGTCGGCGGGGTCGCCGTGCTGGCGCGCAACACCTTCGCCGCCATGCAGGGCCGCCGCGCCTTGAAGATCACCTGGGACGACGGGCCGAACGGCAGCTACGACTCGGTGGCCTACAAGGCCAGCCTCGAGGAATCCGCGCGCAAGCCCGGCAAGGTCGTGCGCAACGACGGCGACTTCGAGAAGGCCGCGGCCTCGGCCACGAAGCGTCACCAGGCCGAGTACTACATTCCGCACCTGGCGCACGCGACGATGGAGCCGCCGGCCGCCACCGCCCGTATCACCAACGGTAAGTGTGAGGTCTGGGGATGCTTCCAGTCCCCCCAGGCCACGCGCGATCAGGTCGCGAAGCGGCTCGGCTTGTCAGCCAACGACGTCACCGTGAACGTCACGTTGCTGGGCGGCGGCTTCGGACGCAAATCCAAGCCGGACTACGGCATCGAGGCAGCGATCCTGTCGAAGGCCGTCGACGGCAAGCCGGTCAAGGTGACGTGGACGCGCGACGACGATCTGCACAACTCCTACTACCACACGGTGTCGGTCGAGCATCTCGAGGCCGGCGTCAACGAGTGGGGCACGCCCGTGGCGTGGCTACATCGCACCGTGGCGCCGACGATCTTCTCGACCTTCAACGTCGAGGCGAAACACGAGGCGGCTCTCGAGCTCGGCATGGGCGTCATCAACGTGCCGTTCGCGATCCCCAACGTGCGCATCGAGAACCCGGAGGCGATCGCTCACACGCGGATCGGATGGTTCCGGTCGGTCTCGAATATTCCGCATGCGTTCGCGGTCCAGTCGTTCGTGGCCGAGCTGGCCGCGGCCGCGGACCGCGACCCGCGAGACTTCCTGCTGGACGTCATCGGCGCCCCGCGGGTGGTCAGTCCCGAGATGCTGGGCGACACCTGGAACCACGGCGAGTCGCCGGAGCGGTACCCGGTGGACACCGGCCGCTTGCGCCGCGTGATCGAGGTGGCGGCGCATGCGGCGGGCTGGGGCCGGAAGCTGCCGAAGGGGCAGGGGCTCGGCATCGCCGGCCACTACAGCTTCGTGAGCTACATCGCGGCGGTCGTCGAGGTCGCCGTCGACGCCAAGGGGGCGCTGACGATTCCTCGGGTGGACGTCGCGGTCGACTGCGGGCCGACCGTCAACCCGGAGCGGGTCCGGGCGCAGATGGAAGGCGCGACCGTCATGGGCGTCGGCGTCGCGACGCTCGGCGAGATCAGCTTCAAGGGCGGGCGCGTCGAGCAGAACAACTTCGACTCCTACCAGGTGACACGCTTCACCGGGGCGCCGAAAGAGATCCGCGTCCACATCATCCCCAGCGACGACTACACCAAGCCGATGGGAGGTGTGGGCGAGCCGGGTGTACCGCCGGTACCGCCCGCGCTCTGCAATGCGATCTTCGCGGCGACGGGTAAGCGCATCCGTCGCCTGCCGATCCGCGACCAGCTGACCGTCGTAGTCCTGGCCACGCACGGAGCGCCGTCACCCGGCGCTCCGTGCATAGCCTGAAATCGGCCCGGAAAATACCTGTATTTCCACAAAGTCCTTGCAGCCCGCCCCGACGTCTGTTATCGGGTTTGTCCAAGTCCCGGTTCGTGTCCTGAACGCTCTCAGGGAGGACATGGCCTATGGCGTCGACGACCGTCACTCTTCCGCTCCCATCGTCCCGGCGAGGATTGCGCTGGCGGGCCCGACAAGGTCGGGCGCTTCCTCATGCAGGACCGGACCTTGGGCTATCTGTTCCTCCTGCCCGCGATCCTCGTCATCGTGGGCCTGGTCGCCTACCCCTTCGCCCACGCGATCGTGATGACCTTCCAGGCGAAGACCGCCGGCGCCCCGGGCCGCTTCATCGGGCTCGACAACTACCGGGAGCTGTTCGGGAGCGAGCAATTCCTCCGTACTGTGTTCAACACCTTCGCCTATACCGTGGTCGGCGTGAGCCTCAAGTTCGTGCTCGGGCTCAGCATGGCGCTCGTGCTCAACCAGGAGCGCTTCTGCAATAACCTGTTTCGGTCGTTCCTGCTCGTGCCCTGGGCCATTCCGACCGTCATGTCAGCCCTCAACTGGCGCTGGATCTTCGACGACGCCAGCGGGCTCATCAACAACGTCCTGGTGCGCCTGGAGCTGATCGAGGAGACCGTCTCCTGGCTCTCCAACCCACATCTCGCCATGCTCTCGGTGATCACCGTGGTGGTCTGGCAAGGCACGCCGTTCTTCACGATGAGCTTCCTGGCCGGCCTGCAGGCCATTCCCAAGGAGCTCTACGAAGCGGCGGAGATCGACGGGGCGTCCATGCTTCAGCAATTCAAGCACATCACCTTGCCCCGACTGCGGCCGATCTTCATCACGGCGGTGATGCTGTCGGCCATCCTGACCTCGGCGGCGATCCAGTTCGTGCTGATCCTGACGAACGGGGGGCCCGCCGATACCACCATGATCTTCTCGGTCCTGTCCTATCACCTGGCGCTGGGCGGCGCCCAGCGCCTCGGGATGGGAGCGGCCGTGTCGCTGATCTTCTTCCCCATCCTGGTCGTCTTCATCGTGTTCCTGACGCGCCGCATGCTGCGCGAGAAGGGGGGGGGAGTAGGCCATGGCGCTGAAGAGGACCGCGCAGCGCCGTGCGCTCCAGGGCATCGGCAACGGCGTGCTGCTGCTGATGGTCCTGTGGACGGCGATACCCTTCTACTGGATGATCGCCACGTCCCTCAAGCACGACAAGGAGATCTACGGATACGAAGCGACCCTGATCCCCGAAAAGCCCACCTTGGCCAACTACGCCACCGTGTTTCGCGAGACTCCGTACATGCTGTATCTGCGCAACAGCGTGGTGGTGGCCGTGGGCTCCACGGTGCTGTCGATGATCATCGCCGTGCTGGCGGCGTACGGCATTGCCCGGCTCGATTTCCCCGGCCGAGCCTTCCTCGCGCGAGGTCTGGTGTTCACGTACCTCGTTCCCACCTCGCTGCTCTTCATCCCGATGTTCGCCATGATGAGCGCGTTCCGCCTCACGGACAGCCTGTACGGGCTCACCATCGCGTACCTCGGATTCGATGTGCCGTTCTGCACCTGGCTGCTCATGGGGTACTTCAAGTCGGTCCCCGTCGAGCTGGAGGAAGCGGCCCGGGTGGACGGCTGCAATCGCATCGGTGCGCTCGTGCGGATCGTGCTGCCGATGTCGCTCCCGGCGCTCGTCGTGGTGACGTTCTTCTCGTTCACCCACGCCTGGAACGAATTTCTGTACGCGCACGTGTTCACCAGCACCACCAGCGCCCGGACGGTGACGACCGGCCTGGTGAACTTCATGTCGCAGGACGTATTCTTCTGGGGGCCGCTGATGGCCTCGACCGTCATGAGCGCTCTGCCCCCGGTGCTCATGTTCCTCGTCTTCCAGCGGTGGGTGGTCAAGGGGCTGACGCTCGGCGGAGTGAAAGGATAGGGAGGCCCAAACGATGCTGACCCGACGCGAGATCCTCAAGGCGACCGGAAAGACCGCCGCCGTCCTGACGACGACGACCGCACCGTGGTGGCTCGTACGCCGAGCCCATGCGGCGCGCCAGGCGAAGCTCGTCGTGTGGAACCCGGCCGCGCTGGCCCCGCAGGTCGACAAGATCATGCAGGAGCAGTGCTACGCCTACGCCAAGCAGGCGGGGATCAAGGAGAACGAGATCGACTACCAGATCATCGGTGGTCCCCAGCTCGTTCCCAAGCTGGTGGCCTCGCTCGAAGCCGGGAACCCGCCCGATATCACCCGCCTGGGTGGCGGATACGCGCAGCTCTACCGCTCGCAGGGTCACCTCCTGGAGGTGACCGACCTGGTCAACAAGATGCAGAAGCAGCAGGGAGGACTCTTTCCGATCTCGCTGCCGGGCGTCATGCATCAGGGCAAGGCCTGGGCCGTGCCGCAGTCCATCAGCCCCTGGCCGCTGGTCACCCGCATGGATGTCCTCGAGGCGGCCAAGGTCGAGCCGCCCGAAGACATGGGAAGAGCTCATCGAGGTCTCCAAGAAGCTGCAGAAGCCGCCCAGGCTCACCGGCTTCGGTCTCTGTCTGGGGCTGCAGACCGATACCGACAACAACGTCATGAACATGATCTGGTGTTACGGCGGCAAACTCGTCGAGGCGGACAACAAGACCGTGGCGCTGCACTCCCGGGGCACGATCGCCGCCGTCCAGCTGATCGCGGACATGTTCAACAAGCACAAGATCATCCCCAAGGGGGCGATCGCGTGGGACAACACCGGGAACAATAAGGCCTATCAGTCACGACAGGTGATCTTCGTCTTGAATCCGACGAGCATCTACGCGCATCTGGCGGACTCGGACAAGGACCTGTACAAGGTCACCGGGCTCTTGCCGGTGCCGGCGGGCCCGGCCGGACCCATCGAGGAGCTCACGACGGCCGACTGGCTGCTCTTCAAGCACAATCCCTATCCCGAAGTCGCCAAGGGGCTCGCCGAGTACTGGATGGCCCCGGACAACTTGCGGGTGATGATCGAGGAAGGCGACGGCCGCTGGGGGCCGCCCTTCAAGAACATGTACGACTCCGCGTTCTGGAAGCGGCCGGTGTTCCAGCACTGGCGCGGCATGCTGGAGCGTGGACGCCAGTTCTCCTCTCCCGGGACCATGAATGCCGCCTCGGGCGAGGTGCTCGCCACCTTCGTCATCGGCCGCATGATGCACCGGGTGCTGGTCGAGAACTGGGAGGTCGAGAAGGCGGTCGTCGAGGCGCACAAGAAGACCGCGGAGATCTACGCGCGGCATCGAAGGAGTAGGCTCAACCCCATCTCGGCTGCTCGCCGAGCTCGATCCCGAGGACCGAGTTCTCGTTCTGTCTCTGCGCGACTCACACGAGCCGCGCGATGACTGCGGCGGCGCGGTGGGCGCCGTCGGTTTCCACGTCCCGATAGAGCACCGGGCGCTTCAGCCTGTCGGCGAGCGTCGGCGATGGCCCGGCGCCGCCGATGATCGGCCGGCGCTGGTGCCACGCCGTGCGCCTGGCGCCGGGGAGGCCTCCTGTCAACGGGATAGAATGCCGCCGAGCCGTCCCGCCGACGGCACCTTCGCGAAGGAGCCTCGCCCATGCCGACGCCGAGCCCGTTGCCCCCTCAGATCGAACAGTTCCTGCACGACAACCCGCAGGGCGTGCTCACATCGTTCAGGCGAAACGGGATGCCGCAGCTCAGCATCGTCACCGTGTATCCGCGGGACGGTGGCGTGGGCATCTCCATCACGGAGACGCGGGCGAAGTTCAGGAACCTCCTGCGCGATCCGCGCTGCTCGGTCCTGGTCTCGCACGTCGACTGGTGGTCGGGCTTCCTCGTGTTCGAGGGTAAGGCCGAGCTGATCCACTCCGGCAACGCCGATCCCGAGCAGCTGCGCCTGGCCCGCCGCCACATCTTCAGCGCGACCACCCGGCGGCGCAGCGCGGACTGGGACCAGTACGACCGGATCGCGGCCGCCGACCGGCGCGTCGCGATGGTGGTGCGGCCCGATCACATCTATGGCTCGGCGCTGGCCCGGATGCGCGACGCGGTCACCAGGTAGCGGGTTGGACCTCTGCCGGGTCATGTGGCACGATCCTCCGCACGCCCGCGAGGAGGATCACGTCTCTCTGACATTGGAGGCCGCGCAGAAGGAATTCGAGCCCGCGGGCGTCTACGTCAACACCGCGAGCATCGGGCTGCCGCCGCGCCGCGTCGTCGACGCCCTCGATCAGGCGATCGACGTCTGGCGGACGGGCCGCGCCGAGGCCGCGGACTACGACGAGCTCGTCGACCGTGCGCGCCGGCGATTCGCCGGTCTCGTCCAGGTCACGCCGGATCGCGTGGCCCTCGGCAACCAGGTCTCGACGTTCACCGGGCTGGTCGCCGCGGCCCTTCCCGATCGCGCCCGAGTGCTGGCCGCCGAAGAGGACTTCACATCCGTCCTATTCCCGTTCCTGGCGCACGCCGATCGCGGCGTGCGCGTGCAGACCGTGCCGCTCGAGCGGCTCGTCGAGGCCATACGCCCCGGCGTGAATCTGATCGCGGTGAGCGCGGTGCAGTCCGCGGACGGGCGTCTTGTTCCCGGTGGGCTCGATGCCCTCGCCTCGGTCGCCGCCGAGCACGGCTGCCTCACGTACGTCGACGCGACGCAGGCGGTCGGCTGGCTGCCGTTCGACGCCGGCCGCTTCGACTTCGTGTCCTGCGCCGCGTACAAGTGGCTCGTCTCGCCTCGTGGAACGGCCTTCGGGGTCGTGCGACCCGAGCGCCTGGAGATGCTACGACCCCTCTACGCGGGCTGGTACGCCGGCGCCGACCCGTGGGCCTCCATCTACGGACCGCCGTTGCGGCTGGCCGGGGAAGCGCGCCGGCTCGACATCTCGCCCGCATGGCTGGCCTGGGCGGGCACCGCGCCCGCCCTCGATCTGCTGAGCGAAGTGGGCATCGCCTCGATCCATCGACACGATCTCGGTCTCGCGAACGCGCTTCGCGAGCGGCTGGGTCTGCCGAGAGGAGATTCCGCCATCCTCACGGTGGCCGCCGACGGAGGCCTCGAGCGGCTGCGCGCCGCCGGCATCAGGGCGTCCATCCGAGCCGGCGCCGTGCGCCTGTCCTTCCATCTGCACAACACCGAAGCCGACGTGGAGGCCGTGGCTCGCGCGCTCGGCCGCTGACCGCGACCGGAGCGCCGGGCGGCTAGGAAGTCGGGTGCGCCGCTTCGCCGCTCACGAGGGCGCGTCGCCCAGCGCCTCGAGCGCGGCCTTCGCGAGGTCCTTCCACTCCTGGCGGGGCCAGTCGTCGACGTAGCGCCTGAATTGTCGGCGCGTGGCGAACACCGGGAAGGCGTCGCGGTCGACGGCTTCGTACATCTCGCGACAGAAGCGCCTGATCTCGTTGCGCGCGTCTTCGCGCTTGAAGGCCTTTCCACCGTAGATCGAGCCGAGCAGCTCGAGCTCGGCGGACGTCGCGAGCGCCCACGCGCGTTTGTCGCCGCTCGCCTTGCGCAGGTCCCAGTCGGTGATCTGGCGGGCGGCGCTCCACCAGCCGCCGTAGTCCTTGACGAGACCCTCGCCGATGTTGTCCGGGGCCAGCACCGCGCTCATCGAGAGGTACTGCGTGATGACCCAGTGATTGAAGGGCTCCGCCTCGAGCGCGCGGCGATAGAATTCGCACGCCTTCTCGTACGCCTTGCGCGCCTTGTCCTTTTCCTTGCTGGCCCGGAAGAGATTGCCGATCCGCTTCTCGCTCGCCGCGCTCATGCCGAGGCGCTCGGCGCGATCGGACCCGGGCGCCGAGGCGGGAAGAGAATCGCGCCACCCCTCGAGATCGGCACGGATGGATTCGTAGAGCGCGTTGAGCTCCTCGCGCCCCGTCTCCGCGCCGCTCGCGCGCGCCCTGACGAGCAGCTGCTCGGCATGGTCGAACTTCACCTCGATCCGCTGGCGGGTCTGCCGGTTTCGAAACGCCTCCACCTGATGCGCGAAATCTTCCGGCGTCACGGCATAGGCCACGATGCTGGCCCAGTCGTGGGTGCGGCTGGAGTCCGTCCGCAGCCGCTCGCGCAGCGCGTACAGCACCCACCGCGGGTCGTCGCCGCGCAGCAGGCCGGTATAGAGCACCTCGGCGGCGATGGTGGAAGCCTGCATCCAGAGGGGGAACTGCGAGGCGATGACCCACGGGATTCCTCCGGCGTGCAGCGCGTGCGCGATGCTGCCGCCGGGCGTGATCACCGAGCCGGGATGACCGGAATCGCAGGTCGCGAGGCTGACCAGGGTCGGGCGGAAGCGCGTCGTCCCCATCGAGTCCTTGGCGGTCAGCGCGGTGGCCAGCATCTCGCCGGTGACGACGTCCTTCGCCGCGTTGTCGGCGTCGGCGCACAGCGCCAATCCGTAGTGGCGATCGCCGTCCTGCGCCGGTCGGCTCGCCGTGCGCCAGGATGTGCACGTGCGTGTACGAGGTCTCCGCGCAGGCGCGGCGGATGGACCGGAGCGACGCGTTCGGCAGCACGGTGAGCAGGGAGTTGACCTCGTCGATCCGGTCGCTCCGGATCGGGCTTCCACTTGATCCACGGATCGAGCGCGCGCCGCAGCGCCTCGAGGTGCGCCTGCGCCGGCACCGGCATGAGTCCGTCCGGGCTCGCGAAGGCGAACAGCACGCGCGGCGCGCGGTTCCAGTCGACCGGCAGCGGACGTCCGCGCCGGACTTCCCGGGTGAGCGAGATGCGGACGGTCGACTGCAGGAACAGCGGGGAGCCGGAGCCCGGGTAGCCGTCGGGTCCGATGGCGAGCTCGAACGGGATCAGGGCGAGCTCGTACGCCGTCATGGCCAGGCGAAGATGGACGAGCTCGCTCCGGCTGCTGGCGGCGGTCCCGATCTCGGAGAGCAGCGCGGGCACCTGGCCGAGAACGCGTCCCAGCGCCTCGCCCATCTCGCGGACCTCGGTGGCCTGCTGCTGTGGCGCCACGCCGACGCCGCCGGTGACGTAGCGAAGGCGCTCCAGCCGGTTCAGGAGGTGGCGGTGCTCGAACGGCATGTTCACGGTCACGGGCCCGTCGGCGCCGCACAGCGCGAGGTACGGCGTGAGCGGTGAGAGCAGCTGGTTGTAGGCCGGGCCCGGGCGGAGGAGCTCGAGGGTGACGCTCCGGATCTCGGACACGCTACGCCCTCACGAATCGGCGCACGACCTTGCGGACCACGGGGTCACGACCCTCGACGTGCGCCAGCTCGCCGACGACCCCGGCGGACTCGGCCTTGACGCATACCGCGCTCGTCTGATTCATCACCAGCGGCTCTCCGTTGAACGTGGCGGCGTCGATCGCGCTCATGCGACCGTCGACGAGCACGTCGTACACCGACTTGAAGGCGGCGGTGTCTTTCAGCATGGCGTCCGAGAACCGCATCAGCCGGATCCACGTCCCGCAGTTGAAGTAGAAGCGATTGCCGCCCATGTCGATGGCGCGCTCGAGATGGGTGTGGCCGGTGATCGTGATAGGGATCTCCGCCCCGACCGAGCCCGCGATCTCCGTGAAGGTGGCATCGCGGTCGTCGAGATCGAACGTCTTGTCGTTGGCCAGCCAGTCGAGGAGGGCGCGTCGCAGCGCCTCGTCCTTGCCGACGCCGGTGACCCAGCCCGTCAACCGGTCCCAGACGAGCTGAGGCGTGCCGAGCGTCCCGTCGCCGGCGCGCGTGGCCCCTGTTCGGTTCTGGAAATTCTGCTCCGCGGCGAGGAGCATCGCCCGGGCGTCGGTCCCCCCGGCGCCGGCCTGCAGGCCCGCGGCGAGGTTGGGGCCGAGGAGCTGATCGGCCGGCGTCGCGCGGGCCGATGCCGCCGCGCCGAATCCGTCGGCGGAGAGTCGCCCGGAGTAGTCGTTGCCGCCGCGGACTCGCTCGCCGACCACGGGGAGCACGCGCGTGATCCGGCTCGCCAGCGACGGCTCGAGGACGGCCAGCACGCCGACCGCCGCCTGGGTCTCCGGCTTCAGCAGATCGATCCAGGCGTAGCGGCGCTTCACGTCGTTCATCACGTCCTTGACCATCTTCGTGCCGGCATTCGGCTCCCACTCGTCCGCGCTGACGGCGCGACCGGCGTTCAGACGCCGCGCCAGCTTGGTGAGGTCTTCGTAGCGCACGTAGTTCCAGGCGTCGACCTCGTTGCCGTGGATACAGAACACGCGCGTGTTGCCGACCAGGCAGGCGTGGCCGGCGCCGAAGGTCGACCATTCGACGCGCGCGCGGGCCGCGAGATCCTCGCCGGCGAGCCGGGACATGAGAAGCCGGTGGACGGGCGGCAGCGCCAGCTCGAGATCGTGGTTGCCGATGACGAGGACGAGCGTCCGGTTCTTCGTGCGGACGAACTCGGCGAGCGCGTCCCAGATGGGCGAGAAGGCCGGGTCGCGATCGACGATGCGCTCGATCGTGGCCGCCGCCGTGTCGGTCGCGATGTACCCGGCCACGTCTTCGGCGAGCGTGTCGACGATGTCGCCGTTCAGGACGAGCGCGACCTGGCCATCCGGTCGCTGGTCGCGAACCCAGCGGACGAAGCGCGCCAGTCGCGCCGTCTCGCCGAGGATCTGAAAACCGGGAGCGCCGCCCATGTGCAGGTCGGAGACGACGTGCAGCTCGTCGTACGTCGGGAGATTCATCGCGGACCTCCTGAGACGGTCGGCATCGATGCCATCGAAGGCGTCCCGGTGCTCACCCAAAGAGCTCGTTGAATCTTACGTCGCCGCGGCGAGCCGTTGCAATGAAAAGCGCGCGTCACTCGACTCGGTTGAAGCCCACGGCGCGGCTCGCGTACCATCGTGCGGGCGCCTGAGAAGACTGCCGCGGCGAAAGGACGTCACGTATGGACACTCAGATCGCGTATGGTCTGCTCTCGCTGATCCAGGACCGGGCCGCCGCAGTGCTCGAGCGGGACGAGAAGGAGACGCGGCGATTCGCCGCGCTGACGGTCGCCGGTAGCCTCCTCGAGCAGCTGAAGGATTCGACGCAGAAGTCGCCGGACGGCCTCTCCCTCGATCTCGGAGGCCTCGTCGACCAGCTCGACGTGCTCAACCTCGTCGCCGATGGCGATACGGACAAGCTGCGGGGGCGACTACACGACGCCGTCGGTTCCCTCGCGAAGAGTCTCGTCGACGGGGACGGCCTGCCGGCCGCCCGCGCGATCGTCGAGAGACTGGTCGCAGGATCGGCGTCGGCCGCGGCGGGCTCGCCGCCGGTCCTCAGCCTCCTGCGGCGCCAGCTCGGGATCGGCATCTCGTTCGCGACGACCTTGAAGAACCTCGCGAATTTCGATCTCGCCCGCGAGATCCCGGAAGGCTGGAAGGCCTACTTCTTCAGTGACAATGGCTTCGAGACCATCGACGGCATGGTGATCGTCGCGCCCGGGCACGCTCGCGACGTGCGGGCCGGGATCGATCGGTCGAAGCTGAGCCTCGAGAATCTCGGGGCGACCGTGTCGGAGTTGAAGGGGGCGTTCAAGGAGCGGAGCGGCGAGCAATACGTGCGCGACTTGATCCGGATCACCGCGGAGGTCGCCGGCGACCGTCGCTACAAGCTCCGGGCTCGTTATCCGGCGATGCTAGAGGCGGTCGCGGATCACGCCAAGGCGACCCGGTGGTTCCGGGGCGTGGGCTCGATGGCCGAATCGCTGGTCACCGGCGCGGTGGAGGAAGCCTGTCTCGGCGTCGCGCAGTTCCAGTCCAACCCCATCCTCGCGGCCTCGGCCGCTACCTACGCCGGCACGGTGGCTCGCAAAGCGACCCAGCACGTCTTCCTCGCGGAGATCGGGATGTGACCGCCTCGCGGGCCCTCACCAGGCTTCACGGGTATCGATCCAGGTGACCCGGCCCGTTCGCTGCTTGACCTCGTTGTACATGTGCGCCGTCCCGCCCGGGCCATCGGCGCCGCCGCCGTTCCAGAGGCACACGAACCGCGCCCTGCTCAAGCCCCAGGCGAGCGTCGTGTAGAGCAGCCAGAGGTTACAGCGCTCGAACGGATCGACCCCGTTGGGCAGCGGGCCGAGCTCGTCGGGCATGATGCGGATCGGGTCCTTCAGCCGGTCCTTCATCTGGAAGAAGCGCTCGCGCCATTTGCCGCCGCCGGTCGAAGGCAGGATCGACCGTTCGATGAACTCGGGCTCCGGCAGGGGCAGCAGAACCTGGCAGCGCACACCGCGCTTCTGGCAAGCCTCGAGGAACAGCAGATCGCCACCCGCGGCGGCCTGGCAGAGAGCCAGATCGTCGGGGCCGGCGCCGAGCTGGTCGAGCGCTTCGGTGATCTTCTGCGCCGCGATCGGCTCCTTGTCCGCCGGGAAGCGGGGAGGGCTGGGGCGAGTCGGCGCGTCGACTCGGTGGCCGCTGAACAGGAGCACCTGCCGCGGCTGCCAGCGCTCCTGGGGCTTCTTGAGCCTCTCCAGCGCGCGGTCGAGCGCGGCGATTCCGGCGTCGACCGTGTCCGGGCGAAAGGCGAGGTTCTTCAGCAGCTGCAGCTGTGCGCGAGTCGAGTTGAGGGCGAACCAGTCATTTTCGCTCCTGGCGATCGCCTCTTTGTACGCGCTCGTCGTCGTGCCCGTCGTCCCGACCAGCACTTCGAGATCCGCGAGCGTCGCCTTGGCCCAGAAGAGCTGGTGGGCGTCCGACTCGCAGCCGGCGGCGAATCTGACGGCTCCCGCCATGACCTCCATCGTCTGGTCGTGGCGTGAGTCACCGCTGAGATGGCGGTGCAGGTGCATCAGGGTGAGCGCGTTGATTCCGGAGTAGTAGTGGCCCGGATCGGCGCGAAAGGCCCTCGTGTAGCTGTCGATGGCGGCGGTCAGGAGGGCGTCCTCGTATCCCGCGTCCGCGCGCTTCTGCTCCGGCGTCTGGCCGGGCCGGTCCCAGGCGGCGGCCCACGCATCCTTGTCGACGCGACCGAGCAGCGCCCACGTCTCGGCGTCGCGGGGGAAGAGCTCGAGCGCGCTGCGGTAGTGCTGGCGCGCGCGATCGATCGAATGGCCGGGCGCGCCGGCCAGGGCCAGTCGCTGCAGGCAGATCCCGATTTCGCGCAGGACCCGGATGTTGCGCGGATCGCTTTCCAGACCGCGCTGGAGATGCTCGAGCGCGAATTGGTAGCGCTCCGCTCGCCGCAGCGCTTCCCCCGCCTCGATCCAGGCATCGGCCCGAAAGGCCGCGATCGGCGCCTCGTTGGCCAGCACCAGCAGATCGCCGATGCGACCGGCTCGGCGGGCAAGCTCGATGCGCTGCTCCCAGGCTTCGTGCCTGTCCCAGAACTCGCGGGCATCGCCGATGCGGAGCGATTTCCAGTCGGGCTCCTGAAGATTCGGCATCAGATTGTAGACGGGACTCACCTTGCGGCCGTGCCAGGACTCCATCGTGGCCTTGACCATCTCGGCAAGCCTGCGCTTGTCCTCTTCCAGCTGCGCGGGGTCCGGCGCGCCGTCTTTGAGCCCGTAGCGGAGCTTTCGGTCCGTATAGAGGTCGAACGCGGTCGTCACGTTGCCCCCGCAGATGATCACGACGCCGCGAGCGCGCAACGCATGGCGAACGCCGAGCTCGTACCAGACGTTCGGATTGTCGATCGTGAGGTCGGCGATCACCAGGTCGGCGACCAGCAGCTCCTGGAACATGTCGGCGCGGATGTCACCGGCGCGGATCTCCTGATCGGCTCGAAACGGCTCGAAGCCGGCCGACTGCAGCGCGGGCTGGATGTATTCGGTGTACACACGATTGAAGTCGATCAGCTGACCGAGATCTTTCGGCCCGGGCTTGGTGCCGAAGGGCATGGCCACGAAGGCGTGGGGTCTGGCTGCCATGGCAGGTCGTCTCCTTCTAGTCTATACAACCGTCGGGACGGCGACAGCCGTCGTAAGATCGGGCCTATGGGAGCCGTGGACGAGATCGGTCACGTCGTCGTCTTGATGCTCGAGAACCAATCCTTCGACCGGCAGCAACCCCAGTCACCATGAGGAGCCCGGGCTCACGGAGGTCTCCATGAAGTTCACCTGGTTCAACCTGATGCCATGGCCCTATCTGCCGGACGATTTTCGCGCGCAGCACCGTTCGGTGTGGGTCGATATTCCCAACACGCTCTATGACCCGCGCAAGGGTCACCACGTCTACCACGAGTATCTGGACCAGCTCGAGTACGCCGAGACCCTGGGCTTCGACGGCATCGGCTGCAACGAGCACCACCAGAACGGCTACGGGCTCATGCCCTCGCCGAATCTGATCGCCGCGACCCTGGCCCGGCGCACCTCGCGGGCGGCTCTCTGCGTCATCGGCAACTCGATCGCCAGCTACAACCCGCCGATCCGGGTCGCCGAGGAGTTCGCCATGCTGGACGTGATCTCGGGAGGCCGGCTCGTGGCCGGCTTCCCGGTCGGCACGCCGATGGACACGAATTTCTGCTACGGCCAGATCCCGGCGCTGACGCGCGACAAGTACCGCGAGGCGCACGACCTCATCATGAAGGCGTGGGCCAGCGACGAGCCCTTCGCGTTCGACGGCAAGTACAACCAGCTTCGCTGGGTGAACTGCTGGCCCAAGCCCATCCAGAAGCCGCATCCGCCGATCTATATTCCGGGCGGGGGCTCGATCGAGACGTGGGATTTCTGCCTCGACTACGACTACAACTATTCGTATCTGTCGTTCTACGGCTACCTGCGCGGCAAGTCGCTGCTCGACGGATACTGGGAGCGCGTGGCCAAGCGCGGCAAGGACGAGTCGCCCTATCGCGCCGCGTTCGCCCAGATCATCTGCGTGGCGGACACCGACGCCGAGGCCGAGCGTCTCTACGCCGAGCACTGCCTCTACTTCTTCAACCGGTGCCTGCACGTCTTCCCGCCGTTCGCGGACCCGGCCGGCTACCGGACGATGGCGACCATCAAGTACGGCGCGCTCGCTCAGCTCACCCTCGCGCGGCAGAAGATTCTCGAGAACCTCACGTGGAAGCAGCTGGTCGACGAGCGCTTCATCATCGCCGGTAGCCCCGAGACGGTGCGGCAGCAGCTCGAGGAGTGCATCAAGGGGCTCCACATCGGGCACCTCTTCTGTCTGTTCCACAACGGGGACATGCCCGACTGGAAGACGCGGCACTCCTCGAAGCTCTTCGCCGAGAAGGTCATGCCTCATCTGCGCGACATGTGGCCAGAATGGAAGCACGACGAGCGCTGGTGGATGCACCCGATGGACGACCGGATCCGTCCGGAAGAGCGTCAGCCCGGCGCGGCCAAGGTGGGCGCGGAGTGGCCGCGATGAAGTGGCACGTGGTCGAGACGAGGAAGGGCACGCGCTGCCGCGTGCTCGAGGGCGGCAGCGGCGCGCCCCTCGTGTTCTTTCACGGCGCCGGCGGGCTGCTCGGCGACAACCCCTTCCTCGATCAGATCGCGCAGGGCTATCACGTCTTCGCGCCCGAGTGGCCCGGGTACGGCGAGTCCACGGGCGAGGAGCTGCTCGAGGACATGCTGGACTTCACACTCCACGGCTGGGACCTGGTGCAGGCGCTGGGACTCGAGCAGCCGCACCTCGTCGGCCACTCCATGGGCGGCATGATCGCCGCGGAGATGGCGTGCGTGGCGCCTCACGATCTCGGCAAGCTGGTCCTGGTCAGCCCCGCCGGCCTCTGGATGGACGAGCACCCGATCCCGGATATCTTCGCGCTACTTCCTTATCAGATCGCCGAGGTGCTGTTTCACGATCCCCAGCGGGGTCAGGCCCTGCTCACCGGAGGCGCCGATCTCTCGGAGATGGAGGCGCTGAAGGACTTCTACATCGGCAGCCAGCGGCGTCTCGCCATGGCCGGCAAGATCCTGTTCCCGATCCCGAACCGGCGTCTCTCGAAGCGGCTCTATCGCCTCACTGCCGAGAGCCTCGTCCTCTGGGGCGCGTCCGACCGCCTGATCGTGCCGGTCTACGCCGAGCGCTGGCAGACGCTGATTCCGCATGCGCGGGTCGAGGTGATCGGCGAAGCGGGCCACATGCTGCCGTACGAGCAGCCCGACAAGCTCGTCCGCGCGGTGACCGCCTTCCTGCAGCGGACTCGGTGATCGCCTACTTCTGGACTTCCACCTTGACCTTGGCTGTGCCCGCCTTCGTGAAGTCGAGCTCATCGGCCGCTCGCCGCGTGACGTCGATGACGGTCGGACTGGACGCCCCCATCCGGTCGTTGACTGTCACCACGACGCTCTTGCCGTTGTCGACGTTCGTCACCTTCACCTTGGTGCCGAACGCCAGCTTCTTGTGCGCCGCGGTGAGCCCGTTCTTGTCGTAGACCTCACCGCTGGCCGTCTTCTTGCCCTGGAACTTGTCGCCGTAGAAGTTGGCGACCCCTTCCTCCGACTGGGCTGCCGCGAACCCGGCGGCGCCGATCGAGAGCGCCACGATGATGGCCACGACGACCCGCCGCCTTGCATCGACCCACCTGATCATGTCGAGCTCCTTTCGTGTGCTCGCGGTTCGTTCGAGGCGAGGCTAACGAGAGTCGCCGAGGTCAGGTATCAGACGAAGGGAACCCTATCGACGGACCTTGGTCCAGTGCAACCGCGCGGGTCTAGTGCAGCCGCACGGCCGGAAGTGTCAGGTGAAACGTGGCGCCGCGTCCGCCGTTGTCTTCGGCCCAGATCCTTCCGCCGTGCGCCTCGACGATCGACCGGGCGATCGCCAGGCCGAGGCCGAGACCTTCCTTCTTGGTCGTGAAGAAGGCGTCGAAGACCTTGGGCAGGCGATCGGCCGGAATGCCGTGGCCGGTGTCGCTCACCGCGACTTCGATGGCATCGTCGAGCCGGCGCGTGCTGACCACCAGCCGCCGCTCGGCGGTCTCCCGCTGGTCCATGGCGTCCATGCCGTTCAGCATCAGATTCAGCATGACCTGCTGCAACGACACGCGGTCGGCGTCGATGGCCGGGAGCGAGGCCATCAGGTCGGTGCGGAGCGTCACGTTGCGCCGTCTCGCTTCGCCCCGGACGAGCGTGACGATCTCGCCGGCGACCTCGTTCACGTCGATCGCCTGGCGCTCGAGCGGCCGCTTGCCGGCCAGGGCCCGCACGCGCTCGATGACCTCACCGGCCCGGCGGCCCTGATCGCGGATGTCGACGAAGATCTCCCGAAGCTCGTGCGGGCCGCCGGCGGGGGCGAGAGCGGGAAGCCGACGAAGCCCCGCGCTCGCGTTGCTCAGGATGGACGTCAGCGGCTGGTTGATCTCGTGGGCGATCGACGCCAGCAGCTCCCCGGCTAGGGCGAGTCGAGAGACATGGGCCAGCTCCAGGCGCGCCGCCCGCAGCTCTTCCTCCACGTGCCGGCGCTCGGTGACGTCGCGGCAGGTATAGAGCACGGTGCTGCCCTGGATCGACACGCGCTTGAGGTGGATCAGGAGGGAGCGTCGCTCGCCCGCTTTCGAGGTGACCTCGCGCTCGATGTTCGTGATCTCGCCTCGGGCATCGAGCTCTCCGCGATCGAACAGATTCTCGCCCAGGAGGCGGGTGATCCGGGTCATCGCGCGCACCTCGTCCGGCACGTAGCCGAAAATCACGTCGACGTTCGGGCACACGAACGTGAACAGCCCCTCGTCGTCGGTCAGAAAGACCGCGTCCGAGATGCTGCTGAGCGTGGCTCGGTGGAGCTCCTCGGAATCGCGCAACGCCTGGAACGCTTCGGTCCGGCCCCCGTTGGTTCCCTCGCTCATGGCGTTCGCCTCCTGGCGACGCAGTGGTCAACCCCGCGATTTGACTATATTTTCAGGAGCATAGTATCGTCCCAAACGCGGCCATCAGCGAAGCCACCACCGACTCGTAGTAAGCTTCGCGATGCGTCACGCGATCCTAGCCGAAGGGGGGTGTGCTGAGTGTCTCGAATGTATCCCCGGCTCAGTCAGCCGCTGGTCCGCGAGGCCGGAGGTCTTCGGCCCGCCACATGGGACGAGGCGCTCGATCGTGCCGCCGCCGGCCTGCGGCGTGTCGTCGATCGACATGGTCCCCGCGCGTTCGGCCTCTTCAGCTGCTCGAAGAGCACGAACGAGACGAACTTCATCGCCCAGAAGTTTGCGCGAACGGTCATCGGCAGCAACAACATCGACAGCTGTAACCGTACCTGACACGCCCCGAGCGTCGCCGGGCTGGCGACGGTATTCGGCGCGGGCGGGGGGACGAGCTCGTACCAGGAGGCTGAAGAGACGGATCTGATCCTGCTCTGGGGATCGAACGCGCGCGAGACGCACCCGATCTTCTTCCACCATCTGCTCAAGAGCCTCCGGCGAGGCGCGCGGATGTTCGCCGTCGATCCGCGACGGACCAGCTCGGTGCAGTGGGCGGAGCTCTGGGCGGGTCTCGACGTCGGCTCGGACATCGCGCTGGCCAACGCGATGGGCCGCGAGATCATCGCCGCGGGGCTCGAGCATCGCGAGTTCATCGAGAACGCGACGACCGGCTTCGACGACTACCGCCGGGCGGTCGATTCCTATACGCTCGCCTACGCGGAGCGCGAGACCGGCGTGCCGGCCGACACGATCCGCACGATGGCGCACGAGTACGCGCGCGCCCGCCGGGCAATGATCTGCTGGACGCTCGGCATCACCGAGCACCACAACGCGGTCGACAACGTGCTCGCGCTCATCAACCTCTCCCTGCTGACCGGCCACGTCGGTCGCTACGGCTCGGGCCTCAACCCGCTGCGCGGGCAGAACAACGTCCAGGGGGGCGGTGACATGGGGGCGTTGCCCGATCGCTTGCCCGGCTTCCAGCACATCGAGAACGACCAGTTCCGGGAAAAGTTCGACCGCGCGTGGGGTGTCGCGGTTCCGCCCGAGCGCGGCTGGCACCTGTCGCAGATGTTCGAGGCGATGGAGCGCGGCGATCTGCGCGCGCTCTACGTCATCGGCGAGAACCCGCTGCAGTCCGAGGCCGACCAGAACCACGCCCGGCATCTCCTCGAAGGCCTGGATTTCCTGGTGGCGCAGGACCTGTTCCTCACGAAGACGGCGGAGCTGGCGCACGTCGTGCTCCCCGCGAGCGCGGCGTGGTGCGAGTCCGAGGGCACCGTGACCAACAGCGAGCGGCGCGTGCAGCGCGTGCGCAAGGCCATCGAGGCGCCCGCGGGCGCCCGCGACGATCTGACCATCCTCTTCGATCTGGCCGCCCGGCTGGGCCGCAACTGGGGGCGGCCGAACGCTGAGACGATCTGGAACGAGCTGCGCGGTCTTTCGCCGATGCACGCCGGCATGAGCTACGCGCGCCTCGAGAAGCACGGCGGGCTACAGTGGCCGTGCTACGACGAGGAGCATCCGGGCGAGCTCTTCCTGCACAGCCGCCTCTGGGAGCGGCCGCTCCGGGGCCCGCGCGTGTCGTTCGTTCCCGTCGAGCACGATCCTCCGGTCGACAAGCTGGATGCCGAGTTCCCGCTGCGCCTCACCACGGGGCGTCGGCTCGACGAGTACAACACCGGGGTGCAGACGCGGCGCCTATCGCTCGCCGCTTCGTCGGGGCGAGAGCCTCGACATCTCGCCGGAAGACGCCGAGCGCTACGGCCTCCGCGAGGGCGAGCTCGTTCGCGTGCGCTCGCGCCGCGGCGCGGTCGAGGTGCCCATCCGTCGCGACGAGGGCCTGCGTCCGGGGCTCACGTTCATGACCATGCACTTCCCCGACGACGTGGCCACGAACCTCCTGACGATCGACGCCACCGATCCCAAATCGGGCACGGCCGAGTTCAAGGCCACCGCGATCCGCATCGAGCGGCTGGGAGGCTGAGCCGATCGACCTGAAAATCGTCGGCCCCATCGCCAACGATGCCGAGCGTGAGGCGGTCGACGCCGTCGTGGCGGACGACGCGCGGTCGCGATTTGCTGCTGCCCGCGCTCCACGCCGTGCAGGCGCGGGCCGGATGGATCAGCCAGCGGCGCCCTCAACTACATCAGCCGGCGCCTGACGGTTCCGCCCGCGGAGCTCTGGGGAGTCGTCACCTTCTACCATCTGCTGTCGACGAAACCCGCGCCCGCCGATTGTCGCGCACGTGTGCGACGACATCGCGTGCCGGATGCGAGGCGGCGAGAGCGCTCTGCGAGTCCCTCGAGCAGGTTCTGGGACCGCCCGGTGCGTCGGGCGAGAGCGGCGGTGCGACGGCCTGGATGCGCAGCCCGTGCCTGGGTCAATGCGAGCGTGCGCCGGCCGTTCTCCTGACGGTCGCGGGCGAGACGCCGCGCACGATCACCCTGGCGCCCGTCGAGGACGGCGTCGCGTCCGTGCTCGATGCGCTGCGCGACCCGCCGCCACACGAGCGATACCCGCCTCGGCGCGGGCAGCCCGGCCGAGCGCCGGCGCCACGTCTCGCGCTCGGTGCCCCAGGTCGGGCAATCCGGGTTGCGGCTCCTCGGCCGGATCGGGCGTGTCGATCCGACGAGTCTCGCCGCCTACCGAGAGAGCGACGGCTACGGGCGCTTGGCGCGCGCCATCGAGCTCGGGCCCGGCCGCCGTCATCGCCGAGGTCGTCGCCTCGAAGCTCCTCGGCCGCGGCGGCGCCGCGTTTCCGACCGGACGCAAGTGGGACGCGGTGGCGAAGGCGCGAGGCGCGGCCGCACTACCTCGTCTGCAACGCCGACGAGTCCGAGCCCGGAACGTTCAAGGATCGGCTCCTCATGGAGGAGGATCCGTTCGCGCTCGTCGAGGGCATGACCCTCGCCGGCTTCGCGACGGGCTGCGAGCGCGGATACCTCTATCTGCGCGGCGAGTATCCGCTCGCGGCCGAACGGATGGCCGGCGCGATCGCGCGCGGCGCGCGCGGCCGGCCTGCTGGGCGCCGACGTGATGGGCGCCGGGTTCGCCTTCGACATCGAGATTCGCCGGGGCGCCGGCGCGTACATCTGCGGCGAGGAGACCGCGCTGTTCAACTCGATCGAGGGCAAGCGCGGCGAGCCGCGGAACAAGCCGCCGTTCCCGGTCCAGGTCGGGCTCTTCGGCAAGCCGACCGTCGTGAACAACGTGGAGACGCTCGTGAACGTGCCCGCGCTCCTGCGCGAGGGCGGCGCCGCGTACGGCGGGATCGGCACGGAAGGCTCGACCGGCCCGAAGCTCTTCTGCGTCTCCGGCGAGGTCGCGCGCCCCGGACTCTACGAGGCGCCATTCGGGATCACCTTGCGGCAGCTTCTCCATCTGGCCGGGGCCGCGGCCCGTCCGCGCGGTGCTGCTCGGCGGCGCCGCCGGCGTGTTCGTCGGCCCGGCCGACCTCGACGTGGCGCTGACCTTCGAGGGAACGCGGGCGATCGGGGCCACGCTCGGCTCGGGTGTCGTCATGGTCTTCGGCGAGTCCGTCGACCTGCTCGACATCGTGCGCCGCATCGCCGAGTTCTTCCGCGATGAGTCGTGCGGCCAGTGCGTGCCGTGTCGGGTCGGGACGGTCCGGCAGGAAGAGCTGCTGGCGCGGCTCCGGGCCCGGCGCCCGCTCGGCTCCGACGCGGAGGAGATGGCCCTCCTCAAGGATCTCGGCCAGGTGATGCGCGACGCCTCCATCTGCGGTCTCGGGCAAACGGCCTCGAGCGCCGTGGAATCCGCGATCTTCCGGCTCGCGATCGCCGGGGGACGATCGTGAACCCCGAGCCGATCTGGTTCCGGCCTCCGCCGCCCCCGAGCCGTCCCCCGACCGCGCCGAGCCGCCCGGCCGCTCCACCGGTCGACGTGGTCATCGACGGACAGCGCGTGAGCGTCGCCGGCGGCGCGACGGTGCTCGACGCGTGCCGCGCGCGGGGGATCGACATCCCCACGCTCTGCTACCTGCCGACCTTGACGCCGGTCAACGTCTGCCGCGTGTGCGTCGTCGAGGTGGCCGGATCCCGGGTGCTCGTCCCGGCCTGCTCGCGGCGTGTGGAGCCCGGGATGACGATCCTCACCGAGTCCGAGCGCGTGCGCGTCTCGCGCCGGATGGTGCTCGAGCTCCTGGCGTCGTCCGTCGATCTCTCGACGGCTCCGGGCCTCGACGACATGATCGACGCGCTACGGCGCGCGCCCGAGCGGTATGGCCGACGCCGCGACGCCGGCCGCCGCGGGCGAGCGCGACGCGCGCGAGCCCGGACATCACGAGGCGCCCGACGGGCGCGCACGCGGAGACCGTCGGACAGCCGGTGAAGGTCGACAACGACCTCTACATTCGCGACTACTCGAAGTGCGTGCTCTGCTACAAGTGCGTCGAGGCCTGCGGCGTCGACGCCCAGAACACGTTCGCGATCGCGGTGGCCGGGCCGAGGCTTCGACGCGCGTATCTCGACCGAGGCCGACGTGCCGCTGCCCGATTCGGCGTGCGTCTATTGCGGCAACTGCATCGGCGTCTGCCCGACCGGCGCCCTCATGTTCAAGCGCGAGCACGACATGCGTGCGGCGGGAACGTGGGACGAATCCAAGCAGCGCACGACCGATACGATCTGCCCTTACTGCGGCGTCGGGCTGTACGCTCTCGCTCCACGTGCAGGACAACCGCATCGTCAAGGTGATGTCGCCGGCGGATGTCTTCGTCACTGGCGGGCACCTGTGCATCAAGGGGCGCTTCGGCTTCACGTTCGTGGAGCCGCCCGGCAAGGACTCCGACTAGCCGCGGCTCAGGTGTTGTGGCCGGAGCACGCCACCAGCACCTTCGGATTCATCGCGTAGAAGCAATACTCCGCCGTCGCCTCCGACCGGTCGTCCGCCTGATAGCGAATGATGCCGGCCACGAGCAGCGGACGACCGTCCCGCACCACTTGCAGCTCGTCGGAGCCGCGGGGCAGGAAGTCGCCCGCGATCAGACGCGGGCCATCGATCGTGAAGGACAGGCGCCCGGCCGGCGCGACGGATTCGCTCTCGCCGCTGGCGTTCTGCAGCTCAGCCCGCAAGAGCCGGAACGCTTCCTCCTCGCCGTACGGCGACAGGATGAAGTTGACCATCTGGACGCGATGGACTTCGATCGCAGGTCGGTCGCCGGAGTTCTCGAAGCCGAGGCTCACCTTGACGAGCTGGCCGACGCCCATCGTGGTGACTTCGCGGGTCGTCACACGGATGCTCGCGCGCGGCTCCCGGGGTGTGGTGGTCCGCTCGACCGTGGTGGGCACGGCGCCGGTGGCGCGGCTTCGGAGTCCCGTCCAGGCCGTGGCGCACATCCCGGTGACGGCCAAGGCCAGGCACGCTATCGCGAGCGGTACACGGCGGGGGCCCTGCTTCAAAGACACCCAGACGCCGATCCCGGCCGTCGCGAGCTGAGAGACGGCCGCGATGACCACGAGCACGATGTCCGGCATGCCGGCGCGCTGGTGCTATGCGTCGCCGTGCGTCGCCGGCCGCAGGCCGAGCACCGCGCGGGTTCGTGCATGGACGCGGCCGACCGCCAACCGGAAGCGCTCCATGTAGAGGTAGATGACCGGCGTGGTGTAGAGCGTCAGCAGCTGGCTCAAGAGGAGGCCGCCGACCACCGTGATGCCGAGCGGGCGGCGCAGCTCCGAGCCCGTGCCGGTGCCGAGGGCCAGCGGCAGGGCACCCAGGAGCGCCGCCATCGTCGTCATCAAGATCGGGCGGAAGCGCTGGACGCACGCGCGATGGACGGCGTCGCGCGCGTCGAGGCCGTGGTGGCGCTCGAGGTCGAGCGCGACGTCGATGACCATGATGGCGTTCTTCTTCACGATCCCGATCAGCAAGATGATGCCGATCATCGCAATGACGGACAGGTCCATCCCGCAGACGAGCAGCGCCAGCAGCGCGCCGACGCCGGCCGACGGTAGAGTGGAGAGGATCGTGAGCGGGTGGATCAGGCTCTCGTAGAGGACGCCCAGGACGATGTAGACCGTGATCAGCGCCGCCAGGATGAGCAGCGGCTGATTGGCGAGCGCGGCCTGGAAGGCCTGCGCCGTGCCGGTGAACTTCCCGGTGATATTGGTTGGGAAGCCCATCTTCCGCTCGGCCTCGTCGATGGCCTTGACCGCGTCGCCGAGCGCGATGTTCGGCGCCAGATTGAAGAACACGGTGACCGAGGGAAACAGGCCCTGGTGGTTGACCTGGATGGGGCCGGTGCCCGTCTGGAACGTGGTCACCGCGGTCAGCGGAATAGTCTGGCCCGTGCTCGAGCGGACGTAGATGTTCGCGAGCGCGTCGGGACGCTCCCAGAAGCGGGGCTCGAGCTCCATGACTACGTAGTACTGGTTCAGCGACGTGTAGATGGTCGACACCTGCCGCTGTCCGAACGCGTCGTAGAGCGTCTCGTCGATCATCCGCGTGCTGACGCCGAGCCGCGCGGCGGTCGCGCGGTCGATGACGACCGGCACCTCGAGGCCGCGATTCTGCTGGTCGCTGCTGACGTCGCGTAGCTCGGGCATCTCCCGCATGGCGCGAACCAGGCGGGGCGCCCACGCGTTCAGCAACGTGAGATCGTCGCTCTGCAGGGTGAACTGGTACTGCGCGTTGCTGCTCCGACCGCCGAGGCGGACGTCCTGCACGGCCTGGAGATAGAGCGTGGCCCCCGGCACCTGGGCCAGCTTCGGTCTGAGACGCGTGATGACCTCGTCGGCGGAGATCTTGCGCTCCTCGCGCGGCTTCAGCGAGATGAAACCGCGGCCGGTATTCGCGGTCGTGCCGCGCCCGCCGCCGCCCCCGGTGAAGAGCGTCACGGTGTCCACTGCTGGATCGGACTTCAAGATCTCCGCGTACCGCATCATCTTCTCGTGGATCGTCGCGAACGAGACGTCTTGCTGAGCCACGATGTTGGCGGAGAGGCGGCCGTTGTCCTGCTGGGGAAAGAAGCCTTTCGGCACGAGGTTGAAGAGGTGGACGTTCACCGCGAAGGTGGCCAGGAAGATGATCATCACGATCGCGGGATGCGCGAGCACGACGGTCAGCGACCGGTCATAGGCGCGCGTGATGGCGTCGAAGATGCGCTCGCCTAGCACCGCGAGCCGCGGGCGGTGCACCGGATCGTGCGGCCGCAGCAGGAGCGCGCACATCATCGGCGTCGTCGTGAGCGAGATCGCGAGCGACACCAGCACCGCGACCGAGAGCACCACGGCGAATTCCCGGAAGAGACGGCCGACGATCCCGCCCATCAGGAGGATCGGGATGAACACCGCGACCAGCGAGATGCTCATCGACAGCACCGTGAACCCGATCTCCTTGGCGCCGGTCAGGGTCGCCTCGAGCACCGAGGCGCCGCGCTCGATGTGGCGCATGACGTTCTCGACGACGACGATGGCGTCGTCGACCACGAAGCCGGTGGCGACGGTCAGCGCCATCAAAGACAGGTTGTCGATGCTGTAGCCGACCAGGTACATCACGGCGAAGGTCCCGACCAGCGAGACCGGCACCACGACGCCGGGGATGATCGTCGCGCGGATGTTGCGCAGGAACAGAAACACGACGAGCACCACGAGCCCGATCGAGATCAGTAGCGCCTCTTCGACGTTCTTGACCGACGCCCGGATCGTCACGGTCTGATCGAGGACCGGCCGGAGCGTGATCTCCGCCGGCACCAGCGCGCGCAGATACGGCAGCTCGTCGCGGATCCGATCGACGGTGTCGATGATGTTGACGCCGGGCTGGCGGTAGATGATGAGGACCACCGCGGGCTCGCCGTTGGACACCGCGCCGGCGCGGAGATCCTGAACGGAGCTGTGCACCCGCGCGACGTCGGTCAGACGCACCGGCGCGCCGTTCCGCCACGCGACGATCAGCGGCTCGTACAGCCGAGCCTCGCGCAGCTGGTCGGTGGCGTTGATCTCCCAGGTGAATCGGCCGTCGTCGAGCTGGCCCTTGGGGCGGTTGACGTTCGCGGCGGCGAGCGCCCGGCGTACCTCCTCGAGGCCGATGCCGTAACGCGCGAGCGCCATCGGATTCAGATCCACGCGGACTGCGGGCAGGGAGCCGCCACCGACGAAGATCTGCCCGACACCTTCGACGCGCGCGATCTTCTGCTGCAGGATGGTCGACGCGATGTCGTACATCCGTCCCTTGTCCACGGTCTTCGAGGTCAGCGCCATGATCATGATCGGCGCGTCGGCCGGGTTCACCTTCCGGTAGGTCGGCAGGCTCGGCAGATTTGGCGGGAGCTGACCGGCCGCCGCGGCGATCGCCGACTGGACGTCGCGCGCGGCGCCGTTGATGTCGCGGGCCAGGTCGAACTGCAGCGCGATCGTCGTGGCCCCGAGGAAGCTGACCGAGGTCATCTCCGTGACGCCGGCGATGCGGCCGAATTGCCGCTCGAGCGGTGTGGCGACCGCGGACGCCATCGTCGCGGGGCTCGCGCCGGGCAGTCCAGCGACGACGGAGATCGTCGGGAAGTCCACCTGGGGCAGTGGGGCGACCGGGAGTAGCCGGAACGAGATCACGCCGGCGATGACGAGCGCGATCGTCATCAAGGTCGTGCCGACCGGGCGGCGGACGAACGGGCTGGAGAGGCTCACGGGGCGGTCACCGGCTGTTCGGCCGGGCGGCGCCCGGGCGCGCGCCGGCGCCCGAGCCGCTCGGCAAGGCCGTCGAACGCGAGATAGATGACCGGCGTCGTGTAGAGCGTGAGCACCTGGCTCACGATGAGCCCGCCCACGATGCCGACGCCGAGCGGCTCGCGCAGCTCGGATCCGACGCCGTGCCCGAACGCGAGCGGAACGCCGCCGAGCAGCGCCGCCATCGTCGTCATGATGATCGGACGGAAGCGGAGGAGCGAGGCCTGCTCGATCGCCTCCCGCGCGGCAAGCCCCTGGGAGCGCTGCGCGTCGAGCGCGAAGTCGATCATCATGATCGCGTTCTTCATGACGATCCCGATCAGGAGGATGATCCCGATCAGCGCGATGACGGAGAGGTCCAGCCGCACGAGGAGGAGCGCCAGCAAGGCCCCGAGCCCCGCCGAGGGCAAGGTGGAGAGGATCGTGATCGGGTGGATCCAGCTCTCGTACAGCACGCCGAGCACGATGTAGACGGTGACGATCGCCGCCAGGATCAGGAACGGCTGGTTGGCCAGCGACGCCTGGAAGGCGCGCGCCGCGCCCTGGAACCCGGTCTGGATGCTCGGCGGCATGCCGATCTCGCGCGTGACCCGGTCGATCGCCGTGACGGCGGCGCCCAACGAGGCGCCCGGCGCCAGGTTGAAGGAGACGGTCACCGCCGGGAATTGGCCCTGGTGGCTCACGGCCAGCGCGGTCGCGCGCTGCTCGATGGTGGCCAGGGTCGAGAGCGGCACCTGGCCGCCGGCGGACGATCGCAAGTACACCCGGTCAAGCACCGACGGATCCGCCCGGAACTCCGGCAGCACCTCGAGCACGACCCGATACTGGTTCAGCTGGGTGAAGACCGTCGAGATCTGGCGCTGGCCGAACGCGTTGTAGAGCGCGTCGACGATCATCTGGGGCGTGATGCCCAGGCGCGAGGCGGTGGCGCGGTCGATCTGCACGCTCGCCTGCAGGCCCTGATCGAGCTGGTCCGTCGCGACGTCGTGCAGCTCGGGCAGCTCTCGCAGGCGCGCCACGAACTTCGGCGCCCATGCGCGCAACTCTGCCTCGTCGGGATCCTCGAGGCTGTACTGGAACTGCGTCCGGCTGACCCGATTCTCCACGGTCAGATCCTGGACGGGCTGGAGATAGAGCGTGATCCCGTCCACCTTCGCGAGCGCGGGACGCAGCCGGGCGATCACGTCGCCGACGCTCTCGCCCCGCTCGGCCAGCGGCTTCAGGGTGATCTGGATCCGGCCGCTGTTGAGCGTCGTGTTCGTGCCGTCGATGCCGATGAACGACGAGATGGTGGCGACGGCTTGATCTTGGAGGATGACGCGGCCGAGCGCCTGCTGCCGCGCCGCCATCGCGTCGAAGGAAATGTTCTGCGGCGCCTCGGAGATGCCGAGGATGACGCCCGTGTCCTGGATCGGAAACAACCCCTTCGGCACGACCAGGTACAGCCAGAGCGTCAGGACCAGAGTGCCGATCGCGACGACGAGCGTGCTGGTCTGATGCCCGAGCACCCAGCGCAGGGTGCGACCATAGAAGGCCACCAGGCGATCGAACTGGCGCTCGGCGGCGCGCGCGAACGCGCCGGGCCGGCGGTCGGCCACCGGCTTGAGCAGCTTGGCGCAGAGCATCGGCGTCAGGGTCAGCGAGACCACCGCGGAGACCAGGATGGCGGCCGAGAGCGTCAGCGCGAACTCGCGGAACAGCCGGCCGACGATGTCACCCATGAAGAGGAGCGGAATCAGCACGGCGATTAACGACACGGTCAACGACAGGATCGTGAAGCCGATCTGGCCCGAGCCCACGAAGGCGGCCTGCAGCGGCGGCTGTCCCTCCTCGATGTAGCGGCTGATGTTCTCGATCATCACGACCGCATCGTCGACGACGAAGCCGGTCGAGATGGTCAGCGCCATCAGCGAGAGGTTATTCAGGCTGAAGCCGAGCCCGTACATCACCGCGAACGTGCCGACGATCGACACCGGCACGGTGATGCCCGGGATGAACGTCGCGGCGGCGCTGCGCAAGAACACGAAGATGACGAGGACGACCAGGACGACGGCCAGCATCAGCTCGAACTGGACGTCGTCCACCGAGGCGCGGATGGTCGTGGTGCGGTCGGTCAGCACGGTGACCTGTACCGCTGAGGGAAGCGAGCTCTGGAGCTGCGGCAGGAGCTGCTTGACTCGGTCGACCACCTCGATCAGGTTGGCGCCGGGCTGCCGCTGGATGTTGACGATGATCGCCGGCCGGTCTCCCATCCAGGCGGCCTGCCGGACGTTCTCGGCGCCGTCGATCACGTCGGCCACGTCGGAGAGCAGGAGCGGCGCGTTGTTGCGGTAGGCGATCACGAGCGCCCGATACTGCTGGCTCTGGTGGATCTGGTCGTTGGCCGCGATCGTGAACGACTGGTGGGGGCCGTCGAGGCTTCCCTTGGCCTGGTTCACGTTGGCGGTGGCGACGGCGGCGCGCACGTCTTCCATCGTGAGGCCGTTGGCGGCGAGCCGGGCCGGGTTCACCTGGATGCGCACCGCCGGCTTGTGGCCCCCCGACAAGGTCACGAGTCCCACACCGGGGAGCTGCGCGATCTTCTGCACCAGGCGCGTGTCGACCAGGTCCTCGACGGCCGTGAGCGGCAGGGACCGCGACGTCACGCCGAGCGTCAGCACCGGCGCGTCGGCCGGATTGACCTTGCTGTAGACGGGCGGGTTTGGGAGGTCACGGGGCAGAAACGTGGTGGCCGCGTTGATGGCCGCCTGCACCTGCTGCTCGGCGATGTCGATGGAGAGCGCCAGATCGAACTGCAGGGTCACGATGGACGATCCGCTCGAGCTGGTGGACGTCATCTGCTTGAGGCCCGGCAGCTGGCCGAACTGCCGCTCGAGGGGCGCCGTCACCCCGGACGCCATGACGTCAGGGCTCGCTCCCGGGTAGAACGTGACGGTCTGGATCGTCGGATAGTCGACCTGGGGGAGCGCGGCGACGGGCAGCTGCCGGTACGCCACGATGCCGGCCAGCACGATCGCCGCCGTCAAGAGCGACGTCGCCACGGGCCGGACGATGAACTGGCGGGAGAGGTTCACGCTCCCGGCCGCGACGGGCGCGGCGCCGTGCTGGGCGCGCCCGCGGCGCCGGGCGCGGCGGGAGCGCCCGCCGGCGCCGCCTTGCGTACCGTCGGCTCGACGCGCGCGCCGTCCTGAACCTTCTCCACGCCGTCCACGACGAGCGCCTCCGCATCCGTGACTCCGGCGCGGACCGCGACGGTCGCGCCCTCACTCGGTCCGAGCTGCACGCGCCGCATCTGCACGACCTTGTCCGGCTTGACCACGTAGACGAACGCGCCCTGCGGCCCGCGCTGGATCGCTTCCGCGGGCGCCAGGACCGCGTCGCGCAGCACGTCGATCAGCACCCGGGCGTTCACGAACTGGTTCGGGTAGAGCACGCCGTCGGCGTTGCCGAACGAAGCCTTCAGTCGGACGGTGCCGGTCGCCGGATCGATCTGGTTGTCGATCGCCACGAGCGTGCCCGTGGCGATCTTCGTTCGCCCTTCACGATCGAACGCGTCGACGGGCACCTTGCCGCCGGAGCGGAAGCGCCGCAGGATCGGCTGCAAGTTGTCCTCGGGCACGCTGAACACGAGCGCGATCGGCTCGAGCTGCGTGATGACGACGAGGCCGCCCGCGTCGGACGCCTTGACGACGTTGCCCGGGTCGACCAGCCGCAGGCCGACTTGGCCGGTGATCGGCGCCGTGATCCGGCAATAGGTGAGCTGGAGCTTGATCGCGTCGATGAGGCCGGTATTCACTTTCATGGACGCTTCGGCCTGGTTGACCATCATCTGCTGCGTGTCCAGCTGCTGCCGCGCGATCATCTCCTGCTGGGCCAGCCGCTGGTAGCGCTCGAGATCGAGGCGCGCGTTCGCGAGGTTGGCCTGGTCGCGCGCGAGCTGACCTTCCGCCTGCATGAGCTGCGCCTGGAACGGGCGGGGATCGATCTCGGCGAGCAAGTCGCCGGCGTGGATGACCTGGCCCTCCGTGAAGTGCGTCTTCATCAGCTGACCGTCGACGCGGCTCTTCACCGTGACGGTGTTGAGCGGGGTGACCGAGCCGAGCGCGTTGAGATAGACGCTCAGGTCGCCGGTGCGAGCCGGCGCGACGACGACCGGCACCGGTCGCGCCGACGGCCCGGCCGCGCCACTTCCGGGAGCCTTCGCCTGCTGCGGTGTCTTGGCTTGACGACCGTAGGCGATCCAGGCGCCGGCGACGAGCAGGCAGGCGAGCCCCGCCAGCGCGACGAACACCCGACCCCGGCGGCGACCGCGACGCAGGCTGTCGTCGGGACTCTCCTTGCCATCTGGCTGCACGCGGGCCCCCTCATCGTGGCGGCCATCCACGCCGTCCGAGGCCAGCATACCGCGGAATCGCAGCGGTGCGCATCGGCCGAGGTAGGGTATGCTTCCTAGCGATGCGCCTCTCAGCGGTCGTTGCGCTGGCCCTGCTGGCGTCGATGGCTTCCCCGGCTTGGGCCGATCATCCTCCTTCGGCCGACGAGATCATCGCCGAAGTTCGCCGCGCGACCGAGCCGTACCTCGACATCGCGCGCGCCCGCGCCGACGGTTTCGTGCAGGTCAGCGGCATGGAGGCGAATCACGGCTATCACTTCATCAACATCAACGCGCCGATGCTGAGGGCCGCGGGCCTCGCCTCGAACACGCTCGATCTCGCCCGGCCGCCGATGCTGCTCTACGTCGAGCGCGACGGCGTCTGGCAGCTGGCCGGCGTCGAATACGCGCTGCCGACTCGGCCGAGCCCGAATCCGCTACCCGGCTCCGAATGGCACCGGCACGAAGCCTCCTGTCACTACCGCGATTATCGCGAGGTGCCAGCGCCGCGGGCGGCTGAGTGCCCGACGAAGCACCCGGAGAGCAACGAGCCCTTCGTGCTGTGGCATCCGGCGTTCGCCGTTGCTCACGTGTGGGCCTGGATCCCGAGCCCCGATGGGCCGTTCTCCGAAGAAAACCGCGCGCTAGCGCCGTACGGCGGGACGGCGCGCCCGCCTGGCCATCCGCATCCGCGCAGCGAGACCGAGCTCGCCTATTCCCAGGTCACGCACCGCGTGGCCGGCGGCGTGCTGCTCCTCGTGGCCGTCCTCACCGCGTGGGAGGCGTGGCGCCCGCGGCGCTTCCCCTGGTCGGCGCTCTCCTCGGTGGTGTTCGTCCTCTTCGGCCTCTACCTGATTCCCACGTCCGACCCGGAGTCGTGGCCATGGGGGCCGGGCACCTTCATGGAGATCTTCACCGACCCGCTCGTCTTGCAGCACAAGCTCCTGGCGCTGGTCCCGTTCACGTACGGTGTCATCGGGATGTTGCGCAGCGCCGGCGTCCTGGCGAGCTCGTACTGGTACGCCGTGGTCCCGACCCTGGCGGTGCTCGCCGGCGCCTCGCTCTTCGTCCACTTCCACGACGGCCGCTTTCACGTGGATGCGATCTACCTGCAGCACGCGGCGATGGGGTTGACGTCGATCGCCGCCGGCGCGTTGATCTTCACGGCGCGACGCACGGCCGGCGGCGAAGCGGTGATCCGCTGGGGCTGGCCCGGGCTCATCGGCGCGATGGGCCTGATCCTGCTCTTCTACGTCGAGCACTGACGGCCCCTCCCGGAACGATCCGGCCATCCGGTGCGTTCATAGGGTTGTTGGCTTCCACCTTCGTTCCCAGGAGGCATGGATGAAAGCTTCTCTCGTCGCGCTGCTGGTCGCCCTGTCGACTCTTGCCGGTGCCGTGGCCGAGGCGCAGACGCCCATGCGGGTGCGCGGGACCATCACGGCGTTCGAAGGCAACGTGCTGTCGGTCAAGACGCGTGACGGCAAGGACGTGAAGGTCGAGCTGGCGGACAAGGCCACCGTCGCGACGGTGCAAGCCGTGAAGCTCTCCGATATCAAGGCCGGCGATGGTGTCGGGGCGACCACGAAGTCGGGCTCGGACGGAAAGCTCACGGCCCTCGAGGTGCACGTCTTCCCCGCGAGCATGCCGATTCCCAACGAAGGCCACCGTCCGTGGGATCTCGAGCCGGGGTCGATGATGACCAACGCGCGTGTGACCGCGGTCGTGCAGGCGACCAGCGGGCGCGAGCTGACCCTGTCCTACAAGGACGGCTCGCAGAAGATCCACGTGCCCGAGGGCGCTCCGGTCGTCACCGCCGTCCCGGCCGACCGCTCCGCGCTCAAGCCCGGCGAGTACGTGTTCTTCTCGGCCGAGCATGCCGCCGACGGCAAGATGACCGCTGCGGGCCGCATCCAGGTCAGCAAGGACGGCGTCCGGCCGCCGATGTGACGCGCGAAGCTCCTCGCGCGTCAGTCGCTCACGAGGTCGAGCGCCTTCTGGACGACCGCGCGCAGCTCCGGCGCCGCCGGCGGCGTCGAGGGATCGAATCGGGGCCCCTGACCCAGAGAGGGAGCCAGTCATGGCGGATTTGATGGTGACGGTGAGTCAGGTTCAGCAGTCGTCAACCTCCGAAGGCGCGATCCGCGAGCACCGGGTTCTCGTCGATCGACCAACCGACAAGGGTGGTCAGGACCGCGGGCCCATGGGCGGCGAGCTATTGCTCGCGGCGCTCGGCGGATGCTTCATGAGTAACCTCATCGCGGCTGCCAACGCGCGCGCGGTGACGGTCGAGGGCCTGGCCGTCGTCGTCCGTGGCTCGCTCGGCGCGGCCCCGCCGCGCTTCGCCTCGATCGAGATGGAGGTGCGGGGTCGGGCCGGCGATCCCGAGGCGCTCGACCGGCTCGTGACCATCGCCGAACGCGCGTGCATCGTCCACAACACGCTCCTGCCCGCGGTCCCGATCAAGATCCAGCGCGTCTGACCGCTCCCGCCGAGGTCGCGCTGGCGGACGCCGCTACCGCAGGGTGTTCCGCCAGAAGAGCCACGCGAGAATGGCCGCCCACGGCAACAGGAGGGCGACCACGAGCGCGGCCTCCAGGACCGCTCGCGCGAATCGCTTTCGCATGTGTCCGACGTGGATCCTGCGCGTGCCCATCTCCGGAATCTTCCTGAGATATCCAGGAGCATCCGGTGTGCCAGAGCATGGGCGAGCAGCCCGATCGCCACTTACACGGATTTCCGGCGGATTTCCGTCTGCGGGTGCGACGATTCTTGCCACGGGGATGACCAGAATGCTGGCGGAATCTGTGTCGGTCCGGCGATCGGGCTGCCGTATCGTAAAGATTGAATGGGTGGTGCCGAGCTCCTCATCGCGATCGCCCACATCCTCACGACCGAAGCCGACGTCACCGAAGCGCTGCGGCTCGTCGTCCGTGAAGTCGTGCGCTTCGTCGGAGCCGAGACGGGCGCCGCATACCGTGTCGATCGCGAGCGGCGCGTGCTCGTGCCGGTGGCCGCGTATCGAGTGCCCAAGCATACGCTGGCGATCCTGACGTCGGCGGTCTTGCCGATCGACGACGAGCGGTTCCGCGAAAGCGCGCTCGGCGGGGGCACCGTCGCGTCGAGTGACGACGTCCAGAACGACCCGCGCTTCGCGTTCGAGCTGTTCCGCCGCTTCCCGCATCGCTCGGGCGTGGTCGTGCCGTTCCACGTCGACGGCGACCTGGCGGGCGCGCTCTATCTGGTCTGGTGGGAGCGCGCGGAGCGATTCGATCTCACCCGGGTCTCCATGCTAGAGGCGGTCGGCCAGCAGCTCGCCCTGCTGCTGCGCGCGGCCTGGCTCCGCGCCGAGGCGGAGCGGCAGCGCGCCGAGGCGCTGGCCGCCGAGGAGCGCTACCACAGCCTCGTCGAGCACGTGCCGGTCGGCCTCTTCCGGACCACCTCGAGCGGCACGATTCTCGACGCCAACCCGGCGATGGTCGAGATGTTGAAATTCAAGGACCGCGAGGCCTTGCTGGCCATCAACGCCACGTCACTGTACGTCAATCCCGACGATCGCGAGCGCGGCCACCGCCAGCAGGACGCCGAGGGCGTGACGCGCGATTTCCAGGTCGAGCTCCACACGAACGACGGTGGCACCGTCTGGGTCCGGATGAATACTCGGGTGCTCCGCGACGGCGAGCGCGAATTCTGGGAGGGAACGATCGAGGACGTCACCAATCAGCGCCGCGCCGACGAGGCCGAGCGCCGCGCCGAGACCTTGCGCGCCGTCGCCAAGCTCGCCAACGCGGCGGCCCATGAGATCAACAACCCGCTCGCCGTGATCGTCGGCCGCCTCGAGCTCCTCCGCCGCGATCTGCCCGCGAACCTGCAAGGCAAGCTCGTCCCGATCGTCGACGCGTCGAAGCAGATCGCGGAGATCATCACGCACATGGGTCGCCTCACGCGGCTGGAGACCCTCGATGACCTGCCCGCGTCACCGATGCTCGATCTGCGGCGCTCCTCCGACTCGCCGAAGACGTAAGCAGCGGCGCGCGCTCACCAGGCGCGTCGCGCGTCGCTGCCGTCAGCTCGCCGGAGCCGCCGGCGGATCCTTGAAGAAGGTCCCGGTGAACACGACCGAGTTGGGGAAGACCACGACCCGTCCAGTCGGTCGGAGCGGCTCCCCACCGAGCTCGTTGAGCTTGACGCGCACGAAGCCGATCTCGGCGACCTCGCCGTGCACGTACCCGAAGGGGCCCTGAAGGCTCACCCGGTCACCGATGCGGATCCCGTTCGGCGCGACCATCGAGAAGTAGCCGGCGACCGCGAGGATCACGTTCTGGAGCGCGAAGGCGATGCCCGCCGCGGCAAAGCCGAGCGCGGTCACAAGCGCGGCCATCTCGCTGGTGAAGTGGAAGATCAGGATGAGCGCGACGGCCACCGTGATGACGACGCTCCGGGCGGTCAGGAGCAAGCGACGGCGCCCCACGTCGGTGACGTATCGGACCACCGCGATCCGCCACAGCACGCTGCCGACCATGATGACGCCGAGCGCCACGACGACGCCGAGAAGGTCGAGGGCCAATCCCTGGAGCGCCTGCCACGACTCGCGGTTGATCACCTCGTTCCAGCCCTTGAGATCACTCGCGAACCGGCGGACCAGCGTGACCTCTTCACGTCGGGGCAGCACGACCGCCACCAGCAGCTTGCGCCGCTCCAGCAGCTCGCGGAACTCGCGCTGACCGTCGCTCAGCGATGCTCCGGCATCGGTCGGGTCTTTCGCCAGCGCGCGCAGCCGCGTGAGGATCGGCCGCAGGCTCGCCCTGGCCGCCTTGGTGTCTTCGTCCAGGCGGCGCACCAGCTCATCGGTGGCTGCCTCGAAGCCCTCCAGGCGGCTCCGGCTGCGCTGCAGCACGAGCAGGCGCTGGAGCGCGCCCCACGTGCCGGACGCGGACCCTGTCGCCGCTGACGCGACGGGCTGGCTCGACGTCGATGAGCGCAGCTCCGGCACGGCCTCCTGGAGCGCCTCGATCTGGTGCTCGAGGTCGTCGTCGCCCGAGCGGGAGGACTCGAGCCCGCCGAGCTGATCGAAAAATTCGAGCCGGGCGCGGTCGAGCTCGAGCTTGTTCTGCGCGGCGGCGGCTTCGCGCGCAAGGGCGGCTCGCTTCTCGGGCTCGGCACGGATGCGAGCCCGTAGCCGCTCGACATCTTTTTCGCCCTGGCGCACCGCCGTCTCACGCTTCTTCTTTTCCTCGGCGCGGTGGTCGACCGCGCCCGAGGCGGCCGTCTGGTCACGGCGGAGCAGCGCCGCCTCGGCGCGCGCCACGTCGAACGCGCGGCCGAGCAGACGGAGCGCAGTTTGCTCGTCGGCATGGTCGAACACGCCGCTGCCCTGGACGGAGCGCATGACGATTCGCGCCTGGCGGTACCAGGTCAGCGCGCGGTTCAGGGAGGCCAGCACCTCCTCCGGCGAGCGCGCCGCCGCCCCAGCGTCGGGGCTCGGCTGTGTGGCCGGCTTTGGTCCCGTCGGCGCCTCGTCGGCGCGGGCGCGCGACGGTGCGACGGCGCCGACCAGAGCTCCGAGGACGAGCAGCCCGACCAGCAGACGAGCGGGTGGCCTTCGCATCGACCCCATGAGTTGCAGCTTACGGCCTCGATCCGATCTAGGCTACTGCACCCGTGGACGCCGGCTGGGGATCGACGGCCACGGTCAGCCGCCTCCCAGGCGCGGATCGAGCGCATCGCGCAGCCCGTCGCCGAGCAGGTTGAAGCCGAGCACCGAGAGCATGATCGCCGCCCCCGGAAAGCAGAAGACCCACCAGGCGCCGCTGGTGAAGTACTTGTACGAGTCGGCGAGCATCGCGCCCCACTCGGGGGTCGGCGGCTGCGCGCCGAGCCCGAGGAAGCCGAGCGCCGCCGCCTCGAGAATGGCGAAGGCGATCGCGAGCGTCGTCTGCACGATCAACGGCGGCAGGCTGTTGGGCACGATATGGCTCGCGAGGACCCGCCAGCCGCTGCAGCCGAGGCCCTGCGCGGCCAGCACGAATTCTTGCTCGCGCAGCTCCAGCACGGAGCTGCGACTGAGCCGCGCGTAGGCGGGGATCGAGACCAGGCTGATCGCGAACAGGGAGTTGCGGAGGCCGGGGCCGATCATGGCCACGATCGCGATGGCCAGCAAGGTCGCCGGAAAGGCGAGCACGATGTCCATGCAGAACATCACCACGAGATCGACTCGCCCTCGAAGATAGCCGGCCAGGAACCCGAGCGCCGAGCCGATCACGGTCGCCACGACCACGGCGCTGATCGCCAGCCCGAGCGACACCCGCGTCGCGTGCACGACGCGGACGAGAATATCGCGGCCGAGGCTGTCGGTCCCGAACGGATGCGCGGCGGTCGGCGGCTTGAGCCGCGAGGTGAGATCGGCGTCCGTTCGGGCGTCGTAGACGTGCACGGCAGGGGCGATGAGCGCCACCAGGAGGAAGGCGACGACCATGACCAGACCTGCCCGAGCGGCCGGGCTGGCCACGAGCCGGCGCCACGCCGCCGCGGCCGGGCTTCGTCCGCGGCCCGCGTCCGCCACCGCCCCGCGATCCGCCGCGACCTCGAACGTCGCCGTCATTCGTACTTGATGCGCGGGTCGACCGCGGCGTAGAGCACGTCGGTCACGAGGTTGACGCCCACGACGATGACGGCGATGAAGAGGCTGACGCCCTGCACGATCGCGTAGTCGCGGGACTCGATGGACTCGTACACCCAGAGACCGATGCCCGGCCAGGAGAAGATCGTCTCGGTGAGGATCGCGCCGGCGAGCAGGCGCCCGACCTGCAGCCCGATCACGGTGAGCACCGGCAGCAGCGCGTTCCGCAGCGCGTGCCGCAGCACGACCACCCGGCGCGAGAGCCCCTTCGCTTCGGCCGTGCGAATGTACTCCTGTGAAAGCACGCCCAGCATGCTGGCGCGGGTCATCCGGGCGATGACGGCCAGCGGGATCGTGGCGAGCGCGAGCGCCGGCAAGATCAGGTGGCGGAGCGCGTCGCCGAGCGTGGCCCAGTCCCGTTGCAGAATCGAGTCGAGGATGACGAAGTTCGTCCACGGCACGAACGCGGTCCCGCTCCCGAGGCGAAAGCCGGTCGGCAGGATGCGCAGCTGCACGCCGAAGAACCACGCCAGCACGAGGCCGAGCCAGAAGATCGGCATCGACACGCCCGTGAGCGCGCCCAGGCGCGCGAGACTGTCGAGCACCGAGTTCCGCCAGACCGCCGACGCGACCCCGATCGGGATGCCGAACGCGACCGCCACCACGATCGCCGCGAACGCGAGCTCGACCGTCGCGGGGAACCGCCGCAAGAGATCGCTCGCGACCGGATCGCCACGCACGATCGACACGCCCAGATCGCCCTGCAGCGCGTTGCCGACGTAGAGGAGGTACTGCTGCCAGATCGGGCGATCGAGCCCGAGACGGGCGCGGACCTGGGCGACCTTCTCGGGTGTCGCCCGCTCGCCGAGCATCGTCAGCGCCGGGTCGCCCGGAATCAGATGGACGAAGCTGAACACGAGCACGGAGACGCCCAGAAGCACGGGCACGATGGTGAGGCTTCGCCGGATGACATATCGCCTCACCCCTCGCGCCTCGGCCGGCGGGGCCCCGGCCCCGCGATCGCCTGGAGCGCGCGCACGGTCCGCGCGCTACTGCAACTCGACGGTGTTGAAGTACTCCGAGCCGGTCGGATGCGGGACGTAACCTTTCACGCGCTTCGCGAACGCCAGGGGCGGCCGGTTGTTCGCGATGAAGAGCCGCCCGGCGTCGTCGCGCAGCAGCTGCTCCGCCTCTCGGTAGAGCTTGGCCCGCTCGGACTGCTGTGTGAGCTTCTGGGCGCGCAGGAGCACGTCGGCCAGCGGCTTGTTGGCGTAGAAGCCCTCGCGAGCGGCGCCGGGGCCGCAGAAGAAATAGCAGAGGAAATTGTCGGGGTCGCCGTTGTCCCCCGTCCAGCCGAGCATGTAGAGCGGCATCTGCCCGTTCTTGCGCTTGTCCAGGTAGACCGCCCACTCGGTGGTCTGCAGCTGCGTCTTGATGCCGACTTTCGCCAGGTCCGCCGCCATCGCCTCGGCGATCTCCTTCGGGTTCGGGAAGTACGGCCGCGAGCGCGACATGTACCAGAAGACCAGCGGCTCCTTCTTGCCGTCCTCCCACGTGATGTCCGACAGGCCTTGCGCGTGCCCGGCCTCGCGGAGCAGCGCCTGCGCGCGGCTCGTGCTGTACTCGTAGTCCTTCAGCTCACGGTTGTAGCCCCACAGCGCCGGAGGCTGGAACTGGCTGGCCACAAGGCCGGTGCCCCCGTAGAGCGCGTCGACGATGGCGCGCTTGTTGATGGCGTGCGCGAAGGCCTGGCGCACCCGCTTGTCCTGGAGCTCCTTCACCTTGTAGTTGAAGGCGATGTAGCCCGTCGTGTTCGTGGGGCGCAGGAGCAGCTGGAGATTCGCGTCGCCCTTGACCACGCTGACGTCGTCGGGATTGAGCCCTTCCATGCCGTGGATCTCGCCGGCCTTGAGCGCGCCGAGCCGCTGCGAGTTGTCCTTGATGTTGCGCACGACCAGGCGCTTGATCTTGGGCTTCTGACCCCAGTAATCGGGGTTCGCCTCGAGGACGACCTCCTGATTCGGCTTCCACTCCACGAACCGGTAGGCGCCGGTGCCGACGGGATGCTTGCCGAACTCGGTGCCCCAGCGCTCCACCGCCTTGGGGCTCGCGATGTCGAAGACGAACATCGCGAGGTTGGCGAGGAACGGCGCCTGCGGCTCCTTGAGCGTGATGCGCACGGTGTGCGTGCCGACGGCCTCCACGGCGCTGACGATCGACTTGTCGTCGAAGCCGCCGAACTGCCCCTCCCAGTATTCGAAGGTCTGGCCCGCCTTCAGCTGGTTGTCGTGCTGCGGATGGGCGGCCTTCCACCAGCGCTCGAAGTTCCAGACGACGGCGGCGGCATCGAGCGGGTTGCCGTCATGGAACTTCACCCCCTTGCGGATCTGGAACGTCCACACCTTGCCGTCTTTCGAGACCTCCCACTTCTCGGCCAGCGCGGGCTCGACCTCGGTCGTGGCGCCGCGGTACTTCACGAGCCCGTCGAACATCTGTCGGGTGAGGCGCGAGGAGATGCCGTCGGTGATGACCGCCGGGTCGAGCTGGACGGGCTCGCCCTGCGCCCCGAAGACGAACGTTTGAGCCGACGCCGGAGCCGCGGCGCTCAGGAGGGCCGCGACGATCAGGGACGTGAGCGTGAGAAGGCGCATGGGATGAACCTCCTTGGTTGCTGGCGCGCCTCGGCCGGCGGGGGCGCCCCGACGGCCTGCAGCGCGCACTGCCGCGTTACCGGCGCGGCCCATTATCGCATCGGGCGCGCGAAAGCGTTGTAAGGTCGGATCGCGTATGGGCAACCCGGCGGACGCTCCGTTCAAGGCGGTCATCTTCGACGCCTACGGCACCTTGCTCCGGAACGACGATCTCGTCCTGGTGCCGCGGCGGATCGTGGCCGACCACGCGCTCTCCGTCCACATCGACGACGTGTGGCGCGCGTGGTCGGATCTCTATTTCGAGGCGACGCAGCTCGTCCCGTTCCGGACGCTTCGCGAGATCGAGGAGCTCATCCTGCCGCGCGTCCTGCGCCGGTTCGACATCGGCGCCGACGCGGCCCCGTACGTGGATCTCTTCTTCCAGGTGACGACGAAGATCGAGCTCTATCCGGAGACGCTCGACGTGCTGAACGCCCTCGGGCACGTCCGCACGGCCATCCTGTCCAACGCCGATCACGAGCACCAGGCGGCGTGGAATGTCACCCTGCCGGTCGAGTTCATTCTGATCTCCGAGGCCCTGCGCGCCTACAAGCCGCACCGCCTCGTGTTCCAGCGCGCGCTCGAGCAGCTCGGGCTCGCGCCGCACGAGGTCCTGCACGTGGGCGACAGCGACGTCGACGACGTCAAGGGCGCCAAGGACGCGGGGCTCCGGGTCGCGTGGGTGAACCGCGACGGGCGGGTGCGCCGCCCGGACGTGCCGGCGCCCGACTTCGAGATCCGCGATCTCAGTGAGGTCCCGCGGCTCCTCGGCCGCCGATAGCGGCGTCTCGCACTGGCGGCGCGCACCGGCCGATGCGATGCTGGATCTGACGGTCAATCCCATCTCGAGGTGCTCTCATGAAGCTCAGCGCGCGCAACGTTCTCAAGGGCAAGGTCATCGAGGTGAAGAAGGGCGCGACCACGGCCCACGTGCGGATCCAGCTGCCGGGCGGCGCGATCATCACCTCGTCGATCACCAACGAAGCGGTGGAGGAGCTCCGGCTCGCCACCGGCGAGGACGCCTACGCGGTCATCAAGGCCTCGGACGTCATGGTGGGGCGCGACTGATCTTTACGACGAGCGCCCCCGCGGTTGACAACCGGAGGGCCGCCACCGACACTGGCGGCGGCTCGAGACGCGCGGGTGATTCCGCCGAGGCCGGCGGCGCTACGCGCCGCCTCGAGGTGAACTCTCGGCGGCAGGAGGCAGCCAATGCCCGTCTCGTTCGAGCGGCGCGGACCGATCGGCATCGTGACCCTGAGTCGTCCCGAGGCGCGCAACGCGTGGGGCGCCGACTTCAACGACGGCATCGCGCGCCACTTCGCGGCCATGGAGGACGACGACGAGGTCCGCTGCGCGGTTCTGACGGGTGACGACGCGGGCGGGGCCTTCTCGGCCGGCGCCAACCTCAAGAACCCGCGGACGCACACGATGGAGTCTGCGGCGGACTTCATCAAGAGCATCGCCAAGCGCCGGGGTCGCGCCTTCGAGGTCCTGGGCAACTTTCCCAAGCCGATCGTCGGCGCCGTCAACGGCTACGCCGTGGGCATCGGCTGCATCGTGACCTTCTGCTGCGATCTGCTGGTGGCCTCCGAGCGTGCGGAGTGGCGGCTGCCCCAGGTGAGCCTCGGCATCTTGCCGGCCTACGGCGGCAGCACGCGGCTCGCGCGCTGGGTGGGGAGGGGCCACGCGATGCGTCTGGCGATGGGCTTTCCGCTCACGGCACAGGAAGCGCACCGCATCGGGCTCGCGCAGTGGCTGGTGCCGCACGGCAAGCTGATGGACCAGGCGCTGGAGGTGGCGGGCCACATCGCGTCTTTGCCGCCGCTCGCCGCGCGCCTGACGAAGGAGTCCCTGCTGACCGGTCTGGACATCCCCAATCTGTCGGACGCATCGCTGGTGGATCTCTACCGGTTCGCGACGCTCGAGCTGACCGAGGACAAGGCCGAGGGACACAACGCGTGGCGCGAGAAGCGCAAGCCCGCGTTCCGGGGACGGTAGCGGCGCCGCTCGCGCCGTCGCGCGGCCGCGACGATCGGAGATCACGATGGACCTGACATCCCTTGGCGTATTCCACACGATCTTGAGCCTGGTCGCCGTCGCCGCTGCGATCACGGCGCTGGTCAAGGAGCGCGGGGTCTCGCCGACGAGCCGCGTCGGGCGCTTCTACATCTGGTCCCTCGTCGCCACGTGCGTGACCGGGCTTCCGATCGCTCGGCGCGGTGCGATCGGGCCGCCGCACATCCTGGGCGTGCTGACCCTGGCGACGTTCGCCGTAGCGGCGATCGCCCGAAAGACCGGCGTGTTCGGGCGTCTGTCGGCGTACGTCGAGACGGTGAGCTACTCGGTCACCTTGCTCTTTCTCGGCATCTCGACGGTCACGGAGACCTTGACGCGAGTGCCGCCGAGCGCGCCCCTCGTCGCCAGCCCGGAGGCGGCGATCTTCAAGCCGCTCTACCTCGGCCTGCTCGTCCTGTTTCTGATCCACGTCACCCTGCAGATCAAAAAGATGCGCACCACTGTGACCGCCTGACGAACACGCTCGCCCGGCGCCGCGTCTCTTCCGCACGGCACCGGGGTGCGAGGATACGCAGGAGAAGCATCATGAGCACGATCACGACGAAGGACGGCACGCAGATCTACTACAAGGACTGGGGCAGAGGCCAGCCCGTCGTCTTCAGCCACGGCTGGCCGCTCAGCGCGCGACGCCTGGGACGCCCAGATGGTCTTCCTGGGCGCGCACGGCTATCGCTGCATCGCCCACGATCGCCGCGGCCACGGGCGCTCGAGCCAGCCGTGGGACGGCAACGAGATGGACACGTACGCCGACGATCTCGCCGCGCTCATCGCGGCGCTCGACCTGAAGGACGCCGATCCACGTCGGCCACTCGACCGGCGGCGGCGAGGTCGCCCGCTACATCGGCCGCCACGGCACGCGAAGCGCGTGGCCAAGGCCGTGCTGATCGGCGCCGTGCCGCCGCTCATGCTGAAGACCGCCGCCAATCCCGGCGGCCTGCCGATCGAGGTCTTCGACGGCATCCGCGCCGGCGTCCTCGCCGACCGCTCGCAGTTCTTCAAGGACATCCCGAGCGGCCCGTTCTACGGCTACAACCGGCCGGGCGCCAAGGTCTCGGAGGGCATGCAGCGACATCGTGCTGGCTGCAGGGGATGATGGGCGGGCTCCAAGGGCGTCATACGACTGCATCAAGGCGTTCTCCGAGACCGACTTCACGGAGGACCTGAAGAAGTTCGACGTGCCGACGCTGATCATGCACGGCGACGACGACCAGATCGTGCCGATCGGCGCCTCGGCTCTGCTCTCGGCCAAGCTGATTCGTACCGCAACGCTGAAGGTCTATCCTGGCGCATCGCATGGGATGTGCTCGACCCAGAAGGATCAGGTCAATGCGGACCTGCTGGCCTTCATCAAGGCATGAGCGCGGGAGGCGAGCGCGTCATGAATTTGCGCGAGCGGATCGGCGTCGACCTGGGAGGACGGCGGCGTCTGGAGGACGGCCTGGCCTGGGCGGCCGCCCACGACGTGCACTACGTCGACATGTGCCTGGAGGGCGCGCCGGATCATCCCAACGCGCCCGCGACCTGGACGGGCGAGCGCGCGGCGGCGGTACGCGCCACGTGCGAGCAACACGGCATCCGGCTCGGCTTGCACTCGGCGTCCGCCGTCAACGTCGCCGAGACGTCGCCGCTCCTGGCCGACGCGACCGATCGCTACCTCGAGACGTACATCGAGCTCGCGGGACGCCTCGCCGCCGGCTGGATCGTGGTCCACGCGGGGTATCACTTCACCGGTGACTACGCGGCGCGCCGTGCCGCCGGCCTCGAGCGCCTCCGGCGTGCCGCCGCCCACGCGGAACGGGCGGGCGTGCGGCTGCTCCTGGAGAATCTCAATCGAGAGCCGGAGCACGCCGAGGTCCGCTACCTCGCCCACAATCTCGAAGAATGCCGTGAATACTTCGGCCGCATCCAGTCGCCGAGCCTCGGCTGGGCGTTCACGGTGAATCATGCGCATCTCGTCCCGGAGGGCATCGACGGCTTTCTCGACGCGATGGATCTCGGGCGGTGCGGGGAGGTCCGCCTGGCCGACAGCCACGGGCGCTACGAGGAGCACCTGCGCCCCGGCGAGGGCTCGATCGACTTCACGCGGATGTTCCGGCGCATCGAGGGCGGAGGCTACCGCGGCCACTACATGATGGCGTTCGGCACGCTCGACGACATGCTGAAGGGACGCGACGCCCTCGTGCGTGCCGCCGGCGTCTGAGGTGAGGCGTCGATGAGAGCACGCGCCGCGCGAGCGGTCGTCGTCGCCGCTGTCCTGCTGCCCCCGGGCTGGTCGCTCGCGGCGGAGCTCAAGCTCACGCTGCCGGCCGGCCTCCAGGAAGACGCGGCGCAGATTCCGGACGACAATCCGATCACGCGAGAGAAGGTCGCGCTCGGCAAGAAATTCTTCTGGGACAAGCGCTGGTCGGCGTCGGGAACGGTGGCCTGCGTCAGCTGCCATCGGCCTGATCACGGCTGGAGCGATTCACGCCGATTCTCGACGGACTACGCCGGCCGGCCGACCGCGCGGCACACCCCGACGATCGTCAACCGGCTCTTCAGCGACCAGCAGCACTGGTCGGGCCTCCGGCCCTCGCTGGAGGAGCAGGCCGGGAAAGACGTGAACACCACGGACGAGACGATCATGCGCCAGCTGGGGACGATCCCGGCCTATCGAGCGGAGTTCCGCGCCGTCTTCGGCCGCGACTTCGATCCGGCGGGCGTCGCCCAGGCCATCGCCGCTTACGTGCGCACGATTCTCTCGGGCGACTCGCCCTACGATCGGTTCCAGGCGGGCGACCGGAGCGCGATGTCCGCGTCGGCCCAGCGGGGCCTGCGTCTGTTCGAGGGCAAGGCGATGTGCTCGCGATGCCACGCGGGCTTCAACTTCGCCGGCGAGGGCTATCGCAACATCGGCGTCGGCATGGCGGACAAGGACCCCGACCTGGGCCGACACGCGGTCACCGGCGATGATCCCGACCGCGGTGCCTTCAAGACGCCGACCCTCAGAGATGTGGCCAAGCGCGGGCCGTACATGCACGACGGCAACGAGAAGACGCTCACCGACGTGGTCGAGTACTACGATCGGGGTGGCGTGAAGAATCCGTGGCTCTCGTCGGACATGAAGCCCTTGGGGCTCACCGCCAGGAGCGAGCCGATCTCGTCGAGTTCATGCGGGCCTTGACGGGCCGGATCGATCCGGAGGTGAGTCGTCCTCCCGACCTGCCGAAATAAACGCGCGCATCGCTGGCCGAGCCCGTGAAGGTTTGATAGGGTCCGATCGTGGAGCCGAGACCTGAGCCGCGATTCGATTGGTTCATCCCCATCGAGGCGACGGCGAGCACATCGGGACGTGGCGCGCCGAGCGGCCGCCACGTTCGACTACCTGCGCGGGTCGTGGAGACCGCCGAGACCGAAGGCTACTACTCGCTCCTGATCCCGACGCGGTTCGCGAACGGACTCTTCGGCGAGACGGCGCCGCTGGCCGAGACGTGGACGACCGTCACGGCGCTGGCGGCGGTGACACGCCGCATCCGGTTCCTGGGCGGCAGTCCGGCCGGGATTCATCTCGACCGGCCTCTTCGCGCAAATGGCGGCGGCCCTCGATCAGATCAGCGGCGGCCGGCTCGACATCAACGTGGTGCCGGGCGGGATCCAGGGCGATTTCGAGCGGCTCGGCGTCACCATTGACCACGACAAGCGCTACGAGCAGGGCGAAGAGATCATCGCCGCGCTGCGCGGGTTGTGGGCGACGCAGGAGCCGTCGTATTCGAGGGCAGCACGGTGCGCTTGAAGGGCGCGGTGGTGTCGCCCGGTTCCGGTAGGCGGCGGCCCGCGGTTCTACGTCGGCGGCGCCTCGCCGCGGGCGCTGCGAGTTCGCCGGCAGCCGGCGCCGAGGTGTACCTGGCGTGGATCCAGCCCGCTGGACGAGATCGCCGAAGCTGCTGGACCGTGTCCGGACGGCGTACGCGCGCCAGGAACAGCCGGCCGGTATTCGGCCTGCGCACGCACCTGGTCGTGCGCGCCACGGAGCGTGAGGCGTGGGACGGCGGCCGAGAGAGCTCATGTCGCAGGTGGACGAGCGGGTGGTGGCGACAGCGGCAGACCGCGTTCGCCGGAACACCGATGGTGGGCCAGCAGGCGCAGCTTCGACGCCGAGCTCCGCGAACGCGTCACCGCGGCTCTGGAACGGGATCTCGAAGAGTGCGGGTGAACCTCGGAACGGCGATCGTGGGCGACCTGGAACAGGTGAGCGGCCGAGCTCGCCGCGTACTGGCGTCTGGGCATCGACGAATTCATCCTGTCGGGCTTCCCGCACGTGGAGGAATGCCGGCGCGTGGCCTCCGAGGTGCTGCCGGCCCTCCGCGCGGCGATTGAAAGAGAGCGATCGGCATGATCACCGACGTCGAATCCTATCTGCGCTTCTTCGACAGCGTGCGGCGGCGGACCGAGCGTGACGTGGCGGCGCTGCCGCCCGAGGCGGCCGCGTGGCAACCGCCGGCCGCGAGGCGGCGAGGCCGGCTGGGGGATCGGCGAGCTCGTGGGCCACATCGGCGCCACGCGCCTCTACTTCGCCAGCGCCTACCGCGGCGAAGGCTGGATCCTGACCGAGCCCGACATCGATCGACACGACCCGCGAACGTGGCTTCCGTGGCTTCGGTCATCGGCCGAGCGGTTCGGCGCGCTGCTTCGCGAGACACCGGCGGAGTGGCTCGCGCGGCGCATCGACATGATCGACACGCCCGGCCAGCTTCCGGGATGGCGCCTGCTCATGATGATGCTCGAGCACGAGGTGCATCATCGCTCGCAGATCGACACCTACGCCGGTCTCCTGGGCTGGCCGGTGCCCGCACATCTTCGAGCGGTCGTTCGAGAGCATTTCCGCCCTGCAAGACGACCAGCGGGCGCGCCACAAGCCCTGAGCCTCCACGGCCGCGCCTCCCGTCCGGCGCGGTCACGGTGCGCCGCCGCGGGCCGGCGTGGACGCGGCGGGCGACCTTGGCTAGACTGGACGCCGCGAGGATGAAGTGACGAGATCGTGCGGCCCCGCCATCGCTGCCGTGGCGCCGCCGGCGACATTGACGGAGGAAAACCGGAGATGACGACCACATCCCCCGGGGCGAAGGCGGCGTTCGCGGCGGAGTACGACGCCCCGATCCCCTACATGCAGCGGACGCGCGACTACTATCAGCAGCTGGGCTTCAGCCCCTATCGGTGGGCCAGCTTCGTCGACGTCCCGTTCGCGCCGCTCCGGGTGGAGCTGGGCCGGGCACGGGTCGCGTTGATCACGACGGCGGCACCGTTCCAGCCGGGCGTGGGCGATCAGGGGCCGGGTGCTCCGTACAACGCGGCCGCCAAGTTCTATCAGGTGTACTCCGTCCACACGGAGACCGTGCCTGATCTCAGGATCTCGCACGTCGGCTACGACCGCCTTCACACGACGGCCGCCGACATCAACACGTATCTGCCGCTCGCCCAGATGAAGGCCGCGGCGGCTGCGGGACGGATCGGGGAGCTCGGCCCCCGGCTCCACGGCGCGCCCACGAACCGGAGCCACCGGGTGACGATGGAGACCGACACCCCGGAGCTCCTGCGCCGCTGCCGCGAGGACGAGGTCGTCGCCGCCGTCCTCGTCCCGAGCTGACCGGTGTGTCACCAGACCGTGAGTCTGGCGGCCCGGCACCTGGAAGCCAACGGCATCTCGACCGTGATCATGGGCTGCGCCAAGGACATCGTCGAGCACTGCGGCGTGCCGCGGTTCCTGTTCAGCGATTTCCCGCTCGGCAACTCGGCCGGCCGTCCGTTCGACCCGGAGTCGCAGAAACAGACGCTCGAGCTGGCGCTTCAGGTTCTCGAGCGCGCGCCCGGTCCGCGGACCACGATGCAGTCGCCGATCCGCTGGAGCGAGGACGCGTCGTGGAAGTGCGATTACCTCGACCTCACGAAGCTCTCCCCCGAAAAGATCGCCGAGCGGAAGAAGGAGTTCGACGAGGTGAAGTCGATCGCTCGGGCCAAGCGCGAGGCGTCATGAGCAAGCCGTTCGCGGGCATCCGGATTCTCGATTTCACCCGCTATCTCGCGGGGCCCTACGGCACCTACCAGCTGGCGCTGCTGGGCGCCGACGTGGTGAAGATCGAGTCGCGCGAGGGCGACGACACGCGCAACCAGCTCGCCGACCGCGTGTGGGCCGAGCGGAAGATGGCGCCGTCCTTTCTGGCGGTGAACGGCAACAAGCGCAGCATCACCCTCGATCTCCGCAAGCCCGAGGCCGTGGACATCGTCAAGAAGCTCGCGGCCGCCGCCGACGTCGTCTGGGAGAACTTCCGCGGCGGCGTGATGGACCGGCTGGGGCTCGGGTACGAGGCGCTCTCGGCCGTCAACCCGCGGCTGATCTACTGCGCGGTCTCCGGCTTCGGTCAGACCGGGCCCGAGCGGAACACGGCGGCCTTCGACGGAAAGCTCCAGGCGATGTCGGGGATCATGTCGATCACCGGCGAGCCCGCGCACGGTCCGACCCGCGCCGGCTTCGCCATCTGCGACACGATCGGCGGCATGACGGCGGCGCTGGCGGTGGCGAGCGCGCTCTACCAGCGCACTGCACACCGGACGGGGACAGATGGTCGACGTCGCGATGCTCGACGCGGCGCTCGCGTTCATCCCCGGCACGGTCTCCGAATACACCGTCGCGGGCATCGAGGCCCGCCAGATCGGCAACGGCTCGGTGAGCCGGAAGCCGACCGCGAGCCGGTTCCGCGCGCGCGGGGGCTACCTCGTGCTGGCGGTCCTCACCGAGAAGCAGTTCGCGAGCCTCATGCGAGCCCTCGGGCGCGCCGACGCGCTCGACGATCCGCGGTTCAAGGACTGGCCGGCGCGCACCGCCAACGAGCCGGCGCTGCGCGAGATCATCGAAGCCGCGCTGGCGAGCGACGATCCGAAGAGCTGGGAGGAGCGGCTCACGGCCGCCGACGTGCCGTGCGGCTCCATCTGGAAGATCGACGAGATCGTCAAGCACCCGCAGCTCGAGCACCGCGACGTGCTCCAGACGATCGATTCGCGGTACGGGCCGATGCGGCTCGTCGGCGCCGGGTTCCGGCTCGAGCACGGGAGCCCCGGGCTCGACCGCGAGCCGCCGACCCTGGGCGAGCACACCGACGAGATTCTGAAAGAAGCCGGCTACCGGGCCGAGGATGTCGAGCGGCTGCGGCGCGAAGGAGTCATCTGATCGTGCCGCCCAAACCCGGTCTTGGCTTGATGATGGCGGGCTCGCTCATCGCCTTCGCGGGCTTTTGCATCGTGCTGGTCGAGAAATTCCAGGTACCACCGTACGGGGTACTCCTGGTCGTCGGGGTCGGACTCTTCGGGCTGGGCGTCGTACGCCGGCTGACCGGGAACAATCGCCGGGACTAGATCCGCGGCCGCGTCCGCGCCGGTCAGTGCGTCGCCAGGCCCGGCATCGTGAAGCGCAGCGCGTCGAGCTCCGCGACCAGCGCCGTCGCCTGGGCCTGGGTGAGCGCGGTCAGCGGGGGGCGTACGGTCGCCCAGGCGGCGTCGCGGCCGTGGTGGGCGATCGCGGCCTTGAGCGCCGGGATCATCGGGAACTTCTGGAACACGCCTCGGATCACGTCGAGCCGCGCCTGCTGGGCGTCGGCGCCCTCCGCCCGCCACGTGTCGTAGAGTCGCGCGATCGGCCCGGGGTGGACGTTGGCGGTGGCGCTGATGCAGCCGGCGCCGCCGTGTCGCATGTTCTGGAGCAGGAAGGTCTCGGAGCCCGCGAACACGTCGAAGCCGGTCTTCGCGAACGCGTCGAGAAACGCCTTCGTGTTGCTCCAGTCCCCGCCGCTGTCCTTCATTCCGGCGACCTGCGCCGGATACTTGGCGAGCAGTCGCTCGACGAGCCCGAGCGTGATCGGCACCTGGGCGACCGGCGGGATGTGGTAGACGTACACGCGCAGCCGCGCATCGCCCACGCGCTCGATGACTTCGGCGAAGCTCCGGAAGAGCCCGTCGTCGCTCACGCCCTTGTAGTAGAAGGGCGGCAGCATCAGCACTCCGCCGCACCCTACCTTCATGGCGTGGGCGGTGAGCCGCACGGAGTCGGTCAGCGCGCAGCAGCCGGTGCCCGGCATCATGCGCGCCGGGTCGAGCCCGGCCGCCACCAGCCGGTCGAGCAGCTCGATCTTCTCTTCGACCGACAGCGAGTTGGCCTCCGAGTTCGTCCCGAAGATGGCCAGGCCGACGTTCTGGGACAGGAGCCAGCGGCACTGCCGGACGAAGCGCTCGGGATCGGGCGCCAGATCCGCGCCGAACGGGGTCACGACCGGAGAGAGCACGCCGGTGATGCGCGGGACGTCAGTCACGGTGTCGCCTCCTGGGGCGGCCGCGGATGGGGTCGCCGTCCGGCTGCCGCCGAACCAGGATATACAGGATTGCGACGGAGTGAAGCCATTTGCGAAACGGCCTGACAACAGAGTACGCTCCGGCCCACCGCCGATGAGACTCCAGGGATTCCCGGGCGCGGCCGTCGTCGCCGGCGCTGGCGTCCTCCTCACGCTCACCGCGCTCCTGGCCGCCTCGCGCGGACCCGAGGACATGCCGTCCTTCCGGCTGCGCGTCGAGGTGCCCGACCCGCTCTTGATCGCGAGCGGCGCGGCGTTCATGCTCGCGGTCGCCATCGTGATCGGCATCGGGCTCTCGCGGGACCGCCGCCGTCGCGAGGAGGAGGCCGAGCGCGAAGAGGAGCCGTCGACGCTTCCGTGGTGGCTGCAAACACTCCTGCGAACGTTGCCCCTCGTGCCGCTGGTCGCGATCCTCGTCGTCTTCTCGTTCGGATGGCAATACGTCGAGAGCTCCCTGCTCGCGTGGAGCCGCCTCGTGATGTCCGCCGGATCCGACGCCGGCGTGTCCCCGGCCGACATCCCGGTGCTCTCGTTGCCGTGGCTGGGATGGCTCGCCGGCCTGCTGCTGCTCCTGGCCGGTCTCGCGGCGCTCGCGATGGCCCTGCTGCTCCTCTTTGCCGAGCGCATCGCCCGCTGGTGGGAGCGTCGCAACAGCGCTGCGTCGGCCGAGCCCCTGAGCGAGGCGGTCCAGGAAGGCCTCGACGATCTCGCGAGCGAGCCGGATCCCCGGGTGGCGATCATCCGGTGCTACCGGCGCTTCGAGCGCGTCGCGGCGCGCGCGCGCGTCGTCCGAGCGCCCTGGCAGACGCCGCACGAGTTCATGCGCGAGACGCTCCGGCGTCTGGCCTTGCCGCCCGTCGCGGTGGATCAGCTGACGCGGCTGTTCGAGCTGGCGCGGTTCAGCGCCCATCCGCTCGGGTCGTCCGAGCGCGACTCGGCCCGCGCCTGTCTCGAAGAGATCCGCTCCGAGCTCGAGCGCGAGGAGGCGTTGCGTGGCGCCTGAGGCGAGCCGGGGGAGAGGCGTCGCGGCGGCGATCGTGGTCGTCGTCGCCCTCGGCGCCGGGATCTCGCTGACCGAGCTCTTCGTGGCGCCGGGATACCGGCAGACCGCGATGCGTCTCGTCGGCGCCCTCGTGCTGCTCCTCGCCGTCTCGCGCGCCCGCGCGATCGTTGGGGCGTGCGTGGAGCGCCGCTCGGCGTGGGCCGCCGAGGCGACGAGCGAGGGCTGGTCGGATCCGGCGGCGGACTCGCGGTTCACGCGCTTCCGCGACGAGATCAGGTTCAGCGCGCGCAGCCAGTCCTACTTCGAGCACCTGCTGTGGCCGCGGCTCGTGGCGCTCGCGCGCGCCCGCGGCGTCTCGGCCGAGACGCTCGAGAAGCCCGCGGGCCGGCGGCTGGGCCGCGGCCCGTCCCTCGCCGCGCTGGACCGCCTCATCGCCTCCCTGGAGACGCGCCGGTGAAGCTCGACCAGGTCACCGACATGAGCCGCGAGATCCTGGGCTCGCTCGCGCGCGTGATCGTCGGCAAGGGCGACGTGCTCGAGCGCATCCTCGCCGGGATTCTCGCGAGCGGCCACGTCTTGATCGAGGACTATCCGGGGCTCGCCAAGACGCTGATCGCGCGGCTGTTCGCCCAGGCCCTGGGCCTCTCCTTCAAGCGTCTGCAGTGCACGCCCGATCTCCTTCCGGCGGACGTCACCGGAAGCTTCCTCTACGATCAGCGCGAGGCGCGCTTCGAGTTCCGCGCGGGTCCCGTGTTCACCAACCTGCTGCTGGCCGACGAGATCAACCGCGCGACGCCCAAGACGCAGGCCGCGCTCCTGGAGGCGATGCAGGAGGCGCAGGTCACGGTGGAAGGCGAATCCTTCCGGCTCGAGCCGCCGTTCCTGGTCATCGCGACGCAGAACCCGATCGAGCTCGAGGGGACCTATCCGCTCCCCGAAGCCCAGCTCGATCGGTTTCTGATCCGCGTCGCGGTTGGATATCCGAGCGCGCCGGAGGAGCGGCAGATCCTCGAGCGGCGCCGCGAGCGGCGCCAGGACGAGGTCGAGGTGGGCGCGGTCGTCTCCCGCGAAGAGATCCTCGCCATGCAGCGGGCCCTCGAGGACGTCTTCGTGGCCGACGTCGTGACGCAGTACGTGGTCGATCTCGCGCAGGCCACCCGCGCCGACCATCGCGTCGCGCTCGGCGCTTCGCCGCGCGGCGCCCTGGCGCTGCTGAAGCTCGCGCGCGCCGGTGCCGTGCTGCGCGGACGCGACTTCGTCACGCCCGACGACGTGAAGGCGATGGCCGGCCCGGCGCTCGCCCATCGGCTCATCCTCCAGCCCGAGCTCTGGGTGACGAAGCTGTCGGCCGCGCAGGTCGTGGACGATCTGCTCGACGCAGGTGCCGGCGCCGAAGACCGAAGAATCCCGATGACCGCGCGGCTCACGCCGCTGGCCCTCTCGGTCGTGACGGTCGGGGCGTGGGGACTCGTGCTCGCCGTGCTGTCGGGACGGGCCGAGCTGGTCATCGCCGTGCTCCCGCTGCTGCTCGGGCTGTTCCGGATCGGCCGGGCCGGCTCGCCGCGCGCCTTCACGCTCACGCGCGCGCTCTCGGCGACGCGCGTCTTCGAGGGCGAGCGCGTGGCGATCACGGTGACGGTCAGCGCCGAACGGGCCGTGCCGCTCCTCGAGCTGTTCGAGCCGCTCCCGCCGACCTTGCGCGTGGTGTCCGGCGAAAACCGTGGTCTCTTCACCCTGGTCCGCGGCCAGAGCGTCGAGTGGGGGTACGAGGTCGAGTGCGTGCGCCGGGGCCGCGTGGCGCTCGGAACGGTGCACGCGCGCCTGTGGGACCGCGCCGGGCTCGAGGCCGGCGAGACGTCGGTCCGGCTGCCCGCTCTGCTCCGCGTGTATCCGCGCCCGCTGCCCCTTCGACGCCTGCCGGGGCCGCGGCGGATGCAGGCCTTCGTGGGCAACTACGTGGCGCCGAGCGTCGGTGAGGGGCTCGAGCCCGGCGACATCCGAGCGTTCGTCCCCGGCGATCGGGTCCGCCACGTCAACTGGCGCGCGTCGGTCCGCTTTCGTCAGCTGTTCGTCACGAAGTATCACCAGGAGCGCAACGCCGACGTCGTGTTGATGCTCGACACCTTGACCGAGGCGGGCGCGCCGCCCGCCACGACGCTCGACGTGTCGATCCGGGCGGCCGCCGCGCTGGTGACGGGCTACCTGGCCCGGAAAGATCGGGTGGGGCTCATCGAGTACTGCGGTCCGTTCCGCTGGGTGCGGCCGGCCTCCGGCCGCGCACACCACGAGCGGCTCTTCGAGGCGCTCCTGCGCGCCGACGTGATGTTCAGCTACGTCACGCAGGAAGTAGGGCTCGTGCCGCGCCGCATCCTGCCGCCGCAGGCGCTGGTCATCGCGATCAGCCCGCTGCTCGACCCGCGCTTCGAGAAGGCCCTGATCGACCTCGCGGCGCGGGGCTTCGACCTCATCGTGCTGAGCCCGTCGCCGATCCCGCTCGTGCGGCGCGCGATCCGGCCATCGTCCCGCGCCGATCTCGCCTGCCGGCTCTGGGCGCTCGAGCGGCGCGGCCGCGCCGACGCTCTGCATCGCCTCGGCATCACGGTGATCGACTGGGATCCCGCGGAGCCGCTCGAGGCCGCCCTCGGCGGACCGAGACGCGCCCGGCGGCGCGGCGCGGTGCGCTGACGATGCATCGCCTGGCGGCGGTTCTGGCCCTGGTGCTCGTGGGTTATCCGCTCCTCGTCACGGCCACGCCCGCCGTCCTGGCTCTCGGCGCGGCGGCGCTTCTCATGTGCATCCTGGGGATCCTGGTCGCGACGCCGGTGCTCGTCGGCGGGATGGTGCTGGCGCTCGCCGAATACACGCTCGCGCTCTGGCTCGCCGGCGGCCCGCCGCGCCTCGTCGGCGCCGCGCTTCTCGGCGTCGTCCTGGTCCTCCTGCTCGAGACGACCGATTTCGCCCGACGCGCGCGTCGCGCCGTGATCGGCCCCGGCGTCCTCCTCGCCCAGATGCGGTCCTGGGTCGTGCTCGGCGCGTCGACGGGGATCGGCGCGCTGGCCGCGGGCGCGGCAGCGAGCGCCGCGAGCGGGGCGGTGCGCCTGCCGTGGGCCACGGCGCTCGCTGCCGCCGGCGCCGCCATCGCGCTCGTCGGGGTCGCGCTCGCGCTCTCCGGCCGCCGCATGCCTCCGCGCGACTGACCCGGCGCTCGTCCGCGCTCGTCGGGGACTCTCCCGCCGGCGAATCCGGGATTCTCCTGATTGGTGGCGCAGCACCGCGCGCCTAGAAATGCATAGGCTGCGCCCTCGGCTGGACGACACGCCACTCGCGGGAGGACACGTTGAACGACATGGTTCTCGGTGCAAGCCCACGGATGCGGGCGATCGCCCGGATCGTCATGGAGGTCGCGGACACCGACGCGACGGTCCTGATCCGTGGCGAGCGCGGCGTCGGGAAGGACTATGTGGCCCGGACCATTCATGCCGCCTCGCCGCGCCGGGCGAACCCGTTCGTCAAGATCGACTGTGCCGCGATTCCAGTGCCGCTCCTCGAGTCCGAGCTCTTCGGCGACGACCAGCGCGCCTTCCCGGGCGGGCGCCGCCGCGCGCCCGGACAGCTCGAGCGCGCCGACGGCCGGACGATCTACCTCGACGAGATCACGGAATTGCCCGTCGCGCTCCAGGTCAGGCTCCTTCACGTGTTGGACCCTCTCCGGACGACCCGAGTGGGGGGGTTGGGAGGCGGCGCCACCGGCATCCGCGTGATTGCCGCCACCGATCAGAACCTCGAGGACGCGATCGCGCGGGGAGAGCTCCGGGCGGACCTCTACGACCGGCTCAACGTCGTCGAGATCACGGTGCCGCCGCTGCGCGAGCGGCCGGAGGAGATTCCGGCCCTGGCGTCGGAGTTCCTCGCGAGATTCAACGCGCAGTACCGACGGCACACGCGGATCTCGCCCGCGGAGATGGTCCGACTCACCGAATGCCGGTGGCCCGGCAACGTGCGCGAGCTGGAGAACGTCATCCGCCGCCTCGTCGTGCGCGACCGCGAGCCGGCGATCGCGGGCGTGGTCGGGCGGCGTTCGCTGGAGCTCGTTGCTTCCTGACGACGGACGCGGCGGGTCAGGCGCCGGGCTGCTTCAGCTGCGCGATTTCGTACGCGACGACCGGCCGGTGGAAGCCCTTGAGCTGAAGCGGGCCGACCTCCTTGGCTTCGACGAGATCGCTCACGGCCGCGTAGATGCGCTGGCTGATCAGGATCTGGCCCGGCGACGCCTCGGCGCAGAGCCGGAAGGCGAGGTTGGTGACGCTGCCGATGGCCGCGTAGTCGCGCCGGCCTTCGAAGCCGATCGCGCCGATGGTCGCGTAGCCCTTCGCGATGCCCATGCCGAGGTCGAGATCGTAGCCGCGCCGGCGCCACTCGGCGCCGAGCACGCGGATCTGGCCCCGCATCGCCTCGGCCATCCGGACCGCGCGCTCCTCGGGATTCGCGACGGCCACGGGGTCGTTGAAGAAGATCATCATGCCGTCGCCCGTGAATCGCTCGAGCGTGCCCTCGTGCTCCAGGATGAGGCGCCCGACCTCCGCATGGTAGGCCCCGAGCACTTCCGAGACCTCCTCCGGCTCGGACATCTCGGCGAAGGCGGTGAAGCCGCGCAGGTCGAGGAAGACCACGCTGATCTCTCGCCGATGCGGGCGGAGCGGGTCGGCGGCGCCGCCGGTGAGGATGGCGTCCGCGAGCTGCGGCGAGAAGAATCGCTTCAGCCGGCTCACGCGCTCGAGCTCGGCGACCTGCTCGGCCACGCGCCGCTCGAGGGTCGCGTTCCAGCGCGCGATCTCCTCCGCCTGCGTGCGCCACGGTGTCGTGCAGCGCCTTGATCCGGAGCATCGAGCGGACCCGCGCCGAAAGGGCGGCGTGGTCGACCGGCTTGGTGAGGTACTCGTCGGCGCCGGCCTCGAGCCCGGCGACGATGTCCTTCGCGTCCGTCATCGCCGTCACCAGGATGATCGGCGTGAAGGCGGGGCCCTGCTCCTTCTTGAGCCTCCGGCAGACCTCGATCCCGTCGATCTTGGGCATCATGATGTCGAGCAGGATCAGGTCGGGCCCCGAGTCGCGCGCGACCGCGAGCGCCTCCTCGCCGTCCGCCGCGGTGACGACGTCGTAGCCGTCGGCGGTGAGGCGCGTCCGCAAGATGCGCAGATTGGCCGGGTTGTCGTCGGCGATCAGGACGCGCGGCCGGAGTCCTCACCGTGACCCTAGCGCGTGACGGCGATCTTCTTCGAGCTCTCCCAGGCCGCCGAGTGCGTGGGCTCGGCCACCGCCCTCAAATTTCCGCCTTCGTCGAGCGCGATCGTGAAGACGGCCTTCGGATACGAGAACACCGGGTGCAGGTACACGCGGGCGATCTCGGCGCTGTCCTTGTAGAGCGCGATGTAGCGGACGAAGTGCTCGGCGAGCGACGGATGGGCGGATCCGGCGCCCACCGTCACGGTGACCTCGAACCACTGCCCGCGCTTCACCTGTCGGGCGCCTCGATCTTGGGCGTGTGCTTCTCGTCGTACGAGCGGCGAGACTCACGGTACTCCGGCGTGAACTGCTCGGCCTGACTCTGCGCGCCCACTCGCGCCGTGCCCCCGGCCAGCACGAGCCCCGCCATCGCGACGGCGGCCGACGTCTTTCCATATCTCATGCCTCGTTCTCTCCTCTGGGCGCCACGCACACCCTCGTTTTGCGTCGCGCCGCGGCCGGCGGGAAGCCCCGACGGCCTGGAGCGCGAGCCTTTGCGGCGGTCAGTTCTCGGGGAGAAACCGGTGGATCAGCGCCATCAAATCGCGCGGGCTGTACGGCTTGGCCAGATAGGCCGAGGCGCCGGCGTCCATCGCCCGCCGGTCGTCGCCGCTCAGGGCGAACGAGGTCACCACGACGAGCGGGATCTTCGCCGTGCGGGGGTCGGCCCGCAGCAGCCGGGTGGCGTCGAGCCCGGACAGCTTGGGCAGCTGGACGTCCATGAGGATCAGATCGGGCAGCTCGCGCTGCGCGACCGCCAGCCCCTCTTCGCCGTCCGCGGCCTCCAGCAGGCGGAAGGTTGTCCGGCTCAGTAGCTGCCTCACGATCTTCCGATTGTACTCGTTGTCCTCGATGTGGAGCACGGTCCGGTCGTTCATGCGTGCCCTCCGTCCGCGTACAGCGGCACCGTGAAGAAGAATCTCGATCCCTTGCCGAGCTCGCTCTCGACGCCGATACGCCCGCCGTGCATCTCGACGAGCCGCTTGGTGATGCTGAGCCCGAGCCCGGTGCCGCCGAACTCTCTGGTGATCGTGGTGTCGACCTGACGGAACTCGGCGAAGATGTTCTCGACCTCGTCCTTGGGGATGCCGATCCCGGTATCGCTGACCCGATACGTGAGCCATCCGTCCTCGAGGCGCACGTCGATCTCGACCCGGCCCTGGCGCGTGAACTTCAGCGCGTTGCCGGCCAGGTTCATCAGGCACTGCGTGATGCGCCGGCCGTCGCCGCGGGCCGGCGGGATGTCGGGCGCCGCCCACACGCTGAACGCCAGGCCCTTCTCGATGGCCAGCGACTTGAGGGACGCGTGGACGACGTCCACGATCTCCTGCACCGAGTACTCGTCGACGCCGAGCTCGAGCCGCCCGGCCTCGATCTTGGACAGATCGAGCACGTCGTTGATCAGGCGGAGCAGATGGCGGCCGTTGGTCTGGATGTCGACGAGCGGCTCGCGCAGGTTCGCCGGCACCTCGCCGTAGAGCTCGTCGAGCATGATCTCCGTGAAGCCCAGGATCGCGTTCAGCGGGCGTGCGCAGCTCGTGGCTCATGTTCGCCAGGAATTCCGACTTGGCGCGGCTGGCCATCTCGAGGCGGTCGTTCAGCCCGCGGAGCGTGGCGGCCGCCACCCGCTGCTCGTCGTCGAGGCGGCGGAGCTCGCCGCTCATCCAGTTCATGCGCTCGGCGAGCGCGCCGAACTCGTCGCGGTTCGGCACGGCGACCGAGCCCCCGAAGCGCCCCTCGGCCACCTGGCTCAGGAAGCCGTGGAACTCGCGCACCGGGCAGGATGAACGACCAGGAGATCACGAACCCGCCGATCAGCGCCACCGCGACCGACGGCGACGGCGAAGCCGGCCATCTGCGCAGGGAACGCTCCTGGGCCGACGCGATGCTGGCCCGAAGGCTCGCCATCCGGGCCTCCTCGGCGGCGACGAGCGAGCCGACCAGCGTCCTCGATCTTCTGGTAGATCGGCTCCTGGCGGGTGCTGCAGCGCCGTCATGCGCGTCCGCGAGCCGCCGGTCGCGGACGGCGTTCGCGATGTCGGCGACGGTCGCCATCGCGTCATCCTGCGCGCCGCGAATGGCCTGGATCAGCGCGCGCTCCTCGGCCGGCGCCGCCGTTTCGAGCCGCGCGAGCGTGTCGTTGAACCGGTTGTTCTCGCGCAGGATCAGGCTCACCGGTCGGCGCCCTGCGGCGAGGAGCGCCATGGACGGTGAAGTGCATCTGCATCGCGAGCGCGTGCTCGATCTGCCGCGACCACCCGACGCGCTCGTGGGCCTCGTCGAGGAGAGTCGTCTGGCGCGCGGTCTCGGCGACGGTCCGCAGGCTCACCGCGGTCATCGCGATGAAGAGCAGGGTGATCAGCAGGAAGCCGGCGAGCAGCTTGACGTGCACCGACGCGCGGATGCGCGCGACGGCCCGGACGGGCGCGCCGAGCGGGGAGGAGAGCAGCGCCATCACGGGCGACGCCGCTCGATCGGTGGCCGACGCTTGCCCCATGACGCCCCGCGGCTAGCGGGCGGGCATCTCCAGGGTCACGGGGGTCGGGTCCTGATCGCCGACCACTAGCTCCTTGGAGATCGTGCCGAGCCGTTCCTGCCAGGCTTTCAGGGTGTAGCGTCCGGGCGGAAGACCCCGGAGCTCGAACTCGCCGCCGCCGCCGGTCATGGCATAGAAGGGATGCTCGGCCACCACGACCCAGCCCCGCATCCACGAATGCAGGTCGCACGTCACGCGGACGATCTCGGGGTGCGGAAACGAGATCGAGATCGTGCGCCCCTTCGGCTGGGTACGGTTGAAGGGCGGATTGGCGCTCGGCGTGCTGTGGAGGTTGTGCAGAAGTCGGTCACTGTTGAGGAAATCGATCTTCCCGCCGGCCGGAACGACCACGACGCGGGGCGTGAACGTGCATTCCTTCTGGTCCATCGAGGTCGTGGACGGCAGCGCCCCGGCGGTGGCGGCGGCCGGCGGCTTGTCGAGCCACACGACGGCGTTCCGGATGCCCCCTTGCGGGGACAGCACGAGGTCCTCGGGATTCTTTTCCTTCCCGCACACGTACTGATCGATCGTCACGGCGAGCTTCTTGAGCTCCGGGGTCGTCCCTTTCAGGACGACGGTGCCCTTGATCGTCCCGCCGGCGGCATCGCGCGGGCTGGCCAGGCCCGTGACGAGCGTGGCGGCGATCAGGCCCAGCAGCATCGCGCGCAAAGACGTCACCAGGGTGCTCATCTCAGGGTCAACAGTGTACGCCAGGTCTGCTAATCCTAGACCTCTTCGACGAGGGCGAAACGCGAGTCGGCGGCGCGGCACTCCGCCTCCGGCAGGCCGAGCTCGCGCCGTACGAGGTTCGCGCCGCGCACGATCGAAACCATCTTGTAGAAGGCGATCCGGCGGCTCATGCCCTCACGGCCGAAGCCGCAGTCCGTGGAGAGGACCAGCCGCTCGACCGGGATGTGCTGCAGGGCTTTCTTGACCAGCGCCGCCACCTGCTCGGGTCGCTCCACCTGGAGATTGCGGTGGTCGACGACGCCCACGGCCACCTTCTTGTCCTGGATGGCCCGGCCGATCAGCTCCAGATCCATTCCATCGGTGGTCGCGCACTCGAACGTCAGCACGTCCACGTCGAGCTTGGCCAGGTAGGGCAGGGCATCCCGGTACGATTGCGGGGTGGCGAAGATCCGCTGCTGGGCCGGATTGCCCCAGCAGGTGTGGCACCAGACCTCGGTCAGGTCGCGGAGCCCCTTCACGGTCTGGTTGAAGATCTCCACGAAGAACTCGACATCGAGCTGAGCGCCGCCGCCCCGCTGGACACCGGCCAGGTGGATGTTGGGCTCCTCCATCTGGATCAGGCCGCACCCGGCCCGGGCGAGCTCCAGGAGCTCCTCGCGCATCGCCGCGCTGAGGTCCTCGAGCAGCTCCTTCGGGGTCGGGTAGTAGTCGTTGCCGACCGTCGTGCCGATCAGCTCGGGCGTGATCGTGCCGAACTTGACCGGCCGGGCCGTCATGGCCTGAGCGAGCTTCCAGAGGTAGGTGTACTGGAGCGGACCCCGCGCGATCTTCCCCACGCAGCGGGGCATCGTGCGGCTTTCCATCACCTCGAAGATGATGTCGCCCTTGCCGGTCCCGCCGTAGCCCTTGCGGGCGCGATAGTATTCCACGCCGGCCAGGCCCGTGAATCGCCGGGCCGGGTACTGGAACCAGCTCATGCCGCCGACGTCGGTGTCGAACCGGGCATCGCCGTCGGTGACGATGTCGAGGCCGGCGCGCTCCTGGTCGCGGACGTGCGCGCCGACCGCGTCGGTGTACTGCTCGCGGAAGCGCGCGTCGCCCATCGCGTCACGGAAGGCACGGCCGCCGAGATTCTCCGTGTACCAGGCCGGTCGCGGGAGCGAGCCGGTGATCGTCGTCGGCAGCTTCAGGTCCCTGGTGGTCTTGAACATGCTTTCCTCCTTGACCGGGCTCCGCCTCCCGCGGTATCCGTCGAAGGCAACCGAGGAGGAACGCATCCATGGTGAGCCGGCGAGTCGTCAGATCCTACCAGGCGCGCTACAGCATGGGCGCCAACAAGGCGTCCATGTACGACCTCACGGACGCGATCGACGTCCACGCGCACGCGCGCGGCCAGGACGAAGAAGAGCCTATGCACGCCGCGCAGGAGGCGACGCGCGCCGGCATGAAGGCGGTCCTCTTCAAGAGCATCTCGCCGGGCCGTCCGTGGGAAGTGGCGCGCCGGCTTCAGGACGACGTCGACCGCTGGGCCGAGCGGGAAAATCTCCGGCCCGTGAAGTGCTTGTCGGCCTGGATCGTCGGGATCCCGCTGAAGCCCATCGACTTCTCCGAGATCAAGGCGGCCGTCGAGGGCGGCGTTCTCGGCATGTGGATGCCGCCGGTGACCTCGGCCTGGAGCATCTACCGCCTCGGAGGCCGCGGGGTCTGGTTCGACAAGGCGCGCCGCTACGACGAGCCGGTTCCGCCGGCCGCCTGGGAAGACGCGCTCAAGACCGGCATCTACGTGCTCGACGACCACGGCCGGCTGCTCCCGGCGATCCGCGACACCGTGCGGCTCTGCGCCGACCACGGGGTGGCCCTGTCGTTCGGCCATCTCTCGCCCCAGGAGATGGACGCGCTCGCCGAGGAGATCGGCGCCATCGGCTACCGCCGGGCGTTCATCGATCATCCCTTCAGCGAGGTGTTCGAGCTCGACGTGCCGAAGCTCCAGCGCTGGGCCGGGGCCGGTGTGCGCTTCGCGCTGACCTGGGACGAGCTCTCGCCGCTGCTCGGCGTGGATCCTCAGGACATGGTCGCGGCGATTCGCGCGGTCGGGCCCGAGCACTTCATGCTGTCGAGCGACGCGGGCATTCCGCTGCTGCCGCAGACGGTCGAAGCCTACCGCTTGCTGGCCGCGATGCTCAGGGCCTACGGCATGACCGAGCTCGAGATGCGGCAGCTGATGACCGGCAGCGCCAAGGAGATGCTGACCCTGTCCTGACGGTCAGGCGCGGCGGCGCCGGCGAACCGGCGGCGACGTCGCTCTGGCTGCCCGCCAGCGCTCTCGTGCCGGACACCGCTTCGGCGACGGTGGCGCGCACGGCGCGGCCCGCGGCCGAGCCGATGCGGTCGCCCGCCTCCACGGCGCCGCGCGCGGCGTCCAGCACCAGCGATCCCACGTCGGCGCCGAGTCGGCGCGCGGCTTCGGCGGTGCCCTGGATCGCCTGGCTGGCCACGCGGTTCACATCGCCGCCCACGTCGCGCGTCGTCTTCACGGCATCCCGCGTCGCCGACCGGGCCGTTCCGCCGAGCTCGCCGCCGATCTGCTCGGCCGCCTGGATCGTGCCCATGATCGAGTACCGGGCCACGGCGCCGAGATCCGCCCCGATCTCGCTGGCTGCCCGGATCGAGCCGCGCACCGCGGAGATCGCCGCCGTGCCCATCTCGCCGCCGACGTCGCGCGCGCCGGAGATCGCCGTGACGAGCGTGTTCTTGACGAGGTTCACCACGCCGACGGAGACGGTCCCGCCCCCGTTGACCGCCCGTTGGATCGCCGCTTCGAAGCTCCCGTTGTCGGTGCTGCGCTTGGCCTTGACGCCGGCAGTGGCCGCCCCGGCAATGCTTCCGTTTCGTCCCGTTCGTCCCTCGTGCGCCGCTTGGCTTCCATTCCGTCACCTCGTGTGCTCGGTCGTTGCCGATCGATCTCGTCTCGGACGCCAGTGCTCGTTTCAGTGCTCGAACGGCCAGCGGCACCGCCGTGCCGCCGGCCACCAGCAGCCAGTCAGACCCGGATAGCATCGTCGTGCCCAGCAGCCGGCGCAGCGGCGAGGCGGTCATCGCCGCGAGATGAACCGCCAGGGTGCCTCCGACCGCGGTCTCCAGAACCGGGAAGCGCGTGTCCCGTGAAGCCCCCGAACGATAGCTGAGCGCGTGCACGAGCTGCGCCGCGGTCAAGGTGCCGAACGCGATCGTCGTCGCGTGAGGCGCCGGCGCCGTAGCGCGCGACGGCCAGGCCGTACACGCCGAGCGTGGCCGCCGAGAGGATCGCGGCGTCGCCGCCGATCTCGGCGAGCCTCGCCCGCGTCAGGATGGGCTCGTGTGGGTCGAGCGGCGGCCGGTCCATGACGTCGTGATCCGGCGGCTCCACCGCCAGGGCCAGAGCCGGGAAGACGTCGGACAGGAGATTGATCCAGAGATACTGAATCGCCGACATCGGGCGCGCCGCGCCGAGGGCCAGGGCACCGAGCGTGACGAGGATCTCGCTGAAGTTGGTCGACAGGAGGAACCGCAGCGCCTTGCTGATGTTCGCGTGGATCGTGCGTCCTTGCTCGACGGCGCGCACGATCGACGCGAAGTCGTCGTCCATCAACACGACATCGGCGACGTCGCGCGCGACGTCCGTGCCGCGGGCACCCATCGCGACCCCGATGTCGGCCGCGCGCAACGCCGCGGCGTCGTTGATTCCGTCGCCGGTCATCGCGACCACGTGGCCGCCCGCCTGCAGCGCGCGCACGATCTGGTGCTTGTGAGCCGGCGACACCCGCGCGAAGACGTCGACCTCGGCGACCAGCGCCACCAGGGCCGCCGGATCGAGCCCCGAGAGCTGCGAGGCCTCGATGACTCGCGGGCTGCGCCGACCGGTGGGATCGAAATCGCGGTAGATCGCCGACGCCGTGCTCGCCTGGTCACCCGTCAGAATGACCGGCCGGATACCGGCCCGCTCGCACGCCTGGATCGCCTCGTGGACGCCCGGCCTCACCGGATCGCTCAACGCGACCAGCCCGACCCACGTGAGATCGTCGTACGTCGTCTCGGCGCCGGATGCGAGCTGCTTGAAGGCGAGCGCCAGAACACGCATGCCGCTCGGCGGCCATGCGTGCGTTCGCGGCGAGGATCTCGGCCCTCGATTCCTCGGTGAGCGGCTGGACCGCCTCGCCGTCGAGCCACGCGCTCGAGAGGGCCAGGACCTCCTCGGGCGCGCCCTTGACCGTCACGAGCCGGTCGGTCGGGCTCTCCTTGTGAACGGTGGCCATCCAGTTGTCGCCGTTGCGGCGCGGCCGAAGCTCCTGCAGCGGATACTGCCGGCGCAGGAGCCGACAATCTAACCCGAAGTCCAGCGCGGCGGTGAGGAGCGCGCCTTCCGTCGAGCTGCCGCTGATGTCTTCCGAATCCTCGGCGAGCTCGGCCTCGTTGCAGAGGCAGCCGATGGCGAGTGCCCGCGCCAGGAGCTGGTCGGGCTCGCTGATCGCCCCGCGTGCCCTTCGGCGCGGCGCAGATACTCGCGGCGGCCGAGATACCACGCGGTAGGCGGTCATGCGGTTTTCGGTGAGCGTGCCCGTCTTGTCCAGACAGATGACGGTCGTCGCGCCGAGACTCTCGACCGCCGCCAGCCGGCGCACCAGCATGCGCTGGCGCATCATCCGGTGCATCCCGAGCGCGAGGGTGGTGGTGGCGACCGCCGGCAGCCCCTCGGGCACCGCGGCGACGGCGAGCGACACGGCGGTGCGGACCATCTCGATCGCCGGCACGCCGCGGAGGAGCCCGAGGCCGAGCGTCAGACCGCAGAAGCCGAGCGAGGCGGCGACGAGCTGGCCGCCCATGTTGTCGAGCTGTCGCTCGAGCGGCGTCTCGGGGTCGCCGTCTCGGCCACCAGCGCGCGGACGCGGCCGATCTCGGTCTCGCGACCCGGTGCCGACGACGACGGCGATCCCCGAGCCTTCGGCCACGACGGTGGCGGCGAACACCATGTTGACGCCGGTCGGGCAACGGACGCGTCGGCGTCGGCAGACCAGCGCCGCGACCTTCATCGCCGGCATGCTCTCGCCGGTGAGGGTCGATTCGTCGACGCCCAGGTGCTCGGCCTCGACGAGGCGCGCGTCGGCGGCGATCGTGTGGCCGGTCTTGAGGAGCATGACGTCGCCCGGCACCAGCTCGTGAGCGGGCACCATGACTCTTGCGCCCATCGCGACGGACGAGCGCCGGCGGCAGGCCGCCGTTCTGGAGCGAGGCGAAGATACGCTCGACCCGACGCTCGGTGACGTAGCCGACGATGGCGTTGGCGCCGATCACCACGCCGATGACGACCGCGTCGACCACGGCGCCCATGCCGAGCGAGAGCATCGCCGCGGCGCCGAGCAAGAGCACGGGCAGCGAGGTGAGATGGCCGGCGAGGATCTCGAGCGAGCTTTCGGCGCCGGCGTGGGCAGGCTGTTCTCGCCGAGCGTCGCGAGCCGCCGCGCGACTTCGTCCGCGGCGAGCCCGGTGTCTGGATTCGCGCCGAGCGCTCGAGCGGCGGCCGCCGCCGACACGGTGTGCCAGATGCTGTCGGCTCGCGTCAGGCCCGGGAACGCCGGGGCTCGCCACGCTGGCGCCGCTGCGCGCTTCGCCCGCAGGCGGGCGACCGCCGCGATCAGCGACCGGAGCTCCAGCTTTCGGCGTCGAAGAGGACGAGGACGTTGCCGGTCGTCGAGCTCGCGTGCGCCTGGCGGATGCCATGCAGCGCCGGCGATGCGCGCCTCGAGCCGGCTCGCAAACCCGGGTCGGCCTCGGATGCCCTCGACGTGAAGCCGAGCGCGGCCGCGAACCGCGACGAAGACGACCTTGACGGCAGGGAGCCGCGGCGATGCCGGAGCGCGGCGGACGGCCGGGGCTGGCGGCCGGCTGGGATCTAGCGGGGTGCGGGTGTCGCCTTCCGGTCGAGGACGAAGCCCTTGAGCCTGGAGGTAGCGGTCGACCTCCGCCTCATACGAGCGGTTCCGGGATGCCGCCGCCTCGAACACCATATCGGCGATCAAGCCGCATCAGCAGCCGAGCGAGCATCAAATCTCCTCCCTCTCGGGCCAGGTTCGGGGAGTCTCCCCGACATCCACGGTATGAGACGAGTATGTCAGGTGGATGTCGCTCGGCGTACATTCTAGTAACGTCGCTAAACGGCGCCGGGTTGCGGAACGGGGCGACGCCTGGCGCCCCGCGCCGCCGTGACGACGGCCGCCGCCACGGTGGTGCCGTGGCTCAGAAGGATGCTCGTGAGCGGTCGGGCCCATCCGAATGACGCGAGCCCCACCACGCCCAGATTGGCACGCGCGGCGACGCCGAGGGTCTGACGCACCGCGACAATGCTCTCGCGCGCCAGATCGAGGGCGCGCACAACCCGATCGAGCCCTCCGGACGAGCAGGACGATGTCGGCGGCCTCGGCGGCCACCGCGGCGCCCGCCGGGCACGGCCATCCCGACGTCGGCGGCCTGCAGGGCCAGCGCGTCGTTGACCCCGTCGCCGACCATCGCGACCACGCGGCCTTCGGCCTTCAGCTCGCGCACGAGCCGCGCCTTGTCCTCGGGCAGGAGCTCAGCGTAGTGGTGTCGAAGCCCAAGCGACTTCGCGATCACGCGGGTCGGCTCGGGGTGGTCGCCCGACAGCATGATGACGTTCTTCATTTTTCGGGCCCGGAGGGCGCGCACCGCCTCGGGCGCGTCGTCGCGGAGCTGGTCCTGCAGCTCGAGCATGCCGGCCAGATGATCGTCGATCGCCACGAAGATCGGCGAGGCGCCGACGGCATGGGCGGCCGTCTCGTCGCTCCGGCTGCGCTCGAGCCTACTGATGCTGCTCCATGAACTCGCGGCTCCCGATGAGCACGCGCCGGTCTTCGACGCGGACGTCGATGCCGAGCCCGAGCTGCCGACTGGGTCGACGGTCACCGCGGGAACCACGATCCCGACGCTCACGCGCGAGTCGGGCGATGGCGCGGGCGACCGGATGGCGAAGCCGTGCTCCGCCGCCGCGCTCAGCCGGATCAGCTCGGCGTCGTCGAGCGCGCGATCGTAGGACACGACGCGAGTCACGTGCGGCGTGCCCGAGGTCAGGGTGCCGGTCTTGTCGAATACGATCGGTATCGACCCGGGCGAGGCGCTCGAGGGTCCGCGGCCCCTTGACGAGGATGCCTTCATGCGCGGCCCGCCGGAGCGAGGTCATGATCGCGGTCGGGATTCCCACGCGCGCGGCGGTGCCGTAGTCGGCGACCAGGATCGCCATCGCGGCATCGAAGCTCCGCGAGAAGGCGCCGCCCAGGCCCGCCAGGGTCAAGGTGCGCCAGACTTCGCGGTCGGCCAGCCGCTCGGCGAAGAGCTGGATGTCGGGCTTCTCCGTCGCGGCGGCCTCGATGGCGCGGACGATCCGGCCCACGGCTGTGTCGGACCCGAGCCGCTCCGCCCGGATCTCGATCTCGCCGTACTCGAGCGTCGTGGCCGCGAAGACGTGATCGCCCGCGTGGCACTCGACCGGCAGGGCTTCGCCGGTCATGGACTGCTGGTTCACCATCGCCTCGCCGCCGACGACGGTGCCGTCGACGGGGATGCGCTGGCCGGACGTGACGATCGACGACGTCCCCGGCGCGGAGCGCGCCGATCGAGGTCGACCGACTCACGGTTTTCGCCGGCGCGACGCAGACACGATCCGCTCGGGCACGCCGACGACGTCGCTGAGCGACTTCGGGCGCGCACGATGCTTCGCGCGACCACCAGCTCGCCGAGCGCGCGCACCCACGTCAGCAGCGCCGCCGAGGTGAAGTTCTGCCGCGCGATCAGCAGGCCGAGCGTCGAGGCCTCGAGCACGTCTCCGTTCAGCCGGCGTCGGGTGGCGAGCGTGACGCCGGCCCGGAGGAAGGCGGGGATGCCCGACGCCAGCAGGAGACCGGCGGTCAGCACTGGGCGGAACCGGGAGGCAGCACGCGGTGGCGAGCATCGACGTCGCGCCGATCACCTTGAGCACGGGGAGTCGACGGAAGCGCCTGTCGCTGGCGCTGCCTGGATGCGTCCGGTCTGATCGCGATCCGAGGGCGCGGCCAGCTCCGCCGTCATCCGGTCGAGCCGGTCGACGATCGCGTCGCGGCCAGGCGATAGGGGTCGTAGTCGATTCGGAGGCTGCCGGTCAGCGGCCGGCCGTGCACGGCCCGGATGCCGGGCAGCGTCTTCAGCCGGACTCGATCGCGGCGCAGCGCGGCTCGAGCCAATGGGCCGGGATAGCGGACGCGGAGGCGCCCACGGACCGAGTGGGCGATCGTGCGGCGCATGCGCTCTCTACTGCTCGCGCGGGAAGGTTGTAGTCGCGGAAAAGCCCGTGCGCGTACCAGAGCGCCGACGTCCAGGCGAGCGGCGTGATCGGACCGCGCAGGAGCTGTCGGCCCGCCCAGAGCGCCAGGCCGACCGGGAGCAGGATCGCGAGATCGAGCCGTCCCGCGGGTCTTGCGCGCCACGCGCGCGTTCAGATCGCTGAACACATCCACGATCGCCGGCGGCCACCGGGGACCGGCCGTCGAGCGCCGCGTGGGGAGGCTCGGCGAGCGGGCAGTCAGGTCGGCGTGCTCGGCAACGGCCCGCGTGATCTCGTCCGGCGAGAGGACGCCCGCGTCGTAGCGGATCAGGAGACTTCGCGTACGAGGCGACCAGACCGAGCTCTGTGCGCCGTCAGGCGGTCGATGAGTCGCCGAGCCCCGCGGTGCTCGCGCCCGGCGGCAGCCGCAGACGCAGGCGTCCGGGGATGTCGTGGACGATGCCGACCGCGCGCGGCGCGTCCGCCCGCTCGTCGCGGCGCTCACGGTAGACATCTCAGGACGCGCGCCGTCGCCGCCGTTGGCGCGCCGCCGGGAGCCGACCCGGTCCGCCTCGTCTCCGGCGCCCGCGACCTCGAGCTCGCGGCCTCGGCGTGATGCCCATTACCCTCGGCGAGCACTCTTCCTCGCGGCGGGCGCGGGCTTCAGCCACGATGTCCTCGAGCGTTTCCATCTGCTCGGCGACGAGGCGGCGTCCCTCCTCGACCATTCCCATGCCGGCGACCGCCGCTTCGACGGCCAGCGGACGGAGGACCCGTGTGAAGAGCGGAACGACGAGCGCGGCGCCAAGCCCGAGAAGAAAAGACGTCGGATGAAATGCCATCGTGGACCCTCCTGATCTGCCGTGGAGGCTACCAGCCGGGTTGCGGGGCGATTGTTACGTTTCGTGTTACAGTCGTGAAATCTGTTGCGGGGCTGAAAAAAATTCACACCGCGTATCGAGCGAGCGTTTGACTGCCCGCGCTGTGCTTTCACAATGTCACTATCTCACGAGGTGCTAGAGGGGGATTGTCAGCGATGCCAAGACGAGCCATGAGTCGTACACGCATAGCGGTCGCGCCGATTCCCACGACGAAAATGTTCAACGTCGAGCGCGTGCCCGACGCCCTTCGCACGACGCTCCACGGCGCCGAAGCCCTGTCGGTCGGTCTCGTGCACGCCTTGACCGAGACGGCCGTCACCGCGGTTCGAGGCGTTCAGGAGGTCGGCGCCGAGATCGGAACCACCGCGGTCAGCGCCGTCCGCGGATCGATCAGAGCCGCCGAAGAGATCGGCGGCGATCTCGGGCGGCTCGCGATGAGCGCCACCAACGGCGCCGTCGACGCCGGGCGTGAAGTCGGCGGCGGGGTGGGCCGAGTCGCCGTCGGCGCCGCCCAGGGCGCGGCCAACGCGGTGCAGCGCGCCGGCATGAGCGCCGCGCGGATGGTCGGCTTGTCGGCGCGGCGCCCGCTGCAGAAGATCGAGCGGCCGCGTCGTCGCCGCGCACGCCGCGCCTCCGCGGCGTGAGTCGAGCCACGCGCGCGAGGCGAGCGCCGCTCGCGCGCGTGAGCTGAGTACTACGCTCATCGCGGCTTGCCGGCGGTGATGCTCCGAGCCTACGGCATGACCGAGGGCGAGATGCGGTAGCTCACCGCTCGGATGCCCGCGTTCGCGCGGCCTGAGACGCGAGCAGCTGCTCCAGGCTCCCGCGGGCCTCGGCGAAGCCAGGCTTGATCCGGAGCGCCTCGCGGAAGTGAGCGATCGCTTCGTCCCAGCGGCCCAGATGGGCGAGCGCGCCTGCCCAGTTGTTGTGGGCTTCGGCGTGATCGGGTTTAAGCCGCACCGCCGCTTGATAGTGGCCGATCGCGTCGGTCCAGCGTCCCTGTCGCGCGAGGACGGCGCCCCAGTTGTTGTGGGCGGCCGCGAAATCGGGCTTGAACCGCAGAGCCAGCTCGTAGTGGGCGACCGCCTCGTCCAATCTGTCTTGCCTGGCCAGGGCGATTCCCCAGTTGTAGTGGGCCGCCGCGTGCTGCGGCTGGATCCGTACAACTTCCCGATACTGCGCGATCGCCTCGTTCCACGCGCCTTGCCTGGCGAGGTCCACGCCCAGGTTGTAGTGGGCGTCGGGATCCGACTTGATGCGTAGCGCCTGGCGGTAGTGATCGATCGCCGTGCTCCATTCGGCGTACCGATCGAAATGGACCCCGAGATTGTAGTGGGCGACGAAGGAAGGTGAGACGTGGAGCGCGTGGGACCACAGCCGCCCGGCGTCGTGCCAGATCTGCGTCTGGACGAACGTGAGGACGCCGAGGATCGCCACGGCGACCGCCGGCCCGCGAGACATAGCTGTCTTGACGAGGGCGCCCGCCCGAGGCGAGGCCCGCCATCCGATCGCGAGGGCGGTGCCCGCCAGAACCGCCCACGGAAGAGTCGGGAGATAGGTGTATCGGTCGGCCGCGATCTGTGGGCCGTTGTGAAAGATGGCCGATACGGGCCCGAGCATCACCAGCGACGCGAACCAGGCGGCCGCGATGCCGGGCCAGCGGTGACGCGCGAGGAGCACGAAGGCCGTCGTCGCGGTGACAACGACGGCGCTGAGCACGAAGGGCCAGCTCAGCGCGACGATGGGGCTCCTGAGCTCGTACAGGGGCGCCAGCTGAACGGGCGCGATGGTCTTCCAGAGGTAGAAGACCACCTGGTAGGCGCTTATCGCCAGGCGCTCGACCACGCCGAGCTCGGCCCGCGAGTGCAGATTGCCCTGGTTGGCGAGGACGGCGATCACACTGCCCGCGACGCTGACCAAGAAGAACGGGAGCTTCTCGAGCCAGACACGAAGCGCGGAGCGCTCGAGCCACGATCGCGGACGTGCACCGAGCCGGCGGAGCGGGTAGAGGTCGAGGATGACGAGGACGGCCGGGAGCGTCACCGCCATCGATTTCGACAGGACGGCGAGGCAAAAGCAGCCGAACGAGATCCCGTACCATTTCCGCCCGTCGACCGGCTCGGTCCGTGTGCCCGCGGGCGTACCGGAGGTAGGCGAGAGTCGCCAGGAGCCAGAAGAAGCCGCAGAGGACGTCGCGGCGCTCCGTGGCCCACGCGACCGACTCGACCCGCAGCGGATGGACGCCGAAGACGAGCGCGGCGAACGCCGCCCCGAGTCGGATGCTGAAGTCGTTCGCCGACGCTCCGTCGGCGATTCCGAGAGCGAGAAGACGCAGGGCCACGAGATAGAAGAGGCCGGCGTTGGCGACGTGCAGCAGGAGACTCGTCAGGTGATACCCGACTGGATCCATCCCCCAGACGACGTAGTCGAGGCCGAGCGTCATCCACGTCACGGGGATGTACTGGCCCATGAGGGTCGTCGTCCACATCCACTGAGCTGCGGCCACCCGAGCCCGCGGTAGAAGGGGTTCTCGGTCAGGGTGTCGAGGTCATCCCAGTCGACGAACCCGTTCAGGAGTGCAGGCGCGAAGGCCAGGGCCGTGCACGCGGCGACGATCAGCGGCAGGAGCCAGCGGTCGGCGGCCGGCGAAGCCGCGCGAGCGGCTCTCGATCGCCGGCGGCGCTCGCCGCGGTTCACGACATCGATGCCAGTCGTGCCAGCAGGGCCTGCAGCGCCGGATCGTCGGCGCCCTTGGGCTTGATGCGCGTGAACTCGTCGCGCTCTTTCTTGCGCCAGAGCGGGGGCTTCGTGGCGTCGATCGCCATCTTGCCGCCGACGCGCATCACCGTCACCTCGGAGCGGTCCACGTTCGGCGCCGAGATGTCGAGCGGGTGGATGCGCTCGTGCGGAATCGTGATGACGTCGCGCTCGGGGTTCACGCGCGTCGAGATCGCCCAGAAGAGCTCGCGCGGATCGTAGATGTTCACGTCCTCGTCGACCGCGATCGCGATCTTCGGGTGCAGGTACGGGCTCGACAGGACGCCGAGCAGCACGTCGCGCGCCTGACCGTCCCAGCGCGGCGTCATCTGCACGAACACCGTGAACATCGTGACCCACGGCGGGATGTAGACGTCGTGGATCTCGGTGCGGCCGTGGATCTCGCTGAGCCGGCGGTAGAGGCTCGCCTCCATCGGGACCGAGACGAGCGGCTGGTGATCGGTGAAGACCGTCGCCTGCATGTGGCGATAGATCGCGTCGCGGCGGCGCGTGATCGCCGTCACCTCGAAGACCGGCGCCGGGCCCTCGGCGCCCTTGCTGTAGCCCGTGAACTCGCCGAAGGGTCCCTCGGGCTCGCGCACGCCCGGCGGCACGACGCCCTCGATCACGATCTCGGCCTGCGCGGGCACCTCGAGGTCGATCGTCTCGCATTTCACGAGCTCGAGCGTCTCGCCGAGCACGCCCGCGCCCATCTCGAGCTCGTCGTAGCCCTCGTGGCGGCCGCTGAAGTTGGCGAGGATCTCGTAGCCGGGATGCAGACCGATGGCGAACGCCATCGGCGCCGGCAGGCCTCGCTCCTGGTATTTCATCAGGTGCGCCCAGTTGTGGCGCGCGGCCATCCAGAAGCCCATCTTCCGCGGCCCGCGCACGAGCGCCCGGATGATGGCCTCGTTGCGCACGCCGGTCTCGGGATCGCGCGTGATCGTGACGCCGGAGCCGAGGTAGCGGCCCGCGTCGCCCTCGGAGTGGATCGGGATCGGGAGCTTCGTGATGTCGGCGTCGGCGCCGAGCAGCTTCACTTCCTTGCACGGCCCGTCGGGCACGAGCTTCGAGCCGCCGGGCACCCGCGTGAACATGCGGTCGGAGAGCTCGCGCACGACGTGCTGGGGCGAGGTGCCGAGCGCCTTGGCCTGGCGCGCGCGATCCTTCACGAGGATGTCGCAGAGCTTCCAGCCCGGGAATCCGGTGAGCCGGCTCAGCAAATCGGACGGGGCGCCGCCGAGCAGAGCGCGCCGGCCTGGGTGATCGGATCGATCTCGTCGTCGATGCGGATCAGGTCGTCGCCGAGCGCCGTGAGGAAGTCCCGGAGGTTCAGGGCCATCGTCGTCCTCCTCGGTCGGAGCTGACCCTGTTGCCTTGTAACAACGCCGGGACGAGGTCGAAGTCACACTCCGGGAGCGCGACGGAAGTGATATCGTCTCTGTCGATGAGCTCCGCTCACGACACCAGCGCGGTCCTCGCCGACCTCGTGGCCTGTCTGGCGGCCATCGGGCGGTCCATGCAGGACGCGTTCGATCCGCGGCAGTTCCTCGAGGAGTTCTCGGCCAAGCTCCAGCGGCTCATCCCTCACGACCGGCTGGTCATCGCCTATCTCGACGACGACCGCCGCACCTTCACGGTCTTCGCCGAGCACGCCGCGAACGGGCCCCGTGCTGCACGAAGCGCACTACACGACCGGGTTCTCCCCGGCGGGACGCTAGCCGTCGGCCAGGGCGCGCTCGCCGCCATGTTCGGCGGCGGCGTGCTGCGGCTCGACGAGCTGCGCGACGACTACGGCTTCGCCATCGAAGGCTCGGTCGAGCACGTGGTGCGCGAGGCCGGCTTCCGCTCGGCCCTGCTGCTGCCCCTCCACAGCGGCGGGCGCGTGATCGGCGGCCTCGCCGCCAGCAGCCTGACTCCCGGCACGTACGGCGCCGATCACGCGGCGAGAGGACCGCAGGTCGCCGACCTCATCGCGCCGTTCATCCAGAACGTCGTGCAGCTCCAGCGCGAGCGCCGGCGCCTGAGCCGCCTGCACGCGCTCGACGCGCTCGGGCCCGGCGCTGGCGGCGAGCCTCGACGTCAAGGACGTGTTCGACCGACTCGCCGAGGCGGTGCGGCCGGCGCTCGACTTCGACGTCATGGGGATCTGCCTGTTCTCGTCGAGCGGGCGCGAGCTCGAGCGACTGGCCGAGGTGGACAGCGCCCCCGCCCACGCTGCCGGCGCCCTGGCGGATGGATCTCGACGGCTTCTCGTTCGCCGACAAGATCCGAGCGGGCGAGACGATCCTCGTCAGCGACGCCGCTCGCCGAGCTCGATCCGCGACTCCCGGGCGACCGTCTCATGCTGGACGGCGGCGCGCGCTCCGCCCTCGGCGTGCCGCTCCTGCGCGGCGGCATGGTCGGCGGCGCGCTCTACTTCGGCAAGCGCCGGCCGTACTGGTTCGACGCCGCCGACGTGGAGATCGCTCGCCACGTCGCCGACGCGCGTCGTGCTGGCGCTCCAGCACCAGCGGCTGGCCGACGAGCAGCGGCGGCTGGCCCTCGCCGAGCAGCGAGGCGCGGCGGCTCGAGGCAGCGTCTGGAATCGCTGCGGGAGTCGCTCGGGGAGCGCTACGGCTTCGACCGGATCATCGGCCGCTCGCCGGCCCTGCGCGAGGCGCTCTCGCTCGCCGCCAAGGTCGCGCCGACCGAGACCACGGTGCTCATCACCGGCGAGAGCGGCACCGGCAAGGAGCTCGTCGCCCGCGCGATCCACCAGGCGAGCGCGCCGCGCCGACGGGCCGTTCGTCGCCGTCAACTGCGCGGCCCTGCCCGAAGCGCTGCTCGAGTCCGAGCTGTTCGGCCACGAGCGCGGCGCCTTCACCGGGGCCGAGCGCCAGAAGCCCGGGCGCTTCGAGCTGGCGCGCCGGCGGCACCCTGTTCCTCGACGAGGTCGGCGAGCTGACGCCGTCCGTGCAGGCCAAGCTGCTGCGCGTCTTGCAGGAGCGCGAGTTCCAGCGGGTGGGCGGCACGGCGACCCTGCGGGCCGACGTGCGGCTGATCGCCGCCACCAACCGCGACCTGGAGGAGGCGGTGGCGACCGGGCGATTGCGCGAGGACCTGTTCTACCGGCTCAACGTCTTCACCGTGCGGCTGCCGCCGCTCCGCGAGCGCGGCGACGACGTGCTGCTCGCTCGCCGATCATTTCGTCCGCGCGCTCGGCGCGCGCATGGGCAAGGGCGAGGCGGGGCTCAGCCGCGACGCGCGCGAGGCGCTGCTCGCGCACCGCTGGCCCGGCAACATCCGCGAGCTCCAGAACGCCGTCGAGCGCGCGCTCATCGTCTCCGAGGGCGGCCTGATCACGGCCGGCCGAGCTCGGCATCGCGCGCGCGCTCCGAGCCGCAGCGCCGACGCGGCCCCGTCGGAGTCGGCTCGGTCGCCGTCGACCGCGCCGCCCGCCGGGGCGTCGCTCGCCGAATGGGAGCGCCAGATGGTCGCCGACGCTGCTCGCGAAGGCGCGCGGCAACAAGTCGCGCGCCGCCAAGGCCCTCGGACTCACCCGGGCGCAGCTCTACACGCGCATGAAGCGCTTCGGCCTGGACTGACGCCTCCTCGGCGTCCGCTTCGGCTCGTGCCCGACGCTGACGATCTCCGTGCGCGCGACCGCCTGTAGATTTCCCTGCAGTTTGTCGAATATCTCCGCAGCCGGCCCGCGGCGATAGTCGACAGTGCGCGGACCTGCTGCATCCACGTCGAGCGTGCCGCTAGAGCCCGCGTCATTTCCAGACGTTCCGAACGGTTCCCCGGACGGCGCGTCAGGCTTGCTCTCAGACGCGGCGACGGAGGGCACGGCATGAGTCAGCGGTCGGTGGAGCGGGCGCTGGGCAAGATGGTCACCGACGAGACATTCCGCAGAGAGTTCTTCCGCGATCCGGAGCGGCACGAGCCTTGCGTGCCGGACTCGATCTCTTGCCCGCGGAGATGGAACGCGCTCCGGCGCGCGCCGCGCGCGATGCTGGCCGAGCTCGGCGCCAGCCTCGAGGACCGCATCTGCCGGCTCGCGATGCCCGACGAGGCCGGCGGCACGAGGGGCGATCGCGATGAGACGACGGACGCGTTCAGGACAAGAGCTGGCTCGGAGCCGCGGCGGTCATGCTGCTCGCGGCGGCCTGGCTCGCTGGCCGGTTGCACGCAACTCGGAGGCCGATGAGCCCGCGGCGCCGGCGACGCCAGCCCCTCCCGATCGCGGTCGAGGCCGGCGCGGCCGAGGCGCGGGCGCTGCCGCGCGCGCTCGACGTGACGGGCACCCTGAACGCCGACGCCCAGACCAAGGTCGCGGCGGAGACCGCGGCGCGCGTGGTGCGCGTCGAACGTCGAGCGCGGCCAGGTGGTCGAGACCGGCGCCGTGCTGGCCGAGCTCGATCAGCAGGACGCGCTCAACCAGCTGCTGAGGCCGAGGCGGTCGAGGCGCAGACCACGGCGCGAAGCTCGGGCTCGCCCCCGGTCAGGCGTTCGACGCGCTCGCAGACGCCGGAGGTGCGCCAGGCGCGGGTGACGCCGCGAGCGCATGGAGCTCGAGTACCAGCGCTACGAGCGGCTGGTCGCGCAGGGAGCTCGTCTCGCGATCCGAATCACGACCTCAAGCGCACCGACTATCCTGGCGCAGAAGGAGCAGCTCGACGCCAAGGTCAACGAGGCGCGCCAGATCTACCAGACGCTTGCAGGCTCAGCGCGCGCGGGTCGCCATGGCGCGCAAGACCGCTGACCGACACGGCCATCCGCGCGCCGTACGCGGGGCTGGTCGTGGAGCAGCACGTCAACATCGGCCAGTACGTCCAGCGGGGCGACGAAGATCGCGACGCTCGTGCGCGGTGGACCCGCTGCGCGTCGAGCTGGCGGTGCCGGAGGCGGCGGTCGACGTCGGTCAAGCGGGGCCAGAAGGTCGCCTTCTGGGTGCAGACCTATCCCGGCCGCGACCTTCGAGGGCACGATCGCGTACGTGGGACCCGCCCTCAAGGCCGAGTCGCGCGCCCTGGTGGTCGAGGCGCTCGTGCCGAACCCGAGCCCACGAGCTTCAGCCCGGGCTCTTCGCGACCGCGCGTATCGAGCTGCCGGCCGCGTCCCCGATGCCGTTCGTGCCGGTGTCGGCGGTGCGAACCGAGGCGGGTGTCTCGCAGGTGTTCGTCATCAAGAATGATCGCGCCGAGCAGCGGTTCGTCCAGCTCGGCCGCGAGGTCGAGGGCCAGTACGAGATCGTGCGCGGGCTTCAGGTCGGCGAGCGCGTGGCCGTCCGAGCCGCCCGCCGGGCTGGCCGATGGCAGCGCCGTGACGGAACGGAAAGGGCTCTAGCGATGCAGTGGCTGGCCGAGGTCTCGATCAAGCGACCGGTCTTCGCCTCGGTGCTCGTCCTCTCGCTGGTCGTGGTGGGGATCTTCTCCTACTTCAACCTGGGCGTGGACCGGTTCCCGAAGGTGGAGTTCCCGACGGTCTCGGTCACGACGCGCCAGACCGGGCGCCGCGCCCGAGGACATCGAGACGGAGATCACCGACCGGATCGAGCGGGCCGTCGAACACGATCTCCGGCATCGAGGAGCTCCGCTCGATCTCCGACCGAGGGCGTCTCGCAGGTCTTCATCCAGTTCTCGCTGGAGAAGAGCGTCGACGTCGCCGCCCAGGAGGTGCGGGACAAGATCAACCAGATCCTGGCCGATCTGCCGCGGGACATCGACCAGCCCATCATCGACAAGGTCGACGCCGACGCCGCGCCCGATCCTCTATCTGTCGCGTCGGCCGCGAACCGGCCCATCCGGGAGATCACCGAGTTCGCCGACAAGACCCTGCGGCGCGAGATCGAGTCGCTGGCCGGCGTCGGGCAGGTGACGATCGTCGGCGGCCGCGCCCGGCAGGTGAACCTCTGGCTGGACCCGGCGCGGCTGCGCGCCTACAACCTCACGGTCGGCCGAGGTCGCCCGCGCCGTCGGCAACCAGAACCTCCAGCTCCCGGGCGGCACGGTGAAGCCAGGGTCGCGCGAGCTGACGGTGCGCATGAAGGGCCGCGTCGACGCGGTGTCCGAGTTCGACGGGCTGGTCGTCGCGACGCGGAACGGCACGCCAGATCAAGCTGCGCGACGTCGGCGCGGACCGAGGACGGCACCGAGGAGGTCGAGACCGCCGCCAACATCGACGGCAACCCCGCCGTGCTGCTGGCCATCCGCCGGCAGTCCGGCACCAACACCGTCGCGGTCATCGACGGCGTGAAGGAGCGGCTCGCCGAGGTTCAGACGCGCCTGCCGGCCGGCTACGCGCTCCGGATCGTCCGCGACGAGTCCGAGTACATCAAGGCCTCGGTCGACACGGTGCAGGAGCACCTGGTCGTCGGCGCCTTCCTGGCGGCGCTCGTCGTGCTGCTGTTCCTGCGCAACTGGCGCTCGACGGTGATCGCCGCCATCGCGATCCCGACCTCGATCATCAGCACCTTCGCCCTGATGTGGGTCATGGGCTTCACGCTCAACATCATGACCCTGCTGGCGCTCACCCTCGCCGTCGGCATCGTGATCGACGACGCGATCGTCGTGCTCGAGAACATCTACCGCCTCATGGAAGAGAAGGGCCTGCCGCCGATCCAGGCCGCCCTGGAGGGCACGCGCGAGATCGGCCTCGCGGTGCTCGCGACCACCTTGTCGCTGATCGCGGTGTTCCTGCCGGTGGCCTTCATGGGCGGCATCGTCGGGCGGTTCATGAACTCCTTCGGGCTCACGATGGCGTTCGCGATCCTGATCAGCCTCCTGGTGGCCTACACGCTCACGCCGATGATGGCCAGCCGCTGGCTCTCGATCGACCGCAACGCGCGGCACGGCTCGAGGGACTCGCGGATCTTCGGCTGGATCGAGACGGGCTACGCGCGCGTGCTGGCCTGGTCGATGGCGCACCGCTGGGTCGTCGTGCTCGCGAGCGTCGTGACCTTGCTCTCGGTCGTCCCCCTCTTCATTTTCGGCGGCAAGGACTTCTTGCCGAAGAACGACGAATCACAGTTCGAGGTGAGCCTGCGCGCGCCCGAGGGGACCACCGTCGAGCAGACCGAGCTGATCACCACGCGGGTGAGCCGCGAGGTCAAGCGTCTGCCGGGCGTGGCCTACACGATCGTGCTCGTCGGCGACGACGAGCGACGCACCGCCAACGTCGGCCGGGTCTTCGTCAAGCTGGTGCCGGTCGAGGAGCGCACGCGGGCCCAGTTCCAGATCATGGACGAGGTCCGCACGCAGATCCTGCCGCGATTCGCCGCCGACAATCTGCGCACCAGCGTCTCGCAGGTGGCCGCGATCTCCGGCGGCGGCTTCACCAACAAGGAGGTCGCCTTCTTCGTCAGCGGCCCCGATCTGCGCAAGCTCGGTGAGTACTCCCAGCGGATCGCCGCGGCGCTGAGTAAGACCCCGGGCGTGGTCGATATCGACACGACCCTGGTGCTGGGCAAGCCCGAGCTGTCGGTGAAGCTCGACCGCGCCAAGGCCGGCGACCTCGGCGTGCAGGTGGCGGACGTGGCCTCGACGCTCCAGACGATGGTCGCGGGCCAGAAGATCTCCACCTACAACGAGGGCGGCGAGCAATACGAGGTCCACGCGCGCGCCGTTCCGTCGTGGCGCACGAGCTCCGACAGCGTGAGCCAGATGAGCGTGCCGTCCACCCGGCTCGGCGCCGTCAGTCTCGACCACGTGGCCTCGTTCGAGGAAACCCAGGGGCCCTCGCAGGTCGACCGGCTCGGCCGGCGGCGGCAGGTCACGATCACCGCGAACATGCGCACCGGCTATTCTCAGCAGGCGGCGCTCGAGGCGATCCAGCGCGAGGTGAAGGCACTGAAGCTCGACTCGACCTACGCGACCGGCACCACCGGGACCTCGAAGGAGATGGGCAAGGCGGCGAAGAACTTCCTCCTGGCCTTCGTGCTGTCGATCGTCTTCATGTACCTGGTCCTGGCGGCCCAGTTCGAGTCGTGGCTGCACCCGGTCACGATCTTGCTGGCCTTGCCGCTGACCTTGCCGTTCGCGCTCCTATCGATCGTCGCCTTCGGGCAGTCGCTCAACATCTACACGGCCCTCGGCCTGCTGGTGCTCTTCGGTGTGGTCAAGAAGAACGCCATTCTGCAGATCGATCACACGATCGCGCTGCGCGCCCAGGGGATGCCGCGAGACGAGGCGATCCTGCAGGCCAACCGCGACCGGCTCCGGCCCATCCTGATGACAACCTTCGCCTTCGTGGCCGGCATGCTTCCGTTGCTGGTCTCGCGGGGGGTCGGCGCCGGCGACAATCGCGCGATCGGGTCGGTGATCGCCGGCGGCCAGATGCTGTCGCTGCTGTTGACCCTCCTGGCGACGCCGGTGTTCTACTCGCTCTTCGACGACGCCGCGACCCGCTTCGCCCCGCGCGCGTGGCTCGGGCGGCTCTTCGGCGGCGCGCGCTGCGCGGTGACGGCGGCCGGATTTCGGTCTTGACCGAGCCCCGATCCCGGGTATTAGTGTCGGAGGTTCGTGGGTCGAATCCCCAGGGGGTGTGATCATGGCTCAGCCCGCCAAGCCGAAATCCGCGAAACGGAACGAGGCGGTCCCGCCGGCCGCCGGCCAGAAGCCGACGCTTCCGTACACCGGCAAGGAATTCCTCGCCAGCCTCGACGACGGCCGCGAGGTCTGGATCTACGGCGAGCGCGTGAAGAACATCACCACGCATCCGGCGTTCCAGAACTGCGCCCGCATGCTCGCGCGCCTCTACGATGCGCTCCACGAGGATCACCAGCGCGGCGCGCACGTTCTCACGGAGCGCACGGAGTGGGGCGGCTTCACGCACCGGTACTTCCGGGCGCCGACCACGATCGAGGAGCAGGTGGCCGGGCGCGACGCGATCGCGGCATGGGCGCGGATCACCTACGGGTGGCTGGGGCGGTCGCCCGACTACAAGGCGGCGTTCCTGGGCACGCTCGGCGCGAACGCCGAGTTCTACGCGCCCTATCAGGACAACGCGCGCCGCTGGTACAAGTACTCGCAGGAGCGCGTGCCGTTCATCAACCACGCGATCATCCACCCGCCGGTCGACCGCAACCTCGCTCCCGGCGCGCCGGGCGGCCCCACCGACATCTGCGCGCACGTCACCAAGGAGACCGACGCCGGGATCTATGTCTCCGGGGCCAAGGTCGTCGCGACGGGCTCGGCGCTGACGCACTTCACGTTCGTCGCCCATCACGGGCTCATCCCGGTACAGGGCAAGAACTTCGCGATCGTGTTCATGGTGCCCACGAACGCCAAAGGCGTGAAGCTCATCTGCCGCGTGTCGAACGAGATGCGCGCCGCCCTGCTCGGGAGCCCGTTCGACTATCCGCTGTCGAGCCGGCTCGACGAGAACGACGCGATCTTCGTCATGGACAACGTGTTCGTGCCCTGGGAAGACGTGTTCGTGCACGCCGACGTCGAGAAGGCCAACAACTTCTTCCCGCGCACCGGGTTCCTGCCGCGCGCCCTCATCCACGGCTGCACGCGCCTGGCGGTCAAGCTCGACTTCATCACCGGGCTCATGATCAAGGCCACCGAGATCACCGGGGCCCGCTCGTTCCGCGGGGTCGAGGCGAACATCGGCGAGGTGATTGCGTGGCGCAACATGATCTGGGGCCTGTCGGATGCGATGGCCAAGAGCGGGGATCCGTGGACGGGCGGCTGCATCCTGCCGGCCATGGAGCCGGCGGCGGCATACCAGGTGCTGGCGCCGGAGGCCTACGTGCAGATCAAGAACCTGATCGAGAAGACGGTGGCCAGCGGGCTCATCTACCTCAATTCGCACGCCCGCGACTTCAAGAATGCCGATCTGCGCAAGTATCTCGACCTCTACATGCGCGGCTCGGGCGGGGTCGACGCGGTCGAGCGGGTCAAGCTGATGAAGCTCCTGTGGGACGCGGTCGGCACCGAGTTCGGCGGCCGGCACGAGCTCTACGAGATCAACTACTCCGGCAGTCACGAGGAGATCCGGCGCTACGCGCTGTTCGGCGCACTCGCCTCGGGCCAGTACGATCGCTGGAAGCAGTTCGCCGAGAGCTGCATGGCCGAATACGACGTTGACGGGTGGAAGGCCAAGGACCTGATCAACGTCACCGGGCTGACCGCGCCGCGCTGATGCGGCGGCCGTTCGATCACCGCGTCTTCCGCCAGGCGCTCAGCCGGTTCGCGACGGGTGTGATCGTGCTGACGGCGGGCCCCCGGAAGGCGCCGCACGGGATGACCGCCAACGCGTTCATGTCGGGCTCCCTCGAGCCGCCACTGGTGGTCGTGTCGGTGGGACGCCACGCGCGCATGCACGCGAGGCTCGCCGGTGCGCGGCGGTTCGGCGTCAGCATCCTGGATCAGGGCCAGGAGCCGGCGAGCCGTCACTTCGCCGGGCAGGCCGTCGCGGGCTTCGCGCCGGCTTTCACCGAGCTCGGCGGCGTCCCCGTGCTCGCCGAGGCCGCGGTGACGCTCGCGGCCCGCATCAAGCACTCCTACGACTGCGGCGATCACACCCTGTTCGTCGGCGAAGTCCAGAAGCTGGCGGTCCGCGAGGCGGCGCCGCCGCTGCTCTTCTTCGAAGGGCGTTACGGGATGCTCCAGCCGTCTCACCAGCGCCCGGGACGGAGCGCCGAGCCCTATCCATCGTTTTTCTGAGTCGGGCGTGGCGCGGAGACGACGGCTGCCTCGGCCTCCGGCCTGTTTCGCCCCTGCGCCCGCGGAAGTGCCGGGGCCGGCAGCCGTTATTTCAAACCGCCCGACACCAGCAGCGTCTCTCCCGTCATGTACTTCGAATCGGACGACGCCAGGTAGACGGCCGTCGGCGAGATATCGTCCGGCTGTCCCACGCGCCCAAGCGGGGCCTGCGTCTCGACCATTTTCTGGAAGTCGCTTCCGACCAAGCCGGCCGTGTGCACCCCTTCCGTCTCGATCATCCCCGGGTTGATCGAGTTCACGCGGATCTTCCGCGGGCCGAGCTCCTTCGCCAGCACGCCGGTGATCGCGTCGACGGCCGCCTTCGTCGCCGTGTACACCGCCGAGTTCGGGGGCCGCATCGAGCTCGCGCCCGAGCCGATGTTGATGACGCTGCCGCCCTCGGGTCCCATGTGCTTCACGCCCTCCTTCGTCGTCAACAGGAGACCGAGGACGTTGACGTTGAACTGCTTGTGGAACAGATCCTCCGTCACGGCCTCGAGCGGCGAGAACTCGTAGACGCCGGCGTTGTTGACCAGAATGTCGAGTCGGCCGAAGGCCTTCTTCACTTCCGAGAACAGGCGCTCGATGTGCGCCGGCTTCGAGACGTCGCCCTGCACCGCGAGCGCGATGCCGCCGCGCGCCGCGATCTCCGCGACCACACGGTCGGCGCCCTCCTTGCTGGAGGCGTAGTTGACGACCACTGAAGCGCCCTCGTCCGCCAGCGCCTTCGCGATGCCCGCCCCGATCCCCTTGGACGCTCCCGTCACGACCGCCACTTTTCCTTTCAGTTTCCTCGTCATTGCCTTCACTCCTCAGCCACGGATTTCTGGCACGGCCCGATCGCTACCCGGTGACATCTCCGGTCGCGCCGGACACCGCCATTCGCGCGCCATATCGTTCACGAGCGCACGCCGCCTCATGCCCTTCTGATGGCGCGCGAGTCGCGAACGATGCGCGAGTCGTCCACGAACGCGGCCCTCGCGGCCCGGCCGTCGGCGTAGGTGCGCGGGTTGTTGTATGGTCTGGGCATGAGTCAGGGATCGGCCGGGACGCGGTTCAGGGCCGCGGCGGCGGACGAGCGGCCGCTGCAGGTCGTCGGGTGCATCCATGCCTACGCCGCGCGCATGGCCGAGCGCGTCGGATTCAAGGCGATCTATCTCTCCGGAGGCGGTGTCGCGGCGGGGTCGCTCGGGCTGCCCGATCTCGGCATCACGACCCTCGACGACGTGCTCACCGATGTGCGGCGCATCACCGGCGTGACCCGGCTGCCGCTCCTGGTCGATGCGGACACCGGGTTCGGCAGCGCGTTCAACATCGCGCGGACCGTGCGGTCGCTCATCGCGTCGGGCGCCGGCGCCATGCACATCGAGGATCAGGTGCAGTCCAAGCGCTGCGGGCACCGGCCGGGCAAGGCCATCGTCGCGAAGTCGGAGATGGTCGACCGGATCAAGGCCGCGGTCGACGCGAGGACCGATCCCGAGTTCGTCATCATGGCGCGGACGGACGCGCTGGCGGTGGAGGGGATCGAGTCCGCGATCGACCGCGCCGCCGCGTGCGTGGAGGCCGGCGCCGACATGATCTTCCCGGAGGCGGTGTCCGAGCTCTCGGCGTACCGGCGGTTCGCGGACGCGGTCAGCGTCCCGATCCTCGCCAACATCACGGAGTTCGGCGTGACGCCCTTGTTCACCGTCGACGAGCTGGCCGGGGCCGGCGTCGCGATCGTCCTCTACCCGCTGTCCGCGTTTCGCGCGATGAACGCGGCGGCGCTCGCCGTCTACGAAACGCTCCGGCGGGACGGCACGCAGAAGCGTCTCGTCTCGACCATGCAGACACGCGCGGAGCTCTACGACTTCCTCGACTACCACGCGTACGAGGGCAAGCTCGACGCGCTCTTCTCGAAGGACCAGGAGGGATGACGCCGTGCCGAAGATCCTGACCGAGGCCCAGGTGCAGTCGTTCCAGCGGGACGGATTCCTGTCGCCGGTGCGCGCGATGAGCGCGGAGCGCGCCGGCCACTATCGCAAGCGGTTCGAGTCGCTGGAGGCGCGCGTCACCGACATCAAGAAGATGAAGACCAAGTCCCACCTCCTGTGTCCGTGGGTGCTCGACATCGCCGAGGATCCGTACATCCTCGACATCTTCGAGGACCTGATCGGGCCCAACCTGCGCTGCTGGAGCATGGCGTGGCGGGTGAAGAAGGCGGACGGCGAAACCTTTGCCGGCTGGCACCAGGATTCGTTTTACGGCTCCGCCGTCCCGGTCGTCCTCGGCGCGCTGGCGCTCTCGGAGTGCGGCAGCCAGCAGGGCTGTCTGCGCGGCATTCCCGGCTCGCACAAGTGGGGGATCCTGCGCCACGAGGAGACCGACGACCCTCGGAGCATCCTCGCGCGCGGTCAGTACATCTCAGAGCCGTTCGACGAGTCGACCGCCGTCGACTTCGCGCTGCGGCCGGGCGAGATGGCGATGTTCGACAACTCGCTCGTGCACGGCTCGGCGACGAACCACGGCCCCGACCGGCGGTTCCTCCTGCTGGTCGAGATGCTGCCGACCTGGGCCAAGCCGGCGCGCGTCCGCCAGCCGGCCATGCTCATGCGAGGCGTCGACACCTACGACAATTTCGACGACGAGCCCCGACCCGACGGCGAGTACAGCGAGACTGCGCTCGCGAACTGGGGGCGGGTCGTGGGTGCGCGCGCGAAGCTCCTCTTCGAGGACAGCCGGTACGGCCCGAGCGAGGCCTACGGAGGGTCGCGCCCGGCGACATAGCTCGTCGCGCGGAACCGCTCGTTTAGTTTGACCCGATCGGGTCGCAGACGGTAAGGTGGTCTCTCTGATCAGTCTGTCGACCTTCACCCGACCGCTGCGGCACCGACCCCCGTTCACCCTGGCCCTCGTGGGTCTCGTGGTGCTGCTCACCGGTTTCACCGGCGCGGTCATCGGCGGCGTGGCCTGGCGCGAGCAACGGGCGCGGTCGCGCGCGCTCCTCGACGCGGCGATGACTCAGGCCGCCCGGCTCACCGCGGCGCACGCCGACCGGGTGCTCGAGGACGCCTCGGCCACCGCGCGCCTGGGTGCGGAGCTCGTTCAGGAAGGGTATCTCGATCAGGGTGACGATCGCGCGCTCGAGCGGTTCGCCTTGGCCGTGCTGCACGCTCACCCGCACCTGAGCTGGGTGAGCTACGGGGATCGCCAGAACCGTTTCCTCGGCGCCTGGCGCGACCCGCGCGACAACGTCTACCTGAACAAGAGCTTTCCGTATCAGGGACGCATCAGGCTCCAGGAGGACCGTATCTTCGCCGACGGCCGCCGCGAGTCGGTCCGCCGGTCGGACGACCACCGCTACCGTCCGACCGAGCGACCGTACTTCCGGGCAGCCGAAGCCCGGCGCGCACCCGTGTGGACGGAGCCGTACGAGTTCTACGCCGGCGGTGGCCTCGGCATCACGTGTGCGGCGCCCGTCTTCGACCTGCTGGGAGGCGTGCGGGGCGTCTTCACCGTCGATTTCTCCCTCGACCGGCTGGCCACCGCATTCAAAGACCTGAAGGTGTCGTCGCGCGGGCGCGTATTCGTCGCGACGGCTCAGGGCGCCCTGCTGGTCGGGCACGAAGGCTCCGGCGCTTCGCGTCGGCAGGTCATCGACGCCGAGCTCGCCGCCGCGGCGATGCGCCAGACTCCAGTGAACGACGCGACGTACGAGTTCGAGCACCAGGGCGAGACGTATTTGGCGCGCGCGGTGCCCATTTCCGTCGGTGATTTGCAGTGGGTGGTCGAAGTCGTGGTGCCCACGACCGACTATACCGAGCACGTCGACGCCGAGGCCCGCGTCGCGCTCGCGCTCGGGGTGCTGGCGCTGCTTCTCGCGGTCGTCGGTGGCGTCGTCGTGGCGCGGTGGATCGCGCGTCCGTTGCATGAGCTAGCACGTCACGCCCGCCGGATCCGTCACGGCGATCTGGATGTGACCGTGGTGCCCCGGAGCCGCGACGAGATCGGCGTGCTGGCCCGGGCCATGGGTGACATGGTGCAGGCGCTCCGGGACCGCGACTTCATCCGCGAGACGTTCGGGCGCTACGTCAGCCCCGAGCTCGCGGAGCGCTGCCTGCGCGACCGCGATGCCCTGCAGCTCGGCGGCGAGGTGCGCGAAGTCGCGATGCTCATGTCCGATCTCCGCGGATTCTCCGAGCTCTCGGAGCGTCTCGGCGCGCCCGCGATGATCGGGCTGCTCAACGACTACCTCGCGAAGATGACGCCAGTGATCATCCAGCACGGCGGCATCATCAACGAGTTCATCGGCGATGGGATCTTCGTGCTCTTCGGCGCGCCCTTCGGCCGTCCGGACGACGCCGAGCGCGCCGTGCGCTGCGCCCACGCGATGCAGCGCGCCCTGCGGGAGTTCAACGTCGAGAACCGGCCGCGCGGCCTGCCCGATCTCAACATGGGTATCGGGCTCCACGTGGGGGCGGTGGTCGCGGGCAACATCGGCAGCACCGAGCGGGTCAAGTACGGCGTCGTCGGACCGGCGGTGAACCTGGTCGCGCGCATCCAGGCGCTCACGGTTGGCGGCGAGGTGCTGCTGACCGACGCGATCCTGGCCCGGGTGGCGCCCAGGATCGAGGTGGCCGCGGGACGTCCGGAGCGCGTCAAGGGCGTCCGGGACGCGGTGATGGTCTACCGACTGCTCGCGATCGCGGAGGCGCCGAGCCAGCCGGAAGCCGAGGCGCCGATGACGCAGGTCGACGCCGTCGACCGATAGCCTTCGCGGAACGCCCGGGCTGGCGGCGTCCCGGGCGTGAAGAGAAGTTCCGCTGTGAGGAAAGTCGCCGCCTGATCAGAAGCTGACCAGTGCCGACCAGTTAGTGCAGCCGTGAGGGCCCAGTTTGAGCGGAATTTCAGGTAGTTCTGACGGTCTCCGCTCTGGCATTCAGCGTGCTTCTCTCACTGCACCATGGACATCCCGGGCACCCGGACGAGAGACCTGAGGTTCCCGGGATTCATGGCCTCGGCCCCGACCGACCACGGGGCGCAAATGGTCGAAGATCTCCTGCAGCTCGGCATCGCGATCAGCAGCGAGAACGAGCTCGCCCCCGTGCTCGAACGGATCGTGACCCAGGCGCGGCGGTTCACCGGGGCGGAAGCGGCCACGCTCTTCCTGCGCGAAGGCGCCCATCTCCGCTTCGCGGTGGTCCAGAACGAAGCCGGCAACCGTCGACTCGGTGACTGCGAGATGCAGCAACGCATCGAAGTCGAGCGCCTGCCGCTGGACGTGCCGAGCCTCGCGGGCTACGTCGCGAATTCGGGCGAAGTCGTCAACATTCCCGAAGCCTATAGCATTCCCAGCGACGCGCCCTACTCGTTCAACTGGCGCGTGGACCTGACGACGGGATATCGGACCCATTCGGTGCTGGCCGCGCCGCTCCGGGATGCCGCGCAACGCAACCTCGGCGTCCTGCAGCTGATCAACGCGATCGGCGTCGACGGCCAGGCGGTGCCGTTTCATCCCCGCCTCGAAGAGGTGGCCCGGGCGTTCGCCGCGTATGCCGCGATCGCCGTCCGCAGCGCCCGGCTCGAAGAGCTGTCCTTCAAGGACCCGCTCACCGACGGCTACAACCGGCGCTATCTGATGCTCCGGCTCTACGAAGAGGTGAGCCGCGCGGCCCGATATCAGCAGCCGCTCTCGCTGATCCTGCTCGACCTCGACGGCTTCAAATCGATCAACGATCGCTGGGGCCACGGCGCCGGCGACGACGTGCTCAAGCAGGTCGTGCAGCTCCTGGCGAGCCAGTCACGGCGCGACTCGGTCGTGGCCCGGTACGGAGGCGACGAGTTCATCGCCCTCTTGCCGAGCACCACCAAGGCAGCCGCGCTCATCTACGCCGACCGTATGCGCGCCATCATCGAGCGCTACCCGTTCCAGCACGGACCGCTGACCGCCAGCTTCGGCGTCGCCGGCTACCCCGACGACCCGGGCAACGTCGGCGACCTGATCAAGCGCGCCGACCACGCTCTGTACGAGGCCAAGCGGCGGGGCCGCAACCTCGTGGGAGGTCTCTGAGATGACCGCCGGTACCGTGCGCTCCACCAAACACGTCCTGATCGTCGACGACGATGCCGCGATCGTGCGGATGCTGCGGGACGCGCTCGGTCTGTTCCGTCACGAGCACGCCTACACGGTCGAGACCGCGAGCGACGGCGCCGTGGGTCTCGAGGCGCTCGAGCGCGGTCAGTTCGATCTGGTCCTGCTCGACATGTACATGCCGCGGATGACCGGCCTCGAGCTCCTGACCGAGATGCGCCGGCGCGGGCTCAAGACGCCGGTTCTGATGCTGACGGGCAACGAGGACAATCGCAGCGCGGCGAACGCGCTCGCGGGCGGCATCTTCGCCTACGTTCCCAAGCCGTTCGATATCCAGCACCTCGAGATGCTGGTCTCGATGGCCGCTGCGCCACGGTCGGCGGTCGAGGTCGCCTGAGCCCGTCGAGCCGCAACCACCGGCATCGGCCGCCCGGCTCAGCGACCGAGCGCACGTAACGCGAGGCCGATCGCCGCCGCCCCCGCGACGAGCCACGCCGAGTTGATCCGCCACCGCAGCAGGAGGACCGTCGCCACGAGCGCCAGCCCGGCGGTCGGCCAGTCGACCACGGCGCTGCGTGCGAGCTGCCAGGTAACCGCCAGCATCAACCCGATGGCCGCCACGTTGACGCCGTCGAGGAACGCGCTCATCCCGGCCGAGCCGCGCAGGCGGGGCACGATCGGGGAGACCGCGGCGACGAACACGAACGACGGCAGGAAGATCGCGATGGTGGCCAGCGCGGCGCCGGTCGTCCCGGCCACCAGGTAACCGATGAAGGTCGCGGTCGTGAAGACGGGTCCCGGCGTGAGCTGACCGACCGCGACGGCATCGATGAGCTGCTGGTCGGTGAGCCAGCCCAAACGCACCACGAAGTCATTGCGCAGGAACGCGAGCAGCACGTAGCCGCTTCCATAGAGCAACGCGCCGATCTTCAGGAACACCAGAAACAAGCTGAGCGGGTCGACCGCGACGCCGGCGGCCGCCGCCGGGAGCGCGGGAACGCCGACCATCGGCAAGAGCGCCATCGCGCGCGGCCGCCGGCTGAGACGCCCGCCGGCTCGGGCGGCCACGACGAGAAGCCCGGCGCCGAGCAACAGAACGATCTCGTTGAAGCCGGCGGCGTAGAGCACGAGAACCAGCGCCCCGACCGCCGCGTACAGCCACCCTTTGACCGCTGTCCTCGCCAGGGCCCAGATCGCCTGCACCACGACGGCGATGATGACCGGCTTCACCCCGTAGAGAAGCCACGTCGCCTCCGGCGTCGATCCGTAGCGCACGTAGGCCCAGGCGATCGCCAGCGAGACGAGCGACGCCGGCAGGATGAAGAGTGTTCCGGCCAGGACGAGACCCCGCCAGCCCGCGCGCGCGTACCCGAGGTAGATCGCCAGCTCCGTCGAGGTCGGGCCCGGGATGAGGTTGCTCGCGCCGATCAGGTCGAGGAACTGCTGCTCGGTCACCCAGCGCCGCCGGGTCACGACTTCGTCGCGCATGAGCGCGATGTGCGCCGCGGGCCCGCCGAACGCGACGCAGCCGAGCTTCAGGAAGAGCGCGGCGACCTCGCTCAGCGATCCCGCGGGAGCCGGCTCGATGTCGCGCACCCTGCGATGATACTCAACCGGGTCCCGCCCGGTATCGTGGCGGACGTCGGCGCCCCTCGAGCCGGTTGACCGCGACGAGGCGATCGCGTAGATCTGGAAGCCATGAGCGACCCCGTCACCGTGTCGGTCCTGACGCACCGCCTCGAGGCCATCGTCCAGGAGATGGGCGAGGCGATGCTCCGCACCGCGTACTCCCAGATCCTGAACTCGAGCCGTGACTTCTCGACGGCGCTCTGCGACGCCGGCGCGCGGCTGATCGCGCAGGCGGAGCACGTGCCGATCCACGTGGGCGCGATCCCGTGGGCGGTCGAGTCCGTGCGCGATTCGTTCAAGGGACGGGTGAGACCGGGAGACGTCTACCTCCTGAACGACCCGTATCACGGCAACAACCATCTCCCAGATTTGACGGCGTTCGTGCCGGTGTTCGTCGGCGACGAGGTCGCCTTCTGGTCCGTCAACCGCGCGCATCAGAGCGACATCGGCGGCTCGACCCACGGCGCCTACAACCCGGGCGCCACCGAGATCTGGCAGGAAGGGCTGCGCATCACCCCGCTGAAGCTCTACGACGCGGGCGAGCTTCGCGACGACGTGCTCCGCATGATCACGACGAACGTCCGCCATCCGCACGACTTCATGGGCGACCTGCGCGCCATGATCGGCTCGGCTCGCGTCGGCGAGCGGCGCCTGCTCGCGCTGACCGCCGACTACGGCGCCGCGACGGTGCTGGCGGCCATCGACGAGATCCTCGACGGCGCCGAGCGCCAGGCCCGCGCGTGCGTCGCGACCTGGAAGGACGGCGTCTATCGCGGCGAGAGCATCCTGGACGACGACGGCCACGAGTTCACCGACATCTGGATCCGCGCGACCGTGACCAAGAAGGGCGACGGTCTGACGGTCGACCTCAGCGATTCGCATCCGCAGGTGTCCGGGTTCGTCAACTCCTCGTTTCCCAACACGATGTCGGCGGTTCACATGGCGTTCGCCTATCTCATCGACCCGCGGACTCCCAAGAACTCGGGCACGTTCCGGCCGGTCAAGGTGATCGCCAAGCAGGGCACGATCGTGTGGCCGTTCCCCCCGGCCCCGGTGACGCTGGCGACGAATCACTGCGCCCAGGAGATCGCCGAGGCGATGATCCGGGCGCTCGCGCCGGCGTGCCCGGGCCGCGTGCTCTCGGGCTGGGGCCGGCGCTTCCGGATCGCGATCAAGGGCGTGAACCCGCGCACGCGCAAGCCGTTCATCTGGCACATGTTCCACGCCCGCCCCGGCGGCGGGGCGAGCGCGGCGGGCGACGGCTGGGAAACCGCGGGCGAAGGGCAGGCGGCCGGCGGGATCAAGTTCGGCAGCGTCGAGGTCGCCGAGGCGCGGTTCCCGCTGACCTTCGAGCGCCACGAGTTCCGTCCCGACTCTGCCGGCGACGGCATGCATCGCGGCGGCGTCGGCGCGGTGCTGCGACTCCGGGTCGACATCGAGGATCCGGCGGTCGCCAATACCGCCGGTGACGGCGTGCGCCACGCCCCGTACGGTCTCCTCGGCGGCAAGGACGGCCTGCCGCATCGCTATCGGCTCGAATCGCGCGGACGTCCGAGCCGCGTCTTAAAAACCAAGGAAGTCGGAGTTCCCATCCGACAGGGCGACGTGTTCCTGATCGAGTCCTCGGGCGGCGGGGGCTATGGCCCACCGTCCAAGCGCACCCGTCAGGCGCGGGCCAGCGACCGAGAGAACGGCTTCGTGAGGAAATAATCGGGGGAGCTCGAGCTCCCCCGACAGTTCGCGGCTAGGAGGCGGCGGAGATAAGACCGCCGGGGTCGCGACGGCCGCTACCCTGCAGACGCCGGCCGAGGCTGATCAGCGCCAGTCCGAGCATCATGCGCAAGGTCGGCCGCTGCCGCACGGCTTCCGCGATCTGTTCTCGTATCACCGCGGCCCGGAGCTCGCCGAGACGCTCCTTCGCCCACCACTCGATCAGATAGATATTCATGTCCATGACACCGACTCCTCTCTGGCCGGGGCCAGCACTCGGGCTCGCCGCGGCACCGGTCTTTCCTGCGGGCTCAGCACGATCTCGAAGCGGCCGGGTTTCGCCCGCTCCGACGGGCTGAAGACGCCACAGGCGGCTTCCAGGATCTGTGTGATCGTGTCGGGCCGATCGAGCGGCGCGGGGATCGTCAACCGCCAGCCGCCCCACAGCGACCGGCGCACGACGGGCGAGACCACCGCGCCGAGCGCGGCGTGGATCGCGTCCGTCACCGCGATCTGCCGCTCGATCTCAGCGAGGCGTCTACGTTGACGCCAGCTCGAGAGCGAGAGCGCCGCGACGATCAGCACGACCGGGAGCAGCGCCACCAACAGGGACAACGCGCCGAGCACTCCAGCTTGCATGTCGACCTCCTCCTTCTTGCTCTCTATGACACCGCGGGGAGGCCGGTGTGAAACGGCGGGCCGGCGAACGAGGCTACGCGGCGAGCGGGTGTAGATCCGGGCGGCAGCTCGTGCAGGGCACGAGGCCGAGCGCGCCAGCGAGCTCGCGCGAGGCCAGCAGGGTGACGGGGCCGATCGGCCGGCGCGCGATGTCGCCGCACGTCGGCAGGCAGTATTCATGCTGGTCGTTGCGCTCGTAGTGATAGAGCGTGTTCCGCGCGACGCGCGAGTTGCTGCGCGTCCCGGCCGCCTGGATGCCCTCGACGGCGAGGAGCTGCTGCTTGAGCCCGACCTTGTCGCCCGAGTAGCCGGTGAGCGTACCCGAGGTGCCGATGATGCGGTGGCAGGGCACGACGATCGGCAGCGGATTCCAGCGCAGCGCCTGCGCGACCGCGCGCGTCGCTGCCGGCTTGCCGATCTCGGCGGCGATGGCGGCGTACGACGTGACCGCGCCGTACGGGATCGCGGCGGTCGCGCGGAGCACCGCGCGGTGAAAGTCGCTGCGCGCCAGACGCAGATCGAGCGGCCACTCCAGGCGTGTGCGGTCGCCGCGCAGGTACTCGAGGAGCTCGCGATAGAGCGTCTCGATCTCCGCGCCGTCCTCCTGCAGCTCGACGCCGCCGATCCGGCTCAGCCGTGACGTCTTCGGATCCGTGCCGCGGTCGAGATACTCGACGAGCGACACCCCGTGCTCCGAGCGCGCGATGAGAATGTGACCGAGCGGGGACGGGAACACGCGGTACGACACCAGACGCGACCGCAGATCGGCCAGCTTCGACTCGAGCCCCTCGCGCGCGCGGGCCACGCTGTCCGCCGCGGCCGGCGCGCGCCGGAGCGCGCCCACCACGCCCTCGATCTCGCGATAACGGTGGAACTCGCCGCGGCAGGCGCCGCAGGAGTCGATGTGATGCTCCACGCGACGCGCGGCGCCCGCCTCGGCGTCGCCCGTCGCCGCGGCGACGAGGTCCGGTTCGATCTCGAGACAGATTCGTGGCTTACGAGTCATCGCGGTCGCTCCATACTGAGAGGGCTCGTCTCGGAGGGCGGGGCAGCGGCCCCGCGGCGTTCGGTCGCATCGGCGGGCGATGCCCGCCGCTCGACGCCTCCGGCGGCTGGAAGCTCGTGCCCGTTGAGGCTCAGCCGGATCTTGCGGAGTGCCTGAAAGACGTGGGCCCGCGCGCTCTCCGGCGAGCAGTCGAGGCTTCGGCCGATCGCGTCGTAATCAAGGTCGTGGACCTTCCGCATGACGAAGGCCAGACGTTGCTTGAGGGGCAGGCTCTGCACCGTGGACTCCAGAAGCGTTCGCGCCTGACCGAATCGCGCCTCGTGCTCGGGTCCTTCGGGATCCGCCTCTCGGCTCTCCACCGACACGGCCTGGTGGGCGACCCGCCGGCGTTTCTCGGAGCGGAAGTGATTCCGGCTCAGGTTGGTCGCGATCGCGAAGAGCCACGCTCGAACGTTGGCGTCCGGGCCCAGGGTTCGATAGGCCCGATACGCGCGAAGGAACGTCTCCTGCGAGAGATCTTCGGCCTCCGCCGTGCGGGAGGTGACCCTCCGCAGATAGCGGTAGATCTCCGCGTGGTGCGCGCCCACGATCGTCTCGAACGGCTGTGCGCCCATCATCCGTGAAAACACCGCCGGAGCCGGATTGTGAAACGGCCGGCTTGGCTCAGCACATGATAAGGTATCGGCGCGCTGCGCGCCTACGGGCCGTTGCGCAGGAGGACCTGGTGATCGAGACGGCCGACGTCGTCGTGGTGGGAGGAGGAGTCAACGGCGTGAGCATCGCCTACGCGCTAGCGGCGCGGCGCGCGGGCCGCGTCGTCCTCTGCGAGCAGGCCGCGCTCGCCAACGGGGCCTCGGGCCGCTCGAGCGCGCTGGTCCGCATGCACTACACGAACGAGTGGGACGCGAGGCTCGCGTTCGCCAGCTTTCCGGTGTTCCGGCACTGGCCCGAGATCATGGGCGGCCCGCCGGTATTCACCCACACCGGATTCGTCCACGTCGTCGGCCCTCCCTACGCCGAGGCGCTGAGAAAGAACGTGGAGATGCTGCGCGGCATCGGCGTGAACACCGTCGCGATGACTCCCGGCGAGCTCCACGATCTGCAGCCGTTCACCAACGTCGACGATCTCGGCGCGGCGGCCTGGGAGCCGGAAAGCGGCTACGCGGATCCCGCAACGACGGTTGAAGGCTTCGCACGCCGGGGATCGGAGCTCGGCGCGCGCATTCTCCGGTGGACTCCCGTGCGGAAGATCCTGCGTCGCGAGAGCCGCGTCACCGGGGTCGAGACGAGCGAGGAACGCATCGATGCCGGCGCCGTCGTCGTCGCGGCGGGGGCGTGGGCGCCGCGGATCTGCCGCGAGATCGGGCTCGAGCTGCCGGCGCGGCCGAAGGGGCTCGATACCGTGCAGGTGACGCGCCCGCCCGCGCTGGCGGATCCGCACGTGATCTTCATCGACAACGTGCTCGGCACCTACTTCCGGCCCGAGAGCGGAATCCGCACGATCGTCGGCGTGCCCTGCCAGGAGTGGGATCTGGATCCCGACGGGCCCATGGGGCTGTCGCCCGCCGCACCGGCCATCGGCGCCCAGATCCTGACGCACCGGATCCCCGCGATGGAAGGCGCCACCCTGGCGCGTGGCTATCGCGCCGTCGATTGCTACAGCCGAGATCGTCACGCGATCCTCGGACGCGTGGATGGAATCGACGGCCTCTATCTCGCGACGGCGTTCAGCGGCTCGGGCTTCAAGATCGCGCCGGCGGTCGGCGTGTGCATGGCGGAGCTGATCCTGGACGGCCGGGCCAAGACGGTCGACATCGATGCGTTCGGCCTCGGGCGGTTCGCCGAAGGGAGATCGCCCGAAGGTCCGTACCCGTACGCGATCCGGCGAGACCACACCGACCGTTGACTTGATCGCGGGCACCGACTACTTTGGCGGAGCGACGAGGAGGGTTCGAATGTTCAAGCACACGGTGACCTCCGAGAAGGAACTGCGCGACCTGATGGGCACCCCGAGCGAGCGGGCGATCAAGAAAGAGTCGCCCTTCATCGACCAGCCCAGCCGGGACTTCATCGCGCACGCGCCGTTCCTGCTGCTGGCCACCTCCGACGCGAAGGGGCGCTGCGACGTCTCGCCCAAGGGCGACGCGCCCGGATTCGTGCGCGTCCTGGACGAGCGGCACCTCGTGATTCCCGACCGCCCCGGCAACAAGCGGCTCGATGGATTGCGCAACCTCCTCGACAATCCCCACGTCGGGCTGATCTTCCTGATCCCGGGCCGCGAGGAGACGTTGCGCGTGAACGGCCGCGCCTCGATCGTGCGCGACGACGACGTGCTGGAATCGCTCGCGGCGAAGGGCAAGCAGCCGCTCGTCGCCATCGGCGTCGAGGTCGAGGAGTGCTTCCTGCACTGTCCCAAGGCGTTTCGGCGCTCGCAGCTCTGGGAGCCCGAGGCGTGGCCGGATCGCTCGGTCCTGCCCTCGATGTCGTGCGTGCTCTACGAAAAGCTCCAGCCGGAAGGCAAGAGCCTCGAGGACTACGTGCGCGAGAGCGAGGAGGGCATCAAGAGGACGCTCTACTGAGCCGACGTTACCGGATCGGCATCGACGTCGGCGGCACCTTCACCGACCTCGTCGCGGTCGACGAGCATGGCGCTCTCGTCATCGCCAAGTCCGCCTCCACGCCGCCAGATCCGTCCCTGGGCCTGATCGACGGCCTCGCGCTCCTGGCCACCGAGCTCGGCACCGATTTGCGCGGGCTGCTCGGTGAGACCGAGTCGATCGTGCACGGCACGACGGTCGCGACCAACGCGCTGCTCGAGCGCAAGGGGGCGAAGGTTGGCCTGCTGACGACCGAAGGCCATCGCGACGTCATCGAGATGCGCGAGGGGCTGAAGGACGACCGCTACAACCTGAGAATGCCGCCCCCCGTGCCGCTCGTGCCGCGCGTCCGGCGGCTCGGCGTGCGCGAGCGCATGCGATTCGACGGCACCGTCGCGATCCCGTTGAGCGCGCGCGCGCTCGAGGCGTCCATCGCGGCGCTGGCGAAGGCGCGCGTGGACGCGGTGGCCGTGTGCTATCTGCATTCGTACCGCAATCCCCGGCACGAGAAGCTCACCGGCCGCGCGCTGGCGCGGCGGCTTCCCAAGGCGTACGTCTCCCTGTCGTCCGAGGTCTTGCCGCAGATCAAGGAGTACGAGCGGGTCTGGACGACGGTCGTGAACGCCTACGTCGGGCCGGCGCTGGCCAGCTATCTGAAGAATCTCGCCGCGCGGCTCGCGAGCCACGGCTATCGCGGCGACGTCCTGATCATCCAGTCGCACGGCGGCGTGGCGCCGGTGCGCGAGTCGACCCGCCTGGCCGCGGGCGCGGTGCTGTCGGGCCCGGCCGGCGGCGTCGCCGCCGGGCGCTATTGCGCCCGGCTCCTCGACGAACCGAATTTGATCACCTTCGACATGGGCGGAACGTCCACCGACATCGCCCTGCTCCAGGGCGGGGAGCCGCAGCTGACCGGAGAAAAGACGATCGGCGTCGCGAAGGTCGCGCTGCCGGCGATCGACATCCACACGCTCGGCGCCGGCGGCGGGTCCGTCGCGCGGGTGGACGCGGGCGGGATCCTTCACGTCGGGCCCGAGAGCGCCGGCGCCGAGCCGGGCCCCGCGTGCTACGGCAAGGGCGGCTCGCTCGCGACGGTGACCGACGCGAACCTCGTGCTCGGGTTCCTCGATCCGGCGAACTTCCTCGGCGGCCGCATCGGCCTCGACGCGCGCGCCGCGCGGACGGCGGTCGATGCGATCGCGCGCAAGCTCGGCACGACGTCCTTGCGCGCGGCCGAGGGGATCGCGCGGGTCGTCAACACCAACATGGCCGAAGGCATCAAGATCGTCTCGGTCCGTCGCGGCGTGGATCCGCGCCGCTTCGCGCTGGTCGCGTTCGGCGGTGCCGCCGGCCTGCACGTGACCGAAGTCGCGCGGCTGCTCGAGATCCGGCGCGTCGTCGTGCCGTCGGTCGCCGCCGTGCTCTCGGCGTGGGGGATGCTGGCGACCGATCTCCGCTACGAGCTCGTGCGCTCCCACGTGAGCGAGGTGGGGCGGATGACGGCGGCGGGCCTGCGCAAGCTCTTCGCCGCGCTGGAGCGCGAGGGCAAGAAGCGGCTCGCCCGCTTCGACGGGCCCGTCACGGTCCGTCGCGCGCTCGATATGCGGTACGGCGAGCAGATCTTCGAGATCCAGGTCGATCTCGACGGCGTGGCTCTCGAGGCCGCGGACCTCATGGACCAGGTGGCCGAGCGCTTTCACCGGCGGCACGAGGAGCTCTACGCCTACAGCGCGCCGGGGCAGGAGATCGTCATCGTCAACGCGCGCGTCGCGGTCGTCGGCGCGCTGCCGGTGCTGCCGGCCGGGACCAGCGCCGTCGGCCGGAGCGCGGCCGCGTCGTCCGCGCGCCGTCGCGTCTGGCTCGGCGACTGGGTCGAGGTCCCGCTCTACCGCATGGAAGCGCTCGCGGCCGGGCTCGAGGTCAAGGGGCCGGCGATCTTCGAGTCGGCGACGACGACGGTGCTCGTGCGCGAGTCCGAGCGCGCCACCGTCACGCCGCACGGCTGGCTCGACATCCGGCTCGGCTGATCCCCGCGTGAGCGCGAATCTCCGCCACAACCTGGCGGCCCTCGGCGCCGACTACGCGCTCTTCGTCGTGGGGCTCGCCTTCGCGTCGCAGTCGACGATCCTGCCGGCCTTCGCCGCGTATCTCGGCGCGCCCAACGTCGTCATCGGCGCGATCCCGGCCGTCATGACGCTCGGCTGGTTCATGCCCTCGCTCTTCGCGGCGGGCCACACCGAGACGCTCGAGAAAAAGCTCCCCTTCGTCGTGCGCTACACGGTCTGGGAGCGCGTGCCCTTCGTCGTGCTGGCGCTCGCGGCGTTCTTCCTCGCCGACCGCGCCCCGGCGCTGACGCTCGGCGTGATGCTCGTGCTGCTGCTGGTCGTCACCGGCGTGGGCGGCGTGCTCATGCCGGCGTGGATGGATGTGATCGGGCGAGCGATCCCGACGACCCTCCGCGGGCGGTTTTTCGGATTCGCGAATCTCGCGGCCAGCGCGGGCGGCCTCGCCGCCAGCGTCGTGACGGCCAGTATTCTGGCGGCGGTTTCCGCGCCGGCCAGCTACGGCTGGTGCTTTGTGGCCGCCTCGGTGTGCCTCGGCCTCTCGTTCATCGCGCTGGTGGTCGTCCGCGAGCCGGCCTCGACCTCCTCGGCGCCGGCCGTGCCGATGCGCGAATACCTCGCCCGGATCCCGGCGCTCCTCGTTCGCGATCCCAATCTGACGTGGTATCTCGCCGCGCGGGCTTTCGGAGTGGTTGGCTCGATCGGCAACGGCTTCTACACGGTGTACGCCCTGCGGACGTGGGACGCGCCCGCCGCGCAGGTCGGCGTGTTCACCACGCTCCTGTTCGTGGGCCAGATGCTGGGGAACGCGGTGCTGGGCTGGCTCGCCGACCGGCGAGGCCATCTCCTGGTGATCATCCTCGGCCTCGGCGCGACGCTCGCCGGCAACGTGATCGCCATCGCCGCGCCGAGCCTCGCCACCTTCGGCGTGGTCTTCGTGATGATGGGGATCCAGATCGCGGCCATGAACGTCTCGAACCTGAACGTGATGCTGGAGTTCGCGCCCGGACAGGCCGAGCGGCCGACGTACGTCGGCCTCGGCACGACCCTGGTGGCGCCGATCGCGTTCGGCGCGCCGCTGGCGGCAGGGCTCCTGGCGGACGCGCTGGGCTTCCTCGCCGTGTTCGCGGTGGCGGCTGTCGCCGTCGGCGTCGCGCTCGGTCTCTTGATCGTTCGCGTGCGCGACCCCCGGGCGATGGTGGCGCCGCGCGTCGCGTGAGCGCTACTTCGGCGGCTTGACGCGCTCGATCGCGGGGTCGTCGACGACCGGCTGATCGTTCGACAGCGACAGCGCGATCGTGGCGCCCGGCTCGATCAAGAGATCGATCTCGGCCACCCGCTTCGTGAAGGCCGCGAGGATCACGCCCTGCTCGGTCTGAACCTTGACGAGCACGCGATTGCCCTCGCGCTGCTTCTGGATGACCTGGCCCTCGACGACGCGCGCCTGGAGGCGCAGCTCCTTGGGCAGATACGGATCGACGCGCTCGGGTAGGTAGATCGTCGCGGCGATGCCGAGCGCCGCGCCGACCAGGAGCGTCACGATGAGAGTGAGCCAGCCTCGCATGGCGCGATGATATCGTAGCCCACGTGCGCACGCCGACTCGCCGAGCGCAAGCGCCCGCGTGATCGCGCGGGATTTCGGATCCACTGGTGTGACGGTCCCGGTCGTCGGTCAGGGCACCTGGCACATGGGCGAGAGCCGCCGCGCGGAGCGAGAGGAAATCGCCGCGCTCCGGGTGGGCCTCGAGCTCGGGCTGACGCACATCGACACCGCCGAGATGTACGGCGACGGCGGCGCCGAGCGCGTCGTGGCGCAGGCGATCAAGGGGCATCCGCGGGAATCGCTCTTCCTCGTCAGCAAGGTGCTGCCGTCGAACGCCTCGTACGCCGGGACGATCAAGGCCTGCGAACAGTCCCTCGCGCGGCTGGGCACCGATCACCTCGACGTCTATCTGCTGCACTGGTGGAGCGGCCAGCACCCGATCGCCGACACGATGCGCGCGATGCAGACCCTGGTGACGCGGGGGCTCACGCGATTCGTCGGCGTCTCGAACTTCGCCGTCGACGAGATGGAGCAGGCGCAGGCCGCGCTCGGCGACACGCGGCTGGCGTGCAACCAGGTCCTCTACCACCTGCGCGATCGCGCGATCGAGCGGGACCTCGTGCCGCATTGCGAGCGGCAGCGGGCGGCGATCGTCGGCTACACGCCGCTGGCCCGCGGCGGGTTCATGCGCGAGCCGATCGTCGCGATCGCCCGGCGGCACGGCCGCACGCCGCGGCAGGTCGCGCTGAACTTCCTGACGCGCCGGGCCTCGCTCTTCACGATCCCGAAGGCGAGCCGGCCCGAGCACGTGCGTGAGAACGCCGCGGCCCTCGATTTCACGCTGTCCGCCGAGGATATCCGGGCGATCGAGGCGGCGTCCTGAGGCCGCGCGCGCCGCGCCGGCCGCTCACGCTTCGGGTTTTGGCCCGAAGCGATAGACGCTCGTATTGCGAGCGTGAAAGCCGGTTTTTCGTAGAGCCGGTGGGCGGCCTGTCGCGATTGGTGCGACGTGAGGTCGACGGTCTTGGCGCCTCGCTGCGTGGCCAGATTCACCGCCGCGAGGGTGAGCGCCTCGCCGACGCCGCGACCCCGGGCCTCGCGGTCGACGACGACGTCCTCGATCCAGGCGCATCGCCGTCGGGATGCGGAAGATCACGAGGGTCAGGGTGCCGATGATCCGGCCCGCCGCGTTCGTGTCGCGCGCCAGGAGGACCATGTTGTGCGGGGAGGCGATGACCTCGGCCAGCGCCTCGCGGGTCAGCGGCGCGGCGGGCGAGGACAGCTGGGGCAGCAGGCGCCCGAAGGCTTCCAGCACCTCGGGACTCGCGGACTCGGCGATTCTGATCTCGACGGGGCTTTCGGGCTTCTCCATCGAAGCGTCCGGCTCCATCTGCGCGGCCGCGACGTTCAGGTCAGCGGAACGTAGTCGTACTCGCCGATGCCCTGGAGGACTAGAAAGACGGCCGAGCCGTCGCCGCCGTTGGTGACGAGGTGCGGGCGGCGGGCGCGCACCGTGTACGTCTCACCCGGCGCCAGGCGCACTTCTTCTTTCGGATCTCGCAAGAAGACGCGCAGACGGCCCTGCAGGACGTAGAAGGTGTCCTGGACGTTGTTGTGATAGTGCCAGGGCACTTGCTGGCGGGGGCCGATCTGGAGCTCCGAGATTCGAAAGCCCGGCCGCTCGGCGTGGCGAGCCCGGCGCTCGACCTCGTAAAGGTGGCTCGCGTCCTTCACCCCTTCGCGCTCGACTGCTTCCATGGCGCGCCTTCCCTCCGCGGCGATGGTACCACCCCGCCCCCGAAGACCGGGAAGGCGCGGCGCACGATCACCGAGAGCGCTCGGCCTCTCGCAAGGTATTCCAGGCCGCGCGCTGCACGGCGCGCCACGGCGCGCGTTCCCATCCGGTGCCTGTCGCGCTCGTCGGCGAGTGCTCCGTCCCGGTCGTGTAGAAGGTCGCGCGCCAGCCCTTCTCGTCGTAGCGGGTGAGTTGCAGGTCGTAGCCCTGGTGAGCCATCCCGACGGCGACCCGGCCGATACCGGACCAGGAGTCGAGCCAGGCGCGCAGGGCGTGAAGCGCCCGGTCGTATGAGGGCAGGGGGCATCCCGCGAATCCGAGGGCCGCGACGAGGAGCCGCCCGCGTTGGTCGAGCACGGAGCGACCCTACTCGGGCGCGGGTGGGACGTCAACCGGCGCCAGTGCAAGTGCTTGAATCTCGGCACGCCCGGTATACCATCGCGCACACTCGGGGGAATCGCTCATGGCTCAGGATCTGCTGGAAACCGTTACCAATGGAGTCGCGGTGCTCACGTTGAATCGGCCCGACCGGCTCAACGCCATGTCGGGGCCGATGCTGACCGCCATGCTCGAGGCGCTGCCGAGGCTCGCGGACGATCCTGAGGTGGGCGTGGTCGTCCTGACCGGCGCCGGCCGGGGCTTCTGCGCGGGCGGCGACGTGAAGGCGATGGCCGAGGGCCGCGAGTTCAGCGGCACCTTCGAGGAGAAGGCGCAGGCACTTCGCTCCGCGATGGAAGTCTCGCGCTGGCTCCACGAGATGCCGAAGGTGACCATCGCGATGGTCAGGGGTGCGGCGGCGGGCGCCGGGCTCTCCCTGGCGCTGGCGTGTGACATGCGCGTCGCGAGCGACACCGCGCGGTTTGCGACAGCGTTCGCCCGGGTCGGCTACTCCGGTGACTTCGGCGGCAGCTGGTATCTCACACAGCTCGTGGGGACCGCCAAGGCGCGCGAGCTCTACTACACGGCCGATATCGTGGACGCGCAGCAGGCGCTAACGCTCGGCCTCGCCAACCGTGTCGTGCCTGACGCCCGGCTCGAGGACGAGACGATGGCGCTGGCCGGGCGCCTGGCCCGTGGGCCGCGGGTCGCCTACCAGTACATGAAGCGAAACTTCAACGCGGCCGAAGCGGGCGCGCTCAAGGACTCCCTCGACCTCGAGGCCTGGCACCACACACGGTGCGGGATGACCGAGGACCATCGGGAGGCGGCCAAGGCCTTCGTCGAAAAGCGGGAGCCGGTCTTCAGAGGTCGCTGATGGCGTTCACCGACGAGCTCTGGCGTTCGATCGAGCCCATCTACGCGGCAATCCTCCGCCATCCGTTCCTTCGGGGCCTCACTGATGGGTCGCTTCCTCGCGAGAGCTTCAAGTTCTACGCGGTCCAGGACGCGCTCTATCTGCGGGAGTTCGCCCGGGCGTTGTCGCTCGCCGGCGCCCGCGCGCCGCAGGACGACTGGATCATCATGTTCAACGAGCACGCAGCCGGGGCCCTCAAGGTCGAGCGAGGTCTTCACGAGAGCTTTTTCCACGATTTCGGGCTGACATCCGAGGCGGTCGCCTCGACGCCCCTGGCACCGACCAACCTCGCCTATACGAGCTACCTTCTGGCCGTCGCGTATGGAGCGCCCTTCCACGAGGCGATGGCGGCCCTGCTGCCCTGCTACTGGATCTACTGGGAAGTCGGCAAGGAGCTCGAGCGGGCCGGCTCTGCCGACCCCCTCTACAAGCGCTGGATCGGGACCTATGCCTCCGAGGAGTTCGGCTCGGTGGTGAGGGCGGTTCTCTTGGCGACCGACCAGGTGGCGGCCGGCCTGAGGTCCCCGGAGCTGGAGGCGATGCGGGGCCACTTCCTGACGACCAGCCGCTACGAGTGGATGTTCTGGGACATGGGTCTGCGGCGCGAGGCCTGGCCGAGCTGGTGAGCAAGGCTGAGCGCTTCGACGAGGCGACCGAGCTCTGGCGGCAGGCGTACCGCCACCAGATGCAGGGCGAGCTCGAGCGTGCGATCGAGCTCTACAGGCGGTCGATCGAGGTCTGTCCAACGGGTGAGGCTCATACCTTCCTCGGCTGGACGTACAGCTTCCAGGGCCGCCTGGACGAGGCGACGCAGGAGTGCCTCCGGGCGATCGAGGTCGACCCTGATTTCGGCAATCCTTACAACGACATAGGGTGTTACCTGATGCAGCAAGGAAAGCTCGAGGAAGCTGTCCCCTGGCTCGAGCGAGCCAAGCAGGCCAGGCGCTACGAGCCGCGGCAGTTCCCCTACATGAACCTCGCCCGGATCCATGTGAAGCAGGGCAAGTGGTGGGACGCGCTGCGCGAGTTCGAAGAGGCGGTGCGTCTGGCTCCCGGCGACGCCGAGCTCCGACGGGCGCTCCACTCGCTACGCGGCCGGTTGAACTGACGTGGCCGTCAGCCGGCTGACTCCGGTGTGTCGTGAAGCGGAACACCTGGACGCAGGACGATGAGGCTTACCCGCGCAAACATTCACGTTCGAAACCTGGCGACCCAGTTGCATTCGGGTCGTCACGAGCCCGACCGCTACAGGTCTGGGCACCAATGAGGAGGCGGCTATGCGACAGGCTGTGATCGCAGGGGTGGTGTTGCCGGCTGCGCTGCTGCTCGTGAGCGGTTGCGCCACCAAGAAGTGGGTGAGCGAGTACGTCGGCAAGAAGGAGCTCGAGACCGACGCGCGATTCACCGGAGTTGACAAGAAGCTGGCTGACGAAACCCAGCGCGTCGACCAGAAGGTCGACGGAGTGGATACCCGGCTGAAGTCGGCCGAGGGCACGCTCACCCAGACGACCGAGACGGCCAAAGGTGCCCAGGCGCGGGCGGACAGCGCCCATAGCAAGGCGGACAGCGCCTATTCCAAGGCCGACGAGGCGAACAGCCGGTTGACCCGACTGTGGTCGAGCCGCAACGCGCGCAACCAGGTCGAGACCTACCAGGTTCTGTTCGGGTTCGACAAGTGGGACTTGAACGACGGCGCCCAGACCACCCTGGCCGCCATCATCAAGGAGATGAAGGAGAACCCGAACCTCACGGTCGATCTGCAGGGATACGCGGATCCGGTCGGTTCGTACCCCTACAACGTCGGCCTGAGCCAGCGCCGCGTCGAGTCCGTTCGTCGCTTCCTCGTCGAGCAGGGTATCGAGCTGCCGCGGATCAACCTGATCGGCCTCGGCCCCATCGCGGAGAAGGGGACGCCGAACGCCGAGAAGCGCAAGGTGACCGTGCGGATGATGGTCAACAAGGAAGACTAGCCGCTCCAGGATCTCGGGACGCGCCCGGAACTAACCCGGGCGCGTCCCAGCCCGAAGCTCAGCTCCCCTGCACGAAGGCCGCGAGTGCCTGGCCAATCTCGTCCGGCGAATCCTCCTGCACGAAGTGGCTGCCTCTGACCGTGACCTCGCGCTGGTTGGGCCAGCTGCGGCAGAACTCCCGCTGGGCCCCCACGAGGATCGACCCCGGATCCGCATTGATGAAGAGCTTGGGCACCGGACTCGTCGAGAGCCAGTCGCCGTACTCTCGCACGATGCGGACGACGTCGGGGGGCTCGCCGTCCACGGGAATCTCGCGCGGCCACGTGAGCGTGGGGCGCCGTGACTCGCCGGGCTCGCGATACGGTGCCCGGTAGCGCTCCATCTCTTCGGCGGTGAGGCCTCGGATGACGCTCGCCGGCAGGATCCGTTCGACGAAGACGTTCTTCTGCAGCACCATGTCCTCGCCGCCGGGCGAACGCATGCCCTGAAAGACCTTGCGGGCCGCCTCGGGCCATTCCTGCCAGGTGACCGGGCGGACGATCGCTTCCATGTAAGCGATGCCCTGGATGCGATCGGGGTGGCGGCGAGCCCAGTGGAAGCCGAGCGCCGAGCCCCAATCGTGCACGACGAGGACGACGTTCCGCGCCAGCCCGAGCGCCTCGAACCAGGCGTCGAGATACCGGGCGTGATCGACGAACCGATAGCTGCCGCCCGGCGCTTTGCCCGACTCGCCCATTCCCACCAGATCCGGGGCCAGGCAGCGGCGTGTTCCCGCGACGTGCGGGATGATGTTGCGCCAGAGGTAGGACGACGTCGGGTTGCCGTGCAAAAAGGCGATCGGGTCGCCGGCGCCGGTGTCCACGTACGTCATCTCCGTATCGAGGACTCTGAGGTGTCTGCGAGGGAGCACGTCGGCGGCTGAAAGGGGACTCATGCGCACGATTGTAGCCGATCCGACGCGGGGTTAGACGGCATCGCGGGGAAGCGCGGTCCGTGCCCCCATGTGCGACATAATCGAGTGTGGCGCGAGCGCGCGGTCACGTCGGCCCCGCCGCCCCAGGCAAGCTCGAAGGACGGACATGATCGGATCGCGCTTCAGCCCCGAGATTCGGCGCGCCCTCAAAATCGACATCTCGGCGACGCTCTTGTTCACGGTCTTCGCGGGGCTGACCGGACCGTTCCTGAGCCTGATCCTCAGGCGCGAGCTCGGCGCCACACCGCTCCAGCTCGCCGTGATGTCCTCGGCGGGCGGCGGGTGCCTTCTCCTCTCGCTCGTGTGGGCGCGGGCACTTCATGGACGGCCCCCGCTGCCATACCTGGTCTGGCCCGCCTTCTTGGCGCGGGGCGTGTTCTTGCTGGTGCCGTTCGTCAGCTCGGCCTGGTCGTTCGTCGGCCTCGTGATCGCCAGGGACTTCTTCAGTGCCGCGGTCGCGCCCGCCCACGCCGCGGTCGTCGAGCGCGTCTACCCTCGAGCCCAGCGCGGTCGCGCCCTCGGGCTGATCCGGATGGCCGGCGCCGTCCTGGGCATCGGGCTCGCCCTCGCGGCGGGGCAGCTGTTCGATCAGATCGGCTACCGCTGGATCTTCGTCGCGGCCGCGCTGCTCGGGATGGCCGCCTGCCTCCGTCTGCGGCGGCTCGTGGTGCCCGAGGCCGACAGCAGCGGTGTCGACGCGCCGGCAGGCATTCGCGACGCCTGGCTCACTGTGCGCGAGGACCACGCGTTCCGGCGGCTTCTAGTCGCCTCGTTTCTGTTCGGCTTCGGCTGCTGGATTCAGACGCCCGCGCAGCCGCTCCTGCTCGTTGACGTGCTCCAGGTGACCGCCTCTCAGGTGGGGGTCCTCGCCGCGGTGGCCGCGGTCGCGACGCTCGCCGGCAGCGCGTACTGGGGCTAGCTCGTCGACCGCAAGTCCAGCCTGGAGGCGCTGCGCGTGATGTACTTCGTGGGCGCCACCACGCCCCTGATCTACTACATCGCCTGGAGCCCCTGGGTGCTGCTCGCGAGCGCCGTCACCGACTCGTTGCTGGCCGTCGGTCTCGAGCTCGTGTGGATGATGGCGGTCATCGACGTCGCCGGCCCTCAGCGTACGGCGCAGTACGTGGCCATCGGCGCGACGCTCGCGGGAGTGCGCGGCATCGCCGGTCCGCTCGCCGGCGGGCTCGTGATCCATCTCTTCGGTATCCACACGGTCTACCTCATCGCGGCGATCCTCACGTTCTCCGGAGCCTGGCTCGTCGGCCGTGAGCTGAGGGTGCGCGTTCCGGCCGCGGTGCCCACGCCGTGAGCCCTCCGCGCGCGCGGGAGCGAGTCCGCTGATTTTCGGCGTGACCGGATCGGCGACGTATACTAAGCGCAAGATGATGACGACGATCGCCGTCGCGCTCACGCTCCTGGTCAGCTCCACCGCGTGGGCCGGCCCCACCGATCAGCTGCGCGAATACACCGATCAGGTGGTCAAGGTGCTCGACGACCCGTCGATGGCGCGGCAGGACCGGCGCGCCGCCGTCCGGAAGATCGCGCACGAGGCGTTCGACATAGCCGAGACCGCCCAGCGCGTCCTGGCCCGGCACTGGCAGGCTCGCACGCCGGCGGAGCGCGAGGAATTCACCCAGCTGTTCGCCGACCTCCTGGAGCGGACCTACATCGCGCGGATGGACGAGTACGGCGGCGAGCGGATCAAGTATCTCGGCGAATCGATCGACGGCAGGCTGGCCTCGGTCCGGGCGCGCATCGTGACGAAGACTGGCACCGAGGTGCCTGTCGAATCGCGGATGAACCTCCGGGGCGATCGCTGGCTCATCTACGACATCCTCATCGAGAACGTGAGCCTCGTGGGCAACTATCGCTCGCAGTTCGACCGCATCGTGCGGTCGACGTCCTACGAGGAGCTCGTGCGCCGGCTCAAGACCAAGCGCGAAGAGTTCCTCAAGGAGTCGGCGCCGAGCGTCCGTCGTTCCGCCAGCTAGCCACGCCCGGCCCCGGGCGTTGACCCGCCGCCCCAATCTGTTAGATTTCGAAGCGTGAAGGCTGCGACCGTCGTCACCATTCCCGTGGAGATCGCCTCGTGGATCACGAAGTTCGTCGGCGGCGACGGCTCGGGCCGGCGTGTGCTCGACGAGCCGCTGACCCAGGGCGCGACGGTTCGCAGCGTGCTGACGGGGCTGTCGGCCAAGTTCCCCGAGCTCCACAAGGCCCTGTGGCACGGCAAAGAGCTCGGGGAGCACATCGAGGTCCTGGTCAACGACGCGGTGCTCGGCATCGAGCACGACCTCGACTCCCCGCTGCGGCCTGGGGATCGGATCACGCTCCTCGCTCAGTTCATGGGCGGGGCATAGCGCGCGGCCCTTCGCTCCCGGTCGATGGCGAGCTATCAGATCATCGCGTGGAATGACGTCCCGGCGATGGTCGAGGCCCGTGACGACTCGGAAACGGTCACCCGCCAGCTGAGCGATCGCTTCCAGCAGCTCATCGACTCGGCCGCGATGCGCCTGGGGGTTTCGGGTCAGGACGCGTACCTCGACCTCTGGGGCCGCGGCGACGTGCAGGAGCGATCGGGGAGCGCTTCGGAGGTCGCAGACGCGGTGGTCGCCGAGCTCGAGGCGCGGTTCTCCGAGTTCATCGCACGCGCGTTCAATCAGACGTGAGCTCGACAGGTGCTGGGCGCGTCCCGGGTGCGCGCGCGGGCGCCGTCGAGGTAAGCTAGCCGCGAGACGAGCATGTCCAGACCGATCTCGAACAAGCTCATCGAGGACACGGCGCGCGAGCTGATGGCGCGCGCGGCCATCGACATTCCCGCGGACTATCGCGAAGGCGTCAGGCAGGCGCGGGACCGCGAGCAGAACCGCATCGCCCGCTTCGTGCTCACCGAGATGGACCACAACTGGGACATCGCGACGGCCGAGCGCCGCCCGATGTGTGCCGACACCGGGCTGCCGCGCTACTACGTGCGGGTGGGCAACGAGGCGGTCGTCGAGGGCGGCTTCGTGGCGCTCGAGCGCGCGCTGCGCCAGGCGACCGCCGATGCGACAGCGTCGATTCCGCTGCGGCCCAACCGTGTGCATCCGCTGACCCGTGCGGATCACGACAACAACGTCGGCATCCATGCGCCCGAGGTCACCTACGCCTTCGAGCCCGGCGGCGACTGGATCGACATCACGACGGTCCACAAGGGCGGGCTCTTCGGCAGCGACTATCGGATGCTCTTCCCGGCCGACGGTGTGTCCGGCATCAAGCGGTTCTTCGTCGACACGCTCGTCCAGTTCGGCAAGCGCGGCCTGGCCTGCCAGCCCGCGATCGTCGGCCTCGGCATCGGCGGCTCGAAGGACACGTGCGTGCGCCTCGGCAAGGAGGCGGCCTGCCTGCGCGCGGTCGGCAGCCGCAACCCCGATCCGGCGATCGCCGCGCTCGAGGACGAGCTGACCACGCTCGGCAATTACATCGGGATCGGCGCGATGGGTTTCGCTGGCACCTCGCTCGTGGTCGCCACACACGTGGAAGTCGCGTTTTCACACACCGGCGGCATGCCGGTCGGGCTGCACAGCTTTTGTCTCTCCTCGCGCCGCGCCACCGCCCGCATCCATCCCGACGGGCGTGTCGAGTTTCGCGCGGACCCGATGTGGTTCACGGACTACTACCGGCGCGAGGGCATCGCGTGAGGACGGGAGACGTTCACCCTATCGAACGGCTGGACGACGTCAGGATGGACGAGGTCCGGCTGACGACGCCGGTCGCGGACGCCGACCTGGCGCGCCTGAAGCTGGGCGACGTGGTCTATCTCGACGGCACGTTGTACACGGCGCGCGAGGGTGTCTACCGGCGCGTCGTCGACGAGGGCGTGGATCTGCCGGCGGGTGTCCGCGCGCTCACCAACGTGAACTTTCATTGCTCGCCGGCGGCGACCGTCCGGCCCGACGGGACGTACGCCGTCGAGGCGGTCACGGCGACGGCCAGCTTCCGCTTCGGCAAATCGATGAGCCGCTGGTTCGAGCGCTCGGGCGCGCGGATGATCGTCGGCAAGGCCGGCCTCACCGAGCTCGCGTACCGTGAGTGGTTCGTGCCCCACGGCGCCGTCTACCTCACCACGGTCGGCTATGGTCTGGGCGCCGCGTACGGACGTTGCATCAAGCGCGTCGTCGACGTGCACTGGCTCGAGCTCGGGCTCGCTCAGGCGCTCTGGGTGCTCGAGGTCGAGAAGCTCGGACCCTTCCTGGTGGAGGGCGATCGCCAGGGGCGGAGCCTCTTTGCCTTGGCCAATCGCGAGATCAACCTGCGCCTGGACGAGGTCTATCGGGGATTGACGCCGTTCTCGATGGGACGATTCGGCGAGACCACCGCCCGCAAAGACGAAGTCGTCTAGCCCCCCACGGCTTCGGTCCAACCCCCGGCCGCACGCCGGGCCCACGAAGATTTGACACGGTTGTGACGATTGCCGCGCTCACCTCTTCCATACTTCCGACAGCAGTTCGACATTCCATCCCATCGAGGAGGGTGCACATGCCGAGGCGGACGCGGTGGCTGGGGCGGGCGGTGGTGGTCGCGGTGGTCGGAGTCGCGTTCGGGTTCTGCGGGGCCGTCGGCGAATCGGTCGCCCAGGACAACATGAAGAAGGACGACACGATGAAGGCCGGCGACACGATGAAGAAGGGCGAATATGAAGTCGGGCGACATGAAGTCGGACGATACGAAGAAGGACGGAAAGGCCATGATGAAGGACGATAAGATGATGCAGGGCGACACGGCGATGGACCAGAAGAAGCAATAACCATGGCTTGGCGCGCGGCGTTCGTCGTGGCGGCCCTGGCCGCTTCGTGGTTCGTGTCCGGAACGGCCGCCGGCGAGGCCGTGCGTCTCGGCGCGCCGGCGCCGGACGTGGCGGGAGAGCGCTGGATCAACAGCGAGCCCTTGACCACGCCGGGCCTGCGCGGCCGGGTCGTGATGGTGGAGTTCTGGACGTACGGCTGAATCAACTGCAAGAACGTTGTCCCGCAGTTGCGGGGCTGGTACGAGCGCTACGAGAAGGAAGGGTTCACGATCGTCGGAGTGCACACGCCGGAGTTTTTCTGGGAAAAGCCGTACGGCAAGGTGGTGGACGCCACGAAGAAGCTCGGGATCCAGTATCCGGTCGTGCAGGACAACGATCTCGCGATCTGGAAGCGCTGGGGTAGCTGGGCCTGGCCGACGGCGCTCCTGATCGATCGCAAGGGAATTGTCCGCTACCGGCACATCGGCGAGGGCGACTACGCCGAGACCGAGGCGATGATCCGGCGGCTCCTGGCGGAGCGGGAATAGCGGCCGGCGTGCTCTCGCCGTCCGCAAGGGTCTCGGCGCTCGCGCTCCTGGCGATCGTGGCGCCCGCCACCATCGTCGCGGTCCTCGGCTACGTCTCGATCCGCCAGTGGGAAGCCTCGTCCGAGCTCCTGTATCGCGAGCAGGCGCGCGACATGGCGACGATGGCCGCGGAGAAGATCGAGATGACCTTGCGCCGCACGGAGGACGCTTTCCTCGATCGGCTCCAGGCGGCGCTCCGGTCCGGGACGCCACCGGAGCGCGCAGTCGACGAGCTCCTGGCCGGCTCGCCCCTCATCCGCCGCCTCTATCTGATCGGTCCGCGCGGCGAGCTGCTCCATCCTCGCGCCTGGCGGGAGGGCGATCAGGCCGTGTTCGGGCCGGTGGTATCGGAGGCGGCGGTGCACAAGCTCGAGCGGGGCGGCAAACGCGAGGTCATCGCGAACAGCCAGGTGTGTCTCGCGCTTCTCACCCAGCGCGGCGGCGAGCCGGCGGTGGTGGCTTTTCTCCGCGACCCCGATATCTTGCGCCGCGAGATCCTCGAGACCACGCTCGGCACGCTCGAGTCGTCGACGATGATCGCCGTGCTCGACCACGAGGGGCGCACGGTCTACAGCCGCGCGCCGATCGACGACGCCCAGCGCGTGCTCTCCGTGGCATTTCGTGACGCGCTTCCCGACTGGCGGCTGGCCGTCTACCAGACTCCGGGGGCGTCGCCTCGTCAGGCGGTCCGACGGCAGGTGATGCTCTTCACCGGCGCCCTCGGGCTGCTGGTGGGGGTCATCGTGGCGGGGATCGTTACGACGTGGCGGCTGATGCGCCGGGAGACCGAGATGGCCCGGCTCAAATCGGATTTCGTCGCCAATGTCTCCCACGATCTGAAAACGCCGCTCTCCGTGATCCGGATGTTCGGGGAGACCCTCGAGATGGGCCGCGTCACCGACGAAGGCCGACGTCAGGAATACTACCGGGTCATCACCCGTGAGGGCGAGCGGCTCTCGCGCTTGATCGACAACGTGCTGGATTTCTCGCGAATCGAGGGCGGCCGCCAGACCTATTCCATGACGCCGACCGCGGTCGAGCCGCTCGTGCGCTCCACCCTCGAGGCGTTCGCGTACCCGCTGGCCCAGCAGGGGTTCAAGGTCGAGGTGAGCGTGGCGGCAAACCTCCCCGAGGTGACGATGGACGCCGACGCGGTCGGGCAGGCGCTCGCGAATCTGATCGACAACGCGATCAAGTACTCGGGTGACGATCGGGCGCTGACGATCGACGCGCGGATCGCCGAAGAACGACTCGTCATCACCGTGGGCGACCGCGGCCTGGGGATCGCCCCCGAGGAGCAGGCGAAGATCTTCGAGAAGTTCTATCGGGTCGGGCGAAGCGACACGCAGGGGCGGCGAGGCAGTGGAGTCGGGCTCGCGCTGGTGCGCCATATCGCCGAGGCCCACGGCGGCGAGGTTACCGTTGAGAGCGCGCCGGGCGAGGGGAGCCGGTTCTCGCTTCGCCTGCCGCTCGGCGCGTCCTGATGGCCAAGATCCTCATCGTGGACGACGAGCCCGAGATCGTGCGCGGCCTCGAGGACAATCTGCGCTTCGAAGGCTATCAGACCGCGTCGGCCGCCAACGGCGAGGAGGCGCTCGCGCTCGCGCTGAGCGGCGCGCCGGACCTCATCCTGCTCGACGTCATGATGCCGCGGATGAGCGGGTGGGACGTGTGTCGCGCGCTCAGGCAGAAGGGCGTCGACGTGCCGGTCATCATGCTCACCGCCCGCGGCGAGGAGGGCGATCGTGTCCGCGGGCTCGAGCTCGGAGCCGACGACTACGTGACGAAGCCCTTCTCCTTGCGCGAATTGCTCGCCCGGGTGCGGGCGGTGCTGCGCCGGCCGGGCCCGCGCGAGCGGTTCGAGGAGTTCGCCTTCGGTGACGTGCGAGTCCGCCCCCGCGCCCGGCAGGTGTTCAAGGCCGGTCAGGAGGTGCGTCTGACGCGCAAGGAGTTCGATCTGCTGGTGTTCCTGATCGCGCACCGGGGCGAAGTGATCACACGGGAGCGGTTGCTGGACGAAGTGTGGGGCTACGAGCGCTTTCCCACGACGCGGACGGTCGACACCCACGTCCTGCGGCTGCGCCGGAAGTTCGAAGCCGACGCCGATCGCCCGGTCTGGATCCTGACCCACCACGGTCACGGTTACAAGTTCGCGACCGTGTGAGATGGTATCGACAGAGCGGCACAGGCAAGCTGAGCCGGAGGAGACACCATGCTGATTCGACGCGCGCCGCGGTTCACCGCGAGCGAGATCACCGATCCCAAGCTTTACCTGAGCCGACGCGAGCTGATCTCGGGAGCCGCCGCGGCTCTCGTACTGTCGCCGGGGTTGGGCACGGCCGCCACGCCGGCCACGCCTGCGCTCCAGCCCCTCGCGGCGACCCGCAACGCCGCCTTCAGCTCGAGCGAGCCGGCGACGAAGGTCGAGGCGGCCACGACGTACAACAACTTCTACGAGTTCGGCGTCAACAAGGACGACCCGGCCCGGCTCGGCCATACCCTGCGGCCGCGGCCGTGGACGGTGCAGGTCGACGGCCTCGTGAGCAAGCCGAAGACGTTTGACATCGACGAGCTGATCCGGCTCTTTCCGCTCGAGGAGCGGGTGTACTCGCTCCGGTGCGTGGAAGCCTGGTCGATGGTGATTCCGTGGATCGGCTTTCCACTCGCGTCCGTGCTCAAGCGCGTCGAGCCGACCGGCCAGGCGAAGTACGTCGAGTTCACCACCCTGCTCGATCCCACTCAATTCCCGGCCCAGAAGCCGGGCTTCTTCGGATTCTCATCGCTCGACTGGCCGTACGTCGAAGGCCTCCGGCTGGATGAGGCGATGCACCCGCTCACGCTCTTGACGGTCGGGATGTACGGCAAGGTGCTGCCGAATCAGAACGGCGCGCCGGTGCGTATCGTGATTCCTTGGAAGTACGGCTTCAAGAGCGCCAAATCGATCGTCCGCATTCGCCTGGTGAGCGAGCAGCCCAAGACCGCCTGGGAGAAGGCCTCGCCCCAGGAGTACGGCTTCTACTCCAACGTCAATCCCGCCGTCAGCCATCCGCGGTGGAGCCAGGCGGACGAGCGCCGGATAGGCGAGTTCCGCCGGCGGCCGACGCTTCCGTTCAACGGATACGCCGATCAGGTGGCCTCGCTCTACGCCGGGATGGACTTGAAGAAGAATTACTAGAGCCGTGACCCGCCGGGCGCGTATCGCGCTCAAGGTTCTCGTCTGGGGCGTCTGTCTCGCACCCCTGGTGCTGCTGGGCTACCGGGTGTGGACGGACGATCTGGGCGCCAACCCCATCAGCTTCATCACCAACACGCTCGGCGACTGGACCCTCCGGATCTTGTTGGCGTCGCTCGCGATGACGCCGCTCCGCATCGTGTTCGGTCTCTCGTGGCCGATCGCGCTGCGCCGGCTTCTCGGGCTCTTCGCCTTCGCCTACGTGTGTCTGCACTTCGCGGTGTGGAGCGTTCTCGATTTCTTCTTCGACTGGCCGCGGATGTGGGCCGACATCGTCAAGCGGCCGTACATCACGGTCGGGATGCTCGCGTTGGTCTCGCTGATCCCGCTGGCGGCCACGTCCACGACCGGCATGATCCGGCGCCTCGGGGCGCGGATCTGGACGCGGCTTCACCGCCTGGCCTACGTCGCGGCGGTGTGCGCGGTCCTGCACTATCTGTGGCTCGCGAAGGTCGGCGTGAATGATCCGTACTGGTACGCCGCCGCGCTGGTCGTCCTGCTCGGCGTCCGCGCCGGGGAGTGGGCGAGGCGGGCGATCCGCCGTCGCCGCGCCCGCGCCGACGCGGGCGTCCCGCGAGTCCGGTCCGGGGCCGAAAACCCACTTTCATGAGCGGCGCCGCCGCCGTAGTATCGGTGGCACCATGAACGCCACGACCGTCTCCGTCAACGGCCGAGACTATCGCGCCCCCCGCCGCCCCGTCATCGTCGTCTGCATCGACGGGTCCGAGCCGGAGTACTTCGAGCGAGGCCTCGCTGGGCACACGATGCCTGCCATCGCGCGCTTCCGGAGCGAGGGCGTCTATCGGGTCGCGCGGTCGGTCGTGCCGAGCTTCACCAACCCGAACAACCTTTCCATCGTCACCGGCGCCTCACCGGCCGTCCACGGGATTTCGGGCAACTACTTCTACGATCCCGCGACCGGTCAGGAGGTGATGATGAACGACCCGAAGTTCCTGCGCTGCCAGACTCTCCTGGCGGCGCTCTCGCGCGCGGGCGCGCGTGTGGCGGTGGTCACCGCCAAGGACAAGCTCCGGCGTCTGCTCGGCCACGGAATGGACGGGATCTGCTTCTCTTCCGAAAAGGCGGATCAGACGACCAAGGGCGAGCACGGGATCGAGCGCGCCACCGACCTCGTCGCCATGCCGGTGCCTTCGGTCTACAGCGCGGAGCTGTCGGAGTACGTGCTCGCGGCCGGACTCGAGCTACTCGAGCGAGAACGCCCGGACGTCACGTACCTGTCGCTGACCGACTATGTCCAGCACAAGCACGCTCCCGGCGCCCCGGCGGCCACCGCCTTCTACGCGATGCTCGACCGCTACTTCGACGCGTTCGACCGCGCGGGCGCTGTGCTCGGGATCACGGCCGACCACGGCATGAACGCCAAGTCCAGGCCCGACGGCACGCCGAACGTCGTCTATCTGCGCCCGCTGCTCGACGAGCTCACCGGAAGCGGGCACGCCCGCGTGATCCTGCCGATCACCGACCCCTACGTCGTGCACCACGGCGCGCTCGGCTCGTTCGCCACGGTTTATCTCGACGACGCGGCGAAGGCGAAGACGGTGGCGGCCCGGCTCGCGGCGACACTCGGCATCGCCGAGGTGTACGACAACGCGACGGGCTGCGCGCGCTTTGAGCTCCCGCGCGACCGCGTCGGCGATCTGATCGTCATCGGCGAGATCCACACGGTGCTCGGCAAGTCGCCCGAGGAGCACGATCTCTCGCTGCTCGAGGAGCCGCTTCGCTCGCACGGCGGCGTGTCGGAGCAGACGGTGCCCTTCGTCATCAACCGCGCACTCGACGCGGCGTCCGCTCGGAGGCTCGCCGACGCGCGCGACCTGCGCAATTTCGATCTCTTCGATTACGTTCTCAACGGGGTGAGCTGATACGACACCGGCTCCGGGCGGAGCCGGCTCCGACCCGCGCGTCTACTCGCTTCGCTGCGCGCGCGCTTCCTCGGCGGCCTTGATCTCGTCGGCGAACATCGCGGTCGTCAGCGGGCAGGGGGGCTTGTTCTCGTCGACGTACTGGCAATCGGACTGATTGCACTGTACGAAATAGCCCTGAGGCCGTCCGAACCCTCCGGGCCGGCGCAGTCGGATCTCAACGCTCTCGGACACGACACCACACCAGTACTCGCGGGCTCGGCTTCGGCTCACGTCATCTCCTCAGCGCGACCCGATTCGCCATTCGCTCGAACACGGGGCGCTCGAACACGATACGCCAGGAGGCGTGGCGACACAACAAGTCTCTGAGTTTTTCGCGGCGTCGGACGCAAATTCTGTCGAACGGTGGTCGGGATTCAGCTATAAAGGACTTGAATCGCAAGCGTACCGGCGTCGCCCCAACACAACCACAGCGTCCGAAGAGGAGGGGTTCGTCGTCTTGCCTCGGCTCTTGATCGGCCGTCTCCGCACCGCCACGGCCGTGCTGACGGCGGTGACCGCGGTGGTCGTGCTCGGTGGGTGCGGAAGCGTGTCGAGCGGCGTCAGGATCGAGTCGTCGCTGCCAACGGTCCCCGAGGCGCCCGCGCCGAGCGCCACGCCGGACTCCGACGAGTCATCGAGCGCGTCGAGTGGATGGCCCGATATCGACGGCGAGTCGAGCGCCCTGATGGACTCCATGGGCGACGGCGGCGACGGGGCCGCCGAGGTGCTGCTGGCCCAGGCGCAGACGCCGGTGCAGGACAAGGCCGAGCCGGGCCTGCCAAGCGACGAGGAAGACACCGACCCCTGGGAGCGATTCAACGAGAAGGTGTTCGAGTTCAATCGGCAAACCGACCGGTTCGTGCTGAAGCCGGTGGCGCAGGTCTACAGCCTGATCATGCCCGACCCATTCCAGGTGATGATCGCGAACGGCTTCGACAACATTTCTTTCGTGCCGCGCTTGGTCAACAGCCTCCTGCAGGCGAAATGGGGCGGGGCGACGCGCGAGCTCTCACGCTTCTTGATCAACAGCACCGCCGGCATCGGCGGGCTGTTCGACGCGGCCAAGTACTGGGGAATCGAGAAGAGCCGGGAAGATTTCGGGCAGACCCTGGGCGTTTGGGGAGTGACCCCGGGCCCGTTCCTCATCGTCCCGTTCATGGAGCCGATGACGGTCCGTGACGGGATCGGCAGAGGCGTCGACAGCTTGATGAATCCGTTATCATACTTCATCCCGTTCTTGTGGGCCGGGCTCAGCCTCAAGCTCGGCGAGATCGTCAACGATCGTGCGTTGAATCTCGACCTGTTCCAGGGCTTCGAGGAAAGCGTCATCGATATGTACAGTGCCGTCCGACACGGCTACCTCCGACGCCGGGAGCAGATGATCAAGGAGTGACGTGAGGGGGCGCCTCATCCTCCTCGGGTTCGTCGCCGCGGCCGCCGCGGCGGGCTGTCTCGTCTGGGCGGCTCTGACCCCTGGCGTGCGCCCCGCCCGGGCGAATCCCGACCGCGGAGAGGTCAAGGCAGGTCGCGACCTGTACGTGCGCCACTGCGCGACCTGTCACGGCGACGGCGGGCGCGGCGACGGAGCGTCGGCGGCCTCCTTCGCGACCAAGCCCTCCGACTTGACCGACGGCCGTCTGATGAACAGTCTTCCCGATGAGTTTCTGGTCAACGTCATCCTGCACGGAGGACCGGCCGAAGGGCTCTCGCCGGGCATGCCGCCCCTGTCCGCCTATCTGAGCGGCGACGATACACGTCAGGTGATCCAGTACATTCGCTCGATCGCGACGCCGGCGTTCCGCGCGGAGATGGCGAAGCCCCTGGTGTCACCGCCCCATGCGCCACGCCAGCCGATTCTCTTCAGCCACGTGATCCACGCCGGATCCTTCCAGATCCCGTGCCAGTACTGCCACGCCGACGCGCGTCGGTCCGAGTACGCCGGGCTGCCGTCGGTCGAGCGCTGCCTGGGCTGCCACAAGATCATCGGCGCTCAGGACAATCCCGAGATCGCGAAGATCCACGACTACGCCAAACGTGGCCAGCCGATCCCGTGGGTGAGGGTCTTCAAGGTCCCGGAGTTCACCTACTTTCCGCACAAACCCCACGTGCGCTTCGGGCTCGAATGTCAGACCTGCCACGGCCCGGTCGAGCGGATGCGCGTCGTCGGCGCCGACACCGGGCCGAAGCTGACCGACGATCTCCTCCGACTCGTGGGATTCCGACCGCAGCCCAGGTTGTTGACGATGGGGTGGTGCATCGAGTGCCACCGCGAGCAGAACGCCACTCGAGGGACCCGAGCGCCCCTCGAGTGCGTCACCTGCCACCACTGATCGGCCGGCCCCTCGGGACTATCCGGAAGCCGCCTCGAAGACCGGCTTCTCCCCGGCTATCCCGCCCGTAGGGGTATCAGGCATCGACGCCCCGGGCAGTGGGACCTTCGCCGATGGTAAGAAATTGGGCGAGGGCCGCTCTAGTTCCGCTATTTTATGAGTATGGACAATATCCTGGTCGTCGACGACGAACGGAACATCCGCACGCTCTGTTCGCGGGTGTTGGCCGGGGACCAGATCGAAGTCCACGGGGTAGGTACGGGCAAAGAGGGGCTCCAGACGGCGGACGAAGTGAGTCCCGACCTGGTACTCCTCGACCTCCGCCTCCCGGACATGGACGGAATCGACGTTCTCCGCGCCCTGAAGGGCCGCCACGCCGAGACCGCGGTCATCATCATCACGGGCTTCGGCCAGATCCAGAGCGCGGTCGAGGCGATGAAGGCCGGCGCGACGGACTACCTCGAGAAGCCCTTCGAGCATCTCGACAAGCTCAAGCTGGCGGTCTCGCGCGCGCTCGAAGAGGTACGGGCGCGCCGGGAGATCCAGCGCTTGCACCGTCTCCAGGAGAAGGAATATCGGGTCGACCAGCTGATCGGCGACTCGGAGGGAACCCGCCGGCTTCGCGAGCTCATCGGCAAGCTCGCGCGGAGCGAGGCGGCCACGATCCTGATCCACGGCGAGAGCGGCACGGGCAAGGAGCTCGTCGCGCGGGGGCTGCACTACGAGAGCGCGCGGCGGGACTCTCCCTTCATGGAGGTCAACTGCGCCGCGATCACCGAGACCCTGTTCGAGAGCGAGCTGTTCGGTCACGAGAAAGGCGCGTTCACCGACGCCAAGGCGGCGAAGAAGGGCCTGATGGAGCTCGCTGACCGCGGCACGCTGTTCCTCGACGAGGTCAGCGAGATGTCGCTCAACAGTCAGGCGAAGTTCCTGCGGGTGCTCCAGGAGCGTGTGCTCAGGCGCGTCGGCGGGACACGCGACATCAAGGTGGATTTGCGGATCATCGCCGCGACCAATCGTCCGCTCGAAATGCGCGTGAAGGACGGCCAGTTCCGGGAGGACCTCTTCTATCGCCTCAACGTGATTCCGATCCACATCCCGCCGCTGCGCGAGCGCCGCGACGACATCCTGCCGCTCTCGCGGCATTTCGTCATCGATGCGAACACGCGCTTCCATAAAGCCATCAAGGGATTCACGCCGGAAGCCGAGCGGCTGATGGTCGGCTACCAATGGCCGGGCAACGTCCGCGAGCTCCGAAATCTGATCGAGCGCCTCGTCATCCTCGGCAGCTCCGATCTCATCGAGCCGCAGCACCTGCCGGTGCAGTTCGCGACGCAGGTTCGGCAGTCCGTGGTGCCGGAATCGTCCACAGACGAGCCGCGAACCCTGGCCGACGTCGAGCGCGCCTACATCGCGCAGGTGATGCAGCGCGTGGAGTCGAACAAGAGCAAGGCGGCCAAGATACTCGGGATCTCACGCCAGACGCTTCGCAAGAAGCTGATGGAGGAGTGAGGCTTCGATCATTCCGTCGCCACTGGTGAGTTCGGGGCCACTCCGGACCCAGGGATCCGGAATTACCCAACTAGCTGAAAACAAATTCTTTCCGGAATGGGGGCTGCCCGGGTCAGTGAAAACTTGGCAATTAATCAGCCATTCACGACCCGAGCCGGAAATCACAATTTGATTTATTTGAAAGCTATTTACAACCCATCGAGCCCTTGGTCTCCGGTTTGCTACCTCTGGGTGCGAGCCTCGCACCAGAACGGCCAGGGGAGAGAATGATGAGACCGACGTTCAGGAAGCTGGAAGTCAAGGACATCGGCAGCTTGGAGCGGCTGATTGCCGAGAACGTTGAGGGCGTCGAGCCAGGCCTGAAGGTCGTGGATTCGCGTTTGGTCCTCGGCCAGGCTTCGATCGACCTCGTCGGCCTCGATGCGACGGGCTCGCTCGTGCTGATCGCGCTCGACTTCAGCGCCCACGACGGGCTCCTGCTCCGGGTGATGGACGCTTACTCCTGGTGTCTGGAGTATCCCGACACGCTCCGCCGTCTGTACCCGATGGCTCAGGCTTCCTCCCGGCCGCCGCGAATCCTCTTCATCGTCCAGAAGATGACCGATGCGTTCCTGCGTCGGATCAAGCAGCTCAGCTTCCTCGAGATCGATTGCTTCGAGTTCCGCAACCTGGAAGTGAACGGCGCCTCCGTCGTGTATTTCGATCATATCGAGCGCATCCGCAAGGAAGCCGCGGTCGATGCTCCGGCTCCCGCGGTCGCGGCGCCGGTCGTAGCGCCCGCCGTCGAGGCGCGCGTCGAAGCTCGAATCGAGCCCCGTGTCGAGCCTCGCGCCGAGGCCCGCGTCGAGCCCGTGAACCCCGCGATCGAATGGCCGACGCGCGTCGGGGCGCCCGAAGCGGAGCCCAAGCAGGTCGATCCGCCGCGGGCCGTCGTGGTCGAGCCGGTCCGCCCCGAGCCCGCTCCCATCGCCGTGACTGCGCCCGAGCCTGTCGCGCCGGTCCCTGTAATCGCGCCCGAGCCCGTCGCGCCTGTCGCCGTGACCGCGCCCGAGCCGGTCGCGCCTGTCGCTCCCGTCGTCTTCGTCGAGAGCGCGCCGACTTCGGTCGTGGAGCAGCCGAGCGTCGTCGTCGAAGCTCGGGCGCTGCCGGTGGAGCAGAGTGCGGCGCCGGTCGCCGAGGCGGCCGCCGTGCCGCCGGCGCCAGAGCCGGTCGCCGTGACGCCGGCGGAACGCGCCCTTCAGCTGGAGGCCATCGAGGCGACGTCGGTTCGAGCGCACACGAATGGACACGCGCACGAACAGCAGCCCGTGATCCCGGGTGTCGAGGCCGCCCCTCGGATCGTTGCCCCGGTCGAAGAGATCGCTGCCCCGACGCCCGTGGTCGCGGTGACGCCGCAGGCGCCGCCCGCTCTGGTCATGCCGGTCGAACCCGCTCCGGCCCCTGTCCAGCCTCCGCCGGCCCAACCTTCGCCGGTCTGGGCGAAGCCCGGGTCGCAGGCCAACGGAACGCGGCCGCATTTCTTCGCGCATGCGGCGACGAAGAGCACGACGCCGGTCGAAGCCCCGGCCATGGCCGCCGCGATGGCGGCGCCTGCCGAGCCGGCCACGCCACCAGCCGCGAGCAAGGTTGGGCTCGAAGTCGACGACCGTCCGGAGCTCGAGTCGCTGAGCTTCCCGAAGGACGGTCTGTCCCGCCAGTGGCTGGAGTTCCTCAGTCAGCTCGGCGCGACCAAGTAAACAGGAGTCCCTGTGACGACCACGATGGACGGCGAGACTCAGGCCACCGGCGGCGCGCCGGCTGAGCGGCTGCGCGTTCTGCTGGTCGACGACAACGCGTCGGTTCTTCGGTTCCTGGCATCCGCGTTCTCATCGAACGGATGTCAGGTGACGACGGCGGCGACCGCCGAGCAAGCCCTCGAGCAGCTGAGCGACGATCCCTACGATCTCGTGGTCTCCGACATCAAGATGCCGGGACTGAGCGGGCTCGACCTGCTCCGCGCGGTCAAGGGCAAGCAGCCCGGGACGCCCGTGGTGCTGATCACCGGGGTGCCGTCGGTCAACTCGGCCGTCTTCGGCCTGCGGCACGGCGCCTACGACTACCTTCCCAAGCCCTTCTCGATCACCGAAGTGAAGGAGCTCATCCGCCGCCTCCGGCGCGACCGCGCCGACGGCAACGGCAACGTCAGCTATCCCGCGGGACTGACGGAAGAGCTCGCGCGGCGGCAGGGCGGTGTCGAGGCGATCTCCCGGATCGGCGAGGTCGCCCTGCAGGGTCTCGAACCGAGCGCCTTCGCCGAGAAGGTGGTCGAGTACACGATGCAGAGCCTCCGGAGCGACGGCGCGCTTATGCTGCTGCGCGACCAGGGCGGGCAATTCAACGCGAGCCGGAAGGGCGAGCCGTCGATGGTCGGCCAGATCCTGACGCTCCTGCACGCCTCGTTCGGTGACGTGATCAAGACCGGCGGCCGTGAGACCGTCGTGCTCACCACGCGCGAGCACGGTTTCGAGGCCCTCGCCGCGCTGGTCCCCGGCGTGGGGGATGCGATGGGCATCCTCTGCATCGGACGGAGCGCCGACCACGGGGGCTTCCTGCCCGACGAGAAAGCGCTCCTGCTCGGCTACGCCCAGACCACGGCGGTCGCGCTGCAGAAGCTCCTGCTGCGCGAGAACCTCGAAAAGAATCTGATCGATACGATCTCCTCCTTCGTCATCGCGCTGGAGTCGAAGGATCCGTATCTGAAGGGCCACTCGGCGCGCGTGTCGCTTTACTCGGGCGAGCTCGCGACGGTCATGGGCGTCGCGCCGGCCGACGTGGTCATGATGAGCCGCGCCGGCATGCTGCACGACCTGGGCAAGCTCGTGATCATGGACAACATCCTCCGTAAGCCGCGCCAGCTCACCGAGGAGGAGTTCGAGCTCATCCGGACCCATCCGGTGGTCGGCGACAAGATTCTCAAGCCGCTCCGCTTCCTCGCGTGCGAGGCGAAGGCGGTGCGCCACCACCACGAGCGCTACGACGGCAAGGGCTACCCGGATGGGCTCAAAGGCGACGATATTCCGCTCATCGCGCGGGTCGTGACGGTCGCCGACGCGTTCGATGCCATGACGTCGGACCGCCCCTACCGGAGCAAGCGGCCGCTGGCGGCGGCACTCGAGGAGATCGGGCGCGGCGCCGGCACGCAGTTCGACCCGACCGCCGCCGACGCGTTCATGACGATCGCGGTGGCGCGCCTGGAGCAGATCAGTCGCCATCTCGATCTGCAGTCGCCGGCGATCGAGTCGCCGATTCCGCCGCTCGTGGGGATCCATTGACCGAATCTGCCCGGCCGAAGATCCTCGTCGTCGATGACGCCGGCCCCGTCGTGATCCTGTGCGTCAACGTCCTGCAAGCGCTGGGCTACGCGATCCGGGCCGCGAACCGGGGCGAGACGGCTCTCGATCTCTGTCGCAAGGAGTCGTTCGATCTCCTCGTGGTCGACTACAAGATGCCCGGCATGAACGGCTTCGAGGTCCTCGAGCAAGCGCGCCGGATCCGCCCGGGCATGGCGTGCATGCTGATGACCGCTCACGGCACTCCGGACATCATCAACGAGGCGACGCGCCTCGGATTCGACTACATCTTGTTGAAGCCCTTCACGCCATCGGAGCTCCGAGGGGCGGTCGACAAGGTCCTCGCGAGCAAAGCCTAGGAGATCGCGGGGTGCAGCCGAGTGCGCCCGCGGCCCGGACGGCGGAAGCGGCGGGAACCATCATGAATGCTCCAGCCGACGCGATGCGTGGATGGCTCGACCGCATGCTCGCGGTCGGCTATGGCGTGGTCTACGACTACATCTATCCGCGTTTCAGCCACTACCAGCGGCTCCAGGCGGAGGTGCGTGATCTAGTCGAAGCCGCGGTCCCCGCGCGGATCGCGCGGCGCGACGTGCGCGTGCTCGAACTGGCCTGCGGGCCGGGCAACTTCACCTGCGCGCTGGCCGAGGCCGGCTTCACCGTCACGGGACTCGACGCCTACGCCGCGCTCGTCGAGGCGGCGAAAGAGAAGCGGCGGACGCGCCATCTGTCCAATCTGGCCTTCCGGCACGGCGAGCTCACCTCCGGCAACACGTTCCGCGACGAGACCTTCGATCAGGTCGTCAGTATCCACGCGCTCTATGCGCACCCGGCGCCGGACCTCCTCTTGCGGGAGGCGTACCGGGTCCTCAAGCCGGGCGGGCACGCGGTCTTCGTGAATCACACGCGTTTGATCGGCCGGTGGTCGACCCTACGCGACCTCGCCAGGCGCGACGGCCTGGGCGCGGCGCTCCACGGCCTCTTGTGGGTGCTGCCCAACTCGATCTTCGAGGCGGTGCGCCGGCGCGTGGGTCCGCACTACTGGGATGAAGACACGTTTTCGACTCAAGTGCGCGGCTGCGGATTCTCGGTCCTGACGATGCGCCGAACGTTCCTGGGCGACGCGAGCCTTCTGGTGTGGGCGCGCAAGAATGCCAACACCTAAGTGAGCCCCGGAGACATCGTGCAACACCCATCGCAGCCCCTCGCACGCGCCTCGCCGGTCACGGCGGGGGCGGGAGATCGTATGGCTTTTCGGGAAGCGCTCGAGCACATGATTGCCGTCACATACGGCGTGACCTATGACGCGGTGGTGACGCATTTCCCTCCGTACGAGGCGATGCTCGAGGAGATCGTCGCGTTCGTCGCCCGCTCGGTCCCCGACTCGACCACCCCGCGCGCGACCCGCGTGCTGGACGTGACGTGCGGGATCGGCAACGTGAGCCTCCGGTTGGCGCAGGAAGGCTACTCGGTCGTCGGCATCGACGGCGTGAAGCACCTGGTGGAGATTGCCCGCGAGAAGAGCTCGCCGCGCGCGACCAACCTGACGTTTCAGCACTTCGACATCGCGCGCGACGCCGTGCCGGGTAGCGGGAATTTCGACGTGCTGGTGAGCATGCACACGCTGTACTGGCATCCGGATCCGACGGCGCTCCTCGAGGCATGTCGCCGGTCGCTGAAGCCGGGCGGCCACGCGATCTTTCTGACGTACGAGCGCCAGGCCGGTCTCGCGACCTTCCGCGATCTGCGCGCCGCCGAGGGGCTCGGTGCGGCCGTTCGAGCGCTGCGCTGGCTCCTGCCGACCATGACGTTCGAGTTCTTCCGCGAGAGCGAGCACCGCTACCTGAGCGCGACCGAGTTCCACGAAACCCTCGGCCACGCCGGCTTCGAGGTTCTCGAGGCCCGCCAGACGTTTCTGGCCGGTCTGAGCCGTCTCGCGTGGTGCCGCTCGAAATGAGCGTGGCCGACCTGACGCGCGTGAGACTCGCCGCTCGGCCGACTGTGGCGGGACACCTTGCAGGCCGTCCCCAGGCGGGGGGCCCGTCGCCCGAGGACTGATGCGCGATGGAGGAGTGCTGGCGAAGCACCGGGGCACGCCCCGGATCCTGTGACGAAGGGGTGCCGTGCGATGTGGACGCGCATGAGCTCGGTGGTGCTGGTGCTGGGGGTGACCCTGCTGGGCCCGGCGCTCGGGACGAGCGAGGCGACGCGTGGCGGCGGTGGGTCTTCCCCGGATGCCGTCCTCTACGAGCTGTCGGAGCACGCGGTGCTCACCGAGGAGTTCCGCTTGGCGACCTCCGCGCTCGAGGGCTCGGCCCGGCGCGGCTCGGCGCTGTGCCCGGAGGGGCTACAGGCCTACGCGAAAGCGTTGTTTGCGATGGCCGGCGTCCGCGTGAAGGTGGAGGGCCGGTGCGCGATCGTCGCGATGGGGGAGAGCCGCATCAGCTTGCGCGATTTCGGCGGCAAGATCAGCGGTAATTTCTGGATCGTGGTCAACAGCGACGCCACGAACCTGACCGACGCGCAGGAGCTCGTCATCCTGAACGGCACCTTCGAGGGCAAGATCCAGGTCATCGATCCCCCCGACGGTCACATCATCGAGATCCTTCCCGGCAGTACCTTCACTCCAATCTGGGTGCTGGACGGGTTCCCCCTGCCGCCGGCCGCGTCGTTCACCGGGAAGTTCCGTCTGCCGTTCAAGGTCCACCACATCGCCGTCTACGAAAACGACCGGGGTCGGCCGGTGCCCGTACTGCCCCGCGAGCGGTCGCTCGGCGATCCGACCGTGCGCGTCGAGGTCGACTTCGATTAGCGCACCGGACCCGGTAGGGGAATGATCGCCGTGGACGAGATGCCGCCCGTGTCTCGGAGACCCGACGCGAGAAGGGTGCGCCGTACGGGTGTGGTCTCGCGGGGCACGCGCGTCTATCTCCGGACCTTGCGCCCCGCGGATCTCGACTATCTCACGGACTGGGCGGAGGATCCGTTCCTCGAGCGCATGGTCGGCAGCGAGTTCTTGAACAGCTACAAGCACGTCTACGACAAGGACCCCTCGTTCTACGAGGCGTGCCTGATGGACTCCACCCAGATCGTGCTCGTGATCGAGGCCGAGCCCGAGTGGGCCGCGCCGCTGGGGCTGGCGCGCCTGTTCAACATTCATCTGCTGGAGGGGTACGCGTTCCTGGAGGTCATGCTGACCGACGTGAAGGCGATCCGGCGGGGATTTGGTGTAGAGGCCGGCAAGCTGATCTCGTACTATGGGGTCGACGTGCTGGGGCTTCGGCGCATCGAGGCCAAGGTGTACGAGTACAATCGGCTGAGCGCCAATTCGCTGCGGCGCAACGGCTTCCGGCAGGAGGGGATCCTCCGCAAGGCCGGATACCAGGACGGTCAGTGCTGGGACATGCTCGTCTTCGGCATCCTGGAGCACGAGATCGAGCAGCAGCGCAGGAAGGACCAGATCTATCTCCCTCTCGACGGGCCCGAGGGGGACGCCCGTGACGCTACATAACTTCCTCCCGCTCCTCGCGCTGATCCTGAACGTCTCCCTCGCGGGGATCACGCTCCTGCGCAACTCCGGGAGCCGGCTGAACCGTCTCTTCACCTACTTCGTGGGTGGGATGGCCGTCTGGAACCTCGGCGTCTTCATGCTGCGCCGGTCACCCGACGAGCCGAACGCGATCTTCTGGGAGATCGTGATCCACACAGGTGTCATCGCGCTCCCGGCCTTCTACTATCACTTCGTCCTGATCTTCCTCGAGAGCACGACGCGTCACCGGCTGTCGCTGATCATCGCGTACATGCTCTCGATCGTGTTCAACATCATCAACTTGAGCGGCTCGCCGCTGTTCATGAGCGGTGTGAAGTCGACGTACTGGGGATGGGCGCCGGCGACCGGGCCGCTGTACACGCCGTTCTTCATCTACTTCAACTTCTTCCTCATCTACGGATTGCTGCACCTGATCCGGGTGTATCGAGGCGTCGAATCCAGCTTCCGGCGCAACCGCGCGACCCTCATCCTGCTCGGCACCGGCGTGAGCCTGATCGGCGGCGTCATCGACTTCGCCCGGTTCATCCTCGCGCGGTTCGTGCCGGCCGCCGACCTCGTGTACCCGATGGGCATCCCGGCGAACATGATCTTCGCCCTGATGCTCGGCACGTCGATCGTCCGCTACCGCCTGTTCGACGTGAACGTGCTCGTCAAGAAGGGCGCGATCTACCTCATCCTCTGGGGTGCCCTCACCGCCACCCTGGTGACGGCCGAATCCTACGCCGACTGGGATCAGGTGAACCCGCTCTGGGTCATCCTCCCGCTCGGTTTCCTCTTGACCATGCTGGTGAGCCCGATCGGCCAGCAGCTCGAGGAGCGCATCGAGCGTCTGATGTTCAGCCGTAGGCGCGGCTGCTACGAGACGTTGCTCGACCTCAGCAAGCGCATGGGCTCGATCCTCGATTTCGGTCGGCTCATGGAGACCCTCGTGCACGGGCTGGTGCGCGGGGTGCCGCTGACCCACTGCGTCCTGATGATCTTCGATCCCCAGCGCAGCGCGTTCGTCGTCTACCGGGAAGACACCACGGTCGGCGACGGCGCCGGGGTGGCCGCGATCCGGGTCGACAGCCCGATCGTCCAGTGGCTGAACCAGAAGGGCCGGGTGCTGGTCAAGGAAGAGGCGAAGCTCAACCCCGAGATCGCCGCCTATTTCGAGACGGCCGAGAACGAGCTCGACTCGATCAAGGCGGCCCTGATCGTGCCGCTGAAGATCGAGGGCAAGCTCACCGGCATCCTCCTCGTCGGCGAGAAGCTCTCCGGCGACATCTTCGACGATCAGGAGCTCGAGGTGCTCGCGGTGCTCGCCAACCAGGTCGCGATCTCCCTCGAGAACGCGCGGCTCTACGAAGAGCTCTCGAACTCGAACGCGCAGCTGATGCAGGCCAGCCGCCTGAAGTCGCAGTTCCTCGCGAGCATGTCGCACGAGCTCCGGACGCCGCTCAACTCGATCATCGGCTTCTCGAAAGTGCTGCTCAATCGTCTCGATGGGGAGCTGACCGAGCGGCAGGAGACCTACATCCGCTCGGTCCACAACAGCGGCTCCCATCTCCTCCAGCTCATCAACGGCATCCTCGACTTCTCGCGCATCGAGGCGGGCAAGCTCGAGATGCTCTCGGAGGAGATCGATCTGCACGAGCTGATCGACGAGTGCATCGAGTCGTCGATGCCGCTCGCCCGCGGCAAGCAGCTGAAGATCGAGAAGAACGTGCCGCTCGAGCTGCCGCCGCTGTCGGCCGACCGCACGAAGGTCAAGCAGATCTTGTTGAATCTGCTGTCGAACGCGATCAAGTTCACGGCACAGGGCCGGGTGCTCGTCAGCGTCGTGGCCGAGCCGGACGCGGCCCGGCTGAGCGTGGCCGACACCGGCATCGGGATCCGCGAGGACGATCTGTCGCGGCTGTTCGAGCCGTTCCAGCAGCTCGATAACCCGGTCGCCCGCAGCGCCGGAGGCACGGGCCTCGGGCTGGCGATCAGCAAGAAGTTCGTCGAGCTCCACGGCGGCCGCATCTGGGCGGAGAGCCGTGAGAACCAAGGCTCGACGTTCCACTTCACGCTGCCGTTGGTCTGAAGAGAGAGGGCCTCATGCTGGCACGCCCACTCGACCAGAAGGTGAAGATCCTCTACATCGAGGACAACCGCGAGAACCGGATGCTCGTCCGGGCGGTGCTAGAGGCGGCGGGTTACCTGATGGTCGACGCCGAGGACGGCCTGGCCGGCATCGAGGCGGCCATCCGCGAGGAGCCGGCGCTCATCCTGCTCGACATCAACCTTCCGGGGGTCGACGGCTACGAGATCGTCGCCATTCTCAAGTCGTTCCCGAACCTGGCCTCGACGCCGGTGATCGCGGTGACGGCGTATGCGATGCAGGGCGATCGGCAGCGGACGTTGGTGGCCGGCTGCGACGGCTATATCCAGAAGCCCATCGACGTCGACGCGTTTCCCGGCCAGGTCGCCGACTTCCTGGGCGGCAAGCGCGAGCGGGTGGAGAGCCACGACGAAGGTGTCTACCTCCGCGAGCTGAACCAGCGGCTCGTCTACCGGCTGCTCAACCAGGTCGAGGAGCTCAAGCGGCTGAACCAGCACTTCGTGCGGCGGGCCTCGCAGCTCGAGGATCTCCACCGCTCGATGGAGGACATCACCGCCGAGCTCGGCGTCGCCGGGATGCTCGAGAGGCTCCTGGGCGGGCTCGCCCGCGCGATCGGGAGCACCAGCTTGAGCGTCGAGCTCACGGAGCCCCCGGGCGTCCACGTCTCCGTTCGCCGCGACGGCGAGGTACAGCCGCGCAGTGTCCTATCCGGCTCCGGCGTCCCGCCGGCTGACGACTGGACCGAAGTGGAATGGCGACTCCCGCTCACGGTACGCGGCCGCCCGCTCGGCGTGATGACCGCGCGACACGTGCTGCCGCCCGGCGCCAAGGCCGACGAGGAGCAGCTGCTCAAGATCGTCGCCGATCAGGTCGCGATCGCCGTCGAGAACGCGCGCCTGTACGAAGGCGTCATGCGCCTGCACGAGGAGACGCAGGAACGCTTGCGCCACACCGAGACCCTGCTTGCGGTGAGCCAGGCCGCCAGCGCCACCCTGGAGCTCAACGAGATCCTGCGCCGGACGACGCGGGCGATGGTGCGCGCGCTCGGCGCCGACACCGGCGGCGCCTGGCTGCAGAGCGAGGACGGCAGCCGCTTCGTGCCGATCGTCGGCTACCATGTCCCCAAGGAGCTGCTCGGAGCGCTCGAGAGCGCGACCCTCAAGTCGCTCGATCCGCGCGTCAGCGACTGGCGGCGCCTCGAGGGCCCCGTGTACTCGAGCAACAGCCGGGAGGACTCGCGCTTCAATCATCCGATCGCCCGAATGCTCCCGCACAAGTCGGTGCTCATCCAGCCGATGCGCTGGAAGGGGGAGAGCATCGGAGGCTTCGCGCTCGCCTGGCTGAAGGACCATCACCGCTTCACCTCGGACGAGCTGCGGCTCGCGGAGGCGATCGCGTTGCAGGCGGCCGTCGCCAGCGAGAATTCGCGTCTGTACGAGGCCGAGAAGCAGCAGGTGGCCGAGCTCAAGCGGACCCAGGCGCAGCTGATCCAGTCGACCAAGCTCGCCGCGATCGGCGAGCTGGCGGCCAACATCGCCCACGAGATCAACAACCCGCTGACGAGCGTGCTCGGCTTCGCCTCCTACCTCGCCGAGCAGGTTCCGCTCGGCCAGCCGTGGCGGGAGGAGCTCGACCTCATCCAGGAGGAAGCCGGCCGCGCTCGCGACATCGTGCGGGATCTCCTGCACTTCAGTCGGCAGCGCGAGTTCGTCCCGCAGATCACCGATCTCAATACGGTGCTCGAGCAGACGCTGGGCATGGTCCGCCGCCAGGGCGCGCTGGAGTCCATCACGCTCCACGAGGACTACGCTCCGGGGCTCGCGCCGGTCGAGGTCGACGTCCCGCGCATCAAGCAGGTCTTCCTGAACCTCATCAACAACGCGGTCTATGTCATGAGGGACCGGGGCGGCTCCCTCACCATCCGATCGTCCGCCAGCGGCGACATGGTGCAGGTCGAGGTGATCGACACGGGAACCGGGATCGCCCCGGAGCACATGCATCGCATCTTCGAGCCGTTCTTCACGACCAAGCCCGAAGTCAGCGGCACGGGCCTGGGCCTGTCGGTGAGTCTCGGAATCGTCGAGAGCCATGGCGGCGTGATCGAGGTCCAGAGCGAGGTCGGCAAGGGCGCGACGTTCACGGTCAAGCTTCCGGCAAAGCCGGGCGCAACAGTCGAAGAGCCCGATCTCGAGCTCTAGGCCGCTTCCTTCTCCGTCTCCTCGGTAAGTTTCTAGCCATAGCCCGGTGCCCGCAGGGCCACATCCTAAGCCGCTGATTTCCTTATCAACTTCTTGGTCGGAATCGATTTCCGGACGAAAAACGCCATTAAATCAAACACTTGCGATACTAAACTCCGGAAAGACAGGTAATTTATCTCAATTAAATCAAGACTTTACGACGGTCAGATTTGTGGTATTGCAGTTGCATTTACTCCTCTCCGACAGTCACTCATTCATCGACAAGGGCGACGGGGAGAGATGATCATGACTAGCATCGGTTGGAAGAACGCCGCGACTTGGAGTCTCCTGGGGCTGATGTTCCTGCTGTTCTGGCTCGCCGTCGGGGCGATGCCGGCCCTGGCTGCTCCCCATGACGCGGTCCTCTATGAAGTCACCGAGGACATGTACCTGAAGGACGCGGCGGGGCAATTCGTCAGAAGCCCGGTTGCGGGTGGCCGACGGATGGCGGTCGCCAGGCTTTCTGGCTGGGCGAAGCTCGGGAGCCCGCTGTGCCCCGCGTGGGTGCAGTACGTCGTTCCCGGCATCAAGCAGTGCACCGTGAACGCGTCGGGCGCTGACGACCTCAGCCTGGCGACCGGCAAGGGCACCCTCGCCGGGACCTACACAGTGACAGTCCAGGACAACAATCAGACGGACGCGGCCGAGTTCGTGGTCATGAGCGGCACGTTCAAGGGTGACGCCGATCTCTCATTGGCCTTCACCGGCACGCCGCTGGGCTTCATCGCGAACGGTGTCTTGACGGTCGACGGCGCCACCGGGACGGCGTTCACGTTCAGAGCGACGTTCCGCCTGCCCTTCGCGATGGACTGGACGGGCAAGCGTAGCCAGGTGAAGCGGAACCGCAGCGCCTTCTACCTCGGCAACGACGGCCAGCCGTTCCGCGTGAGGTACAACGAGAAGTCCCTCGGCATCGCGACGGTCCGGATCGACATTCTGTTCGATGGACAGAGCGCGGTTGACTCTTCGGACGACGCGGACGACACGAACGACTAACCTGATCGGAAGCTCCTCGCACGCCCTGCTCGGGCCCGAGCCGGTGATCCGGCTCGGGCCCTTGCTTTCGTGAGCGGGCGCGGACGCCTCGGGTTCCCCGTACCTCAGTCGGCCTTGAAGTACTTCGCGGCGGCGTGATGGAACACCAGCCCCGATACCGAGGCCTCAGGATCCATCATGAACCCTTCGGTCAGCGTGAGACCGATCGTCTCGGGTTCGAGCAGCCCGAACAGGGTGGCCTGATCGCCGAGATTCGGACAGGCCGGATACCCGAACGACACGCGGATTCCCCGATAGTGCGCTTTCAGCTTCTCGCTGATCGGCAGCTCCGGCGGGTCCGGAAACCCCCAGAGCGTCCGCATCCTGGAATGGAGCATCTCGGCGAACGCCTCCGCACACTCGATGGCCAGCGCCTGGAGCGCATGCGAGCGCACGTACTCGCCTCGCTCTTTCCACGCTGAAGCGAGCTCTCGAACGCCGGCACCGCAGGTGACCGCGAAGAGCGCGACATAATCGTCCGCGTCGTCGCGCACGTAGTCGGATAGACAGAGCCGCTCACCGTCGCGCTGACGCGGAAAGTCGAAGCGTGCCGTTTGCCGGCCGGAGGCGTCGAACAGGATCACGGCGTCGCCCGGCGGCCCGGGCGCGATACCAGCGGTACACGCCCTGCGCCGTGAGGAGTCCGCGGTCCACGGCGTCTCGCTTCAGCGCTTCGACGATCTCGTGGACCTCGAGCGCCTTCGGATCCCCGGCCGCCAACAGGCGCTCGATGAGCCCCCGCACCCCGAGGTGCTTGCCGTAGAGCATCTGCAGATTCAGGTACGGGTAGATGTGTGTCAGGGGCACGTCCCGGAGCACGTGCCGCTCGAGATCGGGCGGCACGGGCACGGCGGCGCGCTCGAGGCGCCGTGCCGGCGCGGCCGGAGCCGGGGCGGGCTCGGTCTCTCGCGTGCCCGCCACACTCGCGACGAGCGCCGCCTGCTCCCGGCGCAGGCGCGTCACCATGGCCTCGCGGGTCGGCGCAGAGAAGAGCTGGTTGGCCAGGTCGAGCCCCTGCATCGCGTCCTTGGCGTACACCGTGAGACCGCCGTACTCCGCCGCGATCCGGGTCGCGGCGAAGCGCTTGGTGAGCGCGGCCCCCCCGACGAACAGCGGGATCTCGATGGCCGCGGCCCGGAGGTCCTGCGCCGTCACCACCATCTGCTGGGCGGACTTCACGAGCAGACCGGAGAGCCCGAAGGCGTCCGGCTTGTGAGTGTGGTACGCCGCGATGAGGTCCTCGGGCGGCACCTTGATGCCCAGGTTGATCACGCGATAGCCGTTGTTCGAGAGGATGATCTCGACGAGGTTCTTGCCGATGTCGTGGACGTCGCCCTTGACCGTCGCCAGCACGATCGTGCCCCGCGTGGCCGCCTCGGCGCGCTCCATGAACGGCTCGAGATGCGCGACGGCGGCCTTCATCGCCTCCGCCGACTGAAGCACTTCGGCGACGATGAGCTGGTTGTCGTTGAACAGACGCCCGACCTCGTCCATGCCCTTCATCAGCGGGCCGTTGACGATGTCGAGCGGCGCCGCCTCGCGGAGCTTGGCGTTGAGGTCGTCGATCAGGCCGTCGCGGCTGCCCTCGACGATGTAGCGGGCCAGGCGCTCGTCGAGCGAGAGGCTCTCGGCGGGCGGCGGCGCCTTGCGCTTGTCCCGGAAATAGGCGGCGAAGGCCGCGACGGGATCGTCGCCGCGCACGTAGATCAGATCCTCGGCCAGCCGCCGCTCCTCTTCCGGAATCGACGGATAGCGCTCGAGGCGCTCGGTGTTCACGATCGCGTAGTCGAGCCCGGCCTTGGTGCAGTGATAGAGGAAGACCGAGTTGAGCACCTCGCGCCCCGCCGGCGGCAGGCCGAACGAGACGTTCGAGATGCCGAGAATCGTCTTGCACTCCGGGAATCGCTCCTTGATGGCGCGAATGCCCTCGATCGTCTCGACGGCGGAGCCGACGTAGTTCACGTCGCCCGTGCCCACGGGGAAGACGAGCGCGTCGAAGATCAGGTCGCGGGCCGGGAGCCCGTACTTGCCCGTGAGGAGCTCGTGGCAGCGCTCGGCGATGGCGAGCTTGCGCGCCCGCGTGACGGCCATGCCCTGGCGCTTGTCCTCGTCGATGCAGCCGACGACGACCGCGCCGCCGTACGCACGGAGCAGGGGCACCACCTTCTCGAACCGCTCCTCGCCGTCCTCCAGATTGATCGAGTTCACGATCGACTTGCCTTGGCAATGCCGGAGCGCCGCCTCGATCACCGCGGCGTCCGTGGAGTCGATCATGAGCGGCACCTTGACCTTGCGGGTGACCTGCGTCATGAACCGGTCCATGTCGGCGGGCTCGTCCCGATCGGGATTGGCCAGACACACGTCGAGGACCTGGGCGCCGTTCTTCACCTGCGCGCGTCCGACCTCGGCGGCCTCCTCGAACTGCTCGGCGACGACGAGCTCCTTGAATCGCCGCGAGCCGATCACGTTGGTGCGCTCGCCCACGAACAGGGGGCGGTTGTCGTCGGCCGGATAGAAGACCTCGATCCCGCTGACCGCCTGCGCCTCCCGAGCGGCGGGCACGCGCGGCGGCCGGCCGCTCGCCAAGGTCTTCAGCGCGCGGATGTGCGACGGCGTCGTTCCGCAGCAGCCGCCGACGATGTTCACCCACCCCTCGTCGACGAAACGCTTCATCTTGAAGGCCAGGCTCGCCGGAGTCTCGGCGTACTGTCCGCGCTCGTCGGGGAGGCCGGCGTTGGGGTAGACGCTCACGAAGCGGGTCGAGAGCGCCGCGAGCGAGCGCAGGTGGTCGGTCATGAATTCGGGCCCGGTGGCGCAGTTGAGCCCGATCGAGAAGAGGTCGAGGTGCTCGAGCGCCACGTAGAGCGCCTCGACGCCCTGACCCGCGAGCATCGTTCCCATCGGCTCGATCGTGACGCTGACCATGAGCGGCAGCGCGGTGCCGGCCTCCCGCATCGCCGCCCGTACGCCGAGCGCCGCCGCCTTGACGTTCAGGGTGTCCTGGACCGTCTCGAGCAGCAGCGCGTCGACGCCGCCGGCGATGAGCGCCGCCGCCTGGAGCGTGTACGCCTCGCGGACCTGATCGAAGGTCACGTTGCGCGTGACGCTGATCGAGCGCGTCGACGGCCCCATCGCGCCGACGACGAAGCGCTGCCCGGCGGCCTCGCGCGCGAGGCGGGCCGCGGCGAGCGTGATCTCGTGGGCGCGGTCGGCCAGACCGTACTCGCCGAGCACGTACGGCGCGCAACCGAAGGTGTTGGTCGAGATGATATCGGCGCCGGCCTCCAGATAGGCTTCGTGGACCCTCCGGATGACGTCGGGCCGTGTCAGGTTCAGATACTCGTTACAGCCCTCGTACTCGGCGCCCCCGAAGTCCTGGGCCGTCAGGCCCGCGGCCTGGATCATCGTGCCCATCGCCCCGTCGAGGACGACGATCCGCTGCCTCAGCGCCTCGCGGAGTCGCGACATGGAGTTATATTAGCGCACATGATGACCAGCGCCCTCTCGCTCGACGGTGTCCGGGTTCTCGACCTCTCGCGTGTTCTGGCAGGGCCCTTCTGCGGCATGCTGCTGGCGGACATGGGCGCCGATGTCATCAAAGTGGAAGACACGGGCACCGGCGACGAATCGCGGACTTGGCCCCCCCACAAGGGAGGCGAGTCGGCGGCGTACCTGGTGATCAACCGCAACAAGCGCGATCTCACGCTCGACCTGAAGGCTGCGGAAGGCGCCGACGTCCTCCGGAATCTGGTCAAGCGGGCCGACGTCCTCATCGAGAATTTCCGGACGGGCACGATGGAGAGCTTCGGTCTCGGCTACGACGCCCTGTCGGCGATCAATCCCGGGCTCGTCTACTGCTCGATCTCGGCCTTCGGGCGGACCGGGCCCCGGAAGGACGGCGCCGGCTACGAGGCTCTCATGCAGGCGTTCAGCGGGATCATGTCGATCACGGGAGAGCCTGACGGCCCGCCGGTGAGGGCCGGCGTGTCGTTCCTCGACCTCACGACCGGGATCTTCTCCGCGCTCGGCATCTGTAACGCGCTCCTGTATCGCGCCAAGACCGGCCTCGGTCAGCGCGTCGACGGCTCGCTCCTGGAGACTGCGGTGACCTTGCTCAACTACCACGCGGAGGGGTTTCTTCTCACCGGCAACGTGCCCAAGGCGCTGGGCTCGTCCCATCCGTCGCTCGCGCCCTATCGCAACTTCCGCTGCCGCGACGGCCAGTGGGTGTTCATCGCCGGAGCGAACGACCGGTTCTGGCAGCGGTTGGTCGCGGTGCTCGACCTCGCGAGCCTTCGGAACGAGCGCTTCGCGACGAACCTCGGACGCGTCCGCCATCGCGAGGATCTCGAGCGGGCCGTCGCGGAGGCGATCGCCGGCTACGATCGCGAGCCGCTGCTGAAGCTCCTCGAGGACGGCGGCGTCCCGGCGACGCCCGTGAACACCGTCGAGCAGGTGATGAGCGACCCGCAAACGGCGGCGCGCCAGATGATCGAGCGTGTGCTCCATCCCAAGCTCGGCGAGATCCCGGTGATCGGCACGCCCACCAAGTACTCGCGCATGCGCCCGGGCGTGCGCCGTCCGGCTCCGCTCCAGGGCGAGCACACCGACGAGGTGCTGGCCGAGTGCGGCTACTCGGCCGCGGCGATCGGCGAGCTCCGGGCGAAAAAAGTGGTCCGATAGGTCATCGAGGCTGCCACGCGACACACGGGGTGCGCGCTCCTCGTCCTGGTCGGCTGCCTCTTCGCGACGGCCGCCGGCGCCGAGCTCTATCGCTGGGTCGATGCCGACGGCACCGTGCACTACACGGCGGACATCGCCTCGATCCCGCCCGGATTCCGCGGCTCGGCCACCCAGCTCCATGCGCCGCAGGCGCGCCCGATCGCCCCGCCCGCCGCGAACCAGCCCGTGGCGCTCAGAGTTGCGCCCGGCGCGCCGATCACCGTCGAGGCTCGGCTGAACGGCGTCGCGCTGACGCTCATCGTCGATACGGGCGCCGACCGCACGGTGATCTCGCCCGAGTCGATCGAGCGCGCGGGGCTGGGAGGTCAGGCCGGGCGGCCGGTGCAGGTGATCGGCGTCACGGGGACCTCGACGGCGACCTTGGTGACGCTCCCGCTCCTCGACGTCGCCGGAGCCCGGATCGGGCCCCTCGTCGTGGTCGCCCACGCGCTGCCGTCGACGTTTCTCGGGTCGAGCGCGTCTGGCGGCGTGGACGCAAGCTCGATCGACGGTCTCCTCGGACGCGACGTGCTCGACGCCTTCACCCTCAGCGTCGACACCGCCTCCGGCCGCGCCACACTCACGCCGCGCTGATCCCGACGCGCCGGGCCGCGCGGCTCACGCGCGCGCTCCGGTCAGCGCGGGCTCTTGAAACTCGGGCGCAGCCCGCTCATCCGCGCGATCACGTCGAAGACGACCGCGAAGTCGTAGTCGGCCAGGTCGAGGCCGCGGGCGGCGGTCATGAGCGAGTCGGTGAGCGCGACGCTCGGCAGCGGAACCCCGAGTGCGCGTCCCATCTCGAGTGCCAGGCCGAGGTCCTTCTGGATCATGTCGACGTTGAACAGCGCCTCCCGCGGCATGCCGAGCACGAACGGACCGCGGTACTTGACCATCGGCGAGGCGATCACCGACTTCAGCAGCACCTCGACGGCGCGCTCGCGGACGATCCCGGCCTTCTCGGCGAGCGCCACGGCTTCGCTGAACGCGAGCATCTGGACGGCGAGCCCGAGGTTCGTCGCGATCTTCATCGTCACGGCGAGTCCCAGCTCGCCGACGTGGGTGATCGTCGGCCCGATCGCCAGGAGGTGGGGGCGGACCTTCTCGAGCGCGGCGGGATCGCCCCCGACCATGAACGAGAGCTGGCCCGCGTCGAGCGTCACCGGGCTGCCGGACACGGGCGCGTCGATCAGCGCGGCGCCGCGCTCGGCGACCGCCTGGCCCAGCTCGCGCGTCACCTCGGGGCTCACCGTGCTCATCTCCGCCCAGACGGCGCCAGGGCGGAGTCCGGCGATCACGCCGTCGGGGCCGAGGGCGATCGCGCGCAGGGCGGTGCTGTCCGTCACCATGCTGAGGACCGCGTCCGAGACTTCGGCGACCGCGCGAGGGGATTTCGCGAGCACGAGACCCGCCTCGACCAGCGGGCGGGCTTTCTCGGGCGTCCGGTTGTACCCGACCACCGGGCGCCCGGCGGCGAGGAGACGCTTCGCCATGCGCCCTCCCATCGTGCCGAGCCCGACGAAGCCGACCGACGTCATCCGCTCTGACCCTCGGCGGCCACCGCGATCGCGCTGATCTCGATCTTGCACCGCGCGTGGGTGGCCAGGCGCGACACTTCCACCGTGGTCGTCGTTGGCAGGTGCCCGCCGAGATACGAGGCCCACACGCGGTTGAGGTCGTCCTGCTCGTTGACGTCGGTCAGGAAGCGGGTGGCCGAGACCAGATCGGCGAACGTGCAGCCGGCCGCCTCGAGCGTCTTCTTGAGGTTCTCCATCGTGAGCACGGCCTGCTCGCGCATCGTCGACGGCAGATCGAACTCTTCGTCGCGATGCGGGTGACTGTGATAGACGGCGGCCGCGGTCACCCCGGAGAGGAACACGAGCTGACCGCGGCGCACGACGATCCCCGGCGCGTAGGGCATCATCACGTCGGTACGGCGGTCGGCGTGGTGAACGATCGAGATCTCTTTCGTCATCGACGTCCTCCGCGAATGCCCAGGCATCCTATCACGGGGCGCCGCGGCCGCTCGGCGCCGCGGTACACTGCGACGCGATGCCAGCGATCCTCGTTCTCGACGACGACGTCGCGACGCGCGACGCCCTGGTCGAGACGCTGAGACGACTCTTCCCGCGAGCGCGCGTGGTGGCCGTGCCGGCCGAGACGGCACCCGAGGTCGTCGCGCGCGAGCGCGCGAGCCTCGTGCTGGCGAGCTTTCCTGCCGCCGAGCGTTTGTGCCGGAACGGAGCGCTTCGGGACGCCCGCGTGGTCGCGTTGACCCGCGAGATGAGCCCGGATACCCTCTTGAGGGCCGAGGCGCTCGGCATCGCCGCGACGCTGCGTGTGCCGGCCGGTACCGACCAGCTGTCGGTGGTGCTGGGGCCGATGCTCGGCGCTCCGGCGCGGTGAGACCACGGCCGGGAGAGGGAACGATCGGTTCGTCGTGGTGGTGGAGCGACGAGCCACTTTCTGATGGTGCACCGTGTCGACCGACGGGGCTCTCCGCCGGCTGAGGGGCGGCGGTAGTCATGAACACACGATGAACGAGCTCGAAGGACGCGTCGCCGTCGTGACGGGCGGGGCCAGCGGGATCGGCCGCGCGATGGCCGAGCTTTTTGCGCGCGAGCGGGCGAAGGTCGTCGTCGCCGACGTCGACGAGCGTGCTCTGGCCGAGGTCGTCGAGTCGATCAGGGCACGGGACGGCGTGGCGCTGGGCGTCCGGACGGACGTCACGGACCTCGCCTCTGTGGAGGCGCTCGCGGCAACCGTGTTCAAGACCTTCGGCAAGGTCAATGTGCTCTGCAACAATGCCGGCGTCGCGCTGTGGGGCGGGCTCGAGTCCGCCACACACCGGGACTGGCAGTGGGTGCTGGGCGTGAACCTCTGGGGCGTCATCCACGGCGTCGAGGCGTTCGTGCCGCGCATGGTCGCGTCGAAGGAGCCCGGCCACATCGTGAACACGGCGTCGATGGCCGGCCTCGTCGCGACTCGCGGCCTGGGCGTCTACAACACCTCGAAGTACGCGGTCGTCGGCCTGTCCGAGACCCTGGCGAAGGATCTCAGGCCGTACCGCATCGGCGTCTCGGTCCTGTGCCCCATGGGTGTCGCGACCCAGATCCGCGAGAGCGCCCGCAATCGGCCGGCCGGCCTCGCGAACGCGGCGCCGAGCGCGGCGGAGCCCGTGGAGCTGATGGGGCGCACGCTCGCGCCGGCGGCGGTCGCCGACATGGTGCTCGCCGCGATCCGCGCGAACCGCCTCTACGTGATCACCCACGAGGAAGGTCTCCAGGCGCTCCGTCGTCGGCACGAGCGGCTCGAGCAAGCCGTCCTCGAGACCAAGGCCTGAGCGGGACCCGGCCCATCGCTACGCTCGGGTCCCACTGGGTCGAGACCGCTTCGGACCTCACCGAGGTCTCGCAGCACCTCGTGACGCCCGGCGAGATCGCCCTCGACACGGAGGGCGACAGCCTGCATCACTACCCGGAGCGCCTGTCCCTGATCCAGCTGGCCCGGGCGTCCGGCGACGTCTGGCTCGTCGATCCGATCGCGCTCGACGATCTGGGCCCGCTCGCCGCGGTGTTCGCCAGGCGGGCCGTCGTCACGGTCCTGCACGCGGGCGACAACGACCTGGTGCAGCTCAAGCGCCGAGGGTTCAGCTTCGCCGCCCTGTTCGATACGTCCATCGCCGCCCGGTTCCTCGGCGCCAAGGCGCTCGGTCTGGACGTCCTGCTCGGGACCTATCTCGAAGTCGAGCTGCCGCCCTCGCGACAGCGAGACGACTGGTCGCGCCGCCCGCTGTCGGAGGCGCAGCGCCGCTACGCCGAGTCGGACGTGGTGCACCTGTTCGCGCTCAAGCGCCGGCTCACGGAAGAGCTCGAACGCATCGGGCGACTGGCGTGGGTCGAAGAGGAATGCGCGGCCCTCGCGGCCCAGCCGGCCGTGGAGCGGGTCGTGGACCCCAACGCGTTCGCGCGGCTCAAGGGCGCGCGCGATCTCCCGCCGCAGAATCTGGCGATCCTGCGCGAGCTCTACGAGCTCCGCGAGCAGCTCGCGCGCTCCGCGGACCGCCCGCCCTTCAAGATCGTCGCCGAGGAGACGCTCGTGCGGCTGGCGCAGACTCCGCCGGACGACGTCGCCGCGCTGGCCTTGATCCCGGGCTGCACGCCGAAGGTGATCGGGCGGTGGGGTGACGCGGTGCTGGCCGCCATCGCCCGGGGCCGAGCGACTCCGGAGACCGCACGGCCGGTGCTCGAGCGCTCGCCCCGTCTCAGGATTCCGGGAATCGCCGCGCGCCGGATCGAAGCGCTGCGTCAGTGGCGGACGGAGGCGGCGCCGCGCTTCGGGCTCGAGCCCGGCCTGCTCCTGCCCAATCGACTGATCACGGCGATCGCGCTCGCGGCGCCCCGTGAGGCCGAGGCACTCGCGACGCTCGACGGCGTGCGCCGCTGGCGGGCCGAGACCTTTGGCGGAGAGATCGTTGCCGCGCTCGCCGCGACGTGAGAAGGTGAAGCCCCATGAGTGACTGGCGTGCGCTGCTCGTCGACGACGACTCCGGTCTTACCGCGATCTTCCGCGAGTCCAAGACCGTGGCGGTCCTCGGCGCCAAGGCCGACTCGTCGGAGCCGGCGCACTACGTGCCGGCGTATCTGCATTCCCGCGGCTACCACGTCCGGCCGGTCAACCCGAGATTCGCGGGACGCCGCCTGCACGACGCGGACACCGTCGCGTCGCTCCGCGACCTCGCCGAGCCGACCGACGTGATCGAGGTGTTCCGGCGCCCCGAGTATCTGCCGGGTCACGCGGACGAGATTCTGGCCTTGCCGTGGCGCCCGAAGACGGTCTGGTTCCAGCTCGGCATCCGGCACGACGGCGCCGCCGAGAAGCTCGCGCGGGCCGGGATCCGCGTGGTCCAGGATCGCTGCATGATGCCCGAGCATCGACGGCTCAAGTCCCAGGGCTCGCTGAGCGACTGAAGAGGAGGAAGCCGGACCCATGGCCGGCGAATACGCGTTCGTCATGAAGGATCTTCGGAAAGTCGTCCCGCCCAAGCGGGAGATCCTCCGCGGCATCTATCTCTCGTTTTTCCACGGGGCGAAGATCGGCGTGCTCGGCGCCAACGGTTCCGGCAAGTCCTCGTTGCTCCGCATCATGGCCGGCGTCGACCGCGACTTTCTCGGCGAGGCGTTTCCCGCCGCAGGTCTCCGGATCGGCCATCTCTCGCAGGAGCCCCAGCTCGACTCCCAGAAGGACGTCCGGGGCAATGTCGAAGAGGGTGTCGCCGAGGTCCGCGCGCTGCTCACGCGATTCGAGGAAGTCAGCGCGAAGCTCGGTGAGCCGATCGACGCGGACGAGATGGAGAAGCTGCTCGACGAGCAGGCGCGACTGCAAGATAAGATCGACGCCGCCAACGCCTGGGATCTCGACCGCACCGTCGAGCTCGCCATGGACGCCCTCCGCGTGCCGCCCGGCGACATGGACGTCACGAAGATCTCCGGCGGCGAGCGGCGGCGCGTCGCCCTCTGCCGGCTCCTGCTCGCGCGCCCGGACATGCTCCTGCTCGACGAGCCGACGAACCACCTGGACGCCGAGTCGGTGGCGTGGCTCGAGCGCTTCCTGAAGGAGTATCCGGGCACGGTCGTCGCGATCACCCACGATCGCTACTTCCTCGACAACGTGGCGGGCTGGATCCTCGAGCTCGATCGCGGCCACGGCATCCCGTGGGAGGGCAACTACTCGTCCTGGCTCGAGCAGAAGCGCGAGCGGCTCGAGCAGGAGGAGAAGGCTGATCTCTCACGCGAGCGCACCCTGGCCCGCGAGCTCGAGTGGGTCCAGATGGCGCCGCGCGCGCGGCAGGCCAAGAGCAAGGCGCGTCTGCAGGCCTACGACGCGATGCTGAGCGAGTCGTTCGAGAAGCGCGCGTCCGCTCTCGAGATCGCGATTCCGCCCGGCCCGCGGCTCGGCGACCTCGTGGTCGAGGCCGACGACGTGCGCAAGGGGTACGGAGACCGGGCGCTGATCGAGGGCCTCTCGTTCAAGCTGCCGCGGGGCGGCATCGTCGGCGTCGTCGGCCCCAACGGGGCCGGCAAGACCACCCTGTTCCGGATGATCGTCGGCCAGGAGAAGCCCGACGCCGGCACGTTGCGGGTGGGCGACACCGTGAAGGCCGCCTATGTCGATCAGAGCCGCGATGCCCTCGACCCGAAGCGGACCGTCTGGGAGGAGATCTCGGGCGGCGCCGACACGATCACGCTCGGGGGCCGGACGGTGCAGTCGCGCAGCTACGTCGCCTCGTTCAATTTCCGGGGCAGCGACCAGCAGAAGCGCGTCTCGGAGCTCTCCGGCGGCGAGCGGAATCGTCTGCACCTGGCGACGATGCTCAAGAGCGGCGCCAATCTCCTGCTGCTCGACGAGCCGACCAACGACCTCGACGTCGACACCTTGCGGGCGCTCGAAGACGCGCTCCTCGAGTTCGCCGGATGCGCGGTGGTGATCAGCCACGATCGCTGGTTCCTCGATCGGATCGCGACGCACGTCCTGGCCTTCGAGGACGAGGGCCGGGTGGTCTGGTCCGAGGGCAACTACGCCGACTACGAGGCCGACCGCCGCAAGCGGCTCGGCGCCGAGGCCGAGCGGCCGCACCGGCTACGGTTCAAGCGCCTGCGGCGCGACTGACGAGCGGGCGCGAGCAGCAGATCAGCGTGTTCTCGCCCGTGCGCCGCACGCGACGGATCTTCACGTCGCGGAAGTAGAGGCGTAAGGTGCGTGCCATCGGTCGAGGATCGCCGTGCCGATGGCGGTTGATCACCAGCGACCCACGCGGCGTCACGAGCGGCACCCTCGCCAAGAGCTTCGGAAGCGCCACGTCCGCCTCGTCGGCGTACGTGACATCCTCCATGACGTAGTCGAACTGGCGCCCGGCCCGCGCGAGCCCCGCGATCGCGGTCTCCGCGTCGGCGCAGACGATCTCGAGCTTGCCGACCCGATCGAGCCCGAACCATTCGCTGGCGACACGGACGATGATCGGGTCGCGCTCGATCACGGTGATCTGCCGCGGAGAGGCGAGGCGGTGTAGCAGATGGATCTGCGTGCCGCCGCCCATGCCGAGCAGGAGCGCCGACGGCCGCCGCGGCAGCTCGACGAATGCGAGCGCCTTCCACCAGTACTCGCGGCGCACCCGCGTCCAGTTCCCGTCGAGCGGATAGACCGAGAGCACCTCACCGTGGACCATGAGCTGGCGCTCGGCGCCGCGGTCGACGACTCGAATCCGGCCCGACAGGCGCGACCAACCTCTGAAGGCGATCCGCGGCCGCTTGATTACCCGAAGCGCGGTGCGCCGGGCGGTGGGCCGGCCCGGATCGACGGCCTCGGCTCCGGGGGATCCAGCTGCCGCCGAGATTTCCGGAGTCGCGACCGCTCGCGCTGGGTCTGGAATGTTCGCCTCGGCCGGCGGGACCCCATCCCCGCGAGGCCCTGCGGCTCGTGTTGGGTCTGAAACGCTTGCCTCGGTCGGCGGGGCCCCAGCCCCGCGACGTCCTGCGGCTCGCATTGGGTCTGGAACGCTCGCCTCGGTCGGCGGGGCCCCAGCCCCGCGACGTCCTGCGGCTCGCATTGGATCTGAAACGCTCGCCTCGGTCGGCGGGGCCCCAGCCCCGCGACGTCCTGCGGCTCGCACTACCGGGGCTGCATCCGGATCGCGCCGTCGAGGCGGATCGTCTCGCCGTTCAGCATCGAGTTCTCGATGATGTGCAGTGCCAGCGCCGCGAATTCGGCGGGTCGGCCGAGCCGCTGCGGAAACGGCACCTGCTTGCCGAGCGAGGCGCGGATCGGATCGGGCAGGGTGGCGAGGAGCGGCGTGTCGAAGATGCCCGGCGCGATCGTCACGACGCGGATCCCGAGCTCGGCGAGATCGCGCGCGACCGGCAGGGTCATGCCGACGATGCCGCCTTTCGAGGCGGAATAGGCCGCCTGGCCGATCTGGCCGTCGAAGGCCGCGACCGATGCGGTGTTGATGACGACGCCTCGCTCGCCCTCCGCGCCGGGGGCGTTCTTCGCCATGAGCGCGGCGGTGAGGCGGATGCAATTGAAGGTTCCGATGAGGTTGACCTGGATGACCCGGGTGAATTCTTCGAGCTTCGCCGGGCCGGACTTGCCGAACGTCTTCGTCGCCGTGCCGATGCCGGCGCAGTTGACGAGGACGTTGACGCCGCCGAGCCGGTCGCCGGCAGTCTGCAGGGCGAGGGCCACCTCGTCGGCGCTCGTCACGTCGGCGGGGGTGAAGACCGCGCGCGGCCCCATTGCCTTCGCGGCGTCGGCCCCGGCCGAAGCCGGGCGGTCGAGGAGCGCGACGGTGGCGCCGGCCGCAAGGAGGCGTTCGGCGGTGGCGCGTCCGAGTCCCGAAGCGCCTCCGGTCACAACGGCTTTCACGCTGCGAAGTTCCATTGCTCCCTCCTGGGCCCGCATTCTAGCCGATCGCGTCTTTCCACACTGAACCCCACTATCTAGTGGTGATTCACGCATCGTTGCACCACATCTTCATCTTGCCCGACACTCGTCACGTGATTAGCCTTTCGACATGAGGCAAAGTCTGGCGCCAATTCGAGGGGAGATCACCGAAATCGTCGGAGGCCTCTCGTCCGGGCGCACCAGCCATCTCCTCGCGTGTCTCGGCGAGGTCGTGGGGCGAGGCCAGACCGCCGCGCTCGTGGACACCGAAGAGATCTTCGACCCGGGCTCGGCGGCGGAGGCCGGGATCGACCTGCGTCGTCTCCTGTGGGTCCGCTGCGGAAGCAATCGCTCGGTGGCGCTTCGCGCCGCCGACATGCTCGTTCGCTGTCCGGGATTCGCGCTGGTCGCGCTGGATCTGGGCGAGCGGGTGCCGCGCCTGCCGACGACCATGGCGTTCCGGTTGAAGTTCGCGGTCCGGCGGACCGACGTCGCGCTGCTGATCGTCGGTCGTCGTCGGCTCACCGGGTCGAGCGCGGCGCTGGCCGTCGAAACGCTCCGCGAGGGAATCGAGTGGACCGGGCCGGGGCCCGCGCCGACACGGCTCGCGCGCGTGCGTACGACGACGCGAGTCCTCCGCGCGCGCCGCGGCGCGTCCGGGCAGCAGCCGTCCAGCTGGTGGAGCGCATGAGCCGATTCGCCTGCGTCCTGGTCGAGCATTTCGACGCGGCCGCCATCGAGCGGTGCGAGCCCGCGCTCCGCGAGCGCCCGCTGGCGGTCCTCACTCCCCGCGTCGAGCGTCCGAACGTCGCGGGCGAAGGCACGTCGACGGCCAGGATCATGACGACCATCGAGGCCAACGCCGCGGCCCGCGAGCAAGGCGTACGTCCGGGCATGACGGAGGCGGAAGCGCGAACGCGCTGCCCGATGTTGCTGACGCGACCGTGGGTCGAGGAATACGTCGCGTCGGCGCGCGACGGCTTGCTCGAGGCCGCCCTGGCCGTTTCGCCGCGGATCGAAGACGGAGGCCCGGGGCTCGTGTACGTCGACACGATCGGCCTCGAACGGCTCATCGGCGATCCCGCGGCCATCGGACGCCGCCTGGTGCATCAGGTGCGAGCGATCGGGCTGATCCCGCGTGTCGGGCTCGCGGCGAGCCGTACCGCCGCGCGGATGGCGGCGATGAACGGGTCGGGAGCCGTGACGGTCATCCCGTCCGGCCGCGAGCGCGCGACCCTCGCGAAGGTGCCCATCACCGCGCTCGACCTCGCCCCGGATCTCGCCGCGATCCTCGCCCGATGGGGGGTGCGGACTCTCGGCGAGCTAGCGGCGCTGCCTCGCGAAGGCCTCGCCACGCGCCTGGGGCCTTCTGGGCTCCGCGCTCACGATCTGGCGCTCGGGCTCGACCGCGATCCATTCCGTCCCTGGGCGCCGCCGCCCTTCTGGGAAGAAGCGCAGGGGCTCGAATGGGAGATCGACTCGCTCGGCGTCCTGTCAGGTGTGCTCGAGACCGTGCTGGAGCGGCTCTGCCGGCGGCTCGAGGCGGCCTCGCTCGTGGCCGATTCGCTCGAGCTCCGGCTGGGCCTCGCCTCCGGTGGACATCATGCGCGAGACGTCTCGCTCGCGTACCCGATGAGCGAGGTCAAGCCGATGCTCACCCTGGTCGTTCTCGACCTCGAGGCCCATCCGCCGCCCGCTGCCGTGACGCGCGTCGCGATCAGCGCCCATCCGATCCGGACTCGGGTCGGGCAGGGAGGGCTCTGGCAGCCGCCCGCGCCCGCTCCCCGCGATCTGATCACCGTGCTGGCGCGCCTCGCGGCCCTCGTCGGCGCCGACAATCTGGGATCGCCCGTGCTCGTCGACTCGCACCGCTCCGACGCCTTCACGATGCTCGCGTTCTCGCCGCCGAGCGATCCCGCATCGTCCGAGCGTCGTCGCGAAGGCGATGGTCCGCAGTCCGGTCAGCGCCTCGCGCTGCGAAGGATGCGGCCGGCGCGGCGCGTGGAGGTCGAGACGGCGGGTGAGCGCCCCGTGCGCGTGGAAGCGCGGCTCGTCGTCGCCTCGGCGGGGCCCTGGCGGGCGTCGGGCGAGTGGTGGGATATCCAGGCGTGGGCGCGCGACGAGTGGGACGTGGTGCTCGGCGACGGCGCACTCTGCCGGCTTGGCCGCGACCGCCTCGCCGGCCACTGGTATCTCGACGGCTTCTACGACTGACCGTGTTCATCGAGCTGCACGCGCAGTCGGCGTTCTCGTTCCTCGAAGGCGCCGAGCATCCCGAAGCGTTCGCCGCCGAAGCGGCGCGCCTCGACATGCCCGCCATCGCGCTGATCGATCGCGACGGCGTGTACGGTGCGGCCCGGCTGGCTCGAGCCGCCACGAAGGCGGGCGTGAAACCGATCGTCGGCAGCGAGCTCACCCTGTCCGACGGCTCGCGCCTGCCGCTCCTGGTGGAAGACCGCGAGGGATACCAGAACCTTTGCCGCCTGATCACGAGGATGAAGCTCGGAGCTCCGAAAGGGTCGGCCGCGCTGGCGCTCGACGACCTCGAGCCGAGCACCGCGGGGCTCGTATGCCTCACCGGCGGCGCCAGCGGCCCGCTCGCGCAGAGACTGGCGGCCGGCGACGACGTCGGCGCGCGCCGAGTTCTGGATCGGCTGGTGGCGCTCTTCGGGCGCTCGAGCTGCTTCGTCGAAGTCCAGCGCCATTACCGCCGCGAGCAGGAGCAGATCCTTCAGCAGCTGGTGACACTCGCGCGGGCGGCCCGCGTGCCGCTGGTCGCGTCTAACCAGCCGCTCTTCGCGCGTCCGGAAGGTCGCCCGCTCGCCGACGTCTTCACGTGCATCCGCGAGAAGACCGATCTCGATCACGCCGGCCGCCGGCTCCTGGCGAACGGCGAGCGCTCGCTGAAGAGCGCCGGCGCGATGACCGAGCTGTTCCGCGATTTACCCGATGCCCTCGCGAACAGCGGAGAGCTGGCCCTGCGGCTTGCCTTCACCCTGAAGGACCTCGGGTATCGATTCCCGGAGTTTCCGCTGCCGCCCGGGCAAACGCCGCTCGGGCACTTGCGCGAGCTGACCGAGCGCGGCGTGCGCGCGCGCTACGGCGAGGGAACCTTGGCGGAGCGCGCGCGCCGCCAGGTCGCGCACGAGCTCGAGCTCATCGGCCGGCTCGACCTCGCGGGATATTTTTTGATCGTCTGGGACATCGTCGAGCACTGCCGCGCCCACGACATCCTGGTCCAGGGACGGGGCTCTGCGGCGAACAGCGCGGTCTGCTACGCGCTCGGGATCACGGCGGTGGATCCGGTCGGCATGGAGCTCCTGTTCGAGCGGTTCTTGAGCGAGGCGCGTGGGGAGTGGCCGGACATCGATCTCGATCTGCCGAGCGGCGAGCGGCGCGAGGCGGTCATTCAGCACGTCTACCGGCGCTACGGGCGGCTCGGCGCCGGGATGACCGCCAATGTGATTACGTATCGTGGCCGGAGCGCGGCGCGCGAGGTCGGTCAGGCGCTCGGGCTCCCGGCCGACATGCGCGATCGGCTGGCGAAGCTCGTCGCCAACTGGGGCTATCAGGACCCGGAAGAGCTCCTGACGAAGCATCTGCCCGAGGCCGGTTGCGATCCGACGTTGCCGCGCATTCGCCGCTTCGCCACGCTCTGGACGCGGATCCAGGATCTGCCGCGCCATCTCGGCCAGCACTCCGGTGGGATGGTGATCGCCGCGGGCCGGCTCGACGACGTCGTGCCGCTCGAGCCCGCGACCATGCCGGGGCGGGTGGTCGTGCAGTGGGACAAGGACGACTGCGCGGGGCTCGGCATCGTCAAGGTCGACCTGCTCGGGCTCGGCATGATGTCGGTGCTCCAGGATTCGCTGACGCTCGTTCGCGAGACGGGCGGCTCCGTGGATCTGGCGCAGCTGCCCCCCGACGACCCCGCCGTGTACCAGAGCCTGCAAGAAGCCGACACGATCGGCGTGTTCCAGGTCGAGAGCCGCGCCCAGATGGCAACCCTCCCGCGCGTGCGGCCCGAGCGGTTCTACGACCTCGTCGTGCAGGTGGCGATCATCCGCCCCGGTCCGATCGTGGGCGACATGGTCCATCCCTACATCCGGCGCCGGCGCGGCCGCGAGCCCGTGACGTATCCGCACCCGAGCCTCGAGCCGATTCTCCGGCGCACCCTGGGCGTCCCGCTCTTCCAGGAGCAGCTCCTGAAGATGGCGATGGTGACGGCCGGCTTCACGGCGACGGAAGCCGAGGAGCTCCGCCGGGCGTTCGGCTTCAAGCGCAGCGAGCGCCTCATGGCCGAGGTCGAGACGAAGCTGCGCGCCGGCATGGCGCGCCAAGGCATTCACGGCGCCGCCGCCGAAGAGATCGTCCACGCCATCACCGCGTTCGCGCTATATGGATTTCCTGAAAGCCACGCGAGTAGCTTCGCGCTGCTCGCCTACGCGAGCGCCTATCTGCGTGTCCACCACCCCGCGGCGTTCTACGCGGCGCTCCTCAACAACCAGCCGATGGGGTTCTATCACCCGGCGACCATCGTGAAGGACGCGCAGCGCCACGGGCTGCGCATCTTGCCGATCGACGTCACGCGCTCGGAGTGGCTGTGCACGATCGAGCCACCCGATGGAGCCGGCCCCGCGATGCGGATGGGCTTGCGGTACGTCAAGGGCATGCGCGAGCGGGCGGCCCGCGCGCTGGTCGCGGCGCGGGCGGCGCGGCCGTTCGACTCGATCCACGACCTCGCCCGCCGAGCCCGGCTCGACCGTGACGAGCTGGAGACCCTCGCGGCCATCGGGGCGCTGGCCCCGCTCGGCGGCACGCGACGGACGAATCTCTGGGCGGCCGCGGCACCGCACCCCGGACCGTTGTTCGCGGATCCGCCGCCCGAGCCGAGCCCATTGAGCGAGATGACCGACGTCGAGCGCCTCGCGGCCGACTACGCCGGCACCAGCGTGACGCTTGGACGCCACCCGATGTCCTTGCGACGCACCGCGCTCCGGGCCCGCGGCGTGCTGAGCGCCCGCGAGCTCTCCGGCGTGGAGGACGGTACCAGGGTCCAGGTGGCGGGCAGCGTTATCGTCCGCCAGCGCCCGGGCACCGCGAAGGGCTTCGTCTTCCTGTCGCTCGAGGACGAGACGGGGATCGCGAACGTGATCGTGACCCCGCCGGTCTTCGCGCGCCATCGCTTGGCGATGGTGTCCGAGCCGTATCTCCTGGTGGACGGCATCGCCCAGCGGCAAGACGGTGTCATCTCCGTGCGCGCGATCCGAGGGCAGGGGCTCCCCGCGCTTGGCCACCACGTCCCGTCTCACGACTTCGGGTAAGATGCAGCCCCGGAGGAATTCATGTTCGACCTCAAGGGCAAAGTCGCGATCGTCACCGGTGGCAACGGCGGAATCGGCCTCGGCATGGCCCAAGGGCTGGCCAGCGCCGGCGCTCGCGTGGTCGTGGCCGCGCGCAACCAGACGAAGTCCGAGGCCGCGGTGCAGGCACTCGAGAAGCTCGGAGGCCAGCCGCTCTCGATCGCCGTCGACGTGGCCGACGAAGCGTCCGTCAACGCGCTGATCCAGTCGACGGTAGACCGGTGCGGCCGCCTCGACATTCTCGTGAACAACGCGGGGACCAACGTCCGCAAGCAGCCGCAGGACTATTCCCTGGCCGAGTGGCATCATGTCCTGGACACCAACCTCACTAGCGCCTTCCTGTGCTCGCGAGCCGCCTACGCGGCGATGAAGGCCGTCGGGGGCGGCAAGATCATCAACATCGGCTCCATGATGTCGATCTTCGGCGTCTCGTTCTCCCCGGCATACGGCCCGAGCAAGGGGGGGCTGGTTCAGCTCACCAAGTCGCTCGCCACGGCCTGGGCCAAGGACAACATCCAGGTGAACGCCGTCCTCCCGGGGTGGATCGATACCGAGCTGACGCGAGGCGCGCGTCGCCAGGTGGCGGAGCTCCACGACAACGTGCTCCGCCGGACGCCGGCCGGACGGTGGGGCACCCTCGAGGACATGGCGGGCGTCGCCGTGTTCCTGGCGAGCGCCGCGTCCGACTTCGTTACCGGCACCGCCATACCGGTGGACGGCGGGTACTCCGTTCTCGGCTGAGCCCGACGAGCGCTGGACGAGAACTCACCGCTGGTACCGTTTCGCCGATCTTCCTCAGCGATGAGAATCGCCGTTGGTCGAGCGCGAGAATGTCCCTTCCGACCCGAATTTCTTTGCGACGTGCGTGGCGGCCCTGATAGGCTCCGAACATGAGCATTCAACATATGGTCGCCGCGTTCCTCGTCCTCGCGCTCCTAGCCGGGTGCGCAACCACGTCGTCCCGGCCCACTCGCAGCGAGTTCGAAGACATCCCGGTCCCGAAGGGGCTCACCTATCAGCCCAGCAAGTCCACGATCATCGAGTCGCCCACGGTGAAGGCCGCGCGGCTCGTCTATCGCGGCCGGCTGGAGGTCGAGAGCCTGGGCCTCGCGATGCGGACCACCCTGGAGGCGAATGGCTGGCGTCATGTCAGCAGCACCTCCGCCGCAGAGCATGGGATCACGCAGATCTACGAGAAGTCGGGAAGCTCGCTCGAGGTTCGTCTGCTCGACGGCTGGTGGTACACGTTGCGTCGAGCTGACGGCGAGCCGCTCGCAGCAGCAGGCTACGAAGTAGCGAGGCACTCCGGGTCGGAGGACGCTCTCCTCCGGCCTGGAGCTGCCGCTAGGGTGATCTCCAGGCCCCGCCGTCGCGGGCGATGAACGAGTCGGCCTCCGGCGGTCCCCAGCTGCCGGACTCGTAGAGGTACGGCGCGGGCGCCCCATCGTGGGACCACGCATCCAGCACCGGACTTAGCAGCGACCACGCCTGCTCGACCCAGTCAGCCCGCGCGTAGAGGGTCGAATCGCCATGGATGGCGTCGAGCAGGAGCCGCTCATACGCCTCCGGAGGCTCGGCGCCGAAGACCTCGCCATAGCGAAAGTCGAGGCCGACAGGCAGGAGCTTGAGATCCGGCCCAGGCACTTTCGCGGCGACCGTCAGCGCGACTCCCTCGTCCGGCTGGATGCGGATCACGAGCTCGTTCGGATCGACGCCGCCCGCCGGGTCGCGGTGGAAGATCATGTGCGGCGTACGCTGAAAGCGGATCGCGATTTCGCTGACCCGCTTCGCCAGGCGCTTGCCGGTGCGCAGATAGAAGGGCACCCCCGCCCAGCGCCAGTTGTCCACCGTGAGCCTGAGCGCCGCGTACGTCTCGGTCTTCGAGTCCGGCGCGACGCCTTTCTCCTGGCGATAGCCCGGAACCTGCTTGCCGCCGACGAACCCTGGGCCGTACTGACCGCGGAGCGCGACCTCGTCGACCTTGCGCGGGTCGATCGGCCGGATGGCGCGCATCACCTTGCTCTTCTCGTCGTGCACCGGGCCGGCGTCGAAGGTGACCGGGGGCTCGAGCGCGATGAGGCACAGGAGCTGGAGCAAGTGATTCTGCATCATGTCGCGGAGCGCGCCCGCCTCCTCGTAGTAGGCGCCGCGCGTCTCGACGCCGATCGTCTCGGCGACCGTGATCTGGACCTGGGCGACGTGGCTCCGGTTCCACAGCGGTTCGAAGATGCCGTTGGCGAAGCGGAGCACCAGGAGGTTCTGGACGGTCTCCTTCCCCAGGTAGTGGTCGATGCGGTAAATCTGCTCCTCGCGAAAGACCCGGCCCAGACGGCTGTTGAGCGCGCGGGCGCTCTCGTGGTCGTGCCCGAACGGCTTTTCGACGATGATGCGCGTCCAGCCGCCCTGCGGGCGCGCCAGACCCGAAGCCCCCAGGTTCTCGACGATCGCGTCGTACAGGCTCGGTGGTGTCGCGAGATAGAAGAGACGATTCGCGGGCCCGGGGCGCGCGCCCTCGATGTCCTTCAGCGCGCGCTCGAGCGACGCGTAGAGCGCGGGGTTGGCGGGGTCGCCGCTCACGTAGGAGAGCGACGACGCGAAGCGGTCCCAGACATTCGCGGACGGTGGCTTGACGCGCGCGAACTCGCGCACCGCGTCGCGCATGCGCACGCGAAACTCGTCGTCGGTCACCTCGCTGCGCGCGCTGCCGATGATCGCGAACGGCTCCGGCAGGGTGCGCGCCGCGTAGAGGCTCCAGAGCGCGGGGACGAGCTTTCGGCGCGTCAGATCGCCGGAGGCCCCGAAGATGACGAGCGTGACGGGCTCGTCGGACACCGCCGGCATCGCTACCGGGCTCCTCCGATCGGATGGAGGGCCGCCGCCGCGCGATCGGCCAGCCAGATCAGCTCGCCGTCGGTCGGCCGGATCATCGCGGCCGGCAGCATGACCTGGTCGGAGAGCACCGCCTTGACGACCTTCGCCTTCTCGGCGCCCGCGACCAGGAAGATCACACGGGCGGCGGCGTTGAGCACGGGGAACGTGAGCGTCAGCCGCTCGGGGATCTGGGCCGCGGTGACGTGCACGGCGGCGACGGTGCGGAAGACCTCGCGCAGCACCGGCGAGCCCGGGAACAGCGACGCCGTGTGCCCGTCGACGCCGAGGCCGAGCAGCACGAGATCGAAGCGCGGCAGCTCCCCGCGGCGCGTGCCGAACACCGCGGCGAGCGTGGCGGCGTACACGGCCGCGGCGACGTCGGCATCCGCGTCCTCGCCGCGCATCCGGAGGATCTGGCTCGACGGGATCGGCACGCGCGACAGCAAGGTCTCGTGCGCCATCCGGTAGTTCGACTCGGCGTGATGCGGCGGCACGACGCGCTCGTCGCCGAAGAACGCCCACGTGCGATCCCAGCGCACCCGCTCGCTGAACGCGGGCAGCGCGAGCCGCGCGTAGGTTTTTCGCGGCGTCTCGCCTCCGGCCAGGACACAGCATGAATCGGCCGCGCTCTCGGATGGCCTCGGTCGCGGCGTCGATGATGAGGTTGGCGGCGGTCTCGGCGAGCGCCGCGGGATCCGCGCACGACGGTCAGGGTGGCGTCGGAAGCCATGATCAGATCATACCCTCTCGTCCAGCTGTCGCTGGCGTTCGAGCGCCTCGAGGTATCGAATGTGATGTGCCGCCTGTGGCACGAATGTCTCTCCCGTGGGTTGACGCGCCGATGACAGATCGGGCAAAACCCCGAGCGCCTCCAGCGCGAGCAGGGCCGCGCCCCGACTGGTCGCCTCGGGCTCGGCCGACCTGACGACCGGACGTCCAATCGCGTCAGCGATGATCTGTGTCCACACGCGCGAATGTCCCAGCGCCGCGCCCGATGCGACGATTGTGTGACCGCTCGACGCGCAGGGGGCGAGACGGCCGTACACGATCGCCAGACGCAGCGCCACCGACTCCAGGGCGGCGCGCACGATCTCGGCGCTGCTCGTATCGAGCCGAAGGCCGCCGATGACGCCTCGCCGCCCATCCCGCCATCCAGGCGACCGCTCGCCGGCCAGGTGGGGAAGGATCGTCAAGCCGTGACGGTCCGGCGCAAGCGCGGCCAGCGCCGCTTCGACCTCCTCCTCGCTGCCGAGCCGTAGCACTCGGCGACACCATGCATAGATGTTACCGCCCTCCGAGGTCGCTCCCCCTACGATCGCACGGGTCCGGTCGACCCGGTAGCGCCAGAGCCCGGGCGGCGGGGCCGCCCGATCACGAGTCACGACCCTGAGCGCCGCCGACGTGCCTACGTTGAGAGCAATCCGCATCGGATCGACGCAGTCGGACCCGATATTGCTCGCGGCTCCGTCGCCCACGGCGGAGAACCAGGCGGCGGTGCGGAGCGATGGCCATCGACCTGCCCATGGAGCACGCAGCCCCCGCCGCGGCTCGGCGCGATCGCCGAGAGGAAAGAGATGGCGCTCGTCGACCTCGGCGGCGGCCAGGGCCTCGGCGTCCCATCGCGCGGTCGCCTGATCCATGAGGCCGGTCCCAGACGCCATCGAGACGCTCGTTGTCGCCTCGCCGAACAGGCTGAGCTCGAAGAATTCCGCGAACGAGCCCCATCGCGCCACCCGGCTCCAGTCGGCCGGCCGCTCGCGGGCGAGCCACCGGAGCTTCGCGGGCCAGTACGAGGAGTGCAGGTGGCAGCCGGTGCGCGCGTGGAAGGCGGCATCGTCGAGAGCCGACCGGAGCACCTGAGCCTCGGCGAAGCTTCGAGTGTCGGCCCACATGTAAACAGGCGTGATCGGGCGCCCCGCGGCGTCGAAGCCGAGAAGCCCATGCCAGAATGTCGCCATCCCGACCCCACGAGTTTCCTCGGGAGCCCGATTTGGACGAATGGCATCCAGGCATGCGGCGACTGCCTCGAGGAGGCGGTCCGCGTCGTGCTCGACGCCGCCGTCCTTCGTGAGTCTCGGGGTGTAGTGCACCTGGTGGGTGCGCCCCGCGATCGGTCGGCCCTCGCCGTCGTAGAGCGCGGCCCGCGCGGACGAGGTGCCGACGTCGAGCGCGATGACCACTGAGTTAAGATAGCCCCATGCCGGAGACGTGGGAAATTCTGACCTTGAGGGGATTGGCCGCAACGGGCGGGCGCGCGGAGCGGTTCGTGGGCTCGCTCCGCCTGCTCGCCCGATCCACCGGGATCACACGGAGAACGTCATGAGCGAGATTCGCGTCCTGAGCCCGATCGGTGAGCCTTCCACCGACGCGTTGCGCGTGCCGCCGATGCCCGGATCGCTTGCCGGCCGAACAGTCGGCTTCATCGACAACCGCAAGGCGAACTTCGATCTGCTCGCCGACGAGATCGGCGCCATCCTGTCCGCCGAGCACGGCGTGAAGGCCGTCATCCGGCGGCGCAAGGCCAACGCCGCCACGCCGGCCGCGCCCGAGATTCTCGCGGGTCTCGCCAAGGACTGCGACGTCGTCTTCGCCGGATCCGCTGACTGAGGGTCCTGCACGTCGTGGAGTCTCCACGACGCCATCGAGCTGGCGAAGGCGGGCACGCCGAGCGCGGTCATCGGCACGACGGTCTTCCAGGGCCTCGCCCAGAGCGAGATGCGCGCGCTCGGCATCTCGGGACTTTCCATGGTCGCGATCGAACATCCGCTCGGCGGCGAGCGTGGCGAGGGCGTCAGCCGAAGAGCTCGCCAGGCCGTCGACCAGATCAAGAATCTGCTCAATCAGACGCCCAGCGTCGTGAACGGTGAGATCGGGCGTGCGGAGCCGGCTCGCACCTCTCTCAGGCCACCCACGGTCCAAGCCGGTCTCGCGGACCCCGTTACAACGGACCCCGTTACAATAGACGACACCCCCGAGGCCCTGCTCGCCGCCTTCTGCGAGCGGCAGTGGTGCGACGGCCTGCCGATCGTGCCGCCGACCGAGGCGCGTGTACGGGCCATGCTGGGCGGCGTCCCCGGCGACCGGTCGCTCGGCGCGATGGCGCCGCTCTGGCGCCAGGCGACGCTCGAGAAGCTGGCGGTCAACGCGGTGATGGCCGGCTGTGAGCCCGCGGCGTTCCCACTCATCGTCGCCGCGGTCGAGGCGATGCTCGACCCTTCGTTCAACCTCTATGGTGTCCAGGCGACGACGCATTCGGTCGCGCCGCTCATGATCGTCCACGGGCCGATCGCGGCCGAGCTCGGCGTGCACTCCGGCAGCGGATGCTTCGGTCCCGGCTTTCGGGGCAACGCGACGATCGGTCGGGCGATCCGACTGATCTTGCTAAACATCGGGGGCGCCTGGCCGGGCCGTCATGACATGGCGACCCAGGGGAGCCCCGCCAAGTTCTCTTACTGCATCGCCGAGCGCGCGGACGCTTCGCCCTGGGGGGCGCTCCACGAAGACAACGTCGTCACCGTGTTCGGCGGCGAGCCGCCGCACAACGTGAACGATCACGTCTCGACGACCGCGGCAGGTATTCTCGCGACCGTCGCCGACACGGCGGTCTCTCTCGGCTCGAACGTCGGCTGGTATTTCTCGCAGAGCCAGCTCTTGATCGTGCTCGGGCCGGAGCACGCCCGGACGATCGCGGCCGACGGGCTCAGCCGGGCCGACGTTCAGCGCTACGTCTTCGAGCACGCGCGGCTGCCGTTGCGGACGCTCAAGCTCGGCGGGATGTGGGGCATCCACGACTGGCCGCGCTGGATGCACGCCGTCACCGACGACAACGCCTTGTTGCCGCAGGTGCCGTCGCCCGAGGACGTGATCGTGATCGTCGCGGGAGGGCCCGGCAAGCACTCGGCGGTCGTCCCGAACTGCACCTTCAGTCGCGCGGTGGCGCGCCCGATCCGGCCGATCTGACCGTGTCGTTCGCGCCGCGCCTTCGCGGGGCCGGGGGCCGCCTGGCGAGACGCGCCGGCGACCTGAAGCTATCCGCGGTCGGCCAGCAACAGGCCGAGCGCCGCGACCAGGAGCAGCGCGCCCAAGCTCCCGACGGCGCCCAGCCGCTCGCCGAAGAGCGCCACACCCAGGATGGTCGCCGTCAACGGCTCGAGCAACGTCGTCACGCCGGCGATCGAGGCCGGTACGCGCCGGAGCCCGATCGTGTAGATCGCGTACGCGCCGGCGGTGGCGACGCCTCCGAGATAGAGCAGCCAGGGCCAGCCGAGCGTCAGCTGGGTCAATGGCCCCTCGGTCCAGAAGAGCGCCGGCGTCAGAAGCACCGCGCCGATCGTGAACGTGAGCGCCGTCGTCGGCAGCGGCGCCGAGCGCCGGAGCGTGGCCTTCGCCGCGAGCACGTAGAGCGCGTAGGCGAGCCCAGCGGCGAACGCCAGCAGCACGCCCCCGAGAAATCGCGCCGAGGCGTCGAGTGCCCCCGAGGGCGCCGCGACGAGCAGCGCGGTGCCGAGCACGCCGAGCAGGAGAGCCCCGAGGACGCGCGGCCCGAGGCGCTCGCCGAGGAGCCACGGGGCGAGCGCCGCGATCAGGAGCGGCGCCGAGCAGATCGCGACGAGCGCCACGACGGCGATGCCGCCGAGGGTGACGGCCGTGAAGTACGCCGCCTGGTAGGCGGCCATGCAGGCGCCCATCGCGAGACACCGCCATCGGTCAGCCGCCGGAATGTCGAAGGGCCGCGCGGTCACCGACGCCGCGAGAAGCAGCAGGATCGCGGCGAGCCACAGGCGCGCCACGCCGACCAGCAGGGGGCTCGCCGCGGCGCGCTCGGCGAGCACGGTCATCACCGAGCCGCTCGTGCCCCAGGAGATCGCGGCGAGCGCGATGAGAACCAGACCGGCGGCGGCCCGGGGGGCTTGACGCGCTCGATCCACCCCGCGATCATAGCCCGGCGCGGTAGCGATCGCGGCCTCTCGACATCATCCCGACGCGGCAGCCGCCACCAAGGAGTCTGTCCATGAAGATCGGATTCATCGGAGTCGGCGCGATGGGCCAGCCGATGCTGGCGAACCTCGTGAAGCACGGACACCAGATCGTCGCGTACGACGTGGTCGAGCCCGCGCTGGACCGCGCGGTCAAGGCCGGCGCCACGCGAGCCGCCTCCTCCGCCGCCGCCGCGCGCGAGGGCGAGCTCGTGATCACGATCCTTCCCTCGTCGTCGCACGTCGAGGCGGCCTACCTCGGCCCCGGCGGTGTGCTGGAGGGTGTCGTCGGCGGACGTCTCTGCATCGACATGTCGACGATCGATCCGAGCGTGTCGCGGCGGGTCGCGGAGGCGGTGAGCCGCCGCGGCGCCCGCTTCATCGACGCGCCGGTGTCCGGAGGCGTCCCGCGCGCGACGGACGGCACGCTCGCCATCATGGTCGGCGGCGACCCGCGCGACTTCGAAGAGGCGCGACCGGTGCTGGCGGCGATGGGCGCCAACATCATTCATGTGGGGCCGGTGGGGTCGGGTGAAGTCGCCAAGCTCTGCAACAACCTGGTCGCGGGCGTCGCGGCGGTGGCGGTCAGCGAGGCGTTCAGGATCGCCGAGGGATTCGGCGTCGATCCCAAGGTCCTGACCGACGTCATCTCCAAATCGTCGGGCAACACCTGGGTGATGGAGCACATGCATCCCGTGCCGGGCCTCGTGGACAAGGCGCCCTCGAGCCGCGACTACGCTCCCGGCTTCACGACCGACCTGATGGCGAAGGATCTCGGGCTGGTCGTCAACGCCGCCCGCGAGCTGCGCGTGCCCGTCCTCGTCGCGCCGGCGGCGCAGCAGGCGCTCCGGCTCGCGTCGTCCCACGGCTTCGGACGGAAGGACTTCTCGTCGATCTATATGTTTCTGAGAGCATCAAGCCGCGAATCACCGGTCTGATATGCTGGCCCGGGCGTGAACGGCGGAGGAGGAGCATCGTGGCGACCTACGTCATGCTGAGCACGCTGTCCGAGTCGGGACGCAAGGTCCTCCGCGGGCGGCCTGGCTGGATCCGCAAGGTCAACGCCGACGTGCAGCGCATGGGCGCGCGCGTCGTGGCCCAGTATGCGGTCCTGGGCCCCTACGATTTCGTCACCATCATCGAGGCGCCGGACAACGCGACGATCTCGCGCGTGTCCGTCGAGCTCGGCGCGCGGGGAGGCGTCGCCGGCATGACGATGGCCGCGATTCCCCTCGACGAGTTCATCGGCCGGCTGGAGCGCGGCACGGTCCGCCGCCGCACCGAAAGGAAGAGGCGTTGAAGGTTCTCAAGATCCATCCGGAGAAGTGCACGGGCTGCCTGCGCTGTGAGCTCGCCTGCTCGTACATGCAGACCGGCGACTACCAGCCCGCCAAGTCCGTGATCCGTGTCTCGCCGTTCGAGGGCCACACCTCGTACGCGCCGTACACGTGCACCCAGTGCGCCGAAGGGTGGTGCATGACCGCCTGTCCGGTCGGCGCGATCACGATCAGCGCCGTCGGCGCCAAGGACGTCCTCGACGACCGCTGCGTGGGGTGCAAGCTCTGCACGATCGCCTGCCCGTACGGGACCATGTTCTACGACCCGGCGACGCGCAAGGCCTTCAAGTGCAATCTCTGCGGCGGCGACCCGGCCTGCGCCGAGGCGTGCCCGACGGCCGCGATCACCTACGAGGACGTCGAGACCGCCGACTGGCTCGGCGACTTCGCCCGCGAGCGGACCGCGCGCGTCCTGGCGGAGACGAGGTGATGGCCCGCCGGCACCTGATCATCGGCGGCGGCACCGCGGGGATGAACGCGATCCGGACGATCCGCGAAGAAGAGACGGAGAAGTCTGCCGATCACGCTGGTGAGCGCGGAGAAGCCGTACTCGCGGATGGTCCTGCCGTACTATCTCGACCGCTCGATCGCCGAGTCGCACGTGTTCACCGCGACCGCGCGGGTGCTGGCGGACTGGGGCGTCACGACGCACCTCGGCAAGCGGGCGACCGCGCTCGACACGAAGGCGAACGTGTGCACCCTCGACGACGGCACTACCGTCGAGTATGACGATTGCCTGATCGCGACGGGCTCCTCCGCGGTCCGGGCGCCGGTCCCGGGCGCCGAAGGGCCGGGTGTGCACTCGTTCTGGACCCTCGACCAGGCTCGCGGCGTGCTCGCGCAGATCCAGCCTGGCAGCCACGTGGTGATGGTGGGCGCGGGCTTCATCGCGTTCACGATCCTCAACTCGATCCTCTCGCTCGGCGCGAAGCTGACGATCGTCGAAGTGGCGCCGCGCATCCTGCCGCGGATGATCGACGACACCGGCGCGGGCCTGGTCCAGGGCTGGCTCGAACAGAACGGCGTCGCGGTCCGCACGGGCGCCAAGCTCACGCGGATCGACGAGGTGAAGGGCCGCCGGCGGCTGAAAATGGCGGCCGGCGGCGACCTGGTCGCCGACGTGGTGATCATGGCGACGGGTATCCGGACGAACCTCGACTGGCTCAAGGATTCCGAGGTCAAGATCAACCAGGGGATCGTCGTCGACGAGCACCTGCGCTCGAGCGTCCCGAACGTCTACGCGGCCGGCGACGTCGCCGAGGGGCGCGACCTGATCTCCCAGACCAACGCCGTCCATGCCATCGAGCCGACGGCGCAGGAGCACGGGCGTATCGTCGGCGCCAACATGGCGGGCAGGGACGTGCGGTACCGCGGCAGCCTCATCATCAACATCGTCGAGGTCTGCCACCTCGACGTCGCGTCGTTCGGCGCCTGGGACGACGCGAAGGCCGAGACGGCGAGCGGCGTGAAGGCCGACCGGCCGGCGTATCGCAAGCTGCTCTGGCGGGGCGACCGGCTGACCGGCGCGATCATCCTGGGTCCCTCGAGCGACATCTGGACGACCAACGACGTCGGCATGCTCAAGGGGCTCGTGCAGTCCGGCGTGTCGCTCGGCAGCTGGAAGGCCCACCTGAAGAAGAATCCGTTCGACATCAAGCCCGCGTTCATCGCGACGAAGACGACGAGCGCTTTACTTCCCGAAACCATCCTGGGCCGCCCATCGAAGGCGCCCGGGGAAAGCCCGGTGGCCGTATGACTCCAGCAGTCGCAACCGCGCCGAAACAACCCAAATCGAAGGCCGCCACGACGTCGCGCCCCGGCGCCTTCGCCGGCAACCTTCTGCGCGTCGATCTCACGCGCCGCAAGTGCTGGGCGGAGCCGTGGGGCCCGGAACGCATGCGCGCTGAGCTCGGGGGCGTGGGTCTCGGCGCGATGATCCTTTATCGCGAGACGGCGGCGAAGGGCGGAAAGAAGAACGTCGGGTGGGACCATCCCGACAACCGGCTCGTGCTGGGGACGGGCCCGCTCGCGGGGCTTCCGGTCTGGGGTACGGGCGGCCTCACCGTCTGCACGATCGGCCCGGGCACGAACGGCCCGACCTCGACGCAGGCCAACGGGTTCTTCGGCACGAATCTGAAGTATTGCGGCTACGACGCGATCATCATCCAGGGCCAATCGAAGGACTGGGTCTACCTCTATATCAACGACGACGTCATCGAGCTCCGCGACGCCAAGTCCCTGATCGGTCTGGACACGTGGGAGACGCAGAACGCGCTCTATCGCGAGACCGGGCTCGTCGGCCATCAGCTCTCGGTCTACTCGATCGGCCCCGCCGGTGAGAACCTCGTGAAGTTCGCCGCCATCCAGGGGGATTTCGGCCACGTCGCGTCGAAGAACGGGTGCGGCGCGGTCATGGGCAAGAAGCGGCTCAAGGCCGTGGCGATCGTCAAGGGCACGAAGGCCTTGCGCGCCGCCGATCCGCGCGGCGTGATGCAGGCGGCCGAGGACATGTCCCACGATCTGCAGACGGACGCGTCGGCACGCTCGCTCTACGAGTACGGCACGTTGCCTGGCGTCGTGAACCTCTCGAAGATGGGCGCCCTCCCGATCAAGAACTACACGACCAACCTGACCTCGAACGTCGCCGGCGCCGACATGAGCGCCTGGGAGGCGCCGAAGCTCCGCGAGAACTTCGACCATCGCGGCCATCAGTGCAACGCCTGCGGGATGCACCACTGCCACATGTCGGTCATTCGTCACGGCGACAAGAAGGGGCAGATCGTCGACGAGCCGGAGTACGAAGGCTGGTCCGGCTGCGGCTGGGCGATCGGCGCGGCCGACCGCGACGGCGTCGCCTGGCTCAATACCGAATGTGACAAGGCGTGCGTCGACGTCAACGAGTGGGGCTGGCTCTGCGGCTGGGTCATGGAGTGCCAGGAGAAGGGCTACATCACCCGCGAGCAGCTCGGCTTCGAGCTCCCGTGGGGCGACATCAAGGGCGCCGCGCGTCTGCTCCAGATGGTCAGCCGCCGCGAAGGCTTCGGGAACATTCTTGCCGAGGGCGTCAAGCGCGCCGCCGAAAAGCTCGGCGGCCCGGCCAAGGAGTGCGCGATCTACATCGAGAAAGGCGCGACGCCGCGCGGCCACGATCATCGCGCACGCTGGGAAGAGATGCTCGACACGTGCACGTCGTCGACCGCGACGATGGAGACGGGCAACCCCGTGCACCCGACGGAGATCGGCCAGCCCGCGCGCATCAATCCCTTCGACGGCGAGCAGGTGGCCAAGTACGTCGCCGGCCTCCGCGGCCGCCGGAGCTTCGAGGACTCGCTCGGCATCTGCATCTTCACGTCGCGAACCCGGCTCGAGAACATCTGTCGCGCGCTCTCGGCGGCGACGGGCTGGACCTTCACGGTCGACGAGGCGCTGCGGTTCGGCCGGCGGACCGCCGTCATCAATCGCGCGACCGCGCTCCGCTGCGGCCACACCGGCGCCCTGGAGTATCCATCGGCCCGCTACGGCTCGACCCCGGTGGACGGTCCGGCGAAGGGCCAGGCCATCCGGGCGCAGTGGGAGAAGATGCTCGACACCTGGTACGCCGAGGTCGGTTTCGATCGCAAGACCGGCAAACCCTGGCCGAAGACGCTCAAGGAGCTCGGTCTGGATTGGCTCTCGAAGGAGCTCTGGGGCAAGAAGTCGTAGGCCGGTAGAGCGCTCGCGCAGGACCCTCCAAGCGGTCATCTCTTGACCGTCTCCGCGTCGGTGTGTTATTTGTTGTCACTTCTTTCGACACGGATCACGGGGGTCCTATGGCGCAAGTGATTGGTTTTATTGGGTTGGGTATCATGGGACGCCCGATGGCCCGGAACCTATTGAAGGCGGGCTACCCTCTGGTCGTCCACAGCCGGAGCCGGGGACCGGTCGACGAGATCGCCGGCGCCGGCGCGAAAGTCGGCACCTCGCCCCGCGACGTGGCCGCCCAATCCGACGTGCTGATCACGATGCTGCCCAACTCGCCCGACGTCGAGCAGGTCGTGCTCGGCCGTGACGGCGTGATCGAGGGAGCGCGGCCGGGCCTGGTCCTGCTGGACATGTCCACGATCTCGCCCATCGTTTCGCAAAGGATCGGTGCCGCGCTCGCCGAGAAGTCCGTGGCGATGCTCGACGCGCCCGTGTCCGGCGGCGAAAAGGGCGCGGTCGACGGCGTGCTCTCGATCATGGTCGGCGGCGACAAGGCCGTCTTCGATAAGGCCCTGCCGATCTTCCAGGCGATGGGCAAGACGATCACGCACCTCGGGCCGCTCGGCGCCGGAGGGTTCACGAAGCTCGCGAACCAGATCATCGTCGCCGTCAACTTGACGGCACTCGGCGAGGCGCTGACGTTGGCGAAGAAGGCGGGGCTCGACCGCGAGCTCACCCTGACCGCGCTCGCCGGCGGGCTCGCGGGATCGAAGTGCTTGGATCAGAAGAAGCCCAACTATGTCTCCGAGACGTACAACCCGGGCTTCAAGATCGACCTGCACTACAAGGACCTCGGACTCATCATGGAATCCGCCCGCGCCCTCGGCGTGCCGCTGCCGGCGACGGCGGCGGTTCAGGAATTGTTCAGTGCGCTCCGCGTGAAGGGACGCGGAGGCCTCGACCACTCGGGCGTGATCACCTTGCTGGAAGACCTCGCGGGCCTGTCCCGGTGAGGGCCACTGTCGATCGCGCCGGCTTGGACCCTCAGGGTCGGCTCCCCAAGGTTCAGATCCGAAGAGTGCGCAAGGGCGATCTGTCGAAGATCCGCGACGTCATGGAGCAGACCTTCGGTGATTTCCTCGAGCGCCAGCTCGGCACGCGGCCGCGGCAGGCGTTCGGCGGCGCGCAGTACGTCCACCATCGCTGGCTCATGGAGCCGTGGGGCTGCTTCGTCGCCGAAGAGGACGGCTCGAAGATCGTCGGCGCCGCGCTCGCGGTCACCTGGGGCGCGGTGGGCGTGCTCGGCCCGGTCGCGGTGCTCACGAACTACCACAATCAGACGATCGGCCAGCAGCTGATCCGGGCGGCGCAGGACTTCTTCGACGAGAACAAGGCGACCTTGCACGGCTGCGTGACCTATCCGACGAGCCCCAAGCACCTGTACCTGTATCACAAGTTCGGATACCGGCCCAAGCAGCTGACGGCGATCATGAGCCGCGCGATCGACCGCGGACCGGCGCGCATATCGGCGCTGGCGAAAACCGGAGCCAAGGCGACGTTGACGGCGCGCCGCTTCTCCACGCTCGAGGAAGCCAAGAAGAAGGCCGCGCTCGCGCGAATCCACCGCATCACCAACGCGGTCTGTCGCGGCCTGGACCTCGCGAAGGAGATCGAGATCGTCGACGGGCTGGCGCTCGGCGATACGCTCCTGCTCGAGCGCGGCCGCGACGTCATCGGCTTCGCGATCTGCCACGCGCCCGGCGTGAGCGAGGCGCCGGCCGGCGCGCTATACGTGAAGTATCTCGCCATCGATCCGCCGCACCGCAAGCCCGAGCACCTCGAGCAGTTCGTCACGATCATCGAGGGGCTCGGCCAGGAACTGGGCGTGCAACGGGTGATCCTGCCCGTGTATGCTCGCTACTGGGCCGCGTACAACGTCCTCATCCAATGCGGATATCAGATCGACTTCACCATGATCCGAATGCAGCGAGGCAAGCAGGAGGATTACGAGGACCCCTCGGACCTCGTGCTCGACGACTGGCGCTGACACGCGCGGTCTCGTGTGTCGCCGCCGTCAGCCTCGCGCTGCTGCTGACGGCGGGCGCCGAGGCGCATTCACTGCTTCTCGAGTCGTCACCCGCCGCGGGCGCAACCCTGAGCGAAGGGCCGACGAAAATCTCACTACGCTTCAACAATCGCATCGAGAAGCAGCTCTCCAGCATTCGCGTGCTCGAGGCCCGCGGCGCGAAGCCGCCGGTCACCATGCTGCGCGATGACGGCGCGGCCGATCGGCTGACCGGCACGGTGGCGCCCCTGACGCCTGGAGCCTGGCGCGTCGAGTGGCAGGTGCTGTCGACCGACGGCCACATCGTGAGCGGCGGCTTTTCGTTCCGCGTGGCGCCCTCGGCCATGCGATGAGCCCGGCCGCCACGCTGCTCGCCGGGCGCGCCACGGTCGACGGAACGCGGCGCTACGCGGAGAAGGCCGCCGGGCGACTGGCGGCCGGCCACTTCCGCGAGCTCGCGGGGGGCGCCTCGGCATCGACGATCGGGCTCGGCACCTATCTCGGCCCGGAGGACGGCGCGACGGACGTCCTGTATCAAGACGCGATCGTCCGGGCCCTGGAGCTCGGCGTCAACGTGCTCGACACCGCGGTGAACTACCGCCATCAGCGCAGCGAGCGTGCGATCAGGACCGCGCTCTCTACCGCGTTCGGCCAGGGCGGCCTGCGTCGCGACGAAGTCATCGTGGCGAGCAAGGGCGGCTTCATTCCGTTCGACGGAGCGGTGCCGCGCGATCCGCGCGCCTACTTCGCGTCGACGTACGTCGAGACCGGGATCATCAAGCCGGGCGAGGTGACGAAGGGCGCGCACTGCATGAGCCCGCGCTACCTGCGCGACCAGATCGACCGCAGCCGCGCCAATCTCGGGCTGGAGACCCTGGACGTCTACTACGTCCACAATCCAGAGACGCAGCTCGGCGAGGTCGACCGGGCCGAGTTCATGACCCGCATGCGCGCGGCGTTCGGTGCGCTCGAGGAAGCGGCGGCGGCGGGGAGCATCGCCCGCTACGGCACGGCGACCTGGACCGGCTATCGCGTGGACCCGAGCGATCCAGCCTATCTGTCGCTCCCGGAGCTCGTCGCGGCGGCGCGCGACGTGGGCGGAGTCAATCACCACTTCAAGGTGATCCAGCTGCCCTACAACCTCGGTATGACCGAAGCCTTCACGCGGGCCAACCAGCGCGTGAAGGACCGGATGGTCCCCGTGCTCGAGGCCGCCCGCGAGCTCGGCGTGTCGGTGATGGCGTCGGCCGCGCTCCATCAAGGCCAGCTCATGCGGCTGCCGCCGATGATGGCGGAGTACATCCCCGGGCTCACCACCGACGCGCAGCGGGCGGTTCAGTTCGTGCGCTCGACGCCCGGCGTCGCCACGGCGCTGGTCGGCATGAAGACGCCCGCCCACGTGGACGAGAACGCGACGATCGCGACGATCGCGCCCATGGCGTGGAAGCAGTTCCAGCGCCTGTTCAGCGCGGCCGGTAGCTGATCCCCCGGTGGCGCCCGGCGAGCGCGCCTGCTCGAGCCGCGGCGCAAAACATTGCGCAGCGCAACTGCGTCGGGTAGGGTGATCGAGTGATCACGCTCGAGCGTGACGCCACGCGCGCCATCGGCATCCGCCCCGGCGTCTCCGCCGTCATCTTCGACCGACGCGGTCGTCTTCTGCTCCAGCAGCGCTCCGACGGCGGGCAGTGGGGCTTGCCCGGCGGCTCGGTGGAGATCGGCGAGTCGGTGCGCGACGCCATCGCGCGCGAAGTGCTCGAGGAGACCGGATTGATCGTCACGGTGCGGCGACTGATCGGCGTGTACTCGGCACCGGCGATTCAGGTCGTCCGCTATCCGGACGGCAACGTCTGGCACTACGTGAGCGTGTCCTTCGAGTGCTCGGTGCGAGGCGGGTCGCTCAAGACCTGCGACGAGACCCTGGCGCTCGACTACTTCCCGCTGCGGCGATTGCCGTCCACGCTCCTGTCGCATCACCGGGTTCGTATCCGCGACGCGTCCTCCCGCAAGGTCGCGCCGTTCATTCGTTGAGGGGGGACGCGCGATGCGACGCATTCACCACGTCGGTATCGTCGTGAATCGGCTCGAGGACGCCTACCGCTTCTACCGCGACACGCTGGGGCTCCCGCTCCTCAAGGAGGCGACGATCCCCGACCAGCAGGTGAGGGCGGCGCTGCTGGGAGCCGGCGAGAGCGAGATCGAGCTGCTCGAGCCGCTCGAGCCGTCGTCGGGAATCGGACGCTTCCTGGCGAGACGGGGCGAGGGACTCCACCATCTCTGCTTCGACACTCCGGACATCGTCAAGACCTTGACCTTGCTCAAGGAGATGCGCGTCGAGCTGCTCGACGCGTTCCCGCGAGCCGGGCTCGCCGGCCAGATCGCGTTCGTCCATCCCCGGGCGTGCTGCGGCGTGCTCGTGGAGCTGGCGACCCCGTCGCCCGCTCGCGAGCTCGCCGCGCCGGCTCCGCTCCGGCTCAAACGCCTGGTGATCGGCGCGTCCGACGTCAGGCGCGCGAGCGACGTGCTGCGCTCGCTCTTCGGACTCGAGGAGGTCGCGATGAACGGCGGCCCGCGCTCGATGCTGGCGGTCGGTCGCAGCGCGGTGCTGGTGGTGCCGGCCGAGGAGGTGGGCGGGATGGAAGGCCTCGTCGCGCTGTCGATGATCGCCGAGGATTTTCCTTCGCTGACCGAGGCGTTCACGCGCGCTGGCACTTCGGTTTTGCGCGGCACCGGCGAGGTCACGGTGCAGCCGGAGTCGAGCCACGGCGTGAACCTTCACATCTCTCGGTACTAGCCCCTTCTGCTTGCGCCTGCTCCGTATCGCCTCGCAAGAGGCGGACGGGGCCTGGCGCCGGGATGCGCGACCCCGCAGTCGGCTCCGTCACCCGCTCGCCCGATTCGCAGCGCTTCGCGCTGCGGGCGGGACGAGGGGGTCCCACTCCGCCGACTGCGGGGCCACGCACCCCGGCGCCACCCGTCCGGTCTCGCGGCGCGCTTCTTGTCGCTGATCGGTCTAGCGCCGACTCACCATGGTGCTGTCACTCGCGGCTTCCAAGCGCACGCCTTCTTCAGGCTGCCGCATGCGGTCGGCACCGCGATCAGGATCACGCCGTGCGGTTTGGTGCCCAGCGCTGACCAACGGCGTCGTCGGCCCCACCGCGGCGCTCGCCGCTCCGCATGCGCGGCTTGGGGTTAGGTGGGGGGGCGGATGGCGGCGACTGGGGTGGGGAATTCGTTGGGGTCGATGGGGATTTCGATGACCGCTGGGGTGTTTTCGGCGAGGGCTTTCGTGACGGCGTCGCCGATCTGGTCGGGGTGCTCGACGTAATAACCGGCGGCGCCGAACAGTCGGGCGAACTGGTCGTAGCGCGGGTTGCCGATGTCGCATCCGATGTAGCGCCCGCCGTAGAAGTGCTTCTGATACGCCTTCTCCGATCCCCAGCAGTTGTTGTTCATGACGATCGTCACGACGCCGATTCGATGCCTGACCGCGGTCTCGAGCTCCTGCGAGTTCATGAGGTAGCCGCCGTCCCCGTGAATCGCGACCACCGGCGCATCCGGCCGCCCGAGCTTGGCGCCGAGCGCAACCGGAAACGCGAAGCCGAGGCCGCCCAGATCGAGCGGCGTGAGGAACGTGCGGGGGCGTGCGAAGCTGAGGCGGTCGTAGCCGTAGGCCGGAGCGGCTCCGGCGTCGAGCGCCACGATCGTCTCGGCCGGCAGCACGCGGCGAAGCTCGGCGTAGACTCGTTGCGGCTTCATCGGCCTTTCGATGAGCTTTTCCTCGGCGGCGAGCCGCGCCTGGCGCTGCGCGCGCAAGGTCTCGGCTTCCCTGAGCCAGGACGGATCCCGCGCGGGGCCACCGTCCTGGGCCAAGGCACTCAGCAAGGCCCGGCACGTCTCACGCGCGTCGGCGTGGATGCCCACGGCCACGGGATAGTAGCGTCCGATGTCGCGCGCCTCGATGTCGATCTGGATGAGCGCGGTACCCGGGCGGATGTACCGGTCGTCGAACTGCGTCGTGAACTGAGCCAGGCGCGAGCCGACGGCGACAATCAGGTCTGCTCGGCGACACGCGGCAGCCGCCTCCGGCGCGCCGGCGCGCCCCAGCGGGCCGAGATAGAAAGGATGCGCATTGGGCACGGCGTCGTTGCGGCCGTACGCCGTGATCATCGGGATGCCGTGACGATCGCTCAGCTCGACGACAAGCTCGCCGGCGCCCGCGCGGCTGGCGCCGCCTCCCACGAGCAAGAGCGGGCGCTCGGCCTGCCGCAGCCGGCGCGCCGCCTCGTGGACCGCGTCCGCGTGCGGCGGCTGCGCATGGGTGACGCGGTAGCGGTCGGGCGCCAGCGCCGCCGCCGCCGGCAAGGTGGAGCTCAGCACGTCGCGCGGGATCTCGACGAACACCGGGCCCGGGCGCCCGCTCATGGCCGCGCGAAGCGCCCCTCGGAGGAGCTCGGGAATCCGCTCCGCCTTGTTGATCTGGATCGCCTGCTTCGTGACCGGCCGGAACATGCTGACCAGGTCGTACTCCTGGAAGGCGTCCTTCTGATAGTGGTCGAGCGCGATGCCCCCGACGAGGACCACGACCGGCGAGTGGGCGACGTGGGCCGCGGCAACGCCGGTCAGCAGATTCGTGGCCCCGGGACCGCTCGTGACGAGGCAGACGCCGGGCCGATCGGTGACACGCGCCAGGCCGTCGGCCATGAAGGCCGCGGCCTGCTCGTGGCGAACGTTGATGTACTCGACGCTCGAATCGTCGTAGAGCCGGTCGAGGACGTCCAGAAAGGTCGAGCCGACGATTCCGAAAATGTGACGGACACCCTCGGCCTTCAGCAGCTCTACGACGGCCCGTCCACCCGTCCAGTCGTCCATGTCCGCGCGCCTCCTGTACGATTCCGCGCCGTCGGCCGCGGGGCCACAGGATACCGGCTGATCAGCCGTAAACAAAGTGGGTCGGCGAGCCGTCGTACGGCCAGATCGCTCGCAAGGAGAACCCAATATGAAGCGTCTACATCGCACGATCGCAACGATGGCCGTGCTCCTGCTCGGGATGGGCGTAGGGGCCGCCCAGGCGGAGCCGCAATTCGCCGGATCCTGGGTCCTCGATCGCTCACAGAGCCAGTTTCCGACGCACGAGGGCCGGCGTCACAAGGCGCCCGACGCGCAGAACCAGCCGTCCGTCCAGCACCCGGCGCCGCAGGTCACGCTCCAGGTCGCTCAACAGGGCAACACCCTGAAGATCACCCGGACCATTGCGAAGGGCACGCGTGAGCATTCGATGACCGACACGATCGTCGCCGACGGCTCCGACCAGATCCAGCAGGGCTACCGTGGCAACGTCGTCGTTCGCTCCGCCTTCGAGGGCGACCGACTGGTCGTCACTCACACGCGCACGAAGAAGACCGACGAGGGTGAGAAGACGATGTCCCGGCAGTCTGTCTGGACGCTCTCCCCGGATGGTCAGGTCCTGACGATCGACACGACGATGCACAGCCCGCGCGGGGACCGCGCGATGAAAACCGTGTACCAGCGCAGCTGATCGCAGCTCGGCGGCGCCCGCCCGGGCCCGCCATGTCGACCCCGAGCCGCCCTCGTTCGAGGGCGGCTCGCTTCGTATCGCTCACGAGTTCCTTGTCCGCGACGCCCCGCGACGTCTATGCTGCCCTGGGCGATGACTTTGATCCCGACGGACGCCGCTTCGCGTCTCGGACGCCGAGAGTTCGTGACGGGCGCCCTCGCGCTCGGCGCGGTGGCCGCGGTGCCATCGATCGTCCGCCGCGCCTCGGCCCAGCCGCGGCTGCCCGGGCCGCCGTTCACCCTCGGCGTCGCGTCGGGCTATCCCACGTCGACAGGCGTCGTGCTCTGGACCCGCCTGGCACCCTCTCCGCTCATGCCGGGAGGCGGGATGCCGCCCGAGGTGGTGCAAGTCGAGTGGGAGGTGGCGACCGACGAGCGCATGGGGCGAGTCGTTCAGCGAGGCGTCGCGGGCGCGACCCCCGCGTTCGCGCACGCGGTGCACGTGGAAGTCGAGAACCTCGAGTCGGGACGCTGGTACTGGTATCGATTCCGCGCGGGCGGCGAGGTGAGCCCGGTCGGCCGCACGCGCACGGCGCCCGGCGCAACCGGCGGCCCCGAGCGCCTGCGGCTCGCGTTCGCCTCGTGCCAGCAGTACGAGCAAGGCTACTTCACCGCATACCGGCACATGCTCGCCGACGATCTCGATCTGATCGTGCACCTGGGCGACTACATCTACGAATCGTCGTGGGGTCAGGACCACGTGCGCAAGCACGGGGCGCCCGAACCGCACACGCTCGACGACTACCGGATCCGACACGCGCTCTACAAGGGTGATCCTGACCTCCGCGCCGCGCACGCGGCGTGTCCGTGGCTCGTCACGTGGGATGATCACGAAGTCCAGAACGACTACGCGAACGACCGCTCGGAGCATCTGCACGCGCCGGAATGGTTCCTGGAGCGCCGCGCCGCCGCCTACCGGGCGTACTACGAGCACATGCCGCTGCGTCGCCACATGGTGCCCTTCGGTCCGAACATGCGCCTGTTCACCCGGGTCGCGTTCGGACGACTCGCCCAGTTCCACATGCTCGACGATCGCCAGTATCGCTCGCCCCAGCCGTGCCCCGCGCCGGGCCGCGGGGGAGCCAACATCGTCGAAGATTGCGAGGCGCGACTCGACCCACGTCTGACGATGCTCGGCGACACGCAGGAGCGGTGGCTCGCGGCCGGCCTCGACCGCTCGCCCGCGCGCTGGAACCTGATCGGCCAGCAGACCCTCATGGCGCAGCTCGACCGCAAGCCCGGGCCGGGGCGGCAGGTGTGGACGGATGGATGGGACGGCTATCCGGCGGCTCGACGCCGTCTGCTCGACTCGCTCGCTCAGCGGAAGGCGGCCAACCCGATCGTGCTCGGCGGCGACGTGCATTCGTTCTGGGTGGCCGACCTCAAGCCCGACTTCGACGACCCGCGATCGCCGGTCGTGGCGACGGAGTTCGTCGGCACGTCGATCACGTCGCAGTTCGGGCGGCGGCAGGAGAGCGTCGACGCGCTGCTGGCCGACAATCCCCACATCCGGTTCGTGAACGGCTCGCGGCGCGGCTACGTGCGCCTGGAGATCACGCCCGAGCGTCTGCGCGCCGATCTGCGTACGGTGCGCAGCGTCACCCAGCCGGGCGCCGACGCGGACACTCTGGCGAGCTTCGTGGTCGAGGACGGACGACCCGGAGCGGTCCGCGCATAGTCGCGACGTCGTAGCTCATAACTAAGGGTTACTCTCCTGTTCTCGTCGACTCATAACTGAGAGTTACCGAGTTGCGGGAGTTGTCCCGCTCGCTGTTGAACTTGGCAGAGCGCGACGGCAGGGCATCATACCCTCAGTTCACGGCGCGGAGGAGCGTACCGACATAGCGGCCCCCCGCGAGAAGATCGATCCTGAGCCAAGTGTGGCCCGCGGTTTTCCCGGCAGTGGCCACGATGATTCACGCGGCGCGCTCCGCGAGATTCGCGGCGCCGAGCGCGGTCACGAGCACGTCCAGCTCTCCGTGCCGCTTGATACGCCGGAAGCGCTCGGCGGCGCGCAGTAGACCGAGCCCGATCCACCGCCGCCGCATGTCGCCGTCGCGCCAGCGTTTGATGTTCCGCGTGACGTGCCGCACCGTGCCGATCAGATTCTCGATGCAGTTCGTCGTCGCGAAGAAGCGCCGCAGCGTCGGGGGCAGCTCCAGCTTCAGCACCGTCAGCGTTTCCTCCAGCCCCTCCCGCAGACTGTCGGCGGCATCGGGATGACCGTTCCGCGCCAGCCACGTCGCCAGCGCCGTCAGCTGCCGCCGCGCCGCCGCCGCATTGGCCGCCCGATACGCCCGGCGTAGGCTCGTCCGGACGTAGGCCTGGCGCGCCTGCGGGACGAGGGCGTCGAGGTTGCGCGCCTTGTGGAGCTGGCAGCGTTGAATGACCGCGGCGTCGCCGAAGACATCGCCCAGCGCCTTGCGCAGCCCCTTGCCGCCGTCGATCACCCACAGCCCGCGCCCCTCGAGCGTGAGCCCACGGGCGAGCAGGTCCTGCAGCAGCTCGGTACACACCACGGCGTTCTCGGTGGAGCCCAGGCGCAACCCGAGCGGGACCTTGCCGCCGTCGCGCGTGATCCCCAGGACGACGATCACCGTCTGCTGGGCCACCACGACGCCGTCCATGAACAGCGCCATCACCTCGAGCCCGTCCAGCCGCCGCGCCAAGTACTCTCGCAGCCGCTGCCGAGTCCGCCGCACGACGGCCCGACTGACCGCACTCTTGCTACTGCCGCGGGCGGGCCGCCCGCTCGGCCGCGCCTCCAGACTGCCCTCGTAGTGGCGCGTCGACACCCCGGCGAGGAGCTGCTGCATCATCCGGGCGGTCAGGGGATCTCGATCGCGAAACGCCGCCACCGAGGGCAATGTCGCTTCCCCGCCGATCGTCTGCCGTACGCGGGGACGGCGCACCTGCACGCGCCGACCGCCGAAGGTGAGCTCCGTCGCCGCCGTGCCCCAGTGATGATGGGTGCGCTGCGGTTGATGCCGGCCCTTGGGCCCGGCCAGGGCGACGGCCTCGGCGCCAAACAACTCGTCCAGCGCCGCCAGCCCGTGCGCATGGACCCAGGCGAGCAGGTCGTGGCGCGTGGTCGCCATCCCCGTCAGCATCGGGCCGACGAGGGCGCCCAGTTCCCGGCCGGCCCCATTCTCCGCTTGCGTTCGCTCGGTGCTCTCTGCTCTCTTCGTCATAGACGGCTCCTTGGCCCCCGGTGTTGGGGGACGTTGTCTTGGCCGACGCGATTCTCACGCCGACCAGGGAGCCGTCGCTACTCAGTTCTCAAGTTCAACAGGGGCCGGGACATCCCCGAGTTGCGGGAGGTGGCGGGCAAGCTGGCAGCGCGGCGGGGATCCGGGGCGGCGAGCGCCCAGAGGCGGTCGAGTGCGGCGTCGAGCTCGCGCCGGAGCTGAAGCGGGTTGAGGCTCTGGTAGAGGGCCTCGAGTGTCTGGCGCTGCTCGGCGGTGAGGATCCGGGCGGCGCAGAGGCGCTGGTAGGGGGTCTGCGCCCGATCGTAGACGCGATAGGCCCGGGCGCCCTGGCGCGTTTTGCGCACGAGCTTCTCCACCGGCTGAAAGAAATTCACATGCAGGCGCGCGAGCCGGTACACGCGTTGCAGTTGCCGAAAGGCGGGCGCGGACGCGAAGCGATCATAGCCGACGAGCTGTCGGACGACGGCGCCGTTCTTTTGCTCGACGTGGGCGCTGTCGTTTTTGTTCCACGGGCGACTGCGTGTGAAGGTGATGGTGTGGCGGCGACACCAATCGAAGAGGCCACGGTTGATGAACTCCGAGCCATAGTACCTGCAGAATCCTGGTGAGGTCGTGCTACCAGCATCCGTGGTTCTCCACTTTGATAGTCAGGGAGGGCGACGGGATGGCCAGCGATCAGAATCCAGGAGGGACGTCGTTCGTGGCGATCGACATCGGCAAGGCGTTTCATACGGTCCTCGTGGAGTTCCCGGACGGGGCTCAGCAGCGATTCCGGATGGCGAACAGCGCCGAGGATTACAGCCGGTTGGTGGCCTTCCTTCGGACCCTGCCGGGCCGGATCCGGGTGGCGCTCGAGCCTACCGGGAATTTCCATCGGACGCTGGCGTTTCGCCTCCTCACTGAAGGGATCTCGGTGGTCTCGGTCTCGTCCGTCGCCGGCGCGCGATATCGGGAGGCGATGTTCAATTCGCGGGACAAGAACGACCCAAAGGACGCGACGGTGATCCTGCAGCTCCTAAAGCACGGCCTGGTCCAGCACTACCACGACCCTCTGCTGGCGGGTCATCACGATCTGCAAGAGCTGGCGAAGACCTATCACCAGGTGACGATGGCGCGCAAACGCCTCGCCGATAGTCTCCTCAACCACTACCTTCCCCTGTACTTTCCCGAGATGGCGCGGTACTGGGAGTCCACGCGCGTCGAGTGGTTTGTGGCCTTCCTATCGCGCTTCCCAACGCCACACGCGGTTTACGCTCTTAGCCTTCCTCAGTTCATCGAGGCCGCATGGCCGCTGATCGGGCGCAAGGTCAACAAGCGGGCGAAGCTCGAGGAGCTCTACGAGTTGGCCCAGTCCAGCATCGCCTTGCCGGTGGCGGTGGACTCGCCGGCCATCGACACGTTTCGCCTACAGCTCGCGCACTTCGCGCGGCTGGCCGAGCTCCGCCGCGAGCTGGAAGCGCGGGCTCATCGGCTACTGAAGGACCGTCCCGACTACCAGTGCCTCTGCTCGTTGCCCGGCGTCGCCTCGGTCCTGGCGATGGTGATTCTCGCCGAGGGTGGAGACCTCCGACGGTTTGGTCACCACCGGCAGTTCTTGAAGTATTGCGGCCTGGACCTGGCGAAGTGTCAATCGGGGCAGTTCCGCGGCCGCGAGACGCTCTCGAAACGAGGAAATGCCCGCTTGCGCATGGCGTTCTGGATGGCGGCCCAGCGCGCCGTGCGGATGACCGAGAATTCGTTCCGCGACAAGTACGAACGGTACGTGAAACAGGACCCCGGCAATGCCGATGTCCGCCGCAAGGCGCTGACTGCCGTCGCGGCGAAGATGGCGAGGGTCGCGTATGCGTTAGTCAAGCGGATCGAGCCCTATCGCGGCTACCACGAACAGGCACTTCCCAGCGGATCGATCCCTCTCAACCGGGCCGTCGGGGCGCTTGCGACCCCGTAGATAATGCTTGGACCTTCCGCTGGGACCCTACGCTGTGTTCAGGACAGGAAAGGCCGCGGCGGCGCGCGCCCGGACCTTGTGTTCACTATGGTCAGCGGGGTCTCTTCTCACCGCGGAAGCCCGCTGCGGACGTTCATGCTCGTTACGGCCCGGAGTTGCAGCGACTCTTCGAGTTGCGAGAGGGATGCTGTGTGCCTCGGCCCAATCAGGCGCTTGCAGTTAGTACGTTGTCGGAGTCGATTCCCACCAGCGGGACCGGGAAGCGCTCCCAGACGTGATGGATGGCGCCGCCCACGCGCTTCTGCGTCTTGCCCCAGACGGCTTCGAGCTCGACCCACGTCGTGGCAATGTCCACCGTGCAGAGCGTGCAGAGATAGAAGCCCTCCGTACTGGTGCCACAGTGGGCCACCAGATCGACCTCGCAGAAGCCGGGGCGCGCATCGTCCCACTCCGTGAAGGTGCGCACGGGGATCTCTTGGCGCAGCCAGTTGCCGGGACGCGTGATGGTGGCGCTGCGCCGGGGGAACAGCGCCCGGGCCGGGGCCAGCAAACGGGCGAGCGTGGGGCGGCTGGCGTGGCGAAGCCGTTTCTCGACGTCGGCGGACAACGTCAGTTCGCCGCACCGCGCGAGCCGGTCGACGAGGTCGGGCACGAAAGGATGCAGGCGATGGGCGCCGATTCGGCCGCTGGCCTGCCACAGGATCGCGGCCGCCGCCGCGACCTCCGGGCCGTATGTCCGAGGCCGGCCCCCCGGCCCAAGGCTCGGGCGCGGGCGCGGGGCCCGGCGGAGCAACCGGATCGCCGCCTTGCGATGGATGCCGGTGACCGCCACCACTTCATCCAGCAGCCGGCGCTTCTCGGCGCGGGTGGCCTGCTGGTACCGCGGGCGCTGCACGGCGGCGTACTCTCGCAAGCTCGCTCGCGTCACGGCGGCCTCCTCGACCGGATTGGTAACCGTGACTTCTGATCTAGGCCCTCCCGTTCGGTAACCGAAGTTTTGAGTCGATGCGCTCGATGGCCGAGGCGAGACAATAGGCGTACTCTGAAGCCCCGAGCCATGCGAGTCCTCGCTGTCCACCCCGGCCCCCTGATGTACACGAAGATCTTTCTCCGGCTGGAGCCGCTCGGGCTCGAGCTGGTGTGCGCGGCCGTCCGCCGGGCCGGGCACGAAGCCCGCCTGATCGATCTCCAGGCCGGCACGCACAAGGATTACTTCAGGCTCGTCGACGACTGGCAGCCGGACGTGGTGGCGTTCTCCTGCAACTATCTGGCGAACGTTCCCGAGGTCGTGGACCTTGCGAAGCTGACTCGCGCCCGGCGGCCCGACACGTTCATCTTCGTGGGCGGCCACAGCGCCTCTTTCACCGCGCAGGAGCTGCTCGAGCACGCGGGCGGCGCCATCGACTGCATTCTCAAGGGCGAGGGCGAGGCCTCGGTCGCCGAGCTGCTCGAGGCCGTCGAGCACGACCGTCGGGCGATCACGCAGGTCCCGGGCGTCGCAAGCCTGGACGGGGAGGGGCCTCCCGCGCGCCTGGTCGACAGCCTCGATGCGCTCGTCCCGGCCCGTGACCTGCTCCGGCGCCGCCGTCGGTACTTTCTCGGCACACTCGACCCCTGCGCCTCGATCGAGTTCGCCCGCGGCTGCCCCTGGGACTGTTCCTTCTGCAGCGCGTGGACGTTCTATGGGCGGAGCTATCGCGTGGTCAGCCCGGAGCGGGCGGTGGAGGATCTGGCCTCCATCCGCGAGCCCGGCGTCTTCATCGTCGACGACGTCGCGTTCGTGCAGTCCAAGCACGGCTTCGAGATCGGCGAGGCCATCGCGCGCCGCGGGATTCGCAAGAAGTACTACCTCGAGACCAGGGGCGACGTGCTGCTGCGCAACAAGGACGTCTTCCGGATGTGGACGCGCCTGGGCCTGGAGTACATGTTCCTCGGGCTCGAGGCCATCGACGAGGAGGGGCTTCGCAAGTACCGCAAGCGGATCTCGCTCGGCCACGCCTTCGAAGCCCTCGAGTTCGCGCGCTCGCTCGGAATCCAGGTCGCCATCAACCTGATCGCCGACCCGGATTGGGATCGCGAGCGCTTCGCCGTGGTCCGCCAGTGGTGTCTGGAGATCCCGGAGATCGTGAACATCTCGGTCAACACCCCCTATCCGGGAACGGAGACCTGGCGAACCGAGGCGCGGAGAATCCACACGCGCGACTATCGACTCTACGACATCCAGCACGCGGTGCTGCCCACGCGTTTGCCGCTCGCCGACTTCTACGAGGAGCTGGTCCGCACCCAGCGTGTGCTGGCGATGAAGCACATGGGGTGGGCCGCGCTCCGGGACCTGGCGACAATCGTGCTCGGCCACCTCGCGCACGGCCAGACGAACTTCGTCCGGAGCCTCTGGAAGTTCGACCGTGTGTTCGATCCCAAGCTCTTGCTGGCCGATCATCAGCTGCCGGTGTCCTACGAGATGAAGCTGCCGCCTCCCGTGCAGGCGAAGGTCGATCCGCGGAGTCTCTACGTCCTGCAGGCGCGAGGCCGCAAGGGCCGCGCCATCGACGACGCGACCGAGCAGTTCGTCGATGCGACTCGGATGGGCACGAGCGAATAGCGCCTGGTCCGCGGACCGGCCGGCAAGGTGCTCGGTTCGATCAGAGGAGGAGGCACCGTGAGCGCAAAGCCGTGCGTGCTGGAGTTCGGGATGGGCGTCGACGTGCACGGGCGTGACTCCACCAAGGCGGCGTGTCGAGCCGTGTCGGATGCGATCCGGCACTCGAGCCTTCCGCTGTTCCAGGAGGTCCGCGAGCGCGGCGGACGCATGCTGGTCGACGTGACCATCGGTGTTCCCGATCCCGATTCGGTCAAGCTCGACGTCGTCCGGCGCGAGCTTCCGCACGGCGAGGTGACCGTGCATGCCGTGAACGGTGGGCTTCGCTCGCCGACCTCGGACACGCTCATCGCCTGCGCCGCCATCACGGTCAGCGTCGAATATCCGCCGGACGCCTCGCGATGAGTCTCACGAAGACGGGCACCGGACTCAAGCGGCTGCAGCACCTGGTCCTCTGGGTTTCGAACGTCGAGCGCAGCGTCCGCTTCTACTGCGACGTCGTGGGCTTCGAGATCCAGCGGCGCTATCCGACCGCCGCGTTCCTGAAGATCCCGGGAACGCCGGACGATCACAACCTCGGGCTGTTCGAGCAGACCGGCGTGCCGCGCCCCGACGAGCGCGTCGCACGCATGTATCACTCGGCCTGGGAGGTCGACGACCTCACCGACCTCGCGCGCGCGCGTCGGCGACTCATCGACGCAGGAGCCCTGGTCGGATCCTCGAATCACGGCGTGAGCCTGTCGCTCTACGCCAAGGATCCGGATGGGCTCGAGTTCGAGATCTTCTGGACGGTGCCCGGCGGTGTCTCGGCTCGGACAACCGAGCTCGATCTCGAGGGTGAGCTCTCCCGGCGCGGTCTGACGTTCTCGTAGAGCCCGCGCCGGGGCGGCGCGAAGGCCGCTCCGGCGCGGTGCTGCGAGCCTACAGCGACCGCAGGAAGTTCAGCAGGTCTTGCTGATCGCTGTCACTGAGACGGTTGTAGTTGTCGATGACCTTGTTGGCTTCCGAAGGCCCGAACTTCGAGTTGCCGTCGCTCCGGTGGGCCTTGATCGCCGTTTCGAGATCGTCGGTTCGACCGTCGTGGAGGAAGAACACGCGCTTGCCGAGGCCCCACAGCGGAGCGGTCCGGAACTCATCTCCGCGGGCCGCACCCTGCAGGATGTCGTCGGCGAGCCCTGGACCCATCGCGTGCAGCGCCAGGTCCGAGTAGAGGACCGCCGTCTTGTTGGCGAGCGCCGCGACGGTGGCCCTGGGATTGGTCTGCAGCTGCGGTGTGTGACAGAGGGCGCACCCGATGTTCGTGAACTGGCTACGGCCCCGGCTGATCGAGAACGACGACGCGTTGGTGAAGCTCGACACCGGAGTGGGCGCCGCCAGGAAGCGCTGGAAGTTCGCGAAATTATCGATGGCGCTGATCTGAGTGACCCGCTCGACCACGTCGTTGGGCACGCCGGCGAACTGACAGCTCGGCGTCTCGTCACGCTCGACCGCGAACCCCTGGTTGGTGATTCCCATCTCGACGTTGTACGCCTCGGCGGAGAAGATCAGCAGCGAAGGATTCTGCGCTTTCCAGCCGAACTTCGTGATGCGCCCGTCGTTCGCGTTTCGGTTGACCCGACCGCTGATCCCGAAGTTGCTCTTGGTGGACGAGTTGGAGCTCAGGTTGGCGAGGATCGTGCTGTCGGTGATGCTCTCGATCAATCCCGCGCCGAAGACCGGCGTAGGGATCCGGAAGATGATGTTCCGGTTGGCAACCTGCCTCTCGAAGTCCTCTTGCTTGATGTTGCAGCCGCCGGCGTCGGGATGTCCGCTGATCACGAACAGCGCGTGAACGCCGCCGTCACGGGAGCCATCCGGATTGAGCTGGAAACGGGCTTCGCGGATGGGCCCGTCACGCGTGATGAACGACGGAATGACGTTGTTCACGAACTTCAGATCATTCGGGTCGTTCACGCGAAACAGAGGGTTGATCGCCGGGCTCGTGCCCCCGACCGCCGGCTGAGCATGGCAGCCCGCACAGCCCACGAAGTTGAAGCGCGGGCCAACCCCTTCGTCGACTTCCTCCTCCTCGGCGAAGTCCGCCAGTCCGTCGGTGAACATTGTCTGCTGGTCGGTGGTCAGGCCCGCCAACATGCCTCCCGCTCCTGCGGGTCCGCCACGCACGCCGGGGTCCCGGGCGCCGCGGAACTGCGCCGTGAGGCTCTGCGAGAGCCCGAGGAACAGCATGATCGTCACTGCCGCCAGGACTCGCACCTTCACTCGGCTCATGTCGGCTCCTTGCGCGATGTGCACGGCTCGCACTGTGAGACGAGCGGCCAGCAAGGGTCCGCAAGCGTGGTGCCAGGACAGTGACGGCTTGTAAGCACATGAAATAAAGTAGAAATCCTGCTAGAAGAACACATGGATCGACCGGTTGATTCTCAAACCTGAGAACCGTGAGCCTGGGAATTCTCACGCTCAAGAAAACTCTGCTCGAGCCTTGTTCACAGATAACAAAAGATGATAAAGTCGCGCCCGAGTGGGGCTTCCCCCGGTGTGCAAGCCGCGGCGGCCCCTTCGCCGAGCGGAGCGTGTCCGCCAGCGCAGTTTCCGCAGCATCAGCTGCGTCAGCCTAGATCAAAGGTGGTTCCTGTATGACCGCGTCGATCCTCGTGGTTGACGACGAGCCCGCGATCCAGGACATCCTGACTTGGGCCCTGTCCGCCGAGGGATACCGCGTGGCCTCCGCGGGGAGCGGTGAGGAGGCGCTGACCCGCGTCGAAGGCGAGGACTTCGACGTGATCGTCACCGACATCGTCATGCCCGGTCTCGACGGGCTCGAAGTGCTCGAGCGGTCGCGCGTTCTCAGTCCGCGCGCCGCCGTCATCGTGATGACCGCGTACGCCGCGCTCGAGACCGCGATCGCCGCGCTTCGGCGGGGCGCCGCCGACTATCTCGAGAAGCCGTTCTCCGTCGATCTCCTGAAGGAGCGCGTGCAGAAGCTGCTCCAGTATCGGGAAACGATCTGGAAGGACCGGCTCGTCCAACGCGCGCTCCAGCCTCGGACGGCGGGCTCGCTCGTCGGCGAGAGCGACGCGATCCGCGCGCTCCACGAGCAGATCACCCTGGCCGCGCGCACGCCGAGCAACGTGCTGATCACCGGCGAGAGCGGAGTCGGCAAGGAGCTGGTCGCGCGCGCGGTGCACACCGAAGGCGCGCGACACGACGCGGCCTTCGTGGCGATCAACTGCGGCGCCATTCCCGAGGCGCTGCTCGAGAGCCAGCTCTTCGGCCATGTGCGCGGCGCCTTCACGACGGCGGTGCAGGCGAATCAAGGTCTGTTCGTCGCGGCGAACCAGGGCACGCTGTTTCTCGACGAGATCGGTGAGATGCCGCTGCCGCTGCAGGTCAAGCTGCTCCGGGTCATCGAAGACAAGTGCGTACTTCCGGTCGGCGGGACCAAGCCGCTGCCCGTGGATACTCGGATCATCGCCAGCACGAACCGAGATCTCGAGCGCGAGGTCGAGGCCGGCCGCTTCCGCGAGGATCTATTCTACCGGCTGAACGTCGTCCACCTGATCGTGCCACCCCTCCGCGAGCGCCGGGGCGACATTCCGGTCCTCGTCGACCATCTGGTCCACCGCCTCAATGCGAAGCTCGGGACTCACTGCCTGGGCGTCGAGCGTGACGCGCTCTGGTCACTCATCAGCCGGCCGTGGAAAGGCAACGTCCGCGAGCTCGAGAACGTCCTCGAGCGCGCCATCGTCCTCGGCGGCAACGATCTCATCTCGCTGCGCGACCTGTCCGTCGAGTCGACGACGAGCCAGGGAGCGACTCCGCAAGATCTTCGTGGGGCGGTGCGCCGGTTCGAGCGCCAGCACCTGATGGAAGTCCTGGCCGCGACCAAGTCGGACAAGCGCAAGGCCGCCCGCGTGCTGGGGATCAGCCTTGCGTCGCTCTATCGCAAGCTTCGCGGCGAGGACGAGCCCGGCCCGGCCTTTTCGAAGTAGGCTAGAGCGCGGACGCCGTCTTCAGGCGCAAGAGCGCGCCCGCCTCGAACTCGGCGAGGGTCTCCCCGAAGGCGGCATCGAAGTTGGCGGGGCGGTCGCTCGAACGCCTGAACGACGCGAAGTACGCGCGTGTCCCCTCGAATCCGCGGCGCTCGATCAGGTAATCCGTCATGAGAAACGAGAGCTGGTAGACCGGGATCGAGCCCTCGCGCAGATGCCACGCGGTGAAGCCCTTGCGGCGTTCCGTAGGCCGCGAGATCGAGTCCCCGCTGCAATAGCGGGCCGTGGCTGCGAAGACCGGCTGTTGCCACCTGCCGACGGCGTTCCACGGTGTCGAGGCCCAGGCGCTCGAGCGTCGAGAACGCGACCCACTCCGCCATGCCCTCGGCGAGCCACTGCTCGCCACGCCCCTCGCCGCCGGCGAGCTCGATCTGCGACACGTGGGTGAGCTCGTGGGCGATCAGGCGCAGCCACTCGCGCTCGGTGCGATCCGCCGGCCGATCGTTCAGGAGCACCTGGCCGCGCGCGCCCACCCCGATCGCGTAGTCGCTCAGCTGCGCGGCCTGGATCGGGGAGACGCGACCATCCCGGATCAATCCCTGCTCGAAGGCCCGGCGTCCGTCGTAAACATGGACTAGCACCCGCTTTGGGATCGGCAGGCCAAAGCTCTTCGCCATGATCGTGGCGATACCCCGTACGGCCTCGTCGGTGGTTCGAAGCGCCCGCGCGTCGGTCGGAGCCAGGGAAAGGTGACCGAGCCAGAGAGGGACGGCGACCCGTCCGTCGCTTCCGCCCGCCAGCACGGCCACGACGCACAGAACGCACGCCGTGGCGGCGGCTCGGCACAGTCTGACCAGCGCGATCTCCTTCGAGAGAGAGTAGCCGTGGGAGTCGGGCGGAGCTGTAGGCTACCGCGATCCCTAGGTCGCGCGAATTGTGACATACCTCGGGCGATCTGAAAATACCCGCGACCGGACGGCCGCGGAGGCGGGGGGAGGAGCCCCGCGACGACGGGGTCGCCGCGAGGCTCCGACGGGACTACCGGCTCGGTGTCGACGGCGTGCTCTTCGGCGCCTCGCTGCCCGGAGCCGCGCCGCTGCGGCGGGATGCCGGTCCTGCTTCCGGTGTCCGGCGAGGTCGGCGGAGAGGCCGACGGCACCCGATCACGGGTCGGCTTGTCGCCGACACGATCCGCATCGGAGCATCCCGCGGCGAGCCCGGTGAGTAGCACGAGCGCAAACAGTCCAGATAGAAGTCTGCTCATCGTGTCCTCCTGGATCGGGCCGAAGCCCTATCCCTTGATTTGCACTGACGTGGCGACCTTCTGGCCCGCCTTCTTTTCGTACTCCGCGCTGATCTGCGCGCCGGGTCTCAGCTGGTCGTTCGCGACCTTGACCGAGCTCGGGATCGAGAGCTCTGTGCCGTCCTCGAGCTTCACATGCTGCCGCGCACCGACTTGATCGTGCCCTCCACCTTCTGGTCCAGCTTTGGCGGCTTCTGCCCCAGCTTCGGCTGGGTGGGAGTGGTCATCATCTGAGCGCTCGTCGCGGTCACCGCGAGCGACGCGGTGGAGAGAACCGCGACGGCCAGTGCGAGCACTCGGATCATGGAGACCTCCCTTCGTTGCGCGTTCAACGCCCTGTCGAGCAAGCTGAGTGCCAGGACCCGAATTGACGAGACCGGCGCGCAGCCCGCCGCTCTGCCGGGAACCTCTGCCGTTCGACCGTGTAGCCGTTACATGGGGAATCGCTGAAAAAATTGGCAGCCGCGCGCGTCAACGCGATCGGTGCTTTCCTCGACGGCGCGCAGCCCAGCGCGATCGACGCCCGATACCCGGCATGTAGAACTTGCGGTTGGGGCGTGTAGAAGTTTGCTCCGACCTTTCCTGATGTCGTCTTCCGTGAGACTCCGACGCCGTAAGTGCTCGATCAACCAAGGGTGCGTCAATGGCATGGACTTAGCACCCTCCGCGCGCCGGAGGTGACGCATGAAGACACACTGACGAACGCGTACGGCTCTCACCACTCTGCTTGCCATCGTCGCCGCAGCCTGACGAACGGCTGGGCCCAGGGAGTGGTCGGGCCACAGGCGACGGGCAGCCGACTTCGAGCGGCGGCGACGGAATCCGGCGCGATGACCACGGCGGTCGTCGTCGCCTCGCTGCTCGCCGTCCTGGTGGTGCTCGGGGCGCTCATCAAGATGATGGACCTCAAGCGCAAGCGTGAAAGTGAGGCCGTCGTCATCCAGGCGCGCGTCTCCGACGCCGTCCTGCGTGACCCGAGGCTCTTCAGCCTGCCCATCACTCCGACCGCGCACGTGCCCCTGTGGAAGGGCACCCCGGTCACGGTCAGGTCGCGGGGCGAGGTACCCTCGGAGGACCTTCGCCAGGCGGCGCTCAATCTCATCGAGCGGGAGGCCTCCCAGCTGGGCTCTGAGGTACGCGTCGAGTCGAGGGTCGGAGTGGTGCCGACGATGGCTCGGCGGTCGGCGTGATGCTCGGGCGATCCCTCGGCTCTGAGATCGGTCTTCCGACTCTGCCTCTCATCGGCTCGTCGAGCGCATCGCCCCGTGTAGCTGCGCCGGCGACGGCGTGGGCGCCGTTCGGCGTCTGAGTGCGGCGCGCGTGCTGGGCCGCATGCGCCATCGCGCTGGAGTCAGTCGCCTACTGCCGCGGTTGCGCGGTCGCCCTGCTCGGTGTGGCAGGCGTTCCGAAGTCGGGATCGTTCGAGCTCCACTGACAGCCTGCGTCGACACAACGATGGATGCGGAGAGGAGCCAATTGATCAGATGCTACCGATATGGAGCATGGCGGTGATGGGCGGCGCATCCGGTGTCGGCGATCTCGACCCCGAGCGCGGGTCCGATCCGACCCCGCCCGCGGTGAGCGGGACGCCGGAGCGAGAGGTCCAGACGCAGCGGACGCCCTTCGTACGAGAGGCGCAGCGCGCCCTTCGAGACCTCGGCTACAATCCCGGCCCCATCGATGGGACGTTCGGCCCGCAGACCCGATCGGCGGTCGAGAAGTATCAGCTGGCCGAGAAGCTGTCCGGTGACCGGCCACCTCGACGCAGAGACCATGGAGCGGTTGGACGTCTACAGGCGTTTGTTTCGCCCCGCCGGAGCTCTAGAGTTCGCGGGCGGGGCCTGGGGCGGCCGTCCCGGTGCTACGGTGCCCCGTACCGTACAATGCGTGTCACGGGAGCGCCGCCTCGCCGGAGGGCACCGCGCTCCGGTGCGCACTTCCCGATCACGGAGGGTACCATGGCCAACGATCCCGCGTCCGTCCCACCCCAGGCCTGCCCCCACGCGGCATCAACCACATGGTCCTCAACGTGCGCGACCTGGAGGTGTCGCACCGGTTCTGGACCGAGATCATCGGCTTCCGCTGCGTCGCGGAGCTCAAGCCCATTCCCGGACGCCAGCGTCCGAAGATGCGGTTCTACAGCGGGCTCGACGCCAATGGCGACGTGACTCATCACGACCTGGCGCTGGCCGAGATCCCCGAAGAGCAACGGCGGCGGCTCCGCCGAGACGTGGAGCCTGATGCCGGGCCGGGCCGGGGCTGAACCACGTCGCGATCGCATGGCCGGACCGGGAGTCGTGGCTCAAGCAGCTGGCGTTCCTGCAGGAGAAGGGCGTGCCTTTTCTCCGGCGGGTCAATCACGGCATGACCCACAGCGTCTACATCGCGGATCCGGACGGTCACGGCATCGAAGTCCTCTACGAGCTGCCGCGTGACGTATGGGAAGGCGACATCGACGGCGCGCAGAACTACGCCGAGATGCTCCCGACCGAGGGGGCCGAGGCGCTCGTCGATCGGACGGAGAACCCGTGTCTTCGACGAGGAGCGGCGCGGCGCCAGTCGAGTCTGAATTTCGCTCGCGCTCGATCTGATCGGCGCGGACAGCGAAGCCGGCGCGCCGATTAGGTCGCTCGGGGCATGGGCCAGGCGAGCCACTCGCAAATGGCCCGGCCCATGATCCACGCCTTGTCCTGCTCCGTGAGCCACGGCAGCTCATCGGTGAACAGCGTCACCGCCTGACGCCACGGGCACGGCAGCCGCGTCCAGTCGGTGCCCCAGAACATCCGCCGCGGGCCGAACGCGTCGTACACGCGGCGAATGTGCGCGTGGAGGTCACGAAAGGGATAGGCCTCGATCGAATAGCAGGGCAGCGCCGAGGCCTTGACCGCGACGTTCGCGCGCGGCGCGAGCTGACAGAGCTCCGGCGAGGCCGGCGAAAGCCTCGAGCGCCTTTCGTGCCGCTTCGAATGCCCAGGTGATCGACGATGAGCCTGAGCCCGGGATGGCGCTCGGCGATACGATCGACGGCGGGGAGCTGGCCGATACCGACATCATCATGGGAATGCCGGCGCGCTCGGCGGCGGGCCAGAGCCAGTCGGCGGTGCCGTCAGTCAGCCACGGCCGCTGCGCTCCGTGTAGAACGTGAAGCGCATGCCGAGCATGCCGGGCTGACGCTTCCAGCCGTCGACCAGGGCCCGGCTCTCGGGCTTCTCGAGCGCCAGCCGGCCCATCACCGCGAATCGGTCGGGGTGGAGCCGAGCCGCTTCCAGCGCCAGGTCGTTGCGCTCACCTTCCCACGACGGCGGCACGATGACGGCGCGATCGACACCGGCCTCCTTCATCCCGTCGAGCGCCATGTCCTTGGTGACCGGGATAGGGCTTCTGGGCCCGCTGCGCCTCATCCGGCGGCCACGGCCGACTCCGGGGTGTCGGCGCCCACAGAGATGGATCTGCGCGTCGACGATCGAGCATGCTTCCTGCGCCGGCTCAGCGCCTTCCGGGCCGCGAGGCCCGCGCAGAAGCTGTCCGGGCAAGCGCGCCGGTGTGCTTGCCGTCGCGCAGGAGGACCTCGCCGTTGACGACGGTCGCCGCGATGCCGCGCGTGCGCTGCACGAGCCGGCGCGCGCCCGCCGGCAGGTCGTCCACCACTTCCGGCATCTCCGCCGCGATGGTCTCGGGATCGAAGACGACGAGGTCGGCGGCCATCCCCTCGCGGATGAGCCCGCGGTCGGCGAATCCCCAGAGCGTGGCCGGCACCAGCGTCAGCATCCGCACGGCCTGCTCGAGGGTGAAGGCCTGCTTGCGGCGCACCCAGTGCTAGAGCAGATGCGTCTGCAGCGACGAGTCCATGAGCTGGGAGACGTGGGCGCCCGAGTCGGAGAACGTGACGCACGGCCCGCGGGATGGCGCATCAGCTCGAGCGCGTAGTCCTGGTCCTCGTTGGCGACCGGCTGGAGGAAGAACAGGTCGAGGTCCTTCGCGAGCGCGAGGTCGATCATGGTCTCGGCCGGATGCTGGCCGCGCTCGCGGGCGACCTCGGCGACGGTCCGATGCGGCCCCTCCACCGTGTCGAACACGAGGAGCCAGTCGTAGTCGGCCGGCTTCGGCCTCGGTCCCGACGGGACGCCGCCCGTCGCGCTCGCCCGACACCTCGATGAGCCGGCGGCGCAGCTCGGGGTCGTGCAGCCGCCGCCGCTGCTCGGCGAGCGGCAGCGCGCGCAGCTCCTTCCACACCGGGAGGTCGATCGAACGGCATCTGCGTCTTGAACGAGAGCAGCGCGCTCAGCGAGCGGCTGTGCACCTGGGCGAACATGCGCCCGCCGGCGGCGGCGGTCTCGTCGAGCAGAGCGAGATACTTGCGCCAGACGTCGGGCACGTCGCGGCGGCTGAAGACGCCGAACGTGACCGGGCGCCCGGTCTCGACGGCGAGATCGCGCAGCCGGACGTGGTAGTCGCGCAGCCCGGGATCGCCCGGCGCGCGGTCGACGCCCTCGCCGGCGATCTCGAAGAGGCCCGGCGTTCAGCTCGCCCATCACGCCGACCAGCCGGCGCACCTCGTCCCACGTGGCCAGCCGGCTGGCGACCGGCTGTCCGTTCGGCGTCTCGTGCGCCGGCGACCGCGACGTCGTGAAGCCGATCGCGCCGGCGCGGATCGCGTCGCGCACCTCGCGCTCCATCGCCTTGCAGGTCGTCCTCGCTGGCCGGCTTCTCGAAGGCCCGCTCGCCCATCACGTAGGTGCGCACGGCGGAGTGGCCGACGTAGCCCCCGTAGTTGATGCCCTTGGGCAGCGCCTCGAGGCGAGTCGAGGAACTCGGGGAACGTGGTCCAGCGCCAGTTGATGCCGGCCTCCATGGCCGCCGGCGGAATGTCCTCGGCGCGCTGGAGGTTGCGAACGACGAGGTGCTTGTTCTCCTCGGCGCAGGGGGCCAGGGTGAAGCCGCAGTTGCCCATCACGACGCTGGTGATGCCGTGCCAGCACGACGACGTGCCCGAGCGGATCCCAGAAGATCTGCGCGTCCATGTGCGTGTGGCCGTCGATGAAGCCCGGGGTGACCACCTGGCCCTCGGCGTCGATCACCTCGCGCGCGCGCTCGCGGATCCGCCCGATCGTCGCGATGCGACCGTGCCGCACGCCGACGTCGGCCGCGATACCGCGGCAGACCGGAGCCATCGATCACCGTGCCGTTCTTGATCACCAGGTCGTAGGACATGCTCGGATTCTCTCTCTAGGCGGCGGATAAAAGGCATCGGTCTAGCGCTGACCCTGCGCGCGGTCGGCGACCTGGACGGTCTTCTTCTCGAGGTCGAAGCGCGAGCGTCTTCTTAGTCTCGACGTCGCCGCCGGTGACCCGGATGAAGAACGTGTCGTCGCCGTACTCGATCGAGTGGATGTCGCCGACCGCGAACACGGAGGCGTGTCCCCGGCTCGTTCATGAAGTCGCGCTGGATCTCGAGCTCCGCGTGGCCCGGCTTGCTGCCGTCGTCGAGACGGCGCCAGCGGCGCATCCGGGTCGGGTTCTTGTAGTTTCCGTAAATAACCCAGCACGGGCCGTGGTCGTGCGGCACGGACTTGCCGCCCTTCTCGCGGCCGTGGACGAGCACGTGCACGTCGGTCTCTGGATCGTGACCGATCGTCGTGCGCTCGCGGTACGGCACCGGATCGCCCAGATGCTTCTTCAGCAGCTCGGGGTTGCGCAGCAGCTTCTCCAGGTGGTCACGGACCTCGGCGAGCCCCGACGGAACGCCCTTGGACTTGATGGTCGCGCGCGTGTCGGCGAGGAACTGGTCGAGCGTGTACCCGGTTTCCGTTGCCATGGCGATCTCCTTCTCTTGACCCTGGATGATAGCAGGTCCCGGCGAGCGGAGGGCTCTGCTTGTAGCATACTCGACGCTCATGAAAGTCTTCGTCTTCGACCTCCTGCCCTACGGCGAGCACCTGGACCATCTCAAGGACGGCAAGGAGCTGCCGTGGCCGCTGCCGCGGCGGCACTTCAAGCCCGAGGTGGCCGTCCGGACCTACGCAGAGCACCTCGACGGCCTGGGAGGCGATGGACCGGCTCGGCTACGACGGCGTGGGGTTCAACGAGCACCACACCTCGCCCTACGGGCTCATGAACTCGCCGAACCTGCTGGCCGCCGCGGCCGCGCAGCGGACGCAGCGGCTCAAGCTCCTCATGTACGGCAACCTGCTCCCGCTGCACGACCCGCTCCGGCTGGCCGAGGAGCTGGCGATGCTCGACTGCATGTCGAACGGCCGCATCGTCTCCGGCTTCGCCCGCGGGATCCCGCGCGAGCACAACGTCTACAACGTGCCGCTGGCCGACTCGCGCGCGCGGTTCGAGGAAGCGTGGGAGATCATTCGCCGCGCGTGGACCGAAGAGGTCTTCTCCTACGAGGGTCGGTTCTGGTCGTATCGCGACGTCGCCATCTGGCCGCGACCGGTCCAGCAGCCGCATCCGCCGGTCTGGGTGCCGGTCACCGGCAGCAAGGAAACGATCGAGTGGGCGGGACGCCACAACATCCCGATCACGCCCGGCCTGGCGCCGATCCGCGGGCTGCGCGAGGACATCATCGGTACTACGCCGATGCCTCGCCGAGCACGGTCATCGGCTCACGCCGGACCATCTCGATCATCCAGGCGAGCGCGTACGTCGCCGACAGCAAGGCCCAGGCGGTGCGCGAGGCCGGGCCCGTATCTGCTCTACTTCAACCAGACGCTCTTCAGCCACGGCAACATCACGGAGAGCCGCGCTCCAGCGCGACGCCGGCTACCTGAGCTCGGCGTCGTTCGACTACGTGCGCCCGGAGAACCTGCATGCCGTGTCCGGCTCGCGCGAGCGCTATCGCGACATGACCATGGCCGACGATCGAGCGCGACGCCGAGCAGTGGCCGTGGGGGACGGCCGGACGAGGTGATCGAGAAGATCGTCGCGGCCGCCGACCACGCCGGCGCCGCCACCGTGCTGGTCAACATGAACCGCGGCGCCATGCCGCAGGAGATGTTCCTCGAGCAGGTGCACCGGTTCGGCAGCAAGGTGCTGCCGGCGCTTGCAGGCCCACGCCGTCGCGGCGCGATGATCGGCCGCCGCGTCGCGGCGGTGCTGGCGGCGTGCGTCGTCTGAGTCTTCCTGAGGCCTCGCCCGCCGAGCCCACGGCCGAGCTCGTCGCCCGCGGGAAGTACGTGTTCGCGACGGCGGGCGGCTGCGCCTGCCACACGCCCCCCGACGGGCTCGGCTTGAACGCCGGCGGGATGAAATTCGAGCTCTTCATCGGCGTGGTCTACGCGCGCAACATCACGCCGGACCCGGAGACGGGCATCGGCAAGTGGACCGACCCGCAGCTGACGAACGCGATCCGGCGCGGGGAGCGCCCCGACGGATCGAAGCTGTTTCCGATCCATCCGTACAAGAACCTCGGCAACATCGCCGACGACGAGATCGAGGCGCTGGTCGCCTATCTGAAGAGCGTCAAGCCGATCAGATCGGCGGTGCCGCCGCGGTCGCTGACGATCCCGGTGCCCACCTTGACGGTTCCGAACGCGCCGAAGGCGGCGCCGCGAGACGGCCTGGCGCGCGGCGCGTATCTCGCCGCCGGCGCGGGGCACTGCACCGAGTGCCACACGCCTCGGCGCTTCGACTTTTCTCCGGACGACGCGAAATTCCTCGCGGGCGGGCCGGGGCCCCAGCGAAGCCTGTCGGCCAACATCACCCCGCACGCCGAGACGGGGATCGGACGCTGGACCGAGGCTCAGATCGCGCGATTCATGCGAACCGGCGTGAAGCCCTCGGGGCAGGAAGCGTTCTCGCTGATGAAGACGGTCATCGTCGGCACCTCCGCCGGGTTCAAGGACCTGACGGAAACCGACGCCCTGGCGATCGCCCGGTACCTCAAGACCGTCCCGGCGATCGAGAACAAGGTGCGCTAGCCTAGCGCGCCGCCGAAGCGGCGGTGCTAGCCGGCCGCGTTCTCCTCGTCGCGCGCGCCCGACGTCCGCTGCTTGAACTCCGAGGGCACCTCGCGCCCGGCGTCGACGAACGCCCGGCGGATCGCCTCGACGTTGGGGCTGAAGATCGTCTTGCGGTTGTCGCGCGCCCACTCGTTCGATCCGCGCGTGGCCTCGATCGAGCCCTGGAAGCGCGGCATGACGTAGCGGGCGAAGAGCTCGTAGGAGCGCAGGGTCTGCTCGCGCGTCGCCCACTCGTGGGCGCGGAAGAGCAAGCCGCCGAAGCCGCCGTCGCTCTGACGTTGCAGGTGCTCGATGCCGCTTCACGACCGTGTCGACCGAGCCGACGAGCGTGGTGCCCATCTTCACGCCCTCGGTCAGCGGATCGTCCGAGCGGCCCGGGGGCCGACCGAGCGTCTCCTCGAAGTAGGTGACGGTCTCGTGGCGCTCGGCGTGCTTGACCTGCCGCAGCGCCTCTTCGTCGTCCTCGGCCACGTGCACGTTGACGACGAGACGCCACTCTTTGCGGTCCATGCGCTTGCCGTGCTTCTCGGCGGTCTCCTCGGCGAGCTTCCACTGGTTCGCCAGCGCCTCCGGCCCGCCCGGCAGCCCCGCGCCGAGCGAGAGCACGCCGAGGCCGTGCCGGCCCGCGGCGATGACACCGGCCGGGCGTCATGACGCTCGCCACCGCGATCGGGAAGTGCGGCTCCGTGTACGGCGCCAGATGCAGGCGCGCCTGACGCAGCTCGAACCAGTCGGTCTTCATCGTCACCGGCTCCTCGCAGCTCAGGAGCTGCATGATCGCGTCGAGCGATTCATCCATCCGCGGGCGCTGGGTCACGGGCTCGATGCCCAGCATGTAGGCGTCGGACACGAGCGCGCCCGGCCCGCAGCCCAGCATCGAGCGGCCGCGCGTCATGTGGTCGAGCTGGACGAAGCGCTGGGCCACCAGGAACGGATGGTGGTAAGGCAGGCTCGTCACGCCCGAGCCGAGCATGATGTGGCGCGTACGCTCGGCGGCGGCGGCGATGAAGAGCTCGGGCGACGCGATCAGCTCCCAGCCGGCCGAGTGGTGCTCGCCGACCCAGACCTCGTCGTAGCCGAGGTAATCGAGCCACTCGATCAGCTCCATGTCGCGGCCGAGCGCCAGCGTGGGGTTCTCGCCGATCCGATGAAACGGCGCCAGGAAGATTCCGAATCGCATTCCCTTGTGGGCCATAGTGCCTCGATCCTAGCATGCCGCGGGGCCGATTGGCGTCCGCGGGCGCGAGCGGGGTGCTACCATGCCGCCCCATGACAGACAGAACGATCCGCGTAGGGTTCGTCGGCGCCGGCGCCAATTCGCGCAAGTCATCACATTCCCAAGCTCTGCGCCCAGCCCGGTGTCGAGCTGGCCGCGGTCGCGAACCGGACGAAGGCATCGGGCGAACAGGTCGCGAAAGAGTTCGGTATTGCGCGCGTCTACGGCGATTGGCGTGAGCTCGTGCGCGCTCCCGACATCGACGCGGTGTGCATCGGCACCTGGCCCAACACGCATTGCGAGATCACGCGCGCCGTCCTCGGAGAGGGCAAGCACGTGCTCTGCGAGGCGCGCATGGCGATGAACGTCGCCGAGGCGCGGCGCATGCTGGAGGCCGCGCGCCGGGCGCCCCAGCTGGTCACGCAGCTCGTCCCGGCCCCGAACACGCTCGAGGTCGATCCGACCGTGCAGAAGCTCCTGGCCGACGGCTACGTCGGCGACGTGCTGGCCGTCGAGATCCAGGCCAACCAGGGCCGCTTCGTCGACGCCGACGAGCCGCTCCACTGGCGTCAGGACGCCGCGCTCAGCGGCCTGAACGCCATGACCATGGGCATCTGGTACGAAGCGCTGATGCGCTGGCTCGGCCCGGCGCGCCGGGTCAACGCGACTGACCAAGATCGCGGTGCCGCGGCGCAAGGACGCGGCCGGCGCATGGCAGGAGGTGCGCGTCCCCGATCACGTCGAGATCCTCGCGACGCTCGGCCGCGGCGCCGTGGCGCACATGCGCTTCAGCACGGTGACGGCGCTGGCGCCCCCGAGCGAGGTGTGGATCTTCGGGACGGAGGGGACGCTCCGAATCGAGTCCGATGCCAAGCGGCTCTCGGGCGGACAGCGCGGCGACACGGGCGCTGAGCGAGATCCCGATTCCCGCCGAGCGTCGGATCGGCTGGCGCGTCGAGGAGGAGTTCGTCAACGCGATCCGCGGCCGAGAGAAGGTCTCGCGCACGACGTTCGAGGACGGCGTGCGCTACATGGAGTTCACGGAGGCCGTGTCGAAGAGCGCGGCCAGCGGCCAGGCGGCCGACGTCGCCGAGCTCTGAGGGCTCGCTAGCGGTCCTTCGTCAGGACGCGCACGACCACGATCACGACCGCGCCGACCAGCAGCGCCAGGCCGGCGAACAGGAGCGCGGCCGTCAGCGGGCTCATGGGCGCATCACGGAGCGGGCCTCCGTGGTCGGCGGCCGCCGGCGTTGCGCCGACGAGCGTGGCGAGCGCCGCGAGCAGAGCCCTCTTCATGCTCTCGAGGCTACCGGGCCGCCGGAACGACCGCGCCGATCACGCGCCGGCCTTCACCGCCGCCTGAAGCTCTCGAACGTGCTCGGCCCAGTGGCGGGCCAGCACTTCCAGCCGCTGCCGTCCCGTGATCGTCTCGCCGTTCGCGCGGCGGAAGCACGGCTTGTCGAGGTGTGACGAGTTGCGCGCCGCCTGCACGAGCCGCGCGTGCGCCAGCCGGAGCTGGGCCAGCAGCTCGTCGAAGCTCTCGTGCGCGTGGAGCCGTCGGCACACCTCGTTGATCGTGTCCGCGTCGCCCGGCAGGGGCCAGGGTGGACCGCCGAGCGCCGCCGCCTGCATGCCCCAGGCGGTCGCGTCGTGGAAGTAGATGAAGTGCATCAAGACGTCACGCGCCTGCCAGCGATCGACCCGGGCGCCGGTCGTCCGGCCGGCGCCGTCGAAGTACCCCAGGGTCTCCCTGACGACGCGATCGAGCTCGGTCAGGAGCGCTTCGTTCGAGGGCGAGGTGCTCATCCAATGACTCCCTTCAGCGGCGCTTCTTGAGAAAGAGATTGACGTCGTCGGGCGTGATCAGGTCGGACGCGGTCCAGCCGTCGAGATCGTACTCGGCCATGCACTGCTCGGCGAAGCCCGGAAGCGCGCGGCCCGGCCGCTGTCCTGGGCCATCTGCCAGGTGATGAGGCGAACGGTCTCGGGCGCGCCCGGCGTAGTTCCGCTCGTACAGCTCGTGGCGGCCGCCGAACTCCGTGCCGATCGCGTCCCACAGGAGCTTCATGAGCTTGATGCGCTCGACGGCGTCGGTGCCGTCGGAGCCGCGCAGGTACTTGTCGAGGTAGGGGCGCAAGGCCGGGCGTCTGGAAGTCGGCGGCGTGCGAGTTGAGGTAGATCAGGCCGCTGGCCAGGATGCTCTCGGTCAGCTCCTTCATGCGCGGGTAGGCGACCGGTGGCGAACACGCGATAGGCCTGGGCGGACTCGGGGTTCGGCAGCACCGTCGCGCCGGCCCACGGGACCGGAGTCGCGGGCCATCGCGTCGGTCAGCCCCCAGAACAGGTTGCGCCAGGCGATCACCTCGCCGACCGGCGGCCTGCACGTTCTTCGCGTCGGTCGAGCCGACGGCGTCGACCGCCTTGAGCAGGAGGCCGGCGATGAAGTCGAGCTTCACGGCCAGCCGGGTGCAGCCGTGGAGCATGGCGCGCGCGAAGAAGCCGGAGTCCTGGAAGAACGTGTTCGACTTCTGCCACGTCCTCGTAGACGAAGACGTTCTCCCACGGGACCAGGGCCTGATCGAGGACCAGGATCGCGTCGTTCTCGTCCATGCGGCTGCGAGAGCGGATAGTCGAACGGGCTGCCCATCACCTCCGCCGCCATCGTGTAGGACGGGCGGCAGATGAGCTTGACGCCCGGCGTGTCATCGAGGCGATGAAGACCGCCGCGAACTCCTTGGTCTTGATCGGCGTGGTCGAGGGATGCGCGATGAAGTTGGCGTGCGTCAGCGCCGACCCGGTGGCGACGACCTTGGCGCCGCTGACGATCAGCCCGGCGTCGGTCTCCTTCTCGACGTGCACGTACACGTCGGCGACCTCGTCCGGCGGCCGGTGCCGGTCGACCGGCGGCTGCACGAGCGCGTGGTTCAGGTAGAGGACGCGCTCCTGGGCGGCGCGGTACCAGCGCCGGGCGTTGTCCTGGTACGGCGCGTAGAAGTCGGCGTTGGCGCCGAGCGTGGCCAGGAACGCCGCCTTGTAGTCGGGCGAGCGGCCCATCCAGCCGTAGCTCAGGCGCGACCAGGCCGCGATGGCGTCGCGCGCGGCGACCAGGTCGTCGGCGCTGGTCGGCGCGCGGAAGTAGCGGTGCGTGTAGCCGCCGGAGCCGGTATCGGTCGGGCACGTGAGGGCCGCCTGCGTGGCCGGATCGTGCAGGGCGTCGTAGAGGCGCGCCAGCATCCGGGCCGGATTGCGGAAGGCCGGATGCGCCGTGACGTCGTCGACGCGCTCGCCGTAGATCCAGATCTCGCGGCCGTCGCGGAGGCTCTCGAGGAACTCCTTGCCGGTGAAGGGCCGCGTGGCCCCGGTGCTCATGAGCGCGGCTCCTCAGGCACCGAGGGCCGGCCGCACCTTGGTGGCGACCAGGTCGAGCAGCTCGAGCATGCGCCCGAGGTCGTCGCGCCTGAAGTCGACCATCAGGTGCGCGAGACCGAGCCGCTGGTACTCGCCGAAGAGGTCGGTGACGGCCTGGGCGCCCTGGCGGGCCAGATCGTCGCCGAGCGCGAGCCTCAGCGAGATCGGTGAGCGACTGCCACGGGCGCCCGGCGGCGTCGGCGGCCGCGCGCAGACGCGCGATGCGGTCGCGCATCTCGGCAGGCGTCTTGCCCGACGCGTGCCAGCCGTCTCCGAGCGTGACGACCCGACGAAAGGCGCCGGCGCTGTCGCCGCCGACCCAGATCGGCGGATGCGGCTTCTGCACCGGCTTGGGGGCGAAGCCGATGTCGCCGAAGCGATAGAACTCGCCGTCGAAGCTCGGGTGATCCGACGTCCACAGCTCCTTGAAGACGCGCAGCATCTCGTCCGCCTGGCGGCCGCGCGCGTGGAAGGGCGCGCCGAGGATCTCGATCTCCTGCTTCCACCAGCCCACTCCGACGCCGCAGATCAGCCGGCCGTTCGAGAGCGTGTCGATCGTGGTCAGCATCTTGGCCATGAGGACGGGGTGCCGATGGCCGAGGACGAACACCGAGGCGCCCAGGCGCGCCTGGGTGGTGCACATCGCCGCCGCCGCGAGCAAGGTGACGGGCTCGAGGTACGGCTTCTCGGGAGGATGGGGAAACCGCCCGCCGGGATAGCCCGACGACGTGTAGCGGAAAGACGACGTGGTCGCTGACCCAGAGCGAGGCCATCCCGAGCCCCTCGGCCTGGCGGGCGAACGTCACGAGCGCGTCGCGGGTGGCGACGGGGCCTTGCATCGGAAGCTGGCAGCCGATGTCCATGAGCCGCTCCTTTCAGACTGCTGTGATCCTAGTGGCTCTCGGCGGCGGAGACAATCGGTCGGCCGGCCGCGGTCGGTGGCGGAAGCGGCCGCGGCGGGTGCCGGTCAGCCCCGTCGAAGAGCTCGGCGGCTTCCGCGATCGCCCTCAGCTTGGCTTCGGCGACGCTCGCCGCGGTCACGGGATTGTCGGCGAAGGTGGCGAAGCCGCAGTCCGGCGTCAGCAGCACGCGGTCGGCGCCGAAGAGCTTCACGGCCCGCCGCGCCCGGCCGCGATCTCCTCGACCGACTCGACCCGTCGTGCTTCTGGTTGACGACCCCGACGCCGAGGCGGAGCTCGGGCGGGAGGTCGGCGAGGACGTCGAGCTCGCCCGCGCGCGGGGTGGCGAGCTCGAGGAAGAGCGTGCCGACGTCCAGCGAGGCAGGAGCGGGAGGAGCGGGCGATAGTCGCCGGCGAGCGCCGCCTCCTCGTCGCGGCGTCCAGTTGCCGCGGCAGACGTGCAGGCCGAGCCGCTCGCGCGGCAGCCCGGCCGCGACGCGGTTGACCAGGCCGCGGCGAAGGCGAGCTCGCGGGCCGCGTCGCCCTTCTCGCTGAGCGCCCCGCACATGAAGCTCCGCGTCGTTCTTGGCGCCGGTGAAGACGACCTCGGTGAGCACCGGCTCGTCGAACTGGACGAGCGCCGACACCGGCGGCGAGCAGGAAGTGGAGCTCCTCGCGCAGGACCGCGCACGATGTCCTCGGCGAGCTGCTCGCGGACGCGTACGCCGCGGTCGGAGATGCACTCGAGCCACATCGTCCGCGTGAGGAGATACGGGCCCGGGCAGCGCGACCTTCACGGGCCGGTCGGTCAGCGCCGCTGACGAACGCGAGCTCGTGCACCGGCGAGCGGCCGGCTCCGCCCGAGGCGGCCCGAAGACGGCGGGGTGGCGGACCTCGGAGGCCGGCACGTCGAGCGACCGCATCTCGCGCTTCGAAGTTCTCGGGGTCGTCGACGAGCGGGCAGCAGGTCGGTGAGCGGGATCAGCTGGCAGTTGTCGAGCCGGCCGCCCGACGAAGCTCGCGTAGTTGTCGCGCCGCTGCTCGCCGTCGGTGACGACGTCCACGCCGGCGCGGAGCTGCGCCTCCACGGCCAGCCGGACGGCGTCGTCGGCCGTCGCCTCGAACTCGGCCTCGGCGCAGCCGGCCCTCGAGGTCGCTCGTGGAGCGCCTGGAGCAGCCAGCGCGGCCGCGGCCAGCTCCCGATCCCCATGACCGCCAGCGGCCGCGATCGGCGGGCGCGGGTGCGGCGGCGGCAGCGTCGGCGGGACTGTGACCGCCACCGGACTGAGCCCGTCCGACTCGACCAGTCGCCGGCCGCGGCCGACCGCGGTCCCGGCCCGTGCGCGCGCTCGGCGAGCGTCCCCTTGCACACGAGGAAGCTCCGCTGCTCGGCCGCGCCGGATCGAACGAGACGAGCTCGTTGCCGGTCGAGCCGGCACCAGGCGGGCAGGTCCTCGTCGACCGAGATCTCGGTCGAGCGGATCTCGAGGAGCTGGCCGCGGCTCCAGCGGGTCGATGTGCTGCCGGATCAGGAGCAGGAGCCCGTTCCCGCAGTCCAGATCTCCGCCGTCGAAGCTCAGGTCCGGCTTCGATGCTGGTGGCGGTCAACGGGCTCCATCGCTCACGCTGCTCCGGCGGCTCGGCGATGCCGGGATCGATCAGTAGCTGACGCAGGGGCTGCCGTCGGACAGGAACTCGACGAGCTTCGCGCCGCCGACGATCGCGGCGCCGGCCACCAGGTTGTTCTCGTCGAGCTTGCGCTTCTTGAAGCACGGCGAGCAGACGTAGATCGTGCCGCCGGCCTTGGCGAAGTTGTCCATCAGCTCCCGCAGCGGGGCGAACCCCTCCTCGCGGATGTCGTCGGCGTAGCCCTTCTGGGCCAGGCGGACGCCTTCGACGCTCAGGAACACGAGCGTCTCCTTGCCGGAGCCGACCGCGGCGTTGGCGACCACGAAGCCGACCGTCGCCTTGTCCGTGTTGTCCTTCGCGTAGGTGAGGCTGACGCAGAACTCGGTCGGCCATGACTCAATTCTCCTTTCGTCGGATCTGGTATACGGGATGCTGCTGCTGCGATCAGACGTGTGGCCGGTCATGCGGCACCAGGCCGGAATGTCCGCGGGCGCGCCGGGGTCGCGCGCGATCGAGGCGCAGGAGCCTGCCCCGGCTGCATCGCCTCCATGCCGCTGGCGGAGCTCGAGCACGAGGTCGCCGCAGCCGAGGTCGCCCGCGTCCCACTGCGGTGTCGGCCGCTGGCGGCGCGAGCCGGCCGCGTGGCTCGGCGCTCATCGGGTGCGTTGCGCTCCACGTTGCGGCTCGTAGATCTGGGCGCTCGTGCGCGACGCTCGCAGATCTGCGCGATGGCCGGGCGTCGTCGCTCGATCGATGTCGGCCGAGCGCGCGAGGGCCACGATCGCGGTCCGCATACGCGCGCGCGAGGTGAACCTGGTGAAGGCTCGCGACGACGGCGACGCCCGGTCGACACCACGGCGCTGGAGCGATCTCGAGCACGGTCGCCGAGGACTCGGGATCGAGGCTGGCCACCGGCTCGTCGGCGAGGATGACCTTGGCGCTGCTGGGCCAGGGCGCGGGCGATGGCGACCCGCTGCTGCTGGCCGCCGGAGAGCTGGTCGGCGCGCGTCGTCGGCGCGGTCCGAGCAGGCCGACGCGGTCCAGGCAGCCGAGCGCGAGCTGGCGATCCGGCCGGCGTGAAGCGGCGGAGCGAGCACCCGCCAGGTCGGCACGTGCGCGAGCCGACCGACCAGCACGTTCTCGAGCGCGGATCAGGCGCCGGATCAGGTTGAACTGCTGGAAGATCAGCGCCAGCTCGCGGCGGGCGGCCGCAGCTGCCCGCCCGGCGCCTGCGCAGATGTCGCGGCCGTTGACGAGCGCTGACCGGCCGCGATCGGGCGCGCGTGAGCCCGGTGAGACAGCGGAACAGGGTGGTCTTGCCGGCGCCGCTCGGGCCGAGGACGGCCACGAACTCGCCGGGCTCGCACGGCAAAGGAGACGTCCGCCGAGCGCCGCGCACGCGCAGGCGGGTAGCGTCTTGCTCAGCCCGTCGACCTGGCAGAGGCATCGCGCCGTCGGCCTCACCGCGCTATTCGAGCCTCCGTCGCAGCCATTCGCTCGCCTGGTCGATGACGGTGACCATCGCCAGGATCAGGAGGATGATCGTCAGGAGCCGCGGGAAGTCAAGGAGGTCCATCGAATTCTTCGAGCTCCTGGCCGATGCCGCCCGGCGCCCACCACGCCGAGCACCGTCGAGGCGCCGGACGTTGAACTCCCACCAGAAGAGCGCCGATCGAGACCATGCTCGGCGCCACGTCCGGGAGGAGCGCGTACGCGATCACCTTCATCCGCGAGGCGCCGGTCGCCGAAGGCGGCCTCGAGCGGGCCCGGCGGGACGTTCTCGATCGCCTCGGCCCAGAGCTTGGCGGTGCTGCCCCAGGTGTGGAGCGCGATCCCGAGGACGCCGCGAACGGCCCGAGCCCGACCGCCGCGACGAAGAGCAGCGCGAAGACGAACGAGTCGATGCCGCGAAGGGCGTTGAGGAACCAGCGCGCCGGGTAGTACAGCGCGAGGCTCGGCGTCACGTTGCGGGCGGCGAGGATGCAGAGCGGGAGCGCCAGCACGGCCGCCGCCGTGGTGCCGATCGCGGCCATCGCCACCGTCTCGGCGGTGCGCAGCAACAGGACCGGCAACTCGTCGGTGGCCGGCGGCCAGGCCTTGGCCGCCCACCCCGCCATCTTGGGCAGCCCGGTGAGCCAGCTTGCGCCGAGATCGACCTGGGCCAGGTGCGCAGGCTCACGGACATAGAACGCGGCCAGCGAGCAGGACGAGCCACGAGCACGAAGCGCAGCCGCCGAGCTCGACGAGCCACGGCGACGACGGGCTCGGGATACTCCCGCGCCGGCGCAGCGATTGGCACCGTGCGCCATGCTACTTTTTCTTGATGCCGGCCGACCAGGATGCCCGCGTCCTCGATCATCTTATAGCTCGGCGTGGGTGGCCGCGACGAAGCCGGTGTAGTGCGTTGGGCAGGATGGTCTTGGCCTGCTCCTCGGTGATCCCGAGCGAGGATCTGCTGGAGCCGGCTCGGCGAGCGGCGGGATCGAAGCCCTTGCGCACGGCGATGGCGTCGTTGGGCAGGGGGTCGGAGTGTCCAGACCACCTCGGTCGCGTTCTTGTCGAGCTTTCCGCCCTCGATCATCGCGTTGCGGTTGCGGTCGAAGTCCGTCGCGCAGGTCGACCTGGCCGCTGGCGACGCGCGATCTCGTTGGCGGCGTGCGTGGCGCCCGTCCGAATAGTTGAAGTAGCTCTTGGGGTCGATCCCGCGCGTCTTGAACCAGGAGGTCGGGATGAGCCAGCCCGAGGTCGAGCCGACATCGGCAAAGGAGACGCGCTTGCCTTTGCGCGTCGTCCGGCCACGCTCTTGATCGAGGCCGGGCCGGCACGACGACGATCGCGTGGTAGATCGGCTTGCCGTCGTACTTGGCGGTGGCGATCGCCGGCACGCCCGGAGTCATCGTTGGCCAGGACGTAGCCCCACGGGCCCCATCCAGGCGAGATCGACCTGCTCGTTGGCGAGGGCAACGGAGATGCCGGCCCAGTCGGTCGTGGCGACGAGGTCGTACTCGCGGTCGAGCTTCCTGGCGAGATACGCGAAGAACGGCTCGTACGCCTTCTTGGTCTCCGTCGGGCGTCGGCTGCAGGGGCCCGACCCCGAAGCGGAGCTTGGCGCCCTGGGCATCGGCAGCGGTCCAGAGGGCGCTCGCCGTGGTCACCGCGAGAGCGAGTAGCGAAAGGCCCAGCAACATTCGTGCGGATGGCATGGTCGTGGTCTGTCTCCTCTGATGTCGGTGTACTGGGCGGGGACGGCCCCGAAGGGGTCCCGCCGACGACAAGGGCGAAGCGTATAGGTAAGCCGGGGTATTGCAAATCTGGATTCCCGATGGGAGAGGGCCGGGAGTATCGCCGCGGAGCTGGGGCGAGCCGACGCTCGCTCAGCCCCGCTTGAGCGCGGGCAGGACCTTCTCGCCGAAGAGCCGGATGTTCTTCGACGGCGAGCGCATGCGGGCAGGGAGCCGAACTGGAAGAGTCCGACGAGGACGCCGACGCCGAGCTCGCGCGTCTGGGCGCGGATCTCGCGGACGACGTAGTCGGGATCGCCGACGATCGACAGGCCTTCCTTCTGACACAGATCGAAGTCGAACTCGTAGAGCGGCAGGTCCTCGGCCTTCTCGATCCGCGCCGGCCGCGGCGGCGGCGACTGCCCCATCAGCGCCATGGAGCCGCGGTGGTAGCTCAGGAGCTTTTGCCAGAAGTAGTCGAGGTGCGGCTCGGCCTCCTCGCGCGCCCGCGCGTTCGTCTCGGCGACGTAGACGTGGCGCACGAGATGGCAGTGCTCGGGCGCCGGGCGTCCAGCCGTGCTTCGCGGCCAGCTCGCGATAGCGATCGAACACGGCGCGCGACCCGGCCGACCGACCGGTAGGCGGAGCCGGTGGGCACGCGGCGGCTGGCCGCGATCTCGAGCCCTTCGTCGCTGTCGGCGGGCAGCAGGATCGGCGGATGCGGCTCCTGGAGCGGGCGCGGCCAGATCGAGACGCGGTCGTAGTTGAAGTACTTGCCGTGCCACGCGAACGGCTCGCGCTCCGTCCACGCCTTGACGACGAGATCCCACGCCTCGGTCATGCGGGGCCGCGCGTCGGCGAGCGGCAGGCTGTAGGCGAGAAACTCCTGGGGCACGCCGCGGACGAAGCCCGAGATGACGCGGCCGCCGGACATGACGTCGAGCATCGCGACTTCCTCGGCGAGCCGCAGCGGGTGCGCGTGGAGCGCGGGCAGATTGCCGAAGATGCCGATCTTGATGCGCCTGGTCCGCTGCGTGAGCACCGCGGCGATCAGGTTCGGCGAGGGCATGAGCCCGTAGGGCTTGGCGTGGTGCTCGTTGATGCAGATCGCGTCGTAGCCGTAGCTCCTCGTAGAGCTCCATCTGCCGGAAGTGCTCGTCGTAGACCTGCCGGCCGCGCGCCGGGTCGTAGAGCCGGTTCGGGTCCGGGTAGTACGAGGCCTGCGTCGAGATGCGGCCAGGGCATCAGATCGAACGCGTACACCTGCATGCTCAACTCCCCGCCCTGCTCATGGCCGCCCGGCCGCCTGTGAGACAGAAGATCGGGGAGCGCCCGGCCGCTGTCAAGAACGGACCGCGCGGTGGGGCGCGGCGACCGATCCTTGTGCACGGCGGTATCATCCGGAGTGACGAGACCTCGCGGCGAACCATCCCGGCATTACCCAAGGAGGATTCCATGGCAGGCAAGGCCGAAGCGCTGGCGAAACAGTTCGAGACGAAGGTGCAAGAGGCGGGTGCCGTGCTCGATCGCCTGAGCGACGCCGACTGGAAGAAGACGACCTCTGCCGAGAAATGGACGGTCGGCGTGGTCGCGCACCACATGGCGGGGTCGCACGAGGGGATCGCCAACATCATCAAGGCCGTCGCCGCCGGGCAGTCCATGGGGAACTTCAAGATGCAGATGCTTCACGACATGAACGCGAAGCACGCCCAGGAGCACGCGGGGGCCACCAAGGCGGACACGATCGCGCTCCACAAGAAGAGCGCGGCGGCGGCCGCCGCGGTCGTGCGCGGGCTCAGCGACGCGGATCTCGGAAAGAGCGGGACCGTGATGGTCGGCATGCCGCCGATGTCCGTCGAGCAGGTCATCGGCGGAATTCTCCTCAACCACATCGACGAACACCTGAAGAGCATTCGCGCCACCGCGACGTCTGACAGCGAGCGCGGCGCGGCCGCGGCTAGACCGGTAGCCGCCGCCGCGCCCGGGCCTCGATCACGAGCAGGGCGAGCGAGACCAGGACGACCGCTGCCGCGCTGAACGTCAGCGACCATTGCACGCCGATCAGGGCGCCGAGCACCCCGACGGTCAGGCCGCTGCCCGCGCGCAGACCGAGCATCGACGTGTTGAACAGTCCGACCATGCTTCCGCGGATGTGGGGCGGCGCGAGGAGCTGCACGATCGTCTGCGCCATCGACGTGAACGCGATGTTGAAGATGCCAGCCAGCACCAGCAGCGTCACCGCCGCCGGATAGCTCTGCGCCGCCGGAAACAGCGCCATCAAGACACCCCAGACCACCGCGCACGCCGATCGCGGCTCGCGCGCTGAGCGGGATGAGCGGCGCGCTCTCGAGGAGGACCGCGCCGATGATGGCGCCGACGGCGTTGGCCGCGAGCAGCACGCTGTACCAGCCGCCCGCCTCGTCGGTGCCGAGATGGTGCGCGTACTCGGGCATCTGCGCCTGGAAGGCGTTGCCCACGAGGAACGACGTGGTCCCGCCGAGCGCGATCATCGTGAGCAACCGCGGATCCGAGCGCGCCACGCCGAGGAGCCGGCGCACCTCCGCGAGCTCGAAGCGCGTCGCGCCGTCGCGTGCCGGCGGTCGCGCCGGTGGCCCGTGTACGGCATCCGCAGCAAGTAGAGCGTGAACGGCAGGTAGATGAGGATATTGGCGAGCAGTCCGCGTGCCCGGGCCCAGCAGGAGCATGAGCCCGCCGCCGACCGCCGGGCCGAGCAGGATCGCCAGGTATCGGCTCGTCGCGTTGAGCCGGATCGCGCTCGGCAGCCGCTCCGGGACCCACGATGTCGTAGACGATCAGCTGCGAGGCCGGCAGGCCGATCACGCCCGCAGCGCCATGGATGAGCAGGAGCACGGCGGCGTGCCAGATGCGCAGCGATCCGGTGAGGAAGAGCAGCGCCCAGGCGAGCGAGGCGAGCGCGAACAGCCCCTGTGAGATCTGGATGAGCTTGCGGCAGTCGAACCGATCGGCCAGCGAGCCCGCGTACACCGAGAAGAGCAGGAACGGCACCCAGTGGCTGATGACGGCGAACCCCGCGAGCATCGGCGAATGGAACGCCTGGAAGATGACCCAGTAGCTGATGACGTGCTCGATGTTGTCGGCCGTCGCGCTCAGGAGCACCAGGACGAAGTAGCGGCGGTAGTCGCGATGATGCAGCGCCCCGAATTTCGTGCCCGGCGGGGAGCCAGGGTCGGGGAGCGGCGATCGACTCACCGGGGCGATTATAATCCGGCCGAGGCGCGCCGATTGATGGCCGTGTGCGCTGCAGCCCGCCGCGGGGCTGGGGCCCCGCCGGCCGAGGCGCACCCACGAAAAGAGAGGAACTCATGAAGGGCGTGACCCTGACGACCGAGACCGTGTTCGTGATGGAGGCGTCGCCGATCAAGTTCGGGCTCGGCGCCATGGACGAGATCGCCTACGACGCCCGCCGTCTCGGGCTCAAGCGCGTGCTGATCGTCACCGACCGCCACATCGGCGAGCTCGGCCTGCCGGATCGCGTGCGCGCCCTTCTCGAGGAGGAGGGCATCAAGGCCGACGTCTACGACGGCGTCGAGGTCGAGCCCACCGATCGGTCGATGGAAGAGGCGGCCGAGTACGCCCGCCAGCGCGAGCTCGACGGGCTCATCGCCGTCGGCGGAGGGAGCGCGCTCGACACGTGCAAGGCGGTCAATCTGCTCACGACGTATCCCGCGCCGCTGCTCGACTACATCAACCAGCCCGTCGGCCGCGGCCGCCCGGTGCCCGGCCCGCTGAAGCCCCTGATCGCGGTCCCGACCACGGCGGGCACCGGCAGCGAGACGACCGCGGTGGCGGTGACCCACGTCCTGGCCCAGCACGTGAAAGCCGGGGTGTCGAACCGGCTGCTGCGCCCGGCGCTCGGGATCGTCGACCCGCTTAACACACTCACCGCGCCGCCCGAAGTGACGGCGGCGGCCGGCTGCGACATCCTGACGCACGCGATCGAGTCCTACACGACCCGCCCGTACAACGCGCGCCTCAAGCATCATCCGCCCGACCGCCCCGCGTATATCGGCGCCAACCCGGCCAGCGATATCTGGTGCGAGAAGGCGATCGAGTACGTCGGCAAGTATCTACGGCGCGGTGTGCTCAGCGGGCTCGATCTCGAGGCCCGCGTGAACCTGGCGCTGGCCGCCAACTACGCCGGCGTCGGCTTCGGCAATGCCGGCGTGCACATCCCCCACGCGCTCGCCTATCCGATCGCCGGTCTCGTGCGCGACTACGTGCCGAGCGGCTACCGGACCACGCACCCGCTCGTCCCGCACGGCGTCTCGGTCGTCGTGACGGCTCCGGCCACCTTCCGCTTCACGTACGCGACCTCGCCCGAGCGGCATCTGCGCGCGGCCGAGCTGCTGGGCGTCTCGACGGCCGGCCTCTCGGAGCGCGAGGCGCGAGAGGCCCTTCCCGGAGCGCTACTGGCGCTGATGCGTGACGTCGGCATCCCGAACGGCCTCACCGCGCTCGGCTATGGCGAGCGCGACGTCCCTGCGCTGGTCGAGGGCACGTTGAAGCAGCCTCGGCTCCTGAGCGGCGCGCCGCGAGCGGTGGGCTCGGCCGAGATCGCGGGGATCCTGCACGACTCGCTTCGGTGCTGGTAGTTTTCTCGCGACGCCGAGCGGGCAGGCGAATGCTAGGCGGCGCCGTCCGGCGTGTCAACGCCCCGATCGCGCGTTGACACCGGCTCGGGGGCTGCACTACAGTCCGGCTCAGCTTGATCGAAGGAGCTCACCATGCGCAACCGGCCCACACTCACCGCGGCTGACGTTCAGACGATGGTCGCCGAGTGCAAGAACGAAGCGACCAAGAACAAGTGGAGCGTCTCCATCGCCGTGGTGGACGATGGCGGCTACTTGCTCTATCTCGAGCGGCTCGACGGGGCCGGGCCGGTCACCGCCGAGGTCGCGACGGAGAAGGCGATCACCTCCGCCCGCACCCGCCGCCCCTCGAAGTTCTGGGAAGATCGCATCAAGGAGCGCCCCTCGTTCTTGAAGTTCCCGGGCGTCCTGCCGCTGCAGGGCGGCGTGCCGGTCATGTATCAGAACGAGTGTGTCGGGGCGATCGGCGTGTCTGGCGTGCAGTCGCACGAGGACGAGCAGATCGCCAACGCCGGCGCGGCCGCCCTCGCGTAGGGGCGCGTCCCGGCCCCGATCGACCGACCGGGAGCCCCTCTCGTTCATGGAGCGTGTACTCTCTTGTCCGTGACCCACGGTACGGCGGTCCCGCACCGCGCCGGACGCGTGTCGATCTTTTCCCCGGCCAGCGCGCGAGAGCGCGAGGCCAACTTCGAGAGCTACTGGCTCTACCAGCAGCGTCGCCACGGCGCGATTCTCGAGGCCACGAAGGATCTGTCGGAGAAGCGCACGGCGCTGGCGCGGTTCCAGGCGAGCCCGGTCCGGACACGGCGGCCGGTCGCGGAAGCGTTCTCGCGCAACTACCTGGTGATGCGGGACGACCCACGACACCTCGACCGCCGTACCTTGCTGCTGACCTTCCTCTACAAGTTCGCGCGTCACGAGTGGATCGGCATCTCGGCGGCCTGGGACGCGACGCCGACGGTGGCCCGCGCGAAGTATTTGATCGACAAGATCAGCCGCTACCATCTCGCCGAAGAGTTCTGTCACATGCGTCTATTCCAGGAGATGTTCCGGACCTTCGGTCTTGAGGGGGTCGAGTGGGGGCCCCTGCCGAAGTGGACCAAGCAGCTCTACGGCGCCTTCGCGCGCCTGCCCGGGCCGCTCGTGGCTCCGCCTGCCTTCGTGAGCGAGCTGATGGGGCTGACCGTGTACCTGCAGCTCGACAAGATGCTCGACGACATCGTCGGGGACGAGCCCGACGTACGGGACCGGATCCGCGAGCTCCTGCGCGCGATCATGACCGACGAGCTCTCGCACGTCGGGGAGCGGCGCAACTTCATGGGACCGATCGGGCTCGGCGCGGCACGTCTGATGGTGCTGCCGATGTTCCGCGCGTTCTTCGGCGGCATTCCCGAGGCGCCGCTGCTGTTCGATACGCGACAGATGCGGCGGGACGCCGAGGCGTTCGACTACAGCACGATCGGTCCGGACGTCCTCGAGGTCAGCTGGGTTCCGTCGTACTGCATCCGGCATCCGTAGCGGCGAGACTCCGGCGATCGCCCGCGTCGCGCCGCGGCCCGGCTCGGGCACCGGGCCGCGGCGCCGCGGTGTGCGCTACGCGGCGAATCCCTGCGGGGCGAGGCGAAACGCCTTGGCGAACTTGCTGGCGAAAGTCTGAAAGCCCACGATGAAGGTCAGCTCGACCACCTCGGCGTCCGAGAAGTGCGCGCGGAGCCGTGTCATGCACGCCTCGGTCACGTCCAGATCGCCGCGCGTGATGCGCTCAGCGTACTCGAGCGCCGCTTGCTCGCGCGGCGTGAACCGGTCGCTCTCACGGTAGCGCAGCAGGTCGTCGAGCTTCGCGCTCGGGATCCCCGCTCTCGCGCCGACGGCGCGACGGATGTCCATTCAATAGACGCTGCCGTGGAGCGCTGCGACCTGCACGTTGAGGAGCGCGCGCAAGGTCGACTCGACCCGACCGAACCACTCGATCGCGGCGTAGAGGCCGCCGAGCCCCATCATGAGCGGGACGCGGTGGGCCATGAGCCGCTCCGGCGTCGGCACCCGGCCGTACATCGCCCGGCCGATCCGATAGAAGAGGCGGACCGCCAGCCCCGGACGTTCGACTTCGGGGATTCTCGTCATGGGTGTCCTCCTGTCGGCGCGCGCCCCGGCCCGGGCCCCCGGCCTCGCGACCGCCTGCGGCGCGCAACCGTCTCGTCGAGACGTGTTCCGTTGTCTCAGCGCGTCACTCTCGCCACGGGCCTATGGTACCGTGGCAGGTGCATGAAGTCTCCGCTCGGGCGCGCGACGGACACGATGGAGCGGCGCCGACTCGGTCGTACCGACATCGTGGCAAGCGTGCTCGGCTTCGGCGGTTCCGAGATCGGCTACCAGAACGTCGGCGCGCGGGCGGTCGGGCGACTGCTGGACACCGCCCTCGACGCCGGCCTGAACGTGATCGACACCGCGGAGTGCTACGACGACAGCGAGATCCTGATCGGCAAGGCGATCGGGGCGCGGCGGCATGAAGTCTCGCTGTTCACGAAGTGCGGGCATGCCGGTGGCTGGTCGAGCGCCGACTGGCGTCGCGCGCCGCTGCTCGCCAGCATCGAGCGCAGCCTGCGCCGCCTCGCGACCGACCACGTCGATCTCATCCAGCTTCACAGCTGCTCACTCGGAGAGCTCAAGAGGGGCGAGGCGATCGACGCCCTCGAGCGCGCGCGCGAGCGCGGCTTCACGCGGTACATCGGCTACAGCGGCGACGGCGAGGCGGCGCGCTATGCCGTCGAGTGCGGGCGCTTCGACACGCTCCAGACGTCGGTGAACATCGCGGACCAGGACGCGGTCGACCGTACCTTGCCGCTGGCGATCGCCCGGCAGATGGGCGTCATCGCGAAGCGACCGCTGGCCAACGTCGCCTGGAGCTATGCGCGCAAGCCGTCCGAGTCGTACTACCAGGCCTACTGGTCACGCCTGCGCAAGCTGGACTACCCGTTCCTGAAATCGGCACCCGACACGGCCGTGGGCACGGCGCTGCGATTCACCGTGAGCGTGCCGGGTGTCCACACCGTGATCGTCGGAACGACGAAGCCCGAGCGATGGCAGCAGAACGCCGTGCTTCTGCGGGCCGGCGCGCTGCCGGCGGCCGACTTCGAGCGGATCCGCGCCCGCTGGGCCGAGGTCGGCGGCTCCGCCTGGGACGGTCAGGTGTGACCCGTCAGAGACGCGCTGACCGGCGCATGGCCGTCGAGGAATCGCTCCCTAGTGTCCGGATGGTTCGCAGTGAGACCGTCGCCGCCGCCCTCGGCTTGATCGCCGTCACCGTGCTGTCGGCGATCGCGATCGTCGAGCCGACGCTCGCCGCTCGGCTCACGGTCGAAAACGGCGTCGTCGAGTGGCTCCAGGTGCTCCTGGATGCCGGGGCAGCGCTCCTGTTCGGCCGTGAGCTCGTCCGCAACGCCCGCGACACCGGCCGCGTGTCCCCCCTGGACTTCGCCATCGTCTCCTGCCTCATCGGGTTGATCATCGGCGAGGCCGACCTCGACCGCCTGCTGTTCGGGACCAAGGTCATCTGGACGCGGTTCTTCGTGGACGGCCGGGTCGCGATCCAGTGGCGCCTGCTGGCCGCCCTCGTGGTGGTGGGTGTGCCCGCGGCGATCTCCTTCTTCGTCCTCGCCCGGCTTCGCGCCTTCTGGTACGAGGGCTGGGCGGCCATCGCGCAGCCGTGGGGACGGGTGCTCGCGGCCAGCGTGGTCCTCTCCGTACTGACCGAAGTTTTCGAGCGGCAGCTCGGGCATGTCCCCGGCGTTCCACAGTTCTTTCTGGAGGAGCTGTGCGAGCTGGTCGCCGCGATCGGGTTTTTCGTGGCCGCTGTCGCCCGTCGCGCCGCCGCTTAGCACGAGGCCTTCCGCGGCGGTTGACAAAGATGACAATCGGCGTGACCGCACTGCGCTCCTCGACGGTGCGAAGTCTTCCCAAGTAGCTGTCTCTACAGGCCCAAGTTCCTGGCTCGACCCTTGCTTGATACCGGACAGGAGCTCCATGGCAACAATGCGGATCGGGGAGAGATTCATGACCAAGTGGGTCGTCGGCGCTTCGCTCGGCGTCGCACTCTGCGCGAGGGGCTGGTCCCAGAATCAGCCCCTTGCGTTCGGGGTCATCATCTGGAGAAGCCCGACCCTGACCGCACCAGTTCTGGAACCCGATTCTGCGCCACGTCTCCGACGGTAGCGGCGTGCCGCTCCAGCTGAAGGTCGCGCAGACCGGTCCCGAGCACACCGCCATGGTCCGCCGCGGCGACTACCACTTCCTCTACTCGAACCACAACTTCATCAAGGACCACGAAGAGAGCGGCTATCGAGTTTTCGCGCGTCCGAAGGAGGACGCGGGGACCGGCGAGATCGTCGTCCTGAAGGACTCTCCCATTCGTTGCCTGGCCGACCTCGAGGGACCGGAGGTCGCGTTCCCGCACCTCGCCGCGTTCTTTGGCTATCACCTGCCGATGGACGCCTTGCTCCGCAAAGGAATCCACGTCAAGGTCCACTTCGCCGGTAACCAGGAAGGCGCGATGGGACAGCTCAAGGCCGGACGCGTGGTCGCCGCCGGCGTGCTAGCGGCGAGCGCCGACGTCCGCAAGCAGGCGCAGCCGCTGCGGTTCATCGCGTCGAAGGACAGCGAGTTCGACAACATGCAGAAGTTCTACCGGACGACCCTGGTAAAGGTCGAGCTCCAGTAGTGAATTTTTCGCTCGCCGGGCTCGGGCGGGGCAATCTCTCCCTCACGGCTCGGCTCGTGCTCGGCAGCGGTCTGGCGCTGGTCGGCTGCGGCGCCGCGCTCCTCTATTCCATCCTGCGCGGAGAGATCGTCGATCAGCGCGCCACGCTGAGCGAAGAGCTCCGCGAGGAGATGAGCTTCGCCCTTCCGGCGATGAGCGGCCCCGCCGTCGTCGGCGACTACGCCGTGATCGAACAGATGGTGAAAGCCCGCGCCCGCCAGCCGACCATCGCCAGATTTGCCTGGACCGACAACTCCGGCCATCCGATCGCGGCCCTCGGGCCGGAGATCCGGACCGAGGCTCCCCGCTGGTTCGTCGACAGACTGCACTTGCCGCCGCTGGAGCATTCCCAGTCGGTCGTGGTCGGTGGCGAGAAGTACGGCACGGTTTCACTGCGACTTAATCCCGCGGTGTCCGTCAACAAGCTGTGGCGCGGCTTCTGGGAGAAGCTCGGGATCCTCCTTCTCGGAACCGTGCTGTCGCTCGGCGTGACCCTGGGGGTGCTCCGCAGCGGCGTGCAGCCGCTCCGCACGCTGGCGGCGAGCGCTCGCCGGTTCGGCCAGGGTGAGTATGGCGTCAGGATCTCGGCCGAAGGGCCGCGCGAGACGGCGCAATGCATCCAGGCGTTCAACAGCATGGCGGAGAACATAGAATCGCTGCTGGCGTCCTTGCGTCGCAGCGAGGAGAAGACCCGCCTGCTCGCGCTCCAGGTCGAGCAGTCGAGCGACGCGATCTTCTCTCACGATCAGAGCGGGGTCGTCACCACCTGGAACCGGGGCGCGAGCCGACTGTATGGCTACGGCGCGGTCGAGGCGATCGGACGGCCGTTGCGCGAGCTCGACCTCTGGGGCGGTCGCGGCGCGGCGGCGGTCGACACGGTCGGATCCGCCGAGCAGCGAGCGTCGCTCGCGTCGTTCGAGACGTGTGCCAAGACCAGGACGGGACAGCTCGTCGAAGTCTCCGTCGTGACCACACCGTTTCGCGATGAGGCCGGCCGGCCGATGGGCGAGCTCACGATCGTTCGCGACATCAGCGCGCTGAAGCAGAAAGAAGCGGCCGCCGAGGCCGCGAACCGCGCGAAGTCCGAGTTCCTGGCCACGATGAGCCACGAGATCCGGACGCCGATGAACGGCGTCATCGGCATGACCGCGCTCCTAATGGACACCCAGCTCACGCAGGAGCAGCGAGACTACGCCGAGACCGTCCACCGCTCGGGCGAGGCGCTGCTGGCCATCATCAACGACATCCTCGATTTCTCGAAGATCGAGGCGGGACGGCTCGAGCTCGAGCCGGTGCCGTTCGCCCTGCGGGAGACCCTGGGCGAGACCGTCAAGACGCTCGCGTCGCTCGCCCACGCCAAGTCGCTCGAGCTGGCGTACGAGATTCACCCGGGGGTGCCCGACGATCTCGTGGGCGACACCGGCCGTATCGGCCAGATTCTCGTCAACCTGGTCGGCAACGCGATCAAGTTTACCGAGCGGGGCGAGGTCGCCGTCCGCGTCGATGCCGAGACCGTGACGCACGATACCGTGACCTTGCTTGTCGCGGTGCAGGACACGGGCATCGGGATCGAGGCGGACAAGAGCCGGCTCATCTTCGACGCCTTCGCTCAGGCGGATGCCTCGACCACGCGCCGGTTCGGGGGGACCGGTCTGGGCCTCGCGATCTGCCGCCGGCTGGTGGAGCGGATGGGCGGCCGCATCTGGCTCGACAGCGAGCTCGGCCGCGGCAGCACCTTCCACTTCACGTTGTCGCTCGAGCGGGCGCGCGTCCCGGTTCCCACGCGTGTCGCGGCGCCGCCGCACGCGCTGCAGGGGCTTCCCGTCCTGGCCGCCGACGACAACGCGACCAACCGCCGGCTGCTCGGGGCGATGCTCACCTCGTGGGGTGTGGCCCCGACGATCGTGGAGGACGGGCGCACGGCGCTGGCCGAGCTCGAGCGCGCGCGCGCCGCGGGACGCACGTTCCACCTGGTGCTGCTCGACGCGCGCATGCCCGACCTCGACGGCTTCGCGGTCGCCGAGCGCATCCGCCATGAGCCGGTGCTGGCCGGCGTGACGGTCATGCTGCTGACGTCGGACGTGATGAGTGGCGATCTGGCCCGCTGCCGCGCGCTCGGCGTCGCGCGCCACCTGGTGAAGCCCTTCACGCCGTCCGAGCTGCTCAACGCAGTCCTTCTGGCGCTCGGCCAGTCGATGGAGCCGGCCACACCGTTCGTCCCCGCCGCGCGTGACGCTTCGGCGAAGCCTCTGCAGGTGCTGGTGGCGGAGGACAACGCGGTCAACCAGCGGGTGATCGTGCGACTCCTGGAAAAGATGGGCCACATCCCGATCGTCACCTACAACGGGCAAGAAGCCGTCGAAGCCTACGAGAGCCGGCCGTTCGACGTGGTGCTGATGGATGTGCAGATGCCGGTGATGGACGGGCTCGCGGCCACCCGGGCCATTCGCGAGAGCGAGGCCCGGAACCCGGGCCGCCGCCGGCTGCCGATCATGGCGCTCACCGCGTACGCGATGCGGGGCGACCGCGAGCGATGCCTGGCGGCCGGCATGGACGACTACCTGACCAAGCCGGTCAAGCCGGACGAGCTGTCGGCGGCGCTGAACCGATTGCTCGACGACGGTCGCGCCCTGAATCCGACCGTCGGGCCGAACCGGAGCCGCGGCGTGTCGGCGCCGAGCGCGAGCGCGTCGCCGAGCCGGAGCGCGTCACCGCGGAGCGACGCGGCGCCGACGCGCTCGAGCGCGCGCCGCGGCGAGAAAAAGGTACACGCGGACGCGCCGGTGCGCCGCGAGGACGCGCCGGTACTCCAGAGCGAGGCGGCGCCCGAGGCCGGATTCGATTTCACCGCCGCGCTCAACTACGTCGGCGGCGACCGCGAGCTCCTCGACGAGCTGCTCGGAATCTTCGTCGAGGACGCGCCGGTCCGCATGCAGGCGATGCGTAAGGCGATCGCGGCCGGCGAGCCCGCGGAGCTGACGCGCGAGGCGCACACGATCAAGGGATCGCTGAAAGTGATCGGCGCCACGACGGCGGCCGGGCTCGCTCAGGGGATCGAAGAGTTCGCGCGTGACGGCAACATGAGCGAGGCCGGGAAGCTCGGCGCGGCGCTCGAGCGCGAGATAGATCGCCTGCGGCAGTCCTTGTTGACCTCGAAGCGAGGCTGAGCGCGCCGCTCCACCGCGGCGGCTCGGCTCAGGACAGAAGGATCAGCAGATCGCGCGGACCCACCGCGTCGCCGGGCGCGACGTAGACCTCGGCGACCAGGGCGTCGGCGCCTCGCGGCGAAGGGCCAGCGGCTCGGACGGCGGATGCTGACGCAGGTGGCGACGATCGTGACGCCCGATACGATCCTGCGTTGGCACCGGCGGGTGATTGCCCAGAAGTGGACGTCCGAGTGTCGGCGGCCTGGGCGCCCCGGCGTCATGAAGGCAGATCGCGTTGCTCATCGTGCGGATGGCGACCAAAAATCCAACCTGGGGCTACAGCCGGCCGGCGCCGGGCCGGCCTTCATCGTGGCGCACCTTTCCGCAGGCGCACCTACCAGGAGGAGCGGAATCACCAGGGCCTCGGGAACGATTTGATTGCACCGGCTCCTCGGGCGGTCGGTCGCGCTGGAATTCGTTGCCGCGACCGCTTGGGCGGCCTGTTCCGTTACTACTATCAGGCGGCGTGACCGTAGGACGAGTTTTCGGACAGTACGGGCCAGGGTCGCCTCGTCGTATTGCTCGATCTGTCCGTATCGGCCCACGATCATCGGAGCGCCACGGTGAGATTCGCCGCGGCAACTCGCCGCGGCAACAGCACCGGGGCCACCCAGTCGAGCGGAACGCGTGGGGCCGCCGCCTCGGGCACGCTCTAGCCTGTCCAGACTCGAAACGGTGTTGACACTTTCGCCATTCCAGAGTGGCGAATGAGATCACTGCGCCGCCGCCACGCCCCAGACGAGCGCGGCCGGGGTGCGACCGCGGACGCGGTAGCCTTGGTGCGGCCGCTCGGTGTTGTAGTAGCGCATGAAGCCGTCGAGGGCACGCTGCAGGGCCGCGCGGCTCGTGAAGTAGCGTCGCCGGAACACCACGCGCCAGAGTTCTTGGAGGATCGTGCCCTGCAGCCGTTCGACGAACCCGTTGGTCCAGGCATGGCGGGGTTTCGTGCGGGTGTGCCGTAGGCCGAGCTCGCGACAGGCGACCTCAAAGGCGCCCTTGAATTCCGGCCCGCCGTCGGTGAGCACGCGCCGCACTGGCCAGCCGGCGCGCTGGAAGTGGGGCACGACGACCTCGCGCAGGAACGTGGCGGCGGCCGCCGCATCGTGGGCCGGCAGCAGGCTGGCGAGCCCATACGAGGTCGCCGCGTCGCAGGCCGTAATCTGCCATACCTTGCCGACCCCTTTGAGATTGCCAATGTAAAAGGTGTCCAGGCACACGAGTTGGCCCGGCTCGTTCGCCTCGACGTGGCGCGTGTGGCCGTGGCGGGCGCGCCAAAGGGTGCGCCGCGTGCGGTCGGTCAGCAGCCCGGCCGTGCGCGCCGCCTGTTGCTCGAGCACAGTAAGCCGTGCCCGTCTCGTGGCCAGGCCGATCCGGCGCAGCAGCCGCTGCACGGTGCTGGGCGCCACGCGAATCTGCCAGGTGCGAGCCAGGTAGGCCGCGATCCGGCGGCAGCCCCAGGTGGCCGCGCTGATCGCGATGCCCAGCACCAGCCGCTCCACTTCCGGCGGGGTCGCCACCGGCCGCCCCGCCCGGCCGCGCTGCCGGCGTGGGTGCACGCCGTCGACCCCATAGCGTTCGAGCCGGTGGCGCCAGCGATAGAAGAGCGTCCGGGAGATTCCCATCTCGCGGCAGACGGCGCTGACGTTGCCGAGCACCTGCGCGCGCTCGATGACGCGCAGCCGCATTCCGTGTACGCTCTCGTCGAGGGTCATCGGTCCGTCCTCCCACAGTGGTTTCCTTGGCCGGAGTTCCACTCTGGGAAAGATAGGGCCGATGACCCTCTTCTTCGTTCACGGCAACTGTTAACACTATTCCGAGTCCGGACACTCTAGCCCTTGAGGAGGAGCGTCAGCCCGCCCCCCAGCAGCAGCACGCTGATCACGCGCACGAAGACGATCTGACTCAGCCCGAGGTGGAGGCGTCCGCCCAGGTAGAGCGCGACCGCCGCGACCGGCAGCGCGAGCGCCAGGCCTGTGAGCGTGGCGAGACCGAAGAGCCCCAGCGACGCGTACGCGACAAGGCGGATACCCCCGTCGATCAGGAAGTTCATGGCGAATGTGGCGCGAAACGGCGTCTTCTCCAGCCCTCGCAGGGTCAGGTAGATGACGTAGAACGGTCCACCGGTCCCGAACACCGCGCCGACGAGACCGCCGAGCAGGCCGAATGGAGCGCCGAGGACCCGTGAACCCTGGCGCACCGACCGCGGCCACCACTGGTAGATCGCGTATACGATCACGAAGCCGCCGAGCATGCGCGCGAGGAGGACCGGCGTGGTCGAGCTCAGCACGACGATCCCGAGCACGATGCCCACGGCCATGAAGGGGATCAGCAGCAACTGCTCGCGCCAGACGACCGCGTCGAGGTTCCGCACTCCCTGGCTCACCGAGCCGATGTAGTCGAGGGCGACGACGAGGGGCACCACGGCCGGCACCGGAGCGGCCAGCGACAGCAACGGAACGGCGATCAGCCCGGAGCCAAAGCCGGCGACGCCGCGAACGAGGTAGGCCACGAACACGACTACCGCCCAGTAGAGGGCGGTACGAGCGCTGTCGAGGCCCAAAGCATCAAGCACGATCGAGCTCCCGCGACTATAGCATACCGGCCGAGCGGTGTCCCTGTCGCTCGAGCAGGCCCCGCGCTACGCGCTGGTTCACCGAACTGTCCTCGGCGATAAGGACCCGGAGCTGGCGGACCGCCGGCGTCGGCGCGGGTGTCACGGCGTCCGACGAGGGCATGACCGCGAGCACTCCGTACACGTTCGGCTTGGCGCTTATCTCCGTTCGGGCCTCGGCGAGATCGAGGTGAAGAAGCCGCCCGAACCACCCTGGCGCGCGAAGGGCGGTCACCGTCGGTGGCGACGCGTCGAGCACAGGGTCCGCCCGTCGCGCTCGTAGAGTCGCACCTGCCGCCACAGGCGGTCGGCGTTCAGGTTGCGGAGCGTCTGCTCGAGCTCGCCAGGTCCTCGACCACGAGCGCGTTGAGGAGCAGCGGCCGCGACGCCGCCAGCAAGCGCTCGGTCTGCTCCGCCAGCTGGACCTCGGCCGTCTCCGTGCGTGTCTTCACGTTGAACGCCAGCTCACCCAGCGTGACGGCGGCGATCGCCGCGCTGGTGAAGACGAGCAGGAGGCCGCGGAGGCTCGACCTCACTGGGCGATCAGGCGGTACACGGCGCGCACGCCCTCGTAGTCACGGTCCGTCGCCGACTCGAAGCCTGGCATCTTCGCGTTCTTGCGGATCTCGTCGGCGTTCGGGTCGTTCTTCAGGCCGAGCAGCGCCTGCCGCACGCGCTCCACGATCTGGGCCGGCACGCGCGGGTGGGCGACGACGGCCAGCTCCGGGTAGGGCTCCGAGATGTAGAGCTCCCGGAACCGCACCCCCTCGCGCTCGGAGTACTGGGCGAGAAAGCGGGAGTTCGCGGCGGCGGCGGCGACGCGCCGCGCCTTGAGCTGGGCGAGCGCGCCCTCCTGATTGCCCGAGAAGACTTCCTCGACAACCACGCCCGCCTTCTTGAGCCCGACCTTCGGCACCGCGTAACCGACGAACGCGTCCGGCGACGGGAACGCCACCCGCTTGCCGGCGAGCTCGTCGATGCGCTGGAGTGGACTGTCGGTGGCGACGGCGATGACGCAGCGAATGGCGTCGCCGCCCCAGCGCGCGATCACCCGGTAGCCGATCCCGTCGTACTGCGGCTGGAAGTTGTGGTTGGTGTAGATGAAGTCGAACTCGCCGCGCGCCATCATGGCGTCGGTCTCCTGCCAGGTGGGGCCCATCTTGAGCCGCAGGGGGACCCCGCTCACTGTGGAGACGTAGCTGAGGATCGGGTTCCAGCGCTCCGCGGTCAGTACGGGGCTCTGCTGGTTCAAGACGCCGAACTGCAGTGGCGCTCGGTCGGCCCGAGCCGGGCCGGTCGAGGCGGAGATGAGGGCCAGGAGCGCCAGCGCGGCGAGGACACGCGCACGAAGCTTCGTCATCGAGTTTCCTCCCTCTCGCGCGACAGCTTCACGCGAGAATTACCGAGCTTGCAGAAGTCGTTCTCGCGGGCGCCACGGTCCACCAGCGCCAGACGAGGGCCGTCGCCCGCGCGACAGGGCGACCGGAGAACGGCGTCCGCGCCTGGGCACGACGCGCTCACCGCCGACGGCGCCACCGACGCGGAAACGATGCCGTCCCGGTGGTGGCAGCGCGCGGCGCCGTCCATGCCGACCACGCACAGCATGAGGTCGTCGGTGTTCGGCATTGGCGGCGAGGACAGGCCGGACACGGAAAACGCAGCGAACCCGCGCCCACCACGATCGACAGCGACAGTCACCCGTTCGGACCACTCCGGGCGGCGTCGCGCAAGCGCCCAGGGCCAGCGCGGCGGCGACGATCGAGCCCACCGAGCGTCCCATCCGCCTCTCCCCCTGAAGCCAACTCGAGACCCGGAGGGATCACACAGTGGCCCCAGCTGGTTAGCAACGGCTGTGCCAGGGGTTCGGGGTTGGTGCGGCGCTATAAATACGCGGACTTAGTCATCGCGAGCGGTACGGCTGGATGCTCCAGGTCCACCGTCGCGACAGGATCGACAATTCCCCGGAGCCAGCCCGTCGTGAATCGCGGCTGGACCATGGGCCGCTCTTTCCAGCAACATTCGCCACGAACTTCCTCATCGACGGCGGCATCCGCCTCGTGGCGTCCGCGTGGATGGGGCTCATCGGGCGTGCCACCCTTGACGCCCTCATACTGGCGCTGCCAGTTGCTACGGTCGCGCTTTATCTCGGTGGGCGAATCCAGACCGGACTGCCACAGGTCGCCTTCGCGCGAGTCATAAGCCTGCTTCTTCTCGGCAGCGGGTTCGCCCTCCTGCTGAGGGTTGACGGCATTTTCCCGCCGCGCACAGTGAAGGCCGCTCTGGTAGGAGCGAGCAGATGCCCCGATGGCCGCCTTAACCGTGGAACGACCGGCGCCCTTCCTCGCGAGTCCAGAGTCGGATCAGATGACGTTTCAGGTGCGGCTCGGGAGCGTCCGTGAAGTCAGTGCGGCTGTGGGCAAACCGTCGGTTGTTGATGAATTGGACCTGACCGCGCTCGATGGTGAATTCGATCCAGAGCTCGGGTGAGTCGACGATCGTCCGCATGGCTTCGAGCGCCTCCCGCCCTTCGCGGTCGAGCAATTCGCCGGCCAAGTCGGCCCCGGTCGCAACAAGCTTCTCGTTGAAACAGCCCATCAGAGATCGGCCGTCATACTGGAAGATCGGCCGCCGCGCCGCTTTGTCGTCGTCGGGTGCGTGCTCGGCTTGGCGGTCCCACGGGAAGGGCCGGTAGAGACGCGGAAGCAAGTCGCGATGCCGGCGCCTAAGCTCGTTGTGCACGCTGCAGAGGCTCGCGAACCGGCTCACCCCGCCCTCGCGCGCCGGGTTGATACAGTACAGACCGACCAGCTCAGGCGGAAGATCCAGCCACGGCGCATCGGTGTGGAAGGTGAGATCGAGGTTCGTGACCGAGCGCCGCACGCCATACCCGAGGGCCTGGCCGGCGTCGCGAACGTCGTAGACCATGGTGCCGTCCCACTTCTGCGCGACCAGTCGGCCGAGCAGGCTTCCGAGTAGCCACGCGAGGGCCCTATTTTCCTCGGTCGTGTATCGCTCCACGGGCACTCGATCCAGCACGGCGAGGCCGATGCCTGCGCGCAGACGCTCGCGGACGTGGTCCATCATCTGTGCGCATGCGGCGAGCGAGAACTGTTGCGGATCTAGCAAGACCGTCGGTAGCGGATCCCGTCGAACTTGGCAAGCGGCGGCGTCCAGCTCGTCGAGGCAGCGTTGCGGCAGCGATACCAGCCAGTCCTTCGGCGCAATGCTCTGGCGCCTCCAGGCTTGGTGGTCTGGAACGTCCTCATTCAGCAGGTTCGGCCTGGACGCCATGGCCCTATCGTTTGAAGCTTCTATTGAGCCGGCCTGCGCCATCATCGCTCACCCTCCAGCGCGGGTTGCGCTTCGATCGTGCCCGACGCCACTGGTGCGGGATCATGGGTCTGCCTCCGTCCTGTGTCAAGATGGTTTCAACCAAACTAGACTTCTCGCAATGGTGAAGTCGGAGAACCTCCGGGGCCGCTCGCTTCGCAAGCTCCTCGGCTGAGGAGCCGGAGTACACTAGCGGCCGGCATGCGTCTGGGCGTCCTCATTCCGACCCGTGGTGTGGTCATGCAGTCCGCGCAGCGGCCGCCCGTCGAGGAGTGCTGGACCATGGCCCGGCACGCCGACCGGGCGGGCTACGACGCCGTGTGGGTCGGCGACAGCATCGTCGCCAAGCCCCGGCTCGAGCCGCTCACGACACTGGCCTATCTGGCCGGCATCACGACCCGCGTGAGGCTCGGGACGGCCGTCCTCCTGCCGGCGCTGCGTCACCCGGTCGTGCTCGCCCACCAGATCGCCAATGTCGACCAGATCTCGCGCGGCCGCGTGGTCATGGGCCTCGGCGTGGGCTGGAGCCTGCCGTCGGCCGAGCGCGAGTGGGCGGCGTGCGGCGCCGACCACAAGCGGCGGGTCCGCCGCCTGGAAGAGCACGTCCGGATCTGGCGGATGCTCTGGCGCGGCGAGCCGGTGTCCCATCACGACGGCGACGTCGAGCTGACCGACCACACGATCGGTCCGCTGCCGTGGAATCCGGCCGGGCCCCCCGTCCTCATCACCGCGGCGAACCGCGGCGAGATGCTGCCCGCTCAATTCGACCGCTTCGGACGGCTCGGCGACGGGATCATCACGACCTACCTCCACGCCGAGGAGTGCCGCCTCGTGCGCGAGCGCGCCGAGGAGGCGCTGGCGCGGCACGGGCGGGCCAGGGCGTCCTTCGAGCTCTGCGTCTACACCACGGTGCGGATGGACGACGATCCCCGCACCGCCGAGCGCGTGACGACGGAGTTCCTGGCGACCTACTACGGCGGGGGAGTCCACTCGCGCGGTACGATGGGGCTCGGCCCCGCCGACGTCGTGATCGCCGCGCTCGAGCGCTATGCCGCCGCCGGGGTCAGCGACCTCTGCATCCGGTTCGTGGGCGACGATCAGCTCGCTCAGCTCGAGCGATTCACCGCCGAGGTCTTGCCGGCGCTTCGCGACTGACGATAGGGAAAGACGGCTGTGCGTGCCGCAGCGCGCTTCTAGACGAAGGAGAGCTGCGATCGATGAAAGTTCGATTCGACCAGGCTGCGCCGTACGAAGTCGAGGAAGTCGACGCGCCGTTCGCCCGACCGGAGGGCAAGGAACTCCTGGCGCGCATCTATCGCCCGCGGGGCGAGGCGGAGGCGCCGCTGGCGGCGCTGATCGACGTCCACGGCGGCGCGTGGAGCCGGGGCGATCGGCTGACGGGCGCCCTCCACGGCCGGGGGTTGGCGGCGGCGGGACTGGTGGTCGTCTCGCTCGACTTCCGACAGGGCTCGGAGGCGAAGCATCCGGCAGCGAGTGCCGACGTCGCGGCGGGCGTGCGCTGGGCGCGCGCCGGCGCCCGGCGGCTCGGCGTCGATCCCCGACGCATCGGGATCGTGGGCAGCTCCAGCGGGGGCCAGCTCGCGCTGCTGGCGGGCCTCAAGCCCGGCGCTCCCGAGTTCGCGAGCACGCCCATCGTATCGGCCGACGGCGCGCTCGATACCGGGGCGGGGGACGAGTCGGTCGCGTTCGTCCTGGCGCTCTACCCGGTCGCGGATCCGCTCGCGCGCTTCCGGTACGTGGTCGGACGGCAGGACGACGGATCGGGTTTCGACGCCAAGCGCCTGATCGCCGCCCACCACGGCTACTTCCTGAGCGAGGCGCAGATGGCCGAGGCGAGCGTGACGCGTATCGTCGCCGCCCGTGAGACCCGGGCGCTGCCACCCGTGTGGCTCGCGCACCCGGGAGCCGACGACAACGTGCCGGCGGCGATCACCGACGCGTTCGTTCAGGCCTATCAGCAGGCGGGCGGCGCGATCGAGCGCGTCCACTTTCCGAACGCTCGCCACGGGTTCATCGGGCAAGCGAGCGCCGACACGGACAAGGCCATCGCGCTGATGCGCGACTTCATCGGCCGGCAGCTCCAGCGATGAGGCGCCTCGCGCTCGCGGTTCTTGCTCTGCTCCTCCTGGCGCCCGTGCTCGCCGGCGCCGCTGACGGGCCCGCAGAGCAGATCACGTGGGCGGTGCACACGACCCTGGTCCCGACCTATTTCGATCCCGCGGAGACGACGATCATCACGGCGTTCATGGTGCTCTACGCGCTCCACGACGGCGTCGTGAAGCCGATGCCCGGCAAGGCGCTCACCCCCAGCCTGGCCGAGTCGTGGTCCGTCTCGCCGGACGGGCTCGTCTACGACTTCGTCCTGCGCCGCGGAGTGAAATTCCACGACGGCGACCCGGTCACCGCCGAGGACGTGAAATTCTCCTTCGAGCGGTACCGGGGCATCTTCGCCCGCGGCCTCAAGGACAGAGTCGCCGCGGTCGAGACGCCCGACGCCGCGCGCGTGCGCTTCCGGCTCAAGCAGCCGTGGCCCGATTTCATGACGTTCTACGGGACGCTCGCCACCGGCGCCGGCTGGGTCGTCCCGAAGAAGTACCTCGAGAAAGTCGGGGAGGACGGCTTTCGCAAGGCGCCGGTGGGCGCCGGCCCGTATCGCTTCGTGTCCTTCACTCCGGGGATCGAGCTCGTCCTGGAGGCGTTCGACGGCTACTGGCGCAAGAGCCCGAGCGTCAAGCGGCTGGTGCTGCGGACGATCCCCGACCCGTCGACGCGGCTGGCCGCGCTCAAGCGAGGCGAGGCGGACATCGCCTACTCCATGATCGGCGAGCTCGGCGACGAGATTCGGCGCACTCCCGGGCTCACCTTGAAGGCCGTCTACCCGTCCACGCACTGGCTTTCCTTCGTCGACCAGTGGGACCCGAAGTCGCCGTGGCACGACCGTCGCGTCCGGCTGGCCGCGAATCTCGCGGTCGACCGGCGGGCCATCGACCAGGCCCGGACGTCCGGCCTCTCGCGGATCACGTTCAGCATCATCCCGAGCTCGTTCGACTTCTTCTGGCAACCGCCGGCCTACGCGTTCGATCCCGCCGGCGCCAAGCGGCTTCTGGCCGATGCCGGATACCCCGGAGGCTTCGACGCCGGCGACTACTTCTGCGACATGACGTCGGCCGACGCGGCCGAGGCGATGATCGGCTACCTGCAGGCGGTGGGGATTCGCGCCAAGCTCCGCCCGCTGGAGCGCGCCGCCTTCAACAAGAGCATCGCCGACAAGAAGCTGAAGAACCTGGTGCAGATCATCGGCGGCGGCTTCGGCAACGCCGCCACGCGCCTCGAGGCCTACGTGATCTCGGGCGGGCAGTTCGCCTACGGCGGCTACCCGGACGTGGACGGGCTCTTTCGCGAGCAGGCGACCGAGCTCGACCGCGCCAAGCGCGAGGCTATACTCCAGCGCGTCCAGCAGCTCGTGACCGAGAAGGCGATCGTGGCGCCGATGTACGAGCTCGCCTTCGTCAACGGCGTCGGTCGGCGCGTTGACGAGTCCGGCCTCGGGCTCATCGCGGGCTACGCCTTCTCGGCGCCCTACGAGGATCTGAAGCTCAAGGCGAAGTAGCGCCGCCGAACCGCTCGTTGACCCCGCTCGCGGTGCGCGCTACCCTCGCGACACCCTGAGCCAGGAGAGAGCACGATGAGCACGACGCAGACTCCACGGTCCCAGATCATCTCGCTCAGCGATCTCGCATGGCAGGAGCGCCAACCCGGCGTCCGCGGCAAGAGCATCTGGGAGCATTCCGAGAGCAAGCGTCGCGCCGCGATGACCCGAATCGCGCCGGGCGCCAAGCTTCCGCTGCATCGGCACGTCGGCGACGAGCTGGTCTTCGTCATCGAGGGCGCCATCTCCGACGAGTTCGGCACGATCACGGCGGGCAACATGGGCTACCGGCCGGACGGCTGCGTCCACACCGTGTCGGCGCCGAACGGCGCCACGGTGCTGGCGATCATCACCGGCGGGGTGGAGCCGCTCGCGCAGCGGACCAGCGGCCCGCCGTCCCAGATCTTCGCGTTGAGCGACCTGCCGTGGATCGAGGCGCGTCCGGGCGTGCGGCAGAAGCGGATCTGGGAGGACAAGACCGGAACCCAGGAGCGCCGCGCGATCCTCGCGCAATTCGAGCCGGGCGCCACCCTGCCTCTGCATCGCCACGTGGGCGACGAGCTCATCTTCGTGGTCGAAGGGGCGAACGCGGACGAATCCGGCCCCGTGACGACCGGCAACATGAACTACCGGCCGAACGGCTGCGTGCACACCGTGACGACGAAGAACGGCGCCACCGTGCTGGCGGTCGTGTGGGGTCGGACGGAGCCGACGTGAGAAACCGCGCGATGAAGTGCCTGGCGTCGCTGCTCGCGCTGGCGATCGTGCTGGCGGCCGCGCCGAACGCCGGGGCGGCGCCGGAAGGCCAGATGACGTGGGCGGTTCACATCTCCCTGGCGCCCACCTGGTTCGACCCGGCCGAGACACCCGGGATCGCCACGCCGTTCCTGGTGCTCTACGCGCTGCACGACGGCCTCGTCAAGCCGATGCCCGGCAATCACGCCGCGCCGAGCCTGGCCGAGTCATGGACCGCGTCGAAGGACGGCCTCGCGTACGAGTTCGTGCTGCGCCAGGGCGCCAAATTCCACAACGGCGAGCCCGTCACGGCCGAGGACGTGAAGTTTTCCTTCGAGCGATACCGGGGCGCCACGTCGAAGCTCTTGCGGGATCGCGTGGCCGTCGTGGAGGTCGTGGACGCACTCCGGGTCCGCTTCAAGCTCAAGGAGCCGTGGCCCGACTTCATGACCTACTACGGGAGCCTCGCCACCGGAGCGGGCTGGGTCGTGCCGAAGAAGTACCTCGAAAAGGTCGGCGACGACGGGTTCAAGAAGGCGCCGATCGGCGCCGGCCCGTACCGCTTCGTCTCGTTCAATCCGGGTATCGAGCTCGTGCTCGAGGCCCACGAGCAGTACTGGCGGAAAGTCCCGAGCGTGAAGCGGCTCGTGATCAAGGCCGTTCCGGACGAGGCCACGCGCCTGGCGATGCTCAAGCGCGGCGAGGCCGACATCGTCTATTTGCTCCAGGGCGAGCTCGCCGAGGAAGTCAAGCGGACACCGGGGCTCACGCTCAAGCCGACGCCGATCGTGTCGACGCACTGGCTCGTGTTCCTCGACCAGTGGGACCCCAAGTCGCCCTGGGCCGATCGGCGGGTGCGCCTGGCGGCGAATCACGCGATGAACCGCCAGGCCGTCAACGAGGCCCTCACCCTCGGATTCTCGCGGCTCACCTGGAGCATCATTCCCGCGAGCTTCGACTTCTTCTGGCAGCCGCCCGCCTATCAGTTCGATCCGGCGCGGGCCAAGCAGCTCTTGGCCGAGGCCGGCTATCCCAACGGCTTCGATGCCGGCGATCTCTGGTGCGACGCCGCGACCAACACGATGAGCGAGGCGCTGATCAGCTACCTGCAGGCGGTGGGTATTCGCGTGAAGCTTCGTCCGCTCGAGCGCGCCGCCTTCTTCAAGTCGTACCAGGAAAAGAAGCTGAAGAACCTCGTCTACAGCCTGAGCGGCGCCTTCGGAAACGCGGCCACGCGCCTGGAAGTGTTCACGGCCGCCGGCGGGCCGTACGTCTACGGGAGCTATCCCGACATCGACGGGCTCTTTCGCGAGCAGGCGGGCGAGCTCGACCGCAAGCGCCGCGAGGCGGCGCTGCACCGGATGCAGCAGCTGATCCACGACAAGGCGATGTACGCGCCCATCTGGGAGCTCGGATTCATCCACGCGTCCGGTCCTCGAGTGGCGGAGACGGGGCTCGGGCTCATCACGGGCTGGGCATTCTCCGCGCCCTACGAGGACGTGAAGCTGAAGGTCAAATAGGAGACGGCCCAGAAACCAACTCGAGCCAACGTACGACACGCAGACAGGGAGGCTTCCCATGAGAAACGTTCGAGGCCTCTTCGCTCCGTTGCTCGTCCTCACGCTCGTGATCCTCGGCCCGTCGCCGGGCGCCGCCGCGCCCGAAGGTGAGATGATCTGGGGCGCGCACATCTCGCTCGCCCCCACCTGGTTCGATCCGGCCGAGACCTCCGGGATCATCACGCCCTTCATGGTGATCTACGCCCTGCACGACGCGATGCTCAAGCCGATGCCGGGCAATCCCGTCGCGCCGAGCCTGGCCGAGTCGTGGACGATGTCCCCGGACGGTCTCGTCTACGACTTCGTGCTCCGCAAGGGGGTGAAGTTCCACAACGGCGAGCCGGTCATCGCCGAGGACGTCAAGTTCTCTCTCGAGCGCTACCGGGGTGCGTCCAGCAAGGCGCTCAAGGAGAGCGTCGCGGCGGTGGAGACTCCTGATCCGGGGCGCGTCCGCATCCGCCTCAAGCGGCCGTGGCCCGACTTCATGACCTTCTATCTCGGGGCCACCGGCGCGGCCTGGATCGTGCCGAAGAAGTACGTCGAGAAGGTCGGCGACGACGGTTTCAAGAAGGCGCCGGTCGGCGCGGGCCCGTACAAGTTCGTCTCGTTCACGCCGGGCGTCGAGCTGGTCCTGGAGGCCTTCGATCAGTACTGGCGGAAGGCCCCGAATGTGAAGCGCATCGTCTTGCGGTCGATCCCCGACGAGACCACGCGCCTGGCCGCGCTGAAGCGGGGTGAGCTGGACATCGCCTATAACCTGCGCGGCGAGCTGGCCCAGGAGATCCGGCGGACCCCGGGGCTGACGCTCAAGCCCAACGTCGGCCAGGCCACGCACTGGGTCTACTTCTCCGAGCAGTGGGATCCGAAATCGCCGTGGCACGACCGGCGCGTGCGCCTGGCGGCAAACCACGCCATCGACCGGCAGTCGATGAACCAAGCGGACGCTCTCGGGTTCGCGAAGCTCACCGTCAGCATCATTCCCTGCAAGCTTCGAGTTCTACTGGCAGCCGCCCGGCTACGCGTACGATCGCGCCCGCACCAAGCAGCTGCTCGCCGAGGCCGGGTATCCCAACGGCTTCGACGCCGGAGACTATTTCTGCGACGCCGCGATCGTGAACATCGGCGAGCCCGTCGTCAACTATCTCAACGCCGCGGGGATCCGCGTGAGGATGCGCCCGATCGAGCGCGCCGCTTACTTCAAAGGATGGTCCGAAAAGAAGCACAAGGGGCTCATCCACGGCGCCAGCGGCGCCTTCGGCAATGCCGCGACCCGGATCGAGGCCTTCATCGCCGGGGGTGGCACGTACGTCTACGGCAGCTATGCCGATATCGACGGCCTCTTCCAGGAGCAGGCGAACGAGCTCGACCCGAAGCGGCGCGAGGCGACCCTGCATCGTATCCAGCAGCTCATCAACGAGAAGGTGATCGTCGCGCCCATCTGGCTCAACGCCGGGTTGTCCGGTCTGGGGCCGCGGGTGGAGGAGTCGGGGATCGGGCTGATCGCCGGGTTCGCGTGGTCCGGCCCGTATGAAGACGTGAAGCTGAAGAGCAAATGAGGGGGCAACCATGAATCGAGTCGCGGCACGGCCCGGTCGTCTGCTCGTCCTGCTCGGTCTCGTCGCGCTTCTGCTCGTCCCGACGGGGCCGGCCTCCGCCACCCCCGAAGGGCAGATGACCTGGGCCGTGCACACGACGCTCGTTCCAGCGTGGCTCGACCCCGCGGACAACATCCAGCTGACGCCGTTCATGGTCCAGATGGCGATCCACGACGGCCTCGTGAAGCAGTTGCCCGGAAAGAGCATGGCGCCGAGTCTCGCCGAATCGTGGAGCCTCTCGCCCGATGGGCTCATCTACGAGTTCGTGCTCCGCAAGGGGGTCCGGTTCCACAACGGCGACGCTCTCACGGCCGAAGACGTGAAGTTCTCCTTCGAGCGCTACCGGGGCATCCACGCCAAGAGCCTCAAGGAGCGAGTCGCGGTGGTCGAGACTCCCGATCCGGGCCGCGTGCGATTTCGGCTCAAACAGCCCTGGCCCGATTTCATGACCTTCTATGGGACGCGTACGACGGGCGCCGGATGGATCGTGCCGAAGAAGTACGTCGAGAAAGTCGGCGACGAGGGTTTCAGGAAGGCGCCGATCGGCGCCGGTCCGTACCGCTTCGTCTCCTTCAGCCCCGGTGTCGAGCTAGTCGTCGAGGCCTTCGAGCAATACTGGCGCAAGGTGCCCAACGTGAAGCGGCTGGTCTTCCGGGTGATTCCCGACCATGCCACACGAATGGCGGCGCTCAAGCGCGGTGACGCCGACGTCGTCTATCTGATCAGCGGCGAGCTGGCCGGAGAGGTCCGACGCACACCCGGGCTCACCCTGAAGGCAGTGTTTCCATCCAACCACTGGCTGATCTTCGCCGACCAGTTCGATCCAAAGTCGCCCTGGCACGACAAGCGCGTGCGGCTGGCCGCCAATCTGGCGATCGATCGAAACACGCTGAACGAAGCCGCGACCCTCGGCCTGTCGAAAGTCACCGGGAGCATCGTGCCGTCGAGCTTCGACTTCTACTGGCCGGCGCCGCCATACCCCCACGATCCGGCCCGGGCGCGACGGCTGCTCGCCGAGGCGGGGTACCCGAACGGGTTCGACGCCGGCGAGTTCTTCTGTGACCTTCAGGTGTGCCCCTGGGGCGAGGCGATGCTCACCGACATGAAGGCGGTGGGAATCCAGCTCAAGCTACGTCCGCTCGAGCGGGCGGCGTTCTTCAAAGGCGTGGCCGAGAAGAAATACAAGAACCTCGTGTACCTCTTCATCGGCGCGTCGGGAAACGCCGCCACCTGGCTCGAGTCTCTCGCCGTCTCCGGGGGCACGTACGCGTACGGAGGCTACCCTGACATCGACGGCCTCTTCCGAGAGCAGGCCGTTGAGCTTGATCGCCCGAAGCGCGAGCAACTGCTTCATCGGATCCAGCAGATGATCCACGAGCGCGCGATGTTCGTGCCGGTCTGGGATTTCGCCTTCCTCCACGGCGTCGGTCCGCGAGTGGAGGAGTCGGGGCTCGGGCTCCTCGGCGGCTACGGCTTCTCGGCGCCGTACGAGGACGTGAAGCTGAAGGCGCGATAGCTCGCGGACCGCGACCCGAGCCGGAGTCTGGCTGACCTAGAGCGGGACCAGCGGACAACGCGAGAGGCGAGCGACTTCGAAATCGCGCGTCGTATTCGGCCGCGTCAACCGAAGAAGTCAACGAGCCCCGTTTCGAGGTTGTACATCGCTCCGACAATCCTGACCGCACGCGAGGTCTCGAGGTCGGCCAGTACGGCGCTGCGCCGACGGATGTCGGCCATCGTCAACTCGACGTTCTTGCGCGCCACCGTGTCTACGAAACCATAGTTTTTGGCCGAGCGTTCACCCTGATACTGGGTCGCCTCCACAGCAGGGCGGATCTTGGCGAGCAGCCCGGTGAGATTTCCGAGCTCCGCCTTGTCGATCGCGCCCTTGATTGCGCCGCACGCGGTGTGTCCCATCACCAGCACGACCTTCGCACCGGCTAGCTTGCAGGCAAATTCCATACTCCCGAGGATGTCGTCGTTGGCGATGTTGCCGGCCACGCGCGCATTGAAGCAGTCGCCGATGCCCAGATCCATGATCGTCTCGGCGGGCGCGCGGGAGTCGATACAGCTCAGGATTACGGCCGCAGGATACTGACCCTTGGCGCTTGCCTTCTGCTGGGCGAGGTAGTCGTGCGGGGACTCCTTTCCAACGCGGAAGCGCTGATTGCCCTTCTTCATCAGCGCGATAATGTCGTCCGGCGTCAGCTTGTCGCGCTGTGCCTTGGTGAGCGCGGCAGCGTACACGAGGCGGCCGGCGGAGGCCACCCCCAGGATCGTCGCGCCGGTCGCGACGCCGGTGATCCTGAGGAAGCTGCGGCGGTTTACACGAGTGGGCCGTGGCGTTGACAGGTCGCTTCTACGCATTTCAGAGGCCCCCCAGAAGAATCGGAGTGTTTTCCGAGTGGAAGCTTAATACACCGCATCACGAATTTGTTCCAGACTGGTGACGCGGCCGGCATGTGACTTTGCGCCAACCTTGTCGGGGCTTGGATACCCAAGAGTTTCGATGGACTCGACGGGCCCTGCGCAGGTGGAACCTCCGCTCGCTCGGCGGCGTCATCCACTGGCATTGTCTGGCCGCGGGACCTCCAGCCGATCACTCGGCCGTCTGGTTGACTGGGCTGCGCCGCTTCGGCAGAATTCGTGGACCATCGCCTGACCGGCGGGAGCCGAGCACAGCACTAGCCGCCTCGAAGAGCTTCGGGGAGAATCCCGCGCTATGCCCATCCGCTACATCGACCAAGCCGGGAACCGTGTGACCGGCGCGCTGCGCGATTTCGTTCGCCTGGAGTCAGCCGGCGGGATCGTGCTGGTGATCGCGGCCGTCGCCGCGCTCATCTTCGCGAACACCCGGGCCGAGGGGCTGTACCAGGCCTTCCTCGACACTCCGGTGGAGATCCGGATCGGCCTGTTCAGGCTCGCAAAGCCCCTTATCCTCTGGATCAACGACGGCCTCATGGCCGTCTTCTTCTTCCTCGTCGGTCTCGAGATCAAGCGCGAGGTGCTCGAGGGTGAGCTCTCGAACCGCTCCCAGATCGCGCTGCCCGCGTTCGGAGCGGCGGGCGGCATGGCGGTCCCGGCGGCCTTCTACTGGGCGCTCAACCGGGCCGATCCGATCGCAGCGCATGGGTGGGCGATTCCGGCGGCGACCGACATCGCGTTCGCGATCGGCGTGCTCTCGCTCCTCGGCAGTCGCGTGCCGCAGGGGTTGAAGGTTTTTCTCCTCACGCTCGCGATTCTGGACGACCTCGGCGCGATCGTGATCATCGCCATCTTCTACACGGAGAACCTCTCCTGGCTGTCGCTCGCGGTGGCGGCAGCCGCGATCCAGTCTCGCGATCTTCAACGTCGTGAATGTGAAGGCGATCCCGGCTTACTTCTTCATCGGACTTGTGCTGTGGGCGGCCGTGCTCAGATCGGGCGTCCACGCGACGCTGGCCGGCGCGGCGCTCGCGCTCTTCATCCCCCTGCGCATCGGGGATGCGGAGGGCGACTCGCCGCTCAGGACGCTCGAGCACGATCTGCACCCGATCGTGGCGTTCGGCGTGATGCCGATCTTCGCTTTTGCGAACGCGGGGATCTCACTCGGGGGCATGACGCTGGGGTCGCTCCTCGAACTCGTTCCACTCGGGATCGCCGTGGGGCTTCTTGCCGGCAAGGCCATCGGGGTATTCGGCGCGAGCGCTTTCGCGATCAGCACTGGGTTCGCACGGCTGCCGCACGGCGCGAACTGGGGATCGCTCTTCGGCTGTTCTGTCCTGTGCGGGATCGGGTTTACGATGAGCCTCTTCATTGCGAACCTCGCGTTCGGGCAGAGCGCGCCGCAGCTCGCGGTGCGCGCGGTGCTCGGCATTCTCGCCGCGTCGCTCGTCGCGGCGGTGGTTGGCTACTTGCTCCTGACCGCGACCCTATCCCGGGAGCCGATCGGGGCGCCCGACGCGCGGCCGACCTGACAACGCCATCGGGCCTGCATGCGTCGCGGTCCCTTGGCGACTGTCCTTCTTGCGACTTCGAGCATCGCTTGCTGCTCCGCTACAGTGAGAACCACGCGCGCTATCGGTTACCGGCCGCGCTGATGGCGTGTCTATTTTCTGGTGGCGGAGGGCAGGAAATCGATCACTCCGGACTCCAAGGTCTCAGCGGCGGCCGCGAGCGCGCTCCTGTCGCGTAACGCGCCCGCGCTCTACGTGCAGCGGTTGGCGGCTGGAAATCCGCTAACGTGCTGCTCGACGTGTACGCGCGCTGGCTCCCTCAGGAAGGGATTGGCGGGGTATCACCGGGGCAACCCAATGCAACCCCGGCGCAACCTCGTGCCAGCGCGCGGTACACGAAGCCTGATCTTCAGCGCGTGAGCCCGAACCGACTACTTCTTCCAGTAGTGCGCGATGACCACGTCGATGGGCGGGCGGATCTTCTGCGCGTGCGGCACCGCCCGCGAGGCGAACTCCTTCTGTGACTTCAGGACCTTGGCGAAGAACGGATTCTTCTGCGCCTCGGCCTCGTACACCTTGTCGATGGCCGGCAGCTGGGCCTTGAGGACGTCGTCGGGAGTCTTGAGGATCTTCACGCCTATGCTTCTCGAGCTCCACGACCGATTTGCTGTCGAGGTCCACGCTGTACGCGGTCATCCGGATGATCTCGGCCATGCCCGCCCACTTCACGATCGCCTGGAGATCCTTCGGCAGCGCATCCCACTTCGTCTTGTTGATCAGCACCTCCTGGTAGGAGGCGGGCTGACGCAGGTCGGGCATGTAGTAGTTCTTGGTGACGTTCTGGAAGCCCATCAGGATGTCGTGGCTGGGAATCGCCCACTCGGCGCCTTCGATCGCGCCACGCTCGAGCGCCGGGATGACCTCGCCGCCGGCGAGCGTCACGACGGAGACGCCCATCGTCTTCATCATCTCCATGCCCAGCCCCGACGTGCGGAACCGCATCTTCCTGCAGCTCGTCGAGGTTGTTGAAGGGCTTCTTGAACCAGCCGAGCGGCTCCCAGTAGGGAAGGCTGGTCGTGAAGACCGGCACCACCACGTTCATCTTGAGCTCTTTCTGCAGCAGCTCGTTGTAGAGCTCGAGCCCGCCGCCGGCGAAGAGCCAGCCGAGATACTCCTCACGGTCCATGCCGAACGGCCCGCCGGGCCCGGGCGCGAAGAGACCGGCCGCCGAGTTCTTGCCCGCCCAGTAGCCGGGCCACGCGTGGCTGGCGTCGATGAGTCCGCGGTTGACGGCGTCGAGCACCTCGAACGCGGGAACGATCGTGCCGGCCGCCGACATCTCCCACTTGAGGCGGCCGCCCGACATTTCCTCGACCATCTTGGCGAGCTCGACGGCGGAGATGTGCAGCAGATTCGTGGCCGGCCAGGTGCTCTGCACCTTCCAGACGATGCGCTGCTGAGCGGACGCCGATCCCGGTCCGCGCCACAAGACGGCGGCGAGGATCAGCACGGGAAGCGCGAAGGCGATCCAGACGAGAACGAGCTTCCTGGGTCTCATGGAGCTCCTCCGTTTCGGGCGGTGGTTGGGACCTACATCGTTGGCACGCTCACTTGCCGAAGAGGTAGCGAGGGAACCAGAGTGAGATGGACGGGAAGATGATGCACAGGGCCAGGCCGATGAGCTGGAGCACCATGAACTGGCCCATGCCCCGATAGATGTCGCCGAGCGACCAGCCGGGTGCCACGCCCTTGAGGTAGTACGCCGACATCGCGACCGGGGGCGAGAGGAAGGCCGTCTGGAGGTTCACGGCGATCAGGGTGGCGAACCACAGCATGTCGATCTTCTGCGACACGATGATGGGTTGCATGAGCGGCACGAAGACCAGGATGATCGCCGGCCACTCGAAGGGCCAGCCCAGCAGGAAGATGATGACCATGATCACGGTGAGCATCGCCACCGGCGGGATTTGCCAGGCGAGCATCGCGTCGGTGGCCACCCTCGCCGTGCCGAGCCGCGAGAACACCGCCCCGAAGACGTTGCCGCAGACGGCCAGGAAGATGACGGTGCTGGACTGGAGCAGGGTGTTGTAGACCGCGTCCTTGAGCCGCTGCCAGCTGAACTGCCCGTAGATGACGGCCAGGAATGCAGCTCCGACGACCCCCATCGCGGCCGCCTCGGTGGGCGTCGCCCAGCCCCAGATGATGGTGCCGAGCGTCGCGATGATGAGGATCGCGTGCGGGAGCATTCCCAGCGCTAACTCCTTGGCGATCTCCAGGATGCTGCCGGTTCGCTCCTCGGGCGGCAGCGGCGGCCCCAGGCGCGGGTTGATGAGACTCCGGACGACGCAATAGACGATGAAGATGCCGGCCAGCAGGAACCCGGGCCCGAAGCAGGAGGCGTAGAGCTCGGCGACCGAGACGCCCATGACCGGGCCCATCACGACCAGCATGACGCTGGGGGGAACAAGGATCCCGAGCGTGCCGCCCGCGGTGATGGCGCCGGCCGACATCGGGACGTTGTAGCCGGCCTTCGTCATGATGGGGACGGCCATGATGCCCATCAGCACCACCGTCGCCCCGACGGTGCCCGCGGCGATGCCGAAGATGGTCGCAGTGATGAGCACGCCCACGTACAAGGAGCCCGGCACCGGGCCCATCATGAGCTGGAAGCCCCTGAACAGGCGCTCCATGAGCCCGCCTTGTTCCATGAAGATAGCCCATGAAGATGAACAGCGGCACCGCCGCCAGCACCTCTTCTTTCATGAGCCCGATCGTCTGGAACACCATGATGTAGAACGCTTTGTCGCCGAGCCCGACCCAGCCGAAGATCAGCGCGAGCAGCAGCAAGGTGAACGAGATCGGAAAGCCGATGAAGATGGCGCCGAGCATCGCGAGCAGCATGATGCCGCCGAGCAGCTCGGGACTCATCCGATCTCCAGCTGCTGACGATGAACCCACTCGCGGCCCGTTCGAATGGCATAGAGGCTCTTGAGGAGCTCCGCGACGCCCTGGATGAGCAGGAGGAGCGCGGTGAGCGGGATGACGAACTTGAACGGCCAGACGATCGGCCGCCAGGGGCTCGCGTCCGAGGTCTCGCCGACCTGGAACGAGTGATAGGCCTCCTGCCAGCCGAAGTAGAACAGGAAGATCATCGCCGGGAAGAAGAAGAAGAAGTACCCGATCGCGTCGATCCGGTTCTGGCGGCGGATGGACCAGCGCGAATAGAGCATGTCGGTTCGCACGTGCCCGATCTGCATGAGAGTGTACGCGGTGCCCAGCATGAAGTGGGTGCCGTACAGCATGTAGACCACGTCGAAGGCCCAGATGGTGGGCGCGCGGAAGAAGTGGCGCGCCACGACCTCCCAGGTGACGGCGATGGTCATCGGGATGATGAGCCAGGCCGTTGCCCGGCCCGACCAGTCGGCGATCGCGTCGATCACCTTGATCGTCGTCCGGACGCCCGGCGTCACGTCCGGGCGTGTCTGTTCTGCCGGTTCAGCCGTCACTACGAGCTCCTCCGTACGGTTCGCGGGAGTGGGGCGCCGAGCTCAAGGAAGAGAGCGAATCCGTGGGTCGGCGGGACTGTCCGGTTCAACACCCGGGCGACGGAACGCGGCCTCAGCCCCGTCGCCCGGTGTGCGACCGTCGCGGTCCTCTACTTCAGCCAGATCTTGTCCTTGTAGTAGTGCTCGGCGATGAAGTTGTAGTTCGGCCAGTACGAGAGGCGGTACGGTACCACCAGGCTGGAGTACTTCTTCTGCGAGTCGATCACCTTCTTGTAGAACTCGTCCTTGGCGATGTTCGCCGCCTGGATCTCGTCGTAGGCCTTCAGGAACTGCTTGTTCAGCTCGTCGGTCGTCTTGATGATCTTGACGCCGGAGGCGAGCAGCTCCTGGCACGCCTTCGCCGTCTTCTCCTGAAACCGGACGAAGTGGTTCCAGTACGAGGCCTGGACGGAGGTCTTGACGATCTCCTTCAGGTCGGCCGGCAGCGCGTCCTACTTGCCCTTGTTGATGATGAACTCGCCGACCGTCACCGGCTCGTGCATGCCCGGGGCGTAGTGGAACTTGGCGATCTTGTCGATGCCCAGGATCTTGTCGTCGGAGCAGTTGACCCACTCGGCGCCGTCGATCGCGCCGCGCTCGAGGGCCGGGACGATCTCGCCGCCGGCGAGGGTCACGCGTGGCGATGCCGATCTTGCTGTAGGTCTCGGCGCCGATCCCGAAGATGCGATACCGCGCGCCCTTGATGTCCTCGAGCTTGCGGATCTCCTTCTTGAACCACCCCATCGCCTGCGGGCCTTCCGGGTGGACCTGGAAGCTGACGACGTTCATCTTCAGCTTCTGCTGGTAGGCCTCCTGGAGCAGCTCGTGCCCGCCGCCCTCCCAGTACCAGCCGTAGTAATCGATGAAGTCCATGCCGAAGAGAGGGCCGTGGGTCAGCGGGATGAACGCCATCAGCTTGCCGATGATGTATCCGGGAGTCGTGTGCCCGGCGTCGAGCACGCCCCGGCTCACGGCGTCCTGGATCTCGAACGGCGGGACCACGGCGCCCGCGGGCGACACCTCGATCTTGAGCCGTCCACCGGAGGTCTTCTCGATCGTCGACACCAGCAGCTTGGCAGCGTCGTCCGGGAAGATTCCGAGAGGCCAGGCGGTCTGCATCTTCCACCGGATCGGCGCCTGAGCCGTGACCGCCCGTTCCTGGGCAAAGCCCGTGGGCGGAGCGCTGTACGAGCCCGCCAGGAAGGCGCCGAGGGCCACAATGAGAGTGAGCGCGAGCGCGAATCTCAACGGGATGAGTCTGCGCATGTACATCCCTCCTAGAAGGTCGTAAGGTTCGACCACTTTCGCCGAACAATAGGCGAGTTACGAGCCGGCGCGAGTCTAGACAGCGTGCCTCAACCTGTCAAGGTCTGATCGCGCGAGGCGCGAAAATGGACGCCAAGCCAGGCAGTCCTCGCCTGGACATGAAGCCGAAGCGCCGCTGGCTGGGCGGGCGTGAGATGATTCCCAGCAACCGGGACCCGACGACCGGGTGAGGTTGACGCATGGACCGTGAGGGACAGCGCGCCGAATACGCCGCGTCGCTCCGCGCCGCCGCCGAGCGCCGATTCGGCGCCGCACGCGCCCAGGAGCTCGCGCAGACCATCGAGGACGTCGCGGGCTGGATGACCGAGGTGGCGACCTTTCCCGTCGCCGCCGGACGAGCCGCCCGCCTTCTACGCCGAGGCCGACCCGTGAGCCTGCACACCCTGGACGCCATCGACGCGGCGCGGGCGATCCGCGAGAAGGTGCTGTCGCCCGTCGACCTGGTCGAGTCGCTGCTCGAGCGCATCGAGCGTATCGACGGGCGCATCCAGGCGTGGGCGCTCGTCGACCGCGAGGGCGCGCGCCGCGCGGCGCGTCAAGCCGCCGACGAGGCGGCGCGGGGCACGTTCCGCGGCCCGCTCCACGGCGTGCCCTTCGGCGCCAAGGACATTTTCTACAGCGCTGGTCTCCGCACCGAGGCCGGATCGAAGGTGATGGCCGGCTTCGTTCCGGACGACGACGCGGCCGCCGTCGCGCGACTCAAGGCCGCCGGCGCCATCCTGCTCGGCAAGCTGCACACCACGGAGTTCGCGACCTACGATCCGGCGCCCACGCGTAACCCGTGGAATCTCGCCTGCACGCCCGGCGGCTCGTCGAGCGGCTCGGCCGCCGCCGTGGCCGCGCGCATGGTCCCGCTGGCGCTCGGCAGCCAGACGATCGGCTCGAACGTCCGCCCCGCGTCCTACTGCGGGCTCGTGGGCCTGAAGCCGACGTTCGGCCGGATCAGCACCCGCGGCGTGATGGCGTTGAGCTACACCCAGGATCACGTCGGGCTGATGGCCCGGAGCGTGGAGGACATCGCCCTCGGGCTCTCGGTCACGGCCGGCCACGATCCCGAGGATCCGAGCTCTTCGCGGGCGCCGGTGCCCGACTATCTGGCGGCGCTGACCTCCCGCCGCGCGCCGCGCGTCGGCCTGTTGCGCGAATTCTTCGAGCAGGCCACCCCGGAGGTCGCCGACGTCACCGCGCAGGCGGTCAATCGGCTCGCGCGCGCCGGAGCGGCCGTCGAGGAGGCCAAGCTGCCGCCGACGTTCCGCGCCGTGTACGCCGCGGCGTACCTGATCACGCGCAGCGACACCGCGAGCATCCACGCCGAGCGCTACGCGCTCAAGGCCGATCTCTATCGGCCCGCGATCCGCGGCGCGATCGAGATGGGCATGCTGATCCCGGGAGACTTCTACGTGCGCGCGCTCAGGATCCGGCGACAGTTCCGCCGCGAGATGAGCCCGCTGCTCGCGCGCTACGACGTGCTGCTGACGCCGACGACGCCCGCGCCCGCTCCCGAGGGGATGGCGACGGGTGACCCGCGGTTCCAGGTCCCGTGGTCGCTCTCGGGGCTGCCGTCGATCACCGTCCCGTGCGGGCTGACGGCATCCGGTCTTCCGCTGGGCATCCAGCTCGTGAGCGGGGCTTTCACCGAAGCTCCGCTTCTCTCGGCGGCGGCGTGGTGCGAGGACACGCTCGGCCGCGCGTCGGCGCCGAGCCTCTAGAACGAGAGGAGGGAGGGGGGGGGCCGCCGCGAGGCGTGCCAGGAAAGAGAGGACGACATGAGCGAGTCTCTGGGACAGGCGGTGGAGCTGTTGGCGGCCGGCGACTGGAAGAAGGCGCACGAGATCGTGCAGAAGGAGAAGTCGACCCTGGCGGCGTGGATTCACGGCATCGTGCACATCCTCGAGGGCGATCTCGACAACGCGCGCGGCTGGTACAAGCGGGTCGAGCGCGAATTCCCCGGCGCCGATGCGGCCGCGACGGAAATCGCCGCGGCCCGCAGGGCCGTGGCGAGCGGTGTATAGTCTGGGCGGCTCAAGACCCGAATCGAGGAGGGAACCATGACGAGCAAGGGGAACATCCTGGTCGGGACCGTCGGTCAGGGCGTCATGATGAGCGCCGACGACGGCGAGAGCTGGACGCGCGCCAGCGTGCGCCACGGCATGCACTCGGATTGCATCGTGCGCATGCTGCGAGCGGACGCGCGCAGCCCCCAGGTCGTCTACGCCGGAACGGACTTCGGGCTCTACCGGAGCGACGACGGCGGCGGGGCGTGGCGTCTGCTGGACAATCCGATGAAGGGCGCGATGGTCTGGAGCATGGCCATCGATCCGATCGATCCGGCGGTGATGTTCGCCGGCACGGGCACGCCGAGCACGCCCGGCATCTTCCGGTCGACCGACGCGGGCAAGAGCTGGGCACGGCTCAAGGTCGAGATCGCGGACGATTGCCCGAATGTCGGCGTCCCGCGGCCGACCGGGATCGCGATCGATCCCACCAACGACCGCAACGTGTGGGTCGGGCTCGAGGTGGACGGCGTTCGCTACAGCAGGGACGGCGGCGAGACGTGGGCCAGGGTGAACGGCCAGATTCCAAACCAGGACGTTCACAACGTCCTGGTGGTGGAAGGTCCGCCGAAGACCGTGTTCACCGTGGTCAACGACGACATCTGGCGCAGCACCGACGACGGCAAGACCTGGCAGGCCGCGCGCGCCCGCGAAGTCTTCCCGTGGCACTATCCGCGCGGCATCGCGGTGAAGCCCGGCGATCCGCGCACGGTGTTCCTGACCCTCGGCGATTCCACGCCGGGCCGCATCGGCACGGTGGTGCGCACGCGGGACGCCGGCGTCACCTGGGAGCCTTTGAAATTCCCGGTGCAGCCGAACTCGGCGATCTGGACCGTCGAGATCTCGGAATCGGCGCCCGAAACGATGTTCGCGGCCAGCCGATACGGCTATCTGTATCGCAGTGACGACGGCGGTGACTCCTGGCGCAAGCTCTGGCGGGAGTTCGGTGAGGTCTCGTCGATCCAGTGGGTTCCAAAGGAGCGATAGCGCATGAAAGCAATCCGTGTCTCGGCGTACGGCGGCCCCTCGGTGCTGAAGATCGAAGAGATTCCGGCGCCCCAGCCCGGAGCCACGCAGGTGCTCGTCCGCAATCACGCCGTCGGCGTGAACCCGGTGGACACCTACCTGCGCTCCAACACCGACAACCGCGGTCCGAAGCTTCCGTACACGCCGGGCTCCGATTCGGCCGGCGTCGTCGAGGCCGTCGGAGACTCGGTCACGCGCGTCAGGAAGGGGGATCGGGTCTACGTGGGGGGCTCGCTGTCAGGCGCGTACGCCGAGATGACGCTCTGCGAGCAGACGCAGGTTCACGAGCTGCCGGGCAACGTCGCCTACGCGCAGGGTGCGGCGATGAACGTCCCCTACGCGACCGCGTTTCATGCATTGTTCCACCGAGCGCACGGCGAGGCCGGTGAGTCGGTCCTGGTGCACGGCGCCAGCGGCGGCGTGGGCATCGCCGCCGTCCAGCTCGCGCGGGCGCGCGGGATGACCGTCATCGGCACCGCCGGGACGGACAAGGGCCGACGGATGGTGGCCGAGCAGGGCGCCCACCACGTCCTCGACCACACCGCCCCGGGCTATCTCGACGAGGTGGTGAAGCTCACGGGCGGGCAGGGCGTCGACGTCATCCTCGAGATGCTGGCCAACGTGAATCTCCAGAAAGACTTCGGCGCGCTCGCCATGCGCGGCCGCGTCGCCGTGATCGGCAACCGCGGCTCCATCGAGTTCAACGCGCGGCTGGCCATGAACAAGAACGCCGCGATCCTGGGTGTAGCGCTCTTCCACGCCACACCGGCCCAGCTCGCCGGGATCCACGCGGCGCTCGTCGAAGGGCTACGCAACGGAACCCTGCGGCCGGTCATCCATCAGGAGCTGCCGCTTGCCCAGGCCCCGCGCGCCCACGAGGCCGTCATGGAGAACGGCCACCACGGCAAGATCGTGCTGGTGCCCTAGCGGGGCTCGGCGATCAGGCGAGGGAGCACGGCGGCGACGAGGCGATCGCATCGGTCGCCGCCGAAGGTGAACGCAGCGCTCGCGACGGCGCCGGCCCGTTCGTAGAGCCCGTCGCGTAGCCGGACGCGCGCGCGCGACAGGCGCGTCTTCACGACCTCTTCGCTGACGCCCAGACACTCCGCGGTCGTGGCGGTCGACAGGCCTTCCACCTCGCGCAGTACGAACACGGTGCGATACTGCACGCGTCCTCGCGGTCGGCATCGCGTTCCTGGTCGCAAGCGTGATGTCGGCCTCGGCCCAGCCGAAGATCAACGATGCCCAGATCGCGGCCGTCGCCGTCGCCGCCAACCAGGTCGACGTCGATGCGGGCAAGCTCGCAATGTCGAAGGCCAAGAACGGCGACGTCAAGAAGTTCGCGCAGACGATGGTCACCGATCACTCCGGCGCCATCAAGGCAGCCAGTGACCTCGTCGGCAAGCTGAAGGTGACGCCGCAGGAGAACGACACCAGCAAGGCCCTGATCAAGGGCGGCCAGGACGCCCGCGCTAAGCTGTCCAAGCTGGACGGGGACGCGTTCGACAAGGCCTACATCGACAACGAAGTCGTTTATCACGTGACGGTGGTGACGGCCCTCGACGCCACCTTGATCCCTAACGCGCAGAACGCCGACCTCAAGAACTTGCTGACGAGCGTGCGCGGCGTCGCCGCGGCGCACCTCGATCACGCGCGCCAGCTTCAGAAGACAGTGAAGTAGCACGCGGTCGATCCCCGGGATTTGGCGACCGCGCGCTCGCGCTAGGCGCGGTCGCCGATCACCGCGACGGCCTGAATCTCGATCTCCATGCCCGGCCGCGCGAAATTCGTCACGGTGATGAGCGCGCTGCCCGGATAGTTGCCGTCCGGGAATTTCTGCTTGCGGAGCTCGACGAAGCGGTCGCCGTAGCGCGGCTCCTTGATGAACACCGTCATCGTGACGAGGTCCGCGAGCGTGCCTCCGGCGCGCCGGACGATCTGATCGATCAGCTCGAACACCCGGTGCGTCTGCGCCTCGAAGTTGCCTGCGATGTCCTTGCCGTTGCCGTCGGTTGTGGTGGCCTGCCCGGCCAGCCAAACGATGCGTCCCCCCTCGGTGATGACGGCCGGCGAGTACGCGCGATTCTTCTGAAGCTCGGTCCCCTCGAGATATTTCGCCATGGCGGCTCCTTTCCTCGGCCAGAAGGGCTATCAATATTTGATAGACTCGCCACCGTCAATCCCGCGCGAACGAAGGAGCCTCCCATGGACCTCGGCTTGAAGGGGCAGACGGCGCTGGTCACCGGCGGCAGCAAGGGCATCGGCAAAGCGGTTGCGCTCGGGCTCGCCCAGGAAGGCGTCCGCGTGGCGATCTGCGCGAGGGACAAGGCCTCGCTCGAGGCGGCCGCCCAGGAGCTCGCGCGGGCGACGGGCGCGGAGGTCCTCGCGGTGGCGGGTGACCTGACCAGACCGGACGACGTGCAGCGCATCGTCGACACGACGGCCTCGCGCTTCGGCCGGATCGACGTGCTCGTGAACAACGCCGGCGCGGCGCCCGGCGGCGAGATCCTCGATCTGACGGAAGAAGACTGGCAGAAGGCGCTGCAGCTGAAGTTCATGGGCTATGTCCGGTGCATCAAGGCGGTGATCCCGCACATGCAGCGCCAGGGCGGCGGGCGGATCGTGAACATCGTGGGCAACGACGGCGTCAAGCCGATCGGCATCGAGCTGTCGCCAAGCGCCGCCAATGCCGCTGACCTGGCCATGACGGTGGCGCTGGCCGAGCAGTACGGCCGCCAGAACATCCTCGTGAACGCGATCAACCCCGGGCCCGTGGCCACCGAGCGGTGGGGCCAGCTCATCAGCGGGATCGCGCGCATGCGCAAGATCAGCGTCGACGAGGCGCAGCAGCGCGCCGAGCGCAGTATCCCCCTCGGCCGCATCTGCACGCCGGAAGAAGTGGCGAACGTGGCCGTGTTCGTCGCCTCGCCGCGCGCCAGCTTCATGAACGGGGCGGTCATCACACTCGACGGCGGTCAGCGGAAGGCGCTGCTGGACTGACCGCCGCGTGATCGTCGACGTCCACTGCCACTACGTCTCACCGGCCGCCTTCGACACCGCTCGCCGTCGGCCGGACACCTACGGCGTTCGACTGCTGCCGGGCGACGGCGTGCGGCTGCAGATCGGCGACGAGCCACCGACCCGGCCGCTGCTCCCGGCCCTCTACACGCTCGACCTGCACGCGAAGTTCTTCTCGGAGGCCGGCATCGGCACCGCGGTGTTCGGCCCGCTGATGGACATCGCCGGCTACTCGCTACCGCCTGCGCAGGGGGCGGCGTGGAGCCGGCTGCAGAACGAGGCGCTCGCCGCTGCCCTCCGCGAGGCGCCGGGCGCGCATCGAGGACTCGCGACGGTGCCGTTGCAAGAACCGGCGACGGCTGCCCTGGAGCTCTCCTTCGCCGTGCGCGAGCTCGGCCTGCGCGGCGCGATGGTCGATCCCAACGCGCTCGGCCGGCCGCTCGGCGACGCGGCGTTCGATCCGTTCTGGAAGGCGGCCGCGGATCTCGCCGCGCCGGTCGTACTGCACCCGTTCTTGCTCGAGGCGGTCGAGCGGTTCGGGCGCCACTACCTGCACAATCTGGTGGGCTATCCGTTCGAGACGACTCTGGCCGCCGCCAGCCTGATCCTCGGCGGCACGCTCGACCGCTTCCCCGGCCTCTCCGTCGTGCTGGTTCACGGCGGGGGTTTTCTGCCGTATCACATTGGACGGTTCGACCGCGCGCACGAGGCGCGGCCGGAGGCTCGGGTGGACAATGCGGGGCTGCCCAGCCGGTATCTCCGGCGCTTCCTCTACGACACCCTCGTGCAGCGGTCCGACGCGCTTCGGTATCTCGTCCAGCTGGTCGGCCACGATCGCGTCATGCTCGGCAGCGACCATCCGTTCTGGATGGGTGATCCGGATCCGCTCAGAGTCGTCCGCGAGGCCGGGCTCGACCCCGCCACCGAGGCCGCGATCTTCGGCGAGAACGCCGCGAAGATCTTCCACCTGCGCCCATGACCGCGCCGGCCCGTCTCGAGACCGCGGCGGCCTATCGCGTGATCGGCGCGCCGATGAAGCGTAAGGAGGATTTCCGCCTCCTGACCGGGCGCGGCAAGTACGCCGCGGACGTACGCCTGCCGGGCTTGGTGCACGCGGCGATGCTGAGATCGCCGCATCCACACGCGCGCATCGTGGCCGTTCGCTCGGATGCGGCGCGCGCGGTCCCCGGCGTGTTCGCGGTGATCACCGCGGACGATCTCGGGATCGTCCCGCGTATTCCGGTAAGGCTCGGCCAGCGCGCCGGGGTCGGCCCGACCGCGTGCCTGCAGCCGCCACTCGCCACCGGCGTGGTGCGCTACGTCGGAGAGCCGATCGCCTTCGTGGTCGCCGCCAGCCGCTATCTGGCCGAGGACGCGCTCGAGCTCATCGAGATCGACTGGGAGCCCTTGGCCGTCGTCGCCGACGCGCGCCGGGCCGGCGAGCCGGGCATGCCGATTCTCCATCCGGCCGCCGGCGGCAACATCGTCGAGCGCCTGCTGACCCGCGCCGGGGATCCCGCGGGCGCGCTCGCGTCCGCCGAGCGGCGCATCTCGGAGCGCTTCGCCGTCCAGCGCCACACCGGCGTGCCGATGGAGACGCGCGGGCTCACCGCCGCTCACGACCCGGGGACGGGCGTGCTCACGCTCTGGGGCGTCGCGAAGGTGCCGCACTTCAACCGGCGCGTCCTCGCCGATCTGCTCGGTCATCCCGAACATCTCATCCACTTCATCGAGCTCGAGGTGGGCGGCGGCTTCGGCGTGCGCGGCGAGTTCTATCCCGAGGACTTCATGGTGCCGTGGACGGCGATGCGCCTGGGCCGTCCGGTGCAATGGGTCGAGGATCGGCGCGAGCACCTGATGGCCACCAACCACTCGCGGCAGCAGTACCACGACGTCGAGATCGGCGTGCGCGGCGACGGCACGATCGTGGCTCTGCGCGACCGGTTCATGGCCGACCTCGGCGCGTACATCCGTACGCACGGCGTCGTGGTCCCCGAGCTGACGATCGCGCTCCTGCCCGGCCCCTATCGAATCAAGCATTACGAGTGCGAGGGCTTGTGCGTGCTGACGAACAAGACGCCGACGGGCACCTATCGCGGCCCCGGACGGTACGAGGGCACGTTCGTCCGCGAGCGCCTGATCGATCGCGTCGCGGCCGAGCTCGGGCTCGATCCGGCGGACGTGCGGCGCCGCAACTTCATCGAGGCGAGCGAGATGCCGTACGAGGTCGGCGGCGTCTCGCTGGGGCAGCGCACGGTGTACGACTGCGGCGACTACCACTCGGCGTTCGAGCAGGCGCTGGCGGCGGCCGACTACACGGCGATGCGCGCCGAGCAGGCGAGGGCGCGCGCGCAGGGTCGCTATCTCGGGATCGGCCTCGGCTGCGTGCTCGAGAAGGCGGGGCTCGGCCCCTGGGAGTACGCGCGCGTGGAGGTCGACGCCTCCGGGAGCGTGGTGGTCTACTCCGGCGTCGCGGCGGTCGGGCAGGGGATCGAGACAACCTTGGCCCAGGTCGTCGCCGAGGAGCTGGCGGTTGCCGCCGAGGACGTCACCGTCGTGCACGGCGACAGCGCGCGCGTGCCGTTCGGCATCGGCGGCTTCGCGAGTCGCGGCGCCGCCGTCGCGCTGCCGGCCGCGCTCGAAGCCGCGCGAAAGGTGCGGGACAAGATCTTCCGGGTGGCAGCGTCGCTCCTGGAGGCTCACGCCGGCGATCTCGTCCTCGACAGCGGCAAGGTCCACGTGCGCGGGCTGCCCGAGCGCGCCGTGACCTTGCGACAGCTGGCCCGCGCCGCCGTGCCGGGGCCCCCGGGAATGGAGCCGGGCCTCTACGCCGCGCACTTCTTCGAGGCGCCGAAGATGACCTATCCCTACGGGACGCACGTGGCCGGCGTCGAGGTCGACCCGGCAACCGGCAAGGTGACGGTCCGCAAGTACGTCGTGACCTACGACGTCGGCCGCGCTATCAATCCGATGATCGTCGGCGGTCAGATCGTCGGAGGGCTCGCCCAGGGGCTGGGGGGCGCGATCTTCGAGGAGCTGGTTTACGACGATCAGTGCCAACCGCTGACGACGACCTTCATGGACTATCTCGTGCCGACGGCCATGGAAATGCCCGAGCGGACGATCGTGAAGATCCTCGAGGAAACGCCGACGCCGCTCAATCCGCTGGGCGTGAAGGGGGTGGGCGAGGGCGGCAGCTCGGGCGCCGGCGCCGCGATCTCCAACGCGGTGGCCGACGCGCTCGCGCCGCTCGGGGTGGCCATCACCGAGCTGCCGCTCTCACCGGATCGGCTTGCCCGGCTCGTGCGCGAGCGCGGCAGGCCCGCATGATTCGAACGACGGGGGTGGCACGAATCCAGGAGATCTTTCATGGCTGATCGGACGGAAACGCGCGTTGGCAAAGACATTGGCGGCGGTCGTGCTGGGCGCGTGGGTGGCCGCCGGTGTCGGGGTGGCGTCCGCGGCGGAGACGATCAAGGTGGGCTTCATGGCCCCGCTCAGCGGGATCTTCGCCCAGGCAGGCAAGGATATGCTCGAGGGCCTCAAGCTCGCCTTCGAGCAGATCGGCTATCAAGCGGCCGGCCGGAAGATCGAGCTGATCGAGGAAGACGACGAGGGAAACCCGGCCGTCGCGCAGGCCAAGTACCGGAAGCTCGTCACGCAGGACCACGTCCACGTGCTCACCGGCGTGCTCTTGTCGAACATCGGCTACGGGCTGATCGCGCCGATCGAGCGCGACCACCTGCCGACGCTCTATCTGACGACGCCCGACGATCTGACCAAGAAGAACGTGTCGAAGTTCATCCTTCGCACGAACTTCGCCGCGAGCCAGCCCATGCATCCCCTGGGCGACTACGCCGCGCGCGTCCTGAAGTACAAGAGGGTGGTCACGATCGCGATGGACAACCCGTTCGGCCACGAGCAGATCGGGGGCTTCCAGCGGGTGTTCGAGGACCAGGGCGGCCGCGTCGTGCAGAAGATCTGGGTGCCCCTCAACGCGCTGGACTTCGCGCCGTACCTCACGCAGATCAACCGCAACGTGGACGCGGTGGTGGCCGTGTTCGTCGCCGCGCAGGGGGTGCGGTTCATCAAGCAGTACGCCGAGTACGGCTTGAAGGGCAAGCTGCCTCTCATCGGCAGCGGCGTCATGACCGATGAGCACGTGATTCGCAACCTGGGCGACGAGGCGGTCGGTGCGGTCGGCGCGCTCATCTGGGCGCCGACCCTGGCGACGCCGGCCAACCGAACGTACATGAAGCTCGCCGAGGCCAAGGTGGGCAGAACGCCGGCTTACTTCACCGCCATCATGTACAGCGCCGGCCGCTGGGTGGCCGAGGCGGCGAAGATCGTGGAGGGAAAGGTCGAGGACCGCGAGCGCTTCCTGGCCGCCATCCGGAAGGCCAGCGAGACCGTCGAGGATCCGCGCGGGCCGATCAAGCTCGACGACTCAGGCAATCCGACCCAGAACGTCTACATCCTGAAGGTCGAGCGCGTCGACGGCAAGCTGACCAACACCGTGCTGCACACGTACCCGATGGTCTCGCAGTTCTGGACGTACAAGCCCGACGAGTTCTTGAAGCTGCCGGCCTACGGCCGGGACTATCCGCCGGCCAAGCCGTAAGACCGGTCGCTCGGGAGCACCTTACAGCCCTGAGGTCATGGCTCGTCGCCGGACTGCGTCGACAGGGCGAAGCAGAAGGTGGCGCCGCGATCCGAGTTGTTGGTGACCCACATGCGGCCGCCGTGCGCCGCCACGATCGAGCGGCAAATCGAAAGCCCGAGCCCCAGCCCGTGCTCCTTGGTCGTGAAGAATGGCTCGAACACCCGCTCGATCTTGTCGGCTGGGATGCCGTCGCCGCGGTCGGCGATCGACACCTGGACCGCGCCCGGCCCATCGGATCCAGTGATGACAGTCAGATGCCGGCGGGCCGGCTCGTTGAGCTTCATGGCGTCGCACGCGTTGACGATCAGATTCAATAGCACCTGCTGCAGTCCCACGCGGTCGCCCCGCACCGCGGGCAGGCCGGGCGTCAGCTGGGCGGTGACGGTCACGCGATGAGCGATGAGCTCGCTGTGAGCCAGGCGGAGCACTTCGTTCGTCACTTCGTTCAGGTCGAGCGGACGGAGCTGGGTCTCGCCCTTTCTCAGGAGCGTGCGCCATCGGCGAATGACCGCGCCGGCGCGCCGGTCCTCGTCCACGATGTCCTTCAGGATGGCACGCACCTCCCCCAGATCGACGGGCTCACGCGCCAAGAACCGCTGCGCCGCCTGTGCGTTGCTCAAGATGGACGTCAACGGCTGGCTCAACTCATGGGCGAGAGCCCCGGACAGTTCGCCGAGCGTGGCCACGCGGGTCAGGTGTGTGAGCAGCTGTCGTTGTTCTTGAACCTCCAGCTCGGCCTGTTTGCGCTCGGTGATGTCGACCATCACGGACCGCACCTGGCGCCGCCCATTGGCCCTGCCGGCCAAGACCCGCACCATATCGTGCACCCACCGCACGCGGCCGTCGGCCGCCAGCATTCGGTATTGCATGACGTGGTCGTGGCCGTCGACCGTCGCCTTTATGCACAGCGCCACGGCCCAATCCCGATCGTCGGGGTGAACGTGATTGGCCCAGAAGCTTGGGTCGGCATACCACTCTTGCCGCGGATAGCCGAGGATGGCTTCCGCGCGATGATTGACGAAGGTGATTTGAAACGTTTCCGCATCGGCTTCGACGACGATGGCGTCGAGCGTGTCGACGAGGTCGCGGAAGTCCTGCGCCGACGTCTGGGCCTGCGTCCGAGCAGCCTGCTCGGCCCCAAAGAGGCGATGGTTGTGAATCGCGGTGGCGGCGTGGTCGGCCAGCCGCATCAGCACGGCCTCGTCGTTGTCGCTGAACGATCGTGGGGTACGACTGCAGACGTAGAGGAGTCCCTCGACATCCTGTCCGATAACGATGGGGACCGCGAGAGCACTGCGGATGCCTTCGGCGTCGATCGCCTCGGCGTATTCCGGCGGCATCGGCGGCCACGCGACGCGCTCAGCCGCACGCCCGAGCCGGCCACTGACCACGGCGTGACCCCCGATGCCCAGGCCCGGCACGACCCGGAAGCGCCGATAGGCGTCGCTGCGTGCCCCGATGACGTGACGGGCCGGGAAGGAGCCGTCGGCGTCGCGCACCGCCAGGCTCGTCACGTCGGCGGCGCAGAGCGCATTGGCGCCTCGCGCGATCCGCGCGAGGACCGTGTCGAGGTCGTGGCACTGAGCGAGGTCGCGCGCGACGTCCGCCAGGGTCTGCGCTTCGCGGCGCCGGCGCTCGGCGTCGGCATAGAGCTGGGCGCTCTCGATCGCGATCGCGGCATGCGCACCGAAGGCCGTCAGCATCTGCACCTCGGAGGCGCCGAGGTCCTCGGCGCGTCGCGCGACGACCGCGAGGACGCCCACGAGCCGGCCGTGCGAGGCGAGCGGAATCGCCGCGCAGGCGGTCATGCCCGTCGCGGCGAAGTAGGCGCGGTCGATCGTGCGCTGGTCGGCCAGGACGTCGGACACCAGGAGGGTCCGTCGCTCCAGCGCGGCGTGACCGACGAGACCCTCGCCAAGGGCGAACTCCGTTCGGCCGGTCGCCGGCGAGTGATCCCGCACCCCGGCCCGCACCCATGCCACCAGCCGTGAGTCCTCGAGGATCCAGAATGTCGCCAGCGAGTCGTTCACGAGACTGGTGGCCGACCGGACAACACGGCGGAGCACCTCGTCGAGATCAGGCGATGCGGTGATGCTCTCGACGAGACGTAAGAGCAGGTCGAGCCGAGAATCGAGATTCCCGTGGTCAGTCATCGGGCGCCTCAACCGATGTGCTCGAGATGGGCCCGAGTGGATCATTGTGTTCTCTGATCGTCAAGCCTCTTTCGAGACGAGGCGGGGCTGGATCCGACGGGCGCGACTGCCCGCCGGCGAGGCCGTGACGAGACCCCGCCCGCAAAGGACTTGACAACTATTCGATAGTTCCATAATATTCGAAATATGAAGATGATTTCACGGCTGCCCGTGTCGCAGCTGTCGGCCGACGAAACCCACGTCGACGCGTTGAAGGCGCTCGCGCACCTGAGCCGTCTCCAGGTCTTCTTCGTCCTCGTGAAGGCGGGGAAAGAGCTGTCGGTCGGAGAGATCCAGGAGGCCGTGGAGATTCCGGGGCCGACCCTGTCGCATCACCTCGACGTGTTGCGACGGGCTGGCCTGATCGAGAGCCGCAAGGAAGAGCGGTACATCTACTATTCGGTGCAGCGCGAACGGGTCAGCGCCTTGGTGCGCCTGTTGACCGCGTGCTGCTAGCCTGGAGGAAGAAATGAGCGCAAAGGTCCATCTGCACCTGCACGTCTCGGATCTCACCAAGAGCCGCCAGTTCTACGAGAAGTTCCTCGGGAGCGGCCCGGTCAAGGTGAAGGACGGCTACGTGAAGTTCCTGCCGAGCTGGGCCCCCGTGAACCTCGCTCTGTCGACGGGCGGCCCGAGCGGGGCCGGCACCATCGATCACGTCGGTGTCCAGGTCGAATCCGTCGGGACGGTGATGGCGGAACTGGCTCGGGTCAAGGGCGCCGGGCTGGATGTGGTCGAAGAGATGGGTGTGGACTGCTGCCACGCCAACCAGGACAAGTTCTGGGTCAAGGATCCCGACGGCGTCGAATGGGAGGTGTACCACCTCAACTATGACCTTGAAGGAAATGAGCCCCAGCGGCGGCAGAGCGCGTTATCGGTCGTCGGCGCTGCGGCGTGTTGCGGGGGCACCAGCTGCACGTAGTCGCGTTGGCAGACGGCGCTCGTGACCGATCGTGAGGCCGGCGCGGCCGGTGGAGCCGTCCCATGAACCGCGCGGTAGTCGTGCTGTGCGCAGCCCAGGGCTGCGCACAGATCGGCGCCTTCGGCGTGGCGGCGCTCATTCCGACGTTGATCCCGGCCTGGGCACTGAGCAACACCGGAGCCGGCTGGATCAGTGGAATCTACTACGCGGCCTACACGCTGGCCGTTCCGCTCCTATCGTCCTTGACCGATCGGGTGGATCCCAAGCGCATCTACCTCGCGTCCGTCGCGCTCACGGCCGCGGCGATCGCCGGGTTCGCGTGGGTCGCGACGGGCTTCTGGTCGGCGCTCGCGTTTCGCGCTCTGATGGGGGTGGGCTGGGCCGGTAGCTACATGCCGGGGCTCAAAGCCCTGAGCGACGTCACCGAGGGCCCTCAGCAGTCTCGGGCCGTCGCTGCGCACGCGGCGGCGGTGGGCATCAGCGGGGCGCTTTCCTTCGGCGTCGCCGGCGCGGTCAACGTCCGGCTCGGGTGGCAATGGGCGCTCGTACCGGGCGCGCTCGGCGCCGCGCTGGCTTTCGCCCTCGTGCTGATCGGACTGCCCGGGCGCCCGCCGCACGCTTCGAGCGGGCCTCGAGCGGCGCTGCTGGATTTCCGGCCGATTCTCCGCAATCGATCGGCGCTCGCCTATTCGCTCGCCTATTGCGTCCACACCTGGGAGATGTCGGCCCTGCGGGCATGGGTCGTCACCTTCCTCACGTTCGCGGCAGCCCAAGGAGCCACTACGGGTGCGTGGAGTGCCGTCGCTCCTGCCACAGTCGCGAGCGTGATGGGGCTGCTCGGAGTGTGGGCCAGCGTGTGGGGCAACGAGCTGGCGATCCGGTTCGGAAGACGCCGCTTCATCCTCGGGACTATGTTCGCGTCGGCTGCGATGGCGGGGGGCATCGGCTTCAGCGCGGCGCTGCCGTACGCGGGCGCCGCCGCGCTGGTCCTGGTGTACGCGATGCTGATCTGGTCGGATTCCTCGTCGCTGACCGCTGGCAGCGCCGGCAGCGCCGAGCCCGGTCGACGTGGCGCGACCCTGGCCGTCCACTCGACGCTCGGGTATGCCGGCGGATTTCTCGGTCCGCTCGCGCTCGGCGCGACACTCGACCTCTTCGGGGGCCCGAGCGTGCTCAGCTGGGGGATTGCGTTCGGCCATGTCACCGTCGCCTTACTGCTCGGGATGCTCGCCTTCGTATGGTTGCGCCCCGCCGATCTTGCCGGCGACCGTTCGATGGCTGCCACCGCTGCCGCTGTCGCACCCCGGAACCGGGCGTGACCTCGAGTGGACCTGAGCGACGCCGTTGACCTTCGGACAGCAGCGAGAGAAGGTGAGGCGATGGGCGAGCCCGCGCGATACCAGCTGAAGGTGCGGCACTACGAGGTGGACCAGTACGGCCACGTCAACCACGCGCAGTACGTGCACTATCTCGAAGTCGCGCGCATCGAGGCACTGGACGCGCTCGGTCTCTCGCTGGGCGAGATGCGCCAGCAGGGCTATCTGATCCTCGCCGCCGACCTGGCGGTGAAGTATCTGGCGCCGGCACGCTCCGGCGACACCCTCGAGATCATCACGTACGTGCGCGAGATCCGTGGCGCGCGATCGATCTGGATCCAGGAGATTCGCGAAGTAGAGAGCCAGAAGGTGCTCGTGACCGCCGAGGTCACCGGGGCGTTTGCGACCGAGGACGGTCGACCCGCGCGCGCCCCGGCGAGCTTTCGCGAGAAGCTGGCGGCCCTCTGCCGTACCTGACGGCGCCGGCACTCCGGGCGAATAGCGCCGCTCAGAATTCGAGTCGATGCAGCCGGACCCAGAGATCCGGGTCCGTCCCTCCCTCCTTCTTCACGTTGATGTCGAGGGCACCATCGCGGCCCATCACCGGCGTGGTGCGCCACAAGGAAGGCCGCTCGGCGAGCTGAGCGCGGAATTCCTCGGTGGCCCAGATCTGGCCCGGCTCGACGTGAGGCTCGACTCGGGCTGCGCAGAACACGGCTTCGCCGCCGGCGACCACCTCCGTGCCGTCGATCGCGCGTCGCCGGGTCTGTACGTCGCCATAGTGCAACGCGATGCGGAGCCGGGGCTGGCCGGGAGCGCGGTACACCTCGTCCATCAGATGGCGAGCGATCTGCGCCAGCAGGACGGGGTCGTCGTGCACGACCGACACCGTGTCGCCGAGGCCGACCTCGGCCGCGATCGTCTCACGCGCCCATTTCCGCACGGCCTCCTCGAGCGCCTGACGAGCACCGGCGTCGACGCCGGCCCGGATCAAACCTCCGAAGCCCTTGACGTCGCCCGTGAGGACGCAGAGGGGGCGTGAGGTGACGGCCCGCTCGCCGCTCGACGTGCCGCGCCAGGCCCGGTTGTATCCCACGATGTCGACCCGATCGATGCGCTCGAGATAGCCGGGATTCAGACGGCCGATCACGTCCGACAGCACGGGGTGCACGAGGTAGTGGGTCGCGCGCGGCAGCACGCCGTCGGGCTCGAGCGTACCCTCGCCGGGCCGCAAGAATCGCTGGACCCAGTCGCCTCGGACCCAATCGTGATGGAGATGGCCGAGGAGCCCGACGCGATAGAGTGCGCAGAACACGTGCCGCTCGTCCACCCCGACGCCCTCGCCGTTGTGGCTGCGGAACAGCTCCTCGACCTCGTCGCGGGTGAGGATGTGTCCCGGGATGCGCCCGAGAAGCCGCTCGAGGTCAAGGTCGCCGACGTAGGGGGCGATCTCGGTGAGGTACTCGCGCGCGATCTCGGTCGCCCCGAGGTTGACCGCCTCCTTCACCCGATGCTCGTGACGGCGCTCCTCGGGCCGGAGCGCCGTCAGGCGCTCGCCGATGGTCATCAAGTCGCGCGGGCGCAGCAAGGTGTGGCGGCAGATGTAGTCGAAGGCGTCTTCCTCTTCGCCGGTGTAGACGTGCGCGATCTTCGTCCGGCCGAGGAACGCCTCGAGCGGATCGGCGCGCACACGCTCGGGCCGGACCATCCGGTCCGACTTTTCCAGCCGGATGTTGTTCACGAAGATCTCGCGCAGGCTCTCGATCGGATAGACGATATCGACGGCGCTGCCCCGGTACTGCTGGGACATGACCGTCGTCTGCAGCCGCGCGTAGGCCTCTTTGCGTATGGCGGCGAAGACCTTCAGGTGATGGTTGATGCGGCGCAGCTGGTACGCGACCTCGACGAGGCCGAGCTGGGCGAAGTACCATATGCTCGGCGACAGCGGGCCGGTCACGCTGGGCAGGCTGGCGCGGCTCTCGATGTGCTTGTTGAAGTACTCGTCGACGCCGTCGATGAAGATCGCCACGGGCGATTTGACCGCGCGCAGCCGCGGCAGGAGATGCCCGTCGGTGTCGGCGGCGGCGCGCTGCAGCTCGCTGGGCGTGAAATCGAGGAGCCGGACGAAATGGTCGATCACGCCATGCAGACGCTCGTCGGCCATCACGCTCGTCAGCCGCGCGGTCACCTTCAAGCCGTCGGCCCGGCCGAGGTGCTTGAGCGTCGCGGCGGCGATCGCGGTGAGCCAGAGCCTCGACCAGGGCAGGGATGACGCGGCGAAGAAGGCGAGGGCCTCCTTGGTGAAGACCTTGTCGCCGATCGGCTTGTCGAGGAGATTGCCGACCGGCAGGCACGCCGCGCGCCCGTCGCGCTGGTAGAGGATGCGCTTGGCCTTGAGGAGCAAGGTTTTGCCGAAGCCCTTCGTGCCGATCGCGATGAACTTGTCGTCGCGATCGAGATTCAGGAAGCTGTCGATCTCCGGCGTGTGGTGCAGGAGCACGTCGTCGAAATCCTCGGCGACGCGAATATCGTCGGCGTCCACGGTCCAGGCTCGCATACCAGCTCCGAGACATAGAGGATAGTCCAGGTCGGAGAGATCATGAAGACGGACCTGCTCTTGATTCCCATGGGCGCGCGCTATCAGGACATGCGCACCGCCGCGGTCGCCGCGGAAGAGGCTGGATTCGACGGCCTCTGGACCTGGGACCACCTGCGCGATCCGGATGGGAGTGGCGGCTCCGGCGTGCCGGAGGCGTGGACGGTGCTGACGGCCCTCGCCGAGGCGACGCGGCGCATCTGGCTGGGGCCACTGGTGCTGAACGTGGCGAACCGCCATCCGGGCGTCCTGGCCAACATGGCGGCCACGTTCCAGGCGGTCTCGGGAGGCCGGCTCCTGCTCGGCATCGGCGCCGGCGGCAGCCAACGGACGCCCTACGCCGCCGAGCAGCGAGCGATCGGCCAAGCGGTCGAGCGCGACGAAGTGCGCGCCGGCAAGGTGGTCGAGGCGATCGAGCTGATCCGCCGGCTCTGGTCGGGCCACGCCGGCTTTCTGAAGCCGGAGCCGCCGCCCCCGATCATCGTCGGGGGCTTCGGCCCCCGCATGGCCGGCATCGCCGGCCGCTATGCCGATGGCTTCAACACCCAGGCGATGCACCCCAAGCTCGCGGACCTCGCCCGCCTCGCCCGCGACGAGCACGCGAAATTCGGCCGAACCCCCGCCGACTTCATCCTCACTGTCTTCGCCGGTTGGGACGACCGCTGGCTCCAACCCGACTCCCGCGCCCGCCAAATGCTCGAGCGACAAAACGTCGACCGCCTGATCCTCCTGCTCGAACCCCCCTACGACCCCGAAGAAATCCGATCCGCCGGCAGCCTCCTGACCCCCAACGTACGCTGAGCGACCCCCCCCCCGGCGCCGGGCGCTCTCAGCCAGATCAGATCGAATCCAGAGATCTGCCGGCGAGAGTCGGGCGGGTGGCGCAGGGCGCGCGGCCCGACCGGGTCCGGCGGAGTGGGACCCCTTCGTCCCGCCCGCAGCTCGAAGGGCTGCGAATCGGGCGAACGGGTGACGGAGCCGGACGCGGTATGGCCGCGCCCTGCGACAGGCCCAGCCCGCCTCCCGCGGGCTAGAGCGTAGAGAAGAAGAAGCTAGCGAACAGAAGGAGGACGGTTGCGCCGAACAGCGTCAGGGTGAGTGGAGTCGGCGCCCATGTAGATACCCTTCTCCCACGTGCGCTTGAGCGGATCGCGAACGTCGAGCCGCATGCGCCCGACGCCGTGGATCTCGAAATCCACGACCTCGCCGTCCTGCAGCGGCCCCAGCCCCTCGTGATTGGTGCCGCACGCGATGAGGTCGCCGGAGTTGAGCGTCATGATCGTCGTCGCGAACTCGACGAGCTCGGGCACCAGGTGCTCCATGTCGTCGGTGTTGTAGTTGTGGCGCAGCTGGCCGTCCACCCAGAACTGCACGTGGACGTCGTTGGGATTGGGGATCTCGTCGATCGTCGCGATGCACGGCCCGATCGGCGCGAACGTGTCGAACGACTTCCCGAGCCAGCTGCCCGCCTTCCACGTCCGCCGGCCCTCGCCGCGCGCGGAGACGTCGATCATGCCGGTGTAGCCGAAGACGGCGGTGCGCCAGTTGTCGCGCTTGACCGATTTCGCCGGCCCCTTGATGACCAGCGCCAGCTCGGCCTCGTGCATGAAGATCCACGGCTCGGTGAACTCCGGCAGCACGATCGTGTCTCCCGGCCCGATCACCGCGTCGGCGCTCTTCAGGAACATGTTGAGCGGCCGGGCCTCGAGCGCCCCGTGCTCCCAGTAGTTCGCGATGCAGGCCAGGATCTTGCCGGGGCGTGGCAGCGGAGCTCGCAAGCGCACGTCCGCCATCGGCAGCGCCTTGCCGTCGCGCGCCAGCCGCTCCAGCCCCGGCCGCAGGCGGTCGAAATTGTCGATGATCCCGGTCATCGTCGCCGTGGGCGTGGCGCCCGCGGGGACCGCGTCGGCGATGCTCACCACGCCCCGGTCGGTGAAGAGACCTGGCAACAGCTCGGGCTTTCCGACGGTCTGAAAGGTGACGAGCTTCACGATAGCCTCCTCGTTCTGGAATGCGTCTCTCGGCGCGCGAAGGAATAGCGCCGCGATCCCCGAGTGTCAAGAGCAACAGCCGGGCATTTGCGTGTAGACTTAGCCCCTCGAACGGCGTACTTCCAGTCGGGGCAGGGTTGGGAAACCGTGGGAGGGCCAGGGGATGATTCAGGCCACCGGGATCGACCATCTCGTGCTGCATGTCGACGACGTCGCGCGCGCCAAGCAGTTCTACACCGATGTCCTGGGCATGACCGTCTACCGAGAGAACGACCAGCAGGTGTTTCTGCACGCGGGCTCTCAGGGCGTGGCGCTGTTCAGGAAGCAGGGGGGCGCGCCCCTGACGACGGGCAATGACCTCAACCACCTGGCGCTGAACGTGGCAGCCGGGACGTACGACGCGCTCAAAGCCGATCTCGAAAAGCACGGAGTGGTCGTGACCGGCCGCCCCGGGGAGGACCGATGCATTTACTTCCACGATCCGGACGGCCATCGCCTTCAGCTGATGGTCCGCTCGTGAGTGCTCCGCGCGCTGCGGGCCTTTGGGGCTCGCCCGCTGGCCGAGGCGCGTCGATGAATGAACGAAGGAGGTCGGCATGAGGAACGGCTTGCGAGCGTGGGACGCCGATACGCACGTCAACCCGGCCGCCGAGGTGCTGGAGCGCTACGTCGATCCGAGCTTCAAGCCGCGCCTGCCGGAGCTGGCGCAACACCGCCACGTCACCAGCCAGATCGGCGGGACCGCGGGCAGCCACCAGTATCGGGTCGGCACGAAGCTCTACCGTCGTGTCCTCGGCGAGGCGAAGCCCCACGAGACCTTCACCGGGCGGGGCACCAACTGGAGAGGGACGAAGCAGCCGAGAACGGGCGTGCAGGACGACCAGGCCGAGAACCGCATCAAGGACATGGACGACGAGGGGACCGATGCGCACTTGCTGATTCCCACCTCGTGGGTCAGCGTCGTTGGCCTTCCCGACGTCGAGCTCGAGGTGGGGTTGATTCGCGCCTACCACCGCCACGCCGCGGACTTCTGCGGCCAGTTTCCGGACCGCCTGAAAACGATGGTCGTGGCCTCGACTCGCAACGTCGACGAGGCCGTGCGCGAGATCCGCCGGTGGGGCACCTCGAAGTGGGCGGTCGCCGTCTGGCCGTTGCTCGCCAAGGACATCCCCGTCGATCACCCGGACCTCGAGCCCATCTGGAGAGCGGCCCAGGAGCACGACCTGGCGGTGATGCACCATAGCCTGACCTGGAACCCGCCGTACTTCCCCGGCTACGAGGACCTGTGGGACAACATCTTTCTCGGGCGCCTCGCATCGCACCCGTGGGGCGGCATGCGGTTCATGGCGGCCTTCATTGGCGCCGGGATCATGGATCGCTACCCGAGCCTGCGCATGGGCATTCTCGAATGCGGGTCGGGATGGCTTCCTTTCTGGGCCAAGCGCATGGACGAGCAGGCGGTCTACGTCGGCGGCGTGGCGCCGCTCAAGCACGCGCCCAGCGAGTACATGACCAACGGCCGCTTCTTCTGCAGCATCGAGCATCACGAGGGCGAGGAGATGTTCAACTACGTCCGGAGCGTCCTCGGGGACGACGTCCTCATGTACGCGTCGGACTATCCGCACTCGGAGTGCCAGTTCCCCAACTCCGTCGACAACGTCCTGAAGTGGTCGAGCCTCAAGCCGGACACGAAGACGAAGCTCCTGTGGGACAATGCCGCCAGATTCTACAAACGGACCTGAGGAGTGCCAGATGCCTGAGATCAGCGGCCTGGGTCACGTCGGACTCTTCTGCAACGACCTCGTGAAGATGCGGGACTTCTACGCCCGCGTCCTCGGGCTCACGATCAGCGACGAGAACCTGGAGCGCGGCATCTGCTTCTTGAGCGCGGCGCCCGACGCCGAGCACCACGAGCTCGCGCTGGTCCAGGCCAAGGAGCCCGGACAGAAGACGCACAACGTGCAGCAGGTGTCTTTCAAGGTCAAGCGCCTGGACGACGTACGCGGCTTCTATCACCGGCTGCAGCAGGAAGGCATGAAGATCGATCGCACCGTCACGCACGGGATCGCCTGCAGCGTCTACTTCTTCGATCCCGAGGACAACCGTATCGAGCTCTACTACACGACCCCCTACAAGGTGCGGCAGCCGCTCGGCGAGCACATCGACCTGGACAAGCCCGACGCGGAGCTGCTGGCCTTCGCGAAGTCGCTCGAGGAGATCAAAGGACCGCCCCGCGGCGCCCAGCAGCCCGTCGGGTAGGCCTGGGACCATCCGAGCATGAAGACAACGGCATCGAGCGGCATCGTGCTGTTCGCGCTCGTCGCCGTCGGCGCCTTCGCGGCGCCTGCGCACGCCGAGTGGGCGATCGACCTGTTCGGCGGTGCATCGTGGACCAGGGTGCTTCCACCTCCACCTTCTCGGGGAGCATCTTCGACGAATCGATCACGTTCACCCCGTCGGGGGACGCCCGGATCCCCGAGGTGTACCTGCCGGCCGGGGCCTTCTCACCGCAGCTCATGCTTCGCTGGCCGCTCCTCGTGAGCGAGGACGCTCCCAAAGGGCGGCTGCAGCCCTACCTCGGCGGCGGTCCCGCGTGGGCCTTCACGTGGGACTCGGACGAGCCAGGCCTCGTCCTAGGCGGGCTGGTTCGCGGCGGCATGGCCGTCCAGGTCTTCCGGTACCTCGCGCTCTTTACCGAGTACCGGTATTCGTTCTTTCCGGGGTTCGAGGTGAAGCACGAGCGGGGCTGGATTTCAAGGCCGATCTCAACACCCATCACGTCGTCGGCGGGCTCTCGTTCAGATTCTGAGCGCGCCGAGGCGGCCGCCGTGGACTCTCCCCGTAACCGTGTGGAAGGAGGCTCGCCCATGTACGACTTGCTGCTGAAGGGGGGCGCGGTCATCGATCCCGCGCAGGACCTGCGCGGTGCGCTCGATATCGCGGTGCAGGACGGGAAGATCGCGAGCGTCGCCGCGAACATCCCGGCCTCCGAGGCTCGGCGGGTCATCCACGTGCCCGGCAAGACGGTGACGCCCGGGCTCATCGATCTCCACACGCACGTCTTCGACGGCGTCGCGGCCAACGGTGTCCATCCGGACATCGCGGGCGTGCACGCCGGCGTCACGACGGTCGTGGACGCGGGCAGCTCGGGCTGCGCCACCTTCAGCGCGTTTCCGCGGCACATCTTGCCCAGATGCGAGACCGAGGTGATTCCGCTCCTGCACATCTGCCAGACCGGCCTGGCCACGAACCCCGACATCATCGCCGAGAGCAGCATCGATCTCGAGAGCACCTTGAAAGTCGCGCGGGAGCACAAGGGGCTCATCAAGGGGATCAAGGCGCGCATGGTCTCGCCCGCGCTCGAGATCTTCGGGATGGAGATGCCGCGCCTGGCCAAGCGGGCGGCGCGCGAGAGCGGCGTGCCGCTGATGGTGCATATCGGCGACACGACCAAGCGCTACGACCCGAACGTGATCCGCGAGCTGCTGCCGCTGCTGGAGCCGGGCGACATCGTGACGCATCTCTTCACCGCCAACCCCGGTGGCGTGCTCGACGCCAACGGCAAGCTCGTGCCCGAGGCCAAGGAGCTGGCCGCCCGCGGCGTCTGGCTCGACACGGCCCACGGCCGCATGAACTTCGGCTTCAACGTCGGCCGTCGCGTCCTCGACCAGGGGGTGACGCCGCACTGCATCAGCACCGACCTGACGATCCCGGGCCGCGCCAACACCGTGCACAGCATGGTCGAGATCATGGCGCGCTTCCTCGGGATGGGCTTCACCCTCGAGCAGATCATCGCCATGTCGACGGTGAATCCCGCGCGGGCGATCGGCGAGGTGGACCGCCTGGGCAGCCTCGCCGTGGGGCGCCAGGCGGACATCTCCGTGCTCGAAGTCCGCGACGGCCGCTGGGTGGTCTACGACACGCTGCGGGACTCGATGAAGATCGACAAGACCATCGTGCCCGTGCTCACGCTGAAGCGCGGTCGCGTCTTCGAGCCGGAGTGGGGCCCGCATCCCTGGGGCTGGGAGCCCGAGCGGGTCGGCTAGCCGTATGCAGTTCGGCCTGATGCTCCGGGCGCAGTTTCCCGGCGGCGACGACATGCCCGCGCGCTTCCAGGAGCTCCTGGAGCAGGCACGGCTCGCCGACGCGCTGGGCTTCGACTCCCTCACCAAGGGCATGCACTACAGCAGCGCGCCCTGGCAGGGGCTGCAGCAGCTGCCCTTCCTCTCGCGCGTCATGGCCGAGGCGCCACACCTGCGGCTCAACTTCGGGCTGATCTTGTTGTCGCTCCACAAGCCCCTGGACGTCGCCGAGCAGATCGCCACGGTCGACGTCATGAGCGGCGGGAAGGTGATCTTCGGCGTGGCGCTCGGCTACCGCGACGTCGAGTTCTTGGCGTTCGGCACGACGCAGAAGGAGCGCGTGCGGCGGTTCGAGGAGAATCTCGAGGCCGTCCGGCGGCTCTGGACCGAAGACTCGGTGGACATGGTCGCGTCGCACTTCACCTTGAAGGGCGCCTCGTCCTCGCCTCGCCCCGTGCAGAAGCCGCATCCGCCGATCTGGATCGGCGCCAACGCCGATCCCGCGATCCGCCGGGCCGCGCGCCTCGGCGACTGCTGGTACGTCAACCCGCACAACCGCATCGAGACCATCGTGCGCCAGGTCGAGGTCTACAAGCGCGCGCTCGACGAGTACGGCAAGCCGTTTCCGGCGGAGTTCCCCGCGCGTCGTGAGGTGTTCGTGGCGCGGTCGCGGAGCGAAGCGATCCGGCTCTGCGCGCCGTTCCTGTCGGCGAAGTACAAGGCGTATCACGAGTGGGGGCAGGATCGCGCGATGCCCGAGGGCGACAACGATTTGGGCGCCGAGTTCGACGAGCTGATCCGCGACCGGTTCCTCATCGGCTCGCCCGACGAGGTCGCCGAGCAGATGCGCGCGCTCAACCAAGCGACCGGGATCAACCATCTGATCATGAGCGTGCAGTGGCCGGGCATGCCGCAGAGCCTCGCCCTGGAGGAGCTGCACATGCTGGCCGAGGAAGTCTTCCCGAAAGTACGGCAGGGCTAGCCGGCCGCGGCACGCCCGCGTTCGAGGAGACGACGATGCCGAAGAAAGAGATCGTTCAGGTCACCGCGGCGGCGGCCAATCCGAACCTGTCGCTGGCCACCAAGTTCGGGAACCTCGTGTTCGTCTCGGGCCAGACCGGCCGCCATCCGGTCACCGGCGAGGTGGGCAAGGACATCCGCGAGCAGACCCGCAACGTGCTCGAGCGGATCAAGACGATTTTGGCGGCCGCCGGCACCTCGCTCGACAACGTGCTGACGGTGACGACGCACCTGACCAAGCGCGAGGACGTCGCGGCCTACAACGAGGAGTACGCGAAGTACTTCCCGACCAACAAGCCGGCGCGGACGACGGTGTCGGCAGCGCTGAACTCGCCGGAGCTCCTGGTCGAGATCACGGTCACGGCCGGTATCCCGAGCTGAGACCGGCCGGCGTCAGGCCGGGACGCGGAGGGCGAGCGCCGACGGCATCACGTCAGCGAGCGCTCGGGCGAGCTGTCCCTTCTGGTCCCACGACGCGAATCGTAGGATCGGCGTCGTGCAGCCGGCTTCGACGTAGGCGTGGATTTTCTCCAGGACGGCCGCGGGCGACCCGTACGCCAGCCAGCCCTCGATGTACTCGCGCGTCATCGCCGGGCTGTAGTACGTGTGCAGGAACTTGACCGTTTCCTCGAACGCCGCCTGGCGGTCGTCGTTGATGTTGACCATGAGGTGCAGCGCGGCCTCCATCGATTCGGTCGAGCGCCCGGCTTCCCTCGCGGTGTCCCGGATCAGCGCCCAGCGCTCCTTGAATCGCGTGACCGGCGTGTTGTCGGTCATCCAGCCGTCGGCCAGCCGGCCCACGCGCTGGAGTGCGCGATCCATGATGTGGTGCTTGGTCAGCTCGGGCTTCGGATTGGTGGCGATCCAGATCGGCGGGCACGGCTTCTGGACGGGCTTGGGCTCGAGCGTCAGGTCGCGAAACTGGTAGAAGCGGCCCTCGTGGGTCACGCGCTCCTCGGTCCACAGTCGCCGGAGGATCACGATGCCCTCCTCGAGCCGGGGCCCGCGATCGGCGAGCCTCACCTTGAACGGTGCGAACTCCGCCTCGGCTTTTTCGCGCGGCAGGCTTCCGCCTACACACGCGCCGAGAATCATTCGCCCGCTCGACACGTGATCGAGCGCGGCCCACTGGGCGGCGAGGAACAGCGGATCTCGCAGGGGAAATGTCGAAAGACAGCACGTGCCGAGCCGAACGCGCCGGGTGCGCGCCGCGATGGCCGAGAGCAGCACGAGCGATTCGAGACGCGGCTTGGCGAAGAGGCTGTCGCCGACCCAGATCGAATCGATGGCGCCCGAAGCGTCGGCCTGCTCCGAGAGAGCCAGCAGCTCGTCCACGTTCGTGGCGCCGAAGAGGACGCCGCGATTCGGGAGGCTCAGGCCGTAGCGCGGGGTCAACGGTCTACCGGTTGCGCCACACGGCGGCCAGCGCCTCGCGGTCGACCTTGCCGTTCGCGTTCTTCGGGACGGCATCGACGACGACGATGGCCGCCGGCACCTTGAAGGCCACGAGCTTGGCGCGGCAGTGCTCGAGCAGCGCCGCGTCGCCGGGGCTTCGACCTGGGCGCAACGCGACGAATCCCACTGGGACCTCGCCGTAGATGTCGTCCCGCACGCCGAGCGTGCCGGCGTCGGCGACGTCGGGGTGCTCGAGCAGGCAATTGGTGATCTCGAGCGAGGCGATGTTGACGCCGCCCTTGATGATGATGTCCTTCTTGCGGCCGGTGATGTAGACGTAGCCCTCGTCGTCCCGGCGGGCGAGATCGCCGTTGCGGAAGCCGTCCTGCGGGATCGGCACGAGCTTGTCCGGCCCCTGCCAGTACGCCGAGGCGAGCTGGCGGCCGCTGACGACCATCTCGCCCTCCTGGCCGGGCGGGAGCTCGCGGCCGGCGTCGTCCAGGATGCGCACGCGGATGTTGAGGGTCGGCCGCCCGATCGAGCCGAGCTTGCGATGCCCCGGGTGGTTGCCGCACATGAAGCCGGTCTCGGTGCCGCCGGCGAGCTGCACGATCTGGATGCCGTAGGTCTTCTCGAACTCGAGGTGCTTGTCGACGGAAAGCGGCGCGGTGGAGGAGGTCATGAAGCGGAGCGCCGGCAGATCGGCTTTCGTCACGGCCACCGGTCGCGCCAGCAGCATGTTGATGACGGTGGGGATGCCGACGCAGACCGTGACGCGATAGTCGCAAAGCCAGTCGAAGAAGCGCGCCTGCGAGAACTTCCGCGCGAGTACCAGGGTGGCGCCGGTCAGCATCGCCGGACCGATCGAGAGGATCTGCGGCGAGGACCAGCTGAAGTGACGGTAGTCGAGGATCGTGTCGGCCTCGCCGAGCTCGAGCCGGTCGATCGGCGACTCGCACATGGCGAAATACGCCTCGTGGGTCCAGATCGCGCCCTTCGGCGCATCGGTGGTGCCCGAGGTGTAGTCGATCAAGGACCAGTCTGTCCGCGCCGGGCGTCCGGTGACGGGCGCGTCCGACGCCGTGGCCAGACGCGCGAAGAGGTCGTCGCCCGCCGCGCCCGGCGCGTTCCACGCTCCGAACGAGAACCAGAGCGGTCCGCCCGTACCGAGTGCCCGCGGATCGGCCGCGAGCTCGCGGCTCCAGAAGACCGCTTTCGGCGTCACATCGTGCAGGATCTGGGTGACGTGCTTCTCGCGGATCTCGACGTTGATCGGATTGACGATCGCGCCCGCCCGGAGCGCCCCCCAGAACACGACCAGCGCTTCGATCCCGTTGTCGGACAGCACCGACACGCGATCGCCGTGACCGATGCCCTCGCGGGCGAGGAAGTTGACGAACCGCCGCGTGAGGGCCTCGAACTCGCCGAACGTGATTCGCGATCCCTGATCCGGACTCTGGATAAAGACCTTGTCCGGCCGCCGCCGCGCGTGCCCCTCGAGCAGCGTGTTGACGTCGACGAACGCGCTCGACCCCTGCGCGCTCAGCGTGGGCGAGCTCTGGCCACCGGCACTCATTGCGAGGGATACTGCGCCGTACCCAGTTCCGTCGTCAAGCGAGGGGCGGTTGGCCGGGCGGGGTGGCGGGTGGGGCCGATGAGACCCGTTCCCGTCGCGCGCCAACGGACGTGAAGCGCCCGGATGGAGCCCAGCCGACAGGGAAATGCAAACGCGTGCCGCGTGGTCGAACGGCCCCACCCGCCATCCCGCCCGGCCGACCGCCCTGGTGGCTGGCGCGGTCCGCTGAACGCCTTCGAGATGGCGCCGCCGGCCGACGCCGAGCAGCTGCCGGTCCCGCGCTAACCGATCGCGCGCAGACGCCGTGAGGTGAAGAGGACGAGCGCGTTGGCGGCGACCAGCGCGCCGCCAATCAGCACCGCGAAGCGCGCGTCGACGGCCGCCGCGAGGGCTCCGGCCAGGAGGCCGCCGAGCGGCAGCAGGTTCCAGCAGAGCGAGTAGAGGCTCAGGACGCGGCCCCGAAGGTGGTCCGGCACCTTCTGCTGGATGATCGTGGTCACGTGCGTCAGATAGAACGTGCTGCAGAAGCCGGTCAGTGCGAGCATCGCGATCGCGAAGCCCATGCCGGGCGACCGCGAGAAGAGCATCAACGCCAGCCCCATGCACGTCGCGGAGGTCAGCATGAGCATGCCCGGGCGGAGGAGACGCTGGGCGGCCGTGGCGATGATCAGGGTGCCGAGCATCGAGCCGGCGCCGTGCGCGGCGCTCAAGAGCCCGTAGCCGGTTGACCCCATCCCGAAATACGTGTCCGCGAAGACGGGCAGTAAGGTGATGTACGAAAGGCCGAACAGCGCGTTGAACAGCGCCAGGCTGATCAGGCTCGCGAACACGAAGTTGTGCCCGACGAAGCTCAGCCCCTCGACGAGCTGCGCGAGGACGTGCCGCCCGTCGCTCGTCGTCCGCTCTTCACCGACGTCGAGGCGGCTGTAGAGCGCGAGCGCGGTGCACGACGCGAGCGCCGCGAGCCCGAAGCCGACCGTGCCGCCGAACGCCGCGATCAGGATACCGGTTACCGACGGGCCGATCATCCGGCCGGCCTGCCAGGGGATCGAGCCGAGCGCGATGGCGTTGGCCAGCCGCTCGCGGTCGATCAGCTGCGGCACGAGCGCCATCCGGCTCGGCTCGTCGAATGCGCGGAACGTGCTGCTGAGCGCCGCGAGCACGAGCAGATGCGGCACGCGGGCCAGGCCCAGCACGATCAGGCCGAAGGCGAGCACGAGGGTCGCCGAGGTGAGGGTGGTCGTGATGAGTAGCAGCCGGCGGCGGCTCGTCCGATCGGCCAGGACGCCGGCGAGCAGCTGGAAGATGACGAGCGGCGCACCCTGGGCCAGGCCGAGATAGCCGAGGTAGAGCGGATCGCGCGTGAGCTCCCACGTCATCCACGCGAAGGTGACGTACTCCGCCCGGTGGCCGAGGACATAGAAGACCAGCCCCGACCAGTAGAGCGCGTAGTTCCTCGTCTTGAGGGCGGCGAAGGTCGACAGCCGGGCCGTCGCCGCCGGGCTCGCCGGGCGAGCCTCTAGTCGGTGAGCGATCTGAAGATCTCCACCTCGGCCTTCCCCTCGGTGAGTCCTTCCTTCTCGCGCCGCTCGCGATACGCGGCGAGGTGGGGCGCCTTGCGGTGGACATCGAACGCGGCGTCGTCCTTGTACTGCTCGTAGAAGATGAAGAGGTCGGGATCTTTCGTCGAGCGATGCGGCCGGTAGACGATGCAGCCCGGCTCGGCCTTCATCACCGCGGCCACCTGTTCCTTGAGCAGCGTCGCCAGCGCGTCGCCCTTACCCTTTGGCGCCCGAATCTTCGCGACCACGGTGAGCACGTCGGCCATCACACTCTCCTCACTCTATCGGCGCGCGTCTCGGCGCGTCCGAGTGCGAACGAGGCTAGGCTAACTCGCGCGGGTCGTCAAGCGGGCGTGAGCGCGGCGAGGACCGACCGGAGATGATCCGTGTCGACGGGCTTGACGAGGTGCGCGTCGAAGCCGGCGGCATGCGCGCGCGTACGATCGACGGGCTGCCCGTATCCGCTGATCGCCACCAGCCGGACCTCGGTGCCGTGCGACATCGCGCGCAATCGCCGGGCGACCTCGAAGCCGTCGATGCCGGGCAGACCGAGATCGACCAGGGCGATCGTGAAATCGCCGCCCCGCGCGTGATCGAGACCGTCCTCGCCGCTGACCGCGGCCTTCACTTCGTGGCCGTCCAGCTCGAGCAGGAGACGCAGGCTCTCGCGCGCGTCGTCGTTGTCCTCGACGACCAGAATGCGCGTCGGGCGAGACGAGGACGACGCCGACGCCGTGGCCGGCGCGCTCGGCGCGGCGCTCGCGGGCAAGCGAACGACGAACTCGCTACCGAGCGCTTCACCCGCGCTGAGCGCCTCGACCGAGCCGCCGTGCAGCTCGACCAGCCGCCGGACGAGGGTCAGGCCCAGGCCGAGGCCGTCGGCGCGCGCGTGGCTCGCGCTGCCCCCACGCACGAACAGGTCGAAGATCTGAGGCAGCAGGGCGGCCGGGATTCCACGGCCGGTATCGCTGACGCGCAGCACCGCCTCGGCGGCGTCCCGCTGCACGCTCACGACCACACGGCCGCCTCGCGCGGTATAGCGGAGCGCGTTATCCAGGAGATTCGCCACGACCTGCTCGAGCCTCGACGCGTCGCCGATCACCCAGACGGAGTCGGCCTTCAGAACGACCTCGTGCTGCGCCGTCTTGCCGGCCGCCTCGAAGGCCTGGAGCGCCCGCCGGGCCACGTCGCCGAACGCGACCGGCTGGCGCTCGACGACGATCCGCCCGGTCGTCACCCGGGCGACGTCGAGCAGATCGTCCACGAGGCGCGCCAGATGGTGGGTCTGGCGCCCGATGATCATCCGGATCCGGACGGTGTCGTCGTCCGGGCGGCCGAGCTTCTCGAGCACCGCCACCGCGTTGCTGATCGCCGCAAGCGGATTTCTGAGCTCGTGAGCGAGCATCGCCAGGAACTCGTCCTTGCGACGGTCGCGCTCCTCGATCTCGCGATAGAGACGCCGGTTGTCGAGGGCGATGGCGGTGCGGTTCGCCAGATCGCGGACGAGGTCGATATCGGCGGTGGTGTAGCGGCGGCCCGAGTCGAGCATGGCGAAGGCCATCGCGCCGAGCGACGTCCCGCGCGCGGGCAGCGGCGCGACGATCGCCCACGTCGCGTTGCCGTCCTTCGTGGTCAAGGTCTCGAGCTTCTGGCTGGCGATCACGCGCGCGATCGCGTCGACGATCTCGCGCGGCGCGGCGGCCCCTGCCGGCGGCGCGCCGAGCCGGCCGGCGTCGTCGACCCGGAGCCACATGCTGTCGGCGTCGGACGCTCGGCCGGCGTCGGCGGGCATGACGCCGGCCAGATCGGCCATGAACGGCAGCACCGCGCGGAGCAGATCGCCGGCGATCGAGGCGCTCTCGAGGGGTCGGGTCAGCACCCGCGTCGCCTCGGCTAGCACGCCCAGCCGGACGTTGTTGGCCTCCGCGGCAGCGCGGGCGGCTTGCTCGGCCGCCAGCGCCACCCGCTCTTCCGCGTGACGGCGCGCCTGAGCGTGCATCCGCGCGAGCTCGACGAACACCTTCACCTTGGTGCGCAGGATCTCCGGCAAGAACGGGCTGAACAGGTAGTCGACGGCCCCGAGCGAGTACCCGTGGGCGGCGTGGAGCTCGTCGGTGTCCGCGGTCAGGAAGATGATGGGGACGTTGCGCGTTCGCGGCCGCTGCCGGATCAGGGCGGCGGTCTCGAAGCCGTCCATCTCCGGCATGTTGACGTCGAGCAGGATCACCGCGACGTCGTGGTCCAGCAGGTAGCGCAGCGCCTCGCGCCCCGAGTCGACGGCGACGACGTTTTCCTCGAGCTCGGCCAGCACCAGCTCGACCGCCATGCGCTGCGCGGGCGTGTCGTCGACGATCAGGATGTTGACGCGCTCCCTCGACGCCGGAAGGAGCGGCGGCGGGTCGCCGCCGGGCCCTTCAACCGCGCTCATCGCACTCGCGTACCGATCTCCGCCACCGCTAGCGGACCAGCCATGCCCTCAGCATGGCGACGAGCTCTTCGGGATCGACCGGCTTCGCCAGATAGTCCCAGGCGCCGGCCTCGATGCACTTCTCCCGATCGCCCTTCATGGCCTTGGCGGTGACCGCGATGATCGGGACGTCCTTGGACTGGGGATCCCGTCGGATCTGGCGTGTGGTCTCCATCCCGTCCATCTCCGGCATCATGATATCCATGAGCACCACGTCGATGTCCGGGTTGGCCTGCAGCGCCTTGACGGCGTCCCGCCCGTTCTCGGCGGACACGACGAGCATGTGGTGCTCCTCGAGCACGCTGGTGAGCGCGAAGATGTTGCGGATGTCGTCGTCGACGATCAGGGCTTTCTTGCCCCCGAGTGCCCGGCTGCCACCGTGCAGGTCGGTGAGGATGCGGCGCTGCGCCGGCGAGAGGTCGGTGAAGCGCCGGTGCAGATAGAGCGCCGTCTGGTCCAGGAGCCGCTGTTCGGTGCGCACGTCCTTGACCGTCAATCCCGGCAGGGCGCGCTTGATCGCCTCGACGTGTTCGTCACCGTCGGCGTCGCCGTAGAGCAGCACCGAGGCGGTGCGCGCGGGCCCGCTCTTGAGCACGTACTTCGCCACGTCAAGCGGCGTCGCGTCCGGGAGGCGCGGATTCAGCACCACGCACTCGGGCGCGCGGCGCTCGAGGGCCGCGATGGCGTCGGCGCCGGTCCCGACCGCGGTGATGCTGACGTCGGACCCGCCCAGCAGGGCCACGAGCTGCTCGCGCCGCGGCGCGTCCGGCTCGACGATCAGCAGATCGCGCGTGGCCTCGTCGGCGTGGCGCTTGATCACCGCCACGGCCTGCTCGAGCGCCTCGCCGGTGGCGAGCGGCTTGGTGATGACCAGCCGAGCCCCGAGCCGGAGGCCGCGCTCGGCGTCATCGTCGGTGGTGATGACGTAGACCGGGATGTGGCGGGTCGCCATGTCGTTCTTGATGCGCTCGAGCACCCAGTAGCCGTTGATGTCCGGCAGTGAGATGTCGAGCGTGATTGCCATCGGCCGGAAGTCCTGGCTCAGGCTGAGGGCCGCGGCGCCGAACGAGGTGATCACCCCTTTGAAGCCTTGCGCGTGCGCTTCGTCCAGGAGGGCGCGCGCGAACGCCGCGTCGTTCTCGACGATGAGCAGGACACGATCCCCCGGCTGGATGGCGCGCCGGTCGTCGCTCTCCTCCTCGACGGCGGTCGCCGTCGCGGCCTCGGCGAGCACGGCGGCAACGGGCACGCGCGTCGCCGGCACCTGAGCGACGCCCGTGGCGTCGGCGACCGGCCGGCGCGGCGTCGCCGGCGGCGTGTAGGTCGTCGGCAGGTAGAGCGTGAAGGTGGAGCCGTGCCCCTGCGCGCTCACGAGATGGATCTCGCCGCCGAGCAGGCGCGAGAGCTCGCGGCTGATCGCCAGACCGAGTCCGGTGCCGCCATACGTGCGGCTGGTACTGCCGTCGGCCTGCTGGAAGGCCTCGAAGATGATCTGCTGCTTTTCCGTCGGGATGCCGATTCCGGTATCGGCGACGGAGAACGCGACGGCGGGGCCGCGTCCTTCGAGGACGCCGTGCCCCAGCTCGCCCGGGCTCGCCAGACCGATGGTGAGGTCCACCCGGCCGTGGCGGGTGAACTTGAACGCGTTGGATAGCAGATTCTTGAGGATCTGCTGCAGGCGCTTGGCGTCCGTGTGGATGGCGCGCGGCAGATCGGGCTGGAGCTGGATGGCGAACTCCAGGCCCTTGGCCTCGGCCAGATGACTGAACGTCCGCTCGACGAAGTGGTGCAGGTCGGCGAACACCATCTCGCCCACGTCGACGACGACCGTCCCGGACTCGATCTTGGACAGATCGAGGATGTCGTTGATGAGGTTCAGCAGGTCATTCCCGGACGCATGGATGGTCTTGGCGAACTCCGTCTGCCGTGAGCTCAAGTTGCCGTCGGGGTTCTTCGAGAGCTGATCGGAGAGGATCAGCAGACTGTTCAGCGGTGTGCGGAGCTCGTGCGACATGTTGGCGAGGAATTCCGACTTGTACTTCGACGTCAGCGCGAGCTGCGCCGCCTTCTCCTCGAGCGCCTGACGGGCCAGCTCCACCTCGCGGTTCTTTCGCTCGACCTCCGCGTTCTGGTGCGCGAGGAGCTGGGCTTTCTCCTGGAGCTCCTGGTTGGTCTGGCCGAGCTCGGAGGCCAACGACTGCGACTGGGCCAGCAGCGCCTCCGTGCGCATGTTGGCCTCGATCGTATTGATGACGATCCCGATGCTCTCCACGAGCAGGTCGAGGAAGGCCTTGTGTGTCGGGCTGAAGCGGTCGAACGACGCCAGCTCGATCACGCCCTTGACGTCACCCTCGAAGAGCACGGGCAGGATGATCAGACTCGCCGGCGTGGCGCCGCCGAGGCCCGAGCTGATGCGGACGTAGCTCGAGGGCACGTTGTCGAGGAGGAGCCCGCGCTTCTCGCGGGCGGACTGCCCGACTAGCCCCTCGCCGATCCGGAACTCGGTCGGCGCCTCGGCCTCGAGCGCGTAGCCGGCGAGCAGCTTGAGCCGCTGCCGCTGCTCGTCCGACGCGTCGAGGAGATAGAACGCGCCGCGGTGGGCCGACACGACCGGCGCCAGCTCGGACAGGATGAGCCGGCCGACGTCGAGCAGGTCCTTCTGACCCTGCAGCATCCGGCTGAACTTGGCGAGGTTGGTCTTGAGCCAGTCCTGCTCGCTGTTCTTCTGCGTCGTCTCCCGGAGGTTGCGGATCATCTCGTTGGTGGTGTCCTTGAGGACGGCCACCTCGCCTCGTGCCGCTACCGCGATCTCTCGCGTCAGGTCCCCGGTGGTCACCGCGGTGGCCACTTCCGCGATCGCGCGGACCTGTGTGGTGAGATTGGCGGCGAGCTGGTTCACGTTGTCGGTCAGATCCTTCCAGGTGCCGGCGGCGCCCGGCACGCGCGCCTGGCCGCCGAGCTTGCCCTCGACGCCGACCTCGCGCGCGACCGAGGTGACCTGGTCGGCGAAGGTCGCGAGCGTGTCGATCATGGAGTTGATCGTGTCGGCGAGCTCGGCGATCTCGCCCTTGGCCTCGAGCGTGAGCTTGCGGCGGAGGTCGCCGTTGGCCACGGCGGTCACGACGCGCGCGATGCCGCGCACCTGGCCCGTCAGGTTGCTCGCCATCGAGTTGACGTTGTCGGTGAGGTCCTTCCAGGTGCCGGCGACGTCCTTGACGTCGGCCTGGCCGCCGAGCTTGCCCTCGGTGCCGACCTCGCGGGCGACGCGGGTGACTTCCGCCGCGAAGGAGCGGAGCTGGTCGACCATGCGGTTGACGGTGTCCTTGAGGTCGAGGATCTCGCCGCGGACGTCGACGCTGATCTTGCGGGAGAGGTCGCCGGCGGCGACGGCCTTGGTGACGTCGGCGATGTTGCGGACCTGCGCCGTCAGGTTGCTCGCCATCGAGTTGACGTTGTCGGTGAGGTCCTTCCAGGTGCCGGCGACGTCCTTGACGTCGGCCTGGCCGCCGAGCTTGCCCTCGGTGCCGACCTCGCGGGCGACGCGGGTGACCTCCGCCGCGAAGGAGCGGAGCTGGTCGACCATGCGGTTGACGGTGTCCTTGAGGTCGAGGATCTCGCCGCGCACGTCGACGCTGATCTTGCGGGAGAGATCGCCGGCGGCGACGGCCTTGGTGACGTCGGCGATGTTGCGGACCTGGGCCGTCAGGTTGCCGGCCATCGAGTTGACCGAATCGGTGAGGTCCTTCCAGGTGCCGGCGACGTCCTTGACGTCGGCCTGGCCGCCGAGCTTGCCCTCGGTGCCGACCTCCCGGGCCACGCGCGTGACTTCGGCGGCGAACGAGCGGAGCTGGTCGACCATGCGGTTGACCGTGTCCTTCAGCTCGAGGATCTCGCCGCGCACGTCGACCGTGATCTTGCGCGAGAGGTCGCCGTTGGCGACTGCGGTGGTGACCTCGGCGATGTTACGGACCTGCGCGGTGAGGTTGCCGGCCATCGAGTTGACCGAGTCGGTCAAGTCCTTCCAGGTGCCGGCCCCTCCGCGCACGTCGGCCTGACCGCCGAGCTTGCCCTCGGTGCCGACCTCGCGGGCGACGCGCGTGACCTCGGCCGCGAAGGAGCTGAGCTGGTCGACCATCGTGTTGATCGTGTTCTTGAGCTCGAGGATCTCGCCGCGCACGTTCACGGTGATCTTCTTCGAGAGGTCGCCGTTCGCGACGGCCTTCGTCACGTCGGCGATGTTGCGCACCTGCGAGGTCAAGTTGCCGGCCATGGAATTGACCGAATCGGTCAGGTCCTTCCAGGTGCCGGCGACGTCGCGGACGTCGGCCTGGCCGCCGAGCCTGCCCTCGGTGCCGACCTCCCGAGCCACGCGCGTCACTTCGGCGGCGAAGGAGCTGAGCTGGTCGACCATCGTGTTGACGGTGTTCTTGAGCTCGAGGATCTCGCCCTTGACGTCGACGGTGATCTTGCGTGAGAGGTCGCCGTTGGCGACGGCGGTGGTGACCTCGGCGATGTTGCGGACCTGCGCGGTCAGGTTGCCGGCCATCGAGTTGACGCTGTCCGTGAGGTCGCGCCACGTGCCGGACACGCCCTCGACGCGCGCCTGGCCGCCGAGCTTACCCTCGGTGCCGACCTCGCGGGCGACGCGCGTGACTTCGGCGGCGAACGAGCGGAGCTGGTCGACCATCGTGTTGATCGTGTTCTTGAGCTCGAGCACCTCGCCGCGCACGTCGACGGTGATCTTTCGGGAGAGGTCGCCGTTGGCGACGGCGGTGGTGACCTCGCCGATGTTGCGGACCTGGGCGGTGAGGTTGCCGGCCATCGAGTTGACGGAGTCGGTGAGATCCTTCCAGGTGCCGGCCACGTCGCGGACGTCGGCCTGGCCGCCGAGCTTACCCTCGGTGCCGACTTCGCGCGCCACGCGCGTGACTTCGGCGGCGAACGAGCGGAGCTGATCGACCATCGTGTTGATCGTGTTCTTGAGCTCGAGCACCTCGCCGCGCACGTCGACGGTGATCTTGCGAGACAGGTCGCCGTTGGCGACGGCGGTGGTGACCTCGGCGATGTTCCTGACCTGAGCCGTGAGATTGCCCGCCATCGAGTTGACCGAATCGGTCAGATCTTTCCACGTGCCGGCCACGTCGCGGACGTCGGCCTGGCCGCCGAGCTTGCCCTCGGTGCCGACCTCGCGCGCGACGCGCGTGACTTCCGCCGCGAAGGAGCGGAGCTGCTCGACCATGAGGTTGACCGTCTTGGCGGTGCGGAGGAACTCGCCCTCCAGCGGGTGGTCGTCGGCATCGAGCGACATGCTCTGCGAGAGGTCGCCCTTGGCCACCGCGCCGATCACGCGCGCGGCCTCGCTGGTCGGCTGCACGAGGCTCGCGACCAGCGAGTTCACGTTCGCGACCGAGTCTGCCCACGCGCCGGAGACGGGCCCGACCGACGCGCGCTCGTTGATCCGTCCGTGCTGTCCAATCGCGACGCGGAGGCGCTCGAGCTCGGAGGCCAGGCGCTGGTTCATCTCGACCACTTCGTTGAATGTGTCGGCGACCTTTCCCGCGACCCCAGTCCAGTGGTCGGGCAGCCGGACCGAGAAGTCGCCCTCGCGGACGGCTTTGAGGGCACTCAGAAAGCTCGGAAGGTCAACCCTGGTCGACGCCTGGACGACACGAGTCATCTCTGACGCTCCTTCTTCAGGTGCCTCGGCCGGCGGATCGCCATCCGCGACGGCATCCAAACACAGCCCTGCGCTGTCGAGTATCGAGCAGGGGATTCCGGGGCGTAAATCAGGTAATCGCCCGGGTGGGCTTGCGACAGCAAAACCGGCGCCAGGGATAATGCAGAGATCACACGGTGTAAGCCTTTGTTTTTACACATCCCAGCACAAGAGTAGCAGGTTACCCCCGGTAATCTCTACAGAGTAGTTCTTACACGCCGTCAGAGCCGGGACGTGGCTGAAGAGCCGTGTGTTGATGAAGAGAACTGCGAGGCGACTTCCATTAGGATAGGGGCCGGGCGACCCGGACCGGGACGCCGATCGACTTCGTCTAACGCCATCAGGGAGGACACGCCGGTGCCGAAGGGATTGACCGTCGTACTCAACCAGCCTGGAAAGCCACTGGAGCTCGAGACCCTGCCGACCCCGGAGGTCGAGCCCGGCGGCATTCTCATCAAGAACACGGCTGCTGCCATTTGCGGATCCGACCTTCACTACTGGCGCAACGACGGTAACTATTCGGGCCCCGATATGCGCCGGGTGCCCGGCCACGAGTTCACCGGGGTGGTGCACAGCCTCGGAAAGGGTGTCACGACCGACTCGCTCCGTCGGCCGCTGAAGGAGGGCGATCGCGTCGCGTTTCCGTTCTTCACGCCGTGCAATCGCTGCTACTGGTGCGTGCGCGGCGAGCATCACGCCTGCCCGCACCGCCAGCGCCGGAGCATGCAGTTCACCTTGAACGAGTACCCGTACTGTGACGGCGGCTACGCCGAGTATTACTTCCTGCCGCCCGGGCACTACGTCTTCAAGGTGCCCGACATCCTGCCGGACGAGGCGATTCCTCCGGTGAATTGCGCGATGTGCCAGGTGCTCCACGGGCTCGAGTACGCCAACATGCAGTTCGGCGACGTCGTGGTCATCCAGGGAGCGGGCGGTCTCGGCATCTACGCGGCGGCCATCGCCGCGGAGAAGGGCGCGTCGAAGGTCGTCTCGATCGACAAGCAGCCGCTGCGCCTGGACTTCGCGAAGAAGTGCGGCGCGACCGACATCATCGACATGAACGAGCTGCCGACGCCGGAAGCGCGCGTCCAGCGCGTGAAGGACCTCACCGACGGGCGCGGCGCCGACGTGGTGGTCGAGGTGGTCGGCATCGCCGCGGCGACCGTCGAAGGGCTCGACATGGTGCGCGTGGGCGGCAAGTTCGTCGACATCGGCAACATCGTTCCGCAGGCCGTGAGCTTCCCCGCCATCAAGGTGATCTCCCAGCAGATCAAGTGGACGGGGCTCATGCACTACAACCCGTGGATCATGCCGAGCGCGCTCGAGTTCCTCGTGCGCACACGGGACAAGTACCCGCTCTCGAAGGTCGTCTCGCACAGCTTCCCGCTGGCGGACGTCAACAAGGCGTTCGCGTTCGCGGAGTGGCAGGGCAAGAACGCGGGCACGGCCGCGACGCGCGTGATCCTCAAGCCGTAGGCGCGGTGCCCTCGCTCGTCAGCCAGTCGAGGATCTTCGGATTCTCGTCTCGCGGGTAGGTGTGGGAGAGGTCATCTATCTCGCGGTAGACGAGCCGCGCACCGGCGGCCTGCAACGCGTCGCGCCCGATGTGCGCCGTCGACGCCGGGAACATCCAGTCGAGCGCGCCGTGGATCATGTAGATCGGCCGGCCCACGGCGTGCGCGAGCCCGTCGCCCGCGAGGAGAAACGGGTGCAGCACGCCGCAGGCCGGCGCCAGGTGGGTGAACGGCGTCTCGGCGTCGCGAAGGCCGCACAGCAAGCTATACGTCCCGCCGTCGGACATTCCGGTCAGTAGCACGCGCGAGCGGTCGACCGGATAGCGAGCCGCGACCGATTCGACCATCCGCTTGATTCCGTCGGCGTCGACATCCTCCATGCCCATGATCGACCAGGTGCGGTCGCGCGCCGTCGGCGCCATCAGCAGCACGCCGCGCGAGCGCGCGTCGGCGAGCCAGCTCCAGAGAAAGTCGCGGCCGTGGCCGCTGCCGCCGTGGAGCGCGACCACCAGCGGCATCGCGGTCTCTCCGTCCCACTGCTCGGGCACGTACACCGAAAAGCCGCCTCGCGCGTCGCGTTCGTTCGAGGCGTGCAGCACGCCCACGCGCGCCTCGTCGTCGCGCAAGGCACCCTCGCGCAGGCGCGCGACCAGCGCGTCGTCGTCGCGGCGCGCCGGCTCGAGGAACCAGCGGCTCACCGGCTCGAACGCGGGCGCCAGCGGATAGAGAGTCTCCTGGATGCGCGCGAAGCGTCGCAGCGCGCGATAGAGGTCGATGGGATTGTCCGGGGCGCGCGCGGCGTCGACGAACGCGGTGACCAGATCGACCGTCTGCCGCCCCACGTTGATGAGGCGCTCGCGCATGAACTTGAGATCGTCCGGCCACTCGACCTTCTCGAAGGCGCTCAGGGGCTCGCCGACAGCCTCGGCGCATGGCGCCAGCTCCTCGGCCAGGCGTGGGGCAAACGGAGGAAAGAGATGGCGCTGCACCCAGATGACCCGCTCGAGCGTGTCCAGGAGCGGCAGCAGCAGCTGACCGATCGCGACGATGACGTCTGGAGAGGGCGGCATGGCGTGAAGCATCTCACAGAGCCTGTCGCCGCGGTGACGTCCCGGCGCGACTGCCGCCGTTCTGACACCGTGCGAGGGCCGGTTCGGTCATGCGCGCCGGGAGCTTACGCGCAGTCGACCTGGCACCTCCGGTGCTTCATCCAGTCGACATGGTTCGTCGCTTCCGGATATTCGCGCTCGCCGCCGGCCTCGCACTCTTGGGTCTCGCGTCGGCGCCGCATGTGGCGGCCGCCGCACCTCTGCGGACGTTCTACGTCGATCCGGCGGGCAACGACGCGGCGGCGGCTCGATCGCGAGCCCATGGCGCACGCTTCAGAAGGCCGCCAACACCGTGCGGGCCGGCGATCTGGTGATCGTGCGAGCCGGACGCTATGCGGATTCTATCTGATGACGAGCGGCACGGCGACCGATCCCATCACCTTCCGCGGCGAGCCCGGCGCGATCGTCGACACGCAGAACCCGACGACGCCCGACGGCATCAACCTCGAGGGCGCGACTACGTCGTCATCGAGGGCTTCACGGTGACCGGCCTGCCGCGGGCGGGCATCCGCTCCGTGCTGAACCACCACGTCACCATCCGCGGCAACACCGGTGACCACAACGGACGCTGGGGCATCTTCACCGGCTTCAGCGACGATCTGCTGATCGAGAACAACGTCATGACGCGCTCGCAGGCCGAGCACGGCATCTACGTCTCCAACAGCGGCGACCGGCCCGTCGATCCGCAGCAACGTCGTGTGGGGCAACCGCGCCAACGGCATCCACATGAACGGCGATCTGAGCCAGGGCGGCGACGGCATCATCTCCGGCGCGCTGGTCGAGGCAACATCATCTACGACAACGGGGTCGGCGGCGGCTCCGGCATCAACTGCGACGGCGTGCAGAACTCGCTCATCCGGAACAACCTGCTCTACGACAACCACGCCAGCGGCATCTCGCTGTACCGCATCGACGGCGGGCAGCCGGCGCGCAACAACCACGTCGCTGAACAACACCATCGTGCAGGCCTCCGACGGCCGCTGGGCGCTCAACATCCAGAACGGCAGCACCGGCAACACCGTGCGCAACAACATCTTCTACAACCTGCACGCCTCCCGCGGCAGCATCGACATCTGCGCCGACAGCCTGGCCGGCTTCGTCAGCGACTACAACGTGGTCATGGATCGATTCACGACCGACGGCGGCAGCACGCGGCTGACCCTCGCGCGATGCTCTTCGTCGATTTCGCCGCCGGCGACTACCACCTCAGCTCCACCTCGCCGGCGCGCGATGCGGGCGCGATGCTCGCCACCGTGACCGAGGATCTGGAGGGCGCTGTGCGTCCCCAGGGCACGGCGTCCGACATCGGTGCTTACGAGTTTCCCGCCGCGGCCACGCCCGTCTCGTTGACCGTGACCCGTACGGGCAGCGGCTCCGTGACGAGCTTGCCCGCCGGGATCAGCTGCGGGAGCGCGTGCTCCGCCTCCTTCGCCTCGGGAACCAAGGTCACGCTCACGGCGATCCCCGCGACGGGCTCGGTCTTCACGGGCTGGGGCGGCGGCTGCTCGGGCACCGGTAGCTGCGCGCTGACCTTGACGACCGCGACGGCGGTGAGCGCCGCCTTCGCTCCCGCTCCGGTGACGTTGGCGGTGGTCCGCGCCGGTCTCGGCAACGGTACGGTGACGAGCGCGCCCGCCGGCATCGCGTGCGGCACGATGTGCTCGGCGAGCTTCCCATCGCGCAGCTCGATCGTGCTCACGGCGACCCCCGCGACGGGCTCGGTCTTCACGGGCTGGTCGGGCGGCGGCTGCTCGGGCACCGGCACTTCCGGCCCTCGGCGCGCCAGTCCTGAGGCCGCGACGCGAAACTGGCGAACTTGACGTTCATGTAGTCGGGCGTGCGACCCATGAGCCCGACGGTGGCTTCCGCGATCCGCGCGAGCCCGCGATTGCGGCGCTTCAGATCGTCGACCGAGCGAGGGATCATGTGTCCCACGTTGACGGGCTCGCCGGTCTCGGGATCGGGGGTCAAGCAGTCCTCGGGGAAGGCGTGCTGGCGATCGAAGATGCCGGCGAGCGTCTGCGCGGCACCCGCGAGGGCCGGATGGCTGGTGACGTCGTGGACGCGCTCGCCTTCGACCCAGAGCTCCCGCTTCGTGTTGCGAAGCCGTCCCAGGAATTGCTTGCCGGCGCGGGCGGCCATCGTCATCCTCCCGAGTGATTGGATCTCCCCCGAGCGATGCGCGAGGATCTGGCGAACGGGGTGGCCTGTCAAGTGTGTGGCCCCTCCGTGCCTCTTGTTGCTACTCTTCTTACTCGCCATCCCGATTGCGGAGGATCGAATGAGACTGAGCCTGGCCTACGAGATGCAGCGGCCCGTGGTCGACGACCACGCGGTCATCAAGGAGACGCTCGAGCAGTGCGTGCTCGCCGACCGCATGGGGTTCGACACCATCTGGTTCGTCGAACACCACTTCCTGACGGGCTTCTCGATGTCGCCGTGCCCGGAGGTCATCTTCGGTGCGCTGAGCCAGCTGACCAAGCGCATCCGGCTGGGCTTCGGCGTCGTGATCCTGCCGTATCACCATCCGGCGCGAGTCGCCGAGCGGGTGGCGATGGTCGACCACATCTCGGGCGGGCGGGTCGAGTTCGGCACCGGACGCTCGGCGCCGTACGAGCAGACGGGCATGGGGATCGATCCGCGCGATACGCGCGCGATGTGGGAAGAGTCGCTCCGCATGATTCCGCGGGCCTGGGAGGACGGCCTGTTCTCGGCGGAGGGGAAGTTCTGGAAGGTGCCGCCGCGCGACGTGCGGCCGAAGCCCTATCAGAAGCCGCACCCGCCGATCTGGGTCGCCGCGCTGCAGCCGGCCACGTATGAGCTCGCCGCCGAGCTGGGCATCGGCGTGATGGCGTTGAGCGTGGCGGCGCCCTCGTACCTGGCGCCGCACATCAAGCAGTACAAGGAGCGCGTGCGGCACGCCACGCCGGTCGGGAAGTTCATCAACGACCAGTGGCTGAGCTCGACGATGGCGCTTTGCGACTCGGATGGCAAGGGCGCGCGCGAGCTGGCGGCCAAATCGCTCCGAACCTTCTTCGGGCCGGATCGGCCGTATCTGAAGGACCAGACCCATCTCTACGAGCAGCTCGTCGCCTCGTGGGGCGGCGTGCCCGACCATTTGAGAGCTAATTTCTCACGCTACCTGAAGACCGAAGGCGCCGCGGGCGCGCCCGAGGTGGATCTCTCCGGCGGATCCGGCCAGATCGCGTCGGCCCTGTGGAACCAGATCGACGCCGACACCCTGGTCGAGCGCGGCGTGCTGGTGGCCGGCGATCCGGAGAGCTGCCTGCGCGGGATCGGTATCCACGAGGAAGCCGGCGTCGACGAGCTGCAGTTCCTGATGGCGACCGAGACCGTGCCGCACGAGAAGGTGATGACGTCGATCGAGATGTTCGGCAAGCACGTCATCCCCGAGCTGAAGAAGAAGTGATCCGGGCCAAGGCGGAGGTCGAATCCCTCACGCCGTACGTGGCGCCGCTCGAAGGGCGCCGGCCGTTCTTGCGACTCGACTTCAACGAGAGCACGGTCGGGCCGAGTCCTCGCGTGATCGAGGCGATCCGAAGCCTGCCGCCGGATGCGTACGCCGCCTATCCGGAGTACGCCGGCCTCAACGCGGCGTACGCGCAGACCCTCGGCGTGCCCGAGCGCGCCGTCGAGGCGTTCAACGGCGTCGACGCGGTGATCCGCGCGATCTTCGACGCCTACGGCGAGAAGGGCAGCACGTTCCTGACCACGGCACCGACCTTCGGCTACTACGAGCCGTGCGCGCAGCAGCAGGGCATGGTGATCGACGAGGTCCTCTACCCGGAGGATTTGCGGTTCCCGCTCGCGGCGATCACGAGGAAGCTCGAGTCGCGGCCGCGGCTGCTCTTCGTCTGTAACCCGAATAATCCTACGGGGACGCTCGTGGAGCCGTCCACTCTTGTGGCGCTCGCGCGCACCGCGCCGCAGACCCTGGTGGTCGTCGACGAGCTCTACGTCGCCTTCACCGGCCAGTCGGTCATGCCGGCGGCGCTCGAGCTGGACAACGTGGTGGCGCTCCAGTCCCTGTCGAAGGCCGCCGGGCTCGCCGCGCTGCGGCTGGGATTCGCGATCGGCCATCCGAGCATCGTCGAGCGACTGCGCCGAGTGACGGGACCGTACGACATCAACATGTTGGCCGTCGTCGCGGGCAAGGCCGCGCTGGCCGACGTCGACCACACGCGACGGTACGTCGCCGAGGTGCTCGCGGCCCGCGAGTGGACGATCGGCGAGCTCGGCCCTCTCGGCGTGCGTTGCGCGGGAGACGGCGGCAACTATCTCCTGGTGTGGCCGCCGGGAGATTGCGAGGCCGCTGTCCGGACCTTGCGCGAGCAGGGGATCCTCGTGCGGAGCATGGCCAAGAAGCCGGTCATCGATGGAAGCTTCCGTCTCGCGATCGGCACGCGGGAAGACATGCGGCGCTTCGTGAGCGCGTTCGCGACGGTGGTCGCGCCCTACTCGCGATCGGCCCGGTAGTGCGTCGCGTAGGCCTGCCGGCAGCGCTCGCGTAGCTCGGCCTCGTCGAGCTCGCGTCCGGCGAAGCGCGCGGTCGAGATCTCCGAGAGATCGAGCCCCGGGACCCCGTCGACGATCCACTCGGCGAGGGCCTCGCCCAGCGCGGGCGAAGCGCTGAGGCCCCCCACGCAGCAGCCGCTCATCACCCAGGCGCCCGCGATGCCGGGCAGTGGCCCGACCAGGTAGCGGTCGTCGGTGGTGAGCGTCGGCAAGCCGCCGCGATGCTCGGCGATCCGGATCGCGGAGTCCTGGAAGATCGGGAACTGGTCCGCGACGCTCGCCGCCAGCCGCCGGAGCACCTCGATGTCGAGCGGCAGCTCGGCCATGTCGAACGCGGGCGACAGAGCCGCCGCGTCGACCTGCAGCGGATCGGACTCGTAGCCGCCCAGCATGAGGCCGCCGCGCTCGTGGCGCACGTAGACGTGCGCGTCGATGACGCGCGCGATCGGGAACTCGGGGACCACGCCCGGGATCGGCTCGGTGATGAACAGTTGATGGCGCGTCGGCACCACCGGCAGCGGCGCGCCGAGCGTCTGCGCGACGACGCGCGACCATGCCCCCGCGGCGTCGACTACCACGCGCGTGGCGATCGTGCCGTGCGGCGTGCGCACGCCTTCCACGCCGCGCGCGCCGATCTCGAAGCCGGTGGCCGGCGTGTGGGGCAAGAGGGTCGCGCCGATCTTCTCCGCCGCTCTGCAATAGCCGATCGGAAGCTCGGACGGCTCGACGTTGCAGTCGGTGGGGCTCCACGTGACCGCGACGATGCCGCGCTCGCGCAGGATCGGCAACCGCCGCCGCGCCTCCGCGGTCGAAATGAAGTCAATCGGGACACGAGCTTCGCGGCCGCGCTCGACCTCGCGTCCGAGCTGCGCGGCGTCGCGCTCGTTGCGCGCGATCTTGAGGGCACCACTCTGCGTGAACCGCAGGGGCTGGCCGGTCTCGTCGGTGAACGACGCGAGCTTCACGACCGCGCGGCGCGCGAGCGCGGTGAGGGCGGGGGTGGCGCGGACCTGGCTGGTGAGGCCGGCGGCGCGGGGTGAGGTCTGCGAGGCGAGCCGGGAGCGATCGAGTAAGGCGACCCGGAGACCGTGCCGGGCCAGGTGATAGGCGGCGCTCGAGCCGAAGGCGCCCGAGCCAATGACGACCGCGTCTGCCGCGTCCATCATCGGCTCGGCCGCCTCAGTCGCGGAGCGTGTCGAGCCGCTTGACGATCTCCCGCTTGGGTGCCGCGCCCACGAGCCGGTCCTTCTCCTGGCCGAGCTTGAAGAACACGAGCTGCGGGATCGCCTGCACGCCGAAGCGCGCCGCCAGCGCCGGCTCCTCGTCGACGTTCACCTTGGCGATCGTGGCCTGGTCGCCGACCTCGCGCGCGATCTCGTCGAGCACGGGGCCGATGACCCGGCAGGGACCGCACCACGGCGCCCAGAAATCGACGACAACCGGACGCTCGCTCGTGACCACGCCGTCGAACGTGGCGTTCGTCACGTGTACGATCGGATTGCTCATCGAGTCCACCCCCTTCGACCTTGAGACGCTACAATGCCGCGCATGGATTCATCGGCCGCCCGCCCGCCGTCAGCTCGGGCGGGTTTCCAGGAACCGCGCGAGCTCGTTCATCTGCTCGTCGAAGAACGCGAACACGGGGATCGACCGATACCGGCCCTTCTTGAGGTACTGGTCCATCAGGTCGAGATTCGCGTCGCGCGGGAAAAGCCGCATCTCGATGTTCGGGCGGCTCTCGACGAGCTTGGCCACGAAGGGCACGTGAGCCAGACAGGTGCCGCACCAGTCCTCGCTGATGACCAACACCCGGCGCGTGTCGCCGAGGCGCTCCAGCACCTGCGCATCAGCGGGCCCGACAGTGGCCTCCTCGAGCGCCTCGACGAATCGCTCGCGATTGACGGACATGTGATCGACGTACTGCTGCAGGGTCAGACCCTGCTCGAACCGCTCCTTCGTGACCACCGCCCCTCCTCGATTCAGAGCCGCGCCTCAGCCGGCGGGGATTCTTCATGTCGCTCGCCTCGGTCCTGGGGGCCCCAGCCCCCGGCCGGCCCTGCAGCTCGCACAGCGGCCCCGCGACGACCTGCAGCGCGCACAGCCTCGAGCTTGACCCAGGCCCCGGTACCCTATCACGGAAGCATGGAGGCTCATCCCGCATGAAGATCACGCGAGTTCAGACGCTCGTGCTCAACTTGCCGATGCTGATCGACGGGCCCACGCCGATGCTCGGCGGCCGGCCTCGCACGAGCATCGACATGCTGCTCGTTCGCGTCGACACCGACGACGGAATCACCGGCTGGGGCGAAGCGTTCGGCCATCGCGTCTTTCCGGCCACGCGCGCCATCATCGACACCTTGCTCGGGCCCATGTGCGTGGGCCGCGACCCGAGCCAGATCTCGGCGATCAACGACGAGGTGCAGCGCCTGCTGCACGGGATCGGCCGCAACGGCCCGACCTTGTACGCGCTCTCGGGGATCGACATCGCGCTGTGGGACATCGCGGGCAAAGCGGCCGGGGTTCCGCTCTACCGGCTGCTGGGCGGCAGCTCGCGCGCCGACCTGCCCGCCTACGCGAGCCTTCTGCGCTACGGTACCGCGGACGCCGTCGCCCGCTACACCGAGGAGGCGCTGGGGCGCGGCTATCGCCTGATCAAGCTGCACGAGATCACCGTGCCCGAGGTGCGGGCGGCGCGCGACGTCGCCGGGACGGGCGTTCCGATCATGGTCGACACGAATTGCCCCTGGACCGTGCCGCAGGCGATCGAGATGGCGCGACAGCTGGCGCCGCTCGACCTGCACTGGCTCGAGGAGCCGGTGTGGCCGCCCGAGAATCTCGCAGGGCTCGCCGAGGTGCGTACGCGTGGCGGCATTCCGACCGCGGCCGGTGAGAACTACGGTACGGCGTGGGAGTTTCGCCGCGCGATGGAGGCGGGCGCGATCACGTATGCGCAGCCGAGCGTCACGAAGCTCGGCGGCGTGACCGAGATGCGCCGGGTGATGACGCTCGGCGAGATGTTCGGCGTGCAGGTCGTCCCGCACTCGGCCTACTTCGGCCCGGGGCTCCTGGCGTCGATCCATTGCATCGCCGCGCTGGCGAGCGACTCGCCGGTCGAGCGGTTCTACTGCGACTTTGCCGACAACCCGCTGAACGACGCGATCCATCCCGAGAACGGGCGTATCGCGGTGCCCCAGGGCCCGGGACTCGGCGTGGATCCCGACCCGCGCCTGCTCGAGAAGCTGCGGACCGGGTAGCGGCGCCGTGGCCGAGGAAGTGACGCGCGCGAAGAGCGTGCCCGGCTATCTCCCGGGCACGGACATGCCGCGATTCATCCGCGACATGATGGAGTTCGTCGGGATCGGCGAGGCCGACGTTGCCGCGATTCGCCGGTCGGCGCCGAACGTGCTGAGCCACGAGCGCGAGCTGACGACGGCGCTCTACGACCACTTCATCAAGTTTCCGCGCTCGGCTCAGTTCTTCCTGAAGCCCGACGGCGAGGTGGATCAGGCGCGACTCGAGCGCCGCAAGCACAGCCTGGGGCGCTGGCTGCGCGAGACCGCCGAGGCGGCGATCACGCAGGAGTTCTCGTACTACTTGCTCAGCGCCGCCCTGGCGCACGGCCATCGCGCCCAGCCGCCGGGCGCGATCCCACCGCACCTCATGGTCGGCGCGATGAGCCTCACGCAGACGGCGCTGGCCGGGATCTTCGCTCAGGAGCTCGGCGCCGAAGAGGCGGCGGCCGCGAGCGTGGCGTGGAACAAGCTCTTGCTCGTGCAGCTCAGCGTGTTCATGCTCGCGTACGTGCCGCCGCGTCCGATCTTGTGAGCGGTCGCGCCGGTCTCGCCGGCGCCTAGGTGACGCTCAGGCGTTCCACTCGCGCGGGCCCTCGTCGTCGTACCCGCACTGCTCGCACGGGCTGAAGTAGTGCGTGGCGGGCGGCATGGCGACGGCGAGACGCAGCGAGTTCTCGGTGCCCACCGTCTTGATGTGATGCACCGTACCGCGGGGCACCCAGACGATGTCGTCCTTGCGCGCCTCGACGACGATCCCGCCGGTCAGCTCCCAGGTGAACTCGCCCGCCATCACCACCCACCATTCGTCGAAGTCGGCGTGCCAGTGCGGGCGATTGCCGCCGCCCGGCCGGTTGGCGATCAGGGTGACGAGGTTGCGCTCGTCCTGGATGACCCGGCGCGACGATGGGGGCGGGCCCATCTTGGCCACGAGATCGGCGACACGCGTGCGCAGCATGTTGGGCCCGTCGGCGCTCGCGGCGCGAGGCGGCGTCGGACCGGTGGCGAAGTGAGGAATCGTGATCGTCGTGATCGGCACCTCTGCCCTCCGTTTGAATACTTACAGCACCCGGCGAATGGCCGCCTCGATTCGGGCCTGATCGGGCAGCGCCGCCTGCTCCAGCGGCGGGCTGAACGGAACCGGAACCGGCGCCGCGCAGACGCGCTGCACCGGCGCCTTGAGCGCGTGGAAGGTTTCGGGATCCTCGGTGACCAGCGCGACGATCTCGGACGCGGCCGAGCAGGTGGCCGGCGCCTCGTCGACGACCACGAGCCGGCCCGGTCCTGCGCACCGAGGCGCGGATCGTCTCGGCGTCCATCGGCACCAGCGTGCGCGGATCGATCGACCTCGAGCGAGATGCCCTCCTTCGGCCAGCGACTCGGCGACGGCGAGCGCCTCGCGCACGTAGTAGGCGAGCGCCACCACGGTCACGTCGCGGCCGGCGCGCTTCACGTCGGCGACGCCGAGCGGCACCGTGTGATCGCCGTCCGGCACGGGCCCGGTGACACCGGGCGAGCCGACTGCACTCGAAGAAGATCACCGGATTGTTGTCGCGGATGGCGCTCTTGAGCAGCCCCTTGGCGTCCGCCGGCGTCGACGGGAAGGATGATCTTCAGCCCGGCCAGGTGCATGAACATCGAGTAGGGGCTCTGCGAGTGCTGGGCCGCGATCTGCGCGCCGCCGCCGGTCGTGCAGCGATAGGTCACCGGGAAGTCGGCCTGGCCGCCGAACATGTAGCGGATCTTGCTCGCCTGGTTGACGATCTGATCCATCGCCACGAACGAGAACGTGACCATGCCCCAGTGCACGACCGGGCGGAACCCGCTGCCGGCCGCGCCGAGCCCGATGCCCGTGAAGGCCGCCTCCGAGATCGGGGTGAAGCGCACGCGGCTTTGTCGCCGAACTTGTTCTCGAGGGCGGACGCGCGCGTCGGTGGCGAGGGCGATGACGCGCTCGTCGCGCTCGCATCTCCTCGATCATCGCCTCTTCGAGCGCCTGCGCGACGCTGATCTCTCGCATCGGTCTCGCTCCTCACTCGGCGAACATGTCGACCAGCAAGATCGTTCGGGATCGGGGTACGGGCTCGCCTCGGCGAAGTCCACCGCCGCGTCCAGAGCGCGCTTCACCTGGTCGCGGATCGCCGAGATCTCGGCCGCCGTGACGACGCCGCTGGCGGTCAGGTAGTCCTCGAAGCGGCGCGATCGGATCGCGATCGCGCGCTCTGCCACTCGGCGAGCACGTCGGCCGCGCGCGTCTCGGGCGGGGGCACGTCGCGCATGGCGTGGAAGAGCCAGCGGAAGGTCTTGCAATGGATCAGCGTCGGGCCCGCGCCGCGCCGCGCGCGCTCGACCGCGTCGCTCGCGGCCTCGCGGACGGCGAGGACGTCGTTGCCGTCGACGGAGACGCCGGGCATCCCGTAGGCCGGCGCATGCAGCGAGATGTCGGTGCACCGGCCGTACCGACTCGACCGCGTTGCCGGCGCCGTAGCGGTTGTTCTCGCAGACGAAGATCAGCGGCAGCTTCCAGAGCGAGGCGATGTTGAGCGTCTCGTGGAACTCGCCCTCGCCGGTGGCGCCGTCCCCGAAGAAGCACGCCGCGACGCCGCCCCGCGCCTTCCAGCTGGGCGGCCAGCGCGGCCCCGCAGGCGATCGGCATCCCGCCGGCGACGATGCCGTTGGCGCCGAGCATGCCGATCGCGAAGTCGGCGATGTGCATCGAGCCGCCCTTGCCCTTGCAGTAGCCGTCGACCCGGCCGAACAGCTCGGCCATCATCCGGTTGATGTCGGCGCCCTTGGCGATGCAGTGGCCGTGGCCGCGATGCGTGCTGGTGATGCGATCGGTCGGGCGCAGCGCGGCGCACACGCCGACGGCGACCGCCTCTTCGCCCACGTAGGGGTGCAGGGCGCCGTAGATCTGTCTTCGCCTTCCGCAGCTCGATCGCGAGCAGATCGAACTCGCGGATCAGGATCATCTTGCGGAGGATTTCGACCAACTCGGTCTTGTCGTGTGCCACGCCATGTCCTCCCAGGTGGTCGGGGCTCGGACCCGCGCTAGTGTAGGCCAGACCAAGGTCCGATATCCAGGCATCGGCCGCCGTATCACCATTTGGCCTCTGATTGGTGGTTTCGGTCGGATCGTCACTCGGTGTCCGGAGGAGAAACATGCTGCGACGTCAGTTCATGTCGGCTCTGAGCGCTCTGGGTGTTGTGCTGTTGGCCGATTCCCCGATTTCGGGCCTGGCGGCGGGTCTCAGCGAGAAAGAGGCGGTCGAGCTAGGTGTCGACGCCTATATCTACGGCTACCCGCTGATCACCATGGAATTCACTCGACGCGTGGTCACCAATGTGGCCGAGCCGAAGGGTGCTCATGCCCCGATGGGGCAGTTCGCGAACCTGCGCGAATACCCGAATGCCGCATTCAAGGACGTCACGGCGCCCAACGCCGATACGCTCTACTCGTCCGCTTTTCTCGATCTGTCGAAGGAGCCGTACGTCCTCTCGCTGCCGGACGAGGCCAACCGCTACTACCTGATGCCGATGCTCTCCGGGTGGACCGACGTGTTCCATGTCCCCGGCAAGCGCACGACGGGGACCAAGCCACAGACCTACGTAATCACCGGCCCCGGATGGAAAGGCAAGGTGCCCGACGGCGTCAAGGAGCTCAAATCACCGACCGCCATGGTGTGGATCCTCGGCCGCACGTACTGCACCGGGACGCCCGAAGACTACAAGGCGGTACACGCGTTGCAGGATCAGTACAAGCTCGTGCCCCTGTCGGCCTACGGCAAGCCGTACACGCCGATCGCGGGCAAGGTCGACCCGAACATCGACACCAAGACTCCCGTGCGCGAGCAGGTGCACCGGCTGAGCGCGAACGAGTACTTCAAGCTTCTGGCGGCGTTGATGAACGAGAATCCGCCGGCCACGGCCGATGCGCCGATGGTGGCCAAGCTCAAACGGCTGGGTATCGAGCCGGGCAAGGACTTTGACGCGGGCACGCTCGATCCCGCTGTCGCCAAGGCGCTCGAAGGTGTCCCGAAAATCGGGGTCGAGCGGATCATGGGCCACTTCAAGAAGGCGGGCACCGGAGTGAACGGATGGCTGTTCACGACGAGGGCGGGTCTCTACGGCACCGACTATCTGCAGCGCGCGTTTGTCACGGCGATCGGGCTCGGCGCCAACCGGCCCCAGGACGCGGTCTACCCGACTTCCGAAGCAGGCGCCGACGGCAGGCCCTACGAGGGCACGAACAAGTACGTCCTGCGCTTCCCGAAGGGCCAGACGCCGCCGGCCAACGCCTTCTGGTCCATCACGATGTACAACGCCGAATATTTCTTCGTCGACAATCCGCTCAATCGCTACACGCTGAGCTCGCGGAACTCGTTCAAGGCGAATGCCGACGGGTCGACGGACCTCTACATCCAGAAGGATTCGCCGGGGCCGGACAAGGAGTCCAACTGGCTCCCGGCTCCCGACGGGCGGTTCGTCCTGATGATGCGCCTGTACTGGCCGAAGGAGACCGATCCTTCGATCCTCAAGGGAACCTGGACGCCGCCGGCGGTGAAGCCGGTCAGCTAGCGTGGTATAACTGCCTCCCGGCCAGCGAAAGCTGCGACCGCGCCGCCGGCGACGCGGTTCGACCGGCAGGAGGCGGACGGCATGCACTTCGGGCTCTTCGTCGAGGAGATGCGTCGCGGCGCCAACACGGTCTCGGCGTTCGACGACGCGTTCGAGCTGGCCGACAACGCCGAAGCCTGGGGCATGGATTGCGTCTGGCTCGGCGAGATCCACTTCACCCCCGCGCGCTCGGTGATTTCCGCCTCACTCCTGGTGGCGAGCTCGATCGCCACCCGCACCAGGCGGCTCCGCGTCGGCACGGCCGTGCAGGTGCTCCCGCTGAATCATCCCCTGCGCATCGCGGAAGAGATCGCGACGGTCGATCAGATCAGCAAGGGGCGCTTCGAGTACGGGATCGGCCGCAGCGGCGTCGTGCGCAGCTACGACGTGTACGGCGTGCCCTACGCCGAGAGCCAGGCGCGGTTCCACGAGACGCTCGGGATCCTGCGCGAGGCGTGGAAGGGCGAGCCGTTCAGCCACCAGGGCGAGTTCTATTCCTTCCAGAACGCGACGGTGTCACCGCGGCCGTACCAGTCGCCGCATCCTCCGATCCGCATGGCGACGACGTCGCACGAGACGTTCGCCGTGGCCGGCCGGCTGGGGCTGCCGATCTTCGTCGGGCTTCGCGCGACGGACATGGACGATCTCAAAGTGTCGCTCGCGTCGTATCGCCAGGCGTGGAGCGAGGCCGGTCACACCGGCATGCCGAGCGCCTACGTGCGTATTCCGGTCTATGCCGCCACGACAGAGCGGGCGGCGGTCGAAGAGCCGCGCGAGAGTATCGCGGCCTTCTTCGCCCGGCAGTCCGCGCTGGCGCGCTCGTCGGTCGGACGCGCGGGCGCCGGCCCCGCGGAGCAACGAAGCTTTCAGGCCGAGCGTATGGCGAATCTCTCGTACGAGGACGTCCTGGCGAAGAAGGTCGCGTTCGGCACGCCGGACCAGCTGATCAAGCGCCTGACCGGGCTACGCGAAGAGCTCGGCATCGACGGCATCTTGCTCGAGCCGAACCCCGGCGGGCTTATCCCGCCCGAGCGCGAGCGCGAGAGTCTGCGACTTTTTACTCACGAGGTGATTCCCGCGTTCAGGAGGTCCTAGCCATGGCGACGGTTGGTTCGGGCAAATATCGTTATGAGTTGACCGAGAGCTGGGGGCAGCTGCCGGCGGGCCATACGTTCGGCAACGTCAGCGCTATCGCCACCGATTCGCAGGACCGGGTGTACGTCTTCCAGCGCAAGGACCCGCCCGTGATGGTCTTCGACCGGGACGGCAAGCATCTCGGCGCCTGGGGCATCGGCGCCTTCGCCAATCCGCACGGGATCTACATCGCCAACGACATCGTGTACCTGACCGACCGCGACGATTCCGTGTGCCTCATGTACACGCTGGACGGCAAGCCGCTCCAGGTGCTGGGCCGCCGCGGCGCGCACTCGGACACCGGCTGCGAGAAGCCCGGCGAGCTCGTCCCGCGCTCAGCCGGCCCGTTCAACTATCCGACCGAGATGGTGCCGTCGCCCTCGGGCCATCTCTACGTGACCGACGGCTACCGCAACGCGCGCGTGCATCGCTTCGACGCCGATGGCCGGCTGCTCGGCTCGTGGGGCCATCCGGGCAAGACGGAGCCGGATCACTTCCACTTGCCGCACAGCCTGGTGGTCGACAAGGGCGGCCTGGTCTACGTGTGCGACCGCGAGAACAATCGCATCCAGGTGTTCTCCGCCGAGGGCAAGTTCCTCACGATCTGGCCCGACCTGCGCCGACCTCTGGATATTTCCATCGACCGTGACGGCCTCTTCTGCATCAGCGAAGGCGGCGTCAGCGGGCTCTCGCCGCGCATCAGCATGATGGACCCGCAGGGCAAGGTCGTGGCCCGGTGGGATTCGCTGTCGGCCCACGGCAGCTGGATCGACGCGCGCGGCGATATCTATCTGGCGCTCGGCGCGCGCATGCGCGTCGACAAATACGTGCGACAGAGCTAGGGCGCGCCGGCCTCTATTTCTTCGCGACCGGCACGGGGATGCCGGGGATCTTCACGTTGACCGATCCCAGGTGGTTGCGGCTCGTGAAGTAGAGGGTCTTCCAGTCGTCGCCGCCGAAGGCGACGTTCGTCGTGGCCGGCGCCCCGTGCACGATGCGGCCGAGCTTCTTGCCGCGCGGGTCCATGATCCAGATTCCGCCGGCGCCGCCACAGTAGACGTTGCCTTCGACGTCGACCTTCATGCCGTCCGGGACGCCGGGCTCGTCGCCGCCGAGATCGGCGAAGATGCGGTCGGTCTGCTTCGCGAGGGTGCCGTTGGGCAGCAGATCGAACGCGCGGATGTGCTTGCGGCGCGTGTCGTTGATGTAGAGCACGCTCTCGTCCGGCGAGAACGCGAGCCCGTTGGGCAGCACGAAGTCGTCGATGAGCAGGGTGTACGTACCGAGATCGGGCGTGAGGCGATAGACACCCGAGAAGGTCAGGTCCCACTGCTCGGGGGCGAGCGGGCTGGTCCACGGATCGGTGAAGTAGATGCAGCCGTCGGACTTCACCACCACGTCGTTGGGACGATTGAGCCGCCGCCCCTGGAAGCTGTTGGCGAGCACGGTGAGGCTGCCGTCGAGCTCGAGCCGCGTGACGCGCCGACTGTCGTGCTCGCAGGCGATCAGCCGCCCCTGCAGGTCGCGCGTCAGCCCGTTGGCCCGGTTCGTCGGCTCGAGGAAGAGCGACACGCCCTGGTCGGGGACGTACTTCATCCGCTTGTCGTTGTGGATGTCGCTGAACAGTAGATAGCGGCCTTCCTTCCACCAGAGCGGTCCTTCCGCCGGGCCCTGGGCGCCGCCGAATCCGTCGGCCAGCGAGCGGATGGGCTCGGACGTGGAGATGATCTTTTCGAGCTCGGGGGCGAATTGGTCGATCTTCGTCGCCATGACGGCTCCTCCACGTACGGCGCCTGGGGCCCGCTTTGTGCCCAGCTCACCGTATCAGTTCTGCGACTCTTGCGCGATGCTCGGCTCGAGCACTATCCTCCTAACAACAATGGCGCTCCAGATCAACCAGAACAGCCCGCGCCCGCCCAAGCTCCTCGATCGCGTGCGCGAGGCCAACCGGCTTCGCCATGGGAGTCGGAGCACCGAGCGGTCCTACGTCGGATGGATCCGCCGCTTCATCCTGTTTCACGGCAAGCGCCATCCCGCCGAGATGGGTGCACCCGAAGTCGCGCAATTTCTCAGCTCACTCGCCGTGGAGGGGCGGGTGGCCGCGTCGACCCAGAATCAGGCGCTCCAGACTGGACGGCGCGCCTCGGCTGATGGCGACTCTTCTCTACGGCTCCGGACTTCGCCTGCTCGAGTGCGCCCGCCTGCGAGTGCAGGACATCGACTTCGCGATGAACCAGATCATCGTGCGCGCGGCAAGGGCGCTAAGGACCGCGTCACCGTCCTACCGGCCGTCGTGAAGGAGCCTCTGACCAGCACCTGCGCGAGGTGAAGCGCCAGCACGAGGCCGACTCGGTGTGTGGCGCCGGCTGGGTCGAGCTGCCGTGGGCCCTGGCCCGCAAATACCCGAATGCCGGGCCGGGAGTGGCCGTGGCAGTGGATCTTCCCCGCGACCCGATCCTACGTCGACAGGGTCACCGGGCAGCGCCGTCGGCACCACCTGCACGAGACCGTCCTGCAGCGCGCGGTGCTCGAGGCCGTTCGCCGGGCGCACTCGGCAAGCGGGCCACGCCGCACACATTCCGCCATTCCTTCGCCACTCATCTACTCGAGGACGGACGCGACATCCGCACCGTCCAGGAGCTGCTGGGCCACAACGACGTCAGCACCACCGTGTTCTGAAGGCCTTTGGACCGTGCCCGTGCGCGGTGTTGTCCTACGCCGGAGCGCCTAAGGCCCCCTTCAGCCGCGCACACTTAGGCGAACCAGCTCGTCTCTTCCGGTCGTCGCCACCAGCAAGAGCCGCTTCATCGGGCCCCGAGGCGAAGAGCATTTTCGCTACGCGCGGCTCGGCCCCGGTAGTCCTGCTGTGATCCTGCCCAACGACGACAACGCGCGGCTGACGCCGACGATGCTTTCGTGCCTGTGCCGACAGCTCGGGATCGATTCTCGCGAGTTCGGCCTGGACCTCGGTCCGCTCACTCGACTCCTAGAACAAGTCTGCTCGATCCGAGCCCTCTCATCCCCGCCTCACCGCGACGCGCTCGTGCGCGCCCCGCGCCCAAAGCACGGTGCTGGAGGGTTGCCCTATGCGCCGGACTCGTACGTGGACCGTCTTTTCGTTCGGCGCGGCGACCGGACGACCGATCACTTCCCAGAGCCCAGTCGCGTCAGCGATGCGGTCACCGACTTTGAGTTCCATGGGTAGCAACTGCAGCGTTGCGGGGTTGTCTTCGACCCATCTCTTATCCGCGCCTCAACGCGACGCGCCCGTGCGCGCCTCAGGTTCGTAGATGGTGACTGCGGGGCTCGCCGGCTCGTTGGACGCGCGCGCGGTCTTGCCACCTGCTTTCGTATACGGCCGACCGATGACTTCCCACTCGCCCGTCTCGCCAGTAAGGCGGTCCCCGATCTTCAACTCCATCGGCAACACGCGCGTTTCGGCTAGCGGTGCGACGCTACTCGGGCGACGGCGTGACGTCAACGTCTGCGACTGTAGACACTACTTTCCCTTCGGCCGGGCCGGTCACCTCCCACTCGGCGGTCTCGCCGACGAGCCGATCACCTATCCAGAGGGCTCCATCGGCAGGACGCGAATTCTGGCGGCTTCGGCGAGGCTGTTTCTTCCCCGGCGGCTAGGCCATCAGCTGTCGGGAATCATTACAAAAGCGGCTAGGTCGAATCGGAGCCGGAAGCAAATGCCCGTCATCGCGCACTTCGTGACCGTGGCACGCGCCATGCAAATATTGCAGAAGTGGAAGTAGGGAAGCAGTCACCTTCAGTGTGGATCACAGACTGTGACGCGTGGCCGACAGCCCGGGACCTTCCTCTCGGAGGTTTCTTGTACATAACCCGGTGCGAAAAGGGGGACTCAATGAATGTCTCGCTTCGGTCTCTGGGTTTGCTGTTGGTGGCTCTCACGCTCATGGTCGGTCCCGCAACCGCAGCACCAATCAGCATCGTGTCCGACACGGTGAACAATTTTAGGGACACGCGAGGCATCAATGATGTTGGGAGCGTCCCGGGTGACAGGAACCAGTTTGGCGCAAGCATCAGTCCCAGTGCCGGATCGACGATCACGGCAGTCCAGGGGATCACGGTCGGTCCGCTCGCCTGTCAGCCTCTCGCCGTCAACCCAAACTTCTGCGCTAGATCCACTCCGTTCAGTCCCTCGCGGCTCGGCTCCTGGGATCTCGCGTTTACCAACGGACCCAACACGGCGACGATCACCACGCCAACCCTAGCGGGAGCGGAGACGGCAGTTCCCTTTCCGCAGAGCGTGACGATCTCGGGGAGCGGGCGCACCCCCACCTTCAGCTTCACAATCCCTGCCGGCTTCAGTCCAGACGCGACCCGGATCCTAATCTGGGATAAGACGGTCACGCTTCCTAATGGACAGAAGGACGTCGTCCATGTACAGGCGATATCAGCGAGCACCACGTCCTTCACGGTTCCCACTACGCTTTCGTCGGGCCAGACGCTCCAGGAGGGGCGACCATACGTCCTTACTATCCAGCTCATTGATCTCCGCCCAGGAATCACGGAGGCGCAGTTCGTGGCACGCCCGAGGGATGCCATGGTCCTGCGGACCTCGTCCTCGTTCTTCGACTTCACTTCTCTGAGCGGAGGGGCGCCTCCTCAAGTGATTCTTCCGACGGTGGGGCCCCCACCCAATCCGAGTACCGGGTTTGGAGCAACCTATCACTTCTCGGTGGCGAGCGTCGGACCCGGCAGCGTCATATTCATCGATCCCTTTGTGGCGATTGGCTATGACTATGCGATCGGGTCGGGGACCCGAACTTCGCGTCGGTGATTCTGCCAAACGTTGGCGACAGTAACTTCGACCTAATCTTCGGAAACACTGCGACAACGATCCAGGCGGAGACGCAGTTCTTCTTCCCCCCGGGAGGCGTGTCGGAGTTCAGCGTCCGCGGTATCGAGACTTCAGCAAATCTCGACCCGAACAATGTCACTGCGTTCATCACCGGACTCACGTTTGCGGCAAGCGGAGAGTTCACGGGCACGATGACACCGGTTCTTCAGTCAGTAGGGGTTCCTGAGCCAGCGACGCTCCTTCTTCTCGGCTCCGGCCTCGCCGGGCTGGCCGGTACGGCGTGGAGGATGCGCCGAAGAAAGTAGCGGCACTTCGAGCCCCAGAGGCCCCGCCAACCAGTAGACCCTTGAATCACGTCATCGTTCCCTTGAGGAGTCAGGAAATGCCCCGGATCTACCCATCGGCTGTCTTCCTGAAATGACGAAGGAAGGGTTTGGAGTGAGCACATGGCGCAGTGTGGCACTCCTGCTCGTACTGCTGATCGTCCCGCCCGCAGCGCAGGCCTTTACGCTGGAGGATTTGACTGTTCCCGGCGCCCAGTTCACCGCCGGCCCGCTGGTCTTCCGTGATTTCGACGCCTCTGTCCTCTCGACCGTATCGGCTTCGCCCAACTCCCTGGCGGACATTTCCGTCCTGCCGCTTGACGTCGGCGGCTTCACGCTTGAGACAACTTTCTTCGTGAGCGGACGGTTTGAGACCGCCGACTTAATGATGACATTCACCGTCGCGACCACGGGCTCTGCTCCGATTGGGGGCTTCACTCTCGACGTAAATGCGTTCGCCGTAGGGAATTTGGCCTCGGCGTTTTTGTCTGCGCCCCCAGCAAGTCTCTCCGTACTGGCGCCCAAGGAAGGCGGACCGCTCTCGAGTCACGTCAGAATCGACCCCACCGACACACTAGGTCTGTCGCTTCTTGTCAGTGCCTTTGAAGGGGCGTGCTGGCGCCCCAGGGATTGAGTGCATTGACGGGGCTCTATTCTTAATTAACCCGACGTTAACGTTTCAACTGCAGGTTCCTGAGCCATCATCTGTGTTCTGGCTCTTGGGGTTGATCTCCTGTGCCTTGCCTTTCCTTCGGCGGAGGGTTGCGGTTTCAGATGTAACCGGCATGCACGTTGATGCAGGGACTCCAAATCCGAACCGATGATTCCCGATATTGATTCGCACCGAGTGCGGTGCTGTTGTTGATTCTGGGCGTTGGCCTTCTTGCTGCAATGGCGAAGCCGGAGACACTTGCATGAGTGCCTCTCGCATCGGTGGCGGGAGTACCGTCAGCATCAAGCGCGATCAAGCGGTGGCCTTCGAGAATCCAGGCCCATGATGTGCTGCTCCAGTACAACTGGACCAACACGAGGATGGCGCAATGTCCTTGAATCGGGCTCCGCGACAGCCCTTCGGACGCGCCCTCACGGACCATTAGGATATTTAGTCGCTCGCTAAGGGTATCTGCGCGTAAGGAGGGATCTCATGGCGTCTACCCTTGTTGTCGCCGTCATAGCGGCCGTCGTGCTCCAAGTTGGAGAATCCCGAGCAGCGTCGATCACGATTACGCCGAATCCAACGTTTCGGATAGTCCCTGAGGACCAACCGGGCGCCTTTAATTTCACGGTCCAAAATACCACTGCTGGGATCGTTGAGATCCCTGCCAGCCCTTTCGGCGTCACTGCGATTGAAGAGATATCGGGGTGGTGTCCCCGGTCGTGTGGAAATTCGGATGGCACATTCTTCCGGTTGGTGAAGTGCACGACCAGCCGGCCGCCCTGGCAGGCGGCCACCGGAGGAACGCGCCATGAGCAAGGGTATCAGCAAGTCGGTTGCAGGGCATGAGCTTGAGCCGGTCTCGCTGAGCGAACTGATCCACCGGCAGGTCCGCGTCGCTATCGAGACGGCCGTGCACGAGGAGCTACGGACCGCGCTGGGAGCGGTTCCCTACGAGCGCAGCGACACCCGACGGGGCTACCGCAATGGCACGAAGACGCGGACGCTGACAGGACCGACTGGGTTGGTGGCGCTCACTGTGCCGCGCGCGACGCTTTTCAGCGGTGCCGGCGCGAAAGAATGGACCTCGGCTATCGTGCCCCGCTACCAGCGGCGAATGCCGGAAGTCAACGAAGCGGTGATCGCCACGTATCTGGCGGGCGGCAACACCCGGCGGATTCGCGGCGCACTCCAACCTCTACTCAAGGCGGCGCCTCTGTCAAAGAGCGCGGTGTCGCGTGTGGTGGCCACGCTGAAGGATGGCCTAGAAGCATGGCGCACGCGCTCGCTCACTGACCTCGACGTGATCTATGTCTACCTCGATGGTTTTGCTCTCCGCGTCCACAGTGCCGGGAAAGTCGTCAGCGTGCCTGTACTCGGCGTCGTTGGTGTCCTCAGCGATGGCCATAAACGCCTGCTCGCCTTGGAGCTGTGCAGCGGGGAGTCATTCGGCGCATGGAAAGGCTGTCTCGACGACCTCGTCGCGCGTGGGCTGCGGGCCCCGGTGCTGGCGATCATCGACGGCAATCCTGGCTTGAGCCGCGCTGTTAGTGAGATGTGGCCCCGAGCGGCAGTCCAGCGCTGTTGCGTCCACAAGCTCCGTAACCTTGAGCGGAAGAGCCCCAAGCATGCCCTCGCGGAGATCCGCGATGATTTTCATCGTATCGCGTACGCCGCCAGTGCCGACGCGGCGCGGAGCGCGTACGTGCGTTTCGAGCGCATGTGGGCCAAACGTTGCCCTGGCGTCGTGGCCAGCCTTCGAGAAGGCGGCGACGAGCTGCTCACGTTCTTCACCTTCCCCAAGGCGCAGTGGAAAACGCTCCGGACCACCAACACGATCGAGCGACTTCACGAGGAGTTTCGACGGCGGGTAAAAACGCAAGGCTCCCTGCCGAGCGAGGACGCGGCCGTCGTGCTGCTCTTCAGCCTCGTGGCGAGCGGGCAAATCAGGTTGCGGAGAATTGACGGCTGGCAGAAGATCGCCACCGTGCTCAGGCAGCAGACCCCGCGCGCCGCATGATGAGGCCGCCTCCCCGCAGCTGTCGCCCTGTTTCGGATTTGAGTCGGGTGGTGAAGATCCCGGTGCTACGCTGCACGGCCTCGCAAGATATCAAGGCGAAGCCGAGCCGCTCGTTGAGCTATAAGGGTGCGTTTCATCAGCTGTCGCGGCGCTCGGGTACGGTTCAGCCTCGCCGCGTTACCTGCGCCACTCGCAGTGTTCACCGTGTTACGTAGTTCAGGATAGTTAGAGTTAGACGCCAAGGAGACATCATGACGGTCAAGCGTATGGACAACGTCGGCATCGTGGTAGAAGACATCGACGCCGCCATTGAGTTCTTCAGCGAACTTGGCCTCGAGCTCGAGGGGCGCACCCCAATCGAAGGAGACTGGGCAGATGGCGTCACTGGATTGCGCGACATGCGCGTCGAGATTGCCATGATGCGTACGCCGGACGGCCACAGCCGGCTCGAGATGTCCCGATTCCTCGCGCCGCCTGTGGTCGCCGATCACCGCAGCGCCCCGGTGAACGCTCTCGGTTACCTACGCGTCATGTTCACCGTGGAGGACATCGACGATACGCTCGCCCGGCTCGGCAAACGCGGCGCGGAGCTCGTCGGCGAAGTGGTCCAGTACGAAGACACGTATCGGCTCTGCTACATCCGGGGCCCCGAAGGAATTCTCATAGGGCTTGCCCAAGAGCTCGGGCAGAAGACTTCCCGATGAGCACATGTGACAGGTACAGACCTGATAGGGGTGCGTACTGGCGATGGCCAGTTGCCGTTTGAGGGCGTCTAACAAATCGCTCAAGCCGACCCCTCCGGCCTTCGGCCTCCGGGGCGGCTTAGCTCAACCGTTAGGCAGCACACCGGTGGAGGGGATGATGTTGGTGATTCGCAACCCCGATCATGTAACCATCGCAGTGGCGAACGCTGCGACCGCGATCGAGTTCTTCGAGCTCCTTGGCTTCCGGAAGCAACACGTCGCGATGATCGATGGTGGCCCGCCTGCGCGGTACATGGGCATGCCGAACATGAAGGCTCAGCACATCACGCTTGTACTCGAAGGAGCCGAGCCTCACTTCGAGATCCAGTTGCTCGAGTTCGATCCAAGGCCGCCGGACGACCCAGGCGAGCATCCGACGAATCTGCGGCGACGGGGCTACAACCATCTTGCGTTCCGTGTCGACGATATCGGGCGGCCACCAGCCATTTGACGGCTAACGGGGTGACGATGCTGAGCGATGAGATGGACTACATCAGCCGGCGGCTTCGATTCTTTGAAGGTCCCGAGGGGATCACCCTTGAGCTGGTGCAGTGGGTCGACAAAAGCAGCGACTAGTGGTGAAGGTCAGACAACTCTGGACAGGTCTACCGATTCGGGAGCTCTCGTCCTGTTAGCGGCAGCGGTGAACGCATGAGCAACCGGGAACATGGGTAACAGAACAAACCGGGAACATGGGTGACACTGTCGTGTACGGGCGGATGATGCGGTCGCGTTCGTCGATGTGCCCGAGGCGCACGTGGCAGAAGTGAATCGCCCAGACGCCGTCGTCGACTTCGTCGAGCCCGACGGGATGTTCCTTGAGCGCATTGGCGAGGAACAGCAGGCGCTTCTTGAAGAGGATGTCGCCAGCGTGGTGACGCGTTTCACGATGAAGTGGCCGGGGTACTCGACCGGGGGCAGGCGCCGGGGTACGCGCGGGGTGAGGCGCGGTAGAGCGCCGCTGGCGTGCGGTCGCCGAGCGCCTCGTGCGGGCGCTCGTCGTTGTAGAGGCGGCGAAAGGCGGTGAAGGCGCGGTGCTGGGCCGCGACGTCGAGCGCGGCGGCCGCGTGGCCTCGGCTTTGAGGGTCTTGTGCATCCGCTCATGCGCGCCGTTCTGGTGGGGCGGGGCCGGGCAGATGCGCTGATGCTGGATGCCGAGCCGCAGCCACCAGACGTTGAGCTGCGAGAGGCCGTGGAGGCCGAGGTCGCGAAGGGCACGCCATTGTCGGTGCGGATCGCGCGCGGCAGCCCATACTCGCGAAACAGCCGGTCGAAGACCGGGCGCACGCCAACGCCTTTGGTGGAGAGCAGCCCGTGGCAGGCGAGCAGATAGCGGGTATGCAGATCGGCGATCGTCAGCGGATAGCAGTAGAGGCCGTCGCGCGTGCGGAAGTGGCCTTTGAAGTCGGTCGTCCAGAGATCGTTCGGCGCCGTCGTCACCGGCGGCACGACTCCTGGATGCGCGTAGTGCCGCCGGCGCCGTCGTTCTTCACGAGCCCGCGGCGGACCAGGAGATCCCCGGCGGTGCTGATCGCGGGGCGCACAAGCGCCGGATGCCGGGGCCGCAACCAGTCCAAGAGCTTGGGCGGGCCCCAGGTCGGATGGGCCGCCGCGCCGCGCAGATCACGGCCGCGACGTCATCCGCGATCCGGTGCGGACAGCTGATGCGGCGCGCGACAGCGATCGGGCAGCGCGAGACGCCCGCCTTCGGCGAACCGCGCGAGCCATTTGTAGCCCGTCTTCCGACTGATCCCGTAGCGCGCACAGAGCTCGGTCATCGTGTACACGCCGCCACGGTGATCGCGCAGAAACCGTTCGCGTTGCTCCACGGGTTGTGTCCAACCAGGGCATCGACCAACCTCCGTTGGCCGTCGACCTTAGCGGTGTTACCCATGTTGCCGGTCAAAAGTGTACCCATGTACCCGGTTTGGAC
>CAVRLO010000010.1:0-369439 GCA_963721815.1 uncultured Candidatus Rokubacteria bacterium
GACGTGGACGTTCTCGCGTTCGAACGGCTCGTGCGCCAGGGCGGCCGCAGGCCCTCCAGCAGGCTGCCGAGCTCTATCGAGGGGACCTCCTCGAGGGCCTCGCCGTCACCACGCCCAGCTTCGAGGAGTGGCTCACGGCCGAGCGGGAGCGGCTGCGCGAGCTGGCCCTCGAGGCGCTAGCCCGGCTGCTCGCCTACCAGATCAAGGCGGAAGAGCCTCTAGCCTTGGAGACGGCCCGACGCCTGCTTGCCCTGGATCCGCTCCAGGAGGCCGTGCACCGAACGCTGATACGGATGTACGCCCGTCAGGGCCGGCGGGACGCCGCCCTCCGCCAATACCAGATCTGTGTCGAGACCCTTCGGCGGGAGCTGAGCGTCGAGCCCGAAGCCGAGACGCGACAGCTCTATCAGGACGTCCTGCGGGGTCGCGCGACACCGTCGGAGAACACCCGCACCGCTCTTGCGGGTCTTGCTGCGCCGGCCTCCAAGGCGTCGCGGCACTCTCCGCCACCACTGCCCGACGACGCGCCGATGATTGGGCGCGGGCCGGAGCTCACGCGCTCATGGCCGCCTTGGACGAAGCGGATACAGGCCGAGGGCACGTTATTGCCGTGCTGGGTGAGGCCGGGATCGGCAAGAGCCGGCTCGTCGGCCAGCTCAGCGTCGAAGCCATGAAGCGTGGGGCGCTGGTGCTGGTGGGCCACGCGTACGCGATCGAGCAGGCGCTGGCCTACGGTCCGTGGATCGATGCGCTGCGGACTGGCGGCGTCCTCGCCAGCGAGGACGTGCTTGCCGACGTGACCGCCGCTTGGCGCGCCGAGCTCGCGCGGCTCTTCCCCGAGCTCGCCAAGCATGACGATCAGCGAGTGCAGTGCCGAGGACGCTACGCGGTTGTTTGAAGCCGTAGGGCAGCTGCTCAAGCGGCTCGCGAAGGCCCAGCCGCTGCTGCTGGTGCTCGAGGACGTGCACTGGGCCGACGAGATGAGCGTCCGCCTAGTCTCCGTCCTGTCGCGACGGGTCGCCGCCTGGCCCATCCTGATCGTGCTGACAGCGCGCCAGGAGGATGTCGCCGAGGCGCTGGTGCTCCGCGATCTCCTGCGTCTGCCGAGCATCGGCCGGCTTGTCCTCGGGCCGCTCTCGCAGGGCGACACGACAGCGCTGGTGCAGCTCCTGGCTCCGCGCGGGCGAGCCCCGGGCATCGAGAGCGAGCTCGCCGAGCGGATCTGGGGTGCCAGCAATGGCAACCCCTTCGTGGTCGTCGAGACCCTGCGGGCGCTGGAGCAGGGAGCGACGCCGACGACGACAGCTGAGGCGCTTGCTCTGCCCGACCGGGTGCGCGAACTGGTCATGGTCCGGCTCGAACGGCTCTCCCAGCGGGGGCAAGCCCTGGCTGCGCTCGCCGCCGTGATCGGCCGCGAGGTCGAGTTCGAGCTCCTGCAGCGTGCCTCCGGTCTCGGGGAGCACGAGGCGGCGGACGCCGTGGAAGAACTCGTACGACACCAGGTACTGCGGACCGTCGGCGATCGGTTCAAGACGGTACACGACTGGGTACGTGAGGTGGTGCTCGGTGCGCTCCTGCCGATCCGCCGGAAGCTCCTGCACCGACAAGTCGCCGAGGCCCTCGAGGCGCTCTACGAGAGCGATCGAACCCCACCTGACTGCGCTGGGGTTGCATTTTCGCGAGGGGGAGGTGTGGGCGAAGGCCGTTGCCTTCCTCCAGCGGGCCGGCGTGCAAGCGCTGACGCGTTCGGCGAACCGCGAGGCGGTCGGTCTCTTCGAGCAGGCGATCGCCGCGCTCGAGCACGTGCCCCAGACGGCCGAAGCGCTGAGACAGGCGGTCGACCTGCGGTTCGACTTCCGCAACGCGCTCTTCGCGCTCGGTGACTTGCCCGAGATGATGAGCCATCTCAGCGAAGCCGAGGCGCTTGCGAGGAAACTCGACGACAGGCAGCGGCTCGGTCGCGTGTGGGTCTACCTGAGCGCCAGCCTCGTCATGAGCGGTCGTTCCGCCGAAGTCCCGCCGCTCGGTCTCGACGCCTATGCCATCGCCGAGCGCCACGCCGATCAAGAGCTCGACGTGGGCGCGAACTTTTACCTGGGGCTCGCGCACCATGCCCTTGGCGACGGGCGCGCCGCCGAGTCCTGCTGGCGAGCCGTCGTCGCCGCGCTCCCCGGAGACCGGTTCCACGAGCGCGGTGGGCTGGCCGGGTTCCCGGCCGTCATGTCGCGCTGCTATCTGACGATGGTGCTTGCCGAACGCGGCGCCCTCGACGATGGCCTGGCCATGGGAGACGAGGGCGTCCGCCTCGCCCAGGCGCTCGATCATCCATACAGTCGGATCATGGCCTGGTGGGGACTCGGCCATCTGTTCGAGATCAAGGGCATGCTCGCCGAGGGCATCGATCTTCTCACGCGCGCGGCGGGACTGTGCCGCGAGCGGAGGATCGATGTTCTGGCGCCGCACGTGTCCGGCTTACTGGGTTTTCTTCACGCCCGCAGCGGTGATGTCGACAAGGGCTTCTCGCTGATGGACAAGGCGCGCGGCGCGATGGAGAGGATGGGAATCGCCACGCAGTTCCATACTCGCCTCCTGGGGCACATGAGTGAGGCAAACCTGGCCGCCGACCGGCTCGCCGACGCGCGCGAGCTCGCCGGGCGGACGCTCGGGCTCGCCCGAAAGCGCTCCGAGCGAGGGACCGAGCTGTACGCCCTTCAGCTCTCGGGTGCTGTCGCTGCTCATTGTGCCGCTCTCGATCGTCCGGTGGCCGAGGCGTAGTACGGGGACGCGCTGGCGCTCGCCAGCACATTGGGGCGGCGTCCGTCGGCTGCGCGCTGTCACCTCGAGCTCGGCGAGCTCTATCTTCGCGTCGGTGCTCGAGAGCAAGCGCGGAGGCACCTCGGGAGCGCACTGGCGATGTTCCGCGAGATGGACATGCGGTCATCGCTCGACCGGGCAGAGGTGAAGATGAGGGAGGCAATCGCGTGAAGTAGTCGGCTAGCCTTCGCTCTCACGAGCGCACCCCGTAGGCAGTCAGCTCCAGGCCCGTGTTCGGCGTGGCCCGGGTCATGGTGTAGAGAAGCTATCTGTGGTTTTCGTCGCGATCCACTCGCCTGCATGCTATCCGTCGGGGAGCGACTGATGACGCCGACAATCTCTGCGGTGGCCCTGTGCTGCTCCAGCTCGCGAGCCGGGCGACGTCGGTCGGCGCGTCGGTGACGGCCAGACCTAGTTGAACCACCCCGCGCGCAGCGCGAGCGCCCGCTTAAACTCGACACGGACGACGGACCACTGCTCCACACTCCATCGGGTGTAAAGCATCACGCGCGGGGCGCGGTTGATGCGAAGCCGGGGGTAAGCCGTCTTCATTCACTCGTTTCGAGTTGTGCAAACCCTTGCGTCTTGACAACCAAGTCGACGTGAGCCATGTATTCTGCGCGGCCGCATCCAGGGGAGGAGAAAAGGAACATGCGGAGCTTAGCACTCTTGGTCGGTGGCCTGGTTGTGTTGATTGGCTTGTGGGCCATTGGGGCGAGAGTTACGACGGCCCAGGTCCACAGTAACGATCCTAATTCGCGATGGTGGACAATTGTGATCCCGCGACCTTCAACGCCGCCATCGGGCCTGGCACGTGTGCGGCTACGCCGCACGAACACGATACAACTTTTGCGGAGTTCATCGGGCTGCTGTTCTCTCCGCTGGCGGCGAACGTCATCGGACATCCAGCGTGGAATTTTTCACCCGGGTATATCTCGACCAGGGCAGGACAAACCATGGAGTTAGAATGGTGGCGGCGAGGACCACACGTTTACTGAAGTAGCAGCGTTCGGCGGGGGATTCGTTCCGGCCCTCAACGGCGTCGGAGGCCCAGCGGGAACAGTGCCATTAGTCCAAGCGGGAGCCTGCCTGGCATCCCCTGTAGTCGTGGCTCCCGGTAATACCGTTCAGATCAAGGGGCTTTCCCCGGGGGTGCACAAGTTCCAGTGCTGCATCCACCCCTGGATGCGCGCGGTAGTGGATGTCGAGAACTAGCCAAGCGCTCGACAGGGAGCTGTTGCGGCGCTGATTTGATTTTGGCCACAGAGAATACAGAGGAGTGAAACGTGAAGCGACCAGGCTTCCAGGCCTCTGCGTCCTCTGTGATCTCTCTAGCTAATACCGGCCGTTCGCATGTCTGCAAAGTCAATGCGCCTTGAAACCCAGGTCGGGATCGTCGGCGCGGGACCGGCCGGGCTGCTGCTCTCGCACCTGCTGTACCGCCGGCATCGATTCGGTCGTGCTCGAGTCCGCTGCCGCGAGTACGTCGAGCAGCGCGTGCGCGCCGGCGTGCTCGAGCAGGGCACGGTCGACCTGCTCGCCGAGCGGCGTCGGCGAGCGCTGCGGCGCGAGGGGCTGGTCCACCACGGCATCGAGCTGCGGTTCGCGGGCGCGGCCACCGGATCGACTTTCCCGACTGACCGGCGGGCGAGCGATCACCGTGTACGGCCAGCAGGAAGTGGTGAAGGACCTGATCGGGGCGCGCCTCGCGGCCGGCGGGCGGATCCTTTCGAGGCGGACGACGTGGGCGTCCACGAATCGAGCGGCCGCCCGCGCGTGCGCTTTCGGCACGGCGGCGAGGCGGGCGAGCTCGCCTGCGACTTCTCGCCGGCTGCGACGGCTTCCACGGGGTCTGCCGCGGCGCGGTACCTGCCGGGCGCGCTTTCGGTCTACGAGAGGGAATACCCGTTCGCCTGGCTCGGCATCCTCGCCGCAACGCCGCCGCCCTCGCGACGAGCTGATCTACGCCTCGCACGAGCGCGGCTTCGCGCTCTAGCATGCGCTCGCCCGAGATCGCCCGCCTGTATCTGCAGGTCGCGCCGGACGAGACCCGCCAACTGGCCGGACGCGCGGATCTGGCGCGAGCTGCCCGCCGGCTGGCGCGACGAGGCGAGCGCCTGAAGGAGGGGCCGATCCTGGAGAAGGGCGTGACCGGCGATGCGCAGCTTCGTCGCCGAGCCGATGCAGTACGGCCGCCTGTACCTGGCGGGCGACGCCGCGCACATCGTACCGCCGACCGGAGCGAAGGGGCTCAACCTCGCGGTCGCCGACGTGCGCGTGCTCGCGCGCGCGATCGCGGCCTACTACCGTCGGGCCGCGACGACCTGCTCGAGCGTACTCGGCGACCTGTCTGCGGCGGGTCTGGCGCGCCGAGCACTTCTCGTGGTGGATGACCTCGATGCTCCACCGCTTCCCGGCGACGACGCTTCCAGCACCGGCTGCAGCGCTCGCAGCTCGACTACGTCGTCAGCTCGCGCGCGGCCGCGACGAGCCTGGCGGAGAACTACGTGGGCCTACCGTTCGACTGGTAGGGCGGCTCCGGCATCCTGAGAGGAGGACGACATGGCGTACGGGATCGTGCATCACTTTCCCGGCGGGACCAAGGAACAGTACGAGGCGTCGATCGCGGCGGTCCATCCGACCAGGGACAGCCTCCCGAAGGGCCAGATTTTCCACGCGGCCGGCGCGTCGGCCGGCGGCTGGACGATCGTGGCGGTCCACGACTCCAAGGAGAGTTGGGAGCGGTTCCGCGACGGTATCTTGATGCCCCGCTGCAGCAGGGGGTCGAGGGCGGGTTCACCACGCCACCCCAGGAGACGGACTTCGAGGTCCATAACCTGCAGCGGTAAAAGGCTGTTTGAATCGTCCGGAGTCGTTCGGCCGCCTGCGTCGCTTTGGCGCGTCGACCCGGTGGTGGTGCTCGTTCCACAACCGTCCAACCGCGCTACACTCAACGGCCCACGCTCGGGGTGCTCTGCCCGGCTCAGGTTAGAATCTGCGCGGGCCGCGGGTGAGCACGATTTTTTTGCGCCCTCCCCACGGTGGAGGGCCGATAGGCCGCGACGTGTTCGATTACGGTCGGCAGATAATACGGAAACATGTTGCGCGGTCCACCGAATTCAAGTTTGTCCGCTATCACCTGAAACCAGTCTCGAGGCCATTGCCGCGGGGGCCGCATGACCTTCGCCAAGCGACCTTCGATTCGGGCCAGCGCCTTTTCAGTGTCGTCCGGCCTGGTCTCGCGTAACCGGAAATCCTGAAGTCCGAGGAAGCCACCACGTTTTCGGTTTTTTGGAAAGAAAGAGGGCCGGTCGCCGATGCGCTGGCGGCCGGCCCCTGGATGGTGCTACCCTCTCGGCTACGATGTCGCTGAGCCGATCACCTTCGCGAACTTGATGACCATGTTTACCATGGGGATCGCCGATCCGTCGGCCGACGCCAAGGGCCAGACGCAGCAGATCCTCAAGAAGATCGACGAGACCCTGGCGGCGGTCGGGAGCCACAAGTCGAAGATCCTCTCCGCCACCGTGTACGTAGCCAACATGGGAGTTTACGGAGACATGAACGCGGCCTGGGACGCCTGGGTCGACCCCGCCAACACGCCGGCGCGGGCGACCGTCGAGGCGCGCCTGGCGTCGCCGAAGTACCTCGTCGAGATCATGACCGTCGCGGCCGTTTAGATTTCATGGGAGGCCTCGAAGGGCCCCCCAAACCCCCCGCGCTCGGAGACGGCCCGGCGGAGCCGGGCCGCCCCTCGGACGGGCCACCGAAAAGGAGACTCTCATGAGAGAAGCCGTCATCGTCGCCAGCTCGCGGACTCCGCTCGCGAAGTCGTTTCGCGGCGCTTTCAACCTGACGCGCCCCGATGATTTCACCGCCCACACCATCAAGGACGTCCTCGGCAAGGTGCCGCAGCTCGACCCCAACGAGGTCGAGGACGTGATCATGGGCTGCGGCCAGCCGCACGGGTCGCAGGGTCACAACATCGCGCGGGTCGCAGCGATGCGCGCCGGCCTGCCGGTCTCGGTCGCCGGGCTGACCTTGAACCGCTTCTGCTCCTCCGGTCTGCAGTCGATCGCGATCGCCGCGAACTACGTCATCAACGACGGCGCCGATGCGGTGATCGGCGGCGGTGTCGAGTCGATCACGATGGGCAAGCGCGACAGCGACCCGAACGCGTGGGTGAAGGAGCATCTCCCCGGGATCTACATGGTGATGGGCGATACCGCCGAGGTCGTCGCCAAGCGCTACAAGATCAGCCGTGAGGCCCAGGACAGCTACGCGCTCCTGAGCCAGCAGCGCACCGCGCGCGCCCAGCAGGAAGGCTTCTTCAAGGAAGAGCTGGCGCCGATGAACGTCACGCGCGGCATCCTCGACAAGACGTCGGGCGCGGTCGTCGGGCAGGAGCCGTACTACGTCGAGAAGGACGAGTGCAACCGCCCGGACACGACGCTCGAAGGGCTCTTGAAGCTGCCGCCGCACTTCGACAAGGACTCCGGCCAGGGCACGGTGACCGCCGGCAACTCCTCGCAGCTCTCCGACGGCGCCAGCTCGACCCTGGTCATGTCGATGGATCGCGCGAAGGCGCTCGGCATCCGGCCCAAGCTCGTCTTCCGCGGCTTCGCGGTCGCGGGCTGCGAGCCGGACGAGATGGGCATCGGTCCCGTGTACGCGGTGCCCAAGCTCCTGAAGCGTCACGGCCTGAAGATCGACGACATCGACGTGTGGGAGCTGAACGAGGCGTTCGCCTCGCAGGTCATCTACTGCCGCGATCGCCTCGGCATCGATCCGGCGAAGCTCAACGTCAACGGCGGCTCGATCTCGATCGGCCACCCATTCGGCATGACGGGCTCGCGCATGGTCGGCACCCTCGGCAACGAGCTGCTCCGCCGCAAGGCCCGCTACGGCGTGGTCACGATGTGCGTCGGCGGCGGTCAGGGCGCCGCGGGCCTCTTCGAGGCGTACAGCTAGGTCGCGATCCGGCGTAGGGCGACCGTCGCGCCGTCTCCGCATCGCTCTCGAGACGGCGCGACGGTCTTTTGTTTCTGGTCCCGCCGCGCGCACTCCGGTTCTCTCGCGCGGCTTTGCTATCATCGGAAGTTGCCTATGCGCTCGACTACCCTCGGCCTCGCGCTCATCGCCACGATCGGGACCGGGTGCGCGACCGGGAACGCGCCGCGCTCGACGACGCCGACCGGCGCTGTCGGCGATCCCGCGCGCGCCGCTTCCTCGGCCGACGTCACGCAACGTGACGCCCAGGTGCGCCACCTCCTCGAGCTCGGCCGGGCGGCGATGGCGCGCGGCGACACGACGACGGCCGCGCGATCGTTTCGCGAGGCGCTCCGGCTTCGGCCGGACCTGATCGAGGCTCGCGAGAGCCTCGGGCTCGCCCTGTACGAGATGGGCGACCTCGACGGGGCCGCCGAGGAGCTTCGCGCGCTCCTGCGCCAATCGCCGGATGCCGTTCGCGCCCGGGTCGTTCTCGCGACCGCGCTCATGGCCAAGCAGGACTGGTCATCCGCGCGCGCCGAGCTCGAGGAGGTTCTGCGCCGCCAGCCCGGCCAGGTCCAGGCGCTCTACAGCCTCGGGCTCGTGCGCTACGCGCTCGGCGACCTCAACGGAGCGATCGAGGCCTACCGGCAGATGCTGGCCCGCAGCCCGGAGCAGCCGGACGCCCGCTACAACCTGGCCCTCGTGCTGAAGCTCACTCATCGCGAGGCCGAGGCGACGCCGGAGTTCCTGGCCGCGGCGCGCGCCGGACACGCGCGAGCGCAGCTCTTCGCAGGCATGGCATACGCCCGGGGTCTGGGCGTCGAGCCCGACACCGCGCGGGCGATCGCGTGGTGGTCGCGCGCGGCGGATCAGGGCTCGCTCGAAGCGGGCGCCGCTCTCGCCGAGCTTCGGCAGACCGCGCTCGGCAAGACCAGGCGCGCGCCGGCCGAGCGGCGCCTGGTCGAGCAGGCCTTCCGGGACTATCGGACCGCGCTCTGGGCCGACTATCCGGAGCTGACGCGAAACGGCGACGACGACACCGTCGGCGGCGCGCTCATCCGACAGGGCCGCGGCGCCGAAGCCGTGCCCGTGCTGATCTCGGAGGCCCTCGCCTTCAGCGAGCCGGCTCAGGCGCTCCTGGAGGAGCTCTACTATCAGGGCGCTCCGGGCCAGATCGCTCCCCACGATGCGCGGATTCTCGGCTACTTCAAGACCGCGGCGGACGAAGGGCAGGTTCGCGCCCAGCGGCTCCTCCAGAAGATCTCGGCCGCCACCGAGGCTGTCCCACCCTCGCCGGTTCGCCCCTAGGGCCCGACGCCGCCATGAGGACCGTGGCGCTGGCCGCGGTGTTCGGACTCGCCGCGACCGCGGTGGCCGCCGGCGTGGCGGCTTCGGGAAACGCGGCGGTCACTGCGTTCGAGTGGTCTCTGTACCAGCGGCTTTCCGCCCGGCAGCCCGTGGGCCGGCCGGCCATCGTGATCATCCGCGACGCGGCGGGAGAATCCACGCGGGGTCCCGGCGTCCGGGATCGCGCGATGCTCGCTCGTCTCGTCACGAGCCTGTCTCAGGCCGGGGCCGCGGTCATCGGCCTCGATGCGTCCCTCGAGCAGCCGAGCGCGCCGGGCCGCGGCGGCGCCGCCAGCGATGCGCTCCTCAGTCAGGCGATCGCCCTCGCCGAGAACGTGGTGCTTCCGATCGCGCTCGAGCCCGCCGACACGGTCGCCCCGGCAGCTCGTGACGGCGCCGGCGCGGCCTCGCCTCAGCACCGCTCGTGGTCGCCACTGTCCGGATCGTCCCAGGACTTGCCGCGATACAGGCCGATGCCCGGATCGCTTCCGGGATTCGCGCAGTACGCCAAGAGCGTCGGGCACACCTTGGCCCCGCCCGATGCCGATGGGGTCGTGCGGCGCACGCCGCTCTTCGTCCGGGTCGGAGATCGACGAGTGCCGGCGTACGGCCTGGCGCTGGCCGGCGCGTTCAAAAACGTGGATCACGACCGGATCCCGGTCGATCGACACGGACACGTGCTGGTTCCCCCGACAGGCGCGCCGCGGCCGGGCGGTGACAAGGTCGTCGAGCTCGCCGACATCTGGTCCGCGATCGACGCGCGCCAGCCGGAAACGCTCCAGAATCTGGTCGCCGACCGGATCGTGCTCGTCCTCGTCGAGTCCCACGCGGGAGCCAGTCGGATCCTCTTCCACGCGAATCTGCTCGACAGAGCTCTGAGCGGCGCCTGGTTGAGTGAAGTCTCCGTGGTGTGGACCGTGCTCGATACCATCCTGCTCGCGGCACTGGCAGCCTGGCTGGGGTTGGCGGCCAGATGGTGGAAGGCCGCGATCGCGATTACCGCGCTGGCGCTCGGCTACGTCGCGATCGCCGTCTGCACCGTATTGCTGATCGGCCTCCTGCCGGCGCTGGCGATCCCACTCGTGGCGATGGCGGTTTCCGCGGCGGCCGCGCTCCTCTGGAACCAGCTCGGGTCGGCCTACCGGGTCCGTCACCTCGAGAGCGAAGTCACGTCGATCCGGGAGGGCCTCGTGCGTCAGGAATCGGCGGTCGAGGCGCTCGAGGAGGATCTGGAAGCGGCGCGCGCCGCCGTGGCGCGGTCGACCGGCGGCGAGGAGGCGTTGCGGGCGCAGCTCGCGGCGGCGCGCGCGCAGGAAGAGCGGACGCGCGCCCGGCTCGACGAGCTGGAGCATCGCGTGCGCGCCGCGAGCGCCGAGGTTCGCCAGGCGCCGCTCGGCGACGCCGAGCTCGAGCGCCTGCAGCGCGACAGTGAGCGGCTCGGCATCGTCACCCGCGATCCCGCGATGCTCGCTCTCTTCCGCGATCTCGAGAAGGCCGCGCGCTCCGTGCTGCCCATCCTCATCGCCGGCGAGCCAGGCACCGGCAAGGAGCTTTTCGCGCGGGCTGCCCACCGTTTGAGCGCGCGCGCCGAGGGGCCTTTCGTCGCGGTCAACATGAGCGCGATCCCCGCCGAGCTCTTCGAGAGTGAGATGTTCGGTCACGTCCGCGGCAGCTTCACCGGCGCCGTCGCCGACCGGAAGGGGCTCTTCGAGCAGGCGAACCGCGGAACGATCTTCCTCGACGAGGTCGGCGAGCTGCGCCCCGAGCATCAGAGCAAGCTCTTGCGCGTGCTCCAGGACAAGAGCTTCTACCGGGTTGGCGCGACACGTCCGACCACCGTGGACGTGCGGGTGGTCGCCGCGAGCAACCGGGATCTCGAGCGGGGCAGCGCCGAGGGCTGGTTTCGCGAGGATCTCTATTTCAGGCTCAAGGGGCTCGTCCTGCGGCTGCCGCCGCTCAGAGAGCGGCCGCGCGACATTCCGCTCCTGGCCGCGCGCTTCGTCCGCGACGCCGCCGCCGAGGTCGGACGACCGGCCCTGCCCCTGTCCGAGGCCGCCCTGGCCGCGCTCGAGCGGAACGACTGGCCCGGCAACGCGCGCGAGCTCCAGAACTGCCTGCGCCAGGCCCTGGCGCTGGCCGACGGCGCCGCCATCACGGTTGCCGACCTGCGGCTTCGCCACCCGGGAGGCCGGCCGCGAGGATTCCGGCGGTGACGAGACCGTCCTGGCCACCCTTCGTGAGCACGGCTTCGACATGCAGGCCACCGCCCGGGCGCTCGGCTGGGACCGGAGCACGGTGACCCAGCGGCTCAAGGGGCTCGGGTTCCGAGCGCTGGTCGACTCGCAGGGCGACCGTGGCAAGGCCGCCCAGGCGCTGGCGGGCGACCCGGCGCTCGATCGAACGGTGGAGCTGAAGCTCCGCGAGTACTCCGATCATCTGTTGCGAGTCGTCGAGGGCTTCGCCTCTGCCGACGAGGCGATCGCCGCCTGCCGACGGCGCTTCAAGAATCTCCCAGAGCGCCACTTCCGCTCCCTCGAGCTTCTCGTCCGCCAGCACTTCGACCGCCGCGCGCCGATCGCGAAGGTCTGACCCTCACCGCGCCCGCGGGGATCGCCGGAGCTTGTGCGGGGATGCGGGGAATCCCCGCGTCCCGCCGAGCGGGCCCGCTCCGTGTTCGCTCGCCAAGTGCCTGAACTCGCTGCGCTTCCACAATTCCCCGACTCGCGGCCGGCGTGGCGTGCGCGTTGCTCTGGACCTCGAGCCGGGCGCCGGCCGCATCGCGCGGACACGAGCGACCCTGAACAACGAGACCTTGGGCGTCTCGAGAAAGAAGGGACAGGGCGATGGCTGAGCAGCGGCAGGAGATCGGTGGTGTGAAGGAGCTGGTGATCCTCGTCGGGATCCTCTTGACGGTGATCGCGGGAGCGATCGGAACCTACTGGGTGCAATCGCAAGGTGTCGAGGCGGCATCGGGGACGAGCACGGTGACGGGCAAGCCGGCGGGGGAGCCGATGGGGCCTCGTGCCGTGATTGCCCCGCCGCCCGCGGGAGTCTTCCACGCCGACGTGTACTTCGACTTCAAGAGCACCCGCCTGCGCGCCGACGCGGCCAGCGTGCTCCAGGAGACGACCGGGCGCATGGACCTGACCAACGCGTGGGTCGTGCTGGTCCAGGGCTACGCCGACAACCAGGGCCCGGCCGAGTACAACCGCGGACTGGCTCAGCGGCGAGCTCAGGTGGTGAAGCGGTTCCTCGTCGACCTCGGCGTTCCCGAGACGGCGATCAAAGTGGTGACGATGGGCCAGGAGGGCGCGTTGTGCGACGACCCGGGCAAGGAGTGCCAGGAGCTCAATCGCCGGGTGCATCTCGAGTTTCGCAAGCTCGCCGCCGCCGCGCCGGCTGAGCCTCCGTTCGCCGGGACCGACGGGACCCACCGCGCGCAGGCCGACGTTCGCTCGGCGGCCGGCGACCGGTAGTCCCGTCCATGAGGTCGGTTCGCGGACTGATCCTCGTAAGTCTGGTCTTCGTCCTGGCGGCTTCGGCCGCCAGGGCGGAGGTCGCCGGTGACGGGCGGGGACGCCCGGACCGCGTCACCGAGGGCACGTTGTTCTGGCGGACCGCCGAGCAGGGCACGCTCGCACCGGCGCCGACGCTCAAGACCGACGTCAGCATCGTCGTGACCGGCATCGTTGCCCGCGCGCGCGTGCGTCAGGAGTTCACGAACCCCGGCGCCGCGTGGGCGGAAGGTCTCTACGTCTTCCCGCTGCCCGAGGACGCGGCGGTCGATCGCCTCCGCATGAAGGTCGGCGACCGGTTGATCGAAGGCGTCATCCAGGAGCGATCCGCGGCGAAGGCACAGTACGAGCAGGCGAAGCATGAAGGCCGGCGCGCGAGCCTCGTCGAACAGGAGCGACCGAACGTGTTCACCACGTCGGTCGCCAACATCGCTCCCGGCGCTGCGATCGCCATCGAGATCGAGTACCAGCAGACCATCCGGTACGACGCGGGCCAGTTCCGCCTACGGTTCCCGATGGTGGTCGGCCCTCGCTACATCCCAGGAGCCCCAGCCGCGGGAGCGCCCGCCGGCACGGGCTGGTCTCCCGATACCGTCGAGGTGCCGGACGCGTCGCGCATCACTCCGCCCGTCGAGCATCCCTCCCGCGGACCGCTGAATCCAGTTAGCCTTGCGGTCGAGCTGGATCCGGGCGCCCCCCTGGCGCGGCTCACGGCCTCGTACCACGCGGTGCACACGACGCCGCTGGCCGACGGGCGCTACCGGATCGAGCTCGCTCAGGGCCCGGTGCCGGCGGATCGGGATTTCGAGCTGGTCTGGCAACCCCACGCCGAGTCGGCGCCCATCGCCACGCTCTACACCGAACAGAAGGGCGCGGAGACGTTCGCTGTCCTCATGGTGACGCCGCCGGCAGCCACCGCGCTCGACGGGCAGGGCCTGCCGCGTGAGGTGATCTTCGTGGTCGACAACTCCGGCTCGATGCACGGCGCGTCCATGGACCAGGCGAAGGCCGCGCTGAAGCTGGCGCTCGAGCGGCTTCGGCCGAACGACAGCTTCAACGTGATCCGCTTCAACCACACCACGGACGCAATCTTCCCGGCGGCGGTAGCAGCATCACGGCAGAATCTCGCGGCCGCGAGCCAGTACGTCGGCCGCCTCCGCGCTGAAGGTGGCACCGAGATGCTGCCGGCGCTCCGGCAGGCGCTCGACGGCCGCGAGCATCCCGGCCGTCTGCGGCAGGTGATCTTCCTGACCGACGGCGCGGTCGGCAACGAGGCGCAGCTCTTCGCGTCGATCCACGAGCGACTCGGCGACAGCCGGCTCTTCACGATCGGCATCGGCTCGGCCCCCAACAGTCACTTCATGCGGGAGGCGGCCCGGCTCGGGCGTGGCACGTTCACCTATATCGGGAGCGTCGCGGAGGTGAAGGACAAGATGGTCGCGCTCTTCGCGAAGCTCGAGTCGCCGGCGCTGACCGACGTCGAGATCGAGCCCGTAGCCGGGGCCGAGATCGTGCCCGAGCGGATCCCCGACGTCTATCTCGGCGAGCCGATCACCGTCGCCCTGAGAGCGCTGGCGCTGCCGTCGCGGGTCGTGCTGCGTGGTCGCCTTGGCATCGAGGTGTGGGAACGCGAGCTGGTCCTCCACCCCGCGGGCGAGGGCGCGGGCCTCTCCTCGCACTGGGCGCGCGGAAAGATCGCGGCGCTGCTCGACCGCCGCCGGACCGGCGCGACCGAAGACGAGGTGCGCTCGGCCGTGCTCGAGCTCGCACTCAAGCACCATCTCGTCAGTCCGTACACCAGCCTCGTGGCGGTCGACGTCACACCGGTCCGCCCGGGAGACGAATCACTGACGAGTCACCCAATGAAGACGAATCTCCCTCACGGCTGGGATTACACGGCCGTCTTCGGTCTGGGTCAGGGCGCCACGGATGCCCCGCTGCACGTGACCTTCGGGCTCGCCGCGCTCCTCCTCGCGGCAGCGCTCGCCGCGACGGCCTTCCGCGCGAGGAAGATCTGAAACGCTCGACGCTCGTCGTCGGCGCCGTGGCCCTGCTCGCCTCGATCGGCGTGTGGGAGCTGGGTCACGGCGCGTGGATCCACGCCAAGGCACAGCTCGCGCAACTACTCTTGCAGCGCGCCTGGGAGCGAACACTCCGCGGCGAGGCCGCCGCGAAGCCGTGGCCGTGGGCGGACACCTGGCCGGTCGCGAGACTGCGGGTGCCGTCCCACTCCGTCGATCTCATCGTGCTCGCGGGAGTCAGCGGCCGCACCCTGGCCTTCGGCCCGGGCCACGCGCCCGACAGCGCCCTGCCCGGCGCCCCCGGAACCGAGATCGTGACGGCACACCGCGATACGCACTTCCGCTTTCTCGAACGAGTACGCCTGCGGTGACGAGATCCTCGTGGAGGCGCCCGGCCGGCGGCTCACGCGATTCCGCGTGCAGGAGCTCGCGGTCGTCGATTCGCGGTCCGCGGTGATCCGCTCGGAGCCGCGCGCGGCCGCGCTCGTCCTGATGACGTGCTATCCGTTCGACGCGCTCGCGCCGGGAGGCCCGCTGCGCTACGTGGTGACGGCGCACGCAACGGACGAACAAGGCCCGCCCTCGGCCGCGCGGCCGTGATATAAAACTCTCCGGCAGCATCAACTCGGAGGAGACGAGACACCAGTAGTGGCGCGTCGGACGAAGCCCCGGCGTCGCATTCGGACGTTCGTTGTGCTCGCGGTCGCGACGGCGGCTGTGCTCGGACTCGTCGCTGTCGCGATCCCCGCCCGATTCATCGGCCAGCACTGCTTCAGCGTTCGAGTAGAGCCGCGCGATCGACCGCCGGAGATCGTGCTGGCCACCGCCGACGTGCCGGGCTATCTGCGCGACGGATCTGCGACCTTTCTCACCCTGCCCGCCTGGTACGTCGCGTACAGCGCCGAGGAGTACGCGGCGTTCGTCAAGTCTCGCGCGCCGAGCCGGTTCCCGTACTTCGCCGCGATCGGGCAGTACTGGCGCTACTACACGAGCTCGTGCGGAGGGACGAAGCGCCTCTATCCGTTCGACGCACGCGCCCACCTGATCCTGGCGCTGACAGGGCTGGCCTTCACGATCGACAACACGGTCAAGGGCGCTTACGAGAACACCGTCGGCGTGGTCACCGAGAGCATCGGCTTCTACCACACCGAGGAAGACGTGTTCGCGCGCAAGACGGCCCGGCAGTATGCAGAGTTCATGCACACGGTCCCCTGGTACGACTATCCGTTCGCCGATCGGCTCGATGCGCTCTGGAGAGAGACGCCGATGTGGGGGCTCGATCTCGTCCGCAAGTGGGAACGGCGCTTCGCTCTGAGTGCCGAATACGCGCTGATGGCCACGTACGCCGGGATCGTCCGGCTGGGCACCCACACCGTGCGGCAGCCGGGGGATCTGGTCATCCACGCGTGGATCGAGGGCGCGCCCGATCAGATCTTCGACGACGACCGGATCCGTAAGATCAAACCCGTCGGCGCCCAGGCCTACATCGTCACGATCCCGCGATTGGACGCCTTCACGCCGATCGTCACGGGGCTGGCGAAGCAAGGCGTGCGATTTCGCGAGCTCGCCGGAAACGACGAGATCGTGCTGACCGTGATGGCGCCGAGCGCCCTGGATTTTCGACTCGCGACCGGCGAGGTGGTGCTGAAGGAGCCGCTCCTCACCAACCCGGGCGCGACGCGGATCGCCATCAAGGCGCCCGTGGCGTCGCTGCACACGCTCCTCGACGAGCTGGCGAGGCGCGGTGTCACCGTCGAGCGGTTCTACGATTACTGAGGCGGCGAGGCCGTCGCTAGATGCGTGACGAGATGAGCGCCCACGCCGAATCGGCGAGCGGGCGGGCGCGCCGCCCGCGTTCCTGGGCGTTCGGGTCGTTCGCGGTGCCCGCGACCACACGACCCATGATGCCCTGCGCGATCGCGGCCAGCCGGAACATCGCGAAGGCGAGACAGAACTCCCAGTCGCCGATCGCCCCGCGCCCGGCGCGCCGGCAGTAATCGGCGACGTAGTCGGCCTCGCTCGGGATACCGAGCTCCGTCAGATCCTTGTCGGCGAGCCCCTCCCACTCACGCGTGAATCGATAGGGCAGGCAGAAGTAGGCGAGGTCGGCGAGCGGATGGCCCAAGGTCGAGAGCTCCCAGTCGAGCACGGCGACCACACGCGGCTCGGTCGGATGGATGATCACGTTCCCGAGTCGAAAATCGCCGTGGACGAGCGTCGCCTCGTCGCCGGCGGGGATGTGCTCGGGCAGCCACGGGATCAGCCGCTCCATCGATTCGATCTTCTCGGTCTCCGAGGCGCGGTACTGCTGAGTCCACCGGTGGATCTGGCGCGCGAAGTAGTTGCCCGGCCGGCCGAAGTCGGCGAGGCCGAGCGCCTGCCATTCGGCCGTGTGGAGCCGCGCGAGCACGTCGATCAGCGACTCGTAGATCGCGCGGCGCTCAGACACCGTGATGCCGGGGATCGCCGGATCGGTGAAGATCCGCCCGTGCACGCAGTCCATGACGTAGAACGCGGTGCCGATGACCGAGTCGTCCTCGCACAGCGCGAACGTGCGCGGCACCGGAAAGCCGGCGTGGCCGAGCGCCGTGATGACCCGGTATTCCCGGTCGACGGCGTGCGCGGAGGGCAGGAGCTTACCGGGCGGCTTGCGGCGCAGCACGTACTCGCGGCCGCCGGCCGACACGTGATACGTGGGATTGGACTGGCCGCCCCGGAATTGACGCACCTCGAGCGGGCCGCTGAAGCCCTCGACGTGGGCGCGCATGTAGCGCTGGAGCGCGGCGACGTCGAATCGGTGCGCCTCGCGGACGTCAGCGGTCTGCGCGATCATCTCGCTGGGCTCCTGCCATGCGCGCGTCAGTATAATCCCACTCGCGGCAATTCCACTGCCGGAGGGCCCGTCACGATGCTCGTGCTCGGCAAGGTCTCTTGATCCGCTCGGTACCCGGCCGCACACCACGAATCGATCCCGAGGCCTACGTCGATCCGCAGGCGGCCGTCATCGGCGACGTCACGATCGCCGCGGGCGCCTCGGTGTGGCCCTTCGCGGTGCTGCGCGGCGACCAGGACAACTACGTCACGCTCGGCCGGAACTCGAACGTGCAGGACAACTCGGTGCTGCACGTCAGGCCCGAGCATCCGTGCATCGTCGGCGACAACGTCACGATCGGCCACCGCGCGGTCGTCCACGGCTGCCGGGTCATGAACAACGTGCGCATCGGCATCGGCGCGGTCGTCCTGGACGGCGCCGTCATCGAGGAGGGCGCGCAGGTCGGCGCCGGCGCCCTGGTCCCGCCGGGCAAGATCGTGACCGCCGGCTGGCTCTTCATGGGCGTCCCCGCCAAGCCCATCCGCAAAATGGACGCCGCCGAGCTCGAAGACATCCTCCAGAACGCCCGCGACTACCTCAACCTCTGGCACCGCGACTACCGCGCGCGCTGATGGCGCGGCCGATGCCGCGCGGCGTGCTCTCGGCTCGGCAGGGCGTCACGGCCCACCGACGCGCGCACCCAGTGCGGCAGCTAGGCGAGAAAGGCCGCCGGGGTTCCGGGCGGCGGGCGTGGGGGCCGGGAGGGGTCACCCAGACCCGTTCCCTCTACGCGGCGACGGAAGCCGCGCGCCCAGATGGAGCCCAGCCGCCGCGGAGCAGCGAACGCGTGCCGCGTGGTCCGGGGTGACTCCTCCCGGCCCCACGCCCACCCGGCACTCCGCCGCAAGCGAACTAGTGACCGTTACCCCGCACAGCCTCCCCAAGAGCAACCGCAAGATTGTGACGTACACCCCCGAGACGAGGATGCACGGCGAGCGCCCGTCGGAACATCGCCGCAGCTTCGCGGTGACGTCCGAGCGCCATGTAGCAGAGCCCGGCGCCCGAGAGCGCCCCAAAGTGATGCCGGTTACGCGAGAGCGTTTCCTCGCAATCGGCGATCGACCCCTCGTAGTTCTCGGCGACGTAGCGCACGGTAGCTCGCTTGTTCCAGCCCTCGGCGAACGCCGGCGCCCGCGCGATCATGCGGGCGAAGATGTCCTCGGCGCCCGCCAGATCGCGGCGCTCCATGGCGGCGATTCCCTCGCGAAGCAGCGCGTCGAGCTCGCGGTCGCCCGAGCGGTGCCACATCTCCCACAGCGCCTTCTCCGCGCGGGCCGCCGCGGCCGCGTCGTCGCCGCGCAGCGCCTTCAGTCCCTCGTCCTCGGTCATGGCGCCCCAAGCTTGCGTCGAGTCGGCGCCAAGAGCAAGATGGGCGCCTGACATGGCGCGATTCACCGGCAAGGTCGTGCTCATCACCGGCGGTGGCGGCGGCATCGGACGCGCGGCCGCAGTGCGCTTCGCTTCCGAGGGCGCGCGCGTGGCGCTCGTCGATCTCGCCGCGGAGACGCTCCGGCAGAGCGTGGCCGCAGTCGAGAAGGTCGACGGTGAGGTGCTGGCCGTCGAGGCCGATGTGACAAAGGCCGCGGACGTCGAGCGATATGCCGCGGCCGCGGTCGAGCGGTTCGGGGGCATCGACATCTTCTTCAACAACGCCGGCGTCCTCGGCGCGCTGAAACCGCTGGTCGACTACCCGGAAGAGACGTTCGACCGCGTGATCGCCGTCAACGTGAAGGCGGTGTGGCTCGGGATGAAAGTCGTGGCGCCGCGGATGCGCGCCCGCGGCGGCGGGGCCATCGTGAACACCGCCTCCATCGCTGGGCTCCGCGGCTCGCCGAACATCATCGCGTACACGGCCAGCAAGCACGCCGTCGTCGGCATGACGCGCGCCGCCTCGCTCGAGCTGGCGCGTCACAACATCCGCGTCAACGCCGTGTGCCCGGCGCCGATCGAGACGCCGATGGCGCAGCAGCTCGAGACCGAGATCAAGCGCGAGCGGCTCACGGCGACCATCCCGATGCGGCGCTACGGCGCCCCCGAAGAGGTCGCGGCCCTCGTGGCATTCCTCGCGAGCCCCGACGCGGCGTACATCACGGGCGCGATCTACACCGTCGACGGCGGCGCGATGGCGTGATCGTCGCCATCACCGGCGCGAGCGGCCTCGTCGGCTCCGCGCTGGTCTCTTCCCTCGCGGCCGGCGATCACCGCGCGGTCGCGCTCGTGCGTCGGGCGCCGCGTCCCGGCGAGAACGCGCTTCGCTGGGACCCATCGTCGGGCGCGATCACTCCCGCCGGCCGGGCCGTCGCGGACGCGATCGTCCATCTCGCCGGCGACAGCATCATGGGCCTCAGGTGGACGACGGAGAAAAAGCGACGCATCAGGGAGAGCCGCACGACCGCGACCCGCCTCCTGGTGCAGACCTCGATTCGGCTCCCGCAGCCCCCGGCGGTCCTGGTCTGCGCCTCGGCGATCGGATACTACGGCAGCCGCGGCGACGAGGTGCTCAACGAAGAGAGCCGCCCGGGCACCGGATTCCTGGCCGACGTCGCCCGCGAGTGGGAGGCGGCCACCGCGCCGGCGATCGCCCGGGGCATCCGAGTGGTGAACCTGAGACTCGGCGTGGTGCTGAGCGCCGGGGGCGGCGCGCTCGCGAAGATGCTGACGCCGTTCCGGCTGGGCCTGGGCGGCGTCATCGGCGACGGCGCTCAGTGGATGAGCTGGATCGCTCTCGACGACACGATCGGCGCGATTGTCCACGCGCTCACGACCGACAGCCTCCGCGGACCGGTCAACGCCGTCGCGCCCGCGCCGGTGACCAACGCCGAGTTCACGCGCACCCTGGGCCGCGTGCTCGGGCGTCCGACCCTCGTGCCCCTGCCCGCGTTCGCGGCGCGCCTGGCGCTGGGCGAGATGGCCGACGAGCTCTTGCTGGCGAGTCAGCGCGTCGTGCCCGCGCGGCTCCAGGCCAGCGGCTACGCGTTCCGCCACCCGACACTCGAGGGGGCGTTCCGCGCCGCGCTGGCTCGCTAGGCCGGCTCAGCGGACGGTGACGGTGAACCAGAGCTGCCGCACGGGCGGCGCATCGGTCTCCCACGGCAGGCGATAGTCGAAGAGCAAGGTCTGCTGGCCCTTCCGCGCCGTCGTGAACCGCCAGATCTCGGTCCCCGACGCGCCCGCGGCGCCGGACCCGGTCGTATCGCGCTCGAAGGCCGGCAATCCCTCCAGCTTCAGGACGTCGCTCGGTGCCGCCGCGAGAGACCAGCGATAGCCGGTCACCAGATTGCTCGGCAGCCGAACCAGCAGTGCCTGATCCGTTCGGAGCTCGATCGTCCGTCCGGCGCTCTCCGGTGTGACCGTCACGGCGACACCGGCTCCGGGGCCAAACGAGGCACACGCGGCGAGCGTGAGGAGCGACACCGACACGGCGACGAGGACGGTGACGCGCGCGAGGACACGACTCGGCCAGCGGCGGGACGGCCCGGCCGCCGGGAGAATCAGGGACGGGGCAGACGGGGCGGCTCGGCGCAGGCGCGCTCGACCTCGTCGACCGTTTTCGGGGTGCCCGCGGTCAGGACGTCGCAGCCGTCCGCGGTGATCAGCACGTCGTCCTCGATGCGGATGCCGATGCCGCGCAGCTCGGCCGGCACGGCATGCGTGATCTTCTCCGCCTTCGCCTTTTCCTCGTCCTCGATCTTGCGGGCGGCGGTGGCGCCGAGCCGGAGGCGACGTTCCCAGGCCTCGTCCTCGCTGTATTCGCGCAGGTAGAACGTCGCCGTCTCGCGCTCCGGGTCGAAGTAGAGGCCGGGCTCCACGGTCAGCACCATGCCGGGCTCGAGGACGCGCGACTTGCGGCCGATCCGATAGTCGCCGACGTCGTGCACGTCCATGCCCAGCCAGTGCCCGGTACCGTGCATGTAGAACTCGCGGTAGTGGTGCATCGCGAGCGACTCGTCGACCCCGCGCGGCAACACCCCGAGCGCGACGAGGCCCTCGGTGAGCACACGCCGGGCGGCGTCGTGGACCGCCTCATAGCGGTTGCCCGGGCGGGCCGCAGCGATCCCGGCGAGCTGCGCCCGCAGGACGATTTGATAGACCGCGCGCTGGGCGGCCGTGAATCGTCCGTTGACCGGGAAAGTGCGCGTGATGTCGGCTGAGTGATAGCCCCACTCGCAGCCGGCGTCGATCAGCAGCAGGTCGCCGTCCTCCATGCGCCGCGTGTTCTCGCTGTAGTGGAGAATGCACGCGTTGGCGCCGGACGCCACGATCGACGGGTAACCGTTGCGCGGCGAGCCGTTCACGCGGAACACGTACTCGAGCGCGGCCTGCACCTGATACTCGTAGAGCCCGGGGCGCGCGTAGCGCATCGCCTCGATGTGGGCGTCGCGGCTGATCTCGCACGCCCGGCGATGGCGGGCCAGCTCGGACGGCGAGCGGCGCAGGCGCAGCTCGTTCAGCACCGGCCCGGGATCCTCGATCCGCACTGGCGCCGAGAAGCCGCGAGCGCGCGCCGCCCTCAGATCGGCGACCAGCCTCGTGACTCGGCCGTCGAACGAGCCGCCGCCGAGCTTGTAGAAAATCGTGGGCCGGTCGAGCATGTACTCACGCAGCTTCGCGTCGAGCCGGTCGAACGTGTACGCCGCGTCGGCCCCGAAGGTCGCGATGGCGCCCTCGACGCCCGCCCGCCGCCCGTTCCAGATCTCCATCTCGCGATCGCGGGGCCGCACGAACAGGACGAAGCGCTCCTTGGCGTCCGCGGGGTTGAAGACGGCGACCGCGTCGGGCTCGTCGAACCCGGTCAGAAAGTAGAAGTCGGAGGCCTGGCGGAACTCGAAGTTGACGTCCCCGTTGCGCTGGACTTCCCGCGCACCGGGAATGATCGCGAGCCCGTCACCGATGGCGGCCGCGAACCGCTGCCGACGCTCGACGAAGGGGGCTGGATCGAATGGGCTCATCGGCGCAATAATACAACGGCGAAGGGGGAGCGTTCATGCACGTTGGAATGGCGGCGGTCTTCCAGAACCCCGGCAAAGCCCGCACGGACCGTGAGGTCTACCGGAACGAGCTCCGGCTGGCCGATCTCGCCGAGCCGCTCGGCTACGAGTCGATCTGGGGCGTCGAGCACCACTTCACCGACTACACGATGTGCCCGGACGTGCTGCAATTCCTGACGTACATGGCCGGCCGCACGGAGCGCGCGCGGCTGGGCTCGATGGTGGTCGTCCTTCCGTGGCACGACCCGATGCGCGTCGCCGAGGAAGTGGCGATGCTCGACAACATCTCGGGCGGCCGGCTCATCCTGGGCCTCGGGCGCGGCGCCGGCAAGGTCGAGTTCGACGGCTTCCGTCTCTCGATGGACGAGTCGCGCCAGCGCTTCACGGAATCGGCCGAGATGCTCCTGGGCGGGCTCGAGACGGGCTACTGCGAGTACGACGGCACCTTCGTCAAGCAGCCACGCGCCGCGATCCGGCCGGCGCCCTTCAAATCGTTCCGCGGCCGCACCTACGCGGCGGCCGTCTCACCGGAGTCGCTGCCGGTGATGGCGAAGCTCGGCGTCGGGATCCTGATCATCCCGCAAAAGCCCTGGAAGGAAGTCGCGCGAGAGCTCGAGACCTACCGCTCCATCTACCGCGACGTGAACGGCGTCGATGCGCCACCGCCGGTCTCGGCGGGCTGGACGTTCTGCGACGAGAGCCCGGCGCGCGCGGAGGAGATGGCGCGGCGGTTCATCGGCGGCTACTACCAGACGGTCCTCGACCACTATCAGTTCCAGGGCGATCACCTCGCGCGGACGAAGGGCTACGAGTACTACGGCAAGATGGCCGAGAAGATCGCCCAGTACGGCACGGACACGGTCGTCGACTACTTCATGAATCTTCAAGTCTGGGGCACGCCCGAGCAGTGCTACGAGAAGATCCTCGACATCCACGCCCGCACCGGCAACAGCCACTATGTCGGCGTGTTCAGCTACGCCGGCATGCCGTACGAGGACGCCGAGCAGAACATGCGCCTCTTCGCGCGCGAGGTCATGCCCGCCCTCAAGAAGCTCGGCGTCGAGTCGGCGGCGGCCGACCGCGTGCCGGTGGCCTCACGCACCGGCCAGCCCGGCGACGTGGGACTCCTCGGCTCATGACCACTCCGCTGAGCGTCTATCTGCCGTTCAACCTCGACTGCCTGCGCGGCGCGTTCGTGCCGGCCAAGCGCGGAACGAAGCCGCCGACCGAGCGTGGCAACTGGCTCATCATCCAGGACCAGAAGCTCGTCGTCGTCGCGGAGGGTGACAAGTTCCGCCTGCCGATGGGCGGGCGCCCCGCCAAGCTCGACGGCGCGCTCGGCGAGCCGATCTGGCTCGGCACCCTGGGCGGCGACACCGAGTGCTGGGTGGCCTCGCTTCCCAAGGACGCGATCGTCCCCGACGAGTTCCAGCGCGAGACGCTCGTGCCGATGGCGGGCACACGGCTCCCCGACGATCTCCTCTCGCTCGGCGGGATGGCGATGCAGGCCCTCTGGTGGGAATCGACGAGCGGCTTCTGTCCTCGCTGCGGCGAGCCCACCGAGCGTCTCCCCGGCGAGTGGGGCAAGCGCTGCCCGAAGTGCAAGTACGAGCACTATCCTCACCTGCATCCGGCGGTCATCGTCGTCGTGCGCGACGGCGACCGCGTGCTGCTCGCGCGCAAGGCCATCTGGGCGCCCGGCCGCTACGCGCTGGTCGCCGGCTTCGTCGACAACGGCGAATCGCTCGAGGGGTGCGTCGCGCGCGAAGTGAAGGAAGAGGTCGGTGTCGACGTGAAGGACATCCGGTACGTCGGCAGCCAGAACTGGCCCTTCCCGAGTCAGCTGATGGTCGGCTTCGTCGCCACGTACGCGGGCGGCGAGATCAAGGTGGACGCCGAGGAGCTCGAGGACGCCCGCTGGTTTCCGTGCTCGGCCTTGCCGAGCCTCCCATCGCGCCACAGCATCTCGCGCTTCCTGATCGACAACTTCGCTCGCTGACCCGGCCGGGGCGGCGCCGCGGTCACCGGCGGCCTCGGCTCCGTCATCGCGCCGGGCGCCTTCGCTGGCAAATCCACCGCGCGAGGCGTCTAATCCGCGTACCGACATCCCATTGAGACGGGTGTCGCTTCAAGGAGGTCGAGGCCATGGTGATCCGGATTACCTGGGGCAAGCTTCGGGGGGGCGCGTGGGGCGAGTTCGAGCGGACCTACCGGGAGAACGTCCTCACCAAGGGCAAGGCGCTCAAGGGGCTGCGCGGGCGCTGGCTCGCGCAGGACGCCGCGGACAAGGACACGGGCTTCGCCGTGAGCCTGTGGGACAACCCGGCGGACATGGAGGCCTACGAGAAGAGTGATCTCTATCGGCAGATCATGGCGCCGCTCCAGCCGTTCTTCGTCGGCGAGTACAAGACCTACCGCTGCGACGTGAAGTACACCGATGTGAAATAGCTTGTGGCTGGGCCCGACGGCCCCGCGTCGGCAGGGCGGGCGGCGCACCCGGAGTGGATGGCCGGGAGGATCAGCGCCGAGCGTCAGGCCGACGCGGCGCCGGCCGGCACCGGCAGGACGGTGCCGCACTTCTTGCAGGTCCGCAACGCCGGACTCGCGTTGAACGCCTTGATGGCATCGAGCAGCTCCACCTCGATGTTCGTGACCGAGAACGTCGTCTCGTGCAGCTTGGCGCCGCATCGTTCGCAGAACCACGCGAGCCCGTCGCGCTCGTCGGGCCGGCGCTTGCGCTCGACGACGAGCCCCCAGGTGTCGGCGGGGCGGATCGGGCAGTGCGGCGTGCCGGCGCGGCAGAGCATTGCCTCGCCCTCGCGCACCGTGACGTCGCGCGGTGTTCCGTCGGCGTCGATGCATCGCACCGTGATGTCGCCCTTCAGCTGATAGAAGATCTCGTCGCCCGGGTCGATGTGAAAATCGTTCCGGGCGTTCGGGTCCGCGCACGATCTGATAGATGAACTCGCTCTCGGGAAAGACTTCCTTGTTCGACACCGGTCCGCTGAAGAAGGTCTTGTGCTCCTCGATCCACTTCATCAGATGAACCGGCGCGATGTTCGCCACCGCATCCTCCTCACCGCAACGCCCGCCATCCTACCCCCCGGTGCACACCGGGTCCACCGCGGGGCTTGGCGAGGCCGGTCCTGGCGGCCGCGGCGATCAGTGGATGCGCGTACTGAGCGAAAGCCCGTCGATGACCCGACGGACGCACCAGGCGAGCCGATCGGGCCTGAACGGTTTCTGGAGCAGGTTCGCGCCCGGCTCGAGCTCGTGGCCTGAGCCCAGGGCGTCCGCGGCGTAACCGGACATGTACAAGACCTTGAGGTGCGGGCGCCGCGCCGTGAGTTGCGTCACGAGCTCCCGGCCGCCGAGCTTTGGCATCACGATGTCGGTCAACACGAGATCCGGAGGCCGTGCGGTCTGCGCCTCCACCCGCAGGGCATCCTCTCCGTCCTTTGCGACGAGCACCGTGTATCCGTAGCTCTCCAGGACGTCACGCGCGAGATTTCGCACCTCGGTTTCGTCCTCCACGAGAAGAATCGTCTCGTGGCCCCGACTGGGTTCGATACCGGTCTGGCTCACGGGAACGGTTTCGATCACCTCGCCGGTTCCGGCAGCCAGATCGTCACGGTGGTGCCAAGGCCCAGCTCGCTGTCGATCGTAACGTACCCGCCACTCTGGTTGACGATGCCATACACGGTGGCCAGGCCGAGGCCGGTACCCTTGCCGGGCTCCTTGGTCGTGAAGAACGGCTCGAACAAATGGGCCTGCGTCTCCGGGCTCATGCCCACGCCGGAATCGTGGACCACCAGCTTGACGCCAAGACCGATCGTCTCGTCCGAGCCGATTCTTTCGCCCGGCTTCGCGTTCGCCGTCTCGATCGACAAGACGCCGCCGCGGGCATCGCGTCTCGAGCATTGACGACCAGATTCAGGATCACTTGCTCGATCTGTGTCGGATCGGCCCTGACCAGCCCAAGATCGCGGCCGGCTCGGGTCGCGAGCGTGATGTGCTCGCCGATGAGCCGCTGGAGCATGGGAACGATTCCAGCGACGAGCTGGTTGAGACCGAGCACTCGCGGCTGGAGAACCTGCTTTCGGCTTAACGCCACGAGCTGTTGCGTAAGAGCGGCGGCGCGGTCCGTCGTCTCCATGATGAGCTCGACATCGCGGCGCTTGCGGTCGTCCGGCGCAAGCCCGGCGAGGAGACCGGCCGCCCGGCCGCCGATGACCATGAGCAGATTGTTGAAGTCGTGGGCCACGCCCCCGGCCAGACGTCCGATGGCCTCCATCTTCTGTGCTTGACGAAGCTGAGCCTGGGTCCGGTTGAGCGCGACGAGCTGCTCCTGCAACGCCTCGGCGGTCTGCCGCTCCTTGGCGTAGAGCTCGGCGAGACGCCGGCTCATTCCGTTGACGTTGGACACCAGCGATGCTTATGACGTCCAAGTTGGCAGGACGAGAAAGCTGGTAGGACGAGGGAACTCCCGCCACCGTGGCGACCGGCTCAGCGCTGGACCTCGGCCACCCATGCCGTTGTCCGGCCTCCCACGGTGAGGTAGCGAATGCGCTCGCCGCGCACCGTCACCGGGCTCTGAAGACGCTTGCTCCAGCGGGTGTGAAACAGCCACTTGGGTGGAAAGCGGTCGCTGTCGGCGCCGGCGCGCACCGCGGTCGCGACGACCGAGCGCAGGCGGGATCGAAGGCGGACGATCTCCGCCCGCGTCAGGGCATTGGTGCGGCGGCGTGGGTCGATACGCGCCTGGTAGAGCACTTCGTCGGCGATCCAGTTGCCGACCCCGGCGGAGAACGACTGGTCGAGCAGCACCGCCTTCACCGGCGCGGCGCGCGCGGCGAAGAGCTCGGCGAGTCGGGCGATGGACGGCACGTCGTGGAGCGCGTCGAAGCCGAGCAGGCTGATCGGCGGCTCGGCGGCCGGATCGTGGCGCAGTCGCACGCGGCCGAGCCGCCGCGCGTCGCGAAAGACGATCTCGCCGCCGTCGTCGAGCGCGAGGTGCAGCTTGAGAAAACGCGGCGGCCACTGGTTCTCGTGGACGCGGCGGCCCTCCGTCACGAGTCGGTTGCGCTGGCGGCCGCGCACCTCGATGCCGCCGGCCATGCCGAAGTGAAAGCACGGCCAGGGGCGGCGGTCGAGCTCGAGCCAGAGATGCTTGCCGTGGCGGTGGGCCGCGACGATGCGGCGCCCGAGGAGCGCTCGCCGGATGCGAGCCGGGCTCACCCCCTGGAACACGATCGAATCCGGCGCGCAGCGAACGGTGACGATTCGCCGCCCGACGGCAGCACGCGTGAGCTGGCGTCGGGCGGCCTCGACCTCGGGCAGCTCGGGCATCGGGCTAGTGTACGATGAGACCCCGCGGGCGGGGGCGGAGACGGCCGGCCGCCGCACGTGATACGCTTCGGCCCTACTCGCTGCCGGTCGTGCGCGCCGCAGGCCGTCGGGTCCCCGCCGGCCGACGCGCGCTTACAGATTGTCGGGGCCAGCGCCCCGCCGGCGCGAAATGTCGCTATCAGGTGAGGAGCCGGCGATGGCACGGATGACCGGTGGTGAAGCAATCGTGAAGGCGCTCGCCCGCGAGGGCGTGAACGTGGCGTTCGGGCTTCCGGGCGTCCAGCTCTACGGCATCGTGACCGCGTTCCGCGACGAGCCGATCCGGTTCATCACCGTGCGCCACGAAGGCTCGTCGACCTACATGGCCGACGGGTACGCGCGCGCCAGCGGCGGCATTGGCGTCGCGGTGGCCGTCCCCGGGCCGGGCCTGCTGAACGCGGCGGCCGGCTTGAACACGGCGTATTCTGCCTCGTCGCCCGTCCTCATGATCGCCGGGCAGATCCCGCGCAACCAGATCGGTAAGAAGATCGGCGTGCTCCACGAGCTCGACGATCAGCTCGACGCCATCGCCGGCTCGACGAAGTGGCGCCAGACCATCATGCAAGTCGCCGACGCGCCGCGCATCGTCCACGAGGCCTTCGGACAGCTTCGAAGCGGCCGCCCGCGCCCCGTCGCGATCGACATGCCGTGGGACACGATGGAAGAAGAGGTCGACCTCACCCTGCCGGCGGTCGCCCCGCATCCCGCGCGCGCCGCGGCGCCCGCGGCCGACATCGATCGCGCCGCCGAGACCTTGCTGCGCGCGCAACGGGTCGCCATCTACGCGGGCGGCGGTGTCCATCTCTCGGGCGCCCACGGAGCGCTCACCGCCGTCGCCGAGCACCTGCAGGCCGGCGTCGTCCAGACCGCGGAGGGCAAGGGCGCGATCAGCGACGCCAGCGACCTCTCGCTGGGCGCCGGGCTGTTCCCGAAGAGCCCGCTGCGCCGCTATCTCGACGGGGCCGACGTCATCCTCGCCGTCGGCAGCCGGTGCGCGATCGCCATGTTCCAGCCCGAGCAGCAGGTGATCCAGATCGACGCCGACGCCGAGGAGATCGGCCGGAACCACAAGAAGACGTCCGGGCTCGTCGGCGACGCCAAGGCCACGCTCGAGGCGCTGCTCGAGCGGCTCCGCGCCGGCGGCAAGCCGCGCGCGTCGCAAAAGTCCGAACGCGAGAAGATCCGCGAGGAGGTCGACGGCTTCATGACCCAGGAGCCGAACTCGTCGATCCTCCGCTCGCTGCGCCAGGGCATACCTCATGATGCGACCGTCATCGCCGGCATGACGCAGATGGGCTACTTCTCGCGCCCGTTCTTCCCGGTGTACAACCCGCGCACCTACATCACGTCGTCGTACTCTGGCAACCTCGGGTTCGAGTATCCGACCGCGCTCGGCGCGAAGGTGGCCACCCCGAACCGTCCGGTGGTCATGATCTCGGGCGACGGCGGCTTCCTCTACTACGCTCAGGAGATGGCGACCGCCGTCCAGCAGGGCATCAACGTGGTCGCGGTCGTCTTCAACGACAACGCGTACGGCAACGTCGCGCGCGACCTCGACGAGCACTGGGGCGGCAAGTTCGCCGCCGAGCTGCACAACCCCGACTTCGTGCGGTTGGCCGAAGCGTACGGCGCCGTCGGCCGGCGCGCGAAGGAGCCGGCGGAGGTGGGCAAGCTCATCGCCGACGCGATCCAGATGGACCGGCCCGTGCTGATCGAGGTTCCGGTGGGGCGGATGGCGAGACCGGTGTTCTTCTCGCCGCTCAAGACCCTGCCGCGCTATCAGCACTGAGCGCTCAGCGGGCCTGGTGACCGACTAAGGAGAGGACGATGGAATTCGAGTACTCGAAGAAGACCAAGATGTACATGGAGCAGCTCACCGACTTCATGACCAAGTACATCTACCCGAACGAGAAGGTCTTCCATGACCAGCTCAACGCCGGCCCGACCCGCTGGCAGATCCCGCCGATCATGGAAGAGCTGAAGGCGACCGCGCGCGAGCGCGGCCTCTGGAATCTTTTCCTGCCGGAGAGCGAGCGCGGCGCCGGGCTCACCAACCTCGAGTACGCCCCGCTCTGCGAGATCATGGGCCGCTCGCCCATCGCCCCCGAGGCGTTCAACTGCTCGGCGCCGGACACCGGCAACATGGAGACGATCGAGCGCTACGGCACCGAGGCGCACAAGCAGCAGTGGCTGGTGCCGCTGCTCGAGGGCAAGATCCGCTCGGCGTTCATCATGACCGAGCCGAAGGTGGCCTCGTCGGATGCCACGAACATCGAGTCGTCGATCGCCCGCGACGGCGATTCCTACGTCATCAACGGCCACAAGTGGTGGAGCTCGGGCATCGGCGACCCGCGCTGCAAGATCCTCATCTTCATGGGCAAGACCGACGCGAAGAACCCGGATCGCTACAAGCAGCAGTCGATGATCCTGGTGCCGCGCGACACCCCGGGCATCAAGGTGCTCCGGATGCTGACCGTGTTCGGCTACGACGACGCGCCCCACGGCCACGGCGAGGTTCTCTTCGAGAACGTCCGCGTACCGGCCTCGAACATCCTGTTGGGCGAGGGTCGCGGCTTCGAGATCGCGCAAGGGCGCCTCGGCCCGGGACGTATCCATCACTGCATGCGCCAGATCGGCGTCGCCGAGCGGGCGCTCGAGCTCATGTGCAAGCGCTCGCAGAGCCGCGTGGCGTTCGGCAAGCGGCTGGCCGAGAACGACATCACGCTCGAGCGCATCGCGCAGTCGCGGATCGAGATCGACCAGGCGCGGCTGCTCGTCCTGCACGCCGCGTACATGATGGACACCGTCGGCAACAAGGCGGCGAAGCAGGCGATCGCCGAGATCAAGGTGGCCGTGCCCAACATGACGCTTCAAGTTGTCGAGCGCGCCATGCAGCTCCACGGCGGCGGCGGCGTGAGCCAGGAATTTCCGCTGGCTTCGATGTGGGCCCACTCGCGTACGTTGCGCTTCGCCGACGGCCCGGACGAAGTGCATCGCCGTCAGATCGGTCGGCTGGAGCTCCGCAAGCACGGTTGAGCGGCGCCAAGCGGATCGTCGCCGGTCTCGAGGCCGCCGGGGTGACCCTGGCGGCCTCGGTGCCCGACACGTGGATCGGCACGCTGATGGCGACGGTGCGCGAATCCGCGAAGATCCGGGCCGTCGACGCTGCGCGCGAGGAGGAAGCGGTGGCCATCGCCTGCGGCGCCGCGCTCGCCGGCGGCCGCGGTGCGGTGCTGATCCAGAACGCCGGGCTCTTCAACTGCGGCGGCGTTCTCGCCGGGCTCGTCGAGCTCTATCGAATCCCGTGCTTCTTCGTCGTCTCGTATCGCGGCGACGGACGCGACCCGGTGTACTACCACGAGCCCAAGGGGCGGGTGACGGAGCCGACCCTGTCGGCCTGGCGATTGCCCTTCGCGATCGCCGACCGCGCCGCGGATCTCGCGGCCCAGGTCGCTCGCGGCGTCGAGCGCGCCGTCGAATCGCGCGGGCCGTCCGTGCTCCTGATCACCGGCGAGGATCTCGCGTGACGGCCCGCAGGCCCTTGCTCGAAGCGCTCGTCGCCATGCTCGCGCCCGACGACGTCCTCGTCTCGTGTCTCGGCGCCAACGCGCGCTATCTCCCTCATCTCGCGGTCTCGGCGCCCATGTTCGCCCTGTGCGATTCGATGGGCGCGGCCATCCCGCTGGCGCTCGGCATGGCGCTCCAACGTCCGGACCGTCACGTGATCGCCCTCGAAGGCGACGGCTCCTTGCTGATGTGCCCGAACGTGCTGGCGACGGTCGCCGCCGCGCGCCCCGCGAATATGACGGCGCTCCTGTGGGTGAACGGCCACTACGAGTCCTCGGGCGGCCAGCGGCTGCCGTCGGCGCCGGTGGACTGGGCCGCCCTCGCGAGAGGATTCGGCATTGCGACCGTCGAACGGGTCGGCGATGTGCCGTCCTTGCGCGCCGCGTTCCCCGCGCTCGCGCGGCGGAGGGGCCAGCGCTGCTGGTCCTCGACGTCGCCTTCGATCCGAACGAGCCGATTCCGCCCTACTCCGAGCGCCCGAACGAGATCCGGGCGAGGTTCCGGATCCCATGACCGTCGAGGGCGTGCGCGTCGGTGTCGACGTGGGCGGCACCTTCACCGATCTCGTGGCCTGCGACGCCGCGGGGCGCACGAGCGCCCTCAAGGTGCCGACGACACCCGCCAACCCGGCCGAGGGCCTGCTCAACGGGCTGACGGCGATCGGCCGCGTGGCCGGGCGTTGCGTCTCGCTCGCCCATGGCACCACGCTCGTCACCAACGCGATCGTCGAGCGCAAAGTCGGCGCGGTCGGCCTCGTCACCACGCGGGGCTTCCGCGACGTGCTCGAGATCGGCCGCATGAACCGGCCGCATCTCTACCGAATCGATCTGCCGGCCAAGCCCGAGCCTCTGGTGCCGAGGCGCCTGCGCGCCGAGGTGACCGAGCGCGTCGGGCCCGATGGCTCCGTGCTGGCGGCGCTCGATCTCGGCGAGGTGCCCGCGATCGTCGAGCGCTTCCGCCGCCAGGGCGTGGAGAGCGTGGCGATCTGTCTTCTCCACGCATACGCGAACCCGGGACACGAGCAGGCGCTCCGGCGCGCGCTCGCCGTGCAGTTTCCCTACGTTTCGGTCTCGAGCGAGATCAATGCCGAGTTCCGCGAATACGAGCGCACGTGCACGACGGTGCTGAATGCGGCCGTGATGCCGCTCGCCGCGCGCTACGTCGACGACCTGGTCGCGCGCTTGAAGGCGACGACCGGCGCGATACCGATTCATCTGCTTCATTCCGCCGGCGGCATGATGTCGGTCGACGCCGCGCGCGCGCGTCCGCTCACGATGGCGATGTCCGGCCCCGCCGCGGGCGTGGCGGCCGCCGCGCATCTGGCCCGCACGCTCGATCTGCCGCGCGCCCTGGCCTTCGACATGGGCGGTACGACCACGGACGTGTGCCTCATCGCCGACGGGGTGCCGGAGACGGCGCGCCAGCGCAAGCTCGGCGACTATCCAGTCAGGCTCCCGGCGGTGGCCGTGGAATCGATCGGCGCCGGCGGCGGCTCGATCGCCTGGATCGATTCGACCGGCGCCCTCAAGGTCGGGCCGCGCAGCGCCGGCGCCGTCCCCGGGCCCGCATGCTACGGGCTCGGCGGCACCGAGCCCACGGTGAGCGACGCGAACCTGATCCTCGGCTATCTGAACCCGGAGCGGATCTACGGCGGATCGATCCAGCTCGATCGCGCACGCGCCGAGCGGGCGCTCGAGCCGATCCAGCGCCGCTTCGGTCTCTCGCTCCTCGACTCGGCCCATGCCGTGGTCGAAGTGGCCAACGCGAACATGCAGCGGGCGCTCCGTCTGGTCTCGGTGCAGCGCGGCTACGACCTGCGCGAGTTCACCCTGATCGCCTACGGCGGCGCCGGCCCCGTCCACGCCGGCGCGCTCGCGCGCGAGGCCGGGATCGCGCGCATCGTCGTGCCGGCCCACTCCGGCGCGTTCTCGGCGCTCGGCTGTCTGGTCTCGCCGCTGCGCTACGACGCGGTGCAGACCCACCGGGTGCGTCTGGAGTCGTGGGACGCCAAGATCGTCGCCGATCGCCTGCGCGGGCTCGAGGCGCAGTGCCTGACGCCGCTTCTCGACGAGGGCCACCCGGCAGAGCGCGTGATCCTGAAGCGCAGCGCCGACCTCCGCTACGCCGGCCAGAACTACGAGCTCGAGGTGGATTACGGCGGCGGCACGCCCGACGCGCTCCGCTCGGTGTTCGAGCGCCGCCACCACCAGCTCTACGGCTACGCGACGGGCGAGAGCGTCGAGTGCGTGAACCTGCGTGTCTCGGCGCAGCTCGTCGGCGACGCGCTCGCGCTCGGCGCGAACGGCGCCGTCGGTCCCGCGCCTGCCGTCGGTGAGCTTCGCGGGTACTTCCGGGGCGTCGGGTCACTCACGATGCCGCGTTACGACCGCGGGGCTCTGTCGCCGGATCATTCCATCGACGGCCCGGCGCTGGTCGAGGACGAGTGGTCGACCACCCTCGTGTATCCGGGCCAGCGCTGTCAGGCCGACCGGCTCGCTAACTTGTTAATCGAGGTCGCACCGTGACCCTGCATCCCGCCACGCTCGAGGTCGTCCGCAACGCGCTCTACGCGATCGCCGAGGAGATGAGCGTCATCGTCATGCGCTCGGCGCGCTCGCCGCTGCTCAAGGAGGCGGGCGATCTCTCCTCGGCGCTGACCGACGCGGACGGGCGGCTGATCGCGCAGGGGCGCGACATCCCGATCCACCTGGGCGTGATGGGCTTCACGGTCAAAGAATTCTTGAAGCGAGTCCCGAAGGACCGCCTGCGCGAGGGTGACGTCTGGTTCCTCAACCTGCCCGAGGTCGGCGGTAACCACCTGCCCGACGTCAAGGCGGTGCGCCCGGTGTTCGTCGGCGGCCGGGTGGTCGCCTTCGCGATCAACCTGGCCCACTGGGCCGACATCGGCGGGGCCGTGCCGGGCAGCTACGTGCCGTGGGCGACCGAGTCGTATCAGGAAGGGCTCAGGATCGCGCCGCTGCGCCTGTTCTCGGCCGAGGGCCCCGAGCGCTACGCGATCGACTTCGTGCTCGCCAACCTGCGCGGCCGCGAGGAGCGGGAGGGCGACATCTTCGCCCAGTTCGCCGCGAACGACGTCGCCGCGCGCCGGCTCCAGGAGCTCTACGCGCATCACGGCGCCGAGACGATCGACGCCTGCTTCGAGCGCCTGCACGACGAGTCGGAGACGCAGATGCGGTCGGCGATCCGCGCGCTGCCCGACGGCGTCTGGGAGGGCGAGGACTGGGTCGACGACGACGGCGTCGACGACGAGCCGATCCGGATCCGCGTGCGGGTCGAGATCGCCGGCGACGAGGCGCGCTTCGACTTCACGGGCACCTCGCCCCAGGTGCGCGGCCCCGTGAACACCACCTACTACATCGCCTGCTCGGCGGTGTACTACGCGATGAAGGCGCTCGTGGCGCCGGACGTGCCCGCCCAACGACGGCTGCTATCGGCCGCTGCACGTCCTGGTTCCGCCGCGGACGGTCCTGAGCGCGGATCCCGACCGGCCGGTGGTCGGCGGCAATCACGAGACGTGCCAGCGCATCGTCGACGCGATCGTGAAGGCGCTGGCTCCCGCCCTGCCCGACCGCGTCTCCGCCGGCGGGCCGACCACGTCCGGCGTCTTGATCTTCGGCGCGCGCCGGCCCGACGGGCGCTGGTCGATCCTCTACGAGGTGCACGGCGGTGGCGAGGGCGCGACCGCGGCGAAGGACGGCGCCTCGGCGGTGCGCGTGCACATGTCGAACGTCATGAACACGCCGATCGAGGTCATCGAGGGCGAGTACCCGATCATGATCGAGGAGCAGGCGCTGCGCCTGGGCTCCGGCGGCGACGGCGCCCATCGCGGAGGCCTCGGCTTCCGGCGCGCCTATCGCGTCCTGGCCCCGGAGCTGACGCTCACGAGCATGCTCGACCGCCGCGTGGTCCCGCCGTACGGCCTCGCCGGCGGCCGCGACGCGTCGCCGTTCCGCATCACCTTGAACCCGGGCCCGCGCGAGCGCGTGATCCGCGGCAAGGAGACGGTGCGCCTGGCCGCCAACGACCTCGTCGTCATCGAGACGTGCGGCGGCGGCGGGTATGGTCCTCCGGCCGAGCGATCGGCCGAGCTCCGGGCGCGCGACCGCGAAGAGGGAGACCCGTCATGAAGCTCGCCGATCGGATCGCCGTCGTCACCGGCGCCGCGAAGGGCATGGGCCGCGACATCTGCCTCACGCTCGCCCGCGAGGGAGCGAATCTGGCGATCGCCGCGCGCGAGGCGGGCCCGCTCGAGGCGCTCGGAGCGGAAATCAGCGCGATCGGCGGCAGGGCGATCGTCGTTCCCACCGACGTGACGGACGAGCCGGCCGTCGAGCGCCTGGTCGCCCGCGCCCGCGAGACGTTCGGCCGCATCGACATCCTGGTCAACGCCGCCGGGATCACCGGGCCCATCGAGACGCCGGTATGGGAGATCAAGGCCGACGATTTCGACCAGGTGATCGCCGTGAACCTGCGCGGCACGTTCCTGCCGACCAAGCACGTGCTCCCCACCATGATCAAGCAGCGCTACGGCAAGATCGTGAACATCAGCGGGACCTCGGGCCTGCGCGGCTACAAGTACCGGGCGGCCTACTCGTCGTCGAAGTGGGCACTGCGCGGCTTCACGCGCACGGTCGCGCTCGAGGCCGGCCCGCACAACATCAACGTCAACGCGCTGCACCCCGGCATCGTCGGTGGCGATCGCATGGACAAGCTCTGCCGCGAGAAGGCCAAGAAGCGCGGCTGGACGCCCGAGCAGGTCTATCAGGAGTACGTGGACGAGATGGCGCTCAAGCGCGTGACGATCGCGCAGGACATCGCCAACGCCGTGCTGTTCCTCGTCTCCGACGAGTCGTCGAACATGACCGGTCAATCGGTCACCGTCGACGGCGGCTGGGACGTCTGAACCCCAAGGAGACCACCATGAATGCCGCTCGTACGTCGGCACGCGTCGTCCGCTCGCTCGCTGCGGTGGCGCTCTTGCTCGCCGCCTGCGACCAGGGCCCGCGGCCGCCGGCCGATCCCTACGACGCGAGCAAGATGGACCTCAAGTCAACTCCGGCCAAGCTCAGCTCCGAGCGTCATCAGGGCGCGTTCGCCGAGGGCACCTCGCTCAGCATGGGCGCCGAGCTCAAGCCGCTGGATCCCGCGCCGGTCAAGACGGTGCGGCTCGACACCACGCACAAGATCATCACGATCGCCCCGGGGGTGAAGTTCAGCGCCTGGACCTTCGGCGACCAGGTCCCGGGCCCCACGATCCGGGCGCGTGTCGGCGACAAGATCAAGTTCAGCATGACCAACCGCAGCGACGAGCGGGTCCCGGGCGTGCAGATCACCGCCGCGCCCATGATGCACTCAATGGATTTCCACGCCGCCATGGTCTCGCCGCAGGACAAATATCGATCGATCGCCCCGGGGCAGACCATCGAGTTCGAGTTCACCGCCAACTATCCCGGGATCTTCATGTACCACTGCGGCACGCCGATGATCCTCGAGCACATCGCCTCGGGCATGTACGGCGCGGTGATCGTCGAGCCGCGAGCCGGCTATCCCACGAAGGTCGATCGCGAGTACGTGATCGTGCAGAGCGAGTTCTACGCGAAGCCCGATCCCGATAAGCGGAAGGTGGAAGGCGCGCCCCTCCACGTGCTGGACGGCGACCGGCTGCGGGCCGCCCAGCCGACGTACACCGTGTTCAACGGCGTGCACAACGGCATGGTGAAGACACCCCTCGCCGCGAAGCCCGGCGAGCGCGTGCGCCTGCACGTGCTCAACGTCGGGCCCAGCAAAACCTCGAGCTTTCACGTCGTCGGGACCATCTTCGATCGCGTCTGGATCGAGGGCAATCCGGACAACCAGTTCCGCGGCATGCAAACCGTCCTGCTCGGGTCGTCCAACAGCGCCGCGGTCGAGTTCGTGATCCCAGAAGCGGGCTCCTACATCATGGTCGACCACCACTTCGCCAACGCGTCCCAGGGGGCGCTCGGGCTCATCTCGACCGATGCCAAGCCCGAGTCCAAGGATCTCGAACATCACAACATCCAGGCCTCGGCCGTACCGATCGACCCGGAGGCCGTCCAGGGCAAGCTCAACTTCGAGAGCAAGTGCCTAGCCTGCCATTCCGTCGGAGAGGGCAAGAAGCTCGGACCCGACATCGCCGGCGTGACGAAGCGGCGGAGCGATGCCTGGCTGACGCGCTGGCTCAAGGCGCCGGAGAAGATGCTCGAGACCGACGCCGACGCCAAGGCGATGCTGAAGGAGTTCAATAACCTTCCGATGCCGAACCAGGGCCTCGGCGACGCGGAGATCAAGCAGTACATCAAGTACTTCCACTGGATCGACGCGCAGCCGCCCGGATCCTTGAAAGCAGTGGGCGGCGGGCACTGAGCGGCGTCATGTCCCAGGTGGCGTCGGACTCTGTCACGAATCGCGTAATCGGCACGAGCCCGGCGCGGGCGGACGCGTGGGAGAAAGTGCGCGGCCGGCCGATCTACGCCGGCGACCTGGCGCTGTCCGGCATGCTTCACGGCCGCATCGTGCGGAGCCCGTATGCGTCCGCCCGCATCGTGCGGACAGACACGCGAGCGGCCGCCGCGCTTGCCGGCGTGATCGCCGTGCTCACAGCGCGCGACGTGCCGCGCAACGAGCTCAGGATGGAGCTCCCGGGCCGTATGGCCGAGGCCACGGCCGGCGCCGTCCTGGCCACTCAGCCCGTGCTGGCCGACGACCGCGTGCGCTTCCAGGGGGAGCCGGTCGTGGCCATCGCGGCGACGACACCCGAGATCGCGGCGGCGGCGGCCGATCTCGTCGAAGTGGACTACGAGGAGCTGCCGGGCGTGTACGACCCTCTGGCGGCGCTCGCACCGGACGCGCCGCGAGTCCACGACACGGGGAATCTGCTCCGGAGCTGGCATCTGCGCAGCGGCGACGTCGGCCAGGGCTTCGCGCGCGCGGACGTCGTCATCGAGCAGACCTACCGCACGCCGTTCGTCGATCACGCCTATCTGGAGACCGAGACCGGCATCGGCTGGATCGACGCCGAGGGCGTCCTGGTGCTCCGCGTGAGCACCCAGGTGCTCGAGCACTACCGCGACGTCGCCGATATCTTACAAATCCCGCACGGCCGGGTGCGGCTCGAGGGCGCCTATCTCGGCGGCGGCTTCGGCGGCAAGGAAGACGTGACGGTCGAATGTCTGCTCGGGCTCCTGGTCTGGAAGACGCGTCAACCCGTCCAGCTCGTCTTCTCACGCGAGGAATCGTTCATCGGCCACGGCAAGCGGCACCCGTATGTCATGCGCTATCGAAGCGGCGCCACGCGTGACGGCACGCTCACCGCGCTCGAGGCCGAGCTGATCTCCGACTCGGGCGCGTACGCGGCGCTCTCGCCGTGGGTCCTGCTCTACAGCCTGGTGACCGCGACGGGACCCTATCGGATCCCGCATGTGAAGGTCGACGCGACGACCGTCTACACGAACAATCCCGTCGCGAGCGCCTATCGATGCTTCGGCTCCATCCAGACCTGCCTGGCCTACGAGGGCCAGATGGACGCGCTCGCCGCCGCGCTCGCCATGGATCCGCTCGCACTGCGCGAGAAGAACTTCTTGCGCAAGGGCGACGCGCTCGCCACCGGGCAGGTCCTCGAGACGGATCCGATGCTGACCGAAACGATGCGCCGGGCGTGGGCCGGTCTCGGGGAGCGCCGGCCATCACGCGCGCCGGCGCGAATCGGACGCGCCGTCGCCGCCTCGTTCACGCCCTACGGCCGCATGTGCTGGACGCGCGACTCGGCCAGCGCCTGGGTCGGCATGGAGCTCGACGGCACCGCCGTCGTCCGCTGCGCCGCGCCCGACGTCGGCGGCGGGCAGACCTCGTCGCTCTGCGCGATCACCGCCGAGATGCTCGGCCTCGAGCTCGAGCAGGTGACCGCGGTCGGGCGCGACAGCCACTTCACGCCGCGCGCCGGCACGACCACGGCGACGCGCCAGCTCTTGATGTCGGGCAACGCCGTGCTCAACGCGGCGCGCGAGCTTCGCCGTCATCTGGCCGGCGCGGCGGCCGCGCTCCTGGAGGCCGCACCGGGCGACATCGAGCTGGCCGGCGGGCGGGCGCTCGTCCGGGGTGCGCCGGGCCGCGCGGTCACCCTGGCCAGTGTCGTGCGGGCCGCGATCGGCGAGGGCCGGCCGGTCCAGGTGCTCGAGAAGTACGACGCGCCCTCGGCGCCGACGATCGATCCCATGACGGGCCAGGGCAAGGCGTTCAACGACTACACGTTCGGCACGCACGCCCTCGAGGTCGAGATCGACGACGAGACCGGTCGCACGCGCGTGAGCCGGCTGGTCGCCTGCTTCGACGCCGGTCGGATCATCCACCGCGCGAATGCGGAGGGCCAGCTCGAGGGCGGCGCCGTGCAGGGGCTGGGATACGCGCTGATGGAAGAGATCGCGCTCGACAACGGCGTGAGCAAGAATCCGCATCTGGCCGACTACAAGATTCCTACCTCGCTCGACGCTCCGGACATCACGAGCGTCCTGCTGGAATCCGGCGGCGGGCTGGGGCCGTTCGGCGCCAAGGGGCTGGGCGAGCCGGCCATGACTCCGAGCATCGCCGCCGTCGCCAACGCGGTCTCGAATGCGCTGGGTACGCGAGTGACGGAGCTGCCCATCACTGCCGAGCGCGTGCTCGCCAAGCTCCGCGCGACGACCGCGTAACCCGTGCCGATCTTCGAGGAGGAATTCACGGTCAGCGCCGGGCCGGACGCGGTCTGGGATTTTCTGCTCGATCCCGAGCGTGTGGCGCCGTGCATGCCCGGCTGCGAGAGCGTCGAGGTCGAAGACGCGAGGACCTACAAGGTGCGCCTGACCGTCAAGGTCGGCTTTCTCTCGACCACCCAGAATCTCCGGGTCGAGCTCGTCGAGTCGGATCGGCCGCGCCATCTCGTCTCGCTCGCGCGGGGCGAGGACCGAAAGCTCGCGAGCCAGGTGGAGGTCCGGAACACGCTCGACCTGGCTCCCGCCGCGCCGGGCGCCACGCTCGTGCGCTATCGGAGCGAGGTGCGCGTGCTCGGCCGGCTCGGCTCGGTCGGCGATGCGGTGATGAAGGTCAAGGCCAAGCAGCTCGCGGGCGATTTCGCCGCGAACGTCCGCGCGGCGATCGAGCGGTCCAGGTGAATCTCGAGTTCACGCTGAACGGGCGAACGTGCGCCACCCAGGCGCCCGCGCACTGGACGGTGCTCGATCTCTTGCGTGACGGCCTCCACCTGATGGGAACCAAGTACGGCTGCGGCGAAGGCGTGTGCGGCACGTGCACGGTGCTGGCCGACGGCCGGCCGATCCGCGCCTGTCTTGTATTGGCGGCGCATGTGCGAGGCCGCGCCCTCGTCACCGTCGAAGGGCTCGAAGCCGGCGGGCGGCTCGATCCGCTCCAGCGCGCATTCGCCGAGCTCGGCGCCGCCCAGTGCGGCTTCTGCACGCCGGGCATCATGCTGGCCGCCAAGGCGCTCCTGCTCGAGAACCCGGCGCCGACCCCGCACGAGGTGCGCGAGGCGCTGGCGGGCAATCTCTGCCGCTGCACCGGCTACACCAAGATCATCGAGGCCGTGCTGGCCGCGGCGTCCGGCCCGAAGTAAGCGCGTGCGCCTCCATCCCTTCGGTCTCGTCGAGCCCGAGTCGCTGAGCGAAGCGGTCGACGCCATCACGAGACTCGACGGTGAGGCTCGGCTTGTCGCGGGCGGGACGGCGCTCGTCCCGATGATCCGGCTCGGCCTCGTGAAGCCCGACCGTCTCGTCTCCTTGCATCGGTTACGCGACCTGGCGGAGATCCGGGTCGACGACACGGCGCTCGTGCTCGGCGCCATGGCCACGCACGCCGACATCGAGCGCTCGCGCGCCGTTCGAGACGGCTGGCCGCTGCTCGCCGAGGCGGTGCGGCGCGTCGCCACGCCGGCGATCCGGACCTCGGGCACCATCGGCGGCAACCTCGCGTACGCCGAGTCCGCGTCCGATCCGGCGCCGGCGCTTCTGTGTCACGACGCCGAGGTGCGGCTGGCCGGCCCGCGCGGCAGCCGAACAGTGCCGATCGCGCGCTTCTTCAGAGGCTTCTATGAGGCGGCGCTGGAGCCCGGCGAGATCGTCACGGCGGTCCGAATCCCGGCGCCGCCGGCCGGGGCGCGCGGCGGGTACATCAAGTTCACCTCACGGTCCGCGGAGGACAAACCTCTGGTCGGCGTCGCCGCGCTGATCGTGCTCGATGCCTCGGGTCGCTGCTCGGACGCGCGCCTCGCACTCGGCGGCGCCGCACCGACGCCGATCCGCGCGCGCGCGGCGGAGAGCGCCTTGCGTGGCGAAGCGCTGACCGACGCCGTCGCGCGCGCCGCGGCCGAGGCCGCCGCTCGAGACGCAGAGCCGCTGTCCGATCTCATGGGGAGCGCCGGGTATCGACGAGAGATGATTCGCGTGTGGGTGCGCCGCCTGCTGGTCGCCTTGCGCGACGGCACGAGATAGGGCGGTGCCCGCCCGGAGGCGGGCACCAGGGTATTACCTTACTTGTGTGGGCTCTTCGGCTTCCACATGCCCAGGGTCGCGCCGGTCGGATCGGTGATGACGCTCATCCAGCCGAATTCGCCGACTTCAGTCACGTCGAGGAGCATCTGCGCCCCCAGCTCCTTGGCCTTCTTCGTCGAGGCGTTGATGTCGTCGACAGCGACGTAGGCCAGCCAGTGCGACGGCGCCCCCGGCACGGGGTTGCGCATCATGCCGCCGCCGGTGCCGCTTCCCACGTCGATCATCGTGTACGTGCCTCCGGGCATCGGCACGTCCTGCAGCTTCCAGCCGAAGAGACCCGTGTAAAACTTTCTCGCGCTCGTCGTATCGTTGGTCTGCAGCTCCACGTGTACGAATGGATTTGCCATGATCACCTCCTACCGCGGAGCGTACGCGCGGCAAGAGGTCGCGTCCACCGGGAGCGCCGTCACATCTTCCAGTCTTGATACCACGTCGAATCGGCGCCGACACCCTCGCGGGCCACCTTCACGTCGATCACGTACGGCTTGTTCTCACGCGTGGTGCGATCGACTCCGCGCCGCAGCGCCGGCTCGAGCTCCTTCAACGTCTTGACGGTCTCGCCCTCCACGCCTTGTGAGCGCGCGAGCCCCGCGTAGTCGGTGGCCGGCGCGTCGAGATAGAGGCCGGGATACTTTCCGGTGTGGACCATCTTGCTGTCGGGAACCTCGCGCGCCCAGTTCGTGCGCACGACCTGATAGGTCTCGTTGTTCGAGATGACGGTGAGGATCGCGGTGTTGTAGCGCGCCATCGTCCAGAAGCCCGCGGCGCTGTAGGTCAAGGCGCCGTCCCCCAGATGCAGGACGACTGGCCGCTCGCGCCCGACGGCGATCTTGGCCCCGACGGCAGCGCCCACGCCGAACCCGAGCGAGCCGCCGCCGCTGCGGGTCCAGCCCATCGCGTCGTGGCCGAACGGCAGGAGCGTGGTCCGCGCCGTCGAGCTCTCCTGGACCATCATGGTGTTCTTCGGCAAGAGCTGGGCCAGGTGCGTCTCGAGCACGGCCGGGTGCACGAGCGCGTCGTTCGCGTGCTCGCGGGCCAGGTCTTCCTCGCGCGAGATCAAGAGCTTCGCGAACGTGCGCACCTTCGCGCGCTGACGCGCCCATCCCGACACCTTGTCGGCCGGGTTCACGCGCGCCAGGGCGGCGGTGATGCTGCGCAGCGTTTCGGGTAGCTCGCACTGCGCGGCGACGTCGAGCGGGTAGTGGCGCCCCATCAGGACCGGGTTCGGGCCGATCTGCATGACGAACGGCTCGGCGACGCCGCCGTGCACACCCTGGACGCCGACCATGAAGACGAGGTCGGGCTTCAAGCCGGTGACCTTCTCGAAATCCTTCGCGACCGGATACATGCCGCAGTAGAGCGGGTGACGGGTGGGGAAGTTCGGGAAGATCTGCCGCGTTGCGAACACCGGCGCTTCGAGCGCCTCGGCCAGACGCACCGCGTCGGGGCCGGCGCCTTCGCGCCAGACGTCGTCACCGAACATCAGCACGGGGCACTGCGCCGCGCCGAGCCGACGCGCGATCTCCTCGACCGTCTTCGCGCGCGCCGGCCCCGGCCGCTCGATCTGATATCCTGCGGCCTCGCCGATCCGGGCTTCCAGCCCTTCGCGCAGCAGCAGCTCCGCGCTGATCGAGAGGTACACGGGCCCCGTCGGCGGCGTCGTCGCTTCGCGCAACGCGCGCGTGGTCGCCACCGTGATCGCAGCCGGGTTCGCGGCGACCTGATAGGCCGCTCGGGCGTCCTTGGTGATCGGACGCATCGACTCGGCCTGGGTCAGCCCCGGGAAGGGCGCCAGGCCGCGGAAATCCTGAAGCTCGGACGCCCAGTCCCCGGCGATCACGAGTAAGGACGAGCCGGCGATCTGCGCGTTGAAGAGCTGGCCGGCCAGCTGCCACGAGCCGCCCATCACGTGGGCGATGATCACCCCGACCTTGCCGCTGGTGCGGTGATAGCCATCGGCCATCGCCGCCACGAGGCCCTCGTGCTTGCCGACGATAAGCTTCTGGTCCTGGTCCTCGGAGAGGGCGGCGAAGATCCCGGTCTCGGCGGAGCCCGGATTCGTGAAGAGGTACTCCACGCCCGCGTCTTTCAGGGTCTGGACGAGCAGCATGCCGCCGGTGCCGGTGATGGTCTTGCGCATGTCGTTCTCCTCTATCGGAAGCGCGCTCGGGCCGGCGGGGCCCCAGCCCCGCGACGGCCTGCAGCGCGCACCTCAGCTCGGAAGCTGCGCGCGCGTCGCGTCGAGCGCCTCGCGCGCGACCTCTTCGGCCGGGCGGGCCCAGGCCGCGGGGTTCGGGGCTTCGTAGCTCATGAAGCCGCGATAGCCCTTCCGGTCGAGCAGCGCGAAGATCTCCTTGAACGGCACGCTGCCTCGGCCCGGCGGCAGCCGGTCGAGCGCCTTGCCCGGCTCGAGCCCGGTGCGCGGCACGTCGCTGTACTGCACGTACGCGATCTCGCCGAGCGCGACGTCTTCGATGGCGGCCAGGCTGGCGCCGCTCCGCTGCAAGTGATAGGTGTCGAGCAAGAGACCGCAGCTCGGGTGCGCGGCGTTCGTGACCACTCCGCGCATCACCTCGAGGTTGTTGAGGTGCTCGGCCTGCGAGTTGAACTCGACGGCCAGCTTCACGCGGTGCCGTGCGGCGATGTCGGCGGCCTCGCGCATGTTCGACGCCGCGCGCGCCAGATCGCCCCGCCCGCGGTCCGACGCGCTCATCACGGTCTGGCAGCCGAGCGCGACCGCCCAGCGGCACGATTCGTCGAACGCCTGCATCAGCTTCCGGCGCTCGTCGCCGTCGGCGAACATCCAGCCGGGCTCGACCCCTACGCACGCGACGCCGAGACCGCTGGCCTTCACGAGCGCCAGCACGTCGCTTGCCGACTCTCCCTTCTCGGCGGCGCGGGCGAAATCGATCCGGCGCAGCTCCACGCCGTCCCAGCCGGCCGCCCGCGTCGCGCGCAGCGCGTCCGCCAGCGGCGTCGTGTCGAGCGTCCACGTGTGCAGGGCCAGCATGGCGGCTACTTCTTGGCCGGCGTCGAGCCGGTGGCGGGCGCCGGGGTGGCGGCGGGGGCGGTCGTGCTGGCCGGCGTGCTCGGTGTCGGCGGATTGGCCTTCGCGTACTCGACGGCCTGCTTCAGCTCGCCCCCAGCCTGCTTGACGAGCTCGAGGGCCTTGGCGCGATGACCTCCGAAGGACTGCTCGGCGCGCTTCAGATGGCGCTCGGCATCCTCGAGCGACTTGGCCGCGGCGTGGATCAAGTGCAGGCCGGCGCGCGTGGTCGGTGGTTTCTTTTCCTGGGTGAACGCCAGGGTGCCGAACCCGAGGACGAACCCGAGCGCCAGCACGCCGGCGACGATCACGCTCCGCTTGAGCATGCGCTCCTCCGCTACACCGCCGCTGTGAGCCCGCCATCGAAGTTGATGGCTGTGCCGGTGATATAGGCCGCGCGCTCGGAGGCGAGGAACGCGACGAGATCGGCGAACTCGCTGGCCTCGCCGAATCGGCCGAGCGGCAGCTTGCGCTTCTCGGCGATCTCGCGGTAGTGGGCGTCGAGATCACCCTTGGCGCGCCGCTCGTGCTGAGCGCTCTTCACCAGTCCCAGACAGATCGTATTCACGAGGATCCTGTCCGACGCGTACTCGTTGGCGAGCGACTTGGTGAGGTTGATGCCCGCCGCGCGCGACATGCTGGTCGGCAGCGAGCGCGCCGCCGGCGCCTTGCCGCCGACGGTCGTCACGTTGATGATCCGCCCGCCGCCCCGGCGCTTCATGTGCGGGATGACCAGCCGGCAGAAACGGATCGCGCCCATGACCTTCGAATCGAAATCGTACAGCCACCCGGCGTCGTCCACCTGCTCGAAGCCGGCGGCGGACGAGGTGCCAGCGTTGTTCACGAGGATGTCGACGCCGCCGAACCGGGCTACGGTCGCGGCGACGAAGGCCTCGACCTCCGGACCATGCGTGACGTCGGTGGCCATCGCCAGGATGTCGGCGCCCGTCGTCTTCTGGATCTCGTTCACCGCCCGCTCGAGCACGTCCTTGCGGCGCGCGCACGCGGCGACCTTCGCGCCGCTCCTGGCGAACCGCTCGACGCAGGCGCGACCAAGCCCTTCGCTCCCCCCCGTGACGATGGCGACCTTGCCGGCGAGACCGAGCTCCAGGACGTCCATGGCTGCCTCCCGATCCGAGATTGCCCGAACATACCATCCGGAAGCCGCTTGGTATAGCCCGGCTAGTCCAGCGCCTGCACCGTGTCGCGCGCGATCTCGATCTCCTCGTCGGTCGGAATCACGAAGGCCTCGAGCCGCGCGCCGGAGGCGCTGATACGTCGCGCGCCGCCGCCCGGATCGGCGTTGGCGCCGGTGTCGAGGATCAGGCCGAAGCCGTCGAGCCCGCGGCAGACGCGCGCCCGAATCTCGGCCGACCGCTCGCCGATGGCTCCCGTGAACACGACGGCCTGGGCACCCCCGAGCACGGCCAGGTACGCCCCGACGTTAGACCTGCGCGACGATCGCGGGACCGGCGCGGCCGGGGCCGGACAGATAGATGATCTTGGCGTCGTGGCGCCGGATGAGGCGATTCAGGTGTACGTAGAGCAGGTTTTGCCCCGGCGAGGTTCCCCAGTGCCCGAGAAGACGGGGCTTGATGTGGTCGGCCTTGAGGGGCTCACGCAGGGGCGGGTTGTCGACCAGATAGATCTGACCGACCGTGAGCTAATTCGCGGCGCGCCAGTACGTCATTGCTGGGTCCTCCCTTCCCTCCAACGATACGCGTCAGGAAGGACCGATGCGACCGACGCCACGGGCCGCCTCGCCGGGCGAGGCGGCCGCGTGGGCTCGAGACTGGCGCTCGGAGTTTCTTGGCGGTGTCCTCGTCGGCAGCCAGAGCGCGCCCTACCGCGCCGCCTTCTCGGCGCTCACTCCCTCGTTCAGCACCAGGACGTCGATCCGCCGATTCTGCTGGCGTCCGGCGGCCGAGTCGTTGCTCACCAACGGGTACTTGGGGCCATAGCCCCTGGTCGTGATCCGTTGTGGAGAGACCCCGCGGGAGACCAGCAAGTCGCGGACGGCCTCGGCGCGCTGCTGCGAGAGCTTGATATTGAGGTCCTCGCCGCCGGTGTTGTCGGTGTGGCCCTCGATCAAGAGGTTGCGATTGGGATTCTTGTTCAGGAACTCCGCCAGCTTGTCGATGTGCCGCTGGGCGCCCGACGCGATGTCGGCCTTGCCGGAAGCGAAGAGCACGTCGCCCACCGTCAGCACGATGCCCAGATCGGTCTGCTTGGCCTTGAGATCGGCCAGCTCTTTCGTGAGCGCGGTCGTCTTCGCCTGCTCGGCCTCGCGAGCCGCCACCGCGGCCACCGCCTGCGCGCGCGCCTGGTCAGCCTCGCGGGCCTTCGCCTCGGCATCGCGCGCGCGCGCCTCGGCGGCGGCCCGCGCCTGCTCGGCGTCGAGACGCGCCGCTTTGAGCTCGCGCTCGCGCTTCTGCATCACGATGGCCGAGGTTTCCTTGCCGAGCAGCTGCGCGTCCTGCTCCGCCTGGCCGGTGGCGCCGGCGAGCGACGCGATCTCGGCTTTTCGTTCCGCGACGTAGCTGAGCTGCTGCCTGTCGTCGAGATCCTTCGCGTGCTCCGCCCCCTGGACGGCCTTCTGCGCCTCGGCGAGCCGAGAGGCCGCATACTTCTGGACGTTCGGATCGGCCTGGGCCTGCTGATAGGCCATCCGTGCCTTCTCGAGCTGAGCCTGCGCCGCCCGTTCTTTTTCCGCGGAGGCGCAGCCGGCCAGGACGGCGAAGGGGAGCAGTGCGGCAACGATGTATCTCACCTGAGCGCTCAACGGACTCATGACTGTGATCTCCTCATCTCGGCTCGAGATTATTGGGGGAGCCGTTCGAGCTCTAGGCGCAACACCTGGATGTTCTGCTTCATCTCGTCGAGCGTCTTGGTGACACGCTGATTGGTCACCCGGGCCCGCGCATAGTCCGCGTCGACTGTCGACTGGTCCGCCAGAGCGCTCGCCTGCTCGTAGTCACGCTTCGTGACGGCCTCTTGCGCCTCCTTCAGCTTGTCTTCCGCCATCTTCAGATCCAAGGAGGCGCTCGTGGTGGCGCCGGCCTGCCGCGCCTCCTCGACCGCCCGCCCCGCTTGCGCGACCTTGGTGTTGGCCATGGGCGCTGCGCTCGCGCAACCGGCCGCGATGGCCGCCGCGATCAGCCCCGCGCAGATCCCGTCGAAGCCACGTCGTCGAATCCGCTCGTTCACGGTTCGCTCCTCCTGCGCGCGCCGCGGTCGAGCGCACGCGCGCCGTTATTCGTCGCGACGGTAGGGCACAACGCCCGGGTGCGCTATCGGACAATCGGTCTATCCCGATCGGACGTTGGTCCACCCCGATCGGACGTTGGTCCAAAGGAAGCGCGGCGGGCTCGAACCGATCAGGACGGGCCGATGCGGCCCACCACAGGGAGCTTGAGCGCCGGAGGGTTCACCTCGACCCCGAAGTTGAACGTGAGCAGGTTGACCTCGATTCCTTCGTCCCAGCCGACCGCGAACCCGGTGAGCCCAAACAGCGAGAGCTGGACACCCGTGCCACTCGGCGTGAAGTCCGCCACCGAGCCGGGCAGAAAGTCCTTGCCGATCGCGGTCGGCGGCAGCTTGAGGCGGAGCTCGGGCACGCTCCGACCGATCCAGGCCGTGAACGTGTTGCTGTTGGGCCCGGGCCACGTGCGATAGCTCGTCGGATACGGATAGGACGCGACGGCGGCTTCGACCCGCGCGATCAAAGGCTCGGCAACCTCACCACGCAGATCGACGAGCAGCTCCGGCCGATCGCCGAACCAGTAGTTGTCCGCGCCGCTGCGGTTGACACGCACCGCGGGCGCGCCGCGGCCGACCCCCCAACCGATCACCTCGTAGCGCGTGTAGGCCTCGGCCCCGCGCGGCTTCACCAAGATCCAGGTGTGCACCGCGAAGAGGCCGCGCCAGCCGACCGTGCGGGCGGCGTATACCTGGACGACCGCCTCGCGGGTGTCTACTGGATCGGGCGCCTGCCCCGAGGGGCCGCGCTCGAGCTCCCAGAAATTCGTCCGCGTGCGCTCGAGCAGGGAGCAGCCGGCCAGCGCCACGAGCACGACGACCAGCACGAGCCTCTTCACCCGCCGAGCTCCTTTCTGACGATTCTTGCTCCTTCGACGAGCGCCGCGAGCTTTTGCTTCACGACCCAGCGCGGAGTCTCCCAGAATCCGCAATCCGGGTTGAGCCAGAGCTTGTCGGCGGCGACGTGCTCGAGGATCGCGCGGATCCGTTCCGCCACGTCGGCGGCCGACTCGGACTTGAACGCCTTGACGTCGATCACGCCGGCGCCGAGCTCCATCCCGGTCGGAACCTCTCGCCACAGCCGGAGATCGTCCATGCCGCGGTTGGCGAACTCGAGGACGATCTGCGAGGCGCGCAGATCACGCAACGTCGGATAGAGGTTCTTGAAGTCCCGCACCGGCGAGAACGGCCGCCCGTAAAGGTTGCCGAAGCAGACGTGCACGGCGATCTTCGCCTCGATCCCTTCGACGGCTCGATTCACGCCGTGATCGAAGCGCGGCGGCGCGCCCGGGTACATCCCGCTGTGCGGCTCGTCGATCTGGATGAAATCGGCGCCGACCTCGACGAGCGCCCGGCACTCGGCGTTGACGATCCCGACGAGGTCGGCGAGCAAGGTGTCCTTGTCCCGGTAGCCGCCCCCGACCTTGAGCGGCACGAGCAGGGTGTACGGACCGGGCACGGTGGCCTTGATGCGCTTGGACGTGAGCGACCGGGCGAGCTTGAACTCCTCGACGATACCGAGCCCCTCGGGCGCGCTGAGCCGGTCGACGACCTCGAACGGCGTGTTCGTGTCCCACAGCGGCTGGCCCAGCCGGCGCGCGGCCGGGAGCGTCCGGATGCCGCTGAAGCGGTCGTAAAAGCCGATGATGAACCTGACGCGCATCATCTCGCCCGTGCTGACCACGTCGACGCCGGCGCGCTCCTGGTCGAGGAGCGCCACCTGGGTCGCGTCCTCCATCAGCTCGCGCACGTCGGTGGCGCCCATACGCCCGGTCTCCATCGCCTCGCGCGCGAGCCAGACCCATCCGGGCAGCCCGTGACTCCCCACGACCGACGTCGGCAACAGCATCATCCCGCTCCTTTCTCTCGACTCGCGGCGCGGCCCAGGTACGCCTCGATCACGCGCGGATCGCGCAGCACCGCGTCCGGCGGTCCCGCGGCGATCCGCTGGCCGAAGTCCAGCACCGTCACGGTGTCGGCCAGATCGCCGACCAGCTCCATGTCGTGCTCGACCCACAGCATCGTCATGCCGAGCTCGTGCTTGATCCGCAGGAGAAACCGGGCGAGGTTCTCCTTTTCCTCGCGGTTCATCCCGGTCGACGGCTCGTCGAGCAGGAGCAGCCGCGGCTCCATCGCGAGCGCCCGGCCGATCGCCACGATCTTCTGGACGCCGAAGGGCAGGCCCGCGATCAGCTCCTTGCGGCACCGCTCGAGCTCGAGGAACTCGATGATCTCCTCGACGCGGCGCCGATGGGCCGTCTCCTCGCGGCGCGAGCGTCCCCAGAAGAGCCCGCCCGCCAACACGCCCGCCCGCATGTGGCGATGGCGGCCGAGCAGGATGTTGTCGAGCACGGTCATCCCGCGGAAGAGCTCGACGAACTGGAACGTCCGGGCGATGCCGTGCGCGGCGATCCGGTGCGGCGACAGGCCATGGATCGCGGCCTCACCGAACACGATCCGCCCCGAGGTCGGCGCGTAGAAGCCGCCGACGCAGTTCAAGAGACACGTCTTGCCGGCGCCGTTCGGCCCGACCAGGGCCGCGAGCGAGCCGGGATCGATCGACATGCTGACGCCGTTCAGCGCGCGCAGCCCCTCGAAGTCGAGCGTGACATCGTCGACACTCAGAACCACCGGCGCCGCCTCTGATACTGCTTCACCTCGGTGTAGCTCTTGCGGCCGGCGCGACGGCCCACGCCGAGGTAGAACTCGCGCACGTCCTCGTGGGCGAGCAGCCGCTCGACCGGGCCGTCGTAGACGATGCGGCCGTGCTCCATGACGTAGCCGTAGTTCGCGACGGCCAGCGCGGCGCCGGCGTTCTGCTCGACGAGCAGCACCGCCAGCCCCAGCTCGTCGCGCAACCGCGCGACCAGGGTCATGAGGCCCTCGACCACCAGCGGGGCCAGGCCGAGGGACAGCTCGTCGACCAGCAGCACGCGCGGCCGGCACAGCAGCGCCGTCGCCAGCGCCAGCATCTGGCGCTCGCCGCCCGAGAGATACCCGGCCAGCTGACTACGGCGCCCGGCGAGCGCGGGAAAGTAGTGAAATACCTGGTCGAGCGTGACCGGCGGGCGCGCCCCGTCGGCGCCGGCATGGCGGCCCGGCACCAGCGCGCGCAGGTTCTCCTGCACGGTCAAGGTCTCGAAGACCTTATCGCGCTCGGGCACCAGCACGAGCCCGCGCCGCGCCAGCTCGTGCGGCGGGCGGCCCGTGACGGCCGCGCCCTGGAACACGACCCGGCCGCCGATGATCTGCGCGTCGTCGGCCCCGAGAAAGCCCGAGATCGCGCGAAGCGTGGTCGTCTTGCCGGCGCCGTTGGTGCCGAGCAGCGCGACGATCGAGCCCGGCTCCACGCGGAGCGACACGCCCTGGATCGCCGTCGCGACGTGGTGGTAGACGACCTCGAGATTCTCGAGCTCGAGCAGCGGCGTCACGACGCCGAGCGCAGCGGCCGGTAGCGCAGCGGCCAGAGGAACACCCAGTTCCGCACGCGGCGCCAGACGCCCACGAGCCCGTGCGGCTCGAAGATCAGGAACGCCGCCATCAGGAGCCCGAACGCGCCGAACTTCAGCGGGAACAGATAGTACTCGGCGCCGCCGGGCACGCGCAGCGCAGCCACGCCGGCATCGATGCCGTACGGGAGCAGGACCACGAACGCCGCGCCGAGCACGGCGCCCAGCGCCGAGCCGAGGCCGCCGATGATGACCATCGCGATGTACTCGATCGCGAGAAAGAAGCCGAACGCCTCGACCGAGACGAAGGCCCGCTGATAGGCGAAGAGTGCGCCGGCGACGGACGTGAGCGCGCTCGACCAGACGAAGGCAAGGACCTTGTAGCGCGCGACGTCGATCCCGACGGACTCGGCCGCGATCTCCCGATCGCGGATCGCCATCCACGCGCGTCCGGCGCGCGAGCGCTGGAGATTCACCGACAGGATCAGGACAAGCCCGGCGACCGCGGTCAACGCGTAGTACCAGGCGGTCGTCCCCTTGAGTACCCATCCGCCCAGGCGCGGCGGCGGGATCGACACCCCGGTGTTGGCGCCCCAGTGATTCTGAAACTCGCCGCACGCATAGAGCACCACGTGATGCAGCGCGAGCGTGCCGAGCGCCAGGTAAAGGCCCTTGAGCCTGAGCGCCGGAATGCCGACGACCACGCCGAGCGCCGCGCCCACGAGCGCGGCGGCGGGCAGGGCCAGCAGCGGCGAAGGCATGCGGTGCTCGACGAGCAGCGCAGTCGTGAAGGCGCCGGCCGCGATGAAGCCGGCATGGCCGAGCGAGACCTGCCCCGCCAGTCCGGTCAGGAGGTTCAGCGCGAGCGCGCCGATGGCCGCCAGCGCCGTCTGGGTGACCAGGTCGAGCACGAACGGCGACGTGAAACGCGGCAGGACCAGCAGCGCGACTATCAGGCCCGCGAGCGCGGTGCGCCGCAGGCGCGTGTCGACCAGCGCCAGATCGCTCGCGTACGTGGTCTTGAAGTAGCCGCCGCCCAGGGCCACCTATGCGCTCACACCCGCTCCAGCTCTTCCTTCGTGCCGAAGAGCCCCCATGGCCGTACGAGGAGCATCGCGAGCAGGCACAGGAACGGTGAGACGTCGGCCAAGAGCGGATCGCCGTAGCGGACGGACAGCACCTCGACGGCAGCGACGAGGAGCGCGCCGGGGATAACGCCGCCCAGGCTGTCGAGCCCGCCGACCAGCGCCACCGCGAAGGCCTTCAAGCCGAGCACGCCGAGCGAAGGGTCGAGGCGCACGTTGTTCGAGTAGAGGATGCCGGCGAGCGCGCCCGCGAAGCCGGCCAGCGCCCACGAGAGCGCGAACAGCAGCTGGAAGTTGATCCCGCGCTGGGCGGCGAGCAGCGCCTTCTCACCCGCCGCGCGCATCTGGATCCCGAGCGGCGAGAGCCGGAGAAAGGCGAAGAGCGCGAGGAACAACGCCGCCGCGACACCCACCGTGAGGAGATCGAACGTCGAGACGACGGCGCCCCCCGGGAGCCGGCGCGGCGGATTCGAGAGACCGAGCAGCGGCAGCGGATGGCGGATGCGGTCGGTGTAGACGAGCACGATCACCGCGCGCAGCAGGATGCCCAGGGTGATCGTAACGAGGACCGCGGCAAAGATCGGATGGCCCGCCATCGGCCGCATGAGCAGCCGATAGATGCAGAGGCCGGCCAGCGCCGAGAGCACCGCCGCCGTGGCGATCGACAGCGCGGGCTGGCCCGGCACGGCGGCGGCCACCAGGAACAGGAAGTAGCCGCCGAGCGTCATCATGTCGCCCTGGGCCAGATTCAGGACGCGCGTCGCCCGGTAGACGAGCACGTACCCGGCGGCCAGCAGTGCGTAGAGGCTCGCGACGACGACGGTCGTGGCGAGGACCTGCGTCACCGCGTCACTGTAGCGGGGTCCGTGAGGCCGGCTCGGACCGCGGGTGGCCTGCTGTAGGCGCGAGCGGCTTCACTTGATCTCGAGCCGCGTCCAGCCGCCGACCGGCGCGATCGCGTTCTTGCTCGGGTCCCACCGGTAGACCTTGTAGTAGGTGGTCTTCCGATAGTGATTGTCGGCGGTCCACTCGATCGGCCCGCCGCGCAATCCGCGCGTGTCGACGCTCACGGAGCCCAGCGCAATCGCGAGCTTATCCTTCGAGCACGGCCAGCCGCATTTCTTCAGCCCGGCCTCGAGCACCATCGCCGACACCCACCCCTCGGCCATGTAATGCGGAGGATGCGTCGTCTGGCCCTTGACGAGGTTGGTGATCTCCGTGTGGATCGGCAAATTCTCCATGAAGAGCGTGTTGCCGCCGAACGCAAAGAGATTGCCGGCCTTCAGCCGCGCCAGCTCGTCCTGCGTCTGCTGGTGGCCATACAGGAGATAGCTCCCCTGCCAGCCGATGCGCTGGAGCGCCTCGAACACGCCGACCTCGACGTGCCACAAGGCCCACGAGAGCACCCAGTCGGCGCCGGCGTCCTTCAGCTTCTGCGCGAACGGCGTGAAGTCCGGCGTGTTGCCCGGTACCACCACCACCGGGATCGCCTCGAATCCCATTTCCTTCGCGAGCTGCTCGGCGAACTCGAGCTCGATCCGGGAGAGCGGGATGTCCTGCGCCGCGAAGCCGACCTTCACCTTCTTGCCGGCGGCCTGCTCCTTGATGAAGCCGAGCGCGAAGCGGCTGTCCCACTTCGAGCCGAACGACGTCGAGCAGAAGATCAGCGGGTTCGCCGCCGGGAACGCCTCGCGCGGGCACACGCCGCCGCCGAAGAGCAACGGTATCTTCTCGGCCTCGGATTCGGTCATGAACGGCTTGTACGTTGCCGAGGTCGACGCGTTGATCATGAGGATCGAGCCCTCGGCGAGCTTCTTGGCGTTGGCAGCCGCACGCTGCGGCTCACCGCGGTCGTCCTCGTACGCGATCTCGACCTTCTGGCCGTTGATCCCTCCGGCGTCGTTCACGCGCTTGAAGTACGCCTTGTAGGCCTCGTACGTCGGGGCGTACGTCGACGACGCCGGGCCCGTGATGGCGGCGCTCATCCCGATGCGGTACTGGGCGAGGGCCGGCGTGACGGTCGTCGCCACGGCGAGGAGCGCTGCGAGCAGGGTGAGACCAGGCCTTGCCATCTAGTCCTCCGTCTGAAGAGAGGCGCTCACGATCGCGACCTCGGCCGCGATCCGGCGTTCTTCGTCGTCCACGTACATCGACTCGACCAGAGCGGAGTAGCGCTCGGCCATCAGCCGCCGCTTCACCTTCCGCGTCGGCGTCACGGGCTCGCCCTCGAGCTCGGGATCGAGCTCGCGCGGCAGCAGGCGAAACGCCTTCACCTGCTCGACCCGCGTCAGCTCGTCGTTGGCGCGCTTCACCTCGGCCTCGATCAGCCCGACCACGTCGGGGTGAGCCACCAGGGACGCGTAGCCCGTGTGGACCACGCCGCGCTCGCGCGCCCACTCGGCCACCGTCTCGCCGTCGGCCTCGAGCAGCGCCACCAGATACTTGCGCGCCTCGCCGAACACGGCGGCTTCGCTGATGTACGGGCTCGCGCGCAGCCGGTTCTCGACGTGGGAGGGGCTCACGTTCTTTCCGCCGGCGGTGACCAGGATGTCCTTCTTCCGATCGACCAGCTTGAGCGCGCGGCCGGTCGTCCACTCGCCGACGTCGCCGGTCGCCAGCTTTCCCTCACGGTAGAGCGCCCGGGTCGCCTCGGGGTCGCGCCAGTATCCTCCGAAAAACTCCGCCGCGCTCACGAGAATCTCGCCGTCCGCGTCGAGCTCGACCGTCATGTTCGGCGCCACGGCGCCGACGTCGCCGGGCGGCGGGTACGGGCCGCGCTGCCCGGAGACGAGCGCGCCGCCCGTCTCGGTCTGGCCGTACGCTTCGCAGAGATTGACGCCCCAGGCCTGCCAGAGCGCGGCGACGGCCGCCGGCAGCGGCGCGCCGCTCGAGATCACGAGCTCGGCGCGCGCGAAGCCCACCTTCTCCAGGAGCCAGCGAAACACGAGCGCGCGCGCGAGCGCGGCCGGTACCGCCGCGTGCCCATTCGGCCCGCCCGCCCATCGCCGATCGAGCGCCCGCCGGCCGATCGTCATCGCCGCCCGATAGGCGGCGCGCTTGATCGACGAGCTCTGATCGAGCCCGACCAGCAGATGCGCCGCGAACTTCTGGAGATAGCGCGGCACGGTGAAGACGAACGTCGGCTGGATCTCGTAGAGCGCGTCGGCGAAGGTGTCGATCGACTCCGGGTAGTGCGGCACGATGTCGGCGATGAGCGGCATCGTGATGGCGAGATTGCGGCCCATCGCGTGACAGAGCGGCAGCATCGCGACGGCGCGGTGCTCGCGGTGCTCCAGAATCGGATAGTGCTCGATGATGTTGGCGCAGGCCGCCAGGTGCGGCCCATGGCGGTACACCGCGCCCTTCGGATGCCCGGTGGTCCCCGACGTGTAGATGATGGTCGCGGGGCTGTCGGGCGACACGGCCTGCGCCAGGCGCTCGAGCGCGCCGGGCTCGCCGGCGAGCGCTTCTCGGCCGCGGGCCTCGACCTCGGCGAGCGGCCTGAACGCGCGGGTGGCGATACATGAAGAGCGCGCGCGTGTCGACCACGAGCAGGGCGCGGACGTCCGGGCACTCGTCCAGCACCTCCAGGGTCTTGTCGAGATGCTCCTGGTCCTCGGCGACGATCAGGGAGGCGCCGCCGTGCTGGAGCAGATGGCGCACCTCGCCCGGCGCGCTGGTCGGATAGATGCCGTAGGTGATCGCGCCGAGCGCCTGCGCCGCCAGATCGGCGATGGTCCACTCCGGGCACGGGTTGCCGATGATGGCCACGGTCTCGCCCGCGGCGATCCGGTACTCGCGCGCGAGCCCGCACGCGAGCGCGCCGACCCGGTCGGCCAGCTCGCGCCACGTCGTCTCGCGCCAGATGCCGAGCTCTTTCGCGCGGAACGCGACACGGTCGGGTCGCGTCCGCGCGCGTTCGACGAGCAAGCCCGGCAGTGTGCTTGCGCGCAACACCTCGAAATTCATGCCGGGCGGATTATACCGGAGGGGAATGACCCATCACCTGTAAGATCCGCTATTTAGCCCGTCTACGCATGGCTGGTGGAGCGCCGGGGTGAACGCGGGATACGGTCTGGTCTGGAGCCAAACACCCCTATGCACGCAACGCGCTGTGGCCTAAGCAACGACCTTTGAGTTACGAGTTGCTTTCAGAGGATGACTTACGCCGCCTTTATCTCTGAGGCGTCCATCCCTGGGTACGGCTCCGCATGGACCAAGGGCCTATTTCGCGGAGCGTGATTGTACTGAAGAATCCGGTGAGTTCTCGACCCGCGGTGGAGAGGGCGCTTTTCCTGTTCGGAACTCACCAAATGGATTAGTCGTGTGCTGGAGGCCGCCGAGAAGGACTCCGCGGATCCCGCGGACGACGCTCAAGAAAACCGCTGGCGCTGCGGATAGTGAGATGCTGCCGCCCCCGGGGGGCGTCCGTCTGACCAAGGGCCAGGCGAAGCCGGCCTGAGTCGGCCGACCGGCGCTCCGCAGCATGAACCTCGTGCAGTCCAAGGAGGAGGCCAAGATGCGGAGCACCATCAGAATCTGCTCGACCTTGCTCGCACTGATCGCGGTGGTGGCGCTGCTCGCAGGGCCGGCGTCCGCCCAGGCGCCCGGCAAGAAGCCGAACATTCTCGTCATCATGGGCGATGACGTCGGCTGGTTCAACATCGGCGCCTATCACCGGGGCATCATGTCGGGAAAGACGCCGAACCTCGACAAGCTGGCCTCACAGGGCATGCTGTTCACCGACTACTACGCCGAGGCCAGCTGCACGGCGGGGCGCGCCAATTTCATCACCGGCCAGATCCCGCTCCGCACCGGCCTCACCACGGTCGGCCAGGCCGGGGCCGATGTGGGGATGCCCGCCCAGGCCAGCACCTTGGCCACCGCGCTCAAGGCGCAAGGCTACGCCACCGGGCAGTTCGGCAAGAACCACCTCGGCGACCTGAACAAGTATCTGCCGACGGTGCACGGCTTCGACGAGTTCTTCGGCTACCTGTACCACCTCGACGCCATGTCGGACCCCTACTGGTACTCGTTCCCGACCGACAAGGCGTTCTACGACGCGAACGGGCCGCGCAGCCTGATTCATAGCCAGGCGACTAACACCGACGACGCGACCGTGATGCCGCGATGGGGCCGAGTCGGCAAGCAGAAGATCGTCGACGAAGGTCCGCTGGCGCCGTTCCCGGACATGTCCAACGTGGCCAACATGCACGATCTGCCCTTTGCCAAGGCCAAGTACAACATGACGACCTTCGACGAGGTGCTGGTCAAGGCCTCGACGAACTTCATGGACCGGGCCAAGAAGGACGGCAAGCCCTTCTTCGTCTGGCACAACACGACGCGCATGCACGTCTGGACGTTCCTGTCGCCGAAGTACAAGGCGATGATGAACCACGAGACGAACTATGGCCTCGAGGAAGCCGGTGTGGCGCAGATGGACGATGCCATCGGCGAGCTGCTGAAGCACCTCGACGACATCGGTGAGGCGAACAACACGATCGTCATCTTCACCACCGACAACGGCGCGGAAGTTTTCACCTGGCCCGACGGCGGCATGACGCCGTTCAAGGCCACCAAGGGGACGGTTTACGAAGGCGGCTTCCGCGTGCCGGCCATCATCCGGTGGCCCGGCATGGTCAAGCCGGGCACCGTGGAGAACGGCCTTTTCTCCGGGCTCGACTGGTACCCGACGCTGGTGGCCGCCGCCGGCAACCCCAACATCACCGAGCAGCTCCTCAAGGGAGTCAAGCTGGGCGATCGCGAGTACAAGAACCATCTCGATGGCTACAACCAGATGGATCTTCTGACCGGCAAAGGGCCGTCCAAGCGGCGCGAGATCTTTTACTTCGGCGGTCCCCACCTGGGTGCTCTTCGCATCGATAATTTCAAGTTCCGGTTCTACGACCAGCCCCAGGGCTGGCCCGGACCCAAGGTGACGACGGACATGCCCACGATGGTCAACCTCCGTCAGGATCCGTTCGAGCGGACGCCGTCGATCGGTGGCCAGAGCTTGAACGACCAGGGCGGCGGATACCTGAACGATTTCATGGCTCGCGAGTTCTGGCGCTTCGTGCTGGTCCAGCAGTACGTCACGAAGCTGGCTCTGACGGCCATCGACTATCCGCCGATGCAGGATCCGGCCACATTCAACCTTGACGCGGTGAAGAAGAAGATCGACGCGATGATCCGGGAACACCGCGGGCAGTAGCGAAGCCGACACAACATGCTGCCCGGGAACGGTCCGGGCAGCATGTTGCTTGCGTGCGCACGTGCCGACGTCGCCACGTCAGGGCGTTCCCTCGCATGACCTGGCCGCCGCCTTGACACCCGCCGCCGCTCCCGCCTAGTCTCCTGCTCGCGGAGGATCGCGACGAAGAGCCTGCGGCGGGCGGCGCGCAACACCGTGGTGATGATCGGCGCCGTCTTCGCGCTGGCGATCGTCGTCATGGCGCTCTTCGCCGGCGCGCTCGCGCCGACCGCCCCCGACGAGCAGAACTTCGACCTGATCGAGGCGAAGCCGGGAGCGCAGGCGCTGTTCGGCACGGATCGCTTCGGCCGCGACGTGCTGAGCCGAGTGATCTACGGCGCGCGCGTCTCGCTCTACGTGGCGGTGACGTCGATCGGGCTGGCGATGGTGGTCGGCGGAGCGCTCGGGTTGACGGCGGGCTACGTCGGCGGCTTGTGGGACAACGCCATCAACCGGGTCATGGACGTGTTCTTCAGCATCCCCGGGCTCCTGCTGGCGGTCGGCGTCGCGGCGATGCGCGGGCCGGGCGTGAACAGCGCCGTGGTCGCCATCACGATCGTCTACACCCCGCTCTTCGCGCGCGTCATGCGAGGGCCGGTGCTGGCCGAGCGCGAGAAGGAGTACATCGAGGCGGTGCGGGCGCTGGGTGCGGGCTGGTTCGTGGTGGCGCTCAAGCACCTGCTGCCGAACGTGCTGTCGCCGTTCGTGGTGCAAGGCACCGTGGCCTTCTCGCAGGCGATCCTCATCGAGGCGTCGCTGAGCTATCTCGGGCTGTCGGCGCAGCCGCCGACGCCGTCGTGGGGCAACATGCTGAACGAGGGGCGGACCTATCTGGAGACCGCGCCGTGGATCTCGGTGTTCCCGGGCATCGCGATCATGATCGCCGTGCTGGCGTTCAACCTGATCGGCGACGGGCTCCGTGACATTCTCGACCCGAACGCGTCGTGAGGCAGTGCGCGCCGCAGGCCGTCGCGGGGCTGGGGCCCCACCGGCCGAGGCGCGCTGAAAAGAGGAGACGAGCATGAGCGAGCTGACTCGCCGTCAACTGCTGAAATCCGGCCGGCCTGACCGCCGGCGCCTTCGCGCTGCCCCGCCGGGCCGCGGCTCAGACGAAGCCCGGCTCCCTGATCTCGGCCCAGACGACCGAGGCGACCGGGCTCGACCCCCAGCTCGTGCCGGCGCTGTCGCGCAGCCGCCGCTCGCCCCTGACCTACAACCAGCTCGTGCGCTTCGAGCCCGACATGACGCCGGCCCCCGAGCTGGCCGAATCGTGGCAGATCAGCCCCGACGGGCTCACGTGGACGTTCAAGCTGCGCCAGGGCGTGAAGTTCCACGACGGCCAGGAGTTCACCTCGGCCGACGTGAAGTTCTCGTTCGATCGTCTGCTCGAGAAGTCGGCCGCCGGCAAGTCCGACTTCAACGCCGTCGACAAGATCGAGCCGGCCGGCAAGTACGCGGTGAAGTTCGTCACCAAGGAGCCGTTCGCCGCGCTGGTCGCGGCGCTCGGCGGCTTCTGGGGTTTCATCGTCAGCGAGGCCGGCGTCAAGAAGTACGGCGATCTCAACAAGGCGGCGCTCGGCACCGGCCCGTTCATCCTCGACGACTGGAAGGTCGAGCAGCAGATGGTCTTCAAGCGCAACCCCAACTACTGGAAGAAGGGGCTGCCGCACGTCGACGAGCTGATCGTGCGGGTCATCCCCGACGAGGCCAACATCGTGGCCGCGCTGCGCACGGGGCAGGTGCACCACGCGTTCATCGAGGACAACAAGAACTACAACCTCCTCAAGGACGAGAAATCGCTGACCGGCTACCGCTCCTCGCGCCTGGGCTACGACTACCTCAACATGAGCGCCAACCGGGGCCCGCTCGGGGACGTGCGCGTTCGTCAGGCCATCTCGTGGGCGGTCGATCGCTCGCAGGTGATGCGCGTCGCCACCGCCGGCTTCGGCCGTCTGACCGCGCCGTGCACGGCGCCCATGAAGCAGTGGCAGCTGCCGGAAGAGCAGTGGATGAAGTACTACAAGCCCGACCTCGACCGCGCCAAGAAGCTGATGGCCGAGGCCGGCGTGCCGAACGGCTTCAGCGTGAAGTGCTCGGTGATCCCGACCTTCCCCACCATGGTGTCGGGGGCGCCGGTCATCGCCGCCCAGCTCAAGCGCATCGGCATCAACATGGAGATCGAGAACGTCGAGTACGCCGTGTGGATCAAGCGCTGGCTGGCCCACGACTTCGACATGACCATGAACAGCACGCCCGGCTACGCCGATCCCGACGTGGCGTTCTTCCGCCCGCTGCACTCGACCAAGGGGCAGAACTGGAACTCGTGGAGCGTGCCGGCGGTGGACGCGCTGCTGGAAGAGGGCCGGCGCACGATGGACCAGAAGAAGCGCAAGGAGATCTACGACCGGCTGCAGATCGCGATCCTCGAGAACGTGCCGCACCTGTGGCTCTACTCGGCCGATCTGATCGACTTCACGCAGGCCAGCGTCAAGGGCTTCCGCCAGCATCCGACGGGGCTGCTGTACGGCCTGGAGGGCGCCGCGGTCGACAAGGTATAGACGGCGCGGTGTCGCGCTACGTCGCCGTCCGGCTGTACTCGATGGCCGTCACCCTGGTCGGCCTCTCGGTGCTCGTGTTCCTGATGCTGCGCCTGGTGCCCGGCACCGTGGTCGAGCAGATGATCGGGGCCGACGCCGTCGCCAGCCCGGCCATGGTCGCCGAGCTCAAGCGCTTCTTCGGCCTGGACCAGCCGTGGTGGCGGCAGTACGGGCTCTGGGTCGCGGCCCTCGGCCACGGTGATCTCGGTACCTCCTGGCGGACCGGCAAGCCGGTCGTCGTGCTGATCCTCGAGCGGCTGCCGGTGACGATCGAGCTGACCGGGCTGGCCGTCGCCTTCGCGCTCGCGCTCGGTATTCCCGCCGGGATCGTCTCCGCGATGCGTCGCGACCAGGCGGTCGACAACGTCACGCGCGTCGGCACCCTCCTGGGGCTGTCGGTGCCGGTGTTCTGGCAGGGCACGATGCTGATCCTGTTCTTCTCGATCTACCTGCGCTGGATGCCGCCGATCGTCTGGGTGGGCTTCTTCGCCGATCCGGCGCGCAACCTGACGATCATGGTCCTGCCGGCCCTGTGTCTGGGCACCGCCAGCGCGGCCAACATCGCGCGGACGACGCGGGCCTGCATGCTCGACGTCCTGCGCTCGGAGTACATCCGCACCGCGGCGGCCAAGGGGCTGGCCGAGCGTCTGGTCGTTCTCAAGCACGCGCTCAAGAACGCGCTCATTCCGATCGTGACGGTGGCCGGCCTGCAGATAGGGATCCTCCTCGGCGGCACCGTCGTCGTCGAGGAGGTCTTCACGCTCCCCGGCCTCGGCCGCCTCGTGCTCTGGTCGATTTACCAGCGTGACTACCCGCTGACGCAGTCGACGATCTTGTTCATCGCGGTGATGTTCATGACCATCAACCTGGCCGTCGACATGCTGTACGGGTATCTCGATCCGCGGATCCGCTACAGCGCCTGAGCGGCCGATAGCCGGCGAGGAGACGTCATGCGAGCCTCGGTACTGTTCGAGCAAGGCAAGCCGCTGTCGATCGAGGAGCTCGAGCTGGAGCCGCCGCGGGCCGGGGAGGTGCTCGTGCGGATGGCGGCCAGCGGGGTCTGCCATTCCTGCCTGCACGCCGCCGACGGCTCCTGGAAGGGCGTGCCGGTGCCGATCGTGCTCGGCGACGAAGGCGCCGGCGTGGTCGCGGAGGTCGGACCCGGCGTCGATGGGCTCGAGCGCGGAGACCACGTGATCCTGTCGTGGGCGCCGACGTGCGGCCGCTGTCACTACTGCGTGATCGGCCGACCCAATCTGTGCGAGCGGCGCCAGCCCGGCCGCGGCGTGTTGCCGGACGGCACCACGCGCATGTCGCTCCGCGGCCGCGCCGTCTATCACTACGGCCACGTGGCGACGTACGCGTCGTCGACCGTCGTGCACGAGTCGTGCGCGATCAAGATCGACCGGACCGTGCCGCTGGACCGCGCGGCGCTGATCGGCTGCTCGGTGATGACCGGAGTCGGCGCCGTCATCAACACCGCGGCGGTCCCGCCCGGCGCCAGCGTCGTGGTATTCGGCGTGGGCGGCGTCGGACTCAACGTGGTGCAGGGCGGCGCGCTCGTCGCTGCGCATCCGGTGATCGCGGTCGACGTCAAGGCGGCCAAGCTCGACCACGCCCGCGCGCTGGGCGCCACGCACGCGGTCGACGCCTCGCGCGAGGACCCGGTGGCGGCTATCCGCGGCCTCACGCGACGCGGCGCCGACTACACGTTCGTGGCGGTCGGCGACACGCGGGCGGTCCACCAGGCCGTCGAGGCGCTGGCTCCCGGGGGCACCTGCGTGCTCATCGGGGTGCCGGAGACGGGCGCCCTGGTGCCGCTGGACGTGCGGCCGCTCGTGACCGCCGAGCGCGTGATCCGCGGCTGCAGCTACGGCAGCGCCCGGACCCGCGAGGACCTGCCGCGGCTGGCCGACCTCTACCTGGCCGGCAAGCTGAAGATCGACCAGCTCATCACGCGCCGCTACGGCCTGGACGAGGCCAACGAGGCTTTCCGAGCGCTCGCGGCGGGCGAGCTGGCGCGCGGCTTGATCGTGTTCTCTTGACGACACTGACTGGACGACGGCCCGAGGCCGCCACCGAGGCGGCGTCCGGCGGAGCGCGGCCCAGGACTAGCGCAGGTGAGCGAGATCACGCGCCCGGCCACGTCGACGGAGATGAGCGAAAGGGGTTAGCGGCTCCTGCGTCCGCTAACCCCTCGGGTGATGCGGCCTCTGGACGAGGCGGAGACTCGAACCGATACGCTCGCCCGAGCACGATCGCGAACCTGAGCGCGCCATGGCGTCGAGACCTGGCCAGGTCGGGGCGGAACCAGGCCGCGCCGCCACGATCGAGCGCGGCCGCTCCGTCCGAGGGTCCATTGGCACCTCGTTGCTGCGCTTCATCCTCGCCGACAACATCGGTTACGGCGACATCGGCGTTTACGGCGGGGAGCTGCGTGGGGCACCGACGCCGCGCATCGATCGACTGGCATCCGAAGGTCTCCGGCTGACGCAGTTCCTCGTCGAGCCAGGATGCACGCCGTCCCGCGCGGCATTGATGACGGGGCGCTATTCCCTCCGGTCCGGCCTGTCGCTGGTCGCCGTGGAGGGCACCCCGATCTCGCTCCCGGCGAGGGAGATCACGATGGCCGAGATGCTGCACGACGCCGCGGAGTGCGGGCGCCCCATATCGAGGCGCCCGCTCACTCATCGAAACGCGTCTTGCGGTTACTGACTCGGGTTATGGCGACCCATCTTCTTGACCTGTTCCAACACCTGCGTCAGGTTGTAGCTTGCGGGATCCTGCATCGGTGGGAACGCCACGTAGGACTCGAGCTCCTTCAGCCAAAGGACCTGGCCGATCGGCAGCATGTTCCAGTTGTAGAGATACGCAGTACTCGGAGCGGCGAGTGCCCCAGCGTAGCCCATCAACGACTTCGAGTCGGCGCCGACGGTCGTCTCGAACGGATCGCGCAGGATGTTCTGGACCTGGGCCCAGTGATACGTAGTCGCCCCGAACAGCCCGCCGACGGCGGTGTCGGGCACCATCGTGAAATAGAACTTCCAGTTCTTGTACCGTACCGCCGACGGCTGCGCGCCGGTGTAGTAGAAGTAGACCTCGCGCGCCGATTTCTCCGACTTCCCCTCGAGGTAATCGCGCTGGTCGACCCCGTCGAGGGTCGTCTTGACGATGCCGGGATACGCTCCGGCCTCGATCCGCTTCTTCAGCGCGTCACCCTTCGGCCCCCCGGCGATGTTGACCAGCGTCGGCAACCAGTCGAGGGACGCGAACATCTCCTTCTTGACCGTGCCCGGCTTGATGACGCCGGGCCAGCGAATGACCATCGGCGCGCGCATGCCGCCTTCCCACGTGGTCAGCTTTCCGCCCTTGAAGGGCGTGGTGCCACCGTCCGGGAAGGTGATCACCTCGGCGCCGTTGTCGGTGGTGAAGGCGACGATCGTCTTGTCGAGCTGGCCCATGTCCTCCAGCTTCTTCAGCACGTAGCCGATGTTGTCGTCCATCTGCTTCATGCCGGCTTCGTTGATGCCCCAGTCCTTGCCGCCCTTTTCACCCAGCATGGCCTCGTACTTCGGAGACAGCATCGTCGTGATGTGCATGCGCGCCGGGTTGTACCAGACGAAGAAGGGCTTGTTGGTCTTCTTGGGATCGTTTCGATCGAGAAAGTCGATGACCTTGGCCGAGATCTCCTCGTCAACCGTCCTCGAGCGATCGAGCGTCAGCGGCCCCTCGTCCTTGCAGTTCTGAGTCCTCGCCGTGCCGTCGGACGACGTGCACCACATCACCGGTCGCGGGGGCGTCAGACACGTCGTAGTCTTCGGATCCACCGCGCCGGGGACTTCGGCGAGGCCGGGAATCGGGGTGTTCTTGCACGGCGGGGCGATGCCCTGCTTGGTCGGGGATACGTTGATATCGTTGAAGCTGACCCCCTGCATCGCGTCCAGATGGTACAGATAGCCCCAGAACTCCTGGAAGCCGTGCGCCGTCGGCAGCGCGTCGGTGTGGTCGCCCAGGTGGTTCTTGCCGAACTCGCCGGTGTTGTAGCCGAGATCCCGTAGAAACTTCGCGAGTGACGGCGTGCCGGGACGCAGGTAGGACGGGCTGCCTGGAAGCTGGGGCGGGATCATACCCGTGCGCAACGGATGCATGCCAGTGAAGAAGGCGTTGCGCCCAGCGGTGCAGCTCTGCTCGGCGTAATAGTGCATGAAGATCGCGCCCTCGTTGGCGATCCGGTCGATGTTGGGCGTTTCTCCCACCATCAGGCCGCGGTGATAGACGCTCGGCTGCATCCAGCCGATGTCGTCGCCCATGATGAACAGGATGTTGGGTTTCTCCTGCCCGACCGCATGGGTGATCGGCAGCAGCAGGGCGGTCAGCGCCGCCAGCGCGATTAGGACCATCCGCTTTCCGAGGTTCATAAGGTTTCTCCTCGTTGCCTCGTCATTCCAGCGTGAACATCTTCCTTGAGAACTAGGCCATCAGAATGTGCCGATCGGTTGCCGACACGGTGGTGCGTGAGGGCGCCCAGAACTGCGGGTACTTACTTCGCAGGCGACGCACATTTACGCGGCATTTGGCCGCGTCTCGGGGATACGGTCTATGGGACTTTGGTCCACCGCGCTTCATCCCGACAGTCGGTGAACCCACAGATTGGTAACGTGGCTGCAACAATCCGGAAGGAGCGCGAGTATGCTGCGCAATGCTCCTCCAGCAGCGATCCGCGCGGAACGCATCGGTGCATCAAGCGCTCGGATACGGGACGCGGCCATGGCTCCTGAATTGACGTGTAAATGACTGAAAAGAGATGTGGTGGAGGAAATCGGGCGAGATTATCCTGGGGCCGTCATGACCCGTGAGGAGCAGCTGAAAGCCGTCGGCCTCAAGGCGGGCGCGCGCGTCGTCGGCATCGCCGCGGTCGAAGCGTTCCGGGAGAAGGTGCCCGAGGGCTACCGTCCGGAGGACATCCTGCCCGGCGCCCGGAGCGTCGTCGTCGCCGGCGGCGACGGGCCGACCGCCGGGGCCTGGCGCAGCCCCGACCATCGCGTCATGGAGATCACCGGCTACGATCTGCGCGAGAACGTGGCCGTGCACGCGATGTGCGACTTCATCGAGGGCACCCTGGCCCACCACGCGATCCAGGCGCCGTCCCTGCCCGTTCACGGCCACGAGCCGCCGATGTCGATGATGCACGCCGCCGAGCTCGCCGGGCTCGGCACCCGCTCGCTCGCGGCGCACATCATCCTGAACCCCGAGTACGGTCTGCTCTACTACGCGGCGCTCATCACGACCTTGCCCCTCGAGCCCGACCAGCCGCTCGCCGAGCCCGCCTGCCCGCATCCCGGCTGCGTGGCGATGTACAAGCGCATCGGGACGACGCCGTGCCTGCGCGTGTGCCCGGCGTGTCTGGCCGGAACGGTGCAGGACGGGCGGATTCAGCAATCGACGTACGACCGCGAGAAGTGCCACTCGCGCGCGCAAACTTACGGCATCGGCTCGTTCCAGAAGGGGCTATTGCAGATCGTGAACGAGGACGACCCGGGGCGCCGGCGCACGATGATCTACAGCGACTTCTTCACGAAGAGCATCCAGTCGCTCGGCTTCTTTCGCGACTCGATCGCCCAGTGCTTCGAGTGCATGCGCGTCTGCCCCGTGGGACGCAAGTACCGGAAGCTGCAATAAATGGCCGGCCTGCAACCCGGTGCCACCGCAAAGCTGAAGTCGGTCGCCCTCAAGGGCGGCGCAACGGTCTGCGGCATCGCCGATGCCGCGGCGTTCGACGCGCGCGCTCCGGAGAAGCATCGCCCCAGCGATCTCCTGCCCGGAGCCCGAACGGTCATCGTGGTCGGCGGATCGCAGCCGCGCGAAGGCGACTGGGCGGCCACCTCCCCGTGGGTCATGCAGACGATGGGCACGACCGAGCGCATCCAGGGGGTCGGCCGCCGGCTCGCCCAGTACATCGAGAGCGAGTTCGGCTACTACGCGCTCTACGTTCCGCCGGGCACCGCGAGCGGCGACACGCCATTTCTCTCGCTCATGCTCGCCGCCGAGCTCGCGGGCCTCGGCTCGAAATCGCTCGCCGGCCCCGTGCTGAACCGCGAGCACGGCTTCATGTACTGGAGCGCGGTGATCACGACGGCGCCCTTCGACGCCGACGCCGCGGAGACGAGCCCCGCGTGCCCGGCGCCCGCCTGCCGCGAGATGTGGGATCGCGAGCGCACGACGCCCTGCCTCACGACCTGTCCCGGCTCGAACGGCGGCTGCCTCTCGGGCAAGCTCGAGAACGGCCGGGCCGTGCGCACGTTCTACGACGCCGCGCGCTGCAACACGCGTGTCCACACCCACTGGGTCGGCGGCTTCCAGAAGGTGCTCGAGGAGACGCTCAACGAGCCCGACCGTGACAAGCGCAAGATGCTCCTCTACGGCGATTTCTTCACGCGCAGCCTCTGGGCCATCACCTATTCGTCGACGAATATCGCGCAGTGCTTCGAATGCATGCGCGTGTGCCCCGCCGCCCACGGGCTCAGGGAGATGAAGTAACGGCATGAGCGTGTTCAAGCTCGATCCCGAGGTCTACAAGCGCTACAAGGACGAGGTGCTGAAGCTCTGCAACTCGTTCCAGAAGATCGACCAGCCCGGCCTCTCCGACAAGCAGATCGCCGAGCGCCTGGGGCTCGACGAGCGCACGGTGACCGAGATCCGCTGCGTCGCCGAGCGCGACTGCTATTCGCTCGACGAGTGGGAGAAGGCGATCGAGTTCAAGCGCCGCGCGACGCTCGAGTGGGCGGCGCTCGCGCTCAAGCGCCCCGATCTGAAGCCCGAGTGACGCTCTACTTCTTCGAGCGCATCAGCGACGACGACTTCATCGGGCCCGTGATCGTCGCCGCGCCCGACGAGACGGCGGCCTGGACCGTGCTCGCCCAGCGCGAGCGCGCCGACGTCGAGGCGCTCAAGACGCTCGGCTGGCAGATCGCGCAGGACCTGGCGGCGCTGCCCGCGCGCGCCGGCATCGTCTACCCGAGCCACTACCGCCGCGCCATCCTGGGCTAGGATCGGCGCGCCCTGAGTCTGCCCCACGTCGCGCTCGCGCTGCTCGTCGTGGTCATCTGGGGCCTGGCGTTCGTCGCCACGAAGCTCGCGCTCGAGAGCTTCTCGCCGCCGCAGCTGACCGCGCTCCGGTTCTTGATCGCCGCCGGCCCAGCGCTGATACTGCCGCGCCCGGCGCTCGCCTGGCCGAGCCTGATCGCGATCGGCGCGACGCTCTTCGCGGGCCAGTTCCTGCTGCAGTTCTTCGCCATCGCCAGCGGCCTGCCGCCCGGGCTCGCCTCGCTGCTCGTCCAGACCCAGGCGCTCTTCACGATCGTGTTCGCGGCGGTCGCCCTGCGCGAGCGGCCGACCGCCCGCGAGATCTCGGGTGTGGCGGTCGCGTTCGCGGGTCTGGTGCTGATCCTCCTCACGCTCGGTCAGGACCTGACCGTCGTCGGCTTTTGCCTCGCCCTGGGCTCGGCGATCAGCTGGGGGATCGGCAACGTGCTGCTGAAGCGGATCCGCGACGTGGAGATGCTCGATCTCATCGTATGGCTCAGCCTCGTGCCGCCGCTGCCGTCTCTCGCGATCTCGCTGGTGCTGGACGGGCCCGCGGGCTTCACCCACGCTGTCACGAGCGCCTCGTGGCTCGCCGTCGCCGCCGCCCTCTACCTCGGAGTCGTCGCGACGATCCTCGCCTACGCGATCTGGGGCCGGCTCCTGCGCCGGTATCCCGCCGCGACGGTCACGCCGTTCGCCCTGCTGGTGCCGTTCGTGGGCGGCTTCTCCTCGGCCCTCGTCTTCGGCGAGCGGTTTGGCCCGGTGCGGCTCGCGGGGATGGCGCTCGTGCTCCTCGGCATCGCGGTGATCGTGCTACCGAGGAGCGGCGCGGCGGTTCATGCAACCTCACGCTCTCGCCCACGGGACATCTCGCTGCCGGTCACAGCCGCGATCAGCGCCGACGCGCGCGGCGTCGTCGAGCTGATCGGCCGCGTGTACGCGGAGTACGGCTTCGTCTACGAGCCGGAGGTCGAGGTCCCCGATCTGTTCCGATTCGATCAGCACTACGCGGCGCCGCGCGGCGCCTTCTTCGTCGTACGCGAGGACGGCGTGGTCGTCGGCTCGGTTGGCGTCGAGCGGCTCGACGCCGGCAGTGCCGAGGTTCACCGGCTCTACCTCGACGCACGCCTGCGCGGCCGCGGTACGGGCCGCGCCCTCCTCGAGAGAGCCCTCGAGTGGTGCCGGGCGCAGAATATTCCGCGCCTGATCCTCTGGTCCGACACGCGCTTCGATCAGGCGCATCGGCTCTATGAGCGGATGGGCTTTCAGCGAACCGGCGAGCGGGTCCTGCCCGACGACCTCAACCAGACGCGCGAGTACGGATTCGAGCGGCCGGTGTAAGGCGGCGCGTGCCGGCCGGCGCCGTCACCGCCTGGCGAACGTCTTCTGCATCGCGGCCGCGCCGTGCTCCATCATCGCTCGGATGTCGCCGGCGAGCTCGTTGGGCAAGAGGTCGGCCGTCCAGACGAGCCGGCTGCGCGTGTCGCCGTCGGCAAATACCTGAGCGGACGCGTTGTGGTGCGTGAGGCGCCCGCCGGTCGCTGACCAGACGAGCCGGCGCGCGGTGTCGTCGAGGTCGACGATCAGCTCTCGGACGACCATCCCATTGCCGAACGTGACGATGCGGGCCCCCGGCTCGAGCCGCGTGTCGGTCACGAAACCCGGAACCAGGCGGGTGTGCAAGGCACCGATGTCACGAACCGCGTCCCACACGTCCTCGGCGCGCGCGTCGAGCGGGATCTCCCTGCGAATAGACGCCATGATAGGCCTCCTTCCTCGAGGCCATCCTAGGCGCGGGCGGCGAGCCTCTCTTGGAGAATCTTGCGGTCTCCCCTGGCCGCCCGGCGGAAGCTCCGCGGAGAGACGCCGGCGGCGCGATGGAACGTGCGCACGAAGTTCGACAGATCGCCGAACCCGACGTCGAACGCGACGTCGGTGATCGACCGGCTGTCGTCGGCCAGCAGGCGCGCCGCACGGCGCAGTCGGGCGCGCACCAGATACTGGTGAGGTGTCACACCCAGGACGTCGGCGAAGACCCGCAGGAAGTGAAACGGACTCAGCCCGACGGCCCTCGCCGCGCTCGCGAGGTCGACGCGCTCGGCGGCGTGCGCGTCGAGCCAGCGGGCCGCTTCCACGGCCCGGCCGCGATCACGCGCACGGGCCCTCGACGACGGCCTCGCCCGCCCCGCGACGATGTCCACGAAGCGCGAGGCCAAGGCCATGCCGATCTCCTCGAGCGCGACATCGGTGCGACCCTCGGCCGCCGCCTGCGCGAGCTCGCCGAGCACCATCAGCTCTGGCAGCGGCGGCACACAGCCTCGCCGCCACGCCGCGGGCCGATCGCCGATCGCCTCCACCAGCGCCGGCGCCAGGTGAAAGGAGAGGCACTCGTCACCGGCACCTCGCGCATGGTCGTGCGTGCACACGTACTCGTCACCGGGGTATCCGACCAGGATCGATCCAGAAACCAGCTCGAACGACGCCCCTCGGCTCCGATATCCGAACGTGCCGCGGCGCACGTAAGAGAGCGAAAAATCAGCATGCGTCTCGACAAACGGCACGTCCGCGGCCGACGCATCGCACCGTCGATCGACCACCCGCAACGCCGCGCCCTGCAGCAGAGTCCTGGAAACCATCAACGCTGACCTAAGCTCAGTCTAGCCCCGCTCATTGTCGAGCGTCACAACGGGAGCCGGGCGGGTGGCGCAGGGGTGCCGGCGGGGCGGCACCCCTGCGACAGGACCCGCCCGCCTCACGCGGCCGCGCGCAATGAACGAACGATGCGAGCTAGTAACCCTTGCGCTTGTCGATCAGCGCGATGAGCGGCTTGCCCGCGCGCATGCGTCGCAGGTTCTCGCAGAACGTATCGATGACGCGCTGCGCCCGTCGCGGCGAGCCGCCGGCGGTGTGCGGCGTCACGATCGCGCGCGGATGCTTCCAGAGCGGATGGTTGGCCGGCAGCGGCTCGGGGTCGGTGACGTCGAGCCCGACGCCGCCGATCGTGCCCTCGTCGAGCGCCTTGAGCAGGTCGTCGCCGTAGACGATCGCGCCTCGAGTGACGTTGATCAGATAGCCGGTCTTCTTCATCTTGCGGAAGAGGTCGCGCGTGAACAGGTGATGGGTCGCCTTGGTGAGCGGCAGGCAGATCACCACCGCGTCTGACTCACCGAGCAGGTCGCCCATCCGATCGGGCTTCCAGATCGCCTCGACGCCGGGCTCCGGGGCGACATCCTCGATGTCGACGCCGAGCACGCGCATGCCGAAGCCGAGCGCCCGCTTCGCGACCTCGCGGCCCGTGCCGCCGAAGCCGACGATGCCCATCGTCAGGTCGTACAGCTCGAGCTGGAGCAGCCGGATCGGCTCGCGCAGCGAATAGTCGGGCTGACGGATCGCGGTGTGCAGGCCGCGCGTGAGGGCCAGCAGGAGCGCGAACGCGTGCTCGGCCAGGTGGATGCCGACCCCGCCCTTCTCGCTCGCGAGCGGAATGTCGCTCTCGACCAGCTCCTGCGTGAGGATCGAGTCCACGCCCGCGCCGATCGATTGGTAGTAGCGCAGGCGTTTGCCCAGCGGGAAGATCTCGGGCGACACGCGGCCGAAGAGCGCGTCGGCGTCGACGATCTCGCGCCGCTGCGTGGCGGCGTCCTTGGCCTCGACGAAGGTCGAGCCCGGACCGGCGGCCTCGAGGATGGCGGCGCGCTGCTCGGGTGAGACGGACGGCACGATCATCAGCGGCGTGTAGAGGATCTTCATCGTCAGCTCCGTTTCTTGGATCGGATCTGGGTCATCGCGGCCTGGTGCTCGTCGGATGCGAAGCACCCGGCGAGGGCCGTGTTCATCTCCCGGCGAAACGTGTCGAAGTCGAGGTCGAACGCGGAGGTGCTCAGGCGCTTGCTGGCCGTCACGCTCACCGGGGGCAGCGCCAGAAACTTCTCGACGATCTCGTCGAGCGCCTTTGGAAAGTCGGCGGACGGCACGGCGCGATTCACGAGGCCGATGCGCTCGCCCTCGCGCGCCGTGATCGGCTCGCCCAGCAAGATCAGCTCCTTCGCCCGACCCAGGCCGATCAGCCGCGGCAGTCGGTAGAGCGCCATCGAGGGAATCAAGCACTCCTTGACGGCCGGCAGGCTGAGCAGCGCGTCCTCGACCGCCAGCCGGTAGTCGCACACCAGCGCCAGCTGCAGGCCGCCGCCGATGCAGTGTCCGTTGATGCCTGCGACGACCAGCTTGTCCATGCGCTCGATCGCCGTCATCGCGTCTTCCCAGCGGATCAGGTCGGGCTGCGTGAGCTCGCCGGCCGCGAGCGCCTTGAGATCGACACCGGTCTGAAACGCCCGGCCGGCGCCGGTCATGACGACCACGCGCACGTCGCGGCGCGCGGCGATCGCCGTGACCGCCTCGCCCAGCTCGGTCGCGAAGCGCGAGTTGCCCGCGTTCAGCACGTGGGGCCGGTCGAACGTCATGCGGGCGACGGGGCCCTGCACGTCCAGCCGGATCGTGGCCTCGGTCATGGGGCAATGGTTTACCACAAGAGGTCGCCGTCTTCACGGGGCAACTTCCCGTCCAGACAGGACGACGTGAGCGGTATTTAGCCGACGCCGCAGTCTCTCTGTTCACCCCTCTTCGTCACGCGAGTACGGACATCTTCTCCAACGCGAGCTTCATCGGAATGGTCGAGCTCGCTCGGTTCGCGGGCTTGCCGTGGGACTGCATCATCACCGCGGAGAATGCGGGCTGCTGCAAGCCCCGGCCGGAAGTCTATCGAAGGCCATCTCGCTCCTGGGTCGTCGCCTCGACGAGGTCATGATGGTCGCGGCCCGCAATTACGATCTCGCGGCTGCGCGCCGCGAGGGGATGGCGACGGCGTTCGTCCCGCGTCCGCTCGAATTCGGGCGCGGACAGAAGACCAACCTCGAGCCGGAATTCGCCTGGGACGTCGTGGCGAAGGACTTCGAGGATCTGGCCGCGCGTCTCGGCTGCTAGCTCGGCAAGCTCGCTCGCAGACTCTCGTGATGCTCGGCGAGCGAGCCGCACACGAGATGGCAGAGCCGCTCGAGGCTCGAATCGGCGATGCCGTAGCGGACGAACAGGCCGTCACGCTGCCGAGTCACCAGCCCTCGCTCGAGGAGCAGGGCCAGATGCTTGCTCGCGTTGGCCTGCGACGTGCCCGTCAGAGCGCACAGCTCCTGGACGGTCCGGTCTCTCTCGAACAGGGCCTGGAGCAGTGCCAGACGAGTGGCGTCGCCGAGGGCGCGGAAGCGCTGGGCGATGATCTCGAGCGCCTCCCGGGGCAGGGACGATTTCGCGGCCCTGCGGGCCATGCTCAGCGCTCCGGCGTCGAGGGCGCCGCGCACGTGGACGCACCCCCGGCGGCGCACACCGCGCCTCCTTCCGCAGGCAGCGCGAGCGGGCGATTCCACGGCAGCTTGAACAGGGCGAGCGCGAGCCCGCAGGTGCCCGTGGCGCCGGCGAACGTGAGCCCGGCGCCGAAGAAGGCGGCGATGGTCAGGAACCACGGGTTCACGAGGGTTCCGAGGGCCACGCCGGTCAGGATCATCGAGCCCGCGATCAACTGAACCTGGCGGTCGACCGCCAGGCGACGGCGCCCTTCGCGCATCGGCAGGCGCGCCCGGCGCCACGCCTGCATCCCACCTTCCAGCACGCGCGCCCGGCGCCCGCCGCGCCCGAGCGCTTCCGCCGCAATGGTCGCCCGCACGCCGGTGCGACACACGACGACCACCTCGCGCTGCTCGGGAATCTCGTCCAGGCGCGCATCGAGCTCCTCGAGAGGAATGTTCGTGGCCCCGTCGATCCAGGTGGCCTCGAATTCGAGGCGACTCCTGACGTCGAGCAGCACGGTGTCACGCTGCTCCTCGCGGAGGGCCTGGAGGTCGGCGGGCGCGATCGTGGCGGCGTCGGCGTCACCGAGGTTGTGCCGGAGAATCGCCGCCATGTTCCGGGGCGGCTCGGTCTTGCCCGAGAGCCTCGCGACGAAGGCGGAGCGATCGCGCTCCCGGAAGAGCGAGTTGTGCGCCTTCTCCTCGCCGATCGTGGTGACCGCCCGGCCGACATAGTCGTGACCCGGATGGACCACGGTCGTGTCGGGAAGGGCGGCGAGGCGCCGAAACGTCTCGAAGAGGTCCGAGGCGCTTCCCCCCATGAAGTCGGTCCGACCGGCGCCGCCCGCGAACAATGCGTCCCCCGTGAAGAGATGCTGGTCCACGAGCATCGCAACAGAGTCGGGCGTGTGGCCGGGGGCGTCGAGGATCTGGACGCTCGTGTCGCCGAGCGCGAACGTCGCGCCGTCTTCGACTCGCTGGCTCGGTCCCTTCAGCTTCGAGGCGACGTGCGCGAGGACGGTCGCGCCCGTTCGCTGGGCGAGCCGCCGCACGCCCGAAAGGTGGTCGGCGTGCGTATGCGTGTCGAGCACATGGGTGAGGCGCGCGTCGTGAGCGGCCAGCGCCTCGTGGAACCGATCGACGAGGTCGAGCCGTGGATCGATCGCGACGGCCGTGCGGCTCGCCCCGTCCACGACGAGATAGCCAAGGCAGCCATCGCCGTCAGCCCGGAACGTCTCGATCGCCAGGGTCGCGGATAGGGTCGTCATCGGGTACCTCCCCTGGCGACATCTATATTACTATTTGATCATATAAGCAAGAGGATATTTATCGCGATCCGCCGCCTTCCGGCCCGCCGGACGGCCCTCCGGGATGAGTGGCCACCGCTCGGCTTTCGTCTTCCGGCGCTACGACATCGCCGACGTTGAGGACGTGCGCCAGGCGCTCCGGAAGACTGAACGCTATCGGGAAACACGGACAGAAACGGACAATCAGCGCCTCGCGCGACTCTAACCATGCGTGACTGCTCACGTCGCACTTGGCTGGAGGGCTAATGGCCTTTCGTTTACCATAAGAGGCCTCGTGACGTCCCTGACCGCTCTGCTCTGTCTGACGACGTTCTCCAACCTCGTTTCGAGCGGCGCGTTTCCCGCGGTCCTGCCCGACATCGCGCGCAGCGCGTCCCTGGCCGACTGGCAGATCGGAATCGTGGCGGGCGCTTTCGGGTTCGCGCGGATGGTCGCCGACATTCCGCTCGGCCTCTTCCTGACCCGCAACCTCCGCCGCGCACTGTGGATCGGTCCTCTGGTGCTGCTGACCGGTGGCCTCTGCGTCACCGCGGGCGGCGGGTTCATCGTCATCGTGCTCGGGCGGCTGCTCATGGGGCTCGGGCAGGCGCTCGGCATGATGGCCGGGTTGACCGCGATCCTTCGCTTCCAGTCGGGAAAGACCCTCGCGTCGGCGCTCGCCGCCTTTGAGCTCTCGGCGATGATCGGAATGCTCGCCGGCGCCGCGCTGATCGGAACCTTGCCGCCGAATCTGGCCTGGAGCACCGCGTTCGTGCTCGCGTGCGCCCCGCAGCTCATTGCGATCGCCATGGCGCCCAAGCTCCTGTCGGCGCTTCCGGCGCACGCCGGCGCCACGCCGACCGTGCGCGACGTTCGCGAGGCGCCGAGCGCACCGGGGCCGAGCCCGCAAGCACGCACGGCCCGCGACCCGTCGCTGGTGCCGCTCGTCTTCGCGGCCGGTGGGCTGGTCGCCCTCACTTACTCGACCATGGAGCAGTTCGTGGTACCGCTGCGCGGGAGCCGCGAGTTCGGGCTCGAGCGCGCCGGGGTCGCGCGGCTCTTCATGGTCCAGCAGATTTTCGACATCGCGGCGCTGATCCCGACCGGCATGCTCGCGGACCGTCGAGGCGCGGCGCGCGTACTTCCCGGCATCCTGATGCTGATGGCGATCGGGAATGCCATGATCGGCTTCGGCGCGCTGCCCGTCGTCGTCGTCGGATGCGCGCTCTTCGGCCTCTCGATGTCGGGGTGGATGCTGCCGCTGACCTTGCTCCGGCGTGACACCGAGCCCGAGCGCATCGCGTGGCGGACCGGACTCTATCGCGTCAGTGTCGACGGCGGGATCTTTCTCGGCCCGTTCCTCTCCGGCGTTCTCGGCATGCACCTGGCCGGGCTCTTGCCCGCTCTCTCGACCGCGGCGCTGGCGATCACGGCGTTACTCCTTCTCACGCGCGCCCGAAGCTCGGGTACCATGGCAGTCCATGGCTGACGCCGGACTGATGTTCGCGTGCTTCGGGTGCTGCTGCGGCCACACCAACAACGGCGCCGCCCGCATCAACCGGCCCGCGACGCGGCGCGTGTTCGACGCAGCCGGGCTCCAGGGCAAGGTGCGCTTCGCGTTCTCCGAGTGTCTGGGACCGTGCAGCGAGGCGAACGTGGTCTTCGTGTATCTCAACGGCCGGCCGCTGTGGTTTCGGCGGGTCAACACGCCCGAGCTGTTCGAATCGCTGCTCGCCTACGTTCGCACCGCGGTCGAGTCACCGGGCACGCAGGTGCCCGAGGCGCTGACCGCGCATTCGTTCTCGTGGACCGGCGGCGGCGTCGGCCCAGAGCTCGCCTGAGGAGCGACATCATGGACTACGCCGACTTCCGGCACCTGACGTTCGAGTCCAAGCCGAACGGGGTGCTGCTCGTCACCATCAACCGTCCCGAGGTGCTGAACGCGGCCAATGCGCGCCTGCACTGGGAGTTCACCCAGATCTGGCCGGCGGTGGACGCCGATCCCAAGACCCGGGTCGTCGTCGTCACGGGCGCCGGCAAGGCGTTCTCCGCGGGCGGCGATCTCTCGCTGGTCGAGGACATGGCCGGCAACCCGGACGCGCTCACGCGCACGATGCGCGAAGCGTCCGACCTCGTCTACAACATGATCAACCTCGACAAGCCCGTGGTGTCGGCGATCAACGGCGTCGCCGTGGGAGCGGGGCTGGTCGTCGCACTCATGGCCGACGTCAGCATCATCGCCGAGACGGCGCGCTTCACCGACGGCCACACGCGACTCGGGGTCGTCGCCGGCGATCACGCCGCGATCCTCTGGCCGCTCCTCTGCGGCATGGCGAAGGCGAAATACTATCTGCTCACGGCCGACTTCATCGACGGGCGCGAGGCCGAGCGCATCGGCCTGGTGACGATGTCCCTGCCGCCCGACCAGGTCCTGCCCAAGGCGCTCGAGGTCGCCGACCGGCTCGCGCGCGGCAGCCAGATCTCGATCCGGTGGACCAAGCGCGCGCTCAACAACTGGCTGCGCCAGGCCGGGCCGATCTTCGACCAGTCGCTCGCGCTCGAGATGCTCTCGTTCTCGTATCCGGATGTGCGCGAGGGCGTCAAGGCGATCCGCGAGAAGCGGGCGCCCATCTTCCCCTCGGCGAAGTAGCGGCAGCGGACGTCGTGACCTCGAACAAGCCGGCGCCGCGTACTGGCCATCCGTACTACATGCACGACGCGATCTACGCGCAGCCGGGCGCGCTGCGGCTCGTCGCCCGGGGGCAGGGCGACGCGATCGAGGCGGCGGCGCTGCGGCTGCGCGGGCTCGAGCACGTGCTGCTCACCGGTGTCGGCACCTCGTGGCACGCGGCGCTCGTCGGCGAGCTGCTCTTCGCGCGTCTCGGCGGGCTCGGGCTCAAGGCGCGGGCCTTCCACGCCTTCGAGCTCGCGAGCTACTGGCCCGAGCTGGGCGGGCGCGTCGGCGCCGTCGTGCTGAGCCACGGCGGGACGCGGCGCTACTCGCTCGAGGCGCTCGCCCGCGTGAAGGCGAGCGGCGGCTCGGGCGTCGTGATCACGGGCAAGGGCCCCGAGGCGCCGGCGGAGGCCGACTGGGCGCTGCGCACCGTCGATCAGGAAAGCTCGGGCGCTCACACGGTCAGCTACACCGCGGCGCTCACGATTCTTGCCAAGCTCGCGTGCGCGGCCGGCGCCAAGGCGGAGGTGGCGCGAAGCATCGATGGGATCCCCGACATGCTCGCCTTCCTGCTCGGGCAGGAGTCGTGGGAGGAGCTGGCCGCGCGCTACGGCGATCGGCGGCGCTACTGGTTCGTGGGCGGCGGGCCGAACACGGCGACGGCGTGGGAGGCGGCGCTGAAGATGAGCGAAGCCAGCCACGCGCCCGCGGTCGGCTTCAACTGCGAGCAGTTCCTGCACGGCGCGTGGGCGGCGCTCGAGCGCGACGACGTGGTGTTCCTGGTGGCCCCGCCGGGGCCGTCGCACGAGCGGTGCCTGGCGGCGGCGCGCGTGGCCAAGGAAGTCGGAGCAGCGGTGGTCGCCCTCGTGCGCGAGGACGACAGCCAGATCGCGCCGCTCGCGACGGAGACGATCGCGATTCCCGAGATCGACGAGCTCCTCTCGCCGATTCTCACGATCGTGCCGCTGCAGCTCTTCATCTACCACGCGGCCGTTCGGCGTGGCGTCAACCCCGACCTCACGCGCAGCGACCAGCCCGAGTACGGACGCGCGCGCGCCGCGGTGTCACTCTAGCGTCGCGACGCGGTGTCTCGGACGCGGGGTCAGCGGCGGCGGTAGGCGTCGAGGAAATCGGAGAGGGCCGCGTCGAGGAGCTTGACGACTTCGGCCGGCGACTCGCGCCACGGGCCGGCGGCCTGGCGCTCCGTGTGCCAGACGCTCGCGAGGAGCGGAGTGGACGCTCCCGCCACCGTGGCCGTGCGCTCCACGCTCAGCCGGACCGGGCCGATGCCGTAGGTTCCGGAGAACGGCAGCCAGAATCCGCGCAGCGCGGTGGCACCGTAGGGCCGGACCGCAACGGTGAGTCTCAGGCGAGCGGGGCTGGCGGGATCGAGGGTCAGCCCCGGCGCGGCCTCGCGCAGCCGCGCGTCGATTCGGCGAGCAAGCTCTGCGGACGAGAGCGATTCCTGGCTCGGGTCCACCTCGACGTCCACGCCGATCGTCGTGAGTCCGGCCAGGCCGCGAGCCGCCTCGGCGGCCGCCGGGCTCACCGACGCGGCGGCGAGCAGGAACGCCGCCGAGAGGGCGAGAGCCCCCATGGCTATGGCGCCGGCGGCGGCGATCCCTCCGGGCGCGGCCCGCGGCCGCCCCGGCGGCGACGCCTGCGGCGCGGGCCGGATCTGCCGTCGCCGGACGGCGGCGCCGCTGGCGGCGGAGGCGGCGCGGCCGACGGGGTCCGGCCCGTGTGCGGCGACTCGCCGCGCGGCCGGCCGTGGGCACGGCCGCCGCCTCCATCTCGGCGGCCGCGGTCGCCGAACCGATCGCGCGCGGCCAGGCGCGCGCGCCGCTCGTCGGCGTAGCGCCGGCGCTCTTCGGCCGTCGGCTTGATCTCCTGCATGAACAGGTCGTCGTCGGCCCACTCGACCGCGATCTTCTGACCGATGAACTTCTCGATCGCCTCGAGGGCCAGGGCGCTAGACTCGTCGACGAGGCTGATCGCCTTGCCGCCCGCTCCGGCGCGCGCGGTGCGGCCGATGCGGTGCACGTAGTCCTCGGCGTCCTGCGGAAGGTCCCAGTTCACGACGTGGCTGACCGCCTCGATGTGGAGCCCCCGCGAGGCGACGTCCGTGGCGACCAGGATCGGCAGGTGGCCCTCCTTGAAGTCGTTGAGGATCTTGAGGCGCCGCTTCTGGTCGACGTCGCCGGTGAGCGCGCGCGTCTCCCAGGCGTTGCGCGTCAGCCGGTCCTCGAGGCGCCGCGCCTCCTCGCGCGTGTTCGAGAAGATCAGGATGCGGTCGCCGCCCTCTCGACGCAGAAGGCCCAGCAGCAGCGGAAACTTCTCCTCGCGGCCGACGTGGAACAGCGACTGCTCGACGCGCTCGGCCGTCTTCTGCTGCGGCATGATCGTGATCTGCGACGGATTGTTCATGAACTCCCAGGTGAGCTCGAGCACCCGGAACGAGAGCGTCGCGGAGAAGAGGTATGACTGCCGCTTGTCCGGCGTCGGCAGGCGCCGCAGGATGAAGCGCAGGTCGGCGATGAACCCCATGTCGAACATCCGGTCGGCCTCGTCGATAACGAGGATCTCGACGCGGCGCGGGGTCCACACGTGCTGCTTCAGGTAGTCGATCAGCCGACCCGGCGTCCCGACGAGAAGATCGCAGCCCGCCGCGAGCGTCTCACGCTGCTTGGCGTAGTCGATACCGCCGTAGACCGCGAGCGTTCGGAACGGCGTGAACTGCCCGAGGAGCCGCGCGTCGGACTCGATCTGCACGACCAGCTCGCGCGTCGGCGCGATGACGAGCATGCGTGGCGCGCCCGCGTTCGGCGGCGGCGGCGGCGCTGGTGTGCGCAGCATCTTGGTGAACGCCGCGATGAGGAACGCGGCGGTCTTGCCGGTGCCGGTCTGCGACTGGCCGGCCACGTCCTTGCCGCGGAGCGCCAGCGGCAGGGCCGCTTCCTGGATCGGCGTGGCGGTCACGAAGCCCGCCTCGCGAATCCCCTGCATGACGGGCTCGGGCAGATCGAGGGAGGCGAAATCCATCTAGGCCGATTCGACCGGCGCGGGGGCGGGCGCCGGCCTCTTGCCGAAGATGCGCGCGCAGATGATCCCGACCTCGTAGAGGATGATCAGCGGGCCGGCCATCATCGCCTGGTTGAACGCGTCGGGCGTGGGGGTCAGGACCGCGGCCGCGACGAAGGCGCCGAGGATCGCGTACTTCCGGTTGCGGGCGAGCATCTTCGAGTTGACCACGCCGACGCGCGCCAGGATCGTGAGGGCCAGCGGCAGCTCGAAGACGGCGGCGAAGGCCACGGTGAACTTCAGCAGGAAGTCGACGTGGTTCTGCAGGGTGATCATCGGGGTGAGCCCTGGACGCGCGTAGCTCAACAGGAACTTGATCGCGTACGGCGTCACGACGAACAGCGAGAAGGCGCCGCCCCCGAGGAACAGCAGGGAGCCGATGATCACGAAGGGCAGCGCGTACTTCCTCTCGTGCGCGTGCAGGCCGGGCGCGATGAAGGCCCACACCTGCCACAGGATGACCGGCGCGGAGAGGAAGACCCCGACGATGATGCCGACCTTCATCTGCACCCAGAACGCCTCGGCCGGCGCCGTGAAGACCAGCGAGTAGTTGAGCCTGGTCACCGGCCGCGCCAGCCAGTCGACGATGTACTGGCTGAAGGGCAGCGCGATCACGGTCCCGATCAGGAGCCCGGTGAGCGCCCGGACGATGCGCACGCGAAGCTCGCCCAGGTGCTCCATGAAGGACATCTTCGCGTCGTCGAGGAGTCGCGCCATGCCCTACCAGCTCGTGACGAAGTGCCGGAGCGCGCCCACGCCGCCACCGGCCTGGAAGCCCTCGCGGATCGCCGCGGTCACGTACGCCTTCGCCTCGGCGACGGCGTCCTTCAGCGCATGGCCGCGGGCCAGGCCCGCCGCGATCGCCGACGAGAACGTGCAGCCGGTCCCGTGGGTGCTGTTCGAGGGCAGCCGCGGCGCGGCGAAGCGCGCGAAGTCGCGCCCGTTCCAGAGAATGTCGGTGGCCGAATCCCGGAGGTGCCCGCCCTTCACCAGCACGTTGCGGGGGCCGAGCGCCAGGATGCGCCGGGCGGCCTCTTGCATGTCGCTCTCGGTCGCGACCGGCATGCCCGCCAGCGCCTCCGCCTCGTGGAGATTCGGGGTGACCACCAGGGCGAGCGGCAGGAGCTCTTTGATCAGCGCCGTCCGCGCCTCGGGTTGCAGGAGCGCGTCACCCGACTTGGCGATCATCACCGGGTCGAGCACGACCTTGTCCCGCGCGTGCCCCTGCAGCCGCTCCGCGACGGCCCCGATGATGGGCGCCGTCGACAGCATCCCGATCTTGATCGCGTCGGCGCCGAAATCCGAGAGCACGGAGTCGATCTGGCGGCTCACGAACTCCGGCGGCAGATTGAAGACCCCCTGGACGCCGAGTGAGTTCTGAGCGGTCACCGCGGTGAGCACGCTCATCCCGAACACGCGGAATGCCGAGAACGTCTTGAGATCGGCCTGGATGCCCGCGCCGCCGCCGGAATCCGACCCGGCGATCGTCAGCGCTTTGGGTACGCCCATAGACGCTGGAAGTATACACGCCCCCGCCTCGGCGGCGTTCCGTCAGCCGCTGGCCGGGATCACCACCGTGAACTCGCCGCGGGGCGAGGCCGCCGCGAGCCGCGCCAGGTGCACGGCGGGGGTCGCGGTGACGATCTCCTCGTACTGCTTGGTCAGCTCTCGCGCCACGACGATCTCGACGTCGCCGAAGACCTCGCCGATCGCGCCCAGGGTGGCCACGATGCGATGGGGCGATTCGTAGACCACGATGGTCGTGCCGATCTCACGCAGCGCCTTCAGGCGGTTGAGTCGCTTGCCGGGTTTGACCGGCAGGAAGCCGTCAAAGACGAACCCGTCGGCCGGGAGACCCGACGCCGAGAGCGCCGTGACCATCGCGCTGGGGCCCGGGACGGGGACGACCGTGACCCCCTGGGCCCGCGCCTCTCGCACCAGGAGAATGCCCGGGTCGGAGATGCCGGGAGTGCCCGCGTCGGTGACGAGGGCGATCGAGCGCCCGGCCGCCAGGTCGCGCAAGAGCTGGGGACCTCGCGCGAGCTTGTTCTGCTCGTAGTAGCTCACGGTCGGCTTGTGGATATCGAAGTGCGACAGGAGGGCCCGAGTCCGCCGCGTGTCCTCGCAGGCCACCAGGTCCACCTCGCGCAGCACGCGGAGGGCGCGCAGGGTGATGTCTTCGAGGTTGCCGATCGGGGTTGCGACTACAAAGAGGATGCCGCTCAGGCGGTCTGTTCTTTCGCTTCGGAGACGAGAATCGGCCTTTCGCGATTGAGGATGACTTCGCGCGTGATCACGCACTCCTTCAGGCCCTGCATGGAGGGCAGGTCGTACATGATCTCGAGCATGACCTCTTCGAGGATCGCGCGCAGCCCGCGGGCGCCGGTGCCGCGCTTGAGCGCCTCGCGCGCGATCGCCGCCACCGCGTCGTCGGTGAACTTGAGCCGCACCTTCTCGAGGTCGAAGTATTTCTGGTACTGCTTGATGATCGCGTTCTTCGGCTCGCGCAGGATGCGCACCAGCGCCTGGTCGTCGAGATCGTGCAGGGTCGCGATTACCGGCAGGCGCCCCACGAACTCGGGGATGAGCCCGTACTTCAAGAGGTCCTCCGGCTGGATCATCGCCAGGAGGTCGCCGATCCGGCGTTCGTCGCGGCTCTTGATCTCGGCGCCGAAGCCCATGCCCGAGCGCCCGACACGGCTCTCGATGATCTTGTCGAGGCCAACGAAGGCGCCGCCGCACAGGAAGAGCACGTTGGAGGTGTCGACCTGGATGAACTCCTGGTGCGGGTGCTTGCGTCCGCCCTGGGGCGGCACGTTCGCGACGGTGCCCTCGAGGATCTTCAGGAGCGCCTGCTGCACGCCCTCGCCCGAGACGTCGCGCGTGATCGACGGGTTCTCGGACTTGCGGGCGATCTTGTCGATCTCGTCTATATAAACGATGCCTCTCTCTGCCCGTTCCACGTCATAGTCAGCCGCTTGCAACAGTCGCAGGATGATGTTTTCGACATCCTCTCCTACGTATCCTGCTTCTGTTAACGTCGTCGCGTCGGCGATCGTGAACGGCACCCGCAGCATCTTGGCGAGCGTCTGGGCCAGCAAGGTCTTGCCCGAGCCGGTCGGGCCGATCATCAGGATGTTCGACTTCTGCAGCTCGACGTCGCCCGCCTCGCCGCCCGACTCGATGCGCTTGTAGTGATTGTGGACGGCGACGGCCAGGACCTTCTTGGCGCGCTCCTGACCGACGACGTACTGGTCCAGGACGGTCTTGATCTCGGAGGGTTTGGGGAGGCTGCGGAGCTCGCGCGACTTCTCCTCTTCCCACTCCTCCGCGATGATGTCGTTACAGAGCTCGATGCACTCGTCGCAGATGTAGACGGTCGGCCCGGCGATCAGCTTGCGGACGTCGTTCTGGCTCTTGCCGCAGAACGAGCATCGCAGGGTGCCATTGCCTTCGCGCGGCCGGGCCATGCGCTCGCTACTTCTGGATCGTGAGCGCGGCGGCCTCGCTCACCGGTCGGGTAGTCGGCTTCGAGGAGATCACTTCGTCGACGATCTTATATTCCTTGGCCTGCTCGGCGGTCATGAAAAAGTCCCGGTCGGTGTCCCGCTGGATCTTGTCCATGCCCTGCCCGGTGTGGTGCACGAGGATGCGGTTGAGCTCCTCGCGCATCCGGAGAATCTCCCGGGCCTGGATGTCGATGTCGGTCGCCTGCCCCTGCACGCCGCCGAGCGGCTGGTGGATCATGATGCGCGCGTGCGGCAGCGCGAACCGCTTGCCCTTGGCGCCCGCGCACAGGAGAAGCGCCCCCATCGACGCCGCCTGGCCCATGCAGATGGTCGAGATGGCCGGCTTCACGTACTGCATCGTGTCGTAGATGGCCATGCCCGCGGTGACGGATCCGCCGGGCGAATTGATGTAGAGGTTGATGTCCTTGTCGGGGTCGTCGGCCTCGAGGTAGAGCATCTGGGCGATCACCAGATTCGCCAGCTCGTCCTCGATGAAGGTCGGCAAGAAGATGATGCGCTCCTTCAGAAGGCGCGAAAAGATGTCGAACGCCCGCTCACCGCGCGGCGTCTGCTCGACGACCATCGGAACCAGACCCATCGGCGATCTCCTGCTCATCGGCTCATCTCCAGACGACGCGGCCTTGCCGCCGCGTCCTGCGGCTCGCACTGATCTTTGGCTCGCCTCGGACGGCGGGTCCCCAGCCCCACGACGTCCTGCGGCTCGCACAACCGTTAGACTCGGACTTTCGCGTTGGCGACCAGCAGCTCGAGGGTCATGCGGTCGCGGATGCCCTGACGCAGCCCCTCGAGGTCGCCGCTTTTCTCCATCATACGACGGAGGGCCGGCGTAGGCCGCTGACTGGCCTGCGCGAGCTTCTCGACCTCTGCGTCCACGTCGGCGTCCGTGGCCGCGATCGCCTCCTTGTCGGCGATCGCCTCCAGCAGGAGCGCGCGGCGCACAGCCTTCTCGGCGCCGGGGCGGAGCTCGGCGATCAGCTTCTCGTAGTCCCAGGGCATCCGCTCCGGGTCGATGCCCTGGCGGCGCACGGATTCGCGAGCGTGCTCGATGCGATGGGCCACCTGGCGCATGACGAGGGCATCCGGCACCGTGAACTCGTGCCGGGCGACCACGGCGTCGACAACCTTCTCCTGCAGCGCGCGCGCCTCGTCGTGCTCGCGCCGCGCGGCGAGCTGCGTCATCAGCTCGGTGCGCAGCGCCTCGAGCGTCTCGAACTCGCCGAGCGACTTCGCGAAGTCGTCGTCGAGCGCCGGCAGCGCCTTTTCCTTGACCTCGACGACCTTGACGGTGGCGTTGCCGCCTCGCCCGCGAAGGTCTTCGCGGCGGTGGTCGTCGGCGAAACGCACGGTGACCTGCCGCTCCTCGCCGGCCCGCAGGCCTATCACCGCGTCATCGATCTCCGGCAGCACGTTGCGGGCGCCCACCAGAAACTCGTAGCCGTTCTGGCTGGACGGGTCGTGGCCCTCGATGGCCACGGCGTAGTCGACCACGACGAGATCGCCGGTGGCCGCCGGACGCTCGACCGCGTGGAACTGCGCCTGCTGCTCGCGCATGTGATCGAGGGTGGCAGAGAGATCGTCGGCGGTGACCGTCACCGGCGCGTGCTCGACCTCGACGCCCTTGTAGTCGCTGAGATCGATCGCCGGCTTGACCTCGACGACCGCGACGAAGCTGAGCGGGGCGCCTTCCTCGAGCCGGACGTCCTGAAGATCGGGCTCGTTGACGGGATCGAGCTTCGCCTCGGACAGCGCTTTCCGGTAAACGTCGGGGATCAGGTGCTCGGCGACCTCACGGCGCACGTCGTCGGAGAAGTGGACCTTGACGAGCGAGCGCGGCACGTGACCCTTCCGGAATCCGGGCAGGCGCGCCTGCTTCTGCACGCGCCCGTAGGCGCGCTCCCATTCCTGCTGCACGACGTCGACCGGCGCCTCGACGGCCAGTCGCCGCTTGCATCCTTCGATCGCTTCGACCGCGACTTTCATCGACACTCCAGAATCATTTCGCGCTTTCGCGTCACGAGCCTTCGCATGGTACCACGCCCCACCCCTCCGGGCATCCGGCGCGCTCGTCGTCTTCGTTGACCGCATCCTGAAAGGCGCGAAGCCGGGAGACCTGCCGATCGGTCACCCGACGACGTTCGCGCTGGTCTGCCACCTCAAGACCGCCAGGGCGCTGAGGAGGACGATCCCGAAATCGATCCTGCTTGCTGGCGGACCGGGTGATCGAGCAACGCGGTCGACGTGGGATGGTGCGCGAGGGGGGAGTCGAACCCCCAAGGGCTTTCGCCCACTGGATCCTAAGTCCAGCGCGTCTGCCAGTTTCGCCACTCGCGCGTCTGGTAGGAGCCTTACGCTATCAGAGACTTAGCGCCCATGTCACGCGGGCACCATCGACTCACGTCCCCAATCTTACGAGTTTCTTGTTAGTCCGTGGGCCTCTTTGCGAAGCATCGTCGACAAAGCGCGCCGTGATCCTGAACGATTTGGCGTCCGCGACCCTGGTTCTGCTGCGAGCTATCTGCTACGGTCGCGCCGTTCCACTGAGGTCATCGGAGCCGCCGCCCTCGGCGAGCCTGCGGCGAAGAAGGTGATGGGGGTAGTGGTGTTGAAGTGCCGCAAATGCAACCTGGTCATCGCACCAGAAGATCCGATGATCACGATTTCTTGCGGAAGCCCGTCCAAGTTCGAGAAGTGTGAGATCAGCTAGCACGCTCGCTGCGCACCGATGATGGTGCGGCAGTATGTGCCAGAGACGAAGGGCGGGTTTCAGTTAGAGCGCAGGGAGTGAACGGTGAAGCTCCTCCGGCGCTTTCCCTCCCCCTTCAGGAAGAGAACGCGCCTTATGGACGGTAAGACAAGCGCCACGGTGTTTCTTCTGGTAGCGAGCGTCTTCACGGCGTGCGCGGGCGCGACGCAGCCAGAGGTGCCGGACACGGAGATACAGCGAAAGGTGCGCACCGATATCGAAATGTGCGGCGTCGCCGCAGGTGGCCAGCCCTATCCTGTTACCGTTACGCCGGAGCGCAACTATTCCTACGAGGTCATAGGCCTTGAGGTCGCCAGCTCCATGGTGGCGTGTATATGGTGGCGTGTATGAGGAGCAAGGGGTACTGGGCCAAGCGCGTCGACCGTCAATCAGTAGGGCTCACCACCGGTCAACGTAGCGGCGGTGAAGGTGGGCTGGAGCCGTCGCGCTAAGTCGAAAGTCTCTATCGCGTTACGCCTTGCCGATTGCTGCCCACGCCGCCCGCTGCGTCGCGTGCCACGGCGTGCGCTCCCACCCGGTGCCTGTCGCGCTCGTCGGCGAGTGTTTCATCCCGGGATCATACCGCGAACCTCTGCGGCCTTGACGATGCTGAACGCCGGGGCGCAGTATTGCAGGCGGCGCGGTCCCGACCACCATGGCTTCACTCGACTCATTGGGGGTGCCGTATGACGCGACGGTCCATCGTGCTCGTGCTGCTTCTCTCCCTCCTTGCAGTCGGCTACGCTGGTGCAGGCGATCTGCCGACGGCGAAGCCCGAGCAGGTCGGACTATCGTCCGAGCGGCTGGAGCTCATCGCGCAGGTGCTCAGAGCCGACGTAGAACGTGGGCGGATTCCCGGCGCCGTCGTCGTCGTTGCCCGTAAGGGCCGCGTCGCGTTGGTGCAGGCAGTTGGCTTTCGGGACAAAGCGGCTGGTGCGCCGATGACGCCCGATGTGATCTTTCGGCTCGCGTCCATGACCAAGCCGATCGTCACCGTGGCGGCGCTCTCGCTGTACGAAGAGGGCCGATTGCTGCTGTCCGATCCAGTATCGAAATACATTCCTACGTTCAAGGACCAGACGGTCGGCCTGGAACGGACCCCCGCCGAGCGCGAGATGACGATCCAGGACCTGATGCGGCACACCTCCGGGCTGACGTACGGCAACCGAGGCCAGACAGAGATTTACAAGATGTACCCGGAGTCTTCCAACGTGGCCTCCCTGACGCTGACGATGGATGACTTCATCGCGCAGTTGAGCCGAGCCCCTCTCCTCTACCAGCCGGGCACGCGCTGGGAGTACGGCCTGTCGACCGACGTCCTGGGACGCGTGGTCGAGATCGTCTCTGGCAAGCCGCTCGGCGATGTCCTGGCGGAGCGTATCTATCGGCCGCTGAAGATGGCGGACACGTCGTTCCTCGTGCCCGCGGATAAACGTGCGCGCATTGCGCAAGGACTGGCGACGCATCCCGACACGGGGGCTGAGTTCAAGCTCGCCGATCCAACCGTGCCGAGGAGGTTCGACTGCGGCGGCGGGTGCGCCGTCTCGACGGCGGGCGACTACGCGCGCTTCGCCCAGATGCTCCTCAACCGCGGCAGCTTCGACGGCGCGCGCGTGCTGAGCCCGCAGACCGTGAACTTTATGACCGCGGACCACCTCGGAGCGATCTCCCGTGGCAGTGGCTCCGCCGCGTGGCCAGGTTACACCTGGGGCCTGGGCGTCGCAGTCCGCCAGGACAAGGGGATCGCGCCGATCCCGGGCTCGTCGGGAGATTTCTACTGGCCCGGCGCCTTCGCGACCTACTGGTGGGCCGACCCGAAAGAGGAGCTGGCGGTTGTCTTCATGACGCAGTCGCCTCTGGGGCGCCACTACGCGCACCTGATGCGCGGCCTCGTGTACCAGGCTATCGCGAACTAGCGAGCCGGGGAGTTGGGCAGCCGGTCGTCTGCCGTCGAGTGAGGCGGGAGACGGACGATGATCCAAGGCATATGGGCGCCATGTGTAGAACGTCGCGCGCGCGTGACCTTGAGAGTCAAGTACGAGGTGGAGTTGGAACGCCTACCTGCTCACCGTTGCCTGCTCGTGTGGGGTGGTGTTTGCGAGATGGGTTACGCCCGAGGATGCTGACGCTGACCTTGTACGAATCGCCGGGCTAAACTAGCCGCGCTTCGCATCGCCGCGAACAAGTCTCGGGGCGGCTCACTTGCCCACGCGACCGCGTTCGCCCAGCCTGTCCTCGGCCGATTCAGTGTCAAAGCCAGGGAGAGGCGAATGGGTCGGGGTCCAAAGCCCGCAAAGGGCAAAACCAAGCCCGCTGTTGCCCAGCCCTAGCCTTCCTCAACGCCTCCCACGCCGCCCTCTGCGTCGCGTGCCAGGGCGTGCGTTCCCACGCGGAGCCCGTAGCGCTCGTCGGCGAATGCTCTATCCCCGTCGTGTAGAACGTCGCTCGCCAGCCGCGCTCGTCATACGGAGTCAATTGCAGGTCGTAGCCCTGGCGATGCATCCCCACCGCCACGCGCCCAATCCCGGGCCACGAGTCCATCCACGAGCGGAGGGCGTGAAGGGCGCGGTCATACGAGGGCATGGAGCAGATGGCGAAGCCGACTGCCGCCCGCAGAAGCCGCCCGCGTTGGTCAATCATCCTCGAGCCGCCGGCTGATCACTGCGCCGCATGTGCAGGTCATCCACAGGCGGTCGTGCAACAACAGCAACAAAACTGCCGAAAGGGCCAGACCGATCCAAGGCCAGTGCAGGTCAAACCATGTCCATTGCATTGTCGTAGCCGTTTCGACCACCTATCGCAACGTCTGCGCGCCATCCACGATGAGATTTGCGCCGCTGACATAGCTGGCCATGTCGGACGCGAGGAACAGCACCGCTTTGGCGATCTCGTCGGGCCAGCCCGGACGGCCCAGCGGCATCATCGCGGTCATCATCTGGGCCGCGGCGCCGGCCGGTCAGGTCGCGGCGGTCGTGATACAGTACGTCGAAGGCCATGAGAAGCGGCGGCGAGGCGACGGCGTCCGGGTCCCGCTCCCTCAGCCAATCGAACGCGAACGAAGCTGCTGGTCGTAGATCTCGACCTCGCCGTCGAGCACGAGCGTGCCCGACAGCTTCGAGATCGCGGCCGCGCCGCCCCGCTTGGTGTGATCGACGCCGTTGGCGGCTGACCAGGCGGACGCGGGCGCCGTCCTTAGTAGGCGAGCATCCGGTAGCCGTCCACCTTCTCCTGAAACACCCAGCCGGAGCGGTGGGAACGGCTAGAATAAGGGTCTGGCCCTACCGGGTTGCTCGGAACGGAAAGGTTGGTCGGAACGCAGGTGCTCCCATCTCACACCGTGGAGGAAACGCGATGCCACCCAAAATGAAGCGGTTACAGATCGCCGGGCTTGTCACGGGTTTGCTTCTCTCCACCGGCGCGGTGGGCTTCGGTCAGAGCGCGAAGGACGCACAGGAATATCCGCACATCACGGCCGCCCAGGAGGCTCTCAAGAAGGCAGCCAGTGAACTCGAAGTCGGCGCCCATAACTTCGGCGGTCATCGGGCCAAGGCGCTAGAGCTGGTCAAGCAGGCTCAGGGACAACTGCGGGAGGCTATTGCGTGGTCGAAGGCGAATCCCGGGGCCGATAAGGGTAAGAAGTAACAGATCGCGGACGTGCAGGTGCGCGCGTGCGGATCGGGGGGTCGGTCCCGGCAAGCGACCGTTCGCGGGCGACGTCCACTATCTGCCCGGTCCGGTGGGAGATGCGCCAGCAACTGTTCGACGTCATCCTAGCAGCCTGCCGGCTAACACCCACGGGCGGGTCCCCGCTCGGCGCCGAGATCTCCCGGGGACAGGCAGCAGGGCCGAGACGATGCCCGCCCACCTGGTAACTCCGGTGACGCAGGCGATCCAGACCACCGGCCCATCGAGGCCAGCGTCCAGCTCGCCGCACCGGCGGTGGTCCAAGTAGAAGGCGTCCAGCTCGGCCAGGAGGGTCACAGCCGTGACTCTATGCCGGGATCGACGGCTCCGAAACGCCTCGGGAAAGATACATCCACCGCGACGGCGGAGTTATCCTGGGACGTCCCCCTTACGCCGCCGGTTGGTACGGATGCTTTTGAAAGCCCACGAACACCTTGCGTATGTCTTCAGGCTTGCCGAGGTCGGCAATGGCGTCGGAAATGGAGTTGGAATACTTCAGTGGAGCAACGGCGTTAGCTTTTCCTGGTCGAGTTCATCCACGTCGACACTCAAATCGAGCGGGTCTGGATGACGTGAACGTGCGGGGCGCGGATTGACAAGGCGGTCGACCTGCCCGATCCTCCACGCTGCACTCGATGAACTATTGGCTGGATCTCTTCACCGGGACGACATGGAAGGAGTTCCGCCAGGCGGGAGTCCGCATCACGGGCTTCCGTTCAACGACGAAGAGCATCTCGAAACAGGTAAAGCCGGGCGACATCTTCGTCTGCTACCGCTCTACTTGGTCGCGCCAGATGATCGGCGGGACAAGGTGGAACAGGAGATCCTCCGGCCGACCTTCACGCGCCGCGAGAAGCCGCTGCGCGACGTATGCGGGTTCCTGTCCTTCTCCAAGCTGGTTGAGAAGGCGGAGGGCATTCGCAAGCTCGGGATCGCGTCGTCGTTGCGCCCCGATTTCCTCGCTCAGACGGCCGAGTACTTCAAGGAAGACGGCGGCTAGCGACGCGGCCGACGTGGTGGGGCGAGCGCGGCCATTATTCTGGACGAGGCGGCCCGCACTACAGCACGAAAGGATTCGCGCCCGACATGAACGACCCGCGCAGGCCGAGGAGAGGACCCCAATGAACTGGTGGGGGACGCCCGCGGATTGGGTTGTCGCGGGAGGGACACTTGTCGTTGCGGCCGTCGCCGTCTTTCAGGAAACCATTCGAGCGTGGTTCTATCGGCCGAGCTTCCGGGTGTCCGCGAAGACGGAGCCGCCAGATTGTGTGTGGGTCCCGTTCACCCAGCTCGACGGGACGATGGTGTGCGACTCTGTTTATTTGCGGCTGTGGGTTAAGAACGGTGGTGTCCCGAGTTCGGTGGAAATTCCGGGCGCAGCTTCCCGGTAGTCACTATCGATGACCTGATCCGCGCGCAGCAGCACCGACTGCGGGATCGTGAGGCCGAGCGCCTTCGCCGTCTTGAGGTTGATTACCAACTCGAACTTGGTGGGTTGCTCCATTGGCAGGTCGCCCGGCTTGGCACCCTTGAGGACCTTGTTCACATAGATCGCGACGCGGCGGTAGATGTCTCGAGAGTCGTGCCCGTAAGACATCAGGCCTCCGGCCTCGACATGCTCCCGGTAGGTGCCCATGCTCGGCAGCTTGTTCCTCGCCGCGAACTCGGCGATGAGGCCTCGGTGGGGATAGTGAATTACCCCTGGGAGATGATGATCGCATCGGCGCGATTCCTGGCAACAAGGTCGAAGGCGACCGCGTAGTCGTTGGGACTGTTCTCGGCCAGGAACAACGTCAGGCCCAACGCCCTCGCCGCCGCCCGGATGTTTACCGAGATACGCCACCCGTCGGAGTTTGGGGACGCCTTCCCTGAGTAACTCCAGCCGCTTGCCCTGCAGGTCCGGGCCGGTGTCGTTCGTCAGTCCCGTGATGTTTCCGGGCCGCGCCAGACTCGCCACAAGCCCCGATTCAACGGGGGCGCGAATAAACGTGATGATCGGCACTGTGGTTGTCACTCGCAAAGCCTCTCGGGTCATCTCAGGGCCGTACGCGCGCGTACCTGGTAGCCGACGCCTGCTGCAACACCAGCGACCCGCGCACGGTCCAGCTTCCGACCGATTGCTGGCGGCAGCTCGCGCACGAGATCCGAGAGCTGATCGGCCTATCGACGTAGCGTCACCACAGCGCCTGATAGACCCGGAACCCGTCTCTGATCTGCCGCCCACCCAACAGGCGCCAGGACCGCTTCTCCAGCGGGGGCTCGCTCTCTGGGTCCGCGTCCCGATTGACGCCGCGCGCGCGCCGGGTGAAAGTGAAGAAGACATGATCACGGGGCGCGACGACAACCTGCGCGGCGTCGATGACTTCGTCGCCGAGATCGCCCTCGCGAAGCGCGCGCGTCAGCGCCGTCTAGCCGAACAGTCCGGTTCCTTGTGCCGACTGCGCTTCACGCACCCGCGCCGTCCGACTCAGCTCGACGGGCGCGGTTTCCTTGTAGTCGATACCTGCGAGTGCCTCCTACTTAGCGATCACGACGACGGCTGTGTGTGCGGGCACAACATCGAGCGCCGGGTCTATCGCGTCGATACCAACGGACGCGAGCACTACGCGACGCGCCCGCTTGCGTAAGGCCAGCAAAGACGAGCGCATCGAAGCGCCGCACAAGGCAGCGACGCGGGCGAGGTGGGGAAAGAGGACGTGACGGCCCTGATCGCGTTCCTCCTCCTGCTCGTCATGCTCTTGATCGGGGCTCGGGTCCGTGGCGTCCGATTCTCGTTCTGGAAGCTACTGGCCTTCATCGCGGCTTGTGTTGTGGTGCTTGCCCTGCTGCTCGCGATGATCGCGGGGTAGGCAGCGCCACGCCCACGGCCTCGGGTAGTACTTCATCGCGACTCTCCTTGAGCTTGCGCGCCCCATCCTGGCTCGTCGCAAGAACCACCTTCTCGGCCGTAGGCGCGAGGTTGGCGGCGCGCGTGCGATTGACCCGCGCGCTCGTTGGATGGCTGGCCCAGGGCGATACGGGTGCTTCGGCGCCGGCGAACGCTGTTTTTTCCTTGATGACCCGGAGCCGTCTCCAGACCGGTCCAGCAGATGAAGTAGTAGTGGATCTCGTGGAAGACGCTCGCTCGGCCCCCGAGGGCGTGCCACTTCGCGGTAGCACGCTCGATGCGCTTCATCTGCGTGCGAGCGGCGACCGCATACTCGTTCGCGCCCTTCATCGCGATCACGCACTCGACCTTACCCAGCGCGTGGAGGATCAAGGCTGCATCGACGTTCGGGCGACGAAGAGGTATCGGCTACGCTCGCGTCGTTCCACTGAGGTCATCGGAGCCGTCCTCGGCGAGCCTGCGGCGAAGAAGGTGATGGGGGTATGGTGTTGAAGTGCCGCAAATGCAACCTGGTCATCGCACCAGAAGATCCGATGATCACGATTTCTTGCGGAAGCCCGTCCAAGTTCGAGAAGTGTGAGATCAGCTGGCACGCTCGCTGCGCACCGATGATGGTGCGGCAGTATGTGCCCGAGACGAAGGGCGGGTTTCAGTTAGAGCGCAGGGAGTGAACGGTAAAGCGCGTCCCTCGCGGCCCGCTGCGTCGCGTGCCACGGCGTACGCTCCCACCCCGTCCCGGTCGCGCTCGTAGGTGAATGCTCCTTCCCGGTCGTGTAGAACGTCGCCCGCCAGCCCTTCTCGTCGTACCGCGTGAGTTGGAGATCGTAGCCCTGGCGCGCCATGCCGACGGCGACGTGCCCGATTCCCGTCCAGGAGTCGAGCCACGTGCGGAGAGCGTGGAGAGTGCGGTCGTCGGAAGGCAGAGAGCACCCAGCGAATCCGAGTGCCGCCCGCGGGAGCTGGCCACCTTGGTCGAGCACGCTACTGGATGACCTGATCAGCCCGCAGCAGGAGCGTTGGTGGAATCGTCAGGCCGAGCAACGTACGGCGCGCCCGAGCTCAGCCGCAGCAGGTACACGAAGTGCGCCGCCTGCGCGACCAGGCGGCGGCGGACCCAAGCGGCCAGGGCGGAGTCGTCTATTTCCCCGCTTCAGTTCCCCGCTTCCCGCTGAGCGTGTAAGAAGATAGCGGCAAGAGCCTTGCGCGCGGCTAGGGAGGTGATGGCTGAATGACGGAAGGACAAGCTAGGGTCTCTGAGAACGGTCCCCGGAACGCACTGTATTGTAAGGACCTTCTTCTTCCGCGAGCCGGAGCGATGCAGGAATGAAGGGTCAAGAACGAGGACATCTCCTATTTCCGCCTGCCTGAGCGCACATAGTTTACCGCCAAGGAGCTTGGCGAATACTCGTTCAACGACGCCGCGTAGGTCGACCCACGAGGCGAGTCGGTTGGCCAAGTGTCGTGTGACGATGAGCAACCTGACGAGATTTCGCGAATCGCGCACTCTTTTTCGGGACGGGCGCTCCTCGTCGTAATACTCAATTAGCGGCGAATCTGTTTCGGTGGATAGTTCATAGGGAATCCAGAGATTGATCACCTTGTCGGAAAATAGATCGACATGCACGTCCGAATGCCAGTTGTACCTTTCGCCGATGATGAACCAAGCTTCGCAGACGTGGTGATCGCGGAGAATCGAAGCCTTCAGCTTCTTGAAGAGAGAAGACTCAAACAAGGTTGAAAGAAGTGCTGTGTCTTTATTCTGATATGAGTTGTGGCTCGCGGTACATTTCTCGAACATCCGACCTATTTCGGCAATGTCCTCTGATTGGAGATATCCCTTGTGATGCTTGATAAGCATTATCGCCTCCGGTGCATCGCGCTCGCGACTTCGGCGAACGATGGCTGCGCCAACAGATCCTCGCGCGTCAGAAGGTCGAGAGCGGCCACTCTCCCACCTGAGCGGCCACTTCCTCGATAGCTGGTGCCCACGGCGAAAGTGTATCGCAAGATCATCGGCTCTTCAGGTCGCTCGCCGGGCGGCTAGCGCGCGTGCCCTTCGTACGCGGCGCCGGATCACTCCCGGACGAAGGCATCCAGTGACGTCCACTCCGACGGCGCTTCACGGGGCACGTGCTTGAATCCTCTGGCGAGAATCATCTCCATCAGCTGCGGGCGATCGCATTCACCCAGATGAAACTCCATGATCATCGTGTCCACACGGTCGAGCCAATCGATATTCCTGGCGAGCAATCGTCCCTCGGCCCCTTCTATATCCATCTTGACCAAATCTACGCTTGCTCCGGTCGGTAACGCGCGCAGGAGGGTATCCATGCTGACCATCCGCACGGGGTCCCCGTTCCGGTCCGACACGCGGCCGATATTGGAGTCGCGCTTCTCGTTGAAGAGGATCGTGCCGTCCTCGGCGCCCACCGCCGCCTCCACGACCTCGCCCTGGATCCCGTTTCTCGTGAAGTTGAGCCGAGCCACTCGAGCGTTATCGGCCGACGGCTCGACGGCGATGACGTTCGGAGAGCCGTAGTGTTTCGCAAACCAGAGGCTCGTCAGCCCGATGTTCGCACCCAGATCGACGATATGTTGCGCCTTGATATCGAAGGGGAGGCGATAGCACTCGTTGATCCAAACCTCCAGTATGGAGTACATGTCGCCTCGGTTGAGCCGGTAGTGAAGCTCTATGCCACCGCGCACCCGGATGAAGCGATCCCCTGCGATCCATGGCAGCGGAATTCGGAAATGGACGCGAGAGAGGACGATGTCGCTCGCGAAGCGCACGAACGAGGAAAGGTCGTCGGTGATCTCGTAGCCGCCACGGAGCACATGGCTCGTCCTCTGGACGATGCCGGAGATGCGATCGACCCACCAAGAAAAGCTCTTCATCGAGACCTCGCGCGCGGGGATAGCGCCAATTCGGCTACCTGTCGATCAACGCGACCGTTGTGGACCACGGATTACCGGAGCATAAGAGACATAAAGTCTCATTGTCGAGAGTTCGTCGCTCCCCTCCCCGCGTCAGCGGGGGTTCTCGCGGCCCACCTGGCCCCCCCACGTACAGCGCGGACAACGGCCCTGTCAAGGGGATTCCCAGAGGTGTCAGGAGTTGATTGACCGGGAGGCAGGACGGCTGCCAGTTTCGCCACTCGCGGGCGCGAGGATGATCGGATCCTTGCACGGTGCGCCGGGCGCCTCTCACTTGACAATCCTGTTATCGGCGCTATACCGAAACCGGAAGCGGACAGTAGGCCCTGGTCGTTGTCGAGCCACGCAAGAGCAGACCGAAAGGAACAACCAATCACTGTGGGGGATAGGACAATGCGGAACAAGCTTGGGATCATAGCGGCCGCACTGACCGTCGTACTCTTCTCGTCGACGTTGGCACTGGCTCAACCCGCCAAGCCGAGCGGAACGGTCGTTGCCGTCGAGACAGCCGTTGTCAAGATCAAGGGAGCCGACGGGAAAACCTATGAGGTCAAAATGGCTGACGTCGTCGAGAAGAACCTCAAGACCGGCGACATGGTCGAATACGAGGTCGTTGAAGGGCGGCCGGTGAAGGTCGCTAAGAAGAAGATGTGATTTGTTCGCGTAGCGGGAGTGACCAGGCGAAGGCGATCAATCTCTTCACGGTTGTTGCCCGCCTTGGGCGGGTTCGCATCAGGAACATACGTCCTGGAGTTTCAGGTGTCTACCTGACGCGGGCTCCCGCGTGCGGAGCGATCCTGGATGCTAGGAGGTGCGTCATGCGTGAGTTCCATTGCAAAGACGTTGGAATGCCGGACTGCAACTTCGTAGCGAAGGGTAAGGACGACGACGAGGTCATGCGGAAGGCCTCTGAGCACGCCAAGCGTGACCACAACATGCAGACTGTGCCACCGGACCTCGAGCGCAAAGCGAGAGGTGCGATCCGCGAGTCTGAGCCGAGCAAGCGCTAGGACGACCGAAGCAGCGCGCCCCGTGGCCTTTCGCCACGGGGCGTTGCTGCGCTCACTTGAGCTTCACGGAAATCAGCTCGCGCTCCTGCACGCCCCACGGGAACCGACTCCACTCCTTGACCCACTGCTTGGCCTCGGGGGCGTACCACATCTCGGAGGAGACTTCGTTCGTCGCCTTGTCGCGACAGACCGTCTTCATCGTGCGATAGACGCCACCGGCGACGGTCACGGTCTCCTCGCCCGTGACCTGGCACGATCTGGCCCTGGTCTCGGTCGAGCTCTTCCCGTCACGCTCGGTCGACACCGTGACGGTCTGCTCCCAGGCGCCACCGATGGTCAGCGGCCAGAGGTATCGCCACTGAGCCGGCTCCGCCTTGCTGTCGACTTGGCCGTTCACCATCTCCATGCGCCACGCCAGATCGACTTTCTGGTAGAAGAACTCTCTCGCCGGCTGCGCCGTCGAGGGTCCTGACACGACGACGTAGTACGGGGTGCCGTCGACGACGTGCTCGCGATCGACAGACCAGACGAAGGTGCCGGAGCTGCGCGGGTTGTCCCACCAGAAGGTCCATTGATCTCCGGGCATCCAGGTCGGCGCGGCGATCGGGATCGCCGCCGACGACGAGTCCGGTCCGGCACCCGGCCCGTCGGGCGCAGCGGCCTGGGGGAATCGGGCGAGGAGGTCCGTGATCTCCTCGGATGGCGGGCGATGGCCCGGCGCATTCGCCTGGCCGCGCTTCTGCGCGTTCTGGGCCGAGCGGAGATAGATCACCATCGTCCGAACGGCCTGGGGTTGGGTCATGCCTCTGGCGCGCACCAGGATCTCGACCGCCTGAGCATTCGCGTCGAGCTCGCGGAGCTCCTGCGCCTTCAGGAGTTCGGCCATCGACACGCCCGAGGTCGGTTCGTGACCCAGCACGTAGTGTCCGAGCTCGTGCGCCACCAGAGCGGTCAAATGGCCCGAATTGAGGGTGTTGGCGTTCAGGTAGAAGTTGCCCTGGCGGTAGGTTCCGCCGATGCCGAGATTCGTCCCGGGCTGGACGCTCACGGAAATACGCATGAGCCCGTAGGCCCCCGCGGCCGCGTCGGCGAATCGCTGGACGTCGGTCAGCGTCGCCTTCTGCGTCGGCGTGAGGCTGACGCACCCGCCGGCGACGAAGCCGAGCACGCTCAGGAGGACAGCGAGATAGCGCCTTCGCGTCATGATCGTCCGCGAGCGAGAGTAATCTCGGCCACGTGAGAGGTCAACCGCGCTCGAAACCTCTAGGTGGCGTCCAGTTTGTTCTGGCGACGGCCATGGGCTAGGCTCCCCCCGTGCCGTCGCCCGTCGGATTCCTTCGCTCGCAGATCGCCGAGATCCAGCGCGACGACGCGCTGCGCTGGTACGGCGTGGCGATGGCCTCTCTGCACGTCGTCACCTATCTGTTCTGGGTCGACCAGCGGATCGTCACGTTCGTCAACGCCCAGGCCGAGCCGATCTGCTGGCCGCTGGTGCCAAGCTGCGAGCGGCTCCGTGTGCTGTCGGCAACCGGCGCGGCGTTGCTGCTGCGCGCATATTTCGCCGCGGCAATCGGCGCCGGGCTTCTCTTCGCCTCGCGCCGGCTGGTGCCCTGGGCCTACGCGGGCCTCGTGCTGGTCAACGTCCTCAAGCTCGCGATCATGCTGCTCGACTACCGGCTGCGCATGAACCAGCACTACATGGGGTTCTTCGCCACCTTCGCGTACCTGCTCGTACCCGGCAAGCGCGACGCCCTGCGGGTTCTGGTCACGCTCTTCTACTTCTGGGCCGGCACGCTCAAGCTCAACTGGGAATGGGTCTCGGGCGCTGGCCTCTATCGTCCGATGTGGCCGTTCTCGGGCGCCGGCGTCGTCGCGGCGTGTGTCTGCGTGATCGTGCTCGAGCTCGGCGTCGCGTGGGGGCTCCTGGCCAGGCGCGCGTGGATCTTCTGGGCGGCGTTCGCGCAGTTCCTGGTCTTCCACGCGCTGTCGTGGCAGGTCGTGGGCTTCTTCTACCCGCTCCTCATGTTCGCGATCCTGGCGATCTTCCCGCTGAGCCGGCTCGTGGAGCCGCGGGATCCGCCCGAGGGGCTGCTGGTCGCGCTGTGGAAGGGCCGGGCGCTCCGATCGGCGTATGCGATCGCCGTCCTGTTCTCCGTGCTCCAGCTGATCCCGTACGCATTCCCGGGGGACCGCACCTTGACGGGACAGGGCCGGCTCTACGCGCTCCACATGTTCGACGCGCGACCGGCCTGCGCCGGCTGGGCTGAGCTCCACAATGCCGACGGCACCACGACGCGGCGGGACCTGAAGCTTCCGCTCGACACCCGCATCGCCTGCGATCCGATCGTGTACTTCAACCGCGCGCGCAATCTCTGCCGGCAGCGCGACGCCGGCCACGTCGCCTTCCAGGATCTCGATCTCTTTCTGACAGCGCGCCGTGCGAGCGACGGTAAGATGAAGCGCGTCATCGCCACCAAGGCCTTCTGCGCGAAAGGCGAGCGCTACGACCCCTTCCGGCACAACGCCTGGATTCTCACGGAGTGACGCGTCAGGCGGACGGGCCGAGGACCACTTTGCGATGCAGCGCGCTCAGGATCTCGTCGATCCCCGCGCACGCCCAGATCCGGAAGAACGGCGACTGCTGGAGCTCGGCGAATTCACGATCGCCGCGCTTCTGCGTCTCTTCCTTGCTCTCGCCCGGCCGCGCCGCGCGAATGCCCCCGACCACGTCGTCCTTCAGGTAGATCGCCGGGAACTCGGTGTAGTGATAGAGGTAGTCGAGGTTCTTCGTGTAGAAGACCGCGACCGGAATCGACTGCCACGTCTTGCCGTTCTTGGTGTTGAGGAACTCGGCCATGATATCGGCGTTGCTGTCGGGCGCCTCGGCGAGGCCCGGCTGATGGCTCGCGCTGAACCGCTGCCCGTCGCGGCGGAAGATCCTGAGCTCCATGCCGCCGGCCTCGGCCAGGCGCGCGAGCATCGGCACGTCGCGGCGGCAATCGGACGACCATTCCTCCGAGATGACGAGCACCTTGGCCGGACCGTTCGGCCGCGCCGCCAGCCACTTGACCGCCGCGGTCTGCGCGTCGTCCAGCCGCGCCGCGGCGTAGCCCGCCCGGAGGGCGGCGCTCATGTCGCTCCGCGGCCGCCCGCCGGAGCCCTCGCGCTTGAGATTCTCCGGCGTGCCGACGTAGGCGACGTATTGATCGAACGTCATCCCGGAGGCGAACCGCTCGGGCGTGACCACGCTCGTCTTGCGCTCCATGGTTGTCTCCTCTATCGTCTGCACACCGGTCCCGCCGGCCGGTGTGCGCGGCACTCTAACACAGGAGGCGCATCGTGAAGACCCTCGCCCTCTCGCTCGTGATCGGCCTGTCGCCGCTCCTCGTTGCCGGTGTCGCGGCCGATCCGCTCCCGCGCGCCAAGGCCGAAGAGGTCGGGCTCTCGTCGGAGAAGCTCGGCCGCATCGGCCAGACCCTACGGGCCGACGTCGAGCGCGGGCGTATCCCCGGCGCCGTCGTGATCGTCGCGCGCAAGGGACGCATCGCATACTACGAGGCAGTCGGTTTCCGCGACAAGACGGCCGGCACGCCCATGCCGCCCGACGCGATCTTCCGCATCGCGTCGATGACCAAGCCGCTGGTCTCCGTCGCGACCATGATGCTCTACGAGGAAGGCCGGCTCTTTCTCTCCGACCCGGTCTCGAAGTACATTCCCGAGCTCGCCAACCGCCAGGTCGGCGTCGAGAAGATCGATCCGGTCACGACGAAGGCCGTGTTCTACACGGTGCCGGCGGAATCCGAGATGACGATCCAGGATCTGCTCCGCCACACCTCCGGGTTCACCTACGGCAACCGCGGCACGACCCAGGTCCACAAGCTCTTCGAGGGCGGCACCAGCGGGCTCTCGCGTGAGCGCACGCCGCAGGAGTTCATCGACCGCCTCGCCAAGCTTCCGCTCCTGAACCAGCCGGGAACCACGTGGGAATATGGTGTGTCGACCGACGTCCTCGGGCGTGTCGTCGAGGTGGTCGCGGGCAAGCCGCTGGGCCAGGTGCTCGCCGAGCGCATCTTCCGGCCGCTCAAGATGACCGACACGGGTTTCGTCGTCGCCGCCGACAAGCAGGCCCGCCTTGCCCAGGCGCTGGCAACCGATCCGGACACCGGCAAGGAGATCAAGCTCTTCGACCCGACGACCCCGCCGAAGTTCGAGTGCGGCGGCGGTTGCGGCGTCTCGACCGCCGGCGACTACGTGCGGTTCACCCAGATGCTCGTGAATCGCGGCACGCTCGATGGCGCGCGGATCCTGGGCCGCAAGACCGTCGAGTACATGACCTCGGACCATCTCGGCACACGGATCGCTCCTGGACCCGCGTACTCGCCCGGGCCGGGCTACGGCTTCGGGCTCGGATTCGCCGTGCGCAAGGAGACCGGCGCGGCGTCGATGACAGGTTCCGCCGGCGACTACAACTGGGGCGGCGCCTTCGGGACGGGCTTCTGGGTCGATCCAAAGGAGGAGCTGACCGTCGTATTCATGGCCCAGGCGCCCGGCCCGATCCGCGTGCACTACCGCCAACTGCTGAAGAGCATGGTGCTGCAGGCAATCGAGTAGCGGCCCGGCGCTCGGCTCGCTGCGAAGGCTAGCGCGGAATGTCCTGGGCCAGGCCCGGCACGACCGTCGCGTTGGGGATCCGGCGAAAAACCTCCGGCGAGATCTTGATCTTCGACGATCGGCTGCCGCTGCCGAGGATCACCCACTCGCGCTCCATCAGCGCATCGTCGACGTAGATCGGCAGCTCGGCCGGCAGCGCGAACACGGTGACGCCGCCGATCATCATGCCCGTGAGCGTCTGGGTCTCTTCCGCCGAGGCGAACGAGACCTTCGAGACGCCGAGCAGCGCGCGGACGGCGTGGTTCACGTCGAGCCGCCGGGTCGCCTTCACCACACACACGCCGAACTTTCTCGGCTCCTTCTTCGAGGCGACGACGATCGTATTGCCGGCGCTCTCCAGCGGGAACCCGTACTTCTCGCAGTAGGCGGCGGTGTCGGCGAAGGCGGGGTCGATCTGCATCAGCTCGTACGGCACACCGAGACTATCGAGGGTCTGGACGACGCGTTCTTCGATCATGGCCGGATCAGGGTGATGCCATGGCTCGCGAGTGTCAAGGCGACGCTCGCGCCGGGCGCGAGCGGGGCGTCGACGGCGGGGCTGGTGACGAAGAGCTCGCCGATCTCCGACGCGATGGAGTACTCCATTCGCGAGCCGAGGTACGCGGCCTGGCTCACGGTGCCGCGGAGTGCTCCGTCTGTCGGCCGCCCGCCGACGATCAGGAAGGCCTCGGGCCGGATAGCGACGTCGACCGTGCCGTCGGCCAGGCCGCGATGGGGCAAGGTGCACGCGAGCCCGCCGATCGTCACCTTGCCGGTCCGGTCGTCGAGGCGCTGGAGCACGCCCTTGACGCGATTGGCCTCGCCCATGAAGCCGGCCACGAAGACGTCGTCCGGCGCCTCGTAGAGCTCGCGCGGCTGGCCCTCCTGAGCCACGACCGCCTGGTTCATCACGATAATGCGGTCGGACACGCCAAGCGCCTCTTCCTGGTCGTGGGTGACGTACACCACCGTGATGCCCAGGCGCTGCTGGAGCGCGCGGATCTCGTCCCGCATCTGGCGCCGCAGGCGCGCGTCGAGATTCGACAGCGGCTCGTCGAACAAGAGCACGCGCGGCTCCAGCACCAGCGCCCGAGCGATGGCCACGCGCTGTTGCTGGCCGCCCGAGAGCTCGCTCGGCAGACGGTCCGCGAGCTCCGCGAGCCCCACCCCGGCCAGCGCCTCGCGCGCCGACTCGGCCGCCTGGCGCCGCGACTGTCCGGCCACGCGCGGGCCGTAGGCGACGTTGTCGAGCACCGACATGTGCGGAAAGAGCGCGTAGCTCTGGAACACCATGCTCACGTTCCGGTCGGTCGCGCCGAGCGCGGTCACGTCGTCGTCGCCGATGAGGATCCGCCCCGAGGTGACGGTCTCGAGCCCGGCGATCAGGCGGAGCGTGGTCGTCTTGCCGCAGCCCGACGGCCCGAGCAAGGTGACGAGGCTGCCGGCGGCGATCGTGAGGCTGACATCGCGCACCGCCGTCACCGCCGCCGTACCGCTTGGTCACGTGCGAGAGCTCGATGCGCGCCGCGCGGCGATCGGTCATGCGGCGGGCCCGGTCGGCAGCGGGACGGGCGCCGCCGGCGCCGCGCGCCGGAGCCGGCGCTCGCCGACCAGCAGCTGGATGAGTCCGATCGCCGCCAGCATCAGCACGATGAGCACGGAGCTGTAGGCGATCGCGACGCCGTAGTCACCGTTCAGCACGCGGTGGATGATGTACGTGGTGGCCATGTCGTAGTCGGCCGAGACCAGGAAGATGACCGCGCTGACGCTCGTCATCGCGCGCACGAAGCTGTAGACTAGCGCCGCCACGACGGCCGGACGGAGCAGAGGAAGGAGCACCCGGCGCAAGGTCACAAAGCTTCTGCCGCCGAGCGTGCGGGAGGCCTCGTCGAGGCTCGCGTCGATCTGGCTCATCGCGGCCACGCCCGGCGCGGAGCCCGACCGGCATGTTCCTGAACACGAAGCACACGATCAAGATAAGGCCGGTGCCGGTCAGCTCGATCGGCGGCACATTGAAGGCCAGGATGTAGCTGAGGCCGATCACGGTGCCGGGGATGGCGAAGCTCAGCATCGTGGCGAACTCGAACACGGTCCGGCCCGCGAAACGCTGCCGCACCAGCAGATACGCCGTGAGGATCCCGAGCGCGGCCGTGAGCGGGCGCGGCGATCGAGGCGAGCTCGAGCGTCGTCCAGAAGGAGCGCCAGGCCGAGCCCGACCAGATGATTCCGGCCTGGCTCCACTCGACGGAAAACGCTTTCGCGTAGTGGCGCAGGGTCGGCGTGTAGTCACGCCCCCACGTCTCGACGAATCCGCCGGCCAGCGCCATGCCGTAGATCGACAAGGTGAGCGTCGCCCACGGCACCGCCATGCCGAACACGAGGCGCCGGACGAGCGGCGGCAGCGGCGCCGGCCGGCCGCCGTCGCCCTTGCCCGAGATGGCGGTGTAGACTGTGCGCCCGACGACCCGGCGCTGGACGCAGAAAGGCGCCGAGCGCCAGCGCCAGCAGGAGGCAGCCGAGCGCCGCGGCCCGCCCCTGATCGAGCTGGGCGCCGACGATCGAGAAGAACACCTCCGTGGAGAGCACGCCGAAGTTTCCGCCGAGCACGATCGGGTTGCCGAAGTCGGCGATGCTCTCGATGAAGCCGACGCAGGAACGCGTTGGCGAGGCCGGGGAATCATCAGCGGGCAGCGAGACCGTGCTGAACGTCGTGCCAGCGATCCGCTCTGAGCGTCTGCGCACGCCTCCTCCAGCGACGGGCTCACGCCTTCCACGACGCCGATCAGCACGAGAAACGCGACCGGCGTGAAGGCGAACGTCTGCGCGAGCCAGTACGCCGGGCAGCCCGTAGATCCAGCGCGACGGCTCCACGCGCGAACGCCCACTCCAGGAGCTGGTTGACGAGCGCCGGATCGGCCGAAGATCAGGATGAGCGCCGAGGCCGATCACGAAGGGCGGCGTGATGATCGGGCAGCACCGTCAGCACGCGCAGGAGCCGCTTGGCCCTGAAGCCGGTCCGCGTGGCGACGAGGGCGAACGCGAGGCCGAGGGCGGTCGTGCGACGTCGCGGTCAGCAGCGCGAGCAGGAGCGTGTTCCATCGCGACGCCGCAGCTCCGGCCGCCGGTCAGGCAGTCGAGCCGCCAGATCTTCGCGCGCGAACAGGCGCTCCGCAGAACGCGCGAGCGAGACCGCGCCGCCGTCGCCCTGGACCGCGCTCAGCGAGGATGCGCACGACGGGATAGAACGTGAAGAGCTCCGACGAGCACGGCGACGACGCACGACGGCGGCGGCGACGAAGGCATCGCTCCTGAAGAAGCCGCCGCCGCGGCGAGGTCCGAGCGAGAAGAGCATGCACGAGAGCTCGTCGCGACGCCAGCCGCGGCGCCGAAGCCCCAGAGCGGGCTGGCCGCCGAGCGGCGAATCCCTGGACGCGCGATATAGATGAAGCCGCCGGCGCCCAGCGACCATCAACCGAAGGCCGAGGGTGGCGCGTGGCCCGAGGCGCGCCGGCAGATTGCGCAGCGCGAGCGCCGCCAGGAGCGCCGAGGCCGGGCATCCAGGACAGCTGGAATTTCCCCGCCTCGGCGCCGTCGGAGGTCGCGTACCACGGCAGGAGCACGAGAGCCGGCGCCGCCGACCAGGCTCCAGACGAGCGCCCGGCGGCGAAAGCCGTCCGCATGGCGCGGCGCCTACTTCGGCTGAGCGTGTTGACCTCTCGCTCCCACCGCTCGAGCAGGCGCTTGCGCTCGGCGCTCGCGCCGTACTTCGCGAAATCGTAGTTGATCAGCTTGATGTCGGCGAACCGCGGCGCCTGCGGCGGCAGCTCGAGCTCCCGGTTCGACGGAACCTGGAACTGCTTGGAGTCGGCGCCGAGCTTCTGGGCCGGCGGGGTGAGCGCCCAGTCCGCGAACTTCTTGGCGCCCTCGAGGTTGCGCGTGCCCTTGATGATGCTGAGCGAGCCCGACCTCGTAGCCGGTGCCTTCGCACGGCGCCTGGATCTTGACGGGAAAGCCGGCGATCGCCTCGGTGACGCCGTCGTGCATGAAGCTGATGCTGACGGACGTCTCGCCGCGCGCCACCGCTTTGATCGGACCGACGCCCGAGCGCGTGTACTGGTTGACGTTCCGGTGGAGCTGCCGCAGGTAGCGCGAACGCCTCCTCTTCGCCGAAGAGCTGCACGATCGTGGCGATGGCCGTATACGCGGTGCCCGACGAGTTCGGGTTCGGCGATCTGGATCTCGTCCTTGAAGTCGGCTTTGATCAGGTCCTTCCAGCAGGCGGGCGCGGCGAGCTTCTTCTTCTGCAAGAGCTCGGGGTTGTAGCCGAAGCCGAGCGCGCCGGCGTAGATGCCGACCGTCTTGAAGCCCGACTGCTCGGCCTGTCGGCGCGCCCAGTCGTGCAGCTTGTCGAGGTTCGGCGATTTGTAGGCCACCGTCAGGTTCTGCTCGGCCGCGGCCGGAGATGCGGATCGCCGGTACCCCCGAACCAGACGTCGCCCTTGGGGTTCGCCGCTTCCGCGGTGACCTGCGCGAGCGTCTCGCCGGACCCCTTCAACGTGATGCGCGACCCGGATGCCCGTCTGACGCTGGAACTCGTTGGCGACGGCCTGGCACCACTCGGCCTGGACGCTGCAGTAGACGTTGAGCGTTCCCTGCGCCAGGGCGGCGGGTACCGCCAGGGCGATGGCAACGCAGAGCCCCATCGGGGCCAGGAACCGGAACGCGCGCGTCATCAATCGCCCTCCCCTTGGCTTCGAGGTCGCGGTATTCTCCCACACGGGAGGAAGGCTATGACCCTGGAAGAGGTTCGCGACCGCATGAAGGCGGCCCGAGTCGAGATCGCCGAGAACCGGCTCGAGGTCGTGCGCCGGCTCCTGACCGACGCGCTCCGGCCGATCCACGCGATGGATTCGCGGGCAAACCGAACGCTCGAGCCCGCGGTCACGTTCGACACCGTGCGCTCGCGAGGCGACCGTGGCCAGTGAGGAGCTCTTCTACGCGACGATCCGCGACGTCGGCGCGCGGCTCCGGCGCCGGGCGCTCTCGCCGGTCGAGCTGACCCGCGCGCACCTCGAGCGGATCGAGAAGCTCGATCCGAAGCTTCGCGCGTTCGTGACCGTGACCGCCGACCGGGCGCTGGCGGACGCCCGGGCCGCCGAGACCGCTCTCGGGCGCGGCGACATCTCGAGCCCGCTCCTGGGCATCCCACTCGGCTACAAGGACATCTACGCGACTCGGGGGATCCTCACCACCGGCGGCTCGGCCCTCCTGGCCGACTGGGTCCCGGACGAGGACTCGACGTGCGTGGCGCGACTGCAGCGGGCGGGCGCGGTCATGCTGGGCAAGCTGATCACCCACGAGTTCGCCTTCGGCATCCAGTTCCCCGGCCACCGCTTCCAGGCGGCGCGCAATCCGTGGGACCTCGAGCGGATGCCGGGCGGCTCGTCGAGCGGCTCGGGCGCCGCGCTCGCGGCCGGCATGGCCTTCGGCGCGCTCGGCTCGGACACGGGCGGGTCCATTCGGGGCCCCGCGTCGCTCTGCGGCATCGCCGGGCTCAAGCCCACCTACGGCCGCTGCAGCCGGAGCGGTGTGCTGACCCTCTCGTGGACGCTCGACCACACGGGCCCGATGGCGCGCACCGTCGAGGACTGCGCGTATTTGCTCCAGGCTCTCGCCGGCTACGACGCGACCGATCCCGCGTCGAGTCGCGAGCCGGTGCCCGACTACGTGGCGCCGCTCGGGCGCGGCGTGCGCGGGCTCCGCGTCGGCGTGCCGCGCGATTACTTCTTCGAGGGCATCGATCCCGAGGTCGAGAAGGGATTCGAGCAGGCGCTGGCGACCCTCAGACAGCTCGGCGCCACTGTCGAGGACGTCCAGATCCCCAGCATCCAGTCGGTCGGCGCCTTCATGGCGATCATGCTCGCCGAGGCGTTCGCCTATCACGAGCGCGACCTGCGCGAGCATCCCGAGCTCTTCGGCGAGCTCCTGCGCGAGCGCTTGCTGGCGGGCGCGCTCATCACGGGCTCCGAGTACGTGCAGGCCCAGCGCATCCGTACGCGGCTGCAGGCCGAGATGAACACGGTGCTGCGCCGCGTGGACGTGCTGGCGACGCCGACGAGCCCCAAGCCCGCGCCCACGTTCACCCAGGTCTACGATCCCGACTACGGATTCCCCGGGGCAACACGGGTCCGTTCAACATGACCGGGCTGCCCGCGCTGGCGTTGCCCTGCGGCTTCACGGCCGCGGGCCTGCCGATCTCGCTCCAGATCGCCGGGCGCCCATTCGACGAAACCACCGTGCTGCGCGTGGGCCACACCTACGAGCAGGCCACCGACTGGCACAAACGTCACCCCGCGCTGTAGGAGACCGACGGCCATGTCACCTTCGAACCTCGAGAGCCGCTTCCAGACCCTTCACGAGATCGTGCGCGCCGCGAAGCTGGCCCTGGCGCCGGGACCGTGGGATTACCTCTCGGGCGGTACCGAAACCGAAACCACTTTGCGGCGCAATCGGCAGGCTCTCGACTCGCTCGCCTTCCGGCCGCGGGTGCTGCGCAACGTCTCGAAGATCGACAGCACCTCGACCTTGTTCGGCCGCAAGGTGCGGATCCCCGTCATGATCGCGCCGGTCGGATCGGTCGAGACCTTCGAGCCGGGCGGGGGCGCCACCGCCGCCAAGGCGTCCGCCGAGTTCGAGGTGCCGCAGATGCTGAGCTCGGTCTGCAACCCCGGGCTCGAGGCGGTCGCCGCCGCCGCCGACAATTTCCGCATCTTCCAGCTCTACGTCCGCGGCGACGACGCGTGGGTGGACGAGCACGTGAAGCGCGCCATGGACAACGGCTACGCCGCGTTCTGCCTCACGGTGGACACCGCCATGTACAGCCGTCGCGAGCGCGATCTGGCCCGGCGCTTCGTCAAGCCCTGGCGCGCGCGCGCCACCGGCCAGGAGTTCCAGGCCGCGCTCAACTGGGACAACGTGAAGCGGTTCAAGGATCTCCACAACATCCCGCTCATCCTCAAGGGCATCGCGACGGCCGAGGACGCGGTGCTCGCGTGCGAGCACGGGGTCGACGGCGTGTACGTCTCCAACCACGGTGGCCGCCAGCTCGATCACGGGCGCGGCAGCACCGACGTGCTGCCCGAGGTCGTCGCGGCCGTGAACGGGCGCGCGACGGTCATCGTCGACGGCGCCTTCATGCGTGGGAGCGATGTGGTCAAGGCGATCGCGCTGGGCGCGCAGGCGGTCGGGATGGGGCGGCTCACGTGTTGCGGCCTCGCGGCCGGCGGCCAGGCGGGGCTCGTGCGCGTGTTCGAGCTGCTCGAGGAAGAGATCCGGATCTGCCTGGGTCTCCTGGGCGTCAACCGGCTGTCCGCGCTCGACTCGTCCTATCTGCATCCGTCAACGCCGGTCAGGCCCGCGCACTTCGCCAGCGCGTTTCCGCTCCTGGAGGAGGACGGTTACTAAACCCGCCCTGCCCGCGGATCTTCCGTCGGACCCGCTGCCGCTCCTCGACAGCTGGCTGAAGGAGGCGTTCGCCGACATCCGGAACGCGCACGCGATGACGCTCGCCACCGTCGATGTCGAGGGGCGGCCCACCGCGCGCATGGTGATCTGCCGCGGCATCGACGTCCGCGACGGCTGGCTCGTCTTCTACACCGACCGCGAGAGCGCCAAGGGCAAGGCGCTCGACGTCAACCCGTACGCGGCGCTGGTCTTCAGCTGGGACGCCCACGAGCGGCAGGCGCGCATCGAGGGGCCCGTGACCCTGGCGCCCGACTCGGACTCCGACGCCTACTGGAGCTCGCGGCCGCGCGACGCGCGCCTCGCGGCGTCGGCGAGCGATCAGAGCCGCCCGATCGAATCCCGCGCGGCGTTCCTCGCCAAGGTCGAGGACGAGGCGAAGCGCTCGGCGGGCGGCGACATCCCGCGTCCCAAGCGCTGGGGCGGCTATCGCGTGTGGGCCGAGCGCGTCGAGCTCTGGGTGGGCCAGCCGGCCCGCGCGCACGATCGTGCGCGGTGGACGCGGGCGCTGGCGCCGACCGACGCGGGCTTCAGCGGCGGCGCCTGGCGCTCGACTCGCCTGCAGCCCTGAGTCGAACGGCGGCGGGCCGCGGCCCGACCGACGATGGGCACATGATCCCGCCGTTCAATCGGCGGCCGATCGGCGTAGACCGGCGGCGCCGGATCCGCTTGCTGCCTCTCGTGGTGTCGCTCGTCGGCGTCGTCGGCGCCGACGCGGCCAGCGCCCACGAGAAGTGGTTTTACGACTCCGCGTCGCTCCCGACACGCTGGGAGACGGCCATCCAGCTCCCCGCCTTTGCTGGGATCGCGGTCGCCGTCGCGCTCACGGTCGCGGCGTGGCTCGTGTGGCGGGCCCGCGGAGAGCGCGACCTGATTCCCGGGCCCGAGTTCCTGGGCGCCACGGAAGAAGGGCGGACTCGGTTCTACGCGGTCGTGCCCTTCATCGTGGGTATCCACATCGCGTTGCCGCTCATCGTCCTCGGCATCCAGGGCGAGCTCTTCTCACCGAACAACGAGCTCCACGGCGCTTCCCGCTACTGGCTCGGCGTTGCCCAGATCGGTGTCGGCGTGAGCGTGCTCTACGGCGCCCTGACTCGACTGGCCGGTGTGGCGCTCGCGGCTCTCTGGCTGGCCGGTGTCGGCGCCGTCGGCCTCGAGCCGATGCTCGAGAACGTGCACGTGCTGGGCTTCGCCGCGTTCTTCTTCATGGCCGGCCGAGGCCCCTACTCGGTGGACCGGGCGCTTTGTCCCGCGCTCGAGCCGGCGCCGCGGCTGACACGCAGGGCGATGACCGCGATTCGCGTCGGGACCGGGTTGAGCCTGGTCGTCGTCTCGTTCACCGAGAAGCTCGCCAATCAGGAGCTGGCCGTGGCTTTCCTCAAGAAGTATCCGCTCAACTTCACGGGCTGGATGGGCCTGCCCATGTCCGACGATCTCTTCGCGGTGTGCGTCGGGACGACGGAGCTGGTGATCGGTCTCTGGCTGATGCTCGGCCTCTTCCCGCGCGTGATCATCGTGACGGCCTGGCTGTTCATCAACATGACGCTCACCGTATTCAATTGGGTCGAGCTCCTCGGACATTTGCCGGTGTACGGTGTGATGAGCGTCCTGTTGGTGTGGGCTCCGGCTGGCGCCGACCAGCGTTTGTGGATTCGCGGAGTTCTCGGCGCGGATCGGGACGGCGGGCCGAGCCGACGCGTGTGAGCAGGGTCTAGCCCAGCATCGCGACCACCTCGACTTCCACCAGGAAGTCGGGATGGGCGAGTCGTCGGACCTCGACCGTGGTGCTGGTCGGGAGCGCGGGACCGAAGTACTCCATGCGGACATCGACGTGCTTGAAGTACTCGTCCATGTCGGTCACGTACGTGTTGGTCTTCACGATGTCCCCGAGCGTCGCGCCCGCCGCCGCCAGCGCCGCCTTGATGTTCTCGCCCACCTGGCGGATCTGGGCGCGCATGTCGCCTTTGCCCACGACGTTGCCGGCGCGGTCGCGCGCGAGCTGACCGGCGACGAACACGAGGCGCCGGCCTTCGACCGCGACGACGTGGGAATAGAGGGTGTGGCCGCTCCGGCTCGGGGCGGCGAGCGCGTCAGGCTGGATGTTCTTCCGGGTGACTGCCATGACGATGTCCTTTCTGCGGTGCCGCCTGCGTCAGGCAGCGCCGCCCTCGAAGGGTGCGCCCGACCGGCGACCACGAGACCCGGCCCCGGGGCGGGGGGTCTTCAGGCGGAGCGGCTCAGGCGGTCCAGTGATCCCACGCCCGCGCCGCCAGCGTCACCGCCAGCTCGACGTCTTCCTCGAGCATGTAGCGCTGCGCCACCAGCGCGGCACCCGGCGCGGCGGACGCGCTCCAGATAGTCCTGGCGCGAGCGATAGCGCTCCTCGATGGAAGGCCGCGGGTCGCCGGCCGCCTCGCGCTCGCGGCGCGTGCGCGCGAACGGAATGGTCGCGCCGGCGAAGACCAGCCGCTGGGCTCGCGCCGCCGATCGAGGCGTGCCTGAGCGTCCACCCCGTGTGGGCGCCGAGCGGCACGGCGATCTCCGGCAGCGCGATGCCGCCGGTCTCGTTGCCATCGGCGTCGACGGCCGAGACGAGCGAGCCGCATGCCGGCCCCGGCCCCGGCGGCAGCGCGGAGAAGTCGAGGCGGCACGGGCGCGCGTGATGACGCGGATAGTTGGCGCCGGGGATGCGATCGAACACCGCGTGGAGCGCCTCGAAGGGCACCGCGGTGCCGTCGGCCAGTCGCGGATGGCGGCTCGGCGGCGGCTCGGTGCCTTCGACGACCCAGCGGTCGAGATTCACCAGGCAGGCGCGCAGCAGCGGCGCGTAGTCGATCGTGTTCCTCAAGTTCTGCGAGTGCTCCGGCGGCTCGGACGGATCGGCGGCGGCGGTCTTCTGGGCCGTCGGGGGCCACACGCCGAGGCCGTGCTCGGTGCCCGCGAAGTGGTAGACGCGCGCCGACGGGCCGTTCGCGACGTCGCGTGTGCCCTCGGCGTTCGTGTGGGCGAGCGAGGCGTCGCCTCGGTGGTACTCGGCCGAGCTGTTCGTGTAGAAGACCTTCAGGGTGCTGCCGCGCGCCGCGAGCCGCCGATGCAGCTCCTCGTCGGTCGCCGGCTGGAGACATATCCATCATGTGCGGCCGGTCCTTCGAGTTCTGGCCGAACCGCTGGTTGAACTCGCCGCGCAGGCCGCCGGCGACGTTCGCGATGATCCCGTCGAGCGCCTCGCGGCCCTGCTCGTCGAGGTTCAGATCGTTGAAGACCAGGGTGCGGAGCAGGCGTCCGGTCTGGGAGCGGCCGTACGCGTACACGTACCGGACGACGCCGGGCGCCGGATTGCCCTCGCGCGCGGTCCCGTGCTTGAGCCAGGCGGCGCTGTCGCGAAGCGCGGCGATGCCGAGCCCGATCACGGGCGCGCCGATCGCCGTGTACGCCACCTGGTAGAGGCGCCCTTTCTCGAAGCCGCCCTCGAGCCAGATGTGACACGCATCCGGGACGACCGTGCCGCCCGCCGCGCGCGCGAAGCGCCAGCGGCTCCGATCGATCGTGGTCGCGTCGCCGTCGGGCTGGTCGCGGACCAGCAGAACCGCGTCGCGCTCGTCGAGATCGGCGGCCGGGTATGCGCGGTGGCCGCGATCGGAGAGCAGCAGATGCGCGGCCGGCACCGGCGTCTGGAGCTGCGTGTAGACGCGGCCGGTGATGCGGTTACCGTTCGCGTCGAGCGCCTCGGGCCCGCGAAGGCCGAGGAGTCCGGGCACCTCGGGCAGATCGATCTGCCAGCCGCACGAGATCATCACGAAGCCGCGGCGCATCAGGAACCCGTCGCCCGGATCGACGGGCGGATCGGGATCGGCGCCGGGCACGAACGTCGGGCGCGTCGCGCGGTTGAAGTTCGGGACCGCGACCGTGTTGCCCCGGTTGACCACGTCGAGCATCACGCGGCCGCTCGCGCGCCGGCGATCGACCGGCACCAGGATCGACACATCGGACTCGAACTCGACCCGCCCCGCGGGGTCGCGCGGGGCCAGCGCGATGTCGGTGACACGCTCGTTCGACGCGTTCTTCGGGTCGAGCGTGAACCGGAGTATGCCCTTCAGCTCCTCGTACGGCCCTGCGTCACCGAACGACGCGCCATCCGCCAGCGGGCGCCGCATCCGGACGTCGAATCGGGTCACCGGCATCAGGCGCTCTCCACCAGCCTCGGCAAGACGCTCGAGATCGAGCCCCGCAGCACGGCATCGGCCAGCTCGTCCATCTCCGTCGGCTCCGCGTTGAGGATCACGACCCGCGCGCCGGCGCGCTTGGCGACCGGCACCACCCCGGCGACCGGGTAGACCGAGAGCTTCGTGCCGACGGCGAGCATCAGGTCGCAGCTCGAGGCCGCGCGCTGGGCGCGATACAGGTCATCCTGCACGAGCCCCTGACCGAACGAGATCGTCGCCGATTTGAGGATGCCGCCGCAGCTCCGGCACGGCGGGTCCTCCTCGCCGGCGCGCACGCGGGCGAGCGCGCGCTCCATGGCCGCCCGCTCACCGCAGGCGAGGCACACAACCTCGTGCATCGTGCCGTGGATCTCGATCACGCGCGAGGGCGACAGGCCGGCCTTTACGTGAAGGCCGTCGATGTTCTGGGTGATCAACGTGTCGAGCCTGCCGCGCTTCTCCAGGGTGACGAACGCGCGGTGCCCGTCGTTGGGCTGGGCCTGCCAGGCCGGCGAGGTGAGCCGGCTCTGCCACGCGCGTCGGCGCACCTCGGGATCGGCGACGTAGTTCTGCAGGGTCGACTGCTTCTCGGCCTCCGGGTTCTTCGTCCAGACGCCCTGCGGCCCCCGAAAGTCCGGGATGCCGGAGTCCGTCGAGATGCCGGCGCCCGTGAGGGCGACGAGGCAGCGGGCCTCGTCGATCCACTTCCGGACGGTGTCGATCAGCGGGCGAGCTCCTTGGCGACCGCGCTTTCCACCACCGTGCCCTTGAAGAAGTCGGGGTTCAGCGCCGTGTGCAGGCGCGCGGCGTTGCCGAAGACGAACTCGCGGAAATCGTCCATCGTGATGAGGCCGTGCTCGACCAGCTCGTGAGCCTCCTCGAGCACCTCGGACATGTCGGTCACGTCGAAGTGGCCGACGTCGGAGCTGAAGATCGGGCGCAGGCGGTGATGGCCGTGCCGATCGAACGCCCACGCGGTCGTCGGGTCGTCGGCCTCGCACCCGAAATAGAAGTGGTCGGTGAACTGCCGGCGCAGCTCGTCGGCCGAGCCGACGTGGGCGGCGGCGAAGTCGTCGAGCTCTTCGCGATACTCCCGCTCCGTCATCTCCTCGGCCGACTTGAACGGAGGCACGAGGCTCAGACAGCCCATCAGCTCGTCCATCTTGTCTTCGTAGGCGCGCCCGCCGAAGCGCGTGAAGAGATCCTTGAGCCCCTGCTTGTCGAGGTTGGTCGGGCGCGTGTGGGCTTCCATCGCGCGGCCGTTGCGCTTCTCCCAGTGTCCGATCAGGTCGGTCACGAGGTTGCACGCCCAGCCCACGCCGCCCTCGAGCATCGCGAACCGCAGCATCGGGAAGCGGTGGACGACGCCGCCGAGGATCAGCGCCTTGGCGAAGGCGTGGCTCGCGGCGGCGAAGTGGCCGATGTGGTTGAACACGAAGCTGTTGACCGACTCGCGGCCCATCCAGCCCATGCTGCCGGAGTGCGCGGTCACCGCCACCTTCAGCTCGACGCACTTGGCCCAGAGCGGATCGTAGTCGTAGGCGCTCTCGTAGGCGAGCGAGTCGACGAAGTGGCGCACCTGCGTCGGGTCGGCCGCCTGCCGGGCGAAGGCCGGCACGGGCCGTCGCACGTGATTGGCGATCATGATGACCTTCATCCCGAGCTCGCGCACCGCGTACGTCGCTTCCTCGATCGCTTCCTCGGGCGTGTGGACCGGCACCACCGCCGCCGGCGCGATGCGGTGCGCGTACGGCCTGAACATCTCGGCGTTCATCTTGTTCACAGAGCGCGCGATGGCCCGGCGCAGCTCCTCGTCGGGATTGGCGATGTGGAACAGGCCGAGCGAGGTGTAGAGCAGCGCGAAGTCGACCCCGAAATCGTCGAGCCGCTCATAGAAGAGCTTCGGGATCATCGCGGTCGCGCGGTCAAGCGTGCTGGCGGGCTCGCCCCACCAGGTCGGGCGCGTGGGCCGGCGGTCGAGACGCTCGGCCGGGGTCATGTCGTACCAGCCACGGTCGATGTGCGCGGTGGCCATCTTCACGAACCGCTGGGCGACCGACGGGCCCGCGACCTCGCGCAGGTAGTCGAGGAAGATGGGCACCGGCTCGAGCCAGTGTCCGTCGCCGTCGATCACGGGGTGGTCGAGCCGAGCGCGCACCGCAGCGGATTTCGAGTCAGTCGAGTACGCCATCACGTCCTCCTGGGGCGGTACGGGCGATCGTGCGGCATCGGCGCGGGTGAGTCAAGCCGGACCGCGTTCAACGGTCCAGCCACGCGGCCATGAGACGGCCGCCGTAGTCGTGGCCCAGGTTCGGCGCGAAGTTCTTCACGTACGGCTCCCACGCCGCCACCGTGCTCACCGACGGATCGTAGGCGTAGTACACCTGCTCGGCGAGGTAGCGCTGGATGTCGTAGACGATCTCCCGCCGCTTGGCGATGTCGAGCGTGCGGCGCTGCAGCTTGATCATCTCGGTTAGCTTGGGATCGTCGACGCCCGCGGAGTTGAGGGCCTCACCCGGGATGTGGCCGTTGTAGAGGTAGCCGTCGGCGATCGGGCTTCCGCCGCGAAGACTGTGGGCCAGCTTCTCGAACTTTCCGTAGATCGCGCTCGACATGAAGGCGCCGAATTCCTTGCCGCGGAGCTCGGTGTCGATGCCCGCATCCTTCCAGTTCCGCATCACCACCTGCAGATTGTCCACGTAGTCGGGGCTCCAGCCGAGCGTCGCCTCGACGGGAACCTTGAATCCCGTCGGGAAGCCCGCCTGCGCCAGGAGCCGCTTGGCCTCCGGCACGTTACTGCTCGTAGAGCCGCCGGGCCTCGGGGGTGAGCTGGTCGATCGGGATCGCCCATTCCTTGAGGGCCGCGGGCACCGCGGTGTTCGGAACCCCGTGCCCCTGGGACCAGGCGTTGGACTCGAGGATCTCCTTCCAGTTGGCCGTCTGGGCCAGGGCGCGCCGGACCCGCACGTCCTTGAAGGGCTCGCGGTCGACCTTCATCATGGTGATGCCGCTGAAGAGCACGATGAAGTCCTGAGTCTTGAGGTTCGGCTTGCGGCCCTTGGCGACATCCAGGTCTAGCCGCCGGACGCACTGGCCGTACTCGGGAGCGAAGTCGTATCTGCCGGCGATCCAGGCGGACAGCCGCGAGGACGGATCTTCGTCGACCGTCACCTCAACACCGTCCGCGTACGGCAGACCCGGCAGGAAGTAGTTCGGATTCCGGACGAACGTGAGGCGGACGTTCGGCTCGTAGCGCTCGAGCATCCACGGCCCGGTCCCGATGCACGCCTCGGGCCGCTTGAGATCGCCGAACTGCTCGACCGCCTCGCGCGGCACGATCCACATCACCGTGTTCGCCAGATAGTCGAGGAACCAGGCGAAGGGCTCGTTGAGCGAGAAGCGCACGGTGTATTTGTCGATCGCGTCGATCTTCTCGACGTGGCCGAGCGTCGAGCGGTTCGGGTTTCCCTTGATCGACAGGAACCGCTCGTACGTGTACTTCACGTCCTCCGCCGTCAGCTCGCGGCCGTTCACCGGCGGCTTGGGATGCCAGCGCACGCCCTTCCTCAGCTTGAACACGTACGTGCGGTCGTTGGGCTGCGTCCACGACTCGGCCAGATCTCCCTCGATCGGAAGAAACCCGGGCATGACCGACGGGCCGGCCTTCACCTTCACGAGACGGCTGTGAGTGAACGAGAGGTTGGTCGAGATCCGGTGGTGGTTCACGAACAGGTGCGGATCAAAGCCGGTGGTGGCGTCCTCGCCGCGAATCCGGAATACCCCGCCCCGCTTCGGCGTCTGAGCCTCGGCCTGCCGCCCGACGAGAGGAAGCGTTCCAGCGGCGGCGGCGGCGCCTCCGAGCTTGAGCAGGTCGCGGCGGCTGACGGTGGTCGGCGCTACGGGTGCAGCCATCTGGTCCCCCTCGTGCTCGATCAACTCTCTGGGCCGGACTCTATGTCGGCAGCGGCAATTGATCAAGCCCGAGCCATCCGCGTCCGCTATGATCCCCGCCACATGACGAACCCGTGGGTGGCGCTGGCGATCGTGTTCGTCACCCGCACATCGATGGGCTTCCAGTTCCAGGCCGTCGCCGCCGTGGCGCCGCTGATGGTGGCGGATCTCGGGCTCAGCTGGGTGCAGCTCGGCTCGCTGATCGGGCTCTACATGCTGCCGGGCGCCGTCTTCGCGCTCCCTGGGGGCGTGCTCGGTCAGCGCTTCGGCGAGCGGCGAGTGGTGGTCGCAAGCCTCGCGCTGATGGTGGCCGGCGGCCTCGTCACCGCCGCCGCGCACGGCTTCGTCGCCGCCGCGGCCGGCCGGCTGCTCAGCGGCGTCGGCGCCGTGCTCATGAACATCCTGCTCGCCAAGATGGTCGCCGACTGGTTCACGGAGCGTCAGCTGTCGACGGCGATGGGCATCATGCTGACGAGCTGGCCCGTCGGCCTCGGGATCGCGGCCGCGACCCTGGGAACGCTCGCCACCCACATGTCGTGGCGCGCGGCGATCGTAGTTACGGCCGTGGTCGCGGCGCTCGGGCTCGTGCTGATCGCGCTCGTGTACCGCGATCCCCCACGTCCCGCAGGCGCCGAGGGCAGGACCGCCGAGCGGCGCGTGCGCCTGTCGAGGCGTGAGATCGGGCTGGCGACGAGCAGCGGGTTCGCCTGGGGCTGCTTCAACGCGAGCCTCGTGGCCATCATCGCGTTCGGGCCCGGCCTGCTGATCGCTCGTGGCGCGTCGCTCGGCGACGCTGGCTTCATCGTGAGCCTGGCGATCTGGCTCACGATGGTCTCCGTCCCGCTCGGCGGTCTCCTTACCGACCGGCTCGGGCGGCCTGATCTCTCGATCGTCGCGGGCAGCCTCGTCACCGCCCTCGTGACGATGCTGCTGCCCACGCTGCCGCACTCGCTCCTGGCCTTCTGCCTGGTCGGCCTCGCGATCGGGGCGCCGCCCGGGGCCCTGATGGCCCTCTTGCCGAAGGCCGTGGCCGGCGAGCGGCTGGCGACCGCGTTCGGCGTCTACTACACGGCCTACTACGTCGTGATGGCCATGGTACAGCTCGCCGCGGGCGCCGTGCGCGACGCCTTCGCAAGCCCGGCCGCCCCGATCCTGCTCGCAGCGCTGGTCATGTCGGCGACGATCGCCGGTTTCGCGCTCTTCCGGATCGTCGAGCGGACGACGGCGGCGCGGCGCGCGTGACGAAGCCGAGCGGCCGGTCTCCGCATTGACAACACCGCCGCGTCTTTTGTAGTGATGAGCATTCCGCGAGAGGAGCCGAAGATGATGGGTAGCACGTGGTCGTTGATCGTTGCGTTGATGCTCACGTGGCCGCTGGTGGCGGACGGGCAGCAGCCCGCCACACCGCCGCGCACGGTCGACGGCGCCGCGATCGATCCGGACGCCGAGCTGGTCGTCGCCCTCGCCGACGACACCACCAACATGGACCCGCGCATCGGGATGGGCTCGATTCGCTCCAACTACATCCGCCAGGTGTTCGAGGGCTTGGTCGACGTGGACGCGCAGGGCCGCCCCGCGCCGGGCCTGGCGCTCTCGTGGAAGCCGGTCAACGAGCTCACGTGGGAGTGGGCACTCCGGCGCGGCGTCACCTTCCACGACGGCGAGCCCTTCAACGCCGATACCGTGCTCTTCAACCTCGATCGCTTCTTCCGCCGCAACTTCGACAAGTGGGGGCTGAAGGACGTCCTGGCCGCCACCTCGTTCGAGAAGACGTACCCGTTCGTCGCGCGCTGGGAGAAAGTCGACGACTACACGGTGCGCGTCCACACGAGCGAGCCCGCGCCCACGCTCTGGGACTTCATCGGCCGCGAGCCCATGGTGCCCAAGGCCTACACGCTCAAGCACGGCGTGGAGGGGCTCAACGATCGCCCCGTCGGGACCGGGCCGTGGAAGATGGTCGAGTGGAAGCGCAAGACGTCGATGCTGTTCGAGCGCAACGACGCCTACTGGGGGACACCGCCGCTCTTCCGCAAGATGCGGTTCCAGACGATCCCCGAGGGCGCGGCGCGCATCGCCGCGCTGCGAGCCGGCCAGGTCGGCCTCATCGAAGGCGTGCCGCCGTTCGACGCGCCCGCCCTCGCGCAGGACGCGCGGCTCAAGGTCGCCTCGAGCCCTCAGAAGCTCTCGTGCCGGCTCTATCTCAATGCCCGCCCGAAGGACAAGTACGACTCAGGCGGTAAGGACGGCCTCTTCGCGGATCAGCGAGTCCGGCTCGCCTTGAACCTGGCGGTCAACAAGGACGCGATCGTCAAGAAGATCTTCAACGGCTACGCCTTGATCAACGCCTCCCCCGTCGCATCCGTATCGTACGGCTACGCGCCGCAGGAGCCCTACCCGTACGATCCGACGCGCGCCCGCAAGCTCCTCGCCGAGGCCGGCTTCGGCGACACGAATCCGCTGACCTTGCAGCTCTTGTTCCCGGCCAAGCATTACGGCCAGAGCTTCGACGAGATGACGCCGGCCGTCGCCGAGATGTTGAAGGACGTCGGCGTGCAGGTGACCATCAAGCCCGTCGACTTCGCCACCTTGCTCCAAACCGCGAGCAAGGGGACCCTGCCGCCCAACGGCGGATTCGCCGCCTGCCGGACCGGCAACAACCTCGACGCCGACGACTATCTGCGCGACTGGGCCGCGATCGCGATGATCAACTGGGCGCCGTATCCACCCGAGCTGATGACGCTCTACACGGCGACGCGCCGCGAGGTCGACGCGCCCAAGCGGCTGCGGCTCCTCGCCGACCTCCAGCGGCAGGTCCGCGACTGGGCGCCGGTGGTGGCGCTGTATCAGGAGGTCAAGGTCTACGCGCACAGCGCGCGCGTGCTGCGATTCACCCCGCTGCCCGAGCTGAACATGGATTTCCGCGGCGTCGCCGTGAAGAAATGATCCGGGCTCGATGCGCGCCTTCCTGCTCCGTCGCGCGCTGCACGCGATCTTCGTGCTCTGGGGCGTGGTCACCGCCGTCTTCTTCCTGGTCCGGCTCACCGGTGACCCGACTCCCTTCCTCGTAGACCAGACCGCGACGCAGCAGGAGATCGCCGCGGCCCGCCGGAGCCTCGGCCTCGACCGCGCCCTGCACGTGCAGTACCTCGACTTCTTGCAGTCGGTCCCCCGAGGCGATTTCGGCATATCGATCCGCGAGAAGCGCCCGGCGATGGAGATGGTGCTCGAGCACCTCTGGCCCGCGACCGTCGAGCTCGCCGCGGCCGCGCTCCTGATCTCGACGGTGCTCGCGATCCCGCTCGGCGTCGCCTCGGCCACCCACAAGAACGGGACGGTCGACCACGCGAGCCGCCTCGCGTCGCTCTTCCTGCAATCGATGCCGAGCTTCTGGCTCGGCCTCATGCTGATCCTGGTCTTCGCCGTCGAGCTCGGCGGGCTCCTGCCGGCCTTCGGATCCGGGAGCCTGCGCCACCTGATCCTCCCGGCGGTCACCCTGGCCGCCGCGCCGCTGGCGCAGAACGTGCGGCTGATCCGCAGCGGGATGCTCGAGGTGCTGCAGCAAGACTACGTGCGGACGGCGCGCGCCAAGGGGCTGGCCGAGCGCTTCGTGATCTACCGCCACGCGCTCCGGAACGCCGCGATCCCGGTCATCACGGTGACCGGCCTCTCGCTCGGATTCATGCTGAGCGGCGCCGTGATCATCGAGACCGTGTTCTCCTGGCCCGGGATGGGCCGTCTGATCGTGCAGGCCGTCCCGGGCCGCGACTTTCCGGTCATCCAGGCGGGCGTCTTCGTGTTCGCGCTCATCTTCGTGGGCCTCAACCTGATCGTGGACGTGCTCTACACGGTGGTCGACCCACGCGTGCGCCTCACATGATCGGCCTCGCGCGCGACAAGAGCGCGTTCCTCGGACTGATCGTCATCGCCGGCACGATCCTGATGGCCGCGCTCGCCCCGGCGCTGGCTCCGGCGGACCCGGTCAAGAACAGCCTCATCGACCGACTCACGCCGCCGATGTGGAGCGCCGGAGGCAGCGCGAAGCATCCGCTGGGCACCGACACGCTCGGACGCGACGTCGCGAGCCGTCTCCTCTATGGGGCGCGGGTCTCGTTGATCGTCGGTCTGGCGGCCGTGGTGGTCGCCGGCGTCTTGGGGGTAGCGCTCGGGCTCGTGTCCGGCTACTACCGGGGATTCACGGACGACGCGCTCATGCGCCTGGGCGACGTGCAGCTCGCGTTCCCGGTGCTCGTGCTGGCGGTCGCGGTGCTCGCGGTCCTCGGCGCGAGCCTCGGGAACGTCATCCTGGTGCTCGGCGTGACCGGCTGGATCACCTATGCGCGGATCGTGCGCGGCGAGACGCTCTCGCTCCGCCAGCGCGAGTTCGTCGAGGCCGCCCGCGCGCTCGGCGCGACCGATCGCTATCTCCTCTGGCGCCACATCTTTCCCAATGTGCTCCCGCCGGTCACCGTCGTCGCGACCTTCTCGGTGGCGCGCACGATCATCGCCGAAGCCTCGCTGAGCTTTCTCGGGCTCGGCATCCCGCCGCCGGCGCCCAGCTGGGGCGCGATGCTCGACGAAGGACGCAACTACATCACGACCGGCTGGTGGCTCGCGCTCTTCCCCGGCCTTGCCATCCTGCTGCTGGTCCTCGGCATCAACCTGGTGGGCGACTGGCTACGCGATCAGCTCGACCCGCGGATGGAGCGCAGCATGTGAGGGAACACGCGGTGACGCGATATTCTCAAGGGGATGACGGTGCTCGAGAACGTCCGCCTGGCCGATCACTGCACCCTGGGCGTCGGGGGGCCGGCCCGCTTCTTCGTCGAGGCAGGCGACGAGGCGGCCGTGCTCGAGGCCCACGACTGGGCGCGGACCCGCCGCGTGCCGATCCGGGTGCTGGGCGGAGGCTCGAATCTCGTGATCGCCGACGAGGGCATCGATGGCCTCGTGGTGAAGCTCGCGCTGCGCGGCGTCGACACCCGCGAGGCCCACGGCGTGGTGGAGCTGACGGCGGCGGCCGGCGAGCCCTGGGACGAGCTGGTGCGGCTCTGCGTCGAGCGCGGCTGGGCGGGGTTCGAGTGCTTGAGCGGCATTCCGGGCCTGGTCGGGGCGACCCCGATGCAGAACGTGGGCGCGTACGGTCAGGAGGTGAGCGAGACGGTGATTCTCGTCCGGGCGCTGGACACGTGCTCCGGGCGCATCATGACGTTCGAGAATCGAGAGTGCCGCTTCGGCTATCGCGACAGCATGTTCAGGAGCGATGAGCCCGGACGGCATGTCATCCTCTCGGTCGCCTATCGGCTACGGCCGCGCGGCGGCCCGACCGTGCGTTACGCGGACGTCGAGAACGATCTGGCCGCGCGGGGCATCGCGAAGCCGTCCCTCGCCGACGTCCGCGCCAGCGTGATCGCCATCCGGCGCTCCAAGTCGATGGTGCTGGACCCCCGAGACGCGAACCGCCGCAGCTGCGGCTCGTTCTTCACCAACCCGATCATTCCCGGCGCCGAGCTCGCCGCAGTGGAATCACGCGCCGGCGATCGGGCGATGCCGCGCTGGCCCCTCCCCGGCGGCCAGGTCAAGCTCTCCGCCGCGTGGCTGATCGAGCGCGCGGGCTACACGCGGGGACGCGCCGAGGGCGCGGTCGGCCTGTCGACCAGACACGCCCTCGCGATCGTCGCCCACGACGGCGCGCGGGCGTGCGACGTGGTCGCGTTCGCGCGCCGCATCCAGACCGCCGTCGTCGATCGCTTCGGCGTCCGTCTGACGCCGGAGCCCGTCTTCTGGGGAGTGGCCGCGCCATGAGCGCGATGCGGATCCTGGTCGTGGAGGACGACGAGCGGCTGGCCGAGATCTTCCGCGACTTCATCGCCGAGCTCGGCTATCAGCCGGTCGTCGTCGGCAGCGCGGAAGCCGCGCTCGAGGCGCTGACGACCGCGCGACCGGACGTGATCCTCCTGGACGTCCGGCTGCCGGGGATGAACGGCGTCGAGTTCTTGAACCTCCAGCCCGTACGCGACTCCGAGGTTCCGGTGGTGGTCGTCTCGGGCGTCGCCACCGAGATGGAGGCGCGCGCGTGCCTCAAGCTCGGCGCGCTCGACTTCATCCGCAAGCCCGTCACGCTCGAGCGCCTGGGGCAAGTCCTGTCCTATCTCGGTCCCTTCGCGCTCTCCCGCACGCAGCGGGCCGAGCGACCCCTCGAGCGGCGGCCCGCCCCGCGCGCCGCGGTGAAGCTTGGCGTCCGGATCGCCGCCTCCAACGGCACCCTCGACGGCACGTGCATCGAGATCTCGTCGACCGGCATGAAGGTGCGCGTGAGCCGGCGGCTGCGCGCCGGGCAGGCCGCGAAGCTCGAGTTCACGCCGCCCGACGGCGGCCTGCCGATCGACGTGCTCGCGCTCGTCGTCCGCGTCGAGCCCGACAGCGCGGCGTTCTGGTTCCTCGATCTCATGTCTCACGACTCCGACCGCCTCAACACTCTCGTCGACCGCCTCCAGCGCTAGCAAGGTTCCGGATAAAGGCCTATCTGCTTCGTTGGCGCCCTCGGCTGCGCGCTCAACGTACAGCTAGGACGCCTCGCGCGCAGCCTTCGGGCGCCGCCTCGCAGCTGGACCTTTCTCCGGGTGTCGGCGCGAGAGCCGGCGGCGGGTGGGCGTTGTTCAGCCGCCGGGAGGTGAAGTGGTGCCGAGGGCGAGCGTGACGAGGCGGTTGAGCTCGCGCTGATCGAAGGGTTTGTGGAGGTAGCCGGCGGCGCCTTCGATCATCGCCTCGGCCTCCTTCTCGGTGTTCCAGACGCCGGTCATCATGAAGATCGGTGCCGTGACCCCCAGCTGGCGGATTCGCTTGAGCAGGTCGAGGCCCTGCATCCAGGGCCAGGGGTCGCCCATCCTCGGCACCACCATGTCCAGCAAGATGAGATCGAACCGCTCCCGCACGAGCAAGTCGTACGCGTCGACAACGGTGTACGCCGGGGTGATCTCGTAGACGTGGCCGTGCCGGAAGCGCGCGAAGATCTCGCGTAGCAGATCGATCAGGACGGGCTCGTCATCGACGATCAGGACTCGCTTCGTCACGCCAGCCGATAGACCTCGACTTCGACCGACTTGCCCTTGACGCGCACCGCCGGAAGCTGAACGAGATCGAATCGGTCGTCGAGGCGCCGGCGGGTATCCCCGCTGACCAGGATGTCGGAGCCGAACTCCTTGTTGAGGCTCTGGATTCTCGACGCGAGATTCACCGGATCGCCGACGAGCGCGTACGAGAGCCGCTCGGCGCTGCCGATGTTGCCGGCGAGCACCGAGCCCGTGTGGATCCCGATGCCGTGGCGCAGCGGCGCCTTTCCGCTCCGGGCACGCTGGGCGTTCCACGCCTGCAGGCGCCGGCGCATCTCGAGCGCCGCGCGCACGGCCATCTCCGCGTGCGCGGGATAGGCGATCGGCGCGCCGAACGCCGCCTCGATCTCGTCGCCGATGAATTGCAGCACGAGCCCGCGGTGCTCGCGGATCGCCTGATCCATCTCCGAGAAGTACGCGTTCAGATCGCGAACGACCTCGCGCGGGCCCGTCGCCTCGACCCACGGGGTGAAGTCGCGCAGATCCGAGAACAGGACGGTGACTTCCTGGGCCTGGCCCTCGAGCGAGACCCGGCCGGCCAGGATCTCGTCGCGGATCTCGCGGCTCACGTACTTCCCGAACGTCTCCTTCAGGAACTCGCGCTCCCGGAGACCGCCGACCATGCGGTTGAACCCCTCGGCCACGGCGCCGATCTCGTCGTTGGTCACGACGGGACAGCGCGTTTCGAGTTCGCCCTGCTCGACCTGGCGCATCGCGGTCTGGAGCCGGCCGAGCGGACCGGCGACGCTCCCGGCCACGTAGAGCGAGAGCCCGACCGCCGCCAGGGTCCCGACGGCCACGATGAACACGATGAACTCCAGCAAGTTCTCGACGATCTGCGGCGCCGCCGCCGGATCGACGCCCGGCAGCGCGGCGGCGCGCGTGTAGGCGAGGACCCCGAGGAGCGAGAGCGGGATGACGCTCAGCATGACGAAGATCACGAGCAGACGGGTGCGCACGCGCAGGCGGAGCACGCCCGGCACCGCGCTGAGATCGCCGCCCGGGAAAAACGCCGGGAGCGCACGCCGCCACTGATGCTCCACCGCGAAGAAAATCAGCGCGGCGGTCACGGTGCCCGCGACGCAGGTGATGCCGAATATCGACCGCAGCGAGCGCGCCGGCGTGAAGATGCCCCAGACAGCGGGGTAGAGCACGCCCCAGACCAGGCCGGCCATGATCCAGCCGGCGAACGAGAGCGCCGCGAACACGTACGGCACCATGATCGCGCGGCGCCGGACGAGCAAGGTGGGGGCGGTCGACGCGGGATCGGCATTCTCCAGCGGGCGCGCCCAGCGCGAGCCCCACACGATACCCGCCGAGATGAGCGCGCCGAAGCCGACGACGAAGAAGACGATCTCCGCGCGCGAGATCGGCGCCTGGAACTGAGGCGCCGTGAAGTCGACGAAGCGGAAGTAGAACCACGTCAGCAGCGCGCCGACGAGATTGCCGAGAAGCTGCGTCCACGTCAGCTTCGCGAAGACCCGCTTGACGTCGACCATCCGTCGAAAGTCTAGCCGAGGCGAGGCCCGCGCGCGCGTGGTAGATTGCGTTCGGCATGATCGGATCCTCGCCGCGGCGGAAGGAAGACCAGCGCCTCCTGACGGGCGGCGGCCGGTTCGTCGACGATCTCACGCGCGAAGACGCGCTGCACCTCGGCGTCGTCCGGAGCGCCGAGGCCCACGCGCGGCTCGCCAAGGTGGACACCGCGGCCGCGCGCGCCCTGCCCGGCGTGGTCCTCGCCTGGAACGCCTCGGACCTCGGCGAGGTCGCGCCGAACGTGCCGACCGCGTACGGCGGCACCCAGAAGGGGCGCCCGTGGGCTCAGCCGGTGCTCGCGCGCGACGTCGTGCGCTACGTCGGCGAGCCCGTCGCCATCGTGGTCGCCGAGAGCGCCTATCAGCTCGCGGACGCGCTCGACGCGGTGAGCGTCGAATATGACCGGCTGGCGGCCCTGGCGACGGCCGAGACCGCGCTCGCCTCGTCGGCCCGCCTGCACGAGGGCTGGCCCGACAACACCGCGGTGGTCGCGCGCGGCGCCGTGGGCGATCCCGAGCGCGCGATGGCCGGCGCGCACCTCGTGGTCCGCGAGCGTCTTCGCCATCCTCGCCTCAGCGCCGTGCCGATCGAGACGCGCGGCGTGTTCGCATACCGCGATCGAAGCGCCGGCGGGCTCGTCGTATCGTCGTCGACGCAGAGCCCGTACACCTTGCGCGACGTGGTCGCCTCGGCGCTCGGCCTGCCCGTGGAAGAGGTGCGCGTGATCGTCCCGGACGTCGGCGGCGGCTTCGGGCCGAAGGGGCCGATCTATCCCGAGGAGATTCTGGTCGCGGCGGCGGCGCACCGGCTCGGTCGGCCCGTCAAGTGGGTCGAGAGCCGCCGCGAGAGCCTCGCGTGCATGGGCCACGACCGCGAGCAGGCTCACGAGGCACGCATCGGGTTCGCGCAAGACGGTACGATCGTCGCGATCGATGCCGCGTTCGTCGCCGACGTCGGCGCCTATCCGCTCCAGGGCGACGGGCTCACCGCGAACACGGTCAACCACCTGCCCGGTCCCTACCGCGTACCGCACTATCGCAACACCGGCACGAGCGTGGTGACCACGAAGGCGGTGAACGCGGCGTATCGCGCCGCCGGTCGGCCCGAGGCGGTATTCGTGATGGAGCGCCTCATGGACATCGGCGCGCGCCGGCTCGGCCTCGACCCAGCGGACATCCGCCGGCACAACTTCGTGAGGCCCGTGGACATGCCGTACCGTCCCGGCCTGACGTACAAGGACGGCGTCGCGGTCACCTACGACCCCGGCGATTTCCCCGCGGCGTTCGAACGCGCGCTGGCGCTCTTGTCGTACGACGAGTGGCGTCGCCGCCAGAAGGCACGGGCGGGCGGTGTGCGCCGCATCGGCGTCGGCCTCGCCTGCTACGCGCAAGGGACAGGGCTCGGCCCCTACGAAGGCGCCACCGTGCGGGTGGATCCGAGCGGGAAGGTCTACGTCTACATCGGCGTGACCGCTCAAGGTCAGGGCCACGCGACGACCCTGGCGCAGATCGCGGCCGCCGAGCTCGGCGCCGCCTGGGAAGACGTGCAGGTCGCCGCAGGCGACACGGCCCTGTTTCCGTTCGGCATGGGCACGGGCGGAAGCCGCGTGGCCGCCAACTCCGGGCCCGCCGTCGCGCAGACCGCGCGCGAGGTGCGTGAGCGCGCCACGCGGGTCGCCGCCGAGATGCTCGAGTGCGCGCCCGAGGACGTGCGCATCGAGCAGAGCCGGGTGCACGTCGTCGGCATGCCGCATCGAGCCGTCAGTCTGGGCAAGGTGGCGCACGCAGCCGTGAAGTCGAAGGCCCTCAAGGCAACCGGCGAGCCCGGCCTGCACGCGTGCACGTATTTCTATCCCGACACCGTCACCTGGGCGTTCGGCACACAGGCCGCGGTGGTCGAGGTCGACGTGGAAACGTGCGAGATCCGTCTGCTCGCGTACGCCATCGTTCACGACCCGGGCCGTGCGATCAATCCCACGATCGTCGAAGGCCAGCTCCAGGGCGGCGCGGCGCAGGGCATCGGGGCCGGGCTCATGGAAGAAGTGGTGTACGACGCAAACGGCCAGCTCCTCACCGGCAGCTTGATGGACTACGCGATCCCGAAGGCCGACCAGCTTCCCGCGCTCGCGGTCGCGCTCGACGAGCACCCGTCGACCATCAACACCCTCGGCATCAAGGGCGTCGGCGAAAGCGGCTGCCATACCCGGGGCCGCGGCTATCGCGAACGCGGTCGAAGATGCGGTCGCCGACCTCGGCGCGAGCATCCGCGAGGTCCCGGTCACACCCGCCCGGCTGTTCGCCGCCCTCGCTCGATAGCACTGGCCTCCCGCTCTACCGTCAGACTTCGAGACGCTCGCGTGTCACCCTGGCAGGCACAGCCTGGTCCTCCGCGCGGCGAAAGCCGCGAGATTTCGTACGTCTTGTTTGGCAACCGCCTTGCGTATTGGACTCTGGGCGCCATAACGGCCGAGGAGCGTCCAGCGCACGAGTGCGCGGGAGGTGCGGAGTTGGCCAAATTCACCAGGGAACCCGCCGGTAACCAGGAAGCCGCAGTCGTCAATTCGCTCATCAGAAAGCTGCGGCCGTACGACACCACCACCTCGTATGTGGCGGAGCGGCCGTCGACGATCGGCGCGCGCCCGATATCCCGCACGCGCCCGATCGAAGCGCCGATGTCGCCGGCGGCGGTGTGGTCCTGCGTCGCCCTCGGCGTCCTACTCGGCGCCGCGCTACCCTACTGGCCCTACGCGAAGGCCTGCGGCTGGTGGCTGGCGCTCTACGTGGCCGCGGTCGAGATCGTGGTGATCGCGGGAATCTGGGGCGCGCGCGTGTCGTGGAAGAGCCGCCTCGGCTTCGCGCACGTGATCGCGATCTGCACGATCATCTGGGGCCTCGCCCTCACGGCGCAGGAGGTCCTGCCGCGGATCGGCTACGCGAAGGCGCGGCTCGCCTGGCGCTGCCACGACGGCCAGGCGGCCGCTCCGAGCACGACGCAGCTCGCCGCGCTGCGCCCGCGCGCCGACGCCGATTCGGCCCCCTGACGCGGCACTCGACCCTCAGGCCCTCGTTCTCGGATCGAGCGCGTCCCGCACGGCATCGCCGACGAAGTTCAATCCCACCACCGTCACGAAGAGCGCGGCGCCCGGCCCGAAGACGATCCAGGGCGCCTGCTGCAGGTATCCGCGGCCCGCGTTGATCATGCTGCCCCAGGACGCCTGGGGCGGCTGGATGCCGAGTCCCAGGAACGAGAGCGACGCCTCGGCGAGGATCGCGAAGGCCACGCTCAGCGACGCCTGCACGATGATCGGGTTGATCGCGTTCGGCACCACGTGCCTCGCCGCGACGCGCCAGCCGGACGCGCCCAGGGCGCGCGCCGCGTCGACATAGTCGCGCGCGGTGATCGAGAGCACCTGGCCGCGCATGAGCCGCGCGAACGTGGGCGTGTAGACGACGCCGAGCGCCAGCAGTACGCCGACGAGCCCGGCGCCCAGCATCGCGCCGAGCGCCAGCGCCAGGACGAGGGGCGGGAACGAGAGCACCGCGTCCATCACACGCATCACCAGGCCATCCACGCGCCCGCCGCAGTAGCCGGCGACGAGGCCGAGCAGACTGCCGGCGAGCCCCGCGAGCGCGACCGAGACGAGGCCGGCCATCAGCGAGACGCGCGTGCCCCAGATCACCCGTGAGAGCACGTCACGGCCCACGTTGTCCGTGCCGAGCAGATGCGACCGCCCGGGGCGTGCCAGCGTGTTGCCGAGGTCCTGGGCGAGCGGGTCGTAGGGCGCCACGAGCGGCGCGGCCAGCGCGATCAGCACCGCCAGCACCATGACCGCCGCGCCGAACGGCGCCAGCCGGGTGCGCGCCGCACGGCGCAGGATCTTCCAGCGCGGCGCGCGGGCCGACGGCGAGTCCCGGCGTGCGGGCCCGGCGGCGCCCTCAGCGAGACCGGATTCGCGGATCGATCCAGCCATAGAGGACGTCGACGATCAGGTTGCTCAGGATGAAGCCCACGGCGATCAGCAGCACGACACCCTGCACGAGCGGATAATCCCGCGCGAAGACCGCGTCGACCACGAGGCGCCCGACGCCCGGCAGCGCGAAGACGTATTCGGTGATGACGGCGCCGCCGATCAAGGTCCCGAGCTGCAGGCCGAGCACGGTGACGACCGGGATCAGCGCGTTCTTGAGCACGTGGCTCCAGATGACGCGCCACTCCGAAAGGCCCTTGGCGCGCGCGGTGCGCACGTAGTCCTCGGCCAGCGCCTCGAGCAGGCTCGAGCGCAAGGTGCGCGTGACTACCGCGGCGAGCGCCAGGCCCAGGGTGATCGCCGGCAGCGCCAGGGATCGCAGGCCGTTCCACGGCTCTTCCAGCGGGTCCGTGTAGCCCGAGATCGGCAGCCAGCGCAGGGTGACGCCGAACAGGAAGATGAGGAGCAGCGCCAGCAGGAAGTTCGGCATGCAGATCCCGAACAGCGCGAACGTCGCGCCGGCGCGGTCGACCGCGGTGTTGCGGCGGATCGCGGACACGATCCCGACCGGGAAGGCGACGGTCAGCGAGATGACCATCGCGAGGAACGCCAGCTCGAGGCTCGGGCGCAGACGACGGCTCACGTTCTCGATGACCGGCTCGCCGTTGCGGATCGAGCGCCCGAGGTCGCCGCGGAGCAAGCGGCCCATCCAGGCCGCGTACTGAAGGTAGATGGGCCGGTCGAGGCCGAGCTCGCGCCGGAGGGTCTCCTTCACGGTGGCGTCGACCGACTCAGCCATCATGACGTCGATCGGGTCACCCGGCGTGAGGTGAAGCAGCAAGAACACGCCGGCCGTGACGAGGAACAGGACGGGGACCGTCGCGCTCAGCCGGCGCAGAACGAGACGGCCCATCACGCGCGGGTCGTCGGTCGCCGCGGCCTCAGGCCAGCCACACGTCCTTGAACCGCATCATCCCGTCGGGGATCGGCTCATAGCCTTGCACCTTCGGGCTGAAGGCCTTGGGCTCGATCGGATGGACGATGAACACCATCGGCAGCTCGTCCTGGAGAATTCTCGTCAGGTCGCTGAAGAGCTTCTTGCGCTCGGCCTGGCTGGAAACCTCGCGGCTCTTGTCGAGCAGCGCGTCGATCTGCGGATTCGAGATGCCCGACCAGTTGAGCGAGGTGCCCGGCGTGGTCTTGTAGAACTGGTAGGTATTGCCGTCGGGATCGGGGCGGCCGCTCCACTGATAGCTGATCATCTCGAAATTCTTGTTGTTGCCGTCCGAGATCAACGTGGCCGAGTCGACGAGCTTGATCTTCATGGTGATGCCGGCCTCGCGCAGCTGGGCCTGGATCACCTCGGCCTCCTGCACGTTGATCGGGATGTTGTTGGTCGTCATCGTGAACGTGAAGCCGTTGGGCTGGCCGCCCTCGGCCAGCTTCGCCTTCACGCGGGCCAGGTCGCGCTTGATCGGCGCGATGCTGCGGTCGTACGCCCAGCTCGTCGGCGGGATCGGGCCGTTGGCCGGCACGCCGACGTTCAGCCACACGCCCTTGACGATCTGCTCGAGGTCGATCGCGTAGGCGACGGCCTGGCGCAGGGCCTTGGTCGCGAACGGCGGGCGCGTGTGGTTCAGCTGGTACGCGAAGTCGGCCAAGGAGGGGACGTCGACCACGACCACGTTCCGGTCGGCCCTGACGGCCGCGACGTCGCGCGGCTGCACGTAGTCCATCACGTCGATCTCGCCGGTCTGCAGACTCTGCAGCTTGACGGTGTCGTCGGGGATCGGACGATAGCGTACCCGGTCGAGATACGGGCCGCCCTGCTTGTTCCAGTAGTTGTCGTTGCGCTTGATCAGCAGATGCGAGTCCTTCACCCACTCGACGAACTCGAAGGGCCCGGTGCCGGCGCCCTTCGCGTTGCGCTCGAGCTCCGAGCCGCGCTCCTGGGCAACCTTGGGCGAGACCATCATGCCGGCCCGATCGGTCAAGGTGGCGAGCAGCGCCGCGTCCGGCCGCTTCAGGCTGATCCTGATCGTGTAGGCATCGACCACATCGACCGAGTCGATGCTGGCCACCTCACCCTTACGGACCGATTTCGGCTCCGTCTTCATACGATTGAAGTTGAAGCGCGCGGCCTCGGCGTTGAAGTCCGTTCCGTCGTGGAACTTGACGCCGCGGCGCAGCTTGAAGACCACCGTCTTGGAATCCGGCTGCTGCCACGACTCGGCCAACCCCGGCTTGATGCCGAGCTTGACGTCGAGCGTCACCAGCGGCTCGTAGATGTTGTGGTAGACCTGCCGGTCGATCTTGCTGCCGGACAGGTGCGGATCCATCGTGGCCGCCTCGATGTAGAAGCCGACCCTCAGGGTGCCGCCCCGCTTCGGTGGGTCGGCGGCGGTCGCCGATCGCGGAACGAGGGACGCCAGCGGCGCGCCGGACGCCGCCGCACACAGCAGGAGAAAGTCTCGGCGCGACACGTCGAGCGCGGCGCGCGGATTCGTCGTGGCCATCGCGTTTCCTCCGAGGGTCGAGAGTTGCCGTGAGGCGCGAACGAGTATACCCTGCCGGCCGTCCACGGAAATCAGCCGGCACCGGTCACGGGAGGACCGCCATGAAGCTCGGTATCTGCTTGCCGCACTACGGCCGTCCGATCGAAGTCGGACGCATGCTCGAGGTCGCGCGCCGCGCCGAAGAGCGCGGGCTGGACTCGGTGTGGGTCACGGACCACGTCATCGTGCCGGAGCAGGCCAACGTCATCTACCGGGAGGACATGCTGGATCCGCTGGCGGTCCTGCCGTGGCTCGCCGGCGTGACGAGCCGGGTGGCGCTTGGCACGAGCGTGGTGATCCTGCCCTATCGCTCGCCGATTCCGGTGGCGAAGCTCCTGGCGAGCGTCGATGTCCTGTCGGGCGGACGGCTGATCGTGGGCGCCGCCATCGGCTGGCTCGAGGGCGAGTTCGACGCGCTCGGCGTGCCGTTCAAGGAGCGCGCGAGCCGGAGCGACGAGGCGCTCGAGCTGATGCGCGCGCTGTGGACGCAGGAGCATCCGAAGATCCAGACGAAGCGTCACCGCGTGCAGGACGTCGTTGCCTCGCCAATGCCGCTACAGAAGCCGCGCCCGCCGCTCTACATCGGTGGCGCCAGCGACGGCGCCTACCGTCGCGTCGCGCGCCTCGGCGACGGCTGGCACGCGAGCTCGACGAACCACGACGCGTTCCGGCAGGGCGCCGACACCGTGCGCCGATTCTGGAAAGAAGCCGGACGCGAGGGCGCGCCGTTGCTCTCGCTGCGCATCCCGATCCTGATCGACGGCGTGCACCGGCCGGCGGTCGATATGGGCCTCCTCCGCGGCCGTCACACGCTCAACGGCTCGCCGAAGCAGATCGCCGACGAGCTGGCCGGCTTCAAGGCGCTCGGCTGCGGTCACGTCGCGCTCGAGGTGTCGTACTCCACGTTCCCGGCGATCTTCGAGACGATCGATCGCGTCGCCGAGCAGATTCGCCCGCGCGTCGCCGACTGAGCGTCCGCGCGGAGATCAAGCGCCGGGCGCGGCCGCCGGCGGCAGGGTCGGCGTGATCCCGGTCAGCGCTCGGAAGTGGCCCAGCGTGCGCTCGGTGTACGCCGAGTCGAACAGGGCGTTGGGCGCGCGCTCCGCGGTGAGACCGCCTCGGAGCTCTCCGGCGCGCACGAGCGTTTTCATGCACGCCGCGGCCTCGTAGTACGCGAGCTTCCCACGCTCGAGCGGGCGGCGGCGGCGGTAGTGGCGCAGGTAGCCGCCGATCAGGAGCGGGCGCGCCGCCTTCAGCAGCCATCGCAGCGGCGCCGAGAGGCCGGCGATCTCCATCGGTACGAGCTTGAGGATCGTCAGGGTCGTCGCGACGTCGAAGGCCGGATCGGCGACGATCGCGTGGGGCCAGTCGAGGACCCCGGTGGCTCGGCCGTCGGCCATCAGGATGTTGTAGGGATGGAAATCGCCGTGGCAGACGGCCCGCGGCGCGGGGCGAGGCGGGAGGCGACGGAGCAGCCATTCGAGCCCGGGGGCCAGCCCGTTGAGCCGGCCACGCGAGGCGCGCTCGGCCAGATTCGCGAGGTGCGCGTCGAAGGTGAGGTTCTTGGGCTCGAGCCCTTCGCGAGTCACCCCTCGAAGGAACGCCACGGGATCGAGATCGTGAAGGCGCGCCTGGAGCTGCGCGAGGACGCTCGCCATGACGCCGATCCCCACCATCGGCAGCGGCTGGCCGGCCAGTCGCTCCATGATCAGGAAGGGGCCGCCGAGGAGTCTCGCGTCGATCGCCGCGAGCACGACACGCGGCGCCGGGTAGCCGAGGTCGGCGAGCACGTTCTGGGTTGCTCGCTCGGACAGCACGCGGATAGGATCGTGATGCGCGTCGAGCAACCGGAGAATGAGCGGACCCGAGAAGGCCGGCGGCGCCTGGGCCAGGCGAAAGGCGAAGATCTGCGTGTCGAAGCCGCCCGTCAGGCGTGTCGGTCCCTCGGAGAGCTCCAGCCGCGGCTCGCGCAACGCGTCTCGCAGATGGTCGCGAAGCCGCGGGCCGAGCTCGTCCACCTTCAGCGGCCGACGCCGGCCGTCTCGTCGACCTTCGCGTCTTCGCGGAAGTGCGGCATGACCTCTTCGGCGAAGAGCTGCATCATCTCGAGCGTCGCTTCGTGGCTCGGACCGGTCATGCCCGAGCACAGGATGCCGGCCTTGAGCTCGTCGGAAAAGACCCGCAGCTTGTCGCGGACCGTGGCCGGGCTGCCGTAGATCAGATAGCCCTCGCGGTCGGCCTCCTCGAACTCGAGCTCGCTCGGAAGCTTGGGCGGGTTCGCCAGAAGGCGCCGCAGCGACGCCTCCGTCATGTAGCCCGGCGGCCGCCAGAACGGCGGATGCATCCGCAGGCCCACGTTGAAGACCCACATGACGTGCTTCTTCGCCAGCTCGCGCGCCTTCGCGTCGTTCTCGGCGACGACGATCGGCACGTTGACCGTGAGCTGGTAGCGGCTGGCCGTGTAGCCGTTGCGCTCGCACGCCTCGCGGTATTCGCCGTAGATCTGGGCGATCCGTTTGATCGGCGTGAAGACCATCAGGTACGGGAAGCGCCGCTGGGCCGCCCACTCGACCGTCTCGCTCGAGCCCTGCGACGGACACCACACCGGCGGGTGCGGCTTCTGGATCGGCCGCGGCCACGGGTTCACGTAATGATAGCGGTAGAACCGGCCGTCGAAGGGAAACGGCCCCTCCTCCGTCCACGCTCTCAGGATGAGGTCGGCCGCCTCGTAGAAACGGTCGCGCGAGTGCGTCGGGTTCACGCCGGTCGAGAAGTACTCCGCACTGATCCCGCGAACGAACCCGGAGATGACGCGGCCGCCGGAGACGACGTCGAGCATCGCGATCTCCTCGGCGATGCGCAGCGGGTTCTCCCGCAGCGGCAGCCCGTTGCCGAGGATCGCGATCTTCGCCTTCGTCGTGCGGCGCACCAGCATCGCCGCCATCACGTTCGGGCTCGGCATCGTGCCGTAGCAGTTCTGGTGGTGCTCGTTCACGCAGAGCCCGTCCCAGCCCAGGCGTTCGGCCTGCTCGAGCTGGTCGAGGTACTGGTTGTAGAGGGTGTGGCCCAGCGCGGGGTCGTAATGACGGTTCGACAGCGTCACCCACGACGACGGCGCGTCGTGCTCCATGTAGTAGGGCATCAAGTGGAAGTAGTAGAACTTCACCGGGCACCGTCCCCGGGCCGACAGAACTCGCCGATCGCCTCCGCCACGAGGTCGGGCTCTTCCAGGTGCGGCACGTGGCCGGAATCGGCGAACACGCGCAGGCGGGCGCCCAGGATCTCGCGGGCCCACGTCTCGCCGCACGGCGCCAGCGGCGCCAGGCGGTCGTGAGCGCCCCAGCAGAGCAAGGTCGGCGCGCTGATGCGGCCGAGGCGGCGCCGCAGCAGCGGATTGTAGAGATACGGATTCCAGCTCACGCGCGCCAGCGCGGTGCCCTGCCGGTACTGGAGGGCCAGAGTGTCGGCCGACTGGTCGGGCGGCGCCAGGGCGAGCGCCGCCATCGGATTCTGGAAGACCGTCGCCACGATCTCCGGGATGTCCATCCCGAACAGGAACGGATAGATCCAGCCGTCCACCCGAATGCCGACTGGATCGATCAGCACGAGGGACGCCAGGCGGTGCGACGCCATCGTCGCGATCTCCGCGGCGATCCAGCCCCCGAACGAGGCGCCCACCAGGTGCGCGCGCTCGAGCCCGAGATGGTCGAGCAGATCGAGATAGTGGAAGGCCAGATCCGAGATGTGCTCGATCCACTCGGCGGCGGGCGAGCCGCCGTGGCCGGGATGGCTCGGGAAGTACACGCTGAAGTCCTTGGCGAGGCGCTCCTGGAACGCGAGCCAGCGCCCGGCGCCGCCGGCGCCGTGCAGGAACACGAGCGGCGGCCCCGAGCCGTCCTGGAGCATCTGGACGGGGGTGCCGCGAACGGAGAGCTCGTGCGCGGTCGGCATCCTCAGCCGATGAAGAGGCCGCCGTTCGGCGAGAGCCACTGTCCGGTGAAGAACGAGCTGTCGTCGGACGCGAGGAAGAGCGCGGTGGCCGCGACCTCGTGCGCCTCGCCGGTGCGCCGAAGCGGCGTGCGCGCGATCACGGTCGCGCGGATCAGCGGCGACATCCGCTCGGTCATCGGCGTGTCGATGTAGCCGGGGCAGATCGCGTTCACGCGGATCCCGCGCGAGGCCACGTCGCGCGCGACCGCCCGCGTGAAGGCGAGGATGGCGCCCTTCGCCGCGCTGTAATGCGGCACGACCTCGAGCCCGGTGAGCGCCGCGACGCTCGAGAGGTTGACGATCGCGCCGCGGTTTCGCCGGCTCATCAAACGAAGGGCCTCGCGCGTGCAGAAGAACGTCCCGTCGAGGTGTACTGCGAGCATCCGCCGCCACGACTCGTCGCGAGAGGTTCTGGGTGACGTCGAGATGCGTCTGGCTGCCCTGTCCGCTCAGGAGCTCCATGATCAGAGTCTCGGACTTCCGGTTCACCTCCACGCGATCGTCTCCCGGGCCGAAGGCGATCCCGGCGTTGTTGACGAGGATGTCGAGCGTGCCCACCTCGCGCTCGACCGTCGCGAACATCGCCTTCACCTGGGCGCTGTCGGCCACGTCGGCCTGGATCGCCCGGCCGCCCGCCGGCCCCTTCATGGACGCCACGGTCTGCTCGGCCGTCTCCAGACGCAGCTCGTTGACGATGACGTGCGCGCCCTCCTCGGCGAAGAGCAGCGAGATCGCCCGGCCGAGCCCCGAGCCCCCACCCGTCACGAGCGCGACTCGATCTTTGAGCTTCATCGGCCTCTCACCCTAGGCGGAAAGCAGGCGCGCGGTCAAGACTCGCCGCCCGTGGTGAGGCGCGTCGGACGCGGAGATTCTGGGGCGGAGGCATTGCGGAGGCGTGTATTCTCGGCGTCCGAGGCCAGCGCCGTGGACGAGTTCATCGACACGATCACGCGCACGTCGATCTTCGCGGGTCTCTCCCGCGAAGACCTGGCCCGCGTCGCCGGCAAGCTCGACGAGGTCAGGGTGGCCGCGGGAGCCACCATCATCCAGCAGGCCGAGGCAGGCGACGCCCTCTACGTCGTGCAGACCGGCGCGGTGGAGATCCTGCACCGCGATCCGGCGGGCGACGTGGAGCGCATCGCGATCCTCGGCCCCCGCGAATGCTTCGGCGAGATCGCCATCTTCACCGGGACGCCGCGATCGGCGAGCGTCGTGGCGCTCGTCGAGACGTCGCTCCTGAGGATGAGCAAGCAGGCATGCGAGCAGCTCGTCGGCCAGTGCCCGCCGTTCAGCCTCCACATGTGCCGCATGCTCAGCGGGCGCGTCGTCGAGCGCGGCCGCGAGCTGGTCAGCAGCCGTATCGGCCGTGACGCCGTGCTCGACGACGTGTTCGCCGCCCAGGCGCCGACGACCCGACGGCTCTTGCTGCGGGCGTCCGTCCTCGACACGCTGACGCCGGCTTCGCTCGGCGCGATCCTCGACGATCCCGTCGACGTCGGCGCGCTCGCGCGCCTGGCCGAGCGCTACCCGCGGCTCGTGCAGACCGACCCGCAAGGCGCCTGGACTTTGCACGAGGGACTGCGGACCTTCCTCCTCGCCCGCCTGGCCCGTGACGAGAGCGCGGACGCCGCGGCGGTGCTCCACGCGCGGGCGGCGGCCCACTTCGAGGCGTGCGAGGACTGGGGCCGCGCCGTCGATCACAGCCTCGGCGCGCAGGCGTGGGACACCGCCATCCGCATCCTCGAGCGCCGCGGCGACGAACTGCTCGGGCCCGAGCCGCCGCAGCGGCTCCTGGTCCGTCTCGACGCGCTGCCGCCGATCTCCTTGCGAGCGAGCTTCCATCTCCTTCGCCTGCGCGCGAAGGCCCAGAACCTCCACGGTCAAATGGAAGGGGCGCTGCGGGATTGTCGTGAGCTCCTGACGCCAGCCCACGCGCCCGCGCTCGGCGCCATCGCGAGCGCCTTCGGCTATCACGTGGGGCTCGCCCAGCTGCACCGCGACAAGGGCGACGCGGGCGAGGCGCAGCGCAGCCTGCGCGAAGGCCTCGCGGTGCTCGAGCCCAGCGCGGCCCGCCGCGCGGCGCCGTCCGTCTTGCGCCTGCCGCGCCCCGCGCAGCCGCGGCGCACGTGGGGCTTGCGGCGGCGCTGGCTCTACGCGCTGCCCGCGGTGGCGGCCGGCCTCGTCGTGTGGTTTCTGCCGCCCCCGGCGCCGCTCGACGCCAACGGAATGCGCTTCCTCGCCACGCTCACGACCGCCGTCGCGCTCTGGAGCCTCAACGTCTTGGACGACTTCGTCGTGGCGCTCGGGCTCATGCTGTCCTGGGTCGTCGCCGGGATCGTGACGCCCGAGGTCGCGCTTTCGGGCTTCACCAAGCCCTCGTGGTTTCTCTTCGTCGGCGCGCTGGGCATCGGGGCGGGTGTCACGCGCTCGGGTCTGCTCTACCGGGCGGCCCTGGCCATGGTGCGCCGGGTGACGCCGTCCTACGCGCGTTACACGGCGATCCTCACCGTCGCCGGCTTGCTGGCCACGCCGGCTCTTCCGAGCATGGTGGGCCGCATGGCCGTGGTCGCGCCCGTGGCCTGGGCCATCGCCGAGAGCGTCGGCTTCGGTCCGCGCTCGCCGGGCGCGGCCGGGATCGTGCTCGCCTCGTTCCTCGGCTTCTCTCTGCTCGGCTTCATGTTTCTCACCGGCTCCACCGGCGGGCTCCTCGGCTGGAACGCCCTGCCGGACGGAGCGCGGGCGGAATTCGGCTGGACGGCGTGGGCGGTCGCGGCGGCGCCCGCCGGGCTCGTCACGATCGTCGGGCTCTGGCTCGCGATCCATCTGCTGTTCCGCCTCTCTCCGGGCGCCGGCCTCCGGGTCTCGCGCGAGCGCTTCCAGGCACAGCTCGAGATCCTCGGCGCGTTCACGCGGCGAGAGGCATTCGGCCTGGGCGTGCTCCTGCTCGCCGTGGCGGGATGGATCACGCGACCGCTCCATGGCGTCGGCGAGGCCTGGGTGGCGCTCGGCGCGCTGCTGCTGTTCCTCCTGGGCGGTGTGCTCGATCGCAGCAGCCTGCGCACGAACGTCGATCTCGGCTTCCTCTTGTTCCTGGGCGTCGTGTCCAGCTTGTCGGGGGTCGCCGGCGCCGTGAAGGCCGACCGCTGGCTCATGACCCTGGTGGCGCCCATCCTGGACCTGGCCGCCGTGCACTCCGTCAGCCTCTTGCTGGCGGTGGCGTTCGTCACCATCGCGGTGCGCTTCGTGCTCAACAAGTTCGCGGCGACCATTCTGCTGGTACTCGCCCTCGCGCCGCTCGGTCAGCAGCTCGGCGTGCATCCGGGCGTGATCCTCCTCGTGATCTTGCTAACCCTCGACGTGTGGTTCTTCCCCTACCAGCTCGACGTCTACCAGATCGCCTACTTCGGGACGGGCGAGCAGGGATTCAGCCACGCGCAAGGCCGCCGCTTCATGATCGCGAAGCTGGTCGTCTCGCTGGTGGCCGTCGTGGTCAGCGTGCCCTGGTGGCAGGCACTCGGCCTCATCCGGTGACGAACGCCTAGCCTCGTGCCCAGCTACTCCCTCGGCATCGACATCGGCGGCACGTTCACGGACGTCGTGGTCTACGATCACGATACCGGCCGGCAGTGGAGCCGCAAGGTGCTGACGACCCACGACGATCCGGTCCGCGCCGTCGTGACCGGGGTCGGCGCCATTCTGCGTGACGGCACGCTCGCGCCGCGAGACTTCACGCGCGTCGTGCACGCGACGACGCTCTTCACGAACGCGCTGATCGAGCGCAAGGGCGCCGTCACGGGGCTCATCACGACCGCCGGCTTCGGCGACACCCTCGAGATCGGGCGCGAGCGCAAGTTCGAGCTCTACGACCTCAACATCGCCAAGCCCGAGCCGCTCGTCCCGCGCAATCTGCGGCTCGAGGTCGTCGAGCGCATGAGCGCCGACGGCACCGTTCGCCGGCCGCTCAACCGCGTAGAGCTCGCGGCGTCGGTCGAGCGCCTCGCCGCCGGCGGCGTGGGCTCGATCGCCGTGGTGTTCCTCCACGCCTACGCGAACCCGGGCCACGAGGCCGAGGCGGTGCGGCTCATCGCCGAGCGCCATCCGGAGATCTTCACGACCGCGTCGCACGAGGTGGCGCCGGAGATTCGCGAGTTCGAGCGCGCCTCGACGACGGTCGCGAACGCCTACATCAAGCCGCTCGCCCATCAGTACCTCGGACGCATGGCGCGCCAGCTCGGCGAGCAGCGAATCCCCGCCCCGCTCCTCCTGATGCTCTCGAGCGGCGGCCTGACGCACGTCGCCGAGGCTCAGCGCGCGCCGGTGCAGATGCTCGAGTCGGGCCCCGCCGCGGGAGCGATCGCCGCAGCCTTCTTCGGCCGCGCGGACAGCGGCGGCGATCTGCTGGCCTTCGATATGGGCGGCACCACGGCCAAGCTCTCGCTCGTCGACGGCGGCGAGCCGCGTACCGCCTACAGCTTCGAGGCGGCGCGCCAGAAGCGGTTCATCGAGGGCAGCGGTCTGCCGATCCGAATCTCGACGATCGAGCTGATCGAGATCGGCGCCGGCGGCGGCTCGATCGCACACGTGGACGAGATCGGGCTCCTCAAGGTCGGGCCCCGCAGCGCCGGCTCGCAGCCGGGTCCTGCCTGCTACGGTCTCGGCGGCACGGAGCCGACCGTCACCGACGCCGATCTGCTCCTCGGCTATCTGAACCCCGACTACTTCGCCGGCGGCACGATCGTCATCGACGTCGCGGCGGCCCGGGCTGCCCTGACCCGGCTCGCGGACACCGTGCGCCTGCCGTTGATCTCGGTCGCGTGGGGGATCCACGACATCGTCAACGAGAGCATGGCGAGCGCCGCCCGGGTGCACATCGCCGAGCGCGGGCGCGATCCGCGCGACTACGCGCTCCTCTGCACCGGCGGCGCCGGGCCCGTCCACGCCTGCCACGTCGCGCGCAAGCTCGGGCTGAGCCGGGTGATCTGTCCGCCTTCGGCCGGCGTCGCCTCGGCGCTCGGGCTTCTGGTGGCCCCGGCGCGTGTCGACCGCGTCGCGACGGTCGGGATCCGGCTCGATCGCGGCGATCTCGGTGCGCTCGAGGCCGCGTTTCGCGCCCTCGAGGACGAAGCGCGCGCGGTCATGGGCGACACCGGCCTGAAGCTCGAGACGGCGCGCTTCCAGCGGCTCGCCGACGGGCGCTTTCTCGGCCAGGGCTTCGATCTGGTCGTCGACCTTCCCGACGGCCCCTACGACGGCCGCGACGCCGATGCCACGCGCCGCGCGCTCACGTCGGCCTTCGAGGCGGCGTACCGCGAGAAGTTCTCCCTGACGCCGCCCGACGTCCCCGTCGAGTTCATCAACGTTCGCGTTGCCGTTCGCGCGCCGGTCGCCGGCAGCGAGGTCGTCCTGCAGGGGCGCTCCCGCCTCGGCGAATCACCGGTCAAGACCCGGCGCCCGGTCTGGTTCCCCGATTCCAACGGTTTCGTCGAGACGACCGTGTACGACCGTGCGCGGCTCGCCGTCGGCGATCAATTCGCCGGACCAGCGGTGATCGAAGAGGAAGGCTCGACCCTGGTCGTCCCGCCGCGGGCGAGCTTCACGGTTGCTTCGACCGGCAACGTGGTCGTGACGCTCGATCAATGAGACCGCCGGCGACGATCGAAACCGCCCGGCTGCGCTTGCGTCCTGCGGTCATGGACGACGCGCCGGTCATCTTCGCGACGTGGGCCCAAGACCCCGAGGTCAGCCGCTACGTGACGTGGCCGCCCCACCGGAGCGTCGACGATACCCGTGACTTCCTCCGGCACTGCGTCGAAGGCTGGGAGAAGAACGGGCCCTTCACCTGGGGGATCGCCCTGCGTGAAAACGGCTGCCTGGTCGGGACCATCGAGCTTCGACCGCAGGGCCATCGGGTCGAGCTGGGCTACGTCCTGGCGCGAGCGCACTGGGGACTCGGTTTCATGTCCGAGGCCGTCCGCGCGCTGGTCGAGTGGGCTCTCGATCAGCCCGACGTCCATCGCGTGTGGGCGGTGTGCGACGTCGACAACGTCGCGTCGGCTCGGGTGCTCGAAAAGTCAGGGATGGCGCGCGAGGGCAAGCTTCGGCGCTGGGCGACCGCGAACGTGAGCCCGGTGCCCCGCGACTGCTGGTGCTACGCGCGTGTGAAGGAGGCCTCGTGAGCTCCCGGTTCGACGCGATCACGCTCGAGGTCCTGTGGACGCGCCTGATCTCCGTCGTCGACGAGGCGGCGAAGGCGATCGTGCGCACGTCGTTCTCGACGCTCTCGAACGAGGCGAACGACTTCGCATGCATGCTGACCGATGCCCGCGGCTACTCGCTGGCGCAGAACAGCGGGAGCATTCCCTCCTTCATCGGGACCCTGCCCGCCACCGTCCGCCACTTCCTGCGGGCGATGGGCGCCGCCGCGATGCGGCCCGGCGACGTGCTCATCACCAACGACGCGTGGATGGGCACCGGGCACATGAGCGACGTGTGCGTGCTCAAGCCGATCTTCCGCGCCGGCCACCTCGTCGCCTTCTCGGCCACCACCTCGCACATGCCGGATATCGGCGGGCGGTTGCGCGCCATCGAGGCGCGCGAGGTGTTCGAGGAAGGCATCCACATCCCGCTGATGAAGCTCATGCGCGAGGGGCGCACCGACGAGACCTTGATCGAGATGATCCGCGCCAACGTGCGTACGCCCGACCAGACCGTGGGCGACATCTGGGCGCAGGTCGGCGCCAACGAGCTGATGGAGAAGCGGCTGCTCGCCCTGATGGACGCCGCCGGGCTCGAGACGCTCGACGAGCTCGGCGACGAGCTCTTCACGCGCGCCGAGCGCGCGATGCGCGCGGCGATCCGCGCGGTTCCCGACGGCACCTATCGCTACGTGATGCGGACCGACGGTGTCGACGAGCCGCTCGACTATCGCGTGGCGCTGACGATCGCCGGCGACGAGATCACCGCCGACTACGCCGGCACCTCGCCCCAGCAGCCGCGCGCGATCAACTGCGTGCTGGCCTACACCTACGCCATGACCGCGTACGCGATCAAGTGCGCGCTCCTGCCCGGCCTCGCCAACAACGAGGGCATGTACCGCCCAATGCGCGTCACCGCGCCCGAGGGCTCGCTCCTGAACCCGCGCTTCCCGGCCGCCGTCGTGAGCCGCGCTGTCACCGGCCACTATGTGCCGGTACTGCTCTTCGGCGCGCTCCACCAGGTCATCCCGGATCGGGTGATGGCGGGCGCCGGCTCGCCGCTCTGGGCCGTGCAGCAGACCGGGCTCCGCGCCGACGGCCGGCCCTACACGAACATCTTCTTCTTCAACGGCGGCATGGGGGCGACGCCGTCCAAGGACGGCGAGCACGTGCTCTCCTGGCCGAGCAACATCTCGTCGACGCCGATCGAGGTGGCCGAGCGCAACAGCCCGCTCTTCTTCCGCGAAAAGCGGCTGACCTCGGGCTCGGGCGGCGGCGGCCGCTTCCGAGGCGGGCTCGGGCAGGACATCGTGTTCGAGTGCGAGTCGGACGTGCCGATCGTCGCCTCGTTCATGGCCGAGCGAACGAAGTTCGCGGCGCCGGGCTTCGCGGGCGGCCAGGACGGCGGGCTGGGGGACGTGCAGATCAACGGCGTCTCGATCGACAACCGGCGCCAGCACGTGCTCAAGCGCGGCGACGTCGTACTGGTCCGGACGCCGGGCGGGGGCGGCTATGGTCCTGCGTCGCAGCGCGACCCGGCATCGGCCGAGCGTGACCGGGCGCTCGGCTACTGAGGGCCGGAGTTTCCGGCCGTGACTCCAACCAATCGACCCAGGAGGCTCCCATGAGGCACGCTCTCGTCGGCAAAGTCGTTCTGACCGTGCTGCTGCTCGCGGTGGCCGCGCTGGCCGTCGCGCAGACGTTGAAGGGGCCGGTGTCGGACAAGCCCATCGACGAAAAGTGGGCGCCGTCCAAGTGGGGAGCCAGCGACCGGGCGGGATCCGCCAACCATACGAAGAACTCGGCGAACATCGCGCGCGCCCTCTCCACCGTCAAGCAGAACAAGTCGCTCACCATCGGCAAGTACTACCACCGCGAGGCACCCGCCTTCGGCCCGCGGGGCTGGCAGATGAGCATCCCCGGCACGCCGACCGGCGGGCCGTTCGGGAACAATGCGCTCATTTACCACGACGAGCTCGTGACCACCGAGATCGGGCAGATCCAGACCCAGTTCGACGGCCCGGGCCACATCGGGGTGAACACGTCGAAGGGCCCGATGATGTACAACGGCGTGATCGCCTGGGACGCGTACGAGCACGGCGCCGGCGGCCGCGTCGTGGGCATGGGCCCGCTGGGTGTCGAGCACCCCGGGGAGCTCGGCTTCGTCTGCCGTCTCGTGGTGCTCGACGCGGTCGCCTACAAGAAGTCCAAGAACCTGATCCCGGCGAATGCGGAGATGCTGCCGATTCCCACCAAGCCCGGCGATCCCGGCATCGTCACCGCCGACGACGTCAGGGGCATCGTGCAGGCGCAGGGCCTCCGTGAGATCGCCCCGGGCGACTGCGTGGCGCTGCACACCGGTCAGGGAAACAGCTGGAGCAACGATCGCTACAAGTCGATGAAGCCCGAAGAGCGCCAGGCGGCCCGCGACCTCGTCAACAAGGGCGAGCCCGGCTTCGGCATCAGCGCCTGCGAGTACCTGGCCACGCGTGACATCGCGCTCACCATGTGCGACACGTCCGCCTGCGATGCGCAGCCGTCGGGCGAGAAGGGGCCGGACTTCGCCGTGCCCTGTCACACCGAGCTCCAGACGCGCCGGGGCATCTGGAATCTCGAGAACGTCGACACCAAGTCGCTCATCACCAACAAGGTGCTCGAAGGCGCGTTCATCTGGGCGCCGCTCCGGATCATCGGGGCGACGGGCTCGCCCGGCAACCCGATGGTGCTGTACTAGCTCGGCGAGTCGGAACAGGCGAACAGCGCGCGGTCAGGCCTTGCGGAACCGGTGGACGCCGTCGCCGTCCACGAGGCGGACCGCGCGCCCCTCGTCCTCGAGAAAGCGCAGGTGCGCGAGCGCCTCGCCGACGGCGAAGCCCAGCTGGTGGCTGTCGAGCTCGCGCCGAAACAGCACCGGCACCAGCTCGGCGGCGGTACGCGGCTCGACGAGCGCATCGAGGGCTTCGTTCAGGCGCGCCGCATGATGCTCGCGCAGGAAGTCGAGGCGCGCGTGGAGGCCGCGGAACGGTAGACCGTGCGAGGGCAGCACCAGGGTGTCCGGCGTCATCGGCTGGAAGCGATCAAGCGAGTCGAGATAGAGGCGTAGCGGATTGATCCCGGGCTGCTCGGACCAGACGCTGACGTTGGTCGTGATCTTCGGCAGCACCTGGTCGCCGGCGATCAGGACGCGATTGGCCTCGTCCCAGAGGCATGCGTGCTCCGGGGCATGGCCGAGCACGACGATCACGCGAAACGTCCGGCGGCCGATCGTGATCGCGTCGCCCTCGCGGATGCGGCGGAACTCGTTCGCGACCTCGGGCACGAGGCTCGGATAGTGATTACCACGGCGCCCGAGCTGAACCAGCGCCTCCGGGCCGCAGCCGTGGCGCCGGAAGTGCGCGAGGCGCGGCTCGAAGTCGGCCGCGCCGCGGCTGCGCCAGGCGAACTGCGCGTAGAGCCACTCTGCCTGCGTGCACCAGAGCTCGGTCTTCCAGCGCGCGGTGAGCCACCCTGCGTTGCCCATGTGGTCGGGATGGAAGTGCGTGACGAGGACGCGCCGCACCGGCCGGCCGCCGAGATGGGTGACGAAGAGACGCTCCCACAGGGCTCGCGTGTCGTCGAGGCCGACGCCCGTGTCGACGATTGTCCAGCCATCACCATCCTCGAGGAGCCACAGATTGATGTGGTTGAGCTGGAACGGCAGCGGCATGCGAAGCCAGTGAATGCCGGGCGCGACCGCGCGGATGTCGGCGGGCGCGGGCGGTTCCGTCCACGGATGGTCGAGGGTCATGCGCTGCAGTGTACCTTGCGTTGTCGGGCCGAACCTGATCTTCTAGGCGCCGCCGTCAACAATCGAGGAGACGCCATGAACTCGCTACGGCTCGCCGGTATCGTCGCCCTGCTCGCGATGCTGATCGGGGTCCCGGTCGCTCACGGACAATTGCTCCTGTCGACCAACGACAACAAGGTCGCGCTCGTCAACGGCGTGACGACGGTCGTGAAGAACCCGTCGCCGGACACGTTGACCGTGATCGACATCAAGAGCTGGCCGCCGAAGGTCGTCGCCGAGCTCGACGTCCCGGGGAGCGTGGTGGGGCCGCCCTTCAGCGTGGCCGTCGCGCCCGACGAGTCGCTGGCGCTCGTGACCGCAAACGAGAAGCTCGACCCGAACGACCCGACCAAGCGCATCCCCAACAACACGATGTCGGTGGTCGATCTCAAGGCCACGCCGCCGCGCATCATCGCGACGCTCGAGACCGGCAAGGCGCCGGCCGGAGTCTCGATCAACCGCGCCGGCACGCTCGCGCTCGTGGCCAACCGCGCCGAGGGCACGGTGTCGGTCTTCACGATTCAGGGCAAGACCGTGGCCTCCGCCGGCAAGGTGACCGTCGCCGACGAGAAGTCCGGCACGAGCCACGCGGCGATCTCACCCGACGGCAAGCTGGCGCTGGTGACCCGCGACGGCGACGACCGCATCTCCGTCCTCTCCATCGACGGCACCAAGGTGGAATACACCAAGCGGGACATCGCGGCCGGCATCCGGCCCTACGGCATCGACATCGCGTCCAACGGCGCGTTCGCGGCCGTCGCCAACATCGGCCGAGGCGGCGGCGATGCCGACACCATCAGCCTCATCGACCTGAAGGCCAAGCCCCCGCGCGTGACGAGCACGATGACCGTCGGCCAGACGCCCGAGGGCATCAAGATCTCGCCCGATGGCTCGATGGTCGTGGCGGTCGTGATGAACGGCAGCAACAAGCCCAAGGACTCGCCCTTCTTCAACGACGCCGGCAAGCTCGTGCTGCTCCGGGTGAGCGGCACCGACCTCTCGCGGGCGGGCGAGGCCGCGATCGGTCACTGGTCGCAGGGCGCGGCGTTCTCGTCCGACGGAAAGCGCGTCTTCGTCGGAAACATGGTCGAGAAGGAGATTCAGGTCCTCAGCCTGGACGGCACCACCCTGCGCGACACCGGCGTGCGCATCGGGGTCAAGGGAGGCCCGGCGGCGATCCGCAGCGCTGAGAAGTAGGCGGCGCTACCCCTTCGGCTTGACCCAGGTCTCCGACCACGCCAGGCACGCGCTCGAGCCTTGCCGGTCGCCACGCATCTCCGCCCAGGGCTGGCCGGTCGCGAAGCGTCCGTTCCACTCGACCTGAGCCGAGCGCGCCGGGAAGAACGTGCTGAAGACGCCGATCGGGCGGTTGTTGAAGCCGGGCGGCGCGTTGAGCACGAAAGGCTCGATGCAGTCGTACCAGGTCAGGCGGATCCGGTCGGCGCCCGACACCACCGTCTCCACCGCGGTCGAGCGCGGATCGCCCGAGCGCCCGAACTCCGCGGTGATCACGGGCGCGTTCGGGTCGGCGAACTCGGCGAACAAGAGCGTCTCGATCGTTCGCTGGAGCCAGCGCGCCACCGCGACATTGTCGCTGAAGATGCGCAGCTGGCCGGAGCTGAGCTCGCTCTTGGCGAACAGCACGTGGCCCGCGCCGGACGGGCACCAGAGCACCCGCCAGTGACTGAAGCGGTCCGTCTGGGTCTTGCCGCCGTCGTGGCTCAGGCGGATGAAGGAGTTCTCGCCGGTCATCAGGACCGTATTCGGATCGACGGGTGGAGTCATGGTCTTGTCCTCAGAGGGCCGCCACCTCGACGCGCGCGTCGTTGTAGCAAGCGCCTTCGGAAATGTCGGCATGGTCGGCCGGGCACAGCGCGGAGATCGTCTGCCCGTTGTCGCTCGTCGCCATCCAGGCGCCCTTGAGCGTGCACACCACGCCGCGGGGAATGATATCAGTCACCCGGAGCGGCAGCCGGACCTCGCCGAGATCGTTCCAGACGCGCACCCGCATGCCGTCGCGCAGGTTTCGCGCCCGCGCGTCGTCCGGGTGCATCTCGAGCGGCGGCGCGCCGTCGGCGACGTGGAGGCCGCCGAAGGTCGACGTGATGCGCTGGTCCGATGCCGGTGAGATCAACGTCAGCGGATAGGACGACGTGACCGGGCGCCAGCTCGGCAGGCGCGCGCCGTACTTGCCCTCGAGGTAAGGCGACGCCAGCTCGACCTTGCCCGACGCCGTCTTCGGGAACACGTTCTTGAACAGGATCGCCTCGTCGCCACCGCCGCCGACCGTCATCGGCGTCGCGCGATCGAGCGGGATCGCGCTCGGGCGCTTACCGCCCATGCGCGGGTCGGCGGAGTCGAGCGCGTCGTCCATCAGCTCGGCATCGCTGGCGCGAAACGCGGCCTCGTCGAATCCGAAGCGCGCCGCGAGCCGGCGAAAGATCTCGGTGTTGGGCAGCGCCTCGCCCTGCGGCGGGATCACGCGGTCGGCGCGCTGGAGCCAGTGGGTCCCGTACGCCGCAAAAAGATCCGGATGCTCGAAGTGGCTGCAGGCCGGCAGCACGACGTCGGCGTAGGCGAGACTGTCGGTCATGACCACGTCCGACCCGACCACGAAGACGTCCTCGCGCTCGAGGCCGCGCCGCAGGACGTTCTGCTCGGGATGCACGACGACCGGATTGTGGTTGTAGATGAAGAGCGCCTTGATCGGCGGCGACAGGGTCGCGTCGTTGAGATGGCGGCCGACGTCGATGATGTTGATCAAACGCGTGCCGGCCGGGACGAAGTCCGGCCGCGCCAGGCGCGCCGGCGTCTTCGGGAACGCGAACCCCGCGCCGTTGATCAGCCCGCCGCCGGGCACGCCGAACTTGCCGGCGAGCGCCGGGAGCGCGAAGACCGCGCGGATGCCGCTGCCGCCGTTCTTGTTGCGCTCGAGCCCGTTGCCGACGGTGATGACCGCCGGGTTGATCGTCCGGTACCACTCGGCGAACTCACGCACCAGGCGCTCGTCGACGCCGCAGATCCGCGCCGCGTCCGCCAGGGTGTAGCGGCGCGCGAGCGCCATGTAGTCCTCGAAGCCGTCCACGTGGCGCGCGATGAACTCGCGGTCGAGGCCGCCCTGCCGCTCGAGGTCGGCGGCCATCGCCCACGCGAGGATGACGTCCGTCCCGGGCCGGAGCGCGATGTGCAGATCGGCCTGCTCGGCGATCTTCGTGCGCCGCGTATCCACGATGACGAGCTTGGCGCCGGCGCGGCGCGCGCGGTTGATGATCGGCACGATGTGCAGATTCGACCACGTCACGTTGCTGCCCCAGGCCACGATCAGCTTGGCATGCTCGGCCTGCTCGGGCCGGATGCCCGGCGTCGGGCCGAACGTGCCGACCCACGCCTCCGTGCGGATGCCGCCGCAGAGCGGGCGGCGGTCGAGCAGGCTGGCGCCGAGCCGGTGAAAAAACCGCAGATCCATCGAGCCGCCGGCGAGCATCCCGTGCGGACCGGCATAGTTCAGCGGCAGGATCGCCTGCGGGCCGTGCGCGGCGATCACGGCCGAGAATCGCTCGTGCACGATGTCGAGCGCCTGAGACCACGAGACGCGCTCGAAGCGCCCCTCACCCTTGGCGCCCGTCCGGCGCAGGGGGGTCTTGAGGCGCCCCTCGCCGTGGACGAAGCCCGGATACGCCTCGGGCACTTTCGCGCAGAGGACGCCGGCCGTATATGGGTTCGCGCGCGAGCCGCGGATCGAAACGATCTTCTCGTCCTCGACGGTCACGGTGAGGCTGCACGTGTCAGGACAATCGAGCGGGCAGACACTCGGGTGCTCAGTTCTCATCCGCTTCCTCCCGGCGGCGGCGCCTTACTTCCTTCTGACGCCCATCCCCGATCTATCGGTGCGCCTCGGCCGGCGGGGAAGCCTCGACGGCCAGCGGCGCACACCACCACGTGTACACGGTGCACACAACCGGGGAAAGAGCCATTGGACTTCCTGCCGATAGAGCCAATCAACGCGGCGGTGTGGGAGGCAAAGCCGCCATATAGTGCGCGAGGTTCTCGATGTCCGCCTCGCTGAGCGGCTGGGCCGCGGTCGTCATCGTGCCGTCGAGGTCGCCCGCCGTCTGCGCCTTGAATCCCCGCAGGAGCTTCACGAGGTACGCGAGGTCCTGGCCGGCCGAGGCGCGGAATCTGCTCGTGACCGACGAGCCCGGGCCGGTGGCACGAGACGCAGTGGTGCTGCTCGGCAAGCTGGCGGCCGGTCGCGGCTTTCGCGGGATCGGTGGCAGCCGGCCGCGGCAGCGGACGTTGGGCCGCGTAGAAGGCGGCCAGATCTGCCATGTCGGCGTCGGTGAGATTCGCGGCGAAGGGCGTCATCTGAGGATCCTTGCGCCGCCCGTCGCGATACTTGATCAGCTGCCAGTGGGTGAAGAAGGTCGGCTGTCCGGCGAGCGATGGCGTCCCCGGGATCGTCGCGTTGCCGTCCGCGCCGTGGCACGCCTTGCACGGCTCGGACCTTCGGCGCCCGGCTTCGAGGTCGGCGGCGCGCGCGGGCGCGACGGTCGTCACCGCCAGAGCGGCGGCAACGACCGAGGCGCCGGCGAATGCCTGGAGTCGCTTCAGCGCTGGTAGGTGACGCGGTAGATCGCGCCCGCGTAGTCGTCGGAGATCAGGAGCGAGCCGTCCTTCATCTGCTGCGTGTAGACCGGGCGGCCCCAGACCTGGTCGCCCTGCAGCCAGCCCTCGGCGAACGGCTCGTACTTCGGCACGTCGCCCGGGCGGAGGTGACCATCATCACGCGGAAGCCGATCTTCTGCGTACGGTTCCACGAGCCGCGCTGGGCGAGGAACGCGCGGTTCTTGTACTCGGCCGGGAACATCGAGCCCGTGTAGAACTCGCACGCCGTTGCCGGCCACGTGCGGCCCCGTCTTGATGAGCGGCGGCGCGAACTCGCCGCAGGAGCGCCCCTTGCCGAACTCGGGGTCGAGGATGTCGCCCTGGTGGCAGTACGGGAAGCCGAAGTGCAGCCCCTTCTTCGGCGCTGGTCGAAGCGGTCGCTGGGCACGTCCTCGCCCAGCCAGTCGCGCGCGTGCGTCGTGAAGTAGAGATCCTTGGTCGACCGGATGCCAGTCGAAGCCGACACTGTTGCGGACGCCGTGCGCCCAGTACTCGAAGCCGGTGCCGTCCGGATTGACGCGCGAGATGTTGGCGTGGGTGTCGGGCGGGATGCAGATGTTGCACGGCGCGCCGATGTTGAAGTAGAGCTTGCCGTCGGGTCCGAAGGCCAGGTACTTCCAGCCGTGCGGCAGATCCTGCGGCAGCGATGTCGTAGACCACTGTCGACCGCCGGTGGGTTGTCGAGCTTGTCCTCGATGCCGTCCATCTTGGTGATCGGTGAGATCTCCGCGATGTAGAGCGTGCCGTTCTTGAACGCGACGCCGTTCGGCTGGGTGAGGCCCTTGGCGATCAGCTTGACCTCGCGGCTGGCGCCCTTGTCGACGACGGCGTAGACGTTGCCGGCCACTCGGCTGGAGACGAAGAGCGTGCCCTTGTCGCCCCAGGTCATCGCGCGCGCGTTGTTGATGCCGTGCGCCCAGAGCGAGACCTTGAAGCCGGCCGGCACCTTGATCTTGTCGACCGGGATCTCGCCGGGCGCCTTCGGCGCCGGCGGCTGCGCGATCGGCGCCAGTGGGGAGTCCGCCATCGACGCCGGCTGGCCCTGCTTCCAGGGCGGCGGTGGCTGCGCGGGCTGCTGAGCCTGGACGAACGGCCCGAAGGCTAGCCCGAGCGCGACGAGGGCCACGACCGACGTGAGGGTGAAGCGCAGCATGATGGCCTCCCTTCGAACCGAGAACGGTCGGAAGCGATTGGACTTCGCGGCCGGACGATACGTCTCGGGCCGTGGCTTGTCAAGACCGCGCCGCATGTAGCATGCTCGCCCTACGATGCCGACGAAGCTCGCGAGGCTCAGGCTCGGAGCGGTGGCGCGGCGGCGCGCCGGGCTCGCCACCGCGTCGCCGGCGGCGGCGCAGGCGCCAGACGATCCCGCGCAGCTCGAGCCGGTCGTGGTCACCGTGACCCGGATGGAGCAGAAGGCCGGCAACGCCCCGGCGAGCGTGACGGTCCTCCCGCGCGACGATATGCACGACTCGGGGACCCAGACCGTCGACGATCTCCTGCGCCAAGTCCCGGGCTTCAGCCTCTTCCGCCGCTCCTCGAGCCCTGTCACGCACCCGACCACGCCGGGCGTGTCCTTGCGCGGCATCGGCCCGAGCGGCACCAGCCGGGCGCTCGTCCTGTTCGACGGAGTGCCCGCCAACGATGCGTTCGGCGGCTGGGTCTACTGGGGCCGCGTCCCGATGCTGGGCGTCGAGCAGATCGAGGTGGTCCGGGGCAGCGGCTCGGCGTGTGAGGCCGATTCGAACCACTCGACCTTCAACGGCCGGGTCGAGCTTTTGGCGACACCCGAGGCGTCGTTCTTCGTCTCCGGCTTCTACTACTACGAGGAGCGCAGCAACGGCACGCCGCTGTAGTTCAATCACACCGAAACCGGCGGCGGGGCGATCGGCGGCCGCCTCGGCACACTCGACAACGGCGAATTGCGCTTCGCGGCCTACGCCCGCCGAAAGCGCTTGACCAGCCCGGAGCCTTCAACTAGACTCGGCGCCACGTGGCTCCGTGTGGAGCTCGGTGCAGAGCCCTAAGACTCAGCTAACGGAGGTGAGAGCAATGGCCTGGGAAGCTCCGGAATTCGTGGAAGTCAGGATGGACGCCGAGATCAACGCTTACCAGGACGACTTCGGGCCCGGACGCGAACAGGACGACCGCTTCTAAGGCCAGAGCCGCTCAGATTCGCAGCCCTTCTCGCCGGCCATTGGGCCGGGGGAAGGGCTGTGTCGTCTCCGGCAAGCGACGATGCTGATCCGGGTCCTGGGCTCGGCCGCAGGCGGCGGATTCCCGCAATGGAACTGCGGGTGCCCGAACTGCCGCGGCGTGCGGGCCGGAGATCTTCAGGTCACCGCCCGCACCCAGGAATGCGTGGCCGTCAGCACCGACGCCGCCCAGTGGTTTCTGTTGAATTGCTCGCCGGAGATCCGCCAGCAGATCGAGAGCTTCCCGCCGCTGCATCCGCGCGGGCCGCGGCACTCGCCGATCGCGGCCATCCTGCTGACGAACGGCGATCTCGATCACTGCCTGGGACTGCTGTCGCTGCGTGAGTCGCATCCGCTCGTCATCTACGCGACCGATCGCCTGCGCCGCGGGTTCACCGACGGCAACGTGCTGTACCGGACCCTCGATCGCTTTCCCGGCCAGGTCACGTGGCGGGCGCTCAAGCTCGGCCGCGAGGAGGAGCTGGCCGACGTCGAGGGGCGTCCCTCGGGCCTCCTGGTCGAGGCCGTGGCGATGCTTGGCAAGCTGCCCATCCACCTCGAGGCCGACGGCACCTCCGATCCCGAGGACAGCGTCGGCTTCCGGATCCGCGAGCGCGCGACGGGGCGGATCCTCGCCTATCTCTCCGGGGTCGGCGCGGTGACCGACGCGGTTCGGCGCGCCGTCGAGGACGCCGACTGCGTGTTCTTCGACGGAACCTTCTGGTCCAGCGACGAGCTTCCCGGGCTCGGGCTCGGGATGAAGCGAGCCGAACAGATGGCCCACCTGCCGGTCGGGGGCCCGGACGGTAGCCTGGCCCGGCTGCACGGGCTGGCGGCGCCGCGCCGGATCTTCATTCACGTGAACAACACCAACCCGCTGCTCCGCGACGACTCGCCGGAGCGCGCGACCGTGGAGGCGGCGGGCTGGGAAGTCGCCCGAGACGGCATGGAGGTGCGGATATGACCGCGGAAGGCACGCGACCGCCGCTCAGCCGCGACGAGTTCATCGAGTGGGTGAGGCGGGAGGGCGAGTACCGCTACCACGATCATCACCGCTATCACGTGCTGATGCACGACGGGAAGCTCACCCAGTTGCAGCTCCAGCAGTGGGTGCTGAACCGGTACTACTACCAGACGCGCGTGCCGATCAAGGATGCCATCATCCTGTCGAAGTCCGAGGACCCCGCGTTCCGGCGGATGTGGATCCGGCGCATCCGCGATCACGACGGCGACGCGGCCGGCGAGGGCGGGCTCGAGCTGTGGCTGCGTCTGGCCGACGGGGTGGGGCTGGACCGGGAGGAGGTGGCGAGCTGCCGCTCCGTGCTGCCCGGCGTCCGCTTCGCCTGCGACGGCTACGTCGAGCTGGTGCGGGAGCGCCCGCTGCTCGAGGCGGTCGCCTCCTCGCTCACCGAGTTCTTCTCGCCCGACCTGATGACCAAGCGGGTGCTGGCCTGGGAGCGGCACTATCCGTGGATCAGCCGCGACACCCTCGACTACTTCCGCACGCGGCCACCGCGCGCGCGGCAGGATTCGCTGGAGGCCATCGACTTCGTGGTCCGCAACGCCACCACCTACGAGCTCCAGGCCCGCTGCGTGGCCGCGCTCATCCGCAAGACCGAGATCCTCTGGCACCTGCTCGACAGCCTGTACACCGTCTACGTGGAGCCGGGCTGGGGGCCGGGCGGCGCGCGTGCCTGAGACCGGCGCTCGCCTCGCCGCGGAGGCGCGGCCGCGGCTGGCTCCCAAGGTGCGGGTGCGCTGGGATCGCAAGGACGGCCGCTACATGCTGCTCTACCCCGAGCGGGGCCTCGTGCTGAACGCGACCGCGGCCGACGTGGTGAAGCTGTGCACCGGCGAGCACACGGTGGCCGCGATCGTCGAGCGGCTGGCCGAGCTGTACGCGCCCCAGCCCGCGGACGCCATCGAGCGGGAGGTGCTGGTGTTCCTCCACGCGATGGTCGAGCGCGGGCTCATCCGGAGCGAGCCGTGAGCGACGGCGCTCCGCGGCCGTACACGCTGGTGGCGGAGCTGACCTACCGCTGTCCGCTGCGCTGCGTGTACTGCTCGAACCCGCTCGACTACGCGAGCCACCGCGACGCGCTCGGGACGGCGGACTGGCTGCGGGTGTTCCGGGAGGCGGAGGCCCTCGGGGTGGTGCAGCTCAACCTCACCGGCGGCGAGCCGCTGCGTCCGCGACGATCTCGAGGCGATGGTGGAGGCCGCGCGCGGGCTCGACCTCTACACCAACCTGATCACGAGCGGCATCCCGTGCACGCGCGAGCGGCTGGCGCGGCTGCGGGCCCGCGGTCTCGACAACGTGCAGGTGTCGGTGCAGGACGTCGCGGGCCCCGGAATCGGACCGTATCGCCGGCCTCCGGTCGCTTCGAGCGCAAGCTCGAGGTGGCCCGCCTGGTCAAGGAGCTGGGGCTGCCGCTCACGCTCAACGTGGTGCTCCACCGCGAGAACCTCGACCGGGTGCCCGAGATCATCGCGCTCGCCGAGTCGCTCCACGCCGATCGCCTCGAGCTGGCCAACACGCAGTACCTCGGCTGGGCGCTGGTCAACCGGCGCGCGCTCCTGCCCACCCGCGAGCAGCTCGACCGCGCCCGCGACGTCGCGCGCGCCGCGCGGCAGCGGCTGCTCGGACGCATGGAGGTGCTGTTCGTGATCCCCGACTACTACGCCGAGTTCCCGAAGTCCTGCATGGACGGCTGGGGGCGGCGCTTCATCGTGATCACGCCGGACGGCCTGGTCCTGCCGTGCCACGCGGCGCACACGCTGCCCGGGCTCACCTTCGATCGCGTCCAGGACCGCTCGCTCGACGAGATCTGGCACCACTCGGAGGCCTTCAACGCCTACCGCGGCGAGGCGTGGATGCCGGAGCCCTGCCGGAGCTGCGACACAGCGGACCGCCGACTTCGGCGGCTGCCGCTGCCAGGCGTTCCACCTGACCGGCAACGCCGCTGCGACGGATCCGGTCTGCTCGCTCGCGCCGGATCACGGGCTGATCGAGGCGGCGCGCCGCGAGGCGCTGACGCCGAGCCGGGGCCGAGCTCGAGTACCGGAGCGCGCGATCGTCCGCGCCGGCGTGACGCGACGGGTGGACGCCAGCACCTGGATCCTCCTCGGGCTCGTGGTCGCCGCGGTGATCGTGGCGGTCGCGCGCGACGTCGGCCTGCCGCTCCGGGCGGTGGCGGCCAGCAGCCGGCTCGCTTCGCGGGGTCTGGTTCGATCTGGCCCTCGGGTTCCTCCTCGCTGGCCTCATCGAAGTCCTGATCCCTCCGCAGGTGCTGACGCGCTGGCTCGGCGGCGAGCGGATGGGGCAGGGCATCCTGATCGGGTGGGCAGCGGGACTCGCGCTGCCCGGCGGCCCCTACGTCTTCTTTCCGGTTGTGGCGAACCTGCTGAAGCACGGGGCGGCGGCGGGCCCGCTCATCACGCTCCTCACCGCCAAGACGCTGGTGAGCCCGATCCGCATGCTGACCTACGAGGCGCCGCTGCTCGGCTGGCCGCTCACTCTCGCGCGCTGCATCCCGGGGCTGCTCCTGCCGCCGCTCCTCGGCCTGCTGGGGCAGTGGCTCTTCAACCTATTCAAGCGCTGAGCGCGGGGACCGACCCGGGCCGGCTTGCCAAGCCTGGGCCCATCACGGACCACTGCCCGCGCACATGTTCGCTCCTGAAGCCTGGCTCGCACGCACCGTGAGTTAGCGCTGGAGAACCTGGCGCTGCGGCAACAATTGGCCGTATGGAAGGCGCGCCAGCCACGGCCACGGCTTGCGGAGACGGACCGGATCTTCTGGATTGTGCTGTGGAGGCTGTGGACGAACTGGCGGCATTCGCTGAACATGGTACGGCCGGAAGACCGTGATCGGCTGGCACCGGCAGGGATTCCGACGCTACTGGGCGTGGAAGAGTCGGCCGCACTGCCGGCCGAGAATTCAGGACCGAACTTCGCGATCTGATTCAGCGGATGAGCCGCGCCAATCCCCTGAGGGGTGCACCGAGAATCCACCGCGAGCTGCTGAAGCTGGCCTGACGGTCTCGCAGGCGACGGTGTCGAAGTACATGCTCCGACCTCGGAGGCCGCCGTCGCAGGCGTGGCGCGCGTTTCTGAAGAACCATGCGCGGGATCTGATCGCGTTAGATTTCTTCACGGTGCCGACGGCAACGTTTCGAGTGCTGTTTGTGCTCGTGGTACTGACCCACAGCCGGCGCCGGTTGGTGCATTTCAATGTCACGGAGCACCCGACTGCGGAATGGACGGCGCGGCAACTGCTCGAGGCGTGCACGCTCGAGGAGAGCCCTCGGTATTTGATCCGGGATCGCGACGCCGTGTATGGGAACGATTTTCGCGTCAGGCCAAGACGCTGGACATCCGGGAAGTGATTATTGCGCCGCGCGCGCCGTAGCAAAACACCTATGCCGAGCGGGTGATTGGCAAAAAGTAGGTCTCATGCGTCGAGACAGAGTCGTGTCAGTAGACGCATCTCGAACAAACAGCCGTCAGATCGCGCGAGCAACGCGAGTGGCGTCGAGGATGGCCTGGTGGACGCCGCGCGGCGCGACGCAGTCGCCGACCGCGTGGAGCTCCGGCACCTGGCCCTTGAGGGCGCGATAGAGGCTGTCGGTCGAGCGGCTGCCGGCCGACAGCACGACGGTGTCCACGCCCTCGATGCGCCGCTCGGCGCCCGAGTAGACGTTCGCGACGATCACGGCCGAGCCCTCGACGGCGCGCAGCTCGGTGCCTGGCGTCAGAACGACGCCCCGGGTGAAGAGCCGCTTGTAGAGCGGCGCGATCGAGGTCACGCCGATGTCCTGCCCCACGTAGAAGAGCGGCGAGATGACCTCGACGCGCTTGCCCTGCTCGAGGAGCAGCTCGGCGGTCGAGAGCGCCTGCTGGGTGTGCACGTCGTCGACGACGACCACGCTCGCCCCCACCTTGGCCTCGCCGGCGAGCACGTCGCGATCGGTCACGACGTGCTTGCCGTCACTGCCGGGCACGGCCGGGACGAAGGGATGCGACCCCGTCGCGATGACGACGGCCTCGGGGCGCTCCGCCAGCACCGCCCCCGGCGTGGCCTCGACGTCGAGCCGGATCTCCACGCCGAGCTTCCGGACTTGACCGGCGAGGAATCGCACGATGCCGGCGTACTCGCCGCGAGCGGGCGCTCGCGCCGCGAGCAGCACCTGGCCGCCGAGCTCGGCCGTCTTCTCGAAGAGCACGACGCGATGGCCGCGGAGGGCCGCCATCCGCGCCGCCTCGAGCCCGGCCACGCCGCCGCCGACTACCACGACCTTCTTGGGCTTCGCCGCCGGCTGGACGTCGGCGAGCTCGCGCTCGCGGCCGGTGGCCGGATTCTGGACGCACGTCACCGGCTTGCCCTGGTAGATGCGATCGATGCACCCCTCGTTCGCCCCGACGCACGTGCGAATGTCGTCGAGCCGGCCCGTCGCGCGCCTTGCGCGGCAGATCGGGATCGGCGATCAGGGCTCGCGTCATGCCGACGACGTCGATCTCCCCTGCCGCCACGACCCGATCCGCGTGTTCCGGGTCGACGATGCGGCTCGCGTGAAAGATCGCCAGCCCGGGCGCGGCCTGCTTGATCGCGGCCGCCAGCGGCACGAAGACGCCCGGCGCGTAGCTCATGTTCGGGACGGCTGCGGCCTGCAGCTCGTAGGTGTGGGCGCCGCCGCCGATGATCGAGAGAAAGTCGACCAGGCCCGACGCCGCGAGCCGCCGCGCGATCTCGGCCATATCGGCCGCCGTGAGGCCGCCCCGCGTAAATTCGTCGCCCGAGATGCGGGCGCCCACGACGAAGTCGCGGCCGACCCGGCGCCGCATCTCTCGCAGCACCTCGAAGCCGAAGCGCATGCGGTTCTCGAGGCTCCCGCCGTACTCGTCGAGCCGCTGGTTGAACAGCGGCGACCAGAACTGGTCGATCAGGTGGTTGTGCGCCATCGAGAGCTCGATGCCGTCGAGCCCGGCTTCGCGGCAGCGGAGCGCCGCCGCGCCGAAGGCGCGCACGAGCTCGGCGATCTGCTCGGCTTCGAGCTCGTGCGGCACGTCGCGATGCACGCGCTCGGGGATTTGCGACGGCGCCAGCAGCACGTTCGCCTCCTCGCCGTCGGCCTGCGCTCGGCGTCCCATGTGCGTGAGCTGGGTGAAGACGAGGCATCCGTGCGCGTGCACGGCCTCGGCGAGCGCGCGGTACGCCGGGATGATCGAGTCGTCGTGATTCGCGATCTGCTTCCACGCCGCGGCGGGCGACGAGGGATGCACGCTCGAGGAGCCGCCGAAGATCGTGAGCGCGCAGCCGCCGCGCGCCTTGGCCGCGTGATAGCGCGTGAGGCGATCGCCCGGCCGGCCGCCCTCGGCCATCGCCTCGGCATGGCCGGATGAGTAGATGCGGTTCTTGAGGGTGACGGAGCCGACCCGGACCGGTGAGAACAGCGCGCGGAGCTCGGCCGCCATGCTGCCGCTACGCTACCACCGCCGGGCGGTCAAATCTTCGCGTCGTCTTCGTCCGCACGCGCGATGCCGGCGGCCAGCAATTCATCGGCGGCATCTTCCTGCAGGACGTGTACACGCCGATCCCGGCGCTGGAGATCGGCGGCCGCGGCGACTACTGGTACAGCTACGACGGCACGCGGCACGACACGCCGCCTGCCGCGGGCGTCCGGCCGAGCAGACCTTCAACGATATCGAGCGGATCATCCCGAGCGGGCGCCTGGCCGCGCTCTTCCATGCTCACCCCCACCACCGCCCTGCGCGCCTCCGTCTATCAGAACTTCCGCGTGCCCATGTTGAACGAGCAGTACCGCGTCTTCCGCGTTCGCAGCGACGTGACCATGGCCGAGCGTCAGCCGCTGGGGAACTCGTTCGAGGGCCGGTGACGGGCTACTGGAACGACGTGCACGACCTGATCGCGAACGTGACGCTCACCGGGCGCCTGCCCGATTGCCCGGTGGGGACGACGTGCCGCCAGGCGCCAGAACCTCGATCTGGCGCGCATCCGAGGCATCGAGGCCGAGCTCGACCTGCGCATTGCCGGCGACTGGCGGTTCCTCCTGAGCTATCTCTTCGTGGACGCGCGAGTTGTGAACGCGACGCAGCAGCCCGCCCTCGAGGGCAAGCGGCTGCTCGGCGGTTACTTCGTGGTGGACGCCATCATCTCGCGCGCGATCACCCGGAACGTCGAGCTCTACGCTGCCGCCGAGAACATCTTTGATACGGTCATCACGACCGGGAGGACCACCGACGGCGTCATCTCGATCGGCCAGCCGTTCATGTTCCGCGGCGGCGTGCGTCTGCGTTTCTGACGGAGCGCGCTCGCGCGCGGCGGTCGAGCAATTCGCTCAGGAAATGAGGTCGAGCCCCAGCAGCGCCCCCAGCTCGCGCAGCGCCTGCTCGGGGTCGTCGACCCTGATCGTTGCCATCCCGAGCTCGCGTGCCGGCTTGAGGTTGCGTCCGATGTCGTCGAGAAACGCGACGCGCGACGGCTCCAGGCCGAGCTTCTCGCAGACCAGCGCGTAGATCCGCGGATCGGGCTTGCGCAGGCCGACCACCGCGGATTCTATGAAGACGTCGAAGTGCGGGTCGAGGCGCGAGCGCGTCGTCGCAGCCCCGTCGGGCCCGCGCCTCGGCGTGTCGGCTACCCAGTTGTTCGTGAGGGCGGCGACGCGGAGGCCGCCGGCGCGGATTCGCCGGATGGCTTCGAGCATGCGCGGGCGCGGCACGCTCGCCTCGGCGATCTTCGCCATGAGCTCCCGGCCGTCCACCGTGAGGCCGTGCGCGCGGCAGTCGGCCTCGAAGGGCGCATAGAAGGTCTGCATCGTGAGCTCGCCCCGCTCGAGCCGCGCCCAGGCGCCCGCTTCACCCGCTGCGACCACCACGCGGTTGATCGCGTCGGCCTCGATCCCGTGCTCGCGCTCGTAGCGCGCGATGGCGTGGAGCGGCGAGTCCTGCACGACGCCGCCGATGTCGAAGACCACCGCCGCGATCGCAGTCATGCGTGACGCCCCTTGGAACATAGCAGATTCACGGCTACGCTACCGCTTGGACGCGCGCCTCGGCCGGCGGGGAAGCCCCGACGGCCTGCCGCGCGCACTACCACGCCATGGACAACGCGCGGCCATTCGCCGGCATCGAGGTCGTCGAGTTCGGCCAGTTCATCGCCGTTCCGTTCTGCGCGCAGCTCCTCTCCGAGGGCGGCGCCCACGTGATCAAGATCGAGTCGGTCGAGGGCGATCCCGTGCGCCAGCTGGCACCGCTGGCGCCCGGCGAGACCCGTCACTTCTTTCCCGGAACCGCGGCAAGCGTTCGCTGCCGCTCGATCTCCGGCATCCGTCGGCCGCCCGCGTCGTCGAGCGCCTCCTGGCCCGCGCCGACGTCGTGCTGACGAACTTTCGCCCCGGGCTGGCCGCCGAGCTCGGGCTCGACTGGCCGAGCCTCGCGCCGCGCTTCCCGCGTCTCGTCGTCGGCAACGTCAGCGCGTTCGGCCGCCTCGGGCCGGCCGCGCGGCTGGCCGGCATGGATCTCGTGGTGCAGGCGCGAAGCGGGCTCCTCGCCGCGGGCGGCAACGTCAACAACGGGGTCCCGACCGGCGGCGAGAATCCGGTCGTCGACTACATGTGCGCGATGACCCTGGCGTTCGGCATCGCCTCGGCGCTGCTCCGCCGGACGAACACGGGCCGGGGCGGCGAGGTCGACGCCTCGCTCCTGATGTCGGCCCTCCTGATCCAGAACAACAACATGGTGCGCATCGACGCGGCGGACCACGCCACCCACGCCGCGGTCCGCGCCCGCCTCGCGGAGCTCCGGGCCGCCGGGCGGCCGTACGCGGAGCAGGCGCGCGCTCACACCGCAGATCCGTCCACCCGGCACCGTCAACGTCTACTACCGCACCTATGCGACCCGCGACGCCGCTCTCGCGATCGCGTGCGGCAGCCCGAGCCCTCCGCCGCGCGTTCATCGGCGCGGTCGGGCTGAGCGACGACGCGCTCGACGCGGCCGATCACCGACCGGCGCGAGAGGTCGAACACTACCTGGCGCTGCGCCGCCGCGTCGAGGCGATCGTGCGTGACGCGCACCACCGCCGACTGGCAGGCGACGCTCGAGGCGGCAGGCGTGCCGGCGGCCGGCGTCAAGCTGCCGCTCGAGCTCCTCGACGACGAGCAGCCGCTCGCCAACGGGATGCTCCACGATCTGATCCATCCGGTCCTCGGCTCCGTGCGCGTCCTGGCGCCGCCCGTCAGAATCGACGGCGGCGGGTTCGTCGCGGCGCCGGCGACCGCGCCGTTCGGCTCGGAGACGCGCGCGATCCTCGGGGAGCTCGGCTTCTCGAGCGCGGACGTCGACGCCTTGCTGGCGGACGGGGTGACGCGCGACCGGATGAAGCCCCGCGGCTGAGCGCGCGGCGCGCTCGGCCGACGGTCAGTTGCGAGAGGAGTCGGTGGCCGCGGGCTGCAGATCGCCGAGGGCGACGCGGCGGTCGAGGCGCGGGTTGCGCAGGTCGATGGTGACCCGGAGCGCCCGCAGGCCGTGCACGCCCTGCAGCTCCTCGAGCTCGACGTCCTCGACCTCCCCCGTGAAGTACCCGAGCGACTGCAGATACTCGATGTAGCCGCGGTACTCGTGCCCTTCCGCGGAGTGCGAGTAGACGATCGCGATCTTCCCGGGCTGCGTGATCCGCTCGGCGGAGCCTTTGATGAGGGCCTTGTCGATCCGCTTCTTGACGATCTCGTAGCGGATGTCGTACGCGCCGTCCACGTCGAACCGCTTCTCGTCGAACCGGAAGCGAATCGACAGCGGCGCGTGCTGGACCAGCACCAGGTGCGTCACCTCGAGCGGGATCGGAAGCTTCTCCTTGATCCGGTTCACCCGCAGCGCGACGCCGCACGTCACCATGAGCTGCCAGAGGCGGAGGCTCTTGAGATAGAGCGGGTCGAACTTGCCGTCCTCGAGCAGCGAGGCGCCGACGTAGATCTGGTGGTCCACGCCGTCCGTCTTCTGCTTCTCGAAGTAGTGCGGAAACATCGTCTGCGCGGTCTGCTCCTCGAGGTCGAGGTACGACGAGATGCCGTCGGCGAGACGGGTCACGCTCTCCTCGAACAGCTGGCGCCGGTCGTACACGGTGCCGATCCGCGGGTCGAGTGCGGCCCGGTAGGCCTCGACCCGCTCGCGCACGCCGGGCCCGAAGGTCTGCAGGTGGTCGAACAGCCCCTCGACGTCCGACCGGAGGAACGCGATGACCGAGACCTCGTCACCCGAGTTGAGGTTGGTCTGGATCTTGGCGGCGTGCTTGTCGATCCGGTAGAGCAGCTCGTGCAGGCCGGGCAGCGGCCGGGCGTCGTGCGCCCAGCGGATCACGTCGCGGGCCAGCCTGAGCTGCGCCAGCAGATCCGACTGGATCGCGAGGCTCCGCTGGGTCGACGAGCCGCGGATGTCGGAGAGCGCGTAGAGCGGATAGATCCGCTCGAACACGATCGGCTCCATCTCGACCACCGCGTCGTCGGTGCCCTCGGCCTGGCTCTCGATGCCCTTGAGCACGGCCTTGCGGAATCGCCACTCGACCACCGGATGGATCGCCGTGCACTTCTCCTTGATGAACGCCTGGATGCGCGAGTTCAGCTCCTCCATGCTGCGCTGGACGGCCATGGAGAAGAGCGGAAGGATCTGCATGAGCTTGGGCAGAACGGTCCAGTCCAGATCACCCGGCCGCGGCGAGCCGAGCTCGAGCGTGCCGATCACGCGATCCTGGTAGAACAGCGGCGCCACGATGATGTTGCGCAGCCCCCACTCGATGATCTCGTCGTCCGCCGGCGTGCGCCCGGGCATCTCGGTGAGGTCCTCGACGATCAGCGGGCTGCCCTGGACGACGGCGCGCTCATAGACCGACCCGCGAAACTCCTCGACCGTGTGATGCCGAGAGTCGGCGAAGATGCAGGCGTGCTCGCACTCGGCCCCGTAGTTGAGGACGAGCACCTGGTCGCCGTCGAGCGCCGCCAGCCCGAAACGCAGCTCGGGCCGCCTGAAGAGTACGCGGAGCTTGTCCTGGAGCGCCTTGAAGCGCGTGTGAGAGACGATCGATTCCTTGTCGATCAGGTCGCGCTCGAGCGAGGACAGCACTTCCTGGTCCGTGACCTCGATGCCCCGGAAGATCGTGAAGCCCCGGAACACGAAGCGGTCGGCCGGCAGGATCTCGCGGAACAGCTCGGTGTCGAAGAGGTCGCCGTGCAGCCGCCGCCGCATCTCATCGGTCAGCACCGGGACCGTACCGACGGTCTCGACCTCGACGAACCGCCAGTCGAAGTCCATCTTGAAGTGGCGGTCGAGCCCGGTGTCGGGGTCGGTGGCGGTGAGGATCAGCGGATAGTCGACGTCGAGCTTGACCCCGTAGATCCGCTCGAGCACGAGCGCGTAAGCGAAGAAGAGCCGCATCGCGCTGATCATCTTCGCGTCGAGGTTCACCCGGCCGCGCAGCGACCCGTCCTCGGCGCGCAGCAGGCGCTCGAACGGCGGCGTGGCATAGAAGCTCTTCAGGAGGAACGGGACCAGGACGGCCGTGAACTCCTGCTCGAAGAAGGCCGGGGGAAAGATGCCCGCCATGAGCACGTCGACCAGGGAGCGGTGGCGCTCGATCACGCTCGAGGTCCGTGATCGGGCTCAGGAGCTCCGGCACCTGCTTGCACCTGCTCGCGCACCGTCCGGACGAACACCCCCTTGGGCGAGGCGTCGTCCCCGAACTTCTTGGCCCAGAACGCGAGCAGCGGCGCCAGGCTCAGCTCGCTCTTGAACGGAAAGCTGTTCGGGTCGGTCTTCAGCGCTGCCTGAAGGTCGGCCGAGCGCTCCAGAAGGCCGCGGGTCGATCCAAACATGAGGATATTGTAGCAAGCGGCGCCAGCCGACCCCGAGGCCCAGTGGTGTAGAATCGCGCGATATCTTTTGGTGGCGTAGCGCCTCGGCGGGCGGCAGACACGACGGCCCCGGGCGCGCGACCGAACAGGGAGGCGTCCATGGACCATCGCCAGCTCGGCCACAGCTCACTCTCGGTGCCGGCGCTCGGCCTGGGATGCATGTCGATGTCGGGCACGTACGGCAAGCACGACGACGCGCAGTCGATCGACGTGGTGCACCGGGCGCTCGACCTGGGCGTGAATTTCCTCGATTCGTCGGACATGTACGGCTTCGGGCACAACGAGGAGCTCCTGGGCCGGGCGATTCGCGGGCGACGGGATCAGGTCGTGCTCGCGACCAAGTTCGGTCAGGTCCGCACGCCGGAAGGCCGCGCGACGGTCAATGGCCGGCCCGACTACGTCATCCAGGCCTGCGACGCGAGCCTGAAGCGCCTGGGCGTCGACGTGATCGATCTCTACTACCAGCACCGCATCGACCCGACCGTCCCGATCGAGGACACGGTCGGCGGCATGAAGCGGCTGATCGAGCAGGGCAAGGTGCGCTACATCGGCCTCTGCGAAGCCGCGCCCGAGACCGTCCGGCGCGCGCATCGGGTCCATCCGCTCAGCGCGCTGCAGAGCGAGTTCTCGCTGCTCTATCGGGTCGAGGCGGAGGGGATCCTCCCGACCCTGCGCGAGCTGGGTATCTCGTTCGTGGCCTACTCGCCGCTGGGGCGCAGCTGGCTCACGGGCCGCGTTGGGAGCCTCGGCGACATCCCGTCGGACGATCGGCGGCGCGATCACCCGCGCTTCCAGGAAGCGCACTTCGCGAAGAACCTCGATCTGGTGCGCCGGATCGAGCCGATCGCGAAGGAAAAGGGCTGCACCCCGGGTCAGCTGGCGCTCGCCTGGCTCCTGGCGCAGGGCCCGGACGTCGTTCCCATCCCCGGCACCAAACGGAAGGAACGCCTCGAGGAGAACGTGAACGCCGCCTCGCTACGGCTCGACGCGCGCGATGTCCAGCGGATCGCGGAGGCGATCCCGTCCGGCGCCGCCGCGGGGACGCGCTATCCCGAGGCGCAGATGAAGGGCGTTCACATCTAGCGAGAACGATCGGGATTGTCGGGCGGCTCGACGCGCCCGCTCGATTTTCCGAGGTCGAGCATCTCGGGAAGATGGCGCTGGCGCTCCGCCGGCACGAGCCGGGTGATCTGATTCATCCGCACGACGACCTCGCGAATCCGCTCGAGCGCCTCGATCATCGCCGCCACCCGTCCACTCCAGCGGGCCCCCGCATCCCGACGACAGCAGCTGGAGCTCGCCCCACACGACGGTGAGCGGATTGTTGATCTCGTGGGCCGCGGCCACCGCCAGGCTCGCGACAGACCGGAGCGTCTCCGCCTCCCGCAGCGCCGCTTCCACGCGCTTCTTCTCGGTGACGTCGCGCCCGATCGCGGAGGCGCCGATGATGTCGCCCGACGAGCTGCGGAGCGGTGACACCGTGACCGAGACCTGGACGCGCGTGCCGTCCTTTCGCACCCGGGACGTCTCGTACGGCTGGATGTGCTCGCCTCGCTCGAGGCGAGCCAGCACGCGCAGCAGCTCGTTCGGCCGATCCGGGGGCACGATGGCCGAGATCGGCTGGCCGACCGCCTCGGCCGCGGCATAGCCGTACAGACGCTCGGCGCCCCCGTTCCAGCTCGTGACGAGGCCTTCGAGCGTCGTGCTCACGATCGCGTCGTCGGAAAACTCCACGATCGACGCCAGGTGGGCCAGCGCCGCCTCGTCACGCTTGCGCTCCGCCACGACGGCGGCGATCGAGATGCTCATCACGGCCATCGTGCCGAGGAACGTCTGCAGGAGCAGCAGCGACTCGTTCGGCGAGGCGCCGGCGAACGGACCGAGGCCTCGCACCGTGCCCCAGATCGCCGGCACCGACAGGAGCGCGATCGCGGCCGTCGTCTCGCGCTGACCGAAGCGAAACGCCGCCCAGATCAGGGGCGGCAGGCAGAAGAAGGTCAGCGGCTGGCCGACGAATCCGCAGAACACGAAGGTCCCGACTGTGAGCAGCACCGCGAACAGACCCGCCCCCTCGAGCACGCGCCATCGACTGCGCGGCATTTCGAGGCGCTCACACCAGAGCACCAGCAGGGGACCGACGACCAGCGCGCCCACCGCGTCTCCGAGCCACCACGTGAACCAGATCGCCGGATAGTCGCGCCAGCCGGCGTTGCCCCCGAGCGTCAGGCTGCTGGCGCCGATCGTGGCGCCCACGGTCGTGCTGAACAGGCCGCCCAGCACGACGAACTTGAGGACGTCCTGAGCGCGGTTGAAGACGCTGCGGCCGTTCGCGAAGAGCCGCACGAGCTCGGCGCCCAGACGTCCCTCGAAGGTGTTGCCGATCGCGATGCCGAGCGAGGTGAGGACCGATCCGGTCGTGGTGACGTTCACGAGAAACGCGCCGACGAAAATGGCGGGCCAGACGCGAGGTCCCAGCAGCAGGAACGCCGCGAACGCGATCCCGGTGGGCGGCCACACCGGAGAGACGCTCGCGTTGACGACCGCCAGAGCGAGGCCAAACTTGCCCGCGGCGAAGTAGGCCAGCGTCAGGAGGGCCAGCCGCCAGAACCCTGCTGATTTCCGAAATTCGGTCATCGCCCGACCCGTTCCAGCGCGCCGTCGGGCCCTTGCAGCCCGGGTCGTTCACTCGATTCCGATACAACTAGCTTAACACCCGGCGCCAGGTCCGGGCCGACTCGTGTAGGCTTACTCGGATCGCGGCAGGCTGCGCGATCGAATCGAGGAGGAGGCCACCGTGAACGGCTGGCTCGAAACATATCGCGGGATCGTCTATCGCTGGGAGGTTGACCACAACGACCACCTGACCGTCGCGTTCTACTTCGCCCGGCTCGGCGACGCGACGCTCGGCATGCTCGATTCGCTCGGGCTCGGCCCGGGGTACACCCGGCGACGCGGCAGTCTCTGTGTCACCGCCGATTGCTACGTGCGCTACGTCCGCGAGCTTCGTGTCGGCGACATCATGCACATCGTCAGCGGGATCATCGCCGTCGAGCGCGACGCGCTCGTCCTCGGGCACAAGCTCTACAACTCCGAGACCGGCGAGGTTTGCACGACGGTCGAGCAGCGCCTCCGCCACGTGGCGCGGCGAGGCATCGCCCGGCCCTTACCGGCCCCGCAGCGGCGGACGGCCCAGCAGCGACGGGTCGAGTGGGACGTCCCGGCGCGCGAGCGCCGGCCGAGGCCCGGCGGGCTCGACGGCTTCCACGAAAGCGCGCGCGATACGGTCAAGCCGGATGAGGTCGATGTCTTCGGCCAGGTCGGGCTGATGCACTACATCCACCGCTTCTCGGCCGCCAACGGTCACGCGACCGCCGTGTTCGGGATCACACCGGGCTACATGCGGAACGAGCGCCGCGGCTTCTCGACGTTCGAATTCCAGCTGGATCTGGGCGGCGCGCTTCGGCCGGGCGATCCGGTCCGCGTGCGCTCGGGGCTCGCGCACGTCGGCAACTCCTCGATGCGCCTCGTGCACGTGATGACGAACGAGCGCACCGGCGAGCGGGTCGCCACCCTCGATCAGCTCGGCGTGCACCTCGACATGGATGCTCGGCGGCCGACGCCGCTGCCCGACGCGCTGCGCGACCGCGCGAAAGCGATTCTGGTGTCCTGAGGGTTCCTCAGGCGCCCGCGGCCGGGGTCGGGCGTCGGCGCCCGCGGCCGCCACGCCGGGAGCGCCGGCGGCCTCGTCGCGGCGCCGGCGCCGGCACCGCCTCCGGCTCGCCGTCCGCCATCACCTCGGCTGCCGGCTCGGGCGGCGGCCCGGGCTCGGCACGCGTTATCGCGCCAGGCACGAGCGAGATCATTCCCGTCGGGCTCACCGATAGCTCCTTGATGCGCCGGAGCCGTGTCACGAGCCGCGGCGAACCCGGCGGGCGGCTGAAGCCGCGCGCCTTCAGGGCGCGCGCCACGTTGTCGATGAGGACGGCGCCATTTGGCGCGCGCTCGGCGAGCTCGCGGACGAGGAGCACCAGCTCGTCGTGCGGCGCCGTGTGCCCCTCGTCCGACTCGACGGGGTCCGGTGCGGGTGTATGGCGGACCGTCTCCACCCGTCGCGGCTCCATCTCCGGGCCGGCCGATCGCCCGCCGCGCCGACCACGGCGCCCGCGGCGGCGGCCTCGGTCGCCTCCCGACGCGGGACGGCTCGACTCGGCCGGCGGCGCCACCGCCAAGGTCCGCGCGGTCAGCCGCTGAAAGGTGATGCCGAGCGCCGCCGCGACGTCTCCCACCGCATCGAACGCGCGATCGTCCGAGACGATCTCGAGCACGTCACCCGGCCGCGCCCCGGCGAGCCACACGCCCGCGCTGACCGCGATCCGGAGATCGCTCCAGTCGCGGACGCCGGTGGAGGGTGCGCTGTGGAGGAGCTGAGCGCCGAACCGGGCGAGCACGCGCCCCGTCTCGTGTCCGATCACGCGCCAGTTGCCGACGGCGAAGAATTCGGTGCTCCGGCCGACGTGATCGATGGCGAGACGTCCGACGACCCGCTCGATATGCGCGGGGTTGCTGGTGTTCTCCACGTCGAAGAAAATCGCGTGGCGGGCCGTCGGCCGAAGCCGCTCCGGCGCCGGCGGCTCGACGCGCGTCGCGAATATGGGCTCCGGCGCGATGATCGGCAGAGACGGCTCAGGCTCGGCGGCGACGGGGAGCTGGTCGAGCGGCTCAAGGCGAACGGAGGCGGCCTTGGAGGGGACGGCCGCCTTCGGGGGGCGGCGTCGGCGAGTTCGAGTTCGCTTGGTAGTCTTTCGTTCCATGCCCGCATCATACGGGACACGCCGCCGACCGGCCAGGCGCGTGGGCGCCATGGCAGCCTGGTCGACCGACGAAGAAGACACCCGCAGCGTGCCTCCAACGAGGCTGAAGAGACCCTCGCTCCCGCCGGCCCGCAGCCCCGCGACGCTCGCGAGGCGACGGGAGCGCTAGTCTTGTTGCGAGACGGGAACCGGCGGCGTCGTCTGCAGACGCCGCGCGATGTCGGCCAGCGGCCGATGCATCTGCCCGAGCATGTCCACGACACCGCCGAAGGCCTCGGCCACCGCCGTGCGCTCACCCCGAAGAGCGTCGAGCTCGCCCTGGAGCGCGCCCTGGACGCGGCGCAGCTCGCCGAGCTCCCCGCCCAGTCGCTCGCACTCCTGTTCCCGCGATTCGAGCGCGCGCCGCAGGCGATCGCGCTCCTCGACCAGCGACGGAATCACATGGCTGAGCTGGTACTGGCTTTCAGCGAGCCAGCGGGTAGTCCGCTGCGTGTCATCCACGGTCTCGATCTGGCTCATCTGGCGTGGTGCCTCCTCGTAGGGAGCGCGGGGTTGAGGGTTAGGCGTCGGAGATTCGGCGAGTATCGGAGATTCGGCGAGTACCTCGGATGCGAGCGCGACCAGCTCGTGTGATGCGCCGGTCATGAGCGAGGAGCGGCGGCGACGACGGTCGACCGGCGGTGCGCTGTCTGACGAGTCGTACTCGACCGCGCCGCGCCGGTCGAGCATCACCCGCACCTTTGAGTCGCCGAAGTGGCGATTGCGGAGATGCTCGTAGACCGCGGGTTCCGTTCGCGCGACAACGATCAGATAGCGCGTCATGCCGCCTCTGTTCGGTTCGTCCGCCGTGGGCGCGGGTCCGGCGAGGTCGGAGATCATCTCCCGGAACAGCGAACGGAGGAGCAAGAGGTGCATTACCGTGTCGCGACACTCTCCTCGACTTCTTCGCGCTTCTCTGACCTTCGTCGCGCCGTGTGACCGAAGCGGACTCTACACTCACGCTCGTGAACATTCAAGAGTGAATCGCCGCGAGCCCTTGACAGCGGGCGGGCACGCCGACTAGCCTCGATTCGCGTCCACCATGGATTTTGAATTCGCCACCGAGCACGAGAGCTTTCGCAAAGAATTCCGCGACTGGCTCGCCGCGAACCTTCCCGACGAGCTCTGCCTGGACGACGCCTCCGACGATCGCGTCGCGTCTGATCGCGAGACGTTCGAGCGCCGCCGCGTCTGGCAGAAGACGATGCACGCGGCGGGCTGGGTCGGCGTCACCTGGCCCAAGGAATACGGGGGTCGCGACGCCGGGCTGATCGAGCGCGTCATCTGGGACGAGGAGTACACCGCCGCCCGCGCGCCCGTGCTGCCGGGGAACATGGGGTTGAGCCTGGTGGGCCCGACCATCATCCACTGGGGCACCGCGGAGCAGAAGCGCCGGCACCTTCCCGCGATCCTCAACGCCGACGAGATCTGGTGCCAGGGCTTCTCCGAGCCCGGCGCCGGCTCCGATCTGGCAAGCCTCCGGACCCGCGCCATCGACCAGGGCGATCACTTCGTCGTCAACGGCCAGAAGGTGTGGACGTCGGGCGCGCACTTCGCGCACTGGATCATCCTGCTCGTGCGCACGAACCCCGACGTGCCCAAGCACCAGGGGATCAGCTGTCTGCTCGTGCCGATGACGACGCCGGGGGTCAGCGTGCGGCCCCTCGTCCTGATGACGGGACACCACCACTTCAACGAAGTCTTCTTCACCGACGTCGTGGTGCCGAAGGCGAACCTGCTCGGACCGGTCAATCAGGGCTGGAAGGTCTCGACGACCACGCTCATGTACGAGCGCCACTCGGCCGGCGGCCGCAGCCATACGGCGCAGATCGCGCGCCTGATCGCGCTGGCGCGGCAGGTGGAGATCGACGGGCGGCCCGCGTGGGATCATCCGGCGATCCGGCAGCGATTGGCCCAGCTCGCGATCGACTCCGAAGCGCTCAAGTACACGCGGCTCAGGAGTCTCACCCGCCAGCTGCGCGGCGAGCCGCCTGGGCCCGAGGGCTCCGTGCTGAAGCTCAGCGGCTCAGAGCTCGGCGTGCGGATCGCCGACGCCGCCGGCGAGCTCCTGGGCATGCACGTGCTCGTGAATCAGGCGTCGTCGACGGTGCCGGATGCGCCGCGCTGGTTCAACCGCATCCTCGCCGCGCGGCAGTACACGATCTCGGCAGGCACGAGCGAGATCCAGCGCAACATCATCGGTGAGCGCGTGCTCGGGCTGCCGAGGGGCTGAACGCCGCCACGTCGGTCGGCTCAGCCGGGAAGCGAGCTCAGAAAGCTCAGTAGCACACGGTCGAAGGCCTCCGGCTGATCCAGGTTGGAGGCGTGCCCCGCCCCGGAGATCACCTCGAGCCGAGCGCCCGGAATCTTCTTCGCCATGTACTCGCACGGCGCCAGGAACGGCGTGTCCTGGTCGCCGACGATGATCAAGGTCGGGACCTTGATCGACGCCAGGCCGTCGATCACCCGCGAATCTTGCTGCGCCAGCATGCCCCGCGCGGCGTGCGCGAGCCCCTGGGCGCTCTTGTGATGGCCGAGCGCGTCGCGCACCTCGCGGCTCCGGCCGCCGAGCGCCTCGAGCCCGCGCGCCTCCAGAGTGCCGGCGCGCTCGTTGGCGCGCTGGTTCCACGCGTTGCGGGCCTCGGCGTTGCGATAGCCCGGCCCGGAGTCGCAGATGATCAGCGCCTCGACCATCTCGGGGTGCGCCAGGTAGAACGCGAGCGACATGTAGCCGCCGAGCGAGAGCCCACCCACCACCGCGCGGCTCACGCCGAGCGAAGCCAGAAGCGCTCGGATGTCGGCCACCGTCAGCTCGGTCGAGTACCGCGCCGGATCGTCCGGGCTCTCCGTCTGCCCGTGGCCGCGCATGTCCCAGGTGATGAGCCTGTAGCGATCGCCGATCGTCTGGCGCTGGCCGTCCCACATGCGCCCGGTGGCACCGTAGCCGTGGCTCAGGATCACCGGGCGCCCGTGCCCGCTCACCGCGTAGTCGATGTCGATGCTGTTCAGGGTCGCTCGCGCCATGGTCAGGACCTCGGTGGTGTCTAGTATCGGTTGGCGATCGGAAGCTCGTCGGCCGGGAAGAGCGTGATGATCTGAGCCCCGCTCGGCGTCACGATGACTTCCTCTTCGATCCGGGCGGCGGACATGCCGTCGGTCGCGGGGCAGTACGTCTCGACGGCGAACATCATGCCGGCCTGCAGCTCCATCGGATCGTCGAAGGAGTTGAGGCGGCTGATGATCGGCCGCTCGTGGAGCCCCAGGCCGATGCCGTGACAGAAGTTGAGCCCGAAGGCGGCCATCTCGCTGTCGAAGCCGATCTCCTGGGCTTTCGGAAACGCGCGCGCGATCTTGTCGGTGGCGACACCGGGCTTGATGAGCGCGATCGCTTCGTCCATCCACTCGCGCGCCTTCTTGTAGGCGCTGATCTGCGGCTTGGTCGCGCGCCCAACGCTGAAGGTGCGGTAGTAGCAGGTCCGGTATCCGACGTACGACATGATGATGTCGAAGAACGCCTGGTCGCCCGGGCGGATGATCCGGTCGGTGAAGTTGTGCGGGTGCGGGCTGCACCGCTCGCCCGAGATCGCGTTGATCGCCTCCACGCAGTCCGAGCCCATCTCGTAGAGGCGCTTGGTGGCGAGCCCGACGATGTCGTTCTCGCGCGCGCCGGGCTTGAGCGCTTCGAAGATGTCTTGATAGACGCCGTCGACCATCGCCGCCGCCATGTTCAAGAGTGTGAGCTCGTCCTGACTCTTGAGCATGCGCGCTTCGAGCAGCACTTGCTGACCGTCGCGCACCTCGACGCCGAGCTCCTGGAGCGCGAACAAGAAGGGCGGCTCGACCAGATCGATGCCCAGCGGCATCCCGGAGACGCCTTCAGCCTTCAGGATGTCCCGGATCTCGGCGGCCGCCTTCTGGAAGAGCCCGGCCTTGGGCGAGACCGCGCCGCGCATGCCGACCATGCCCGCGAGAGATTGACGCGCGGGGACCTGCGGCGTGTAGAGCCGATGGTGGCGCGCGGCCGAGCCGAAATCCCACACCCACGGCTCGCCGGTGCCGGTCAAGAGGCACCAGCGCGTGAGCTTGTCGCGCGCCCACTCCCCGATGACGGTGCCCGAGAGGTAGCGGATGTTGTACTGATCGAACACGAGGATCGCGCCGAGGCCCGACCGCGCCAGCGCCTGGCGCGCGCGGCCCAACCGATAGGCGTGCAGGCGCCGAAAGTCGACGCGCTCCTCGAAATCCACCTGCGTGTGGCCGGGCGCTTGAAGAGGCCGGTCCCAGCGGTGGCGGGGATCCACGTCGTCGGCGGTCACGGGCCGGGCCTTCGGAACGTCCTGCTTCCGTGCCATGGGTGGCCTGCCTCCTCGGGGCGGTACTTTACCCCAGCTTGCGTGTAGAATCCTCGCCCATGGACCTCGAACGCCCGCTCCCGACTCCGATCACACCCGAGTGCCGTCCCTACTGGGAAGGCGCGCGGGACGGCAAGCTCATGATCCCCAAGTGCCGCGCCTGCGGGAAGCCCTTCATGTATCCGCGCGTGGCGTGTCCGTTCTGCGCCTCGCGCGACATCGGCTGGGTGCAGGCGACGGGCCGCGGCCGCCTGTTCTCGTTCGAGATCGCCCACCAGATCCTGAACAAGGCCTTCAAGGTGAAGACGCCGGTGGTGCTGGCGATGGTCGAGCTCGAGGAAGGGCCGCGCATCCTGAGCAATCTGGTCGGCATCGCGCCGGATCCCAAGCAGATCCGCTGCGACATGCCGGTCGAGGTCTGCTTCGAGAAGCTCACGGACGAGATCAGCCTGCCGATGTTCCGGCCCGCGGGAGGTGCGCGATGAGCGACCTCGCGCGGATGCGGGAGCTCAGCAACACGGTCTGCATCGTGGGCGTGGACGAGAGCGACGAGCTCGGCACCTTGCCGGGAAAGAGCATGCTCACCCTGCACGTCGAGGCGATCACCAACGCCGCGCGGGACGCCGGCATCAAGGTGTCGGACATCGACGGGATCTTCACCGCCGGCCAGCACTCGCCGGCGACCATCGGCGAGGCGATCGGCGTCGTGCCGCGTTACGTCGACGGCACGACCGTCGGCGGCTGCTCCTTCATCATCATGGTCGGCCACGCGATGGTGGCGCTCTACCACGGCCTCTGCGACGTGGCCGTCGTCTGCCATGGCGAGTCCGGACGTTCGGGCGTCGGCGTGTCGCCGCGGCGGGACACGGCGCTCCCCGGGCAGTTCGAGTTCCCCTACGGCTTCGGCGGCGCGCCCACGTACTTCGGACTGATCACCACCCGGCACATGCACGAATACGGCACGACGCTCGAGCAGTGGGCGCAGGTCGCGGTCTCGACCCGGAAGTGGGCCGCGCTCAATCCGAAGGCGCGCAATCGCGAGCCCCTCACCGTGAAGGACGTGCTCGACTCCCGGCCGGTCGTCTGGCCGTTCAACATCCTGAACATCTGTCTCGTCACCGACGCCGGCGGCGCCGTCATCTTGACGCGCGCCGACCGGGCGAAGGACTGCGCGAAGAAGCCGGTCTACGTGCGCGGTGCCGGCGAGGGCAGCGAGCACGTCATGCTCACGCAGATGCGGAACCTCACCTTCAGCGAGGCCACGCAGCGCTCCGGCGAGAAGGCGTTCGCGATGGCGGGCGTGAAGCCGACCGACTTCGACCACATCATGCTCTACGACGCCTTCACCTCGGGTCCGCCGCTGATGCTCGAGGCGCTCGGCCTGGCCAAGCGCGGCGAGGGCGTGCACTTTTTCGCCGAGGGACGCTCGACGCCCGGCGGCAAGCTGCCGATCAACACGAACGGTGGCGGGCTCTCGTACACGCACAGCGGCATGTACGGCATCTTCCCGATCATCGAGGCGACGCGGCAGCTTCGCGGCGAGTGCGGCCCGCGGCAGGTCCCGAACACCAAGCTCTCGCTCGTGAACGGGATGGGCGGAATGCTGTCCGCGGCGGGCACGCTTGTTCTCTCCAACGACCAGGGCCGCTGAAAAGGGTCCGCGGCCATGGTGACGAGACGTTACAGAAGCTGCGCGGTCAAGTCTTTCACCAGGGGGGCGGCGCAGGCGTCGACGTCGGGCCGGGCGATACGGGCCCACTCTCGCACCGTCAGAACCGACGCGTCGTCCAGGGACAGCCGCGGCCGGTCGGCCAGCGCGTAACGCAACCGCTCGGCGACGGTTTCGGGGGCGATGTCGGCGGTGATGGCGCCGCGGGCGAGCAGTCGAGTCCGGAGTCCGTCGAAGCGAGCGCGCTCTTCGTGTGAGGCCCACCCCACGAACCGACCGAGGTCGTCGTGCGCGGCGCCCACGAGCGCTGCCCGATAGGCTTGCTGGGCGCATTCGTCGTCGGCCAGCGCCGAGTCGAGCAAGACCTCGACGCCGACGTGCGCCACCGCGAGCGCACTACCGCTCCGAACCCCCCGCGCCGCCAGCCACGCGACCGCCTGCCGGGTGAGCGCCAGGAACGGGGCGGAGCGGTGAAACGCCTGGTCGGTCATCCAGTGAAACTGCATGCCGGATTCGATGTGAGCGTGCTCCGTGGCCGGCGGGCGCGCGCGGATCATCGAGGCGAAATCGGGCAGCATCGATCCGAGCACGAAGGCCGGATCCGCGCACCGCCGAACGGCCAGCACGGTGTGACCGAAGAAGTTCACGCGGGCGATCTCGCTAGATCATCCCGGCAATCGCCTGGCCGGCCTCGCTGGTCGCCGCGCGGCCGCCGAGATCACGAGTGAGCGTCTTGCCTTCTTCAACCAGCCGCTCGACCGCCGCCACCACCGCGCGCGCCGCATCCGGATGGCCGAGGTGCTCGAGCATCATCGCGCCCGTCCAGATCTGCGCGATCGGATTGGCCACGCCCTTGCCCGCGATGTCGGGTGCCGAACCGTGGACCGGCTCGAACATCGACGGGTACTCCTTCTCGGGGTTGATGTTGCCGCCCGGCGCCAGCCCGATCGAGCCGGCGATCGCCGGACCGAGATCGGAGAGGATATCGCCGAAAAGGTTCGAGCCGACGACGACGTCGAACCAGTCCGGATGCTGGACGAAGTGGGCGGTCAGGATGTCGATGTGGTACTGCGCGGTCTTGACGGTAGGGTAGTCCCTCGCCATGGCGGCGAACCGCTCGTCCCAGTACGGCATGCTGTGGATGATCCCGTTCGATTTGGTCGCCGACGTCACGTGGCGGCGCGGCCGCCTCATGGCCAGCTCGAACGCGTAGCGCATGATGCGGTCGCAGCCCTTGCGCGTGAAGACCGACTGCTGGACGGCGAGCTCTTCCGGCGCTCCGCGGTAGAGCCGCCCGCCGATCTCCGAGTATTCGCCCTCGTTGTTCTCGCGCACGATCAGCATGTCGATGTCGGCGGGCCCGCGTCCGGCCAGCGGCGACTTGACGCCCTTGAGCAGGCGCACGGGTCTCAGATTGACGTACTGATGAAATCCGCGGCGGATCGGGATCAAGAGACCCCAGAGCGACACGTGGTCCGGCACGCCCGGGAAGCCGACGGCGCCGAGAAAAATCGTCTCGAACTGTCGGAGACGCTCGAGACCGTCCTCGGGCATCATGCGACCGGTTTCCGTGTAGCGCTCGCAGCTCCAGTCGAATGTCGTCCACTCGATCTCGAACCCGAACCGCCGTCCGGCGGCGTCGAGGACGCGCATGCCTTCGGGCACGACTTCCTTACCGATTCCGTCACCGGGAATCGCCGCGATGCGATGCTTCATCGAAGCCCTCCGTGCGCTCTCATTCTTGAGAAAGCGGAGCCCTAGCGTATCAAGAAAGCGCCTCTGGACACATTCGTGGTCCTATGCTTCCATACCCGTTGACTCTTCAATTCGTGCTTCCTACCAGCCGGTAGGTCTTCGAACATCGCAGTAGCGCACTCGTTCCATTCAGGCTCGGCGCCGGACGCCTCGCGTTCTCGCGTCGAGCCAGCCGGGCGAAGGGCTCGGGCGTCATGGCCGTCGCGCAAGCTGCGAGACGCCTGGAGTGCTCCATCGTCTCCGGCGAGCCAATGGCGTGGAGTTGTCATGCCGATCATGCGTGTCAGCGACCCCACGTTCGAAGAGAAGCGCTCCGACAACCGCGTCTTCGTCCGCTTCAGGGTGAACAGGCCGCCCGATCAAAGCTGGATCAAGACGTTCAAGGGCCACGCGGGCTCGAGTGTCCTGCGCGTCGCCCACGCGGTCTTCAACGGTAACGACGTCACCCTCGAGCTCGTCCGCCCGAAGACCCGCGCGGAGCTGACGACGGCTCTCGATTGCTTCATCGAATGCGCGAACCTCGGGCTGCGCAGCTGGGGCGGCGTCGAGGGAAGCCCGGCCTCGAGCCGCGGCGTACTTCGCGACCGCGTCTAGTTCTCGTCCGGGTTTCCGGAAACGACGGGGACCGGATGACACGGCCGTGTCGCCTCACTGACCCGTACCGTCAGTGCTCCCTGCGCCACGCTGCCGTGCATCCAGGCGATAAATAGAGTCTTTGTCAATTCTGACTCCTGGCATTGGGGTTGCGTTCTCGAGGGGTGCTGCGTAGAGACCCATCCAGACCGATGTTTGCCAGGCATCAAACCCGGAGGAAATCTCTTGGACGGACCGAAAGCGACGATCCGACGCCTCGAGCGAGACCCTCTCTCGCCGCTCGCGCGCCACGCGCTGGGGCTCGGAGTCTTGCTGATGACGATCGTCCCGGCGTACGGCTACTTCGGGTCGCGGACGAATCAGCCGGAGTCCGAGATCATGCGGATGGCGCGCGAGACCGTCGAAGCGACCGATTCGAGCATCGAGATCACAGAGATCGTCGAGATCGAGGCGCACATTCGAGAAGTCGCCGTGCGGTACGAGATTCCGCCGATTCTGGTGGCCGCGATCGTCGAAGCCGAGTCGGAATTCAACCCCCGCGCGGTATCGCGGCGCGGCGCCCGCGGCTTGATGCAACTCATGCCGGGCACGGCCTCGAGTCTGCGCGTGTCGGACACGTTCGACCCGTACGAGAACATCGAGGGCGGCGTTCGCCACCTGCGCCGACTGATGGACCGCTATCGCGGCAATCTACCGGTGGTGCTCGCCGCCTACAACGCGGGCGAGCAGGCCGTCATGGTCTACGGCGGCGTTCCACCCTACCGTGAGACTCGCCAGTACGTCAGCCGCATCCTGCGGCGCATCGGCCGTCCGGACCTCGTGCCGCCGCGTCGGGTCAGCAGTGTCCACGGAACCGTCATTCCCGTGGCGACGCGCCGGATCGACCCGGACTTCGCGCTGTTGCAGCCCCCGACGCTGGCTTCGAGCCCGAGCCCGCGCTCGGCCTGGGCCGAGCGTCAGGCGCTCGAGCACCGGCACCAGGCGCCGGCGAAGGTCGAGCGCACCACCGCCGCCGCGGCCCAGCCGTCGGTTGGCGCTCATCATGAGTCTTCCTGGTCCGGCCGCACCAGCGGCCAGGGCCCCTAAACCGCGCACCGGGGGGTCCCGATCCGACCCCCACCGTCCAGACGAGCCTTGCGCGGAATAGCTTTGGAATTGGCTCTCATGCAGGCAGCGTATGAAGGAGGGACAGATGATTGACCGGATCATTGCCAAGCTTCCCGAGGCGTGGCGCGGCCCGGCCGAACTCGTGGCGGCGCCAATCGCCTGGGTGCCGGTACTGCAGCAGACGCTCATGAGCTTCTTTTTCGATGCTCAACCCGGCTGGATGGCAGCCCTCAAATACGTGTTCCTGCTGTTCCCCGTGCTGCTGGGTGTCGTCGCGGTCTGGTGCACCGGGCTTTCCGTCTACACGATGCCCTTCCGCTCGTCACGCACCCGCTTCGTCTCGCTGGTCCTCCTGGCCTGGTGGGACGCGGCGCTGGCGGTGTGGCTCTACTGGGTCGGCATGGTTCGCGTGGTGGGCGTGGTCCTGGGCTGGGCCCTCGGCATCGCGCGGCTGGCCGTCCGCCTGGTGATGGCCTTCATCCGCGACGTCGTGGGGACGCCGTTCACGATGTCGAGCATGCTGATGCGCGGCTACTTCAAGCCGGGCGTGCCGTGGCTCGCGTTCATGATGCTGCTCGCGTGGTGCGCGCTCGAAGCCGCGGTGTTCACGTACACGCTCGAGCCGCGGATCACGACTCTGGTGAACGACCTCTCGGGCACGGACGATGCGCGCTTCACCCTTCCGATGCTGTACGTCATGGTGCTCGCCCTCGTCCTGGCGAGCTTCGCGTGTGTCCAGGCGCTGATCAACGCCGTGCGCACGAAGGACCCCCGGTTCATCGCCCAGATCATCGGGGTCGAGCTGTTCGCGATATTCTTTGAGGTGATGTTCCTGTATCGGGGCGTGGTCGAGGTCACGATGCCGTGGATCGCCAAGGACAACGGCGCCATGGTGGCGACGGCCACCGTCGGCTGGTTCGGCGTCCGAGGCCTCACGTGGTTCCTCTTCGGTCAGTACGGAACGTCTCCGCTGCTGGCCCTCATCGCCCGGCGGCCGCTCACGGACGTCGAGGCGACCCACGCGTCCGGCATGCGCTCGGAGCCGTTCTGGCGGCCGGCGACGGACGACTTCCGGCGCGATCTGGATTGGCTTCATATCAAGAGCGATGAAATGCTCGAGCTGCTGGCCCTTCCGGTGGTGCACCTGCTGGGGGCGGCGCTGAACTTCGCGATGATCTTGACGGCGTCGCGACCGGTCTTCAACCTTCCGTTCCGGAGCCTCAAAGAGGTGACGGAGTCCCGCGACATGGAGACGACGATGCATCTGGAGCCGCGCAAGCAGGTCAGTCTGTGACGGTCCTTCGGTATCACTTCTCCGGCATCGCAGGCGCCGGCATGGGCCCGCTCGCGTGCCTGATGCGGGCGCGCGGGCACGCGGTACAGGGATCGGATCGCGCGTTCGACCAGGGCAAGAAGCAGGAGATCGCGGCCGAGCTTGGTCGAATCGGCATCGAGCTGACCCCGCAGGACGGGGCGGCCGTGACGGCTGCGATCGATCGCCTGGTCTATTCGGCGGCGGTCGAAGCGGACACGCCGGAGCTGCGGGCGGCGCGCTCGCTCGGCCTCGCGTGCCTGCCGAGGCCGCAGCTGCTCGCCGAGGTGGTCAATACCGCCGCCCCGGGCGTGGCGATCGCGGGCACCAGCGGCAAGAGCACCATCGTCGGGATGCTCGGTTGGCTCCTGCGCGAGGGCCGCCTCAAGGCGACGGTGCTGGGTGGTGCGGACTTCGTTGGAGAGGGCACGGGCGGCTGCTTCGTGGCGGGTCCGGCGGACGGCCCCGCCGTCGCCGAAGCGTGCGAGTCGGACGGCACGCTCGTCGGCTACCATCCCTCGATCGGCGTCATCCACAACGTGAGTCGTGACCACGACGAGCTGAGCGCGCTGCGTCCTCAGTTCACGGCGTTCGCGCGCAACTGCGGGCAGCTGCTCGTCGGCGCGGACTGCCCCGAGGCGGCGGCGCTCGGCCGCCGGTTCAAGGCCGCGACCTACGGCGTGTCCCAGGACGCCGACGCGCGCCTGCGCGTCATCAGCGTGGGACCCCGCCGCGCCCGGGGCGTTCTCCGACACGGCGGCCGCGATCTGACCCTGGACATTCCGCAGCCCGGGCTGCACAACCTCGAGAACGCCACCGCCGCCGCGCTGGTCGCGCTCGAGATCGGCCTCGACGCCGATACCGTGGTCGGCCTGCTCGGGCGCTTCCCGGGCGTCGCTCGTCGCTTCGAGCTGGTCGGCACGACGGCGCGCGACATCCACGTCGTGGACGACTACGCGCACAACGGCGAGAAGATTCGTGCGGCCCTCACCACGGCGCAGGCGGGGTCGGCGCGCGTCGTCGCCGTCTTCCAGCCTCACGGCTTCGGTCCGGCGCGATTCCTGCGGGGCGAGCTGCGGACGATCATCCCTACCCTGCTCCGGCCACAAGATCGCTTCTGCTACGCCGAGATTTTCTACGCGGGCGGAACGGTCGCCAAGGACATCTCGAGCCGTATGCTGGCCGATGACCTGCCGGCCGGGCTCAACTGCGGCTACGCGCGCGATCACGAGGCCGCGCGTCAGTGGGTCGTGAGCGAGGCTCGACCGGGCGACACCGTGCTCATCATGGGCGCGCGCGATCCTGATCTGCCGCGCCTGGCGCGCGCGGTGCTCAGCTCCCTCTAACCGCCGGCGAAGAACGAAGGGGTCGTCGATGGTCTATACACTTCTGGCGCTTCTCGCGCTCGTCCTCGCGGCGCCCGCTGCCGCGCAGGTGCACATCGATATCGGCATCCGCCTTCCGGCCCCTCCGCCGCTGGTGGTTGTCCCGGGCGTCGCGACGGTGCAGTATGCGACGTCCGTGCCGGGCAACGTTTTCTTCTACGGCAACCAGTACTGGATCTACACCAACGGCGGCTGGCACGTGAGCCGCCGTCACGACGGCCCGTGGATCGTCGTGGCGCCTCAGTTCGTCCCGCGCCCTGTCCTGTTCGTGCCGGTGCGGTACTACCACGCTCCGCCCGGCCACTGGAAGCAGTGGCAGCGCGAAGCGCCGCCTCACTGGGAGCACGAGTGGGGACACGACTGGGCAGAGAAACGGGCGTGGAAGGACCGCGGAAAGGACCGGGGTGGGGATCACCAGGAAGCCCGCCCGGGAGGTCCCAAGGGCGGACACGGAGACGGGCCCGGCAAAGACGGGCACGGCAAAGGCCACGGCCGAGGTAAGTAGGGGCGTCCTTCGATAGGGCGGGCGCTCGGTCAGCCGAGCGTCTCCGCGATCTGCACGAGCTCTTCGTACTCCTGGTTCCAGTAGTTGTGGTTGCGGAACATGGGGAACGCGGGGGGAAACGACGGATCGGACCAGCGCCGCGCGATCCAGCCGGACATGTAGACGATCCGCATGGCGCGGAGCGGCTCGCACAGAGCCAGGGTCGAGCGGTCGAACTCGCGGAAGAGCTCGTAGCCCTCTAGCAGGTCCTCACGGAGCTTTCTCGCCTCCTCGGAGTTGCCGCGCGCGAGAAGCCAGATGTCCTGGACCGGCGGCCCGACCACACAATCGTCGAAATCGACGAGGAGCGGATCGGGCGTCCAGAGGATGTTGCCCCAGTGCAGGTCGCCGTGGATGCGCTGGACCCGCGCCGTGGCGAGCACCTTGGCGGCGAAATCGGCGATACGCGACCGCCACGTCACGATACCGACCGGCCAGACCTTCGGGAATGAAGCTCCCCGCGATGAGGACCTCGAGCGGCTCCGAGATGTAGCGCTTCACGTCGACCCGTGGCCGGTGCGGCGCGTCGCGCGAGGCGCCGACCGCGTGCATCCGGCCGATGGTCCGGCCGATCCGCCGGCGATTCTCCGCGTCGAGCTCGTCGAGCGAGCGCCCGCGCACCTTCGGGAACGCCGCGTAGTAGATCCCCTCGATCTCGCTGAGGGTCGCGCCCGTGCCGATGTCGATCGGCGCGACGGCGGGAACCTCGGCATCCGTCAGGTCGGCCAGGAACGCGTGCTCGTCCAGGATCGTCTCGCGCGACCAGCGGCCGGGCCGATAGAATTTGACGACCAGCCGCCGTTCGTCGACCAGCTCCACCTCGTAGACTCGATTCTCGAACGCGCGGAGCGGCAGACACCGACCGGTGCAGCGGAGACCTCCGACCTCGACCGCGTCCAGGACGCGGTCGGGGGTCAGCGCGAAAAACGTCGCCCCGGGCTCCCCCGCCACGCCTGATACCATAGCGCGCCGTCAGGAAACATTCACCAGGAGGCTGCGATGCCCGAACACAAGCTACCGACGGAGCAGGAAGTGCTCGGCTGGATCCGCGAGCGTCGCAACTGGGGACGCTGGGGCAAGGACGATCAGCTCGGCGCCATCAACCTCATCACGCCGGCCAAGCGCGCGGCAGCGGCGCGCCTGGTCCGCACCGGGCGCAGCCTCTCGCTCAGTCGGCCTTTTCCGAAGGACCCGGGGCCGAACAACCCGATCCCGGCCCATCACTTCATGCGGACTCATCCCCGCGGCAAGGGTGGCTTCTCGGCCGACTACTACGGCATCTACTACCACGGCATCGCGTCCACGCACATCGACGCGCTCTGTCATACGTGGGACGACGACGCGATGTGGAACGGACGCGATCCGAAGAAGGAGATCACGTTCGAGGGCGCGCGCTTCGGCGCGGTCGAGCACTGGGCCGAGGGCATCATGACCCGTGCCGTCATGCTCGACGTGCCCGCGGCATCGCGGCGTCCCCTGCGTCACGCACGACCGGCCGGTGCACGGCTGGGAGCTCGACGATATCCTGACCAAGCGAGGCATCACGCTCGAGCCCGGTGACGCGGTCTGCGTCTACTCCGGCCGCGAAGCGTGGCAAGCGCAGGACCCGGAGCGGCCCTACGGTCGTCCGTTCAACCCGACCCAGCAGCAGCGTCCCGGACTCCACGTGTCGTGCCTGCCGTTCCTGCGCGACCACGACGTGAGCGTGCTGGTGTGGGACATGCTCGATCATCTGCCGATCGGCTACGACATCCCGTGGGCGGTGCACGCGGCGATCTTCGCGTATGGTGTCGCGCTGGTCGACAACGCGCTGCTCGAGCCGCTTGCAAAGGCCTGTGTGGAGGAGCAGCGTGACGAGTTCATGCTGCTCGTGTCGCCCCTGCGCGTGGTCGGCGGGACCGGCTCGCCGGCGAATCCGCTGGCCGTGTTCTGAGACGCGCGCTCAGCCGTTGGCGTAGGGGATCGGCCCGGCGTACTCCGTGTGGAGCGGGGCCCAGCGCGTCGCCCATGTGCGGGCAAGCGCGGCCGCAAGCTGGGCCAGGTGCAAGCGGTCGTGCTCGACCCAGGCGGCCAGAATGTCCAGGCCGGAGAGCCCGCCGGTTCGCGCGTGCGCGATCACGGTCGTGAGACGCGACGGCGCGACGGCGACCAGCGAGTCGAGACTCGCGGCCCGGCGGTCGCGAAAGGCCGTGAGTGCTCGCGGGCCGTCGTCGTCCAGATAGCGCCGTTCCGTCGCCCAGCGCTCAGGGTCGATCGGAGTGAAGCGCTGGCCGCCTTCCAGCACCACCCGGAGCCGCGCGCCGAAGTCCTCCACTTCCTCATCGCGAAGATGACACACGATCTCGATCGGCGCCCACTCCGCGGCCGCCGGCCTGGCCCGCCACGCGGCGGTATCGAGGTCGTTCAGCACGGCGTCGAGCACCAGGGGAAACCGCGCCAGCTCGATACGAGCGTTCATCAGGACGTCGCCGGGTTCGTGCACGTCTTGACACCTCCTTCGTCCGCGCTGTATACCCTCGAAGCATCACGCGACGACCACGAACGTGAGGATACTCGCATGGGACGTCTGGATGGTCGCGTCGCGCTGGTGACCGGAGCGGGGCGCGGCTTCGGCCGGCTCGACATCCTCGTGAACAACGCCGGCGTGATGACGCGCGGCGAGTTCGTCGACGTTCCGATCGAGAGCTACGACTCGATGTTCGCCATCAACGTGACCGGCACGTTGCTCTGCACGCAGCGCGCGCTGCGTCCGATGGTCGCGGCGCGGTACGGCCGCATCATCAACTTCTCCACCCAGCTCGCGCGCGCCTCGGTCGGCACCGGCGGCTTCGCCGCCTATGCCGCGACCAAGGGCGCCGTCGAGGCGTTCACCCGCGCGATGGCGCACGAGTTCGGGCGTCACGGCGTCACCGTCAACGCGATCGCTCCCGGCGGCGTCGACACCGACATGAGCCGCGCGGTGATGACGCCGGAGTATCGGGCCAAGCGCATCGGCGAGCTGCCGGTGCGCCATCTCGGCCAGGTCGAGGACGTCGCCTACTGTTCGGTTTTCCTGGCGGCCGAAGAAGCCAACTACGTCACCGGCCAGGTGCTCCAGCCCAACGGCGGCTGGGTCATGGCCTGAGGGCATGATCGATCGTCGTACGGCGCTTCGCGCGCTGGGCACGCTGGCCTTTGGAGCCCGTCCGGCGCTCGCTCAGCCGGCCGGGAAGCTGCCCCGGGTCGGCATTGCGGTCGGTACCGATGCGTTCTACGACGCGTTTCTGCAAGCCCTGCGCGAGGCCGGATGGATCAATGGGCGGAACATCGTGGTTGAGCGCCGCACGACCCTCGGCCGCCGCGACCAGGTTCCAAAGATGGTCGCTGAGGTCATGGCGCTAAAAGTCGACGTCATCGTTGCCTCGTCGCCCCTGACGATTGCGGCCTTCAAAAGAGCGACGAGCACCATTCCGAAGAGCGACGAGCACCATTCCGATTGTCGCCATCGATTTCGAGAGCGACCCGGTGGCAAGCGGTTTCGTCGCCGGGTTTCCGCGCCCCGGCGGAAATATCACCGGTGTGTTCGTGGATCTTCCGGAGCTCGCCGGCAAGCAGCTCCAGTTCCTCAGGGAGACGGTGCCGGGCCTCGCGCGCGTCGCGGTCCTCTGGGACACGGACATTGGAGGGCCCCAGCTCCAGGCGACCAGGGACGCCGCGCAGCTGGCCGGGCTCTCGCTCGAGCCGATCGGTTTCTTGCGCTCTGAGGACCTGGCGCCGGCCTTCGATCGCGCTGTCCGAGCCCGCGCTCAAGCCGTCGTGATCCTCACATCTCCGGTGATATCAACTAGCCGGAACCATATCGGCGAGCTGACGCTGAAGCGCCGTTTGCCGGCAACCAGTCCCTTCACGTGGCTTCCCGAGGCGGGCATTCTAATGGCCTACGGACCAAGCCACCCGGACATCTACCGCCGGGCCGCTGGCTACGTCGACCGGATTCTCAAAGGCGCGAACGTCGGCGATCTACCCGTGGAGCGCCCAAGCAAATTCGAGTTGATCATCAATCTCAGGACGGCCGAGGCGCTCGGCGTGATGATCCCCCAGTCGCTGATGCAACGCGCCGATCGCGTGATTCAGTAGCGACTCGTCCATCGCACGGCTACTCAGTTGCCTCACGATCCTATCGTCCTTGTCACATGCCGCGCTTGGCCCGAGCTGAGCGCGAGCGACCGGTGTCTCGCGGACGCGCTCGCGCAGAGGGGTTACCGTATCGAAGCCGCGCCGTGGAACGGCCCCTTCGCGCCGTTCGCCCGTGCGGCGGCCGTAGTCATCCGCGCAAGCTGGGACTATCACCAGAACCTCACCGAGTATCGCGCGTGGCTCGACCGGCTCGACGCGACCCGAACGTTCAACAGCCCGGACCTCGTCCGGTGGAATCTCGAAAAGACCTACCTGAGCGAGCTCGCCACGCGGGGCGCTCGACTCCCGGCGTCGACGGTGGTCGAAGCCGATGCAACCGCGGTCGCCGAGGCACTCGACAGATTGGCCCTGGCCGACGCCGTGATCAAGCCGACGGTCGGCGCGAGCGGCGCCGGGGTGGAGCGCGTGTCGCGCGGGCAGGAGGCTGACGCGCTCGCGCGCCTGGGGGCGGTCGCGCGCTGGCCACGGCTGCTCGTGCAGGAGTTCCTGCCCGAAATGGCTGCGGGTGAATTGGCCGGTGTCTTCTTCGACAGCGTGTTCTCCCACGGGCTCCGGCGGGTGCCAGCCGCGGGCGAGTTTCGCGTGAACAGCCAGTTCGGTGGACGCATGGAAGCTGCGGCGCTGGATGCTCCGACCATTGACGCCATGGCCCGGATCGTGACGCAACTTCCTCACGCGCGCGCTCTACGCTCGGATCGATGGTGTGCCGCGCGGGGACGACTTTCTAGTCATGGAGGTCGAGGTGAATGAGCCTGGTCTAGGGCTCCACCTGGCCCCGGGCGCGGGTGATCGCTTCGCGGAGGCGCTCGCCGCTCGCCTGCGCGCAGCTTGACAGTCGACGGCCCGGGGGCCGATCATCGTGGCAACGTTCGATTTCCCGGAGGGGCGCGATGGCGATGACGTCGATGGAACGGGCCGAGGCCGCCGAGCATGCGATAAGCCAGGAGCTCGATAGGATCGTCGTGAAGTCGGCGATTTACACGTCGGGCGAGCGCGATCCGCGCCAGCCGCTGCCGCCGCAGCAGAGTCAGGGCAAGCTCTACATGATGGGTCCCGATCCGCGGCTGCCCCTCATGCCCGAGAAGCCGACCTTGTTCGACTTCTTCAAGCTGCGCTTCGGGCCCTCCGCGCACGTGCTCCAGAGCGCACGCCTCGCCACGAAGAACGGCGTCAGCGAGAAGATCGTGCTGGGATGCCTGCTCCACGATATCTCCGCCATGGGATTCATTCGCGGTGATCACGGCTACTGGGGCGCTCAGCTCGTCGAGCCCTACGTCGACGAGGAAGTCAGCTGGGCCATCCGCCATCATCAGGTCCTGCGCTTCTTCCCCGACGAGGCCTACGGGTACAAGTACCCCGACTCCTACATCCGGCTATTCGGCGCTGACTACCAGCCCGAGCCGCACCTTCAGGAAGCCCACCGGCGCGCGCGCGAGCACAAGTGGTACGAGTCGTCACGCCTCATCACCGTGAACGACCTCTATTCGTTCGACCCGAACGTGCGCGTCGAGCTCGAGGAGTTCACGGACATCGTCGGCCGTCACTTCAAGCAGCCGAACGAAGGGCTGGGCTTCGATCAGAGTCCGTCGTCGCACATGTGGCGGACGATCAATCACCCGACGAAGTATCTGTAAGGGCCGACGACCCTAGGTAAGCCAGCGCTCCATCAGGACCCAGGTGGGCTGGCTGAAGCCCTCGTGGCGGCGAAACTCGGCGTCCACGAAGCCGCACGATCTGAAGAGCTCGCGGTTCTCCACGAGCTCGAGCCGTACGCCGAGCGTCATGCGGGAGAAACCCCGGCGTCTTGCCTCGCGCTCGGCTTCGTCGACGAGCGCTCGGGCGATGCCCTGCCGTCGGGACTCCGGATCGACTGAGACACGGCTGATGTAGAGGGCGCCGTCCTCCACTTCCCACAGGACGGCGCCGACGACGACACCTCCCCGCTCCAGCACCGCGCCTCCGCCGCGTGCGAGGTGCGCAGCGATGGTCGCGGCGGTCTCCTTCAGGGCGCTCGACGGCGGATTGGTCGGACGCGGCTGTGCCGCGAACGCTCGCCGGATGAGATCGGCGATGACCGAGGCGTCGGCCGCGGCCGCGGTACGAATCGTGTGGGGGCTTGCGCGCTCGATACGGGCCACATTTCGATTATAGGGATCAGAGCGGCAGTGCCCCAACGATCCGCGAAGGCTACCTCGCGTACCGGCCGGCGCGGCGGACGCCCAAACTTTCCAACAGGATAGCCGAGGGGGATCAGGGCGGCTGTCTCGACGTCGGCCGGGATTCCCAGCAGCTCCTTGACCTGCGCGTCGCGAAACCGGTGGATGGTCGTGATGCAGCTGCCGATGCCGAGGGCGCGCGCCGCCAGCATGATGTTCTGGACGGCCGGGTAGATCGACGCGCCGGTCGTCAGATTGGCTTTCACGCCCGGATCGAGCGTGACGCACGCGAGAATGATCGCCGGCGCCTCGCCGAGATGCTCCGCGAGGTGGCGCGCCGAGCCGAGCATCCTGCCCGCCGGGCTGTCCGCCGGCTCCTTCGACGCGCCGGCGTAGTACGGCACCTTCATGAGCTCGCCCCACGCCTCACGATAGAGCTCGCCGAGCCGCGCGCGCTTGGCCTGGTCCCGGACCACCACGAAGCTCCAGTTCTGTCGGTTGCCGCCGCTCGGGGCGCAGATCGCGGCGTCCATGATCTTCTGCAACACGGCGTCGGGGATAGCGTCGGTCTTGAGCCGTCGCATGGCTCGCTGCGTGGTCACGACATCGAAGAAGTCCATGTGCCCTCCGCGGTATATTCGAAGCCCTTACAGGAGACCATCATGCCCGACTACAAGTGCCTGATCTACGAAGTGAAGGACGCCGTCGCTACCTTGACCCTGAACCGGCCGGAGCGCCTCAACGCCCTCGGCGACACGCTCCGCGACGATCTCTACGACGCGGTCCTCCGGGCGAGTCAGGACCCGGATATTCGCGTTCTGGTCGTGACCGGCGCCGGCAAGGGCTTCTGCGCCGGCGGTGACGTCAAGGCCATGAACGACTCGAAGGAAGGACGCGCGCCGGCGCGCCCGCTCGAGGACAAGGTTGCCCCGCTGCGCGATCGCGTGCTGCTGGCGATGCGGGATGCGTCCAAGCCCGTGATCGCGGCGGTGAACGGCGCCGCGGCCGGCGCGGGCATGAACCTGGCGCTCGGCTGCGACATTCGCCTGGCCTCGACCGCCGCGAAGTTCACCCAGGCGTTCGTCAAGCGCGGGCTCCATCCGGACTGGGGCGGGACGTACTTCCTGCCACGCCTGGTCGGCATGGCCAAGGCGTGCGAGCTCATCTTCACCGGCGAGATCATCGACGCGCAGGAAGCGCTGCGGCTCGGCATCGTGAACGCCGTCTACGCGCCGGAAGAGCTGATGCCGGCGGCGTACGAGCTGGCGCGCAAGATCGCCTCGGGCCCGCCGGTCGCCATCCGGCTGGCCAAGCGCGCGCTCTATCACAGCGAGGAGACGGATCTTCGCGGGGCGCTCGAGTTCGAGACGTTTGCCCAGAACGTCTGCTCCGAGACCGAGGACGCGCGCGAGGGCATCCGCGCGTTCGTCGAGAAGCGGGCGCCGTCGTTCAAGGGTCGCTGAGTGCGCGGCGCGCCCGCGGCCCGCTCAGGGCGTGGCCGCGATCAGGTCGATCTCGACGAGGGTGCCGGGCACCAGCAGGCCGGTCGTGCCGACGCTGGTGCGCGGCGGCGGCGTGGGAAAGAACTCGCGCCACGCCTCGTCGAAGCCGGCGAAGTTCGCCAGGTCGAGGTGGAACACCTGCGCCTTGACGACCTGGTAGAGCGACGTGCCGGCGGCCTTGAACGTCTTGCCCAGATTCTCCAGCACGTAGCGCGTCTGGCGCTTGACGTCCGAGCCGTAGTAGGGAAACGCGGCGTCCACGCGCGCCTCGCGCGGCACACCGGTTCGGTAGTCGCTCGCGATCTGACCGGCCGCGAACACGAGCTCGCCCACCCGCGTCGCCGGCGTGTAGTGCGCCAGGGGCCGCGGGATGTCAGGGACCGAGATCGCCTGCACTCTGGCCGACGGCAGCGCCGCGATCAAGTCGATCTCGACGAGCGTGTCCTTCACGAGGAGCCCGGTCGTCCCGATGGTCGTGCGCGGCGGCGGTGACGGAAAGAACTCGCGCCAGACCTCGTCGAAGGCGAAGAAGTTATTCAGGTCCGTGTGGAACACCTGGGCCTTGACGACGCGATCCAGCGACGTGCCGGCCGCCTCGAAGGTGCGCGCCAGATTTTCTAGGACGTAGCGCGTCTGGCGCTTGATCTCGGAGCCGTAGTACGGAAACGCCGGATCGACGCGCGCCTCGCGCGGGATGCCGGTCTTGAAGTCGCTGGCGAGCTGGCCGGCCGCGAAGACGAGGTCGCCCGCCACCACCGCTTCGCAATAGTTCGCCAAGGGCGCCGGGCCGCTCGACCGTACCACGCGAGCCGCCTCCCTCGGCATGGTGGCGGTCAGGTCGACCTCGACGAGACAGCCCGGCACCAGGAGCCCGCTCGTGCCGATCGTCGTCCGCGGCGGCGGCGTCGGGAAGAACTCGCGCCAGACCTCGTCGAACCCGTTGAAGTGCGCCAGGTCGGTGAGAAACACCTGCGACTTCACCACGTGGCTCAGCGACGTGCCGGCCGCCTCGAACGTCCGCGCCAGATTCTCCAGAACGTAGCGCGTCTGCTTCTTGATCGCCGAGCCGTAGTACGGGAAACGCCGGGTCGACACGCGCCTCTGGCGCAACCCCCTGCTTGAAGTCGCTTGCCAGATGGCCCGCCGCGAACACGAGATCGCCCACGCGCGCAGCCGGCGTGTAGCTCGCCAGCGGCTGCGGGATGCCGGGCACCGCGATATCGACGCGAGGCACCAGGGGAGAATAGCCCGTTCCCGGCCGCGTATCCATTCCTTCGCGTTGATCGGACGTGGCGCGCGTCGCTATCATGAACACATGGCGATCAACGACCCGTCTCTCAAGACCCGCCGCTGGACCCGCAAGGAATACGAGCGGCTCGTCGACCAGGGAGTCTTCCGGGCCGACGAACACCTCGAGCTGCTCGACGGGCTTCTCGTCGTGCGCGAGCCTCAAGGCAGCCGTCACAGCGCCGCCGTTGCGGCGCTCTGCGAGGTCCTTGCTCGCGCGTTCGGCCCGGGCTTTCACGCGCGACCACAGCTACCCCTCGCGCTCGATGACACCTCGGAGCCGGAGCCCGACGTGGTCGTCGTTCGAGGAGGCGCGTGGGACTACGTGAGATCCCACCCTTCGGCGCCGGTGCTCGTCGTCGAGATCGCCGAGACCTCGCTGAGCGTCGACCGCGAACACAAGGCGAGCCTCTATGCTCGTGCCGGGGTCGCCGACTACTGGATCGTCAATCTGCGCGAAACTGTGCTCGAGATCTACCGCCAGCCCACACCGATCGCCTCGGCGCCGTTCGGATGGGGATACGGAAGCAGGGAGCGCCTGGCGCCGGGTGCCACCATTTCTCCGCTCGCTGCGCCGAGTCGTTCCATCGGCATCGCCGATCTGCTGCCGCCACCGCGGCGGCTCCGGCCCGGTAGCCCGCGGTCTAGACTCGACTAGCGCTCCGGCGAGGCCGGCGGTGTGTAAGTCATTCCCGATGCGCGCTCGATCGCCGTGACGTTTTCGGGGCGCGCGAACGGGGCGGGCGCGGTCTCACCCGGCGTGCGGGGGCGTCCGATCGACTTGAAGAACTTCTCGAGCCCCGACGGCGAGACCAGCCAGAGCATCACGAGCTCCTCGTCGGTCTCGTTGATGATCTCGTGCTTGACGTCGTAGCCGAGGAAGCACGCGGTGCCCGGCACCAGCGGATGGCTCACGCCGTCGACCACCACGCGGCCGCGGCCGCGAAAGCAGATCTGCAGCTCGATCTGGTCACCGTGCGAGTGCTCGCGCACGCGGCTCCCGGGCGCGATGGTCTGATAGCCCATCGAGAGCGCGTCGAATCGGGTGTTGGCGGGCGTCAGCTTGGGATCAGCGTGCCCGTTGGCCGGCACCGGCTGCCAGAAGGAATCGCCCTCGGTGGGCTGCATGACGGTCGCGCGTCCCCGGACCGAGTCGCTCGTGCTCATGGCTCTCCTACCCCTTGCTCTCGATCTTGGCCCACGTGTCGCGCAGCCCCACGGTGCGGTTGAATACCAGCCGGGCCGGCGACGAGTGGCGCTCGTCGACGCAGAAGTAGCCCTGGCGCTCGAACTGAAACCGCGAGCCGCGGTCGGAGCCCGCCAGGGCCGGCTCGAGCCGCGCGCCGCGCACGACCTCGAGCGAGCTCGGATTCAGCGCGCTGTGCCAGTCGTCCTCGTCGTCGGGCTTCGGCGCGGAGAAGAGATGGTCGTAGAGCCGGATCTCGGCCGGGATCGAATGGGACGCCGACACCCAGTGGATGGTGCCTTTCACCCGCCGCCCGCGCGAATCGCCGCCGCGCGAATCCGGGTCGTACGTGCACCGCACCGTCGTCACCTGGCCGGCGCTGTCGCGCTCGACGCCGGTGCACTTCACGATGTAGGCATAGCGCAGGCGCACCTCGGCGCCGGGCGAGAGCCTGAAGTACTTGGGCGGCGCCGGATCGCGGAAGTCGTCCTGCTCGATATAGAGGACGCGCGCGAACGGGACCTTACGCGTCCCGGCTCCCGGGTCCTCGGGGTTGTTCACCGCGTCCATCGCCTCCACCTGCCCCTCGGGGTAGTTTTCGATCACCAGCTTGAGGGGCCGAAGCACGGCCATACGCCGCTCGGCGCGACGATTGAGGTCCTCGCGCAGGCAGTGCTCGAGGAACGCGATGTCCACGACCTTGGCGGCCTTGGCGGTCCCGACCCGCTCGGTGAAGTCGCGGATGGCTTCGGGCGTGTAGCCGCGCCGGCGCAGACCCGCGAGGGTCGGCATGCGAGGATCGTCCCAGCCGGTCACGATGCCCTGCTGGACCAGCTCTAGCAGCTTGCGCTTGGACGTGATGGTGTGCGACACGCTCAGACGCGCGAACTCGATCTGCTGCGGGTGATGCACGCCGAGCTGGTCGAGGTACCAGTCGTAGAGCGGCCGGTGGTCCTCGTACTCGAGCGTGCAGATCGAGTGCGTGACGCCCTCGATCGAATCCGACTGGCCGTGGGCCCAGTCGTACATCGGATAGATGCACCAGGCGTCGCCGGTACGATGATGCGTCGCCTTGCGGATGCGATACATGACCGGGTCGCGCAGGTTGATGTTGCCCGAGGCCATGTCGATCTTCGCGCGCAAGGTCTTCGTCCCGTCGTCGAATTCCCCCGCGCGCATCCGCGCGAACAGGTCCAGGTTCTCCTCGACCGAGCGATTGCGGTATGGGCTATCGCGCCCGGGCTCGGTCAGGGTGCCGCGGTACTCCGACATCTGCTCCGCCGTCAGGTCGTCGACGTACGCCTTGCCCGCCTTGATGAGCTGCACGGCCCAGGCGTAGAGCTGCTCGAAGTAGTCGCTCGCGTAGTAGAGGTGCTGGCCCCAGTCGTACCCGAGCCAGCGGACGGTGTCGATGATCGAGTCGACGTACTCCTGGCTCTCCTTGGTGGGGTTGGTATCGTCGAATCGCAGATGGCAGCGGCCGCCGAACTCACGGGCCATCCCGAAGTCGATCGAGATCGCCTGGGCATGGCCGATGTGGAGATAGCCGTTGGGCTCGGGCGGGAAGCGCGTGATCACGTGGCCGCCGAAGCGCCCGCTGGCGTTGTGCTCCAGGATCGCGTCCCGGATGAAGTTGCTGGGCTTTTCGCGCAGTTCCTCGCTCATCCCGATGAGTGTAACGCAAGCGCCGCGTCGATTCCCGTTGTCACGAGCGACATCCGCAGGCCCTCGCGAGGAATCCGCGGCGGGTCAACAGCGCGAGTCGTCGGTGATCGCGAGGCCGAGCGCGCCGGTGGCGGGATCGTACTCGAAGTCGTTGCCGGGGCATTGGAACCGGGGAGGCCCGGCGAGCAGACTGACCACCGCGGCCTTGTCGGGCGGAAACTGGCCTTTCTCGGCCTGATAGTTCCGCACGAGCCCCTGAATCGACGTCAACGTGGCCTGGTCGGCGGCGAGCCTGGTGCGCGCGAGCGGACGGTCTTGCTGCAGCTTCTCGACCGTCTTCGCGGTCGTCGTGAAATATTGCATCAGCAGATATCCGGCGACCGCCACCACCGCCAGCACGATGACGATCTCGATGTAGCCGAACCCGCGCGGTTTCGTCATTTTGCGCTGTGATGATCGTATCACTGCGGGCGCCGGGCGCCGCGAAGATGGAGCGCTCAGCGCGCCTCGAGCGCGGGCGCGTCGGGGCGGCGAAAGCGCGACACGAATCGCCAGACCTCCAGCGCCGCGTCGATCGTGGCCGTCTCCGGGCCCATGACCTTCTCGGGGAGCCGCACGTGCCCACCCGGCCAGCCGTGGCCCGCGCCGGTGAGCCTCTCACAGCTGGACCTCGGCGCCGCCGGCGCACGGGGCCCATACGAGCAAGGTCGCCGTGTGATCCGGCCCGCCGCGTGAGGGTGTCGTGCGCTGCTCCACGGTCCGCGGCTCCGCGCGACAGCGATCGTGCGTGATCCATCGGCCGAGCTCGGGCTCGACCGCCCGATGCGTGATGCGACTCTGGGTGCCCGGGAACGGTGGCCCGAGCCCGCCCGCGTAGAGCGCGCGCGGATCATCGACGCTGTGGATGTGGAGCACCGGCACCGGACGTGCCGGCGGAAAGCTCGCCGCCTGCATCGCTCCGGCCACCGGGGCGATCGCGGCGACGCGCTCGGCGGCGTCGATGGCCAGGCGGTAGGCCATCATGGCGCCATTCGAGTGGCCGGTTGCGTAGACGCGCGCCGGGTCGATCGATACGTTGCGCGCCACGTCGCGGAGCGCCGCAAGCGCGAAGCCGACGTCGTCCACACTCTGCGCCGCGGCGTAGCCGCAGCATCCGCCGGCGTTCCGCGTGAGGAGACGGCGGCCCAAACGCCCGGTGCCGTCGGGATAGACGACCACGAAGCCCTCGCGGTCGGCCAGCGCATCGAGGCCGGCGTAGGCCTTGAACCCTGACGCGGTGCCGCCGCCGCCGTGAAACGCCAGCACGATGGGCAGCGGGCGGCCCTCGCTCACCCGAGGCGGGACGTGCACGATGTACGTCCGGGTTACGCCGCTGATGACGAGCGAGCGATCGTGATCTCCAGCCCCGAGAGACACCAGCACCAGGGCAAGCGCGAGCACGCCCACGATCCTAGCAGACGGCTCGGGGCGGTCCTCCGACCTCCCGGATGGATGGGCTCGGTTGACGAGAGCGCACGCGGGCGCCTACAGTGACGCGCCCGCAGGCGCGGCAGGCCTCGCGGCACGCCGACTTCCCGGCGGTGCTCGACGACAGAAAGAGGCTGGACGATGGCGAAGATGCTCGACGGCATGGAGGCGTTGCTGCGCGGCGAGGTGCCGCCGCCCGCGGCAGCCACCTTGCTCGGCATGAGGCTCGCGGCGTTCTCGGCGGGCGAGGCGCGCGTCGAGCTCGACGCGACCGCCGCCCACGCCAACCCGATGGGGACCGTGCAGGGCGGCGTTTTGGCCGCGGTGGCCGACGCCGCGATGGGCTGGGCCTACATGACGACCCTCGGCGAGGGCGAGAGCTACACCACCGTCGAGATGAAAGTGAACTTCCTGCGCGCGGTCCGCGCCGGCCGCATCTCGGCGCGCGCTCGCGTGAAGAACGCCGGGCGCACGCTCGGGCTCATCGAGTGCGACCTGCTCGACGCGAGCGACAAGCTCGTCGCCCACGCGGTCGGCACGTGCATGATCCTTCGCGCCGAGTCGGCGGACGGCCGCTGAGGCGCGAGCTCGAACGGCGAGACCGCTCTGACCGCTCCCAGGCGCATCTTCTACGGCTGGATCGTCGTGGCGGGCCTCTCGATCACCGAGACGGTGTCGTGAGGCATGCTCTACTCGCCGCGCCGACCCGAGTGCGCGAAGGCTGAGCGCCGGCGGCCGAGGCTGCGGTAGGGTATAGGGCCATGAGCACGCCTCCTCCGACCGGTCCCGAGTTCACGAAGGTGAAGGACTGCGATCTGTGCAAGGCCCTGAAGATGACGCCGTGGTTCTTCGAGGACGACATCTGCTGGATCGCCGAGTGCGAGATCTGCGAGACGCCGATGGTGGTGTGGCGCTTCCACGGCACCGCGCCCCCCGAGGGTCACGTGGTCCACATGCGCGAGAAGCTGCGAGAGGTCGCCACTGCGCAGCTCGGCGAGTACTGGGTGGACGGTCACATGCGCAACATCCCCGACCACTTCCACGCGCACGCGCGACCTAAAGACGGCTTTTTCGGGCGCGACCGGAAGCGCTGACGCCGCTCCGCCTGCTACAATCCCCCTCCGGCTGAAGCCGGAAAGGGGGCGCTCGACGAAGCCGGCGCCGAGCGCGCGGCGCGCTCGGACTGGACGGCGAGCGACTCGAGGAGTCTGATGAAGTCGGTGAAGACGGCCGAGATCGAGCCGACCTTCGAGAGCTGGCAGGCGGCCGCGCGCGCGCTTCTGCGCGAGGGGGTGCCGCCCGCCCAGGTGCGATGGCGCGAGAGCTCGAACGCCGGGCAGGCATCGCTCCTCGACTCCGCAGGGTCATCCGGGGGTGTGAAGGTTCCGCGGGAATTCCTGGATCTGGCACGTCAGGCGGCGACGGCGCCCGATCCCGATCGATGGCAGGTCCTCTACGACGTGCTCTGGCGGCTCACGCACGAGAACCGCGACCTGATGAAGGACGCCGGCGATCCCGGCGTGCAGCGCTTTCGCGCGCTTGCCGCGCGAGAGGCGGAGAAGCCCGAGGCGGAGGGCGCCGCGCCCTTCGTGCCGGCCGGCGCCGGCCTTCGCGAGCTCAGCGCGGCCGCCGCGCGGTGTACCGGCTGCGATCTCTATCGCCACGCCACGCAGACCGTCTTCGGGCGAGGCTCGGCAGACGCGCGGATCGTGTTCGTGGGCGAGCAGCCCGGGGACCAGGAAGACCGGCAGGGCGCGCCGTTCGTCGGCCCGGCCGGCGAAGTGCTGGACCGGGCGCTAGCCGAGGCGGGCCTCGCCCGCGAGCGGATCTACGTCACCAACGCCGTCAAGCACTTCAAGTTCGAGTCGCGCGGCAAGCGCCGGATCCATCAGACGCCGCGGGCAACCGAGCTCAACGCCTGCCGTCCGTGGCTCGAAGCCGAGCTTCAGCTGATCAAGCCGGACGTGCTGGTCTGCCTCGGCGCCACTGCCGCCCGCGCGATCTTCGGCGACCTCTTCCGGATCACGAGGGATCGCGGCCAGTTCGCGCCGACACGCTGGGCGCCCAGGACGATCGCGACGTTTCACCCTTCGGCGGTGCTGCGGGGCGAGGATGACGTTCAGAAGGCCCAGCTCTACGCGATGCTGCTCGAGGATCTTCGGAAGGTCGCTCGCGGCTGACGCGTCGAGCGGGGCAGCCCTAACGAACCGGCAGGGTGGCGCCGAGCCAGGCCGAGATGTCGCGGATCTCCTCGGAGCAGACTGAATGCGGCATCTGGTACTCGTGCCACTCCAGGCGATAGCCGAGCCCCACGAGGGTCTCTCGCGCCCGAACCGCGCGCGCCATCGGGATCATCGGGTCGTGCGTGCCGTGTGCCATGAAGATCGGAACGTCTCGGTTGGCCGGCGCGGCCTCGGCCGCCAGGGTGTCGGCGAGCGGCAGCGAGCAGGACAGCGCCATGACGCCGGCCAGCCGCTCGCCGTAGCGAAGGCCGGTGTGGAGCGCCATCGCGCCGCCTTGCGAGAACCCGGCGAGCACGATCGACGCGGGCGAGACTCCGCGCTCCTTCTCGCGCTCGATCAGCGCCTCGATCGCCTTCTGCGAGACGCGCACGCCCGCGGGATCCTCGCGCCGCACACCCCCGTCGTCGCGGATGTCGTACCAGGCGCGCATCACGTAGCCGCCGTTGATCGTCACGGGCCGCATCGGCGCGTGCGGGAACACGAAGCGCACGCCCGCGCGCGGGGGCAGGCCGAGCTCGGGCACGATGTCGACGAAGTCGTGGCCGTCGGCTCCGAGCCCGTGCATCCAGATGATGCTGAGGCTCGGCGATGCGCTGGTCTCGATCTCGATCGCGTCGAGCCGATCGGCCACCGTCAGGCCCTCCCGGGTCGATCGTTCACGGCAACCCCGCCGGCGCGCGCGACCGGTTCGAGGCCCACGACCATCACGGCGACGAGCCCTGGACGACGACCGCGCATGCGGTATTCTAACTGACCATGGCGACTCCACGACTGATGGGTGCGGAAGTCAAGCGCAAGGAAGACCCCCGCCTGATCATGGGCACCTCGAGCTACGTGGGCGACCTGGCGCTGCCGGGTATGCACTACGTCGCGTTCGTCAGGAGCCCACATGCTCACGCGCGCGTCCGCAAGATCGACGGAGCGCCGGCGCTCAAGCGCGCGGGCGTCTTCAAGGTGGTCACCGGCAACGACATCCGCAAGCTCTGCGCACCGCTGCCGATCGCCGGCGCCGGCGAAGGTGGCGCCAGCGACGCGTCGGCGAGTGTCGGGCGCAAGCACTATCCGTTGTCGGTGGACCGCGTCCGCCACGTCGGCGAGGCCGTCGCCGCCGTCATCGCGACCTCTGAAGAGGTCGCGGTGGATGGCGCCGCCGACGTCGTCGTCGATTGGGAGCCGCTCCCAGCCGTGACGGACGTGTTCGCCGCGATGGCCAAGGGCGCGCCACAGCTCCACGACGATGCGCCGGGCAACATCGAGCATCAGACCCCGATCAAGTCCGGCGACCCGGACGCGGCGTTCGCCAAGGCCAAGCGCGTCGTGAAGCAGCGGATGGTCAGCCAGCGACTCTGCGGCGTGCCGATGGAAGGGCGCGCGGTGCTGGCCGCACCCGACGCGACGTCGGGCGGCCTGGTCGTCTGGGCGACGAACCAGGCGCCGCACGGCCTGCGCAACGACCTGGCGACGGCGCTCTCGATGCCGCAGAACCTCATCCGGGTGATCGCCCCGGAGGTGGGTGGCGGCTTCGGCGTGAAGTTCGGCTGCTATCCGGAGGATGCCACCGTCGCCGCGCTCGCGCGGCTCTACCGCATGCCGTTGCGCTGGACCGAGACGCGGCTCGAGCACATGATGGCGACCACGCACGGACGCGCGCAGGTCACCGATCTCGAGGCCGCCGTCGAGGACGACGGCACCATCACGGCGCTTCGCATGCGGGTCACCGCCGACATCGGCGCCTATCCGGTCTTCACGTTCATCCCCGACCTCACCTTGAGCATGGGCGTCGGCGTCTACAAGTTCACGAACGTCGATCTGCAGTCGACCTGCGTCTTCACGAACTCGACGTCCGTCGCCGCGTATCGGGGCGCCGGCCGCCCCGAAGCCGCGTACTATCTCGAGCGGCTGATCGACGTGATCGCGGCCGAGCTCGGTCGAGCCCCGGAAGAGGTCCGTCGCAAGAACTTCATCCCGCCGAGCGCGTTCCCGTACCAGGCGCCGACCGGCCAGCACTACGACAGCGGCGAATATGACCGCGCGCTCACCAGGGCTCTGGAGCTCTCCGGTTACGCGAAGCTCCGCGCCGAGCAGAAGGAACGTCTGCAGCGCCAGGACGGGAAGCTCCTCGGCATCGGCATGTCCTGCTACGTCGAGATGTGCGGGTTCGGCCCGTTCGAGAGCGCGGTCGTGCGCGTCGAGCCCGGCGGCACCGTCACTGCGTACACCGGCACCTCGGCGCACGGTCAGGGACACGAGACCTCGTTCGCCCAGATCCTCTCCGATCACCTCGGCGTGCCCTTCGACAAGATCGTGGTGCGCCACGGCGATACCCTGAACACCCCGATGGGCAACGGCACCGGCGGCAGTCGGAGCCTGGTGGTCGGCGGCTCGGCCATCATGGGCGCGGCGCTCAAGGTGCAGGCCAAGGCGCGGCGCCTCGCGGCCCACATGCTGGAGGCGGCCGAGGCCGACGTCGTCCTCAACGAGGGCCGCTATCAGGTGAAGGGCGTGCCCGACAAGGCGCTCACCCTGGACACGATCGCGGCGCGCGCCTATGGGGAGGGTTTGCCCGAAGGGATCGAGTCGGGGCTCGAGTCGACCGAGTTCTTCCGGCCGCCGGCGCTCGTCTACCCGTTCGGCGCCCACGTCGCGGTGGTCGAAGCCGATCGCGAGACCGGCCGCGTCACGGTGCGTGACTTCATCTCGGTCGACGACTGCGGCGTGCGCATCAGCCCCATGCTCGTGGCCGGGCAGGTGCACGGCGGCCTCGCGCAGGGCATCGCGCAGGCGCTGCTCGAAGAGCTGGTGTACGGAGCGGACGGACAGCTGGTGACCGGCACGCTCATGGACTACGCCGTGCCGCACGCCGATGATCTTCCGTCGTTCAAGACCGATCAGACCGTGACGCCGTCGCCGCGCAATCCGATGGGAGCCAAGGGCATCGGCGAGGCGGCCACGATCGGCGCGACGCCGGCGATCGTCAACGCGGTCGTCGACGCGCTCAAGACGTTCGGCGTCCGGCATCTCGACATGCCGCTCCGACCGGAGCGGGTCTGGCAGGCGGTGAAGGGGCGCTAGCGGGCGGCCTCGAGCAGGCCGGTCGAACAGGCGACGCCGGTTCCGCCGAGCCCGCAGTAGCCGCCGGGATTCTTGGCGAGATATTGCTGGTGATAGTCCTCCGCGTAGTAGAACTCCGGCGCGTCGAGGATTTCCGTCGTGATCGCGCCGTAGCGCGCCTTTGACAAGAGCCGCTGATACGCGTCGCGAGACGCTTCGGCCTGCCGACGCTGCTCCGGCGTGTAGACGTAGATTCCCGAACGGTACTGCGTGCCGATGTCGTTGCCCTGACGCATGCCCTGGGTCGGGTCGTGGTTCTCCCAGAAGATTTTCAGTGTGCCCTCGTAGCTGACACGCTTGGGATCGAAGACCACGAGCACGACCTCGTTGTGTCCGGTGAGGCCGCTGCACACCTCTTCGTACGTGGGATTGGGCGTGAATCCGGCGGCATAGCCGACCGCCGTGGTGAACACACCGGGCGCCTCCCAGAACTTGCGCTCGGCGCCCCAGAAGCAGCCCATGCCGAACATGGCCGTCTCGAGCCCCGCCGGAAACGGCGCGGTCAGCGGATGACGATTCACGAAGTGCGCGTCCGGCACCCGCATGCGCTCGGTCCGGCCCGGAAGCGCCTTGTCCTTCGACGGCATCGCCAGCTTCACTCGGGAACCCCACATGGTCGCGTCCTCCTCTGGATGTCCAATCTTACCAGGGCGATCGAGGCTTTCGCGGCCATCCTGCCCCGGCCCGGATTCCTGGCCGGTTCGTTGCCGAGGGTTGGGGGGCGTGCTACCGTCCCGGGCGTGTTCGCCGGGAACGTCATGCGTTCGCGGCGCCGTCGCCACGGCAGCCGCCAAGAGCACCCGGTCGTCGCCCTCGGGTGACGGGCGAGCGGTTGCGTGCGCCTCAGCGTCCGGCACAAGCTCATCCTCTTCAGTACCTTGGTGATCCTCGTCGTGTCGTCGGGGTTCACCTGGGTGAGCCTCGTCCTCGCGCGCCGCGCGATCGAAGAAGACCTGCAGAACCGCGCGATCGTCTACGCGCGCGAGGTGGCGGCCGCCATCGGCGGCGGTCGTGAGCTCAAGGCCGAACCCGTCCGCCAGCTGATCGAGCGCTTGCTCGAGATCCGTCCGAGTGTGCTCCATCTCGACGTCCTCACCTTCGATTTCGAAGGGATGACTCTCGTCGCCACGAACGAGCCCGGGGCTCCGGTGTGGTTCAGCTGGAGCGATGCCGAGGACATCCAGCGCGGCCGAATCGTCTCGCGGGCGGTGAACACGGCCAGCGGGCATCACTGGGAGGTGATGGCCCCGATCACCCTGGAGGGCGCGGTGGCCGGCGCGGTCGCGGTGAAATTCTCCGCGCGGCGCTCCGACGAGCTGATCGGGCGGATCCGGTTCTGGGCGCTCACACTCGCCGGCCTGTCCCTGGTTCTCATGGGCGTCTTGATGAGTGTCGCCATCCAGTTCGTGGTGGACCGGCCGATCCGGCGCTTCATGCACGCGATCTCGACGGTCACGGACGGCGGCGTGCCGGCCGCGGTCTCGCTGACGACGGCGGACGAGTTCGGCGTCCTGGCCCGGCACTTCAACGACATGGTGGCGCGGATCGGGCGATTCAGCGAAGAGCTGCGGATGCGTATCGCCGCGGCGACCGGCGAGCTCGACCACCGGTATCGCCAGGTCGAGCAGCTGAACGGCCTGCTCTTCGAGATGCAGCGGCGGCTCAGTCACGCCGAGCGGTTGGCGCTTTCGGGCCGAGTCATGGCCGAGGTGGCCCACGAGGTCGGCACGCCCCTGCACTCGGTCGCGGGGCACCTCGAGCTCCTGCGCAAGGACCTGCCGCCGGCGATGCTCACCACCGACGTCGCGCGCCACCTGACGATCACCGAGGCCCAGGTCGCGCGTGTCATCGAGATCATCAGCCGGCTCCTGGACGCCACGCGGCGTGTACCCGGCGAGCCGGCCGGGGTCGACGTCAACGCGCTGGTCGCGGACACGGCCGAGCTGGTGCGCCCCGGACTCGCCGGCGCCCGCCTCACGCTCGACGTCCAGGTCGAGCACGGACTATCACCGGTTCTGGGCCAGCGCGATCAGCTGCAGCAGGTGATCCTCAATCTCCTGACCAACGCGATCGACGCCACGCCGCCCGACGGTCGCGTGGCGATGACGACCCGATCCCGGCAGGGACACGACGAGGTGGAGATCGCCATCGCCGACTCGGGGCCCGGCATCTCGCCGGAGGATCGCAAGCGCATCTACGAGCCGTTCTTCTCGACGAAGGAAGCCGGGCGCGGCACCGGGCTCGGCCTGTTCATCACGGCCGAGATCGTGCGGGAGCACAAGGGGCGAATCGAGCTCGACAGCGAGACGGCGCGCGGCAGCACGTTCCGCGTCATCCTTCCCGCGGTGCGGAGCGAATTGTGACCGTCCCGGCCGCTACTCTCCTGGTCGTGGACGACGATCAGGTCGCGCGCGAGCTCCTCGCCGAGACGTTGAGCCGCGAGGGCTACCGGGTACGCACCGCCGGCGGCGGCGAAGAGGCTCTGCGGCTCTCTGGTGGCGAGCCGTTCGACCTGGCGCTGGTCGATCTCCGCATGCCGGACATCGACGGGCTCGGTGTTCTCAAGCAGCTGGCCATGATCCAACCCGATCTACCGGTCGTGATCCTCACCGCCTTCGCCACGGTCGAGACCGCGATCCAGGCCGTGAACGCGGGCGCGTTCGACTACCTCTCCAAGCCATTCCGGCTCGAGGAGATCAAGCTCGTCGTCCGGCGCACCCTCGAGGCGCGGCGGCTCGCCCGCGAAAATCTCCAGTACCGACAGGAGCTCCAGGCGCGGTACGGCTTCGAAGGGCTGATCGGCCAGTCGCACCAGATGGTGGAGATCTACAAGCTCATCGCGCGGATGGCGAGCCTCGAGACGACCGTCCTGATCCAGGGCGAGACCGGCACCGGCAAGGAGCTCGTAGCCCGCGCCATCCACGGCGCCAGCGGCCGCGCCGCCCGCCCCTTCGTGGTGGTCGACTGCGCGGCGCTCCCCGAGACGCTCTTCGAGTCGGAGCTGTTTGGGCACGAGCGCGGGGCGTTCACCGGCGCCATCGCCGCCCGCCGCGGCCTGCTCGAGACCTCCACCGGCGGCACCTGCTTGCTCGACGAGATCGGCGAGCTCACGGCGCCGCTCCAGGCCAAGCTCTTGAGAACGCTCCAGGAGCGGTCCGTTCGCCGCGTGGGCGGGAACGACCCGATCCCCATCGACGTGCGCGTGCTGGTGGCGACAAACCGCGACCTTCGCAAGCTGGTCAGCGAGGGAGGATTCCGCGACGATCTCTACTACCGGCTGAACGTCGTCACGATCACGGTGCCGCCGCTGCGCGAGAGGCCGTCGGACATTCCGCTCCTCGTCCAGCACTTCCTGGAGGCGTTCGCTCGCCGCGCCGGGCGCCCGATGAAGCGGCTCACGCCCGAAGCGATCACCTTGCTCAGCACCTATCGCTGGCCTGGCAACGTGCGCGAGCTCGAGCACGTCATCGAGCGGGCGACGGCGCTCTCCGCGTCGGACGCCTTGATGCCCGACGACTTCCCCTCCCATCTGCGCGAGGGGCGCGACCGCGCGCCACGGCTTCCCGCCGACGGCATGACCCTGGACGAGGTCAAGCGCTGGTATGTGAACAAGGTGCTGGAGGAGTCCGGCGGAAACAAGCTGCGCGCCGCCGAGCTCCTCGGCATCGACCGGCGCACGCTCTATCGCATCCTCGAGCGCCAGGCGTCGGAGGACGACGACAGTTGAGAGACGCGGTCGCGCTGGCAGGGCTCGCGCTCGCCGCTGTTGGCTGCCTCTCGCCGGGGACGCCCCCACCACCCCAGGACCGCGCCGCCCTGATCCGCGGCATCCTCGCGTCGACGGTCCAGCTCAGGTCCGAGCACGAGGCCGGCACTCGCCGGGCGGCGTCCGGGGTCGTCGTCGCGACGAGCCAGGCGGATGGGCGCACGTGGATCGTGACGACGCGGCATTTCGTTCAGCCATCGCCCCCGCAGCAGGTCTACGTTCGCCTGCCGGGCCGGATCAACATGGCACCCGCGACGGTCGCCTTCGTGAGCCCTGAACGCGACCTCGCCATCATCGAGACCGAATATCTCGACGTCGCGCCGATCCGCCTCAAGAAGGCCGCGACGCTCGGCGACGAGATCCTGCTCGTCGCGTACCCGTGGGGCCAGCGATTCACGGTGGTGAGAGGCGTCGTCAGTCAGATCGACGCTCGCGACGGCGAGCTCCCGGTGACCGGATCGGCCCGGATGGTGAGCGCGACCGTGAGCTACGGGTCCAGCGGCGGCGGCGTGTTCGACGCCCAGACCGGCGAGCTGGTCGCCATCGTCGAGAGCTTCCGCACGGCGAAGGTTGCGATTCCGGAAATGAAGGAGCGGGTGCTCGAAGTGCCGGTCGCGGGCGAGACCACCGTCATCTCGGCGCCGGTGATCGCCAGCTTCCTCGAAGAGTCCGGGTTGAACGCCTTCCTGCCCAGATAGATCGCTGTGGCGCTTCGCCACGGTGTGGCGTTATGCCACGCTGGATCGCCGCCGCAGGTGTTTCTCGCGTCAGCCAAGTCCACGAGAAATCGACACATTGCGCCCTGCCTCGACCGGCACGCCAATTGCCACAGCTAGGGGTGACCCACTTTTACTGAAGGAGACACCGATGCGGAAGACGTTGGGACTGGCGCTGGCAATGACGCTCGGCCTTTCGCTCAGCGCGATGGCCGAGGAGACGCGGGGAACGATTCGGTCGATGGACACCGGCAGCCACACGATCGTCCTGGAGGACGGAACGCGCCTCTGGGTCACCGAGGGCCAGGCGGCCACCGTGGAGCCCGGCAACTACGTGGAGGCGGCGTACGAGTCGAAGGACGGCAAGAAGATCGTCACCGAGCTGCAGCGCTACATTGGTCTCGACGGCAGCACTGACCCTCTGAACTCCATGCAGGCGCCGGGCGACTAACCCAGGCGACAGTCGAGCGCAGCACCGGGGCCACGCCGGCGTGACGGCGTGGCCTCTGCTTTTTTCCTACTGGAGTTACGCGAAGGAAGAAGAGTCCCCAGGCCTGAGCGCCGCGGCGGCTCCGACGAGCTCAGACTTCGCCCTTCTCCCGCATGGTCTTCTCGTCCCACAGCCAGATGTGGTATCCGTCGGGGTCCTTCAGGTCGGCGCCGTAACCCCAGAACGTCTTCTGCGGGGGATGGACGAACTGCACGCCGGCGGCCACCAGCTGGCGATGCTTGGCCTCGACGTCGCTGACCTGGAACGTCAAGACGCAGCTCGGCCGCCCCGGCCCTCCCGGGGTCTCGGCGAGAAAAAGCGTGAAGCCGAATTCGTCCTGCACGGCGGAGGTGCGCCGCTCTGGAATCTCGAACTCGAGCTTGAGCCCGAGTGTCTCGACGTACCAGTCGCGCGACTTGTCGCAGTCGGTCACCGCGATCGTGAGGTGGTCGAGCTTGATCATGCGTCCTCCGTGGGCCCGCCGGCACCGGACGGGCGACGACAGAATACGCCATGCGCGGCCCGTCCGTCACGGAACGCGGAAGCTCAGGCGCGGTCCACGGCCGGGATGACGGCGTCGCCGATCAAGTCGATCGCGGCGGCGGGGTCACCGTGCGGAGCCAGCGCAATGTCGGTGAGTCCCAGCCGCGCGAATTCCAGCAGCCGTCCGACACACCCGTCGAGTCCACGGAGATCGGAGGTCAGGGTGAGGTGTTCGATCAGGCGCTCCGCGACGGGCGGCGCCGGAGACCACGGCTCGCCGCCCTCGAAGATCGCGCGCAGCATCTCCGGCTGCTTCGCCGCCAGCTCGCGCGCGTCGTCATCCGCGAGCCCGATCGAGGCCGCGATGTCGCGGATGTAATAGAGGCGAAACGCGAGCTGGCGCCGCGCCAGCCGCTCGGCTTCGGCGCGGGTCTCCTGGACGTTCCACACGAACCAGTTGCTCAGCACGAATGCCGTCGCATCCAGCCGAGCCTCGGCGAGCTCCCCGCGGATCCGCGCGACGAGCGAGCCGAGGTAGCCGAGCGGCATGTCGGTCACCATCACGCCGTCGGCCTTGCGGGCGCCGAGCTGCAGCATTCGCGGCCGGTTGGCGCCGAGATAGAGCCGATCCATCGCGACCCGACTCCACGGTGAGAAGAGCCCGCGCACGCGATAGTGCGCGCCGACGTAATTGATCTCGCCGCCCCCGGCCTGGGCGCGAAGAATGTCGAGGCACTCCTCGACCGCCTCCACCCGGCCGCGCTTCGGCGGCTCGAGGGTCGCCGCCAGATCGCCGCCCGCGCCGAGCACCAGGCAGGCGCGGCCCGGCGCGATCTCGTCGAGCGTCAGGAGCGCCAGGCCGATGTGCACGGGATGCATCTCGAACGGGCTGACCGCGATCGGGCCGAGCCGGATGCGCCGGGTCGCCGCGGCCGCAAGCGCCAGCCGCACGAAATGATCCTTCGTTCGAGCGCCGCCCGAGAGCCACACGTTGGAGAAGCCTCGTGTCTCGGCCAGGCGGGCTAGCTCGGCGATCTCGCCAGCCGTCCGCCGCCCGTCCAGGACTACACCGACCCTCATTCGGCCAAAGATACGCTACAATGACCACCGCCCATGAAGCTGGCGAAGGCGAAACGCGTGAAACGAAAGCCCGAGGCGGCACCGGCCACGGTCATCCGTCTCACGCCCGAGCACACCCTGCAGCGGACCGCGAAGCGATTTCTCGCCGCGCCGCAGGCTCGATGCCCCAAGTGCGACAGCACGTACGTCGGCCGCGAGCCGGCGTTCATCCACTGTCGGCTCTGCGGCAAGCTCGCGCGGATCGCCGATGCGCCGCTCGAGCTCCAGGAGCTCTGGGAGATTCGTTCGGGCCTCCGTATCGCCTCCTGAGGAGTACCCATGGCGCTCGACTCCGGTAAGATCCGCGACTTCGTCCAGAAGACGTGGGATCAGAGCATCGTTCCCACCCTCCACGAGTACGTCAAGATTCCCGCGAAGTCGCCGATGTTCGACGCCCAGTGGCGCGAGCATGGCCACATCGATCGCGCGGTCGAGCTGCTCCGCGGCTGGGCCGCCGAGCGGCCGATCGAGGGCTTGCGCATCGAGGTCGCCCGGCTCGAGGGCCGCACGCCCGTGATCTTGATGGAGGCGCCCGGCACCGGCACCGACACGGTGCTGCTCTACGGCCATCTGGACAAGCAGCCCGAGATGGTCGGTTGGGCCGAAGGCTATGGGCCCTGGACGCCGGTGCAGCGCGGCGACAAGCTCTATGGGCGCGGCGTCGGCGATGACGGCTACGCCACGTTCGCCGCGCTCACCGCGATCCAGGCGCTGCAGGAGCAGCGGGCGCGACACGCGCGCTGCGTCGTGCTCATCGAGGCGTGCGAGGAGAGCGGGAGCGCCGACCTCCCCTACTACGTGGACGCGCTCCGAGCTAAGCTCGGCACGCCGAGCCTGGTCGTGTGCCTGGACTCGGGCTGCGGCAACTACGATCAGCTCTGGGGCACGACGTCGCTCCGCGGCGTGGTCGGGGGCGTCCTCACGGCCGAGGTGCTGACGGAGGGCGTGCACTCCGGCGCCGCCAGCGGCATCGTGGCCTCGAGCTTCCGCGTCCTGCGCCAGCTGCTCGACCGCATCGAGGACTCGCGCACGGGCGAGATCATTCCGCGCGATTTCCACGTCGAGGTTCCGCGCGAGCGGATTGCCGAGGCGCGCGAGGTCGCGAAGGCGCTCGGCACCGAAGTCTTCGACCGCTTCCCGTTCCCGCCGGGCGGCAGGCCGGTCAGCACCGACGCGCACGAGCTGATCCTGAACAACACGTGGCGGCCCGCGCTCGCCATCACCGGCGCCGCCGGGCTGCCGCTGCCGGCCGACGGTGGGAACGTGCTGCGTCCGAAGACCGCGCTCAAGCTCTCGCTCCGTCTGCCGCCGACGTGCGAGGCCGGCCGCGCGGTGCGCCGGCTCAAGGAGATCCTCGAGGCCGATCCGCCCTATGGCGCGCGCGTCACGCTCGAAACCTACGGCGGCGACGGAGGCAATGGCTGGAACGCGCCGGCGACGGATCCACGGCTGCTCGAGTCGATCCATCGCGCGTCGACGAGCTACTTCGGGAAGCCGGCGATGTTCGCCGGCCTCGGCGGGTCGATTCCGTTCATGAGCATGCTGGGCGAGCGCTTCCCCCAGGCTCAGTTCCTCATCACCGGGGCGATGGGGCCGGGCTCGAACGCCCATGGGCCCAACGAGTTCCTCCACTTGCCGACCGGCGTCAGGGTGACCTCGTGCGTCGCGCAGGTCATCGCGGACCACTCCGAGAGGGCGAAATGAGAGCGGGCTTTCGAGTCCTCGACAGCGACCTGCACGTGATCGAGCCGTCTGACCTCTACGACCGCTACCTCGATCCGGCCTTTCGCGATCGGACGCCCCGGCCCACCGCCACGCGAGGGGCCTACACCAGCCAGTGGACGGTCGGTGACTTCACCTTCCCGCGGCCGCTCGGGCGTGGGCGGGTCGACGCGGAGAAGCGCGCCGCCACCGTGCTGAAGGACTACGCCGCCGCCCGCTTCGACTCGGCGTCGCAGCTGCGCGCGATGGACGTCGAGGGCCTCGACATCGCCGTGCTCTTCCGCACGCTCCCGGTCGTGTGCGTGGACGCCTTCGAGCCCACGTACGCGCTGGCGCTTTGCCGGGCGTGGAACGACTGGGCGGCGGATTTCCGCAAGCCGGCGCCGGCGCGGATGCAGGCGGCGGCACTCCTGACCTTGCACGACGCGAGCCTCGCGGCGGGAGAGCTCCGCCGGTCCGTCAAGGAGCTCGGCTTCGTCGCAGCCCAGATGATGCCGAACCCGGTGAACGGCGTAAACCTGCACGACCCGAGCGATGGATCCGCTGTGGGCGGAGGCCGAGCGCCTGAACATCCCGATCTGCTTCCACCCCGCGCCGAACAACTACTCCGACACGCATTTCGTGAACCGGTTCCTCTCGGCGCCCAGCACAACGATCGCCGGCGGGCTGAACAACCCCGTCGAGCTGATGGCCGCCGTCGCCTCGATGACGGCCGGCGGCGTGCTCGAGCGCTTCCCGCGCCTGCGCGTCGCGTTTCTCGAGGGCAACTGCAGCTGGCTGCCGTGGCTCCTCTGGCGGCTCGACGAGTACTGGGAGATGGCGAAGAGCGGCGAGACGACGAAGCTGCAGGCGCCGCCAAGCGAGTACTTCCGTCGGCAGTGCTTCATCAGCGTCGATCCCGACGAGGATCAGGTCGAGTGGGTCGTCCAGAAGCTCGGTGACGACACGCTCGTCTTCTCGACCGACTACCCGCACTCCGACTCGCACTTCCCGGAGGCGACGAATCTTTTCCTGAAGCTGCCGCTCTCGGAGACGAGCAAGAAGAAGATCCTCTGGGACAACTGCGCGAGGCTCTACAACCTCTCCTAGTCGATGTCCTTGCGCGAGCGATCCACGTTCTTGGGATCGCGCATGCACGACGATTTGCTGACTTCCCGAGACCGTGCGCAAGACGGCCTCAGGAGAGCGGGAGGGAGGACGATGGGGCGAGCAGCGAGCAGCGCGACGCTTTCAGCACAACAGCTCGAGCACCTGTGGGCGGAGCACCTCAAGGGTGAGTTCGAGAGCAAAGACGTCGAGGCGACCCTGGCCACCATGGTCGACGATGCGTACGTCAACCACATGCCGGTGAACACCGGCGGCCGCGGCAAGGATGCGCTACGAGCCTTCTATCGTGATAACTTCATCCCCTCGTGGCCCGACGATCTTCAAACGACGCCGCTGAATCGTGTCGTCGGCGAGGGCCAGCTCGTGGATGAGCTGCGCCTCACGTTCACGCACAGCAAGCCGATGCCGTGGCTCTTGCCGCAGGTCCCGCCGACGCACGAGGAAATCACGCTCGATGTCGTAGTGGTCGTCCAGTTTCGCGGAGACAAGCTTGCCTGCGAGCGCATCTACTGGGATCACGCCGCCGTCCTTCGTCCAGGCCGGTCTGCTGAAGATGCCGTGATCCGGCGCGCCGCGGCGATTACGCGATCGCGCGGCGCTTGTTGCGGACGTAGTCGACCAGGATGTATTCGCCGAGGCGGTCCGGGCTGGCGAAGAACGCGCGGCCCTTGTTGATGCGGGCCAGCTGCTCGATGAACTGCGTGAGCATCTGGCTCTGCTCGAGCATGAACGTGTTGATGGTGATCCCCTCGCGCGTGCAGCGCTGGACTTCCTTCAGCGTCTCCTCGAACGTGCGGCGGGTCGGCGGATAGGAGAAGTCGGCCTCGAGCCCTTCCATGTGGGCGGTCGGCTCGCCGTCCGTGATCATGATGATCTGCTTGTTGCCGCCCTTCTGCCGTCCCAGGAGCTGGCGCGAGAGCTGAAAGCCGTGATGCATGTTCGTGCCGATGTTCCACTCGCTCCACGAGAGCTTCGGCAGATCCTCGGCCTTGAACTGGCGCGCGTAGAGCGAGAACCCCAGGATGTACAGGCTGTCGCGCGGGAACTGGCCGCGGATCAGCGAGGTCAGCGCGAGCGCGACCTTCTTGGCCGGCAGGAAGTAGCCGTTGTTGATCATCGAGCGGCTCATGTCGAGCATCACGACCGTCGAGGCCTGGGTGGAGAGCTCCGTGCGGATCACCTCGAAGTCGTCGGGTGACAGGCGCACGGGGGTGCCGGCGCCGTTGCGCTCGACCGCGTTCATGAGCGTCTTCTTGAGGTCGAGCAGGAACGGATCGCCGAACTCGTATCGCTTGGCCTCGTCGGTGGGGTCGCCGCCCGCGCCGCGGCGCTCGACGGCGTGCCGCCCGAAGCGATCGCGCTTGAGGTGCGCGAAGATGTCCTTGAGCGCCTTGTCGCCGAGCTTGCGGATGGCGCGCGCGGTGAGCTCGAGGCGATCGCCCTTGCGCTCGAGGTAGCCCGCCTCCTCCAGCTTCTTGGCCAGCTCCTTCAGCCGCTCGAGGTCCTGCGCCGACTCCTCGCCGAGGAGCTTCTCGACGTCGACGGGATCGATCTTCTCCAGATCGTCCGGCGACTGGACGCGGCGCAGCTGGCGCTCGAGCTCCTCCATCTGCTGGAGCTCGTCCATCAGCTTCATCGCCTCTTGCATCGACACGCTCGTCGTCGCCGCGGAAGTCGTAGCGCCGGCGGAATTCCTCGGTGAGGCCGAGCTGGTCGAGGTGCATGGCCAGCTGGGCCATCTCGGCCTCCAGCCGCTCGTCCTTCATGAACAGGCTCGACATCATCTCCTGGAGCTGGCGGCGCTGCCCGGGCGACATGCTGTCGAGGAGCGACTGCAGCTGTCCGGCCTGCCGCCCGAGCTGCTCCAGCAGCTCGTCGAGGCTCTCGACGCCGGGGAAGTTCTGGCCCCACTTCTTCTTGAACGCGTCGAAATCGGGCTCGTCGCCCTCGGCGCGCTGGCGCAGCATCTGGTTGAGGTCGCGCATCATCTCGCGCATGCGCTTGAGATCGTCGGCGCTCATGTTCGCGAGCGACTGCTTCATCCCCTGCATGAACGGCTGCAGCATCTGCTGCTGGAGCTGCTTCATCAGCTCCTGGAAGAGCCGTTCGGCCTCGGGGTCGGTGAAGTTGTAGTCCTGGAGCTGCTTGATCCGTCCCGCCGGGTCCGGCGGGAGCTGATCGAGGGGCTCGAGCTTCTTCGCGCGCTCGCCCGCGTCGGGAACCTGCCGCTCGATGCCGGAGCGCTCGGTCCGGACGACCTCGTCGAGCTTCTTCTTGATGTCCTCGAGCGCCGAGCCCAGGTCGTAGCGGTCGAGCTGCTCCTGCCGACGCTTGCGCAGCCGGTCGAGCAGGTTCTGCAGGCCGGGCACCTGCGGCCCCTGCGGGCTCTGCAGCCCTTTCTGGAACATGCGCCGGAGCGCGTTCCACAAGTCGCCGTCGGACATGAGGTCGTCGGACATCGCCGCCAGGAGGTCGTCGGCGTCGAGGTCGGCGAGCTGCTGACTGCCGTCCCAGCGCGAATATCGGAAGAGCATGGGGGTGATTATAGGGCTCGGCGGTTGTCGTATGCTAACCGTCATGACAACCTCAGAACCCGACCGCCCGCTTCGAAGAGCTCCTGTCGACCCGCGCCCGCATCGGATGGGGTGGGTCTGTCACGACCGCCCGTCCCGTCTCGAAACCGCTCTACGAGTTCGGCGGCGGCTTCCCCGATCCGGCCTCGTTCCCGTACGACGGTCTGGTCGAGGCCACTCGCGAAGATGATGGACGCCGAAGGCGCCGACGCCCTCACCTACGGCGACCCGCAGGGCTATCGCGGGCTGCGCGAGCTGATCTGCCACAAGTACAAGTTCTACGAGAATCTCTCGGTGACCCCCGAGAACATCTTCGTCGCCAACGGGTCGGGCGCGGCCCTGTCCCTGGCGTTCAGCGCCTTCGTCGATCCGGGCGATCCGATGATCATCGAGGCGCCGACGTTCTCGGGCTCGCTCAACAACATTCGCCGTCACGGCCCCGAGATCTTCGGCGTGCCGGTCGACGGCGACGGCATGGTCACCAGCGCGGTCCGGGAGAGCCTCGAGAAGATCAAGCGGTCCGGCCGGCGCTGCAAGCTGATCTACACGATCGTGAACTTCCAGAATCCGGCGGGGCCCGATCTCTCGATCGGCCGCCGCCAAGAGCTGATCGAGCTGGCCGAGGAGTACGACACCTTCATCCTGGAGGACGACGCCTACAACGAGCTCAGGTTCGAGGGCGACTCGAAGCCGCCGGTCTACGCGCTCGACCGCACGGGCCGCGTCATCCGCGCGGGCACGCTCTCGAAGATCCTGGGCGCCGGCGTACGCCTGGGCTGGCTCTGCGCGCCGCCCGCGATGCTGCCGGCGTTCCAGAGCTTCAACTTCGGCGGCGGCGTCAACCCGTTCATGTCGCGCGTGGCGACCTACTTCCTGCGCGATCACATGGAAGCCCACGTCAAGGTGCTGGTCGACGTGTATCGCGCCAAGCGCGATGCCATGCTCCGCGGCCTCACGGAAGTGCTCCAGGGCACCGACGCCGAGATCAGCCGGCCGCAGGGCGGGTTCTTCGTCTGGATCAAGCTGCCGTCCGCGACCAACGTCGCCAAGCTCGAAGAGCTGGCGCTCCAGGCGCGCGTCCAGTACACGCCCGGACGCGCGTTCTTCGCGGGCAAGGGTGGTGAGCGGCACATCCGCCTGGCGTTCAGCTACGAGCAGCCGGACAAGTGCTACGAGGGAAGCCGCGTCCTCGCGAAGGCGATCCTCGACGCGGGGCGCGCCTAGCGGCGGTCGTTCGCGCCACTACCGCGCCGTCGCCGGGGCGCGCTGCGCCGCCAGGCACGCGTCGAACGTGGTCGAGGCGAGCCGAGCGTCCGGTCCGGGCAGCATCACCTCGCCGGCCGCCTCCACGCCGAACAGGCCGCTTCGCCGGGTCGGGATCAGTCGAATCGACTCCCCTCGAGCCGCCAGGGTCCGCCGCGCCATGTCGACGAAATCCTGAGGCTCCGGCTCCGCCAGGTCCCCCCTGCCGCATCCATCCCGACGACGGTGCCGGCGAACTCGTGAAACTGCGTGGCGCGCTGAATCGTGACCGGAACGGAGCTGGAACGAAGCATCTCTTCCGGCAGGCGCTTGCCGGCGTAGTGCGGGTTGCCCTCGATTCGATCGACGCCCACGATGGACAGCAGCACGTGATGCTTCACCTTCGTACGCCGAAGACGCCGCTTCGGACGACTACGGACTACGCTACTTCTGGCCGACTTCCTGATAGCTCACGTTGCTCACGACACCGCGCTCGTCATACGTCACGACCAGCATCTTCTGGTAGATCTTAAAGTTGAGAGGGCCTCCGCGAGTCTCGGCATACAGATAGACATCGGCTTGATCGTTCGGGCTCGGGATCATCGGGTAAGCGTACTTCCCGCCAGGGCGTCCGATCAGTTTGATGACCTCGGCACGGGTCGACACGCCCTTCTTGATCTCCGGCACCTTCGCGCCGTTGAAATCGGTCTGGTCCTCTTTCCACGAACTATTGAAGTCGTAGCCTACGAGCTTGTCGTTCAGAAAGTAGAAACCTTGGCCTCGCGCCTGGACGACGCCGTCTCGGACGGGCGCTCCCGTGGTAGTTCCGAACGCATAGCTCAGGGTCTTGAGTTGCTTGCCTTCCTTTGTGGCAACTCCTTCTCGGTACGGCGTGCCGAGGCGCTGCAGAATGTCCTGGCGAGTGGTCTGGCCCAGCACGAGCCCGTCGTCGGGCTGCTTCGCGAAGTTCGAGCCGGCGCATCCTGCGACCACGATCGCGAGCGCCAAAGTCAGGCAGGTCGTGAGCCGTGACGTCATGGTCATCCCCCCATTCCGCGCACATCGGGCGACCGTTGCCGCGCGCGTCACTGTGCCTTTCGAGCGTACGTCATGAAGGACGAGAACCCGTCAGACATAGTGAGTGATGTTGTCGATGAACAGACGCACGGGTCGCGCGGCAGGACGAGCTTGGATGCGACGGCTGCTCAGCTCCGGTAGCGGTAGCGCCCGGCGCGCGAGTCCTTGTTCAGCTTGCGGCTCAGATGCAGGCCCTCGAGCACGAACTCGAGCGCCGCGGCGGTGCTGGCGGGGTCGCCCGCGCCGAGCTTCTTCAACGCCGGCTGCAGCGCCCGGACCTCGGCGATCTGGCGTACGTACTCTGTCGACGGCATCGAGTCCGCGACGTCGATGCCGAAGCCGCCCTGGAACGCGGTCACGACCGCGTCCAGCTCGCCGGACGTGAAGCTCCGGTTGAAGACGTTGAGCACCGCCTTCTGGACGAGCTTGCCGAGCACCTTGTCCTCGCCGCCGTCGCCGAGCGTCTCCAGCTCGATCTTGCCGCTGGTCGAGGCGACGATGGCGCCGAGGTCGCTCACGCGCGGCGCGACCTCGCGCTCGTCGAGGCGGATGGCACGCTTCAACGCGTTGGAGAGGAGGTTCTCCCAGTTGCAGATGCTGACGCGCACCGAGACGCCCGAGCGCTGGCTGATCTCGGGCGCCTTGCGCGCCAGGTGAGTCAGCTCGGCGACGACCTGCTTCATGTACGTCGCGGGCGCGTACTGGAACCCGGCAGCCGGGAACTGGCGTGAGCTCGGCCTCCATGATCGCGATCTCGTCCTCGAGCCGCCGCGGATAGTGCGTGCGGATCTGGGAGCCGAAGCGGTCCTTGAGCGGCGTGATGATCCGGCCGCGGTTGGTGTAGTCCTCGGGGTTCGCGCTCGCCACGACGTACACGTCGATCGGCAGGCGCACCTTGTAGCCGCGGATCTGCACGTCGCGCTCTTCCATGATGTTGAGCAGGCCGACCTGGATGCGCTCGGCGAGGTCCGGCAGCTCGTTGATCGCGAAGATCCCGCGGTTGGTCCGCGGCACGAGCCCGTAGTGAATGGTCAGCTCGTCCGCGAGGTAGCGGCCCTCGGCGACCTTGATCGGGTCGACCTCGCCGATGAGGTCGGCGATCGTGATGTCGGGGGTGGCGAGCTTCTCGCCGTACCGGCGTCGCGCGGGGAATCCAGGCGATCTCGGCCTTGTCGCCGCGCTCGGCGACGGCCTGGCGGCAGGCCTGGCAGATCGGCGCGAACGGATTGTCGTTGATCTCGCAGCCGGCGATCGCCGGCATCTCGTCATCGAGCAGCTCGGTGAGGAGCCGCGCCATCCGCGTCTTGGCCTGACCGCGCTCGCCCAGGAAGACGATGTCCTGGCCGGAGAGGATCGCGTTCTCGATCTGCGGCAGGACGCTCTCCTCGTAGCCGACGATCCCGGGGAAGAGTCCCGTGCCCTTCTTGAGCCGCGCGATCACGTTGTCGCGCAGCTCCTGTTTCACCGTCTTCGGCTGATACCCGCTCGCTCGCAGCTCAGCAATCGTACGCGGTTTGTTCATAGCGGCACTATGTGGCCTCGCGCCACTCGCTGTCAATCAGACGCTCGAAATCAGACGCCGACGGCCGGCTGCTGTTACGTGAACATGTCATCTCCCAAGGAGACTTTCACGATGAGCCGAAAGGAGCTGCCCGAGCCGGGCGGCTGCAGCGCCCGGCTTCGAGGCGGCCGGTATTCAGAACCCGGGCATCAGGACGTCGAGATTCGCTCCTTTGAGGCTGGTCATCGACCGCCCACGAGGACTCCCGCGGTTTGTCCGCAGGCACCGACACGCTCCGCCGGCGATCTCCGGACGACGGCGTTTTGCCGCGGCTGAAGGGCTACGCTCGACGCGAGCTGCAGTTTGAATCCGACCAGATGTCGGAGACCCACTCTAATGCCACCAGGCAGCTCGAATCGATCGCCGAAGAAGAACGAGTGCGAGTATCGAATGATCTGTCCCGGTAAGAGCAGGTCAACTTTGGGGTGAGGGCTGGGAGGGGTAGCCACGATCTCCAGCCGACATCCGGTATGTGGGATGCACGCGATTTCCTTCCTATCGCCGAAGATGATGGGCCCGTGATAGTCGAACCAGATGACCTCCATGATCTCGCCGATGCGGGCGTTGTGCGACGCGATCGATTCGAGAAGACAATAGGCTCCCATGATCTTCCTCCTGTCGTTAGCTCGGGGATAAGTCGGGGTACGGCGCTGGGCGAGATCGAACACGGATGGCCGGCCCCGGCCATCCGCATTATATTGACGTCGAACTGCTCTCCAGTGACCCGATCAAGGGGCACTGACTGCCTCCCCTTCCCGGCGGACCTCGATGAATGGGACTCTGCTTCCCCTCACCGAGGTTGTCAAGTCGTCGATCCGCTGTCGTCCGATCCGCTGTGCTAGTGGCTTGTGAGGAGCTTCTCCCGGAGGACGTTCCCTTCCATCTCGAGTTCATCCAGGCGGTACTTGATCACGTCGCCGATGCTGACGATCCCGCAAAGCCGCCCATGGTCCACCACCGGAACGTGCCGAGTACGGTGACGCGTCATCCAGCCCATCACCGTCGTGATGCTGTCCTCCGGCGCACAGGTGACGACCGGTGACGTCATCACGCGAGAGGCCGGGAGGGCGAGCAGCTTCGGGCCATGCTCCGTGAGGCCGCGGACGATGTCCCGTTCAGAGATCAAGCCGAGGACCGTGCTCCCATCGCCGCTCACAACGAGGGCACCGATGCCCTTCAGCTTCAGGTCCCACGTAACGGTGAAAATGGTCGTGGTGGGCGGCGTCGTCGCTACGCTCGCTCCCTTTGCCTTCAAGATCGATGCGACTTTCATGATGCGCCCCTCCCATCCGCCGGTCCGTCGGCGTTGTGCTCGTTGATCCGGTGAGAGATCAAGAAATCGTCACCACGGCGACGGAACGGCGCTGAAGCTCCTCGCTGACGTCGGGTTGCTGGCGGCGGGACGCCTGACGGCGTTCGGGCGTCACTGGAGTCTCGGCCTGACGGCGTTCGACCCGACGGCGATCGAGAATCACCTCAGCGTTTGGATCGTCCGAGAATCGCTGCAGCAGGTGATCGTACAGTGTCCGATGCCGCAGAGACACGATGAATAGATAACGAGCCATCCTGTCCTCATAGCGCAGCCACGTGCGGCGGCACGTGATCGGTCTCCCAGTAGTGCCAGACGTGTACGATTCCGCTCCGCCCGAGCTTGACGAGAGTGCAGCCATACTCCTTGAATAGCCGATCGGACGGCGTGCGGCTCGTCGACTCCCCAGAGTAGGTCCCAGTGACGAGCCACCGCGTGAACACCTGGTCACCGCTGGCCACTATGACGTCGAGGTCGAAGTGAAGGTCTGGCAGGACACGGAGGTATTCCTGCATCGCGGCACGGGCGGCCTCGCGGCCACGTACCGGCGTGGGCCGAGCATACGTTTCTTCAACGCAGCGTTCGTCGAGCAGCGCCGCGTAGCGGTCAACGTCATGCGCATTCCAAGCCGCAAAGGCTTCCTGCACGATCCGTCGACTCTCTTGCTGAGACATTGCGCCTCCGTCTCTACGCGTCTTCGTCCGGCCAATCCCGTCGAGGGGCAACTCCGGCCGTCTCTCGGACTCTGGCGATGGACGGGCATGCGAGGACTCATGCCCGTCCCCCGACATGTCGAGCTCTAGCTGCTCGGCGGCTGGTAGCCGACTCCGTTCGCCTTCCGCATCGCTTCCATCGATTCCTCGATCGTCATCAGGGGCGTTGTTTTGATCGCCTTGACCGCGCCCCCAGCGGCCCCCGCCATGGAGAACGCGGCTGCGCTCACGTTGTTCGGCAGCTGGCAGATCAGGAGCACGTCATACTCCCCGAACGCGAGCCAGCCCCCTTCGACCGTGCCGCCGAGCTTCTCGACCACCGGGCGGATGACGTCCAGGCGGTTTTGCGGGCTCTTGACCAGCGCCTTCCAGGCCTCGGGTGCATACGCCGCTTGCAACATGTAGTACGGCATCTCGCGGCCTCCTCTCGTGCCTCGGGCAACAACAAACGGAGTTCAACTTCGCTCCGCGGTTGATGAGGTGGCCCACGGACACATGAATGCCCGAGCGGCTGATCGCCAGGGTCGAAGGAGGTCGACAAGGACAGGAGCATGGCTGCCTCCCGTCAGCAGAAGACTGGGCTGTTACGCAGAGACTCTGCGCGCCACCCCCACGGTTGTCAAGAAGTCAGATGTACGGCCAGATGTGCGGCATCAGACGCCGACGGCCGGACCCACGCCGATGAGGGTTCGCACCAGCTCGATCTCGCCGGCGTGGGCCATGCCGTGCGAGACGCAGGTCTGACCGAGCGCGCGAATGCCGGGCATTTCACCGAGCGGCTTCACCGTGATGATCGCGTCGAGGGCCGCCGGGTCGGTCGTGGTGATGAAGTCCTCCGTGCTGGCCCAGACCTTCTGAATGTAGTCCCGGAACAGCGCGACGTCCTTCATCCGCAGCGCCTGGGCGTCCGCCGTCGACATGCCCGTGCCCTGGGCCACCGGCGGCAGGCCGAGCTTCTCGGCGTATCCGCCTTCCGCCCACACGGTCGCGCGGCGATTCTGGAGCACGAAGCGCACCACGTTGTCCTCGGTCCGCGCGTAGTGGAAGAAGATCCACGCGAGCGTGTTCGCCTTGGGATGGTTCGCGGGCACCGCATGGAGCTGGGCGGGGGTCAGGTCGGCGAGCGCCTTGTCCAGCATTCCGTGCAGGCGCTTCAGCTCGGCGTGGATGAACTCGAGGGCGGTCATCATGGCGACTCTCCCTTTCGGAGAAGCGAAGTCACATCTCTCTGGGAACGAGCCGGGGGCTCGTGCGATGTCAGACGGAGGCTAGACGGAGGGTGGGCGGGCCGTCAAGCGTACGCGGAGACGCGCGGCGGCGGCCGAGGCCTACCGCCGCGCGCGGATCATTCAAGGAGTCTGTGCGGGCGTCGTGGGGACGGTGCCAACTCTCCCCATGCCTGGCTTCACGCCGCTCGGCGGACTGGCTTTGCCAGGAGCAGGCGTGGACAGACGCTGGGTCGCGGTCGGGGAGCGGTGCTGACTGCCGGGCGCGGTGAGCGCCGTGCCGCGGCCGGCGCCGGTCGTGAAGCCGCTCGATGCGCCACCGCCTTCTCCCAAGCCGTGGCCGTTTGCGTTGCCGTTCCCCTGCCCGTTCCCGTGGCCGCCACTCGCCGCGGGTCCCGCGCCGTTACCTCCGCCCCCTGCTCCACCGCCCCTCCACCCCCGCCGCCTCCTCCACCCTTTGCCGACGCGGGACCTGCCACGAGAGCGATGACCGCCAAGCCGAGGATGAGCGCGCGAAACGTGGCCATGTGCGTACAACCTCCTTTGAGGGCACTCACCGAGCTGCCCGACCCGGTTACAGCATCCGTGGTGCCAGCTTTCAGGGGTCTGATGTAAGGTCAAAGACAACAATGATTTGTGTCCCGGCGGCGCCACGTCCGTGTGTTGACCGGGCCAAGAGACGTCGTGTTCAGCGTGTAAGACTTTCATCATCGCGCCGGACGGATCGCCGCAAACCGCGCTACTCTCTACGCTCGGACACGCTCATGCGCGATTGGTTCCCCAAGCAGACGCTCGGGTCCCTCCCCGAGCGCGCCACCGAGCGCTGGGGCGCGCGCGAAGCGCTCTACTTCAAGGGACGACGCTGGAGCTTCGCCGACCTGTCGGCAGGGATCGACCGGCTGGCCCGCGGGCTCATCGGCCTGGGCGTGCGGCCCGGTGAGAAGGTCGCGCTCTGGATGGTGAACCGGCCCGAGTTCATCGAGGCGATGTTCGCGGTGATGAAGATCGGCGCCGTGCTGGTGCCGATCAATACCCGCCTGCGCACGGAGGACACCGCCTACATCCTCGGCCAGTCCGACTCCGCGGCGCTGCTCGTTGCCGAACGATCCGGACCCGTCGACTACCTCGGCATGGTCAAGGAGCTGCTGCCGTCTCTACGCGGCGGCGCGGTGCGCGAGGATCGTTTCAAGCATCTCCGTCTGGTCGTCTCGGCCGGCGATGCGCCGAGAGCGGAGACCTTGCACTGGTCGGCGGCGAAGGCGGCGGGCGACGCGGTCGCCGAGGGGGCGCTCCGCGCCCGAGCCGAGGCGGTGGATCCTGACGGCGTCGCGTTCTTCATGTACACATCCGGCACGACCGGGTTCCCCAAGGGGCGATGCACGACCACGCGATCATCCGGAACCTGGTCGATCGCGCCTTTCGCATGGCCATCACGCCGGCGGACACGATCATGATGTACCTGCCGCTGTTCCATCTCTTCGGCTTCTCCGACGGCGCGCTGATGTCGATGATGACGGGCGCCCGCCAGGTGCTCACCGAGACCTTCGACCCCGCGGAAAGCCTCGCCCTCGTCGAGCAAGAGCGCGCCACGATCCTGCACGGCTTCGATACCCACTACAAGGAGCTGATGGAGGCGCACGAGCGTCTCCCCGGGACGTGTCGAGCGTCCGAACCGGCATCCTCGCGACCGGAATGTCGAGCTCGGTGCCGATTGCGCGGAAGGCGCGCAAGGTGCTCGGCCGGTTCCTTTCGGGATACGGGATGAGCGAGTTCGGCGTGGGCGCGGCGCTCAGTGCGCTCGACTCGACCGAGGAGCAGTGCACCGAGGCCTCGGGGTTCCCGGCGCCGGGCTACGAGATCCGCGTGGTCGATCCCGCGACGGGCCAGGATCAGTCGCCGAAGGTGCCGGGCGAGATCCTCGTGCGGAGCTACATGACCATGCGCGGCTACTACGGTAAGCCCGCCGAGACCGCGCAGGCGCTCGACCGCGAGGGCTGGCTGCACTCGGGCGACATGGGCATCATGCGGAGCGACGGGCACCTCCGCTTCGTCGGCCGCTACAAGGACATGCTGAAGATCGGCGGCGAGAACGTCGACCCCATGGAGGTCGAGGCGTTCTTGATGAGCCTCGCCGGAATCAACCTGGCCGCCGTCGTGAGCTTTCCCGACCCGCGTCTGTCGGAAGTGGGCGTCGCCTTCGTGAAGCGCGAGCCCGGCCACGCGCTCACCGACGCCGAGGTGCTGGCGCACTGCAAGGGGCGGATCGCGAGCTTCAAGATCCCGCGCCACGTCATCTTCGTGGACGACTTTCCGATGACGAGCTCGGGCAAGATCCAGAAGGTGAAGCTCCGCGAGGAGGCACTGAGACGCATCACGCCCGCGTGAGGTATGATGCGCCCCGTCCTGGCCGCCCGGCGCGGGATATTCGAAATCCGGAGGAGCTGACCATGCCAAGGATCACCAAGGGGCTCGCGCTCGTCGTCGCGGCGCTCGTGGCGCTCGCGCTGACCGACGCCGCCCACGCGCAGAAGAAGACGCTCGTCGTCGCGCTCAACCAGGACCCCGACATCCTCGACCCCACCCTGGCGCGCACCTACGTCGGGCGGATCGTCTTCTCCCAGATGTGCGAGAAGCTCTACGAGATCGACGAGAGACTCCGGATCCATCCGCAGCTGGCCGCCGCGATGCCGGCGATCAGCGACGGAGGCCGGACCGTCACCATCAAGCTGCGCTCTGGCGTGAAGTTCAACGACGGCACCCCGATGGACGCGGAATCGGTCCGGTTCTCCCTGGATCGCCACCGCACCCTCAAGGGCTCGAACCGGGCCAGCGAGCTGGCGCCGGTCGAGGCCGTCGAGGTGGTCGACCCGCTCACGGTGCGCCTGCGCCTGAAGGCGCCGTTCTCGCCGCTCCTCGCCCAGCTGACGGACCGCGCGGGCATGCCGGTGTCGCCGACGGCGGTCAACAAGCTCGGCGAGAAGTTCGGCACCGCGCCGGTCTGCGTCGGGCCGTGGCAGTTCGCCGAGCGCGTGGCCCAGGACCGAATCGTCGTCGAGAAGTCCACCCACTACTTCGACCCGGGGCAGGCGAAGTTCGACAAGGTCATCTTCCGGATCATCCCCGACGACAACGTGCGCCTGGCGAATCTCCGGTCGGGCGACATCGACTTCATGCACATGGTGTCGCCGACCGATGCGCACCGGCATCAAGCGCGAGGGGCGGTTCGAGCTGTCGAACGTGACCGGGCTCGGCTACCAGGGCATCACCATCAACCTGCGCAACAAGACGGGCAAGCAGAATCCGCCCGGCGATCTCGGCACGCCGCTGGCCAACGACCCGCGCGTGCGCGAGGCCCTCGAGCTCAGCATCGACCGCGAAGCCCTGAACCAGGTGGCGTGGGACGGCCTCTACACGCCGGGCTGCACGCCGATCCCGCCGATCAGCGTCTTCTTCGACAAGAGCCGCAAGTGCCCCGGCCGCGACGTGGCGCGGGCCAAGAAGCTCCTGGCCGACGCCGGTCTCGCCAGCGGCTACAGCTTCGAGATGACGGTGGTCAACAACCCCCGCGAACGCCGCGTGGCCGAAGTGATCCAGCAAATGGCGCGTGAAGCCGGCTTCAACATCTCCCTGCGGGCCCAGGAGTTCGCCTCGGCCCTGACCGACAACGAAGACGGCAAGCACCAGACCTTCCTCATCGGCTGGAGCGGCCGCGTGGATCCCGACGGCAACATCCACCAGATCCAGACGTGCAAGGGAAGCCTCAACACCACGCTCGCCTGCGACGAGAAGATCGACGCGCTCCTGAACCGCGCGCGCGAGGTGAGCGACGTGGATCAGCGGCGAGGTCTCTACCGCGAGGCCATCGATCTCTTCACTGCCAGGCGCAACATCATCTACATCTACCACCCAACTACATCGTTGCCTTTCCCAAGAACCTGAAAGGGTACAAGGCCGTGCCCGACGGCCTGATCCGGATCAAGGGCACGTCCTGGAACTGATCACCGTAGTCGGCGGCGCCGGTGCTCGAGTTCCTGGTTCAGAGGGCCGCGATCTCGGTCGTGACCCTGTTCGTCATCAGCATGGTCGTCTTCACCGGCGTGCGCATGATCCCCGGCGACCCGGCCCGGGTCATGGCCGGGCACCGATGCGGACGCCGCCGGGATCGAGGCGATTCGCGAGAAGTACGGGCTCGGCGATCCGATTGCGCTCCAGTACCTTCGCTGGGTGGGGCTGGCGCTCCGCGGCGACCTCGGTCATTCCATTCGCACGCGAGAGCCGGTGGTCCATACGGTCGCGACAAAGCTGCCGATCACGATCGAGCTCGCGTTCCTGTCGCTTCTCATCGCCGTCGGGATCGCCATCCCCGCCGGGGTCCTGGCGGCGGTGCGCCGCAACACGGTCTGGGACATGCTGGCCAGCGGCGCGTCGCTGGGCGGCGTGTCGATTCCGAACTTCTGGCTCGGGATCATGCTGATCCTGTTCTTCTCGGTCCAGCTCGGCTGGCTGCCCGCCTCGGGGTTCGTCCCGATCTGGGAAAGCCCGCTCGACAATCTCCGGCGCATGGTCATGCCCGCGTTCGTGCTCGGCACCGCGCTCGCCGCGGTGCTGATGCGCCAGACCCGCAACAGCATGATCGAGGTCCTGAGCGCGGACTACATCCGGACCGCCTACAGCAAAGGGCTGGCCGGCCGGGCCGTCGTCTTTCGCCACGCCATCCGCAACAGCCTTGATCCCGGTCGTCACGATCCTCGGGCTGCAGATGGGCGCGCTCATGAGCGGCGCGGTCGTCACCGAGCAGATCTTCGTCGTGCCGGGGTTCGGGCGGCTGATCGTCGAGTCGGTCTTCACGCGCGACTATCCGCTCGTGCAGGGCGTCGTGCTGATCACCGCCAGCTCCTACGTGCTGATCAACCTCCTGGTCGACGTGTCCTACTCGCTCCTCAATCCCCGCATCCGCATCGGCGGCGCGCTTCGTGAGTCCTAGCACGGCCGCGACCACCACGGCGCTGGCGCAGGCGCCGTCGACCGAGCTCGGCCGCCTGGCGCCGCGCGTGGCGACAGGCGCGCCACCGGCCGGTGTCGGTCGTGGGCGCGGTGATCGTGCTCGCTTTTCGTCGCCACGGCCATCGGGGCGCCGTGGATCGCCGGCGTCGATCCGATGCAGACCGACTGGAAGCAGGTTCGCAAGGCGCCGACCCTGGCGCATCCGTTCGGCACCGACGATCTGGGCCGCGATACCTTCGCGCGGGTCGTCTGGGGCACCCGCATCTCGATGCAGGCCGGCGTGTTCTCGATCCTGCTCGCGATCGCCGTCGGCGTGCCGCTCGGCCTCGTCGCCGGCTTCTACCGCGGCGCCCTCGATCAGGTGATCATGCGGCTGACCGACGCGTGGCTCGCGTTCCCGTTCCTGATCCTGGCCATCGGACTGGTGACGATCATGGGGCCGTCGCTCACGAACGCGACGATCGCGATCGGGCTCGGCGCAACGCCGACCTACATCCGGCTCACGCGCGGCCTCGTGCTCGCGACCGCGGCCGAAGACTACGTGCAGGGCGCCCGCGCGCTGGGCGCCGGCGATCTCCGGCTCATGAGCCGGCACGTCCTGCCGAACATCGTGAGCTCGCTCCTGGTCCAGGCCACGATCTCGATCCCGATCGCGATCATCGCCGAAGCGGTTCTGTCGTTCCTCGGGCTCGGCGTGCAACCGCCCGCCCCGAGCTGGGGCACCATGCTGAACACCGCGCAGCAGTTCCTGGAGACGGCGCCGTGGATGGCCTGGTGGCCGGGGCTCGCGATCTTCTCGCTTACCCTGTCGTTCAATCTCGCCGGCGACGGCCTGCGCGACCTCCTCGATCCCAGGGACTACTGACCGCGGCGCAGGCTAGGTTCTCCGGGCGGTGAGCGCAGGGCTCGGGGCCCGAGCGGAGCCTCGATGGGCGAAGTTCCTCCCGGACGGTATGTAGGACTTGCAGGCGCGCGCGGCCTCGAGCTACTTCGTGGCCTTGATCTGAGTGAAGTTGGTCGACCGGCCGGCCCCGAGGCCCGAGTAGACCCACTCGCCGACCACCTTCGGGTTGGCGACGACCTCGTTGGCGAACCAGAACAGCGGGATGTCGGCGAACTCCTCGAAGAGGTGATCGCCGATCGCCCGCGCCAGGCGCTGCCGCTCGCCGGGATTCACACTCTGCGTCAGCGCCGTATAGGTCTTGTCGATGAACTCGTTCTCATAGTGGTGGGTGTTGGACTTGCTGTAGTAGCTGGTGCGGACCCACTCTTCCGACGGGCGCCACGAGATGATGTTGGGCCAGATGCAGCACTGGATCGTCTTCTTGCGGAACATCTCCCGCACCTTCGCCCAATCGAGCACCTCGATCACGGTCTCGACGCCGATGTCCTTGTAGTAGATGCCCAGCGCCTCGGCCACCTGTGGGCCTTCCGACTCGCCCGGCTCCGTGAACGCGAGGACCTTGAACTTCAGCTGCCCGGGACCGTAGCCCGCTTCCTTCAGAAGTGCCTTGGCCTTCGCCGGGTTGTAGCCGTACATCTGATCGAACCGGCTCGCCCACTCCGGGTTGTAGCCCTCCGACTGCGCGGACCAGCCGGTCACGTACACGGCACTATCCCTTGCCGGCGAACACCGTGTTGAGGAGCTCCTTCCGGTTGATCGCCATGTTCAACGCCTGCCGCACCGGCGTCATGGATCACGGCTGACGACCGGCTTGAAGGTCGGCCGCCGGGCATGTAGTACTGGCCGCCAAAGTACACGGTCATCCAATCCACGGGAAACGAGGACGAGAAGATCTTCAAACCCTTCTTGAGGGCGTCCTTCTGCAGCTCGCGTGGCAGGTCGGCGATGTGCGCCTCGCCCGAGATCACGAGGGCCAGCCGCGTTGATTCTTCGCGCGCCAGCCTGAACTCCAGCTGCTTGAAGGCCGGCTTCTCGCGCCAGTGGTTGTCGACGCGCTCGAACGTGATCGACAGACCCGGGCTGCCGCCCCGCGTACCGGTAGGAGCCAGTACCGGCGGGCCGCTTCTCGAATCCTTCCAGCCCTTCTTTGTCCCACTGTGTCTTGCTGACGATTCGGAGATCGCCGGCGCGGGAGGCCGCGTACGGCATGGTGGTGGACGGCTTCTTCATGCTGAACACGACCTGATGGTCGTTGACGACCTTCACTTCCTCGACGCCGCGCCAGAAGGGCGACAGCGTCGCGGTCGCCTCCGGACGCAGCATGAACGCGTGAGAGTGCACGACGTCCCGCGCGGTGAACTCGCCATAGCCGAAGTGGAACTGGACGCCCTTACGCAGGAAGAAGGTCCACTCACGATAGTCGGGGCTGGACTGCCACTTCTCGGCGAGGCGCGGCGTGTACTCGCCGGTCTTCGGATCGACATCGAGAAGCGTTTCCAGGAACGGATCGTACTGGAGATGATCGGGACGGGAGACCATCCAGAAGCGGTTGCTGTCCTCGAAGCCGGCCGAGGCGAACACCAGCTTCTGAACTTTCGCTTCCTGCGCCGCGGGCGGCATGGCCAAGAACGCGACCAGCCCCACGAGCAGCAAGGGGACAGCGAGCCTTCGCACGAGGACACGTGGCAGGACGCGTCGCATCGGGCACCTCCTCCAACGCTCAGTTTTTCTGGGCCGGATTTACGGTATGGAATCGTCCTCCTTCCTTCCCTGGTCGGGTGCTACGGGTGCGGCTCGATGCGCGGGAGGATCCGTCTAAACCGGCTTCGCGTCAAGTGGGGGGCTAGTGCGCGATCGTATATATGCAGTCGCTCGGAAACGTTGTGCAGCACCGACATCGAGGATGATACGACCGAGAGCCGACAGAGTACGCGGCGATCCACGGAGCGCACACTATAGACTCACGGATGTACCGGCTGCGACCTTCACCCAGATGGGGGACTAAGGGCGTCGCTTACCCCACGCCGAGGCGACGCACGAACGATGACGCTGTCGGTAGCACGTTGTAGTCGGAGACGACGCCGTCCGGTGTCACTGGTAGACGACCTCGGGGAGCAGCTGCGAGAGGTCGCGCGATGCCTCCGCCAGGGTCACGCCCGCCTGCTTCGAGATCTGTTCGATTCCTGCGCATTCCGAAGATCGGCGTCATCGCGATCGGGCTGGCTGTGCACGAAAAACGTCTCGACCCGCTGCACACCGAGGTTCCCCGGGCGATTCGCACCGCCGCGAAGCCCGCAGACGAGCCGCGGGGCACCACCGCCGCCAGAACGACCACCCCTTGACGGCAGAACACGTTTAGGCTTCCGCTCGCGTGGACCGGCGACGACAGGAGAGCCGACTTGACCGACGTTTCTATCCCCGCGTCCGCCGCCTGGGAGGACACCGACCGCCGTGGCAACGCCATACGTCTGCGAGACGGCCGACGCGGCCAACATGTAGGGGTTACAGCTCGCGAAAGAGATGGCTAGCACCAAGAGGAGTAGCACTTGCATGGGACACCTCCTTCAGAATTGCTGCCCTGCGACCCTGCTCCTCCCGATCCCCCGGCCCCTCTGCCAGGCTGATGCTATCGGTGAGAGGCGCGCATGAGACATCGGACCTTGGTCCTACCCCCCGCGTTGAAGGAGAGTGTGTGGGGAAAGAGATAGCGAAGACGTATGCAGCCCTCGATCACGCCGACTCCGTGTGGGCGACCGGAAGCGGAAGTAGAAGGTCGCTCGGGCCGGAGAATATCGCAGTCCGACGCGCGAAAGTCACCGGCTCAGATGCGGCGGCAGACCAAGACGTCAGGCGAGCGGTGCTACAGTACGATATTGTTTCTTGGTTCCAATGGCGGCGGAAAGTCGGCTTCGCCAAGCATTTCCCGCAAATCCCTTTCCGCGGTCCGGCACATTTGTGAGATCGGGATGTCATTCGGACTTCCTTCAAACGGGCTTTCGGTGCTTTCTCCGACTCGCTCCAGCGAGGTATACATCCAGGAAATCAAGACACTGAATGGGATGACCAGCCAGACCATGTTTCCCTTGATCGCGCCCGCGACGCTTTCATTGAGGCCGTCGAATTCCCTGAGCAAACCGAAGGGAAGCAGAAAGCAAAACAACTTGATGAAAAAGGAATTGATGGTTGCAAATTGCCTCGGATACGGGAAATCCTTGATGCGTTCACATCTGCCTTGTAGCAAGAGGAAATCCTTGATCGACCTTTGCATGTCGACGAACTGCGTCACGCCAATCACTTGGCTGACGAGAAGCCCTTTTATCGATTTGCTTTGAAGGCCCATGATCTGGGTTGGCTTGTTCCCTGTGGCAAGGATCTGTGTCGCTCCACATCAGGAAGGTATTTCGCCAGCTCCGATTCCAATGCCGTTTGCATTTCAGGGATGGAGTAATACCTGAAGTACTCTGCATTGTGTGCCTTGCTTGTGGCTTCCCATGCCCGATGCTCCCGCAGCTGATATCGCAATGCAGTCAACCAGGCGAGGTGGCGATAGACAAGCTCTTTTGATTTTTCGGCATTGTCAAAAAAATCCCGGCTCATTATTCCCCAGGCGCGGCTGCTGCTTATGAGGTCGCCCCATATTTGTCGCGCTTCCCAGGTACGGTTGTAGGTTTGCACGTTTTTGAAACCAACGATAAACGCGGTGGCCGTTCCCAGAAGCGCCACCACCGTCCACGGAATGCCCACCCATTTCGCGTTCCCGATCTGATATGCAACAACAGGTACGACCCCCAGAACAATCAGGACGTAGATATCCCTCCGTGTCCAATCGAGGAACTCCACAAGTTTGTATGATTTTCCAGTATGCATAGTTCGTTGTTGTCCTTAAGTCACGCATGCCACGGCGGAATGGGTGGTGATCCCTTCGCACCCGTCAGCTTGCGTACACGACTGACGTGACGTTCACGCCATCCTTATCATGACTTGTCGTTCTGCAGACCGGGGATTTTACACCTATTGATTCAGCGGATTAACTCGTAGGTGCAGCGGCTACCTCAAGACGGAAAGCCTGAGATCGATGTCCGCGCGTCCAGTGCTGCTGAGCTCGTGTGAGCTCGTGCGCGCCGCAGGCCGCCCCGGTCGTCAGCCCCGGCGGCCGAGGTGAACGCCCGACCGTTTGTGCTCGGTGCCGGGAGGCGGCAAACTCGAGCCATGGCCTGGTCGCCGAATCGAAACGCGCTGCGCGGTCGCGTCGCCGTCGTGACAGGCGCAACCCGAGGGGCCGGGCGGGGCATCGCCGCCGCGCTGGGCGAGGCCGGCGCCACCGTCGTGTGCACGGGCCGTAGCACGGGAGCGACTCGCTCCGAGTACAACCGTCCCGAGACCATCGAAGAAACCGCCGAGCTCGTCACCCGCCTGGGTGGGACCGGCATTGCCGCCGCCGTCGACCATCTCGATCCCGCTCGCGTGAAGGCCCTGGCCGACCGGATCCGGGCCGATCACGGTCACATCGACGTGCTCGTCAACGACATCTGGGGCGGCGAGCTGCTCAAGGGCGGGCCCGCGCAGTGGAACACGCCCATCTGGGCGCACGACCTCGACAAGGGGCTTCGAATCCTTCGGCTCGCCATCGACACACACCTCGTCACCTCGCATCACCTGCTCCCGCTCCTCATCGACAGGCCCGGCGGCCTGCTCGTCGAGGTGACCGACGGCACCCTCGAGTACAACGCCGCACGCTATCGGATCTCCGTGTTCTACGACCTCGCCAAGGTGGCCGTGAACCGGCTGGCCTTCTCCCAGGGACACGAGCTACGCCCGCATGGCGCCACGGCGGTCGCGATCACGCCGGGCTGGCTTCGCTCGGAGATGATGCTCGACAATTTCGCCGTCGCCGAGGAGAACTGGCGCGACGCGGTCGACCGGAAGATGGCGCCTCCCGATTTCGCTCTGTCCGAGTCGCCTCGCTACGTCGGACGCGCCGTCGCCGCGCTCGCCACGGATCCAGACCGGAATCGCTGGAATCAGCGATCGGTCACTTCAGCTGAGCTCGCGCACGAATACGGCTTCACCGATCTCGACGGCTCTCGGCCCGACATCTGGAGGTACTTCGAGGCCGGCGAGCGTGGACTCCAGGCGAACCTCGGCGACTATCGGTGACGCGCCAACGGCCGACAGCGTACGGCTCCAGTCCATCGGTATAATCGGCGAGTGCGCTCGACCCTCGTTCTCCTGGTTCGCCACGGCCAGACGCCCACGACCGGCAAAGTTCTCCCGGGGCAGGCGCCGGGTTTGCACCTCGCCGAGGAAGGCCAGCGTCAGGCGAACGTGGTCGCCGCGCGGATCGACAAGCTGCCCAAGGTCGCGGCCGTCTATGCCTCACAGCTCGAGCGCGCGCGCGAGACCGCGCTGCCGATCGCACGTACGCACGGCCTGGCGGTGCGCATCGATCGCGACCTGGCCGACGGCGACGTCGGCGAGTGGACGGGCCAGAAGCTCCGGCACCTCGCCCGCAAGCCCGAGTGGCAGATCGTCCAGCGCCACCCGAGCGGGTTTCGTTTCCCCGGCGGCGAGTCCTTCACCGAGATGCAGACCCGCGTCGTCTCCGCGCTGGGCAGGATCGTCGAGCGTCACGCCGGCTCCGTCGTGGTCGCCGTCTCGCACGCCGACCCGATCAAGGCCGCGGTGGCCCACGCGCTGGGCATCCACCTCGATCTCTTCCAGCGGATCATGATCGCGCCGTGCTCCGTCAGCGCGATCGGGTACCATCGCCATGGTCCGGTCGTGCTCACCGTGAACTCCGTCGACGGAGACCTCGGCTGGCTGGGAGGCTCATGAGCGCGTCGTTCGAATTCGTCGCCCCCGATCACTTCACCGCCGGCGCCATCGGCCCGCCGGGTCAGCGCGTCTTCTATATCCAGTCGCGCGAGAAGGGCACGCTCGTCACCCTCAAGAGCGAGAAGGAGCAGGTCCGCGCCCTGGCGCAATACCTGTCGGGCCTCCTCGAGAAGCTGCCCGCCGTCGGCGAGCGGGCGCCGCGGGATCTGTCGCTCCTCGAGCCGATCGACGAGGCCTGGATCGTCGCCTCGATCGCCGTCGGCTACGACGAGGCGCGCGACCGCATCCTGGTGGTCGCCAACGAGCTGCTGGAAGAAGAGGAAGGCGGCGATCCCGCATCGGCTCGCGTGCTCATTACCCGCTCCCAGGCGGCGGCGTTCGTCAAGCAGGCGGACGTCCTGATGAAGGCGAGCCGCCAGATCTGCCCGTGGTGCAGCCAGCCCAAGGATCCGAGCGGGCACACCTGCCCGCGGAGCAACGGTCACGTCGTCCACTGAGACGTCGGACCTTCTGGCCCGCGGCGAGGTGACCTTGAAGGGCCGGATGCCGTGGGCGTCCAACGCCACGTTCCTCGTCGAGGTGAAGCTCGCGGGCGCGACCACTCTGGCCGTCTACAAGCCCGAGCGCGGCGAGCGGCCGCTGTGGGACTTCCCGCGTGGCCTCTACAAGCGCGAGCTCGCCGCCTGGCACCTCTCCGAAGCGTTCGGCTGGGGGCTCGTCCCGCTCACGATCGAGCGCGAGGGGCCCTACGGGGAGGGCTCACTCCAGCTCTTCATCCAGGCCGACTTCGAGCAGCACTACTTCACGTTGCGCGAGAAGCCCGAGCACCGTCCCCAGCTCCAGCGCATGTGCCTCTTCGATCTCGTCGCCAACAATGCCGACCGCAAGAGCGGCCACTGTCTGCTCGGTCCGGACGGGATCTATGGCGTCGACAACGGCCTCTGCTTCCACGTCGAGCCGAAGCTGCGCACGGTGATCTGGGACTTCGGGGGCGAGCCGATCCCGCCCGAGATGCTGGCCGACGTCCGCCGCTTGGCGCGCGCGAAGCTTCCGAAGGCGCTCGCGGCGCTGCTGGATTCGGACGAGCAAAAGGCGCTGCGCTCCCGCGCGTCGGCCCTCGCGAGCACCGAATGCTTTCCCGTCGACACCAGCGGCCACCGCTACCCCTGGCCGCTCGTGTAGCGCGCGCCTTTCGTTCCATCCGCGAATGCCTGAGCTCCCCGACGTCACCGTCTACATCGAGGCGCTCGAGGCGCGGATCGCGGGTGCGACCCTCGAGCGTGTCCGGCTCGCGAGCCCCTTCCTGCTCCGCTCGGTCGATCCGCCGATCGCGGAGGCGGCCAATCGCCGCGTCGTCGGGCTTCGCCGGCTCGGCAAGCGCATCGTGATCGGCCTCGAGGGCGACATCTTCCTGATGCTGCACCTGATGATCGCGGGCCGGCTCCACTGGAAGACCGCCGGCGCCAAGCCGCCGGGCAAGATCGGCCTGGCCGCCTTCGACTTCTCGACGGGGACGCTCGTGCTGACCGAGGCGGGCACCAAGCGGCGCGCCGCGCTCTATCTGGTACGCGGCGAGGCCGGACTGGGCGAGCACGACCCGGGCGGGCTCGAGGTCCTCGACACGAACGTGGAGGCGTTCCGGGCCGCGCTGGCCCGCGAGAACCACACGCTCAAGCGCGCGCTGACCGATCCCGGCATCCTGAGCGGCATCGGCAACGCGTACTCGGACGAGATCCTGCACCGCGCGAAGCTCTCGCCCGTCAAGCAGACCCGGCAGCTCTCCGCCGAGGATACCGCGCGCCTGTTCGAGGCCACCCGCGCGACCCTGCTGGACTGGTGCGAGCGGATCCGCGCGCAGGCGGCCGGCGAGTTCCCGGAGGGCGTCACGGCGTTTCGCGAGGGCATGGCCGTGCACGGGCGCTACGGCAAGCCGTGCCCGGTGTGCGGATCGCCGGTGCAGCGGATCGCCTACGCCGACAACGAGACCAACTACTGCGCGGTCTGTCAGACCGGCGGCCGGCTCCTGGCCGACCGCGCGCTGTCACGCCTGCTCAAGCAGGACTGGCCGCGAACGCTCGAGGAGCTCGAAGAGCGGCGTCAGGCCGGGCGCCGCGGCGTGAGCGCGCGCAGCACCTCGGCGAGCGAGGGCAGCGGCCCGTCCTTGTAGCTCTCCATGCGGCGATAGATCTCCGCGGCGCCCTGGTGGAAACCGTCGGGAAGCCCGGCCGCGGAATATGTCGCGGCGATTTCCTCCATCTCGCCGACGAAGCGCCACGCCTTCTTCGCGTTGGACTTGGCGGCACCCTCGGCGCGAGCCGAGAGATCGGGCTGCGAGATCTTCCATTCGCGCAGGAGCGAGTCTTCGACGCCCTCGGCGCTGGCCAGCGCGCACACGGCCAGGAGCAGCGCGGAGCTCCCCTTGGTCCACGACGCGTACGCCATCTTCACCGCGGAGGCCGCGCCCGGCCCGCCGGGAACGACGAGGGCTTCGAGGGCTCCGGCGGTGAGGAGCTTGGCGATGCGCTCGGCGCCTACGCCGGAGACATAGAAGCGCGTGCTGCCCGGCTTCACGGGCGGCGGCCCGATGATGCCACCGTCCACGAAGGTGGCGCCGCCCTTCTCGACGATCCCGCCGATCTCGCGCGCGGTGGCGGGCGAAATCGCGTTACCGTCCACGTAGGTCCCGGCGAAGCGCAACGCGGCCACTTGCGTCGCGAGGTCGACGGCGGCATGAGGCGGGCAGACCGAAAGGATCACGTCGCTGGCGCGGGCGACCGCCGACACCGAGCCTGCGTCCTCGAGCCCCGCCTCGCTCGCCCGTTTGCGCGTGGCCGCGCTCCGGCCCTCACCCGCCCAAAGGACCCGGGCTCCCCCGGACCGCACCGCGGCGCCCACCATGCTGCCCATCTCACCCGGATTCAGGAGCCCAATCGTCGTCATGCCCTCACCCTCCCTGATTCGCCGGCCTCGCGAGGCCGATCGTCCGTCCCACTTGCGGCGGCCGCGGTAGCGCGTCGTGCGCCTCCTGGATCCGCGCGAGCCGCTCGAGAATCTCCGCGGCCATCGGCGCGCTCCGGCGCGTGGCCTGGCTCACGTGCAGCGACATCAGCTCGTTCGTCGCCGCCAGATAGCCGTCCTTCGCATGATACATCTGATGAATGTAGTGCAGCCGCTTCGCGTCGTGCCCCAGCAGCAAGGTGGTGAAGCGCAGCGGATCGCCCTCCCGCACCTCTTGATGGTAGGTCACGTGGGCCTCGAGGCAGAACGTGGTCACCTGCCGCTCCCGCCGGTGCCTGTCGTCGAGACCGACCCAGCGGAAGAACTCGTCGGTCGCGAAATCGAAGACGACCAGGTAGTAGCCGACGTTCATGTGCTGGTTGTGATCGATCCACTCTGGCCTCACGACATCTCGGTACTTGTCGAGCGGAGCTTCGATTGCGGCTGGCTTGTTCATGCGCTGCGGCCGCGTGAGGCGGGCGGGTCCTGTCGCAGGGCAGGGTCCCGCCGGGGCGGCTCCGTCACCCGCTCGCCAGAACGCAGCCCTTCGCGCTGCGGGCGGGACGAGGGGGTCCCACTCCGCCGCCCCGGCGGAACCCCGCCCTGCGCCAGCCGCCCGACTCCCGTCGCCGTCGTCTCTCTCAACAACTCAGATCAGATCGGATCGATCACGTTACAGCGCGAGTTCTGCCATCATGCGAAGCGCATCGATCTTGCCGCGTATGCCGAGGGTCGTCACGCCGGCCGACTTCCACTCAGTGAGACGTTCGCGGATGCGTTCGCGGGGGCCGCAGAGGGTGATTTCGTCGACCAGGGCGTCGGGGACCACTGCTTCGGCTTCGGCCTTGCGGCCGGCCAGGTAGAGGTCCTGGATCTTGGTCGCGGCTTCTTCGTAGCCGTAGCGGCGGACGACTTCGTTGTAGAAGTTGCGGCTGCGCGCGCCCATCCCGCCGACGTAGAGGGCGATCGCGGGTTTGTGGGTCGCCAGGCACGCCTTCACGTCGTCACCGACGATCACCGGGCACGACGGCATGATGTCGAACTTCGTCGGCGCGCCGCCGCGCGCGCGAAAGCCCTCGTCGAGCCATCCACGGAAGAGCGACATCCGCCGCGGCGAGAAGATCGTCGGGATCCAGCCGTCGGCGATCTCGGCGGTGAGCGTCACGTTCTTCGGGCCAATCGCGGCCAGGTAGATCGGAAGATCGGCGCGGCCGTGCAGGATGGAGCGCAGCGGCTTGCCCAGGCCGGTGGCGTCACGGCCGGCGTACGGAATCTGGTAGTACTCGCCGCTGAACTCGAGCGCCTTCTCGCGCTTGAGGATCGCCCGGACGATCGCGACGTATTCGCGGGTCTTGCCGAGCGGCTTGCCAAACGGCTGGCCGTGCCATCCCTCGACCACCTGGGGCCCGGACACGCCGAGCCCGAGCCGAAATCGTCCGCCGGACAGGGCATCGAGCGTCATCGCCGTCATCGCGGTCGCGGCCGGCGTCCGGCCCGCCATCTGCATGATCGCGGTGCCGACGTGCATCCGCTGGGTGCGCGCCGCGATCCACGTCGCGGTCGTCACGGCATCGGAGCCGTACGACTCCGATGTCCAGACCGAGTCGTAGCCGAGCCGCTCGGCCTCGAGCACCCGATCGATCTCGCCGGACAGGTTTGCCGCACCCGAGAGGCCCTGATTCAGCGCCAGCTTCATCGTGTCGTCTCCGTTTCGTTCATCCGAGGGGTACGACCCCCACGGATCGCCCGGGCAGCATACAATAGCCGCCACCATGAAAAACAGCGACCTCTGCTGGATGTCCGCGTCCGATCTCGCGACCGCGATCGCGAAGAAACGCGTCTCCCCTGTCGAGGTGGTCGACGCGGTGCTCGCGCGCATCGACACGCTCAAGCAGCTGAACGCGTTCGTCACGCTCGACGCCGAGCGCGCGCGACAGACCGCGAAGGCCGCGGAGCGCGCGCTGATGCGGCGCGGCGCCAGGCTCGGGCCGCTCCACGGCGTGCCGTTCTCGGTGAAGGACCTGATCGTCACCAAGGACGTCCGAACCACGTTCGGCACGCCGATCTATCGCGACAACGTCCCGACCGAGGATGCGCCCTCGGTCGAGCGGCTCAAGGCGGCCGGCGCCATCATGCTCGGCAAGACCAACACGCCGACCCTGGGCTGGGTCGGGGTCACCGACAACCTGCTCTTCGGCGCCACGCGCAACCCGTGGAGCCTCGGCCACACGCCGGGCGGCTCCTCCGGCGGTGCTGGGGCCGCCGTCGCCGCTGGTTTGGGCCCGCTGGCGCTCGGCACCGACGGGGGCGGATCGATTCGCAAGCCAGCCGCCTGGTGCGGGATCTACGGGCTCAAGGCCTCGTGGGGCCGGATTCCGGTCCATCCGGCCGGCGCGGCGTGGAGCCTCTCGCATGCCGGGCCGATGACGCGGACCGTGAAGGACGCGGCGCTCATGATGAACGTGTGCGCCGGGCCGGACGAGCGCGACCAGTACTCGCTGCCGGCCGCGACCGTCGACTACGTGAAGGCGCTCAAGGGCAGCCTCAAGGGCCTGCGGGTCGCCTGGAGTGAAAAGCTCGGCGTCGCGCCGGCGGTCGACCCGGAGGTGAGCGCGGCGACCGCGAAGGCCGCGCGCGCCTTCCGCGAGCTCGGCTGCAAGGTCGAGAGCGCCGAGCCCACGTGGCCGTCGCCCTACGATTGCTGGCGCACGATCTTCCTCGGCGGCATCGGCGCGCGGCTGGCGCCCTACCTCGATCGGCGCGACCAGATCGACCCGGGCCTGCTTCCGATCGTCGAGGAGGCCATGAAGCTGCCGCCGACGAAATACGTGCAGGCGTGGTTCGACCGGCTCGCGTGGTGGCAGCACGCGCGGGCCTTCTTCGAGCGCTACGATCTCTTGCTGACGCCGACCGTCGCCTGCCCGCCGCTTCCCATCGGCCAGTTCTATCCGGACGAGATCGGCGGCGTGAAGGTCGGACGTGAGGCGGCGAGCGCGTTCACCTACATCTTCAACATGACGGGTCAGCCGGCGGCGACGGTGCCGTGCGGCTCCACGAAAGCCGGATTGCCGATCGGCCTTCAGATCATCGGCCGTCGCTTCGACGACGTGACCGTGCTGCGCGCCTCGGCGGCGTTCGAGGCCGCGCAGCCCTGGGCGTCGCGGCGCCCCGACATCGGCGAGCGATGAAGGTCGGGGTCAACCTCCTCAACTGGGGCCCGGGCGTGAGCCCGGATGCGCTCGCGCGCACCACGGCCCTCATCGAAGCGCTCGGCTATCACCTGGTGATGATCTCGGACCACGTGGCGCCGACGCCGGATGTCACGGCCAAGTACCCGGTGCCGCTCTACGACCCGTTCACCACGCTCGGCTGGCTCGCGGCCGCCACGCGCCGGATCGAGCTCGGCACCACGGTGATCATCCTTCCCTACCGGAGCCCCGTGCTCACGGCGCGCATGGCGGCGACCGTCGACCGGCTGAGCGGCGGCCGCTTCATCTTCGGCGTGGGCGTCGGCTGGGCGAAGCAAGAGTTCGAGGCGCTCGGCGTGCCGTTCGCGCGCCGCGGCGCCATCTCGAACGACTATCTCGCGGCCATCAAGACCTTGTGGAGCGAGGACGTCGCCTCGTACGCCGGCGCGTTCGTCTCGTTCAAGGACGTGCACACGGCGCCGCGTCCGCTCCGCTCGCCGCATCCGCCGATCTGGATCGGCGGCTCGAGCGACGCCGCGCTCCGCCGGGCGGTGCGCTACGGCGACGGCTGGCATCCGAACCGGGTTCGCATGGACTGGCTGCGGGACACCGGTCTGCCCAAGCTCGTGCGGATCGCCGGCGCGGAGGGCAGGGCCGTCCCCGCCCTCTGTCCCCGCATCCGCCTAGAGCTGACCGAGTCGCCGCGGCCCGACGCCGAGCGTCTGGTGGGACAGGGCACGCTCGATCAGATGCGAAAGGATCTGGAGGCGCTGGAATCGCTCGGCGCCGCGTACGTGCTGCTGGACAGCGCGGGCGACGATCCGCAGGCGACTCGCGATCAAGAGCCGCTCTGGCGGATGCTGACGACACTCGCCGAAAAAGCGCTCGATCTCCCGCAGCAGACTCTGCGCTGACCAGACGACGCAGTTAGCAGCCGCGCGGGTCCGGCCCGCCCGGAGCCCGCTCGACCGATCTGGCTAGGCGACCTTTCGGCAGCCCGCCGGTTTGTGGACGCGTTCCGTGGACGCCGGGAACTTCGCGAACTTGTCGGCGGGCCGGCGCGGACGCGCGACGAGCTCGCCGCCGCAGTTGGGGCACGTGCCGCCGAGGATCGTCGCCGCGCACGACCGACAGAACGTGCACTCGAACGAGCACATCATCGCCTCTGACGACTCCGGGGGCAGGTCGCGATCACAGCACTCGCAGCTCGGGCGAAGTTGGAGCATGCCTGCGTGCCTCCGTCTCGACGAATTCGAGGCCGGCCCGACTACCGGGCCGCGGCCTGACGCGCCCTGCGGTAGACGAGATCCGCGGACACCACGTCCTGCACCGCGACCCCCACCGACTTGTACAGGGTGATCTCGTCCGCCGACTGCCGGCCGGGCTTGGTGCCCAGCACGACCTCGCCGATCTCGGCGAAGATCCGGCCCGCGGCGATCACGTCTCCGGACTCGTGGGTCGCGGCCTCGCGCGACTCGACGTAGAGCCGGGCTTTCCGCAGCACGTCGTCGTCGAGCTCTCGCCAGGTCGGACGCGGAGCCCCGACCGCGTTGATGTGCGTGCCCGGCGCGAGCCACGCGCCCGACAGGACGGGCGTCGGCGACGAGGTCGCCACCACGACCACGTCGGCGCCCCGCACGGCGTCTTCCGCCGATGCCGCGGCGCCGATCCCGAACTTCTTGGCGAAGGCCTGCGCGTTTCGCGGGCTCCACACGCGGACGTCGCGGAACGTGCGGACCAGGCGCAGCGCTTCGAGATGGCTCTTCGCCTGCACGCCCGAGCCGAGAATGCCGAGCACCGAGGATTCCGGCCGGGCCAGGAGCCGGGTGGCGACCGCGGACACCGCCGCCGTGCGCATCTCGGTGATCAGCCGGCCGTCCATGGTGACCAGCGGCTCGCCGGTCTCGGGCCGGAAGAGCAGGATCATCGCGTGGTGGCTCGGGATGCCCTGATTGTTCGGGTAGAACGCGACTAGCTTGGCGCCGAGCGCGCCGGCGTATGCCGGCATGAGGCCCAGGAATCCCCGATGCTCGGCAACGGGCAGCATGACGCGCGTGGGCTGAACGACCTTGCCGCTCGAGAGGTCGGCCATGGCCTGCGCCATGGCGGGGATCAGATCCTCCATGCGCAGAAGGTCGTGAACGGCCTGCTCGTCGAGGATCATGTCCGGCCGAACCAGTGCCTCAGCTCGATCGCGTGCCCGTCCGGATCGTGGATCTCCGCCCTCGCGTACTCGCCTTCGCGCACCCGCGGTCCCCACGTGATCGGGATGCCCTTGGTCTTCAGATAGTCGATGGTGCTCTGCATGTCGGCCACTTCGAGCGCCATCATGCGATAGCCCAGATGCTCCTGCGTGGGCGCCGGCGCGACGGGCCCGCCGTATTTGATCAGCTCGATCGACGTCCCACCGAGATCCAGATAGGCGAGCTCCAGCGGAACACCGAGGCTCGACCGCTCGATCCGTTCGCGCGCCCGGACCTTGAACCCCAGCACCTCGGTGTAGAACTGCACGGAGCGATCGAGCTCTGGGGTCACGATCTCGACGTGATCGATTCTCTTGAACACGGAACCCTCCTTGAGTGGGCTCGCCGGCTCGACCCTGGGGCGCCATGCTAACCCGGACGGCTACACCAGTCACCCTCCGAGCAGGCGAGCAACCTCCACGCGCCCGTGCTTCACAGCGATGTCCAGCGGCGTCTCGCCCTCGGCCGTCCGTAGTGCCCGATCGGCGCCGCGCTCGAGGAGAAGTCGGGCGAGCGCCAGGTCGCCGTTGAACGCGGCTTCGTGCAGCGGCGTGTGGCCGGCCGGCGATCCGCGGCCATCGACCGGGGATCCGCGCTCGATGAGGAGCCGCACGATCTCCGGGCGTCGGTCCGCGCGAGGTCCGGCCGCCGCGGCATTGATCGCCAGGTTGGCCTCGGCATTCCGCGCAACGGCACGGACATCGGCGCCGGCGGCGAGCAACAACTCGGCGGTCTCACGATGGCCGAAGTAGGCCGCGAGATGGAGAGGCGGCCAGCCGTCGTGGGACCATTGCGCGACGATCTCAGGACTTTCGCCGAGCTGTCCTCGGACGTCGTCGACCAGCCCGATCGCACACGCTTCGAAGAAGCTGGCGCGCGCGCCGTGTTCGAGCAAGATCCGGACGACGTCGTGCCGGCCCGAGTAGATGGCGATCAGAAGGGCGGAGTTGCCGCGCTCGTCCCGCGCGTTCGCGAGGCTCGCGCCGGCCGCTAGCTGGTCGCCGACGGCCGCCGCGTCGCCGCGTCGAATCGAGCCGAACAGCTCGGCGATTCCGCCCACGAAGCTCAGGACCCGCGAGCGGGCCCGGTGCCGTGAACTACGCCTGCAGGAAAGCCGGTGTGGGCTGGAGCGCCTCGTCCCAGGGCCCGGGGAAGCGGCCCTTCGCGCCCTTTTCCGAGAACGGCCGCTCCCGGTGCCACTCGCTCCGGGGCTGCTCGTAGTAGACCTCGAGGCCGTTTCCGTCGGGGTCCGAGAAATAGATGCCGATCGAGACGGTGTGGTCGGAGACGCTGACCGGAACGTCCTTGTCCTTGAGCCGCTTGTACATCTCGGCGAGGTCTTCGAGATTCGCCATGCGCCAGGCGACGTGATTCAGCCCGACCTGCTTTTTCTGCGGCCCCGCGGCCTCTTCGCCAACCTCGAACAGCGCGATGTCGTGAGCGTGGTCGGGGTCGCAGGCCAGGAAGGCGGCCCGCAGTCTATTGGTTCCCGGAAACATCATGGTGTCCTGGGTATGGAAGCCGAAGACCTCGGTGTACCACTTGTGCGAGCGCTCGGCGTTCCGGACGAAGATGTTGACGTGATCGATGGACACCGGCTTGTATGCCATCTTCCTGTCTCCTGCGGGCAAGATCTCGCTCACCGGAGTATACCGCACCGCGGGCAAGCCACGCGACCGCCTACTCGGTGAGGATCTTGTCCGCCCACTCGACGAGCGCGACGAACTTGGGCGGATCGGAGAACGACGCGTTCTTTCCGGCCAGGTCGTCGATCAGGACCCCACGGGCCCGCGAGCAGGCGCCTCAGACGTGGATCGGGACGCGATGCTCGATCACCTTCGAGAGCGCCTCCGACAGCGGCGCCCAGCCGACCGGCACCACCGCGTTCGCGACGACGCTGCGCATCAGGAACACGGCTTCGCCGAGCAGGAACACCTGCACCTGGTGACCCGCCTCGGCAAACGCGTTCGCGTGATGGAACGGAAACGAGGCCTGCGTGGGATCGCCCGACCCCCAGGCGCTCTTGATCAGGATTTTCATCGTGTCATCTCCGATTCTCCGCGTCACGGTGCAAGAGATCGACGTAGGCTCCCTCGACGAGCTGATCGTCGGCGAGGCCGAGCGCCGTCATCAACGCGCGCGCCTCCTTGGCGCCCGCGTCCGGAGTTTCACCCTCGGCCAGGACCACCTCGAGCTCGAGAAACTCTCCCAGGCCCTCGACCCGGTCCAGATGCACGCGCGTCCGGCCCACGAGATACAGGGTGCGGTGCTTTCGCACCCGCCCCGCCGTGCCGTAGGCGAGCGACAGCGCATCGCGCAGAGAATCCGGCGAGCCCGTCGGGGAGATGACGAAGCGCGACTCCTTGGGCCCGGCCTGGTTCGCGCGCCGGTAGAAGATCAGCTGCCCCTCGGTCGCCGAGAACGCCCGAAGCTTGATCCGGCCGCGAGCGCAGACGAAGAACGTGTCGTCTTGCTCGATCTCGATCGGGCCCTGGTCGGCGAGCGCGGCGACGCTCGCGGTCAGCGCCTCGACGCTCGCGATCCGCGCCTTGATCTCGACATTGCGCGCCTCGTGATTCGAGCCCGGCGCCGTTGTCACCCTGGTGTCCCTGTCGTCCGATTCAGCGCGGCCTGGGGAAGAGCTCGAGGACGTGCGTGAACTCGCCCGCGGCCTCGCGCGTCCGGAAGCCCAGGGCGGCGTACAGGCACGCCGCCGCCTCGTTGTTGGTCCGAAGGCGCAGGCTGTCGAACCGATCGGCCGCGCTGTCGATGACGTGCGCGACGAGCTGCCTGCCCACCCCCCGGCGGCGACAGGATGTCAGCACGTAGAGGTGGCGGACTCGTCCGACACGATCGTCGCCGGCATAGGGATCGACGTTGAGTCCGCACACGCCGACGAGCCGTCCCGCGAGCGACGCGGCGAACAGGGCCTCGCCGGGCCGGTCGAATCGATTGGTCCCGTCGGCCCACTCGTCGACGGTGCGGCGGACGATCCGCGATCCAGCCGCCTCGCTATCGACGAGCAGGTCCTGCACCCGATCCGGCGGCAAGTCGTGAAGCTGTTCGATCAGCGCGGGGCTGGAGTCGCTCCCGCCTCTCGGCGGCCGGTGAACGCAGCCGCCGAGCCTGGTCATCGCCGGGTGCGGGTGATGATGACTTCGACGACGTCGAAGCCGGGTGCCGGCGTCGCCGTGCTGCTGAACGCCACCGCCACCGAGTACGCCTTTCCGAGATCGGAGCCGGCAGCCGCCTCCATCTCGCGTCTCGTCTGATCGCTGAACCGACGAAATGTCCCGACCGGATAGTAGCTGCCGACGACGAGCATCTCGGGCGGGCCCTGGGGGTCCGTGAACGAGGGCCGCACGGCGAGCCCCACACCGGTCTTCGGATCGGTCGCAATGACACCCGTGCCCTGGTGCGCGGGACCGGGCCAGACCTTCCACACCTGCGACTCCACCATGCGCCTGGCTTCGGCCTCCCACTGGGAACGGCTCAGCCGGAAGATTCGGTCGGCGTCCTGCTTACTGACGATGCGCTCCTGGCCGGCCGAGGGACCCGCCGCGACCGCGAGCACTGTCAGGAGGAAGGTCGCGACGAGCGAACCGAGCACTCGGGAGCGACGCTCAGATGCCAGCAAATGTAGCAATGTTCGGTCCTCCAGTGGAATGAACGTAGCGAATCCACCGAAAGCGTAATCCACATCCCCGCCACGGCGAAAAATTAGGGCGCGAGGCGCCCTAGCCATGCCGCCAGCTCTGCCGGTGCTCCGCACAGGCCGTCCGCGCCGGCGGCGGTCAGCTCGGACTCCGACCCGTAGCCCCAGAGCACCCCGATCGACCGGACGCGATGGGCCCTGGCGCTCACGATATCGACCGCCCGGTCGCCGATCATGACCGCACACTCCGGCGAGATGCTCTCGGTCGCCAGCAGGTCTGCGAGGAGATCGACCTTGTCGGCGGATCGCTCCGCCAGCTCGGGACCATAGACACCGGCAAAGTATGGTTCAAGCCCGAGTCGGCTCACGATTCGGTCGGCGTAGAGCTTCGGCTTCAGGGTCGCGACGAACGAGGCCGACGCGATCCCGCGCGCGGAGTCGAGCATCTGGGGGATGCCGGCGTAGACCTGGTTCTCGAACAGCCCGGTGTCGCCGTATTCTTCGCGATAGAGCGCCAGCGCCCGTTCGACCACGCCCTGGTCCGACGTGTCGAGCAAGGTCGCGAACGTTTCCCGCAGTGACGGCCCGATGAACGACGCGAGCATGTCATCGGGCGGGCACGGCGCGCCCAGCGTGTCGAGCGCGTGCTTCATGCACCGCACGATACCGGGCTTCGGGTCGGTCAGCGTTCCGTCCAGATCGAAGAGCAGCACCAGCGGCTTCACCCTCGTTCCTCCGGCTGCGGCTGATCAGGCCACGATCACGTGCTCCGTCGTGATGATGAACGAGACGGGGCCGGGCGCGATGAAGTTCCTGTCGTCGTCCTTGGCGCGATCCCACTCCGGCGTCGCGGTCGCCGCTCGCAGCGCGGCGGAGTCCTCGAACCAGATGATGGCGATGCCGTCCCAGGCCGGGTCGCGCCCGCGGTTGTACGCCGACGGTCGCGGGTGGCTCTGGACGTAGCGCCGCACGGCCGGAAGCGCGGCGCCGAGCGGCCCGTGTGTCTGGCGCCAATGCGTCTGAAAGGCCTCGACGGTCATCCCGGGCTTTCGGCGGACGAACGCGACGCTCTTGGCCGCGCCCGTCGGGACGGGGCCGTCCTTGATCACGTGGTCGTCGGTGATGATCAGCCCCATCGTGGAGCGGTCGATGAACCGAGCCTCGTCTTCCTGCACGGCGGCCACGGCCGCGGTGCCACGAAGCGCATGCATGGCGGCCGTGTCATCGAACCACACTTCGGCGATGCCGTCGTACACGGGCTCTCCGTTCCGGTAGGCGGCCGGCCGCGTGTGCGACTGGACGTAGCGCCGCACGCCGGCCAGCTTGGTGACGACCTCGGGGTGCCGATCGCGCCAGTAGGCCTGAAACTCCTCGACGGGCATTCCCGAGCGCCGCTTGAAGAACGAGAGCGCCTTTACCACGTGCGGCGCGCTCCGCTCACGTTCGCCGCGGTCGCGCGAGTGATTCTTCGAGCTTCGCGCGAACCGCCGGCCACTCCGCGCGCACGATGGAGTAGTACGCCGAGCTCCTGACCGAGCCGTCCTGCCCGGGCATATCGGCCCGCCGCACGCCGTCGAGCCGCGCCCCGAGCCGCTCGATGGCGCGTCGCGAGCGTGCGTTGCGCTCGTCGGTCTTGAGCGCCACCCGATGCACCTCCCACACGTCGAACGCGTGCGTCAGCATCAGATATTTCGCCTCCGTGTTGCATTGCGTGCGCTGGGCGGAGGCCGACAGCCACGTCGCGCCGATCTCGACCGCGTCCGGTCTATCCGTTCGCTGAAGCGGCGATCCGGCGGGCCAGCGCCATTGCTGGAGATCCAGATAGCTCGTGCAGCCGACGACCCGGTCGTGCCAGAGGGTGGCGAACGGCATGCGATGGCCGCTCTCTCGCTCGCGCAGCGCCGCCGCGATGTAGCCCTGCGCTTCCTCGACTCCGTCCGGCACGCGCGTATACGTGAAGTGCTCCCGCGACTCGGCGGCCGCTTGGGCCAGAGCGCCGCGTCGGCGATCGACAGCAGACGCAAGGTGACCGTCGGGCCTTTCAAAACGGGCTGGTGCTCGGTCAGACCCACACGCCGTCCTTCGCGGTGAGGTCGCTCGTCACCTCACCGGTATTGAGGGTGCCGGCCGGCTCGACCAGCATCATGCGGCACTCCTCCCGATGTACGTCACCAACGTCCTCCTTATCGCCCGGCCTTCACCTCGACCTCGAACACCGGCAGCGCACGACCTGGGTCGCCCTCTACCGGAGCCGGAACCGTTCTCTTCTGTTGCGCGCCCATCCGCGCATAGAAACCCGCAGCGTATGGATCGGCTTCGATGACGATGAGACCAGGCCGAATGGCTCGGACTCGGTCCACGGCGTCACCGTACATGTGCCGTCCGACACCGCGTCCGTGCCAGGGCGGGTCGACCCAGAAGTGCTCGAGTGACCAGCGGTCTCCCCGCGGTTCGAGCGCATAGAACCCGACCATCTCGTGACCTCGCGCCCCGACGTAGACGAGCTGGCGTTCGAGGTACTCCGGCGTGATTGTCAGAACGGGCTCCCAGGCCGCCAGCCACGCTCGAGGATATCCCCAGTGCGCTTTCGCCGCGCGCGCGATCTGCGACAGGCGCTCCGCGTCGCCGGGCACCCGCGTCGCATGCGAAGCTCGATGTCGTTCACGTCTCGCGCCCGAGGGCCGGCTGCCGCTTGAACACGGCGCCCAGCACCGGATGCGGATCGTCCGTGAGCGGGACCGCCCGCTGGCTCGAGTACTCGATCCAGCGCGGCCCTTCCTCGCGCACCGGGTCGATCTCGATCGCGATGTACATGAACGAGCCTGGCCAGCGGAAGACGAGCGCGCCATCGTTTGCGTCGGCGCGCGCGCCCCGCACCACGGTGTCCCACTGGAGATGAGCCCGCTCGCGCGAGCGCGCGCTGAGACGCAACCCGAGCACCGTGATCGGCGCCACGGAATCACGCGCCACCGACCGCCGGGACGCGTCGGCGGGCGGCGGGCTCGGCGAATGGGCATTGGGCTCGGCGAACTGGACGACGATCCCCTGGGCCTGCTTCGGGTGAAGGAACGCTTCCTTCCACTCGGGATCCGAGTCGTCGTAGCCGACGATCGAATAGCCGCTCGCCCGGGCGCGATCGCACGCCTCGACGAGGCTCGGCACGGTGAACGTGACGTGGTGGATCCCGGGTCCGCGCTGCGCGATGAAGCGATGCAGGAACCCGTCGTCGCCCGCGGGCTCGAGGACCTCGAGGTCTCCCCCGCCCTCGTAACGCCAGTGCCGGAAGCGGAAATGGTCGGTCGTCATGCCGAAGGTCGAGCGACCGCCGAGCTCGCCGGCCAGAACCGCTTCGGCGTCGGCCAGGCGCGGCACGGCGATCGCGATGTGGTCGAACAGGACCGAGCGCACCGCCTAGGACAGAACGGCGGTCTTCTTCCGCTCGATCAGCGCGAAGTCGATCGCGGCCCCGAGCCCGGGGCCGTTCATCGCGTGCACGAAGCCGCTCTTGTCGACCTCGATGTCCTCCACGAGCCCGTACTTCTGCGCGCCGGCGGGCAGCAGCACCTCGAAGAACTCGCAGTTGCGGATCGCCATGATCACGTGGAGGTTGGCGACGTTGTTCAGCGAGTTGCCGCCGTGGTGCACCTCGAAGTTCATGTGAAAGCCTTCGGCGAGGTGCGCCGTCTTGACCAGCGACGTGATCCCGCCCTTCACCGCGACGTCGCCGCGCAGGTAGTCCGTCGCCTGGGCGGTGAGCCACGGCGCGAACGCGGTGAAGCCGCCCGGGGCGTATTCGGTCGCGAGGATCGGGATCGAGAGCTTCTGCTTGAGCTTGACGTAGTTGTAGATGTCGTCGTCGGCCAGCGGATCCTCGTACCAGTGAAACCCGAGCCGCTCGACCGCCTGCCCCACTCGCAGCGCTTCCGGGTACACGTACGCCCACGTCGAGTCGAGCATGACCGTGAATTGATCGCCCACGGAGCGGCGGACCGCCTCGCACACCTCGATGTCCACCTTGGGGTCGGTCGGCGGATGGATCTTGTACGCGGTCCAGCCCTCGGCCTTGAACTTGGCGGCTTCCTCGGCGTACGCCTCCTTCGAGGCGAGCACGGCGGAGCTCGCGTAGGCAGGCACGCTGTCGCGATACGAGCCGAGGAGCCGATGGATCGGCTGCCCGGCGACCTTGCCCGCGATATCCCACAGCGCGATGTCCACGGCGCCGATCGCGCGGTAGGTCGTCGAGCGGTTGCGCTGCCAGAGCGCCTGGTACAGGCGCTCGCGATCGAGCGGGTTCTGCCCCATCACGACGGGCTTGAGGAACTGGATCAGCGACTCGCCGTCGAGGTTGGCGCCGCGCTGCGCCGAGCCCAGAAAGGCGTGGCCTTCGACGCCGTCGTCCGTCTTGATCGCGAGCAGGCCGAGCTGGCTCTTGCCGCTGAAGCGGCCTGTGTGCCGGCCATACGTCGTCGCCGGGATATCGGTCCAGGCGAACAGGGTCAAGCGTGACATCAGTGATCTTCACAGGAAAATGCCTCCGTCGTTCGATGATGGCGGCGGTAGCACCGGGTTCATCGCGCGGTCAGGTGCGGCCAGAGCGCGTCGGCGCCCCGCTCGGCGACGGCGCGGCCGAGCTCGGCCGCCCAGTCGCCTTCGCCGCCGAACTCGGCGCGCCACGACCAGAGCCGGCGCGTCACGAACTGCAAGCGCGTGCTCGTACGTGAAGCCGATCGCCCCGTGCACCTGATGCGCGATCTGGGCGCCGACGCCCGCCGCCTCGCCGACCCGCACCTTGGCGACGGCGATCTCGAACGCGGCATCGCCGCGGTCGGCGGCCCGAAACGCGTGGGCCGCCGCCGTGCCCGCCGCGGCCGTGTGCCCGGCGAGCACCGCCAGGTTCTGCTGGATCACCTGAAACGAGCCGATGGGCTTTCCGAACTGACGCCGCTCGGTCGCGTACTGCGAAGCCTGGCGCAGCAGATAGTCGAGGCCGCCCGCCATCTGCGCCGAGCGCGCCAGCGCGCCGTACAACGAGACCGCGTGCGCCGGGACGCCGCGACCCGCCGGCGCAGCCGCTGCGACGGATGCCTCCTCGAAGATCAGCGTGTCGCGCGGCTCACGCGCGAGGTTCTGATCCGCCTTGACCTCTCCGGCGCCGCGCGCCACCAGGGCGACCATCGTCCGCCCGTCGGTCTCGGTGACCGCGACGACGTGACCGGCCGCGCGCCCCCACGGCACGCGCGCCGCGGTGCCGCTCAGGCGCCAGCCGCCGGCGGCGCGCGCCAGGCGCAGGCGCTCGTCGCGATGGACCGGCGCGATCGTCAACGGGCCCGACGGCACGTCGAGCCCGGACGCCGAGAGGAGCCACGAGCCCACGATGGTCTCGACGATCGGCAGCGGCACCGCGTGGCGGCCGGCCGCGCGCGACCACCACGAACGCGTCGCCCCAGCTTCCGCCGGCGCCGCCCTTCGACTCGGCGACGAGCGGCAAGCGTCAGGCCGTTCTCCTCCACGGCCTGCCAGAGCGCGTCGGGCCACGCCCCGGTCTCGGCGGATTCGAGGAGATCCTTGGTCACGAGGTCCGTGAAGAGGCGCGTGACGACGTCGCCCAGGATCGTCCGCAGCTCGTTCATCGAAGCCCCAGCCCTCGCGCGATGATCCCGCGCAAGATCTCGCGCGTGCCGCCGCGCAACGAGAACGACGGGGCCCGCTGCATGAGAAAGCCGAGCACCTGCTGCAGGTCGCTGCCCGTATCGATCGTCGGCTCGAGGCCGAGCAGCGCGTGGACGACTTCGGGCAGCTCCTGCTCGAAGGTCGTGCCGACGTCCTTCACGACCGCGGCCTCCAGATTCGGGTTCTCGCCCGCCTGGAGCATGAGGGCGACCGAGAGCGACATCTGTCGCAACGTGGCGAGGTGCGCGACGAGGCGGCCGACGGTCGCGGCGGCGCGCTCGCCCGGATCCTTCGACACCTCCCGGATCAGCTCGAGCAGCAGCGCGAAGCTCGACAGATACCGCTCCGGCCCGCTGCGCTCGAACGCGAGCTCGGTCGTCACCTGCTTCCAGCCCGCGCCCTCCTCGCCGACCCGCATGTCTTCCGGCACGAATGCGTCCTCGAAGACGACCATGTTGAAGTGGTGCGAGCCCGCCAGATCGATGATCGGGCTCATCGTGATCCCCGCGAGCTTCGTGTCGACCAGGAACTGCGTGAGGCCCTCGTGCTTCTTCGCCGGGTCGTGGTGCGTGCGGAAGGTCGCGATCATGTAGTCGGCGAGATGGGCGTTGCTCGTCCAGACCTTGGTGCCGTTGACGCGGTAGCCGCCGGGCACCCGCTCGGCGCGCGTGCGCAAGCGAGGCGAGGTCCGAGCCCGAATCGGGCTCGCTCATCCCGATCGCGAACGCCAGCTCGCCGCGCGCGATCGCCGGCAAGAACTTCTGCCGTTGCGCCTCGGTGCCGAAGCGCAGGAGCAGCGGGCCGGACTGGCGGTCGGCGATCCAGTGCGCGGACACCGGCGCACCGGCCGCCAGCATCTCTTCGAGCACGACGTAGCGCTCCAGCGCGCTCCGCTCGTGACCGCCGTAGCGCTTCGGCCACGTCATGGCGATCCAGCCGCGCGCGCCCATCTTCTGCTGAACTCGCGGTCGAAGCCGCCCCACGAGTGCGCGCGCCGCACCGGCGCGGCGTCGCCGAGCTCCTGTCTTCAAGAACTCGCGCACCTCGGCGCGCAGCGCTTCCGCTTCCGGCGGCAGCTCACCCAGGCTCGAAGCGGAAGGTCTGCATGCTCACGTGTACGACTCGCGCTTGCGGAGCTCGACGAAGAGCCCGTGCGTGTCTTGCGGATGCACCCACGCGACCTCCGGGCGGCGGCCGTCGACACGGACCCCGGCCTTCTTCAGGCGCTCGACGCTGCCGGGGATGTCCTGGCACTCGAAGCCCACGAGATAGACGCCCTCACCGTGCTTGGCGAGGAAGCGGCCGACCGCCTTGTCCGGGTCGGTCGGCTGCAGGAGCTCGATGTGGCCGATCCCTGTCGGCAGGATCGCGTTCTTGAATCCGAACTCCTTGGACTCGGCGCGGTGATGCACCTTCAGGCCGAAGAGTCCCGTGAAGCGCTCGATCGCGGCGTCGAGGTCACGCACCACGACGGTCAGCTCGACGATGTCACCCAGCATGATGGGCCTCGGATCTGACTAGACGCGGATCATACAGTAGAATCAGCTGGCTCGCATGCACCGCTCCATCGGAAAACTCTTCATTGGCTCGCCTCGTCCGGCGGGGCCCCAGCCCCGCGACGGCCTGCAGCTCGCACGACCAAAACTCTTCTACGGCTGGGTCGTCATCGCCATCGCGTTCGTCACGATGGGCATCGGCGTCAACGCGCGCACGGTGTTCTCGCTCCTGTTTCCGCCGATCCTCGACGAGTTCGCCTGGCCGCGCGGGCTCACGGCCGGCGCGTTCTCGTTCGGCTTCCTGGTCTCGGCGCTCCTCGGCCCGTTCCTCGGCCGGCTGATCGACCGGCGCGGGCCGCGCTCGGTGATGCTGCTCGGTGTCGCGATGGTCGGCGCGGGGCTCGGGCTGGCCCCGCTCGTGACGGCGCCCGTGGCATCTCTACCTGACGCTCGGCGTGCTCGTCGCCGGCGGCACCGTCTGCCTGGGTTACACGGGCCACGCGCTCTTCCTGGCGAACTGGTTCGTGCGACGGCGCGGACTCGCGATCGGCATCGCCTTTTCGGGTGTCGGCGTGGGCTCGATCGTCATCTTGCCGTGGATGCAGCAGCTGATCGCCGGCGCGGGATGGCGCACCGCGTGTCTCGCGATGGCCGCGCTCGTCGTCGTGGTGCTGGCGCCGCTCAATCTGCTGACGCGACGGCGGCCCGGAGGACATGGGACTTCTCCCCGACGGCGACCGCGCGACCGCGGCCTCCGCACGGGGCGGCCGGCCTCCCGCGAACGTCGTCGACCACGACTGGGCGTCGATCGACTGGACATTGGCGCGCGCGATGCGCACGGCGCGCTTCTGGTGGGTCGCGATCGGATTCTTCGGCGGGCTGTGGGCCTGGTACGCCGTGCAGGTGCACCAGACGAAGTACCTGATCGAGATCGGCTTCGCGCCCGCGGTCGCCGCGTACGCGCTCGGCTTCGTCGGATTCACCGGCATCGTCGGTCAGATCGGGCTGGGCCATCTCTCGGATCGGATCGGGCGCGAATGGGTGTGGACGCTCTCCTGCGGCGGCTTCGTGATCTCCTACGCGCTGCTGCTCGCGATGCGCGAGCACGCCGACGCCGGCGCTTGCTCTATCTGATGGTCGCCTCGCAGGGGGCCCTGGGATACGGCCTCGCCGTCGGTCTTCGGCGCGATCCCGGCCGAGCTCTTCCAGGGCAAGCACTACGGGACGATCTTCGGCATGCTCAGCCTGATGTCGATCATCGGCGGCGCGATGGGGCCCTGGCTCGCGGGCGCGCTGCACGACCGCACGGGCGACTACGTGCTCGCGTTCTGGCTGTCGATCGGCGCCACCGTGGTATCGGCCGTCGCGATCTGGCTCGCCGCGCCGCGCAAGGTGCGGGCAGTCGCGGGGCGCGTGCCCCGCGGCGTATGAGCTGGTCGTCTGTGGACTATTTCTTGGGGAACGACGAAGCGAAGGCCCCAGTCTGGGCCGCCGGAGGGCCGCTCGGCATAGTCGTCCGCCGAGGGGCAGGCTGATCGGCTGCTTGCCGATCCTGAACAGCTGGAAATGGCTGCAGGAAGGTCGAGCTCACGTCGGCGCGATCGCCCCGACCGGATGAAGAGGATCGCCGGCCCGGCTATGATGTCGCCCTGGGTCGCCTGGCGTCGCGACCTCGAGAGAGAGGAGACCTGACATGGGCACGATCACCGCGCACCCGATCGTGGGGCCCGCCGCCTGGCACGGGCGCGACCTCGCGCGGTCGACCGACTGGATCCGTGCAATCTCGGCCGGCGCCGTGGCCGAGCTCGACGCGGCGCTCTCCGCCGTCAAGGCCCGCGGCCTGGCCTGGCGCGACATCCGGCGCGAGGACTTCCCGCTCCCTGGATTCGGTGCCGAGCTGGCGGCGGTCGGCCTCGAGCTGGAGCACGGCCGCGGGGTCGTTCTCCTCCGCGGTTTGCCCGTCGCGCGCTATACCGAGGACGAGCTGCGCCAGCTCTACTGGGGCATCGGGACTCACCTGGGCGCCGCGCGCTACCAGAACGCGCACGGCGAGCTGATCGGCGAGGTGCGGGACGAGCTGCGCGTCTATGGCGCCGTGAACCAGCCGGGGATCACGCAGCAGGACGGCACCCCCGTGACGTCGCGCTACAAGGCGCGCTCGAGCGGGCCGCTGCGCTTTCACACCGATCGCGCGGACGTGGTCGGCCTGCTGTGCGTGCGTCAGGCGCGCGCCGGAGGCATCAGCAAGATCGTCAGCTCGGTCGCGATCAACAACGCGATCCTCGAACGGCGGCCCGACCTGCACGCGCTGCTCCACCAGGACTACTACCGCACGCGCGAGGGCGAGGAGCGCGGCGGCGACCGGCGCTGGTACGCGCTCCCGGTCTTCGGCGTCCGCGACGGCGGTTCACGAGCCAGTACTCACGCACGTTCGTCGAGGCGGCCCAGCGGATCCCCGAGATCCCGCGGATCACCGCGGCGCAGGACGAGGCGCTCGATCTGCTGGCGGAGGTCGCCGAAGAGCTGTGCTTCGAGATGGAGCTTCGAGCGGGCGACATCCAGCTCTTGAACAACCACGTGACCTATCACGCGCGAACGGCCTTCGAGGACGACGAGCAATCGGGCCGCGATCGTCTCCTCTATCGACTCTGGCTCTCGATGCCGAACAGTCGAGGGCTGCCAACGGGCTTCGAGGTGTTGTGGGGCAGCATCGAGCCCGGGGCGCTCCGAGGCGGCATCGCGCAGTCCTGACGCCGCGCGCGGCGAGGCGGTACCCGCAGCGGGCCGTCGGGCCGCTACCCGCCGGCCGCGGCGCGGTGATGAATGCGCTGCTACTTGGCGATCTCGAGCAGCTCGACCTCGAACACCAGCGTGGCGCCGGGCTTGATCTGCGGCGGCCGGCCCTGGTCGCCGTACGCGATGTCCGACGGACACACCAGCCGGCTCTTGCCGCCGACCTTCATCATCCCCACGCCCTCGGTCCAGCACTGGATGACGCCGTCAGCGGCAGGACGATGGGTTCGTCCGCGCTGGACGGAGCTGTCGAAGACCGTGCCGTCGACGAGCGTGCCGTGGTAGTGGACTTTCACCTTGTCGGCGGCCTTCGGCGAGGGGCCCGTGCCCGGCTTGAGCGTCGTGATGATCAGCCCCGAGGCGGTCCGCGTCGCGCCCTTCTCGGCGGCCGCCTTGTCGAGGAACGACCTGGCCCGGCCTTCTTCTCAGTCGCCGCCAGCGCGCCGGCGCGCGCCGTCTGGAGCGCCGGGATCTTCGGCTCCGTACGTCTGTGACGTCGACCCGGTGTTCCTTCTTGAGCACGCCGTCGCTGATGCCGGCCTGAACCGCGTCCAGCTCGGCCGCGCTCAGATTGAAGCTGGCCAGGTTCTGGCTGATCACGAGCCCCAGGGCATAGAGCGTTTTGTCGTCGTCGCTCTTCAGCTCGGGCCCGGCGGCGCCGGCGACGGCGGCCGCCGCCAGGACAAGGGCGACCGAGACGGGCGAGGAATTTGCAGCATCGGGGGTCCTTTCTTCGCGCCGATTAGCGTAGGATAGGTCGATCTTCTCACGGGAGGCCGCGATGCCGGAATCGATTCCTGCGCCACTGATCATCGACACGCTCAAGGACACCTTCCGCGAGGCGCGCGGCCGTAGCACGCGCGAGCCGCTCGGCTGGATCCTGAGCGTCCCCGACACGCACCAGAAGACGGTGCTGGCCGCGCTCGACAAGGAACGCGCGCTCCGCGCGTGGTCACCTGCGCCACGGAAGACGAAGCCAACGCGTCGCCGCGGGCCTCTGGATCGGCGGCGAGCCGTGCGCGCTCATGATCCAGCACGCCGGCCTCTACGCTTCGGTGAACACGCTCCGGGGTGTCGCGATGGACGGGCGCGTGCCGATCTTCTACATGATCGGCCTGCTCTCAGCGCGAGAAAGACCGCGATCTGAAAGACTCGCGGCATTCCATGGTCCGCTTCGCCGAGCCGCTGCTCGACACCTTCGGCGTTCCCCACGCGCGGCTCGAGGGGCCGAACGACGTGCACCTGATCCCCGAGTACTATCGGCTGAGCCGCGAGCGGCGCGGGCCCACCGCGGTGCTCGTCGGCCTGGAGACCAGCTAAGATGGCGATGAAGCCCGAGGACGTGCTCCGCGCGATCGCCGCCGCCCGCGGCGACGCGATCTGCGTGCCGACGATGACGACCTCGCCGGCCTGGAGGACCATCGCGCCCGACGACCTCTCGATCGGCTGCGTCGGCTTCATGGGCGGCGCCTCGTCGCTCGGGCCTCGGCCTGGCGCTCGCGATACCGGAGCGCAGGGTGGTCGTCTTCGACGGCGACGGCTCCCTGCTGATGCAGCTCGGCTCGCTGGCGACGATCGCCGGCGCCGCGCCCCGTAATCTCACCCATCTCATCTTCAAAACGGCGTCTACCACACCTCCGGCGCGCAGGAAATTCCCGGCGGGCTGCCGTCGACTTCGTCCAGATGGCGAAGGGCGCAGGCTATCCGCAAGGCGTACGCCGTCAGCGAATTCGACGAGTTCAAGCGCCGCCTGCCCTCGATGTTGACGACGAGGGCCCGCTACTCGTCGAGCTCCACACCGGGCTGGCGGACAAGACGCCCGATGACCGACCGCGGCGGTCTGTCCTTCAACCAGCAGGTCGAGAACTTGCACCAGAGGCTCGCAAGGCCGGGTGAGCGCGCGGCCATCCGGACGCCTCATGGCCGGACGTAGTGACTGATGATGGGACAGTGAGCACCTTGCCGCGAGGGATGACCTCCTTCGACATCAACGCCTATCTGGCGCGCTCCGGCGCCTGGATTTGCGGGGGTCGACTGGGCGGCCGTGCCGCGTATCCGCTGCCGGCGGAGGCGATCCGCACGTTGAAGTACATGCAGGACATCGAGAGCCACACGATCGTCTATCTCCGCTCGCTCCTGGCGACCCGCGCGATCGACGATCCGGACGTGGCGACGTTTCTGGCGTGCTGGGTCTACGAAGAGAGCTTGCACGGGCTCGCGCTCGAGCGTTTCCTGGCCGCCGCCGGCCATCCCCTGGGCCCGCGCCCGAAGCCGCACGGGCACGAGGGCCTCGCCCAATGGGCTCGAGGCGCGCGCGACCGCGATCCTGTCCCGGGTGTGGCCGGACTTCTGCGCCGTGCACATGGTGTGGGGCGCGATCAACGAGCTGACGACGCTCACGGGCTACCGACGGCTCGCCGCACGCGCGAGACCATCCCGTGCTGTCGGAGCTGCTCGGGCGCATCGCGCGCGACGAGTCGCGGCACTTCTTCTTCTACTACCGCCAGGCCGAGTTGCGCCTGCGGCGGCCCGCGGTTGCTCGGCTGGCCGCGCGCTTCCTGGTGGACCGATTCTGGGCGCCCGGTGGGCAGCGGGGTGCAACCCGAGCGAGCGAGCTTCGCTTCATGGCCGAGCTATCTCTTCGGCGGCACCCGAGGGCCGAGCCGCCGCCCGCCGAAGGTCGACGAGACAATTCGCAGGCTTCCGGGCTTCGGCGACGGTACGATTGCTGGAGAACTGGCTCGACCGATTCGCCAACGGAGGACGGAATGGCTACCGTAGCGACTGATCACTACCGTGCCTACGCGCCCCGACCCTTCACCCGCGCCGAGCGCGACTCCGTGACGATCCTGTTCGGCGGACTGCACTGGCGCATCGAGCGCATCCTCCAGGCGGTGCTGGAGAGCAGCGGCTACCGCGCGCAGATCCTGCCGGTGGCGACGAAGAGCGGACCTGCTGACCGGGCGCGAGACCGCCGACATCGGCCAGTGCTGCCCGACCAGCTTCACGACCGGCAACCTCGTCAACTTCCTGAAGAAAGAGTCGAAGCAGATCGGCGTCGAGGAGGTCAACAAGAAGTACGTCTATCTGACGGCCGGCTCCTGCGGCGCCTGCCGCTTCGGCCAGTACCACGCGAGCTACGAGCTGGCGCTGCGCAACACCGGGCTCGAGCGGTTCCGCATGTTCTTGATGGCCCAGGACAACCTGGACCAGAACATGGGCGACGGCCTCGACCTCAACCTGCCGATGACGCTCGGCTGCCTGTGGGGCATCTTCTGCACCGACCTCGTGCAGGATCTCGAGTATCAGGTGCGTCCGTACGAGGTGCTGCCGGGCCAGACCGAGGCGGTCGTCAAGGAGAGCATCGAGTATCTCTACCAGGTCTTCCGCGAGCGGCCGGCGCTGTCGCCGAAGAAGTCGGTGCTCTGGCACCTGACGACGCCGTACTTCTCGCGCGCGATGCGCGAGGTGCGCCGGAAGTTCTCGGAGATCGAGGTCGACCGGCTGCGCGTGAAGCCGAAGGTGAAGATCACCGGCGAGTTCTATCTGCAGACGGTGGAGGGCGACCCCAACTACAACATCCACCGCTGGCTCGAGTCCGAGGGCGCCGAGGTCTACCCGGCCGCCATCACCGTCTGGATGGACTACCTGCTGCGGCTGGGCCTGCAGCGCTTCGAGGACTACAGCGGCATCGAGAAGCACGCGCGGCTGAAGCTCGGCCTCGGCCGCGTCGCCCAGAGCATCTACCGCCTCACCGTCAACCGCCTGCGCCGCGCCATGGGCAACCTGCCGCACGAGACGCCCGAGCCAGTTCGAGCTGCGGCGGCTGGCCGCGCCGTACTTCAACACCGGAATCTCGACGGCGGCGAGGGCGACATGCTCGTCGGCAAGACGCTCTGGTCGTATCACAAGAAGAAGGCGCACATGATCTGCGAGCTGTCGCCGTACTCGTGCATGCCGAACACGATGTCGATCGGCGCCATGGCCGGCGTGATCGGCAAGTACCCGGAGATCCTCTACGCGCCGCTCGAGATCAAGGGCGACGCCGAGGTGCACGCCCTCTCGCGCTGTCAGATGATCCTGACCGAGGCCAAGAAGCGCGCCCAGCGCGAGTTCGACGAGGCGCTGCACGCGCACGGGGCTCAGCCTGGCCGAGGTGCGCGCGTACATCCAGGCGCACCCGGAGATGACGAAGGCGACCTACCTGATCCCGCACGACGGCACCGCCGCCGGCACCGCGGCCAAGACCGTCCTCCACGTCGCCAAGAAGATGGGCCGGCGATGAGCCAGCGGAACACACCGAGCAACCCCTCCGATCGGTGGGGGGGTCTGGGGGAGGAGCGGCGCTCGCTCCCCCCCAGCAAGACAATCGGCGATCGACGTCGGCTCGACCACCGTCAAGGCCGTTGTGGTGGAACCGACGGCAAGGTCACGCTGGCAGGACTACCAGCGGCACAACACGCGCCAGGCCGAGAAGGTCGTCGAGTTCCTGCAGCGGATGGAGACCGAGGCCGGCTTGACGGTCGGGCACGGACCGCGTCTTCTTCACCGGCTCGGGCGCCGGGTTCATCGCGCCGCAGGTCGGGGGCAAGCTCATCCAGGAAGTCGTCGCCGTCGCCGCGTGCGTCGAGAAGCAGCATCCGGACGTGCGGTTCGTCTCCGAGATCGGCGGCGAGGACATGAAGACGATCTTCTTCACCGCCACCGGCACCGGACGCTCGAAGCAGGTCTACATGCAGTCGGCCTGCAGCGGCGGCACCGGCACCTTCATCGAGAAGACCGCGCGCAAGCTGCAGGTGCCCGGCGAGCGCCTGGCCGCGATGCCCTACGAGGGCATGAGCCTGCACAAGGTCTCGAGCAAGTGCGGCATCTTCGCCGAGACCGACGCGAACACCCTGGTCAAGACCGGGGTGCCGGTCGAGGAGATCATCGCCAGCCTGTTCGAGGCGGTGGTCTACCAGAATCTCGCGACCCTGACCAAGGGCAACACGCCGTCGCCCGAGGTGCTCCTGCTCGGCGGCCCCAACCTCTTCTTCAAGGGCCTGCAAGAGGCGTGGCGGCATCACCTCGCCAAGCTCTGGGCCCAGCGCAAGCTCGATCTGGGCGGGCCGCGAGCCCGCCTCGCTCATCCTGGTGCCGGCCGAGGCGCTCTACTACGCGTGCCTGGGCTGCGTCGAGATCGGGCAGGGCGAGAAGCCCGAGGTCGCGATCTATCAAGGACGCGAGAAGCTCGCGTGGTGGGTCGAGACGGGCCAGCACGAGCAGAAGGCCAAGGAAGGCGCCCGCGGTCTCGTCGCCGGCGCCGGAGACCTCGCCACGTTCGTGACCGAGTACGTCAAGCCTGCGGCCGCCTCCACCTGTGACGCCGCGAGCGCGCGCTACGTCGGCGCGGTGCTGCTCGGCTGCGACTTCGGCTCGACCACCGCCAAGGCGGTCGTGCTCAACGAGGACCGCGAGCTCCTGTTCTCCTGCTACGCGCTCAGCAAAGGCAACCCGATCGAGGACGCCCAGTCGCTGTTCCGCCAGGTGCGCGAGGCCGGTTACACCGACGTGGGCGCGCTCGCGCTCACCGGCTACGGCAAGGATCTCTTGAAGGACGTGCTCGGCGCCGACATGGGCGTGGTCGAGACGGTCGCGCACGCGACCGCCTCGCTCCACTTCTATCCCGACGCGGACGTGATCTGCGACGTCGGCGGCACCGACGTGAAGATCATGATCCTGCGCCAGGGCACCGTCGCCGACTTCCGGCTGAATTCGCAGTGCTCGTCGGGCAACGGCGCGTTCCTGCAGGGCGTGGCCGAGCGCTACAACATCCCGCTCGAGGCCTACGCCGACCGCGCCTTCGAGGCCAAGGCGATGCCGAGCCTCACGATGGGCTGCGGCGTGTTCTTGCAGTCGGACATCGTCAACCAGCAGCGCAAGGGCTGGTCGGCCGAGGAGATCATGGCCGCGCTGGCCGCAGTGCTGCCGGTCAACGTGTGGATCTACGCCGGCCAGCTCCAGAATCTGCGCGCGGCCGGGCGTAAGTTCATCTTGCAGGGCGGCACGCACCGCAACATGGCGGTGGTCAAGGCGCAGGTCGACTTCATCCGCGGCAAGGTGCCCGACGCCGAGGTGGTCCTGCATCCGTACTCCGGCGAGGCCGGCGCGATCGGCGCCGCGCTCTGCGCGGGCGACTGGAAGAAGCGCGGCGAGGCGTCGCACTTCCGCGGCTTCGACACGATCGCCGCGCTGACCTACACCAGCACGACCAGCGCGGCGACCGTCTGCAAGTGGTGCCCGATCAACTGCACGCGGACGTTCATCGACGTCCAGCTGCCGGACGCCAAGGGCCGCGAGTGGAGCAAGCTGCCGCTGGCGCCGGGCTGGGAGCGGGTGATCAGCGGGAACTCGTGTCCGAAGGGGCTCGTCGAGGACGTCAACGAGATGCGCGTGGTCAAGGCGAAGCTCGAGGAGGTCAAGCGTGAGTACCCTAACGTTGCCGAAATGGTTCGGAAGGACGCGTTCCGCCGGGTCAACGCCGCCGCCGTCGCGGAATAAGCTCCGGATCGGCATCCCGCGCGTCCTGAATCTCTGGAACACCCATCAGTTCTGGATGGGGTTCCTCACCTCGCTCGGGGTCGATCCGCGCAACGTCGTGTTCTCGTCGGACACCTCCGAGGAGCAGGGCCGGCAGTTCGGCAAGGGCCGGGGCACCGTGGACTGCTGCTACCCGGTGAAGTGCATCTCCGGCCACTACGGCGAGCTGGTGTTCGGCCAGAAGCAGAAGCTCGACATCCTGCTCTCGCCCATGATCTACAACCTGCCCTCGTTCCTCTCCGGCCACGTCGCCAAGTCGCTGACGTGCCCGCGCGTCATGGCCGCGCCCGAGAACATCAAGGCCGGCTTCATCAAGGAGCAGGATGCCTTCGCCGAGGCCGGAATCACGTACGTGTCGCCGTTCGTCTCGCTCGACGAGCCCCTGCTGGTGCCCAAGCAGCTCTTCGCCGCGATGCGCGACGCGATCCCCGGGCTCACCTACGACGAGACCGCGAAGGCGGCCGACGCGGGCTTCACGGCGCTCCGCGAGTTCAGCACGCGCCTGCGCAGGAAGTCGCGCGAGGTCCTCGAGTGGTGCGCGCGCGAGAACCGCGCGTGCCTGATGGTGATCGCGCGGCCGTACCACATGGACCCGGGGATCGGTCACGAGATCGAGGTCGACCTGCAGGCGTACGGCTATCCGATTCTCTGGATGCAGTACTTCCCCATCGACGACGACCTGATGGAGTGGGCGTTCGGCGAGGACGTACGCGCCGGCCACATCAAGTCGGCCTTCGACATCCGCGACGTGTGGCCCTCGTCCTACAGCTCCAACACGAACGAGATCCTCTGGGGCGCCAAGGCCGCCGCGCGCATCCCGTGGATCGCCTGCGTCGTCCGGATGTCGTCCTACGAGTGCGGCATGGATCAGCCGACCTACACGCCGGTCCAGCAGATCGTCGAGCGCTCGGGCACGCTCTTCTTCTCGTTCCAGGACCTCGACTCGACCAAGCCCTCCGGCTCGGTGAAGATCCGGGTCGAGACGATCACGCACTACCTGGAGAAGTACGCGGGCTCGATCATCAGCCGCAAGATGGCTGCAGCCCCGCCAGGTTGCCCCCTTCTGCCGCCGGCGTAGAGGCGACCAGGGTCCCCAGCCGCGCGCGGAACTCGTCGACGAACTGGCCGTAGGGTATCGGGAAGACGTGAGCCCAGTGCTCGCGCGGCGGGCTGTCGAGCGAGAACCGGCCCAGAAACTCCGTGACCTTCGCGCTGCCGTAGCGCTCCACGAGCCAGTCGACCGCCAGGAACGCCTGGCAATACGTCGCGGGGGCGCCCAGCTTGTTCGTGGACGCCACCCAGACGTCGTTCCTGGCGAGCTCGCGCAGATCGGGAAACAGCGCGATCGGGATCGGCGATCCGACGACCGTGCGCACGATGTGGTCGCGCGATTCCGCGTACGAGCGATAGCGCAGAAGATCGAGCACGCGCACCTTGACCCAGTCGGCGTGGCCCTCGAGGATCCACTGCGCGGCGCGCCCGCGCCCGCCCTCGCGAAGGCGGCTCTGGCTCACGTGCGCCAGCTCGTGCGCGACGAGCCCGGCGCGCCCGACCAGGTGCATGCGGGCCAGGTAGTCTCCGCGCAAGAAGAGCCCGGTGCGCGCCGCGACGCCGGCGGCGTACCGACCCTTGTCCCACGCATCGTCGGTGGTGTCGCCGGCCACCTTGATGAGCCCGTCGACCAGAGTTGCCTCGTTGACGTACACGTACGCCTTGATCGCCGGCGGAAAGGGCAGCTCGAGCTTGTGGCGAATCAGCCACGCGGCGGCGTTGATGAGCTCTTCGTCGCTCGGGCTCGCCCCGAGCGCCGGCTGGTCCGCGCGCTCGAACCGGATGTCGTATTCCCGGTACGGCCCGCTGAGCGCCGCGCAGCCGACCAGCCCGATCAAGAGCCAGACCGCCGACGGGGCGGCGAGCCTCACGGCACCGACTTCGGGTCCACCGTCGCGCCGTTGCCCCGCCGGCCCAGGCTCTTCAGGTGGTCGCGAAAGGCGTCTACGAACTCGCGATAGGGCATCGAGAAGGCCTCGGCCCAGCGATCGCGAGGATCGTCGTCCTCCACGGCCGCGCTCATGAATCGCACGAGAGCGGCGCGGCTCGAGCGCTCGATCAAGTACTCGACCGCCAGGAACGCCTGGCCGTACGTCGCGGGCAGGCTTCGCACCGATCGACTCCAGGACGCGTGGTCGGCGAGCGCGTCGAGATCGGGAAAATGCTCGACGGGGGTCACGGCGCCGGCGACCGAGCGGACGATGACGGCCCGCGAGGCGCCGTACGTCTGCAGGCCGAGCAGGTCGAGCACCTGGAACGCCACCCAGTCGGCATGGCCCTCGAGCATCCACATCGGCAGCCGGTCCTCGCGGTGCTTCGCCGCATCCTGTTGCCCGAGATGCGCCAGCTCGTGGGCAACGACCGTCACGCGACGCCACAGGGGCGCGCGCGCCAGAAAGTCGCCCCGGAAAAACACGCCGACGCGCGTGGCGACACCGGCCGCCGCCGGGACGCTGCGCCAGTCGCTGCCGACGGCGCGCACGCCGAGATTCCGGAGCAACCCTTCGGCGAAAGCCGCCTCATCGCCACAGATATACGCCTTGTACGACGGCGACAACGGCAGATCGAGCTTGGCGCGGATCACGGACGCGGTGGCGTCGATGATCTCGTCCGATGACGCGTCCGGCCCCGGCGTCCTCGGCGCCTCGGCGGCGAATCCGATCTCGTGCTCGCGGCAGGGCGAAGCCGCCGGGCTCGGGCTCGCGAGAGCCAGGGCACCGAGGAGCACCGTCACCACGAGTAGTCCGTGCGTCATGTGGGGTCTCGATACCGTGCGCGTGTCGGACAAGTCAAGTATGCTCCGCTCGGAGGCTTTTCATGAGTACGACGGAACGCATCGGCCCTCTCGGTCTCTCGGTCGGGCAGCGGGCACGACGCTCCCAGACCGTCACGGCGAAAGACGTCGAGCTCTACGCGGAGATCACGGGCGATCGCAATCCGCTGCACTTCGACGCGGCCTTCGCCAAGCGCACGCGGTTCGGCCGACTGGTCGCTCAGGGCGGCATCGCGGCCGGCATGCTCAACGCGCTCGTCGCGATGGATCTGCCGGGCGCCGGGACGGTCTTCATGAGCCAGTCGCTCAAATATCTCGCCCCGACCTATCTCGGCGACACCTTGACCGCCGAGGTCGAGGTGCTCTCGCTCAAGCCCGACAAGCCGGTGTGTCAGCTCCGCGCGACCATCACCAACCAGGACGGCACCGTCGTGCTCGAGGCAGAGTGCTGGACGTACACTCTGCGTCCTGACTGAGCGCTCCGGTCAGCTCTTGCCGAGCTCCTGCTCCTTCAGCACGCGACGGAGAATCTTGCCCGACGGCGTCTTCGGGATCGCGTCGACGAACTCCACCTCGCCCGGCACCTTGTAGTTCGCGAGCCGCCCCTTGACGAAGGCGACCACCTCGCCGGCCGTGAGGTCCTGACCCTTCTTTCTCACGACGAAGGCCTTGGGGATCTCGCCCGCCTCGGGATGCGGCTTGCCGATCACCGCCGCGTCGGCGACGGCGGGGTGCTCGATCAGGAGCGCCTCGATCTCGGCCGGCGCGATGCCGAAGCCCTTGAACTTGATCATTTCCTTCTTGCGATCGCGTATGAACAGATAGCCGCGCTCGTCCACGTAGCCGATGTCGCCGCTGTAGTACCAGCCGTCGCGCAGGGCCGCCGCGGTCGCCTCCGGCGCGCGCCAGTAGCCCCGCATGATCTGCGGCCCGCGGATGCAGATCTCGCCGAGCTCGCCGGGCCCGAGCTCGCGCTCGCCGGTCTCGATGTCGACGACTCGGTGCGCGGTGTCGTGGGCGAGCAGGCCCGCCGAGTCGACCACGTTCAGGCTCTCGTCGTGCACGGGGTTCACGTGCGTGAGCGGCGAGGCTTCGGTCATGCCGTAGCCCTGCAGCACCGGCACGCCGGTCAGCTGACTGAAGCGACGGGCGAGCTCCGGCGCAACCGGCGCGGCGCCCACCATCGTCGTCCGCAAGCTCGACAGGTCGTACTTCGACAGCTCCGGCCAGTTCGAGAGCATGAGCAGTACCGGCGGCACCACGAAGAACAGGGTGATCCGGTGGCGCTGCACGAGCTCGAGGCATTCGACGGGCTCGAACCGCTCCATCAGCACGCACGTCGCGCCCGTGTAGACGGCAGCGCCCATCAGCATCGTGCCGTAGATGTGATAGAAGGGCAGGAACAGCATCAGCCGGTCGCTCTCGCGCATGCGGATGCACGCGACGAACTGCATGTTGTTGGTGACGAGGTTCTTGTGGCTGATCATCACGCCCTTCGGGAGCCCCGTCGTCCCGCTCGAGTAGGGCAGCGCGACCAGGTCGTCCTCGTGGATCGCCACCGGCGCCGGCGCCGTCGCGGGCTGGCCGGCGATCAGGTCGTTGAAGCTCCGGACCGAAGGCCCCGCCACCTGGCCCGGCCCCACCGCGATGACGTGCTTCAGGTGCGGCGTCCGGGCGCGCACGGCTTCCACGAGCGGCACCAGATTCGCGTGGACGATGATCGCCACGGCCTCGGTATCGTTCAGCTGATACTCGATCTCACGCTCTCGGTACGAGGGATTCATGGGGCTCGCGACCGCGCCCGCCCGGGCGATCCCGTAGAACCCGATGATGTACTCCGGGCAATTCGGCGACAGCACGCAGACGCGATCGCCCCGCGCCACGCCGAGCGCGGCCAGCGCCCGCGCGAAGCGGTTGGTGAGCGCGTCGCACCTCTCGATAGGTCAGGCTGACGTCGCGGAAGACGATCGCGACGTTCTCGGGGTACCGCTCGGCGCCGTGCGACAGCATCTGGTCGTACGGGATCCGCGGATAGTCGAGGGGCGGCCTGAAGAATTCAGGGCTCACAGGGTCCTCGCGCGCTCACGCAGGGTGTACTTCTGGACCTTGCCCGTCGAGGTTGTCGGGAGCGTGCCGAACACGACGGTCCTGGGGATCGCGAAGTGCGGCAGGTTGTCGCGGCAGAAGGCGATCAGCTCCTCGGCGGTGGCCTGAGCGTCCGGCCGCAGCTGGACGAACGCGCAGGGCGTCTCGCCCCACTTCTCGTCGGGGCGCGCGACCACGGCCGACAGCAGGACCGCCGGGTGCCGATTCAGCGCGATCTCGACCTCGATCGAGGAGATGTTCTCGCCGCCGGAGATGATGATGTCCTTGGCGCGGTCTTTGATCTCGATGTAGCCGTCCGGGTGCTGGACGGCGAGGTCGCCGGTGTGGAACCACCCGCCCTCGAACGCCGCATCGGTCGCCGCGCGGTCTTTCAAGTAGCCGAGCATCACGGTGTTGCCTCGCAGCAGAACCTCGCCGATCGAGCGCCCGTCGGCCGGAACCGGCCGCAGGGTCTTGGGGTCGGCGACCATCTGGCCGTCGAGCGTGGGATAGCGTACGCCCTGGCGCGCCAGCTTCTCGGCGAGCTCGCCGAGCTCGAGCCGCTCCCACGCCTCCTGGGGCGCGCAGAGGGTCGACGGACCGTGCACCTCGGTGAGGCCGTAGAGATGCGTGACGTTGAAGCCCATCTCGCTCATCGCGCGGATGACCTTGGCCGGCGGCGAGGAGCCGCCCGTCTCGAGCTCGACCACCTGCTCGAACGCGGTCCGCTGCGCGGGCGGCGTCTGGATCAGCATGGTGAGCACCGTCGGCGCGCCGCACATGTGGGTCACGCGCTCGCGCGCGATCAGCTGGAAGACGAGCGGCGGATCGACGCGGCGCAAGCACACGTGCGTGCCCCCCATCGCCGTCACCGCCCAGGTGTAGCACCAGCCGTTGCAGTGGAACATCGGCAAGGTCCAGAGGTAGACGGCGCGCGGCGGCAGGGGCCACATCATGATGTTGCCGACCGACTCCAGAAAGGCGCCGCGGTGATGGTAGACGACGCCCTTCGGGTTGCCGGTGGTCCCCGAGGTGTAGTTCAGCGCGATCGGCGCGCTCTCGTCCGCGGGCGGCGTCCACACGAAATCGTCGGAACCCGTGGCAAGAAAGGCTTCGTACTCGATCTCGCCGAGCCGGTCACCGGGCCCCTGATAGAACGCGTCGTCCACCTCGACGACCAGGGGCTTCTTCCGGAGCTTCTCGAGCGCCGGCCCGACCGTGCCCGCATATTCCCGGTCGGTCAGGAGCACCTTCGCCTCGCCGTGCTCGAGAATGTAGCCGATCGTGCGTGCGTCGAGCCTGGTGTTGACGGTGTTGAGGACGGCGCCGGTCATCGGGACGCCGAAGTGCGCCTCGAGCATCGCCGGCACGTTCGGCAGAACGGCCGACACGGTGTCGCCCGGCCCGATGCCGCGCCGGGCAAGCGCCGAAGCCAGCCGCCTGGCCCGCGCGTCGAATTCGCGATAGACGATACGCCGGTCGCCGTGGATCACCGCCACGCGATCGGGATAGATCGAGGCGGAGCGCGGGAGAAAGCCGAGCGGGGTCAGCGGCGCGAAGTTGGCGTCGGCGCGACCGAGACCCCTCTGGAAGATGCTGCCGTCCGTGGTCTCCATGATCGACCTCCTCCGGGGCCAGACCTTATCGCGGCGCTCGGCGCCGGGCAAGCGTCGCTGCGGGCGTGCCGGCGGGTGACCGTGGCGGTGACTCGCATCGCGCCGAATAGCCGCCCGGCGCGCCGGTCGTTGCATACTCGATCCGGGGAGACTGCACGTGGCGGAGCTCGTATATCTCGCCCTGCCGATGGGCACGGCGCACGGCTGGGGCGTCTGCGGGCGCTACATCACGCGAGAGCTCGCGCGGCTCGCCCCCGTCCGTCTGATCACCGACCGGCTCGACGCCAACCTCGTCGGGGATGAGCTCGAGCTTGCGGCGTTGCGCGCCCTACTGGCTCCTGGCGAGGTCCAGACGCCGGGACATGCGGTCGAGCTCGAGAACTCGGTCCTCCAGGGCGTCCTCGGCGCCGACCTGGCACCCATGCGCCCGAGGCTGCGGGGCCGTCGCACCGTCGGGTACGCGTTCTTCGAGACCACCGCGTTCCCGCCGTCCAGCCTCGACACCGCGCGGAACCATTACGACGTGCTCGCCACGGGCTCCTCGTGGTGCAGCGAGATCCTCCGGCAGCACGGTGTCGCCAACGTCCGGACCGTCGTCCAGGGCGTCGATCCGACGATCTTCCGAGCCGTCGGCGGCGGCCGCGAGTTCTTCACCGACCGCTTCGTCGTGTTCTCCGGCGGAAAATTCGAGCTGCGAAAGGGTCAGGACCTCGTGATCGCGGCCTTCAAGGTGCTGCAGGAACGGCACGAGGATGTCCTGCTCGTGACGTCCTGGTTCAACCAGTGGCCTCCCACGATGCGCACCATGCGTGCGTCGCCCTACATCCGCTTCGAGCTCCCAGCGGGGCCCGTGGAGTACCGAACCTTCGTCGAGGGCGTGCTGGCGGCGAACGGCATCGACGCCGCGCGCGCGATTCATCTCGGCCTGCGGCCGAACTCACTGATGGCCAGGATCTACCGGAACAGCGACGTGGGGCTCTTCCCTAATCGCTGCGAGGGCGGCACGAACCTGGTGCTCATGGAGTACATGGCCTGCGGCGGCCCGGCCATCGCCACCTTCGCCAGCGGGCACCAGGACATTCTCACCGACCAGAACTCGCTTCCGCTGCGGTGCCTGCGCGAGGCCACCGTGCGCGAGGGCGACGAGCCACCGAAGACGTGGTACGACGCCGATCTCGAGGAAGTCGTGGAGAAGCTCGAGTGGGCCTACCAGAACCGGGAGCGGCTCGCCGAGCTCGGGGCCCGGGCCGCCCAGGACATGACCCGGTTCACCTGGGCCGCCACCGCGCGGGGATTTCTCGAGCTGCTTCAGCCCTGATCGGGACGCGCGCCGGAGCAGCGCTCGGCGCGGTCCGGTGACTACAGTCCGAGGATCTCCGTCCGCCGGTGGCTCAACGCGGGCAGGCTCGCCCGGACGCGATCCTGGTGGTCGAAGTCGACGTCGGCGACGACCACGCACTCTGCCTCGGGCGCGCGCTCGAGCACGGTGCCCCATGGATCGACGATCATCGCGTTGCCGTAGCACGCCAGGCCGGGCGGGTGCGAGCCGACCTGCGCGGCCGCCAGCATGAACACCTGGTTCTCGACGGCCCGGGTGCGAACGAGCAGGTCCCAGTGGTCCTTACCGGTCTCGAACGTGAAGGCTGAGGGCGCGGCGATGACACGGGCTCCCGCGGCCCCCAGGCGTCGGTAGAGCTCCGGAAATCTCAGGTCGTAGCAGATCGTGAGCCCGATCGGCACGTCGCCGAGCTTCGTCAGGACCACGTCCTCGCCGGGCGACATCGTGTCGGACTCGCGATACCGGCGCCCATCGACGTCCACGTCGAAGAGGTGGAGCTTCCGATAGCGCGCCGTGATCGAGCCGTCGGCGTCGATGGCGAGGCAGGTGTTGAAGAGGCGGTCGTGACCCGCGGCCGATTCCAGGAAGCTTCCCCCGATGATATGCAGATGGCGCTGCCGCGCAATACGCGTGAGGAGCTCGGAGGTCGTGCCCGGGATCGAGTCGGCGACCTCGCGATGCTTACCGCGGCGTCCGAGATACGTGAAAAGCTCGGGCAGCACCGCGAGCTCTGCCCCGCGCTCGGCGGCCTCGATCAGCAGGCGCTCGGCCGTGGCCAGGTTCGACGCCTTGTCTTCTCCGCTGTTCATCTGAACGACCGCGACTCTCATCTCGCGCTCCTTGTCGGGCTCACGTCCGCGAACGCCGGCGCGCTCGGACCCTTTCTCCGCGCTCTGTAGTCATAACACATTGGTCCTGTTCGCGCGCAGCGGGCGCGGGCTAGAGGCTCGGGGCGATCCGCTCCACGGCCTGAGCCGAGGATGACGAGAATCACCTCAATGTCGTCGAGGAGCCGGCGATCCTCGCATTCCATGAGCTGATAGCACCGGCTCATGTCCGTCGTCACCCAGCTCGAGATGTATTTCAGGGCGTCCGGCGCCTGCCGTCCCTTGTCGCGGAATCGTCGATAGACGGGAACCGGATCGCCATTCTTGAAACTCTCGATGATCATGTAGAGCATCGGCGCCTCTTCAGCGCTTCGATTCCCGCCGCGACGTCAGCGCACGAGCCCGGCGCGACGAGGCAGGAAGAGCGTCAGCTCGGGGAAGAGAATCAGCAGCAGCAATCCGACGAACAGCGAGACCAGATACGGCCAGTACACCCGAAAGTGTCGGCCGACCGAGATGTCGGCAAAGCGCAGGGCCATCAGGAGACCGACGCCGATCGGAGGCAAGAAGAGACCAATGCCGACCGCGGCGGTGAGCACGGTGGCGAAGTGCACGGGATGGATGCCGATCTGCTTGGCGATGGGGAACACCACGGGGATGAGCACGACCGCCGCCGGGAGCCCCTCGAGCACCATGCCGAAGAACATGACGAGCACCGACACGGCCACCAGGAAGAGCCACGGCGTGCCGTAGAGCGGCTGCAAGATCTCGCCGAGCATCGCGGGCACGCCGAGCATGCCCATCAGGAACTGATAGATGCTGGCCACCGCGAGCAGGAAGATGACGGCCGCCGTCAGCAGCGCGGTCTCGTGGAGCAAGGTCCACATCTGGCGCAAGGTCACGTTGCGGTAGAAGAACAACGCGGCGGCCACCGCATACGCCGCCACCAGGGCGCCGGCCTCGGTCGCGGTAAAGACGCCAAAGAAGAATCCCAGAACGATCACCACCGGAACAACCAGCGGCACGAGCGACGCGCGCCCGGCCTCGGCCAGGTTCGCCCAGGTCGGCCGCTCGTCCTTGGGCCAGCCGAGCCGGTGGGCCTGCACGAAGATGACGGTCATCAGGCACGCCGCCGTGACGGCCGCGGGAATGAAGCCGCCGAGAAAGATGGCCACGACCGACGTGTCCATGATCTGGCCGAGCACGATCATGAAGATGGCCGGTGGCACCAGGATGCCCATCGCCGTGGCCGAGGCCACCAGCGAGGCCGCGTGCTCGGGCTTATACCCAGCGCGCAGCATCGGCGGCGTGAGCATCGAGCCGATGGCGGACACGTCGGCGATCGTCGAGCCGGAGATGCCCGAGAAGAAGTACTCGGCGAGGACGACCGACATGCCGAGCCCGCCGCGGACCCAGCCCACCAGTCCGCGCGCGAGGTTGACGAGCGCGTAGGACATCCCGCAGCGCTCCATGAGCGCGCCGGCGAAGACGAACGTCGGCACGGCCAGCAGGACCCAGCTCTGTGAGCCGGCCACCAAGGCCGAGGGCATCTTCTGCAACGAGAAGTTGCCGAGGTAGAGCCCCAGCATGCCGGAGAGCCCCAGCGCGAAGACGATCGGCGTCGAGAGCGCGACCAGGACCACGAAGGCCACGACCACCGATGCGACCATCGTCTAGTGCCCCTGCTTCAAAAGCTGTCCCCAGGGCCCGCGGCCGTGGAGGACATCTCCGAGGGTCACGAACCCGTAGACGATCATGAGCACCCCGCCGGCGACGGACGAGAGGTAGAGCCAGCGGAGATTCAGCACGAGCGCCGGGGAGTACGACTGGCTGTTCAGCTCGGCCACCTCCCAGCCGAAGAAGGCCACCAGCGCGCCGAAGACGACGATCAGCAGGCACTGCGCGGCCAGCACGGCCCGGCGGAGCGCCAGCGGGAAGCGTTCGATGACGAGATGCACCGCGAAGTGGATCCCGTGGCGAATGCCCAGCGCGGCGCCGATGAAGCTCATCCAGGCGAGCGACCATTCGCCGACTTCCTCGACCCAGAAGAACTGGACCGTCGGCAGATCGAAGATCTCCGAGATCTTCGTCATCACGTAGCGGAGGAACACGCCGACGAGCATGTCCACGATGACGACCACCATCAGCACGGTGATCACGACGTGCGGTATCTCTCCAACCCACGACAATCGCCCGCGCATGTGGCGCGGCGGATGGTAAAGTTGGCCCGCCTCGAAGTCAAGCCGCGGCGGCGCTGCGAGCCGGCTGACGGGGCGCCACTCGAAAAGGAGGACGGCTCATGCGCGGACGAGGATTCTTCGGTGCGGTGGCGGTGGTGGCGGCAGCCGCGTTGGCGGCCGTCGCGCTCTCGGGCGGACACAGCCCGGCAGTCGGCCAGGCCAAGCCGGCGGCCAAGAAGCTGGACCTGGCGCACGTCACTCCCCCGCCGGAGTCGAGCGCTGTGGCCTTCAAGTGGATGTGCGAGGAGCTGACCAAGCGCTCGGGCGGCAGCCTCAACGCCGTGTTTCACGGCGGCACGCTCCTCACCAAGGAGCTGGAGATCATGGACGCCGTGAAGTCCGGTAACATCGCGATGGGCAGCCCGGCCGGCGCGGCGTGCACCGTCTTTCCCGAGATGTGTGTGTTCCTCACGCCGTTTCTCGTCCGGGATTATCAGCACGCCTACGCCATGTTCAACGGCGAGATCGGCAAGAGTCTCGACGAGACCTTCCAGAAGAAGTACAAGCTGAAGATCGTCTTCTTCTACGACTACGGCTTCCGTCACTTCTGGAACAACCGACGGCCCATCAGCACGCCGGCGGATCTCAAGGGGCTCAAGATGCGCGTCCAGCAGGGGCGCGTCTTCGCCGACACCGTGAACGGTCTGGGCGCCAGCGCGGTGCCGATGCCCTGGGGCGAGGTCATTCCGGCAGCGCAGCAAGGCGTCATCGACGGCGCCGACCTGCCGGTAGTCAACATCAACGCGCTCAAGGCGTACGAGGTCGCGAAGTACGCCTCGATGACGTATCACAACTACGGTCCCACCGTTCTGGTGCTGAACCTGGATCTCTTCCGCGGCCTCTCGCCCGAGCAGCAGAAGCTCGTGCTCGACGTCGGGCGCGAGGCGCAGACGAAGATCCGCGAGATGACCGAGTCGGTCGACAACTTCCAGAAGGCGAAGGAGATCCTGGAGCCCAAGGGCATGAAGGTGAACCAGGCCGACGTGGCCTCGTTCCGCAAGGTCGCCGAGGAAAAGATCTGGCCCCCATACCGGCAGCAGTACTCCGACATGTGGGACAAGATCGTGAATACCCGTTAGCGTTGGAGTCGCGCCTCGGCCGGGGGGCCCCAGCCCCCCGACGGCCCGCAGCGCGAACTCAATTAAGGAGAGTCCTATGGCCGTGAGTGTCGGTTTCATCGGTGTCGGCAACATGGGTAACCCGATGGCAGGCAACGTGTTGAAGGCGTTCCCGATGACGGTCTTCGACGCCAATCCCAAGGCGATGGAGAATCTCATCCAGGCGGGCGCCAAGCGCGCCGGCTCGGCGCGCGAGGTCGTCGAGAGCTCGGAGATCGTCTTCACCTCGCTGCCGGCTTCACCGGACGTCGAGGCGGTCTACCTCGACGCCGGCGGGCTCGTCGATCGAGCCAAGCCGGGGACCATCCTCATCGACCTCAGCAGCGTGCTCCCGTCCACGCCGCGCAAGATCGAGCCGCGGGCCAAGGCGCGCGGCGTGCACTTCCTCGAGGCGCCGGTCAGCGGCGGGGTCAGCGGCGCCCGCGCGGCGACCCTGGCGATCATGGTCGGCGGCGACGCCGAGCCCCTGCAGCGCGCCACGCCCGTGCTGAACGCCATCGGCCCCAACATCTTTCACGTGGGCCCGGTCGGCGCAGGCAACACGGTGAAGGCGATCAACAACATGTGCGCGTCGGTCAACTCGTGCGCCATGATGGAAGGCCTCGCCCTCGGCGTGAAGGCGGGCCTCGATCCGATGACGATCTACGAAGTGGTGAAGGCCAGCAGCGGCGGCAGCAAGGCGCTCGAGCGTATCCCGAAGGCGCTCATCCCACGCGACTTCGAGCCGGGCTTCAAGGTCGCCCTGATGAACAAGGACCTCGACACCTTCAACACGATCGCCAAAGAGCTCCACGTGCCGGTCAGCTTCGCGAACGTGGCGCAGCGCTATCAGCAGGCAGCGCTGGCCGCCGGCCTCGGCGAGCAGGACACGAGCGTCATCATGACGGTCATCGAGCGTCTGTCCGCCGTCAAAGTCTCCGGCCGATAGGAGATGCAGCTGGTCGGCTGCTCAAACAGGTCCAGATGCGAGGCGGCGGCTGAGGCCCGACTGCGGCGTATGCCGCATACGCCGCAGGGAGGGCCGAAGTCGCCAACGAAGCAGATGGGCCTGTTTCAGCAGCCGACACGCTATTCGTAGAAGGCTGGGGCGTAGCGAAGGGTCGCGCTCTGCGCTTTGTCATGGTTGATCCACAGCTGCGCCTTGCGCTCCTCCATGAGTGCGGCGATGCGCTTGAGCGACGCCAGGGTCTGGTCGGGGTTGAAATTCATCTGCGGCACCCGCTTGTGGATCCAGTTGTCCTGGAAGTGCACGGCGTCGCCGGACAGGATGATGGCGCCGGTTTTCGGCAGGCGGACGAGCAAGCATTGATGGCCCGGGGTGTGGCCGGGGGTCGAGAAGATCGTGACGCTGCCGTCGCCGAAGACGTCATGGTCACCCGCGAGCTTCTTGATGGTTTGCGTCGACGCGAAGACCGGCTTGTTGGGCCCGCCCATCGCCCAGTCGTACTCGGCGCCCTGGATCAGCACCGTCGACGTTGGGAAGAGCGCGAGGTTGCCGACATGATCGCCGTGCGTGTGTGAGACCGCCACGTAGGTGACGGCGGACGGCTTCACGCCGACCTGGATCAACTGCTCCTCGAGCGTCTTGGCCCGGCGATAGGTGATCGCACCGTTCGCGACGACCATACCGTCCGGCATCGCGGCGACGGCGTCGGGCACGCCGGTATCCCACAGTAACCAGCCCTTGTCGTGCTGGATGAGATAGCAGTTGTCGGAGAACTCGATCGCCTGCCCCTTGTTGACGCCGGGAGACCAGCGAGACTGATCCTTCCCGATGTTCTGCCCGCAGTCGAGCACGTACAGACGCTGAACTTTGGCGTCGGCTGTCCTCGGGCTCGTGCCGATCATCGCTCCCGCGACCACGCCGATCGCTACCCATGCCCTGACGGTCATCGATGACCCTCCTCCGCGCTAGGACTCTACCGGGCCGATCGCCGACGTACAATCCCGGAGATGACGCGCGCGGTGCATCGTCCGCTGTGCGAAGCCCTCGTCGCCGTCGTCCTGCTGGCGCCCTCGGTCCATGCGCAACCGGTCGGCGCCCCCGCGGTGGTCGATCGGCTGCTCCAGGGCTTCGCCGCCCCGGACTGCCCGAGCCGCTGGAAGACGATCGAAGACTACATGGACCGGATGATCGGACGAGTCCGCAGCTACGAAGAGTCCGGCCCGGAGATCACGGCTCTCTTGCGCGAGCGCGCCCCATCGGCCGGGGCCGCCATGGAGCAACGGGTCCAGATGGTCTCGGCGTTCGTCGACGACGCCGAGACCGCCATCGTGCGGCTGGCTAAAGCGCAGGAGGCCGCGGTCCAATCCGGCTCCGGGGGGGAGATCTGGCGCAAGGCGCTCCCGTCCTTGACGAAGGTTCTCGACGATCCCCGCGAGACATTTCTGACACGACGGCTGGCCTCGTCGGTGATCGCCCAATCGGCGCGGAAATCTTCACAGGCCAGGGATGCCGGCTGGGATCAGCCGGTCCCACGGCTCCTGGCGAGCAAGGATCCGACGGCCCGCCTCCTGGGCAGCATCGCCGCCGCCTCGGGCAGCCTGCTCCCGCAACAAGCTCCCGCCAAGGGCCAGGTCATTCCCGAGCTCATTCGCGGTCTCGATGCCGCGTCGTTCCCGGAGCGCTACGAGTCCACGCGGGCGCTGCTCCAGGCGGCCGGGCAGCCGATCGAGCGTTTCTGCGTGGATCCGAGCGACACCGCCGGCGAGCGGGCCTCCGCGATCCAGGCGTGGCAAGCGTGGTGGGACCAGAACAAGGCGCGAATCGGAGGCGAGACGATCCAGCAGTGACCCGGCGAGGCGGGAGGGCGCGGTTACTCCGAGATCAGCGAGGATGTCCGACGGCGCGGACTTTTCGCGGAGCAGCGAGCCAGATGGCCAGCGCCGAGAGCGCCGAGCCGACGATGGCGATCGAGAAGGCCGGCGTGTAGGTGCCCGTCAGATCGTAGAGCGCACCGGTCACCCACGGCCCGGCGGCGCCGCCCCCGATCGCGGCCAGCATGAGCGTGCCGAAGACCGCGCCGTAGTGACGGCCTTCGAAGATCTCGGCCGGAATCGCGCCGATCACCGACGTGAGGCCGTAGCCGAGCAGCCCCTGCGAGACCACCATGACGTAGAGCAGCGGCACGGTCGGCGCGTGGCGAAGGGCGAGCAGCGCCAGCAAGCACAGCACGAATCCCAGGTTCCCGACCGTCCACACCCACTCGCGTCCGATCCGGTCCGAGAGATGGCCGAGCGCGACCTGTCCGGGCACTCCAACCAGGCTCACGAGCCCAAGCGCCCAGCCGGCGTGAGTCGGGCTGAACCCGACCTCCACGAGGTATTTCGTCTGATGGACCTGCACCGCGTACCAGGCGAAGAGCCCGAAGAAATATCCCAGGGCGATCCACCAGAATCGGCTCGTCCGCATGGCGCGGGCGAGCGTCCAGTCGACTCCCGCCCACGCCGCGTCCACGACGTTCGTGCGTCTCGCGGTCACCGCGCCTCGCGGAGCCGCGTCGCCGTCGGGCTGAAGACCGACATCCGCCGGTCTCCGCTTCAGCAAGAGATTGAGCGGCGCCAGCACACCCAGCACCAGCAGCCCGAGCGCCCAGCAGGCCGCCCGCCAGCCGGCCCGCGCGATGAGCGCCTGCAGCCACGGCAGCAGGACGATCGAGCCGATGCCGACACCGGAGAAGGCGAGGCTCAACGCCAGCCCCCGCCGGCGAACGAACCAGTTCGGCAAGTAGAGCGATTGGCCCGTGTACCCCAGACAGTTGCCGCCGCCGCCGACCAGGACGCCGAGAGTCGCATAGAGGTGCCACGGCCGGCTCACGAACGGAGCCAGCATCAAGCCGGCGGCCATCACGAACACGCCGATCTCGATGACCACTCGCGGCCCGCGACGATCCATGAGACGGCCGACCAGCGGGCTCAGGAACGCCGAGACCAGGAAGCCGAACGAGAAGGCGCCCGCGGTCAGTCCCCGCTCCCAGCCGAACTCTTCGAGGATGGGAGGAAACAGGAGCGAGAACGCCGTGCGCGCGTTGACGGCGATGGCCATCGTGACGAAGCCGGCGGCCACGATGACCCAGCCGTAGAAGAAGGGCAAGCTCACCCCGGTCAGCGAATCAGGTTCAGCGGCGGCTCCCCGCGTGCGGTTCGCTCGATGTTCTCGGCGATGAGCTTGGCGCGCGCCTCCAGCATGCCTTCGGTCCAGCCGGAGACGTGAGGGGTCATCAACACGTTGGCGAGCTCGTGGAACGGCCGGCGGGCCGGCAGGGTCGGTCCCGGCTCCTTCGGATATCGATACCAGACGTCGAGCGCGGCGCCGGCGATGCGTCCGTCGGCCAGCACGCGATAGAGCGCGTCCTCGTCGACGATCTCGGCGCGCGCCACGTTGACCAGCCGGGCGGTCGGCTTCAGGAGGGCCAGCTCGCGCGCGCCGATGAGACCCCGCGTCTGGTCGCTGAGCGAGAGCGTGACGGCCAGATAGTCGGCCCGCCGCAACACCTCGTCGAGCGCCTCCGGCCCGCCGAGGAGCGACAGGCCCTCCGCGCCGGCACGCGTCACGTCACGCCGGATCGCGCAGACCTCCATGTCGAACGCCCGGGCGCGCCGCGCCAGAGCCTGACCGATTCGGCCATAGCCGAGGATGCCGAGCGTCTTCCCCGCCAGCTCGGGCCACGCCGCCGGCGCCGGGCTCGCCACGCCCCACTGGCTCACCCAGGTGCCGCGCCGGAGCGCCGGGTCGATCTGGCCGAAGCTCCGCGTCAGCGCGAGCATCGCGCCGATCACGTACTCGGCGATGCCGACCTCGTGGCCGTAGGCGTTCGCGAGCGCGGCTCCCATCGGCAGCGCAGACCGGTCGATGCGATCGAGCCCCGCCCCGGGCACTTGAACGAGCTTCAACCGCTTCGCGGACCCGGCCATCTCGCGATTGAACGCGAGGGTCACCAGCACGTCCACCTCGGAGAGCCGCGGGACGATCCCCGCCTCGTCGCCCAGGATGACGGTGCACGGCGTCGACAGGCGCGCGCGCACCGAGGGCTCGAGCGTGGCCGAGAACGTTCCCGCGAACGCGACCTGGAGCATGCATCGTCCTCCCGCACGGCATCGTCCTCCCGGGCGCCCGGAAGATCAATGACCTCCGAGGTAATGCGACCGACGCGCCGCCGGGCTCTTGTGTATCATTTTCGAAAATCGAGCGCGTCCCGGGGGTGCGGTGGTCGAGCACGAGCTGCTCACCTCGGCCGATTTCCGCGACTTCATGTTCACGAACGCGGTCCGCTTCTGGGGCGAGGTGAACCCGGACTTCTTCAAGGGGACCGTCGTCGAGAAGGCCGCGGCTCAGGAGCTCGCTCGGCCGGCGGCGGCGTCGGGCGGCCGCTGAGGGGTTCCGCCGAGACGGCGCTCAGGCCGGCGCCAGCCCCCGAGCGAGATCCATGAGCCGGCCGAGCGTCGACACGCGCGTGTCGAGATCGTCCGCGGCGGGCTCGACCCTCAACGTCGTGACGCCGGCGGCGCGGTATTTCGCGAGCCGCTCGCGGACCATCTTCTCGGTGCCCAGGAGGTTCGTCTTCAGCACCAGGTCGTCGGGCACGCGCGCGGCGGCCTCGTCTCGCTTGCCGTCGAGCCACAGCCGCTGCACCTCGATCGCCGCGTCGGCATAACCGGCACGCTTGTAGGCGTCGTTGTAGAAGTTGTGCCGCCGCGAGCCCATGGCGCCCAGCGAGAACGCGAGCCCGGCCTTGCGTGGCTCGATCAGGCGCTCGAGGTCGTCGCCGAACGCCACGACGCCGCCCGCCTGCAGGTCGAGTGCCTGCAGGGTGCGGCCGGCGCGCGCGGCGCCCGCGGCGATGTGGTCGAAGAACACGCGCGCGTGATCCGGCATGAACGACGTGCCGAGCCAGCCGTCGGCGATCTCCCCCGTCATCTCGAGGCTCTTCGGCGACAAGGTCGCGAGGTAGATCGGAATCGCGGGCTGCGGGCGGGCGGCCGACCGGAGTGCCTTGCCCTCGCCTCCCGGCAGCGGCAAGGTATACACGGACCCCGCATATTCCAGCCGCTCGCCCCGGACCGCGCGGCGGACGATCTCGGCCGTCTCGCGCATACGCTGGACCGGACGATCGAACGGGATGCCGTGCCAGCCTTCGATCACCTGGGGCCCGCTCACTCCGAGCCCGAGGCGAAACCGACCGCCGGTCATCGAGGCGAGGCTCATGGCCGTCATCGCGATCAGCGCCGGCGTGCGCGTGCCCGCCTGGATGATCCCCGAGCCCAGCTTGATCGTGGTCGTCTTCGCGGCCAGGAACGCCAGCGGCGTCACGGCGTCGTGTCCCCACGCCTCCGCCGACCACACGCAGTCGACGCCGAGCCGCTCGGCCTCGCCGACCCACGCGCTGGCCCGCGCCCAGTCGTCGTTGGCCAGGCGGAGCGAGATCGCGACCTTCATCAGGCGCGCGAGCCCAGCGCCGCGGCGATCTTCTCGAGCTGACCCGCGTGATCCAAGTCGTGGACGCGGATGAACAGGAGGGTCTCGCGCCAGTTGAGCAGGCCGAAGAACCCGTGGGAGATCGACTGCTCGAGCCGCGCGGCCGGGTCCGCGCGCAGGGCGCGATCGAACAGCTGCTCGCGATCCCGGTCGAGCATCGCGAGCCACTCCGCGGCGGTGTGGTTCGGCGCCGCCGGCCGCTCGGCGGCGTGGCGCCGCTCGCCCGGGGCAAGGCCGTCGAGCGCGCGCACGATCCCCTCGCCGAAGTGGCGCCCGGCGTCCACGACGTGGGCCATCACCTCGTTGGCGCTCCACTCACCCGGCGCGGGCGCCTGCGCGAACCCCGCGGCCGGGATCGCCATCGCCGCGGCGCGCAGGCGCTCCATCGCCTCTCGCACCTTGTCGACGATGGCTGCCGGCGTCAGCTTGGCGCCTTGCGCTTCCAGATAGCCGCGGATCCGCTTCTGCTCGTCTGTCATGGTGGTCATAGGGCTGGTTGTACCGCCGGGCGCACCCGGCGCACAAGTCGACCGCGATGGGGTCACGACGTCGAGTTGCGCCGGCCCCTGCGCACGCTGTCGAACGCCACGGCCACCACGATGAACGTGCCGACGAAGGTGCCCTGCCAGAACGTGCTGATGCCGAGCAAGGTCAGGCTGTTACGAATGATCTCGATGAGCGCGGCGCCGACGACGGCGCCGAGGATCGTGCCATGGCCTCCCGTCAAGTTCGCCCCGCCGATGACCGCCGCCGCGATCACGCTGAGCTCCATCGACTGGCCGAGATTGGTCGTCACGCCGCCGAGCCAGCTCGCCTCGAGGACGCCGGCCAGGCCGGCCATGAAGCCGGACAGCATGTAGATGCCGATCTTGATTCGCCTGACCGGGAGGCCGGTCAGGATCGCGGCGCGCTCGTTGCCGCCGACGGCCATGATCCTGGCACCCCAGCGCGTCCAGTTCAGCGCAAACCCAGTGGTCAGACAGCACGCCGCCAGCACCACGACCGGATTCGGAACGCCCAGGGTCGAGCCGCCACCCAGCCACAGGAAGAAATCATGGTCCGGACCGAATTGGTAGACCATCGTGTTCTGCGACGACACCATCGCCAGGCTGCGCGCGATCGACAGCATCCCAAGCGTGGCCACGAACGGCGGGATCCCGACGTAGGTGATCAGAGCGCCGTTGACCAGTCCAACCGCCAGCGCGGCGATGAGCCCGGCGGCGATGCCCACCCAGACGGAGGTCCCGGCGTGCAGCACGACGCCGGTGACCATCGCGGAAAGACAGAGGATCGAGCCGACCGACAGATCGATGCCGCCGGTGATGATCACCGCCGTCATCCCGATCGCAACGATCGCCACGAAGGCGAAGTTACGGGTCACGTTGAACAGATTCTGCGGTGTGGCGAACGACTCGGTCGCCAGCGACAGGACGACGGCGGCCAGCAGGGCGGCCGCCAGAACCCAGAACGCTTGCAGCCCGAGCACCCGCGCCAGTAGCCCGTGGCTCCGGGCCTCGATGGCGCGCTGAAGGTCGACCGACACGCTCAGGCCTCCGCGATCGCGCCCGTGATGAGGCCGGTCACTTCCTCGGGGCTGGTCGATGCGATCGCCTTGTCGGCGACCTTCGCGCCGCGGCGCAGGACGATGATGCGATCGGCCACCGCGAACACGTCGGGCATGCGGTGGCTGATCAACACGACGGCGATGCCCTGATCGCGCAGCCGCCGTACCAGGCTCAGCACCTCGGCCACCTGGCGCACTGAGATCGCCGCCGTCGGCTCGTCCATGAGCACGATCCTCGGATCCGAGAGCCGCGTCCGGGCGATCGCAACGGCCTGACGCTGGCCGCCGGACATGTTGCGAACGACGTCTCGCGGCCGCGTCTCGGACTTCAGCTCCGTGAACAGCTCGGCGGCGCGCCGGCTCATCGCCGTGAAGTCGAGCACGCGCAGCGGGCCGATCCAGCGCGTGAGCTCGCGGCCCATGAAGATGTTGATGGAAGCCGGCAGGTTATCGCAGAGCGCCAGATCCTGGTAGACGATCTCGACGCCGCGCTCGCGGGCCTCCGCGGGCCGCGCGAACACGGCCGGCTTTCCGTCGACGAACAGCTTGCCGGCCGTGGGCGGATAGTTGCCGGCCACGATCTTGACCAGGGTGGATTTGCCGGCGCCGTTGTCGCCCATGAGCCCGACGACCTCGCCGGCCGAAATGGTCAACGAGACATCGTCGAGCGCGTGGATCGCGCCGAAGTGCTTCGAGATTCCCCGGCATTCCAGGATCGGCATCCAGTCCCTCCACCGCGCCGGCGACAACGAAAGCCGCCGAATCGGTCGTCAGATGATAACGGAATGCCGGTCGTCTTGACCGTCGATCGGCGGCTTCGCTACACTCCGCGCCAGACTCGACCGCTCGACACGGGTGCGAGCCGCTACTCTCACAAGGGAGTGAGACCATGACAACGCTCGTCGGGCTGGCCGTTGCATTCCTCCTGTCGGTCGTCGCGCAACCCGCACACGCTCAGGACAAGACCCTGGCCATCGTGGTCAAGGGGCTCGACAATCCGTTCTTCGAGCAGATCAATCGCGGCTGTCAGAAGTGGAACGCCGAGAACAAGGGCAAGGGCTACACCTGCCTCTACACCGGGCCGGCGTCCAGCGCCGACGAGGCCGGTGAGGTTCAGATCGTGGACGACCTCTTGACCAAGGGCGTTGCCGCGATCGCGATCTCGCCCTCCAACGCGCCGTTGATGGCGAATCTCCTGAAGAGGAAGGCGCCGAAGATTCCGGTGATGACGATCGATGCCGACCTCGCGAAGGAAGACGCCGGGCTGCGGAAGACCTACCTCGGGACCGACAACTACCTGATGGGCGTCAAGTTCGCCGAGTATCTCAAGAAGTTCAAGCCGAAGGGCGGGACCGTCTGTCTACAGCTCGGCAACGTGGCCGCGGACAACATCAATGCGCGCGCCGCCGGCACCCGCGACACCTTGGCGGGCGCCAAGGGAACCAAGCGGCTGACCGGCCAGAACGGCTGGACGGAAATCAACGGTTGCCCGGTCTTCACGAACGACCAGGCCGACCTCGCCAACCGGCAGATGGCCGACGTCTTCACCGCCAATCCCAAGCTCGATGCGTTCGTACTGGAAGGCGGCTGGGCCCAGTTCGCGCCCCAGGCCTATTCGCAGGTCACCGGTCAGGTGATAGAGAAGCTGAAGAGCAAGGCGCTCGTGATCGTGGCCGGCGACACGTTGCCCCCGCAGCTGGAGGCGCTGAAGGCGGGGCGAAGCCATGTCCAGGTCGGGCAGCGCCCCTTCGAGATGGGCTATCGCGCGCCGTCCGTGATGATCGACCTGATCAACGGCAAGAAGGTCGAGCCGGTGATCTACACCGGCCTCGACGAGTGCACGCAGGACAATCTCGCCACCTGCATCGCCAAATGACTCGCATTCGCCGCGATGAACGCCGGGCGGGCCCGGTTTGCGGTGCGGGAATTACCTCGGAGGTAATCACGTGGGCGGAGAGGTCTTCGTCTAGCGGCTCCGCAGCCGAGGATCCAGAAGGTCGCGCAATGCGTCGCCCAGCATGTTGAAAGCCAGCACCACGATGCTGATCGCCGCACCGGGAAAGATCGCCAGATGGAGCGCCGTCTCAAGATTCCGCCGACCCTCCCCGCTCAACATCGCGCCCCAGGTCGGAGTGGGCGGCGGCGTTCCCAGCCCGAGGAAGCTCAACGCGGCCTCGATGACGATGGCATTTCCCAGCCACACGGTCGCGATGACCAGAATCGGCGCGAACACATTCGGTAGCACGTGTCGCGCCACGATCCGAGCCGGCGAGGCCCCCAAGGCCTGCGCCGCATCGATGAACGTGTGCTGCTTGATCGCGAGCACGGTGCCCCGGACGACCCGCGAGGCTCCCGGCGCGATCACCAGCGCGATGACGAGAACGATGTTGGTAAGGCTCTGTCCCAGCACCGACATCACCGCCAGGGCCAACACGATCCCTGGAATCGCCATGGTTGTATCGACGCCCCGCTGAATGACCTGATCCAGCTTCCCCTCCCAGTACCCGGACACCAGCCCGACGACCGTGCCGAGCAGAGTCCCGATCATCACCGACGCGAGCCCCACGACGAGCGATACCCGCGCCCCGTAGACGATCCGACTCAGAACATCCCGCCCGAGTGGATCCGTCCCCAACGGGAACGCGGCGGTGGGTGCCTGCATGCGAATCGGCAACCCGCGCTCGTTCAGATTGAACTCGTAGGGGTCCCGGGGCGCCAACACCGGAGCCAGAATCGCGACGACGACCAGCCCGAGGACGATCATCGCGCTCACCGCGCCGAGCGGCTTGCGCCGCGCGAGCAGCCACACCACGCCCCAGGCATGCCGCAGGGCGATGAGTGGCCCCACCCCCCCAGGCGACACTTCGGGTGCCGCGTCAGCGGTAACGGATTCGCGGATCAAGCCAGGCGTAGCTCAGGTCGACGAGTAAGTTCGTCGCCACGATCACCACGGCGAAGAAGAGCACGGCGCCCTGGATCAGGGTGTAGTCGCGCAGCAGAACGGCGTCGAGCATCAGGCTGCCGACGCCCGGCTGCAGGAAGATGAACTCCACGATCACGGTGCCTCCGAGCAGCACCGAGAACTGCTGGCCGATGACGGTGATGACCGGGATGAATGCGTTCTTCAGCGCGTGCCGCACGATCACCGCGCGCTCGCGAGCGCCCTTGGCGCGCGCGGTGCGGATGTAATCCTGTCGCAGCACCTCGAGTAGCGACGAGCGTGTCATCCGCATCGACACCGCCGCCAGCCGCGCCCCGATGATGAGGGCTGGAATCAAGAGCTGGCCGAGGCAGCGCGCGGGATCCTCCCACAGCGGCGCGAAGCCGATGGGCGGGATCCACTGGACCCAGATCGCGAGGAACGTGATGATCACCGTGGCCAGCCAGAAGTCCGGAAGCGACAGGCCCAGGACGGCCAAGAAGCGGGCAATGTAGTCGCTCGCGGTGTCCTGTTTCACCGCGGAAAGCACGCCGACAGGGAGCGCGATGAGCATCGCCACGATGATCGACATCACGGCCAGATGGCACGTCAGGTTGATGCGCTTCAGAAGCTCCTGCGTCACGGGGCGGCGGGTGATCAGCGAACGGCCGAGGTCGCCCTGCACCGCGCTCGTGATCCAGCTGCGGTACTGGACGAGAAACGGGCGCTCGAGGCCCAGTTCCTGACGGGCCCGCGCCAGGATCTCGGGCGTGGGAGCGGCGGCCTGGTCGAGCTGCATGATGACGGCGTCGCCGGGCAGGATGCGCACGAGCGAGAAGATCACGAGCGACACGAGCCACAACACCAGCAGTCCGTGCAGGAGGCGACGCACGACGTACATCCGCATCGCTTGGTTACTGGGCGAACTTCTCGAACTTCCGGTTCGGCGCCTTCTCCGTCATCCAGGCGGTCTTGGCTTCATATGAACAGTACCCGGGGAACCAGCAATATGGGTTCGCGCCTGCGTGGACGTACGCGTGACCGATGCGGTAGTGTGGCGGCACGATCGTCGTGATGCGGTACACGTTCTTGCGCAGGTGATCCCAGATGGCTCGCTGGAGGGCCGGGCGCTTCTCCCCGGGATCCAGGCGCCACGTGCTGAGCAGATCATCCAGCTTCGGGTCGCTGATCCCTTCCCGGTTGATCGTCCGGGGGAACGACGAGTGGTAGCGCAAGTACACCCAGTCCATGAAGCTCGGCCCCGCGCCGATGGGACTGAAGGCGGCCAGCGTGTGCGCAAAGGGCTGGACGCCGGCGGCCTTGGCGATCCAGGTCGACGTCTCGAGCTGCTTCAGCTTCACCCGGACGCCCACGTCGCCGAAGAATCGCGCGACGAGCTGAACGAATTCGTTGAAGGTCCAGCCCTGGAACTCGGCCCACTCCAGATCCATGTCGAAGCCCTTCGGATAGCCCGCCGCCGCCAGCAGCTCCTTGGCTTTCTTGACGTTGTGCTCATAGTTGGGGCCGAGGCTGGCGTACGTATAGTCCGCGCGCTTGGTGTAGCCGGCCAGGGCCCAAGGGAACGGACCATACAGTGCCGCATCGCCTCGGTTGATCACTTCGGCCACGACCTCGCGGTTGATGGCCATCGAGAGGGCCTGTCGGACGCGCACGTCGCTGTAGGGCGCTTTGTCGAGCGCCATGCTCACCCCGTAATCGCCCCACCCGAACGATGGCACCCGGTAGAGCTGCATATCGGGTACGGTTTTCATCAGCGCATAGAGCACGTCCAGGGTAGAGACCCGCATCAGGTCCAGCTGCCGAGTACGGAACAGCGCTGTGTCCGTGGCGGGATCCTTGGTGAAGAACAAACGGACCGCATCGACGTAAGGCAGTTGCCGCCCGTCCTTGTCTTTCAGGTAGTAGTCGGGATTGCGCACGAGCAACGCGCCCTCCCCGGGGGCAAACTCCTTCAGCATGAAGGCGCCGGTCCCGATGGGATTCTCGGCCAGACCGCCGGGCGCCTCGACGGCCTCGCGGGGCACGATCACCGGCGACAACGAATCGACCACGTTGAGATAGAACTTCGGGTCGGGCATCGACAGCTCGAACTTGACGGTGTGCTTGTCGACGACCTGAATCGTTTTGACGAGAGCGGCGCGGGTGGAGTATTGCGCCTTGTCCTTCAGCAATTCATACGAGTACTTGACGTCCTCGGCGGTCATCTCTCGACCGTTGACCGGCGGCCGGTTGTGGAACTTCACGCCTTGCCGGAGCTTGAAGATCCACGTCGAGGGATTGACCATCTCCCAGCTCGTGGCCAGGGTCTTCCGAATCATCGGAGTTCGCTGGACCTCTGGGAAATACCAGGTCGCCTCCCACTCCGTGAGGGTGTCCCAGACCAGCGCAAGCTCCGGACGATAGCCCGCGGTGGGATCGAAGGCCCTGACGGTTGCGGGAAAGTGCAAAACGCCGCCGTAGCGGGGCGGAGAGGGTGGGACGGGAGGCTGGACCGGGTACCGAGAGTCCAGCTCCTTGATGAAGGCCGGTGCGGCGTAGGCGAATCCTGGTGCATCGCCGGGTGTCGGCGACTTCTCCTGCGCCGCCGCCGCGGAGGGATACCAGGTGAGTACGATCAGGGCGATGTAGCACGCGAGGGACGACACGACCGTCTTCATCTCTCTACTCCTTCTACGGAGTGAGGATCACGAAGGTCGCGAGCACCCCACCCCGCGGCGCGAGAGCCGGACTGTCGAGAAGCGGCCCGATGCTACGTCGTCACGCGGGAGCGGTCAAGCCGAGGGGCGCCTTGTGCGCCGGGTGTGCACGGCGGTACAAGGGGCTCATGACGCCCCCCTCACCTCGCGCCCTCACTAAAAATGGGCGCGTCCTGGCGCGCGCCGTGCCTTTCATTGCCTCGCATTGCACAGGAGCACGTGCTCAGTAGCAAGCACTTGAGGAGTTCAGCATTACCTCGGAGGTAATTGGTCGCACGCTCCGGCCCGTGTAGAGTGCGGGCGTGAGCGACAGCAAGAGCGCGCGACGACATCTTCGGAATGCTCGGCCGAGCACCGTCGGCGGGCTTCTGAAGCAGTGGCGCGAGCGGCGGCGGATGAGCCAGCTCGGCCTGGCCCTCGAGGCCGAGATCTCGACGCGGCATCTGAGCTTCCTCGAGACCGGGCGCACGCAGCCGAGCCGCGAGATGCTCTTGCTCCTGTCCCGCGTCCTCGACGTGCCGCTGCGCGGCCGCAACGAGCTCCTCATCGCGGCCGGTTACGCGCCGGTCTATCGCGAGACCGGGCTGGACGCGCCCGAGATGGCGCAGGTCAAACAGGCGCTCGGCTTCATGCTCCGACAGCAAGAGCCGCTGCCCGCGATGGTCCTCGACCGGCACTGGAACATCCTGATGACGAACGAGGCGATGGGCCGGGTGATGGGGCTGTTCCTGGACCCGGCGGCCGCGGCGGCGCTGGGCCCACCGAACGCGATGCGCCTGTCCTACCACCCGCAGGCGCTCCGGCCCTACATCGTCAATTGGGAAGCGACGGCGGCGGCCTTCATCCAGTGGCTCCACCGGGATCTCCTGCGCACGGGTGACGCCGAGACGCGCCGGCTGCTCGACGAGCTCCTGTCCTATCCCGACGTGCCGAGCCAGTGGCAGCTGCTCGACCTCGACGCGTCGACGGCGCCGTTTCTCGCGATCGAGCTCCGGAAGGGAGACGTGCGCTTCAGTTTCTTCACTTTGCTCGCGAGCCTCGGCACGCCGTACGACATCACCCTGCACGAGCTTCGGATCGAATGCTTCTTCGCCGCCGACGCGGCGACCGACGCGGCGCTCCGCCGGTTGTGACGTCTGCGCGCGGGGCGCCCTTCAGCGCTCCACGCTCAACGTGATCGTGGCCCGGAGCGCTTCGCCAGGCTCCAGGATTTGCGTTCCCGTGTCGGCCCGCCCAGCCGCGGCAAGATTGAACGCGTCGGTGACGTGGCTCACCGGCTCCGCGCAGAAGAATGGCCGGTGGGGTGGCGTGTAGACGACGAGGCAGTCGAGCGGCGTCTCGGCCATCATGATCAGACGCACGCCGGATTCGGGACGCTCGATCACGACTCTGCGCCGCCAGCCCACGAAGCAGTTGTCGAGCGCGACGGCATCGACCATGACCCCGCGCGTCGGATCGGCGTCGGGGCGCGGCGCCGCCAGCACGGTCGGCATCACCTCGTCGTCGGTCAGCCAGATCGCCTCGACGTCCGCGGTGACGGTCGTTTGCGGCGTGCGCAGGAAGTACGGGTGCCAGCCGATCCCGGCCGGCATCGCCGTGTTGCTTTCGTTTCGCATGGCCAATGCCACCGACAGACTCGACGCCGCGAGCACGAAGCGCTGCGTGGCGCGATAGGCCCAGGGCCACGCACCGGGCTCGTGACGATACTCTACGGCGGCCTCGTGAGCTCGTACCTCGAGCGGCTGCCAGCCCGCCTGCCAGCCGTGACCGTGGATGCTGTGGCGCTCGGGCGGGCGATTCAGCGGCAAGGCCACGTCGCGTCCCCGGAAGGAGAAGCGCCCCGCGCGGATGCGATTCGAGTACGGAACCAGCGGGAAGGCGGCCGCCTCCAGCGGCTCGCCGGGGCACGGCGCCGACCATGGGCGGAGCAGATCCAGCATCGCCGCGCCGTCGTCGATCCAGTAGCGCGCGACGGATCCACCGGCCGAAGGCGCCAGCACGAGACCAGCGCCCTCGGCGCGCAGGGTGATAAGGTCCATACTTTGGCGCGCCCCAGAGCCTAGCACGCGCGACCGGGAGGGTTGCATGATCGGAACCGCCTCGTACCCCAGCCTCGAGGCTCGCGCCGCGTTCGTGACCGGCGGCGGCAGCGGCATCGGCGCGTCGATCGTCGAGCACCTCTGCGCCCAGCGCGCCCGGGTCGCGTTCGTGGACATCGATCTGGCGGCGTCAGAGGCGCTAGTCAAGACCGTCGCGGAGCGCGGTCACCCCGCGCCGATCTTCATCCCGTGCGATCTCCGCGACATCCCGGCGCTCAAGTCGGCGATCGCCGAGGCGCGGGCGCGGCTCGGCGCGATCCGCGTGCTGGTCAACAACGCCGCCAACGACGAGCGCCACACGATCGAGCGCGTGACGCCCGAGTACTGGGACGACCGGTTCGCGGTGAACCTGCGCCACCAGTTCTTCGCGGCGCAGGCGGTCGCCCCCGAGATGGCCGGCGCGGGCGGCGGCTCGATCATCAACTTCGGCTCGACATCGTGGCTGGTCGGGCAGGGCGGGATGCCCGCGTATCTCAGCGCGAAGGCCGCCGTGGCCGGGCTGACCCGCGCGCTGGCCCGAGACCTCGGCCCGATGAACATCCGCGTCAACTCGATCGTGCCCGGCTGGATCATGACCGAGCGCCAGATCAAGCTCTGGCTGACTCCGGAGGGTGAGCAGGAGCTGCTGCGGCGTCAGTGCCTGAAGCGAAAGCTGGTCCCGGAGGACATCGCGCGCGTCGTGCTCTTCTTCGCCTCGGACGACAGCGCGGCGTGCACGAGCCAGAGCTATATCGTCGACGGCGGCTGGGTCTGAGCGGGCGCCGCGTCAGATGACGACAAGGCGCACGGCAGGACCAGTCGATGACGCGAAGAGCCCCGCGGCCACGTTGACGACCCTCGACGGCCGGGCCGTGACGATCGAGGACGGCCTGTGGGCCCGCCGTCAAGCGGTCAACCACGATAGCGCGCTGGCGCACGGCTTCCGCATGCTCGAGGCGGCGGGGAATCTCGAGAATCTCCGCATCGCCGCCGGCCGCTCGACGGCCCCCTACCGCGGCCCGGTGTTCATGGACTCCGATGTGTACAAGTGGCTCGAGGCCGCGGGCTGGGAGCTGGGCCGCGCGCCGAGCGAGTGGCTCCGCGCGACCAGCGAGGCGACGATCGACCTGGTGGCCGCGGCGCAGGGTGCGGACGGCTACATCAACTCCTACTACACCGTGGCCGAGCCGGGGAAGCGCTGGATCGACTTCGCCCACGGGCACGAGCTCTATTGCGCCGGCCACCTCATCCAGGCCGCGGTCGCATTCAGGCGAGCCACCGGTGACGACCGGCTGCTGACGATCGCCCGGCGCTTCGCAGACCACCTGCACTCACTCTTCGGGCCGGGCCGACGCATCGCGACTCCGGGCCATCCCGAGATCGAGATGGCGCTGGTCGAGCTCTATCGTGAGACGGGCGAGCAGCGTCACCTCGAGCTGGCCGCCTTCTTCCTCGAGCATCGAGGACGAGGCTGGCTCGGACCCGGCCGCTATGGCTCGGCATCGTTCCAGGACCGCGTGCCCGTTCGCGACGCGACGGCAGTCGAGGGCCACGCCGTTCGCGCCCTCTACCTGACAACGGGCGCCACGGATATCTATCTCGAGACCGGTGAAGCGGCGCTTCTCACCGCGTTGAAAAGCCAGTGGCACGACCTAGTCAGCCGCAAGGTCTACATCACCGGCGGCGTCGGCGGCCGGCATCTCAGCGAGGCGTTCGGCCAGCCGTACGAGCTGCCGAACGACCTCGCGTACTGCGAGACGTGCGGCGCGATCGCGAGCGTCATGTGGAGCTGGCGCTTGCTCCTGGCCACGGGCGACTCGCGCTTCGGCGATCTCATCGAGCGCACCCTCTACAACGCCGTCCTCGCCGGCGTCTCACTCACCGGCGACCGCTACTTTTACGTGAACCCGCTGGCCAGCAACGGCGAGGCCGAGTACCTGAGCCGAGGTGGTTGCATCCGTAAGGATTGGCACACGGTCGCCTGCTGTCCGCCGAACGTCATGCGCCAACTCGCGACGTTCGGCCACTACATCGCCACCCGCGACACCTCGGGCCTGCAGATCCACCAATACGCCGGCGCGCGCATCGCCGCCGATCTCGGCTCCGGACCGGCCCTGGTGATGCGCATGGAGACCGCCTACCCGTGGGAAGGCCGGGTCCGGCTCGCGATCGAGCAAGCACCAACGGCGTCACGCACGTTGAGCTTCCGCGTGCCCGGCTGGTGCACGGCGGCGACAGCGCGGGTCAACGGGCGTCAGGTCTCGCCCGGATCGAACGGCTATCTGCGAATCGATCGCGTCTGGCACGCCGGCGATGTCATCGAGCTCGACTTCCCGATGGACGCGCGACTCGTCGAAGCCCATCCGTGGATCGAGTCGACACGGGGCTGTGTGGCGATCGAGCGCGGCCCGCTCGTCTACTGCCTCGAGCAGGCCGATCATCCGGACGCGGCGATCGCCGATCTCGAGATCGACACCGCGGCGCCGCTCGAATCGTCCTGGGTTTCAGGGTGCCTCGAGGGGGTGACCGTCGTCCGCGGCTCCGGGTGGGCGGTTGACACCGCGCCGTGGAATGATCGCCTCTATCGACCCGTCGGACTCGGCTCGTCGGCGGCCCGCCGGCGCATGGCGCTGACGGCCATCCCGTACTACGCGTGGGCGAACCGCGGGCCGGGAGCTATGCGGGTCTGGATTCCGCGAGGCCCGCGAGGCGCCGCGTAGCGGCGCGCGTAAGGCCAGTCGTGAGGTACGTCTAGGCCCGCGACGGAGATGGAGCCGAAGTGTAGCGGGGCATCACCTCGGACGCGAAGAGCTCGATCGAGCGCATCGCGTCCTGGTGAGAGATGTCGCCCCACTGGAACGAGCAGACGAAGTAGTTCGCCCCCGTCGCCACGTACTCGTCCATGTATTCGAGCACCGCGCGGGACGAGCCCGCCAAAGCCACGCCCCCGATGCGGTTGGGATGGGAGCCTTGCTTCACCTGGTCGAAGCGCTCGAGCTCGGCGTCGATGTCCCGGCGCATCTCGCGCGTCGGCAACCCCTTGGGGCGCTCGCCGACGAAGCCGAACGATCCGTCCTTGGCCTGCATGAACTGAGTGAGGCCGCGTTTCTCCGCTTCGAGGCGGCGGGGCGCGGCGAGGTTCCAGCGATACTTCTCCCACGCGGGGGCGGCGATCCGCATCGCCTCGGCATCCGTCTCCGCCAGGACCAGGTGCACGACCAGCCCGATCATCGGCTCGTGCCCCTGCACCGTGAGCGTGCCCGAGCCCTGATGCTGTTCCCACGCCGCCCGGTATCGCGGGACCGCCACGGCGAGCCCGTCGATCGAGCCGACGATGATCGTGTGCATCCCTTCCATCGCCGCCGTCACCGGATTGCGCATGTACCAGAGCGGCGGATAGGGCTTCTGCAGCGGCCGCAGGTACATCGGGAGGTTCTCGAATTTGTGAAAGTGGCCGGCATAGGTGAGCTGATCGTGGCTGAGCCCTTCGCGGAGGATCGCCAGGGTCTCCAGATACCGCGCGTAGTTGGTCTCGGGGTCGGCTTCCTGACCCCAGAAGAAGGCTTCCATGACGCCGCCGCGGCCGACGCCGATCTCGAGGCGCCCGCCGCTCAGGTTGTCGAGCATGCTGATCTCCTCGATCAGCCGGAGCGGGTGGTGGAGCGGCAGGACGTAGACGCAGGGGCCGAACCGCATGCGCGTCGTGCGCTGGGCGACGCTGCCGAGGAACACGTTCTGCGACGGCGCCAGGCTGTGGATGGCGGGCGTGTGGTGCTCGGCCAGGTGATAGGCGTAGAAGCCGGCGCGGTCGAGGCGCTCGATCTGGACCAGCCGCTCGCGGTAGATCTGATCGAGTCGCTGTCCCGGAACCGGCTCGATGTGGTCGAAGACCCCGAATCGCAGTGACATGTCGCCCCCCGTCCCGTAATCCTACAGGATTTCGCGGCTCGGCGGCTTGACAGCCCCGAGGCCGTGGCGTAGCGTCGCGCCATTCACGACGCGGTCGCGCGTGATGTGGGTCGGGTCTGCCGGCGCGCCGCGGCTACAAAGTGAGGATCGATCAATGAGGATCTCGCGGACCTTCAGGTGTCTGGCGGTCGTAGTTCTTTCGGTGCTGGTGGTCTCGTCGGGCCCCGAGGTGCCGGTGTCGGCGCAGAGCAAGACGATCACGCTTTCGATGCTCGCCGGCTTCAAGGAAGACGTGCTGCGCGCGAGCCTGCCCGACTTCGAGAAGAAGACGGGCATCAAGGTCGTGGTCGACGCCTCGCCGTTCGGCGATCTGTACAAGAAGCAGCTTCTGTCGCTCTCCACCGGCGCCGGCCGGTACGACGTCGTCTTCGTGGACGAGCCCTGGATTCCACCGCTCTCGGAATTTCTCCTCCCGCTGAACGAGCGCATGAAGACCCTGGACCTTCAGGATTTCATTCCCACGACGGTCGCCTCCGGCGCGTTCCAGGGCACGCAGTACGGGGTCCCGGTCGATCCCAACGTGCAGCTCCTCGTCTATCGAAAGGACCTCTTCGAGCAGAAGGGGCTGAAGCCGCCGGCCACCTGGGACGAGCTTCTCGCTCACGCCAAGGCCTTCCACGATCCGGCCAAGCAACAGTACGGGATCGCCGTCACCGCCAGCAGCGACATCCAGACCGCGCTCTACATGCTGTTGGCGATGTGGTCCTACGGCGCCGAGCTGGTCGACGCCAACGGTCGCGGCTCGCTCAATAGCGCCGCCGGCAAGAAAGGCGGCGAGGTCTTTCTGGAGCTCCTGAAGTACACGCCGCCGAACGTGAAGAGCTACAACTTCGCCGACGTGAACAAGGCCGTCCAGCTCGGTCAGGCCGCAATGGCCATCCAGTGGGCGTCGGGCGCCCGTCCGATGGAGGACAAGACACGCTCCACCGTCGCCGGCAAGCTCGGGTACGCGCAGGTGCCGAAGGCGGTTCGGCAGACGCCGATGCGCGGCGTGTGGACGCTGGCGATCGCCAAAAACAGCACCAGTCAGGATGCCGCCTGGCAGTTCGCGACGTGGCTCTCCGGCAAGGACTTCGGCCACGCCGCGGTGAAATATCCGAGCGCGACCTCGGCCATCCATAGCCCGCGCTTCTCGGTGCTGAAGGATCCCGGCACCAAGGCCACTCTGCCCTACGCCGATGCGCTGCTCGAGAGCCTGCAGATCACGAAGGAGCGGCCGCGCCTGCGAGAGTACGCGGACATTCAGGAGAATCTTCGGGTGACGGCGGGCAAGCTGACGGCGGGCGAGCTGACCCTGGAAGCCGCGCTGAAGGAGATCGACGCGGGGACGAACCGGATCCTCGGGAAGTAGCGGCGCACCGGGCATGGCCGCCGGCCGGGCAGGACGGTGGTTCCTGCTTCCGGGCCTGGTGTTCCTGTTCGCCATCGACCTCATCCCCCTCGCCTATTCGGGCTGGGTGAGCTTCTACAACTGGTGGCTCATTCGGCCGCGCGACGTGCGCTTCATCGGTCTGGCGAACTACACGCGCCTCGCCGACGACCCCGAGTTCACGCGCGCGGTCGTCGTCACGACGCTCTTCACGGTGGGCGCCGTGCTGCTCGAGTTCCTGGTGGGCCTCCTGCTGGCGCTGCTCTTCGCGCAGCCGTTCAAATTTCTCCGGCCGATCCGCGTGCTGCTGCTGCTGCCGCTCTTCGTCGTGCCGGTCGTCGGCGCCACAATGTGGCGCGTGATCTTCCATCCCGAGGTCGGCGTGCTGAATCACTACCTTGGCGCGATCGGTCTCGGCCCGCTGCCCTGGCTCAGCGACCCACGCCTGGCGCTGGTGTCGATCACGCTCGTCGATGCCTGGCGCACGATCCCGTTCATGTTCCTCGTGATCTACGCCGGGCTCGAGGTGCTCCCGGCGGAGCTCTTCGAGGCGGCCGCGGTCGATGGCGCCTCCGCGTGGCAGAGCTTCCGACACATCACGGTGCCATTGCTGACCTACATCATGCTGCTCGCCGTCCTCATCCGGGGGATGGACGCGTTCCGCGAGTTCGACATCATCTTCGTACTCACCGGCGGCGGGCCGGGCACGGCGACGCAGACGATCCAGATCTTGAACTACCGCGCCTTCGGCCTGGGCCACATGGGCGAGGCCAACGCGATCGGAATCGTGACCCTGATCATCGTGGCGGTGTTGTGCTTCGTGTTGATGCGGGCGGTCCTGCGGCCGCAGACGGCGCGGGGCTGACGTGAAGCCGACGCGACTTCGCGCGGCGCTGACGGGCCTGGCGCTCCTGCCCGTACTCGCCTGGACGCTCTTCCCGATCTATTGGATCACGACGGCGTCCTTCAAGACCGAGCTCTCGCTCTACGCCAAGCCACCGCAGTGGCTCTTCACGCCGATCCTCGACAACTACACGCGCGTGCTGACCAACATTCCCTTCTTCCAGTACTTGAAGAACAGCCTGGTCATCGCGATCGGGACCACGGTCGGAAGCCTCGTGCTCGGCACCCTGGCCGGCTACGGCTTCGCGCGCTTCCGGTTCCGCGCCTCGGAGGCCGTGCGGTTCCTGGTGCTGGTCACACGGATGGCGCCGCGCATGGTGCTCGTGGTCCCGTACTACTTGATGATGCAGCGCCTGGGTCTGCTCGACACCTATACGGGCCTCCTGGTGGCGTATGTCTCGTTCGCGCTGCCGTTCTCGATCTGGCTCTTGATCGGCTTCTTCGTCGACGTGCCGCTTGACGTCGAAGAGGCTGCCATGATCGACGGCTGCTCGCGTCTGGGCGTGCTGATACGCATCGTGATCCCGATCGCCGCGCCCGGCCTCGTCGTCGCCGCCATCTTCGCGTTTCTCGTGTCCTGGAACGAGTTCCTGTTCGCGCTGATCCTGAGCGGCGTCGAGGCGAAGACCTTGCCGGTGGTCATCGCCGGGCTCAACACCGACGCCGGGCCGCTCTACGGCGAGATGAGCGCAGCCGCGGTGATGGTGATGCTGCCCAACATCATCATGACGCTCGCCCTGCAACGCTATCTGGTCAAAGGCCTCACCTTGGGGGCCGTCAAGGGGTAGATGCAATTGGAGACTCGCAACCTCGGCATCGTCAGGGCGCTCGGCTGGGAGCGAACCGCCATGGGCATCGAGTTCCAGTGCGTGACCGAAGGGCTGGCGGCCGTGCGCGTGGCGTTGAGCGCGATCGCGCCGCGTGTCGTTCGCGTGCGGACGACGCCGGGCCCGGTCGCGGCGGCGAAGCGATTCAGCTACGTGGTCGGCCGACCGAGCCCTGGATCGTGGTCAGTTGACGCCGATACGAGTCGCGTCGTCCTGACCACAGCGCAGATCGTCGTCGAAGCGAGTCTGGACCCATGGCAGCTTCTGTTCCGGACGCCGGACGGCCGGCTCCTGACCCATCAAGTCCACGACGACGCCAACTTCGCCGGCCAGCGCTTCGGGCCGCGCCCGGGGCTCGAGGTCGAGAGTCTGCCGCACGATCCGGCCCGGCGCGTGCGCGGCGTGGTCGAGACCTTGCTGCTTGATCCCGAGGATCACTTTTACGGGAGTGGCGAGCGGTTCGGCCGACTCGATCTGGTGGGCCGCACCGTCCGCATCTGGAACCGGAACCCATACGGCGCGCGGTCGGAGCTTGCCTACAAGAATCTGCCGGTGATCATCGGCAGCCGAGGCTACGGGATCTTCGTGGACGTGCCGACCGCCGTCGGCTTTGATCTCGGGAGTCGATCGAATCGAGCCTACAGCGTACAGGCCGAGGGCGACGAGCTCGACTACTACCTGATCGCAGGCACGCCCAAGGAGATCGTGACCGCCTACACGCAGCTGACGGGTCGGCCCGCAGTGCCTCCGGAGTGGGCGTTCGGCCTGTGGGCTTCGACCTGTTTCGTGCAGTTCACCGAAGCCTCGGTCCTCGAGGTCGCGCGCCGCCTGCGCGCCGAAGGCATCCCCTGCGACGTCTTCCATCTGGACTCGTTCTGGCAGCGCGCCTACATGTGGTGCGATTTCGAGTGGGATTCGGCACGCCTTCCGGACCCCAGGCGCCTCCTGGCCGAGCTCCACCGCGAAGGATTCCACAACTGTCTGTGGATCAACCCCTACGTCTCGCTGCAGAGCTCTCTCTACACGGAGGGCGAGACGCACGGCTATTTCCTCAAGCGGCCCGACGGCAGCGTCTATCACCCGATCGTCTGGAGCCAGCGCACCGAACGAGGCATGGGGCTCTGCGCCATCGTGGACTTCACGAATCCCGCGGCGGCGCGGTGGTATCGCGGCAAGCTCACGGAGCAGCTCGACCTCGGCGCCGATTCGTTCAAGCCGGATTTCGGCGAGGAGATTCCCCACGACGCCGTCTTCGCCAACGGGCTCACCGGCGCAGAGATGCACAACCCGTATCCGCTCCTGTTCCAGAAGGAAGTCTTCGATGCGACGCGCGCCCGCGCCGACCGCGTGATGGCCTGGTCCCGCAGCGCCGCCCCGGGTGCCCAACGCTATCCGGGCCACTGGTCGGGAGATCCGGAGTGCACGTTCACCGATCTCGCGAACACCTTGCGCGGCGGTCTGGCCGCATCGATGAGCGGGCTCGCCTACTGGAGCCACGACATGGGCGGCTTCTGGGGCGATCCGTCGCCGGAGCTCTTCGTGCGCTGGTCGCAGCTTGGCTTTCTGTCGGCGCTGAGCCGCTTCCACGGCGCGACCCCGCGCGAGCCCTGGCGCTACGGCGACGACGCGCTCAGGATTTTTCGGCAATACGCGTGCCTTCGCAGCCGGCTCGTGCCCTACGTGGTGAGCTACGGGTGGCAGGCGTCCGAAGACGGTATCCCGATCATGCGTCCGATGGTCATGGAGTTCCCCGAAGACCCGGCCGGCTATGCGTTCGATCTTCAGTACTGTCTCGGACGAGAGCTGCTCGTCTCGCCGGTGGTGCGCGCTGACGGTATCGTCACGACCTACCTGCCGCGTGGCAAGTGGACCGACTGGTGGACCGGCGCCGTCCACGAGGGGCCGACGACGGTCCGACGCCAGGTGCCGCTGGAGGAACTACCGCTCTACGTCAGGGACGAGAGTCTCGTCGTCCTGGGACCTGAACGGAGCCACGTGGGCGAGAAACCGGTCGATCCGCTTACCGTCGAGGCGTTCGTCACGAAAGACGCCTCGTTCACCTTGCGCGGAGACTCGGGCACCGTCGCCATGCACTGCCAGCGTCGAGGTAACGCAGTCTCATTCGAGGCGAGCGCGTCGGCGGCGACGTTCGTGCTCAGGCTGCGTCAGCCGCACTCTGTCAGCTCAGTCTCGGCGGACGGTCAGACGATTCCGCGACTGGACGTCGCAGAGCTCGAGCGAAACGGAGCAGGATGGACGAGTGACGAGCGTGTCGTGGTCGTCAGGGCCCGAGCGCGTCGGATCGAGATTCGCTAAGCGACTCGTCACACCCGTACGTACCCACCCTGCAAATCCTCCTGCCGTGTTGAGGTAGAGGCCGATCACGTAGTGTGGCCGCGCCAGCTCCGCGGCCGAGACGCGCCCCTCGGCGCTCCTGTACCGCCGGCCGCGCTTCAAAACCAGATAGGGCAACCACGACACGGCGAGCAGGGGTACGAGGTACCAGAGCCACCGCCATCTAGCGGCGAAAACACAGAGGGCGACCAGGATCAGCGGGAGGCAGCCGATCAAGCCGAGGCGGTCGACCATCTGCATGAATTTCGCATCGGCGCCGAGGAGCTTCGCCATGTCTTCCGCATGGCGTTTTCCTTCGAAGGGCCGACGCGTGAAGACAGACAGCAGATGTGCTCCCGGACTGACCGATACGCTCCCGGCCTCGCGAGGCGTGCCTGTCTTGTCCCAGCCGATCAGCGCGACCCGACCGTGCGGGGCCTCGAGGCGGAATGCGCCGCCGAGCGGTTCGAATTCGCGCTCGAGCTCAGGCGGCAATGTTTCGTTCACCATCACGTCGATCCGATACTTCACGGGGTCATCGGTCACCAGGAAGAAGATGTCGGCCGACCGCGCGCGCGGCTCCAATTGCCGAAGCAGAACCTCCTGATCGAGTCCGGCCGGCAACCCTAGCGTCGCCTGACCCAAAGCGACAACACCAGATTCCGAGGAGACCTCGATCCGAGCGCTCACCTATCCTTCACCCGAGCGATCACGCCGAGCCGCCGGGGCGAGCCGGCGGGCGGTTTCCCTTGTAATGGGCTAACCGCTCGAACGCCGCGAATGGGCTCGCCCTTGAGTCCGATACACCGGGGCTAGTCGAGCGCCCGGTACATCCGCTCGTCGTAGAGCGCGCCCGTCATCGTGGCGAGCTTGTCGCGGAACTCGCGCGTCGGGGCCGCCATCGAGTGCGTCTCGACCGCCTTCACGTCCTTCCAGATCTCGACCACAGTGAAGTGATTCTGGCGGTTGACCTGCTGGACGACCTCGAAGCGCAGGTTGCCCTCGCCCCGCCGGCTGTCCTCGCCCAGACGCTTGAGGGCGGCCACGCCGTCGTCCTTGCGTGGGGGAATGACGTCGACGTGGGTCGCCACGTAGATGCCGGCCCGAGCGGAGGGCGCGTCGATGGGACCAACGGACAGAGCGGTGTGCACCCGCTCGTCGGTCGGCGCGTTGCGGATGGCCGCGATCTTCTCGCGCGTTTCGGTGGTGCTGGCGCTCTTGCCGTGCGCCTCGAACGCGGCCTGGTCCTTCCAGATCTCGAGGATCGCGAACTGGTGCGGCTGGTCGATGCGCTGGATGACTTCGCAGCGCAGATTGCCGCCTTCCTTCTGTGCCGCCTCGCGGTAGCGCCGGAGGAGGGTGGCGGCCTCCGCCTTCGACGTCGGCATGACCTCGACATAGGTCACGGTGTAGACGTTGCCTACGATCGGAGCGGGCGCCGGCGTCGGGGCCGGCGACGGCGTCTGGGCGCGCGCGTCTCCGATCGCGCCGATCGCCATCACGACCAGCCCGAGGAAGAGGACACGAAGGAGCGTCTCCATGGCGTCACCCCCACGCATGCTACCCTATGCGCTCGAAGCGCGGAGAAGCTATGTCAACGGGCCACGTCGTCGGGGGGATAGATCTGGAAGTGGTGCGCCGCGGCGCCGGCCGGCCGCTGGTGCTGCTGCACGGCTTCCAGACCGTCGATCCGCGGGCGCCGTTCCTGCGAGCTGCTCGGGCGTCACGCCGAGGTCATCGCCCCGTCGCACCCCGGCTTCGGCCGCTCGCCGCGGCCCGCGGACTTCGAGACGGTCTACGACCTCGTGCACCTCTATCTGCGACTTCCTCGAGACGCTCCCGCACGAAAAGGTGACGCTGATGGGCTTCTCGTTCGGCGGCTGGCTCGCGGCGGAGCTGGCGGTGAAGTGCCGCCGCCGGCTCGACGCGCTGGTCCTGGTCGACGCGCTCGGCATCAAGGTGAGCGACCGCGAGACGCCGGACATCCTGGACGTCTTCAACACCTCGCCGCCAAGAGGTGCAGCGCCGGAGCTGGCACGATCCCGCGATGGGCGCCCGACCTCGACGCCATGTCGGACGACGAGCTGGTCGTCCGCGCGCGCAACTGGGAGGCGCTCTGCCTCTACGGCTGGCAGCCCTACATGCACAACCCGCAGCTCAAGCGCTGGCTGCGCCGCATCGACGTGCCGACGCTGGTGCTGTGGGGCGCCAGCGACGGCATCGTGACGCCCGCCTACGGCGGGCCTACAGCGCGCTGATCCCCGGCGCGCGCTTCGAGCTGATCGAGGCGCGCCGGCCACCATCCCGAGATCGAGCAGGCCGAGGCTTTCGCCGACACGGTCGTCGCTTCCTGAATCGCTGAGGCGGCTCCGGGGAGAGCCGCCATGGACGCCTGGTGGCAGTGCGAAATCCCGTATCCGTTCGTGCCGCAGGAGGTGCTCGACGCGCGCGGACTCGGTGCGCGCCAGCCTGCCGAACAAATACTGCGACCCGAAGATCGCCGCCGATCTGTTCGAGGAAGTCATGGACGAGTTCCTGCTGTGCGACGACCTCGGGCTGAACGTGCGTGGCGATCGAGCATCACGCCGGCATCAACTCGCTGCTCGGCGCCAATCCGCTGTCGCTCGGCATCCTCGCGCGTCAGACGCGACAGGTGCGGATCCTGAGCCTCGGCACGCTGATCTCCCTGCGCCAGGATCCGGTGCGGGTCGCGGAGGAGTACGCGACCGCCGACGTCATCTCGCGCGGGCGCCTCGAGATCGGGTTCGTCAAATCGGGCGGCAGCGAGATGGCGTCGAACAACGCGAACCCCGTCGAACAACGTCGAGCGCTACTGGGAGGCGATCGACCTCATCACGAAGACGCTCAGCCATCACGACGGGCCGTTCAGCTGGGAGGGCAAGCACTACACCCATCGTCACGTCAACATCTGGCCGCGTCCGTGGCAGCAGCCGCATCCGCGCATGTGGTCGGCCACCGGCGATCCGGAGACCGCCGCCGAGGTCGGCCGGCGCGGCATGGTCCACGTGCTCGTGCTGCGCGGACCGGAGGGCACCAAGCGGGCCTACGCCGCGCATCGCAAGGCGCGCGCCGAGGCCGGCTTGCCGAAGGTGACCACCGACAACTTCGCCTACGCCGCCTTCGTCTACGTCGGCGACACCGACGAGGAAGGGATGCGGGTCGGCAGCAAGCTGCTGTGGTTCCTGAACACGAGCCTCAAGTCGGCGCCGCAGTACTCGAAATTCCTGCCCGGCGGCGCGCCGCCGCAGGCCGCGCCGCAGGTCTATCGCACGGCGCCCACGGAGCGGGACCGGCACGGGAACGATGACGGCCAGCCAGAACGCCGCCCGGCTGACGGCGCTCAGCGCCGAGCAGGCGATGGCGCAGGGCATCCTCTTCGCGGGCAATCCCGACAGCGTCTACCGGCAGATCATGGAGTTCTACGACAAGGTCGGCGGCTTCGGCCATCTGTGCCTGGTCGGCCGCTCGGGCTTCATGACCCACGCCGAATCGGAGAAAGGCATCCGCCTCTTCTCGAAGGAGGTCCTGCCCCGCCTTCGCGAGATCAAGGCCGTCACCGCGGACTGAGGCCCGCTCGAGCCTCAGCGCCCAGTGAAGCGCGGCGGCCGGTGCTCGCGGTGGGCGGCCATGCCTTCGTCGACGTCCTGGCTCCATTCCAGCGCGTAACGAAGGGCGTCGGCCAGCGCGCGCGAGGCCGCGAAGCCGGCGGCGTTGCGGACATTCATGATGCGCTTGGCCCCTCGCGTGGCGAGTGGGCCGCTGGCCGAGATCCGGGTGGCCAGCGCCTGGGCTTCAGGGAGCAGTCGCGCCGCCGGATGAACCGCGAGCACGAGCCCCAGCCTCTCCATCTCGGCCGCGTCGATCTCGCGACCCGTGCAGATCAACTCCAAGGCGCGCGCCCGGCCGACGATACCCGGGAGGCGAACCGGACCGCCGGCGCCCGGAAATCCGCCCCAGAGCGCCTCGGGCAGCGCGAACGTCGCGTGCGCCGCCGCCAGCCGGATATCGCACGCGAGCGACAGCTCGGCCGCGCCGGCGCGCGCGGCTCCGTTGAACGCCGCGATCACGACCTGCGGCAAGGCTTCGATCGCGTCGTAGAGCCGGTTCGCGATGCGGACGAGCTCGAGGATCTGGTCTTTCGTGTAGCCGGCGCGAACGACCGGATTCAGGATGCCCATCGAGAAGCACTCGGCGCCGGCGCCGGTGATGACGATCGCCTGCGTCTCTTCGTCGGCGCCGAGGCGATCGACGAGCCCTTGTAAGGTCAGCAGCACGTCGCGGGTCAGGCGATTCTGATCGCCCGGCCGGTCGAGAGTGATCGTCATGGTGCGGCCGTCGCGCGCGACCCGGACTTCCTCCGTTCCTGGCGTCATCCACGCTCTCCTGTGAGCAGCCCGCCGAAGATTCGGGCGCCGAGCTTGAAGCCTTCGGCCAGCGTGGTGCCGGCGCCTTCCGCCGCCGGATTCTCGGCTCGCCACGCTCGCAGGTGATCTTCCGACCGGAAGAAGTTGATCGTCGTTCAGAGAGAGTCGGCGATCTTGCACCGGTCGTCGGCCCGCTGACCGATCCACAGCATGATGCGCGACCCTTCCGGGCTCGCGCCCTCCGGCGTGGCCGCGAGCTCGAGGGGTACCCCGCAGTGGTGGCAGCGCGATCGGATCTCGATGGCTTGCCCGATCATCGGCGCGATGCCGAGCGCGTCCACGGCGCAGCAGGCGAACCGTTCTCCGCCGTCGCGCAACCGCACGACGAATGGCGTGGCCGGCGCGGAAAAGGGATACGCCATGTCGATCATCCCGTCCCGGATGCGGATCAGGTCGCCATCGTCCAGCGCGGCGAGCGCCCGGCGCATTGGCGCAGCCTCGCCGTCAGCAAAGCCGGCCAGCATCTCCTGCACTGGGAATCGGGCCGCCTCGTTCCAGGAAACGCTGCAGAACGAATCGGGACGCGGCGGTTTCCCGCGCGGCCCGGCGATCCCGCCAGCGGTGTTCCAGGTCGAGCGCCGCGAATTCGTCGGCGCTCTTGATCTCGAGGCTCGCCACGGCTTCCCTCCTTGTGTCGCCGCGGCTCGGGCCGCGACGCACCGGCTTCTGTCCCGCCAGGGAGCAGGATAAACTCTGGCGCAAGCCAGGAGGGCGCGATGTACGAGGGCTTCCGCCGCTTCGATATCCAGACCAGCGATCCGCAAGTGACCATCCGCGGTGTGGTGGGTGGCGCGGGGCCGCCGGTCCTCCTGCTGCACGGCAATCCGCTGACGTACTACCACTGGCGATTCGTCGCGCCGCGACTGGCGAACGACTTCACCGTGGTCGCGACCGACCTGCGCGGCTACGGCGACAGCGGCAAGCCGCGCGGCTTGCCCGATCACAGTAACTACTCGTTCCGCCGCATGGCGCAGGATCAGGTGGACGTCATGCGAGACCTCGGCTTCGAGCGATTCATGGTCGCGGGCCACGATCGGGGCGCGCGCACCGCCTATCGCATGGCCCTCGATCATCCGGCCGCGGTGCGGAAGCTCTGCGCCATCGACATCCTGCCGACCCACCACGTGTGGACACACGTTACGCGCGAATGGGCGCTCAACAGCTATCACTGGGCCTTCATGGCGCAGCCCTACGATTTCCCCGAGCGCCTGCTCGCCGGCAAGGAGGAGTACTACATCCGACTCAAGCTCGGCTCCCAGGGCATGGGCAAGGGTGGGTTCGCCGAGGACGCGATCCAGGAGTACCTGCGGTGCTGCACGCCCGAGAACATCCACGGGGTGTGCGAGGACTACCGCGCCGGAGCCACGATCGACTACGAGATGGACAGGAAGGACCTCGAAGCCGGCCACAGGATCGCGTGCCCGGTGCTCGTGATCGTCGGCGGCCAGAGCCACACCGCGAAGTTCTACGGCTACGAAAAAGCCTGGTCGACCTACGTCAGCAATCTGGTCGGCTGCATCGCCCTACCCTGCGGCCACTACCCCGCCGAACAAGCCCCCGAAGCAACCTACGAACAACTCCACAAATTCTTCACCTCCTAAGCCCACCCCCGACGGGTTCGCGGCGAGCGACCCCGAGTGGAATCTGAGCGACCCGCTCGGCGATTACGAACAGTTCCGGCAGACGACCGACGAAGCGGAGCCGGGCGGGTGGCGCCGGGAGCGGCCCTGCCGGACCGGCGTGAGCGGGACCCCCTCGTCCCGCGAGCAGCCCGAAGGGCTGCGTACGGGCGAGTGGGTGACGGAGCCGGTCCGGCGGGGCCGCTTCCCGGCGCCAGGCCCCGCTCGACTCACGCGCGCAAACGAACGCTCCTGAAGTGACTACCGAAACCGCGGAATAACCTTCTCAGCAAACAGCTCGAGCGTTTTCAAGCAGCGGGAGCGTTCCAAAATTCCCTGGCCGAACAACAAGAAAACTTCGCGGAACGGCACGTGGCGCGCCGCGTTCTCGATCATGCGCGTGACGGTGTCGGCGTCGCCGATCAGGAGCGGCGGGCGGTCCTGCCCGAAGGGCACGGACCACGAGTCCCACATCCAGAGGCAGTCCTCGGCCCACGCCTCGGCCTCGCTCTTCGTGTCGGCCAGCACGAGATAGCCGCCCCACGCCGCTTCCTCGCCGCGCGGCACCTCGCGCCCGTGCTCCTCGGCCACCTCGCGGTAGCGGCGCCAGAGCATCTCGCAGAAATCCATCTCGCTGGCCATCACGATGGGCTTGCCGCCCTCCCGCGCCCAGTAGAGCGAGGTTTGCAGACTGTGCGTGAAGCCTGAATAGACCGGGATCGGGTTCTGCAGCGGCCGGGGCGCGATGCCGACCTCGCGGATCGTGCCGTCGGCGTCGACGCCGCGGCCGTACTTCAGATAGACCGGATGGGGATGCGGCTGGCGCTGGCCCTCCGCCGGGTAGGACCAGTACTTGCCCTTGAACGAGAAGGTGTCGTTGGCCCAGGCCGTCTTGATGATGGCCACGCACTCCTCGAAGAGCTCGCGGTTACGCGCATCCTCGTCGCTCTTGCGATTCCACGGCCCCGTCGCCTTGGCGCCTGGCACCGCGGCGTAGTTCTCGAACCATCGCGCCTGGTAGCCGCGCACGAACGCCACGTTGAGCCGGCCGCCCAGCAGATGATCGAGGGTCGCCGCGTGCTCGGCCACGCGGAGCGGATTGTGCGTCGGCAGCACGTAGCCGAACTGGTTGATCCGCAGGCGCGGGCCGTGCTTGCCGAGGAACATCGCCATGAGCCCCGGGTCCTGACCGAGCTCGAACCCTTCGATCTGCAGATGATGCTCGGGGATGCCGATGCCCGACCAGCCCGTTCGGTCGCACGCGCGCGCGTACTCGCCGATCTCGTCCAGCATGCGCTGGTAGAGCACGGGGTCCTTACCGGCCATGCCGCGCTCTAGCTCGCCGCGCCGTCCGATCGTCACGTACATGAACGCGTGGAAGTCCATCGCTGACTGTTATACCACCCACCGCGCGGGCGGCCGGCGCAGCGCCCAGAAAGCGACGCAGCCGACCAGATACGACGCGATCGAGGCCAGAAAGGCGATCCGATAGCTGCCGAAGGCGTCGAAGATCCACCCGGCGGCCCAGGCGCCGATCGGCCGAGCCGATCCCGGTGCCGACCGTGATCACGCCCAGGATGGTTCCGAGATGCGGCCCCGGGAACAGATCGGCGGTCTTGGCGGTGATCGCCGGGCCGCGCGCGCCCCAGGTGAGGCCGAAGAAGCACGCGTGAAGCCACAAGAGCCACGCGTGCTCGGGGCCCGTGATGAAGAGCGCGAAGATCACGCCGACGATCGAGACCGCGTAGGCGAGGATCGCCGAGAGCTCGCGCCCGATGTAGTCCGAGATCGTCCCGGTGACGATCGTTCCCCCGACGGCGAGGAAAGCGCCGAATCCCGAGGACGCTGGCCGCGTAGAGCTTGTCGAAGCCGGCGTCCACGGCGAACGCGAGCTGATGCAGCGAGACGAAGAAGCTTCCGAGACCCGTGCAGAGGTAGACCGTGAACAGGAGCCAGAAGTGAGGCGTCGCCATCGCCTCGGCCAAGGTCCAGTCGCGGCGAGCCGGACGGGCCGAGGCTCTCCCTTCGTCGGACGATGGCGCGGACGCGGATGAAGCGGTCGGCGAGGCCGCCGGCGCGGGCCGGCTCGTCACGTCGAAAGAGGGCGGCAAGCGGCCACACCAGGGCGCCCATGAGGCCGGCCTGCGCCAGATAGGCGTGCCGCCAGCCGATCGCGGAGATCACGAGCTGAGCGAGCGGTGCCGACACGGCGCGCGCGAAGCCGTTCGCCGACTGGACGATCGAGATCGCCATGCCCCGGTTGCGTACGAAATGGCGCGAGAGGATCGGCACGAACACGACCAGCCCGAGGCAGTTGGCGCCGAGCGTCATCAAGACGCCGTAGAGCGCCACCAGCTGCCAGAGCGCGCCGACGTAGGCGCTGCCCAGGAGCCCCAGAGTGAGAACGGCCCCACCCAGCAGCACGAGACGCCGAGGGCCGAGGCGGTCCACCAGCGCGCCGACGAACGGCGCGCTCACGCCGTGCACGAGCGCGGACACCGAGAAGGCCAGCGACGTCTCGGCGCGGCTCCACCGGAACTCCTCGAGAAACGCCACGAGGAACACCGAATAGGAATGCATCAGCGCGGCGCTGATGGCGAAGGTCACGAAGGCGCCGGTGAGCAGGAGTCCGCCGCGCCGCGAGCTCATGCGCTGTCCCTATACAATGGGGCCCGGGACCCATGACCCGGCTGACGGACTACACGACCTACGCCGATGCCCACCGCCACTTTTCGTCCGCGGCGCTGTGGTCGCTCTTCGACGGCGATCGCGAGTCGCTGAACATCGCGCACGAGTGCGTCGACCGCCACGCCGGATCCGGACGCGTCGCCGTCCGGGTGGCTCACGCCGACGGGCGCGACGAGAGCCTGAGCTTTCGCGACCTGGCCGAGTGGTCCTCGCGCTTCGCTCACTGGCTCGCCGCTCGCGGCGTCGAGCGCGGCGATCGCGTGGCGATCATGCTGGAGCCGTCGCTCGCCTTCTACGCGGCGCTCTTCGGCGCCATCAAGCGCGGCGCCATCGCCGTGCCGCTCTTCACCCTGTTCGGGCCGGACGGCATCAGGCTGCGGGTCGACGACTGCACGCCGAAGCTCTTGCTGACCAACGCCGAGAAGGCCGAGACGGCGCGCGCGCGCGACGGCCTCGACGTGGTGGTGGCCGACGATCAGCTGCTGGCCGCGCTCGCGGCTCAGCCGATCCGCTACGAAGCGCGCAGCGCGCTCCGATGATCTCGCCGTATTCCAGTACACGTCGGGTACGACGCGCGAGCTGCCCGCCGCGGTGCGCCATCCTCAGCGTGCCATCGTCGCGCTCATGGTGGCCGCGCTCTACGGCACCGGCATTCGTCCGGGCGATCGCTTCTTCTGCCCGTCGTCGCCCGCGTGGGGGCACGGCCTCTGGCACGGCACGCTCGCGCCGCTCGCGCTCGGGCGTCACCACCGGCACGATGGCGGGCAAGTTCGATCCGGTGAGAATGCTGCAGGCGCTCCAGGAATACGACGTGACCAACCTGTCCGCGGCGGCGACTCACTATCGCATGCTGAAAAGCTCCGGCGAAGACGCGCGGCCTACCACTACAGCATCCGGAAGCTCTCCTTCACGGGAGAGCCCATGGACAGCGCCACGCGGACGTTCGTCGGGACGACGTTCGGCGCGCCGGCGTGCAGCATGTACGGCACGACCGAGGTCGGCGTGATCCTCGCCGACTATCCGGGGGCCGCCGACCACACCGTCAAGCCCGGCGCGCTCGGCAAGCCGGTCCCCGGCGTCCGCGTCGAAGTGCAGGGCGTCGACGGTCAGCCCTGCTCGCCCGAATCAGATCGGCGAGATCAAGGTATGGCGACGGGGTGCCTGGTTTCCGACGAAGGATCGAGGCCACGTGGACGGCGATGGCTACTTCTACCACGCCGGCCGAGCCGACGACGTCATCATCTCGGCGGGCTGGACCATGAGCGCCGTCGAGATCGAGGACGTGCTGCTCCGGCATCCCGACGTGCGCGAGGCCGCGGTCATCGGCGTCGCCGATCCCCTGCGCGGCCAGGTGGTCAAGGCGTTCATCGTGAGCGCGCGCGGGGGCGACGACGCCTTCGCCCGCGAGCTGCAGGACTTCACGCGCGCGCGGCTCAGCCAGCACGAGTATCCGCGTCAGGTCGCGTTCGTGACGGCGCTGCCCAAGACGCCGGCCGGCAAGGTCAACCGCAAGGCGCTTCGTGAATCGGAGTCGAGCGCCGTGGAGCCCACGCATGCCCCGTGAGCAGTCGCTCTTTCCCAAGATCACCGAGCAGGGGCTGGACGACCTGCGCCGCCGCATCGGCGTCAAGATCACCGACACGCTCGAGCCATGGTGCTACGAGGCCACGCGCGACAACATCCGCCACTACGCGCACGGCATCGGCGACGACAACCCGCTCTGGTGCGATCCCGACTATGCGGCGGGCACGCGCTGGGGCGGCATGCTGGCGCCCCGAGCTTTCTCTTCGCCACGAGCCGGATCATCTCGGGCTACGTCGGCGGGCTCCCGGGCGTGCACGCGATGTGGGCCGGCGCGGACTGGACGTGGCATCTGCCGGTGCGGCGCAACGACGCGATCTCGACCGAGGCGTCGCTCAAGGAGCTGATCGAGCACCAGACGACGTTCGCCGGGCGATCGATCCAGCAGGTCTATCACGTCGATTTCTACAACGAGCGCGGAGACCTCGTGGCCGCCGCCGACAGCTGGTGCTTCCGGACCGACCGCGACCAGGCGCGCGAAACGGGCACGAAGTACACCGCCGTGAAGGCGAAGCCGCCCAAGCGCTACACGGACGAGGAGCTGGCCGACGTCTACCGGCTCTACGCGAACGAGCAGGTGCGCGGCTCCGGTCGCGCGGTACTGGGACGACGTGCGCGAGGGCGAGCGGTTGCCGACGATGGCGAAGGGCCCGATGACCGTGACCGGCTTCATCGCCTACGCTCAGGGCTGGGGCGGCCTCTACATCCGGGCGAACAAGCTCGCCTGGAAGCAGGTGCATCGTCATTCCGGTCTCGGCATCAAGAATCGCTTCGGCATTCCCGACTGCCCGGAGCGCGTGCACTGGGAGCCCGAGTTCGCGACGATGGTCGGCGCGCCCGGCGCCTACGACTATGGCCCCGAGCGCTGCTCGTGGCTCACCCATCACCTGACCAACTGGATGGGCGACGACGGGTTCCTGCGCCGCGCACATTGCAAGATCCGGCGCCACAACCCCGAGGGCGACACCCTGCGAATCGACGGCACCGTGGTGAAGAAGCTCGTCGAGAACGGCCGCCACCTGGTCGAGATCGAGCAGGAAGCGCGCAATCAGGACGGCGAGCTCTCGGTCCTCGGCGGCGGCCTCGTCGAGCTGCCCAAGCGCGACTGAGCCGGTCGCGATGGACACGAGCGCGGTGACCCGGTTCGGCGACCTGACCGGCGCGGCCGCCGCGCGCTGGGGCGATCGCGAGGCGCTCGTCTTTCGCGAGCGCCGCTACACGTTCCGGCAGATCGCCGCCGAAGTCGACCGCGTCGCGCTCGGGCTGATCGGCGCGGGAGTCCGGCCCGGCGAAAAGGTCGCGATCTGGCTGCTCAACCGCCCGGAGTGGATCTTCGCGATGTTCGCCCTGGCGAAGATCGGCGCCGTCCACGTGCCGATCAACACCCGGTTCAGGACCGTCGACCTGGCCCAGGTTCTCGAGCGCTCGAACACGGCGACCCTGATCACGCACGACGTCTCCGGCCCGGTCGACTACCTCGGCATGGTCCGTGAGCTCGCGACCCTCGACGGAGCCGGCGCCGACCGGCGCGTCCAGAGCACGCGGCTGGCCGATCTCGAGCGTGTGATCGTCGTGAGCGATCGGACGTATCCCGGCGTCTGGAGCTGGCCCGAGCTGCTGGCGGCGACGGGCACGGTCGAGGCGGCGACCCTCGCCGAGCGCGCCGCGGCGGTTCGCCCCGACGACACCGCCTTCATCATGTACACGTCGGGGACGACCGGATTCCCCAAGGGCGTGATGCGCGACCACACGATCCTCGCGCATCTGGCCGACCGCTACCGTCGCTTGCAATCCTCCGAGCGCGACGTGTTCCTCAACTACCTGCCGCTCTTTCACATCTTCGGCTACATCGAGGGACCGCTCGGCTCGACGCTGACCGGCTACCGGCAGATCCTCACCGACACGTTCGATCCCGACGAGGCGCTCGACCTCGTCGAGCGCGAAGGCGTCACTCACATCGACGGCTTCGACACCCACCTGAAGCTCCTGATCGACGCGCAGGAAGTCCGCCCGCGCAACCTCTCGACCCTGCGCACCGGCGTGATCGCGGCAGGCGCCGCGAGCGCGACACCGCTCGTGTACCGCGCGCGCAAGGCGCTGGCGCCGCTGCGTCATCTGACCGCCTACGGCATGACGGAGGTCGGCGCGACGATCTCGCTGTCGTTCCTCGACTCGACGGAGGAGCAGGCGTGCGAAGCCTCCGGCGCCCCGTGCGAAGGATTCGAGGTGCGGGTGATCGATCCCGAAACCGGCCGCGACCAGCCATACGGCACGCCGGGCGAGGTCGTGGTTCGCACGCGATACCTGATGCAGGGCTACTACCGTGATCCCGAGGCCACCGCGCGCGCGATCGACGCGGAGGGCTGGTTCCACACCGGCGACGCCGGCATCCTGCGCGAGGACGGCCACCTTCGCTTCGTCGGCCGCTACAAGGACATGATCAAGGTCGGCGGCGAGAACGTCGACCCGACCGAGATCGAAAGCTATCTGAGCACCTACCCCGGCGTGAGCCAGTCAGCTGTCGTCAGCTATCCGGACCCGCGGCTCGGCGAGGTGCCTGTGGTCTTCGTTCTGGCTGCGCCGGGAGCCACGGTCGCTCCCGACACGCTGATCGCGTTCTGTCGCGGCCGGATCGCGAGCTTCAAGATCCCCCGTCACGTCTTCGTCGTCGACGAACTGCCGATGACGTCGAGCGGCAAGGTGCAGAAGGCCCGGCTTCGAGACGAGGCGCGGGCGAGACTCGGCTAGGGCTGCGCAGGAATCACTTCGCCGGGCCCGAGGTATACCCGCGGTCGGTCATGCAGCGCCGATAGCGATCCTGATTGACCTGCTCGATGGGGCCGCCCGGGCCCGGCGTCACGCGTTTGGCCTCGTCGAGACAATCGAGCGTGTCGCGGCCGCGCTGCTCTTCGGTCACCCCAGGCTTCGTCCAGGTGTCGCCGGACGAAGCGCAAGCGGCGAGCCAGGCTTGACCGATGACGAGCGCCCCGACGACCATCGCACGTCTCACCATGGCGGTCTCCTCTTCGAAGATCCTCTCCAGAGGATCCAGAGTTTGTCACCGTAGGTCTGGCTCGGCCAGCGATTAGGACGCAAGGGAGCCGCGGTGGGATCTGCTCGAGGGCCTTCGCGGAACGCCTGAGGAAGATACTTCGGGGGGAGCGGCGGCACTCCCCCCGAAGAGTTCAGCTACGCGGCGGGAATCGCCACGTACATCGTCTGCCCGTCACGATTCACGAGCATCACGACCGGCGCGTCCTTGGCCTTCTTGTCCAGATGCGCCTTGAAATCCTCGACCGTGCGAACCGGCCGGCGGTCGACTTCGACGATCACGTCGCCAGCGCGGATGCCGGCCTCGGCGGCGCGACCGCCCTCGATCACATCGCGGACCAGCACGCCCTCTCGCACCTTGAGCCCGAGCTCGCGGGCCACCGGCGGCGTGAGCGGCTGAACCGAGAGGCCCAGCTTGCCCTTGCCATCGGTGTCGGCGTCGACCTTGGCGGGCGTCTCATCCTCGAGCCTGGCGATGTGCGCGTTGAGGCGCAGCTCAGCGCCGTCCCGCATCACCACCATCGGCGCGTCCTTCCCGACCGGGACATCGGCGACGAGCCCCGGCAGATCGGTCGCCTTCGAGACTTTCTTGCCGTTGAACTCGACGATCACGTCACCGGCCTTCACGCCGGCCTTGTCCGCCGGCGAGCCTTCGACCACCGTCGAGACCAGCGCCCCGGTGCCATCGCCGCGCTTGAAGCTCTTGGCGAGCTCCTTCGTGAGCGGCTGGATCGACACGCCGAGCCAGCCGCGCTCGACCGTACCGCGGTCGGCGAGCTGCGTGATCACCGTCTTGGCCAGGCTCGACGGCACCGCGAAACCGATGCCGACCGAACCGCCGCTGCGGCTGAAGATCGCCGTGTTGATGCCGATGACCTCACCGCGCGCGTTGATCAGCGGGCCGCCGCTGTTGCCGGGGTTGATCGACGCGTCGGTCTGGATGAAGTTGTCGTACGGCCCGCTGCCGATCACGCGGCCGGTCGCGCTCACGATCCCGGTGGTCACCGTCTGCTCGAGCCCGAACGGATTGCCGATGGCCATCACCGGCTCGCCGACCTGAAGCGCCGTCGAATCGCCGAGAGGGATCACCGGCAGTCCCGTAGCCTCCACCTTCAGGAGGGCGAGATCGGTCTTCGCGTCACGCCCCACCACCTTGGCGGGCAGCTCGCGGCCATCGCTCAGCTTCACCTGGATCTCGGCCGCGTTCTCGACCACGTGGTTGTTGGTCACGATGAAGCCATTGGCGTTCAGGATGAACCCCGAGCCCCCGGCCCGCATGGGGCGGCGCGGCCCCTCGTCGAAGAAGCGTTTGAAGAAATCTTCGAACGAGCGCTCGTCCGGGCGCCCTTTGGGCGACGGCGCCTCCGCCGACTCGGCATTCCGCTTGGCGCTGATGTTCACCACCGCGGGCTTCGCCTCCTTGCTGAGGCGCACCCAGTCCGGCGCCTGGATCTGGGCGCTCTGAGCCGTCGGGCGCTCCGTCCAGATCGCGGTCTTGGAGGTTCCGGTGAAGCCGAAATGGGGCAGCAACCCTATCAGGGCCGCTACCGCGGTCAGGGCGACGACGGGCGCCGCCCAGCGTTGATACTTCCTTGAGAGATTCATGAGTCCGCCTCCGTGTTCGTTCAAGTTGAGCTCCTCGCGCGACCTCGTCCGTCTCACGAGACATACGATAGCGGCCGAAGGTAAGCCGGTCGTGAGACGTGGATGAGAAGATTCTTATTCGGTCGAGCCGGGAGCTACGCGGCGGGGAGGCGAATCGTGAACCGGCTGCCGCCGCCGGCGCGGCTCTGAACCTCGAGGGTGCCGCCGTGGGCCAGGACGATCGAGCGGGCGATGGCCAGGCCGAGCCCGCTGCCGCCGGCCTCGCGGTTGCGCCCGGCGTCGAGCCGCACGAAGGGCTCGAAGATACGCTCGGTATCGGCCGGATCGATGCCGATGCCGGTGTCCTCGACGACGAGCGCCGCTCCCTCGTGCGTCCGATCCAGCGAGATCACGACACTGCCGCCGGCGGGCGTGTACTTGACCGCGTTGTCGACCAGGTTCAGCAGCGCGCGCCGCAGCGCGCCGGCGTCGCCGGGCGCCACCGCGGGGGCCGTCGCGTCCAGGCGCACCGTGACGCCCTTGCCCTTGGCCAGCCGCACGCCGAGTTCGAGCGCCTCGAGACACAAGGCCTCGAGGTCCACCGGCTGGCGGGTTGCGGTGGGCCCGGCCGTCGATCGCGAGAGGAGCAGCAGGTCCTCGGCCAGACGGATGAGCTGGTCGACCTCTTCGAGGCTCGAGGCGAGAACCCGGCGGTACTCGGTCGGCGAGCGCTCGGCGCGCAGCGCGATCTCGATGCCGCCCCTGAGGGCGGTGAGCGGCGTCCGCAGCTCGTGCGCGGCGTCGGCGGTGAAGCGCTGCATCCCGCCGAAGGCGGCCTGCAGCCGGCCGAGCATCGCGTTGAGCGTGCCCGCGAGCCGGTCGATCTCATCGTCCGTGCCCCGCCGCTCGAGGCGCCGGCTCAAGTCCTCGGCGCTGATGCGAAGCGCGCTCTGCGACATCCGATCGACCGGCCGGAGCGCGCGCCGAGCCAGGAGCCAGCCGCCGACGGCCGAGAGCACCACCCCCAACGGGACCAGCACGAGCAAGGTCTCGATGTAGCGGAGGAGGGTCTGGCGTGTGCGCCTGAGCGGCATCGCCACCTGGACCAGGTCGACGATGCGGCCGCCGCGCACGACGGGCATCGTGAGCAGGCGGGCCGGCTCGCCCGTGGTGAGCTCCACCGTCTCCAGGGTCGGCGCGCCCCGCAGCGCGTTCGTGCGCGCCTCGCGCGAGAGCGGCAGCGAGGGCCGCAGCGCCCGGGAGCGCACGCGTCCCTCGGGGTCGAGGAGCTGCATCAGCGCGTCAGCGAACTCCGGGCCGAGAAACCCGCGCACCAGGGGCTCGAGGTCCGGCGGCAGCGGCGAGGCCGGATCCGCCGGTGGGGCATCGCGCAGGACGCCGGCCACGGTGAAGAGCGAGGCGTCGAGGTCGTTGAGAAGATGCCAGCGCAGGAGCGAGTACGAGGCGACACTGACCGTCAACAAGATCGCGACGACCACGCCCGTGTACCAGAGCGTGAGGCGGGCCCGGATCGAGAGCGGTTTCATCGTCAGGCCTCGTCCTTCAGCACGTAGCCGGCGCCGCGGATCGTGTGGAACAGCTTGCGCTCCTGCGGCCCGTCGATCTTGCGGCGAAGGTAGCCGACGTACACGTCGACGATGTTGCTCTCGGGGTCGAAATCGAGCCCCCACACGTGCTGGACCAGCATCGGCCGCGTGAGGATGCGGCCGGCGCTGCGCATGAAGTACTCGAGCAGCGCCCACTCTCGCGTGGTGAGCTCGATTCGCCGGCCCGCTCGCTCGACCTTGCGCGTGGCGGGATCCAGCGTCAGGTCGGCCAGCCGGAGCACGGGCGCGCGCCGATCCGAGCCGCGCCGGAACAGGGCCCGGACCCGGGCTAGCAGCTCCTCGAAAGCGAACGGCTTGGCCAGGTAGTCGTCGGCGCCCAGATCGAGCCCGGTCACCTTGTCGGCCACGCTGTCGCGTGCGGTGAGCATGATGACGGGCGCGCGCACGCCCGCCTGGCGCGCGGCCTTGAGCACGGCGAAGCCGTCGCGCTTGGGCAGCATGACGTCGAGCACGATCAGATCGTAGGGATTACCCGCCAGGAGCAGCTCGAGCGCGCCGTCACCATCGGCCGCGGCCTCCACGGTGTGCCCTTCTTCCTCGAGCCCCTGGCGGATGAAGCTCGCGACCTTCCGATCGTCCTCGACGACGAGAATCCGCATGGTGTGCCTGGCCCATCGTACCTCGCCCTCCGGGCCAAGCGCCGAATGCGCCGAGACTAAGGTCCAATACGGAAGGACGCGACACAGTGACAGGCTTTCCGGCACAGGAGAACTATCATGCGTAATCTTCGGTTCGTGGTGCTCGCGGTCCTGTTGCTCCTCGTCCAAGCGTGCGCGTCGGCCACCCCGAGAACACCCGTCACCAGCATCGATCAGCTCGCCGGCAAGTGGAAAGGCACGGTGACGATCGGGCCGCGCGTCGATTTTCTCTGGCTCACGATCAACAAGGACCGAACGCTGATCGCGATCTGGGGAGACATCACCGCCCGCGGTACGGTGACCGTGTCGGGCGGGCAAGCGACGTATGAGATGGGTCCGCCGCTGCAGGAGGGCTCGCTCACGCTGTACGTCGACGCCGGGGGCAAGCGCCAGATCAACATGGAGAGCATGAACGGCGTCTTCTATGCCACGGTCACGCCCGAGTCATAGCGACGACTCGCGGCGTCGGCCGTCCGGTCAATAGGACCGCTTCACCGCTGTGATGGCGCGCGTGATGCCCGGAATGACTTCCGCGTGCTCGGGCTTCTCGAACCCCTGGGCGAGGAGCCGCTGCTCCAAGAGGCCCGGTGAGAGGCGCACAACGTCCGGATCGATCATGAGCGCGTTCACGAGCCACAGGGCGGCCGTCGCCGGCCCGCGCCCTTCGTCGTCGACCATGAAGTCGTGCAGGACGATCCGTCCGCCGGGAGCCAGCGCCGCGAACGCCCGCGCGAGGAGCTGGTCGACGCCGCGCGCGGAGACCGCGCTGAGGAGATACGAGAGCAACACGACGTCCTGACCCGCGGGCCACTCCGTGATCAGCGCGTCGCCCGGGGTGAACGTGATGCGGTCGCTCATGCCGGCGTCGCGGACGAAGGCCGCGGCCGGCGTCTGGACACCGGGAAAATCCAGGATGGTCGCCGTCAGCCCCGGGAACCGCTGACAGAGGGTGATGCTGAAGGCGCCGCTACCCCCGCCGACGTCGAGCAGACGCCGGGCGCCTTTCAGGTCCACGGTGCGCGCTAGCACGACCGCCGGGCCGAGCGAGCCGGCGTGCTGACCGCGGCTGAAGCTCAGCGCCTCTTCCGGGTCGTCCATGAGGCGATAGAAATCGGCGCGCTCACCGCGTAGCGCGTCCGGCAACCGGGCGAATGCCGGGTAGACCTGGCGATCGATCTGGAAGCGATAGTAGTCGCCGAAGTAGCTGGGAGCCCCCCGGACGAGATAGGCCTGACTGGCTGGAGCATTGCCGTACGCGTCAGCGTGCTTCACGAGCAGGCCGAGGCTGACACAGGCGGTGAGCAAGATCTCGAGCCGGCTCCGGAGCAGGCCGGTCTCTGCGGCGAGCTCGTCCACGCTCTTCGAGGCCGTCGCGAGCCGCCCGAAAAGGTCGAGATCGAGCGCCGCGAACAGCACCTTCGACGCCATGAACCCGTACGCGATCCGCGAGATATCGCGGACATTGTCGAGCGGCTCTGTCACCGGGCGATCTTCCGCCACCCACCGGTCCGGCGCAACCCGATTTGCCTCGTGACGCTTGTGTGAGACAAAGATGCAACACACCAGACAGGGAGGCCGGCATGGACCCGTCCGCTGGGGACGGCTTGCTCTCACCCCTCGCGTACGCGCGCGAGGACGAGTCGACGGACGATCGCTTCTATCTGATGCCGCGCAAGGTCGTCCACATCGACGACGGGGCCATCGGCGCGCTCGGCGAGCTGTACGCCGCGTTGCTGCCGCCCGGCGGGCGCCTGCTCGACCTGATGAGCAGCTGGCGAACCCACCTGCCCCGCGACTTTCGCGCGCGTGAGGTCGTCGGGCTCGGCCTGAACGCCGAGGAGATGGCCGACAATCCGCAGCTCGCGGCCCACGTCGTGCACAACGTGAATCGAGAGGCGCGCCTGCCCTTCGGCGATGCCGAGTTCGATGGTGCCACATGCGCCGTCTCGATCCAGTACGTGATCCATCCCGTGCGGCTGTTGCGCGAGGTCCGCCGGGTGCTGCGGCCGGGAGCGCCCTTCGTGGTGTCCTTCTCGAACCGCTGCTTTCCGACCAAGGCCGTGGCCGTCTGGCTCGACACGACCGACCAGCAGCACGTGCAACTCGTCCGCAGCTATTTCGAGGCTGCCGGAGGTTTCACCGACGTGACGGACGAAGACCGCTCGCCCGGACGCGGTGACCCGCTGTACGCCGTGTGGGCGCGCGCGTCTTCAGGTACCATCGAGGCGAGGCCCATGACCCGATGAGCAGACTCGCGTCGTCCGCAGTCGAGCGATATCAACGAGACGGCTTCCACTTCCCGGTCCCCGTGCTGACCCGCGACGAGGCGACCGGGCTGCGCCGCCGGCTCGAGGCGGTCGAGGCCGAGCACGGCGGCCGGCTCGGCGGCGAGCTCCGCCACAAGCCGCATCTTCTCTTCACGTGGCTCGCCGATCTCGTGCGCCACCCGGCGATCCTCGACGCCGTCGAGGACCTGCTCGGGCCCAATCTGCTGGTCTGGAGCACGAGCTTCTTCATCAAGGAGGCGCGCGATCCGGCCTACGTCTCCTGGCACCAGGACGCGACCTACTGGGGGCTCAGCGCGCCGGACGTCCTCACCGCGTGGGTGGCGTTCACCGACGCGACGGTCGAGAACGGCGCGATGCGGATGGTGCCGGGATCGCACGCCGAGCAGCTCGCCCATCGCGACACGTTCGCGCCGCACAATCTGCTCTCCCGTGGTCAGGAGATCGCGGTCGAGGTCGACGAGGCGCGCGGGGTCGATATCCTGCTGCGCGCCGGAGAGATGTCGCTCCATCACGTACGGATGGTCCACGGCTCGCCGGCCAATCGGTCAAACGACCGGCGCGTCGGCTTCGCGATCCGCTATATCCCGACGTACGTGCGGCAGATCGCGGGGGAGCGCGACAGCGCCTTGCTCGTACGGGGCGTCGACGACTACCACTACTTCGATCCCGAGCACGCGCCCGCCGCCGATCTGGCGCCGGAGGCCCGCGCCCACCACGCCGCCGTCGTGGCGCAGTCGGCGAAGATTCTCTACCGCGGGACGGGGGTCGAGCGATTCAGGTAAGGAGGCCGCCGCACGATCGCGGCCTCCTTACCTCTGTCCTTACTTCCCTTTGAGCTTCACGTCCTCGTAGGGCGCCGAGTAGGCGTGACCCGGGATGAGGCCGAGACCCGACTCCTGCACCCGGGGCCCCTGGCCGTTGATGAAGGCCAGCTCCCAGATCGGGATGACCATCGTCTTCTCGTGCACGATCTGCTGGATCTTGTGCAAGAGCGTCTCGCGCTTCTTGCGATCCATCTCGGCGGCCTGGTCCTTGAACAAGGAGTCGATCTCAGGATAGCTGCCGTAGACGTACGCGCCGCCGGCGACGACGAACGTCTCCAGCCGCGTCGCCGCGTTTCCGAAGGCGCCGCTCGCCGTGTAAGCGAGGTTCTTGTACTTCTTGTCGGTATAGCTCGCCCAGTGGGTCGCGCGCTCGACCGGCCTCAGCTTGGTGCGGATGCCCACCTGCTGCAGATAGTTGGCGACCGCCTCCTGCACGTTCGCGTACGCGATGTCCAGGTAGTATTCACCGGCGTCGAACCCGTTGGGGAAGCCCGCCTCGGCGAGGAGCTTCTTGGCCTGCGCGGGATCGAACGCATACGTGGGCGGCTGCCAGTAGAAGTCGAACGTGCTCGGAATGATGCTGTACGTCAGCCGGGAGTGGCCGAGCGTGATGGCCTCGTTGATCGCCTTGCGGTCGATCGCCAGGTTAGCGGCCAGCCGCACGCGCCGGTCGTGCCAGGGAGATTTCGGATCCCACTGGTCGAGCATGCTGACCCACTGCGGCGACTGGATCACCGTCGGCTTCAAGACGAGCCCGGGGGTACGCTGCAGCTCCTCGGCCAGCTCACCGCGGATCGAGTACACGATGTCGATCTCACCCCGCTTCAAGGCCGCCAGACGCGTCGACTCGTCCCCGATGACCTTGAAGACGAACCGCTTGACGTTCGGCGTCTTGCGCCAGTACCCGTCGAACGCCTCCATCACCAGCTCGATGCCGGGCGAGAACGAGACGAACTTGTAGGGCCCGGCGCCGATAGGCGCCTTCTTGTAGCCCTCGTCACCGACCTTCTCGACGTACTTCTTCGGGACGATCCAGCCCGCGCCGCTGGCCGCGGTGTAGAACGTCATGAAGTCGGGCCAGGGATTCTTCAGCCGGAACCGCACGTGGAGCGGGCCCGGCGTCTCGACGGCGGCGACGCGGTCCTTGAGCTGCTTGGCGTTCGCGCCGCGGTAGCGGTCGAACGAGAATTTCACGTCCTCTGAGGTGAGCAGGTCACCGTTGTGGAACTTCACACCCTTGCGGAGCATGAAATCGTAGACGCGCCCGTCGGCCGAGACCTGCCACGACTCGGCCAGGCTCGGGGCGGCGGTGCTCCCGGGCATCGCCTTGGCCATCGCATCGTGGATCGCGTACAGGATCATGAACGGCGTGATGAGACCCTGGGTCTCTGCCGGATCGAACCACGTGGGCGCGAGCGAGATGTGAACGCCCCACGTCATCTGACCCTCGGGGGCTGCCGCCGCCGGGGCGGCGACGGCGAACACGGCGAGCAGGACCCATGCGACAGGACGGAAAAACCGCATCAATCGATCTCCTCAAGGGGACGGCGAGGTTTTGCTCCTGGGATCGTCAGTCGAGAATCGGCCCGGTCTCCCGCCTCATTCCCGCCGGCCGCCGGTGAGGCGCAGCAGCATCAGGAAGAGGTTGATGAAGTCCAGATAGAGGGAGAGCGCGCCGACGACGGCGTAGGCGCCGACCTGCCCCTCCGGCAACGCCAGGGCCATCTGCTTCAGCCGCTGCGCGTCGTATGCCGTGAGACCGGTGAAGACGATGACACCCACCACCGAGATCAGGAACTGCAGGGCGTCGTTGTGCCAGAACATGCCGAGGATCGAGGCGAGGATGAGGCCGACCAGCCCCATCATGAAGAACTGTCCGGCGCCCGCCAGACTCCGCTTCGTCGTCGAACCGAAGAACGCCAGCGCGCCGAACATGCCGGCGGTGACCACGAAGGTCATCGCCACCGACTCACCCGTATAGGCGAGCAGGATCGCCGATAAGGTGACGCCGTTCAGCACCGAGTAGAGCGCGAAGAGGCCGGAGGCTGTCCCTGGGGACAGGCGGTCCGCCCTCGCGGACAGGTAGAACACCAGCCCGAGCTCAGCGATCACGAGCGCGAAGAACACGAGCCGGTTGCCGATCAGCACCCGCATGATCTCCGGCGAGCCGGCCACCGCGAACGCCACCACCGCCGTGAGGCCGAGGCCCACGGCCATCCAGCCGTACACTTTCCAGAGGAAGGCGGAAACCCGATCCGCCGTCTGGACTGTTTGCGTTGTCCTTGCGTCCATTGGCACCCCCCTTTGCTTGGAGTTGACGGCGCCTATTGTACCGGGGAGGGGCCTCCGGCGGGGAACGGCGACAGTACGCTGCCGGCAGTGGCTGGGCGGCCAGGCGACGCCGGCCGGGCGCGCCCAGGATCGGCGGCCCGGCCCTTGCCGGAACGCGCCCGTGGAATCAGCTGCCGCCGGTATAGGTGATGCGGTAGATGCGTCCGGCCTTGTCGTCGGAGACCAGGAGCGCTCCGTCGGGCATCACGAGCACGTCGGCCGGACGCCCGGATGCGGTACTGCCCTTGAGCCAGCCCGCGGCAAAGGGCTCGTAGGACGTGCCCCGCCCGTTCTCGATCTTCACGAACGTGACGCGGTAGCCGATCGGCGTCGAGCGGTTCCAGGAGCCGTGCTCGGCGATGAAGACACCGCCCCGGTACTTCTCGGGAAACATGCGGCCCGTGTAAAAGCGCATCCCGATCGCCGCGACGTGCGGACCGAGCTCGCGGGCCGGCCCCGTGAACTCGCCGCACGCGCGTCCGGCGTTGTGCTCCGGATCGCGGATGCCGTTGCCGTGGCAGAACGGATAACCAAAGTGCTCGCCCGCCTTCGCCAGACGATTCAGCTCGTCGGGCGGCTGGTCGTCCCCCAGCCAGTCTCGGCCGTTGTCCGTGAACCACAGCTCGCCGCTCGCCGGATCGAAGTCGAAACCGACGCTGTTCCGTACGCCCCTCGCCACGACCTCGGGCCGGCCGCCGCCGACGTCGATCCGAGTGATCGTCGCGTACAGCGGCCCCGGGAGGGCGCAGATGTTGCACGGCGCTCCGACCGGGACGTAGAGCCGCCCGTCCGGACCGAAGGCGATGAACTTCCAGCCGTGGTGCGCGTCGGACGGATAGGCGTCGCTGACGACCTCGGGCTTCGGCGGCCGCGCGAGATCGCGCGCGACGTCGGCGAAGCGCAGGATCCGGTTCACCGCGGCGACGTAGAGCGCGCCGTCGCGGAAGGCGACGCCGCTCGGCGCGTTGAGGCCGCTGGCCAGCACGTGGACCTGGTCCGCCCGGTGGTCACCGTCGCGATCCACGACCGCGTACACCTTACCCGCGGAGCGAGAGCCGACGAACACGACGCCGGCTGGACCGAGCGCCATCTGGCGGGCGTCCGGTACGTCGGCGGCGAAGACCGCGATGCGGAAGCCCGGCGGCAGGGTGATCTCGTCCATCTCGGCGGCGGAGCTCGGCAAGATGCTCGTGAGATACCCGCGATAGAGGCAGCCGACGACTACGAGCGCGGCAAGGGGAATCAGGAGCGCGGTCAGGATCACGGGTGATCTACGCATCGCTCCGGCCTCCGAGCAGGCTCGCTGACGTCGCCACGTCGCATCGTCCCCCTACCTTCGATTCTAGCCCGACGAGCTAGAGGCGACGGATCGCGGCGGGCGTGAGTCGGTGATCGGAGGCTCGCGCTCAGCGGATCGCGATCGGCGCGACGGTCGAGCCTGTCGCTCCCTTCAGCTTGAGTGGCTGCATCACGAACGCGAACTCGTGCACGCGCTTGGACGCAAGCTCGTCGAGCTTCAGATTCTCGAGCAGGTGGATGCCATTGACGACGAGCATGATCTGATGAACCGGCAAGGAGATTTGCGCATCCGGGTTTGGCGAGATCTCCACCGGAAAATTGTCCGAGCCGACCAGCATCGGATCCTGGCGCGCCAGCCACTCGGCGGCGGCGACGCCGATGCCGGGACATCCCTTCATATAGCGTGCGTTGTCGCGCGCCCACAGCTTGCCCCACCCGGTGTGAATGATCACCGCATCGCCGGGTTGCAGCGTGAGGTTCTGCCGCTGCAGCGCCTGCTGCAGATCCCCCACCGTGATCTCATAGTTGTCGGGCAAGATGTCGACGCTCTTGAGGGCTGCGACGTCGATCAGCACGCCGCGCGTCATGAGCGCGCCGACGTTCTCGATGCCGAGCTTCGTGAAGCCCGTGCGGGTGGACACCTCGTCCAGCTTGAAGCAGTTGTAGAGACCGTTCTCGATCGTCTGGTGGGCGAAGCCGTCGAACTGCGTGCCCACCTGACCGATCTCGGACAGGACGACCTCCTCGTTGCTGCCACGGCGATTCGACTGCGGGTTCATGAACGTGCGCTTGACGTGCACGTCGAATCGCCGCGTGCTCGAGATCGGCATGTCGGACGAGAGCACGTGACCAATCTCGATGACCTCACCGGTGCGGACCAGGCGTGTCGCGCGCAGCACGCTCTCGGGCTTCATGTGATTCGCCGACCCTCGCTGGTCGCCGGCGCCCCACTTCGAGGGGCACCGCTGGCTGTCCGCCGGAGGCCGCCACGACTGCGCGTCGACCGGTTCACCGAGCAGAACGAGCGCCGTGGCCAGCGTGATCGCGGTCGCGATGTGTCGCATGAAATCCTCCGTCGATCCGTTGTTCGAACGCCGTGCCGAGAATGGGTCGCGCCAGCGCTGATGTCAAGCCAGGCTGATCGGCCCGGCCATCCCTGGCACGCCGGCCAACCCGCACAGTTCCTGACGAACATCGCCTCCCCGCCGCTCCCGGCAGCGATCGCTGGACTCGCCTGGCGGCGCAGGAGCAGATCGGGACGTTCTTCGAGAGCGACGGCGCCGTCAGCATCGATCCGGACGGGCCGCGGGCCATTCTTCGAAGTACCGATCGGGGCCCGCTGCCGGAGGTCCTGAACTTCTGACGGGGGCGCGTCAGGTCGCCAGGCTTGGACTCGGCATCGCCGCGGGCTGCCGGCGCGGCGGGCGGAACGTGAACGCGATCGCCACGGCGCCCAGGCCGATGCCGAACGAGCCCATGTAGAGCCAGAAGTAGCCGCCGAGCGAGTCGTAGAGCCACCCGCCGGCCCACGGCCCGAGAGCCATTCCGAGCGTGGAGACGGCTGAGACCGCCCCGAAGGTCGTTCCCATGATGCGGGCGCCGAAGTACTCGCGAATCAGGATCGCGTAGAGCGGCATCACCCCGCCGTAGCTAAAGCCGAACAGGAGTGCCAGCGCGTAGAAGCTTCCGAGGCTGCTCGTGAAGACGTAGAGACTCACGGCGACCGCTTGCATCGCGAGGCCGATCAACAACATGCGCTTGGCGCCGATACGATCCGCGATGAGCCCGCAAAGGATCCGGCCGCTCAGCGAGGCCAGGCCGGCCACACTGAGCACCGTGGTGGCGGCCATCGCCGACACGCCGTGATCGATCGCGTGCGTGATCATGTGGAAGATGGGGCCGGAGTGCGCCGCGCAGCACGCGAAAAAGGCGAGCGCGATCGCGGCAAACTGCGGCGAGGTGAGCGCCTGCGCCACCGTGAAGCTCGGACCGTCCGGCGCAGCCCCACCCTTCGCGAGAGTCTCCGCCGATGGCGGCTCACGCACCAGGAAGGCGGCCGGGATGATCAAGAGCCACGCGAGATCGCCGACCACGAGCATGGCGGTGCGCCAGTCGTAGGCGGTGATGAGCCAGCGCGCCAGCGGGCCCACGACGGTCGAGCCGAGGCTGAGCCCGGCAGACACCAGCGCGACGGCGAGACTTCGATTACGCGTGAACCAGCGCGTGGTCGTCGCCGTCAGCGGAGCGTAGAAGCTGCCCGCCGCAACCCCGACGAGCACGCCGAACAGGAGCTGGAACTGCCCGAGCGTCGTCGCCCGGCTCGCCGTCACCAGGCCGAGGCCGAGCAGCACCCCTCCGCTGAGCACGATCGCGCGCGTGCCGAAGCGGTCGGAGAGCGCGCCCCAGACGAACGCGCTGCCGCCCATGCAGAGCCAGCCGACGAGGGCCGTGGTCGAGATGCCCGTCCGCGACCAGCCCATCGCTTCCGACATCGGCTGGAGAAAGACGCTGAGCGAGAGCATCGCGCCCATCCCGATGCAGGTGACGACGATGCCCGCGCCGACGACGAACCAGCCGTAGAAGATTCTCCGCGTCATCTCTCTCGGTCCCCTTAACCTCCGGCCATCGCTCCGATGACCAGGAACGGCTCCGCGCCGCGCGCGATCGCCTCCGGCAACGGCGTGTCGGGCGATTCCTGCGACAGGTCCTGCTCGCATGCGAAGAATCTCACGAATGCCCGGCGTTCGCGCGTGACCTGATCGCGGATCGTCCCGCGCAGCATCGGGTAACTAGCCTCGAGCGCATCGAGGATCGAGCGCTGCGTCACGGTGCCGCCGACGTCGAGCTTCACCTCGCCGTCGACCCGCGCGAGCGTGCGCAGGTGGGCTGGGAGCACGACGCGGATCATGGCAGGGTCTGCGCTTCGACCGACACCACCGCCGGAAGGTCGCGGACGATCGGCGTCCAGCTGTCTCCCGCGTCGGCCGAGGCGTACACCTGACCGCCGCTCGTGCCGAAATAGACGCCGCACGGCTCGAGCGAGTCGACGGCCATTGCATCGCGCAGGACGTTGACGTAGCAGTGGCTCTGCGGCAGCCCCTTCGTCAGCGCCTCCCACTCGTGGCCGCCCGTGCGGCTCCGGTACACGCGCAGCTTGCCGTCGGGCAGATAGTGCTCCGAGTCGCTCTTGATCGGAATGACGTAGACCGTGTTCGGTTCGTGGGCGTGCACGTCGATCGGGAAGCCGAAGTCGGTCGGCAGGTTGCCGCCGATGTCCTTCCACGATTCGCCCGCGTCGTCGCTGCGCATGACGTCCCAGTGCTTCTGCATGAACAGCACGTTCGGACGCGACCGATGCATCGCGATGCGATGGACGCAGTGGCCGACTTCCGCGGTGGGGTCGGGGATCTGCTCGGACCTGAGGCCGCGGTTCATCGGCCGCCACGTCTCGCCGGCGTCGTCGCTGCGGAACACGCCCGCCGCCGAGATCGCGATGAAGATCCGTCCGGCCGTGCTCGGATCCAGGAGGATCGTGTGCAGGCACATGCCCCCGGCGCCCGGCTGCCACGCGGCCGCCGACGGATGAGTGCGCAGCCCAGGGAGCTCGCTCCACGTCTGGCCGCCGTCGGTCGTCCGGAACAGCGCCGCGTCCTGAATGCCCGCATAGACGGTGTCCGGATCGGTGAGCGACGGCTCAAGATGCCAGACCCGCGCGAACTCGAAGGGCCGCTGCGTGCCGTCGTACCAGAGGTGATTGCCGACGGCGCCCTCGTAGGCGAACTTGTTGCCCACGGCCTCCCAGGTCTTGCCGCCGTCGCTGGAGCGCTGGATCACCTGTCCGAACCAGCTGCTCGACTGCGACGCGTAGATTCGATTCGGATCGGCGGGCGAGCCCTTGAGGTGGTAGAGCTCCCAGCCCCCGAAGTGCGGGCCGCTCACGTCCCAGCGTTCGCGCTTGCCGTCGGCGGTCAGGACGAACGCGCCCTTGCGTGTGCCGACCAGTATCCGTACTTGGCTCATGCTGTGCTCCTTCCCTCGGGCTCCGGGTCGGTTCCTGGGCCTGGTTACTTGTTCTTCGCGGCGATCTGGTCGCGCAGGCGCTGTTCGGCTTCGCGCAGCTCCGGCGTGAACTCGGGGCCGAAATCTTCCGCCTCGAACACCTGCCGAATCTCGATCTCGGTCTCGCCCTCGACGGGATTCGGGCAGCGCTTGACCCACTCGATGGCTTCTTCCCTCGACTTCACCTGGAACATCCAGAAGCCGCAGATCAGATCTTTCGAGTCCTTGAAGGGCCCGTCGATGACCGTGCGCTTCGTTCCCGAGAACTTGACGCGCGCGCCCTTCGAGGTCGGATGGAGCCCTTCGCCCGCCAGGAGCACGCCGGCCTTGGCCAGCTCCTCGTTATACTTGCCCATGTCGGCGAGCAGCTTCTCGCTCGGCATGACCCCCGCTTCCGTGTTCTTGTCCGCCTTCACCAGAATCATGAATCTCAAGTCTCTCTCCTTCTTACTTCTTGGCCGAGGCTTCCGCCACCGACTTTATGCTGGCAAGGCCCTTCTCGAACTCCTCACCGAGTACCTTGTCCATGTTCACGAAGAGGCCGACGGCCCGGCCGACGAAGTCGTTGTGACCGTACATGCTCCACGTCACGGCGGTTCGCTCGCCCTGGGGCTTGAACGTGAACTCCGCCGTGTTCGTCGCCTCGAACGGCTTCAGGAACTCGAGCTTGATCCTGACCAGTTCGCTCGGACGGCTCTCGATGATCGTCATGCGTCCCTCGCCCACCTGACTGTTGCCGGACCACGCGAACGCAGCCCCATGGCCGGCCCGAGGTCCCGCGAACGAGTTCTTGGCCGCGGGATCGAGCTTCGCCCAGGGAGACCAGGCCTCCCAGTTGTGAAAATCGTTGACCTGCGCGAACACCACCGGTGCGGGGGCGGCGATGGTCAGGCTCCGCTCGATCCGGAACTCGGACGGCTGCATCGCGACGAGCACCGCGAGCACACCGACGACCAGCACGACGGCCCCGGCGACGCCGAGGAGGATCTTGAGCGGCTTGCTCATCGTGCCTCCCGAAGCGCCGCGCGCGGCGCCGAGCCGCCGATCGGCGCCAGCTTCCAGCGGCCGTACGCCACGAAAGCCGCGAGGAGCCCCACCACGAACGGCATCAGGGCGGTCACGACGGATCCGATCATCAGACTGACCACGGTCGCGCCGATCATGACAATGACCAGCCCGGCGGCGGCCAGCGGGGTCAGCCCAGGACGGATCCGCAGCAACGAGGGCAGGATCAGGCCGAGCGCGCCGAGGATCTCGACCGCGCCGATGAACCGCAAGAAGGCGCCGGGCATCTGGATCTCCTTCGTCATCTCCTCGATCGGCATGATGAACTTCGCGACGCCGGCGAACAGAAACAGCAGCGCGAGAAGCCCCTGGACGATCCATAACGCATACGTCATGTTCCGTCTCCTCTGGTGGTTGGCAATTGGGATGCGGCGGCGAAGGCGGCCCCGGCGAGTCGCTCCTCGTTACGCCGGGGGCCCCTCTCTGACCGGACGGACCTCAATAGTACCAACGCGCGCCAGCGGGCCTCGAGCCGCGAATGCGAGAGCCTCGTCGAGATTCTCGACGTCGATCAGCATATATCCGCCGAGGTGCTCGCGGGTTTCCGCGAACGGCCCGTCGGTCAGGAGCCGCTTGCCGTCGCGCACCCGGACGCTGGTCGCCGTGGACGTCGGATGGAGCGCACTACCGCCCAGATATTGCCCGCGCGCCACGAGCTCTTCGGCGGCGCGCATCTGACCCCAGTACGCCTCCTGGCGCTCGGCCAGGGGGCGCTTGTCCCAGCTCTCGTCGAGATACACCAGCAACAGGTATTTCACGCGCGCCTCCATCAGTAGATCGAACGGGCCAGGCCGGAATCGACACCCCGCGTAGATTATCTATCGTGGAGCCGCTTCAAAGGTCCAGCGCCGACGGCGACGGCGTATACCGTGTCCGATTGGGGGCCGGATCGTCGCCACCCTGATCCGGCTGGCGGCCCAGGAAGCCTTTTCGGGTTGCTGGCGGACGCGGTGAAGAGTCAGGGCAGGCGCTCGCCCCTGGTCACCCGCGATGCCGAGCGCCGATTTCTCGAGCGGCGGCTGCGCGAAGTCGCGCCGGCCCGCTACGCGAGCCGCGCTGGCGACGCCTGAGCGAGACGGCGACGGATCAGCTGCGCGGCGCCCGCGACCACCTGGCGCAACCCGAAGAGTCCCACGAGCGTCACCACGTTGATCAGCAGCACCTGACTGACGATGCCGGGCGCGAACATGTCCGTCCCACCGAGCCAGGACACCGCCGCCACGAAGAGAGTCGCCTGGTACAGGACGAATGCCGCGCCGAACGCCGCGGCCGACTGAGCGAGCTGCGGCAGGGATCCGAGACGGCGGAAGGTCCAGAGCGCGGCCAAGGTGCCGATCACCGCGGCGACGCCGAGGGCGACGCCCCAGGCGAGCGTCGACGCGGTCCACGGATAGTGCAACACGCCGAAGCCGACCGCCTGGTTGGTGAGCCACAGGGCCACCGCCAGCAGGACCGCGTCGCGCCGCGACACGGTGATCGCGGCAATCACGGCGAACGCCGCAAACGGCGTGACGCACGTGAAGACCGTGGTGATCACCGCACTGATGGCGATGAGCAGAGCGAGCCACACCGGACGGGACCACACCGAGCTGCGTTCTGACATTTCCGGCTCCTCCCTCGAAGACCGGTCGAGGCGCCCAGGCTGCGTTGCACCCCCGAGGCTACCCGCAAACCAACCCAGTTGACAATGGCGCGCGGAACCCCGACAATAACCGGGCACATGAGTACCATGACCTTTGAGAGCGCGAGGACGACGAGCGCGGATTTCCCGCTCGCGAGCCTGTCCCTGAACTAGGCGCGCGTCCCCGAGGGCGCGCGCCGAAAAAGCCTCTCCCGTAACCCGGGGAGGCTTTTTTGTTTGCCCTGAACACGTTTGCGCAAGGAGGCACCTGTGGCGCCGAAGGCCGGTCCGCCCGCACCGATGCCGTTTCATCTCTATCGCCCGTTCACGCCGATCCCGCTTCCGGATCGCACGTGGCCGGGTCGCGTCATCACCCGGGCCCCTCGCTGGTGCAGCGTGGACCTGCGCGACGGCAACCAGGCCTTGATCGATCCCATGGACGTCGAGCGCAAGCGCCAGATGTTCGATCTGCTGGTGCGCTGCGGGTTCAAGGAGATCGAGGTGGGCTTCCCGGCAGCCTCCCAGCCCGACTTCGACTTCGTGCGGCTGCTGATCGAGAGGGACTTGATCCCCGAGGACGTCATGATTCAGGTCCTCACCCAGGCCCGGCCCGAGCAGATCGAGCGCACCTTCGAATCGGTGCGCGGGGCGCGGCAGGCGCTCGTGCACCTCTACAATTCCACGTCGACGCTCCAGCGCCGCGTGGTGTTCGGCCTCGACCGGGCCGGCATCGTCGACATCGCGGTGCGCGCCGCCCAGCTCTGTCGCCAGCTCGTGCCGACGGTTCCCGAGACGGACGTCCACTTCCAGTACTCGCCGGAGAGCTTCACCGGCACGGAGCTCGACTTCGCCAAGGAGATCTGCGAAGCGGTGATGGACGTCTGGGAGCCGACCGTCCAGCGGCCGGTCATCCTGAATCTTCCGGCCACCGTCGAGATGGCGACGCCCAATGTCTACGGGGACCAGATCGAGTGGTTTTGCCGCAACATCCGCGCCCGTGACACGATTGTGCTCTCCCTGCACCCGCACAACGACCGCGGGACCGCGGTGGCCGCCGCCGAGTTCGGCGTCATGGCCGGCGCTGACCGGGTCGAGGGAACCCTGTTCGGCAACGGGGAGCGGACCGGTAACGTCGACGTGGTCACGCTCGCGCTGAATCTGTTCAGCCAGGGAATCGACCCGCAGCTCAACTTCTCCGACATCGACGCCGCACGCCGCACGGTCGAGCACTGCAACCGGCTCCCCGTGCATCCGCGACATCCCTACGTCGGCGATCTCGTCTACACGGCCTTCTCCGGCTCGCACCAGGACGCGATCAAGAAGGGCTTCGAGGCGCTCGGCAAGGACTACGACGTGTGGGAGGTGCCGTACCTCCCGGTCGACCCGCATCACCTCGGCCGCTCGTACGAGGCGGTCATCCGCGTGAACAGCCAGTCGGGCAAGGGCGGGGTCGCCTACATCATGAAGTTCGAGCACGGCTTCGATCTGCCGCGCCGGCTGCAGATCGAGTTCTCGTCGGTCATTCAGAAGCTCACCGAGGCCAGCGGCACCGAGATCACGGCCGAGCAGATCTGGTCGGCCTTCGAGTCGACCTACCTGACCGCGGGGCGGCCGCTCGTGTTGATCGGCCACCCGGTCATCACGACGGCGGACACCGGCGACGCCACCGTGGAGGCGCACGTGCAGCTCAATGGCGCCGAGCGATGGCTCAAGGGTCACGGCAACGGGCCGATCGACGCGTTCGTCGACGCCCTGCGTGGCGCCGGCATCGTCGTCGAGCTCACCGACTACTCGGAGCACGCGCTCAGCGAGGGGGCTGACGCGAAGGCCGCGGCCTACGTCGAGGCGCGCATCGGCGGCCGGACGCGCTGGGGCGTGGGGCTCGACGCCAACATCGTGACCGCGTCCGTGCGCGCGGTGGTGAGCACCGTCAACCGCGCCTGACCGGGCCGGCGTGAACGATCTGCTCCAGCTCCTGTCGGCGGAGCTGCCGCGCGCCGTCCGCTGGTCGGGCGCCCTCGCGCGTCAGCTTCGCCGGCACGATATCTCGCTCACCGGAAAGCACTCCGGATCCGCGGACACCGATGCGCTCACGCTCGCGGACCTGGCGGTGCAGGAGATCCTGGTCGCCGCGCTGCGCGACATGGGCCCGATCGTTCGCGGCTGTCGAATCGAAGCCGAGGAAGCGTCGGGGGATCTCGGCCGCTTCTCCGAGCAGAGCGAGTGGGTGCTCGCCATCGATCCCATCGATGGCACCCGCGAGTACCGCGACCGGACCGGCCACCGCTACGCCGTCATGGTCCACGCGCGCACGGCGGACGCAATTCGCTATTCCCTGGTGTACTTGCCGGAGGAAGGCGCCGCCGGGACCTGGCTCGAGGTTCGCGATGACCGCATGGTGCTCGGCCCCGACGACTGGACGCGCCCGGCCCGGCCGGCGCTGGACGCACTACCGCCCATCGCCTCCGATCGACCGCGCGAGAGCCGGCGCATCCTCGTCAGCGGGTTCCTCGGCCGCGAGGCGGAGCGGGCGCGCGCGGTCAGCGCCGCCGGACTCGAGGGCGTCCTGGGCGGAGACACGCCGGGGAGCCTCTTCCCGCTGATGGCGAACGGGTACCTGGGCGGCGCCCTCTTTCACACCCCGAACGTCTACGACTTCCCGGTGTGCATGCACGTCGCACGGGCGCTTGGCGGCGATGCGGTCTGGGCGCACACCGGTGCGCGCGTCGACTTTCGCCGGGTGTGGCGCGACAAGCGCGCCAACATGTTTCGCCTTCCGGGGATCGTCGCATGCGCGAGCGACCCCCGCGTCATCCCGACCCTGCTCGACGTCGCCCGCCACTGGAGCGCCGAGCGTTACGAGTGACCCGGCCGGGCGGCGCCGACGCCCGCGTTACCGTCCCTGGTGCGCCTTCTGCAACGCGTCGACGTCGAGCTTCTTCATCTTCAGCGTCGCCGACATTACGCGACGGGAACGTTCGGGGTCCTTGTCCTGCAGCAGCTCGACCAGGACGGTGGGGACGACCTGCCACGAGACGCCGAATCGATCCTTGAGCCAGCCGCACTGGACTTCCTCGCCGCCGGCCGAGAGCTTGTCCCAGAAGTGGTCGACCTCTTTCTGGTTCTCGCAGTTCACGACGAAAGAGATGGCTTCGGTGAACTTGAAGAGCGGGCCACCGTTCAGCGCCGTGAATTTCTGCCCGTCGAGCTCGAATTCGACCGTCATGACCGAGCCTTTCGGTCGGCCGGCGACCTTCGACGCCTCATCGTCGTAGCGGGTGATCGCTCCGACCCTCGACTGCTCGAAGATCGACACGTAGAAATTCGCGGCCTCTTCGGCCTGGTTGTCGAACCACAGGCACGCGGTGATTCTTTGGGTGATCTTCGGCATGGATGCCTCCTCTGCGCCGCGCTGTCGCGTCTATCTGCTTATTGTCGCGTCCATCTATAGATCGAACGGCGAGGCGAAAAATCGACAGGGAACGTCTCGTTTCAGGCTACACCCCGAAATGAGCGCGTGTCGATCGGACCAGCCGAGAGGAGCGCCTTCCCGCATCAGCGGGCGACACGAAAGGAAACGGGGGCTGGCCAACCCAGCCCCCGCGTTCAGCGCCGGTGGCGACCTCAAGGCCGGCGCTGGACTTCGTCTCGATCGGTCAGGGCGCGATATTCGCGTTGACGCGGAACAAGTTCTTGGGGTCGTACGTCGCCTTCAGCGCGCGCAGTCGGGCATAGTTCTCGCCGAACGACGCGCGTACCTTTTCCGGCCGGTCGTCCGCCGCCAGGTGATTCACGTACGCGCTGCCCTGCAGATGTGGCTCCAGCTTGGCCCAGAGCGCCCGCACCCACGCCGTGTGCGTCGCGGACTCTGCCACGTCGGTCCACTGGCCGATAGCGTCGAAATCGAACTGCGGGCGACGCGGCGCGAAGGCGGTGGCCGCGGGCGAGACGCGTGTCATGGCCCCGTGCATGTGGAAGAAGAGCAAGGCGCTCAGCGGCGAGCTGAAGCTCGAGGCGCCTTCCACCATGACGTCGATCAGCCCGTCGGAGATCTGCTCGGTGAACGCCGAGCGCCAGTATCGCTGGAGACCGTGCGTGGCGTTGGGCTCGTCGAGCAACCGCTGGCGGGCGGCGTACGGCATGGGTCCAACGACATCGGCGACGGGCTTGCCAAACTTCCGCGCGGGCGCGAGCACCTTTTCACCCTCGGCGATCGGCCCGTTGTAGCCGAGGATCAGCGCCGCGACGGGCATCCCCTGCGGCGCCGTCAGCAGCGCCGCGTACGCCTCAGCCTCGTCGGGCAAGGTGGCGGCGAAGTCGCGATAGAACCGCAGGAGGTCGCGAGCCTGATCCAGCGGATAGATCACGAGTCCGCCGAGGACTTGCGTGACGGGATGCAGCCGATACTCGAGGGACGTCACCACGCCGAAGTTGCCGCCGCCGCCTCGTAGGGCCCAGAAGAGATCCGGGTTGTCCTTCGCGCTCGCCCGGCGGAACTGGCCGTCCGCGGTCACGATGTCGGCCGAGAGGAGATTGTCGATGGTCAATCCGTGCTTGCCCATCAGCCAGCCGAGGCCGCCGCCGAGGGTCAATCCCGCGATCCCGGTGTTGGAGACCGTGCCGCCCGTCGTCGCGAGACCGAACGCCTGCGTTTCATGATCCAGATCGCGCCACAACGCGCCACCCTGCGCGTGGACCGTGCGCGCGTCGGGATCGACGCGAATGCCCTTCATGAGCGACAGATCGATGACGACGCCGCCGTCGTTGGTCCCGTATCCGGGAGCGCTGTGGCCGCCGCCGCGGACGGAAACCAGCACGCCGAGTGATCGGGCGAAGTTCACAGCCTGCTGGACATCCGCGACGCCCAGGCATCGCACGATGAGGGCGGGCCTCCGGTCCACGTTGCCGTTCCATACCCGCCGCGCCTCGTCGTACCGCGCTTCCCCGGCGAGGACGAGCTCGCCGCGAATGCTGCGCCGCAGATTTTCGACGTCGGCGTCGTTCAGACTGGTGCCCACCCCATCCAATGTTGTCGCGGTGATCGTCATGACATCGTCCTCGGCTCGGAGCCCGCTACTCGCGGCGCCCCTTTCGGTCTCGTACGTCTAGCCCACCGTCAGCAGAAGTCGTGCCTGAGAGCGAGGTGTGAGTAATCAGAGGCTTAGCGCGGGGGCGCCCTGATTCGGGCACGTCACAGTTCCTGAAGCTTCTGGAAATATGCCCGATCTCGCGGGATCGGGCCGATCTCCGGGGAGCGCTATAGCCGGGCGTGCTCGACCGGTGTTCCCGGTCGCCGCAGCAGGCCCACGGCGATGCCGATGTTCAAAAGGTTCCACAGGATGCCGTTGAGGAACGCGGTCTGGTAGGAGCCGGTCAGATCAAAGATCACGCCGGACATCCAGCCGCCGAGCGCCATGCCGAACACGGTGGCCATCAGCACGGTGCTTACGCGCACGCCGGCCTCTTCGGGAGGAAAGAACTCCCGGACGATGACGGCATAGGCCGGCACGATCCCGCCCTGAAACAACCCGAACAGCGCTGACACCATGTAGAGCGACGCGAGTCCGTCGAAGGGGAGGAACAAGGCCAGCGCCAGCGCTTGCAGGCTCGATCCCAGCAGGAGCGTGCGCCGGCCGCCGATGCGGTCGCAAATCCAGCCCGACACGAGACGGCTCACGACGCCGAAGCCCAACATCAAGGACAGCATCTCCGCGCCCCGCGCCGCGCCATGCCCCAGATCACCGGAGTACGCGACGATGTGGACCTGCGGCATCGACATCGCGACGCAGCAGCTGAGGCCGGCGATGACCAGCACGGTCTGCAGCGCGGCCGGCGACATCCCCAGGGGTCGCGGCGATCGCGACACGACATGCGCTGTCGCGGAGGTCGTCTCGGTCAGCGGCGACCGGCGCCGCAGGGCCAACGCCAGCGGCAGCATGGTGACCACACAGAAGACGGCGATGCCCAGATATGCCCGGCGCCAGCCCCAGCTCTCGATGAAGTGCTGCACGACGGGCGGCCAGACTGTTCCGGCGAGATAGCTGCCGCTCGCGATGATCGCCACGGCCATGCCGCGATGACGGGTGAACCAGAGCGAGGTGTCGGCGATGAGCGGTGCGAACGCGACCGAGCTGGCAACTCCAACCAGCAGCCCCTGGGTCAGGATGAACTGTCCGAGGCTGGTCGCCTGGCTGGCGGCAGCATAGCCGAACCCCAGCGAGATCGCCCCGCCGACGACGGGCGCGATGATGCCGTAGCGATCGGAGAGCCGGCCCATCAGGATGCCGCCGAAGCCGAAGCAGATCATCGTCATCGTGTAGGGCAGCGAGGCGGCGGAGCGCGCGACGCCGAACTCCGCCTGGACCGCCGGGAGGGCCACGATCACCGACCACATGCCCACGCCGCCGATGGCCGAGAGCAACAGCGCGGCACAGAGCCGCATCCACGCATGGGCGGACTCCGGCACGCCACGCGAGGTGTCCTCAACTCGCTTCCCGATGTCGACTACGCGCTGAGACATGATGTGGCGTTCAGTATCCGGGTGATCGTTCCGTTTGTACTCCTCCAATTCCAGACCGCGCGGCGCTTGATTGGCTCACGGTCTCGAGAAACAGCGAGGGTGGCCGCGAAGCCACCCTCGCCCGAGCTCCAGCGCCAGGGACCGCGACGTTACCGGCGGACGCACTGGGGACCGAGCTGGATCGCCAGGCCCACGATGAGCTCGCCCTTGCCTATCCGTCCGAGGTCCACGGCGTTGCCGGACGGCAGATCGATGAAATAGAGGTGCGAGGACGCGCTGCCCACCCGGAGGATCGCCGCGAGGGCCTCGTTGTCTGGACCGATGTCGAACGCGACGAGATCGTCGGCGTCGATGCCGAGACTACCGACCGTGTTCAGCACGCCGCCGTTCGGCGGAACCTGAATGGCGAGCACGTCGCTGTCGCGGTCGGCATCGGCTGCCCGATTCACGTCGATGTCGTGGAGGACCGTGTTGGTCTGCGCGTCGGCATCGGGATTGGTGTAGGCGATAGCGACCACGCGTGCGAGCCGGGTCGCGTTCGGATCACCCATCGCCGGGTAGGCCAGGTTGGCATCGGTTCCGGCGACGGTGCCGTCGCCGGGCCTGACGCGGATGTTCTGCCCGGCATCGCTCACGATCCGCAGAAGATCGGGCACCGGGTTGAAGTCGACGCCGAACGCCGTGCCAAGCAGCGGAATCGTGCGCGCGCCGACGGCCGTGGCGTACGCGCTCTTCAGATCGATCGTGTAGAGCTGACCGGCGCCGCTCCCGCCGATCCGACCGACGGCGTAGAGCACCCCGGTCGCCGGACGAAAGTCGATTCCTACCAGCGTCTCGCCGTCGGCCAGGCCGGAGATGAACGTTCGGTCGCGGATTGCCACCGAACGGCTACGGCCGCCGAATTCGGCAACAGCTTCGAAGATCTCCGCGGTGCTTCGAAGACGGAGCAGCTCGTTCTGCGTGTTGGCGAGATACACGCGCCCGCACCCCGACTCGGTGGCCCACGCCCACGCCGGGTGGGCGAGCGCCGCGAGGCCGAGCAACACGGCGGTGACGGACACGCGCGAGAGGCGCCCGGCGGCGCCTCGACACAGGAACTGGTTCATGGCTCCCTCCTTGGTCGAGTCGTCTGGACCTGCTATCCGCGTCTACGACGCGCAGGGCGCCGGCGGATTCATCGGAGGAAGCAGTGGTCGCGAGCTAGAGGCAAACCACGGAGCCGAAACCCGCTGACCGAAAATCGAACGGGCGCTTTCCGTTGCTCTGGAAGCTGCCCGTCGTGATTGGTGGGCCGTCACGGACTCGAACCGTGGACCCGCTGATTAAGAGACGAGGGCCGGCTCGCCGCCGGCCCTCTCAGTTCCGCGCAACCGCGCGTTGCCGCTCGACTTCTCGTCCCTCGCCTCAGGGACTGAGCGGGACTCTCGGCGCACTCGCGCGCCGAATCTGACTCCTCAGCGCGAGCGCCTTCCTGAAGTCGACCCGGACCTCAGCCCAAGCCTCCGCGCTCCAGCGCGCGTGTGTAGCATCACGCGCAGGACGCGGTTGATGCGGAGCCAGGGATGCCAGAGGCGGGCGTTGGTGTCGCTCACTTGCACTTCGGCCCACACATTTAGCTGAGGTTTACTTGTGGCGACGTACAGGTTGCGAAGACTGGCTCAGTCGGACACCCGTACAAGATCATCGGAACGGTGCGTACTCTCTCGGCCTTCTAGGCCGAGCCAACCGTACCACTGCACAGTCACAACATAGCCGTTGGCAGTCACATGGATGACCGTGCCGCGCGTGGTGTGCGTGGCGTTAGACAATTCGCTCCGTTCGACTACCTCACCGACATAGTAGTGCAGCACAGGCTTCTCCTTGGTTGGCGAATGGCATACAAAGCCATCATCCGAATGCCGGTCTCGAGCGTGGCAATTCCGGCGACGCAACAAGCCAGATACACTTGGGTCTCGACACTATGAGCGTCAAACAGAGGCCGGAGTGCAAGCGGACCAAGGGTAACACGGACCTCACGCCCGGCTTGCGTTTACCCTGGGCCGCTCACTGGGGATCGCCACGCTCGCCCGTGATGCGGTGGCCGAGCCCGGCATGCGGCCAAGCTTCTTCGTGTCCAGATGCAGCAGGTCCCCGGGGCTCGGTGTTCATAGCGTGCACCGCGGGCGCGCCGGCCGCCCACGGCGCGACAAGCCGGCGCGGCGTAGGATCCGGGCGGCCGTCGCCGCGCTCACCCCGACCGCCCCGGCGATCTGACCACACGTCCAACGCTGCAGCCGCAGCACCTTCATGCCGAGGGCAATAGCCGGGGCCGTCTCACGCGGACTCGCGTGCGGGCGACTCGATCGATCGTTGAGGCCCGCCACGCCCTCGGTGCGATAGCGGGCCAGCCACTTGCGGGTCGTGCGTAGCGAGATCCCAAGCTGGCGAGCGAGCTCCGGGACCGGCTCCCGCGGCCAGCGTGACAATCGGTCGACGGAGGGTGAGTCGGGAGGACGTCACCAGGACAGGGAAAGTGACGGGGAGACAAAGTGGGGGGAACAAGCAGCTAGGTCGCGCTGCATTCCGAGGGAAACCACATTATCCCACGCACACTCGGCGTAGGCTGTCGCGGCCGAGGTGAGCAGGGAGAGGGGACGATCAGCGAGGCCGTTCGTGTGAGTCGCATCATCGGGGTCGGCACGGCAGGCTGCGCGGGCCGAGCGCCAGGCTGGGTGCGCGTCAGACGACTGTGGTGTCGTTGAATGGAGCATCGGGGGCGTATCTTAGAGGAGGACCGACCCAACGGAACCCTCTCATGGCCATTACGTTCAAGGTAGACAGCACCACCGCTGAAGGAACGTTCATCCGGGTCCTTCGCGCCGGGCGACCATTCGGGAAGATCCTCGATGCCGTTGGGCTCTACAGATTCTACGAAGCCGACCACGAAAAGCTCGGTAGCGCGGACCTCAAAGATGTGAATCTCGAGCGGCTCAAGACAGCGATCCAATCGAGGTACGAAGGACGGGGATGATTAGTCGCCGCGACCTGTGACCTCTAGGCACCAGTCTGCGAAACGGTCTGAGCCGGTCCCGTCATCCGACAGCCCGCATCCTCCCCATGCAACTCCAAGTCGGGGACCGCATCACGGACGAGACTGATAAATGGGAAGTCGTTGGCCATCCATTCACCACAGCAGGCGGGAAGAATGCTCATGTGCGGCTCCAACGCGTGGACAAGCCCGGCGTGACGGAGATTCGGACGTGGGGCGCACACGAGCGGGTCAGTGTAAAGCGAACGATCTCTAAGGAGGGCAAATAGCATGGACGGTCTAGTTCAGATTCAAGTGGTGGTGCAAGGGAACGCGGGGGCAGTCGGTCTGGTAGGTCTGGATAGCCAAGGGCGAGTCTGGTACGGCGAACTCTCGGGAGCCAAAGCACCCGCCCGCTACTCCATCAAGTGGACAAGGATCGAAGATCGTCCGTAGTCCGTTCTCAGGCCGGAGGTCTGAACCACCCCGCGCGCCGAATCTGGCTCCTCAGCGCGAGCGCCCTCCTGAACTCGACACGTACCTGAGCCCTCGCCTCCGCGCTCCAGCGCGCGAGTGGAGCATCACGCGCAGGAGGCGGTTGATACGGAGCCAGGGGTGCCAGAGGCGGGCGTCGGTGTCGTTCACTTCCCCTTCGGCCCGCACACGAGAAGCTAACGATCCGGCGAGCGCGCGACGCCGGGACCAACTGACCACAGAGTCAGCGCCGTGGCCTGCGCCCGCGCGCTGCGGGCGGCGGCGAATCAGCTCGCGACGGCCGGCTGCAGTCTCCCCAGATCCCTCCGGCGAAGGCTGGCATCGTGTGCAAAAGGTGCTGGAAGCTCTGCGTGCTCATGAACAGAACCTCGGCATCGGCGGAGACGACGGTGACGCTGGCCTCGCGAGTTGCGCCTTCCAGCAGGCCCATTTCTCCGAAGACGTCGCCCTCGCTCAGTTCGCTGGTAAACCGCCCCTCGGTCCCGACCGCGAGGTGGCCCGACAGGAGGACGTAGAACCCGTCGGCCTTGTCTTTCTCGACGAAGACGTGATGACCTTGCTTGAACTCCTTGACCAGGCTGAAGATTGCGAAGCCGGAGAGCTGACTCGCGGTCATGTGCTCGATCACGCTCCTGGCGCCAGGCTCCAACGCCGCCTTGAGTCGGGCGCGCTCCTGGGCGAGTTGCAGCCGCGGGAGCAGGCCCCTCATCTTGTTGACCCGCTCCTGGATCACCGGGTGCTTCCCGACCAACCAGTGGTACTGCTCTTCGCTGAGCCGGATCGCCTGGGTGGGGCGGTCGGCCACGACGTCGGCCGCGCGGAAACCGCGCTGCTGGCCGATGCCCCATTCGCCGAAGGTGTCGCCCCTGCTCAGCGTCGTGATGACACGGCGGCCGTCACGCACGCTCACCCGTCCGTCGGCGACAATCTGGAAATGCATGGGTTCCCCGGGGGCGACCGGCCCCTTCCGAATGATGACCTCATCCGGGAAGTTGGTGACGATCTCCGCGCCGTGGAGCAGCGTCTCGAGCGTGGTGGACGACATGTCGTATAGGTAGGCGACGTGCCGCATCGCCCCGAGCAGCACGCGCCGCCGAGAACGCGGCGTCGTCGGCAGGAGGACCTGGGTCGCGAAGAGGCGGGGCTTGCTAGGCGCGAAGCCTCGGGGCACCTCCCCGTCCGCGATGTGGACCAGGGACATTTTACTGGTGATGGCGTCGGTCAGGGCGCGCAGCGCCTCCTTGTCGGTGTGAATGGGAGGGATGCCGGCCTCGTGGTAGAGAAGGTCGACGGTGGGTTCTCCGTCCGGCGTCCAGAAGAAGTACATCAGGTCTTGGAAGTGCGCCTCCGCCAGCATCCCGCGGCGCCGGAGATCTTCGAGTGTCGCAGGATCGTACTGGGTGTCTCCCGAGTAGCCGAACGTCCGCCCGCCGAACGTGAGCTTGAAGCCGTTGGTCGGGATCGGATGGAGGTTCCAGCGGGTCTCGAGCTCAGCGTAGTCGGCCGCCACCTCGATCCGCACTCGATTGCCCGGGTTCGCGGAGATGTGAGTCACCAAGCGCTCTCCCTCGAAGTCGCGCCCTGTGAGGAGTCGCGCCTTCTCGACGAAGGCGCGGAAGACGGGGTCCGAGGCGATCACCCTCGTCGGGCTCCCGCTCACTAGCTTCTCGACGAGCCCACCATCGTGGTCAGCGTGGACGTGGGTCAGGAACACGTACAGCACATCCGCCGGCGCGACCCCGATCTGGTCGAGGTAGGCGAGCGCTTCCGAGGACGGATCGACGAGGATGCCCTTGCCGTTAACCCAGATGATGAAGCTCGTAAAGTCGCCACTCGCGTCGAAGCCGTGGCTGGTTCCGAGAGGTGTGACCCCGAACCGCGGCCGGTCGCTCGCGAACTGAATGGCCTCGCGGAGCTCGGCGGGGATGGGCCGGAGCAGCCGCGGCGGCGTCCCCACCTCGAGTTTCTTCTCGCTCGACCGGCCGTCCGGCTGGGCGATGCGAACGTCGAACCCGCGCCCGGAGGGCGCCACTCGCACCTCCGCCGACGGCAACGGGATGACGGTCGCCTCGCCGTCGAGAGTGAAGAAGTCCACGTACGCGTCGACCCCGAGGAGCGGGCTTTCCGGGCTGCCATCGTGGCGCGCGGCATAGAGCTCATGGGCGGTGCGCAGGAAGTGGTACGTCTCGCGCGACCCGACGCCGTACGTCTCGGCGAGCTTCTCGAAGGACGGCGTCTCCGGTGCCGCCGGGTCGAAGAGGCCGAACAGCGTGAGAGTGAGCAGCCGATGGAGGACGTGCCATTGCCGGGAGGTGCCGGCAATGCGCGTGCGCGTCTGCTGGCGCAAGAAGAAGTTTAGGTAGACGAGGAACTCGATGTCGGCGTAATTGGTCCTGCCCTCGAACAAGCTCGCCGGCAGGATGAACAGGTAGTCGCCCTGGAGTCCTTCGCGCAGGATGTCCTTCGTCGTGCGCGACAGGCTGCCGAGCTGGACGCGGGTGGCGCCGTCAGGGCTGAACAGGACGGTCGGGTCGAGCAACCGAACGGAGCGTCTCATCGCCCTCAGCCCCTTTGTCAACCCGGCTTCTCCGACCCCGGTGCGCAGGGCGGCCACGATGGCCTCGTGCGGCTCGCCACGAATGGCCAGCGCGGCATACCGCCGGACCAGCTCCTTCTCGGGCTCCGTGAATCTGTCAAAGACCTCGTGGACGAGCACGAGCGGTCCCGCGTCGGCGGTGTTGATCAGGATGCCGATGGGTCGGTCGCCTTCGGGCAGGACCAGCGCGTCGCGCCACGAGTCGCGCGGAGAGTCGGACGCTACTACCCTGAGCGGGGGGTCGCCGTCTCCATCGACGCTGATTGTCCGGAGACCGAGATACTCGAGCGCCACGTCAGCGAGTTTCACCCCCCGCCTCAGCTCCTCCAGTTCCGCCTCGCGGAGCGCGCGGCTCGCCAGGTTGGACGCCAGCATGTCGATGACAAGCGTGTCGATCGGCGTCTGTATCGGCTCCGCCGACAGCCAAATCCCGGTGAGCGGTACCCGTACCTCAGGAGACGGTGAGGTCATGTGTGGGAGAGTCCTTTCAATTTGCAAGGGCTTTCTGGAACCGGTCCCCCAGCCGCGAGCGGCGCAAGAGTGAGACTGACAGCGAGAACGACCGCGAGCCCGATCAGCCGCATGGGCACCTCGATGGGGATGGCTGGCGGGGAGTCTAGCAGACCTGAACTATTGGCGGTGTGCGGGCTGCAGTTACCGGAGTGGGGCCGCGCGGACGGTCACTTCACGGTCAGGCGATGTTGGATGGAGCTTCCCTCGACGGCGGCCGGCCAAGGCAAACGGGACTCGACGGTCAGAAGCGGCGAGGATCTCGCGAAGCTCTTGGCCGCTGAACGGGTCCACCTGGGCGATGCTCGGCGTTCCCTGCCCACCTTCTAGGGGAAAGCCCTGGGCTCGAGTTGCGGGAATGCCCCAGTGGATTCACGCGCGGAACCGGGCTATCACGGTGACAAATCTCGATGAGTACCGCACGACTCGGCGGCACAAGGGGTTCAGTGAATAAGTTATTGATGCTCGTAGGTCTCGTCGTACTGACTGCGTCCGTCCCACTCTACGCGCTGGCTCAGAGGCAATCCGAAGAGAAGATACTCGTTGGTCGGGTGCAGAGTGTTGACGAGTCTGGAACCGAGCTCACTCTCGCCGACGGCACGAAGCTGCTAACGCCGCGAGGAGCGCAGTTCAATCCAGGAGCCCTCGAAAAGGGCATGATTGTGGTCGCGATGTACCAAGAGCAAGATGACGGCCGTAAGGTTCTAACCAGACTATCCCGGGGCCAGAGCGAGCCGGTCCCAGAAGCGCCGAAACGATCCGAATAGGGACGCGAAAGCGCGGACGCATCGTCGATCGGATGATGCGTCTGGCGCCCCCCAAGTTCAGCCAAGACGCAACAAAATCATCATCAGCTAGCAGATGGCCCTGCTCGGCTCGTCTTGGGTGATGCGGTTGCCGCGAATTGCGGCGTCGCTTTCGCGTGGCGTCCTGAACTCCTTCTAGGACGAGCAAAGGAGTAGCCCTGATGAAACTCAGAGACGTTACCAGAGTAGACGGAAGGGCGGTTACGCATGTATGGCCGCCGCAGTTGCTGGTCCAGATCGGCCCCATGATCGTGCAGCCTGGTGAGGGTGTGCTCAAGAGCGTGAAGCGGTTCGGCAGCCGGTTGTCGCTGACCGTCGAGCACGAAGGGCAAGAAGCGTGGGGCGGCATAGAAGTGGAACAGGACCAGCGACCGTCGGTGGACGCTGTCGAGAGGGCGCTCAAGGCCAGCGTTGGAAAGGCGATTACGGAAATCGGCGACCTCGACGTTGGTTGAACCACCCCGCGCACCGGATCTCGCTCCGCAGGGATGCCCAGAGGCGTGTGCCGGTCACGCTGTCCGCCGTCATGCGCCCCAGGCTCCCACCTGAAGACGTAATTCGGATTCAAACAACCATCCTTATAAAACAGCTGTTTGTCTTGTGGGCGAAACTACCAACTATCAGTAGTTTCGTAGAGGGTAATTCAGGGGAACCCCTGTCTTGTCCAACCAACATTCCTCTGGCATACGAGTGGCTATGAGGGCCTCCGTCCGCCAGATCCAAGAGGATCGCACGCGTCGGCCGACGGGTCTCCCACGGTTCACCGTGTCCGCCTGCCGTCTCTCTGGTCGCGGAGTCTTCTGACCCTTTAGCCCTCCCACGCACTGCGCCGAGTGCTTGGCGTCGCCCGGGCGTCCGTTCTGGAGTGAATTACCGGCTGCAAGTGAGTCAGCGGAGGCGGTCATGGCAGACTTAGTCTTCATCGTGTCGCGCACCGATCCCAAACAAAATCAGTACCTCAAGCATGAATTCGCGCACGAGAGCAGGGATGTGGTTCTCGACCGTCGCGCAGGGGAACGGCGCAGAAGCCAGAGGCCACTGCCGACCGAGAGACGCCACATGGATCGGCGCCATCGTGACGTGACGTGGGAACTCCAATCATCCGGCTGGGCTGTGGTGAGGCGCGGGGGAAATCTGATGACCCCCGATGCCGCCCGCTGTGTCGACTCGGGCTGTCAGGAGGAGGGGGTTGTCGGCCTGAATGGTGCCTGGCTGTGTCTGACGCATTTCGATATTCGCTTCTCGGCGAGGAAGGCGCTGCTGGCCCCGGCTTCTTCTTCTCGGGCTGCTCCCTAGCCATCCAGGCCCACCTTCTTTAGCGCCTCCCATGGGTCGTATGAGGGCAGGGGGCATCCGGCGAATCCGAGCGCCGCGACGAGGAGCCGCCCGCGTTGGTCGAGCACGGGCTATTCGATCACTGGTCCGTCCGCTTGCAGCACCTCAGAGCCAACGCCGCACCGCCTCCGCCGTATCGCTCGGCTTCGTGTTGAAGCACAGCTTGGCTTGAGGAGCGTGTTCATGCACGACGTTGACTAGCTTCTCAAATAGCAAGAACTTGCTAGGCATCGTGCGTATGCCTGCCCCGATGAGGACGCAATCAAAGAGCTTCTGCTTGAGTTGGCTACGAACAACTGCCTCGGCAGTTTCACCGAAGTCGGTCAAACACATGTGCACGTCATAGCCGAGGCGAGACAATTCGTTCTGAGGAACCGGCTAGTACCTTGGTGGCGTCCAGGCCCAGGCCCGTGGAAGCGTAGTCGGGGTGCGAGAAGTCAATCAGTGTTGGTTCCAGACCAATCAGAAGAACAGTTTTCTGTCTGTCTACTCAGCTGAATCAATCTGCGCGGCCAGATCTCGCTGGTTACGCGAGCGCTCGGCTGAACTCGACCCTGACCGGCGGCCACGCCTCCGCGCTCCAGTGCGTGTGCAGCATCACGCGCGGGAGGCGGTTGACGCGGAGCCAGGGGTGCCAGAGAGGGGCGTCGGCGTCGTTCATTTTCCCCTCGGCCCACACATGGTGAGGCTTACTTGTGGCGACTCGTACCGGTTGCGAAGAATGACTCAGTCGGCAACCCGCACAAGTCATCAGAACGGTGCGTACTCTCTCGGCCTTCTAGGCCGAGCCAACCGTACCACTGCACAGTAACAACGTAGCCATTGGCAGTCACGTGGACGACCGTGCCGCGCGTGGTGTTAGAGAATTCTGTCCGTTCCCTACCTCACCGACATTGAACTGCAGCACAGGCTTCTCCTAGGTGGCGAATGGCACACTACCATCATCTAATCTATCCAAATGCCGGTCCGACCGTGGCGATACCGGCGGCGCAACAAGCCAGATTCACCTGGGTCTCGACACCAGTATCGTCGACCCGAGGCCAGGGTGCGGGCGGATCGAGGCTAACAAGGATCTCACTTCACCCCGGCTTGCGGTTTCCTGGGCCTCATCGCCCGTCTCCCTGCGGGCTCTCCCAATGCCTATCGGGAGACCGGGACAGGCATGATGGCAAACCCGATTGCAATTCCGAGGGCGAGGACGACAGCCGCCATGATGATCGCGACCGAGATGTTCCCTTTCCTGATCTCCTCCCACTCATTGATGGGAGTCAGCCAGTCAAAAACCCGCAACAAGATCCCCAGGCCGACGGCCAGTGACACAGCACCAACAATTCCCCAGCCTATTGCCGTCAGATAGTCCACCAAGACGCGGCTCATCCGCTTTCCCCCTCCTATAAGGTGCATTTCGGGGCGTCCATTCGGGACGAAGGTCTATCCATCCGCGCCGGCCTTCTTAAGCGCCTCCCACGCCGCCCGCTGCGTCGCGTCTTTGCGTTCTAACTCGACACACCACTTGGTGCTACTTGGGGGCAGCCCGCCGGCGCTCATCCAGCCAATATTTCGCCATGGGCTCGTCAAGATCCAGCGTGCCCTGCTCCACCAGTTGCATCAGAAGCGTGGACGCGAAGGGCTTGGTGAGGGACGCGATACGGTAATTGGTTTCGGGCGTGGCGGGAATCTTGTTCCCGACGTCCGCGGACCCGAGTCCCTTCACCCACAGGAGTTTCTGGTCCTTGACGATGGCCGCCGAGACGCCGGGGATCTTGAGCGTCTGGCGCAACTCCTCCAGCTGTCGCTCGAGCCGCTTGATCCGTTCGCCGACCGACGACAACCTCCCACGCTCCTGCGCGGACACCCTGGAACCGCGAACGACCCCCCACAGCCATGACAGTGCGAGAGAGGCTGTGACTTGGCGCCGGGTGAGACCTGGACGCATCTGGTGGTGATCATGACGAAGCGCCCACGCAAAATCAAACCGAGCATCTCAACTCTAGTTTTTGCCACGTCCTGTAGCCAGGACAAGAGCCCACGCGCAGGATCTTGCTCCGCAACGCCTTCCTGAATTCGATCAGGAGGGACGGACCACGCCTCTGCGCTCCACTACGCCACATCGGTCTTCTTTACCGCCTCCGACGCCGCCCGCTGCGTCGCATGCCACGGCATGCGCTCCCACGCGGTGCCCGTCGCGCTCGTCGGCGAGCGGTCGTGTAGAAGGCCGCGCGCCAGCCCTTCTTGTCATACCGGGTGAGCTGAAGGTCGTAGGCCTTGGTGCGCCATGCCCGCTCGACGGCGCCGATGCCGCGCCATGAGTGGAGCCAGGAGCGGGCGCGCACCATTTCAGGTGGTTTTGAAGATCGAACATGTCGCGGAGCCTCTTGCCACCAATTGACCTTCACTGTTCCTTGCCTCTGACTGGCAGAATGCGAGAGCGCGCGTCCGACGAACTACAGAACCCTGCGCTTTGAGCAGCCCGGGCTGTGCTCCCCGCACAAACTGGATCTGTAGGTCAGCGGTCGCGAAGTTCTCCGAGTCGTCCAACAGACTGTATGTCGCCCATCCCATGACGTTATCGAGGAGAGCGGCGACGGCGCCCCCGTGAATCACCGGGACTTGTCCTGTCGTGAAGGCTTCCGTGGCGTTCCAATGGAGCTCAAACTTGCCCGGTTCCCAGGCCACCGGATAGTAGCCGAACAGTTTGGAGAACCCTACCAGGGCGTACTCGCCCCGCATGAAGCGCTCGATGTCATCCCTTGGTGGCATGACCTACCTACCTCCCTACGTTTGTAAGGCTCTCCGGCCTGGACGAACACCGGGGGTGCGGGCCAGCATGCGCTACTCAATCACCCCCCCGATTATTGACAGGTTCACCATCGCGGCACACAACCCCCTGGCGGTGACAGGTTTCCCTGGCAAACGGTCTACGGGCCCCGGCGGCACTCGGGCTTACTCGCCTCGACGCACTGGCTCCCCTGCAACCTAATCACGACTCGGCCGTCGCACCTGTGAGCCCGTGGATGAAATAGTCGATGAAGAAGGCGTAGAGGATCGCGACCGGTAAGCCCACCAGGAGGCCAGCCGCCATCAAGGCGCCCCAGTAGAAGATATCGCCGCGAATCAATGCCGTGGCGATTCCGACCATCACCGTTCGCTGATCCCGGGGGCCCACGTAGACAACGCCATAGAGCAACTCTTGCATCGACAGCGTGAACGCGAAGAGGGCGGCGATCATGATGCCGGGCCGGCTCAGCGGCAGCACGACCCGCATGATGCCGCCCACCAGCCCACAGCCGTCCACCCATGCCGCCTCTTCCAGGTCGCGGGGGAGCGTCTTGAAAAAGCCCACCATGAGCCACGTGCAGAACGGGATGGTAAAGGTCGGGTAAACAAGCACGAGCGCCCACCAGGAGTCGAAGAGCCCGAGCCGGCCGACCACCCGCGCCAGCGGTAAGAAGAGGACGATAGAGGGCACGAGGTACGTGGCGAAGATCCCAATGCCGAGGATCTCCGCGGCCGGGAGTCGGAGGCGCGCCAGGACATAGCCGGCCGGTAGCGCGGTGACCAGAGTGATCAGCACCACCCAACCCGCCAGCAGGGCCGAGTTGACCAGTTGCGGGCCGAAATACGTCATGGAGAAGAGGATCTTGAAATTCTTGAGTGTCGGCGGGAGGTGGAACCAGAGGGGGAACTGATCCATCCGGTAGAGGTCGGCCTCCTCCTTGAAGGCCGTGATCGCCATCCAGACGATCGGGAACAATGCGATGAGGACGAAGGGAGCGAGCCCCGCGTAGATCAGAAGGTGCCTCCGGATCTCCCGCAGGGTCCGGGGGCGACCACTGCTTCTTTCAGCCACTCCCTTTTCGTTGTTCATCCAGGGCGCCTGGCTGCAACAGGAACGCATTGCCGCGCATCCTCGCCAGCCAGTCCACTGGCGAGCTCGATCAGCCGGACAACCACCACGGCGCAGCGCTCATCACGCCTCCGCGCCGGATTTGGTCATTCGGCCCCCCTGGCCGGGATCGTGAATCAACCGCGTTCTGCACGTGATGCTTCACACCCGCTGGAGCACGAAGGCCGAGGCCCTCCTCGGCAAGGTCGGCCGGCTCACGCACTACCGCTGCCGCGACTGCGGCGGCCAATTCTGACCACTGCCCTCCGCGATGGGCGAGCTCTTCGGTTCGGCCGGGCGAACCCATTAGTCGCTGGCAGCCGCTGTGCGCTATTCCGAGCGGTACGCTCGCGCAAGCTCGAGCACTTGTTCCGTTCACCCGCGAAGAGGCGATAGCCCTCCCTGTCTTCGAGATAGTGCAGCAGATCGACGAGGTGGTGTTGAGCCTTCTCCAGCCGATTCCGCCCCGGTAGGGTTTCCACGTCCTCCGCGTTGCGCAGCGCCTCCAGGCTTTGCTGCACAGATTGACTGTTCGAGAGGGCAGGCAGCGCGAGTCGCTCTCGGAACTTGTAAGAAGAGATAGTGTCGAGTTCGATGCCGTGTTGCCCCTGCGTCCGGCTCATCACCATCTTGCCCAGAGCTTTTTGTTCAGGATGGAAGAAGTTGAACGGCCCCACCGGGAAGCCCGCGCCGGTGGTGGCGAATGCGTCCCGCACTGCTTCCGCAAGGCGAATCACGACAGGATCCAGAGAGTAGGGGCTGTAGCGTGATAGAGCCGCTGCCCATCCGAAGTACCGAGCGATGAGATAGAGAATCTCTTCGGCATAGGCTCCGTCCGGATAGCGCTCCCGCAGTGTACGAAGACCTCCAAGCTCGAGAATGCTGTAGATACGGCTCTGCAGGTCCTCGCACGCCGACATGAACGGATTGACATACAGCGCGGCTAACCGGGTGCGCTCAGTCAGGCGGTCGTGCTCCCGCTCGTGCGACCATGTCCAGATCGCCCACAGTCCCATCGTTACGGGAATGAGCCACTGCATGGGACGCTCCTCCTATCACGCCAGCCGCTCTGAATGTTCTTCCGAAGCGGGCGGCCCGGCAACAGGCCAAGTGAAGGCGCCGCGGGTCCTTCGGGACTCGTGGCAGAGACGCGATGATCTCTTTGTATTCTTCCTCCGTGTAGGCCCGAAACGTCCGTGCACTTGCGCCGGGGCAGCGAGGGCGAACACGTCGCGGCGCTGTCTCATCGCCCGGCGCCTCGGAGATCATGACCGCATCGTACTACCCTTGACGAGGCAGAACGTCTTGAGTGCCCGATCGCCCAGCGCGGCTGCTTGGCCTCGAGCCATTCCTGAGCTTCCAAGTGATGAGCCGTCCATGATAGACGACCCGCTACCGCGACTTTCTCCTCTTCGACCAACGCGCGGCAGCGGCCCGGCGTGCATGGGCACGGCGCGCCTCAGCCGAAACGCCTTCCCAGCGCGCCTTTCCACCTTTGGGGCCGCCCTTCCTGCCGCCGATGCGGCCGAGCGCGCGGAATGCCTCGAGGGCGGCGGCATCAAGCCTCACCTTCGGGCGGCTCATCGTCGCGACTGTAGCACGATCAGAGGCTTGATATCTAGAAGGCCCTTCTTGCATAATGATCCGCACTCCTTGCACCGCCAGCCGTATCAGCGAGTACAAGGCCAAGCGGCTGGCCACCACGCGCAAGATCGGCCAGGGCGAGTCCGCCGTCGAGCGGCGGCTGACCGCAGCTGCCGTCAACCGCCCGCTGGCGCTGCTCCGCCACTTACTCCGGCTGGCTCACGAGGAGTGGGAGGCCATCGAGAACGTCCCCCGCATCCGGCTTGAGAAGGAGCCGTAGGGCCTGCTGTGCTGGCTCACGCAGGAGGAGATCACGCGGCTCCTCGAGGCCTGCGCCAAATCGAAGAACAAGGAGCTGCGCACCACGGTCATCGTCGCGCTGAACACCGGCCTGCGCCTCGGCGAGCTGATGGAACTGACCTGGGAGCGGGTGGACCTGAGTCGGGGCGTCATCCGCCTCGAGATGACGAAGAGCGGCCGGCGCCGTGAGGTGCCGCTCAACTCCGAGTCCTACGACGCGCTGGTTACCCTCAACCCGAGGGCGTCCGGGCGCGTCTTCAGGACCAAGAGCGTTCGGAAGGCTTACGAGAACGCCGTTACCAACGCGAAGCTCGATGACGTCAACTTCCACACGCTCAGGCACACGTTCGGGTCCTGGGCGGTCATGCGTGGGGTGAGCCTAAAGGAGTTGCAGGAACTGCTGGGTCATAGCTCGCTCGCCATGACGATGCGCTACGCGCACCTAGCACCCGAGGCCTCCGCTCGGCGGTCGCGCGCCTGGAAGGGCTCACCAGCAGCAAGCCCGCCGCTGAATCAGCGCAAGCGTCAACGCAAGGCGCCTGCTCCCTCGAAGGGGTCCTGCCTAACTCCGCGTAGTAGTTGGTGGGCCGTCGGGGACTCGAACCCCGGACCCGCTGATTGTGCCGAGTCAGCGAGGCCGGACCGATAGCAGCGCCTGCCCCAGCAGCGCGCCCGCAACGGCGAGCACGAACAGCGGGAGAACGTGGCCGAGCAGCAGATGTGGTACGTAAGCGACCGGACACCAGAGATCCACGGCAATCCACGCGCACGCGCCTGCCGCAAATCCCAGGACCGCCCCATTGAGCACAGGCTGCACCGGCGTGGTCCGGCGGATGGCGAGGAATGACAGGAGAGGCCCGGCCGCGACCAGGAGCGACAACGAAAGGCATCTCTCTCCGGGCCGGTCCGGCCACGCCACCATGGCGTCGCCGAACGCGATGCTGGAGATCAGCTTCCATGTCAACAGGCTGACCGGTATCAGAACGCTTCCGTACAGAAGCCGCCGGGGCGATCGTCCCAGCATCGACCGGCCTCTCGAGAGTGCCAGCCACAACGCCGCCACGGCGACAGCCACGGCACCACCGGCGGTCGTCACGACGAGCCAGACGGGGCGCTCCACGTGTTGCTGCGGCATCACCTGGCCGCCCAACCGCAACAAGTGGCTCTCCGACATGAGCGCTCCGAAGAGCACGAACGCGCCAATTCCGCTCGCGGCCGCGACCAGGCTGATGAGCCGGTTCCGGCGGCGGACTGCGGCGCGTGTCGGCGACGGCTCCCCGGCCGCCGCGGCCAACACCCGGGCCCTGAGCCCAGGGCTCACGACGCTTCCTCGGCGTCGCGAAGCACGGCGCGCAACGCCACGTAGGCGCGATGCGCTCTCAGCTTGACGGCGGTCACGGACGTCCCCAGTACCGTCGCGGCTCGTTTGAGACTCAGGCCTTCCTGGCGGAGAAGCCGATACGCGGTCCGCTGCGACTCGGGGAGATCATCGAGCCGCTGCCGTAGGTGCCACTCGAGGCGGCGCACGTGCAGGAGTTCATCGGCAAGTGCCGCCGGGGCGGTCGGTTCATACGTCCTCCGATTGTCATCCGCCGGAGTCTCGGAGAACAGGCGACGCTCCACCCGACGCCGTCGGGCGCTATCGAAAAGCAGCCGGCGCGCAATGGCAAAGGCCCAGGGCATCACCGGGGCCCCGGGGATGAACGATCCACGGGCTCGGTGCATGTGCAGCAACGTCTGTTGCATCAGGTCCTCCGCAGTGAACGGATCCCGCGTGGCTTTCCGCAAGAAACCCAGCAGGCGCGGCGCGATCGCATCGTACAGTTCGGCGAACGCAGCCTCGTCACCCCTGGAGTAGCGCTCCATGGCTGCGTCGGCGCCATCACGGCCTAGGTCTGCCACAGTCAGCACTCCGCGGTCGTCCTAAGATACGAACCCGAGCCACCAAAGTTTCTCCCCGGAGGAAAAAAGTCGGCCAGCCGGTCTCGGTCGGCCTCACGGAAACTCTCCTCCCACCCGTCCGTAATCCGTCAACGAGCGCACGGTTTCGACCTCTGGTCGGAGAGGAGCCCGGAAACCGGCGCACCCAGTACCAGAGGAGAGATGCATGAAGACGTCAGAGAGGTTCATCCATCCGTCCAGGTTCCTCATCGTCGGCGTCGCCGCCCTCGGACTGACCATGGCGGTCGTGAGCCCGCCGCCAGCTTTCGCCGGTAGGGGGGACGACATCGTCGTGCCCGAGGTGCCGGCCAACCTGCAAGTGGAGGCGGGACACACGGTGTACCGCAAAGGGCTCGGGATCGGGACGCAGAACTACATCTGCCTCGCGTGCCCGAACGCGCTCACGTCTGCGGACAAGTGTCCGGCCTCTGGCTTCGCCTGGGCGTTCTTCGGCCCACAGGCAACTCTTTTCAGTCGAGGGCGAGGGCGACGACGCGCACCAGATCATGACGCACTTCAACAGTCCGAACCCCGAGGAGGCGGGCCGGGAGCGGCCGACGTGGCAGGACTCCCGTGACTCCAGCGCCGTCTGGGGCAACAACAGCTTCCCGCCGGCGCAATCCTCCACGGACTCGCGATTTGTCAGGGACGGCGCGATTCCGTGGCTGCTCCTGCCGGTGGCGGGAACCCAGGTGGGACCGACGGGTGGCGACAGGCTGACCGAGACGACCTTCATCCAGCGCCTGGACACCGTCGGAGGCGTGGCGCCGGATGCCAGCACGTGTGCAACGCCAGACGACGCCGGGCACAAGGCGTTGAGACCCTACAGCGCCGACTACTTCTTCTACAGGTCGGCGGAGTGATTCCGGTGCCAGGACAGACGGCCGCTGCCGACTCCAGACCCGTCTACGGCTGCGTCGGCGCGGACCGGCTTGAGGCTCGGCCCTTCATCGAGGAGGTCGACGGAATCCTGGTGTACATCTGCCCGAAGTGCCGAAGGGAACTGGAGAAGATCGACACTACATTGTCGCGGAAGTGAGGCCCCGCTCGGTCGATGATATCTGCCCTATGCGTCGGGGGATGACATGACCGAATCATGATCTAGCGGAGGCGTTCGGCAGCTAGCTTGAGGCTCAGACCTTCTTGCCGAAGGAGCCGGTAAGCCGTCCGCTGGAGCTCGGGGAGGGCATCGATCCGCTGCTGGATGCGCGACGCGAGGCGACGCGTGTGCAGGATATCGTCGGCGGCGGCCGTCACCGCCGTCGGGTCGTTCGTCATTCGGTCGTCTTCACCCGGAGTTTCCGAGAACAAGCGTCGTTGCAGGCGACGTCGGCGCGCGCTGTCCATCACGAGTCGGCGTGCGATCGCGCAGGCCCACGGCATCACCGGGGCGCCGGGGATGAACGATCCGCGCGCCCTGTGCATGTGCAGGAGTGTCTGTTGCATTAGGTCCTCCGCGGCGAACGGGTCCCGAGTCGCCCTTGCGCAGAAAATCCAGCAAGCGCGGGGCGATCGCATCGTACACGTCCGCACACGCCGCCTCATCGCCCCTGGCGTAGCGCTCGATGGCAGCGTCCGCGCCGTCGAGGTGCCGTGCACTCATAGCTCTCTCACAATATACGTAGCCGACCGCCAAAAGTTTCTCGCTCCCAAAAGAAAGTTCACGGCCGGGTCTCGGTTCGGCTGGGTGAAACTTTCGCCTCCTCCATCCGTAATTTGTCGATGAGAGCACTGGTAGCGCCACCTCCGGTGGGCCCGGCGCGGCCGCCGCGTCGAAGCCACCGAGATGGTTTTCTCTGGGACATCGCGAAAGGAGGTGATGCCTCGGGAGTTGGCAATGAGCTCGAGAGGTCCTATCCCATCCATTGACTCACTCTAAGAGAAGGAGGTACGTCCGTGGAACGAGAGGCAAGCAGCAAGAAGGAACGTCCCTGTGACCGGATGAGGGACGCGTTCAAATGGCTGTCCATCGCCGTGGCAACGGCGACGGTCGCGTGGCCAGCGATCATCCTCGCCGCTCCCGTGGTCTTCGAGGCAGCCGGGTCGACTCCCGCTGACATCCAGGCGGAGGTCGAGGGTTTCAGGAACTTCCTTGGCAAGAACAACGGCGTGGGCGGCTCCTTCGACGATGGCCGCCGCGAGATCAACTGGGACGCCGTTCCCGACGGCTTTTCGTCCCCGAACAACCTGCCGGCCAACTTCTTCAACAAGAACTCTCCGCGCGGCGTGGTCTTCTTCACGCCAGGGTCCGGCTTTCAGGTGAGCGCCAAGGAGGGAGCCGCGCCGATTGAGTTTGACAATCTGCGCCCGGACGCATCGAACAAGTTCGCCGTCTTCAGTCGCCCGCGGCTGTTCACAGCACTCGCGAGCCCGATCACGGAGGTCCTCTTTTTCGTACCCGGCACCGCGCAGGCGGCGACCACCAAGGGATTCGGCAGCGTCTTCACTGACGTGGACCGGCACGACAGCACGACGATCGAGTACTTCGATGTCAACGGCTCGCTCTTGTTCAGCCGATTCGTGCCGGCCGCCAAGGGCGACGAGACTCTTTCGTTCCTCGGCGTCGCCTTCGACGCCGGCGAAGAGGTCTTCCTCGTTCGGATCACCAGCGGTGATGTGGAGTTGGCAGGAAGTAACCGGGGAGGCCGGGACCTCGTCGTGATGGATGACTTCATTTACGGGGAGCCTCAAGCCCTGCGCTGATGCTCTGACTGTTGGGGGCGCGATTCGACCGTGGGGTTCGGGCGATTTAGCTGTCGTCGCCGCGGAGATCCAGGTCGTCGCGGAACGGCGTGGCTTGCAGGCAGACCTGTGGAGCCAACGGTCGTCGGTTCAAATCCAGCCCTCCGCAACCAACGACAGCCGCGACAGCCTCTTGGTCAGCCAGGAGGCTGTCGCTTTTCACTTGACCGGAGATCTCCCGCCCGGCGCTCCCCGGGCACGGACGGCAGGGGCTTCCTCTAGCGAAAACGCGACCATGACCAAACACGGGTTATGGCGCGGATTTTCCCTGCGATGGAGGCGCGAGGCGATCACTTGTGGAGGGGAGAGTCCCGTGGTTAACGCGGCCGGGAGGCAGGCAGGAGCAAGGTCTCGTCCTCGGTGCCGGCGGCCAGTTCAATCTGTTAAGTTCGATACCCCTTGGGGCCACCAGCAATGAATTCAACAGAAAGCGCCAGTTCAGGCGTTTTTCTCGTCCCTACTAGTCAGCGACAAACACCCGGCAAAAACCCGCAATCGACCTATCGCGTGGCAATACGCGTGGCAATATTTTTTCGGCTCACGCTCGCTTCACGGCCACGCGCTCATGCGCGCCCCAGCTGCGGATCTCCGTGACGTCGGGCTGCTTGACCTTCTTCACTGGCGCGTGGGCGGTCTTTCCTCCTGCCGTCGTGAAGGGCCGGCCGGTCACCTGCCCTCGCCGCTCTCGCTGACGAGCCTGTCGCCGACCCGAAGCTGCGTCGGCAACCTTGGTGAACGCTGATTCGTTCTTTTCGGGCCGTCGTCTAGCCACGCTCGTTCCGCCACTGGCACGACCTGCGCCACACTTTCGCAAGCTGGGCCGTTCAGCGCCGCGTGTCACTCTACGAGCTGAAGGAACTACTGGGTCACAGCACGCTGACGATGGTGAAGCGGTACGCCCACCTCGCGCCGGAGCACCTGCGCGCGGCGGCAGCGGCCCTCGACGGCGTCTTGGCCATCCCCACGCTCGACAGCAAGGAGACAGCAAGCCAGCCAGTCGAGGTCCGCTGATGCCGCGTAAGTTGGTGGGCCGTCGGGGACTCGAACCCCGGACCCGCTGATTAAGAGTCAGCTGCTCTGCCAACTGAGCTAACGGCCCAATCCCACCACGTCCGCGAACGCGAACCTCTACTCCAAGTGGTGCGCCCGGCAGGAGTCGAACCTGCGGCCTTTGGCTTCGGAGGCCAACGCTCTATCCAGCTGAGCTACGGGCGCAGCGTAGGAATCTTACAGACTTACGCGACGGGTTTCCACCGCACGTGGGGCGATTATGCCAGAAACTATGCCAGTCCGCTTCCGCGCTGCCTCCCGGTGGTCGGCCTCGCTCACGATGGCATAGCGCCGGTACATGGCCTCCGTCTTGTGGCCGATGATCTCCATGGCCACGCCACGCGGGATGCCGCCCCTCTCCATGTCCCGCGCGGCCGTCCTTCTCAGATCGTGCCGGAGCATCCCAGGAACGCCCGCATTCAGGCAGGCCGTGCGCCACGCCTTGCGGAAGTCGCGGCGTCGCGTGCCCACGCGCTTAGCGCCGCTCAGATACGGGAACAGGAACGGGATCACGCGCCCCGCCTGCCGCTGCGCCGCCTCCACGCGGCCAAGCTGCTGGGTTAGGAGCGACGCTAGATCGTCGGGCAGCGAGACCGTCCTGGCCTCGCCGTTCTTACTCGTGTCCAAGTGCAAGGTCTTGGCCTTGAGGTCGAGGTGGCGCCGTTCGAGCGTGAGCACCTCGCTCTGCATCCGCCAACCGAACGAGTAGGCGACCGCCACGGCGACCTGGAGGTCGGGCGGCAGGTGACGGGCCACGGCCTCGAACTGGTCGCGCTCGAAGAATCCCTGACGTGGCCGCGCCTCGGCGGGTTTCAACCCGCGCAGCGACGGCGCGCGGAGGAGGCGACCGTTCTCGACGGCCAAGTGCAGCATGCGTGCGAGCACGTTGACTTCGCGGTTGACGGTGCCGTTGGCCGCCCCCTCGCCCTGGCGGTGCTGGATGTACTTCGTGATCGCGGGCCGGTCGATCGTGGTCGCGCGCAGGCCCCGGAAGAACGGATCGAGGTGCGCCAGGCGGCACCCAACCTCGACGACGCCGCGCGAGCCCGTCGTCTGGTAGTGGGTGACCAGATCGTCCCGGAGATGGTCGTACTTGATGCCCTCGGCGCGCGGGAGCACGGGCTCATCGCGGGCCACGCGCCCCTCGACGTCCTTGAGCTTGCGCTGGGCGACCTGGCGGTCGGTCGTGCGCGCGCTCACGCGCTGCCGTCGGCCCTGGTGGTCGACGTAGTCGAGGTAGAACTGGACGCTGCCGGTCTGCTGATAGATGCGTCCCATGATTTCAGCGTCCTTTCTGCTGCTTGGTCTTGATCGCCTTCCGCCTTCGGGCGGGTTTGCTCTTCAGGATGGTCAACGCCTTCGCGAGCTTGGTGAGGTCGGGACGCCCGTGTTTCTTTTCGTCCGCTTCAATCCGGCGGATGAGTCGGTCCTCCCGCCGGATGGCCTCCCAGCGCGGATCACCCGCCTTGACCTGCGCGGCGAATCGCATGTAGCGCCACGCCGTGGGCTGGCTCATCCCGGTCTCGCCGGACGGTCGTTAACCACGCGCCGTGCTCGGACTTCTTGCGGACGGCGAGGAGCTTGAGCCCTGCCGGTAGGCTGCCAGGGTGGCCTTACCTCGAGCGGGCATCACGTGCTCTAGACAAACTATTCATGTTGAATAGTTTCGCCGACGCGAGGCGGCCGTCAAGTCCGATTATGTCGCGTCGTCGAGGCGGTCCTCTAGCCAGTACGCGGGGAGAGACGACGCAGAGGAGCACCGCCGGCTGCGGACGACCCGGTTTGGAGCATTCGCCGACCAGCGCCACCGACTCCGCATGGGAGCCGACGCCCTGGCGCGCAGTCCAGGGCGCGGCGCGGGATGCGCTGAGAGCGGGAGAACGGAAGTGACCGCTAAGCCTGGCAGACCTTCTGCGCCATCGCTAATAAGGCCGGCGCCAAAAGCCAACAGCAGCAAGATGCTCGGCTCCGGTACGCTCTAAGAGGACGTTACTGCGAAGCCGCCGCTGCGTACCCTCGAATTAAAACAGTCAGAACCGAGTCTGAACTCTGCGCCCGCGCCCTGGCTGTGTCGAGCTCGTCGATCTGGCTACGCAGCTCCAGCTCGCGAGACTAGTCGGAGAGGCTGATCGTCTGCTAGGCTGGTCCCACCCTAAAATAGACCAGGTCGGTGGCTTCCACTAAGTCCTCCGGTGTACTTCCATCCATTCTGTTCCGGTTTGAAGTGAGCCGCTCAGTGCGTTTGAGCCGATCGAGGGACCCGCCACGGGCGCCTTAGGGCGATTCGCTATGGTTGAAAAACACGGGTTCGAATCCCCATACTCTGAAAGCGCTGCGCCGGGTCAATGGACAGTCTTCGACCTGTTCTCTCGCCGACAATTCGCCGCAGTCCCTATGTACTTAGGCGCCCAGCCCTCTCCTCGACAGCGCTGCCCAGGTCATCGTGCCGTGCATCATCAGCCCGTTTCGTCGGAGCCATATCTTCGCCGTCATGAGCGGCATGATGGTTGTCTCGGGGGATGTCGCAATCAACGGTCGAGCTTCCGGGAGCTCAGGGGAATCTCGCGCTTATCCCCCGTGGACGACACGGTCGAGATCTTGGGTTCCCGATAGGGTTCCTGTTTGCTCAGGATCCAAAACGTCGCTTCGGCCAGGTGCCGGGCCAACGCCCCGATGGCCTTGGGGTGGCCCTTGCGCCGGGCGATGCGCTCGTACAGGCGACTGACGTGGCGGCAGGCCGAGCGTCGCCGGGTCACGCAGATCGCGTTCGCTGCTTCGACGAAGGCCCATTTGAGGTAGCGGTTGACGTCGGGCCGTGACCGACCCGAACCGTGTCTTCCCGCCGCTTGCGTGGACCCGCGGCGTGGTGCCCGCATAGCTGGCGAGCTTCTCGGCGGTGGCAAATCGGGCGACATCGCCCACCTCGAGGGCGATGACGACGGCGAGCGTCAGCCCCACCCCCGGCACCGTCATGAGGTGTTGAATCGCCGGTGTCGGCTTGAACGTGGCCTGAATGCGTTGCTCGAACTGCGCGGATCTGCCCGCCCAGCTCCTCGACTTGCCTCAGCAGGTGCTGGCTCGCGTAGGCCGTATGCGGCGGCAGGAGTTCCAGGCGTTGCCGCAGGAGTTCGCGGCCTCGGACGCCGAAAAGATCACTCACCGTGAAGTCGTGGAGAGCGTACTTGGCCAAGGTGGCGTGCAGCCGATTTTTGAGCTGTGTACGCTGTCGGACGAGTACCATCCGCGTCCGCGGCAGGTCGCGCTGGTCCCGCAATTCGCCGGGCGGGATCCAGACCGTGGGCAGCGTCCCATTGCGCTGCAGCCGGTTGAGCCCACGGACGTCGAGCTGATCGGTCTTGTTGATCTCTCCCATCATCAGCTTCGCCTTGCGGGCGTGCACAAGCTTGGGCACGCAGCCGGCGGCCTCGATCTCGTCGACGATCCAATACCAATTGCCGATCGTCTCCACCGCGACCGGAGAGCCCCGCTCACATCGCGCGAGAAACTGCTGAAGCGCTCCCGCGCTCATGCGGGAGCCGTTGTTCGCGGACGAGCTGGCCGTCCGGCCGAGCCACCGACGCCAGGGTGTAATGCTTGTGGGCATCGAACGCGATATATTCCATGTGCTGCGCCTCCTCTCGCGGCTGACGCCGTCGAGTGTTGTCCAACGCCCACGGTAATCTCACCGTGTGCGGAGGCGCAGCGCTTTCATCCCATCAACGGGATTCGAACCCGTGTTTTCAATCCGCCATGCGCGTTCGTATCGGTCGCAAGAAGTTAGGTGCTGTTGACTCAACGCCCGAATCCTTGGGACTAAAACGCGCTCGTGATTTACGTCCCCTCCTGTTCTGAATCCCACGAATTCTCATCAGCCAAGACTAGAGCTGAGAGGTTTGGGAACAAGCTGGGAACCCCAGGGGCAATTTCCTGGGAAACTGGGAGTCGGACCGACATTTTCGGGCGGCCCCAGGCTGTTGTGGCATCCCTTCGGTGGGTGCAAGGGGGCGCTTTGTTCCGACGGCAACAACCTCGGCCCCGTTGGCGTTCCGTGTTCGGGTGCTGTTCGAGGCACCGGCGGGGGTCGGTCCCCTGCTACGCCGCGGTGCTGTAGCGGCAGAGCTCGCAGCTTGCGGTCGCTGGAGGCGCCGTAGGCTGGTCCAGGATTAACAAGATATCGTCGAGCAGTGTCGCAAACGCGGCGTCGTCGCGCTTCAGCTCGATCCACCGCACGTCGCCGGAGGTCGGCTCGATCTCAAGTCGCGTCTAGGCCGGAGGCGTCAACTCCGGTGAAGCGGCGCCGCCTGCGTCTGCCGTCGGCCCAAGCAGCTCCCGGACCTTGCTCGCCAGGGCGATCGCGTTGAAAGGCTTCACGATGAATTCCTCACCGGGCTCGAGGACTTCGAGGGAGTCGATGACGCCTCCGCAGTAGCCAGACATGTACATCACCCTCAGCCCCGGCCGCAATTGGCGTGCACGCTGGGAAACGACCCGGCCGTTCATCCCCGGCATCGATACATCGGTCAGCAGCAGGTGGATCGGGCCCCGATGCGCTGCACAGATCCGCAAGGCCTCCGGGCCGCCCGCCGCATCCAGGAGGTTGTAGCCCAGCGGCGCGAGAACATCCCGGGCCAGCCCTCGTACCAGTGGCTCGTCGTCGACGAGCAGAATGGTTTCTGAACCCGTGGCCTTCGGCATCGGCGGCTTTGGCGGCTCGGCGGTCTCCGCCACATCGGCCAGGCATGGAAGGTAGATGCGGAACGTCGTGCCCTCGCCGCGCTGACTCCTGACTTTGAGGTTGCCTTGGTGCTGCTGGACGATGCCATACACGGCCGCCAGGCTCAAGCCCGTTCCCTGCCCGACATCCTTCGTGGTGAAAAACGGCTCGAAGAGGTGCTGCCGGACCTCCTCCGTCATGCCGCAGCCGGTGTCGCTCACGGTCAGGAGCGCGTAGGGCCCGGCCGGCAGGTCAGGGGCCAGCGCGTTCTGCTCCAGGGTCACGGCGGCCGTCTCAATCGTCAACCGCCCCCCTTCAGGCATCGCGTCGCGGGCGTTGACGGCCAGGTTCATCAGCATCTCTTCGAGCTGGCCAGAGTCGGCCTTCACCGCTAAGGGCGAGGGCGAAACGACGGCGCACAGCTCGACGTGGTCGCCGAGCAAGCTGCGGAGCACCTTCGCGTAGTCCACGATGAGGGCGTTCAGGTCGATGACCCTGGGCGAGTTGATCTCCCTGTGGCTGAACGCCAGGAGCTGGCGGGTCAGCGCGGCGGCCCGCTCGCCGGCCCTGAGGATAGCGCGAAGCGGAGCGTGCAACCCCTCTGAGGGCGTCAGGTTGTTGAGGGCCTGCGTCGCGTAGCCGTTGATGACGGTGAGCAGGTTGTTGAAGTCGTGGGCCACGCCGCCCGCGAGCCGGCCGACCGCATCCATCTTCTGCATCTGCCGCAGGGCCTCGGCCGCCCGAAGGCGCTCGCTGGTGTCGCGGAACACCAGAACGGTCCCTATGACGTTCCCCGCTTTGTCCTTGATCGGGCACGCTGAGTCGGCGATTTGACGCTCGGTCCCGTCGCGGCAGACCAGAATGGTGTCCGCGGCCAGCTCCATGCCTTTGCCGTCCCGGAGGATCGTCGCCACTGGGCCCGGGATCGGCTCGCGGGTGCGGCCGTCTCTGAGCGGGAACACCGTGTCGATGTCCTTGCCCATCGCCTCTTCGGCGCGCCACCCCGTCAGGTCCTCCGCGACGCGGTTCACAAACGTGATTCTCCGCGAACTGTCCGTGGCCAGGATAGCCTCGCCGATGCTGCCGAGCGTCGTCGTCAACCACTCCTCGCTCTCCCGCAAGCGGCGGTCGAGCTCATGCTTGTGCATGGCCGTCTCGATCACCGCGTTGACGGTCGTCTCGGCGAAGGGCTTGACGATGTACCCGAGTGGGTCCGCCGCCTTGGCGCGCTGCAGGGTCGCGTCATCGGCGTGCGCGGTCAGGAAGATGACCGGCAGCCGGAAGTTTGTCCGGATCTGCCGGGCCGCCTCGACGCCGTCCATGGCCCCCTTGAGGCGAATGTCCATGAGGATCAGATCCGGGCGCGCCGTGGGAATCTTTCTCAAGGCTTCAGCGCCGGTGGACGCGACAGAGACAACCTCGTGACCGAGACCCGCGAGGCAGTCCTCGATGTCCTCACGGACGAGGATTTCGTCTTCGACGACCAGGATTCTAGATTTGGGCATGCGGAGATTCCTCTCTGACTGCGGATGCTTGGTCCGGCGGTGCGTTTTGCCGAGCGAATCGAATCTCCACCACGGTCCCACCGGCGGTTTGACACTGAACGACGCCGCCGAGCTGCTCGACCAGGGCTCGGATCAGGCGCCAGCCCAAGGAGCTTGTGCGGCCGAGATCCACGTCTGCGGGTACACCGACTCCATCGTCCCGGACGACGAGGCAGAGCTCTTCCTCTCCCTCGGTGTGGAAGCCGATGTAGACGGTGCCCGAGTGACCGACCGGGAAGGCGTGCTTCAGGCAGTTCGACATCAACTCGTTGAGGATCAGGCCACACGGAACGGCATAATCCAAGTTCAGCGACAGGTCGTCGATGTCGAGCCTGACGCGGACGCTCCGAGCTGGGAGCGCGTAGGAGGTGAGGATGTTGTTCGTCAGGTCGCGGACGTATTCGCCGAAGCTCACCCGGGCCAGGTCGCGCGCCCTGTAGAGCTTGTCGTGGATCAGGGCCATCGACGCAACCCGGTTCTGGCACTCGCGCAGGGCCTCGCTGAACGCCGGGTCCTGCACGGCGCGGCTTTGCATGCGCAGCAGGCTGGTGATGATCTGGAGGTTGTTCTTGACGCGGTGGTGGATCTCCTGGAGCAGTACTTCCTTCTCACGAGAATGCCGGACCGCTTCCTCGGCGCTCCGGCGCTGGGCGATTTCGGCCTGGAGCGCGTCGTTCAACCGCTGCAGGTCGCGCCGTTTGCGGTTCAGGTCGACGAAGACCGCCACCTTCGATCTCAAGATCTCGGGCACGACGGGGACTTCGACATAATCTACCGCCCCCACTCGGTAGCCTCTCAGTCGATCGAGCGTCGTGGGTTGGGCGCCCGTGACGAAAACGATCGGCGTCTTCTCGAACCGGGGATGCTGGTGAATCAAGCTCGCCGTCTCGAAGCCATCCATATCCGGCATATTCACGTCCAGCAGGATGACGGCGAAGTCCTCGTCCATGAGCCTCTGCAGGGCCTCGCGGCCCGACCGGGCCGTGACCAGCCTCTCCCCCAGCTCGCGCAGGATGGCCTCGTGGCTGAGCAGCTGGCTCGGCTGGTCGTCGACCACAAGGATCCCGACCCTGTCGTGGTCACTCATGCCGCTTGCCATCGCTAGCGACGGAGCCACATCCGCAGCGCCGACCGCAGATGGTCGGTGTTCACTGGTTTGGCCAGATAGTCGGAGGCGCCCGCCTCCAGGCACTTGGCGCGGTCGCCGGACATGGCCTTGGCGGTCAGGGCGATGATGGGCAGCCGTCTGAAGGCGGGGTTCTCCCGGATGATCCGCATCGTCTGATAGCCGTCCATCTCGGGCATCATGATGTCCATCAGGACGGCCGCGACGTTCGGCGTTTGCTCGAGCCGGGCGATCGCCTCGCGCCCCGTGCTCGCGGTCAGGACCTTGATCCCGTGCCTCTCCAGCACGCTGCTGAGCGCGAAGATATTGCGCACGTCGTCGTCGGCCACGAGCACCACCCTGCCCGCCAGACCCTGGTCGGACGCGCGCAGCTGCTCCAACAGCCGCTGCTTCGCTGGCGGGAGGTCGGTCACGATTCGGTGGAGGAAGAGCGCCGTCTCGTCCAGCAGCCGCTCCGGCGATTTGATCCCCTTAAAGACAACGCTGTTGGCCAGCCACTGGAGCTGCGCGTCTTCCTCGGCGGACAGGTCGCTGCCGGTGTAGACCACGATCGGCAGGCCCTGGAGCGCGGCATTCTCGTGGATCTGCTCGAGCAACGCGAATCCCGACATGTCCGGCAGACGGAGGTCGACGACGGCACAGTCGAAGGCGCGCTCGCTGAGAGCGGCGAGGGCGGCGACGCCTGTATCCACGACGGAGATCTCGATGTCGTCGTGGGCCAGCAGCTCGACGATACTCAGCCGGGCGGTCGCGTCGTCTTCCACGATCAGGAGCCGCTTGCGCCGCGCAACGGAGTACTCCTTGATCCGGGCCAGGCTGGCCTTCAAGGCATCGGTCGTCAGGGACCTGGTGACGAACGCGAAGGCGCCGCGCGTGAGACCGTGCTGCTGGTCCTCTTCGAGGGTAACGATCTGTACCGGGATGTGCCGCGTGGCCGGATCGTCCTTCAGCTGGCATAGGACCGTCGACCCGTGCATGTCGGGCAGGTTGATATCGAGCGAGATGGCGGTCGGCCGATAGTCGCGGGCGAGGGTGAGGGCCTCGGCGCCTCTGGTGGCTCGGACGACCTGGAAGCCCTGCTCGTGGGCCAGGTCGACCAGGACGTTGGCATAGACCGGATCGTCCTCGACAACTAGCAGGAGGGCGCGTCCGGGTTCCAGCTTGGCACGGTCGTCCGCGATCGGTTGCGGTGCGTCGCCGAGGGTTTGCTTGTTGACCGCCGCGGTCCGCGGCGTTTCCGTGATGGCGCTCGCCGAACCGGAATACTGGAGGGGCAGATAGAGGGTGAACGTGCTCCCGGCGCCTGGCGCGCTGCGCAGGTGGATCTCTCCGCCCAGCAGGGTGACCAGCTCGCGGCAGATGGCCAGCCCCAGGCCCGTCCCACCGTACTTGCGGCCGGTGCCGGCCTCAGCCTGCTGGAAAGCCTCGAAAATGATCTTCTGCTTGTCCGGGGCAATGCCGATCCCGGCGTCGATAACTTCGAAGGCCACGAATGATGACGTCGCCGGGAGGATCCGGTTCTCGGGCCGCCAGCCCTGCGCGGCGGGCCTCACGTTGAGGCAGACGCTCCCGTGCTCGGTGAACTTGAAGGCGTTGGACAGGAGGTTCTTGAGCACCTGGAGCAGGCGCTTGGAGTCCGTGAAGATATTGGGGTCGAGGCGCGGGTCGAGCGTGATCTGGAAGCCGAGCTTGCGGCGCTCGGCCTCGAGCCGGAATGTGCGCTCCAGCGTGGCGCTCAGGACTGCAAACGAGACGTTGTCGACGTCGATCGTGACGGTGCCGGACTCGATCTTGGAGAGGTCGAGAATGTCGCTGATGAGGTTCATGAGATCGACGCCTGCGGCGTGGATCATGTTCGCGAACTCGACCTGTTTGTCCGTCAGGTTCCGCTGGGCGTTCTCGGCAAGCTGCTGGCCGAGGATGAGGATGCTGTTCAGCGGGGTGCGCAGCTCGTGCGACATGTTGGCTAGGAATTCCGACTTGTACCGGGACGTCATCGCCAGCTCAGACGCCTTGTCTTCCAGCGCCAGGCGGGCCTGCTCGATCTCGGCGTTCTTTCGCTCGACCTCGGCGTTCTGCTCCACGAGCTCGGCGGCCTTCTTCTCGAGCTGCTCGTTGGTCGCTTGCAGCTCCGTCTGCCGGGTCTGAAGCTCCGCGGCCAGGTCCTGCGACTGCTCGAGGAGGCCCTCCGTCTGCATGGTGGTCTCGATGGTGTTGAGCACGATTCCGATACTGGAGGTCAGCTGCTCGAGAAACGCCGTGTGCAACGGTGTGAAATCGTGCAGTGAGGCCAGCTCGATCACCGCCTTCACCTTGTCCTCGAAGAGCACGGGAAGCACAATGACGCTCCGTGGCACCGCCTCGAACAGTCCGGAACTGATCGGGGTGGCCGACGCCGGCACGTTTGTGATCAGACTGCGGGTTCGGTCGACGGCGCACTGCCCGACCAGACCCTCGCCCAGCGCGACCGTGTCCTTGTGTGATCGGGAGCCGTGGTCGGCGAACGAGGCGACGAGGTGCAGCGAGGACACCCCTTCGCTGGTCCGCATGTGGTACACGACGCCCTGCTGAGCGTCCACCAGCTTCGGCAGTTCTGTCAGGAGCAGGCGTCCCACCGCGACCAGGTCGCGCTGGCCCTGGAGCAGGCTGGCGAACCTGGCCAGGTTGCTCTTGAGCCAGTCCTGCTCGTTGGTGCGCTCAGTGGTGAGCCGGAGGTTATCGATCATCGTATTGATGTGGTCCTTCAGCTCGGCCACTTCACCTCTCGCGTCGACCTGGATCGACCGGGTCAAGTCGCCGTGGGTGACGGCGGTGGCGACCTCCGCGATGGCCCGCACCTGTGTCGTCAGGTTGGCGGCTAGCTGGTTGACGTTGCCCGTCAGGTCTCTCCACGTTCCTGACGCGCCCGGCACGCTCGCCTGATTCCCCAAGCGCCCCTCCACGCCCACCTCGTGGGCTACGTTGGAGACCTGGGCGGCGAAGGTGGCCAACGTGTCCGTCATACTGTTGATCGTCTCCGCCAGAGCGGCCACCTCACCCTTGGCCTGCACTGTCAACTTCTGGTTGAGGTCGCCGTGGGCCACCGCCGTCACCACCTTGACGATGCCGCGCACCTGCTCCGTCAGGTTGGACGCCATGACGTTGACGTTGTCGGTGAGGTCTTTCCACGTCCCGGCCACCCCCAGCACCTGCGCCTGCCCGCCGAGCTTGCCGTCCGTGCCCACCTCGCGCGCCACCCGCGTCACCTCCGAAGCGAAAGCGTTGAGCTGGTCGACCATCGTGTTGATCGTGTTCTTCAGCTCGAGGATCTCGCCCTTCACGTCGACCGTGATCTTGCGCGACAGGTCCCCCCGGGCTACGGCGGTGGTGACCTCGGCGATGTTCCGGACCTGGGCGGTCAGGTTGCCCGCCATCGAGTTCACGTTGTCGGTGAGGTCCTTCCACGTCCCGGCCACCCCAGGCACCTGCGCCTGCCCGCCGAGCTTGCCGTCCGTGCCCACCTCGCGCGCCACCCGCGTCACCTCCGCCGCGAACGACCGCAGCTGGTCCACCATCGTGTTGATGGCCTCCTTGAGCTGCAGGATCTCGCCGCGGACGTCGACCGTGATCTTGCGCGACAGGTCACCGCCCGCGATGGCGGTGGTGACCTCGGCGATGTTCCGGACCTGGGCGGTCAGGTTGCCCGCCATCGAGTTCACGTTGTCGGTGAGGTCCTTCCACGTCCCGGCCACCCCCGGCACCTGCGCCTGCCCGCCGAGCTTGCCGTCCGTGCCCACCTCGCGCGCCACCCGCGTCACCTCCGAAGCGAAGGCGTTGAGCTGGTCGACCATCGTGTTGATCGTGTTCTTCAGCTCGAGGATCTCGCCCTTCACGTCGACCGTGATCTTGCGCGACAGGTCCCCCCGGGCTACGGCGGTGGCCACCTCGGCGATGTTCCGGACCTGGGCGGTCAGGTTGCCCGCCATCGAGTTCACGTTGTCGGTGAGGTCCTTCCACGTCCCCGCCACCCCCAGCACCTGCGCCTGCCCGCCGAGCTTGCCGTCCGTGCCCACCTCGCGCGCCACCCGCGTCACCTCCGCCGCGAACGACCGCAGCTGGTCCACCATCGTGTTGATGGCCTCCTTGAGCTGCAGGATCTCGCCGCGGACGTCGACCGTGATCTTGCGCGACAGGTCACCGCCCGCGATGGCGGTGGTGACCTCGGCGATGTTCCGGACCTGGGCGGTCAGGTTGCCCGCCATCGAGTTCACGTTGTCGGTGAGGTCCTTCCACGTCCCGGCCACCCCCGGCACCTGCGCCTGCCCGCCGAGCTTGCCGTCCGTGCCCACCTCGCGCGCCACCCGCGTCACCTCCCGGGCGAAGACGCCGAGCTGCGCGATCATCGAGTTGACGATTGTGGCCGACCGTAGGAATTCTCCCTCTAGTCGACGGCCCTCCACGTCCAGCCGCACCGTCTGGGAGAGATCGCCCTCCGCGACGGCCGCGATGGCGCGGGTGACTTCGGTCGTCGGCCAGATAAGGTTCTCCACGAGCGCGTTGACCGTAGCCTCCATTTCGCCCCATGCCTGACTCGGGCGGCCGAACGATACGCGCTGTCGGGTCTTGCCCTCCTTCCCGACGGCTCTGCCGAGCCGTTCAAGCTCGTCAGCGATCCGCGCATTGCTGGATACGATGTCGTTGAATGCGTCGGCGATCTTGCCGCTGAGGCCCGACCACTCCACGGGGAGCCGGATGGAGAAATTGCCATCGCGGACCTGCTGGAGCCCCCGGAGCAGCGTGGGAAGCACCACTGAGCTATTAGCCGAGCCGTCTTCTGGCGTTGTCACGACGAGGTTGCGGCGATTTGCCATTGTCATACCTCTGCGTAGAACGTGGAGAGGAGATCGAGCCACCCCAAGGCCTGGGCTTTGAGCACGAGCTGGACCGAGTTCTTCGCCCGGGTCTTGCCGAGGAGGATCGCGCGGAAGGTTTCAACAGTCTTGGGGCTGATCTGAAGCCGGCCGGCGATCTCCCTGGAGGTGCAGCCCTCGGCGATCAACAGGAGGACCTCCCGTTCGCGGGACGTCAGTCTTTGGTCCCGTGGCAGCGGCTCGCCAGGCATAGCCACGACACGGCTGCAGGCAAGACTCGGGCCGGACGGCAACTCCTAGCGTAGGGAATGCCTTAAGTAGGTTCCCCTAAAGGCCTTCCCGGCTTGCCGCTCCGGTTGTCCGGCCTCCACTCGCGCCAACCAGGCA
>CAVRLO010000011.1:0-65414 GCA_963721815.1 uncultured Candidatus Rokubacteria bacterium
TCCCCATGGGTTGCGCTAGCCAGCAGGCCGTGGAGGCGGGATGCCTGCTCTCTTATGGCGCCAGCCTCGCGGATCTCATGCGGCGCTCGGCTCAGTACGTGGATATCTCTAAGTGCGTTGGCCGTGTCAACAGCTCACGCGTTCTTGCCGGATGATCCGGTCCTCCGCGGCTCGTCGTCTTTGCGGCACGTCGATTCTCAGGTCACCCGATACCGTCACGGGGGGATATCGAGGGTATGCCCTCGTCGGTGATCGTGGCTCAGGGAGCCCAGGCGCGATGCGTCATCATCGAGTGGCCGTGCGCCACACATCTCTTCGGGTGTGATGACCCCATGATGCCTATTCCGCTTCGCCGACGGATCAGTGAAGGGGGCTGCCCAATCAAGATCGCGGTCCGAAGACCATATCCACGTCCGAGCTCACCCCCGCACGGCACCGCGACGCAGCACGGTGAAGTAGTCACAGTCGTGTTTCCACACGTGATAGACGATCTCGACCAAGCGCCGGACCAGCGCGACCCGAGCAATCTTGGTGCCCCGTCGTTGCTTCATCGTCCGGAACCACGCTCGCAATGGTCCCGGCTGCCGCGCGGCTTGCGTGGCGGCGAGCACCAGCACCCACCGGAGCAGACGATTGCCTTCCTTACTGATGTGTCCACTCCGGATCCGGTCCGCGCTCGCCCGGACGCGGGGCGTGAGCCCGATGTAGCTGGCGACATGCTTGGCGGTCGGAAAGCATTGGATGTCCCCGAGCTCCATGACCAGCACGATCGCGATGAAGGCGCCGATGCCCGGGATTGTCATGAGCCGCTGCACCCGGAGATCGGCGCCCCAGCGCGTGCGCAGGTCGTCGTCGAGCCGTCGGATCTGCTCGTCGAGCAGGGGCAGCAGGGCCCGGCAGTCGTTGCGGATCGTGGTGGCGATCGGGGTCAGCGGCAAGGCCTGCAGCTCGCGCTGGCCGCGCACCGTGAGCCAGCTCTTGCCGCTCGTGGGCTGCAGATTGCGGCGCGCGAGCATCGCGAGCAGGCGATTGCGCACCTCGCCGCGGAGCCAGACGAGCTGGACCCGGTGGCGAATGAGTTCGCGCGCCTCCCGCAATTCCGCGGGCGGGATCCCCACCGTGGGCAAGAGGTCGCCCCGGAGCAGCAGCGCCAGCCGCTCGGCATCCACGCGGTCGTTCTTGAGCCGCGCCGCGGCGATCGCCTTCGTCTGAGGATTGGACAACACCGGCCGATGCCCGGCGCGCTCGAGCAGATCCACCAACCACCACCAGGTACCCGAGGCCTCGATGGCCACTGGAGTCCGTGGGGGCAGTTGCGTAAAGAACGCTCCAGCCGCTCCGGTTCGTTGGCGAGCCGCCGCTGGGCGATCTCGCCGTCCTCGGTCAACACCGCGATCTGCGACATGCGTTTGTGCAGGTCCACGCCGACATGTACCATCGCCTCGGCCTCCTGTTCAGAGAGCTTTGCCCGCTCCTCTGGCTCGCCAGCCTAGTGCAGGCTGGGCAGGAGGCCAACGCACTTATGACATCAAGATTCTCAAGGGTGCGAAACCGGCAGACCTTCCGGTCCAGCCAACTTCATCGTCGAGTACGTGTCGCATGGAAGCGATCCGCTGGTCGTCCACTGGTCCAGATCGTGACCAGCAACCACCCACTGCGCGAAAAGCATGGGGCGGCGGAGAACGTCGTCGATCACATCTTCGTCGGCGGGCCCTATTACGACCAGGGCGGCCGCGCCGGGCCGTGGTTCCTCGAAGATCGGCCGCGGCGCGAAGACAACCAGCCGCACGAGTGGACGGCGGAGCTGTTCCTCGTCACGGGTCCGCCCGTCATCAGGCAGCTGGACGGCTCCCGGCGGCCAACGCCGGGCCTCGTCACGTTCTACGGAGGCATTCGCTGGGGCTGGGAGAATCATTGCGTAAGCGAAGATGATCCGAGCGCAGTCGTCCCGGAGCCGGTCGCGTACTTCTTCCTGATGGCAGGTCTGCTCCTGCTGTGGCGACGCGCGCGCGCCGCCTGATCGAATCGCTACCGTGTCCGGTTGTAGGGTAGTCCTCCCGCTCGCCGGCGCCGGCCCTGAGATCCGGTCGGAGCGGTGGACGGATGCTGTTGAGCTTCGCGTGCGCGTCGAGTGCCGCTGATCGGACCACCGTCCCAGTAGCGCCAGCCGATCCGGATCGGCGAGGCCCTGGAAGATCTCGAACTGCTCGCACCCTGGGCGTGGGCCGATCTGATGCGACCTTCTACACGACCGGGATGGAGCACTCGCCGACGAGCGCGACGGGCACCGGGTGGGAGCGCACGCCGTGGCGTGCGACACAGCGGGCGGCGTGGGAGGCGTTGAGGAAAGCAGAGGAAGGCACAAGATGGCTCAAACATCAGTCGCGGTCTTTCTCTTGATCGTCCTGGCAATGAGCAGTGCGCTTGCCTTCAACGAGCCCGACGGCTTTCGTGGTATGCCGTGGGGCACTTCCGAGGACGATGTGCGGCTCAAACGTGAGCCAGTGAAATGTGACGATTATCCCTTCGAGCAACGGTGGATAGGAGATCGCCGTTGTCGCGGCACTTTTCAGCTCGGCGACGTCACGGTCACAGCCGTCTACAAACTTCGAGCAAATCGCTTCATCGGAGTGTTCTTGTCCTTCCCATCACGAGACTTCGAGTGGGTCGCCACGATCTTCGGCGAGCGCTATGGCCCTCCGACGACGTCCGCGCGAGAACAATTCAAGACACAGGGCGGTCTGGAGGCCACGAATCAAATCAACCGATGGAGTGGCCCGACGATCGAGATTACCCTCCAGCGATTCCGTGGCGATATTACCGAGGGGAGCGCCTCGTTAGGGACACATAAGGACATGCAAGAATCGGCGCGGCTCCGCCTACAGCAGATGAAGGACGCGGCGAAAGACCTCTAGCTCAATCGGCGAATGGCCAGGCGCTCGCGCGCGGGGATCTGGGTAGAAGCCTCGCTTATGATCCGGGAAGGGGCTCTCTAGGTCTCTCGGCAAGAGGGGGAGCTTCGGCCTCTCCGCTGGAGGAAAACGATGAGAATAGCCGCGGTGGCGTTGTTCGTAGGATTCACCCTCGTCGGCACCGTTCACGCCCAGGCCATCGGGCCGGCGCCGAAGGGGCCAGCTGAACAGATCGCGATGGCGGCCATTAAGGACGCAGGCCATCCGTGCGGCACCGTCGTTCGCGCCGCCCGCACTGACAACGGCGGCATCCGGGCAATGTGCTCGAACGGCGAAGCGTATCGAGTGTTCACCGTTAATGGACAGCTCGTCGCGATGAAGTGCTCGGCGGCGGCGAAGCTGGGAGTCTCGGGATGTTGAGGGCGGCGCTCGCGCTGCGGAGCGAGATCCGGCGAGCGGGGTGGCTAGGGTCGTAGTGCACGCTTCCTGATGAAGACGTATCTCGCGATCAGCGGTGGCGTGATGATCCTCGCTGGGACGATCTGGGCGTGGCACCAGCCTGCGGGCGGGCCAGTACGGCCGCCGTTTCCATTTCAGCCGACGAGCTTGGTCGTGACGTTGCGGTCGGCGTCGGCGCACAACGTCAGCGTCCGCGGGTTCTGCCAGTTGACGCCCCACTCAGACTTTGCGCCGCGCCACGCCTTGCCCGGGCACAGATCACCAGGATTCTGGCCGAACACCTCGACGCCGCGCGCCGCGAGCGCGCACGTCCACTCGGCCTCAGTGAAGCAGTGCCGCGATGCGGTCGGGGACCAAGCGAAGTTCATCGACCCCGTCCCAGCCGTGACGCTTTAGGTAGGCCGCCCTCGGCGAGTCGGGCGCGTCGCGCTGCGCGTTGCGCTAGTGTTCTTTCATCCGCGCCGCGAAGCGGTCGAGGCGCGCCAGGCCGACGTACAGGGCCCCCGTGGCCAGGCGAAGCAAATAGACGACGTGCTCGCGGGCGGCGACCACGCGGTAGCGCGTCCAGGCGGCCAGGGCGCAAGCGTAGAGGCTTTGCTTGCCGTCGTAGTGAACGAACGTGCGACCGACGGCAGCATCCGCGGTGATGACAGCCAGTTGATTACAGCCGATGGTCAAGGACTCCGACAGGAGTCCGAGCACGATGGCCGTCTGCGACGACAGCTCGCTCCGCTCGGGGCGCGCCGCATAATCGGCGGCAACCCTCGCATTGGACGAGGCCGGCAGTGAACACCTAACGACGGAGGGACTAGCCAATGGCGAAGGTCCGGCAGCGAACCTGGAAGATCCCCGGGCAGCGCACTAAGCGCAAAGCCTGGCGCTTCGTGACGGTTGGAGAGGACGGGAAGCAGATCCGCGTCTTCCGCTCCGACTGGTCGAGGGAGGACGCGGAGAAGGCGCTTGCCCAGCGGACGCTCAAGATCGAGCAACCGAAGCCGAAGGACGCCGGCATCACGGTCGCGCAGGCCGTCGAGCGTTACCTAGCGGCGAAGGCGCGGAAGCGCACGTTAACCGAGGACGAGCGGATCCTCGGCCACCTCAAAGAGCACTTCGGCAGGGACACCGCGCTTGCCGAGATCACAGCCAGTCGGATAAGCGAGTATAAGGGCCATCGCCTCACGGCCGTCTCAGGCGCGACCGTGAATCGCGCGCTCGCACTGCTACGGCATCTCCTACGGCTGGCGCATGAGGAGTGGGAGGTGCTCGACGCGGTGCCTCGGATCCGGCTGGAGAAGGAGAGCGAGGGCCGCCTGCGCTGGCTGACGCCAGAAGATGCGACTCGGCTACTCGAGGTCTGCCGGACTCGCGGAACACCGACCTCCTGGACCTTATCGAGTTCGCGCTGTTCACTGGAATGCGCCGCGGTGAGGTGCTCGGGCTGACATGGGAGCGCGTGGACCGCGCGAGGGGTGTCGTCCTGCTCGACATCACGAAGAACGGCCGGCGGCGTGAGGTGCCGTTGAACGGCCGCGCCGACGCCGTGCTTGCACGCCGCGGCTCGAAGAGCAGCGGCCTGGTCTTCGGGACCCGGCGCTGGGACCACTTCCGTACGGCCTGGGAGAACGCCGTCGAGCGCGCGAAGCTGGTGGACTTCCACTTTCACGATCTGCGGCACACGTTCGCGTCCTGGGCCGTCCAGCGGGGCGCGACCCTGCAAGAGGTGAAGGATCTGCTTGGGCACTCGTCGCTGGCGATGGTGATGCGCTACGCCCACCTCTCGCCCGAACATCTCCGTACCGCCGTCGCCCGCCTTGACGCGGCTCTGCCAACTGAGACCGCCATACAAAATCACGCAAAGAATCACACATCAGCCCGTTCGTGTATCGTAAGTGCCTGACGCGCCTGTAGCTCAGTTGGATAGAGCATCGGACTTCTAATCCGAGGGTCGCAGGTTCGACTCCTGCCAGGCGCACCAACAACGACGACTACTTCGAGAGCAGTGCTCCCTCGGTGACGCCCTCTTGCGCTGAACCTTGCGCTGAAAGTTTGGCGGGTACGGGCAGAGCTGCATCGAGGCGGGCGACGGCGGTGCGGAGGTGCTCGGGCGCGAGGTGCCCGTAGCGGAGGGTCATAGCCAGTGAGTGGTGACCCAGTAGATCCTTCACTTCCTGGAGGCTCGCGCCCCGCTGGACCGCCCAAGACGCGAAGGTGTGGCGCAGATCATGGAAGTGGAAGTTCACGAGTTTCGCGCGCTCGACGGCGTTCTCCCAGGCTGTGCGGAAGTGGTCCCAGCGCCGGGTAGCGAAGACCAGGCCGCTGCTCTTCGAGCCACGGTGTGCAAGCACCGAGGATGCGCTTGTCCTCGGACAGCGACCGCTTCCTCGACTTCGCGGCCAGGTAGCGATCTACGGCCTGGTCGAGCGTGATGCCGGGGCCCTTCGGTTTCTCCGGCTCGATCTTCAGCAGCGCCTTAGCCAGCTCGGCCTCGGCGTCGTCCTGGGTCCACTCGGCCTTGTACCGGCGGACCTGCTTCCCGTTGATCTGGGCCGTGAAGGCAGTCTGGCAGGGCTAAAACGCGCGAATGTCGAAGGCGAAGAACCCGCACGCGGTCGCGCTCGGTCGCAGAGGTGGCCTCAAGGGCGGCAAGGCACCTATGGCGAATCTCACCGACACGCAGCGCCGCGAGCCGGCGCGCAAGGCGGCGCGGCGCGGTGGGGGAAGAAGAAAGGCAAGGGCTGCGCCAGGCGGTCCAGCGTCCCCGACCGATTCCTCGGAATAGCCGTCACCCATGAAGGGCGTTCAGCCGATCATCGCGGGGAGGGGAGCGACGAGTTCCGAGCACTGAGGCTTTATGTCTCTATGCTCTTCTCCCACCTACGAGTTCGATGCTACGAAGCTCCCGAGATCGTGCTAGGGTTCTGGCGCGCGCGATGACATACGCACTGGCGACGAGCCTCCTCCTCCTTGCCCTCGCCGGGCCGGTGATGGCGCAGGAGACAGGGCCCACGCTCGACAAAATCAAGAAGAAGGGGGCCGTCGCGTTCGGCTATCGGGAGGCGTCCCGTCCCTTCTCGTTTCGCAGTGAAGACAGCCAGCCCGCCGGCTACTCGGTTGATCTGTGCCGGCAGATCGCGGTGGTTCTCAAGTCGGCCCTGGGACTCGCTGACCTCAAGGTGAGCTGGGTGCCCGTGACGCCCTCCGATCGCGTCGGCAAGCTCCAAAGGGGCGCCATCGATCTCGAGTGCGGATCGACCACGATTACCTTTGAGCGCCTGCAGCAGGTCGCCTTCAGCCACATGACCTTCGTGGACGGCGGCAGCGTGCTCGCCACCGCGAGCTCGGGGATTCGCGGTGTGAAGGATCTCAACGGCAAGCGCGTCGGGGTGATCCCCAACACCACCACCGACAAGGCCTTGGCCGTCGCGCTCGCGGCGCTATCGGTCAAGCCCGAGATCGTGCACGTGTCCGAAACGCGGGAGGGCTTGCAGCGCCTCGAAGGAGGTCAGCTCGATGCCTACGCGTCGGACCATCTCCTGCTCGCTGGCCTTGTTTCGACCGCCAAGGACCCTGCGGCGCTGAAGCTGAGCGACGACTACTTCTCGTACGAGCCGTACGGGCTCATGATGCGGCGCGGGGACAATACCTTCCAGGTCCACGTCAACCGGACGCTGTCGGCGCTGTATCGTTCGGGCAAAATCGTGGAAATCTACGAGCGCTGGTTCGGATCCTTCAACGAGGTCTCCCCGCTGATCCGGTCGCTCTACGTTCTACACAGCTGGCCCGACTCCTGAGTCAGAGCCGGTGCTTGGGATGCGGCGGGGCCGCCCAGCGTGCGCTCGGCACTAGGTCGTCCTCACGAAAGCGCGTCCAGCGGAACGGCCTGATGTCGTAGTCCTTCGCGCGGCGTGCAGGATCACGTCCGAGATGATGTCGCCCATCAGCGGCGAGTGCTTGAAGGCGTGGCCGCTCAAGCCGAAGTCGGAGAACAGCCGCTCGTAGGGCGCGATGGCGCCGCAGGACCGGATGGTGGTCGGGCGTCGCGTCGTAGAGCCCCGAGTAGCCGCTGCGCTTTCACGGGGTGCTCGCGCCGCACGCGGCGTGGCGGTCGCGCCCCGAGGCTGAGGCGGAGGGCCCGCCGGCGACGTTGGGATCGCCGCGTGAGAGGGCTTCGCTGTGGGCGGCGCGGCTGCGCCGGGTGTTCGCCATCGACGTCTTTGCGTGTTCGCGCTGCGGCGGCCGGCGGCGGCTCGTGGGAGTGCACACCGTGGGCGAGCCGCTGCGGGGAACCGGTCATAGATCCTTCGCCGCGGTCCCACAGATGGGAGAGATGATTCCTGGCGCGGGAAGCCGTGTATTTGGCGTCCGCGACCCTGGTTTCGCTGCGAGGTATCGGCTACGCTCGCGTCGTTCCACGCAGATCATCGGAGCCGTCCTCGGCGAGCCTGCGGCGAAGAAGGTGATGGGGGTAATGGTGTTGACGTGCCGCAAATGCAACCTGGTCATCGCACCAGAAGATCCGATGATCACGATTTGTTGCGGAAGCCCGTCCAAGTTCGAGAGGTGTGAGATCACCTGGCACGCTCGCTGCGCACCGATGATGGTGCGGCAGTATGTGCCAGAGACGAAGGGCGGGTTTCAGTTAGAGCGCAGGGAGTGAACGGTGAAGCTCCTCCCGCGCTTCCCCTCCCCCTTCACCGGAGGAAGAGAACGCACGGAGGAGCCACACCCTAATCCCGGGAGCCGGAATCCCGGGAGCCGGACACTCCGGAGATCCCCTGTTGATGGGGCCTCACCCGGTCGCTACCATGGCCCCGTGTGGAGTCGGCGGGCTCTCCTCGTCGCGCTGGTGCTCGGCGCAATCGGCTTCGCCCTGGTGCCCCGCCTCGTCTCGACGCTCGATCATCGCGACCCCCGACCGGCGGCGGGCCCACCGCCCCGGACGGTGGCCGGTCTCTACGCCGAGCATTTCCGCACCGCGCGTCACGAGCGCATGTTCCTCGCGTCCCTCGCGTTCTTCGCGACCTTTGCCGTGGTCCGGGCGATCACCCACCTGATTCACGCGGGCCGGGGGCCCTTTCACGACGTGGTGACGAAGGGAGGGCACATCCACCATCTCGTGTGGGGGATTCTGCTCTTGCTCGGAGTCGGGTACCTCTGGTTGATCCAGGTGGGATCCGGGGTCGGAGCCGAGCGCTCGTGGACCTCCCCGCTCACGGCGTTACTGTTCGGAGCAGCCTCGGCCCTGACCCTGGACGAGTTCGCCCTGTGGTTCACGTTCCGCGACGTCTACTGGCAGCGGGAGGGTCGGCTGAGCATCGACGCAGTCGTGCTGTTCGGCTCGCTGCTCTCGATCGCCATGTGGGGGGGACCCTTTTTAAGCGACCTGGTCCGCCTCTGGAGCCACGCGCCCTGAGTCCACGCCACGGTAGGCTCTGCGCAGTGATCTGGGATGCCGACTGAACGATCCGTGGTGTGTCGATCATGAGCGATTCTCTCCCCCGTTCCATCAGCCGTTGATTCTCCGGCGGACGATAGGACAGATCGCCGGCCTCAGCTCGGTTTCGCGGGGTCTTTTGCGATCGGCCCCTCTGCCGCGGGCGGCATCTCGTGGCGCTTCCCCAGCGGCTTGTAGCGCTGCATCTGCTGAGCTTGAAACTCGCGCGCCAGGGTGAGCAAAACGCCAGTGGACCAGGCGAATGCCAGCAAGCCGGCGATCGAGATCATGCCCTCGAGCAGGCGCAGGTTGTGCGGCAGGTGGAAATTGCTCCCGACGGTCGTGTACTCGTTCAGGGCGAAGTAGTTCGCAGTGCTGAAGTTCGGAAAGCAGTCATTCCATTGGAAGAATGCGGCCCACATCATAACCTCGACGAGGTGGACGACAACGAGGAGCCAGCTCGCCACGACGATGTTGCTCAACCCCGCGATGAACGACGGTCGGTGCCCGAATCGCGCCTTGAAGCTGCTGTCGAGGCGCAACGTCCAGAGCATCCCGAGGCCGTGGACACCCATCGTCAGCGCCACGAGCCCGATACCCCAAGAGATCTCTTCGAACGACGTGACGTAGAGCGCGGGGTCGAGCGGATAGTTCATAGCCGCCGACGCCCGGCGCCGGAGGCTCGATCCGGAACGTGCACGAGAAACTCCGGCATGTCCGGGAGCCCATGGATGAACGCTCTCTTCGCGCTCGGCGTAGCAGGCATGATGAACTCCTTGCTTCCGTCTACGGTTTCAGGCGATCGAGCATCGTGGCAGCATTCCCGATTTTCTATCACGTCGAGAAGACGAGAATAACTCGGAGCATGGGACACCTCGGTGGGGATGGCTGGCGGGAGTTTAGCCGACCGTTAGGGCGCGCACCAGCGCCCGGCCTGGACGAGCACCGGGCCGGTGGACTGCGTTGTTCGGTGGCTCAGCTGATGCGGTAGCCGACGGCGGGCGCCCAGCTCTCCGCGGAGCCGGGGCACCCGCGGCGCGTCACGCCGACTTCATCGATTCGTAGACGCCCGCCTCGAGCTGGCCGTAGAGCTTCACTGCCTTCGTGTCGGCGAACGGCAGGATCTGAGTCATGATCAGGCCGGAGACCTTCTTCGCCGGATCGAGCCAGTAGTACGTGTTGAAGAGGCCTCCCCAGCTGAACGTACCGGCGCTGCGGCCGTTGGGCCCGGATTGCAAATTCATCATGTAGCCGAGGCCCCAGCGAAGGTCCGCGCCGGGGAAGAAGTTGACGTCGTTCGACAGGGCGGGCATCGCGGTCTTGAGCACGCCGCACGGGATGTTGCCCGTGTGGTTCTGGTTCATCAACGCGACAGTCTCCGGCTTGGGGATTCGCGTGCCGTTGAGGCTGCCGCCGTTCAGCAGCATTTGTAGGAAGACCATGTAGTCGCGCGCCGTCGAGTAGAGCGGGCCACCCGCCGACCAGAACTCGGCCTTCACCGGCACCGACTCCAGCGGCTGCACTACGAGCGAGCCGTCGGGCTGGCGTGCGTGCAGCCGCGCCTGGCGCGCACGCTGTTCCTGGCTGGTGACGTAGCCGCTGTCCTTCATGCCGAGCGGGCCGAAGATCTGCTCGCGGAAATAGTCCTCGAGCGTCTGGCCGCTCGCCGCCTCGATGAGGCGGCCCGTCCACTCGATGTTGATCCCGTAGAGCCAGCGGGTGCCGGGATCGAACACGAGCGGCTGGCGGAGCGACGCTACCTTGCCGGTGGCGCGGCCCGGCATCCCCGTGGCCTTGATGTAGCGCCCGGTCTCCGGGTCCCAGGTGTCGTAACTGAACCCGGCGGTGTGGGTCAGCAGATGGCGCAGCGTGATCGGCCCTTTCGCGGGGCGCACCTTCGGTGCGCCGGCGGCATCGAAGCCTTCGAGGATCGTGGGCGAGCCGAGCGTGGGGTCGATGTTGGGCACCGGGCCCTCGAGCTTGAGCTTGCCCTGCTCGACGAGCTGCATGGCCGCGACGGTGGCGATAGCCTTCGTCATCGACGCGATGCGGAAGACGGTGTCGGGCGTCATGGCCGCCGTGCCGTCGAGCGCGCGCAGACCGAAGGCTCCCTCATACAGCACGCCCTTGTCGGTCGCCGCCATCGCGACGACGCCGGGCACGTCCTTCGCATCCACCGCCTGCTTCAGCAGACCGTCGATGCGGGCGCCACGGCCGACCTGGGCGTGAGCCCGGCGAGGCGGCGCGGCATGGCCTACCGCGGCAGCGGCGGCGATGGCCGCGGTTCCCTTCAACAGGTCGCGGCGGCTGTACGGTGACGTCATCGTGTGTCCTCACTCGACGCGTATGCGCCCGCGCCTATCCAATGTCAAGATGCGGTTGCGCCGCTCTGAGCACCTCCGGGCTCTTTCTGTAAATCAGGACGTCGGTGGTGCGAGCGGCGCGCTCTGACAATCATGAAGAGCACGCAGGCATTCGACTCCGGCCAGGCGCACCACCATCGTGGCCGGCACGCCAGGCGCCCGCCAGCGCGGCTCGAGTTTGCTCGAAGAGCGCTTGACACGATCGATCGGTGGTGCTCTGATCGCTTCCTTCGCAGGGCTCGGGCGAGGATGTGCAGGCCGCGGGCGATCGCCCGCGGGACCCGGGGTTGGAAACGGTCCAGTGCGCCGGGGGTGGACCATGGCGATGCAGCCAGGCGGCGTAGCGAGACTCGATCGACGAGCGTTTCTCAGGGCGGGAGGCGCGGCGACCGGAGCCGCCGCGGTCGGCGGGATCCCCGAAATCGTTGCGGCGCAGAAGGCTCCCAGCTTTCCGAAGGGGACAAAGCTCAACATCCTGGAATGGGTGAGCTTCGTCCCGGCCTCCGACGTGGAGTTCAAGCGGCTCGCGGCGGAGTTCGCGAAGCTGGCTGGGGTTGACGTGACCGTCGACCTGATCAACATGAACGACCTCAACCCCCGGATCGCCTCGGCCATCGAGACCAAGTCCGGTCCCGACATCATCATGATGATCTCGAACTGGCCGCCTGTTCCCGTTCTATTGGATGGTGATCACCTCCGTCCGTCCCGATGTCGAGCTGTACAACGTAAAGGCGAATCCCTTCTTCACGCTGCACCCGACCCTCGACCACTTCTACTACCTGTTCGAGCTGACCATGTTTCCCCGGTGGGCGTGGAACACCCTGTTCATCGCCGTCGTCTCGACCGCCATCTCCCTCTTCTGCGGCCTGCTCGCCGGGTACGCCCTGGCGCGCCTGCAGTTCCGCTGGGCGCCGTCCCTCGGCACGGTGATCTTCATCACCTACCTTGTTCCACCCACGCTGCTGTTCATTCCGCTCGGTGACGTCGTTAAGGCTTTCGGGATCGGCGACACGCCGTGGGCTGTGATACTCACGTACCCGACGTTCCTGATCCCGTTCTGCACCTGGCTGTTGATGGGATACTTCAAGACCATTCCGCGGGAGATCGAGGACTGCGCCCGGATCGACGGGGCGAGCCGGATCCAGGCCATGGTCCGCATCAGCTTCCCGCTCGCCGTTCCCGGAATCCTCTCGGCCGGAATCTTCGCCTTCACGCTGTCCTGGAACGAGTTCCTCTACGCGCTCGTCTTCCTCTCGTCGCCTCAACAGAAGACGATTCCGATTGGAGTGTTCACCGAGCTGGTGCGCGGCGACGTCTTCTACTGGGGCCCGCTCATGGCCGGCGCTCTCCTGGGCTCGATCCCGGTCGCGCTCGTCTACTCTTTCTTCGTCGAGCACTACGTCACCGCTCTCACTGGCGCCGTCAAGGGGTAGCCGCCAGCGGAACCTTCACACTCACGCCGCCCAACCGTGTTTCGAACCAGAAGCTTCAGGACATCTGGTTCAGCGAGGACCGAGATCATGTGGAGTCATCGCACACTCGCCGTCTTCATGGCCGCGGTCTCGATCGCTACCCTCGTCGCGCTGGCCCCTCCCGCGCGCGCGGCGGAGACGCCACGTCGCGGCGGCGTGCTGCTCGCGGCGATCGCCGCCGACGCGCCGAGTCTCGATCCGCACCAGGAGCAGACGTTCGCCACCATCGAGCTCGTGGCGCCGTGCTACAGCACCTTGCTCCAGATCGATCCCTACCACTACCCCAAGGTCATCGGCGACGTGGCGACCGAGTGGAAGATCGCGGGTGACGGACTCACGTACACGTTCAAGCTCAGGCAGGGGATTCGATTCCACGACGGCTCGCCGTTGACGGCGGCTGACGTCAAGGCGACCTACGAGAAAATCGTGTTTCCGCCGCCAGGCGTCCGTAGCATTCGCAAGAACTCCTATGCCGCGATCGCGAGCATCGAGACTCCTGACGCGAACACCATCGTGTTCAAGCTCAAGCACCCATCGGCGTCACTCCTGGACAACCTGGCCTCGCCGTGGAACGTCATCTATCCCAAGAAGTATCTCGACAAGGATCCGAACTACTTCAAGACGAACGTCATCGGGTCCGGGCCCTTCAAGTTCAAGAGCCACACGCGTGGATCCACGTTCGAGGGCGAGCGGAACCCCGACTACTTCATCAAGGACCGGCCATACCTCGACGGCTACAAGTTCTTCGTCAGCACGGAGACGTCGGTTCGCGCGGCGGCGCTTCGCTCCGGGCGCGCGTACATCGAGTTCCGCACCATGCCACAGTCCGAGGTCGAGGCGATCCGCAAGCAGCTCGGCGACAAAGTGGTCGTGCAAGACACTCCGGCCACCGGGATCTTCGGCATCTCGGTGAACCAGACGATCAAGCCCTTCAACGACGAACGCGTCCGTAAGGCGCTGACGCTCGGTCTCGATCGGTACACCGCGAGTCGCGTGCTCTACCCCATCGCGAGCCTCAAGGACGTCGGCGGGCTGATGCGTCCGGGAACGGAGTGGTCGATGTCGGACGCCGAGCTGCAAAAGTTTCCAGGCTTCGGAAAGGACGTCGAGAAGAATCGCGCCGAGGCAAAACGCCTCCTGGCCGAGGCAGGGTACCCGAACGGATTAAAAGTCGTCTTGAAAAACCGTAACGTGCGGGTCCCGTACATCGACTTCGGCACGTTCGTGATCCAGGAGTGGCGCAAGATCGGTATCGAGGCCGAGCACCGGCCTCTCGAGTCGGCGTCCTGGTTCGCGGATGGCCGGGACACCGGCACCTTCGAGCTGATCGTCAGCCCCTCGTTCAACTTCATGGATGACCCCGACCAGTTCCTCGAGCGGTACACCACGGGTGACAGCAACAACTGGGGGCGATTCTCCGATCCGAGGATCGACGATCTCTTCACGCGTCAGGCGAGGGCTCTGGATCCCACGGAGCGCAAGAAGCTCATCAACGAGATCGAAAAGATCGTGCTCGGGCACGTGTACTACATCCCGGGTATCTGGTGGGCGCGGAGCGTGGTGCACTGGGCGAAGGTGAAGAACTACGTGGCGCCGCCGAATCATTACTCGAACCAGAAGCTCCAGGACGTGTGGCTCAGCGAGGACTGATGACTGCTATGCTGTAGCGATGAGCGACGGGCCGCTCGCTGCGAGAACCTCTCACGCGGCCGCTGCTGTCTCGTCACGGGCGGCCTCACCGGCCATCGACGCGACCTTCACGGTCATCCTGTCGCTGAGCTTCTGCCACTTGCTCAACGACTTGATGCAGTCCCTGGTGCCCGCGCTCTATCCCATCCTCAAGAGCTCTTACGGCCTGAGCTTCAGCCAGGTTGGTCTGATCACCCTGGCCTTCCAATGCACGGCCTCCATGCTGCAGCCCGTGGTCGGTCTCTATACTGACCGCCAGCCACGACCCTATTCCCTGACGGTCGGCATCGGCCTCACCCTCGTTGGCCTCCTGTTGGTGTCCCGAGCCTCGACCTATCTCGTGATCCTGCTCGCCGCCACGTTGATCGGGATGGGCTCGGCGATCTTCCATCCCGAGGCCTCCCGCGTGGCGCGCATGGCGGCCGGCGGACGTTATGGGCTCGCCCAATCGCTGTTCCAGGTCGGCGGGAACATCGGTTCCGCCTCGGGCCCATTGCTCGCCGCACTAGTCGTCGTCCCCTACGGGCAGTCGAGCATTGCGTGGTTCTCGGGGGCGGCGTTGATCGCCATCTTCGTACTGCTGCAGGTCGGGAGCTGGTACGCGCGCCACCTCACGTCGACCCGCCCGCGCCCGCGCACTCCGGCCGCCGTCGTATCCGCGACGGCGCCACGCAAGAGCACGCTGCCGCGCCGGGAGGTCGTCCAGGCGGTGGCCATTCTCGTGGCCCTGCTCTTCTCGAAGAACGTCTACAGCGCCAGCCTGAGCTCGTATTACACCTTCTATCTGATCGACACGTTCCACGTGTCGATGCAGGCGGCGCAGTTTTATCTGGTCGCCTTCCTCGTCGGTATCGTCGCCGGTACCCTTGCCGGGGGGGCGGTCGGTGACCGCGTGGGACGCAAGCCCGTCATGTGGTTCTCGATCCTGGGGGCCTTGCCCTTCGCGCTGCTCCTGCCGCACGCCAACCTGTTCTGGACCGGCGTTCTGGCCGTGCTCATCGCCATGATCATGGCCTCGGCCTTCTCCGCCATCCTGGTCTATGCGCAAGAGCTCCTGCCGGGCCGGGTGGGTCTGGCCGCGGGGATGTTCTACGGCTTCTCGTTCGGTCTTGGCGGGCTGGGTGCCGCCGCCCTCGGCAAGCTGGCGGACCTCACCAGCATCACCACCGTCTACCGCGTCTGCCCCTTTCTCTTGCTTCTCGGGCTCTTGACCGCCTTCCTGCCGCGGCGGCCCGGCGCGCCCTCGATGAAGTCGGCGTAACCAACCGGTCACGCTCGGTCGCGAGTTGCCGAGATCAACTCGTTGACCATGACCGATCCGCGCATAACTGGGTCAGGTCCAACTGCTGGGCTCGGCCTGGGGATAAGGGCTTCTGGTGCGGTCGAGCAGGGTCACATGAGGGCATGCGCCGAATGCGTGATACTCTCTCGGGTGTCGGCTCCCGCCTCTCCGTGACGGCGAGTCCAGAGCGATCGTGTCCGGAGCGTCTTCTGCATCTCAGGCCAGGTTCACAGTGGGCGTCCGTCCAAGACGCCGATGAAAGGCGAAAGCGAAAACTATGAGCAAGGAAGACGCAATCGAGGTGCAGGGCAAGGTGGTCGAGCCGCTGCCCAACGCGATGTTCCGGGTGGTGATGGAGAATGGCCACAAGGTCCTGGCCCACGTGTCGGGCAAGATGCGAATGCACCGCATCCGGATCCTGCCAGGCGACACGGTCACGATGGAGCTGTCACCCTACGACCTGACCCGAGGTCGGATCACCTACCGGTTCAAGTAGAAGTCGGTCTGCAGCGGGCGAGCTGGTCGGTCAGGCGGCCTTCTCATCCGCGTTTTCGAACTGGGCGGACACGGCCCACGGCACGCCGTCACGGACATGGATTCGCATGCTCACCACCCCTGTCCCGTGGTGGAGCATCGCCGCGCCCAGAAGCTCGAGGAACCCGGCGTCGTCAAACGCTTCCTCTTCATGCTCCATGACTCACCCCCTACTAGCGTTCGAGTTCTAGATCTAGAATACATCCGCCACTCGGCGGATCGCGGCGCGGATGTCGGCCTCGGTCAGGGAGGCGTAGCCGAAGAGTAGCCCGGCGCGCTGAGGTGGGCGCCTATGAAAGGGCGCCACGGAGTAGAGGCCGACGCCGGCCTCCCTCGCGCGCGCGATGACGGACGGCGAGGTCGCGGGGTCGCACGTCGTTCAGCCAGACCACGAGATGCACCCCCGTATTCTCGCCGGCAATCTCCAGGCGGTCACCGAAGTGTTGCCGCAGCGCGCCGATCAGCGCGCGGCGTCTCGCGGCGTTCCGGTTGCCCGCCCGCCGAAGGTAGCGCTCGAACTGGCCGGTCGTGATGAAATCCGTGAGCGCCTCCTGGGCGAGCGTGGCCGAGAAGCGATCGGTTGCCCACTTTGCGGCGACGAACGAAGGCACGAGCGACCGGGGCAGTACGAGGTACGCGACCCGGAGCGCGGGAAAGAGGGTCTTCGAGAACGTGCCGACGTAGATCACGCGGCCGTCCCGGTCCAGGGACTGGAGCGCTTCGAGCGGATGCCCCTCGTACCGGAACTCGCTGACGTAGTCGTCTTCGATCACCCAGCTGTTGACGCGGGCCGCCCACGCGAGAAGCGCGAGCCGGCGCTCGAGCGGCATGATCACGCCGGTCGGGAACTGATGGCAGGGGGTGACGTACGCGATCCGCGCCCGGGCCGGCAGCCGGTGCGTCTGCAATCCTCCGCCGTCGACCGGTGTGCGGGCCAGGCGCGCGCCGGCCGCCTCGAACGGGATCGTGACCCCAGGGTAGTGCGGCTCCTCGACCACCGCGACGTCTCCGGGATCGAGCAGGACGCGCGCGGCGAGATCGAAGCCCTGCTGCGAGCCGTTGGTGATCACGATCTGATCTGCCTCGCACACCACTCCGCGCGCCCGCTTCAGATACTCGGCGAGGGCGGCGCGCAGCGGCGCGTACCCGGCCGGGTGCGCATAGCCGAACGCGTCGCGGGCGGTGCGCCGCGCCCGCGCGGCCAGCAGCCGCCGCCAGATTTCTCGAGGGAACTCGTCGATGGACGGCTCTCCGTAGCGGAAGTCGTAGCGGAGACCGGATCGGGTCGAGCCCGTGGGCGGTGCGCCGAGAAGTCGGATCAGCCGCTGAGCGTACGCGGAGATCGGCGGGGACTGCGCGGGCTTGTGCGGGGCGAACGAAGGCATCGGCGATGTCGGCAACGCGCTCGCGACCGACGTGGTCGCTCGGTTCCGGCTGACGACGTACCCTTCCGCGAGAAGCTGCTCATAGGCCAGCATGACCGTGTTGCGGGAGACTCGGAGATCGGTCGCGAGCTCACGGGTCGACGGCAGACGCGCGGCGGGGGCCAGGCGCCCGTCGCGGATCATCGCCTTGAGGGCGTGGTAGACGCGTCGATAGAGGGGACCGTCCGTCTTGCGCAGATCGAGGAGAATCATCTGGCACCGTAGATTAACTCAAAACTGGCTCTTTCAACAGGCCAGAAAGAGGCTGCACGCATGCCGGAGTCCGATCACCATGAGGGAGGAACCGGCGATGGGGAACGCAGTCGAAGTCGAGACACGCGCGCGCCAACGACGTCCAGAAGCTCGAGCAGCTGAACCGTGACTACGTCCGGGCCGCCCAGGCTTCGAATGTCCGCTGGTTCGACGAGAACCTGGCGGCATGCTTCATGGGCAGCAATCCCGATGGGTCGCTGGTCGACCGCGCCGGGTTCCTGGAAAGGATCGGCCGGCCGAATCCCAGCACGAACATGGCGGCCGTCGGCACGCATACGCGAATCGTCGGCGATATCGGCATCATCGATTCGGGCTTCCAGTTCACCAAGCCGGACGGCCAGGAGGGAGCGGGTCACTACACCGACGTCTACGGCTTCGTGGAGGGACGCTGGCAGTGCATCTCCGCGCACTTCGCCCTGCGTCCGGCGCCGCCGCAAGCCGGCGCCGCGAAGACGGCCGACGTTGCGGCCGGCGTCCCGAGCCCGACGGACCATGCGGCGCTGGCCGACCTCAACCACCACTATATCCGTTCTGTCCGGGAGTCCGATGTCCGTTGGTTCGAGGCGAACCTCGCCCCGGAATTCGTGAACGGCAACGCGGACGGCTCGTTCTCCGATCGAGCGGCGTTCATCGCGGTGATGGGCAAGCCGAGCCCGGTCTCGGGTCTCCGCGCCGAAGACGTGCGAATCCAGGTCGTGGGAGACATCGGCATCATCCACGCGCGGACCGCGTACACGAAGCCCGACGGACAGGCCGGCGCGGGGCGCTACACGGACATCTGGTGGCGGGCGGATGGGCGGTGGTCTTGCGTATCGGCGCACGTCACACGCGGCTGAGTCACTTCAACGCGGAAGGGTCGGCCTTGATGTAGCACCAGGTGGCCCTCCCGGCACCGTGGGAGGACGTGCTCGACAGCCGCGCGGGCGGCAACGGCGCCCGCTCGCCTCTGGACCGATTGGCGCCGGCAAGGCTCGGACGGGCGGCAGTTCGCCCTCGGGTTTGCAATAATCGGCCGTCATGCTCGAGATGTCCGGGCTCGTCAAGGCGTTCGGCAGCCTGCGCGCCGTCGACGGCGTCGATCTCGCGATCGACGCTGGCACCATCACCGGGCTGATCGGCCCGAACGGCGCGGGCAAGACGACGCTCTTCAACCTGATCGCGGGCGCGCTCGCGCCCGAGGCCGGCGCGATCCGGTTCATGGGCGAGCGCATCGACCGGCCTCACCCCGGATCGCATCTTCGCCCGAGGGCTCGCCCGCACGTTCCAGGTGCCGCGGCCGTTCCCGCAGATGACGGTGCTCGAGAACCTCATGCTGGTGCCGCTGCGCCAGGCCGGCGAGCGGTTCTGGAACAACTGGATGCGCGCCGAGCAGCGTGCGGCGCGAGGAGCGGCTCGCGCGCGAGCGCGCCATGGAGGTGCTCGAGCTGTGCGATCTCGCCGACAAGGCCGGCGAGCTCGCCGGACGGCTCTCGGGCGGGCAGCAGAAGCTCCTCGAGCTGGCGCGCGTGCTCGTCGCCGAGCCGAAGCTGATCCTGCTCGACGAGCCGGCGGCCGGCGTCAACCCGGTGCTGCTCGAGACGCTGGTCGACCGCATCGTGCGGCTCAACCGGCGCGGCGTCACGTTCCTCGTCATCGAGCACAACATCGACCTGGTGATGACCGTGTGCCGGCCGATCGTCGTCATGGCCCAGGGCAAGCTGATCTACCACGGCGACGCCGCGGGGGTGCGCCGGGACCGGCGCGTCCTCGACGCGTATCTCGGCGACATGCCCGGCGATGTGCACATGAGCGACGGAATAAGAGAGGGATGGGGCGCCATGTCTGGCCTCGCCGTGGAGTCTCTGACCTCGTCGCCGGCTACGTTCGCGGCCTGCCCGTGGTGCACGGCGTCTCGATCGAGGTCGATCGCGCGCGAGATCGTCACGCTGATCGGCCCCAACGGCGCCGGGAAGAGCACGCTTGCTCAAGGCCATCGCGGGGCTGCATCGCGAGCGAGAGCGGGCGCGTGCGACTCGGCGGCCGGGACGTGACCGGGCTGCCCGCCCACGAGGCCGTGTCGTCGGGGATCGGGTTCGTGCCGCAAACCGGCAACGTCTTCACCACCCTGACCGTGCACGAGAATCTCAAGGTCGGGCGCCCACGTGATCCGCGGCTCGCTGCACGAGCGGCTGGAGCGCGCCTATGCGCTTGTTTGCGCCGCTCGCGGCGCGGCGCGCGCTGCGCGCCCGCACGCTGTCGGGCGGCGAGCGGCAGATGCTCGCGATCGCACGTGCTCTGATGACCGATCCGAGCCTGCTGATGCTCGACGAGCCGACCGCGGGGCTCGCGCCGCAGCATGGTCGAGCGAAGTCTTCCGCCAGCTTCGCGCGCTGGCCGAAGCGGGCATCGCGGTGCTGATGGTGGAGCAGAACGCGAGGGCCGCGCTCGCCGTGTCCGACCGAGGCTACGTGCTGACCGAAGGCCGCAACCGCTTCGCGGGCCCCGCGCGCGCCCTGCTGGACGAACCGCAAGTGGCCGAGGCCTTCCTCGGCGGCCGCAAACGAGCGAACGCATGATCGCGCAGGCGCTCGCCGACGGCATCCTGACCGGCGCCATCATCGCGCTCGGCGCGATCGGCGTGACGTTCACGCTCGGCATCATGCGCTTCGCGAACTTCGCGCACTCCGAGCTCCTCACGTGGGGCGCCTACATCGCGCTGGTCCTCGTCGCGTTCTCCGGGCCCGGCACGCCGACCGGGTCCGCTCTCGTTCGGCTGGCAACTGCTCGCCGCCGCGCTCGTCGCCGCCGTCCTGACCGGGCTCGCCGCGTGGGCGGTCGACACGCTCGTGTTCCGTCGGCTGCGGCGCCGGGGCGCCCTGCCGCTCACGATGGTCTTCGCCGCGTTCGGGGCCGCGCTCGTCATGCGCCACCTGATCGTCCTGGTCTGGGGGCACGAGTCGCACTACTACACGCGCGAGCTGCAGATGGCGGTCGAGCTGTTGCCCGGCGTGCGCATGCTGCCGGACCAGATCTTCATCGTCGGCCTGGCCCTGGCCGCGATGGTCGCGCTGCACGCGTTCCTCGCCTGGAGCCGGACCGGCATCGCGATGCGCGCGATGGCGGAGAGCCCGGCGCTCGCGCAGGTGTGCGGCGTCGAGGTCGAGGCCGTGGTGCGGCTCACGTGGATCATCTCCGGGGCGCTGGCGGCGTTCGCCGGCGTGTTCACCGGGCTCACGCCGCAGCTCCACCCCGAGATCGGCTTCAACCTGCTGCTGTCGCTGTTCGCGGCGGCGATCCTCGGCGGCACCGGAAGCCTCGGCGGCGCCGTGATCGGCGGCTTTCTCGTGGGCCTCGCCGAGAACCTGTCCTTGCTCGTGATCAGCCCGGGCTACAAGGGCGCGATGCCGTTCCTGCTGCTGCTCGGCGATCCTGCTCGTGCGGCCGCAGGGCTCTTCGGCGAGCGCGAACTGAATGCTCGCCTACCTGGTGTTCTTCGCGTGCATCGTGCTGATCCTCGGCGTGCTCACGCTCGGACTGAATCTGCAGTGGGGCTTCACCGGAGCTGTTCAACGCCGGGGTCGCGGGGTTCTACGCGATCGGCGCCTACACCCACGCGATCCTCACCGCGGCGCCGCAGCCCCAGTACGTCGGCAATTTCGGGCTGCCGTGGCTCGTGGGGGTGCTGGCGCGCGATGGCCGCGACGGCGCTCGCGGGCTGGCTGATCGGCCTCGTCACGATCCGCCTGCGCGGCGACTATCTCGCCATCGCCACGTTCGGCGTCGCGGTGTCGATCCAGCTCGTCGCCCTCAACTGGGAGCCGCTCACCGGCGGCTCGCAGGGGCTCACGCGGATCGGCCAAGCCGCTCGCGCCAGCTGTTCGAGACGCCGTTCGGCTTCAACCTCTGGTTCCTCGGCCTGATGATCGCGCTCATGGCCGCGATCTACTGGGCGCTCGACCGCGTGCTGAGGTCGCCGTGGGGCCGCGTGCTGAAGGCGATCCGCGAGGACGAGACCGCCGCCGTCGCGCTCGGCAAGAGCGCGCGGCGCTTCCGGCTCGAAGCGTTCGTGCTCGGCTCGACGCTCATGGGGCTGGCCGGCGCGCTCTACGTCAGCTTCATCGGCTTCGTCAGCCCGTTCGACTTCCTGCCGATCGTCACCTTCCAGGTCTGGGCCATGCTCATCGTGGGCGGCAGCGGCAATAACCGCGGCGCGCTGCTCGGCGCGCTGGTCGTCTGGGCCATCTGGGCGGGCTCGGGCGTCGCGGTCACGCAAGCTGGTGCCGCCGGGCCACGCCGCGCAGGGCGCGGCGATCCAGGTCATCCTGATCGGCCTGCTCCTGATGCTCGTGCTGCTCTTTCGGCCGCGCGGGCTGATCGGCGAGGCCGCGGTTGTCTCGCGGCACGTGAACGATTAAGCTCCCGCTGCTGCCGAAGGGGAGCTATCGCTGCGGGTTCGACGGAGGAAGGACGACATGGAACGACGGAGACGCGAATGCGTGTGCGCGTTCGCCGTGGCGCTGATGGCGGCGGTGCTGTCCGCGAGACGGCGGCCGCGCAGGGAGCTGCCCGGTGAAGGTCGGCGGCGTGCTGCCGCTGACCGGCTCGATGGCGCCGATCACCAAGAAGATCGCGCAGTCGGCGGAGCTGGCGATCGAGCACGTCAACCAGGGCGGCGGCGTCAAGGGCTGCCCGGTGCAGTTCATCCTCCGGGACGATCAGGGACAGCCGACGGTCGGCGTGGACGCCGCCAAGTACCTGGTCGAGGTCGAGCAGGTGCCGGCCTTCACCGGGACCATCTCCTCGGGCGTCACCGGCCCGATCATCGCCTCGGTGACGGCGCCGTCGAAGGTGGTGCAGATCACGTGCTGCTCGACCGCCAGCCCCTTCACGCTGGACGGCCGCAGCGGCGGGTACTTCTTCCGCACCATCCCCACCAGCAAGACCCAGGCGTACGCGACGGCGTCGGAAACGGTGCGGCGCGGCATGAAGAAGACCGTGGTCATCTACGTCAACACCGACTTCGGCACCGACATGCTGCGGTTCTACAAGGCGGCGGTCGCCAAGCTCGGCGGCGAGGTGATCGCCGAGGTGCCGTACAACGACAACCAGCCGAGCTACCGCGCCGAGGTCACGCGCGCGCTCGCGGCCAAGCCCGAATCGATGCTGCTCATCGGATTCCCCAAGGACGCCGTCACGATCGTGCGCGAGTGGCTGTCGCTCGGGCGGCCCGAAGCAGATCGCGCTCAACAACTCGATGCGCACCATGGACTTCGTCAACGGCGTGGGCGCGAAGTTCGTCGAGGACTTCTTCGGCATGGACAACGCCCAGGTCGCGGGCCCGCACGTCGACGCGTTCAACAAGTCGTTCGAGGAGAAGTTCAAGGCCGACACCAAGGGGCCCGGCGTGCACACGCAGTACGACGCCCTGATGGTGATGGCGCTCGCGATGAACATCGCCACGGACCTGACCGGCCCGTCGATCAAGGACGCGGTGCGCCGCGTGCACGTGCCCGGCGGCGCGCCGGTCGGCACGGGGCCGGCCGAGTTCAAGAAGGCGATCGAGCTCATCAAGGCGGGCAAGCCGATCAAGTACTTCGGCGCGACCGGCCCGATCGAGTTCGACGCCAACGGCGACGTGACCGGGCCGGCGCTCGTGTGGAAGGTCAAGGACGGCCAGATCGTGACCGACCGCATCATCCCGATCGAGGACATGCAGGCGCTGTTCAAGCGCGTCGAGAATTGACCGTGTCCGCGCTGTCCCACTGCTGTCACCGCGGAGTGCGCGGTGCCGGCGCGGCGCGCGTACGCATTTCTCTCGGACGGGCTCGCGGTCGGCCGCTGGGCGCTGGGCTCGTTCGCGGCCCGCAAGGTGGGGCGGAACCTCTTCCGGGGCCGCTCGCTCTTCGACGGCGCGGAAGTCCTCTACCGGCCGGTCGGCGATACGCGCGCGGCTGATCGTCGACTATCACGTGGGCACCGACCCGCGGCGCTGGCCCCGCGCGTCATGGCGCGCGTGGTTCCGGGTGAGGCAACCGGCCGCGACAAGGGCTCGTGCCTCGTGACGCTCGTGGCCTGGCGCGACGCCGCGATGAGCGAAGCGCGCTGGGAGCGCCTGGTCGCGTGCCACGAGGTCGAGATCTGGCTGGTCCAGGCGCTCCTGGCCGAAAGGCATCGGCTCGGAAGGGAAGGGTCGCACGGCGCATGATCGATCTGGCGCACTGCCGCGCCCTCGACGCCCGCGATCCCTTGCGTGCGGATCCGCGACCGCTTCGCCCGCCCGGCCGAGGACACCGTGTACCTGGACGGCAACTCGATCGGCGCGATGCCCGCCGACGCTGCCGTCGCGCGTCGAACGCGTGATGCTGGACGGCTGGCGCGACGCGCGCCGGCGCGGCTGGAACCGCTTCGACTGGCTGGAGAAGCCCTGGCGGATGGGCGAAGGCCTGGCGCACATCCTCGGCGCGGGCACGGGCGACGTGGTGTTCTGCGACAACACCACGATCAACCTCTACAAGATCCTCGGCTACGCCTGGCAGCTCGATCGCACGCGGCCCGTGATCGTCACCGAGGCGTACAACTTCCCGACGGACATGTACGTGGCCGAAGGGCTCGCGCGCTTCGCGGGCGGCGGCGCGGCGGTCCGCCGCATCGACGATCCGCGCGAGCTCGACGCCGCGCTCTCCGCGCGACGTGGGCGTGCTCTACCTGAGCCACGTCGACTACCGCTCGAGCCGGCGCTGGAACATGGCCGAGGTCAACGAGCTGGCGCGCGCTCGCGGCGTGCTCACCATGTGGGACTGTTCGCACGCCGCCGGCGCGGTGCCGGTCGACCTCGGCGGCAGCGGCGCCGACTTCGCGGTGGGCTGCGGCTACAAGTACCTCTGCGGCGGCCCGGGCGCGCCCGCGTGGCTCTACGTGCATCCGCGGCACCAGGACCGCGCGTGGCCCGTGATCGCCGGGTGGATGGGCCACGCCGACGTCTTCGCGTTCGCGCCGACCTACGAGCCGCTGCAGGGCGTGCGCCGGCACCTGACCGGCACGCCCGGCATCATCGCCAACGAAGCGATGAGCCGCCGCGGTCGACATCTGGCGCGACGTGACGCGCGAGGACCTCGCGTGGAAGCACCGCTCGCTCTCCGAGCTCACGATCGCGCTGCTCGAGCAGGAATGCGGCAAGTTCGGCGTGCGCGTGACGTCGCCGCGCAAGTACGACGAGCAGGGAGGCCACGTCGGTTTCAGCCACCCGGGCGCGGGATCGGTCTGCGAGGCCCTGCTCGAGCATGGCGTGGTGAGCTCGTTCCGCAAGCCGGACGTGGTCCGCTTCGGCATCTCGCCGGTGGCGATCAGCCACGAGGACGTGTGGGTGGCGGTGTCCCGCCTGCGCCAGGTGCTCGAGACCGAGGTATGGCGCGAGCCGAGGTTCGAGAAGGTGTCGGTCTGATGCGCGCGCGGCTGGCCGCCGACATCGGCGGGACGTTCACCGACGTCGTGCTCGAGAGCCCCGCCGGCCGCGAGACCGCCAAGGTGCTGACCACGTCGGCGCCCGAGGTCGGCGTGCTCGAAGGCGTCCGACGCGTGCTCGCCGCCGCCGGGCTGCCGCCGTCGGAGGTCTCGGTCTTCGTCCACGGCACGACGCTCGCCACCAACGCGCTGATCGAGCGCAAGGGCGCCCGGACCGCGTTCGTCACGACCGAGGGGATGCGCGACATCCTCGAGATGGGCTACGAGAAGCGCTTCGAGCAGTACGACGTGTACATGGAGCGCCCGCTGCCGCTCGTCCCGCGCCCGCTGCGCTTCACCGTGCCCGGCCGGCGCGACGGCCGTGGGCGCGTGCTGCGGGAGCTCGACGAGGCGGCGGTGTCAGCCGTCGGCGAACGGCTGCGCGCCGAGCAGGTCGCGGCGGTCGCGATCGGATTCATGCACGCCTACGCCTGGCCGGAGCACGAGCAGCGCGCCGCCGAGATCCTGCGCGCTGCGGTTGCCGGCCGAGGTCACCATCTGCCTTTCGAGCGAGGTCTGTCCGGAGATCCGCGAGTACGAGCGGTTCTCGACCACCTGCGCCAACGCCTACGTGCGGCCGATGATGCAGGGCTATCTCTTGCGCCTGCGCGCCGAGCTGGACGCGCTGGGCATGGCGTGCCCGTTACTGCTCATGATGTCGGGCGGGGGTCTCACCACCCTCGAGATCGCGGCGCGGTTTCCGGTGCGGCTCGTCGAGTCCGGGCCCGCCGGCGGCGCCTGCTCTCGTCCTGGATCGCGCGCGAGCGCGCGCTCGAGCGCGTGCTGTCATTCGACATGGGCGGGACGACGGCGAAGATCTGCCTGATCGACCGGGGTGAGCCCGAGCGGGCGCGCACGTTCGAGGTGGCGCGCGCCTATCGGAACGTGAAGGGCAGCGGGCTGCCGGTGCGCGTGCCGGTGATCGAGATGGTCGAGATCGGCGCCGGCGGCGGCTCGATCGCGCGCGTCGATCGGATGCAGCGCATCACCGTGGGCCCGGACAGCGCGGGCGCCGATCCCGGGCCGGCCTCGTACGGCCGCGGCGGAACGCGAGGCCACGGTCACCGACGCCGACCTCGCGCTCGGCCGCATCGATCCGCGCCGGTTCGCCGACGGCGCGCTTCGCGCTCGACGCCGCGGCCGCCGAGCGCGCGCGTCGCGACGCACGTCGGCGCGCCGCTCGGGCTCGAAGCGCCCTGGCACGCCGCGGGCGTGTCCGAGATCGTCGAGGAGAACATGGCCAACGCCGCGCGCGTGCACGCGATCGAGCGCGGCCGGGTGATCGGCCGCTACACGATGATCGCGTTCGGCGGCGGCGCGCCGCTGCACGCCGGCCGGCTCGCGGAGAAGCTCGGGGTGCGCCGCGTCGTGGTTCCCGAAGGCGCGAGCGTAGGCTCGGCGATCGGCTTCCTGCGCGCTCCGGTCGTCGTTCCAGGTGGTGCGGAGCCATCGCGCCACGCTGTCCGGATTCGACGCAGGCGTCGTGAACGGGCTCCTCGACGACTGCGCCGCCACGGCGACGGACGTCGTGCGGCGCGCGGTGCCGGACGGCGCGCTCGACGATCGCGGCGCGTGGTCGACGTCCGCTACATCGGCCAGGGACACGAGCTGCAGCTCGCGCTGCCCGAGGGCCCGCTCGACGCCGAGGACGCGCGGCGCCTGCGTGCGCGGTTCGAGGAGCTGTACGGCTCGATCTACGGCGTGACGATGCCCGACCAGGACGTCGAGTTCGTCACCTGGTCGGTGACGGTCTCGGCGCCGTCCGACGCGCCGGTGCCCGCCAAGCCGGTGCAGAAGCGCCCCGCGCCCGCCGCCGCGCTCGCAGCGCAACGTCTACGAGCCGGCGCTCGGCCGCATGGGCGAGTTCGCCGTGTACCGGCGCGACGATCTGGAGCCGGGCGCGGAGCTGGCCGGGCCGGCGCTGATCGAGGAAGGCCAGACCACGACCGTCGTCCCCGCGAGCTTCACGCTCTACGTGGACGGCGCGGGCTACCTCGTCATGGAGAGCCGCGATGAATGAGGCGCTCAAGCGCATTCACATGCAGGTGATGTGGAACCGGCTGATCGCCGTGGTCGAGGAGCAGGCGCAGGCGCTCCTGCACACCGCGTTCGGCGCCATCACGCGCGAGGCCGGAGACCTCTCCGCCGGCGTGTACGACACCGGCGGCCGCATGCTCGCGCAGGCGGTGACGGGCACGCCGGGCCACGTCAACACCATGGCGGCCGCGGTGCGCCATTTCCTCGATCGCTTCCCGATCGCGACCATGCGCCCCGGCGACGTCTTCGTGACCAACGACCCGTGGTTCGGCACCGGACACCTCTTCGACTTCGTCATGGTGACCCCGGTGTTCCGCAGGCCAGCAGCCGGTCGGTCTCTTCGCCTCCACGTGCCACACGCCGGACGTCGGCGGCGTCGGCTTCTCGGCCGAGGCGCGCTCGGTCTACGAGGAAGGGCATCTGCGTACCGCACCTTCGCCTGCGCGAGCAGGGGGTGATCGACGAGAAGGTGTTCGCCATCATCATGGCGAACTCGCGCAATCCGATCGAGGCGCGCGGCGACCTCTTGTCGCTGATCGCGTGCAACGACGTGGGCGCGGCGCGCCTCGCCGACATGATGCGCGAGTTCGACGCTCGACGCGATCGACGAGCTGGCCCGGCACATCCTCGACACGTCGCGCGAGGCGACCCGCGAGGCGATCCGGCGGTTGCCGCGCGGCAGCTACCGAACCGCGATGACGCTCGACGGCTACGAGTCGCCGATCGAGCTCCGCGCGTGCGTCGACATCGGCGACGGCGAGATCACCGTCGACTTCGCGGGGAGCTCGCCGCTCTCGGCGCGCGGCATCAACTCGCCGCGGTGCTACACGGAGGCCTATTCGGTCTTCGGCCTCAAGTGCATCATCGCGCCGGCGATCCCGAACAACGCGGGCTCGCTCGAGCCCTTCCGCGTGCTCGTCGAGGACGGCACGTGCGTCGCGCCGCTCCGGCCCGCGCCGGTCACCGCGCGGCACGTCATCGGTCAGATGCTGCCGGATCTGATGTTCGGCGCCCTCGCGCAGGCGCTCGACGGGCGCGTGCCGGCCGAGAGCGCGGGCTCGATCTGGGTGCTGCCGATGGCGGGCGCGCGCGCGCAGGGTCGGCCGTTCAACGTGCTCAACGTCGGGCTCGGCGGCACGGGGGCCCGGCCCGGCAAGGACGGCCTCAACACGACGGCGTTTCCGAGCGGCGTCGGCGTCGTGCCGGTGGAGATCACGGAGAACGAGTCGCCGCTGGTGTTCTGGGTCAAGGAGTACCTGCCCGATTCCGGCGGCGCGGGCGAGTTCCGCGGCGGGCTCGGGCAGCGGATCGAGATCGGCAACAGCGAGCCCGACGCCGTTCACCGTGGGCGCGGGCACGTTCGACCGTCTGCGTAATCCCGGCGGCTGGACGTTCCGGCGGGCGGCCGGGACGTCACGGCGCCGCGCGGCTCGGCTCCGGAGCGGTGCTGGCCACCAAGGCGGTGCACACGGTTCCGCCCGGCGACCGCATCGTGCTCGAGCTGCCGGGCGGCGGCGGGGTGGGCGACCCGGCGCGGCGTGCGCGCGCCCGCATCGACGCGGACGTGGCTGCGGGCCTGGTCAGCGCGGACGGCGCCGCGCGCGACTACGGCGCGGGGCGGGCCGGCGCCGCGGGGGCTTGAGCGCCGTCACCTCGATCTCGACCCTGGCTTCCTCGACGGCCAGCGGCGCGCAGACCGTCGTGTTGGCGGCGCGCGCGGCGCCGAGTCGTTGCCTTGACCACGCCGGACACCGCGGCCACGTCGGACCGATCCGGAACGTAGACGCGCACGCGCACGACGTCGAGGAGCGCGGCGCCGGCCTCGCGCAGCGCGCGCTCGATGATGTCGAGCGCCACGCGGCTTGCGCGTCAGCGGTCGGCGGCCACGTGTTCGTGCGCGCGTCGTATCCCACCGTGCCGGACACGAAGACCCACCGGCCATCGACCACGGCGCGGGAGTAGCCGGCGAGCGCCTCCCAGGGCGATCCGCTGGAGACGAACTTGCGCGGGCTCATCGACTGACGTCGGCCTCGGCTTCGATCTCGACTTCGTAGCTGCCGACGAGCCCGGCGACCGCCACGAGCGTGTTGGCGGGTCGTGTCGCCCCGAAGTAGCGGCCGTGGACGCGCGCCACCGGCTCCGCGCGGGCCGCGTCTCTGACGTAGACCCGCGTGCGGACGACGTCTTCGAGCTCGCCGCCGAGCGCCTCGATGGCGGCGCCGATCTTGTCGAGGATGTAGACGGTCTGTCCTTCCGCATCGCCCGGACACACCACGATGCTGTCGCCGTGGGTGGCGGTCGTGCCGCTGACGAGGATGCGATGGCCGGCCCGCACCGCCCGCGCATAGCCGGCGATCGGTTCCCAGCGGCTGCCGGAATCGACGACGTGCGTTCCGGGCCGGCGCGCGGCTCGGGCTCGCCGCGAAGACACGCGGGAGTCCGGCCAGGTGGTGGCTCAGATCGCCGGACGCGGTGAGGAACGGCGGCTTTCGGTATTCGTCACCGCAATCGCCGGGAATCTCGCGCAGCCGGGACTGCGCCTCGGCGAGACGCGCCTTGTCCGCGGCGTCGAGCGCGAACCGAACAGCGCGAGGTTGTCGCCGCGGTGCTCGCGCTCGCCGAGCCGCGCGCCGATGATGACCGCGCCGACCGCGTCCTGCTCGAGCACCCAGCGCGCGGCGACGTTGGCCACCGAGACGCCGTGCTTGACCGCGATGGTCTTCGCCGCCGCGAGGACCTGTTGCACGGCGTCCCAGCCGCCGACCGCGTCGATGAAGCGCTTGTACTTCGACTTGCTCCAGTCGGGGATGTCCGTCGGCTCGGGCCGACCGACCCAGCGGTCGCTGAGGAACCCGCCGGCGAGCACGCCGTAGGCGAGGAGCTTCACGCCGGTCTCGCGGCAGACTTCGGTCATGCGCCCGGCCGGCCGGCGGTCGAGCAGCGAGAACGACACCTGGTTCGTGGCGACGGCAATGCCGTGCTTGACGAGCAGGCGGAGATGGTCGCCATCGAAGTTGGTCACGCCCGAGGTGCCCGATGCGACCGTCGCGGCGCAGCCGGTCGAGCTCGAGCATGGCGTCGAGGTACCCGGGATGCCGGTACTGCCACCAGTGGAACTGGAGCAGATCGACGCGCGGCACGCCGAGGCGGTCGAGGCGTTGCTGGACACCGTCGCGAACCACCTCCGGCGTCATCGGCCCGGGCAGCGGGCACCACTTGGTGAATGCGGTCGCCGTGCTCCGGCGCGCGTCTCGCGCGAGATATCGACCGACGAGCAGCTCGGCGCTGCCGTAGTGGTCCGCCATGTCGAACGCGTCGAAGCCCGCGTCGGCGTACTCGCCGAGCGCGCTGCCCGCGGCGTCCGGATCGAGCGGCGCGCCGTCGCGCTCCATGTCGGCGACCTGCCACAGGCCGGTGAGCACCCGCGGCACCTCGAGGCCGGGCGCCGAGCTCGACGCGCGGCGGGCGAAGTGGTCGGTCGGCCATGGCGGCGAGACAGGGTAACATCGGGCGACTGGCATGGCTTCCCGAAGGACCGGTGACGCTCGCGCCGGGCTTCGCCGTCTCGCGAATCGCCAAGGGCAACTGGCAGCTCGCGGAGCGGCACGGCGCGCCGTACGCGCGCGAGGCGGCGATCGAGGACATGCGCCGCTTCGTCGAGGCGGGGATCACGCTCTTCGACTGCGCCGACCACTACGTCGGCGTGGAGGCAGCTGATCGGCGAGTTCCGCCGGCGCCACCCCGACCACGCGCGGCGGCTGCGCGTGTCGACCAAGCTCGTGCCGGACCTCGAATCGCTGCCGCGCCTGCGGCGCCGGGACGTCGAGCAGCATCGTGGACACGTCGCTCGCGCGCCTGGGTCAGGAGCGGCTGGACCTGGTGCAGTTCCACTGGTGGGACTACCAGCGTGCCCGGCTACGTCGAGGCGATGCACTGGCTCGACGACTCTGAAAGCGGCCGGCAAGGTGGAGCTCATCGGCACCACCAACTTCGACACGCCGCGGCTCGCGGAGATCGTCGCCAGCGGCGTGTCCGATCGCGACGAACCAGCTCCAGTACTCCGTGCTCGATCACCGGCCCGAGAACGGCATGGCCGCGTTCTGCGCCGCGCACGGCATCCAGCTGCTCTGCTACGGGACGCTCGCCGGCGGCTTCATCGGCAGAGCGCTGGCTCGGGGCACCCGAGCCGCGGCCGCCGTACGCCAACCGCTCGCTCGTCAAGTACCGGCTGATCATCGAGGACTTCGGCGGCTGGCCGAGATTCCAGGAGCTGCTGTCCGTGCTCGATGCGATCGCGAAGCGCCGTCGCGTCAGCATCGCGAGCGTCGGCGATCCGCTACGTGCTCGACAAGCCCGGAGTCGCGGCGCGATCGGTCGGCGCGCGCAACGCCGCGCACCTGGACGACCTCGTGCAGACCGTGGCGCTCGACGACGCCGATCGGGACGCGATCGCGCGGGTCGTCGCGCAGGCGCCGGGGCCGCGCGGCGACTGCTACGAGCTGGAGCGGGTCGAGAACGGGCCGCACAGCGCGATCATGTGGAAGAACCAGAACACCGGCGGCGCGCCGGCCGACGGCCCCTACGCCGACGCGCCGCCCAGCGCCGGAAGGGAGAGGTCGATGAGCCAGACGGCCAGCGACGAATTCGAGCTCTACGACCTGCGCGTCGAGGTGATCGAGACCGGAAAGCCCTTCGTCATGCACGCGAAGCCCGGCGACACGTTCGACGTGATCGGCGGCCGCATCGTCTTTCCGCCCGGACGCGAACCGTCGTTCTCGCTCTACGCGATGCTCGCGGTGCTGCCGTTCATCCCGGCCAAGCAGCGGCCGACGCATCCGAACGACTGGATGACGACCGACACCGAGATCGCGAGTCCGGATCCGCACTGCGGCGCCCGCCTTCGCATCACGCGACTCGGCAAGCGCCAGCTTCGCCACGCCGACTACAGCGCGGTGCCGCTCTAAAGCTCCGCCTTTCAAGGGAGAAATCGCATGCGCCCACGAATCGGTCTTTCCGTCGATGCCGCTGGAGACACGGCGCGAGGCGATCATCAGTCTCGCCACTGAGGGCGATCGCCTCGGCTACGACGGCTTCTTCCTGCCGGAGACGTGGGCATACGACATCACCGTACTGCTCGCGGAGGCGGCCGCGCGCACCGCGCGGATCACCCTGGGGACGGGCATCCTGGGCATCTGGAACCGCAGCGCGGCGACCATCGCCATGGCCGCGTCCACCTTGCACGCGATATCGGGCGGACGCTTCGTGCTCGGCCTCGGCGCCAGCACGCCGCAGCTCGCGGAGGGCCTGCACGACACGCCGTTCGAGCCGCCGCTTCCGCGCATGCGGCGCATGGTCACGCAGGTTCGCACGCTGCTCCGCGGCGAGCGCATCCCGCTCGCGGTGACGACGAAGGCCCGCGCGCTGAAGCTCAACGTGCCGGCGGCCCCGGTGCCCATCCACGTCGCCGCGCTCGGCGATGCGATGACGCGCCTCGCGGGCGAGCTGGCCGACGCGTGGTCGCCCTTCCTCTATCCGTGGTCGCAGCTTGCCACCGGCGTCGAACGGCTCCGCGAGGGCGCGACGCGAGGCGGCCATCCGGAGCGCATTCCCGAGATCCATCCGAGCGTGCCGGTCGCGGTCGCCGACACCGACGCGAAGGCGCGCGAGGGCGCCGCGTGGTTCGTCTCCTTCTACGTGACCACAATGGGCACGGTCTATCGCGACTCGCTCACGCGACAGGGCTATGGCAAGGCCGTGCAGGCGGTGCTCGCGGCCAACGCGCCGAAGTTCTCGGGCGCGGTGCCGGCCGAGGCGGACGAGCTACTCGAGCAGCTCACCGTCTACGGCACCCCGCCGGAGGCCCGCCGGCGACTTGGACGCTGGCACGAGGCCGGAGCGGCATTCCCCGTGCTCCTCCTCCGCCCGAATCTCACGCCGGAGGAGCGCGCGCTGGAGCTCGAAGCCTTCCGCCCGATGCTGCAGTAGATCCTACGCTGCGGCGCCGAGTAACCTTTACCTCGTAGCCGAAGACGCCATCGCGGCGAACGTCTGATTCGGCGTAACGCCGCGCCGTGGCATGCGCGTTGCTCCTTTCTGGAGGCGATCCGGTTGCTCGCGGACCGGGCGTCGATGAATTCCCTGAGGAACCAGGAGGGATCGATGAAGAACATCCTGCTCGTCAAGCTCATGGTGCCGTTGCTGGGCCTGGCACTCGCTCTCGGATTCTTGGTGGCCGACATCCAGGCGCAGACCGCCCCGGCCGCGGCGCCCGCGCAGCAGGAAGGCACACAGCAACCCGCGGCGCCCAGCGCGACAGTTCCGCCGGCGTCGGTGATCCGCTTGGCGATCGCGGCCTGCTCCTCCAGCTGATAGGCGTACTGGGCGATGCTCGTGGCGAACGTCGGACTGAGCCGATCGTTGTCGTACACGACGATGCGGACATTGCGGCCGTTCCGGCCGTTGTTCGGCCCGGGCTCATTGATCAGCGGATCCTGAGGCTGTTAAGAGTTCGTCACGATTCTCTGCGGTGCGGCGGAGCGTGCGAGCCGCCCGCCCGTTGGCAGCAAAGGCTAGCTCGCGACCGCGCGGACGAAGCGCTCGATCTCCGCCTCGTCGTTGTAGTAGTGAACGCTGGCGCGCACGAGCGCGTCGAAGCCGCGCGCCGGCAGATCGAGCCGCGAGGAGCGCGCCTGCGTGTGGGTGACGTTGATGTCCATGGCCCGCAGGCGCCGGCGCGTGGCGTCCGGCGCCTCACCGGCCTTGAGGAACGTCACGATGCCGCATTGCTCTACGCCGAGATCGTGCACGGTCACCCGGGCCGCTTCGCCAGCTCGCGCCGGAGCAGCGCCGCGAGCGCCTTCACTCGCGCTTCGATGGGCGCCAGACCCAGGGCCAGCGCATAGCGGACGGCGACGCCGAGCCCGATCTGACCGGCCACGTTGCGCTCCCAGTTCTCGAAGCGTCTGGCATCCTCGCGGATCGTGAAGCTGTCCGCGCCGGTCCACGAAGCGGCCTCGAGGTCGATGAAGGGCGGCTCGAGCGCGGCGATGGTGTCACGGCGCACGTAGAGAAAGCCGGTGCCGCGCGGGCCGCGCAGATATTTGCGTCCGGTGGCCGAAAGCATGTGGCAGCCGATGCGGCGAACGTCGATGGCGAGCTGCCCCACCGACTGGCAGGCGTCGAGCAGATAGAGGATGCCGTGCCGGGCGGCGATCCGCGCCCACCTCGGCGGCCGGATTGACGAGTCCGCCCTGCGTCGGCACGTGGGTGATCGCGATGAGCCGCGTGCGCGGGCCGATCGCTCGCTCGAGCGCGGCCACGTCCACCTGGCCCGAGGCGTCGTTTTCCACGACGTCGATCTCGATGCCCACGCGGCGCTTCATCTGCAGGTAGGCGAGGTAGTTCGACGCGTACTCGGCCCGGGCGGTGATGACGCGATCTCCGGCCCGGAAGGGGATGGCGTAGAACGCCATGTCCCAGGCCCGCGTCGCGTTCTCCACGAACGCGATCTCGTCGGGGCTGGCGCCGATGAGCGTGGCGACGGCCGGGTAGACATCGGCCAGACGGTCGGCCGCTTCGGCCGCCGCCTCGTAGCCGCCGATCGCGGCTTCCCGCTCCAGGTGGCCGGTCACCGCCTCGACGACCGGGCGCGGCGGCAAGGACGACCCGGCGTTGTTGAAGTGCAGCACCCGGCTCACGCCGGGCGTGTCGACTCTCAGCCGGCGAACGTCCAGGGTCGATTCGGAACCGAAAACCGCCCGGCGCTCGATGCTCATAGATCGGGTTGCCGCACCGATCCTACTCGCCGATGGTCTTCAAGCGCTCGGCCGCCTGCGTGGACCCCGACGCGGCGGCCGTCGATACCAGCGCACCGCTTCGGCGCGGTCCCGGGTGAGGCCGAGTCCGAACTCGCACGCACGGCCCATGACGTTCATCGCGAAGCCGTCCCCCGTGGCGGCACTCTTCCGGTATCATTCCCCCGCTTCCGCGATGTCTTTCGAGCGTCCGCCGCGCCCGCTCTCGTACATGCGGCCCAGGCTCGCCATCGAGGCGCCGTCGCCACCATCGGCTTGCCGGCGATAGAGGCTCGCCGTGACCGCCTCGTCCTGCATGCACGCCTCGAGACGGTTGAACTCGGACTGGGTCTGCATGACCGTCGCGATCCAGCGGCCGTCCGGGTACACCTGGTCGAGTCGCACGTTGATCGCATTCGTGAGGGTTTTACACTCGGCGAACTTGGTCATCACGCATTCCTGCTGGGCGTGAGCCGCGTGGTGCCGCAGGCACAGGCCAAGCCCAGGAGCATGAGCGTGAGGGTTCGACGGATCGACGAGAACGAGCTTGCTGCGCTGATGCGTATGCGCGTGCCTCGGGGAACGATAAGTCTTGCGTGAGGCGTCGTCAACCGCCGGCGGCCGACATGTTTAGTCTCGTCAAGATTGACCTGGACCTGCGGAGCGTAGCGATGACGTTAGACACCTGGGTTACGCCGCTGGCGCTGGCAGCAGGGTCGCCAGCTTTTCGGCTGGTGTCCGGCCTTGAAGCGCCAAGGAGAAGCGCTCGTGGTTGTATCGGGTCTCCCACCCGCGCAGGCCGATAGCAGCCGCTTCGAAATCGGAGAAGTGCTGGCGCCCCCAGAACTCCTCCTGGTCGATCCGATGACTACGCTCGACCTTGCCGTTTTGCTGCGGGCGGCGCGGCTTGATATAGCGATGCCGGATCCCGAGCGCCTGCACGGCCAACGCAAAGGCAAAGGGGAACTCATGCCCGTAGTACCTGCAGAATCCTGGTGAGGTCGTGCTACCAGCATCCGTGGTTCTCCACTTTGATAGTCAGGGAGGGCGACGGGATGGCCAGCGATCAGAATCCAGGAGGGACGTCGTTCGTGGCGATCGACATCGGCAAGGCGTTTCATACGGTCCTCGTGGAGTTCCCGGACGGGGCTCAGCAGCGATTCCGGATGGCGAACAGCGCCGAGGATTACAGCCGGTTGGTGGCCTTCCTTCGGACCCTGCCGGGCCGGATCCGGGTGGCGCTCGAGCCTACCGGGAATTTCCATCGGACGCTGGCGTTTCGCCTCCTCACTGAAGGGATCTCGGTGGTCTCGGTCTCGTCCGTCGCCGGCGCGCGATATCGGGAGGCGATGTTCAATTCGCGGGACAAGAACGACCCAAAGGACGCGACGGTGATCCTGCAGCTCCTAAAGCACGGCCTGGTCCAGCACTACCACGACCCTCTGCTGGCGGGTCATCACGATCTGCAAGAGCTGGCGAAGACCTATCACCAGGTGACGATGGCGCGCAAACGCCTCGCCGATAGTCTCCTCAACCACTACCTTCCCCTGTACTTTCCCGAGATGGCGCGGTACTGGGAGTCCACGCGCGTCGAGTGGTTTGTGGCCTTCCTATCGCGCTTCCCAACGCCACACGCGGTTTACGCTCTTAGCCTTCCTCAGTTCATCGAGGCCGCATGGCCGCTGATCGGGCGCAAGGTCAACAAGCGGGCGAAGCTCGAGGAGCTCTACGAGTTGGCCCAGTCCAGCATCGCCTTGCCGGTGGCGGTGGACTCGCCGGCCATCGACACGTTTCGCCTACAGCTCGCGCACTTCGCGCGGCTGGCCGAGCTCCGCCGCGAGCTGGAAGCGCGGGCTCATCGGCTACTGAAGGACCGTCCCGACTACCAGTGCCTCTGCTCGTTGCCCGGCGTCGCCTCGGTCCTGGCGATGGTGATTCTCGCCGAGGGTGGAGACCTCCGACGGTTTGGTCACCACCGGCAGTTCTTGAAGTATTGCGGCCTGGACCTGGCGAAGTGTCAATCGGGGCAGTTCCGCGGCCGCGAGACGCTCTCGAAACGAGGAAATGCCCGCTTGCGCATGGCGTTCTGGATGGCGGCCCAGCGCGCCGTGCGGATGACCGAGAATTCGTTCCGCGACAAGTACGAACGGTACGTGAAACAGGACCCCGGCAATGCCGATGTCCGCCGCAAGGCGCTGACTGCCGTCGCGGCGAAGATGGCGAGGGTCGCGTATGCGTTAGTCAAGCGGATCGAGCCCTATCGCGGCTACCACGAACAGGCACTTCCCAGCGGATCGATCCCTCTCAACCGGGCCGTCGGGGCGCTTGCGACCCCGTAGATAATGCTTGGACCTTCCGCTGGGACCCTACGCTGTGTTCAGGACAGGAAAGGCCGCGGCGGCGCGCGCCCGGACCTTGTGTTCACTATGGTCAGCGGGGTCTCTTCTCACCGCGGAAGCCCGCTGCGGACGTTCATGCTCGTTACGGCCCGGAGTTGCAGCGACTCTTCGAGTTGCGAGAGGGATGCTGTGTGCCTCGGCCCAATCAGGCGCTTGCAGTTAGTCCGTTGTCACACTGGAGCTTGCGGACCCGGAAGGGAAACGCCCGGCACAGTTCAGTTAGGAACGTCAGGCTCGAGCTCTGGTGCAGGCGGCGATAGAGCCGCAGGACGCGAAACCGAGTGCAGTCATCGAGGGCGGTGTACTGAAACGCCCACCGCCCGGCGATTTTGACAAACTTCACGTCGACCTGGACACTTTCGCCAGGCTCGTCTTTTTCGAACAGCTTCATCTGTCGGGGGACCCGTTTCGGGGTCCGCCGCAAACGCGGCAGCCCCAGATCGCGGAAGATCCGCTGGATCGTGCCCACCGCCACGCGCACCTCGTGGACCCGGCGCAGCCACAGTTGCGTGCGCGGCGCCCCATAAGCCAAATCTCGACGCGCTTGGCCAATGAGCTCGACGATCCGGGGAGTGATGCGCCGGCCTCGGCGGCGTGGATAACGCGGCACCAGCCCTTGCAGAGCGTCTTGCCGCCACCGCGCCCGCCAGCGCCGAATCGTCCGGACGCTAACGCCGAAGCGGCGCCCGGCCGCCGTCGAGCCATTCAGCCTTGCGAAGTGCAGCACCATCAACCGCTGTCGGACCCTCAGCCGATACTGCGCGCGCACCTTCACATCGCTCAGTTTGATCACTTGACCCTCCCCAGGGCAGCTCGGCTGCCCATCAAAGCAGGAGCGGTCAATCTTGAGTAGATACTTCACCGCCGGCGGCCGACACCGCCGGCGGCCGACTCGGTGATCGCCGATCGAGGCGTCAGACGGAGGGGCGCAGCTGGAGCATCCGCTTGATCAACGCGTCGAGAGCCGCCACGTCGACCGGTTTCTTCAAGACGGCCACGCCGGGCTGGGACGCGCGCGGATCTCCGACAACCGGCGACCCCGTGATGATGACGACGGGGAGGTGAGCGTCGCGCTGGCGCAAGGCCGCGAGGACGTCCCAGCCGCTCATGCCCGGCATCAGCAAGTCGGTGAGGACCATGGCGTACTGGCCGCGGTCGAAGAGCTCGAGGGCCTGCTCGCCGCCGCCAGCGGAGTCCGCCTTGTAGCCCAAGGACGCCACGAGGTCGACGAGCATGTCCCTGACGACCGTGTTGTCGTCCACCAGGAGGATTCTCGGATCCTGGCTCAGCGCCTTCATGCTCCCGTTACGTTGCGAACGCGATGCCACGCCCCGGAAATAGCCGTAAACAGCTGATATAGAGACGGTCTTTAGGGGTCTCAAGGGCGGTCACTGAGGAGCCTGGTCATAATTCGACCGGTTACCGGAATCGCGGCCTGACCGATGGTAAGGTTCTGGCCGATGCGAGCCCGGGGCGAGGTAAGTGCTGGGATTGGTTGTGCGGGCAGCACCCCTGGGGTATCGTGCGCGCCATGGCCAAATCACCTTTCTCGCTCGAGGGCAAAACGGCGATCGTCACCGGAGGCGGTACAGGCATAGGCAAATCGATCGCGATCGAGTTCGCGCGGGCGGGCGCAGACGTCGCGCTGTGCTCGCGGAAGCTCGAGCACCTCGAGCCGGTCGTCAAGGCGGTCCGCGATGTGGGCAAGCGCTCGTTCGCCATGGCCGTGGACGTGCGCCAGGAAGATCAGATGAAGGCGATGGTCGACCGGGCCGCGCAGGAGTGGGGCCAGCTCGACATCATGGTGAACAACGCGGGCGCTTCCTTTCGCGCCAAGCCCGAGGACATCTCGGTCAACGGCTGGAACACGGTGGTCGGCATCAACTTGACCGGAGCGTTCCTCGGCTGCAAATGGGCCGGGCGCCAGATGATGCAGCAGCCCGGCGGCGGCGTCATCATCAACATCTCGTCGATCGCGGGGGTCTACGGCTCGACGATGATGCCGCACTACGGCGCCGCGAAGTCCGCCGTTATCACGCTCACGCGCGAGCTCGGTACCGCCTGGGGGCGCAAGGGCGTCCGCGTGAACTGCATCGCGCCGGGACCGGTGGAGACCGAGGGCTACCTGGACGTACTCAAGCAAGCGGGACCCGACGGCAAGAAGACCTACGACGCGATCGCCGCGCGAGTCGGCATGGGGCGCTGGGGCAAGGTGGAGGAGATTGCGTATCCGTGCATCTTCCTCGCCTCCGACGCGTCGTCGTGGATGACGGGCGAGACGATCATCATCGATGGCGGCCCCTCACCGCGGGAGATGGAAGGCTAGACGCTGCGCGAGCGCTCCTGTAGGATTAGGCCCTTGCGCCGGTGACCGTAGCTCAATTGGTTAGAGCACTGGACTGTGGCTCCAGGGGTTGTGGGTTCGATTCCCATCGGTCACCCCAACAAGAGAATAAGCGAGGTACTCCGCGCCCGTAGCTCAGCTGGATAGAGCGTTGGCCTCCGAAGCCGACCGAGTCCAGACACCCGCCGCGTAACTCTCAGTAGTTACGCGGCGGGTTTTTACTGCGCCTCACCGATTGACACCCCGTGTGACCCTGTTTCACGCCCTGGTTGACATAGTTTTTGGCATAGTCCGAGCGCTCGATTTTTAGCCCTGCCACTGGCAGGGCTAGCGCTCGCGTTGGCCCGCCTTGCCCTCGTGACGCCCGTCGCATCGCCACCAAAGATTTCATTACCTAGGGGACAAGTTCACGGCGTTACACAGTAGGGGATGGAGGAGCGGACTCTCAGCGTCGCGTCCGAGCGCATGCGGCGCTCAGGCTTTGGGCCAGGCAAGAACGGCCGCCCGCGCAAGGCCGCTGAGACGTCGACGCCGCCGCGCCCGCGGGTCTCGCGCACGAGCGCCACCGTCCCCGTCGCGCCGTCGCCGCCGCTGCCAGCGCCCGAGCCGCCCGCGTCGGCGTCATCGAGCCTCGGCTGCTGTCCAGCGCCGAGGCGTGTGTATACCTCCGCTGCTCGAACCAAACCTTGCGTGACCTCGCCCGCCGGGGCGCCATCCTGGTCGTCCGCTTCGGGGCGACAGCGATGCTGCGATTCGACCGTCACGACCTCGACCGGTTGATAGAGTCGTGGAAGATGCGCTTCGTGCCACGAGTCAGCCTGGTGCGTCGTGGCCGCCACGCCGAACAACTGACGTCGGACTCCAGCAACGGCCGTCCGTCCGACGGCGCTCCCACGACAAGCCGTGACGACTCCCGCTGAAGAAGGACGCTTCAAGACCGTAGCGCTGTTCGCTGCGAAGTACAGCAGCACCTGCCCCCAAGAGCCTCGGGCTCGGACCATCTCGCAGATGTCGACATCGTCACCAGACAACGTATGCACGACTCCAATGGGGCCTCGACTATCGCCGGGCGCTCGACCTCGTGTTCCGCGACGACCCGGCGCTCAGAAAGCTTATGCGGAATCCTGACGTCCTGCCTCGACCGCGCCGTCCGCTCAAGGCCCGGCGCGAGCAACGCTGTAGGCCGAACCGCAAGCTCCCGCTCGTAGTGTGTGACCTCGACCACATTTCCAACGGGGCGCTCGCCCGTGACACTGCGCGGGTCGAGACCTCGGAGGTGCGATGACGAATCCCTTTGAGTGGTTGCCGCCGCGACCGTCGACGTGTCCTCGATGCCTGGCCGGCTGGCTCACGCGCGTGCCAGGATCGCGGTGCCTGAAGTGTGGCGCCCGCGAGGAGGGGTGAGATGCACACGCATCGGCTCGGCTCGTGGACGCTCCCCTCGGGCGACTCCTGCGACGTGGACCTTGTGGAGGTTTCCGAGGGCATCGCCGAGATCCGATTCTTCTGGGACTCCGGACCGCCGTTCATCTCGGGCGATGAGGCGTACTACAAGCTGCGCGTCCTGCCAGCCGTCAGCAAGCTCCTCGAGGAGTACACGGAAAAGGTCGGCCGCACGTTGGTAATCGAGCTATGAGCGCGGCCCACGCTGGGCGGCGGTTCGCTCGGCTCGTGAAGGCCCATGTCGAGGACCTGTGCGCGTCGGGCCTCACGACGCAGACGATCCTCGACGCGGGCATCTATTCCGCGAGCAGCCGTGAGGTCGAGGCGCTCCTCGGCTACGGCGCCGGGCCGGGCATGGTGATTCCATACGACCGGGAGGGCGAGAACGGGAGGCCGACCTACGCGCGCGTCAAGCTGGACCAGGCGGGCGCCGATGGCAAACGCTACCGGAGTCCGAAGGGTCGGGGCAATCGCCTCTATGTCCCGTTCACCGTGGATCCGCACGCGCTCGTGGACGTCAAGCACCGGTTGATCATCACCGAGGGCGAGAAAAAACGCTGGCCGCGTTGCAGGCCGGGCTCCTGTGCGTCGGGTTGTCGGGCGTGTGGTCGTGGCGTTGTCGGCCCGTCAAGGACGGACCCAGCGTCCCGATTGATGATCTCACGCCCTCCGTGGTCGACGCGGCCGGTCGTCCTCGTGTTCGACTCCGACGCCGCGACCAATGACGACGTACGCGCCGCCGAGCAGGCCCTCGCGGTCGAGCTTACGCGCCGGGGCGCCGTCGTCACGCTCAAGCGGCTCCCGATGGGGTCCGGCGGCACCAAGCAAGGGCTCGATGACTTTCTCATGGCGCACGGCCGCGCCGCCTTCGAGGCCTTACCCGAAGTCCAAGCTGTCGTCGTGCCCCCGACCCCAGTGCTCACGATCATCGGCATAGGCGAGTTCATTGCGCAGACCTTTGCGGAGCCGGAGCCGCTGATCGAAGGGATTCTCTCCGACGACGGCGGCGGCTGGCTGGGCGGGGAAGAGAAGACAGGCAAGACGTCGTGGATGGAAGCCGAGGCGACGAGCCTCGCGCTCGCGAAGCCGCTCGCCGGTCGCTTCACCGTGCCCGCGCGGCGCCGCACGCTGATTCTCGAAGAAGAAGATTCGCCGCGTCGGAAGCATCGGCGAGTCCGGGCCGTCCTACGCGGTCACGGCGTGGATCCGGATGACCCCGGCGTGCAGAAGGAACTCGACGCGTGGCTCCGGATTTCTGTCTGGTCGGGCTTCTCGCTCGACAACCCGTTGCTCGTCGCCCGACTGGATGTCGCGATCAAGGCCTTCCGACCCGCCGTCGTCTACATCGATTGCCTACGCAAGGTGACGTTGAAGGACCTGAACAAGCAGGACCAGGCAGGGACGCTGCTCGCGATCCTCGACGACTTTCGCCGGCGCTACCACGTCGTGTTCCGGCTGGTGCATCACTTCCGCAAGCAGCAAGGCTTCCGGACCGGACGCGGCTCGCAGGAAATCGGCGGCTCGTTCGTGCTCGGGGCGTGGGGTGAAAATTCCCTGTTCTTCGAGCCGGTCGGCCGCAAGCAGGGGGCCGTCCACGTCGAGGTCCAGACCAAGGATGGGGCGCCGGTGCCGGGCTTCACACTCAAGATCGAGTCCGAGGGGCCGAGCCACGCCCCGACCAGCGTGAAGCTCGTGGCTGAGGACGTCGTCGACCCTCACGCCTCCGATGAACTCGTCTTCCAGGCGGTGGCGACGCTCCCGAAACAGGGGACCCGAAAGGGTGACCCGGGCGTCTCCAAGCAGGCACTGATCGACCACCTGAAGCTCAGCGAGTCGACCATCCGACGGGCTCTGAAGAACCTCCAGGACGCTACCGGTGCCTGGTCACGGGGACGATGACCAATCAGACGAAGCTCTACGGCATGAATGGGCTATGAGCTTCGACACTTGCCGCCTGTTCACGCGCTCAATGAACACCCTTGAACACGCCGCAGGCGTAGTCAGAGCTTCGGGCCTGTTCATCCTGTTCACCCCCCCCGTAGGGGGGAACAGGTGATGAACAGGACACGCAGACTGGTGGTCGGGAGCCTCCCGTGTACAGCGAGGGCGGAAGGAAAATTTCCGTATAAGGGGCTTCCGCCTTCCGCCCCCCGGGGGGCTCCTCGACCAGGCTCCTTGAGGGCGGAAACGCTTCCGCCCCGCTTGCCGGGGACGGTTCAACGGAGAGATGACAAGGTGGAGCGCGAAAAATCGCACACATCGCAACCTGTCCCCACGCGCCGGGGACGATTCGGGACTGAGGCGGGCCCAGCAGACTGGCGCGTGTCAGTGCGTAGAGGTCAGCGTGATGGGCAAGTCCGACGCGTGGCCCCTAACCCCTCAAGGCGCTGCCGAGTTCTGGAGCACGAGGAGCTCGCGACGCTGCTTGAAGCGGTGGCAGCCGAGGGTACCGCACGCGTCCAGGCGCAGGGCTGGGGTAGGCGTGAGCAACCACGCGCCAGAATCATATGAGAGTCGGCTGAAATGACCTGCGCGCCTCGGACATCCGAAGGAAACTAACTCCGTATTGCGTGAGGGTTTGAGATGAAAGGGCCGATGACCACCAAGGGTGCCGGAATTCCGCCACCCTCGAAGTTGAGTCCGCGCTCGCAGAAACTGTGGGGAGCGCTCCATGACGCGAACATCTTCACGGTCGACGCCGAAGAACTACTCTTGCGGGCGCTCGAACGTTTCGATTTGGCCGATGAGCTTCGCGATCTCGCTCGCACGGCGGGCCTCACGTCGAAGGACGGCCGCGCGGCGCTCGCCAGTGCCCGCGACTCCGAGGTGACGGGACTCAAGCTCTTCATCGCGACCGGCTTGACCAAGGACGACATCGACGAGCGCCGACGTCCGGGGCGGCCGAGTGACACGTCGTGGAGTGCGATGCGTCGCCCGCGACGTGAGACCGCGTTGTGAGTTATCGCCGGAAGGCGACAGAGGTCGTCGAGGCGCAACCACCATCGAAGTGGTGCAGCGGCGTCCAGGACATGATCGCGTTGCCGGGACTCCGGTGTGCCGACGACCAGGAGTGCGACGGTGTGCGCTGCTGGGCCCGATTTGAAGCGGCGAAACGAATCTCGGCTCACGGAGCACGAGATTCCCGACGAGGAGGTGCTGATAAGTCCTCTCGTGTTCAGGGCAGGCACACGTCGTTGGCTCCATTGACAACCTGACGTATCTCGTCAACACTCCTGCAGAAGCGTTGCGTGCCACGGCGTGCGCTCCCACGCGGTGCCCGTCGCGCTCGTGGGCGAGTGCTCCAGCCCAGTCGTGTAGAAGGTCGCGCGCCAGCGTGCGACCCGCTGTTGACAGCAGCGGCTACGTCTTGTATTAGGCGACCGTTGGGCGCCGCTGCTTTCTGAGGCTCAAGGAAACTCAGTGGAGACCGGAGGTGCGGGCCATGATCTCCGTGAAGCCTGATCTTGTACTCGGAGTAATTCTGGTTGCGTTGCTCTCCACACCGACCGCATATGCGCGACAAGCTCAGATACAGCTCCGCACTCAGACCCAGCCAGCCGCCGAGGTTAAGCCGAGTTCGACGACAAACGGCACGACGGCGACGCAGGAACTAGAGCCGGTGAGTGCTCCCGCAACTGAGCCGAAGGAGCCAGCGACGGCGCCACAGACTCCAGCAACCGTGCGACCGTCGAACGATGCCGACGATCCGCGAGCAGTCATCGACTGGCTCCTGAACAGTTCGCGGTAAGCACTCCAGTTCCAACTAATTTAGTCGTCGAAGCGTGCGATGTAAACTACGCAAAGGCCGCCCGCCGCCCGTTGTAGAGTGTGCGCACTCCGAGTCGGACAGGGAGCGCGCACCACGCGCCCACCCCGCACTTCGAGTAGGGAGAAACGCCCATGCTGAACGAGTTCAAGACGTTCATCATGCGAGGCAACGTGGTGGACCTGGCGGTGGGCGTGATCATGGGCGCCGCCTTCGGCACCATCGTCACCTCGCTCGTCAACGACGTCCTGATGCCGCCGATCGGGCGGCTCCTCGGCGGCGTGGACTTCAAGGACTTCTTCATCAGCCTGTCGGGGCAATCGTTCCCGACCTTGGCCGCCGCGAAGGCCGCCGGCGCTCCCACCCTCAACTACGGCGCGTTCCTGAACTCGGTGATCAACTTCCTCATCGTCGCGTTCGCGGTCTTCTTGCTCGTCCAGCAGGTGAACCGGCTATTCCCGAAGCCGGCGGCCCCGACCCCGGCGATGAAGGAGTGCGCGTGGTGCGCGACGTCGATCCCTGCCGCGGCCAAACGCTGCCCGCACTGCACGTCGAACCTCTCGGGAGCCTGAGCGGACGGACGCTCGACGATCGCGCGGATCCGCTGAACGAAGACCCGGCGGATAGTCCGCGCCGGTGACCTATCCCCACGGGCTGCGCGCCCTCAAGCACGACGAATTCCGCCGCTTCTACTTCTCGCAGTTCGCGGCGCAGGTCGGCAGCTGGATGCAGAACGTGCAGGAGGCGGATGCAGTCGCGCGTCTTGGCGTCCTGCTCCACGTCGCTCATGCCGTACCTCTCAGCCGCCAGCGCCACGCCCTCGGCGCACACAGCCTTGACTCGTTCCGTGAACCGTTCCGCGAACGGCGGGGGCGACGAGCAGCCGATGAGCAGGAGGACGAGGGCGATTACCGCCACGATACTGTTCATCGCGACCTCGGGACGAGCTTGCCGAACTCGCGCGCGAACTAGCGGCGGTTGGCGTGGATCACGCGAAGGCGCCGAAGATCACCGCCGCCGACGCGACCACAGTCACCGCCACCTCCCGTTCCACGTCGACGGCGACGCGGTGCTTGTAGCCGCCGTCGGCCCCTGCGCTCATGGCATGTCGAACGGCCGTGCGCCGCGCGGCGTCGGCGTTCCTGAACTTCGCCGCCGTCCACGAGCACGAGCAGATCGGCGGCCACCAGGCGCGCGTCGTGCGCACCACGGTCGGGTCAATGTCGGGTCTCATAACTCCTCGTCCTCCGCGCGCGTGTGGCGCAGGTTTACTAGCGCCGAGCGCTGCCGTGCATGTCTTAGGCCACACCAGACAACCCCGTGCTCGATCGCTGAGGGACGTTCGTGAAATTCGAGGGTTAAGAGCCAAGGGCGACGATGCGGAGACTGCCGCTTCACGACGCACTCATGCGCAAGTGACGGCATCGGTATTCAGAAGTGAATAGGCGACGGCATTCCGCTCGATTGGCCGCGTGGGTCATCGAGCGGAGACCGACCAACCCCGTTGAGCCAGAAAAGCGGAAACTACCTGCCGCCGTCGAGCTGGGACGCCGAGGCGGCCTCGCCGCTGCCGGAGCCGGCGCGCGTGTCAGATTCCGCGAAGATGACGCGCGAGGAGCGTGTGGAGCTGGCTCGGCGGGCGATCAGGGCGAGGTGGGCGAAGGCGAGGCGATGAATCGCGGCTAGCGGATGCGGCCCGCTATGCGGCTGCTGTTCGCCGTCGTCCTCGCCGCGGTGGCGCTCGTCGGCGGCTGGATGCTTGGGCTCCGACTCGTCGGTCGATGAACGCGCGGAAGATGGGCGAAGGAGAGGCGGGCATGAAGAAGACGAAGAAGCCGGCGAAGGTCATCCCGCTCACCGCGCGCCGTCGCCAGGTTATCGACCTCGTGAAGTTCATCGACGCGCACGGTGGGAAGCTGGGCGCGTTCCGTGGCTACGAGGTCAGGCCGCCGAGCACGCCGCCACCCGCTGCGCGCGCCTGATCACCAGGGCGGTCAGTTAAACTACCCAGCGCGCCGGATTTCGCTCCGCAGCGCGAGCGCCCGCTTGAACTCGACTCTGACCTGAGACCACGCCTCATCACGCGCAGGACGCGGTTGATGCGGAGCCAGGGATGCCAGAGGCGTATGACCGTCTGAGAAGTACTGATCGCAGATACGGTGATGGAGGGGATTTCCTCGGAAGTCACCGAGCCGGCCACTGTTCTACTGTACTAGTACACCGTCCCCTGCTGTGTTATCCTGAGGCTTGCCTGCACCCTGGCCTTACGGGTTGACGCTCCCGGGCGTCAAGACCCCGGTGAATTTGGCGTGTCGCACCGTGCCGATTCGCCCGTGAGGCGACCAGATGGAACCTGTGTCGGGTCGCGTCGCGGAATTTGCTGCCACCTGTTCTTCGCGCCTGCGGTTGTTTTCATAGGAGGACGATGACGACGACGTGGATCGGGATCGGTCTCTCGATAGCGTGTCTATTCGCGGCCGAGGCCGCGCTGGCCTCGCCTCAAGTTGGACCGCGGGACGCCGTCGAATCGGCGGTCGTGCGCTTCATGACCATCGTGCAGAACGGCCGACCCGATGCCGCCATCGGCGCCGACCGGTCGGGTGAGATCCGACAGATCGTTCGCGAGATGTTCGACTTCGACGAGATCTCCCGGCGGGCGCTGGCCCGGCATTGGCAGACGCTCCAGCGCGAGGAGCAAACGGAGTTCGTGACGCTCTTCCGCGACCTTCTGGAGCGCGCGTACCTGAGGCAGGTGGAGGCCGCCGGCGGCGAGAAGATCACGTTTCTGAGCGAGTCGATGGAGCAGGGCGGCTCCGCGACCGTGCGCTCGAAGGTGGTGACCCAGCCGGGCGGCGAGATCCCGCTCGACTACCGCATGCACGTACGCGATGGAAGCTGACGCATCTACGACGTGGTCGTCCAGGGTATCAGCTTCATCGCCAGCTACCGGACACAGTTCGATCGCGTGATCCGAGCCGAGTCCTACGGCGCACTGCGTGAGCGGCTGCAAAAGAAGGCCACGGAGACCACCGCCGCCCAGCGCTGACCGGCGCGCGGGGTGAGCTGGGGCTATCGCACCCGGCAGACAGGAATGAACGGCAAGGAGCGCCGTGGCAGCGGTGTCTTTGGAAGACGTGGTCGCAGCTATCACACTCTGAGACATCTGGAATGAGGAGCGGCGCGCCGCGTTCACTCTGCCCTTCTCAGCGCGTCCCGCGCCGCGCCCTGAACCGCGTGCCACGGCGTTCGCCCCCATGCGGACGCGATCGCGCTCGTGACCGAGTGCGCCATCCCGGTCGGATCGAACGTCGCCCGCCAGCCGCGCGCGTCGTAGCGGGTCAGTTGGAGATCGTAGCCTTGTCGCGCCATGCCGACGGCGACGTGTCCGATCCCCGACCAGGAGTCGAGCCAGGTGCGGAACGCGTGGAGTGCGCGGTCGTACGAGGGCAGCGAACACCCGGCGAAGCCGAGCGCCGCGACGAGGAGTCGGCCGCGTTGGTCGAGCACGGCTATTGGATCACGTGGTCGGCCCGCAGGAGCAGCGTCTGAGGGATCGTTAGCCCCAGCGCCTTGGCGGTCTTGAGGTTGATGACCAGCTCGAACGTCGTGGGCTGCTCCATGGGAAGGTCGGCGGGCTTCGCGCCCTTGAGGATCTTGTCCACGTGGATCGCGACGCGGCGGTAGATGTCACGCGTGCGCCATCCGTAGGACATCAGGCCTCCGGCCTCGACGAACTCCCGGTAGGAGGACATGCTCGGCAGCCTATTCCTCGCCGCGAACTCGGCGATGAAGCAGTGCCGCATCGGTTTACGGGCTGTGCGGCGAGCATATCAGACGATCCTCCGCAGGACTTCGTCCCGATCAGCCGTCGACAGCTTAGCGAGCGCGGACCGTAACTGCTCGATGAACGCCTCGAGGCTCACGCGGCCCCGCGCGGCGCGGTACTCCTCCCACGCCTCTGCGCTGGCCGGGCAAATCAGATGGCGCCTCGGCAGCTCGACGCCGAGCTCCATCGCGACGTCTTCGGGCGCCCCGTGAGCGTTGTACGGCTGACCACAGCTCAGGCAGGCGAGCGCGGTCTGCTGATTCGGCGTCCACACCGTGCCGGGCCGAGCCGGCAACGGGATCGCCCGCTCCGCCGCAGTCATGTTCGGCATCTTCATCTCCTCCTCCTAGCGTTGGTTGTCTTGTCCATCAAGGAAGAGAAGATGCGTTCGGCGTACCATCGGACGTCGTGACGACGCGCCAGATCTGGACTAACGTCCGTAGAGAAGGGAGCGGACTTTTGGACTACGACTCAACGTCGATCCCAGCGAGGTACCGCGCTGGCCGTGAGCTCCCAGCCTCCGTGATGCAGGACTGGCTGTCAGCCGTCCGACGGTCGGTGCCTCTACCCCCCGGGTCGAGGATCGCAGACGTGGGCTGTGGGACCGGCCGCTTCTCGATGGCTCTCGCCGAGGCTTATGCCTCACGTGTCATCGGGTTCGACCGGTCGGCGAAAATGCTGGCACAGGTCCGTTCGCAATATCATCACGTGTCGTTCTGCCTCGCCGATGCGCAAGCGGTTCCTCTTAGTCGTGCGTCGATAGACATGGTCTTCCTCTCGAATGTCGTCCATCACCTTACGGACCTCGAGCAGGCGGCCGACGGTTTTGCCTACGTGCTACGGCCACGCGGCTTCGTGGTGGTCCGAAACTACGTCCGCGAGCAACTCCAGGATGTGCCCTACCTCGAGTTCTTCCCTGAGGCGTATGCCGCATCCGTGCGGATGCTCAGCTCTGGTAGCGACCTTGAAGCGGCATTTGGTAGAGCAGGATTCGCGCTGCTGTCCTATAACACAGTCGAGCAGCCCGTCGCAGAGTCTCCAATCGAATACCTGTCGAAGGTGCGATCGCGTACGTACTCAGATCTCGCCGCAATCTCCGACGAGGCATTCGAAGCTGGGGTCGCGCGCATGACCGCGGTCGTCGCCGATGGGTGGCGAAGATCGCTGCGCGAATCACTTGGACTGTTCGCTTTCCAGAAGGTCTGACCAACGGCGGAGTCGCCGAGAAAGAGAGAGATCGACATCTTGTCGTCGACGCGCGCCATCCCCTCTTACCACCGCTCGACGAAATGGCGGAGCGCGCCCACACCGCGGCCCGCCTGGAAGCCTTCGCGAATCGCCGCCGTTACGTACGCTTTCGCTTCACGGACGGCCTCCTCGAGCGCGCGGCCCCGCGCCAGGCACGCGGCGATCGCCGACGAGTACGTGCAGCCAGTGCCGTGGGTCGACGTGGAAGCGAGCCGCTCGCCAGGGAATCGTGTGAAGCGCACGCCGTCCCACAGGATGTCGGTGGCGCTGTCCTCGAGATGGCCGCCTTTCACGAGCACCGTCCGCGGCCCGAACGCGTGGATGCGGCGCGCCGCCTCTTCCATTTCCCGCTCCGTCGTCACCGACATCCCGGCGAGCGCGGACGCTTCGGGAAGATTCGGCGTGATGACGGCGGCGAGCGGAAGCAATCGCTTCGCGAGCGCCTCGCGCGCGTCAGGCCGCAGCAGCGGGTCGCCGGCCTTCGGGATCATCACCGGGTCGAGCACGATCGGCCCGTGCGCGTAGGCGGCGAGACCTTCGGCTACCGCATCGATGATCGGGGCCGACGCGAGCATTCCGATCTTCACGGCGTCGGCGCCGAAGTCCGAGAGCACCGCATCGAGCTGCGCGCGGACGAACGCCGGCGGCAGCTCGTGCACGCCGTGCACGCCCACGGAGTTCTGCGCGGTGATCGCCGTCAGCACCGAGGTGCCGAAGACCCGAAACGCCGAGAACGTCTTGAGGTCCGCCTGGATGCCGGCGCCGCCGCCGGAATCCGAGCCGGCGATGGTCAGCGCCTTCGGAACGGTCATGATGCCGTTCCTTCGTTCGACTCGAACACGTAGCCGATCGCCATGAGCAGGCATCGGTGGTCAAAGTGATATGCGGTCCGGGAAATGATGATCGCGTCGGGACGCTTCCTGGCAATAAGGTCGAAGGCACCCGCGTAGTCGTTGGCGCTGGTCTCGGCAAGGAACAAAGCCAGCCCCCACACCCCTGCTGCAGCCTTGGCGCTCATGCCCCCTGGTGCCTCCCACTCCGCTTTGAGACCGAGATACGCCACCCGTCGGAGTTTGGGGACGCCCTCCCTGAGCAACTCCAGCCGCTTGCCCTCCTGCTCCGGGCCGGTGTCGGTCGTCAGCCCCGTAATGTTCCCGCCGGGCCGCGCGAGACTAGCCACAAGCCCTTCCTCAACTGGGGCGCGACTGAACGTGACGATCGGCACCGTGGTTGTCACTCGTCTGGCCTGTCGGGTCATCTCAGGGCCCACGGTCACGATCACATCCACGTTGAGCCGGACCAGTTCGGCCACGATCTCAGAGGCTCGCTCGGTCTTCCCTTCCAGGGACCGAAGCTCAAGGACGAGGTTCTGTCCCTCCACGTAGCCCCGGTCGCGCATCTCCTGGCGGAAGGCGCTGTTGAATTGGTGAGTAGGGTCGCTCATGATCGTGGCGACGGGTGTTATGGCGATGAACCCGACCCGGTAGACCTTCCCCGCCGTCTGCGCCTCCACGATGAGCGGCGCGAGAGTGAGGCTGACTGCGAGAATGACCGCGAGCCCGATCAGCCGCATGGGCACCTGGTATGACGTTACGAGCGAAAGGTGCTCGCAAGCGTCGGGGCAATTCCCCTCGTCGGAAGGAGGAGGGTACGGTTACAGTCTGTCCGGAGGCAGGACGGGAACGACGACTGATGTACGGGCACCTCGGCGCTCCGGCGCGAGCAGCCGTCCACCGAGAACGTCGCGCCCCGGCCGCCGGGTCGAGAGCATTCATCAAGGATGCTGGGAGACGGTTCGCCGCCATCCCTCACATTCGACCAGGCCATGCGGACCTCGCGGCCCGTGGCACCTGTCCGGCTGATCCGCGCCGTGCCCTGACGTCTCGCGAAGGGAGTGCCATGACGGAGCGATTTGTCGGCATCGATGTGGCATTGCGCGAGCACCGTATTGCCGTCCTCGACCGTGAGGGTGAAGCAGTCGGCCCGAGCTTCACCATCGCCGCGAGCCCAGACGGCGTGGCCACGCTGCTGCGGACGTTGGCCGCGCGCGACGCGCCGGCGGCGCAGACCCTGATCGGGCTCGAGGCCTCGGGCCACCTCTGGGAAAATCTTGAAGCGGCGCTCGTCGGCGCTGGCTACCGCGTCATCGTGCTGAATCCGCTGCAGACCCGGCGCTACCGCGACGTCGTCCGCCGCAAGGCCAAGACGGATGACATCGATGCCCATGTCATCGCGGGCCTGCTGCGGTCGGGGGCGGCCCAGGCCAGTTACGTGCCCGACGAGCAGATCCAGAGCCTGCGCGAGCTCGCGCGGCTGCGCGCCCGTCTCATGGCCGACCGCCAGGACTACCTGCGTCAGCTGATCGCGCAGCTCGACGTGGTGCTGCCCGAGCACCGCGCCGTCCTCGGCGATCTGCTGACCGCCCGGGCGCGCGGCATCCTCGCGCAGTTCCCCACGGCCCAGCACCTGGCGAAAGCCAATCCCCGGGCGATCCGCCGCGCCGCCGAGGATGCGGGCGCCCGCGGCTTCTCGCTGGACGACGCCGCGGGCGTCCGCGACAGCGCGCGACGCTCGCTCTACGGTGGCAAGGCGGCGGCCGCGCGCGCTCACGTCGTGCGCACGCTGGTGGGCCAGCTCGAGCGTCTCACCAGCGCGATTGACGAGGTCGACCGCGCCGCGACGACGCTGCTGCCCCCCAGCGAGCCAGGCACTGGGCCCTCCGACGCCGAGTTGCTGCAAACCATCCCGGGCATCGGCCCGCAGACGGCCGCCACCCTGCTCGGCGAACTCGGCGCGCTCACCCGCTTCACCGATGCGCGGGCGCTCGTCGCGTATGTCGGCTTTTACCCGGTCATCAACGAGAGCGGCGACCGCGCGGCGACGCCCCGCTTGTCGCGCGTCGGCTCCCGCATTGCGCGCCATTCGCTTTACCTCGCCGCCGTCAATGCCGTGCGCCGCAGTGGCGAGTGGCGCACCATTTATCTCCGCAAGAAGGCCCAGGGCAAAACGGCCAAGCAAGCGCTGGTCGTTGTCGCCGTCAAGCTGCTTCATGCGGTGTACGCCATGCTCAAACACCGGCAACCCTACAACCCTTCACGCCTCCTCGTCGCGCCGGCGACGATTGGGTCTTGACATCTCATGGGATGTCTCGGTAGGGATGGCTGGCGGGAGTCTAGCAGACGAGGGCTAGTCGCAGGAGTTGGCCGCGTTGGTCGAGCAGGCTAGTCGGTCAGCGTGCTCACGGAGGGGCCGACGCAGCCAGTCCACTGAAGCTGCTCGGGAGACGGCCTGTCATACCTTCCCGTAGTCCACCGTGAGCCACCGCTCGGGACGCATACGAACAAGCATGTTCTCATCTGTCCCTGCTCGCGTCCTCTCGATGTACTGGTCACCTGCTCGAACGCCGAAGTAACGGTGAGCGAGCGGCCGGCGATTTGGTCGAGCACGGGCTACTCGATGACTTTGTCCGCCCGACCCAACACCGACGGCGGGATCGTGAGGCCAAGCGCCTTCGCGGTCTTGAGGTTGATCACAAACTCGAACTTCGTGGGCTGCCTCACCGGCAGCTCGCCTGGCTTCGCGCCTCTCAAGATCCGGTCGACGTAGATGGCGGCCTGGCGCCACATCTCCGTCGTGCTGGTCCCATAGAACATTAGGCCGCCGACCTCTACGTAATCTCGTTCTCCGTACATCGAGATGAGGCGCTGCCCGGTCGCGAAGTCCACGATGAGCGTGCGGTACGACGCGACGAGAGGGTCCGCCGTCGTCATGAGAGCATCTGGCCGTCGGCGGCGCATGGCGACGAAGGCCGTCTCAAGACTTGGGCGGTCGTGCACACCGAGCGGTTCGAGCACGACGCGCAGCGACTTGGCCCACTGCTGGGTTTCATCCACAGCCAGCACGCTGGCGGGGTTCTTGTCGTTGTAGAGCAACGCGACCCGGGAGAGTTTCGGCGCGACTTCGCGGAGTAGTTCGAGTCGCTTGCCGTACTCTGGCCCGATGAACGTGACACCGGTCAGGTTGCCGCCCGGCCGGGCGAAACTCGCGACGAGACCAGTCCGGTCCGGGAACGCGGCCCGGCCGAACACGATCGGTATTGTCGTGGTCGCCTGCTTTGCGGCGAGCGTCGCGGGAGTGCCGGCGGTGCAAATAATATCCACCTTGAGTTCCACGAGTGCGCGTGCCAACTCGGGGAGGCGCGCCGGGTCGCCGTCCGCCCACCGGGCTTCGATCATGATGCTCTGTCCCTCGACGTAGTTCAACTGCCGCAGGCCTTCGCGGAGCGCGTCCAATTCGGATACGCCCGTCGCTGCCGACGGCGGTGAGAGCCAGCCGATCCGGTACACCTTCCCCGCCTGCTGGCCCTCGCCGGCGAGCGGCGCAAGAGTAAGGCTGACCGTCAGAACGACCGCGAGCCCGACCAGCCGCATGGGGCACCTCGGTGGCAGATGGCTGGCGGGGAGTCTAGCCGAACGGCACCAGCACGAGGCCACTAATACTTGCCTCCAAGAAGTAGGAAACAACAACACCGCCCCACGCGAGGATCACAAGCGGAATCGCGATCATCAGGATGAGCGTCTCACGGGAGCGGACCCTCCGAAGCTCCTGAACAACTGCGTCCGGCCAGAATACTTCGTTCATACAAGTGGCGCTGTACTCCGAGGGAGGCGGATTTTCGGTCAACCATCGAGAGGCGACGGTCGTACAGGCCGCTACCATCCGGGCAGCGAAGCGCCTCTTAGAGAGCTGCCAGAAGACGAGAGCTGCGGTCAGCAGCGTGGCGGCAACCAAAGCGAGAAGCAAAAGGTCGCGCGGTAGGTCCCATCCATTGCTGATTAGCGCTGCGGTGGTAGCGCCGAGGTAGAGAACAGCGATCACATAAGCCTCGCGCTCCTTCTTGTGGTTGTGGTCTCCGTATGAGGCGAGTAACGATTGAACAAAATCGAATGCTCTCTTCTGTTCATCGTTCACCATGTTCACTTCACCTTCGGCCCGCGCGGGTCCACGGTGTTGAGGGAGGGCAGGTCGTCGCCGTTCAGTTCATCCTACGGCTTTTCCCCTTTCGAATGAACCCGAGGTAGAAGAAAGTCAAGAACAGAACGAAGTGGACGATCGAGCGCACGCCGCTGACCTCAGGTGTCAGGGTGAAGCGGGTGCCCAGGAGCGGCACCGAAACGCGGGCCAAATAGAGATAGAAGAGAACTCCCGCGTTTACAAAGAAGGCGCCTGCCAGGAACTTGCACACGTCTTGCCAGGGAATCCTCCTGCTGAACAGAATTTTTTGGGGACTCACCGAATGCCAGTCTTCGGCCCGCGCGGGTCGATGGTGTCGGGGAGGCAGTCATACTGCATGAAGAAATCGCCCCGGCAGCGGGAGCCTTGCGTCATGAGCCGCGCGTCGTCTGGGAGGGTGCGCCGCCTCCGGCCTGGGTAGTCGGGATGGCTCGCTCGATGCTCCCGCGATATTGGAGATAGCGTGCTACGAGCCAGCAGCTGAGTGCCCAGACCAGCCCGACGCACCATCCCTCGCGAACGTCCGTTGGATAGTGAACCCCAAGGTACAGACGGCTAACGCCCACGAGGAATGTCAGAGAGAGTGCGAGAACGACAAGGTAGACCCGCTTTCGACGTCGCTCGGTAAACCTCGCGAGCAGGGCCCCTAGCGTTAGATAGATGACCGCCGCGAAGGTGGCATGACCGCTCGGGAAGCTCGGCGAGGTGACGATCGCAAGATGGGGAACGACATCAGGGCGGCCACGCGCGACGTAGTACTTCATCGTGCTACTAAGCACGCCACCGCCGGCGGCGGCCGCGAGGACGAACCACCTCGCGCCGTATTTGCGCTCTAGCGTCAAATAGCCGAGGGCCGCAACGATTATGACAAGCAGCAGAGTTCGACCTCCGAGAGCGGTGATGTCCTGCGCCATCTCGAGGAGCCACGGCGGGCCGATGGGCAGCGCAGGATTATCGGGCTGGCGCAGAAGCCGCAGTAGCCAGTCGTCGAAGTCGTGAGTGTCGCCCTGAACGACTTCCTCCGCGATCTTAATAACAGCGAGCAGCCCCAGCACAACTGCAGCGCTGCGAGCAGGACGATGGTTTCCTGCCGACCGAGCCACTTCACCCCGAGTCCGGCCGCCCGACGAACCGCAGCTAGCCCGCCTCGCATAACCTCGTCTCCCGAAGAGTTACAGAAGAGCTACCCATGCTGCCGATCGCGCTTTCGCATGACCGTTTCAACGCCTCCCACGCCGCCCGCTGCGTCGCGTGCCACGGCGTGCGCTCCCATCCCGTGCTTGTCGCTCGCGCTCGTCGTGCAGGAGACCCAAAACGTCGACGGAAAAGACCAAGTCGATCATGCGACTCCGAATCGAGTTTCAATCTCACGGCAACTCTAGTCCCCAGGAACTCCGGCCCCACACGTCTTCGGCGGCCCGCCGCCGCTCGTCGTCCAGCCGGTGTTCCGTCGCGAGACGCCGATACTCGGCGTATTCTTTGGAGCCGCCGAGGTACACGCACCGGCAGTTATCGGGATCGGCGTAGGTGTACTGCACCGTCCCGTCCTTGGTGCGGCTCACCAGCTGGTAGGGCGGCCCCGCGTCCAGAGGCTTCGTGTCGGCGGCGTCGAGAAGTTGTTTCTTGAACCCGGCCGCCGTCAACAGTTCCTCGGTGTCGCGCGCCTGCAACGCTCGGATCGTCGCGCAGCCTGTGAGAAGCACCATTGCCGCGATAGTCAATCGCGCGATGTTCGTAACCGAGCGTCCCTCCAATATCCTCGTCCTCCGTTGCGCTATGTGCTGCGCCGACAAGACGAGCGGGCTGTCCATCGACCCAACGCCTACTGTTTGGCGACCCGACTGTCAATCTTCACCTTTTCGTGCCATGGTATCCATTCCCTACGTCCTAGACGATCACCGCAGGGGCGAGGAAGATCAGGCAGACTAGAAAAGCCCAGCGCGCGCGTACGCAGTAGCGCCAGCCGGCCATAGTGAAATCCTCGGGTCAAGCAAACAACTTCGACCACAAGAGGACACGCCAGAACCGATCGTGGCCGGCGGGCGACAGCTGCCGCATCGCCAACCGCCACCAGTAGTGGCCCACCAAGAACGCTGCGAAGACGGCGATGTCAAGGACGATCACGTCGGTGCGATCCTCAATCAATTTGGACGCGTGCCTTGTTCAGCGTCTCCCACGCCGCCCGCTGCGTCGCGCGCCAGGGCGTGCGCTCCATCCGGTGCCCGTCGCGCTGGCAGGCGAATGTCGATCCCGCTCGCGTAGAACGTGGCACGCCAGCAGTCGTAGTCGACTCGTGGAATTCGTTGACCAGCACTTCAATCTCAACGAGCCGCTCGCCGCTTCTCCGCGCGTGACCACAATCCTGAAAATGAAGCCGACGCGATACGGTGCCCAAGGATCCGCCGGCGAAACTTACTCCTCCCGTGATCGCCCTCGCAGGGCATCGAGGCTCCATGGGCCCGCGCCGGCCGCCGCGAAGTAGAGCCACGTGAAGCAGAAGAACACAGCGGGCTCGCCACGGTTGACGAGCGGCCAGAAGTCGCGGGGCGCATGACTCGTGAAGTAGGCGGCGGCCATTTCTCCAGCGAGAACGAAGGCGACTGGCCGCGCGAGGAGCCCGAGGAACATGAGCGTCCCGCCGATCATCTCGATCATGCTTGCCAGACCGAGGAGCGACATGAGCGGAACGCCGGCCCGCGCCTCAGCGGCGGGGAATCCGAAGAACTTCTGGCTGCCGTGCGCTACGAAGAGAAACGCGACGACGATCCTGAGGACGCTCTGGAGATACGGTGCCCATCGTGCGGGGATCGGACCACTCATCACTTCGCTCCTGGTCTTATCTCGGCCAATAGGTCACGCCCCACGGCACGCCACGGAAGCCGTCTGGCTCCCTGAACGCGAGGGCGCTAGAGACCACGCCAGCGACGGGAATCAGGACAACAGCATTGACGATCGCGAGCCCGATCAGCCGCATGGACACCTCGGTGGGGATGGCTGGCGGGAGTCTAGCCGAACGCCACGACGTGCGCTAGCGCCCCGGGCCAAAAGGAAGAGCCGCGGGAATCGGCGACGACACCACGCGGCTCCGGTAGGAAAGCGGGCGAGCAGCTAGACGGCGGCGGCCAGGACAGCGGCGGGGACGAGCGCGGCGCGCCTCATCGTCTCCTGCGCCACCAAAAGATGAACGGCAACTGAATCGCCATGCACGCGATCCAGGCCACCAGCACGCTCACGGCGAACGCGATCCACCGGAAGTCGGTGGCCGCGAAGGTCCAAAGGAACGCGCCGAGCCCGAGTACCCACGAGGCAGCCACGATGACCAGCGAGATCACGGCAGCGACGGCGCGCCGACCTATCGACATTCAATCCTCCATCAACGCCGCCGGCAGCCCGGCCTGGCCCTCGAACCGGCGCCGCGCCTTGGCCCGGAGCACTTCGACCTTGCTCTGGTGGCCGGCATCGGCCAGGGTCGTTTCGAGCACGTAGTCATCGGCTCAAACACCCCTCCGCACGAGCCAGTGGCGGCCCTGTCACGACGTCGGCCGCGATATCGACGCGCAGACCAGGCGATCGCCATCTAGCCGCGCGTTGCGCGCCTGTTCGCGAGCGGCCCGCGACTCGTGGCCGCCGACGATGACCCACGTCCAGTTCTCTCCCGGTGCCAGCAGGAGCCAGAAGGCCAGCCCGATCTCCACCACGTCCGCCATATCAGTGCAGGAACCCCATCGCCCGGAATTTCAGCTCGACGGGAACGCCATAGACCTTCACCGTGGAGCCCGGTGCGAACAGGCGCTCAGCATTGCCGCCGACGAGACCGGACATGTCGACGCTCACGCGGCCGCCGTTCACCTTGAGGACGAGGGTGCGCCCAACCACCCGCTCGACTTCCCCGACGAGCTCGACCCATCGCTGATCCGCGCTGGGGACCACGAGCGGCGCCGTCGGTTCGATCGTGGCCGCAGGAGCGGCGCTCTGTGTGGGGGACGTCGTTGATGCCGGCACGGCCGCGGGCTCAGTCGCAGCGGTCGCCGGCTTGGACGGCTTTGGCGCCGCCGCTATCTCACTCGCCGGTGCGGCCGCCGGCGTCGGCGCCGCCGACGCTGCGGGCGTCGTTGCCACGGGGATTGTGGAGGCGGTTGGCGGTGTGATCGCTGCGGGTGACGGCGCGGCGGTTGTCGGTGTGGCCGCCGGTCCGGGCGCGGCCGGCGGAGCCGCGGCAGCAACTGGTGTGGCCCCAGCGGGAGCTGGTGCAACCGCCGAGGGCGCCGGTGCGGCCTGCAAATCGGCCAGCGCCGCCTCGGCCGTCGGGCCGCTTCCCATGCCCACCGCCCTGATCTCGTGCGCCGTGGGACCCTCGATGCCGAGCACGGACACGCGGGCGCCGGCCTTGACGGCACCGGCGCGCCGTGCCGCGGCGACGCTGACGTAGTAGAGCACGCCGTTGTCGCCGCGCATGATCACGAACGGTGTGCTCGTGGCGACGACGGGCCATTCCAGCACGCCGCTCACCAGACGCGGATCGCCGGGGTCGGCACCCGCGGTCAACGGCATTCCGAGCACCAGCAGCGTCGCGCACACGGCGAACACTCGAGACGAACTCATCGGTAGAACCTCCGCGCAGCGATTCACTCTTCTACACTTATTTCCGCAGTCATCAGAACTATAGGCAACTCGCGTGCCACGCGGGGACGACGTTTGAATGGCTCATTGCAACACGTAACTGAAGAACGAGTAGAATCGGTCTTCACCACACAGCGCAAGACCTTTCATCCTCGTCGCAAGTGATTCCACTTCCGGAAACAAGCCCTCCTCGGCGACCTGTATTTAGTCCAGATCGACGGCGTGCTAAGCCTTGTGCGCGAGGTGCGTGTGGGCCCATCCTTCATCTTCATAATCTTCGCGTCCGGATCCGACACGTTCGCCCAGTCCTTGTTCGACGTTCGTTTCTTCCGGCGCCGATCGAGGCTCCATCACAATGTCGTCATCGGGTTTAACGGCTGGTGGCAGTTGCCGAGAAGTAGAGGTTGCATGTAGGGATTCACCGAGGAAGCCCTTCGTCCGAGTCGCCTCATCGGTTGCCCTCCCAAACCTTATGTCCCCACAAAACCTATCGCGCCTCACGCGTACTTGACACGATGGCTGGCCGCCCCGAGTATCCGCGAACCAAAGTTCTGACTCGCTCCGGTGCTTTCCGGAAAGGGAGATCGCATCAGCCCTCGCACGTAAGACTCTTATTCTCGTCGTCGCCATATGTGAGGCCGTCATGGACCCGCAAGCTATCCGCGCTCTCATCCAGGCAAAGATTCGAGACGGGCGCCTGCCACGTCGCAGCATTAGAAGGGTTTTCAGTAGTCCGAGCACCGGGGAAAAGTGCGACGCCTGCGAGACAATTGTTTCAATGGATCAGTTGGTAGTGGAGGGGACCGCTCTGGCGCCCAGAAAAGGAGCCTTCAAGTTCCATATTCGATGCTTCGAGATTTGGGATCACGAGAGGTACCCCGCCTAACCATTCGCGCTGGCCCTCCTCCTGACACGAGTACCCTCCACATCACCAGGGACCGATCACCGAAGTCCGGCGCAGCCGCATTATCCCTTGCCCTCTAGGCGGCACCCCACGTGCGGATCTCGGTGACGCCCGGCTGCTCACGGATTCAACACGCACGTGCGCTGTGTTGCCTCCCGCTGTCGTGTGGGGTCGCCGCCCAGTGACCTGCGATTCGCTGCGCTCATCCACGACTAGGTCACCGAGCTTGAGATCCATGGGTAAGACGCGGACTTCTGAAGGAGCCTTCTTACGGGTTCCGGAAGTAGGCGACGCACTGTGAAAATCCTTTCACGTTGACGGCCGCCGCGCTAGGCCCTATAGGTTAAACATTGTAGAGGAGACTTTCTATGTCAGACGAGCTCCAGTCAACGCGACGAGAGATCATCAAAAAGGCGGCCTTTGTGACGTCCGTCATCTTGACTTTCCCGGCTGCGGCCTCTTTCGCCCAAGCCGGATCGTCAAACCACAAGGAGAAAACCAAGGGCAAGGACAAGGAGCACAAGGAGAAATGGTACCTGCGCCATGGATAAGGAGAACGCAGCCGATGAGCGACTGGTGGCTTCCCCTCTTGATCTGCGGGATGGTGGCGGCGGCGGTGAGCGCGGCGGCGCTGCTGATGCGGTGATTCGTGGAGGCGGGCGACATGAGGGATGACCGCGTGGCAAAGATCGACGGATGCCCGCATGATTTTGACGTACCGACGGGCCAGTGTCGGCGGTGCAACGCCCACTACTCGACGATCATTGATCGCTACCGGAGGAAGGCGCTGACCGCCGTGCTCGCCGCCGAGGCGGCGCTCGCCTACGTCGCGGACGCGCAACGCGAGCTCGGCGACGTCCAAGCGCTGGTGGTGCGCCTGCTCACGCCACCATGAACGATGAGCGCCCGGATGAGGCGCTGGATAGCGCGGCGCGGCGTCGTCGTAGGAGTCGCCCTCGTCGGGCTTGCAGTCGGCCGCGGCGGCGCGATGCCACTCCGCCTCGGTGGTTGGTGATGCAGTCGCACTCGTCGCAGTGGAGACCGCCGGGCGAGGCGCTGATCAGTCCCGCGTTTCGAGGTCGGAGAGGGTAAACCCGATGATGAGCAACACCGTGAACTTGTCGTGCTTCGCGTGTCCGATGCCCGGTCGTGGTGCGTTCACGACGAGGTCGGTCTTACCGTCGAACTCGTAGAGCCGCAGCTCGGCCTGACCTCGGCCTTGTGCCACTTGAAGAGCGCGATTTCCGGGATCGGGAGGTTCACCACTGGCGCCTGGAAGGCGGGAATCCCGATCAGGGTCGTGTCGGTGTCGGTCCCGAAGACTGAGGCGAACGCTTTGACTTTGATCTCCGGGGAATCCGCGACGGTACGGACGCCGTGAGCCCGGAGCCACGCAACGACGAATTCTCTGACGAACGTTTCGGGTCCAGCCTGGAGGAACACCTCCACGGCGACGTTCCGGCGCTTGAGCTGCTCGATGTCAAGCTGCGTCAGGGCACGCTCGAGAGAACGAATCAGCAGCTGCTGCGTCGTCCCGGAAAGTTCCGTCGGCTTCTGCGGCGTCCATAGTGAGCAGCCGCCGAGCATTAGGCAGCCGAGCATGGCGCTCACTCGAAGCTTCGCCCGGGCGTTCGTCATTCGTTTCGATAACGTCCGGAGAGCGAGAACGACCGCGAGCCCGATCAGCCGCATGGGCACCTGGTATGACGTTACGAGCGAAGGGGGCCCGCAAGCGTCGTGGCAATTCCCCTCGTCGGAAGGAGGAGGGTACGGTTAACGTGTGTCCGGAGGCAGGACGGGAACGACGACTGATTTACGGGCACCTCGGCGCTCCGGCACGAGCAGCCGTCCACCGAGAACGTCGCGCCCCGGCCGCCGGGTCGAGAGCATTCATCCAGGATCTGGGAGACGGTTCGCCGCCATCCCTCATATTCGACCAGGCCATGCGGACCTCGCGGCACGTGGCACCTGTCCGGCTGATCCGCGCCGTGCCCTGACATCGCGCGAAGGGAGTGCCATGGCGGAGCGGTTTGTCGGCATCGATGTGGCCTTGCGTGAGCACCGGATTGCCGTCCTGGACCGTGACGGGGAAGCGGTCGGCCCGAGCTTCACCATCGCCGCGAGCCCAGACGGCGTTGCCACGCTGCTGCGGACGTTGGCCGCGCGCGACGCGCCGCCGGCGCAGACCCTGATCGGGCTCGAGGCCTCGGGCCACCTGTGGGAAAACCTTGAAGCGGCGCTCGTCGGCGCTGGCTACCGCGTCCTCGTGCTGAATCCGCTGCAGACCCGGCGCTACCGTGCGTCGTCCGGCGCAAGGCCAAGACGGATGACATCGATGCGCATGTCATCGCAGGCCTGCTGCGGGGGGGGGCGGCCCAGGCGAGTTACGTGCCTGACGAGCAGATCCAGAGCTTGCGCAAGCTCGCGCGGCTGCGCGCCCGTCTCATGGCCGACCGTCAGGACTATCTGCGTCAGCTGATCGCGCAGCTCGACGTCGTGCTGCCCGAGCACCGCGCCGTCCTCGGCGATCTGCTGACGGCCAGGCGCGGCATCCTCGCGCAGTTCCCCACGGCCCAGCACCTGGCGAAAGCCAATCCCCGGGCGATCCGCCGCGCGGCCGAGGATGCGGGCGCCCGCGGCTTCTCGCTGGACGACGCCACGGGCGTCCGCGACAGCGCTCGACGCTCGCTCTACCGTGGCAAGGCACCCGCCGCTCGCGCTCACGTCGTGCGCGCGCTGGTGAGCCAGCTGGAGCGTCTCACCAGCGCGATGGACGAGGTCGACCGCGCCGCGACGACGCGGCTGCCCCCAGCGAGCCAGGGGCTGGGCCCTCCGACGCCAAGTTGCTGCAAACCATCCCGGGCGGGCGCAGCGGCGCCACCCTGATCGGCGAACTCGGCACGCTCACCCGCTTCACCGATGCGCGGGCGCTCGTAGCGTTGTCGGCTTTTACCCGGTCATCAACGAGAGCGGCGCCCACGCGGCAGCTGCCCGCTTGTCGCCCGTCGGCTCCGCGCATTGCCCGCCATTCGCTCTACCTCGCCGCCGTCAATGCCGTGCGCCGCAGTGGCGAGTGGCGCACCATTATCTCCGCAAGAAGGCCCAGGGCAAAACGGCCAAGCAAGCGCTGGTCGTTGTCGCCGTCGAGCTGCTTCATGCGCTGTACGCCATGCTCAAACACCGGCAACCCTAGGACCCTTCACGTCTGCTCGTCGCGCCGGCGACGATTCGCACTTGACATCTCATGGGATGTCTCGGTGGGGATAGCTGGCGGGGAGTCTAGCAGATGTCTCAGTCACGGTCGGTGGGCTGTCGTGACGTCAACTGGTTCTCGCGGCGCCGAGGGGGTTGTCGGCGCGTTCCTGGGCGGCTAGTTCATTTCTGACGGACCCGAGTGCTTGCGTTCAACGAAGACTAACGCTCAGTCGTCTCTTGGGACAGACTCAGAAGGAAAGCCCGAAGCCCACCGTGACGTTGATGTCCTCCGTGGAGAAGCCCACGTCGGCGCGCAAGAGCTGCCGTACGCTCCAGGGCAAAGCGCAGTCCGAGATCCGTAGCTATGGTGGATCCGGGTGGCGAAGAGTCTGTCCACGGCGGTCCGCAACAGTGCCGGCTTCGTAGAACAGCGCCATCCCGATCCGCTCGAAACGGATCGTGTCGGTGAGCGCGAAGCCCCGGGAGAAGGAGCCAGAGGCGATACTCGGCCACCGCCGTGCCAGCTCGCGGTTGTCCGTGAAGCGGTTCGCGATGTACCCGCGCAGGGTATCGGTGCCGCCGAGGCTCGGGAGCTCGTAGAACGGCAGGGTCCGGCGCTGGCCCTGCACGGCCAGCCCGAGGGCGAGCGTGTCCGTGGGCGGGTTTTCTTCGCGCCCCTCACCGCCTCGGTGGAAGAGCGGAGGCAGAGGGATGGCCACGTTCCCGAACGCCGTGGCCACGGCCCCGGCGTCTCCGCTGCTCTGCCACAGCGCCGCGTCCACGAGCAGGCCGATCTGGTATCCCACGTAGGGCTGGTGCTGGCTGTCGCGCGTGTCGTACCGCAGGCCCGGCGCTCAGGATGAAGCTGCCGTGATTGTCGCCGGCGGCGAACAGGTCTGGGAAGATCTCGTCTGTCGTCGGCCGGCCCGACACCCGCCCCGGCCCGAGGTTGTGATACTCCCCCCGCGCGCCGACGGTCGCGATCCAGTTACCGCCGGCCTGGGGCAGGGCGGAGCTCACCACGGGCGCCGAGGTCGATGACCTCGTCGAGGTAGCTGGTTTCGTCGCTGGCCCGGGTATCCGGACCCAGCCCGAAGAACCGCCGGGTGAGGCTCTTCTCATAACCACCGTACGCGTCGACGTGGCTGCGCTCCTCCACGAGCACGCCGCCCTCAGGCAGGTCCCGATGGTGGAGCCAGCGGCACAGTAGAGACCGGTACTTCTGCTGGCCCTCGGTCGTGTACGAGAGGAACGCGCCCAGGAACTCGCGGCGTCGCTCGGTTCGAAAGTCGATATCGGTGAGCGCAATGCCTCCGCCGAAGCCGATGTCCTGCTCGTAGAAGAACAACGGCGCGATGAAGCTCGAGGCCATGAACCGCTCGAGGACATTCCCCGGCTTGATGCGCCCCTCGGGCACGTAGCGCCAGCGCTCCGGATTGGGCAGATCGTCCGGCAGCGCGACCTTGGGGATCCGGCCGCTCGGGTCCATCCCCTGGAGCGGGTCG
>CAVRLO010000012.1:0-215624 GCA_963721815.1 uncultured Candidatus Rokubacteria bacterium
ACCTGCTCACCGTGGCGTGTCCGTGCGGGGTGGTGTTTGCGCGGTGGGTCACGCCAGAAGAGGCGGACGCGGATCTACTCCGTCTCGCAGCTCTAAATTGAGGCCGGACGCATCATCCGGCCGACGATGCGTCCACATGCCTTCCTCTCACCGTCTGGATCGTTACCACTTCGGCGACTCGCTGGGCGTTGAAGGGACTCGGCTCGATCTGCCCGGGTAAGGTCCGTCAAGATCTTGTCGCCATTCTCCTCCCGGTACATCGCGATCACCTCCGTGCCCTTTTCGAACGCGCCGGGCCGGACTATCCTTCCTGGTGGTGTCAGTAGCTTGGTGCCGACTGTGAGGGTAATCTCGGTTCCAGTTTCGTCAACGCTCTGCACCCGACCTACCATCATCATCTTGTCTCCTTGCACCTCGGCCGTCGCGAACGTCGGGGCAAAGCCAAGCACTGCGACTAGGCCTGCGAGCATCAGCTTCTTCAATGAATCCCCCTGCACCGCAGAATCGCTGCGGCGATAAGTTGATGACTATCAATGGACGAGACTTCCTACTCAGGCTTTCCGCGCGAGAAGCCCAACGACCCCGACCAGTTTCTCCAGCGTGACCGGCTTCTCGATGTGGTACTGGAACCCCGCACGCAAGATACTCGCCCGGTGTTCGGGACCGCTGAATCCACTGAGAGCAGCCGCAGGCGTCGCGCCGCCCCACTCGGGTGGCAGGGCGCGAACCTGGCCGATGAGCCAGTAGCCGCCCTTGCCAGGCATCGCCAGGTCGCTGACCAGGACATCTGGGCGCTCGCGCTGGAAGGCCTCGAACGCCTCTTCTGCCGAGCCGACAGCCGTCACAGCCGCTCCGCAGTTTTCGAGCACCGCGGCGACCCCGGCGCGAAGCGGCGCGTAGTCGTCGACCACAAGCACGCTAATGCCGCCCAAATACACGTCGTCGTGCAAGGAATAGGGCCTCATTTCGTCGCTTCTCAGGCCTCGCGGCACCTCATCCGTCGCTTACCCGCCCGCTGCCCCGGCCCGCACGCACTCTCGACGGCGCGGTCGCGGGGGAGACCACCATTTTGGAGTCGAAGCCGGATGAGTTGCTGAATCACCTGCGAGTCCTTGCCACCGCTTTAGAGTAGGCAGCGAGCGTGCGTCGGCGTCGAGATAGGCAAACTACCTACGTAAATGCCCGCATGCTCTTTCGGAGGTCGGGCCCGGAAATATTGATCTGGCTCACTTGAGTCTGGTTCCTCTGCTAGACTCCCCGCCAGCCATGCCCCCCGGGGTGCCCATGCGGCTGATCGGGTTCGCGGTCGTTCTCGCTGTCAGCCTCGTTCTTGCACCGCGTGTCGTCAACGCGCAACAGGCCCTTCCCAAACTCGGCGACGCGCTGGCGGATATCCGATGCTGACGGAGTTGCTCGCCTTCCTCGACGAGCTGCTTTCCTACCTCGAATCCGTCCGCGACATCCATGGTGACGATGGCGGGTCTGCGAAAAGATCGCCGGAGATCGAGCGGTTGACTCAGAAGACGCGGGATTTGCGCGACGCCGTGTCGGCGGAACGCCAGAAACACTGACGAGAAGCGGCCAGTCGGGCCCAAAATCAAACTGATCCGCTACCGGTGCGGCGCGGTGCTGGTGCGCGTCCCGCCGTTCAGCTAGACTCCCCGCCAGCATCCTTTACCGAGCTGCCCATGCGACTGACCGGGCTTGCGGTCCTCACGCTCAGCCTCACATTTGCGCCTCTCGTCGTCGAGGCACAGCAGACGGGGAAGGTTTATCGCGTGGGCCTCATCTTCACGACGTCGCCGGTTTCAGAGATGACGGGATCTGAGCCTGTTCACCCCTCCGCCAGGGCGTTCGTGCAGGGCTTGCGGGCCCTCGGCTGGGTGGAAGGGCAGAACTTCATCTTGGAGCGCCGGTCGGCCGAGGGACAGTTCGAGCGATTCGGAGACATCGTCGCCGAACTCGTCCGCCTCAAAGCGGACGTCATCGTGGCGCCCGGCGACCTGATACCGCGAGCAGCCATGGCCATAACCACGACCGTCCCGATCGTCATGGTCACCGCCGAGGATCCTGTGGGCGCGGGGCTTGTTCAGAGCCTCGCGCGTCCCGGCGGTAACGGCACGGGGCTCATGCTCGTCGTTGGGCCGGAGATCGAGGGGAAGCGGCTGGAGATCTTCAGAGAGGCGCTGCCCGGAGTGTCTCGCGTCGCCTACCTCGGCAGCCAGCAGGAGAAGGACTGGGAGGGTCCTTGGGGCCAGAGCGTTCGGACGGCCGCGCAGGCGCTCGGTGTGACGCTCGTGTTGGCCGAGTTTCCGTCCCGTCAGTACGCCGACGCCTTCGCGCGGGTGACCCGGGCCCGGGCCGAGGCAGTTTTCGTCTCCCCGAGCTTATTGGCGTTCGCCGATCGAGCACTGATTGTGGAGCTCGCCCGGGCTCGGGTGCCAACCATGTGTGCGTATCGGCAGCAGGTGGAGCTCGGGGGGCTGATGTCCTACGGGGTGAACGTCGTTGACAACTTCCGTCGCGCCGCGTCGTTCGTAGACAGGATCCTCAAGGGCACGAAGCCGGCCGACCTCCCGGTCGAGCGGCCCACGAAGTTCGAGTTGGTCATCAATCTGAAGACTGCCAAGGCGCTTGGTCTCACGATCCCGCAGTCAGTCTTGCTGCGGGCGGACCAGGTCATCGATCCATGAGAACGGTCCGGCGTGTCAACGCCATCAGCATCGGTAGCTCCTCCTTCTGACGGGCAGAGGGATAGCGCCGTGGTCCCCAACGGCAAACGTCCACCAGCCATCCATTCGCGCACAGACCGCGGCGCATGACGTCAGTATTCGATCGTCGACGATCGCTGCGAGCGCTCGTCGAGGGTGGGCGTCCCATTCAATAGGTCGGTCATAGAAGACCATCGATGACCCCGAGAACGCCCGCACTGGACCGTCTGCCTGGGAAGCCTGCTCGGCGATGCCCCGGGCGTTAGGTGACGGCCACGGCCTTGTGCGGTGCGCGGGCAAGGCGCCCGCGCCGACGAAACTCGTCATAGTCGACTTGATCACGGAGCATGACGTAGAGACGTACGAGGAGCTTGCGGGCGAGGGCGACTTTTGCTTTGGGCCGGCCGCGTCGCTGCAAGACGGCGAAATAGCGGCGCCGAAGATCGTCGTCCGCGCGCGCGGCCAGCGGGGCCGCCTGGCCCAATACCCAGCGGAGGAGCGCGTTACCTTGCTTGGTGATCTTGCCGAGGTGGTGTTTGTCGGCCGAGGCGTTGATCGCGGGGGCCAAGCCGACGTAACTCACGACATGCTTACCGTCAGGAAACCGCTCGATCGGTCCGAGGACAAGGACGGTGGTCAAGGCGGTCAGGGGCCCCACTCCCGGATGTGTGAGCAGGCGCCGAGCCCGCGAATCCGCGTCGACGACCCGCGCAATCTGCTCGTCGAGCTGGTCGACACGGCTGGTCAGCCACGTAAGCAGTTCCAAACTGTCATCACGGCGGCGCCTGGTGTGCGGCTGCAGGGCGAGGGCCCGGAGTTGAGAGAGGCCACGCTGCGTCCACAGGGCCGAACGGAGCGCCAGCCGCTGGTTGAGGGCGATCGCCTGCAACCCGTTCTTGACCATCGTGCGCATGCGAACCAAACGGACGCGGTGCGCGACCAGAGCCCGCAAGTCTCGCGTCTCGGGATCCGGCATCCAGACGGTCGGAAAGCGATCGTGCTTGAGCAGATCGAGAAGGGGCCGAGCATCGCGCCGATCGGGTTTCGTCTTCCGGACCACCATGGCCCGAATCTTTCCCGCCTCGCCAACGAGGACGGTGTGACCGAGGCGGTGCATGAGGGCGTGAAACCATTGGGTGTAGCCGGTGGTCTCGATGCCGATCGTCACGGGCGGCCGCAGCGCTCGGTAGAATCGCTCCACGGCATCACCGTCGTGCACAAGCTCCTGCTCGAGGACTTCGCCGGTAGTCGTGTCGAGGACTGCGACTTGTTGCTTTCGCGCGTGCAGATCACATCCGACGAGTGTCATGAGAGTGGCCTCCTGTTTTGGGGGTCGGGTGGCGGTCCCGCAGCCGAACCCTATCAACAGCGGAAGACCGTTCTCATGACATCGATAGCGCGTGCTCGACCAACGCGGCCAGCTTCTCCGATGAATGACAACGGCTTGAGAGTTCTCGCCTCAGTCGGCCTTGCCGTGGGCGGAGTATTTGGCCTGGCAGGGACGTTTGCGCCGTCTGCCTCCCTTCGAGGGCTCGCATGGGGCATTGACGGCGTTGGCCTGGTCATGGCGAGCGCAGTGCTGACCCTCGTGTTCTACGGAAAGGGTCAGGACCTCGTTGCCTCGGGCTTCCTCGTGTTTGCGGTCGGCGAAGGTCTTATCCTTTCAGGCGCGGCGATGGACCTGACCGCGAGTGTTCCGTCGTTTGGGGCCGGGGACCAGCCTGTGGGCGTTGGCGCTCGTACTCATCAGCATTCCGCGCGTGTTTCCACCGTGAGTAGGCCGAACGCAACGAGCTCGCTGTGGGGAGCACACGCTGTGGCACGCGACACAGCGGGCGGCGTGGGAGGCGCTGCACAAGGCTAGTGATTGATGTAGCCCAACGACAACCAGGAGGCGCTATTTTGAAGTGGACTGAGATTCGGCTGTCTTTCATGACATAGGGGACCTACAGCACGCCCCGATTGACGCCTTCGTATCGTCAGCCGCTTTCCATTCTCGACTCGAGAGGAACTGTGGAGCACGGCACCATGTAAATGTTGCCGGTAATTTTCTCCCCTTTGGCGCCTGCCAGGATTAACGATCCCGTCTTTTCCATCACATCGCACTTGGCAAATCGCTTGCTGCAAAATGTCGAGGTAATGTCAATAGAACGCTCGCGTCCGGTCACAGCACAGCATGGCAGGCGTTACGACGAGCCAGCGGGGATGGCTACACCACGAATCTTATTGGTCGGTGGCAATCCGCCAATGGCCGCGATGCTCACCGACTACTTCCATCACGACGGCTACGAACACGACGACCGCTCCGAAATCGAGTCAGTTGCGTACTGCGACGATGCTCTGGCACTGCTCGAACGTCGGCGGTTTGACCTAGTTCTGGTTCTGAGTCTCCATGTCGCGTGGACAATGCGGCCCAGTTCGTATTCTGCGACATGGCGCATCGACTTCGCGAACGCTATCCTGTTGCTCAAGCACCTGCGTGCCCTTCATAGCCCACCCCCCGTGATCCTCATCTCAGGGTGTCCGTTCGAGGAGGCGAAGGAAGAGGCGCTCGCCAACGGTGCGTTCGCCTTTCTCCGCAAACCGGTTGACCTCGCCGAACTTGACCGTTTCGTGGTAGTGGCTCTTGAGAGCCGAAAGGCCAAACGCTGATGTGACGCGCACACAGCACATCACTGCTCGTTCCATTCATCCTCATCGCCTCTGGCGAGATTGTCGGCTAGTACCAACGCGGCGGGCGGCGTGGGAGGGGCTACGGCAGGCCAGCGGGAATGGACAGGTGGCGCCTCTCGGAATCCCACATCTGGTAGCATCCGACGTGAAATTGATGGTGCTGCCGTCGCTGTGTTGTCGCTTCGATCAGCAATTGTTCCAGCGAAAGACCTGTCTCGCACGCATCGCACTTCTCGCCCGTGCTTGGACGGCCATGGACCTTCGCGGCGCCGTCATGCGGCAGGCGGCCGTCTTCAAGCTTCTGGCGGATGAGGGCACGGATGGCTTCCGAGTCCATTAGGCAGCCCGCCTTTCGTGATCCCAAACGTGAAAACATCGGACATGGAACTGAAAGGGCCTACTTGCCGGGCGCCAGGGTGGCTCCCCTCCCACCCGCTACCTTTCCTTGACAGAGTCGTGTCGCAGGCGCCGCACGTTTCCCGGTCGCTTGGACCACTCCAGATCTTCGTGATGCTCTCGTGGGACAGGCGCCCATCGCGGATCTTGGATCTTGCCCTGGATGAGGAGACGGAGAGATTCCTGGTCCATAGTGGCCTCGCGGGTAGCAGCGGCCCTCAAGAGGGCGGATGGCTCAGGCTCGGAGCTGTCCTCCGCGACATGACTTCTCGGAGAGCACGCTGCTTCGCGAACAGCGCGCCTTCCGCTTTTCGGATCAGGCGACCCGACGCGTCAGGCAGCTGCTGACTCTGCTTCACAAGGTGCTGCGCCGCTTCCCGTACGGCTTGCGCAATGAGTCGGACTTCAACGGGTACCATTACGCAGCGGTACACATGCCCGCGTGCACTCTGTGTCAGGTCGCGACGACACCGCGCGCAGAGGTTCGTGTGGCCTCCGAGAGGATCGGTGACAAGGTCCGCCAGCCGGAAACGCAGGTCGCAGCCCAGGCAGTAGGCGACGGCGTGACGGTAGCAATAGTTCGAGAGCAGGGCGCGCTCTTCCGCGGTCAGCATGCGAGGGCTCTTGCAGTCCACGTGGGACAGATGGCCGTCGGACGACTCGATAGCGTCGGAGAGCGCAAGCAGCTCGGAGCACTTCGAGCACTGCACCTGCAAGTAACGCCTCCTCTCAGTGGTGTCGCTGGCCGCATCGCATCCCGACGAGCGTGAGGAGTCCGACACCACTGCGCGAGACGACCGGAAATGTAGCCGACGCTGACGGCCGAAGCAAGAGTGAAAGCGGGGAGATGAAAGTCGAGCGGAAGGGGCGACCCCAAGATGGAGGGGCGCCGTCGAGTTCTCTACGCGATTAATAGGGGGGCGGGTAGAACTACGTGCGTAATTTCGCTCAGTGGTCGTCACGTCGGGACTGGCTCATCCCATCCATCTACGGATGACTGAGTCGCTCGTTCAATCGCGATCACGCAACTCGTGCCCGTGAAATCGACACCGACGCGTGCCTCTGCAATTCCTGGGGGAGTTGTGGACAGCGCGAGTCGGTCGGCAGAATGCCCGTGGGCCCCGCCACACAAGCGGGACCAAACGCCCGGTCCGAGATGCGATCTGCCTCCCTAACCTCGTGAAAAATCGTTCGTCGGCAGTCTTTCCGAGCCTGGCACTGAATAAGCTCTCAGGATCGACCGTTGCAACATCACGAGGCCGTGCGCACGTTTCTGAAAGAGCACGCCGCATACATCTGCGCAGAGTGCTTGGCCTCTAGGCTAGATCTCCCCCTTCCCCAGACCATGATGGTCACGCTGGGTCTCCAGCAGGTTGAGACGACGGAGGATCTTTGCTCGCTGTGCCATGGCCGCGCTCGCGTGATTCGAGCCAAGAAATAGCAAACGCCATCTTCGCCTCACGTCTCTCTAGGCCACAGCCCGAGACGGCGGCGCCGACTAAGAGCGCATCAATGTGGAAACGGACGTGACGAAGCGGGTCCTTATCGTCGATGACCAGCTAGTCGTGGTTGCGGTGCTGCGGGAGTTTTTTGCGTCCTTCCGGCACGGCCGCGCCTACGATGTCGTACCGGCGTATTCCGCAGCCGAGGCGCTCGACATCCTGCTACGGGGAGCGTTCGATCTCATTCTGCTCGACATGGTCGTTCCAGGGATAGGCACACACTGGACGCAGGGCCTCGACCTGCTGAAGCGCATCCGCGACCTTGGCGTGAACACGCCAGTCCTCATGATGAGCGGCGCCGGGGACACCCGGAAGGAGGCGGAGGCGTTTATCGCGGGGGCTACCGGTTATCTGCACAAGCCGTTCAATCTACGTGACCTGGACCGTTCCGTCGCCCTCGCTCTCAGCCCTCGTGCGGCGAGTGGTTGAGCAACACGCCGACACCGTGGACCCGCGCGGGCTGAAGGGGAAGTGAGGGCCCAGACCGTCTAGGTTCGCTTGACCGCTCGCTCCTCGGCTGAAGTTCGGTCCGCAGTTGCCGACCCATGTCCAAATTGCCAACCGCGCGTTTGAGATCTACGTCTCTCGCGGCGGTGAGCTATCGCGTTTGACTTTTTTCGTCCACGCCAGACGCATGCCGCGCCATAAATCAGGTGTTGCGACGGCGCCACCTCAATCCTAATACGCGGGCCAGACGAAGATCACCCACGCCGCCAGCGTCGCCATGGCGACCACGATGCCACCCACCCAGATCATCCGCTGTGATTGCGTCAGCCTCTTGGCTTGCAACACCGCGACCATGACCCACAGGCTGATTGCCGCAAATGCGCCGATGACAATGAGGGCGAGGATAACCCGGAGCGGGAAATTCACGACAGCGTTACCGCTTCATGTCCGATGCACGGATGGACTTGACGGTGACCACGCCCCTTGCGGGCATCGGCCTCGTGGCAGGAGAGGCCAATGGCCTCCTTGATGCGTGTGGGCGTCCAGCCGTTTGGATCTTACCGAACCTGTTGACTTGAAGCCAGACGAAGGGAGGCTGGCGGCCCCACATGGCCCCACGGATAGGGGCGGGCGGGCGCGTGTCCGCGCGTCGCCTCCGAGCCCTCGTGGTGGCGCATCACCGGAAGTCTCGCGCAGAGCGTGTGATCGGCGTCGAGCCGCGCCTCGCGACGCGCCTCGCACCTCACGGCCGAGTCGAAGGGGCCATCGAGGATGGTCCAGGACCAATCAGCGGCTGGGGCGACCAGAATCCAAAGGGCCAGCCCCAGGCTCATTCGCGCTCGGCTCTCGTCGCGCCCATGTTGGCCAACCCCTCTACGCCTCTACGAAGCGGTGCGCGATCATGCTCCTTCGCGACAACGCCGTCAAGATGCAAGGCACGTCGCAATGAGACATTCCGGAATCAATCATGGGGGCGCCTGCCGCTGCCGCTCCCGCGCTTGACGCACGCGAGCGAAATAGCATGGACCAATGCGCCCGACTGCTCGTGGCGGCGCTCGGCTTCGCCGGGCTTCCCAGGCTGTCATATGACCGAGCCCTCTGGGCGCTGCGCACCTGGCTCGACTCCTGGTCGGGCATCGGCCACGTCGCTGTCGGCATGGCCAACCCAGGGGCTTCGACCTGCAGCTCACGCGCTACGACGAGCGCGGCTGGCGGGCCACGTTCTACACGACCGGGATGGAGCACTCGCCGACGAGCGCGACCGGTACCAGTTGGGAGCGCACGCCGTGGCGCGCGGTCCAGTGGACAGCGTGGGAGGCTACTCAGAACCGTATCGTAGAACCGCATAGTCTGTTGTTGACAAGTGATCTGTCCGGCCGATTTTGACAAGTGATCTGTTCGCTTTTCGTGGAGGACCGGTCAGGCGGCGCGCGTGACGAGCGGACGCCCGTGGCGGTGTACCGGCCCAAGCAACGCGGTCCCCACCAGATCGAGTGCCGGCCATCGAGGTGGCGCCAGACAAGCACGGGCAGGCCCGCACAGCTGCGGCGGCCCCGCTGCTTGTCGATCTGTAGGACCACGCGATCCAAGACGACGGTGTTGTCCCGCGCGACTGTGCGGGCCTCTTCATGACAGAGGATCTGCTCGAGGTCCACGCGGCCGACGGTGCCCGACGACACTCCGCCTGACCGTCTCGCCGCCCGGGTGGCGGATGCCATCGCGGCCTCGGTCCCGAGCCGACACCCGGGCGCCCCTTGCCGGCCCCGCCACGCCGCGCTATGGTCCAGGGACGCTGGCCGCCGGCCGAGGGGGCCAGCCGGGGTGACGGAGTCCGTGAGCGCATTGAGAACCTTCGTTCAGTCCCTGCTGATCCTCCTGGCCCTGCCGGCCGTTACCGCCGCGGCCACGCCGATCGCTGCCGCCCGCGACCTGCCGCTGGGAACCACGGTCACCATCGAGGGCCGGGTCACCGTTCCCTCCGGGCTTTTCGCATCGGCGAGCCTGCAGGATAAGGGCTTCGCCATCCAGGACGTCACCGGCGGCATCTACGTCCGCCTCGACGACGATCTCGGCATCCACCTCAACCAGCAGGTCCGGGTGACGGGAACCCTCGATCAGTCCTTCAACATCCGTTTCGTTCGCGCTGAAGCCTCCGGCGTCGAGCTCCTGCCGTCATCGCCGCTGCTGATCGCCACGGGCGAGGTCGGCGACGCCACCGAGGGCCGCATCATTACGGTCGCCGGAGTGGTCACCGGCATCTTCGCCGACATGCCCTTCGGCGTTCATTTCTCGGTCGACGACGGTTCCGGCGAGGTTGCCGTCTTCGTCCATGCCTCCACAGGGATCAACCCGTTCGAGATCCCGTTCATCGCCGTGGGAGCGAGGGTCCGGGTCACCGGCTTCAGTAGCCGCTTCGCCGACGAAGTCGAGCTCCAGCCGAGATTCCGGCACGATCTCCGCCCCGACAGGCCATGAGGCCGGGAAGAGGTTCCCTCGCCGCGTAGAGGCGCCCGAGTCCGTAACCACGAACCTGATAGGTCCTCAGAGGTAGAGAAACATGCCACCACGACCGTACCTGTCGTCATGACGTATGCCCCCGACCCGGTCATCACCAGTCTCCGCAGGCCGGGCGGGAACATCACCGGCATGAGCATAACTACGGGCCCGGAGTTCATCGCCAAGCAGCTGGAAATCTTGAAAGAGGCTGTCCCCAAGCTTTCCCGCGTGGGTGTTCTCCGTCATATCGGCCGCGCCGGAACCGAGACGGCGGCGATCGAATCGGCAGCGCGCAAGCTTTTCATGACAGTCTTGTTCGCAGATGTCCGCATCGCCAACGACATCGAGGGCGCCTTCGCCACGATGACCCGAAGCCGCGCGGATGCGTTTCTGATCCTCGGCGGCGTTCTGACCTGGACGAACCAGCAGCGGATCGCCGACTTGGCGGTGCAGCATCGACTGCCCGGCATCCACTTCTTCCGGGAGTACACCGAGACTGGGCTCTTGCTGACGTACGGAGTCAACGTCGTGGCTCAATACCAGCAGGCCGCCATCTGCGTCGACAAGATTCTCCGGGGGGCCAACCCCGCCGATCTCCCCGTTGAGCAGCCCACCAAGTTCGAGCTCGTCATCAACCTCAAGACGGCCAAGGCGCTCGGCCTGACGATTCCGCAGACGCTATTGCTGCGGGCGGACCAGGTGATCGAATGAACCGGCGCACGTTCCTCTGCGGGCTCACGCTTGGGGCGCTGGCCGCGCCGCTCGCGGCCGAGGCGCAACAGGCCAGCACAAGGGCACGGATTGGTTACCTGAGCCTGGCGTCCCCAACCGGAACCACCGGCGACGTACGCCGCGCGTTTAGCGAGGGCCTTCGTGCTCTTGGTTGGATTGAGGGCGAAACGATCCTCGTTGAAGAGCGGTGGGCCGATGGACAGGTCGAGAGGCTCTCCGAGCTCGCGGCCGGCTCGTTCGGCTCAAGGTGGACGTGATCGTGGCGGCGGGCGCAGTCCCAGTGATCCGGGCCGCCTAACAAGCCACCCGGGCACCCTCGCCACGCTCCCGCTCAAGGTACTCGTCGAGGGGATCGTCCGGGCCACTTCGGGCAGGGCGACCGCGGCGGTGGCGATGCTCGATTCGCTCGCCGCTGAGGTCAAAAGGCACCGGGATGTGGATCAACTCGATCCTCCCCAGCATCATCGACACCGAGCCGAACCGTAAGGCGATGCCCGGCCCCGAATTCGCGAAGTGGCCGAAGCCCGAGGCGAATCGCGCGGGTGATTCTCTTCCTGTGAGCGACGACGGCCGCGTCGTCCACGGCGCGGCTGTTCCCGTCTACGGGACACCTAGACAGGGAGGCTGCTGGCGGCGCGGAGCGCGGGGCGGCAACGGCCCCTGCCCGCCAACTACAGCGACCGGAGGAAGTTGAGGACGTCCTGCTTCTGGTTCTCGCAGAAGGCGGTTGAAGTTCTTGATCACTTCGTTCGCCTCGGACGCGTCGAAGGTGAAGCTTCCGCTCTGGTGCGCCCGGATCGCCTCCAGCAGGTCCGACGTTCGCCCATCGTGCAGGAAGAACAGGCGCTGCCCCAGCCCCCACAGCGGCGCGGTCCGGAACTCCCGCGGACCCGCCTGCCCTTGCGTGACACCGTCGGCCAGCCCCGTGCCCATGTCGTGAACCAGCAGGTCGGAGTAGAGATTCACGGCCTGGTCGCGCAGCGCGGCCACCGTCGGATTGCCCGTGTTCGGAGCGTGGGCGTGTGGCAGAGCGCGCACCCGACGGCGCTGAAGAGCTTCCGCCCCGTTGCGATGGAATCAGCCCCTCCCGGCGTATCGGGCGAAGGCTCGGCGGCGCGAGGAAGCGCATGAAGAACGCGAATTTCTCGATCGCACTGACCGCTTCGAGCGGCGTCTCGCCAGCGTGTTAGTGACGTCGTTCGGGAAGCTTCGCGAATTGGCACGCCGGCTGTTTCGTCGCGCTCTGTCTGAAAGAGCTCGTTGGTGATGCCCATCTCGACGTTGTACGCCTCGCCGGCGAAGACAAGAGGGATTTGTTCTGGGCCTTCCAGCCGAAGCGCGCGACCGTGCCGTCATTGCCGTTGTTGTTCGCCTGGCCGGAGATCGATGCGTCCGGCGAGAACGATGTTGGGCCGGCCGTGGATCCGCATCGATTTCTTCATCGGCGTGTGTCCGCGGCCTGGTTGGCGAGGATCGCCCGGTCCGGGATCTGCTCGATCAGGCCCGGCGCCGAAGACCGGCGTCGGGAATCCGGAAGATCACGTTGCGGCGCGCGAGCTCGCCCTCGAAGTCCGGCTGCCGCAGCCCGCAGCCCGGCGCGTCCGACCGACCGGCAATGGTGAAGAGGTCGTGCACGCCGCCGTCAGGCGTTCCGTCGGCGTTCTTGCACGAATCTCGCCTCGCGCACCGGCCCGTTCCGCGTGATGAACGACGGAATGGCGTTGGTCGCGCCGTCCTTGTTCGCGAACGCGATCTGAGGATTCACCGGCGGGCTGGTTCCGCCGACCGCCGGGTGCAGATGGCAGCCGCCGCAGCTGTCGAGGTTCATTGTCGGTCCGAGGCCATCGGCCCTGTTTCTTCCTCGACGAAATCGTCCTTGCCGGCGTCGAAGAACGCGAGCTCGTTCTTCATCAGCCCGGCGATCGCCCCACCGGCGCCCGCGGCGCCGCCCCGCACGCCCGGGTCCTTGGCCGGCGGCGACGGATCGACTTGGGGAACGGAGCAGGCCACGACGAGACCGGCGACAGCCAGCGCCGCCACAAACAGCGTGCCCAACGTTTTCATAGCGACTCCTCCTTCGGCAGCGAAAGGAACTCCGAACAAGGAACGAAGCGGGTGGGAAGGAAGGGTGTCGGAGGGTAGGATCCCGACATACGAGCGGCCGCCCGCAGGCGACAGGCTGTTCCCGGCTTGTCTTGGCGGACGATTGGTGGCCGGTATTTTTCTCCGGGCGCCGAGCCTAGAAAACACAAAGCACGCTTTCTCTTCGCCTCCGCGAGCCTGAGCCTCTCCCAGGCCGGGCCGCTCCAGCGCGCGAGCCAACGATAGCGCCACCCGGAGACGGGGCACCAGAGGGAATGATGTCTCCCCGTCCACCGTCCATGAGACGGTTCCTCGCAGCCATGTCCGCACCGTTCGTGAGCGTGATCCTGCTCACCACGAACGCGAGCGCCCAGGGCATTCAGAAGGCGACTGCCAGTATCTTCGCCTGGACCGGCGATCCCAGTATCACGGGCTTAGGGACGTTGACAGAGAGGCCATCCGACGAAGGGGTGAAGTTGGTAGACGTCTCCGTCACAGTCCGGGGGCTGGCCCCGGGCAAGTACGCGGTCCACATCCATGAAGTCGGCGACTGCACGCCGTGTGGCGATGCAGGCGGTCATTTCGACCCGGGCCGGCGGGCAACTCCAACCCCGAAGTGAACGAGGACACTTACTGGCCCAAACGGCGGAGAGGCGGGTTGCTCGGGCGGTGCCCGACTTGCCTGCGGGATCCCGGAGGCTATCCCCCCTGATACTGGTGGCGTGCCGCTGCGTACCCGCCGAGCCCGACTGGAGGACGTCGTGCGACGACTGGCGCCCAATGGCCTGGAGGCGCGTGGACGCAGGTAATCGAGAGCGGTTACGAGGGCTACGTCGCTGAGGACGAGGTCAGCGCGTACGAGGCGGCCTTTAAGCAGAAGGGCTGGACGGTCGAAGACGACCGATGGCAGCGGCGGATCAGCGCTGGCATGGAGCACTCACGCACAAGTGCCACGGGCGCCGGGTGGGAGCGCACGCAGTGGCAGGCGACGCAGCGGGCGGCGTGGGAGGCGTTGAGACAGGCAAGCCGCGATGGCTAGATCCCGGCCCGAGAAAAAGCGCGAGCAGAATGGGGCGGGCAACCACCTTTGCCGGCTATCTGCGCGCCGTCTTGACCAGAGCGACGGCTCCTTCGCCATCATTGTGGCGCAGGCGTCGATCATCACGGCGAACGACCCAAGGGTACGAGGTACTTGCGGTCCGCCCGGAGACGGGAACAGCCGCGGGCCCCACGTTCCGGCCGTAGTGTAGGCTATTGTCGAGCATCGAGGTGGGCTGTGGTCGCAATCCCTGCCTTCATCGCCCGACGAGCCGGAGTCGAGGCTTCTGCGATGACTGCCCGTGCGCCGCCGCGGAGCCGTCGCGCGCTGGCAATGGCCCGCTCGTGTTCCTACCCCACGGCAGACCGTTCGCGAGGAGGTAAGCTATGCCTCGGTACGTTGTTCTCTACAAGTTCACCGCCGAAGGCGCGAAGAACATCCGTGACACCGTCAAGCGCGCTCGACAGACGCGCGAGCAGACCGAGAAGCGCGGCTTCAAGGTGCAGGCGCTCCTGTGGACGCAAGGGCCATACGACCTCGTGTCCATCATCGAGGCACCATCCGAGGAGGCAATGATGGGAGCGATGGCCAACGTGGTGGCCGCGGGCAACGTCAGCAGCACAACGATGCGCGCGTTCGACGACAAGGAGATGGAGGGGGTCCTGAAGCAGGTCTGACCTCGCTCGAGCCAGCTCGACGCTCCGGCGCGGCGCTGTGGATGCACCTTTTCACTGAGCCGCGCCGGATCCGCGCTTCGAGGAATGATCAGACGCTGTTTCTGCTAACGCCGAAGCCGAAGTGAACGACGCTGCGCGTGATGCTGCACGAGCGCTGGAGCGCGGAGGCGTGGTCTGTGGTCAGGGTCGAGTTCAGGCGAGCGCTCGCGCTGCGGAGCGAGATCCGGCGCGCGGGGTGGTTCATCCATGAGAACGCGTCCGGAGTCAAGGCAGTCCTGTCGGGCTGTGCCCCGGCAGCAGCGTCCGTCAATCATCCATTCGCGCACGTTCACGCATGACGTCGTATGCGATCGTCGGCGAACCAAGTCGCCGAAGGTGGGCGCTCCAATCAACTGATCGGTCATGGAGACCGGGGCAGGAGGGGAAGGGTTGGCGACGGCGAAAGCGCGTTTCGAGTTCCTAGCCTCGCTGCGCCTCGCGGATCCAACGCCGGATCTTGGCCTCGGTGATCGGAAGCTCGCGGACCCTCACGCCCAGCGGGGCAAGCGCGTCCTCGATGGCCGCAGCGATCACCGCCGGCGCCATCATCCGGCCACCTTCGCCACCGCCTTTGATGCCATACTCGGTGAACGGCGATGGCGTCTCGTGGTGGTCAATATCGATCCGGGGGACGTCCAGCGCCGTCGGGATCAGGTAGTCCATGAAACTCTCGCTCAGCGGTTGGCCGTTCTCGTCGTAGGCGAACTCCTCGTACATCGCGGTGCCGAGGCCCTGGGCCATCCCGCCCGTGATGTGGCCGTCGAGGGTCATCGGGTTGACCAGGACACCGGCGTCGTGGACAGCCGCGTACTTGAGGAAGGTCACCTTGCCCGTCTCGGGGTCGACTTCGACGACCGCCACGTGACAGGCGTGGCCCATCATCGGGTAAAAGGCCCCGAGGTCCTTGCGGTCCTCGGACGGCATGGTGGTGAAGGGGTGGTCATAGGTCGTCCGGGCCTCCAGGCCGCTCTCCATGCCTTCGGGCAAGTTGAGCTTGAACATGTAGGCGTGGAGGGCCACTTGGCCCAGCGTCATCGCCCGGTCCGGAACACCCTTGACCTGGACCTTGCCGCCGCGGAACTCGAGGTCGTGCACGTCAGCCTCGAGGTGCTTGGCGACGATCCGCTTCATCTTCTCATGGAGCTGGTGCGAGGCGCCGACCAAAGCGCCGGTCACCATAACGGTGAAGCGGCTCCCGCCCGGGCCGGTCCCAGGGAGGGCGTGCTGGGAGTCGGCGTAGGTGACGACGACGTCAGCCGGGTCGACGTCGAACTCCTCGGCGACGACCTGCGCGGCGACCGTCTCCGGACTGTTACCCCACATGGCCTGGGAGTGGAGCGTCACGATGATCTGCCCGGTCGGGTCGACTGTGACCGTGGCGCTCTCCGGGCTGCTGGTCATGGGGAAGCCGGGCTCTTTGTCCCAGAACCAGAATTCTGTCGAGCTGAAGACGCTGCGTTCCTGGGCGGTAACGAGGCCGATCCCGAGGTGGCGGCCCTGCCGGCGCGCCTCGGCCTGGCGCTGGCGCCAGCCGGCGTAGTCGCTCAGCTTCAGCGCCTTGTCCAGGACAGCCGGGTAGTTGCCGCTGTCGTAGTAGTTCCCGGTCAGGATCTTGTAGGGGAACTCGTCCGGCTGGAGCAGGTTCTTGCGGCGCAGCTCGACCGGGTCCACCTTCAGCTTGCGGGCGGCCAGGTCGACCAGCCGCTCGAGCACGAAGTTGCCGACCTCCGAACCGAAGCCGCGGTAGGCGCCCTGCTGGTTCTTGTTGGTCAGGACCGACTTGACGGCGTAGCGCAGCCCGGACATCTTGTAGGGCCCGGTCACTTGGGCCAGGGCGTTGCCGTGGGTGCCGATGGCGAACTGGTTGTACGCGCCGTAGTCATCAATGACATCGATGTCGAGGCCACGCATCTTCCCATCGGCATCGAGCGCCAGGCGGGCATGGTAGCGCCGGTCGGAGCCGTGGTGGTCGGAGTTGCTGGCGTGGGTGAGCCGGTCCTCCACGTACTTGACGGGCCTGCCACTGGCCATCGCCAGGAATCCGGCCAGGATGGGCACCTTGCGCTGAAAGACCTTGCTGCCGAAGCTGCCGCCGGCAATCATCGGTACTACCTTCAGCTTGGTGGCCGGGATCTTGAGCGAGGTGGCCAGCAGCCACTGCAGGTAGCTGAAGCTCATCGAGTTGCAGTAGATCGTCAGGAGGCCGCTGCCCTCGTCGAAGCTGGCGACGGCGCCGTTGGTGTCCATCGGCTGGGCGGCGCTGCGGCCCCAGTAGAAGTCGGATTCGACGATCTCCGCCGCCCCGGCGAAGGCGCCTTCGAAGTCGCCGAACTCCATCAGCCGCGCCTCGGTCAGGTTGGTGCCGAGCTCCTCGTGCAGCACGGCCGCACCGGGCTCGAGTGCCTTGCGCGGATCGACCACCGCTGGAAGGACCTCGTACTCAACCTGGATCAGGTCGACCGCGTCTTCGGCGATGCGGCGATTCTCGGCGACTACGGCGGCGACGGTCTCGCCCACGTGCCGGACTTTGTCGACGGCGATCGCCCACTGGTAGATAGGGCCCGGCGCGAACGACGGCAGCGCGTTCATCCGCTCCCGGCAGTCCTTGCCGGTCAGCACCCGGAGCACGCCTGGCAGCCTCTCGGCGGCCCCGGTGTCGACGCCGACAATGCGCGCGTGCGCGTGCGGGCTGCGCAGAATCGCGGCGTGCGCCATCCGGGGCAGCTTGAGATCGTCGATGAAGCGACCCTTGCCGCGCAGCAACCGCGGGTCTTCGACTCTCTTGACGCTCTTGCCGATCCAGCGGCGCGGGCCGGGCTCGACGCGTGGGGTCGCGGCGCCGGCCGGACGTGGCCGTGCGGTCATGATGGCCTACCTCCCGACCCCAGGGCCGCCGGACTCATCGGCGTCGGATTCGCCGTCCGCATCCATCCGGCGGCCACCTGGACCGATTTCACGATGTTCTGGTAGCCCGTGCAACGACAGAGCACGCCGGCGATGGCCTCGCGGATCTGGTCGTCGCTAGGCGACTGATTCGTTCCGAGGAGCTCGAGCGAAGTCAGCAGCATGGCCGGGGTGCAGAAGCCACACTGCAGCCCGTGGTTCTCCCAGAACGACTCCTGGAGCGGATGGAGCTGATTCCCCCGTGCGAGCCCCTCGACGGTGGTGACGGCGCAGCCATCGGCCTGGACGGCGAACATCAGGCAGGATCGGGCCGAAGCCCCGTCCACCAGCACGGTGCAATTGCCGCAAACGCCATGCTCGCAGGCCAGGTGGGTGCCGGTGAGGTCGAGCTCTTCGCGAAGGAAATCGGCCAGCGTCAGCCTTGCCTCTACCTCGGCGGTCACCGACGCTCCGTTCACCGACAGTCCGATCGTTCGTGTCTTTGCGACCATCTCAGGCTCCCTTCACGGCCCGCTCGAACGCCAGCGCCATCGCGCGGCGCATCAGCACCGCGGCGACCTCCGAGCGGTACTCGCCATCGGCGTGGACGTCGGTCGGCGGGTCGAGGCCGGCTGCGTACTGGCGGCTGGCATCGCGGAGGGTGGCCTCGTCCAGCCGTTTCCCCTGTAGCTCGCCCCCGCGCGGTCCGGCCAGGAGGGGGGTCGCGGCCACGCCGCCGAGGGCCACGGCGGCGTTCGTGCAGCGGCCGGCGGTGTCGACCGTCACTCTGGCCGCGGCGGCCACCAGCGCGTAGTCGCCGTGGCGTCGGCTGATCTCGAGAAAGGCCCCGCCGCTCCTCGGAGCGGGCGCCGGAAAGCGAACCTCAGTCAGGATCTCCTCCGGCGCGATCACCGTCGTGAGGTAGGACACGTAGGCTTCGCGGGCCCGGACCGTCCGCTCACCGCGGGGGCCGCTCAGGCGGAAAGTCGCGTCGAGGGCGACCGCCAGTGTGGGCAGCTCGGCGGTCGGATCGGCATGGGCCAGGCTGCCGCCGATGGTCCCGCGATTGCGAATGGTGATGTGACCGATCTGCCGTAGCGCCTCGACCAGCACCGGCCAGCCGCGGGCGACTTCCGGGCTGTGCTCGGCCGCGCTCTGGCGCGTCCCGGCGCCGATGGCCAGCGAGCCATCCGCCTCGACGCGAATGTACTGGAGCGAGGCGATCCGGTTGATGTCGATCAGGACGGACGGCCTGGCCAGGCGCATGTTCATCATCGGTACCAGGCTCTGGCCGCCAGCCAGGACCTTTGCATCTGCCCCGTACTCGGCCAGGAGAGCGACGGCCGCGTCGACCGTCTTGGGGGCGTCGTAGGCGAACGGCGGTGATTTCATGATGGCCTGCCTCGTTGACTCTGATCACGCCCAGGTCGGAGCTCGTCCGAGCTTCCGCGCCTCGTCGACTGACCGAAGCACCGCCCTTCCGTTCCGGCATGCGCAGGCTACAACTCCCCACGCCGAATGTCGAGAGCGACTGCCCTCCCCGAGCCGGTCGGTACGGCGCGCACCTCGATTCATCGAGGGACTCCGACATCGAGCTCGTGATCGAGACCTTGAGCCGCGGCGGCGACCTCGACGTCGGCCGTGTCCCGTAGGTCACCGTTGCCCTTTCGAAGGACAGGACTGGAAACACGTCTGACGACCAAATCCCGTTGATGGGATGAAAGCGCTGCGCCTCAGCACACGTACGATTAGCGTGTGCGTTGGTAAACACTCGGCGGCGTCAGCCGCGAGGGGAGGCGTAGCCCGATGCAATACATCGCCTTCGACGCGCACAAGCACTACACACTCGCGTCGGTCGCACGACCCGACGGCCAGGTCCTACGGGAGGAACGACTCGAGCACGAACGCGGAGCGCTTCAGGAGTTTCTGACGCGCTGCGAGCCAGGTTCGCCGGTAGCGGTGGAGACGATTGGGAACTGGTATTGGATCGTCGACGAGATCGAGGCGGTGGGCTGTATTCCCCGCCTTGTGCATGCGCGCAAAGCAAAGCTGATGATGGGGGAGATCAACAAGACCGATCGGCTCGACGCCCGAGGATTGAACCGGCTACAACGGAATGGCACGCTGCCGACCGTCTGGATTCCCTCGGGCGAATTGCGGGACCAGCGCGATCTGCCGCGCACGCGGATGGTGCTGGTCCGCCAGCGCACGCAGCTCAAAAACCGGCTGCACGCGACGTTAGCGAAGTACGCCCTCCACGACTTCGCGGTGAGTGATGTCTTCGGGGTCGGCGGACGCGTCGTCCTGCGGCAACGTCTTGAGCTTCTGCCGCCGCACACGGCGGATGCGAGCGGACACTTGCTGAAGCAGCGTCAGTCAGTCCGATCCGGAGTCAGCAGATCCAGGTGGTTACGCGCAAGGTCCTGAATCTGCTGACCCCGGAAACAACATTCGTAATCAGCAGGTCGCGGGTTCAGTCCCGCCGCCGGCTCCAGATACTACAACTACTTCCGAATCGACTCCAGTTCGGCGACAGGCTCTTGCGCTGAGGCTTGCGCTATCGGGGAAGGTTGTGTGCTGCGCTCGGTGCGGGACATCTCGGTGCGGAGATGATCGGGTGCGAGGTCACATAGCGCAGGGTCATCTTGATACCCGCGTGACCCAGGATCGTCTGCAGGGCCTGGAGGCTCCCGCCTCTCATTACGAACCAGGACGCGAAGCTGCGCTCCCCACTCCTCGCGCGCCAGCCGAGTAGATGCCGCAGGACCGCGAGCGGGCGATTGATGGCGGCCGCGGTGAGCCGATGCTCGGTCGCGGCGTCGCCGGTCCCGATCTTCCTGACCCGGCCAGGCGTTTCGACCTGTAGTTGCTGATCCGGGCTGCGGTGATCTCAGCGAGCGGCGTGTTCACGCCTATCTCGGCCTTCAGATGCTTGACAATGCGGGTGTCGTTCGCCAGGGAGCGCTTGCGCGCCTTCGCGGCGAGGTAGCGCTCGCAGGCTCCTTTCATGCTCATACCGGTTCATTGTTCGCCCTATTTCAGGAGGTCCGCTAAGCCGACGCCCAGGGCGCGGGCCAGTCGGTCGGCCACCTCGAGCGACAATCTCTGCCGGGTGCCAGCCTCCAGGTGGGCGATAGTCGTGGACGCGGCGCGCGCACTACAACGGGACTGCGCCCACGGCGTTCGACGACGATTCATCCTTGCCGACCGGCGACGCGCGGCGTTGACGGATTAGCCCGCTTCGGGCGGTGGCGAAGGCGGTCAGCGGTGGGACAATCATGCTTGAAAATGCGGGGACGGTAAGGTACTAAGTCCTCGTCATCTAGACGGTCCAGTTCAACGCGAGCCCCACTGGCGCATGCACCCCGTGACTCGTGATCGACGGTGTGACGCAGATCCGCAAGTCATCTTCTCAACGGGTTAGCTAACGCCGGCGACGCGACGGAGTGGGCCTTTCGGCGCATGAACGTCTGGCGGTGACGCCGAGTGGGCATAAGCATGGACCGAGTGTCGGCTTGGGGCGGGCGGCTCTCTTAGGGGCGGCAGTACGCCGCTAACCGAGGTTCTTTCATCTCGCGATTCCCAACTACTAGAGGCGTCGCGACCAGAGCGATGCCTAGTTGGAGGCCCATGTACGGCCGGCGGTTCATGATCATGCGGCGGCGACTGAGTCTCGGTCTGGCGCTGGCGCTGTCCTTCTCGCGAGCGGGTGCCAGCCAGACGGTGAAGACGCATCGCGCGCGGAGCCTGATTCGGCCCGGTCGCCCTCGGCCACGCCGTCGGCCAAGGCCCACGCCGTCGAGCCAAGGCCCCGGCCACGCCCTCGGCCACGCCCCAATCCTCGGGCAGCGCCGGAATCCTCGATGCGTCCTGGGTTGCCCCCACCACGAATACCGATGGAAGCCCCCTGACCGATCTGGCGTCCTATCGTCTCTACTACGGCACTGCGAGCACACCGTGTCCGGAATCGGCCTTTTTTCAGGTCGTATCGCCGACACGCAGGCCGCAGATCAACGAGACCGTAACGTACAGGCTGACGGGACTTTTGGCCGGCGTCTGGTATTTTGCCGCGGTCACAGCGGTGGATTCGAGCGGCATCGAGAGCGCCTGCTCGCCCGTGGCGAATGCCGTCGCGCGGAGCGCTGGCGGGTTAGCCGTCGAACTGGTCGGCGGTATCGCCAGCACCGGGGCAAACGGAGGCAGCTCCCGCGCGATTCAGGTGCCGGTCTTGACCCTGACGGGACTTACGGCGGAATTTGGGCCGCGCCTGCCGGGCACGACCGTCACGTTCACGGCGACCGCGGCCGGGGGCACGGCGCCCTATCAGTTCAAGTGGTGGCTCTGGGACGGTGCGACCTGGACCGTGCTCGAGGACTGGTCCACCGGCAACACCTTCGCCTGGACACCGAGCACGCCCAACCCGAACTCTGCCGTCAGGGTCTGGGCCCGGAGCGCTGGCAATACCGCCGACGAGCCCGACGGCTACCCCGCCAACACCCGGGCGTACAGGACCATCCCCTTCGCGATTGACTAAGGCAGAACCAGAGGTCCTGTTCCTCGACGAGCCGATCATCGGTCTCAACGTCGTGAGCAAGCAGGCCGTGCGCGCTTTCCTGGCGACGCTCGGCATCACGCGCTGGCGACGCACGACCTCGGCGGCCGCGCTGCGCGACATCTCCGTGCTGGGGCGGGCTATCGAGGACGTCGTGGCCCGCCTCTGTCTTGAAAGTACTTCTCTGTCGCGAGCGATCGCCCGGTGAATGGGTCGATCGGCGGAGCGTTCATGCGCAAGTGCGCGGAAGAAAAGAGGGCCGGCTCATCACCGGCCGTCGTTTCGTAATCAGCAGGTCGCGGGTTCAAGTCCCGCCGGCTCCATTACCACAAGGACTTCTGAGACACCCCAACTAGTTCGACAGGCTCTCGGCGAGATCCGCCTGCTCAGGTCGATACCGATCCGCGCCATCGAGTCCTCCCTCCGAGAGTGAAGTGACGTTGCGCCGCCCTGTATACTCCGCAAGGTCACAGGATGTGCGCGCTGCTGGTCGTCGCGAGGCTGTTGCCCTGGCGACCGTGGTGCGTCTCTAGTCTGAGGAGATTCCCATGTCAGGCGAGAAGCGTTCATTCAGTCGGCGTCGCTTCCTCGGGGGCGCTGCGCTCGGCGCCACCGCGCTCACCCTGGGCGCCCGCCGCGCGGCGGCCCAGGCGAAGCCCACGGCACCAGTTGCGTCGAAGTCCGCCGCACCCCGGCGGCCTACGAGATCCACCAGGCCTATGCGACAGATACCTACGGCGGCTTCACCGACTTACCGGTGTCCGGTGGCGGCACCGGGTACTTCCGGCTCGGCCAGATCGGCGACCGCTGGACGTTCGTCACGCCGCTTGGCAACGCCTTCTTGCAGAAGGGGATCATGGTCTGGTCGCCCGTGACGGCCCGCCTCGAGCCGAATATCAGGCTCAAGTACGGCGATGCCCGCACCGCCGGTTTCTATACCCCGTGGGCGCTGATCCGCGCGGCGCGCTGGGGCATCAACACGATCGGCTGGGGCCTCGGGATCTACCACTTCCCGGTCAGCTTCCTGAACCAGGGGCGCACGGTCGAACTCTTGGGCTGCGGATTCCCCATGGTCCCGAACCACGGCGTGGCCCACGGCGCGGCGGCGCGAGGGGGGAACAAGGATCCGGTCCGCATGGACGGGCTTGGCGTCAAGATCGCCGCGTGGCCCCCGGGCGGCTTCCGGCGCCCGGGTTGTGATATGGGCGACCCGCACTTCACCGGCGCCGTGCAGGCCGCCATCGACAGGCGCAAGGGCGAGTTCAAGGGCTTCGACATCACGACGTCGCCGTGGCTGCTCGCGAACTCGATCGACGACGCGGACTACTTCTTCATGCACAAGGGCGGGGTTTCGCTCCATCCCGGCTGGGTCGCCGCCATCACGGCGCCGATCCAGAACGCCAGTTCTACCGGCATTGTGTATGACGGCTTGAGCGGTCGGACCGACGGCATCGTCTACATGAAGCAGGTCCTGTACCGCAATTACCTGCAGCAGAAGTACAAGACCATCGGCGCCCTCAACGCAGCGTGGGGCTCGAACTACACCACCTTCGGCTCGTCGAACCCGAGTAATCCGCTGGATGGTTGGCTATCGGGCACGGGTACGGGGCTGATGGATGAGGACGGCGTGAGGCACTCGTGGATGAAGCTCGTGATGCCGTTTCAGAACATCTCGGACCTCACCGGGTTCCCGGCCCAGGTCAAAATCGACCTCGAGGAAGTCACCGAAGTGATGGTCGAGCACTTCTATAACCAGTACGCGACCAAATTTCGCGCCGCGTACCCGAACCACCTGCTGATGGGGCCATCGGCGCTTAAGCAAAGCCTCGGCCGCTACAAGCCTGGCGTGCTGCGCGCGGCGGGGCGCGTGTTCGACTATCTGCAGATGGACTACACGCCGGGACCCGGCGGCGACGAGCCGTCGGACCTGGTGCGGAGTTACAACCTCGCGAAGAAGCCGATCGTGGCCTGGAAGGCCGCCGTCGCCTATCCCGAGTCTGCGGCCCAGCGCCGCAACAGCACGGTGGGCACCGTCCAGGGTGAGGGCGAGCCGCGTCAGGCGACGTCGCAGACCTCGAAGGCGGGGCTGTACGAAACCAACCTCGACACAATGTTCACGGCCACCGGGGACGACGGCCGAAAGTTTTGGCTTGGCTTCGACAACTGGAACGCCTGGGACCAGCACAGCGAAGGCATCAACTGGGGCTTCCTGACCGAGGGCGACAACGCCTATGACGGGCGGCAGACGAAGGTGTTTGGCCTTCCAGCGTCCGCGCTGCGTCGCGGCGCGTGGATGCCGAGCCGCAGCATGATCACCGACGAGACCGGGCACCCGATCACGCGGTGGTCGGCGAGCGCCGACAATCAGCTCTATGAGCGCGATCCCTACGGGGATTTCATCACGGGGCTCCGCCAGGCGACGCGCAAGGCGGAGTTCTATTGGCTCTCGCTGGTCGGAGCGCAGGCCCGGACGCACTGAGAAGAGGAGACCGACATGGCCAGCAACAAACTCGCGCTCGCACCCAGCGCTGCCCTCACGATCACGCTAAATTCCCTCGCCGCCCAGTCGGCTCGGGCCAGCCGGTTCGTGGACAACGCCACAAGTCTCCATCTGGATGCCCACGTGTCGCTCAAATTTACCCTCGCCACGCCTGGGAGGGTCGGCGACCACGGTGCCGTCAACGTCTACGCCTACGGCTCGGAGGACGGCTCCACCTATGGGCCGTCCGGCGGCCCGAGCGAGAAGGAGGCGATCGACGGTACGGACAAGGCGATCGTCGTCAACTTTTCGCCGGCCCCGAGCACGCTGTGGGGCGTGCGCATCGGCGTCATCCATATTCAGACCGGCGCGGCCGGCGTGGCCTACGTCTCGCCGCCGCTCGGCGTCGCCCAGGCGTTCGGCGGGACCCTCCCGCGGCGCTGGGGCATCGTCGTGGAGAACCGCTCCGGGATCGCCTTCGCCGCTACCGGGTGCAGCGCATCGTATAGCGGCATCTTCTCGGCGACGGCATGACAACCGCGCAAGAGGTCACGAGCGCGTTTCAACCCGACGCCGTCCAGCGTGACGCTTTCCAGGCGGTCGCGGATGGCTTTTCGCGTGCGCTCTTGTCGGAACAATGCGCTCGCGTCGCGAAGCCGAACGGGTGGCAGATCCTCCGACCGCTCGCGCAATAGTCTTTCCGTTCCCCTCGGGCTGACTCAGGCACTAGCATCCGGCGTCGTCATCGGAGGGGCCCAGGCGTCGGCGGAGCCACAGCGACTCGGCGGCGACGCCGTCACTCGCGCGCGAGTCGACTGGAAGCGCTGGACCCTCTGGGCGAGCCTCGTACTCGGCGTCGTCGTGCTCGGCTGGATGGCGCTCCGGCTGGGGCGCCAGATGTCGAGACCGGCGTAGCGGCGATTGCGCTCCGTGCGCTCGCGATTCCACTCTACGCGCTCTTGTCTTTCGGGCTGCGTCCGTCCTGATATACAGTTACGTCGACGTCGGGGTTCGGACAGATGAGCGCGGGCTCGCTCGCGCCTTTCTCTCCGAGAGAGACCCGTCGAACTCCGAGACGAGGTGGGGCGATGCAAGGAAGTGGTCGGCGTGAAGAGATTCGTGTTCCCGGAATGCCCGAGCCCATCAGCCACTTCACCAACGTCGTGCGCGCCGGCCGCCTCGTGTTCGTCTCGGGCTGCGTCGCCTCCGACGCCGAAGGCCGTACCGTCGGCGGCAACGACGCGACCGCCCAGGCGCGGCAGGTCCACGAGAATCTCAAGCGGTGTCTCGCGGCCGCCGGCGCGACCTTCGCCGACGTGTGCAAAGTGACCGTGTTCCTCAAGAACATCGCCGATCGCGAGAAGGTCAACGTCGCCCGCAAGGAGTACTTCGGACCGCACCGTCCGGCCAGCACGCTCGTCGAGATCTCGCGTCTCGTCCGAGACGACTTGCTCGTCGAGATCGAGGCGGTCGCGGTCCTGCCCGAGTAGAAGGTGATCAGCGCGGAGTCCCTGTGCGATCGCGCCCACGGCTGGGCCAGGCAGGGTCGCTACCGCGAGGCCGAGGCCGCATATCGTGAAGCAGTCCGGACCGATCCCGGTCGGCTGAGGGCCTACCTCGGACTCGGACTGGTCCTGCGCCGTCAACGGCGGTCGGCCGAGGCCGAGGCGGTCTTCAAGCAAGCGATCCTGCTCCAGCCCGACAGTGTCTCGGCGCATCTCGAAGTCGGCGGCGCGCTCTTCGAGCAGGCGCGGTACGCGGAAGCCGCGGCGGCGTTCCGCGAGGCGATCCGGCTGCGCCCCGACTCGCCCCAGGCACACGTGAACCTGGGTCTCGCCCTCGCCCGTCGAAGCGACTACGTCGGCGCCGAGTCGGCGTTCCGCCACGCCCTGACCCTCAAACCGAACGACTCCACCGCCCGCGTCAACCTGGCGACCGTGCTGCGCCGGCAGCGGAAGGTCACGGCCGCCGAGGTCGTACATCGCGACGCGCTCACGCACGGTACCGCGTCGAGCACGGCCCGCCGGGATCTCGCCGACACGCTGTTCGAGCAGGCGCGGTACGCCGAAGCCGCGGCGACCTTCCGCGAGGCGCTCGCCCTGACGCCGGGCGACGCCAAGACCTGGCGGGGCCTCGCCCTGTCCCTCGAGCGTTTGGGGCGGCTGGCCGAGGCCACCAGCGCGTATCGAGACGCCATCCGGCTCCGGCCGGACGACGCCGATCTGCGCGAGCGGCTCGGCGCGGTGCTCCGGCGCCGTCATCGTGACGTCGAGGCCGCGGCCGCGTTCAGAGAATCGCTCCGTCTGCGCCCCGACGCCGCGCGCGCGCATCACCACCTGGCCGTCACGCTCGAGCGCCTCGGCCGCTACGACGACGCCGCGGCGGCCTTCCGCGAGGCGATCCGCCTGCGCCCGACCTACCTGCACGCGCATCTCGGCCTGGCCGCGACGTTGCGGCGCCAGGGGCGGTGGGCGCGAGGAGGCCGCCGCGTACACTGATGCGCTACAAGTAAGCCCGGACGACGCCGACCTCCACAGCGGCCGAGGTCTGGCGCTCGGCGCGCTCGGTGACTATCCCGCGGCCGCGGATTCGTTCCGGCGCGCGCTGGCGATTCGCCCGGACGATGCCGACATCCACTACGAGCTCGCGGTTGCGCTCGGTCGGCAAGGCCGGCACGCGGACGCGGAGATCGCGCTGCGCGCCGCGATCCGAATCCGGCCCGATTCCGTGAAGGCACGGGCGAACCTGGCCCTGGGCCTGGGCCGCCAGGGCAAGCACCTCGAGGCCGAGTTGGCGTACCGCGAGGCGCTCGCGTTGCGGCCGAACCACGCGACGCTCCGGCGCGGCCTCGGCGTCGCCCTCGTACTGGCAGGGGCGCTACGCGGAGGCCGAGAGCCGCGTTCCGCGACGCCGTTCGCATCAAGCCCGAGTACGCGCGCGCGCACAGCGATCTCGGCGAGATGCTGGCCGAGCAGCACCGCTACCGCGAGTCGGAGGCAGCCTATCGCGCCGTCATCGGCGTCAACCCCGAGGCTCCCGCGCCGCACACCGCGCTCGCCGGGGTGCTGCTGGCCCAGCGCCGGTACGCGGATGCCGTGGTCGAGTGTCGCGAGGCGATCCGGCTCAACTTCGATGAGCCGCGGGCGCACATCAATCTGTGGGACGCTCTCGAGTTCCTGGGCAGCCACGACGAGCTCGAGGCGGCGGCGCGCGCCGTCATCGAGCGCCGGCCCGATCATGCCGACGCGCACGCCAGGCTCGGACGCGCGCTGTTCGCGCGGGGACGCTTTGCCGAGGCCGCGGCCGCCTATCAGACGGCGGTCACGCTCCATCCAGAGGTCGCGCGCTTCCGCGACGGGCTCGCGGCGGTGCTAGCGAAGGCCGAGTAGCCGCCGGAACTCCTCGAGGTCGCCGGCCGGAACGTCGGGCCGCTGCTGCACCCGCTCGAGAACGTGGGCCGGATCGTCCTCGATCGCCCGGCTGGCGCGGGCGAAGAGCTTGACGAACCGCCGGGCTTCCTTTTCCGCCTTGGCGGTCGCGACCGAGCCGGCGAGCATCCCGGCGAGGGCGACGATCCGGCTGTCGAGCCGGACGAACCCCGTCACGGAGGGCGAGATCAGGCTGCGCCGGTCGGCGGCCGGACTCAGACCGTACTCGATCACGACGACCGCCTGACCGCGGATGCTCGGCAGCAGTCCCGACTGGTACTGCCCGTGGGCGTACACCACGCGCGTGCCGCTGGCCGAGTAGACGATCGAGAATTGACCGACGACGCCCCAGCCGTCGTCGAGCCAGAGTCCTCCGTCGGGACCGCGCCAGATGCGGTAGCGGGCCAGCTTCAGGGCGCGCGTGACGTGAGTCGCGAGCTCCGGATGGTCCAGCAGGAACTCGAAGACGTCCGGCCGGGCGAGGAAGGGCTCGCCGTCAGCGCGCGCGCTGACGGCGGCACCGTCGGCAACTTCCTGGAGCTTCGCGCGCTCGCGGGCGGGGATCTGAGAGGGTAGGTTCGGCGAGGGCTTGGCGGCCAGCGCGCTCGAGACGACCACGGCGACCGCGATACCGGCAGCGGCGCACGTCACACGGCGGCGGTGCCTGGACAACACGACCGGGCCATTATACCCTCGCCGTCACCAGCGAATTTCGCCCCGAACTTGCGGCGCCCCGTCCGGGGCGCGGGGGGCACTATGTACCAGTACCTCTATGCGATTGCCGACCGGCTCCCGGCGGCGTGGCGTCCACCGGACGCGAGCGTCGGGGGGCCCGTCGAGCTCCGGCGCCTGGGCGATCTCGTGGTCCTCGCCAGCGCGCTCGAGCGGCCCCCGGAGGCCAACGCGCGCACCCTCGCGCTGCACCACGATGTCGTCGCGGCGACGCTGGACGCGTCCGCAACGGTGCCGTTCAGATTCGGCGTGATCGTGGCCGCCGAGGACCTCGATGCCTGGCTCGCCGCCCACGCGTCTCTCGTCAACACCACGCTCGCGCAGCTCCGCGGCTGCGTCGAGATGAGCGTGAAGCTCCTGCGCCTTCACTGCGGGCACTCGATCGATCGGACGTGTCGCGAGTGCGCCGACGGCGCGCCCGGTGTCGTCCAACTCCGTGAACTGGCCGAGCGGCTGGTCGTCCAGGCCGGGATCGAGCGTTGGCGCTACCGGTCGCCCGGGGGCGGCAGTAACGTTGCGGGCTCGGTCGCCTTCCTGGTGGCGCGCTCCGAGGTCGAGGGATTTCTCTCCCGGATCGCTCCGATTGCCTCACGCGCGCCCGGCATCGCCGTCGTTCCGACCGGGCCCTGGCCACCGTACTCGTTCGTGCCGACCTTCGATCGCTTTCCGCTGGCCAGGCGCCCAGAGCCCGATCGCGGCGTCGGCCGCCCGGCCTGAGTCTGCCGTTTCCGGACGCACCGCCTTCCCGGCTTGCCCCGGCTCGGGGTGTGGGATAGGCTTACCGCCACTCGAGGAGGACCGATGCAGCGACTCCAGCGCGCCGCGGTCGAGGAGTTGATGGACGGGCGCCCGAACGCGACCCTGGAGGCGGCACTCGAAGTCTTCGAGGTCTTCGCCAGCGGCTCGCTCACGGACGAGGTCTACATCCTGGACGACGTCGCCGGCAAGCGCATCGCGATCGCTCCGACCACGCTCAAAGACAAGTACCGGCGGGGGTGACGCCATGGCCATCATCGTTGTGTCGCATCAGATGGGAGCGGGCGGCCCGGAGATCGGCATGTCGCTGGCACAGCGACTCGGGTATCGCTACGTGAACCAGGAGCTCTTGCTCGACGCCGCGCGACGCTACGGGCTCGCGGAGGACAAGCTCTCCCACCTCGACGAGTCGAAGCCGACCTTGTTCGAGCGCTTCGACACCGAAACCCGCCACCACATCACCGTGCTCCAGACGACCTGCCTCGAGTTCGCCGAGGACGACAATTGCGTTTTGATGCGCGGCGGTGGCCAGTGGCTCTTGCGCGGCGTCCCGCACGTGCTGCGCGCCCGCGTGATCGCTCCGTTCGATCATCGCGTGAAGCAGTGGGTCAAGCGCACCGCCGAGATGACCGGCGAGACGCCCCACTATCGCGCCGCCGCCGAGCTGGTGCGCCGTGACGACCTCGAGAAATCCGGCAGGATGCGTTACCTCTACGAGGTCGACATCGCGGACCCCACGCTCTACGAGCTGACCGTGAACACGGAGAAGATGAAATACGACGCCGTGGTGGCGGTGCTCGAGGCGCTCGTGCGTCGCCCGGACATGGCCACGACCGACGCCGGCCGTCAGATGGTCGCATCACGGGCGCTGGCCTCCCGCGTGCAGGTTGCGCTGGCGACGCATCCCGAGACGCGGCGCTACCGCATCACCGTCGAGGCTCAGGGGGGCGTCGTTACCCTCGAGGGGACGGCGGCTCTCGAGCGTGCCGTCGAAGTCGCGCGTTCGGTCCCCGGCGTGCGCGAAGTCAAAACTCAGCAGGTCGAGATTCCGCCGATCCCGCCCTTCGTCGCTTAGCTGGGAGGCTGGGGCCGGGCGCGGCCCGGGGCGGAGTCGCTCGCGACTAGACTGCTTCCTTGCGCGAGGTGACGACTTCTTGTGCCCGGCGTCCTGGCTGCGCTGCCTACACAGGTCGCGAGCGACCCCCCGCCCCCGGGCCGCGCCCGGCCCCAGTCTGCCGTTGGGCGGTTCGGGCGTGTCGGTGGTCTTGGCTCGTCGGTTTGGACGCTGTCCGGAGAGTCTGTTGCTAGCGGCTGCGGGGTGGGGTGGGGCGGTCGGGGGTCAGGCGGTCGGGGGCTTCGGCGACGCGGAGCTGGATCGTGCGACGCTCGCGATTTCTGATGATCTCGAGCTTGACGGTCTTGCCCACCTCGGCGTCCGAGGAAAGTCTCCCGAGCTGACGATAGTCGTCGACCGGAACGCCCTCGAACGTCACGACGACGTCGTTCTTCTCCAGCCCGGCCGCCGCTGCGGGGCCTCCGGGGTACACGCGTGCGACGACGGCGCCGCGGGGCTCGCGTAACCCGAACGACTGCGCCAGCTCGGGCGTCAGGGGCTCCGTCGCGATCCCGATCCACCCCCGGGTCACCTTGCCGCGGTCCATCAGCTGGCTCGTGATGCGCTTGACCATGTTGGCGGGAATCGCGAAGCCGATTCCTTGGCCGGTGGCGACGATGGCGGTGTTGATTCCGATGACCTCACCGCGCAGATTCACGAGCGGGCCGCCGGAGTTCCCCGGGTTGATCGACGCGTCGGTCTGGATGAAATTTTCGTACGTGGCGATGCCGACGTCGGCGCGTCCGGTCGCGCTCACGACGCCGACGGTGACGGTGTTGTCGAGCCCGAATGGGTTGCCGATCGCGATCGCCCACTCACCGACGCGCAGCGCGTCGGAGTTGCCGAGCGTCGCCACCGGCACGGAGCCGTCCGGCTCGAACTGGATGACCGCGAGATCCGTCGTCACGTCGGCGCCGATGATCCGCCCCTGATACTCGCGCTTGGACGCCAGGCGCAGCAGCACGCCATCGGCGCCGCGGACGACGTGGTTGTTCGTCAGGACGTATCCGCGATTGTCGATGATGACGCCGGAGCCGAGCCCGGGCGTATGGAACTCTTCGCGTCGGCCCGGTCCGCGCGGGCCGAAGAACTGGTCGAAAAAGTCTTTCAGCATCGGATCGTCCGCAAACGGGCCTGGCGCGACCGGTGGCCGGCGGCGCTTGGCCACCTGGACTGGGCTGATGTGGACGACCGCCGGCCGCACGTGCTCCGCGACGCGCACGAAGGCCGACTGGAGCGCCTCGGCGGCGTTGGACGACTGAGCGGGCGCCGCGGGGACGGCTGGCGATCGCGAGAAGAACAGGGCGTGAGTCCAGAAGCCCGCGCCGAGAAAGGCAAAAATCGCAGCAAGCGGCGAGCGCTACGCGGACGCTTCTAGACACCATCGGGGACGCCTCGAGACTCGGATCTCTGCTCTCGCCGGATAGCGTAGCGGATCGTACCCGCCGGACTCCCTGGTGTCAAGGAAACTATTGCAATCCATATCCAATTTCCTTGACCTCCCCGATTCCGAAAAGAGACAATCACCCTAATTTCTATTTGGTGTCGTGGACGACCGATGAAGCCCGGTAGTCTGCGCAGATCCCTCTGCCTGATCCTAGTGGTGTCCCTATTGGCACCTAGCCCCGGGTTCGCTCAAACTCCGGCTCCGAGCATCGTCCAGCCGCCCGGGCCGCCGATCCAGCCGCCCGGGCCGTCAATACGGGTCACGCCAACCCCGCCCACGCCGCTCGGCACCGTTCCCGCAGCGCGGGGTCACGCCGGGGCCGGACTATCGCCTCGCCCCCGGAGACCTCCTGGACGTCCAGATCGCCGGGCGCGTCGAAGTGATCCGGCAGCAGGCGATGGTCGATCTCGAGGGCTCGATCAACGTGCCGCCTCTGGGGGCTCTTCCCGTGGCTGGACTGACCCTGCTCGAGGCACACCGTCGCGTATCGGAGCGTGCGCGCGACGTATTCCGCTTCGCGGACGCGACCGTCACGGTCGTGTCGCCGCGGACGTTCGAGGTGGTCGTGTCGGGGGACGTGGAGCGACCGGGGATTGTGCAGACCACGGCGACGCGTCGCGTGTACGACGTCATCCTCGAAGCCGGCGGCATCACGTCACGCGGGAGCCTGCGAAACATCATGTTGACGCGGCGGAGCGGCACGAGTCCGATCGACCTGCTCGCCTTCCAGCTGCGCGGCGACGTCAGCCAGAATCCGTTCGTCGAAGAGGGACTGCGCATCAACGTGCCCCCGCGCTCAGGCTCCGTCACGCTCTCCGGCGCGGTCCGCCGGCCCGGCGAGTACGAGATCGGCTCGACGCCGTCCTTGCGCGAACTGCTCGAGCTGGTGGGCGGCCTGAGCCAGACGGCGGCCCTCGGCGATGCCCGTCTGACGCGCGTCGGCGCGGGCGATCGCCGGGAAGCGATGCCGCTCGATCTGCGCTCGGCGCTCACGCCGCCGACAGACGTCATGCTGCGGCCGGGTGACGCGATCTTCGTGCCCGCGATCTCCTCGCTGCAGGACGTCGTCGAGGTGCGCGGAGCCTTCGTCGGCACCGCCGAGAGCACCAGGGCCACCGTCGCGGGCAAGTCGACGATCCTTCAGCGCTTCGAGCTGGCGCAGGGCGAGCGCGTTCGTGACGTCCTCAACCGCGTGGGCGGCCCCGCGGCCTACGCCGACCTGCGTCTGGCGCTGATCGACCGGAGCGGGGCCACCGGCCCGCGGCAGCGGATCCCGATCGATCTCTACCGCATGCTGGTCGAAAAGGACGAGGCGCCGAACGTCGTGCTGCAGAACGGCGACGTGCTCGTGCTCCCGGTCGTCGAGGACAAGATCTTCGTGCTCGGCGAGGTCAAGACGCCGGGCGCCCACGACTTCCGAGCTGACCTGACGGCGCGGGAGTACGTCGCGCTCGCGGGGGGGATGACGAACCGCGCCAGGCCGGTCAACACCCTGGTGACCTTCCGCAACGGAAAGACCTACGTGATGGCGGATGCGCCGCCGCTCGAGCCGGGTGCCGTGGTGACGGTGCCCGAGGTCGCGGTCAAGTGGTGGCAGGATTACATCACGATCCTGACGGCGGTCGCCACCCTGGTCACCGCCTACACCGGTCTCTACTTCATCTTCAACGGCCAGGCCAACTGACCCATGTACGAGTCGTACTGGGAGCTGACCGAGCCGCCTTTCGACAACTCTCCGAACCCGAAGTTTTTCTACCTGTCGCCCGAGCACGAGGAGGCGCTGGTCCGCCTGGTCTACACGGTGCGCCACCGCAAGGGCTGCGGGATGCTCACCGGGGAGTACGGGTGCGGAAAGACGACGCTGTCGCGCGCGCTCATCCAGCGGCTCGAGGCCGAGCGCTACGAGATCGGGCTGCTCACCAACCCGAGCTGGACTCCGGTCGACTTTCTGCGCGAGGTGCTCTACCAGCTGGGCGTCGAGACGCAGGAGACGCGCAAGCCCGAGCTCTTGCACCTCCTGAACGACCTGTTCTTCCGGAACTATCAGGCCGGACGCGACAGCGTCGTCATCGTCGACGAAGCACAGCTCATCGAGGATGACGCGGTCTTCGAGGAGCTGCGGCTCCTGATGAACTTCCAGACCGATGACCGGTTTCTGGTGACGCTCCTGCTCATCGGCTCGCCCGAGCTCGGCGTGAAGGTCCGGCGCCTCAAGCACCTGGACCAGCGGATCAGCCTCCGGTATCACCTGAACACGCTCGACTACACGCACACCGCCAGCTACATCGGCCACCGGCTCAAGATGGCGGGCCAGCCGAACCAGCTCTTCAACGAGGAGGCGGTCAAGCTCATCTTCGATTTCACGCGGGGGACGCCGCGCGAGATCAACAACCTGTGCGACGTCGCCCTGCTCGTCGGGTACTCCAAGCGCATCAAGGAGATCGGGGAGAAGATCGTCGCCGAAGTGATCAAGGACATGGTCGGGGTCTCCTGATGGTGCGCATGAGCGACGTCGTGCGCGGCATCGTCCGCGAGCAGCCCGCGGACACCGCCAGGGACGCCCCGGCGCCCGCGGCGCCACAACCGCCGTCATCTCCTCCGCCGCCACCCCCGCGTCCGCGCCCCCTCGTCGCGGCGCCGCCGCCGCCGTCCCGCGCCCCGGAGCCGCCGGCCGTCGAGCTGGGGTCGAGCCTCGACGCGCTGCCGATCGAGCCCGCGACGATGTCGGAGAGCGCGGAGCCGCTCTTCGCCGAGCTTCAGCTCTTCCTGGCGCGTGTGCGCGAGCTGATCCGGACGGGCGACTCGCTGCCGTGGCCGGAGCTCGAGGACATCGTCGATCGCGGCGCGGTCTTGCTCGAACGGTCGAGCGATCTCTTCTGGCTCGCCACCAACACGGGGGCGCTGGCCGGTGTCGACTATCTGGCGTTCCACCAGGCGCGCGTCGCCGTGCTCGCGATGACGATCGGCGCGAGCCTCGGCTACGACCGGCCGCGGCGGGTGCAGCTCGGCGTCGCGGGCAGCCTGATCGACGTCGGGCTCTGGCAGATGCCGGAGGGCCTCCTGCGCCGGCTCGACGCGCTCTCGGCCGAAGAGCAGACGCTCTACCGTTCGCACCCGCGGCTGTCGGGCGAGCTGATCCGCCGCTGGTCGCCGCCGAGCGAAGGGCTCGTCGAGGCCGTGCTCCAGCATCACGAGCGCGAGCAGGGGCAGGGGTTCCCGCAGGGCCTGCACGGCACGGGCGTGAGCCAGGAGGCGAAGATCCTCGGCCTGGTCGACACCTACACGGGCCTCACGATGCCGCCGCCGCCGCGCCCGCGTCTGAGGCCGCACGAGGCGATTCGCGAGATCGTGCGCTCCAAGCACGAGGCGTTCCCGTCGCAGCTCGTCAAGGCGCTGCTCTCCGAGATCTCGGTGTTTCCGCCCGGCACGCTCGTGCGCCTGAACACCGGCGAGGTCGGCCGCGTGACCGCGGTGAACCGCAATCACCCGCTGCGGCCGCGCGTCGAGATCGTCGCGGACGGCAAGGGCCAGCGGCTCGTGTCGCCCAAGAGCAACGACCTCGCGGACGCGCCATTCCTCTACATCACCGGCGCCGTCGCGGAGGGCGGGCGATGAGGAGCCGCTAGTGGCGCAGTACGAGATGAATCTCCGCGACTACTGGCTGATCGTGCGCCGGCGGCGCATGATCATCATCGTCTCCACCTTGCTGGTCGCGGCCCTGAGCTTCGGCTTCGCGCAACAAAAAGTTGCGGTCTACCAGGCGACGACCGCGGTCAAGTTCGAGCAGTCCACCCAGCTCTCGGGGCTCCTGGTCGAGGTCCTCTCGTACTCGAGCGCCGACTCGATCGAGACGCAGGTCACGATCATCAAGAGCTACCCGATCCTCGAGGAGGTCGCCAAGCGGCTGGGGTACCTGAAGGACACGCCGACCGGCGCGGCCTCGCGCGAGGCGAAGGGCTACTGGGCGGCGCTGGATTCGATCAACGGCAAGCTCCGAGTGAACCGGGTGCCGAACACGAGCATCCTCGAGATCACGGCGACCTCGACGAAGCCGCGCGAGGCGCAGGACCTCGCCAACGCCACCGCCGAGGCCTACCGCGACTACAACAAGTCCCTGCGGAACTCGCGCGTCACCGAGGCGCGGCGCTTCATCGAGAACCAGCTGAAGGACGTCGAGGCGCGCTCGCGCCGCACCGAGGCGGAGATCTGGGCGTTCCGCGAGGCGAACCGGATCGTCGCGCCCGGCGCCGAGTCGTCCGTGCTGATGTCGCTGTTCACCCAGGTCCGCGGCGACATCGAGAAGGCGCGCCATCAGCGCACCGAGCTCGAGTCGATCCAGCAGCGCCTGGCCGGGCTCGACGCGGCGGCCCCCACCGACCGGATCTTCATCGAGACCTCCAACCCGGCGATGCAGAAGCTGCAGGGCACGCTCTCGGAGCTCCAGCTCGAGCGCAACAATCTCTCCCTGGAGGTCACCGACCGGCACCCGCGCCTGCAGGCTCTCGACGACCGGATCCGCGAGGTGCGCGCCGAGATGCGCCGCGAGGTGGGGGCTCAGATCGCGATGCTGCGCAACCGCGAAGAGTTCCTCAATCGTCAAATCGGCGAGCTGCAGCAGAAGAACCGGGAGCTCCCGACCCTCGAGCTGTCCCTGCAGCGCCTGCAGCGCGAGGCCAAGACCAACGACGACCTGCTGGCGCTCCTGAAGACGAAGCACCAGGAAGCGCTCATCAAGGAGGCCGAGCAGATCGAGGAGGTCTCGATCGTCCGCCCGGCGACCGAGCCGGACACGCCGATCGGCGGCGAGACGGCGAACTCGATGCTGGTCGGGGCCGGTGCTGGGACTGGCGCTCGGGCTCGTGCTCGCGTTCGTGCGCGAGACCCTCGACACCTCGATCGGGACCATCGAGGACGTCGAGGCGTACCTGGGCGTGCCGGTGCTCGGCGTGGTGCCGCACATCGACTCGCGCGAGACCGTGCAGCGGATCCTCGAACGGCGCCCGGCGCTGGCCCAGATCGATCCCGAGGCGTTGCTGAGTCACTCGCTCCTGATCACGCACTTCGATCCGAAGTCGCCGGTGGCCGAGGCGTACCGCACGCTCCGCACCAACATCCAGTTCGCGCGCATGGAGCGCTCCGGCAAGGTCCTCGTCGTGTCGAGCCCCACCCTGCAAGAGGGCAAGACCACGACCATCGTGAACCTCGCGCTGACGATGGCCCAGAGCGGCCAGAAGACCCTGCTCATCGGCGCGAACATGCGGCGGCCGAGCATTCACCGGTTCTTCGGCATCGAGCGCGAGCCCGGGCTGTCGAACATCCTCGTCGGGAGCGCGCAGTGGCGCGACTGCATCAGGACGGTCGCGGACATCCTCATGGGGCGGTTCGAGATGGAAGACATCATGGCCGCCCCCGGCCTCGACAACCTCCACATCATCGAGGCCGGGCCGGTGCCGGCCAACCCGTCGGAGCTCCTCTCGACGCCGGCGATGTCCGGCTTCCTGCACTCCGTGCGCGACGTGTACGACGTGATCCTCGTCGACACGCCGCCGATCCTGCCCGTCACCGACTCGGCGATCGTCGCCTCGCAGGCCGACGGCGTCGTCCTCGTCTACCAGGCCGGCAAGGTCGGCCGGCTCGTGCTCAAGCGCGCGAAGGTGCACGTCGAGAACGTCGGCGGCAAGGTCTGGGGCGTCGTCCTGAACGACGTGAAGACCGAGATCGCGGGTTACAACTACACGCAGTACTACACGCACTACTACGGCGAAGAGACGGACGTCGACTCCAGCAAGGAGCGCCTGCAGCGCGTGCACGGCTTCGTGCGAAACCTCTTTCGCCGCGGGGCGCGCGCCGAGGTCGCCGCGGCCGAGCCCGACGGCGGCGCCGCGAGCGAGGCGATCGGCGGGATGTCCGCGCGGACCGCGGCGGCGGAACCGGTCGACTTCGCCGAGATCCCGACGTTCGCGCCTCGGCGATCCAGGCGCCTCTGGATCGGCGCCGTCGCCCTGGCTCTCCTCGTGGCGCTCGGGGGGCTCGCCGGATGGCGGCTGGGCTGGTTCGGCGGTGCGCAGCGGCCGAAGGAGCTGTTGCGGCAGCGCCTCGAGGCGCCGGCCCCGGTGCCCGCGCCCCCGCGTCCCGCCTCGGCCCCTCCGGGTCCTGCACTGAGGTCGACACAAGAGTCCGCGGCCCCGGCGATGAGTCTCGGCCCCGCGGTGACGCCGTCTGCCCCGGTCGAGCGGCCCGCGCCCCCGGCTCCGGCGGCGCCGCCAAAAGCGTCTGCGCCGCTCGCCGCCGATCGCCGCGGCGGCGGCCCGCTTCGCGATCGAGTTCGGGCCGTTCATGACCGCGCCTGAGGCCGAGCGGGTCGAGCGGCAGCTGAGCGAGGCCGGCTACCCGACGGTGCGCTTCCGTCAGCAGACCGGTGCGGCGCTCTACGCCGTGCTGATCGAGAAGGTTCCGGGCGCGCGCGACGCGCAGGCGCTCGTCGCCGCGCTGCGCCAGCAGGGATTCGCCGAGGCGTTCGTGGTCGGCGAACGAGAGCCACTGAGCGTTCAGGTGGGATTGCCCCTCCCCCTGCGCGGGGCCGTGCAGGCGGCCGAACGGCTGCGCGCGAGCGGCCATCAGGTGCGAGTCGCCGCCCAGCCGGGCGAGGCGGTGATGTTCGCCCTCCGTCACGGGAACTTCGCCACGTCAGGGGAAGCGGAGGCGAAAGGTCAGGAGCTGATGCGTCTCGGCCTGGGTAACCAGGTCGTGCGAGTGAAGTAGCCGCGTGGATTCGCCCTTCGTCCTGGCCGCCGCGCTCGCCGTGTTTCTCATCGTCTTCGTCCGGATCGAGTTCGGCCTCTACCTCGTGATCTTCTCGATGCTGCTCTCGCCGCAGCTCGGCAGCGGCGGCATGGTGGCCGAGGGCCGTCGCATCGTCATCCGGAGCGAGGACCTGCTGCTGCTGGTCGTCGCCTTCAGCTGGCTGGCCAAGACGGCCGTGAACAAGGAGCTCGGCCTCACGCTCAAGACTCCACTCAACCGACCGATCCTCGCGTACGTGACGGCCACCGCGATCGCGACCCTGATCGGCTACATGACCGGCACGGTGGCCGGCGTCGGCGGCGCCTTCTACGTCCTGAAGTACATCGAGTACTTCGTCGTCTACTACATGGTCGTCAACAACATCGTCGATCGCCGGCAAGCGTGGCGCCTCGTCACCGCGGCCTTTCTGACCGCCGTCATCGTCAGCCTGATCGGGTTGACGCAGATCCCGAGCGGCCAGCGCGTGTCGGCGCCGTTCGAGGGCAAGGAAGGGGAGCCCAACACGTTCGGCGGCTATCTCTTGTTGCTCATCGCGGTGGCCGGCGGCATCGCGCTCGAGACGGCGCGTCTGCGCACGCGCGCGATCTACCTGGGCCTGGCCGGCCTGATGTCGATCCCGTTCATGTTCACGCTCTCGCGCACGTCCTACGTCGGGGCGATCCCGGCGGTGGTGGCGATGGCCGTGCTGTCGAGCCGGCGCCGCCTCATGATGGGCGGGCTCATCGCCGTGCTCGTCGCCTCGCCGGTGGTTCTGACGTTTCTTCCCGACTCGGTTATGAAGCGCGTCTTCTACACGTTCGAGCCCGAGCGCGGGCAGCCCACGGTGCGCGTCGGCGCCGTCGGCTTCGATCCATCGACGTCGGCGCGCCTGATCAGCGTGAAGGAGGCGCTCGACGGCTTCAGCCGTCGTCCCGATCTTCGGCTACGGCGTGACCGGCTTCGCGTTCATGGATCAGCAGTTCGCCCGGACGCTCGTCGAGACGGGCATCGTGGGGCTCGCGACGTTCCTGGCGCTCATCTGGGCGGTCCTGAAGGCCGGCGTCACCTCCTATCGCACCCTGAGCATTCCCGAGGACCGTGGGCTCGCCCTCGGATTCGTCGCCGGCACGATCGGTCTGCTCGGCCACGCGCTGGGCGCCAACACGTTCATCATCGTGCGCATCATGGAACCGTTCTGGTTCTTCGCCGCCATCGTGGTCGCGCTGCCCGGCCTGACCCCGGCGGAGACGGCGGTCGAGCCCGTACCGGCCGCCCGCTTCTCTCGGCGCTTCGCGTGATGCCGACGCGCGCCGTCGTCGGGCGGGCTCGAAAGATCCGGCTCCTCGTCATGGACGTCGACGGCGTGCTCACGGACGGCCGGATGCTCTTGTCCGAGCGAGGCGACGAGCTGAAGGCCTTCCACACGCACGACGGGGTCGCGATCGCCCTGGCCAAGCGCGCGGGCCTCCGGACCGCGATGGTCACCGGCGAGTCGAGCCCGATCGCGAAGGCGCGCGGCGCCAAGCTCGGCGTCGACTCGGTCGTACTCGGGGCGCGCCGCAAAGGAGAGGTCGTCGAGGCGCTGCGCGCCGAGTACAACGTGCCGGCCGACGCGGTGGCTTTCATCGGCGACGATCTCCTCGACATCCCGGCCATGCAGATCGTCGGGCTCGCGGTCACGGTCGCCGACGCGCCGGCCTCGGTGAAGGCGGTCGCGCATCACGTCACGCGCGCGCAGGGCGGGCGCGGAGCTGTCCGCGAGCTGGTGGAGCTCGTCTTGACGTCGCAGCGCTCGTGGCGGAGCGTCGTCGCCGCCTACGTACGCGAGCACGGAGGTCGATGACCACTTCCTCGAGCTCTCCGGGGCTCAGAGGCCGGACGCTCAGAAGCTTCTTGCTCCTCGGCGCCCAGAAGGTAGTGAGCGTGGTAGTCACGGCCGCCGGCGGCATCGCGCTCGCCCGGCTGCTGACGCCGGAGGTCTTCGGCCTCTATGCCATTCTCGTCTTCGTCATCACCCTGGGCGTCCGGTTCAGCGAGCTCGGGCTCGGCGCCGCGCTGATCCAGCGCCGCGAGCTCGAGCTGGCGACCGGATTGAGCGCCGCGTTCACCGCGACCTTCGTGCTGGCGCTGGTCCTGGGGGCGGCGATCGTGGCGACGGCGCCCTTGCTGACGCGGTGGCCGGGCATGACCAGCGACGTGACCGCGCCGATCCGCTGGCTGGCGCTCCTGGTGGTGCTCGCGTCGCTCCGCATGCCGGCCATGGTTCTGCTCGAGCGCCGGCTGGCCTACCTGCCGCTGACGATCGCCGAGACCGCGGACACGGTGACGTTCAACGTGGTCGCGATCGCCGCGGCGCTCGCCGGCGCCGGGACTGTGGAGCTTCGTGCTCGGCGCGCTCGCGGCGCGCGTGGCGAACGTCGCGGTGCTCTGGACCGCGACCCGGTGGCGGCCGACCCTCTCCTGGAATCGGCGCGAGCTGGCCCCGGTGCTGAAGTTCGGGGCCCTGGTCCAGGGAAGTGTCCTGATCGGCCTCGCCGGCGACGCCGTGGTGCCGACGTTCGTCGACCGCGTGGAGCGGGGTCGCGTCCGTCGGGTACCTGAACTGGGCCGCGATGCTCGCCTTCCTGCCGCTGCAGGTCGTCAGCATCGCGGGCCGTGTGCTGTTTCCGGCGCTGTCGAGCCTGCAGGCCGAGCCGGCGCGGTTCGCCGAGGCGACCGAACGCGCGCTCAATCGCGTGACGACGATCCTGTATCCGGCGGCGGCGCTCTTGCTCGCGGGCGCCGACCCGGTCGTCCGCCTGATCTTCGGCGAGGCCTGGGCACCGGCCGTCCCCGCGGTGCGCTTCTTCTGTCTGTCCGCGATCATCGGGGGCACGTCGACCATCTTCGTCCACGCGCTCTACGGCCTCGGCCGTCCCGACCTCGTGTTCCGGCTGAACCTCGCGAGCGCCGCGATTCTGTGGGCGCTGACGGTCGTGCTGGTGCCCTGGCTCGGCTTCGTCGGCTTCGCCGTCGCCAGCGCGAGCCTGGCGTGCGCCGGGCTGTCCTACACGGCGGTGAGCCTGCGGCGCCTCGTCCCGCTGCACGCGGTTTCGGCCGTCCGGGTGCCGCTGATGGCGAGCGTCGGGAGCGCGGCGGTGCTCGCGGCCTTCGCGACCTTCTGGATCCACGATCTGCCGTCCCTGGTCGTCGGCTCGGCCGTGTCGGCGGGGGCGTACGTGGTCTTCGCCGGGCTCATCGGGGGCGCCGCCTGGCGGGTCGAGTTCATGGCCGACTGGCGGACGGTGCTGCAGGGATGAGGGTCAAGGAGACGTGGCGGCGCTTCACGCCCACGCAGGTCCGAGACTTTCTCCGCGTGGGCCACGAGGGGCGCGAGCACCCCTCTCGCCTGAAAACGCTCGAGCTGCTCGAGGGCATGGCCTCCGTGCTCGACGTGGGCTGCGGCACCGGCGTCATGTTCGAGCTCTGCCGCGAGCGCCGGCCCGACCTCGACTATCTCGGCGTCGACGTGACCGCGCAGTTCGTCGCGGCGGCGCGCGAGCGCTTTCCGGCCGACGCGGCGCGCTTCCAGGAGGGCTCGCTCTACGAGCTCGCGCGGCTGCCCGGTGCCTTCGACGCGGTGCTTTCCCGGCACATCCTCGAGCATCTCCCGGACTGGGAGCCCGCGGTGCAGCGCATGTACGAGCGCGCCCGCCGCAAGCTCATCATCGTGTTCTACCTGCCGCCGCGTCCGCTGCGGCTGCGCCGCAAGCGCGACGAGCGGTTCGAGCGCGGCTTCTACACCCACACCTACGATCTCGGCCGCTTCGTCGATCATCTCCTGAACGGCCTCACGCCGCGGCCGGCGGAGGTCCGCATCTATCCCCGTCAGGGCACGAGCGATCCGCGATTCCGCTGGGGCAACCGTGAGAACGTCATCTACGAGGTCGTCCGGTGAGCGTGAGCCTCGTGATCGCCACGTTCAATCATGGGCGGCTTCTGCCGGAGGCCCTCGACAGCGCGATCGGCCAGACGCTCGAGGGCGTCGAGATCGTCGTGGTGGACGACGGCTCGACCGACGACACGCCGGCCGTGCTCGCCCGGTATGGCGACCGGATCCGGGTAGTTCACCAGTCCAACCGCGGGCTGGCGGCCGCCCGCAACACGGGGCTCGCGGCCGCGCGCGGCGCCTACGTCAGCTTCCTCGATGCCGACGACGTCCTGATGCCGACCAAGCTCGCCGAGCAGATCGCCGTGCTCGAGCAGGCACCCGCCGTCGGCTGGACCTATTGCGACGTGCTCATCGAGGCCACCGCGACGGGAACCGCGATGCGAGCTTCGGAGCGCTTCGGCTACGCCGGGCGACGGCTCGAGGGCTGGCTCTTCCCGGAGCTCATCCACGGCAACTTCATTCCGGCGATCGCGCCACTCGTCCGTCGCACCGCCCTCGACGCGGCCGGCGGGTTCGACGAGCGGCTGACGGCGCTCGAGGACTGGGATCTCTGGCTGCGCCTGTCGTTGATCGCCGAGGCGCGCTACAGCCCCGCCGTGCTCGTGCGCTATCGCGTTCACCCCGGGGGCATGAGCGAGGATCGATGCGCGGATGGACGAGAACCGCTTCCGGGTCCTCGACGCGCTCTGCCGGACGCAGCCGGCGGCCGTCGAGGGGCTCGGCGCCGTGGGCCGGCGGATCATCGCCGACACGCACAACTGGCTCGGCAAGGAGGCGTACGCGCGGGGCGATTGGGCCGAGGCGCGCCGGCGCTTCACGGCCTCGCTCGCGACGGTGCCGTGGCAGCGGAAGGCGCCGATGGCTGCTCGGGCTCAGCCTGGTGCGCGCCGGCACGCGCGCGCGGGCCGAGCGAGCCGACCACGGGACGGCGAGGAGCGCCCGCAGTGCGCGCTGCAGGCCGTCGCGAGGCGCTGGGGCGCCCGCCGCGCCGAGGTGCGCCCTATGAAAATACGCGACACCGACGGTGATCGTCGTCAGCTACAACACGCGCGAGCTCACGCTGCAGGCCGTCGCGTCGGCCCGCAAAGCGGCCGCCGGGCTCGACGCGCGCGTCATCGTCGCCGACAACGGCTCGGCGGACGGCACGGTCCAGGCCGTGCGCGCCGCCGACCCGGACGTCACCGTGCTCGGTCAATCTCGACAATCCCGGCTATGGCGCGGCCGATCAACCGCGCGGCGGCCGCGTATCGCGCGAGGCACTCTGCGCGATGAACGCCGACGTCGTGCTCGAGCCCGAGAGCCTCGTCGACGCTCAGGCGCTTCCTCGACGTGAACGCGCCTGCGCCTGGTCGGGCCGGCGCTCGCGTACCCGGATGGAACGCCGCAGGCCTCGGCCAAGCGCTTTCCGACGCTGGGGATGGCGCTCGGCGAGGCCGTCGGGGTTCACGCCTGGCGCCGCGCAACCGATGGGTCAGGCGGTTCTACTGCGAGGACCGGGACCTCACGCGCGACGCGCGCGTCGACACGGTATCCGGGGCGGCGATGATGCTCGCGGCGAGGCGTTCGAGGCCGCCGGTCGCTTCGACGAGCGCTTCTGGATGTACTTCGAGGAGACTGACCTCTGCCGACGCTTTCCGATCGCGGGCACTTCGTCGCGTTCTGTCCCGCCGCGCGCGCCGATCCACCAGCACGGCGCCAGCACGCGCGCAGACCTCCGTGCGGCAGGTCGAGTACCACCTGAGCTACGTGCGCTACTTCGAGAAGCATCACGGCCGCGCCGCGGCGGCGGTGCTTCGCTCGGCGGTGGCGGCCGGCGCGCTCGCGCGGATGGCGGCGCTCGTGGTCGAGTATCCGCCCGTCGACCGGCGCCGCGCGGCGAGCCTTCTCGAGAAGAAGCGGCCTGCGCTCGGCTGCTGCGCTCGCTCGGCGCGTCCTGAGTCACATGCCCGCCATGAAGGCCGTCATGGTCGAGACCGGCGGGTGGGGCGGCATCGCCCACTACACGTGGAACCTGTGCGCGGCGCTGGCCAGCGCCGGCGTCGACGTTTCGCTGCTGACCAACCGTGAGTGGGAGCTGGCCCACCTCGCGTCGGCCTTCGAGGTCGACCGGTGCTTCTCCGGCCGACGCCGGCTACCTCGGTAACGTGCGGGCACTCCGGGCGCGAGTCGCCCGCGCGCGGCCCTCCGTCGTGCACGTGCAGAGCGTGCTCTCGACTCGCTTCGACGCGCTGCTGTGGCCGCTGATTCGCCGCCGAGCGCCACTGGTGATGACGATCCACAACATGCGCACGCACGAGCGCCGTCCGCTGGGACGACTGGACGCTCTGGCGGTGCTTCGCCGCCGCCGACGCGGTCGTCGTCCACACGCGCTCGGCGGCGGAGGTCGTGCGGGGCGGCCTTCCCGCCGCCCGGGTCGAGCTCATTCATCACGGCGACGCGGGGTTCCTCGGCGGCGAAGGGCGGCCCGATCGCCTCGTCGCGCGCGCGGCGCTCGGGCTGCCGAGCGGCGCTAAGATCGTGCTCGCCTTCGGCGCGATCCGGCCGTACAAGGGCATTCACGGCGTGATCGCCGCGCTGGCCGAGCTGCGCCGCCGCCACGCGACGCGCGGCTGGTGATCGCCGGGCCGCTTCTGGTCGGCAGTGAAGGCGAGTATCGCGCCTCGATCCGTCGCGCCGGCGTGGACGACAGGCCGTGATCTTCCGGCCGCGTTACGTGCCGGCGGCGACGTGGTGGCGCGGTACTTCGCCGCCGCCGACGTCGCGGTCTTCAACTATCGGGATATCACGGACAGCGGGTCGCTCCGGCTCGCGTGCGATCTCGGCACCCCGGTGGTCGCGACCGCCGTCGGGAGCTTCGGCGAGTTTCTCACCGACGGTGCCACCGCCCGGCTGGTCGAGCCCGGCGACACGCGGCCCTGGCCGTAGGCGCTCGGCGCCGTGCTGGCCAGCCCCGAGGATGCGGCGCGGCATGGCGCAGGCGGCGCGCGCGCTGGCGAGCGTCGGCGTGGTCCTGGGCCGAGAGCGCCAAGGCGACCGGCAGCTCTACGAGACCCTGGCGGGAGGCGAGCGCGTGATCCTGGCGCTCGCGGTGGCCGTGGTCGCGCTCGCCATCCGGGTCCTCGTCTCTAAGTTCCTTCCAGTCATCCATGCCGACGGGGTGTCGTACGTGGCACGATCGCGCAGGAGTTCCAGGCGACGGGCTCGCCCTTCGATCCCCTGTTCCATCCGCTCTACCCGGTTTTCATCGCGCTCGCGCAGCCGTTCGTCGGCGACTGGGAGACGTCGGGCCGCCTCGTCTCCGCGTTCTTCGGCGCGCTCGTGATCCTGCCGGCGTTCGCGCTGGCCCGCGGGATTGTCGGCCGTCAGGCCGCGCTGTTGTCGGCGCCGTCTTCATCGCCGTGCATCCGCGCCTGGTGCTGAACTCGGCCGCGGTGCTGTGCGAGGCGACGTACACGTTTCTCATGGTCGTCGGGCGTGCTTCGCCGCGCGGCGAGGGCTGGTGGCCGGCCCGCGCTCGCTGATCGCGTTCGGCGGGCTCTGCTTCGGGCTCTCGTACCTCGTACGGCCCGGAAGGGTTCGCGTATCTCGTCGGCCTGATCGGCGTCGCGCTCTTCATGATCGTGACGGGGCGGGACTCGCGCCGCCGCGATCCTGCCGTGGGTGGGGCCGCGGTCCTCGTGTTGCGCCGTCGTGGTCACGCCGTATCTCTGGTACCTCGCCGAGGTCTGGGGCCACCTCACGCTCAGCGGGAAGATCGACCACAACCTGCCGCTCGTCGACGGGCGCTCGCCACGGCGCCGAGTGCCTTGCCGATGCGCATCCTCGAGAACGCGCTTCCTGTTCCAGAAGTACGCGGTGCCGGATCTGTTGCCGTGGATCTTGCTCCTGCTCGTCCTGCCGGGCGTGCTGGCCCGGGCCGAACGTCGGGATGGCTCGGCCGCGACGGCAATACTGCTTGCGGCAGCGCTGCCGCCCTTCGCGTCGCTCGCGTTCCACGTCGAGCCGCGGATCTTCCTGCCGATCCTTGCCGTTCGTCCTGCCGTTCGCGGCGGTCGGGATCCTCTGGGCGGCGGTTACGCTCACCGACGCGCACCGCGGCTTGCGCTGGGCGCTCGCGCTGACGGTCGTGGTGGCGCTCGTCTTGCGCCGTCGACGCTGCAGCCGGTGCTGCGTCCGGACGCCGGCGCGGCGCTCTATCGCCAGGCGGCGCGCTGGGTCGCGCGAGACCCAGCCCCGCGACGCGGTGCTGCTCGATCGCCTGCCCATGGTCGCGTTCTACAGCGAGCGCCGCTGGGTGCCGCTACCGCGGATCGGACCCGACGATCTGCTGGCGGCCGCGCGGCACGCCGGCGCCCGGCTCGTCGTGCTCGACAGCCGCGAGCTTCCTCTTCGATCGGCCGGGCCTGATGCCGCTCCTCTGGGGGCCGCCTCCGCCCGGGCTGGATATCCTGCGCGACTTCGATGCCGCGCCGGCCGACCGGCTCCGGATCCTGGTGGTGAACGACCGTGGGTGAGCCGACCGTCGCGCCCGGCATCGATCCTCGTCGTGTCGAATCACGGCGCCGTCGTGGGCGGCGGCGAGCTGAGCCTGATGGACTTGCTGCGGGGCCTCGACCGCGATCGCTGGGCGCCGGTGCTGGTGGTTCCCGAAGACGGTGAGGTGGCCGTCCCGCGGACGAGACCTCGACCTGCCGGTCCACGTGATCGCGCTTCCGCCGCTGCGCCGACCCGGGCCCGGCAGCCTCAGGACCGTCGCACGCGCTCGTCCGGCTGGCACGGACGACCGACGCGGTGCTGATCCACGCCAACGGCTCGCGCGCGATGGCGTACGCCGGCGTCGCCGCGAAGGCTGGCCGCGCGCCCCACGCTCTGGCACGTCAGCATCGCCGACAGCGACGGCCTCGTCGACCGCGCCCTCTCGGCGATGGCGACGGCCGTCATCGCGACGTCGACGCGCCGTCGCGCGCCGATTCCCGTGGGCTCCGGCGAAGGTCCGCGTGGTCCCGAACGGCATCGACCTGAGCCGGTTCGCGCCGCGCCCGGCATCCATGGCTTTGCGGGCGGCTTCGCGGTGCCGGCGTCGGCGCCGCTCGCGCTGTCGATCGGCAGGCACGTCGCCGAGAAGGGCTACCGGCACCTCGTCGCCGCCGCGGCGCTGGATCGCGCGGAGCAAGCCGGAAGCGCACTGGATCCTCGTTGGCGATGGCGAGCTCAGCGGCGAGCTCGAAGCGCAGGCGCGAGGCCTGGGCCTCGATGCGCGCGTCCACTTCGCGGGGTGGCGCGACGACATCGCCGACGTGCTCGCGCTCGGCGGACGTGTTCGTCCTGCCATCCGAGAGCGAGGGCTTCGGGCGGGTGCTGGTCGAGGCGATGGCGATGGGCCGGGCGGTCGTCGCGACCGCCGTCGGCGGCGTTCCCGACATCGTGGTCGACGGCGAGACGGGGCTCCTGGTCGTGCCGTCCGCCGCCCGGCGCGCTCGCCGGCGCCGTGATGGCCCTCCTCGACGATCCGGCGCGCGCCACGCGGCTGGGCAGCGGCGGTCGCGCGCGTGCGGAATCGACGTTCAGCCTCGGCGCCCACGTCGACGCGGTCGAGCGGCTCTACGCGGAGGTTCTCGGCGCGTGGCGCGTCGGAATCGAGGTCGCCGGTGGCCGTGAGACGGGAGTCGATGGCGCGGCTCGGCGTCGACGGACGCGAGCTCCGGCTGGGCGTGCGGACCGGGATCGGGCGCTATCTGCTCGAGGTCCTCCGCGCGGCGTCGCAGGACGGCTGGTCTTGTGTCGTCTACGGCGACGCCGGCGCGCGGCTCGATCGAGTCGCTCTCGGGTGTCGTCGTTCACCACGCTCGACGCGTCGTGGACCCAGTGGTGGGATCAGGTGAGCCTGCCGCGCGCCCTGGCCCGCGACGGGATCACGGTGTTCCTCTCGCCCTACTACAAGGGGCCGGTGCGCGCGCCGTGTCCGGTCGTGCTGACGATCCACGATCTCTATTTCATCGACTACCCGGGGCGGCACCGGCCGGTGTACGAGGCGATCGTCACGCGGGCGGCGCGTCTGTACGCCGCGCGCGCGACCGCGATCGTCAGCGACTCGGAATATTCCAAGCGCGAGATCGTGGCGCAACTCGGGGTGAGACGCCGCCAAGGTGAGCGTGATCCCGCTCGCGCTGGGGGCCGAGTTCAGGCCCGCGTCCCTGACGGCCGGCGGCCAGAGCGCGCTACGCGGTGAGGTCGCCTTACATGCTGTACGTCGGCAACTTCATGCCGCACAAGAACATGCCGCGTCTGATCCGCGCGTTCGCGCTGCTGCCCGGCGCGCTGCGCAGTCGACATTCGCTCGTGCTGGCCGGCGGCTACGGCGACGGCCGGCCTGCGCTGGCTCGTCTCGCCGCAGTCGCTCGGCCTGACGGACCGGGTGATCTTTCCTGGCCGCGTCGAGGACGCGGATCTGCCCGCGCTCTACTCCGGAGGCCGCGGTGTACGTCACGCCGTCGTTGGAGGAGGGTTACGGCGCGACGGTGCTCGAGGCGATGGCGTGCGGGGCGCCGGTGGTCGCGTCGAACCGCGCCGCGCTGCCCGGAGATCGTTGCCGATGCCGGCCTGCTCTTCGACCCCGAGCAGGAGCGCGAGCTCGTCTCGCGCGCTCGTGCGCGTCCTGTCCGACGCCGGCGCTCGCCGACAGATCTGCGCCGTCGCGCGACTCGCGCGCGCAGGGCTCTACACGCCGAGCGCGAACCACCGGACGAGTCCTCGGACCTCCTCCGCGAGGTGGAGCGAGCGGCGCGCTCGGGCCGCTGACGCCGCCGGAGGACGCGCCTGATGTGCGGCATCGCCGGCCACGTCGGTCCGACCGCGCGCGAGCTGTTGCCCGCGATGCTCGGGCTCCTCAAGCACCGCGGGCCAGACGACTCGGGGATCTATGCCGCGGGCGACGTCGGTCTCGGGATGACGCGGCTGGCGATCATCGATCTCGTCACCGGCCAGCAGCCCATGAGCGATGCCACGGGGCGCTACTGGATCGTCTTCAACGGCGAGATCTACAACTTCCGCCAGCTGCGGGCGGAGCTGGAGGCCGAGCGCGGATCCGGTTCCGCACGCTGAGCGACACCGAGGTGATCGTGCACGCGTACGCCGTCCACGGCGAGGCGTGCGTCGAGCGATTCGTCCGGCATGTTCGCGTTCGCCATCTGGGACGCGCGCCGAGCGCCGGCTGTTCCTGGCGCGCGACCGGCTGGGCAAGAAGCCGCTCTACTACTGGCACCGCGGCCGCCTGTTCCTCTTCGCCTCGGAGCCCAAGGCGCTGCTCTGTCACCCGGCCGTCGCGCGATCGCGTCGACTGGGCCGCGCTGCATCACTACCTCGCCTTCGGCTACACGCCGACGACGCGCTCGATCTTCGACTCGATCCACAAGCTCCCGCCGGCGCACACGGCGACGCTCGTCGACGGGCGCCTGACGCAGCGCCGCTACTGGCACCTGCCGGCGGGCGACGCGTCCCCGGCCTCCGTCGCCCGGCGGGCGGAGGGCGCCGCGGCGGTGCGCGGCGGGGTTGCGCGAAGCCGTGCGTCTGCGACTCGAGAGCGACGTGCCGCTCGGCGTGTTCCTGTCGGGTGGCGTCGATTCGAGCGCGGTGGTCGCCAGCATGCGCGAGATGACGTCGGGCCGGATCACGACCTTCTCGGTCGGCTTCGGCCGCGCGGCGCCGTCCTACGACGAATTGCCGTACGCGCGGCTCGTCGCGCGAGCGCTTCGGGACGGACCATCACGAGGAGATCCTCGAGCCCGACGTGCGGGCGACCTGCCGGCGATCGTCCGAGCGTTCGACGAGCCGTTCGGCGACTCCTCGGCGATCGCGACGTACGTCGTCGCGCAGGCGACCGCGCGTCACGTCAAGGTCGCGCTCTCCGGCATCGGCGGCGACGAGACGTTCGGCGGCTATCCGCGCTACCTCGGGCTGCGCGTCTCGGCGCTCCATGCGAAGGCTCCCGCGCTGGCTGCGTGACGCCTCGCGCTCGCTCGCCCGCCGTCTGCCCGACTCCGCGTCCAGCCGGAACTGGGCCGACTGGGTCGCGGCGCTTCACCGCTAATCCCGACGCCAAGCTCGCCGAGCGCTACATCGGCTGGACGCGGTTCTTCGGCGACGTCGAGCTCGCGACGCTCGCGAGGCCGGCGCTGGCCGCGCATCTCGCGCCCGGCGTCGACGAGCTCCGGCAGGAAGCCTTCGCCTCGGCCGGCGCACGGCGATCCGGTGGACGGCGCTTTCCGCGTCGATCTCGCCGCGTACCTGCCCGACGATCTGCTCGCCATGGCCGATCGTATGAGCATGGCCCACTCGCTCGAGGTCCGGGCGCCGTTTTGCGACCATCGGATCGTCGAGGAGAGCCTGCGCTCTCGCCCGCGGACCAAGATGCCGGGCGGTCCGCCTGAAGGGGCTCCTCAAGGCCGCCTTCGCCGGCGTGCTGCCTCGCGAGGTGCTGTCCCACCGAAAGCAAGGCTTCATGATTCCGCTCGGCGACTGGCTCCGGGGCGACCTGCGTCCCGCCATGGACGATCTGCTCGGCGCCCGACCGTGTTCGGGCGCGAGGGCTGTTCGACCCGTCCGCGGTCGAGGCTCTGAAGCGGCAGCACCTGAGTGGGGCGCGAACCCATGCCGATCGCCTCTGGACCTTGATGATGCTGGAGCTGTGGATGCGCGAGTACCTCGACGCGCGCGGCCGCTGGACCTTGCGGTGACGAGCTGGCGAGCTTCGCGTGCTCATGGTCTCCGACGTGTCGCCGTCGCGTCCGCTGGGCGGGGGAGAGCGGATGCTCTGGGAGCAGGCTCGATGTCTCGCCGCGCGTGGTCACGACGTGCGTGTCGTGAGCCGCGCCGATCCCGGCGCGACCGCGGCCGCCTCCGTGGAGCACGAGCATGTACGGATCCAGCCGTTTCTCACCGATCGAGGATCGATCGCGCGATTCATCCGAAGCTCGATCTTCGGCGCGCGCCGCGCGGTATCGGAATCGCTGGACCATCAGGCGGCGGACGTGCTGCACCTCCACCAGCCGCTCGCCGGGTACGGGGCGCTCACGTCTCGAGCCGGGGCCCGACTGCCGAGCCTCTACAGCTTCTATTCGCCAGCGCCGCTCGAGTATCGCTCGCGCCGGGGAATGACGGCGCGGCACCGCGCGGGCCTGGCGGGGGTAACCGGGACCGCGCTGCTGTGGGCGATCGAGCGCGCCTGCCTGAGACGGGCTCGGCTCGTCCACGTGTTGAGCGACTTCTCCGCCGGCCAGCTCTGGAAGCTCTACGCCGTGCCGCGGGAGCGCATCGTGAAGATCCGTGGCGCGGCCGCGACCGACCGGTTCAAGCCGGCGCCTGACCGCGGCGCGGTCCGTCATGCGCTGGGCCTCCCCGTCGATCGGCCGCTCCTGCTCACGGTGCGCAATCTGGAGTCTCGGATGGGTCTCGACAATCTGCTCGCCGCGCTGGGCCGCTTGAAGAGCCGGTGTCCGGGCGTCGTGCTGTGGATCGGCGGCGACGGCTCGCTGCGCGGTGCGCTCGAGGCGCAGAGCCGGGCCCTCGGCCTCGCCGATCGGGTGAAGTTTCTGGGCTTCGTGCCGGACGCGGAGCTGCCGCGTTACTACCAGGCGGCCGACCTCTTCGTGCTGCCCACGCGCGAGCTCGAGGGCTTCGGGCTCGTCACCGTGGAGGCGCTCGCGTGCGGGACGCCTGTCCTCGGCACGCCGGTCGGCGCCACCCCCGAGATCTTGAGAGCGCTGTGTCCGTCGCTCGTGTTCCGTGGCACCGCGCCCGAGGCGATGGCCGACGATCTCGAGCGATTCCTCGCGGACATGGCCCGCGATCCGGACGGGTACGCGCGCCTGCGCGCCGCGTGCCGCGAGCACGTCGAGCGTCACTACACGTGGGAGCGCGCGAGCGGGGAGCTCGAAGGCGCGCTCCGGCGCCTGAGCGACGCACGGCCCGAGCTCAAGCCGGTGCAGGTTCTCTCGGGAAGCGACCCGGGGCCTGGCTGTCCGGCCTGCGGCGGCCCGACCCGTCCGAGCGAGCTCGTCTATCGCGCCGTACGCTATCGTCGGTGTCCGCGCTGCCGGAGCGCGATGTCGACGGAGCTGCCGACCGCTTCCGACCTGCGGGACACGTACGAGACGGAGTATCCGCTCCTCTTCGCCCCGGAGAAGGTGACCTCCGAGCGGACGCACATGTTCGACGTCGTGCTCGACCGGCTCGCGGCGCTGCGGCGCGCGCGGGCCGAGCGTCCGCGCCTGATCGACGTCGGCTGCGGCGGCGGCCATCTGGCCGCACGGGCGCGCAGCCGCGATTGGCTCGCGGTCAGCACGGACATCGCCCATCGCGCGTGCGCCGTCGCCGCCCGGGCGGGCGAGACGCCGGCGATCCAGGCCGACGGCGCGCAGCTGCCCGTTCGCGGCGGCACGGTCGACATGGTGACCCTGGTCAACGTCGTCGATCAGGCGCACGACCCGCTGACGATCCTGCGCGAGGCTCACCGGGTGCTGGTCACCGGCGGGCTGCTCGCCCTTCGGGTCCCCAACGCGCGCTTCCACGGCCCGTGGGCACGACTCCTCGTCGCGCTCGGCCCGCTCGTCCGATCGCGCGGATGGGACACGTACCCGGTGGTGCACCATTTCGCGTTCACCCCGTCGGGGCTCCGGCAGCTCGTGGAGCGCGCGGGCTTCCAGGTGCTCGCGGTGTCGAACTCGGCCGCGACGTCGAGGGAGCCCGTCGGGAAGCGTGCGGCCGTCGAGACGCTTCCCCGCTGGGGTCGCGCGACGATCGCCGCCGGCGCCGCGACCCTGGCCGAGCTCTCGCGCGATCGCTGGCTCGTCGGCCCGTCGGTCGAGCTCTACGCGCGAAAGGGGCCGTGATGGGCCTGCGCGTCCTGCACGCGATCACGCGGCTGACCCTGGGCGGCTCATCGGAGAACACGATCGCGTCGTGCGTGGCGCTCGACCGGGCCGGATACGACTGCACCCTGGCCGCCTCCTTCCGCGAGTCCGACGCGTCCTCGCTGGTCGACGCGCGCCGCCGCGGATGCCGGGTCGTCGACCTGCCCGCGCTGGGGCGGGAGGTCGCGCCTCTCGCCGACGTGACGGCGCTCGTCCAGATCCTCCGGCTCATCCGGCGCGAGCGGCCGGCGATCGTGCACACCCACACCTCGAAGGCCGGATTCATCGGCCGCCTCGCGGCGGCCATCGCGCGCGTGCCCGCGGTGATCCACCAGCCCCACGGCCACCTGTTCTACGGCTACTACGGTCCTCGAAGAACCGCCGTCTTCACGGCGCTCGAGCGTCAGGCGGCACGATGGACCGACCGCATCATCACGTTGACCGATCGCGGTGCGACGGAGCACGTCGCGCGCGGCATCGGAAGAGCCGACCAGTACGTCGCGGTGCCGAGCGGCGTGCCGACGGCCGAGCTGCGCGCCACGGCGCCTGCGCGGAGCGAGGCGCGCGCTCGGCTCGGGCTCGAGCCCGACGCGTTCGTCGTCGTGGGTCTGGGCCGCCTGATCCCGATCAAGGGCTTCGATCTCCTGGTGCGGGCGCTTCCGGCCGTCGTCGCGCGGATCCCATCGGCGCGCGTCCTGCTCGTCGGCGATGGCGCCGAGCGCAGGCACCTCGAGGCGCTCGCCGCGGCGCTCGGCGTGACGGAACGGCTCCGCCTGACGGGCGAGCTCATGGACGTGACGACACCGCTCGGCGGCGGCCGACGTCCTGGCCGTGCCGTCCCGCAACGAGGGGATGGGGCGCGTCATCGTCGAGGGCATGGCGATCGGAATTCCGGTCGTCGCGACCGCGGTCGGCGGCATTCCCGACGTCGTCACCGACGGCGAGTGTGGGCGACTGGTCGAGCCCGACGACGTCGACGCGCTCGCGGCGGCGCTGATCGAGCTCGGCCGGGACGACGCCTTGCGGCGCAAGCTCGGCGAGGCCGGGGAGCGACGCGCCGAGGCATTCTCGGCGCCGGTGGCGAGCGCGAAGCTCCTCGCCGTGTACGCGGCCCTGGCCCGCGCCAAGGGGCTCGAGTGACTCGCCGCATGGCCCGCCTCGCCGTCATCGCGTGGCTGCTCACCGGCGGCGTGACGCCCGCCACCGTGGCGGACGGCCTCGAAAGGCTGCCGGCGGTCCTCCACCTCCATTCGGATCTGTCCACGGGCGATTTCTCGCTCGAGCAGCTGACCACGATGGCGGAGCAAGCAGGGGATCGGCGCGCTGCTGCTCACCGAGAACTACCTGCTGCGGGTCGAGTATGGGCTGGCGCCGTTCCGGGCGCTGACCCGAGTGGTGCGCGAGGAGCCCTCGGTGCTCGGTCTCGGGATCGACCGCTATCTGGCGCGCGTCTCCGAGGCCAGGGCGGCCAACCCGCGCGTCCTGATCGTCCCGGGTGTCGAGGTGCTCCCGCACTACTACTGGACCGGCTCGCCGCTGGCGCTCGACATGGCGGTGCACGACACACAGAAGAACATCCTGGTCTTCGGTCTCCCGGAGCAGTCACTCCGCGCGCTGCCGGTCACCGGAAACAAGCTCGGCGGATTCGGCTGGTCCTCGGTGCTCGACGCGCTACCCGGTCTTCTGCTCGTGCCTGGCGTCTACGTGCTCACGCTCAAGCGGCGCGTCCTCAGGAAGGTGGGCCGTGTGCTCGTGGTCGTCAAGCAACGTCGCTGGCCCGCGGGCTTGCTTCTCTGCGGGATCGCCGTGCTGGCGCTGGTGCGCGGCTGGCCTTTCGCCGTCGATCCGTACTCGCCATACCGGGATCTGGGCCTGGGACCGCATCAGGATCTGATCGACTACGTCGACCGGCTGGGCGGGGTGACTGTCTGGTCGTTTCCCGAGGCGCACGACGCGGGCGAGAAATGGGTGGGCCCGATCAGGGTTGCCTGGAACACGTCCCCGTACCCCGACGATCTCATGCGGACGGCGCGCTACACGGCCTTCGGCGCCGTGTACGAGGACACGACGCGGGTCGATCGGCCCGGTGGGTCGTGGGATCGGCTGCTCGGCCAGTTCGCGGCGGGCGACCGCAGCCGGCCGGCGTGGGCCGTCGGCGAGTCCGGCTTTCACGGATTCACGGCCGGGAAGACTCTGGGGAACGTGCGGAGCGTGTTCCTGGTGGAAGAGCGGAGCGAGCGCGCCGTCCTCGACGCGCTGAAGCGCGGCCGGTTCTACGCGGTGCAGCGGGAAGCGGCTGCCGAGCTGGTGCTGGCGGAGTTCTCCGTCCGCGCCGGCGGCGCCACCGGAATCTCGGGGGATCTCGTGCGCGCCGCCGAGTCGGCGCCGATCGAGATCGCGGTGGCGGTCGAAGCGAACGGCGCCGTGGCGCGCGACGTGCGCGTGACCTTGGTGCGCAACGGCGCCGTGGTGAGAGCGTGGACGGGGCCGCCGCCGCTCCGGACGGTCCATCGTGACACGTTCGACGGCTCGCCGACGTTCTATCGCCTCGACGTCCGCGGGCCCGGACGTCTTCTCAGCAACCCGATCTTCGTCAGACGCTCGTGATGATGGTGCCATGCCCATGAAGATCGCCATCCATCAGCCACACTACCTGCCGTGGCTCGGCTACTTCGCCAAGTGGGCGGCCGCCGACCTGTTCGTGTTCCTCGACACGGTGCAGTACGAGAAGAACGGCTGGCAGAATCGCAACCAGATCAAGACGGGCGACGGACCACGGTGGCTCACGGTGCCGGTTCGCGCCAAGCTGGGCACCCTGATTCGCGACGTGCTGGTGGATTCCAGCCAGCCCTGGCGCGCCCGACACGTCGCCGCGATCGAGAAGGCGTATGGCGGCGCGCCGTGCTGGGGCCGGTATCGAGACGAGCTCGAGGCGTTCTACGAGCGGGGCTGGGAGCGTCTGGCGCCCGTCGCCGTCGCGAGCGCCGAGTGGCTGGCCGGCAAGCTCGGCCTCACGACGCCGACGCGACTGGCCTCGGACATCGAGGTTCCGGCGGTGGCCCGGGGAGATGCGACCGCGCGACTCGTCGCGCTCTGCCGCGCGGTCGGCGCGGACACCTATCTGGCCGGCCGCGACGGCGCCCGCTACATGGATATCGCGCAGTTCACGGCCGCCGGAATCGCCGTCGAAACGCAGCAATACAACCATCCCGTGTACACGCAAGAACACGGGGAATTCGTTCCGTCTCTCTCGGCCCTTGACTTATTATTGATGCACGGCGATGAGGCCCTCGGCATTCTCAATGAGGGGAGCACGTGGTCGCGCCTCTCGCCCGAGCCGAAATAAGTGAATATCCTCGCCCTCGGCGCCCATCCCGACGACATCGAGTACGGCTGCGGCGGCATGCTCGCCAAGTACGCGCAACGCGGCCACGCCGTCTACATGTTCATCGCTTCCGACGGGGCGCTCGGCGGAGACGCCGACGTGCGCCGCCGCGAGCAGAAGGAAGCCGCCCGCATCCTCGGGGTGCGCGAGGTCTTCTGGGGCGACTACCGGGACACCGAGGTGCCGCTGACGCGCGAGCTGATCGTACGGCTCGAGGCGGTGATCAAGAAGACCGACCCGCGGATGATCTTCGTCAACTCGCCCGAGGACACGCACCAGGACCATCGCAACCTGGCTCAGGGCGCGATGTCGGCGACGCGCTACGTGCCGAACCTCCTCTTCTTCGAGGTGCCGTCGACGGTGAACTTCACGCCGAACTGCGCGACCGACATCGCCGACGTGCTCGAGACCAAGCTGGCCGGACTCGAGGCGCACTACTCGCAGGTGACGAAGACGAACATCGAGGACCTGACGATCCTCGAGCTGGCTCGGTCTTGCGCGAACTTTCGCGGCATTCAGGCGCGCGTCAAGTACGCGGAGGCCTTCCAATCGGTCCGACTGCTCCTGAATCTCTGAGAATAGCGTTATTGGAGCGGGGTCCACGAGGCCGGCTTGCACCGAGGGTGGCCTGAGACGGAAGCGAGTGGCTCCGCGGCGCCCGATCTCCCGCTGTCTGTGCGAATGATCCCGCACTCTCGGCCGACTGTGAGCGATGCGGACGCCGAGGGCGTCGCGCGCGTCGTCCGCGGGGGCCAGCTGGCGCAGGGGCCCGAGGTCGCGGGACTCGAGCACGAGCTGGCCCGGCGCCTGGGCGTCGCCGCCGCGGCGGCGGTCAGCTCCGGCAGCGCCGCGCTCGAGCTCGCGCTGCGCGCCCTCGACGTAGGTCCCGGCCACGAGGTCATCATCCCGACCTATGCCTGCGATGCGCTGTACCATGCCGTCACGCGCTGCGGAGGGACGCCGGTGCTGGCCGACGCGGATCCCGAGACGTTCGGGCTCTCGGCCGCGGACACGGCGCGCCGGCGCACGGCTCGGACGAGGGCGGTCATCGTCGTGCATCCGTTCGGGCTCGCCGTGGACCTCGCCGACTTCCACCGCCTCGGCGTGGCCCTCGTGGAGGATTGCGCCCAGACGCTCGGCGCGACGATCGGGGATCGACCCGTGGGCGCGCGCGGCGGGCTCGCGGTGTGCTCGTTCTACGCGACCAAGCTTTTGACCACCGGTGAGGGCGGGGCCGTCGCGGGCCCCGCCGATCTGGTGGCGCACGCGCGCGACGCCCGGGACTACGACGAGAGGACCGAGCTGGCCCCGCGCTTCAACTATAAGATGACCGACATGCAGGCGGCGCTCGGCCGCAGCCAGCTCGCGCGGCTGGACACGTTCATCGCGCGGCGCCGTGCCCTCGCCGCACGATACCGCGCGGCGCTCGCGCACGCCCCGCGCTGCCGCGTGCCGGCCGACGCCGGCGACCGTCACGTCTATCACCGCTTCGTGGTCGCGGTCGACCAGCCCCTCGAGCCCCTCCTGGCGCACCTCGAGCGACGGGGCGTTGCGGCGCGCCGGCCGGTCTTTCGCCCGATCCACCGCGCCCTCGGCGGCTCCGGCTACCCGAACGCCGAGCGCCTCTGGAGCCAGTGCCTGTCGCTCCCGTGCTATCCGCTGCTCACCGACGCCGAGGCCGACACGGTCTCGGAGGCGCTCGTCGAGGGGCTCGGATCGTGATGGAGCCGGAGCACTCCGTTCGGCGGGCGTCCGCCATGCCAGCCGAGGCCGCGAAGCCTGGCACGATCGACCCCGCATGTGATGCGCCTGGCGCTGGTGGGCCTGTTCCTCCTGGTGCCTATCTGGGAGCGGGACCACGCGGCGCGATTCCCGTGGCTCTACCTCGTCTTGCTCGCCTTCGCCGTCGTCTTCTGCGCGGTCCCGGTGACGCGCCTGATCGCCTTGCGGTGGCGGGTTCTCGACATGCCGGCCGCGCGTAAAGTGCACGAGGTCGCGACACCGCTCCTGGGCGGGGCCGCCGTCTATTGCGGCTTCGCGGTGACCGTGCTCACGAGCTTCGACTTCTCGCTTCAGCTCAAGGGTGTCGTGGTCGGGGCGACCCTCGTCGTCGGGATCGGCATCCTGGACGATCTCACCGACCTCCCGGCGTCGCTCAAGCTCGCGGGGCACATCGGCGCCGCCGCGGCGGCGATCGCCTACGGCGTCGTGCTCAACGTGACTCCCAGCTGGGTACCGGCCTTCGTGTGGCTCAACGTGTTGCTGACGATCCTCTGGTTCGTGACGGTCACCAACGCGGTCCAGTTTCTCGACGGGATGGACGGCCTCGCCGCCGGCCTCGGCATGATCGCCGGCATCTTCTTCAGCATCGCGGCTCTGCAGACGGATCAGCGTTACCTTATGTACCTGTCGGCGGCGCTGGTCGGCGCCTGCCTGGGGTTCATGCCCTACAACTTCCGGCCGGGCCGCGCCCAGATCTTCCTGGGCGACAGCGGCGCGACGTTCATCGGCTTCACGCTCGCGGGGCTTGCGGTGATGGGAGAATGGGCTGAGGGGGATCCGATCATCGCGCTACTCACGCCGTCCTTGATTCTGGGGGTGCCGCTGTTCGACATCGGCTTCGTCGGCGTCGCACGGATGGTGACGGGCAAGGTGCATTCGCTGCACGAATGGCTCGCCTACACGGGACGGGATCATATCCATCACCGGTTCGAGGAGCTCGGCCTCACCCGTAAGCAGAGCGTGCTCCTGATCTTCTTCCTCGCGTCCACCCTGGGTCTTTCGGCGATCCTCCTGAAGGACGCCACACCGCGCGAGGCGGTGCTGGTCCTGATCCAGGCCGCGTGCGTCCTCGCGATCGTGGCGGTCCTGGAGGGAGTCGGCCGGTGGCGCCCGAGGCCTTGAACCGCGCCCGGCGCGCCTTCGCCGCGCGGCTCGCCGCGGTGCTGCGGCTCGACGATGCGCCCTGGCGGGTGGCGCTCGCGCTGGCCGTCGGCGTCTTCATCAGCTGTACGCCGTTCTGGGGTCTTCAGACGCTTCTGGCGCTCGCCGTCGCGACGATCTTCCGTCTGAACAAGGCCGTGACGGTGACCGGCGCCTGGCTCAACCTGCCGTGGTTCGCGCCGCTCGTGTACGGGTTCGCGCTGCGAATCGGCGCCTTGGTCCTGCCGGATCTTCAGGGGGCCGATGTCGGGGAGATCATCGAGCTCTTCCACACGTACTCGGTCCTCTCTATTCCTGACCTGATCGATCTCCTGGGAAGCGTCTCCCTGGCGCTGCTGATCGGCTCGGTGGCGGTCGGGGCGGTGGCGGGCGTGATCACCTACATCGCGGCCTTCCTGCTTCTGCGGCGTCGAAGGGCTGGACGGATGCGGCACGTATAATGAGGCCATGAAAGTACGCAAGGCGGTTTTCCCGGCCGCTGGGCTCGGCACGCGGTTCCTCCCCGCGACGAAGGCGCAGCCGAAGGAGATGCTTCCGCTCGTCGACAAGCCGATGATCCAGTACGTCGTCGAGGAGGCGGTGGCCTCGGGTCTGTCAGAGATCATCATCGTGACGGGCCGCGGCAAGCGCGCGATCGAGGATCACTTCGACTCGGCCTTCGAGCTCGAGTACTACTTGAACGACCGCGGCAAGACGGAGGAGCTCACCCAGATCAAGACGATCTCCGAGCTCGCCTCGGTCTCGTACGTTCGCCAGCGCGAGCCACTCGGGCTCGGCCACGCCATTCTCTGCGCGCGCGCGCTGGTCGGTGACGAGCCGTTCGCCGTCTTCCTGGGCGACGACATCATCGGAGGAGCGGCGACGCCCTGCATGCGCCAGCTGCTCGACGTGAGTGCGCGATACGACGCGCCGGTCCTCGCGGTCCAGCGCGTACCGCGCGAGCGGATCCACCAGTACGGGGTGATCGCGTCGCGGCCTGTCGAGAGCCGCGTGCACCAGATCCTCGACCTGGTCGAGAAGCCCAAGGCCGCTGACGCGCCGTCGGACCTGGCCATCATCGGCCGGTACGTCCTGCCGCCCGAGATCTTCGAGATCCTGTCCAGTACGGGGGCCGACTCCCGCGGCGAGATCCAGCTGACCGACGCGCTCCGAATTCTGAGAGGCCGGCGCCCTCTGTACGCCGTCGAGTTCGAGGGCCGCCGCTACGACACGGGCGACAAGCTCGGCTTCCTCAAAGCCACCGTCGAGTTCGCCCTGGCCCGCCCCGACCTCGCCAACGACTTCCGCGCCTACCTAAAATCCCTCCACCTCTAACCCCCGGTTCGGAGCCCCAGCGGCCCCGCGCGAAGCAGCCACCTATCGACGCATCGCCTGCCCCTGATCTAGGCCAAGTGTGGTGTGGCAGCGGCCTTCCTGAGCCAAGTAAAGACCGGCAAGGCTCCGGGGAGGAGGACGGGGGCGTGGGGAGGGGGCTCGGGACCCGTTCCCGCCGTGGGTTATCGGAAGTCGCGCGCCCAGATGGAGCCCAGCCGCCGCGGGCCGGCGCACGCGTGCCGCGTGGTCCCGAGCCCCCTCCCCACGCCCCCGTCCTCCTCCCCGGAGTGCCAAGTTTGACTTGACCACAAGCTTCTGACACACTTTTCGCCACCTTCGTAGTGACCCGAGGGTCACAGAGACTATGCCGAACGCCCCGAAGCGTCCGTTTCACACCGCCGCCGACGCCGACATCAAGAGCGGCGAGGTTTCCGACGTCTACTTCACGCGTACCGTCCAGATCCTGACCCATCGCAACGACCGCAAGCGGGTCAAGGCCGAGGTCTACCTGAAGTCGCTGCCCGAGGACTGGCAGTGGGGCATCCTCGCGGGAATCGAGGAGCTCGCGGCGCTCCTGGAAGGCCAGCCGGTCGATGTCTCGGCGATGGACGAGGGCCTGCTGTTCGAGCCCTACCAGCCCGTCTTGCGCATCGAAGGCACGTACGTCGAATGGGCGAAGTACGAGACGGCGCTGCTCGGTCTCCTGTGTCAGGCCTCCGGGATCGCCACGAAGGCGGCGCGCTGTAAGAAGGCGGCGGGCGAGCGCCAGGTGATCTCGTTCGGCGCGCGCCGGATGCATCCCACCTTGGCGCCGATGATCGAGCGCAACGCCTTCATCGGCGGGTGCGACGGGGTCGCGGTGACCAAGTCGGCCGAGCTGATCGACGCCGATCCGATGGGGACGATCCCGCACTCGCTCGTCCTCATGATCGGCGACACGGTGGAGGCCCTCCGGGCCTTCGATACGATCGTCGACCCCAAGGTGCGGCGGGTCGCGCTCATCGACACGCTGCAGGACGAGAAGTTCGAGGCGATCCGGGTCGCCGAGGCCCTGGGTAAGGATCTCTACGCGGTGCGGCTCGACACCCCGTCGTCGCGCCGCGGTGACTTTTACCGCATCCTCGAAGAGGTGCGCTGGGAGCTCAACCTGCGCGGCCACGGTCACGTGAAGCTGCTCGCCTCGGGTGGTGTCGACGAGTACGAGATCATGTCCCTGAATCCGGTGGCCGATGGCTACGGGGTCGGGACGTCGATCGCCAACGCGCCGGTGCTCAACTTCGCCCTCGACATCATGGAGATCGAGGGACGGCCCATGGCCAAGCGCGGCAAGTGGTCGGGCGCCAAGGAAGTCTACCGGCGCCAGGGCACGCGCGAGACCGTCGTCGTCCCGGCCGGGCAGCGCCCGCCCGACGGCGGCGTCTGGGAGCCGTTGCTCAAGCCTCTGGTGCGCGGCGGACGCATCGTGCGCGATCTACCTCCACCCCGCACGATCCGCGACTTCGTTCTCGACCAGCTCAGGTCGGTCCCGCTCGACACGCTGCGACGGCAGGGGCTCCGGCGCGATTTCTAGCGCCGAGCTATGTCGGTCCTCGACGAGATCGTCGCCAATACGCGCGCAGGAGGTGGCCCGGCGGAAAGCCGCGGTGACGCGCGCGACGCTCGAGCGCGACTGCGACGCCGCACCCGCCGCGCGCGATTTTGAAGGCGCGCTCCGTTCCTCACCGGGAGCGGTGCGGCTGATCGCCGAGGTGAAGAAGGCCTCGCCGTCGCGGGGCGTGCTCTCCAGCGACCTGGACCCGGTCGCCCTCGCCACGACGTACGCGGCGCACGGGGCGCACGCGATCTCGGTCCTCACCGACGAGAAATACTTCCGGGGGAGCCTCGACGACCTGCGGCGCGTTCGCGCGGCGGTCGACGTGCCGCTCCTGCGCAAGGACTTCACGATCGACGAGTACCAGCTCTGGGAGTCGCGCGCGGCGGGCGCCGACGCCGTGCTCCTGATCGTGTCGATCCTCGAGCCGTCGCGTCTGGCCGAGCTGCTCGCCGCCGCGAAGGGGCTCGGGCTCGCCGCGCTGGTCGAGTGCCACACGGCCGCCGAGCTCGACCAGGCCCTCGCCGTCGGCAGCCGCATCGTCGGCATCAACAACCGCGATCTCGCCACGTTCGAGACGCGTATCGCGACCACCCTCGAGCTCCTGCCGCTGATCCCACCCGGTCCGATCGTGGTCAGCGAAAGCGGGTTCTTCACCGCCGCCGACGTCCGCCAGGTCGTGACGGCCGGCGCCCACGCGATCCTCGTCGGCGAAGGCCTCGTCCGCGCCCTCGACGTCCCCGCGAAGCTCCGCGAGCTGACCCTGCGAGAGCCGGCGGTCTCGCGATGAGGAACATGTGCACCACGGCGCAAGCCGTACGCGTGAGCAAGGCGCCCCGCCAATCGGCGTGCACCACGGAGCGTGCAGTACGCGCGAGCGGGGCGCCGCGCCAGCCGGCGCGCACCACGGAGCGTGCAGTACGCGTGAGCGGGGCGCCGCGCCAGCTGGCGCGCACCACGGCGCGTGCAGTACGCGTGAGCGGGGCGCCGCGCCAGCTGGCGCGCACCACGGCGCGTGCAGTACGCGTGAGCGGGGCGCCCCGCGAACCGGGGGGGAAATGGGGGGGGCGCCCCGCCCCACCCATTCAGGTATGACCAGGGTCAAGATCTGCGGCATCACCAACCTCGAAGACGCGCTGACGGCGGTCGAGGCCGGCGCCGACGCGCTCGGCTTCATCTTCGTCGAGAACACGCCGCGCTTCGTGACGCCCGAGCAGGTCGCCCCGATCGTTCGCGCGCTGCCGCCCTTCGTCACGACGGTCGGCATCTTCTGGGATCACCCGATGGGTCACGTCAAGGCGATCGTGGAGGCGTGCGGTCTGCGCGCGCTGCAGTTTCACGGCGATGAGAAGCCGGAGGACCTCGAGGGCTACCCGGTGCCGGTGATCAAGACGATCAAGCTCCCGGCGCCTTCGGGCGAGCTCGGCGGTATGCCGCCGTGGACGCCGACCGTGAAGTTCCTGGCCTATCGTGGGCACGTATCCGCGCTCCTGCTCGACAGCGCCGCGCGGTGGAGCGAAGGCGAGGCGCGCCAGCCGATCGAGTGGTCGATCGCCCGCGACCTGGCGAATGCGCGGTGGCGGATCATCCTGGCGGCCGGCCTCACGCCCGAGAACGTCGCCCGCGCGATCGCGACCGCGCACCCGTACGCCGTCGACGTGAACTCGGGGGTCGAGGCGCAGCCGGGCCGCAAGGATCCGGACAAGGTGTGGCGGTTCGTGGCCGAGGCCAAGGGCGTCAGATGAAGCGGGCGCTTCCGGACGCGAGCGGACACTTCGGCCGCTTCGGCGGGCGCTTCGTCCCCGAGACGCTCATGGCGCCGCTGATCGAGCTCGAGCAGGCGTGGGCGTCGGCGAAGCGCGATCGCAAGTTCCAGCGCCGCCTCGCCGGCCTGCTCCAGGACTATGCCGGGCGGCCGACGCCGCTCTACTTCGCCGAGCGGCTCAGCGAGCAGTGCGGCGGGGCGCGCATCTATCTCAAGCGCGAAGACCTCTGTCATACGGGCGCTCACAAGATCAACAACGTGCTCGGTCAGGCGCTCCTGGCCGCGCGGATGAACAAGCGGCGGGTGATCGCCGAGACCGGCGCCGGCCAGCACGGCGTGGCGACCGCGACGGCCGCGGCGCTGCTCGGGCTCGAGTGCGAGGTGTACATGGGCGCCGAGGACGTCGAGCGCCAGGCGCTCAACGTGTTCCGCATGCGCCTGCTCGGGGCGCGCGTGATCTCGGTCGAGTCCGGCAGCCGCACCTTGAAGGACGCGATCAACGAGGCGCTGCGCGACTGGGTCACCAACGTGCGGACGACGTACTATCTGCTCGGCTCGGCGCTCGGCCCGCATCCGTACCCGGTGATGGTGCGCGACCTCCACTCGGTGATCGGCCGAGAGGCGCGCCGGCAGGCGCGCGCGCGCTTGAAGAAGCTCCCGGACGTGCTGGTCGCGTGTGTCGGCGGCGGGTCGAACGCCATCGGGCTCTTCCATCCGTTCATCGACGACCGCAAGGTGCGGATCATCGGTGTCGAGCCGGGCGGGGAAGGGATCTCGACCGGCCGCCACGGCGCGTCGATGAGCGCCGGGCGCCGTCGGAGTGCTCCACGGCTGCATGAGCTATCTGCTCCAGAGCGACGACGGGCAGATCGCGACCGCGCACTCCATCTCGGCGGGTCTCGACTATCCCGGGGTCGGGCCGGAGCACGCCTACTATCGTGACGCGGGCCGTTTCGAGTTCGTCTCGGTCACCGACGCCGAGGCGCTCGAGGGATTCGAGTCGCTGACGCGGCTCGAGGGGATCATGCCGGCGCTCGAGTCGGCCCACGCCGTCGCCCACGCGATGAAGCTGGCGAAGACCCTGCCGCGCACGAAGGCGATCGTCGATCGGTCTCTCGGGCCGGGGAGACAAGGACGTTCACGTGGTCGCCAAGGCGCTCGGGAAGCAGATCGGATGAGCCGCCTCGACGACACCTTCGCCCGGCTCCGCGCCCGCGGCGAGCGCGCGCTCTTGCCCTACTTCACGGCGGGGGACCCGTCGCTCGCCGACACGCGGCGGCTCGTGATCGAGGCCGCGCGCCGTGGAGCGGACGTCGTCGAGCTCGGGGTGCCGTTCTCGGACCCGCTGGCCGACGGGCCGGTGATCCAGCGCGCCGGTAGGCGCGCCCTCGCTGGCGGCGCGACGGTGGCGCGGGTGCTCGAGACCGTCGCGGGGCTGCGCGCCGAGATCGACGTGCCCATCGTGCTGCTCACGTACTACAACCCCGTGCTCGCGTTCGGCTTGAAGGCGTTCGCCCGCACGGCCGTCGACGCGGGTGTCGACGGCGCGATCGTCGCGGACATGCCACCCGAGGAGAGCAATCCGCTCGGAACCGAGGCGACCGCGGCCGGCCTCGACCTGGTCTACATGGTCGCGCCGACCTCGACCCTGGCGCGCGTGCGCCTGATCGCGCGCAAGAGCCGCGGGTTCATCTACGTCGTCTCGCTCACCGGCGTGACCGGCGAGCGCCAGCAGCTGCCCGCCGACATGGCGACGCAGATCGCGGCCATCCGCCGCGAGACGGCGATGCCGGTGTGCGTCGGCTTCGGGATCAGCACGCCCGCGCAGGTGGCGACGGTGGGCCGCGTCGCCGACGGCGCGGCCGTCGGCTCGGCGATCGTTCGCCTCGTCGAGTCGCGCGCCGGCTCGTCCACCCTCGTCGACGACGTGGGCAAGTTCATCGCCGAACTCAAGGCGCCGCTGCGCGAGCCACTCCCGACGTCTCCCATCCAGGCAAGGAGGTAGGTCACGGTGGCCTGGTTCAAGCGCAAAGAGGAGTCGAGCGGCAGCAAGGTCGTCATCGCCGAAGGCCTGTGGATCAAGTGCGACTCGTGCAAGGAGATCATCTACCGGGCCGAGGTCGAGCGCGGCGGGCGCGTGTGCCCGAAGTGCCACTATCCGTTCCGGATCTCCGCCCGCGAGCGCATCAGCCAGCTGGCCGATGCCGGCTCGTTCGAGGAGCGCGAGACCGCGCTGACGACGACCGATCCGCTGAACTTCAAGGACACCAAGAAGTACCGCGAGCGCGTCCGCGCCGCCGCCCAGAAAACGTCGAGCGACGAGGCGGTCGTCTGCGGCATCGCGGCGATCGGCGGCCAGCCGGCCGTGCTCGCCGTGTTCGAGTTCGGCTTCCTCGGCGGCAGCATGGGCTCGGTCGTCGGCGAGAAGCTCGCCCGCGCCATCGAGCTCGCCATCGACAAGCATCTGCCGGTCGTCATCGTCTCGGCGTCCGGCGGGGCGCGGATGCAAGAGGGCATCCTCTCGCTGATGCAGATGGCCAAGACGTCGGTCGCGCTCGAGCGGTTCTCGGCCGCCGGGCTGCCGTACGTCTCCATCCTCACCGATCCAACGACCGGCGGCGTCACCGCGAGCTTCGCGATGCTCGGCGACGTCATCCTGGCCGAGCCGCGCGCGTTGATCGGGTTCGCCGGACCGCGGGTCATTGCCGAGACGATCCGTCAGCCGCTGCCCGAGGGATTTCAGCGCTCGGAGTTCCTGCTCGCGCACGGACAGCTCGACATGATCGTCGAGCGGCGCGACCTCAAGGAGACGCTCCGCCGCGTCCTCGCCTTCTTCGCCGCCGAGCCGCCCCGAGCGGGCTAGCCCGCTCGTGACGTACGCCGAGGCCGTCGCCCGGCTCCAGGCACTCCGGGGCGGCGAGCACGCGGGCATGCGCCAGGGGCTCGAGCGCATCGAGGGGCTGCTCGACGCGCTGGGTCGGCCCGAGCAGCGATACCGGCTGATCCAGGTCGGCGGCACCAACGGCAAGGGCTCGGTGTCGGCGATGCTCGCCTCGATCCTGAAATCCGCCGGCTACCGGGTCGGCCTGTACACCTCACCGCATCTCGTCTCGTTTCGCGAGCGCATTCGCGTCGACGGCGAGCCGATTCCCGAAGACGGCGTCGTCGACGGCGTCGAGGCGCTCGGCACGCTCGTCGCGCGCTTCGACGCGACGACGTTCGAGGCGACGACGGCCCTCGCGCTCGATCATTTCGCGCGCGAGGCCGTCGATATCGCGGTGCTCGAGGTCGGGCTGGGCGGGCGCCTCGACGCGACGACGGTGGGAACCCCGGAGGTCGCCGTCATCGCGCGCGTGGACCTCGACCACCAGGCCGTGCTCGGCGCCACCCTCGAAGCGATCGCGGCCGAGAAGGCCGCGATCATCCGCGGGGGCGTCGCGGTCGCCGCGGCGCAAGCGGCCGAGGCCGAGCGCGTCATCGTGGCGCGCGCCGACGCGGTCGGCGTGCCGCTCCTGCTCGAGGGCCGCGACCTGTCGGTCGCGGTGGAGCGCCGCGGCCCCGACGGCCAGCGGGTGACCTGCGCGGGCCCGGGCTGGTCCCTGACCGATCTCGAGCTCGGCATGCCCGGCAGCTTTCAGCCGTCCAACGCCCTCCTCGCCGTCACCGCCGCGCGGAGTCTCGGCGTCGGCGACGCGGCGATTCGCGACGGGCTCGCGCGCGCGTGGTGGCCCGGTCGCTTTCAGGTCCTTCGGCGCGCGCACGGCTTTCTCGTGCTGGACGGCGCCCACAATCCGGCCGGCGCGCGCGCCCTCGCCGTGTCCCTGCGCGACGTCTTCGGCGAGGCGCGGGTCAGCTTCGTCCTGGGCATTCTCGCCGACAAGGACGCCGCCGGCATCGTCGCCGCGCTCGCGCCCCTGGCAGCCCGGTTCATCCTGGTCGCGCCGTCGAGCCCGCGGGCGACCGCGCCCAACGCGCTCCGCGCCGTCGTCCCGCCGACGGTCCGGGAGGTCGAGGTCGCCGGATCGCCGGCGGAGGCGCTCGCGCTGGCCGGCAGCGCCGTGACGACGCCGATCATCTGTGTCGCGGGCTCGCTGTTCCTGGTCGGCGACGTGCTTCGCCATCTCGCCGGGAACGATAAACCTTGCTCGCTCGAAAAGGGGGCTGCTAGCATGAGTCTTTCCTTCTGACGAGGGCGCCTTTCGACATTCATGACGCAGGCCCGGGCTTCGATCCTCGTTCTCCTGCTCGCGAGCGTCGCCTCGGTGGCTTCCCCACAACTCGCCCCGGCTCAGGGTCAGCGGAGCGTTCAAGCGGCGAGCGGCGAGGTTTCGGTCGTGGCGGACCGCTTCGAGCAGATCGATAGCCTGCTCGTGGCCACCGGCAACGTCGAAGTGACCCGGGGTAGCGGGCGCTTGCTCGCCGATCGCGTCGAGATCAATCGCGCGACCGGCGACGCCGTGGCGATCGGGCGCGCCATCTTCTACGACGGCGACGATCGGCTCACCGGCGAGCGCATCGAGTTCAACATCAACACCGGCACGGGCGTCGTCTATCAGGGCGAGGTGCACACCGCGCCGTACTACCGGCTCAAAGGCGAGCGGCTGGAGCGGCTGGGCGAGAGCGTGTACCGGGTGCGCCAGGGCGTGTTCACGACCTGCGAGGACGAAGTTCCGACGTGGTCGTTCCACCTGGGCGACGGGACGGCCGACCTCGAGGAATTCGTTTATGGATGGCACGTGTCCTTCTGGGCCAAATCGATTCCGATCATCCCGTACTTTCCATTCTTCGCGGCGGCCATCCGGCGCGAGCGGCAGACCGGCTTTCTCCCTCCGGTCCTCGGCAGCTCCACCAAGAAGGGGGTCTTCGCGGAGATCCCGTTCTTCTGGGCGATCTCGGACAGCCAGGACGCCACGGTGACCTTGGCCGGCTACCAGCGAAAAGGCATCGGGGGGGCCGTCGAGTATCGATACATCATCTCAAGGGACCAGCGCGGCAAGCTCAACGGGGCCTTCGTCGACGAGCTCTTCAAGGACGGAGACCTCCGGGGCTTCGGCAGCGTCAAGCACGACTGGCAGATCGCGCCGGGCCTGTCGCTGCGCGCCGACCTCAATGCCGTCTCCGACGACCTCGTCCTGCGCGACTACGAGTCGTCGCTGCAGCAGCGCTCCGTGCAACGCGCGGAATCGAATCTCTTCCTGACCAAGAGCTGGACGAACTGGAGCTTCACGAGCCGCGTGTACTGGTACCAGGACCTCACGACCGATCGCCCGGTCGAGCTGCAGCGCGTCCCGGAGCTGACGCTCGGCAGCATCGGACAGGAGGTGCCCGGGCTCCCCGGATTTCTCTACCGTGTGGATACGAGCTTCGTGAACTTCTTTCGCTACGAAGGCTCCGAAGGCGCCCGCTTCGATCTGCATCCCGTCGTCGCGCGCCCGATTCCGCTCGCCGGGTATGCGACCGTCACGCCGTTCGTGGGCGGGCGCATCACGGCCTACAGCACGACCGTCACCGGCGTCCACGCGCCGGTTGGCGGGCGGATTGCCCGCCATCGAGGACACCAACGGCGAGCCGCGCGTCCGCGAATTGTTCGAGTACGGGAGCGACGCCGAGAGCCGCGTTTCGCGTGTGTACCAGCTCGGCGGATGGGGAGGCCTCGACCGGATGCTCCATTCGATCGAGCCGCGCGCGCACTACATCCGGATCCACGGGCACAACTTCTACAGCCTGCCGCTCTGGACCGATCAGACCGACCGCATCCCCGAGGCGAGCTGGTTCGAGTACTCGCTGACGAACCGGTTCCGCGCACGAACGATCGGCTCCGAGGACGCCGAGATGAACCGTCTCGAGCTCTTCAAGCTCGTGCTGGCCGGCGCCTACGATTTCGAGATCGGCCAGTTCGGCAACGTCGCCGGCGACCTCACGTTCCGGCCGAGTCGAGTGCTGTGGTTTCACGGCGATTTGAGCTACAACGTTACCGGCGACGGACTGCAGGCCTACACGACCGACATGAACATCGAAATCCCGAGACTCATCGCCACCGTCGGGACGCGTTACAATCGCATGCCGCAGGTGATCAAACCGTATTTCGTGCAGAATGCAGGCACCTTCAACCCTGGCAACGGGCCCCCGTCGAACCAGGCCATCAACTTTCTCCAGGGCGCGGCCTCGGTGGACATCCTGCGCAACCTGAAGGGCCGGGTGAAGACCAACTGGAACATCCAGTCGACCAACCTCGTCGAGACGCGATTCGGCCTCGACTTCAAGTTCGACTGCTGGGCATTCAGCCTCGACTACATCCGGCGTGCCCCCGACCGTCCTGGCAAGAATCCAGACAACGAGTTCCGCTTCGCGCTCAACCTGCTCGGGCTCGGAGGCGTCCTGAGCACCCAGGTCGGCGCGGGCGCGACGGACTCGGTACCGAGGTTCAAATGATTCCGTTCATCGACCTGCAACGTCAGCACACGGCGCTCCGGGCGGAGCTGCTCGCCGCCACCGCGCGGGTGGTCGACTCGAGCCAGTTCGTGCTGGGCGCCGAGGGCAAGGCGCTCGAGCAGGAGCTGGCGCCCCTTTGCGGGGTTCCCTGGGCGCTCGGCGTCGCCTCCGGCACGGACGCGCTGCGGCTCGCGTTGACCGCAGTGGGCGTCGGCCCCGGCGACGAGGTCATCACGCCGGCGTTCTCGTTCGTCGCCTCCGCGACGACGATCATGATGGCCGGCGCCACGCCGGTCTTCGTCGACATCGATCCGGCGACGTACACCCTCGATCTCGGTGCGACCGAGCGCGCGATCACGCCTCGGACGCGCGCGGTCATGCCGGTCCATCTCTACGGGCAGCCGGCGCCCATGGACCGGGTGCTCGAGCTGGCCCGCGCCCACCGTCTGGCCGTGATCGAGGACGCGGCCCAGGCCGTCGGGGGCGCCTGGGCAGGACAGCCCGTCGGGGCCTGGGGCGACGCCGCGTGCCTGTCGTTCTATCCGACGAAGAACCTCGGCGCGTGCGGCGATGGTGGCATGGTCGTGACCGCGACGAGCCGACGTGGCCGAGCGCATCGCGAAGCTGCGGCATCACGGCGATAGCGGCCGCTACGAGCACGTCGAGCTCGGCTACTGCAGCCGGCTCGACGAGCTCCAGGCTGCGTTCTTGCGCGTGAAGCTCCGGCGCCTTGCGGACTGGACCGCGGCGCGGCGCCGGATCGCCGAGTCTCTACCACAAGGGGCTCGCGGGTGTGCGGCTCGAGCTTCCGGCCGAGGCGGCGCAGGCGCGGCACGTGTACCATCTCTTCACGGTGCGACACCCGCGGCGCGACGCGCTCGCGAAGCTCTTGGCCGACGAGGGGATCTCGACCGCCGTGTACTATCCGCGCTCGGTTCCCGACCAGCCGATGTTCGGCGGCGGCGCCGAGCGGCGCTGGCCCGAAGCGTGGCGCGCGTCGCGCGAGGTGCTGTCGCTGCCGTGCTTCGCCGAGCTCTCCGACGACGAGGTCGAGCGCGTGGTGGCTGGCGTGCGCCGCGCCTGCGAGCGCCTGTGACTTCGGCCGCCGAAGCGCTCAAGCAGCGGCTCGCCGCGAGTCCGACGGTGGGCCTGATCGGGCTCGGCTACGTCGGGCTCCCTCTGGCGGTCGCCTTCGCCGAGTCGGGCGCCAAGGTGATCGGCGTCGATCTCGACGCGCGCCGCGTCGCGCGCCGTCCGCGACGGCACGAGCTTCATCGAGGACGTGCCGGCCGCGCAGCTCTGGCGCGCCTCGTGCGGGCCGGCCGCCTCAGCGCCCACGGCGACGTGGGCGCGCTGAAGGACGCGGACGCGATCGTCATCTGCGTGCCGACCCCGCTGGGCAAGTCGAAGGAGCCCGACATCTCCTTCATCGTGGCGGCGGCCGACGCCGTCGCGGCCATCATCAGGCCCGGTCAGCTCGTCGTGCTCGAGTCCACGACCTATCCGGGCACGACGCAGGAGGTGCTGGCGCCGCGGTTCCAGGCACGGGGGCTCGTCGTGGGGCGCGACGTCTTCCTGGCGTTCTCGCCGGAGCGCATCGATCCCGGCAATCGCCGCTTCACCCTGCGTGACATCCCCAAGGTGGTCGGCGGCGTCACCGAAGCCTGCCGCGATCTCGCGAGCACGCTCTACGCGCGCGTGGCCCCGCAGGTGGTGCCGGTCTCCGGGACGGAGACGGCCGAGATGGTGAAGCTCTTCGAAAACACCTTCCGCTCGGTCAACATCGCGCTGGTCAACGAGTTCGCCATCATGTGCCGCCGCCTCGGGCTCTCGGTGTGGGAGGTGATCGCCGCCGCGTCCACGAAGCCCTTCGGCTTCATGCCGTTCTATCCCGGGCCCCGGCCTCGGCGGCCACTGCTTGCCGTCCGATCCGCACTACCTGTCGTGGAAGGTGCGGCTCGAGGGCTACGAGCCGCGCTTCATCGCGTTCGCGGACGAGATCAACCGGCGGCATGCCCGAGTACGTCGTGCAGCTGGTGGCCGATGCGCTCAACGACCGGAGCCGGGCCCTGCGCGGCACGAGCGTCCTGGTGCTGGGCGTGGCGTACAAGGCCGGTGTCGCCGACGTGCGCGACTCGCCCGCGCTCGAGATCATCGAGGGCCTGATCGCCAAGGGCGCGGTGGTCGAGTACCACGATCCCTACGTGTCGTCGGTGACGATCGGCACGCACACGACGAAGTCGATCCAGTGGGAAGCCGCCTCCCTCGCGTCGCGCGACGTCGTGCTGATCCTGACGAACCACGCCACCTACGACTGGGCGACGATCGTCCGCGACGCTCCACTCGTCATCGACACGCGCAACGCGACCGGCACCCTCGCGCCGGCCCCCCACATCATCCGCCTCTAAGCCGACAGAACCCATGGAGCGTCGCCAAGGCCTCGAGCGGACTTGCGCCCGTGTGCCGACGCTGGCCGGTGCGGTGACCGCCCGGAACGTCGGGGGCGAGGAGCGCGGGCGGGAGGGGTCGAAGGGACCCGTTCCCGCCGACCGGCGACGGACGACGCGCGCCCGGATGGAGCCCAGCCGCCGCGGAGCAGCGCACGCGTGCCGCGTGGTCGTCTCGACCCCTCCCGCCCGTGCTCCTCGCCCCCGTCGCACAGCGTTCGAGACCGACGAGCTAGCCATGATGGCAAATGCTGGGAGCGATCGTGGTCTCGATGCGCCCGCGCCAGTGGGTGAAGAACTTGTTCGTGTTCGCCGGTCTGGTTTTCGCGCAGCGACTCTTCACGGGAGCCGCCTGGACGGCGCTGGCGGCGTTCGCGATCTTTTGCGGGCTGTCGGGCGCGATCTATCTGATCAACGACGTCGCCGACAGGGAGCGCGATCGCCTGGACCCGCGCAAGCGCGCGCGGCCGATCGCCGCCGGCCGGCTGCCGGTCGGAGTCGCCGTCGCGGCGGCCGCCGTGCTCGTCGTCGGGGGCCTCGGGCTCGCCGCGATGCTGTCGCGCGCGTTCCTGGTCACGGCGCTCGCGTACGTCGTCCTGCTCATCGCCTACTCGGCGTGGCTCAAGCACATCGTCATCGTCGACGTGCTCGTCGTCGCCGGAGGGTTCGTGCTCCGCGCGGTTGCGGGCGCGGTGGTCATCGACGTCGAGATGTCGGGCTGGCTCCTGATCTGCACGATCCTTCTGGCGCTGTTCCTGGCCCTCGGCAAGCGCCGCTACGAGTACGTGGCGCTCGACCAGGACGCCGCGCGGCACCGTCCGATCCTCGCCGAGTACAGCCCGGCCTTGCTGGACCAGATGATCGCGGTGGTGACCGCGTCCACCGTGACGGCCTACGCGCTCTACACGATGTCGCCGGAGACTGTCGCGAAGTTCCACACGCAGCTCTTGCCGGCGACCCTGCCCTTCGTGCTCTACGGCATCTTCCGGTACCTCTACTTGCTGTACCAGCGGCGTCTCGGGGGCAACCCGTCGGAGCTCCTCCTCGCCGACCGCGCGCTCCTGATCAACACCGTCTGTCTGGATCTGCGCGGTTCTGCTCATCATTTACGGCGCGCGGCTAGAGTAAACTATCGATAGCATGCCCAGCGCAGTCGCGTTCCTCCGCACCCGCCCCGAGACCGTCGTCGAGGACTACGGGCGGCTGATGCGGCTGGTGAAGTACGACGAGATCCTGCCCCGCGATCAGGATCTGATCCTCAAGCTCAACCTCTCGTGGACCAAGTACTTCCCGGCGTGCTCGAGCCAGCCCTGGCAGGTCGACGGCGTCCTGACGGCGCTCGCCGACGACGGCTACGACCGGCGGCGGATCTTCCCCGTCGAGAACAAGACGGTGGTCACCAACCCGATCGCCGGCTGCCGGAACAACAAGTGGCGGCCGGTGCTCGAGCGCCACGGCGTGCCGTTCATCCCGCTGCCGGACGTCGAGTGGACCGTCTACAAGTTCCAGTCGCCGCTGCTCAAGCTGAACGCGATCTTCCCCGAGGGCATCGAGATCCCCGCAGATGTACGTCGGGAAAAACGTGCTGCCATTGTCCGACTGTGAAGACCCACGGACACAGCCGGACCACCGGCGCGATCAAGAACGCGTTCGGCGGCCTGCTGAAGGAAGTCCGGCACTACGCGCACGAGTACATCCACGAGGTGATGGTCGACCTCATGTACATGCAGCGCGAGCTGCACCCGTCGGTGTTCGCGGCGATGGACGGCACCGTGATGGGCGACGGCGCCGGGCCGCGCACGATGGTGCCGCGCGTGGGCAACCTGATCCTCGCCTCGGCGGATCAGGTGGCGATCGACGCGATCGCGGCGAAGATCATGGGCTTCGATCCGCTGTCGATTCCGTACCTCCGGATGTGTCAGGAGCGTGGGCTCGGCGTGGCGGACCCACGGAAGATCGAGATCGTCGGCGACACGGACCTCGCGTCGACCTCGATGGGCTTCAAGACCAGCCGCAGCCTCGTGATCTGGGGCGATCAGCTGATCCGGCGCGGGCCGCTGCGTCCGCTCAAGCGCCTGCTCCTGCATTCGCCGCTCGTCGTGTGGGCGCCGTTCGCCTCGAACGTCTACCACGATCTGCTCTGGTACCCGACCGTCGGCCGCGGGCGCATCCGGACTTTCGCCGGCACGCCGTGGGGCCGGCTCTTCGAGAAATACTGACGATGGCCGCGCCGGTCCGCGTACGGTTCGCGCCGAGCCCGACGGGCCATCTGCACGTGGGCGGCGCCCGCACCGCGCTCTTCAACTGGCTCTTCGCGCGCCATCACCGCGGCACGTTCATCCTCCGGATCGAGGACACGGACCGCTCGCGATCGACCGACGAGAACATCGTCGCGATCGTCGACGCGCTCCGGTGGCTCGGCCTCGACTGGGACGAGGGCCCGCCGGCACCCGGCTATCGCCAGACCGAGCGGCTCGCCATCTACCGCGAGCACGCCCGAGCGGCATGCTCGAAGCCGGACGCGCCTACTACTGCGACTGCCCGCCCGAGCTCCTCGACCGCGAGCGCGACGGCGGCCCAGGAGCGGGACGAGACGTTCCGGTACTCCGGGCGGTGCCGCGATCGTGGGCCTCGACCGCGGGCGCGTTGCGGCTGCGTATTCCCGACCGAGGGCGCCACGGTGGTCAACGACCTGATCCACGGGCCGCGTCACCTTCGAGCACAGCCAGCTCGACGACTGGATCCTGGCCCGCACCGACGGGACGCCCACCTACAACTTCTGCGTCGTCGTCGACGACGTCACGATGCGCATCACGCACGTCATCCGCGGCGACGATCATCTGTCGAACACGCCCAAGCAGATCCTCTGCTACGAGGCGCTCGACTACGCCGTGCCGGAGTTCGCCCACGTCTCGTTGATCCTCGGCAAGGACAAGAGTCGGCTGTCCAAGCGGCACGGCGCCACGTCGGTGCAGGCGTTCCGCGATGCCGGCATTCCGCGCCGACGCGCTGGTGAACTATCTGGCGCGGCTCGGCTGGTCGCACGGCGACCAGGAAGTCTTCTCGCGCGCCGAGCTGGTCGAGCTCTTCGACATCAAGAACGTCGCGACGTCGGCCGCGGTCTTCGACTCGACGAAGCTCGAGTGGCTCTCGCAGCACTATCTGAAGGCGATGGCGGGGAGCCAGCCTCGCCGAGCTCGCGACGCCGTTCCTCCGCGCCGCCGGCCTCACGCCGCCGGAGGATCACGCGCGGTTCGTCGGCGATGCTCGACACGCTCCGGGAGCGCGCCAAGACCCTGGTCGAGCTGGTCGAGCAGGGGCGGTTCTATTTCGAGCGCCCGGCGTCGTACGATCCGAAGGCGGCGCCGAAGCTCCTCACGGCCGAGGGCGCGCGCGCGGCTCGGTCTGATGATCGAGCGGCTCGAGGCGGAGCCCGAGTTCACCGGTGCCGGCGATCGAGCGCGTCGTACGCGCCCTCACCGAGGAGCTCGGCCTGAAGCTCGTCGATCTCGCGCAGCTCGCCCGTCTGGCGGTGACGGGGCGCACCGCGTCGCCGCCGATCTTCGACGTGCTGGCGCTGATCGGCCGCGAGGAGTCGCTGGCGCGCTTGCGCCGGGCGCGCGAGGTGGCGGAGCGGTCCACGTGAGGCTTCTGCTCGCGCGTCACGGCCAGTCCTTGTGGAACCAGGTGCGCAAGTTCCAGGGCGCCAACGACATCGGCCTCTCGGACCTCGGCCGGACGCAGGCCGCCGCCCTCGGGCGCGTCGTTCGCAGCGGCTACCGCGTGACGGCCGCGTACGTGAGCCCGATGTGCCGGGCGCTGGAGACGGCGCAGATCGCGCTGAGCGGGACCGGGGTTCCGCTCACGCCGATCGACGAGCTGCGCGAGCTGTCGCTCGGCGAGTGGGAGGGCTGCACGGTCGACGAGATCCGCGCGCGCGAGGGCAACCCGTACCTCGCCTGGGTCCGCGCGCCGCTCGATTGTCCGCCGCCGGGCGGCGAGCCGCTGCCCGAGGTCTGCGCGCGCGTCGTGCAGGCGATCGACCGGATCGCCGCGAGCCACCGAAACGGTGAGGACGTGCTCGTCGTCGCCCACGGCGGCGTCATCAGCGTGTACCTCTGCCATCTGCTCGGCATCTCGTTCAACTCCCTCTGGCGGATGCGCATCGACAACTGCTCCCTGACGATCGCCCGACCCCCGCGCCTCGTGTCGCATCAACGACACCGCCCACCTCCCGCCGATGCCTGCCACGCGGTGGTTTGAGGTGTCCGAGGCGGGGGGCCGGCGTGGCGCGCTCGGCAGCGTGGTCGCGGGGGGCGCCCCCGACGTCCGCCCCCCGCCTCGGACACAGAGCGAGCACCGTGACCATCCTGCTCGCGCTGTTCGGCGGCATGGCGCTGCTGCTGTACGGCATCCGGCTGAGCGGCGAGGCGCTCCAGCGCGTCGCTCGGGGTCCGGCTGCAGAGCCTCCTCACCGGGCTGTCGCGCCGCCGGGTCGCTGGCCGTCGTCTCGGGCGCCGCGGTCGACCGCGCTCATCCAGTCGTCGGCGGCGACGACGCTTGATGCTGATCGGGTTCGTCTCGGCGGGCTCATGACGTTCCGGCAGACGCTCGGCGTCATCCTCGGCGCCGACATCGGCACGACCTTCACCGTCCAGCTGATCGCCTTCCGGGTCACCGACTACTCGCCGCTCCTGGTCGGGCTCGGCTTCACCGTCACGTTCATCTGCGCGGCGCCGCGTGCCCAAGGACCTGGGCCAGGCGCTCCTGGGGCTCGGCCTCATGTTCCTCGGCCTCAAGCTCATCCTCGACAACGTGGGATCGCTCAAGGCGTCGCCCGCTGGCCGTCGATCTGCTCGGCGCGGTCGCCGCAGAGCCCGGCGATCGGCGTGCTCGTCGGCGCCGTCTTCAGCGCGCTGGTCACCTCGTCGGCGGCCACGCTCGGCCTGGCCCTCGCGTTCGCGCACCAGGGGCTCCTGCCGCTCGACGGCGCCGTGGCCATCGTGCTCGGCGCCAACATCGGCACCTGCGCGACCGCGCTCACCGCGTCGGTCGGCGCCACGGCCGAGGCCAAGCGCGTGGCGGTCGCCCACATCGCCTTCAAGGTGCTGGGCGCCGCGCTGGTGTTTCCGTTCATCGGCCCGTTCACGGCCGCTCGTGGCGAGCACCGCCGCCGATCCGGCGCGCCAGATCGCGAACGCCCACACGCTCTTCAACGTCGGGATCAGCCTGCTGTTCCTGCCGTTCACGCCGCTGGCCGCGCGGGCGATCGAGGCGATGGTGCCCGACGATCGAGCAGGGCGACAGCCCGTTCCGTGACGCGGTACCTGGACGAGCGCTCGCTCGACCAGCCGTCCCTGGCGCTGGGGCAGGCCACGCGCGAGGCGCTCCGCATGGCCGACGTGGTGCAGGGGATGCTGCGCGACGTGCCGGTGGTCTTCGCCAGCAGCCACCACGAATTGCTCGAGGACGTCGAGCGGCGCGACGACCAGGTCGACTTCCTCGAGCGCGAGATCAAGCTCTTCCTGGCGCGCCTGGGGCGCGACGCGATGGGACCGGATCTGAACCGGAAGGAGATCGGGCTCATCTCGGTGATCGGCAACCTCGAGAACATCGGGGACATCATCGACAAGAACCTGATGGAGCTCGGCCGCAAGAAGCTCTACCAGGCCCGCCGCTTCTCGGACGCCGGCTGGGCCGAGATCCAGGAATTCCACGGCATGGTGTCGAAGAATCTCGAGCGCGCCATCGCCGCCTTCGCCGCGAACGACCGCGCGCCTCGCGCAGGAGGTGCTGGATCAGCGCGCGGTCATGCGCCAGCGGGAGCGCGAGCTGCGCGAATCGCACCTCGGGCGGCTGCGCGCCGGCCTGGCCGAGTCGATCGAGACGTCGGAGATCCACCTGGACATCCTGACCAACCTGAAGCGCATCAGCTCGCACGTGTCGGCACTGGCGATCTCGATTCTCGAGGAGGTCTGAGATGAAGAAGGTCGAGGCGATCATCAAGCCCTTCAAGCTCGACGACGTCAAGGAGGCGCTGACCGGGATCGGCGTGATCGGCATGACGGTCACCGAGGTGCGCGGCTTCGGCCGGCAGAAGGGGCACACCGAGCTCTACCGGGGCTCGGAGTACACGGTCGACTTCCTGCCCAAGGTGAAGATCGAGGTCGTGGTCGGCGACGCGCTGGTGAAGAAGGTGGTCGACACGATCGCCGGCGCCGCGAAGACCGGCTCGATCGGCGACGGCAAGGTGTTCGTGCTGCCGATCAACGAATCGATCCGCATCCGCACGGGCGAGACGGGCGAGTCGGCCGTCTGAACGCGACGACCGCCCAGCTCCTGACCGCCGGCGGCCGCGCCGCGGCGGCACGCCGGCGGCGAACGCTGCAGGCAGCTCGGCTTCGCGGAGCCCGGACGCGGCGGCGCGCAACCTCGAGAGCCTGACGCCGACTCCGCGCGACGCCGAGCTGCTGGCGCCGGCCCTTCCGCGCCTCCTGACGGAGCTCGCGGCGTCGCCGGACCCCGACATGGCGCTCAACAACCTCGAGCGCTACGCCGCGCGCGTCGACCGCGCGGTGTTCTTCCGCACGCTCGCCGAGCACCCCGGCGCGTCGCCGCTGCTGGCGCGCCTGGTCGGCGCGAGCCAGGTGCTCGCCGACGTGCTGCGGCGGCGCCCGAGCAGCCTCGCCTGGCTGCTCGAGCCCGCGACGATGCGGCTCTGGTTCGCCGAGGATCTGGCGGCCGACCTGGCGCTGACGCTCGGCCCGTTCGAGGCGCGCGAGGCGCGGATGAACGCGCTGCGCCGCTTCAAGTATCGGCACCTCCTGCGCATCGGGGCGCGCGATCTCCTGGGCGACGCCGACCTCGCGGGGACGACCGAGGAGCTGTCGCATCTGGCCGACGCGTGCATCGCCGAGGCGCTCGCCGAAGCCGCGGCGACCGCCCGGCGAGGCGTACGGGGCGCCGATCGGCGCCGGCGGCTCCGAGACCGGGCTCGCGGTCGTCGCGATGGGCAAGCTCGGCGGCGAGGAGCTCAACTACTCGTCCGACGTCGACCTGATGTTCGTGTACGGAGACGGACGGCGAGACGGCCGGCGGCCGCGACCGGGCGCGTGGCCAACGGCGAGTACTTCACGCGCGTCTGCCGTGAGCTCGTCGGCGCTGCTCGAGGAGATCACCGACGAGGGCTACGTGTTCCGCGTCGATCTGCGGCTGCGGCCCGAGGGACGGATGGGCCCGATCGTCCTGTCGCTCGACGGCTACCGCGCGTACTACCGAGAGCGCGCCGAGCTCTGGGAGCGGCAGGCCCTGATCAAGGCGCGCGTCGCCGCGGGCGATCCCGCGGTCGGGGCGCGCTTCAGCGACCTGGCGCGCGAGACCGTCTATCGTCCCGGGCTCGACGCGCGGTATCGTCCCGGCCATTCGCGCGATGAAGGCGCAGATCGACGGCGCCGTCCGCGCGAAGGGCGGCGAGGCGACCAACGTCAAGCTCGGGCGCGGCGGCATCCGCGAGATCGAGTTCATCGTGCAGGCGCTCCAGCTCCTCTACGGCGGCGACGATCCCGTGGCTGCGCGAGTCGAACACCCTGAAGGCGATCTTCCGGCTCACCGAGCGCGGCTACCTGGCGCCCGATCTCGGCCGGCTGCTGTCGCGAGACTACGTAGCACCTCCGAACCGTCGAGCACCGGCTGCAGATCCTTCACGAGCTCCAGACCCACACGCTTCCCAAGGACGCCGCGCGAGCTTGGACGCCTGGCCCGGCGCGTCGGGGTGCCGGGCAACGCCGGCGCGCGCGGCGCGAGAGTTCCAGGCGCGCCATCGCGCGGATCACGACGTCGGTGCACCGCGCCTTCCGGGAGTTCTTCGGCGACCGCCGGCCGGAGCCGCGCCGCCGCCTGCGTCTGGCGAGCCTGACGTCGCTCCGGGCGACCGGATTCAAGGATCCCGAGCGGGCGCGCCACAACTTGCAGCTGATCCTGGAGGGCCGGCCGCTGGTTCCGTACGCGGCGCACCTCGACGCGACCCTCGCTCGCCTCTATCCGCTGCTCCTCGACGCGCTCTGGAAGAGCCCCGACCCGGACGAGGCGCTGAACCAGTTCGAGCGCCTCCTGGCGGCGGCCGGGCCGCGCGCCGGGCTCATCGAGCTCCTCGCCAACGATGCCGATCTGCTCCTCGGGCTCGTCAAGGTCTGCTCCGGCGGCGATCTGCTCACCGAGCTCCTGATCGCTCAGCCGGAGCTGCTCGCCTCGCTGGCCGATCCCGAGCAGGCTCCTGGCCCGAAAATCGAAGCGGGCGATGCGCCAGGCGATGGCCGCCGTCTTCGCCCCCGGAACGACGCCGACCGAGCGGCGCGACCGGCTTCGCCGCGTCAAGCAGTCGGAAGAGCTGGCCGTCGTCTGGCGCTACGTCCTCGGCGTCACGACGATCGACGCCTACTCGCGCGAGATGACCGCGCTGGCCGAGGCCACGCTCGCGGCCGGCTGGCTCCTCGCGCTGGAGTCGCTCGTCGAACGTTACGGCGTGCCGCGCGACGCGTCCGGGCGGTTCATTTCCGCGGTCATCGTGGGGCTCGGCAAGCTCGGCGGTCGCGAGCTCGTCACCGGCTCCGACCTCGACCTGTTCGTCGTCTTCGGCGAGGACGGCACGACCGACGGAGCCGACCGCGTCGATGCCCACTGGTTCTACAGCCTGGCGGTCGAGCGTCTGGCGTCCGTGCTCGGGGACATCACGTCCGCGGGCGTCGCCTTCCCGGTCGACCTGCGGCTGCGGCCCGGCAGCAAGGGCAGTGGGTTCGCGTCGAGCGTCGCGGCGCTCGAGCGGTACTATCTGGAGCATGGCGACCTGTGGGAGCGCCAGACGTTGACCCGCGCGCGGCTGATCCTGGGCGACCGCGCCCTCGCGCGGCGTGTCCGGCTGGCGCTTCGCCGGCTCGTCTACGGCGACGCGCTGCCCCGGGCGTCGCTCAAGGAGATCGCTGAGGTGCGCACCCGGATGGAGCGCGAGCTCGGCCGCGAGACGCGCGGCCGGCTGCACGTGAAGTACGGCCGTGGCGGGCTCGTCGACGTCGAGTTCCTGGCCCAGGCGCTCCAGCTCGTCCACGGCCACGGCAAGCCGGACGTGCGGCGGTTCACGACGACGGCGGCCCTGAACGGCCTCGCGCGCGCCGGCGCCCTCGATCGTGCCGCGGCGGCCGGGCTCGTCGAGCGGTATCGGCTGCTCCGGCGCATCTCGGCGGCGCTGCGCCTGCTGGGCGCGCGCCCCTCCGACACGATCGAGCTGGCCGGGCCGATGCCGGCGCGAGTCGCGACCGCCCTCGGCTACGCATCGCGCCAAGCCTTCCTGGACGCCTACCGAGAAATGACGACGAAGGTGCGCGCCGCGTACGAAAAGGGTATCGAGAGCGGGGCCGCCACGGGGCCCGTGGACGACCGGCCGGGCTCGCGAGCCACCGCGCGATGACATCGCGGCCGCGGAGCCGGCTCGCATCTCTCTCAGGCCACCCGCGGTCCAAGCCGGGCTCAAGGACATCGCTACAATGAAACGCTTGTTCATCGTCGACGGCCACTCGCATCTCTTCCGCGCCTACCACGCAGTCGGCTATCTCTCGACGTCGCGCGGCGTGCCGAGTCACGCCGTGCTGATCCTCAGCACGATGCTCTGGAAGCTCATCCGGGAGGAGCAACCCGACTATCTGGCGATCGCCTTGGACCCGCCCGGTCCGACGTTCCGCGACGCGTTGTCGGCCGACTACAAGGCGACGCGCACGGCGATGCCGGATGATCTCGTCCGCCAGCTTCCCTACGTGCGCCGGCTCTTCGAGGCGCTGCGCACGCCCGTCCTCGAGGTCAGGGGATTCGAGGCCGACGACGTGCTGGCGACCATCGTCGACAAGGCGCTCGCGCAGCCGGAGCTCGAGGTCGTCGTGGTGAGCGGCGACAAGGACCTGCTGCAGCTCGTCGGGCCGCGTGTTCGCGTGCTGAGCGTCGCCGGCCGCACCGGCGAGCCCGTGCTCTACGACGAGGCGAAGGTGCGCGAGCGCTGGGGCGTCGAGCCCGGGCAGATCGCCGACGTGCTCGCGCTCATGGGCGACAGCATCGACAACATCCAGGGTGTCCGGGGCGTCGGCGAGAAGACCGCGGTGAAGCTGATCAGCCAGTACGGCTCGGTCGACCGCCTCTACGAGAACCTGCCCTTGATCCCCGGCAAGCTCCGCGAGACGTTGGCCGCCGGGCGTAAGGACGCGCTCCTTTCGCGCGAGCTGGCGCTGCTCAACCGTCAGGTGCCGCTCGCCGTCGAGCTCGATGCGTTCCGCCGGGTAGAGCCCGACTGGGCGAAGCTTCGCCAGCTCTGGATGGAGATGGAGTTCACGCGGCTCGTGAAGGAGCTGCCGCCGCCTCCGCCGCAGGCGGCCCCGGAGCCGTCGCAGCGTCTGGAGGGAAGCGCCGCGATCGCCGCGTGGCTCGCCGCGGTGCCGGCAGGAGCTCCGCTGGCGCTCGACTGGGCCGGCGAGTCGACGCCGCCCGACCCGCGCATCGCCGGTCTCGCCGTGTTCCACCCGGCCGCCGGCCCGGCCGAGATCGGCGCGGACGAGCCGCCCGCGTCGCTCGGCGAGCGCGAGCTGATCGTCCACGACGCCAAGCCGCTGCTCGAGTGGTGGCTGGCCCGCGGCGTCACCCCGCCGGCCGTCCACGACTCGGCCGTCGCCGCCTATCTGCTGAACTCGGCGCGGCTGAGCTACAAGCTCGAGCAGGTCTGCATGGACGCGCTCAACGAGTATCCGCCCGCGGCCGATCCGGCGCGTCCGTTCGGCATCCGGGCCGAGTTCACCTGGCGCTACTGGGAGCACGCGGCCGCCGAGCTCCGGGCGCGCGAGCTCTGGGCGATCTACGAGGAGATCGAGCGGCCGCTCGTCCCAGTGCTGGCGCTCATGGAGCGTCACGGCATCCGCGTCGATCCCGCGCGCCTGGAGGCGTTCGCGAAGGAGCTCGAGCGCGACCTCGACAATCTGACGCGCGAGATCTATCAGCTCGCCGGCGGCGAGTTCACGATCGCCTCGCCCAAGCAGCTCGCGCAGGTGCTCTTCGAGAAGCTGAAGCTGCCGCCGATCCGACGGACCAAGACGGGCTACTCCACCGACGCCGACGTGCTGACCGAGCTGGCGCTCGGCCACCCGCTGCCGGCGAAGATCCTCGAGCATCGGAGCCTGGCGAAGCTCAAGGGCACCTACGCCGACACGCTGCCCGGGCTCGTCAATCCAAGCACCGGGCGGATCCACACGACCTTCAATCAGCTCGTGGCGTCGACCGGCCGGCTCAGCTCGCAGGATCCGAATCTCATGAACATCCCGATCCGGACCGAGCTCGGTCGCCGGATCCGCCAGGCGTTCATCCCCGAGGAAGGCTGGCGATTCGTCGCGGCCGACTACTCGCAGATCGAGCTGCGGATCCTCGCGCACCTCTCGGAGGAGCCGGCGCTGATCGAATCGTTCGGGCGGGGCGAGGACATCCACACGCGGACGGCCTCGGAGGTGTTCAAGGTGGCGGCCGGCTCGGTCACGTCGCTCCAGCGCACGATCGCCAAGAGCGCCAACTACGCGATCCTCTACGGTGTCTCGGCGTTCGGCCTCTCGCAGGCGACGAGGATCGACCAGAAGGAAGCGCAGCGGTACATCAGCGCCTATTTCGCCAGTCATCCGCGGGTGCGCGCGTTCATCGACCGGACGCTCGCCGAGGGGCGCGAGCGCGGCCACGTCAGCACCCTGCTCGGGCGGCGCCGCTATTTGCCCGATCTGGCGAGCAGCAATCCCGTCGCCCGCAACGCCGCCGAGCGCATGGCCATGAACGCGCCCGTCCAGGGCACGGCCAGCGACATGATCAAGATCGCGATGGTGCGCACGCAGGCGGCGCTGACGGCGCGCGGGCTTCGCGCGCGGATGCTCCTGCAGGTGCACGACGAGCTCTTGTTCGAGGCGCCGCCGGACGAGGTCGCCGCCGTGGAGGCCCTGGCGCGGGAGATCATGGTCGCCGCGCTGCCGCTGAAGGTGCCCATCGTGGTCGACGTGAAGACCGGGAGCGACTGGGCCGAGGTATGAGCGCGCCCCGGAAGTTTCTGCTCGTCGGTCTCACCGGCGGCATCGCAACCGGGAAGAGCACCGTCTCGGAGATGCTTCGCCAGCTGGGCTGCCAGATCATCGACGCCGATCTCCTCGCGCGCGACGTCGTCGAGCCCGGCCAGCCGGCGCTGGCGGAGATCGTGGCGGAGTTCGGCCCGGAGGTGGTGACCGCGGGCGGCGCGCTCGACCGCAAGAAGCTCGGGGCGATCGTCTTCACCAATCCCGAGCGTCGCCGCCGGCTCGAAGCCATCACCCATCCGGCGATCCGCGCGCTCTTCATGGCGCGCCTCGACGCGCTGGCCGAGAAGGGCTTCGCGGGCATCGTCATCTTCGACGCGGCCGTGATGATCGAGAGCGGCAACTACAAGAACATGGATCGCCTGGTCGTCGTCGTCACCGACGAGGCGACCCAGATGGCTCGCCTGCGTGGCCGCGACGGGACCGACGACGCCGAGGGCCGCCGGAAGATCGCCAGCCAGATGCCGCTGGCCGAAAAGGCCAAGCTCGCCGACTACGTCATCGACAACTCCGGCAGCCGCGAAGCCACGGCCGAGCAGGTGCGGCGCGTCTTCGCGACGCTCATGTCAGAGCTCACGTCCCGCTCGGCGGTGTAGTCGGCGGCGGTCAACGGCCGCCGAGCGTGTGAGAGACCAGTTGCTTCACCGGCCGGAACTCCACGATCCCGACCTCGACCAGGCGGCATTCGATCGGCAGCCGCACGCGCCCGGCGATCGCGAGAGCGCTGCCGAACTGCTCGGGCTCGAGATCTGTGGCGAGCGTGCAGTGAGGCACCCAGCCGCTCGGCCGATAGTGCCCCGCCGAACCCTGGCCCAGGCCGCCCCATCGGCGATGGAAGTCGGCGTGCAGATCGAGGAGCTCCGGGGTGACCGTGGGCGCCAGAAAGACCGCGACACCCGGGAACAATCCCACGCTCGCGAAGGTCAGCCGAACGGGCGCGGTCCGCGCCGCGAACGCCCTGAGCTCGGCGTCAGCGCCCTCGTGCTCGAGGGTGTCCCAGATGCCGAACGTGACGTGCGGGCGGACGCCCGAGCGGGCCATATACCCGATTCCCGCGTCGTCCATCTCTCGCCAGACGCGCCGAACCGCGGCGGCAGCCTCGGCGTCGAGGGCGAGCTCTACGGCATACGGCATCGCCACGGATCATGAGCAAGCGTCGGGCGCTCGGCCAGCACTTTCTTCGCGATCAGGCGACCGCCCGCGCGATCGTCGCCCTCGTCGCGCCGACCGAGCGCGACCTCGTCGTCGAGATCGGTCCCGGAGACGGTGCGCTGACCGGCCTGCTCGCGGGCCGCGCCGGCCGCGTGATCGCCCTCGAGATCGATCGCGCGCTGGGCGCCGCGTTGCGGGCGCGGCTGCCGGCCGTGGAGGTGCTCGACGCCGACGCGCGGAGCTGGGACTACGCTGGGCTCACGGCGCCCGACGGCGGGCGCGTGCTGATCCTCGGCAACCTACCCTACAGCGTCGGGAAGCCCATTCTCATGTCGCTGATCGAGGCTCGCGCGGCGATCCACGAGATGGCGCTGATGCTCCAGCTCGAGGTCGCCGAGCGCGTCGCCGCCCCGCCCGGGGGCAAGACCTACGGCAGCCTGTCCATCTTCACGCAGCTCCACTGCGATGTACGCGTGGCGTTCCGCGTCCCCCCGGGCGCGTTCCGTCCCCCGCCGAAGGTCGACTCGGCCGTGCTCCATCTGCGGGTCCTGCGCGAGGCGCGCGTACCGCTCGACGATCCGCGCCGCTTCGAGAGCGTCGTCCGCGCGGCGTTCGCCCAGCGCCGGAAGATGCTGGCGAACGCGCTCGGCGCGGGGCTCGGTCTGCCGCTCGACGTGGTGCGCCGCGCCGCGACCACCGCCGGCATCGATCCGACGCGACGGGCCGAGACGCTTTCTCTGTCCGAGTTCGCGGCGCTGACGATGCGCCTGGCCAACGCGAGCTGAGATCGCGACCTTTGGCCCGCATTTTCCGGCCGTTGGCCGTGGCTTGAGTCCGCTTCGCGCTTCGGATACCAGGCCTGGTGTACGGCTCCGACCATCCGGAAACTAGCGTGGTTACTGATTTTTTCGGCCTACGTCTGCCCGGCTGCCGTTATGATGGGCGTAATGAAGAAGCGCTTCGTGGCCGCGGCAGGGCTCCTCGCGACCAGCATCGGCGGGCTCGCGGTGTCGACCTATCTATACGCATGGCCGGGCATCGCCCAGGCTCCGCGCTGGCTGCCGGAGCCGAAAGCCGAGGGTCTCGTCGTTCCGGCGTACCCCGTGACGGTTCGAACCGTTGAGATGAAGCGCGGCGAGACGCTCGTGCAGGCGCTCTCGCGGGGCGGACTCCCACCGCGTACGGCCACGCAGCTCGCCACGCAGCTCGGAAAGAACGGCGCCGATCTTCGGAAAATCCGGGCGGGCGCCACGATCGAGATCACCTGGAATTCCCGGAACGAGGCGACGAAGGTCCGGTACGAGGCAAGCTCGTGGCTTTCCTTCGCCGCCCGCCCCGTGGACAGCGGGTGGCGGGTCGGTCGGGCCGAGACGGTTCCGGAGGTGCGAGTCGAAGCCGTCAGCGGTGTCGTGCAGCGGTCGCTCTTCGATGCGGTCGAGCGGACCGGCGAGTCGGCTCGGCTCGTGCTCGGCCTGGTCGACATCTTTTCCTCGGACTTCGACTTCACCGCCGACACCCGGGTGGGGGACAAATTCCGCCTTCTCGTCGAGAAGCGCTACGCGGGCGAGACCTTCGTCGACTACGGCCGGATCCTCATCGCCCAGTACGCGAGCGGCCGCACGACGCTCACGGGCGTCGGCTTCGAGCCCCAAGCGTCGCGCTTCGCGCACTACGATCTGTCGGGCCAGTCGCTCCGGAAGAGCTTCCTCAAGTCGCCGCTCGAGTTCACGCGCGTCACCTCGGGCTTCACCTACGCGCGGCCGCACCCGATCCTCGGCGGCGTGCGCCCCCACCTCGCGATCGACTACGGGGCGCCGGTCGGCACGCCCGTCCGTGCCGTGGCCGACGGCGTCGTCGTGCGCGCCGGGTGGAACGGCGGCAACGGCATTCAGGTGCACCTGCGCCACCGGTCGGGCTACGAGACCCAGTACAACCACCTGTCGCGGATCCCCTCGGACGTTCGGGCCGGCGCGCCGGTTCGGCAAAAGCAGATCATCGGCAACGTCGGGGCCACCGGGCTGGCGACCGGACCGCACCTCGACTACCGCATCGTGCACAACGGGCGGTTCGTGAACCCGCTCAGCGAGAAGTTCATCCCCGGCGAGCCGATTCCCGCGCCCGCGCGGGCCGACTTCACACGCGAGTCGCGCGAGCTCCTCGTGCGCCTCGAGGCCGCCGCGCCTTACTGATTCGGTTCGGCGTCCGGTCCGTCTCCGGGCCTTTCGATCCCGCTATCCGCGCTGTTCGCCTCGCCGATCGCGTTCGCCTCCCGGCAGCCAGAACGAGAAGGTTGCGCCCTGTCCCTGAGTGCTTTCGCAGCGGATGTCGCCGCCCAGCTGAGTCACGAAGCGTTTCGCGATCGCGAGTCCGTAACCGCTCGAGGACTCGCCGGCGGAAGGCACCGGCCCGAGGCGGACGCCCGGAAGAAACAGGCGGGTCTGCTCCTCGGCGCTCAAGCCCGGTCCCTCGTCCCGGACGCGGCACGCGACGCCTCCTCGCTCGGCGTTCACCTGCACCCATATCCCCTTGCCCGCGGGCGAGTACTTCACGGCATTCGACAGGAGGTTGTCGAGCACGACGGCGACGACGACTCGGTCCGTCCGGACGATCGGGACGTCGCTCGCGGCGCTGAACTGTATCTCGATCCGCTTTTGCGCGGCGTGGCGCCGATAGTAGGCACACCCCTTCTCGACCAGGCGGGGTAGCTCGAGGTCTTCCAGTCGCAGGCTGATCTCGGAGCCCGTCGAGTTGCTCATCAATTGGCTCACGGTGTGGGTCATCAGATCGCTCGAGTGCGAAAGGCCTTCGAGCCACGCTCGTACTTGAGGGTCCGGATAGTCACGCAACCTTACGAGCATGAGATCGACAACAGCCGTCGAGACGGTCAGGAAGTTGTTGAGCGCGTGCGCGGTGAGCGCGATGGATCGCCCGTCGAGCGCAGGTAGCTTGTGGATCTCCGCGACAGCCTGCACCAGGTTCGCCTGCGCCCTGGCGATGGCCGCGGCGGCGTCGATCTTCGGATCGGCCACTCTGTCCCCCCTTTTCGCGGTGTTCTATTCGGGCCGGAGGCCCGGCCCAATTCTATCTTGGTCCGACAGCTCCCTCTCGGGCCTGCCACTGCGCGGGATCGTTGCGTCGCAATCGGCTGGCCACCACGCCGAAGACCGGCGCTCAGATCTCAAGTATTCCGCGAGCTTGGCGGCCGACGCCCGCTGCTGCGAAGCTCCGCGAAACTACGGTGAACATGGGGGTGGATGGTAGGATCTAGCCCGTCATGAAAGGAGCTTCGTGGAGCCCGTCGTCCGCCTGATTCCCCTCGGTGGCCTCGGCGAGATCGGCCTCAACATGATGCTGGTCGAGTCCGGGGAGGACCTTGATCGCGATCGACTGTGGGCTCATGTTTCCCGACGACGAGCTGCCCGGCATCGATCACGTCATCCCCGACTTCTCGTACGCGCTCGCCCGGCGCTGGAGGGCTTTCGCGCCGTCGTTCTGACCCACGGCCACGAGGACCACATCGGCGCCCTGCCGTACCTTCTGCGCGAGACGCCGGTGCCCGTGTACGGCACGCCCTTGACCCTGGCGCTCGTCGCGGAGCGGCTGCGCGAGCACGGGCTCGCCGAGACGGCCGACCTCCGGCCCATCCGCCCGCGCGACCGGTTCGAGGCCGGCCCGTTCAGCGTCGAGGCGATCCGCGTCACGCACTCGATCGCGGATGGCATCGGTCTGGCGATCGACACGCCCGTGGGCACGATCGTCCACACCGGCGACTTCAAGCTCGACCCGAGCCCGCTCGACGGGGAGCCGCCCGACTACCGACGATTCGCCGAGCTGGGCGAGCAGGGCGTGCTCGTGCTCTGCTCCGACTCCACCAACGTGGACCGACCCGGCCACACGCGCTCGGAGACGGAGGTCGGGACAGGCGCTCGGCGCGCGCTTCGACGGCGCCACGGGACGGATCATCGTCGCCACGTTCGCCTCGCACATCCATCGTATCCAGCAGGTGCTCACCCTGGCGGCCCGCACGGGCCGGCGGGTCGCGCTGCTTGGGCATGAGCATGCAGACGAACGTGACGATCGCGTCCGAGCTCGGCTACCTGCGCGTGCCCGACGAGGTCCTCGTGCCGCTCGAGGAGCTGGCCGAGCTGCCTGCGCACCGCCAGGTGATCCTCTCGACGGGAAGCCAGGGCGAGCCGCACTCCGCGCTGGCGCTGATGGCCGCGGCGGAGCACAAGTACGTGCGGATCGAGCGCGGCGATCTCGTGATCATCTCGGCGCGCGTGATCCCCGGCAACGAGCGCACGATCGGCCGCGTCGATCAACGCGCTCTACCGTCTCGGCGCCGAGGTCCTCTACGAGGACAACGCGTTCGTCCACGTCTCCGGCCACGCGAGCCAGGAAGACCTGAAGCTGATGTTCAACCTGACGCGGCCGCGCTACTTCATTCCGGTGCACGGCGAGTACCGCCACCTGCTCGAGCCACGCGCGGCTCGCCGAGAGCGTCGGGATCACACCGGACCGGGTCTTCCTGATCGAGGACGGCATGGGCGTCGAGGTCACGAAGACCAGCGGCGCGCACTGGTCGGGCACTTCCCGGCCGGTCGCGTGCTGGTGGACGGCAAGTCGCGTCGGCGACATCGGCGCCGTGGTGCTGCGCGACCGCCAGCTGCTCGCCGAGGACGGTGTGGTCGCCGTGTCGCTCGCCGTCGACCGCGACGGCGCGGTCGTCGCGGGGCCCGAGATCGCCTCGCGCGGCTTCGTCTACGTGAAGGAGAACGAGCCGCTTGCTCGAGGAGCTGCAAGAAGGCCGTGCTCGCGGCGCTCGCCGAGCGCGGCCCGCGACGTGCCGTTCGATCGCGAAGTGATCGGCGGCGACGCGTGCGCACGGCGGTGCGCCAGCTCATCAACCAGCGCTTTCGCCGCAGGCCGGTCGTGCTGCCGATCATCCTGGAGGTCTGATGGCCACCGTCGTCTCGACCGAAGGAAACCCGGAGAGCAAACCCCGGCGCCGCCGCAAGCGCGGCAGCGACCGCTGGCTGCAGCGAGGTGAAGGGCATCGTGGCGCTCGCTGGCCGCGGGCTTCGGTCTCGTCGCGCTGGCGACGTTCGATCCCACCCTGACACGCCGGCCGAGCAGCAGGGCTCGACCGGGCCCGGTCGGCGCCTGGCTCGGCTGGGCGAGCTTCCAGATCTTCGGCTACGCCGGCTTCCTCCTGCCGCTGCTGCTCGGTGCCTGGGGCGCCTCCGCATTCCTGCGCCCGCTCGTCGTGCGCGGCTGGGTGCCCGCTCGGCCGGTCTGGCCGTGCTCCTCGTGAGCGCGGCGGGGCTGCTCACGCAGGCGACGGGCGCCTGGCGCGGCGGACGATCGGGGGCGGCTCGTCGGCTACGCGCGACCGGTGCGCTCCACGCGGGGTTCGGCGACGTGGGCACCTGGCTCATGCTCATCGCCGCGATCCCGATCGGCGTGCTCCTGCGTGACCCGCGTGTCCTACGCCGCCGTCGGCCGTGTCACGACGACGCGACTGGCGCGGCTCCGGCCGCCGTCGAGCGCAGGCGACGCCAGCCGTGCGCGTGGCCGCCGCGCAGCCGCGCGCCGATGGTGGACGCTGGCCGACGCCGGAGGTCTTCGGCGCCGCCGATCGTCGTGGAGCCGTCGCGCGCCGCGCGGGCGCCTGGCCGAGCAGGGGCTCGCGTGGCAGGAGACCTTCGACTTCGGCGGCGGCGGCCCGGAGGCCTTCCAGCTGCCGCCGGTCGGGCTGCTCAAGGTGCCGGCCGCGACCGAGCTCAAGCGGACGCGCGAGGAGCTCCAGGACAACGCCGAGACGATCCGGCGCAAGCTTCAGGACTTCGAGGTCGACGGGCGGATCGTCCAGGTGAGCCCCGGGCCGATCATCACGTCCTACGAGTTCGAGCCGGCGGCCGGGCATCAAGGTCAGCCAGGTCGTGAACCTCGGCGACGATCTGGCGCTCGCGCTGAAGTCCGCCTCGGTGCGAATCGTCGGGCCCGATCCCCGGCCGCGGCACGGTCGCGATCGAGGTGCCGAACTCCGAGGCGGCGACCGTCTATCTGCGCGAGATCTTCGTCTCGGCGGAGTTCGCCGAGTCCAAGGGCAAGCTTGCCGCTGGCCCTCGGCAAGGACGTGACCGGCACGCCCGTCGTCTCCGACCTCGACGGCGATGCCGCATCTCCTCGTGGCGGGCGCCACCGGCAGCGGCAAGTCGGTCGGGCTCAACGCGATGATCTGCTCGATCCTCTACAAGGCCACGCCGGCCGACGTGCGCTTCCTCCTGATCGATCCCAAGCGCCTCGAGCTCAGCGTCTACGAGGGGATCCCGCATCTGCTGGCCCCGGTCGTCACGGACGCGAAGGAGGCCGCGGCGCGCCTGCGCTGGATCGTCGGCAAGATGGACGAGCGGTACAAGGACGCTCCAGATCAAGCAGGTGCGGAACATCGAGGGCTACAACAAGGCCGTCGGCCCCGAGGAGCGACTGCCGTACTGGGTCGTCGTCGTGGACGAGCTGGCCGACCTCATGATGGTCTCGGCCGGCGAGGTCCAGACTTCGCTGGTGCGTCTGGCGCAGATCGCGCGGGCGGTCGGGATCCACCTGATCGTCGCGACCCAGCGCCCCTCGGTCGACGTCGTCACCGGGCTGATCAAGGCGAACTTCCCGACGCGCATCGCCTTCCAGGTCGCCTCGAAGGTGGACTCGCGGACGGTCCTCGACGGCAACGGCGCCGAGCAGCTCCTGGGCCGCGGCGACATGATCTTCGTCCCGCCCGGCGCGAACAAGCAGATGCGCGTGCACGGCGCGTGGGTCGCCGACGACGAGGTCCGCGCGGTCTGCGATTTCCTTCGCAAGCAGGGCACCGCCGTCTACGAGGAGGTCGTGCTGGCGACCGAGGAGGAGGTGGCCGCGGGTGTCGACGCCGAGCGCGACGATCTCTACTGGGACGCCGTGCACCTCGTGATCGGCCAGCGCCAGGCCTCGATCTCGTTCCTGCAGCGCCGGATGCGGCTCGGCTATCCGAAGGCCGCGCGCTTCATCGACATGATGGAGCAGGATCGCGTCATCGGCCCGGGCGACGGCGCCAAGCCGCGCGAAGTCCTGGTCGGCCCGGAGTATCTCGCCAAGCGCGGCAAGTAGCGTCCCCGCCGACTCGGCGGGCGCCAGCTAGAACCGGAGCCGCACCCGGTACACGAGCTTCGCCGCCCCGTCCTTCGGGACCGGGATCTGGTACTTGAGCGTGTGGGCCTGGATCTTCTCGTACTGGTGGCTCGACGTTGAGGACCTGCCAGTCGCCGGGCACGGGCTCGATGACGGTGACCGTCTGCGGCTCGCGTCTTGTGGTTGCGGAGCGCTGATCTCCCACTCGACCTCGTAGAGGTCTGAGGCGATCTTCCTGAAGTCCTTCTGCGTCCGCTCGCCGACCAGGTCGAACGCGTTGCCCAGCTTGATCTTCACGCGCTCGTCCTTGGGCGTGTGGTCGATCCAGTCCTCGCCGATGAACTGCTGGCTGCCCGAGCCGTCGGCCTTGTAGACGCGGATCTTGCCCTTCGGCAGCGGGAGGCCCAGCCGGTTCTCCTTGCTGTTCTTGACCTCGAGGTAGACCGCGACCTTCTGGTTCGAGACCGGCACGCCGTAGCGAGTTCCGGTAGTAGTCCTGCGGCGCCGTAGTAGATGAGCTCCTTCGTGATCGGCACCTCGCTCGCCGCGAGGAGCGAGAGCTGCTTGGTCTGGTTGTCCTTGATCGTCGTGCGGCCGTCGAGCGTGTAGAGGTGGTACTCGAAGAAGCCCTCGGACACGAAGTCGCGGCTCGCGGCGCCGGGGACGCGGCCTTGGCCGCGACCTCCATCACGCGCTGGTCGCGGCGCGAGGTCCTGCGCCCGGTTGACGTCGCCCGGCCACGAGCTTGAGCGCGGCGTTGCCGTAGGTGGCGCCGCTCTTGTTGTCGATCGTCACCCAGCCGGTGAGATCGCGAGAGCGTGTCGGCGGCGTTGAGCACCATGACGTAGTCGGCCTTCCACGTGATGCCCGCCCGTGAGGTACGACGCCTCGACGCGCTGCGGGCCGCGCCGTCTGGTTGCGGAGCAGCCACACGAGCGTCGGCTTGGCGACGAGGTTGTCGGGCAGCGAGGGCAGGACGAGCCGGCCATAGTGCACCCATGTGGATCTGGCCGTTGATCTCGAAGACCGGACCGTTGGTCGAGAGCAGGGTGGCCTCGTGAAGGTGCCGTCGCTCTGGTAGAGGCGGACCTTGCGGCCGACGTACTTCTCCATCAGCTTCTGGCTGGTCAGCAGATCGTACTCGTAGTTCTGCTCGAGGATCTTGAGCCCGCGCCGCGTCGGTGAGCGACTTGAGGTGCACGGTCGTGGGATCGATCAGCGCGGCCACGTCCATGAACTGCACCTCGTTCATGCCCGGCCGGCAACCGCGCCTCGCGCAGGTCCTTCACGAGCCCGAGGTTGCCGTTGTAGATCGTCACCATGACCTCGCGCTGATCGTCGCGCGTGACGCTGACGGGCGCGGCCCCGGCGGGCTGCCCGGTGGCGAGCGCCGGGATCAGAATCGAGGGCAGCACGGGCGTCTTCATCGACGTCGGTCCTCCCGGTCTTCCGGATATCGCCTGCTACCGAGTTAGACCGGAGGGGCCGCCGGAAGTTCCGGGGTCGTGCGGCGGCGGCTCAGCTCGGTGATTCGCAGGAAGATGCGGATCTGGGCGGGAGCGCGACGGCTCGGCGCTCGGCTGCCACCGACCGAGACGGCCGAGCTCGCGGACGAACTCGGCGTAGGCCTCGCGCGGAACCGTGAGCTCGACCATCTGGCCGTCGGAGACGTCGAAGCGACGGTTCTCCACGGCGCCCAGGCGTGCGGCAAGCTCGCCCACACCGCGAAGCGCCAGCTCGCGGTCGCCCACGGCCAGCCGACCGGAGACGTCGGGTGGCGCGAGCGATGATGTGGTAACGGACTGCGCCGACCGCGGCGCCTGCGGATCCGCGCGCGCCGCGCGGCGCCGGCTGGGAGCGCGCGCTCTCCCTGGCGGGCGCGCGCTCGCGCTCGGCGTCCGGCGGGCGAGCTTCGAGCTTGCCGCCGACCTCCTGCCTCGCCTGACGATCTTGCATCGGTGGCAACTCGGTGTCGCGTGAACGCGCTTCCGCCGGCTGGGATTTCGCGAGCGGCGGCGCCTCGGTCGTCTTCTTGTCGATCGCCGACGTGCTTTCGTCCCTCTTCAGCGGCTCTGGCGCGTTGCCCGCCGCCTGGTCCCTCGCCTCGTCCAGCCCTCGCCGGACGAAATACTCGATACGCGCGTCGGTCTCCCGCGCCGCGCCCGTCGTTTGCGGTGCTGGACTCGCGGGAGCTGACGTGTGGACCGGGGCCGCCGGCTCCAGGCGAGTCGCCTCCTGGATCTCCGGCGTCCGCGGTACACCAGCCCAACCCCGACGGCGACCATTACGATCGCGGCAGCCTCCATCGGGAGCTTCACCGGCCAGGGAAGGAACAGGCCGCGGACGAGGCGCCGGGGCCAGGGAACGGGCCGCGAAGCCTCGAGCACGCGATCGACGAAGCCGGCCGGGGCGCGGGCGGGCGCGAGCGCGCCGCAGCAGCCCGACGGTGTCGCGGAAGCGCTGGAGCTCGCGCCGGCAGTCGGCGCACGTCGCCAGATGCGCGTCGAGGGTCGCGCGCTCGTCGGCCGAGAGCGCGTCGTCCACCAGGGCCGAGAACTGCTCGCGCGCGTCGTGGCATGTCATGGCAGGAACCGTTCGAGCTTCTCTCGCAGATCCGTTCGCGCCCGATGAAGCCTCGACCTCACCGTGCCGAGCTCGAGCTCGAGCGCGGCGGCGATCTCCTCGTAGGAGAGGCCTTCGAGATCGCGGAGCACGACGACGATGCCGGCGCTCCTCGCTGAAGCTCGGCGATCGCGCGGTGAAGCGCGGTCTCCAGCTCGCTCCGCTCGACCTCCTCCGCCGGGCCTGACCTCGCTCGAGGCCAGGCGGGTCAAGCGTCTCCTCGCCCTGGCGGGCCATGCGCCGCTCGCCCGAGCTCAGGCGGTTCAGGCACAGGCGCGAGGCGATCGCGTAGAGCCACGTCGAGAGCTTCGCCTCGCCGCGGAAATCACCGATGGCCCGGTGGACCCGGATGAAGACTTCCTGAGCGAGCTCCTCGGCTTCGGCCCGGTTGCCGAGCATGCGAAGCGCCACGCCGAAGACGCGGTGCTGGTAGGCGATCACCAGGTCCTCGAAGGCGCGAGGGTCGCCACGCCGGAGCCGAGTCCACCAGGGCTGCATCATTGCCGGTCCGCCCTTCCATCCAGTTAGACCATACCGCTCGCCCGGGGTTCCCCCGCGTCCAAATTCGTCGAAACCCGACCGGCGCGACGCGTTGCGCATACCCCTGGGGCGGCCGCATACTGCCGACGACCGCTGCGGCACCTGAACGGCCGGCGGCGCGCGCCGGCTCGGGGCGGCGACGTCGGACAACGAGGATGGTCATGCTCGAGGAACGCCAGGCACGCGAGCTCGCCGATCACTGGGTGAAGGCGTGGAACAGTCACGATCTCGATTGCATCATGGCGCACTACGCAGACGACGTCGTGCTGGTCTCGCCGGTCGCGGCCAAGATCCTCGGCGATCCCTCGGGCCGAGTGGCCGGGAAGGCGGCGCTGCGCGCGTACTTCAAGCGCGGGCTGGAGGCCTACCCGAACCTCCGCTTCGAGCTCGTGGACCTCATGTGGGGGCTCGAGAGCGTCGTCCTCTACTACGTGAACCAGAAGGGATCGAAGACCGGCGAGTACATGGAGATCGGTCCCACCGGGAAAGTCTCGAAGGTCGTCGCGAACTACAGCGGATAACCGAAGACACGAGGATCCACCATGCCGCATCCGCTCGTCACCCAGCTTCGATTCACCCGCGATGAGTTCGTCCGCGGCTTGACCGGCCTCGCAGACGAGGAGGCCCGCCGCCGGTTTCAGCCGATCAACTCGATCAGCTGGATGATCGGCCACCTGGCCTGGCAGGAGCAGCGCAACTGGCTCACCAGGGCGCAGGGGCAGATCCCGTGCCCCGATCTGAACGAGCGGGTCGCCAACGGCAAGCCGGCCAGCACGCCGCCGCTCGACGAGATGTGGACGGCCTGGCGAACGGTGACCAAGGCGAGCGATTCCTGGCTCGATGGGCTCACGACCGAGCGGATGCAGGCGCCGCTCGCCGACGGGCTGTCGAGCGTTGGAAACTTCGTGCGGCGCACGACGTACCACTACTGGTATCACCTCGGCGAGGCGCTGGCGGTTCGCCAGATGCTCGGGCATCGCAACCTGCCGGACTTCGTCGGCGACATCGACGCGCTCGCGCCGTACCGCCCCGAGTGATGGCCGCCGATGAGCGGGAGACCTCGTCCCCCTGGCGAGCGGGCGCCGAGGGTCGACGAGCCGCTGATCGTACCGACACGAGAAGGGGTACGATCTCTGGTCGCAGACCTACGATGACGAGGACAATCCGCTGATCGCCCTCGAGGAGGCGGCGTTCGAGCGCCTCCTCGGCGAGGTGCGCGGGTTGACCATCGCGGACATCGGGTGCGGCACCGGCCGGCACGCCCTCGCGATGGCCCAGTCGGGCGCGCACGTCGTCGCCCCGGATTTTTCTCTCGGCATGCTCGCGAAGGCGCGCGCCAAGGGAGGCGCGACCTCCATCCCGCGATGCGCCTCTTGAACGTGCAAGCGCAGTTCACCGATCCGGCCACGGGGCGCAAGACCCGGCTGGCGGGCGCGTACCACCAGATCTCGGACTACGTCATGGCTGCGACGCGGGCGGGGCTCTTGGTCGACCACATGAGCGAGCACGCCGTGGACGACGGGCGCGTGACGCGATCGCCCCGGGCGCGGAAGCACCTCGGCTGGCCCCTCTTGTTGCTGATGCGACTGGCACCGACCGGGAGGTGACCGTGAGCCCGGAAACCATGATCGGATCCCTGGGCGTCGCCCTCTTGCTGCTCGCGTTCCTGCTCAATCTGGTCCGCGTGCTGACCACCGAGAGCTATCCGTACACCGCGCTCAATTTCGCCGGCGCCGCGCTGGCCGGCTACGCGTCGTACCTGATCGGCTTCGTGCCCTTCGTGATCCTCGAGGGTACGTGGGCGGTCGTCGCGGCGGTGGCGCTGCTTCGACGCGCCCTGAGCGTCGAGAAGTGGGGAGGAGCATGACGGTCGACCTGGTCCGGACTCTCTATCGCTACAGCGCCTGGGCGACCGCCCGCATCGTCGAGCAGGCGGCGCGACTACGGCCGGACGAGCTGGCCGTGCCGAGCGGCGCCAGCTTCAGCACGGTGCGCGAGACGCTCGTGCACATCATGGCCGCGCAGTCGATCTGGCTCGCGCGCTGGAAGGGCACCTCACCCTCCGCGCTGCTGGACGCGCGCGAGTTTCCCGATCTCGCGTCCATTCGCGCTCGCTGGGACCAGATCGAGGGCGACACGCAGCGGTTCGTCGCCGGCTTGACCGACGCCGATCTCGCCCGCGTCGTCGAATACCGTAACACCCTCGGCGAGCGCTGGGCCTACCCCCTCTGGCAGCAGGTGGTGCACCAGGTGAACCACGCGACGCAGCATCGGGGCGAGGTCGCCGCGGCGCTGACCGAGCTCGGCCATTCGCCGGGCGACCTGGACCTTCTGATCTTCATCGACGAGACCGAGCCGCGACGGTGACGGGCTCGCGCGCCCCGATCCAGACCGCCTAGGGCCGCGGCTCCTCGGCCGCCCGCGCGCCGAGCTCGGCGAGCGTCGCCGCCGCGATCGGCGCATCGATCGGATCGAACGCCGGGTTCAGGCTGAGCGCCTGGGCCAGGTGGCGCTGCGCGGTGGCGCGGTCGCCGAGCTTGGCGTAGATCATCCCGGCGTGGAACAGAAAGCTCGCGTCCGGCGTGCGGTGCGCCAGCGCCTTGGCGGCAAGCCGGCGGGCGTCGGTGTACCGGCCGCTCTTGTAGTACGCCCAGGCCAAGGTGTCGGCGACGAAGACGTTCGGCCGGCTCTTGAACTCACGCTCCGCGATCTGCACCGCTTCCCCGAGCCGGCGGTCGCGATCGGCGAAGAACCGCGCGATCTGCGCGTCGCCGGTCACGCCGTTGGCCTTGTTCAGCCGGTCGATGGTCTCGACGAGCGCCCACTGTTGCTCGGCGCTCTTTCGATCGTCGGTGACGGTGTAGAGCCGCCCGAGTGCGACCACGACCTCGTGCTGCGGCGCGATCGCGCTCGCCCGGCGATAGGAGTCGATGGCCCCCGGATAGTTCGCCCTGGCGGCCCGGACGCGCCCCTGCGCGAAGAGCAGGTGGTAGTTGTTCGGCGTCCTGGTGATTGCCTGATCGACGATCTGCTCGGCGGCGAGGAGGTTGCCGGTCGCCAGATGCATCAGCGCGAGCTGCGCGCGGCACCAGGCGGTGTTCTCGGCGTAGGGTCCGCCGGCCTTGATCGCCTTGTCCATGAGCCAGGTGGCGCGACGCACGTCGCCGGTGACGAACAGCAGGTGCGCGCTCCGGCTGTACGCCGAGATGTCCGGGCGCAGGTCGAGCATCCGCTGATAGTGCTCGGCCGCAAGGTCGTAGTCGCCGAGCTCGAGCGCCGCGTCGCCCAGCAGGCCGTACGCGGCGGCATTCGCCGCGTCGAGCGCCAGCGCCTTCTGCGCCCACTCGATCGATTTCTCGAACTCGTGGCGCGCGCTCCGCACCCAGGCCAGCCCCACGATCGCCTCGCCGCGGGCGGCGTCGAGCGTCCGCGCCTGCTCGAAGGCCTGCTCGGCGCGCGTATAGTAGCTGGCGTCCGCGGTCTCGCGCGCCTTCTGCATGAAGGCGTTGCCGAGCGCGGTCCAGGCCGCGCCGTCCTGTCGCTGCACTCGGGTCTTGGTGGTCAGCCGGTCGATCGTGTGATCGACCGAGGGACGATCCGGTACGGGAGCGCCGGAGCCGTGGCCCCCCGCCCTGGCGCTCGGCGTTGCGCCGAGCACCAGAGCGACGGCCGCGGCGGCCAGCACGAGACGCGACTTCGTGCCGCTCGCCGGGGCCATGGGCCTAGGGGTCCTTGCGGTTCGTCGGCCCGGCGTGCGGCGTGGCCGAGTACGGGAAGACCTGGTTGTAGACCTGGTCGTTGGCGTTGATGTTGTCACCCACCACCGTGATCGTCGAGAAGGTCGGGCCGCTCGCGACGGCGGTGAGGGCGATGTCGACGACGTCGTCACCCAGGCGCCGGCCGTTCGGCCAGCCGCCGGAGACTCCGCCGGTCGTGTCGCCGCCGAGGAAGCCGAGACGGTTGAACCCCGGCTGCCCGGCCAGACGGACCGGACCCGTCCCCGTGCTCACGCGGAGCACGTCGGGGATGAACACCGCGACGAGATCTTCGCGGTTCGTCGTCGCGAAGGCGGTCCCGAACACGGTGTTGATCAGCACGGCTACTTCCGGATTGCGGGCGTACGTGGCGAACGCCGCGTCATCCGTCGGCGTCCGGCGGTTGTAGTTGTCCTTGTCGCGCAGCGCGACCAGGACCTCGTTGAACAGCGGATTGCCCATGCGATTGACCTGCACGAACGGACCTTCGCTGAACGGCTCCCGGTTGCCCAGCCGCAAGGTGACGCTCGGGCGCGACACCGAGGCGTAGACGCCCACGCCGGTCTGAGGCCCGAAGAACGGGCTCTGGTAGTCCAGGCTCGGCAGGTGATGGAGCGGAATCTGGATGGCGTAGGCGAGGACGTTGAAGCCCTTGAAGCCGTCGACCCCCGTTCCGGCCTGGCCCAGGCCGCCGGCGAGGATGCGCGGATCGAGCAGGTCGAAGATCCCGGGCGTGTCGGCGAAGAAGCCGTCCTCGCGCGGCCCGGCGAAGACCGCCTCGCCCGACGCCAACCCGAACACCGTCTGCTTCGTGTAGCGGTCGAGCGCGGCGAAGGACGTCGCGCCCGAGACGGCCCGGCCGGTTGCGTCGTTGTAGGCCGGCGTCGTGCGCGCGCCGACGTTCGGGGGCGGCGTCAGCAGATCGTTCGCCACGAGCGTGGACTGCCCGCGGCGACTCTTGTCGTCCTTCAGCACCACCTTGGTGACGTCGTAGGTCTGCACGTAGTTCTGGCGGGCGTCGCCGACGTCGTTGATCGGCCCGATCTCCGCCCCGCGCCCGTACGACAGGATCGTGTTCGGGTTCTTCAGGCCGGGCGCCGACTGCGGATTCACGTTCGAGAACTTGAAGTCGTAGCGCATCACGTCGGCCCCGGTCGTCGGGTCGGCGATGTGAATGCTGTAGCGCGCGTCGTCGGCGAACCGGTCGTAGATCACGCCGTCGCCGGGCTCCGAGAACGGACGCACGTGGACGACGACGTTGAGGACCTTCTCCTTCGGGTTGTTGTACTTCGTCCCGACGAACGCGTACACGTCCGTGAGATTCGCCTGCGGGTCCTGCTTGATGAGCGGCGCGTCGCTGTGGCTCGCGGCGCCGGCGGTTCCGCCGACAAACGCGAGCAACGTCACCAGGGCCACGGAGGCCATGCCGCGGGAAGCGTGTTTCATGATCGATCCTCCTTTTTCCTGTGTGGGTGTCATGTGAGCTTCCAAGGGAAGAGTCCGCTCGCGAGCGCCTGGACGGCGATCGACGCGCCCAGGAGGGTCATCACGGCGGACGACGTGAGGGGCAGCCAGCGCGTGACCAGGGGGCCACGCTCGTCGAAGCGCGCGACCAGACGCCGCGCGTACACCATGAGCATGCCGATCGCGATCAGCACGAGCGCCAGGCCCACGCTGAAGGCCACGATCAGCAGGAGCCCGAAGCCGACCCGGCGCAAGGAGAGCGCGCTCAGGAGCACCACGAGGGCGGCGGGGCAGGGCACGATCCCGCCCGTGATGCCGAGGGCCCAGAGCTGGCGCAGCGACACCTTGCCCGGCTCGTGGTGGCGGTGGGTTGGGTGCTGGTGATGTCCGTCGTGCCCGTCGGCACCGTGATGATGGTTGTGCTCGTGCTCGTGCGGATGAGCGTGTCCGTGATCGTGCGTCGAAGCGTGCGCTGGCGCATGGGAGTGCCCGATCCCGCCGTGATGGTGATGGTCGTGACCGGAGTCGCTCCCGGTGAAGCGGCGCAGGAACAGCGAGAAGCCCAGCGCCGCGATCGTCAGCCCCGACCCGAGCGCGATCCAGGGATAGAGGCGCTCCGGGACGACGTATTGCGAGGCGTAGAAGGTCACGCCGCCGAGCAGATAGACGCCGGCGGTGTGCGACGCGGTGACGATCAACCCGAGGATCAGCGCGTGGCGCGCGGTGCCGCGAGAGCCGACGAGGTAGGCCGCCACCACGGTCTTGCCGTGACCTGGCTCGAGCGCGTGGAAGGCGCCGAGCGCGGCGGCGACGACCAGCGCGATCGCGATCACGCGCAGGCTGAGCTCGCGCGTCGCGATCAGATCGGTGAAGGCGCCGCTCGACACGGACCGGACGTTGGCCTTCGCCGCGATCGTCGGTTCGGGAGCCGTGTCGGTCTCGGTCTGCGGCGCCGGAGGCGACGCTGGGGCCGGCGATGAATCGGGCGGCGCGAGCGACCGTGACGACCGGCGCCGAGGGTCGACGGGAGAAGCGCACTCGCGCCTCGCGCGCCTGCGGTGGAGAGTCGAGGAGATCGGTCGGATAGTCGCTCAGCTCGCGGCTGCGATCCTGGGCCGGCACCGAGCTGTCGACGATGGTGCTCCCCGAGCGTCCGACCGCGATCACTTCTTTCCAGCCGACCCGCGCCGCGAAATTCTCGTCGCGATAGCGAAGGTCTTCGACGGTGGTGCGCGCGGCCGTGAGCGGCGCTGCCAGCGAGATGGCCAGCTTCATCGTCGGAAGATCGGCCGCCCCCGGCGGGAAGATCACCTCGGCCGATCGCACCTCGAGCGCCAGGCGCGTTCCATCGACCTCCAGCACCAGGCCCGCCTTCAGTGCGTCGGCCGTCTCCCGCAGGTACCGGGCCACGCGCGGCTCGGTGGGATCCGCCGGAATCTCGCGCGCCTGAAGCTCCTGGAATGTCGGGATCTCGGCCATGTCGACGAAATAGCGAAGGGCGATCGCGTCCTGGTCGATGTGGATGCCGGTGTACTGACTGATGCTGAAGTTCCCGAGGGGATGCGCCAGCCCCGGTGCGGGGCTCGCGACTGTCAGCGCCGCGAAGAGCCAGAGTGCCCGGACGATCCGTTGGCTGACCATGATCTTCTGCAGACCCTACGGATCGCGCTGCGGTTCGGATTCACGGCGGCGGGACCGATTCAGAAGCGGCGGTTGCGCCGAGGCCGGCGCGAGGTTCACCGCGTGACGTGCGGTCTGACCGCCCCCGCGGTGGGGGCCGCGTATCAGCGGGCGATGGAGATTTCGCGGAGGTAGCGGAGCACGCCGGGGTGGATCAGATCCGGCCGCGGCGCGGCGCCGAGCGTATTCGCGGCGGTCGTCTCCTCGGCTTGCGGCAGCCGGCGGGCGAGGGCGGCCTCGCCCCGGTGGAGCGCTCGCGCCAGCCGATACGTCACGTCGTCAGCCAGATCCGGGCGCGCGAGGATGAAGCTCCATGATCCGACCGAGGAAAGCGGCGCGACCAGGCCGGGATAGGCGCCGGCCGGGACCGTCATTCGCTTGAGGAAGGCATGCTTGGCGAGAATCCTCGTGATCCCGTCCGCGTCTGGCGCGATGAATCGCGCTCCTGCCGGGCCCTTGGCGACCGCCCCGAAGCCGGGCCAGCCCTGGCCTCCGCCCCAGAGCGCCGCGGCGCGGCCGTCCAGCACCATCGCCGGCCCGTCGCCCGCGCGGTCGAGATAGACCGGCTGGAAGTCGCGCTCTTGATCGAGGCCGAGCCCGTCGAGGACGTACTTGGCCAGGATCACCAGGCCCGAGCCGCGGGCCCCGAAGACCACCGTCCTGGTTTTCAGATCCTCGAGTCGCCGGTAGGCGCTGTCGGCGCGTACGACGAACATGCCCGGCGTCGAGTACATCGCGGCGACGATGCGGAGATTCGCCGGCGGCCGCCCGATTCCGTTGAATGCTTCGTGAGCGACCTCGCCCTGGACGAGCGCGATGTCGAGCCGCCCGGCCTCGAGCAGCGGCACGTTCTCGGTGCTGCCCTTGGTGTTGCGCTGCTCGATCGCGAGCGTGGGCTCGGTCTCGTGAATGGTATCGGTCACCGCCGCGCCGTAGACGGGAAATCCGCCGCCGGGCGTCGCGGTGCCCAGAACCAAAGCCGTCTTGTGTTCGGCCGAGCCGCCAGCCGGCGTCGACATGGCGGATACCCTACCATGTCCGCGCGCTATACTCGCGGCAGCGACAACGGCTTTGCGCGCTGCGGGCCGTCGGGGCTCCCCCGCCGGCCGAGGCGCGCCTCGAATGACGCAAGGAGGGCCGATGAAGTTCTTCGCCGCCGTGATCATGCTGCTGCTCGTCGCGCTCCCGGCGCACGCGCAACCGGTCCAGATCACGATCTCGCAGCCCGCCGAGGCCACGACGATGGATCCGGGCCGCAGCACGCAGGTCCTGACCGTGAACTACTTCTACAATCTGTACGACACGCTCACGCGCTGGGACAACGCCTTGCGGCTGCAGCCGGGGCTCGCGACCTCCTGGAAGAGCGTCAACGAAACGACCTGGGAGTTCACGCTCCGCCAGGGCGTCAAGTTCCACGACGGCGCGCCGCTGACCGCCGAGGACGTCAGGGCGACCCTCGAGCGGAATCTCCAGCCGGGCAAGACCGTCGTGCAGCCCGGGTTCGCCACGATCGAGTCGGTCCAGGTGGTGAGCCCGACGACGATCCGCGTCAGCACGAAGAAGCCGGACCCGCTGCTGCTCGTTCGCATGGCGCAGATGGGAGCGCAGATCCTTCCGGCGCGCCTGACGACCGACGACGGCGTGAAGGAGCTGGCCCGGCGGCCCGTGGGCTCGGGCGCCTATCGGTTCGTCGAGTGGGTGAAGGATGAGCGCCTGGTCATGGAGGCCAACCGCGAGTGGTGGGGCTGGGAGGGAAAGGCTCCGGCGATCGACCGCGTGGTCTGGAAGCCGATTCCCGAGGACTTCCCGCGGATCGTCGCGCTCGAGAAGGGCGAAGCCGACATCATCACCAACGTACCGCCCGATCGCATCAAGGGTATCGCCGACGGCCGCGCCACCCAGATCCTCAGCACACCGTCGAGCCGCATCGCGATCCTCTCGATCAACAGCACGCAGCCGCCGCTCTCGGACAAGCGCGCGCGGCAGGCGCTCCACTACGCGCTCGACGTCCCCTCGATCATCCGGAACCTCTATGCGGGGCAGGGCAAGCCGTTCAGCGGCGGCGTCGCCGACACCGACTTCGGCTACAACGCTTCGCTCAAGGCGTATCCCTTCGACCCGGCCAAGGCCAAGCAGCTCCTGGCGGACGCCGGGCGCCCGAGCGGCATCGACGTGAGCCTTCACGCCGGCAGCGGCACGATGGTCAACGACAAATTCCTGCTCGAGACGATCGCCGACATGTGGGCGAAGGTCGGCATCCGCGCCAGGATCGACATCATGGAAATGGGCGCCCGCCAGCGCATGCTCAACGAGCGCAGCGTTCCCGCGAACGGCCTGCTCCTGGGCAACCCGCAGTCGACCTTGCTCGACGCGGACGGAAGTCTCTGGCGCTTGTGGCATCCGAACGGATTCAACGGCAAGTACTGGGTCGGCAGCCAGCCCGGCCAGCGCTTTCACGATCTGATGGAACAGGCGCGCTACTCGCTCGATCAGGGCAAGCGCCGCACGTTCTATGCTGAGGCGACGCAGATCATCCACGAGGAAAAGCCGTGGCTCGAGCTGTTCCAGGAGACCATCGTCTACGGCGTGAGCCGGCGCGTCGCGTTCAAGCCGCGCGCCGACTATCGGCTGATCGTGGCGGAGATGGCGCCTAGCCGATAAGGCGCGCCTCGAGACGGAGCAGCCGCCCGTCCACCCGGCGGAATTCGTCGGCGACCTCGCCGCGGAAGCGATCGAGCTTCTGGTCGACACCGATCACGCCTTCGCCGACCAGCTGGATCTTGTCCATCAGGCGATCGGCCACCACGTCGAAGTGCCGACGCGTCTCTGCGGCGCTCGCCGCGATCTCTGCGCGAAGCTCCGACTTGACCCCCGCGGCGCTGGACGCGATGTCGGCCCGGAGCTCGAGCACGATCTCGGACCTGAGCTCCGAGAAGCGCCGGTCGAGGTAGGCGACGAGTTCCTGGTCCACACCGGTACTCTGACGGGGCAGCGCCCGTCGCGTCAAGTGTGCGGCAATGGAGACGGTGGCTCAACCCTCCTCGAGCCGAGAATGGCGGAGTGCGCTGCGGGCCGGCGGGGCGCTCTAGTGTAGAGTGAGGGCATGATCAGAGCAGTTACCGTGCTGGCGCTCGTCCTCTGGATGGTGGCCGCAAGCCTTCCGGCCTCCGCGCAGTCGCTCGACGACGTCGTCCGCGAGATCGAGGCCGTCTACGGGCGCATGACGGACCTGCGTGCCGACTTCACACAGACCGCGTTCAACAAGAGCCTCAACCAGACGATCCCGGCGCGCGGCACCGTCTATCTGAAGAAGGGCGGCAAGCTTCGCTGGGAGTACACGGAGCCGACGCCCCAGGAGATCGTGTCGGACGGCAAGAAGCTCTGGGTCTACACGCCCACGCTGAACCAGGCGAACGTCGCCGACGCACCCGAGGCGCTGGCCGGACCCGCCGGCAGCTTCCTCGCAGGGCTGGGGCGCCTGCGGACCGAATTCCAGGTGCGCTTCCTGAATCCGTCCCAGCCGAAGGATACCGAGGGCAACTGGGCCCTCGACCTGACGCCCAAGCAGCCGCTGCCGACCATGACGCGACTGATCCTGGCCGTCGACCCGAAGAGCTGGGAGATCAGGAAGGCCGTGGTGCACGATCAGTTCGAGAACACGGTGACGATGCGCTTCTCGAAGATGGCGGTGAACAGCGGGCTACCGGAGCGGACCTTCACGTTCGTCGCGCCCAAGGGCGTCGTGATCGTGCCGCTCAAGTAAGCGAGGGGCCATGGCCGCCGAGAACTCGTTCGACATCGCGTGCAAGATCGACATGCAAGAGGTGACGAACGGCCTCGACCAGGCGCGACGGGAGATCGCCACCCGCTACGACCTCAAGGGCGCCAAGTGCGACATCACCATCGAGAAGACCGACATCACCGCCACCGCGCCCGACGAGATGAAGCTCAAGGCCGTCGTCGACATCCTGCAATCGCGTCTGCACAAGCGCGGCGTGCCGCTCAAGGCGCTCACCTACGGCGAGGTCGAGCAGGCCGCGGGCTCCACGCTTCGCCAGAAGATCGCGCTCCAGCAGGGGATCCCGATCGAGCGGGCCAAGGAGATCGTGCGCCTCATCAAGGACTCGAAGGTCAGGGTGCAGGCGTCTATCCAGGAGGACCAGGTGCGCGTGGCCGGCAAGAACCGCGACGACCTGCAGAAGATCATCGCGATGCTGAAGGACAAGGACCTCGGCATCGCGCTCCAGTTCACGAACTACCGAAGCGTCTGAGACCACGGATGCCTGATCGCTGCCGCTTGTGTCACCTGAACGACGATCCCGATCAGCAGCTGGTTCTTCGCGGTCAGACGGTGCTGTTTCTGCAGAATGAAAAAGAGCAGGGCGCGCTGTGTGGCTCGGGCGTCATCATTCCCGTCCGACACGCGGAGACCGTCTTTGACCTGACGCCCCAGGAGATCGGCGCGACCTTCGCCCTGCTCCAGGACGTCAAGGCGTGGATGGACGAGCGCTATCACCCCGATGGATACAACGTCGGGTGGAACTGCTCGCCGGTTGGCGGGCAAATCGATATGCACGCCCACATGCATGTCATCCCTCGGTTTCGGGAGGAGCCGTACGCGGGACGTGGCATCCGGTACTGGCTGAAGCAGCCCGCGAATCGGTGGTGGTAGGCGTATCGGAGGCTCGCTCGAGCACCGTCACGCACCGACGGCGGTCCGGCCGGGCACGGTATACTGGCTTCCGGCATGAAGGTCCATCTGACGACGCTCGGCTGTCCGAAGAACCAGGTCGACTCCGAGCTGATGCTCGGCATGCTGACCGAGGCCGGGTTTCCGCTCGTGGGCGGCGCCGAGGACGCCGAGTGCCTCATCGTCAACACGTGCGCCTTCATCGACCGCGCGCGCGAGGAGTCGATCGACACGATCCTCGAGCTCGCGAAGCTGAAGACGCGGGGCTCCTGCCGCGCTCTCATCGTCACCGGCTGCCTCACCCAGCGCTACGGCGGCGACATTCTCGAAGGAGATGCCCGAGGTCGACGGGATCCTCGGCACCTCCAATCTCTCCCGCATCGTCGAGCTGGTGCGTCAGGCCGCCGGCCGACACGACTGGGCGAGCTCGGCGCCTCCCGGATACCTCTACGACGCGACGACGCCGCGCCTTCTGACGGGCCGCGTTCCGTACGCGTACGTGAAGATCGCGGAAGGCTGCGACATGGGCTGCACCTTCTGCGCGATTCCGCAGTTCCGCGGCCGCCATCGGAGCCGGCCGCTCGCCGACATCGTGAAGGAGGTCGAGGCGCTGGCGGCGCGCGGCGTCCAGGAGGCGATCCTGGTCTCGCAGGACACGCTCGCGTACGGCCGCGACTTGCCGGGCAACGGCGACATCGGCGACCTGCTGCTGGCGCTCGGCGAGCACGCGGATGCCGTGGATCCGCCCGATGTACCTGCACCCGGCGCACGTCAACGACCGCTGATCGAGCGCTGGGCCCGGGCGCGGGTCGTCCCGTACCTCGACATGCCGGTCCAGCACGGCGACGACGGTGTGCTGCGCGCGATGCGCCGCGCGGTGACCGCGAAGCGGATGCGCGAGATCGTCCGGGCGTTTCGCGAGGCGATTCCCGAGCTGACCGTTCGGACGACCGTGCTCGTCGGTTTCCCGGGCGAGACGGAGACGGCGTTCGAGAGCATGCTGGAGTTCCTCGAGGAGGCCGCTTCGACCGGCTCGGCGTCTTCACGTACTCGCCCGAAGAGGGGACACCCGTCGCCCGCGTATCCCGACCAGGTCGCGCCCGAGGTCGCGGCGGAGCGCGCGGCGATCGTGCAGGAGCATCAGGACCGCCTCGCGTGGGAGCGCGGCGCCGCGCTCGCCGGGACCGTGATGGACGTCCTGGTCGACGGCCCGAGCGAGGATCCGGCGTTCGCGTGGGAGGGCGGACGGCCGGCCAGGCGCCCGAGATCGACGGCGTCGTGTACCTGCGCGACCGGAGCCTGACGCCGGGCCGATTCGCGCGCATCCGCATCGTCGAGGTCGGAGGGATACGAGCTCGTCGGCGAGCGCGCCTAGCCGCACCTCGGCGCCGACCGCGTAGCGCTCGTCGTCGCGACCGGCTGTCGGCGCCGGCTGGGCGCCCCGTGGCGCCCGGCACCGCCGGCAGCGCGTTGGCTGCGTCATTCGTCTGGCTCGTGCCGTTCTCGCGAACCGGGCGTCTTCCTGTTCTTCGTCGCCGTCACGCTCGTGGGAACCTGGGCCGCCCACCGTGCCGAGCGCCTGCTCGGCGGCGCCAAGGATCCCGGCGCGATCGTCATCGACGAGGTCGCCGGGCATGACCTTGACGGTGGCGTCCGTTCGCGCTGACTCCGGCGGTGCTGGTCGTCGGCTTCGTGCTGTTCAGGATCTTCGACGTCACCAAGCCGTTCCCGGCGCGCGTCAGCCAGCACTTCGCCGGCGGCCTCGGCGTGATGGTCGACGACCTGATCGCGGGGCTGTACGCGCTGGTCGTGATCGCCGTCGGCCGAGCCATCTTCGGCTGGCCATGACAGCCAGCGCCCACATCGTCACGGTCGGGGCGATGCCGTCGCTCCGGCCCGGACGGCGCGGCGGTCGCCGTCGGCGCTCGCCGCCGCCGGTCGTCGCCGTCGCGAGCCGCGTCTTCGTCGAGGACGACGAGGCCGCGCTCGAGCGGGCGCTCGGGCACGACGATGCGCTGACGGTGGTGCTGGCCGGCGGGGGCGGCTCGGCCGGCGACATCGTGCGGCGAGTCCTCGCGCGCGCGACCGGCGCGCGGCTCGTGCTCAACGAGCGTGCTCCTGGCCGCGCTGCAGGAGCGCTACCGACGTCTCGATCGGCCCCTGCCCCGACGGGCGGAGCGCCTCGCGCTTTTGCCGCAGGGCTGCGACGGTGTGGGTCGCGGACGACGCGAAGCCGGCTGGGCGCTCGGAGAGCGGCCAGCGCGCCTTCGCGGTCCTCGCGCGCGACGGGGGCGTCCTGGCGATGATCGAGCAGCATCTGGTGCCCTTCGCCCGCGCGTGGGCGAGCGGGCGCGGGGCCGCGCTCGTCCGGACGCTCCGGACGGCGGGTCTCGGTCCCGCCGATGTCGAGGAGCGGCTCATCGACTGGCTGGGCCGGGAGGGCGAGGTGACCGTCTCCACCATACCCGCCGACGGCGAGGTCTGGGTGAGGCTGCGGGCCCGCGCCTCGACGCCGGCCGAGGCGGCGCGGAGTCTCGCCAAGTGCCGAAGCCGCGATCGCCGCGCTCCTCGGCGAACGACTGCTACGGCCGCGACGGTGACACCCTCGAGGCGGTCGTCGGCCGACTGCTCGTCGAGCGCAGGCTGACGCTGGCCGTGGCGGAGTCGTGCACGGGCGGGCTCCTGGGCCACCGCCTCACCAACGTGCCCGGGCCTCGGCGTATGTCGAGCGCGGTGTCGTGGCCTACTCGAACCGGGTCGAAGGAAGAGCTGGTCGGTGTCCCCGAGTCGGTCCTGCGTGCGCACGGGGCTGTCAGCGCCGCCTGTGCCGAGGCGATGGCGCGCGGGGTCGCCGCGCGGGCGGGGGCGTCGTGCGGCCTCGCGATCATGGGGATTGCCGGCCCCGACGGCGGCACGCCGTCGAAGCCCGTCGGCACCGTCTTCGTTGGTCTGGTCGTCGCGGGTGAATCCCTCGCCCGGCGCTTTCACTTTGGTGGCGACGGGCCGCGGTGAAGTGGCAGGCGACCCAGGCGGCGCTCGATCTGCTCCGCCGGTCGCTGAGGGACCGTCGGTGAGGGGATGGATCCTCGCGCTGGTCGTGGTGCACGGCCGCGTGCTCGACGACCACGCCCCTCGATCGCGGTCTTGCTCTTTCCCAGCGAGGCCGGGACCTCGCGGCGGCCGCGGCGTTCGACGAGGAGATCCGCCGCGCGCCGGAGTCGGCGGCGGCGTACGCCAACCGCGGCATCGTCCGGGCGCGTCTGGGCGATCTGGACGGCGCGATCGCGGACTACACGAAGGTCCTCGCGCTGGAGTCTCGCCGAGGGCAACCCCTTCTTCAATCGATGTCTCGCGCGCACGTCCAAGGGCGACTACCAGGGAGCGATCGGCGATTGCACGTCCGCCCTGGCGGAGAGCCCGAGCCACGCCGAGCACGTTCTTCGCGCGGGGAAGCGCTCGATGGCTCGCCGGCAGACGCGGATCAGGCCCGCGAGCGACTGGGTGAAGGCGATCGAGCTCGAACCCGACGCGCTGCGGAAGACGCGGATGCTCGCCGCCGTCGACTCGGCCCCGCCGGTTGCGGCCGCCCCGCGGCCCTCCTCTTCGCCCTCCTCGGGGTCGACCGCGGCCGCGCGGATGGACGCGCCGCTCGATCCCCGAGCGCTGGCGGCCCGGGGCCTCGAACGGGAGCTCAAGGGCGACCGCCAGGGCGCGATCGCGGATCTTCGCGCCGCGCTTGCCGCCGAGACCGACCCCGAACGGCGACAGGGTCTCCGCAACCTGCTGCAGCTACTGGGTACCCCATAGGCGACATCCGAGCATTCATCGCGATCTTGCTCGACGATGCCATCCGGGGAGAGCTGGGAGCGGCGATCGAATCGTTGCGACCCGCGGCGCGCGACGTCGCCTGGGTGGCACCCGGGAACCTTCACCTCACGCTGAAGTTTCTCGGCGAAGTCGCCGAGGCCCGGATCGACGCGATCGTCGGCGCGCTCCGGGGGGCCGCGTCGAGCCTGAGCGCGTTCGACGCGGAGCTCGGGGGGCTCGGCGCGTTCCCGTCGCCGGCGCGTCCGCGGGTCGTGTGGGCGGGGGTGACGGACAGGCGCCGGCGCGATGGGCGACCTGGCCGGCCGCGTCGATGATGCGCTCGCGCAGCTCGGCTTCGCCCGCGAGGCGCGACCCTTCTCCGCGCACATCACGCTCGGCCGGGTGCGGGACCAGTCGCGAAACCCGGCGCTCGCCGAGGCGCTCCGGGCCGCTGCCGGCCGCGCGTTCGGCCCGGTTCGCGTGGCGCGCGCCTGGCGCTGATGCGGAGCGAGCTCGCGCCCGCGGGGTGCCCGATACACCGAGCTGGCCGCCGTGAGCCTGGGCGGCGCGCTCGGGACCGGTGTCTAAATGTCCGGACATTGACGCGTTTGCGCGGAAGGGCCTCCTAGAATGGCCGGAAGCGATAACGAACGAAACGTGCAGCGGGCGTGCGAGGATGATGCAAGGAGAAGCGCATGGCTGAGGCGAAGAGCGAGCGGCGGCAGGCCCTGGAGCTGGCGATCTCGCAGATCGAGCGGCAGTTCGGCAAGGGCTCGGTCATGCGCCTCGGCTGCGGGCGGTCCCCTCGAGGAGATCGCGGTCATCCCGACGGGGGCCATCTCCCTCGACGTGGCGCTCGGCGTCGGCGGCCTGCCGCGAGGGCGCGTCACGGAGATCTACGGCCCGGAGTCGTCGGGCAAGACCACGCTCGCGCTGCACGTCGTGGCCGAGGCCCAGCGCCTGGGCGGCATCGCCGCGTTCATCGACGCCGAGCACGCGCTCGACCCGATCTACGCGCGAAAGCTCGGCGTCAACATCGACGAGCTGCTCATCTCGCAGCCCGACACCGGCGAGCAGGCGCTGGAGATCACCGAGACGCTCGTCCGCTCCAACGCCGTCGACGTCATCGTGATCGACTCGGTGGCGGCGCTGGTGCCGCGCGCCGAGCTCGACGGCGACATGGGCGACTCGCTGCCCGGCCTGCAGGCGCGCCTCATGTCCCAGGCGCTCCGCAAGCTGACGGCCGCCATCTCGCGCTCGGGCGCGGTCGTCATCTTCATCAACCAGATCCGCGAGAAGATCGGCGTCATGTTCGGGAACCCCGAGACCACGACGGGCGGCCGCGCCCTGAAGTTCTACGCGTCCATGCGGCTCGACATCCGCCGCCAGGACGCGATCAAGCAGGGCACCGAGTCGCTGGGCGTCCGCACCAAGGTCAAGGTCGTCAAGAACAAGCTCGCGCCGCCCTTCCGGGAGGCGGAGTTCGACGTCATGTACGGTGAAGGCATCTCGAAGACGGGCAGCGTGCTGGACGCTGGCGTGGACCACGGCCTCATCGAGAAGTCCGGGACCTGGTACACGTACAAGAGCGAGCGGATCGGACAGGGACGCGAGAACGCCAAGAAGTGGCTGCAGGACAACGCGGCGACGCTCGTGGACCTCGAAGCGAAAATCCGCGACGCTCTCGGACTTCGCCCGGCCGTGCCGATCAAATAGGAGCGGTTCATGCCGATGGAATTCGACAAGCTCCTGGTCACCGGCGTCGAGCGCGGCGCCTCCGACCTGCACCTGAAGGCCGAACGCTCCGGTCGTCCTCCGCATCCACGGGCGTCTGGTGCCCCAGGGGGATCTCGGCGTGATCACGGCCGAGGACATGGACGCGATCGCCCGCCGGTGCCTCACCGAGCGGATGTACACGCCAGCTCATGGACGGACGCGAGGTCGACTCGGCGTACGCCGTGCCGAACTTCGGCCGGTTCCGCGTCAACATGTTCCTGGCGCTCGGCGCGGTCCGGGCCGTCATGCGGTCGATCCCGTCGAAGAAGCCGAAGTTCGAGGAGCTGGGGCTGCCCGAGGTGCTCGAGCAGCTCTCGATGGAGCGCCGCGGCCTCATCCTGGTCACCGGCATCACCGGCTCGGGTAAGTCGACCACGCTGGCCGCGATGATCGACTACATCAACCGCACGCGGAACGACCACATCATCACGATCGAGGATCCGATCGAGTTCACCCACGACGACATCGGCTGCGTGGTCAGCCAGCGCGAGATCGGCCACGACTCGCCGAGCTTCGCCACCGCGCTGCGCGCCGCGCTCCGCGAGGACCCGGACGTCATCCTCGTCGGCGAAATGCGCGACCCGGAGACGATGTCGGTCGCGCTGCACGCGGCGGAGACGGGCCACCTCGTGTTCTCGACGCTCCACACGCTGAACTGCCAGCGAGACGGTCAACCGCATCATCGGCACCTTCCCGCCCCACCAGGAGCAGCAGATCCGCGACCAGCTCGCGGCCGTCATCGTCGGCATCGTCTCCCAGCGGCTCATCCCGAAGATCGGCGGCGAGGGGCGCGATGCCGGCCGTCGAGGTGCTCGTCGGCACCGGCGCCATCAAGGACTGTATCCGGGAGGCCAAGCGGACCCCGGAGATCCCGCGCGTCATCGCCCAGGGGCAATCCCAGTACGGCATGCAGACCTTCGACCAGTGCCTGCTGAAGCTCTATCGCGACGGCATCATCTCCTACGAGACCGCGCGCGAGGCGGCCACCAACGCGGACGACTTCGACCTCAAGGTCCGCGGCATCTTCTCGACGGGCGAGCAGTCGTTCGAGCAGAGCGGCTCGAGCGAGCGAGCGCCGGCTCTCCATCTCACCGGCGAACTCCTTCTTCAAGAGATCGTAACGAGTCCGACGCGGTCCGCGCCGAGCCTCGACGCGCGGACCGCGCGGCTCGTGGCCGCCGACCTCCTCGTCCGCCGCGCCTGGACCACGCGCGATCTCGCCGCGCGTCTGCGCCGGCGGGGCGCGCCGGCCGACGTCGCCGACGAGGTGGTCGCCGACCTCGACGGCCCGCGGCTACCTCGACGACGCCGCCTTCGCCCGCCACTGGGTCGCGACCCGCGCCGCGCGCGGGTACGGCCCCGCCCGCCTGCGCGCGGAGCTCGAGGGCGCGCGGGTCGCGGCGCCGCTCATCGAGCGCGGCGCTCGCCGCGGCTCGGGCGGTGGGCAACGACGAGAGCGAGCTCGAGCGGGCCCGCGCCGTCGCCCGGCGCGCGCCTGCCGGCGCTCCAGCGCGCCGACCGCGCGCGCGCCGCCGCGACGCCTGCGCGACCATCTGCTGCGACGCGGCTACGCCGCGCGCGGTGGTGGCGCGCGTCGTCCGCGAGATGCGTCGGCGTCCCGGTCGAGGAGTGAGCGCGGTGTTACGAATTGCCGCGCTTCCGAGCGCGAATCGTGAGCGTGAAGAATCAATGACCGGCGCCGAGCTCCGCGAGGCAGTTCCTGCGATACTTCGAGAGAAAGGGCACACGCGCGTCCGCTCCTCACCGCTCGTGCCCGGCGGACGATCCGACGCTGCTGTTCACCAACGCGGGCATGGTGCAGTTCAAGGGCGTGTTCCTCGGGCGAGGAGCGGCGCCCCTACGTCCGCGCGACGACCAGCCAGAAGTGCGTGCGGGCCGGCGGCAAGCACAACGACCTCGAGAACGTCGGCCGCACGGCGCGCCACCACACGTTCTTCGAGATGCTCGGCAACTTCTCGTTCGGCGACTACTTCAAGCCCGACGCGATCGCCTTCGCGTGGGAGTTCGCTCACCCGCGACCTCGGCGCTCGATCGCGAGCGGCTCATCGCGACCGTCTACACCGACGACGACGAGGCGTTCGGGCTCTGGAAGCAGGTGGCGGGCCTCGGCGACGACCGCATCCTGCGCCTGGGCGAGAAGGACAACTTCTGGGCGATGGGCGACACCGGGCCCTGCGGCCCGTGCTCGGAGGTCCACTTCCACCAGGGCGATCACATCGCCTGCGCCGAGGTGGCCGCGGGCCGCCGGTGCCTCGGCCCCGCCTGCGAGTGCGATCGCTGGCTGGAGATCTGGAACCTCGTCTTCATGCAGTTCAACCGTGACGCGAGCCGGCACGCTCACGCCGCTGCCCCGGCCGTCGATCGACACCGGCATGGGGCTCGAGCGCATCGCGGCGGTCTGCAGGGCAAGCAGTCGAACTACGACACCGATCTGCTTCGCGCCGCTGATCGCGAGCGTGGCGAGCGCTCGGCCGGCAACGAGCTACCGGCGACCGCCGAGGCCGACGACGTGTCGATGCGGGTCATCGCCGACCACGCGCGCACGACCACGTTCCTGATCGCCGACGGCGTCATGCCCTCGAACGAGTGGCGGGGCTACGTGCTGCGCCGGATCATGCGGCGCGCCATGCGCCACGGCCGGATGCTCGGGCTCACGGAGCCCGTTCTTGTGGAGGGCCGTCGACTGGGTCGTCGAGGCTCATGGGCGACGCGTATCCGGAGATCGCCACCGACCGGCGCGCGGATCGAGGACGCGATCCGCGGCGAGGAAGAGCGCTTCGCCGAGACGCTCGACACCGGCATGCTCAGGATCAAGGAGTACGCCGCCGAGCACGGCGAGGGGCACGCGGCGGATGATCGACGGCCGCTTCCTGTTCACGCTCTACGACACGTACGGCTTCCCGATGCGACCTGGCCGAGGAGAGTCTTCCAGGACGCCGGCTGGCGGGTGACCGAGGCGACTCGACGCCGCCGGGACGCCGGAGATGGAAGCGCAGCGCGCGCGGGCGCGCGCGGGGGCGGCGTTCGGCGGCGGGGACGGACGCCGCGACGTCGGCCGTCTACCAGCGGCTCGGTCGCCGAGATTTCCTCGACGGAGTTCGTCGGGCTACGACTCGCTCGCCTCGCCGGCACGCATCCTGGCGATCGTCGACGCCGGCGCCGACGGGCCCCGCCGGCTCGCCGAGGCGGCCGAGGGCGCCGAAGTCGAGATGATCCTCGACCGGACGCCGGCCTATGCGGAATCCGGCGGCCAGATGGGCGATACCGGCACGATCGTCGGTCGGAGCGGCCGCGGCGAGATCGTCGACACGTACTACCGCGGCTCCAAGCTGATCGTGCACCGGGTCAAGGTCGTGAGCGGCGGCTTCCACGAAAACGAGGACGTCGCGGTCAGCATCGAGTCGCCGCGCCGGCAGGGGCTGCGGCGGCATCACACGGGCACGCACCTGCTCCACGCGGGCCTGCGCCAGGTGCTCGGAACCCACGTGACGCAGGCCGGCTCGCTCGTGGCGCCGGATCACCTGCGCTTCGACTTTTCGCACGGCGCTTCCCTGAAGGACCGTGAGGTCGAGCAGATCGAAGAGCTGGTGAACGAGCAGGTCCAGGCCAGACACGCCCGTCGAGCCAGTCCGAGATGGACCTCGACGAGGCGCTGCGGATGGGCGCGATGGCGCTGTTCGGCGAGAAAGTACGGCAACCGCGTGCGCGTCATCAAGATCGGCGACTTCTCGACCGAGCTGTGCGGCGGGACGCACCTGGATCGAACCGGCGAGATCGGGCTCCTGAAGGTCGCCGGCGAGGGCGCTGTCGCGTCCGGCGTCCGTCGTGTCGAGGCGGTCGCGGGGTCCGCGGCGATCGAGAGCGTGGCCCGCAAGGAAGCGGCGCTTCGCGAGGCGGCCGAGCTCTTGAAGATCGGCCCGCTCGACGTGCCGAAGCGACTCCAGAAGCTTCTGGACGAGCAGCGCGCGCTCGAAAAGCAGCTGGCGGAGCTCGAAGGACGGCTCGCGCGCTCGCGCGCCGAGGACCTCGTCAAGGCGGCGCGCCAGGTCAACGGGGTCGCCGTGATCGCCGGCCGGATCGACGGGCTCGACGCCGACGGGCTCCGCGCGGTCGCTGACACCTTGCGTAATCGCCTGGGTTCCGGAATTGTCTGCGTCGGGAGCGTCGTCGACGGCAAGGTCAACCTCATCGCGGCGGTGACGAAGGATCTGACCGCGCGCTTCCAGGCGGGCAAGCTCATCCAGGAGGTCGCGAAGGCTGTCGGCGGCGGTGGGGGCGGCCGGCCGGACCTCGCCCAGGCGGGCGGGAAGGATCCGGCCAAGCTTGACGCGGCTTTGGAGCTGGCCTACACGTTCGTGGCGCGTGCCGGGGGCTGAGTGTCAGGGAGCATCCCTGGGGTAGAATACTGGTTGATGGCCCTTGGGCGGATCCTGGTCGTTGACGACGAAGCCCCCGTGCGCGAGGTCCTGGCCGAGTACTTCGCCACCGAGGGGTACGCCGTCGAAGCCGCGGGGAGCGGGGTCGAGGCGCTGACCGTGGTCCGAGGTGGTCGGGCGGACCTGGTCCTGCTCGACGTGCGCATGCCCGGGCTCGACGGGGTGCAGGTCCTCCGGCAGATCCGCGCGTTCGACGAGCGCGTCCCGGTCATCATGGTGACCGCGAACGAGGACGTCGGCCTCGCCAAAGAGACGCTCAGGCTCGGCGCCTTCGACTATGTCGCGAAACCCTTCGACTTCGACTACCTCGACCGGGCCGTCGCGGCCGGCCTCTCGCGCATGGGGGACACGACCCCGGGCGGCGGCGCCACGAAGGACGACCCGTGGACGTATCTGACCCGCGCCGCGTTCAGCGCCGCGCGCGTCATGGAGCCGCCCGCGCGAATCTCGACGGGCGAGCGCATCGAAGCGGCCGCACTCGCCGCGGCCCGCAACGCGACCGCCGGACGATGCGCGATCGCCGGTGAGCACCTCTCCGAGATGAAGCTGCTCCTCGATGTCGCCGCCGAGTTCGGTGATCTCCCGGCCGCAGACCGGGCGCTCGTGGAGTCAGCGCTTGAAGCGGCGCGCCGGTCACTCCCCGCGGTCGGTTGACCGCCGACGCCGGGCCCATCCGCGCCCGGACGTCGAGCCGCACCTCAAGATCCTCCACAGGGTCGCGGAGGCGGTCAGCCGTACGCTCGACGTCGAGGACGTTCTGCGCACCGCGGTCGAAGCGCTGACGCGTGTCACCGGCCACGAGATCTCGAGCCTCCATCTCCTGTCCCAGGACGGCAAGACGCTCGAGCTCCGAGGCGAGCGGGGGATGTCCACGCGTCTGCGCGAAGTGAATCGCGCCTTGCCCGTCGGGGCAGGGCTCATCGGGCGCGTCGCGCAAACCGGCAAGACCATCCGTCTCGATCGAAACTACGAGGATCCGAACGTCCTGCCCAGCGCCAAGGCCGCGGTGCGACGCGAGCAGATCCTCGGCTTCGTGTGCGTGGCGATTCACAGCCGCGGCCAGATCCTCGGAACGCTTTCGCTCGGCCGCAAGACCCGCGAGCCCTTCGACAAGCCCGAGCTGGCGCTGGTCGAAGCCGCCGCCGACCAGATCGGCCTGGCGCTCGACAACGCGCGCCTCTACTCCGAATCACTCCACCAGCTCGACGAGATCAAGCGCGCGCACGCCCAGCTGATCCACGCCGAGAAGATGAAGGCGGTCGGCGAGCTGGCCTCGGGAGTGGCGCACGAGATCAACAATCCGTTGACGACGATCCTCGGCCAGACGCATCTGCTGCTCACGCACCCCGAGACCACCTCGCACGTGCGCGATCGTCTCGGCATCGTGGCCGAGGAGGCCGGGCGCGCCGCCCGCATCGTGCAGAACCTGCTCCTGTTCGCGCGGCACTACACGCCGGAGCGGCGGCCGTGCTCGGTGGCCGATCAGGCGCGTCGGGTTCTCGAGCTGAAGGGGTATCAGCTCCAGCAGGACAACGTGCGCGTGGTCACCGACTTCGCCTCGTGCCCCTTCGTGTGGGCCGACGAGAACCAGCTGCAGGTCGTGCTGCTCAACCTCGTCCAGAACGCGTACCAGGCGATGTCCAAGCACCCGGCGCCTCGCGTGCTGACGGTGCGGGTGTGGCCGTCCGACCGCTACGCCTGCGTCGAGGTGCGCGACACGGGTCCGGGGATCCCCGCCGAGGCGCTGCCGCGCATCTTCGATCCGTTCTTCACGACCAAGCCGCCCGGTGAGGGCAGCGGACTCGGCCTGTCCGTCTCCTACGGGATCGTCACCGAGCTCGGCGGCGTTCTGCGCGCCGAAAACTGCGATGACGGCGGGGCGTCGTTCATCGTCGAGCTCCCGCTCGGGGAGCCCGCCGCCTGACCTTGCGCCGGAGCGCGGCGCTCCTGCTGGTGTTGCTCGCGACCGGATGCTCCTCGGTCGGAGGGCCGGTGCCGGGCGCTCCCGCGCATCATCGCGAGAACGGATTCGCCAACGTCAATCCGTCGTACGAGCCGGCCGGCGGCTGGACGCGCTTCACGTTCTTCGTCTCACGTGTCTGGTCGTCCACGTTCACGCCGCGGAGCGCGACCTTCCCGTCGACCGCCAGTGATCTCGCGGCCATTCTCGACAACCGCGGCGCGGCGACCGTGACGTGGGTGGGTCACGCGACCTTGCTGATCCAGCTCGACGGCGTCAACGTCCTGACCGATCCCAACTGGTCGGCGCGCGCGGGCCCGGTCTCGTTCGCCGGGCCGCGGCGGGTTTCGCAGCCAGGCCTCCCGTTCGAGAATCTGCCTCCGATCCACATCGTCCTGATCTCGCACGATCACTACGATCATCTGGACGTCGCGACGGTCCAGCGCCTCGCCGCCGAGCATCGGCCGAGATTCCTCGTCCCGCTCGGGCTCAAGCGCTGGTTCGCGGGCATCGGGGTCACCGACGTCGACGAGCTCGACTGGTGGGATTTCCGCGACGTGCGCGGGCTCGCCTTTACCTGCGTCCCGGCGCAGCACTTCTCGGGACGGACGCTCTGGGACCGTAACCGCCGCCTCTGGAGCGGCTGGGTCGTCGCGGGCAAAGCCAAGCGCCTGTACTTCGCGGGCGACACGGCCTACTTCGACGGACTCAAGGAGATCGGGGCGCGGCTCGGCCCGTTCGACCTGGCAGCGCTGCCGATCGGGGCCTACGTGCCCGCCGTCATCATGCGAGCCAGCCACACCTCCCCGGAGGAAGCGCTCCGGGCGTTCACCGACGTTCGCGGACAGCACTTCGTCCCGATCCACTGGGGCACCTTCGATCTCGCCGACGAACCGCTCGAGGATCCGCCCCAGCGCCTGGCCGCCGAAGCCCGTCGCCTCGGCCTGCACCCGGACCGCGTCTGGATCCTCCAGCACGGCCAAACTCGCTCCTGGTAGCTCTCTCGGAGGCGTTTCGGCGGGGCGCGGGCGGGGTGCGGGCGGGGGCGAGGGGCTGGGGGCCCACGAGCGGCTCCGTCACCCACTCGCCCGAATCGCAGCGCTTCGCGCTGCGCACGGGACGAGGGGGTCCCACTACGCTGCTCGTGGGCCCTCAGCCCCTCGCCCCGCCCGCACCCCGCCGACCTCTGCGTTCATGCATAGCGCCCGACGGAAGTGACTGCAGAACGACATGCCGCGATTCGAGACGCCGCGCCGTAGACGGCGACGCGTTGACATCGCGCCAGCGGCCTGCGGGAGCTACGTAGGAGCGGAAGCTACGTAGTGGAGTGAACGGGAGACGGCGGGGGGTTCGGGATGGTGGGGGTGCGGGTCTGGCGGAGTGGGACCCCCTCGTCCCGTGCGCAGCGCGAAGCGCTGCGATTCGGGCGAGTGGGTGGCGCAGCCGGACCCGTACCCCCACCACCCCGAACCCCCGCCGCCGCCAACCGTGAGATTAGAGGCTCTCGAGATGCAAACCCTTCAAGTAGCGAGTCTCGGGGATCGAGAGGAGGACGGGATGATCGCTTGCCTGGCCGAGGCGAGCGACGACGCGAAGCCGCACGCCGGCGTCGGCGGCCGCGTCGCGACAGATCTCGTCGAACATCGTGTCGGACACGTGGTGGGAGCAGGAGAACGTGAAGAGGTGACCGCCGCGCTCGAGGAGCCGCAGGGCTCTCAGGTTGATCTCCTTGTAGCCGCGCGCGGCCGCGTCGAGCGCGGAGCGGCTGCGCGCGAACGGCGGCGGATCCAGGATGATCACCCCGAAGCGCGCGCCGTCGCGCTCGAGGCGCCGCAGCTCGTCGAAGACGTTCGACGCGCGAATCTCCGCCCGGGCCGTGAAGCCGTTGAGCTCGAGATTCTGGCGAGCCGCGGCGATCGCCTCCGGCGAGGACTCGATGCAGATGGCCCGCCGCGCGCCGCCGCGCAACGCGTGGCAGGCAAAGCCGGCGGTGTAGCTGAAGGCGTCGAGGACCTCCCGGTCGCGGGCCAGCGCGCCGACGCGCGCCCGGTTCTCGCGCTGGTCGAGATAGAGGCCGGTCTTGTGGCCGGCGCCGATGGTCACCTCGCAGGTGACACCGCCCTCGACCACCCGTACCGTCCTCGGGCCGGAGCCGCCGGCCCAGCCGATGGCGGCCGAAAAACCCTCGAGCTGGGCGGAATGCGGCTCGTCCATGTCGAAGACGGATGTGTCGGGCACGATCGCGCCGAGGGCCTCCGTCACGAGCGAACGCGCGCGCGACATCCCGAGGGTGAGGCACTGGGTGACCAGGACGGGGCCGTAGCGATCCACGACCAGCCCCGGCAGTCCGTCGGCCTCGCTCCAGACCAGGCGGCAGAGCGTGGGCGGCCCCTGGGCGTGGCCGCGCGCGCGCAGGCTCACGGCGGCATCGAGCCGGCGCCGGAAGAAGGCGCCGTCGAGCGGCTCGTCGGTCCAGGTGAGGATGCGGCAGCACAGGGCGGGTCGCGGGTTGTAGAAGCCGCGCCCCACGAAGCTCCCGCCCGCGTCGACGACCGCGACGGCCGAGCCCGGCTCGACGTCACTGACGTCCGCCACGTCCCCCTTGAAGATCCAGGGATGGGTCCGCGCGGCTTCGTGCCCGCGCTTGAGGCGGAGCGCCGGCCGGCCGCGCTTCACCGCCCGCTCGTCTCCGCGGTGATCGCCCAGCGCTCGTGGTCGCGCCATCGGCCGCGTACTTTCAGGTAGCGCGGCGAGAACCCTTCGCGTCGAAAGCCGGCCCGGCGGACCAGACGGATCGACGCGCGGTTCTTCGGCTGGATGTTCGCCTCGAGCCGGTGCAGGCCGAGCGCGCCAAAGGCGTGGCGGAGCACCAGGCGCAGGCCCTCACTCATGTATCCCTGCCCGATGAACCGAGCCCCGGCGTAGTAGCCGAGGTACGCGCTTCGGAAGTTGCCGTGGAAGATCTGGCTCACGTTGATCACGCCCGCGATCGCACGGTCCTCGAGCCGGCAGACCAGGAACGCGCGCTCCGTCGGACGCCGAGACCGCCTCAAGTAGGCGCCGAATTCGGCGCGACTGGCCGGCGGCGCGACCCACGGCCGTAGCGCGGCCCGGCTCGTCTCGATCAGAGCCAGGAGCTCGTCTCGGTGGCCGGCGGTGAGGGCACGCAGGAAAACGCGCCGGCCGATCTCGAGCGCGGCCGGCGGCTTCGCGCGAGATGCCCGCGCCACGCGACGAGCCCCGCCTCGGGCGAGAGCGCCCTCAGGCTGCCGTGCCACGGCGACTTACTTCTTGCGGAGGACGACGACCATGATGATGGGATGCCGCGACCGCTCGAGGACCTGGTGCGGCTTGAAGCCGAAGAACCACTGGACGAATTCGAAGCCTCCTGCCAGCTCGACCACCGTCTTCAGCTCCTGCGGAAAGACCATGCGCGACAGGTGCGTCTGGCGGTAGAGGCGCCGCGTGCCGTTCTCGATCGCCTCGAGCGTCATGCGCTCGCGGAAGACCTGGCTCACCGGATCGACGTCGTTGAGGGCCGAGAACGAGGCGCGCACGATCAGCCGGCCGCGTCGCTTGGACCACGTCCAGCGCCGCGCCGGGTTGGTCCAGGAGGACACCATGTAGCGGTCGAAGACATAGAGCCCGCCGCGCTTCAGGCACCGCGCGACCGCCCTCAGGTGGGCGACGAGCTGCTCGGTCTTCAGCAGGTGGCCCTGCGAATCCTGCATGCAGATCGCCGCGTCGACCGGGTGCGCGAGACGAAAGTCGGTCATGTCGCCGACGACCAGCTCGCCCTCGTGTCCCTTCTTGGCGAACCGCTCGCGCAAGAACTGGATGTTCCGCGGTGACAGGTCGAGGCCCGACATCGTGTAGCCTCGGTCGGCGAGCCGCAGGAGGTGGGGGCCGGTGCCGCAGGCGATGTCGACGACCCGGCGGACGGGCCGGCGAGAAAACCGCTTGAAGCAATGGACCAGGAAGTCGACTTCGCCCTTCCGGTTCAGCTCGAACGCGATCTCGTAGAACCGGGGCGCGCTGTACTCCCGGACCCGGCTCTTCTCGGCCAGCCTCAGCTGGAGCCTCCCCACCACGCCAGGAGCGCCTCCCGGATCACCCACGAAGCGGCGATGCCGGTCCGGCCGGAGGGATCCCAGGCGTGCGCGACCTCCACGAGGTCTCCGCCGATGATCCGGCAGCCTTCGAGCATGCGGACGATCTCGACCAGCTCGGGCACTCGTAGCCCGCCGGGCTCCGGCGAGCCCGTCCCCGGCGCCTCGGCCGGGTCGAGCACGTCGATGTCGATCGTGACGTAGAGGGGATGCCGTCGGAGCTCCGGCAGCAGCCCGCGGACGACCTCCACCGGGTGGCCGGCCACCATCGGGTACATCGGAAAGAAGTGGGGCCGGCGGCGGTGGTACTCCTCGCGGGCGCCCGTGCGAATCCCGACCTGGTAGACGCGCTCCGGCGGGACGACGTCCATCACGCGGGCGAGGGCCGAGGCGTAGTTGTAGCGCTCGCCGAGGAACTCCTCGCGCAGGTCCGGATGCGCGTCGAGGTGGAGGATGCGGAGGTCGGGGAACGCCGGCCCGAGCACCTCGATCACGGACACGGTGGCCGTGTGGTCTCCACCGAGCATGAACGGGATGAGCCCCGGACGCCACCAGGCGGCGATCTGCTCGCGCGCGGCGTCGAGCTGCTCGCGGGGCGGCGCCCCGTCGGGAAGCTCGCAGTCGCCGATGTCGGCGATCGCCAGATCTTCGAGGTCGCGCTTGAGCGCGGGCGAGTACGTCTCGATCGACTCGGAGCCGAGCCGGACGTCGAGCGTTCCCGCGTCGGCGCCCTTGCGGAGGTTCACCCGCCCTTCGAAAGGAATGCCGTAGACGACGATCCGGGCGTCAGCGAGCGGAAGATGGCAGCCGATGAATGTCGGAGATACCGAGCGCATATTTCTTCGTCACTCTAGCGACTCACCGATCGATTGCAAGTGGAAACTGCGGAGTCGCGGCCGTTGGGAAGGAGCGGCGAGCCGCGAGGAGCCTGGGCTCGCGACCGGCACCCGACGCCGCCCCGCTTAGCGGCGCGGCGACGCTCTCGGCGGGAGTCGGAGACCGCGTCTGCCGCCGCGAGGCCGGCTCCGCCCGCGCTCCGCGGCGCGTCTGACACGCTCTGGGGTCGTGACCGACGAAGTCGGTGGCGATTCGGCGCTCGCGCCGCCTCTCCGCGGCGCTCCGGCCGGCGCTCCACGCGCTCGGCGGCGCTGCGCGGCCGCTCCACCGCGCGTTCGCAGCGCTCCGAGGCGTCGGAAAAGCGTTTTTTTCTTGCAATGGGTGAAAACGGACCCTACAGTGAAACAAGTTTTTATTAATAAACGAAATTTTTTCGGACAGTTTTCGGACTGAATGAGCGCAATCGCGACGTGAACAAAACGTCGCAGGAGACGTGCGGTAGATGAACGGATCGAAAGGGGGACCACTGGCTTGAACGCTCTGGGACGACACCTGCTGCTCGAGATGTTCGACTGCGACCCTGACGCCATCAACAGCCTCGAGGCCGTCAAGGGAGCCCTCATAGAAGCCGCGAAGCGGGCTCAAGCGACCATCGTCGACGTCGTCTTTCACGAGTTCAATCCGTTCGGGATCAGCGGAGTCGTCGTCATCGCGGAGTCCCACCTGGCGATCCACACCTGGCCGGAGTACCGGTACGCAGCGGTCGACATCTTCTCCTGCGGCGAGGTCCTGCAGCCGGAGGTTGCCGCCAACTACCTGGTCGAGCAGTTCGCCGCCGAGCGGACGTCGATCGTCGAGATGCAGCGCGGCATGTTCCTCAACTCGGCGGTACCGATCGTCAACAAGAGCCCGGTTCCGGTCAGTTGATCAGCTCGCAGTCCCATAAGTGGTTCATCGAGACCACGACCGCCTTCGAAGGGCATATGCATGCCATCGCCAAGACGATCGTGGAGGCCCAGACCAAGTTTCAGCACGTCGAAATACTGCAGACCGCCTCGTATGGCAAGACGCTCGTGCTCGACGGCCGCATCCAGTCGAGCCAGGGCGACGAGTTCATCTATCACGAGGCTCTGGTCCACCCGGGCCTGCTGGCCACCGAAGCGGCGCCCCGCAGCGCCCTGGTGATCGGCGGGGGCGAAGGCGCCACGCTCCGGGAGATTCTCCGCTACCCCTCCATCACTCGGGCCGTCATGGTCGACATCGACGGCGAGGTGGTCGAGCTCTGCAAGACTCACCTGCCGGAGATGCATCAGGGCGCGTTCGACGACCCCCGGACCGAGGTGCGGCACGAGGACGCGCGCGGCTACCTCGAGAAGAGCAAGGAGCGCTTCGACTTCATCTCGGTCGACCTCGTCGAGCCGCTCGAGGAAGGGCCGGCCTGCATGCTGTTCACCCGGGAGTTCTACTCGCTCGTGAAAGACCGGCTCACGCCCGGCGGGACGATGTCGATGCAGGCCGGGATGACCAAGCGCGGCGAGCTCGCCTTCTTCACGTCGATCCACCGAACCCTGCGGGAGGTCTTTCCCGTCGTCGCCGGGTATCAGACTTTCGTCTCGTGCTTCGGCACTCCGTGGGGGTTCATCGTCGCCTCGAAGAAGGTGGACCCCAACAAGCAGGACGCCAAGAGCGTCGACAAGCTGATCGCCGAGCGGATCAAGGGCACGCTCGAGTACTGGGACGGCGTGACCCACCAGCATGCGTTCAGCCTGCCGAAGTTCATCCGCAAGAGCGTCGCGAAGCAGACCCGGGTCGTCACCGACGCGAACCCCCTGATCGTCACCTGAGCCCGTTCCCAGATGGCAGCCCAGCGTGGCATCGGGCTGATCATCCTGGTCGTCCTGGCCGGCCTAGTCGTCGGCTCTCTGCTGGGAGAGCTTCTCGGCAGTCTCCTCCCGGCCGGCAACGCCCGCGAATTGATCACCCGCGGCCCGATGATCGGGCTGATGCCGCCCGCGACGGTCGACCTGAAATTCCTGGCCATGACCTTCGGGCTCAGCCTCAAGGTCAACCTGGTGGGCGTCGTCGGGGTCGTCCTCGCCACTCTCGCCCTTCGCCGTCTCTAGGCGGGGCGCCGGGCGAGGCCCTGGGGGTGCCGGCCGGGGTCTGACTGCTGCGATCCGGGATTCTAATGCTATCGTGCGCCTCGCGAGACCAACGCTGCCTACACAGACCCCGGCCGGCACCCCCAGGGCCTCGCCCGGCGCCCCGCCTAGAGCCGTGAGGTTGATTCTGGCGTCTCAGTCCCCGCGACGTCGGGAGCTTCTGCGTAGGATTTGGGCGGAGTTCGAGGTTGTTCCCAGCGATGTCGACGAGACTCTCGCGGCCGGAGTTATCGGGGACGCCGTCGCCGGGTTGGCGTTGCGGAAGGCTCGGGCGGTGGCGAGTCGGGTCGGAGCCGGGGTGGTGCTTGCGGCGGATACCGTGGTGGTCATCGACGGGATGGTGCTCGGGAAGCCGGAGGGGCCTGAGGAGGCGCGGAGGATGCTCGTGCGGTTGCGGGCGCGGGAGCACGAGGTCATCACGGGCGTCGCGGTCGTCGAGGCTACGAGCGGCCGTGCGGCGTCGACGACCGCGGTGAGCCGTGTCCTCATGGCGGCCTATTCAGACGCGACGATCACCAGCTACGTGGCGTCGGGGTCGCCGTTCGACAAGGCGGGCGGTTATGCGATCCAGGACCTGAACGGGGCGCTGGTCGACGGCCTCGTCGGCTCGTATACCAACGTCGTGGGGTTGCCGGTGGACGCGACGCGCCGTTTGCTGGAGGGGTTCGGCGTCGTCAGCGAGCCGAGGGCTTGATCTGAAGCAGCATGTCCTCCGGCCGCGGGATCTTCACGGACTGCGGCAGCGCTGTGTGGGTCCGGATGATCGAGATCGTCTGCTGAAGCTGATCCGCCGAGACGAGGCCGTCGCGGCAAGTAGAGCGTGCGGGAGGCGGCGAGCCTCGCCTCGAAGTCAGCGAATTCGCCGACCACGCGAGTCGGGAGCCGTCCGGCCAGGTCTCGGGCCTCCCCGGCGCGGATCCGCTGCTCGGCCTTGCGGAGGGCGCGGACCAGAGCCGCCAGCTCGCGATCCGGCGGGCGCCGGTCGACCCGCGCGAAGACCGCCGCGTTCACCGTGCTCGACCCGAGCACGGTGGCCGCAGCGCGCGGCGTTCGAAAATCGGCGAGCAGCTTGACGCGGCCCTGACTCAGGAGCTGAGAGGCAATCGGCTCGGGGACGAGTGCCACGTGGACCTCGCCGGAGTCCATGGCGGCCACGAGCCCGCGCTCGCCGAGGCTCCTCACTCGCACTTGCGCGATGCTCATGCCCGCCCGCGCCAGAAGCCAACCGAACCAGGCGTGTTCCGGGGCGCCGGGCGTCGTCACCCCTACGCGCATCGCGGACAGGTCCTCGATCGAGCGCACGGTGTCCGCGTGGGGCCCGGCGACCAGCAGCGCGACCGGCGGCGCGGCCGTCAGCCCGAAGAGGAGCCGCGGAGCCTGGCTCGTCGTCGCCCGCAGGCCGAAGCGCAGAATCGCCTCGAGGGTCGTGGCGGCGAGGTCCGCCTGGCCCTGAGCGAGCGCTTCGGCGGCCCCGGATTCGGCCCGCGTCGTCCTGACGGTCACCGCGAGGCCCTCCGCGGCGAAGTAGCCTTCGGCCTCGGCCACGCGGATTGGCAGGTACTCGGGTGAGGTGGGGGGCCCGCTCACCGCGAGTATCAGCGCCTGGAGGAGAACGATGAGCCCTGGCATCGGCTCAGCCTCGCCGCCGCGGGGCGGGATTCCCGGTCCGCCCCGCGATCGCGTCAAGGCCAGGCTTCTCCGGCTCTACGCGGCGCTCCACCGGCGCTTCGGCCCGCAACGCTGGTGGCCGGGCCGTTCGCCGTACGAGATCGCCCTGGGCGCCGTCCTCACCCAGCACACCGCGTGGGTCAATGGCGCCCGCGCCATCGCGGCGCTTCGCGCGCGCGGCTTGCTGGCTCCCACGCGGCTCGCCGCGCTCAAACCCGAGAGCCTGGCCCGGGTGATTCGGCCGGCGGGCACTCAGCGGGTGAAAGCGCGCCGGCTCCGGGCGCTGACCCGCTGGATACTCGAACGCCTGCACGGAAGGCTCGGCCGGTTGCGGACGATGCCGCTCGGCGCGCTCCGGGCCGAGTTGCTCGAGATCCCCGGCCTTGGACCCGAGACGGCCGACGCGATCCTGCTCTACGCGGCGGGACGGCCGGTGTTCGTCGCCGACGCCTACGCGCGCCGGGTCCTGGCTCGCCATCGGTTGATCGATCCCCGCGCGGGGTATGAAGACGTCCGCGGCTGGCTCGAAGCGCATTTGCCGTCCGATCCCGATCTGTTCAACGAGTTTCACGCGCTGCTCGTGGCGGTCGGCAAGTCGAATTGCCGCGCGCGGCCGCGATGCGAGGGCTGCGCGCTGCGCTTCGACCTGCGCGGTCGTCGTCCTTCTCCCTAGCGACCCTGCAAGGTAGGCGAGCCCCCGGCGGTGCCCCGGCGAACGATCAACGACAGAACTCGGTCAGCACCGCGACGATCCGCTCGGCTGCGTCGGGAACCGCGAGCGTACGCGCGTGCTCACCCATCTGTTTGAGCCGAGCCGGATCCGAGACGAGCGCCCTGACCTCGCGCTCGAGCCGTTCGACGGTGAGCATCGGCTGGGGAAGGACGACGGCGCCGCCCGCCCGCTCGACGAGCCGCGCGTTCTCGGTCTGCTCGTCGCCGCTGGTCCCAGGAAGCGGCACGTAGAGCGCGGGAACTCCGAGCTGGCAGCACTCGTTCACCGTCCCGGCTCCGGCTCGGGCCACGACCAAGGCCACCGCGGCGTAGATCTCGGCCAGCTCGGCCCCGACATAGGGCACGACGGTATAGCGCCGAGCCAGGTTCGCAGGCAGCGCGGCGCGCCGCGCCTCGAGCCACTGACGATCGCCCGTGCCGGCGTTGTCGCCGCACTGGTGAATGATCTGGACGTGGGCGAGGAGGGCGGACAGCGCGTCGCCCACGACCCGATTGATCCGATGAGCGCCCAGGGCACCCCCGGTGACGTAGACGAGCGGGACGTCCGGCTGGAGCTGGAAGCGCGCGATCGCGCTCGACCGCGAGCCCGTCCGGAGCTCCGGCCGGAGCGGGTTGCCGGTCACGACCACGCGGGAGGCGGGGAAGCTCCCGGTCTTGTCGGGAAACGTGACCGCGATGCGGCGGGCGAACCGGGCGCCGACTCGATTCGCGAGCCCCGGCACCGCGGTCTGCTCGTGCAGCACGATCGGCACGCGCAGGATCGCCGCCGCGACCATCACCGGCAGGGCGACGAAGCCGCCCGTGCCGAAGACGACCTTGGGACGAAGCGCTCGCAGGGCGCGCACGGCGCCGAGCATGCCCATCGGCACGTTCACGGCGAGATCGCCGACGTTCTGCCACGCCCAGTAGCGCCGGAGCTTCCCGGTGGAGATCGCGACGTAGGGGATTCCGCTCTGCGGCACGCGCTGGGCCTCGATCCCCGAGCGAGAGCCGATCCACGCGCACGCGATCGAGCGCTCGCGAAGGAGGGCAGCCACCGCGAGGCCAGGGCTCGTGTGTCCCCCCGTGCCGCCGCCCGCGATGACGACGTCGGCGATCAACAATCTACGGGCGCGCCTCGGCCCGCGAGCCCCACGACGGCGGTCAAGCGGCCCTCACCCGGCGGTTCCCTTGCTCTGATGTCGCTCGAGGGCGAGCTCGATCAGGCGATCGACCAGATCCGTGTAGCCGAGACCCGAGGCCGCCCACATCTTGGCGTAGGCGCTCGTCGCGGTGAACCCGGGGATCGTGTTGATCTCGTTGACCAGCACGCGACCGCGGTCGCGCTCGACGAAGAAGTCGACGCGCGCCATGCCCGAGCAGTCGATCGCGCGGAAGGCCGCGATCGCCAGCTCCTGGAGCCGCGCGGTGGTTTCGGGCGAGACCGGCGCCGGGATCGTCAGGCGCGACTGACCCTCGAGGTACTTGGTGGAGTAGTCGTACCAGTCGGCGTCGAAGCTGATCTCGCCCGGCAGCGACGCGATCGGCTCGTCGTTACCGAGCACGCTCACCTCGATCTCGCGCGCGTTCACCGCGCGCTCGATGATGATCTTGCGGTCGTACCGCGCGGCCAGATCGATCGCAGCGGCCAGCGCTCCGCGGTTTGGCACCTTGCTGATCCCGACACTCGAGCCCAGGTTCACCGGCTTGACGAAGCACGGAAAGCCGACGGTCTCGGCCACGCGCGCGACGACCCGGTCGGCGGCCTGCCGCCACTCGTGCCGCGTGACGACGATGTGCTCGACGATCGGCAGGCCGTGGGACTGGAACACGGCCTTCATCGTGGCCTTGTCCATGCCGACGGCGGACGCGAGGACCCCGGCGCCCACGTACGGCACGTCGGCCAGCTCGAAGAGGCCCTGGATCGTGCCGTCCTCACCGTAGGGTCCGTGCAGCATGATCACCACGACGTCGAGCCCCTGGCGGAGCTCGAGCGGGAGGCTTCCGGCGGGCTCGGTGCGGGCCAGGCCCTCGACCGCCGCGCTCTCGGCGGCTTCGGCGCGGTTGGCGAGCGCCTTCTTCACGGCGCCGTCGGCATCGTTCGACGGCAGCGCGACGCGCGCCTCGGCGGCCAGCGCGCGTAAAGGGTCGCCGCCCACGACCCAGCGTCCGGTGCGGGCGATGCCGATGGGGACGACCGTGTGACCGCGCTCTTCGAGGGCGGCGATGACGGAGGCCGCGGAGGCGAGCGACACCTCGTGCTCGCCGGAGCGTCCGCCAAAGACCACGCCTACACGCAGGCGAGGCATACTCGCCATTTTAGCAGCAGAGGGCGGGCGGCCCGCCGAACCCGATCAGGCTGGACCGGTCGCGATGAGGAGGGCCTTGGCGATGAGGCCGATGAACTCCCAGGCCGGCCCCGTCCAGTACCCGCGGGCGAGCCAGATCCCGATGAAAACGCCCACATACGCGACAGTCAGGAAGACGTAGTCCGGGGCGTCACGGAGGGGCAGGATCGCCCGCAAAAGGCCGGCGCCGATCGCCCCGAAGAAGGCCATGATCCCAAGCGCGGCGCCGATCGCCAGCGGGGTGAGCAGGAAGAACATGAACGAGGTGACGATCGCTTCCCCGCGACCGATGGGCGTCGCGAACCTTTCGCGCACCGCAGGCTGATCCGCGAGGCGCTCGAGCGCCTGGCCGACCTTGCCCCAGCCGATGAAGCCGAAGTACGAGAGCAGGAAGAGGACGCAGGCCCCGAGGAAGATCCAGTGGCGCCGCTTGAGGAGATTGAGCGGCCACATGGCCTATACCCTAGGGCTTCGGTGTTCGGAGCGCCAGCGTCTCCACTCGGCGAGCCGCCGTCCAAGGTCGGCTTCGAGCCCCCGCTCGGTCGGGCGGTAGTACTGGCGGCCGCGAAGCGCCTCCGGCAGGTCGTCCTGGTCCACGCGAGCGTCCGGCGCGTCGTGCGCGTACTGGTAGCCGGCGCCGTAGCCGAGGTCCTTCATGAGGCGCGTGGGCGCGTTGCGGATGTGCAGCGGCACCGGCTCCGCCGGCCGCTGGGTCACGTCCTCTTTGGCCTCGTTATAGGCGACGTACACGGCGTTCGACTTCGGCGCCAGCGCCAGATAGAGCGTCGCCTGGGCGAGCGCCAGCTCGCCTTCGGGATCGCCGAGGAAGTCGTAGGCCTCCTTGGCCGCGAGCGTGAGCGAGAGCGCGACGGGGTCGGCGTTGCCGACGTCCTCGGACGCGAAGCGGACGAGACGCCGCGCGAGATACAAGCGGTCCTCCCCTGCCTCGAGCATCCGGGTGAGCCAGTACAGTGCGGCGTCCGGATCCGAGTCGCGCAGCGACTTGTGGAGAGCCGAGATCAGGTTGTAGTGCTCCTCGCCCGACTTGTCGTAGAGCAAGGTCCGACGTTGCGCCGCCTCGCGGATGGACGTGTCGGTGACGTGCCGCCGGCCCGCGGTGGCTGGCGTCAGCGCGACGGCGACTTCGAGCACGTTCAGCGCGACCCGCGCGTCGCCGTTGGCCACGCGCGCGATCGAGCGGAGCGCGTCGTCGGTCACCTCCGGGCGGAGGCCCGCGAGGCCGCGGGCGCCGTCCTCGAGCGCCCGACGCATGATCGCGAGCAGATCGTCGTCCTCGAGCGCTCTCAGGACGTAGACACGGCAGCGCGACAGGAGCGCCGAGTTCACCTCGAACGACGGGTTCTCGGTCGTTGCGCCGATGAGCACGACGGTCCCCTTCTCGACGTGAGGCAGGAAGGCGTCCTGCTGGGCGCGGTTGAATCGATGGATCTCGTCGACGAAGAGGATGGTGCGGAGGCCGCGGCGGGCTCTGCTCGCGCTCCGCCTCGGCGACCACCTCGCGGATCTCCTTGACGCCCGACAGGACGGCCGAGAACGCGACGAAGCGCGCGCCGGTCACCTTGGCCATGAGGGACGCGAGGGTCGTCTTGCCTGCGCCCGGCGGCCCCCACAGGATCATCGAGTGGAGCTCGCCCGTCTCGATGGCCGCCCGCAGCACGCGCCCGGGGGCCAGGAGGTGCTCCTGGCCGACGACCTCGTCGAGTGAGCGCGGTCGCATGCGGTCGGCGAGGGGCGCGGGTGCGCGCCCGGTGGACGCCGGCGGGCGTGGGGCACCCGTGCCGTGCTCGGGTTCGCCGAAAAGCTCCACGTCAGCCTCGCCCGTTGCGTCGAACCGCGAGCCAGGCCGGGAGGAGCGCGAGGTCGGCGAGGTGCACGATCGGCGTCACCTGCCAGCGGTCGAGATCCTCCTGCCGGGCCCGGTAGGCGATGAACGAGACGCCGGCCTTGGTGGCCGCCACGCCGTCGACCCACGAGTCGCCCACTACGACCGCCTGCCTTGGATCGCCGACGCCCTTCGACACCTTGTCGAAGTGTTCGGAGATCACCCGCCACCCGTCGGGATCGGGCTTGAGCGCCCGCATGTCGTCGCGGGTGACGACCAGGTCGAGCTCGTCGGCCAGCCCCAGGCGGGCGAGCGCCGAGACGGTGAGGTCGCGCGCATTGTTGGTCCAGATCGCCGTGGCAAACCCGTTGCGGCGGGCCCCGACGACGGCCGTGAGGGCCCCGGGCTCGAGCGCGGCGACCTCCATGGCCCGCCGCTCGTGGTCGAGCGCCACTTCCCAGACGGCGGCCTCGAGGGTCGGTGCGTTCGCCTGGCAGTGCGCAATCAGCTCGCCGACGCGGTAGCGCTCCTTTCGGGCCGGCAGGGGCCCCTTCGCCTGCTCGATGAGCGTGCGCATGTCGATCGCCATGGCTGCGAGGTCGAGGGGCGTCTGGATCAGGGTGTGATCGAGATCGAAGACGCACAGGGGCACGCGGAGACCGTATCACAAGCGTGCTACCATGAGTTGTCATCATGACGCGCCGCCTGCTTTCTATCTCGGCGTTGGCGTCGATTCTGCTGGCTGGCCTGCCTGGTTCGCCCGCGCTCGCTCTCGACGAGGCTGACCGGCTCTGGCTCGTGGGCGAGCGGGCGTTCGCCGACGGCCTGCATCCAGTCGCGCGCCGCGCCCTGGATCGCTTCGTCGTCGAGTATCCGAGCGACACGAGGGCCGCCCCGGCCATGCTGCTCCTGGGTCGGTCCCGACTCGCGCTCGGTGAGCCCGAGAAGGCGCTCGATGCCTTTCGGCGCGTCCGCGCCGTCGCGTCACTGCCGGCGCAGCAGGTCGAGGCGCGCTTCTGGGAAGCCGAGTCTCTCTATCGCCTGAAGCAGTTCGCCGCGGCACGCGCCGCCTACGACGACGTGCTCAGTAAGGACGCGGCCTCGCCGCTGGCGCCCGAGGCGCTCTACGGTCTCGGCTTGTGCGAGCTCGAGCTTCGGCGGCCAGAGCCGGCGATCAAAGCCTTCCGCGATCTCCTCTCGTCCTGGCCCGAGCATCCGACGGCGCCGTCCGCGACCTTCTATCAGGCGCAAAGCCTGGTCGAGCTCAAGCGCTATGCCGATGCGGTACCGCTGCTGACGACGTTCTCGACGAAGTTCCCCAAGCACAAGCTCGTGCCCGACGCGCAGTACCTGCTCGGGTCGACACGACTGGCCATGGGCGAGCGCGACGCGGGTGTCGCCGATCTCCAGGCCTTCGTCGCGGCCTACCCCTCGCACCCGCAGGCGGCCGCCGCCCGGCGGAAGACCACCGAGTCGCTCGCGAAGACCGGGACGCCGAGCCAGCAAAAGAGCGCCTACTCGCAGCTGATGCAGCAGCCGTCGGCGACCGCCGATTCGCTCTACGACGCCGGCGCGCTCGCCGGCAAGCTCGGGCAGGCCAAGGATCAGCAGACCGCGTGGGCGCGGCTCCGCAAGGAGTTCCCGAACCATCCGCTCGCGCACCAGGCGGCCTACGACCTGGCGGAATCGGCCTTCAAGCGAAAGGATTGGGGACAGGCGGCGGCGCAGGCCAAGGCGGCGACCGCGAGCGACGACGAGGGACTGCGCGCCCGCGCGCTCTTGCTCGAGGGCGAGTCGGAGCTCAAGCTCAACCGCTTCAGAGAAGCCGCGAAGTCGTTCGAGGCGGTCGGGGGCATCAAGAGCCTCGAGGCTGGAGATCGCTATCGCGCGCTGGCCGGCCTCGGCCTGGCGAGGGAGCAGCTCGGCGAAATCCGCGCGGCCCTCGCCGCCTACGACGCCGTCGCCAGCAAGAGCCCGGACGCGACATTGCGCAACTGGGCCCGCGACCGGGCGGCTGCCGTCAGGGCACAGCCGGCCAAGCCGGCTGGGAACGGCGAGAAGAAGTCGTGATGCGCCTGCGCTCGCTCGTGGTGCTCGCCGCCCTGGCCGCGCTGCCGGGGACGCTCGCGGCCGCGACCGTGCTGCCCCCGACGCCCCCGCCGCCGGATCTGGCCCACCTCGTGCCGTTCGCCGAGGCGCCGATCGAGAAGCCTCCGATCGCGGTCGTCGATCTGCCGCTGCCGCCCTCGCCGTCGGACTTGCCGGCGATGCCGCTGGCGCCGATCGTCGTGCCGGCGACGGCCAAGCCGACGGCGCCGATCCCACCGAGGGGCACCCTCGCGTGCGTCGGCGCCACCTTCGGGATCGCGTCCCAGGCGCTCGAGTGCGGACGCGCCCACTACGCCAAGGGTGAGTACGACGATGCCGTACAGGACCTCGAGGCGGCCGTGCGCCGGGGCAAGGAGCGCGACCTCCTGACCGAGGCGCGCTACTGGCTCGCCGAGACCTACTACCGGCTCGATCGATTCCCGCAGGCCGACGCGCTCTTCCGGCAGATCGCCCGCGGCCCGCGAACCGCGGACTTCACGGTGTGGAGCCTGCACTCGAGCGGCTGGACCGCGCTGCGGCTCAACGACATGCTTCGCGCGCGCGACACCTTCGCGCAGTTTCAGTCGGCGACGCCGCCCGAGCTCGAGGCGTGGGCGCGCCACGGCCTGGGCCTCGCGAACTACGCGCTCGGGCGCCACGACGACGCCGTCGCCGTATGGACCGCCCTCGCGGCGCGCCCGCCCGCTTCGCTGGCCCGCGACGTCTCGTTCTGGCTCGGAGAGACGCTCGGGCGCGTCGGGCAGTACGACCGGTCGATCACCACGCTCACCCAGTTCGTCCAAGGGGGGCCGCACCCGCTGCTCGAGTCGGGCCGCGCGCGCCTGGGCTGGTGGAGCCTCGCGGCCGAGCGCTATCCGGAGAGCGTGGCGGCGTTTCGTGCGTACATCACGTCGCCGCGGGCCACCGGCCCGGAGCGGCCCTGGGTCGAAGCGGGTCTCGCCGTGGCGCTCTTCCCGTCCGACCCCGATGCCGCGCGCGGGATGTTGCGGGGTCTCGAGGGACGCCGGTCGCCGCTGGTCGTGCCGCTCCAGGTCCGGTTGGCGCGCGCGATGGTCGAGGCCAAGAAGCCGGCGGAGGTGCCGGCGCTCACGCAGGAGCTGCTGGGCGCCACGCTCACGAGCGCGATCCGCGCGCACGTGCTCCTGCTCAAGGGCGAAGGCGTATCGGCTCGCCGGAAACCGTGACGAAGCGCGGACGCAATACGAGCTCGTCGCAGCGCATGGAGCCGGCCAGCCCGACGGGCTGGTACGCCGCGTATCGGCTGGCGCAGTCGAACTTCGAGCTCCGCGAGTACGCGCAGGCGGCGCGCGACCTCGCCGCGGTCGTGACGGCGGCGCCGACGCCCGACGCGCGCGTCGCCGCCCTGCTCCTCAGAGGCGAAGCGGCGTACCACGCGGGCGATCACGCGACGGCGGCGTCGGCGTTCCAGCGCGTGCTCATCGACGTGCCGACTCACGCCCAGGCGCCGGCAGCCCGGCTCGGACTCGCGTGGGCCCTGATGCGGAGCGACCGGCTCGAGGACGCGCGCCGGGAGTTCCTCGAGTTCGCGCAGGCGCTGCCAGGCGATCCGAGGGCGCCTGACGCGCTCGAGCTCGCGGCCGAGGTGGCGCTCCGCAAAGACGCAGATCGCGAGGAAGCCCGCAAGCTTCTCGATCGGGTCATCACGACGTTTCCCAGCGCGCCGCGAACGGACTTCGCCCGACTCAATCGCGCGATCCTCATGCTGCGGATGGGCGACGCGGCGGGCGCCGAAGCGCCGCTTCGCGACTGGATCAGGAGAGCGCCGTTTCCGCCGCTCCTCGGCCGGGCTCAGGCCGCGCTCGGCGCGTCGCTCCTCGGCGCCGGGCGCCCGACCGAAGCGGCGACCGCCTTCAAGCGGGCGCAGGCCGAGGGTGTGGGCCCGCTGGCTCAGCTCGGTCTGGGCGCCACGTCGCTTGCCGAGGGGCAGTGGGCCGAGGCCTCGAGCAGGCTCACCGAGGCGCGCGACGGCGGCACTGCCGAGGTCGCGGCCGTCGCGGGCTACGGGCTCGCGGTGGTCGCGTTCCAGCGCGGCGACGCGAAGGACTTCAAGCAGCCGGCCCAGGCGGCCCTGGGACTCGCGCCCAAGGCGCGCACGGCGCCGCGACTGCTCTACGTGTTGACGGCGATCGGGGTCGATGAGAAGGACTGGCCCGGCGCCCTCGCGACCGCGAAGCGGCTCGCGACCGATTTTCCAGCCGATGAAGCGGCCGACGACGGCCTCGAGCGAGTCGGTGCCGGTGCGGCGGCGGCGGGGGCGTGGCCCACCGTGATCGAGGCGTACGGGCTGATGGAGAAGCTCTATCCCGACGAGCCCGTTCCTCGAGTCCGCGCGTGTCACCGTCGCGGAGGCGCAGGTCGAAACGGGAAAGCCCGAGGTCGGCCGCCCGGTGCTCGAGCAATTCGTGTCGACGTCGCCGACCGGTCCGCACGCACAGCGCGCCTGGGCCTCACTGGCCCGAGCCCGCGATGCGGCCGGCGACCGCGCCGGCGCGCTCGACGCCTACACGCGCGCCCTGAAGGACGCGAATCCCTCCGACCTGCGGCCGGAGATGGCGATCGGCTACGCGCGCTTGCTCGCTCAGGACAAGCGCTGGCAGGACGCGCGCAAGCTGCTCGAGCCGCTGCTCCGAAGCGACGACAAAGCCGTGGTCGCGTCCGCGGCCGCCGGCCTCGGCGAGGCCTATCAGGGCGAGGGCGAGAATCTCGCGGCCGCCGAGTACTTCATGACCGCGGCCTACGTCGCGCCGGACACGCCGGCCGGGCGAGGCGGCCTGCTCGGGCGCCGGCGCCTGTTTCGCCGCGCTCAAGCAGAACGACTCGGCGGAGATCGTCTACAAGAAGCTCATCGCGCAGAAGGATGCTCCCGCCGACGTGATCGAGAAGGCGCGCAAGGGACTGAAAGACATCGGGCGGTGAAGGGGTACGGTGGTCGCCTGCTGTTCGTCGATCTGACGGCGGGCACGACGCGTATCGAGGCGCTCGACGAAGCCACCGCCCGCGCGCTGCTCGGCGGTAACGGGCTCGCCGCGCGCCTCCTCTACGACCACGTGCCGGCCGGGATCGACGCGTTCGACGCCGAGAACGCGGTCGTCTTCGGCGTGGGGCCCATCACCGACACGACGGTGCCGGGCAACAGCCGCGCCTGCGTCGCCGACCAAATCGCCGCTGACCGGCCTCTTCTTCGATTCGACCTTCGGCGGGCGCTTCCCCGCGACGCTCAAGCGGACGGGCTTCGACGCCGTCGCTGATCACCGGCCGCGCGCCCGCGCCGTGCTACCTGCTGGTGACCGAGACGGGCGGCGACGGTGAAGCCGGCGCAGGCATCTCTGGGGCAAGACGACGCGCGAAGCGGTGCAGGCGCTGATCGACGCCGAGGGCGCCGACGTCGACGCGATCGCGATCGGCCCGGCGGGCGAGCATCGCGTGCGGTTCGCGGCGATGGCCCACTACTGGAAGAACCGCGAGGGCGTGTCGGGGCGGGGCGGCATCGGCGCCGTGCTCGGCTCGAAGAACCTCAAGGCGGTCGTCGTCCGGGGCGCTCGCAAGACCGAGGTCGCCGACGCCGCGGCGCTCAAGGCGCTCATCGACGAGCACGCGCGAGCCGCTCAAGACCGGCACCAAAGCGCTCACGACCTTCGGCACGCCGTTCCTCGTCGGGCCCATCAACGCCCTCGGAGGTCTCGGCGCCTACAACCTGCGTCAGGAGACGTTCGCCGAGGCGCGCGCCGTCTCCGGCGAGGAGATGAAGCAGCACTACCACGACCGGGACACGACCTGCCTGAAGTGCCCGGTCGCGTGCGGCAAGCAGTACGAAATCGGCGAAGGCGAGTTCGCGGGCACGAAGGCGAAGATGCCGGAGTACGAGACGATCTTCGCGCTCGGCCCGATGCTCGGCATCTCGAATCCGGAGGCGCTCATCCTGGCCAACGACCTCTGCGATCTGCTCGGGATGGACACCATCTCGATCGGCGTCACCCTGGCGTTCGTCGCGGAGGCGCTCGAGCGCGGCTGGCTCGACCGCCGTGAGGTCGGCGTGCCGTTCGGCTGGGGCGACTGGCGTGGCATGCTGAAGCTCGTGGAGATGACGGCGCGGCGCGAGGGGTTCGGAGCTCGCCTGGCCGAGGGCGCCTGGCGGCTCGCCGCGTCGGTCCATCCCGAAGGCACGAAGCTCGTCTACGCCGTGAAGGGACTCGAGCTGCCCGCCCACTCGGCGCGCGCGCTCAAGGGCCTCTCGATCGGCTACGCGACGGCCACCCGCGGGGGAAGCCACCACGACACGCGTCCCACGCCCCAGTACGCGCAGGGCTTCGACCGGCGCGGAACGGGGGACAAGCCGGCCTTCGCCGTGCGGAGCCAGCATTTCACCGCGCTCGGCGATTCGCTCGTCATGTGTCGCTTCACGTCCGAGCGCGGCTTCGGCCTCTTCGTCGGCGACCCCTACGCCACGATGGTGCGCGCGGTCACCGGCTGGGACGTGACCGTCGACGAGCTCGAGCGCGTCGGCGAGCGCATCATCAATCTCGAGCGGCTCTTCAACGTGCGCGAGGGTGTGCGCCGAGCTCAGGACGTGCTGCCGTGGAAGGTGATGCACGAGCCCATCCCCGACGGGCCCTCCGCCGGGATGCACTGCCCGCCGGCGGAGCTCGCCGCGATGCTCGACGCGTACTACGCGCTGCGCGGTTGGGACAGCGACGGCGTGCCGACACACGCGCGCCTGGCTGCGCTCGGGCTCCGGAGCTGAGAGGAGCCGGTCCGCCGTGTCTGCATCGCTGACTCGCACCTTGTCGCGCCTCGCGGTGTCAGCCTCGCTGCTGGTGCTGATCGCGATGGCGGGCGCGGCGGCGGATCCCGTGACCGTACGCTTTCCCGAGGGGACGACGCACGGCTTCCTCGTGCTGCGCTCGCTGCAAGGCCAGACCCTCGCCCATGGCGAGCTCGTCGCCCTGCCGCACGGCGACCGGATCGAAAGCCGGCTCACGTGGCGATTCCGCGACGGCTCGCTCCAGGACGAGACGGCGACATATCTGCAAAAGCCGGCGCTCAAGCTCCTCAGCTACAAGCAGATCCAGCGAGGCCCGTCGTTTCCGGCGGACATCGAGGTCGCGTTCACGCGCGAGCCGAGCCACTACGAGGTGAAGCAGCGCGAGCGTGGCAAGAAGGACACCGAGGAGCTCTCGGGGACGATCGAGCTGCCGCTGGACGTCTACAACGGCATGACGGCGACCGTGCTGAACAACCTCGCGCGCGGCGAGATCGCCACGGGGCACGTCGTGGCCTTCACGCCGAAACCGCGACTCGTGAAGACGACGATGCGCGCCGTCGGAGAGGATCCGGTCATCGTCGGCGATTCGCGTCGCACCGCAACCCGGTATCTCGTCGACCTCGAGGTCGGCGGCATCGCCGGCGTCTTCGCGAAGGTCGCGGGCAAGGAGCCCCCCGATCTGAAGTTCTGGGTGCTCGGGGGCTCCGTGCCGGCCTTCGTGAAGTTCGAAGGCCCGTTTTTCGTCGACGGCCCGATCTGGCGGATCGAGCTCTCCTCGCCTCGCTGGCCGAAGTGACCGCGTAGCGGGGCCTTTCGTCGCGACGCGCCGCGATCCTCGTCCGCGGCGCCGCGTTCCGTCCCGCGGGCGATCCGGCCCCGCGACGGCGCGCCCCCGATATTTGTCACCGGCGTGCCAGCCTGTTCCGCGAGAGCCGGCGCCAACGCGCGCCGGTGCCCGTATACGTCGAAATCTTAAGGCCGTATCCGCCTGGCACCTTTCCTGCTCATTTCTGCGTCCCGATGCGTCTGGCGTGGCTCGCGGCGATGCTCGTGGCGGTGATCGTGATCGGCGGCTGCTCGACGTCGCCGTTCATCGGCTACCGCAACGGCCCCGTCACCCTCTACATCGGCGACGTCCGCCACGTCTGCGCCGCCGGAGGGAGCAGCAATCGCGGCTGCACCATGCGGTACCCGAATGGCCGCGTCGAAGTCTACTGTGCGGCCGGAGACTACGAGTGCCTCGCCCACGAGCTGCGCCACGTCGTGGATCCGACGTGGGAGCACGACCTCGACCATCGCAGCGTGTCGGCCCGATAGCCGCGCCTGGCGCCCCCCGCGCGCCGCGTTCCCTCGACGAGGACGGCCGGCGCGTGGGTGCTCTGTTTGCTAGATCGGCCATCTTTGGGTGGTTTAGGGTGGGTAGAGGGGCCACGAGCCGGGAGGAAAGAGCGGCGATGTACGATCGCACGATCGATCGGATGTCGGACGGCGCCAGCGAGTTCCTCGTGCAGTTCTATCTGCACTCGCCGAAGCTCTCCGTGACCATCCTGTTCACCGCATGGCTTCTCCTGTTCTTCTCCGCGCTCTGGTATTTCGTGCTGCTGCCGGCCACCTCGAACAATCTCGTGAACGGCTCCTTCGAGGCGCGCCTGGTGGGCTGGGGCACCGGATGGCTCGAGGACTTTCCCGCGTACCGCGGCGCCGCGCGCCTCAACCAGTATCTCGCGACGCGGAACTCGCAAACCGGGCAGCTGGCCGTCGCGGACTGGCGCTCCGATCCGACCGAGCACCGACCCGGTGGCCGGTTCGCGCTCCTGATCGAGCACCGGAGCGACAAGCAGACCGAGGTCTATTCGACCCTGGCTCAGCGGATCCGCGTCAAGCCGCAGACCGGCTACAACGTGCGGTTCTGGGCGAAGGTCGACCGCATGGAGCACGACGGCGACCTGTGGCTGAGCCCGAACGGCGGCTCGGTGACGTGGGATGAGCCGAAGATCGAGGTGTCGGGCGCTGGCAAAGGCTGGCAGCTCTACAGACTCGACTTCAACTCCGGCGATCGCGCCGACCTCGACATTCGTTTCGTGGCCGAGGGGCCGTTGAAGGTGTGGGTGGACGACGTCATCGTCAGCCGGGTGCCGGCGGGCGAGACGTGGGTCGAGAAGGTCGGCGGCTGGCTCGGGACGCTGTGGGCGATCTTGAGATAGCTCATGCTGCGCACGCTCGTGGCGGGGAGTGTTACGATGACGAACGTCCCGGCTCATCGCTCGCTCACGCCCGGGCGGATAGCTCAGTTGGAAGAGCGCGGCCCTTACAAGGCCGAGGTCCCAGGTTCGATCCCTGGTCCGCCTACCAGAAAAATAAACCGCGCGAATTCATTGGCCATTTCTGTTTCTGAATCCCTTCCGAATTTCGCCGATGCCGTGAGAGGTTGGAAATAGGAGGAACACAATGCACAAACTGGTAGTCAAACTCGACAAGGCCGGTGCCGGCAAGCACATCTCTCGGTGGAAGCGACAGATGGATCAGTCGATCCGTCGCGCCGTCAGGGCGAGCCGCCGCGCGATCCACGCGACGAACCATTCGGCGTCGCCGCACAAGGCGGAGCGTATGGCGCTGAAGACGAAGAAGGCGGTCCTCAAGGCCGCGATGGGCCTGTAGCACGAAGGCCGATCACTCGACTTCGTCGAGTCGTCGCTTCCGATGATGGGCCGGGGATGGCGTTCCCGGCCCATTTCGTTTTTCTCGTCCGAACGCTCGCCGGCCAGACGCGGTACGCTGGGGGCGTGATCTCCGATGTCGCGCGCGCGATCGACGAGCTGTACGGCGTGCCGCCCAAGGATTTTTCCAGCGCACGCAACGCGAAGGCGGCCGCGTTGAAGGCCGCGGGCAACGCCGCCGACGCGCAGACGGTTCGCCGGCTCAGCAAGCCGTCGCCGTTTCTGTGGGCCGCGAACCAGCTCGCGCGGCTCGATCCCGAGCGCGTCGCCCACTTCGTCGACGTGGTGCACCGGGTGCGTCGCAGTCAGCTCAGCGACCCGCGCACGGCCGCCGAGGGGATGCAGGCCATCCGCACCGAGCTCCAGGCCCTCACCAGTCGCGCCACCGAGATCCTGGCCGGCGCGGGTTATCGCGTGCCGACCGCGGGGGCCGCCCGCATCTCGAACACCGTGCTCGGGGCCGCCGTCGACGCGGCACTCGTCGATGACTTGCGCCACGGCCGCCTCGCCGCGGAGCTGGCGGCACCAGGATTCGAGGTGCTCGCCGGCATCGAGCCGGGCCGGAAGCTGCAGCTCCTGCGCGGGGGCAAAGCCTCGGGTCGTCAGCCCGACGCCGCCGAGGCCAAGCATGCCCAGGACCAGGCGGAGCGCGCGCGCCACGCTCAGGAAGCCGACGCACGCCGACGCGACGCCGCAGAGCGCGCGGCGGCGGCCGACCGAGCCGCCGAAGAGGTTCGCGAGCTCGAGCATCGGCTGGCGGAGGCCCGGCGCAAGCTTCGCAATGCCCAGCGCGAGGCCGCCGCCGCGGCCGACCGCGCGCGGCGGCACCGGGACTCGTAGTCCTCTCGATGCGGCCGGATTCGGTCGGCGGAGGCCGGCACCCGCGAGGTCTGACGCGTCTATCGGTAAGACTCGACTCGAAAGGTGCCTCCGAACCGCCATGGCTTCCCGGATCGAAGGCGCTGATCGGCGATTGCGAGACCGCCGCTCTGGTGGCGCGGGACGGGTCGATCGACTGGCTGTGCCTGCCGCGCTTCGACTCTCCGGCCTGCTTCGCCGCGCTACTCGGGACGCCGGAGCACGGACGCTGGCAGATCGCGCCGGCCGAACGAGATTCGCGCCATCCGGCGACGGTACCGTCTCGTCCTCGAGACCGAGTACGAGACCGACACCGGCGTGGCGGCCGTGATCGACTGCATGCCGGTCAGGACCGACACGCCCACCGTCGTCCGGGTCGTCGAAGGCAAGCGCGGCCGGGTGGCGATGAGCCTCGATCTGGTCCTTCGCCTCGACTACGGATCGCTGATTCCGTGGGTGCACCGAACGCCCGACGGCATCTGGCCGATCGGCGGCGCGAGCGCCCTGCGTCTTCGCACGCCGGTCGCGGTGCGCGGGGAGCGCTGCCACACGGTGGCGGACTTCACCGTCGCGGCCGGACAACGCGTGCCGTTCACGCTCGGCTGGTCTCCGTCCTGTGGACCGGAGCCGTCGGCTGTGGAGCCGGACGCCGCGATCGAGACGACAGCGCAATGGTGGCAGCGCTGGTCCGAGCCGTGCGCGTATGACGGCGAGTGGCGTGAGGCCGTGGTCCGTTCGCTCATCACGCTCAAAGCGCTGACGTCCGCGACGTCCGTACCGGAGCGACTCGGCGGCGTGCGCAACTGGGACGAGTCGGCGTGGCGGGAGCCCGACGAGGGCAGTGGGCCGCGCCGCTTGTTCACGCACTCCAAGGTGATGGCGTGGGTCGCGCTGGATCGCGCCGTGAAGGCGGTGCAGCGTTTCGGGCTCGAGGGGCCGACCGAGCGCTGGCGAGCAGTCCGGGCCGCGATTCATGACGACGTGTGCCGCAACGGATTCGACCCCGGGCTCGGCGCGTTCGTCCAGTACTACGGATCGAAGCTGCTCGACGCGAGCCTGCTGATGATTCCGCTCGTGGGGTTTCTTCCCGCGACGGATCCGCGCATGCTCGGCACCGTCGAGGCGATCCGCCAGCACCTCACCAGTGATGGGCTGGTGGCGCGCTACCAGACCGCGCCGGAGCTGGACGGCTTACCCCCGGGCGAAGGAGATTTTCTGGCCTGAGGCGCGGGCGCTGTTCGCGCGGCTTCTGGAAATTCGCAACGATGTCGGCTTGCTATCCGAGCAATACGATGCGGATCAGCGGCGGCTCGTGGGGAACTTTCCTCAGGCCTTCTCGCACGTGGGCCTCATCAACACGGCGCGCAATCTCTCGAGGCGCGGCGGCCCCGCCGAGGACCGAACGAAGGGCTGAGCGCCGGCTACGCCGGCTGCCGTTGCAGAAACAGCGGCCGGGCGGCGCCCCGCTCGCGCTCCTGCCGCAGCGACACGCGCTCCTGCGTCCAGATCTCGAAGCAGCGCAGGTGGAGGTAGAGCGCCTTGCCCCTGGGTTGTCGCGCGAAGCCGCCTATCGCCAGCTGACCCGTCCCGATGACGAGGCCGCACCCGTCGCATGCCTCGCCGGATGCCGAACGGCCCAGCACTCGTCCGGCGTTTTCAGTTGGCAGCAGGCTGTTCTCGAGCTTGCGTCGAATCGTCAGCCGGATCGTGGCGAAGTCCATGCCTAGTCTTATCGCCGGTCAGCGGCGCCGCGAGCTATCGGGTTTTTCCCTGAATGCCCAGTCGGGTTTTCCCTACCCGGTGTAGGAGCTCGCCTCCCGCGACGAGAGCTCGGGCGACGCCCTCAGCGGCTGCGGATCAGCTGCGCCAGGGTCCCGTACAGTTGGTCCGTCGATACCGGCTTGAGCATCTGCTCGTCGAACCCGGCGCGGAGCATACCGTCGCGAGGGAAGGGATGGCCGGTGACGGCGAGGACGGGCACGGTCGGTCTCGACGGCAGCTGCCGGATCTGTCCCACGAGCCAGAAGCCGCTGCGGCCGGGCATGGCCACGTCGGTGACCACCGCGTCGAACGCAGTGCGTTGCAGGGCGGCGAGCGCGTCTTCGGCGGTCGGCGTCGAGACGACGTGGGCGCCGGCAAGCTCGAGGAGCATCGACATCGATTCGCGCGAATCGGTGTCGTCCTCGAGAAGGAGGATCCACTTCCCCGCGAGCGCCGTCGTGTCGTCCATGCACGCGCCCTGGCCCACGTTAGCCGCTCTCCGGGGACCGGTCAACCGCCGCTCCGCTCACAGGGTCGGGCGGTGACCGACCAGCAGCTCGAGCGCCTTCGGGTTGGTGAGCTTGGGGCTCGTCGATTTCACCGCGTACATCCCGAACTCGCTGAGCGTCAACAGCAGGCGCCGCTCTTCCTCGGAAGGAAAGTTCCCATCCTGCACCGCGACGAAGAGACCGGTGCTCGCGACGTTCGCGGGCAGGGCACGGTAGACGCCGTGTGCGGGCCAACCCCCTTCGACGAAGACAGCGAGCAGCTCCTGGGCAAACCGCACGGCCTCACCATCCGGGACCGCGACCACACGCAACTCGCTCGGTGACGGAAGCTGGCGAAGTCGCAGGACGAGATGCTCGCGCTGGATGCGGCCCAGACGGCGGTGCGTGGAGCGCTCGAACGCGCGGTGTCCCAGGACGGCGGTGAGCAGGGCGAGCCCGGCCGCGGCGACGTTATAGCCCGGGTGGTCCCAGATCGCGGCCAGGCCAAGCGCGGCGCTGAGGACGGCCGAGGCGACACTGGCGACCAGCAGAAACCTCGGAGACTCGTCCCAGCGCATGGCGCCTCATCATAGCGGTGCCGCGCCCGTTGGTCGACCGCGGTCGCAGGCCCAGCACTTCCCCCAACCCGGAGTGTGCGCTCCGAGCCGGGTCTGAGGGAAAATGCCGAGAGGGGTCGAACTTCGGAGGACGGGCGATGAGCCTCAGGACTCGAGTGGTAACCAGCTGCCCGGAGGAGGTGGCGGATTTTCACAACCTCCCGTCGCCGACATCCGGGCAGGGGACGAGCTACAGCGATGCGGCCACCGAGGCCGCCTGCCGGCAGCCGAGCGCTTCGCGGCCGGCCGGAGTCGTCTGTCGGCGTCGATAGGAGAAAGCCGGCATGGCGGGAGCTCGGCGATACCGTTTCGTAGGGGCCTGGGCCCTCGTGCAGGTCGTGGTGGGCTGTCTCGTGATCTTCGTCGCCGCGCTCGGCGCCTTTGCGGTGCTCTCGCCGTGGCCGGCGGACATCGTGTCCCGGGTGCCCGACGAGTGGCGAGCGCGCCTGGCGCCGGCGGCCGTCGCGGCGATCGCGCTCGCTGTCGTCTTCGGCGCGTCGCTCGTGCTGAGCGGCCAGATGCTTCTGCTCCTTCGCGACATTCACCGTCACGTCGCGCGCCGCGACGCGCGCGATGCCAGGCGCGAGCGGGCCGCCGGCCGGGGGCCCGGCCGGCGGGACGTCACCTCGCGGCTGCTCCCTCGGCGTTGAGCTCGGCGATCCGAGGAGCCTACCGGGAGGTCGCCGCGCGCCGCGCCTGGCGCATGACGCCGCCCGCGGTCAGGGTGCCGGCGGGGGCGACGTCGAGCCCGGCCCGTTGCAGAGCCCGTGCGACCCAGGTATTGCACGTGTTGAACAGGTGATAGCGGCTCCGCGCGGCGTAGAACCAGCTCGTGCCGTAGAGGCCGTGCCCGAGACGAACGGCACGACCATCACCGTCGCGCTGGTATTCGTCGTGAAAGAGCTTCGTCATCGCATCGAAGCCGCGGCGTGACACCCAGAGCTCGACACCGGCGCTCACGGCTGGCCCGGTCACGATCCGGTCGCGGAGGCCCGCGACGTGGAGCACGCTGCCCGAGGTGAAGAATGCCGCGTTCACCGCCAGCCAGGCGGTCGCATCCTCCGCCATATAGAATTCCCGGTCGCCCCACGCGACTTCGACGAGGGCAGCCTCCGCGAAATCGCCCGCCTCGGGCCAGATCGTCTGGTCCACATCGCTCCGGCGCACGACGATCGCGGTGTGCCAGCCGTGATCGACCACCCAGACCGGCAGGGTCGGCTCGGCGACGCCCGGCGACTCGCGACCGTCCGTCGGCGTGAGGCAGCCGGCGGCCAGCGCGACCGCTGCGAGCAACTCGGCGACACGAGCCATTGACCCCACCTCGTGGGGCACTGTATACCGCTCGAGAGAGCCGGGAGGATCCCATGGCCAACGAGCGAGGTCTCATCGGGAAGGCGCGACGCGAGGAGCTGAGCGAGGAGCTCCGGGGCATGCTGAGCCGGTGGTATCGAAACGCCTACGAAGACGACAACCTGTTCCTCACGATGGCGCGCCGCCCGGATCTTCTCGAAGCGACGTGGGGGTTCATTCGGTACATCTACGGAGGCGGCTCGACGATCGAGCCCGAGCTGTTCGAGCTCGTGCGCGTCAAGCTTGCCTGGAACAACCAGTGTGTGCACTGAAGCCTCGCGCGTTCCTCCTCGGCGGTGCGCCGAGGCGCAACGGAGGACATCGTCGCGAAGCTCACCGACTACGAGCGTTCCGATCTGCCTGAGCGCACCAAGGCCGCCCTGCGTCTGGCGGATCGGCTGTCGGGAGAGCATCCGGTGATCGACCCGGCGTTCTACGGTGAGCTTCGCTCGCACTTCTCAGAGGACGAGATCGTGGACCTCGGGATGACGGCCACGTTTGCGAGCGGATGGCAACGCTTCATCGAAGCGTTCGGCATCGTGCCCGACCGTTGGAAGGAGGGGGAGCGGCCGTTCCATGCGCTGGCCGATTAGGCCGGCGTAGCGCACGCGCCGTGTAGTTTTTTCGTTTGCCGCGTAATTTTTGCCTCGTGTAGATTCTCCCTCGTCCCGGTAGTTCTTTCCCTCAGCCGAAGGCTCCGGCCGACGGTTCCTCGCGCGACGACGTAACGACGACGAAGACTTCCCGACACAGGTGCCCTGGCACGCTCGATGCTGATGCTGGATTGTCAGCCCGAACAGCGAAACAGGATCCAGGAGGTCGATGATGCGACGCAGGGAATTGCTCGTCACCGCGGTAACCGGGCTGGCGGCGGTCGCGCTCCCAACCGGATGGGCGTCCGCCAACCACGTGAAGATCGAAGGCAGCTCGCAGCCACCGGCGCCTCCGACGTCGGCTCCGGCCGCGTCGCAGACGCTCCACGCGGACCATATCACGGCGCTTCAGGTTCGCGCCGACACGATTTACGCCAACAGGATCGAAGCCGACAACATCCAGGGCCAGATCCACCAGACCAAGGACGTGAAGGTCGGCAAGACCAGCGGCAAGATCAAGGCGCCCGAGGTGGCGGCGGCGATCATTTACGCCGAAGAGATCACCGCGAATTCCGTCGTGGCGACGAACATCTACGTTCGCGATCTCGACCGGCGGTGATTCGATCGTGACCGAGCTTCGGCGTGCTGAGCGCCGCGCGCCATGGCGTCTCGAGTCGAGATCGTCGTGACTCCGGGCTCGGGCTCCGGCCGGGCGATGGCCGTCGCGAACCGGGTGCGCCGGGAACTGGCGGCGAGGGCTATGCGCCCAGCATGCGGGCGTTTCGCACGCTGGGCGAGCTCGAGGCGTGGACCGCCACGTGTGAGGCGACGTTCTCGTATCTCGTCGCCGTCGGGGGTGACGCGACGATCAGCGCGGTCGCCGGGGCCGCCGTCAGGCTGGCGGTTCCCTTCGTGCCGGTGCCCTCGGGCTTCGGCAACCTGTTCACCAGCGCGTTCGAGCACTCCGGTGAGCCCCAGGCGAGTCGTCGACTCTTTTCGGCCGGGGCGATCTCGTGTGGACGGACGTGGGCATCGCCAGGGGACGAGATGTTCCTCTCGCACCGGAGCTACGGCTTTCTCGAGCAAATCCAGCAGGAGGTCGAGCGCCTGCGCCGGCCGCGTCAGCGCTCCTGCGGCTCTTCACGTACTTCCGGGTGGCGGCCGCGCACCTGTCGGACAAGCTCGCTCGAGGCGATCGAGGTCGCGATCGACGGCCGGGCGATCCCGGGCAAGGCGGCGCTGGTCGCCATCGCAAACGTGGAGACGTATCGAGGCTTCCTCAGTCTGACTCCCGCGGCGTCGCCGGTGACGGCCTGCTCGACATCTGCGTCATTCCGCGGAAGCGACACCCGGCCCGCATGCTCGCGTCAGCTGGTCAAGCTGATGCTCGGCGTGCCCAGCTGCCGCAAAGGAATCATGCTCTACCGAGGCCGGCACGTGCGCGTGCGGTCAATCGGCGAAAGGCCGAGGATGTGCCGGTCCTGGACGGGTGCTGCCGCTGCTGGTGCCGGCGGGAAGCCTCGCGCGCCTGCAGGCGCGGTCAGATGGCGGCGCGAGGCCGAGGACGACCTTCGATCACGCCGGTGCCTCCGGAGCCAGTCGCATCCGGCCGCGGGCCAGGAGGAGACGAGCACGCCCAGCGCGATCCAGACGACCTGTCGTAGTCGGCGGAGGAGGCTGAACGCCAGCCCGGCCGGCGCGCCGAATCCGAGCGCCGCGAAGGCCGCCGTGTTCGCGCCTTCGAGGGCGCCCAGGCTGCCCGGGATGAAGAACGTGGCGAATCGAACGGCGGAGCCGAGCGTCTCGATCACGAGCGCGGTCGCGAGCGAGGCCGGAATCTGGAGCACGCGCAGGAAGAGCCAGGTCTCGAGCGACACCCATGAGCCAGCCGAGCAGGTGAAAGCCGACCGAGAGCCCGAACCGCCGCCATTCGTCGCCGGTAGAAGTCTCTGCAGCGTCCGATCGAGGGTTTCCGCCGCGGCGAGTGCCTGAAGCGTCTTGAAGCGGGCAGCAGGCGCGCGCCGCGGCTCACGAAGCCGGCAACCTGCACGGCAGGAAGCCGCCGACGCCGATCAGCTCGACGAGCAGCAGCCAGAGCATGGCCCGCACCAGCCGCGCATCGACGGCCAGCGCCAGCGCGACCGCCACGCCCATGAGCAGGAACAGCGCCTGCGAGAGGGTGATCGTGGTCTTGGCGATGATCACCGACGCCACGCTCTCGCGATAGGAGACGTGCGGCCGGAGAAACCACACCTTGATCGCATCGCCTCCGATGGGCGCCACGCGGTGATCACGTTCACGGCCTCGCCCGCCATGCGCGCGGCAATCAGCCGGAGAAACGGCACGCGGTCGTACGCGAAGGCGTAGCGCCAGCCCAAGCGTGTCGACGGCCATGATCAGCGCGAACGGCAGGCAAACCAGGAGAGATCGCCAGCCGAGCGCGCGCGCGGCCGCGGTCAGGGCCTCGTCGCTGCCGACGCGGACGATGAGCAGGACCAGAATCGCGAGCCCGGCGACGGTGGCGAGCGAGCGGATGGCGCGCACCCGATTCAGAGGTAGCAACCCCGGTGCCACCGGTGGCGTCAAGGTCGACGGGCTAGCGTCAGATTGACCACCATGCCATACTCCCGGGTGCAACGCGGGGTCAGGTGCCGGACCGCCGCGGGGACTGGCGGTGGCTTCTGTCCCTGGTCGCCTTCCTGGGGCTGGCCCTGATCGCGGCGGACCCAGCATTTCTCCGATCTCGATCATCGGCGCGGGCGCTCGTTCAGCTGACTCAGCTTCCGTTCTGGACCGCGATGAGGGAGCGTCTCGAACTGGGCGACGGACTACGGAGCTCATGGCACTCATCGCGCTCGGCGTCGCGGTCCTGTGGGGTCGAGCCGTCGCTGGGCCGTGGCGTTGCCGCTGCTGATGGCCGGGCACCGGCGCGCTGCAGCTCGTCGCCAAATGGGCCATGGATCGCCCGCGCCCGAATCTCGCGGCATGGGGATTTCCAAGCGGCCATGTGCTGAGCCTGGTGGTGTTCTTCGGCCTGATCGGTCTATCTGCTAGCCGTCTCGCGCTGACACGATCACGGCGATGGCTCGGCTATGTGGGGTGCCGGCGACGGTGCTCGGCGTCGCGTTCAGTCGCATGTATCTCGAGGCGCACTGGGTGTCTGACGTCGGCCGGCGGGTTCACGCTGGGGCGTCGCCTATCTGCTGCTGACGATCTGCCTCATCGAGACCGTCGCGCATCGCTACGCGATGCGCGTACGCTGAGGCTCTTGAGGGCTCAGAAGCGCAGGTGCAGCCTGCCGACGATGAACGGCCGTCGCGGACGTCGATCCGGTTGTCGTGTCGGTCCTTGTAGCCCTCGCCCTCGAAGTAGAAGCGATCGAACGCCCAGCCGCCGAAGACCTCGACGCCGAAGTGCCGCAGGTCGAACCGGATGCCACCGTATGGTCGCAGTTCTCGCGGTAGAAGATCTTGTCGTCCTTGTCGCCGCGGTCCGTAGCGGTAAAAGTGATCGCTGTCCCAGTCGTATCCCGCGTAGACGCGTAACGGGCGGAAGATCTCCCAGGTGATGCGAACGAGCGTATCGTCCAGAACGGAAAGTACTCGGCGTCGATGCGAGAGGGACTTGATCGGCTTGTACCGATGCTCGAGAACGGGAAGCCGAGGGCGCCATGAACTGTCGGACGAGTGCCACAGCGTACACGATCCCGGGGATCGGCAGGGTCAGGCCGAAGATATGCTGGTCGCTCGCGTAGATCAAGGATGAAGATCCAGGCGTCATGCTCTCCCACGGGATGCGGAGGAGCGAGACGAAGCGGAAGTACATGTCGTCCATGCTCTTGAAGGGCTCGTCGCTGGCGGAGCCGACCGTCAGCGCCACGCCCGCCGGTCCAGCGAGTTCTCGAACTTGTGCCGATAGCTGAGCCGGCCCTGACGTCCCAGAGCTCGCTCGGGAACGGACACCTCCCGCCTCGGGAACCGTGCGCGGGTGTCGATGTCCTGATAGAGAGACCTGCGCCGCAAGGCCAATTCGTCCTTGGTGTTCTTGATACAGCGGGGTACATAGGCGTCAGCCCGCTGCTCCGTCATGGGAAGGGTCGTGTTCTGGTCTCCACCGGCTGCTCGGGGTAGAACGTGTACCGGTAGTCGGCCCGCGGCATTTGTTTGCCCAGCTCGGGATTCAGCCACATCTGAAGCTCAGCCTGGGCGGCGGCGCGGAACCGGACGCACCACCAGCAACGCTGCGCCAAGGACGACCAGCACCCCACACGAGCCGAGCGGGAGGCATTCGGAACCCTCCTCTCCGGCCTCAGTTGATTACCGCGATGAGACCGACGTACGACCGGGTCATAATCCAGCAAGAGCTGGGCCAACGGCTGCGGGCAGGGGCACGATTCGGCCGTCCACCGGGTGCCGTTTTGACGTAGTGTTGGGGACGTGAGCGCCGTCGAGCCGGTCACCGAAGGGCAGATCTCGCCCTGCCCGCCGGTGGGCCATCACGTTCTCCGTGATGATGGTCACGGTCATGCAGGTCCTGGACTCGAGCGTGACCAACGTCGCCCTGCCCCACATGCAGGGCTCGCTGTCGGCCGGTCTCGAGGAGATGTCGTGGGTCATCACCTCGTTCCTGGCCGCGAACGCCATCATCATCCCGGCGACCGGCTGGCTCTCGGCCCGATTCGGCCGCCGGCGGTTCTTCCTGATCTGCACGGTGCTTGTTCACCGCCAGCTCGTTCCTCTCGGGGATCGCGCCGTCCCTGGAGTTCCTCGTCGCGATGCGGATTCTCCAGGGGCTCGGCGGCGGGCCGGTCATTCCGATGGCGCAGGCGATCATGTGGGAGATCTTCCCGCTGCGGCAGCGCGGCACCGCGATGGCCGTCTGGGGCGGCGGCATCATGCTGGCGCCGATCCTGGGCCCGACCGTGGGGGGATGGATCTGCCGACAACTGGTCCTGGCGCTGGATCTTCTACATCAACCTCCCGATCGGTCATGGCCGGCTTCGTGATGGTGAGCGTGTTCCTGTTCGATGCGCCGTTCGTGAAGAAGCCGCGCGGCATCGACATCTCGGGGCTCGTGCTGATGGTGCTGGGCTTCGGCTTCCTGCAGCTCTGCCTCGACCTCGGCGAGAAGTACGACTGGTTCGACTCGGGTCTCATCGTCGGCGCTGCTCATGCTCTGCCATCTGCGCGATCGTCGCGTTCGTCATCCGCGAGCTGCTGGCCCGAGGAGCCGATCCTCGACCTGAGCGTGTTCAACGACCGGAACTTCGCCGTCGGCACCATGTGCATCGCGCTGGTCGCCCTGGGTTTCAACTCGAGCGTGCTGCTGGTCGCGTTGTACGCGCAGAAGATGCTGGCATGGGATGCCTGGAACGCCGGGCTCGTGCTGGCGCCCGGCGGCCTCGGCACCATGATCTCGCTGATGATCTCGGGCCGCCTGGTGGCGCGCACCGATCAGCGCCTCATGCTCATCGGCGGGTGCCTCCTGAACGCCTTCGCCTCGACGATGATGACGAGCGTGACCCTCGGGAATGGACTACTGGAGCCTCGCGTGGCCGCGATTCCTCCAGGGGTTCGCGATGGGCTTCATCTTCCCGCCGCTCCAGACACTCACGCTCGCGACGATCCGCCTGGAGCGTCTCGGCAACGCGACCGCCGCCTACAATGTGGTGCGAAACGTCGGAGGCAGCATCGGCGTCGCGCTGGCCACCACCTTCCTGGTCCGGCGCAGCCAGGCGCATCAAACCACCCTGGTCAGCCATGTGGACATCTGGGACGCGGATACCGCGGCGCGGCTCAAGCAGTGGACGGATCACTTCATCAGCCAGGGCGCCGACTCGTACACGGCCGGCCGCCGGGCGCTCGCCATGCTCTACCGCAGCACCGTCGGAGCAGGCGCAGGTCATGGCCTACGTCGGACGACTTCTGGCTCGATCTCGGTGCTGTTCGTCGCGATCGTGCCGCTGATTCCCCTGATGCATCGCGTTCGCACCGAGCAGAACGAGCGGGCGCGCCAACGCCCGGGGCGCGTCGAGGCGCTGCCGGCGCCGGACAACTCCCCGATCGCGCCCGAGCGCGGCGTCGACTAGCCGCAGGCTGCGGGAAAAGGCCCATACGCTTCGTTGGCGCCCCCTCGACTGCACGCTCAACGTACAGCGAGTACGCCTCGCGTGCAGCCTTCGCGCGCCGCCTAGCATCTGGACCCTTTTGCGCAGCCTGCGTGTGGCCAACTAGCGACGAGGTCGAGGAACGCGGTGACGATCTCTGTGGCGGTGTCGGCGCCGGCGCGCCGGGGCGCGCGAAAGAGATCGTGGCCGGCGCCCGCGACGGAGAGGAGCGCCGTGTGCGATGGGATGAGCGCCCGCGCCGCCTCGATCTCCTCGAGCGAGCCGAACGGATCGCGCGAGCCGTGCGCGAACAAGCGTGGGCGGCGGCGAGCTTCGGAAGGTGGGCCGTCCGGAGCTCGGCTGGACGCCGCGGGCGGGTGCAGCGGGTAGGAGAGCAGCAAGAGCCCGTCGACGAGCCCGGCCTCGCCCGCCGCGAGCAGGCTCGCCTGACGGCCTCCGTACGACTGGCCGCCGAGAAAGACACGGCCGCCCACGCGCTCTCGCATCGCCGCCACCGCGGTGCGCAATCCCTCCCGGTCCCGCGCCGCGCCCGACGGGCGCGGCGGCGCCGCCCGGCTCGCCTGACGGAAGGGGAGGTCGTAGCGCAGCACCGTGAGGCCGCGCGCGGCGAACGCCTCGCCGAGCGCGACGAGCAAGCGGCGCCCTGGCGTTCCGCCGGCGCCGTGGGTCAGCACGAGGGCGTCGCCCGACGGCGCGCGCTGGCTGGTGGAGATGCTTCGCTCACGCCGAGCGCGCCGGTCGCTACGCGATGCGGCGGTAGATCACGTGGCGGCGATTCGTCGTGTAGGGGCGGACGTGCTCGGCCCAGCGGCCTTCCTCGACCGCCTTCGCCCAGGCATCGCTGGTGAGCACGGCCGGGCTCTCGATCTCGTACAGCGCGTTGTAGGCGGGCTCGCTCTCGATCACGATCGTCTTGCGCTCGCCGCCGATCATCATCGTCACGGGCTCGCTCTTGAAGCGCGCGACCGCGATGACGCCGGGCACGCCGAGCAGGGCCGGCACGTGCTCGGTGTCGTAGACCTCGTTGAAGATGGCGTCCTTGTCCGGGCGCACGCTCATGGCCGCGCTGAAAAGGTAGCGGGTCTGGATCGGCATGCGTGGTCTCCTTTGTCGGGGATCGAGCGCCCCAATCGTAGCTCACTGCGCCCACGCGTGGTGTTGTGGCGTCTCGGCGCCGTGGCCCTGCTGGCGGTGGTGCGGGGCGCGCGCCCACCCGACATCTCCGGAGCGCGCGCGTCCACAAGGTTTGTCGGGAGCGCTGTAACCCGCGATGCTACGATGAACGAGGAGGGATTTCATGACGTTCGGTGGCGTCGTTTTCCTTCTCGTCTTCGCCGGTCTCGTCGTCGCGATCATCGTCGACGTACAACAAGCTGGTCGGGCTGCGTCAGCGGTCCGAGGAAGCGTGGTCGGACATCGACGTCCAGCTCAAGCGCCGCACCGATCTGGTGCCCAACCTGATCGAGACCGTCGGGGCTACGCCGCGCACGAGCGGACCACGCTCGACCAGGTCGTCCGCGCCCGCGGCGCGGCCGTGTCGGCGCAGACCCAGGAGACGCGCGCGCAGGCCGAGAACCAGCTGACCGGAGCGCTGCGCCAGCTCTTCGCCCTCGCCGAGTCGTATCCCGACCTCAAGGCGAACGAGAGCTTTCGCGACCTCCAGGGCTCGCTCGGCGAGATCGAGGAGACGATCCAGAGCTCGCGCCGCTACTACAACGCGGTCGTCCGCGACTTGAACACGACGATCGACAGCTTTCCGTCCAACCAGATCGCGCTGTTCTTCCGCTTCGTCAAGCGGCAGTACTTCGAGCTCGACCGCCCCGAAGAGCGTCAAGTTCCCCGCGTCTCCTTCGGGAGCTGAACGCATCGGCCGGATCGCCGCTGCGCTGGCCCTCGTGCTGGCGACCGCGTCGGGCGCCGCGGCGCAGACGCGAGGCCTCTTCGCGATCGACAGCTTCGTCACCAGCATCGTGGTCAACGCCGACGGCAGCCTCGATCGTTCGCGAGGACATCACGTTCAACTTCCGCGGGTCGCACCAGGGGATCTTCCGCCGCATTCCAGCGCGCTACACGCGCGACGGGCTCGAGTACCCGCTGACCCTGACCGGGATCGGGGTCTACGACGAGGCGAGTCGCCCGCTCCGGAACGAGGTGTCGTATCCCGATCACGCGGTCGCGATCAAGGCCTGGGTGCCCGGCGCGGTCGATACGAGGAAGACCGTCAGCGTCGTGTATCGCGTGCGCCGCGGTGTCCTGGCCTACGACGATCACGACGAGCTCTACTGGAACGCGACCGGTACCGAGTGGAACGCGCCGATCGGGCACGCCGAGGTGTTCGTGACCTTGCCCACCGGCATCGGCGACGCCCAGGTGAGGACCGCCGGCTATACCGGAGCCCTGGGCGCCGTCGGCCAGGACTTCGCGGTCGATCGCGTGCAGGGCTCCTGGCGGTTCAGGACGACGCGTTCGCTGCGGCCGCGCGAAGGCGTGACGGTGGTCGTCGGCTGGCCGACCGGCCACGTGGCACACGCCTCGGAGCTCAGGCGGGCCGGATGGCTCGTCGCCGACTACTGGCCACTGGCGCTGCCGGCGCTCGCGCTGGTCTGGGGCGGCGCCGTCTGGTGGGCGTTCGGGCGCGATCCGGGAGCGAAGCGCTCCGTGAAGCCCGAATACGAGCCGCCGGCAAACCTGATCCCGGCGGAGGCGGGCACGCTCCTGGACGAGCGCGCGCATCCGCGCGACGTGATCGCGACGGTCGTCGATCTTGCAGTGCGCGGCTACCTGTCGATCGAGCCGATCACGACAGCGTTCGGCGCGCAGGACTTCATGTTCAAGAAGCTGAAGCCGGTCGGCGGCGACCCCGAGCTGAAGGACTTCGAGCTCTTCGTGCTGGCCAAGGTGTTCGGCGGCGACTGGGCGATCAACATGCGCCTGCTCTCCGAGGTGCGGCGCGACTACGAGAACGTCTTCCCACCGATTCGCGACCGGCTCTACCGCCTCATGGTCCAGGACGGGCTCTTCCCGGCGTCGCCGGGCCACGTGCGCGGCGGCTGGATGATGGCGGGCGCCATCGCGGCGATCGGGGGATTCGTGCTGCCGCAGCTACGGCCCAGCCTGGCTCGGCTTCTACGAGCCGTGGCTGCGCATCGGCCTCGTCGCCAGCGGCCTCGTCTTCGTCGGCTGGGGCTGGGTCATGCCGCGCAAGACGCGCGCGGGCGTGCAGCAGCTGGCGCACGTGCGCGGCTTCCAGGAATTCCTCGAGCGCGCCGAGAAGGATCGCCTCGAGCGACTGCCGGCCGACACCTTCCACCGGTGGCTTCCGTGGGCGATCGCGCTCGGCGTCACCGAGCGCTGGATCTTCAACTTCCAGGGTCTCAAGGTCGCCGCACCGTCCTGGTATCGGAGCGGTCGCGATTTCTCGCTGCCGAGCTTCGCGCACGATCTGAGCGCCTTCGCGCGGCGCACGGAAGAGGCGATCCTCACGACCCGGCGGGGCTACGCCGAAGCCCGAGGCGGCGGAGGCGGTTTCTCGAGCGGCTCATCGGGCCGCGGCATGGGCGGGGGCGGCGGCGGGACGTTCTGAGGATCGGGCGCGCGCGGCGTGGCGCCGGCGCTGAGGCTCGGCTACCATTTCTATGAGGAGTCGAGTTCGCGCGGATATGGAGTGTGCCTCATGAGCTCACGCAGTCTGATCGCGCTCTTCATCGTTCGCCAGGACGTGGCGGGGCTGGGTGGCGTCGCAGCTGGCGGGCTCCGAGCGAGTGCTGATGTCTATCAAGGAGGACGGCAGCTACCCGTCGTCGACGACGCGAGACGGTGGAACCCTGACGGTCGGCAGATATTTTCTTGAAGGCGGAAAGGTCCGCTACAAGTCGTCGAGGACTCAAGGAACCGCGGTGGTCGCCGAGGCCAAGGGCAAGACGATCCTGACCCTCGCGCCCGAAGGCAGCTTCAACCCGGTCACCGGGCCGGCAGTCTACGAGCGGATAAAGTAGCGAGCGTGATCGGCTCGCCAGGTTTCGCGCGAGGGATTCGGGTCTATGGCGAAGGCGCGTTCTGAGAAGAAGCGCGAGAAGAACGGCGGGGCGCAGCCGACGCTGCCCGGCACACGCGAACCCTCGTCTTCCAGCGCGAAGCGGCTTCTCCCGATGCAGCTGCAGATCGGCGACCGGCTTTCCGACGAGACCGGCGAATGGGAAGTCGTCAATCGGCCACATACCACCGCCGGCGGCAAGACTGCCCACGTGCGCGTCCGAAAAGTGGATCAACCGGCCCTCATCGAGGAGCGCACGTGGGGCGCGCACGAGCGCGTCGAGATAACGCGCGCCTGAGGCCATCGTGGCCCCCGCCGCCCGGGCGGGCACATTCTCGGCTCACGCTTGGAACGCCGTGATAGAATCTCGAACGCTAAATAGCTGATCCGTTTAGCGGGCTCGTGGTGCAGCCTGGTTAGCACACTGGACTGTCAATCCAGAGGCCGCGGGTTCAAGTCCCGTCGAGCCCGCCATTTAAAGCTGCATAAACAAAGGGCCACGGCGATAAACCGTGGCCCTTTGTCTTTACAGATCGTTGCTACTCGGCCATCTACTCGGCCATCTCCGTAGACGCGTGACCAAGTTGGCGGTTCGATCCATTCCTACCCTGTGCCTTAACCAGCCTTGAAACGGCCCTCTGCATGTCCGCCAGGTTCACGATCCTGTAGCGCCGGAAGATGCTCGCCGTCCGATGACCAGTGATCTTCATAGCGGTGCTTTCGTCGGTGCCGGTGTTGAGCATGTTTCGAACAGCCGTGCGCCGGAAGTCATGTCGTAAGGCCATAGGCACCCCTGCCGCCTTACAGGCTGAGCGCCAGGAACGGACGAAATCGGTGATCCTCCCGCCTTCGTGCCTACCGCTGGTATGGGTGAACAGCCACGGTGTTCGCCGTCCAGTCCGTTCCTGCCACTTGTCTAAGGCCGTTAGCTGATCGCTGATCGATGCCCGCAGGGCAGGGGTGAGTGGCACTATCCGAGGATCGTCATTCTTCGTGCTACCAGCATCAAGCGAGAGTGTGCCGAAGGCCATATCGACATGGCGCCGTTGCAAACCCATGACTTCAGACTTGCGCCAACCGTAGGTGTGCATGATCTGGCAGGCGAGGCGGAGCGCGTCTGATGGCAAGTGACGTAGCACAGCCTCATATGCGGCGTCTGAGAAGAAGCCACTACGTGCTGCCGATTCTTTGAGTTTCTTGATGCGGGGCACCGTCGTGAGCAGGTTGATTTCACAGCCTAGGCTATAGGCGCGCGACAAGGCTGCAAGCTCACGATTGATGGTGCCGTTGGTGGCTCCGGACTTACGCCGCTGGTTTTTATAACTCTCGATATCGTCCGGCAGGATATCGACCATGCGGCAGTGGCCGAAGGCTGCTTCCAGATGAATCAAGCGAGCTTCCAACGTAGCTACGTGCTTGCCATTCAATTCGTAATCACGGCGCAGCTTGGCTGCCATGTCACCGAAGGTGGGTTGCTCTGACCGCTTGGTTACGGCATTGCCATTGAGAAGCGCTTTCTTGTGAGCATCGAGCAACGCCTTGGCTTCCGCCTTATCGTTGGTCTTGGTGCTTTCACGGAACGTATGCGGCGTTCCACGACGTAGCTTCCCATCACTGCCTTTGCAGGCACACAAGACGTTGGCTGTGTGTCGGACTCGGATAAACCATGTCTCAGACTTACGGAGCTTGTCTGCGGCTTTGGCGTCGGCATACTTCCAACCTTGCGGCGCAAATTCTGGTTTGAACAATTCCTTAGCCATTGGCGTTAGCCTCGCTTCCGCTTGGAAAGCCACTCGTCAGCAATCCGGCACAGCAAGCCGCTGACGCCTTCGGGGATGCGTTCCTCTAGTGCGGCGATCTTCAGTCTGTGAAGTAGCTCCGGGGGAATGAGCAAGCTGGTTTTCATTCGTTGGTCTTTAGCGGTGCGTTTAGCCATAAGACTTATCCTCCCTACCGTAAGCATGGTAAGTATGGAGAGTATAGACGACGATTTGAGCCAGTCAAGAAGCAGGGAGAGACTATCGCCGCCGTGACTGTGGGCGCCTAAAACGCCTTAGTTTAGGCACACTTAGCCCTTGACACGTACCGCAGCCTGGCGTATCATACCTTTAGACGGCGATCCGTGCCATAGTGACAACCTTAGATCAGTCTTACGAGGTAGGTAATGCGACTTAGAGAAGTAGCGAAAGCCACAGGACTGGACGAAGACACCATCCGCCGTCTCGACCGTAAGGGTGTGATCCAGGCGACGCGCGACGCCAACGGCCATCGCATCTTTGATGCATCGGTCGTTGAGCTTCTACGTGAGCGTTACAAGGATCGGGCGCCTGTGTCTGTGCCAGCAGGGATCAATCCGAATAGCTACACCTGGATCAAGCTACAGGAAGGTGCAGCTGGCGCTGCTGAGCTTGCGGAGGAGATGACGGCGCTGGGCGCCGCCCAGCTTCAAGACGGCATCAATGCTAAGTGGACATCGGAGCCAGTCTGTAGCTGCGGACATCTCTTCCATAAGCACGCTCACTCTGGAGAGATCAAGGTTCAGGCAGGACAGATCGTCGTCGACGGTCACCATGCGTGCACCGTCGAAGGCTGCTTCTGTGCCGCATGGAACGGATACGTGGCTTGCCCTGAACCGCCCCGGGTTTCCCGGAGGCTCCATACCTTGAGAGGATGGGGTCATGGCGAGACCGAGCAGATTCTCTCCGGAGGTGCGCGAGCGCGCGGTGCGGATGGTGTTCGAGCACGCCCAGGAGCACGCGTCGCAGTGGGCGGCGATCACCTCGATCGCCGAGAAGATCGGGTGCGCGGCGGAGACGCTGCGTAGCTGGGTGCGGCGGGCCGAGCGTGATGCCGGCCACCGACCCGGCCTGACGACGGACGAACGAGCCCGGTTCAAGCAACTCGAACGCGAGAACGTCGAGCTGCGACGCGCGAACGAGATCCTGCGGCTGGCGTCGGCGTATTTCGCGAAGGCGGAGCTCGACCGCCGAGCCAAGTGATGGTCAGATTCATCGACGACTACCGGGAGAAGTTCGGGGTCGAGCCGATCTGCGCGGTCGTGCCGATCGCCCCATCGCTGTACTACGAGCGCAAGGCGCGGGAGCGAGATCCCCACCGCCGGCCAGCGCGGGCGCGGCGGGACGAGGGACTGTGCGAGCACGTCCGTCGCGTATGGCGGGAGAACCGCGAGGTCTACGGCGTCCGCAAAGTCTGGAAGCAGCTCCAGCGCGAAGGGCAGGCCGTCGCCCGCTGCACCGTGGCGCGCCTGATGCGGCGCCTGGGGCTCGCGGGCGTAGTGCGTGGGCGGAAGTTCACGGTGACGACGCTCCCGGATACCGCGCCGGCGCGACCGCCGGATCTGGTGACGCGGCAGTTCACGGCCGTGCGGCCGAACCAGCTGTGGGTCGCCGACCTGACGTACGTCGCCACATGGCGCGGGTTCGTGTACGTGGCGTTCGTCATCGATGTGTTCTCGCGTCGGATCGTCGGCTGGCGGGCGTCGACCTCGCTGCGCAGCGACCTGGCTCTCGATGCGCTGGAGCAGGCGCTCTACGATCGCCCCATCAGCCAGGCGGAGCCGCTGGTGCATCACAGCGATCGGGGCGTGCAATACCTGTCCATCCGGTACACGGAGCGGTTGGCCGAAGCGGGCATCGAGCCGTCGGTCGGCAGCTCGGGCGATTCGTACGACAACGCGCTGGCCGAGACCGTGATCGGGTTGTTCAAGACGGAGGAGATCCTTCGGCGCGGGCCGTGGAAGGGGCTTGAGGACGTCGAGTTCGCGACGCTGGAGTGGGTCGCGTGGTACAACGGCAGCCGCCTGCTCGCACCGCTCGGCTACGTTCCGCCGGCCGAGTTCGAGAAGGCCTACCATTGAACCTGCCCCGATTCGGTGGACACCCCAGATCGCACGGAAGTGCGGTAGGAGTGTGTCATGGCCAAACGCAAGCGGCGGGCATTCACGACGGAGTTCAAGGCGCAGGCCGTTCGGATTGTCCGGGAGAGCGGTAAGTCAGTGGGTGTCGTAGCGCGGGAACTGGATCTGACGGAGACGGCGCTGCGGAGCTGGGTACGGCAGGCGGCGATCGACGCCGGCCGTGGGGCGCCGGGGGCGCTTACCACCGAGGAGCGGGACGAGCTCGGGCGGCTGCGGCGCGAGAACCGGACGTTGCGGATGGAGCGCGACATTCTAAAAAAAGCGACGGCCTTCTTCGCGAAGGAGCACCCGTGAGGTTCGCGTTCATCGTCGCGGAGAAGGCCGCGTTCCCGATCCGGCTGCTGTGCCGCACGCTGCAGGTCTCGCGCGCGGGGTTCTACGCATGGCACACGCGCCCGCCGGCGCCGCGGGCGCACGCGGACGCCCGGCTGGGCCTCGAGATCGCGGCGATCCATGCGGAGACCCGGCAGCGCTACGGCAGCCCGCGGATTCACGCCGAGCTGGCGGACCGCGGCTGTCGCACGAGTCGGAAGCGCGTGGCGCGTCTGATGCGGGTCCGCGGGTTGGCCGTCCGGCGCCGTCGGCGGTTCCGGGTGACGACGCAGTCTCGACACCCGTTTCCGATCGCGCCCAATGTCTTGGCGCGACAGTTCGAGCGGGCCGCGCCCGATCAAGCGTGGGTGACCGACATCACCTATGTCCCGACGGGCGAGGGCTGGCTCTACTTGGCGGTGATCCTCGATCTCTGCTCGCGCTTCGCCGTCGGCTGGGCGATGAGCGAGCGCATCACGGATGACCTCACCCTCGACGCCCTCGGCTTGGCGTTGGCTCGCCGGCGCCCACCGCAGGGCCTGCTGCATCATTCGGATCGCGGGAGTCAGTACGCCAGCGGTGACTACCAACGGGTGCTGGCGCAGCACGGGATCGTCTGCAGCATGAGCCGTCGGGGCGATTGCTGGGACAACGCTGTCGCCGAGAGCTTTTTCGCGACGCTGAAGGTCGAGCTGGTCCACAACGCGGCCTGGGCCACTCGGGCGGCGGCGCGCACCGAGCTCTTCGAGTATCTCGAGCTCTTCTACAATGGGCAGCGGCGGCATTCGGCGCTCGGGTATCTCAGCCCCCGGGCCTTCGAGCGACGGTTGGATCACGAAGCATCGGCCGCTTAACCCAGGTGTCTACGAAATCGGGGCAAGTCCACCATGACCGTCAGGCGGCTCCAGTCGGCCTGGCGGTTCTCACGTAACGAGGTCTCCAGGAAACCCGGGGCGGTTCACCCTCAGTGCAACGGACCACTCGGGGAAGATGAGAAGCCAGGTTGTGACCTAACTACCGTTGTGACATTTGGCTATAACCGTGGCTCACGCCTTTACTTCGTAGTGAGCGTATGCACGACGATGAAGCAGACTCTTGGCTTTGAGATTGGTGATGTGCGACGGGCGCGCACGGTGGCTCCGGAGCAAGGCTAATGGCTCAAAGAGAGCCTTGGGATGTGTGCCCGATGTGTGGTGGATCGGTGCGGACCAATCCCCTAGTCATTCGTGCGATGCAGCAGCTTCGGGATGTGACCATCGGAGTTTTCTGTTTCACCGTAGGTGAGCGGTTCCTCTACTCGCCCAATGAGTATCTAAACAAGGTTGTGGACTCTCCCTATGCCGTGCATTCGCCATCGGTGGATGCGCCACAGACTTGCATCAGTGCAGTGATGAATCTGGTGGAGTCGAAACAATGTTGACTGAGTTTCTTGAGAAAACGCTGTCGCTGTCGTCGGATGAGTTCATCCAGAGATTTGGCGTCGCGTTTGAAGCGATGACGTTGGAGCAGATGCAGGCGGCGATTAGGGAGCTTCGCGCGCAGCGTGGTTGTGGATACATCGAAATCGAACACGATCATGGTGAAGCTGCTTAACCGACTGAAGGCGAAGAAATGACGATGAAACAATTTCCTCGATACTCAGTCATCATTGGCGCTTCTCCCAATGACAGGAGTCCAGCCGGTGAGAATCTCAGGGAGATGATAAGAGCAGGCTTCACGGTCATTCCTAATTGTGAAGGCGTTAAGCCCATTACATTTGTAGCGACTAATGATCGTGACCTCGCCGAAGAATTTGATTTGGCTGAAGAGTATGAAACACCCACATGGGCTGAATCACTGCTTGACGAATACGTGCAATCTGGAGCGTGTCTCTGCGGTTATCACGTAGCACAGTTTTTTGAGAGCGAGAAAGTTAAGAAGCATTGTGAAGTTATGCACTGGACAGAAGCACAGTTTCTGCCGTCAGGGCATCGATGATGACTAGTGCCAACGGCATCAAGGAACGCCCCCAATGTCGAAGGATGATCGTTGGTCTTCGATAATCGTCGAGGTTATCGAGTCCTCGTTATTTTGAAGTACAAGGCACAGATCAAAAGCCGATGACACCGAAATGGACCGTCAGAGATATGCCCAATGGTGATGATGACGATGTGCTCAGTGAGGATGAATGGTTGGGCGGTAGCCCGTTCGATGCTCATTGGAAATATGAGTATCACAGCAACAGCAATGGCGATGGCGACGGCCCACGACTGCACAAAAGCTTTCTGTCGATTGATCAACTGTACAAGCTACCGAAGGAACCGATTGCGTGGGTAGTTGATCGACTGTTTAGAGTCAAAGGCTTCAGCATGTTGTATGGCTTCTCTGGTGATGGGAAGTCTGCATTCGCGCGATACTTGATGGCGTGCATTGTCCTGGGTATTGATTTCTTGGGCTTCAAAATTGTGAAGCGGGGTCCGGTGCTCTACCTCTGTGCCGAAGATATGGTTGAGGATCTGGATATATACTTTCGTGGTTTAGGTCTGGTCGCAGGCGATCCTCTTTACACATTCCCTGACACTGCATTTGAAGTCTTGTCGTCGGCGTTGCCGGAGAGAATCAGATTTCTCGAGGATCAACTAAAGGCAATGCGTGGGAATGTGTCTGCTGTCTTTGTCGATACATATTGGGACTTCTCACCGATGCCACAAGTTAATGATTACGTCGCTAAAGCGTTTCTGATGCCACTAAAGACGCTGGCGAGGAAGTACGACGTGCAGATATTTGGCTCACACCACTCAATCAAGAATGCATCTGACCCGAAGATGGCATTTCAAGGCAACGTTTCTATCATGGGTTGCTTTGATACAGGACTCTACATTGATCGTGGCCCTAAGACTACGACGCTGCAATTGACGAAAGTTCGCTCTCCATTCGGTCAACCATTCGACAAACTGCATCTTGTGTTTGATCCAAAGACCTATCGCTTCAGCAGTGGTGGTGCAGCAACGACGGAGGAATCATCCGACAAAGATGCTTTTGTTAGAGCGCGCATGGTGGGATACCTCAAAGAGAATCCTTACGCCAAATACAAAGAGATGATCGCGTCGAGCGGCATCGGTGCTGGCGAGACAACGAAGCTGCTGAAATATCTGACTACGATTGTGCCGGTTCAAGTGATTCGATACGGCAACGAGAATAAAGGTTACTTCTACGTGCGATCGGAGGATGAGCAGAAGCCACCTACCGGAGCTCCGCCACATATCTACGAAGAGTGGATTGCTAAGGGTAAGGCGTAGAGCATGATCAGAAAAACGCTCGCGGTTCGCGGTTCTGGTTCCCTACCCCCAGAGGCGGGAGAACTGCGCCCGATAGGCGCAGTCTGAACCTGCCCCGATTCGGTGGACACCCCAGATCGCACGGAAGTGCGGTAGGAGTGTGTCATGGCCAAACGCAAGCGGCGGGCATTCACGACGGAGTTCAAGGCGCAGGCCGTTCGGATTGTCCGGGAGAGCGGTAAGTCAGTGGGTGTCGTAGCGCGGGAACTGGATCTGACGGAGACGGCGCTGCGGAGCTGGGTACGGCAGGCGGCGATCGACGCCGGCCGTGGGGCGCCGGGGGCGCTTACCACCGAGGAGCGGGACGAGCTCGGGCGGCTGCGGCGCGAGAACCGGACGTTGCGGATGGAGCGCGACATTCTAAAAAAAGCGACGGCCTTCTTCGCGAAGGAGCACCCGTGAGGTTCGCGTTCATCGTCGCGGAGAAGGCCGCGTTCCCGATCCGGCTGCTGTGCCGCACGCTGCAGGTCTCGCGCGCGGGGTTCTACGCATGGCACACGCGCCCGCCGGCGCCGCGGGCGCACGCGGACGCCCGGCTGGGCCTCGAGATCGCGGCGATCCATGCGGAGACCCGGCAGCGCTACGGCAGCCCGCGGATTCACGCCGAGCTGGCGGACCGCGGCTGTCGCACGAGTCGGAAGCGCGTGGCGCGTCTGATGCGGGTCCGCGGGTTGGCCGTCCGGCGCCGTCGGCGGTTCCGGGTGACGACGCAGTCTCGAGCACCCGTTTCCGATCGCGCCCAATGTCTTGGCGCGACAGTTCGAGCGGGCCGCGCCCGATCAAGCGTGGGTGACCGACATCACCTATGTCCCGACGGGCGAGGGCTGGCTCTACTTGGCGGTGATCCTCGATCTCTGCTCGCGCTTCGCCGTCGGCTGGGCGATGAGCGAGCGCATCACGGATGACCTCACCCTCGACGCCCTCGGCTTGGCGTTGGCTCGCCGGCGCCCACCGCAGGGCCTGCTGCATCATTCGGATCGCGGGAGTCAGTACGCCAGCGGTGACTACCAACGGGTGCTGGCGCAGCACGGGATCGTCTGCAGCATGAGCCGTCGGGGCGATTGCTGGGACAACGCTGTCGCCGAGAGCTTTTTCGCGACGCTGAAGGTCGAGCTGGTCCACAACGCGGCCTGGGCCACTCGGGCGGCGGCGCGCACCGAGCTCTTCGAGTATCTCGAGCTCTTCTACAATGGGCAGCGGCGGCATTCGGCGCTCGGGTATCTCAGCCCCCGGGCCTTCGAGCGACGGTTGGATCACGAAGCATCGGCCGCTTAACCCAGGTGTCTACGAAATCGGGGCAAGTCCAGTCTTCTCCTACGCCTATCTGCCTCGGTTCCAGAACCGGCCAGAACCGGCCAGAACCGCGAGAACTGACACGGGAAAGACTGTCGAATGAAGATGAGAGACGCAGAACGTGATGCGCAAGGAAACGAACTTACTCTCCGACTTACGCAAAAGCGTGTGGTTGGCGCCGCTCGAACATCTCTTACCTTGTTTCGACGGCAATAAAATCCAGATGGCGAGTGGCATTGCCTGGCTGTGCTGGCGAGGCGTCGTGCGCCAATGACCATTGGTCTACGTAACCAGTGGACGGCGGGCGTCCCAGAAATCAACATTAGAATCCAAGTGTTTACGACACGGGAGAATCCACTTGGCAAGTCTCTTGGCAACTGATTACGAGCTTGCGATGCAGCGAGTCGTCAAGGCATGGAAGCAAGGCCACATGATTGAGACGGGGATGGCATTAGCTGAGGCTCGCGCCGCAATTGATGCAGAGCTTCAAGTCAAACAAGCTCAGTTAGCTGTGGTCAGGTATCAGCTTAATGAAGTCTTGGCTGACATAGCTATCAGTCAGGCGCTAATCGGGGAAGACGGCGCATGAGCAGCTACGGACACGGCGTCCCCACAGCGATGGCAACGCCTATTTTTATGTGTCAAGACACCATCTATGATTCTGTTGACACAGAACAAAAATGGGTGGGTAGCAATTTGAAAGTTACAGGCATGGGGGTTCCCCTTTTCTTGAATCTTGGAGGAAGTTGCCCAGCGCCATATGTATCGATCCAAAATTTGACGAAATCAAACTACATCACAGCCTTGGCTTGCGGCTTAGAGACAGATGATGGCTAACGACCATGACGAGAGCTACCGATCAATCAAGACGCGGGACGGGAAGGATTATCTTTTGACGCCGGCGGAGACCCAACGCTTGGGCGAGGAAGGCGTTTTCTTTCCCAAGAAATGCTCGCAGTGTGGCTGCACCTGTTATGGGATGGAGCCACTTTATCCGCTGGCGTCCGCCGCTGAGCTAGTCCCATTCCCGTCAGTCGGCGCCATGCACAAGTGGCTACACGATCACCCGAAGGATGTGGCTCCGCCGATTTATAAAAAGCATCACTCACACAGAGTGAGGATGATTTCCGTTTCGGATATTTGCCGCATTCGCAAGCTTCTCTTCAATCCCTACAGTGGCGGGAGTCCAAAGAGTCCCGTAGTCAAGTTAATGCGTCTGGCGAATGCGAACAATGAAGACCCAAAATCAGAATTGATAGTGCAAGCCATCGAACGAAAGGCAAACAGCTAATGCCCAAGGTTCCGCCATCAACATACGTTGCGACGCAAGGCGTCCCCGGTGCCGCACCGCTGGAATATGCCAATGCATCGGTTATGGCCTTGCCTTATCGGACTGCGGAGCAAGGATTCGACAAGATCGAAGCCACTGGCTTGCTTGCGCACCGCCATTTTCAAGTCATAGAGTTTGAGAAGGAGAAGCAGCGTCAGGCGGATGCTTTGTTGGCAGGTGTGCAGACTGCGGCGGAGAGGATCACCGATGCTGAGAACGAACTACGATTTGGCAAGGTTGATCCTGATGGCACGATAGCGGAGGCGCCCGCGACCAGCGCCGATTACCTCTCCCGGTGGCAAACCCACGCATCACAAATCCAACGCGACGTATTAGCAGGAACCACCGATGAAGCTGTCAGCCAACTTCTAAATCGAGAACTCTCGAAAAAATTCGGTCTCCGCTCTTTCGACGCGCGACGTCACGCAACCAAGCTCTACGTCGACGAGCAAGAAGCGGAGGCGGACGCCAAAGAGAATCAAGCACTCAGGTTGTATGTCAATGAGACAGATCCAGAGGAAGCCGAGCTAAACCTGAAATCGATACCGGCTATGGCTCGATCGCAAGGTTAGCGTCTTTGGTCAAGACAAAGCACAGCAGCGTGCTTACAAATTCACAGAGAAGGTGTTGGGCGCTAAAGCCAACATCCTGTCGCGGACGCCGGATGGGCGGGAGCAGCTTTACAAAGATGTGGAGGAAGGAAAGTTTGACGCTCTAGATCCGGACAGACTAAGCAGGATCGTCGCTAATGCCCAAGCTGCGGACCAGCGCGCCGAGTCCGCTGGACGACGCAATGAAGCAGCGCTGGAAGCGTGGCGCAATGATGTGCGGATTGAGATTGGCACGCTGATATGAACCGCCCCGGGTTTCCTGGAGACCTCGTTACGTGAGAACCGCCAGGCCGACTGGAGCCGCCTGACGGTCATGGTAGGCCTTCTCGAACTCGGCCGGCGGAACGTAGCCGAGCGGTTCGAGCAGGCGGCTGCCGTTGAACCACGCGACCCACTCCAGCGTCGCGAACTCGACGTCCTCGAGCCCCTCCACGGCCCGCGCCGGCGGATCACCTCCGTCTTGTACAACCCGATCACGGTCTCGGCCAGCGCGTTGTCGTACGAATCGCCCGAGCTGCCGACCGACGGCTCGATGCCCGCTTCGGCCAGCCGCTCCGTGTAGCGGATGGAGAGGTACTGCACGCCGCGGTCGCTGTGATGCACCAGCGTGCGTCGCGCCTGGCTGATCGGGCGCTCGTAGAGCGCCTGCTCCAGCGCATCGAGCGCCAGGTCGCTGCGCAGCGAGCGTCGACGCCCGCCAGCCGACGATCCGGCGCGAGAACACGTCGATCACGAACGCCACATAGACGAAGCCCGCGCCACGTCGCCACGTAGGTCAGGTCGGCGACCCACAGCTGGTTCGGCCGCGCGGCCGTGAACTGCCGCGTCACCAGATCCGGCGGTCGCGCCGGCGCCGCATCCGGCGATCGTCGTGCACCGTGAACTTCCGCCCGCGCACTGCGCCCGCGAGCCCCAGCGCGCCGCATCAGGCGCTCCACCGTGCAGCGCGGCGACCGCGCCTGCCCTTCGCGCTGGAGCTGCCGCCACACCTTGCGCGACGCCGTAGACCTCGCGGTTCTCGTCGCCACACGCGACGGATCTGCTCGCGCAGCACCTCGTCGCGCCGCGCCGCGCTGGCCGGCGCGCGCGGGATCGTCGCTCCGCGCCTTGCGCTCGTAGTACGTCGACGGGGCGATCGGCAGCACCGCGCAGATCGGCTCGACCCCGTACGTCGGCCCGGTAGTGCGTCGATGAAGGCGACCATCACTTGCGCTCGGCGGTCGAGCTCCGCCTGCGCGAAAAACGCCGACGCCTTCCGCAGGATCTCGTTCGCGCGCCGCAGCTCCGACGTTCTCGCGCTCGAGCTCCTTGAACCGCTGCTCGCTCGTCCGTCGTCAGCCCGGGCCGCTGGCCCGGCATCACGCTCGGCCCGCCGCACCCAGCTCCGCAGCGTCTCCGCCGCGCACCCGAGCTTCTCGGCGATCGACGTGATCGCCGCCCACTGCGACCCGTGCTCCTGCTGCGTGCTCCAAGACCATCCGCACCGCGCGCTCGCGGACCTCCGGTGAGATACCTGCTCGGTCGTCGCCATGACCCCATCCTCTCAAGGAATGGAGCCTCCGGGAAACCCGGGGCGGTTCGTTGATATGTCGCCCGAAGGGCTGGCGCGCCGCGCCGATCTTGCACAGCAGATTCCCCAACCTGATTTGCGGGAGAAGCTAACTGGGAATTTGAGAGATCCATCAGTCAGGAAAGCTGTCAACACAGTCCTACGGACCGTGACGGGCAACGTCTTGACCCTGGATGCCATCGATCAACACTTAGCCGCAGAGGCTGAGGGTAGGCCGTCAGCGTTGTCAGCAAAACTGAAATCGAGGGAAGTGCTGAAGCTAATCGATCCTGCCGGTAACACGTTTGAGGCAATAACCCGAGAGCAATTGAAACGGGAGGGAACGCTATCGCCAGAGCTTCAAGAGAAAGTCGCGTCAACCATTGGTTTGGTCGCCGGAATCCTGACGCCAACTTCGTTTGGAAAGAAAGGCGCGAAGGTTGGCACTGACATTCTCATGAATTCGATGTTTTCAAATCCGGCGACGCACGTCGCTAACGTCACAGCTAACGCGCTTACGTCAACGTGGGCCATTCCTGAAAGATTCCTCAGTGCGACGGCATCCGCCTTGGAATACGGACTGACTCTTGGGAAGCATGAGCGTCAAGTGTTCTTTGGCGAATCAGGCGCAATGTTGATTGGTGCGTTGTCGTCGCTGATGGACGCCGTGAAGGAAGCTGGAATCGTGCTACGCACTGGCGAAAGCAGACTGCCGAGCATTTTGGAGGATGTAGCACAGCAGACGACGACGCGACCCAGGTTGCGATTTGGCCCAGAGGGACTCAAGCCAATCGACAAGGCGTTAGCTGACGACACAGTGCTTGGTCAAGGTTTGGGATGGTGGGCGATGATTTGGAAATCGCCGACGCGCGCCTTGGGCGCCGAAGATGTTGCATTCAAGACTATCAATCGCTCTATGGAGATTTATGCCCAGGCTTACCGTGAGGCAGCGCGCACTGGCGACTTGTCGTTCTCAAATCTCAAAAAGCTGGTTGAGCAATCCTGATCCCGTCGTAAAGCTGCGAGCCGATCAATTCGCCGTGCAACACACATTGCAACGCAGCATGGATGAACTAGGGCCAATCTTCGAAGCTACGGCTGGCGCCGGGCAGAAGATCCAAGACATTTCGTTTGGCGCCATTCCCCTTGGGCGGTTAGTGCTTCCAGTCCTGCGGACTCCGGTTAACTCTGCACATTTCGCCTTGGAACGCACACCCATCCTCAACTTCCTGTCGTCAACGTGGCGCGCAGAAATTGCCGCAGGCGGTGCGCTGCGAGCACAAGCGTTGGGCAAGTTTGGTGGTGGGGCGACGCTCGCAGCAACCATGATGTACTTCGCTAACGCCGGAATCATCTCAGGCGGTGGCCCAGACCGATCCCAAGCTGCGCCGCAATAAGGAAGAACTGACGGGATGGCAAGCCTACAGCATCAGAGACTGGTTCGACGTGGTACGCATATGATCGCCTATCACCATTGGGAGCGATGCTCGGCATTGTGGCTGATGCAGCGGAAATTGGTGGATCACTGGACAGACTACAAAATGTCAGAGCTTGGTCAGGCAATCAGCCTGGCAGTCACTCGTAATCTCACCAGCAAAACCTCCCTCAGAAGGCGCAGCCGATTTCTTTAGCGCGCGACGACGGGCGACGAGCCAAGCTCTGGCTCGTATGTCGAAATCAATGCTATCGGCGATGACGCCGGGCGCCCTTCGCGCATTCAAGAAGGCGAACGATCTGCATCTCACGTGAAACGAATCCGGGAGCCGACCCCGAAGAAGATGTTTGGTCGGAGATGCGCGGCTATGTGAACCAACTTAAGGCGCAGATTCCTGGCTACAGCACATCGGTTGCCCCCGCGAAGAAACTTATGGGGCGACCCAATAGAAATACCGTCGGGGTGTGGGACGAGACTGGCTTTCTCCGGTGTACACATCGACAGTCAAAGTCGATCCCGCTGGCAATGAGATTGTGCGATTGGGCAAAGCTGGTTTGTTGACTGATCGGGCAGGGCGACACACGCGATTTCTTTGGGACTGATCCTGAGTCACATCCAATAGACCCGACCAGCTTCGCCGCTGGATACCGGCATTGAGCTCACAGACACCGAATACGATCAGTTTGTTCAGTTGGCAGGTAACAAGACGAAAGACCCTCGAAGCAAACTGGGAAATGCATGACTTCCTCAATCAACTGGTGATGAGCGATAACCGCTATAGGAACGCGACTGACGCGATGAAGTCGACGATCATCACCAACACCGTCACAGCGTATCGACGCGCCGCAATCGGAGATTTGCTGAAAAACAATGAAGGTCTGTGGGAGGCGTACAAAGCAAGAATCCAAGCCAAAGGAAATGCACTGACTGGCGCTGGCGCGAAGGCGGCGCCGAAGATTTACCAACAACGATAGAGGAGATGGAAGGCAATGGCCGACAAACTTACAGAACTGGCGAAGTCAATCTTGGAACTGGACAGTGGCGTAGAAACCAAACAGAAAGAGCTAAATCGTGTCGGTAGTCTGCTACTGACAGCAGAGCGTGAGCTTACTGAGAAGCAAGACAAGCTCACAACAGTGGCGCGACAGCTTCAGGAAAACGAAAAGAAGCTGCTGGAGCAGGATCGGGACATGAGCAAGAACACGGTGAAGATCAAGGATCAAGAAGCAACGATCCAACGCAACACGGAGACGATTGCACATCAAAGACGAGAGTGATGGCAGAGGCACGACGCAAGATGGGCGTTGGCGCTTCAGGAACCGATGATATTAACTACCGGCACGCGACTGACTCTGCGAGTGGTGTTGATCAGCGATGACAGCGTGATCCTGATTGACTCCGACGAACAGCTTCATAGCTTGTCGCGCGCCGTGTTGCCAGATGCTGCCGTAGATGACGAATACGACATAACGATTCTATATTTCGCAGACAACACCAAACTAGGAGAGTAAAGACAATGGAAATCTTGAATTGGGAGACTTACGAACGCGCCGTCAGGCAATAACTAAGTGTTGACTCTGAAATCGGGGTTAATTTATTCAACTTCATCAGTTTGGAGTCCTACTGACAAACGTGACGTTCAACTACAGCGGCGCGCTCAAGGCTGGATTCTGGGCGGCATCGCCGCTGAAGGTAGATGAGTACATGATCACTATTCATCGTTTGATGAAATACTGAGCAGCGGCACAGGAAAGGAAATCTGCCAATGACGCTCTGAAGGATGCATTAGGGAACTTGCCATCAAACGGCAAATAGAATTCGATAGCAAGCGAGTCACCAGTCAGATCCAGATGATGCTGGCGAGTGACGTAGAGGAGTGTCGAAAGGTGCCGGAGCAGATTGCTGCGATGGCGGCAGAAGCAAGACGTCTTGCGCAAAACTCGGACGTGCTCTCCATCACAGAGGCGGAGCACATCACTATCTCGCTTTACGAGAAGATCGATGCTGCGCGTAAGCGCGCTATGCGCATTAGCGAGCTTGGTTAAATGGTCCAGCTTGGGCGACAGGCGCCGTCGCGTTGGTTGACTATCTCACGTATCAACAGACGGTGCCGTGTCGTTTCCAAGGAACCTTACGCCAATGTGTTGCGCGAGGCTACGGACAGCGGCAACGGCACGCGCCCAAATCAAGGCATTCATCGAAACCACGCAGCAGGATCTAAGACAAATCCGCAGGTTGCTACAGCATGGGCGACGGGTCGCGCCACAGTTGGGTTCCACGGGACGCGGTGTGGATTTCAATGACGAACCTGTGCTGCGTAGTCATCGCGTGAACGCGGCTGGCGCGGGTGACGTCAATGGCTAACGAGTCGTAGCGGAAGATTCAGACCAGATCCAGTCGCAGATGAATTAGCTACGGACGGCGCCTACGTCACGGGCGAGAGCTAAGTCGATAGGCTGTCGAAACAGAGTCGCTACTGTATGAAGCTGTATCCGCCAACGGAGCCAGGATCAGCCGAAGGCGGCGATGCACGAAAAACCACAGGAGCAAGGTCAGCAGCAGCAAGGCGCAGGCGTAGCTGTGGATTGGGCCAATCCCAAAGATTCCATCGTGGACTCAGGTGTAGCGGAGATTCGCCAAAACTTGCAAGGCTACTTTGGTGAGATCGGTTTCACATCGTCGCAGGCGACGGCATTCCTCGCCAAAGGTCGCGCATATCGGAATGCAGAATACAGCGATGGTGAAGTGTCTGACCGCCATCAAGCTACGGAGTATGCGCTACAGCGCGAATGGGGCGAAAACTTCGACCGTTACGCCAAGGTTGTGGAGAAGATGAAGCAGGAGTTTGAAAAACGATTCTCACACGAAGACCTTCGAGGCAATGTCTGCCAATGTAGCTGGTCAGACATTGACGTCGATGGGGCGCTGTAGGAAGCGGCTCGCCGACAGGGATTGGCCCAAGGGCGATATCAGGGCCATCAACAAAGAACTTGAAGACTGTGTAATGAAGGCTCGCCCCGGTGGCATAAACTCAAAAACAGAGAGAAGACGGGCTACAAGAAGCTTGTATGGCACAAGGCTGGTGTGACTGATGATTTAGTCGTCGCGCCACTTGTCAGGATTGAAGCCCGGGCGAAGTCTTAGAAACTCTCGACGGCGCACTACGTCTCCAAGCCTTTCAAGAACGTGCTTGGAGGGCTTCGGATATCGTAGACGCTTTGATTTCTGCCGTGAATCTATCGGTCTCGTCTGGATAAGCGTCGAGGAGAAAGTAGTACGTTCTTTCTTCCCAATCCCGTAAGAATAGAGGATCGAGTTTGCCCTCCAAGAGCACTGACTCTCGGCGATCAATCGCAATAGCTTTCCTTCGGCGAAGTCTCTGGCCTGTTGTCTATCTGTCTTCTTTGGCGCGGATACTGGCGCTGGCTCTGGCGTCGGTGTTAGATCGAGTGCCATCTGTGACGATGGCCTGGCTTCACGGATCGATTTGACGATCCAGACGAAGCCAAGCACTGTCAGTAGAATCTGAAAGATGGTGGGCGACCACAAAGCATTAAGGCCGATGAGCGCCTAAGCGGCGACAGTCTTTATGTGATCGAGAACAAACTCAGCGCGGCTGAGATGAACGTATCGCAGTGCAGGCGCCTATGCCCAAGAGCATTATCAAGCCCCAAAGCCCCTTACCTTTAAGCGAGGCTTTTAGCCGGGTGATGTGTTCGTTCATAGGATCGAGTCTATGACTGAATCCGCCCTGATAGTGGCATTTGCCGGAGGCTTGGCTGAGACTTCAAGCTTCCTAGTGACTATCCTTCAATTCCGAAGTCTGGAATTGGAATAAATTCCACTTCACCATCGGGCGACAAGCTCAGATATGCCTTCGCTATCGTGGGCTCTAGATTGGTACCAGTTGTCGCAAATGTTACTTCATGATACATCGGGACCCAAGATGCGACGATCCACGAATCATCGTGCATCATTGAAAGTCAGGGGATCGGCGCGGCCAGGAACCCTCGTCCAACAAATAAAGATGTGATGATGCTCTCCGGCAAGAGAAGGGTTAATGGTGATGCCTTGTTTGCCATCACGTAAATAACGCTACGGAAGCTTACGATTTCGCGTTCCACTAGGAAGCACACTGATCTTGACCTCTACATTTTCGACAGTCTGCGCGCTCGGATTGCTGACTCCGACGCTTACCGTATAGGGATACCTTGCAGCACTGCGGAGAGAAGTGAAACTTCAGGACCGGCCGTAAACGAGTCTGTAAGGCGGAAAGATCAGAGGCGACGCGTTCCCAGGTCCGCCTACCAACGAAATAGATCGTGGATGCAAAGAACACAAGCAACGAGAGCCACAGCAACCATAGCCACCGACACTTACTTGGCGATAAGCGTCGAGTAGCAGCCGCTACTGAATAGGAGACACCGCCAACGTTGAAAACCCGAAAAGGCGACTTGCTGCCACAGGCGAAGTGAGCGAAAGGTTTTACAGAGTTCCCGCCAATAGAGCACAGAGAACGCTATCACGCATGCGCATGCGCCAGGTAACGGCGCTCTGATAGCGCTCTCGCGCCATGCGCCTAGGCGCAATACTCACTCGGGCGATAACTCGGCCACTGCCCATCAAAAAAGGGCCCTGATACTACCAAGCTTCTGGCATACTGCGAAGCACGTAAACCACTCGAAACCATTGGAATACACAACATGTGCTGCGGCGTAGTGAAGCGCTGTCAATCCAGAGGTCGCGGGTTCAAGTCCCGTCGAGCCCGCCATCACTTACACGACACCCCGCCGAAGCCGGTGCCGTAATAGTGCCAGTCGGTGACGGTTCCGGCGGGGGGGCGATGCAGGCAATTTCTGAATTCCTGACGCAGTTCACGTGGCTCGCGGCGCACGAGCAGTTCTGGGTGGTGCTCGGGCCGACCCCTCGGTCTTCTTCATCGTCTACGGCGCGATCATCCTTGGCCGGGGAATCCGGATGATCCGGCGGGCGGGGAAATAGTGACCATCTTGGTGATCAACCCCGAACCCGAAGAAGAGAAAGCATGATCACGAAGATGCTGATGGCCGTGGTGCTCATGCTCGTCGCCGCGTTGCCCGTCCGGGCCGCGCTCACCCACGACTACGACATCACGGGCGCGCTGGTTTTGCCGGGGCACGACCTCAAAACGTGCGGCCTGTCGTGCGCCCAGGTCGTCGCGTTCTCATTCGACTTCCAGTACGTCCCGTTCAAGCCTGATCCCTTCCAGGGGGATGATGCGAGCTGGACGCATCAGGCGGTGGCCCTGCCGGCGACCGACGTCGTATCGGCGCTCGGCCCGCTTGGCCCGTTCACGTTCCTCGGCGCCAGCTATTCCCGCAGTGCGGCCATCCAGAGTGTGACGTCGGGGGAAGGGCCTGCGTTCGTCCTGTTCGTCACGGCGCGCGGCGACCTCTGGGCGTTCCAGCTGCGGACTTGTCCGTCGCCCTGTGAGGAATTCTCGCCCACGTCAACATTCCCGGAGCCTCCGTAGTCTCGGGCCGTCAGCCTCCTCGAAGTAGCGGTTCGCCTCGTCGTTGGTCCCGTTCGGAGATTCCTCGGTCCGCGGGATCATTCGTCGGCCTTTGCCATCACGCCCTCCGTTCTAGTGTCGCCATCGCATCCTGAAGATGCTGCGGACTCAGGTGGCTATACCGGGCCGTCATCCGGAGATCGCGATGGCCGAGCGCGCGCCCGGGCGATCGTCCAGAGCGGCACGCCGTCTATGGCCAGGGTCGAGGCCACGTGTGGCGTAAATCGTGGAAGGTCAGGTCCCTCAACCCGAGGCGCTCGACCAGGCGCGCGAAGCTTCGGGTCAGAACTAGAGGGGCGATCTTCGAGAGCACCGGCGTCGCAGGATCGCGCGGGCGCGGCATGGCCGCGAGCGTGGCCCTGAGCCGCGTCGTCATCGGGATCGTCCGGTCAGATCCGTTCTTGGTGGCCCGGAAGGTCACGAGCTTCTGCTCCGTGTTGATGTCGGCCCACGTCAGCCGCACGAGCTCGGCTCGCCGGCGCCGGTGTGGAGCGCGAAAAAGATGTAAACCGCCAGGGGCCGGATTCGAGCGCTGTTTCGCGACCCACGTCCGGCCGTCGCTCGCCGTGATCGTGTCGACACCATCGAGGAGTGCGGCGCGCTTCAGGTGAAGACGTTCGCGACGGAGAGAGCCGCGAGGGCGTACGCCGACGACTTTGCCTATGCGCGTCGCCTGTGCCGGCTGGAGCCGCTAATAGTGGCCCGGCTCGCCGATGGGAGTGGCTACGGAGTGTTCAATTCTGACTATCCTTCGACCTATTACCGGTTCGATGATCGCGGTCGCCTCATGCGGCGGGACCAGGGGGTGAAGTGATGGGCGTGTTCAGCAGATGGGAAGAAGAGTACGGACGCGAAGAGGGCCTGAAGGGCGCTCATCGTTCATGCTGGCATGATCAGGCTCGCCACGAGCGCCCGGAGCCCGGCGAGCTCGTGTTCCGCGTACGCGATGTAGGCGGCCGCCGCATCGGCGGCGAGACGGGCGGCGAGCAAATTATTCCAGTAGCGTTCAATGATCGTCGTGTAGTGGGCGCCGCACTGCCGACACTGGCCCGTCGGTTCGTCAAACTCATGCGGGCATCTGTCGATCTTCGCCGCGCGGTCATCCGTCATGTCGCCCGCCTCCACGAATCACCGCACACACCACATCAGCAGCGCCGCCGCGCTCACCACCACTACCGCCGCCGCCAGCCCGCAGCCGATCAAGAGCGGAAACCACCAGTCGCTCATCGAAACGCCGGCACTTCCATGGCGCCCTCATTGCGTCGCGACGATCTTGAGTCTTCGTCGCCGCGAGCGCGGAGGTTCACGAGCGCGTGGAGGGCGAGGGCTGATGGCCCACGCGAGACGCTGGTTGCTGATCCGCAACCGTATAAAGACGCGTACAGCAAAACGACCTTTGGCTGTCGGCAGAAAATTCATCGGACTTTCGGGCATATAGGAGGCGCCAGTGAGTGCTGAGACCAGGCCGCCGCGCGCCGGAGAGCCGCAAGCGATGGGATGAACTCCACGCCGCGAACTCGTTTTCGGCGCACGAGGAAATTGCGTGTCCACGCTGGCTCGTGCTCGAAGACCGAGGCGAGACGTTGTGGAACGACGGCAAGGTCGATGAGGCCGTCAAGTGTTGGACGTTGGCAACACGATGGTTCAAGGCGTTGAAGTTCACGAGCGATGCGACGCCGCGCCGACCGGGGCGGCCGACCGGCGAGGACTGTCGCCGATGAGCAAGCTGGGTCGCCGTGCCTCGTGAGTTGAGGCCGGAGGAAGCGACCGCGCACCCGCCGAGCAAATGGTGTTCGGGCCATGCGGGACAGATCGCGTTACCGGGTTTGAAGTGCCCGACCGGCGCACCCTGTGGAAGATGGCTCGCAGGGAATCTATCCGAACGCAAACATGCCCACCTGCGGCGCATTCATACCAGGACCGAGTGGACGAGACTTCTCCGCGAGCGTTTGAAAAAGCCGTTGCCGGCACTGGTCGGAGCCCTTCCGGTGTCCCTCCGAAGCCGCGGCCTGTCCTCGGCCTGACCGTTGTACGAGACCAGTGTCGAGAAGGTGTTACCGGGAACGCTGAAAATGGGTTGACCGGCTCGGCCTCGTGGCGAAGCCTGGGCCGGCTATAGTTAACCGAAGAACGGCGACCCCGGGAGACGACATGGCGCCGGTATCGCTGTCATACTCGGCGGCTAGCGCGTGCGGCGGGCACCGAGAGTGATCAAGCGGGGTCGAATGTCGTCCCAGGCCGTCGGATCACGCGTCGAACGGTCCGGGGAGCGTTCGTAGCTCTCCACTACTTGAGCTCGAGACGAATCAGCGCGCGCGAGTAGGTCTCGGGTAGTGGAGGAAAGGGCTGCGCGGATCGTATGATGTGAATGGCGTCATCGTCGTCCCAGGAGTCGCCCGAGCTCTTCTCGATCTTCAGCGCGGAGATCCGTCCGTCGGGCTCGACGGTAAACCGCACGACGACAGGCTGACTTAGCGGCGGCCGGTTCCATGCGGCGGCGATCTTTGCTCGGACGATTCGCCGGTAGTAGGCCGGTGGTTCCTCACCCGGTTCGGGAACGGGTGTCTGGGCTATGACGATCTCGTGGATTTTCCCCGCCTGGGCGTCGATGTCGATCGGGGCACCAAGCAGGGCGCTGCCGAGTACCATCGCTGGTAGCCGGACCCGGCCGCGTCGATCAGTCATGGGGCGTCGCGCTCGATCCCCACATTAGCGCACTCCGAACGCGTCAGGGAAACGCGACGAGAGAAGCGCTTCGAGCGACAAATCGAAGCGACCTGCAAGCCGACCCAGGCTCACGCAACCGTGCGAGGCGCTTGCCGGCTGGTCTCGTGAGTGTCACGGCACCCTGGACGCGTTCGCCGAGACCTCGAACTCGTTCAGCCAGAAGATCAGCAAGGTGCCCATCCAGTACGATCGATCCCGAGTCCGAAGATCCGTGAGGACCGTTCCGCCTCGTCGCTTGCTCTCCTCGCTCACCTTCTGCACCAGGTCATCGATGCGCACCTCGTCGCTGAAAAGCGCGGGCCAGCTCGGCACACCTGGACGCGACAGGCTTCCAGTCACGAGGGGCACATATTTGAACAGGTACACGCCCCAGTTCGCGGCGTAGATGTGCGCCACTGGCTCGGCGGCGGGCGTGAGTCGCTGGTCCGCCAGACGCTCGGCCGGTACGACCGTGAGGGTCGCGCAGCCGGTGAGCATGAAGGCCGCCGCGGAGCCGATGACCAGCCATCGCGCTCGGAATGTCGGAACTCGCTTGCGCATCAGCGCACCTCCGTTGGGGCCGTGTTTGGGAGCCAAGGTATCCCGAGCTCCAAAACCTGTCGAGCTTGACACCACGCGAACGAAGGGCCTAGCGATCGCTGCTAGGCCCTCTTGCGATGGCGTCCGATCCGCCAATCGGCGTGCTTCTCGATGGCGGCGCGCGGAAGAGGTCGGCGAGCGCGTGCAGCTCGACCGGCGAGACATCGGACACGAGCGCGTAGCCCAGGTCGCCCGTCCGCCACAAGACCACATTGAAGCCGCGCGCGGTCGCGGCAGTCGGCTCGCCGGCCGGCCACGCCGGTCCGTCGGCGCGCAGCACGAAGAGCGTGACGACATGCAGGCGGCGCTGGTAGACGAACGCGGCCGCCGTGCGGCCGAGGAAGCGCTCGATCGCGCCTCCCCGCAGCGTGAGATCGGCATCGCCGGCGAACGGCACCACCGGCGCGAAGTCAAGGCGCCCGGCGAACCAGGGGCGAACCACGTGAAGGCTCGGCGCCACGACGTCGAGGGACGAGCGGCTCAGCACGCGAATGTGGTCGTCGACCGCCTCGGTAACGAGCGCGGTTCGTGCCTCGGACAGCCGCTCGCGGTCCCGGTGGGCCGCGATGCCGAGTAGAAGCACGACGGCCACGCCGAGCGCCGAGACCACGCCGAATACCCAGCGCCGGCGCCGCGGCCGAGCCACCGGGAAGTCGGACCACTGCGTGGCCAGCCGTCGGCGGAGAGCCCACGGCGCGGAGTGGCGCGGCAGACGGTCAAGCGCCTCGGCGAGTGCCTGGTCCAATGTCTCGTCGTGCTGGCCCATGCCCTATCTCGCGTAGTCGCGCAATGCGTGGCGCAGAGCGGCTCGGGCGCGCGCGAGGCGTGACTTCACCGTGCCGACGGGGCAACCGATGACCTCCGCCACTTCCGCTTCGGTCAGCCCCTCCAAGTCCAGGACGACGACCGTTCGCGCGTCGTCCGAGAGGCGCATGAAGGCGCGCTCGATGTCCTCCGCGACGACCTTCCGGAGCCTGTCGAGCTCGATGTCGTCGCGTAGCCAGGTCTCTTCGACTGCGATGTCCCGCTCTACCGTGTCGAGCCCGCCGATCATCGGATTGTGCCGATCGCGCCGGTACTGGCTGATGAACGTGTTGCGGAGGATGCGGAATAGCCAGGCCTTGAGGTTCGTCCCCAAGGTGAACCGATCCGAGGCGCCGAGGGCCCGCATGTAAGTCTCCTGGACGAGGTCTTCGGCGTCGGCGGCGTTGCCCGTCAAGTAGCGGGCCAGATTGTAGAGCGCGTCAGCGTACGCGAGGGCCTCGCGCCCCAGCACCGTTCTGTCCTCGCTATCCATCGCCCGACCTCGTGCTCACGCAGCACCATCTTCGTAACGCTTGGACCTCGGCTTCGTTCCGTTGGAACCGAGCCGGCTCCCAAGCGTTACCGGGGGTAGACCACACCATACCCGAGGAGCCGCCCATGACCTTTAGACTGAGCCTCGCCCTCGCCGTCACCCTGACGCTCGCCGGTTCGGCGGAAGCCTACATGTGCGAGAGCCTGTTTACGGCCGCCGATCAGCGCATCACGGAGGCGGAGGGCAAGCTCACGCCGGATACCGATGTCCGCGTCAAGCAGAAGCTCGCCGAGGCCAAGGGGCTCCTGGAGTCCGCGAAGATCGGTCACCGTCAGGCGACGGAGCGCCACACCGGTGTCGTCGGCAAGTATTCGCACGGCGACGCCGTCCGCCAGGCGCGGTGGGCGGAGGCGCTCGCCATCGAGGTCATCTTCCTCACGAGCGGCGAGACTCGCTAGCGACGACCCGACCGATCTCGGCGCCGCGGCGGCGATCTTTATCGAGTGGATGTCACCATCGTGTGACGATCGTGCGACGTTTTTGTTGCGCCAGGAGGTCAACGACCTTGACGGAGAGCCAGGCGGCGGCGCAGGATGTCGCGGCGTCGCCGAGCCTTCGCGGGATCGGGCTGCGAGGTCGGCGCCGCGGAGCGAGGGCGGGCTGGGCGAACGTGCGCCCAGAGCGGAGGTCGACACGTGCTTCAGGCTGCAGCCGATCCGACCGTTCAGCACTTCCACCAGATTCTGTTGTGGCCGCTCGAGCTGATGCCGTCCGATCCCGCCGATCTGGATCGCACGCCGTGGCAGTGCCTCGTCGAGGACCGAAGCGGGGTGTGGCGCGAGGTCGACGACGAGTTCCCCAGCGAGCCCGAGCTGTTCCAGGACCGTCACTACAGCGAGTTCGTCACGTTTCTTCCGTACGTGCAGCGGTTTCTCTACGGCGAGGGCGCGACGCGGGGCGCCGCCCGCGGCAAGTCGCCGATCCGGGTGCTACGCCGGACCGACGTGAAACGCGCCAGGCTCATGTACCCGGGCGAGGCCGAGGCCGTCGTCCTCGACGTCGTGCATGTCGATCTGTACTTCTTCTTCGACATCGACGTGAGCATCCTCGTCGTGGAGCTTGCCGGCGGCGCGCTACCGTTGGCGCGTGTGCAAGAGACGCTGTATCGGCTGGGCCGCGCGTATCCGACGCACTGGGGCCCTGACGGTCAAGGGGGGCACTGTCTGACTCGCGCCGAGTGGCTCGGGTCGGACGGCGCGGTCCTGGCCGTGTCCGACTACGAAAAGCGCGAGAAGTTCCTCGTCCACGTGGGCCGCTACCGAGCGCCAGCCATTGCCGCGCACTGGGAGTACCTGCTGACCCCGATGGTTCCGCATCATTCGATGCAGCCGGGAGCGCTCCGTTACCGGCCGGTCGAGTATCACCGGATGCCGGTGATGGGGTACCTCGCCGTCGACCGTTTGAGCGCCGTGACCCGCGCGGACTTCGTGCGGCTCGGCCTCGTGATGCCGCCCGGATCTCCCGGCGTACTGCCGGTCTCGGAGCGGCACGTGGCGGATTTCGAGACGCGCTATTGCTACGACCGATACTGGGACGACGCCTCGCCCAGCGGGACGCGCACCATGTGCTCCGGCGAGGCGCTGACCATCGTTGGCAGCGCCGGCGATCCCTACTTCGTGGACCGCGAGACCGGACTGCTGGGCCACTTCCGCCACCAGCACTTCCTGCTGTTCCTGATCCCGCACCTCCACAAGGCCGCGCTCGTCCTGCTCTCCGATCGCCTGGTCGGGGCCGTGACCGATCTCGACGTCGACGACACCGAGTCGGTCAAGCGATTCAAGCGACGGATCCGGCAATACAAGGAGGTCTTCCTCCGCTTCACGCACCGCTACTGGTTTCAGGAGGTGTCGGACCAGGCCCAGGCCCGGGCGCTCTACCGCATGTGCTGTGAGGCCCTCGGCACCGAGCGCCTGTACACGGAGGTGCGGAAGGAGATCCAGGACATGAGCGAGTACCTGGACAGCGATTCGATCGGGCGACAGTCGAACATGGTGATCCGTCTCACGGTGGTGACGACGGTTGGCCTCATCGGAACGATCACGACCGGCTACTTCGGCATGAATCTGCTCGCCGAGGCTGACTCGCATATCTTGCGAAAGATCGCCTTCTTCGCGCTGGGCACCGCAGCCACGACCGCCCTGACCGGCTGGATCGTCGCGCGCTCCAAGCGGTTGTCGGACTTCCTGGAAGCCCTGTCCGACGAGCGCCTGTCCTCCCGGGAGAAGCTCGCGGCCTTCACCTCCGTGTGGCGGCGGCCTCGGAGCGTGGAGTAAGCCACGCCGGCCCTCGCTCCCCTCCCTGGGGGCGCTGCTCACGGGACCTCCCTCAGAACGGCCACTTGAAGAAGCCGAGGACGCGCTGGTCGAAGAAGTGCTGCGGGCCGAGAGAGAGCTGCACGCCTACCGAGAGGCTCATATGCCAGGGCAGGTAAATCTCGATGCCGGGCACGACGGCGAACTGGTGACCGAGGTCGCCCTGACCGCGGACCGGCTTCGACACCGTCAGCTCGGCGAACGGCACGACCGAGCGAAATGGATAACCCACGGCGAAGCTTGCCTGGAACAGGTCGGTGCCGGCGGCGGGGCCGTCCACGATCCACTGATAGCTGAGGTTCCCAAGGACGTCGATGGGTCCGAGCTTGGTGGCCGCGGCCACGAACGGCCGCGTCGCGGTATTGCCCGCCAATGCCCTTTCGCCACCGCCCGACGGGAGGGTGAGCTCCAAGCCCACGTCGATCTCCGCTGGCCAACCTCGCGGTATCCACGCGGCGGCCTGGGCCGTAAGCAGGACGTCCCCCATGTCTACGCTCGTCGCGCCGCCCTTCGGGTCACTGATGATGACAGGAACCTGGAGGGCGACCTGGAACCACGAGAGCAACGGGTACTGGAGCTTCAGGGAAGGCTGGGTGAGCGTGCCGTCGGAGGCACGGAACTGCTCGAAGAGGATGCCGACCTCGCGGCTCATGCCAGGGGTCGTCGACACGACCGCGTCGAAGAACGCGCTCGAGCCCTCGCCCGGCTCGACGGCGCCTACCGGGCCACCGGCGCAGACCAGTACGGCGAGGACGAATCCGCCACGGGCCATCGCGAGACGCCGGCGTCGCACGGCTCAGATTGTCGCCGGTTCTGTGTGGCAACGCCGCAACGATCTTCGAGCTGCCGGCTGCGGCCGGCCAGGGCCGAGGCTCTCGCGAGAGAGCTAGCGCGACGCCCCGTCCGCGCTCATGCCCTCGTTCAGCACCAGCACCTCGACCCGGCGATTCTGCTGCCGGTGCTCGGCGGTGCCCTAGCCGGATTTCGCCGAGCTGGAGTACGCCGGCAAGCCGCGCCACCACTGGAAGGCGAGCCCCTGGACGAGCGACAGCCCCAGCCAGACCGCATCGTCGGTGACGTAGGCCGACACGAAGGCGCCCGTCAGGCCGCGGACCGCCAACACGATCACGATCGCCGCCGTGAGATTCACGGCCAGGAAGATCAGGACCATCCCGACGGATTCGAGCATCTTGCCGATGGCAGCCCCGAGGCCCGCCCCGGACAGCCCGAGCACCCGGATGCCGACGTAGTACGCCCCGATCGACGTCAAGCCCGCCAGAGCCGCGATGAAGACGGCCTCCATAGCTTTCCTCCGCTAGATGTATCCAGCGACCCGGTAGTAGAGCCAGGCGAGGACTTCCTTGACCAGCACCCGCATCAGCGCCAGGCGCGATTCGGGCGCGTCGGCTTCGACGAACGAATCAGAAGGCGCCGCGCGGACCTCGAACCCGGCCTGCTCGAACAGCGGGCGGGCTCGCGCGAAGTGTGCGGCGTTGGTCACGAGGAGGACGGTCCGGGCGCCACGCGGGTACAGGAGCGCCTTCACGCGAGCCGCTTCCTCTCGGGTGGTGTGCGCCCGGGTTTCGATGAGGATCGCGTCCGCGGGAACGCCGTGCAGGCGCGCCTGCTCGGCGCGCACCTCGGCCTCGGTCGGCCCGGCCGCGGCGGCTCTGCCCAGCACGACGAGCACCGGCGCGAGGCCCCGCCGGTAGAGCTCGACGCCGCGGTTGGCGCGACGCAGGGATTCGAGGCTCAGCATGCCCGAGGGCGAGATCGATGCGCCGAGCACCACGATGGCGTCGGAGGGCACGAGCTGCGCCGGCACGGCCATCCACTGATTCAGCCGATGAGCGAGCGGGCTGAACGCGGTCAGGAGAAAGAGGACGACTCCGGCGAGACCGATCGCGCGACACACGCGGTCGCCGCGACGAGCCATCGGGTCCACGGCAGATAGTGTCGGTCGTCGTCGAGGCGAGACCAAGAAATCCGAGCGGCGCGGCGGTGGCCTGCCGGCTGGTTGACCGCGTTCCGCCCGCGTGTTAGTTGTCCGACGCCGCATGGTCGGCCCCTTCGCGCGCCGGCCCGGCTCGGTCGTGACGAACAAGGAGGGATTTCGATGCTCTGGGCACTCTTGGCGGCCCTCGTTCTGGCAGTCCTCCCGGCGCCGGTGGAGGCGCAGCGCCCGCCGGTCATCCTGTCGACGACCACGAGCACCCAGGATTCGGGTCTCCTCGACGTGCTGGTACCGCTGTTCGAGCGCCAGACCGGGTACACGGTCAAGACGATTGCGGTGGGGACCGGTCAGGCGCTGGCGCTGGCGGCACGCGGGGAGGCCGACGTGGTCCTCGCGCACGCGCCGGCCCTCGAGAAGAAGTACGTCACGGAGGGCAAGATGCTCGACCGACGGCTCGTCATGTACAACGACTTCGTCATCATCGGGCCGGCGGACGATCCCGCGAAGATCAAGGGCACGAAGAAGGCGGCCGACGCGTTGAAGGCGATCGCCGCGTCCGGCTCGCGCTTCGTCTCACGCGGAGACAATTCGGGCACGCACGTGCTCGAGAAGGCGCTCTGGAAGCTGGCCGGTGTCGAGCCGCAGGGGGCCTGGTACATCGAGTCGGGCCAGGGCATGGGCGCGACGCTCGGTATCGCCGACGACCGCAAGGCCTACACGTTGACGGACCGCGGGACCTTCCTCGCGTTCCAGAAGCGGGTCCGGCTGCCGATCTTGCTCGAGGGTGACCGCCCGCTGCTGAACATCTACTCCGTCATGCTGGTGAACCCGAGCAACGGCCCCAAGGTCAACGCGGCCGGCGGGACGGCCTTCGCCGACTTCATGGTGTCGGCCGACGTTCAGAAGGTCATCAAGACCTTCGGCGTCGACAAGTACGGACAGCCCCTGTTCGTGCCCATCGCGGGCGCGAAAGAAGAGGAGGTCGGCGGCAAGGAGTGAGCGCCTGCCGCTAGCGTGGCGCCTACCTCGACAGAGCGCGCCCGAGGAGTCTCACTCGTCGACCTGGAGCACGTAACCGGTGCCGCGCACGGTGTGAAGCAGACGGCGCTCGCGCTCCCGGTCGATCTTCCGCCGCAGGGAGCTGACGTACACGTCGATGACGTTGCTCTCCGCGTCGAACGCCAGCCCCCACACGTGCTGCGCGATCATCGGCCGGCTGAGAACGCGGCCGACGTTGCGCAGGAAGTACTCGAGAAGCGCGTACTGCCGGGCGGTGAGCTCGATCCGCCGATCGCCACGAGTGACGCGCCGGGTCGCGGGATCCACCGTGAGATCGTCGATCCGGAGGACGGGCGCCCGCTCCACGTCCCGCCGCCGCAGCAAGGCGCGCACGCGGGCCAAGAATTCCTCGAGGGCGAACGGCCTGGTCAGATAGTCGTCGGCGCCGAGATCGAGCCCGGCGACCCTGTCGGCGACGCTGTCGCGCGCGGTCAGCATGAGCACCGGCACGGCCACCTCGCGATCGCGCAGCGACTTCAGCACGCTGAGTCCGTCGCAGCCCGGCAGCATGACGTCCAGGATGATCAGGTCGTACACGGGTTCGCCCAGCGCGAAGTTGAGCGCCTCCGGGCCGTAGGTGGCGATCTCGACAGCGTGGCCCACCTCGCACAGGCCCTGTCGGACGAACCGCGCGACTTTTCGATCGTCTTCGACGACCAGGATCCTCACGCCGACCCTGAGACGATTCTCATGTTCCTCTCATGCGTTCGTCATGGTGCACGCGCATCGTCGAGCTAGACACAGGCAATCCTGTTCGTGGAGAGGGAGACCCCATGTGGCTCGACCGCTATTCCGTCGCGTGTCAGGAATGCGCTGACCTCGTGGCCGTTTACGAAGCCCCCGATCGCCGCATCGCGCTGCTGCTCCGCCAGACTCTGGTCCCGCTGCCCGAGGAGCTCCCGAGCCTGCGTCGAGCGACCCGGAGTGCGGTTCGCATGGTGACCGGCAAGCTCCGAGCGGCTGGCCTCCACGGGGGCTTCATGGTCTTGCAGTGGCAACCCCTCGAGATCGTGGCCGCGATTGTCCGAGACTGGCCGTGCCGATACGACGCCGACACCGCTCGGCGCGGTCAGCTCGAGGCCGTTGCCGAGCGGTACGCCGCCGACGAGCGTTATCTCGCGAGTCGGGCGCAGGCTCTCCGCCGGGCCGCGCCGCGGCCGCGCGGAGCACTGCCGGCCTTCGCGACGCCAGCCGAGCTCCACAGGCTGCAATCCTGGTACGACGCGATGGCGCCGTCCTGGCTCGGCATCGAGCCACTCCTTCGCCGGGCGCTGGTCATGAAAGTGCATCGATGGATCGCCGAGCACATCCTGATCCCGGGGGCCGACGGCCGAATGGAGCCGTTCGAGATCCGCGAGACGATCACCCGGCTCGGGTTCGCGCTCATCGAGATGATTCCTCCGGACGACCGCGCGGTCTGGGGCGTGTGGGTCGGCCTCGTCGTCGGCGACCTCGAACGGGCGATGCGCCGGCCGAGGGCCGAGTGGAACCAGGCCTGGGCGCGATGGCTGCTCCTGATCGCCTACAGCGTCCCGGTCCCGCGGGAACGGCCGGCGGCGTGGCCCGTGAGGATGACATCGCTGGTCGGCGTCGATCCGCATCGGTGAGATCGCCATTTCACGTGGCTCTCATCGGGCTCTCACACGCGCTCCGCACGCTCGGAGATGGAATGGTGACGCAAGATAGCGGGACACGCGCTGGAGGAAGACCGGTTCTCGCCGTGGCGGCGACCGTGCTGATCGTCGTTCTGCTGGCCGCGTCGAGCCCGGCGCAGGAGGCGCCCCGGTCCGGAAGCTTTCTGCGGGTGCAGTGGCACGTGATCGAGCTCCGGGAGCCGGTGCACATCAAGCTCGAAGGCTACGTCTACAACGACTCGCCGATCCGCGTGACGGACGTCCGTCTCCACGTCGTGGAGCGCGACAGCGCTGCGCGTGCGGTCGGCGAGGCGTGGGGGTGGGTCTTTGGTGACGTGCTGGCGGGTGGCAGCGCCTACTTCGCCATCCCGCTCGAGACGGTCGCCGACACCTACGAGGTGGCCGTCGTCTCGTTCGATGGCGTCGCGAACCAAGCTCCGTGACTGGTCCCGCGCCCCGGTGGCGATCACTGGCGGGTGACCTCGCGATCCGTCGGTAGCCGGTCCGCCAACCAGCCGCCGCCGAGCGCCTTGATCAGCAGCACGCTTGCCCGAGCCGGCGTCCGGTGATCCCCATCGCCGTCTGCTCGCTCGTGAGCGCCGCTGTCTGCGCGATCACGACGTTCAGATAGCTGACGATGCCGGCGCGGTACTGATTGGTCGTCAGGGTCAGCGAGCGCTCGGCGGCCCGCACCGCCTCGTCCTGCTCGCGCGCCTCGACTTCTAGAATGGGAGCGCGGCCAAGTTTGCGCCTGCGTCAGTTGCACCTGGAACGGACAGGGATCGATCTCCGCCAGGAGGTCACCGGCGTTGACGCGCCGCCCCTCTTGGAACAGTACCTTCGTCAGCTCGCCGTCCACGCGTGTGTGGACGGTCACCGTGTTGAGCGGCGTGACGGAGCCGAGCCCGGCGAGGTACACGGCGACGTCGGATGTGCGCGCCGCCGTCGCCACCACGGGCACCGGCGGCGTCCGGCCGTCCGGCCCGGAGGGGCTCGAGGTTTTCGACTGCGCGTTGCCCGAGCCGACGCGGAGAACATAGGCGCCCGTCCCGAGCAACACGACTACGCCCAGGGCGATCAGCCACGGTCTGACGCGCCTCATGATCTCGCGATACCGGCCGCCCCCGGGTGACACCGAGCGGCGCGCCGCCGCCCGGGGCCACCGGGGTGGTGAGGCTCAGCCGCGGTTCGGATTACCGCCGACCGCCATGGGCGCGGGGGCGGAGAATGGAATCTCGTCGGGTCCGGCGGGGGCGATGCTGTTCAGCATGACGCGCTCGCCGTCCGAGACGAAGTCGACCTTCACCCACTCGCCGATCGCGAGATTTGCGAGCATCCGCTGGTCGGGGGCTCGGAGCTCCATCCCGTCGGACAGCTGGATCAAGTTGAGCGCCCGGTCGATGAAGCTGACCTGGGCTACTTTCACGCCGCTGAAGCCGGCACCCGGCCCGTCGGCCAGCGCATGGCCGACCGAGACGACGAGACCGAGCGAGGCGATGGCCAAGAGAACCTGAAATCGATGCATGTTTGTCTCCTCTGTCGCAGCAGGTCGGGGCCCGTGACGAGCACGAGCGCCCTGATCGATATCAGACCGAAGCGTGCGCGAGGAGAGCGGGCGGAGCTCGAGATTCCTGAGACCGGAGTCGAACACGCGAGGCGGGCGCCGTCGTGTCGCCGACGGCGTCCAGCGTCGGCTCGCCACGAAGCGGAAGACCCAGAGCCGCGGTGCCGACGGCATCTGGACTCGACGCTTGTCGTCCAGCGGCGTGGCCGCGCTCGTCTTCACCTGCTACGTCGCTTCGCCACGTCGGATCGACGGGTACGGTGTCGGCGAGGGCGCCGAGCGACTGCAACACTCCGACGAGGGCGAGCGTGATCAGTCCGGCAATCACGCCTTCAAACGTACTCCCGCGCCGCGATCCGCTCAAGTGATCGCGGGACGCCGAAGGGCGCGCGGTCGCGCCGCGTTCGCCGAGCTAGCGCTCGAACGCCCGCTTGATCTCCGTCTCGGCCCAGAGCATCGCCTCCTTGGGCTTCGAGGCGTTCGTCACCACCCGCGCGAACATGTTCGGGATGATGTAGCTGTTCGTGACGAGCTGGATCTTCTCGTCGGGCGGCGCGGGCCAGCCGTACAGGTGCGAATACTTCGCGGCGCCCTTGAGAGGCTTGTATTTCTTGTCCACGTCCCACACCGGATGGTTGTCCATGTCGCGCCAGGTGGGATGGTTGTAGCTGTCGCCCGACATGATCCACTCGTGGTAGTTGGCGGGCTCGAAGAAGAACTTCAAGAAGTCCCGCGCGACGTCCACGTTCTTGCTGAACTTCCAGATCCCCAGGCTGCGCGGCACGCCGACGGTGTGGCGCCCGCCCGGGCCCGCCGGCGACGGGTGAAAGCCGGTCAGCTCGGCGACCGGAAGCTTCTCCTGCTTGGCGACGACGTAGTGGCTGATCGGATTGTGGATCCAGGAACCCTTCCCCGAGTTGAGCCACTGATTGTTCCCGGCGTTGTCCCACGAGAGCACGGCCGGGTCCATCGCGTCGTTGTAGAGGGCCTGCACGTAGTCGAGCGCGGCCTCGGTGGCCTTGGAGTTGATGGCGACCGTCTTGCCGTCCTCGGCGACGTCCTTGGCGCCGAAGGACCAGAGAACCGAATAGAGGGTCGACACCGAGTCGGTGGTCTGGCTGATGGCGAATCCCACGGGATGGCCGAGTTTCTTCAGCTTGCGCCCGGCCCGGAGCAGGTCCTCCCACGTGTCGGGCTCCCGCTCGCCGACCTTCTCGAACAGGTCGATCCGATGGCTGCCCGGGAACGAGGTGAACATGAACGGAACGCCGAGCCACTGGCCTTTGACCAGCGCGTGCTCCTTCAAGAAGGAATGCCAGTCGCCATGCTTCTTGGCGAGATCGTTGCACATGTCGGTGACGTCGACCAGCCCAGGCTGGAACAGCCAGGCATAGTGCATCTCGAGACTCATGATGTCGTGGCCCGACTTGCTCATGATCTCCGCCGAGAGCTTGGCGGGCATCTGCACGCTCTGGATGTGGTCGATACGCACGTTGACGCCGGAGGCCTTCGTGAACCGCTTCGCGAGCTCGCCGAGCTTCACGTCGGAGGCGGGCGCGTAGTTGACGGCGGTCAGCAGGCTCAGCTCGCGCGCGGCCCAGCTTGCCGGCGCTCGGCTCGCCGCGAGGATCCCTGCCATCCCCGCCAGCGCCCGACCACCCGTCTTGAGGAACGCGCGTCGTCCGGAGTTTCTACGGTAGGCCCCGACCATGGATACGTGCTCGCTAGCGTTCATCACCTGCCTCCTGGCGACGGACTCTATGTTGACGCCGCGTGACTGTCAATTACCGAGTGAAGCGATCGCCCCGCGGGTGCCAATGCTAGGATGAGCGGCCGCCGCGAGGCGGACGAGATGAGTCGCAACTTCGGCTTCTTACCCCGCGAGTGGCGCGCGCTGCGCGCGCTCCGAACGCCCGTCGGGATCCAGCGGGCGCTCGAGGCGATGCCCTACCACGTCGCCGGCAGCGCCTGGTCACCGCGACGCGTGCTGCGCGAGGGCACCGCGCACTGCCTCGAGGGGGCGATCTTCGCCGCCGCCGCCCTGCGCGTGCTGGGCTTCGCGCCGTTGCTCCTCGATCTGGAAGCCGTTCAAGACACCGATCACGTCATCAGCGTCTATCGGCTGCGCGGTCACTGGGGCGCCATCGCCAAGTCGAACTTCTCGGGGCTCCGGTTCCGCGAGCCTGTTTACCGCAGCGTACGGGAGCTGGTGATGAGCTACTTCGACAGCTATATCAATCTGCGGGGCGAGCGGACCTTGCGCGCCCATTCGCGTCCGATCAACCTCGCGCGCTTCGATCGGAGCCGCCGCGGCTGGATGACGTCGGAGGACGATCTCTGGTGGGTCGCCGAGCATCTCGTGCGGGTGCCGCACACGCGCATTCTCACGGCCGGAATGATCCGACACCTGTCGCGGGTCGATCGGCGCTCACTCGACGCCGGCCTGATCGGATACCGCGAGCACTGAGTCAGGACGAGGGGTCCGCGCCTCCGGCTGCCTCGGGCGGCAACAACACGGCGTCGTCGCGCGGGACGTAGACGGTCGTCGACGCGCTGCGCCAGACGATCGCCCAGCCCATGGATCGCAGGCGCTCGTCCACGAGAGCCTGCCGGCGGTCGGCCTGGCGGCGCTCTTGGCCGTGCCCGACTTCCCGCAGACGCCGGTCGCCCAGCCGGCGGTCGACGATGACGGCGACCTCGGCGTTGCCCGCGAACTCCTGCTGGAGGTATTCGAGAAGCTTCGGCCGGTGGCGAGACACGATGAACACCAGCTGGGCCATGGGCTCAAAAATCGTAGCGTCATCCTGCGGCACGGGTCAAGACGGCGAATTTGATTTGGCGCCGAACCTTCGATATAAACGCCCCTGTGACCCGTGCTGTCCGACTGGTCTGGCTGGTGATTGCGCTCGCAGTGATCGCCAACCCGGCGACAGTCCTGGCCCAGACGACCGAAGCCGACGTGTACGTGGCGCAGGCGGTTCTGGAGTTCGACGACAAGAAATACGACGCCGCGCTCGAGAACCTGCGCCGTGCGCTCGAGCTCGAGCCCGATCACGTCGAAGCCCTGTACTTCACCGGGGCGGTCTACGCCGCGCAGAAGCGCCCCGATCTGGCCGCGCCGTACCTCGAGCGCGCTCGGGTGAAATCGCCCAAGGACCCCTCGATCGCCTACCAGCTGGGCCTGGTCTACTTCGCGCAGCAGCAATACGACAAGGCGGCGCCCCTTCTAGAGGAGGCGTTCCGCGCCAATCCCGACCTGGACAGTCTCGGGTACTACGTCGGATTCCTCCGCTACCGCAAGAAGGACTACCGCGGTGCGCTCAGCGCGTTTCGCGGCGGGCGCTCGAGCGATCCGGAGATCCAGCAGCTGACGCACTTTTACACCGGCCTGGCGCTGGGCGTGCTGGGCCTGCCCGGCCAGGCGGCGGCAGAGGTCGAGCAGGCGATTCGCACCGCGCCGGCCTCGCAGCTGACGGGTCCGGCCGAGCGGCTCCGCGACACCATCGTGGCGTCGCGCGACAGGGATCGCCGGTTCTCGCTCGAGGTGCGCGTCGGGATCACCTACGACGACAACGTCGACGTGCGCCCCGTCGAGGACAACACCCCGCCCATCGAGCCGCTGGTCGCGGAGATCCGGCGCCAGAAGCACGAGTCGTGGGGCGAGCTCTTCGGCCTGAACACGAGCTACGTGTGGTGGCGGACGGAAGACTGGGAGTCGTCGATCGGCTATTCGTTCTTCGGGACGTACCAGAACGCGATGCCGGATTTCAACGTCCTGACCAATCTCGGCACCGCCGGCCTGACCTACAAGACGGCGATCGCCCAGCTCCCGACGCAGGTGAGCCTGCAGTACGCGTACGACTACACGCTCCTGGGCTCGGACCCGTACCTCCAGCGGCACACGGTGTCCTTGTCCGGCGTCGTCATCGAGAGCGCCCGGCACTTCACGCAGGGGTTTTTCCGCTTCCAGGCGAAGATCTTCGAGAACGTCGATCAGGCGATACTGGTCGCGAACGAGAATCGGAGCGGCGACAACTACATGGTGGGGTTCCTGCACTACATCCGCTTCGCCGAAGACCGGCACTACATCAAGGGCGGCTATCAGTGGGACTGGGACGACACGGGCAACACCAGCGGACGGAACTGGATGTACTTCGGCAACCGGATCAATTTCGGCGCGCAGTACACCTTGCCCTGGTGGGCGCTGCGGCTGAAGTACGACCTCGACGTGCACTTCCGCGACTACGTCTACAAGAACACGATCCTGCCGTCCTACGCGCCCGGCTCGAAGTGGCGCCAGGATCAGGAGCTCACGAACATCGTTCGCGCTGAGCTCCCGCTACCCGCCAACTTCACGCTCGCCGCCGAGTACCTGGTGACGCGCGTGTTCTCGAACATCGAGGTGTACGCCTACCTGCGCAACGTCGTGTCGGTCAGCCTGATCTGGTCGTACTGATCTCCGCCTGACGTCCTCGCGTTCGTCGCTCTACTGACCGACCTTCACGGCGCCGCTGCCCTGCACGGCGACCAGGCTGCCCGTGAGGCTCGAGAGCGGCGTGGTGGGCGTCAAGGCGATCCCGTTGATGCGTATCGTGCCCGAGCCTGCGCCCGCGATGGCGTTGGCCCCGATGCGGAAGCTGTCGGACGGCCCCGAGACGGGGATGCCGTTGACGATGGCCGTCGGGGCGATCGAGTTGGTCACATTCAGCACGTTGCCGGCCCCCGAGAAGCTGACGAGCGAGCGCCCGATCCCGGCCGAGGAGCCGCCGGAGACGTTGAGCAGGAGACCGTTCAGGATGTTCAACGTGCTGCCATCGGCGAGGCTCACGAGGTTGCCGGCGATGTTGAGCACGCTTCCACCCGCGACATGGACCAGGTTGCCCCTGGCGACGTTCAGGGTGCTGGCCCTGAGCGTGACCATGGAGACGGCGTCGTTCGGGATGGAGACCTTGGAGCCGGCGGCGATGTTGACGGCGTGGTCACCGGTCGTAAACGAGGTGCCGCCCTTGAGGTTGAGGAGCGGCGCCGTCGCCTCGAGCAGGGCCGTGTCGACTTTGTACGCGCTGCCGCGCACGTTCACCACGGCCGCGTTGTCAGTCTCGAACACCGGCGCCGCCGCGCCGGGTTGAATCGGCCGGTCGGCACCGACCGTCAGACCGGTCTCGCTGTCGACCTGGGTCGAGCTCGCGCGGCCGGCCAGATCGAAGAGGTGTCCGTTGGCGCTGCCCGTGCCGACGGCCAGAGAGCCGCCCGACATCGAGACGAGCGGATTCGTGCCGGTCTGGATGATTTGCGCGCCGGCGTCTAGACGCAGGAAGCTGCCCGCCGTCGCGATGACGCTGTCGGTCATGCGCGCGAAGACGCCGGTGGTCCTGAGCATGCTGCCGCTGAACCAGAGCAGCGGGTCGAGCGACGGGTTCGTGAGCGCCAGGTTGGGCAGATCGAAGAAGCTCCCCACGCGTGGCGAGAGTTTCGTCGACGGACCTGAACAGCGGACGGTTCAGGATCGGGCTGTGCCGGATCGTCGAGGAAGACGACGAAGTTTTCGATGATGGCCTGACGGCAGACGGCGTCGCATTGCGCAAGGGAGGCCTGATCGGACAGCCAGTCGACGTCCATCATCAGGACGATCCGCCCCGCGTTCCCTCTGAGATCGCCCTCGTTCCACACCCCGGCAACGATCCCGGGGACGTCCCCGGCATCGATGGTCGCCAGGATGTTGCCACCGGAGATGTTGCGGATTTCCCCCGGCGCATTCGGGACCCAAGACGTCAGCGCGTTGGGCATCGTCGTCACTCCGCCCCGGGCCGTCCGGTTGAACCCGGCGACCGGAAGCAGGGGATCGCCGGGCGGCGAAAAGAAGTCTCGAGGGGTGCCGACCACGATTCCGCTTCCGCCCACGACCACCGCGCGAAGGAGGTTCTGGACCGAGCTGTTGAGGGCCTGGCAGCACTGGCGCTCACCGGTCAGGTAGAGACGGCCGCCGTTGGCGAGGAACTGCGTCAGCCTCGTCTGATCTGCGGCGCTGGCGCTGATCGCGCTGAAGGCGCCCACGAACCAGATCGTGCCGTAGGCCGAGAGGTCCGCCGGAAAGGTTGGGCCGTTGAGATTGGTGACGAGCACGTTCGGCCGCAAGGTCCGGAGGTTTGCCTCGAGGGCCTGTCGCGATGGCACGATCGGGAACGTGTCCGCGTCGCCGAAGAGCAGCATACCGTTGGCCTTCATAGGCGGCGGCGGTACGACGCCGCCGCCGCCCCGCCACCGCCACTGCCGCCCCCGCCACCGCCACCCGCCACTGCCACTCCCGCCACTGCCACCCGGCCACTGCCACCCCCGCCACTACCACTCCCGCCACTGCCACTCCCGCCACCACCACTCGTCGTCGATGTCGACGTCGATGTGGTGTCCTTCGCAGGTCCACCCGGGTACAACGGAATGTTCTCGCTCGTGACCGTTTCAATGGTCGGTGGCGGGGGCGTCGTCGTCGGCGTCACGACCGGCAAGGTCGAGGCCGTGAAGGTCGCGACCGTGGTGTTCATGACGGTTTGCTTGGCGTCGTCCTCGGCGCCGGCGACCTTCGGCAAACCGGTCGGGGTGAAGCCGCTCGTGGCGCCGGCCCGCATCGCCGCGCTCATGACGCCGGAGTTCACGACCGTGCCGGTCACGCTCGCGAAGTTGTTGGCGGGGACGTTGAGGACCTGGGTACCGACGGTCAGGACAATCTGGCCGGTCAGGACGTAGTGGTTGACGGTCACGCCGCCCTGGGCGTTGCTGGCGCTGGCGGAGGCACGGATCACCTCGACGACGAACACGGTGCCGCGGACGGCGGCCACGGCGTTGGGGGACTTGACCTCGATCTGCTCGCCCGGCCGCATCTTGTCCTTGGCGACCGCGACGGCGACCTTGCCGGAGTCGAGGTCGATGGTGGAGCGGCCGGGGACCTCTGTGATCGTGAGAGCCGAGCGCTCGCGCACGGTGACGACAGCTTTGCCGCCGAGGAGGATGCGTGCCAGTGAACGGTCGCCGGTGACGACACGGTCGTTGACGAACACGTCGTCCTTGAACTTCAGCGCGACGGGTTGCGCGGCCGTCGTGCGCGCGGCGGTGACGTTACCCTCGAGGGTCGTGACGACGCCGGCCTTCGTGGCTTGAGCCAAGACGGAGCCGGGCCACAACCCGGCGATCAGCGACACCGCGACGATAATTCGACCGACACCAGTCATAGCCGCGTCCTCCCTCAACCTTTAGAACAGCCGGGGTGGGCACCCGAGACCAGAGACCGCTGTACCAATCCGTACCAATGGCCAGCTTTGACCTCTGACTATCGCCGCTGGCGGCCAAGCTTGTCAACTGTCGATCAAATAAGGATTTCCGGAATGCCTTCTGAATGAACGACTGGTCATCCAGCGGGGCTTCCATCGTGGAAACGATGTAGTCCCGAGGCGAGCGCTGCCGTAGAGTTGCGTCGATGGGTCGACTCGGCGCCCGCCTCGCGGCGCAAATCCGGAAGTACCTGGTCGGGATCCTGGCCGCGGTCGCCACGGTTGGGCTCGCGCTCTTTGGCCAGGCCGCGTTCGTCGACCCTGAAAGGCTCGAGTACTGGGCCTTCGATCGCCTGTTCGAGATTCGGGGCGTGCGCGCGCCCACGGCGCCGATCGTCATTGTCTCGATCGACGAGGCGTCGTTCCAGGAGCTCAACGCGCAGTGGCCGTTTCCTCGCAAGTGGCACGGCCAGCTGGTCGAGCGGATCAGCGCCGACGGACCGCTCGCGATCGGCCTCGACCTCATCTTCGACACGCCCTCGCGATTCGGCCCGGAGGACGACGAGGCCCTCGGCGCGGCGATCGCGCGTGCCGGAAACGTCGTGCTCGCGCTCGGCCTCGATACCGACGACGACCAGCCTCTCTACACCACCGAACGGGGTGTGATCGGCGTCAAGCGCGAGATGACGAACATGCCGCTGCCGGTCATTCGCCGCGGCGCCGCCGGCGTCGGCGCCGTCAACGTGCGGGTCGATCGAGACAGCCACCTGCGCCGGGCGTTGCTGCGGGTCCCCGGCGGGGGCGAGTGGTGGCCCGGATTCGATCTGGAGCTGTACCGACTGGCGAGCGCGGCGGGCTTCCCGGCGCAGCCTCTTCCGAAGGTCGGCGAGCTGCTGATCAACTACCGAGGACGCCCCAACACCTACGAATGGGCGCCGTACTACCGCGTCGTGAGGGGCGAGATGGATCGCGGGTGGTTCCGCGGCAAGATCGTCTTGATCGGCCCGACGAGCGAAAAACAGAAGGACGTGTTCACGACGCCGTTCGCGCGTGGCGACATGCCCGGAGTCGAGATCCATGCCAACACGCTCGACACGCTGATCCACGGCGATCGGATCCGCGAGGTGCCCAAGCTCGCATCGACCGTGCTGGCGGCCCTCGCCGCGCTGGTCGGGTCGGTGCTGGCGATCCGTCTCCGCGCCCTGCGGGCGCTGCTGGTCGTCGTCCTGCTGTCGATCGTCGCCGGCCTGCTCATCGTCGCCGGCTTCGCGTTCGCCGACGTGTGGATGCGCGGGATGGTGATCGCCTTCGGCCTGGCGCTCGGCTACGGCGCGACGGTCGTCGAGAATTTCGTGCGCGAGCAGCGGGAGAAGCAGCGCCTGTCGCGGTTCTTCTCGCCCGACGTCCTGCGTGCGGTGGTGCGCGATCGGGACGGGCGGAGCCTCCGCCCGCGCCGTCGTCTCGTCACCGTGCTCTTCTCCGACATTCGAGGCTTCACCTCGATCTCGGAGCGGCTGCAGCCGGAGCAAGTCGACGAGATGCTCCAGGAGTACCTCACCGTCATGACGGAAGTTGTCTTCCGTCACGGGGGCACCGTCGACAAGTACATCGGCGACGCGATCATGGGACTCTACAACGCTCCGTACGAGGACCCCGACCACGCGCTGAAGGCGATCCGGACCGCGCTCGAGTTCCAGGAGCGCGCGATCCCGTTCTCCGCGCGCTGGGAAGCCAAGTTCGGCGTCACGATTCGCTGCGGCGTCGGTATCAACTCGGGTGAGGCGGTCGTGGGCAGCCTGGGGTCGCGGCAGCGCAACGAGTACACGGCGATCGGTGACGCCGTCAACCTGGCCGCCCGGCTCGAGTCGATCACCAAGGACTACAACGTCCCGATCATCATCAGCGAATACACGTACGACTACGTGAAGGGCCGGTTTCCGACCCACGAGCTCGACACGGTCACGGTGAAGGGAAAGTCCCAGCCCGTGAAGATCTACGGCGTCATGCCTTCCAGCATGCGCAAGCACCCGCGCGCCACCCTGGACGCGGCGGTCCAGCTCACCGCCGCCGACGGGCGGACCTGCCGCGCACGGACCTTCGACATCAGCGAGGGAGGGCTCGGGCTGGTCGACGTGCCCGCCGACTGGCCTCTCGGCGGCAAGATCGAGATCCGCCTCGACGCGAGCGAAGTCGGCCGCCGGATCGTCGCGGAGGGCACGATTGTCTCGCGGCGCGGCGAGAAGGCCGGCGTCCAGTTCGCGTCGCTCGACGCGGGCTCGGCGCCCGCCGTCGCCGAGTACGTGGCGCGCGGCCGCAACCGCGACGAGTCCGACGAAGCCGAGGCCGGCGCGAGCCGGCGGTAAGATGAGGAGGTAAAGCACACAGGGAGGGCGGCGATGAGCAACGGGATCTTCAACGTGCCCGTTCCCCGCAACGAGCCAGTTCTCGCCTACACCCCGAGTAGCCCGGAGCGCAAGGCGCTCCGCGCCGAGCTCGACCGGATAGCCGGCCAGGTCATCGAGATCACGCCGCGCATCGGCGGGCGCCGGATCACGACCGGCCGGACCGCGGAAGCCGTCATGCCGCACGACCACCGTCACGTCCTCGCCGTCTGGCACAAGGCCGACGCCGCCGAGGTCCAGCGCGCGATCGACGCGGCGGGTGCCGCGTACCACGAGTGGTCGCGTCTGCCTTGGCACGAACGCGCGGCGATCTTTCTGAAGGCGGCCGATCTCCTGGCCGGACCGTATCGGATGATCTTGAACGCCGCGACGATGCTCGGCCAATCCAAGACGGCGCACCAGGCCGAGATCGACGCGGCCTGCGAGCTGATCGACTTCTGGCGGTTCAACGTCGCCTGGGCCGAGGAGATCTATCGCCAGCAGCCGCTGTCGTCGCCCGGCTCCTGGAACAGGCTCGAGCACCGACCGCTCGAGGGGTTCGTGTTCGCCGTCACGCCGTTCAATTTCACGTCGATCGGCGGCAATCTGCCGACCGCACCCGCGATCCTGGGCAACACGGTCGTATGGAAGCCGGCGTCCTCGGCGATCTATTCCGCGCACGTCATCATGGACATTCTCGAGGCCGCGGGCCTGCCGCCCGGCGTCATCAATATGGTGCCGGGTTCGGGGGCCGAGGTCGGCGACCCCGCGCTCGCATCCCCCGCGCTGGCCGGTATCCACTTCACCGGATCGACCGGGACGTTCCAGGGGATGTGGGAGACGATCGGACGGAACATCCGGCGCTACCGCTCGTATCCGCGGATCGTCGGCGAGACCGGCGGCAAGGACTTCGTCTTCGCCCACGCCTCGGCCGACGTGCCGTCGCTCGCGACGGCTCTGACGCGCGGCGCCTTCGAGTACCAGGGCCAGAAGTGCTCGGCTGCGTCTCGGGCATTCATCCCGGCGTCCCTGTGGCCCGCGGTTCGCGAGGGCCTGCTCCGCCAGGTCGCCGAGATCCGGGTCGGCGATCCCGCCGACTTCACCAACTTCATGGGCGCGGTGATCGACGGCAACGCCTTCGCAACGATCAAGGGCTACCTCGACCACGCGCGGCAGTCGCCGGATGCGGAGATCCTGGCCGGTGGCGGGTGTGACGATGGCAAGGGCTACTTCGTCGAGCCCACCGTGGTGCTGGCAAAGCGCCCGGATCTCAAGCTCATGCGCGAGGAGATCTTCGGCCCGGTGCTCACCCTGTGGGTCTACGAGGATCTCGACCTCGAGACCGCCCTGGAGATCTGCGACCGCGGCTCGCCGTATGCCCTCACCGGGGCCGTCTTCGCGCGTGACCGGGCGGCGATCGTCCGCATCGGCGACGCGCTGCGGCACACCGCGGGCAACTTCTACGTGAACGACAAGCCGACGGGCGCCGTCGTGGGCCAGCAGCCGTTCGGGGGCGGCCGCGCCTCGGGCACGAACGACAAGGCGGGGAGTGTGCTGAATCTGCTGCGCTGGGTCAGCCCGCGCGCGATCAAGGAGACGTTCGTGCCGCCGACCGACTTTCGGTATCCGTTCATGGCGCCCGGCGACTGAGCTCGTGCTCGCGTCCCGGATCGTTTCCACTGTTCCGGGCGTTCTTCCAGGGGAAGACGCCTAGGGAGGACGCCTATGAAAAGAGCGATGTCCACGGGCTTCGTCCTCTTGGTCCTGGCGGCCGGCATATCCGGCTGCGCGGACGTCATGACCGCGCCAGTCGTGACGGTGCAGCAGGAGTGCGAACGGGCCGGCGGGGTATGGCGCAGCGGCTCGTGTGAGCGCTCGAGCGGCGGCGGCGGCGGAGGGTACTGAGCCAGCGGCACCGCGGCCCACCGTCGCGGGTCGCCGCGACGGTCAGACGCCGGTCGAGCCGAACCCGCCGGCGCCGCGCTCGCTGGCCGGGAGCTCGCCGACCTCGACCAGCTCGGCCCGCTCGACCTGCCTGGATCACGAGCTGGGCGATCCGTTCACCGCGTCTTACGACGATCGGCTGGTCGCCGTGGTTGACGAGCAGCACCTTCAGCTCGCCCGCGATAGCCGGCGTCGACGAGCCCGGGCGCGTTGAGGACCGTCACGCCCTGACGTCAGCGCGAGGCCGGAGCGCGGCAGCACGAGCCCGGCGAACCCGGTCGGGATCGCGACCGCCAGGCCCGTGCCGACGAGCCCGCGGCCGTCGGGCTCGAGCGTGGCGTCGTGGGCGGCGCGAAGGTCGAGGCCCGCGTCGCCCGTCGCGCGCGTAGGAGGGCAGCGTCCACCGACGGGTCGAGACGCTTCACGCGGAGCTTGATCACGGGATCAAGCACGACCTTGCCGTAGCTCTCGCGCGCGGCGATGGCGCCGAGCGCCCGCGCCGCTTGCTCCAGCGGGAACGACTTCCAGATGACCGGCGTGAGCTGCCGTGCCTCCGCCAGCTTCAGGAGCTCGACCATCCAGCGGCGCACCATGGTCCGCGTCGCGTTGGCGGTAGAGTCCCCAGTGGACGCCGACGCACACTGAAGTTCTTCAGGAGCATCGCGGTTGGCCGCGACTTCCGCGATGCGGCCGCCGGCGAACCCGATCAGGAGCAGCCGGCCCTCGAACGCGATGCAGCGCGTCGATCCCTCGAAGACGTCGCCGCCGACCGGATCGAAGATCACGTCGGCGCCCTCGCCGTCGGGTCTCGCGCTGCACCCGCTCGACCCACGCCTCGGTCCGGTAGTCGATGCAGACCTCGGCGCCGTTGGCCCGCGCGATCTCGAGCTTCGCCGCCGAGCCCGCGGTCGCGATGACGCGGGCGCCCAGCGCACGGCCGAGCTGGACCGCCGCGAGCCCGGTGCCGCCGGCGGCGGCATGGACGAGCAGGGTCTCGCCACGCCGGAGCCCGGCGCGATGGACGAGCCCGCACCAGGCGGTCTGGTACGCGAGGCCGAAGACCGCGCCTTCCTCGAAGGTCATGAACTCGGGGAGGGCGTAGACGTGACGCTGATCGACCGCGACCACTTCCGCGTAGGCGCCCCACGCCATCGTCGCGAACACACGCTCGCCCAGACCGACCTCGGTCACGCCGGCTCCGAGCCCGCGCACGATGCCGGCGACCTCGCAGCCCGGGCTGAACGGGAGCTCGGGGCGGTGCTGATACTTGCCCTGGACGATCAGGATGTCGGGGAAGTTGCAGCCGATCGCGCGGACCTCGATGAGGACTTCGCCGGCGTTGGGTCGTGGGGCCGGCGTGTCCGCGTACTCGAGCGTCGACGGCTCGCCCCACGAACGCGCCAGCATGGCTTTCATCGCATTCTCGCGGCCGGCGGGCGCGGCGATCCGAGCCCGAGCCGGCCGAATCGTAGCACGAGCGCGGTAAGATGACCGCCGTGTCCGAACCCGCGCCAGGCCCTCGACGGCGTCACGCGTCCTCGATCTCGCGACCTATCTGGCCGCGCCGGTCTGCGCGACGCTGCTCGGGGAGTTCGGCGCCGACGTGATCAAGGTGGAGCAGCCGCGAGTCGGCGACGATCTCCGGCGTCTGGGCCGTCCGGTGGCGCCGTCCGCGGGCGGCTCGTTCTGGTGGTTCGTCGAAGCGCGCAACAAGAAGTCGATCACGTGCAACCTGAGAGATCCCGAGGGCCAGGCGCTGATCCGGCGGCTGGTGGCCTCCGCGCAGGTCGTCACCGAGAACTTCCGCCCGGGCACGCTCGAGCGATGGCATCTCGGCTGGACCGAGCTCTCCGAGCTGCGGCCCTCGCTCGTCATGGTGCGCATCTCGGCGTTTGGCCAGACCGGGCCGAACCGCGAGCGCCCCGGCTTCGGGCGAATCGCCGCTGCGGTCGGCGGCCTCGCGTACCTCGCTGGTTATCCCGACCGCGCCCCGGTCTCGCCGGGCACGCCGACGGTTCCGGACTACCTGGCGGGCGTGTTCGGCGCCGTCGGCGCGCTGGTGGCGCTGCGCCACGCCGAGCGCACCGGCGAGGGGCAGGTCGTCGATCTCGCGCTGTACGAGCCGGTGCTCCGCGTGCTCGACGACGCGATCGCCGTGTACGGTGGCACCGGGCAGGTGCGCGAGCGGATCGGCTCGGGGACGGAGAGCGCGGTGCCGCACAACCACTATCGGGCCCGCGACGGTCGCTGGATCGCGATCGCCTGCACCAACGACCGGATGTTCGCGCGCCTGATGTCAGGCGATGGAGCGCCCCGATCTCGCCGGCGATCCGCGGATGACCACGACGCCGGCGCGGCTCGAGCACCGCGCGCTCGTCGACGGGCTCGTCGCGGGCGTGGGTGGGCGAGCGCGACGCGACGGCGGCGCTCGCCGGCGCTGGAGGCGGCGGAGGTGCCGTCCTCGCTGGTCGCGAGCGTGCGCGACCTGTTCGAGGACGCGCACGTGCGCGCGCGGGACAACATCGTCTCGGCGATGCTGCCGCTGCTCGGCCGGATCTCGATGCCGGGGGTCGTGCCGCGGCTCACCGCGACGCCGGGGCGGATCGAGAGCGGCCGGGCCATCCAGGCCGGGCGAGCACAACGAGGAGATCTACTGCGGCCGGCTCGGGCTCTCGCGCGCCGAGCTCGACGCGGCTCGGCGAGCGCGGCGTCATCTGACGCCGCCGGCGTGCGCGCGCTCCTGGTCCGTGGCGACGACCATATTCGAGAGGCTCTTGAGGAGCTCGAGCGCGAGCTGCGGACGGTTCCGGACGAGCCACTCCAGTCGCTCCTCCTTGATGACGAGCAGCTCGACGTCGTCCGCGGCGACGGCGCTCGCCGAACGTCGCGCGTTCCCGCGGAAGAGCGCCATCTCGCCCAGCGGCTGGCCCTCGCCGATCCGGTTCAGCACCCGCTCGATGCCGTCGAAGCTCCGGCGAATCTCGACCGCGCCGGCGTGGATCACGTACGCTTCGTCGTTGGCGTCGTCGCCCTCCTTGAAGATGACCTCGCCCTGCTTGAACCGCCGCCGCTCGATGTCGCCGAGCGAGAGGTTCTTGTAGAGCTCGAGGCCGATCGAGGGCAGCGCCGACTTCGCCTCCACCGGCAGCCGCGCGTTGGTCCAGCCGCCGAGGCCGCCCTTGAGGATGCGCACGGTCTTGAAGCCGCGCTGGCGCAGAATCTGGGCGACCCGCGTGCTCTGCTGCTCCTCCGGGCTCGTGCAGTACGTGATGATCATCTGCTCGGGCTCGAAGTTGAGCGGCGCCCGCTCGGCCTCCTCCGGCTCGAGCCGCGTCGAGCCCGGCAGCTTCAGCGGGCTCGTCTCGAAGTCGGTCTTCGTCCGGACGTCGAGCAGCACGGGATTGAGCCCGCGCTCGATGAAGCCGATGACCTGGGTCGGCGTCACGCGGAAGCGGTTCTTCCACCAGCGCTTGCCCCACATCCCGCCGTAGACGCCGACGCTCAGCAGCGTGACGCCGAGGGTCGTCCAGCGCCCAGGGGAACGGCCGGGGCGGCGGGTTCTTCACTTTTTCTTCAGCCTGCCTCAGCAGGTGCTTCACGTCGGTGAGGTTCGGCACCAGCTGGTTGGCCTCGGCGAGCTTCGCGACCGCCGCCTTGTAGCGCTCGGCCAGGAGGAGCTCGATGCCCGCCGCCCAGACCGGATTGAACTTGCTGTCGCCGGGCTTCTTGACCTCGGTGCCCTGCAAGAACTTGCCGACGTCCCGCGCGGGGATCAGGAAGTTGAATCCCTGCGTGAGCGCGCCCGACGACGAGAGCGACACGAACTGCATCACGCCGACGAGCGTCGCGTCGTCGGTGATGGCCGGGCCTCCGCTGTTGCCGTGGGCGGCGGGCGCGTCCGTCTGGATGAGGTCCTGGTTGATGACGTCCACCTTGAATCCGGACACGGCGCCGTTGGTGGCGGAGGCCTCGAGGGTCGACGCTCTGGTTCAAGAGCTCGTGGGCGAGCACGACCCCGGGAAAGCCGAGGATGTGCACCGGGTCGCCGATCTGCACCTCGCGGGTGGTGAGGCCGATCGCGGGATAGATGCCGTCCTGCACCCGCAGGAGTGCGAGGTCGCGCCCGGAGTCGGGCGTCGCCTTGCCTCGGCTGTCGACGCTCGGCGGCGGGCTGAATTTCTGGACCTTGGCCTCCAGCTTGACGCCGCTCGACAGCATCACGGTGATCTGGGACTGCGTCTCGAGCTTGGCGCCGGCGAGGGCGCCCGCGGCGGCCAGGCGGAGCCTCTCCTCGACGTCGGGCTTCTCCCCGTGCATGAGCCCCCGGGCCTTCAGCTGCGGCTCGACGCACGCCTGATCGATCGCCTTCTTCTTCAGCTCGTGCGTCACCCACGGCGGGAGCCGGTGGGCCGGATCGACGACGTGGGCGTTGGTGATGATGTACCCGCGGCCGTCGACGAACCAGCCGGTGCCCGTCTCGACGAACGGAGCGGGGCTGACGGCGACCGGGCCGCGGCCGCAGTTCAACGTGACGTCGCCGCGCACCTCGGTAGTGATCAACACGACGGCCGGCTTGACACGCAGGATCGCTTCCTGGACGGAGTACGCCGCGACGCGACTGGGAGCTCCGAGCCAGGCACCCGCGAGGAGGAGCCCGAGCACCAAGGCTCTCATGCTCTTGGAACCGTATCACGGAGCGCGCGCGGCGTACAATGACGGCCGTGTCCTCGGGAGAGTCCGGCTACGCGCTGCGCCTGTGCGAGGACACGCTGCCAGCCGCCGGTCGCGGCGCGCTCGGCGCGCTGAACCGCGTGCTCTTCGTGCGACGCGGAAGCGTGACGCTCGACGAGCGCCGCGCGTGAGACGCGTCTCGCCGAGGGCGAGGCGTGGCACGGCGCCGGCGCCTGCGAGCTCGGCGCCGGCGAGCGCGAGCGCTGACGATGCTGCGCTACGAGCTGGTCCGCAGCGCGACGCCGCACGAGCGCCTCGCGGGCGGCGCGACGACGATCCTTCTCGAGCACGCGATCGACCTCGACCCGCGTGCCGAGTACCTGATGCGCGCCGACCGGGTCGATTTCGCGCCCGGCGGCGTCGCGCTTCCGCACCGCCACCGCGGCGGCGGTATTCGCTGCCTGATCGCCGGGCGCGCTCGAGGTCACCGTCGGCGAGGCGCCGCCGAGGAACGTGACCCCGGGCGGCGCGTGGTTCGAGAGTGGACGCGAGCCCGTGCTGGCGCTCGCGTCGAAGGACGAGCCGACCAGCTTCGTGCGCGTCGCGATCCTTCCCCGCGAGATTCGCGGGCGGACGTCCATCATGTACGTCGACCCGAAGGACGCCGAGCGCGGCCGCCCGCGCACGTACACGGTGTTCGTCGACGAGCCGATCGAGATCGCCTGATCCGGTGGAGCGCTTCATCGCTGATCTGCCTGGGCGGCGCGATCGGAACCGGGCTGCGCTATCTGGCTTCGGGTCTGGCCGCCCGCTGGCTGGGCGCCGATTTTCCCTACGGCACCCTCATCGTCAACGTCGTCGGCTCCTTCCTCATCGGTCTCATCCAGCAGATCGCCACGACGACCTTGCTAGTCCCGGAAACGACACGGCTGTTCTTGACCGTCGGGATCATGGGGGGCCTCACGACGTACTCGACGTTCAGCCACGAGACCGTTCGCCTCGTTCAGACGGGCGCGTGGGGTCACGCGTGGGTCAACGTGCTGGTGACGACGGCGGCCTGTCTAGGCGTGTGCTTCCTGGGTATCGCGGTGGGGCGGCTGGTCGTCGGAGCGCGCGGATAGTCGGCGGACGATTCGCCGAACGCTTGGCGCGAAGGGCTACCGGCCGCTCCAGCGCGCCTCGTGGTAGATCCGCCGCTGGTCCTCGGTCAGGAGGTCTCGCGTTTTGAGATGGGTCAGGAGATGGACGAGGCGAACCTGGCCCCGGGCGCGCTCGACCTCGGCGACGGCCACGCGCACCGCCGCGTCGTCCGCCGTGCGGTCGGCGAAGAGCCGTCGGAGCTTTGCCTCCGTCTCCAGCAGGTGAACGCTCTTCGGCTTCGACTCCGCGAACATCGCGTGCATCAGCGCCCGGGCCCTGGCTTCCTGATCGGCCGTCAGCTTGAGCCGATCCTTCAGCTCGAGAATGTGCATGGGGCCGGGATAGCCGTTCTGATCGGCGGCGAACGCCATGCCGAAGCCGCGGCCGTCGGCGACGACCTTATCGAACTCGGCGGAGCACGCCTCGGCGGCTTGATGGCCGCCCGCGTGACCACCGCCGCCATGGCTGTGCTGGCCCCACGATACCGACGAGGCCGTCCCGAACAGGCCGCCAACGGCCACGGTCGTCGTCAATAGGATCCGTAGCCACGTACGTGTCGGCATGGCGGCCCCTCAGGCGAATCGCGCCAGATATTTGGTGAGCGCCGCCGACTCACGCTCGCGCAGGCGGACCGCGATGCGAAGCTGCTCCAGGTACTGCTCGAGCGTCTTGCCGCCGAACTCTGGCCGGCGCGCCTGGAAAAAGGCGTGGACGTCGCGCTCGAGCTCGGGCGTCGCGAGGCCGATGACGCCCTCGGCCAGGCGCCGGAGCCCGGCCTTCGGGTACTGCCGCTCCATCGTGTCCCAGTTGGTCTTGACGAATTCCCAGGCGAGCTCGCGTCCGTAGACGGACGTCAGCAAGGAGCGCACGACGAACGGCGCGTCCTGGGTGCGGAACTCGCCGTTGGTCGCGCGGTCGAGCGTCTGCGCCAGCAGCTCGGGCTGGCGGAAGGCGGCGAGCGCGTAGAGGTAGCGCTGCTCCTCCTGCGGCGTCGACGCCGACCGGAACCGCTTGAGGAACTCGTCGTAGCGCGCCGCGTCGCCCGCGTGAGCCAGCACGCCGATGATGGCCGGGAGCACGTTCGGGTCGAGGTCGGGCGCCTGCGCGGCGTAGAGCTCGGCGGCGCTGCGCCTGCACGCCCGGGTCGTCGCCGAGCATGCCGAGCGCGCGAATCAGATCGCCGCGCAGCTGCCGCGTCAGCTCGTCTTCGCCGGCGCGCGGCGTCCAGCCGAGCTCGGCGAAGGCCGCGCCCACGCGGTCGCGGACCAGCGCGGCGAGCCGGGGCCGGTGCTCCGGCTCGACGATGCGATTCAGCGCGCCGAACGACGCGATCAGGACCGACCACACGTTGCGGTCGCGCTCGCCGCGGAAGCGCGCCGTCAGCTCGAGGTAGTCGGTGAGCGGCATGAGCCCGGCCACCGTCACCGCCCACGCGTCGTTGACGAGATTGAATCGCTCGATCCCGCCGAGGCCGGGCAGTCCGGCGAGCAGGCGCTCGAGCAGCTCGCCGCTGTACCGGACGCGGTAGAAGCCGTGGCCGCCGTCGTTGACGAGCACGGACTCGAGGCGCTCGGGAGCCGGCAGGCCGGACTTCGGCGCCCGCGAGCAGCCGGCGCTCGGTCGACGCGCGCCCGCCGGCGGTGAGGCGCATCTGGAGCGGGACCTGCCAGAGCTGATCCGCGGCGAGGGCGTGGAGCCGGGCAAGGGCTCGGGCAGGTACGTGAAGCGCTGCTGGCCCAGCACGAGCTCGCGCCCGTCGAGCCGCGCGCTCACGAGCGGATAGCCGGGCTGGAAGATCCAGCCGTCCATCACCTCGGGGATCGGCTGGTTCGCGGCGCGGCCGAGCGCGGCCCACAGATCGCCGGTCTCGGCGTTGGCATAGGCGTGACGCCGGAGATATTCGCGCACGCCGTCGCGGAAGACCGTCGGCGCCCAGGTACTGCTCGAGCATGCGCAGCACCGAGGCGCCCTTCTCGTAGGTGAGCACGTCGAACATCGCGTCGGCGTCGCGCGGCGCCTCGACGTGGAACTCGATGGGACGCGTCGAGTGCAGGCCGTCCACCGATAGCGCCGCCGCGCGCGAGACGCCGAACGTCGTCCAGCGCTGCCACTCGGGCTTCCAGGCGTCGACCGCGAGGATCTCCATGAACGTGGCGAACGCCTCGTTGAGCCAGATGCCGTTCCACCAGGTCATCGTCGACGAGGTCGCCGAACCACATGTGCGCGTTCTCGTGCGCGACCACGTCGGCGACCCGCTCGAGCTCGGCATGGGAGGCCGCGCGCTGCGTCGACCAGCAGCGCCGTCTCGCGGAAGGTGATCGCCCCGAGATTCTCCATGGCTCCCGCGGCGAAGTCGGGGATCGCCAGGAGGTCGAGCTTGTCGCTCGGGTAGGGCAGCCCGTAGTAGTCCTCGAAGAAGCGCAGCGAGGCGACGCCGATCTCGTGGCCGAAGGCGGCCAGGTGCCGCTTGCCCGGCACGCACCAGACGCGCACCGGCGTCCGGCCGACCAGCACCGGCGTCCGTGGCTTCGAGCTCGCCGACGACGAACGCCACGAGGTACGTGGACATCTTCATCGTGTCCGCGAAGGTCACGACCTTCCGGCCGCGCTCGACGCGCTCGCCCACGATCGACGTGTTCGAGACCGCCGTGAGCTTCGGGTCGATCACGAGCGTGACCGCGAACACGGCCTTGAAGGCCGGCTCGTCCCAGCACGGAAACGCGCGGCGGGCGTCGGTCGCCTCGAACTGCGTCGCGGCCATCAGCCGCGCCTCGCCGGTCGGGTCCTTGTAGCTCGACCGGTAGAAGCCGCGAAGCTTGTCGTTGAGCGTGCCGGTGAAGGCCAGCCGCAGCCGCCAGGTGCCCGGCGCGATCCGCGATCGGGAACGAGATCCGGCAGCGCTCGGCCGCTTCGTCGACGACCGGCATTCCCCGGAGTGACTCGCCGCGCGCGTTCGTGAGCGTCGCCTCGCCGAACGCGAGGTCCACGGCGTTGAGGACGACCTCCGCGGTCGGCTCCTCGACCTCGAGCGTGACGGTCTCGTCGCCCGTGAAGCTCAAGGTCGCCAGATCGGGCTCGAGGCGCAGATCGTAACGGGTCGGGTCGCACGTGACGAGGCAGGCGATACGGATCCACAGCGCTCTCCGGAAGCGGTCAGGATGACTGCGGCCATACTGTACAGCAGTCGGCGCGCGCTATCATGCTCCCATCGATGCGACTTCGCCTTCGTGCCGCGTGCGCGGCGACGGCTGGCCGTGCTGCTCGGGGCCGCGGCCGCCGCCGGCGCCGACCTCGTCCAGGATTTCATTCGGCGGCACTGGACCCAGCCGCTGGCGGCGCAGGGCCCGCCGCCCGCGCGGTTCTCGCCTCTCGAAGCTTCGCTCCATCCGGAGTCGTGCGGGAGCTGCCATCCGGCACAGTTCGCCGACTGGCGAGAGAGCACGCACGCGGCGGCGAGCGGCCCCGGCGTCGCCGGCCAGCTCGTCGAGATGCGCGAGAGCGACCCCTCGTCGGCGCACGGCGTGCCTCGCCTGCCACGCCCCGCTCGGCGAGCAGGCGCCGCTCGTCGCCGACGGCCGGCAGCTGCAGCACAACCCGAGCTACGACGCCTCGCTCGCCGGCAAGGGCGTGCCGTGCGCGGGCTGCCATGTCCGGGGCCACGAGCGCTTCGGCCCGCCCCGGCGAGACGGATCGCTCGGGAGCAACGGCCCCGCGTGAGAGCCTGCCCCACAACGGCGCGACGCGGACGCCCGCCTTCCTCAAGGCCGAATTCTGCAGGAGCTGCCATCAGTTCACGCCCAGACGGGTTTGCGCTCAACGGCAAGCTGCTCCAGGCCACGTACGACGAGTGGAAGGCGAGCCGGTTCTCGCGCGAGGGCGTCCAGTGCCAGGACTGCCACATGCCCGACCGCCGCCACCGGTGGCGCGGCATCCACGACCCGGAGATGGTGCGCTCGGGGCTCACGATCACCGCGCAGGCGGGCGCCGCGCGCTATCGCCCCGGCGAGATCGCGCTCGTCACGCTCCGCGTGACCAGCACGCGCGTCGGCCACGCGTTTCCCGACCTACGTCACGCCGCGGGTGGTCCTGAGCGCCGAGCTGGTGGACGCCGCCGGCCAGGTCGTCGTCGGCAGCCGGCGCGAGCAGATGATCGGGCGCGAGGTGGCACTCGATCTCTCGCGCGAGCTGTTCGACACGCGCCTCATGCCCGGGCAAGAGCGCGACCCTGACATACCGAATGAAGGTCGAGGCTCCGGGACGCGCGCGCGAGTCGCGGTCGTCGTCGAGCCGGACGCGTTCTACGTCGGCTTCTTCGAGACCCTGCTACGGCAGGGCGCCGGCCGGGCGAAGCGCAGATCCGCCAGGCGCTCGACGCGGCGCGCCGCTCGCCGTTCACCGTCTTCGAGCGCGACGATCCCGCTGAGCTAGACCGGCATGCACGAGCGCGCCACCCGCCCGGCAGCGCTCTCGTGGTCACTCGCGAATGCCTGGCTCGGAGGATCCGGCTTAGAAGCCCAGCGCGGCGCCGTCGGCGCGCGGGTCGGATGCGCCGGTGAGCCCGGTCGGGTCGACGCGAATGAGCTGCGCGTGGCCCATCAGATCGCTCCAGCCCTCGACGATCTCGACCTCGTGCCCGCGCTGGCGGAGCGACGTCGCGCGACCTCGTCGCCGAACCGGTCCTCGAGCCTGAGCGAGCGCGTCTCCTCGCCCCAGGTACGGCCGAAGAGCCAGCGCGGCGCTTCGACCGCCGCCTGCGGATCGAGCCCGCGATCGAGCGATGCGCGTGACGAGGGCCGCCTGCGTCTGCGGCTGGCCCTCGCCGCCCATCGTGCCGTAGACCAGGCGCGGCCGTCCGTCGACGAGGTACATCGACGGGATCAAGCGTGTGCGCCGTCTGCTTGCGCGGCGCGAGGCGGTTCGACGTGAGCCGGGTCGAGCGAGAAGAACGCGCCGCGGTTCTGGAGGAGGATGCCGGTATCGCCGGCGATGACGCCGGAGCCGAATTCCCAGTAGAGGCTCTGGATCAACGACACGGCGTTGCCCTGCGGCGTCCGCGGCGACGATCGCGATCGTGTCTCCCGTCGCCGCGGGCCGCCGCCGCGCGGCATCGCTGCCCGCCGCGAGATCCGCCGCCGGCGGTCGGCGAGGCGCGCCGGATCGAGGCAGCGCGTCGACCGGAACCGACGTCGCGCTCGGGTCGGCGAGGTAGCGATCGCGGTCCTCGAAAGCGAGCTTCGTCGCCTCGACGACCACGTGGACGTAGTCGGCCTCGTCGAGCGGACCGGACGTCGAAGCCCTCGAGCAAGGACAGGATCGCGAGGGCGGCGAAGCCCTGAGTCGGCGGCGGAAAGCTGGCCGCTTCGCCGCCTCGATAGGGAATACGCAGGGGCTCCACCCACTCGGGCTGGTGACGCGCGAGGTCGTCTGCGGTGAGCGGGCTGCCGGCATCGCCGGCACCCCGCGCGATGCGCCTGGCGAGCGCGCCGCGGTAGAACGCGTCGCCGCCACCGCGAGCGATCTCTTCGAGCGTGGCCGCCAGATCCGTCTGGACGAAGCGCTCGCGCGTCAAGATCTCCGGATGGAAGATGCTCCAGAGTCCGTCCCGGAGATCGCTCGAGACCTGGTCACCGAAGAGATCCGTGGCATCGGCCGTCTCACGCCGCTGGCCCGGCGACGGCGGGAACCCTTCGCGCGCGCGCGTGAATCG
>CAVRLO010000013.1:0-981240 GCA_963721815.1 uncultured Candidatus Rokubacteria bacterium
GTGTCTCGTGAAGTCTCCCTGTGGGTGATCCCCGCTCTGGTAGGTCGGTGGCAACTCATCGTCAAACGCGATACTGTTGGGCCCGGCTGTGGGGTTGTTGGTGCCCGACGAACTAATTCTTCGAGCGAAAGCCCGAGAAGCGATTCGCCCTGGGGAACTACCCACAAGCCTCCCCGACCGTATCTGGGGCGGTCCAGGAATCGGAAAGACCTGCCCGATCTGCGGTGGATCGATCACGAAGAATCAGTTGGAGTTCGAGATTCAGTACGCCCGCGGCGGGGCGATCGCCATCGCGCTCGCCGCGCTCGAGAACGGGCTCGTCGGCAACGTCGAATTTTCGGACGGCGGAAGCCGGCTTCGCGCAGGTCGACGTCGTCACGGCGCATCGATCGCATCGAAGGTCGCCACGTGCTCTCGATGAGTCAGGGCTCGGGGGCCAGTCACTGGCCGTCGTCGTCACCGCCGAAGCGGGTCCGAGCTGAAGACCGGATCGGCATGCGTGTCGCCGTGAGCACGGCCAGCGCACGCGTGGTTGCATCCACGTTCGCCTGCCTGAGCGTGCTGTTCGCCGGTTTGCCGTTGTCTCACGTCTCGGCCCAGCCCCGGCTCGAAGAGCCCGCGCGAGCCGAGGATGTGGGCAGTCGGAAGGAACCCGAGGAGCTGAAGTGGGCGGTCACCCTGTATGCCGGCGTGTTCAGCATGGAAGATCTGAGCAAGGTCGTGACCCTCTCGGCCAACTACGAGGAGTCCTACGTCGGCGTCGCCGCGCTGAGCTGGCAGTTCTTCAGGCTCGGCGAGCACATCCGGCTCGAAGTAGAGGGTCAAGTCGCGAAGCACTTTGAAGGACAGCACCACTGGGAGCTGAACGCGCTCGTGATCGCGCGCTGGGTCACGTTCCCGTGGAACGCGTACCTTTACACGACCTTTGCAGTCGGCGAGGGCATTTCGTATGCCACGGAGGTTCCGGAGCTCGAACAGGAGGCAGGGGCCTCGCAGTGGCTGAACTACCTTATGTTCGAGGTGACCTTCGCGCTGCCCAAGTATCCGGAGTGGGCGATTGTCGGGCGTATCCACCATCGATCCGGCTTCTTCGGCGCGCTGGCGCCGAACGGTTCGAACGTCGTGGCGGCCGGGATCAAGTATCGGTTCTGAAGGGCCCCGGCGCCGACAGGCGTACTTGACGGTACAGCCGTACGCGTGCGTTGAGCGGCGTCTTCACCGGCCCGCCCGCCCCCAGGTCCTCCAGCGGGGCCCGTCGCCTGTTCGTAACGCTCCTAAGGGACGAAGTCTTCGTCGGGGGAGTGCGCCGTCGGGGCCCAGCGGGAGGGCTATCGCCTCTTCGCGGGTGAACGCAGGAAGTGCTCGAGATTGCGGGAGCGTCGCGCTCGGAATAGCTCACAGCGGCTGCCAACGACTGATGGATTGGCTCGGCCGAACCGAAGAGCTGGTCCATCGCGGACGACAGTGCGTCAGAATCAGCCGCCGCAGTGGCGGCATCGGTAGTGCGTGAGCGGGCGGAACACGGCGCGCGTTTTCTCGAGGGTACACGCGCGGGCGCTGAAACGAAACCGTGGTTGAGAGCCGGGCGCTGAGCTCGCCACCGTCGAGATCGTCCCGATCAGCTAGGCGCGATCGTAGGTTGCCGCCAGCATGCCGAGTCGATCGGTCACTGCGTCCGTCAAGGCCTCGGCGCGCACGCGCCAGCGCCAATTGCCATTCGGCTGTCCGGGCTGATTCATGCGGCCCTCGCTCCCGATGCCGAGCACGTCCTGTAGTGGCACGATCGCGGTGTTGGCGACCGAGGCGAGGACGGCGCGGATGAAGTCCCAGTGGACCTCGCCGCCGTCCGTACCGAGATACCGCCTCGCGAAGGCGCGCTCTTCGACGAGGTCCGCCTCACTGCGGGTGCTGTGGCCCACGCCGCTCGTCCACCAGCCCACCGTCGTATCGTTGTCGTGCGTGCCCGTGTAAGCGACGCGGTTGCGCGGATAGTTGTGCGGTTTGAAGTCCGATGCCTGCGGATCCGTGCCGAACGCGAACTGGAGTATGGCCATCCCGGGGAAGTGAAAGCGCTCGCGCAGCGCTTCGACCTCCGGAGTGATCACGCCGAGATTCTCGGCCACGAACGGCAGGGAACCGAGCGCCCGCTGCATCGCTTCGAACAGCGCCCCGCCCGGCCCCTTCACCCATCTCCCGTCGATCGCCGTCGTTGCCTCACTCGGTACTTCCCAGGCGGCCTCGAATCCGCGGAAGTGATCCAGCCGCACGCGATCGACGAGTGACAGCACGGCGCGGATTCGCGCGATCCACCAGGCGTAGCCGTCGCGCGCGAGCACGTCCCAGCGATAGTGAGGATTGCCCCAGAGCTGGCCCGTCGCGCTGAAGTAATCTGGGGGCACGCCCGCCACTACGTGCGGGTTGCCATCCTCGCGCAACTTGAACAGATCGCGCCGGGCCCAAACGTCGGCGCTGTCATGCGCGACGAAGATCGGCACGTCGCCCATCAGCGACACGCCTTGGGCGTGACAGTGATCGCGCAGCGCGCGCCACTGCGAGAAGAACAGGTACTGTGCGAACTGATGTGCACGCCTCTCGCGCGCGCACTGCTGTCGCCAGCGTGCGAGCGCCGCCGGATCGCGATGGGCGATCGCCGGATCCCAGTGCGTCCAGGCGACAAGGCCGTGCGCCTCCTTGACCGCCATGAACAGCGCGTACTCGTCCAGCCAGTCCGCCTGCTCGAGGCAGAAAGCGTCGAAGGCACGGCGGGACGATGGCGACCCGAGAGTGTCGAAGCGTTCCAGCGCCCGCATCCACAGCGGCTGTCGGTGCGCGATGACGCGGCCGTAGTCGACGGTCTCGACCGGGCCCACACGCGCGTCGTCGACATCGGCGGCTGAGAGGAGATCGGCATCCACGAGGGCGTGGAGGCTGATGAGGAGCGGATTGCCGGCGAACGCCGAGAAGCACTGATACGGCGAGTCGCCGTAGCCCGTGGGTCCCAGCGGGAGCACCTGCCAGATGCGCTGCCGAGCGTGCGTGAGGAACGCCACAAACTGACGCGCCGCCGGGCCGAGGTCACCGATTCCGAAAGGTCCCGGCAGCGACGTAGGATGAAGAAGCACACCACTCGATCGCGGATGGGACATGCCTCGCAGTATCGGCACCCGCATCGCGGCTTGTAAAGCGCGCTCCCTCGGAATCCGGTTCCAATGCTCCGTGCGAAAGGCGCTGGGCCCACCCAGGGAGGCGAGCCCCTGGCCCTAGACGGAGCTCTCTGCAGGCTTGCCCACGCTGCCCTGGCTGTGCGAGGAGTTCGGAGCAGCGGCAGGCTCGATGACGATGGTGCAGAGCGCGGCCGCCACCGCCAGGGAAATGCCGCCGATGACCACGGCGGTGAGCCGGTTGTCGCCGCCCAGGAGCTGCACCAGCGCACTTTCGTTGGTGAGGAACGTTTCCATGATCTTGCCGAAGACGAGCGCCGCCAGGATCTCCGGGATGACGATGAAGAAGTTGAAGATGCCCATGTAGATTCCGGTCTTCCCGGGCGGCAGGGCGCCGGCCAGGATGGAGTAGGGCATGGAGAGGATGCTGGCCCAGGCCACGCCCACGCCCACCATGGACAGGAGCAGGAGGTACTTGCTGCTGATGAAGGCCACCGAGAGCAGGCCGATGGCCCCCATGAGCAGGCACAGGCCGTGGGTGAGCGTGCGCCCCAGCCGCCGGGCCACGGCCGGAAGCGCGAACGAGAAGGCGAAGCAGACCGCCGAGTACATGGCGAAGCAGTTGCCGCCCCAGGCGATCCCCTGCTCGTAGGCCGGGGTCCCGGGCGTGCCCGCCGAAGATGTTCCGGGCCACGGCCACGCCGAAGTAGAGCCACATGCAGAAGAGGCCCAGCCAGGTGAAGATCTGCACCCAGGCAAGACGCCGCATCGTCTGTGGCATGGCCATCATGTCGCGGAAGATCTCGGAGGCGGCGGCGCCGATGCCGGCCTTCTCGGCCTTCATCTTCTTGAAGGCCGCCATGTCGTCAGGCGGGTACTCCTTGGTCGTGAAGATCGTCCAGAGCACGGCGGCGAGGAAGGCAAACGCGCCCACGTAGAAGGCGAGCGTCACCGCGAAGGGGATGGTCGCGCCAGCCGTCGCACCGCCACTGCCGACAGGAAAGACGTTGTGCAGCAGCCAGGGGAGCATGGAGGCGATGACCGCGCCCAGGCCGATGAAGAGGGCCTGCATGGCGAAACCGCGCGTGCGCTGCTCGGGGGGCAGGAGGTCGGCGACGAAGGCGCGGAATGGCTCCATGCTGATGTTGATGGAGGCGTCCATCACCCAGAGCAGCCCCGCCGCCATCCACAGCGCCGACGAGTTGGGCATGGCGATGAGCGCGAAGGAGGCGAGCAGCGCGCCCACGAGGAAGTAGGGGCGACGCCGGCCCAGCCGGTTCCAGGTGCGGTCGCTCATGTGGCCGATGATGGGCTGGACGACCAGCCCGGTCAGCGGGCGCCGCGAGCCAGAGGATGGGGATCTGGTGAGCGTCGGCGCCGAGGTACTCGTAGATGGCGCTCACGTTGGCCATCTGCAGCGCCCAGCCGAACTGGATGCCCAGGAAGCCGAAGCTCATGTTCCAGATCTGCCAGAAGCTCAGGTGCGGTCTCTCGACGCCTCGGGCGCTTCCATTCGACGAGCGGGCCTCCTCCGGCCATGCTCGGGACCTCCCTCTCAGGACTACTTGATGAGCAGGACCTGCCCCTCGTGGGGACCGAGGGCGAGCGTGCAGCCGCCCATCCGCGCCCAGCGTGCCGAGCGCCTTCTCCTCGAGGAGGTCCGTGACCACGCCGCCGGGCGGCGCGGTCTTGATGGCCACCGTCTCGCGGACGGCCGTGCGGCCGAAGTTGATGGCCGTGACCTGGGTCCCCTGGCCGTCGGGAAGCCGGTGGACCATGACGACCAGGCCCCGGGCCTTCACCGCCGGGACGTCGACCTGCTCGCTCTCGTTGATGCGGTACTCGGCGCGCACGCGCAGCATCTTCTTCAGCTGCCAGGCGAACGATCCGGGACTCGCGAGCTGCTCGGGCAGCGCGCCGTAGAGCGCCTGGGTGCGCGGCAGGTCCGCGCTCGACTTGGCCGCGCCCGGGTTCTGTGCCGAGCAGGTCGTAGGAGCCCCGGTTGATCCAGCGCGTATCACCGTCGGCGAGCAGGGTCTTCACGGACGTCGGCCGGCAGGGTCAGGGCGCCCACGAGGTCCCAGCCGGACAGGGCAAAGACGCCCGGCTGCATGGCGTTGTACATGGCCACGAGCAGGTGGGCGCGCTGGATGTCCCGCCGCTGCGCCTCGGTGAGGCGGCTGATGTCGCGGATGCCGAGGGCGGCGGCGGCGACGGTGGCGGTGGTGCAGGAGACGCCGTTGGCGGCTTTGAGGTTGTAGGGCGCGGCGGGGCCGATGAGGCGGCCGTGCATCTCGGCGCGGATGATCTCGCGCAGCTCGCTCCCCTTCATCTGCCTGGCCGCGGAAGGTGAAGGTGGCGTCCTTGTGGCGGGTCCAGAAGTGCACCAGCTCGAGGGTGAGCTCGTCGTGGTTCTGGAGCGCGTGGATGAGGCCCGCCGGGTCGATCTGGTAGGTCTTCTGGAGCCCGAGCATGAGACGCAGGAATTCGGCATCGCCGGTGACGAGGGCGTGGTGGTAGCCGGGGCGGGTCACGAAGTCGTAGGAGAGATCGGCGCCACCCTGGGACATGGCCTTGATGTCCTCGAGGGTGAGGTTGAGCTCCTGGAAGGTGAAGCCACCGAGCTTGCGCACCAGGCCGGCGATGAGCTGGTTGGAGGTGACCGAGAGCGGGTGCCCCTCGGACCAGGCGCGGCCGCCGTTCGGACCGACCTCGATGCCGAGGAAGCCATTGGCGTCGAGCCGCAGCATGCTCTCGCCCAGCGTGCCCAGGGAGTGGAGCGCGTCCCCCATGACCAGCCGCTGCGCGGCGAAGGTGGGATCCAGCCAGTTGAAGGTGGGCTGCCCTTCCTTGAAGTAGTGGAGGTAGACCCAGCGGCGCGTCCTCCCGTCGGCCCCGGCGACGGCGTCGGTGGCCGACCAGTCGGTCTCCTTGACGTTCTTCTCGTAGAAGATGGTGCGTGGGAGCTGCCCGACGATGTAGCCGCGCGCCTTGAGCTCGTCGACCGCCTCGGGCTTGAGGTTGACCGAGTCCTTGCCCGGCCGGTACGGGCGGGAGCACGCTCCAGTCCTTCGGCTGGATTTCCACCATGTGGTAGAGGCCCGGGTAGTCGCCGTAGCCGCGCTCGGCGAGGCGGAAGTCGGCCCCCTTGCCGCTGTGGCCGGGAATGATGTCGCCGATGACCACGGCGCCGTTCTGGCGCGCGTGCCGGACCATGGACTTGTACTCCTCCTCGGTGCCGAAGCCAGGGTCGATCTCGGTGCTGATGCGATCGAAGTTGCCATCGATGGTGGGGGTGTACTCGCGCCCGCGGATAGCCCCGGCAGCGCTTCATGGGACCGGTGTGCACCGCCGTGATGCCGATCTCACGGAAGATGGCTCCAGAGCTCCGGGTCACCCAGGCTGCGCAGCACCGACTCGCCTGGCCGGGTGATGTGGGAGGGCGGGTAGGCGGTGAACCACACCGAGGCCAGCGCCGAGGCGGCGCGCGGCTGCGGGTTGGCATAGGGATGTTGCCAGAGCTGCCCCTGGCCCGAGTAGCGCCGCGCCGTCAGCTCCGCCTGGTGGAGCATCGAGCGCTCCACCAGCCAGCGGATGTAGGCGTCGCCGGAGGCGGCCCCCGGGGCCGCTGCCGACGGCGCCGCTCGGAGCGGGCGCGGCGACGCCGGCCGGGGTGGGCCCGGGGGGCCGGCGGTGGGCGCCGACTGGCAGGCCAGCCCGAGCGCACCGAGCAGCGTGGCCAGGATCAGAAGGACGGGCGCGCAACCGGGTCGGTCGTCGGTGACGTTGACTGTCATCGTCGACCATGAAAACAGAAGAATCCCTCTAACTCCACTTGCAGCTCAGGCCGGCCTGCGCAACTCCTAAGCCGCCACGGCGAGTACGGCGAACGGCACCAGAGCCGCCTGAACAGTACCGACGGGCGTATCCCGTTCAGGCGAGCATCGCCGCCCCTTCGAAGGGGAGGGGCGGAAACACAAACACCCAGCAAAAACGCGCAATCGACCTATCGCGTGGCGATATGCGCGGCAATATCTTTCGGGCTCAGGGCGCTTCACTGCGACACGCTCATGCTACGGATCATTGTTGACCTCGACGTTATCGACTCGTCTGCCACGCACGTGGAAGTCCTCCGCGGCGTTCGTCGTGTACGGCCGGCCGATGACTTCATACTCCCGGTTTCATCGGTGAGGCGGTCGCCTACCTGAGTGCGCAGCGCCCAGAGGGCTCGGTCTACGACGGTCTGAAGGTACGAATCAAATGAGATAGGCGCCGCCTCCTTGGTACCCGATCATAATTTCGCCGCCGAAGTCGAGTTCGGCCATCAGCCTTTCTCCGGGCTCCCACCGTGAGCAAATTTGAACAGACTTGGAGCGTCGATGCCTATAGGTTCTCAGGCGTTGGAGGCCGAGGTACGCCGACGCAGTCGGGCGCGACTACTACGAGAATGGCGCGGCGCCGGGCGCGGGCCTATCGCAACGGGTATCGGCGCGGCCGCCTGCGCACAGCCGAAGGGCCCATCGAGTAAGGCGTGCCGTGCGCCCCCTCCCAATCGCCGTTTTCGTCACGCCGAGTCGAGTCAATGATCGCCCTACAGGAGGACGAAGCCATGAAGAGACGTGGAGTCTGGCTCACGACAAGTTTCCTTGTCACTGCAATGATATTGGGAATGGCCGGTGTCGCACCAGCGGATCCCGGGCACAGGTGTCGGGAGTCCACATTGAACGGCCTCTACGTGTTCACTGCGTCAGGGTTCGGTAACGTGAGCCCCGGCCCACCCCAACCGCAAGCCATAGTCGAGCTCATCCGTTTCAACGGTGATGGCACGGTGGACGTCCCCGGAGGGAGAGTCAGCTTGAATGGCCTGATCTTCCCGACCATCTCGACCGGCACGTACACCACCCCGACGCCAGTGGACAAAGGCTGTGAGTCAACCCTCACCTTTGACTCTCCTGGGCACCCGGCCCTCTACATATTCATTCCGCCGCACGCGCACACTCTCCAGATGATCCTGATCAGCCCGAACACTGTGTTCCAGGGATCAGCAACGAAGGTGTCGAACTAATCCCCATCTGATGCGTTTGAGCGTAGGCACCTCGCGGCCGGGCTGATCATCAAACGTGCACATACCAGGAGACCCACGATGGACGAATCCAAACGCAGCTTCATCAAGCAAGGCATTGGCTTGCTCGCGGCCGGCGGTCTGGCGGCAGGCGGAGCGAAAAACACCGACGCGAGCGAGCCGCCGGATGTCCCGTCATCGATGAAAGAGCCCGGCGCCGGGATGGGTGAGTACGGCAGCCCCGCCAAGTACGAAGGCAAGGTGACACGCACGCTCATCCGGTCGCAGCCCGGCACGACGGGCAGTGGTGCCTCGCGCACGCCGCTGGAGTCGCTCGAGGGCTTGATCACGCCCAGCGGGCTGCACTTCGAGCGGCACCACAGCGGCGTGCCCGATATCGACCCCGACAAGCATCGGCTCCTCATCCACGGCATGGTGAGGCGTCCGCTGATCTTCACCATGGACGCGCTCCTGCGCTATCCGATGATCTCCCGGATCCACTTCCTGGAGTGCTCCGGTAACAGCGGGGTGCTCTACCAGCCGGCGCCGCCGAATCTCACCGCTGGCCAGACGCACGGGCTCGTGTCATGTAGCGAGTGGACCGGTGTACCGCTGCGCTTGCTGCTCGAGGAAGCTGGCGTCGACCGGACCGCGCAGTGGATGCTCGCCGAGGGTGCGGACTCCGCCGCCATGAGCCGCAGCGTTCCGATGGCCAAGGCGATGGACGACGCGATCCTCGCGCTGTTCCAGAACGGCGAGCGGCTGCGGCCGGAGAACGGCTACCCCGTGCGTCTGTTCCTACCCGGGTGGGAAGGCAACATGAGCGTGAAGTGGCTCCGGCGCCTCAAGGTCGTGTCGGCGCCCATCATGACCAAGGACGAGACGTCGCGTTACACGGATCTCCAGGGCGACGGCAAGTCGCTGATGTTCACGTACCCGATGGAGGCGAAATCCGTCATCACGCGGCCCTCGCACGGGATGACGCTTCGGGGCGCTGGCCTCCATCAGATCTCCGGCATCGCGTGGTCGGGCAACGGGACGGTCAGAAGAGTCGAGGTGTCGACCGACGGCGGCAGGATGTGGACGGAGGTGCCGCTCGTGGCGCCCGTGCTGCCGCGCGCGCTTACGCGGTTCCGGCTGCCGTGGAAGTGGGACGGCTCCGCGGCGGTGCTCAAGTCGCGCGCCACCGACGATACCGGGGCCGTGCAGCCGGAGCGCGAGAAGTTCATTGCCGAGCACGGCAACAACGCCATCTTCCATTACCACGGCATCCAAGCTTGGAGCGTGGCGACGAACGGCGAGGTGAAGCATGTCTATGCGTGATCTCGTCTGCGTGGCGTTCGCGCTTGTCGTCGGTGGCTGCGCGAGCGCGGGCGTGGCTCCTAGCGCGATGGAGAGTCCGAACCTGGGGCGCGAGGCGACGCCTGCGCAGATCGCGGGCTGGGATATCAGCGTTGGACCCGACGGCGTCGGGTTGCCGCCGGGTAAGGGCACGCCGGCAACCGGGGCGCTCGTGTACGAGCAGAAGTGCCAGGCCTGCCACGGCGCGAAGGGCGCAGGCCAGCCGAACGACCGCCTCGTCGGGGGGCAGGGGACGCTCGCGGGCAAGGCGCCGGTGCGCACGATCGGCAGTTATTGGCCGTACGCGACGACTGTCTTCGACTACGTGCGCCGCTCGATGCCCTACCTCCAGTCGCAGTCGCTCAGGGAGTTGTCCCGCTCGCTGTTGAACTTGGCAGAGCGCGACGGCAGGGCATCATACCCTCAGTTCACGGCGCGGAGGAGCGTACCGACATAGCGGCCCCCCGCGAGAAGATCGATCCTGAGCCAAGTGTGGCCCGCGGTTTTCCCGGCAGTGGCCACGATGATTCACGCGGCGCGCTCCGCGAGATTCGCGGCGCCGAGCGCGGTCACGAGCACGTCCAGCTCTCCGTGCCGCTTGATACGCCGGAAGCGCTCGGCGGCGCGCAGTAGACCGAGCCCGATCCACCGCCGCCGCATGTCGCCGTCGCGCCAGCGTTTGATGTTCCGCGTGACGTGCCGCACCGTGCCGATCAGATTCTCGATGCAGTTCGTCGTCGCGAAGAAGCGCCGCAGCGTCGGGGGCAGCTCCAGCTTCAGCACCGTCAGCGTTTCCTCCAGCCCCTCCCGCAGACTGTCGGCGGCATCGGGATGACCGTTCCGCGCCAGCCACGTCGCCAGCGCCGTCAGCTGCCGCCGCGCCGCCGCCGCATTGGCCGCCCGATACGCCCGGCGTAGGCTCGTCCGGACGTAGGCCTGGCGCGCCTGCGGGACGAGGGCGTCGAGGTTGCGCGCCTTGTGGAGCTGGCAGCGTTGAATGACCGCGGCGTCGCCGAAGACATCGCCCAGCGCCTTGCGCAGCCCCTTGCCGCCGTCGATCACCCACAGCCCGCGCCCCTCGAGCGTGAGCCCACGGGCGAGCAGGTCCTGCAGCAGCTCGGTACACACCACGGCGTTCTCGGTGGAGCCCAGGCGCAACCCGAGCGGGACCTTGCCGCCGTCGCGCGTGATCCCCAGGACGACGATCACCGTCTGCTGGGCCACCACGACGCCGTCCATGAACAGCGCCATCACCTCGAGCCCGTCCAGCCGCCGCGCCAAGTACTCTCGCAGCCGCTGCCGAGTCCGCCGCACGACGGCCCGACTGACCGCACTCTTGCTACTGCCGCGGGCGGGCCGCCCGCTCGGCCGCGCCTCCAGACTGCCCTCGTAGTGGCGCGTCGACACCCCGGCGAGGAGCTGCTGCATCATCCGGGCGGTCAGGGGATCTCGATCGCGAAACGCCGCCACCGAGGGCAATGTCGCTTCCCCGCCGATCGTCTGCCGTACGCGGGGACGGCGCACCTGCACGCGCCGACCGCCGAAGGTGAGCTCCGTCGCCGCCGTGCCCCAGTGATGATGGGTGCGCTGCGGTTGATGCCGGCCCTTGGGCCCGGCCAGGGCGACGGCCTCGGCGCCAAACAACTCGTCCAGCGCCGCCAGCCCGTGCGCATGGACCCAGGCGAGCAGGTCGTGGCGCGTGGTCGCCATCCCCGTCAGCATCGGGCCGACGAGGGCGCCCAGTTCCCGGCCGGCCCCATTCTCCGCTTGCGTTCGCTCGGTGCTCTCTGCTCTCTTCGTCATAGACGGCTCCTTGGCCCCCGGTGTTGGGGGACGTTGTCTTGGCCGACGCGATTCTCACGCCGACCAGGGAGCCGTCGCTACTCAGTTCTCAAGTTCAACAGGGGCCGGGACATCCCCTCGCTCAGCGACAACGAGGTATACGCGGTCACAGCATACCTGCTCAATCTTAACGGGATCATCGGCGAGAACGACGAGATGAACGCCCAGACGTTGCCGAAGGTGACAATGCCTAACTGGTCGAATTTCATCATCATGTATCCGTCGCGGGGGAAGTAGTGGTCGCAATACTTCTCGGCTCACGCTCGCTTCACCGCGACGCGCTCATGCGCCGCCAGCTGCGAATCTTCGGTGATGACCGGCTGTTCATGGACATCGATCACATCGAGCCCGGCGAGGCCGACGCGAGTCAGCTAAGGGCGACGGGCGTGCTTTTGGACTACGGCGACTAGGTAATGCCGGCGAGCTCCCTGGCCAGTACGACGCAAGAGCGCGCATCGTAAGTGCTCGCGAGCCGTTGCTTGTTGGTGGCGAGACTGCCCACGTTGTACATCTCAAAGAGGAGCTGGCGGGAGCCGAAAGAGTCACAGGCGTATTCCCAGGCGAGCTTGAGAAGACGAAAGCGCTCCGGGGCTCCCGCATCGTGGGCAACAAAATAGCGGTGCAGGTGCGGCCCGATGTCGGGATTGTGCAGATCGGCCAGGCCCGGGGCCATCAGAAGGCCGGGTCCGCAGAGCTCCCGGATGTGATGCAACAGGGCCGGATAGCGCTCGATCGCAAAGATACGTGCCGTCAGTGCCGTCGTTGGATTGGGCAAGGCCAGGCCGGACGGTGATCGGACTGGATTCGCCTCCGCGGCTTGAATGCAAGCTCGCAGGGTCTCGAGATAGACCATGGCATCGGCCAGGGCCGTTTGGACTGGCGGCTGCCCAGCGGTGCCCAGCGAGTCAGCGATAGCGGCGCAGATGCCGAGCAGCACCTCCGCCTTCACGGCCATGCGTACCAGCACGTACCAGGGACCAAGACCGATGGCCCCCTGAAAGAGTCGCGCCTCGAAGGCGAGATCGAGGACCGGCGATCGCCGCAGATAGAAGACGCGTTCCCACGGGATGAACACATCGTCGAACACCACGATGGAGTCCATCTCATCCCAGGATGGGCTGACCGGATGGTCCGCGGGGTTTGAGGATGCCAGCGGCTCGCGACAGATTACGTGGATACCCCGGGCGTTCACTGGTGTTGCAAAGTACACACTCTCCTCCGCCGAGAGGTCGGGCCGTGGCGGCGTCATGCAGAAGAGCTCGTTGGCATAGGGGGCTTGCGTCCCCACTCCTTTTGCGCCTCGCACGATGATGCCGTCGGGACGCTGTGCGGTGACCCGCAACGGCTCCTGCTTGGACACCGGGTGATTGCGATGGTGTAAGGGATCGCTGAAAACAGTCGCGATGCTGAGATCCGACTCGCGGCAGTACTCGAAATAGCGGGCGACGTGTTCAGCAAAGGCGGGGTCTTCCTTGCCCAGCAGGTCGCGCACGTCGTAGAGGCCGAGCACCACAGTCGCCAGATGCTGGGGTAGGCGGGCCGCAACACCGCCGGCCCGACGTACGAGGCACTCGTACATGCGCCGCTGGTGCGCCAGATCGTCTACGGATCGAGGCAGCACATAGGACCGGCTCACCGGCTGGCCCGTGCTGGGCGATGGCATTGTCAGGAGATCCTGGTACGCCACGTCGTGCTGCAGGTCGTAAACTGCGGCCACGCTGCGAGCGCAGCCCGCCAGCGCGGGGTGGGCGGTGACGTCCTCCACCCGCTCGCCCATCAGCCACAGGCTGCGCCCGTCCTTGAGGCTCTCCAGATACTCTTCGCCTCGACGTATAGGCATGCCCGCACCTCCTCGACAGCGAAACACGCCGATAGTACACAATCTAGCGAGCGCGTGAACTCACGCCCGCCATAGCCTGCGTGCCGACGCGTTCAGCGCAAATCAGCGCAACCCGGAAAACCCTAAGCCCCTGGTCAGTTCAACCACCCGCGCGCTGGATCTCGCTCTGCAACGCGAGCGCCCACTTGAACTCGAACCCGGATCTGCGACCACGCCTCCGCACTCCAATCGATGTGCAGCACGCGAAGGAGGCGGGTGATGCGGAGCCAGGGATGCCGATAAGACCGAGCCGAGCCACTGCTGTGTTACCCTGAGGCTCGCCTGCACCTTGGCCTTAAGTGTTGACGCTCTCGGCCGTAAGACCGGTGAATGGCGTGTTGCACGTTGCCGAATCGCCCGTGAGGCCACTAGATGGAACCCGAAGCGATTCGTGACCTCTTGCGACAGAAGCTTCAGGCCAGCCGTATGCCGCTCAACAGCATGCCGAGATTCTGGGGTGGTTCCGCTCGTGGTAGGCCGCCTCTACTGGAGGCTAGCAAATGAGATTACTCGGCGTCGTTGTAATCCTCGTCATCGTGAGTGTACTGCTCGTATCCTCCGGCGTGGCTCGTGTGGCCCCCACTATCGGCCCGGCGAACCCGGGCCCGGCGCCCGTTGCGGACGCCAAGCCGCTTGTTGCACGCTCGCGCCCTGAAGTCCAACGGAGCGTCCTCGAGGACCGTGACAAGGACGCTGCCGTCGGCCTCCTCCTCCTGATCGGGATGTTTGAGGGTCAGCGCGGCCGATAGGTGCGCCGGGGATCGAAGCCTGCGGTTCGTCAGAGATCTAGTTGATGAACCACCCCGCGCGCCGGATCTGGCTCCGTAGCGCAAGCGCCCGCTTGAACTCGACCCGCACCTGACTCCATGCCTCCGCGCTCCGGTGCGTGTGCAGCATCACGCACAGGAGGCTGTTGTTGCGGAGCCAGGGATGCCAGAGGCGGGCGTCGGTGTCGCGCTCTTCGTTCATTTCGTCTCTGGCCCGCGTATCCTGACCTTCTTGTGCGCGCCCCACGTCGGCAAATCTGTAAGCCCGGGCTGGCTCACCTTCCGCACTCGGACGTGAGCATTCTTTCCGCCCGCCGTGGTGAATGGCTGCCCCACCACTTCCCAGTCACCGGTCTCGTCTGCGAAGCGGTCGCCGACTTGCAGCTCCATCGGCAGGACGCGGCGTGTGGGCCGGTCGGGTCGCCGGGATGGCAACGTTCCAGTGCGGATCACTTCACGGGCTTTCGTGCGTAGAACGGTCTCGTCGGGCATGGTGGCTCTCCAAAGTCCGGCGGGGTGGTCATGCCAGATGCCAGGAGGCCCGGACGCCTGCTCGCGTCACCCTGGGGAGCCCGATGGGAGGCAGTCAGTAGTTTACGCTTTGAAGGACCCGAGCGTACCGAGGTAATGGCTAGGCCTTCGCAGCGTGGGAGTTCGACCGCAGACAGGGTGAGACCGCGCACAGTTAGCTCGTCTCTGCCCTCTTGAGCGCCTCCGGCGCCGCCGCTGCATCGCCGGCCGCATGTCAGGAGTCGCGGTCAAGGATGGGCATAGGACCGCCCGGTTGCCTTGATCCGGCCCTCGCCCTTGACCTCCGCGACCGCCGCCTCCGGGTCGGCGAAGGCCTGGACCCTCGCGTCGAAAAAGCGGAAGTTCTCGACGGCTCCCGCGGAGGTCGTGCAGTTCTTGGACGGATCGCTCCCCACGCCGCCCGCTGCGTCGCGTGCCACGGCGTGCGCTCCCATCCGGTGCCCGTTGCGCTGTTAGAGAGGGACCGGATGTCTTACTGCTTGATCCGCTCGTATTCTCCTGTGCCGGTTCGGTAGTTGGGGTCCTCTGGCTTCACTCTTAGCACTGTCTTGCCTTTGTCTTCGGAAAGACTCGCCGTCCCCGTCGTTCGCGACGAGCGATATCGCAGCTTGCCGTCTTGAAGATAGAACGTACCCGCGGTCGTCGAACCAGTAGTGGTCGAAGCTTTATAGCTTCCGTCCGCCGAGACGATCATCGTGGCGCGTTCGTCTCCCTGCTCACCCGTGACCCAGCCCCTCCAACTTCCCGCGAGTTCCTTGACATCAACGATCTGCTTCTCTCCGGCGACTCCATAAAGTGGGGAAAGTGCGAACACCGCAGCAAGAAGTAAAGCAAGATTCATCCTCATCGCGAGTACTCCTTTCTCGTAAGAGAAGGATCGCACGAGTCCATCCGCGTGCGGAGGGCTTGGAGGGAGCCGTCGTATGAGTTCATGGAGAGGGTGGCGAATCCGACCGCTACCCGCAGGAACTGGCCGCGTTGGTCGAGCATGCGCTACTCGATTACATGTTCACGGGCGGCTGTCAACTGCGTGGCGCTCGGCCTCCTCCTGACCGGAGTCCTCGTACTGCACACCAAACCAGCCGCAGCAGGAACTCTCGACGCTCCTGGGCCGCGCTCGACTTCGGCTCCGACGGCACCCGGTTGACCGATCTGGCCTCCTACCGTCTCTACTACGTAATTTCCTCGTCTCCCTGCCCGGGAGCTTCGGTCGTCTCGGTCGCCTCGCCGACGTCGAGCCCAGCACCCAATTCGACGGTGAGCTTTCGACTCACGGCCTCGCGACGGGCACGGTGTATTTCGTGGCGGTGAGCGCCATGGACACGAGCGGCAATCCGAGTGCCTGCTCGGCCCCCGCGAGCGCGGCGGCGCGCAGCGAATTCACGGTGAGCCCGACCGGCCCGGTGAACTTCGGCAACGGGAACCTTGGAAGCTTCGCGGAGCAAACCTATGCGGTGTCGAACACAGCCGGCGGGACCGTCACCGGAAGCGCCTCCGTCCCCTTGCCGTTCACGATCGTGTCCGGCAGTCCATTCTCGCTCAACGGAGCCGGCGCCACGCAAGCGGTGAAGCTGCGCTTCACGCCGACAACGAATACGACCAGCGTGACGATCAGCTTCACGGCGAACGGTGAAACCGTCACCAGAGTCGCGACCGGCACCGGGGTCGGAACCGACACGACGAAGCCCTCGATCGGCATCACGTCGCCCACGTCCAGCGCCTCCTACACCACCGGGAGCGCTTTCCTCATGCTCCAGGGGCGGCGTCGGACAACGTCGGCGTGACCCAGGTGACGGAGAAGGGGGAGGAGGGGACGGCGACCGGCACCACCAGCTGGTCCGCGAGCGGAATCGCGCTCCAGTCCGGGTCGAACGTGCTGACGGTCATCGCTCGTGACGCGGCTGGCAACACGGCTGCCACGACGCTCACCGCGACCTACGACAACGCCGTCCCCACGCGGGTCCGCGGGAAGCTCAACAAACAGCCGAAGCGATAGAGTCGAGTCGCCTGTTGGGCTTCTCCCCGCGAATGGGGTGGTCAGCGTCCCAAGTGCGAGCCCGCAGAGAAACGGTCGCCGATCGATCACCGGATGACTTCGTCAGCTCGCACCAAGAGCGATTGGGGAATGGTCAGGCCGATCGGCTTCGAGTCGAGGGAGATGACCCCGGGCGCGCCCGGTCTCACGCGAGCCCGAGGGCCGGGACGGGGCTCGGCTCCTCGAGGTCGATCCCGAACACGCGCACGGGCTCGTCCACGTTCTTCAGCTGGTGCTCGCCGAGGTCCCGCGGGCGGAAGTCAGCGTCGAGGCGACGACAGGTTTCGGGGCCGATGAGAACAGTGTCGGCCGGCCCGAGCCCGGCGAGACGCGCGGCGATGTTGGTGACGGGGCCGGAGGCCGTATACGTCCAGCGGGCGCCGGCGCGTCCCTGGATCTTGGTGGCGCCCACCGCCGCCGGCCCCGAGTTGACACCGAGGCGCAGGGCGACGGTTGCGGGCATGCTTGGGTCGGCACTCATCTCGCGGGCCCGGCGCAGGATGCCGAGAGCTGTGAGGACGGCCGCGCGGGCGTGGCGGGATGGGTCCGGATCCTTGAAGATCACCATGAGCCCGTCACCCGCCGTCTCATTCACGTCACCGCTGTGGTCGATGATCTCGTCGAGGAACGCTCCGAAGCAGCGCTCCACCATCTCGTTGACCTCGGGGGCGTCGAGGTGCTCGCTCAGACGCGTGTATCCCACGAGGTCGACGAACAGCACCGACACGTCGGCCTCGTGCTTGGCGAGCTCTGGAGCCCGGGGCGACTGTTCGATCAGGTCCTGCACGGTGCGCGGCACGAACTTCGACAGGTTCAGGCGGATCGACTCGAGGAGCTCGACCCGCCGCAGGGCGACCTGGAGCGCGGAATAGGCGCGGGCGTTCTCGAGAGCAACCGCGCTCTGGTTGACGAGCAGCCGGATGAAGCGCAGGTCCTCCGTCGTGTACGGGGCCTCCCCGCGGCGCGGACCAGCGGCGAGGAACCCGATCAGCCGCTCCCGGAAGAGCACCGGCGCCACTACCTCCGCGCCGAGGACGTCGAGTTCGCGCACGCAGGCGCCACGCTCCTCACTGACCGCGGGATCGTCCCGGAGCCACACCCGCGTGAGCGGCCGGCGCTCCCGGACGAGGCAGCGCAGGAGGGCTGACTCGCCGGGCAGCCAGCCGTCGGTGGGCCCAGGCAAGGCCCGATAGCCCGCCCGCCCCTCCTCGGATACGAAGAGAGCCACCATGCTCGGACGGAACACCACCTCCACGGTGTCACGGATAAGGCCGGCAATGCGCGGCAGCTCGCGTGCGGTCGTCATCGCGTCGACGAGCCGCTCCAGTGCCCGCTGGGCATCGTAGCGATCGCGGAAGAAGAGGCGGTCGATCACAGCCTTGAGCCGTCCGTAAAGGGGGTTGAAGAGGAGGACGATCACCGAGGCCGTGATCGCGGCGCTCACCAGGGGGTGGGTGCCTTCGTCGAGCCCAGCGAGCCCAAGGTTCACCACTGTCAGCACGGCGACGTAGGTGATCACGACGAGCGCAGTGACGCTGGAGTAGACGGCCCCCGCGCGCAGGACGGTCCGGATGTCGAAGAGTTGGTAGCGCACGATGGCATAGGCCACCGCAAGCGGAAAGACGAAGGTGAGCTTCCAGAATTCGGCCAAGTACGGCACGGAGATCCGCGAGACGATCTCGACCACGGTCGCGGTGACCGGGATCAGGTAGCCGGCGGCGAATCCCACCAGGAGCACGCGCGCGCGCTGGCGCACGAGGGGGCTGGGACCGATGACGCCGGTCCAGGCCAGGGAGACGAGGAGGGCCAGCAGCGAGAGACCCCAGTAGACAGCGCTGATCTCTGCCACCCGCCGCGTCTGGTCGAGGAACGAGAACTGGAGCACTACGGCGAGCACGGACGAGGCGGCATAAGGCGGCCACACGACCCAGGGCTGGCGTTGAGCGATCGCGCGGCGCTCCGGGAGCGTGAGTGCCAGGTGCGTGAATACGGCGGGCGCGAAAGCCCAAAGCACTAGGTAGAGGCGGGCGAAACGATGGATCGTGTTGAAATCCGTCCACAGCAGGGCCTCGAGCGATGAGAGCAGGCAGAAAGCGAGGAAGAGCCGGCTGTCGGCAGCGTTCGGCCGGAGAACGATCAGCGCACTTGCGATCATCAGTGTCAGCAGGCCCGGCAGCAGGCTGTCGAACAGGAAGTGCTTGAAGTCGCGGAGGGTCACTCGCCGGCTCGGAACGGACGTTTCCTCGAGCTGCCCGTCGCGCTCGATCGCATAGCGGAACGTCGTTCCTGCCGGGCGCGCCTCGACTAGTGCGCGCAGTTCGGCGTGGGTCCGCACCGGCTGTCCGTCCACAGCGCGAATCAGCCCGAAGGGCTCGACGCCACCCCGGTCGGCGACGCCAGTCTTGAGATTCGCCATGAGATTGAATCCCGGAGTGATGGTTCCGACACGTTGCCATGCGTCGCCCGTGGCGACCACGGCGACGAGTGCCGCAGCGCCGATCAGCGTCCAGGCGCGGACGCGCTCGCGAGCGTGGACACTCAGCATCGCCATATTCTCCTGTGGCTTACCGCCGCGGGTGCCGACGGTTCTTTTCCGTCCGTCCAGCCCCGATCCAAGGTAGCGGGTGCAACGCGCCTCAGGATCCTACATAGACCATCCATGACGTACCGGAGTGGTCAGCGCCCATGCCGAAGCGCGAGGAGAAAAGAGCTGGGCTGTCGGGCACCGACTGGCGGATCGTCGTCATCGCTGTTCGGGCACCCGATCGCCGAAGTAGTCGATGTAGCGGTCGATGGCGCGTGGCCGGACTCGGAGCGCGGACGCGATATAGAGGATTTCCGCGAGTCTTAACATCGAAGCCTCCTGCCGCGGTGTCTGTCGCCGTGCGCGACCAAGGTCGCCGAGGCGATCCCCTGCGTCTTTCCCCTTGTACAGGGGGGACCGTTAGCAATCCGTCGAGGACAGCGTGAAATCTCTCGGACGGCCTACCGTGAATACCCCCTGTCAGTCCGGCACGACCATGCGCCCAGGCCTGATTCCCTTGGCGCTTCGCTCGCCTGAGGGTCTTCCGCTGTATCGTCGGCTCAGATACGGCCAGTCCTGCTTCATGTTTGCGGGCGATCAGTCGGCGAACGCGCAGACTAATCGGGCGGTTCCGCCCAAGTGCGCGGGAAGAAGAGAGGGCCGGTGAAGCCGGCCCTCGACTATGCTCATGACCCGCCAAGCCGTCAGTGTCCGCCCGGACGGTCGAGATGGTGGGCGTGGACGGCGCATGTCACGTGGGTCGGCGCCTCCTCCGTCCCGCCCGCTTCCCACGTGAAGCGGACGCGGTCGTTGTGGACGTCGACCACGCTGGCCAGCCGGAAACGATAGGTTGGGAAACGCTCCTGGACGGCTTGGATCATCGCGTCGATGGCTTCGTGGCCGTCCCCGCGCCGATGCGGATCGACATAGTACCCTTCCTCGATCCACGTGTCGGCGATCAGGGCCCGACGGCGACCCGGATTCTGCTCGTTCCAGGCGGCTAGATACCGATGGACAGCTTCAGCGACTTTGTTTTCAGCAACCTCGCTCATGTCTCTGCTCCTTTCGTTCGGGGATTAGATATCCGCTCAGATCATTCCGCAGAAGTGAGCAGCAGTCGATTACATCCGAGGTAATGCCGGCCTGCGTGGGATCGCCGATCGTGACTGGCATCGTGTCCGGCGGACTGGCGTCACGCGGCGATTTCACGCGGGCCATGCTGGACGAAATGAACGCTCAGCATGCGAAGGAGCATGCCCACTGCACGCGGGCGGAGACACTCGCGCTCTTCCAACAGGGTGCGGCGAAGGCGTTCTCGGTGGTCCAGGGCCTGACTGACGATCAGCTAGCGAAGAGCGGGACGGTGTTCACGGGCACACCACCCATGACGGCGGAGCAGCTCATCATGCTCGGTCTGGTCGGTCACATCGACGAGCACATGGGCAGCATACGGAGAACCGTCGGCGTGTGACGAAAATCGCCCGCTCTACGCGCACCTCGAGAGTCATCAAGGCTTCGCGCGAAGCTCTTTATAGAGCGTTTACCGACCCCGCAGCGTTGGCCGTCTGGCTTTCGCCGGATGGGATGACCGGAAAAGTCCATGAGTTCGACGGCCGAGTCGGCGGGGGATATCGGATGTCGCTGTTCTATCGCTCATCTGAGCAGGTGTATCGCGTCCTGTACCCGGCGATGCTGCGACGCATTCGGCGCGCGTGGCTCGCCGCGTACGGAGGCGCGCCCTGAGGGCAGTCTGGTTCGGGAACCGATTCATCCGCTCGCCGAAGAATTGGGGCCACCAGCAATACGCTTCTCGTCTCTAGTGGTCAGCGACAAACACCCAGTAAAAACCCGCAATCGACCTGTCGCGTGGCAATACTTTTCGGTCACGCTTGCTTCACCGCGACGCGCTCATGCGCGACCCAACTGCGGATCTCCGTGACGTCGGGCTGGTCGACCTTCTTCACTCGCTCGTGGGCAGTCTTTCCTCCTGCCATCGTGAAGGGCCTGCCGGCTGTCGATTTCGCTCGTTCTCGTTCGACCAATCTGTGGAGCGAGGAGGACAACCTAAGCGAGTGGGTCGAGGAGATGGACCGACGGAAGGTGCGGATCCTCGGTAACCGTCGGTGGATCGGTGGCTTCGAGATTGCGGGAAAGCATCCGATGGCCCGCTTCGGGAGGATCGAAGTCCGCCCGTGCTGGCCAGAAAAGGAAGCAGGGTAAGCATCATGAACAGCGTCGTTCACTTCGAAATGCCGTTTGACGATCGAGATCGGATGGCAAAGTTTTACGAGTCGGCGTTCGGATGGCACACCCAGAAGCTAGGCGACGACATGGGCAGTTACGTGCTGGCCACCACCACGGAGACCGACGACAACGGTCCGCGAAAACCCGGCGCGATCAACGGGGGATTCTTCCCGAAGAAACCCGATTGGCCGGAGCAGCAAACGGCCATCGTCATCGCGGTATATGACATCGAGGCATCGGTACGGAAAGTCGCGACGGCGGGCGGCGAAGTTCTTGGCGAGCCAATGGCGATACCTGGCGTAGGACGATACGTTTCCTTTACGGACACTGAGGGCAATCGCGTGAGCATGCTCCAACCCGTTCCGGGGAATAGGAGCGCGCGAAAGCAGATTAAGGGAGAAGGGCGAAAAAACCGAGCGTAGGGCACGGCGGTGGCTAGTGGTTACGTTCTAGTCGGCCAGCGCCCGAGCCAGCTGCACGGTATCGGCGCACTGCTGCAATCGCACGATTAACCCGTCGTGCAGTGTCCACACGTGCGCGAAATGGGCGGTGAATCTCTTGCCGCTCCGTCTGGCGCGCCCGGAATAGTGGCCGAGGGCGATGACGTGGTCGCCTGACTCGAAGAACTCCGAGCCGTTCGCGACGAACTCGTCAAAGTCTGTGAAGAGGCGGCCAAAGAAATCACGCAGCACAGTGTCACGGCCCTTGTAGGCGGCCGCGTACGGAAATCCGTCAACCACCTCCCAGCGCACCTCACTCCCCAGCAGCTGGCGAAGGATTTCCGGGTTCCCACGCGCCCCATACAAGCGACGAACGACCGAGACATTTGGTGAGTCCGTCATGGAATTCTCCTATGTGGTTGTCAGGGTCTGCGTCCACCGAAACGCGTTTCTCTTTGTACCTGAGCGCCGTGATCAATCCGTCCAGGTCTGCGTGAAATCGCTCGAACGGCGCTGAGTCGGCACGCCGGGTGCGCCGAAGGCGCTGTTTCAATATGGAAAACGCAGCGAGGAGCCGTCGCAATGAACCGCTCAGCCAGGTCGGCTCATCCATGAGGAGAAGGGCAGTGACCGAGAATGAACAAAGCGGGGTGGTCTGCGCAGATGCCGAACGATGTGTGGGGCCACGTGTGGCAAGGCGGTGGAGCGGGGAGCGCCGGCGCCGTGGCCACCGTCTTGCGCGCAGTCCAGCGTCGAGAGTCCCCGCAGATAGTCGACCTCACGAGCCCCGAGCTCGCCGAACTGCACGGCTCCGTGGCGGCCCTCGCTCGCTCGATGTCGGGCGACTTCGACCCCGGCCGATTCTTAGAGGGCCTTTCCTTACAGCTACAGCGGTTCATTTCCCATGACCGGCTGATAGTCGCCTATCTGGAGGAGGGGGGGCGTACTCTCTCTGTGCTCGAAGAGCACATCGGCAGTGGCCGGCTTCGCCACGGTCGTCGCTACCCGTGCGATGAGATCGACAAGACCCGTGCGCTGGCGGGGCAGCCCGACCTGGTGCGTCACTTCCAGACGGATCCGCAGCGACACGGGGCCGAGACGACCAGTCAGGATCGGCTGACCGCTGGCCTCCACGCCTGGCTCGCACTGCCGCTCAATGGCGCGCTCCGCATCAGCGGTGTCCTCATCATCGGGAGCTTCGCGCCCGATGCGTACTCCGAGGCGGACCTCGTGACTGGACAACGGATCGCTGACCTCCTCGGCCCACTGATCGAGAACATCGTGATCTTGCACAAGGAAGGGCAACGCCGCCGACGATTGGCCGTGCTCCCCGAAGTGGCCAGCGTAGTCGGCACCAGCCTGAATGTGGACGAGATCTTTGCCCAGCTCGGCGACGCGGTGCGGCCCGTGCTCGACTTCGATCTCATGATCGCGAGGCTGATCGGGCCGAGCGGGGCATTCGAGGGAAACGCGCTCCGAGTGAGCGATATACCGGAGCAACCTCGGTGTGGCGATCGCCCGCAGGACTACTCGTTCGGCTCGCGGATCGCCGCCCGCGAGGGCGTAATAATTCATGAGGCGTCCGCCGAGCTCGACCCTCGTTTTGAAGGTGACCGAATCGTGCTCGAGAGCGGGGTGCGCTCGATCATGGCCGTACCCTTGATCTTTGGCGACCGAGTGGGCGGCGCTCTCGTCTTTACCAAGAGGCAGCCCGACTGGTTCGACGAGGGGGACGGAGAAGTCGCGACGGGAATCGCAGCCCACGTCGTGGTGGCGATTCAGCACCAGCGGCTCTCGGAGGAGCAGCGCCGTCTGGCCTTCGTAGAGGGACGAGCCCGGCAGCTCGAACAGCGAGTCGAGCTGCTCCGGGGAGCCCTGAGCGAACGGTATCGATTCGATCGAATCGTCGGCCAGGCACCGGCCTTCCGAGCAGCGCTGGATCAGGCGGCGCGAGTCGCCTCAGCCGAGACCACGGTGCTGATCACCGGCGAGAGCGGCACCGGAAAGGAGCTGATCGCTCGCGCCATCCACTATGCGAGCCGGCGTGCCGAGGGTCCCTTTGTTGCCGTCAATTGCGCGGCTCTGGCCGAGACGCTCATCGAGTCGGAGCTGTTCGGCCACGAGCGTGGCGCTTTCACCGGAGCCGACAAGCTCAAGCGCGGGCGCTTCGAGTTGGCCGCAGGCGGCACGCTGTTTCTCGACGAGATCGCAGAGCTGGCGCCGATCGTCCAGACGAAGCTCCTGCGCGTTTTGCAGGAGTACCAGTACGAGCGGGTCGGCGGGACAACAACGATGAACGCCGACGTGCGTCTCGTCGCGGCCACCAACCGCGACCTGGAGCATGCGGTCGCTGAGGGGCGGGTCCGCGAGGATCTCTACTACCGACTCGCCGTTTTCCCGGTCCACCTCCCCCCATTGAGGGAGCGAAAGGACGACGTCCTCGTGCTGGCCGACTACTTCGTCCGTGAGTTCGCCAGCCGGATGGGGCGGAGCGACGCCGGTCTCAGTGAGGAAGCTCGCGATCTTCTGATGGTGCACCGCTGGCCGGGCAATATCCGGGAACTGCAGAACGCCATCGAGCGGGCGCTGATCCTTGCGGACGGCGGACTCATCTGCGCGGCGCATCTCGGGCTCGCCCCGCCGCCCCAGGCGGCCGCTATCCCATCCGGACCAGTGGCAGTGGAGAGCGATGCGACGGCAACGCGGCCGCTGGCTGAGGTCGAGAGGCAGTCAGTCCTGGCGGCGCTCCGGCGAGCGAAGGGCAACAAATCGCGGACCGCGGCCGCCCTCGGTCTCAGCCGGGGTGCCCTCTACACCCGTCTGCGGCGCTACGACCTGACCGACTAACGACCGTTCTGTTCCGAACAGAGTGACCGGAACCAGTCACTCTGGCTGGCCAACTCCCGACACCTCCGGCGCAGGTCGTGCCCGCCAATGCGTCGGTCAGTCGCAAACTCGAGCTTTTCCTCCGGCGCGACGACTTGGCGCGCCGCTTGCCTCGTCGCTCACCGCAAGGAGGAGCAAATGGTTCACCACAGAATCGTCACCGTCTTCGCTTCGGGCGCGCTGATTGTCCTCACGGCCGGTTGTGCTGCCGAGCGCAGCGGCGCGGACCTGAATCTGGCTGCTTCGACTGCCGCGGTCAACCCTAGCCCACTCAGCGGAACCTGGCGCGGAGAGGTCTGGGCGGTCGGCACCGACTCGACGTCGGTACTGAACAGGGACGTGACGCTCGAGATCAAGGACGATGCGACGTACCAGATGACATTCGCACGTATGGGAACGACAACGAGCAATGACTCGGGGGTCGCGGTTCGAGACGGAGGCAGCGTCATCTTGAAGAGCTCCAAAGGGCAATGGATCCGCCTCCAGCGCAGCGGCGACAAACTGCACGGCGTGTTGGACTCTTCAGGGCGGCGCATGCACATGATGGTGGAGCAAGCTCCGTGAGCTGGCGCGTTTGAACGTTGAGTGCGGGCAGGCGCTCGTCAGCGAGAAGTGTGCCCACCCACAACGGCGGAGGGCGGCTGGACCACGACGAGATGCGCATTGGTCATGGAGGTGCGCCCATGAACCCGCTGTCCGATTGCTTCGTCGACGACCGCGCCATCGTCGACCAACAGCAACGACTGTTCGATGAAGCAGGATACCGAGGGCCTCACGCTGGGCAAATCGACGCCACGATTCCGCGACGCGCCGGATGGGCGTGGCGATACATCGTCGTCGTGATCGCAAAGGTGGACGGTTACCTGACGCGCGAAGTGGGGCAGCGCCCACGCCGTATCGGCGGATGCGGGACGTAGGGGTCACTCCACCGCCATCCCTACTCGACGGGCGAGAGTTCCGCACCGGCCCACTCGGAGTAGATGATGAACTTGAATGGATTCATCCCCTGGTGGCGCAGTCTCATGTTGTCGAGCGCACGGCGCCGCCATGTCGCCAGCGCCTCACTGGACGGATAGCGCACGAGCCCCAGTTGCGCGAGCCTTAGCGCCAGCGCGTCGTCGCCACGCTCCGCCAGCCCGCGCACGGTCCGAACGAAGGCGTCCTCGCGGTGCCCTCCGAGCAAGTCGAGCGCCGCCGCCCACTCTGCGGGCGTGAGCACCTCCATTCCTTCGCCGTCCGGCTTCCAGTAGCCGGTGGACTGGTGGTAGACGCGCTTGACGAAGTTGTCGCGCATGACCAGATACGGTACGACTCCCGTGGGGTGGTCGCGCAGCGAGGCGGGCAGGATGTTGTCGTGAAGGATTTCCACGAGCGTGCGCCCCTCGCCCACGGCCGCCCGGATGCGCTGGTGGAGCTCGCGCAACGCCGCCTCGATGGCCGGCAGCGCCTCGACGGTGAAGATCTCGGTCAGCGGTGGGTGGCCGTGCACGAGCAGCCGGGGCTGCAGCGAGCGGATCAATGTGATGGTCTCGAAAAGTCCCTCGGCCGAGCCCTCGGCGACGAATGGCGCACCGAGATAGGGCATGAACGCGTCCCCGACGAAAAGCACGCCCCGGTCCGGCACGTGGATCAGCAGCGCATCGGCCGTCTCGCCCCCGCGCGCGGGGTAGAGGACGAACCGGATGCCCCCCACCGTCAGCGTTTCCGGCTCGCGCACGAGGTGGTTCGGGCGCGCGTCGTACCGGCGCCCGCTGCCGGCGGTACCGAAGAAATACTTGAAGGGAACCCCGGTGCTGTTCACGATCCGTAGCTCGTCGGCGAACGCCGCCTGCGCGATCACCCGGGGATTCGACTCGAGCAACGCTCCTAGGCCGCCGATGTGATCCCAATGCGCGTGGGTCAGGATGACGTGGGTGATCGGCCGTGACGTCACGCGGCGCAGCGCCTGCAGCGCCGCCCGCACGGTCTCGTCCGTCGTGCCGGCGTCGATAGCGACGATTCCCTCGTCCGTCGAAACGAAGCCGATATCGCCGAAATCGAAGCCCTGCGCGACGTGGACGCCAGGCGCGAACTCGACGAGACGCGGCGGCCTGAAGCGAAATCCGTCTCGCGCCGAGAGCGAGAAGTCAGCGATGAACACCGGCTGGGTGGGGTCGAGCCGAGCCGCCCCCGACTTTGCCAGCGCGTCTCTCGCCTGCGTCTCGCGCCCGAGGGTCGTGTACGCCTGGGCAAGCCCGTAGTAGGCAGCGCGCCGTAAACCGACGGGGAATCGTTCCTTGTTGTCGAGCACCCACGTGAGATCCTCGATGGCAGCCTGGGCTTTGCCGAATCGCGCCGGGAGCCCGGCGAGCACGACACCGCGCAGGTAGCGCGGCAGCCCCGGATCGAGCGCCACCGCCCGATCGAGTCTGGCCACTGCGTCGTTCACCCATGCCACTCGCCGGAACAGCGAGACAGTGTCTGCCTGCCGCGCCTGGAAGACGCCGTCGAGGGCGACGAAAAGCCCGCGGCTCGGCTCACTCGCGGACCGTTCGCGGAAGTAGGCAAGCCCTTCCGCATCACGTCTCCCAGCCATCAGGCGACCGGCGAGTGACATGACCGTGGTGACGTCAGCCTTTGGCCAGCGGACGGCTTCCTTCAACGCGTCCAGCTCGAGGTCGGGCACGATCGGCCGATCGGCGGCCCCCGCGTGTGAGCCGGCGACGAGCCCGATACCGACAGCAATCGCGAATAGGCTTGCGAACCAGTACACGGAACGCATTGCACGTCCTCCCACGAACACGGTCGAGCGGGTCGTTGTGAGTACACAAAGGGAACTAACTAGGACTCGAGATCACGTGTACACCCGGCCGAGGGCACCGTCAAGGTTACCTTTGTGAACTCACAAACCGATTGCGGCTGGGACAGCTATACTTGGAATCGTGGCGAAGCGATACGGCCAGCACTGCCCCGTCGCGAAGTCGCTCGATCTGGTGGGCGAGCGCTGGACGCTGCTCATCGTACGCGATCTTCTGCGCGGACCCGCGCGATTCCAGGACCTTCGCGCCCAGTTGTTCGGCATCCCACCGAAGCTGCTTGCCGAGCGCTTGCGACGAATGGAGCGTCAGGGACTGGTGGCGCGCGCGTTCTACTCGAAACGCCCGCCGCGCGCCTCGTACGCGCTCACCGACCGCGGGCGCGGGCTCGGTCTCGTGGTGGGCGCGCTGGCGATCTGGGGCCGGACGTTCGTGGGTCCGCGATCAGGCCCACGGCACGTGACGTGCGGACATCCGATCGAGCTGCAGCAATACTGCCCGCGCTGTGAAGAGCGCCTCGCCCCGGGCACGGTGCACGTCCCGGCGGTCACCGCGCGCACCGCCCGACGCCGAGGCCGTAACTAGCTACCTTAGCGTCGTTCGCTATCTGCGCGCGTCCGACGCGGAATCGCGCCCCGCGTCAGCGGCTGAGCGGCGGGCGGTACTCGACGCCATAATGTGCGTAGATCTTCTGCACGGTTCCGTTGGCCACCAGCCGATCAATGGCGCGATCGATCGCCTCGCGGAACGACGGGTCGGCGCGCCGCAGCCCCACAGCCAGGTTCCAGCGCAGCTCGGGCTCGGTGTCGTAGGCGTGGACGAACCGGACGGGCGACTCCGGATGGCGCAGGTTGAAGTACCCCGCGCTGGCGGGCGACACCGCCGCGGCGTCGACCTCGCCTTTGAGGACCGCCTCGATCATCTCTTCCTCGTAGCCGAACGAGGCGAGTCGCACGCCGCGCTGTCCCAGCAGCATGCCGGCGAGCGATCGTGATTGCACGGCCACCCGGCGACCGACCAGGTCCTCGAACTTTCCGACGCTCACCGCGTCCGGACGCACGGCGAGCCCGACGCCGCTGCGCTGGTATGGCTTCGACAGTTCGAGACGACGCTCGGCCTGGGCCTCGGGCACGGCGATGGTGTCGAGCACGATGTCGCAATCGGCGATACGGAATTGGATGCCGCTGACCACCCACTCGACCTGAAGGGTCACCCCCAGCTCGTGGGCGAGGGCGCGGGCCAGCTCGATCTGGAATCCCGGCGGCTCCTGGGTCTTGCTCGCAAAGGGGAGGGCGTTGGCGTGAGCGCAGAGCGAGAGCACGCCCCGGTCGCGGATGGCGGCGAGCGGACGTGCGCTCGCGGCCGAGCCCGCGAGGCCTATGGCCACCATGCCGCCCAACGCCGCCGTCCACCATCGGCGGCTCACCGGCTTTCGTCCTTCAGGCTTCTGATATAGGCGAGCAGCGAGCGGAGCTGCCCCTCAGAGAGGGCTCGGCCGTACGCGGGCATGGCGCCCTCCTTGCCCACGCGGATGCGATTCAGCAGGTAGGCGTCCGGCTGATCGGTGCCCGCCAGCTTGGGCCCGCGCCCCGCGACGCGACCGCCGTCCTGGTGACAGAATCCACACGTGCTGGCAAAGAGCTGCTCTCCGACGCGTGGGTCGGGGACGGGCGGGCGCGCGGCGGTCTCCGAGCGGTCCTGACTGTGGGCGACGGTGGCGGCGAGGGTCAGCACAGCCACGAACGCGACGACGCGGTTCATGAAGAGCATGCTACCGCGGCGAGGGCGGGCTTGCGCCCGCCCCGCCGCGGAGCCACTCACTCCAGCGTGAATACCACGATCGCGCCCACGTCCTTGGGCATGCTCTTGTAGGGCTCGCCGAAGAGACCGCCGAACTCGTCACCCACCAGTGAGCCCCATCCGGTGGCCACGGCGATGTACTGCTTGCCCTGGACGGCGTAGCTGATGATGCCGCCGTTGTGTCCGATGCCGTTGTTGTGCGACCAGAGCTCCTGCCCCGTTTCCGCGTTGTAGGCGCGGAGCCAGCCCCGCGAGTCGGGGACGAAGACGAGGTTGCCACCGGTGGCCAGCAGGCTGGCCAGCGGCGGCTCGGTGAACTTCACTTCCCACTTCTTCTGCCCGGTGACCGGATCTCGTCCGGAGACGTGACCGTGAGCCTTGCCGCCCTCCGGATTGCGAAGGGTGAAGTTGGCGCCGATGTCGAGCTGCGCCTGCGGCTCGAGGATCGGCGTCGTCTTGATGACTTCGAGATCCATGCACCATTCCTGGCCGATCTTGTAGTAGAGGCCGGTCTTGGGGCTGTAGGCTCCGGAGTTCCAGCTCATGCCGCCGGCGATGGCCGGACACAGGTTGGTGTGCTTGCCGAGGGGCAGGTCACGCCGGCCGATGAGGGCGCCCGTCTTGGGGTCGATGCCCTTCACGAAGTTGATGTTCTGAGCAAGCTGCCAGACGTTCACGATGCTGGCATCCTTGCGGTCGTAGACGAAGACATGCCCGCCCTTGTTGGGGTGGACGACCAGCTTCTTGCCGTCCCGCTCGATCATCACGAACTCGCCGACCGCGCTGTCGAAGTCCCAGGCATCGTGCGGCAATTCCTGATGGTAGAACTTCAGCGCCCCGGTGTCAGGATCGAGCGCGATGACCGAAGTGGTGAAGAGGTTGTCACCCGGTCGCGGCCCCGAGGTCTTCCATTCGAAGCCCGCCCAGTCGTAGAGTGGTGCCGGGTTGCCGGTGCCCCACCACACCGTGTTCGTCTCGGCGTCGTAACCGCCGGCCATCCACCCGCCGCCGCCGCCCGTGCGCCACGAATCGTTGCCCCACGTCTTCTTGGATTCTTCCGTCCCCGCCACCGTCAGGAACTCCCAGACCTTCTTGCCGCTGGCGGCGTCGACACCGAAGATCGGACCGCGGCCGGGCCACTCACCGCCTTGGGAGCCGATGATGACCTTGTCCTTCACGAGCAGGGGCGCGCCCGTGAAACCCACGGTGAGCTTCTCAGAGTTGATGAGCTTGGTGTCCCACACCGGCTGGCCGGTCTTCTGGTCGACGGCGATGAGCCGACCGTCCACGGTGCCCACGAACACCTTGCCCTGCCCGATGGCGATGCCCCGCGTGTACGGCGAGTGCGTCTGGGCGGCGACGAGGTCGTCGTTGAGCTTGGGGAAGTAGGACCAGAGCGGCTTTCCGGTGGCCGCCTCCAGCGCCCACACGCGGCTGTACGAGCCGGTGTAGTAGAGGACGCCGTCCGAGACGAGCGGCATCGACTGCAGGCCGCGCGTCGACTTTCCGGGATGATGCACCCAGGCCACCCGGAGGCGCTTCACGTTGTCGGTGTTGATCTGGGTGAGGGGGCTGTAGTGCCACGACTGATACGTCCCGTGGTACGTCGTCCAGTCGTTCGCGGTGGCGTCCGCGATCGGCGCCGATGTCTTCGTGATCTCGGTGGTGGAGGCCGGCATCGAGCAGGCGCCCGCGCCCATCGCCGCCACGGCGAGGACAGCGACATACACTCGCTTCCGCAAAGTCATCATGCCTTGTGTCTCCTCGACTGCAAAGGTCAAGACTCAACGTCGGAGCCGCGCGTCCTCGTCTATCTCCCCTCCTTGTCGTCCGGCGCGACACGTCGCGCACGCCTCGCCGTCGCCGGGGCCACCGAGGCGGCACCATCGATTTTCATCGTCGGCTGATTTGGGAGGCTTGGCCGGCGACGGGACTGGTCACTCGGATTCGCTCCCCGGAATGGATGTCTTCGAGGGGGCCGGCGTCTTCCGGCACGTAGAGCGTGTGGACGTGGCCGGCGTCGTCGACCGCGCGCAGGATTCGTAGGCCCGGATCGATGCTGCGCACGACGCCGGTGATTTCGATCGGGCGCGTCGACATCCGGCAGCGGCCGGTCGTCGCCTCGACCCGAGCGTCCCCGAGACGGGACTGACGTCCCTGGCAGTCCACGAATCCAAGCTCGCCATCATCGGTTGCCACCACCCAACCCTGGGTGCGTCCCATTCCCCGCACCATCACCTGCTCGGCGCGCGCAGCACCGGCGAAGGTGCCCAGCACCAGGCCGACCGCCGACATGGTGCAAACGAGCACGGCCATCGGGCGTCGTTCCTTCACTGAGCCCTCCACCGGCGCCCCGATGATACGGCCTTATATATGAAACCGAGCACGGCAAGTCAATGGCATCGCTCACATGTTGAGTAGACCGGCTCGGGGATCGGGAATCATCGGTTCCTCGGGAGCTTGGTCTGGAGCGCCTGGGTTTCGGAGCTGAACTCGAGGGCGTACTTCGGATCGGCCGGCGCTGAGCCCCAGGCCTCGTAGCCCGCGGGCGCGGCCTCGCCCTCCTGGCCGATGATGCCGGCCGGACCGCCGCCGTGCATGCGGCGCCAGAGCACGGGGCGGCCGGGGACGCTCTCCTTGCCGGGGTTCGCGTCGTCGGCGAGCTTCATTGTCGGCGTGCTGCCGGTCTGCGACAGCTTACACACGGCGGCGACGCGGTCCCGCGTCAGCGTCCCTGGCGCGGTCGCGGCGACGAGATGCCCGCCGTAGCCGTAGAACTGCTCCTCGGGCTTCCAGCCGACTCCTGCGCAGGGCCTCGAAGCCCTTGCGGTGCAAGTAGTGGAAGGTCTCGGTGCGCAGGGGCACCCGGCCTCCACCACGCTGAACTAGTACCCGTCGGTCGCCTGCAGGGACTGCAGGTCAGCTCTTCATGAAAGCGAGAAGCTCGGGATTGACCACGTCGGCGTGTGTCGTACACATGCCGTGTGGGAATCCCTGGTGAACCTTGAGAGTCCCCTTCTTTAGCAGCTTCGAGGAGAGCAGCGCGGAATCAGCGATCGGGACGATCTGGTCGTCGTCGCCATGCATGACGAGGGTCGGCACGTCGATATTCTTCAGGTCCTGGGTAAAGTCCGTCTCCGAGAAGGCTTTCACGCCGTCGTACTGTGCTTTCGCGCCGCCCATCATGGCCTGACGCCACCAGTTCTCGATCACGCTCTGCAACACCTTCGCGCCCGGCCGGTTGTAGCTGTAGAAGGGACCGCTCGCGAATTCCCAGTAGAACTGCGCCCGGTTGGCGGCGAACTGTTGCCGGAGGCCGTCGAATACCTCTAAGGGCAAGCCGCCCGGATTGGCCGCCGTCTTCAGCATGAGTGGCGGCACGGCGCCGATCAGTACCAGTTTGGCGACGCGGCCTTTGCCGTGGAGCGCGACATAGTGCGTTGCCTCGCCGCCGCCCGTCGAATGGCCAATGTGGATGGCGTCGCGCAGATCCAGATGCGCGACGACCGCCGCCGCGTCCGCGGCGTAGTGGTCCATGTCATGGCCGTCGCTCACTTGGCTTGACCGGCCATGGCCGCGCCGGTCATGCGCAATGACTCGATACCCCTTCCCGAGGAAGTAGAGCATCTGGGTGTCCCAGTCATCGGCGCTCAATGGCCAGCCATGATGGAAGACGATGGGTTGCGCGTTCTTGGGGCCCCAGTCCTTGTAGAAAATCGTCACGCCGTCGTTCGTGGTAACCGTGCTCATTCAAGCCTCCTAAGCTCTCGGTCCGACCTCGTTCAGGTGCGTTCACGCGCGTATCGGTGCGCCCTGACTCGCTGCTGTCGATGACGCTATTGCGAAGGACACGGGCACGCTATCGGACAATCGGTACACCCAGATCGGACGTTTGGCCAGCCGAGCGTGCCATGACGCGATGATGGGGGGCAGAGGGGAATCGTGGCTCGATCGCGTAGAATCCCGTCGTGACCAGCCCCTTCATCGCCGGTCTGAGCGTGCGCATTCCCGGGGCGCCGAACGGTCCGCTGGCCGGCCTGACGTTCGCCGCCAAGGACCTCTTCGACGTCGCGGGCCACCCGACGGGCGGCGGCAATCCGGACTGGGCCCGGCAGAATCCGGTGCCCACGCGCCACGCCTGGGCCGTGCAGCAGCTGCTGGACGCCGGCGCCACGCTGATCGGCAAGACGATCACCGACGAGGTGTCGCTCGGCATCCTCGGCGAGAACCCGTTCGACGGCACGCCGCTCAACCCGACGGCGCCCGACCGCGTCCCCGGTGGCTCGTCCTCCGGCTCGGCCTCGGCCGTCGCGCAAGGCCTCTGCGACACCGCGCTCGGCACCGACACCGGCGGCTCGGTGCGCGTACCGGCGAGCTTCTGCGGGCTCTACGGCATCCGTCCCACCCACGGGCGGCTCGATCTCACGGGAATGCTGTCGCAAGCGCCGAGCTCCGACACCACCGGCTGGTTCGCGCGCGACGCGACGACCTTCGCGCGTGTCTCGGAAGTGATGCTGGGCGAGCCGATCCCGGCGACGCTCCCCACGCGCCTCGTCGTCGCCGTCGACGCGTTCGGCTTCGCCGACGCCGGGACCGCGGCGGCCCTGCAGCCGATGGTGCAGGCACTCGCCGCCCTGATGAAGGACGTCCGCGACGACCTGCTCGCGCCGTCCGGTCTCACCGCGTGGGCGCGGGCGCAGCGGACGCTGCAGCCGTGGGAGGCATGGCAGACCTTCAAGCCGTGGCTCGAGCGCGACAACCCGCGGCTGCAGTACAGCGTGGCGCGCAACCTGGTGCGCGCCGCCGCGATTCCCGAGAGTGAGCGTGAATGGGCCGCGCTGGTGCGCAGCGAGGCGCGCGCTCGGATGACGTGGCTGCTGCCGCCGGGGACGATCCTCTGCATGCCGACGACGCCGTTCCCGGCGCCGCTCAAGGGCCAGCCGCTGCCGGCGCTGGAGCCGGTGCGCGAGCGCATCCTGGAGCTCGCCGCGCACGGCGGGCTCACCGGCGTGCCGCAGGTGAGCGTGCCGGGCGCCAGCGTGGACGGCCTGCCGGTCGGGCTGTCGATCGTCGGTGGCCACGGCAGCGACGCCGCGCTGGTCGCGGTGGCGAGGGCGCTGGAGGCCGCCCGATGATGGACGTGACCGTCAACATCCCCGAGGTCGTGGCGGAGGTGCGCGCGCTCTTCGAGCGCTACGAGCAGGCGTTGATCGACAAGAACGTCGAGGTGCTGGACGCGACGTTCTGGGACAGCCCGCACACCATCCGCTACTCGTTCCACGAGCACGGCTATGGCTTCGCGCAGATCCACGCGCACCGCGTGGCGCGCCCGCCGGGGCCGGGCACCAAGGAGAAGCGGATCCGTCTCGAAATCCTCACGCTCGGTCGCGACCTGGCCACCGTGAACCTCGAGTTCAAGGTGCGTGGCCAGGACGTGATCGGCCGTCAGAGCCAGACGTGGGTGCGCTTCCCCGGCCTTGGCTGGAAGGTCGTCAGCGCGCACGTCTCGGCGATGAGCGCGCCGCCCCCGCGCTGATGGACCTGCACGGGCGCGCCGCCTTCGTGACGGGCGGCTCCGGCGACCTCGGCGCTGCCGCCTGCGAGGCGCTGGCGCGCGCTGGCTGCGACGTGGCCGTCGGCTACGTCGGCAACCGCGACGGCGCCGCGAAGACCGTACGGCTCGTCGAGGGCCTCGGCCGCCGCGCGTGCGCCGTCCAGCTCGATCAGGCCGAGGCGGGAGCCATCGACGGCGCGGTGGCGCACGCGGCCGGCGAGCTCGGCCGGCTGGACGTGCTGGTCAACAATGCCGCCTGGAACATCGGCATCCCGTTCCCCGAGCTGGAGGCACTCACCGTCGAGATCTGGGATCGCATCTTCGACACCAACGTGCGCGGTCCCTTCCAGCTCGCCCGTGCCGCGGCCGCACACATGAAGAAGCGCGATCAGTTTCCTCCTCGTCCCGCCCAGTCGAACGAAAGGACTCGCACCTGGTACCGTGCACTCGAATCCGGGACGGAGGCCGCGAAGTATGCGCGGGAGTAGGGCGGTACACTCGGGACCCACAGCTCCGAGCAACCGACGACCTGTCCCGACCCATCGAGCCGTTCGACGGCAAGCCGCACCTTGTCAGCGTCCATCTTCCACCGATTGTTGACGTAGCCCTCCAGCGCGGGCCCAGTGCGGCGCTGGACGATGTTCCAGCTCACGTGGAACCACCGGTCGACGCTGGCGTCGGCGTAGCTTCCGGGCGGACAGCTCGGCTGCCAGGCGTTCGGGCCCGGCGCTCCGGTGGTACAGCCGGCCACCAGAAATGCGGCAACAATGATCGACGGACCATTCTTCATGGACTCACCCCGCGTCTGCACCACCGTTCACTGGGCGAGCGGCTCGATCGAGGAACCCGCTCGGGCCGTGCCAGGTTTCCTGCTGAACGCGCTCCTCCTAAGGAGAACTTCCTCGGGCCCCTGCCGCGGCCGCACACATGAAGAAGGCCGGCGCCGGCCGCATCGTCGACGTGGCCTCGGTAGCCGGACTCAAGCCCGACGGAGCTCGATCGCCTACGCCGCGAGCAAGACTGAGCTGATCCACCCACGCGCTGCCTGGCCGTGGCGACTGGACCGCGCTGAGCATCAGGTCAACTGCGTGGCACACGCGAGCTCACCGCCCGCCCGTCACCGCCAGGGTGTGACCGGTGACGTAGCTGGCCTCGTCGGAAGCCAGGAAGAGGACGGCGTGCGCGACCTCGAACGGCTGGCCGAGCCGCTTCAGCGGCGTCATGTGGTTGGGGCTGTACTCGACCGTCTCGTTCAGCTTCTTGAGCCCGGGGCCGAAGCGCTCGGTGTCGATGGGGCCGGGCGCCACCGCGTTGACGGTGATCCCGTACTCGGCGAGCTCGAGCGCGACGTCGCGCACGAAGCCGTGCACGCCGGCCTTGGCCGCGGAGTACGCCGAGCCGCCGGCGTAGTATGCGGTCCACGGCGTGCCCTCGCGCGCGCCGGAGGACATGCAGATGATGCGGCCGCTGCGCCGGCGCATCATGTGCGGCACCGCCGCGCGTGTGCACAGGAACGTCGGGCGGAGATTCAGGCGTAGCACGAAGTCCCAGTCCTCCACCTTCATCTCCCAGATCTTGGCGTTGCGGCTGCCGCCCACGTCGTTCACGAGGATGTCGATGCGCCCGAAGCGCTCGACGCACGTGGCGATCAGCCGGTTGGCCGGCGCCTCCTCGGTGAGATCTCCCGCGACAGCGACGGCGGCGCCGCCGGCCGCGGTGATCGCGGCCGCGGTCTTGTCCAGCCCCGCGTCGTCGAGGTCGCCCAGCGCGACGCGCGTGCCCTCGCGCGCGAGCAGCAGCGCGATCTCGCGGCCCAGACCGTTGGCGGCTCCGGTGACGACGGCGACTCGGTCACGTACTCCCGGCATCGCGATTCCTCCTGTACACTGCCTGGCGCGAATCATCGCACGACGAGGAGGCCAGAGATGACGACGAGCCAGAGCGACAAGGCGGCGCGCTTCCGCGCGCTCCACGAAGGGCCGCGGGCGTTCGTGATCGCCAACCCGTGGGACGCGGGCTCCGCGCGAGTGCTCGCCGCGCTCGGTTTCCAGGCGCTGGCGACCTCCAGCGGCGCCAAGGCGGGCGTGCTCGGCAAGCGCGACGGCAAGGTGACGCGCGAGGAGTCGCTGGCCAACGCGCGCATGATCGTCGATGCCACTGACCTGCCGGTGTCCGCCGACCTCGAGAAGTGCTTCGGCGACGCGCCCGCCGTCGTGGCGGAGACGATCCGGCTCGCCGCCGGCGTGGGACTCGTGGGCGGCTCGGTCGAGGACGCCACCGGCGAGAAGGACCGGCCGCTCTACGACATCGGCCAGGCCACCGAGCGCGTGGCGGCCGCCGCCCAGGCGGCGCGCGCGCTACCGTTCCCGTTCATGCTGACCGCCCGCACCGAGAGCTTCCTGCGCGGCAACCCGAACCTCGACGACGTGATCAAGCGGCTGCAGGCGTTCGAGAAGGCGGGCGCCGACGTGCTGATGGTGCCGGGCCTGCCCGACCTCGCCGCCGTGCGCGCCGTGTGCGAGGCCGTCTCGAAGCCCGTCAATTTCATGGCGGGCATTAAGGGCAAGTCCTTCACCGTCGCCGAGCTCGAGGCGGCCGGCGTGCGCCGCATCAGCCTGGCCACGTCACTCTACCGCTACGCGATGACGAACCTCGTCGAGGCCGCGCGCGAGGTGAAGGACAAGGGGACGTTCGGCTACATCGACCGCTCGATCCCGACCCCCGACCTCGCCGCGTTCATGCAGGGCTGAGCACGAGATGTGGGGCGGCGCGCGCCGCCGCGCGGATGTATGCGCGCCGGCGCGCGGCCACCACCAATTTCCGTAACAATTCGTTGCGGCCTCAGCACGCCTTGAAACGCTACGTCGCCACTCTGGGTCATGGCTGACCCGCACCGTCGTTTAGAACAGTACCCGGACACAGAATTCGGGCGGGAAGACCGGACTGGGCCCGAGAGCACGGTAACACCGCGAATCCACCAGACGCGTCCCAATGAAGGCACGTTGTTGGACGCGTGGCTGGAGGGTGAGACGGCCTGGACCATCTCCCACCAGCACGCTGGCTTGACCGACCTTGCACTGACTGCGCAGGGCGAGGCGGAGGCTGTCCGGCTCGGACAGCGGCTCAAGGGGTTGACGTTCGCCACCGTGCTCACGAGTCCGCTGCAGCGAGCCCTCCGAACGTGCGAGCTGGCCGGGTTCGGCTCGGTGGCGCACATCGAGCCCCACCTCCAGGAGTGGAACTACGGCGCGTACGAAGGTCGCACCAGCGCCGAGATTCACTCCGAGCGGCCAGACTGGCAGCTCTTTCGCGACGGTGCGCCGGCAGGAGAGTCGCCCGACCAGATCGGAGCGCGGGCCGACCGCGTGATACGCCGGGTGCGGGCCATCGACGGGAACACGCGACCGCCTCGGACACCACGTGTCGCGGTCACGGTGGCAGCGCTCGTCGCCTGCTGGTCGGGTCCGGCGATGCTGCGTCGCTGGCTGCTCATCGCGACGCTCTCCGCGACCGGTGTGATGGTGGCGTATCCGATCTTTTTCGCGGGAACGAATGAGGCGTTCGTGCGCGGCGGCCTTTCGGATTCAGCGGTGCGATCCCTGCTCGATCGGTGGGCAGCCTGACATTGGATTCGTACGGGACTTGGGATCGTTGGTTTCATAGCGGCATTGCGAGCGCTTCAGCGGTTTGCCGGCCGATTGTGATCGACTCGTCTCCGCCTGTTCCCCGCGCTCATTCGCCTCGATTGCGGCGCTCGTACGAAATCGAGTAGGCGGCCGATCGCGCAAGCAGGATCGGGTCGGCCGAGAGATCGATGCCGTCGGTCCTGTTGGTGGGGTCGAACACCAGGCGACGCTCGTCCTCTGTTCCCGTCGGGGAGATGCTGATCACCTCCAGACGCCCGAGCTCAACTTGCGGCCGGTCCGCAGGCCATAGCGCGGTCGGATCGTCCGTTGGATCGCCTGAGGCAGCGACTTGCAAGAGGAGACGGAAGGCGGCCGGACCATGGCGCAGTCGGCTGTCGAGTTCCTCGCGCAAGAAGTTGGACCCTTGCTTGCTCGCGTCATCGGGCGATAGATAGGCTTCGCTCGCCTCGGGGACGAAGTGGTAACGCCCGAAGCGGCTCGTGCCGTCGGCCGCGGTGAAGCGGAAGGCGTGCTCGGCGTGATAGCGCGACTGGGCGTAGCTGGCCGGAATCGGCTTCTCCATCAGGCGGCCGACAAAAGCCGCCGCCGCCGGGCGAGTGCTGAGAAACTTCGCGACTGCGTCGGCGACGGGCCGCCCGGTAGAAGGGTCCGGGAGCTGAGCCCGAAGGAACTCGAGGAGTTCCTCGGGCGTCCGGGCGATGAACCCTTCGACGGAGTTGGCGAGGATGTCGGCACTCTTGCCGCCCGGCAGTTGGAACTTCACCGACAGCGATCGCACGTTGGCCAGGCCATCGTGGACGGCGGGATCTCCGGCGGAATTGGAGAATCGGATGATGGTGGGCACCGACTGGCCTTGCAGATGTGGCGCCCGGCTTACCCGATGCGCTTCCGGGGAGGCTTGAAACCTGCCAGTACACACGAGGCCCTTGGCGTGGACGGGCCGGAAGCCTGGATGCGGGCCCGCGAGCGCCCGCATGGCCGTGACGATCGCGGCGACGACGCTCGGCGGCGTGCTTGAACCTGACATTGTCGGCTCCTTTCAAGGCTGTAGTTTAGACCGGCACAGCAAGCACCTAGATCCCGGAACCATCCGAAATACTCCCAAATCTACCCCCCAAGTGGCAACGGAAGTGGCAATGGCAAAGTGGTATGGACGACCTGCGACGCGCGGTGAGGACGTCGGACGGTGTGCCCGCTATCAGAGGTTGACCAAAACTCGGCTGACACGACGACAAAATCGGCGGGATCGAGCCGCGCGTGGTCGTACCGTGGACGCGGGAGGCGATCATGGGAATCGTGGACGAGGCAGCGAAGCAGGGAGAGCTGGTCTACGCCTTCAATCAGGGGAAGTCCGAGGTCTTGACTCAACCGGGGCCCTGGGGCAACGCATACAGCGGCTATTGCGCCGGCCTTGCCATGCGCTGGCTGAAGCTGCGCTCACAAGGGCTCGACTATGCCTCGAGCAACAAGTCGATGGTCGATCAGCCGGCGGCCACGACGAAGCTCCAGAATGTCTACGAAGACGACGACTATCCCAAGGCCTTGGCCGATCAGGCGCTCGTGACTCGGCAGACGATCTCGCTTCCGGGGCCGCTGTCGATCGCCCAGAGCGTCGAGCAGCGGGGCGGACTCTGGCTCGTCTCGTTGCGCCGCCCGAAGGGCGGCCACGCCGTCGCGATCCAGAGCGAGCCCACCAAGTCGGTCTACCGTTACTTCGACGCGAACTTCGGACACTTCCGACTGAACTCGGCGAGCCGCTTCAAGGCGTGGCTGAATCAGTTCCTGATGAAGTCGGGCTACGCGGCGCGATACACGAGCGGCTCGGTGCTGCGTCTGGTCGGCTGACCGCAAACCGCTCGCGAGCCGACAGAAACTGGCGCCATGGACACGTCAGGGCGCCGACGGCTGGCTCCGGTCGCGGTTTGACCGGTCTCATGGACTCTGACACGATCTCCGAACGATGGCTGAGAGCTCAGCTGACGTCGTGATCGTGGGCGGGGGCATCGCGGGCATGACCACGGCCTACTACCTGGCGAAGTCTGGCGTGCCGAGCGTCGTCGTCGAGCGCGACGCGATCGGCAGCCACGCTTCGGGCTTCGCGTACGGAGGGCTGAGCCCGTTGAGCGGCTTCGGCATTCCCGGCGCTCTGGCCGAGATCGCCCAGGACGGGATGCGGTTGCATCGTGAGTTGTCGAAGAGCCTCCTCGAGGAGACCGGAATCGACGTGGATTTCCGAGTGCGCTCCTCTCTGGCGCTCGCCTTCACCGAGGCGGACGTGCGGAGGCTCCGGGTCGCGCTGCCGTGGCAGCAGCGGCAGCCAGGCTACACGGTGCGCTGGCTCGATATCGCGGAGGCTCGGCGGGTGGAGCCGCGGATCTCGGACGAGACGCTCGGGGCAACACTGATCGAGGGCGGAGGCGCCGTCGAGCCGTATCGTCTGGTGCTGGCGCTCACCCGGGCTGCCGAGCGCCTCGGCGTCATGGTCCGGCACGGGCGCGTCGATCGGCCTGCGGCGCGACGGCGGGCGGGTCACCGGCGTGATCCTGGAGCGGGAGGATCTGAGCTGCGCGGCGGCGGTGCTGGCGCTTGGCCCCTGGAGCGCGGAGACATCGGCCTGGATCGGCGTGCCAATCGAGGTCCGTCCGCTCAAGGGCCAGATCCTCCGGCTGCAGGCTCCCGGTCCGCCGGTCGATGCTCCGTCGGCTGGGGCCACAACTACGCGACGACCAAGACCGACGGTCTCTTGTGGGCGGGGACGACCGAGGAAGAAGCCGGCTTCGACGAGGAGTCGACGCCGACGGCCCGCGACGAGATCGGCGCTGCGCTGGTCAGGATGTTGCCCGCGATGGCGGACGCGCAGGTCGCGCACCAGACGGCCTGCCTGCGGCCGGTGGCATCCGACGGGCTGCTCGTGCTCGGCCGCGTGCCCGGGCTCGAGCAGGTCTACATGGCCACGGGCGGCGGCCGCAAGGGCATCCTGCTCGGCCCCGCCATGGGGCATGCGATCGCCGATCTCGTCCTCGTCGGGCGGCGCGAAGATCGCGCTCGACGCCTTCGCGCCCGGCCGCTTCGCTGGCGTTCGCGAATAGCTCTCCTCCGCTGGCTCGCCGCTCTCATCCCTCCCGGATGCGTCCCGAGACTCCCTCGTGGCTCGACGCACCCGCGACGGCCAGGCTGTCGGTCGTGACCGGCAGGTGCCGGCTCACGTTGGCGCCGTCCTCGGCGCGCAGCTCGCGGAAAATGAGCGCCGAGACGACCGTGAGCAGGCCAAGCACCACGAACGCCTTGTGGATGCCCGACATCATCTCCAGGGGGGTGGCCCGGAAACGATCGGGCACGAACACCGGGGGATGTCCCGGCCCCTGTTGAACTTGAGAACTGAGTAGCGACGGCTCCCTGGTCGGCGTGAGAATCGCGTCGGCCAAGACAACGTCCCCCAACACCGGGGGCCAAGGAGCCGTCTATGACGAAGAGAGCAGAGAGCACCGAGCGAACGCAAGCGGAGAATGGGGCCGGCCGGGAACTGGGCGCCCTCGTCGGCCCGATGCTGACGGGGATGGCGACCACGCGCCACGACCTGCTCGCCTGGGTCCATGCGCACGGGCTGGCGGCGCTGGACGAGTTGTTTGGCGCCGAGGCCGTCGCCCTGGCCGGGCCCAAGGGCCGGCATCAACCGCAGCGCACCCATCATCACTGGGGCACGGCGGCGACGGAGCTCACCTTCGGCGGTCGGCGCGTGCAGGTGCGCCGTCCCCGCGTACGGCAGACGATCGGCGGGGAAGCGACATTGCCCTCGGTGGCGGCGTTTCGCGATCGAGATCCCCTGACCGCCCGGATGATGCAGCAGCTCCTCGCCGGGGTGTCGACGCGCCACTACGAGGGCAGTCTGGAGGCGCGGCCGAGCGGGCGGCCCGCCCGCGGCAGTAGCAAGAGTGCGGTCAGTCGGGCCGTCGTGCGGCGGACTCGGCAGCGGCTGCGAGAGTACTTGGCGCGGCGGCTGGACGGGCTCGAGGTGATGGCGCTGTTCATGGACGGCGTCGTGGTGGCCCAGCAGACGGTGATCGTCGTCCTGGGGATCACGCGCGACGGCGGCAAGGTCCCGCTCGGGTTGCGCCTGGGCTCCACCGAGAACGCCGTGGTGTGTACCGAGCTGCTGCAGGACCTGCTCGCCCGTGGGCTCACGCTCGAGGGGCGCGGGCTGTGGGTGATCGACGGCGGCAAGGGGCTGCGCAAGGCGCTGGGCGATGTCTTCGGCGACGCCGCGGTCATTCAACGCTGCCAGCTCCACAAGGCGCGCAACCTCGACGCCCTCGTCCCGCAGGCGCGCCAGGCCTACGTCCGGACGAGCCTACGCCGGGCGTATCGGGCGGCCAATGCGGCGGCGGCGCGGCGGCAGCTGACGGCGCTGGCGACGTGGCTGGCGCGGAACGGTCATCCCGATGCCGCCGACAGTCTGCGGGAGGGGCTGGAGGAAACGCTGACGGTGCTGAAGCTGGAGCTGCCCCCGACGCTGCGGCGCTTCTTCGCGACGACGAACTGCATCGAGAATCTGATCGGCACGGTGCGGCACGTCACGCGGAACATCAAACGCTGGCGCGACGGCGACATGCGGCGGCGGTGGATCGGGCTCGGTCTACTGCGCGCCGCCGAGCGCTTCCGGCGTATCAAGCGGCACGGAGAGCTGGACGTGCTCGTGACCGCGCTCGGCGCCGCGAATCTCGCGGAGCGCGCCGCGTGAATCATCGTGGCCACTGCCGGGAAAACCGCGGGCCACACTTGGCTCAGGATCGATCTTCTCGCGGGGGGCCGCTATGTCGGTACGCTCCTCCGCGCCGTGAACTGAGGGTATGATGCCCTGCCGTCGCGCTCTGCCAAGTTCAACAGCGAGCGGGACAACTCCAACACCGCGGTGGCCAACGAGGCCACCGCGACGCCGAAGCTCATCGACATCTGCTGGATGGTGCTGGCGATGCTGCTGCCCATGCTCGTGTCGCGCTCGTCGAGGTCGGCGTAAACCAGAGTGTTCATGCTCGTGTACTGCAGCGAGGAGACGTAGCCGAACGCCACGGCCTGCAGCGCGATTACCCAGATCGGTGTCGCGTTGCCGACTACGGCGAAGAGCCCGATGACCAGTCCCATGAAAAGGGTGTTGATGCCCAGCACGCGCCGGTAGCCGAGCCTGGTGAGGACCGCCGGTATGGTGAACTTCAGGCTGATGGCGGCCAAGAACTGCGGCATGATTAGCAGCCCCGACTGCACCGGCGTATACCCGAGACCGACCTGGTACAGCAGCGGCAAGAGGAACGGCATCCCTCCCGCGCCGAGGCGGGTCACGAAGCTTCCGATCACCGCGACCCGGAAGGTCCGCGTGCGAAACAGGCCCAATCGCAGCACAGGATGGGAGGCCTGCGACGCATGGTGCCAGTACGCTAGCAGCAGGGCCACCGCCAGCGCCAGCAACCCCGTCATCTCGAGCACGCTGAGCGTGTGCTCGCCGAAGATCTCCAGGACGTAGGACAGCAGCGCGACGCCGGCCCCGAACAGGGCCATGCCGGTGACGTCGAGCGGATCGACCTCGTCGGCCCGATAGTCGGGCAGATATCGCAGCACCAGATATAGCCCGATGGCTCCGATCGGTACGTTCACGAAGAAAATGAGACTCCAGTGCAGATAGCCGACGATAAGCCCCCCCGCGAGCGGACCCACCAGCGGACCGACGAGGGCGGGGATCGACACGAAGCTGAGGACCCGCACTAGCTCGCGGCGCTCGAATGTGCGAACCAGGGTCAGCCGCCCGACCGGCACCATCATGGAGCCGCCACAGCCCTGCAGGATGCGAGCCGCTACCAGCATGTGAATGCTGCTCGCCACGCCGCACAGGAACGAGCCGAGGCTGAAGATGCCGATCGCCGTGGCGAACACGCGGCGTGTCCCGTAGCGGTCCGCCATCCACCCGCTTACGGGGATGAAGACGGCCAGGCTCAACGTGTAGCTCGTCAGCGCCACCTTCATGCTGAGCGGCGCGACGTGCAGGGCGGCCGCGATCGACGGCACCGCGGTGTTCAAGATGGTCGTGTCGAGCGACTCCATGAAGAACGCCACGGCCACCAGCCAGGGCAAGAGGGTCTTCACGCCGTCTCACGCCTCGTACTCTTGCGTTACCTCGAGCTGTGCGTCGCCGTCGGCGTCGAGGGTGACGGTGATGAGATTCGGCCGGCAGCATACTGCACAGTCCTCGGTGTAGACCTGCCGCGCGCCACCACCGGGATCCACGAAGGTGTCGTTCTCCTCGCCGCAGAACGCGCACGCGTAGGTCACGCCTTTTTCGGAGACCAGCCGTACGCCTTGGCGCAGGCAGCGCCCATCAGCATTGCGCGTTCACTGTCGCTCAGACGCTTGGTTTGGCGGAACGGCTCGACGGCCTGCTCGTAGTTGACGACTGCGAAGGCGCGAGTCCAGTCGGTACCCCAGAGGCACCGTTCGAAACCCCAGGCGTCGAACACGCGGGCAAGGTGGTCCCAGATGTCCGGGAAGGGATAGGGTTCGCGGGATAGCGTGCAGGCCCCGCTGACCTTGATCACCGCGTTCCGGCGCTTGGCGAGGTCCAGCACCTTCGGCAGATCGGCCCAAGGCTGCGGCGGGGCGGGCGGCGTTCGAGGCTGCATGATGGCCAGATGGTCGATGATGAATCGCGTGTCGGGGTGGCGGTCGATGAGCGCCGCGCCCGCGTCCACGTTGCCCCAGCACAGCATGTTGACCGGAAAGTCGTACCGAACCGCGGCGCGCAGGATCCGGTCGAGGCCCGGATCGCTCGGATCGCGCCCGGCGTCTTTCGTCATCATGATCCGGATGCCGACCGTGCCGGGCGTCTTCTTCCAGTCGGCGATGACGTCGGCCACCGCCGGATCATCCGGATCGACCGGCTTGACGAGGCCGAAGCGGCCGGGATGAGCCCGTTGCACTTCCACGGCATAGCTCGCGTCGTAGCGGTACATGGAAAAGGCGGAGATGAAGATCGCGCCGTCGACACCGACCCTGTCCATCGCCGCCACCATCTCGTCACCGGTGACGTGATCGGGCCAATTCGGGACAGTGTGCCAGGGCCGTTCGGGGTGTTCGCCTCGTAGACGTGGACTTGGGAATCGATGATCGCCATCGGGACGTTCCTCCATGCCAAGCGGGTTCGTCATCTATATCACGTTCACCAGCGCGCCCAGTTGAGGGCATCGATCAGGCCATTGGCGTCCGCCGCGAGCTGTTGTGCTCGTCCGCGAGCGCGCGGCGTCGCTCCACGAGGGCGTTGTGCTGCGCCACGAGGTCCGCGCGCCCGGCGTCGACCTGACGCCGAAGATCGGCGAGCTCTGCGTCCAGGCGGCGGATCTCCGCCTCCGCGCCCTCGAGCCGCGCGCGGGTGGGGTCGAGCCGGGCCTGTAGCGCCTCGCGCTCGCTCCGGGCCGTGGTCTCGTCCGCGGCGTGGAACTCCGCCTGCGCGCCCTCGATGTCCGCCTGCTGAGCCCGCCACGCGGCGTCGATCGCTTTCTCGACGTCGGCGCAAGATACGGCCGCCCGGGTCGCCTCCAGGCGTTCCTTCATCGCCTTCGCGCCCTCCAGGTAGATGTCGACGTGACGCTGCTCGTGGGCGGCGACTCGGGCGACGAAGCGCTCCCAGCGGTTCCGGAGGTCGGCCGGCAGGTCGTCTGGCGTCTCGTGTCGCGGCAGCATGACTACGAGGTGGAGCGTGACCGTCAGCGACGGAAAGACGCAGGGCACGGCGCGGACGTCCACGTCGCCCGAGGTCAGCTCCCATTCCGCGGATGTCATGCCCACCGCGCTGGCCGCTCGTCTGGACGGGGCCGTTGGCGTCGATGGCCGTGAAGATCGCCGCCGTCGTCGTCCCGAGCACCGGGTAGTGGCGGGTCGAGACGCTCGTCTCGACCACGGCCGGCTGCCGCGGCGGCGCAGGCGGCGGGCTCGAGCAGGCGGCGAGACCGGCGCCCGCGAGCAGCGCGACCGCGGCGGCTACGCTCCGCGCGCTCACACGCGGCGCTGCGGGAAGTCGGTCAAAAGCGGTTAACCGAGGTCGGCCTCGCGCGGCTGGAAGCCGTGACCGAGAAGCGGCCTTGCGAGAAGGTCGAGTGCGCTCCGCGACGAGCGCCGCCACGGCCGCACCCTGCCGGACGACAGTCGTCTCCCAGTCCTCGTAGATGAGGTGATACGGGGGCGCCAGCTCGTCGTAGAACGCTCGGACAGACATCAAAGAAACGCGGCGCAGTCTAGATCTTCGAAGGCGGCGATGATGCGGTGAAGATGCGACCACCAGATCGCGGGAGGAAGCCCGAGCGTCTGCTGCCAAATCGGGATCGCCAGGTGGCCGATGACGGAGAGCCGGTAATCCTCCCACAGGCGCTCGAGACTGTAGTCGGTGACACCGTGAGCACGGAGTCCGACGTGATAACGCTCCAGGAGTCGGGCTTCGAGCCGCGCGCGCCGCTCGGGATTCCAGTGCACCGCCATCATGTACGCGAGATCGGCGGCGGCACGTCCGAGCCGCCAGTTGTCCCAGTCGATCAAGCGAATGCCACCAGCGGCAGCACCTTCGCGTGGATAGAGCAAGTTCCACACGTGCGCATCGCCGTGGCCGATCGTGTAGGTCGCGTAGAGGCGAGCGGGAGTGATCAGGCGCGATCACGCGCGTCGTGCACACTCGTGTAGATGGCTCGGGCTGCCGGCCACAGCCGGTCATCGAGCGTGCCGGCGAAGCGCGCATAACGCTCGCGATACTCGGCGGTGATCTTTGCCAGCGCCGCCTCGTCGAGGAATGCGCCCACGCCACGACCGAGGCTCGGGTGACGCCACCAGAACGCGTGAAAGCTCGCCCATGTGTCGATAATGCACTCGCACGCCTCGTCGCTCGGCGGCAGCGGCCAGGTGGTGATGATCGCGTGGGTCTCCGACAGATCCTCCAGCAGGAGATGAAAGCTCCCGTCGATGAACTCCGCGTCGTAGCAACGCGGCACTGCGCCGTCGGGCATCAGCGGCACGGCGTACCGATAGAAGGCCACCTCACGTTCGCCGACGGACCGCAACTCGGGATCGAGGCCGCCTCGCGTGGCTTTCAGGAACAGGCGAGTGGGCGCCTCTGCCGGCGCATCGGATGAATATGCCACCCGGAGTGGCGCGACCGTGGAGACGATCGTGGTGCGACGCTCGCCGGCGTCGACGGCGAGCACGCGTCCGCGCGTGAGCGCTCCGCTCGCACGCAGGCGCTCGGTCAGAAAGTCGGCAGAGAAGTTCTCGAGAGCGCCTTTGGCCACAGCGACGGAAGTATAAGTTATCTCGGCGTCATGCCGGTGATGTGCCCCACGATGTCGGCGTGATTCGTCTCGCTGACCAGCCGTTGGGCCACCAGTCGACCTGCGCGTAGAACCCAGACCCGATCGGCCACGGCCAGGATCTGCGGAATGTTGTGGCTGACGATGAGTACGCACAGGTTGGCGTCGCGGAGTCTCCGGATGACATCCATGACGCGCTCGCTCTCCCGGACGCCGAGCGCGGCGGTCGGCTCATCCATGATGATGGTCCGGGCACCCCAGGCCGTCGCGCGCGCGATGCTGACACCCTGGCGCTGGCCACCGGAGAGCTGCCGAACTTCCGTCGTAGGATCCACGTTCGTGATGCCGAAGCCCGCAAGAACCTCTCGGGCGCGCCGGCGCATCGCGCGACGATCGAGCGTGGTGCCCTGCCACCACGGACGGCAGATCTCCCGCCCGAGGAAGATGTTCATCGCGACGTCGAAGTACTCCACGAGGCCCAGCTCCTGATACACGGTCTCGATTCCGGCCAGTCGCGCGTCCAGGGGACTCGCGAAGCTCATGGGCTTGTCGTCGACGCGGATCTCGCCGGCGTCGGGCTGGTACACGCCTGACAGGCACTTGATCAAGGTGGACTTGCCGGCACCGTTCTCCCCCACCAGCGCCGTGACTTCGCCGGCCAGGGCCCAGAGCGACACGTCGTCGAGAGCCGTCACGCCTCCAAAGTGCTTCGCGAGAGCGACAGCTTCCAGCATGGGGAGGGGCGTATCGCGGCTGCGCCTGCGGTCACGGTCGGCGCGCCTGGAGACTCGACCGCCACACGTCGGCGAAACCCTCGCGACCGGCTCTGAGTAGATCTCGAGGCGGCCACTTCCAGAGAGAGTCGGCGTAAGCGGTCCCGAGCGTGCCATCGTCGGAGAAGATCTCAAGCTCGTACCATCCTGAGAACCGGGAATCGCGAACAGCTTGCAAGATAGCGGTCAGGTCCATGTCACCGCGGCCCGGGAGCGCGCGATCGCCCCATCCGCGTGCGGCGGACGAGCGATCGTTCACCTGGACTCCGACGATGCTCTCCCCGTGGGCCCGGATGTCCGTCAACGCCTGCGGAGAGTCCCAGAAATGCCAGGTGTCGATCAGCACATCGATGTTCGGAACCCCGATGTCGGCGATCAGGGCGAGCGCCTCGGGAATCGTCGAGGCAAGACTTCCGCCCGGGCCGGGCCGGATGACCTCCAGCGCCAGGCGAATGTTCACCGCGCCGGCCACGTATGCCGCCTCGCGCAACGCTTCCACGACCCGAGCGCGCGCCGCCGCCACGCCGACGTCGCGGGGAGGGCCGGCCAGGCAGGCCACGGCTAGCGGCTTGAACCTGGCCAGACGGCGAATCCCGGACTTGAGGAGCGCCAGACGCTCGCGCGGATCCTTCGGTTCAGAGAACAAGACGTCGCCGTAGATGATGCCGGGGACATTCGGAAAGCAGAAGGTGGCGGTGAGGCCACTGTCCTGAAAGCGCGCGAGGGTCTCGTCGTCGCGTCCCTCGGGAAGCTTGTACTCCCAGAGGCCGATCCCGTCGATGTCGAGCGCACGGTAATTGGCCAGATCCTCGGCAAACGACGAGTGATAAGTGGTGCAGGCGCTGACCGCGAATGGTGGCAGTCGGCCGCCCGCACCGTCACCCGTTGCGTGGGCATCACGTTCTCCTTGAGCCGCTCCTACGCGCGCCGCGCTCGAAGCTGCGCGGCGGCCACGGCGATGATGAGGGCGAGTCCGTTGAAGACCGGCTGAACCCACGACGGGGCTCCGAGCTGCTGGACCCCGTTCACCAGCACGACCAGCAGCAGCAGTGCCGTCGCCGTCCCGGCCACGTTGAACTTGCCGGGGACGATCAGCGTGGATCCCAGGAAGATCGCCGCAAACGACGGCAGCAGAAGCTCGATGCCGGCTTCCGGGCTGGCCGCCGCGATGTTGGCCGTATACAGGATACCGGCTAGTCCGGCCAGGGTGCTCGAGATGACGAGAGCCGCCCAGGTGAGGCGGTCTGTCGCGACACCAGCCATGCGCGCAGCCGGCTTGTTCCCGCCGTTCGCGTACATGTGCTGACCGAGTGCGCGCAGATGGAACACGAACGCCGTTGCCGCGATCAGGGCCAGCATCACGTAGACGGACACCTGAACCTGGAACCACCGGGTTTGCCCGATGGCGATCAGATCCCGCGGCATGCCGAAGAGCACCTTGCCGCCGGTGACCCACAGGGTTAGCCCCGACAGCACGGTGCCCGTGCCGAGCGTCGCGATGAAGGACATGATGCCGAGCTTCACGACCAGGAAGCCGTTGACAAGCCCGACGAAGGCGGCCGTGACCATTCCCGCCAGCGCAGCCGCGATCGCGGGCCATCCGTGGTCGATCGACAGCCAGGCAACGAGCGCGCCGACGAAGCCGGAGAGAAACCCGATCGAGAGATCGAATTCACCGTTGATCGCGGCGAACAGCAGGCCCAGGGCCGCGATGGCGAGAAAGCTCTGTGACACGAGCATCGTTCTGAAGTTCAGGATGGTTGGAAAGGTCTCCGGGAGCAGCAGGCTGAAGACGATGAGCAAGAGGACGAGGACATAGAGGCCCGCGAACCGATACAGGCCGGGGATCCTGATGGCCTTGAGGCGGATCGGGACGACGCTCACGCAGCTCTGGACGCCCGATTGACCTCGACGAGGACCTTGAGCTCGCCACGACCAGGATCGATGAGCGCCTCGAATCCGCCCGCAACAATCTCGTCGCGCGGCGTACGCGAGGTCACCACTCGCTCCACCGGATATTTTCCGGCCGCGATCATGGCGACCGTGCGATCCCAAGCCTCCTGGGTGTAGCCGAGCGACCCGACGATGGAGACGGGCTTGCGGGTGACCGATCGGATGTCGATCTCCATCGGGCCGGGATGAACTGACGGCACGCTGACGACGCCGCCCGGGCGGACGGATTCGATGCACAGATTGACGGTGCCGGTTTTCCCCGCACAGTCGATGGCGACGTCCACGCCCAGGCCGTTGGTGTGATCCCGGATCTGCTTGACGTGCCGTGCGCGCTCGCCCTCGAGATTCAGCGTGGCCCCGAGCTGGAGAGCGATCGCCGCCCGCTTGGGATTCGGCTCGAACACGAAGATTCGAGCCGCCCCGGCGGCCAGCGACGCGAGGACGGCGAGCGAACCAATCGGCCCACAGCCCACGATCAGGACGGTATCGCCTGAGGCAACGCCGCCGCGCAGGACGGCGTTGAGAGATACGGCCGCCGGCTCGACCACGGCTCCCTGCTCATCGGTCAGCGAGCCCAACTTGGTCACCTGATACGACTGCACCATGGCCAGGTCGCCGAACCCTCCCCATCTGTCGGAGAGGCCCAGCCAGGCTTTCTGGGGGCAGAGGATGAAGTCGCCTCGCAGGCAGAGCGGGCAGGTTCCACAGTAGCGCAGCGGCATCACCGCGACGCGGTCGCCGGGCCGCGCGTTCCCAATCGCCGAGCCCACCGCGACGACGTGCGCCGAGAACTCGTGTCCCAGGATCAAGGGCTTGCAGGCTCCGGTCAGTGGATGCGGCCGATCGGGCACGCTGCCAACCGGGCCCACGTACTCCTTGATGTCCGTGCCGCACAGGCCGCCCCACCTGGGCGCCACGAGGATCTCTGATGGGCCGGGCTTGCCCGGCTCGGGGACCTCGTCGATCCGAATATCGCGCAGTCCGTGAACCCGTACCGCTCGCATGCTTCCTCCTACTTGCCCCAGAACTTTCGCCATTCGGCTTTGTAGTCGAAGGGGCCGGTGTAGCCGACACCCGTGGTCGTTACCCCGGCGTAATTTTCCTGTGTGATCAGCTGCACGGGCACCCGGTTGCCGGCGCGGGGCTGACGGTTGAGGGCTCGGTTCAGCTCGTCGATGGCGGCCCAGCCCGACGCTTCCGAGGCGGCGCCCACGCACGCCCACTGCACATCGCGCACGGCCACCCGCGCGACCTCGTCCGGTACGCAGTCGAACGAGATCAGCCGGACCTTTTTTTCGAACTGCGGGCCGAGCTGCTTCACGCCCTGGACGACGTACACCGCGTACGCGCCGATGTCGATCATGATGTAGTTGACGTCCGGGAAGCGCTGCAAGAGCGCTTGCGTCCGCTGCGGCATCGTCTGTGAAACCTCGGCGCTCGTATAGGTTTCGGCGGCGGACACCTTGCAGTCCGTACACTCCTTCAGCACTGCCTGCACCCCGGCGTCGCGTTGCTGGACCGTGCGATTCACGGGATTGAGGAAGAGCAGCGCATTGACCTTCGTGCCCGAGGCCGGCCCATCGGCGACGATCCAGCTTCCGACCTTCCGGCCCTCCAGCAAGTCGTCCATACCCGCGTCGGCAAACACCTGGTCCGGGTTACTCCCCGGTTCGTTTCCGGCCATCGTGGACACCACGGGGATCGCGCGCTCGTGGGCATCCCTCATGGCGTCGCCCACCACTCGCTGGTCCATCGCCACGAGCACGATGCCGTCGAACTTCTGCGTGAGGACGGTCCGAAAGGCGGCCAGCCGGCCCTGGTTGGTGCCCTGACCGTCGAACTCCACCGTGGTCCAGCCGACCGCGGCCGCGGCCTCCTTGACGCCGCGCGCCTGCAGCTGAGCCCCGGTGCTGCGAGCGGTGGCCAGGATCACGGCAATCCGTAGGCCGAGCTTGAAGGGTGGCGCCGGCGTCGAGGGTCGGACGTCCGCGAACGTCGGTGGCTTCATGGAAGTCCTGACGAGCTCCTGCGCCTTCTTCAAGTAATCCGGGGAAGGCGCTTGCGCCTGGCTGCTCCACGCCGTGGCGAGGACGCCGAAGGCACACAGCAAGATCGCGCGGTCGAAGGTCTTCATGGTCTCCCGTGCCACTTGGCGATATAGAGTCCGGTGTTCTTCTCGGTGAAGTAGACGACGCCTCGAGCGTCGACCAGCACGTCCTCGACCTGCGTCACGAGGGTGCGCGGTAGCGGTCCGATCCGCGACGCCGGGTCCTTCGGAATCATGTAGGCGATCTCGGCGACATGGTGCGGATCGCGGAGATCGAACACGCGCAAGCCGGCGTTGAAATAGGTCAGGAAGCAGACCGACTCGTCCTGGAAGAGATGCGGGTTGCCGGCCGCGATGTGCTGATTGTGAGGGCCGAAGCGCCCTCCTCTGGCGCAGAACGATTCGTACGCGGCGTCGCGCGGAGGCCGTGGGGTCGGAAAGAGGCTGATCATCCGCGGTGATATCGGGTCGGCGACGTCGATGAGCCCTGCGTAGTTCACCGGCTCGTCGCAGCCTTCCTCCAGCGCCTCCGAGTTCAGCACGACGAGATTTCGTCCGGGAAGCGGCACAGCCGAGTGCGCGGCGATCTTCGTTCCGAGGGGAGGACGAACGCTGAGCTGCCCGATAAATGTTGGCCGCTCCGGGAACCGCGACGTCGACGATCACGAGCCCATGCCCGCCGTACGGAAGATAGGCGAGATTTCCCACCCGTATCGACGGCCCGTGGATTCCGAATGGAGGATCGCTCGCAGGATGCCGCCCCAGCGCCTGATCCGGCATGCTGAAGCGCCCGAGCTCGCGAGGAGCCTTGGGCGCGCTCACATCGAGGAGCATCAGGATGAGCCCCACCTGTCCGGCGACTCGAGCGCTCAGATGAAGGAGCCCGAGATCGTCGAATCCGTTGCGGTGCGTCCCTCGGTCGCCGGTCTGGAAGTGACTCAGCTGTCTGGGGTTCGCCGGATCCTCGATGTCCCAGATGAACACCCCTTCGCTGAACGGCGTCCCGAACTCTCCGCCCCAGTCTGGCGGGACGGGTTCGAGCGACGTCGCCAGCAGCTCGCCACGGAGCGTGACCTGAAGTGTCCACGTGCTGGGAGGTCCGGGAATGAAGCGAACGTGCTTCGGCGCGGCAGGCTCGGTGACATCGAGGACCGACCAGCCGCTGTGCCAGAGGTGACTGACGTAGAGAAAGTGCTGGCCGTCCTTGACTGTCAACGCGAGCTTGAACCCGGGCCGCCCGTCGAGGCCGTGATAGGAAATCGCCTCGAGCGGTCCCTCGGCAGCTGCGACCCAGTCTGTGGTGGCCACCGTTCCTATCTCTTTTCTCGGTATCTCTGGCGATGTTCGCTGCTCGATCAGTGTTCGGCGGGAGGATGGCCCGCGGTTATGACTGTGTCAAGGTCCCGGAGCGCGTCGTCCCGGAGCGCGTCGCCGCCCTACTTCAAGGGCGGCGTGACTCCGGCGGGCAGCGGCACCTGCGCGACGTTCAGCGTCATCGACACCGGGCTGTAGTAGCCGACGGCACCGACGAGATCGACGACGCCGCGCTCGCCGAAGGTGTCCTTGACGCGCTGGAACGTCGGGTCCGAGACGCTGCCCGTCGCGAGCAGTTCCGAGACGAAGTCGTAGACGGTCTCCTCGTCCTTTGCCATGCTCGCGGGGCGCTGGTTCGCTGCGATGGCATCGGCGATCGCCGGGCTCAAACCCGCTTCGAGGGCGAGCCGGCGATGCGCGTAGAACTCGTACTGCGCGGTCCACTTACGACCGGCCATGATGATCGCCATCTCGTTCAGTCGCTGGGGGATGGAGGTCCCGAACCGCACGAAGGCGCCGACGCGCTGGACGAGATCGCAGAGCTCGGGGCTTCGCAGAAGCGCATTGAAGGGCCCGCGGAGGCCGGCGCCGCGTGGGCCTGATTGGATCGCGTCAGCCACGCGCTTCTGATCTGCGGTCATCGTCTCCGGCGTCAGCGTCGTGAATCTCGGCTCACTCATCGCGTTCCTCCCTGATGGTTTCGACCGACCTGGCGCCGGAACGACGCGCGTAAGCAGGCGGACGGAGCCGCCGCTGAGCCTTCTTTGCGCGGGCGCCGGCGCAGACATGTTAGCGTTGACGCCCGGACCCGAGGAGCGGTACAGAGCGGTGTGAATGCGGCCGTAACAGCAAAGACAGGGGAGGGTGTGACCGTGGACGCTTCGGACCAGGAGCTGCAACAGTACCTTTTCGATCTTCAGGGCTATCTGGTGATCCACAACGTCCTGGGGGCGGCGGAGGTGGCCGAGCTGAATCAATTGATCGATGCGCAGCGGCTTCCCAGCCCTCGCGAAAAAATCCGCTTTGGCTCCGCCGCCGGCGTGCACGGACCGGATCATGGCTTCCTCAACTGGGGGGAGCCGTTCTGTCGCCTGCTGGATCATGAGGCGATCTTGCCGATTCTTCGCCTTCGGCTCGGGGACTGCTTTCGGCTGGACCGTCTCTACGGGATCCGCATGCACAAGGGGCAGACCATGGGGGCCATGCACGCGGACTACGGGGCTTCGGCGCGCAACTCCTTCACGAAGCCAGGAGAGCGCTTTCACTTTGCTCCGAACAGCATCTACGAGGGGTTCACGGTCGCGGCCTGGAATCTTACCGATTGCGGACCGGCATACGGGGGATTCTGGTGCATTCCCGGGAGTCACAAGAGTCACTTCAAGCTGCCGCGCCAGATCCACGAGGCCCCGGAAAAGGCCTCATGCGTGGTCATTCCCGAGATACCGGCGGGGTCGGTCGTACTGTTCTCCGAGGCGGTGATGCACGGAACAGCCCCATGGAGAGCCGACCACGAGCGCCGAACGCTGCTCTACAAGTATTGCGTCTCCCAGATGGCGTGGTCGCGGGCGCGGGTCCTTCCGCCACCCGATGTCCCGCTGACTCCGCGACAGCAAGCGCTCCTCACCGAGCCGGCGGATCCACATACGTTCGTTCCGTCACTCTTCAGCGACGGACCCGGCGCGGAGCGGTAGAGGCGCCGCAACGAACGCGAGTGTGGCGACCTCCACAACCCGCACGCTCAGGGCGCACACGCGCGGATCGCGGCCATTGCCATCGCGAGCGCGTCGGCGCCGGACGCGCGTGGGCTGACGATGGGAAACGCGAGTCCCGCGCGCCGGTAGGCGTCGATGCGCTCGCGACACGTCTCGGGTGTGGCCGCCAGAGCGACTGCGTCGATGAGCTCATCCGGCACCTTCGTCGCCGCCGCGTCGCGGCCGCCGCGGTCAAACGCCTCCTTGATGTCGCGCACGGCGTCGCCGAAGCCCGCCTCCGCCAGCAGCCGGTTGTAACGCGGAAAGAAGCCGGCGTAGAGCCCGAGCCCGGGACGCAGGGCATCACGAGCGGCCGCCGCGGTCTTCGCGACCGCGCACGGAATGAGCGACGCCACATCGATCGCCGTGGCGGCGCGGCCGGCCCGGCGCGCGCCGATCGCGACGTGCTCCACGGCGCGCGCGATGGTGCCCGGTGTGGGCCACGTCAGCAGCACCCCGTCCGCCAGCTCGCCCGCGATCTCCAGCATCCGAGGGAACAGCGCGGCAACGTAGATCGGGATCCGGGCCGCAGCGGTCGGAACCAGAGATCGAACCGCTCGATCGTGATGATTTCTCCGCGATACGAGACGAGGCCGTTTTGCACGAGCGCGCGTACGATCGCGATGGTGTCGCGCAATCGAGCCGTCGGCTGCACGAACGGAATTCCATGCTCGGGCTCGACCTGCACGCGGTGGCTGCCGCCCCGCCCCAGGATGAAGCGGCCATCGGCGAGCTGATCCACGGTTGCCGCGGCCATGCCAATCGTCGGCGCGCTGCGCACGAACACGCTTGAGATGCTCGTGCCCAGGCGGATGCGCCGCGTGGCCACGGCACAGGCGCCGAGGACCGCGAATTGATCGCCGCCGTGGCCCTCCGCCACCCACGCCGATTCGTAGCCGAGGGTCTCGGCAAGCCTGACGCACTCGACGATGTCGGAAGGCGTCAGACCGCCGCTGAATGCGACTCCGATCCGCACGCCGGCCATCGGTCAAGCCTCCAGCAGGAGTGTCTGAACAGCGGCGAGAGTCTAATGGCTTTGACGCGGCTGCGCTAGCAGCTGTCAGCTTGCGGTTTCAGCTCTCCGCGCCTGCCTGCCGGGCCGGTGCTCTTCCAATGCGAGCCCGATGTACACTGAGCGCCGGTCATGCCACTTCAACACGACGGAATCGACCTCGACGACCTCTGGCAGGCCATCGAAGTCTGCTACGAGAAGAACTGGACCGACGGCCTCCCTGTCGTTCCTCCCACCGAGCGGTCTGGTTGCACGGATGCTGGCCGCAGGGCCGTGGGCCGAAGACGAGGTGTTGCTCTTCGAGCCTGCTCGCAACGTCAGTGTTACGGCCCACAAAGCGGCGGTCAACGCCATCATGGCGGGATGCCGGCCGGAGTACTTTCCCGTCGTCGGCGCCGCCTTGCGTGCCCTCGGCGATCCCACCTTCGAGCTGCACGGGCCAGCCACGAGCACCGGAGGGGCGGCCCTCATGGTCATCGTGAATGGCCCCGTTCGTGAGCGGCTCGGCATCCACAGCGGGGCGAGCCTGCTCGGACCCGGCTTCCGGGCGAATGCGACGATCGGCCGCGCGCTGCGGCTCGTATTGCTCAACTGTCTCGGATGTCAGCCCGGTGTGCTGGACAAGTCCACGCAGGGCTGGCCAGGCAAATACTCGCTGTGCTTCGCCGAAGACGAGGAGTCCAGCCCCTGGGAGCCACTGTCCGTGGCGCGCGGATTCGAGCCCGGCCAGTCGACGGTTACTGTGTTCGCCGCGGAGTCCGGCCACAACGTTCTCGCCCACGGCACTGCGTCGCCCGAGCGACTGCTGGCCCTGTTCGCCGACGCCATGGCCGGTCTCGGCAGCCTGAGCCCCGGCCGCTCTGTCATCGTGCTGGCGCCCGAGCACGCCGACCATCTGAAGCGGGCGCGATGGAGCCGCGCTCGCACGCAGGCCTGGCTCTACGAGCACGCCTGGCGGTCCCTTGCCGATCTCAAGCGCACGGGAAAGGTGGAACCGGCGTTCTTCACCAATCCCCGGCTGCTCGAGTGGCTCTACCGTCACGCCGATGGCGGGGTGCCCAACGTGCCGTCGGACGCGGACACGCTTGCCGGTGCCGGCCCCCAGGACGAGGCTGTGCACGTGCATCGCGGCCTCGGGCCCGAGGACATTCTGCTCTGTGTCGGGGGAGGGCAAGCCGGAGGTCATTCCGCCTTCTTTCCGTCGTGGAGCCGAGGTCGATCTGTGCCGTTCGTCACCAAGGAGATACCTTCATGATGCGCATCCTCGATCCGACGATCCGAGTGACCGGCATCTCTGCGGCCGCGCAGCTCGCCCCTCGGCCATCGCGTCTCGCCGGTGTCACAGTCGGCTTGCTCGCGAACGGCAAGTCCAATGGCATGGTCCTCCTCGATCGCATCGCCGAGCTGCTGCGCGATCGGCGGAGCATCGGTGAAGTCGTGCGACTGGCCAAGGCGAACGCCAGCGTGCCCCTCACCGAGGAGCAGGCAGAGCCGTTGCTCAAACAGTGCGCCGTCGTGATCACGGCGATCGGCGACTGAGGGTCGTGCTCGTCGAGCAGTGTGCTCGACGCCATCTTCTTCGAGAAGCGAGGCATCCCGGCATCGGTGATCATCACCGAGCCCTTCGTGCCGACCGCCGTCGGGATCGCCGAACTCGCGGGCATGCCCGGCTATCCGCACGCGGTCATCCCCCATCCGGTCGGGAGCTTGAGCACTGCGGAGGTCCGTCCAGCGTGCCGACGCCGCCGCTGCGGCGGTCGAGGCGCTGCTGCTCAGAGCTGAAGCCGTCTGAGCCAAGGTTGGTCATGAGTGTGCGGCTCGAATCGGTGAGGTTCACGAGCGGGGACGGGGAGACGGGCGTCCCGTCGTATCTGGCCACTCCGGATCGCCCCTGGGCCTCATCCGGTCGTGTTGATCCTCCGAGGAGTGGCCGGACCGGACGATGGGTACACGGAGATTGCCCGCCGACTCGCCGAGTGGGGCTACGTCGCCCTGGTACACGGCTGGAAGGTTCGCGGGTCCGACCCGACGGACGAACAACGTGTATGCCGATCTGCACGGAGCGATGACCTTCCTCAGATCGGTCGACCAGGCTGATCTCAAGAAGCTGGCCGTCTTCGGCTTCTGTCGCGGCGGGGTGCACGCGTTCATGGCGGCTCGAGCGCACGCGGAGATCCGCGTGATCGTCGTCTTCCACGGCTTCGCCTTCCGGTCGGCGCGCGCTCAGCGCGGCGCCGAGCCGTACGATCTCGCAGAGGGCGTGAACGTCCCCATGCTGGTCCTGCACGGGACAGAGGACGAGCAGGCGCCGATTGCGGACATGCGTCGGATGGAGGCACGGATGCGGACACTTGGTAAGGTCTGCACGTTCACGTTCTACGACGGCGCCCGCCACGGCTTCGCCGTGCGCACTCACCCCGGCTACAAAGAGGATGCGGCGAAGGAAGAGCTTCGACGAGGCCAAGCGCTTCCTGGCGACACACTTGCCCGTCTCTGGATAGCCGTGTTCGACTATCTGGGTCACTTTCACTTCATTAAGACCGTGCTGCTGGCGGCAGCGGCGCTAATTCCGATCGTCGATCCCTTGGGCGGCGCGCCGATCTATCTCGCGATGACGGACGGTCTCAGCCCGGAGCAGCGCCGTCCGCTGGCGAAGGCAGTCGCCGTGAACAGCTTCTTCCTCTTGATGGCTTCGACGCTGGTCGGCGCCTATGTCCTCGACTTCTTCGGCCTGTCGATTCCTGCCGTGCAAGTCGCTGGCGGAATGGTGGTCTGTGCGGTCGCGTGGTCACTGCTGAATCGTCCCGATTCGCCAGACGCGCTCTCGCGAACTACCGAGCCCCGTACAGCCGCCAACGAGCTGAGCAAGCGCGCATTCTATCCGCTGACGATGCCCCTGACCGTCGGTCCTGGCTCGATGTCGGTGGCGCTGACACTTGCGCCAACCCCTGAGCCTGGCCTCCGCTCAAAGGTCATTACCGCGACGGCGCACACCATCGGCATTCTGATCGTCGCTGTCGCCGTATACCTCTGCTACCGCCACGCTGATCGGATCGTCAGGCAGCTTGGGCCGACCGGGACCAGTGTGGTGGTGCGTCTTTCCGCGTTCATCCTCTTGTGCATCGGCGTACAGATCATCTGGAACGGCGCCCGCGCTCTGCTCGTCAGCGCCTTCCCGGGCGCAGCTCCTTGAGGGATCGTCAAGCTTCAGGCTCGTAGTCGCCCGCGAGCCACCGTCGGTGCTCGAAGCTTCGATGTGAATCAAGGGCCCCCGGAACCGCGGTAGCCGAAGTTGCAAGGAACGTGTCCACCGCCGGGAGCGTGGCACATCGGTGTATCTGGAGGCGGAGTCGGGCGTCCGACGCGGCCACCGAGGAGCAGAACGATCAGGGAGATGACGCCAACGGATTGCATGCCGCATCTTTAGACGTCTCCATAATAATAGGCGCGCCTCGGCCGGCGGGGCCCCAGCCCCGCGACGGCCTACGGCGCGCACTGCAGACAAGGGCGTCGCGGAATTCGCAAAGTGATGTCCCGACGCGTGATCACCTGACGACCATCGCGGCGCCGATGCGCGCGTGAGAGGCGGCCCGAATGGCGACCAACCGACGACAGCAGATCCAGCTGAGCCCCGACGAGCAGGCCGCGTTCTTCCGGGAACGCAAGAAGGCCGCCCTGGCCACCATCGACAAGGACGGCTTCCCCCATGTCGTGGCCATGAACTACTTCGCGCGGGACGGCGCGTTCTACATGACCTCGTACGGGAAGGCGCAGAAGGTCCTCAACATCCGCCGCAATCCCAAGGTGGCGCTGATGATCGAGGCCGGCGACGAGTACGCCGAGCTGCGGGGCGTGATGATCCGAGGGCGTTGCGAGATCCTCGAGGACGAAGCCAGTGTCAGGAAGGCGTTCGAGGCGCGGGCGGGGGCCCAAGCGAATGCGTCGCCGGTCCAGCCGGGAGCGGTGGCCAGCGCGCCAAAGCGCGTGGTGCTCAAGATCGTCCCGGAGAAGGTGGTGAGCTGGGACCACCGCAAGCTCGCCGGACGGTACTGAGCCGAGCGCGTCGGCGGGCATCCGTGGATAATCACTGGTCATGAGCCCGATGCCCTTCGACCAGGAGGTCGCGCAGCTGCTGCTTCGCTACGCGAAACTCATCGTCGCGCGCGGTTACGTCCACAACTCGCTGGGAATCTTGCCATCCGCGTGCCACATCCCGACTTTCCCCACGGCGTGGCCTACACCAAGCATGCCGAGGTGTCGCTGGAGGAGATGACGCTCGACCACGTCGTCATCACCGACATCCCGACCCCGCGGCTTTTGCACGGCACCATGCCGACGAGCGTCGGTCATAACCTGAACCGCGAGATCCTGCGCCTGCGGCCCGACGTCGGCGCGGTCATCCACGTTCATCACGACGAGACCATCGCGCTCTTCGCCTCCGGTGCCGCCAAGGAGCTGCGGGTGCTCTCGCTCGAGTTCCCGTACGTCATGGCCAAGCCGCCGTACCTCGTGCCCTCGCACCTCGACGTGGAGCAGGACGTGGGGCCGATCAAGGACTTCATCGAGCACACGAACAGTCTGGTCATGGAGAACCACGGCGTGACCACGCTCGGCCGGACGGTGTCGGAGGCGTATCACCGCCTGAACACGCTGACCTCCGAGGTGCGCCGAAACATCGAGGCGCTTCGGCTCGCCCCGCTCGCGCGCACCGAGGTCCACTTCCTGGCGCCCGACGCCGTGGAATGGATGTACCGCCACGCGGAGAGCGTCATCTATCCGTCGCGCGACGCCACGCGGCGGCCGGCCGGCGGCGACCGCCTGGCCTGAGCCGCGTACTAGGGGAGAGGACGATGAAGGTCGGCATCTTCGTCACCAACCAGAACCCGCTCGGCACCGACATGGTCTCCGCGCTCGACGAGCAGTTCGCGATGACGCGCCTGGCGCGCGACCGCGGCTGGGACGCGGTCGGCACTGGCCAGCACTACCTGAGTGAAGGCATGAGCCAGCTCCAGCTCATTCCCTTCCTCGCGCGCCTGGCGGCCGAGGCGGGGGAGATGACCGGCGTGGCCGGCGTGCTGCTCATCAATCTTCACAACCCCGTCGAGGTGGCCGAGTGCATCGCCTCACTCGACGTCATCTGGCGCGGCAACTTCGTCTTCGGCGTGGGGCTGGGCTATCGCGAGGTCGAGTTCGATGCGTTCAAGGTGCCGAAGGGACAGCGCCTGCGGCGGTTCGAGGAGTGCCTGGAGATCGTCAAGCGCCTCTGGACCGAGGACAAGGTCAGCGTCGAGACCGACGTCTGCACGCTCGCGAACGTGACGCTGACGTGCCGACCCGTCCAGAAGCCACATCCGCCGATCTGGTTCGCGGCCAACAACGACGCCGCGGTGCGCCGGGCCGCTCGCCTCGGCGACGCGTGGTTCGTGAACCCGCACGCGACCATGGCCAGCATCACGCGCCAGATGGGCCTATACCGCGAAGAGCTCGCGCGCCTGGGAAAGCCGCTGCCGCGCGTGCGGCCGCTCATCAAGGAGATCTACTGCGCGAAGGACCGGCAGACGGCCCTGGAGCTGGCCGGGCCATATCTCGGTGCGAAGTACCGCGCGTACGCGTCGTGGGGCCAGGACGCCGTGCTGCCCGACGGTGACACCTTTCGCCAGCCGTTCGAGGCGCTCCTCCGCGATCGCTTCGTGCTGGGCAGCCCGGAGGAATGCTACGAGCAGCTCCGCCCGTGCTGGGAAGCGGTCGGCGCGAACTTCCTCTTCTTCCGCACGCACTGGCTCGGTATGCCGCTGGCCCACGCGCTGGCCAGCATGCGGCTCATGAGCGACGAGCTGTTGCCGGCGCTGCGGCAGGTGAAGGGCTGAACACGCGAGGGATTTCCCAGCCGGCCGCTTTCCAGGGTCCGCCTGGGCTGCCACCAATTACGCCTTCTTCGGAGACCAGCCATACGCCTTGGCGCAGGCACCGCCCATCAACATTGCGCGTTCACTGTCGCTCAGGCGGTCGGTTCGCCGGAAGGGCTCGACGGCCTGTTCGTAGTTGACGACTGCGAAGGCGCGAGTCCAGTCGGTACCCCACAGGCAGCGTTCGAAGCCCCAGGCGTCGAACACGCGGGCAAGGGGGTCCCAGATGTCCGGGAAAGGATAGGGTTCGCGGGATAGCGTGCAGGCACCGCTGACCTTGATCACCGCGTTCCGGCGCTGGGCGAGGTCCAGCACTTTCGGCAGATCGGCCCAGGGCTGCGGCGGGGCGGGCGGCGTTCGGGGCTGCATGATGGCCAGATGGTCGATGATGAATCGCGTGTCGGGGTGGCGGTCGATGAGCGCCGCGCCCGCGTCCACGTTGCCCCAGCACAGCATGTTGACCGGAAAGTCGTACCGAACCGCGGCGCGCAGGATCCGGTCGAGGCCCGCATCGTTCGGATCGCGCCCCGCTTCTTTCGTCATCATGATCCGGATGCCGACCGCGCCCGGCGTCTTCTTCCAGTCGGCGATGACGTCGGCCACCGCAGGATCATCCGGATCGACCGGCTTGACGAGGGCGAACCGGCCGGGATGAGCCCGTTGCACTTCCACCGCATAGCTCGCGTCGTAGCGGTACATGGAAAAGGCCGAGATGAAGATCGCGCCGTCGACGCCGACCCTGTCCATCGCCGCCACCATCTCGTCACCCGTGACGTGATCGGGCCAATTCGGGACACTGTGCCAGGGCCGCTTAGGGGTGTTCGCCTCGTAGACGTGAACTTGGGAATCGATGATCGCCATCGGGACGTTCCTCCGTTCCAAGCTGGTTCATCACTATATCTATTTCGACGGGAGGTCCGGAGAATAGCTGGCGCTGTCGGCCGAGGCAACGTGAAAGGCGCAGCGGCCGGCGCGACCCACGGGCCGCTCACGTTCACCAGCGCGCCCAGTTGAGGGCGTCGATCAGGCCATTGACGTCCGCGACGAGCCGGTTGTACTCCTCCGCGAGCGCGCCGCGCCGCCCGGCGAGGGCGTTGTGCTGCGCGACGAGGTCCGCGCGCCCGGCGTCGACCTGACGCCGAAGATCTGCGAGCTCGGTGTCGAGCCGGCGGATCTCCACGTCCACCGGCTCGAGCCGCGCGCGGGTGCCGTCGAGCCGGGCCTGCAGCGCCTCGCGCTCGCTCCGGGCCGTGGTCTCGTCCCCGGCGTGGAACTCCGTCTGCGCGCGCGCGATGTCTGCCTGATGGGCCCGCCACTCGGCGTCGATCGCCTTCTCGAGGTCCGCGCAGGACACGGCCGTCCGCGTCGCCTCCAGGGGCGCCTTCATCGCCTTCGCGCCCTCCAGGTAGATGTCGACGTGGCGCTGCTCGTGGGCGGCGACTCGGGCGACGAAGCGTTCCCAGCGGTCCCGGAGGTCGGCCGGCAGGGCGTCCGGCGCCTCGTGTCGCGGCAGCATGACTACGAGGTTGAGCATGACGGTCAGCGACGGAAAGACACAGGGCACCGCGCGAACGTCCACGTCGCCCGAGGTCAGCTTCCATTCCGCGGACGTCAGGCCCACCGCGCGCCGGCCGCTCGTGTCGACCAGGCCGTTGGCGTCGATGGCTGCGAAGATCGCCGCCGTCGTCGTCCCGCGCACCGGGTAGTAGCGGGTCGAGACGCTCGTCTCGACTCCGACCGGCTGCCGCGGCGCCCCGGGCGGCGGGCTCGAGCAGGCGGTGAGGCCGGGGCCCGCAAGCAGTGCGAGCGCGGCGACCACGCGCCGCGCGTTCACGCGCGGCGCTGCCGGAAGTCGGTCACGAGCGGCCAGGCGAGGTCGGCGTAGTGCGGCTGGAAGCCGTCGTTGCCCGGGTGGCGGATGAGCAGCCGGCCGCTACGGCGCGCGATCGGTTCGGCGGTATCGACATCATCATCATCCATGTTAGCGCGGCTCTCACGCTGACGGCGGTCAGGCCGATCGCCGGGCCGGCCTGTGTCAGGATCGGAGGATTTTGGGGGATCGGCCCACTGACGGTAAGATTGACCGGCGGTTCCACGATGCCCAGCCACACCCGACTCGAGTTCATCATCGAGGCGGTGCCGGCCCTGATCGGCTACGTCGACCTCGATGAACGCTACCGCTTCAATAACCTCGCCTACCAGGACTGGTTCGGGCGCCCCGTGGAGGAGTTCGTCGGGCGCACCGTCCGCGACGTCCTCGGTGACGTGGCGTACGCGGCCGTCGCGCCGCACGTGCGGACCGCGCTCGCCGGCCGTCTCGTCACCTTCGAGAGCGAGCTGACCTATCGTGATGGCCAGCCGCGCTACGTGCGCGCCACCTACGTGCCCGACGTGGGTGAGGACGGCCGGGTGCGCGGCTTCGTGGCCCACGTCAACGACATCACCGATCTCAAGCAGGCCGAGGCGGAGCGCGAACAGCTACGGCGACACGCCGATGAGCTGGCGCGCGTGTCCCGCCGGCTCACCGAGTCGCTCGACATCGGCGAGGTGGCGGAGCGAATCGCCGAGTGCATCCTGCCACTGTTTCAGGCGCAGTCCTCAGTGGTCCGGCTGCTGCTCCCCGATGGCTCGCTCGCTTGTATGGCCATCGCGGGCAAGTGGCTGGAGAACTTCAAGCCCGGCTACCTCCTGCCTCCCGGCGTTGGCCTCGTGGGACGTGCCGTCATCGAGAGGCGCGCCCTGTGGACGCGCGATATCCTCGACGAGCCGAGCGTCGTCCTCACCCCGGAGTTCCGGCGGGGTCTGGCGGGCGCGGGCCACCACGCGGTGCTCGCGGTGCCGCTGCAGATCAAGGGCGAGATCATCGGGGCGGTCTCCACGGCTCACGCGGAGATCCGTACGTTCTCGCAGGCTGAGATCGACCTGCTCCAGGCCTTCGCCGACCAGGCGGCACTTGCGATGCGCAACGTGCAGCTGTTTGCGAGAGAGAAGACCGCGCGTGCCGAGGCGGAGGCGGCCAATCACGCCAAGGACCAGTTCCTCGCGCTGCTCGCGCACGAGCTGCGCAACCCGCTGGCTCCGATCGTCACCTCGGCCGCCCTGTTGCGTCGACCCGGAATCCCGGCGTCCGTCGTCGAGCACTCGGCCGGCATCGTGGAGCGGCAGGCGCGCAGCCTCGCCCGCCTCCTCGACGATCTCCTCGACGTCTCGCGCATCACCCGAGACCGGATCGATCTGCGCTGGGTCGTGCTCTCTATCGCCGACGTCGTCGAGCGCGCGCTGGAGGCTACGCGTCCGCTCGTCGACGAGCGGCGGCACGTCGTGTCGGTGACCCTGCCGCCGAGGCCGCTGTACGTCGAGGCCGACCCGGCGCGGCTCGAACAGATCATCGTCAACGTGTTGAACAACGCCGCCAAGTACACACCGCCCAACGGCCACATCAGCGTGGTCGTCGCCCAGGAGGGCGACGAGGTCGTCCTGCGGGTGAGCGACACGGGCATCGGGATCCCTCAGGACATGCTTTCGCGCATCTTCGACCTCTTCGTCCAGGGCGATCAATCGCTCGCGCACACGTCCGGCGGACTGGGGATCGGCCTGACGCTGGTCCACCGACTCGTGAAGCTCCACCACGGTCGCGTCGAGGCGCACAGCGACGGGCCGGGGCGCGGGAGCCAGTTCACGGTCGCGCTGCCTCTCAGCCGCCAGGTGTCCGCGCCGTCCGATCCCGCGTCCGCCCCCGCACGCTGTCCACCGGCTGACGTACTGCTGATCGAGGACAACGACGACGCGCGACAGAGCCTGCGCGCGCTGCTCGAGCACGAGGGTCACCGGGTGGCCGAGACCGCCGACGGCACGAGCGGCCTGAACCGTGATGAGACGATGCGGCCCGATATCGTCCTCATCGACATCGGCCTGCCCGGCCTGGACGGATACGAGGTGGCACGCCGCATCCGCGCCCGGCGCGGCACCGATCCGATCCTGGTCGCGATCACGGGGTACGGACAGATCGACGACCAGCGCCGCTCACTCGAGGCCGGCTTCGACGCCCATCTCACCAAGCCGGTCTCCCCGGACCAGCTCACCGGCCTGCTCGGCACGCTCGCGCACAGTCGCGCGAGGCCCTGAAGCGCGCGCTCCGTCCGCGCGCTCCTTTTTTCAGTCCCCAAATCCGTCCGGAACTGTTTGGCGTTCTATGGAGTGGATGGCAGACCCCAAGTCGGCAATGAACGGGTCAGGACCGACCGACGGCACGTTGCGCGTGAGGACCAGGCTCCAGATGGAGGACGAGGGCACCCTCCGCGAGACAGCCCGGGCATTGATCCAGACCGGGAAGCTACCCAACCGCCGCCCAGACCGCCTGTGGGGAGGGCCGGGCATGGGCGCGAACTGTATGATTTGTAATAGCCCTGTCGAGCGCCACCAACTTGAATTTGAGCTTGAGTTCGCCCGAAATGCCGACGGGGCTGGGGTGGACAAGTACCATGTCCACGTCCGCTGCCTCGCCGCATGGGAACACACTCTCGCCGCTTCTTGGGGGCGCGACCAGCGTGACGCCGCCGAGAGCCGCACTACCGGATCAAACCGCGAGACGCCTCGTCCCTTGACCGGCACGTCTGCTGACGGCATGCTTCCGGGCGGTGGATTCGGGGCGATAGCCGAACCAGGGCCGGCATGACGGCGAGACCACCCTCGGCGATGTGCTCTATGGCAAAACTCCGACAGGTCCTCGCCGGAGCATTGAAGTTTCTATGAGTTCGAGAACAGGCGACCACGAGCACGACTACTTGGATCTGGTGTTCCAGTACGCCTTGCAGGCCCTTCCTTCGAGCGAAGTCCCTGCGGTGGAGGCTCACCTTGCCATGTGTGAGGAGTGCCGACGGGAGATAGAGACACTTCAGCCGATCATCGGCGCCTTTGTTTCATGGCCGACCGACGTGCTGCGCCCATCCCCGTCTCTGTGGGAGCGGCTGGCGCGGCGAATCGCAGCGGAGACGGGACAAGAGGCAGTGGTGCCAGCGCCCCAACCACGAGCCGAGCCGGACTGGGAAGAAGCCGCGCCCGGCCTCTCCTACAAAGTGCTCGCGGCGGACACCGAGAACGACCGTATCAGTCTCCTCGTCCGGCTCGCGCCAGGAGCCGCATATCCGCCTCATAGCCACGCGGGAGTCGAAGAGCTGTATCTGCTCCACGGCGAGCTGATGATCGACGACAAGAAGCTCTATCCCGGGGACTACAACCGAGCGGAGGCTGGCAGCGGCGATCAGCGCGTCTGGAGCGAGACGGGCTGCACGTGTGTCCTTTTGACCTCGACTCGAGACGTACTTCGCTGATTTCTGTCGCACCGTCGAAGAGGATTGGACATGGATGAGAAAGGTCTTCGTCTCTTCATCCGGAACAGGCTCAAGAACGGTCGGCTACCATATGATGGCGCGTCGAATGTGTCGGGTAGCCCCGCGTCGGGCGAGGTCTGCGTCGCGTGTGAAACGGTGGTCGCGGATGAACAGCTCGTGATGGAAGGTATGATCAAGAACGGGGATGGGACAAAGCCCATTCAATTCCATGTTGTCTGCTTCCGATTGTGGAACGACGAGCGGCGCAGGCCGCGCGAGACGGTTGCGTAGTTAGTGTAGTCAGTCTTCCTGCTCTGTCGCGGACCCCTGTCTAGTCACTCGCGTCCGGCCGTTCTTGTTGCTTGATCGCTTGTCCTGCGCGCTGCGCAGTCTTTGATAGAGGCAGAGCCCTGGGTGAGCGCCCACTTACCACTGGGGCGTCTCCCGCCAGAGTACCCACCCGCACTCGGCGTGGACCTCGCAGCCGAGGGGAGCAGGGAGAGGGTGAGGAGCGATCGGGCCCTGCGCGGTTCCTCACCGGGCGTGGTCGAGTGGGCCTTGCGCATCTGATACTGCGGAACCGTTGTGCTACTGGTCACGTCAGCGAGCGCGACGGCCGAACGCGGCGACCACTTTCGGGTCAGTGGCGAAGTCGTGCAGCGTGCGGGCCAGCGCGGCGTCCATCACCTCGCGGGCGACGTCCTTGGCGTCGGCATCGGCCTCGCGACGTTTAGTGCCAGCGTAGTGCCTGGTGAACAACGTTTCGCCGTTGCGGCCGTCGACCACGGCGAGCGCGAGCACGACCTTGCCGACATACTGCGCATGCGAGTGGCCGACGACCACGTCGAGCCAGAACTCTTCGACCTCGGCAGCGAGCACCACATCCTGGGCGTCGGGAAGCACCGCGTGACCGTTACGGCTGACCTCGACCGTGAGCGCGTCGCGCACAATGTCGCTGACGGGGCGGCGCGTCACGATGACTCGGCCGTCCTTCGGCAGGGAGCCGATACGGCTCGTGTCCAGTCGACGATCGACGACCGGGCTGATGCCGACGCGCTGCGGCGGTACCGAGGCCAGCAGCGCGCGGTTGACGCCGGCCTCCGGGTAGCGCACGTCGAGCCCCTGATTGCGCGCGCACCCGGCGCCCGAAGCCAGCGCCAGGCTGCACAGGAGCGCCGCAATCGCCACCGAGCGGCCGGCGTTCATCGGCCGGCGCTTCGCGCATAGAGCAGCTCGCTGGCGAGGCGTTGGCCCGCGCGTTCCAGCACGTCGATCAGCTGCTGGCGCGTGAACTTACGATCGGCGGTGAACGTGGCGAGGGGCACACGCTCGAGATCCGTGACGTCCTCGGTGCGCTCCCAGACGACGACGCCCGTGCCCCGCAAGACCAGTTCGGCGTGCACGTCCGCGAACGCGGAGTGAAGGTCGGGTTCGCCCTCGCGCACGCGCACCAGGCCCCAGGCCGGCACGGCGAGCCGTACGATCGCGTCCGCGCCTCGGCGATCGTCGCCGATGGGCTCGGCCGTGAGCGTGCTGATGTCGTCGTACTGTCCGCTCGCGAGGAGAGTCGAGGCGAAGGCCGCGGCGACCACCTCGCGCGGCGAGACGCCCCCGAGGCCCGCGCTGGCGTCGGACTTGCGGTTGAGCTGGAGCAGCCAGTTGATCCCTCGGTGGGCGAGGTCGGCGGCGGGCTTCCACCACCCCCCAAATGAGCCCCACTTGAGGATCTCGTCGAACGTGCGGCCGGGCTCGGCGCTGTGCTCGGTCACCGCGAAGGTGGTATCGCCGGACGCGACGACAACGAGCCGTCGGAGGTTCTCGAACGGACGCGCGGTGGGTTGAGGCGGAGACGTCGAAGCGCACCCCGAGAGCACAACGACGATCAGCACCAACAGGACGGCAACAGCACGAACCATGGCGACGTCTCCATACAATTGCCTCGTCGCTCGTTCCGGATCGCGGCCGTGCGACGCTGCCAGGTGTCGGGATAGTTGTACCGGGGGCCGAGAGCGCAGGTCGCTCAAGATGACAGCGTCAATCAAGCGAGCTTCCTGGGTTCGAATGGATGGTCCAGAGTTCCTCCTCGAGGGCACGCCGGCGCGAGACCAATCGCCACGACCAAACCGGTAAGAATCAGCTGCTTCATTGAGTTCCTTTCCTTGGAGGAGCAAGGCGTCTGCCAAGTACAACGGTATGGAAAACGTGAGCGGATACGACCGGGCCGTGAATGGTGCCCCAAGAATACCGGCGCGAATTACACGCCGTGAAGAAGCTTCGCCGACGCGGCACGTGGAGTTGGCAGGGCCTCGCGACCACGGGGGAGATCATGACGGGGCGCTTCATCGCGCCCCCGCCGCCGACGCCCCGCCACGTTGAGTTACGGCGATTGCTTTCGGGCCATCTTCGCTCGCGCCGCGCCGATTGCCGACCTTACTTCCTTCTCTTCCTCAGGCGGCGGCAGCACCGCGGGCATGCCGAGCGACTCGTCGAAGCATCACGGGCGCGACACTCCGGTTGAGGGGAGAAGTCGAGAGCAACGTAAAAAGACATTCAGGTGGTAGTCGTTACCCGGTAACTCTTGCAGAACGATGCTGACTACGACACGGCGACGTGCCGTTGTCCCCCCAAAGCGCGAACGATTTTCGCGCAATCGCGCCGCTCCCGAACCGCCGGGCCGAGTTGCCACCACGGCACGCCCCTTGCGTCTCCGAGAGACGGGCTTGTAGTACCCCGGCGCGATGGGCTTCCATCGCCTCGTCGTTCGACATTTTTCAGGAGGGTTTCCCGTGGGCACCAAGCGGAGCGCCAAGCGCACAAAGCGCGACAAAGCCACCGACCACAACAACGTCACGAACGGAAATGTCACGAACGACAAGCTGCAGGCGCTGGAGCCGTTCCGCGAGAGCGGCGTGGACGAGATGCTGACGACCAACCAGGGCACGCGGATCAACGACAACCAGAACTCGCTCAAGGCGGGCGCGCGCGGGCCGTCGCTGCTCGAAGACTTCATCCTGCGGGAGAAGATCACCCATTTCGACCACGAGCGCATTCCCGAGCGCGTCGTGCACGCCCGGGGCGCCGCCGCGCACGGCCACTTCCAGGTCTACGAGTCGCTGTCCGAGCTGACGAAGGCGAGGTTCCTGCAAGACCCGGCCGCGAAGACGCCCGTGTTCGTGCGCTTCTCCACCGTCGCCGGCTCGCGCGGCTCGACCGATCTGGCGCGCGACGTGCGCGGCTTCGCCGTGAAGTTCTACACCGAAGAAGGCAACTTCGATCTCGTCGGCAACAACATCCCGGTGTTCTTCATCCAGGACGCGATCAAGTTCCCCGATCTTGATCCACGCCGTGAAGCCGGAGCCGCACCACGAGATCCCGCAGGCCGCATCGGCGCACGACACGTTCTGGGACTTCATCTCGCTGATGCCGGAATCGATGCACATGATCATGTGGGTCATGTCGGACCGCGCGATCCCGCGCAGCTTCCGCATGATGGAAGGGTTCGGCGTGCACACCTTCCGGCTCGTCAACGATCGAGGCGAGTCACGCTTCGTGAAGTTCCACTGGAAGCCGCTGCTCGGCGTGCATTCGGTGCTGTGGGACGAGGCGCAGAAGATCTCCGGGAAGGATCCCGACTTCCACCGGCGCGATCTCTGGGAGGCGATCGAGACCGGCGCCTATCCCCGAGTGGGAGCTGGGCCTGCAGGTGATCGAGGAGAAGGACGAGCACGCGTTCGACTTCGATCTGCTGGACCCCACCAAGATCGTGCCCGAGGAGCTCGTGCCCGTGCAGCGGGTCGGCCGGCTGACGCTCGACCGCAACCCCGACAACTTCTTCGCGGAGACCGAGCAGGTCGCGTTCCACCCCGGCCACATCGTGCCGGGGATCGACTTCACCGACGATCCGCTGCTGCAGGGGCGGCTGTTCTCCTACACCGACACGCAGCTGATCCGGCTCGGCGGGCCCGAACTTCCACGAGATCCCGATCAATCGGCCCGTCGCGCCCGTGCACAACAACCAGCGCGACGGCCACATGCGACAGACGATCAACACCAGCCGCGCGAGCTACGAGCCGAACACGCTCGGCGGCGGCTGCCCGTTTCAGGCCGGCGCGCGGATGGGTGGCTTCGTCAGCTACCCGGAACGCATCACCGACGACGAAGGCGCGGCGCCGGGGCGAGAAGTTCTTCGATCACTTCAGCCAGGCGACGCTCTTCTGGAGGAGTCAGTCGGAGACCGAGAAGGATCACATCGTTCAGGCTCTGCGCTTCGAGCTCGGCAAGGTCGAGGCCGCTGCCATTCGCGAGCGCATGGTCGGCGATGCTCGCGAACGTCGATCGGGGACTGGCCGAGCAGGTCGCCGAGGGGCTCGGGTTGCCCGCGATCCCGAACGTGGAGCCGCCGCTGAATCGCAGCATCCCCGCCGATGGCGATCCAGAGGATTTCGAGCCCAGACGCGCGCAGGCCCGGCGCGCGCACTCGAGCGCGTCGGCGGCGCTGAGCATGGCCAACACCATCAAGGACACCGCCAAGACCCGGAAGGTGGCGATCCTCGCCGCCGACGGCGTCGACTCGGCCGCGGTCGAGGCGATGAAGAAGGCGCTGTCGGCGGCGGGGGCGGTGGCCAAGGTGGTCGCGCCGAGAGGCGGCACGCTCGACCGGAACGCGCGGCGTCAAGGTTCCGGTGGACTTCAGCCTGCTCACGGTAGGCTCGGTGCTCTTCGACGCGGTGTTCGTGCCGGGCGGAACCGAGAGCGTGAAGGCGCTCAAGGCCGACGCGATGGCGGTGCTCTTCGTCAACGAAGCTTACAAGCACTGCAAGGCGCTGGCGGCGACGGGCGAGGGCACCGAACTGTTGCTGAACCACAACGGTGCCAGGCGCGCCCCGGCGACGGCCGGCGAGATCGAGGAAGGCGTGGTCGTCGGCGCCGACGGTGACGCGGCGAGAGTGGCCGCGGAGCTGATCAAGGCGATCGCCAGGCATCGGGCCTGGAGCCGTGAAGCAAAGGGCCAGCAGGTGCCGGCCTGAGGCGAGCTATCGTCGGCGCAAGCGACGCAGGGCACGGTGGGTCGATGGCCGGGTATCGGCCGCGAAGAAGCGGCTCATGAAGGTGAGTGCCTGCTGGTGCTGGCCGGCGTCCGCCGCCGCGACGCAATCGCGCGGCACCCGCGAGCTCAAAGTCGCGCATGTACGCGTCGCCGGCCGTGAACGGCACGCACTGCGGAGTGGTCAGTCCGGTCACGATCAGCCGCCTGACGCCGAGATGGTCGAGGAGCACGCCCAGGCTCGACTCGTAGAAGCCGGAGTGCTTGGCGTAGACGATCGGCACCCCGGCACCCTTCGCGCGCTGCTGGAGTCGCTGAGCGCTCTCGCCATCGGGAGTGCGCGCCGCGCGAGAAGAGCGCGCGTGCCTCGGGGAAGGCGAACTCGTTGATGACATCGACGAGGAGCAGCGCCACCGAGCTCGTGTCGGGGGCGCTCCCGTTGAGGCTGCTACGCTTTCGCCGAGCGCCTGGGGCGCGCACGGGCCGGCGCGTTTTCTGGCTCGCCTTCGTAGATTCACCGAGTAACTCTTGCGTGAAGAGTCGGTAATTGTTGCCAGGCGCCGGCGGCCCCGGCTGTCCGACTACTCCGTGCTCTCTGAGCCCCCGGGCATCACATTCGCTGCGGGGTTCGTGCATGAGTGCCTTGCGTTGCACACCACGTATCACGTAGAGAGCATCGCGCTTCTGGGCGGCGCGCCCCGCAGACCCGTGGCACGTCCGTTGCTCTCTAGGTCCATCAATGGGACCCGCCACACCCGTCGTCACCAGCCGCGAAGGCGCTGTCCTCGATGCTGTCATCAGGTGGTCAGAGGAGTTCATCGAGCAACCGCACGAAGTCTTCGGCGGGCTCCCCGTTTGCCCCTTCGCGCGCGCGGCTCGCCTCAAGCAGACGATACGGTTCGAGATCCGGCCCTTCGCTCTCGACGACCCGCTTGAGCTTGACGGCGACATCATGGCCCTCGTACGCGAGTTCGCTGATCAGGCGGCCTCCGGGACCCTTGAGACGCTGTTTGTGATTCACCCAGACACGCGGCAGGCTCTGCCTGATCTCCTGGGGTTCGTGAGCCGCTTGAACTCGCGTCTGGCCGGCGGCGAGCTGAGCGAGTTTCAGGTATTCGAGGCTCATCCCGGGAGCGACTTCTGCGTGGGTGGGGTCTACACCCGTCGGTCGCCGTATCCGAGCTTCCAGGTGCTCAGTCAGACGCTGTTGAAGAAGGGCTCGGACTCGCTGCTCGACACGCCGTACTACGCCCGATTCTCGCCGGAGATGCTTCGCGCGGTCGGAATGCCGCGGTCGTGAGCCGCGTGCGGATCGAGCACGAAGTCGGTCTCGCGTGTCGCCGGCACAGGTAGGGATGAGCGGGATCGGTCTTTCGCCCTCGTCTCGCGTTCAATCCGGGCAAGAGTTTGCTCGATGCGCTGCAGGGTGGCCTTCATTTCGTCATTGCCGTCCCTCGATTCGTGACTTCCCCGGTGGAAGTAGGTAGTCAGGCGGGCGCTCCGAAAGTAAGGGAGCCAACTTACTTTACAAGTCTCAGTTTGCCGCCACCCCTCAGATTTCCGCGGGGATTGCGTGTCGGCCGTCGTCAATGTCCCGCGGTTCCGGCTCCCGAGACTGCTCGCCGTCGAGGGCTGCGATTTCCCGGAAGGGCGAATCGAGCGAGTCTAGGAAGCGTTCGAGCGCGGCATGCGACGCTTGGCGAGTCGCGGGTTGGATCATCTCCCGCAACGCGGGACCGAGGGCGACCGGGAATCCCCGATCGCGCCTCGGTCGGCGATGTGTGCGTCTACTGGAGGGCGCTCGTCCGGCGGGGAGTGGTATTCCCGACGAATTCGAGACTCTCGTGGCCGCGCATCATGTCGGGAGTCACCGTCCAGGACCCGCCACAGGTCGCCATCGCCACTTTGCCCGCCGTCGGCGGCGACACGATCGCGGTCAGTCCGCTGCCAATTCCGCCGAGAACGCAGAACGTGGCCTTGATCGGCGCGTAGATCATCGTCCCGAACCCGCTTCCAGCGGCGGATCCAATCTCGACGGCTGTAGACTTCGAGTCGGCCCAGCCCAGCGCGCTCGAACCCACCAGCGCCACCACAACGAAGAGCGCAACGATATGTCGCATAAGTCACCTCTATATTAGGGGTATTTGTCTCGTGCTCGGACTTGGCCTCACTGACGAGGCTCTGCCCACCGCGCACGTTTTTGACAGCCGGATAGAAGATCTCTTCCTCGATGGTGGAGTGAATCTCTAGCTCTTGGGCGATTTGGTCGATCAGCGCCTGACGCCTTTTGGCGGCGCGAGCCGTTGTACGGCCGAAATCAGCGAACAGCTTCTTGACCGCCGTGTGATCGTTTTTCAACAACGTTGTCGCTTTCATGCTGTCCTCCCATTAAGCGATCGCCGACGATGGCGATGTGCTTCTCGGGCTGATTCCCGGTAACTTTTTCGACAACAGCTTCAGGACTCAAGCCTCGTGCTCCGGCACGCTGTTTCAGCGTGTCGGCAGCCGACGAAACGACTTGCGCGCTCTTCTGGAGCGCCTCGTGCCAGCGACCTGCCGCCGAGCTCCAAGGCTCAGCCGCGCCGCGCTTCGACGCTTTGAGGAAGTACGCCACGAGCAACCCTGTCGCGATCGTGCCGCCGAGTAGCACCTCCGGTCGACGCCGTGCGAACTGGCTGGCGTCCCGAAGGATCGTCGAGAAATCAGCTCCGCGCACATAGGTCGCCATCGAGTCCAGTCGGGCCGCGGTCCGATTTCTGTAGTTCCCGATTTGGCCGCCGGCATCGTTTTCCGTGAGGGTCGTATTTCGGACAATGCAGGCGAGGCGGCGTAAACTCTCGGCGGCCCGATTTTTCTGTTCAGTCATCAGCCGGTTGACCGTGTGCCCGGCCTTCGTCTTGGTGAAGTTTCCCTGCGCTTCTCTATCGCCGCTCATAGATCACCCCGCGATTGACATTGGATTTCACGGCGCACTGGACACCAACGTCGTCGGTGCAGCGTTTGATCTGAGCACCTCATGTCCACACCGCGAAAGTACGGCAACTCACATGCCAGGCCCGCGGGCCCCGTCGACAGTGACCTCCGATCCCGGCCCACGCGCCGGGTCGGCTACTGCGCGGCTCACCCGGATTGCTCACTCCCAACTCGCACGACAGCCGCGGGCAGCGTCTTCCACGATTTCGCTGAGCTTCGATGCCACCATGGGGGGGCGAAGTGATGAGGTGTGACACCATTCAGAGACTGATCTGAGGACGGCGCCAAACCGGCGCGAGTTGCACGTGGTCGGCACGGTGTTGCGCGACTGCCGCGTCGCGTAACTATCCGTACGACGAAGAACAGAGCAAGTTTGACGCGGCTCACCTACATGGAGCGATCGTTTTTACACGACCCTAGCGCACGGTGAAGGGGTAGCGCCCACACGCCTTGGCCGGGATGGCCGGCACGCTGCTGGGAGTCGTTGACGCCGCGCCAGCCGTCGCGCGTCCACACGGTGCCTTCGGCGACCTTAACAGTTGTCGCCGGGAGTGTGTAAATCATTCACCATGAGCGCGCGCCAGGCGAGCACGCCGCACTCGCGGACCATGCCGAGGCGGAGTAGCTTTTGAATGTGGTCAAGAAACTGCGTCGGACGTGGGAGGTGCTCTACGGCGCCGCGGTCGAGTTGATCGAGGACGACGGTCTCGCTCTCGCCGCCTCCATCGCCTTCTTCACGATCTTTTCCCTCGCCCCTCTCCTACTCCTCGTTGTCGCGCTCGCCGGGATGGTCTTCGGGCGAGACCAGACCAGCGCCGAGATCCAGAGGCAGTTTGAATCACTCATGGGACCCGACAGCGCCCAGTTCATCGCCGGCGTCATTTCCCGCGCCTCCAAGGGGGGCGGCGGCGCGGCCGCGGTCGTCAGCATCGGTACGCTCATCTTCGGCGCGACTGGCGCATTCGTGCAGCTCAAGGCCGCGCTCAACAGCCTTTGGGGTGTGCAGATCAAGTCCGAGAAGACGCGCCAAACGCTAATGCGACTGATCTGGGGCAGGGTGGTCTCGTTCACGATGATGCTCGTGATCGCCTTCCTCTTACTCGTCTCTTTAACCGTCAGTGCAGCGCTCGCGGCTCTTGCACGGTGGAGCGCAGGGCACGTCGCCGGGCAGGAACTCCTCATGCAGATCGTCAACGGCATGATCTCGTTCGCGGTGCTGACATTTCTCTTCTGCGCGGCCTTCAAGATCCTTCCCGACGTGCTGATCGCTTGGCGTGTCGTCTGGTTTGGCGGCGCCGTGACGGCTCTGCTCTTCACGATAGGCAAGGAGCTGATCGGCATGTACCTGGGGCAGGGCTCCGTCGCGTCGGTCTATGGCGCCGCTGGCTCTATGATCGTTATCCTCATGTGGGTCTACTACTCTTCCATCATCTTCCTCTACGGCGCCGAGGTAACCCAGCTCTCGGCCAAGGCCCTCGGGTGGCGGCTCGAGCCCATCGAGGCCGCGGAGCAGCTGGACAAGGAGCGCACACGGGAGAAGGTCCCGGCCGGGCGCTAGTTCCGCGCTCGGGCAGGACAAGACCCAGGGGCAGGGCCTTCGAAGAAAGCCGGGAGAAAAGGTCGAAAAGGCGGTCGACGAGCTGAAGAAGTAGCCGCAAAAATTTGTCAGCGTCGCGCGCGCCCGATGTAGCGCGCGAGCAGGCCAGCGAGGACAGCGGCGCCAACGCCACCAACCGCGGTCGCTAGGATCGGCAGGCGGCGGCGTGCGGTGTGCTCGTCGCTCGGGTCCAACGTGCCCGCGGCCTCGTCAGCCGCAGTCGTTTCCGGATCGAACGGAAGATCGTCGGGATCGACGAGCTGCATGGCCGTCCGCTGCGCCGTTGTGGGCGCGCCGTGGCGCTGCAGCCGCGCCCCGCCCCGATCCGCGAGGGCGTCGAGTCGTGCGACTAGCCCCGCGATGGCCTCGAGGCCCGCCGCATCCGCGGAGGAGAGCCCGGCGTGCTCGGCGAGCAGGCTCACCCGCAGGTTCCGAATGGCGTCGACGAGCCGGCCGCTTTCCCCCTCGTGCTCCCACGCGACGTGCAGCTCGCTGTCGAGGCCCATACTGCGGTTGGTGAGGTTGGCGGACCCGACGGTGAGGAACCGGTCGTCGACGATCATGAGCTTCGAGTGGATGTAAGTCGCGCGAAACGTCTCGTGCACGCCGTCGCACAGCGAGAAGTAACAGCCCAGCGCGCAGCCGGTCCTGGCCGCGATGTCTCGCAGTACTTCGAGGTTCCGGGCCTGCCGCAGCCCGACGGCGAGTTCTTCCTTCAACGCCTCTGCCTGCTCGTTCACGACGATGACGATCTCGGGCCGAGCTCTGCCTGACGCGCGCATGCGTCGCGCAAGAGCCTCCCGCATGCGCCGACTGCTGAGATACTGCGTCTCGACGTAGATCAGGCGGTCGGCGGCGGCGATGGCATCCTCGAAGAGGCGCTCCACCTCGCGGATGGTGTTGCCGTCGGGTTGTGGGTCGGTCCGGCTGAGCGCAATCGTGGTCCCGCCAGTCGGCAGCGAGCCCCGCACCGACACCTCGGGGCGGTTCGCCGACCGCAACTCGAGCGGTGGGCCGCCGGCGCGCCGCCATCGCTCGGTGAAAAGATCCTCGAGCGCGTGCGCCGTCTCGCGGCCGGCCAGCCACGCCTGCACGTCGTGATAGGGCTTCTGCGGGCGCCCGTGACTAAGCCGTAGCGGGTTGTCGGCGAGATGGCGGCGGTCGTCCCACCGCGCCTCGCAGACGTCCATGCCGCCCACGAAAGCGAGGCCGCCGTCGACCACGACGAACTTCTGGTGATGAGAGCCGCCCGCGGCCGGATGATCGGCGAAGCGGAAGCGAAGGTTCGGGCTCGTCATCCAGTGAAAGATCACGCGTTGGAGCCACTCGCGCTCACCCGCGAAGATGAGGTGGAAGTCCCACGCGAGCAGGTAGACACGAAGCTCGGGGCGTCGCCGGCACACGCCGTCGAGGAACTTCAGAAAGCGTACATCGGCGCCGGACGGCACGTCGACTCCGCGCAGGAGTGGCACACCGCTGTCGAACTGCCAGCCCGACATGAGCACGTAGCTTTGCGCTCGGCTGACGGCCCAGTACACAGCGTGGTAGTAGTCCGCGGCGTCCACGAGCACGCCGCTGTCGTCGGAATGGAGCCGACGCCATGCGTTCCGTCCGACCTCGATGATCGAGGTCATCGCTCGAGCGGGGATTCGCGCCTCTGGAACGGCGCGGAGGATTCGTTGCTGCGCCGATCCTGGACGAAGGTCGGCGTTGCCGCGACGACCGGCGCTTCCGCCGCCCGCTCCTTCGTCATTGCGGTGAATGCACCGTCATAGTCGCTCGCCCCTCGTGCCGCGAGCTCGGTTGCGGCGCAATTTCAATGCGACCTGACCCGCCGGCCGGCTAACGCAACAAGGCCGATAGCCAGAAGCGTCAGAGTGCCCGGTTCGGGAGCTGACACTGCGCCGTCAATAGCCACGAAAGGTTGCAGGTCGTTCGTCAGGAACAACCCATCCCCTCCGCTCACGAGTACAGTGGCTCCGTAATTGAACGACGTCACGCCCGAGGTCAACGAATGCGCAACGATTAAGTACCCGTCGCCGATTGGTCACCGATGTCGAAGGCCGTCGTACCCAGTGAGAGCCCGCTGCCAACGCCGGAGAGCAGGTCATTGATCCCCGCGCTCAAGAAAGGGAGAGTGCCATCGCCCAACACGAACATGCTCCCATCGACAACCAAAAAAGCAGCGATTGCCGCGATCTCGGCCGCCGTAAATGCGTCCGGCCCAGGCGCAACGAACAGGTGCTTACCCGCGAGATCCGCGGCAGTGACCGTCGAAAGTGATGACAACAGAGTGGAAGTCACGCCGGGGAGGCTGTTGTAGTACGCGTTAACCTCCGCGCCGGCAAACGAGTTCAAACCCGAGGCCAATACGAGGACCTCGGTACCTGCCCCTAAAACGTTCGAGAAAAACTGTTGATTGCCCAGATTGGCAGGGTTAGGGAAATCATCCGTGAGGGAAAAGACCGGAGTGAAATCTCCGGACGCGACGACGATACCCGCTTCTGCAGCCGGCCCCGAGGAAAGAACTGCCAAGACAAAGGCGAAGACACGACCTATTCGACACACAAGCGCGGTTTGCTGACGAGCGCGTTTCATGGCTGCACCTCCAGGGGAAGGTTTATGGCGGAACTAGAACACTCTGACATTTGATTGATGTCAACCATAGACACGTCAGCATCTAGTATCTCGCCCCAGATGCGGCTTCTGGTCATTGCTGTGCCGGGGGCGGGGGTGAGGGTGCCGAAAACGGCTGGGCCGTTATCATCTATGCTCGCGCGCGATCCGCTTCGACTCTCCCCAACCTTCGGCGCTCGGTGCGATCCGATCTGACGGCTGGAACGCTCGCGTCGTGGGCAACGCTGGCGCGAAGCCGCAGCCACGTCATCCGGCTGCCGTAGCGGTTTTACCCGAGCGCGTAAATGTTGCACGCGTCTGAACCGGCGGCATCGTCACATTCGTCGCCCGTGTCGGCATCGCACGTCCTGGATCCTGCGGCACAGGGCTTGCTCTTGTCTCCGCTGAACGGATGGTCCAGGAGCCGGCGCGGCCGGAGGCTACCGGAGGAGGAATCCATGAGGGCGACGATGCTCCACGAAGACGGACTCAAGACCTGGGCGCTCGTGTTCGACAAGGGCGACGAGCTGATGGCCACACTGACCAGCTTCGCCAGGCGCGAGCGAATGAATGCCGCGCATTTTACGGCCATCGGCGCGTTCAGCGAGGTGATGCTCGGTTACTTCGACCGCGAGCGCCGGGAGTACAGCCGGATCCCGGTGCGTGAGCAAGTCGAGGTACTGACGCTCGTCGGTGACATCGCGCTGGAAAAGGGCGATCCCAAGGTTCATGCCCATGTGGTGGTCGGCAAGGCCGACGGCTCTGCGCATGGGGGCCACGTCTTGAGCGCTCGAGTATGGCCGACCCTCGAGCTCGTGCTCACCGAATCACCTCGAGCCCTCGCGAAACGCAGCGACCCCGAGACCGGCCTGGCGCTCATCGACATAGGCGACCGACGAGAGTCCTGAGCGGCGACCGATCGTCGCGCGGGCTGGCGATGAGAGAGGCTCGTCGCCCCTTTGTGCGCTCCTTCGGGGCACCACCGGTCGAGGGCGACGAGGGCTGGCATCTGTCCGTCGAATCGGCGATCGTCATGCGACCGGAACGGGAAGGTGAGACGGATGGCTGAACTCGTCCGCCGGCTCCCATGGCGCGTGGACGAAATCGACGAGCCGGAGCTCTTGAAGCCGGAATGGCTCGTCACTAACGGCCTCGGTGGCTACGCGTCGGGGACTGTCGCGGGTCCTGTCACGCGCCGGCACCACGGACTGCTGGTGGCCGCACTGCCCGCCCCACTCGGACGCATGGTGCTCCTGAGCCACCTCTGGGAACGTGTGCGCCTGCCCGACCGGACGGTCGTAGTCCTGAGTGCCGAGGAGCGCGTGGGGGCGCTCGGGCCCGCCCACTCGCGGAGCCTGATCGAGTTCCAGCTCGACGACGGGCTGCCGGTATGGCTCTACGATCTCGGTGATTTTCGGCTCGAAAAGCGCGTCCTCATGCCCCATGGCCAGAACACTGTATACGTCCGCTACCTGGTGGCACGTGGCGACGGTATTCTCCGCCTGACTCTCCGGCCTTCGACGCCCTTCCGCCCTCACCATGCGCCAGTGAGCGAACCGTTGCCGGGCCGGCCTGTCCTGACTGCGACGGAGGGACGCTATGAGATCACGGTCGGTGGGGCGCTACCACCACTCCGGCTCGAGCTCCACGCCGAGGGCGCGGCCTTCACCATCGACGAGCGAACGCTGCAGCAGGTCCTATACCGTATGGAGGAGCGACGCGGCTACGAGGCCGCTGGCGACCTCTGGAGTCCGGGCTACTTCCGCCTCGATCTGACCTCCAACGACGCCGCCACGCTGGTGGCCTCGGTCGAGAGCTGGCAGACACTGCGAGCCCTCGAGCCGACCGCGGCATGGGCGGCCGAGCACACGCGGCGCCGACGACTGATCGAGGCGGCGCCGCCGCCTGCGCGCCGCGGACGCGCCGCGGAGTTGGTCCTGGCGGCCGACCAGTTCATCGTCACGCCGATCGGCCGCGTGGAGGATGCGGCACGTGCGAAGGCAACTGGCGACGAGGTCCGGAGCGTGGTGGCCGGCTATCACTGGTTCACCGATTGGGGGCGCGACACGATGATCAGCCTCGAGGGACTCACACTGACGACGGGCCGGCACCTCGAGGCCGGTTACATCCTTCGGACCTTCGCACACTATGTGCGTGACGGCCTCATCCCGAACCTCTTTCCGGAGGGAAGGACAGAGGGCCTGTACCACACCGCCGATGCAACGCTCTGGTTCTTTCACGCGCTCGACCGGTACGTGGACGTGGTCGGCGATGTTGCAACGCTCCAGCTTCTGTTGCCGACGATGGTAGAGATCATCGAGCGGCACCTGGCCGGCACACGATTCGGCATCGGTATGGATCCGAAAGATGGCCTCCTGCGTCAGGGCGCCGCCGACTATCCGCTGACCTGGATGGACGCGAAGGTCGGCGACTGGGTGGTAACTCCGCGGCGTGGGAAGGCCGTCGAGATCAACGCCCTCTGGTACAACGCCCTGCGGTTGCTGGAAGGATGGATGATCACGACTGGCGATGAGGCCGCTGGCCGCGCGCTGCACGAGCATGCCGAGCTGGCTCGCGCATCCTTCAACGCGCGTTTCTGGTATCCCGAAGGCGGCTATCTCTACGACGTCGTGGACGGCGAGAGCGGCGACGATCCTGCCTGTCGTCCCAACCAGGTCCTGGCGATTGCGCTTCGGCATCCAGTGCTCGATCCCGACCGCTGGGCGGCAGTCCTCGAGACCGTGCGAGCGCGGCTGTTGACGCCTGTGGGGCTGCGATCGCTGGCGCCGGGGCATCCCGATTACAGGCCTCGCTACGACGGCGACCTCCGCACCCGCGATGCCGCGTATCACCAGGGTACGGTGTGGGCGTGGCTGATCGGTCCTTTCGTGGATGCCTGGATGCGGACACACCCCCACGACCGCGAGGCGGTGCACCGAATGCTGGAGGGATTTTCGGCCCATCTCTCGGAGGCTTGCGTCGGCTCGATCAGTGAAATTTTCGATGCCGACGATCCCCTTACCCCCCGGGCTGTGTCGCGCAGGCCTGGAGCGTGGCCGAGGTCTTGCGCGCCTGGATCAAGACGGGGCAGTATTCATGAGCGACGGGGTACAACCCGGCCCGCCGAGAGCGCGCTTGCAGTCCAAGGCGGTGGGAGATCGGCGGGATCACTAGCAGCTCGACGACCGATGCACGTGGCGTCGAGTCCCGATCAGCTGACTAAAAGCTCGTTCGGTTAAGCGCGTTGTCCGGGGCACCCACGCGATACCAGCGATGACCGTACGGCGGAAGCGCGACCTCGTGCACGCTGCTCTCGGACCGGCTGTGGTGCTCGTCGAAAACGTCGACCAGTAGGCCACTGTTATCGGTTCTGGGATCGACGGCGAAGGATTGCCGTCGGCTCGAAAAGTTGTGGAGGGTGAGCATGGACACGCCACGGAAGTCGTACCGGATCGCTAGCACCTCGGGGGCATCGACCCGCAACACCGTGAAGTCACCCCAGCCGAGCTCGGGACATTCCTTGCGCATCCGGATCCGGCGTTCGGTCCAGTTCAGCAGGGACTCCGGATCGCGGCGCTGCTGCGCGACGTTCACCTTCTCGTAACCGTAGATCTCGTCGTTGACGACAGGTCGCACCGTCCGCTCTGCCCGCGAGAAGCCGCCGCGCGGCTCGTTCGTCCACTGCATCGGCGTCCGAGCGCATTCGCGCTCCTCCATGGTGAGATCATCACCCATGCCGATCTCGTCGCCGTATTGCATCATCGGGGTCCCGGGCAGTGAGAACAGCAGGCTGAACGCGAGCTCCAGCCGCCGTCGATCGTTCTTCATCATGGGCGCTAGCCGGCGACGAATGCCGCGGTCGTAGAGCTGCATCGACTTGTCCGGCGCGAACTCCTTGAAAACGGCCGCGCGCTGCTCGGGCGACAGCCGCCCGAGATCGAGCTCGTCGTGCGACCGAAGGAAATGGACCCACTGAGCTGGGTCGGGTTTCTTCGACGTCTGCTGAAGCGCCCATGTGAGCGGCCCGATGTCACCGGTGGCGAGCGCGTAGAAAAGGCGTTGGTTGACCGGGAAGTTCAGCATGAGCTGCAGCCGGTCGCCTTCCGAACCGAAGAACTCCATGCTTTCGTCTGGCGGCACGTTTGCCTCGGCGAGCATGACGGCATCGCGGCATCGCCACTGCAGGAACTGCCGGAGCTCGTGGAGGAATCCGAAGTCACGCTGCGTCGGGATGGCCGCGCCCTTCCTCGCTACGATGAAAGGCACGGCGTCCATGCGGAAGCCTGAGATCCCGAGCTCCAGCCAGTAGCCCATGATCTTGGTGATCTCGTGCCGTACGGATGGATTGAAGGTGTCGAGATCAGGCTGGTGGTCGTAGAAGCGGTGGAAGTACCACATGCCTGCCGTGTCGCTGAACGTCCACGTGGACTTCTGGGTGCCCGGGAAGACCATACCCTTGTCGTAGTCATTGGGGCGCTCGTCGGACCAGACGTACCAGTCGCGGAACGGCGACTGCGGGTCCGCGCACGCCGACTGGAACCAAGGGTGCGCATCGGAGGTGTGGTTCACGACGAGGTCGATGATGACTCGAAGCCCGAGCGCCTTCGCGTGGTTCATGAACTCTACGAAGTCGCCGGCCGTGCCGTGCTTGGGATGGACCCCGTAGAAGTCGCTGATGTCGTATCCGTTGTCACGGTTAGGCGATGGATAAAACGGCTGCAGCCACAGGCAAGTCACGCCGAGACCCGCGAGATATTCGAGCCGGCGGTGGAGCCCCTCGAAGTCGCCGGTGCCATCGCCATTCGCATCCATGTACTTTTCGACGTCCAGACAGTAGAGGATCGCGTTCTTGTACCAGAGGTCGTGGACTGCCATGCTACCGACTGCCCGCGCGGAACGGGCGACCCTGTCGCTGCAACTGGTTTTCTCCGATCGCCGATAGAGCGACGAGAGCCTCCCCGAGGTCGCTTGCCGAGTTCGCGACGTCCCAATATTCGTGTTCTGGGAATCGCTTCGGGTCGGTGATGCGCCACTGCACCGTTGGCATGGCGACGCTCCTTTGGGTTGCTCATCTCATGGCAGCACTAAAGAACACTCGAAACAATAAGGCAATTCCCTGAATCGTGCTGCTCCCGGATCCGGGCTCGCCGGATCGCGCCCTTGATCGAACATTCCGGGCAAGGCGCAGGATCGCAGATACTTGGCTCCCCGGCGGCGTATTCTCGGCATCATGAGGCCACTTGTGCCCGCCCGGTCACTGCGAATGTCGTCGTCAACGTCGGGCGTAGCGGGTTGGGGCCACCAGTACGATTTCGTTAGTCTTGTTAGCCGCGCGATCCTTTGGCAACCGGTCGTGGTCGCGAGTCTCCTGCTGGCGATGACCGTGGGCCAGAGCCAGGCGGAGACGGTACGCGTGGTCACCTTCAATGTCCTGCACGGAGGTCCATGGTCCGGGCTCATCGGCAACGGCGCCGACCTGAACGAGCGGCTCGAGATCGTCGTCGAGCAGCTCGCCGCGCTCCGTCCCGATGTCGTGGCCTTGCAGGAAGCCTCGGTCGGGGGCAAGCGCGGCAACGTCGTCGAGCGTCTGGGCCGAGCTCTCGGCATCGAATGGATCCACGCGCCGACGACATCGCAGGTCTTCGGCATCGGCTGGCTCGACCGGGCGATCACCTCCGCGATCCGGTTCAACGAGGGGCCCGCCGTCTTGAGCCGCTTTCCCATCGTGGGCTCGGAGATCGTCGCGCTCCCTCGCTGCGCCAATCGCCTTTTCCCGCGTGTGCTCCTACGCGTCGAGGTCCAGACCCCTCACGGGCCGCTCGATTTCTATTCCACGCACACCTCGCGCGACGACTGCCAACTGCGTCGCGTCGCGGAGCTGGTGGGCGCGCGGCGCGGCCCCCTGCCGGCCATCGTCGCCGGGGACTTCAACACACGGGAGGGCGCGGACGCGTACGCCGAGCTCCTGGGCGCGGGATTCGTGGACGCCTTCCGCGCCGTCAATCCGGGCGCCACGGGTCCCACGTCCCGACAGCAAGTCCACGCCGCCCAGTCGACGGTAGCCCGCCGAATCGACTTCGTGTTCGTGGTCCCCGGCGCCAATGGCATGCCGCGGGTGCTGGAGAGCCGCGTGGTGCTCGATGTTCCCCGCCGACGAGCCGACGGCACCACGCTCTGGCCGTCAGATCACTACGGAGTGTTGGCCGTGATCGAGATACCGACGAACGGAGCTAACTGACCCTGCCCGAACGGTTTTCTCGGTCATTTTGACCCGACGCGACGGGCAGGACATTGCCGGCGCGCGAGAATTATTCGATGATAAGAGGGACATTGCGTATGGAGCCAACATCGTCGCGCCCTCGGAGGCTCGAGTGGCGGGACCATCTCGACCGGATTGAGAGGGAAGAGCCATGACCGCCCGACGCGCACTCGCGCTCGTCATCGCTCTCGTCGTCCTCGCCGCGCCAGGCTTGGCCGCCGCCGGTGCCTTCGCATTCGCTGCAGTGGGCGGCCGCCTCGTCGTGGTCGGTTCCGGCAGCGGGGCTGTCGCCGTCGGCGCGTTGGGCATGGCGATGGGCGCCAGCATGTCCGCGCGCTCGTTGGGCACGCCCATACCCAGCCTGCTGGTCGTCGAGGCGGTGCCGCTCGACGCGGAGATCACGCTCGACGGCAAGGCTGTCGGCACCGCGCGCGAGCGTGCGTCGTACGCGCTCGATCTGGCGCCCGGGAGCCACACGATCAGGATCACGGCGCCGGGTCACAGGCCGCTGACGGGGCGGTTCGTCGCCGACCCGGGAGGCTACATGACGAAGATTCGCGCCGTGCTGGTCTCCGAATAGCGGACTCGTTCGCGGCGTTCGTCGATCGCTAGTCTTTCTTGATATCCCTGGCCGTCCCGCGCGAGTCTTGCTTAGTGTCCCGTTTCTCCTGGCGGCACTCGGACCGCGTCTTCTCATCCCCTTTCTTACATTCCGCTTTTTGGCTACGTCCGTCCTGGCGGCCCTCCTGCTTGGTGTCCCGCGAGTCCTTCCGATCACCCTGCCGGTCGTCCCGCCGCTCCTTCGACTCGGTTTGCGCGTATCCGACAGTGGGCGTGATTCCGATGCCCGGCACTGTTAGTGCCAAAGTCAAAACGCCAACGTGAAGACGGACCTTCCATTTCATACGACCTCCTGTTTTCAAGAGCACGACGACATCGTAGAAGGGTGTGTCTCGGCATCGTAGAAGGTCTGTCTCGGCGGTCAAATCGGACTTTAGTCGTATACACCGCCGAACAACGGCACGGCGAGCTCGAGAGCCTTCGTGAGCTCCTCGAGCACACAGCACGCGAGAGGAAGGACATATGGCTACTCGAGAGGCACGCATCATCTACCGGACGATCAGCCCCTGAGGCTCTCTCCCCGCCTTGATCTGGCTCTCGACCGCGAGCTTCTGAACATCGATGACGGCCACAGAGTTCGCCCCGGTTACAGCGATGAATGCGGTTTTGCCGTCCTTGCTGAACCCAATGTTCGTGCCGCCCTGGCCGATCGTCAATCGCTTCACCTCTTTGAACCTCTTCGCATCGAAGACCTGGGCGACGGTGTCCTTGCTGTTGGTGATAATGGAGTATCGCCGGTCGGGCGTCCACGCGTTCGTCACAGGCGAGTTCCCGGTCGGTTCGGTCGAGAGCACTGACAGGTCATCAGCGCCGAGAACGACGTTCGTGTTCGCTTCGGCTGTTTGCACCCACACCTCCTTCCCATCGGGCGACACACGCAGCATGTGCGGCTTGCTGCGGGCGGGGAACGAGACCGTTTTGACGAGCTTTCGGCTGATCATGTCGATCTTCGAGACCGTGTCCGCTTCGCGCTCCGGTGTATAGCCGAACCGACCGTCCGGCGAGAGGTGGAGGTCTCAAGGGAAGGCGCCGGTCTTCAGCGTGGAATCCACTTGGCCGGCCTCGAGGTCGAGGAAGGCAATGAGGTTGTCACCCGCCACGTTGATCGCGGCCTTTTTCTTGTCAGGGAGCACGACCAGACTGTGTCCCGGCCCTTTGCCGAGGCCGGCAATCGTGCGGGTGACCGCAACCTGCTTCGGGTCGATCGCGATGGCCTGCACCTGGTCGTTGGGAAAGTCGTAGGTCCAGATCCGCCGCCCGTCCCAGTACGTCTGCTCATTGGACAACCACCGTACGGACGCGCCCAGTGGCCTGGTTGCGCGGACCTGGCGGCTGGCGGCATCGATCAGTGTGACGTCCTTCGAGCCGACGTTGAAGACGTAGACGGTTTCCTGGTTCTCGAGGAAGCCGGACGCCGGGGCCGACTCCGCGGCGGCCACACTCGGCGCCGAAGCGCTCGAGCCGGCTTTGCTCGTGCTGGGCGTTGATGGGCTCCAAGCGGAAGCGAGCACGCCGAGCACCGCACTGCTCACGCCCTTGAGGAGCGTCCGGCGATCGATGCCAGGGGAGAGGAACCAATCCGTGCCGGACACGAACACGCCAGCGGCCTCGCCCCGCGAGGCACAATCTTCGGGCGCTCAGTGTGAGGGTGGGCTGGCCTCGCGCAGCGGGTTAATGATCGCGTCGGACATCGCGTCGACTCCTCGGCAGCTTCACGCCTGCCTCGTGGGCCCGAGCGCCTTTTCGACCCTCGGCTTGACCTCGCCGATCATCAGCTCCATCGAGCGCATCGCCGCCGTGTGCGGCGTGTTGCCCACCTTGAACGAAAAGCACACGTGCACGGGCTTGGTCGCGTGGATCTCGGCGACGAGCTTTTCGGCAACCGTCTCGACATCGCCGATCAGCAGATCGTTGTAGATGGTTTCGAGCGGCGGTTCGTCGGGGAACGGCACATCAACTAACACGGTCCCTTTCATGACCTCCTGCCGGCGCCTGAGGCTCGACGCGAGCCGCGACTGATAGCGCGCGTTCTCGGCAAAGCGCATGCCATCCTCGCGGCTGTCGGTGATGTGGGCGAAGCGGTTGAGGGTGATATGCGCTCGCGATACGTGCGCTTTCTCGGCCGCAAACGCGGCGACGATGTCGGCATACTGCTCGGCCAGCAATTTGGTGCCGCCGACCCGGCCCGACGTCAGCACCCGATAGCCGTGCCGCGCGGCGGCGCGGAACATCCCCTGGGTATGGCCGGCGACGTAGATCGGCAGCGGGTTTTGCACCGGGCGGGCCGGGATATGAGTGTCCGGCATCTGGTAGTGCTTGCCGTTGTAGCTGAAGAAATCCCGGCTGAAGGCCAGGTCGAGGATGTCGCAGAACTCGTCGGTCATTTCGAGATTCCGGGCGATGTCGACGCCGAACCGCTCGAACTCGTAGGGCTGATAACCGGCGCCGATGCCGAGCATCAGTCGGCCATTCGACAATGCGTCGGCAGTGGCGATTTCGGCGGCGAGCCGAGCCGGGTTGTACAAGGGCAAGACCACGACCGCGGTGCCGAGCCGGATCTTTTCGGTGATCGAGGCGCAATGCGCCACCATCATCAATGGCGACGCACACAGGCAGTAATTCGAGAAATGGTGCTCGGCGAACCAGGCGATCGTGTAGCCGAGCGCGTCGGCCAGCCTCGTCTGCTCGGCGACTTCGCCAAACACCTGCGCCGTCGGCTTGTCCGCTTCGCGCGACCCCATCAGATTGAAGATCCCGAAATCCATCGCCCCATCCTCCCCTTCGACTCACCGCATTGAGCGTAGGCAACTCTAGCACCCTCCCGCGGCAGTCGTCCCGTCAGTGGGGCCCTATCCGGCCGCGCGGGGCGGGGCAGTGGGGAAGGGGGGCGACGGCGAACGGCGCTTTGACAAGATTGCTGCGCAGGCCCCGGCTACGCGGTAGGATTCAGGCGCCAGCGCGCTCTCTATAGTGCTCTATAGAACGGGAGGAGAGAGATCATGCATAGGCCCGTCCGGTTTGCCGATGACATCGAGCCGCTGGTGCAGTTCATCGAGGAGACCGACCCCAGCCGGATCCTCGAAGCCACCCTGGGCAAGCTGCGCGAAGGCCTGTCGGTCAAGAAGCTCCTGACCGCGTCGGCGCTCGCGGTCACGCGTTCCTCGGACTTGCCGCCCGGCCATCATGGCGGGCCGCTGCACCCGCTCGTCGGGCTTCATGCGCTCCACAACACCGTGGAGCGTGTGTCGGGCGAACAGCGGTTCCTGCCGGTCCTTCAGCACGTCGCGCTGTCGAACAAGCACATCAATCACCCCAACATGGGCCCGTACATCCTGGCGGATGCCGAGCCCCTGGATTCGGGCGGCGTCGAGGCCACCAAGAAGGCGTTTTTCGCCTGCGTGGACCGCGGCCTGTACAACGGTGCGGATCGCCACTTCCTCTGGCTCTGGGACAACATTCCCCATGGCGAGGCGCTGGACCTGCTGCTGACCGTGGCGATCCCGAAGAACACGCTCGACGATCACTACTTCATCTTCCCCATGTTCACGTGGCGTGCCCTCGACTGGCTGGGACGCGAGCACACGCCGTTCCTGATGCGCCCCGCCGTCCGGTACGTCAGCCGGTTCCCCACGCCGCCCGTCCTGAATCACATCGAGCCGCTGCTCGAGGAGTACGAGCTCCTGAAGCGCCCCCTGGGATTCCACACGAGCCCGGAGGAAACACCGGCGATCGGCCTCCTGGGTGAGGCGATCACCGGGTGCGACAACTATCAGGAGATCCCGCGGATGCTCGCGAAGGCTCTCGCGGACGGTCTGTCGCTCCTGGGCACAGGCGAAGCCCTGTCGATCGGGGCCGCCGGCCTGTTCATGCGATCGCTCACGGGGAATCCGATGGACGTGCACCTGCACACGGGCGCGAACCTGCGCCGGTATCTCTTGAAGCTGGAAGGTGTGAGCCTGCGCAACAAGCTGCTGGCGCTGCTGACGTGGCACACAGGCCCCGAGGTGCGCTCGACGCAGAACCGCATGGAGCCACCGCCCCAGCCGAATCCGGAGGCCGTCGCGGCGCTGCCCCATCGCACCCAGGCCGCGTTGCTGGATGCGCTCGAGGAGAGCATCTACACGCAGCCGCCGACCGACTGGTCGAAGGTCACCAACCTCGGGCAGATGCGCGCGGTGCCCGAGGTGAAGAACACCGTGAACCTGGCGCAGCAGTACGCCAACCTCGGGTACGACCCCGATGCGCTCATCAGCCGTCTGGCCACGATTGTCGTGCACGACAACTTCACCGAGATGCACGCCTTCAAGCACCATCAGGCCACCTTCGAGGAGTTCCACGCCACTCGCCTTCCGTGGCGCTGGCGCCATCTCGTGAGCGCGGCTCAGGCGTCGGCCATCTCCTACGGCAAGAACATGGAGATCTACGAGGAGGCGATCGAGCTCCTCCATACGTAGCATCCCGGTTCCCTCGACAGGCCTCTCACTCGCCATCCGCCCCGGCGCGCGCTGCGCCTGCTGCGCGCTGCCGGCGCGGGTACGGCGGGCCCCGCGCCGGAATGAGCTAGTATTGGACTCCTGGCGGACATGAGAAAGATTTTCATCAGCTATAGGCGTGAGGACACCGCGCCATACGCTGGGCGGCTCTACGACCGCCTGAAGACGGCGTTCGGTGATGACCGGCTGTTCATGGACATCGACCACATCGAGCCTGGTGAGGACTTCTTCGAGATCATCCAAGCCCGCATCGCGGAGAGCGACATTCTCGTGGCGCTCATTGGGCGGAGCTGGCTCTCGGTCACGGACGCGGATGGTAAACGTCGCATCGATGACCCAGAAGATTTCGTGCGGTACGAGCTTCGGACCGCTCTGACGAGTCCGACGACGCGGGTCATTCCTGTTCTCGTTGGTGGCGCGGCGATGCCCCGGATGCAACAGCTTCCAGAAGAAATCGCCCGCTTATCACGGCGCAATGCTTTCGAGATTAGTGATCTCCGTTTTCATCAGGATGTGGATCGGTTGATCGATGCGCTCAATGATGGCATTGACGTTCCGTCTTCGCCTTCGGATGAAGAGCGAGCCGGGCCTTCGGGTCCACGGCCAGATCATAGAAGCCTCAGAAGCGCGCCGACCGTTCTTTCCGGCAAACAGGTCGACGCTGCGCTTGTGACGCATGGTTTCTACGACAAGCGAAGGAACCCGGCTGGCAAGGGTGTTACACACGACTACGCCCCCATAGTAGTTGGCGACGTCGTGGTGTTGATCGATCGCGCAACCGGTCTGATGTGGCAACATGACGGCTCGGAGAGGGAAGTGACCTTCACCTCTGCTGAAGAGTACGTGCGACGAATGAATGCTGAGAAGGTCGCTGGATTCAAGGATTGGCGTCTGCCGACTATGGAGGAGGTGGGCTCGTTGATGGAGCCGCAAGCCCATGAAGAGCTCCACATCAGTCCGGCATTTCGGCGAGGTGTGAATTTCATGTGGACGGCGGATCGTCACCCTGACGGGTGCATCTGGATAGCCTACTTCTTCGATGCGGAGTTCGCCTGCGAGAAGCCAGACTTCAACGCGTGGGTTCGGGCAGTTCGCTCGAACGTCGAGACAAGGAGTGGTTCATAACTTTCAGGACAGGTTGAGGTACGCGCCAGAGCCCGAGGTCCTTCGCATGTCCCCGGCCACTGGACGCTGATTCAGCTCCTGCGCGACGGCCTGGGGCTACTCGGAACCAAGGAAGGCTGCGGCGAGGGCTCCTGCGGCGCCTGCACCGTACTCGTCGACGGACGACTCACGCGCGCGTGCCTGGCGCTGGCGGTGCGCGCCGGCGGCGCGCGCGTGACGACGATCGAGGGCGTGGGCACCGACACTGCGCTGCATCCGATCCAGGACGCCTTCGTGGGCCACGGCGCGATCCAGTGCGGCTTCTGCACGCCGGGCCTGATCATCACGACCAAGGCCCTGCTCGACGAGCATCCCCGGCCGACCGACCATCAGATCCGCGAGTTCCTGAGCGGCAACTTCTGCCGCTGCGCCGAGTACAACCTCATTCTCAACGCAGTCCGCGACGTCGCGGGCCCCCTGACGGAGAAACAATGAGATTTGGATTACTGCTCAACACCCAATTCCCGCCCGGGGAAAGCGCCAGCAAGCGGCTCGAGGGCCTGCTGGACCAGGTGCGCGCCGCGCGCGACACCGGTCTGCACTCGGTGTGGGTGAGCCAACACTACCTGACGACCCCGTTCCAGATGCTCCAGCAGCTGCCGCTGCTCGGCCGGATGGCGGCGGAGGCCGGCTCGATGCACATCGGCACCAATATCTTCCTGCTGCCGATCCACAATCCCGTGTACGTGGCCGAGCAGGTGGCGACCCTGGACGTCATCTGCGGCGGCCGATTCATCTTCGGCTGTGGCCTCGGCTACCGCCCCGAGGAGTTCAACGCCTTTGACGTGGAGATGAAGGTCCGCGTCTCGCGGTTCCTGGAGGTGCTCCAGGTCGCGCGGCGTCTGTGGTCGGAGGCCGAGGTCACCCACGAAGGGCGCCACCACTTCCGGCTGCACGGCGCGGTGCTGACACTCAAGCCGGTGCAGCGGCGACATCGACCAGTCTGGATCGCGGCAGCGGTGACCCGGCCGTTGAGCGCGCGGCGAGACACGGCGACGCCTGGCTCATCAACCCGCACGCGACCCTGCCGACATTGGAGCGCCAGATGTCGCTCTACCGGCGGACACTCCAGGCGGCGGGCCGCTCGTTCCCGAGCGACGCCCCGCTCCTCAAGGAGTTCCGCATCGCCGGCACGCGTCGCGCTGCCCTCGACGAGTCGAAGCCTTTTCTGAGCCGAAGTATCGCGCGTATGCGGACTGGGGCCTCGACAAGCCAATGCCGAAGGAGGAAAGTCTCTCGATGCCATTCGAGGATCTCGCGCGCGACCGGTTCATCGTCGGCAACGCGGAGGAATGCCGGCACGACATCGAGCGGCATGCGCGCACACTCCGAGTGAATCATTTCATCTTCCGCGTCCAGTGGCCGGGCATGCCCCAAGAGGATGCGCTCGGGCAGATCGCGCATCTGGGTCGTGAGATAGTTCAGAGGATGCGCTGAATCAGATGCTCGTCACCCGGCCTCCAGCCGACGATGACCGTCGCGCCCTCGCGGGCGGCGTCGGGCTGCGCGCCCGCGATGCGCATCCGGAGACGCTGACCGCCGGCGGAGCCGATGACGAGGACGCTATCGCCGTAGTTCACGATGACACCGATCTCCATCACCACCTGGTTCGGCAGCGCCGGATCCGCGCCCGGCGCGCCGAGCTGCACGCGCTCGGGCCGGACTAGCACGTCGACGGCACCCTTGCCGACCCGTCGCCACGCTTCCACGTCAACCCGTACGGGGCCGAGCGCATCGAGCATCACGCACCCCGGCTGCGATTCGTCCACCGTGCCAGCGAAGATATTGCTGTCGCCGATGAATTCACCCACGAAGCGGGTGCGCGGCCGGTGGTAGACCTCGAGCGGTGGCGCCACCTGTTCCAGCTTGCCGTGGCTGAAGACGGCGATGCGGTCGGACATCGTCATGGCTTCCGTTTGGTCGTGGGTGACATAGACCGTGGTGATGCCGACCTCACGATGGATGCGCTTCAGCTCCACCTGCATCTGCTCGCGCAAGCTCTTGTCGAGTGCGCCGAGCGGTTCGTCGAGCAGTAGCACGTCCGGATTGAACACGAGCCCCCGCGCCAGCGCCACCCGCTGCTGCTGGCCGCCCGACAGCTCGCGCGGTTGCTTGCCGGCGAACCGGCCGAGGCCGACCAGGTCGAGGATCTCGCGCACGCGGGCGGCTTGGCGGTCTCGCGGGAATCTCCGCATGCGCAAGGGGAAAGCCACGTTGCGCTCGACGGTCATGTGCGGGAACAACGCGTAGTTCTGGAATACGACCCCGATGTTGCGCTCGTACGGCTTGCGCCGGGTGAGGTCCTCGCCCTCGAGCTCGATAGCGCCGGCGGTCGGCTCCTCGAAGCCGGCGATCATCATGAGGGTGGTGGTCTTGCCCGAGCCGCTCGGCCCCAGGAAGGTGAGGAACTCGCCCTTGGCGATATCGATCGAGATGTCGTCGACCGCGTTCACGCGCCCGTCGTACGACTTGACGATGTTGCGGAGCGAGAGGTACGCCATCACTCCGCGAACTGGGCTGCCCGCCACTTGAGGGCGGCGCCGAGCCCGTCCTTCCGTGTGATCTCGTTGAACCGCTGGCCGATCTCGGTGCGGGCGGCGTAGAGCGGGGCCACGATGTCGAGACCGGCGTGCATCGCGTTGTGGAAGCCGCGGGCGTCCGCGCCGCGGTTGATGGCGAGCTTCGCGGCGTAGAGCGCCTCCGGCGCGATGAGGGCGAGCCGGCGAGCGTACCTGAGCGTCACCTCCCGCAGCTCTGCCACCGGGACCACGCGGTTCACCATGCCGAGCCGCAGCGCGGTCTCGGCGTCGATCGTGTCGCCGAAGTACAGGAGCTCGCGCGCCTTCTTGAGCCCGATGATGTACGGCATCACCACCGCCGGCCCCACGTCCGAGAAGCGGATCTCCGGCTCGCCGAAGACGGCGTTGTCGGCGGCGATGGTGAGATCACACAGCATCGCGATCTCGCAGCCGCCGCCGAGCGCGTGGCCCTGGACCGAGGCGATCACCGGTTTCTTCATCTCCCAGGGCATCATCTGCATGGCGAGGCTGCCGCGCAGGCGCGAGTGCCAGCGGAGCATCATGCCGCGAGTCGTCCTTCTCCGCCTCGCCGCCGCCGACGTCGAAGCCAGCGCAGAAGCTGCGCCCCTCGGCGCGCAAGATCACCACGGACGTCGACGGATCGGCGTCCGCCGTCCGGAGGGCGTCGACCAGCTGCGCGCGAAGCTCCGCGTTGATCGCGTTCAGCTTTGACGGACGATTCAGGGTCACGATGCCGATCTTGTCGTCGGTGCCATACATGACGAACTGGTCCATCAGCGCCCCGACCTTTCCTGGGTAGACGGAACGATCAAGGCGTCGACGACGACGGCGCCCTGCCCGGCGGGCATCACCTTGATCGGGTTGAGATCGATCTCGGCGACGTCCGCGCGGTTGGCCCATGCGAAGTCGCCGAGGGCGTAGAGACAACGGACGAGGGCCGGGACGTCCGCGTCCGGCTGTCCGCGCACGGCGCCGAGCAACGCCGCGCCCCGGATCTCGCCCACCATCGCCTCTGCCTCGCCCTCGCGGAGCGGCAGCTGGCGCAGAGCGAAGTCGCGGAGTACCTCGATGGCGACGCCGCCGATGCCGAACGCGAGGAAATGTCCGAAGGCGGGATCGCGCTTCACGCCAGCGAACACCTCGACGCCCTCCGCGATCATCGCCTGGACAACGAATCCGTCGATCGAGGTCTGCGGCTTCGCCTCGCGCAAGCGGCGCTCGAGGGCTACCCAAGCGGCCTCGAGCGCCGCGTCGTCAATGAGGCTGACGCGCACCAGCCCGAGATCCGAGCGATGGGGCAGATCGTCCGCCACGACCTTGAGGACGACCGGGTACCCGAGGTCGCGCGCCGCTTTTCGCGCGTCGCCGACCGACCGGACGAGATGCTCCCGAACGACCGTCAGGCCGCACTGGGCGAGGAGCCGCTTGGCGTCGCACTCGTGTATCGTCGGACGCGCGCGCCCTCCGAGCACGCTCGCCACGCCGACGGCCCCGGGCGCGTCGATCCGGCGTGTCGGCGGCAGCGGCGCCGCCCAGCGCGCAAGGTGATCGATCGCGGCCAGGCCCTGGCGCGTGCCTCCGATGGTCGCGATGCCGTGCTCGGCCAGGAAGCGCACCTGCTCGCGGCGCATGATGCCCGGGCGCATGTTCATCTGATAGTGCGGCTTGGGGCTCCGCGCGGCAGCAGCGACGAGGAGCCGGCTGTAGCCCAGCGCGCGGTCGGCGCGGCCCATGGGCGCGTCGTCGTGGCTGTCGCTGCAGAAGGCGATCACGTCCACGGCCGCCGCGTCGAGCGTCACGAGCGCGTGCGGCAAGTTGGTGTCGTAGTCGCCGTTTCCCCAGGCGTCGAGCGGGTTGCCGTCGCCCGTGACGGGTCCGATCACGCGCTCGATCTCCTTGCGGCCTTCGGCCGAGAGCGGCGGCAGCTCGAGGCCGGCGGCCGTGGCCACATCGAGGATTAACTCGGCTTGACCGCCCGACGCGGTCACGACGGCCAGCCGCCGACCCGTCGGCCAGCGCCCTCCCTGGCACACCGCCAGCACTTCCGTGAGCTCGTCCAAATCGCTCACCTCGATGGCGCGGTGCGCTCGGAGCATCGCCGAGAAGACCGCGGACTCACCGGCGAGACCGCCGGTGTGGGTGCCGATGGCGCGCCGCGTGCGCTCCTGGCGGCCGACCTTCAACACCACGACCGGCTTGCCGGCGTCCGCGGCACGGTCGAGCGCGGCCACGTAGCGCTCGGGCTCGGCGATCCATTCGGTGAACGTCGCGATCACCCTCGTGTCGGGATCGTCGACCAGCGCCTCCAGATACTGCGCCGTGCTGACGACCGCTTCGTTGCCGGAGGAGACGACGTGGCTGAAGCCGAACCGCCGGATGTCGGCCAGCATGCCGATGCAGATGGACCCGCTCTGAGACACCAGTGCCACGTTGCCGGCAAGGCCGGCGGGATCGCGCACCTCCTGCAAGTAGACGGAGCTCGGGTGGTGCGGATTGAGGATACCCATGCAGTTAGGGCCGCACAGCGCGATCTCGGCCTCGCGGCACATCCCGACAAGCTCGGCCTGACGCCGACGGCCCTCGTCGCCGTGCTCGGCGAATCCGCCGTCGTAGATGACGGCCGCGCCCGCGCCCTTGTCGGCCACGGTGCGGAAGCTCTCGACCATACGCGTGTAGGAGACGCACAGCGCCACGACGTCGGGCTGCTCCGGGAGCTCCCGCATGCTCGGATAGCAGTGCTGCCCGAGGATCTCCGTGTACCTGGGATTGATCGGGTAGAGTCGGCCCTCGTAGCCGAGCGTGGCCGCCGACTCCATGAGGGCACGGCCGATCGACGGGCGCTCGGAGGCGCCGAGGATGGCGATCGAACGGGGACGAAGCAGGGCGTCAAGTCGCATTCGCGGATCTCCGGCGTAGGAACGCCGACGCGAGGATGCCGAGCACCACCGCGCTGACGAGGAGCGTGGAGACGACAGCGATCACGGGGTCGGACTCGAGACGGATGCTCTCGTACATCTTCTTGGGGAGGGTGGCGGCATCGCGGCCCCCGATGAAGATCACCACCACCGCTTCGTTGAACGAGGACAGGAACGCGAACAGCGCCCCTACGAGCATGCCGGGCCGCAGCACCGGCAGGGTCACGTAAAAGAAGGTCCGGAGCGGGCCCGCGCCCGAGCTCATCGCGGCGCGCTCGAGGTTCCGGTCGAAGCCCTTGAGCGTCGCGCTGATGACGAGGAAGGCCACCGGCACCGCGAGGACGCCGTGGGCGACGATGACGCCGAGGTGGGTGCCAGTCAGCCGGGCGCGCCCGAGAAAGCCGTAGTACGCAAGCGCGCTCACCACGTGCGGCACGATCAACGGCGCCATCACGAGGAGATTCACCAGGGCCTTGCCGCGGAACCGGTAGCGCACGTAGCCGAACGCCGCCGGCACGACGAGGAGCATGGTGAGCGCGGTGGCCCCGAGCGCGATGACGACGCTGTTCAGCGTCGGCTCGATCCACTCCTCGCTGGTGAAGAACTTCGCGTAGTAGCCGAGCGAGTAGCCCGGGGGCGGGAACTCGAACGAGATCGCGGTGCTGAAGGACATGGGAATGATGATCATGATCGGCAGCAGGAGAAACGCCGCGACGAGCAGGGCGAGGATCACCCCCATAGCCGATCCAGTCCGGCGAACCGGTTGTAGACGGCGAGGATCACGCCGGTGGCGAGCAGGAGGATCACCGCGACCGCGGCGGCGAACCCCCACGCGAGGAGCTCCTCGATCTGCTGGTTGATGAGCTGCGAGATCATCATGTCGCGCGGCGTGCCGAGCAAGATTGGCGTCACGAAGAAACCCAGGCAGCTGACGAAGACGAGCAGGCTGCCGTTCACGACCCCCGGCAGGCTGAGCGGCAGGAACACCGCCGTGAACGCCGCCCGTGGTCGCGCGCCCAGGCTGGCCGCCGCCTTGAGGTGGTCCGGCTCGATCTTCTTCATGACCGCGAAGAGGGCGAGGATCATGTAAGGCAACAGGATGTGCGTCATGCCGAGTGTCGAGGCGAAGCTCGTGAAGAGCAGCTTCGGCGCGGGGCCGCCGAGGCCGAGCGCATGGTAGGCGGCGACCACGGGACCCTTGCTCCCGAGGATCACCAGCCAGGCGTACGTGCGGACCAGAAAGCCCGTCCAGAAGCTCATGGCCACGATGGTCAGCAACAGCGTCGACACCCAATCGCTTCGTCGCGCCATCACGTAGGCGACCGGATAGCCGAGCACGAGGCAGAGCGCAGTGACGATGAGCGAGGTCACGAACGTGTTGAGCATCACATGCGTGTAGAGCGGGACCGTGAAGATGCGCTGGTAGTGCGCGAGGGAGAGGCGCGGGTCGGTGACGCTCGTGACGAGGACCAGTCCGATGGGCAGCATGAAGAGGAGCGTCAGGATGAGGCTCGGTGGGCCGAGCAGCAGCCAGACGGCCGGGCTCCCGCGGCGCGCGGCCCGGATGCGAACCCCGGTGTCGAGCGCCGCCGCCGGACTCAGGCCGCCAGCCACTGCGTGAAGCGCTCCTGGATCTTGGCGGTGTGCTCTGCCTCCCACACGGTGTCAGGCTTGATGGCGACCTTCGCGTTCTCGACGTAGGTCGGCAGCTGTCGCGCGACCTCGGGCGCCACGAACTTGAACGCGTCGGGATTCGTCGGGCCGTAGTAGAGCCGGTTCGCGAAGTCGGCCTGGGGCTTCGGCTGCACGGCGAACTGCAGGAACTCCCAGGCCAGCTTCCGGTTCGGGGCACCCTTGGCGATGCCCCACATGGTCGTGGTAATGGTCGCGCCGTGCCACACCAGCTCGACCGGAAGCCCCTGCTGCTGGAGCTCGCTCGCGCGCGCGTTCCACATCACCATCATGTCGACCTCGCCGTCGCGGAGCAGCTGCTGTGACTGGTTGCCCTGCGTCCACCAGACCTTGATGTGCGGCTTGATCTGGTCGAGCTTCTTGAACGCGCGGTCAACGTCCATCGGGAAGATCTTGTCCGGCGGCACGCCGTCGGCGACCAGTGCGAACTGTGCCGCACGCACGGCGTTGTTGAACATCGATCGGTTGCCCGGGAACTTCTTCACGTCCCAGAATTCGGCCCACGTCTTCGGCCCGCCCTGGGGAAACTTGTCCTTGCGGTAGGCCAGATTAGTGCCGAGCGCGCAGTAGGCGAGACCGTTCGCGTAGACGGCGTTCGGAAACAGCTTGTCCTTCTTCACGATCGTCCAGTCGATCGGCTCCACCAGTCCTTCGCGCTCGGCGCGGAGAAGATCAGCCTGGTTGATCGATGTGATGTCCCACTCATAGCTGCCGCTCTGCACCTGAGCCTTCAGTTTGGCGTAGGACACCGGAGCGACGGTGCGCACGCGGACACCCGTCTGCTCGGTGAACGGCTTAAAGAACGCGGCTTCCTCTGCCGCCGTCCAGCTCCCGCCCCACGTGTTGACGTAGATCGTGCGCGTTTGTGCGATCGTGCGGTCCGTAACGATCAGTGGTCCGCTGAACGCCGCCGTTGCGGTGGCAGCGACTCCCTTGAGGAGCGTGCGACGTCGCATGGTGGTCCTCCCTGGCGGTACCGATGCCTAAGCGAGCAGACGGCGCCGCCGCGGAATGGTTACTCGAACAAGACGCCCCGCAGACTCAGCCCGCCATCTCCCGGGCGATTGCCTTCAGTAACGCCTCCTTCAAGCTCGTGATGTGTTCGGCGACCAGGTCGACCCCTCGTTCCAGGTCACCGTGTTCCAGTGCACTCAGGATCGACTCGTGGGCCGACTGGGAGCGCTCGGGCTGGTCGGGAATTCCGATCAGCGAGATCTGGTAGCGACGCAGTGAGATCTGCAGCTCGTCGTAGAGGTGCTTGAGATGACCGTTCTGGGCGAGACCGACAAGCCGATCATGAAACCGGACCCCAGCCTGGTGCCATTGCTCGAAGTTCGCCGCCTCCAGTGCCGAGCGAGCCTCGGTGACCGCCTGTCGTAATGGAACCAGGGTCTCGATGGTCAGCGGGCCGTGCCTGAGTGCGTGAGTCTCGAACATGAGTCGCACGTCGAAGATCTCACGAAGGTCATTGTCGGACAGCGTCCGGACGTAGGCTCCGCGGTGCGGCTCGAGCATGACGAGGCCTTCTGCCTCGAGGATGCGAATGGCTTCGCGGAGCGGTGAACGGCTGAGGTTGAGTTCGCGCGTGAGCTTGGATTCGTTGAGCCGCTCGCCCGGCGCAACTGTTCTTTTGATGATGGCCTCGCGCAGATGCCGCGCCACCTCGATGGCGAGAGTTGTCGGCTTTTGAAATCCGCTCGGGCGGCTCATCGTCCACCTCCGTCGGCCGGGCGCATGATAGGGCATTGACAGTCGATTGTCGATCGTCTTAGAGTCCGCCGGCGATGCCACTCGCCAAGGTGAACGGAGTCGAGCTGCACTATGAGGTGCGCGGGAGCGGACCCTGGCTCGTCCTGGTCCATGAGTTCGCCGGCAGCTACAAGAGCTGGCAGCCACAGCTTGAGGTCTTCGCGCGGGAATACCGGGTGCTCGTGTATAACTGCCGCGGCTACCCGCCGCTCCTCTGTCCCGCCGGACGTGACTGCCTACTCGCAGGAGCTGTCGATCGAGGACTTGCGTCAACTCCTCGACCACCTGGGAATCGAGCGCGCATGCCTCGGCGGCTTCTCGATGGGAGGCAGCATTGTGCTCAGCTTCGCACTCGCCCACCCCGGGCGGGTACGCGCCCTGATCCTCGCCGGCACTGGTACGGGCTCCGGGGACAAGCGACAGTTCCTCGAAGAGTTCGGAGCGATCGCTGATCGGTTCGAGCGGGAAGGTGTGCGTCGGGTGGCCGAAGACTACCTGCGCGGGCCGACCCGCATCCAGCTGGTCAACAAAGACGCTGCCATGTGGCAGAAGTTCCACGCCGACTTCGTGGAGCTGTCGTCTGTCGGTCTCGCCAACACGCTGCGCGGCGTCCAGTTCCGGCGGCCAACGATATACGAGCTCGAGGCCCGACTGCGGGAGCTGCGGGTGCCGACGCTCGTGATCGTCGGAGAGGAAGATGCCCCGGCGCTCGACGCCAGCCGATTCCTAGCGAAGACGATCCCGGACGCGACGCTCTCGTTGCTACCCCGCACCGGACACACCCTGAACCTCGAGGAGCCGGCGGCCTTCAACCGCACGGTCCTCGACTTCTTGCGTAACCTAACGCGCTGAGCTCCGTATTTCACGGAGAGAAGGAGACACGACATGGACTTGGACTGCAGGGAAGGTGGTGCTCATCACCGGGGCGACGCGCGGAATCGCTGCGGACATCGCGCTGGGCTTCGCGGAGGAGGGCGCCCAGGTGGCGATCTGCGCGCGCAACAAGGCCGACCTGGACGCGAAGGCTAAGGAGATCGGGCAGGCGACGGGAGCGAAGGTGATCGGGATCCCGGTCGACCTGAGCCAACGTGGCGAGCCGGAGCGGCTGGTCGGCGAGGTCGTCAAAGCCCTGGGACGCCTGGACATCCTGGTCAACAGTGCCGGGGTGGCCCCGGGCGGCACCGTCGAGCAGCTGAGTGACGACGACTGGGACCGCGGCATCCAGCTCAAGCTCATGGGGCTGGTGCGGTGCACTCGTGCGGCGATCCCCGTGATGCGCCGACAGGGCGGGGGCCGGATCGTCAATGTCGTCGGCAATGACGGAAACAAGTGTGCGTACTGGGAAATCGTGCCCGCGATCTGCTGCGCCGCGGAGCAGATCTTTACCGCGACCCTCGCCGAGCAGTACGGCGCAGAGGGAATCTACGTCAACGCCGTGAACCCCGGCCCGGTCGAGACGGGGCTCATGCGCGGCCTCTTCGAGCACATCGCCCGGAACCGGGGGCTCAGTGTCGAAGAGGTGGTGAAGGCCCATGTGGACAGCATCCCGCTCAAGCTCGGGCGGATCGCCGAGACGCGGGAGGTCACGAACGTCGTGCTCTTCCTCGCCTCGGACCGGGCCAGTTTCGTCAACGGCGTGTCAGTCAACATCGACGGGGGCCAAATGAAGCCGGTCTTGGCCCAGCGAGTGTATAGCCGGAAAGCGTGAGCACGGCGACCGGCGACATGGTCCGGCCGGTGGCGCAAGCGGCCCTTCGGACGCGAGCCCGCCGCTACTCCGTCAACCACACCGTGTCGAGCTGATTGTTGAGGTAGTGGCTGGGCGTTATCGTCCAGCCGCGCACGCGGGAACTGTGCGGCACGATACGGTGCCATTGGAGCGTATAGATGTAGTGCGCCTCCTCGTCGAGAAGGCGCTTTTCGAAGGCGCGGATGTACCGCCGGCGTTGCTCGGGATCGACCGTGCGACTCTGGCGGACGTAGAGGTCGTCGAGCACGGGATCGGTGTATCGGCCATAGTTGGCGTCGCTTCGGGCCGGGGATTGGAACTTGTAGAGGTCGAGATCGGGATCGACCACGTAGCCGCACTGAAAGTCGGTGCTGAGCTCGAAGTTCCCGGCACGGAGATCCTTGAAGTACTGAGCCGAGTCCTGAATTTCGTGGTGCACCTTCAGCCCGATCCGACTCCACTCGTCCACGAGCCATGTGCCGATGTACTGATAGGGCATCGGGACGTCGCGGTTCTTGAGCACGAACGAGAATCCCTGGGGAACGCCTGCCTCGGCCAGTAAACGCCGTGCCTCGGACTGTGATTCGCGGATATCACGCGAGTAACCGGCGAGCTTCATCAGCTCCGCCGGCGGGGTGGCGAACGGCGACCCCGGCACCTGCACGCCCGCGACCTCGCGGACGATGGCGGACTTCGACAACGCGCCGGCGGCCGTATAGCGGTCGAGCGCGAGCGAGAGGGCGCGGCGCACGCGCCGATCGTGAAACGGCGCCTTGTCATGATTGATGGCGACGACCAGACCGCAGTTCCACGGGCTCTCCTGCACGGTGATCTTCTTACCGAGCGCACCGACGATTTCGTCTCGCTGCGCCGGGGAAAAGCCCCGGAACTGGATGTGGGCCCTGCCCGAGCGTATGGCAGACGTCTGCGCGGCGTCGTCACGGATGAAGAGCGCCTGGTAGCCGTCGAGATAGGGCTTGCCGCGGTCCCAGTACTCCGGGTTCCGTCGGCCGACCCAGCGCGAGCCCTTGACGTGCTCGACGAAGACGAACGGCCCCGTACCCATGATGTGCCGTTCGTACCAGCGGACATCGCGCTCGAGGATGTCCGCCTTGTAGATCCAGTTCCACGGCGACGCCAGCGAGTGGATGAACGAGGGCGATGGCCACTTGAGCTTGAACGCGACGACGTACGGTTCGGGCGCCTGGACGGTCTCGATCTGGAGGTACTCGCCCTTGCGAGCCGACGTGATCCCCGAAGGGGGATTGATGATCTTCTCGTAGGTTGCGCGCACATCCCGCGAGGTCATCTCGCTGCCGTCGTGGAATTTCACCCCGCGACGAAGCTTGAGAACGTACGTGCGCTTGTCCGGTGAGACGGTCCACGACGTGGCCAGATCCCCTACGACCCGGGTGCCCGTGGGGTCGAGCGGGTCGATACGGAGCAGGGTATTGTAGTGCGGCGCCGCCGGGTGTATCAGCGCGAACGTCTCCTCCCGATGGGCGTCATATGAAGGAGGCTCGCTCGGGACCACGAACGTCAGCTCGCCGCCGCGACGGTGGACCGGAGCGACGGCTGGCGACGTCTCTGGCGCGGCAGGAGCTGGCAAGCGCTCGTGCTGGACGGTCGTGTCGGGAGGGCCCGTGCTCCCCGGCGTGCTCTGGGCGATCGCCGCAGACGCGCTCACTTCGGCCCGAGTAGCGATGGGCGCCTGTGCGTCAGTGTCGACGAACAGCGGCCACATGGCGCTCAGCGCCGCGATGCGAGTACCGACGAGAGCGGCGACGCCGAGGACGATGACGACGCTCACGCCAACGGTCCCCAGCACCCACGCACGGGGATGTCGCTGACGTCGCTGCGAGGATCGCACCATCTGCCCGAAACGTTCGGCGTTCTCGGGGTCGTCCGCGACCAGCTCCTTGCCATCCCCCGGCGTCAACGGAGGAAGCAGGTCAAAAGACCCCGGTCTATCCATGCGTTCGTTCGCTGCCTGTTTCGCCGGCACGATTGGTTCGCGGGGGGCCGGGGCTGACTCCGACTCGGTCGCCGGCGAACTGTCCGGCGATGGGCCGAATGGAACAATGGATGGAGCGGCGCGCATTCGTCGCACGTCGTCCAGACCGATCCCGCAGTTGCTGCAGAAGTTTGCCTGTCTGCGGTTGGTCGCGTGGCAACGAGGACATTGCATCGGCAACTTGGCACCGCACACATCACAGAAGTGAGCGCTCGGTGGATTACGGTGCCCGCAGGGCGACACGGGATCGTCCGGAACGCCGCTGTCTTCTTCGTGCATGACCATACTCCTCTGCTAGCGCGGCTTCACGAGAAAACGCGACCGTCGGTTCTGGCTCCAGCACTGTTCGCTGTCCTCGGTACACTGCGGCCGCTCTTCTCCGTAGCTCAGGACGGTAATGCGGCTCGCGTGAACCCCCTCTCCGAGGAGATAATCCATTGCGGCCTGCGCCCGCCGCTCCCCAAGATCCATGTTGAACTCGTTCTTCCTACTCGTGGCACCCCGGTTGTCGCAGTGCCCCTCGATCAGTACGAGCTGGTCTGGATTGGCGCGCAGCCACGCCGCGTTCGCGTTCAGGATCTTCGCGTCGCCCGGCCTGATCACCGCCTTGCCCAAGTCGAAGTAAATGTCCCGCAACTCCGGGATCTGCGCATAGTCCCTCACCCGCGGCAGGCCGATGGGCTGCTCTGGAGAGGGCGCGGCCGGCGCCGGGCGTAACTGCGCCAGGACGAAAGGTGGTCTCGGTAAGGCAGCGCCGGCGGCAGCCGCCGCCCTGGCCGGGTCAAGAGCCGGGGGATACCCGGCGAGGATCGGGCCTGAGACGAGCGACGCGATCGCGATGACGCGCAATGCATAGCTATTCATTGGCACCTCCCTCCGCGCCGTCGCTTGAGATCTGCGCTTGCGAAGTGATCGCCGGACGCGGCGGGTCGGGAGCCCCTCGGGCGGATGGCGGGAATCGAGCGCTGCCGAAACGACGCGCCGCCGCCACCATCGAGACGCGGGCGAAAGTTCATATGCTCATCCGGTGGTCCGCCTCGCCGAAGCTGACCAGAGCCGGAGTCTAGGACGCCCGCGAGCCTCCGGTCAAGGCCCGGGAATTTCCCCCGCCCCCTCTAGGTGATCATGGTCCCTCTCGCTACGCTGTCCGGCCGGATCGGTGACATCCCTGACGGCGCCGTCCGGGAATTCGCAAGACAGTTGTCGGGCAGGTTGCTCCTTCCCGCCGATGCCGATTACGACGACGCCCGCATGGTCTGGAACAGGATGATCGACCGGCGGCCGGCCTTGATCGCTCGGTGTGCTGCCCCGAGCGATGTTGTCGCAGCCGTCCGCTTCGCCCGCGAACACGACCTGCTGCTGTCCGTGCGAAGCGGCGGCCACAACGTGACCGGTCATGCCGTCTGTGATCGGGGCCTGATGATCGATCTTTCCTCGATGCGGGGCGTGAGTGTCGATCCGGTGCGACGCGTGGCAACCGTCGGGGCTGGCCTCACGTGGAAGGAACTCGATGCGGCGACTCAGGCTCACGGACTCGCCACCACCGGAGGGATCATCTCGTCCACTGGTGTCGCAGGCCTTACCCTCGGCGGCGGCCACGGGTGGCTCATGCGGAAGCACGGGCTTGCCTGTGACGACGTCACGGCGGTCGAGATCGTCAGCGCCGATGGGCGGCGTTTGCGGGCGAGCGCCGATGAGCACGCCGACCTCTTCTGGGGTGTCCGCGGTGGCGGGGGAAATTTCGGGATCGTGACCTCGTTCGAGTTCCGTCTTCATCCCGTGAGGACCGTGGTGGGAGGTATCTTGCTGTTCCCCCTGACGCGGGGGCGCGAGGTCCTCGACGTGTATCGCCAGCAGGCGCTCAGCGCACCCGATGAGCTGACGTGCGGTGCGCTCATCACTGTGTGGCACGACGGCACACCCGTCATCGCGGTCGCCTACTGCTATAGCGGGATCCCCGAGCGCGGTGAGCGCCTCGCGGAGCCATTCCGAAAGCTCGGCCGCCCCATCCTCGACACGATCCGGCCACTCCCGTATGCCGAGCTGCAGACGATGTTCGACGCGACGAATCCTCCCGGACGCTGGTACTACAAGACCGGCTACCTCGAGGGCGACCGGATGCAGGGCGATCGTTTCGTGGATGCCCTGCTCGATCACTGCAACTTCCCGTCGCCATCGCCGCTCTCGCGGATCTTCATCGAGCACCTCGGTGGCGCGATGGGACGAGTGGCGCCCGAGGCGACGGCGTTCGCCCACCGTCGGGCGCCGTTCGACCTGATCGTCATTGCAGGTGGATTTCGTCCGGAGGATACCGACAAGAACGTCGAGTGGGCGCGGGCGACGTCGGCTGGCATGCGCCCTTTTATGACAGGCGGAGCATATGTCAACTACCTCGACGCCGACGCCGGTGCGGATGCGGTCCGGGCGGCCTACGGTCCAGCTTATGGGCGGCTCATCGCGCTGAAGGAGAAGTACGACCCCCAGAATGTCTTTAGATTGAACCAGAATATCCAGCCGAGCTCTTCCCGCTAGACGAGCCCGAACCCGAAGAGTCCCACTAGGACTAAAGTCCGATGGCCAGCCCCGTGCCGTCGACTGCTTTTACAGTTTCGCCTTGACGGGTCTTGCAGCACACGGCAAAAGCCCAAATTCCGGAAATGGCACCCGGAATGCTGCGTTATTGCTGGACTCGCAGAAAGGGCTCTGGTTGTAAAGGCGGCCGACACCCGAAAGAGGATGAGTCAATGAATCGTTTCCACGGACAAAGGCTCGGTATCATCGCACTGGCATTGGCTACGCTGCTCGCACCGCCCTCCGCCACCCCGGAAGCTGCCCCCGTGGAGTTCTTGGTCGGGGGGAACAATACGACTGCGTCGATTCAGGCAACGGTGGATGCCTTCCGCGCGGCTCTCGGAGATCCGAACAACGCCAATGCGCCGGGCCTGTTAACCGGTCGACGGGAGATCAACTGGGACGGCGGTGGCGCCACAAACAACGCGCCCGGCGGCACACCCTTCAATGTGTTCCTGAACACTCGCGGTGCTCAGTTCGTCACACCCGGAACTGGCTTCGTTCAGGCTCCCGCTTCGGCGGTTGCGCCCAACGATGACCTGGGGACATTCTTCGGTAACGCGACTTACGACACGACCTTCGGCTTCTTCAGCCCAGTGCGGGTGTTTACCCCGACCGGCAGTAACGTCACGGACGCCTTCTTCTTCATTCCCGGCACGAAGGGCGGCGCCCCAGCCACGGTCAGCGGCTTTGGCGCGGTATTCACCGATGTGGACCTCACGGGTTCTACAACGATCCAGTATTTTGATATCAATGACACCCTGCTGTTAAGCCAATCGGTGCCGCCCGGGACGGTACCCAACCAGAGCCTCTCATTTTCGGGCGTCGTGTTCGACGCCGGCGAACGCGTCGCGCGAGTGCAGATCATCACTGGCAATACGCCGTTGGGCGCAACCGCAAACGATGGTGCCGGTGTTGACCTTGTCGTGATGGACGACTTCCTCTATCGGGAACCTGAGGCTGTGCTCGAGCCCTCCGTTCTGTTTCTGCTCGCTTCGGGTCTTGGCGGCTTGGGCATCGCTGGCTGGAGACGTCGACGCTAAAGTAGGCTCACCCCTTAGGGGTGGCGTGAACGGCGGGGGATCGCGGCGCCGGCGCGTCGACTGAAACACCAATAGATTGGAATCCCCGCCCCCATCACGAGAAGGCCGGCGCCTGCCGGCAGCGGCTTGCTGACGAGGCCGTTGATCAGAATCAGCACGCTCACGACGACATAGAGGGCTGGGGTGACCGGGTAGCCCCACGTACGGAAGGGGCGCGTGGCCTGCGGCTCGCGGCCCCGCAGCACGAACAGTGCAACCACAGCCACGCCCGAGAACAGCACGATCGCAAACCCCGTGTAGTCGACGAGCGCGTCGGCCTTTGCCGAGAGCACTAGCAACGAGCTCCAGGCCGCCTGCGCGACGATCGCCACCGCGGGCGTTCGGTATCGCGGGTGCACCCGCGCGGCGCCGCCGAAGAACAGGCCGTCGCGGGCCATTGCAAAGTACACGCGTGGCCCGGCGAACGTCATCGCGCTGATGCTCGCCGACAGGCTGACGAGGGCGACGATCGTCATGATGTTGCCGGCTGACGCGCCGAGCAGCCGATCGGCGATGAAGTCGAGGACGCTCGCCTTCACGTGCGCGAGCTCTCGCACGGGAATCACGTACAGATAGAGCGTGTTGAGCGCGAGGTAGATCGCCATCACCGCCGCTGTGCCGATCGCGAGCGCGCGAGGTGCGTTGCGGCCAGGATCGCGAATCTCTTCGGCGACGTACGACGCGGCATTCCACCCCGAGTAGGTAAACATCACCGGGATGAGCGCCAGGAGCCAGCCCGCGGGCGCGACCGGCATCGACTCGGCAAGGTGACGCATCGTGCCGTCGCCGAGCGCGAAGCCGAGCGCGACAAACACCACGAGCGCGAGCACCTTGAGCGCGGCGAGCGAGTTTCCCACGATGCGGCCCGGCCTGACGCCGCGCAGATGGATCCACGCCATCGCGAAGATCGCCGCGACCGCCACGATCGCCTGGGGCGAAAAGCGGAGCACGACCGTCTCTGGCACGATCACGATCGTGAAGAATGGCGTCGTGTTCGCAGCAGCGGGCACAAAGCGTCCCAGGTAGGACGCCAACACCACGGCGCTCGTGGCGATGGCGCCGGAGAACCCGGCGACAAACGACGTCCAGCCGGTAAGGAATGCGGCGAGCGGACCGTACGCCTCGCGCAGGTATACGTATTCACCGCCCGCGCGTGGCCGCAGCGCCACGAGCTCCGCGTACGCCATCGCACCCGCGAACGCGAGCAGGCCGCCGGCGACCCAGGTCGAGAGAAACAACCAGGCGTGCGGAACCGATGCGGCGATCTGCGGCGGCGTAAAGAGAATGCCGCCGCCGATGACGTTGGAGACGATGATCGCGGCCGCGTCGAGCGGGCCGAGGCGGCGATCGAGCAACCAGATCCTTGAACTGTCCGCATCGGCTCGCGCGGTCCGGCACTTCCGGCCCATCGGATGCTGGTCGGGCTCCGGGGCCCCGATGTCACAGCTCATTGCCGATCCCGAGGTTTGCGGAAGACGACGCAATAGCTGGCGAGCGGCGAGCGACCGGGCCAATCCTCAATGACGTGGACCAGTTCGAACCCGCTCGCGGTCGCCTCCTCGACGACGAGGTGGACGGCGACGCCGTGGCCACCGCGATTCTGCGGGACACCGTTCGGCACCCATGGCCAAAGCCAGGAAAACATCGGCGGAAAGTCGATGACGGCGAGCACGCCGCCTGGGCGCAGCGCACGCAGGAGGTCGCCGTTCGTCGCCAGGGGATCACTCAGGTGGTGATATACGCGGCGCAGCACCACGGCGTCACAGCAATGGGTCGGCAAGCCCGTGTCGCGTGCGTGGGCCTGCACGAGCGTCACGTTCTGGAGCGCGGCGGCCGCGACCAGCGCGCGAATCTGCTCCAGCGCGTGGGTGTCGATGTCGGTCGAAAACACCTGCCCGCTGGGCCCGACTTCGGCGGCAAGTGCCACCGTCAGCTCGCCACGACCGGCGCCGACGTCAGCCACCGACATACCCGGCTTGAGCGCAAGCTCGTGCCTGAGCCGAGGCATCTCGGGTCCACTGGCACGGAAGCCTGGGCCACGCCAGTTGCCGCAGCCAGCGCCGAGGACCACGGCCAGAACGATGATGGCCGCCGTGCTCCCTCTGTTCCTCATCATCTGCTGTTTCCCTTCTGTCGCTCGGGGCCGAGGCTGGCCGCGTCGGCCGCAATGGTCATAACCAACGACGCACGGAGGCCTTGTATTCCAGGTATTCGGCACCGAACCGCCCGGTCAGATACCGCTCTTCGCGCGGGACCACCACGATGCCGATGATGGCAACGGTGGCGATCAACGTGGCCATCAGCCACAGGCTGTTGGCCCAGATCGCCAGGCCAAGGTGCAATGCGAAGAACGCCAGGTAGATTGGATTCCGGCTGAAGCGATAGGGGCCAGTGCGGACGATCGCGGTCGTCGGCTTGTTGCCCGGCACCGGGGTCCCCGCCATCCTGAACTGCCTGGTCGAGGACCATGAACAGTGCCGCCGCCATCGCGACCAGCAAAGCTCCGACCGGCAGACGGAGCGCGTGGGGAAAGAAGGGAAGTGGCCAGGCGACGGTGAGCACCGCCCCCGAGAGAAGCGAAGCCAGAGCTACGAGCGGCGGGCGAACGCCACCGGGATTGGCGACGCTCGCGGTTGTGGCGTCACGAGGCTGTTGGCTGCTAGAGTTCATACGACAACTTCGGTGTCATTGTAGAACATTGACAACCTAGGTGTCAATAAGCGATCTCAACGACGCGGAGCGCAACGAGATGACCACGGGGCGACAAAGGAAAGCGGCAGGTCGGATCCTCAGGAGCAAGGGCGAGGCGATCGCGGACCTGATGCTCGAGGTGGCGCAGTTCTTCTTTCGAATACGGGCCGTTGGTCAGAGAACAGGGCTCATCACGAGTTGGGGCGGCGGTGCGTTCGGATTCATGCGCAGCCTGGCATTGATTGGCCCGCTTACCGTGCCGCAGATCGCCCAGATGCGACCGACCAGCCGCCAGCGAATGCAGCGGCTGGCAGACGAGCTTGCGGCGGAGGGGCTCGTGGAGTTCATCGACAATCCGCAGCATCGGCGATCGAAGCTGGTGCGTCTGACTTCCAAGGGTGATGCGCGCTATCGTGAATTGAGCGCCCGGCTCCTAGCGATCGCGTCGACGATGGGCGCCGATTTAGGCGAGGCGGACATCCGCAAGACCACTGAGATCGTGCGGCGGCTCAGCGATGAGACGAAGGGGCGCTCAGAGCAGCTGCCGCGGAGCATGAGGCGAGCCAAGTCACAGAAATCCCGTCAGGCCGCTCGTGCGGACTGAAGCAGCTGCACCAGATTGCCTTCGGGATCCTTGAGGGTCGCGATCCATACGGTGCCGTAATCCGTGGGATCCTCGATGAACTCGACCCCGGCGTTCTTCAGGCGTTTCCAATCTCCCGTGAGGTCGTTGCTCGTGAGACCGATCATGTGTCGAGCCGGGTCGGCATTACGACCGCGCACCTCGCTGTGCGTGCCCAGCCAGAGCCCACCGAGTACAACGAAACCCGGTGCCTCGGAGGTCACCTGTAGTCCCAGAACGTCCCGATAAAACGGCAGCAAGCTGTTCAGGTCTTGGCTCCAGATCGATGCTCCGCGCAGTCCCGTGATCATCGTGCTGCTCCTTCTTCACGCCGTCGTCGCCATCGTGAAATTGATAACGCTTTCGATGCGCGGACTGCGCGGATCGATCCGTCGGGAGGCGCGATACGGAGGTGCGCGGGGGCAGCGGTCAGTCCGATGAGGAGCGTTTCGAGCCGACACCGAGCCACCGGCGTTCGGCACAGGAGGCGCCCCACCCAACCGACCAGCCGATCAGCGCGCAATAAAATCGCGCACTTGAATCCTGCAAGTTCGATCGGGTCCCGCTGGGGCCACTTCGGGCTATCCGTCGACTAGACCGCGACGGTTACTCGCAACGACACCGTCACGTTCAGCGCGCGACTGATGCGACAGTTCGGCCTCGCGCAGCTTCATGATCTGCGTCATCGTCGAGCCACACGCTTCACCGGATGCTGACCGCGCGGTATGATCCAGCCGCCATGCGGCGGTTCCAGCAACGAAAGAAGCGGCATGATGAAGATCAGGCTCCGAGCGTACGTGGCCATTGAGGTGTTCGCGATCGTCGTGATCTCCGCATCGAACGGCGCGACCCTCTCGGCTACGGACTCGCGGTGAGAGGCATGATGGTGGTCGAAACCCGGTCATGAGCCACGACCTGACGGCCGTGAGGCCACGACGCAGCGTGCTGTTCATGCCCGGCTCCAACGCACGAGCGCTCGAGAAAGCGCGCACCTTGGCGGCCGACGCCCTCGTCCTGGACCTGGAGGATGCCGTGGCGCCGGAGCTGAAGGTAGAGGCGCGCGCCCAGGTCGCCGCGGCGGTCCGACGCCGGCGGTTACGGCCGCCGTGAGATCGTGGTCCGTGTGAATTCGCTCGGCACGGCGTGGGGACGCGACGACCTGGCGGCGGCCGCGGACGCCGGCGCCGACGCCGTGCTCTTGCCCAAGGTCGAAGCGGCGGAGACCGTGAGCGCGGCGATCGCCGCCCTGGGCCCGGCGCCGGCGGTGTGGTGCATGCTGGAGACGCCCCGCGGCATCCTGAACGCGCCCGCGATCGCCGCCGCCAGCCCGCGCGTGACCGCGCTGGTCATGGGCACCTCCGACCTCACGAAAGATCTCCACGCACGCGTCACGCGCGTTCGCCTTCCGTTGCTGACCAGCCTCCAGCTCTGCGTCCTGGCCGCGCGCTCCGCCGGGATCACCGCCCTGGACGGCGTTCACCTCGATCTCGACGACGATGCTGGCTTCGCGGCCGCTTGCCGCCAGGCCGCCGACTTCGGCTTCGACGGCAAGACGCTGATCCATCCCAGGCAGGTCACCGTCGCCAACGAGGTCTTCGCGCCGGCCGCCGGTGACGTGAGCTGGGCGCGCCGGGTGATCACGGCCCACGCCGACGCCGTCGCCCGCGGTCGCGGCGTGGCCGTGCTCGACGGCCGCCTGATCGAGAACCTGCACGTCGACGACGCCCGCCGCGTCCTGGCCCTGGCCGACGCGATCGCCGAGCGCGCGACGCACTAATTGACCCTATGGAGGCAAGAGCATGGAGAGACTGATCGGGAAGATTGCGGCCGTGACCGGCGGAGCGTCCGGCATCGGCGAGGCCACGGTGCGACGCTTCGTGAAGGAGGGAGCAAAGGTGGTGTTCGCCGACCGCGACGGCGATCGGGGCAAGCGTGTCGCTGCGGAGATCGAGGCCGGCGGTGGCCAGGCGGTCTTCGTCGAAGCGCACATGGAACGTGAGGCCGAGGCCGCGGCCTTCGTCCGACAGGCGGCGGACCGCTTCGGCCGGCTCGACGTCCTCGTCAACAACGCCGGGATCCGGCTGTATCACACGGTGGTCGAGGCCAGCGCCGAGAGCTGGGACGAGATCCTGGGCGTGAACCTCAAGGGCTACGCGTTCTGTGCGAAGGCGGCGATCCCTCTCATGCGGCAGGGCGGGGGCGGCAGCATCGTCAACGTCGCGTCGGTTCGGTCGGTGACGAGCGTAGGCAAGACGACGCAGTACGACACGACCAAGGCCGCGGTAGCGGGGCTCACGCGCGGGATGGCGATGGACCACGCGGCTGACGGGATCCGGGTGAACGCCGTCTGTCCGGGGCCCATCCTCACGCCTTTTCACGAACGGCGCACCGCTGCGCTGGGGAGGACTCTCGAGCAGTACCGGGAGGACGCCGCCAAGAGCACCATCCTGAAGCGGCCGGGCACGCCCGAAGAAGTCGCCTCGTGCATCCTGTTCCTCGCGTCCGCCGACGCCTCGTTCGTGACGGGCACGCTCCTCTTCGTCGATGGCGGTCTCACGGCCATGTGACGTATCCTCGGGGCACCCCGCACGATGAGCCACGACGCTCTGAAGCCGCCCCGGCCCACCAACGTCCTCGTGATCCTGTCCGACGAGCACAGCCGCCGCGTGTTCGGCAGCTACGGCAACCGGATCGTGAGGACCCCGCACCTCGACGCGCTCGCGAACGCGGTACGCGCTTCGCTAGCGCGTACTGCCAGACGCCGATCTGCGTGCCCTCGCGTGGAAGCCTCGCCACCGGCCGCTGGCCCCACGCGATCGAGTCGTGGGACAACGCGACGCCCTACGTCGGCGCCGAGGCGTCGAGCTGGGGGCATCGTCTGACCGAGCAGGGCCACCACGTGACGACGGTCGGAAAGCTGCACTACCGGCGCGTGGACGATCCGAGCGGGTTCCCGGACCAGCGCGTACCTCTCCACGTCGTGGACGGGACGGGCGACCTCTATGGGCTCCTGCGCGGTGACATGCCGCCACGTCCGCAGAGTCTCCGGCACGTCATCGAGGCGCGCGCGGGCGAAAGCGAGTACGTGCGCTACGACCGAGCGATCGCCGAGACGGCAGTGCGGTGGCTCCGTGAGGAAGCCGATGCCGCTGGTGGCCGCAAGCCGTGGGTGCTCTTCGTCGGCTTCGTGTCGCCACATTTCCCGCTCGTCGTTCCGGACGCGTACTTCGGCCTCTATCGCCAGGACGAGCTGCCGCTGCCGGTCGCATGGACCGACGCGCACGTGGTCGCGCCATCCCGTGCACGAGCTGCACCGTCGTCAGCTCGGGCTCACGACGCCGCTCGACGAGGCGACGGTTCGGCGGGCCATCGCCGCGTACTACGGCCTCGTCACGCTTCCTCGACGAACAGATCGGGCGGGTACTGGCGGCTCTCGCGGAGAGCGGGTTCAGTGGTTCGACTCGCGTGATCTACACCTCGGATCATGGCGAGATGCTCGGCGAGCACGGCCTCTGGTGGAAGAGCACGATGTTCGAGAGCGCGGTGACGGTGCCGCTCGTCGTCGCCGGCGCGGACGTGCCGGTCGATCAGGTGGTCCGCACGAATGCCATGCTGGTCGACTTGTATCCGACGCTCCTCGAGATGGTGGGCGCGGCGCCATCGGCCGAGGATGCCGACCTGCCGGGCCGGTCGCTGGTGGCGCTCGCCCGCGAGCCCGACACCGATCGCCAAGCGTTCAGCGAATACCACGCGATCTTCTCGCGCCGTGGCATGTTCATGCTCCGGCTCGGTCGCTGGAAATACGTTCACCATGTCGACGCGCCGCCCGAGCTGTTCGATCTCGACACGGACCCGGACGAATTCTGGGACCTCGCGCTCGATCCCGGTCACGACGGCGTACGACGATGGTGCGAAGGACGAGCTATCGCGACTCGTCGATGCCCAAGCGGTCGACGCCAGGGCCCGCGCTGATCAACGGCGCCGTCTGGACGCGGGCGGCGGGATCGAGCGCGTACGCTCCGGGGGGCCCAAGATCGTCTACACGCCGCCGCCCGCCGAATTCCAGCGTGCCGCGGGCGACCCTTCCGGCTGAGATCGCCGACTCAGCCGAGGTGCGTCGCCAGAAAGCGCCTCGCCTCGTCGAAGCTCTGCGTCGCGGCATGGCTGTCGTAGCCGGGATGAGTGCGCACCGCGAAGCCATGTCGGGCGCCCTCATAAAACTTGAACTCGCAGACTTTACCGAGCGCCCGCATCCGGGCTTCCATCCGACGCATGTCCGCAATCGGGGCCCGCTCATCGTCCGTGCCATGCAAGACCAGGGTGGGGACGTTCACGCCCTCGGCCAGGTCGTACGGCTGCGCGCCGGGCTGGGCATTCGCCGGACGGAACGCGAAGCCATGGAAGACGACGATCACGCGGAGCTCCTCATGCGCTCGGGCGGCCATGAGCGCGTGCACGCCGCCGCGACAGAAGCCGAACACGGCCACTCTCGTCTGATCGACCGCGCCGACTGACTTGAGGAAGGTCAGGGCTCCTGCCAGATCGTCGTACACGGGGCCGTCCGGCGGGTCGGTGCCTCGGACCTTCCAGCCGTGCAACAGGGTCACATACCCCCACTCGGCGAGTCGACGCGCGATCTCGGTATAGCCGTCGTCGGGCCCGGCCACGCCGCGGAGGATCAACACGGCCGGATGCGGTCCATCCCTGTCCGGGCTGGCCAGGTACGACGGGATGGTCGTCGCGCCGTCTCCGCTCGTGTAGCTCACGGACGCCAGCCGCACCGTCATGACGCCTGCCTGAGTGAGAGACTGATCACGGCGGGAACAGCGTACCGCCGACACGGCCCTCCGGTGTGGGCGATCTTCGATGGCGACGACGAGAACCCACGATGTACGTTGAGCGGCCGTCGGGGTTAAACTGCCGGACAACCCATGGAGGACACGGCCATGATCGACATGCACGCCCATTGGAGACCCGCCGAACTAGCCGACGCCCTGCGCGCCCGGACCAGGGAACCGCGCATCCTGCGCAATCAGGATGGCGTCGAGGTACTGAAGGCCCTGCGGATGGGCGAAGAGCCGCTCGCCAAGGCGTTCGATGACGTCGATTTCCATCTCGGTCGGATGGACCGTCAGGGGGTCGAGGTGAGCGTGCTGTCGCTCCTCGGATCGTTCTGCTGGATCGAGGCCCAGCCGCTGGAAGTGTCCGTGCCGTTGTGCAGGATCGTCAACGATCGGCTGTCCACGATTTGCCAGGAGCATCCCGGTCGCTTCGCCGCCTACGCCGCGCTGCCCCTGACGGACATCTCCGCCGCGGCCGCCGAGTTCGAGCGAGCGCTCGGGCTACCGGGCATGATCGGCGCGCAGCTACCGGGCAATGCCTTCCTCACGCGCAATGACGCCGAAGCGATGCGTCCGCTGCTGGAAGTCGCGAACCGCCATCGCGCGGTGCTCTTCATCCACCACGGTCCCCGGCCGGGCGACGCGTTCCCCAAGGTCGCAGGCGACACGGACAACGCGCGCCGTCGCAACGGCACGCTCGACATGCAAGCGAGCCTGTCCTCGGTGATGGTGACGCTGTGCCTCACCGACTACCTCGCGTCGTACCCCGACGCGATGATCCACATCCACAACCTGGGCGGCAACATTCCCTATGAGGTCGAGCGCATGGACCATCGCTGCCTGCTCGACACTCCGAATGAGGAGCTGCCGTCGTCGCGCTTCCGGAAGGCGAAGGTGTACGTGGATTGCAACTCGTTCGGCCCGCGCGCGATCGAAGCGGGCGTGAGCCTGTACGGCGCCGACCGCATCGTGTGCGGCACCGACGGCACCGAGTTCGGCTGCGACTGGACCAGGAAGGCGCTCGCGGAAGCGCAGATCGGTGAGGCAGCGCGCGAGCAGATCCTGCACGGCAATGCCGCTGCGATGCTCGCCCGCGTCGGCACAATCGCGCAGCGCGCAACCGCCGCCGCCTGATCCTCGGGCGCGCCAAGCTCAGCTGAGGGGCGGACGAGACGGAGATCACGCCCGAGATCCCCGAGCGGCTCCCCGTCTCAGCCTTCGAAGGGGAACCGCCCCTGCGCCGCATGGCGCTGGACCAGCCCGGCGTGGGCGTCTCATCCGCCCTATGACTAGTCTACCGCTCACGTCACCCGGGGCCGGTCAAATGGCTTCAGGGCCAGCGGGATCGGTCGAGTGATGGGTGTACGTTCGATCCTCGCGACGACGCTCCCTGCGGCGGCTGCCATTTTCGTCTTCGGAACTCTCTACGGCGCTGGAGCCCGCGTGGTGCTGGGCGGCCCACTCACCATCGCGTCATCTCTCTTCATCTTCTCCGGCGCCCTGCAGTTCGCGCTCGTGGGATTGGCGACTGCGGGGGCGTCGGCACCCGCGTTGCTGCTCACCGCCGGCACGCTGAATCTTCGCCACCTTGTGCTCGGCGCCGTGCTGCGTCCCCGTATGAGCGGATCCCGACTGCGGCGAGCGGTGTTGGCCTTCTTCCTGGTCGACGAAACGTTCGGGTTCGCGGTCGCCGCGGGAGACGCCGCGAGCCGCGACGGGCAGCCTGTAGCCGCGGCGACCGAGCGGACTCTACTGGTCTCGGGAGTAGTCTGCTACCTCGCCTGGCTGGCGGGCACGCTGGTCGGCGTATTTGGAGCAGGACTCCCCGGGGTCGAGGGCGTGGCCGGAGCGATCTTTCCCGTGCTCTTCATCGGGCTGGCCTCTCTTGCGTGCACGAAGCGCTCCCACGTCGTCCGCGCACTAGGGGCCGCCGCACTGACGGCCGGGTGGGCATTTGCACTGCCCGAACTGCGTGCGCTGGCGCCCGTCGTGGCTGGTGTGGTCGTTGCCATTCCGGGAGGTGACGGCTGAGCTTCATTGTCCTCGCCGTTGTCGCCTTCATCACTTATGCGAGCCGCGTGGCCACACTGGTCTTCCTCACACGACCCAGCGGTCGCTTCGAGGTGGTGCTCAGACGCATGCCCGCGCCGATCTTCTCGAGCCTCGCGATACTGACGCTCGTCACCCACGATCGCTCGTTGGCCGGCGCCCCGATCCTGTGCGCGGCGCTCGGCGCGGCCCTCATGAGTCCGACGCGGTCACTGCCTCTTTGCCTGATCGGCGGCATCGGCGGTTACATCCTGGCGACGCTCTTATTCTGACCCGACCGCCCCGGCAACCCCGTACAGCCCTCTCACTGACCCTCGCGCCCGGTGAGCATGGGCGACGCTACTTCGCCGGACGCCCGGGGTGACAGGCGCGGTATCGTTTCCGGCATGGCCCGCCTCAAGCCGAAGAAGCGAGGGCGCCTTCCCGACCGGGCGTTCGCCTATATCGACTCCCGCGGCCGGCGGCGGCTGCCGATCCACGACAAGGCGCACGTACGGAACGCGCTCGCCCGGTTCAACCAGGTCGATTTCGAGAGCGACGCCGCCCGCGAGCAGGCGCGGAAGCGGCTGCTGAACGCCGCGAAGAAGTACCGCATCGTCCCCGTGGGCTTCATTACCCGGCAACTGCAGTCCGAGCGAAAGTACGCCACGGCGCGGATCCAGGCGACGGCCATGGAGGCGGCAGCGCTGCCCACCGGATTCGTGACCCTCCTCATGAGCGACATCGAGGGATCCACCGCCCTGCTCCGCAAGCTGGGCGACCGGTACGGCGCGCTGCTCAACGACGTGCGAGGTATCCTTCGGTCCTCCGTCTCGGGCTCGGGCGGCCGCGAGATCGACGCGCGCGCCGACGAGTTCTTCGCGGTCTTCGAGCGCGCCGGCGCCGCCGTCGAGGCGGCGGCGGCCGTCCAGCGCCACCTCGCCGCCCGCGAATGGACCGACGGGCTGGAGGTGCGACTTCGGATCGGCATCCACAGCGGCCACCCAACGCTGACGGAGGCCGGCTACATCGGCCTCGCCGTCCACACGACGGCGCGCATCTGTGCGGCGGGGCACGGAGGCCAGATCGTCGTGTCCGCCGCCACGCGAACCGCGATCGGGGGGTCACCGCCGGCCGGTGTCCGGTTCCGCGGCCTGGGGCGCCATCGCCTGTCCGGCCTTCCGGACCCGGAGATGCTCTTCCAGGTGCAGGCCTCCGGGCTGCGCGCCAGCTTCCCGCCGCCGCGAACGCCGCGCCGCGCACCGCAGCGCCGGCCGGCCGCCGAGCGTCACACCAGCGCCGAACGTCAGCTCGAGCTGCCCCAGCCGCCCGCGTGAGACGGGGCGCCTCGGGCCGCCCGAGGGCTCAAGACGGCTTCAGGATCAGGACGGCTTCAGCACCAGGACGGCGAGCGGGGGCAACGTGAGCGTGAGCGAATGCGGCTGCCCCTGCCACGGCCTCGGCTCGGCCCAGGCGCCGCCCGCGTTTCCGAGGTTGCTGCCGCCATACTCGCCTGCGTCACTGTTGATCAGCTCTCGGTAGTAGCCCGGCAACGGGACCCCGACCCGGTAGGCGTGGCGCAGCACCGGCGTGAAGTTGCATACGACGAGGACGAAGTCGCCGGCGTCTCGGGCGCGTCGCACGAACGACACCACGCTCTGCTCCCAGTCGGCGCAGTCGATCCACGCGAACCCGGCCGGATCGGCGTCGAGCTCGTGGAGCGCGCGCTCGCGCCTGTAGAGCCGATTGAGGTCGCGCACCAGCCGCTGAACCCCGCGGTGGTAGGGGCCCTCGCCGAGCAGATGCCAGTCGAGGCTCCGGTCGTGATTCCACTCGCGCCGCTGCCCGATCTCGCCGCCCATGAAGAGGAGCTTCTTGCCAGGGTGCGTCCACATGAACGCGTAGAGCGCGCGAAGGTTGGCAAACCGTTGCCAGTCGTCGCCGGGCATCCTGGCGAGGAGCGAACCCTTGCCGTGCACGACCTCGTCGTGTGAGAGCGGCAGCACGAAGTTCTCCGTCCAGACGTACAGGAGGCCGAAGGTCAGCCGGTTGTGGTGGTGCTTCCGGTGCACGGGATCGAGGCTCATATAGTCGAGGACGTCGTGCATCCATCCCATGTTCCACTTGAACCCGAAGCCGAGCCCGCCGAGGTATGTTGGACGCGAGACCATCGGCCACGAGGTCGACTCCTCCGCGGCGACGATCACGCCGGGATAGGTGCCGTGCACGACCTCGTTCATGCGGCGGAAGAACGCGACGGCGCCGAGGTTCTCGCGCCCGCCGAACTGGTTCGGTACCCACTCGCCCGGTTTGCGCGAGTAGTCGAGATAGAGCGCGGAGGCGACGGCGTCGACCCGGAGACCGTCGGCGTGATAGCGGTCCAGCCAGAAGAGCGCGCTATCGAGCAGGAAGTTCGCGACCTCGTTGCGTCCATAGTTGAAGATGAGCGTGCCCCAGTCGGGATGCTCGCGCTGCCGCGGGTCCGCGTGCTCGTAGAGGTGGGTGCCGTCGAAGTAGACGAGCCCGTGCGGGTCGCGCGGGAAGTGCGCGGGCACCCAGTCGAGGATCACGCCGATGCCGCGGCGGTGGAGATGGTCGACGAAGGCCATGAACTCCCGTGGGCCGCCGTAGCGACGCGAGGGGGCGAAGTAGCCGATGGTCTGATAGCCCCACGAGCCGTAGAACGGGTGCTCCATTATGGGCAGGAGCTCGACGTGGGTGAAGCCCATCTCACCGACGTAGTCCGCGAGCTGGTCCGCCAGCTCGCGATAGTCGAGGAAGCGATCGCCCTGCTCGGGCACGCGCCGCCACGAACCGAGATGCACTTCGTAAATCGACAACGGCTCGTGGAGGAGGTGGCGTCGCGCTCGCTCGGCGAGCCAGGCCTCGTCGCCCCATCGGAAGTCGTCGAGATTCGTTACGACCGACGCCGTGCGCGGTGTCTCCGCCTCAAAGGCGAGCGCATAGGGGTCTGATTTCAGCGCGAGCGGCCTCGCGGCGCGGCCGCGGATCTCGAACTTGTAACGCGCGTCGTCCCCCAGCCCCGGCACGAAGATCTCCCAGATACCGTTGGCTGGATGAAGACGCATCGGATGGCACCGGCCGTCCCAGTCATTGAAGTCCCCAACGACGCTCACGCGCCGCGCGCTCGGTGCCCACACCGCGAAGGCGACGCCCGTCACGCCGTCGAGGGTGGCCGGGTGCGCGCCGAGCTTCTCGTGGGCGTGGAGGTGTGTGCCCTCGGCCAGGAGATGCCGGTCGAAATCGCTCAGCAGGGACTGGAAGCGGTAGGGGTCGTCGATCTCGGTGACGTGACCATTCCGCGTCACCTCGAGCCGGTAGGCAAACAGGTCGCGCCGATCGGGCAACACTGCTTCGAAGAACCCCGCGGGATGGAGCCGCTCCATGGAGGTCGGTGGAGCGTCGGCGGGCAGGATGCGGACGGCGGCCGCGCCGGGCACCATCGCGCGCACCGCCACGGCCGCGCCGTCCGGGGTCTGCACGCGGTGCGGTCCCAGCACGGCGAAAGGGTCACCATGCTCGCCTTCCACGACCGCGCGGATCGCGTCCGCGTCGAGCGTCATGCGTGACAAGGAATGGGCGGCTTCTCCCATACCGAGACGTGCTTGTGGCTGGCGTTCGTGAACGGCTCTCGCTTCCACCCCGCCCAACGCTCGCGCAGGGACATCCCGGCGAGCTGTGCCATCAGGTCCAGCTCTGACGGCCACACGTAGCGCATCGGGATCGAGTGGCGCTCGAGCCGTCCGTCGACGAGCGCGAAGTGGTGGGAGATCAGCCCCTGGGCAGCCACGTCGAACTCGTCGATGTCCCATCGGGTTTCGCCGACGTGGTAGGCGCGGTATGTCTCGCCGGGCGGAAGGCGCCGCAGACTGGGGATGCCGACCTCGATGACAAAGCAGCCACCTGGCTCGAGCTGCGCCGCGACATTGCGGAAGCAAGCGACCTGCGCAGCCTGCGTTGTCAGGTTCATGATCGTGTTGAAGATCAGGTAGGCGAGAGAGAACGACCCGTCGACCTTCGTCGTCGCGAAGTCGCCGATTGTCACGCCGATGTCGTCGCCACGCGGCTTGGTGCGCAGCCTCGCGACCATCGCCCTCGAGAGGTCTATCCCGTGCACCGGTACCCCGCGCTGCACGAGCGGGAGCGCGATGCGGCCCGTGCCGATTCCGAGCTCGAGCGCCCGTCCGGCTCCGGCACACTCGACAAGGAAGTCGACAATCGTCTCGATGAGCGCCGGATCGAACTCGTCACCATCCGGCCGGTCGTAGCTCGCCGCGACGCGCTCGTCGAAATAGCCGTCGTCGTGCATGGGCGAAGTCTAGCAGGCTGCGCGGCCATGATCAGCGAGTCATGAAGCCGCGCACTTGAATTATCCGGGAATCTCAGCTTCGATGAGTTGCGTAAGCAGGGTCAGCGATTCTTGCCAGCCGAGATAGCACGCCTCTGGTGGGATGGCCTCAGGTATCCCTTCTTGCACTATGTTCACCTCCGTACCGCAAGACACCTTCTTCAAGGACACCGTCGTTTGCATTTCTCCGGGTAGGTTCGGGTCGTCGAACTTGTCCGTGTGGCGAATGCGCTCATGTGGCACCAGTTCAAGATATGTCCCACCGAAGGAGTGGCTGTGGCCTGTGGTGAAGTTCGTAAAGGACATCCTGTAGCTACCGCCGACCTTGGCATCCATGTGGTGAACCTTGCCCGTAAAGCCGTTCGGAGGAAGCCATTTGGCCATCGCGTCTGGATCGAGGAATGCCCGATAGATTTTCTCAGGCGTCGCACGGAGCACTCGGTGAAGCCGGACGGTGTTTGTCGACATGATTGCTTCTCCTTTCGACGTGTTCGCTCCACCTTGAGTCGAATGGGGATCGACGAAATCGACATGCGAGCCGAACTCGCTCCGAGAAGATCCCCCGGGGATTCCACGCCACGTTCCACAGATGCCCGTCGAGTTCACTGGCGTTCTTGGCTACTTGTCCGTGGTGGGCGTGGGCTGTTCTCCCACCTTGAAGGTCTTCGCGCCCACGAGCTTCCTGGACCCGAGCGTTGCGGACTCGGAAGAGGCTGAAACCGTAGGCGCGATCGGTGTGCGGGCCGGCCTCGAAGGCGCCGCGGACCTTGTAGACCCGAAGCGGATCGTAGAGGATCTTTACTCCGTTTGGCACGTACACGTAGACGGTCTCGTCCTGCCCGACCGGCACCTCGCAGCAGTAGTTGCCCAGCGCGGACACGCGACTCAGCAGGAAGAACGAGAGGTCGGGGGGCCCAACCGGAATGATGAAGCCATGGATTTCGACTTCCTTCCCGTTGTGCGACTTCATCGTCTGGGTCACTTCGAAATTCGCCCTGATCGAGTCGACTAGCTGGGCAAACGTCAGGCGTGCAACCTCTTCTCCGTAGGCTGATTGCCCGTATGATGTCACACCGAAATTCGCGCTCAGCAGACACAAGCCCGCTGCCAGTGTCACGCGAACTCGCTCCAACGCCCAGGCCCTACGACAGAGGCGCAAGATTCTCAGCCACCTCCGTGCGATACGCGAGCACGGCCGGCAGCAGCCCCGCGAGCGCGCCCAAGGCGACAGTGCCGCCGAAGACCACGGGCTCGAGCGCTCCGATGGCGAAGAGATTCGCGACCGGCCCGCCACGCCCGGCGAGCAGAGACGCGCCCAGATACGCCACGCCGTGTCCGCCGACGATCCCGAGTGCGCCACCGATGACTGCCAAGACACAGGACTCCAGCAAGACGATGGCCAAGATAGTCGCCCGCCGGGCGCCGAGCGCGCGCATGGTGGCGATCTCACGCTTGCGCTCGAGGGCGGCGATATAAATCGAGACGAACAGATAAAGCAGCACGACGAGGACGACGAACGCCAGGATGAAGGCGACGATTTCGTCCACTAGGCTGAGGACATTGAAGATGTTGAGCAGAACCGCGCTAGGGAAGACGGCCTGAGTCTCCGCGGTGAGGTTGAACCCTCGGTGCAGGCCGGCCAGATCGGACATGCGCTTGGGCCGCACCATCACGGCGGTGAGCGGCTTGATCATCATCTTCCGGGAGATTTCGTTCATCTCCCAGTAGCTCGCCAGCGAGATGAAAATCGCGCGATCGTCGGCGCTGTTCGTCGAGCCCAGTATCCCGACCACCGTCAGCGGATACTCGGCCATCTCCTCTCCCTCATGGAACCGATCACCAACCCGCAAGCCCGTCCGGCGCGCGACGTCGGCGCCCAGCACGGCCTCGTACGCCGGCTGCTCGGGCGGATCGTCGCGGAAGAAGCGTCCTTCGGATATCGTGAAGGTCTTCCGACGCCACGGGAAGGCCGCGAAGTACCCGTCCGTCGTGGCCACGTAGCGGTAGCCCTGATACGCATCTCCCATCGCGACGGGCACCGCGACCTCAACGCGAGGGTCGTCCCGTAGCTCGCCATAGCTGCTGTAGAAGATGTTTGGCGTGGGCAGGTCCATCCGGAAGACGACGTTCAGTACGAGCTGGGTCGGGCTGCCCTTGGCGCCGACGAGTAGGCTGTAGTCAGTCGTCCCCTCGATGAACCCCTGCCGGATGCCACGACTGAGGACCACGCTGGCGATCACCAAGCTGACACCGAGTGCGACTGAGAAAGTTGTCAATGCGCTCGGGACGAATCGCCCCCGCAGATACTTGAGGGCCACCGTGAGAATCGTCACACGCGCTCCACGCCGGGCACACGGTACGGCGGGCGGTTGATCGCCGCGATGTCGACGACCCGATCGCCTGCCGCCAGCACTGCAGTCTCGTGCGAGACGACGAGTAGGGTGGTGCCCTCCTGGCGGCAGACGCTCAGCAGCTCCTCGAGTACTTCTCGGGCGGTGCCGGCGTCCAGGCTGGCACACGGCTCGTCCGCCAGGATCAACGGAGGGTGGTTGGCCAGCGCGCGCGCGATCGCGATCCGCTGCTGCTCGCCTCGCGAGAGCTGCTGAGGCTTGTGCGACAGCCGCGCACTGAGGCCCAGGCGCGCGAGGATCTCGCCAGCTCGCCGGCGCTGCTCGGGCTTCGGGATCGTGCCGGCGAACATCATGGAGAGCATCACGTTCTCGAGGGCGGTGAAGGCCGAAAGCAGGTTGAACGTCTGGAAGACGTAGCCGATGTGTTGCGCCCGGAACCGGTCGCGGCGCGGCTCGGGTAGGGCCGAAATATTGGTGTCGTGGACGGCGATCGTTCCCGCAGTCGGCAGCGACACGCCGGCGATGAGATTGAGGAGAGTCGTCTTGCCCGAGCCGCTCGGGCCCGTCAGGACCGTGCAGCTCCCCGCCGGAAGCGCCCAGTGCTCGATGTTGAGCGCATCGAGTGTGCGGCCGTTCCCCAGCGGGAAAACCTTTTTCACCCCGTGCAGCGTGACCGCCGCCGGCACCTCTGTCATCAGTCGGCGCGGCGGGCGGGGCGCTCCGCGCTGGAGGCCCCGCCCGCGATCATCGGGTTACCGGATGGCGATGGGGTTGATCGGCACGCCGATCCCACCTCGTAGCAGCAGCGGCCCGAGGACGAAGAGGAACTCGTACGCCTGGTCCTTGGCCAGCTCGTCGAGGTTGAGGATCTCCATGATGTAGGCCCCGCGGTTCCAGAGGAAATCGGTGTGAATCGGTAGCGCCAGAAAGCCGAAGGCCTTTCTCTGATACTTCGGATCCGGCGGGAATCCCCACTCGACCGCCGCGTTGTCAGAGCCGAGAGCCACGATGTCCATGTCGTTAAAGAACTTCAGGCAATCGGGACCCACTCCGGGTTGGGGCTGATGCCACTTCGTGTGGGCTGCGTCGAGACGCCCGGCGGCATCTGGCTCGTCCCACGTCTTGCGCCACCCTGTCCGGACCAGTAGGATGTCGCCCTTTCGAATCTCCACGTTCTGCGACTTGGCGGTGTTTTGAAGGTCCTCCAACGTGATCCAGTAATCGACCGGAAGGGGATCGCTCTTCTTGTATTTCGCGACGTCGAGCAACACGCCGCGGCCGACCATGAACTTCACGCTCGCCGCATCGCCGTGCTCCGTCCCAGCCGGTTTGGGCGGCGGCATGTTATTGAACAGAGAGTTCTCCCGGTAGATGTGCGCGAACGTGTCGAGATGCGACCCGGTATGGTTGTGCATGATGGTGAAACTGGCCGCGCCCTGGTAGCGCTTCGGGTCGAAGGTGCCCGACGTCGCCGCCGCCCGATCATAGCCATCGATTTCCTGAACGACCTGGACCCCGAAACGCGCCGGCCGCACCACGCGAGCGACGTCGCCGTGGAGCTCCTCGCCGAGGGCGTAGGCCTTCCCCGTCTTCACCAGTCTGGCGGCCTGTACGATCATCTCCGGAGTAATGGCGTTGAGCATTCCCCGCTTGTCCTGCTCACCCCATCGACCCCAGTTTCCGCGCTTGCCCCACTTGCCCGGCACCGTCCATGGCGCCGGCTCGCGCGCCAGCTTGTCGTCTAGCGGGTACTGCGGCGCCTGCTGCGCGCTCGTGCCCGCAATCGACAGAAAGAGAACACCGAGCGCCAAACTTCCCATGCCCACGACCAGTGATCTCAGTTGCCGCATGGCTTGTCCTCCCGGAAGGTGACTCCATCACCCCTCGATGCGGTTCAGGAACGAACGAGGCATATGCGCCCTTTCTCGACGCATCGATTCGCCGGCTCCCGGATACAGCGCGGACAATGCGCCTGTCAAACGATTTTTGCCGTGGGGGGATTTCTGTCTCGGAAAGCCGGCCAAGAGACACTGTTCGCCGTAGAATCCCAGCGATGCGAGCGCGGGGTTCGCCGATCCCGACGATCTCGCCGTCCACCTCAGCGACGAACAGCGCACAATCGTGGCGAGCGAAGTAATAGTCGAACAACACGCGACGCTCGGACCATCCGACGGCGTCGTTCGGGGCCAGAGAACGGTCGAGATCCGAGGAGCGAAATAGGCGGATGACCGGTGGCATGTTGGCCCGAAGTGAGAGTCGTGTTCGCAAAGATGGCGCACCGGGTGCCGCGGATCACGAGCGCCGTCCATCAACGAACCATATTCGTCGTCGGTCGGTTGACCCACAAGCTCATTGACACGCCGGCCGCGCCGCTGATACGAGGCAGGTGTCCGATCGGAGAGGGGGGCACCATGAAGAGATCTCTCGGTCGCGTTTCGCTCGTCGTCGCGCTGCTCCTCGTTGCCGTACTGCCGGCCCGGGCGGAGGCGCCAGCGGGGCAGGTCACGTGGGGCGTCCCGGTCTCGCTGCCGCCAGCGTGGTTCGACCCGGCCGATGCCACCGGCATCCTGATTCCCTTCATGGTGTACTACGCGCTCCATGACGCGCTGGTGAAGCCGATGCCGGGCAAGCCGATGGCGCCTTGCCTGGCGGAGTCCTGGAGCGTTTCGCCGGACGGTCTGACCTACGAGTTCGTCCTGCGGCCGGGCGTGAAATTCCACAACGGCGACGCCGTGACCGCGGACGACGTGAAGTTCAGCTTCGAACGCTACCGCGGCGTGTCGGCGAAGATCCTGAAGGACAAGGTCAGGCAGGTTCTAGTGGTCGACCCGCACCATGTGCGCTTCCAGCTCAAGGAGCCCTGGCCGGATTTCCTCACCTTCTACGCGACGCCCGCGACGGGCGCTGCGTGGATCGTCCCGCGCCGCTACATCGAGAAGGTTGGGGACGAGGGCTTCAAGAAGGCGCCGGTCGGGGCGGGGCCGTACCGGTTCGTGTCGTTCACGCCAGGGGTGGAGCTGGTCGTCGAGGCCAATGAGCAGTACTGGCGCAAGATCCCGAGTGTCAAGCGGCTGCTACTCAAGGCTGTGTCCGACGAGGTCACGCGGGCGACGATGCTCAAGCGGGGAGAAATCGACATCGGATACACCTTCCGCGGGGCGGTCGCGGAAGACATTCAGCGCACGGGAGGCCTCACTCTCAAGCCCGTCCGTTTCTACGGCGAACAGTGGCTCCTCTTCACCGAGCAATGGGACCCGAAATCACCATGGGCCGATCGTCGCATGCGACTGGCTGTCAACCACTCCATCCACCGCCAGGCCATGAACGAGTCACTGACCCTCGGCTTCTCGCGGATGACGGGCAGCATCATTCCGCGCGACTTCGAGTTCTCGTGGCCGGCCCCGCCGTATTCATACGACGTGGCGAAAGCCCGGCAGCTTCTGGCCGAGGCCGGATACTCGCGCGGGCTCGAGGCCGAGCTGTGGACCGACACCGGGTTCGCCGAGCAGACCGAAGCCATCGCGAACTACCTCGCCGCCGTCGGCATCCGAACCCGCATGCGCACGCTCGAGCGCGCCGCCTATTTCAGTCAACTGCGGGAGAAGAAGCTGCGTCCGCTGGTGTATGTGGCGAGCGCTGCATACGGTAATGCCGCGACCCGCATCGACTCGTTCGTATCTGCCGGCGGTCTGTACGCGTACGGCAGCTACCCCGACATCGAGGGGCTCATCCAGGAGCAAGCGACCGAGCGCGACCGCAGGCGCCGCGAGGAGACGCTGCATCGCATCCAGCAGATGATGCACGAGCGCGTGATGTTCGCACCGATCTGGGACATCGCAAGTTTGGCCGGGTATGGACCGCGTGTCGCCGAGCCGGGGCTGGGCCTCATCGGCAGCTATCTGTGGAGCGGGCCCTATGAGGACGTCAGGCTGAAGCGGCCGTGAAGCGGCGGGCGGCCGAGCGCCTCAAAAGCGCTCGGCCAGTGCCGATGAACTCCCGAGCCGGATCGCGTTACTTTTTCGGCGCGACCATTACCACGGTGCAGGGCGCGTGTGTGCTGACGTGGCGCGCCGTGCCGCCCAGCGCGATGTCGAGCAGGCCCCGCTTGCTGTGGCTTCCGATCACCAGTAGATCGGCGTCGATCTCCGAGGCGACCTCGACGATGAGGTCACGGGGGCTGCCGAGGCGGACGATCTTCGAGACGGAGATCCCTTGGCTCACGAGGGGAGCGACGTACTCGTCCATCTTCTGCGCCATGGCCTGATCGGTCTGCTGGATGTACTGCTCCCGGAGCCGTGCCGCCATCTCGGCGGAGAGCTCCGAGGTGGGCACTCGCGCCGGCTCATGATCGTAAACGCTCAGGACGTGCAGCCGCTCGGCGTGACGGGCCAGCTCCGCCGCGACCTCCCTCGCGGCGAGCGCGTGGACGCTGTAGCGTTCCCAATGTTGAAGGGCGCCGGCCAACAGGATCTTCTTGTACATGGTGTCCTCCTGCGGGTCGATCAGAAGGGGCGTGCGCCTGGAGAGCGCTCGGGAGCGGGACCGGTGCTCCGCCCCCGAGCGTCATTGTAGTCGTGCGCAGCACCACGGCTGCGCGTCCCAGCATGCGCCGGGACTTGGTGTTACAACACTAGACCAGGCGCGCCATCAGCGATGGCGCGCCACTCCCGCCCGGTGGTGTCTCCATGCTTGACTCCAATCGGGTTAACACCCAGACCAGGAGGTGGCGCCGATCCCTCCCGTCGAGTTCAGTCAACCGCCTTCTGCGTGGTCTGTCAACGAGTCAGACGCACACCTCGGTGAGGCCTAGATGACTAGCCCCAGGTCACGGCGTGGACGGCGAACGTGCCCTCGAGCGTCCTCCCGTCAGAGAGCTGAAGCGTGATCTTACCCGAGAGCGTCTTGTTTCCGTCCGAGCCGGACCACTTGCCCGTGTATTTCTCAACGAACATCGTTCCTCCGGTCACGGCGATCTCAGGCGTGCCCGGAAGCACGATCTTCGAGTCGACGGGATCGCGATGGAACTCGCCCGAGGCTTTGATCGTGAGCGTCTTGTTGATGAGCCGCTCCCAGTGCTCGCCGTAGTCGACATTGTCGGCAGCGGCGATTTCTCCGATCAGCTGGACGCCGTTTCCCTCGATCTGGAAGACCGATGGATTCTGCTTTGCGTATTCCTCGTCCTTGAACAGGAGCACGTTCATGGACTTGAGTGGGATCTTCACGTCGGCGCCGTCGACCCCGAGGACCAGCGCCCACGTGGCCTTCGATGACTCGCGATCTTTGGCGGCGGCCGCTTCTTCGGACATGCCGCAGCCCGAGGCACACAGCAGACTGAGGGCGAGCATCAGTACGCGCACGGAACCTCCTTCTCGCTAGACGGTTGCCCTCGCGACCGCCACACGGCGTCGACTCGAGGGAGTCCGCTCACGAAAAGTCTATCCCGAGGAGATTGACTTTCTGAACTATTGCGAGCGCAACCGGAGTAGACTGAGCGTCGCCTTCCATCGGGCTCTCTTGGTTGACGCACGAGGCGTCAGGACCTTGTGGCATCTGGCGTTAGCATCCTGCCGCACCCCTGGAGACGCTGACATGCCGGATGAGTCTACGCTTCGCGCAAAAGCCCGAGACGTGGTCCGTACTGGAAGGCTGCCAAACCGGCGACCCGACCGTATGTGGGGCGGGCCGGGTGTCGGTGCGCCCTGCACGATCTGCGACGATCCCGTCACGAAGACTCAACTGGAGTTCGAGATTCAATTCGCTGTTGACGGCACTGAGCCGGGATTGGAGAGGTTCCACGCCCACGTTCGGTGTTTCTCGGCGTGGGTGTTTGAGCGTTCAGCCGACAACGCTCACAGCTAGTCGGCTTCTAGACTGGGACGCCCTTCCACTCGCCGTGAGCCCGAGGCTCAGTATCTGAACGCCCCGAAGCGCAGCGGCGTCAGCTCGACGACCGACATGCTGCCCTCGTTCGCCCACTTCAGCATTTCGTCCGCGGTCGGGTCCTTGTCCGTGCCCGTGTACTTCAGCAGCACCTTGCGGGTCGCGTCGACGGCCAGGCGGATGTCGCCGTCGATGACCCGCCCGTTGGCCCGCCCGCGCACGCCGCGCGTGTCGGTGTGGGTCGCACCGGTGTCGACCGTGAAGTAGGCGCGCGGGTTCTCGCGCAGCACGTTGGCCTTGTGCGAGGTGCTTCCTGCGACGATGCGGAAGACGCCGCTCTCGAAGACATGCCAGACGGGAATGACGACGGGCCATCCCTTTCCGTCGACGATTCCAAGACGCATCGGGATGGGCTCGGCAAGGAGCGCCAGCACTTCCTCCTCGGACAGGACGCTGGCCTGTGCGTCGACCGCAACGATCTTCATGAGATGTCCTCCAGTGATGCCGCCGCTACGATTCGGTCTGGACTTTCTCCAGCCAGAAGCCCATCGCCATCTCGCGGTACAGGGTCCTGGCGGTGGCGAAGTGTTCGCGAGCCAGGTCGCGCTTGTCGACGCGTCGGTAGAGCGCCCCCAAGCCGAAATGGCAATGGGCGATGAGGGGACGCATCCCGCGCGGCTCGGCGAGCGCCAGCGACTCGCGGTAGTGGGCCTCGCCGGTCTGCGCGTCGAAGCGCTCCGGATGGGTCGCGATGTCGCCCAGCAGATGTGCGGCGTGGGCCGCGAAGCCAGGATGGTGGGGCGAGAAGTCGACGGCGCGCGCGGCCAGGCGACGGGCCTCGTCGATTCGGCCGAGCAGGCGCGCCGCCCGACCCAGCGCATGGTAGGACCAGGCCAGATGCCCCACGATTCCCGTCGTCGCGAAGCGCTCGATGACCTGCTCGCCCAACCGCATCTGATTCAGCGCGGCGGTGGCTTCGCCGAGTTGTGCCGACGCCCAGGCGGAAGCGGCGAGCGCGCTCGGAAGCTGAATGGCGACGTTGCCGCTCTGGAACACGGCGAACCCGTACTCGCTCAGCTTGCGCGCGGTCGACCATTCGCCCCGGAGCAGGTGCAGCATGCCCGAGGCGCGGTGGGCCAGACCCACGGTCGTCGCGTGCTGCGTGGGCTCGGCGAGCCGGATCGCCTCGGCGGCGTGCTCTTCGGCCTCGGCGAAGCGGCCGAGCTGGATGAGGCTCAAGACGAGCCAGCATCGATCGTTGACCGCGGGCGGGGCGGAGGCGGCGAAATGCTCGTAGACCCACTCGACGGGCAGCACCGAAAGATTGTCGGTCGCCAGCTCGACCACGCGCTCGTACTCACCACGGAAGTAGTGCGCCTGCTCGAGGTAGGTCGTGCCGAGGATGCGCAGTCGCAAGTCGCCGAGACGACCGGCGATGTCCAGCGCGCGGTTGCCGGACTCGAGCGCTTCGTCCAGCTCTCCGAGCAGCGAGTGGAGATTCGTCACGGTCGCGCAGACTAGTCCGCTCTGGCGGTCGTCGTTCAACCGGTCGGCGAGCGCTTCGGCTTCGTGCAGCCGATCTAGCGCCTGCCGGACCTCGCCGAGCTGATTCAGCACGATTCGCAGCTCGAGCCGGATCTCGAGGCCCTGCGTCAAGGTCGACGGGCTTTCGGGCAGCTCCGCGAGCGCACCGAGCGCCTGCTCGAACCAGCTCCGGGCGTCCGGAAGCGCCGAGCGCGTCGCCGCCTTCGCCCCGGCCTGCCGCAGGTAGGCGGCCGCCCGCTCCCACAACTCGCCGCGCAGGGCGTGCTGGGCCAGCCGTTCGACTTCGCCGCCCAGATGGCCCTCATGGAGCCGCTCGATCGCCTGCACGATCCGGCCGTGCAGCGCGCGCCGGCGCTCTCTCAAGAGGCCTCCGTACGTGACCTCGTGCACGAGCGCGTGCTTGAACGAGTATTCGAGATCCGGATAGAGGCCGGTCTCGTACAGGAACTCGGCGGACTGCAGAGATTTGAGACCGCCGCGCAGGGTCTCCTCGGGCAGCTCGGCGATCGCCTGGAGCAGGGTGAACGGCACGTTCTTGCTGCCGATGACCGAGGCGAGCTGCAGGAGGCGCTTGTCGTCGGGCGGAAGCCGGTCGATGCGCGCCGCGAGCACCGCCTGCTCGGTAGCGGACACCTGGATCGTGTGGACCTGTCGAGTGAGCTGATAGGAGCCCGGCTTCCCGGCCAACGCTTTCGTTTCGACCAGGGTCCGAACGGTCTCCTCCAGGAACGCCGGGTTGCCGCGCCGGACGAGCAGCTCTTTGAGCGGAGCAAGCCCGACATCGTCGCCGAGCAGCGCGTTCAGCAGCAGCTCGGCGCTCTCCGGAAGCAGCCGGTCCAGGCGAATCTGATTGTAGAAAGTCTTGCTGCCCCACGCGTGCTGGTATTCGGGGCGATAGGTCACGATCAGCATCAGCCGCGCCGAGCCGAGGCTGTCGACGAGCGTGTCGAGGACCGCCTGCGTTTCGCCGTCGATCCAGTGCAGATCCTCGAAGATGACGACGAGCGGCTGCTCGCGGGCCTCCCGTAGCAGGAGCCGTCTCACGGCATCGTGGGTGCGCTGGCGGCGCTGCTCGGGGCTCAGTGACGGCCAGGCCCCATCGGTCGCGGGCACGTCGAACAAGGCCAGGAGCGCCGGCAGCGCGGGCTCGAGGGCGCGATCGCGCGCCAACACGCGCTCGGTGATCTTGGCGCGGATCTCCTGCAGGTCGGCGCGATCCGCGATCTTGAAGAATCCCCTGAGCAGATCGATCAGCGCCAGGTAGCTCGTCGCCTTGCCGTAGGAGAGCGCGTCGCCCTCGAGGACTCGCCAGCCCTGGAGGTGCTCGGACTGAGTGAACTCGTACAGGAGGCGCGACTTGCCCACGCCTGGCTCACCGACGATCGCCACGACCTGTCCGTAGCGGGAAGAGGCCAGCTGCTGGGCGCTCCGCAGATGCTCGAGCTCCGCGTCGCGGCCGACGAACTGCGTGAGGCCGCGTGGCGCTGCCGCCTGCAGCCGCGTTCGCGCCAGCCCGGCGCCCGTTACCTCGAAGACTTCGACCGGAACGGCGAGCCCCTTCACGGACACAGGGCCGAGCGGCTTCACGGTCACGTAGCCTTCCACCAGCGCCAGCGTGGAGCGCGTGAGGAGAATGCTTCCGGGCCTCGCCAGCTGCTCCATGCGCGAGGCCAGGTGCGTGGTCTGGCCGACGGCGGTGTAGTCCATATGCAGATCGCTGCCGATCGCGCGCACGACGACCTCGCCCGAGTCGAGCCCCACCTGGATCTGCACGTCCACGCGGTGCTTGTGGCGTATCTGCTCGGCGTATTGCCGCACCAGCTCCTGCATTCTGAGCGCGGCGAAGCACGCCCGCACGGCGTGGTCTTCCTGGGCGAGCGGCGCTCCGAAGAGTGCCATGATCCCATCGCCCATCACCTGGTTTACCGTGCCCTCGTAGTGCCGGACGGCCTCCATCATGCGCTCGAGCAGGGGGTCGAGGATCTCGCGGGCTTCTTCCGGGTCGCGGTCGGCGAAGAGCTGCATGGAGGCCTTCACGTCGGCGAACAGGACCGTCACGTGCTTGCGCTCTGCCTCGAGCGCGGCACTGCGCGGACTGGCAACCTGCTCGGTCGGATTCGCGGGCCGATCGGCGGACGGCGTCGACACCGGACGAGTGCGCCCGCGCAAGATCTGCTCGTAGAGCGCCGTGGTTTCCTTCTCGGGCTCGGTCTTGACCTCGCGCCGCAGTGTCGTCGCGCACAGCTGATACTGGCGCAAGGCGGTGCTGCGCCGTCCGGTCTCCGCGTAGAGCTGCATCAGTGCCCGGTGTGCGGGCTCTTGCAGCGAATCCAGGGTGAGAAGCCGCAGCGCGGTCTGGATGGCCGCTTCCGTCGACCCGGCCGCACGCTGGTGAGCCAGGAGCCGCGTCAGAACCCCGAGGGCCACTTCGTGCAGGCGCTCGCGCTCGGCAAGAAGCCAGTCCTCGAACGGCGGCTCCTGGACCGCGAGCCCCTCCAGCAGCTCGCCCCGATAGAGCACCGAGGCTTCCGCGAGGGCGGAAGGTGTACCCTCCGCCACTCGCCGCTCAAACTCGACGACGTCCAACCTGATCGCGTTTGGATCGAGCGACACCATGTTGCCGTCGGCATGCAGGGGCTCACCGTCGGCGCGACGCAGGCTCGTCCGTAGCGAGTAGAGCGTCTGTCGGAGGCTGGTCCGTGCCGTCGTTTCCACCGTGCTGCCCCACAGCAAACTTGCCAGCTTGTCGCGGGGATGGGCTTCGCCGGCCGGTAATGCCAGATAGGACAGGAGTGCTTGCGCCTTCCGCGTGGGGAAGGCGAGGGGAGCGCCGGGAGCGAGGTGGGCTCGAAAGCCGCCTAATAGCGTCAAAGTGAGCCGCGGCATCACCCTTCTCGGCGGCCTCACGATAGCACGCGTGTCCACCCCCTTCATGAGCCATCTCGGGCCGCGGTCCTCCGGGCCAATTTTTTCACGCTGCCCTCTACGGATTGCTCACGGCGCCGCCTGTACAACTGCATCCATGGGAGTCGAGGGGCGTCGAGAGATGCAGAACCGAGAGGCGAGTCTCGTGACGTTCTGATGTCGAAACGGCGGACTTTCTGACGTCGAAACAGTGAAGGGGAACGGAGAGCGAGATGTTGGCGGGATTGGTGGACCACGCGCAGTGGATCGTCTTTGCCCTGATTCTCGCGAATCAGGCCGGTGTGCCAGTTTTTGCGACGCCCGCCCTGCTCGGCGTGGGAGCGCTGGTGTGGACGGGTGATGCGAACGTCGTGGTCGCCGTGACCGCTGCGGTGGCTGCGTCCCTCTGCGCCGATCTCGGATGGTACAGCGTCGGCAGACGGCGCAGTCATTGGGCGCTCGCGGCGCTCCGGCGCCTCTCTCGCGGGACGGGCGAGTTCGTCGACGACGCCCAGCGCCTTTTTCGCGCCCACGATCGTGCGTTTCAGCTCGGGGCGCGCTTCCTGCCGGAGCTGAACCCCGTCGCGGCGGCGTTCGCCGGAGTGGTCGGTGTCGGCCTCAGGCGGTTCGTGTTGGGTGCCGTGGCGACCGCGACGATCTGGGCCGGCGCGTGGATCGCGATCGGATACCTGATCGCGAGCACCACCTGGAGCGGCGGCGGGTCGGGCATCGCGTTGTTCGTCGTGATCGTGGCCGTGTCGGCGATCGCGTCGCTGGGCGTCATGATCCGGCCCGCCGCGCGGGCGATCCCTACGGTCCTGCGCTCTCGGAAAGTCAGAGCTCCGGCTCTACGCGACGACGCAAGCGTGCACGCCGATTGCGTCGCCCGGAGGAGGAAGTCGACATGTTGACCTTGCTCGGCGTTCTCGTCGCGGCCCTGCCGTTTGCCGCCTTGCTCGGGCTGCTCGCGTGGACGAACCGATGCGAGCGTCGCCGCCGCGAGGTCCAGGCGCGCCAGGTGGCCCTGACCGACTGCATCCATGAGCGGCTCGGCGCCGTGGCGGCCCCGGTCGTGCGCCGCCGTCGCCGCGGCTGGCAGGTGAGGCTCGCCGTGCCGTTCGAGCGCCCCGCGATGACCGAGGCGCTGCTGGCGATCGTGCTCGAGGCCTTCGCCCCGCGCGATCGCGCGAAGCCATCACTCGAAATCGTCCTGACCCGCCAGGCCAACGCGCCGGCTACCACGCCGGCGACCGCACGCGGCGTCAGGCGGGAGTCACCGTCATGGACATGAACACCTACGTGATCGAATGCCTCGTTCGGGACCGGCTCGACGAGATGCGAGCACGGGGAGAGCGGTCGGCTCGGGTCCGGGCCGCGAGAGCCGAATCGCGCTCGCTACGGTTCGCGTTGGGTAATGCCCTCATCCGTCTGGGACAACGCCTGCACGGCGTCGTGGAGTCGTCGGGGATGACGCTCGACGCCGAGTCGAGGGAGTCGACGCATGGGACCGTGCGTGGTTGACGCCGATACCGGCCTCGTGGCGGCGCCGCGCCGGGACGTTCCCGCCGGCGTCGAGCAGATCGTCGAGCGCTACGGCGAACGCGTCTACCGGCTGGCGTTGCGCATCGCCGGTGTGACAGAAGATGCCGAACAGGTGGTCGAGGACGCGCTGCGGACGGCGGTTCGCACGGTCCATACCTTCACGGACGAGCCGGCGTTCGCATCATGGATCTGCCGGATCGTCGCTCGGGCGGCGCATCAGAAGCGGCAGCAGCGGCAGCCCGGCGACTCATTCGTGATGGACGGCGTGCTCCCTCCGCTCGACGCGGACGGACACTTCGAGCCGATGGACGACTGGTCGACTCGGATCGACGAGCCGGCGCTACAGGGTGAGCTGAACGCCGTGTTCGCCGCCGCGTTCGATGCGCTGCCGGTGGACTACCGAACCGTGTTGATCCTGCACGACGTCGAGGGCGCGTCGAAGCGCAACATCGCGGAGGTCCTCCACATGGAGGAGCCGACGGTCGTCGCGCTCGTGCACCGCGCGCGGCTGTTCGTGCGCCGGCGTCTGTCCCAATACTTCGAATCCAACGGTGCGGGCGTCCGCGATCCAGTGAATCGGTCGGCGGGCGCCAGGCATCCCACCGGCTGAGAGCAGCCGAACGTGAAGGAGAAAACTATGCCGACCAAAGTGAAACCGGTTCCCGATGGACACCGTACGGTTGCGCCTTACCTGGCGATCAAGAACGCGGCGAGTGCGCTCGAGTTCTACAAGCAAGCGTTCGGCGCAATCGAAACTTACAAGCTGATCATCCCCGACGGGCGCGTCGGCCACGCCGAGATTCGCTTGGGTGATTCCCTGATCATGCTCGCCGATGAATTCCCAGAGTTCGGCGGCAAGGCGCCGGCGTCTCTCGGCGGGTCACCGGGCGACCGACAGCCGGGGACGCGTGCAGCCGAACACGGGACGTAATGCCGTGCACGCGATCACCGTAGTGGTGGAGTAGTAACGTTGGGTCTGGCCATCGAGGGGTTTCTGACCGATCCTCTGACGACACCGCGGGGAGGTGAGGCGGCCGCCGCCTCGAAGGCTTCATGAGTCGCAGGCTCCCGTCGATTTCAGCGGCCCCGAGCGACTATCTAGCAGTCGCGGTTGTTCGGCGGCGACGGGAGGGGTCTATGAAGTATGTCTGCCTCGTCTATCTTGTCGAGAAGGATATGAACACGATGACCAACAGGGAGTCGGATGTCTGTATCGACGAGAGCTTGGCGTACGATGACGCCCTCCGGAAGGCCGGCCATCTCATCGCCGCCCATGCGCTGCAGCCGGTCGAGACGGCGACCACCATCCGGGTGCGGAACGGAAAGCTCTCGGCCACCGACGGCCCCTTCGCCGAGACGAAAGAACAGCTGGGCGGGTTCATGCTGATCGATGCCAGAGACCTCAATGACGCCATCCAGGTGGCTGCGAAGATCCCGATGGCCCGCCGCGGCACCATCGAGGTGCGGCCGATCCGGGAGCTCCGCGCCGGAGGAGAACCGCGATGAAATTCATGTTCATGATCTACCACGACGAGAACGTGCTGGACGCGCTGCCCGAGGAGGAGATGCAGACTCTGATCGATTCGGCCCTCGATTACGACGAGGAGCTCCGGGACAGCGGACACTACATCGTTTCGAACGCGCTGCAACCCGCCCGGACCGCCCGGACGATCCGGGTCCAGGGCGGCAAAGTCTCCACCACCGACGGCCCCTTCGCCGAGACGAAGGAGCAGCTCGGCGGGTTTTTCCTCATCGAGGCCAAGGACATGGACGAGGCGTGCAAGGTGGCCGCGAGGTTTCCGCCGGCGCGCATCGGAATCATCGAAGTTCGCCCGGTGCAGGAGCTGACGCACTCCTGAGCGCGACGACCGGCCCATGAGTGAGCCAACAGTCGACCACGGCCGCGCGGCGGTGGACGCGGTGTACCGGTCTGAGTCGCGCCGCGTTCTGGCCACCCTCATCCGCCTGCTCGGCGGCTTCGACCTCGCCGAGGAGGCGCTGCACGAAGCCTTCGCGGCGGCGGTGGAGCGGTGGCCGCGCGAGGGCACGCCGGCCAACCCGCGGGCATGGCTCATTTCCACCGGGCGGTTCAAGGCCATCGACGCCATGCGCCGGCGCGCGCGGTTCGACGCCTCGCAGACGGAGCTTGCCGAGCGTCTCGAGGCGGAAACCACCCGCACCACCCCCGGAGAGGCCGAGGACATCGAGGACGATCGGCTCCGGTTGATCTTCACCTGCTGTCACCCGGCCCTGCCGCCCGATGCGCAAGTGGCGTTGACTCTCCGCGAGGTCTGCGGCCTGACGACCGAGGAGATCGCGCGGGCATTCCTCATCGCGCCGCCGACGCTCGCCCAGCGCATCGTGCGCGCGAAGGCGAAGATCCGCGACGCGGGCATTCCCTACGAAGTCCCGGCCCTGCCCGATCTGCCGGACCGCCTGGACGCGGTGCTCCAGGTCATCTATCTGGTCTTCAACGAAGGCTACTCGGCCTCGTCGGGCGAGTCGCTGACCCGGGCGGACCTTTCCGGCGAGGCGATTCGCCTGGGGCGGCTACTGGTGGAGTTGCTCCAGGAGCCCGAGGCGGTCGGGCTGCTGGCGCTGATGCTGCTGCACGAATCGCGGCGCGCCGCGCGCACCTCGCCCAGCGGCGAGCTGGTCTTGCTGAGCGATCAGGACCGGTCGCTCTGGGATGACGCGAAGATCGCCGAAGGCGGCGCGCTGGTGGATCGCGCGCTCGCCTCGCGCCGGATCGGTCCGTATACCCTCCAGGCGGCAATCGCGGCCGTGCACGCGGAGGCCCCCGCGGCCTCCGCGACCGACTGGCCGCAGATCGTCGGCCTCTACGACGTACTGATGCGGGCCGCGCCGTCGCCGGTGATCGAGCTGAACCGCGCTGCCGCGGTCGCGATGCGCGACGGGCCGATGGCGGGCCTGGCTCTGATCGACACGATCCTGGGGCGAGGCGACCTCGCCGACTATCCGCTGGCGCACTCGGCACGGGCAGAGCTGTGCCGGAGGCTCGGAAAGATCGGCGACGCCCGCGTGTCCTACGAGCGGGCGCTCGGCCTCACGCGGCAAGAGCCGCAGCGACGCTTTCTCGAGCGACGCCTGGCCGAGCTGAGGGACTGACTCACTCCGCGATCTCGCTCGGCTCGCCGCGCCGTCTCCCACGACGCCAGTGCTCCCGACGGGGCCGCTCCGGCACTCCGTGGATGCGACGGAATTCGGCCGCTGGGACGATCCGTAGCACGCGACCCAGTCCGTCGAGGATCGTCACGGGCGCCGCGCCCTCCTCGTCGCTGACTCGTCGCTGGTCTGTTGGGTTCATCGACATGTCTCCCTTCTGGTGCTCTCGCGGCTTTGAGATGCATCCGCCGCCGGCATGGGTTCTGGCCCCTCAATGTCGATCGGCGGACTACGCGTTCGACCATGGAGCGAGGAGGTCGCGATGAACAACCCGAACATCGTCTCGCAAGCAGAGTGGCTCGAAGCTCGCAAGGCTCTCCTGGCGAAAGAGAAGGAGCTCACGCGGTTCCGCGACCAGCTGGCTGCCGAGCGCCGTGCTCTGCCCTGGGTGAAAGTCGAGAAGCAGTACGTGTTCGACGCGCCACAAGGCAAGGTGACCTTGGCCGATCTCTTCGACGGACGCAGCCAGCTCTTCGTCAAACATTTCATGATGGGGCCCGGCCAGGTCAGCCAGTGCGTCGGGTGCTCCCTCGAGGTCGATCACATCGAGGGTGCGCTCGTGCATTTGCAGAACCACGACGTGTCCTACGCGGTGGTCGCGCGCGCGCCGATCGCGGAGATCGAAAAGGTGCGTCAGCGGATGGGGTGGCGCTTCACGTGGGTTTCGTCGTTACCACTCCGAGTTCAACTACGACTTCCACGTCTCGTTCACCCCGAAGCAGATCGCGACGGCCCGCGCTTTTTACAATTACGAATACGGGAATCCGGGCCTCGAGGATCTATCCGGCGACAGCGTCTTCATCAGGGACGACGCCGGCCAGATCTTCCACACCTATTCCACATATAGCCGCGGCGGCGAAGAGTTCCTGGGCGTCTACCGATACCTCGACGCGACGCCCAGAGGGCGTGGCGAGGACGGGCCCTACAACACGCTCGCGGACTGGGTGCGGCCGAAGAACATGTACGGCAAGGGCGGCCTGGTCGAGGGCAGTGGGCGTTACCACCAGCCGAGCTGTGGCTGCGCCGTGCATCAGCGCGCTGGAGCTTGAAAGGAAGCGCCTGGCGGCGCGAGCCGGTCTGTACAATGACTGGCATGCCGCCGCTCCTCGAAGCGCGCGCCCTCGTCAAGCGTCTCGGCGGCCGTCTCGTCGTGGACGGCGTCGATCTGATCTGCCACGCCGGGCAAGTGCTCGGGCTGCTCGGCCCCAACGGCGCGGGCAAGACGACGACCTTGCGGATGCTCTACGGCTTTCTCAGAGCCGACGCCGGCGCGATCTGCTTCGAGGGCACGGACGTCTCCCGCGATCTCAATCGCTTCAAACGGCAGCTCGGCGTCTGCACACAGGACGACACGTTCGACGGTGACTTCACCGTGCGCCAGAATCTCGAGATCGCCGCCGGCTACTTCCGGCCGCGGCCAACCGACGTGCGCCGGCGTGTCGATGAGCTGCTCGAGCGCTTCGCGCTCGCCACGTACGCCGGCGACAAGCCCGAGGCGCTGTCGGGCGGCTTCCGGCGGCGGCTGATGATCGCGCGTGCGCTGGTGCACCGGCCGCGCCTCTTGTTCCTCGACGAGCCGACGACAGGCCTGGACCCGCAAGCCCGCGTGGCCGTATGGGATCTGGTCAACGGGCTGCGCGCCGAAGGGCTCGGCATCGTGCTGACCACGCACTACATGGACGAAGCCGAGCGGCTGAGCGACGTGCTGACGGTGCTGGCGCAGGGGAAAGTCGTGGCGCACGGAGCGCCGAAGTCGGTGCTCGGCGACATGCTCGGTGACCACGTCGTCGTCCTGGAGGCCGGCAACGACGCCATGCCCGCCGTGGCCGCCTGGCTCGGCACGCGCGGGCTCGGCGAGCCGCTCGCGGTCCTTGGCGCCTGGCACCTGCCGCTCAGCGGCGAGCAGCTGGCCGATTTCGCGCGCGCGTTTCCCGCGCTCCGCTACGAGGTCAGGCCGCCGAACCTCGACGATCTTTTCCTCAAGCTGGCTCTTCCATGCGCTGGCTGACGGCGGCTCTGGACTGGCAGAGCCGGGCCGTGGTCGGCCGGCACCTGCGCGTCTACATGAAGAACTGGCACACGTCGTTCCTGCCGCCGGTCTTGGAGCCGATCACCTTGCTGCTCGCCTTCGGCCTGGGGCTTGGCGCCTACATGGCGTCGGGCATCCAGTGGAACGGTCGTCCCGTCGGCTACATGAACTTCGTCGCGCCCGGCATGCTCGCCTACGCGACGTTCATGACGGCGATCTTTCAGTCGCTCTTCGGCGCGTTCATCCGGATGCGCTACCAGCGCACGTGGGAAGGACAGCTCACCACGCAGATCGAGCTCCGGCACGTGGTGTGGGGCGAGATCCTGTGGGCCGGTCTCTTGACGACGAGCTATGTGGCGATCGTCGGGGTCGTGCTGTCGGGCTGTCAGATGCTCGGCCTGCTCCAGCTCGAGCTCGAGTACCTGCCGCTCGTCATCCCGATCGTGTTCGTCTCCGCCTGCGCGTTCGCCGCGCTGGGGCTCTGCTTCACCGCCCTCGTGCCCACCATCGACCACATGAATCTGCCGATCTTCCTCGTCGTCCTGCCCCTGGGCTTCGTGTCGGCGACGTATTTCCCGCTCGGGCACCCGGTGCTGGCCACGATCTCGACCGCGAATCCGCTGTATCACCTCGCGGAGGGTCTTCGCGGCCTGCTCCTTGGCGCCGGCGCCGGTTACCACCTCGCTGGCCTCGCCGGGCTCCTGGCTCTGATGCTTGGAGTCCTCGTGCCGCTCGACATGCGGCTGTTGCGGAAGCGAGTCCTCGGCGACTGACACGGATGCCGACGCGAGGAGGATGGCCCCGCGCTCAGTAGCGCCTGGAAGACTCTTCGGACAGCTCGTCGGTATCGATCAGCGACCAGCCGAGCTTCGCGTACGCATCGAGGTCTTGCCGCCGGCGTCGCTCCATTCGTCGTCGATCGTCTCTCGCCACGTTGCCGTGCGGAGCACGACGCTCTCCGTTGCGTCGGTCGAGGACGATCCGTACGTCGTCCCAGTCCTCGAACTGCCGACGGAGCTCGTCGTACCGACCCAGCCGGGTGCGCGCGACGACGAAAATCAACACCTCAACGCGTCTCCCTCAGCAGCCAGTCGATCACGTCCCGCGGGTCTGGTTCGGCAGAACTCCGAGCCGGTGTGGCGTTCGAGGGCGGCTCGAGCGGTAAGGGCTGGGGGCGCGCGTCGGCCGGCTCGGCTGCGCTCGTGTAGATGAGATCGCCTCGTAGTCGATCGGATCGCGACGAGTCTGATCTCCGGCCGGCTCCGTCACCGGCGTGGATCGCCCGACGTCTCGTCCGCCGCCGAGGAGGAACTGGTTGGAGCAGCCAGTCACGAGGACGTGCACGAGCCCGCCGATCAGAAAGAGTCGCGAACGGCATTGGCCGGGAAACTAACGGCGACACGGCCCGGGTGTCAAGGGCCTCCTTGAGAGACGTGATCGGCATCAACGGGAGCCGAGCATCACGAGCCGTCATCGAATCGTCGTGATACAGAATGTCGGGTCGGTGATAGGGTGGGCCCGAGGGCTAGCGCATGTCGACGATCGTCATCCGTCGAAAGCATGCCCTGGGGTTGGCGAGGGCCAAGCGCCTCGCCGAGACCATCGCGAGTCAACTGCAGGACGACTATGGCGGGTCCTTCTCCTGGATAGGAGACGATCTTCGCTTCCAGAGGACCGGGGCGTCCGGCTCCGTGGCCGTGACCAAGGACTGGTTCCAGGTGCGCGTCGAGCTCAGCTTCCTACTGAGCGCACTGCGCTCGCGAATCGAGCGCGAGATCGTGACGTTCTGTGACGAGAAGCTTGGCGAGCCAGATCGACCGCGACGCGGCCCGGCGACGCGACGCGCAGAGCGCCGACCGAAGGACGCGAAGTCCTCCTGAGCGCACGCCCGTGAACGCTCAGGCCTTGCGGCCCGCCGCCTTGCGCACCACGGCCGCGCGATCCTCGCGTTCCCACGGCGCGTCCAGATCGACGCGGCCCACCTGGCCGTAGGCGGCGAGCGCCCGGTAGAATTCGCCTCCACGCTGCGCAGGCAACGCGCGCAGGCCGAGCGCCTCGACGACCACTGCCGGTCGCAGATCGATCACCTCGCGAAGGACCTGCTCGATGCGCTCGTCGGGCACGGTGCCGGTCCCGAACGTCTCGACGGTGACGGCCAGCGGCTGCTCCTCGCCGATGCCGTAGCTGAGCTGGACCTCGCACCGTCGCGCGAGATCGGCGCCGACGACATTGCGCGCGACGTAGCGGGCGGCGTAGGCGCCGAAGCGGTCGACGTGCGACGGATCCTTCCCAGACAACGCGCCGCCGCCCTGGCGCGCGAAGCCTCCGTACGTGTCCACGACGTTCTTGCGGCCCGTCAATCCCGCGTCGCGACGCGGTCCACCCACCAGGAAGGCTCCGCCCGGATTGATCAGCACCTTGGTCCGACGGTCTGGCGCAAGCGGCGCGCCCGCGAACACCGGCGTCAGCACCGCCTCGCGAATGTCGCCCTCCAGGCGCCGGGCGCTGTCGAGCGCTGTCGTGTGCTGCACGCTCACGATCACGGTGTGGATGCGGACGGGTCGAGCGTCCTCGAATTCCACCGCGACGAGGGTCTTGCCGTCGGGCGCCAGGTAGGGCAGCACACGCTTGGCGCGGACCTCGTCGAGGCGGCGCGCGAGACCGTGTGCGAGCATGATGGGCAGCGGCATGCGCTCCGGCGTGTCGAGGCAGGCGTAGCCGAAGAGCGAGGCCTGCTGCGATCGCTGCGCGGCGGCTGGGTCCGGGAGCGGTGGGACACACTGGTGACGACGCTGCAGCTGTCGGGATCGAAGCCGCTCTCCGCGTCGTACCCGATGTCGGCGATGACGTCTCGCGCGATCCGCGTCACGTCGACGCTCGCGTGGGCGACCGAGTTGACCGCCAGGAACACGAGGCCGGTGGAGATCGCGCCCTTCCGCCGCGACCTCGGCGGCGGGATCCTGAAAGAGAAAAGCGTCGACGATCGCGTCGGCCAGCTGGTCGCAAATCTTGTCGGGGTGGCCGCGGGTCACGGACTCCGACGAGAAGATCGTTCGTCTAGGCACCGCCGCCTCCTTGCTTTGGTTCCTGGGATCGCCGCGTCTTGAGCGCTTCCCGCACCACGAGCGGCACCGCGGCGCCGGCGCCGATCAGGGCGAGATCGGCCACGCCGAGCGGGGTCGTCGCGAGGAGCGAGCGAAGCGGCGGCACCAGCACGGTCGCGCCTTGCAGAGCCAGCATGCCACCGACGCCGGCGATCAGCACGGGGTTCTCGGTCAGTCCGCGCAAGCCCGAGCGTTCACCGGACCTGCACGCCAGCGCGTACAGAAGCTGGCCGGTGCTGATCGTCGAGAAGGCGACCGTGGACGCGCGAGCCGCATCGCCCGACGCCCGCAACGTGAGGCCGAAGGCTCCGAGCGTCGTCGCCGCCATGACCGCCGCGTCCAGCGCCGTCGTGGCGAAATCGTCGCGGGACAGCAGCGGCGCGCCCGGCACCGGCGGAGGCCGTCGCATCACCCCCGGCTCCGCCGGCTCCATCCCGAGCGCGAGCGCCGGAACGACATCGGAGATGAGATTGATCCAGAGCAGGTGCAGCGCGGAGAGTGGCTGTGCCCGCCCGAGGATCGTGGCGCCGAAGGTGACGAGCACCTCGGCGAGGTTGGTCGCGAGCAGGAAGCGCAGCGCCTTCTGGAGATTCGCTCTCAAGGTCCGGCCGTTCTCGACCGCGGCGACGATGGAACCGAAATCGTCGTCCATCAGGACGACGTCGGCGAGGTCACGCGCCATCTCGGTGCCGCGCGCTCCCATCGCGACCCCGATATCGGCCGCCTTGAGGGCAGGGCCGTCGTTGACTCCGTCACCCGTCATCGCCACGATCTCGCCGCTGGCTTGCAGCGCGCGCACGATCTCGTACTTCTGCGCCGGCGCGACGCGCGCGAACACATCGACCTCGCGCACCACTCCCTGCAGGGCTGTCGTGTCCATGTGCGCGAGCTCGCCGGCCTCGAGCACACGCATCGGTCCGTCGCGATGTAGCCCGAGCTTGCGGCCGACGGCTATGGCGGTGAGCCCCTGATCCCCGGTGATCATCAGTGGCCGGATGCCGGCCTGGTGGCAGATCGCGATCGCCTCGCGCACGCCCGGGCGCAACGGGTCGATCAGCCCGACCAGTCCGATCCAGGTGAGACCAACCCAGCTCGGCTCGGCGGCGCCGTCGAGTGTTTTCCAGGCCAGCCCCAGCACGCGCATGCCTTCGCCGGCCATCCGGTCGTTCGCGCTCAGAGCGCGGCGCCGCGCCGCGCCGTCGAGCTCGGCCTCGTCCCCGGCGCGCACTAGCGACGCGCAGCTGCGCAGCACCTCCTCGGGCGCGCCCTTGACCATGACCAGGCAGCCCTCGGCCCCCGCGTGCATCGAGCCCATCCAGTTTCGCCCGTCCGAGCGCGGCGACTTGGCTTTCAGCGGATGCTGCGTGCGCAGCACGGCCGCATCGACGCCCCACGCGTGAGCGGCGATCAGCAGCGACGCTTCCGTCGCGCTCCCGGTGGTCCGGGTATCACCGTTCACGCCCACCGTCAGGGTCGCTTCGTTGCAGAGCACCGCGATCGTCAGCGCTCGCGCCATCGCGGGATCGAGCGAGTTCGGCGCGGCGTCATCCTGGGGATGATCGCGGTCGGCGACATGCCAGCGGCCGACCGTCATGCGATTCTCGGTGACGGTTCCCGTCTTGTCGACGCAGATGACCGTCGTCGCCCCCAGGCTCTCCACCGAGTTCAGGCGGCGGACGAGCATCCGGCGTTCGAACATCCGTCGCATCCCGAGCGCCAGCGTGGTCGTCGCGACCGTCGGGAGGCCTTCTGGCACCGCGGCGACCGCCAGCGACGCGGCGGTTCGGAAGGTGGTGAGCGGCGGCAGGCCGCGCAGGACGCCGACCACGAACAGTGCGCCGCTGAGCCCTATCGATGCGAGCGCGAGCTGGCGTCCGGTGTCGTCGAGCTGGCGTTCGAGCGGAGTTCGCGGCGCCGTGGCTTCGGCGACGAGCGCTCGAATGCGACCCAGCTCCGTCTGCCTGCCCGTGGCGGTGACGATGGCCTCGGCCGGTGCCTTCCGCCACCACCGTCCCGGCGTACACCATGTCGTGACGGTCGGCGATGGGCGCGTTGAGCCGCGCCACGGGCTCCACGCTCTTGACGACCGGGACCGCCTCGCCCGTCAGGGCGGACTCGTTCGCCTGTAGTCCGCCAACCGCGATCAGTCGTCCGTCGGCCGGCACGTCGTGGCCCGGCCGGAGCAGCATGACGTCGCCGGGCACGAGATCCGCTCTGGGCACCAGCTGCTCGACACCGTCGCGGCGCACGAACGCCATCGGGATCCCGACCTCGTTGAGTGCGGCGAGGATGCGCTCGACTCGTGACTCCGTGGCATAGCCGATGCCCGAGTTGATCGCGATGACTGCGAGGATCGCGATGCCATCGACCAGGCCGCCGGTGGCGATCGACGCCGCGGCAGCGCCCGCCAGCAGCGCGACGGGAAGGGACGCGACCTGGCTCCAGAGCATCTCGAGCGCCGACTTGGGCTGCGGCGCGGGCAGCCGGTTCGGTCCCGACGCCGCCAGACGGGTCTTGGCTTCTTGCCCCGAGAGACCGCTGGCGGGATCCTCGTTCAGCGCTCGGATGACGTCGGCCGCCTCACGCATATGCCACGGCGGGCTCTCGGCGGTGGGCTGTCTTCTCGAGTGGCGATTCGACGCGGGCCTCGAACGCCCGGACCGGGCGATAGGTCGCGGCCTCGAGCTCGAGCTGGCGCCGCACCTCGCGGAGATCGAGCCGGCTCCGGTCGAAGAGGACGAGCACGTTGCCGGTGATGGCGCTGGCGCCGACGTGGCGGATGCGATCGTCGCGCCTCAGTCGCTCCTGCAGCTGCAAGGCCAGGGCCGGCTGGCGACGGAGCGTTGGCACGTGGAGTCGTGCGCGCCCCGGCACCGAGGCGGAGATGACCGCGAAGCGCCGGGTGTCCCGGCGCTCGGCGTCACGCCCGCCGCGCACGCCCACGCGACTTCCGCCGACCGTTGCTTGCTGTCGGCGATCGGCGGATCCGCCCGGCCGGTGTGGCTGCCGGGCTTCTTTTCGCGGAGCTCTCCGCGAGCCCCGCGATCGAGGTCAGGAGGTTCCGCGCCCCCGCGACCGTGCCGCCGAGCGCGCGGCGAACCGCACGGGCCGGCGTGCCGCCGATCCGATCAGCGGCCTCGACCGCGCCCTGCGCGGCGTTGCGGGCGATCGAGCCGACGTCGCCGCCAAGCTCGCGCGCAGCCTCCACGCTCCCTTCGACCGCTTTTCGCGCTACCAGCGCCACGTCCCCTCCAAAAGCGGCCGCGGTCTTCACCGCGCCCCGTGCCGCCGAGCGAGCCATCTCGCCGAGATCGCTGCCGAGATGGTCGGCGGCCTGTAGCGTGCCCTTCATCGAGCCCTTGGTCACGAGTCCGAGATCGCCGCCAATCGCGTAGGCGGCGCGGATCGCGCCGCGGACGGCCGCGACGCCGACCAGTCCGATCTCGGCCCCGACGTCGCGCGCCCCCTTTACGGCGGTGACCAGGGTGTTCCGGACGAGCGTTCCGACGCCCGTCGAGAAGATCTCGCCACTGGCGATCGCTGTCCCGACCGTCCGCTGGACCGGTCCGGCGCCGCGGGGCCCGCTCTTGCGCCGCCTCGTTGCTGCCATGTCTCGTCTCCTCGTGGACTGCCGAGGCGCGCGGGAGGACACAAGCGTTCTCGCCGCCGCCGGCTCGACCGACTGGAAGTCACGCCGGACGGAAGCCGGCCGGATCCCAGCGGTACCGCTGTTGGATAGCGCCATGCTAGCCCTATTCGGAAGGCACGTATGTGACAAAGACATTGCGAACGGGCCGTGCGAGCGATGCCCGCGCTCTGGGCAACTGAGTCGTCGCCCTCCCTTCGCTCCGCCGAAATGAGTCTGTAGTCACCCGCACGTACTCTGACCGACCCAGGCGTTGCCTGCCGGGCGCGGTCTTCGTGTCCTCCGGCCCGGTCAACCTTCGAACAAGGAAGAATGTCCCGTACCTTCGCTCGGCGGACGGCGAATTCCGGCTCGAGCTGGGTGGCTTCGTTCAATTCGACTTCGATGCCGCGAAGGACGATGCGCGGCTCCTGACCGGGCCGAATCTCCAGGACACCTTCCTGGTGCGGCGGCGCGGCTCAACATGACCGGTCAGCTCTTCAAGTGGATCGGCTTCAAGATCGAGGGTGACTACGGCACCCAGCAGAACCCCGCGTTCGCGCTGACCGATGGCTACATCGACCTGAACTTCCTGCCCCAGATCGGTCCTCGGGGAGGGCAGTTCAAGGGAGGAGGAGCCGGCGAGCATTAGGGCGCAGGATCTTGAACCGTATGCTCACTCCGCGGCAACGTGCACCGGCGCGATGCCCCAGATCTCCTCGGCGTACTGACGGATCGTGCGGTCGCTCGAGAAGTCACCCATCCGGGCTGCGTTCGCGATCGACATGCCCGTCCACGCGCCCTGATCGCGGTAGGTTCGGGCGACGCGGTCCTGGCAGTCCACATACGCCCGGTAGTCGGCGAGAACGAGGTACGAGTCGCCGCCCTCGAGGAGCGATCGTACGACCGGCGCGAACCGGTCAGGCTCGTCGGGACTGAACGCGCCCGCTCCGATCATGTCGAGCACGCGTCGGAGGTCGGCCTCGTTGCGGTAGTGCTCCCACGGATCATGTCGCGACGCGCGAGCGGCAACCTCGTCGGCGGTCAGGCCGAACATGAAGATGTTGTCGTCACCGACGGCATCGCGGATCTCGACGTTCGCGCCATCGAGCGTCCCGATGGTGAGCGCGCCGTTGAGCGCGAGCTTCATGTTGCTGGTGCCCGAGGCTTCGGTGCCCGCGGTGGAGATCTGCTCGGAGAGCTCGGCGGCCGGGATGATCTGCTCGGCGAGCGAGACGCGATAGTCGGCGAGGAAGACGACCTTCAAGAGCCCGCCGACGTCGCGGTCGTTGTTCACGACGTCGCCCACGGCGTTGATGAGCTGGATGATCAGCTTGGCCATCTGATAGCCCGGCGCGGCCTTACCTCCGAAGATCACCGTGCGCGGGACGACGTCACCGGGGATGCCGTCCTTGATCCGGTTGTACAGACTGACGACGTGCAGCACGTTCAGCAGCTGGCGCTTGTACTCGTGGATGCGCTTCACCTGCACGTCGAACAGCGAGTCGGGATCGATGCGAAGCGGGCGGCCGCGACGCGCGTACTGCTTCTCGATCACATCGGCCAGCTCCGCCTTCCGCTGCCGCTTCGCGCCGCGCCACTTCTGCGCGAACGCGGCGTCTCGAGCCAGGGGCGCCAGCGCCTCGAGCCGCTGAAGGTCCTTGATCCAGCCCGTTCCGATCGCGCTCGAGATCACCTCGGACAGCTCGGGATTGCACTTGAGGAGCCACCGGCGCTGCGTGACCCCGTTGGTCTTGTTGCTGAACTTGCCGGGCCACAACCGGTGGAACTCGGGGAAGACGCGGCTCGTGAGAATGTCGCTGTGGAGCCGCGCGACGCCGTTGACGGCGTGGCTGCCGACGATGGCCAGGTGAGCCATGCGCACCCGTCGCTCGCCGCCCTCCTCGACGAGCGAGAGGCGGCGGGACGTGTCGTCGGCCCCGCCGAGCCGCTCGCGGACGAGCCCGAGGAACCGCGCATTGATCTCGTAGATGATCTCGAGGTGGCGCGGCAGCATCGATCCGAGGAGCGACACGGGCCAGCGCTCGAGCGCTTCGGGCATGACGGTGTGATTGGTGTAGCCGAAGGTGCGGGTGGTGATGTCCCACGCCTCGTCCCAGGCCAGCTCCTCGAGATCGACGAGCACGCGCATGAGCTCGGGGATCGCCAGGGCCGGATGCGTGTCGTTGAGCTGAATCGCCACCTTGTCCGCGAACCGATCGAAGGGGCGCAGCCCGCGCGGCCGATCGTGCATCTCGTAGCGCTTCTTGTAGCGGCGGATGATGTCCTGGAGGGTGGCCGACACGAAGAAGTATTCCTGGGCCAGCCGGAGCTCTCGGCCCACGAACACGTTGTCGTTCGGGTACAGCACGCGGCAGATGTTCTCGGAGCGCGCGCGCGCTTCGATCGCGCCGATGTAGTCGCCTTCGTTGAATTCGTCGAGATCGAACTCGGCGACGGCGCGCGCGCCCCAGAGTCGGAGCGTGTTCACGGTCTGGGTCGCGTAGCCCGGGATCGGTGTATCGAACGGGCGTTGCCAGCACATCCCGAGTGTCGATCCAGTCGTGGCTCAGCCGCCCGCGCGCGTTCGTGTAGGTGTGGACTCGGCCATAAAACTGCACGCGGAACCGGTCGCCGGGACGCGCGATCTCCCACGGGTTGCCGTAGCGCAGCCAGCCATCGGGCGCCTCGACCTGTGCGCCGTCGACGATGCGCTGGTGAAAGATCCCATAGTCGTAGCGCAGCCCGTAGCCGTAGCTCGGATAGCCGAGGGTGGCCAGCGAATCGAGAAAGCACGCGGCGAGGCGGCCGAGACCGCCGTTGCCGAGACCCGCATCCCATTCCGCCTCCCGGAGATCTTCGAGGCGGTAGCCGAGCTCGGCGAGCGCCTGCGCGCACGCATCGCGAAGCCCTAAGGCGATCAAGCTGTTGCCCAAGGTCCGTCCCATCAGGTACTCGAGCGAGAGGTAGTAGACACGCTTGGGATCCTGGTCGTAGTACGTGTCCTGGGTCCGGATCCAGCGCTGAACGAGCCGGTCGCGCACGGTCAGCGCCAGCGCGACGTAGGGCTCCCATTCGCTGTCGACGTGCCGCGGCAGCTCGGCGAGCGTGTACTCGAGATGCTCGAGCACGCTGTGGCGGAGGGCCGTCGCGTCCATGCCGAGCGTGTCGTCGGTGAGCGCTTGCCGCGGAGTCGCGATGGCCGTCGCCACTGCCGGCGTGATCGCAGTCATCGAGCCACCTCCTGAGATGTCTTGGGCGACGGCAGACCGTACCACCGCCGTGGAAGCACGGGTGTGACAAGCTGGTGACGAGTCCGCGCGCACACGGCCGAGAGTACACCTGGTAATACGTACGCACCCGGACTGCCCAAAATTTCACGATGATCGGCGAAGGCGGGTCCGAAGCGGAAATAGTCGATTCTGTCGCCTGGCAGCCTCCTTGCTGAAGATCGCAGTCGGTTCCGATCCGCGCAGCGTTCGCTGCGCCTGGGAGGTCAACAGTCATGAGTGAGTCACGAAAAAACGATCAGGCGAACAAGAACGAAGGCGAGGGCAACCGCAAGGCCGATAGACGGTATCGTGAGGGCGTGCGGCGCCACGTGGACTCCGGCGCCTCCGAGCCCGCGGCCGAAGCAGCGCAGCACGACCTCGAAGGCCCCGAGGCCGACGAGTTGCGCGAGGCCGAGGAGAACGCAAAGTCTCGCGGGAAGTAGTGACGCAGTCGAGCTGAACGAGGGGCTAGCGATGGCGAGTCGCTAGCCCCTCGCTGCCGTCGTAGCTCATAATTAAGGGTTACTCTCCTGTTCTCGTCGACTCATAACTGAGAGTTACCGAGTTCCGGGAGGTGGCGGGCGAGCTGGCAGCGCGGCGGGGATCCGGGGCGGCGAGCGCCCAGAGGCGGTCGAGTGCGGCGTCGAGCTCGCGCCGGAGCTGAAGCGGGTTGAGGCTCTGGTAGAGGGCCTCGAGTGTCTGGCGCTGCTCGGCGGTGAGGATCCGGGCGGCGCAGAGGCGCTGGTAGGGGGTCTGCGCCCGATCGTAGACGCGATAGGCCGGGCGCCCTGGCGCGTTTTGCGCACGAGCTTCTCCACCGGCTGAAAGAAATTCACATGCAGGCGCGCGAGCCGGTACACGCGTTGCAGTTGCCGAAAGGCGGGCGCGGACGCGAAGCGATCATAGCCGACGAGCTGTCGGACGACGGCGCCGTTCTTTTGCTCGACGTGGGCGCTGTCGTTTTTGTTCCACGGGCGACTGCGTGTGAAGGTGATGGTGTGGCGGCGACACCAATCGAAGAGGCCACGGTTGATGAACTCCGAGCCATAGTACCTGCAGAATCCTGGTGAGGTCGTGCTACCAGCATCCGTGGTTCTCCACTTTGATAGTCAGGGAGGGCGACGGGATGGCCAGCGATCAGAATCCAGGAGGGACGTCGTTCGTGGCGATCGACATCGGCAAGGCGTTTCATACGGTCCTCGTGGAGTTCCCGGACGGGGCTCAGCAGCGATTCCGGATGGCGAACAGCGCCGAGGATTACAGCCGGTTGGTGGCCTTCCTTCGGACCCTGCCGGGCCGGATCCGGGTGGCGCTCGAGCCTACCGGGAATTTCCATCGGACGCTGGCGTTTCGCCTCCTCACTGAAGGGATCTCGGTGGTCTCGGTCTCGTCCGTCGCCGGCGCGCGATATCGGGAGGCGATGTTCAATTCGCGGGACAAGAACGACCCAAAGGACGCGACGGTGATCCTGCAGCTCCTAAAGCACGGCCTGGTCCAGCACTACCACGACCCTCTGCTGGCGGGTCATCACGATCTGCAAGAGCTGGCGAAGACCTATCACCAGGTGACGATGGCGCGCAAACGCCTCGCCGATAGTCTCCTCAACCACTACCTTCCCCTGTACTTTCCCGAGATGGCGCGGTACTGGGAGTCCACGCGCGTCGAGTGGTTTGTGGCCTTCCTATCGCGCTTCCCAACGCCACACGCGGTTTACGCTCTTAGCCTTCCTCAGTTCATCGAGGCCGCATGGCCGCTGATCGGGCGCAAGGTCAACAAGCGGGCGAAGCTCGAGGAGCTCTACGAGTTGGCCCAGTCCAGCATCGCCTTGCCGGTGGCGGTGGACTCGCCGGCCATCGACACGTTTCGCCTACAGCTCGCGCACTTCGCGCGGCTGGCCGAGCTCCGCCGCGAGCTGGAAGCGCGGGCTCATCGGCTACTGAAGGACCGTCCCGACTACCAGTGCCTCTGCTCGTTGCCCGGCGTCGCCTCGGTCCTGGCGATGGTGATTCTCGCCGAGGGTGGAGACCTCCGACGGTTTGGTCACCACCGGCAGTTCTTGAAGTATTGCGGCCTGGACCTGGCGAAGTGTCAATCGGGGCAGTTCCGCGGCCGCGAGACGCTCTCGAAACGAGGAAATGCCCGCTTGCGCATGGCGTTCTGGATGGCGGCCCAGCGCGCCGTGCGGATGACCGAGAATTCGTTCCGCGACAAGTACGAACGGTACGTGAAACAGGACCCCGGCAATGCCGATGTCCGCCGCAAGGCGCTGACTGCCGTCGCGGCGAAGATGGCGAGGGTCGCGTATGCGTTAGTCAAGCGGATCGAGCCCTATCGCGGCTACCACGAACAGGCACTTCCCAGCGGATCGATCCCTCTCAACCGGGCCGTCGGGGCGCTTGCGACCCCGTAGATAATGCTTGGACCTTCCGCTGGGACCCTACGCTGTGTTCAGGACAGGAAAGGCCGCGGCGGCGCGCGCCCGGACCTTGTGTTCACTATGGTCAGCGGGGTCTCTTCTCACCGCGGAAGCCCGCTGCGGACGTTCATGCTCGTTACGGCCCGGAGTTGCAGCGACTCTTCGAGTTGCGAGAGGGATGCTGTGTGCCTCGGCCCAATCAGGCGCTTGCAGTTAGTACGTTGTCGGAGTCGATTCCCACCAGCGGGACCGGGAAGCGCTCCCAGACGTGATGGATGGCGCCGCCCACGCGCTTCTGCGTCTTGCCCCAGACGGCTTCGAGCTCGACCCACGTCGTGGCAATGTCCACCGTGCAGAGCGTGCAGAGATAGAAGCCCTCCATACTGGTGCCACAGTGGGCCACCAGATCGACCTCGCAGAAGCCGGGGCGCGCATCGTCCCACTCCGTGAAGGTGCGCACGGGGATCTCTTGGCGCAGCCAGTTGCCGGGACGCGTGATGGTGGCGCTGCGCCGGGGGAACAGCGCCCGGGCCGGGGCCAGCAAACGGGCGAGCGTGGGGCGGCTGGCGTGGCGAAGCCGTTTCTCGACGTCGGCGGACAACGTCAGTTCGCCGCACCGCGCGAGCCGGTCGACGAGGTCGGGCACGAAAGGATGCAGGCGATGGGCGCCGATTCGGCCGCTGGCCTGCCACAGGATCGCGGCCGCCGCCGCGACCTCCGGGCCGTATGTCCGAGGCCGGCCCCCCGGCCCAGGGCTCGGGCGCGGGCGCGGGGCCCGGCGGAGCAACCGGATCGCCGCCTTGCGATGGATGCCGGTGACCGCCACCACTTCATCCAGCAGCCGGCGCTTCTCGGCGCGGGTGGCCTGCTGGTACCGCGGGCGCTGCACGGCGGCGTACTCTCGCAAGCTCGCTCGCGTCACGGCGGCCTCCTCGACCGGATTGGTATCAGGTATGAAAGGAGCGGTGCCACCCGTCTCCGTCATCGCCATTCGCGATGCGCTATGGTGCGACCATCCGGGACCGGGGCACCTGGGAGCACGCAGGCTGGGCAGGCCGGTGACGTACGATGAGCCGCGAGCTCGCGTTAGTATTTGGCCGCCCCTGCGACTTGCCCGAATGCGCTGTGAGCGCGAATCCGTAGGTGTCGTGTGGCCCATCACCGGAATCACTCACACATCGACTGGCGAAGGGAGGCGGAAATGCGCATCTTCGGGCTGGATGTCCACCGGACGTTTGCCGAGGTCGCGCTGCTGGATGAGCGCGGCGTGCGATCGGCAGGCCGCATCGACCTGACGGCCGAGGCGCTCCACGCCTTCGGTCGCCAACTCACGCAGGACGATGACGTCGTCCTCGAAGCCACCTGCAACACCCACGCAATCGCGCGACTCCTTCGGGGCTACGTGCGGCGCGTGGTGGTCTCGAACCCACTGCAGACGCGCGCCATCGCGGAAGCCAAGGTCAAGACAGACAAGATCGATGCGGCCGTCTTGGCCCGCTTGCACGCCTCCGGCTTCTTGCCAGAAGTCTGGAGCCCGGACGAGCTGACCGAGCAGATGCGCCGCCAGGTCGCCCGGCGCGCGACGATCGTGCAGCACCGGACGCGGTTGAAGAATCGCATCCACGCGATCCTGCACCGCAACCTTCTTCCGCGCTGCCCGGCGGCCGACTTGTTCGGCCGTAAAGGCCGGAGCTGGCTGGGGGCGCAGGCGCTGCCGGCCGATGAACGGGTGACCGTCGAGAGCGTTCTGCGCGAACTGGATCACGTCGGAGAAGACCTCGCCGCTATCGATCGGGACTTGGCCCAGCTCGCGCTGACCCACCCCGAGGCACAGCGGTTGATGACGATCCCCGGCGTGGACGTTGCCGTGGCGCTCGGCCTCGTCGCCGCGATCGGACCCATCACTCGCTTTCGCGCGCCGCAAAAGCTGGTGAGCTATCTCGGTCTCAATCCCCGCGTACGACAGTCGGGCTTGCAGCCCGCCCACCACGGTCGCATCACCAAGCAAGGACGCGCGCACGCGCGCGGGATGCTCGTGGAAGCGGCGTGGGTCGCCGCGAAGACACCCGGCCCACTGCGCGCATTCTTCTTGCGCATCCGCGGGCGGCGCGGCGAGCAGATCGCCGCTGTGGCCACGGCCCGCAAGCTGGCCGTCCTCGTCTGGCATCTGCTCACCGCGGGGCAGGATTATGCGTGGGCGCGCCCATTGCTCGCGGCTCAGAAACGGCGGGCGCTCGAGTTGCGGGCGGGGCTGCCTGCCCGGCGTGGACAACGCGGTTCTACACACGGATACAACCTGAAGGAGCGACGCGAACAAGAGCGAGAGATCGGGGCGCAAGCGGAACGCGCCTATCAAACGCTCGTCGCGCACTGGCGCCCTCAACGTCCCAGGAGGACCGCGACGAACGGACAGCGCACCTGATGACTTCGCGCGCAGCCAGGAAGACGGGCACGGGTGCCACCAAAGAGGCGCGCATCTGATGCGCCGAAGCGCTACCTGCGCGGTGGAGCTTGCAGCCTCGGGGCCCCACGCTTCGGTCGGTGTCACCCGTGCCCATGCCCAGCCTATCGCGACGCGCGGCCATCTGCCACTTGACACTTTCATCCGTAACCGTGACTTCTGATCTAGGCCCTCCCGTTCGGTAACCGAAGTTTTGAGTCGATGCGGCTGCTTGACGACCGCATAGCCACGCGCGTACGGTAGCCGCGCGCCAACCCTCAGGAGGCTCGCGACATGGACCAGCCCCGTCTCGGCGGAAGCGGCAAGGTGAATCGCAGGCGGTTCCTCAAGACAGCCACGGGGACGACCGCTGCCGCCGCGCTGACGGTGTGGTCGCTGAAGCGCCCGGCGCCGGCCAGGGCGCAGGCGCGCTCCGATCGGGCGCGCGCCGCCGAGGCGAACCCCAAGCGCGGGGGCGTGCTCAAGTGGGCGGGGCCCGCGGAGGTGGCGCACTTCGATGTGCACCAGGGGGCGTACCGCTTCATCCTCGGCCAGATGTACAACAATCTCGTGCGCTTCAACCCCGCGGATGGTCTCAAGACGATCATCCCGGATCTCGCGGAAAGCTGGAAGATATCGTCCGATGGCAAGACCTACACCTTCAAGCTGCGCGACGGGGTGAAGTTCCACGACGGGGCGCCGTTCAGCTCGGCCGACGTGGTGGCCACGTTCTCCCGCATCATCTTTCCGCCCGCGGGCATGGCCAGCATCTACAAGGACCAGTTCGCGACGGTGGCCAAGGTCGAGGCGATCGACCGCCTCAACGTGCGGTTCGTGCTGAAGGAGCCGCAGCCGTACTTCCTCGAGCTCTTCACGCCCTCGTCGATGGTTATCTACTCGAAGAAGGCGCTGGACGAGAACAACCAGGACCTCCGCAAGGTGATCGCCCCCGGCACCGGCGCCTTCATGTTCAAGGAGCGGAAGGTGGCCGAGAAGTGGGTGATGGTGCGGAACCCGAGCTACTGGGATCCGGAGATCCCTTATCTCGACGGCCTCGAGATGTTGCACATCCCCGCTTGGACGGACCGCGGCACGGCGGTGCTCACGGGGCAGGCGGACTATTCGCCGAACGTCTCGCTCGAGACGCACCAGGAAGGAATCAAGCGCAAGGACATCGTGGGGACGGTGCGGTATCCGGGCGAGTTCAACTCCTACCAGGTCCACATCAACAACGAGCGCAAGCCGTTCAACGACCCCCGGGTGCGGCGCGCGATCAACCTGGCGGTCAGCCGGCAGAATCTCATCAAGGCGTTCGGCACCCAGGAGCCGATCGTGCTCACGCGCTGGATGACCCACGCCAGCGAGTTCGCCACGCCCATGAAGGAGCTCGAGACGCTTCCGGGATATCGCGCGGACAAGACCGCGGACATCGCCGAGGCGAAGAAGCTGATGGCCGGCGCGGGTCTGGCCGACGGCGTCAAGAACGTCGATTTCGTGTCGGCCTCGGTCGCGCCCCACGCCGAGATCCTGGCACCCGCCTTCCAGGACGAGCTCAAGCGCACGCTCGGCATCGAGACCAAGATTCGCGTGATGGAGCGAGCGCTCCTCATCGAGGAGCTGAAGAAGGGCACCTTCGACATGATGGTGCAGACCGAGTACCGCTCGCCCATCGGCGATCCCGGCCCGGGCTGGGAGATGTGCTTGAAGACGGGCGGCTCGCTCAACTTCTCGCGCTACTCCAACCCCGAGTTCGACAAGCTGCTGAAGCAGGTCAACAGCGAGACGAACAAGGGCAAGCGCAAGCAGCTCTTCGCGCAGGGCATGACGCTCCTGGACCAGACGGCGCCGCTCTACCTCATCGGGTTCACCGACCATCTGCCGATGTGGCGGAACACCGTGAAGGGCCACAACAGCGAAGCACGGGTCTTCTCGGAGCTCGGTCGCGTCGACACCTTCTGGCTGGACCGATAGCGGATCGGCGGGTGGCGCGCCCCTCCGAATCGCGGACCGGCCGCGAGGCCTGACGGCACTCCGCGAGCGACAGCGGACCCATGCGCAAGTATCTGGCGCAGCGGTTGCTCATCGCGATCCCGACGATCTTCGGGGTCACCTTGCTCATCTTCATCGCCATGCGCGTGCTACCGGGCGATCCGCTGTCGGCGATCTCGGGCGAGGGCGGGGGAACGTATGTGCTCAGCCCGGAGCAGCTCAAGGCTGCGCGAGCAAGCCTGGGCCTGGACCGGCCCGTACGTGGTGCAGTACCTGGACTGGGTGAGGGACGTGCTGCGCGGCGATCTGGGGAAGTCGTTCTGGCGCGGCGAGCCCATCCGCGAGCTCATCTTCCGCCGCGCACCCATCACCGGGCAGATCGCACTGATGGCCGTCATCCTCTCCTGGGTGATCGGCCTGCCGGTAGGCCTGATCGGCGCGCTGTGGCGGAACTCGTGGACCGACTACGCCTTCCGGTTCGTGGTCACCCTCTTCATGGCGATCCCCAGCTTCTGGGTGGGGCTGATGATCGTCCTCTCACTCGTCCTCACGCTCACGTGGAGACCGCCCCTCACCATCGTGTACTTCTGGGACGACCCGGTCCGTAATCTCCAGATGACGGCGGGGCCGGCGCTGGCACTGGGCGTCGCGCTCGCGGCGATGATGGCGCGCATTACACGCTCCTCGGTGCTGGAGGTGCTCGGCGAGGACTACGTGCGCACCGCTCGGGCCAAGGGCCAGCGCGAGCGCATCGTGGTGTGGCGCCACGCGCTGGTCAACGCCATGCTGCCGATCCTGACCGTGACGGGGACGGCGCTCGGCGCGCTGCTCGGCGGCTCGGTGGCGGTCGAGCGCGCCTTCGGCGTCCCCGGGCTCGGCCTCGCGCTGGTCTTCGCCGTCGCCGAGCGCGACTGGATGCTCATCCAGAACCTCGTGCTGCTCTACGGCGTCATCTTCGTCCTCATCAACCTGGTGGTCGACGTCAGCTACGGCTGGTTCGATCCCCGCATCCGCTACCAGTAGCCGCGCCGCGTCGATGATCGTGGCGCGCTTCTTCCGCTCCTCGCCGCTGGGCGGCGTCTGCGCGGTGCTGTTGCTGCTGCTGGCCTCGGTGGCGCTGCTGGCCGACTGGCTCGCGCCGCACAACCCGCTCACCGCGAACTACGCGCTGACCCGCGATCCGCCCCTGGGCCGCTTCGTCCTGGGCACCGACCATCTCGGGCGCGACGTGCTCAGCCGCATCATCTTCGGCGCGCGCGTGACCCTGATGGTGGCGATCAGCTCGGTGCTCCTCGGCGACACCATCGGGTTTCTCTGGGGTGTGGCGAGCGGCTATCTGGGCGGCCGGGTGGACCTGATCAGCCAGCGGGTGCTCGACGTCCTGATGTCTCTTCCGGCCCTCATTCTCGCGTTGCTCCTCATGGCGGCTCTGGGGGCCGGGCTGTCGACGGTCATCATCGCCATCGCGGTGACCCGGGTGCCGCTGAGCACCCGCGTCGTCCGGTCGATGGTGCTGTCGGTGAAGGAGCTCGCCTACGTGGAGGCGGCCGGCGCGCTGGGCGCGTCGGGCGCGCGCGTGATGACGCGGCACGTGGCGCCCCAATGTGTCGCGCCCTTCTTGATCATCACCACCGGGCACCTGGGCGCGGCCATCTTCATCGAGGCGGCGCTGAGCTTCGTAGGAGTCGGCGTGCCGCCGCCGATGCCGAGCTGGGGCAACATGCTGGGCGGCGTCCTCGCCGAGGCCTTCAAGCCGCCGTGGTGGATGGTCGTCTTTCCGGGGACGGCGATCACGGTCACGATCCTCGCCGTGAACCTGTTCGGGGACGCGCTGCGCGACTTTCTGGACCCGAAGCTCAAGTGAGCTACGCCATCTCCCAGCTCTTGCCGTCCCAGGCGATGACATTCTCGAGCAGCTTGCCCACGCCGGCCGCGTAGGTCGCAAAGAGGTGCTCGCCCTTCTCCGCGGTGGCGTCTTGCGGGTGGCCGATGTGCCCGGTCACCGTGCGGTCCTTCGTGGTCCAGCCGCGATAGGCGGGCTCGAAGCCGAACCCGAAGCCAACCGGCTCGGCGCGCTTGTAGTCCTTCACGAGATGCGGCGCCAGCCGCAGCATCATCGACGTCTCCCACTCGCAGGCGTGCCCCATCTGCGACTGCACCAGGTCGGAGCGGCCGGCGTTCGGGTCCGCGTTGTCCCAGTAGGACGCGAACAGCAGCAACAGATCGTTGCGGTCGCGGTGCCGCTGCCGCAGCTCGAAGATCGCCTGCTTGCCCGGCGTGATGTTGCCGCCGTGGCCGTTGACGAACACGATCCGACGGAAGCCGTGCGTGATCAGGTTCTCGGCCAAGTCGTTCAGCAGGTCGAGGTAGACGCGCGGGCTCGCGGAGAGCGTCCCCTGGAAGTCCATATGGTGATGCGAGTTGCCGAGCCACATGAGCGGCGCGATCAGCACGCGGTCCGACATCGCCGCGCCGACCCGGCGCACGACCTCGCCGACCAGCAGGCTGTCGGTGAAGACCGGCATGTGCTGTCCGTGCTGCTCGAGCGCCGCCACCGGCACGACCACCGGAATGTCTCGCGAAAGGTTGCTGATCTCCGGCCACGTCATCTCCTGCAGCAGCATCATGCGCCTCCTCAGCCACGATTCCTTGATAGCATAGCGAAGTTCTTGGAGTTATTCGCGCCAGCGGCTCGAGGAGCGGACGCCATGATCTCAGGGACCAGTCGTGCCGGCCTTACCGTGTCTCGCATCGTGGTCGCTGCCGTCGGCGCCGCATGCCTCGCGTTGTCGTCCTGGGTGGGCTCGGCGGAGGAGAGTGCCACGGCCCGGCCGTCGTTCAGCGACGGGGAAATCAAGATCATCCTCTCCCACGGACCGTGGCCGGTACCTCCCGCGCATGACCCGACCAACCGAGTTTCGGGAAAACCGGACGCGATCGAGCTCGGCACGCTCCTGTTCTTCGATCAACGTCTCTCCGGCAGCGGCACGAAGGCTTGCGCAAGCTGCCACGTTCCCGAGCGCAACTGGACCGATAACCTACGAACCGGGGTCGGAATGGCCGAGCTCGATCGCAACACGCCGACGCTCATGAACTTGCGCGGGCAACGCTGGTACGGCTGGGACGGCGCTGCCGACAGCCTGTGGTCCCAGAGCCTGCGTCCGATCGTCGATGCCCGCGAGCTGGCGGCGACGCCCCGTCATGTGGCTGACCTCGTTCGCAACGACGAACAGCTGTCCTGCCACTACTGGAAGATATTCGGGGCCCCGCCGTCACCCGCCGATGACGAAGCCGTGTTCGTGAACGTCGGGAAAGTCCTGGCCGCCTTCCAGGAAACGCTTTTCAGCGGACGCACGCCGTTCGACCAGTTCCGCGACGCGCTGGCGCGAGGGGAATCGCCTGCTTCGCTGAGCTATTCCGCGCCCGCACAGCGAGGGCTCCAGATCTTTGTCGGGAAGGGTGGGTGCACCGTCTGCCATTCGGGTCCTAACTTCACCAACGGCGAGTTCTTCAACACCGGCCTCTCGCGATCCGAGCCGCTCAGGAAACCCGATCCCGGACGCCACGCGGGAATCCGGCAACTGCGAGAGAGCCGCTTCAACTTGCTGGGCCCTTACAACGACGACACGACGGGCGCCAGCGCGGGGCACACCCGGCAGGTCGCCATGGAGAGAGGGAACTACGGCGAGTTCAAAGTACCGCCACTGCGTAACCTGATGCTGACGGCGCCCTACGGCCACGACGGCGATGTGGAGACGATCGCCGAGGTCGTGCGTCGACACGCCAACGACGGGCAATACGCCGGCGTGCCGCATCTCACCCCGCGTGAGCAGACCGACCTGGTCGTCTTCCTGGAATCGTTGAGCACCTTCTCCAATCCCTGGCGCCCTGACGATGCCGGGCGGTGCGAATAGCCTGATCGCCGGGATGCACGGATTGTCATGGCCTCAGCGGCCGCTCTTGGCCCTTTCAGATGGGGTGCGCCTGGGAAGAGGTGCGCGGAGCCGGGAGGCGCGACGCCGGGAGCGCCACGTGCAGCGTGAGACCGCGGTCCTCGTTGCGAGTCGCCCAGATGGTCCCGCCGTTGGCCTCGACGATCGAGCGGCTGATGGCCAGTCCCATCCCCAGCCCCTGAGGCTTGCTGGTCACGAAATGCTCGAAGATTCGCTCGAGCTCGGATGAGGGGACGCCGACGCCGCTGTCACGAATCGCGACGGCGACGTGTCCTGCGTCGGGCTGGCTGACGGCGATCCGGATCTCGCGGGGGCCGTCCTCGGTCGAGGCAATGGCTTCTCCTGCGTTGACGATCAGGTTCAGGAAGACCTGTCTGAGCTGCACCGGATCGCCGAGCACTGCCGGCAGAGCCGCTCCTCGTGCGTAGTGGACCACGACTCTCTTGACGACCATGTCGCTTCGGACCAGGCCGAGGACGTCCTCGATGATCGTGTCAAGGTCCAAGGCGACACGCTCCGCGTGCTCCTTGCGGAACAGGCTCCTGAGCCGTCGGATCGTGGCCGCTGCCCGCTCGGTGTCGGCGGCGATGTCGGTCAGCACCTCCTCGATCTCCGCGCGCTTCGGCTCCTCGGTGGCCATGAGTCGGAGCGACGCCTGGGCGTTCGTCAGGATCGCGGACAGGGGCTGGCTGATCTCGTGAGCGATCGACGCGGTCAGCTCGCCCAGTGTCGAGACGCGCAGGGCGTGCGCCAGCTCGGCGCGCTGTCGCAGCGCTTCCTCCTCCGCCTGCCGACGCCGCTCCTCGCTCTTCCGCACAGCCTCGTCGGCGTGCCGGCGCGCCAGGACGTTCGCGAAGACGTCGGCGAGCAGCTGTAACCGGGTGATGAGCTCGTCGGGCCACTCGCGTTCTCCGCGTAGCCGGCTGAACGCGAGGGCTCCGATCACGCTGCCGTCGACGACGAGCGGCAGTGCCGCCAGGGCGCGAATGCCGCGTGCGGCGAGACTCTGGCGATCGGTCGCCCCTGCCTCCGGAAGGTCGTCGAGGCGCGAGATCCGTACCACCTCGGCGCGGCTCATCCGCGATGTGATCCACGGGAAATCCCCCGGCTCGGCGATATGCGTCGGGAGTGGCGCGACCCCGGCCCGGGTCCACGTGTGGGTGGTGCGTATCGTCCCCCCGCCGCGCTCGGCCAGGGCTGCGCGGTCGAAGCCGAGCGTTTCCGCCACGCGCTGGAGCATGCGCTCGATGCCGGGGTCGACCGCGCTGGCCGGCAGCGTCAGGATCTCGGCGGAAAGCTCGGACAGCAGCGTCTCGAACCTGAGGCGTTCGGCCAGCGTGCGCTGGGCCCGGCGGCGCTGAGTTCGATTCGCGATGAGGCCGGCGATAAGGGCGCTCTGCACCAGAAGCAGGATGACACCACCCGCGATGTACCACCTGTACAGGTCCCACGACGTCGGGGCCCGGAACCTGACCACACTGCCCGCAGGGAGCCGCCGCTCGTCGAGTCCCCAGCGCTGGAGCTGGCGCCAGTCGAACAGGTCGGCGGAGGCCCTGGATTCGGCGATGGGAATGCTCGCGGGAGTCTCCCCACGAAGGATCCGCAGGCCGAGCTCCGCGGCTTGGCGGCCGTGCCTGTCGAGGCTGTAGACGTGCCCGCCGATCGGCCCCAGGCCGACGTACTGGTCGAGCGACACGTAGACCGGAGCGTTGGCGGCTCCGGCGACCCGCGACAGCGCCTCGTGGGGAATGAAGGTGAAGCCGGCGCTGTCAGCGAAGAACGTCAGGTACAGGATCACGCTGTGGGGCGGCAGGCGCGACAAGGTCGACAGGAGATTGCTCATGGGCAGCGCGGTGAGATAGGTGATGGTGACCCGGCTCTCGAACGGCGCGAAGTCGCGACGCGCGATGGCCTGCAGCTGCCGGTCGAACCGCGAGGCGCCTCCCACGACGAACACGGTGCGGGTGCTCGGCTGCAGCTTGAGGGCAATCTCGATGGTCGGCGCGAAATCGCGCTTCACCACGAGGCCGGTGACGTTCTCCCCGAGCGTCTTGCCCTCGAGATCGGATGGATCGGCTCCGCAAAAGACGATCGGGACTCCAGGAAAGAGCGATCGGTGCCGGAGCAGGAAGTCCAGAGACGGCCCCATGACGGCGACGATCAGATCCGGCTGCACACCCTTGTACTTGCGTCGGAAATGGTCCCGTAGCACCTGATCGTGGTCGGGGCCCGGGAACTGGGAGAGGTTGAGCGACTCGCTGTAGAATTCCACGTCGCCCCCGAGGTCCGTCGTGAAGGCTTCGCGCAGGCTTCGGTTGACGACGGCAAGCCCCGGAAAGTCCTTGTCTTCATCGAAGACGAGCAGGATTCTCCCGCGCGCGTCCGCGACGTCTGGCCGGACGGCCTGGATCAGCAGCAGCAGGCTGACTGCGAGGACGCACCGAATGGTCAGGAACTTCTTACCTCCAGCACTCGAGGTGCTGAGCGATTATGGCCGGGTCGATTCACCTCGCAAAACGAAAACTATTTCTCCTCGAGCGCCCGCCGCAGCTCCGTCGTCACGCGCGTGGCTTCGGCCATGATGAACGCGATCTCGCTGTTGGTCGTGATGAAGCGCGCGCCCTTCTTGATGTACTCGACCTGGCGCGGGAGGTAGCGGTCGCCCCCCATCCCGGGGATCTTGCCGTTCGCGGCGGTCACGGAGATGACGCGATCGATCGCCTTGGCGCCTTCCGGATCGCCGAACTGACCGGGCTTGCCCATCGCGGTCAGAAGGTCGTTGGAGCCGATGTGGATCACGTCCACCCCGTCCACCTTGGCGATCTCTTCGACGTTGTTCACGCCTTCCGGCGTCTCGATCATGCACACCACCAGGGTGGAGTCGTTCAGCGCCGACACGGTCTGCGCCGCGGGCGTCGCGCGGTAGTCGAACATCGGGTAGGCGCCGGCGGCGGACCGCTTGCCGAGCGGGGGAAACTTGGCGCGAGCCACGGCCCGGCGCGCTTCGGCGGCGGTGTTGACGTCCGGGTAGACGATGCCCATCACGCCGTTGTCCAGGAGCACCTGCACGTCCTGGTCGTCGACGCTCTTGACGCGCGCGAGAGGCGTGATGCCGCAGCCGAGCGCGGTGTGCGCGATGTGCGCGATGGTCTCCAGGGTGAAGATCGCGTGCTGGCCGTCGATGAAGATGAAGTCGTGACCGGTCGACTTCGCGATGCGCGCGATGTCGCCCGAGCGCGCGAGGCGCACGTTCATGCCGAGCGCCACCTTGCCGGCCTTCATCATGTCTTTCAGGGGATTCGAAAGGATCGGCGCGTCTGCCATGGACTCCTCCTCATCATGGGAACCGGTCGTTGCCGGGCCTGGTCGGCGAAGTGTACCGCTCTCGGGCAGCCGGCGGGGGGCTAGTTAGCGCGGGCGTCGGACGTCACGACGCCGTCACCGCGGTCTCCGCGGCCCGGCCCTGGATGAGCCGCCGGCGCAGGGCACCCGAGGCCGCGTCGATCACCGTGACCGCGGCCAGGATCATCAGGACCAGGAATGCGACCTCGTCCCAGTTGTTCTGGCGGATACGCTCGATGAGGTAGTAGCCGATACCACCGGCGCCCACCACGCCCAGCACGCTCGCCGATCGCGTGTTCGACTCGAAGAAGTAGAGCGTGTGGCTCGCGATCAGCGGCAATACCTGCGGGATCATGCCGAAGCGGAGGACCAGCAGGCGATTGGCCCCGGCCGCGCGCACACCCTCCACCGGCCCCCGATCCACGTTCTCGAGCGCTTCGGCGAAGAGCTTGGCCAAGGTGCCCAGGTCGCTCATGGCCAGCGCCAGCACCCCGGCCAGCGGACCAAGCCCGACGACGTGCACGAAGACCAGGGCCCAGATCAGCGCGTCGATCCCGCGCAAGGCGTCGAGTCCCCGGCGAGCTCCGAAATGAACGAGCCGCTGAGGTACGACATTCTTGGCCCCGAGCGCGCCAAGGGGCAGGGCAGCCACCGCGGCGAGGAACGTCCCCAGGAACGCCATGCCCAGCGTCTGCAGCAGCGCCCAGGCGAACTCGTCGAGCCAGCCTCCATCGGTGGGAGGCACCATCAGGCGCGAGCAGCCAGCCCAGGCGGGACAGCCCGTGCCAGAGCCGGACAGGAGAGAGCTCGACGCGCCAGCACGCCAGCACGATGAGAACGGCGAGCCCGAGCCACGCCAGCGCGCGAGCGGCGCGCTCGACCGGCGGGCGACCGAACGCCCGAGGCAGGGCGAGCCGGGCCGCGACGACGGCGGCGTTCGCCACGGTGCTCACGACGCGAGCGCGTGGCGGCCGATCACGCGGTGCCGGAGCCGCTCGCACGCCAGATCGATCAGTGCGACGGTCGCGATGATCAGCAGCACGATGGCGCTCACGTCCTGATAGATGAACTGGCGGATCACCAGGTAGAGCTCCTGCCCGATGCCCCCGGCGCCGACGAACCCGATGACGGCGGAGGCCCGGACGTTGATCTCGAACCGGAGCAGCGCGTAGCTGGCGAACCCGGGCAGCACCTGGGGCATGATCGCGAAGCGGATCGTCTCCACCCATCCGGCGCCGGCCGCTCGCACTCCTTCGACTGGACCGCGATCCGTCGCATCGACGATTTCAGCGAAGAGCTTGCCGAGCACGCCCGTGGAGTGCACGGCGATGGCCAGCACGCCGGCCAGCGGGCCAAGGCCGAACGCGTAGACGAACATCAGCGCGTATACGAGCTCGGGGACGGTTCGCGCCACATCGAGACCGCGCCGGACGGCGTGGTACGAGAGGCGGCCCCGGGCCGTCGCCGTGGAGCCGTGGAAGCACAGGAGGAGCCCGCCGAGCACGCCGAGCAAAGTCGCGACGAAGGCGATGATCAGGGTATCGACGAGCATCAGGAGCCAACGCCCCAGCCCCCAGTACCACTCGGCCAGGTCGGTCAGCAGGTGCGCTGGCCGGAGTGTCGGCATCGTCCCCGCCAGGTAGCTCGTCACGCCCGGCAGCCCCTGCAGGACCCGCCCCGGGCTGAACTCGCTCACGACCGCCGACGCAAGCAGCGCGACGCCGAGCGCGGCGCCGATGAGCACTCCCGAGCGTCGTCGCCGGCGCGCCCGCCGGCGGCGTTCCGCCTCGAACTCTGCGAGCTCGGCCGGGGCGAGCTGCACGCGGCCTACCGGCCGCGCCGGTCTCGCTGTGTGGCCTGCACCATGCGGACGATGGGCTCATAGTCGGCATGGCTGATCGGGATCAGTCCCGTCGACTTTCCGTCGGTCAGGTCTCTCCAGGCTGCCGGGTCGCCCGCCGGAAGCCCCAGCAGGGTCGTACGCACGTCGAGCCGGAGATCGGACGGCAGGTCCGTGTGGATGGCCCAGGGGCTCTCGGGGAGCTTGGGCGACTTCCAGACGACGCGGACCTGGCCCGGCGGGATCAGCTTCTTGCCCTCCATGCGGAGGACGTTGCTGCGCTCCTCGTTCGTCCACCAGGTGGCGGTGGCGTCATAGGTGCCGTTGATCACCGCGATGACGCCGTTCTCGTGGCTGCCCGCGAAGCCCGTGCGCCCGAAGTACGTGGCGGGGTCGAAGCCGCGCCTCCTTCAGGAAGTAGCGCGGCGCCAGGTAGCCCGAAGTCGAGTTCGGGTCGGCGAAGGCCATGCTCTTGCCCCTGAGGTCCTCAACGCGGCGGTAAGAGCTATCGGTCTTCACGACGATCACGGCGTGGTAGGCGGCGAAGCCGTCGCTGTCTGTCTGCACGGCCAGAGGCTCCACCTTGCCGCCGGTCACCAGCCACGCCTGCGCGTACGAGGCTGGGCCGAAGCGGGCGAACTCCAGCTTGCGCGCCTTGAGTCCCTCGATCGTCCCTGCGTAGTCCGTGGCGTTGTGCATCCGGAGCTTGGTGCGGAGCGTGCGCTCCATGTAAGCCAGGAACTTCTGATGCCGGGCCACTCGATCGGCCTCGTTCTCGCTGCTGATCACGCCGAAGTTCAGCTCGGGGAAGATGCCGCGCCAGTCCGACCCTGCTGCCGGCGCCGGCCGGAGCCACCATCCGGCTGCCGCCACTGCCGCTCCGCCCCGGATCAGCTCCCGTCGGCTCGTCATCGTCATCGCGTCGCTCCTTCCGTGTGAAGACTTTCGGTCTCCAGAGTCTCGGCGAGAGCCGCGCCGGCCGCTTCGGTGGCGTAGATCATCGCCACCCGGGTTGCGTCCAGCGCGGCCGGGGCGCCGTCATACACCACGCGTCCGCGATCGAGTGCGACGATGCGGTCGCAGTAACGGCGGGCGATGTCGAGGCTGTGGAGGTTGCAGACGAGCGTGAGGCCCTCCTCGCGGTTGATGGCGGCCAGCAGCTCCATCACGCGAGTGGCGTTGCCGGGGTCCAGGGAGGCCACCGGCTCGTCGGCGAGCAAGACCGCGGGCTGCTGGACGAGCGCGCGGGCGATGGCCACGCGCTGCTGCTGGCCGCCCGACAGCGTGTCGGCGCGCTGGAAGGCCTGGTCCAACAGATCCATGCGCGCCAGCGACCGCACCGCCAGAGCCCGCTCAACCTCCGTGAACCGTTCGAGCACGGCGGGCACCGTGGCGTGGTAGCTGACGCGACCGATCAGGACGTTGGTGAGGACGTCCAGGCGCGGGACCAGGTTGAATTGCTGGAAGATCATGGCGCACCGGGCGCGCCAGCGGCGCAGCTCCGCGCCCCGCAGCCCGGTGATATCGACGTCGTCGAACCAGGCCCGGCCGCTGTCGGGTTCGGCCAGGCGGTTGATGAGTCGGAGCAACGTGGATTTACCGGCGCCCGACGGGCCGATCACGCCCACGAACTGTCCGCGGGGAACCCGCAAGCTCACGCCATCTACCGCGCGTGTCCGCCCGAAGTACTTGCGCAGTTCGTCCAGGACTAGCATGGGATCGGCCTCAGCACGGCTGGCCCGGTAGGAAGCTCGGCCGTGAGTGCGCGCACGTGGTGCTCCGTCCGCCCCGAACAGGCATGCACCTCGACGCAAGTCTGAGGCTGTCGTGTTGCGCCACGGGCACACGGCGATGAAGATTGCGTGACGGCGGCCGGTCGAGCGCCTCATCGGGAGCCGTCCGGCGACCCGAGCGCTCCCCGCGTATAATCGACGAACACATGCCAGACGTCCACGCGGTCATCGTCGGGGCGGGATTCGCCGGGCTGTACATGCTCCATCGCCTGCGCAAGCTCGGGCTGTCGGCGCGTGTCTTCGAGGCGGGTGACGGCGTCGGCGGCACGTGGTACTGGAATCGCTATCCGGGCGCGCGCTGCGACGTCGAGAGCATGGACTATTCGTACTCGTTCTCGGACGAGCTGCAGCAGGAGTGGAAGTGGAGCGAGCGGTACGCCTCTCAGCCGGAGATCCTGACCTACATCAATCACGTAGCCGACCGCTTCGACCTGCGCCGCGACATCCAGCTCTCCACGCGGGTGACGGCGGCCACCTTCGACGAGGCCACGCGCCGATGGACCGTCACGACCGACCGCGGTGATCGCGTGTCGGCGCGCTTCTGCATCATGGCGACCGGGTGCTTGTCCTCCGCCCAGGTGCCGAAATTCCCGGGGCGGGAGAGCTTCCGGGGCACGACCTATCACACGGGACGCTGGCCGCACGAGGGCGTCGACTTCAGCGGCCAGCGGGTCGGGGTGATCGGCACCGGCTCCTCGGCCATCCAGTCGATCCCGATCATCGCCGGGCAGGCCGCGCACCTGTTCGTCTTCCAGCGCACGCCGAACTTCAGTGCCCCCGCCCGCAACGCGCCCCTGGACCCGGACTTCGAGCGACAGGTGAAGGCGAGCTACGCCGACTTCCGGCGCCAGGCGCGCGAGTCGCGCGTGGGCTTCGTGGTGGAGCGCAGCGAGGCCTCCGCGCTCGCGGCGACCCCCGAGGAGCGGCGGCGCGAGTACGAGAAACGGTGGAGCCGGGGCGGCCTGGGCTTCACCGCGACCTACGTGGACCTGCTCGTCAACAAGGACTCCAACGACACGGCCGCCGACTTCTGCCGCGAGAAGATCCGCGCCGCGGTGGACGACCCGGCCGTCGCCGAGATTCTCTTGCCGAAGGACTATCCGGTCGGCACCAAGCGCATGTGCGTCGACACGGGCTACTACGAGACGTTCAATCGCGACAACGTCACTCTGGTCGACATCCGCCGGACGCCGATCGAGGCGATCACACCCGACGGCCTGCGGACGCGCGAGGCGGCGTACGCGCTCGACAGCATCGTGTTCGCCACCGGCTTCGACGCCATGACCGGCGCGCTCTTGAGCGTCGACATCCGCGGGCGCGGCGGCCGCACCTTGAACGACGCGTGGGCGGAAGGACCGCGGACGTACCTGGGGCTTGCGGTCGCGGGCTTTCCCAATCTCTTCGCCATCACCGGCCCCGGCAGTCCCTCCGTGCTCAGCAACATGATCGTGTCCATCGAGCAGCACGTCGACTGGATCGCCGACTGTATCGATCGCATGCGCGCCCAGCATCACGAGACGATCGAGGCCACGGTCGCCGCGCAAGAAGCGTGGGTCGCCCACGTCAACGAGATCGGCCACGCCACGCTCTATCCGCGCGCCAATTCCTGGTACATGGGCGCCAACATTCCGGGAAAGCCGCGCGTCTTCATGCCCTACATCGGCGGAGTCGGCGCCTATCGGCAGATCTGCGACGGCGTCGCCGCCAAGGGGTACGAAGGGTTCACCTTGAGTCGCGGCTAGCGGAAGAGCTCGGTATGGAGTTTCACATCACGCCGGCGCAGAGAGATCTGAAGGACCGCGCCCGGTGTCTGGCCGCCGACTTCGCTACCCGCGCGGCCCAGCACGATCGGGAGGCCAGCGACCCGGTCGAGAACTACGCCGCCCTGCGTGACGCCGGCTTCTACGGGCTCAACGTCTCGGCCGAGCTCGGCGGCGGGGGCGTGGGCCTGCTGGGCTGGTCGCTCGCGGCCGAAGAGCTGGCGCAGGGCTGCGCCTCGACGGCGCTCTCCTTCAACATGCACCTCTCCGTCGTCGGGCCGATGATGGAAAGCCCGCTCGTGCCGCGCGCCACCAAGGAGCGACTCGCGAAGATGGTGGTTCACGAGGGCAAGCTCATCGGCGGCAACTTCTCCGAGCCCACGACGTCAGGCCTGGTCGGCACGCCGGTGCCGCTCACGCGAGCCCGTCGCGTCGACGGCGGATACCGCATCACGGGAAAGAAGGCGTTCGCCTCGATGATCGCCGTCGCCGACCACGTGATGGTGCTGGCCCGGCCCGACGACACAGCCTCGAACGCGGCGGCGATGTTTCTGCTGGTGCCGCCCGATGCGCCGGGACGCCATGTCGATCTGGTGTGGGACACCCTGGGCATGCGCGCCACCCGGAGCGACTTCATGACGCTCGAGGAGTGCTTCGTGCCGGACGAGGCGCTGCTGCACCGGACGGACGACCTCTTGCCGTTCCGGCGCGACGGCGCCAACTGGTTCTGGGGCTCGTACACGCCCGTGTACCTCGGCATCGGCGTCGCCGCGTATCGTGCCATCAGCGAGACCGTGAAGGGCCGCACGCCGCCCGGCTTCACGCAGTCGCTCGCCTATCACCCTGACGTCCGGCGACAGGTGGGCGAGATGAGCGTCGACCTGGAGGCCGCGCGGCTCCTGACGCTTTACGCGGCGTGGCTCAGCGATACCCAGGGCCCGACACCAGCGACCTTGTCGGCGCTCTATCGCGCCAAGTACTTCGTGGGCGAGGCGGTCACCCGCGTCACGCGGACGGCCATGACCCTGGGCGGCGCCCACGCACTGTTCAAGGCCTCGCCCCTCGAGCGATTCTTTCGCGACGGAGCGGTCGCCCCGGTGCAGTTTCCACCCCGCGATTTCTGCCTGTCGACGCTCGGCATGTTCGAGCTCGGCCTCGATCCCGCCGACGTGCTGCCGCCGCTGAAGAGCGACCGCCCGGACACCGGGCCCGTCGTGCGCTAGTCGACCTTACGCGCGACCCTCGAGCGCGCGCGTGAGCTGGTCGAGGTGGTTGTCGTCGTGCCACGCCATGATGGACAGGAAGCCGTCGAGCGCGATTCGGCCGGCGACTGGGTGGATGGCGCCCTTCTCCCACTGCGCGAGCGTCAGCTTGCCGAATGTCTCCAAGGTCTCCGCCCGTCGCTGACGAAACGCGGCCAGTGCCCTGCCGACGTCGTTGGCCAGGTACTGGCGCTCCTCGGCCCAGCGGTCGGGATTTGTCGCGACAAGCTTGGGATCCACGTCCATCGCCAGGATTTGCTCGATGCGCGCCCCGAATACTTCCTCGGTGTCGCGCATGTGGCACACGACTTCTTTGGCCGCCCAGTTCTTCTCATCGGGCCGGCGGGCGAGGACGGCTTCGCTCTGGCCCTTGATCGCGGCGGAAAAGTCGTCCGCGGTGCGGATGAGGCGCTGCATGCGCTGCGCGCGCGGCTGCTTGGCGTAGTCCTCGATCGTCAGCATTGGATTTGCCCTCCACGGCCTCGGTCGCCACAACTCCACTCGTGTGGCATCGTCGACGCAGCTCGAGAGGGAATCAATTACCTCGAAGGTAATTCGCGGACGCGCCCGCCTACTTCGCTGCCGGAGGCCCCGCGCTCAGTAGCTCGGCGAGGTGGTGCTTCCAGAACTTCGCCATGCCGGTGGTGCCGTGGCCGCGCGTCTCTGCGCTCGCCGGAATGAGCACGTAGCGGCCGCGCTTCACGCGCTTGATCTCGCGCTCCAGGATGCCGAGCTCGGGCGGATTGCGCTCGTCGTCCGCGGAGTTGATGGCGAGCAGGGCCGCCTGAATGTTCTCCAGGCCGGGCGAGGGATTGTAGTCGCGCGACGAGTCCCATTGATACAGCACGTCGTTGGCGTCGGCGGTGAACGGTGATGCCAGCCGCTGGTTGAGGAGCTGGTCGGCCTTCTCGCGCGTCGGCGCCGCGGCATAGAGCGCTTGGTTGCCGCCGCTGGTGCCGAGACCGTAGAACACGGAGGCGACCTGCGCGCTGCGGGGCTGCTTCGTGTAGTTGCCGTTCATCCACTCCGGATCGTTGCGGATCGAGTCGATGATGAGCCGCCGCATGATCCAGTTGCGGCTCGCCATCTCGGTCGGCAAGGAAGCCATCGGCACCGCGAGGTCCATGAAGGCCGGATATTTCTGGGCGAAGATCCACACCTCCATGCCTCCCATGGAGTTGCCGAGCACGAGACGGAGACGACGCACCCCCAGATGCTCGGTCACGAGCCGGTAGTGGGCCTGGACCATGTCGTCGTAGTTGTATTTCGGGAAGCGCATGCGCAGACCGTCCGATGGCTTGCTCGACTTTCCGTGGCCGATCGCGTCCGGAAGGATGACGTAGTAGCGGCTCGCGTCCAGCGGCTGTCCCGGACCGAACAGCTCGCCGCCGAAGGCCGGCGAGAGCAGCCCCGCCCCCGAGCCCGTCGTGCCGTGAAGGATCAGCACGGGCTCGCCGGACGGCGCGCCGATCGTCGTGTAGTGCAGGCGCAGCTCGGGGAGCACGTCGCCGGTGTGGAAGCGAAAATCACGGACGACCCAGTGGCCCTCCTTCGGCGTCGGCGCATCGGCGGCCCTGCCGGAGTGGGCGGCCAGCATGAGCAGCACGACGCCGGTGGCGAGCACCACGGCTCTGCGGTATGTCATGGGAATCTCCTCCACGAACGTGGCCAGATCATCGGCCCACCGGACGGATAATCCGGCGTGCGGGAAGGCTTCGGCGGGAGACGAGTCCGGTGATCCATTTCACCGAGCGCCTCGCGCGCGCGGCGACCATCGGCAACGGCAGCTGCTTGTAGTCGTCGTTGAAGACCTCGTAGCTGTAGTCGCCGCGGTATCCCGCGTCGTCCAGCTTGCGCACGAGCGCGACGACGTCGGGGCTGTGCACACCCTCACCTGGAAACACGCGGTAGTGTCGCGCGGTCTCCATGCGGTCCTCGGGCGAGCGGGTCTCCTGCCACAGGAAGTCGGAGAGCTGTACCAGGAAGACCTTGCGCGGATCGATCGCGTCGAGAGCGCCCGGGCCGATGCCGTGGGCGAGGACGTGGTAGGAATCGACGCAGATCCCGAGGTTCGAGCGATCGGCGTCGCGCACGATCTCCCACGCCTGGGTCATGAGGTTGACGTGCCGGCCCCAGGAGAGCGCCTCGTAGGCGATGCGGATGCCGAACGGAACCGCGAGAAGCGCCAGCTTCTGAAGATCCCGTGTGAGCGCCGCCTTGTCCCCCGTCGCGTGCGCGGAGGTCGACGAGCAGGCCAGCAGGACGTTCGAGCCGAGCGCGCGGCAGATCTGCAGCATCGCCTTGGCCACGTCGAGCTTGTATGCGTGCAGGTGACCCGAGAGGCCCTCGAAGTCTCTTAGCACTTGGAAGCCCGTGACCCTGAGTCCACTGTCGAGCACCGCGCGCACGGCGGCTTCTTCGCCGCCGGGATGGCCGACGACGTCCCCGGCATTCAGCATGACCTGCGTGAAGCCCGCCTCGACGATGACGCGTAGCTTGGCTTCGAGCGGCCCCGCGAGCGTGATCGTGTCCATGCCGAAGTGGTCGATGTTCATAGATGGCTGACGACCAGCTCGAAGGTGACGCTGCCGAGATAGACCTGGGTGAGCGCGCCCTTGTCACTGGGCTGCACCGCGCCACGATCGACGAACACGATGCCGCGTTCGGTCAGCGCGCGCACCGCCGCCGGCACGTCGCGCGCGCCGAGACCCACCCGGACCAGCCCCTCCTCCCAGCGGACGGCTGATTCGGGGGGCGGCTCGATCAGTTGCAGGTAGAACTTGTGGCAGGGGCTCTCGAGGAGCGTGCCGTTCGGGAGCACGCCGAAGTAGCGGCCCTGCGGCAGCACGGAGAACCCGAAGAGGGTCTCGTAGAAGTCCATCCAGTCGCGCGTGCGCTCGCCGAGGATCGCCTGCACCACGCCGAACCAATGCAGGCCGGCGAGCGCGGGCGGCTTGGGCTCGGTGGCCGCGAGCGGGACAAAGTCGACGTCGTAGATGGAGAAATCGCGGTAGCGATCGACGAAGTAGACGAGGCTGTCGCCGACGCCGTGGATGCCGGGGATGTTGAGCTCCATGGCCGCGGCGTGGGGCTCGATCTCCCAGGCGCCGAGCTCGACCGAATGGCGATACGCATGGCCGGCGTCGCGAACGCGCAGGGCGATGGCGCTGAGGACGGGTGGTGCGGACGTCGGCTCGTGTGAATTCACGATCACGTTCATCCCGCCCTGACGGTACAGCAGCACCTCACGCGAGCGGTGGCGGGCCACCGCCGCGAAGCCCATCTGCTGCAGCAACGCGCCGAAGGCCTGCGGCTGCGAGGTGGCGTACTCGATGAACTCGATGCCGTCGAGGCCCAGAGGGTTGGAGGGCTCGGGGATACCGGCAGCGGCAGGGCCAGGGCTCGTCATGAGACAAGGCGCCGGAAATGTGCGTCCATCCGCGCCGCGTCCGCGTCTATGCCGGTAAACAGCTTGAAGCCATCGACCGCCTGGCCGACGTTCATGTGGCCGCCATCGGCGGTCGCGCATCCGACGCGCCGAGCCGCCTTGAGCAACGGCGTCTCCAGAGGCACATAGACCACGTCCGACACCCACATCGCGCGCCGCAGCCATTCCTCCGGCAGCGGCATGCCGGGCATCGCCGCCATGCCCGTCGGTGTCGCATGAATGAGGCCGCTCGCGCCCTCCAGTGCCGCGCGCAGGTCCGTGCCGGTGCTCGCGCGCGCGCCGTCGAAGCGCTTATTCAGTCTCGCGGCGAGCGCGGCGGCCCGCGGCGCGTCCTGGTCGAAGACGATGAGCCGCGTCGCCCCGAGCCGAAGCACCGCGTCCGCGCATGCCGAGCCCGCTCCGCCCGCGCCGAGCAGGACCACGCACGAGAGATTCGCCCCCGGCAACGCGCGCCGGAAGCCCCAGCTCCAGCCGGAGCCGTCGGTGTTGTATCCGACGAGCCGGTCGTCGGTGCGAACCACGGTGTTGACCGCTCCGATGGCCTCCGCCGAGTCGGACACCGCGTCGAGCAGAGGGATGACCATCTGCTTGCATGGATAGGTGATGTTCAGCCCGGCGAAGCGCATGATTCGCGCCGCTTCGATGAGCGTGGGCAGCGCCTCCACGCCGCGGCTGGACGCGTCGAGGTCGATCAGCTGGTAGTGCAGGCGAATGCCGTGGTGGCGGGCCTCCTCCTGCTGCAGGGCCGGGGACAGCGAGCGCTGGATGCCGGCGCCGATGAGGCCGCAGAGCAACGACTGTTTCACGGTGCCGTCGCGGCGCCGGCCGCGGGCGTCATCGGCGGTCCAGGAGGCGCACCATCGCCGCCACCGCGGTCGGGTACCCGTCGGCGCCCAGTCCCATCATGACCGCCGTCGCAACCTTGGAGACCAGCGAGTTGTGATAGATCGGCTCGCGGCGATGCACGTTCGTGATGTGCAGCTCGAAGATCGGCCCCGGAAACATCTTCAGGGCATCGAGGATCGGAATCGAGGTGAAGGTGAGCCCGGCCGGATTGATGACGATGCCCACACCTTTGTCGATCGCCTCGTGAATCCAATCGACCAGCTGGAACTCGGCGTTCGACTGGCGGAACTCGACCGGGTACTCGCCCGCGGCCTTGCGGCACATCGCTTCGATCTCGCCGAGCGTCGTGGAACCGTAGATTTCCGGTTCGCGCCGGCCGAGCCGGTTCAGGTTGGGACCGTTCAGGACGTAGATCGCCTTCGCCATGTCGAGCTCCTCTTCCAGCGTAATTTAACAGGATCGTCAATTCGAGACAAGACTCGCGGGCGCCCACGGGATATCTTCGGGGCGTGAGCAAGGCCATGCGCAAGCCGAAGGCGCCCGAAGCGAACCGGGCGCGCATTCTCGAGGCCGCCATCGAGGAATTCGCCGCGCGCGGGTTCAAGGGGGCGAGCATGGACGCGATCGCGGCGCGGACCCATACGACCCGCGCGCTCATCAACTACTACTTCGGGGGCAAGGAAAAGGTCTATCTAGCCGTGTTGGAGCACGTGTACGGCGAGATCCGGCAGGCCGAAGACCGCCTCGACCTCGACCACCTCTCGCCGGTGGACGCGATCCGGCGCATCGTCGAGTTCACCTACAACTACTACCTCGAGCACGAAGGCTTCGTGCGTCTGGTGGTGGCCGAGAATCAGGCGGGGGGCCGCCGCTTGAAGAAATCTCGGGCCATGCGCTCGCTGAATCGATCGATCATCGACACGCTCCGACGTGTCCTCGAGCGCGGTCAGCGGGACGGGACCTTTCGGCCCGACATCGACCCGATCGAGATCCACAAGGCGATCGCGGCGCTCGGCATGTTCAACGTGACCAATCAGCACACGTTCGCGGCGATCTTCCAGCGGGAGATGGGCACGAAGGGCGATGTCGCGGGCCGGCGCGCAATCGCGACCGACATGATTCTCCGGTACGTCGCCAAGGGTGACGCGCGATGATCATTCGGCCGGCAGCTGCTTCAGCAAGGCCTCGGCCGCCGGACGATGCTTCTCGCGCCAGGCGCGCGGCCGCGTCGGGGATGTCATCTTCACGATGGCCTGAGCCTGCGCGCGAGCTTGGGGGAGCCGACCCTCGCTGACGTAGTACTGCGCCAGATCCAGGCGAGCCTCCGAGAAGTTCGGATCGGCTTCGGTCGCGGCGATCAGGTACTTTTCGGCCTCGCTCGCTTTTCCACTCAAGGAGACGCGCAACGGCGCCGGCGTCTTGCGGAGTAGCATGCCCATCATGTGCAAGGCGCGCGGGTGACGCGGATTCAAGGCCAACACGCGCGTCAGGAGACGCTCCAGCTCGCGCGGTACCAACAGCCCCCCCAGGTCTTTTTGCAAGGCGGCCATCTGGCCGATATTGGCGGCCAACAGGAACAAGGCCTCCGGATTCTCCTTGTCCAGGGCGACGGCCCGCTCAGCGGCCTGTCGTCCGCGACCGTACCAATGTTGCCGATCGCCGGTCGTCCAGGTGCCCATCGTCAGCGCCGCATCCGACAGCTTGACGTGGATTTCCGCGGCGTTCGGCTCGAGCCTTGCCGCTTCCTCGTACAGAGCGATGGCTCGCTGCAGTGATCCGTCCGACGGCGTCGGGCTGCCCTGGAGCTGATCGGCCTGCCTGACGAGCTCCTCTGCCTTTCCCGCGACGGCGGACGTCGGCCAGAGCACGCCGATCACGACCGCCATGACGATCCCGGCCCGGCACGCGGCGCCCACGCGGATATCGTATGACGGAGATCGTCGCCTGGGACGGATTCTGGAGGGCTAGGCCGGTCGTGCGCTAGTCGCGCCGCGGACCCACGCTACATCGTGGGCACCGTGCCGCCGTCGATCACGTACTCCGTGCCGGTGATCGAGGCGGCCCGCGGTGACGCCAGAAAGGCGACGAGGTCGGCCACCTCGTTCGGCCGGGCCGGACGTCCGATCGGGATCCCCCCGAGGGAGTCCATCAAGCTCCGGCGCGCCCCCTCGTAGTCGGTGCCCGTGCTCTTCGCCAGCTCCGTCACCAGACGCGCCGCCGCGTCGGTCTCGACCCAACCGGGAGAAACCCGGATGACGCGGATGCCCTTGGGGCTGACTTCCTTGGACAGGCCTTTGCTGTAGTTCGAGAGTGCGGCCTTGGCCGCCGCATAGGCGATGGTGGCGTCGGGCAGAGGCAACTGCCCCTGAATCGATGTGACATGGATGATCACGCCCGCGCCCTGGTCGAGCATCGACGGGAGGAGCGCGCGGTCCAGCCGCACCGCAGGCAACAGGTTCAAGTCCAGTGCGCGTTGCCATTGCTCGTCGTCCAGCACCGCAAATCCACCCGCCGGCGCTGATGAGCCGCCGACGACATGGACGATGATATCGATGCCGCCGAGTCGATCGCGAACCGCGCGCGCCACCAGGGCGCAGCCCTCGGCGGTCGCCACATCCGCCGCGACGAACAGATCGGGTTCCTTGAGGCTGGCCGGCGCTGTTCGAGCGGTGGTGAGGACCCTCACTCCGAGCTCCCGCAGTCGAGAGACCACGGCCTCGCCGATCCCCTGTGTGCCGCCGGTGACGAGCGCCCGGCGGCCGTGCAATTCCAGATCTTGGCTCACGAACGGATCACAGGCCCTTGTTCGGATTGATCAGATACTTCTGACCCGTGGCCTGCTTGCTGTACACGGCGATCTCCTCGAGCCGCAGCGCCTCGGCGAGAGAGACTTCCTTCGTGTAGGTGCTCGCGAACGTGGTCTTGATCTCGGCCGCGACCCTCTCGCGTAGCTTCTGCGCGGCCTCGAATCCAATCTCTTGGAGAAACGCGGTGAGCAGCCAGCCGCCGATACCCCACGCCATGCCGAAAGCGCGGTTGAACTCGGTCGGCCCGCGGTCCAGTCCACCGTAGATGTAGACCTGCTTGTGCGTGGTGGATCCGTAGCGGCTGTACTCCTTCGCCGTCCTGTTCGCGGCGATCTCCATCGCGGTGAGGATCTGGCCCGCCAGCCTTCCGCCACCGATCGCATCGAAGGCCACGGTGGCGCCGGTTGCGGCGAGCGCCTCCGTGAGGTCGTCCATGAAAGTCGGCGAGCTCGAGCTGCATACATAGGCGGCGCCGATCTTCTTCAGGAGATCCACGTGCTCGGGCTTGCGCACGATGTTCACCAGCCCGACCTTGTCCTTGATGCAGATCTTGTTGAGCATCTGTCCAAGATTGGAGGCCGCCGCCGTGTGCACGAGCGCCTTGTGACCCTCGGCGCGCATGGTCTCGACCATCCCGAGCGCGGTGAGCGGATTGACGAAGCAGTCGGCGCCCTCGGCCGGTGTGGTGCCCGGCGGCAGCACCAGGCATTGGACGGCCTTGATGACGCGGAACTGCGCGTACATGGCGCCGCCGAGGATTGCGACAGTCTTCCCCATCAGCGCTTGCGCGGCCGGTGAGGAGCCCGCCTGGACGACCACGCCGGCCGCTTCGTTGCCGACGGGCAGGGACTGCTCGAGACGCCCCGCGATCGATTTCATGACCGCCGGGGGAATACTCGCCGTCACCACGGGGTTGTCCGCGGTGCCCGAGGCTTTCGCCGTGCTCATGTCGGCGCCGCCGAAGAGAAGTCCCTGGTCAGAGGGATTGATGGGCGAGGCGTCGATGCGGACGACGACTTCCTCGGGCTTTGGCTCAGGCGTGGGAGCCGTGGCGAGCGATATCTCGACGATGCCTTCCTTCTTCACGGTCGAACGAAGCTGAAGTCCCTGGCGCGTGCTGGCGTCTGCCATCTGTCGTCTCCGTTTTCGTATTCGCTGAGAAGTGGACTGAGAAGGCGTCAACGCCGCTTCGCGCCCTTCCGGCCGGGCCGGTAGCCGATCGTCGGCTGCGTCCCCGCGTCCTCGGCGTGGACGTGGGTCGCCTCCGTCGCTTCCTGCCGCTTTGCGGCGAGCGCCTCGGGCGGCGGCGCGGCGGGGATCAGGCAGTGTTTCGCGCTGCCGATGAGGTCGCGCCGGCCGGCGTCCACGAGCGCCTTGTGGACGACGAACCAGTTGCGGGGCTCGAAGAACTGCATCAGCGCTCGCTGCGTCTGCCGGTCGCGCAGCTTTCGGACCGTGTCGACGGGCGTCATGGTCAGGGGGTCGATCCCGGTGTGGTAGATGCAGGTCGCGATGTCCATCGGCGCCGGGATGAAGTCCTGCACCTGCCGCGGCCGATAGCCGTGCTTCTTCAGAAAGATCGCCAGCTCGATCATGTCTTCCACCGCGCTGCCCGGATGGCTCGCGATGAAGTAGGGGACGAGATATTGCTCCTTGCCCGCCCGCTGGCTCGCGCGGCGGAACTTGCCCGCGAACGTCTCGAACTCGCGGTGGCTCGGCTTCTTCATCAGCGCGAGGACGCGGTCGGACTGATGCTCGGGCGCGACCTTCAGATGGCCGCCGACGTGATGCGTCACCAGCTCGTCGACGTATGTGTCGTCCAGGTTGGCGAGATCCATGCGGATACCGGAGGCGATGTGGACGCGCTTGACGCCGGGGACGGCGCGAGCGCCGCGCATCAGCTCGATCGTCGGGGCGTGGCTGGTCCCAAGCAGCTTGCAGATCGTCGGATGGATGCACGAGAGGCGCTTGCAGACGGCCTCGACTTCGGGCCGGGTACAACGCATCTGGTACATGTTCGCCGTGGGGCCGCCGAGATCGCTGATCGTGCCCTTGAAGCCGGGCTCGGCGGCGATCGACTTCACCTCGGCCAGAACCGAGCGCGGGCTCCGGCTCTGGATCACGCGGCCTTCGTGCATCGTGATCGAGCAGAAGGTGCAGCCTCCGAAGCAGCCCCGCATGATCTGCACGGAGTCCTTGATCATCGTGTGGGCGGGAATGGGCTCCGCGTAGCCCGGATGCGGCCGCCGCGTGTAGGGCAGGTCGTAGATCGCGTCCATCTCCGCCTCGCCGATCGGCAGGCTCGGCGGGTTGAGCACGAGCGTGCGGTCGCCGTGGGCCTGCGTCAGCCGCCTGGCGTTGAACGGATTCGTCTCGTGATGGAACGTGCGGGTCATCCGCGCGAAGGCCATCGGGTCCCGCGTCACGTCCTCCAGGGACGGCAGCGGGAGCGTCTCGCCGGGCCACGACGGCAATGTCTCCCTGGCGCCGAGCAGGTACGCCACGCCGCGTAAGTCGCGGAGCGCCGTCACCGGCTCTCCGGCGGCGAGCCGGCGGGCGATGGCGACGATCGTCGCCTCGCCCTTGCCGAACGCAAGCAGGTCCGCCTTGCTCGCCGCCAGCATCGACGGCCGCACGTGATCCGACCAGTAGTCGAAGTGCGCGATGCGCCGCAGCGAGGCCTCGATGCCGCCGATCGCCACCGGCACACCAGGGAACGCCTCGCGACACCGCTGGGCGTACACGGGCGTCGGACGATCAGGACGCAGCCCGATCTGTCCGCCCGGCGAATACGCGTCGTCGTTGCGGCGCTTCTTGTTCGCCGTGTAATGGTTGATCATCGAGTCCATGTTGCCGGCCGAGACGGCGTAGAAGAGCCGGGGCCGCCCGAGCGCGCGCCAGGCCGCCGCGCTCCGCCAGTCGGGTTGCGCCAGGATGGCGACGCGGAACCCGTGCGACTCGAGCACGCGCGAGAGCACCGCCATCGCGAACGAGGGATGGTCGACGTAGGCGTCGCCCGTGACGAACACGACGTCGGGCGCGTCCCAGCCGCGCGCGCGGATCTCGTCGGCCGTCGTGGGTAACCAGGGTGCCGGGTCGAGGCTCACGCGATCATCCTACGCGCCCGCCGTCGGCGCGCAAGGGACCAAGCTTCGCGGTCTACCAGGGTCTCTTCGCGCCCTCGTCGCGCAGGAAATCGTCCGGCTCGAAATCGGCGGCGGCGGGGAGCTCGACGATGGAGGCGGCACCGGTTCCCGCAGGCTTTACGGTGAGCCGGCGCGCGTGGAAGGGGCGCAAGGTCGCGCGATGGCCGATGCTGAACACGCTCGTGTCGGGGAGCCGCTCGCGCAGCAGCCGATAGAGGCGAGCCTCCGTGGCCTCGTCGACCGCCGAGGTCGCCTCGTCGAGAAAGAGCCATTCGGGCTTCTGGACCAGAGCACGCGCGAAGGCGATGCGCTGTTGCTCGCCGGGCGAGAGCTGAAGCGCCCAGTGCGCCGACTCGTCGAGGCGCCCGGCGAGCTGGGCAAGTCCTACCACCTCGAGCGCCTCGCGAAGGGTCTCGTCCGGGACACCCTGGGCGGGCATCGGATAGCTCACCACGTCGCGGAGCACGCCGATCGGCAGGTACGGCCGCTGCGGCAGAAACAAGATCCGGGCGTCTCGCGCCGAGCGGATCTCGCCGCGTCCGAACGGCCAGATGCCGGCGATGGCGCGGATGAGCGTGCTCTTGCCCGAGCCCGAAGCGCCGGTCAGCAGGACGGTGTCGCCGAGCCGGAGCGAGAGGTTGACGTTCGCGATGAGGGGCTGACCATCCGGTCGATACAGGTCGACGTCGCTCACGGTCAGCTGCGTCGGGCGGCCTTCGACTCGTCGGAAGCCGCTCGCACCTTGCTGGTGTACCCGGTCGAGCGCGCGGTCGAAGCCGGCGAGCCGCTCGACCACCGCGCACCAGGCCGCGATCTCCTTGTATGACTGGACGAAGAAGCTGAGCGCGTCCTGGACCTGCTGGAAGGCCTGGCTCGTCTGCATGAGGCCGCCGAGCCCGAGCTCGCCTCGGAAGTAGCGAGGCGCCGCGACGATGGACGGGACGATCCACGCCCCGAGCCCGTAGCCGGAGGTGAAGTACGTCATGCGCTTCTGCCGGAGCATGATGCCCCACCAGTTGCGCACGACATCTTCGAATCGCTCGCGAAAGCCGCGGAACTCGTCCGCCTCGCCGCGGTACAGGGCGACCCCCTCGCTGTTCTCGCGAAAGCGGACGAGGCTGAACCGGAAGTCGGCCTCGTACCGCTGCCGATCGAAGTTCAGCCGAACCAGCGGGCGGCCGAGCCAGTCGGTCACCCACGTGCCGACGATCGCGTAGAGCACCGCGACCCACACCATGTAGCCGGGCACGGCGACGGAGAGCTCGCCGACCGGAATGGTCATCCACCCGGAGAGACCCCAGAGGATCGCCACGAAAGTCACCAGGGTGACGGTCGCGCGCAGGCCTCCGGTGAAGAGAGCGAGCGTATGGGCGGCGAGCAGATGCACGTCTTCGGCGATGCGCTGGTCGGGGTTGTCGGTCTCCGTCGCCTGGAGCTGCATTCGATAGTACGCGCCGTCGGTCAGCCACGAGCGGAGGTAGCGGTCGGTCAACCAGCGCCGCCAGCGGATCTCGAGCATCTGGTTGAGATAGACCTGGTACACGGCGAGGAAGATGAAGATGGTGATGAGGTACGTCACGCGGAAGAGCTGGCCGCGAAACGCGGGCATGTTCTTGTCCTGGAGGGCGGTGTAGAACGAGTTATTCCATTGATTCAGGAGCACAGTGAGGTAGACCATGCCGAGCGTAAGGAGTACAACACCGAGCAGGAGGCCCCGAGCCGCCCACCGGTCCTCGGAGGACCAGTACGGGCGGATCATGGCCCAGGCCTGGGGAAGTATTCGCCGCAGGCTGGTCCCGGGAGGACTTCCCAGATTCTTAGCCACGAGCGGCCACTGAGGGGGGTGTCTCAGACATCAGGTGAGCCACCGATGGCGCCGGCTTGAAGCTCTTGGCAATAATGGTCCATGGCGATGGTGATCCATGGCGAGGTCCCAGGGTCAATCTTATGGGACATGTCGATGGATATCACCGTTAGACCGTCCGGCTGGGGTGGATTGGTCAGGGTAGGGCGAGGTCCGGGGGACGGAGGACTCACGATGGGCAGGAAGAGGGTTCTGGGCTCAGGTATGTACCTGATCAGCCTCTTACTAGTGGCCGTCGGATGCGCCAACCACTCGCTGATGCCGGCGGCGCAGTCCGGGGAGATCAAGAGCCGAGAGCGAGCTCTCGCGTCCCACTCGGCCGCGATCCAGGCCGCCGTGAAACAGTCCGGAAAGGTTGGCGGGCTGGCGTTTCTCGACGCCAAAGGCGGTCACCTGGTTGTCCTTCCGGGCGACAGCCCGGCCGAAGCCTGGGCCCGGCACGCCGGCTTGCCGGAGCGCGAGACTGCCAATATATCGGTGCCCGAGGTGGTGACGTTCGTCTACCGCGCGGACGTTCCCAAGGCGCCGGAGACCGTGACCCTGAGCGCGTTGCAACACCAGCTGACGCAGCGGACGTCCGTGGCGGCGCTCGCGGCCGAGCTGCAGCGTGTGGAGGAAAAACTGAGCCTCGTGCAGCGCGAGCTCGCCGCGGCGACCGCCGCGACGAAGCAGGACACGGACAAAGCCATGGCTGACATGCGCGTACTCTCCGACGACCTGGCCGTGGTCCGTAAGTTCGTGCTGCAGACGGCCCAGCTCGGCTGGCTCAATCACGAAATGGCGCTCGAGAACGCGGGCGGCGTGCGGAAGATGGCGGCGGCCAGCCAGGAGCTGACAGCGAGCTCGGCCAGGGTCGAAGACTCGCTGCGTCAAATCTCCGAAAGTGTCGCCGGTCAGCTCAAGGAACTGGCAACAAGGCTGGATACGATTCAGGGTAAAATCCAAAACCTCAAATGAAGCGACAGATGCATCCGAGCGGCAGACGATGCCTCGGCGGCCTGATGGCCGCTTGTCTCCTCGCGCTGCTGGGCAGCTCGGACGCGCCTGCCTCCGAGTGGGACGCGATCCGGGAGAGCTACACCAACGCGCTCAGGACACACGAGAAACGAATCGAGGAGATCGAGGCCAAGGAGCGTGGGGTTCCGGATCGGGAGCAGCGCGCGGCGAAGATCACGCGGGACAAGGCGGCCTCGATGCGCGCTTCGCTGAAGGGCGGCGGAAAAGGCAAGAGCCTGGCCGAGGCGGCCGAGAAAGCATCCGGCGATCCCACGTCACTGGCCGACCTGTACCGAGAACAGAGCCAGCACCTCGCCGTGGTCACGACCGAGTGGGGTTCCGAGGGCCCCGAGCGGAAGAAGCTGCGAGACGCCATGGCGACCTTGCAGAAGAATATCGATCGCATCGAGGCGAACCTGGCGAGGGCGTCGAAGGCGGCAGCGGCGACCGACTTGAAGCGATGGGAAGCGCTCGACAAGGCCGCGCAGATCGAGGCCGCGGTGACCGAGGCGGGAGATCGGCTCCGCGCGAGATGGCAGCTCGAGCAGGCCGCCCGAGAGCGTGAGGCCAGACAGCGAGAGCGCGAAGCGGGGGAGCGCGCCCGAAGCACGCGGTCTTGCTGCTGACCGGCGCCTCCGGCTGAGCGTTACAGGGCGAGCTGGCCGGTGACGACTCGAGCGTAGTACCCCTGCTCGGCGAGGAGATCGTCGGGGGCGCCCATCTCGGTCAGGCGCCCGTTCTCCACGACCAGGATCTTGTCGACACGCCGGATGGTGGTGAGCCGGTGGGCGACCATCAACGTCGTGCGACCGCGCATCAGCGCGAACAGGCTCGCCACGACCTGAGCCTCGCTCTCGACGTCGAGCGCGCTCGTTGGTTCGTCCATCAACAAGATCGGCGCATTCTTCAGGAATGCCCGCGCCAGGTTGATCCGCTGCTTCTCACCCACGCTCAGGTGCGCGCCACCGTCGCCGATGACGGTCTGGTATTGCTGGGGGAGCCGCTCGATGAACCCGCTGGCATTGGCCGCGTGCGCGGCGGCCTCGATCTCCTCCATGGTGGCCGCGGGCTTCCCGTAGGCGATGTTCTCGGCCACAGTGGTGGGCATGATGATCGGCTGCTGCAGGACGACACCGATCTGTGCTCTCAGATCTTCGAGACGAAGCTCGCGCAAGTCCACACCCTCTAGCAGCACCGCCCCGCTCGCCGGGTCGAAGAACCGCGGCAGCAGGTTCAGCAAGGTCGTCTTGCCGGCTCCGCTCGGCCCGATGATGGCGGCCGACGTCCCCGCGAGGAGCTTGAAGCTGATGTGGTGCAGCGCCGGCCTCGACGGCTCGTAGGCGAAGGAGATGTCGTCGTAGGTGACGTTGCCGTAAATCTGGAGCGGTCGACCGGGCGGCCCCGCGGAAGCCGCGGCGGGGGCGAACATGTCGTCGGCCGAGGTCGGCAATCCAGCCTGCCCGTCAACGTCGAGTCCCCGGACGACCGGGCGCGCTTCGGGCCGGTTCTTCACGTCCTCTGGCGTATCCAGGACCTCGAACACCCGCCGCGTGCTGGCGCTCGCGCTCGACAAGGTCGCGCCCACTTTCGAGAGCTGATGGAGCGGCTCGAAAAGCTGAGCGACGTACGCGAGGAAGACGAGCAGCTCGCCCAGGGTCAAGTTTGCGGCCAGGACTTCCTGCGCGCCGACCCAGGTCACGCCGAGCGTGCACGCCCCCAGGATCACCGAGATCGAGCTCCAGTAGACAACCTCCAGCCCCTGCTGCGCCATCTTCTGTTGCCGCGCCACCTCGGTCTGCGCGGTGAAGCGCCGTTGCTCGTGGTGCTCGCGCGCGTGGCTCTGGATCAGCGGCAGGGCGGTGATTCCTTGGTGGATGAGCGAGTAGACCTTGCTCTCCGCCTGCTGGGCGGCCATGCCGCGCGATCGCATCGCTCCGCCGAAGATCTTGATCGACACGAGCAGGACGGGTACGGCGACCAGAGCGACCGCGGTGAGGTACAGATTCAGCCGGGCCATCATGACCGTCATGAACAGGAGGGTGCCGGTGGCGCTGAGGACGATCAGCACCCCGTCCTGGAACAGGACCTGAAAGGCGCATGTATCGGTCCCGGCCCGAAAGATGATGTCCCCGGCCACGGTGCCGTGGTGATAGCGCAAGGAGAGGCGCTGGAGCCAGCTGAAGACGTCGTCCCGGACCCGCCGCAAGCCGCGGAGGCCGATGCCGATCGCGAGATAGACGTGCCCGGCACAGACGGCGGAGTGGGCCAGATAGATCGCCAGGGACGCCGCGATGATCGCAGTGATCTGCCCGGGCTGTGCCCAGGCCCGCATCTCGCTCGGTAGCCACGCGGGATACGGCTTGCTGCCAAGGACACTGTCGACTAGGAGAGCCAGTGGCCACGGCTTGAGCAGGTTGATCGCGATGCCCGCCAGGAGCAGCCCGATCGCAACGCCGATTCGCCCGGCGTCGGGCCGGAAGTAGCCGAGCGCCCGCGCCAGCAGACGCAGACGCGCGACGGAAGAACAGGTTAGATCGCTCGCCCACGCGGCTGGGTTCATAGGTCGCCCTATTGGAGGCACGATACTACGCAAGTGCCGTGCCGCATAGCGATGTGCCGCTGGGGCTTGAAACACACCGACTTGGGCGAGGGGGCCGATCGGGCGTGTCAGTGGGCGGACGGTATCGTGAGTAATTCATACATGGCCAACGCCAGAAATCCATGGGGGCCGGTTCCCCTTAGTTGGATTTGCTGGTCGGCTTGACACGGCCTCCGCTGGCTTCGTAGGCCTGAACGGCCTTCTTCAAGTCGGAGTACTCGTCGCAGGGAAAGAAGCACAGCTTGTCGAGAATGGCGAGGTGCTCCTTCGCCTTGGGCAGGTCGCCCAGCGCGAGGAAGGCCTCGCCGATATACTCGTGCGCGCCCCGGTGCTTGGGATCGATTGCCAGGGCTTTCCTGTAGATAGGGATGGCCTTGGCGGCATCGCCGCTCTGGCGAATGCTGTAGGCCAGATAGTTGTAGGCGTTCGCGTTCTGATCGTCCTTGGCGACCACCCCCTCGAAGAGGCGGATCGCGGTTGGATAATCCGCGCGCTTGACGGCCTTGACCCCTTCCGCATAATTGGGGTCTTCCGGTGCGGCCGACTCACTCGGTTTGCCGGGATCTGCAGCGACAATACCCGGCGTCCCGAAGACCAGGCCCGTCAGCAGGAGCGCCACTACCAGTCGCATGTGTCTTCCTCCTCCTTGGCTAATCGGCGCCCATTGAATCATGGACTCGGCCAAGAGGTTCCTTATTCGCGATTCGCGGTCACGCGAGGCGGCACGAACCGCCCCGCGTCCAACCGCCTCAGTTGTCGCGGAACAGATCCTGCTCGATGCCCGCCGTGGCGAAAATGTAGTCACGCGAGGCCTCGAGCTGCCTGCGCAGATGGCGCAGGTCGACGTCCAGGAGCCGCCCCTGCCACTTACGCACCTTGCCCGCGACGATCACGGTCTCGACGTTGGTGCGGTCCATCAGCGAGACGACCGCGCCCGGCACCTGGTTGAGCGGGGCCACGTTGAGCGCGGTCGCGTCGAGGATGATGATGTCGGCCTCCTTGCCCGGCGTGAGCGAGCCGATCTTCTTGTCGAGCCGGAGGTGCTTGGCGCCGTTGATCGTGGCGTAGCGCAGCACCTCGCGCGTCGTGAGCGGGTTCGGTACGCCGGGCGGCTGCGCGGGCCACCAATCACCTTTCGCCAATCCCGTGTCGAGGATCATCTGGTTCACGAGCGCGCGCTGTACATTCATCGTCGAGCGCATCTGGGTGAAGAAGTCCGCCGTCAGCGTGACTTCGACGTCCGAGCTCAGGGATGGCTCCAGGTCCAGGCTCTGCATCTTGAGGATGGGCGGCGTGCCGTGGCGCATGTTCATCTCGATCGGCACGGCGAGCGAGACCTGCGCGCCGACCTCCTTGACCTTCTGCCAGGCCGGGTCGGACATCCCGGTCATATGGACGAAGAGGTTGTCGTCTCCGATTCCCAGTTTGCCGCTGTCTCCGCCCTGATTCTGGGCGAGCAGGTCGAAGGTCGGGCGGATGCCGAACGGAGAGAGGATGTGCGCCGCAACTTGAATCTTGAGCTCGCGTCCGATCTCCCAGGCCTTCTCGTAGCCCGGAAGGTAGACCTCGCCGCCCATGATCATGGTGACGAGCTGGTCCTTCGAGGAAAACCACCGCTTCTTGATACGGAACGCGTCCTCCGGATACTTGTAGTTGGGACCGTGCGTGAGCGCCGGCGCCCTCGAAATAGCCGAAGGCGGCGCGGCGGCCCGAATCGATGAGGCCCTTGATCGCGGCGTCCGAGTGCTCGGGCGAGTGATGGATCTGCGAGATGTCGTGCACCGTCGTGACGCCGTCGTCGAGCTGGGCGAGCGAGCCGAACAGCTCGTTGATGTACACGTCCTGCGGCCGGTAGACCGGAGCGAACGTCAGCAGAATGTACTGGTAGTAGTTGATCTCTCCGCCCGGCGTGCCGGGCAGCAAGAGGCCGTTGGCGAGAAAGCTGCGCAGCGCCGTCTCGAACAGGTGATGGTGGGTGTCGACGAAGCCCGGCATGACGATGCGGCCGCGGGCGTCGATCACCCCGGCATCACCGGCGCGCAGATTCGGGCCGACGGCGACGATCTTCTTGCCCTCGACGAGCACGTCGGCCCGGGGGAAGTCGCCCACGTCGGGGTCCATTGACATCACGGAGCCGCCACGGATGATGTAGCGCCGGCCGCGCCGGCCGGAGTCCTCCGGCACGTCCGAGTCGTGCGCAGCAGCCGGGCGGGGCGAGAAGAGGAGGGTGCCGGTCGCGGCGACGCCGGTGGCGGCCGAGGCCTTCAAGAAGTCGCGCCGTGAGCTGGAATGGTTCTGGGGATTTCCTTCGTCGCACAGCTTGCACATTGGTTCCCCTCCGCGTCGAGGCATTCACAGTGCACAGCGCAAGCAACGGAAAGCGCACGTTCTCGGCTCTGACCTCACCTCACCTTCAGGGGGTGACGCGGGCCACCCGCGCCCCCTCGTATCGTGCCGATGATTGACCTGTCAAGGACATTCCCGATCAGCATGCCGGAAGCGCCGTGGCATCGAATCCGTACAACCAGCGCAGCGCTTCGGGCGAGCGGTCGCCGGCCCGAGCCCACTCGGCGTCGCGCGCCTCCTGCGCCGGGCCGTCCGCGAGATGGAAGCGAGTCTTGTTGGCGCGTGACATCTCCTGGAGGCGAGTGACGCGAGGGCGGCGCAGCTCCTCGTAACGTCGAAGTGCCCGAGCGGGCTCGCCCGCGCCGCCGGCGACGAGGCAGGCGGCCAAGACTGCGCCGTCTTCGATGGCCTGCGCCGCGCCCTGACCCATGAACGGGTACATCGGATGGCATGCGTCGCCGAGCAGGGTCACGCGGCCGACCGACCAGCGCGGCAACGGCTCGCGGTCGAAAAGCGCCCAGATGAAACACGTGTCGGCCGCGGCGATGATCCGGGTGATCTGCGGATGCCAGCCCTCGAACGCGGCGAGCGCGCGGGCGATCGTGGCGCGATCGGTCCAGTCCTCGCGGTTCCACGTGTCGTGCTCGGTCCACCCGACGAAATTCAACAGGCGTCCGCGCGAGACGAAGTAGTGCACGAGATGCCCACCGGGGCCCACCCACGATTGCGAGCCCGTTTCCAGGCCGAGGTCGGCGATACGCTCGGTCGGGACCAGGCCGCGATAGGCGACGCAGCCCGCGAAGCGCGGCGCCTCCTCGCCGAGCAGCGCGTGGCGCACCATCGAGTTGATGCCGTCGGCTCCGACCAGGATGTCGGCCGTCGACACGCGCGCCGTTGGCGAAGCGGGCGGCGACGCGGTCGCCCTCGTCGTCGACCCCGACCAGGCGGTGACCGAGGTGAACGCGCTCGGGCGAGAAGCCCGAGGCGATGATCGCGAGCAGGTCCGCGCGGTGGACGGTCAGGTGGGGCGCGCCGTAGAGCTCTTCGCAGCGCGGATTGAGCGGCGCGCGCTGCAAGCGTGCGGCCGTCTTGCCAGCGCCGCTGGTGGGTGCTGAGAGGCCGCACCGCCTCGCGATCCAGCGCGTCGCCGAGACCGAGCCGGTACAGGACGCGCGCCGCGTTCGGCCCCATGTTGATCCCGCCGCCGACCTCGGTCAGCTCGGGCGCCTGCTCGTAGACCTGAACGTCGAAGCCGGCCTGCTGCAGGGCCACGGCGGCGGTGAGACCGCCGAGGCCGGCGCCGACGACGGCGATCCTGAGCGGGGCGACGCGCGGCATGACGACGCGACCCTACATCAACAGGGCGCCGATGAACATACGGGGATCCTCGCGGTCGAACGGCGACTCGACGGCTGGAGCTCGCGGGACGCCCGAGGCCCCGGCCGCCTTCCGTGCGGTAGACTCTGCGGTCATGGCTCGCCGTCCGACGATCCGCGCCGTCGTGTTCGACGCGGGGCACACCCTGCTCGAGATGGACTACGCGCAGCTCACCGCCTTTCTCGTGTCGCGGGGCCATCGTCTCAGCCAGGCCACCGTGACCGAGGCCGAGCGGCGCGCGCGCATTCGTCTCGACGTCGAGCGAGCCGCGCAGGCGACGACGGGAGCGAACGGGCGAGGGGCGATACGTCCGTTACCTGGTGGAGTATCTCGGGATCGAAGACGAGGCCGAGCGGATCGCACTCGCCGAATGGCGGCGGGGCTTCAATGTGCCGATCGGGTTGTGCCACCAGGCCGACGGCGAAGCGTCGAAGGCCATCGGGCACGCGCGCGACATGGGGCTCGTCGTGGGAGTCATCTCGAACTCCAACGGCTCGGTGCAACGCGCGCTCGAGATTGCCGGGCTCGCCGCGCAGCTCGAGTTCGTCATCGATTCGAGCGTGGTGGGGATCGCCAAGCCCGATCCGCGGATCTTCGAGCTCGGTCTGCACGCGGCCCGCACCGCTCCGGACGAGACGGTCTACATCGGCGACTCGTACTTCGTCGATGTGGTCGGCGCCCGCCGGGCCGGGCTCGGCGGAGTTCTGTTCGACCCGGGCCGAATGTGGGGAGCGCGCGATTGCCCGATCGCCACCGGCCTGTGCGCGGCGATCGAGCAGGCTGTCAGTCCGCGCGTGGCCGTCTAGGATTCGAGCCGGGACAGCAGCTCCGGATCGACTTTGTCCTTCACGGTCCGGCGGTCGATGTTCAGCCGACGCGCCGTCTCCTGATAGCTACCGGTTTGGGCGTAGACGAGCGTGCAGTAGCGGCGCAGGAGCTCGTCGGCGCTCAGCGAGCCGGCCAGCATCTCCTCGGCGACCCGCTGCCGACCGGACACCGGCGCGGCGTGAGGCGGCCGGTACTCACCGCGGATCATCACGTTCCGCACGCACTGCTCGAGCTCGCGCACGTTGCCCGGCCATCGATAGCTGTCGCCCAGGTGCCCATCGATCCAGCGCTCGGTTTCCTCGGCGAGCGGCTCCGCCTCGGCGTCCCCGGCCACCCGCCTGGCGAGGAAGCGCACCAGAGCCCCTCGCTCGCCGGACGCGGCGCGGAGCTGCTCTTCCAGCGCGGGCGTCGCGATGATGTCGGAGCAGAGCCGGTAGTACAGGTCCTTGCGGAATCGGCCGGCCGCCATCTCGCTCGCCAGGTCGCGGTTCGTGGCGGCGATGATCTTGCCGTGAAAGCGCCGGTCGCGCGTGTCGCCGAGCCGCTGGAACGTACGGGTCTGCAGCACACGCAGGAGCTTGACCTGCAGGGCCGGCTCGAGCTCGCCGATCTCGTCGAGGAATACGGTCCCCAGAGGCCGGCAGACCTCCAGCCACCCGGCCCGATCCTGAACCGCGCCGGTGAAGGCCCCGCGGCGGTGGCCGAACAGCTCGGACTCGATCAAGCGTCGGCGACAGCGCGGACGGATTGAGCGCATAAAAGGAGCCGGCAAAGTTCTCGACGAACGCCTGCTTCTCGGCGTCGAAGGGAATGTAGCGCGCCAGCCCGATCGCCTGGGCCACGAGCTCCTTGCCGGTGCCCGACGGCCCCGAGATCAAGGTGGCGACGTCACTCATGCGTTGATAGAGCGCGCGGCGGTAGCGACGCATGTCGCGGGTGAAGATCGACTGCCAGACCGTGGCCCGCAGGCGGACGATGGGCGCGGAGTTGCCGATGATGTTGTGGAAGATGTAGTGGAACGCGCGCCGAATCTGGAAGAAGGCGGCGAAGAGATGCGGCACGTCGCGATCGGCCACGAGCCGGGCTCGCGGTGTCTGGAGCAGGCGGGCCACGTCCTGGTGGAGCCTTCGGTAGAACGCCACCGGGGCGGTCGCGGCCCGCGGATCGAGTAGCTCGTAGAAATTGTCGTCGTAGCGGGCGAAGAGCAGATACACGACGACGTCCTCGTAGAGCTGCAGATCCGCGGCGCTCGGCTTCGCCGATTCCGCCAGCCGGCCGGCGAGCCGCTCGGCGAGCGCCCCGGCGCGCTCGCGCAGGGCGAACACGTTGCGCGGCGGCTCCGGATTGCCCGTGGCGTGCCAGAGGGTGCCGCCGGGCACGAAGGCGTCGCCCAGCGCCTGCCGCTCGCACTCGATCCGCTCGGGCAGGAACGGATTGCAGTAGGCCAGACGCGAGATCGCTTCGGCCAGCTTCCGGTCCGGGCCCGTCAAGAATGCCATGAGTATGTGCTCTGAATGTACAGCCTATGATCATCAGATGTCCATGACCTGAGCCGCCACGGTCCGCCAAGCCTTGCAAGCAGCTAAAAAGACTCCCTGTGCTCCCGGGATACTCGGCTGGCACGGCCCGTGATCTTTCCTCCGGGCAGGGGAGGACGACATGGACAACGATCACGGCTCGCTTCGATCGGCGATCGAGCTCCTTTTCGCCCGGCAGGTGGAGAGCCTCACGCGCTCCGACGAGTTCCGGGCCCTGGAGAACGGCAGCGCGCCGCCCGATCGGTACGACACGTTCATCCAGAACGTCGCGCGCGCGCACTTACGATCGCCGCAGCTGCTCGCGTTCCTCTATGCGCTGGCCCCGCCCGCGGCGGCAGCCGATCTCCAGCACAACCTGCTCGAAGAGCTGGGGCTCGACGAGGCCTCGGGCCGGCCGCATCCTGATTTGCTCCGGGATCTGCTGACGGGCGCGGGGCTCGGCTGCCGGCTCGCCGCGCTCGAGGCGCAGGCCGACGAGGATCTCCGGCGCGTCGTCGTCGATCCGCTGCTCTACCGATCGCTCCGCGAAGTCGGGCTCGTCGCCCTCGCCGAGATCATCGCGTTCGAGTACATGCTCTCGCGCGTCTCCGGCCGGATCGCCCGGGCGCTGGCGAAGCATCGCGGATTGCCGGCGGTGGCGCTCGAATGGTTCACGCACCACTCGGAGGTCGACATCCGCCACGCCGAGCAAGGTCTGGCCGATCTCGAGGCGTACGCGCGCTACTACGACTTCGGCGACGACGAGGCCCTGACCCTGGTCGAGCTGACCCTGCGCGAGAACGTCTTCACGCGGCGCTACTTCCGCGACTTCGTGGCCGCGAGCGCTGGTGACGCGCGATGAAGCTCGTGGCGGCCACCCTGTACGCGCTGCGGATCCCGTTCGTGGAGTCGTTCAGCCACAGCGCCAGCGAGCGGCGGTGGTCCGATTCGGTGGTGGTGCGCGTGCGCGACGACGCCGGGACGGAAGGGTACGGTGAGGGCGTCGCGCGCCCCTACGTCACCGGTGAGACCGTCGAGACCATGCTCGACCACCTCGCGAGCGAGCTGTGGCCGGGGGTGGCGAACCGCGAGGTGCCTTCGGCGGACGACCTCGACGCCCTCGGCGCTTTCCTGTCCGTGAGCCGCCGCGCCGGCGCCATCACGCCACACGCGAGCCGCGCCGCGCTCGAGCTCGCCGTGCTCGACTGCGCCCTCCGGCGCGTCGGATGTCCGCTGGCTAAGCTGATGCCGCCCCGGCGGGACACGGTGACGTATAGCGGCGTCATCACCGCCGGGCCGGTCGCGCGGGCCGCGCAACACGCGCGGCAGATGCGCGCGATCGGTCTGCGCGACGTCAAGGTGAAGGTCGGATTCGACGACGACGTCGCTCGGGTGGCCGCCGTCCGCGAGACGCTCGGGCCCGACGCCTCGCTTCGCCTCGACGCCAACGGTGGCTGGAGCTTCGACCGAGCCGTCCAGGTCCTGAACGCGGTCGCGCCGCTCGGCATCGCTGCCGTCGAGCAGCCGCTGCCGCGCGGCCCGGTCGAGGCCCTGGCGCGGCTGCGACGCGCCACCGCGGTGCCGATCATGGTCGATGAGTCGCTCGTCACCGAGGCCGACGCTCGGGCGCTCATCGACGCCCAGGCCGCAGATTTCTTCAACGTCAGGATCTCGAAATGCGGCGGGCTCACACGGTCGCTCGCGGTCGCCTCCGCGGCTCTCGACGCCGGCCTGGGCGTCCAGGTGGGATGCCAGGTCGGTGAGACGGCGATCCTGTCCGCCGCCGGCCGCCATCTGGCCGCGACACTTCCCGAAGTCGCGTTCGCCGAGGGCTCGTTCGGCACCTTGCTGCTCGCCGAGGACGTCGCCGTCGAGAGCGTGCGGTTCGGCCACCGCGGCGAAGCGCCGATCCTCACCGGGCACGGGCTCGGCATTCGTGTCGTCGAAGAGCGGCTGCGTCGTCGCGCCGTGACCATCCGCGAGCTCACCACGGAGGGATGACATGGGATTGCTCGGACACGCGCTCCGCGCCCAGCAATGGCTGCATCACCGCGCCTTCGAGGACGCGACCGCCGCTCCGGAGGAAGCCCAGGCTCGAGTTCTGCGCGGCCTGCTCCGGGACAACGCCGACACGATCTTCGGCCGCGAGCACCGGTTCGCGGCGATCGAGTCGGCCGCCGAGTTCGCGCGGCGGGTGCCGATTCGCGACTACGAGGCGCTGCGGCCGTATGTCGGGCGGATCATGGCCGGCGAGAGGCAGGTGCTGACCGCCGAAGCGCCGTTCATGTTCACGACGACGAGCGGCACGACCGGCGAGCCGAAGTTCATCCCGGTGACCGCCGGCTGGACCCGGTCGATGGCCGCGCTGATGCGCCTCTGGACGTTCTACGCCCTGCGCGACCATCCGGGGATGCTCGACCAGCGGGTGCTGACGATCGTCGGCCCGGCCATCGAGGGTGTCGCCACCGGCGGCCTGCCGTGCGGCGCGATGACCGGATTGACGTATCAGCGACTGCCGTGGCTCGTCCGCCGTCGCCACGCGCTGCCGTACGCCGTCGCGCTGATCCGCGATCACGAGAGCCGCTACTTCGTGGCACTGCGTCTGGCGCTCGGCCACGCGCTGGCATCGATCGCCACGCCCAATCCCAGCACCGTGCTGAGGCTCGCGGACATCGCGGCGCGGCGAGGCGACGATCTCCTGCGCGCCGTTCACGACGGCACGCTCGGGCCGGCCGAGCTCGAGCCGATTCCCTCGGCGGGCATGACCGGTCTCGAGCTCCGCGCGGCGCTGACGGCCGCGCTGCATTCCGATCCCAGGCGGGCGGCCTTGCTCGAGGCGGTCCGCAAGCGCCGGGGCCGACTCGTGCTGGGCGACTGCTGGCCCGAGCTGTCCCTGGTCGCGTGCTGGCTCGGAGGGAGCGCGGGGATCCAGGCGCGCCATCTCGACGCGGAATTCGGCCGGCAGGTCGCCCGGCGCGATCTCGGCCTCGTCGCCAGCGAGGGGCGCCTCACGATTCCCGTCGAAGACGACTCCGCGGCGGGGGTCCTCGCCGTCAACACGAACTTCTACGAGTTCATCGCCGAGGAGGACATGACCGATCCGGCGCCTCGCACGCTCCTGTGCCACGAGCTCGCCGAAGGACGCCGCTACGACGTGATCGTGACCGGGGCCAACGGACTCTACCGCTACGACATGAACGACGTCGTGGAGGTCCGCGGATTTCACGGGCGCACGCCCAAGGTGGCGTTCGTCCGCAAGGGCCGGGACATGCTGAACATCACCGGCGAGAAGCTCCATCTGAACCACGTCCTGCACGCGGTGAGCGCGGCCGAGCGCGCGACCGGGCTCGGCGTCTGGCAGTTCCGCTTGATCCCGGACGTCGAGGCCGCGCGCTACGACCTCCTGGTCGAGCTGCCTCGCGCGGCGGTGGAAGGTGGGCGCCGCCCTCGCGCGCTTCGCCACCGCATTCGACAGAGGTCTGGCCGAGGCCAACATCGAGTACCGATCCAAGCGCGCCTCCACGCGGCTGGCATCGCCGCGGCTCTGCGTCATGCGAGAGGGCTGGGCTGAACGGCGCTGCCGGGAGGAGTTCGCGCGAGGCCGGCGCGAGATCCAGCACAAGTGGTGCGTCATGCGCCCGGAGTGGGACGACATGAGCCGGGCGGAAGTCGTGCAGGTCGTCGATGAGCTCGAGCGGATGGAGATTCTGTCGTGAACCCGAGATCGCGCTCGGCGCTTGTCCTCTGTGTCCTGACGGCGCTGTTCGGCATCCGGATCGCGGCCCAGGCGCTGGTCGCCTTCTTCGAGGTCGCCTGGTTGCCCCCGATGGATGCCTGGTTTTCGGGCTTGCTGCGCTATCCGGTTCTCCTGCCGCTCCAGCTCGCCATCTTGCTCGTTCAGATCGTCATCGACCGCGACACCTGGCGCGGTCGGGGATTCTTCGCCCGTCCGCGGCCGCGCGCCGGCCGAGGTCTCCAGGGGTTCGCCTGCGTCTACGCGCTGTCGATGGTCATACGGTATGCGGTCACGCTCTCGCATCCGATCCCGATCGTCTTCCACTGGGTACTGGCGGCCTACCTCTTCACGCTCGGCCGGCTGATGCGACTCTCGAGTGGTCACACGGCCGTAGCCGTGTCAGCGACGTCGAGCTTGACGTCTCGACGATTCGCCTGATAGACAAGCGCCAGATGCTCCTACGTCCAGGCTTCCCCGAGCGACGGCGCGCGCGTACGCATCCCGGCCGATCGTGACGCCCACACGCTCCGGCGGCAACGCACCGCGCTTCGAGCGCCGGGACGCGAGCTTGCACTTCGCCGGCACCGAAGGGCCGCTGGCGGTTACCTTCTGTAGCTCACGGATCGTGCGCGTGGCCTTCGGCGCGAGTCCGGCGCACGAGATGTCGTTCGTCGCGCCTCGGGCCTGGGCGCCGCCGGCGTTCGAGCTCGCGGACGGCGAGCCCGTTCGGATGGCGACGGGCGATCTGCGGCTCGAGGCCGAGACCAGCCCGGTACGCCTCACGTTCGCCGACGCCGCCGGCGCATGGCTGCTGCGCGAGCCGGCCGACGGCGGAATGGCCGTCGAGCGCGGCGCGGACGGCGCCGCGCGCGTCCGCGCCCGCTTCACGTTCTCCGACGAGCAGCACTTCTACGGCCTCGGCCACGGCGGCGGACGTCTGGATCGTCTCGGGCAGGGCCGCGTGTTCTGGAACTCCCATCTCGGCCATGGCCCCGGCTCGGACATCGCGGTGCCGCTGCTCGTCTCGAGCCGCGGCTACGCCCTGTTCTTCGACAACGCGAGCGACGCCGTCCTCGCGGTGGGCCGCTCGGACAACGGCGTGCGGATCGACTACGCGGCCAAAGCCTCCGCGCTCACCTGGTATTTCCTGATCGGCTCCGATCTTCGCGGCCTCATGGGCGAGGTGGCCGAGCTCCTCGGGCGGGCGCCGATGCCGCCGCGGTGGGCGCTCGGCTTCTTGCAGTCGACCCGCCACTTCGACGACACCGCCGAGCTGCGTCGCTTGCCGCGCACGATCCGCGAGAAGCGGATCCCGTGCGACGCGCTCATTTATCTGTCGACCTACGGCGAGGCGAAGGGCTGGAACTGCGGGGTCGGGCATCTCGAGTTCCAGCCAGCCTTGTGGCCGAAGCCCGAGGAGCTGCTCGCAGAGGCGCGGGCGCAGCACTTCGAGTTCATCACGCACGAATATCCCGTGCTCCACGAACGGTCGCCGCTCTTCGCCGAGGCCGAAGCGCGCGGCTATCTGCTGGCGACAGGCTACGAGCGCGGCGCCGGGGGCGTCGCCAACTACCGCGAGGGCCAGCGCCATCTCGATTTCTCGAACCCGGATGTGCGCGCGTGGTGGTGGGCGGCGCATCGCGAGCTCGTGCGGCTGGGTATCGGCGGCTGGTGGCTCGATGGGGGCGAGGGGCCGCCCGCCGTGACGAAGCTCGCGGCCGGGGACGGCACGCAGCTGCACAACATCTACGATCGTCTCCGTCATCAGGCGTTTGCCGAGGGCGAGGCCGCGGCGCGTCCCGATCACCGCGTGTTCCTGCTGTGTCGCTCGGGGGCGGCCGGGATGCAGCGGTTCGGCGCCTCGTGCTGGTCCGGCGACATCAACAACGACTTTCCGACCCTGGAGGCGCAGATTCCGCTCGGATTGAACATGGGGCTCTCGGGCGTGCCCTACTGGGGCACCGACGTGGGCGGCTTCTTCCATCCCGTGCCGGAGACAGGCGAGCTCTATGCGCGCTGGTTTCAGCTCGGCGCGTTCAGTCCGATCTTCCGCTCGCACGGCTGGGTGTGGCGCGAGCACGTGCCGTGGGCCCACGGCCCCGAGGTCGAGGCGATCTGTCGGCGCTACGCCGAGCTGCGGTACCGCCTGCTGCCATACACCTACACCCTGGCCTGGCAGGCGCACACGCTCGGCCTGCCGCTCATGCGCCCGCTCGTACTGAACTATCCGGGCGATCCCAAGACCTGGACGCTCGACCATCAATACATGTGGGGCGACGATCTGCTGGTCGCCCCGGTGACGCGCGAGGGCGCGACCGCATGGCCGGTCTATCTCCCCGAGGGGCGCTGGTTCGATTTCTGGACGGGCGAGCAGCACAGCGGGCCGGGCGGCGTCACGCTCGCGGCACCGCTCGATCGTCTGCCGCTGCTCGTGCGCGCGGGCGCGATCCTTCCGCTCGGGCCCGCTCGTGCAGCATACCGGCGAGCGCCCGCTGGACGAGCTCACCTTGCAGATCTATCCGCACGGTACCTCACGGTTCGAGCTGTACGAGGACGACGGCCGCTCGAATGCGTATCGCCGAGGGCTTTACGCGCTCACGCCCATCACGTGCGTGGCGCAAGCCGGGCGCGTCAGCGTTCGCATCGAGACGCCGACCGGCGATCGGTCGGTGGTGCCGGCCGGCCGCCGCTGTCTGCTTCGCCTGCGCCTCGAGCGCTCGACTGCCGTCGCCGTCGAGGGCGCCGGCGATCTCTCACACACCGGAGGCGACGTCGGCCGCCCCGGCTGGTGGATGGACGACGCGGGGTTTCTCTGCATACGTCCGCCCGAGATCGAGCCGATCGTCGTGGTCGTGACGCACTCCGGCTGAAATTGTCTTGGGAGCTGTGTTGTGCGTGCGGGGGGCTTGCGGCGCTGCTGAGGGGCTGGCCGATCTACGTGGCGTGGGCTAGGGCACGCGGCTCCAGAGGCGGACCAGGTCCCTGAAAAGGGGCCCCCCACATGGCGATCGAGAGCAGCGCGCCGAACAGCACGACCGCGTCGATGCTCAGCCGACCTCCTGCTCCCAGTAGACGTCGCGGAACGTGAACCACAGGGCGAACTCGTCCAGGGTTAGCGCCGAGGCCGCTCCGAACAGTAGCGCCGTGAGCGGGGAGGTCCACGAGCGCTCGGCTCCGACCCCGCTTCCCACCTGGATCAAGCAGAGGTACCCGACCCCGAGCAAGAGCAGAATCCCCCACACGAGATGGTGGATGTGCGCTCCCTTCGTCACCACGTCGTGAAAGGGCGCCCCGGCCCGCGTGAATCGGGTGGGTGATCGCCCGGACGACGGCAAAGGTCGCGAAGAACGCGAGGGAGGCGAGGAACATGCGCTCGTGACGCGCGGTGCGGAAATGCTCGGCGTAGAGGCCGGCCACCGTCCGGGGCGGTGGGCCCGCCTCCAGTCGGGGGCCGCGATGATCGAGCGTCGAGACGAGGCGGGGCACCGTGGCGAAGCCGATTGCGCCGAGCACCAGCGCGACGAGGAGAGTCCGCCGACTTCACACGGGGCCATGGTAGCGGACCGGGTGAGGCCCCATCAACAGGGGATCTGGTCGTGGTCGTGACGCACTCCGGCTGAAATTCTCGTCGGCAGACCCGCCGTGCTAGCGTGGTCGTACGGGTGTTGGTGCCCGTGCGAGAGCTGGGAGGCGGGGTTGAACACCATGTTCCGTGTGCTCGTCATTGCATTGCTCTTTGGTTTCCCACCGAGTTTCTGCCTCGCGCAGGAGACCAAGGATTCCGCGCAGGCGATGCGTGATCTCCGGGTCTCGTTTCTCTCGTCTTCGGCGACGGCGCTCGGATTCAAGCCGACGAAGGAGTACCCGCGCGTGTTCGGGGTGGCGATGGACTGGCCCGTCGGCGACACCACCGCAACGATCGTGTCGACACTGGACGGATCGGCGAGCCTGTACACGACCGCGACCTTCGGCATCATCGGGGGCGCGAGTCACGAGTCCGTTCGCGTCGCGGCGCAGCGCTTCGTCGCGGCGGCCGACTCCTATCACGACAAGGCCGCGCCGACAGGAACGTACCCGTACCCTGGGAAAGGGAAGGTCCGCTTCTACCTGCGGACCTTCCAGGACGTGCGAGTCATCGAGACCGATGCCGCCTCCGTGCAGTCGACCTCCGGCCCGTATTCGTCCTTCTTCCGAGCCGGTCAGGCAGTGCTGACCGAGCTGCGAAAAGTGGTCGAGGCGAAGCGCTGACACGTCGGGGGCCCGTTCGAGCCCCCCGGCGGACGGCGTGGAGGAGCCTCAGACGCCCACGTCGCGGGTCAGCGGGCGCCAGGCGAGCGAGCGCGCCTGCAGGCGCTCGAGGCCGGCGTCGAGCGCCAGCACCAGCGCCGTCACGAGGGTCACGCCCGTGAACAGCCCGACCGGGTCGGCCATCGCGCGCGCGTTGTTGATGTAGTAGCCGAGCCCGCGGTCGGCGGCGATGAACTCGCCGACAACGGCGGCGCTGATCGCGCGCGGCAGCGCGACCTTGAGCCCCGAAAAGACGTACGGCAGCGCCGTCTGCCAGGCAATCTCCCGCGTGACCGTCCATTCCCGCCCGCCGAGCACGCGCACCGCCGACGCCAGCCGCGGATCGATCGAGCGCACGCCGGCCAGGACGTTGAAGAACAGGAAGAAGAAGACGACGGCGGCGACGAAGACGACCTTCGACAGGCCGATCCCGAACCAGAGGATGAGCAGGGGCGCGAGCGCCAGCTTCGGCACGCCCATCGCGGCCGTGAAGAACGGATCGAGGGCGGCCGTGAGCCGGGGCGACGCGCGCAGTGCGAACGGCAGCATGATCCCGGCGCCGCCGCCGAGCACGAAGCCCAGCGCCGCCTCGCTGAGGGTGGCCGCGGTGTGCCGCACCAGCTCTCCGCTCGCGGCGATTTCCGCGACGCGCCACGCGATGTCGGCGGGGCTGCTGATCCACTCGGCGCCCAGGGACAGGTGCGCGGCCTGCCACAGCGCCAGGCACGCGAGACCGACGAGGACGCGGCCGGCCGGGATCACGCGAGCTCCTTGCGGATCCGCTCGTACGTCTCAGTGAAGCCGTCGGCCATGTAGATGTTGCGCACGTCGCGCGGCCGCGCGATGGCGATGCGGTGCTCGCTCTGCACGCGCGCGGGCGCGCGGGTGAACACGAGCGTCCGGTCACCCAGCGCGATGGCCTCGGCGATGTCGTGGGTGACGAAGACGATGGTCTTCCGGCCGAGGCTCCACAGGCGCAGCAGATCGGCCTGCAGCTGGGTGCGCGTCTGCGCGTCCAGCGCGCCGAACGGCTCGTCCATGAGGATGACGGGCGGGTCGTAGACCAGCGTGCGGATCAGGGCCGCGCGCTTGCGCATGCCGCCCGACAGCTCGTGCGGGTAGTAGCGCTCGAAGCCCTCGAGCCCGACGGCGCGCATCAGCTCGGCCGCGCGCGCGCGGGTCGCATCAGACAGCCGGCCCTGCACGCGCAGCGGGAACAGCACGTTGTCGCGCAGCGTGCGCCACGGCAGCAGCGTGTCGTCCTGGGTCACGTAGCCGAACTGCCGGTCCCAGCCCGGCCGCAGCGCCGCCGCCGTCGTCGCGCTCGCGATGGGCCGGCCCTGGAACCGGATCTCCCCTTCGGTCGGCGCGTCGATCTGGGCGATCAGGTTCAGCAGGGTGGACTTGCCCGAGCCCGAGGGGCCGACGATCGTGAGGAACTCGCCCTCGTGCACGACGAACGAGAGCTCGCGAAGCGCGAACATCGCCTCGCCGCGGCCGGCGCGCGGCTCGAATCGCCGGCCGAGGCCGCACACCTCGAGCAGGACCGGACCTGCGCTCACGCCGCGTTCACCAGCCGGCGTGCCGGCTGGGCGTCGGCGGGACGCCAGCGCAAGAGCTTCCGCTCGGCGGCCTCGACGCCGGCGTTCACGACGACGATCAGCAGGGTCAACGCGAGGAGTGCGGCGAAGACGGTCGTGGTGTCGAAGTCGTTCGCCCCGGCCTGGATCAGATAGCCGAGCCCGCGGTTGGACGAGATCAGCTCGCCGACTACGGCGGCGCCGATGGCATACGACAGGGAGATCTGGAGTCCGGCGAAGACGTAGGGCACCGCACCCGGCCAGACGACGTGGCGCGCCACGGCCTGCTCGGAGGCGCCGGCGACGCGCGCCATGGCGACGAGGCGCACGTCGGTGGCGCGCACGCCGGCCGCCGTGCTGAAGAAGATCAGAAAGAAAACGATGCTCGCGACCAGCGCCATCTTGGACGCGAGGCCGATGCCGAACCAGAGGATGAACAGCGGCGCGAGCGCGAGCTTCGGCATGCCGTACCCCGCGACGAGATAGGGATCGAGGATCGCCGCCAGGCGGGGCGTGCGCCGGAGCGCGAAGGGAAGGACGGTCCCCGGCACCCCGCCGACGAGGAAACCGCCCGCGGCCGCCGCCAGCGTGTAGAGCGCGTGACGCGCCAGCTCGCCGTTCACGGCGAGCTGGCCGAACCGGCGCGCCGTGGTGATCGGTGGCGTGATCCAGTGCGCGCCGAACACCAGCGAGGCGAGCTGCCAGGTGATCAGGACGCCGACAAAGACGACAAGCCGGTCCAGGGCGCCCGGCTCTGCTCACTGCACGAACTTGTTGGTGTAGAAGCCGGCCAGCGGCGGCAGCTTCTCGTCCGCGCTCATCGCGCCCGCGTCCACCTGGAAGTCGAAGGCGCGCTTGATGCCGGCCTCGTTGATGAAGAGCTTCCGCGAGGAGGCCGCGCGCGCCAGCTCGAAGGAGTCGGCCAGGACCGCGGGGTCGATCTTGTCGAACTTCTTTCGGAGCGCGGCCGTCGCCTCCGCGGGCTTGTCGTGGATGAGGCCGAGCGAGCGCTGGTAGCCGGCGACGAGCTTCTTGCACACGGAGGGCTTCGTGTCGCAGAACGCGGGCGCGTGACCAGCAGGATGAACGCGAAGGGCGTCATCTCCGGAATGTCACAGCGCGGCACGCTCACCAAGGTCACGGTGAGGCCCTCGCGCGTGGCCATGACCGGCCACGGCACCGACATCGAGATGCCGTCGATGGCGCCGCTCTTGAGCGCCGCGATCATGTTCGGCGGCTGCATCGGCGTGACGTGAGGTCCTTCTCGGGATCGACGCCGGCCTTGAGCGCGACGAACTTGAGCAGGATGTGATTGATCGAGTTGACGCTGTCCACCGCCATCCGCTTGCCGCGCAGCACCTGCGCGCGCTGCGCGAGCGGCGTCGGGACGAAGCCCGGCTTTCTCGGCGACGTCCTTGCGCAGCACGATCTGGGTGGGCGCGCTGTCCATGAGCTGGGCGATCGCGAAGAGCTGCTGGCCGCGCGTGCCACCCCGCACGAGGGTGGCAGCGCTGGTCAGCGCGAAGTCGACGCTGCCCGCGAGCACGGCGTTCGCGGCGCCGACGCCGGCCACCGTCGAGACCTTCACGCGCAGGCCTTCCTTCTCCCAGAGCGCCAGCTCCTCGGCCACGAACGACGAGCTGAACGTGAGCGAGAACGCGGGCACGGCCAGGGTCGTTTCCTCGGGGGCCTGCGCGCGCGCCACGAACGCCGCCCCCAGCACGGTGACGAGCACGAGCGCCGTGATGCCCCGGGCCGCTTGGTTTCCATCTGTCCCCCTCGTGAACGGCGAAGCGTCGTGCCGCGCCCGACGCGGGCAAAGGCGTCGGCGACACGGTGGTCGACGGACTAGCAGGCCACGGAAAAACAGGGGTGAAGGCGTGGCACGCCGTTTGTGGAGTGAAGGGACAGCGTGGTCCGCGCGGACGATCGGCTGCGGGTGTCCCGATGACGGCGTTGTCAGCGTTGTGAGGCTGATCTCATGCCGGCACCCACGTCAGATTCCGAATGCGGAGCAAATTGTAGGCGGCCAGGTCGAAGACGAACGTGCGCCGACGCGCGCGGCCGCGGTGGCGCGTCTGGCGCAGCAGGGCGATGCTCTTGAGCCAACCGAAGATCTCCTCGACGCGTTTGCGCGCGCGTTGGCTCAGCTCGTAACCAGGGTGCCGGGTCGTCCGCGCGTCGATGGCGCTGCGCCGATGGGTCGCGTTCTGCGCGACATGCGGAGTGGTGCCGAGCGCGCGCAGCGTGGCCACGAAGTCGCGGGTGTCGTAGGCCTTGTCGGCGGCCAGCGTGGCTCGTGCCCGCGCGATGGCGCCGGCCGCCAGGACGACCGCCGCGTCGCGCTCGGCACTCGCCCCCGCCGACGTGAGCCGCCCACCGACGGCGAGCCCGTGCCGATGATCCATCAGGACATGACCTTGGTAGTAGAGCCGCGCGTCGCGCCGGGCCCTACGAAACAACCGGGCGTCGGGATCGGTCGTCGACTGATGCGTGGCGTTGCTGCGCCGCTCGCCGTGAAAGTTCACGGTCGGATTGCCGGGATCGTCCGGTGGCGTGGGCGGCACGTCCTTGCGCTGGAAGCTCTTCTGGCCGGCCCAGGCCTGAATCAGCGTGCCGTCTACCGTGAAGTGCTCATTGGACAGCAACTGGCGGCGGCGCGCCTGCGCGAGGACGGCGTCGAAGAAGGCGTCGGCGACCTCTCCGTCGAGCAGCCGCTGGCGGTTCTTGGTGAACACGCTAAGTCCCAGATCGGGTCATCCATGTTGAGGCCGACGAACCAGCGGTAGAGGAGGTTGTAGTCGAGTTGCTCCATGAGCTGCCGCTCGCTGCGGATGCTGTAGAGCACTTGGAGCAGGAGCGCGCGCAGCAGTCGCTCGGGCGCCACCGACGGCCGCCCCGTCTTCGCATAGAGTCGGCTGAAACGCGGCGACAAATCGGTGAGCACGGCGTCGACGAGCGTGCGGATCGGTCGGAGCGGATGGTCCTGAGGGATGCGCTGCTCTGGCGAAAAGTAGCTTCACATCGGCGCCTGCTGCTCGTGGTCACCCCGCATGCGCGCCTCCGGTCTGCGAGTTACGCGCATCGTACGCGATTACTCACCATGACCCGACATCAAAACGCGGGTTTTTCCGCAGCCTGCTAGCTCTTGAAGTACCAGGTCTCCGTGTGGGCGACGTGCGGGTTGTCGCTCACGGCGCTGTTCCAGAGCCGCTCGGGCACGTTGCCCACGTTGTTCTTGATCACCCGCACGCCCTGCGAGGCGGGCGAGTTCGAGACGACGGGGATGAGCCAGAGCTCGTCGAGCGCGATCTTCCAGACCTCCTTGGCCAGCCGCGTCCGCTCCTGGTCCGGAACGCTGAACGACCGGCGATAGGTGGCCATCAGCTCCGGCATCCGCGCGGGCGGCTGCTTGCCCTGGGCGCCGGCGCTGGAGTACCAGACACCGTAGAGCGGCCCCAGCGGGCTCTGATCCTGCGCCGGGAACAGCAGCGGGACGTGGCCGTACATGTTGTCGGCGCCCCACTGCGTCTCGAAGTAGATCTGATGCTCGTTGGCCCGCAGCCGCGCGGTGGCCAGGCCGCGCTCCATCTCCTGCACCTCGCCGCGGACGCCGATCTTCTTCCACTGCTCGACGATCATCTCGGCGATGCGCGTGAACGGCAGGAAGCCGAGATAGGTCGTCAGGGCCAGGCGGAGCCGGCCGCCGCCGTCGGCGCGCAGCCGATAGCCTTCGCTGTCCTTCTTGGTCAGGCCCAGGGCGTCGAGCATGTCGTTGGCCTTCTTCACGTCGTACCCGGCGTGCAAGGTCTTGTACTCGGGCCCCGGAAAGTACAGGGTGCGGTCGCCGGGCGCCGCGGAAGCGGCCTGCCCGAGGCCGAGCACGAACGTCTCGTTGATCTGGGTCCGGTCGATGCCGTGCGAGAGCGCGATGCGAAACTTGCGGGTGCTGAGCCACTTCGCGATCTCCGGGTCCTTCTCGTAGCTCTGGTTGCAGAAGAGGCCGACGTCCGCGCCCTGATCGGACGGGTCGAGATGCACGCGGTAGTTGCCCTTCTGCTGGTTCTCCAGCAGCACCGGGAGCTTGCTGATGTCGATGTGCCGCGCCTGCGAGTCGTACTCGCCGGCGACCGCGCGCAGGTTGATGACCTCCAGGTTCTCGCCGAGCGTCATGCGGACGCGGTCGATGTAGGGGAGCTGGTTGCCGTCGGTGTCCACCCACACGCTGTACGGATTGCGCTCGAGGACCCAGGTGGCCGTGTTGATCGGCGAGACCGTCTTCCACGGCGTCACCACCGGCAGGTCCGGGTTGCGGCAGGCGTCGTTGCGGTTCTTGAAGAGCAGCACCCAGGTGTCGACCTTCAGGTCGGCCTGCTTCTTCGCGATGTCGTCTTTCGACGCGTACTTCGGGTGGAACTGCTTCATGTAGTGCGCGGGGGCGAAGCCGCCGAGCGCGTCGCGGCCGAAGCGCGCGTGGTGTCCGATGCCCCACACCGAGGCGAGCACCGTGGGCAGCGCATAGTACGGATCGGGCGAGACGAACTGCACGGTGGCGGCGTCGACCTTCTTCACCGCGATCGGCTTGCCGTTGATGGTCATCACCGACAAGGGCGTCGGGCACCAGCTCCTTGTTGCCGTAGACGTCCTCGAACCAGAACACGAAGTCGTCGGCGGTGAAGGGCTGGCCGTCGCTCCACTTCATGCCGCGGCGCAGGGAGATGCGTGGTGACTTTGCCGTCGGGGCTCACCTCCCAGGCCCGCGCGATGTTGGGCACGAGCTTGGTCCCCGTGTAGTCCCAGTAGAGGAGCTTGTCGTTCTGGGCGACGCGATGGCCGTTCGACGTGTCGAAGGGCCCGGTGAAGCCGCGCCGCCAGGTGCCGCCGTACTTGCCGATCTCGCGCAGCGGCTTGACGACGAGCGGGTCCTGGCCGATCCGCTCCTGCACGGGCGGGAGCTTGCCGGCCTTGACCAGCTCGGCGAGCGGCGGCGCTTCCTTGAACGTCTTGGGAAACCGCGCGGGATCGAGGACCACCTCGGCGCCCTCGAGCTTGCCGATGAGATTCGTGCTGGGCTTGGCGCCCTGCGCGAAGGCCCGCGACACCAGACCTTCCGGCAGCTGCGCCGCCGTGAGGGCGAAGAGCCCGGCGCCCAGCACTGGCGCCGCGAGGATGGAGGCTCGAGGCCTGCGGAGTGGGATCCACTTCGTCGTGGTCGCTCATGGGTCTGTCCTTTCGTGGCTGGCGCCCGAGCCGGCGGCAGCTCTGGCGGCGGATGAGTTGCAACGGCAGCGTCGGTCGGCTTGCCGGCGGGACGGCCCGCCATCAGCTCCAGCAAGGTCGCGGCGGCGGCCCGGCCCAGCTCGTAGCGCGGTACGCACACGGTGGTCAGCGCCGGGGTGACCAGGCTCGCGTAGGGGACATCGTCCCAGCCGACGATCGAGAGATCGCGCGGAACGTGCACGCGCCGGTCCGCGCACGCCCGCAGGAGGCCGATGGCCATGGTGTCGTTGTGGCAGATCGCGGCGGTCGGCGGCTCGTCCAGGGACAGTGGGGCGCAGACCCGCCCGATGTCCGCCGTCGATCGAGATAGACGTCTCGCCGACGATCGAGCGCTCGGCGCGGCGCGCAGGCGCGACCTCGCTCGAGCGAGGCCCTGTACCACTCCTCGCGGCTCGGCGAACGGGGCGTCGTGCGCGAGAAGGGGACGACCAGGGCGATTCGTCGATGAGCCCAGCCCGGAGAGATAGGCGACGACCTCGGAGGTGGGCGCTCGGCCAATCGACCCACACCGAGGCCACGTGGCTGCCGTGCACCTCCGCGGTTGAGGAAGACCATCGGGACTCCCGCTCGCCGGGCCAGGGCCGCCAGCTCGCTCGGGTCGGCTCCGCGGCGCGCCGAGGATCACGCCATCGCGCGCTGCGCTCGAGGAGGTGCACGACGTTGCGCCGCTCGACCTCGGCCTCTCGCCGGCTGCTCGAGAGGAAGCAGGCTATAGGCCCAGCGGCGACAGGACGTCCTCGGCCCCGCGCACCACGTCCGGGAAGAACGGGCTGGCCACGTCGCCCATCACGACGCCGACGGTGTAGGTCTTGCGGCTCGCGAGGCCGCCGCGCCACGGGTGGTTGAGGGTGGAAGCCGAGCTCGGCGTGGGCGCGCGCTCGACGCGCGCGCGCCGTCGCCGCGCGTCGAGGCTCGCCGTCGATCACGCGCGAGACCGGTCTGATGGCGAGACCAGCGCGCGCCGTCCGACCGTCTCGTCGTGGCTGCGCCCTCTTTCTGGAGCGAGACCGTCATTCGTTCACACCCGCCCGCGGTGATTGGCCTTGTGACCGGTCACAAGCTAGCAGTAGGATCTCCCCGGTTCACTTCCATGCTGACCTACATCGTGCGCCGGCTCCTGCTCGCCCTGTTGACCACGTGGGCCATCTCCGTCCTGGCGTTCGTGATCATCCAGCTCCCGCCCGGCGACTACATCACCGCATACATCGCCCAGATGACGGCGTCCGGGACGATCGTGTCGCAGCAGCTCGCCGACGCGCTGCGCGAGCAGTACGGCCTGGACCAGCCGCTGTGGGTGCAGTACTGGCGCTGGATGAAGCTCGTGCTCCGCGGCGAGTTCGGGATGGCGCTCGAGTGGGGCAAGCCGGTCTCGGAGGTGATCGGCGATCGGCTGTGGCTCGACCATGGCGCTCTCGATCGGCGCCATCCTCATCACGTGGCTGCTCGCGCTGCCGATCGGGATCTACTCCGCGGTGCGCCAGTACTCCATCGGCGATTACGTCGCGACCTTCATCGGCTTCATCGGCCTCGCCGTGCCGAGCTTCATGATCGCGCTGATCCTGATGTACCTCGGGCTTCCGCTACCTCGGCGCCAACATCGGCGGACTCTTCTCCGACCAGTTCGTGGAAGCCCCGTGGAGCCTGGCCAAGACGTGGGACCTGCTCAAGCACTTGCCGCTGCCCGCGATCATCCTCGGGCTGGCCGGCACCGCGCAGCTCATCCGCATCATGCGCGCGAATCTGCTGGACGAGCTCGGCAAGCCTTACGTGATGACGGCGCGCGCGCGCGGCCTCTCCGAGTGGCGCGTGATCCTCAAGTACCCGGTGCGCGTGGCGCTCAATCCGTTCGCCAGCACCGTGGGCTACCTGCTGCCGTACGTCGTATCCGGCAGCATCATCGTGTCGCTGGTGCTGAGCCTGCCCACGGTGGGCCCGCTGCTCCTGCGCGCGCTCATCGCCCAGGACATGTTCCTGGCCGGCACCATCGTGCTCTTGCTCGGCGTGCTCACCGTGATCGGCACGCTCGTGTCGGACCTCCTCCTGATGTGGATCGACCCGCGCATCCGCATGGAGGGGAAGCGATAGCCACGTCCCGGGCCGGCGGAGGCGGTCGAGCTGGAGCGCCCCGGCGGGCGCCGAGGTCGAGGAGCGCGTCTCCGTCGCCACCCAGTGGCAGCTCATGTGGTGGCGCTTCCGGCGCCACCGCCTGGCGCTGTCCGGCACCGCCGTGGTGGGGCTCGCCTACGCGCGTGGTGCTGCTGGCCGAGTTCCTCGCCTACGCGAGCCCGCACGGCGTCCGAGGCGCCAGCGCTCGCTGCTGCCGCCGCAGACGATCCGCTGGTTCCACGAGGGCCGGCTCGCGCCGCACGTCTACGGGCTGAGCGGCCGCCGCGACTCCGCAGACCTTCACGACGCGTGTACACGCCCGACCCGGACAAGAAGATCTGGCTGCGCTTCTTCGCGCCGGGCTACGAGTACCACCTGTTCGGGCTGGTCCCGGCCAACCGGCATCTGCTCGGGGTCGAGCGAGCGGGCGCGCCGAGGAGTCGCTGTTCCTGCTCGGCACCGACGAGCAGGGGCGCGACGTCTGGTCGCGCCTGATGTACGCCACGCGGACGTCGCTCACCATCGGCCTGGCCGGCGTGGCGCTGAGCCTCGTCCTGGGCGTGCTGCTCGGCGGCATCTCGGGCTACTGTGGGCGGCGTGATCGACACCGTCATCCAGCGCGTGGTCGAGATCCTCCGCTCGATCCCGACGATTCCGCTCTGGATGGGGCTGGCCGCGGCGCTGCCCCAAGACTGGACGCGTGCTGCAGGTCTACCTCGCCATCACGGTGATCATCTCGCTGATCGGCTGGACCGAGCTGGCGCGCGTCGTCCGGGGCCGCTTCCTGTCCTTGCGCGAGGAGGAGTTCGTGACCGCGGCCGAGCTCGCCGGCTGCAGCCGCACGCGCATCATCTTGAGCCACCTGGTGCCCTCGTTCCTGAGCCACATCATCGCGGCGACGACGCTGGCCATCCCGGCCATGATCATCAGCGAGACGTCGTTCTCGTTCCTCGGCCTCGGGCTCCGGCCGCCCGGCGATCAGCTGGGGCGTGCTGCTGCAGCAGGCGCAGAACATCCAGTCCCTGGCCATCTCGCCGTGGCTCCTGATGCCCGGCCGTCCCCGTGATCGTCGTGATCATCGCCTTCAACTTCATGGGCGACGGCCTGCGCGACGCCGCCGATCCGTACGGGCATTGACCGCGATGGAGGTGCCGGGAACGGCGCGCCGCTCTTGTCGGTGCGCGATCTGCGGACGTATTTCTTCGCCGAGGAGGGGGTGGTGCAAGGCGGTGGACGGCGCGAGCTTCGAGGTGCACGCCGGGCAGACGCTGGGGATCGTCGGTGAGAGCGGCTGCGGGAAGAGCGTGACGGCGCGCTCCATCCTGCGCATCGTCGAGCGGCCCGGGGCGGATCGTGAGCGGCGCAGATCCGCCTGCGCCGCGTCGGCGACGGCGGCGAGGACGACCTCGCCCAGCTCGATCCGCGAGGCGAGGAGATGCGGCGAATCCGCGGCGGCGAGATCGGGCTGGTCTTCCAGGAGCCGATGAGCTCGTTCAGCCCGGTGCACACGGTCGGCAACCAGATCGTCGAGACGATCCGGCTCCACCTCGGGCTCTGACGCGCGGCGAGGCCCGACGCGCGGGCGATCGAGATGCTGCGCCTGGTCGGGATCCCGCGGCCCGAGCGACGGATCGACGAGTACGCGTTCCAGCTCTGGGGCGGTCTGCGCCAGCGCGCCATGATCGCGCACCGCGCTGTGCTGCCGCCCGCGCATCCTGATCGCCGACGAGCCGACCACCGCGCTCGACGTCACCACGCAGGCCCAGATCCTGGCCCTGCTGCGCGAGCTGCAGGCGCGCGAGGGCATGGCCATCGTGCTCATCACCCACAACCTGGGGGTGGTGGCCGAGATGTGCGACGAGGTCGTCATGATGTACCTCGGCCGGGTGGTCGAGCGCGGCCCCGTCGACGCCATCTTCCACGCGCCCGCAGCATCCCTACACGCGCGCGCTGCTGCGCTCGATCCCGCTCCGTGCACGCGCCGGCGCGCACGAAGCTGCCCGCCATCGCCGGCTCGCTGCCGCATCCGTACAACCGGCCCACCGGCTGCCCGTTCCACCCGCGCTGCCCGCGAGGCGATGCCGCGGGGTGTGCGAGCGCGCACGAGCCCGAGCTCCTGCCGGTGGCCGGCGACGGCCAGGCGGTGAGCTGCTTCCTGCATCATCCGGCTCGGCGACGCCGTGACCGTGGCGCGGGCACGCCCGCTCCTCGAGGTCGCGCGACCTGCGCGAAGGAGTTCCCCGATCCGCGCAGGGCTTGCTCCGGCGCGCGCGTGGGCGAGGTCCGCGCCGTGGACGGCGTGAGCTTCCACATCGACCGCGGCGAGACGCTGTCGCTGGTCGGCGAGAGCGGCTGCGGCAAGACGACGACCGGCGCGCTGCATCCTGCGCGCCATCGCGCCCACGGCCGGGCCAGATCATCTTCCGCGCGCGGCGACGGCAGCGACGGTGGACGTCGCGGCGCTGCCGTCAAGCGGCAGCTCCGGCCGCTCCGGCGCGAGATGCAGATGGTCTTCCAGGATCCGTACTCGTCGCTCAACCCGCGCAAGACGCTGCTCGAGATCGTCGGCGAGCCGCTCCTCGTCAACGGCGTCGGCACCCGCGCCGAGCGGATCGAGCGGGTGGCCGAGCTCCTGCGGCTGGTCGGCTCCGGCCCGAGTACATGCGCCGCTTCCCGCACGCCTTCAGCGGCGGCCAGCGCCAGCGCATCGGCATCGCGCGCGCGCTGGCCCTCAACCCGAGCCTCGTCGTGGCCGACGAGCCCGTGTCCGCCCTCGACGTGTCCGTGCAGGCGCAGATCCTCAATCTGCTGCGTGGACCTCCAGGCCGAGCTGGGCTTGACGTACCTGTTCGTGGCCCACGATCTCTCGGTGGTGAAGCACGTGAGCGACCGCGTGGCCGTCATGTACGTCGGGCCGCATCGTCGAGCTGGCGCCGACCGAGCGCGCTGTTCACCGCGCCCGCGCATCCCGTACACCGAGGCGCTGCTGGCCGCCGTGCCGAAGCCCGATCCCCGCCGCGCGCGCGCGGCGCCTCGTGCTGGAAGGAGAGGTCGCCGACCCCGCGAACCCGCCGCCGGGCTGCGCGTTCCACCCGCGCTGTCCGCTACGCCGTCGACCGGTGCCGCGAGCGAGGCGCCGCGCGCTCGAAGGCGGTCGCCCCCGGCCAGCTCGTGAGCTGCCATCGGGCGCGTGAGCTCACCTTGCGCGGCGTCGGCGAGCCGCCACGATCGCATCGTTGAACTGGCCGCACGGCAGCGCCTGCCGACAGTGTTTGGTTGGCGCGAGCTCGTCGACGTCGGGGGCTCAGTCGCCTCGGCGCGGTCCCGTGCGTGGGCCTAGCGTCGAATGTATTCGTCCAGGAGATTGAGCTGAGCGTTCCGGTGAACTGGACGACACCGTTCCCCGCGTTCCCCGAAACGACATTGCCCACGACGGAGAGCGGGCCACCACCGAACTGGCGCTCGGTCCGCCCGCCTCAAAGGTGGGTGTCTGCGCGAACGTGAATGATGCAGAAACAGCCGGCGCTCCGAGACTCCAAATGGCGAAGACCGGGCCCGCGATCGGCGAGTTAAGAGCGATAGAATTGCTAACAGGAGGTCCGAGGCGCGACAAAAGTTTGGGCGCGGACAAGCGCGTAAACGTGAAGCGAACGACCGCCAAGGATGGCAAGCGATGACGGACCCGCGCTAAAGACCTCGCAATTCCTGGAGAGATTCACTGAGTGGCACTCGGATTCACCACCTGCTCGCTGCCCTCGTATGGCCGCCCTCCACGCTCTCCGTTCGTGGATGGAACTCGTGCGATCCTTTTCCTACGAGAAAGGAGCACTCGCGATGAGCATGAATCTTGTTTTGCTTCTTGCTGCGGTGTTCGCACTTTCCCCGCTTCATGGAGTCGCTGCAGAGAAGCAGATCCGTGACGTCAAGGAACTTGCGGGAAGTTGGAGGGGCTGGGTCACGGGGGAGCAGGGACAGGAGCGCGCAACGATGAACGTCCAAGCGGACGGAACGTACAAGGCTTCGACGACGCGGGGCTCGACGTCCGAGGGGCAATTCTATCTTCAGGATGGCAAGCTGCTCTATCGCTCATCGCGAACGACAGGGACGGCGAGCCTTTCCGAAGACAAAGGCAAGACGACTCTCACGGTGATGCCTGAGGACCCTAACTACCGGACGGGCAGGGCGGAATACGAACGGGTTAAGTAGTGGGGCTCCAGTGGTTCGGAACGCTAGTCGGTTTCTGGCGCGCGTCGCGGGCACCGGATGGGCACAGTACGCCACATAGCGTCCGCCTCTAGAGCGTGATGCTTGGCCCGGCAGCGTCGAGGAATCGTGATGGCTGACGCGTCCCACATCGCGGAGGCCACGGTGCGCGTGGACGCCGCCGCGCCCCTGGGTCCGGTCCGGCGCATCTGGACCAGCTTCGGCTACGACGAGATCAACTGGACGTACACGCCGACCGGCAAGCGCGCACCTCCGGGTCATCGGCGCGTTCGCCGAGCGGCCCTACTACGTGCGCTCTCACTACGTCTTCAACAGCGGCATCGGGTGGTCCCTGCCCCACTGCGGCGCCGGCAACGTCTACCACGAGGACGCCGACGGCCGCCCCTTCTACGACTTCAGCATCGCCGACCAGGTCTACGACGCCGTCGTGCAGGCCGGGCACGAGCCGCTCGTCGAGCTGGCATTCACGCCGCGCGCCCTCGTGCCCGACGACGCGGAGGCAGCGCTTCGCGCTTCGAGCCGAGCCCGACGCCAGTGGAGCCCCTACGAGGCGGGCCTGTGGTCGATTCCCCCCCAAGGACTATGGCAAGTGGGGCGGGCTGGTGCGCGCGCTCGTCGAGCACTGCGTCGCCCGCTACGGGCCGAGCACGTTCGCGGCTGGCTGTGGGAGCTGTGGAATGAGCCCGACATCTTCTACTGGCGCGGCACGCCCGAGGAATACTACGCGCTCTACGACGTGACGGCGGCCGCCGTGAAGGCTGCGCTGCCCGGACGCCGCCGTGGGCGGGCCCGCCACCACCGGCGATCTCGGGCCGGGCCGCAAGGGCAACGAGTTCCTGCGTGGCTTCCTCGCTCACTGCGCGCGGACGGCGATGCCCGCTCGACTTCGTGTCCTTCCACACCAAGGGGGCACGCTTCACGCCGTGGCGCGTGTACGGGCCGCTCGGCGGCCCGGCGCCCGGAGCGACAGTCGCCGTCCACCCTGAAGATGCTGCGCGAGGTGCGGGCGGCCGCTGGACGCCGTGGCCGCGCACCGCGCGCTTTCGCGACCTGCCCTGCATCGTGGACGAGTGCGACGCCTCCGTGCCCGCCCACTGGGGCGTCTACGACAACGCGAACTTCGCCTACCGCAACACCGAGTACTTCCCGGTCTTCCAGTGCAAGCTGATGAAGAAGCTGCTCGACCTGGACGCGCGCGGCGGCGCGCGCGTCGCATCAGGCGACCACCTGGAGCTTCTACTTCGAGGGCGAGCGCTTCTTCGAGGGCACGCGCAGCCTCTTCACCGCGCAGGGCATCGAGAAGCCGGTGCTGAACGCCTACCGGATGCTGAGCCGTCTGGGCGACACGCGGCTGGCCGTCGAACGTCAGCCGCGCCTGGTCGCTGCGACCGGCTCGACGACGGCGAGCGCGGGCATGCCGGAGGAGGTCGACGCGCTCGCCACCTGCCGGGCGCGACCGCGTGCAGCGTGCTCGTGTGGCGTCACGCCGACGATCAGTACGCGACCGACGCGCGCGCCGCCGCCGTCACCCTCAGCTCGAGCGCCTGCCGTTCGCGGGCGACGTGCGCGTGAGCCACTGGCGCATCGACGCCGAGCACAGCAACAGCCACACGGCGTGGCGGCGATCGGCGCGCCTCAGGATCCGTCGGCCGCGCGAGCTCGCCGCCATCAAGGAGCGTCAGGGGCTCGAGCGCCTCGAGCCCGACCAGACCGCGTCGGTGCGCGACGGCGCGCTGACGGTGCGGGTCGCGCTGCCGCTGCCCAGCGTGTCGCTGATCGAGATCCGCCGAGCCACGTGAGCGCCGCCGCGCCCCTTGAGCCGCACCTCCTCGTAGGGCGCCGACCACGGATACGGGTTGATCATCAGCAGCGCCGGCTCGGCGACGCGAGGGCCGATGCCGCTGGGCCAGATGAACTCGTAGAGTGGGCCGAAGCGCACGCGCTCGTAGAGAAGCTGCTGGATCTTGTGGAGCATGGCTTCGCGCTTGCGGCGGTCGGTCTCGCGCGCCTGCTGCTTGAAAAGCGCCTCGATGTCGGCGTCGGCGCCGCGCGCGTACGCGCCCTCGCTCTGCACCGTCTCGGCCAGCCGGGTGGCGGCGTTGCCGAAATTGGCGAGGGTGCACATGCAGATGCCGCTGAGCTTCTTGCCGGTCCAGGCCGTCTGGAAGGCGGCGCGCTCCATCGTCCGCATCTTCATCCGGATGCCGACCGCGCCGAGGTAGTTCACGAGCGTCTCCCCGGCCGACCAGTAGGGTGGGAAGGGATAGAGGTCGCCGCCGTCGAAGCCGCTGGGATACCCGGCTTCCGCGAGCAGCTGCTTGGCCTTCACCGGATCGTACGCGTAGGCGCGGCAGCGCCAGCGCGAACTCGAACGAGCGCGGGACCATGCTCCCCGTCGCGCGCGAGGCGCCGAGGGTCTCGGCCTCGATGAGCCCGCGGCGATCGATCGCGTGATTCGCGGCCAGCCGCACACGACGGTCGGCCCACGGCGATTTCGGATCCCACTGATCGAAGAAGTCCAGGTAGTGCACGCCGATCGCCCCCGAGAAGCCCAGCCGGAAGTTCGGATCCCGCTTCAGCTCGAGCGCGGAGGGCGCGTCGAGCATGTACGCGATATCGACCTCGTTGTTTTTCAGCATGGCCGCCCGCGTCGTGGGATCGGGAACGGTCTTCAAGACCAGCCGCTTCACGTGGGGCATCTTGCGCCAGTAGCCCTCGAACGCTTCCAGGACCATCTCGACGCCGGGCGTGTGGCTCACGAACTTGTACGGCCCGAGCCCGATCGGATGCTTCTTGAAGCCGTCGTCGCCGACCTTCTCGACGTACTTTCGCGGCACGATCCAGCCGGCGCCGGTCAGCACCGTGCCGTAGTACGCCATGAAGTCGGGGAAGGGCTCGTGCAGATGAAAGCGCACCCGTGCCGGCCCGACGACCTCGACGTCGCGCACCCGGTCCTTGAGGACCTTGCCCGCCTTGGAGCGCTGGAAGCTGAACTTCACGTCGTCGGCCGTGAAGGGATCGCCGTTGTGGAACAGAAGCCCCTCCCGCAGCTTGAAGTCGTACGTGCGCTGGTCCGCGCTCATCGTCCACGATTCGGCCAGGCTCGGGGTCATGAGGTTGCCCGGCATCGGCTTCACGAGCGCGTCGTGCATCGCGTAGAGGACCCAGAACGGCGTGAGGCTCCCGGCGCTGACCTCGCCCGGATCGAACCACGCCGGCGCCAGGGTCACGTAGAGCGCCCAGCGCATCTCGCCGTCCGGCTTTTCCGAGGGCGTCGGCGCCGGACGCGGCTGCGCCGCGACCTGGCCGGCGAGGACGGCCACCATCAGAGCGGTGATCAACAGGCGTGCGCGCATAGGACGCTCCTTTCGGGGTCGAAGCCGGACGGTCCGTAGTGTACCGAAATCTCGGGCGGGGCCTCAGGCCATCCGCCGCGCGCCCCGATGAGTCCAGGCGAACACGCCGAGGATGGTGAGGAGCAACGCGAGCTGCAGGGCGAGGCTCTCGAGGGTCGGATGGATGCCGAGCGCCGGAGCGGACGGTAGATCGAGCGCGCTCACGGACACGACGCCAGCTTCCTGCAGCGCGGCCACGCCCTGGCCGGCGAGCACCACCGCCAGCAAGGCCAGCAGCGCGGAGCCGGCGCCGAACATCCAGCCGAGCGGCAGGCGGACGCCGATCTTCAAGATGAGCCAGGCGAGAACAACCAGTGCGAGCCCGGCAGCGCCGAGTCCGGCCAGGACTCCGCGGCGGCCGTCGGCGCCGGCCTGGATCCACAGCGCTTCCGTGAAGAGCACGGTCTCGAACATCTCTCGATAGACGGCGAGGAAGGACACTCCGGCCAGCGCCCACACGGTGTGTCCGGCCAGCGCGCCGCGCAGCCGCTGCTCGAGATACGCCTGCCAGCGGGTCGTGTACGCCTTGTCGTGCATCCAGGCGCCGACGTAGAGGAGCACGGCCGCCGCAAGCAGCGCGGCGACGCCCTCCAGGATTTCGCGGTGGGCGCCGCCGATGGCGATCACGTACGAGGCGACCGCCCACGTGACGAGGCCCAGCACGATCGCGGCGACCCAGCCGGCGTGGACGTAGGGGAGGACGTCGCGCCGGCCGGTGCGGATCAGGAACGCGATGATCGCCGCCACGATCAGAAGCGCCTCGAGCCCCTCGCGCGCGAGGATGACGAACGCGCCGACGAAGGCCGCGCTCGAGGAGAGCCCCGTCGCGTCGAGCCGCTTTCTCGCCTCGTCGAGCATGCCGCTGACCCTGGCCGCCTGCCGTTCTACCTCGACCGTCGGCGCGCCCGCCGCGATCGCCCCGCGCAGCCGCGTGAACTCGACCTCGGTGCGTACACGCAGCTCGCGATCGAGCGCGTCGAGCGTCGGCTCGATCAGCTCGAAGCCCTCGAGGTAGGCCGTGATGGCCAGACGCTGTGCGTCAGCGCGCCGGCCCTCACGATACGCCGCGAGGCTCTCGGCGAGCAGCCGCTCGCTCAAGGCGATCGGCGATTCCCGCCCCCCGTCGACCAGCGCGGGCTGCGCGCGGAGGAACGCGAGCACTGCGGCGCCGTCGTCACCGTGCTTGGCCTTCGTCTCGCGCGAGGTCGTCGTCACGACGCTCGCCAGGTCCGGGAACGCCGCCTTCGACGTGCCGCCTTTCCACAGCGCTTCGCCCCGCGACATCTCCGCTGGATCCGTCGCGAAGCGGCTCACCCAGAGGGCGAGCGCCCATCGCGGCGCGTCGGGCAGCGCGCGGAAGCTCGTCATCCTGGTGCCGTCGACGCCGAGGGTGATCGTGCTGTAGAGGCCGTATACGCTGCGCTGGTCCATCCGCGCCCGGTCGGTGAAGTTGCTCGGCGGCGGGTCCATGCCCTGCGCCGCCGGTCCGTCGCCCTTTCCGGCGGCGCCGTGGCAGACGGCACAGTGGGTCACGTAGAGCGCCGGCACCTCGGCGAGATCCGGCGCGCGCTTCGGCGCGACCGTCACCCGATACGCTCGAATGACCGCCCAGCGGAGCTCGCCGGCGAGCGCGGCGACCTCCACGCCGGGGCGTTTGTCCGCGATGGCTTGCTGCAGCTTCCCCGCGCCCGCCATCAGCGCCGCGCGCTCGGCATTGGGCGGCAGGCCGCGGAGCAGATCATTCGCGCGCGACGCGAACTCGACCTGCTCGCCGTACTCCGCCTGGTCGAGGACGACGCCGTCCTTCACGAACTCCGGATAGTCGACGGCGATGTAGTCGAGGAGGTGCAGAATGATCTGCGCGGGCTCCGCCGTGTCGGCGGCCGCCGTAGACGACGGGACGACGCCGCCGAGGTACGCGGCGCCGAGTGCCAACGCCAGCATCAGGACCCGGGGCGCCATGAGATCACCCACTCTTCGTGTGCAGATTGGTCGGGGGGCTGGCTGGGCGACCGCTCCGGCGGCGGCGGCACACTGGCTGGCTGGCTCGCCCGCCTCGCGGCGGGCTCGGAATTAGGTAAACCTAAGCCTACCTCACTTGGGTTTGAGCTTCACGTCCTCGTACGGCGCCGACCACGGATAGTCCGTGATGAGCCCGAGCCCTGGCTCGGCCACGCGGGGACCGTACCCGATCAGGGTTGGGTCCACATGGGCGCTCCTTTCGGGGGGCCGGGACGTGACGGCGGTAGTGTACCGAAGTTTCGGCGAAAGGATCTTCTGGGTGCAATGCATTGACCTGGATGCGTGCGCGGAATAGGCTCGCGTCATCCGTGGTCTACTGATGATCGGCGGCCTGAACGCGAGACGGCGGCAAAGGTAGGACCAAGAAAAGGGGATCAACGATGACTGAGAATTCCCAGGACCTCAATTGCCTCGCAGGCGTCCGCGTCGTCGACTTCACCCAGTTCGAAGCCGGCACGTCGTGCACCGAGGCCCTCGCCTGGCTCGGCGCCGATGTGGTCAAGATCGAGAATCCGAAGACCGGCGATCCGGGGCGCCGCCTTCGGCCCGGCAAGCCCGACGACGACCCGTGGTACTTCCACATGTTCAACGCCAACAAGCGGTCGGTGACGATCAACCTCAAGTCGCCGCGCGGGCTCGAGCTCGTCAAGGAGCTCCTGAAGAAGGCCGACGTCACCGTCGAGAACATGGCGCCGGGCACGATCGAGCGTCTCGGGCTCGGCTACGACGAGGTGCAGAAGATCAATCCGCGCATCATCTTCTGTCAGATCCAGGGCTTCGGCACCGGGAGCAAGTACGAGACCGGTCTGGCCTTCGACATGATCGCGCAGGCCGCCGGCGGCATGATCAGCGTGACCGGCGAGCCCGACCGGCCGCCGGTCAAGCCCGGCCCGAGCTTCGGCGACACCGGCACCGGCATGCTGATGACGGCGACCATCCTCGGCGCGTTGCTCGAGCGACAGCGAACCGGCAAGGGACGGCGGCTGCAGGTGGCGATGCAGGACGCCATGCTCCACTATATGCGCACCTGCTTCTCGACGCAGGCGCGGACCGGCAAGCCGGCGCCGCGCCGCGGCGCGAAAACCGTCGCCGGCACCAACTCGCCGTCCGGGCTCTACCAGTGCAAGCCGCTCGGCTCCAACGACTGGATCTACATCACCACGAGCCGCGGCAACCCCGAGCACTGGGGCCGCCTGATGCGCCTGATCGGGCGCGAGGAGCTGATCGACGACCCGCGCTTCGCCACCGGCGCCGCCCGCGTCCAGCACGAGGCCGAGGTCGACGCGATCATCACCGCGTGGACGCGCCAGCACACCAAGGAAGAGGCGATGACCTTGATCAGCGGCGTCGGCGTGCCGGCCGGCGCGGTCTTCGACACGATGGAGCTGCAGAACGATCCGAGCTTCGAGAAGCGCGGCATCATGCAGGTGATGGACCACCCGAACGGGCCGTTCAAGATGCCGACCTGGCCGGTGCGGGTCGACGGCCAGACCGCGCGGATCAAACCGTCGCCGCTCCTCGGCCAGCACGGCGCCGAAGTACTGAACACCTGGCTCGGCATCGGCGCCGACGAAGTCGCCACACTGAAGCGCGACGGCGTGCTCTAGAGCACCGGCTGGTGAATCTGCGCCTCACGCCCGGCGCGCCGCCGCGATCTCCCCGGCGGTATACCGGAAGGCGCGAAAGACCCAGTTGTTGAGGCCGGGCCCGACCGGCTCGTGGAAGAAGTGCGGGCTCACGTACTCCCACACGACCTCGCCGTCACGCGTCACCTCGAAGATGCGACCGTGGCAGCCCTCGCAGATGAGCGTGTTGCCGTTGGCGAGCCGCTGCGCGCCCGAGATGTACGGGCTGAAGAATTCGAACAGCGACTGGTCGGTGTACTCCCAGACGACCGCGCTCGTACGCGGGTCCACCTCGATCACACGCGAGAACGTGGCCGGATGGTCGCGGCGGTGCGTGCCGTTGTCGAAGATCAGGAGATTCCCGTTGTCCAGTGGCCGCGGGTCATGCTGCTGGGCGAGCGGTGGGCTGCCGAGGCTCCAGACGATCTTCCCGGTGGCCCGCTCGATCATCACGACGGTCGAGATGTTGCGGAAGCTCACGACGATGTCGCCGTCCGCCGTCTCGGCGACCGTGTTGCCGTGCGTCCATTCGGCGCGGCGGTCCTGGAGAGTGATCGGATGGGCCGCCGGGTCGAGGTGCTCCCAGCTTCGCCACTGCCACACGACCTCGCCGCCGGTGGTCATCTCGACGAGATAGTCGGCGTACATCGTGCCATTCGCTTCGGTCCCGGGTAGCCCGCCCCGGACGCGGCCGATGAGCCCCGCGGGCAGCGGGCACAAGCACAGCAAGAGGACGTTGCCGTTGCGGAGCCGGCGCGCATCGTGGTGGTGGTCCGGATGCCTGACCTCCCAGAGCACGCGCCCGTTCCAATCCACCTCGAGCACCGCGCCGCCCTTGAAGCGCCGCCACGCCTCGAAGCGCTCGAGGTCCTCCATGATCTTGCCGCCGTAGAACAGATGCCCGTTGGGCAGTAGGTGACCGTAGAGGCCCGGGCGATAGGGCAGGCGCCAGGTGTGCGCGACCTGGCCGTCCATGTCGACGAGATACACGGTGCCGTCGCCGTACATCGGCGCGAACAAGGTGTAGCCCTGCTGCGCGCGCGCGGCGTCGTGGACGATGAGCCCGGTCCGCGCCCGCCGTATTTTCTGCTGGTCTACCGTGTTCGCGCGCGCCACGTCTTCCGGATTCTATGCCTCTACGCGCTCGACTGCTTCGCGATCAGCCCCGAGACCTCCGGGTGGTTCCGCAAGGAGGTATCGCCAAGAACAACTACTACCCGGGCTGGCACCAGCAGGTCTCCGTCACCGAGCTGCTCATGAACAAGGCGGAGTGGGGCAAGCTCTCCGAGCAGCGCAAGCAGATCCTCCAGGTCGCGCTCAATGACGCGGTGATCCACACCTACGTCGAGACTGAGGCGAAGAATCCGCCGGTGATGCAGGAGATGAAGGACAAGCACAAGGTGCCAACCGGCGGCGGTCCGACGAGGATCTCAAGGTGTTCGGGAAGGGGTGGCTCGAGGTGCTGGAGGCGGAGAGCGCCAAGGACCCCCTGTTCGGAGCGTCCCGGCCGAACCGGGACGCTCCGAACACCAGGGGCGGGGCCCCAGAGTCATTACGGCCCAGGAACCCCAAGTTTTCTCAGGGATTTCTCCGGGCTCGATTGGAGAATCACCCTTATTGATCGCATCCCACGTGTCGCTTCTACTGGCTCGCATGGCTCGCCAGAGGAGCGTGCGGATGGATCCGCGGGGCCTGTTGGAGTGGCTCGAGTTCCTTGGTTGGCTCGAGTTAGACGATCGCCTCCGTCGTGCGATTTCGCTGCGCGAGGCGCCCGCCTTCCGTCTCCCCGGTCGCGGAGTTTTCTGACCTCTCGGTTTCCCAGCCTAGACGGTAGGACCCCATAGCGTCGCGACGAGCGTCGGCGTTCTCTGGGTTCCATTCTCGAGTGACCGGGCCGGAATCTCACGGAGGCGATCGTGGCAGACTTACTCTTCATCGTGTCGCGCACCGAGCCAAAGCGCTACATGTATCTGAAGTACGTGTACGCCGATGAGCGCAGAGAGGTGATCCTCGATCGTCGAGTGGGCGAGCGGCGGCGGCGCCAAGGACTGCCGTCGATCGACAGACGCCACGTCGAGCGGCGCCATCGCGAGACCACGCGGGAGCTTCAGTCATATGGCTGGACCCTCGTGAGGCGTTATGCCGACGTGAGCAGACAGGTGTAGGGCTCGGGCACTCAGGAGAGCCCTACGGCGCGCGAAGGCGACGCCAGGCGGAACGTGGAGGCTGCGCTTGCGCGGCGGAGGGAAGTGTTCGCCCTCAGCCATCTGGCGTGGAATGCCGATGGCTACACCGTGAAGTTTCGCCTGGGCATCATCGATATCGTGAGGACGGGCGTCGCCGAAGGCGTGCTCGAAGACGAGGGCTCCGCGCGCATGGACCGGATGCTCGATGAGGTTCGCCGCCACTTCCTGATCTTCGGCCCCGGGCCTGGCGAGCCCAGCCGGTCGCGACAGGCTGACGAGATGCGCGGGAGCTAAGAGTCGGCGCGCTCGGTAAGCGGGCCGCCGTTGTGGCGTCGGCAATGTTCGGGAAGCCAGCAGATGGCAACCGGCCGGGTCGCCGTCAGCGCGTCTTTCGAAAGAGCGGCGAACAGGCGCCGGCGATCTGCTGGACGTGACGGTGATCTGTCCCGCAGCGCCCGCCCATCACGGTGAGCTGCGGCTGTCGTCGCTTGAGCTGCGCGTGCTCCGCGCCGAGCTCGACCGGGTCGCCTACGTCGAGCTCGGCCGCTTCGTTCAGCTCGGCGTGGCTCTTGCGCGAGGCGTTGGCGCGCAGGCCGCGAATTCGCTCCGCCCACGGCTGGCGCTCGGCCAGCGCCGCGCCACGTGGCGCTCTCGAGAATCAGCCCGGTGCCTAAGGTCTTCGCCAGATCGGCGTAGGTGCGGAAGTACTTCCGGAGGGCTCGCTCGCCCTCGGGGCGCTTCAGAAGATCGAAGGCGGCGAAATCCGGGAGCTCCAGCCCCTCATGGAAGACGAGGTTGTCTCGATACCTCCGTCGGTCAGGAAGAGATCGACTCCGAGCTGGGGCAACGCCTTCGTCGGCCGCATTTCAACCCTCCAGCACCCCGGTCGCAAGGCTCCTTTAGGTGGGATGTGACTCGGCCCGGTATCTTAGTGTGTACCGCATGCGCGCGCGCCCATCGTTCCGGATCGTCGCCGTCGCCGGTGTCGTCGCCTGCTGGGCCCTCTCATCCCCGGCGACGGCGCAGGAGGCGCCGGCGCCAGCGAAGGACAAGCCGAGCCTCCAGGAGCTCGCCAAACAGCACAAGAATCCGTTCGCCCAGGCGGTGACCGTGCCGTTCTTGTTCATCACCGGCTTCGGGGTGGGGGCGGAGCGCCGCACGGGCGAGAGCCTCAACATTCAACCTAACCTGCCGTTCTCACTGACGTCGGACTGGACCATCATCGTGCAGCCTTCGCTCTCCGTAACGTACGAGCCCCCTCCGGACGAAGCGTTCGGATTGCAAGACCTGCAGCTCTCGTTGTTTCTCACGCCCACCGATGCGGATCGATGGATCTGGGGCATCGGTCCGATCTTTCTGTTCCCGACCGCGTCGGCCACCGGGCTCGGCACGGGCAAGTGGTCCGCCGGGCCGACCGGCGCCCTCGCCTACTCGAATGGGCCCTGGTTCAACGGCGTCCTGGTGAGCCACCTCTGGTCGTTCGGCGGCGATCCTGATCGCGACGCGGTCAATCTGACGTCTTTCGAGATCCTCGTCAGCTACAACTTCCCGGGCGGCTGGTACGCGCAGTTCGACCCCGTCAACAGCTACGACTGGACAGCCGACTCGCGCAACGCGTGGACGGTGCCGGTCGGCCTCGACATCGGCAAAGTGTTCGATCTCGGTCAGCGGTCGATCAGCGTGCAGCTCGGCGCCTACAAGCTCGTGAAGCGTCCTGCGGGCGCACCGGACTGGATCGTGCGCGCGCAAATCCAGTTTTCGTTCCCGACGGGCAAGTAGGCTCGAGCCCTCTAACGGAGCGTTCGCCTCCAGGCTTCACTTCCCGCCCGCGTGCAGCCGCAGAATGCGCCGAACCTCCTCGATGGCGTTGGGGTTGCCCTGGACGGAATGGCCCGAGCGCACGACCAGCTCCGACTCGACCGGCTCGATGTGGGCCGCAGAGTACTGGACCACGCCATCGTCGCCCTGGTCGAAGGGCCCGTCCCCTTCGACCGCGATGATGGAGTTGACCTTGACGGATGGAGCGACGGGGATCGCCTGCAGACCGAGGATGAACGGGTTCCCCGGCGACATGTTGTCGACAGCCGTCGGAAGGAACCCGGCTCTCGCGGCGCCTGGATTCCGGGCGAGATCGTCCGAGACCCCTGTGAGCGCGAAGGGCAGGGTCAACAGCCCTCGCGTGAGGTTGGCGAGAACGCGCCGAGCTGCCACGAAGCTCCCGCGATGCGGGGTGCAGACGAATATCACTCGTGTCACGTTGGGCGACGGCTCGACGAAGAGCCCGCGGCGGAACAGATCGCGGGTCTGATCGGACAGCTGCAGCTCGTCCAGCGGCTTGCTGCTCACCGCGTTCCAGAGCCGATCTTCTGTGCTGACGACCTGCATCTTGACCAGGAGCCCTCCCTGACTGTGGCCGATCAAGATCATCTGACGCAGGGCCGGATCCCGCCCGTCGGGATCAAGTCGCGCAACCGCCGTGGTTACGGCCTCGCGCAGGCGGAGCGACGACAGCGCGATGGGGTTGCCCGAATCGTATTGGAAGAACCAGAATTGGAACCGGCTGCGGATCTCGGGGTCGGCGCTGAGACGATTGAACATCTCCGCCCACCGCACGATGCTCGAGCCCGTGCCGTGCACGAAGACGACCGGGATGAGTCCCGGCCGATAGGGGGTCGCGGATACGAGCGGGGGTCGTTCCTGCAGCACCCCGCTGAGCCGGCCAAGCAGCCCCAGCGTCTCGAGCTCGAAGATCGGCACGCCTGTGAACGTGAGGGCAAGGGCCGCCGACGGCTCGTTCTCGATGGGAACTTGCTCGCCGGCAATCGAGACGGACTCCCTGTCCCACGCGAGGTGGATCTCCAAGATGCCCGTGAGCGATTGCTCTTGCACCAGGGCGCGCCGGGCCGATGGGATCCGCAGAAGCGCGGTGAGCGGTACCTGCAGGCGCGGCGCCACCATGTCGCGGCCGGGTCGCGAGGCGTCGATGAGTCGGTTCGACGCGGCGAGCGGGGTGCCGAGGCCCGGCCAGCGGTACCGCATTGCGAACCCTTCGAGCCGCAGCTCCCCGACCGGGATGAGCTTGTACAACTCGCGGTCCCCGGCGCGCAGAGCGGCGGGATCAAAACTCACCTCGATCTGTCCAAACGGCAGCGCGAACGTGCCGCCGCGCAGGGCGACTTCCGACCCGTCCTCCGACGAGAACCCTGTCGCCAGAGCCCAGTTGTAGAGGTCAGCGGCGATCCGAACGCGCGGGTCGAATCGCCCTGGAGCTGCGCCGGCTCCCTCAGGAAAGAGGAAGGCGTAAGCGTAGACGGCGGCCGCCAGCTGATAGTCTCGTCGCTTAGCAGACTGCCCCTGCAGGAAGGACAGCTCGGCCAAGGCGAAGAGGAGGCCCGGATCGCCCCCCGACGCCGACCATGGCTCGATGGAGATCGGCCAGCGCGGTTTCGGGGCGCTCAGCGAATCGGTCGAAGAAGCCCAGCTCGAAGAGCACGTTGCGCGTCGGCAGGCTCGGCTCGCCCGTGGCGACGGCGCTCCGGGCGTGTTCGGCGTGGACGACCTTGGGATCGTCGCGGATGGCTAGCACCGGACCGGCGCAAGCGGCGAGGGTGAGGCCGAGTACTGCGAAGAGAACTCGGCTCATCCGCGGCTAGCGTCGAAAGACGACCAGCTTCAATCGATCCACCGTGATGCCGAACGTACCCAGCTCGTTTTCGCCGCCGAACCCATAGATGGAGCTGCCGGCGCCAAGCGAAGCGTTGATCACCTTGTCGTCGACGAGGACAACCCGTATGCCTGCGTGCTCTGCGTAGACCTTGACGACATCGATCGACTTGATCTTATCGAATGCGACGGCTTGTCCACTACAAAAATGAAGCTGGGCGTCGTAGTGGGCCGTGATCACGACGGTGGCACGCTGCGGGGTCTCCTCGGCGGGTTTGCTTCGAGCCAAAGATATGGTCACTCCTTCGGGGCAGAAGGCAGAGCCCAAATCGCCGCGTGAAGTATATACTCGCCGCACCTTGCGCGAGGACGTGAGGCGGAGGAGGCTCTCATGCGCTGGGCGACCTTTCAGATTCCCCCCGCGACCACGGAGCGGATCGGCGTGGTGCGAGGCGACGAGATCCACGCGATGGCGGCGGGGCCGCGGCTGATCGACCTGCTCGGTGACGACGGTGAGCGGCTCGCCGCGGCCGGGGCCAAGACCTTGGCGTCGCCCGACGAAGTGGTGCGGCTCGACCGCGTGCGCCTGCTGCCGCCGATATCGCGGCCGCCCGCCGTGCGCGATTTCATGACGTTCCGTCAGCACATCGAGGTGATCCGGAAGTCCCAGGGCCTCGAGCTTCCCAAACAGTTCTTCGAGATCCCGGTGTTCTACTTCACGAACCCGCACGCGCTGGTGGGCGCCCACGATCCCGTACCGATGCCGCCGGGCTGCCAGAACCTCGATTTCGAGTGCGAGATCGGCGTCGTCATCGGGCGCGACGGCTTCAACCTCGACCCGAAGAACGCCGCCGATCACGTCGTCGGCTTCTGCCTGTTCAACGACTGGAGCGCCCGCGACGTGCAGCGCAACGAGATGGAGATGCGCCTCGGCCCGGCCAAGGGCAAGGACACCGCGACGACGCTCGGCCCATGGCTCGTGACGAAGGACGAGATCGAGCCGTGGCGGCGTCAGAACGGCTACGATCTCGAGATGGTCGTCTCGGTCAACGGCCGCGAATACGGCCGCGACAAGTGGGCGAACGCCTACTGGTCCATCGGCGAGATCATCTCGTACGCCTCTCGCGGGACGAAGGTGTGCGCGGGCGACGTGCTGGGCACGGGCACCTGCGGCAACGGCTGTCTGGCCGAGCTGCGGGCGCGCGACGCTGCCGCGTACCCGTGGCTGGCGGTCGGGGACGAGATCGTCTACGAGGTCGAGCGCCTCGGGCGCATCGCCAACCGGATCGTCGCCGGGCCGCCGCTGATCCCGCTGCGCCCCTGACGCCTGGAGGAGTCACCATGACCCGACACTTCGGCGTGCTGATTCCCTCCACGAACACGACCGTCGAGATGGAGTGCCGGCTCTTGCCACCGACCTATCAGGCGCACGTCGGGCGCCTCATGTCGAGCGGCGGCGGCAGCTTCTCGCCGAGCCGCGACGAGGACATCGACCATCAGTCGCGCTTGCTCGGAACGGCCAGGGTCGAGCTGGTGATCCTGGCCCAGACCTCCGCCAGCCTCTGCGCCGACGACTACGACGACGTCGTCACGAAGCGGATGAGCGCCGGCGCCGGCGTTCCGGCGATCACGTCGGCGCAGGCCGTCGGCCGCGCCGTGCGGGCCCTCGGCGCGCGCCGCGTCGCCATCGTGTCGCCCTACTCGGACGTGGTCAACGACCGAGCCGCGCGCTACTTCAAGTCGAAGCACGGGCTCGACACGATCGCGCTCGAAGGATTCCGCGCGACCGACTCGTACGCGATCGGGAAGCTCGGCCCGCAGAACGCGCGCGATGCGTTCACCAGGCTCGATCGGCCGGAGATCGAGGCCTTCGTGGTGCCCGGGGGCAATTTCCCGACCTTGCCGTCGATCGCGGCCTGGGAGCGGGAGTTCAAGAAGCCGGTCGTCACCACGAATCAGGCGTCGGTCTGGGCGATGCTGCGCGCGTTCGACAGCGCCGACCGCCTGCCGGGTTTCGGCCGCCTGCTCGCCGAGGTGCCCGCCGACGCATCGTAGGCTATAGTCGCGGGAGCCTCCCGATGAACAAGACGCCACATCCGGACGACGGTGAGCCGACAGTGGTGATGCCGTCTCGGTCGGGCGTGGACCCTGCGCTGGTCGAGGTCGTCCGATACCTCGAGGCCGCTAGACGCCGCAGGACGCGCCGGCTGGCGCTCGCTGCCGTGGCCGGGATCGTGTTCCTCGCGGGGATGGCCGCCGGCTGGTTTTTCCTCCTGCGAAATGAGAAGTCAGCCTCCATTTCCGGAAAACCAGCACCCGGAGCCGCCGATCAACACGTAGCGCGGCCGGCCAAGGTGCCCGTGGCCCCGCCGGCCTCTCGCACTCCCGACAAGCCCCCCAGCCTGAGGCAGATGTTGAGCGAGATCTTCGAGGGCCGCGATCGCGGGCATGCGGTGACCGCGGTCGTCGAACGAGGCGCGGTCCTCATCACCTCGTCCCGCCCGGGCTACGTGTACGTGCTGGCCGCCTCGACCAACCAGGCCGACGGCGCCGTGCTGTTCGTGGCGATGCTGTTCCCCAGGTCGGCGGAGACGAACAATCGCATCCGGCCTGGGCAAACATTGAAGCTCCCCGATCTACAGGCGCCGACGAATGCCGAGCTGCTCGCCATCGTTTCCGACGAGCGGCGGGAGATCGACGTCCTCGGATCGTTGGCCGGAAAAGTCATCTGCGGTGCCACGACGCCATGCTCGGAAGGCTATGGGGCCGTCGTCTTCTCGAGCGCCCCGAGCGCGACACCGCCGCCAGTCCTCGGGCCCCCGACCGTCGGCCCCCCGCCGCTCCGAAGGTCGAGAAGCCCCGGCGGCTCCGCCAAGAACTGCGGTTTCACCCCGATGCAGCGATATTCTGGAGCGGGCATCGCTCGGCGAAGTGCTGACGGCCGACGAGTTCACCCTCCTCAGAAGGGACTGCCGATGACGATTCGCGCGCTCCTGGCTCACGCCGCCGTGCTGTTGATCGTCGCCGGGTGCTCCAAGTCGGCGCCAGCGCCGACTCCGCCTCCAGCGCCGACCAGCGACACCTCCGAGCGCAGTTTCGAGGAGGCGGTGGTCGTGGCGACCGACCTGCTGATGGCTCAGATGCCGAAACCGCCGGGACCGAGTGCGACGGCGGCCAAGCTCGGTGTGGTGATCGACCCCATGGTCGACGCCGCCTCCGGCCAGCAGACCGTGACGACCATCCTGCTCGAGCAACGAGTGGCGGAGCGGCTCCAGAGCAACAACTCCCAGTTCGGTATCTTGCCCTTCCAGGTCGCCACCCTGAGCCAGGCGCAGTATCTGTTGACCGGGACGATGACGCGCATCGCGAGCGGCCAACCGGGGGCCGGCCAGGTGTTCCAGATCGACCTGGCGCTGACGGATCTCAAGACGGGGATGGTCGTGGCCCAGGCGTCGTCCCGCGCTCGCGATGAGGCGCTGGATACGACGCCCACGCCCTATCATCGCGACAGCCCGATCCTGGTGAAGGACAAGGTCGTCGATGGCTACATCAGCACCGCCAAGACGCCGGCCGGTCAGCGGGCGGACCCGGTCTACTACGAGCGCGTGGCCACGGCGACGGCCATCAGCGAGGCGACCGTCGCCTACAACAGCGGGAGCTTCCAGGACGCGCTCACGCTCTACCAGGACGCGGCGGCCAAGCCGGGCGGCGATCAGCTGCGAGTGCTCAACGGGATCTACCTCGCTTCGTGGAAGCTCCGTCGCACGAACGAGGCGGAGGAAGCCTTCGGCAAGGTCGTCGCGATGGGATTGAGCGACAACAACCTCGGAGTGAAGTTCCTGTTCAATCCCGGGACGACCAACTTCTGGTCCGACCCGCAAGTCAGCGGACCGTACGGCTTCTGGTTGCGGCAAATCGCGCGACAGGCGGTGCTGGCGCGGGTGTGTATGAACGTAGTGGGCCACACCAGCCTCACTGGATCAGCGCCGTACAACGACCGCCTCTCTCTGCAGCGCGCCTCGTACATCAAGCAGCGCCTCGAGAGGGAGGCGCCCCAGCTCGCACCGCGGACCAAGGCGTCGGGGATGGGCTTCCGGGAGAATCTCGTCGGCACGGGGACCGACGATGCGCGTGACGCGCTCGATCGGAGGGTCGAGTTCAAGATCGCCGAGTGCTCGTAGTGGCGATACAATCAAGGCCCTCACCCGAGCCCATGGAGGACGTGATGAACACAGTGGCTGCCGCGACCCGAACCCTTCCGGCGTCCTCGCAGAAGATCGCCCCGGAGAAGTTCGCGCACGTCGTGCTGAAGAGCGCCAACTATGACGCGGTGATCGCCTGGTACGCCACCGTGCTCCAGGCGCGTGTGGCCTTCCGCAACGATTTCATCGCGTTCTTGACCTACGACGACGAGCATCACCGGGTGGCCGTCCTCAACACGCCCGGAAGCCCGGCGCCGGATCCGGCGGCCGCCGGCGTGCACCATATCGCCTACACCTACACAGGTCTGGGCGAGCTGCTGGCGACGTACCGGCGGCTGAAGGCCAGCGGGATCGAGCCCGCGCGCTGCATCAACCACGGGCCGACGACCTCCATGTACTATCGCGACCCCGACGGCTTGCGCGTGGAGCTCCAGATCGACAACTTCGCCACGATGGAGGAGTGCCGCGCCTACTTCACGGGCCCGGACTTCGCTGAGAACCCCATCGGCGTCATCTTCGACCCCGAGCAGCTGATCCGCGACTACGAGGCCGGCGTCGCCATCGACGACCTGGTGCGCCGCCCGCCGCTGCCGCCCGGGAAGACGCCTATGGACATGCGCGCGGAGACGCCTCGCGGGACCCTCTAGATGGGGGGCTCGCGAGCGCCCCCCAAGCCCCCCAAAGCTCGCAACCGCCCCGGCGTAGCCGTGGCGGTGCTCGTCAGCCGTGATAGCTGACTACACGGGCAGGAGCGGCTCGGTCCGATCCGGCGGCAGGTCGGTGTCGAACGAATTGATCAGCAGGGCCAGAAGACTGTAGTTGCCCATGACCAGACCCGAGCTCGACGACGCCCTGGCGGCCGAACTGCTCCAGCGCCGCCTGAAACGCCCCGCGGCTCACGCGGCGGGTGCGGAAGAATTCGCGGCCGTAGTGCACCACCGCCCCCTCGTCGGCAGCCAGCGCGGGCAGCTCCTTGCGGTCTCGCAAGGCGTCGACGAGCTCGCTGCGCACGCCGGCCTTGCGGGCCGAGGCCGCGTGCGCGTTCCAGATGTGCTGGCAGTCCAGCTCTCGCGCGGTGACCAGCATCGCGAGCTCCTGGATCTTCTTGGGCAGCGAGGATTCCTCGCGAAGGTAGTGGTTCAGCAACGTGGCCCACTGATGCGCCTTCGGCACGTGGATCAGGACGGAGCCCGGGCCGTAGCGGGGGACAGATCCAAGGCCTTTCACCATCTCGTCGAAGATCGTCCGCTGGGCTTCGGGAACACTCTCTCTGGTCGCCAGGGGTAGTCTTGCCACGGTCATCTCTCCAGTTCGCGAGATTGGATCTGCCGGCTCAGCCGGACAGCGTGTCGTAGTGATGCGACTTGCTGATCACGTCCTTCGCGTACAGCCCGGCGATCTCGTCGGCTGAATAGCCGAGGAGGCCGAGCACCTCCTCGTTGTGCTCGCCCACCTTGGGCGTGGAGCCGACGACGGCCGGCGTGCGGCTGAAGTGCCAGAAGTCGCCGGACACCGCGATCGTGCCGGCCAGGAAATCGGGGACCTCGACCATCGCCCGTCGCTCCCAGGGATGAGGATCCTGCGCCGCCTGCGCGATCGTGTTCACCGGAGCGGCGACCACGTCGTGGCGCGTGAAGTGCGCGATGGCATCCTTCATCGTCATCGGCGGCCATCAGCTCGCGCATCGCCTCGTTCACGATCTCGGCATGCTTGCCGCGCTCGCGGCGGGTGGTGAAGCGCGGGTCGTCGCGCCACGTCGGGCTTGCCCAGCGCCGCGCACACGCGATGCCAGTGATGCTGGTCGCCGGCGGCGATCAGGACCCAGCCGTCCTTGCAGGGGTACATGCCGCTGGGCGGCGCGTCGGACTTGCCCCGCTGCGGCTCGGTTCCGGCCCCGTGGTAGGCGGTGATGGGGATCTCGGTCATGCTGTAGCCCGAGTCCGCCAGGCAGACGTCGATGCTCTGCCCCTGTCCGGAGATGCTGCGCTCGAGGAGGGCGGCCAGGGTGCCGATCGCGGAGTGAAGCGCGGTGGTGCGATCGATGATCGGCACGCCTGCGCGAATCGGCGGCATGCCGTCCTCGCCGGTGACCATCGCGACGCCGGACATGGTCTGGCCGATCGGGTCGTAGCCGATCTGGTCGCGATAGGGACCGAATTGCCCGTACGCGGAGACGTTGACCATGATGATCCGGGGGTTCAGCGCCTTCAGCACGTCGTAGCCGAAGCCCATCTCTTCGATCGTCCCCGGCCGGAAGTTCTGCACGAGCACGTCGGACACCTGGATCAGCTTGCGCAGGGCCGTCTTGCCTTCCTCACGGCGCAGGTCGATGCTGACGCTCTTCTTGCCGCTGTTGTACTGAACCCAGTACGCGCTCTGCTTGCTGACCCACGGCGCGTGATACCGAGTCTCCTCGCCGCCCAGCCGCTCGATCTTGATGACCTCGGCCCCCAGACGGGCGAGCACCTGCGCGCAGCGAGGCCCCGCCTGATGGCGGCCCAGATCGATCACGCGGATACCGTTCAGCGGCCCTTTGCCGTCCGTCATCGCGTCACTCCACTATTGTTAGATGTGGGCGCCGCAAGCCGTCGCGGGGCTGGGGCTCCGCCGGCTGAGGCGCCGCTATTATTAGAAGACGATTACCAGCCGTCCTCGAGTCCCGCCGGCCGCCATCTTGCGCTGCGCGTCCGCCGCACGCTCGGGCGGGAACGTCTCGCCCACGCGCAGCGTGAGCCGGCCCTCGCCGACGAGACGGCCCAGCCGGTCGAGCGCTTCCTGGTTGAGCACGTACGAGAGCACCCGCACCGGCTCGATCGTGATCCCTCGCTCGGATGGCCCGGCGAAGCCGCGGACGGTGGCCAGCTTGCCGCCATCGCGGATCGCGGGCAGGACGGCACCGTCGAGCACCGCCGCGTCGATCAATCCATCGACGCCGCCGGGCGCCGCGTCGTAGAGGCCGCGGATCGCCGCATCGCCGCTGGGCACGAACGTCTTCGCGCCGAAGCGCTTCACCAGCGCTTCGTCTTGCGGGCGCGCCACGGCGATCACGCGCAGGCCTTCGCTGACGCCGAGCTCGACCGCGTAGCCGCCGACCGCGCCGGCCGCGCCGGTGACCCCCAGGGTCTGCCCCGGCTTGAGCGCCAGACGGTCCAGCGCCAGGCGAACGGTCAGCCCGTTCATCGGCAGGGTGGCGGCGGCTTCCAGGCTGGCTCCCTCGGGCACGCGGGCGACGGACGCGGCCGGAACGACCACCAGCTCGGCCTGCGCGCCGCCGCCGGGACGGCGCGGATTGACGATCGCCATCACGCGGTCACCGGTGCGCCAGCTGGTACCCGCGCCGACGGCGTCTACTACTCCGGCCAGCTCCATGCCCGGGATGTAGGGTGGCACCACGCCCATCTCGGACAGCTGGGCGGTGGTCAGCTGCCGTCCGCTGCGGAAGCTGATGTCGGTGGGGTTGACCGTCGCCGCCGCGACGCGAATGCGCACCTCGCCGGGGCCTGGCTGCGGCTCGGGCAGTTCGGACACCTGCAGGACTTCAGGGCCACCCAATTGGGAAAAGGTCACCGCGCGCATGTCGTCCCTCCGCCTCACGCCATCGTGCGAACGCTTGGCGGGAGTCTAGCACCTCACTGTCGGCGCCGTCCTCACGGCCGAACGCCGGGCGTCTCGATCGCCATCCCTCGCGCGCGCCACATCAGGAACAGCTCGATCTCGACGAGCTCGGGCGCGCCATACTCGTACGGCTCGGCGCGGATGCCGGTCAGACAGTTGCGCAACCGCCGCTGGAGCGAGCCGAGGCCTTGCCACTCGAGCCGGTAGACGGGATAGCCGGTCGGATGCGCCTGCGGGATCGCGTTGCCGGCCAGTCGCCGGCCCCAGTGATCGTCGTGACACTGACTGCAGGCGAGGTTCAGCTGGCCCTGGCGCCGGTAGAACGCCGCTCGGCCGCTGTCGAGGAAGGGTCGCGTCCGCGCGTCGACGGCGACGTCGATCGGCACGCCGCGCGACTGGCGCGCCACGTACGCCGTGAGCGCCAGGAGCTCGCGGCTCTCGTAGGCGAGCGCCGGCGCCTGCTGCCGATCGGTCCGGCACAGGTTGATGCGCTGCTCCAGGTTCACGGGCCGTTTCAGGCCGGCGTCGAACGCCGGATGGCGCGCGGCCACGCCCTTCATGCTGGCGCGCGCGTCGCCGTGACAATCGGCGCAGGCGCGGCCGGCGGCGCCGGTCTTGCGCGCCCAGAGCGCGCCGCCCTCGAGGACCGAAAGCATCCCGGGATTGGCGGTCGTCGTCGTCCTGCATCGCGCGCGTCTCGCGGGCCATGAACTCGTAGCCCGAGCGGCGCTCGGCCAGCGGGATCTCGCCGGCGAGCGCCGCGCCGACGGACACGACCACCGAGAGCGCGACGAGGAGGCGGAGAGCTCTCCCGCTCAATCGACGGTGATGGTGGCGGTCTCGGTCGCCGAGAAGCCGTTGTCGCCGGTCCACTGAAACGCGAGGCTCCCGCTCTCGACGGCGACGGTCGAGAAGACGAAGAACGGATTCGCGGCGATCGCCGGATGGAGCTCGGCCCGGAACACCTCCGTGCCGTTGTAGGTGCACACGAAGAGGCGGATGATGTCGCGCGGGATCCGCGCGCCGAGCTGCGTGCGGCGGTAGCCCGTCTCCATCGGATGCGAGATCAAGGTCTTGATCTCGATGATCTCGCCGCGTCGGGCGCGTGCCGGCACGTTGACGAGCGCGCTGGCCACGGCTACGCGTCCTCGAGACAGGCGGCCAGGGTCACCACGACCGCGGCGCTGGCGGACCAGAACGAGCCGTCGCTCAGCTCGCCGATCGCGGTCACGTTCTGCGTGTTGGCGAGCCGGATCCGGGTCGACACGCGCGCGTGCCCGGCGCGCGGCCCGAACCGGAAGCTGACGACGTCGGGCTGCGGGTTCTGCTCGGTGAAGACGTGGATCGCCCGCACGTGGTCGGCGGGCGTCATCGGGCTCTCGATACTGACCGTGAGGGGCACGGTGTTGCCGTTCTCGGAGAGCGGCGGCAGCTCGAGCTTCACCCGGCCCTTCGAGACGGCGGAGGTGCCGACGATCTTGCGGATGGCGTCCTGCATGGTGTCGGGGGTCGCGTGCGCGGGCACGACGGTGACGACGGCGCCGAGCCCCAGCCCGGCCGCGGCGCCCACGAGGAACTCGCGACGCGACGTCTCGCGTGCCATCAGTCCTTCAAGGTCGTCAAAAAAGCCACCACGTCCTCGATCTGCTCGGCGCTCAGGACGGGCTTGCCGCGCCACGCCGGCGCCACCCGCACGAGCCCATCGGTTCGATGATACGCCGGCATGATCGTGGTGGGGATGACGCGACTGGAATCGACGATTCGCAGGCGCAGCTGGCCCTCGGACCAGCGCTTGCCGGCGCCCGCGAGATCGGGCGCGAGATTGCCCTGGAAGGGCTCCTCGGGGAACGGCCCGCTGTGGCAGAGCAGGCACAGCCCGACCTGGCGGTTGGCGACGATCGCTCGGCCGCGTGCCGGATCGCCCTTGGCACCGGTGAGCGAGGTGGCGATCGAGTCCTGCGCGTTCGCCGCACCGCCGCTCACCGCGCCCACCGCGCAGCAGGCGGCGGCGACTACGGCGGCGAATCTCATCCGAACGCCTCGGTGGTGATCGTGCGGAACCAGGCCTCGGCGAGCACCGCCTCCGCCGTCCGCGTCGCGCGCGGCGCGTCCGACGGGCTCACGCCACCGGCGCCGGGCAACGTCGGCGAGCTGCCCGCCCGTGGGCTGATACACGCCGGCGACGGAGATGCCGTAGTCGGGCGCCACCAGGCTGTAGCAGGTGTTGATCAGCTTGGGCGTGGACGGCGTGCGGCCGGCCAGGAGAGTGGCGACGGCCGCCGCGCACACCTTGGCCTGGGAGTTCGCGGCGAACGCCGACTTCGGCATCGCGCCGGCGATCGCGGCGTCGCCGATGACGTGGATGCCGGCCTGCAGCTTCGACTCGAACGTGGCCGGGTCGATCGGGCACCAGCCTGAGCGGTCCGCGACGCCGGCCACCTCCGCGATGCGGCCGGCCTTCTGGGGCGGGATGACGTTGGCGACCTTCGCCTGGTGCCGGCCGAAGTCGGTCACCAGGGTGCGCGTCGTGGGGTCGACCGAGGTGACGTTGCCGCCCTTGGAGAGCGGCACCCATTCGAGCAGGCCGGGATAGAGCTCGGCCCACGCGGCCTGGAACAACCGCTGCTTCGAGAACGCCTCCTTCGCGTCGAGGACGATCAGCTTGGATTTCGGCTTCTTCGTCTTGAGGAAGTGGGCGATCAGGCTTGCGCGCTCGTAGGGCCCCGGTGGGCACCGGAACGGATTGGCCGGCGCCGAGATGACGACGAGCCCGCCGTCGTCCATGGCCTCGAGCTGGCGACGCAGCAGCAGGGTCTGCTCGCCCGCGCGCCACGCGTGCGGCATCTGGGCGGCCGCCGCCTCGTCGTAGCCGGGGAGCGCGCCCCAGCGGATGTCGATGCCGGGCGCCAGCACGAGCCGGTCGTACGGCAGCCGCGCGCCGTCGGCGAGCGTGACCGATCGGCCCTGGGCGTCGACGGCGGTTGCGCTCGTGCGAGCGAGCGTGATGCCGTCGGCGGCGACGCGCTCGTAGGTGAACTGCTGGGCGGAGAGCTCGCGCAGTCCGCCGATCACCGAGTTGCTGAGGGGACACGCGATGAATGTCGCGTTCGGCTCGACCAGGGTCACCACGATGCGCGGGTCGGCCTGGCGCAGAGCGCGGGCGCAGCTTGCGCCCGCGAACCCGCCGCCGACGACTACCACGCGCGGCCCGGCCGCCTGAGCACGGGCTGGGCGCGGCGGAAGGGCGGCCGCGGCGATCCCCGCGCCGCTGAGCTTGAGAAAGTGTCGGCGAGTCGCCTTCACCGCTGCGCGGCGTACCAGGCCGCGATCGCCTGGATCTCGGCGTCGGTGAATCCCTTGGCGATGCGGTCCATCACCGTGCCGGTTCGTGCGCCCGAACGGAAATCCTGCATGGCCTTGATGATCTCGGCGCGATCGCGCCCGGCGAGCCGCGTGACGGGCGACGGCCCGCCCGCCGCCGAAGGATGACAACCCGAGCACGCCGCGGCGCCGGCCGGCGGCTCGGCCGGAGCGACGGTGGCCGCCGCGATCCACATGCACGCGATCGCGGCGGCCACGGCACGACGCATCGCTCACACCATCTGGACGCCGTGGTTCTTGAGCGGGAACGTACGGATGCGCTTGCCGGTCGCCCGGAACATCGCGTTCAGGACCGCCGGCGCGGCCACGCAGATCGTCGGCTCACCGACGCCGCCCCAGAACCCGCCGGACGGCATGATGATCGACTCGACCTTCGGCATCTGCGCGATCTTCATCGAGTCGTACGTGTTGAAGTTCGTCTGCTCGATAGCGCCGTTCTTCACCGTGCACTCTTCCATGAAGACCGCCGAGAGACCGTAGACGAACGACCCGGCGATCTGGCGCTCGATCTGCGCCGGGTTGACGGCGTGGCCCGGATCGGTCGCGCAGACGATGCGGCGCACTTTCACCTTGTCGCCGCCGGTGACGGACACTTCCGCGCACGCCGCCACGTAGCTGCCGAAGGCCATCATGTGCGCGAGCCCGCGATGCACGCCCTGCGGCGCAGGCTTACCCCATCCCGCGCGGTCGGCGACGGCGTTGAGCACCGCCAGGTGCTTGGGATGCTTGCTCATCAGCTTGCGCCGGAACTCCAGCGCGTCCTGACCCGCGGCCAGGGCCAGCTCGTCCATGAAGCATTCCAGGAAGATCGCGTTCTGGTTGATGTTCACGCCGCGCCAGAAGCCGGGCGGGACGTGCGTGTTGCGCATCGCGTGGTCGATCAGGAGATTGGGCACGGTGTAGCCGAGGCTGAAATCGCCGCTCGGATCCAGGCCCTGGAACGTGGCGTTGTCCCGGCCGTCCTGGAGGTTTTGCGGGAACACCGCGGCCAGGATCGACTGGCCCGACAGCCGCATGTGCAGCCCGACGAGATTTCCGTTCGCGTCCAGCCCCCCGCTCATCTTCGCCTGCATGACCGGGTGGTAGCGGCCGTGCGTCATGTCTTCTTCGCGCGTCCACAGGAGCTTCACCGGCGTGCCCGGAATCTGCTTGGCGATCAGCACGGCCTGCGTGACGTAGTCGTGGAAGGCGCCGCGGCGACCGAAGCCGCCGCCGATGACCCCTATCTTGTAGACGTCGCACTTGTCGGCCGGCAGGCCGGACGCGGCCAGGGTCGCCGCGAACGCGGCCTCGCCGTTCTGCGTCGGCACCCAGACCTCGCAGCGGTCGGCCGTGTATTTGGCCGTCGCGTTCATCGGCTCCATCGGCGCGTGGTTCTGGAAGGGATACGCGTACACCGCTTCGACCTTCTTGGCGGCGCCGGCGATCGCGCCCTTCACGTCGCCGGTCTGGGTCCGCACGAAGGCCTGGTCGGCGTCGAGGCCGGCCTTGAGTGACTCGGCGATCGTCGCGCTCGACACGCTCGCGTTCGGCCCCTCGTCCCAGGTGATGGGCAGGGCGTCGAGCGCGGTCTTGGCCTCCCACCAGGTGTCCGCCACGACCGCGACCGCGGAATCGCCGACCTGGACCACGTGCTTCACGCCCGGCATGCTCTTGGCCTTGGCCGCCTCGAAGCTCTTCACCTTACCGCCGAACACCGGGCAATCCTTGATGGCGGCGTTGAGCATTCCCGGCATCTTCAGATCGAAGCCGTAGACCTGCGCGCCCGTCACCTTCTGGACGGTATCCAGGCGCTTCACCGACTTCCCGATGATCTTCCACTCCTTGGGATCCTTGAGCGCCACCTCGCCGGGCGGGGGCAGTTTCGCCGCGGCCTCCGCCACCTTGCCGTAAGTGGTCGTACGCCCGGTGGGCTTGTGCGTGATGACGCTATTGGCGGCGCTGCATTCGGCGGCCGGGACGCCCCACGCGTTGGCGGCGGCCTGGACCAGCATCACGCGAGCCGTGGCGCCGCCCTTGCGGACGTATTCGTTGGACTGCCGGATGCCGCGGCTGCCGCCCGTGGAGAAATCGCCCCACACGCGCTTGCGCGCGACGGACTGGCCTGGTGTCGGGTACTCGGTGGTCACCTTCGTCCAGTCGCACTCGAGCTCTTCCGCCACCATCTGCGCCAGACCGGTGAGCGTGCCCTGTCCCATCTCCGAGCGCGCGATCCGGATCACGACCGTGTCGTCCGGGCGGATGACCACCCAGGCGTTGATCTCGGGCGAGCCGTCCTGCGCGCGCACGACGCTGGTACCGAACGGGATCTTCAGGCCAAGGGTGAGCCCGGCGCCGGCGGCAGCGGTGCCGATGACGAACGAGCGGCGATTGATCTTCGGGGTCCTGGTGATCATGGCTCTCCCCCTATGCCTTGGCCGCGGCGTGAATGGCTTCGCGCACCTGCTGGAACGTGCCGCACCGGCAGATGTTGGTGATCCCCGCGTCGATGTCGGCGTCGGTCGGTCGCGGCTTGTCCTTGAGGAAGGCCGCCACCGCCATGATCATTCCCGCCTGGCAGTAACCACACTGGGGCACGTCGAAGTCGACCCAGGCCTTCTGGACCTTGTGCAACACGTTGCCGGTCGCCAGGCCTTCGATCGTGGTGATCTGCTTGCCCTCCGCCGCGGCGACGGGCAGCACGCAGGAGCGGACCGCTCTCCCGTCCACGTGCACCGTGCAGGCGCCGCACATTGCGACACCGCACCCGTACTTTGTGCCTGTGAGGCCGACCTGCTCACGGATCACCCACAGAAGGGGCGTGCTGGGATTGACGTTGACCTCTTGCGATTTGCCGTTGATCGTCAGGCGCGCCATGGTCTACCCTCCCGGAGTCGCGGTGCAGTGAGGCGAATATCCGCGATTATGCTCAGCAAAGCAAGTTGTTGTCACTCCATCGTCCGAACGCTCGGGGGAACGGCGAGCTCCATCTCGGTCAGCGCGATCACTTCCTTGGGCGTGAATCCCGGCGCCACGGCGTCGAGGACGAAGCGGTTCTGCTCCCAGCGCAGCAGCGCCAGGTCGGTCACCACGTAGCTGACGCACGCCTTGCCGGTGAGGGGATACGTGCACGCGCGACGCAGCTTGGGGCGGCCCTTGCTGTCCACGTGCTCCATCACGATGATCAGATCGCCCTTGCCGGACAGGAGGTCCATCGCGCCCCCGATGCCGCCGCGCTTGGCGTCGGCCGTGCTCCAGTTGGCGACGCTGCCCTGCTGATCGACCTCGTAGGCGCCCAGGATGACCGTGTCGATCCGGCCGCCGCGCGCCATCTCGAAGGACGCGACGCTGTCGAAGAAGGACGCGCCGCGGTTCAACGCGACGAACTGGCCGGCGGCGTTGTAGATGTCCGGATCGATCTCGTTCTCGTCCGACACCATCCGGCCGTAGCCGAGGACGCCGTTCTCGGCGTGCAGGATCACGTCGCGGCCCTCGAGATAGTTCGACACCATCGTGGGGATGCCGACGCCGAGGTTCACGTAGGTGCCTTCCTTGACGAGCCTGGCCGCGTTCCGCGCGATGCCTTCACGCGTCAGCGCCGGCTTGCCGTCGTAGAGGCGCGGCTGATCCGCCGGCCGGCGGGCGGGTCGGCGCCAGGCCTTGCCGTCGACGACGTGGGTCGTCTTGACGACGCGCGCCACGAAGATGCCGGGCAGATCGATCAGCTCGGGCGCGATCTCGCCCGGCTCCACGATCTCGTCCACCTCGACGATCGCGACCCGCGCGGCCTTGGCGAAGCTCGGGTTGAAATTCTGGCTGCCGCCCCGGAACTGGACGTTGCCGAGGCGGTCCGCGCGATAGCCTCTCAGCAGGGCGTAGTCCACGCGGATCGCGTACTCGAGGACGTGACGCTTGCCGTCGAATTCGCGGATCTCCCGTCCGGTCGCGAGATCCGTGTCGACGCCGGTCGGCGAGTAGAACGCGGGGATCCCGGCGCCGCCCGCGCGGCAGCGCTCGACCAGAATGCCCTGGGGGACCAGCTCGACCTCCATCTTGCCGGAGGCGATCTGCTCCTCGCTGGCGGTGGGCGTCCCGGGTCGCACGGAGAAGGCGGCGATCAGCTTCTTCACCTGATTGTTCTCGGCGAGGATCTGGCCGCGGGTCGCCCCGGCGTCACCGAGCGAGTTGCAGACGAGCGTGAGCTCTTTCGTTTTCTGATCGCGCAGGGCGCAGATCAGGGCCGTCGCAAAGCGATGCGCGACACCGAATCCGGCGATGGCAACCGTCGCTCCGTCGGGGATGTCCGCGACGGCTTGCTCTGGCGAGGCAACGATCTTGTTCATGGCGGTCTTCACCTCTCGAGAATGGCTACGGAGCGTTTCGCGCGAGCATACCAGGACCCGGGGGGGTGCGTCATGGCAGCGCGAACGCGACGATGTAGTCGCCCGTCTTCGTTCTGAGCGCGGTGTGCCCGCCGGCGGCGATCACCACGAGCTGTCGGCCGCTCGGGGCGCGGTAGGTCATGGGCGTCGCCTGCGCGCTCGCGGGCAGCTCGCCGCTCCAGAGCACGCTCCCGGTCTCGACGTCGAAGGCGCGCAATCTGGTGTCGCGCGCCGCGCCGATGAAGATCAGCCCGCTCGCGGTGGTGAGAGCCCCGCCGAGGTTCACGGAGCCGGGAATCGTCGACACCTCCGGCGACACGCCGAGCGGTACCTCCCAGCGGACATCGCCGGTCGCGAGCTCGACGGCCGTCAGCGCGCCCCACGGCGGCGCGTTGCAGGGCAGACCGCGCGGCGAGATCAGGGCCTCGCGATACATCCCGTAGGGTGTGCCGCGCTGCGGGGCGAATTCGCGACCAGGACGCGCGGAGGTCGCGCGCTCCTGCTCGTACCGCTCACGCGGGACCAAGGTGACCACGAACGCGAGCCGATTCGTGGCGGTGATCAAGAGCCCGCGAGCGGGATCGTGCGACACGCCGCCCCAGTTCGTCCCGCCGGAGTAGCCGGGAAAGATGACCGTGCCCTCCAGGCTCGGCGGGGTGAAGATTCCTTCGGACCGGAGCCGCGAGATCCGCACGCGACACGCGTCGCGCTCGGCCGGCGTCAGTCCCCAGGCGTCGTCCGGGGTGAGGCGTGCCGGAACGAGCGGGCGCGGCCGGACCGGAAACGGCTGCGTCGGAGACGCTTGCTCTCCGGGCACCGTGCTCTGCGGAGCGGCCCGCTCCTCGACGGGAAGGAGCGGCGCGCCGGTCTCGCGGTGCAGAACGAAGACGTGTCCCATCTTGGTCGCGACGACGGCGGCATCTCCGCCGCGGGGGATGAGATGGGTTGACTTCTCGGGCAGGCAGCCGGCGAGCAGCAGCGCGAGTAGCGCGAGTGCGGCGATTCGCGCGGTCACGCGAACGCGAAGCCTACACGCCGCGCGCCGGCCACACCGGCTCGTTGTAGCCGAGCGGCACCGAGGGCCGCGCCCAGCGCGGCGCCGTTTCGGAGAGCCGCAGCACCGGCCCGAGGTGACGCAACCGACCGACCGGCGTGTCGCTCGTCATCGACCAGCGCTCGAGCTCTGCCGGCGTGAACTCTTTCGGCACGTCCTTCAGCTCGGCCTCCGGCACCTGGCCCCGTCCGACCAGCCAGCGGCCGGTCTGCGCCAGCGAGATGCGCACGAGCCAGCTGCCGCCCTCACGGGTGCGGCGCGCGAGGGCCACCATCGCGCCGAACGCCATCAGATAGCCGGTCAGATAGTCGATCGCCGACACCGGATAGAACTGCGGCCCCGGCGAGGCGCCGGGGAACAGCTCACCCTGGCGGCTCGTGATGCCGCTGACCGTCTGCACCACCGTGTCGAAGCCGCGGCGAGACGCCCACGGCCCGACGTGGCCGAAGGCGCACAGCGAGACGAAGACGATGCCGGGTCGTAGTTTCGCGAGCGCCTCGGGCGAGAACCCGCGCGTGCCGAGGGTCCCGGGCCGGTAGCCCTGCGAGAAGACGTCGGTCTCGCGCACCAGTCCGCGCAAGGTCTCGACGGCCTTCGCCTCGCGCAGATCCAAATGGGCGGAGAGCTTGCCGTGACCGGTGTCGTACTCCTGGTAGCCGATGTTCGGCAGGTGCGGGCCGGTGATCTTCAAGACGTCGGCGCCGTGCTCGGCCAGCGTGCGGGCGCAGGTCGGGCCGGCCAGGACGCGCGTCAGGTCGAGCACGCGGATGCCCGACAACGGCCGATCGCCGTCGGGAAGCTTTTCCGGCGAGCTCTCGCCGATCTTGACGATCTCCATCAGCGGCAAGGAGGCGATCGCGGCGGCCTGCGGGTGCTTGGCCCATTCGTCCATGGTCCGGACCATGCCGCCGGCGCCCTTCGCGGCGATGATCGCCTCCTCGAGCTCGAGCGCGTCCCACTGCGCGACCGCCTTGCGCACCGCCTCGCGATCTTCCGGCACGCCGAGCACGCTCAGGGCCGCGGCGCGATGGTTCGGGAAATTGCAATGCAGATAGCTCCAGCGACCGTGCTTGGCGGGATAGACGCCCATCACCGTGTTGCGCTCGGTCGACACCTCCTGGCCGTCCATCTGCATGTAGTGTCCGCTGCGAAGCGAGGCGGTCGCCTGCCGGGTGTCGACCGCGACGTCCTGGCGACGTCCGGTGCGCAGCGTCCACAGGTCGGAGACGGCGAGGCCGACGGCCGCGAGCGCCGCGGCGCTGGTCTCGCCGATGCGGAAGGGCGTCGGCAATATCGGGTCGGCGTCGCCGGTGATCTTCAGGTCGCGCCTGCGCTCGTCGCCCCAGCCGGCGACCGGCAGGATCGTGCCGAGGGCGTCGTGACTCATCGCGGTCGAACGGTCGATTGGTGCATCGCGCATCCTCCTCATCGACGGGTGAGGCAGGCACAACCAGGATTTGTGCGGGATCTTACCACCGAAGGCCGAACGATGACTCTGGAGCAGGCGATCGGCTACGCGGTCGAGGCCTCGTCGACGCGGCGCTGAGCCGCTACGCCGGCAAGGGCTTCTCCGTGGCGTGCACCGGAGCTTCCAGCTCGTAGGCATTCATGTTGTACGCCAGCACCGCATAGCACGCGATCAGGTTCGTCAACGTCATGGTCCCGCGCTGACCGAAGCGGGCCGTGGCCGCGTCGAACGTCGGCCGGCTGACCTTGCGGTTGCGCAGGAGCTCGCGCGTGAAGTCGACCACGGTTTGCTCGGCAGGCTCGAGGTTGGCGGGCGGGCGCTTCTCGCCAATGTCGTCGACGATGTCGCCGCGCACGCCGGCCTGTCGCGCCGCGGCCGCGTGCGCGTACCAGATGAAGCCGCAGCCCATTTCACTGGCGACCGAGATCATGACGAGCTCCTGCAGCTTCTGCGACAAGCTGGCCTCGTCGCGCAGGTAGGTCCGCAACGCTTCGAGCCGCTGCGCCATCTCGGGCATGTGCAAGAGCAGCGAGTAGGGGCCGATGTTCGGCCTATTCGCGCGACTCTTCATGAAGGCGTCATACGCCGGCTTTTCCTTCTCGGCGATCTGCTCTCTGGTGACGAGTGGTATGCGCGCCATCAAGTCTCCTCGAGGGTTGGCGAAGTTTTCTCAATGATGCGACGACCGCCGAATCACCGCAAGTCGGCGACACCACCTTGGCGGGAGTACGTCGCTGACCGCGACGGCGGTCGACGTCGCGGACCTGGACCGTGACGATGCCTGCGGCCGCCATGGGCGCTTCGCGGCGGCTGCGCCGCTCACGATTGCGCCGGCTGTCGGGGGCCCGCCAGCTGGGCCGCTGCGGGAAGCCGACGAGATCCGAGGACCGATCATCAGCATCCGGCAGCTCGTTGCCGACGGCGCGGTCGGGAGCGGCGAAATCATCGACCTCCAGGTAAAGATCGAGCACCCGAGCCGAACCGGGCTCGCTCTTCGCGAGGGCCGATTCGTCCAGGAGGCGGAGCCCTTCCACCTTACCGAGATGGACGTCGTCTACGACGGCAAGCGCGTGAGTCGGTTCATCTTGACGGCCGGGCTCAGCGACAGCCCGCTGCTCACCTGCAAGCTGCTGGCCCACCGGAAGGCTGACGTGCGCGTGACGCTGATCAACACGCGCGGCCAACGCTTCACGGCGACCCATCCGATCCGTCCGATCTGACCACGCAGAAGCGCGAGGGCCAGGAGGTGCCTCTACTTCCGAGACGAGCGTTGCATCACTTTCCCGCGGTGGCGGCCTCGCGCATCTTCCTAAGATAGGCCTCGCTGCTCTGCTGGAGCAGCCGGCCCACGGTGCTGTGAAAGTACTACACGCCGAGCCCCAGGCATTTCGGGATGAGGTTGTCAGGGGGCGGGTGCGCTTCGTCCGCGGTGTCGACGTGTGGTACCTGCACGCCCCAGGCGCCGCGATCGAGGAACGGGGCGATGATCTCGGGTCCGCCCTCAGGTTGCAAGATCTCCCCTCTGAGGCCTCGGACGCTTCTCGGCGGTCTTCTCCATAACCTTTCTGGGTCTGCCCCCAGAGTCCTCATGAACAACGCAGGATTGAACGAGAAGCACCTCGTAGAGCAAGAGCCAAATGGGCTCTCGTGGACGGTCAGCCGCGGGTGTATAAGAGGGCCTGGTCACGACCCAGCATTGACTGAATGAAGGAGCCGAGCAGAAGGAGGACACGATGAACAGGCTGTCGCGCAGACAATTCCTTCGGGCCTCGGGCACGGTCGCTGGAGCGACGATGGTGCCCTCGCTGGCACTGTCGCGGCGAGTGGGAGCCGCCGAGAAAGCGTTGATCCCCAAGAAGATGCCGTTCCCGCCGAACGACGAGTTCGGCAGCTACGAGCCGACAATCACACCGGACGGGAACACCATCTATTTCGCCCGCTTCGCGGGCAGCGGCGACAAGCGGGTCCTCGGCACGACGACGGACATCTTCGTCACGCACCGCATCCGCCAGAGCGGCGAGTGGCCCGGGACGAGCGGGGACTGGACGCCACCCGAACGCCTGCCCGACACGGTCAACAGCGACTCCATTGACCAGGAGCCGCGGATCACGCCGGACGGCAAGACGCTCTACTTCATGAGTCGGCGTTCAGGGAACCCGGACATCTGGGTCACCCACAAGCAACCCAATGGCGAATGGACGAAAGCCCAGAGTCTCAACCTCAACACCCCCGCCATCGAGCACTGCTTCATGCCGCTCGGCCTGCCCGGCGCCGACGATACATCGGTGTTCGTCTCGGTCAGGCCCAGAGAGGCTGGCGCCGCTCCGACGGCGGACCTTTACACCACCAGGATGGACAAGGGTGTCTGGCAACCCGCCAGGAGATATGAAAGCAAGTTGCTGGACTCGATCGGGTTGAAGTGCCGCCTCAACGCCGTCTCCAGGGACGGGTTGGTGCTCGGCGTGGTCTCCGTGCACGACTTCGGAAAGTTCCACACGATGCAGTTCGTTCACTACGACCCGGCAAGTCGAGAGTGGAAGGGGCCAATCGTCCCGGCTCCGTTCAACAATCCGGCCATCGATGGCGCGTGCCCGATGTTCACAGCCGGCGGAGACAAGATGATCTGGTCGGCCGGCTATGACCGCGGGCCTGGGCCGGTGTCCACCTCGGGCGGCACCGGCTCGACCTACGACCTGTACTGGCTGAACACCAGCGACACCGTCGCCTATTACAAGGCAAAGGCCGGACTGAGCTAGCCAGACTTCGGCTCCGTGATGGGCATCGGTTCGGCGGGCGCGAGACGACTCGGTCTCGCGCTCGCCGCCTGCGCCCTGACCGTGTCCGCTGCCGCAGGACACGCCGTCCTCCAGAGGGCGGAGCCACGCGTCGACAGCAGGCTGAAGCGTTCGCCCGACGAGATCAAGCTCTACTTCACGGAGCGCCTCGAGCCCGCATACAGCTCTGTCCGCGTCCTGAACGATCACGGCGGGCAGGTCGATCGTCGTGACAGCCGCGTCGATCGCACGAACCCAACCCTGCTGCGCGCGACATTTCCCCCGCTGTCGCCGGGCACGTACAAGGTGCAATGGCGCGTGCTCTCGATCGACGGCGACGTCACCGAGGGCGCGTTCACCTTCCGGGTTGAATGACGGGCCTCCTCCTCGGCGTCTTCTGGATTCATCTCGCCTCGTGCGTGCTGCTCGTGGGCATGTTCTTCATGCTCTTGCTCGCCGGTCTGCCCAGGGCCGCGAGCGCACGCGGCTGGGATCGGAGGCTCGTGCGCTGGTCACGCCTGGTCGTGTTCGTCGCGATGGGCTCGGGAATCCTCTGGTTGCTGGTGCGGACGGCCGTCTTCGAGAACCGTATCCAGGCGGCCTTCGAGCCCCGCGCCGTGTTGCGCGCTGTTCTCGACACGTGGCCCGGCCTGGTCTGGCTCGCGCGTCATGGTCTCCTCGTCCTGCTGGCCGCCTTCCTCGCGATGCGCGCGAACGTCGCCGCGCGACGCAACTGGATCGCCGCGCGCGGCGAGGCGCTGGCGCTTGCCACGCTGGCGCTGGCTCTCGTGAGCGCCTCCAGTCACGCTGCCGCGATCACACCGGGCACGCTGTGGGCCGTAGCCTTCGACGTCACCCATCTCGTGGGGACGGGTCTCTGGGTCGGCGGCCTCGTGGCGCTCGCGCTGCTGCTGGGAGTGGCGAGTCGTGAGCACGGCGCCGACGCGCGCCCCTATGCCGTGCTCGCGGCGCGTCGCTTCTCCCGAGCCGCGCTGATCGTGATGCTCCTCTTGATGGCCTCGGGCGCGCTGAACGCGATCGCTCAGGTCGAGAGTGTCGCCGCCCTGGTCGGAACGACCCACGGCCGCTTGCTCCTCGCCAAGCTCGTCGTCCTCGTCCCGATTCTCGTCCTGGCCGCTGTCAACCGCACGCGGATGCTTCCGGCGCTGTCCGAGCCAAGCGTCCCCGTCGGGCGCTCGGCCATGCGGCGTCTGACCGTCTTCGTCGGGCTGGAGGCCACGCTCGCCCTCATCCTGATAGCGCTGGCCGCCGCGATGACGCTCACGACGCCGGCCCGCCACGCCGAGCCGGTCTGGCCGCTGCCGTTCCGCGTGTCGTTCGACGTCCTGATCGACGTGCCGGCGACGCGTTGGCGCGCGCTACTTGGCAGTCAGCTGGCGGCCGCTGGCCTTGTCGCCCTGATCGCGTCGTGTCTCGTGCGACGCCGGCGCGTGCCGGTGCTCGCGGGCGGCCTCGCACTCGTCGCCATCGGCGCCGGAGTCGGCGTCTTTCCGCTCGTGGTCGACGCCTATCCGACGACGTACAAGCGTCCGCTCCCGACGTACCACGCCGCATCCATCGCCTCGGGGATGACGATCTACCGCGAGCACTGCGCCGGCTGCCACGGCGCCACGGGCGCCGGGCGAACCGCTCGCCGATCTGCGCTCGCCGCCCACGTCACGCCGTCACGCGGGCGAGATCTTCTGGCTGATCAGCCACGGCATTCCCGAGCGCGGCATGCCGGACTTCGGCCGCCGTCTCGGCGAAGCCCGGCGCTGGGACGTGATCAACTACATCCGGGCGCTCGGCGCCGCCGAAGGCGCGAAGGCGCTCGGAACCCAGGTGGAGCTTGACCGCGCCTCCCTCGCTGCGCCTGACTTCACCGTCGCGGTTGGTCCGCTGGCCCCGAGTGCTCTGCGCGACCACCGGGGACGGCGCATGGTCCTGGTGGTGCTCTACACGCTTCCGGAATCCCGCCGCGCGCATGACGGAGCTGGCGCGTAGCTACGACGTGCTCTCCGTCGTCGGCGTCGAGATCATCGCCGTCCCGATCAACGCCTCGTCCGAGGCGATCCGCGAGCTCGGCTCGTCGCCGCCCGTGCTGTTCCCGGTGGTCACCGATGACAACGGCGACATCGTCGCGACGTACGGGATGTTCGCGCCTGGTCCCCACGCCGAGATTTCTGATCGACCGCCAGGGCTACATGCGCGCGATCTGGAGAGGCGACGGCGGCGGCATGCCGCGGGCCAGCGCGTCCAGGCTCAGGCGGAGAAGCTGAACGAGGAGAAGAGCCCGCCGCCCTTCCCCGACGACCACGTGCACTGACGTGCGCGGCAAATAAACTGGTGGACCCGTTCACGCTACGATCGGAAGGAGTCTCGTGATGCCCGTGTGGCAGGTGGCCCTGCTGCTGAACCTCACGTTCGCCGTCGGTCTCGGCCTGGGCTACGCCGGCTGGGGCCGGCGCGCCGAAGCACTCGACAGGGCGTTCGACGCCGCCCGCGCGCAGGTGGAGCGGCTCGAGCGCGAGCGGGCAGCGTGCGGCCCCGGCGCGCGCGCCGGAGAGCAGCAGTGGGAGGGACGCGGGGTCGTCCGCGCGACCTACCCGCAACTGCTGGTGATCACGCACGAGGAGATCCGCGGGCTGCTGCCCGCGAGGACCACGAGCTTCCGCACGGCGTCGCCGACGCTTCGCGAGTCGATCCGGATCGGCGACCCCATACGATTTTCGCTTCGGGGCACGCACGCGGACGATGCGGCGGTCGTGGCGGTCGAACAGTGGTGAGTGCGTGCTAGCGCGTGATTCCCATCGCGACGTTCACTTCTTCGAGTTGACGGCGGTCTGGCGCATGGCCTGCAGGTACGCGTTGCTGCCGTGCTGGAGCAGCCGGCCCACGCTGCTATGGAAGTACTGCACGCCGAGGCCCAGGAACTTCGGGACGAGAGTGTCGGGACAGCTGCACCCGGCAATGCGCCCGGCGTCGGTGATGATCTTGACGCCGCGTTCCATCGTCTTCTGCACTTCCGGGTGACTCTGTTGCCCCGTGTAGCCCATGGATTGAGACAGGTCGCCTGAGCCGATGAAATACACATCCACCCCCGGCACCTTGACCAGCTCCGGCAAGTTCTCGATGGCCTCGACCTCTTCCAGCATCAGGCACACGAGCGTGTTGCGATTGGCTTCCCTGGCGTAGTCCGCGGTGGATCCCTTGAAGCCGTAGTTGGCGGGTCGGCCACCGCTGAAAATGCCGCGGTGGCCCTCGGGAGCGTACTTCACCGCGTCCACGGCGGCGCGGGCTTCGTCCGCCGTGTTGACGTGGGGAACCTGCACGCCCCACGCACCCCGATCCAGAAACGGGGCGATGATTTCCGGCTTGTTCCCCACCGGGCGCACGATGGGCGCCATGCCGGTGAGCTCGGCGGCGGCGATACAGGCCTCGGCGGTGTCCACCGTGATGGAGCCGTGCTCGTTGTCGAGCAGGATCCAGTCGAATCCAAGGTGGCCGAGCATCTCGACCACCGGGGGCGAGGGGAAGGTGCACATGACGCCGAAGGCGGCTTTCCCGTCGTAGAGCCGTTGCTTGAGGGTGTTCTCGCGCATGGTGGCGCGAGTATACTCCGCCGACGGGCGCTTGAGATCCCTGTGCCGGCTCGGGCGGCCCGGCGAGAGACCGCAGCGTCAGATTCCGGTCCGCGGTGAAGTCCTGCTCCTCGAGGAGACGTTTAGGTGCCGCCACTGTCGATTGCGGCGAGCCCTCGGCCGAATGTGACTGAGGAAGCGCGGCTCCGGCGCTCATGAAGCGCGATCGAGTGCAGTCCGCCCTGCAGGCGCTGGCCCAGGCCGCGCGCCGGCCCCATGAGCCGGCCACGCTCGTGCTCCTGCGCAACGCGCTGGCCGATCGCAGTAACCACGTCGTCGGCCGCGCCGCCCGCGCCGCGCGCGAGGCCGATCTGGCGTCGCTGGCCCCCGACCTCGTCGCGGCGTTCCCGCGCTTCCTCGAGGATCCGATCCGCTGCGATCCCGGCTGCGTGGCCAAGCGGGAGATCGTGCATGCGTTGCTGGCGTTCAGTTGGACCGCGCCCGACGTGTTCCTGCCGGGGATCATTCACGTCCAGCGCGAGCCGGCCTTCGGCGAGCCCATCGACACTGCGCCGGAGCTGCGCGCGCTGAGCGCCATGGCCCTCGTGGTTACCGGACACCCGACGGCGCTCGGCGCCTGCGTGGGGATGCTGGTCGACCCCGAGGCGGCCGCACGAGCCGGCGCCATCCGGGCCCTGACCGTGAGCGGCCGCGTTGACGTCGGGCTGATCCTGCGGCTCTTCGTGCTTCGGGGCGACGCCGATCCTGGCGTTCTCGCGGAGGCATTCGGCGGTCTGCTGACCTTGGCCGCCGCCGACGCAGTGCCCTTCGTCGTGGAGCGCCTGGCCGCGAGTGACGACGACGTGGCGAGAGCGGCCGCTCTGGCGCTCGGCGAGGCCCGCCGTCCCGACGCCGTGGCGGCACTGCGCGAGAGGTTGCGCGGCGAAGAGCGACAGGACGTGCGACACGCGATCCTCCTGGCGCTCGCCACATCACGCGACGATGCGGCCTTCGAGGCGCTGCTCGAGCTGGTCGCGCGCGGGTCCGCGGCGGATTCGAAGGCGGCTGTCGAGGCGCTGCGCATCTATGACCACGACGCCGCCCTGCAGGAGCGCGTGCAGGCCGCGCTCGAGGGCCGTTCCCCCGCACGCCGCCGCGCGCGCCGCGGGAGATGAGATAGGCCCTATCGCGACGACTGCCGCGGCCGCCGCTCAGGTGCCGGGCGTGCGCTCCGCGAGCGCGATCAATGCGTCCTGGATGCGCCGGTCGATCTCGATCCCCTCGCGCGTGAGCCGCGCGCGCTCGCGGTACGCCCGCTCGCCGGGAACACGGATCTCGTCGACGCCTTCCTGCCGCGGAGTGGCCTTGATCGCCGCGATCTCCGCGGTCAGCGCCCGCTGATAGTCTTCGAGCGGAACGAACAGATCGGGCTTGAACGCGATGAAGAGGTAGCCGGCGCGTTCCGCGCTGGGCGCCGTCATACACAGCACGCCGAGCGCGTGCATCGCGAGCGCCAGCGCGTAGCCTTTGTGCCCGCCGAACGGCAGGATCGCGCCGCGTCGCGCGGCCTCCGCGTCCGTCGTGGGACGGCCGTGCGCGTCGATCGCCACGCCGTCCGGCAGCGGGATGCCCAGCCGCTGGCGAAATTGGAGATCCGTGCCCATGAACGCGGAGGTGCCCAGATCGATCACCAGCGGATCGCCCTGCATCGGGAAACCGAAGGCGATCGGATTGGTGCCGAGGGCTGCTTTCGCGCCGCCCAGCGGCGCCACCATCGGCGGGGCGGCGACAGTGTGGATCGCGACCAGGCCGGCGCGCGCCGCCATCTCGACGTAGTACGCGCTGCGGCCGCTCATCCAGATGTTGTTGACGCCGGCGAGCGCGAAGCCGTGCGCGTGGGCGCGCTCGATCACGGCGCGGGTCGCGTAGTACATGCCCAGCATGCCGCTCTGGTTGCCGCCGTCGAACAGCACCGACACGCTCGTCTCCTTGACCACGCGCATCGGGCCGCGCCGAGCCTGGCGCGGATGGTCGGCGACGTTGAGCAGCTTCGGCAGGCCCGAGTACTCGTAGCCGCACAGGGCCGCGTCGATCACGTGGTCGGCGAGGATGCGAGCCTCCTCGGGCTCGTAGCCGATCCCGCGCATGGCGCGCTCGGACAGCGCGCGGGCCTCGGCGACGGTCAGATGGACGCGCTCGGTGGAATCGGCCGGCATCCCGGATCAGGTGCCCGGCGTGACGGTGCGATCGACCACGCTCATGCCTTCGAGCGCCAGGCCGTAGCCTAGGTAGTCGATCAGCTGACGCTTGAGCGGCTGGGTGAACAGCACCCGCGTGTAGCGGAGCAGGAGCGCGGGCTGCCGCGCGATCTGCTCGGCCAGCGCCCAGGCGCGGGGAAGGAGCTCCGACCGCGGCAGGAGCTCGCTGACCAGGCCCAGCTCGAGCGCCTTGCGGGCGTCGAGGGTCTGTCCGGTCAACAGGAAGTAGCGGCCGCGATTCCAGCCGAGCAGCAGCGGATAGATGATGTGCATGCCGTCGCCCGGCACCATACCGTTCGGGAAGTGCGCCGAGTCCTGGAACTGGACGTCGTCGGCGGCGAGCACGATGTCGCACAAGAGCGGGATCTCCGAGTGCCGCCAGGCCGGGCCGTTGATCGCGCTGATCATCGGCACCTCGATGTCGAGCAGGCTCATCAGGAGGTGCTTGCCCTCCCAGTAGACCCGATCCCACTGCGCGGGCGTGCTCCGCATGCCGGTGCCGCCGGCCGCGCGGGGCCCGGAATAGGTGTCGCCGGTGCCGGTGAGGATGACGACCTTGTTGTCGGGATCGCCGCCCACGTCCCGGAAGGCCTGGGGAAACTCGCCGTGCGGCAAGAGCCCCCACTGCAGCGGCCCGCCGTCGGTGTGAAACGTCATCTGGAGAATGCCGTTGCGCCGCTCCATGCGGATCGTCCGATATTTCGTCGCGTAGTCGTCCAGTCGCGCCATGGGATTCGCTCCTCCTCGATCGGTGGGCACGGACCTCCGGCTCCAGCCGAGCCTCGTTCGCGCGAACAGGATATAGTCGCGTCGCGAGCCGTTCAACGCGCCCCGTCGGGCGCGCCACCGTCACGATTGGAGAGCCATGATGGAAGCGCAGCGCAGCCGAGGGCCCCTCGCGGGCATTCGCGTCATCGAGCTGGCCGACGAGCAGGCGGAGTACTGCGGGCTGACCCTGGCGGGTCTCGGCGCCGACGTGATCAAGATCGAGCCGCCCGGGGGCAATCCCACGCGTCGCATCGGGCCCTTTTACGAGGATCGCGAGGATCGCGAGCGCTCGCTGTTTTTCTGGCAGTACAACCGCCGCAAGCGCTCGATCGTGCTCGATCTGCAAGGTCGGGAAGACCAGGATCGATTCCGTGCTCTCGTGGCGACCGCCGACGTGCTGCTGGAGTCGACTCCCCGCGGCGAGCTCGACGCGCGAGGGCTCGGCGCGGATGCACTGATGCGGCAGTCACCCACGCTGATCGTCGCGCGCGTCTCTCCGTTCGGGGATCACGGCCCGTGGGCCGACTTCAAGGGCTCGGACCTGGTCCACCTGGCGCTCGGGGGCGTGATGATGAACTGCGGCTACGATCCCGCGCCCGGCGGCACGTACGATCTGCCGCCGATCGCCCCTCAGATGTGGCACGCGTTTCACATCGCCGGCGAGCAGCTCGCGCTCTCGATCATCGCCGCCTTGCTGTATCGCTGGCGGACCGGAAAGGGGCAGCAGGTGTCGTGCGCGATCCACGAGGCGGTGGCGAAGTCCACCGAGGTCGACCTGATGACCTGGGTGATGCGACGCGCGCTCGTGATGCGTCAGACCTGTCGTCACGCGCGGGAAGGCATCACGCCGCATCCGTCCATCGTGCACACGAAGGACGGCCGCTGGGTGATGGCGAACCTCGGGACGCGCCCGGGCGAGACCGCGCAGCTGGTCGCGTTGCTCGAGAAATACGGCATGGACGCCGGTCTCGACGCCGAGAAGGCCGCCTTGCCGACGAGCGGACGGTTCGTGCCGGGCACGGGACCGAGCACGGACAAGCGCGACCACGCGATGGAGGCCGTCCAGCGCTTCGTGCGGGCGTTCACGTACGAGAACGTGCCGTGGCGCGAAGCTCAGGAGGCCGGCATGCTCTGGGCGCCCTTGCGCAAGCCGCACGAGAATGCGATGGATCCGCACTGGCTCGCGCGCCAGAGCTGCACGGACGTCGAGCACCCCGAGCTCGGCCGCTCGTTCCGCTACGCCACGAGCAAATGGCTCGCGACCGGCACCCGCTGGTCCGTGGGCCGTCGCGCGCCGCTCCTGAACGAGGACGCGAAGACCGTGATGCTCCCGCGCGAGCCGGATCTGCCGGTGATCGCCCCATCGGCGCGCCCGCCGGAGGGCGAGGGGCTCTCGCCGCGCGGCAAGCCGTTTCCGCTGAACAAGATCCGCATCCTCGACTTCACGTGGTTTCTGGCCTCGGCCGGCGGCACGAGGTTCCTCGCCGCGTTCGGCGCCGAGAGCATCAAGGTCGAGCTGAAGAGCCATCCGGACACACGCATGGCCGCCATGGCGCCGGTCGGTGGTCGGGCCGCTCGCGATGCGGCGACGGGGCCCTTGCGCGGTGTGACCGATCCGGACATGGGCGGGCAGTTCAACAACAAGAATCCCGGCAAGCGCGGAATCTCGCTGAACGTACGGCATCCCAAGGGCCTGGAGATCGCGCGCCGTCTGGTGGCGATGTCGGACGTCGTCGCGGAAGGCTTCTCGCCCGGTGTCCTCGACAGCTGGGGTTTGGGATACGACGCGCTGCGGGCGATCAAGCCGGACATCATCTACGTGCAGCAATCGGGCATGGGTGCCCAGGGCACGTACGGTCGCTTCCGCACTGTGGGGCCGATCGCGAATTCCTTCTCCGGCTTGTCGGAGATGTCAGGGCTCCCCGAGCCGGCGATGCCGGCGGGCTGGGGCTACTCGTATCTGGACTGGATGGGAGCCTACAGCTTCGCGCTGGCGATCCTCTCAGTGCTGTTCCATCGAGCCCGCACAGGTGAAGGGCAGTGGGTCGATGCCTCGCAGTCCGAGGTCGGGCTCATGATCAGCGGCACCGCCATCCTCGACTGGTCGGCCAACGGGCGCGTCTGGTCACGCTACGGCAATCGCTCGCCGTACAAGCCGGCGGCGCCCCACAACGTCTATCGCTGCGCCGGGAACGACCGGTGGCTGACCATCGCCTGCTTCACGGAAGCCGAATGGCGCGCGCTGACCGCGGTGGCGGGCCATCCGGAGTGGGCCGATGACGTCCGCTTCAAGGATCTCGCTGCGCGGATGGCGAATCAGGATGCGCTCGACGCGCTCGTCGTCGGCTTCACGCAATCGCGCGATGCGTACGAGACGATGCTGGCCCTGCAGCGCGCCGGCGTGCCGGCCGGCGTATGTCAGACGGCGGGGGACCGCTGCGACAACGTACTAACTGCAAGCGCCTGATTGGGCCGAGGCACACAGCATCCCTCTCGCAACTCGAAGAGTCGCTGCAACTCCGGGCCGTAACGAGCATGAACGTCCGCAGCGGGCTTCCGCGGTGAGAAGAGACCCCGCTGACCATAGTGAACACAAGGTCCGGGCGCGCGCCGCCGCGGCCTTTCCTGTCCTGAACACAGCGTAGGGTCCCAGCGGAAGGTCCAAGCATTATCTACGGGGTCGCAAGCGCCCCGACGGCCCGGTTGAGAGGGATCGATCCGCTGGGAAGTGCCTGTTCGTGGTAGCCGCGATAGGGCTCGATCCGCTTGACTAACGCATACGCGACCCTCGCCATCTTCGCCGCGACGGCAGTCAGCGCCTTGCGGCGGACATCGGCATTGCCGGGGTCCTGTTTCACGTACCGTTCGTACTTGTCGCGGAACGAATTCTCGGTCATCCGCACGGCGCGCTGGGCCGCCATCCAGAACGCCATGCGCAAGCGGGCATTTCCTCGTTTCGAGAGCGTCTCGCGGCCGCGGAACTGCCCCGATTGACACTTCGCCAGGTCCAGGCCGCAATACTTCAAGAACTGCCGGTGGTGACCAAACCGTCGGAGGTCTCCACCCTCGGCGAGAATCACCATCGCCAGGACCGAGGCGACGCCGGGCAACGAGCAGAGGCACTGGTAGTCGGGACGGTCCTTCAGTAGCCGATGAGCCCGCGCTTCCAGCTCGCGGCGGAGCTCGGCCAGCCGCGCGAAGTGCGCGAGCTGTAGGCGAAACGTGTCGATGGCCGGCGAGTCCACCGCCACCGGCAAGGCGATGCTGGACTGGGCCAACTCGTAGAGCTCCTCGAGCTTCGCCCGCTTGTTGACCTTGCGCCCGATCAGCGGCCATGCGGCCTCGATGAACTGAGGAAGGCTAAGAGCGTAAACCGCGTGTGGCGTTGGGAAGCGCGATAGGAAGGCCACAAACCACTCGACGCGCGTGGACTCCCAGTACCGCGCCATCTCGGGAAAGTACAGGGGAAGGTAGTGGTTGAGGAGACTATCGGCGAGGCGTTTGCGCGCCATCGTCACCTGGTGATAGGTCTTCGCCAGCTCTTGCAGATCGTGATGACCCGCCAGCAGAGGGTCGTGGTAGTGCTGGACCAGGCCGTGCTTTAGGAGCTGCAGGATCACCGTCGCGTCCTTTGGGTCGTTCTTGTCCCGCGAATTGAACATCGCCTCCCGATATCGCGCGCCGGCGACGGACGAGACCGAGACCACCGAGATCCCTTCAGTGAGGAGGCGAAACGCCAGCGTCCGATGGAAATTCCCGGTAGGCTCGAGCGCCACCCGGATCCGGCCCGGCAGGGTCCGAAGGAAGGCCACCAACCGGCTGTAATCCTCGGCGCTGTTCGCCATCCGGAATCGCTGCTGAGCCCCGTCCGGGAACTCCACGAGGACCGTATGAAACGCCTTGCCGATGTCGATCGCCACGAACGACGTCCCTCCTGGATTCTGATCGCTGGCCATCCCGTCGCCCTCCCTGACTATCAAAGTGGAGAACCACGGATGCTGGTAGCACGACCTCACCAGGATTCTGCAGGTACTACGACCCGCAGCTGGCGGCGCTCTCGTGGCTGACCGAGGTCACGGGCACCAAGATCGGCCGCTGGCCGCTCGCCGAGGTGCCGATCAAGCTGAGCGAGAGCCCGGCCTACATCGGGGGGCGCATCGACCGGGGCGCGCCGTGCTACGGCGAGGACAACAACTACGTCTACGGCGAGCTCCTGGGGATGTCGGGCGAGGAGATCAAGGCGCTGGCCGAGGAAGGTGTGATCTGAACTCGGCGTTCGGCCCGAGCCGCGACGCGACGCTTCTCGGCAGCAACACGGTCATCCGGCCCTGGTTTCGCATCCGACCGGCGATCGCGCCTGCGTCCGCGGTATAGCCCCAGTAGACATCTCCGCGCACGGGGCCGCGAATCGCCCCTCCGGTGTCCTGCATGACGAGAAGCCGATGGAACGCCTTGTCCGGCTTCGTCGGGTCCGGATCGGGCGCCGTCGTTTCGAGCCAGACGGGGACGCCGAGCGCGTGCACCGAGAGATCGACGGCGAGGCTCGCTTGGGGTGTCAACGGCACGCCCTGGGCGCCCGCCGCGCCTAACGAAGGGTCGCCGATCGGCTGCTCCGCGAAGAACACGTAGGAGGCATTCGCGTTCATCAGCTGCTGAGCTTTGGCCGGATGCTCGAGAAGCCAGGCGCGTATCGACTGCATCGACACCGCCTCGCGGCTGAGCTCGCCGCGCTGGATCAGGATCGCCCCGATGGCGGTGTAGGGCCGGCCGTTCTGCGCCGCGTACGCCGCGCGGACGACGGTTCCGTCGTCCAGGACGACCCGTCCCGACCCCTGGATCTGCAGGAAGAACGCGTCGATCGGATCGTCGACGAAGAGGATCGGTGCGCCCGCGCGGAGTCCGCCGCCCTCGATTTCCTCTCGCGCCGGATACGGAATCAAGCGGCCGTCCGTCACCTTGCCGACGATCCGCTGCCCCCTCAGATTTTCTCGGAACAGCCCCAGATCGACGTTCACGAGATCGAAGGGAACACCGTAGAGCGGTGTCTGATACGGACCGTGCTGCGTGCGGCTACCCTTGAGCTGTGGCTCGTAGTAACCCGTGAAGAGGCCGGAGCCTGGCGCGACGCGGTAGGGAACAAATTCGGACTCGAAGAATCCGCGCGCCGCGTCGGGGTTGTCGCTCGAGACCAGCGCGGCCGTACCGCAGGCCTGACGCCACTCGCCCGCGGTGCCGGCGTAGTTGACGCCGCCGAGGGGAGCATCGTCGGGCTTGGCCCCGAGCGCGGCGCAGGAGCGCAAGAACGCCAGCAGGGCGTTTCTCGGATCGCTGTGGGCCCAGGCGTCGAGCTCGCCGAACGGAGTGGACTCGAGTCGAAGCGACGGTGGCGCGGCCGGCGGCGCCGGCCGCATCGTCCCACAGCCGGCGAGGATAACCGTGGTGAGGACACCGACGAGGACCTTCGATCTCAGTAGGGTTCTCTGACGAAGATGAACGTGGTGCCTTGCACGATCGGGGCGCTGGCGCCGACGAACGAGACGTTGACGTCCTTCACCTGACGCTCGCCGGCCCGCCCCGACGCCTGCAGCGCGCCCTCGATGATGTGCCAGAGGCCGTGGATGCGCCCCGTGGAGAGGCTCCCGCCGAACGTGTTCAGCGGCAGCTCGCCGTCCAGCTCGATGCGTCCGTCCTGGATGAAGTCCAGCGCCTCGCCCTCCTTGCAGAATCCGTACGATTCGAGGCCGTAGATGACCGAGGCGGAGAAGCCGTCGTAGATCTGCGCGACGTCGACGTCCTTCGGGGAGAAGCCGGACCGCTCCCAGGTGAGCCGTGACGAGCTGCGGCCGCCTTCCATGTAGCTGCTCAGGCTGCCGATGCGGCCCGCCACCTCGAACGCCAGCCGTTGCCCGTAGCCCGCGACGTACGCGGGGCGCGGCCGAAGATCGCGCGCGCGGTCGGCGGTGGTGAGGACGATGGCGACGGCGCCCTGCACCGGGATATCGCAGTCGTAGAGGCAGAACGGGTACGCGACCATCCGAGAGCTCAGGTAGTCCTCGCGCGTGAGCTCGACCTTGTGGAAGTAGGCATGAGGGTTCATGTGCGAGTGCCGGCGCTGGGTCACCGCGAGCGTCGCCATCTTCTCGCGGCTCTGTCCATGCCGCTCGAGCCAGCGCGTGTAGGCGACGGCCATTCCCTGTCCGGGCCCGCCGAACCCGTACGGCGCGGTGAACTGCGAGGCGCCGTTGGCGTACGTGCCGGGCAAGTTCTGGTAGGTGCCCTTCGGGTTGTGCATCGCGCGCCAGACCACGGCGTATTTGCACACGCCGGCGAGCAGCGCGTTGATCGCCTGCTGGACGGCGCCGCCGATGTTCACCGTCTCGACCTGCACGTGCCAGGCGAGGTTCGGGAGCTTCAGCATCGCCATCATGCAGTTGACGGACACGATGGTGACGCCGTCCACCACCGCGTGGCCTGTCGCCGGCAGCTCCGGATAGGTCGCCAGCCCGTCGATGTCCGACAGGGCGAGGCCGGAGTCTTCCACGGCGCCTTTCACCGCCTCGAGCGCATGCGCGGCCAGCGGGACCTCGGCCGAGCGCGTCACGCGGGAGAAGCCCACGCCGCTGACCGCAACCTTGCATCGGTGCTCCCACATGCGGCAGATCTCCTCGGGACTACGCCGCGCCGGGTACCAGCCGGAACTGCGGCAAGGTGAACTCGTCGTTCAGGGGCTCGAAGACCGCCTCGACGCGCCGCCCGACTTTCGCTTCGGTATAGGGCGCCTCCAGCAGATTGGCGGCCAGCAGCGCGCCCGGCGCGTCGTCGAGCTCCACGATGATGCTCGCGTAGGGAATCGCGGCGGCAAAGCGCCGGTCACCGGCGTGGTACATGATGGTGTAGGCGTAGATGGCGCCCTTGCCGCTGACCGGCTCGAACGCAAGCTCGGTCGCCATGCAGCGCACACACGTCGCGTACGGCGGATGCTGGAAGTGCTTGCACGCCTGGCAGCGCTGCAGCGCCAGCACACCGCGCTTGGCCGCCTCCCAGAACGGCTTCGTCCACTCGTTCGGGACGGGGATCGGCCTGGTCACACTGGCTCCAGTCGCTCACGCGAGCCAGAATGTTGGCCCCCGGCGGACATGTCAAGCGCCTGGCAACCGGAGGGCGTATTCGGCTACAGTAGAAAGAACGATAGTCTGTCTATCGGCATGCCTCCGGGAGTCCGGCCATGAAGGGTTTCGTCCTCCTTTTCATCCTCGCGTTGCTCGCGACCGTTGAGGTGCTCGAGGGCGGCGCGGCCCAGGCGCGCGGCCCGCGCGTCGTCCTGGGCGTCGATGCGAAGGGCAGCCAGCGCTACGTCCAGCTGACGGATCGCGGTGGGCCCGTCTATCCGACGGCGGATGTCACGTGCGACGGAAACCGGCGGACAATCATATTGGCTCGTTCGGGCAACGTCGGCGACAGAGTCGTCGCGACGTACGCCGTGTCGCCGAAGGTCTCCGAGGGGATGCTCAGGGCCGCCGAGTGCCGGCTGATGTTTCCGGGACGCGAGATCCCGCTCGCCCGGCAGCAGATCCGGACCGCATGGGCGGGGCACGCAAAGCGGTGAAGCAGTGAAGCCGGCGCGCGTTTAGCGCGCGTATTGGTTTCCGTTGCCCGGCCCCGTCCACTTACCGCTGTTCAGGTCGTACTGGAAGCCGACCGACGTGAACGGGACGCGGAAGTTGTCGAAGACCACGTGCAGGGTGTAGCCCCACCATGTGTTCCGTTGCGCGCCGAGGTCGTCCAGGATCACCCTGAAATTGAGGCCGATCTCGAGTCCGACCTGACGTTCCTGCACCTCGGGCGCGCCGTTCGGATAGCCTTTCGCCGCGTACGTGGCCGAGAAGAGCAGGTAGCGGAGCGGGCCGATCCGCAGATTGAGCCGGCGCCCGAGTCCTTCGAGCGCCAGATCCGCCGTGAGGATCTCGTTCGAATAATCGCGGCCCACTCGCGGATCCGCCTGGCAGCAGTACTGGCTTCCGGCGGCGGGAGCCAGGATTCCATGACGAAACCCGATGAGATCCTCGAGCCCGGCTGCCGCGATCGCCGCCGAGGCGCCCGCGCCGAGCGCGTCCATCGCGAGGTCTTCCCACGAGAAACCATAGTGGTTGAACCCATCACCGAGCTCGTTCACGAGCCCGGCGGCGAGCGATACGCCGAGGCCGAGCAGGATCGAATCGCCCCGAGAGAAGCCCATCTTGCCGTAGAGGTTGGCGAGCTCCTTGGAGAGAATCGTGTAGTCGACGAAGTGCGAGGCCTTGTCCGCTCCGCCCGCATAGGTGCGCTGGCCGAAGTACCCCTCGTTTGTGAAGTGAAAGCTCTGGTAGTCCTCCCCGACGACCGCGTTGAGCACGCCGCCTGCAATCACGCTGGCTGAGAGGGCCGTCGCGAGCAGCAACTGGTACTTCTTCGCCGTGCGCGCCGCGGCGACCGTGCTCGAACGCTCGAGCTCGAGCGAATATTCGCTGCCCTCCTCCGGGTAGCCGAACTGAGCACAGACGATCGACTCGTCTCGATCGAGCAATGACAGTCCAGCGCAGGAGGGCGTTTCCGTACCGACAGTGGAAGCGAGGTCGGCCGATTCTTGCGCGCCGAGGGGAGTCGACCACACGACCAAGACGAGGACCAGGAACAGAGCCCACACGATCGAGAGTCGAGCCTAACCTCTTGGCCGCTTTTTCACAATCGTGGTGTGCGTCGGAGGTCCAGGACGACGGCGCGCGGCCCGCGGGCGCGACTCTAGCGCGCGAGGCCGGCCGGCGCCACGGCGCCGATCGGCGCGTCGCGCAGGGCCAGCGGCACGTCTTCGGAGGTCTGGGCGGCGTCGGCGTGGCGCGCCGCGGACGCCAGCACCGGCTCGGGCGTACGGAAGAGCGCGCCGATACCGAAGACGACGAGCGCGCCGATCATGGCCCACCAGGTGAACGAGACTTCGGGGATGCTCAGCGGGATGCTGGAACGTCCCGTCGAAGCCGAACAGCGACGCCACGCCGTTCACGATCATGACGTCGAGCTTGCCGACGACGACCGTCGCCAGCAGACCGGCCGAGATCGCGATGAGGTTGCCGCGGTCCGAGCCGCGCCGCTTCGTGAACATGCCGATCAGGAACACGCCGAGCATCGGGCCCGAGGATGAAGCCGGCGATGCCGAGCACGACGGGGATGATGCGGACGTCCGGGTCCGTCACCTTCGCATAGGCGAAGGCGCCGGCGATGACGATCATCAGCACCGCGAAGAGCGACCGTGAACCAGCGCGCGGCGCGCGACGTAGTGCGCCTCCGTCGCGGCCGCGCGACGTACGGGATGTACCAGTCGTTGGTGGCGCTGGTGGCCAGCGCGTTGAGCGCCGCGGAGAGCGAGCCCATCGCCGTGGCGAACACGCCCGCCAGCACGAGCCCGCGGATGCCGACCGGCATGACGTTCAGGATGTACGAGCCGAAGACGTCGGCGTTGGCCGCGGGCTCTGAACGTGGGTCCTTGCTGGTAGTAGACGAAGAGCAGGATGCCGATGAAGTGAAGGCCGCGGCGATCGGCAGGTCCATGAACGCGGCGGTGATCAGGCTCCGGCGGCCTTCTTGTGCGTCTCGGCCGTCAGCAGCCGCTGCACCATGTCCTGGTCGGTGCCGAAGGCGGCCATGTTGCCGAGCGTCGCGCCGATCAGCGCGGAGAAGAGCGTGTAGTCGCTCGCCAGGATCAGCTTGACGTAGTCCCACGACGCCCATCGCCGAGAGCTGGTGGCGCGCCTGCCACTTGCCGACCGCGCTCGGCTCGAAGCCGGTGCAGGAAGTAGCCCTCGTGCGTCGTCATCTGCGGCACCGCCTCGGCACAACCTGCGGTCCAAGTCCGCCCGACGTGATAGAGCAGCGTGACGATCGCGACCAGCGCGCTGCCGAACATCAGGCGGCCTGGATCACGTCGGTCCAGATGACCGCCTTGATCCCGCCGACCGCGGTGTAGAGGCAGGTGAGGATCGTGAGCAGGATGATCGCGACGAGGTAGGGGCCGACGGTCGTGACCGCCTGCTGGCTGAACTGCACGCTCGCCGCCCGCCGACGAACAGCTGCCAGGCCAGCACCATCACCAGCGACGGAACGAACAGCCGCGTGCCCGAGGCGAGCGTCCGCATGAACAGGAAGAGCGCCGAGACGTAGTTCTTGGTCAACGGCCCGAAGCGAATGCCGAGGTAGTCGTAGACGGTGTAGACCTTGTAGGTGTAGTAGGGCTTGAGGAAGACGTAACCGACGATGCACGCGCCCGATGATCAGGCCGAGCACGAGCTGCACGTAGGCGAGGCTCCGCTTGTCGTAACCCTCGCCGGGCGCGCCCAGGAACGTGGCCGCGCTGGTCTCGGCCGCGATGATCGACGCCATCACCGCCCACCACGGCACCCGCCGCCCGCCCAGCGCAAAGTCGTGCAGGCTGTTCTCGCGCCGGCCCATGTAGAGGCCGATGGCGGTGATGACCACGAAGTAGACGAGGATGATGACGGCGTCGACCACGAGCCCATCGAAGCCCATGGTTCTAAGGTATCCCACGGGCCACGTCCGCGAAGAGTTCCGTGGCGACGACGAGGGGGCGGTTAACTGCGCGCGAAGTCGATGAAACCGCGCTCGACGTCGACGTGGACGAGCTCGACCGGCACGTGATCGCCGACGTCGAGGCCCTCGAAGCCTCGCACCAGCCGCCCCTCGACGGAGGGCCGGACGATGCGGAGCCACGTGCCTTTCGCGGCCGCTCCGGTCACGAGCGCTTCGAACCGCTCGCCGATTCTCGACACGAGCAGCAGCGCGGCGGCGGACTTCCGGACCTGCCGCTCGACTTTCGTCGCGTTGTCCTCCTGCTCGGTGCAGTGCCGCGCGAGGGCGTCGAGCTCACCGTGGTCGTACGCGGCCGGCCGACCGGCCATCGCCGATTTGAGCAACCGCTGCGTGATGAGATCGGGAAAGCGTCGGTTGGGCGCGGTCGAGTGCGTGTAGTCGCGCACGGCGAGCCCGAAGTGCCCGTCCGGCTTCCTCCCCGCCCGCTGGACCGCGTATTCGCCCGAGCCCAGCAGCTTCACGACGGAGAGCGCCAGATCGGGGAATCGCAGCGCATCGGCGCGTTGACGCTCGATGAGGAATGCTTCGAGCGCACCGGCGTTCGGCTCGGCGGGCAGGTGCTCGCCGAGCGTCGCCGCGAGCGCGACGATTCGATCCCAGCGCTCGGGCGTCTGCAAGATCCGCCGCAACGACGGAAAGCCCTTGGCCTCGAGGTACTTCGCGGTCACCCCGTTTGCCGCGATCATGAAGTCCTCGATGAGCTCCTTGGCCCGGTTCTTCTCGTCGGGCAGGAGATCAGCCAGGACTTCGCCGTTGAAGATGGCCTGGGTCTGGATTGTCTCGAGGCTCAACGCGCCCTGCTGGTGCCGGCGATTCTTCATCGCCTGCGCCGTGCCAGCTTGAAGCCGTATCAGCGCATCGAGCCCGCGCACGGCCGCGAGCTTCGGCGGTGGCGGCGCGCTGCCGTCGAGCCAGGCGGCCACGCTGTTGTAGGCGAGCTTCGCGCGGTTCAGCACGATAGCCCGATACACGGCGGACTCGTCGACCGCGCCGTCCGCGCCGACCACCATCTCGATGACCACCGCCTGGCGCCGCTGGCCCTCGCCGAGCGAGGTGAGGTCGGTCGAGAGCTTCTCGGGGAGCATCGGGAAGACCTGCGCCGCCGTGTACACGGACGTCGTGTTGGTCCGCGCGTGGTCGTCGATCGCCGAGCCCTTCTTCACGGTCGCGTCGACGTCCGCGACGGCGACGAGGATCCTCACCGCGCCGCCCGCCAGCACTTCGGCGACCGTCAGCTGGTCGAGGTCGCGCGAGTCGTCGTTGTCGATCGAGGCCCAGAGCAGCCCGCTCAGATCTCGGATCCGGGCCCGATTTCGTCCGCGGCCTTCTGGACCGCGTCCGCCTCGGCCAGCGCCGCCGGCGAGAAATCCGGCAGGAGCCCGCGTTCGGTCATCACTCGCCGCGCTATGGCCCGGAGCTCTTGTCGGTTCTGCGCGGAAGGCCGACTCATGTCCGGCCAGGATACGACGCCCGGCCCGCCGCCGGCGCACGACATCCCGGCGGGGGAGTCGGCGAGGCGATCTTGACCTGCACGCCCGCGCCAGCGATAGTGCCCGTTACCGACCTGACCGTCCGGACGTGGAGGAGGCGCACATGCGCGTACCGGCGACCGGCGGCACCTTACGCGCTCGCGCCATCGCCGGCTCGTACGTCGTGATCCTCGCCTGGGATACCCTCGACGGCAAGAAGCCGGCCCGCGCCGACCTCCTGGGTTTTGCGATCGAGCGGACCGAGCTCAACGTCGCCGACCACGTCGTCGAGCGATACTGGCTGCGCGGGATCAAGCGCTTTCGCGACAAGGACAAGGGGCTCCCGCCCGGGACGCCGGTGTCGACGGCGGACCACCCGATCCAGACGTTCCAGTGGGGCGACTACACCGCGCGCGCGGCGACGAAGTATCGCTACCGGATCGTGCCTCTGTACGGAAAGCCCAAGCAGATCCAGTCGGGCGACGCGGACGCCGTGACGGTCGAGGTGATCACCGAGCCGGTCGGCTCGCCCGAGACGGCGGACCAGATCCGGCACGACGTGTTCTTCAACCGCGGCGTCATCGGCTCGCAGGCCTACGCGCGGGAGTTCGACAATGCCGCGCCGGACCCCGACAATCCGGGCTCGCGGCAGATGAAATGGCTCTCGCGCGGCCTCTACGAGGCCATGGTCCGGTTCATCGCGCTGGCGAAGGACGGGTTCAAGCTCCGCGGCGCGTTCTACGAGTTCCACTATCAGCCGGTGGTCAACGCGTTCGCTGCCGCGGTCGAAGGCGGGCGCGGACGTGAAGATCGTGTTCGACGCCGAGAGCTCGTACAAGGAAGACAATCTCACGGCGATCGGCCGGGCGGGCCTCAAGGAGCACGACGCCGTGATTCGCCGGACTGCGACCGAGGGCATCCGCCACAACAAGTTCATGGTGCTCATGAAGGGCGACGAGCCGCTCTCCGTGTGGACCGGCTCGACGAACATCTCTGCCGGCGGCATCTTCGGCCATTCCAACGTGGCCCACGTCGTGTGGGACAAGGACGTCGCCCAGAAATACCTCGACTACTGGGACCTGCTCGCCAAGAACCTGACCCCGACCAAGCTCCGCGGGCCAAACCGAGCGGCGTCGCCGACGCCGCCGGGCCGGACGCCGAAGAACAGCATCGTGCCGTTATTCAGTGCCCGCGACGGCAAGGAAGAGAACACGACGCTGCAGTGGTACGCGGATCGGATGAACGAGGCGAAGGAAGATCATGTGCGTCACGGTGGCCTTCAACCTCGACGAGGTGTTCCAGAAGGTGATCTCGCAGGACAACGACGTGCTACGGTACATCGTCAAGGACGACGATCTGGGCACGGGCGAGGTGATCGGGCAGGATCGCGACGTGTTCTTCGCGGCCGGCGGCTACCTCGGCGAGGGGGCGCTGCAGAACTTCCTCAAGGAGCGCGACAATCCGCTCAACACCAACGACTACATCCACACCAAGTTCATGCTGGTCGACCCGCTCGGCGACGATCCGCTCGTCGTCACCGGCTCGGCCAACTTCAGCCGTCCCTCCCAGCGGATCAACGACGAGAACATGCTCGTGATCCGGGGCGACACGCGGGTGGCCGACATCTATTTCGGCGAGTACATGCGGATCTTCGACCACCACTACGCGCGCTACGTGGTGCGCGTGCTCCAGAACGAAGGGCGGAGCGACCCCACCGCCGGCTTTCTCAAGGACAAAGCAAAGGACTGGGTCTCCACGCATTTTCTGCCGGGCAGCGCCAAGGCGAAGCGGCGGCGGTATTTCGTGAGCCCGTCTCCGTGAGCGCCGCTCGTGGAATAATGCGACCCTCGCCCACCCGAAGAGTCAAGCAGGAGGAGCGCAGATGAAAACCGCGTACGATCCGTCGGCGAAGTTCGATCTCAAGGTGACCGAAGTCGAGTTCAGGCGGGCGCAGAACGGACGGATGCTGATGGCCCGCGTGTATCAGCCGCAGGGTGTCGGCCCGTTCCCGACCTTGCTCGATCTGCACGGCGGCGCCTGGAACAACAAGGACCGCGCGGCGAACGAGCCGATGGACCGCGCCGTGGCGGCCAGCGGGGTGCTGGTCGTGGCGATCGACTTGACGCTCGCGGCCGAGGCCCCGTACCCGGCGTCGGTCCAGGACGGCAACTACGGCGTCCGGTGGCTCAAGTCGAAGGCCGCCGGGTGGAACGGCGAGGCGGCGCAGCTCGGCGTGCTCGGCAGCTCGAGCGGCGGCCACGTCGCCGAGCTCCTGGGCATGCGCCCGCGCGATGTGCGCTACAACGCGATCGCGTTGTCGGGCGACGCGACGATCGATGCGACGGTCGCCTACGTCGCGACGCGCTCGCCGATCAGCGATACCGTCGCGCGCTACCAGCAGGCCGAGAAGATGAAGCGCGACAACATGATCAAGAGCAACCAGACGTACTTCCGGCCGTGGGAGACGATCTTCGAGGGCAATCCCCAGCAGATCCTCGACCGGCGCGAGGCGGTGACCCTGCCGCCGCTCTTGATCATGCAGGGCGCCCTCGACGACAACGTGCTGCCAGCGCTCCAGGAGAAGTTCGCCGCGTCGTACCGCGCGGCCGGCGGCGAGTGCGAGCTGCATGTGTTCGAGGGATGCGAGCACGAGTGGGTCGCGAAGCCCGGGCGACAGACCGATCGCGCGCACGAGATGGTCAAGGCGTTCATCGCGCGGAATCTGGGGGGCCGCCGGGCGTCGTAGCGCCGGGCTCGGGCGGGCGCGCGGGCGGGCCGCGCGGTAGGATGAAGCCGTGAGCCTGCCGTTCCAATCCCCGATCGAGCCCATGCTGTCCAGCGCGGCCGAGAGCCTGCCCACTGGCGACGGCTGGCTGTTCGAGCCCAAATGGGACGGGTTTCGAACCCTGGTGTTCCGCGACGGCGACGACATCCTGCTGCAGAGCCGTGACGAGAAGCCGATGAACCGCTACTTCCCCGAGCTCCTGGCGCCGCTCGCGCGCGCGCTGCCGGACCGCTCGGTCGTCGATGGCGAGGTCGTCATCGTCGGCGCCGGCGGGCTCGACTTCGAGGCGCTGCTCTTGCGCATCCATCCCGCCGCCTCCCGGGTGAAGCTCCTGGCCGCAGAGTCGCCCGCCTCGTACGTCGCCTGGGATCTCCTGGCGCTGGGCGACGAAGACCTGCGCGAGACCCCGCTCGCCGAGCGGCGCGAACGGCTCGAGCGTGTGCTGGCCGACGCGGCGCCTCCGGTGCACATCTCGCCGGCGACTCGCGATCGCGCGCTGGCCGAGGACTGGTTTCGCCGCTTCGAGGGCGCGGGGCTGGACGGCGTCATGGCCAAGCGGCTGAACGAGCCGTACCGCGCCGGCGAGCGGACGATGATCAAGGTCAAGCACGCTCGCACGGCCGACTGCGTCGTCGCGGGCTTCCGCTGGCACAAGAACGGCGCGGGTACGATGGTGGGCTCGCTCCTGCTGGGCCTCTACGACGATGACGGGACCTTGCACCATGTCGGCGTCGCCGCGGCATTCAGTAACGCCGTTCGTAAGCAGCTCGTCGCCGAGCTGGCGCCGCTGCGCGCGAACGCGCTCGACGGGCATCCCTGGCGGGACTGGGCCGAGGCGCAATCGGAGGCGATAGCGGCGGGGCAGCGCATGCCCGGGGCGAGCAGCCGCTGGAACCGCGGCAAGGACCTGAGCTGGGAGCCGCTGCGGCCCGAGCGAGTCTGCGAGGTCGCGTACGACCACATGCAGGGCACGCGCTTCCGCCACGCCGCGCAGTTCGTGCGCTGGCGCCCGGACAAGCGTCCGCGCGACTGTCGCTACGATCAGCTGGAGGTGACGCCCGCCTACGAGCTCGAGCGCGTCTTCGGCGCGCGTCTCGCGCGCCCCTCAGGGTCGGCGTCGCGCCACGGATCGTAATCGGGGTCCGGCGGCTCTTCCGCCGGGCGGTCGGCTTCGGGAACGTGGCGCAGGTTGATCCGGATGCGCGTCCACGTGGACGACCGGCCGCGCATCGAGTCGACGAGCACGTCGTCGACCTGCAGCCATCCCGCGGCCGCCGGATACCGCGCTTTCCAGCGCTCGAGTCCCGCCAGCGCATCGTCCTGGTGCTGCGCCTTGGCGACCGTGATCAGCGGTTGGCTCGATCGTCGCCGGCTGGTTCTGGTCTGCGTGGTCTTGGCGGGTTCCGTGGCGCCGGCGCCCTTCCGGCGTGAGGGCATGACGCGCGGGGGCTCGTCTCGCTGTTTCTTGTAGTGCGGCGGCCAGGGGGCGTCGCCGAGGCCGGCCGCCTCCTGGGTGGCGGACAGCGCGAGAAGCCGATCGAGCGATCCCGGAGAGGCGTCGATCGCGGCCGAGGCGTCGCCGCGTGCGGCCAAGCGCGCCGGCGCCGTGAGCAGGGTGAACGCCGCTGGATCGCAGTCGGCGACCTCGTCCCACTCGAGCGGCATCGACACGCGCGCGTCGGGTGTCGGCCGCACCGACCAGGCCGACGCGACGGTCCGATCTTTCGCATTCTGGTTGTAGTCGAGGAAGACGCCGTGGCGCTCCTCCTTCCACCACCTGCTCGTCGCCAGCTCGGGCGCGCGGCGCTCGACCTCTCGCGCGACGGCCAGGGTGGCGCGGCGCACCTGATCGAAGCTCCATCGCCGCTCGATGCGCACGTAGATATGGATCCCTCGCGAGCCAGACGTCTTGGGCCAGCCGCGCAGCTCGTGCTCGCCGAGCACGTCGCGGACGATCAGCGCCACGCGCCGCACGTCGTCCCAGCCGGTTCCCGGGCCGGGGTCGAGATCGACGCGCAGCTCATCCGGGTGCTCGAGATCGTCGGCCCGCACCGGGTGGGGATTCAGGTCGATGCACCCGAGGTTGACGATCCACAGGAGCTGGGCGGCGTCGCGCACGACGATCTCGCGCGCCGTCCGCCCGGAGGGGAAGCTCAGCTCCACCGTCTCCACCCACTCGGGGTGCTGCTCGGGAGCCCGCTTCTGAAAGAACGGCTCGCCATCGGCGCCGTTGACGTAGCGCTTGAGCACGATCGGCCGTCCCGCGATGCCTCGGAGCGCCCCGTCGGCGACCGCCGCGTAGTACCTGGCGAGATCCAGCTTGGTGTGACCGGCTCGGGGAAAGAAGACCTTGTCCGGGTTGGTGATCGCCACCTCGCGTCCGGCCACGGCTAGAAGGGTCTGCGGCACTTTTCCCACGTGGACAGTGTTGTCAATTCACACCCGGGGCGCAAGCCGTCGCACCCTGAGATGCACGCCACCTTTTCCGGGGGTCCTGTCGATTTGAACCCGGCCTGTTCGACTCTCCTACGAGACTGGATGAAACGCCTGCGGCCCAACCGCACAAACGAAAAGGAGTCATGACGATGTCGATGCAGGTTCAGCCCTATCTGTTCTTCGAGGGACGCTGCCAGGAGGCGCTCGAGTACTACCGTCGCGCTCTCGGCGCGGAGGTGACGGCGCTCATGCGCTTCAAGGAAAGCCCTGATCCCGAAATGATCCAGCCGGGCTCCGAGGACAAGGTGATGCACGCGAGCTTCCGTGTGGGTGAGACCACGGTGCTGGCTTCCGACGGCCGGTGCGGGGGGCACCCGACCTTCCAGGGATTCGCCCTCTCGATCACGGTGCCGAACGAGCGCGAGGCCGACCGGCTGTTCGCGGCGCTCGTCGACGGCGGCCAGGTGATCATGCCGCTGACCGCCACGTTCTTTTCACCGCGCTTCGGCATGACCACCGACCGCTTCGGCGTGTCCTGGATGGTCTACGTGACGCCCGAGGGCCAGGGCAAGGGCGGCAAGAGTGAGGCGCTCGCCAAGCAGTTCGAGACGAAAGCCGCAGAGGCCATGGCGACGCTCGAGGGGCTGACCGACGCGGACTGGAAGAAGATGACCCAGGCCGAACGGTGGTCGGTCGGAGTGACCGCGCACCACCTGGCGGGTGTCCTCGAGCCGATCGCCGCAATGGTCGAGGCCGTCGCGGCCGGGCGGCCCGTGGAGCCGTTCAGCATGAGCACCATCGACGAGATGAACGCCCGGCACGCCCGCGACTACGCCGGCTGCACCAGAGCCGAGACGATCGAGCTGCTTCGCAAGGGTATCGCCACCGCGTCGGCGGCTGTCCGCCGGGTGAGCGACGCCCAGCTGAGCAGGAGCGCCCAGCTTATAACAGGCGTCCCGCCGATGACCGTCGAGCAGCTCATCGCCGGCGGCCTGCTCGCGCACATCGACGATCACTTCGGCAGCATCCGCAAGACGGTCGGACGCTGAAGGAGGCAGGGATGATCAAGGGCCTGTTCGGAGCGACGACCTGGAGTCAGGATCTGAACAACCTGCTGCCGTTCTATCGGGATCTGCTGGGTCTGCCGGTGGCGATCCAGATTCCGGGCTTCGTGGTGCTCGGCAAGCTCGGCGCTGCGGCCCTGGCACTGGGAACCCACAGCGAGGTTCGCGGCGGCAACACGGACCCCGCGCGGCACATGGTGGGCCTGGAGACGGACGACGTCGACGCCGAGTGGAAGCGGCTCGAGGCGGCCGGCGTGAAATTCGTCGAGGCGCCGACCGATTCGGGGCAGCTGCGCATCGCGACCTTGAGGGACCCCGAGGGCAATCTGGTTCAGCTCCTGCAGCCGATTCGCGGGTGAGGTGACCGCCGGACTGCTTTTTGCCGTTGACACGCTCCCGGGCAAGGCCCTAGGGTTCGGTTCGCCCCATGGGATTCCGAGCCCGACTGCCCTCCTTGCCCCGGAGACGTGCAATGAGAATTTTCCTTACCGCGATGGTCCTGGTGGCTTCCTGCCTGGTAACGCTGCCGATGGCGTGCGCGCAGGAGGCGCTGACGAATCAGTCGGTCGTCGAGATGGTCAAGGCCGGACTCTCCGAGCGCATCATCATCGCGAGGATCAGGACGGGACCGAACAACTTCGACACGAGCACGGACTCGCTGATCGCGCTGAAGAAGAACGGAGTTCCGGAGAAGGTCATCGAGGCGATCATGTCGCCGTCAGCGGCGCCGGCCGCGTCAGCGGTAGCGCCCGCGCCCGCAGGGAACGTCGCGATGGCGCCGCCGCCTGCGATGAGCTCAGGGTCCAGTCGGCCGACGGTCTTTCTGATCGTCGCAGGCAAAGAGGTCGAGCTGATCGCCTCGGGGACCGAGATCCAGAAGAACAACATGCGCTACTCGCGGTCGACCGAGCTGGTGATTGCCGGGAACAAGGCGAAGCACCGGACGGCGGAGCGGCAGCCGGTCTTCGTGGTCACGTCGGCACCCGCCGAGATGGCGCTCGTCCGTCTCGACCCGGGCAAGAACGATCGCAATCTGAAGATCGGGAGCGGGTCGCGCGTGCCCTACGGCGGCTCGTCGTCGTCTCGAGGGATCCGCAGCGAGGACATGGTCGAGGTGGACGCCGAGCGGGACAGCCGAGGATTCTACCGGGTCAAGCCCCGGGCTCCGCTGGCGCCCGGCGAGTACGGCTTCGTCTCGACGCGGGACGGCGGCTCGCCGAGGGGCAGCATCTACGACTTCGGAGTCGACTGAAGCCGTCGGCTTCTCTCCTCACTCAAACGGGCGCCCGTACCGTTCGAGGTGCGCGACCTCACGCAACGGCTTGCGCTGCTTCTTACCTCGCCCCACGGCGCGCGCCGGGTAGCCGAACGGAAGGATCGCCAGCACGTCGAGGCCGGCCGGAATGTCCAGCAAGGTCTTGACCTGCTCCAGCCCGCCGAAGCCCACCCAGTTCGAACCGACGCCGTCGGCCCACGCCGCCAGCAGCATCGACTGGATCGCCCGGCTCGCGTCGGATACGGCGAAGCGCGACTTGTCGTTGGCCACGACCACGGCCAGCGGCGCCTGGGCCACGTACGATCCGCTCGAGGCCAGCGCGCCGAGCCGGCGCAGCATCTCGGCCTCCCGGACCACGATGAAGTGCCACGGCTGCCGGTTCATGCCGCTGCCGGTCAGGCGCCCCGCCTCCACGATCCGGCGAACGACTGGATCGGGCACGGGCTTCTGCTGGTAGCTGCGGACGGCCAGGAGCGTACGAATGGCCTCGAACGCTTCCATGGCCGTCGCCCCCTCTCGGACTCGATTCGCCATCGGCTCCTCCCCGGTGATTGTCGACGCGACTAGTGTGCTCCCGGGTTTCCGGGAAATCACGAGCGGCCGTCCGGCTCGCCTGCGACGCTCCACGCTCGGGTCCGGCGCACGCTCGGAGCGCGCAGTATAATCGGCGGCGTCGAGACGTTCGGCAGGCATGGAGGAGAGCCACATGCACGTCGGCCTGGTGATGGAGTGCGACTACCGTGAGGGCAGGACGCAGGAAGAGGCGTTCGCTGAAGCGATGTCCATTGCCGAGATCGCGGAGACCCAGGGCCTCGACGGCGTCTGGCTGGCCGAGCGGCACTTCGCCATGCATCGCCGACCGACCGATCCGATGGGCGCGGGAATCCCGTCGATCGCGTCGGTGCCGCTCGTGCTGGCCGCGGCCATCGCCGCCCGGACGACGCGCCTCCGGGTCGGCACCGGCGTCAGCGTCCTGCCGCTCTGCCATCCCATCCGCACCGCGGAAGAGGCCGCGACCGTCGATCAGATCAGCAAAGGCCGTCTGGACTTCGGCGTGGGCCGCAGCGGATTTCCGCGCGCCTACTCGGGCTACGGCGTTCGATACGACGAGAGCCGCGAGCGCTTCCAGGAGTCGCTCGACCTCATCCTGAAAGCGTGGACGCAGGAAGGCTTCTCGCACGCCGGGAAATACTTCTCGGCCGATAGTCTGACCATCGTGCCGCGCCCCTACCAGAAGCCGCATCCGCCGATCTGGGTGGCGGCGACGACGCCCGACACGTTTCCGATGGTCGGCCGGATGGGGTTCTCGCTGGTCACCGGGCTGCGCGGCTTCGACGTGCCCGAGGCCGTCGGCCATCTGGGCGCGTACCGCGCCGCGCGGCGAGAGCACGGCCACGCAGGCGAGGGAAACGTCTACCTCCGGATCCCCGCCTACGTCGCGGAGACCGCGGCCCTGGCGCGCTCGGAGCCCGAAGAGAGCACGATGCGGTCCTATCGCCGGCTGGCCGAGAACTTCGCCTCGTCGGTCGGGGCGACCGGGACGACGTCGTCCGAGGAGCGGGCGGAGCGCGCGGAGCGTCTGTCCAGCCTGACCTACGACGACGTGCTGCGCGACCGCGTGGCGTACGGCACGCCGGACATGGTGGTGGACAGGCTGCGGCAGCTGCGCGACCAGCTCGGCCTGTCGGGCGTGATCATCGAGTCGAACGTCGGCGGACGGATCCCGCTCGAGCGCGTGCTCAACTCGATCCGTCTCTACGCGCAAGAAGTCGCTCCGCGTCTGCGCTAGTCACGATCGCGAACGCGACGCTACATCGAGGAGGGCGCCATGACGACGAATCGCAAATCCTACGTGTACGTGGGGCTCGCGGGCGAGACCGCCCCCGGCCGACCCGTCAAATCCGGTCTCTATCGCATGGCCGCCGGCGATGCGCAGTGGGAGCTCGCGACCCGCGGCCTTCCAGCCGCGCCGGCCATCCGCGCGATCGCGACACATCCCGAGGAGCCCGACACCGTGTATGTCGGAACTCAGGACGGCCCGTACCGGAGCACCGACCACGGAGACCACTGGGAGAAGCTCGACGTCCCGGATCACGGCTTGCCGGTCTGGTCGCTGGCGTTCGATCCGCGCGACACAAAGGTGCTGTACGCAGGCTACGAGAACTGCGAGATCTATCGGAGCGAGGACGGCGGCCAGCGCTGGCGGCAGCTCCCGGTCACGGTGCGCTTCCCCGAGGTGACGGTGGCCGCCGGGTCCAATCCGGCCAAGCGCGTCTTGAAGCTGGCGGCGAGCCCCGCCGATCCGAACGAGATCTACGGCGCCATCGAAGTGGGCGGCGTCATCCGAAGCCTCGACGGCGGCGAGCACTGGGAGAACATGAGCCACGGGCAGTACCTGAACGACGACACCGTGGACATGCACGGCGTCCTGGTCGGACGCTGGCGGCCGGGTCAGGTCTTCGCGATCGGCCGCGCCGGCCTGTTCGCGAGCGCCGACCGCGGCGAGCACTGGGCCAGCGCTCGGCTCGAGCCGTTGAATCCCAACGGGCAGACCTACTGCCGCGACATCCGCGAAGCCCCCGGCGATTCGAAGACCATCTGGGTCGCCGCGGGCGCGAATTTTCAGAGCGAGGTCGGCGTCCTGTTTCGCAGCAAGGACGGCGGTACCAGCTGGGCGAAGGTCGACATGGGCGTCAAGCCCCGAACGACGATCTTCGCGCTCGCCTTCGACGCGCGGCAGCCCAGGCGCATGTACTGCGCGACCAGCGGCGGCGAGGTGTTCGGCAGCGAGGACAGCGGCCAGAGCTGGACGGCGCGTCCGTTGCCGGACGGCGCCACGCAGGTCTACGCGATGGGATGCGCGTAGCGGTTCGGCTCGTTCGCGACTCGAACTAGGTCGCCGCGATCGCCCGCGCCCGCGGGCGTGTCCGCCGACACGGTAGAATCCAGAGCCATGGGCGGGCGTTCCGTCGAGCGGAGACTGGCCGCCATCCTGAGCGCGGACGTCGAAGGGTACAGCCGCCTCATGGGCGACGACGAGGTGGCGACCGTCCGCACGATCACCGACTATCGCGGCGTGATCTCCTCCGCCGTCGCCGGCCACGGCGGGCGCGTCGTGGACGCGCCGGGCGACAACGTACTGGCGGAGTTCGCGAGCGTCGTCGACGCGGTGCAGTGCGCGGACGACGTCCAGCGCGAGCTCGAGTCGCGTAACGCCGAGCTGCCGCCGTCTCGCCGGATGCGCTTCCGCATCGGGATCAATCTCGGCGACGTGATCGTCGACGGCCAGCGGCTCTACGGCGACGGCGTCAACATCGCCGCGCGTCTGGAGAGCCTGGCCGAGGGAGGCGGCATCTGTCTCTCGGGCGCGGCCTACGACCAGATCGAGGGCAAGCTTCCGCTCCGCTTCGAGTTCACGGGCGAGCACGTCGTCAAGAACATCGCCCGACCCGTCCGCGTGTATCGGCTCCACCTCGAGCCGGGGCGCTCGTCGAAGACCTCACCGGGACGCGCAAGGCGTCGAGGACGTCTGATCAAGCACGTCGGCGCGGCCGCCGCCGTCCTGCTGCTCCTGGGAGCGGCCGGCTGGGCCGGCTGGCGCTGGCGCACACCCGAGTCGGCGGGGCTCCCGCTGCCGGATCGGCCTTCCGTCGCCGTCCTGCCCTTCGCGAATCTGAGCCAGGATCCGGCGCAGGAATACTTCAGCGACGGCGTGACCGAAGACCTGATCACCGGGCTCTCGAAAGTCTCCGGGCTCTTCGTCATCGCGCGCAACTCGGCCTTCACCTACAAGGGCAAGCCGGTGAAGATCCGCGAGGTGGGCCGAGACCTGGGCGTGCGCTACGTCCTGGAAGGCAGCGTCCAGCGTTCAGGCCCACGCGTGCGCATCACCGCGCAGCTCGTGGACGCGAGCAGCGGATATCACATCTGGGCCGAACGCTACGACCGCGAAGTGCGCGACATCTTCGCCCTGCAGGACGAAGTCACCCACCAGATCGTCCGCGCGATGGCGGTGAGGCTCACGGAGGCCGAGAAGCTCCGTCTCGCAGGACCGTCGACGGGCGTGCTCGAGGCCTACGACCTCGTGCTGCGCGGAACCGTCCAGCGCCATCGCACGACACGTGAGGGCAACGCCGAGGCGCGGCGCCTCTTCGTGAAGGCGCTCGATCTCGACCCCAACTACGGATCGGCCTACCTGGGGCTCGCCTGGACGCATCTGCAGAGCTGGCAGTTTCTGTGGAGCACCGACCGCGAGGGCCTCGAGCGCGCGCGCGAGCTCGGCGAGAAGGCCATCGCGCTGAACGATTCCCTGGTGGGCGCCTATCACCTGTTGGGACAGGTCTATCTGTGGATGAAGGAGCACGACCGCGCGATCGCCCAGGCCGAGCGCGCCGTCGCGCTCGCGCCGAACGACGCCGACGGCTACGAGACGCTGGCCGAGATCCTCGGCTGGGCGGGCAGGCCCCAGGAGAGCCTCGACCAGATCCGCCACGCGATGCGCCTCAACCCGCACTACCCCTTCTTCTATCTGTGGACGCTCGGCCATGGCTACTACCTGACGGGCCGCCGCCAGGAAGCGCTCGACGCCTTCGCCAGGGTCGTGCACGAGAATCCCAACTTCGTTGCCGCGCAGGCGTATCGCGCCGTGCTGTTCAGCGAGCTCGGGCGCGCGAAGGAGGCGCGCGAGGCCTGGCTCGAAGCGAACCGGCTGGCCCCGGGCGTGTCGATGATGAGTCTTCGCGACCGCATGCCCTACAAACGACCGGCCGACCTCGACCGTCTTCTGAGCGCCGCGAACCGTGCCGGCATGCCGTAGGTCCTGCCCGGCAGGCCGGGGAGACGCTCAGAAAGCCGGCACTCGCGTGTTGGCCGAGGGCCGATACGTCACGTCCGCCGCGAGGCCGTCGGGCTTCACGCCGCAGGCGAGCAGCTGTCGCACCCCCGCCTCCGCGATCGCGATGGCGATTGCCTCGCCCGGGCAGGCGTGCGGGCCGACGCCGAACGTGAACGCCCGGCGCGACGGCCGATGCGGGTCGAAGGTGGCGGGTTCCGGATTCGCCTTCGGGTCGCGGTTGGCGGCCGCGAGGACCACGAGCACGACGTCGCCGGCCTTCATCGCCTGGCCCGCGACCGTCGCATCCCGCCCCACGAAGCGACGCGTGTTCTGAACCGGCGAATCGTATCGTACGACCTCGCGGACGACCGCCGTGAGGTCGCGGCCCTCCGTCTGCCCCCAGTCCGTGTGACGGCCCAACGTGACCAGCGTGTTCCCGATCAAGCCGGCGGTTGCCTCGTACGCCTGAGAGAGAAAGCCGATTCCGTTGGCGACCACGTCCTGACGCTCGGCGCGCCCCGCGCCGGCGGCCGCTCGATCGAGGTCCCCAAGCAACGTCGCGTGTGACGCCGCGCCACGCGCCTCCAGCAGCGCGCCAAACGCTTCGAGCAATTCTTCGGCTGCGGCGTTGCCTCGCGCGAGCTGCTCGCTCGTCGCGGCTGGCGCGATGCTGCGCGCGAAGTCGCCCACCAGCGCGGCCGTGTGAGCCAGCCGGTCCGGCGCCACGCCGAGCAGGCCGGCCAGGACGTACGCCGACAGGCTGAATGCGAACTCGTTCACGCGGGCGGGATCACGTGCGGGCCCGAGCGCCTCGGCGAGATGCGCCGCCCACCGGCTGGCGTGCTCGCCGACCGACGCCTCGATGCGGGCGGTGGCCGTTGACACCGCCGGCTTCATCGCCAAGTGACGGGCGCCTTCGTTCATCCGCACGAGGCGGCCGAAGATCGCGCCCGCCGGCGAGCCGACCAGTGAGCCGGGCACGGGCTCCGCCGGGGGACGCACCAGGCACGCCGGATCGGAGAGTGCGTCGGTCACCGCGCTCGCGCTGCACGCGATCCACAGCCCGAGCGTCTCATCGCGATGGACGGGTCGTGCCGCGACGAGCTCGGCGTAGTAGGGATACGGATCGCGGTGCGTCACCGCGGCGATCGGATCGGTCGGCCGATCGGCGCCGCGCGCCGTCGCGGAGCTCATCGCGCTCGCTCGGCGAAGAGATCGGCCCAGGTCGCGACCCGGCGGCCATGCCACGTCGGACCCTCGCGCACGAATTGCCACTCCGGGTTCCTGGCCACGTCGCGCAAGCTGGCGCAGACCTGGTGGAACGTCGGCACGTCGGCGTCGGCGCACTCGAAGTAGGTGACGAAGTCGTACGCGCCCTCGGGCGCCGGCTCGGTCGGGCTCTTGTACGTGCGGCGGAGCAGGCACGCGATGCCGGCCGCCGAGGCGAGCGCGTGGCCCTCGCTCTTCATCCGGCCGTCGTCGTCGTACCGCGGCAGGAAGTACGTGTGTCGCTCCATCCAGTCCTTCGCCCACCACGCGGCCGTCTTGCTCATCGGGATCAGGTACGCGTTCGGCATCAGATGCCCGGGCTGCTGCACGACCTGGTGTGCGTAGGCAAAGTTGTTCATCGCCGCCCCGGTATACGTCCGTGGCCGCACGACGCCGCCCAGCACGCGGATCCGCATCGCGGTCCCGAGCAGGCGAGTCGCCTCGGCGCAGAAATCGCTCGACCGGCTGCGCCGTCGGCGCCGCCACGTGCACGACCGCGTCGGCGTGCGTGAGGCCGTCGTCGGCGAGGGCGCCTTCGGCGATCGAGCGGCGGCGCAGGAAGGCGATGGATTGCGCCGGCGGGCCCGCGATCGGGTCGAACTCGTTCACGAGGCCGAGCTTCTCGGCGAGGGCTTCGATGGCGGCGCCGGCGACCGCGCGCGGGTCGGCGCCGTCAGCGAGCCGCAGGCAGACGTAGGCGCCGTGGCGAAGGATCTCGCGGGGCAGGACCGAGTTGTCGAGCATGGCAGCACCTCCTCGATCGCCACCGTAGCGGCGAGGTCTGCCATGTGTCCAATGCATAGATCGGAGGAGGGTCATCAGCTATGCTTATGGCCGTGGAGATCGACCAGGTCGAAACGTTCGTGGCCGTCGTGCGGGGCGGGGGCTTCACGAAGGCCGCCGCGCTCCTGCATCTCTCGCAGCCCGCGGTCAGCCGGCGCCTCGACCTGCTCGAGCGCGAGGTCGGCGCGCCCCTGTTCGAGCGGATCCGGAGCGGCGTCATCCTCACCGAGGCCGGCCGGACGTTTCTGCCTCACGCCGAAGGACTGCTGGCCTGCATGCGCGACGGCCTCGACTCGGTCCGGGCGCTGCACCAGGTCGATCGGGGCACGATCACCCTGGCGCTCGTCGGGACGCTCGCCAGCACGACCTTGACCGGCTGTCTCCAGCGCTTCCGCGACGCGCACCCGCGGGTCGAGCTGAGGCTCCGGACCGCGCTCAGCCAGGAGGTGAGCGTGCTCGTGCGCCGGGGCGACGCGACGCTCGGGCTGCGCTACGGCGGGGACCCGCACCCGGAGATGCTCTGCGTTGCCGTCTACGACGAGGCGATGATGGTCGTTTGCTCGCCGCGGCACCCACTCGCTTCGCGCCGGAGCGTCGCGCCGTCCTCGCTGGGCGCGGAGCGGTGGGTCGCGTTTCCCCCGCGCAACGACGCGTTCTACGAGCCGTATCCCTGGTCGCTCCAGAATCGGCTGGCCGCCTGGGGGGTGAGCCCGGCCGAGATCATCCCGATCGACAGCCTGACGGCGCAGAAGCGGATGGTGGAGGCCGGCTTCGGCCTGGCTCTCTTGCCCGAGAGCAGCGTGGACGAAGAGCTGCGCACCGGAAGCCTCACGGAGCTGCGATTTGCCGGAAAACGCGTGACGATTCCGGTCGTTCTGATCCATCGCCGGCGGGCGTATCTGAGCGGGGCCGCCCGGGCGCTGATGGCCGAGCTCGCGGCATGGCCGAGCCGCCCGACGAGAGCCCGGCCCGGGAAAACTTGAGTCACCGCACCGAATTTTGCTTGTATGAGGGGTATATGCGAACCATCGAGAGAGCCATTGGCAACGCGTAGCCGCAAAACGAGCCGTTCGGAGCCGGTCCCTGCGCCGGCCGCGCCCAGGTCGGCGGTCTCGGCCGTCGAGATGGGGGCGCGCCAGCGCGAGATCTCCGTCTCCGAGTTCTTCACCAAGAACCGGCATCTCCTGGGCTTCGACAATCCGCGCAAGGCGCTGCTGACCTGCGTCAAGGAAGCCGTCGACAACGCGCTCGACGCCTGCGAGGAGGCCGGGATTCTCCCAGACATCGTCGTCAAGGTGGAGGCGGTCGGCAACGGAGGGCCCGCGCCCCCGGCGAGCCAGGCGAGCCGCTTTCGGATCACCGTCACCGACAACGGCCCCGGCATCGTCCGGCAGCAGATCCCCCCGATCTTCGCGAAGCTTCTGTACGGATCGAAGTTTCATCGGCTGCGGATGAGCCGCGGCCAGCAGGGCATCGGCATTTCGGCCGCGGGCATGTACGGCCAGCTCACGACCGGCAAGCCCGTCCAGATCATCTCGCGCACCAGCGCGAAATCGCCCGCGCACTTCTTCGAGGTGCAGATCGACACCAAGAAGAACGAGCCGCTGATTCTCGAGAAGAAGCAGATCGAGTGGGAGTCGCCCCGCGGCACGCAGGTGACCATGGAGGTCGAGGGCCGCTACCAGAAGGGACGTGCCTCGATCGACGAGTACGTCGAGCAGACGATCATCGCGAACCCGCACGTGAAGCTCACGTACTTCACGCCCGAGGGAGAGACGAAGGAGCTTCCCCGGACGTACGACCAGGTGCCGGAGTCGCCGCGCGAGATCAAGCCGCATCCCTACGGGATCGAGCTCGGGATGCTGCTCAAGATGCTCCAGGACACGAAGAGCCACTGGCTCTCCGGATTCCTGGCCGGGGACTTCAGCCGGGTGTCGCCGCGGCTGGCCGAGGACATCTGCAAGGCCGCGGGCCTCTCGCCGCGCGCGCGTCCGCGCGACGTCCACGGGCAGGCCGCGGAGAATCTCTACAAGGCGATCCAGTCGACGAAGATCATGGCGCCGCCGACCAACTGCCTGTCGCCCATCGGCGAGCGCGCGATCCTCTCCGGTCTCTACCAGCAGATCAAGGGCGACTTCTACACGGCGGTCAGCCGGCCGCCGGCGGTGTATCGCGGCAATCCGTTCGTGATCGAGGCGGGGCTGGCCTACGGGCGAGGGCCCGAGCAGGCGCAGGAGGACCAGCAGAAGAAGGCGGTCCCGCTCGCGGAGGGCGAAGCGGAGGAGGGCAACGATCGCGAGCTCGCGCGCGTCATCCGCTACGCGAACCGGGTGCCGCTCCTCTACCAGCAGTCCGCGTGCGCGATCTTCAAGTCGGTGCTCGACACGACCTGGCGCAACTACGGCGTGACGCAATCTCGAGGCGCGCTCCCGGCCGGGCCCATGGTGATCTTCGTCCACATGGCCTCGGTCTGGGTTCCGTTCACCAGCGAGTCGAAGGAAGCGATCGCCGAGTACGACGAGATCGGCAAGGAGATCACCCTGGCGCTGCGCGAGTGCGGCCGGCGGCTGGGGGCGTTTCTCCGACGGCGCGAGCGCGCCTACAGCGAGCAGAGCCGGCGCGACATCTTCGAGCTCTACATCGAGGAGGTCGTCGCATCGTGCAATCGGCTCAAGGGCGGCCGGCTCCCGGTCGCGAAGCTGAAGGAGCAGCTCCAGAAGATGGCGATGAAGCGGACCGGAGGCGAGAAGACCGACGAGGTGCTCGGCAAGAACGGGAGCGGCCCGGAGGGGCTCCCGCACTCGATCATCGTCACGCCGGACGGCGTCGAAGGCGAGGTGCCGGCGATGATCGTGGAGGCGTCCGCGACGCCTTCCGCGAACGGCAACGGCCATCCCGCGGCGGAAGCGCAGGATGCCGGGGAATCGAAGGCAACGACCAAGGGCAAGGCGACGGCCAAGGCGAAGGCGACGGCCAGAGCCAAGGCGGCCGCGAAGGGACGAGGCGAGGGGACGGTCGGCCGCCAGAGCGCCGGCCGCGCCGGGCACGGCCGCAAGACCGACCGCCGGCCGCGCAGCGCCCATGCGACCGCCGGATCGAAAGCACGCGCCCGGCGCGAGAAGGGCTAGGAAAGGCCGATGGCCGCGAAAGCCCGAAAGGTCAGTCCCGTCGAGAAGAAGCTCGTCGGCGTCGCCGACGTCGTCATCGAGGCGGCGCAGCGACGCAAGGATCCGACGCTCGCGATCCCGGTCCGCTCGCTCTCCAACGTCACCTTCGACGAGCGCAAGGGGCTGATCGAGCTCGGCAAGCGCAAGCAGGCCCGCTCGTTCTTCAACGTCGGGATGGCCAAGAAGTTCATGCAGACGGTGCTGGTGGCCGACGCGCTCTGCGAGCTCCAGCGGGCGAACCTCACCACCTCGCTCCGCGAGATCTACTACCGGACGAAGCACACGATCAAGAACTCGCACGAGAACACGCTCGACACCCAGGACGAGTCCGACCCGCTCATCGAGGACCTCGAGGTGACGCTGGCGGCCCTCCGGGAAGAGCTCCACGTGCGCGCCGAGAACGCCGGGTCGATCGTCGGCCCGCTGGTCCTGGTGGACGACGGCGACCGGGTCGATTGCGCGCGGCTCGGCAAGGGCGGCTATTCCGTGCCGTCCATCGTCGAGCCGGAGTATCTCGAGATCCGACAGTGCACCGCCGATTTCCTCCTGCTGGTCGAGAAGGGCACCCAGTGGAACCGGCTCTCCGAGGACAAGTTCTGGCGGACGCACAACTGCGTGCTGCTGACGGGCAACGGGCAGCCGCCGCGCGGCGTCCGGCGACTGGCGCGGCGCCTGCACGACGAGAAGAAGCTGCCGGTCTACGTCCTCGTGGACAACGACCCGTGGGGCTACTACATCTACTCGGTCATCAAGCAGGGCTCGATCAACCTGGCGTTCGAGAGCCAGCGCATGGCGATCCCGAAAGCCAAGTTCATGGGGCTCTCCAGCGCGGATCCCGAGGCGTACGAGCTGCCGCGTAACGTCGGCATCAAGCTGAACGACAAGGACATCGCCCGCGCCAAGGAGCTCCTCGGCTACACCTGGTTCCAGAAGAAGGGCTGGCAGGCCGAGATCAAGCGGATGCTCTCGAGCGGGCTCAAGTACGAGCTCGACGCCCTGGCCAACAAGGACTTCCAGTTCCTGACGAAGAAGTACCTGCCGCGCAAGCTCAAAGAGAAGGATTGGTTGGACTAGACCCGGCCGCTTGGCTATTGTCCTCGCGGGGACAATCGCCATGCCGCTGGTCTCGTTCCACGACGTCGGCAAGACGTACCGCTCGCTGCAGGGCGTCGACTACCCCGCGGTAGAGCACTTCAGCGTCGACATCGAGGTCGGGGAGTTCTTCTGCCTGCTCGGCCCCAGCGGCTGCGGCAAGACGACGATGCTCAAGATGCTCGCGGGCTTCGAGGCGCCGACGGCCGGCCGGATCCTGATGGACGGCCGCGCCGGTCGACGGGCGCCAGCCGCGACCGCGGCGTGGTCTTTCAGGGCGACGACTCGCTCTACGGCTGGCTCACCGCCGTCGAGAACGTCGAGTTCGGCCTGCGCATGCGCCACGTGCCCAAGGCGGAGCGGCGCGAGCGCGCCATGCGCTACCTGGAGCTGGTCGGGCTCGACGGCCAGGAGCAGAAGTATCCGGCCGAGCTCTCGGGCGGCATGAAGCAGCGCATCCAGATCGCGCGCGTGCTCGCGAACGAGCCGAAGATGCTGCTCATGGACGAGCCGTTCGCCGCGCTCGACGCCCAGACCCGAGCCCTGATGCAGGACGAGCTGGCCAGCATCTGGCGGGCGACGCGCACGACGGTGCTGTTCATCACCCACGACATCGACGAGGCCGTCACCCTGGGCAAGCGCATCGGCGTGATGCGCGCGGGGCCCCGATCGCAGGTGAAGGGCGTGGTCGAGGTCGTCGCTGAACGGGGCGCGCAGCCGCACCGACGACGTGTTCCTGCGCTACTACAAAGCAGGTGTACGAGATGATCCGCGACGAAGTGGCCAAATCGCTGCGCGGATGGCGACGGCGGCACGGACCTCACCGCGAGCAGCTGCGGCGCCGGCGCGCCGCGACGGCGTGCGTCGGCACGCGGCGTACGGCGGCTACGCGCTGGGGTTCGCCAGCCTGTTCGTGATCTGGCAGCTGGCGTCGCTCTACCTGGTCAGCTCCGTGCTGTTCCCGCCGCCGACCGTCGTCGCTCAAGAAGGCCCTCGTGCTGGCGCGGAACGGCGTGCTCTTCGAGCACCTCGTCGGCCAGCCTGCAGCGCATCCTGGCCGGGTTCGTCGCCGGCTCGCTCCTCGGGCATCCCCATCGGGCTCGCCATGGGCTCGTTCCGGCCCGTGCGAAAGCTGCTGGAGCCGTACACGGAGTTCTTGCGCTTCATCCCGTCGGTCGCCATGATCACCGTGGCGGTGATCTGGTTCGGGATCGGCGAGGCCTCGAAGATCTTCCTGATCATCTACACGACGATCTTCATCGTCATCCTGAACACGGCGGCAGGCGTCTCGTCCATCGCGCCCAACAAGATCCGCGCCGCGGAATCGCTCGGCGCGACGCGCGCGCAGATCTTCCTTCACGTGGCGCTGCCGGCGACGGTGCCGTACATCCTCACCGGGATGCGCCTGGCGATGGCCAACTCCTTCACCACCATCGTGGCGGCCGAGCTGATCGCCGCCAACGACGGGCTCGGCAAGATGCTGTGGGACGGGCGGCTGTTCATGCTGGTGGACGAGATCTTCGTGTCGCTGGTCACCCTGGGGCTGCTCGGCTTCGCCACCGATCGCATGTTCCGCTGGAGCATCTACACTTTCGCCGGCAAGTATTCGCCGGCGACCTGAGCGGCATCGCCTCGTCGCATCGAGGAGGACATCGCGTCATGGCGGACACGCAGTGCGCGCTGTGCGCTGCGCTCGTGTTGATCCTGCTGGCGTGGAGCAGCCGCGGCGTGGGCGCAGACCAAGATGACCATCGCCACCGGCGTGGATCCGGTGTTCTCCGCCTACTACGTGGCCCAGCAGGCCGGGCTCTTCAAGAAGCACGGGCTCGACGTGCGGATCAACACGGGGCCGTCCGGCTCGGCCATGGTGTCCTTCCTGATCAACGGCCAGATCGAGTCCGCCTTCGGCTCGGAGATCGCCGGCGTCAGCAACCACAACCTCGATCCCAACGTGGTGGTGGTGGCCCAGGCCACGCGCCTCGTGCGCTGGATCGCGTCGTCGGCCGCAACATCGACAGCCTCGATCAGCTCAAGGGCAAGAAGGTCGGCGTGGCCCGCGGCTCGGGCGGCGAGGTGTTCTGGCTCGCCATGATCGACAAGCTCAAGCTCAACGCGGCGGACTACACCGTGGTCAACGTCGAGGCGCCGGAGATGGTGGCGGCGCTCGAGCGCGGCAACATCGACGCCTACGCCGTGTGGGAGCCGTGGGTCACCCGCGGCCTCGCCGCCGTCAAGAACACCAAGGTGCTCAAGGACCAGGAAGGCATCCTCGAGCAGGGCGTGTACATCTACATGAACCTCGGCTGGATCAAGAAGAACCCGGAGCAGGCCGAGGGGTTCATGCGCGCCCTGGTCGAGGCGACCGACATCATCAACAAGGACCGCAAGCGCGCCGCCAAGGACGTGTCCGACTTCCTCAAGAGCCTTGACCCGCCGCTGGTCGAGCAGCTCATGACCAAGCTCCGCTTCGAGATGGCCGCTGGACGACTTCACCATCGGCATGTTCCGGCTGGCCGAGACCCAGCTGAAGCAGCAGGGCAAGCTCACGAAGCCCCTCGACCTACGGCGCGTTCGTGTACCCGGATCTCCTGCGCAAGGTGCTGCCCAGGAGCGTCAACTACAAGCCGTGAGACGAGTGGACGCCGCGCTCGCCGCGATCGGCCGGCCATGAGGCGATCCCTCTCGCAGAGCCCGGGACGCGTCTTCTACGGCTGGTGGATCGTGACGATCGGCTGCGTGCAGGACGCGGTGAAAGGCGGGCTGTACAACACTGGGTTCACCGTCTATTTCTTGCCGGTCCTCACCGAGCTCAATCTCAGCCGCGCCGCGACCTCGCTGCCGTTCTCGCTCTCGCGGCTCGAGGCCGCCCTCGGAGCGCCCCTCGTCGGCTATCTCATCGACCGATTCGACGTCAGGCTGATGCTCGTCGTGGGGACGGCGCTCGCGGGGCTCGGACTCATCCTGCTGGCCTTCACCCATAGCTACCTCTTCTTCCTCCTGGTCTTCATCGGGCCCCTGAGCTTCGGCTTTCAGGCCGGGTTCAACCAGGCCACCCTTGCGGTCGTCGCCCATTGGTTTCGCCGCAAGCGCGGGCTCGCGATGGCCATCGTCCAGACCGGCCAGGCCATCGGCGGCGTCATCATCTTTCCGCTGGTCGCGCTGGCCGTCTTGAATCTCGGCTGGCGGACGGCGGCAGTCCTGTCCGGTCTCGTGGTGCTCATGCTGCTCCCGCTCGTGCTCTTCATCCGGCGCTCCCCGGAGAGCATGGGGTTACTGCCAGACGGCGAGAGCGGGAGCCGCGCCACCACGCTCGGGCTCACCGCGGAAGGCGCGGACATCAAGGACTTCACCACCCGAGAGGCCCTGCGCACGCCGTCGTTCTGGCTCCTCGCCGCGTTTCATGGATTGCGGAACGTCCCCTACGCCGGCGTGACGGTGCACCTCGTGCCGCTCCTGGTCTGGAAGGGGCTCGACGAGCCGGCGGCGGCCTTCTACGTCGGGCTCACTGCGCTGGCCACCGTGGTCATCCGGCCGCTGACGGGCTGGCTCGGCGATCGCCAGTCGAAGCAGGCGGTCGGCGCGGTCGGGGTCTTGCTGGGCGCCGCCGGTCTCGTCGTGCTGGCGTACGGCGACGGCGCGTGGTGGGCGCTCGTGCTCTTCGCCGTCTTGTTCTCGTTCGGCGACGCCGTGAACTCGGTGACGTGGGCCCTGGTCGGCGACGTCTTCGGCCGCGCGCACTTCGCCACGATCCGCGGCTGGATCAGCATGTTCCAGAGCTTCGCCTCGATGCCGGCCGCGGTCTACACCGGCTGGGTCTACGACCGGACACAGAGCTACACGGAGGCGCTGATCGCGTTCGTGATCTGCTACGGCGCGGCGGCGGTCGTTTTGTGGATGATTCCGCATCCCCCGCGGCCGGCCCCGCTCGGAGTCGCGGCGAGTCTGAGAGCCTCTTAGAACGTCGCGCTGATCTTCGCGCCCTTCGAGGTCTGACAGCTGCCGGAGCCGCCGCCGCGCAGGCCGGCCTCCGGCGCGTCGAGCGTGAAGCGGCAGAGCATCGTGCTTCCGCGATCGCCCTTCAAGGTCGCGACCGCCTTGTTGACATGGGCGTCGATGAACGAGACTCGATCTTGCGCGGCCCCCCACATGCTGTTGTCGATCTCGCCGCGCGCCTCCGGAGGCGCGGAGCCTTCCCACACCGGATCGATCCGCCCCATTCCGCGCTTCACGACGACGTACTTGCCCGTGAACCGCTCGCCGTCGGGCATGACGGCCGCCATCGTTCCGCTTTCGCCGAAGAGCCCCGACTCCCAGCTCATCGTCAGCGGCGCCGGCGGCTGGCCGGCAACTTCGACGCGTCCGGTCACTTGCCCTGTAGCGCAGCCCATGACCCCGAGGGCGAGCAGCGAGGCCGCCACCACTCCGATCGTCTTCCTCTGCATGCGCTCTTTCTCTCCTGGAGTCGGCGCATCCGCCGAGTGGTGACCTCGGATGGCGACGACGCAATCTTGGAGCCGCGAGGCGATGATATGCGATCGCCCGCGCCGACGAAAGCGGCGCCCGCGAGTGCTGGGCTAGCTGTGAACGAGCATGAGGTTGTTCCCTCCGGGGAACCGACTCATGGGCGGTTTGTCGCCTAGACTGCTATGTGGCCGGGCGCAGTTGTAGTGCTCGATCCAGCCGAGTAGACGCGGCGCGCGTTCGGCCGAGTCGTAGTAGGGACGGACGTAGGCCCACTCCCGCAGCGCCGTTTGGATGAACCGCGCGGCCTTACCGTTGGTGCGCGGCGTGTACGGCCGCGTGCGCCGGTGCCGGAGATGCAGTCCCCGACAGGTGGCGCGGAAGCTGTGGGAGATGTACCCGGAGCCGTTGTCCGTGAGCACTCGCTGAATGCGAACTCCGTGGCCGCGAAACCACCGGAGCGCCCGCCGGAGAAAGCCGGCGACGGTCACCCCGTGATCATCGGCCAATAGCTCGACGTAGGCGACCCGGGAATAGTCGTCGACGGCGATATGCAGCACGTCCCACCCGATCCCCTGGTGGCGATTGACATTGCCGACCCGCCCAGTGATGCGGTGGCCGAGCCCGGCAATGCGGCCGAGCTTCTTCGTGTCCAGATGCAGCAGGTCCCCGGGGCTCGGGTGTTCAGAGCGTTGCACCAGCGGGGGCGCGCCGAGCCGCCCACGGCGCGACAAGCCGGCGCGGCGTAGGATCCGGGCGGCCGTCGCCGCGCTCACCCCGACCGCCCCGGCGATCTGACCACACGTCCAACGCTGCAGCCGCAGCACCTTCATGCCGAGGGCGATAGCCGGGGCCGTCTCACGCGGACTCGCGTGCGGGCGACTCGATCGATCGTTGAGGCCCGCCACGCCCTCGGTGCGATAGCGGGCCAGCCACTTGCGGGTCGTGCGTAGCGAGATCCCAAGCTGGCGAGCGAGCTCCGGGACCGGCTCCCCGCGGCCAGCCCGTTGCACCAATTCGGCTCGACGGTAGGGCGTGAGTCGGGCATTCTTGTGCACGTTCATCCAGGCCTCCTATCCAGGGAAAGTGATCGCGTGGCAGCCATCAACTTCCCCCAGGTCGGCCTGGGTGAACAACCTATTGCTTCATCACAGCTAGCGAGCGAGTGGACCGCGGTCGAAGAGCGGCACGGTGCCCGGCGCCTGCACGCCCTCGATCGAGAGCAGCCGCAGCTTCGTCCTGACGCCGCCGTGCGCCGAAAAGCCGCCGAGCTTGCCGTTCGCCGCGAGCACCCGATGGCACGGCACCACGATGGAGAACGGGTTCTGGCCGAGCGCCGAGCCGACATCACGCGCCGCGCCGGGCTCGCCGAGGTGCCTGGCGATCTCGCCGTAGGAGAGCGTCGCGCCCGGCTGGATGGTGCGCGCGACCTCGTAGACACGGCGGTTGAAGGGCGGCACCTGCCTCATATCGAGCTCGACGAACGAGAGATCGCGCGCCTCGCCGCTGAGCAGCGCGACGATGCCTTCGATCGCGCGCCGTACCTCTTCTGTCGGCGGCGATTCTCGGGCGTCCGGGAAGGCGCGCCGCAGTCGCGCGCGCGCGGCCGGCTCGCTCGCCGCCGGCAGCTGCACGCCGACGACGCCGTGGTCGCTCCACGCGATACCACAGGCGCCGATCGGCGTGTCGAACAGGGCGAAGCCGAGGCTGGTCACGCCGATCGCTGCCGCCACTCGCGGATCTGGGCGGAGTGCTCGCGGTAGTGCCCGGCGCCAGCGCCGTCGAACGGATCACGCGCGCCACCGCCCGGCCCGAAAGACGCCTCCGGCAGCACCGCGGCGGCGCCGACGAAGCGCCGGTGGGTGAGATCGAGCTCGGCCAAGACGTCGGCCGGCTTCACGCCCGACTTCCGGTCGACGAAGCGCGCGTTCCACGCATCGAAGTCATCATACGTGCCGGGCGGGTAAGGCGCCTCTCCCTTCGCGATGTTCGCGAGGGCCGGAATCATCGCCTCGTGCCAGCCCGAGATGTGGATCAGGATCTCGCGAACGCCCCAGGTTCCGAGCCACACACGGCGCATCTCGTCGTCGGATAGACCGTCGATCGCCTGACGAAGCTCGGTGAACGCTTCATCTGCCTGCCGCAGCATCGTTGCCTTGTCGCTCATTCGTCCCTCCCGACGGGATAGTCGCTATGCTTTCTGAGACCCCGGTCGGCCTTCGGCGTGAAAGGGGCCCGCGAGGCCGCCGGCGGTGCCCCCCGGCCGGATGGTCACGGTCGGTCCAGCGTTGCCAGGAAGGCGGCTAGAAACCGACCGAAGGGCCCTACCCGCCCCGGCGAGCGAGCCGAGTAAGTGCGTGCCAAATCAGGGATCGCCAAGGCGGTCCGGAAATGGTCTGTGTTTTGCGTGTTTTTGGCGGCAGGACCCCCACAATGGTGCTTACCGTGGCTTTTCCATGCTCTATCGGTGTAGTTCCGGCTCACTCTGAGTTGGCGGCTCGGCCAGAGCGTTGCGCGCGGTAACCGGCGTGATCGGAGCGAAGGGAGTCGGCATGCGCCTGGCGACCAAGCCCTTCGTCATCTCGCTGCTCGTCATTCTGGTGCTGGCGGTCGTCGGGTTCCTGAGCTTCTACGCCGTCGGCAATCTCGTGTCCGTCAACCGGGAGATCGCGACCCACACCATTCCGGCGGTGCGCCTGGCCGCCACGACCCGCGAGGCGATCACGCCGCTCGTCCGGCTCGAGATGCGCGCCCTGGTGCTGGCCGACCCCGGCTACGCCACGGCGTGGAACGAGCGAGCGGCGCGTGTCACCGAGGATCTCGAGCGCCTCGCGGGATCCGTACAGAGCGCGCGGGAGGCGGCGCTGCTGGCCGCCGCGCGGAGCGCCTTCGAGGAGTATCGCCGCCTCGTCTTGACGGAACACGACCTTCTGCAACGCGGCGCTCGGGCGCAGGCGCTCGCCGTACCCTACAGCGAAGCTCGCCAGCGCGCCGAGGAAGTCCAGGAGAGCCTCGATGGGCTGATGGCCGCGATCCACGAGCGAGTCCTCGGGGCGCAGGCCGACTCCGCCCGCCTCGAGGCGCGGACGTGGACGGGGGTGCTGATCTCGCTGGGCGCGGCCGTCGGCCTGGCCCTGCTGGTCGCACTCGACAACGCGCGCCTGCACGCGGAGGCGCAACGTCACATCCGGCAGCTGACCGACCAGTCGCGGCAGCTTCTCCAGTCCAAGGTTGAGGCCGAGCGGGCCAGCCGGGCCAAGAGCGAGTTCCTCGCCTCGATGAGCCACGAGCTCCGCACGCCCCTCAACGCGGTGATCGGCTTCTCCCAGGTGCTCGCCAACAAGACGTACGGCGAGCTCAACGAGCGCCAGCTCGACTACCTGACCTCGATCGTCGCCGGCGGCCGCCACCTTCAAAAGCTGGTGGACGACGTGCTCGACCTGGCCACGGTCGACGCCGGCCGCCTGATCCTCGACCTCACCAAGGTGGCCGTGGGCGAAGACATCGTGGAAGTGGTGGGCGTCGTTCAGGAGCTCGCGCATCAAAAGAACATCACGGTGACGGTGGAAGTGAAGGAACCCCTGCCGACGATCGTCGCCGACCGGCTCCGCGTGCAGCAGATGATCTACAACTTGCTGAGCAACGCGATCAAGTTCACCGACGCGGGAGGGCACGTCGCCGTGACGGCCGATACCGTCGCCGCGGGCGACATCGGCAGCTGGAGCGCGTTGCGAATCCGGGTGGCGGACACGGGGATCGGGATCAAGGCGGAGGACCAGGTCCGGATCTTCGACAAGTTCGAGCGCGGCGACTCGGCGTCAGCCCGCGAGCAGGAAGGGACCGGGCTCGGGCTCGCGCTGACGCGCAAGCTCGTGGAGCTGCACGGCGGTCAGATCGCTGTCGAGAGCGAGGGTGTCAGGGGACGTGGAAGCCTGTTCACCTTGCTCCTGCCCCTGGACACCCCGGAGCACTCCGCCGGCTGAGCGCGCGCGGCGCGGCCGCTCAGGCCTGCGTCGCCGGGACCGGTAGCCGCTCGTACATCCGGTGGACGTCGGCCCCGTGAAACCGCGCCACGTGGTTGGTCGGCGGCAGCGGCTCCGTGTAGAAGAACGCCGGTAGCTCGTCGTCCTTCTCGGTGAACCCGGCGCGGCGGTTGAACTCGTACTCCAGCCGCAGCGCGTCCCGCCCCAGCGGCTCGAAGAAGTCCTTGGTCAGGCTCGTGCCGTGCGCCGCATTGATGGCGTTGGCGAGAAATTCCGTGTTCGGGTTCGTGACGCTCATGCCGAAGATACAGAGCCCGAGCGAGTCGTTGGCGGCCACGCGCGCCTGGTGGGCCAGGCTCTGCTCGACGATCTGCTCGGCGTTCATCTCGCGGGTCTTGAGCCGCGGAAGATTGCCCGCCGTGTGGTCGGCGCCCTGCGCGGTGGCCATCATGGTGACGCCGGTGGCCTCGACCACCCGCGGATCGTACGCGCTGATCGCCTGCTTCTTGATCACGGGGACGCGACGCACCTGATAGTGCTCGCCGACGCGGGCCGTCCCCTGCGCCCACAGCCGACCCTTCTCGGTGCCGCGCCGGATCTCCGCCATGCAGTCGGCCATGAACTTGACGTCGCCGAAGGCGCCGAGCCCGGCCTCCATCAGCACGGCGAGGGTCGCGCCGAGCTCGATCGTGTCCACGCCGAGGTCGTTGGCGAGGAAGTTCATCTGGGCCAGCTCGTCGGGATCGCTCAGGCCGCAGTTGGTGCCGAGCAGGCCGAGCGTCTCGTACTCGACCGGCGAGACGACTTCCTTGCCGCTCGCGTCGGCGTAGACGTTGCTGCACTGGATCACGCAGCCTGGCATGCACGCGTGCGTGTGCTCCCCGCCGCGCGAGACGTTGAGCTGGCTGATGTGGTCGCCGCCCATCTTGAACTTCTCGCCGCCCGCCACGTTGACCTGCTGGCCGGCGCTGAAGTTACGCACGGGGAGGCCGCCCAGCGCATTCTGCAGATCCGCCATGCCCATCGTGCCGATCTTCTGATAGAAGTTCGTGACCATCGAGTCGGCCAGCAGCATCTTGGCGTAGTCCTTGATGGCCGCGTTGACCTTCTTCCCGTCGGTGAAGGGCGGGATCTTGTCCAGATCGACGACGACCGCCTTGACCTGCTTGGATCCCATCACCGCACCGACGCCGCCTCGCGCGGACAGCCGCGCCGGCCTGCCGTCCTTGTCGCTGAACGAGATGCCCCCGAGCAGGCCCTGGTACTCGCCGACGGGCCCGCAGAGCGCGATCGTGACTTTCCGGCCGTACTTCTTGTGCAGCATCTCCTGGGCCTCGAAGTTGCCCTTGCCCAGGTACGGCGCGGCATCGTCGAAGTCGATCGTCCCGTCCTTCTTGAAGTGGATGACGACCCAGCTCGGCGAGGCGCCGTGCAGGGTGAAGCCGGCGACCTTCTGCTGACCAAGCCCGTAGCTGAAGCTCCCTCCGCCGTTGGCCTCCTTGATGCCGCCCGTGAGCGGGCTCTTGCAGCCCACGCTCGTGCGGTTCGCGTTGGAGAAGCTCGTGCCGGCGAACGGCCCGGCCGAGAAGATGAGCGGGTTGGCGGGTGACAGGGGATCCACGGTGGCCGCACCGAGCTCGAGGAGGGTCTTGGCGATCCAGTAGCGGCCCGCCCTGACGATCTCCTCGCCGTGCAGCTCGCGCCTGGTGATCTTGCGGCTCGTCAGATCGATGTCGTAGTAGATCCGCATGGCACGCTCCTCGTGTGTCGGGCGGTCGTCCCGTCCCGTTGCGTCAAATTAAGCCTCCGGCCGGGTTGTGTCAAACTCGCTGGCACACAAGGCCGAGAGGGCACCAGCCGCTCCGACGTGTTGACACTGTGCGACGATCGAGCCGACACTTCCCGGGGATGCCCCGGGGCGCCGGTCGGGGCGGCTCGAGCGGGCGCGCCGCGAGATTCTGGAAACGCTGAGGAGAGACGATTCATGGCTTTCGACCTCTTGATTCGTGGCGGGAGCATCGTCGATGGCTCGGGCTCGGCTCGTTATCGCGGCGACGTCGGAATCACGGACGGCCGAATCGTCGAGATCGGGCGTCTGCGATCGACAGCCGAGCGCACCCTCGATGCCGACGGCCTCATCGTCGCGCCGGGCTTCATCGACGGCCACACCCACATGGACGCGCAGGTGGCGTGGGACCGGATGGGAAGCTGCTCCTGCTGGCACGGCGTGACCACCGTGATCATGGGCAACTGCGGCTTCGCGCTGGCGCCATGCCCGCCCGCGGAGCGTGAATGGTTCGCCCGCTGTCTGACCGCGGTCGAGGACATTCCGACCGAGGCGATGATGGCCGGGATCGACTGGACCTGGGAGACCTTCCCAGAATATCTGGCGACCGTCGATCGCTTGCCCAAGGCGATCAACTACGGCGCCTACATCGGCCACTCGGCCCTGCGCATGTACGTCATGGGCAAGCGCGCGCTGACCGAGCGCGCGACCGAGGACGACCTGACCCGGATGGTCGCGGCGGTGCAGGAGGCGATCCGCGTCGGCGCGATGGGGTTCTCGAGCTCCCGCGCGACGACCCACGTCACGCCCGACGACACCCCGGTGGCCAGCCGTATCGCCGACTGGTCGGAGGTCGATCGTCTGGTCGGTGCGATGGCCGAGCTGGGCGCCGGCGTGTTCCAGGTGGGGCCGGACACGTCGGGGGGCGAGGCGCAGCGCACGTTTCTCGCGCGGCTCAAGCAGGTGGCGGTCGAGACCGGACGGCCGGTGATGTTCGGCACCATCTCGAGCCGCCAGGGCGACAAGCCGAATCCGTGGACCTATCAGCTCGACTACCTCGACGAATGCGCCGCCGCGGGCGCCCGCATGTGGGGCCAGACCACGACGCGCTCGATCAACGCCATCTTCTCGCTCAAATCCTACCTGCCGTTCGACGTGCTCCCGGCATGGCGGCAGCTCCGCCGTCTGCCGCTGGCCGAGCAGAAGCAGCGCCTGGCCGACCCGGCGACGCGCCGGCAGCTGATCGCGGAGGAGGCCGGCATGAAGCCGCGGGACAACGTGTTCCAGGGCGGCGGCGCCGCCACCACGGACCCCCGAAAGCCCGACTACGCGAACCTCTTCGTCATGAAAGGTGTCGACTGGAACGACCCGACCGTCGCCCAGCTGTCCGAACAGCTTCGCCGACACCCGGTCGAGGTGATGATCGATCTGGTGCTGAAAAACGACGATCAGGTGTTCGTGCAGCCCCTCGTCAACGAGGACCCGGAGCACGTGCTCGGTATGCTGCGCCATGCGCGCACGCTCGCGACGTTCTCGGACTCGGGCGCGCACGTCTGCCAGGAGATGGGCTCGTCGCTCCAGACTCACCTGCTGAGCTACTGGGTGCGCGCGCGGCGCGCCTTCACGCTCGAAGAGGCGGTCCGCAAGCTCACCTTCGACAACGCCTCGGCGTGGGACATCCACGACCGCGGGCTCCTGCGCACCGGCTACCGGGCGGACGTCGTGGTGTTCGACGAGGCGCGCGTGCGTCCGGCGATGCCGACCGTGCAGTCCGATCTGCCCGGCGGCGCCCGCCGCCTCGTGCAGAAGGCGGAAGGGATCGCCGCCACCGTCGTCAACGGGCAGGTGACCCTGGAGAACGGCGAGAGCACCGGCCGCACGCCGGGCGTCTTGCTCCGCGGGCCCGGCGCGCGCCCGGCGTGACGGCGGCCGCCGGGGCGCCGGCCGCTCTCAGAAAATCGCGAGGGGGTGCGCCGGGGCGCCCGTCGAGCCGACCAGCCGGATCGGCGTCGCGGTGAAGAGGAATTCGTAGCGCCCTTCCTCCGCGCACGCCCGCGCCAGCCGCTCCGGATTCGTGTTGTCCACGAGCACCAGTCCCAGGAACGGGATGGCCAGGTGCGTGCTCATCGCGAAGCCCGGATAGCTCGTCGGGCGCTCGTCCATCATGTCCCACGAGATCGCGGCGATGTCCTTCTCGCGAAACCACTCCAGACACGAGAGATGCATTCCGGGATGGGGCGATACGCGCGGAACCCAGTCCGGGTTCGCCTTCCGGAAGGCTTCGTCGCCGTTGCGAACCACGACCACGTCGCCCGGCTCCACCTTCACGCCGGCCCGCGCCGCGACGGCATCGAGCTCCGTCGGCGTGACCGGTTGGCCGATGGTCACGTAGCCCTCCTTGCGGCCGGCGGCGACATCGAGGAGCACGCCGCGGGTCGTCAGGCCGTCGAAGTAGGCATCGATCGCGCACCAGGTGGCGCCCGCCGCAGTGAGGCTGTCCTTGAACGGCCGGCCGTTGTAGAGCTCACCGTCCCAGGCCACGTGGCACAGCGCGTCGATGTGCGTGATCGAGAACCCGTGATAGACGAGGTCGAACCGATCGAGCACCACGTCGGCGCGCTCCCGGCCCGACGGGAACGTGACGTTGTACATGATCGCCGGCTGGGGCCCGATGTCCCGCGCCAGCGAGACCGTCCGGCCCGTGCGCACCAGGGACGAGGCCTGCGCGCGCTTGGCGGGAGTGATGAGATTCGCGGTGCCGCGCTGGTCGTCGTGGCCCCAGCGGCCCCAGTTGTTGAGCTCCTTGAAATAGCCGTCGACGCGGTCTTGCGCGGGTGGCTTCCAGTCGGCCATCGCCATTCCTTTCAGCTATAGGCGCACCTCGGCCGGCGGGCCCCAGCCCCGCGACGGCCTGCGGCGCGCACTGCGCGCTAGTAATACACGGAGCGGCCGGCGCCGCCGGTCGCTACGACCAGCTCGCCGGTGACCGCCCAGGCCTTGTCCGACGCGAGAAAGACCGCGAGATAGGCGATCTCGGACGCGTCCACCATGCGACAGATCGAGTTGCCGCGCGGCGACTCGTAGGCGAAGTCGCGCTTCTCGACTTCGTCGGCCGAGATGCCGAGCTCGGTGGCGCGGGCCGCCAGAAGGCGCGGCGTGCGTTCGGTGCGCGTCGTTCCGGGGTGGATGCAGTTCACCGTGATGCCGAACCGCCCGAGCTGCACGGCGAGGGTCTTGGTGAGATGCACGAGCGAGCCGTTCCGCGCGCCGCCGCTCAGATTGCCGGCGTTCCGGGCGTTGGTTCCGCTGATGTTGATGATCCGTCCCCAGCCCGCCTGCTTCAGGTAGGGGATCGCCGCGCGGGCGCAGCGCAGCGCGCCGACGTACTTCACGTTGAAGTCCTGCAGCAGATCCTCGTCGACGACGGTCTCGATCGGGCCCGTCGCGGACGCCGAGCCGCCGGGCGGCGAGCCGCTGTTGACCAGAATGTGCAAGCCGCCGAGCCGCTCGGCGGCCTGGGCGACCGCGCGGTCGACCTGCTCCTTGCTGGTCACGTCGGCCACCAGCGGGACGATCTTGCGGCCTGTCTGGCCCTCGAGCTCGCGCGCGACGGCCTCGAGGCGGTCCTTCGTCCGGGCGACGAGCGCTACGTCGACACCTTCGCGCGCCAGCTCGAGCGCGATGGCCTTGCCGATGCCGAGACTACCGCCGGTCACGAGCGCGCGCTTGCCCTGCAGTCCAAAATCCATCGCGTCACCTCTCTGCCGATTGGGGTGTGAACAGGTCGACGATCGCGCCGATCTCCGGCGCCTCGTCGAGGCGCCAGAGCGCGTCGAGCGCGCGGGCCGCCGGGACCCCGCCGAGGCCGTCGCCCGCGAGGTCGCGGAACTTGCGTTCGACGTCGTCGTCGGTCATCGGGTTGCGGGCGTGGCCCTTCGGGTACTCGGCACGCTCGGTGAAGCGGACGCCGGCACGGGTGGTCACGTCGATCTGCGAGGGCAGCTCGCCGGGAAATCGTCGCGTGAGCTCCGGGTTCTCGGCGACGCGGATGCGATTCATGAGGGGGCGCAGGCTCGGGTCGAGATAACGCTTCGGCTCGAAGCTGGCCGGCGTGATGCGGCCGTCCACGAGGGCGACGGCGAGCATGTAGGGGAGACTGTGATCGGCCGTTTCCCGCGTCCGAGGATCCCACTTGGCAGGCTCGCTGCCGATCTCGCTGTGGGCCATCGCGTAGATCTGCACGTCGATTGCCTCGATCTCCTCCGCCCGCACCTTGTTCCTGAGGGCGAGCGCGACGGCGAGCGGCGCCTGCGCGTGATATTCGGCCGCGAAGAACTTGAAGTTCGTGCGCTCGATCGCGAAGGGCCGACCGGCGCCGCCGAGGGCACCGAGCTCGAAGGGCCCCGCCACCTGCTCGCAGAGACCGTGGCGCCCCTCGAAGGCGGCCGTCGGGCCCGTCATCCCGGCCTTGGCAAGCTGCGCCGCGAAGAACCCGGCTTGCGCGGCCGCCGCGGTCGCGCAGCCTTTCCACATCGCGAGCTCGCCGGCCCGCGTCTGCCGCGTGGCCACGTTGGCGGTGACCGCGATCGCGATCGCGTCGGCCATCTCCTGGGCCGACAGGCCCAGGAGGAGCCCGGCGCCGGCCGCCGAGGCGGGTGCCACGAAGACTCCCTGATCCCAGCCGCGATCACGCAGCGACACCTGATCGGCCAGGGCACCGAAGACTTCGTAGCCGACGGCGGTCGCCAGGAGGACGTCTTGGCCCGAGGCGCCCCGCACCTCTGCCGCGGCCAGGATCGCCCCGAGCATGTCGCTCGGGTGTCCCGAGCCACGCGAGATGTACGTGTCGTTGGCGTCGAGAAACCGGATCATCACGGAGTTGGCAAAGGCCGCGGCTTCCGGCGTCGTCGCGCGCCCGTCGCCGAGAAGACGCGCCGATGGCGCGCCGGCAAAGACCGGTGCGACGCGCCGGGCGATCTTCGCCGGCTCGCTCGTCGCGCCACCCATGGCGCAGCCGAGCGAGTCGATCAGGTGGCGCTTAGCCTCCTTCAGCGTGCTCGGGGACAAGTCCCCGTAGCGGAGCGAGGTGGCGTAGCGCGCGAGCGTCTCGGTCGTGCGATCCATATCGTCAGGGAAGCAGAATCAGCTTGCCCGTCGATTCCCGCGATTCGAGGAAGCGATGGGCCTCGGCCGCCTGCGCCAGCGGTAACGTCTTGCTGATGTGGAGCGTGAGGCGCCCCTCTCGCATGAGCGCGAAGCAGCGCTCGGCGCTCTCGCGCGTCTTGTCCGGAAAGCCTCTCGTCAAGGTGGGCAGCGAGAAGGCGCTGACCTTCTGCGATTTCGGGGAGAGGGTCGCGAGGTTGAGCGGGTCCGGCGCGCCGCCCGCGCGGCCGTAGAGGACGAGATGGCCGAAGGGGGCCAGACAGCGAAGCCCTTCCTCGAACGTCGGCTTGCCGACGGCGTCGAGGATGAGATCGACGCCGCGGTCGCCGGTCAGCCGCAGCACCTCGTCGGCGAACTTGTCCTTCACGTAGTTGATGACCGCGTCGGCGCCCGCTTGCTTCGCGAGCCCCGCCTTGGCGTCGCTCGAGACGGTGCCCAGCACCCGAGCGCCCGCGGCCTTCGCGAGCTGGACGGCGGCGAGCCCGACGCCGCCGGCCGCGGCATGGACGAGGACGGTCTTGCCCGGACCGGTCGTGTCCATCGTGTGAAGCGCGTGATACGCGGTCAGCCCCTGGATCAGGAACGCGGCGCCGTCGACGAAGCTCAACGAGTCGGGCAGCGGGATCGCCATGAACGCGGGTGAGACACAGTACTCCGCGTAGGCCCGGCTCGTGAACGCGGCGACGCGCATGCCGGCTCGAACGTTCGTCACGCCGTCGCCGACCGCCTCGATCACGCCCGCGACCTCCATGCCGGGCGTGTCGGGAAGCTTCGGCTTCACCGTGTACGTGCCCTGGCGAAAGCGCGTGTCGGCGAAGTTCACGCCGATCGCGTGATTCTTGATCAGTACCCAGCCGGCCCGAGCCTCCGGCTTGGAGACGTCGGTCAGGGACAGCACCTCGGGCCCACCCGTTTGTGCGAAGACGATCGCCTTCATGCCTTCCTCCTGGACGCGAGGCACACACTATCGCAGAACCGAGGGGACACGGGGCGGCCCAAATGGCCCCTCGTGACGCCGCCGGCCGCGGTGCGGCTCGGGCCCCGGACGTTACCGCCCGGGCGTTTCCTATGGTATTTCTTCAAGTTGCGGACCTAGCGCGTGATCCAAAGAAATAGCTACCTCAGAGCCCTCGATTGGCCTGCGCCCGTACGCTACGCCGTTGCCGTGACTGCGGCGGTGGCGGCCGCGGCGGTACGCGGCCTGATGTCGTCCCTCTGGGGCGACGATCTGCCGTTCTTGACCTTTTTCCCGGCCATCGTGCTGAGCGCGTGGGCCGGCGGCTTCTGGCCGGGCATCGTGACGACCCTGCTCGGGGCGGGGCTCGCCAACTATTTCTGGATGGCGCCGTTTCGCAGCCTCAGGGTGTGGAGCGTCAACGACCTGTTCGGCCTGCTGTTCTTCATCGCGATCGGCGTGTTGATCAGCGCGCTCAGCGAGACGATGTACCGGGGCCGTCGTCGCCTCGAAGGTCTGCTTCACAGCATCGACGAAGGCTTCGTCGTGTTCGATCCGGACTTGCGCTCTCGCTCCGTCAACGAGCGGGCGGCGGAATTGCTTCGCCAACCCGCGTCGTCGATGGTCGGCAAGGCGATCTGGGACCTGTTTCCCGATATCGTCGGAACCGAGATCGAAACACATCTGCGGCGCGCGGCAGGCGGGAACGCGCCCGTCGAGTTCGAGGCGTTCTACAGGCCGTACGAGCGCTGGTTCAGGGTTCGGGTCTATCCGACGCCGGAAGGCTTTTCCGCTCTGGTCGAGGACACCACCGAGCGCAAGCACGTCGAGGAAGCCTCATCGCGGCTCGTCGCAATCGTGCGCTCGTCCGACGAGGCGATCGTCGGCAAGGACCTCGACGGGATCATCACCGCGTGGAACCCGGCGGCCGAGCGACTGTTCGGCTTCTCGGCGCAGGAGGCGGTCGGCCGGTCCATCCGGATGATCGTGCCCGCGGACCGCCAGGCGGAGGAGGACGATGTCCTGAGCCGCCTTCGCCGCGGCGAAACGATCGAGCACATGGAGACCGTTCGCATCCGGAAGGACGGCACGCCGATCGACGTCGCGCTGACCGTCTCGCCCATCCGCGGCGCCGACGGCCGCATCATCGGCGCCTCGAAGATCGCCCGGGACATCGGGGAGCGCATCCGCGCCGAGGCGGAACGCACCGGGCTCCTCGCCGCCGAGCAGACGGCCCGGGCGCGGGCTGAGTCGGCCGAGCGACGCGCCACGCTCCTGGCCGAGTCGAGCGCCGCGCTCAGCGCGTCGCTCGACTCGACCACGACCTTGCGCACGGTGTCGCAGCTCGTCGTGCCACGCTTCGCGGACTGGTGCATCATCGACCTGGTCGCGCGCGACAATTCGCTGGAGCGCGTCGCCGTCTCAGCGGGCGGTCCGGACACTGAAGCGCTGCTGTCGGAGCTCCAGGGCTACGCGCCGGATTGGAGCTCGCCTCAGCCGGCCGCCGAGGTGCTCCGCTCGCGCAAGACGATCATCATTCCAGAGGTCACCGAAGAAACGCTCGTCTCGACCGCGCGCGACGCGCGGCACCTGGAGATCATGCGCCGGCTGCGGCCGCGCTCGGCGATCGCCGTTCCGATGGCGACACGCCAGCGCGTCGTCGGCGCGATCACCCTGGTGAGAACCAGCCCCGGCCGACCGTACGACGATCCCGACATCGCGATGGCGGAGGAGCTGGCACGTCGGGCCGCTCTTGCGGTCGACAACGCGACGCTCTACAGCGAGGCCGACCAGGCGCGCGCGCAGGCCGAGGACGCCAACCGCGCGAAGGACGAGTTCCTCGCGGTGCTGTCGCACGAGCTGCGCACGCCGATGAACGCGGTGTACGGCTGGGCGCGCATGCTCCAGATGGGCCAGATCGATTCGGGAATGACCCCGCGCGCGCTCGACGCGATCGTGCGCAACGCCCACGTCCAGCTGCAGCTGATCGACGACCTGCTGGACGTGTCCCGGATCATCAGCGGCAAGATGCGGCTGGACCTTCGGCCGGTCGACATCCATCGGGTGCTCGATGCGGCGCTCGACGCAGTCCGGCCGGCGGCGGACGCCAAGGGGGTCCTCCTGCATTCGCTGATCGATCCGAGCGCCGGACCCCTCAACGGCGATCCGGACCGCTTGCAGCAAGTCGTCTGGAATCTCTTGATGAACGCGGTGAAGTTCACGCCGAGGGAAGGAAGAGTCCAACTCACCCTCCAGCGCGTCGCCTCGCATGTCGAGATCGTCGTCAGCGACACGGGCGCCGGGATGCGGCGTGAGCTGTTGCCGGTCATCTTCGACCGCTTCAAGCAAGGCGACAGCGGCAGCACGCGAAGCCAGGGCGGTCTCGGCATCGGGCTCGCGCTCGTTCGCCACCTGGTCGAGCTGCACGGCGGATCGGTCACCGCGGAGAGCGCGGGGGAGGGCCAGGGCGCGACCTTCAGGGTGAAGCTGCCGCTGGTGGCGGCGCTCGTCGAGACGAAGGAGGATCGTGCCCACCCCACTGCTCGACACGCGCTGCCGGCGTACCAGGGCCCCTCCTTGCGAGGGCTACGTGTCCTCGTCGTGGACGACGATCCCGATGCCCTGGATCTGATCGCGACGATCCTCAGACGCGCGGAAGCCGAGGCCATGCCGTGCTCGTCGCCGCCCGAAGCGCTCGCGATGCTGCGCATGTGGAAGCCGCACGTGCTCGTGTCGGACATCGAGATGCCCGGCGAGGATGGCTACTCGCTGATCCGCAAGGTGCGACAGTTGGCCGGGCCCGAAGGCGGTCAGATCCCGGCCGTGGCGCTGACCGCCTACGGACGACCGGAAGACCGAATGCGCTCGCTGTCGGCCGGCTACAGCATGCACGTCGCCAAGCCGGTGGATCCGGTCGAGCTCGGCGTGATCGTGGCCAACCTGGCCGGCCGGTCCGCCGCCGGGTGAGACGCGGCGCCGGCTACCTCCTCGCCGTCGGATTCGACGGGACGCGTCTTCCGGACTCTGTCGTCGCGCTGGCCGAGCAATCCGGGCTCGGCGGTGTGGTGTTATTCACGCGCAATTGCCCGAGCCTCGACACCGTCCTTTCGCTGACCGCCGAGGCTCGCCGCCTCGACCCGGACCTCCTGGTCATGGTGGACCACGAGGGCGGGCGCGTGCATCGCTTGCCACCTCCGTTCACGCGGTTTCCACCCGCGGCGGCCGTCGGACGCTGCGGCGAGCCTCGGCTGGTTGCCGCGGTGGCCGTCGCGATGGCGCGCGAGCTGCGCGCCGCCGGATTCGACTCGGGGCTGTCGCCGGTGCTCGACTGTCTGCTCGATCCCGCCAACACTGTGATCGGCGACCGTGCGTTCGGCACGGCTCCGCACGCGGTCGCCACGCTCGGCGTCGCGTTCGTCGAGGCGATGCTGCCTTCGGGCCTCGTGCCCGTCGCCAAGCATTTTCCCGGGCACGGGCTCACCTCTGTCGACTCGCATCACGCCCTGCCGGAGACGTCGGCGAGTCTCGCGGACCTGGAGCGCGGCGAGCTCGTCCCGTTTCGCGCCGCGCTCGCGGCGGGTTGTCCGGCCGTGCTGGTCGCCCACGTGCGATACCGCGCGCTCGACGCCGACAACCCCGCGTCGCTCTCGACCGAGGTCGTCTCCGGCCTGTTGAGGCGCCGGCTCGGCTTCGACGGTCTGATCTTGAGCGACGATCTCGAGATGGCGGCGGTCGCGGAGACCTGGGGAGTGGCCGAGGCGGCACGGCGATTCCTCGGCGCGGGAGGCGACCTCGCGCTGATCTGCAAGAGCGCCGAGGCGCGCGACGAGGCGGTCGCCCGCATCGGCCGCGACATCGAGCGCGGGCTCCTCGACGTCTCGGCGGTCGAGCGCCGCCGCCGGGCGATCCGCCGGCTCATCGACGCCGCCGGCCCCCGTCCTGAGCTCTCGGTGATCGGCTGCGCCGAGCATCGAGCCCTCGCCGAGGAGGTGGCGCGGCGTTCGGCCGAGCCGGGCTGAGCGTGCGATGCTGGACGGGTCGATGAGCAATCCACGGCTGGAGCGACGCGCGTTCTTGACCTTCGCAGGAAACGTCCTGGCGTGCGCCGGCGCCCTCGCCGTGGTCGGCCCCGAGCGCGTATCGGCCGCCCCGGACGCAAAGGTCTTCCAGGGGCGGGACGTCTTCGACCGGCTCCTGGCGCAGGCCCGCGAGCGGCGGTGGAGCGATCTCTCCATCGGCGAGCGGATCGGCGCCGTCGGCATCGGCCCTGCGCGAGACACCCTACGTCGCCTCGACCCTGGAGCTCTACGACGATCGCGAGGTCTGCTCGGTCGACTTTCGCGGGCTGGACTGCGTGACGTTCTTCGAGCTCGCGCTCGCCCTGGCGCGGATGTTCAAGCGCGGCGAGCGCACACCGGAGGCGCTCCTGGCGGAGGTCACGTTTCTCCGCTATCGCGGCGGCCAGGTCACCGACTACGCCTCACGCCTGCACTACCTGAGCGACTGGTTCTTCGACAACCAGACCAAGCGCGTCGTCCGCCTGATCACGCCCGATCTTCCCGGCGCCGAGCGCTTCACCCACCGCGTCAACTTCATGAGCAGACATCCAAGCGCGTATCGACAGCTCAAGGCGAGCCCCGACCAGGTCGCGAAGATCGCGCTGCGCGAGGCCGAGATCAATGCGCGCGTGACCTACTACGTGCCCAGGGACAAGGTCGCGACCGCGCAGCGGCTCCTGATGACCGGCGACATCATCGGCATCACCACGACGATCGACGGGCTCGACTGCGCGCACTCGGGCGTCTGCTACCGGGACGAGGCGGGGGTTCCCCGGCTCCTGCACGCGTCGACCACGCGGAGTGCCGTGGTGCTCGACGAGGACGTGGCCACGTATCTCGCGAGCGTGAGGACGCATAGCGGAATCATGGTCGCCCGCCCGCTCTCGCTGTAGCAGCGGCGGCGCCAATCCTTGACCATGCCGGGTGGGGGCGGTACTGTCGGCTCACCGTTTCGCGGGGAAGGTGATGAGATGAGCGACCGCTTCGATGCATTCACGACCGCGACCGAGCTGCTCTCCGCGCTTCGCGCGCGCCGTGCCTCCGCCGTCGAGCTCCTGGAGCTCTACCGGCGCCGGATCGAGCGCCACAATCCCGAGCTGAACGCCATCGTCGAGCCCGACTTCGATCGCGCGCGGCGCGACGCCGAGGCCGCCGACGCGAGGCGGGCCCGCGGCGAGGACGCTCCGCTGCTCGGCCTTCCGATGACCCTGAAGGAATCCATCAACGTGCGCGGCCTTCGCACCACGGCCGGCATGTCGATGTGGAAGGACTTCCGCTCGGAGCACGACGCGCCGGTCACGACGCGCGTGAAGAGCGCCGGCGCGGTCGTCATGGCCAAGACGAACGTGCCGCAGATGCTCTCGGACTGGCAGTCGGTCAATCCGGTCTACGGGCGGACCAACAATCCGTGGGATCTCGGCCGTACGCCCGGCGGCTCGACCGGCGGCGGCGCCGCGGCGCTCGCGGCCGGGCTCACGCCCCTGGAGTTCGGCAGCGACATCGGCGGCTCGATCCGTGTTCCCGCCGCCTTCTGCGGCGTGTACGGTCACCGTCCGAGCGAGACGGCGATGCCGCGGAGTGGCCAGTTCCCGATGCCGCCGATGCCGAACGCCGCGGTCGTGATGGGCGTGCAGGGGCCGATGGCCCGCTCGGCCGACGATCTCGAGCTGGCGCTCGACGTCGCCGCGGGCGCCGAAGTCGGCGAAGACGTCGCGTGGAACATCGCGATTCCCGCCGCGCGTCGAGCTCGACTGGCGGAATTTCGCGTCGCGCGTGCTTCCGGCGCTCGGCTGGGTCCCGCTCGACGCGGAGACGGCCGCCGCGCTGGAGAGTCTCGCGTCGAGTCTCGGCCGTCGCGGCTGCCAGGTGAAGGTGGCCCAGCCCGACCTTCTCGGCGACCACCGCCAGCACTACGCGCTCTACCTGTCCTTGCTGGCCGCCGTCACCTCGGCCCGGGTTCCCGCCGCCGACCGTCGCGCGCGGCTCGACGTCATGCGCACCCGCGACGACGAGTGGAGCCGGGCGTTTCAGCGTGGAATCGAGAGCGGCGCGCCCGACTACGTCTCGTGGTTCGGGCAGCGCGAGCAGTATCGCGCGGCGTGGCGCGCCTTCTTCCGCGAGTGGGACGTGCTCCTGATGCCCGCGTTCATCACGCCGGCGTACCCGCACTGGGACAAGCCGTGGCCGAACACGCCGGAATCGATCAAGAAGACGCTCGACGTGAACGGTGCGCCCGTGCTGGAAGAGCTCGGCCTGTTCTGCGCTTCCGTGGCGACGCTCGCCGGCCAGCCGTCGACGGCGTTTCCGGCCGGCCGCAGCCGCGGCGGCCTGCCGATCGGGCTGCAGGCCATCGGGCCGTATCTCGAGGATCGTACGCCGATCCGGTTCGCGTCGCTGGTCGGGCGCGAGCTCGGCGGCTTCGTCCGCCCGCCGCGGTACGAGGGAGACTGAGGAGATCCATGAAGATCAGCGCGTTCCATCTGATGCCCTACCGGGAGCTGCCGGCCGATTTCGAGCAACGCTACGAGTCCGTATGGGTGACGCCTCCGTGGTGGGAGCTGGCCGACGCGCGCCGGGTCGGGCAGTACTACAACTGGACGCTCGACGAGCTCACGTATGCGGCGAAGTGCGGCTTCGACGGCGTCTGCACGAACGAGCATCACCAGAACGCCTACGGCTTCATGCCGAGCCCGAATCTGATGGGCAGCGTTCTCGCGCGGGCGACCAACGGTACCGACGTCGCCATCGTGCAGATGGGCGCGACCCTGCCGACGTCCAACCCCCCGCTGCGAGTCGCCGAAGAGTACGCGATGCTCGACTGCATCAGCGGCGGGAGGCTGGTGGCCGGCCTGCCGCTCGGCAGCCCGATGGACGTGAACCTGTGCTACGGCATCACGCCGATGGAGCACCGCGAGCGCTACCGCGAAGCCGTCGCGCTCACCTTGAAGGCCTGGCAGGCGCGCGAGGTCTTCTCGATGGAACGGGCGCTACTTCCAGCTGGCGACGGTGAATCTCTGGCCGCGGCCGATCCAACAGCCGCATCCTCCGGTGTGGATACCGGGATCGGGGAGCATCAGCACCTTCGACTTCGCCGTGGAGCACGACGTCTGCTACTGCTTCCTGAGCTACTCCGGCGCCCGGTCGGCGAAGACGATGATGGACGGCTACTGGCGCGTGGTGGCGGAAAAAGGTCGCGACCTCAACCCCTATCGCGCGGGATTCCTGCAGCTGGTGGTCGTGGCCGAGAACGACGCGCTTGCCGAGGAGAAGTACGCGCGCCACGTCGAGTACTTCTACCACAAGTGTCTGCACGTGCCCGGCATGTGGTTCTCGCCGCCGGGTAACCAGGACTACCGGAGTCTCGTCGCGTCGATGAACAATCCGGTGCGCCGGGCCGAGAATCCCAAGAACCTGCGCTACCGCGATTTCGTTGAGAAGGGCTTCGTCATCGCCGGCAGCCCCGCCACCGTGCGCGACCGTCTGAAGGAGGAAGTGATCAAGGGGCTACGAGTCGGCAACTTGATGGTGCTGCTCCAGATCGGCTCGATGCCGCACGAGCTGGCGCTCGAGAACATCGAGCTCTTCGGCCGCGAAGTGCTGCCCGGTCTTCGCGACGTCTGGGACGACGAGGGATGGGTGAATCACTGGTGGCCCGAGCGGCTCCGGCAGCGCGCGGCGCCGGTGCCGGCCGGAATCGCGGCGGGCGGGGCATGAGCGTCCGCGTCGAGGCACCCCTCACGGCCGGGGTCGAGGAGCGCACCGTCACGGTCTGGCAGGGGCGCGTCCGTATGCGCGTCTTGTCGAAGGGACGGGGACCCGCCCTGGTTTTCTTCCACGGCCCGTGGGGGCTCACGTGGGATCCGTTCCTCGACCAGCTGGCGGAGAGCTTCACCGTCCATGCGCCCGAGCATCCGGGGACGACGCCCGATGCGCACGACGACATCTACCACCTCGACGGGCTCTGGGATCTCGTGCTCTGCTACGACGAGCTGCTCGAGAGCCTGGACATTCGACATGCCGCGTTCGTCGGCCACTCCTTCGGCGGCATGGTCGCGTGCGAGGTGGCCGCCGGCTATCCCGACCGCGTGCGGAACCTGGCGATGATCGCGCCGCTCGGCTTCTGGCGTGACCCCGACCACATCGTCAACTGGATGATCCTCGAGCCCGGCGCCTGCGGGCCCACATCTTCCGCGATCCCGACGCCGAGGCGGCACGCCGTATGTTCCCGCGAGCGGACGAGCAGGATGCCGCGGCGACGGCGGCGCGCGTGCGACTGATGTGGGCGATGGGCACGACCGGGAAATTCATCTGGCCGATTCCCGACAAGGGCCTGAAGAAGCGCATCCACCGCGTCAAGGCGCCGGCGCTGCTCGTCTGGGGCCGCGAGGACCGTCTGGTGCCGATCGCGTACGCCGACGAGTTCACGCGGCGCCTGTCAGGCTGCCGCCTCGAAACGGTCGATCGCGCCGGCCACGCCCCGCACCTCGAGCAGAGTCAGCTGGTCTCCAGGATCCTGCGCGACTTCTGTTCGTAGGCGGGGCTCGTTCGCGGGATCAGGACGGCGTCGTTCGCACTCGCTGGCGGTACTGCTCCGGAACGGCGTCCAGACGATCGGTCCAGTGCACGACGCCGTCCTTGTCGGTCCAGCGATAGAGTTGACCGACTCGCGCTGGAGCGGGGCCGCTACTGGCGCTGCCGCCGCCTGGTTCCGCGGCGGGCGGAGCGGTAGCGGTGGGCGGCGGCGGAGGGGGCGGTGAGGTCGGAGGATTCGGGATCCAGACCCACGTGTACGGCGACGACACGCCGTCCCCGCGCAGCTCGTACCGGCCCGTCGAGAACTGCACGACGTTCGGTGTCGGCGCGACCGAAACGGTGCTGGGTGCCGGCGCGTAGCTCACGGGCGGGCTGTAGGTCACGGGCGCGCTGTAAACCGGTGGATCGTAGTACGGCGCCGGATAGTACGCGGGAGGTGAGTAGTAGTACGGCGCCGCGTACACGACGGCCGGAGCCGCCGCCACGATTCCGAACGGGAAGAACGGGCGGAAGAACTTGTTGTGATGGAATCCGTGCCCGAATCCGTGCTGGTGAAAGGACCCCTGAGGACGTGGGCCCGGAAGCGTACCGAACGCGCGCGGACCCCCGCCCACACCCCCGTTAATGAGAGCGGGTGGGACTCCACCCCCGAACTGGCGTCCACCGCCACCACCCACGAACGCGCCGCGGCCGCCGCCACCGCCGAACGAGCCTCCGGATCGCTGAGCCCAGGCTGAGTCGGGCACGGCGATCAGACCCGCGGCGAGGAGCAACGCGGCGCCAAGCGCGATCGGGCCTGTCTTCACCGTCACTTCCCCTCCATCTGTCTTGGACGTCCAGAGTGTGCTCGCGTGTACCTGGCGCCGTCAAGAGCCTGATCGGGTCGAAAAACCAGGCGACTGGTTCAATATGAAATGGCGGGCCTGGTCGGCCCGTCCAAAGGAGTGAACTAGCGTGGAAAGGAGGGCTCTCATGCTCTGGCGCGAGGCGCGGGCGGCAATCTCGGCGGTTCTGGCGCTGACGCTCGTTTTCGATATGGCCCTTGGCGTGGGGGTCACCCGTGCGGCAGAGGGCGAAGAAGGCGCGATCGGGGCCACCCCGCCTCGATTGAGCTTCGTCGACGGCGAGGTCTCCTATTTCCGGCCGGGCGCGCAGGATTGGGCGCCCGCCCAGGTGAACACGGCGCTGGCGCCCGGTGACGAGGTCTACACGGGCAGCCGGGGCAATCTCGAGCTGCAGGTGGGGGCGCGCGCCTACGTGCGGGCGTGGGGCGATTCTCAGCTGGGGCTCGTGAACCACGAGCCGGACTTTCTTCAGCTCAAGGTCACGGCCGGCCACGTCTCGCTCGACCTCCGCACCGTCGAGGCGGGCCGCACGATCGAGATCGACACACCGCACGCCGCCTTCACGATCGAGCGCGCCGGGTACTACCGCGTCGATGTGACCGACGGTGCAAGCTCCTTCGTCACCCGGCGCTCCGGTCAGGCGACGATGACCCCGGCCGGCGGGCAGGCGGTCGCCGTCGAGGCGAGCGAAGAGGTGGTGCTCGAGGGCACGACGACCCCGACCGTGAAGAGCTACGTGGCGCCGGAGCTCGACGCATGGGACCGGTGGAACTACGCGCGTACCGACGAGCTGATCGATGCAATCAGCTCCCGCTACGTTTCCTCCGGCGTCTACGGCATCGACGACCTCGATCACTACGGCGACTGGCGAGTCGTTCCCCAGTACGGCTCCGTGTGGGTGCCTCAGTCGGTGCCCGCCGGCTGGGCGCCGTACAGCACGGGCCGGTGGGTCCTCGATCCGTACTACGGCTGGACGTGGGTCGACACCGCGCCGTGGGGCTGGGCGCCGTATCACTACGGCCGTTGGGTCTTCGTGAGCGGCTACTGGGCGTGGGCTCCCGGTCCCGTGATCATCAGGCCGGTCTACGCCCCGGCACTGGTCGCGTTCTTCGGGGGGCCCAGCGTGCGTGTGGCGATCGGCGCCCCCGGCGTCAGCTGGGTCGCGTTGAGCTGGGGCGAACCGCTCGTGCCGTGGTGGGGCCGACCTCACTTCATCGGCCGGCCGACGTGGACGGGCTGGGGCGGGCCTCGCGTCGTCAACAACGTCGTAGTCAATCGCACGACGGTCGTGAACGTCACCAACATCAACGTCTACCGGAACACGACCGTCCAGCACGCGGTGGTGGCGGTTCGCGAAGAGAATTTCGGGCGCGGCTCGGTCCAGCAGGCGCGCATCGCGCAGATCGACGCCCGGCGGCTCGAGCCGGCGCGCACTCCGCTGCGTCTCACCGCCGACGCGTCGAGCTACGTCGCGGCGAGCGGGCACGGCGCGCGACCGCCCGAGAACACGATCACGCGCTCCGTGGTCGCCACGCGCGCGCCGCGCCGAGAGGGAGCACGGCAGGGAGACGGCGCACGGCCTGAGGGCGGGCGTGGCGAGGCTCGGCGCGGCGACGGACCGCGGGCCGACGGCGTCGGCGCGCCGCCACCTCGGATCGTGCCGGCGCCGAGGCCTGCGTCGACGGTGCCGGTGCCGGCTCGGCCTGCGTTCGGCAACAGCGAAGTCGAGCGGCAGCGTCCGCCCCGGCCCCGGGAATTCGGCGCCCCACAGCCTCCCGAGGCGACGCAGACGCCGCGCGACGGCAACGTAGCGCCGGACAGACGTACGGCGCCCGGACAGCAACGTACGGCGCCCGGACAGCAACGCGCAGCGCCGGGACGACGCCGCGCAACAGCCCCGCGGCGACGCGCGACGACCCGACGGCGATGCGCGGCGTCCCGACGGCAGCGCTCAGCGTCCGGAGACCTCCGGGCAGCGCCCGGACAGTAGCCCGCAGCGGCCCGATGGCAGCGTGCGGCGTCCCGACAGTAACGGCCAGCGGCCGGATGGAAGTGTGCGGCGCCCGGACAACGTTCCGCCGCGTCCCGAGGGCGGCGCGCAGCGTCCGGGGCCTCCGCCTGCAGGACCGCGCGAGGGCACGCGACCGATGCCGCCACAGGCCCAGCAACCGTCGCCGCGTGTCGAGGCGGGACGGGGACCACAGCAACAGCCGCGGCTTCCTGGTGAGCCGGCGAACCGGATCTCGCCCGAGCGAGCCGACCGTCGCCCGAGACCGGACGGTCAGCAGGAGCGGCGCGAGGGCGGGCGCGAGCAACAGCAGCTACCGCAACAACCACAACAGCAACAGCAGCAGCAGGGTCGCTGAGGATCGGTCAGCGCCAGAGCTGTCGCGTCGCTAGCGCGGCTCCCTCCGCGAGCGCTTCCAGCTTCGCCCAGGCGATCTGCGAGTGGACGCGGCCGCCGAGACCGCAGTCGGTCGAGGCGATCACCCGCTCTTTTCCGACCAGGTCCGCGAAGCGGGTGATGCGCTCGGCCACGAGCTCGGGATGCTCCACCACGTTGGTCGCGTGGCTCACGATGCCGGGCAAGATTAGCTTGCCGTCGGGCAGCTTGACGTCCTGCCACACTTTCCACTCGTGCTCGTGCCGCACGTTGGCCGCCTCGAACGAGTAGGCGCGGCACTTGACGGCCAGCATGACCTCGACGATGTCCCGCATGGGCACGTCGGTCGTGTGCGGGCCGTGCCAGCTGCCCCAGCAGAGATGAAACCGGATCCGATCTTCCGGTAGTCCTCGAATCGCGTGGTTGAGCGCTTCCACGCGGACCATGGAAAACTTCTTGTAGTCGGCGACCGTGGGCTCCGGGTTGACCATGTCCCAGTTCTCGGCGATCGCCGGATCGTCGAGCTGCAGGACGAGCCCGGCGTCGACGATGGCCTTGTATTCCTCGCGCATCGCATCGGCGCACGCGAATAGGAACTCCTCCTCGGTCTTGTAGTAGCGGTTCGCGATGCGCGAGGCGCTGCCCGGTGCGATCGAGGTCATGAAGCCCTCCTCGACCCCCGCGGCGTGGAGCGCCGCCTTGAAGCTGGCGATGTCGGACTGGATCGCGGCATGCCCGGTGTAGGTCAGCTTGCCGACACAGACGGGCCAGAGCGCGGGGCGAGGCCCCGTGGTGATGCCCGAGCTGGGGTCGGCGTAGGCCGCGGCGAATTTCAGACGATCGCGACGGTCGGCAAAGCTCGTGAGCACGACTTCGCCCGGCCGCGACCGATGCGCTGGCATGTCGTAGAGACCGGTCGTCCCGAGCTCGAGCCCATCCAGGCGCTGGAACGAATAGCTCCACCACGCCCGATAGTTCACGGCGTGGCCCATCGACTTGCCGAACTCGCCGTCACCGGGAATTGCGATGCCAGCCTCCTTCTGCAGACGTACGACCTCGGCGACGCCAGCCTGGAGCTGCTCCTGGAAGCGCCGCTCGTTGGTCGCCACGCCCGACTCACGCGCACGATTCGCTTCGATCAGATCGTCGGGGCGCGGCAGGCTTCCGGCGTGGCTCGTCAGGATCTGATCGCGGCTGCCTCTCATTCCTTCCTCCGACCTGCGGCGGATGACGGAGTGTATCGATCCGCCATGTAGAAATTACCTGGTGTCGGGTGGATGTCGCGTAACTTCTACCTGGCTTGGATGCGTCCAGGAGCGCTGGCCACCGGCCGAGCCGATTGTAGCTCGACCTGACGCGGGCTTCCGGTCCTTGGCCGATCACATCGTCGACGTACCAACTGGGCCCGCACCCGGCATCCGCGTTGCACGGTAGAATATGCTCGTGGCTGATCAAACCGCATGCCTCTGTATCGTCGCCCGCGATCGGATCCGAGGGAGCGATTTCGTCGCAGCTCTTGAGGCCTCGCTCCGTCCGGATGAGCAGCTCGAGATCATCGTGGATCGGCGCAGCGCCGAGCCCTCGGCCGAGTGGGAGCGATCCGCCGATCGGCGCCGGCGGCCGCAGGTCGATCTGGCGTTGAAGGCGAACGGCTTCGCGGTCATTCCCGCGCCGATTTCGAAGGGCGAGCGACACGCGCTGTCCATGCTGCCTCTGTCGGCATCGAGCTCGCGTCCTTCTCGCGACGACGACGACGAGGAGCGGCTCGAGGCGATCCGGAGCTTCCAGCGCGAGCGGTCCAGCCACCTCGTCCCGTGGCTCGTCGCGACGCTGGCGGCCGTGATCGCCGCCGTGGCATTCGTCTGGTCGCCGATCAGTCACGCGTTAAAGCAGAGCCTCGCGCAGCTCACGGCACCCGAGACGCCGGCTCCGGCGAGGCAGCCGACGCAGACTTCCGATGCTCCGACCTCGACGCTGGGCCCGGCGGTCGGCGAAAGGCAGCCCGCCGTCGCCGAAGCTCCGCCGCGGCCGCCGGCGAACGAGGCTCCACCTGTCGAGGAGTCGACGCGCGCGGTGACTCCGCCCGCCACACCCGAAGCGCCTCCGGCACCGCGCGTCGCCGCTTCGCCGAGCGATGCCCGGACGCCGCCGGCGCAGAACAGTGCACCGCCGAGCGCGGACACCAGAAGTCGTTCGCGATCGGCTGACACAGCTCGACCGAGCCCGCCCGAGCCCGCGCCTAAACAGGTTGCCGTAGCGCCGCCGCCGGCCCAGCCTGTGTCGAGGGCGGTGTCGCCGCGATTTGCGGGCCTGCCTCGCGTCGAGCTCAGTCGCGAGCCGGGCACGCCCGGAGGGGCGTACGCCGTGAGGATCCTGGACCCGGCGGGCAAGCCTCTCGGAGACGCTGAAGTCTTGCTTCTCGCCCGCATGCCGGACGGGACAGTCGAGAACGTTCGGATGGACTTCTCTCCCGATCAGGGGACGTACCGCGGCGCGCTGACCGCCCGCTCGGCCCCTGTCGATCTCCGGGTTCGCGTGATCACCGGCGACAAACGCCTCGAGATTCCCCTGGGACCGTAGGATGAATCCCGTGCGCCGACGCCTCTGCATCGTCTCGCGCGATCCGGTGCAGTGCAGCGAGCTCGTCCTGAGCCTGCAGGCGTTGCTGGATCCCGACGACGAGGTCGAGATCATCATGGATCGGCGGCGCGCGCACGTGCTCGAGTCCGAGCGCGGACACCATGACGAGCCGAAGGACAGTCGACGCCAGAACCCAGACGTCGATCTCGCGGTGCGCACGAAGGGCTTCGCGATCGTGGCGGCGTCGAGCGTGACGTGCGCGGCAGCGGAGCCCGACGCCGACGATCGCGCGCGATTCGAGAACATCGTGAGCTTCAGGCGCAGCCGCGAGCCACGGTCCGCGCGGATGGAGCCGCCGGCGCGCGAGCGTTCGCGAGCCGAGCGAACCTCGGGCGTGCGCGGCGCGCTCGATGTGTACGAATCGCGCGTCGCAGACCAGCGTCCCACCGCTTCTCCGTAGTCCACGAGCTCCGTCCGGGCAAGCGCCGGGACGCGGCCGCACTTTGAGGTTGCGTTCGACGCGGAGTGGGGCCAGAGTAGCGCCCTCTAGCGACAGGTTCGGGCCTGTGTCAACGGACCCAGCCGGAACGAGGGCGCGCACTCTCATATGCTCGCCGATCGAAAATATCCGCTCAGCTTGGCCGGTCTTTTCGTGGTCTATGTGCTCGCCGGAAAGCTCGGCCTCTCGCTGGCGTCCCTGCATCCCGCCGCTTCTCCCGTGTGGCCGCCGACCGGCATCGCCCTCGCGGCGTTGCTGATGCTCGGCTATCGCGTCTGGCCGGCGATCTTCGCCGGCGCGTTCGTCGTGAACATCACCACGATGGGTTCGGCCGCGACCTCGGCGGCCATCGCCCTGGGCAACACGCTCGAGGGACTGCTCGGCGCGTGGCTCGTCGTGCGGTACGCCAACGGCGCGCGCGCGTTCGAGCATGCGCAAGACGTCTTCAAGTTCGCCGCGCTGGCGGGACTGCTGTCGAGCCTCGTCAGCGCGACGATCGGCGTCGTCAGCCTCTCGCTCGGCGGGCATGCGGCGTGGGACGATTTCGACGGCATCTGGCTCACGTGGTGGCTCGGCGACGCGACGGGGGTGCTGGTGTTCGCGCCGCTGCTGATCCTGCTGGTCCGCGACCGGTGGTCGGGACCGTCCCGTGGCCGCGTGCGCGAGGCCGCGGCCCTCTGGCTCACGACGATCCTCATCGGCCTGGCGGTGTTCGGCGAAGGGCTCGGGCACCTCGGGTTCATGACCCTCCCGCTCACGTTCTTGTGCACGCCTCCGCTCGTCTGGGCCGCGGTGCGCTTCAGGCAGCGCGAGGCGGCGATGCTCGTCGCCGTACTGTCCGGCATCGCGATCTGGGAGACGGTGCGCGGGTTCGGCCCCCTTGCCAACGTGCCCACGAACGAATCACTCCTGCTGCTGCAGGTCTTCATGGGCACCATGTCCGTGATGGCCATCTCGGCCGGAGCGGTGGTCGAGGAGCGGCGGCGCGTCGAGCACGAGCGCGAGTTCTTGCTGGTCAATGCTCAGGCTGCCCGCGCGGAAGCGGAGGCCGCCAATCGCGCGAAGGACGAGTTCCTGGCCATGCTGGGTCACGAGCTGCGCAACCCGCTCGCGGCGATGATCAGCGCGGTCAGCGTCCTCGATCGAATCGGCGCGCAGGACGAGGTCGCCGCGCGCGCGCGGCAGGCGATCCGTCATCAGATCACCCATCTCGGCCGGCTGGTCGACGATCTCCTCGACATCGTCCACGTGACCACCGGCGAGATCGCTCTATCGCGCGAGCCGTTGAATCTCGCGACCAGCGTTCAGCGGTCGGTGAGTGAGCTGGCGAGCACGGGCCGGCTCGAGCGTCACGTCGTCGACGTCCGCGCCGAGCCCGTCTGGGCGAACGCGGATCCGGCGCGGCTCGACCAGATCGTGTCGAATCTCCTGTCGAACGCGATCAAGTACACCTCGCCCGGCGGCACGATCCGAGTCCGGGTCGTCGGCGAGGCGTCACTCGCGGTCATCGGCGTCTCCGACACCGGCATCGGGATTCCCCCGAAGCTCCTTCCGCACATGTTCGACTTGGCCCCGCAGGGCGAGCGGCGGGTGCTTCACGCCCAGGGCGGCCTCGGGGTCGGGCTCACGCTGGTGCGCCGGCTCGTGGAGCTTCACGGTGGGCAGGTCGAGGTCTTCAGCGAAGGCCCCGGTCACGGTAGCGAGTTCGTCGTCCGGCTTCCGCGCATCCCGCCGGCGAAACAGTCCGAATCGCAGTCCGCGCTTCGCGTCGTCGGGAAGGTTGCTTCAGTCAGGCACTGAGCCTGCGTGCGATATCGAGTCCGGCCGGCCTTAATGCAAGTTATGCACCGCTGTGGATAACCCTGTTGGCAAGATCCAGGGTATGTCGCTCAAGATCGTGACAATACTTACGTTATGTCGGTGAGAGAAATCCACAGATCCGCCCTCGTCGGCGCCACTGTGATCGACGGGACGGGCCGCGGTCCGCTGGAGGCGACCACGGTGCTGATCGAGGCCGACAAGATCGTCGGCGTCGGGTCCTCGGCGACCACGCCTGTCCCGGCAGGCGCCACCTTGATCGACGGTCGGGGCAAGTTCGTCATGCCCGGGCTCGTCGACATGCACGTCCACGTGTACACGCCCGAGAAATGGCACCCGGAATTCTTCCTCGCGGCGGGCGTGACCACGGTGCTGGACCTTGGCGGCCAGCTTCACGACGTCACGGCCTATCGCACCGCGGTCGACTCTGGAGCCAGGCCGGGCCCGCGGATTCTCTTCACCGGACCGATGCTGGAGGAAGGCGAGATGTACGCCGGGTTCGCCGGCTTCTGCCGGCGCTTCGACTCGGCCCGCACCGAGGCCGAGGTCGATGCGCTGGCGGACGCGGGTGTGGACGCGATCAAGCTCTACGTGACCGTGCGAGCGGACACGGCGCGCCGCGCTTGCGCGCGCGCTCACGCACGCGGCTTGCCGGTCTTCATGCATCAGCACGCGACCTGGGGTGCCGAGGCCGCTTTGGCCGGCGTCGACTCCGTGGAGCACGTCAACGTCTTCGGCCAGCTCGCGCCCCAGGGCTTCTGGCTCGCGGAGCCCGCGAAGCTGAATCCATTCGAGTACGGGGGGTGGCTCTGGCGCTGGCTCGGCGAGATCGATCCGCGCGCCGACGCGGTCCGCCGCCTCTATGACAGCTTGATCGCGGCCGGGACGGTTCTGGATCCGACCCTGGTGCTCTACGCCGCGCGTCCCGGCGCGCTCGGCGATGACGTGGGCGACGCGTCGATGGACGATCCGGAGCGGACGAAGCTCCAGCCGCTGTTGCCAGCGGTCGTCGGCCAGGAGCTCGTGACCCGATGGGCCGAGCGCCGCGCCGCCGCCCACGGCGCCTCGGAGGCGGCGAAACATCGGATGCGCCGCGCGTGGGACAACATTCTGGCACTCGTGGGCGGCTTCCATCGCGCGGGCGGAACGGTGCTGGCGGGGACGGACTGCCCGAACGTCGCGATCGTCTCGGGCTTCTCGCTGCATCGGGAGCTCGAGCTACTGGTGCGGGCCGGGCTCTCGCCGATGGAGGCGATCGTGGCGGCGACGCGCCGGCCCGCCGAGCGGCTGGGCCGGCGCGATGTCTTCGGGACGATCGCGCCGGGCCGCTCGGCCGATCTCCTGTTGCTGAGCGCCGATCCGCTCGCCGACATCCGGAACGTCCGGCGCATCGAGCGTGTGATCGCGCGGGGCGTCGTTTACGAGCCGGACGCGTTGCTCCGGGATGTGCGAACGGCTCGCGAGCAGCTCGCTCGCGACTAGCCGGTTGCCGCCTGGGCCGACGGCTCGCCCCCGCCCACGCGCGTCAACGGCCGCTTGATGCCTCCGCGATTCGCCCAGTACGAGCAGACCTGGGCGTGCGCGGCCACGACCGGCGTGAGATCGCTCCCGCAGAGCGGGCACGGAAACATCCCGAGCGTCGAGCGCGGGATCCAGCCGAGCCGGTACGTGTTCTGGCATCGCTGGCAGGGGACGATGTGCTGGCTGCAGCACAAGAACAGGATGGCCTTCGAGTCCGGATCGTCGAAGTCGATCCTCGCCGTGTCGCGGGGAACCGCGATCCACCGATCGACCTTCAACTCGGCATCGCCCTCGAGCCGCCTCCGCCGGTCGGCGCGGCGTCGCTCGGGCCGATAGACGCCGTCCGCTGCGCGCCGATCCTTGAGCCGCCGGTCGACGATCACCTCGACCGTCGAGTCATCCGCGAAAGTGTGGCTCAGCGACCGACACGCGTCCTGTCCGTTTCTCGGGACCACGATCAGTATCGAGCGCTCACCGTTTTGCATAGCCTGACTCTCCTTGGGTGAGCACAAAGCTTACTCCGAAGACCTCTGGAAACCATCAAGAACTATGAGCGATTTTTTCGAAGAAATCCGCGGGTTTGCCAATTCGTCGGCGAGCTTGGCTGCGTGACGAGGCGACTAGCGGGCCCAGGCGCGATAGACGGTTCCGACCGCCGCGCGCAGGGCGGCGCGGATCGCATCCCAGTCCGCTCGAGGTTCGCCGAGGAGCACGATGAAGCCGACCGGCGTGCTGCCGAGGAACGCGGCGCCGCTCACGCTGGCGAACTGAGCCATCGGGAACGTTCCGCGGCGAAGCCGCGGGCCGCGCAGCTCGAGCTCGCGTCCGAGCGTCGCGGCCAGCGCGGACAGCGGCTCGGGCTGAATCTCGCGGGGAAGATCAGCGGCGATCACGAGGCCGTCGGGGGCGACGACGAGCCCGCCCGTGATGTGCTCGAGCTTCAGAAGCTCCGCGAGCAAACCGCGGAGGTCGCGCCCGAGCGCGGGGCGCTCGACGACGGCCGGGCTCACGCGAGCTCGGAGCGGCAGCTGTCCCATACACGCTCCAGGTGACCGACGGCGGTCGAGGATGTGACGTCGCTGTCGAACGCCAACGCGAGGACCGCGGCGTCGTCGGCGCGCAGATACGTCGTCTCGGCGGCGCCCTCGATGACGGCGTGGCGCAGCGGCCCGAGCCCCGCCCGCGCGAGCATCGCCGTCGCGATGCGCGCGAGCTTCACCGCGCCGGCGGCGACCGCCTCGCTCCGCGGTCCGCGGGGGCTCGCGAAGACCAGGGTCGCGTCGCGCCGCGTGAACACGGCTTCGCGGCTCTCCTCGGGCAGACGCAGACGGTCGGTACGGATCGGCTCGCTCGGCGTGACCGCGCGCGTCGCGCCGGCGCTCGTCTCGAGACCTCGCGCAACCTCGAGCAGCGCGCGCGCTTCGGGGAAGTCCGGATAGCGCGCCAGTGCGCGCGAGAGCAGCGCGCGGCAGGTTGCCGGTTCGCCCTCTTCGATGGCGATGCGCGCGAGGCCCAGCAGCGCGCGGGGCTGCGTCGGCTCGAGCGCCAGAACGCGCTCGAACGACGTGCGAGCCTGGCCCGTTTCGCGCTGGATCATGTGCAGCGATCCGGCCAGCAGATGCCCCACGACGCTCCCCGGCTCGTTGAGCAGCGCGCTCTCGACGATCTCGGCCGCGTCCTCGAAACGACCCTCGTCACGAAGACGCTGGGCCCGCCGGAACATCTGGACGCTCGTCGGCCGCCGCCGCCTGCCCCCGACCATGCGCCAGATGCGTGCGAATACCATGACGCCGTCCAAGACTTTCAAGATCTTCGCCACTTCTCGACGCTCGCCGCCGCTTGACCTGTCGCACGGTTGACAAGACGAGCCACCGTGGCACGGGCGCGGTTATGACAGAACTTGTCATTCGAGCGGACCAGTTGTCACGAAGACAGCGCTCCAACGGTCCAGACCGCGTTAGTCCCGCGTTTGTTCGAGCGTAAATCCGCGCCCTACCGACGCTCGCGCTGGCAGATGGGTTGCACCGAGGCACATATGGCGGACACGACGGCAGACGCCACGGGAGGCCCGCGCCCGATGCCCAAGGTCATGGTGGTCGACGACGCCTACTCCGAGCTCCAGGTGATGGAGACCATCCTCCGGTCGGCCGGCTACGACGTAACCACGTACCTGGACGGCGAGCAGCTGGAGGACAGGATCGTCAATGAGCGGCCGGACGTCGTCCTGCTCGACATCGTCATGCCGAAGCGAAACGGATTCGAGGCCCTCCGCGGCGTGCGCCGCGACGAGCGCACCAAGCAGGCGCGCGTCATCGTGGTGAGCTCGAAGAATCAGGAGAGCGACCGCATCTGGGGCATGCGGCAGGGGGCCGACGAATACCTGGCCAAGCCGTTCACGGCCGATCAGCTCTTGGCACTTGTCCGGCGGTTCCTGCGATGACGACGAGCCTGCTCGACAGCTCGGCGGCGGTTCGCGCGTGCGTCTTCGCGCTGGCCGGCCAACCGTTCGCGATCGACGTCACCCAGGTGCGCGAGGTGGCGATCTTCGAGGAGTGGACGACCGTGCCGCTGGCGCCGCCGCACTTGGTGGGCGTGGCCAACTTGCGCGGCGACGTCGTGCCGATCGCCGACGCGCGGGCGGTCCTCGAGATGCCGGTTCGCCGCGGCCCACGCAAGCTGACGACCTTGATCGTGGAAGCCGACGGATTCGAGGTGGCCCTGGTCATCGACGGCGACGTCAGCCTGGAGGCCTTCGGCGGGATCGTGACCCTCGACGAGTCGAGCCCGCAGCCCCACGCGCGGTGGGCGCTCGGCTTTCTGCCCGACGGCGAGCGGCTGGTCCCGCTGCTCGATCCGGGACGGCTTCTGCGTGCGCTGCGAGAAGCGCCGCGGGACGAGGCATGAGGGAGGAGGGCGACATGACGATGGGGCGACGGACGGTGATCACGATGCTCTCGGCGGCGGCGGCGGGCGGCGTCCTCGGCGCGAACCGTCTGGCGTGGGGGCAGGCGCCCGCCCGGAGCGTCGGCGAGTCGCGCGCCGGCGCATCGGGGGTGGGCGCCCGTGAGGTCAGGATCGGCATGAGCGCCGCGTTCAAGGGCTCCGCGGCCGGCCTCGGCATCGAGCTCTACCGCGGCGCGCTCGCCTACTACACCGAGGTCAACCAGCGCGGCGGTGTGCACGGCCGCACGATCTCGGTCGTCGCGCTCGACGACGGCTACGAGCCCGCGCCGTGCATCAAGAACACGATCGAGCTCGTCGAGAAGGAGCAGGTGTTCTTTCTCTCGAACTACGTCGGAACGCCCACCCTCACGCGCGCGCTGCCGGTGATCAAGCGCTACGCCGATCGTCAGGTGATCCTGGTCGGCAATTTCACCGGCGCCCAGCCGCAGCGCGAGGAGCCGTACCTCGATCAGGTGTTCAACATCCGCGCCTCGTACCGTCAGGAGATGATGGCGCTCGTCGACCGCTTCTGGCAGACGGGCGTGCGCAAGTTCGGCGTCTACTATCAGATCGACGCGTACGGCCGCAGCGGCACCGACGGCGTGGCCCGCGGGCTCGCGCAGCGCTCCGCCCGGATCGCCGCCGAGGCCACGTACGTCCGCGGCGCCAAGTTCGAGGACGACATGACGCCGGCGGTCCAGGCGCTTCGCCAGGCCGGGGTCGAGGCGGTGCTGTGCACCGGCGCCTACCAGGGCTGCGGCGCGTTCATCCGGACCGCGCGCGATCTCGGCTGGACCGTCCCGATCTCCAACGTGTCGTTCGTCGGGTCCGAGGCGATGCTGCATCTGCTCCTCAAGCACGGCCAGACCGCCGGGCGCGACTACACCCACGCGCTCGTCAACTCGCAGGTGGTGCCGAGCTACGACGACGTGAGCCTGCCGGGTGTCGTCGAGTACCGCGCGCTGATGGAAAAGCACAACCCGCAGGTGCCCGACGCGCTGCGCGACGCCAAGCACGCGCCGGAGCAGCTCAGCTTCCGGAGCCTCGAGGGCTTCGTCAACGCCCGGGTGATCGTCGAGGGGCTGCGGCGCGCCGGGCCGAATCCGACCCGCGTCGCATTCCGGCAGGCGCTCGAATCGCTGAAGAGCTTCGACCTCGGCATCGGCGCGCCGCTCACGTTCGGACCTGAGCGGCATCAGGGACTGGACAGCGTCTACTTCACCAGAGTGGTGAACGGTCGATGGGCCCCCATCACGGACTGGGCGGCGGCGGTGAAAGCATGAACAAGCGGACCGTTCGACTCGGTCTCCTCGGAAAGATCATCCTGTTCCTGGCGGTGACCTTGGTCCCGCTGGCGGCGGTCACCTGGTGGATCTCGGTCCGTGCGCTGACCACGAACTTGACGGACGAGTTCACCTCCAAGGGCAGCGCCATCGCCCGGAGCCTGGCGAGCTCGAGCGTCGATCTCCTGCTGACGCGCGACGCGTCGACGGTGCAGGCGACGGTCGACCAGTTCGCCGCCATCAACGGCGTCAAGTACGTGATCGTCTACGATCCGCAGAAGACCCTGGTCGCGCACACGTTCTCGCCGCTGGTCCCCACCGGCATCGTCGAGCGCAACCTCGTGTCCGGCGAGGTGGCGCAGCAGGTCCGCGAGATCACGTACGCGGATCCCGTCACCGGGGCGGCTCATCAGATCATCGACATCGGCGTGCCGGTCCTCGCGGGGCAGCTCGGAACCGTCCGCGTCGGGATGGACCGGTCGTTCATCGCCGCGGCGGCGGTCAAGTCCGGCCAGAACCTGCTCCTCGTCTTCGGCGGCGTCGCGCTCCTGGCGGTGCTCGCCGGCGCGGTCTTCGCCCACCAGATCACCAAGCCCGTCATCCAGGTCGTCCGGGTCGCCGAGCGTGTCGGACAGGGCGACCTGTCCCGACTCGTGGCGGTGAAGTCACGCGACGAGATCGGGCAGCTCGCCACGACGTTCAACGACACCGTGGTGCGCCTGCGGTCGCTGGTCCAGACCGAGACGGAGCGCGACGACGAGCGGCGCAAGCGCGAAGAGCTGCAGCGCAACATCACGCGCTTCCTCGACACCGCGACCGAGATCGCGCAGGGCGACCTGACCAAGCGCGGTCAGGTGACCTCCGACGCCCTCGGCAGCGTCGTCGACTCCATCAACGTGATGGTGGGGGAGATCGCGATCATCATCAACGACGTGCGTGACGCCGCGCACCAGGTCCTGACGAGCGCGACCGAGATGATCGGCGCCATGGAGGCGACGGCCGGCGGCGCGCAGACACAGTCGCGCGAGGCTGTCGGCGTAAGCGACGCGATGGAGGGGCTGACCCGCTCGATGCGGCGCGTGGCCGAGAACGCGGAGGCCTCCGCGGCGGCCGCCAAGCTGACGCTCGACTCCGCCACCAAGGGCGAGCACGCCGTGCGCGCCAGCCTCACCGGCATGCAGCGCATCCGGGGCGAGGTGCAGGGGATCTCGAAGAAGGTCAAGAGCCTGGCGGACCGATCGCTCGAGATCTCCGAGATCGTGAACACGATCGAGGACATCGCCTCGCAGACCAATCTCCTGGCGCTCAACGCCGCCATCGAGGCCGCCGGGGCCGGTGAGTCGGGGTTGCGCTTCGCGGTGGTGGCCGAAGAAGTGAGAAAGCTCGCCGAGCGCTCCGGCAAGGCGGCCAAGGACATCGTCGTGCTCATCAAGGCCGTGCAGGCCGAGACGCAGCAGGCGGTCGTGGCCATGGAAGAGGGCACGCGCGAGGTGGAGGCCGGCTTCAAGGTCACCGTCGAAGCCGGCGAGCAGCTGCATCAGATCGGCGAGATCTCGCAGAAGTCTGCGGCGCTGGCGCTGGAGATCTCGGAGGCGACCCAGGATCAGGTGCGCGGAGTCGAGGGCGGCGCGGTCGCGGTTCAGTCGATCGCGGGCGTGGCGGTCGAGACCGAGAAGGCCGTGCTCGAGACGCGCAAGACGATGGATCAGATGGTGCGGGTGGCGGAGGCGCTCACGGCGAGCCTCGCGCGCTTCAAGCTGGCCACCTAGCTCCTCGATCGACTGGAGACGGCGCGTGGCTGACGGCGACCGGCAGTTTCTCCTGAGTGTCTTCCTGATGGAGGCGTGGGACACCCTCGCCGCCGTCGAGGACGGCCTCGCCGCGCTCAGGCACTCGCCGGATTCGACAGCGGTGATCGAGCATCTGGCGGTGGTGACCCATCGACTCCGGGGCTCGGCCGCGCTCAGCGGGTTCCCGCAGCTGGCGGGCCTCGCGACGGCGATGGAGGAGGCGGTCGAGCGAGCGGCCGCCACACCGCCAGGCACCGACCGGCGCTCCCTGGCGACCCTCGGCGACATGGTGTTCTGGCTGAAGACCGCGCTCGACGTCATCGGTGAGACGGGTGTCGAGGACGCGGAGGCGATCGCGGAATCACTCGCGGGCCTGGTCGCGTCGGCGCCCCATGCGCCCACGGACGAGACGACGCGGCGGCTCGGCGAGCTGGACCGGTTCTTCACTGATCAGGCGGACGTCCTCGAATACTTCGTTCCGGAGGCGGTCGAGCATCTCGAGGCCATGGCGCAATCGCTGATCGCGCTCGAGGGCGAGGGCTCGACCGAGTCGGAGATCGCGGCGCTGTTCCGGGCGGTCCACACCCTCAAGGGCGCCGCCTACACCGTGGGCTGCGGGATAATCGGCGATCTCGCGACATCGCGTCGAAGACATGCTCGGCGAGATCCGCGAGCACCGGCGGCCGCTGGATCGCGCCGCGATCGAGACGGTGTTCGCCGGCCTCGACGCGCTCCGGCTGCTCGTGCGAAGCGGCGAGGACCGCGCCGATACGCGCGCGGCGGCCTACGAGCGCGCGCTCGCGCTGCTCGACGCGCTGCCGGCGGTCGAAGTGGGCGGGAGCGGGGTCGAGGTCGAGCCGCAGCCGACCGTCACGACGATCATGGAGCCGATTGCCGACGCGGCGACCTTGGTCGGCGCCGCCGCGGCGAGCCAGCCGGCGGTGGCGGAGGCCCCGCAGCACCTCGAGCCGGTTGCCGACGCCGGGCGCGTGATGCCGACCGCCGAGCGCATCGCGCACGGTTCGGGACGCGGCCGGGCGTCGCGCGAGGCCGCGGCGCGGAGGGTGCGCCCGAGCATCCGCGTCAGCCTCGATCGGCTCGACGCGCTGATGAATCTCGTCGGCGAGCTGGTGATCACACGAAGCCGCCTCGAGCGCCACCTGGCCCAGCTCGAGCAGGCCGGTGAGCTCCTGTCGTTCACCCAATCGCGCATGACGCAGACCGTCGCCGAGTTCGAGTCGAAGTACGCCGACCGCATGGTCCCGCCCGCCCGACCGCACGGCGGGGGCTCGCGCGAGCCCGGCGCGTCGCCGCTGGGCGAGTTCTTCGACGACCTCGAGTTCGATCGCTACGACGACTTCAACCTCCTCGCGCGCCGGGTCGGCGAGATCTCGAGCGACCTCACCGAGATCCAGCACGAGCTGACCGGACTCGTGCGGGTGGTCCGGGAGGACGCCGGCGGCGTCCAGCGACTGAGCGGCGAGCTGCGCGGACAGATCACTCGCGCCCGCATGGTGCCCGTCGGCCGGCTCTTCGCGCCGTTCGTACGGATGGTGCGGGACGGCTCGCGCGCGGCCGGCAAGAGCATCGTGCTCGAGGTGCGGGGCGAAACCGTCGAGATGGACACCACGATCGTGGAGCTGATGGCCGATCCGCTGATCCACCTGGTGCGCAACGCCATCGCGCACGGGATCGAGCCCGACGAGGTGCGTCGCCGGCAGGGCAAGCCGCCCCAGGGCACGATTCATCTGGGTGCCGCGCACAAGGGCGGCTCGATCTACATCGAGGTGGCGGACGACGGCCGCGGCATCGACGTGGAGGCCGTTGGCGAAGCGGCGCGGCGCGCGGGCTTCGTGACGCCCGAGGCGCTCGCGCGCCTCGGCGAGCGCGACATCCTCGATCTGATCTTCCTGCCCGGCCTCACCACGGCGGCGTCGGTCACGACGGCTGCCGGCCGCGGCGTCGGCATGGACGTCGTGCGCACCAACGTGAGCCGCCTCGGGGGCGAGATCGAGGTCCAGACGGAGGCCGGGCGGGGAACGCGCTTCCGCATCCGTCTGCCGCTGACCGTGGCCATCTCCGACGCGCTGATGGTGACGGTCGGATCCCAGATCCTGGCGATTCCCGTTCCGGCCGTGAAGGGCGCGCTCAACGTACGGCCCGACGAGATCCGGACCGTGGACGGCCTGGAGTCGGTCGAGATCGAGGGAGAGAGCGTCGACCTGGTGCGGCTGGACCGTGTGCTCCGGATCCCGGCGCGCGAGCCCGGAGGGTCGTTGTCGGTCGTCACGCTCCGAACCGGGCGCAAGACCCTGGCGGTCGTCGTCGACGAGTTCTTGAACAAGGAAGAGATTGTGATCAAGAACCTCGGCGCGTTCCTGCAGGGTATCGGGCCCTTCTCCGGGGCCACCGTGACCGGGCAGGGACGCGTCATCCTGCTGCTCGACTCGCTGAAGCTCCTCGAGATGAGCGCGGCCGTGCCGTGGCCGCGCCGCGAGCGCGACGCGGTGACCGCGCCGGCCGCCGAGACCAAGCGCCGCGTCCTGCTCGTCGACGACTCGGTGAGCGTTCGGAGGTTCGTCGGCGGCATGCTCGAGCGCGCCGGGTTCCACGTCGTCGCCGCCCGGGACGGCGCCGAGGCGCTCCAGGAGCTCGCCGCCCGGCCGGTCGACGTCATCGTCACCGATCTGGAGATGCCGCGCCTCAACGGCTACGAGCTCATCCGCGATCTCAATCGGGAGCCGACGACGTGCGATCTGCCGGTAGTCGTCCTCACGACGCGCGCCGGCGCCAAGCACGTGAACCTCGCCCGCGAGCTGGGCGTGGAGCACTACGTCGCCAAGCCGGTCGACGAGGCGAGCTTCGTGCAGCTGATCGAGTCACTGACCGTTACCGCGCCGGCGGGAGCCTGACGCCGATGCCGCGTATCGCCGTGATCGACCCGGACCGTACGGCGCTCGGCGCGATGCAGGCCGCGCTGGCCCAGGCCGGCTTCGACGACGTCCTCGCCGTGACCAGCGGCGCGTTCGCGCTGACGATGCTCGAGCGCAATCGCCCGGATCTGATCGTGAGCCGCGTGGGCGTGCCGGACATCGACGGCCACGAGCTCTGCGCGATCATCCGCCAGGATCCCTTGATGAAGGGCGTGCTGTTTCTCCTGCTGGCGAGCCCCGGCGACGAGGCGGCGGCGTCGATGCAGGAGGATAAGCCGGATCAGACGCTGGCGGGCGACCTGCCCCTGACCGCCATCGTTGCCGAGGTCGCGGCCCTGCTCGGGCGCGCCGCGGCGCCGCCTGTCGCGACCCACGCGCCGCCGGCGCCCGGCCCGCAGCCGGAGGGCGCTCACGGCCTGCGCGGGTCGCTCGCGGTGATGGAGCTGCCGGACATCACGCAGGCGATTGCGCTCGGCGCCAAGACGGGCCAGCTCGTCGTCACGCTGTCGGCGGGCCGCGGCTCCGTCTTCTTCGATCGCGGGCGGGTCGTGCACGCCGAGTTCTTCGGGCTCATCGGTGAGACCGCATTCGCGGCGCTCCTGGTGGCCGCGCACGGCGAGGCCAACGGCGGCTTCGTGTTCAATCCGCTCGAGGCGTCGGCGGCCACCGGCGTGAAGACGATCCACCGGGATCTGAAGCAGCTGCTGCTCAGCGCCGCGGTGGGAATCGACGAGGGCCGCGCCGACGCGGCCGTGGCTCCGATCTCCTAGGAGGATGTCGATGCGGAAGGTTCTCGTGGTGGACGACAGCTTGAGCGTGAGGAAGGTGGTCGAGAAGGCGCTCGAGGGCCGCGGGCTCCAGGTGCTCGCGGCCGCGTCCGGCGCCGAGGCGATCGCCATGATCGATCGCGAGCGGCCCGACGTCGTGATCTGCGACGTCATCCTGCCCGACAAGGACGGCTATCAGATCTGCCAGTACGTGCGCACCCATCCCACGATCGGCGCGACGCCCGTCCTCCTCATCTCCGGGATCGACAACGGCACTGTCCAGGCGCGGGCCGCCGAGGTGCGGTCCGACGAGGTCCTCTTCAAGCCGTTCGGCGTCGAGGACCTGGTGCGGAAGATCGACCATCTCCTCGCCGGACGCTCCAACGGCGCGACCCAGCTCCCGAGCGCCGTTCCGCCCGTGCCCTCCGCCTCGCCGCTTCCGCTCGGCGCGACCGACCAGGGCCTCAAGCAGCGGCTGCAAGGGCTCGCCGGAACCCCGGGCGTTCGCTTCGTCGTGCTCACCGATCGCGAAGGGTTTCTGATCGAGGCCGCCGGGGATCTCACGCCTGAGGCCGACGAGGTCGCGGGCGCGCTGGCGTCGTGTCTCGCGGAGGCATCCGACGGGATCGGCCGCGAGCTCGGGCAGGGGCAGCTGGTGGGCACGATCCTCGAATACGAGACCGGAACCTTGTTGCTGCACGGTGTGGGGCCCTCGGCCCTCCTGGCGGTCCTCGTGGGCGATCAAGGGGCCATCGGGAAGGTTCGCTACTACGTGAGAAAAGCCGTGCCGGAGCTCGTGAGGGCTCTCTGATGCCGCTGCCACGCGCCTCACGAGCGCGGCTGGTCTGGGCGCTCGAGCTGTCGCTCGGCCTCGAGCTCTACGCGTGCGCCGTCCTGGCGCTCCACGCGCGCGGCCTCAGGGCGACACCCCTCGAAGCCTCGCCCGCGCTCGTGCTGCCGGCGCTGGTGATCCCGCCGGTGTTCTACGTGCTCGTCGCGCTGGTCAGCGTGCGCCCGCTCGCGCTCGCGCGCGTCGTCGGCTCGGCGGCCTCGATGTGCGGCCTCCACGCGTTGCTCGTGATGGCCACCGGCGCGCTCTTCATGATCCCCGACCTCCTCGACTACGGCGCCGCGGTCGCCTTCGCGCTGTGGGGCTCACCGGCGGTCACGCTGCTGCAGCTGACGGCGTCGCCGTTGGTGTTCGCCCGTCTACGTCCGCTGGTATCGTCGCCGCGAGCGCCGCGCGCCGACGGGCGAGCGGCCCCGACACCGCGGCGCCTCGAGGCGGTCGCGCTCGGCTCGCCGGCACGACCGCTCGCGCCGGCGGATACGCCGAGTGCTCTCGCATCCCACGCGAGCGTCCTGTCGGCGGCGGGCGCCAAGCAACGGGAGCCCGTCGCTCCGCCGCCCGCTCAGCTTCGACCTCCGGCACTCGCGCCCGTGCCGCCGCAGCCGCGCCCGGCAGTCGGCCGTGCGGCCCTGTCCGAGTCGGGCCGCCAGACGACCGCCCCGCGGCCAGCGGCGCCCCGTGAGGCTAGCCGGTCCTTCGCGCGGCCGCCCGCGGCAGTGACGGCCACGCCCGCGGCCACGCTCCCGGCATCCATCGAGCCGCGGCCCAGCGCGCCGTCGTCGAAGCGAGCGCTCGATTGGACGGAGCCGATGATTCGCGTGCCGTTCGTGCGGATCGCCGATCAGCTTCCGGTCGAGATGTTCTTGCGCGGCCGCGAGGGACTCAAGGACACCCTGCGGCCGGGCGTCTCCTTGCTCGTGCCGCGCAAGCTTCTCCTGCCGCATCTGGGGGAAGGCTTGGCGCCGGTGAAGTGGGAGGTCGTCGCCGATCAGTTCCCGCTCGACGAGCTTGCACTGACACACGAGGAGATCGCGGAGCGCTTGCCCGACGGCTCGCTCCTGCTCCCACTCGACGAAGTCGTGCCACAGATCCCACCCGGGTTGCTGGCGCTCTCGACGCCGCCGCCCGACGTCCGCGAGATCGAAGAGTTTCCGGTTCCGTTCCAGCCGCACGATCCAGGCTCGCCGGAGCCCGTCGCGGCCGAAACATCGTCCGCGCCCGAGCTCGTGCTGACCGCGGTCGAAGAGCCGACCGAGCGTGTCACCGCCGACCGTGAAGAGACTTCCGATCCAGTGGTGGAGGACGCTGCCGAGGTCGAGGAGCCGGACGAGATCGCGTCCGCCGACACGGATGACGAGCGCCAGCCCGAGCTGGCGTTCGAAGCGGCCGGGCGCTCGGATTCCCCGGAGTACTCCACGACGCCCGAGCCCCTGATGGAGCACGAGCCGCCGGCGTACGAGGCGCCTGCGACGTTGGAACCAGCGACCGACAACGCGTCCGAGGCGGGCAGGAGTGCGCAGACGCGCCGCATCGCCGCGCTGCTCTCGCCTTTGCTGAACGGGCTCGAGATCGGTCGGCGGGACGGCGCCGGGACGGCGCTGGTGACCGTCGTCGCGCCGACCCTCAGCGAGGACGCCGTCGTGCGGACGGCGGTGCGAGTCGTGCCGTTCCTGACCGATGCGCGCCTCCGCGAGCCGGTGATCCAGGCCACCGTGACGGCGGTCGGCGCGACGGTCGTGCTGACGCCGTTCGGGGCGTCGGACACCGGAGCCCTGCTCGTGACGGCGATGGCGTCGCGCGCGTCGCTGGCCTGGCTCGAGCGGCTCTCGCGGACCGCGGCGCGCGACGCGGAGATGGAGTCCGTCAACGGAGCGCACTCGCGGCCGGACCGCGGCTCGGAGGCGGAGAGCGAGCTGCGCGTGGCCGCCGTGCCGGCCACGGTGCGCGAGCTGGCCGGCTCGTTGACCTCGTTCGGGCCGGTGGCGCCGACCCTGCTGCGCGATCGAGCGGGGGAGCTCAGCGCCTGCCTGTTCCTCCCGAGCTCGCTCGACGCGCTGCCCCTGGCGCGCTTCGCGCGCGACCTGCACGCCGAGCTCGACGGGGCCGAGATCGGGCGCGTGGCGTCCGTCATCCTGAAGCTCGGCGCTCATCGCGTCATCCTACGATTGATGGCCGGCGCGACCGGCCACGTGACGATGCTGGTCGGCGGCGGCCGAATCGATCGGCCGGGGCTCGCGCGGATCGAGCTCGACCGGGCCGCGATGCAGCTTCCGGCCCTGGTGCAGGGCTGAGCCGTGTCCGTGATCAACTACGCGAGCCGGGTCATCGACTTCAAGATCGTCTACTACGGACCGGGCCTCGCCGGAAAGACCGCCAACCTCCAGTACATCCATCGGTGTCTGCCGAACGCCAACCGGGGGAACATGATCTCCCTCGCGACCGGCGACGACCGAACCATCTACTTCGACTTCCTGCCGATGTCGGCTCTCACGGTGCGCGGCTTCCAGACGCGCTTTCAGCTCTACACGGTGCCCGGGCAGATCCAGTACAACGCCACGCGGCGGCTCGTGCTGCGCGGCGCCGACGGCCTGGTGTTCGTCGCCGATTCGCAGTTCGAGCGCCTGCGGGACAACGTGGAGAGCTTCCGCAATCTGGAGGCGAATCTGCACGAGTACGAGTCGACGCTCGACGAGATCCCGTACGTCTTGCAGTACAACAAGCGCGATCTGCCGAACCTGGCGCCGGTGACGTACCTCGAGTTCGTCCTCAACCGGCGCTCGGCGCGCGTGCCGTTCTTCGAGGCCTCCGCCATCGAGGGCAAGGGCGTGTTCGACACGCTCAACACCGTCTCGCGCATGGCGCTCGCGAGCGAGTTCGGCGTCAGGCGGGAGAGGCACCATGAAGTCTCGTAACACCGTCATCCTGCGAGAGGACGCGGCGCGGATCCACGAGATTCTGACGCACTTCCTCGGCGACTCGGGCGCGGCCGAGGCGCTCCTGATCGACCGCGGGGGTCAGCTCATGGCCATGGACGGCGGCTCGCAGACCTTGGATGCCGTGTCCATCTCGGCGCTCGCCGCTGCCTCCTTCAGCTCCACCGCCGCAATGGCGCAGCTGCTCGGCGAGTCGGAATTCACCGTGCTCTTCCACGAGGGCACCAAGCGGTCCATCCACGTCTCGGCGGTGGACGACGAGGCGATCCTGCTCGCGATCTTCGACGAGCGGACGACGGTGGGGATGGTGCGGCTCTTTGCGGGCGAGGCGAGCCGGGCCGTCGGCGCGGTGCTCGGCGAGGCGCGGGCGCGCCCGAAGCCGCCGGCGGAATTCGCGGCGCCGCTGAACGACACCGAGTCGCGCCCCGCCTGGGCGCCGCCGAGCTGACATGCGGCTGGTCAGAGTCGGCGCAAGCTACGACGGCAGTCGCGAGCAGCGACTGTGGGCGGCCCTGCTCGGGCTGATCGGGCTCGCCACCGCGGGCATCGCGCTCGTCATCTGTGACGCCGGCAGCGGATTCTGCCACCCGACCTTGCTGCGTCTGGGACTCGGGCTCGCCGCCGTCATGATCGCGTTTCGGCTGGGCCGCCCGGTGACGCGGTTGCTGCGGCGCGTGCGCAGCAGCCGTCGCGATGAGCGGCTGGTCGCGGATCTGCTCAGCGGTCTCCCGGACGACTACTGGCTCGTCAACGACGTCACCCTGGGGCTGGCGCGCGGCACCATCGATCACGTGCTGGTCGGACCCTGCGGAGTGGTCGTGATCGAGACGAAGCAGATCCCGGGGCACGTTCGATGCTGGGGCAACAGCTGGTCGGTCAACGGCGATCGCCGGGAGGACATCAGCCAGCGCGTCAACTCCGGGGCGTGCGCGATCCGGTATTTCTTGAGCGAGCGCCACCCGGACCTGGCCGCCTCGGTCTTGCGCTGGGTGGAGTCGATCGTGGTGTTCACGCACCCGCTCTCCCACGTCGAGGCGAGCGACGCGCGGGCCACCATCGTCCGCTATTCGCAGCTCTATCAGGTGGTGCTCGAGCTCTCCCGGAAACACCGGCTGGCGCCGTTCACCGCGGGCCTGCTCGCTCAGACCCTGGCGCTCTCCCAGGCGCGCGCCGGAGCCGGGACCGAGGGCGGCGCCCTCACAACATCCGTGTCTTGATGCGCTCGATCGCCTCTTCGGTCTGCGCGCGGGAGCCGAACGCGGTCAGGCGGAAGTAGCCTTCGCCGCTCGGTCCGAAGCCCGCGCCCGGCGCCCCGACGACGTTGGCGTGCTCGAGGACCTTGTCGAAGAACTCCCAGGAGCCGGCGGAGCGCGGCGTGCGCACCCAGATGTAGGGCGCGTTCGTTCCACCGTAGACGGTGAAGCCCGCGGCCGCGAGCCCGGCCGCGATGATCCGCGCGTTCTCCATGTAGAAGCCGATCAGCGCGCGCACCTGTTTCTGCCCCTCCGGGGTGTACACCGCGGCGGCGGCCTTCTGGATGATGTAGGGCGGGCCGTTCGACTTCATCGCCGTGCGGCGGGTCCAGAGGCTGTTGAGGCTCATCGCCTTGCCGTCCGCGGCGCGTCCGCGCACCTCCTTCGGCACGACCGTGTACGCCAGACGCATGCCCGTGAAGCCCGCGTTCTTGGAGAAGCTCCGGCACTCGATCGCCACCTCGCGCGCGCCGTCGATCTCGTAGATCGAGTGCGGGACCTCCGGATCGACGATGTACGCCTCGTAGGCGGCGTCGTACAGGATGACGGCGTCCTCGGCGCGCGCGTACTCGACCCACCGCGTGAGCGCCTCGCGCGTCACGATCGCGCCGGTCGGATTGTTGGGATAGCACAGATAGATCAGGTCGACGTGCCGCTCGGGCAGCGCCGGCTGGAAGGCGTTGTCCGCGGTGCACGGCAGATAGACGATGCCCGCGTAGCGTCCGCTCTCGTCGGCGCGCCCGCTGCGCCCGGCGACCACGTTGCTGTCGGCGTAGACCGGGTACACGGGATCCATGAGCGCGACGACGCAGTCCTGGGCGAAGATCTCCTGGAGGTTCGCGCTGTCGCTCTTGCCGCCGTCGCTCACGAAGACCTCGTCGACGGCGATCTTCACGCCGCGCGAGCCGAAGTCGTGGGCGGCGATCTCGGCCCGCAGGAACTCGTAGCCGACGTACGGGCCGTAGCCTTTGAAGGTCTCGCGGCGCGCCATGTCGTCCGCGGCCTCGTGAATGGCGCGGACGACGGCCGCGGGCAGAGGCTGGGTCACGTCGCCGACGCCCAGATCCACCAGGCGGACGTCCGGGTGCGCGTCGGTGAACACCTTCGTTCGCCGGCGGATCTCGGCGAAGAGGTAATTCTGGTTGAGGTTCAAGTAGAACTCGTTGAATCTGGGCACGCCGCTCTCCCGCGCGGATTCTAGCAGAGGTGTCGGGCCCGGACTCGCCGCCTTGCGCCGCCACGCTCGATCGTATAAGTTGGCGGCGCGATCCACCCACGAAATCGCACGAACGGAGGCGCTCGATGAAGGCTGCGGCGGTGTGGCGCGCGCTCGTGGTCGTGATCGTCGCTCTCCTCGGCCCGGCCCTCTCGATCTCCGCGCAGCCGGCCGGGACGCTCGTCGTCGGCCTGGTGGCCGAACCGGTGAACCTCGACCCGGCGCAGGTGACCGACCTCAACTCGAGCCGCGTCGGCCGCCGCATCGTCGAGACGCTCGTCACGTTTCCCGAAGAGAGCACCCAGGTCGTGCCGGGCCTGGCCGAATCGTGGACGATCGCGAAGGACGGCCTGCGCTACACCTTCAAGCTGCGAAAGGGCATCACGTTCCACGACGGCACGCCCTTCAATGCCGAGGCGGTGAAGTTCTCGATCGAGCGGCAGATCGATTCTGAGCATCCTTTCAACAAGCTCGGCCGATATCCGTTCGCCAACTACTTCTTCGGCAACGTCAAGGCGGTCGAGGTCGTCGACCCGTCCACGGTCGAGTTCGTGCTGAAAGAGCCGCGCGCCTCGTTCCTGACCATCCTGACCGCCGCCGCGGCGTCGATCGTCAGCCCCGCCGCCGTGAAGAAGTTCGGCGCCGACTACGCGCTGCAGCCCGTCGGCACGGGCCCGTTCAAGTATGCGTCGTGGGACCGGGGCCAGCGCGTGGTGCTGGAGAAGAACCCGAGCTACTGGCGCTATCCGGTGAAGGTCGACCGCGTAGTCTATCGGCCGATCGTCGAGGGCCAGGCGCGGCTCACGGAGCTCCTGACCGGCTCCCTCGATCTCATCGTGGACGTGCCGCCCGACTTCGTGGGACAGATCGAGCAGAGCCCGAAGGCGACCCTGCTCAAGCAGGTCGGCGCGCACGTCTGGTATCTGGGCATCAACAACCAGAAGAAGCCCTTCGACGACAAGCGGGTGCGCCAGGCGCTGAACTACGCCGTCAACAAGGACGCGATCGTTCGCGACGTCCTCAAGGGCACGGGCTCGCTGTCACGCGGGCCGGTGCTGCCGGCCACGTGGGGCGCGGATCCGGGACTCAAGCCCTATCCGTACGATCCCGAGCGGGCGAAGAAGCTCCTGGCCGAGGCTGGGTACCCGAGCGGGTTCTCGACTTCGCTCTGGGTCCCGGAGTCGGGCTCTGGGATGCAGGCGCCGGTCCCGATGTCGACCGTCATCCAGTCGAACCTCAAGGCGGTCGGCATCACGGTGGCTCTGCAGACGATGGAGTGGGGCGCCTATCTCGCCAAGCTCAGAACGAAGGAGCAGGAGCTGTTCGCGCTCTCCTGGATGGCGGGCAACGAGGATCCGGACATGGTGATGTACCCGCTGCTGCACTCGAGCCAGTGGACGCCGGCCGGGCCGAATCGTGCGCTCTACAAGAACGAGCGCTTCGACGAGCTCCTGCACCAGGCGCGGCTCACGACCGACCAGGGCAAGCGCGCCGCGCTCTACCGCGAGGCCCAGCGCATTCTGGTCGACGATCCGCCGTGGATCTTCGTCGACCACGAGATCCAGACCGCCGCGCACGCCAAGCGGGTCCAGGGGTTCAAGCTCCACCCGAGCTTCGATCTCCGCGTCGAGACGATCTCGCTGAAGTGAGGCGCTCCGGGCGGTGAGACGATACGTCGTCCGCCGTCTTCTGCTGCTCGTCCCGGTGCTGCTCGGCGTCTCGGTCATCATCTTCATGGTCCTCCATCTGGCACCCGGCGACCCGGCCGAGATCATGCTCGGCTCTCAGGCGACCCAGGTGGACCTCGAGCGCCTGCGCGCCGAGCTCGGGCTGACCGAGCCGCTCTACGTTCAATACGTCCACTGGCTCGGCCTGGTCGTGCGCGGCGATCTGGGGCGATCGATCTGGATGAAACGGCCCGTCCTGGCCGAAGTGCTCGGACGCTTCCAGGCGACCTTGATCCTCACGGGCGCCGCGCTCGTGCTCTCGACCGCGGGAGGCCTCGCCCTCGGCATCCTCTCGGCCGTCCGGCCGAACTCGCTGCTCGACCGGCTCAGCGCGGTGGCCTCGCTCTTCGGCGCCAGCATGCCGGTGTTCTGGCTCGGTATCGTGCTGATGGTGATCTTCGCGCTCTGGCTCGGCTGGCTCCCCGCGTCGGGGATGTTCGCGCCGTACGGCGGGGGCGACGTGCGGGACCTGCTCGTTCATCTGGCGCTGCCCGCCGTGACCCTGGCGGCGGCGTCCGTCACGATCATCGCGCGACTCACGCGCAGCACCATGCTCGAGACGCTCGGCCAGGACTACATCCGGACGGCGCGGGCGAAGGGTGTCGTCGAGCGCGCCGTCGTGCTGCGCCACGGGCTCAAGAACGCGCTCATCCCGATCGTCACCGTGGTCGGGGTCCAGGCCGGCTACCTCCTGGGCGGCGCCGTGCTCACCGAGACGGTATTCGCCTGGCCGGGTGTCGGCACCTTGATGGTGCAGGGAATTCTCGCGCGCGACTTTCCGCTGGTGCAGGGCTGCGTCCTGGTCGTCGCGCTCAGCTTCGTCCTCATCAATCTGATCGTCGACTTGCTCTACGCGTGGCTCGATCCGCGCATCCGCTACGAATGATGGCGGTGACCCGATGAGCGTTCGCGTCGCGGGTGTCGACGATCCCATCGCGCGCGCCACCGACCCTTCACGGCTCCGGCGCTGGCTCGGCCGGATCGCGCGTCGCGACCGGCTGGCGGTGGCGGCTGGGCTCGTCTTGCTCGCCGCGTTGCTCGCGGCTCTGCTGGCGCCGTGGCTTCCGCTGCTCGACCCGGACTCGGTGGACACGCCCAATCGCCTGCGACCGCCTCTGACCCAGGGTCATCGGCTGGGTACCGACGAGTTCGGGCGCGATCTGCTGGCGCGCCTCGTCTGGGGCGCCCGCGTGTCCCTGCTCGCGGGCGCGGCCACCGCGGGGGCGGCGATGGTGATCGGCGTGACGCTCGGGATTCTCGGCGGCTTCTACACGGGCTGGGTCGAGACCGTCGTGATGCGGCTCACCGATATCTTGATGGCGTTTCCGTACATCCTGCTGGCCATCGCGATCGTCGCGGGCCTCGGGCCGGGGTTGCGCAACGCGATGATCGCCATCGCGGTCGTGGGCTTTCCGCTCTACACGCGTCTCGTGCGCGGCGTGGTCCTGTCGCTGCGCGAGCGCGAGTTCGTCGAGGCGGCGCGCGCGCTCGGCGCGACCGACCCGCTCATCCTCGGCCGCCACATCCTGCCGCACTTGCTGTCGCCCGTGATCGTGGCCTTCAGCCTCGACGTCGGCGCGAAGATCCTCGCGACGGCCGGCCTGTCCTTCCTCGGTCTGGGCACCCAGCCCCCGACCGCCGACTGGGGCAGCATGCTCGCGACCGGACGCCAGTTCGTCGTTCTGAGCCCCCACGTCGTCCTGCTTCCAGGCGTCGCGATCTTCGTCATCGTCCTGGCCCTCAACCTGGTCGGCGACGCCCTCCGCGACCTCCTCGACCCCCGCACCCCCACCCACTGACGAGGTAAGCGCAAGGCAACAGCGGAGCAAAGATCTGGCGGGGGATGCTCGCATGAGTTGATCTCGCAGGAGGAGGACGCCGAAGACGCGCTGTCCTGACGCCGTTGATGTTGGCGAGACGCGAAGACGGAGGCGCCGGGCGGGGTGGGGGTAGGGGTCGAACGGACCCGTTCCCGCCGAGCGCGCTGCGGGCGTGGGGCGCCTGGATGGAGCCCAGCCGCCTCGGGTCAGCGGACGCGTGCCGCGTGGTCCGCTCGACCCCTACCCCCACCCCGCCCGGCGCCTCCGCCTCCAGCCCCGATGGCTAGACGGCAACCGGAGAATCAGCGCGAGCGTAGCTGACCGTCAGAATCTCCCAGAGATGTCCGTCGCCGTCTTCCCAGTACACATTCTTGCCGCCGAGCCGACGGTTGATCAGCATGTCGTTCTCGCCGCGGGGCCGGCTCCGGTACGCGAGCCCGGCTCCCTGGATACGGCCGAAGATCGCGTCGAAGTCGGCGTCGCTGACGCGGAAGCAGAGATGGGAGCGATGGAACTGCTCGCGATCCGCGAAGTCGATCGTCAGCGAGTCGTTGACGTAGACCGGCGTGAACTCGCCCCGCGACGCCTCCCAGGGCACGCCGAGCAGGTCGGCCAGGAGCTGGGCCGAAGCGACCCGTTGATGCGAGGGCACGATGATGTGGTCGAGCTGAATGGTCATGCCGCACCTCCGACTGCGTTGGAACGTTACGGCTTCTTCAAGCGCATCTCTTCCCAGGGTGAGGTGAAATAGAGCTGCGGGCTCAAGCCGACGCCCGCCTCTTCGACCCGGGGCCCGATTCCGTGCAGTGTGGCCGGCTCGAAGATCCCGCCGTACATGACGCGCTCGTGCATCAGGCGCTGGATCTGATGCAAGAGCGCTTCGCGCTTCTTGCGGTCGCGCTCCTGCGCCTGCTGCCGAAACAGGTCGTCGATGTCCGCGTGCCCGCCGGTCGCGTACGCGGCGTTGCTGATGACGAAGTTCTCGATGCGCGAGGACGCGTTGCCGGGCGCCGCCGTGACCGTCACGAACACGCCCGATCGGGTCTTCGTGCGCCAGGCTTCCATGAAGGTCGCGCGCTCCATGCTGCGGACGCGGCCGCGGATGCCGACGGCGCCGAGGTAGCTCCCGACGCTCTCGCCCATCGTGACGAACGGGGGCAGCGGCGTGATCTCACCGGCGTCGAAGCCGTTCGGATAGCCGGCTTCGGCGAGCAGCCGCTTGGCATGCGTCGGGTCATAGGGATGGGGCTCGATGCGCAGCGCGAACTCCATGACGCTTGGAATGATCGATCCGGTCAGACGCGAGAACCCGAGCCGCTCGGCCTCGTTGAGCGCCTGCTTGTCGACCGCCATGGTCGCCGCCAGCCGCACGCGGCGGTCGTGCCAGGGCGACTTGGGGTTGAACTGCTCCGGGAAGTCGAGCCACCACACCGCCGGTGGAATCACTCGGGCGAGGCGCAGCTTCGAGTCAGCCTTGATGGTCGCCGCTTCCACGCCGACCATCAGATAGCCGATGTCCGCCTCGCCGGTCTTCAGCATCGCCAGCCGCGTCGTCCGGTCCGGCACGCCCTTGAGGACGAGGGTCTTGATCGACGGCTTCTTGCGCCAGTACTGTTCGTTGGCCTCCAGGACGAGCTCGACGCCCGGCGTCTGTCGCACGACACGATAGGGCCCGAGCCCGATGGGCTGACGGCGGAAGCCCTCCTCGCCGACCTTCTCGATATATTTCTTGGGCACGATCCAGGCCGCGCCGGTGGCCGGGCTACCCATAGAACATGAGGAAGTCGGGCCACGGCTTGTCCAGGACGAACCGGACACGCAGCGGATCGAGCACGTCGACCGACTTCACCCGCTCGTGCAAGAGCTTCGACGCGGCGCCCTTGTAGCGGTGGAACGTGAACTTCACGTCCTCCGCGGTGAAGGGATCGCCGTTGTGGAACTTGAGGCCCGGACGCAGCTTGAACTCGTACGCGAGCCCGTCGGGACTCTCCTTCCACGACTCGGCCAGGCACGGCGCCATGTCGTTGCCCGGCAGCGGCTTCATCATCGCGTCGTGCATCGCGTAGAGGAACACGAACGGCGTGCCGATTCCCGGCGTCTCGGCCGGATCGAGAAACGTGGGCGCGATGGACGCGTCGAACGCGACGGTCAGCTGGCCTTCGGGTTGACCCTGGGCCGCGACGGCTCCGCTCCACGTCGCGACGATGAACGACCCGAGGAGGATTCTTCGCGCGAGCCCGCTCATATCTAGCCTCCTCACGACTGGGGTTTCTTCTTGGCTTCGCTCGCCGCGCGCCAGAGGTACCAGGCGGCGGCCGAGCGGTAGGGCTTCCACCGTTCCCCGAGGACGCGCAGGGCCTTTGGGGTCGGCCGCTCCCGGCGTCCATACGCCCGCCGATATCCCTCGCGTACGCCGAAGTCGTCCACGGGCAGCACGTCGGGACGTCCGAGGGTGAAGATCAGGAGCATCTCGACGGTCCACCGCCCGACGCCGTGAATTCGCGTCAGCCGCTCGATGATCGCCTCGTCGTCGAGCCGTGTCGCCGCCCGGCGCGTCGGCACCCCGCCGGCGAGCGCGTGGCGGGCGATGTCCTTGATCGCTCGCACCTTGCCGCGCGAGAAGCCGGCCCCGCGCAGTCTCGAGGCTCGCGCCGCCGAGACATCCGCCGGCGACGGAAAGCGTCCGTTCTCGAAGAGGGCGACGAAGCGGGCGAGGATCGACTCGGCGGCGCGACGGTGGAGCTGCTGGTGAGCGATGGCGCGGGTCAGCGCCTCGTAGGGCGACCATCTGACCGGCGCGAGCGCGCAGGGACCGTGGAGGCTGATGAGCCGGCGCATGACCGGATCCCGCGAGAGGTGGCGGTGCGCGGCCGACGTTACGAAGCCGCTGGTCCCCATCGAGACGGGATACAGCGCGGGCGACGACCGAGTCAAGCCCGAAGTTGGATGCGGCGCCTACGGGGCTCCGTTCAGCGCCAGACGCCGCTCCCAGCGCACGCCGCAGTCGGGGCATCGCATCCAGGCCACGCCCCAGCGGGCGCTGTCGACGGTCACCTCGAGGATGCTCCCGGCGAGGCCGGAACACGCACGATGGGCCTGCCGGTGCCCCTCGAAGCTCTGGAGAAGGTCAGCGATCACCGCCGCGCGGATCACGCATCCGTGGACACGGCTGAGCCCTCGCGGGGCGGTCGATCAGGGGTACTGGCGCTCGTTGACGGGCGGCCGGCTCCCCGCGGGGAACTGGATCGTGGTGTCGCCCTGCAAGCTCCTGCCGGTCAGCGGTGGCGTGTAAACCTCGTTGGTGTTGGGCAGTCGGCGCTCCCAGTGCCCGGGCACGAGCACGTGACCGTCGGTCCCGGGAACCTGCACCAATCGATCGGGCACCCACTGCATGTCGGGCTGCCGAACCGCCGGGGGAGGCGTCTGCGGTACCGGGCGCGTCGACGACTGATTCAGCCGGTCGAAGATCGCCCCGCCGGGCGTCGTCCCGCCCGGCGGAGACTTCATCTGGGCGAATGCCGGCTGAACCGAGCCCACGCTCAGCAAGATCACCAGCCCAGCGAGTGCTACCCGCCAACTCATATCTTGATTGTCCCACTCTCCGCGCCGGTGTGCAGCCCCGACGCTCACAGCCGTGTCCTCGGCGATCCCCGCCACGTGTCGGTCTCGAAATCAGAGCGCTTTCAGCATCGTGTCCGCGTCGCTAACCTCGAACTTGCCGGCCTGCTCGACGTTGACGGCCTTGACGACGCCGTTGTCCCATCGACACCCTTGGCCTGGAGCTTGTCGAAGTTCTGCACATAGCTCGGCACGTGCTTCGCCGAGCACGTCGGGGTGAAGGCGCCCGGCAACCCGAAGATCGCGATCTTCTTACCCTTGCTGATCTCGCTCACCGAGAAGGCGTTCGGGCCGACGGTGCATCCCGGCCGCTCGGTTTCGATCATCTCGGTCAGTGTGCCGTCAGGAATCCGATCGCCAACCTTGATCGCGATCGCATCCTCCTGGATGGAAAGCGCGCCGCCGGCCGGGGCCCCAGCCCCGGGGAAGGCTGCGGCGCGCGTGACGTGGAAGTGGTCGCGGCTGGTCCGCCGCGCTGCGGGGCAGAGTATCCGACACGGCCCGTGAAATTGCCAGCGCTGGCCGGGGCGCGCCGGCGGACCGACTCAGTTGCCGTTCGCGACCACGTCGCTCGCGCGCCGCCACGGGCGCAAGGCGAGCCAGGCCGGCCGCCACCAGTTCCACCGGCCCATCAGCCGCATCGTGGCCGGCACCAGCAGGGCGCGCACGATCGTCGCGTCGACGACGACCGCGACGCCGATCCCGACGCCGACGGCCTGGATCACGACGGAGCGCGCCAGCCCGAAGCCGAAGAAGACCGCCGCCATGATCGCGGCCGCCCCCGTGATGAGCCGCCCCGTGCGCTCCAGACCGACCACCACGGCGCCGGCGTTGTCACCGCTCCGCTCGTACTCCTCGCGGATCCGGCTCAGCAAGAGCACCTCGTAGTCCATCGAGAGTCCGAAGACGAGGCAGAACATGATGAGCGGCGTGGCGGTCTGGATCGGCCCGGGCGTGAACCCGAGCCACGTCGCCAGATGGCCGTCCTGGAAGATCCACACGAGCGCGCCGTAGGAGGCGGTGATCGAGAGGAGGTTCATCACGATCGCCTTGAGTGGGAGCAGCACGGAATCGAGGAGCAAGAACAGCACGACGTAGGTGACGACGACGACGAGCCCGACCGCCAGCGGCGCGTGGCGGACCACGAGCCCGATGAAGTCGAGATCGAACGCGGTCTGCCCGGTGACCAGCACCTCGCCCGCGTACGGTGGATGCGCGCGTCGAATCTCGCGAACGAGCGCGCGTGCCTCGTCGCTGGTCGGGCGCGAATCGGTGGTCGCGATCAACATGGCGACGTGCTCACCCAGCACGTGGCGGAGCGCCTCGACGAGCTCGGGTGGTCGCTGGGCTGTGGGCAGCGCGGCCATCTGCTGATAGGTCGCGAGGTCGAGCGCGGTGTGCAGATCGACGAAGCTGTCGACGCGCTGGATGTGCGGACGGGCGGCCAGCCAGCGACTGAACGCGTACGTCTGGGCGACGCGCGTGGGCTCCAGCGGCGAGCCCGCGCCGGCGTCGAGCACGACCACGATCCGATTCGCGTCGACGCCCGGGAACTCGCGGCGGAGCAGCTCGTCACCGCGCCGTGACTCGGCCTCCGGCGGCAGCGACGTGGCGTCGCCAGAGCCGACGCGCAAGTGGAGGAAAGGCAGTCCGAAGAGGAGCAGGAGACAGACGACCGGAACGAACACGCGCCAGGGATGCGCCATCACCATCGCGGCCAGACGGCGCCAGAGGCCGTCTCCGCCGCGATCGGCGTGGAGGAACGGCACCCGCAGCGAATTCACCCGCGGGCCCAGCACCGCGAGCAGCGCCGGCAACGTCGTCAGCCCGTAGACGACGGCCATGGTGACCACGCTCGTCCCCGCCCAGCCCATCGAGCCGAGATTGCCGAGCCCCAGAAAGAGCATGCCGAGCAGGCCGATCGCCACGGTGAGGCCCGAGAACAGGATCGCGCGGCCCGCGGTGGCGATGGTGCGGGCCAGCGCCTCGACCGGGGTCCGTTCGCGGATCTCCTCGCGGAACCGGCTCACGACGAAGAGCGAGTAGTCGATGGCGACGCCGAGCCCGATCATGCTGACGATGTTCGGCGCGTAGATCGAGACCGAGACGAAACGGGCGGCCACGAGCGTGGCCGCGAGCGCGCCGGTCATCGCCAGGGCACCGACCGCCAGCGGCAGCGCCGCCGCGACGACCGAGCCGAACACGAGGAGCAGCAGCACCGCGACCAGCGGCAGGATCAGCATCTCGACGCGGCCGAGATCCTTGCGGGCGAATTCGGTGAAGTCGTGATTGAGCGCGACGTTGCCGACCGAGACGACCTCGAGGGTCTCGGCGAGGACCAGTCCGCGGAGCGAGGGATAGAGGTCGGGCGGGAGCCCGGAGAACTCGAGCGACGCGAAGCCGGCGGCGGACCCGTGCAGCTCCACCAGCGCGAGCGTGCGCCGGCCGTCCCGCGAGACCAGCGGAACGGTCGTCGGCACGGGGCCGGGCGGGTCGTACGCGGTGCGGACGCGCGCGACGCGCGGATCGCGTCGCAGCGGCGCCAACGCCCGCTCGACCTCGTCGCGGAACGCCGGGTCGAGCGCCTGACGCGTCTCGCTGCTGAAGATCAGGCTGAACGATGGCGGCTGTCCCGGCAGGGCCGTCTCGAGCAGGCGGCGCGCGCGGCCCGACTCGGTGTCGGCCGGGAGATCCGGAGGATCGAGCCGGCCGCCGACGTGGATCATCCACAGGGACGCGCAGAGCGAAAGCGCCGACAGGGCCAGGACGGTCCAACGCGTCCGGTACACAAGCCGGCCCCAGCGCGCGAGCACCACGTCGCGCTCGCGGCTCGCGGACGCCCGGGATGCTCTCATCGCGCGCCGGGCGTTGCCGCTCGCACCACCGGCGCCACGTCGTCGGCCACGCGATGGAGGTGAGCGAGATCGAGGCTCGGCACGCCCAGCATGAGCTTCGTGATGCCGTTCTCCACATGCTCGGCCAGCCGCGCGGCGACTTCGCGCGGCGGCCCGAGCACCGCGTGCTGGTCGACGTCGAAGCGCGCGCCGTAATAACCGTGGAGGAAGGTCTGCAGCGCACGCCGCGCCCGGTCGCGATCGTCGTCGACGGCGACGTAGACGAGGCGGCCGGCGACCAGCGCGTCAGGATTCCGGCCCGCTTCGCGCGCGGCGTCCTGGACCACGCGCCAGGCCCGAGGGAAATCGCGGACCGTGCCGAACGGTCCCATGATCCAGCCGTCGGCCAGCGCCCCCGCGCGACGGAGCGCTCCCTCGGCGTGGCCGCCGATGTACAGCGGGACCCGCGCCGGTGGGCGGACGATCGCCCTCTCCAGGCGGACGAACGGGCCTTGGTGATCCACCGGTTCTCCGCCGAGCAGCTGCCGGATCACCGCGACACTCTCCTGGAAGACCGCCACGCGGCGGTTCATCGGCACGCCGATCGCCTGATACTCCTCCGGGCGCCCGCCGAGCGACACGCCCAGCGCCACGCGCCCGCCCGAGAGATGGTGGAGCGTCGACACCTGGCGGGCGACGACGGCGGCGGCGCGCAACGTGACGACGAGGACGGCCGTGCCGAGCTCGATTCGGCGCGTGCACGCGGCCGCCGTGGCGAGCAGCATGAGCGGATCGAGCATGTGCGCGTCGTGGAAAATCCGGTCCTCGGTCCAGACCGCGTCGAGGCCGAGGGCTTCGACCTGGCGGAAGAACTCGACGTAGGCGTCACCCGAATCGAGCGCCGCGACCGCGGAGCTTGGTACGTGGATGCCGACCGAGACGGACGGAGACACAGGCCGGCTCACGAGATCAGGATGAGCCGGCGATCCATGTGCAGATGCGCCCCGGGAACGTTTTCGTGGCGATATCGCGAGCCGGTCAGCGCGGACGCCACGAGTTGAAGGCTATCCACATCAGGACTTCGGGGCCGATCTCGGGCCGAAGGGCTCCGGCCGAAAGCCGCCGTCGCGAGCCTCCAGGAACGCCTTCAGGCCACCCGACTGCATCGCCGCGATGAGCTCGGCCCGCTGGGCGTTGTACGAAGCGTGCGCCATGCTCGAAAACGGCACGTTCATCAGCATCCCCGCGCCCAGGCCCATCGCCAGCAGGCCGTAGCAGGTGACCGCCTTGTTAAGCCGCACGGAGGGCTCGGGCACCTTGGCGATCCGCTCGGCCAGGGCGCGCGCCCGCGGCAAGAGCTCTGCCGCCGGCACGACTTCGTTGACGATGCCGAGGCGCAGCGCCTCGGCCGCGTCGAAGTGGTCGCCGGTCAGGGCGTAGCGGTGGGCCGCCTTCCAGCCGGCCAGCGCGGCGAACAGAAACGTGGTGTTCGAGACGTGGCGGACCTCGGGCTGTGCGAAGACGCTGTTGTCGGCGGCGATGGTGATATCCGACGCGAGGGCGTACCAGAAGCCGCCACCCATCACCCAGCCGTGCACCGCGGCGATCACCGGCTTCGTGAGATGCCAGAGGTGCATGAGCTCCGTCACCGAGTCACGATCGCGAGCCCACCAGCGCTTGATGTATTCGGCGACCTCGACCCCGGTCGCGTCGAGCGACGAGCGGCCGTCGGGACGGCGCGCGATATCGAAGCCGGCCGAGAACCCGCGGCCCGCGCCGGTCAGGATGATCGCGCGGATGTCGGCGTCCGCGTCGGCCTCGTCTAGGGCTCCGTGGAGCTCCGCCGTCATCTGGGGGTTGATGGCATTGATGGTGTCGGGCCGGTTGAGCGTGAGCGTGACCACCGGGCCCTTCTTCTCGTACACGATCGTCTCGTAGGCCATCTCGTCACCTCCTGGGCTTCACGTGAGCTCGATCAGCCAGTCCACCGCCACCACGCCGTACCCGGCGTCGAGCACGAGGAGCGGATTGATATCCAGAGCACGGAGCGAGTGGCGGTACGCCTCGGCGAGCGCCGCGAGCCGGACGATCGCGTCCGCCAGAGCGTCCGTGTCGGCCGGGGCGCGGCCGCGCGCGCCGGCCAGAATCGCCGCACCGCGAAGGTCGGCGATCATCGCCGCGGCGTCGGGCGGGCCGATCGGCGGCACGCGCAGCGATACGTCGCGGAGCTGCTCGACGAAGATCCCGCCGAAGCCGCACACGATCGCCGGGCCGAAGAGCGGATCGGTCTTGACGCCCAGGATCATCTCGCGTCCGCCGGCGATCATGCGCTGGACGAGCGCGCCGTCCAGGCGCGCCGCGGGCGCCCGGCGCCGGACCTCGGCGAGCATCTCGCCGAAGGCGGCGCGCACCGCCGCCGGGTCAGCGCAGCCGACCCGTATTCCGCCGACATCCGTCTTGTGCGCGATCTGGGGCGAGTCGATCTTGAGCACGACGGGATAGCCGAGACGGTCGGCGGCCGCCACCGCGGCTTCCGCGTCCTTCGCCGCGACCGTCTCGGCCAGGGGAATGCCGAAGTCACTCAAGAGCTGCATCGCCTCGGCATTGCCGAGCGTGCCGCTGAACCGGGCGTTCGCCCGCGGCGCCGCCGGGCCCGGGTGCACGGCCGGGCTCGCGTCCGCGAGGTCGGTCCGGTCGAGAAAGCGCCGATGGTCGCGCGCGTGGCGAAGGGCCAGCATCGCCGTCTCGGTGCTCTCGAGGAACGGCACCCCCGCGTCGGCGAGGGGGCGGACGACCTCCTGATCGAGGTCGCCGCCCGCGAACGAGCTGAAGGCGACCACGAGACGGCCCGGGCTCTTGGTCATCGCCTCGATCATCGCGCGACTGAACTGTCGCGACGGCGCACCACCACCAGGGCGGGGCACGTTGACGCGCAGGTTCACCGCGACCACGTCGACGGCTTCCTCGCGCAGCATGACGTCGAAGAGTTGGGGGAAGAGGCGAGCGTCCTCGTACATCGCGCCCGTGCCGTCGAGCGGATTCCTCGGATTCGCGAAGTCGGGCATGAAGCCCTTCGTGATCTGGACGGAGGCCGCCGACAGCGGTGGCAGCTCGACACCAGCGTGGTCCGCGGCATCGGCGGCGCGGCCGCACTCGCCGCCGAGACCGCTCAGAACCCCGACCCGCCAGGCGCGCGGCGCGTGATGGCGCGCGGCCGACAGGAGCGTCAGCGTGTCGATCATCTCGTTGAGGCTCGAGACGTGCACGACGCCGCTCTGCCTGAGCATGGCCTCGATGATCTCGGGAGTGCCGGCGAGTGATCCGGTGTGCGCCAGCATGGCCTGGCGCGCGTTTTCCGAGTGGCCGACCTTCAGCACCACGATCGGCTTCCGGAGCGTCCGCGCGCGCGTCGCCGCCTGCCGGAACGTCTCGGGTTTTTTGAACCCTTCGACGAACGCGCCGACCACCGCCGTGTCGTCGTCCTCGACCAGGTACGCGAGGTAATCTTCGACCGTGAGGCCGGCCTGATTGCCGCACGACACGATGTAGCTCAACCCGACGCACCGCTGCTGCATCAAGTATTCGGCGATCGCGTGACTGAAACCGCCGCTCTGTGACACGAGGCCGACGGCGCCGGGCCGGAGCGGCTCAGCCATGTCGGCGCTGAAGGTCGCCGCGCCGAGCCGGATATTGAAGACGCCGTAGCAGTTCGGCCCGCAGATGAGGAGCCCGTGGTCCGTCGCGAGGCGCTCGAGCTCGGCCTGCCGCCGCTGGCCCTCGGGCCCAGCCTCCGCGAACCCGCTCGACAACACGACGGCCCCTCGCACCCCGGCCGCGACGGCGGCGCTCAACACGCCCGGTACGTGCTCGGCCGGAATCGCGACGACCACGGTGTCGGCGCGCTCGGGCGTCGAGGCGAGGTCAGGATAGCAGGGCAGCCCGAGCACGTCTGAATGGCGCGGATTGACCGGGAAGATCCGTCCGGAGTAGCCAAAGCGCTGGAGGTTGGCGACCACCCGCGTGGCGCGGGTCATCCGCTGCGAGGCGCCGACGACCGCGATGCTCGCTGGCTTCATCAGGGGCGCCAGGTTCATGGGCCGCGATTCTGCCACACCATCGCGAAACTCACGGGGTGATTCCTGAACTGCTTCCACCGGGGCTTGAGCGCAATCCAGCGGTCGTCGACGAGGCGCTCGCGCATCTCGACGAGCGAGAGATCGACGGAGCGCGCGGCGGCGACATGATCGCTGAAGAGATGGACGTACGTCTCGATCGCCACCGACTCGCCGGGGTTGCGGTCGAAGTGCGTGGGTATCCCGGCGGCCATGATGAAGTACGGGTGATACCCGACGAGAACGTGAGTGCCGCCCGGTCGGAGCAGCCGCGACGTTTCGCGATAGAGCGGCCGCAGATCAGGGAGATGTTCGTCGACGAGACACATCGTGACGAGATCATAGATGCCACCGCCGAGACCCGTCGCGGCGATGTCGGCTTCGAAGAGGTGGTCGTAGATCTTCCGGCCGCGCGCGACCGCCAGCATCTCGGGCGTCAGATCGATCCCGTCGAGTCGAGCGACGCCATGCGCGCGGAGCCAGGCACCGGTCCGGCCGGTTCCGCATCCGAGGTCGACCGCGTTCTCGACGGCGGTCCACGCGACCGACTCGACGGCCTCGAGCAGGACCAGGTCCATCTCGTCCTGCACCGTGGCTCCGTAAGAGGGCAGCCACTCGCGGTAACCCTCACGCACGGAAACGGTCGGATAGTGGCGCCGGTCGAAGTGGGAGAACTCGAGCATGCTCGATTTTCCGCTGACCGCCGATCCGGCGCAACCGGCTCGCTCGCCGCGAGGCTGAAGGCGAGGTGAGCCGCGCTAACCCGTGTTCGTTGGGGTGTGGCCGGGGGAGCCATCGAACGGGTTTACGGTACGGAGAAGTACGAGAAGTGGAACGGAACTGGGACATGACGATTTCGATCGTGGACTACGCCTTGATGGCCGGAAATTCGTCCAGAACATTCTCGCGGCCAGCTGGCAGTAGGTCGGCCCGGATTCAGGGAATCGTCGACGGAGGCCCGGAGTGCGGCTGCAGATACGGGCTGGCCGGACCCGAGTACGGAAAATAGCGCGTCGTGCCTGGAACTTCCTGATTGTTGCCTGTGAGACACGCGCAGCCGATCCCGGGGGGCGCCGACCAGGTCGGCAGCTGGCACCAGCCCCACTGGGTCGTGCAGATGTTGGCCGGGGGCGCCACGATCAGCGGCGCCGGTCGAGGAGGCGGAAGAGGCTGCGAGGGCGAAACCGACTCGGGACGCTTAGTGGCCTGACCACCGACCGCGGTTGTCGCACCCACGAGCAGCAACGCGAGAATTCCGGTCGCGACGAGCGATCGGCCGACCACTCCGAATATAGTCTACTTGAGCCGCGGATCCAGCGCGTCGCGGAGGCCGTCGCCGAACAGGTTGAAGCCGAGCACCGTGACGAAGATGGCGATGCCTGGAAAGAGCGAGATCCAGGGGTTGGACTGGATGAACGCCACGTTGGCCTTCAGGTCCCAGCCCCAGCTCGGGGTCGGTGGCTGTGTGCCGAGGCCGAGGAACGACAGCGTGGCTTCCACGATGATCGACGTCGCGATGCCAAGCGTGGTCGTCACGATGATCGGCGCCAGGCAGTTCGGCAGGACGTGGCGCAGCAGGATCCACGGATCGCGGACGCCGACGGCGCGGCACGCCTCGATGTACTCCTTTTCCTTGATCGACAGCACGCTGCCCCGGACCAGGCGCGCGTAGATCGGGATCCGCACGATGGCGATGGCGCCGGTGACCTTGATCGTCCCGATGATGCCCGCGGTGGGGGCGAAGATGACCATCAGGATGATGGCGAGCAGGTAGATCGGGAACGCGAGGATCAGATCCATCAGGCGCATGATGATGGAGTCCGCGCGGCCGCCGTAGTAGCCGGCGATCATCCCGAACGGCACACCGACGAAGAGCGCGAGCAGCACCGACGACACGCCGACCGCCAGCGAGATTCGGCTGCCGTGGATGATCCGGCTCAGCATGTCGCGTCCGAGCTGATCCGTCCCGAGCGGGTAGTCGAGGCTCGGGCGCTCGAAGGTGTGGGTCTGGTCGCTGGCGATCGGACTCTGGGGCGCGAGCACGTCCGCGAAGAGCGCCACGACCAGCAGCACGCCGACGATGAGCGCGCCGATGATCGCGGTCATGCTGCGCCGGAGCCGGCGCACGCCCTGCGCGAACGGCGACTCGACACGATCGGGCTTGGCCCGCCAGGCCACCTCCGCCGCCGGGACAAGATCGGCTTCCTGCAGACTTCCTCCGCTGATGCTCCGAGGCTGCCCGGCGTGCGCGTCGTGGTCGATCATCGTGCCCTCAGGAGTACCGGATCCGCGGATCCAGGAAAGTGTAGGTGAGATCGACGATCAGGTTGATGAAAACGAACGTGAGCGCGGTCACGAGGGCGAAGCCCTGCACCTGCTGGTAGTCGCGCGCGATGATGGCGTCGATTCCGAAGGTGCCGAGGCCCGGCATCGCGAAGAGCGTTTCCACGACGATGGCGCCGCCGATAAGAAAGCCGACCTGCAGGCCCATCACCGTCACGGTCGGGATCAGCGCGTTCTTGAGGGCGTGTTTCAGCACGACGGGCCGCTCGCTCAACCCCTTGGCGCGCGCGGTGGTGACGTACTCGGTGCGGATGACCTCCAGCATGCTGGCGCGGAGCAGCCGCGTGAGGAGCGCGGCACGCCCCACCCCGAGCGCCAGGGCGGGCATCAGGACGTGCTGGGTATTGCCCCACAGACTTGCGGCACAGACCACGGTCTGGCATGTGCCGGGCAGGTATACCCAGCCCGAGCTGGGCAGAAATCCGCCCATACCGATGGAGAAGACCAGCAAGAGCAGGACACCGAGGAAGAACTCTGGAACGGAGACTCCCACCATGGCCACGGAGGTGGCCGCATAGTCGGCCCAGGTGTTCTGGCGCAGGGCGCCGATGATGGCGGCGGGGATCGCGATCACGAGCGCCACCGCCATCGACAGGACGACCAGTTCGAGGGTCACCGGCAGCCGCACCATGACGTCCTTGAGGACGGGGCGCCCGCTCAGGATCGAGGTGCCCCAGTCGCCCTGCACGAGCTTGCTCAGCCAGATGAAGTACTGGACCAGGATTGGCTTGTCGAGCCCGTAGTCTTGGCGGGCCTTGATGGCGTTCTCCTCGGTATAGGCGTCGCCGAGCAGGGACACGACGGGATCGCCGGGGATCGACCGCATCATGACGAACACCACGAACGTGATTCCGAGGATCGTCGGAATGATCTGCAGCAATCGCCTCAGGATGTAGGTTCGCATCGGGTCGCCCTGTTACTTGTCCAGCCAGACCTTTTCATAGTGCACTTCGAACTCGGCGTTGTAGACGTAGCCCTTCACCCACGGCTGCGCGACCATGTAGAACGGCGACCCCGAGATTGTGTTCCAGTAGAGCTTGTCGGCGCTGAACTCCTGGAACTCCTTCGCGATCGCTTTGCGCTTCACGGGGTCCATCTCGCGGCCGTAGCGGGCGTAGTAGTCGTCGACCTTGGGGTCGGTGTGGCGCGTATGATTCCAGGAGGCCTGCGTGGTCGACAGGAACGCATTGCTGTCGAGGGTCAGCAGGGACAGCAGGTCTTCGACGTACATATCCCACGGCCCGTCCTGGTTGGCCGCAGTCATCCAGGTCACCTTGTCGACCAGCCGAATGTTGGCGGTCGCGCCGATCCGGGCCATCTGCTCCTTGATGACGGTGGCGATGATGTTGAACACGGTCTTCTCGGTGTTCGTCATCAGCTCGAATGTCAGGGGTTTCTGCGGACCGTAGCCGGCCTCGGTGAGCAGCGCCTTGGCCTTGGCCGGATCGTAGGGGCACAGGTGGTTGACGTCGACCGTGTCCAGGGTGCCGGGCGGAGTGATCCCGACCCACGGGGTAGCCTGGCCCTTGAACGCGATCTTCACGATCTCCTTGCGGTCGATCCCGTAGCAGCCCACCGCCTTGCGCACCCGGATGTCACTGAAGATCGGGTGCGGCGCCCGGTCCTTTGACATGGGCTTGCCGTCCTTGGGGATCGTGACCCTCATCGCCGCGAGCATCGGCGTCGTTTCCTTGCCGGTCATGATCTTGGCCTTGGGATTCTGCGCCTTCATCGTGTCGACGTGCTCGGGCGAGAACGAGGCGATGAAGTCGACCTCCCCGGCCTTGAACGCGGCCATCTCGGTGACCGGATCCTTGATCACGCGGATCATGATGCGATCCAGGTAGGGTAGCCCGGGCTCGAAGTACTTGTCGAAGCGGTCCATCACCAGGTGGCTGCCCTTCACCCACTCGACGAGCTTGAACGGCCCACAGCCCACCACGGCGGCGGGCTTGCCCTGTTTGCGGTCGTCGACGCTGAACTTCTGCGTGGCGGTGGGCGAGTAGAGGATCAGCCCTGTGCGGTAGCCCGCGAGCATGTGCAGCATGAAGGCGTAGGGTTGCTTGAGGCGGATCTGCACCGTCTGGGGATCGAGCACCTCGACCGAGTGCACCGACTCGTAGAAGGTTCGCATGCCGGACCCCGTGGCCGGATCCATGAGACGTTCGATACTGAACTTGACGGCGGAGGCGTCGACCTGGGTGCCGTCGTGGAAGATGACGTTCTTCTTGAGCTTGAACGTGTAGAGGAGACCGTCGGGCGCGACCTGCCACGACTCGGCCGCGTCCCCCACGAACTTGCCGTCGGGCGTGATGTTGACGAGGCCGCACCCGACGTTCATGGCGACCCACATCATTTCGTAGCCGGGAGCGGTGTGGAAGTCGAGATGGGCGATCTCGTTGCCGTACGAGATCTTGAGCGTGCCGCCACGCTTCGGCGTCTGCGCCTCGGTCGGCGATGCGCCGGTCAGGCCAAGCAGTACGCTGGCTCCGAAGAGGAGGAGGCCGAGCAGGGGACGGGTCGAGCGCATGCTTGTCCTCTCTGTTCTGTGGGTTAGGACGCCCTGGTCACTTCTCCAGCCACACGTTGTCCCAGTGGACTTCGAACTCGCCGTTGTAGACGTACCCCTTCGTCCACGGCTGGGCGACCATGTAGAACGGCGAGCCCGAGACCGTGTTCCAGTACATCTTGTCGGCCATGTACTCCAGTAGCTCCTTGCCGATCGCCTTCCGCTTGGCGCCGTCCATCTCGCGCGCGTAGCGGGCGTAGTAGTCGTCGACCTTGGTATCGGTGTGACGCGGGTGACTCCAGGCCGACGAGTTCTTCGACACGTAGGCGGTCGACAGATAGCCGTTGCTGTCGATCGTGAGCAAGGACAGGAGATCCTCGACGTACATGTCCCACGGCCCGTCCTGCAGAGTCGTGTTCATCCAGCTGACCTTGTCCACCAGCCGGATGTTCGCCGTCACGCCAATGCGCGCCAGCTGTTCCTTGACGACCGTGGCGATGACGTTGAACACGCTCTTCTCGGTGTTGGTCATCAGCTCCAGGGTGAGCGGTTTCGACGGACCGTAGCCGGCCTCGGCCAGGAGCGCCTTCGCCTTGGCCTGGTCGTGCGGACACAGGTGGTTGACGTTCACCGATTCCAGGGTGCCCGGCGGCGCCATCCCGACCCACGGCGTCGCCTGGCCCTTGAACGCGATCTTCACGATCTCCTGGCGGTCGAGCCCGTAGCACCCGATCGCCTTGCGAACCCTCACGTCGCCGAAGATGGGGTGCGGGGCCCGCTCCGTGGACATGGGCTTGCCGTCCTTCGGGACGGTCACCTTCATCTGCACCACCATCGGCGTGGTTTCTTTCCCGGTCATGATGCTGGCCTTCGGGTTCTGCGCCTTCAAGGTGTTGACGTGATCCGGCGAGAACGAGGCGATGAAGTCGATCTCCCCCGCCTTGAACGCGGCCATCTCGGTGACCGGGTCCTTGATCACACGGATCATGATGCGGTCGAGGTAGGGGCGCCCCGGCTCGAAGTACTTGTCGAACCGGTCCATCACGAGATGGCTGCCCTTCACCCACTCGACGAGCTTGAACGGACCGCAGCCGACCACCGCTTCGGGCTTGCCCTGCTTGCGGTCCTCGACGGAGAACTTCTGGGTGGCGGCGGGCGAGTAGAGCACGAGGCCCGTGCGGTAGCCCGCGAGCATGTGGAGCATGAACGCGTAGGGTTGCTTCAGCCTGATCTGGACGGTCGAGGGGTCGAGCACCTCGACGCTGTGCACGGCGTCGTAGAACGGCCGCATGCCGCTCTTGGTCGCCGGGTCCATGATGTGCTCGATGCTGAACTTGACCGCGGCGCCATCCGCGGCTGTGCCGTCGTGGAAGAGGACGTTCTTCTTCAGCTTGAAGGTGTAGGAGAGCCCGTCCGGCGACATCTGCCACGACTCGGCGGCGTCGCCCACGAATTTTCCGTCGGGCGTGATGTTGATGAGGCCGCACCCCACGTTCATGCCGACCCACATCATTTCGTAGCCGGGGGAGGTGTGGAAGTCGAGGCCGGCGACCTCGTTGCCGTAGGACACGCGCAAGGTGCCGCCGCGTTTCGGCGCTTGCGCCTCGGAGCGAGAGCGTCGGGAGCGCGATCGTCCAGGCGAGTGCTATCAGTCCGAGCGGGAGACCCGGCAGAAGGCGTCGTGAGCGCATGGCGTCTTGCCCTCTATCTTTCCGTAAATATCGATAATCGTGTCGAGAGTTGGCCTACTTTACAGGAGTCCGCTCTTGTCAACAAGTGATCGCCGGGCGTCCTACTTGTCCAGCCAGACCTTCTTGTAGAGGACCTTGAACTCGGCCTGGTAGACGTAGTCCTTCATCCACGGCTGCGCGGCCTGGTAGAACGGCGAGCCGGAGATCGTGTTCCAGTAGAGCTTCTCGGCGCTGAACTCCTGGAACTCCCTGGCGATGGCCTTGCGCTTGGCAGGGTCCATCTCCCGCGCGTAGCGGGCGTAGTACTCGTCGACCTTGGGGTCCGTGTGGCGCGTGCTGTTCCAGGACGCCGTGCTGGCGGAGAGGTAGGTGTTCTGGTCCACGGTCAAGAGGGACGCGAGGTCCTCGACGTACATGTCGAACGGCCCGTCCTGCGTGGCCACGTTCATCCAGCTCACCTTGTCGGTCAGCCGGATGTTCGCGGTCACGCCGATGCGCGCCATCTGCTCCTTGATCACGGTCGCAATGACGTTGAAGACGGACTTCTCGGTATTGGTCATCAGCTCGAAGGTCAGCGGCTTCTGCGGGCCGTAGCCGGCTTCCGCGAGCAAGGCCTTCGCGCGGGCGGGGTCGTACGGGCACATATGGGTGACGTCGACGGCGTCCACGCTGCCCGGCGGAATGATGCCGAGCCAGGGAGTGGCCTGCCCCTTGTACGCGATCTTGACGATCTCCTTGCGATCGATGCCGAAGCATCCAACCGCCTTGCGGATCCCTGATGTCGTTGAAGATCGCGTGCGGCCCGCGATCCTTCGACATGGGCTTGCCGTCGGCGGGCACCGTGACCTTCATCATCGCGACCATCGGCGTCGTCTCTTTGCCGGTCATGATCTGGGCACGCGGGTTCTGCGCCTTGAGGGTGTCGACGTGATCGGCGGAGACGTCAGCGATGAAGTCGATCTCACCGGCCTTGAACGCGGCCATCTGTGTGACGGGGTCCTTGATCACGCGGATGATGACGCGATCGAGGTACGGCAAGCCCGGCTCGAAGTACTTGTCGAAGCGGTCCAGGACCAGATGACTGCCCTTCACCCACTCGACGAGCTTGAACGGCCCGCATCCGGAACCGCCTCCGGCTTGCCGGCCTTTCGATCTTCGGCCGTGTACTTCTGGGTGGCGGCGGGCGAGTAGAACATCAGCCCCATGCGGTACGCGGCCACCATGTGCAGCATGAACGCGTAGGGGTACTTGAGGCGGATCTGCACGGTGTGCGGGTCGAGCACCTCGACCGAGTGCACCGCGTCGTAGAACGACCGCATGCTGGACCTGGTCGCGGGGTCCATGATGCGCTCGACGTTGAACTTGACGACGGAGGCGTCGAGCCTGGTGCCGTCGTGGAACAGCACGTTCTTCTTCAGCTTGAACGTGTAGAGGAGGCCGTCGGGCGAGATCTGCCACGATTCGGCGGCGTCGGGGACGAACTTGCCGTCGGGCGTCATGCTGATGAGGCCGCAGCCGATGTTCTGTACGGCCCATACCAGCTCGTAGCCCGGGGCGACGTGATAGTCGAAATTCGAGATCTCGTTGCCGTAGGCGACGCGCAGGGTGCCGCCGCGCTTCGGTGCCTGCGCCTCGGCGACGAGCGCCGGCAAGACGATGAGTGCGAGGACTGCGATCAGCTCGAGCGCAAGGCCGTTCCGGCGAGGTCGTGAAGGCATGGCGTCTCCCCTCCCTGTGATGGAGCGGTCGGATCGAGGCCGTGGCTCACTTTACAAGAATCTCTTCCTGTCAACAATCGGTCGAGTTGTTACGCCGGCCGTCTCAGCAGGCGCCCGGGAAGAGCGCCGGTGTGATCGCCGCCGTCCAGAACCACCTCGCCGTTGACGAGCACCGTGGAGACGCCGACCGCGTACTGGTGGGGATCGTCGTAGGTCGCGCGATCCGCGATGCGCGAGGGATCGAAGACCGTCACGTCCGCCCAGGATCCCTCGCGCAGCACGCCGCGATCGCTGAGTCCGAGGGCCGCGGCCGACGCGCCGGTCGTCTTGTGAACGGCGGCCGGCAAGCTCAACAGGCCGAGGTCGCGGACGAGCGCGCCGAGGAGCCGAGCATGAGTCCCGTACGAGCGCGGGTGCGGCTTTCCCTGGCTGGTCACGCCCGAGGTCGCGAGCGCGTTGGCGTCGGAGCCAACCAGCACCCAGGGGGTGCCGGTGATCTCGTGGACGTCTTTCTCGCTCATCGAGGTGATCAGGATGCGCGTCGCCCCGCGGTCGGCGATCAAGAAGTCGCACACGGCGTCCAGCGGATCGACGCGGCGGCGCCGCGCGATCTCGCCGAGCGTTCGGCCGGCATCCTGGGGCTGGTGCGGCGCGATCGCGACGCGCACGACGTCCCACGACGGAATGCGCCCGAAATTGGTGAGGCCGTCGCGCGCCAGATCCGCGCGGATTCGCGTCCGCGCCTCCGCGCGGCCGAGCCGGTCCAGCATCGCCGGGATGCCGCCCTCGACGACCCAGCGCGGGAGCAGGTTGCGAAGCGGATTGGTCGCGGTGTCGTACGGATAGGCATCGCAATCGACGGCGAGCCCGCGAGCCCGCGCGGCGGCGATCTCGCCGAGGAGCCGGCGCGCGCCGCCCCAGTTGTCGACGCCCGAGAGCTTCAGATGCGCGATCTGCACGTGAACGCCGGTCGCCTCGGCGACCGCGATCGCCTCGCGGACGGCTTCACCCACGTGGTCGGCCTCGTCGCGGATGTGCGAGGAGTACGCGGCGCCGTGGCGCCGGAGCACGCGGGCGAGCGCATGGATCTCGGCGGGATCGGCGTAGCACCCGGGCGGGGTGAAGAGCCCGGACGAGAGCCCCCACGCTCCGGCCGACAGGGCCTCGGCGAGCAGGACTTCCATCGCGGCCGTCTCGGCGCTGGTCAGCGGCCGGTTCTCCATTCCGGCGGTCATGAGCCGCAGGGTGTGGTGCCCGACCTGGAGGATCACGTTGACGCTGGTCGCGGGAAAGCCGGCGACGTACTGCGCGAACGTCGACTCCGCGAACGGGAGCGACGGCGCGCTCGGAGCCAGGTATTCGCGCAGCATCGCCACGCGATCGGCAAGCGCCGGTGCGGCCGAGAAGCCGCAGTTGCCGACGACTTCGAGCGTCACGCCCTGCCGAATCTTCGACTCGGCGCGCGGATTGAGCGGCAGGGTGAAGTCCGAGTGGGTATGGATATCGATGAGCCCGGGCGCCACAACCTGTCCGCGCGCGTCGATCACGCGCCGGGCGGGTCGCGATGACCGGCGCTCGACGGCGACGATGCGGGCGTCGGCGATGCTCACGTCGGCGTCCAGCCCCGCGGCGCCGGTGCCGTCGATCACGTGACCTCCACGGATCAGCAGATCGTCCATTACTCCTCCGTCTCAGCTCGGTCCGTCCCTGGCGGCGTCGCGCCCGCCAGATCTCTTCGGACGGCCATTGGCGCGCCCATTCCAGGGTGACGTAGTCGGACGCGGTCGTGGCCGACTCAGGCGGCCGCACCTCGATCAGGTCCTCCACGTCAAAGCCGTTGCCTCGTAGCACGCGAATCCAGTCTCCGTGCGCCAGATGGAACTCGACTCCCGGATCGCCGGGCCACTCGATCCGGCGCATGTCGAAAGCCGGCCGCAGCAATCGTTCGGCGGCCACGCCAGTCTCCGCCGGGACGCAGATGACGAACAGCGGAGAGTTCACGAGGAAGATCAGCTCACCTCCGGGTCGCAGGATGCGCGATGCCTCGGCGACCCAGCGATCGGGGTCCGCCCAGAGGCAGGCGCCGTATTCCGAGATCGCCAGATCGAACGCGCGATCTCGGCACGGGACGCGCTCGGCGTCCGCCTCAATCAGCGGGAACTCGAGGCCGTGCTCACGCTGCAGTCGGTGTGCCGTCGCGAGCTGCGCGGGTGACGCGTCGAGACCGACGACCTTGACCCCTCGGCGGGCGAGCCACGCCGAGATATAGGCGGTGCCGCATCCGAGCTCGATCCCGGCCTTGCCCGCCAGGTCTTTCGGGAGAACACCGAGCTGGGATTCCGGCACGCGCCAGATGCCCCAGGTCGGCTCCGCTCGCGTCCACGCACGCTCGCCGGCCGCAGCGTAGTTCGGCGCCTCCGCGTTCCAGCGGCCGCGGTTGCGCCGAACGTGCTCCGGCAGCGAGCTATCGTCGGCCACGTTGCGCTCCGAGGCCCACGCGGGCGCGCGCGCTCACACGCGCGCCCGACCCAGGTGGGCGTCGCGCTGAGCCTGGAGTCCGGCGTCCGCGTAGTTCATGAGATCCGGCCGCGCGCGTCCCAGCATCACCTGGAGGTAGGCGGGCTCGAGCCCGACGTTCTCGAAGCCGTGGATGACGCCGGCCGGTGCCGAGACGCAATCCCAAGGTCCGAGCACGGTCTCCTCACGGCCGCCGGCGCCGTCCTCGAAGAAGACCTTCACCTTGCCGTCGAGGATGAAGAACACCTCCTCGACCTCGTGCGTGTGCGCGGCGTTGCCCTGGCCGGGCGGCACGAACATGACGCTCAAGGTGAACTGCTCGGCGGGAATCGCGCGCGCGTCGGTCTTGCCCGAGGCCCCGGCGCCGATGTACCGATGCTGGGCACGCCGGTAGCCCTCGACACGGGCGTCGGCGAACGCGTCCCAGTCGGGCTGCCGGTCCACGAAGCGAGCCACGCGAGTGCGCAAGAGCTCTTGAAGCGTCGCCATCGACGAATCCTCCGGTGTTGTAGGCGCGCCTCGGCCGGTTGGGCCCGCCCCCCGCCGGCGCGCATTGCCACGGCAGCGGGTAGAATACGCCCGTGCGGATCGGCTTCCACCTCACACCGTTCTGGAGCCCGACTGACCGCGCGCCCACGGCCATCATCGACGAGGCGATCGAGGTGGTGCGGGCCGCGGCCGGCATGGGCTTCGCGTGGGTCTCGATCGGCCATCATCAGCTCTCGCACCCGACCGTATGGCCGCATCCGATCGCGATGCTGGGCCGGCTCGCGCCGGAGGCGGGCGAGATGCGGCTCAAGACCTCGATGCTCCTGCTGCCGCTGCTGAATCCGGTGGACGTCGCGGAGGGGGTGGCGACGCTCGACCACATCACGCACGGCCGGCTCGACGTCGGCGTCGCGATCGGCTATCGGGAGCGTGAGCTCGAAGCCGCCGGCCTCGGTCGCAAGGACCGGGTCCCCAAGCTCGAGGAGTCGCTCGCCGTGATGAAGCGGCTCTGGCGCGGCGACGAAGTGACCTTCGAGGGCGCGTACACGAAGCTGACCACGGCGCGTCTGGGCCTGCCGCCTTGCCAGCGCCCGCATCCCCCGCTCGAGATGGGCGCTCAGAGCGTCGGCGCGTCGCGCCGGGCGGCGCGTCTGGTCGACGCCGTGTTCTTCGGCCCTCAAGTATCCTGGTCGGATATCGGGCGCCTGGTTTCGGTCTATCGCGAGACGCGCGCGAAGGAGATGCCGGGAGCGCCGGGCACCGCGTACGCCTCGCGCAGCCTGATCGTCGGCGCCAGCAAGGAGGCGGCACGCGCCGCCGCTCGCGGCTATCTCGAGCGGACGTTCTCGATGTACCGGAGCTGGGAGATGCAGGAGCCCAGCATGGTGCGGCTCCAGCTCGACTTCGACACGAGCCTCGACGACTGGACGATCAACGGCACACCGCGCGACTGCCTGGAGACGATCGCGCAGGCGCGCGAGCGCGGGCTCGACGGGATTGGCTTCACCATCTACAGCCTGCCGCGCGAGGTGAAGGCGCGCATCGAGTACCTCAGGATGATCGCCGACGAGATCGTCCGCCCCGCGGCCGCGCTCGGCCGCTGACCGTGCTCAGGCCGTTCACCTTGCATCGACCCGAAACCGCCGAAGAGGCCTGCGCGCTCCTGGCCGGGCTCGGTGACGACGCGGCCGCCTACGCCGGCGGAACCGAGCTCCTGCTCCTGATGAAGCTCGGCGTGCTGCGCCCGCGCCACCTCGTCGACGTCAAGCGCATCCGCGGTTTCGGCGACATCAGGCTGGAGCCGCACGTCGACCGGGGCGCCAACCTCGTGACGGCCCTGGACGCGCCCGGCACCGACGCCGCGCGGCTCACGATCGGCGCCGCTGTCACGCATCGCACCGTCGAGCGATCCGCGGTCGTCAGAGCCCGCTGCCCGCTGGTGAGCTCGGTGGCCAGTCACGTCGCCAACGTGCGGGTCCGAAACGTCGGCACGGTCGGCGGCAACCTGGCGTTCGCCGACCCTCACAGCGATCTCGCCACCTTGTTCCTGACGCTCGATGCGACGGTCGAGCTTCTCTCGCCACGCGGGCGACGTGAGGTGCCGCTCGCCGACTTCGTCCACGGGCCCTGGGAGACCACGCGCGCGGCGGACGAGCTTCTCGGATCGGTCACCTTGACGCCGTGGCCTCGCGAGACCGCGGCGGCGTACGTGAAGTTCGGCATGCACGAGCGCCCGACGCTCGCCGTCGCCGCGGCGCTCCGGCTCGACGGGACCGGCGGCCGCGGGCGCGGCGAGCACGACCGGATCGCGGACGCGCGCGTCGCGGTCGGCTGCGTCGGCCCGCGGCCCACGCGTATCATCGAGGCCGAGACGCGTCTGAAGGGCGTTTCGATGGCAGACCTCGAGGACGCCGCACGCGTGGCCTCGGACATCGCCGCCGCCACGGTCGATCCGGCTGACGACCTCTACGGCTCGGCCGACTACAAGCGCGCGATGGTGGCGGTGTTCGTGCGTCGCGCGCTGCGGGTCGCCGCCGCCCGGGCGCGCGGCGCCGAGCCCGCGGCGCGGTTCCCCCACGCCGTGGTGGCCTGAGAACGGGCGTGGTGACCGTGCGCATCGTCGTCAACGGCCGGCCCCGAGACCTGGATCTGCCCCCGCACGCGTTGCTGCTGGACGTGCTACGCGACGGGCTCGACTTGAAGGGCGCCAAACGCTCGTGCGACACGCAGGTGTGCGGCGCCTGCACGGTGCTGGTCGACGGCCTGGCCGTGAGCGCCTGCACGTATCTGGCGGTGGAGGCGGATGGACGGTCCGTGCTGACCGTCGAGGGCCTGGCCGAGGGCGAGTCTCTGCACCCGCTCCAGCGGGCGTTCGTCGATGCGGGCGCCGTGCAGTGCGGCTTCTGCACGGCGGGCATGCTGCTCACCGCGAAGGCGATACTGGCCGAAAACGCGAGGCCGACCCGCGAGGACGTCCTGCACGGCCTGCGCGGCAGCCTCTGCCGATGCACGGGTTACCGGAAGATCGTCGACGCGATCCTGGCCGCCGCGGAGACGGCTCCGTGAGCGCGCGGCCGCTGCGCGTCGTTGGCCATCCGGTGCCGCGGGTCGATGCGGTCGAGAAGGTTACCGGCCGCGCGCGCTACGTGACCGACCTGGTGCTGCCGGGCATGGCGTACGCCAGGGTGCTGCGCTCGCCGTATGCGCACGCGCGGGTACGGCGGGTCGACGTCACGCGGGCCCGCGCGCGGCCCGGCGTCGTCGCGGCGCTCGCGGGCGCGGACCTGACCTGGTGCGATCCCTACTATGGGCCGGCCTATCGCGATCGACCGGTGCTCGCCATCGACGTCGCCCGCTACGAGGGCGAGCCGGTCGCGGCGGTCGCCGCCGTCGACGAGGCGACGGCCGAGGAGGCGCTCGAGCACATCGACGTCGACTACGAGCCGCTGCCGGCGGTGATGACGCTCGAGGAGGCGCAGGCACCGGGCGCCCCGCTCGTTCACGCGAGTCAGCCGCCGGCCGGTCACTTCGCGGATCTGGCCAGCTTGCGGCCCCGGCCCGGCACGAACATCTGCCACCAGTTCCAGTTCTCGCGCGGCGACGCGGTCGCGGCGCTGGCCGGCGCCGACGTCGTCGTGCAGGACGCGTACCGGTTTCCGCCCGTGCAGCACGTGGCGCTCGAGCCACACGCCGTCGTGGCCGCGTGGGACGAGACCGGGGGCCTGACGCTCTGGGCCTCGACCCAGAACCCGTACTCGGTGCGCGTGGAGCTGGCGAGGATGTTCGACCTTCCGCTCGCGCGGATCCGCGTCGTCGTCCCACACCTCGGCGGCGGCTTCGGCAGCAAGACGTACGCGAAGCTCGAGCCCTGGCCGCGACCCTGGCGCGCGTGGCCGGCCGGCCGGTACGGCTGGCGGCATCGGTGCCCGAGGCGTTTCAGACGGTGCGCCGCTGCGCCTCACTCGTCACCGTGCGCGCCGGATTCCGGCGCGACGGCACGCTCGTCGCCGTCGAGTGCGACGCCGACTACGATGTCGGCGCGTACGCGGACATCGGGCCGCGGGTCGTTCAGAAAGGCACCTACACGGCGACCGGCCCGTATCGAGTCCCGCACGTGAGGCTCGAGGCGCGCGCCGTCTACACCAACACGACACCGGGCGGGGCGTTTCGCGGGTTCGGCGTGCCACAGCTCGCGTGGGCACTCGAATCGCTCGTCGACGTGGCCGCTGACCGGCTCGATCGCGACCCGGTCGACCTCCGGCGCCAGAACTTCCTGGCCCACGGCGAGGAGTTCGCGCCCGGCGACACGCCGATCGACGGCAAGCTCGAAGAGAGCCTGGGGCGCGCCGCCGAGGCGATCGGATGGGCGCAGGCGCCGGCGTCCGATCGGGGACGCGGCGTGGCGGCGATGCTGAAGGCCTCGGTCGCGCCGAGCGTGTCGGAGGCGATCGTGCGGCTGCACGCCGACGGAAGCGTCACCGTGCTCGCGAGCGCCGTCGAGATGGGGCAGGGGACGCGAACGGTCCTCGCGCAGATCGCGGCCGAGGTGCTGAGCGTGCCGCTCCTGCGGGTGACCGTCGTGCAGCCCGATACCGCGGTGACGCCCTACGATCAGACGACGAGCTCCAGCCGCTCCACCGCGATGACCGGCCGCGCGGTGCAGGTCGCCTCCGAGGACATCCGCGCGCAGCTCCTCACGATCGTGGCGTCGAGCCTCGGCGTCGACGCGCGCGAGCTCGCCCTGGCGGACGGCGCCGTGGTGGCGCCGTCGCACCGCATGACGTACGCGCAGGCGCTGGCGTCGAGGTTCGGAATGTCCGGCGGCGAGCTGATCGGCCGCGGCGTGGTCGCGCCGGGCCGCACGGCGGCGCCGCTCGGCGGCAGCACGCCATTCTGGGAGATGGCGGTGGGCGCGGCCGAGGTGAGCGTGGACGAGGAGACGGGCGCGGTGCGAGTCGAGCGGTACGTCTCGGTGGCCGACGTCGGCCGGGCGATGAATCCGCTCCTGCTCGAGGGCCAGGACGAGGGCGGGGTCGTGCAGGGACTCGGCCACACGCTCCTCGAGGAGATGCTCTACGCCGACGGCCACCTGCTGAACGGCACCCTGCTCGTCTATCGAGTGCCGCGCGCCGACGACGCGCCGGCCGAGCTCGAGTGCCGCTTCGTGGAAAACGCCGACGGCGCCGGCCCGTTCGGCGCGAAGGGCGCCGGCGAGGGCAGCCTGATTCCGGTGAGCCCCGCCGTCGCCAACGCGCTGGCGCGACTCACCGGAATCCGGCTGCGCGACCTGCCCCTGACCCCGGAGCGCGTCTGGCGCGCGCTCCGGGCCCGCTCGAGCAAGCGGTGAGGATCGACGGCTAGCGCAGCGCCCGGTACACCTCCGTCTCGTACGCTCCAAGCAGCTCGATCGCGACGTGGTCGTAGAACGGGAGCACCTGCGAGAGGAACACGCCCGACACACGCTTCGCGCGATCGATCCAGAAGTAAGTGTTGGCCAGACCGGCCCACGCGAGACTGCCGGCCGCGCGCCCGGTCGGCGCTTCCTGGGTGTTGATCAGGAAGCTCAGCCCCCAACCCTTCCGCATCCCCGGGAAGAGATCGACGTCGTTGGACAGCCCCGGCGCCGCGGTCTTGATGGCGGGAATGTCGAGCGGCGCGATGTGGTTCTGTGCCATGAGGTCGACCGTGTCGCGGCGCAGGACCTGCGCGCCGCCCAGGCTGCCGCCCTGCATGATCATCTGCGTGAACGCCAGATAGTCGTGCGCGGTGCCGTAGAGGCCGCCACCGCCCATGAGGAACTCGGGTTCCTCCGGCAGCGCGAACTCGATGGGCGCGAGCGCACCCTTCTCGTCGCGCTGGTGCACGCTCGCGAGCCGGGCCCGCTGGGACGGCGAGATCTTGAACGAGGTGTCCTTCATGCCGAGCGGGCCGAGGATGTTGTCCTGGAGATAGCGGTCGAGCTTCTGGCCGCTCACCGTCTCGACCATCTTGCCGACCCAGTCGATGCTGATCCCGTACTCCCACCGCTCGCCCGGATCGAACAGGAGCGGCGTTGTCAGCGCGGCGTTGGCGCACGTCGTGATGCCCGGCGTGTTGGTCGCGCTCTGGTACTGCGCGATCTCCGGCCGCCAGATCTCGTAGGCGAAGCCCGCGGTGTGCGTCAGAAGGTGCTGGAGCGTGATCGGCCGTTTGGGGGCCCGCAGGCGCGGCTGGCCGGCGGCGTCGAACCCCTCGAGCACCTTCGCCGCGGAGAGGCTCGTCACCGCCTCGCTCGCCGGCCGCTCGAGGCTCAGCTGGCCACGCTCGACCAGCTGCATGGCGGCGGTCGCCGTGATGGCCTTGGTCATCGACGCGATCCAGACGACGGAGTCGACCGTCATCGGCGCGTCCTTGCCGAGCTCGCGCTTGCCGAAGGCGCCCTCGTAGATGGTTCCTTTGTCCGTGGCAGCCACCGCCACGATGCCCGGCATGGCCTTCGACTCGGTCGCTTGTGTGAAGAGCTTGTCGATCGACGCGATGGTTGGCATGTCACCCTCCTCCTGAAGCAGCGACGGAATGGGCGACAGCTTAGAGCAGGACGAGGGACGCAAGCAACGCGACTGGGCTCCGGGACTTCCCGGACCCGGCATCAGGCGAATTCCCGACGCGGAACCCCGCGCGCCCATGTGAGCGTCGGAATCGTGGGGGGTTGGCCCGATGAAAAGAAAAGTCTTCGTCGCGATCGCGGTCATTGCCTTGGTTCTGGGAGCCGTGGGCTCGCTGGCGCCAGCCGTAAGCCAGGAGCGAATCGTCCGCGTCGATGGGCTGGTGCAGTGGATCGGTGGCGATCAGATGGTCGTGCAAGCCGACACCGGACCGAGCGTCGGAGTGGACCTCGCGAGCGTGCCGCAGCAGGAGTACGCGGGGCTGGGAGTTCGGGATCGGGTCGCGGTCATCGGCATGGTCTCACCCGACGGCCGTCGAGTCATCGGGACCTCGGTTAGGAGGAGCGAGCGGACCCGCTAGACCGGGCCCTGCCGTCGTCCGAGCCGCCGGTGCGTGCGCGCGAGCGTGGTTTTTCGCGGGTGTAAACTGTGCCCGCATGGCGCCCGATCACGATCTCTGCTTCACGCCCGCCGTCGAGCTGCTGAAGCTCTACCGGGCTCGTCGTGCGTCCCCGCTCGAAGTCATGCAGGCGGTTCTCGCGCGGATCGACGCCGTGAACCCCGACGTGAACGCGATGGTCACCCTGGTGCGTAAGGACGCGCTGCGTCACGCTCGCCTCGCGACCGCCGCGTTCCGCCGGCGCTCCGCGCTCCCGCCCCTCTTCGGTATCCCCGTCGCGATCAAGGACGTCACGGCGACCAAGGGTATCCGTACGACGCACGGCTCGAAGCTCTACGAGAGCAACGTGCCGGACGAGGACGCGCTCGTGGTCCAGCGCCTCCGGGCCGCCGGAGCGATCGTGATCGGCAAGACCAACACGCCGGAATTCGCGTTCGGGCCGAACACGGTGAACGCGGTCTTCGGCGCGACGCGCAATCCCTGGAACCTCGCCTTGACGGCCGGCGGCTCCAGCGGGGGGTCGGCGGCGGCGCTGGCCACCGGCATGTGCCCGCTCGCCGAGGGTACCGATCTCGGCGGCTCGCTGCGCGGCCCCGCCTCGTACTGCGGCGTCGTCGGATTCCGCACGACTCCCGGGCTGATTCCCCGCTATCCCTCGGTGCTTGCCTGGGACACCTACTCGGTGGAAGGGCCGATGGCGCGCACGGTTGCGGACACGGCCCTGATGCTGTCGGTGATGGCGGGCGAAGACGACCGCTCGCCGATCTCCTACGCGGTCGATCCGCGCGCGCTCGTGAAGGCGGTGAAGACGCCGTCGGTGAAGGGCTGGCGAGTCGCCTGGACGTCAGATCTCGGCGGGCTGATGGCGATCGACGATGAGGTTCGCGCGGTGTTCGAGAGCGCGGTCGCCGTGTTCCGCGCGGCGGGCGCGCGCGTGGAGGGGGCCAGCCCGGACCTGAGCGACGTGCCCGAGATCGTCCGGCTCACGCGCGGGCTCCTGATGGTCGCGCGGCACGCGGACAAACTGCCCGAGCATCGCGCCGTACTCCAGGAAGGGCTCGTCGAGAATACCGAGCAGGGGCTGGCGCTCACGTCCCGCGATGTGGCTCGCGGCGAGCTCCTGCGCACGAGTCAGTGGCAACGCACGCGTGAGTTCCTCGCCACCCGCGACCTGCTGATCACCCCGACGTCGGCCACGCCGCCGTTTCCGATCGAGCAGGCGCACCCGGTCGAGATCAACGGCCGGCCCGTGGGCCGGATGCTCCAGCGCTCCTATCTCACCTACGCGTTCTCGGTGCTCGGCCTGCCGGCTATTTCGATTCCCTGCGGGTTTACGCGCCAGGGGTTGCCGGTGGGCCTGCAGATCATCGGCCGGCGGCGCGGCGAGGCGGCGGTGCTGCGCGCGGCGGCGGCGTTCGAGGCCGCGCGGCCCTGGGCCGCCCACGTACCGCCGGTCGTTCAGCGACCTCGCTGACAAGAATCCGCGAGCGGGCTCGGTTCCGCTGATTCGGGAGGACGTGATGGCGGCGAATCGCCGAATCAACGTCGCTTCGGGACGATCGCTCGAGAAGCTGGCCCACTACTCTCGCGCTCTGCGGGTCGGCGACACGGTGCTTCAGTCGGGCACGACGGCCATCGATCGCGCCGGAAACGTGCGCGGAGTCGACGACGTCGCCAAGCAGATCGAGACGATCATGACCATCGCCGAATGGAGCATGGGCAAGGCGGGGGGCAACCTCGCCGACGTCGTGCGAAGCCGTATCTACGTCACGGATGTCGCGCTCGCCGACCCGGCGGCGCGAGCGTTCGCCCGGTATCTGCGCGACGCGCGGCCGGCGTCCACGCTTGTCCCGGTCAGCCGGCTGGCGCGCCCCGAGCAGCTGGTCGAGATCGAGCTGGACGCGGTCGACGGCGCGGCCGCCTCAGCGCGCCGCATCTGGTCCGGGCGCGCCATCGAGGAGGAGTACGCGTACTCGCGGGCGGTGCGCATGGGCGATCGCGTGTTCGTCTCCGGCAGCACCGCGCTCAGCCCCCGTGGGTTCGTCGAGGGCAAGGGCGATCTGTACCGGCAGACGCGGAATACGATGGATACGATCTTCGGCGCGCTGGAGCAGGCCGGCGCCGCGCGAGAGGACATCGTCTACACCAAGACGTTTCTCACCGATCTTGCCCACACCGCGGACTACACGCGCGCCTGGCTCGAGGCGCTGGGCGACGTGCGGCCCACGTCGACCTTGCTCGCCATCCCCGAGCTCGTGTTGCCGGAGATGCTGGTCGAGATCGAGGCGGAGGCGATCGTCGGCGCCGGGAAGAGCCGCCGCGACATCTACACCCAGCAGCAGCGCGAGAAGCCGCGCGGCTACGCGCGGGCCGTCGAGGTCGGCGACTGGGTATGGGTCAGCGGCTGCACGTCGATGAACGCCGCGGGCGAGCCGCAGGCACACGGCGACTGGGCCGCGCAATCCGACCTGTCGGTCGAGACCGCGCGCTGGGCGCTCGCTCAGGTGGGCGCCACCCTGGACGATGTCGTGCGCCGCCGCACCTTCACCGTCGACGGCGCCAGCATGAATCGGGCGCACGGCGACGGCCCGGGCTGGTTCGCCAAGAGCTGTCCTACGTCTCTCGGCTGCGGGGTCGCCGGGCTCGCGCGGTCGGAGCTGCTCGTCGAGGTCGAGGTGGCCGCGGTGAAGGGCGCCCACGCGAACATCGAGTGGATCGGGCCGGACGCCGCCGACCCGCTGGACAGGCCCGAGTCGCTGATGAGGGCCAGGGAGACGATCAAGCCGAGCAGCTAGCGGCGCCGGAGGGGGTCACAGCGGCAAGACGAACCGCTGTTCGTCGACCTGCGCGACCCCACTGGATGCCTCTCTGTTGTTCGGCGGGCCCTGCTACCAGCGAATCAATGGGGCCTTGATCAGGGCGGGTAGCACCGGGATCATCTGGAAGCGTATGAGCCAGCGCTGGTTGAAGTCGTCAGGCTTGACGACGCTATAGTCGATCTCCACGGTGAACTTGACCGGTAGCTTGCCGAATCGGACGAGCTTGCCCACGCCGAGGCCGATCGGGAAGTTGAGCTTGTTGCCGCCGTCGGCCTTCCAGTTGACGGTGACGTTCGGTGCCAGGCCGACCTGCCAGTGGTGGGGGAGGATGTACTGGATGAAGTACTGGATGTTGGCCTGGCTGGTATCCGGACGGTTCGAGTCGCCCGCGAACGACCACCATTGCTGGGCGAGGGCGCCGAAGATCCACTCCTTTCCCAGATGGAGGACAACCGCCGCTGGGCCCGCCTGCCACTTGCCCTGGCCGAGCGCGTTGTCGGAGGCCGACGGGAAGATGAAGCTGGGCCCCACGCCCCAGAGCAGGCTCTCGCCGCTCTTCGGAGACAGGAGGCTCAGGAGGGCGATGTCACCGAGCCCGCTCTTTTCCGTCCAGCGCAACCCGCCTCCTGACAGCTCGGGCACGTCCACCCCCGCGAGCACGGGGAACACGGGTCGGGTGATGAGATTCCAGTCCTCAGTGAGCCGCAGGGGAAGGACCGGCTGGAAGTTGAGGTTGTAAAACCAGCGCTCTCGGTTCGACGGAGACCCTTCCGAGAACACGAAGTTGTTCTGGAAATTGAGGCTCCAGATCGACGATACCGGGTTGTTCAGCTGCCGGTTGATCTCGGCCATGGAGGTCGCTTCACCCGACTCCGCCGCCGGCTCTACCGGCCGACCGGCGCCCGGGGCCAGCTGCGCGAGGAGCTCGTCGGAGGCGTGCAGCCTGCGGTAGGCATCGAGCAAGGCGTTGCTGATCGTGCCCGACTGGACCACGCTCTCGCTCGGCTCCTGCGCGAGGGCCAAGCCGCCGCTGCCCACCAGCCAGAGCGACGCCGTGAGAGAAGTGACCGCCACCGAGCGAGTGATCCTCATCGGAGTGTCCTTTCTGTCGAGGACGCGGAGGGCGCCACTGTTTCTACTTCACCCGCTCGACAACCGGCGGCTGCCACGTGCCGTCGACGATCGCCTTGTCGGGCCAGCAGGCGCGGATGTAGAGCGAAAACGCCCCGTTCGGCGCCGGCCGCCAGTTGCTTCCTCGACCTTTCCGGGTCCCGGCGCCATCGGACGTTGGTCCTATGCGGGCCGGGCAGCCTTGCGCGGCTGGGGCTTCGACCGTAGGCTCGGGGACCTCATGGCGCTGCGCATCGAGGACTACGCGCTGATCGGCGACACCCACACGGTCGCCCTGGTCGGCACGAACGGATCGATCGACTGGCTCTGTCTGCCTCGGTTCGACGCGCCGGCGTGCTTCGCCTCCCTGCTCGGGACCGGGGAGAACGGCTTCTGGCAGATCGCCCCGCGTGACGAGGTGGTCGGGATCCGCCGCCGCTACCGGGGCCCGACGCTCGTGCTGGAGACGGAGGTCGAGACCGCCCAGGGTGCCGCCCGTCTGGTCGACTGCATGCCGCCCCGCGGCTCACACCCGCGCATCGTCCGGGTCGTGGAGGGCGTGCGGGGAGAGGTCGCGATGCGCATGCGCTTCACGCCGCGATTCGACTACGGGCGCGTCAGGCCCTGGGTGAGCCGGGTGGACGGGGCAGTGTGCGCCATCGCCGGACCCGATGCGCTCGAGCTGCGAGGCGACGTGTCCAGTCGGCGGGGACGACCTGGAGCAGACCGCCGAGTTCACCGTCGCGCCGGGACAGCGGGTGGGTTTCCTGCTCACCTCCCATCTCTCGTGGGAGGCGCCGCCGGCTCCCAGCGAGCCGGCCGCGACGATCGCCGAGACCGAGGCGTGGTGGCGCGAGTGGTCGGGCGGTCGACCTACCGAGGCCGCTGGGCCGAGCCGGTGGAGCGCTCGCTGATCACGCTCAAGGCGCTGACCTACGAGCCGACCGGCGGGATCGTGGCCGCCGCCGACGACGTCGCTGCCCGGAGTTCATCGGCGGGGTCCGCAACTGGGACTACCGCTATTGCTGGCTGCGGGACGCGGCCCTCACGCTCGACGCGCTCATGTCGGCCGGCTACGTGGAGGAGGCGGTCAAGTGGCGTGACTGGGCGCTGCGCGCGGTGGCCGGCGATCCCGAGGACCTCCAGATCATGTACGGTCTCGGCGGAGAGCGGCGGCTCGACGAGTACGAGCTCACTGGCTGCCCGGGCTACGAGCAATCGCGGCCCGTGCGGGTCGGCAACGCCGCGTCCGGTCAGCGGCAGCTGGACGTGTACGGCGAGGTCGTCGACGCGATGTTCCGGGCCCGCGGGCTCGGCATGACGCCGGTCCCCGCGGGCTGGACCATGCTGTGCCGGGTGATCGACTGGGTCGAGGCGCACTGGCGGGAGCCCGACGAGGGGCTGTGGGAGGTGCGCGGGCCGCGCCGCAACTTCGTGCACTCGAAGGTGATGGCGTGGGTGGCCGCCGATCGCATGGTCCGGACGATCGAGGAGTCCGGGCTCGACGGCCCGCTGGATCGCTATCGCCAGATGCGCGCCGCCATCCACGCGGAGGTCTGCCGCGAGGGCTACGACGCCGCCCGTAACACGTTCACCCAGTACTACGGCTCACGCGCAGCTCGACGCCGCGCTGCTGCTCATCCCCCAGGTGGGCTTCCTGCCGCTGTCGGATCCCCGGGTCGTCGGCACCGTGGAGGCCGTGCAGCGGGAGCTCATGCGGGACGGCTTCGTGATGCGCTACATCCCGGACGAGCACGCCGCGGATGGACTGCCGCCCGGCGAGGGCGCGTTCCTCGCCTGCAGCTTCTGGCTGGTGAACGCGCTGGCGCTGATCGGCCGCCGGTCAGGAGGCCGAGCAGCTGTTCCGACGCCTCCTGTCCCTGCAGAACGACGTCGGGCTCTTCTCGGAGGAGTACGATCCGGCGAACAAGCGCCTCGTCGGCAACTTTCCCCAGGCGTTCACGCATCTGGCGCTCATCGCGAGCGCGAAGGCTCTTGTCGTGACCGGAGTGGGGTGCCTTCCGGTGGTGGAACCGCCCGATGACCGCGCAGCCGGGCACTCGGTCAAACCGAGACACTACCCGACGCCCCGGCCAAGGGGCCGGGGCGCTATGATGGGATGCCGCGAGCCCGTGCTAGGCTCGGCGCGCGAACTGGCCCGTGAAGGGCACTACCAGGGGAGCCTGTACACTCAAGGACCGTTGAGGCCCTTCGAGGCCCCCATCTAAATCAATCTCTCACTCGAACATCAGAACGGTACGCGCCACCTCGCCGGCCTTCATCGCGCGAAACGCGTCGTTCACGTCCTCGAGCCGGCCGCGCCGCGTGATCATCTCGTCCAGTCGGAGCAGGCCGCGCTGGTAGAAGTCGACGTACTTCGGCATGTCCACCTTGAAGCGGTTCGAGCCCATGCTGCAGCCCTGGATCCGCTTCTCGCGCAGGAACACGCTGCCCTCGAGCTCGAGCTTCTGACCGACGGGAATCATGCCGATCACCGTGGCGGTGCCACCGGGGCGGATGCACTCGAACGCCTGCTCCGCAGCCTTCTTGAGGCCGATCGCCTCGAAGGCGTACTCGACGCCGCCGTTCGTCAGCTCGCGGATGGCCTTCACCGGGTCGTCCTTGGAGGCGTCGACGGTGTGGGTCGCGCCGAGCTCGCGAGCCTGGGCGAGCTTCTTCTCGAAGACGTCGACGGCGATGATCATCCCGGCGCCCGCGATGCGCGCGCCCTGGATCACGGCCAGCCCGACGCCGCCGGCGCCGTACACGGCCACCGTCGCGCCCGCCTCCACGCGCGCCGTGTTGAGCACCGCGCCCACGCCCGTCGTCACGCCGCACCCGATCAGGGCGCCGCGGTCCAGCGGCATGTCGTCCCGGACTTTGACCAGGCCGTTCTCGTGAACCAGCATCTTCTCGGCGTACGCGGAGAGGTTCGCGAACTGGTTCACCGGCGCGCCGTTCCAGGTGAGCTTGGGCGGCTCCTGGGGCGTGCGGACGGGCCGCGACTGACAGAGATGCGTCCTCCCGGTCAGGCAGTACGAGCAGTGGCCGCAGAAGACCGAGAGGCAGGCGATCACGTGGTCGCCGGCCTTGAACTCCGTGACGTGCGGGCCGACGGCCTCGACGATGCCGGCCGCCTCGTGCCCGAGGATCGCCGGCGTCGGAAACTGGTAGTAGCCGTCGACGAAGTGGAGATCGCTGTGGCACACGCCGCTCGCGACGGTGCGCACGAGCACCTCACGCCCGATGGGCTTGGCGACCTCGACGTTCTCGATGGTGAGGGGTTTGTTGGGACCGTGGAACACGGCGGCTTTCATGGACAGCTCCTTTCTAGGGCAGGAGGTCGCTGACGAGAATTCGGGCTCCCGGAACCTCCAGGAGCTCGACGGACGACTCGGCGCTCAGGACCTCCTTCGAAGCGTAGCGCCAGCCGAACGGCGCCGACGGATCAGAGACCGGCCGTCGGTAGATCTCCACGACGCGATCGACGAGATTCACGATCCAGTAGTCATTCAAACGGGCGCGGGCGTAGAGGCTCCCCTTCCGATCGCGGTCGAACGCCAGACTCGAATCGGCGATCTCGACCACGAGCGCCGGCCGCGCCGGGTGCCGGTGACGGAAGCTTCGCCGATCTCCGCGCGTGACCGCGACGTCGGGCTCTGGCTCCGAGTCGTCGTCGAGCTCGAGGGGGCCCTGGGACCGGATAAGCCAGCCGGGCTCCAGCGCCGCGCGAAGCGCGTCCTCTACGAGGCCGATCGCCGTGTAGTGGGCGCTGCTCTGGGGCTCGCTCACGATGAGCTCGCCACCGAGAAGCTCGAGGGGCTCGTCGGGCGCGAACACACCGATGCCGATCAGGCGATCGTATTCCGCGCGCGTCCAGCGCCGCGTGCGGACTGGATGGGTCGCCATGAGGGCGACGCTACGTCACGCCGTCGCGCACGTCAACGTGTCCGGTTCAGGACCGTCCGAGCGGCGTCAAACGCGAGCGGTCACGAACGGCCCTCGGCCTCGCGCTCGACCGTACGGCCGGCCGATGCCCAGCCGTTGAAGCCGACGTCGAGGTGCGCCACGTCGGGGAAGCCCATCTCGCGCAGGACGTCCGCGGCGAGGGCCGAGCGCTGCCCACCGGCACAGTACACGATGATGCGTTTCGTGGGGTCGATCTTGCCGGTGTGATAGTGCGAGGTCGGGTCGAGCCAGAATTCGAGCATCCCCCGGGGCACGTGCGTCGAGCCCGGAATGAACCCGAGCTTCCTCCGCTCGCGGACGTCGCGGATGTCGACGACCTGCACGTCGCCGCGGGCCATCTCGGCCTCGACCTGCTCGACGGACAGATTCTCGATCCGGGCTTTCGCTTCCTCGACCATCTGCCCGACGGTTTTCTTCGGCTTCCACATGGTGGTTCCCTCAGTCCTGTATCGTCGCACCGCCGACCAGCGCCGGCAACGTGCGCGACGCCGCGAAGCGGCCGATGTCCTGGCGCGCGCGCTCGGTCAGCGCGTACGTCGCGCGCTCGAGCCGCTGGAACCAGCCGTAGACGTCGCGCTGGAGAATACGGGGCGCGTTGGGCACGAGCCCGGTCTCGCGCAGCGCCTTCAGGCTGGCCCGGCCGCCGCGCTCGATGAGCAGCGCGCAGCGCAGCGCCTCCTGGCGGTAGGCGGTGACGATCGGGGTCCGCGTGACCCCGCCGCGATTCGGATCGCCGACGCGCCGCGCGTGCTCGCCGAGCAAGCGGGTCAGGCTGGCCGTTCGTCGGCGCGGCCGGTAGGGCACGGGATCCACCACGACCTCGACGCCGGCCGCCGACCGGCCGGGCGCAACGGTCAAGAGGCCGAGTCCGAGGCGGCGGCACAGATCGCGCACGTCGCGTCGAAGCACCGACCCGCGGCGGCCGCGCCGGCCGCGAGGTCGCCCGACGGCGAGATAGACTCGGTCCGTCAAGGAGAGCCGATCGACGCCCTGCAGCAGGAGGGTGAGGCTGAACGCCAGCTTGAGCTCGACGATCACCGGCGGCTCCGCGCCGCGCGTGGCGACGACATCGCAGCCACGCACCTCAGCCTTGACGTCGTAGCCCTGAGCCTCGAGGAAGGCCTTCACGGCCGGATAAAGGTCGGCCTCGGCGCACCAGGACCTGCCACGTGGCATCCACGCGATTCTACGTGACGGACCCGCGGGAGCGGCTACGTTGTCGTTCGCCTCACGGCCGGCCGCAGGGCCGGCAGCACCTTCTCGCCGAAGAGCCGCACCGTGGCGACGGGGTCGACGGCGAGGCTGACCGAGAACATGAGTCGCTGTACGCCGGCCGCCCGCGCCGCGCGCATCTGCGCCAGGCATTCTTCGGCCGTGCCGCATATCGCCAGGCGACGGCTGAGGTAGTCGAACAGGCCGAGCTCCGTGACGAGCGCGGCGTCGGCTTCGCCGGGACGCGTGCTGTAGCGACGGCGCAGCTCCTGCAGTGCCGCGCGGTGCTCGGCAGGGACGCCGCGGCGGGCGAGATCGCCGCCGCCCATGACGTAGGCCGACACGAATGCGAGGATCGCGCCGATCTTGCGGCGTGATGCCTCGCCGTCGACGCTGCAGTCGAGGCACGCGATCTGCCAGATCTCGACGTCGTCGGGATTCCGGCCGGCCTCGCGGGCGGCCCGCGCGACGGCGCTCTCCGACTGGGCGACATTGTCGGCCGCGAGGCCGTAGTTGATGAAGACGCCGTCGGCGTGGGCTCCGGCGGCCCGGAGCGAGCGCGGATGTGACGCCGCGAGAAAGACCGGGCTCGGATGCTTCACCCACGGCAGATGAGCGGTGCCGCCGCGGTAGGACGCCGGCCGCCCGCGCAGAAGCTCCTTGATGAACGTCACCCCGTCGGCGAGCTCGCCCGCGGGCAGGCTCGGCGCCCCGAGGTTTCGCGTGCCGCTGTGGCCGACGCCGACGCCCAGCACCGCGCGGCCGGGGGCGAGCAGGTCGACGGACGCGATCGAGGCCGCCGCGATGGCCGGATGGCGCGTGACGAGGTTGGTCACGCAGACGGCGACTCGCGCGCGACGCGCGTCCGAGGCGAGGAGCGTCGTCGCCACCCAGGGATCCATCGCGATGCCCGGCGTGTCGGCGATGCCGACCATGTCGTAGCCGAAGGCGTCGGCCGCTTCCGCCATCGCGCGCACGAGGGCGACGTGATACGGCCAGAAGAAGAAGCCGATCTCCACGTCAGATCGTGGCGGCAAGCGCCGCGCGGGCCTTCACGAGGCGCGGCCGCTCAGGAGCGCTTCGAGCTGCGTCAACGCTTCCGTCCAGGCGCCCTGGCGGATGGCGTCGCGATAAGTTGGATTCTTCAGGCCTTCGTGATGCACGTGCACTTCGGTGTTCGGGCCGCTTGGACGGAAATCGACGGTAACCTTCGTCGGTTCTTTCCCGGCCGGCACCATGGGACCCTCGTAGACCCAGCTCATGACGAGGCGCCGGGCCGGGATGAGCTCGCGATATTCGCCGGCGACCACATGCGCGCCGTCGGCCGGTCTGCACCTCGAGGCGGAAGCGCCCGCCGACACGCCCGTCGGCCTGGGCGATCGGCGCGAGCCAGCGCTGGAGCTGAGCCGCGTCGGTCCAGGCCGCGAAGACCTGCTGCGGTGGCGCCTTGACCGTGCGGACCACGGCGACCGATTCTTCAAGGTCCTTCATGTCTCGTGACTCCCATCGCGAATCCGGGCTGGAACCCTCAGCATGATTCTCTACCCGGCGGCGAGCGCTCGGCAATCGCTCGGCGCTAGGAGCGTGGCGGCGCGGTCGAGGGCATGCGCACTCGCGACCACATGTTGACGACGAAGAGCAGGACGCCGCCGGTCTGTCCCAGACCACCGAGCGCGACCGCTGCGCGCAGGACGGTCGAGTCGACGTAGGCGGCGAGCATCTCGGCGAGCGCTCGCACGCACGTCGCCCCGGTCATCAACCAGTAGACGCCCTCGGCGAGCTCGGGCCGGTAGCGAAGGTCGTCACGGGCCGGCCGCGGGAACATCCAGGTCGCCACTCCCATCACGATCATGAGCATGAAGCCCACGAGCAGGAGGTGCACGTGCGCCGTGATGAGCAGGCGCGGCGGGTAGGTCCCGACGAGATACTGGCCGATGCTGACGTACGTACCGAGGAGCACGCCGGCGATCAGAAAGGCGAAGCTCGTCTTGATGTAGCGGCGGATCAGGGGCGGCATGAGGTCCGCGGCTCCTACTCGGCTTCGGGTTCCGCGAGCTCGCGCAGGACCTCGACGGACGGAACGATGAGACGACCGTCCTCCTCGCTGAGGATGCCCTTCTTGAGCCACCGGCTCACCACGCGGATCGTCGTCTCGACCGTGGTGCCGGTCATGTCGGCGAGGGTCTGACGGGTGAGGCGGAACGGAAGGACGAGGCCTCGCTGATCTCGCGCACCTTCGCTCTCGGCCAGATGGATCAGGCGGGCGGCGAGGCGAGCCTCGACTGGGTCGGAGGCCAGTGACTTCACGGAGTCGTGCGCCGCGCGCAGCCGCCGGCCGAGCATCAGCGCCATCTCGCGGACGATCGTCGGGTGACGCTGGGCGATCGCCAGGACCGGCTCCGGCGGAATGCGAACGACGGTGCTCGCCTCCAGGGCCTGCGCCGACGCCGGGTAGGCGCGGCCTTCGAGCGCCGCCACACCGCCGAATGGCTCCCCGGGCCCGAGGAGCTCGAGGACAATCTCCTTGCCGTCGCGGGACTGCCGCAGGATCTTGACCCGTCCGGAACGAACCAGCCAGAACCACGCCGGCGCGTCCCCTTCGCTGAAGAGGTAGTCGCGCGCCCGGTACCGATCTTCGCGAGCGACGGCGGCCAGGGCCGCGATTTCTTCGGCGGGGAGCGCCGCGAAGACCGTGCCGGCCTTGAGGAAATCTGCGATGGCTTGCGCCGGCATGCGCGAATCATAGCACCGCAACTTTCCGGCGATCCGCGCGGGGTCTCGCTCTCGCCGCCTCCATGATCTGCGTCATAACGCCGTGGCTTCACGCGGCGTGATCCTCGGTGCCAGGGAGGAGCCATCATGCGCACGTCTCACGCCTGGCAGGCGAGGGCATCGGCAGTGCTTCTGTTCGTGATCGCCGCGGTCGTTCCGGCGTTGGTCTTCGGTCAGTCGGCGCCGAGCCACCGGCACGCGCAAGTGAAGACGGCGCCCGCTCGGGCCGTCTCCAAGCAAAGCCCGGCGGCCGAGTACACGCCGACCGTGCGCTTCCGCCTCCGCACCGAGCTGGCCGAAGGCAAGATGGCCTTCGTCGGCGTCGGCGGCGATATCGAAGGCATCGTCAATCCCACCCTGCGCGTCGCAGTCGGCGACATCGTCCAGGTCGGTCTGGTCAACAACGACGGGATCGAGCATGACGTCGCCTTCCCCGAGTTCAAGGCGGCGACGGATCGTGTCAGCCGCAAGGGCGCCAGCAGTGTGACCGTGTTCCGCGCGGACAAGGCCGGCGAGTTCGCCTATTTCTGCGCGCTGCCGGGTCACCGGCAGGCCGGCATGGAGGGCAAGATCAACGTCGGCGGGGCGAAGGCACCCGTGGTGAAGCTGCCGCCCTCGGTCAGTATCGCGCGCGCCGCGACCGATCTACCCGGGCCGCTTCCCGCCGGCTCGCCGCGCACGGTCAAGGTCGAGCTCGAGGCGGTGGAGCTCATCGGCAAGCTGGCCAACGAGACGACCTACGCCTACTGGACCTTCAACGGCAAGGTGCCGGGCCCCTTCCTGCGCGTGCGCGTCGGCGACACGGTGGAGCTCGCTTTCAAGAACCGCAAGGACAGCCGCATGATCCACTCGGTCGACCTCCACGCGGTGACCGGACCCGGCGGCGGCGCGGTCATGACCCAGACGCCCCCGGGCGAGTCGAAGTCGTTCCGCTTCAAGGCGCTCAACCCGGGCCTCTACGTGTATCACTGCGCCACACCGATGGTGGCGAACCACATCTCGAGCGGGATGTACGGACTGATCCTCGTCGAACCGCCCGGGGGCTTGCCGAAGGTCGACCACGAGTTCTACGTCATGCAGGGCGAGATCTATACCGACCGCCCGTACGGCCAGCGCGGCCACGACGAGTTCAGCGTGGAGAAGCTGCTCGCCGAGCGGGCCGAGTACTTCGTCTTCAACGGCGCGGTCGGCGCGCTCACGACCGAGTATCCGCTCAAGGCCAGGGTCGGCCAGACGGTCCGGATCTTCTTCGGCGTCGGCGGCCCGAACGCGACCTCCTCGTTCCACGTCATCGGCGAGATCTTCGATCGCGTCTACGACGAGGCGTCGATGGGATCGCCGGTCGCGACGAACGTCCAGACGACGATGGTGCCGGCCGGCGGCGCGACCATCGTCGAGTTCAAGCTGGAGGTGCCCGGTCGCTACATCCTCGTCGACCACTCGCTCTCTCGGCTCGAGCGCGGCCTGGCGGGCTTTCTCATCGTGGAGGGCCCCGAGAACGAGGAGGTCTTCTGGGGGCCGGAGGGGCCGGCCGGGATGGCCGGGCACTAGCTCATCGGGAGAATCGCTGCGCGGCTCGTGCCCGCGCCTTGGCCGCCTCGTCTTCGCGGCTCCGCGGCGGCGCGCTCGTCTCGAGCGCGCTGAGGAGATTCCGCGAGATCGCGGCGATCGACGAGATCGCCGCGGCGAACGCGGGTTCGTTGGCCTTCGAGGGTTTGTTGAAGCCGCTCACTTTCCTGACGAACTGCACGGCCGCCGCGCGGATCTCTTCGTCGGTGACCGGCGGCTCGAAGTTGAACAGGGTCTTGATGTTTCGACACACGGACGTGGCCTCACGCGGGCTATCGCCGCGTGAGCTCCTCGCGCAGGCGCGCCGCCACGGTGGCTTCTTCGCCCGGCTGGAGGTTGATCGGATCGACCGCGATCTCGTCGAAGTAGCCGCCCTGATGGGCGCCTTGCTGGACGTAGATGTGGGGCTCGCCCTTGGCCAGCGCCACCTGCACGGCGTGGCCCGAGGGACCCGTCCAGTCGGGCGTGAAGTACACGACCGCGTGCGGGATCACGCGGTTGACGGCATCGTGCTCGACCACGCACCGGAGGCTGGGGATGTCGGCGAGCACCTCGACGATCGTCGTGCAGACGTCGATGTAGCGCTTCATCTCGGCCGCCTCGTCCTCGGCGATGAACAGCTCGAGCGCCGTCACCAGGCCGCAGATCTCCTCCTTCGACGTCTTTGCGGCGCGTCCCAGCGCCTGGTTGGGGCTCGCGTTCAAGGACACCGCGCGCACGAGATCCCGGCGTCCAGCCAGGATGCCCGTGCTCTGGGGGCCGCGAATGCCCTTGCCGCCGCTGAAGCTCACGAGGTCAGCTCCGAGGCGGAAGAACTTGGTCAGGTTCTCGCGCGGCGGCAGCATCGACGCGGCGTCGACGATGACCGGCACGCCGCGGCGGTGGGCGATCGCGACGACCTGCTCGAGCGTGAGGACACCCGGCGGGCTCGTGAAGGGCGAGATCAGATACGCGACCGCTGCGGTACGCTCCGTGATCGCGTCTTCGAGCTCGAAGGGCTGCGTGCGACGTGCCAGGCCGATTTCCACGAGGGCGCCGCCGGCGACCCGATAGGCCTGATCGTAGGCGAACCGGTGCGCGCGCTGGATCACGATCTCGTTCGGCATGCCGCGGGTGTCGGGCAGGCGCGTGATCTTCGCGGGGTCCTCGCCGGCGATGCACGCCGCGGCTTGCAGAATGAGCCCCGAGCTGGCGCCGGCGGTGACGAAGGCCGCCTCCGCGCCGAGCATGCGGGCGATCGCGGCGCCCGCGGCCTCGTTGAGCTCGTCGATGTTCACCAGGGCTGTCGACGCCTGGCGCATCGATTCGAGCGCCTCGGGACGGAGCCGAGAGCCGCCGTAGCGCGTGGTCGTCCCCGAGCCGTGGATGACAGGCCGAACGCCGAGCTTGCGATAGACCTCGGGGATCATGCGAGGCCCTCCTCTTTCATGTCGCGAATGGCCGCCTCGAACGCGGTGAGGGTCTCGCCGATGATCTCGTCGGTATGGCAGGTGCCGACCAGCGCCCGTCCGCCGTTGAAGTCCACGCCATGTAATATCAGCGCCTGCCGGAGCGCCCGGCTCTGCTCGGCATTCTTCGCGTCGAGCCGCCGCCAGTCGACGTCCTGGACCGACTGATCCGATCCGTCTCGCGGCGGCGCGCCGGCGCCGAAGAAGATCTTCCAGTCGCTGTGGTCGCCGTAGATCTTCCAGCCGACGCGCTCGCGCGCCAGGATCTCGTTCATGCCGTAGCGCAGCTTGGCCGCCTGCTCGATTGGCCAAGCGGATCGCCTGACCGTCGGCGACCGAAGAGAGCATCGCGACACCGGCCGCCGCCGAGAGCGGATTGGCGTTGAACGTGCCGGCGTGGGCGATCTTGGCGCGACGATTCTCCTCCGCGCTCGGCTTGGTCGCGAGATAGCTCATGACGTCCTCGCGGCCGGCGCAAGCGCCGCCGGGAAGCCCGCCGCTCAGGATCTTCGCCATCGTCGTCAGGTCGGGCCGCACGCCGAGCAATTCCTGGGCGCCGCCGGGCGCGACGCGGAATCCGGTGACCACCTCGTCGAAGATCAGCAGCACGTTCGCGCGCCGGGTCTCCTCGCGGAGCGCCGCCACGAAGGACGCCGGCGCCGGCACCGAGCCGAAATGGCCGCCCGTCGGCTCGATGATCACCGCGGCCACGTCACCCTTCGCGAGACGCGCGCGGACCGCGGCGATGTCGTTGGGCGGCAGCACCGTGACGAGCTCGACGACCTCCGGAAGCTGACCGGCTTCGGGCTCCGCCTCGTACGGGGGCCGCACACCGATCTCGAGCCCTTCGTGCCAGCCGTGGAAATGTCCCGCGAACTTGACGACGTGACGCTTGCCCGTGAACGCGCGGGCCAGGCGCACCGCCATGTGCGTGGCCTCGGTGCCCGACGCGGTGAAGCGCACGCGCTCGGCGCTCGGCACGAGCCGGCAGACCCACTCGCCCCACTCCACTTCCTTCTCGTGGCAGGCGCCGTAGTGGGTGCCGCGCAGCGCCTGCTCGCTGACCGCATCCGCGATCTTCCGCGGGCTGTGTCCGAGGAGCAGCGCGCCATGCCCCATCCAGTAGTCGACGTAGCGGTGCCCGTCGACGTCCCACTTGTAGGCGCCCTCCGCGCGGGCGACGTAGAGGGGAAACGGCTGCATCCGGCGGTTGTCGTGGGTCACCGCGTCGGGGAAGAGGCGCCGGGCGCGCTCGTACAGCGCGCGCGAGGCGGGCAGGGCGTCGGTGTAGCTGTCCTGAAGCTTGGACGTGGGGGCGAGGCGCGCCATGAGGGTCTCCTCTCGCGAAGCGGTACGGCGTTAGTCGGTGACGTCGGTACGGTACGCCCGTCGTCCGGCGCCGGTCAAGGACGGCGCCGCAGGGCTGCAGCGCGGGGCTTCGCGCTAGTATGTTGGCTCGCGGAGGTTCCCATGCCTGGCGTGCGTGTCGTCCGAGGTGTCGTCGTGCTGTCGGCTGTCGTCGCCGCGATGGTCGTCTCTGCCATTTCGAAACCCGGCCCCGGCGCTCAGCCCTCCGCGCTCGCGCCCCATCAGCAGCTCCTGCGCGAGATCTATCAGGAGCTGATCGAGATCAACACGACCAACTCGGTCGGCGACAACACGAAGGCGGCGGAGGCGATGGCCCGGCGTCTGCTCGCCGCCGGCTTCCCGCCCGCCGACGTCCAGGTGCTGGCGCCGGCTCCGCGCAAGGGCAATCTCGTGGCGCGCCTGCGCGGCACCGGAGTCCGGCGGCCGCTCCTGCTGCTGGCGCATCTCGACGTCGTCGAGGCCAATCGCGAAGACTGGTCGGTCGATCCGTTCAAGCTCCTCGAGCAGGACGGCTACTTCTACGGCCGCGGCACCACCGACGACAAGGCCATGGCCGCCGCCTTCGTGGCCAACCTGATCCGCTACCGCCAGGAGGGCTTCGCGCCCGACCGCGACCTCATCCTGGCGCTGACCGCCGACGAAGAGGGCGGGGGACACAACGGCGTGGCCTGGCTGCTCAAGGAGCATCGAGCGCTGATCGACGCCGAGCTCGCGCTCAACGAAGGAGCGCGGCGGCTCGCTGAAGAACGGCCGGCGCGTGGCCAACAGCGTGCAGGCGAGCGAGAAGATCGTCCAGAGCTATCGGCTCGAGGTGACCAACCGCGGCGGGCACAGCTCGCTGCCCATCAAGGACAACGCGATCTGGCACCTTGCCGGCGGCCTGGCGCGACTGGCCGACTTCGATTTTCCGGTCAGCCTCGACGAGGTGAATCGCCGGTTCTTCGAGTGGGCGGCCACCCAGGTCGGCGGGTCGCTCGGCGACGACATCCGGGCCGTCGCGCGCGGCGATCGCGACCCGACCGTCGTGGCGCGGGTCGCTGCGGCAAGCCCGCTCTACAACGCGCGCCTGCGGACGACATGCGTCGCGACGCGGCTCGAGGGCGGCCACGCCGACAATGCGCTTGCCGCAGACGGCGCGGGCCGTCGTGAACTGCCGCGTGCTCCCGAACGAGACGGAGCAGGACGTGCGTCAGGCGCTCGTCCGCGTCCTCGCGAACGACAAGATCAAGGTGACGCCGATCGGCAGATTCTTCCCGAGTCCGCCGTCTCCGCTCACGCCCGAGCTCGTGGGTGTCGTGGACCGGGTGACGCAGGCGCTGTGGCCCGGCGTCCCGGTCGTTCCGCTGATGTCGACCGGCGCGACGGACTCGAAATTCTTACGCACCGCCGGCATCGCCGCCTACGGCACGTCGGGAATGTTCGGCGACGTCGACGACATCCGCGCGCATGGCCGCGACGAACGATTGCTCGTCCGATCGCTGTACGACGGGCAGGAGTACCTCTATCGACTCGTGAAGGCGCTGTCGTCGAAGCCGTGACGAACGACGACGCCGATCACCGCGCCTGGCGCTGACCGGCGTCGCGGAGCTTCGCAGGGGCCGGGGCCGAACCGCGCGGGGGCTAGTCCAGATCCAGCGGGTCGCGCTTGGGGCCCACCGTCTGCATGGTCTCGAACCCGTTCTCGACCATGTCGCAGTAGAGCTCGACGCGGTTACCGTCCGGATCGAAGAAGTAGACGCTGCGCGTCACGTTGTGCTCGGCCGTGCTGTCGAGCGGGATTCCCATCCGCTTGAGCTCTTTGTAGGCGGCCCGGAGCTCCTCGAAATTGTCGAGCCGCCACGCGACGTGATGCAGACCCGGCTGGGACTTCGCCGGCGGCTCGCCGGTCGCCTGCTGGAACAGCGCGAGGTCGTGGTGCTCCTTGCCGAAGCTGAGGAACACCGCGCCGCGCTCCAGATTTTCGTGGGCCACCTTCAGGCCGAGAGTCTGCGTATAGAAGTCTCGCGATTTCTCGGCATTCCGGACATTCAGCACGACGTGACCGAGCCGTTTCGCCTGGATCATCGTGTCCCTCCCCGGAGCACCGATAGGGCTCCCGACGCCATCCATGTACCGCTTCGCTCGCCATACTCTACCGCGCTTTGGCCCTCGCTGCGCAACCCCCGATTCGACCGGCGGCGACGGTCGCAGGGCCGCGCGACCGCCAGGACGGGGCGAGAGGGCGGGCGCCCGCCGGCGCCGAGCGCCGTGGCGAGACGCGCCGGCGTGCGGCTCACGTGGCCCGCGAGCCGGCGACGACGGCCTGCCGCTCGCGGCGCTCGACGCCGGCTCGCACGATCGGGATCAGATCGCGCCCGAACTCGATCGCGTCCCGCAGCGGATCGAATCCACGGATCAGCACGGTGCTCGCGCCGGCATCGTAGTAATCCAGCAGCGATTCGGCGACCTGCTCCGCCGTGCCGACCAGCGCCGTGGTGCTGCCGGCCGCTCCGGTGGCGGCGGCGATCGCGGTCCAGAGGCGCTTGTCGTGTACCTCGCCCCGCGCGGCGAGATCGAGCAGCCGCTGCGAGCCGATACTCTGCGGCCGTGCCGGCGTCTTCGCGCCGCCCCGCAGCTCGACGATGCGCTCGAGGATGGAACGCGCGCGCGCCCAGGCCGCGTCCTCGGTCGCGCCGAGGATGGGCCGCACCGACACGCTGAAGCGCGGCGCCCGCCCGGGCGGCGCCGCGGCGCGGACCTCGGCGATCGACCGGCGAATGGCCGCGACCGGCTCGCCCCAGAGCGCGTACACGTCCGAGTGCCGCGCGCCGACCGCGAGCGCCGGGCCGGAGGCGCCGCCGAAGTAGATCGGGATCGCCGGCTGTTGCAGCGGCTTCACCTCGGAGAACGCGCCGCGTACCCGGTAAAACTCGCCGTCGAAGTCGAACGGGCGGTCGCTCGTCCAGGTCCGGCGCAGGACTTCGAGATACTCGTCGGTGCGGCGGTAGCGGGCGTCGTGGTCGAGGAAGTCGCCGTCGCGCTGCTGCTCGGCGTCGCTGCCGCCGGTGATGATGTGGAGCGCGATGCGTCCGCCGGTCACGTGATCCAGCGAGGCGGCCTTGCGCGCGGCGAGCGTCGGCGCGACGAACCCTGGTCGATGGGCGATGAGAAAGCCGAGCCGCGTCGTCGCGGTCGCGGCGTGCGCGGTGACCACGAAGCCGTCCGGCGCCGGTCGAGCCGTAGCCGACCAGCACCCGGTCGAAGCCGCCGTCCTCGTGGACACGCGCGAACTCGGCGATGAAGCGGGGGTCCACAGCGCCGGTGATGATCGACTTGCCGTAGATCTCGGAGGCGAGCGTCGTCGAGATCATGCCGATGATCTCGATTCCGGTGCCCGGCATGATCACTCCTTGCTCGAGGACGCGTCACTCAGGAGCGCACCGTTCAGCAGGGTGCGCCCGGCCTCGAAGACGATTTCCCGAGTCTCGATCTTTGGATTCAGTCCGTCAGGCGCTGCCGTCACCGTCGTCCCTCACGAGGGGCGCAACCGCTCGAGGATCTCTACCGTCTGCGCCGGCTCCGGCCGGCGCGTGTAGTCCGGATCGGCGTCGACCGCGCGTACGACGCCCTGGCGGTCGGTCACGAACCGAGCCGGCACGGGCAGTCGCCACGTGCCGTCACCATTGCCGCGCGCGAGGTCGATGCCGAACTTCGTGTAGACCTCGCGCAGATCGTCGGGCAGGGTGAAGACCAGGCCGTACGATTCGGCAGCGCGATTGCCGAAGTCGCGCAGCATCTCGAATGCGAACGCCTGGGGTTCCTCCGTCTCCCGTGGTGTCCTCGCCACCTGAGGCGAGATGACCGCGAGGCTGGCCCCAGCGCCGGTGATCTGGGGCAGGGCCCGCTGCAGAGCTGCCAGCTCTGCATTGCAGTAGGGTCACCAGCGGCCGCGGTAGAAGGACAGCACGACGGGGCCGCGGGCTCGCAGCTCGGCGAGGCTCACCTCGCGGCCGGCGGCGTTGGGCAAGGTGAAGTCCGGCGCCGGCTGGCCGACTTTCGTGATCCGGCTCATGATCCCGGAAGCCCGCAGGTCGTCGACGCTGCGCTCCATGATCGCCCGCGCCTCCGCGGGGATCCGCGCCTTGGATGCCTCGCGTAATTTGTCGAGCTGTTCCTGGAGTGTCATCACGTCCTCCTCGCCGCGATCGAACACTCGGACCGTACCACAGCCGCGTCGCGGCGTCCGGTCGGCGGAGCGCGGCGGGCCGAGCGCCGGCGGCGAAAAGGATTGCCCCGCCGGCCCGTTCGAACCGGCGGGGCATTGACGTCGAGGTCGGACGGCTGCGCTACGCGATCACTCGATTGAGGAATCGCTCCGGCGGCCGCTCGCCCCACTGCGAGGTGAGCCCGTCTTCCGCCGAGATCAGGTTCGAGCCGTTCTTCGTGTTCAGCCGGTCCGTGTCGGACCAGTGCTCGTGCACGCGGCCCCACGGATCCGACCAGTAGTCGTAGATCTGGCTTCCGAGCAGATGGCGCCCGATGCCCCACATGTGCTCGTACTTGCCCATCTTCTTCAGATGCTCGTGGCCGGTGAACACGTCGTCGATGTCGGCGACCTCGAATGAGAAGTGGTTCAGGCCGGCGCGCTCGTTCTTGACGCAGAAGAACACGTGATGGTCGACGTACGTGCTCCCGCGATCGAGCCGGTTGAACGAGCCGATGATGTTTTCCTTGCTCCCGGCGTAGACGTCATCCGAGCAGACGAAGCCGAGCGTGTCGCGGAACCACCGCGCCGTCTCGACGACCTTCGGCGACGCCATGACCGCGTGGCCGATCCGCTTGACCCGCGAGGAGCCCGTGTGGATCCGCATCACCTTGCCGGCGCGCTTGAGGCCTTCCGATCCGAGGTTGAGCGGCTGGCGCTTCACCACGATCGGCTTGAGCTTCTTGATGCCGTAGACGACCTCGATCTGGTAGCCGTTCGGCTCCTTCAGCCGAACCCGCTTGCCGCCGCCCGGCTCGTCGATGTCTTCGACCTCCGAGGCGCCCGGAGCCTTGGACACCTTTTTCAGGTCGTTCAGGCTGGCCGCATAGTAGGCGATGCCGACGAAGCCGGGATCGCCCTTCTCCGTGACGTGGAGGTGATGCGGCGCATCGGTACCGCGCATGTAGAGCGCCGTATTGGTCCGCGCCGACCGCACCATGCCGAAGTTGGTGAGGAACTCCTCCGCCGTATCGAGGTCCGGCGACCGGAGCCGCCCGTACGCCAAGTCTGTCACCTTGATCAGTGCCATCGCCCTGTCCTCCTGTAATGGGACGCTCGACATGCTAGACCACCGTCAATCCCAGGGCAAGACGCGGGGCGGGCTCGACGACCGACTGCCGGACAGGTCAAGATCCTGGTTCAGCGCCCCATCTGTCGATCGTAGGAAGCTGAAATGCGCTCGATCAGCTGCGGGTCGACTGTGGTAGCGCCGACGGTCTTGAACTCGACGCGGACGCTTCCGTCGGCCTGCGTGTGCACCAGCGCGAGCACGCCGATCCCGCTACGGTCACCGCGCAAGGTTCCGGTCGAGCGGTCTTCCTGGGTGATCCGCACGCCCTCCTCCAGCATCGCGCCGCGGGCGGCGGACCACGAACGATCGAACGTGGAGACCGTAGCCGGCGCGCCCGGCGCGACCCCGTAGTACGTGCAACCGGCGAGCAGGCTCGTGCAGAGTCCCAGCGCGAGCAGGCCTCGAACCGCCGTCATCGCGGGCTCGCGTCGGACGCGACCTTCGTCCACGTCTTGTCCGGATTGAACGTCTTCATCGCATTTGCCACCTGCGGGGTGTTCGGCCCGAAGTCCTTCTGGTACACGACGCCGTCGTGGTTCACGAGGAACGTCATGATGCCCGAGACGCCGTACGTGGCCGGATAGGCGACGAGCGCGAACCCGCCGATCATGTGTCCTTTGACGACGTAGTTGTAGGCTCCGCCGGGCGCGTCGGTACCCTGCGCGAGCAGCAGGCGATACAGGTAGCCGTGATAGGGCGCCCGCTTGCCGGGTTCGCGCTTCGTGTAACCGGCCGCTCTCGCCTCGGCGACGAGCGGGCCGATCGGGCTCTGCCTTTCGCCAGGGCGGGTCTCCCAATAGAGGCCGTCCCGCTTGCCCTTGGTGCTCTCCAGGCGCTGCGCGAACTCGAGAACGCCGGCGCCCCGGTCCCTCGAATAGTATTCGCGCTGGGCATCGACGTAGGCCAAACACACCTGGATCGTCGCGAGCTCGTTGCGCCCGATCCGGCGATAGAGGAGCTCCTCGTCTCCGGCGTCCGTGTCCCAGAACCACGTCGGGCCGTCCGGCACCAGAGGAATGGGCAGCGGGTAGTCGTCGTCGCCGACATACAGAACGACCTTCCCGCCACCGCCCTCCAGCCGATGAGAGCGATCGTAGGCCGCCACGAACCGCTGGAATGCCGCGCGGTCGGCGACGTTGTCACCGGACCAGACTATCGGAACGCCTTTGGGCCCGAGGATCTCGACGAGCGCCTTTCGGTCGGCGGCGCGAAATGCCCCGACGAGCGCATTGACGGCGTCGTCCAGGGACTCGAAGCTCTTCTGGCCGGCCGCGGCGAAGCCGGCGCCGTGAAGAGCCGATCACGATCGCGAGCGCGATGGCCAGGGTTCTCATCGCCGCCCTCCGCCCCCGCCTCTCCCGCCGCCGCCTCCGCCTCTGCCTCCGCCGCCACCCCTGCTGCCGCCTCCGCCACCGCCGCCGGAGTATCCGCCCCCGCCGCCCTCGGCTGCCACCGCCACCGCTGTAGCTGCTGCCGCCCCCTCGGCTACCACCGCCGCCGGCGCTGTGGCCGCTCGCGCGCGAGGAGTTGACACTGGACTGGCCGCGCTGGCTATCGGCTCGCGTCTCACGACCTTGTCCCATGCCCTCGAATCCTCCAGCCTCACGCCCGCCCCCGCCGCCCGCACCGCCCTCGCGAGTGCCCGCCGTCGGACCTCCACCGCGGCCCGCGTCTTGCCGACCACCGCCCTCTCGAGTGCTCGCCGTCGGACCCCCACCGCGGCCCGCGTCTTGCCGGCCGCCGCCCTGGTCGCCTCGGCCGCGGTACGCGTCGCGCGTGCCAGCCTGGGGACTGCTGCCGCGGCCGTACTTCTGCTGGGTGCCCTTGTCGCGATACTGGGCTCCCTTACGGTGCTCCGGATTGTGTTTGAACGATTCCTTGCCGCCCTGAGGGCCGCTGCCCCGCTCATTCTTGATCTTGTTGGCTCTGTCGCCGAGTGTTCACGTTGTTAGTGAAGTTGTTGTTCTTGTTGACGTCGATGTCCACGTCGCCGCCGCCCCAGTTACAGCCGCCCCAGACCGCGGCGCCGACCGCCATCCCCACGCCGAACGAGACCGCGGCCGCGCCCCAGGGGTACGCGGGCGGGTAGGGGTAGTAGGGCGGATAGGCCGGCGGCCAAGCTCCGTACACGACGGTCGGGTTGTAGCTCGGTACGTAGACCACCTGCGGACTCGCAGGCTCGATCTTGATGATGGTCTGCTCCGCCGGTGGCGCCGGCTGACCCGGTTGCGCCGGCTGCGCCGCCGCCGCCTCGACGATGACTTTTTGCTGCTCGTTCGATTGCAGGTTACCCTCCGCCTGGGCCTTCGCCCGCAGGCGCTGGATAGCGTCCATGGTTTCCTTCCTCTGATCGAGGAAGGCGTCGCCGAGCTTCTGCATCCAGTCGATCTTCTCGTTCATGAGCGCGAGAGTCTGAGGGAAGCTGACCAGCGACTTCACGCTGTCGTCCCAGTCGTATTTCTTGAGCTCTTCGTTGAGCGCCGTGTCCTTGAGCTTCGGGTTGGCCTTCACGAGCCGGGCGGCCTGGATGACCTCCAGTGGATACGTCGACGCCATCATGACCTGCGCGACCAGTGGATCCGGATAGAGCGCGATGGGCGCCACGATCTGCTCGAGCTCCTCCGGCTTGAATGGCGGACTTCGGTTCCGTCTCCGGGCGGCGGGGCTTGCTGGGCCTGGGCTTGCGGCGCCGTCGGCGGCGGCGGGGCTTGCGGGGCCGCGGAAGCGAAGGAGCGGCGAGCAGGATCGCCAGCACGACCGGAAGCGAGCGGGCCGCATGTCGCGGATACAGCGTCTGCTATGTCCCTCCGTCGAGCCCATCCTATCTGCCATAGGCGAGGCGCCGGGTGGCCACGCCCTTCACGCCCTTGAGCCGGAAGCCCAGGACGATCAGCAGGATTCCCGCCACGATCGCGAAGGCGCCGATGAGCCAGAGTACGGCAAGCACCCCCGCTCCGGGAGCGCGATGAGGGCGATGCCGAGCAGGACGACAGAACGCCGTTCAGCACGAGCAGCCATTCGTTCGTCAGCTCGCGGCGCAAGTGAATCGCGGCGATGATCTCGAAGACGCCCCGAACGATGGCCCACGCCGCGATCAGATAGAGGAGCGCGAGCGCCGTGAGCACCGGGCCAAAAGAGGCTGAAGAGGCCGCCGCGAGACTCACCAGGCCGGCCAGGAAGACACCCCAGGGAAACGCGCCTTCACGCCGTCGCGCGAACGCCGATACACCGCCAGAATCCCGTCGATGAAGAGATACGCGCCGTAGATCAGGACGAGGGCGGCCAGGGTGAGGTCCGGCCAGAGGAATGTGCCAAGCCCGAAGAGCACGGCGAAGACACCTCGCAGGACGACCGCCCACCAGTTGCGTGCCAGCGTTTGTAGCATTGTCGCGCCTCTCCGCCCTCAGGGTCGGGCGTCTGTCCGGGCCGGTTCCAGTCGAGTCCAGGGTGCGCCCAGAGAATCGGGGGGCGGCACCCGCCAACAATGAGACCTTGGTCGGATGCCGGAGCCCCGTGGGACTTTGGTCTACTGTGCGCCAAGGCCGGAGGCGACTTCAACGCCCCGTCGGAGAGATGGGGGATCGCAGTCATGGAACCTCGGGACATGCTGCAGGTCGCGATCGACATCGGCGCGGCGCGCTATCCCGTGCCCGAGCAGCACTTCCGCCTGCAGAGCCCGGTCGGCTGATTCACTGCTGGCCGAGGTACGCTTCGCGGATTCGCGCGTCCTGCGCGAGCTCGGACGGCGTGCCCTCAGCGACGATGCGCCCCTGCTCGAGGACGTAGGCGCGCGCGGCGATCGCGAACGCCTGGACGATGTTCTGCTCCACGAGGAGCACCGCCACACCGTCGGCGTGGATCGCGGCGACCACCTCGAAGACCTGATCGACGATCTGCGGCGCCAGGCCGAGCGAGGGCTCGTCGAGGAGCAGGAGCCGGGGCATCGCCATCAGCGCGCGTCCGATCGCGACCATCTGCTGCTGACCTCCCGAGAGCGAGCCGGCCAGCTGTCGTCGACGCTCGCGCAGGATGGGGAAGATCCCGTAGACGCGCTCGAGGCTCCGGCTGGCGGCGCGCTCGCGCGGCCGGGGCATAGCAGCCCATCTCGAGGTTCTCCTCGACCGTCATGGCCGGGAAGAGCCGCCGACCTTCGGGGACCAGCGCGATCCCCTGACCGCAGAGCGCGTGCGCCGGCACCGACGCCAGATCGCGCCCGTCGAGCCGCACCCGGCCGCCGCGAACCGGCAAGAGGCCCGCGATCGCGTCGATGAGCGTGGTCTTCCCGGCGCCGTTCGGCCCCACCACGGTGACGAGCTCGCTGGCGCCGACGGCGAGCGACACGTCCCAGACCGCAACGGCGTCGCCGTGGGCGACTTCGAGATGCTCGAACGTCAAGCATAGGCCTTCCCGAGGTAGGCGCGGACCACGTCCGGATCGCGCATGACCTGGCGCGGGAGGCCTTCGGCGATCACCCGCCCGCCGCTCAGCACCACCACGCGGTCCGCGAGGTCGAGGACGGCCCGCATGATGTGCTCGACGAAGACGACGGTTGTGCCGCGGTCGCGAATGCGACGCACGAGGCGGAGCGCATCCGTCATCTGCGCGGGCGTCAGGCCCGAGAGCACCTCGTCCAGCAGCACCAGTCTCGGCTCGGAGGCGAGGGCGCGGGCGAGATCGAGAAACTTTCGCTCGAGCAGGTTCAGCTCGCCGGGCAAGGCGTCGGCCTTGGCCTCGAGGCCGGTGAACGCGAGCCAGGAGCGCGCCAGGCTTTGGCCCGCCGCCCGGCCGTGGCCGCACGCCGAACATGGCCGCGAGCGCGACGTTGTCGACGGCGGTGAGCCGGCCGAACGAGCGCGGGATCTGGTAGGTGCGGGCCACGCCGAGCCCGGCGATGCGGTGCGCGCGCACGCGGACGATGTCCAGGCCGTCGAGCAGCACTCGGCCCCCGTCGGCCCGGTAGTAGCCGCTGACCACGTTGATCAAGGTCGACTTGCCCGATCCGTTGGGGCCGATGAGCCCGAGGATCTCGCCCGCCCGGACCTCCAGGGTCACGCCGGCGAGGGCCTGGAGACCGCGGAAGGCCTTCGTCACGTCGGTGCAGCCGAGCAGCGGGACGCGCCTGGGCACGCGTCGGCGCGTCGACGATGGCCGGCACGGCGCTCGCCGGCGCCGCGACGGGCGCGACCCTCGCGCGACGCGGCGCGGCTCAAGCCGCCGGCGACGCCGTCGGGCAGGAAGACGATGACGACGATCAGGATCGCGCCGATGAGCGCTCGGTTCAGGATCGCGCTCTCCCCGCCGGTGAGCGACTGCGTGAGCGCGGTGATGATGAGGGCGCCCAGCGCCGGCCCGTACCAGAAGCGGGTGCCGCCGAGCGCAGCCATCATGATCGCGTCGACCGCGAGACCGACGGCGAACGTCTCGGCGACGGTCACGTACGACACGAACATCGCGTGGATGCCGCCGATCAGCCCGGCGATGAAGCAGCTCAGCGCGAAGGCGACGAGCTTGTAGCGATAGGTGGGGACGCCGAGGACCTCGGCGACGTCCTCGTCGTCGCGGATGGCGAAGAGCCCCATGCCCCACCGCGAGCGGTGGATCGCGAGCGCCGCGAAGGTCGAGAGCAACGCGACGCCGAGCGCCAGGTGGTACAAGGTGGTCGCCGGCGCGCCGAAGAGTGTCGGGATGGGCACCGCGGCCAGGAATACGCCGGGCCCGCCGTCGAGCCGCGTGTTGAGGGCGATCGTCGACAGCACGAAGGTGATCGCCAGGGTCAAGAGCCCGAAGAGCTCGCCCCTGACGCCGCGGACGCGGAAGACGACCGCGGCGATCGCGCTCCCGAGGAGCGCCGCGACCAGGCCGGCCAGCGGCAAGGTCCAGAGAAACGGGACGTCGAGCGCGGTCGTGAGGGTCGCCGTCGTGTACACGCCCGCGCCGAAGAACGCGGCGTGACCGAAGCTGAAGTAGCCGGCGTAGCCGCTCAGGATGTTCCAGCTCGTCGCCAGCGACACCCAGAAGAACACGAGGAAGAGGAACGATTCGTAGAAGGCGGGGAGCTTCAGCGCCGGCACGAGGGCGAGCGCGACGGCCGCCACGGCGAGCGGGACCACCGGGGGGAGCCGGGACGCGCTCACAGCTCGGGCCGCAGCACCAAGATGAGGATCAGGAGCGTGAACGACACGAGGGGCGCCCAGCCCGGCGCGGTGACCGCCATGGTCAGCGCTTCGCTGGTGGCGATGAAGATCGACGCCGCGAAGAGCCCGAGCGCGTTGCCGAGCCGGCCGATGATGACGGCCGCAAACACGACGCCGATCCACGAATAGATCTGCGACGGCGCCAGGGTGTGGTTGAGGGCGATGAAGAGACCCGCGACCGCGGCGTACGCCGAGCTCAGGCCGGCGAGCAGGAGCGCCAGGCGGCGGCGATTGACGCCGAACGCGCTGGCCATCGGGCCGTCCTGCGCGCTGGCGCGCGCGGCCTTGCCGAGATAGCTCCAGCGGAGCCACGCCCAAGTAGCGAGCGTGAGCGCCGCCGCCGCGGCGAACGCGAGGAACCCGCCGAGGCCGATGAAGAAGCCCCCGAGCTTCAGCGACACGCGCATGTACGGCGACTCGAGGCGACGGAAGTCGGCCGTCCAGATCCACTGGATCAGGCTCTCGAGGATGACCGTGAGCCCGAAGGTCACGATCAGCGACGTGAGCTCGTCGATCTCGAAGTGGAGGAAGCCTGCTTCGAGCGCGATCCCGATCACGAAGAATCCGGGGACGATCACGACGAGCGTGAGGATCGGATCGAGCCGGAGCACGGTCGCCAGCTGGTAGGTGAGGTACGCCCCGAGAAACGCCAGCGCGAAGTTGGCGAGGTTGATGACGCGGAGCAGGCCCCACGTCAGGCTGAGGCCCAGGCCGAGCAGCGCGTAGAGGCCGCCGGTGAACAACCCGGCGAGCAGTGACTGGCCGATCAGGTTCAGGCTGGGCAGTGCCCGGCGCTCCCCTCGGCGCCCGGCGCGACGGAGTCGATCCCCGCAGGCGGCGCGCGCGGGATTATACCGCTCGGAGGCGGTGGAGCACCGCGGCCGCCGCGCTCACATCCGCCCGGCGGCTTCTCATGCGGAGTAGAGCGGCAGCCGCTGGCCCGGCGGCAAGTGTGCGACCGCCTCCTCGAGGGTGCGCGCCTGGCGCCACTCGCTGGCCGGCCGCACGTAGCCGTTCGTGCCGACCTGATCGATGCCCCAGTAGACCTCGAGATTGTTGCCGTCGGGGTCCTGGAACTCGACCGCGATCTGGCAGCCGGCCCGCCGGCGCCCCTCGAACACGATCGGCACGCCGTACTTGCGGAGCCACGCCCGCGCGCGGAAGACCTCGTCGAGCGTCGCTACTTCGAAGGCGAAGTGATTGAGGCTGCTCGGATCGCTCGCGCGGGCGCCGCCAATCAGCGCCACGCCGTGGTGATCGGCGTTGCAGCGCATGAAGACCATCCCACCCGGCACCATGCTGTCCGGGTATCGGTCGCTGATGGCAAGGCCGAGCACCTCGGTGTAGAAGCGCACCGACCTCTCGAGATCGGTGACGTTGAGCACCACGTGGCCGAGCTTGCGCAGCTGGAACTGGAGCGGAGCGTCCGACGTGTCCGGCATCTCGCTATTCGGTCGCCAGGGCGCGCCGGCGCTCGCGATGGTAGTCGGACAGCTTCAGGTTGGCGCTCGCGATCGTCTGAGCCTCCGCTGCCACTCGCGCGACGTCTTTGCCCGGGACCATCACGTAGAGCTCGTCCTCGCCGAGGCCGGTGTACACCCGATTGCCGACGCATCCCGCGCTGGCGATGACACCATGAGCGATCGAGGCGGGCAGCGCCATACACGTGGGCCGGCCGAGGAGCGGCGCGGGCGCGGCGATGCCGGCTCGCAGCGCCGCCTCTTGCAGGAGCATCACGCGGCCGGGTCTGCCGGCGACGAGCACGACGTCCGGGTCCACCGGAGACTCGGCGAGCGGCGCATAGATGACGACGCCCGGCGTCTGAGCCAGGCGCGCAATTCCCTGAACCTCGTCCATCTTGAGATAGCCCAGCTCGGTCATGAGCGTGAGCGTCTGCGGGAGCTCGGCCGCGCGATCCGGCGGCAAGGCGATGTTGTGCGTGTAGCTGCCGATCGGGCAGTTGTGATGATCGGCGGGAACGGTGTAGAAGGCGCGCTCCGCGGCGGCAAGCCGCCAGAAGCTACAGCCCGAGGGCTCGGTCCCGCTGAACTTTGGCAGACCCGCCGGCGGAGCCGGCCGGAACGCGACGGCGACGGGACGCCGCTGCAGGCCGAGGGCGTCGGTGAGCTGACGCTCGATGGTGCGATAGTCGGTCATCGTCGCACTATACTGCGCGCCGTCAGCTGAAGCCAGGCAAGGTCAGAAAACTGAAGGGGGCCTCGGGGGCCCCTCAGTGTGGGTCTGTGGATCGATCGAACTTGCCGCTGTGCCCCCGCGATCGAGCGAAATAGAGGCACGCGATTGCGTGGGCTTTGGAAACGACCGCGGAGCCTCTCGCGCGCAGCGGGCTCGGCACCACGTAAGAAGTGCACACGCGTTTTTGCCCATCCCGATCTGCTTTAGTCCGGCAACAGGCCACCGCTTCGCGTTACCATCCGGCGTGACCGACTGACAGGAGGCCGCAATGCTAGCGATCTGGGTGAAGGTGCGTGTGAAGCCGGACCAGAAGAAGCGTTTCCTCGAGGCGATCGAGATCGACGCACTCGGCTCCGAGAGGGACGAGCCCGGCTGCCTGCAGTTCAACGTGCTGCAGGACGACCAGGACGAGAACGTCTACTACTTCTACGAGGTGTACAAGGACGCGGCGGCGCTGGAAGCCCACCGGGCCGCGCCGCACTACGCGACCTGGCGCGCCGCGGCCGACACCCTGGACGGGCCGACCGCGCCGACGCGCTGCAAGACAGTCTTCCCGGCGGATCGCGCCTACTGGGGCAAGGTGTAGCGAGCGGAAGGTCGTGCGGTTGACGCTCCCGGACGTTCGCGCGCTGTCCGCCGGACGTCGCGGCTGTCACCGCCCGATCACCCGACCCCGGCGTCCGGCCGTGCGGCGACTTTTCGAATCACGCAGTTCGGGAACGCGCAGCCCGTGGCGCGGGGATTGCTAGCTGTGGCGCCGATGCTATCAGACCGTCTGTTTGGGCTCTTCTCGTCGGACCTGGCGATCGACCTCGGAACGGCCAACACACTCGTGTTCGTGCGGGGCCGGGGCATCGTCCTCAATGAGCCGTCGATCATCGCGATCCGCCGCACCGACAACGAGGTGATCGGGGTCGGGTCACGAGGCCAAGGCGATGCTCGGCCGCACGCCGGAGAACATCCAGGCGCTGCGCCCGTTGAAGGACGGCGTCATCGCCGATTTCGACGTGACCGAGCGGATGTTGAAGTACTTCATCGAGCGCGCGCGGCAGATCTCGTCCGGGCGCAAGCGAGCCTGGGTCCTCGACCGTCCCCGGGTGGTCGTCGGCGTCCCGTCGGGCATCACTCAGGTCGAGAAGCGCGCCGTGCGCGATGCCGCGCTGCAGGCCGGCGCGCGCGAGGTCTATCTGATCGAGGAGCCGACGGCCGCGGCCATCGGCGCGGGCCTGCCGATTCACGAGCCGGGCGGCCATCTGGTCGTCGATATCGGCGGCGGGACGACCGAGGTGGCCGTCATCTCCATGTCCGGCACGGTGTACTGCAACTCGGTCAGGATCGCCGGCGACGAGATGGACGAGGCGATCATCCAGCACATCCGCAAGCACTATCGGCTGCTGGTGGGCGAGCGTCGCGCGGAAGAGATCAAGATCGCGCTGGGCTCCGCCCATCCCGAGGCTCTGGAGCGAACCTCGATGGAGGTCAAGGGCCGCGACCTCGTCGACGGCGTCCCCAAGACCCTGGTCATCACCGACGAGGAGATCCGTGAGGCGCTGCGCGAGCCGGTCATGACCATCGTCGAGACGGTCCGGACGTGTCTCGAGCGGACGCCGCCCGAGCTCGCGGCCGACATCATCGAGAAGGGCGTGGTGCTGACGGGCGGCGGCGCGCTCCTGCGCGGGATCGACTGGCTACTGCAGCACGTGACTCAGCTGCCGGTGCGCGTGGCGGACGACCCGTTGAGCTGCGCCGCCCGCGGCGCCGGCAAGGCCCTCGACGACGTCGAGCTCCTGAAGAAGAGTCGCGATCCCCGCCTGAAGTCCACGCCGAAGTCGTCCATCTGCCTTCGCGCGCCGGTACACTCGGCCTTGACCCGGCGGCCTCGGACTGATCCCGTCCAGCACTGACCCTTCGCGGCCCTCGTGAGGACGACGACGTGTTCGGCCGTGAGGGATGTGGCGGTGACGAGGGTCAGCGCCGCCAACGCAAGAACCAAGGTGAGCCGAAGTCGAGACGAGACCATCATCGATTGAACCCTCCCGGGTTTCTCCTATAGAGGCGGTCGCAATTTATAGAGGCGGTCGCAATTTCTGTCAAGCGGAACGGCCGCGCGCGTCGCCTTGACCGGGCGCCCCGGCGCGTGGTACCGGAGGGCGCGGGACATCCGAAGGAGGACGGCGATGCTGGATCTCGTGATTCGCGGGGGCGACGTGGTGACGCCGCAGGGCGTCGGCCGGTGGGACGTGGGCATCGAAGGCGAGCGCATCGTCGCCCTCGGCCTGCCCGAGCACGGGCTCCAGGCGGGCCGGGTGATCGACGCCGGCCGGAAAGATCGTGGTGCCGGGCGGCATCGAGCCCCACACGCACCTGGCGCACTTCATCTCGATGCAGCCGGAGGAGAACCTCCACACCCTCGGGCCGGAAGAGGACACGCGTGGGATGGTGTTCGGCGGGACGACCACCCACGTCGACTTCTGCTTCGTGAGGCCAGGGCACCGACGTGCAGCAGGTGATCGAGACGCGCGCCGCGCGCTGGAAGGGCAACTCGTACGCCGACTATTCCTTCCACGTGGCGCTCCAGGGCGCCTTGCCGATCACGCTCTTCGATCAGCTGCCGGAGGCGGTCCAGGCGGGCTTTCCGAGCTTCAAGGTGTTCACGGTGGAGGTGCTGCCCCCGCATCCCAAGCGGCACCCGTACCGGCTCGACTACGGGCGGATCCAGCTCGCGATGGAGAAGATCGCCCCGCACAACGGCATCATGGTCGTGCACGCCGAGGACCACGACATCGTGCAGTTCATGTACGAGAAGTTCCGCGAGGAGAAGCAGACGGACGGCTGGCTGCTGCCCGCTCGTGCACAACAAGCTCTCCGAGAAGCTCGCGTTCCGCCGCACGATCCAGCTGGCGGCCCACACGGGCGCGGGCGTCTACTTCGTCCACACCTCGGCCCGCGAGGGCGTGGACGCGGTGGCGGAGGCGCGCGCCGGGGGGTATCCGATCTACGCCGAGACCTTGCATCACTACGCGTGCTTCACCGCCGAGGACTACAAGAGCCCGCGCGGGTTCTGCTATCACACGTACCCCTCGCTGAAGTACCCCGAGGACCAGGCGGCCCTCTGGAACGGGCTCGTGCGCGACGGCGTCTCGACGACGGCGACCGACGAGTTTCCGACGTCGCTCGAGCTCAAGCTGCGCGGGCAAGACCTCGAGAACGTCACCGGCGGCAACCTCGGCGCCGAGGCGCGCATGGGCATCGTCTACTCCGAGGGCGTCGTGAAGCGGCGGATGTCGCTCGAGCGGTTCGCCGACGTCACGTCGACCAACGCCGCGAAGATCCTCGGCCTCTATCCGAAGAAGGCGTCATCGCTCCCGGGCAGCGACGCGGACATCGCGATCATCGACCCGGCGATCAGGAAGACGCTCGCCCGGGAGGACTTCCACGTCAGCGACTACAGCCCCTGGGAAGGCTGGGCGATCCAGGGCTGGCCGGTGACGACGATCCTGCGCGGCCGCGTCGTCGTGGAGAACCGCCGCCTGGTCTGCGACAGCCGCGACGGCAAGCTCGTGGCGCGCAAGATCTCGCCCGAGGTGCTGCGCCGCCCGGCCTGCTGAGGGCCCGAGCCGGATCGCGCGCACGTGACCGATCTGACGAGGGAGCGGTAGGCGCGCTCGCGGCGGCGCTCGCGCTGCCCGTCACGTCCGACGACCTCACGGAGGTGACGCACCGGCTCAACGCGCTCGATCGAGGCGTTGAGCCCGCTGGCGGAGCTGTCCCTCGAGGCGGTCGAGCCCGTTCCCGGGCTGCGGCGAGCCTCGTCGGCTCCATGACAGCGGATCGTGCCGATCTCGCGTTTCTGGCGCGCGGGCGCTCGCCGCGCTCGTGCGCGAGCGGCAGGTGTCGCCGGTCGAGCTCACGCGAGCTCTATCTCGAGCGGATCGAGCGGCTCGATCCGCGGCTCCGCGCCTACATCACCGTGCTGCCGGACGCGGCGCTGGACACGGCGAGGCGGGCCGAGGCGGCCGTGATGCGCGGCACGCCGCTCGCGGCCGCTCCACGGCGTGCCGTATGCGGTGAAGGATCAGTTCGACACCGCCGGCGTGCGCACGACGTGCGGCTCGCGAATCATGGAGCATCACGTTCCCGCCGAGGACGCGACGACCATCTCACGCCTCAACGCGGCCGGCGGGATCCTCCTGGGTAAGCTGAACCTGACGGAGTTCGCCCTCGGCGGCACCCAGCAGTTCCCGTTCGGCCAGCCCCGGAATCCGTGGAATCTCGACCACGACCCGGGCGGGTCGTCGTCGGGCTCGGGCATCGCGGTCGCGGCCGGGCTCTGCGGCGTCTCCCTCGGCGAGGACACCGGCGGCTCCGTGCGATCGCCCGCCTCGTTCTGCGGCGTCGTCGGGCTCAGGCCGACCTGGAGCCGCGTGTCGCGTCACGGCTCGTTTCCGCTGAGCTGGTCGATGGACACGCCCGGACCCCTCAGCCGCACCGTCGAGGACGCGGCGTGGCTCCTGCAGACGATCGCGGGATACGACCCGAAGGATCCGCTGTCGAGCCGGGAGCCTGTGCCGGACTACGCGCGCACCTTGGCCGACGGAGTCCGGGGCCTCCGCGTCGGGATCATCCGCGAGCTGACCTTCGGGCCCGAGACCGACGTCGAGGTGAGGGGAGCCGTCGTCGAGGCGGCGCGCGTGTCTCGAGCGGCTCGGCGCCGTCACCGAGGAGATCTCGCTCGGCCTCGTGCCGTTCGCGGGCGCGATCTTCATGGCCCTGGCCGACTCCGACGGCGCCGGCGTGCACGATCGCTGGCTGCGCACGCGGGCGATGGACTACGACCAGGGCACGCGTCGCCGTCTCTTGACAGCCGCGCCTGATTCCGGCCGCGATCCAGCAGCGGGCCGCGCGCGCGCGCGTGCGCCTGCGCGCCGAGATGCGCGGCGCGCTGGCACGCCACGATCTGCTCCTCTGCCCGACGGCGCATCAGGCGGCTCCGCCGATCGCCGCCGCGCGCGCCGTCATCACCAGCCGGCACGAGGTCGCCGGCCGCTTCTTCACGCGGCGCTCTTACGTGACCCCCGCCGCGCTGGCCGGACTGCCGGCCATCGCCGTCCCGTGTGGCTTCACGCAGTCAGGTCTGCCAATCAGCCTGCAGCTGATCGCGCGTCACTTCGACGAGGCTACCTTGTTGCGCGCGGCGCATGCGTACGAGCAGCAGTGCGAATGGGGGAGGCGCCGCCCGCCCGGTTCGATCTGAGCCGGCGCCGGCTCAGGCGCGGAGCGCGACTTCCGCGTCGCTCGCGCGCAGCACCGAGGCGTGCTGCGGAACCAGACGGCGGACGGCGTCGAGGCCGAACGGCTTGCTCAAGCTTGGGGCGCCCGTCCGGTCGAGAAACTGCTTCGTCAGCGGGTTCAAGGTGTCTCCGGTCACGAAGATGATCCGGCGCTCGAAACCGGGTCGCCGGCGCGCTACTTCGTCGTATAGCCCCACGCCGCTCATGCCCGGCATCTTCATGTCGCTGAACACGAGGTCGTAGCTCCGCTCGGCGAGTCGATCGAGCGCGGCGGCGCCGCTGTTCGCCGTATCCACGCGATGCCCGTCGAGCAGGAGTGCTTCGGCCAGAAGCTCCGCGACGTCGGGCTCGTCGTCGACGACCAGGATCGTCTTGCCGGGCTCGGGATCGAGCCGCGTCTCCGCCCGGCGCCCGTCCCCGGCCGGGGCGGCGGCTCCGGCCGGCAGCTCGACGACGAAGGTGGCGCCGCCACCGGGTGTCGGCTCGAGCCGCAGAGTCCCGTCGTGCGCGTCGATGATTCCGCGGCACAGCGAGAGCCCGAGCCCCGTACCCTCCCCGGGCGCCTTCGTGGTGAAGAACGGATCGAAGATGCGCCCGCCGATGTCCGCGGCGACGCCCGGCCCGCTGTCGGCGATCTCGAGCACGATCCGGTCGGTCGCCCGCTCGTACCGGGTCGTCAGCACGAGTCGACGCCGCGTCGACACGGTGCGCAGCGCCTGGTGGGCGTTCGTCAGCACGTTCACGATGACCTGCTGGATCTGGTGGGGATCCGCCCAGAGCTGTGGCAGATCGGCGGCGAGCCGCCGGATCACTTCGACGTTGTCGATGCGGAGCGGATACTCCAAGAGCTCGACGGCGTCGTCCACGAGCTGATTCAGCTGCACGAGCTGTCGCTCCGGCGGATACTGCCGCGCCAGGGCGAGGAAGTTCGTCACGATCCGTGTGCAACGCTCGGCCGACTTCGCGATCTTCTGGAGCTGCTCGGACATCGGCCCGACCCCCACCCGTGTCAGGAGCAACTGGGTGTAGCCGACGATCGTCGACATGGGATTGTTCAGCTCGTGCGCCACGCCGGCGAGCAGCTGGCCCATCGCCGCGACCTTCTCGGTCTGGATCAGCGCCGCGCGCTGCGCCTCGAGCTCGCGGTTACGCGCCATCACCTGCGCCTCGAGCTCGGCGGCGTGGGCCTCGAGCGCCTCCTCCCGGACCTGTCGCCCGTACACCTGTCGCACCAGCGGGAACAGCACCAGGTAGAGGACCAAGGCGCCGGCGAGGGAGAGCGCCCAGATCACGAAGCGCGCGCGCTGAATCGTCGCGAGTAGTCTCAGCGGGTTCTTGTACACCTCGACGACACCGATGACCTGACCGGTCGTCTTCGAGACGATCGGCACGTACACCTCGGCGAGCGTCGTGAAGCTCGGGCGTTCGTAGGCGTGCTCGCGTCCCGCGAGTGTCTTGATCTCGACGGCGACCTCGCCGGCCAGCGCCTCCCTGAGCTCGTGGTTGTCCGGGAATCGCTGGCCGATCAGTCGGGGCTCGTCCGACCAGACGACCGTCGCGTCGCGGTCCCACACCTTGACGCGCACGACCTCCGGGAGCCCCCGCATGAGATGTGTGAACTCGTGTCGGGTGCGCTCGTCGAGCGGCGCGCGGTGCGGCGAGGCCAGGAACGTGTCGATGCTCCGCAGCTCGACCTCACGACGGGCGAGGGCGGCCGTGTTCTCCCATTCCCATTCCTGCACGGCGCTCGTGAGCAGGGAGGAGAGAGCGAAGCTCATGGACAGCGCGAACACCATGATGCAGAAGAAGCTGAGAACGGCGAACTTGGCTCCGGCGGCAAATCTCACCGGGGTCCTCAGGCGGTGGCGGCGGGCAGCTCGACGATGAAGGCCGCGCCGCCTTCCGGTCGGTTGACGGCCTTCAGCGATCCCTGGTGCTGCTCGACGATCGAGTACGAGACCCAGAGGCCGAGGCCCGTGCCTTCGCCGGGAGCCTTCGTCGTGGTGAACGCATCGAAGATGCGCGGCAGCACGTTGGGATGGATGCCGGGTCCGGAATCGAGGACTTCCAGGCGTACGTGCGATCCGCCGGGCTCGGACAGCCGCACCGTGATCTCGCGCTCGCCCGTGTGGGCGGCCATGGCCTGATGCGCGTTCTGGACGAGATTGAGCAGGACCTGCTGGATCTGGCCTTCGTCGGCCATGACCGGTCGAACGTTGCCGAGCTCGGTGACGACTTTCACCCCGTCGCGGTGCAGCTGGTGCCCCTTGAGCTCGAGCACCCACTGGATCTGATCCTCGAGGCGGCACGGATGGCGCGCGGCGGAGTGTCCGCTGGTGAACCGCAGGAGGTTCTGGAGCATCTGCGCCGCGCGCGACGTCTCCTGGACGATCGTGTGCAGGCGCTCGCGACTCTTGATGGGATCGTCCGATCCCATGAGCAGGAGCTCGGCCTGCCCGAGAATCGCCGTCAGGCGATTGCGGGTCTCGTGGGCGAGGCCGGCGGCCAGCTTGCCGACCGTCGAGAGCTTCTCCCCCTCGATCAGCTGCGCCTCGGCCGACTTGAGATCCTCGAGCTGGCGACGCGTCGCCGAGTAGAGCTGCGCGTTCTGCAGGGCCAGGCCGATCTGGTTGGCGCAGGCTTCGACGAGCGCGATCTCGGATTCGGTGAACGCTTCCCGCGTCCGGCGGCCGAGGGACAGCGCGCCGAGGATCCGCCCCCGGCTGTGGATCGGCACGCACACGAACGCGTGGATGCCTTCCTGGGTGACGGCCGCGCGCGCCGCCGGCAGGAGATCGGCGGACTCGCTGACGTGCGCCCAGTGAAGCGTCTTGCCGGTGGCGGCGACGCCGCCGATGAGTCCCTGGCCGATCGGCAGGCTGCGGTTGATCTCGCGCAGCCGCGGTCGCAGACCCCGGTCGCCGCGCAGGTGCAAGGTCGCGCCGTCGGCCGACAGCAGGTGGAGGCTCGAGATCTCGTGACCGGTGACGTGCGTGAGCGCGTCGAGCGCGATCCTCAAGACTTCGTCGACGTCGAGCGTCGCGCTGATCGCGGCGCCGATCCGGTGCAGGATGCGCACGTGCGATTCGACGTCGACCGTCGGCGCGCCCACCGAGCGCCGGACCAGCTCGCCCAGCTCCCGGAGCCGCTCGTCGCTATGGTCCTTGAAGGCGAACGCGTAGCCCTCGTCGTCGGCGCGCACGAGGATCGACGGAACCTCGAGCTGGGTCTCGCTCTCCGGCAGGGTGATCGAGAGGGTCGCCATGCCCGCGGCGCGGCGCCCACCCTTGCCGCGCACCTTGATGCCCGACGCGCTCAGGTCGACCGACGTCGATTCCCATTCGGCGCCGCCCTGCTCGCGGATCCGGACCGGCAGCGCGACCAGCGCCCGTGGCGCGCGGCGACGCTCGGGCTCGCCTTCCTCGGCCTTGAGCTTCTTGGGCGTGGCCGGCGTTTCGAAGCAGGCGAGCGCCTCTTGCAGACGTCGCAGCGCGACGGGCTTGCCGATGAAGTCGAAGGCGCCGGCCCGCAAGGCCTCCTGCGCCTGGCTCTCGGTCGCGCGTCCGGAGATCACGAGGATCGGCACCCGGAGATCGCGGACCGTGTCGAGCTTCATGAAATCGAGCCCACTCATGCCGGGCAAGCACACGTCGAGGAGGACCGCGTCCGGGCGCTCGATGCGCAGGGTGTCGAGCGCTGTCTCGGCCGTGTGCGCGATGACCGGCTCGTGGCCGATCTCGTGGAGGAACTCTCCGAAGACCTCGCAGACAGCCTGATCGTCGTCGATGACCAGTACGCGCATGGGTTTTTCGCCGCGAAGGGCTACCCTTCTTCCAGCAATCGGCATACCACGGGCTACTGGTCACTAACTATTCGTTATATAAGAGCATTCCGGAAATTACCGCACCCGGAGAATGGATGATCCGGGGTCAGTTGCTGGGCGATTCCTGGCCGCTGCCGTCAGAAGGAGGTCGGGCGAAGTCCCATCGGAAACGCGATCTTGTAGTACGAGGCGAGGAAGCCTTCCCACCACGCCTGGCGCTCGCCCCCGCGAGCCACCTCGGAGAAGAGACGGAGGCTCTCGTCCTGCCACTGCTGGATCGTGTCGAGATTGGCCGGGTCGTCCTCGATCAGCGCCTTCACGAGGGCGCGGCCGTAGCTGATGTGGCGGGTCTCGTCGCGGATTCGCGCGCGATGATTCACCGCGGACAGCACGTCGCCGCGCGCCTCGGCGCCGTCCGCCAGGACCGTGAAGGTGCCAGGCCCGGCGGCGCCCTCGGCCACGAAGTTGCCCTTTACGAGAATCTCGATCGAGTCCTCGAGCTCCAGCAAATGACGGAAGAAGCGGCACGTCGTGCCGGGCGCCTCCCACGCGGCGAGCCAGTCGCGCTCGGGGATGCGGGCTCGCTCGAACACCTCGCGGTCCATCTCGAGATGCCGCTGCTCGTCGGCCAGCTGGAAGAGCGCCGATTTCTTCAGCTCGTCGAATGGCGCGTTGGCGGCCGCCGTCGCGACATAGTGGGTGGCCGACAGCTCCGAATAGTAGTTGTTGGCGAACTGGTCGACCGCGTTCGCCAGATAACGCGGGCTGACGGCCTTGTAGTTCAGCACGTCCTCGGAGATGGTCGCGCGCTCGGCCAGATACCGCTCGCGCTCGCGGGCCTGCATGACGACGTAGCGCTCCCAGGTGAGATTCGCCGGGTCGCTGAACAGTGCCGTGTTCTTGAGGACGATCCGCTTGGGCGCCATCCCGCCTCCTGAAGCATTATAAGCGCGCCTCGGCCGGCGGGGCCCCAGCCCCGCGACGGCCTGCAGCGCGCGCTTGCCGCTACGCGCCGGGGCCGCGCTCCATCGAATAGGGCTGCCAGCGCACGAGCTTGCTCTTCTCGAGGACCGACGGATTCACGCAGCTCCGCGGCCAGCGACCGCCCAGCACGAGCGCGATCTCCTGACCGACGCGCCGCTTGCGCACGGGATCGAACCTCGCGGAAGCCGACGCCACGTGCGGCGTCAGGATCACGTTGTCCATCTTCAGCAGCGGATTGGCGTTGTCGGGCGGCTCCTGCTCGAGCACGTCGAGCCCGGCGCCGGCGATCCAGCCTTCCTTCAGCGCCTTGATCAGCGCGGGCTCGTCGGTGGTCGGGCCGCGGCCGGTGCTGATGAAGAGCGCCTCCGGCTTCATGAGCCGGAAGTGGTGCTCCGTCATCATGTGGTGGGCGTCGGCGGTGGACGGCGCGTGCATCGAGACGATATCCGAGCGCTGCAGGAGCTCGGTGAGGTTCACCGGCTCGACGCCGTACTGACTCACCACCAGCTCCTCGACGTACGGGTCGTACGCCAGGATGTGGAACCCGAAGGCCCGCGCCCGCACGGCGACCGCGCGCGCGACGTGACCGAAGGCGATGAGGCCGAGGGTCTGGCCCATCAGGCGCGGGAACTGGGACAGGAGCGGCCGGCCCTCCGCCCAGCGCCCCTCGCGGACCATCCGGTCCATCGTGGTGAGCCGGCGGTACGTGGCGAGGATCAGCATCATCGCGTGGTCGGCGACTTCCTCGATGAACGTGTCGGGCACGTTCGTGACCGGGATGCCGCGCGCCGTGGCCGCGTCGACGTCGACCGAGTCGACACCCACGCTGCCGAGCGCGATCACCTTGCACCGCTCGAGCCCGTCGATGAGGCGCTTGTTGATGCGCCGTCCCTTCGCGTAGAGCGCGTCGGCGTCGCGCGCCTCCTTGACGAACTCGTCGTCGGTCTTGGCCGCGATCTCGACGATCTCGGCGTCGATCGGGGAAAGGGCTTCCATCTCGAGCTTGTAGCCCGCGCCGGGAACCGCGTAGCTAGCACCACTCGGAGTCACCACTTTGAACTTCGCCACGTGCGTCCTCCTGGGTCGTTCTGACTGTTACAGGCCGTACAGCGCGCGCGCATTGTCGCACAGGATGCGGCGCCGCGCGGGGTCCGCCACGTCCTTGAAGTTGTCCGCGATCGCCTGCTGCGAGTCCGGCCACGTGCTGTCGGCGTGCGGGTAGTCCGACGCCCACATGACACGGTCGTCGCCGAGCACGTCCACCATGCGCAGCCCGACGTGATCGGTCTGGAAGGTGGCCCAGACCTGGCGGCGGAAATAGGCGCTCGGCGCCATCGTCAGCTGGAGGCCGCCGTGGGCGCGCCAGAAATCGCCGGCGTCGAGGAACCGCTGGTACGAGTCGTCCATGCGCTCGACCATGTACGGGAGCCAGCCGATCCCCGTCTCGGCGAGCACGATCTTGAGGTCTCGATGGCGCTCGAGAGCCCCGGAGAAGATCACGGCGGCGAGCGGCTCGTCCATCTGCAGGGTGGAGCAGGCGACGCGGACGCCCATGTTGCCGGGGTCGCTCGCCTTGGGACCGCTGAAGGTGACCGTGCGGAGCCCCCCGCCGAGGTGGAAACCGATCGCGATGCCGGTCTCGGCCGCCGCCTCCCAGAGAGGCTCCCAGGAGTCGTCCCAGAGCGGCACCTCGACCCGCGCGGCGAGAAACATCCCCGTCCGCAGGCGCAGATGCTTCAGGTGGCGCACCTCGTCGGCGGCGCTCTTCGCGTCGTCGATCGGGATCAGCCCGGCGCCGAGCAGCCGCTCGGGCGCGGTCGCGCAAAACTCGGCGAGCCACTCGTTGTAGGCGCGGTAGCAGACCTTCCGGAGCTCGGGGTCGGCGATCAGCAACGGCACGATGGGCCCGTACATGACCGTCGCGTCGACACCGTCGCGGTCCATGTCGGCCAGGCGCAGTGCGGTCGTCGTCGGCCTCAACACGCCGGGCTCGAGCACGCCGCCCTTCTCGAGGGCGGTCCGCCGGCCGCCCTGCGCGCCGGCGGCGCCTTTGCGCCCGCCCCACGGATCCCAGCGGTCACTGCCGCAGACCCAGTAGGGCCCGTCCGGCGTGTCGACCACCTTCGGAGAGCGCTCCCGCCACCCGGCGGGGACGCGCGTTTGCCAGAGATCCTTCGGAAGCCACTGCAGATCGATGTGGTCGTCGGCGGAGATGATCCGGTAATTCATCCCTGGCCTCCCTGGGCCCCGATCATCGCACAGTCTTCGTCGAGGCGCGCTTCGGCCGGCAGGGACGCCGACGCCTGCGGCGCGGCAGCGGCCTATCGACAGGCGCGGCTTGCACGCTTTCCGACTCTTGCCCTAGTATCTCGGCCATACCGTGCCGTACCAGACTGAGCGGGTTCGAACCCTCCGGAGGACAATTCCCATGATCACGCGCATCATTGCGATCGCCGCCGCCGCGCTCGCCCTCGGCATCGCGTCGGCGCAGGCGCAGGAAGTGAAGGTCGGCGTCGCCCTGCCGTACACCGGCATCGGCGCCGAGTTCGCGCAGCTGGTCGACCGCGGGATGGAGCTCTATCTCAAGCTCAACCCCGATAAGATGAAGCCGTACAAGTTCACCTTCATCAAGCGCGACGTGAAGGATCCGAGCGGCGCCAACGCGAAGATCGCGGTGCAAGAGCTCCTCACCCAGGACAACGTCGACGTCCTGGCCGGCTGGATCTATTCGCCGAACGCGATCGCCTCCGCACCGATCGTGACCGCCGGCAAGAAGCTCGGCGTGATCATGAATGCCGGCACCGCGCACATCACCACCTTGTCGCCCTACTACGTCCGCACCTCGTTCAGCATGTGGCACGCCGGTTACGCGCTCGGCGAGGCCGCGGCGAAGATCCTCAACGCGAAGACCGCCGTCGTCGGCTACACCGATTTCCCGCCCGGCAAGGACAGCCTCGCCGCGTTCAAGCGAAGCTTCGAGGCCAACGGCGGCAAGGTGATCGACGAGATCCCGATGGGCGGCGCCGGCGCGGTGCCCGACTTCACGCCGTTCTTCCAGCGCGCCAAGGACAAGAAGCCGGACCTGTTCTTCGTCTTCGTCCCCGCCGGCGACCATGCGGCCGCGGTGGTGAAGACCTACGCCGCGCTCGGCATGCGGGAGGCCGGTATCAAGCTGATCGGCCCGGGTGACATCACGCAAGACACCAAACTGCAAGCCATGGGCTCCGCGGCGGTTGGACTGATCACGATGCACCACTATCACGCCGACCTCGACAATCCAGAGAACAAGCGCTTCGTCGAGGCGTGGAAGAAGGAGTACGGCGCGACGACGACGCCGGACTTCATGGCCGTCGGCGGCTACGACGGCATGGCGGCGATCGTCCACGTCGCCCAGGCGCTCAAGGGCAAGATCGAGGTCGACGCAGCGCTGGAAGCGCTGAAGGGCTGGAAGTTCGCGAGCCCGCGCGGCCCGATCATGATCGATCCCATCACGCGCGACATCGTCATGAACGAGTACCTGTCCGAGGCGGTGATGAAGGACGGCCGCGTCTACCAGAAGGTGATCGGCAAGATCGACGGGGTCAAGGACGCCTGCAAGGAGCAGAAGATCGGGCCGTGCGCGCCGAAGTGAGGTGCGCGAGGCGCGCCGACCAATCGAGGTGAGCGCCGTCCGCGCCGCGCGCTCGTGATCTTCGGCGTCGACGTCGCCAGCATGCTCCTCGGCGGCGTGGCCGCCGGCATGGTGCTGTTCATCGTGTCCGTCGGCCTCTCGGTCACCATGGGGCTGATGGGCTTCGTCAACCTCGCCCACGGCGGCTTCGCCATGCTCGGCGGCTACGCGATCGCGCTGGCCATGAAGCACGGCGGCTTCGGGTTCGTGCTGTCCCTCGTCTTCGGATTCGTCGTCACCGCCCTCGGGAGCGCCGTGCTCGAGCGCCTGCTCTACTCCCGGCTCTACCGGGCGACCGAGCTCGACCAGGTGCTCTTCACGATCGGCCTCGTGTTCATGATGATCGCGTCGGTGACCGTGCTGGTCGGGCCCGAGAACCAGCCGCTGGTGCTGCCGCCGATTCTTCGGGGCCAGATCGACCTGGGGATCACCCAGTACCGCACCTACAGCGTGGTGCTCATCGTGATCGGGATCCTGATCGTGAGCGGCCTCTGGCTCGTCTTCGAGCGCACCCGAATCGGTGCGCAGATCCGCGCTGCCGTCGACAATCGCCGGATGGCCGAGTCGCTCGGCATCAACATCGGGCGGCTCTTCACCTTAACGTTCGCCTTCGGGAGCGGCATGGCTGCCCTGGGCGGCGGGCTCGGCGCCGAGTTTCTCGGCCTCGATCCTCAGTATGCGCTGAAGTACCTCGTCTACTTCCTGATCGTCGTCGCGGTCGGCGGCCTCGGCCGCGTGACCGGAGTGTTCTACGCGGCGCTCCTGATCGGCGTGCTCGACTTCGCGCTCAAGAAGTATGTCCCGCAGGGCGGTACGGCCTTCATCTACGCGCTCACGATCCTGCTCCTGCTCTGGCGGCCGCAGGGCCTCTTCGGCACCAGGACCGCGTGACGCCGCCGACGGTCGGCTGGTCCGATCATCCGGCGGCGGTCGCTCTCGCGCGCCGCCACCGGCTGCGCGCGTGGGAGCCGATCCCGTGGATCCTGGCGCTCGCGTTCTACTTCGTCTTTCCCAAGCATCTCGGCTTCGGAACCGAGCTCCTCATCACGATCCTCTTCGCCCTCTCGCTCGATCTCGTTCTCGGCTACGCCGGCGTCGTCACCCTCGGTCAGGCGGCGTTCTTCGGCGCCGGCGCCTACACCGTCGGCATCCTGGCCAAGCGCGGCATCTGGAACGAGCCGCTGACCGGCCTGGTGCTCGCGGCGCTCGTCGCGGCGGCGGTCGGCCTCGGGTCGGGGCTCGTGCTCCTGCGCACCGGAGGCCTGACCCTGCTGATGCTGACCTTGTGCACGATGGCGTTGCTCGAGGAAGCGGCCAACCTCGCGCACGACTACACCGGCGGCTTCGACGGGCTCGACAGCCTGCCGATCGCCCCGCTGTTCGGCGTGTTCGAGTTCAATCCGCTCTATCCCAAGACCCAGTACCTCTATGTCCTCTCCGTGCTCTTCGTCTGCTTCGTCGTCGTACGCACCCTCGTCTATTCGCCCTTCGGCCAGAGCCTGACGGGAATTCGCGAGAACACCCTGCGAATGCACGCGGTCGGCGCGCCCGTTCGCGGCCGTCTCGTCCTCTGCTATGCGCTCTCGGCCGGGATCGCCGGGATCGCCGGCGGCATCTGGGCTCAAGCGAACGCCTACGTGAACCTGGGCACGCTCGGCCTCGATCGCGCGGCGACGGTGCTCATCATCCTCGTCCTCGGCGGCTACGGCCGCCTCTACGGCGCGTTCGTCGGCGCGATCGCATATATGGTGCTGTCCCACTTCCTGTCGAAGATCTACCCGACAGCCTGGCAGCTGGGGCTCGGCCTTTTGCTCGTCGTCATCGCCCTGTTCGCGCGTAACGGCATTCTCGGGATCGCCGAGGCCGCGACGCGCCGGCTCCGGCCGCCGCGCGCGACGTCGTGACGGCACCGCTCCTCGAGACGCGCGCGCTGTGCCGCAACTTCGGGGCTCTGGCCGCCGCGCGCGACATCGATTTCCGGCTCGAGGCCGGCGCGCGCCACGCCCTGATCGGCCCGAACGGCGCGGGCAAGACCACGTTCGTCAATCTGCTGACCGGCGTCATCCCGCCGACCTCGGGCGCCATCTTGCTGAAGGGGAGAGACATCACGTCGGTCGCTCAGGCGCAGCGGGTCAAGTTCGGCATCGCCCGCACGTTCCAGATCAACCGTCTGTTCCGCCGGCTCTCGGTCCTCGACAACGTGTACATCGCGGTCGCCGAGCGGGTCGGCGCCGCGCCGTCGATGCTCAGGCCTGCGGGCACGCGCCGCGATGTCGTCGAAGAGGCGATGCATCTGCTCGAGACGCTCAGGCTGACCGCTGACGCGAGCCGCCGGATCACCGAGCTGCCGTACGGGCGCCAGCGCCTGGTCGAGCTGGCCATCGCGCTCGGCCTGAGGCCCGAGATCCTGCTGCTCGACGAGCCGGCGGCCGGGGTCCCGAGCGCCGAGAGCCACATCATCCTTGAGGCGATCGACGGCCTGCCGCGGGACATCGGCGTGCTCATCATCGACCACGACATGGATCTGGTGTTCCGGTTCGCCGAGCGGATCACGGTGATGGTGAGTGGCGCGGTCTTCGCCACCGGGAGCCCGCGTGAAATCGGCGCCGACCCGAACGTCCGCGCCGTCTATCTCGGCCAGGCCGATCATGGCTGAGGCACTCGCTCTTCACCACGTTTCGGCGGGCTACGGCGAGACGGTCGTGCTCGAGGATATCAACCTGGTGCTGGCGCCCGGCGAGAGCCTCAGCGTGATCGGCCGCAACGGCGTCGGCAAGACCACCTTGCTGGCGACCGTGATGGGTCACACCACCTTGCATCGGGGTGAGGTGACGCTCGGCGGCGAGAGCCTTGATCGTGTCCCGATCTTCCGGCGCGCTCGGCGCGGGATCGGCTGGGTGCCCCAGGAACGGGAGATCTTCCCGTCGCTCAGCGTGCGCGAGAACCTGACCATCGGCGCCCGACCGGGACACTGGACCCTGGAGCGCGTGGTCGAGCTGTTTCCGAACCTCGGAGCGCGGCTCTCGAACATGGGCAACCAGCTCTCGGGCGGCGAGCAGCAGATGCTCTCGATCGCCCGCGCGCTTCTGACCAACCCAAAGGTCCTGCTCATGGACGAGCCGACGGAAGGGCTGGCGCCGGTGATCGTCGAGGCGCTGGCCGCGGTCCTGCTGCGGCTACGCGCCGAGGCCGCGCTCACGATCGTGCTCGTCGAGCAGAACAGCCGCGTCGCCCTCGCCTTCTCGTCGCGCACGGTGGTGATGGACAAGGGGCGTATCGTCTACGACGGCGAGTCGGCCGCGCTCAGCGCCGATCCGGAGCGACTCGCCGAGCTGATCGGCGTCGCGTAAGTGGAGACATGCGACGAAGGTCCCATCGACGGGTGCCTGCCGTGAGGGCTAGTAATGCCGAATGCACCCCGCCGCTCATACCGCCGCGACGTGACGGAAGAGCGCGCAGGCACTGGCTCAGCCCCGCACTTCTTTTCGGCAGGCGCCCGCCAAAGGGCGGCATCCCTGAAGGCGCCGGGCACCACGTAGCGTCAGTGGGTCCACGAGTCAGGAGCCGCCAGCGCTCGCGGATCTCTCTCGTCGGGCTCTTACTGTCGGCTCTCGTCCTGCTCGTGCAGAGTTCGCGCGCCGAGGCCCAGGCGCCGGGACCTCCGTCGAAGTCGGCGCCGGCGCCCGGCTCGCCCGCCGTTCCCTCACCGGCGCCTACCCCTGACGCGATTCCGGTGGTGGAGGTCGCCACCCGCGCCGCGCAGGTGCCGGAGCTGCTCCGTACCTTGACCGGGTCGCTGGCCGAGACTGCCGAGAGCGAGACGATCCGGAGGCGTCTGCATGAGGCGCGCGCGCGGGTCGATTTCGAGCTGGCCGACGCCGAGACAATCCTGCGCCGCCATCCGACGCTCGACGTGATCCAGCTCCAGCAACAACTCTGGCAGCAGCGACAGCTTCAGACGAACGAGTGGCTGAGCGCCCTCACCAAACGCGCGCTGCTCCTGCAGGACACCTTGAATCGGCTGGGCGAGATCAAGACGACGTGGCGTCAAACGCGGGAAGCCTCCGTGGCGTCCGGCGCCCCCGGGGCGATCCTCGCGCAGATAGACGGAGCGCTCGCCGCCATCGAGGCGGCCGAAGCGCCGCTCGCGACTCAGCGTACGGCCGTCTTCGACCTTCAGAGCGCCGTCGCGCAGGAGGTCGCGCGATCCGCCGACATGCTGGCGCGGTTCACCCAGGCACAGCAGGAGGCCATAGGCGGAATCCTGACACGCGACAGTCCGCCCCTCTGGGGCGCGACGGCATGGGCCAATGTGCGCGACACCTTGCGGAGTCACGTCCGCGAGCTGGCCCTCACCCGCTGGCACGACGTCGTTCAATACGTCGTCGACCCGTCGAGGGGAATGCCGCTGCACGTCGCGATCCTGGCGGTCCTGATCGCCGTGTTCGTCGGCGCGCGCCGTCAGGCTCGCCAGTCCAGCGTGTCCGGCAGCAGCCCGGTGGCGGACGTCTCGATATTCGATCGCCCTTATTCGGCGGCGCTGGTTCTCACCTTGCTCTTCGTCTCGGCGCCCATCTCGGCGGTCCCGCAGGCTCTCCGCCAGCTGTCCGAAGTGCTGGTGCTCGTGCCGGTCATCCGTCTGATCCAGCCGGCGATCGATCCCCGGCTCGTGCTCCCGGTCTATGCGCTGGCTCTCCTCTTTGCGCTCGACAGCTTTCGACAGGCGATTGCCGGCGTACCCGTGCTCGAGCAGGCGATCCTCGCCCTGGAGACGGTGACGGCACTGGCCGCGCTGACGCACTCGCTGAAATTCGGCGCGCTCCAGCGGCCGCCCGTGACGGGCGCGGAGACCGAGCGACTCCGCACCTTTCGCATCGGCGCCGGCGGCGTCTTGTTCGCGCTCGCCGTGGGGCTGGTGGCCGGCGTCGTCGGCTACATGCGACTGGCGCGGCTGCTGGCGTCGGGCCTTTTCGGCGGCGGCGCTCTGGCTCTGACGCTCTACGCGTGCCTCGGGGTGATCGTCGGCCTGACGGCTGTCGCCTTGCGAGTGTGGCCGCTGCGGCTCCTGCTGATGGTGCAGCGCCATCGCGAGCTCCTGGAACGCCGCACGTATCGCATTGTGCTCTGGCTCGCGGTCATCGGGTGGGCGGCTCGCGTCCTGGACTACGCCGGTCTCTTTCAGCCGGCGCTGTCGTTCGTCGACGCGGTGCTGGCCGCCAGGATCGGCCGCGGCGCGATCAGCTTCTCGGCGGGCGACGTGCTCGAGTTCGCCTTGACGGTATGGTTGGCCTTCGTGGTCTCGGCGTTCGTCCGCTTCGTGCTGCAAGAGGACGTCTATCCGCGAACGCAGATCACGCGCGGCATCTCCTATGCCGTCTCGAGCCTGTTGAACTACGTCATCCTCACCCTCGGCTTCTTGCTGGCCCTGGGCGCGATCGGGCTCGACCTCACCAAGGCGACTATCCTGGCGGGCGCCTTCGGCGTCGGCCTCGGGTTCGGTCTGCAGAGCGTCGTGAACAATTTCGTCTCCGGGCTCATCCTGCTCTTCGAGAGGCCCATCCGTGTGGGCGACATCGTCGAAGTGGGCGATCTCCAGGGCGAGGTCTCGCGGATCGGGATCCGGGCGAGCACGGTGCGCACCTACCGGGGAGCCGACATCATCGTGCCGAATGCCCAGCTCGTCACGGAGCGGGTGACCAACTGGACGGCCTCCGACCGCCGGCGTCGCATCGACATTCCCGTTGGCGTGGACTACGGCAGCGCTCCGGAGAAGGTCGTGGAAGTGCTGGAGGAGGTGGCGAGCGCCCATCCCGAGATTTTGCAGCAGCCGCGGCCGCAGGCCGTCTTCATGGCCTTCGGCGACAGCTCGGTCAACTTCGAGCTGCGCGCGTGGACGAATCACATCGAACGCTGGACCATTATCCAGACCGAGCTGGCGGTCCGGGTGTACGCGGCGGTGCGCGCAGCGGGAATGTCGTTTCCGTTTCCCCAGCGCGAGGTCAGGCTCCTGCACGACGCGGCGGACAACCCGCCCGAGAGCCCCTCTTGACCATCGCCCGGCTGATCGCCCTGACAGTCCTCGGTTTCTTCGCAGCGGCCTGCGCGTCCCCGGTCTTCGCGATCCGCGCCGATCCGCAGACCGTCTATCGTGAGCTGAACCGCGGTGCCATCGCCTCGGGCGAGCCGAGCTGGCCGACGCGCAACGTGCTCCGCGAGCGCGGTCTGCTCGAGGAGTTCGGGAAGCGTCCCGAGGCCGCCCTGGCCGACTTGCATCGAGTGATGATCGCGGCGGGAGGTGATCTCGACGCGCTCTTCGCCCTGGCCGAGCTCTCCTTCCTGCACGGCCGGGCAGCCGGGAAGCGCGAATATCACCTGGCGGCGGCCGTCTACGCCTGGGCGTTCGTCTTCCCCGAAGGGCTCCAGGGCGCTCCGGGCCGTTTCGACCCACGCCTGCGGATGGCGGCCGACGTCTACGACCTGGCGATCGTCTTTGGCTTTGCATCGGAGGACGGATCGGAGATGGTGCCGGCGGCGGGGAATTTCGACCTGCCGTTCGGGCGCTTCGACGTGAGCTTCGATCGAGCGTCCCTGCGCGCCGGAGATCGGGAGCTCTACGGGTTCGTTCCGACCTCCGAGCTCGAGGTACGAGGTCTCGGGATGCGCTATCGCCGGCCGGGTCTCGGTGCCTCGCTCGCCGCCGCCACCCGTCCCATCGACCCGGCGGCGTCGGCCCGCGACATGATCGCGCCGCGCATGAAGGTGCTGGCGACCGCGCTCCTTCGGATCCCGCAAGCCCGGCGCGCCCTCGTGCAGTCGCAGCCGCTCACGGCCACGCTCGAGCTCTACCTGGCCTGGGACGCCGAGTCCGTCTCGGTCGCGGGCGAGCGGGTCCCGCTCGAGGCCGATCCCACCGCGGCGCTCGCGCTCTCGTTCACGGGCGTCCCGATCGTGGAGCTCGAAATGTTCGGGCTCCTGGGGCGGCTCACCGGGGAGTTCGCGCACCGGCCACCGCTCATCTCCTCGTCGCCGTACAAGCCGGGACTCATTCCGGTCGTGTTCGTGCACGGCACGAGTCGAGCGTCCTCCGATGGGCCGAGATGTACAACCGGCTACAGGCCGACGCCGAGATCCGCAGCCGGTTTCAGTTCTGGTTCTTCCAGTACGATTCCGGCAACCCCATCGTGCTGTCCTCGCTCGGCCTGCGCGACGCGTTGACCACGGCGCTCGCTCGACTCGATCCTACCGGCAGCGACCCGGCCCTGAAGAAGATGATCCTCGTGGGACACAGTCAGGGCGGCCTGCTCGTCAAGATGCAGGTCATCGACAGCGGGGACCACATCTGGAACGCGGCCAGCCGGAAGCCGCTCGCGGAGCTGACGTTGACGCCCGCAGATCGCGAGCTGCTCCAGCACGCGATGTTCGTCGAGCCCATCTCTCAAGTCACGCGCGTGGTGTTCATCTGCACGCCGCAGCGCGGGAGCTTCGTGGCCGCTAACACGTTGATCGAGGACGCCGTGAGGCTCTTGCTGGACCCGCCGCTCCCGATAAGCTCCCTGGCCATCGACATCGCCAGGAACCCCGGCGCCGCCCGGAGCCCGTTCGTTCCCTCGGCCATCGATAACATGTCTCCGCACAGCAACTTCATCCGCGCTCTGGAGAACATCCCCGTGGCGTCGTCCGTCACGGTGAACTCGATCATTGCCGTCGACACCCCCGGACCGGTCCAGCAGGGCAACGACGGCGTCGTGCCGTATTCGAGCGCCCACATCGAGCCCGTGGAGTCCGAGCTCGTCGTCAGGTCGGGCCACTCCGCGGAGGGCAATCCGCACACGATCGAGGAAGTGCGGCGCATCCTCCGCAAGCACGCTGGGCTGGAATGAATCGCTGACGCGGCGGCTTCATTTCGGTTCGAGGCGTGGCAAGTCGCGACTCATGCTCTCGCGCAGGTCGACCAGCGCCTGGTCGAAGGCGTCCACCCGCACCAGGCCCAGGCGTGGATACTCGAGGTCGAGGATGACGAAGACCGCCACCGCCATGACGAGCGCGAACCCGAGCATGTGCAATCGGCTGCGCAGCTTGCTGCCGGTCATGCCGTAGCCCGCCATCAAGGACGCCGCGAGCGCCAGGACGAACAGCATCACGAAGACGATCGGCGGCGGATGCAGCTGCGTCGCCATGGTGCGCGTCGTCGTGATGTCGATCATGGCGTTCAGCGCGGGCAGAAGCAGCAGCGGCGCCGGCAGCGCGCCGTCCGCCCGGATGGCCTCGACCGCCTGGCGCCAGATCTGTCTGCCTAGCTCGTTGGCCCTGGCCAGGGATTCTCGGGCGGCCGCGAGATCCGGGAATCTCCGGTACGTCTCGATCCGCGCGTCCAGGTAGCTCCGAAAGCTTTCGCGCAGCGCAGGGCGAGCGCCCGCCGGGAGCAGGTCGACCCGGAGGTAGGCTGTCCCGATGTTGTTGGTCTCCTCGACGATCAGCTGCCGCCGTGAGTCGAAGCGCGTGGCCGCCCCGGAGAACGTGAACGCGATGAGGAGCCCGAGCACCGCGAACACCGCGCCGTCGACTGCGCCGATTCCTTCCGCCTCGGTGCTGGAATCGTCCTGCAGGCGCCGGATGCCGACGCGACGGCCGATCTCCAGGCAGACCAGCATGCCCAGGAACAACCCCAAGGTGAGCGCGAACACATGCGTGGTATGGCTCATGAGGATTCCTCCACGACGGCGAGGTTCATGCGGGAGAGGCCGGCCGAGTGGGGCCTTTCCGGGCCCGATGGTCTCAAAAATCGAGTAGTCTCTCGGCAGAAATACTATCGCGGAGGCGAGAGCCATGGGTCTTCTGGACGGCAAGGTCGCGGTCGTGACGGGGGCGGGCAGCGGCATCGGGCGCGGCGTGGCGCTGGGTCTGGCGGCGGCCGGTGCCAAGGTGGTGGTGAACGACTACGGCGTGACGGTCGACGGGCGCGATCCGTCGAGCGAGCGCGCGCTGGCAGTCGTCAAGGAGATCGAGAAGAACGGGGGCCAGGCGGTCGCCAACGCCGACAGCGTGGCGACGATGGCCGGCGGGCAGGGGATGATCGACACCGCGATCAAGACGTTCGGCGATCTCCACATCGTCGTCTGCTGCGCGGGCATCCTGAAGGAGCGGATGATCTTCAACATGAGCGAGGAGGAGTGGGATTCGGTCGTCGCGGTGCACCTGAAGGGCCACTTCACCGTGATGCGCCCGGCCACGCGCCACATGCGCGAGCACAAGTACGGCCGGATCGTCACGTTCACGTCCACCGCCGGGCTCGAGGGCAGCCCGGGCCAGCCGAACTACTCGGCGGCCAAGGAAGGCATCGTCGGCCTGACGCGCTCGACGGCGCTGGCGATGGCCAAGTACGGCGTGACCGTGAACTGCATCTCGCCCACCGCCGAGACGCGCATGACGGAGCGTCTGCCGGACGGCCGCCGGGCGCAGGCGGCAGCGCCGCCCGAGGCGATCGCGCCGGTCGTCGCCTTCCTCGCGAGCGATCGCGCGGCGCACATCACGGGGCAGATCCTTCACGTGCGCGGCAACCAGGTGTCGCTCTGGTCGCATCCGGTCCAGATCCGCGCGATCACGCGGCAGGATGGATGGACGCCCGAGGCGCTGGCCGACGTGTACGACTCAGCGCTCGGTCAGGACCGCTTGCGGCGAATCGACGCGCTGGGAATCACCTGGCCGCCTCGGAGCGCCTAGCCGCCCAGCGCGTTCAGGCAGGCGAGCGCGTCGGCGCGGCCGAGCTCCAGGGCGCGAGCGATCCCCTCGGAGTCGAACTCCAGCGGGCGGAGCTTGAGCGGCGCCGACGGCGCGAGGACCTGGACGTCGGTGCTCGGATGCTTGAGGCGCGCCAGCTCGACGTCGCGGCGGATCTGATGGAGCATGGCGGTCTCGAACGCCTCCTCCATGATCCGTCGTAGCGTCGCCGCCGGAGCGCCGCGCTCGTCCGCCGAGTAGCTCAGCACGACCAGCGCTCGGTCGACGGACGCCGCCTCGAGCGCCTCGAGCACGGGCGCGCGGCCGGTGAGCCCGCCGTCGACCAGGAGGGCGCCGTCGACGTCGACCGCGGGAAAGAGACCGGGCACCGCCGCGGCTGCCACGAGGGCGTCGACCGTCACGCTCCGGTTGTCGAAGACCCGCGCCGTCCGCCGCGTGAGGTCGGTCGCGATGACCACGAGCCCGATCGACGAGCCGCGGATCCGCTCGATCTCCACCGCAGCCGTGATCAGCTCGCGCAGCGGCCGCGAGTCCAGGAGCGAGGGGCTTCCGCTCAGCGCGCGCAAGGTGAGCCAGCCCGGTAGGAGCCCGGCGAAGAAGGTGGGCGCGCGAAGGGAGTAGACCTTCTCGCGCGTGATCGCGCGCCACATCGCCTCGAGCCGATCGGCGCGTCCGGCCGCGATCATCGCCGCGCTCAGCGCGCCGGCCGACGAGCCCGCGACGACGCGAATCGGCAGCCCGCCCTCGGCGAACGCCGCGACGGCGCCGGCCTCGTACGCCCCCTTCGCGCCGCCTCCCGACAGGATCAAGGTGGTCGGCACGTCGCGGCCCGTCGAGACGGGCGTGCACGTCGCGAGCGCCTCGGGCGCCGTCGCGAGCGCCAGGAACGTCAGCGCGACCGCCACGACGCGCGTGTTCACGGGCGGGTTCTCAGGGAACGAGCATCGCGGTCAGCGAGCCGACGTCCTCGAGCGTCTCGGCGTCCTCGACGACCTCGACGATCTTGCGCGCGGTGGACTCGCCGAGGATCGGAGCGGCGAGGCTCACGAACTTGGCGGTGATCTCGTCGCGGGGAACGGGGCTCAGCGCGTCGCCGCGCACCACCGACGTCGTCTGCTCGAGCGTCGTGCCGCCGCGCACGCACGAGCCGCACGCGCGCGGTCGGGATATCGGCGCGCCGCGGCGTCATCGCGGGGTCGGTGGAGATCTCGACCCGGCGCGCGAGCGAGCGGATGCGCTCGTCGGCGAGCGCCCGAGCATCGAAGGCGGTGGGATCCGTCCGCCCGAGCACGAGCGCCGCGGCGACGGCCCAGGGGATCGAGAACCTGGCGGCGAGCGAGGTGGCCGGGCGCGGGCTCGCCCATACGCACCGCGAACGGAATCGTGACGATCTGCACCTTCTCGATGTCGTCCGCCGTGAGGCGATGGGCGTGCCGGAGCGCCATGACCGCGTCGAGGGCGAAGTGGTTGAACCGGCAGCAGGCGTGGAGCTTGAAGTAGTTCTGCTCGATCCGGTAGGGTCCGCGACCGCTGTCGGCGCGCGCGAGCGCGTCGATTCCGGCGACCGCCTGCTCCGGCTCGAATCGATCGGCGAGAATCGTGCGAGTAGACGTCCGACGGCGCGTCGCCCAGGCCCGTGAACCCGCAGCGCTGGAGCTCGACGGCCAGGATGCCCTGGAACGCCGAGCGGCCGGGATACAGATTGCGAATCGTCGCGCCGTCGAGCGCCGGCGTCCACGTGTTGGCCGGGCTCATCGACGCGGCGAGGTTCATGACGGCGCGGACCGTCCCGGCCTCCGCGCTCCCGAGCTTCGCGACGGCGACCGCGGTGCTGATCGTTCCCCAGGTGCCGTGGGAGTGCACGTTCGCGCGCACGGTCGTCGCGCCGCCGATCCGCGAGCCGATCTCGTAGCCCGCTACGACGCTCTCGAGCAGCCGCCGGCCGTCCAGGCGACGCTCCTCGGCGACGGCGAGCGCGCCGGGGACGACGTGCATCGCCGGATGCCCGCCGCCGAGGCGGCTGCCCTCGTCGACCTCGAGCGCGACGCCCGCGGTGGCGTTCGTCAGCGCCGCCCAGAACGCGTCGGATTTCCCGCGATGGCCGAGCACCGTCGCGGCGCCGCTCGGAGCGCGCGCGGCCGCGAAGCGTGCGAGCTCGACGTTCTCGGGCATCGCGCTGCCGGCGACGATGGCGCCGAGCGTGTCCAGCAGCACCAGCTTGGCGGCCGCGACGGTCGACGCCGGCAGCGTGTCGAAGCGCGTCGCGGCGACGAAGGCCGCGAGCCTGTCCAGATAGTCCACGATGTGCGCGCCGCTCAGGCGACCGCGCCGGCGATCGGCGGCGTCGGGCCGCGGCGCGGCAGGAACCGGCCGTAGCCCGGCTTCTGCTCGAGCTCGCCCGCCGGGTTCAACATCACCTGGCCGCGCACGAGCGTCATCCACGCGCGCGCCGCGCATGTTCCAGTCCTCGTACGGCGTGAAGCCCGCGATGCCGAGATGCTGGGATTGATGGATGGTCCAGTCGGGCGTCGGGTCCCAGATCGTCAGATCCGCGTCGGCGCCGGGCCGGATCACGCCTTTCTGCGGCCAGAGCCCGAAGATGCGCGCGGGATTTTCGGCCATCACCCGCGCCAGCCACGTCGGCGGCAGCCCGCGCTTCACGACGCCCTCGTTCCAGGCGAGCGGCGCCAGGGTCTCGAGCGACGGCGCGCCGAACGGGATCGGCTTGCCCTGCGCGTCGACGAAGATGTTCGTACGGCCCGGCTCCTTCGCCGCCGGCACGCGCGGCGAGTGATCGCTCGCGAGATTGGCGATGTAGCCCTGCGCCGAGCCCTGCCAGAGCGCCGCGCGATCCGGGCCGTCGGCGGGCCGGAGCGGCGGGCCGATCTTGGCAAAGGGCCCGAGGCGCTCCATCTCCTTGTCGGTGAGGAGCAAGTATTGCGGGCAGGTCTCACACCACACGCGCTGGCCCTCGGCCTGAGCGCGCTTGATGCGCTCGAGCCCGAGCCGCGTCGAGAGATGCACGACGTACACCGGGCAGCCGGTGAGCCGGCCGATGAGGATCGCGCGGTTGATCGCCTCTTCTTCCGTCCAGTCCGGGCAGGTCTCGGGGAAATCGGTCGGCTTCGTGCGGCCCTCGGCGATCGCCTTGTCCTCGAGGTAGCAGAGCACGTCGCCGTTCTCGCAGTGGAGCTGGCACAGGCCGCCGAGGTCGGCGAGCTTCTCCATGGTCTTGGCGATGAACTCGTCGGAGACCATGCGATTGCCGCGCTTCTTGTACGTCATGAAAAGCTTGATCGACGACACGCCCATGCGGAATGCTTCGGGGATGCCCTCGAGGATGTAGGGCTCGTGGTTCAGGATGAAGTGAAAGCCGAAATCGAGCACCGAGAGCGATTCGGCCTCCTCGCGAAGCCGCGCGGTCGCCTTCGGCAATGTCTCGCCCGGCTCGTACGTCGACGAACGGCAGGAGCGTCGTGAGCCCGGTGCGCGCCGCCGCCAGCGGCGCGGTGCGCCAGTCGTCGTACTCCGGCCCGACGTGCAGGTGGCAGTCGATCAGGCCGGGCAGCACGAGCTTGCCGGAGGCGTCGATCACGCGATCGGCTTTCGGCAGGACCGACTCGGGTCCGATCGCGACGATCTTGTCCCCGCGGATCGCGACGGCCGCCTCGATCACGTCCGTGCTCGTGACGACCCGACCACCGCGTACGACGACGTCGACCCCGGAGGCGCTCATCGATGGGGCTCCTTCTCGGTCACGGGCTTGAGCATGTCGCCGTAGTGCTGCGGCTGCCGCCGCCCCAGGAAGTTCCAGCGCTTGCGAAGCGGCTCCATCTGGTCGAAGTCGATCCGCGCCGTGATGAGCTCGTCGCCGCGCGTCGCCGCCTTCGCGAGCACCTGACCTTGCGGGTCGATGATGCAGGAGCCCGCGATCAGCTCGACCCCGTCTTCGACCCCTGCCTTGGCCACGCCGACCACGAAGCAGAGGTTCGCGTAGGCGCCGGCCCGCATGCAGAGCTCGTTGAGGTCGAGCGCCAGCGCCGAGATCGGCGTGTTGTACCCGATCAGGATGAGCTCGGCGCCCTGCAATGCCAGCGACCGATAGCTCTCGGGATAGCGGCGGTCCTGGCAGATCGCGACGCCGACCTTCGCGCCGACCGCGTCGAAGACGCGATAGCCCGTGTCGCCGTGGGCGAAGTAGTAGGGCTCGTGGACCTGGGCGAAGCCGTCGGCCGCCTTCGTGCCGGGCAGGTGGATCTTGCGGAACGTGCCGCAGAGCCGTCCGTCGCGGTCGGTGAGGAGCGCCGTGTTGAAGTACCGGCCGTCGGCCTTCTCGCAGAAGCCCACGTGCACCGCCACCCGGGCGGCGGCGGCGCGGCGCAACAGCGGCTCGAGGGCCTTCGGCGGCACCTCGGTCTCGAAGAACTGGTCGAAGTCTGAACGAATTCGCTTCGGGAAATACGTCGTCAGCGCCATCTCCGGGTAGACGATCAGCTCGACGCCGTCGCGCGCGGCCGCCTCGAGGAGCGCCAGCATCCGCTCGACGATCGCCTCGCGCGGCGTCCCGTCCTGGTTCGGGCCCATCTGGGCGGCGGCGACCTTCAAATAGCGCGGCATTCCGACCCTCCTCTCACGTCACGCGGGCGCGGGCTCGGCGGTCCCGGCCACTCCCGGGGACTCTTCGTCTCACGCTGATACCGCATTCTCGAACACTCGGCAAGCAACCGGTCGGAGCATGGCCCGCGGGGAGCGCGGAGTCGAGGCGTGAGACCGAGGGGAGCGGTCGTCCGAGCTCGTGCGCCTACTCGGCCGCCAGACGATACCCGACACCGGACTCGGTGAGCAGATACCGCGGCCGTGCCGGCTCGGCCTCGAGCTTGTGCCTCAGATTCGCCATGTAGACCCGCGCGTAGTGGGCCTGCTCGGTGTGCGACGGACCCCACACCTCACGAAGCAGCTGCTGGTGGGTGACGACCTTGCCGGCATGCCGCACCAGGGTCGTCAAGAGCTTGTACTCGATCGGCGTCAGATGCATTTCCTTGTCCCCGACGAACACCTGGCGGCGCGCGAGATCGACACGTAGCGCTCCCACCGTGAAGACGGCGTCGTCACCGTCTTGCGACGTCCTGGCACTGTGGCGGAGCGCCACGCGGATCCGCGCGAGGAGCTCGCCGGCGCCGAACGGCTTGCTCATGTAGTCATCGGCGCCCGCGTCGAGCGCCGTGACCTTGTCGCGTTCCTGACCGCGCGCCGACAACACGATCACCGGGACGGCCGTCCACTCGCGCACGCGCCGGATGACGTCGAGGCCGTCCATGTCGGGCAGGCCGAGATCGACGATGACGACGTCCGGCTGGCGAGAGCTCACCTCGACCACGCCGTCGGCTCCGGTCGTCGCCTCGAAGAGGCGATAGCCCTGGCCTTCCAGCGTGGCTCGGAGGAACTTGCGGATCTGGGGCTCGTCCTCGATGACGACGACGACGGGATCAGGCATCGGCGGGCACGGATGCGGGCGGCTTGCCGGCGAGCGGGAGCGTGAAGAGGAACGCCACGCCCCCCTCGGGCAGATTCTGCGCCCAGATGTGCCCGCCGTGCGCCTTGACGATCCCCTGAGCGATCGCGAGGCCGAGACCGGCGCCACGGCCGCCGGGGCGCCCGCGGTAGAACTTCTCGAAGACCTTGTCTTCATCGCCTCGCGGCAGGCCCGGCCCGTGGTCGGCGACCTCGACCGTCACCGCTTCCTCGGTCGAGGTGGCCAGGATGCGGATCGGACTCGCGGCCGGGGTGTACTTGACGGCGTTGTCGAGTAGATTGACCAGCACCTGCTCGATCAGGACGTCGTCGATCGGCGCCAGCGGCAGATCGGGGGGCACGTGGGTGTCCACGCGCCGGCCGGCGAGCTCCTTGCCGAGCCGACTCAGCGCCGAGCCGATGACTTCCTCGAGTGGATGCCACTCTCTGCGGAGCTGGAGCGCGCCGGACTCGAGCCGCGTCATCTCCAGGAGGTTCTCAACGAGGCGGTTGAGCCGATCAGCTTCCTCGCGCACCGACTCGAGCAGCTCCTGGCGCGTCCTCGTGTCGAGCTTCGCTCCGCGGTCGAGCATGGTCGTGGCCGCGCCCGTGATGGTGGCCAGCGGCGTCCGCAGATCGTGCGAGACCGAGCTGAGCAGCGAGTTGCGCAGGCGCTCGGTCTCGATGCGCACCTGGGCCTGCTGCGCCTCGTCGGCGAGGTGCGCGCGCTCGCTCGCGAGCGCCGTCTGATTGGCGAACGTCTCGAGCTGGTGCAGCTGATCGGGTGAATCGAGCGCGTGCCGATCGGCGGGCCGCACGCCGAGGACCCCGACGGGGCCGCGCGGCGCTTGCAGGGGAAGATAGAGCGCGGCGGCGCCGGGCAAGGTGGCCGTGCCGAGCCCCGCCGGCTGGTGGTGCTCGTGCACCCACTTCGCCACGCCGAGCTCGTTCGAATCGAGCGTGAACTGTCCGCCCGCCCAGGACGCGAGACTCCCGCCGTCGGGGCCAGGAAGCAGCACGACGACCTGGCTGCGAAAGACCTCGCTGATGTGCCGCACGGCGATCGTGAGGAGCTCGTCGAGGCCCCGCGTGCTCGCGAGCTCGCGGCTCATCGCGTAGAGCGCCGCCGTCCGCTCCTCGCGCTGGCGGGCGGCCTCGGCCTGCATGCGGATCCGCGCCGCCAGGCTGCTGGTGACGAGCCCGACGAGCAGCATCACCACGAAGGTGAAGAGATACCGGACGTCGCTGACCGCGAACGTGAACACCGGCGGCACGAAGAAGAAGTCGAGGGCGGCGACGCTAAGGATCGAGGCGATCAGGGAAGGTCCTCGACCATAGCGCGTGGCGACCACCACGATGCCCAGCAGGTACACCATGACCAGATTGGCGAGCTCGAAGAACGGCAACGTCAGCCATGCCGCGCCGGTGGCCAGCCCGACGACCGCGATCGCCCAGCCGTAGGGCGGCCAGTCGGACGGGATCGCCCGTGATCTCAGCGGGACCTGCGGCACGCCCTGCGGCTCGAGCTCGGCGCTGATAACGTAGATGTCGATGTCGCCGCTGCCCTGCACGAGGGCGTCGACGATCGAGCCGATCAGGATCCGCGTCCAGAGCCGGCGCCTCGGTTTGCCCACGACGATCTTCGTCACGTTGCGATCGTGCGCGAAGGCGAGGATGGCCTCGCTCATCTTCTGGCCCGGCAGCCGGACCGTCTCGGCGCCGAGCTGCTCGGCGAGGCGGAGTGTCTGGGTGACCCGATCGCGGACTTCCGCCGGCAGCCGGAGCTGCCGGGGAGTTTCGACGTAGGCGGCGACCCACGGCGCGCCGAGCCGATCCGCCATCCGCTTGGCCGCACGGACGAGCCGCGCCGATTCCGGCCCGGGGCTGATGCACACGAGGAGGCGCTCGGCCGTCGGCCAGGCCTTTCCGATCGCGTGCTCGTGCATGTAGACGCGCATCTGCGCATCGACTCGTTCCGCGGTTCGCCGGAGGGCGAGCTCGCGCAGGGCGATGAGATTGCCCTTGCGGAAGAAGTTCTTGACGGCTTCCTGCGCCTGCTCGGGCACGTACACCTTGCCGTCCTTGAAGCGCTCCAAGAGCTCGTCGGGCGGCAGGTCGATCACCTCGACCTCGTCGGCCTGATCGAAGACCGAATCCGGCACCGTCTCGCGCACGACGACGCCGGTGATCTTCGCGACGACGTCGTTGAGCGTCTCGAGGTGCTGGACGTTCATGGTCGTGTAGACGTTGATGCCGGCGTCGAGCAGTTCGACGACGTCCTGCCAGCGCTTGGCGTGTCGCGAGCCCGGCGCGTTCGTGTGCGCGAGCTCGTCGACCAGGATGAGAGCGGGCCGGCGGGCGAGCGCGCCGTCGAGATCGAGCTCGCGCAGCGCCGCGCCGCGATAGTCGACCATCTTGGGCGGCAGGATCTCCAGTCCCGCCAGCAGCGCATCGGTCTCCGCCCGGCCGTGCGTCTCAACGTATCCGACGATCGCGTCGACGCCGTCGAGCTTCTGCTCGCGCACGGCTTCGAGCATCGAGTACGTCTTGCCGACTCCCGCCGCGGCGCCGAGGAACACCTTCAGCTTCCCGCGACGCTGACGCGCTTCCTCCGCCTTGACACGGGCCAGGATCGCCTCGGGGTCTGGCCGGTCGGTACTCACGACCCTAGTGTAGCGCTCGGAGCACGCCAGGATTCCAAAGCTGTGGGCGCCCCCGGGCGGCCTTGCGTCATGGCGATGTCAACGGGAACGCTCGACGCGCCGCGGCTTTGCACCGTCTTGATGAGCCGTTAACGCTTCGGCGCACGATCTTGACGGTTTCTTGAGACCGGCCGGTCCTATCGTTTTCGCGTGGGGGGATGACGATGGACTGGACGGACCTCTTCTACATCGCAGTGAGCGTGCTGTTCTTCGGCCTCACCTGGGCGTTCGTCAAGCTCTGTGATCGCGTGTAGGAGGCTCTCATGCCATTCCTCTACATCGTCGGGGGGCTCGTCGCGCTCGGGCTCTTGATCTACCTCGGGCTGGCACTGCTCAAGCCGGAGCTCTTCGCATGACCCGTATCGGAGTCCTTCAGCTCGCGTGCTATCTGATCGTGCTGCTCGCGCTGGCCAAGCCGCTCGGCGCCTACATGGCGCGTGTGTACGAGGGTCGACCGATCGGCCTCGACCGGGCGCTCGGATCTCTCGAGCGTCTCATCTACAAGGCCTCCGGTGTGGCGCCCAGGGTCGAGATGGGCTGGAAGACCTACGCCTTGACGATGCTCCTCTTCAATCTCGCCGGGCTCCTGGCAGTGTACGCGCTCCAGCGTCTCCAGGGGGCCCTGCCACTCAACCCGGCAAGTTTGGGCGCGGTCTCTCCGGACTCTTCGTTCAACACCGCCGTGAGCTTCGCGACGAACACGAACTGGCAGGGCTACGGCGGCGAGACGACCATGAGCTATCTCACCCAGATGCTCGCGCTGACCGTGCAGAACTTCGTGTCCGCGGCGACGGGGATGGCCGTCGTGGTCGCGCTGATCCGAGGCTTCGCGCGCCGCTCGACCCAGACCATCGGGAACTTCTGGGTCGATCTCACGCGGACGACGCTCTACATCCTCCTGCCGCTGTCGTTCGTCCTGGCGCTGGCACTCGTCTCGCAGGGCGTGGTGCAGACGTTCGGCCCGTACGCGAAGGTCGCCGTCGTGCAGCCGAGCGAGTACGACGAGCCCGTGACCGACCAGAACGGCCAGCCGGTCCTCGACGAGAAGGGACAGCCCAAGACGAAGCAGTCCACGCTCACCGAGCAAGTCATCGCGGTAGGGCCGGCCGCCTCGCAGATCGCGATCAAGCAGCTCGGAACGAACGGCGGCGGCTTCTTCAACGTGAACTCGGCGCACCCGTTCGAGAACCCGACGCCGCTGTCGAACTTCATCGAGCTGCTGGCCATTCTCCAGATCTCGGCGGCGCTCTGCTACACCTTCGGCGTCATGGTCGGCGACGCGCGGCAGGGCTGGGCGGTGCTCGCGGTCATGACCGTCGTCTTCGTCGGGCTTCTCGTCGTGTGCCTGATCGCGGAACAGAACGGCCGCGTCTTCGCCAAGCAGGGGGTCGACCACGCCGCGAGCGCGCTGCAGCCCGGCGGCAACATGGAGGGCAAGGAGGTGCGGTTCGGGATCGCGGGCTCGGCCCTCTGGGCCACCGCGACCACGGCGGCCTCGAACGGGTCCGTGAACGCGATGCACGACTCGTTCACCCCGATCGGCGGGCTCGTGCCCATGTGGCTGATCCAGCTCGGCGAGGTCGTGTACGGGGGTGTGGGCTCCGGGCTCTACGGCATGCTCGTGTTCGCGATCATCGCCGTGTTCGTGGCCGGGCTCATGGTCGGGCGGACGCCGGAGTACCTCGGCAAGAAGATCGAGGCGTACGAGATGAAGATGGCGTCGCTGGTCATCTTGATCACGCCGGCGCTCGTCCTGATGGGGACGTCGGTCGCCGTCGTCACCGCGGCGGGCACGGCCGGGATCGCCAACCCGGGCATCCACGGGTTCAGCGAAATCCTGTACGCCTTCTCGTCGGCCGCCAACAACAACGGAAGCGCCTTCGCCGGCCTCTCGGCGAACACGCCCTTCTACAATACGGCGCTCGGTCTCTGCATGCTCTTCGGCCGCTACTGGCTGGCCGTTCCCGTGCTGGCGATCGCCGGCGCCCTGGCCAAGAAGCCGATCGTGCCGGTCGGTGCCGGCACCTTGCCCACGCACACGCCGCTCTTCGTCGGTCTGCTGATCGGCGTGGTGCTGCTGGTCGGGGCGCTCACGTTCGTGCCGGCGCTGGCGCTCGGACCGATCGTCGAGCACTTGATGCTCACCGCAAGCTGAGGTGATGAGACCATGACTGGCACCGTCAGGGCGCGTTCATTGTTCGACACGGCGATCGTGCGGCAGGCGATCGTGGACGCCTTCCGCAAGCTGACGCCTCGCCGCCAGGTGCGCAACCCGGTCATGTTCGTCGTCTATGTCGGCTCGATCCTGACGACGCTGCTGTGCGTCCAGGCGCTCGTCGGAAAGGGCGAGGCGCCCGGCTGGTTCATCTTCTGGGTGTCCGTCTGGCTCTGGTTCACGGTGCTGTTCGCGAACTTCGCCGAGGCGATGGCCGAAGGCCGCGGCAAGGCGCAGGCCGCATCGCTACGCCGAGCGCGCCGCGATCTGCAGGCCAAACGGCTGGCACGGCCCGAGCGGGCCGCTCGATTCGAACTCGTGTCCGCTTCGAGCCTGCGAAAAGCGCAGCACGTGCTCGTCGAGGCGGGGGAGTTCATTCCGGCCGACGGCACCGTCGTCGACGGCGTCGCGTCGGTGAACGAGTCGGCGATCACGGGCGAGAGCGCGCCGGTGATCCGGGAGAGCGGTGGCGATCGCAGCTCGGTGACCGGCGGGACACAGGTGCTGTCGGACTGGCTCATCGTCGAGGTCACCGCGGATCCTGGCGAGGCGTTCCTCGACCGCATGATCTCGCTGGTCGAGGGCGCCAGGCGGCAGAAAACCCCGAACGAGATCGCGCTCGACATCCTGCTCGCGGCGATGACCATCATCTTCCTCCTGGCGACCGCGACCCTGCTGCCGTTTTCGCTCTACAGCGTGGGCGCGGCCGGGCAGGGGACGCCGGTGACGGTGACGGTCCTGGTGGCGTTGCTGGTGTGCCTGATCCCGACGACGATCGGCGCGCTGCTCTCGGCGATCGGTATCGCCGGCATGGACCGCATGATCCAGAAGAACGTGATCGCCATGTCCGGTCGTGCCGTGGAAGCCGCGGGCGACGTCGATGTGCTCCTGCTCGACAAGACCGGTACCGTCACGCTCGGCAACCGTCAGGCGACCGCGTTCTTCCCCGCCGAGGGCGTCACCGAGGCCACCTTGGCCGACGCCGCGCAGCTCGCCTCACTGGCCGACGAAACGCCGGAGGGCCGGAGCATCGTCGTCCTGGCGAAGGAGAAGTACCGCATCCGCGAGCGCGAGATCGAGAAGATGGGCGCGACCTTCGTCGCGTTCACGGCGCAGACGCGGATGAGCGGCGTCGACCTGAACGGCCGCCAAATCCGGAAGGGTGCCGCCGATGCGATCGAAGCCCACGTGAAGCGACTGGGCGGTGCCGTGACCAACGGCGTGCGCGGCACGGTCGACCGGATCGCGAAGGAGGGAGCGACGCCGCTGGTGGTCGCCGACGGCGCCGGCGTGCTCGGGGTCATCCAGCTCAAGGACATCGTGAAGGGCGGCATCAAGGAACGGTTCGCCGAGCTTCGCCGCATGGGCATCAAGACCGTGATGATCACCGGCGACAACCCGCTCACCGCGGCGGCGATCGCGGCGGAAGCCGGCGTCGACGAGTTCCTGGCCGAGGCCACGCCCGAGGCCAAGCTGACGCTCATCCGGGACACGCAGGCCCAGGGACGGCTGGTGGCGATGACCGGCGACGGTACGAACGACGCCCCGGCGCTCGCGCAAGCCGATGTGGCCGTCGCCATGAACACTGGCACGCAGGCCGCCAAGGAAGCGGGCAACATGATCGACCTCGACTCGAATCCCACGAAGCTGCTCGAGGTGGTCGAGACCGGCAAGCAGATGCTGATGACCCGCGGCGCGCTGACGACATTCAGCATCGCCAACGACGTCGCCAAGTACTTCGCGATCATCCCGGCGGCCTTCGCGACGACGTATCCCGTGCTCGAGACGCTCAACATCATGCGGCTGGCGACGCCGCAGAGCGCGATCCTGTCCGCGGTCATCTTCAATGCGCTCATCATCATCGCGTTGATCCCGCTGGCGCTGCGGGGAGTCCGCTACCGGGCGCTGGGCGCCGCGGCCGTGCTGCGCCGCCACGTGTGGATCTACGGGGTCGGCGGCATCGTCGTCCCGTTCGCGGGTATCAAGCTTGTCGACATGATTCTCGTCGCCTTGCGCCTGGTGTAGAGGAGGCCACGCCATGCTGACTCACGTCCGCGCCGCGCTCGTCTCGCTCGCCCTGTTCACCGTTCTCACGGGCGTCGTCTACCCGGTGATCGTGACCGCCGTCGCTCAGCTCGTCTTCCCGCGCCAGGCCAACGGCAGCCTGATCGTCAAGAACGGGAAGGCCGTGGGCTCGACGCTCATCGGCCAGGCGTTCGACGACCCGAGGTACTTCTGGGGCCGCCCGTCCGCGACCACTCCGTTTGCCTACAACGCGGGCGCGTCGGTGGGCTCGAACCTGAGCCCGACCAACGCCGAGCTGATCAAGACCGTCCAGCGGCGGGTCGACGCACTCCGGGCGGCCGATCCGGGTAACACGGCGGCCGTGCCCGTCGACCTCGTCACAGCGTCCGGCAGCGGGCTCGATCCCCACATCAGCCCGGCGGCGGCGCTCTATCAGGCCGATCGCGTGGCGCGAGCGCGCAAGCTCGACGGAGCGGTCGTGCGGGACCTGGTGACGCGACACACCGAGGATCGGCTGTTCGGCGTGCTCGGCGAGCCTCGCGTGAACGTCCTGGAGCTCAATGTCGCGCTCGACTCACGCTAGACCGCGACGCGGCGCCATCAGTCCAGGAAGCTGGCGTACCCTGTGCCCATGAGCGATCAAGATCAGGAGCGGTTGCTCGAATCCGCACGCCGTCTGCTCGAGGGCGGCAAGGACGGTCGGGACGACGAGGCGTTCGAGGCGGCGCATTCGTCGGACGTCGCCGCCATTCTCCATCGCCTCCCTCTCGAGCAGCAGGTCGCCCTCTTCCGCCGGCTCTCCGCCGAACGGGCCGGCGAGGTCCTTCCCTCCCTCGACGACACGACCTTGCTGGCCCTCGTTCGAGCCCTCGACGGGGTCGAGGTCTCGCGCATCCTCGACGAGATGCCGCCGGAGCACGCGGCCGACGTCGTGAACGAGCTACCGCGCGACGAGGCGGAAAAGATCCTCGAGCTCATGGAGGAGGAACACTCCGAAGACGTCCAGGAGATCCTCGAGTATCCGGAGCATTCCGCCGGCCGATTGATGTCGCCGGACTTCGTCGCCGTGCGCGAGGACGTGACGGTGGAGGAGGCGATCAAGCATATCCGCGAGATCCGCGAGTCGATCGCGGTCGAGCGCGCCTCCGAGCTCTACGTCATCGATGGCCACCGCCATCTGGTCGGCGTGGTTCCACCGCTGCGGCTGCTCTTCGCCGATCCCCGCAACACCGTGCACGCGCTCCGAGACGAGCACGTCGTCAGCGTGCCGGTCGACATGGACCGGGAAGAAGTCGCGCGGGTCGTGGCCAAGTACGACCTCGAGGCGATCGCCGTGGTCGACGGGCAGCACCGTCTGATGGGCACCATCAGCGCCGGCGACGTGGTCGACATCGTCGGGGAGGAGGCGACGGAGGACATTTTCCGCATGGCCGGATCGGACGCCGCCGAGCTCGAGCGGCGCTCCCCGCGCCAGATCGCCCTGATGCGATTGCCGTGGGTGCTGGCCACTCTCGTCATCGAGCTCGGCGCGGGCGCGGTCATCCACTACTTCGATCAGACGCTCGGGAAGGTCATTCTCCTTGCCTCCTTCATGCCGGTGATCCAGGCGATCTCGGGCAACACCGGACTGCAGTCGGTGACGATGGTGGTTCGCGGACTGGCGACCGGCCAGGTCCAGCTGAGCCGCTGGTGGGAGCCGCTGCGCCGGCAGGTCCAGACCTCGAGCATCCTGGGCGGCGTGTGCGCGCTCGTGGTGGGGTCGGTCGGCCTGTTCTGGCACTCGGCGGCCTTCGCGCTGGTGGTGGCCGTCTCTATGTTCGCGTCGGTCAACCTCTCCGGCTTCGCCGGGACGATGATCCCCATGCTCTCCAAGCGCCTCGGCTTCGATCCGGCGATCACGGCCGGGCCCTTCGAGACCGCCCTGCAGGACGTGCTCGGCGTGACGATCTTCCTCTCCCTGGCGACGGCTCTCCTGCGCTGGCTCACCTGAGATCGGTCAGGCCGCCGAAGCGCTGAGGCCGTGCGGGCGCCTCGTGGCATAGTGGAATATCGACTCCACGAAGCTCGATTCGCTGCCCCGCTGGCTCGCGCCCGTCGCGATCGCGGCGATCACCTTCGCGGTGTTCTCGCCCGCGCTCCAGTACGGCTTCATCCTCTGGGACGACGACCGCAATTTCCTGACCAACCCCGCCTATCGCGGCCTGGGCTGGGCCCAGATCCGCTGGGCCTTCACGAGCGCGGTCATGGGCCACTGGATCCCGGTGACGTGGCTCTCGTTCGGTGTCGATCACGCGCTCTGGGGAATGAGCGCGTTCGGCTATCACCTCACGAACATCCTGCTGCACTCGGCCAACGCCGTGCTTGTCTACCTGCTGTCGCTTCGCTTGCTCCGGCTCGGCCTGACGGCCGTCAGTGCGCGGGCGATCTCGCTCGGCGCGGTCGTGGCCGCGCTGTTCTTCGCGATTCATCCCTTGCGAGTCGAGTCCGTGGTCTGGATCACCGAGCGGCGCGACGTGCTGTCGGCGCTGTTCTATCTCCTCACGGTGCTGGCCTATCTGAAGGCCTGCGCGGCGGACGTGGCGCCGCGCCGCCGGTGGTTCCTCGCGTCGCTCGCCGCCTACGCGCTCGGGCTGCTCTCGAAATCGCTGATCATGTCGCTGCCGTTCGTGCTGCTGGTGCTCGACGTCTATCCGTTGCGCCGAGCCCACGGGAACTGGCGGCGAGTCCTCGTCGAGAAGCTCCCGTATCTCGGCCTCGCGATCGCCGCCGCGGTCGTCTCGGTCCTGGTCGTGATCGCGAAGGTCGGGCTCACGTCGTCGTCGGCCTATCCACCGGCGGCGCGCGCGGCGATGGCGGTCTACAGCCTCGTCTTCTACCTGTGGAAGACCCTGGTGCCGCTCCTGCTGTCGCCGATGTACGAGCTGCCCGCCCGCGTCGAGCTGACGAGCCCGCGCTTCCTGGCCGCCGCGCTCGTCGCGATCGGGCTGACGGTCGCGCTGATTCTCGCGCGACGGTCCTGGCCGGCGGCGCTGGCGGTGTGGCTCGTCTACGGCCTCACGCTCGCTCCCGTGAGCGGCATCGTGCACAACGGGCCGCAGCTCGTCGCCGATCGCTACAGCTATATCGCGTGTCTCGGCATCGCCCTTCTAGTGGGCGCCGCCGTCGCCGCGGCAGTCTCCAACGCGGCGATCGCTCGGCCTGTGCGCGCGGCCGTCGTTGTCGTCGGTTTCGGCTGGATCGTCGGCCTCACGGTCCTCACGTTCGACCAGCTTCCGGTCTGGCGCGACACCGAGGAGATCTGGCGGCGCGGCCTCGATGTGGATCCCGACTGCGCCTTCTGTCACGGGCAGTGGGGCGCCATCCTCGGTAACCGCGGCGACCTCGTCTTCGCCATCGCCCACTTCGAGCGCGTCGTTGTGCTCAGGCCCGGCAACGTCCGCCATCGGAGTAACCTCGGCCTGGCGCTGCTCAAGGCGGGACGCCCGGCGGAGGCCGCCGCGCAGTTCGAGCGCATCCTCGCGCGGGAGCCGGCCGACACCGACACGCGCACTCGGCTCGGGCTCGCGCTCGCGGGGCAAGGGAAGCTGGAGGACGCGCGGGACCAGTTCGAGCGCGCCAGCCGTGACAACCCGCGTGACGTCGGTGCGCTGATGAATCTCGGCCTGTCGTTGATCGAGCTCGGCCGGCCGGCCGAGGCGATTCCGTATCTGGAGACCGCCGTGAGCCTCGACCCGAGGTCGGTCCTCGGTCGAGAGGCGCTGGTCCGAGCGCGAAGCGCCGCGCGCTGATCGGCTACCATGGGCTCGGCGGAGGGAATGCATGCCGAGCATCGACGAGTACGCGCGGTGGCCACGCGAGGAGCGGCTGGCGCGGGTCGCGCGCACACCCGACGAGCTGGCCGAGGCGGTGGAAGGTGCCGCCGCCGAAGCCCTCTCGCGCCGCCCGGCTCCGAGGGCCTGGGCGCCGACCGAGGTGATCTGTCACCTGCGCGACAACGAAGAGTGGTTCCTCGAGCGGATGCGGCTCGTCGTGGCGATGGATCTACCGCGGTTCGTCCCGACCAATCCCGACCGCTGGGCGGACGAGCGCCAGTACCTCACCAACGATGGAATCGTCGCGCTCGCCGCGTTCGCCCGGAGACGACACGACACGCTCGAGTTCCTGCGTCAGCTCGAGCCGACCGCGTGGGCGCGCGCCGGCGTGCACATCGATTCGCGCGGCCGGCGGACGATCGACGAATTCTTGTCGGTGATGGCCTGGCACGACGACAACCACCTCGACCAGCTCAGACGCGCGCTGGACGGTCGGCCGTGAGAGCCTCGCGCATCCGATCGAGCGCCTTCGAGAGCATCGAGCGCGGGCAGCCGAAGTTGAGCCGAACGTGCCCGGGGCCACCCGGTCCAAAGAGCGCGCCGTCGTTCAAGGCCACTCGCGCCTTCTCCAGGAAGAAGGTGAACGGATCATCCCCCGGAATCCGGGCGTTCCGGCAGTCGAGCCACGCGAGATAGGTCGCCTCGGGCGGCGCCATCGCCACGCCCGGCAGGTGAGCCCGCACGTACTCGGTGACGAAGTCCCGATTGCCCTCGAGATAGCGCAAGAGCTCGTCGAGCCATGGCTGGCCGTCGCGGTACGCGGCGAAGGCCGCGGTATAGCCGAACACGTTCACGGTCTGGACGAGGTCGATGCGTCCGTTGACGAACTTCTCGCGCAGCGACGCGTTCGGGATGACGGCGACCGAGCACTTGAGCCCCGCCAGGTTGAAGGTCTTGCTCGGCGCCATGAGCGTGATCGTCCGCTCGGCGATCTCGGGATCGAGCGACGCGATCGGCGTGTGGCGATTGGCCCCGAGAGCCAGCTCGCAATGGATCTCGTCGGAGACGATCGCGAGGCCGCGGCGCAGACAGACCTGAGCCAGACTCTGGAGCTCGTTGCGGCGTGAAGACGCGCCCGACGGGGTTGTGCGGGTTGCAGAGCAGGAAGAACCGCGTCCGTTCGCGGATACCCGCCGTGAAGGCGTCGAGGTCGACGGCGTAGCTCGCGTCCGCGCGGCGCGCGAGGGGGGCCTCCTCACGCGTGAGCCCGATGCTGCTGGCCGCGCGGAGAATCGGCGGGTAGACCGGCGTCTGGAGGATCAGCCCGTCGCCTTGTGAAGCCAGGATGCGGCCGGCCACGTTGAATCCCGGAATGACCCCGGGAATCAGTACCACGGCGTCGGGTGACACGCGCCAGCCGTAGCGCTTGAGGAGCCGGTCGGCGAACAGCTCGTGGAATTCGGGCTGCTCGAAGGCCAGATAGCCGAAGACGCCGTGCTCCACCCGCTCGCGGAGCGCCCGGATCACCGGCTCGGGCGACTGGAAATCCATGTCGGCCACCCAGAGCGGCAAGACGTCCGGTCCGTACTTCTGCCACTTGGAGCTGTCGGTGCGCCGCCGGTCGACGAGACGATCGAAGTCGTAGGTCATGGCGGTTCAAGTTATCATGGCCGGCCAGGAGGGGACCCCATGGCAATGCGAATCGGAATCATCGGGGCCGGAGCCATCGGCAGCGTCGTCGGCGGCATGCTGACCAAGGCGGGGCATGACGTGACGTTGATCGATCAGTGGCCGGAGCACATCGAGACGATGCGGAAGAACGGCCTTCGCCTCAGCGGGACCTGCGGCGACCACATCATCCGTGTCAAGGCGCTCCACATCTTCGAGGCGCAGGCCATCGCCGAGCCGTTCGACGCGGTGTTCATCTCGGTCAAATCGTACGACACCGAGTGGGCGACCTCGCTGGGTATCCAGTACCTCAAGCCCAACGGCGTGGTCGTCGACTTCCAGAACGGAATCAACGACGAGCGCGTCGCAGCGATCGCCGGGCGCGAGCGCACGCTCGGCAGCGTGATCACCATCGGCGCCGGCATGTACGAGCCCGGCCACGCGATGCGCACGGACACCGGCGCGATCGGCTTCAAGATCGGCGAGCTCGACGGCAAGGAGACCGAGCGCGCTCGCGAGCTGGCCAAGATCCTGAGCGACGTCGCGACGACGAAGGTCACCACGAACCTCTTCGGCGAGCGGTGGTCGAAGCTCACCGTGAACTGCATGGCGAATCCGATCGCCGGGCTCTCGGGCCTCGGCACCGCCGAGGTGCGTACGATGCCGGAGCCGCGGCTCATCGCCATCTATGTGGGCGGCGAGGTCGTGAAGGTCGGACGGGCCTGCGGCTTCGAGGTCGAGCCGATCTACGGCATCGCCTCGCAGCGGTTCGTGGACGCCTACGAGGGGCGCGGGCTCGCCGAGGTCGAGGCGGAGGTCGCCGCGGAGGGCGCGCGCCGGGGCGGTGGGCGGCCCTCGCTGCTTCAGGACGTGATGCGCGGGCGCCGCACCGAGATCGACTACCTGAACGGCTATGTCTGCGACCAGGGGCGGCGCCGGGGCGTGAAGACGCCGGTCAACGACGCCGTCGTCGAGGCGGTACGCAGCTACGGCGTCGGCCAGCTCAAACCCGACCCGAAGAACCTGGAGCCGATCCTGAAGGTCCTGCCGAAGCGGTAGTCAGCAGGTGGCGCGGCGCCGACGGCGTCATCGGCCGTCGGCGCCGACGCCATTGCAGATGAATCAGAACATGAACACGCCCTTGCCGGTGGTCTGCGTGTCGAAGAGCCGGTACGCGTCCTCCGCCTGCTCGAGGCGGAAGCGATGCGTGAGCAGGCGCCCGAGCCCCACGCGGCGGTCGGCGATGAAGCGCGCGCACTCCTCCTGACCCACGCTCGAAAACGTCCACGAGGCGTGGATCGTGAGCTGCCGGCGAATCATGTCCTGGCTGATGTCGAAGGTCGTCGTGTTGCCCTCGCCGACGAAGGCGACCCGACCCCAGGTGGTCGCGCTGCGCACCGCCGCCACGCGCGCGTCCGGATTCCCGGTGCAGTCCATCGCGGTCTCGACACCCTCGCCGTGCGTGATCTCGCGCAGCGCCGCGACCGGGTCCGTGTCCTTCGCGTTGATGACCGTCTCGGCGCCGAAGTCCCGGGCGAGCGCCAGCCGCTCGGGGGCCATGTCGATCGCGATCACGCGCGCGCCCATCGCGCGGCCGAGCAGGGTGGCGCTGAGGCCGACCGGCCCCTGGCCGAAGACCGCGAGCGTATCGCGGCCGGAGACGTCCAGTCGCTTCAAGGCGCCGTAGGCCGTCCCGGTGCCGCACGAGATCGCGGCGCCTTCCTCGAAGCTGAGCGAGTCGGGGAGGGGCACGAGTGTGAAGGCCGGCACGGTCATGTAGGCCGCGTGCCCGCCGTGACCCGTCATGCCGTAGACCACGATGCCCTGGCGGCAGAGCTGGGCCCAGCCGACCTTGCAGTGCTTGCAGTGTCCGCATCCCTTGTAGTGATGGACCATCACCCGCTGACCGGTCGGCGCGTCGGCCTCGCTGACACCGGCGCCGCGCGCGGCGACCACGCCGCACGGCTCGTGACCCGCCACGACGGGTCCGCCCGTACCGCCGAGACCCAGCGCGGCCGCCGCGTTGCCGACGGCACGATAGGGGTGGAGATCGCTCCCGCACATCCCCGAGGCCTTCATGGCGACGACGACTTCGCCGGGTCCGGGCGTCGGGTCGGGGAATTCACGCAGCTCGAGCTTCCGGCCACCGAGGAAAACTACGCCACGCATACGGCCTCCTTTGAGGCTACCCTATCACCGTTCATTCATATGCGCGCCTCGGGCGGCGGGGCCCAGTCCCACGACGACCTGCAGCGCGCACTACGTCGGAGGGAGCCGCGATGCAGACGATGAAGCTCGGCGAGGTGACGATCTCTCGCGTGATCGAGATCGACCGCTCGTCGTTTCCCACCGCGTCCATGCTGCCGGGCTCGAGCGCCGAGGTGATCGCCGGCCATCACCGCTGGCTCAAGCCTCACTTCTTCGACGAGCGGACCGGCGATCTGGCCTCGCGCATCCAGACCTACGTCGTGCGGACGCCGCGCCACACGATTCTCATCGACACCGGCGTCGGCAACGACAAGGCGCGCACCTTGGCGCCCGCCTGGAACATGCGGACGGGCACCTACCTCGACGATCTCGCCGCGATCGGCGTCACGCCCGAGCAGGTGGACTTCGTCGTGTGCACCCATCTGCACGTCGACCACGTCGGGTGGAACACGCGCTGGAAGGACGGGCGCTGGGTCCCGACCTTCCCGAACGCGAAATACGTGATCGCCGGCGCGGAGTGGGAGTTCTGGAAGTACGAGAACGAGACCGGCAAGGAAGACTCGGGCTGCATCGCCGACAGCGTCGTGCCGGTGGTCGAGGCGGGTCAGGCGCTGCTCGTCGACAGCGACTACAAAGTCGGCGAGCATCTCCGCTTCGAGCCGTGGATCGGCCACACGCCCGGTCACGTGTGCGTGCGACTCACGACCTCGGCCGGCAGCGCGATCTTCTCCGGCGATCTCATGCACCGTACGGTGCAGGTCGCCGAGCCTCAGTGGTCGAGCCGCTTCTGCAACGACCCCGCCCAGGCGCGCGACACGCGGCGCGCGTTCGTCGAGCGCCACGCCGATTCGGGCACGCTCATCCTGGCCGGCCACTTCCCGCATCCCGGCTTCATCGTCAAGGAGGGCGGCGGGTACCGCTTCACGCTACCCGGCTGACGATTGGATCGTCAGGAGGCGAGCGCGGGCTTCCTCTCGAACCACGGCCGCGCGCCCTCCAGCTGCGCGGCGAGACGGAACAGGGTGGCCTCGTCGCCGTAGCGCCCGACGATCTGGATCGCGATCGGTATTCCATCGGACGAACGCCCGAGCGGCAGCATCATCGCCGGCTGGCCGGTGAGGTTGAACCAGACGGTGAAGGGCGAGAAGGCGAAGACGCGGCGCCAGTACTCGTCGACGTCGTCCATCATCATGTCGAGCCAGCCGAGCTTCACCGGCAGGGTCGCGAGGCCCGGGGTGAGCAGCACGTCCCAGTCGGAGTGGAACGCGGCCATCTGCCGCCCGAGCCGGTGCGCGGTCTGCGTCGCGCGGACGTAGTCGGCGCCATTGACCCTCTCGCCGAGCTTCGCCGTCGCCCACGTCACCGTCTCGACCTCGTCGGGCTGCGCCGAGCGGCCCTTCGTCGGATGGCTCGCGAGGTTCACGACCGTGTTTGCGGCGGCGAGCGTGAGGAACGTCGACACGACCGCGGGGCGATCGACAGCCGGATCGGATTCCTCGACCCGGTGACCGAGATCCGAGCAGAGCTTCGCTGCTTCCGCGAGCACGCGCAGGCACTCCGCGTCGACCTTCGCTCCGTTCGGTGCCAGGCTCGAGAAGGCGATGCGCAGCGCGCGTGGGTCGGCGCCGACCTCCTGCCGGAAGGGTCGAGCAGGCGCGGGCGCGACGTAGGGATCGCCGGCGCCCGGGCCGCACGTCGCGTCGAGGAGGGCTGCGGAGTCGCGCACGGACAGGGTCACGGCGTGCTCGACCGAGCACCCGCCAAGCCCTTCGCCCAGCACGGGCGCCATCGTGTTGCGCCCGCGCGTGGGCTTGAGCCCCACGAGCCCGCAGCACGCGGCCGGCGCGCGGATCGAGCCGAAGCCGTCGGTCGCGTGCGCCATCGGCAGCATGCGGGCGCCCACGGCCGCGGCCGCGCCGCCGCTCGAGCCGCCCGAGATGCGCGTGAGATCCCACGGATTTCGCGTCGGCCCGTGCATGCGCGGCTCGCACGTGAGCGACAGGCCGAGCTCGCACGTGTTCGTCCGGCCGAAGATCACCAGCCCGGCACGCTTCAGGCGCGCGACGTGCTCGCTGTCGGCCGTGGGCGCCGGGGCGTCGGCGAAGAATCGGGAGCTCCGCGTCATCGGGACGCCGGCGATCGCGGCTGTCAGGTCCTTCATGAGAAACGGTACGCCCGTGAACGGCCCGTCGGGCAGGCCCGCGGCGATCGCGGCGCGCCCGTGGTCGTAGAGAGGCATCGTCACCGCGTTGACCGCGGCGTTGCGCGCTTCGACGCGCTGGATGGCGGCTTCGAGAAGCTCTGCAGGCGAAACCTGTCGCCGCCGAACCAGCTCGGCGAGACCGGTCGCGTCATACCGCTCGTAGTCGGCGAATCCGCTCACGTTCGTGTCCTCCGGCTCATGGCGGCCATGTTAGCCGAATCTTCGCCGCCGCGGGCGGGCCGTCGCGGCTTTCCCACCGGCCGGGGCGCGCCTGTAGACTAAGGGTCCTCATGAGCGATCGGACGGCTCCAGAGAATGGGTCGGCGCTCGTCGTGATCGGCGCCGTCTCGCTGGCGGTCGTCGCGGTCGTCGGCTATCTCCTGCTCGGCCACCGGCCCGAGCCCGGCGCCGGCGCGCTCGTGGTGACCCTGCCGCTGCTCAACGCGTGCCTCAACGCGACGAGCGCCGCATTGCTCTCCGCCGGCTGGTGCTTCATCCGGCGCCGGCGCGTGACCGCCCACAAGACGTGTATGGTGTCCGCGCTCGCGGTCTCGAGCCTGTTCCTGATCTCCTACGTGACCTACCACTCGCTGGCCGGCTCGCGGCCCTTCGCCGGGACGGGGTGGATCCGGCTCGTGTATTACCCGCTGCTCGTCTCACACATCATCCTGGCCGCGGCGATCGTTCCGCTGGCGCTCACGACCGTCTACCGCGCGCTCCAGGGGAGCTTCGCGCGACACGTGCGGGTCGCCCGTTGGACGCTGCCGATCTGGCTCTACGTGTCGGTGACGGGCGTGCTCGTCTACTGGATGCTCTATCGGCTCTGAGCTTGAGCACCATCTCGCGGAGAATCTCCAGCCGGCGAAGACCTTGAGCTGGACCGCCCCGCAGTCGGTGCTGGTGCGGGCAGATCAGGTGATCCAGTGATCGGCTGGCCGCGTCGCGCGCGAGCGCGTGAAGCCCGGCGGCAAGGTGTTACAGTCCAGGCATGATCGCCGCTGGAACCGGTCTCGCCGTCGGCGGCACGGCCGACAACGCCGCGCTCGAGGCCTCGCTCGAGGCGATCGGGCGAAGCGGGACGGACCGCGCCGATCTCGCGCTGGTGTTCGTCACCGGCGACGGGTACGCGCGCGCTCACGAAGCGCTGCACGCCGTCCGCCGCGTCACCGGCGCGCCCGTCGTCATCGGCTGCAGCGGAGCCGGCGTCCTGACCGAGCGCCGAGAGGTCGAGGACGAGCTGGCGATCGCGGTGCTCGTGGTGCGCGGCGAGCGCCTGGTCGCGACGCCCTTTTCGTTCGAGCGCCAGGGCGAGCGGCGGGAGCTCGGCGCCGAGCTCGGCCAGCGCATCGGCGCGACCGTCGCCGAAGGCGGGTGCGCGCTCGTCCTGCCCGACGCGATGGGGTGCGATCCGCCGGCGCTGCTAGCCGGCTCAACGACGCGCTCGGCTTCGTGCCCGTGCTCGGCGCGGTCGCCGCCGGCGCGCCGATGTTCGAGCTCTACAACACCGACGCCGTGCAGGGCGCGCTCGTCGGCGTCGCGCTCTCCGGGCTGGCGCCGGTCATCGGCGTGACGCAGGGGTGCACGCCGATCGGCGAGCCCTACGTCATCACGCATGCCGAGGCGAATCTGATCCAGCGGATCGGGAGTCGGCCGGCGCTCGAGATGCTTTCCGAGGCGATCCACGCGAACCCGGATACGGAGGCGCGCATCCGTCACGCCGGCGTCTTCGCGGGGCTGGCGATGGATCCCGCGAAATCGCCGCTCGAGCGCGGGGACTTCCTCGTGCGCAATCTCGTCGGCGCCGATCAATCCAGCGGCGCTCTCGCGGTCGCCGAGCGCGTGCGGGTGGGGCAGACCCTGCAATTTCAGATTCGCGATGCTCGGGCCTCGCGCCAGGATCTCGGCGAGATGCTCGACGAGCTGGTGGAGCGCCTGAACGGCCGGCGGCCGGCCTTCGGCTGCTACTTCAACTGCGCCGGTCGCGGCCGCGGGCTCTTCGGCGTCGCCGACCACGACGTGAGCTTGATCCGCGAGCGCCTCGGCGAGTTCCCGCTCGCCGGATTCTTCGGCAACGGCGAGTTCGCGCCGATCGGCCGCCGGAACTTCTTCCACAACTACACGGGCGCCCTCGTGATCTTTCCCGAGGCCTGAGTGCGCGGGTTCGAGCAGATCCCGTGGCTCTACGACGGGCTCTGCGCGGTGCTGGAGCGCACCGGGCTCGGACCCTGGCGCCGATGGCTGGCGGAGGGTGCCTGCGGGCTCACGCTCGACGTCGGGTGCGGAACCGGCCGCGGCCTGCCGCTCTATGGCGCGCGCGTGCGGGCGATCGGCCTCGACCCCGAGTGGGACGCGCTCGGGCGCGCGCGCCGCCGAGCGCCCGGCGTGCCGCTGGTACAGGGCAGCGCCGAGGCCCTGCCGTTCCGCGAAGGGACATTCGACACGGTGGTGGCGAGCCTGGTCTTCTGCAGCGTGCCCGAGCCCGCGCGCGGGCTCGCCGAGGTCAAGCGCGTGCTACGTCGGGAGGGTCGCTTGCGCATGCTCGAGCACGTCCGCTCGCGCCGAGCGTGGAAGGCGTCGTTCCAGGACCGCGTGCAGCCCTTCTGGACGTGGGTCAGCGGCGGCTGTCACCCCAATCGTGACACCGAGCGCGCGGTGGAGGCCGCCGGCTTCGTGATCGAGGGCGAGGACCGCGCCGAGCTGGCCGATATGCGGCGCTTCTCGGCGCGCGCCCGGGCCTAGCGCGAAGTATTCACGAGCGCCGGCCCGCACGAGGCGGCGGCGCCTACGCCAACGCGCGGCCTCCCGCTCCTACAGGTCGTTCCCGGAGTAGGAAGGTTGAAGGACTTGTTGCAGAGCGGAAAGTCCGGGACGATGTTCTTCAGCACGGCGTACTCGAGCGCGGGCCAGTTCCGGAAGGACGGATCGACGACTTTCACGCGGCCGAGCGTCGAGGCCCCGCTGGCCACTACCCAGTGCCAGACCGGTCCACGCCACGCCTCGACGAGACCGAACGCGTGGGCGCCGGCGGTGAGCGGCGGGAGCGGGGCCTGCACGGGCCCCGTGGCGTCGAGACGGGCGACCTCGCCAACGAGACGTGCCGCCTCGCGCGCCTCGTCGAGGCGCACCATCGTGCGCGCCCAGACATCCCCCGTCCCGTAGACCGACACGCGCACGCCCGTCTCGCCGTACGCCGCGAACGGCGCATCGCGCCGTACGTCGGCGTCGATCCCGCTCGCCCGCCCGACCAGCCCGACGACCTGCATCTCCGTCGCGGTCTGCTCGGTCAGTCGCCCCGTACCCTGGAGCCGTTCGAGCACCGTTGTGTTGTCGAGACAGAGTCGCGCGATCGCGGCGAACTCGGCGACGAGGGTCTCGACCTTCGTCGCGGCCGCGGCCAAACGCGCCGTCGTGATCGGCCCGGTCACGCCGCCTGGCACCACCGCGCCGCGAAGAAGCCGATGACCGGTCAGGTGCTCGTTGAGTCGAAGAAGCTCCTCGCGGATCCGAAAGCAGTGCGCATGCCCGAAGGCGAATCCGGTGTCATTGACGATCATGGCCACGTCACCGACGTGATTGTAGATGCGCTCGAGCTCGAGCAGGACGACTCGCAGCCGGCTGGCCCGGAGCGGGACGACGCAGCCGGCCAGCGCCTCGAGCGCCTGGCAGTGGGCGAGGGCGTGGCCGACGCTCGTATCGCCCGAGATGCGTTCGGCGAGCGCGGGCGTGCGGTCGAGGGCAAGGCCCTCGAAGAGCTTCTCGGTGCCCTTGTGGACGAAGCCGAGTCGCGTCTCGAGGTTCACGATCGTCTCGCCCTCGACGCTGAAGCGGAAGTGACCGGGCTCGATGATGCCGGCGTGGACCGGCCCCACGGTGATCTCGAAGATGCCCTCGCCCTCGACGTGCCGGAACGGAAACGGCTCGCCCATATCGACGAAGTCGGCACGCGGCACGACGTCACGACGCAACGGGTGATATCCCTGCGGCCAGTACTGATGGAGCGCGAGTCGCCGGAGATCCGGATGCCCCTCGGGCACGAGGCCGAACAGGTCGTGGATCTCGCGCTCGAAGCGGCTGGCGGCGAACGAGCGGGTGGCGAGCGAGGCGAACCGGCCCGCCGCCGAAACGGCCACGAGCGCGGTCACCGACGGCGCGAGCTGGGGCGGCGCGAAGACGTAGGCCAGCGTGAAGTCCCCGCCCGTCGCCCGCGAGTCCGCGGCGGCGAGAAACTGGCAGCGGGCGCCGAGCGTCGCCAGGCGATCCGCGAGCGCGGGAACCTCCCAGGCCGGCAACCGGCACTGGATCGTGCTCGGGGACGCCTCGGCGACGCTCGCGGCGCCGGCCCCGAGCGCGGCGCGCCGCAGCAGTTCGACGGTGGCGATGGCTGGCGGCATCTCAGGGGATCACGATCGCAACGATGCGGTCGAGGGCGGCGCCGAGGCCCGGCGGCCACGCGAGCCCGGTGAGCAGCAGCAGCGCGAGCGCGGCGGCTATCGGCAGCGCCGGGCGCCACCCGGATGGCTCCATGGCCGGCTCGCGCACCGATGGTCCATACAGCATCGCGTGAACACCGCGGAGGACGCCCGCGAAGGCGATCACGAGCGAGATCAGCGCGACGCCCGCCACGGCCGGGAATCCCTGCGCGAAGCCGGCGCCGATGATCATCACTTCGCTGACGAAGAGTCCGAACGGCGGCAGGCCGGCGAGCGCGAGCATCGCGGCCAGAAAGGCCGCGCCGGTGCGCGGCATGTCTCGCATCAGGCCGCCGACGGCCACCATCTCGGCCGAGCCGTACGCGGCGCGGATGCGGCCCGACAGCAGGAAGCCGATCGACTTGGCCAGAGCGTGGTTCGCGACGTGGAGGAGCGCGCCAGAGGTGCCGAGGGTTCCACCGAAGCCGAGCCCGAGGCACACCAGGCCGATGTGCTCGACGCTCGAGTACGCGAGCATGCGCTTGTAATTTGGCGAGATCCACAGAAACGCCGCCGCCACCGAGACCGACAGCACACCGAGCGCCAGCATGATGCTGCGCGCGAATCCGGGCCCGGCCGCCGCGTCCACCGCCGGCTTGAATCGCAGGATCGCGTACACACCCACACTCAGCAGCACGCCCGACATGAGCGCGCTCACCGGCGCCGGCGCCTCGCTGTGGGCGTCGGGCAGCCACGTGTGCATGGGCGCCAGCCCGGCCTTCGTGCCATACCCGACCACGAGGAACACGAACGCGAGCTCGACGACCCGCGGTGAGAGCCCGGGCGCGAGCCGAAGGAGCGTCGTCCAGCGGAGCGCGTGGCCCTCATCGCCGAACTGCTGGACGCCGGCGAAGTAGACGAGGACGGTTCCGAGGAACGCGATCGCGATACCCACCGAGCAGATCAGCAGGTACTTGTAGGACGCCTCGAGCGAGGCGCGGGTGCGCTCGAAGTTGACGAGGAAGACCGACGCCAGGGTGGTGCCTTCGACCGCGACCCACATGAGCCCGACGTCGTCGGTGGAGACGGCGAGCAGCATCGTGAAGATGAACAGGTGGAAGAGGGGATAGAAGCGACCCGGTGGCGCGTGCCTGACGTATCGCGGGGCCTCCGACGCGGCGAGCGCGCCGACGATCCCGATGAGGGCGATCATCCACGCCGACAAGGCGTCAGCGCGGAGGAAGCCATCGAACGCCACCAGCGGTTCGCCACGGTTCACCGCCACCGTGACGGCGAGCGCACCCACCAGGGTCAGCACCGCCGTGACGGCATGCAGCGCCGTCGCCAGGCGCCCGGCCGTCCGCCACATCAGTGCGGCGCCGGCAAGCGGGATCGCCAGCACGGCAACCAGCATCATCCGCGAAGCTCCCGGAGGTGGTCGACGTCGATCGAGTCGTGCTCGCGGCGCACCTGGACGACCACGGCCTCCATGATCAGCACGATCACCAGCACATCGAGGAAGACGCCGGCCTCCACGATGCCGGGCAGGCCGTAGGTCGCGAGGATCGCCAGGCCGAAGATCCCATTCTCGAACACGAGGAAGCCGAGGATGTGGCCCAGCGCATCGCGGCCGGTGACGCAGAGCGCGAGGCCGATCAGCGCCATCGCGAAGGCAAGCGGAATGGCGCGCGCGGTCGGTAGCTCCGCCGCCGAGGTGACCGGCAGCATGATGACGTACGCTGCGACGACGAGTCCGCCCGCGACCAGGAGTGCGATCCCCGACGACCGGCCGGGCGCGACAGGTCGCACCGGACCGCCCGAGCCGATCCGAGCGAGCACGCGCGGTATCACCAAGCCCTTGACGACGACGACGACCGCGGCCACCAGCAAGAGGCCGCGGCGCTGCGCCAGCACGCCGACGGTGCTCGCCAGGGCCGCGAGCAAGAGTGATTGCGCGGCGAAGAGACGCAGCCGCGCCGGCCAGCTCTGTCGCCAGACGATCAGCAAGGTCACGACCAACCCCAGGAACGCCAGGAGGTTCGACGCCGTCGTCATCGCACGAGAAAGACGGCCATGAGCGAGAGAAACGCGAGCGCGAACGACCCGGCGAGCAGCTCGGGAACGCGGAACAACCTGAGCTTTGCCACCGTGGTCTCGAGCACGGCGACGGCCGTCGCAAGGACGGCGAGCTTCGCGATCAGCGCCAGGAGGCCCAACAGCACCGAGACGGGACCGGTGGGCTCCGTCAGGCCCCACGGGACGAAGAGGTTTGCCAGGAGCGTCATGAACACGAACAGCTTCATCGCCGACGCCCACTCGACGAGCGCCAGGTATCGGCCCGAATACTCGAGCACCATCGCCTCGTGGATCATGGTCAGCTCGAGGTGGGTCGCCGGGTTGTCGACCGGAAGTCGCCCGGTCTCGGCCAGCATGACGATGAAGAACGCGGCGAACGCGAGGAGGTGGGCAGGGTTCGCGGCTAGCCACGGCTCACCCCCGAAACGCTCGACGATACGTCCGAGGTCGATCGTGTCGGCGCGGAGCGCGAGCGCGAACACCGCGACGATGACCGTCGGCTCGGCGAGCGCGGCGACCGCGACCTCCCGGCTCGAGCCCATGCCACCGAACGCGCTGCCGGCGTCCAATCCCGCCAGCGCGAGAAAGAACGTGCCGAGCATGAACAGGTACACGAGCAGGATGATATTGCCCGCGAACGCCAGCGGCGGCCGCGTGGTCACGACCGGCACGATGAGCGCGGTCACTAGCAAGGTCGCCACGAGGACGTACGGCGTCGCGCGGAACACCCAGGACGTCGTCGTGGAGACGACCGCCTCTTTCACGAGCAGCTTGCGGAAATCGGCATACGGCTGCCATGGGCTCGGACCGCGACGACCGACGAGGCGGGCCTTGAGCGTCCGCACCGCGCCGACCAGCAGAGGTGCCCCCGCTCCGACGACCAAAACCTGCACGACCGCCACGGCAATGCTGGCGATCACGCGAGCACCAGCATGAGCAAGAGGGCGGCCAGGATGTAGGCCAGGTACTGGTTCGTACTGCCCGACTGCAGGGCGCCGACGGCGCGCGCCCCGGCGTGGAGGAACTCGAGCGCGGGCCGGTAGAGCCAGTCGTCGAAGATCGACCGGGTCGGGTTCTCGTATTCGATGCGCTCGACGAAGAAGCGCGACTCGGGGTGGAACTCGATATCGAGGCGCTTCGTGGGCCGATAGAAGAAATCGAAGACGCGCTTGAAGGGGTTGGCGAATGCGGTGGCGGTGTACTCCATCCGCGCGGTCTGCACGATGCGGCCACAACCCCACGTCTCGTAGCCTCGCGTCCGGCGCGACGCACCGACGAGCCGGAGAGCCACGAGGGGGACGAGGAGCGACGCGGCGAGGGCGACCGCGATCGCCGCGTGGAGAGGCTCGCGAAGCTCGCCCGACACCCGGAGCGTCAGCCAGTCCCCGCCGGGCGCCGGCGGCGCCGTGCGCAGGACGGCCGCGGCGACGGCCCCAGCGCCGGAACGACGAAGGTCGGTCCGAGCCCGAGCGCGACGCAGGCGGCCGCGAGCGCGAGCATGCCCAGCCGCATCGGCCGGCTCGCCTCCTGAGCGCGCGGCGGCCGCGTCGCTCCGGGGCAGGGCGAGGAACGTGATGCCGAACGCCTTGACGAAGCACGCCATCGCCAGGCCGCCGGTCAGCGCGAGGCTCGCGATCCCGAGGGTGAAGACCAGATTCTGGTCCGACCGCGGCAAGACGCGTGTTCTGGAAGAGCGCCAGGAACGTGAGCCACTCGCTCACGAAGCCGTTGAGCGGCGGCAGCGCGGCGATCGCCGCCGAGCCGACCAGGAAGCAGGCGGCGGTCCACGGCATGCGCTTGACGAGCCCGCCCAGCGCCTCCATGTTCCGCGTGCCGGTCGCGTGGACGACGGCGCCGGCACCCAGGAAGAGCAGCGCCTTGAACGCCGCGTGGTTGACGGTGTGGTAGAGCGCGGCGACCAACCCGAGAACGCCGAGCGCGGCGAGACCGGCGACCCGGTAGAGCGCGGCGCCGCCGACGCCCGAACAGGATGATGCCGATGTTCTCGATGCTGTGGAACGCCAGCAGCCGCTTGAGGTCGTGCTCGACGAGCGCGTAGAGGACGCCCGATCACCGACGAGAGCCGCGCCGGCGATCAGGATCGCGACGCCCCACCAGGGCGGCCCGGCTCCGAGCCAGTCGAGGCTCACGCGCAGGAGCCCGTAGACGCCGAGCTTGATCATGACGCCCGACATGAGCGCCGAGACGTGGCTCGGCGCGGCCGGATGGGCGAGCGGCAGCCAGACGTGCAGCGGGATGACGCCGGCCTTGCCCGCGAAGCCGAGCGCCAGAAGAACGAAGACCGCGTCGCGGGCCGTGGCGGCCAGCGCGGGCGCCGCCGCCGCGCCAGTCCGCGAATCGCAGACTGCCGAGTCCAGCGCCGAGCAGGAGCATGCCCGCGAGCAGGCAGGCGAGGCCGGCGTGGGTCATGACCGCGTAGACCCAGGCCGGCCGTAGATCGACGCTCTCGGACTCTCGGTCGTGGAGCACCAGGAAGTAGGACGCCAGCGACATCAGCTCCCACGCGATCAGGAACGTCATCGTGTTCGCGGCGAGCAGGCACGAGGCACATCGACGACCACGAAGACGAGATACGCGAACCGGCCACGCCGCTCGCCGTCGGAGTAGCCGACGGCGTAGATCGACGCCGGCACCGCGGCGAAGCCGATCAGCGCCAGGAAGAGTCCGCCCGAGGGATCGAGCGTCAGCTCGAGGCCGCCCGAGCGGCACCAGCCACGCAAGCCGCAGCGTGCCGGCGCCACCCACCATGCCGTAGCCGCCGAGGGCGGCGGCGGCGACGCCGACGACACCCGGCCAGCCCGTACGCGAGACGGTCCATCAGCGACAGCCGGCCGATCGCCTCGAGCAGGCCGGCGAGGAGGGCCGCGGGCGAGGGCGGACACCCGGGGATGACGGCGTCGACCGGCACCACGTCGGCAACGCCGCCAACGACCGCGTAGGAGCCGCGGAAGATGCCGCCATCCCGTCCGCAGTCGCCGACGGCGACGACGAACTTCGGATCCGGCGTCGCCTGCCACGTGCGCCGCAGCGCCTCGGCCATGTTGCGTGTCACCGGGCCGGTCACCAGGCAGACAATCGGCATGGCGCGGCGAGGCGACGAAGTGCACGCCGAACCGCTCGAGGTCGTAGTGCGGCCCGGTGAGCCCGGTGATCTCGAGCTCGCAGCCGTTGCACGAGCCGGCGTCGACCTGGCGGATCGCGAGCGAGCGGCCGAAGCAGCCGCGCGACCTCCGAGGCCAGCCGGCTCGCCGAACGCGCTCGATCTCGCCGGCGCGGCGCGACGGCTCGGTGACGATGCCCGCGCGGAGCGCGGTCCGGAGCTGGCGGAACACGGATCAGCGCCGTGCCGGCCGGCGCGCTTCCTGGCGGAGCTCGCGCAGCATGGTCTGGGTGCCGGTCAGCTGGTTGTTGAAGATGCGTCGCGCCACGTCGAGGAGGTCGCCGACGAGCGGCATCGCGCACGGCGTACCGCACGGTCGTGCCCTCCTTGCGGGCCGCCACGATGTTCTTGGCGCGCAGGACGGCGAGCTGCTGCGACACGGGCGACTGGTCGAGGCCGAGGCGGGCCTGGAGCTCCTGGACGCTCCGCTCGCCGGCGCGGAGGAGCTCGAGGATCCGGATGCGGAGCGGGTGGGCCAGCGCCTTGAAGAACTCGGCCTTGAACGACTGCAGATCGGGCGAGGGCGCCGCACTCACGACGATTAGAATATCAAAATATTTCTATATTCCAAGAATACCTCGGTACACCTCGGTGGTTCGAGCCATCGTCGCGTCGATCGTGTAGCGCTCCCGCACCAGCGCCTGTCCGACCCGCGCCATCGCGCGAGCGCGCTCGGGCTCGCGGAGCAGCGCCAGGATCGCCGCGGCGAGGGCGCGGCGATCGCCCGGGGGCACGAGGCGGCCGGTCTCGCCGTCGCGGATCAGCTCGGGGCTGCCGCCGACGGTCGAGGCCGACGACCGGCGTGCCCACGGCGAGCGCCTGCGGGATCACCTGTGGGATCGCTTCGGACCTGATCGAGGGCAGCACGAGCACGTCGAGCGCCGCCATCACCTCGGGAATGTCCCGCCGAAATCCGGTGAGACGCACGCTCGCGTCGAGGCCCATCTCGCGGACCCGCGCGCCACCTCGTCGAAGCCCGACGCCATCGCCGACGATGAGGAAGCGCGCGTCGGGCGTGCTCGCGAGCACCGTGCGCGCCGCTTCGAGGAAGAAGTTGTGGCCCTTCGAGCCCCGGACGTTGGCGACGAGCCCGACGACCGGCGCCTCGCCGAGCCCGAGCTCCTGGCGGACCGACTGGCCGGAGACGCCCGCGTGGAATCGCGTCGCTGTCGATTCCGGCTGAGATCGACACCACGCGTTCGGGCGCGATGCCGCCGCGATCACGATCGAGCGGACGGCCTCGCCGCTCGTGATGACCCGGTCGGCGAGCCGGTAGACGAGAGCGCGGCGGCGACGGATCGGGATCGAGACGTGCCGGCTGCGCACGACCCGGCGCCCGAGCGATTTCGCGGCGATGCCAGCGAGCCAGCTGTCCACCGAGCTATGGGTGTGGACGAGGCTGACGTCGCGGTCCCGGATGAGCCGGCGCAGGCGAGGAGCGCGCCGACATCCGTCGCGCCTCGCATCCCGACCGCCACGACCGGGATCGCCGATGCGCTCGCCTCGGCGAGGAGGGGACTCGCGGGTTGGCAGGCGATCAGCGCAGCCCAGCCGTGGCCCAGGAGCCATCGCACCTCGGCAAGGGTGCGGATCTCCTGGCCCCCGTGACCGAGGGACGACTCGGTGTGCAGGATGGTTCGCATGCAGACCGGCTGACCGCCCTGCGTAGTCGAGCGTGAAACTGCTAGAGGTTTGAGCGGCGCTACCAGCGACCGCCGCGGGAGCCGCCGCGGCCGGCACCACCGCCGCCGCCGAACCCGCCGCGACCGCCGCCACCACCGCCGCGCCGGTCGCCTCCGCCGCCACCAGACCCTGGGGCCTTCGCCTTTTCGACCTGGATCGTCCGGCCGTCGAGGTTCGTGCCGTTGAGGCGGCTGATGGCCTGCTCGGCTTCCTCGGGCGTCGCCATCTCGACGAAGCCGAAGCCGCGCGATCGCCCGGTGTCCCGGTCGGTCACGACGCTCGCAGATTCGACGCTGCCGACCGCCGCGAAGGCTTCGCGCAGGCGCTCGTTAGAAGTGGAGAAAGACAGACCGCCCACGAAGAGTTTCACCGCCATGGAAGGGCTCCTTCTGACCGCACAGGACTATCGGAGTATACACTGGGCTCAGAATTCCGGAAACCGAATCTTGCCCCGTGAGGTGGCGGTCTGGTCGCTCGCTCATCGAGCAGTTGGGCTACGTCGGTCATGTTCCTCGTTCTGTTCGTCGCCGGGCTCGGCGTTCCCATCCCGGAGGAGCTGCCGATCGTGACCGGCGGGCATCCTGTCCCACCAGATGGTCCTGCGCTGGTGGATCGCGCTTCCCGTTTGCTTCGCCGGCGTGCTCGCAGGGCGACATCGTCCTGTACTGGGTCGGACACCACTGGGGGGAGCAGGTCCTCGGCTGGCGGCCCGTCCGCTGGGTCCTGAGCCCCGCTCGTGAGGAACAGCTCAAGGCGGCGTACCGCCGCCACGGCATGAAGATCGTGTTCACCGCGCGTCACGTGATGGGGCTGAGGGCGGCGGCCTTCCTCACGGCAGGTATCGCCCGCGTGCCGTTCTGGAAGTTCCTGGCGGTGGACACCGTCGCCGCGCTGGTGAGCGTCCCGTTCGCCTTCTTCCTGGCCTTCCTCTTCGCCGACCAGGTCGAGCAGGTGTTCGCCGACGTCCACCGCGTCGAGCGCTGGCTCATGCTGCGCGGCACTCGTCGTCGTCGCGGTGTGGGTCGCCATCGCGGTTCGGCGCCGGGGGCCACGGGCCCTGATTGGCCGCAATGCTATAGTCGGCGTGAAGATGGCTGGAATCGCCGCCGAGCGGAAACCGTGGCACGCAAGCTTTCGGCTGCTGGAGCGCGACGAGCGCGTGTTCGCGGTCCTGCTGGCCGTCGTCATGGTCGGCGGCCTGGTGGCCCTCGGCTTCTTCCCGCTCGCGGCCCCGTTACCGCGATCTGGACCTCTACTGGCTCGTGTTCTGTGTTCGCGGCCTACAAGGTCGGCATCTTCGCGCTCGTCACGGTCAATCCGCGGGCGACCCGCGCCTACTTCATCGGCGCCCTCGGCGATCGATCTTCTCCTGGTCTTCGTGCTCCTGTGCCTCACGGGCGCGCGGCGACAGCGTCTTCTACCTTCTCTTCTTTCCGCTCGTCGCCGTGAACGCCTACTACTTCGGGCCCTGGGTCGGGCTGGGCGCGGCGGTGGTGGCGGGCGGGCTCTACGCCTGGTCGACGGTGCTGGTGCCGCCGTGGGTCGGGCTGGACGCCGCATCTGATCCTCGCGGCGCTGGCCGGGCTGCCCGCGGTCACCCTCGGTCTGGTCGCCGACCGCGAGCGGCGGGCGCGCGGCGAGGTGGAGCGACTCAACGACGAGCTCACGGGAACGCTGAGCCGGCTGCAGACCGCGCAGCAGGAGCTGCGTGGTCGCCGAGCGCATGGCCACGGTGGGACGACTCTCGCTCAGGATCGCCCACGAGGTGCGCAACCCGATCAGCGCCATCGAGCTCAACGCCGAGATGCTCGAGGACATCGTGCGCGAGCGGAGCGACGCCGACATGGAAGGAGGCAGCGGCGGGCCTCGTCAGCGCGATTCGCGACCAGGTCACCACGCTCGACGCGCTGACCGAGGAGTACCTCGCGTTCGCGCGATTTCCGCGTCCGCACTTCGAGGAGGAGTCGATCAACCATCTCGTGCAGGAGCTGGCGGATTTCGTCCGGCCGGTGGCGACGCCGCCAGGGGCTCACGCTCCGCGTCGACGTCGACCCGAGCGTCCCGATGATGGAGATCGACCGCGGTCTGCTGCGCCAGGCGGTGCTGAACCTCGTCAAGAACGGCCTCGAGACGCTTGTCGAGCGGCGGCGAGCTGACGATCGCCAGCCGGTTCGACGGCGAGGCGGTCGAGATCGCCGTCGTCGGACACCGGGCGGCGGCATCGCCGCACGACGTGGCCGCGCGGCTGTTCGAGCAGTTCTTCACGACCAAGCCGCAGGGCACCGGGCTCGGCCTGTCGATCACGCGCCAGATCGCCGAGGAGCACGGCGGCGAGGTCCGCTGGGCAGAACCGCGCCCCGCGCGGCGCGACGTTCACGATCCGGCTGCCGATCAAGCGGGTGGCGCGATGTCTGAGCCCGCGACCTGCTCGTCGCCGACGACGATCCCGGGCTTCGCGAGAGCCTCGAGCGCACGCTTGACGCGCGAGGGCTACCGGGTGGTGCTCGCCTCGGACGGTCGCGCCGCGCTCGAGCGCGTGCAGGCCGGCGGCATCGACCTCATCGTCACCGACCTGCAGGATGCCGGGGCTGACCGGGCTCGAGCTGCTCCGGGCGGCGAAGGCGATCATGCCCGACGTCGACGTGATCCTGCTGACCGCCTTCGGCACGGTCGAGGAGGCGGTGAAGGCGATGAAGGACGGCGCCTACGACTTCCTCACCAAGCCGTTTCGGCGCGAGCAGCTCATCAAGCTCGTCGACAAGGCCCTGGAGCGGCGCGACCTGATCGAGCAGAACCGGGCGCTCAAGAAGCAGCTGGAGGACCTTCGCGCCAAGGGCCAGATGATCGGCGCGAGCCCGGCCTTCCGGCGGATGATGACGCTCGTCGAGCAGATCGCCGACAGCTCGGCGACGATCCTGATCCAGGGCGAGAGCGGCACGGGCAAGGAGCTGGTCGCGCGCGCCATCCACGAGCGCTCGGGCCGGCGCAACGGCCCGTTCGTCGCCGTCAACTGCGCGGCGCTGCCGGAGACGCTGCTCGAGTCCGAGCTGTTCGGCTACGAGAAGGGCGCGTTCACGGGCGCCGGCCGGGCGCAAGGAAGGCCGCTTCGAGCTGGCCAACGGCGGCACGCTCTTCCTCGACGAGGTCGGCGACATCTCGCTGGTCACGCAGCCCAAGATCCTGCGCGTGCTCCAGGAGGGCGAGTTCGAGCGCCTGGGCGGAACGCGCACCCTGCAGGTCGACGTGCGCATCGTGGCCGCGACCAATCAGGACCTGGCCGAGATGGTGAAGGAGAAGCGCTTCCGCGAGGATCTCTACTACCGGCTCAACGTCATCACGGTGCGCGTGCCGCCGCTGCGCGGAGCGCCGCGAGGACATCCGCGTGCTCGCCCAGCACTACCTGCGCGTCTACGCCGCCAAGAACGGCCGGAAGCTCGAGGGCTTCTCGGACGAGGCGCATCGAGCGGCTCGAGTCCTACGCCTGGCCGGGCAACGTGCGCGAGCTCGAGAACCTCATCGAGCGCACGCGTGCTGCTCGCCCGCAAGGATCGGATCGACGCCGAGGACCTCCCCGAAGAGGTCGCGGGCGTGAAGCGCCCGCCGCGCGACGCGATCCTCGGGACTGATCGGCACGCCGCTCGCGGAGATCGAGCAGCGGTTGCTCGACGAGACGCTCCGCATCACCGGGGGCAACAAGACCCAGGCGGCGAAGCTCCTCGGTATCGACGTGCGCACGGTCGCGCGCAAGCTCGAGCGTCGCGAGGACGATCAGGCGGAGGGCCCGAGCGCGCCGTGAAGGCCCTCTTGCTGACCCGCGAGTATCCGCCGCACATCTACGGCGGGGCGCGGGCGTCGTGGTTGGATCAGCTCGCCGAAGCGCTCGAGCCGGCTGCATGGCGGTGGAGGTCCGCTGCTTCGGCGAGCGACGCCGCGCCGGGGCGACCGAGCGCATCGCGCTGCGCGGCTACACGCCGTGGGAGCGGGTCGGGCCCGGCCGCGACGGAGTCCGCTCTACGCGCCCGTCGCTCGAGACGCTCTCGATCGGGCTCGCGATGGCGCGCGACCCCGTCGACGCGCGAGGTCGCCCACGCGCACACGTGGTACGCGGACATGGCGGGCCTCTGGATCCGCACGCTCCACCGGATTCCGCTCGTGCGTGACCCTGCACAGCATGGAGCCCCTCCGGCCGTGGAAGGCCGATCAGCTCGGCAGCGGCTACCTCCTCTCGAGCTGGATCGAGAAGACGGCGCGTGGAGGCGGCCGACCGGGTCATCGCGGTGTCGCGGCCAATGCGCGAGGACATCCTGAGCCACTTCCGGGTCGATCCGGCCAGGTCGTCGTCATCCACAACGGCATCGATCCGGATCAGTTCCGGCGCACCGAGGCGCGCGAGGCCCTGGCTCGCACGGGGCGTCCGCGAGCCCTACGTGCTCTTCGTCGGGCGCATCACGGACCAGAAGGGGATCTTCCACTTGCTGGAGGCGGCGCGGAAGCTTCCGGCCGGCGTGCAGGTGGTCCTGTGCGCGTCGGCGCCCGACACGCCCGAGATCGAGGCGCGGCTGCGGCGCGGCGCTTCCCGAGCATCCGAACGTCCTGTGGATCGGCGAGATGGTCCCCGTCGACGAGGTGGTGCAGCTCTACAGCCACGCGGCGGTCTTCGCGTGCCCGTCGGTCTACGAGCCCTTCGGCCTCATCAACCTCGAGGCGATGGCGTGCGAGACGCCGGTCGTCGCCTCCGCGGTCGGCGGCATTCTCGAGGTGGTGGAGGACGGCAAGACGGGCCTGCTCGTCGAGCCGGCGCGCCCGGACGCGCTGGCCGCGGCGATCCGCACGTTGCTCGACGATCCCGCGCGCGGTCGGGCCATGGGGCGGGCCGGGCGGCTGCGCGTGGAGGCGCAGTTCAGCTGGGCCAGCGTCGCCGCGCGGACGCGCGAGGTGTACGCAGGAGCGCGACGACGACTTCGCGCGATCGGCGGAGACGTGACGACGCGTGTCCGCTCCCGCTCCTGTCGTCCGTGCGCGGCTTCGTCTTCGACCTCGACGGATGCGTCTGGAACGGCGACGTCCTCAACCCGGGCGCGCGCGGAGACCCTGGCGGCGCCTCCACCGGAGCGGTCGCGCGCTCGCCTTCGTCTCCAACAACTCCCGCGCCACCGGCGCCGACCTGCGCGAGCGCTTGCAGCGCCTCGGCGTCGGCGAGGCTCGTCACGTCCTCACGCCGCTCGAGATCATCGGCGAGGTGATCCGCCAGCGATTCGGGCCTTCAGGGTCCTCGTGGTCGGCGCGCCGGAGATGGCGGCCGTCATCATCGCGGGCCGGCCACGAGCTGGTCGACGTCAAGGACTACCGCGCGGCGACCGTCGTGGCCGTCGGCAACGACTTCGATCTGAGCTACGAGCGCGTCACCGCTGCCGCGCGGGCCGCCGCGGGCGGCGCCCCGCTCGTCACGCCGAACGTCGACCCGCGCATGCCGATCGAGGGCGGCGATTTCCTGCCGGGCTGCGGGCGCCATCGTCGCGGCGGTCGCCTTCGCCGCCGGCGTCCAGCCGATCGTGGTCGGCAAGCCCGAGCCGCCCCTCTTCCGCATGGCTCTCGAGCGGATGGCGCTCCCCCCGGCCGCCGCACGCGATGGTCGGTGACAGCGTTCCCTCCGATATCCGCGGCGCCCGAGCGATCGGCATGCGTACGGTGCTCTACGCCCCCGGATGGGGGCGCGCCCGCGGCGCGAAGCGGACTGGTCGTCGGCTCGTTCGCCGAGCTGGCGAGGCTGGCCGGGGTCGGCTAGCTCCGCGGCGCGTGTTACTCTAAACCGCGATGTTCGACATCGGATCTGCAGGAGATGCTCGTCATCGGGGTGCTTGCTCTGCTGGTATTCGGTCCTGGCAAGCTTCCCGAGCTCGGACGGATGGTCGGTCGTGCGCTGCGCGAGTTCCGTCGTGCGAGCGACGAGTTCCGCTCGACGGTCGAGACCAACCTGCACATCAACGATCCCGATCCGATCATCCCGCCCGTGTCGGCGTCCATCGAGCCGGCGACCTCGGTGGTGACTGTGGCGACCGAGGACCTCGCGCCGCGTAGCGCAGTCCACGAGACGACGACGGTCGCGATCGAGTCCGGCGAGCCGTACTGCGCTCAGCGAGCTCACGGCTCTTGCATCGGAGCGACTGCGCATGGGTGCCGAGGATCCCCGAGGCCGAGCGAGCCTATTTCAAGCACATCGCGGACGCCCGCGAGCAGGGGTATCTCGACGTGCCCCGTGTGCGAGCCCTGGGAGCCTTCGCTAACCGAGTTGATCGTAAAGGGTCGACGAGCCACGGCCACTCGCTTTCTGTTGACTGGTCAACACGAGTTGAGTAATACTCCCCGGCCTGGGAGGACGGCCATGCGACAGCTGACGAGCCGGCAGCAGGAGGTGCTGGGGTTCATGCGTGGTTTTCAGGCCAAGCACGGAGTGCCGCCGACCGTGCGCGAGATCGGCGGGCGGTTCAGGATCACGCCGCGAGCGGCGTTCGACCACCTGCGGGCGCTCGAGCGCAAGGGTGAGCTGCAGCGGCGCCCGAGCGCCGGCCGCACCTCGCGCGCTCTCGACGCTTCCCGGACGGATCGGCGGACGGGCTCATCAGGTCCGTGCCGATCCTCGGCCGGATCGCCGCGGGCGCGCCGCTCCTGGCCCAGGAGAATCGGGAGGGCGAAGTGCCGATCGCCGCCGCGTCGTTGCCGGGACGCGGCGAGGACGTCTTTGCGCTCCGCGTGCGGGGCGAGTCGATGATCGATGCGCACATCTGCGACGGCGATCTCGTGCTCGTGCGACGGCAGGACGCGGCTCAACCGAACGACATCGTCGCGGCGCTGGTCGAGTCGGAGGCGGGCGGCGAGCCCGAGGCGACCGTGAAGCGGTTCATGCGCGACGGCCCACGCGTCGTGCTCAAGCCCGAAAACCCGACGATGACGCCGATCGTCATCGATCCGTCGCGCCGCTCGATGAAGATTCTCGGCAAAGTCATCGGCTTACTTCGCGGTTTCTAGGATTTGTTCGGGGGGAGCGAGCGCCGCTCCCCCCGAGCCTCCACTGGGATTGCTCCCGGGTGAGGTTTCAGAGCGGTGCGCCGACAAAGCCGGCGCTCGGGTTGCTCGAAGTCACGAAGCTCGGGAAGTCATGAGGTGTAGAAGGAGGTCGATATGAGCTCGCATGCAGTGACCTATGCGTTGCTACACCGTCGGGGTTCGCGCGCGTTTTTTTTGGCTCGATCTACTCAACACCTGAAGAGTCTGTCGGCTCGGCGGAGAGGTCGCTGCGAGCCGTTCTCGCGCTCAGCGCCGTCATCGCATGGGGCGGCGTCTGTCTGCTTCCTGAGGGGATGACGGTCGACGCGAGCGCCTGCTCGTAGATTTTCGCCTCGATGAACAGGGCGAGCAGCGCGCTGTCGAGGTGCCCGGCCCGCCGCTCGTGGTCGAGGATGTCGAGCGCCTCGTCAGGCGCGATGCCCTTCTTGTACGGGCGGTCGCCCGCGGTGAGCGCGTCGTAGATGTCGGCGATCGTCATCATCTCGCGACTGGACCGGGATCGCCGCGGCCGTCGTCCTGTGCGGGTAGCCCGTACCGTCGAGCTTCTCGTGGTGCGAGCCGGCGATCTCGGGGACGCGGCGGAACTCCTTCGTCCACGGGATCCGGGAGAGGAACTCGTACGTGTGGATCACGTGAGACTGGATCTCCTTGAACTCCGCCTCCGTAAGGCTGCCGCGGGGAATCGCCAGGATCTCCGCCTCTTCTCGCCGTGATGACGGTCTCGTGACGGCCCCGAGATGGTCTTCGAAGACATCGAGCGCCAGCCGCTCGATGCTCTGCCGCGAAGTCGCGCGGCAGGACGGCGGGCTCGTTGGCGCGAGGACGCGGGCGGATGCTCGTGATCGAGCTCGGCGATGTAGGCCGCCAGCTCGGCGTCGACGGTCGCGGCGTGCTTCGCGTACCCCCGCCGGCCCTTGGCGAAGAGGTAGTCGATCTTCTTGCCGGCGTAGCGAAGCTCCAGGCCGCGCTGGATCAGCTCCACGCGCTGACGGATGCGGTCGAGCTCGCCCGGGTAAGAGCTTCTTCGCCTTCACGAGGAGCTTGCTCGCGCACTCCGACCTTGCCGAAGTCGTGCAGGAGAGCGGCGTAGCGGAGCTCCGTCATCTCCTCGGCGGTGAAGTGGGTGAGGCGGTAGGGCCCGTCGCGCAGCGGTCGATCGCGGTGGCGAGGCCGACGGTCAGGTTCGCGACGCGCGAGCGAGTGGCCCGAGGTCGTCGGATCGCGCGACTCGATCGCGGTGACGGAGGCCTTCACGAATCCTTCGAAGAGCCGGTGGATGGACTCGTAGAGCTGACTGTTCTTGATGGCGACGGCCGCCTGCGAGGCGAGGGAGCCCGCGAGCTGCGCGTGGCGCGGGCCATAGGGTCGGACCGTGTGCTCGGATCATCGCCACGGCCGCAGCCGCGCTGGGTGTAGTCGGGCTTGCAGTTGATCAGCTGCAGCGCGCCGAGTCGTCTCGCCCTGCGGGGGTGCGCATCGGCACCACCAGCATCGACTCGTGTGGATAGCCGGCCTCGTCGTCGAACGACGCGGTTGATGCGGAACGGCGCGCCCGGCGGCGGCGCGTAGGCGTCGGCGAGGTTGACGATTTCTCCGGTCAGCGCGACGTACCCGGCCACGCTCGCGCTGGTCAGCGGCAGCCGCGACGCGCGAAACGGAATGTCGACCGAGTCGTTCTGGGCGAGGACGAAGCGGAGCGACGCGCGTGCCGTCGCGCTCTTCCTCGAGCAGGTAGAGCGAGCCGGCGTCGCTCTGGGTGATCTCCCGCGCCTTGGTCAGGATGGTCTCGAGAGGTCTCGCGGGTTGCGCTCGGCCGAGAGGCGGATGCCGATCGCGTTGAGCTCGGAGAGCTCGCGATCGAGCCGCGCCATCATGGCGGCCGCTGCGATCGAGGTCGTCGAACGCGCTCTCGATCGCGCGCGCGAGCATCGGCGCGCCCACGCCACGGGAAGCAGCGCGTACCAGTGCGCGGGCCACGGACCGGCGCCGTCGGGGATCGACAGCGCGAGCACGCGCAGCGGCGCGTCGCCCCAGCGCGGCTCGGCGGCGTCGGAACCGACCAGGCGACGACGGGCCCGGCGGCGTCGGGCGTGCGACGGGGAGCGACGTCGAATTCGCCACGGAGGACGTTCGGCGGCGGCCGCCGCCGCCCGCGAGGTCGCGTCGTAGAGGACACGGCGGCGACGCATGGAACGAAAGTAGGGCGGCGGTGGAGGCGAAGTCGAATATTATAATGATTTTCGGAATGGTCGAGTTCGCCCGACTCGCTGATCTCTGTCAGCGGCTGCGCGCGAGCCCGGGCCGGCTCGAGAAGCTCGAGCTGCTCGCGGAGCTATCTGCGATCGCCTGCCTGCGGATGCCGTCGCCACCGCGGTCGCGTTCCTGACCGGCCGCGCGTTTCCGGCAATCGGATCCCCGTGTGCTCGGCGTCCGCTGGCTACGCCGTCTCCGGACGGCGGCGGCGGCGGCTCCGCCGCTCGTCTCGCGGACGTCGCGGCGGCGTTTGCCGAGTCGCCGACGCCGGCGGCGCCGGCGCGCGCCGGCTCCGCGACGAGCGGTTGCGCGCGCTCGCGGCGCCGGGCGTCGATGGAGGAGCGCGAGACCCTGCAGCGGATCATCGTCGGCGAGATGCGCACGGGCGTGTCCGACGGTCTCGTGCTCGAGGCGATCGCGCGGGCCTTCGAGGCGCCGCTCGAGAGCGACGCGCCGCGCGGCGCTGCCGGCTCGGCGACCTCTCGGCGGTGGCCGACGCTGGCGGCGCGCGGCGGCGCGCCGGCGCTCGCCGCGGCGAGCGTCCGCGCCGGCGTGCCGCTCCTGCCGATGCTCGCGCAGATCGCCGAGGATTTCGACGAGGTGCTGGCGGCCCACGGCGGCACGTCGGCCCTCGAGTACAAGTACGACGGCGCGCGCATCCAGCTCCACCGCGACGGCGAGCGCGTCGGCATCTGGACGCGCCGGCTCTCCGACGTGACCGCGAGCCTGCCCGACGTCGTCGAGACGGCGCGTCGCGCGCTGGTCGGCGCGCCGTTCATCCTGGACGGCGAGGTCCTGGCGCTCGACGCGGCCGGGCGGCCGCTGCCGTTCCAGGAGCTGATGCGGCGATTCCGCCGCGTGCACGACGTCGAGCGACTCGTCGCGCGAGATGCCGCTGACCCTTCACTTCTTCGACTGCCTCATGGCCGACGGCCGCTCGCTTGATCGACGAGCCGTACGCGCGGCGCTGGGAGGCGCTGACGGCGGTCACGGCGGCCGCCATCTCGCCGAGCGCGCGCTCGTGACGACGGCCGAGGCGGCGCGCGCGTTCCAGGCCAGGGCGCTCGCCGCCGGTCACGAGGGCGTCGTGGCGAAGGATCTCCGCAGCACGTACGAGCCGGGCGGCCGTGGCAAGCGCTGGTTCAAGCTGAAGGTCGGCGGAGACCGTCGACTGCGTCATCGTCGCCGTCGACCGCGGCTCGGGCCGGCGTAGCCGGCTGGCTGTCCAACTACCATCTGGCGGTGCGAGACGGGGTCGCGTTCGCGGACGTCGGCAAGACGTTCAAGGGATTCACCGACCGCCAGTTCGCCGAGATGACCGAGCGGCTGTGGGCGCTCGCGGTGGGCGACGACGGTTACACCGTCCGCGTGCGGCCTGAGGTCGTCGTCGAGGTCGCCTACAACGAGATCCAGAAGAGCCCGACCTATCGCTCGGGCATGGCGCTCCGGTTCGCGCGCATCACGCGGGTCCGCGACGACAAGGCGCCTGGCCAGGCCACGACGCTCGGCGAATTGCGCGCGCTCTACGAGCGGCAATTCGCGACGAAGGGCCGCACGGTGTAGAATCGGCGCCCGTGACCCCGCGCGTCTCGACCGGCTTCCCCAAGCTCGACGCGATGCTCGGCGGCGGCCTGCTGCCCGGGACCTTACCGTGATCTACGGCGCGACCGGCATCGGCAAGACGCACCTCGGGCTCACGTTCGCCGATCACGGGCGGGTCGCCGACGGCGCGCGCGGCATCGTCCTCGACCTGAACGGGCGCGGCGACTCGCAGCAGCACGACGAGTACGCGGCGCGCCTCTTCGGCTGGGCGCTCACGCCGTGGACGCACACCGTCGACGCCGATGACCGATCCGTATCCGCCTCCGGAGCAGATGGACGCGATCTACTCCAACACCCTCAAGTGGGTGGGCCGGGTCCGCGACTTCCAGGTGCCGACACCCGACGGCGGCTGGGAGTTCGACTGGAGCTGGAAGGCGGCCTACAACCACGCGCTCTACACGGTGCGGCCGTTCGTCTACTTCCACTGCGCGGCCGGTACGCGGCGGATCGTGGTGGACGGCGTCGAGCCGATGGACGCGCCGGCTGACTCCATCCAGTTCTTCGTGTTCGACGAGCTCTACCGCAAGACCATCCACCGCGACGCCGAGACCCTCGGGATGGAGATCTGCCTGCCCGTGTGGAAGCACCGCGAGTTCATCGACTCGCACCTCTACGATCACGCGTCGCTCACGACCGCTACTCCTGGTGACGACGGAGGAGACGCGGCTCGAGGATCTGCTCGCGCGCAAGGTCGCCACGGGCGACATCGGCGCCACGGCGAACACGATCCTGGTCCTCGGCAGCGAGCGCGTCGGCAACCGGCTGGCGCGCATGCTGTGCGTCGTCAAGCATCGCGGCAGCGCGATGAGCGACGAGATCGTCGAGTACCGGATCGGCGCCCGAGGCATCGAGCTCGGGTAGAACGTGGTCGACGTTCAAGGCCGCCGGCCCCGGCGACCTCGCGGCGTGAGCCCGGTCGTCTTCAAGCTCGAGTCCCTGGCGCCGCCCGCTCGCGCGTTGCTGCGCGCCGTGCAATCGGCGGCCGGCCGCGCCCGGTCGCCGGTGCTCGTCGGCGGCGCGGTGCGCGACGCAGCGTGCTTCTGCCGGACGCGCGGCACGCGCGGCACCGATCTGGACGTGGCGGTCGCCGTCGGGCGCGCTCGATCTCGCGCGCCGCGTGGCCGCGCGCCTGGGCGGGGCGTTCGTGCCACTCGACCCGGAGCGCGGCGCCGCGCGCGGGTGCTCGCGCGCGGCATGTGCCTCGACGTGACCGACTGGCGGGCGCCGACGCTCGAAGGCGACCTGGCGGCGCGCGACTTCACCGTGAACGCGCTGGCGGTCCCGATTGCGCGAGCTCTTGCGTCGGGGACGCGCGCGCGATCATCGATCCGACCGGCGGGCTCGCCGATCTCCGGGCCGCGCCGGCTTCGGGTTCCCGACGCGCGCGTCCTGACCGAGGATCCGCTCCGTACGCTTCGCGGCGTTCGGCTCGAGGCGGCGCTCGGCTTCCGGCTGACCGCCGGCACGACGCGGGCCATCCGCTCCGCCGCGCCCGGGCTGGCCGGCGTCGCCGCCGAGCGCGTGCGCGACGAGCTGCTCGCGCTGCTCGCGCTGCCGCGCGCCGCGCGCGCCCTCCGGCGGCTCGACGCGCTCGGGTCTGCTCCGCGTGATTTTTCCGGAAATCGAGCCGATGCGCGGCATCGACCCAGCCGGCGCCGCACCGCTTCCCGGTGCTCGAGCACTCGCTGCGCGCGGTCTGGGGAGCCGACACGCTCTGCTGGAGCATCTGGCCGAGCTGCGCCCCTATGGCGACGAGCTGGCCGCGCACGTGGCCGAGGAGCTCGGCGGCGGGGTGCGCGCGAAGCCAGATCCTCAAGCTCGCGGCGCTGCTGCACGATGTCTCCAAGCCCGAGACGCGCCGGTTGATCGACGGCCGCATGCGCTTCTTCGAGCACGACGTGCTGGGGGCCGCGCGCGCGCGCGGCGTCGGCGAGCGGCTCCGGCTCCCGGCCCGCGCCCGGGGCGTCCTCGAGCGGCTCGTTCGCCATCATCTGCGCCCAGGGCACCTGGCCGCGGCCGGGGAAGTGACGCCGCGCGCGCGCTATCGCTTCTTCCGGGATCTCGCGCGAGGACACACGGGATCTGCTGCTGTTGACCCTGGTGGATGCCGCCGCGGTGACGCGGGGTGTCGCCCCGCTCGGTCTGGCGCCGCGCGACAGTCGTGCGGGACCTCCTGCGCGGGTGGGAAGAGAAGCGAGCGCGCCGGCGCCGCGGCGCCGCCGCTGGTGCGGGGCGAGGACGTCATGGCGCGCTTCGGCCTGGCGCCCGGCCCCGCGGTCGGCGGCCTGCTCGACCGGGCGCGCGAAGCGCAGGCGCCTCGGGCTCGTGACCACGCGCGAAGAGGCGCTCGCGTACCTTGACTCGCCCGCGACCGAAACCCTAGAGTAGCGGAACCCTGAGAAATCTAACTTCCCGTTCGAGGAGGCTCGTAGAGGAGGCTTCAGATGATCGCATCGAGAATCGTCATCGCCGCCGTCGTCCTGCTGCTGCCGATGGCGGCGGGCGCGGCGCCGGCCGGCAAGGTCGTCATCGCGCAGGGCGTCGATCCGACGACGCTCGACATGGCGAATCAGTCCGAGAGCCCGGCGTCGAACGTCGGCCGGCACATCTTCGACACGCTCTACGAGCGTGACCAGAATCTGAAGATCGTGCCGAACCTCGCCACGGAGATGCCGAAGTTCGTTCCGCCCTCGGCGTGGGAGGTGAAGCTCCGCAAGGGCGTGAAGTTCCACAACGGCGAAGAGTTCAACGCCGACTCGGCGAAGTTCACGCTCGAGCGTCTGGCGCAGGGGCAGGGCAAGCTCCGCGGCGCCACGTTCTTCGCGCCCATCGACCGGGTGGAGATCGTGGATCCGTACACGATCAAGCGTCCACACGAAGAAGCCCTGGCCGCTGTTCACCGCCTCCATGGCCTTCACGCAGAGCGGGATGCTGCCGCCCAAGGAGTCGGCCGGGAAGGAGACCGCCGATCTCTCGAAGAAGCCGATCGGCACCGGGCCCTACAAGCTCGTCCGCTGGTCGAAGGACGAGGAGATCGTCCTCGAGGCGAACAACGCCTACTGGCGGGGGGCGCCCAACATCAAGACCGTGGTCTTCCGTCCGATCCCCGACGACGCCGTCCGTGTGGCGGCGCTGCAGAACGGCGAGATCGACCTGGCGGTGAACATCCCGCCGCACCTCGGCGCGATCATCGACAAGCATCCCAAGCTGTTCCTGTCGACGGCGCCGTCGATCCGCACGATCCAGCTCATGTTCTACACCCACCAGATGGACGCGCAGCACAAGGCGACCGGTCCCTACAACGGGCCCACCGCCGACAAGCGCGTCCGCCAGGCGATCGCCTACGCGATCGACGCCGACGAGCTGATCAAGACCGTGCTCGACGGCAAGGGCGTGCGCGTCGCGACGATGCTGCCGTCGATGCACTTCGGCTTCGACCCGAAGCTCCAGCCCATCAAGCAAGACGTGGCCAAAGCCAAGAAGCTCCTGGCCGACGCCGGCCACGCGAGCGGCGTCGAGATCACGCTGCACGGCCCGCGCGGCCGTTACGTGCGCGACGCCGAGGTGGCCGAGGCGGTGAGCGGTCAGCTCACCAAGGCCGGCATCAAGACCACGCTCCGCACGTACGACTTCGTGACGTACCTGAACAACATGGTCTACGTCCACAAGGCGGGGCCCGTGTGGCTGATCGGCTGGGGCACGAACACGATGGACGCCGAGACGGTCTACGTCCCGCTCTTCAAGTCGCCCGGGATCTTCGTGAACTGGCTGAACGAGGACTTCAACCGGATGGTCGACGAGGCGCAGACCATCATGGACGAGAAGAAGCGTCTGGAGCAGTACCACCGGATCAACAAGCTCGTGGGTCGAGGAGATGCCGGCGGTGCCGCTCTACCAGCAGATCGACCTCTACGGGGTCGCGAAGCGACTCAACTGGAAGGCGCGCAGCGACGAGGTGCTGCAGGCGTACACCATGTCGCTCAAGGACGGGAAATAGCGCGAGACCGGTCGGTGTAGTATAGGAGGCGCCGGGCGGCCGTAATTCAGTGGCAGAATGCCAGCTTCCCAAGCTGGACGTCGCCGGTTCGAATCCGGTCGGCCGCTCCAAATCTCAAGGGGTTACGGGGAGACCCGTAACCCCTTCGCTATGTCGAGTGACCATCCAGTGACCATGGCTGCATTCACAGCCCCTCGTCCGCCAGCCCTTTCGCGGCGAGCGTCCCGCCCACGCAGGTTCGGAATGAAGCGGTGGTATCAGGGATAGACGATCTCGGCGTTCGTGCTCCATCGCTTGAGGCGTGTCACGCGGCCGCGACTTGATCTGTCGCTGCGAATCGTCGATCTTTGCGCATCAACCGACAGGAGACCTCTCGAATGAGTGCGACGAAACCTTGGGTCCGCCGCGCGGCCTCCGCGTACTGCCTGGTCCTTCTCCTATTCGCGTCGGCCGCTGCGCAGCAGCAGGCGCCCCAGCCGCCGCTGCCGTCCGCGCCCGACTGGGCGCTGATCGCGGGCTGGGACGTGTATGCGAAGAAGGGGTGCGGCCAATGCCACGGGGTTCGGAGCGGCAGCGAAGGGCGAGCGGCTCCGGATCTTGCTCGCATCCAGAGCGGCGCAGGCTTCTACGAGCTAGGTGCGGCGATGTGGAACCATCTACCGCTGATGGGCGCGAGGATGCGCGAGAAGGGAATCGAGCGACCGACCCTCACGCCGCTGGAACTAGCAAACGTGCTCGCGTTCATCTTCACCGCGCAGTACAACGACGAGCTCGGGAACGCGAAGACCGGCGAGCGGCTGTTCACGACGAAGGGATGCGTGCAGTGTCACGCGGTCGGCGGCAAGGGCGGCAACGTCGGGCCGGCGCTCGACGCCCTCAAGCGCATGAACTCGCCCGTGCTGGTGGCGGCGCGTATGTGGAGTCACGGGCCCGGGATCGCCGAGGCGATGCGGGCCAAGGGGATCGAGCGTCCGACCTTCAAGCGCAACGAACTGGTTGATATCATCGCGTTCATCACCGCGACCGCCACCGACCCGGGCGGGGAGACCGCGCAAGTCTTGCCCGGAACGCCGCAGGGCGGCGAGACGCTCTTTCGCGGCAAGCAGTGTGCGGTCTGCCACACGATAGGCGGCAAGGGGGGTAAGGTCGGCCCCGAGCTCGGCCGGGCGCATCACATCAGCGTCACCCAGTTCGCAGGGCTCATGTGGAACCACGGGCCCACCATGTGGGCCCGGATGAAGGAACGCGGGGTCGAGGTGCCGCAGCTGACCGGGCAGGAGATGGCGGACATCGTCGCCTACCTCTACACCTCGCACTACTTCGACCCGGCGGCGGGCAGCAGTGCCCGCGGGCGGCAGGTCGTGCAGACCAAGGGTTGTGTCGCCTGCCACTCGGTCCGCGGCAAAGGAGGCAAGGTCGCCGCCGACTTTGCGACCTCGAACGTCGTCGGATCGCCAGCTGCCCTGATCGCGGCGATGTGGAACCACAGCCGGTCGATGGAAGATCAGGCCACGAAGCAGGGCCTCAAGCTTCCGACGCTCACGGGCCAGGAGCTTGCGGACATGTCGGCGTACCTCCGATCGCTGACAAAGGCCAGCGCGACGCGCCAGACGAAATAGCTGTCGACGCCGGGCTGCGGAGCGTCCGCCTCACGACTTCGGCCTGTCATTCTCGTTGGAGAACACCGAATCCGGAACTCTGCCCCTGAAGGGTGACGTGCCCTTCGGCGTGGACAGCGTTCTGCCGTTTTCCTGCCGTGCATGGCTGGTCTTACAGCCCGAGCTGCGCCGCCGCCTCGTCGAATGCCGAATCATCGTGCCGGGCGAGATTCGGGATGACCGTCCCGCCGATGGTCTATCGGGGCTTCAATCTCCGCGTGGATCGGGTAGTATTGGCGATACGAACACAGAGGAGGCCCCCGTGATGAACGACGCGAGCACGCCGATCGGACAGCCGGCAGCAGTGAACCCCCCGGGCAAGCTGGCGTACGCGACGCCCACCACTGCTCCTCTGGTGGCGGGCCGGCGTTCCTTCTTCAAGTACCGCGACCTCGGCGTCACGGCCGCGAGCAGTGGGAAAATCCGCGCCCAGGTAACGATCGGGGCCGAGGGGATGACGCAGCCGACGGGGTGGCATTACCACGTCTGCGAGGGCCAGTTCGTGTACATGCTCAGTGGATGGGTTGACCTGGAGTTCGAGGACGGGCAGAAACTGCGTATCCAATCGGGTGAGTCGCTCTACATCCCAGGCGGCCTGCGGCACAACGAGACGGCCGCATCAAGAGACCTTGAGATCCTGGAGATCTCCGTTCCGGCGGACATGGGCACCGTGGCCTGCGATCCGCCCGAGGGGTGGTCCAAGAGCGCGTGACGCCGCGCTGACGGCGATCACACTCTTGCCTCGACCAAGAGGCTCAGCGGGTCCAAGTGATGACAATCCGCGGGCCGGGCGAGCGGCCAGAGGAATTAGGGGTCACTTCGCCGGCTCCGGGCCGGGGTAGCGCTGCGGGATCGGGACCTTCACGAGGAACCCTGCTTCCGGCGTCGCGTCGTCCGCGATCCCGTTAGCGACCGCGGCCCGGTTCAACCTTCCAGACGCCGCCGGTGCGATTGATGAACGCAGCCAGGCCCTCGCCCGAGCGCACGGGATAAGCGCGCAGGCGCACCTCCACGATACGTTCGCGCTCGTCGGGTCGAAGCCCACGAAAGCTCGACGCCGTCCGCACGAACGTCTCGCGGTAGCTCTCGAAATCCCGGATCGCGGCGACGCCGGTCACCCGGAATACCCGATGCTGGTGAGCGATCCACGTGAGGTGCATCCGCGCGTCGCCGTCTCGGGCGATCAGCTGGACTGCGGGGAGACCTGAGATGATTCTTCGTGTGAGTTGGCCCATCTGCTCTTCATTGAGGCCGTCCGCGCGAGCTCCATTCAGGGGGTCGTCGCCCTCGGCGGCAGGCTGGAGCGCGACGGCCGCACGGCCGTTCGGCTGCGTAGCGATCGCGGCCGCAGGGGTGTTCTTCGTTTTCCATCCCGCCGGCATCTCGAGGACCAAGCCGAGGGCGGGGTGCTGGAAAGCGTTGCCGACGAAGATGCCGCTGGCCGGGTCCGGGCCCACGACGAGGCCGTCGAGATGCGCGAGAAACGTCGGACGCGTCGCGGCGATGGGATACGCGGCGCCGCGCGTCAGGGTCCGCGCCCGTGCCGTCGTGTCCCTGACCCGCTCCGGGGTCGCCGGATGGTTGGCGAAGAAGCTGATTCGCGAGGGGTCGCTTCCGGCTAGCGCCTGCTCGCGCTCCAGCGTGTGCAGCATGGACGGAAGCCCCGCGGGGTCCCAGCCAGCTCGGGCGGCGAGCTCGATCCCGATCCGGTCCGCCTCGCGCTCCTGATCGCGGCTGTAGGGCGCCAGGACGAGCCCGCTGGTGAGCGTGCCGACGCCGCCGACGATCCTCCCCAGCCCGGGGCTGACGACGCCCACAATGGCGCTGGGAACGCCGAAGAGCAGGGTGAACGGCGTCGAAGCTTCCAGCTGACGCACGGAATGGCGGGCCACGACGTGGCCGATCTCGTGTCCCATGACGCCGGCCAGCTCGTCCTCGCTGTTGGCGAGCGCCAGGAGCCCACGAGTGGTGTAGACAAACCCGCCTGGGAGCGCGAAGGCGTTGGGTTCGGTGTCGTCGGCGACGTAGAATTCGTACGACACGTTCTGCGGCGCGGTCTGGGCGGCGAGCCGTCGGCCGATCTCGCCGACGTACGCGACGAGCGCGGGGTCTTGCACGAGCCCCATGGTCCGCTCGATCTCGGCCGCCGCCTCCTGGCCGAGCTCGCGTTCCTTCTTCGCCGAGACCAGCGAGGGGCCCGACGATCCGGTGCCACAACCCGTCAGCAGAGGCGCCGCGAACGTGGTCAAGAGCCCCAAGCAGCACTGCCGGCGCGTCGTCAAGAAGCTCCCTCCCGTGTGTCCGATACCTGCAGATGGAGCCCGGCGAACCTCAGTTGCGCCTACAACCGCGGGAAAGCATTGTAGCTCACCAGGAAACCCATGCTCGGCAGGGGCAGCGTAACGTCCTCGTAATGGACGTGCCCGTCGCACTGGTGGGCGAATGCTTCATCCCGCGTAGAACATTGCCCTGCCGACCGTGATCACCTGAGAAGCCCGATTTGCCGCAAGAACACCTGCATCGTGTCACGCCAGTGGGGTAGCCGGCGTGGGACCAAAGTCCCATGGTTGGCGCTGGGCCGCTCTGCTAGAGAGCGATCGATCCAGATCGCGAGTTTGATCAGTCGGGTTCGCGCGGAGCGTGGGACTTGCCGTGGTGGCCTCAGGGCGTACCACCGCGCGCGTGGCACCGCAGCATCCGAGAACACTACATAGACGACCGCTGAGCACCAAGCGGAGCTGATTGGCGACGAAGCGCACGGCCGGTTCGCTCGCGAGGGAGGGCAAGGATGATCGGGAGGAACCCTTCGGCTTCCGGCGGTGAACATCTTGTCGCGCTGCGGCGGCTCGTCATCGCATTGGTAGGGGCGAGCGTGTGTGCTTCGCCGATGCTTGCCTACGCGCAAGGGAACTCGCTGCGGGACGTGTTCTTCGGCGAAACACACATCCATACGAGCTGGTCGTTCGATGCGTACGTCTTCGGGAACACGCTGACCGGTCCCGAGGACGCGTACCAGTTCGCCTTGGGCAAGCCGATCCGGCATCCCGCGGGCTACATGGTGCAGATGAAGCGTCCGCTCGATTTCGCGGCCGTCACGGATCACTCGGAATACATGGGCACGGTCCGTCTCGCCAACGATCCACAGTCGGACTTGAGCAAGCTGCCGATCGCACGACAGCTGACCGTCAAGAGCAAGGACGATATCCAGAAGATCTATCTCTTCCTCGCCACTACCATCCTCAAGAACGAACCGATCAAGGAGCTCGTAAACCCCGAGGTCGCAGGCTCTGTCTGGAGGCGGGTCGCCGACATTGCCGACAAGTTCTACAAACCGGGCAAGTTCACCACCTTCGCCGCGTACGAATGGAGTTCGACGCCCGACAATCGCAATCTGCACCGCAACGTGATCTTCAAGGATTCGAAGAAGATTCCGACAGTGCCGTTTACCGCGATGGACTCCACGCAACCGGAGGATCTGTGGTCCTGGATGGATGGCCAGCGCAAGGCCGGGAACGAGCTGCTCGCCATTTCGCACAACGCGAACCTCTCCGATGGCGTGATGTTTCCGCTGGAAGTGGACGGCAAGGGCCGGCCGATCGATGCCGCGTGGGCGCAATCCCGGGTGAACAACGAGCCGCTGTCCGAGATGCAGCAGCTCAAGGGCGCATCGGAAACGCATCCGGCGCTGTCGCCCAACGACGAGTTCGCCCGGCACGAGATCCTGGAGTATCTGCTGGGCGGAGTCGATCGTGCGCCCCGACTGCATGGCAGCTACATTCGCGAGGCGTACCAGAACGGGCTGGCGATGCAGGAGGCGCGGGGCTACAACCCGTACAAGTTCGGCCTCGTGGGCGCGAGCGACACGCACGGCACCGCGATGGCGTATACGCAATCGAACTTCTTCGGTGGTCATGGCTTGCTCGACGCCACGCCGCAAGGCCGACTCAGCGGCGAGAAGCATGCCGGTATGACGTCGGACAGGTTTGCGACGTCCGGATTGGGCGGAGTGTGGGCTGAGGAGAACACACGCGAGGCCATCTTCGCCGCCATGCAGCGCAAGGAGACGTTCGCGACCAGCGGCGTGCGCATCAAAGTCCGCTTCTTCGGCGGCTGGGACTTCGCGCCCGGCGTCCTGCAACGCAAGGATTGGGTCAGGACCGGGTACGCGAACGGCGTTCCGATGGGCGGCGATCTGCCGGCGGCGAAATCGAAGGCGCCGACGTTCATCGTGTGGGCCGTCAAGGATCCCGACGACGCCAATCTCGATCGGATTCAGATCGTCAAGGGATGGACGCGCAACGGCCAGATTTTCGAGAAGATCTACAACGTCGCCTGGTCCGGCAATCGCGCGGTCAAGGGCGGCGCCCGAATCTCCGATGCCCTCGTTCGGCGCGGCGAGGCCGAGTTGCCGCCGGTGGGCAACACGGTAGATATCAAGAACGCGACGTATACGAACACGATCGGCGCGGTTGAGTTGAAGACAGTCTGGACCGACCCGGAGTTCGATCCGAGCCAGTTCGCGTTCTACTATGCCCGGGTGCTGCAGATTCCGACGCCGCGCTGGACGACGTACGACGCGAAAAAGCTCGGTGTCCCGCCGCCGGCCAACGTTCCGGCGACGGTTCAGGATCGTGCGTGGACGTCTCCGATCTGGTATTCGCCGAGCGACGAAGCGCGCAAAGCCGCGAAGCCTGGGACGACGGTTGCTGAGTTGAAGCAAAAGGGCGCCGTCGCGCTCGATGACGCGCAATTGAAGCAATTGATCGTCGGAAAGACGTTCAAGATCCGCAACACGGTGACGGCGCAGCGGTTCGAGATCCTCTACGGGCTCGACGGGCGGCGCCTTATCCTCAGGGTCGACGGCAAGCAGCCGCCCGCCGGTCAGATCGGCGACGTGCTGCACAGCGGCGAGCTCGGGTCGCCGGCGCAGTACGAGATCCGCGGTGGCAAGATCGTGACGACGATCGCGGGCGCACCGTTCGAGGTGACTGTCTACAAGGTGGGCGACAAGTACGTCGCAGCCCGCAGCAACGAGCTCGGGTACGCCAACTACGAGGTTGAATAAATGCGTGCGATGTCCCGGCTGAGGCGCGCGCTGGGCGAGCCGCTGTTGCAATTCATCGTGATTGGCGTGTTGCTGTTCGCGGGCTACCGGCTCGTTCATCCCGAGCGGCCGGCCACGGGCGAGGGCAATCGCGTCGAGCTGACCGCCGCCGACGTGCGGCAACTCGAGATCGTGTGGGCGGCGCAATGGCACCGGGCACCGACGCAGGATGAGCTGCAGGGACTGGTGGAGAGCCGGGTCCGCGAGGAGATCCTCTACCGCGAGGCGCTCGCGCTCGGCCTCGAGCGCGGCGACACGATCATCAAGCGCCGGTTGGCGCAGAAGATGGAGTTCCTGGCCGACGACCTTTCGACCGTGCGCACTCCTTCGGTCGAGGAGCTGCACGCCTGGTATTCGCGCAATTCCGCCCGGTTCGCGGATCCCGGTCGTCGTTCCTTCCGACACCTGTACTTTTCCGCGGACCGCCGTGGCGATCGTGCGCCGCAGGACGCCGCGCGCGCGCTTGCCAAGCTCGGCAGCACGCCCGCCGATGCACCCGCGCTCTCGGCCATCGGCGACGCGTTCATGTTCCAGGAGTACTACGCCGATCGCACGCCGGAGCAGGTGGCAACCATCTTCGGCAGCCGCTTCGCCCAGGCCGTGCGCCAGCTGGCGGTCGGCACGTGGCAGGGGCCGATCGAGTCGGGCCTCGGTTGGCATCTGGTGCTCGTCACGTCCGCGACGCCCGGTCGGGTTCCGGCCTTCGACGAGATCGAGGCCGAGATCCGGGCGGCGTGGATGGAGGATCAACGGTCGGAAGCGCGGCGTCGCGCCTTCGACGCGATGAAGGCGCGCTACGAGGTGCGGTTGCCGGCGCTGTCCCGCGCGCACACCCAGACTTCCGCACCGGCTGCTACCGCGACGCCATGAACGCTCGATCGCGTCTCGTGCGCGCATTCGAAGCGATGCTGACGCTGGTGGTGCTGGTGCTGCTCGGTCACGCCATTCATGCGAACGCTCACGAAGCGCGTCCGGCGTATCTCGCGCTGACCGAGACGGCGCCCGAGCGCTTCGACCTCGTGTGGCGAACGCCGGTGATTTCTGGCGCGCGTCTGCCGGTTGTGCTGCAGCTACCGGACGGCGCCACCAACGTCACCAAGCCGAGCTTGCACGAGCTGTCCGATTCGGTCGTCGAACGCAGGTTGATCGCCGTGCCCGGCGGCCTGGGCGGCAAGCGCATGGAGTTTGTCGGCTTGCAAGGCACCATCACGGACGTGCTCGTGCGGGTCGAAACACGCGATGGCGCACATTCCACGACGCTCGTCCATCCGTCGCAGCCGTGGATCGCGATTCCGACCGCGCGCGGAGCCATCGCCGTGGCGGGTGCGTATTTCATGCACGGCGTTGAGCACATCCTGCTCGGATATGACCATCTGCTGTTCGTTTTCGCGCTCATCCTGATCGTGCGGAACGTGCGGAAGCTGGTAACGACGGTGACCGCATTCACGCTGGCGCACTCGATCACGCTGGGCTTGTCGGCGCTGGGTGTCGTGCACGTGCCGGGCCCACCGGTGGAAGCGAGCATCGCGCTGAGCATCCTGCTGCTCGCGTGCGAGATGACGCGGCAGCGCAGAGGCGAGCGCAGCCTCACCGCGCAGTGGCCCTGGCTTGTGGCGTTCGCGTTCGGACTCCTGCACGGCTTCGGCTTTGCGAGCGCACTCGCCGATATCGGCTTACCACAAGGCGATATTCCACCCGCGCTCTTCGCCTTCAATGTGGGCATCGAGGCCGGGCAGCTCGGGTTCATCGCGGCCGTGTTGACGCTCCGTGGGTTGGTGCGGCGTCTCCCGATTCCCGCCCACTGGAGCGCGCTGATGCGTCCGGCTGCGACCTTCGCCATCGGGACGATGGCAGCCTTCTGGTTCGTCGAGCGACTTTCCTCGTTCTGGGGCTCATGAAGCGAGGCGGTTGCCGAACCCTGCTGGCAGTCTTCGGGCTGGCCCTCGCCGCCTGCGCCGGTCCGGTGCGAGCGATCCGTGTCGATCCCAAGATCGTCCACGGCGACCTCGCTCAGAGCGCCGTCACCACGGGTGACCCGAGCTTGGCGACGCGCAACGTGCTCTTCGAGCTGGGTCTCTTCGACCGGGTTGCCGAGAGCCCCGAAGCCGCTCTGGCCGATCTACACCGAACCATGGTCGCGTCAGGGGGAGCCCCGGACCTCCTGTTCGCCTTGGCCGAGCTGTCCTTCCTGCACGGAGATTCCGCCAAGAAACGCGACTACCAGATGGCCGCGGTCGTCTACGCCTACGCCTTCCTCTTTCCCGAAGGGACCGGGATAGCCCCAGGCCGATTCGACCCTCGCGTCCGGATCGCCGCCGACCTGTACAACTGGGCTTTGACGACGGGATTCGCGTCGGAGGACGGGTCGGAGGTTGCTCTGCGCGGTGGCACCTTCACGCTGCCATTCGGGCGGATCGAAGTCGCCTTCGATCCCGCTTCCCTGCGCGCGGGTGACCGCGAGCTGTACCACCTCATCCCGGTATCGGAGCTGCGGGTGGAGGGGCTCGCGATGCGGTACCGGTGGCCGGGGCTCGGCGCCCCGCTCGCCGCATCGAACCGGCTCATCGACGCCTCGCGACCCGGTCGCGACATGGTGGCGCCGCGGCTCCAGGTGCCGCTCACCGCCCTTCTCCGGATTCCATCTGCGCGGCGTGCTCTGGTGCAGGAGCAGCCGCTCAAGGGTTCTCTGGAGGTCCACCTCGCCTGGGATGCGGAGTCGGTCTCGATTGGCGGGGAGCAAGTTCCCCTCGAGAACGAGCCGTCGGCGGCGCTGGCTCTCACGTTCACCGGCATTCCGGCCCTCGAGCTCGAGACGCTCGGGCTCCTGGGCCGGCTCAGCGGGGTGATGCGGGAACGACCCCCCCTCGTCTCCGCGACGCCGTACCGTCCTGGGCTCATCCCGGTTGTCTTCGTGCACGGCACGGGCTCGAGCATCATGCGGTGGGCGGAGATGTTCAACCGTCTGGTCGCCGACCCCGAGATTCGTAGCCGCTTCCAGTTCTGGTTCTTCCAGTACGACTCGGGCAACCCGATCGCGCTGTCGGCGTTCCGCCTGCGTGAGGCGGTGACCACGGCCGTTGCGCGGCTCGACCCCGAGGGGCGGGATCCGGCCCTGCGTCAGATGATCTTGATCGGCCACAGTCAGGGGGGGCTCCTGGTCAAGATGCAGGTCATCAGCACCGGGGATCGGCTCTGGAACGCGGTCAGCAACAAGCCGCTGGACGAGCTGAAGATGTCCGACCAGACCCGCGATCTGTTCCGCCGCGGGCTCTTCGTCGAGCCGCTGCCGGAAGTGACTCGGGTGATCTTCGTCTGCACCCCGCATCGCGGGAGCTTCGTGGCAGGTCGGCGCATTCTCGCCAACCTCACCCGACAGTTGTTGACCTTGCCCTTCGCCCTCACCGGGGTGGAGGCTGATATCGCCCGAAATCCGGGCGCCGCGAGAGCCGGAGGGTTGGTTCCGACGGCGGTCGACAACATGTCGCCGCGGCACCCGTTCATCCTGGGTCTGCAAGCGATCCCCGTCGTGCCGTCCGTCAAGGTCAACTCCATCATCGCGGTCGAAGGGGACGGGCCGGTCGAACAGGGCGACGATGGCGTGGTCAAGTACACCGCCGCCCACATCGAGCCCGTCGAGTCCGAGCTGATCGTCCGGTCGGGCCATTCGGTCCAGGGCAATCCCAACGCCATCGAGGAGGTGCGGCGCATTCTCCGGCAGCATGGGGGCCTGAAGTGAAGCCTGAAGTTCACTGACCATTTCAAGGAAGGCATTCGACGATGCGTAAGATGACGATGCTCCTCACCGTACTCGGGCTCAGCATGGCGCTCCTCATGGCGGCAAGGGGCACGGCACCCGGCCAGAGCGATACGACCGGGAAGGTCACGCTCGAAAGCAAATCGGTTGCGGTCGGCGTGGGGGTGAGCTGGGGCGACGGCATTCTCGAGTATCAGGGAAAGAAGTACACGTTCACGGTCGAGGGTCTGAGCGTCCTCGACCTCGGCGTGGCGAAAGTCAGTGCCCGGGGTGAGGTCAAGAACCTGAAAAAGCCGGAGGACTTCAACGGGAATTACGCTCTGGTGGGCACCGGCGCGGGGGTAGGCGGCGGGGCGGGCGCGGCCTTGCTCAAAAACCAGAACGGCGTCGAAATGGCCCTGGTCGCCACGGGGCAAGGCGTCAAGCTCTCGATCGCGCAAGGCGGCGTCGGCGTGAAGCTCAAGAAGTAGCCAGCGGCTCCACGTGCGGCTCAAGAAGACACTGACGTCGAGCTGTCAGCTGAAGGATGTCGACACGGCGGTCGTCGGGGGACTGCGTGCCTCCGTGCGCTTCTGAACACGATGACGCGCCGGATCCTGTCAATCCTCGGGCTCAGCATCACCGGTCTCGTCATCGCCATCGTGACCGGCTGGGGGGCGCTCGTCCTCTTCTACCTGGCGCCCGGATCCGGGACGGTGCGCACGGCGCTGGCTTGGAGCTTCGCCGCGCTCGGCCTCGTCACCATCGGCACACTTGCGGTGCGCCGCGCGCGCCGACCGGCACTCGTCTTCTTCGTCGCGGCCCTGGTGCTGGTGCTGGTCGCCTGGACCAGCCCGAGCCCGTCAAACGACCGCGACTGGCAGCCGGAGGTGGCCGTCCTTCCCTACGCCACCACCAACGGCGATCTCGTGACCGTCCACAACATCCGAAACTTCGACTACCGGACGGAAACCGATTTCACGCCTGCGTATTACGATCGCACATTCGATCTGCGCCGCCTCGACCGGGTCGATCTGGTGGCCGTGTACTGGATTGGCCCGGCCATCGCCCACATCTTCCTCACCTTCGGCTTCGGGGACGAGCACCTGCCTATCTCGATCGAGGTGCGCAAGACCCGTGCGAAGGAATATTCGACGGTGGCGGGCTTCTTCCGGCAGTACGAGTTGATCTACGTGGTCGCGGACGAGCGCGACGTCATTCGCGTGAGGACCAACTACCGGAAGTCGCCGCCGGAGGATGTCTATATGTTCCGGACGGTGGGGCCGGTCGAGAACGGCCGTCGCGTTTTCCTCGACTACATGCGGGACATCAATGCGCTGAAGGAGCGCCCCCGCTTCTACAACACGCTGACAACCAACTGCACCACCGTGATTTTCGCTCACACGACCGTGAATCCCGGCCACGTCCCCTTGTCGTGGAAGATCCTCCTCAGTGGCTACGTGCCCGAGTACGCGTATGAGCAGGGACGCGTCGATCGGAGCCTTCCGTTCGCGGAGCTGAAGCGCCGCGGCCATATCAACGCGGTGGCCCAGGCGGCAGACAAGGCCCCCGATTTTTCGCGTCGGATCCGGGTGGGGCTCCCCTGAACAACAGCTGAAAGGAGCAGATCCGTTGATACGACTAATCTGCCGAGAATAGGGAAGGTTCCGTTTCTCATGGCCCGTGACACGTCGCTTGCCGTGATGTCCGCGGACGGAAAAACAGGAGGAATCCGATGAAAGCGTCTCTCGCACTGGCAACAGTGATGCTCTTGGTCGGGGCGGGCTGCACCACCACGGTGCGGCGAACGGTCGAACAATCGCCGGCCATCTGTGGATTCTTGGGGGCGGATGTGTGCGATCAGCTCAAGCCGGGCGAACGGCAGGAAGCGGCGGGTCTGCGCTACGTGAACCCCAAGGGCACATTCACCCAGTACGACAAGGTGATGATCGTCGTCGTTGGCTTCTTCGGGAGCGATACGACCAAGGTGCAGACCAAGGACGAGCAGCGGCTCACGAACTTCTTCTATAAGAGTCTCCACGAGGCGCTGGCCAAGCGGTATCAGGTGGTGGACGAGGCCGCTCCCGGGGTGATGAAGGTCGAGGTCGCGCTCCTCGATGCCGAGGCGGCGACGCCGGGGGCTCGCTCCGTCACGATGGTGGTCCCCCAGCTACGCGTGCTCAGCATCGGCTACGCCGCCGTGGCGGGAAGATACCCGTTCTCCGGCGGAGGCGCGGCCACGGGCAAGATCTCGGACTCCATAACTGAGGAGGTCCTCGGGGCCAGCGTGGATCGCCGGGCCGGTGGTGGATCGATCACGACGGCTGCCCAGTGGCAGTGGGCAGATGCCGAAAACGCAATCAAGCTCTGGGCCTCGGAGATCGCCGACGCAATGTACGCATACACCTCGGGCCAGAAGAAGCCATAGCGATGCGGACGCCTTCGGTAAGCAGCGCTACGAGCAGGTGAGCCAGCCGAGAGGAGGCATGTGATGAGGTTCATGGGCCGTCTAGTCTCGTTTCTGGTCGCCGTCGTCGTGGTCGGCGGATGCGCCTCGACCAAGGTCAGCGATCGCCAGATCCTCGTGACCGAGAAGGCCCCCCGACCTGACCACATCCTGATCTATGACTTCGCCGCTACGCCCGCCGACGTTCCGGCCTATTCCCCACTTGCGGCCGCGGCCACTGGCCAGACACCACAGACCGCCGAGCAGGTCGCGCTCGGGCGCCTGGCAGGCGCCGAGCTCGCCACCCAGCTCGTCGAGCGGGTCCGCCGTATGGGGTTGCCTGCCGAGCGCGCCTCGACGCAGTCGGTGCCGCAGATCTACGACATCGTGATCCGCGGCTATATATTCTCGGTCAGTGAGGGCAGCACGGCCACGCGCGTCGCCATCGGATTCGGCGCCGGCGCTGCGGAGCTGGGCGTGGCGGTCGAGGGATATCAGATGACGGCGCAGGGGCTGCGTAGGGTGGGATCGGGTACCGGGACGGCCGGGGGCAGCAGGACGCCGGGTGCCGCGGCCCCGGCGGGTGTGGCGCTTGCTACTGGCAATCCCATTGGCCTCGTCGTGGGCACGGGCATCAAGGGGTATGGCGAGATCAGCGGCAGTAGCAGGATCGAGGGCAGAATCGAGCAGATCGTGACGGAGATCGCCAAGCAGATCGAGCCCAGGTTCCGGAACCAAGGGTGGATCAAGTGAGGGCGGTCGAGCACAAGGCGGTGGTGGTGGTCCCGGTCGCCCGCATCTAGGCAGAAGTACTCCTTGGCTCTTCTCGTTCATCGACCATCATGAGTGTCGGAGCCATCGCCGGCATCGTGTTTGCCTGCGTGTTCGGAGGTGCCCTGTTCGGCCTCTTCCTTGGCTTCATTCTGCCCCACCATCATCGGAGCTCGGAATCGAAGGATGTCGTGCAACTCGGGATGGGGCTGCTCGTAACGATGACGGCCGTGGTCCTCGGCCTGCTGATCGCCTCGGCTAAGAGCTCATACGACACAAAGCGAAGCGAGCTAACGGAGATGGCCGCCAATGTCGTTCTGCTCGACCGCAGCTTGGCGCTCTACGGCCCTGAGACCAATGACGCCCGTGATCTTCTCCGCCGCTCCGTTGCCCGCGCGCTCGACCAGATTTGGCCGCCGAGCGGTTCAAAGCCGGCCGATCTGAACCCGGCGGCAACAAGGGCTGAGGTCCTCTACGAGAGGATCCATGCCCTCTCGCCGCAGAGCGAGGTGCAGCGCTCGCTTCGGGCCGAGGCGCTCAAGATCGCCATCGATCTCGCACGAACGCGCTCGTTGCTTTTCGCGCAGGCGGGTAGTTCGATTCCGTTACCCTTCCTGGTAATCCTGGTGTTCTGGGTCACCGTCATCTTCATCAGCTTCGGGTTCCTTGCGCCAGTCAACACCACCGTCGTCACGACGCTGTTCGTCTGCGCGCTCTCGGTCTCGGGTGCGATCTTCCTGATCCTGGAACTGGACCAACCATTCCAGGGACTCTTTCAGCTGTCGGACGCCCCACTGCGCTCGGCTCTTGCGAATCTCGGCCGATAGACGGCAGGCACTCGACACAACGGGTCTATTAGAAACCACGCGCCATGAGCCGGGCCGGAACGAGCCGATTGCGGAGCAACAGCCAAGCGGTGCACGCCGCGATCGCGGTCGCAGCAGCGTCTTCAGGCGGGTCCTTCCGGTAGTTCGCCCGGAGGGGATCAGGCCGCGCTCATAGACCGTCCCTATGGGAGGCCCTGGAACGGTTGCCGACCGCGTGCCGCCCGGCGGGCGAGAACAGGTAGGCGACGAGGACCGCGGGCACGATCGCCCAGACCAGAGCCTCTCCCGCTGGCGCCCCCCAAAGCAGGAGGCTTAGAACGGCCAGGGCGTTGGCGATAACGGCGGCGAGCCCCATAAACCAGGCCCAACCGCCGCGGGCCATCGCACACCACGCGAAAAGGACGTAGAGGATGGCGATGGCCGCCACGATCACTCCGTTGGCAATGACGAAACGGCCGATGATCGGCAGGGAAACTGCCTGGCTAGCCAGGTCGCTGCCGATTTTGATCACGCGGGCGGCGTGCAGCAAACCGGCGACGCCCTGAACGAGGGCGAGGAGCGCGACGAGCGTGAGACCTCGCGTCCGTTTCATCGGTCCGGAAGCCTCAGCGCGATTTTCGATGAGTCACGGTCTCGCGAGGCAGAACCGATGTCGTCCACGGGTTCGTCGTCATCACCAGACAAGCCTCCGCCCACTTCGGATCCTACTCGCGCAGCGTGTCCAGCGCCCGGTCCCACGGCCCCGTCTGACTCATCATGTTCTCATGTTCTCCACTCAAGGGTGCTGACCCAGAAAAGCCCAATTTCGAGGCCACGGTAGCTCCCGCCCAGTTCTCGGAGAATGTGACGAGCTCGCCGCCGGCCGTAGGCCGCGTTTTATCGGCGGTACTGCTCGTCGCTGACCTTTTCCATCCACTCGACGCTCTTACCGTCGAGAAATTCCTGAATGGCGATATGCGTCATGCCGGTCGTTGCCGTCGCTCCATGCCAGTGCTTCTGACCCGGCGGGATCCACACAACGTCGCCTTCCCGCATTTCCTGTGTTGGACGACCCCATGGCTGAACCCAACCCGACCCGGCCGTCACGATCAGCGTCTGACCCAGGGGGTGGGTGTGCCAAGCCGTCCGAGCGCCCGGCTCGAACGTCACGCGGCCGCCAGACGCGCGTGACGGAGGGTGCTGGCTGAAGAGGGGTTCAATGCGTACAGAACCGGTGAAGTTCTCGGCCGGTCCCTGCCGGGAAGGCTGCGAGCCGCTTCGCGTGATCGTGATTGGCTGCGACGACTCAGTTGAAGCGACCGGGGCAGCGGCCGAGCCCGGGACAGCTCTTCCCTGATCTGAATGGGAGCACGCCGAAGCGAGCAGTGACGTCGACACGATCGTTGCGACAAGCAGTTTCATTGCGCTTCTCCCGATTCGGCGTCATTTGGGGCGCTTCTCGAAGACGTCCTTTGCGACCGGCAGCGCCGAGAAGACGTTGGGCCAACCGACGTAGAACGCCAGGTGCGTGAGCGTCTCTGCGGCCTGCGCCTGCGTGAGACCGTTGTCCATCGCACGGTTGAGGTGGGCGGGAAGCTGCGCGACTTGCCCTGCCGCGATGAGCGCGCTGACAGTGGCGAGGCTCCGGTCACGGGGCGCAAGGTCCGGACGCAGCCAGAGGTCGCGGAACAGCACATCGGTCGTGTACTGCACGACTCCCGGCGCCACCGAGCCGAATTGTCCTCCCACGCGCGAGGCGCGCTGGGCCTCGGCGGCCACGTCGAGGGGAAGCAGCTGTGGTGACGCCGGTGGGAGCTGATCGCCGCCGATCTTGCGCTGGGCAAAGAGATCTGTCGTGATCGCGACCGCCGACATGGCATTCGGCCAGCCGGAGTAGAAGGCGAGATGCGTGATGATCTCGGAGATCTCGCGCGGCTTCACCCCGTTGTCGAGCGCGAGGTTCAGGTAGTACGGCATCTCGATCGTCTGGTTACGCGCGATGAGCGCCGCGAGCGTCACGATGCCGCGGTCACGTGGCGCAAGATCAGGCCGTTTCCATACCTCGCCCAACAGACGGTCTTGCGTGTACTTCTCGAGCGCCGGCGCGACCACGCGGATATCGTTGAGCGTGGGCTTTGGCGGAATGACCTCTGATCTCGGCTTGGCCGTTTCCGTACTCGAAGCGACGGAGGGAGCATCGGAGCCGGAGACGCGTCCTCCCGGACTCGCATGGGAGCACGCCGAAGCGAGCAGAGAAAGCGACATGACGGTCGCGGTGAGCCGTCTCATTTCCGTCCTCCCGATTCAGGGATGAATGGCTCTCGTTGCAAAGAGCTGCGCTCGTCCACCACACTGTTCGAGGAGGTCAGCATGCCAGCGTATTTCATCGTCGACAACGAGGTGACCGATCCGACCGGGTTCGAGGAGTACCGGCAGCAGGTACCGGGCACCGTCGCGAAGTACGGCGGAAAGTTCCTCGTGCGGGGTGGTCAGATGCAGACGCTGGAGGGCGACTGGAAGCCCAAGCGCCTCGTCGTGACCGAGTTCCCGAGCATCGAGCAGGCCCGGCGTTGGTACGACTCGGAGGAATACCGTGCGCTGAAGGCGCTCCGGTTGCGCACGGCGAAGGGCAGCGTGGTCCTGGTCGAAGGAGTGTCTTAACCCTTCTCGAGCTTTTCCGACCAGTACGTCATGCCCAGCTCGCTGTACATCGCTGCCGCGGTGATCAGGTGCTCCTGGGCCTGCTCGGATTTCCCAGTCCGGCCGTAGAGCCGGCCGAGGCCGGCGTGGCAGTGGGCCACGAGCGGGCGCATCTCGAGGTCGGAGGCGAGCGTCATCGCCGCGCCGTAGTGCGCCGAGGCCGTCGCCACGTCTGGGCGGGCACGATGTGAGGCGATATGGCCCAGGAGGCGCAGAGCCCACGCCTCATAGACGCGCTCACCGCGCCCCCGAGCGAGCATCAGGGCCCGGTCGGCGCAGGAGCGCGCGTTCTCGACCCGGTTCGCGAGCAGATACGCTTCGCCGAGCCGCGTGACGCTGAGCGAGAGGTGCGCGCCGATCCCCGCGCGTTCGTGGGCCGTCACGGCGTGCTGCAGGAAGGCGAGGCCTTCGTCGATGCGTCCCGACCACGCGTAGACGTACCCGAGGGACGCCAGAGCGGTCGGCATCTGACTCGTGAAGTTCCACTCACGGCTCTGACCGACCGCGCGCTCGAGTATTTGGGCGGCCTGGCTCAGTTGGCCCCTCACGCTCTTGAGATACGCGAGATCGAGACAACCCACGACGGCGCTGAACGGGTGATCGAGGTCTTCGGCGATCCGAATCGCCTCGTGTCCGTGAGCGTCTCCCTCGTCGAATACGCCGCGTTCGGCGAGAATGCGCGCCAGGTGGCTGCGAGACATGACGGCAGGAAACACGGCAAGCCCGAACCGCTCACGGGTCGGCTGGTCGCGTAGAGACCGCATCAGTCTGCGGCAGACGTCTTCGGCCCGGCGAAAGTCGCCGGCGAGGTGGGAGGCGTGGGCCACGTAATACTGAGCGGCGATCTGGAGCGCAGCATCGTCAAGGCGCTCGGCGATGGCCTCGACGGTGTGCGCAAACGCGCGCACCTCTCTGACGTGCCCGCCGCTGTGCAGGTGATGGCCGCTCATATAGGCGGACACCCATCCGAGTCGCCGCGAATCGTCAAGCGTTCTGGCGAGTCCTTCGGCTTCCTCGAGATACTGCCAGACCGTCGGGAGCTCATTCAGCGGGAAGAGCGCCTGACGAAGGTCGAGACGGAGATCGATCGCGCGCTCGATCTTTTCGCGCGTGTCGGGCAGTGGGTGCAAGGCCGTCAGTGCCTGCTCGAAGAACGTCGCCGCCTCCCGGTACGCGGAGTGGGCAAGAGCCTTCGCGCCGGCCTGCCGGAGGTACGTGACCGCTTTCTCCCACACCTCGCCGCGGACGGCATGGTGAGCCAGGCGCTCGACCTGCTCCGTGAGCCGATCGGGGTAGAGCGCCTCGACGGCCTCGACGATCCGGGCATGCAGTGCGCGGCGACGGTCTTGGAGCACGCCCGCGTAGCCGACCTCATGGGTGAGCGCGTGCTTGAAGGTGTACTCGACATCCGGGAAGACGGTCGTCTCGTAGAGGAATTCCGCAGCCTGAAGGTGAGTGAGCCCGTCGCGAAGGCTTTCCTCGGGCACATCGGCGATGGACTTCAATAACGTGACCGGCACATCCTTCCCGATGACGGAGGCCGCCTGAAGCAGCGCCTTCTGCTCGGCCGGCAGTCGATCAATACGCGCGGCGAGGATCGCCTGGACCGTCGCCGGGATCGGCCACACGTCGTCCTCTTTCGTCACCCGATAGGCCGCCCGCTCCCCGACGAGCACCTTGGTCTCCACCAAGGTTTGCACGGTCTCTTCCAGGAAAAAGGGGTTGCCACCGGTCCGCTCGATCAACACGCGCTTGAGGCTTCCGAGGCTCTCGTGCTGCCCGAGGAGAGTCGTGAGCAACGCTTCGGCGCTCTCGGGCACGAGGGGGTCGATCCTGAGCTGGGTGTAGTAGGTCTTGCTGCCCCACGCGTGCTGGTACTCGGGACGATAGGTGACGACGAGCAGGATGCGCGCGGTCGGGAGGCTCTCGATCAGGCTGTCGAGCAACGCTTGGCTCTCGGAATCAATCCAGTGGAGATCCCCGAAAACCAAGAGGAGCGGTTGGACCTGACTCTCCCGGAGGAGGAGCCGCTTGACCGCGTCCAGGATTCGCTGTCGGCGCTGCGGAGGGTCGAGGGCGCCCCACGCGGCATCGTCGACGGGGACATCCAGCAGTGCCAGGAGGGGCGTCACGAGCGGCTCAAAGGTCCGGTCCAGCGTCAGCAGTTTGCCCGCCACTCGTTGGCGAATCTCCCGCTGGTCGTCGCGCTCGTGGATGCCGAGATATGTCTTCAGCGCTTCGATGACTGGCAGGTAGGGCGTGGTCCTCCCATAGGATGCCGAGCCGCCTTTGACGACCAGCCAACCCTCGGTGCGGTGCGACTCCCAGAACTCTCTGATGAGGCGTGATTTCCCCACGCCGGCCTCGCCCACGATGGCGACCGCTTGCCCCTGACCCGTTCCCGCGCGCTCGAGCGATCGGCCGAGCACGTCGATCTCGGCGTCCCGCCCGACGAACCGTGTGAGCCCGCGCCGCGCGGCGGCCTGCAGTCGCGTGCGCGCCGGACCGATGCCGGACAGCTCGTAGACCTCGACGGGCTCGCTGCGACCTTTCACCGGCACGGGGCCAAGGGGCTTCACGGCGACGAACCCTTCGACCAGGTGGAGCGTCGCGGGCGCGATCAGCACCGTGCCCGGGCGCGCGGCCTGTTCCATGCGCGCGGCCAGATGCGTCGTCTCGCCGACCGCCGTGTAGTCCATGTGGAGGTCATTGCGGATCGCGCGGACCACAACCTCGCCGGAGTTGAGCCCGACCCGGATCTGCACCGTCGCGCCGTGCGCGCGCCGCGCCTCCTCGGCGTACCGATTGACCGATTCCAGCATCCGGAGCGCGGCATAGCAGGCGCGGACGGCGTGGTCCTCGTGGGCGATCGGCGCGCCGAACAGCGCCATGATCCCGTCGCCCATCACCTGGTTCACCGTGCCCTCGTAGCGGTGTACGGCGTCCATCATGTGCGCGAGGACCGGGTCGAGGATCTTGCGCGCCTCCTCGGGGTCCCGGTCGGCGAGGAGCTCCATCGAGCCCTTGAGATCCGCGAACAGGACGGTCACCTGCTTCCGTTCGCCTTCGAGAGCCGCCTTCGCGGTGAGAATCCGCTCGGCGAGATGCTTCGGCGTGTACACCTCGGGAGATGCGGGTGATGAGACGATCGCAGCGCCTGAGGACGCGACTCGCTCGCCGCACTCCAGGCAGAATTTCGCGGACGGGGGCAGCTCAGTGCGGCAGTTCGCGCAACTGACCACGAGGCGGGTACCGCACTCCAGACAAAACTTCGCCGGCGCCGGATTCTCGTGCCGACACGCCGGACACCGCATCAATCATCCTCGCGCAATCGAAAACAGGAAGCGGCTGTCGCCCCTGTCGTCCTCAACGGCGGGCGAGTCGGCGTGGCTCCCAGTGCTGGCTTTGGTGGGCCGCCACGTCATCGGGACGCGCGAACAGCTTGATCAACGCGACGCCCGCAACAAACCCTCCGACGTGCGCCCAGAACGCCACGCCGCCCTGATCTGCGGCGAGGAGCCCAAACAGGCCACTCACGAGCTGGATGGCCGCCCAGTAGATCAGCATCGTCCAGGCCGGCAGCGCGATCGAGGTGAAGAAGAAACCGAGTATGACCAGCGCGAATACGCGGACGCGAGGGTACAGGATCAGATAGGCGCCCATGACCCCGCTGATGGCGCCCGAGGCGCCCACCATGGGAATGCCCGAGGCCGGATTGGGAAGGACTTGTAGCAGCGCCGCGGTGACGCCGCAGAGCAGGTAGAAGATCGCGAACCGAACGCGGCCCATCGAGTCCTCGATGTTGTCGCCGAAGACCCACAGGAACCACATGTTGCCGATCAGGTGCATCCAGGAGCCGTGAAGAAACATCGAGGTGAAGATGTGAGAGACCTGTCGGCCGGGGTCGGTGACGCAGACCAGACCGTCGCCCATGGGAAACCGCGTGCCGGCCGGCAACGCGCCGGTCAGCTCGCCGGGGATCAGCCCGAGGTCGCACACCGCCCGCGCCAACGCCAGCGGCGCACCCGCCCCTTCGACGAAGAGCCAGATGAGGACGTTCAGCGCGATCAGCGCGAACGTGACGATGGGGGTGCGCTGTGTCTGGTTCTCGTCGCGATACGGGAACATCTTTTGATCAGCATATCGCGTCTTCGTGGCCACCGGGCGCCGGGATTGCCGGCAGGGCTCGCGACTGACCTAGCGTTCTGAGCGGCGTGCGCGGACGCGCTCCAGCGCCGCGGTGCCTTGCGGCTTGACCAGCAGTAACAGGATCTCCGGATGGGCCGCCCTGACGCGGTCTTCGATGGCGCCGACGGCTGCCTCCACGTCGGCAGCGGAGAGACTATCGGTGAAGTCCGCGGTAATCGCCGCCACGATCTGCTGCGGACCGAGATGAACGCTGAACAGGCCGTTGGCGCGCTCGACTCCCGGCTGCGCGCGCGCGATCGCGCAGATCGACGCGACCACGGCCGAGTCTGCCGGCTCGCCGATGAGCAAGCCTTTGCTCTCACGCGCGAGAAAGAGTGCCACGGCGCCGAGCAGAAGCCCGATACCGACGGACGCGGCGCCGTCGAGCTCCGGCCGTCCGAGCGCTTGGCTCGCGGCGATCCCGGCCACCGCGATCACGACCCCGATCAGCGCGGCGGTGTCCTCGAAGAGCACCAAGAACACCGTCGGGTCCTTGCTGTGACGAGCCGCCTCGATGTAGCCCCGCTCACCCTTCGTCGAGCGGAACTGCTTGACGGCGATGCTGAAGGAGCCGGCCTCGAACACGAGGGCCAGGCCGAGGACGACGTAGTTCACGATCGGGCTCGACATCGGGCCGGGAGCGACGATGTGACGGACGCCCTGGTACAGCGAGACGCCGGCGCCGAACGCGAAGATGAGAATCGTGACGACGAAGCTCCAGAAGTACAGCTCGCGGCCGTGCCCCAATGGGTGCAGGTCGTCGGGCGGTCGCGCCGCGCGCCGCAAGCCGTAGAGCAGGAGCACCTCGTTGCCCGTATCGACGAGCGAATGGACGGCTTCACTCGCCATGGCCGAGCTGCCGGTGAGCGCGGCGGCCACGAATTTCGTGAGCGCGACAAGGAGGTTGCCGAGCAAGGCCGCATAGATGACTCTTTTCGACGCTCGGCTGGCCATGTCTCCCGAACCGACCAAGCCATCCTATACCGGCTGCCCCTCCTCGACCTCGTCGCGTGCACGATGTTGTCGGGAATCTCGCGCCCGGTGTGGTGCAATGAGCTAAATGGCCGCGCACGACCTCGCCATCGTCATCCCCGCGTGGAACGAGCGGGAGAACCTCGAGCTCCTCCTGCCGGCACTTCGCGAGATCGTCGCCGGGCTCGGTCTGCGCGCCCAGATCATCGTGGCCGACGGCGGATCGGTGGACGGCACGGACCAGGTGGCCGCCGCGCTGGGGCGCGGAGGTCGTCGTCCAGAGCGAGCGCGGCTACGGTGGCGCCCTCCTCGCGGGCTTCGCCCGGGCCGACGCGCCCTACGTCGTCACGATGGACGCGGACCTCTCGCACCGCCCCGTCTTCCTCGAAGCCTTGTGGCACCATCGCCACGAAGCCGAGATCCTGATCGCCTCGCGCTATCTCGACGGGGGCCGCGCCGACATGCCGCGCTTCCGGCGGATGCTGAGCGTCACGCTCAACCGCGTGTACGGCCAGCTGCTGCGCTTCCCCGTTCGCGATCTGTCGAGCGGGTTCCGGATGTATCGGCGCGACGTGCTCGCGAGCCTGGACCTTCGCTCGCGGGACTTCGACATCCTGCAGGAGATCCTCGTGCGCGTGGGCGCCGAGGGCTGGCGCATCCGCGAGATCCCCTTCCACTACATGGCTCGGGGCTCCGGCCGCTCGCATGCTCGGGTGCTGCGCTTCGGGTGGGCGTACACGAAGACCCTGGTGCGGATGTGGCAGCTTCGCAACTCCGTCGAGGCCGCGGACTACGACGCGCGCGCCTTCGACAGCCCGATCTGGCTGCAACGCTACTGGCAGCGCACGCGCCACCGGATCGTGCTCGACTTTATGGCGGAGTGCCGGCACGTGCTGGACGTCGGCTGTGGCTCGAGCCGCATCATCCTCGATCTGCCCTCCGCGACGGGCCTGGACATCCGCCAGAACAAGCTGCGGTGGCTGTCTCAGCAGCGCAGCCGCCTCGTGGGTGGCACGTGCATGGGCCTGCCGTTCCGCGACGCGAGCTTCGACGGCCTGATCAACTCCGAGGTGATCGAGCACGTGGTCGACGACCCGGCGATCCTCCGCGAGGCGTGGAGAGTGCTCCGCCCCGGCGGCATCCTGGCCCTCGGCACGCCCGACTACGGGCGATGGCTCTGGTGGGTGCTCGAGTGGATCCACGGCCACGTCTTGCCGGGAGGCTACGCGCACGAGCACATCACGCACTACACGCGGCGCTCGCTCGCGGCGCGCCTGGCCGCGGAGGGCTTCGAGGTCCTCGATTGCCGCTACGTCGGCGGGTGCGAGATGATCTTCAAGGCGCGCAAGCCCGCCGTCCTCAGCCCGTCTCGGGCCGGCGTTCTCGCAGGGTCCACCACACAGCCGCGATAGCGACCAGAGTCGCCACCGCGAGTATCGCCACCGTCGCGTAATCCGCGCTCGTGTCGCCGCTCGTGTGCGGAGCCACGTCGAGCCATCGCGTCACGGGGCGGTAGCGCCACGCCGAGCGGGCGAGCGGATCGGCGGAGGCCGGGACCACGACCAGGGCGAAGGCGTGCTCGCCTGGTGGCCACGCCCGCGCCCACTGCCGGACGATCGGAGCAGCGTTCATGCCGACCGCCCGCGCGTATGGCACCGGAGTCGGCGACCATGAGCCGGCTTCGGTGAGAAACGACGCCTCCTCCGTTCGGGCCAGGACGAGATACAGGTCGTGTGCGTCCGGCGCGCCGGGTCCGGCGGCGCGCACCGGCGCGATGCGGACCGTGACTGGCTCGCCCTCCGTGACCGCGGCGGGCGACAGGCTGAAGTCGAACGGCGGCGCCGGCAGTGCCGCGGAGGCCGGTGCGACCGCGAGCGCCATGAGGGCGGCGGGCGCGACGACCTTCGTTCGCCGACGCCATCCGGGGATCATCGCGAGCGCCGCGAGACCGAGGGCGGCTAGAGAGATGAGCGCGCCGATCCTGAGCGATCTCGGCGCGTAGGTGAACACGATCTCGCGCGCTCCGGCCGGCACCACCACGGCGCGGAGCGCGTGATTCGCGCGCCACACACGCGTCGGGCGGCCGTCGACTGTCGCCGTCCATCCCGGAAACCACGTGTCCGAGAGCACGAGGTACGCCGGACGATCCGTAGAGGCCTGGACGATCACGCGATTGGCGGTTTCGTCCCTGATCATCGCCGACCCGCCAAAACTCGCGGCCGAGTCGTCGACAGGGCCTGGTGGTGACAAGCAGTCGGTGAGGAGCACTTCTCGGCGCGCGTCCAGCGAGCGATCACGAATGGCCGTGAGCGCGGCGGCATCGTCCACGCAGCGGGCGTGGCCGACGAGCGTCGCCCGTGGCACCGCGCCGTCGTTGCGGAAGATCCGGGCATCGGGCGCGTCGTAGACCTGCGCGAGGCCGGGCCGCGGCGGCGCGGCGCCGGGCGCCAGGAGCAGGTAGCGCACGCCGAGCAGATCGAGCGCCGGCGAGATGAGGATCCTGAGGCCGCTCAGGGGCTCGCTGCCGTGCAGGGCCACCGTGTTCGTGAGGAACCCGCGCGCGAGGGCGCCACCCGTGCCCACCACGCCGGTGATCTCGACGAGCCGCCGGGGCGACATGCCGTCGTAGCCCTGCGCTTCGAACAGGCCGTAGGCGAGCGCGACGCTCCCCGGCATCAGCACGCGGCTCTGGTGCCCGGCCTCGCGCCGGAGGTATTCGATGGCCGGCGTCGTCGGATAGAAGGCGCGGCGCTCGACGCTCGGATTGTAGGTCGCGGCCAGGGGCAGCAGGCTCACGAGCTGCAGGACGGTCAAGGCGGCCAGGCCTCCACGCGCCGGCAAGCGGCCGGTCGCCATGCCGCCCAAGACCATCGCCGCGAGGGTGAGCGTGGCCAGGCCGACGGCGTATTGCGCGGGGAGCGCGAAGATCATCTTCTGGGCCGCCGCGCGCGTGTGGTCCTGGGCGATCGCCACGAAGGCCAGCCCGACGACGGTCGTGAACCATCCGCCCACCAGCCACCGGCCCACGCGATCGGGTTGTTCGGCCCGCAAGGACTCGACGCCGAGCGCGGCCAGGACACAGAGAGCGAAGGCGATCAACGGCATGAGGCGCAGGTTCGTCCCCAGCGAGAAGCCCGGCACCTCGGCGATCAGCGACACCGGGGGCAGACCGTAGTGAAGGACGAGCGCCGCAGCGGCCAGGCCCACGAAGAACCGCCGGTCGCCGCGCCGCAGGGCCGCGCGCACGCCGAGCGGCAGCACGGCGAGCGTCACGATTCCCGCGAAGCCCGTGAGGACGGCGAACTGCCATACCCCCCACGACTCCTGGCCGACGCCGTAGTAGTACGGCATGAGGAACGTCGTGGCCGAGCGGAGGGGCGCGGAGAAAACCGGCGTCCACTGGCTGCGATAGACGAACACGAAGCTCTCCCGCACGTACTCCACGAACGGCACGAGCTGGACGGCCGCGAGGGTAAGGCCCAGCGCGATCGCTGCCGCGTACCGCGCGAGGAACGCGCCGCGCCCGCCGGGCGACGCCGCGAGCGCCAGCGCCCATCCTGTGGCCACGACGAGGGCCTGGGCGGCCAGCTGCGGATAGCCGGCGAATACGTCGAGGGCGACGACCGCGGCCACGAGGACGACCGCCCGCGCATCCCGGCGCTCGCGCAATCGCGCGATCGTGCCGAAGAGGAGCGGCACGAATATGAACGTCGAGGCGACGGTCCACTGCAGCCAGCCGATGACGGGCGCGCTGAGCATGAAGCCGCACGCCGCGATGAACGCGGGCCCGGGCCGGGGCCCTAGCGTGCGAAGGAACCAGTAGGTTGCGACCCCGACGCCCAGGAGCTTCGCCCACGAGATCACGGTGACCGCGATGGCCGCCGGCAAGGCGAAGGCGATCATGGTCACGGGAAAGAGGAGCGCGCTCTGCCCGTTGCCGAAGAAGGGCGCGCCCGCGTACTCGTGGGGATTCCAGAGGGGAATCACGCCGCTCCGGATCTGCTCGCCCGCGTAGAGCAGCCAGGGATGGAACACCTGCGCGATGTCGGTGAGCGCGGGGTTCGGCGGCGGCACGGGCGCGATGACCGAGTGCCAGGGGGCGCGCTCGGCGAGGATGTTCATCGGCGAGACCGTGCGGCCGGAGAGGATCGGCGGGGCGAAGAGCGCGAGGGTGATCGCGACGAGTCCCAGGACCGCGGCGAGGTCTGGATGGCGCCGCGCCCAGTCGCTCGGGGACCGCGGCGCCGGCGGCGAACTCATCAGGCTCGCACGCGTCCGTCCCGCCGACGCTATCGTTCGGTGCAGCCCTTCAACTCCTTCTCGTGAATGTGCAAGAGTCGGTCGCGAGTGAAGCCGAAGCTCGCCCGGTGAAGCATCTTAAGTGGATCGTAACATCTCAGCCGCCTGACCGAGCAAAGCTCGGATCATCCTGCAGTCGAAGCGCCAGAACATGCGCTGGGCGACGAGCGCGAGCGCAGCCCCTCCGCACCCGATCAGGAACATCGCCAGCATCCCAACTTCACTGGAGATGGTGACCCAGAACGTCGCGCCCACGACCACACTCCCGATGAGACCGAGAACCATGTCGCGAATGAACCCGGAATGTTCTGCTCGTGCCAGCGTCTCAGCCACCCATCCGGCCGCGAGTCCGGCGATGATGAGCATGGGACCCATTTGAATGATGTGCTCAAACATGAGACATACCCTCCTTTGATGGTCGGTTCACGGACGTTATCTCTTTCGTAGCCGTCGCCTCGTAGAGATGCTCCTGCGAGCGGAGCCGAGACTCCCGCGGCCCCCGAATACGCACGGAGCTTCCATCCGGGAGGATGCGCCGAGCCTTCACGGTGTCGGCGAGCTGGATCTCGAGGATCTCGCGGACCTGGGCCTGGAGGTGGGGATCCAGCACCGGGAACGCGATCTCGACGCGACGGTCGAGATTGCGGGGCATCCAGTCCGCGGAGGCGAGCAGATATTCCGCGTCCCCGCCGTTCTCGAAGTACGAGATCCGTGCGTGCTCGAGGTAGCGGTCGACGATGGAGATGACGCGGATCCTCGACGAGAGCCCGGGCACTTCGGGGCGCAGGCAACACATGCCGCGCACGATCAGGTCGATCCGCACGCCCGCCTCGCTGGCGTGGTACAGCTCCTCGATCAGGCGCCGGTCGACGAGGCCGTTCATCTTCGCGATGATCCGCGCGGGTCGCCCGGCGCGCGCATGGGCCGCCTCGCGCCGGATGCGTTGGACGAGCCCTTCGCGCAAGTCCGTGGGTGCGAGCAGAAGGTGATGGAATCCGCGCGGGCGCGTATAACCGGTGAGCAGATTGAAGAGCGCCGTGAGGTCCTCGCCGAACGAGTCGCGGCACGTGAAGAGCCCCAGATCGCCGTAGACGCCGCCCGTCCGCACGTTGTAGTTCCCGGTGGCGAGATGACAGTAGCGCCGCAGGCCGTCGGTCTCTTGCCGGACGACGAGGCACGCCTTGCAGTGAGTCTTGAGGCCGGCGCGCCCGTAGACGACGTGAGCGCCCACCTCCTCGAGCGTACGGGCCCAGCGGATATTCGCCTCCTCATCGAAGCGCGCCTGCAGCTCGACGAGGACGGTGACCTCCTTGCCGTTTTCGACGGCCGTGCGCAACGCGTGCGCGATCGGCGAGGCCGGGCTTACGCGGTAGAGCGTCATCTTGATAGCGAGCACCTTGGGATCGACGGCGGCCTCGCGGACGAAGCGAGTGACCGCGTCGAAGGCGTGGTAGGGATGATGCACGAGAACGTCCCCCGCGCGGATGGCGGTCCAGATGTCGAACGCGCTCTCGAACGCCGGGACCGGCTGCGGCGGCAGCGGGCGATCCTTCAGCCTGGGGAGGTCGAGGGCCGCGTAGAGCTGGAACAGATCCGAGAAGGCCGTGAAGCCGTCGCCCCCGTAAAGGTCCTCGGGCGAGAGCTCCAGCTCGTCGACCAGCGTGGCCAGGATGTCGGATGGCAGATCTGCGTCGTACTGTAGCCGCACGGCCGTGCCGAGCCGGCGCTCACGCACGCCCTCCTCGATGCTGGCGAGCAGATCCTCGGGCCCGCCCCGCGCGTGGAGATCTGCGTCGCGCGTGACCCGGATGGCATGGCTCGACAGAACCTCGTAGCCGTCGTAGATGCTCGGCAGGTGCTGACGAATCACGTCCTCGAGCAACATGAAAACGTGCTTGCCGGTGGGATCGGGCAGCGCGACGAAGCGCGGGAGAACCTGGCTCGGGATGTGGATCACGGAGAGCGAGCTCACCAGCAGCGCCGAACGCGGTGACGGTCGAATGGAGACCACGAGGCACGGCGAGCGGTTACCGAGGTAGGGGAACGGATGGCTGGGGTCGACGGCCAGCGGCGTCAGGACGGGTAGCAGCGTTCGGCGGAAGTACTCCTCGAGGAAGCGCTCTTGCTCGTCGCTGGTCTCTTTGGGGCGGAGCAGGAGGATCCCTTCGGCGGTGAGCAGAGGCTGGATCTCGCCGAGAAAGCAGTGGTGCTGCGCATCCACCAGCTCACGGACTCGCGCCGTTACCGCGTGTGTCGTCTCCGCGGGCGTGAGCCCGTCGGGCCCCGGCGTCTGATCGCCCGAGTGAATACGCCGCTTCAGCGCCGCCACACGCACCATGAAAAACTCGTCCAGGTTCGAGCTGAAGATGGCGAGGAATTTCACCCGTTCGAGCAGGGGCACGCTCGGATCCTGCGCCTCCTCGAGCACGCGCCGATTGAACTCGAGCCACGACAGCTCGCGGTTGACGAACGCGTCCGAGTTCACTCAGCCTCTCCCGCGGAAGGTCTCGTGCAGGAGAATGGCGTCTCGAATCCCCCGCGTGCACACCGCGAGCGTCAGATAGCCGCCGAAGACCATGACCTCCTCGAGGACGATGGCGCCGGCCAGGATGATGTCGACGCGCTCAGCCTTGAGGCTGCGGATCCTCCGGCGCCTTCGTTGGGAGAGACCTTCAAGTCGCTCGCGGACGGCCGTGACGTCGGACTGGTGAAGCCGCAACCCGTGGCGGCGCGTGCGGCCGCTCTGGGCACTGAGGTGGATGCCGGCCAGCGTGCGGACGGTGCCGCCGAGACCCACCACGATCTCGCCACGTGCGGCGGGGGGCAGGTGAACCATGAGCTGCGTGCGGATCTCGCCGCGGAGCGCTCGCAGCTCACGCGGCGTGGGCGGATCGTGGCGAACGAAACGGCGCGTGGTCCGGACGGCGCCGAGCGACAGGCTCGCCATCGAGACGACCTTGCGGCGCCGCACCCGGCTGAGCTGGAGGCTGGCGCCGCCGAGGTCTACGACGAGGCCGTTGTTGAACGACAGGCTCTCGAGGGCGGCGTCGACGCCGAGCCGTGCCTCGTCGCGCGCGCTCAGGACCTGCACGTCGATGCCATGGTCGCGCCGGAGCGGGTCGAGCAGCCGCTCGCGGTTCTCGGCGTCCCGCACCGCTGATGTCGCGACCGCGACGATGCGCGGACCTCGACCATTCGGAGAGTACCGCGCCAAGAAGCGGTGCACGGTGCGCAGTGTCGCGTCGATCGCCTCGCGGGGCAGGGTGCCGGGCGCGCCGCCGCCCAGCCGCGTAGGCACTCGCTCCTCGGCGAGCACCCGATAGCCCGTGCCCGGGGTGACTCGGGCGACCAGTAGCCGAACGGCCGTCGAGCCGAGATCGACGACTGCGACCAGTTCGGCCGCCCCAACCCCGGTGGAGCGCAACGTCGGCCTGTTGGTCATACGTCTCGCTCTTCCCCGACGCGCGGTTCTCGAGGCACCGTGGGGGCGTGGCGATTCGCGAGGCGCTTCATCAGTTCAGCTGAGCGCGTAACGTATGAAGCATTGTCGCCGCGCGGACGTCACGCGGAGCCAGCCGCACAGCCCCCTCGAACTCGAGGAGCGCCTGCCACCAGCGCCCCTGCCGGACATAGATCCGCCCCAGGTTCAGGAAGGGGAACTGCCGCGGTTCGTAGCGTTTGGCCTGCTTGGCCTTTTCGAGCCACGAGATCGACTCGTCCAGCTTGTCCTGCTGCATCAAGTAGACCCCGATGTCGTTGTACGGATTGCCGAACTCAGCATCGATCTCGATCGCGCGGAGGCACTCCTGGGTGGCCTCCGCCAAGCGCCCCTGGAAGCTCATGGCCCACCCCAAGAAGGTATGTGCCTCTGCCGTCGGATACACCTCGATAGAGTGGCGGTAGAGCTCGATCGCTCGATCCACCTTTCCCTCTATCTGGCAGCGATAGGCCTCCCGCCAAAGTTTCGTCGCTCGTCTCAGAGTCGGTCGTTCTTCCATTCTCTATCTCCATAGACCCCGGCGCATACGTCCTCCTTCTCCTGCGCGAGCGAGGAAAGGGGAGATGTCGTCACGACATCCTTAGCCTTGAACGATCGGGAAACCTCAGTGAGGCGTACATGGCCAGCGGACGACCCTCAAGGATCCGGGCCTGAGTTGAATCTGACTCGAGGAGCACGCTACCGGTCCTGGAGTCGGCTCGGTCCGCATCTCATCGATCTTGAACGGCCGCCCTCGAGCATCATGAGAGAGACTGAGAAGCACTCGGGCTCTGTGTTCGGACATCGCGATCTCCTGCCGCCGCGGGCGACTCCCGGCACATCTTCCGGTGCGGCTAGTCTTGATTTATATAATCTTTAGTTGTTATATAATTTATATTATGATATACATTAAGTCAAGCAGGATGTAGCAGGGGGGCAAACCAGTGCATCGCGCCGGAGATGCTGCAGGCGGCGATGCGCGGACAACCTCCCAAGGGAGAGCACGATGAACACCATGCTTCGCTGGTCCCCAACCCGGAAATTCCACTTCCACCATGATGCCGACGACCTGTTCTTGAGGTTCGTCGACGGCGTCACGGATGAGACCGTCCAGCGCCCAGCTTCGTGGCTTCCCGCCGCGGAGGGGCGGATCGAAGACGGCACGTATGTCATCCAGCTCGCCCTGCCAGGCGTGGACCCGAAGGACGTTGCGGTGTCCTTGATGGACAACGTCCTCACCGTCAAGGGTGAGCGCAAGCCCGACCCCGACACCACGGACAAGGACTACTTCGTCCGCGAGGTCGCGTACGGCGGGTTCCAGCGGAGCTTCGCGCTCCCCGAGGGTGTCGACGCCGCGCACGTTGAGGCGAAGTACGCGAACGGCATGCTCGAGGTGAGGATCCCCGCGCCGCGAGCCGCCATGCCGAAAACGATCGAAGTCAAGGCCGCCTGATCCGAGGGCGCCCGGGGGCCGAGGCCGTGCCGGTACCGACTAGCGCGCGCCCGGCCCCTGATGCCGCGCGGCCACCGAGAGTCTGATACGTCGTGTCGCCAAACCATTCATTCGAGAAGATCGTGAACTGCCTGAAGGAGGGTTCGTCCCATGACGAGAGAACTCAGGTGCGCTGAGCTGATCCCCGGCTGCGACTTCGTGGCTCAGGGCATGTATGACAGCGAGGTGATGCAGAGGACCGCCGAGCACGCCAAGCGCGCTCACAGGATGGCCGCGATTGCGATGGAGATCGAAAAGAAGGCGCGCGCGGCGATCCGGGATGTCGCGGCCTAGCGTGCTGCCGGAGGGAAGCGCTGTGATCCAGGAGAGTAGAGTGCTCGAGAACAAGACAAGGCTCCTTCTCATTCTTTCGCAGGATTTGCTGGACCAGGCTCGCGTCATTGCGGGCAGAGCGACGACAACGTTCAAGCTGCCAGTGAGCCTTCAGATCGTCCTTCGTGCGCTTATCTGGGTCGGGCTGAAGCGCGAAAGCCACTCGGCGCTCTTTGCCAACATCGAGAGCCAGGCCAGGGCCGTTCGCGAGAAGCGGAGCAGAACGCGTCGCGCAGGTGAAGGCCGGCAGCTGCGATCTGGAAGTCACTAGGTGGAGGAGACGACGATGTTGAAATGCATATGGCGAAGCCGATGCCGGTGCCGGCGGAGCCTCATTTCCAGCGAGGCCGCGGTTCTGTGGCGCGGCATCGGCATCTGCCGCGCCAGAGGGCCGCTGCGGTTGGCCGGTCCCATGTCTAGGGTGACGTCATGACGAAACACAGGCCGAGTGCGAGGCCGCGCAGCAGGCGGCGACGGCCAAAGAGGCACTATCGCGGGTGGGGCCGACGACAGAGCCGCTGTCGGACCAGATCAAAACATGGGACTCGGACCTCCAGCACTACACGACGTTCCGTTACCTCTGCCGGCTCGCTGTCGCGGGCTCTGCACACTTCCGGTAGACCCTACCGGAGGAAGTTCCGGTTCGGAGGCGCGATCGTCTGGGGTTTGATCTCGAGCGACATAGGGATGCTGGCGATGCTGCTGATCGGATGCGGCGGGGCAGCGCTCGCGATCGCCGCTCAGCGGCGGTTGTGGCGCTCCGCCCCACTCGGAACATAGGACGGAGGAAACAACCCGTTCTCTAGAGGACGACACTGGAGCGAAACACACCCGAGCTTGCGGAAATCGATCAGCTCAATCTTCATGTGCGATGGGGCGGCCGATACTATTTCCCTACGCAGCTCATCCACGCACTCATCCGTCCAGCTTTTGAGGTCCTCCTCTTGAATGTGCAAGAGTCGGTCTTGAGTGAAGCCGAAGCTTGCCCCGCGCAGAAGCTCAAACTTCTTCTCGACGAGCGCTCGCTGGGTTTCGTTCAGAGGCCGGCTCTGTGCTCGCACGCGGCCCCTCGCTTCCCGTAACCTTGTTCGGCATGTCTCATGAATACACGGTGACACCTGTCACCGCCGCAAAATCGCTGCGAGGCGACTTGAAGCTTTCCCCGCAAGTTTCGCACCTGGTCATCGCAATGTCCTCCATGCGTACCTCCGCCAACGTGTAGCGGGGCCGTAGTCTGGCGACTCAGGCGTGTTCCTCGTATGAGCGGCTCGCGCCGAGCTTTACCCACGCCTTCGCATTGAAGTTGTACTGGTAGATGTTCCCTTCCTTGTCGAGAGCGAAGAGATCATTCTGCGATGCGCAGATCTGGATGAACTTCGTCGGCGTTGGGCTGACGGTGTCGAGCCGCTGTGAATTGTCGTCACGGTGATCATTGGTGTGCATCAACGCCTCTCAGTGGCGGCATCTCGTCGGGTTCCCGCCGCATTCTTCCGAGTTGCTGGCGCTGCTCGAGCAGCGCCGCCGTCGTCCGTGTAGGGATCACGCTCGAGGCCACTTTCATTCGTCGAAGCCACCGTGCTCAGAAGGCTGAATCGGAGGTGGCTCCGAGGAGCCACCTCGCGAGGGGCTCGCTATTTGCCCGCGCCGATCGAGACGGCGAAGTTGACCGTCTCCTCCCGGTAGGGTGAAGGGATATACGCGAACTCGAGGCGGATCTCCTTCAGATTCTTCGGCTTCAGGGCCTCGGCCGGGAACTCCATGTCCAGGGACTGGATGGCGTCCTGCCCGGGATCGAGGCGCTCGCTGCTACCGTACGTGGCGAATTTGAAGGTCGGTTCGGTCCGCGCGTTCTCGAGGTTGATGGGTTGTCCCTGGGCATCGATATAGAGGAGCTTCCCCTCGAGCAGCCGCACCGTCTGGTTGGCCGACGTGTTCTTCAGCCTGAGCGTTCCCGTGAGCTTCGCGGCGGTGACGATCCGGTCGGACCCTTTCTCCACCCGCTCCACGACTTTCATGTCGGTGACTTCGCCCGTGACGATTCCGGCGTTCACCTTCACCGATGGCGGCATCACCGCATACGTCTTTTCCTCGATCGGCGCAGCCACGGCGGCCGGCTGCTGCACGGGTCCGAGGGTCATCCATGCCACGAGGGCCACGAGCGCGGCACCTAGCCCCCACCGCCAGAAGGTATCCTTCTTCTGGATAGGACGCTCAGTCGCCCAGAACTTGCGTTGAGCGACGATCGGGATGACCGCCACGATGAACGCAACGACAGCCGTCGCGAAGATCCCTGCTCCCGGGTAGAACCCCAGGGATCGCAGAATCCAGCTCCCCCCGATGCTCCCGACGAGACCGAGCGTGATGTCCCAGCTCAGTCCGTAGCTTCCGCGCTTCATAACCCACCCGGCCAGCAAGCCGGCCAGCAGCCCCGCGAGAATCCACGTCAAGAAAGTCATGACTCGTTCTCCTTCATCTGGTTACAGATCGACTCGCATCACGTCCCGATACCGTCGCACGCGTCGCGCCCTCTCGCGACTCACGTCCACCGGACTGGCGAGATCGCGGCCGCTTCGGCGCCGGAGCGGCCGTCGGCCGATCGCCGTTTTGTTGCACCAGAAGGGTCGCGAGCATTTCGATCGCCCGCGCGTCGAGGGCCCGGTCGTCAATCAACACCTGCACGGTGGAACCCGCGAGGCCCCGGACCCGCTCGGCCGCTGCGGTGGAGCAGACGATGACGTCCGCTCGCCGCACCAGGCGACCGAGTGCGGCCCCCTCGGCGGGGCAGACCCCGACGAGCGCGATGTTCGGCAGGTTGGCGTTCGCAATCGAGTGCTCCAGGTTGTGGGCCGTCTCGACGGTCGTCGAGGCGACGCCCACCCGTGTTCCCGACGGGAACTGGGCCAGGCGGTGGAGGGTCTCGAGATGCGCCTCGGCGAGCAGCGCGATCACTGGAACCCCCTTGCCCTTCAGAAGGCGCTCCACCTCCGGGAGATGACAGAAGCTCGTGACCGCCGCGCGCCAGCGACCGACTTGCTTCGGGCGCCGCGTGACCGCCGCCAGCTCGGCGAGGAGCATCTTGTCGACGCTGACCGGCAGGTGGGCCTCGAGTTGCCGGGCGAAGAAGTCCAGCTCCGGCGGGCTGCACTCTACCAGGAGGACTCCGACGGCCCCGCGGATGGCGGCGGGCCGAACCACGGCCAAGCTCAGCACCCCCACCGACAAGTCGTCGGCCGTCATCCCGAGGGCCGCCGCCCGGATCACCGTATCTTGCAAGAAGCTCTCGCGGAGGTGAGGGGAGGGGCGGGCGGGCGGCGCGGGAGCCACGAAGACGCCCTTCCCCCGCCGCGCCTCCACGTATCCGCTTCGCTTCAAATCGTCGATGACGCGCGCGACGGTATTCGGGTTGACGCCGAGGAATCCGGCCAACTCCCGGATGCTGGGGAGCGCTTGGTCCCGCGAGACGCCGCCGGTCTCGATGGCGTGGCGGAGCTGCTCCATCAGCTGACGCCGGATCGGGATCGGACTGTGCCCGTTTATCTTCAGATTCATCGTGACCTTCATACTGTATGACTAGATTAGTACACCAGGCGAACCCTACAGTCAAGGTGTACTATTTGAGTGGTACACTAAGCGATGGACGACTTCTTCCGGCACCGGCGTCCACGGGACTCTGAGGAGGCGATCGTGAGTGAAGGTGGGGCGGTCCTGGTGCGCGGCCGACCAGCGACTCGTCGGCGGCGTTCACCACATCTCACCGGCGCGGCCCGGACCTCGCGGCTCAGCGACAGGCGCTCCCTTCACCCGAGCCTACGGACCGTTTCTATAGTCGCGGTGCGGCTCGTCGTTCGGTTCTGGCTCTGGTTCTGCTTCAAGCCCGTTGACGTACGGCACCCGGAGCACGTCCCGGCCGACGGCCCGGTGCTCCTCTGCATCAACCATCCAAACAACCTGATCGATTCCCTGGTCGTGGCGGCAGCGCTCAGGAGGAAGGTCCACTTCCTCGCCGCGGCGGCGATGTTCCGTAATCCACTGCGTCGCGCGCTTCCTGCGTGCGTGCGGGGCGATTCTCGTTTGCCGGAAGCAGGACGACCCGGACAAGATGGACCCGAATGCGAAAGCATTTGCCGCCTCCTTCCAGACGCTCGAGCGCGGCGGCCTCGTCGCGATCTATCCGGAAGGCACCACGCATGCCGAGGCGCGCGTCCAGCGCATCAAGAGCGGGGCGGCCCGCATCGCGCTGGGCCACGAGGCGGCCCGACCGGGCGAGCTGTCGCTCGTCCCGGTGGGGCTCACGTTCGAGGCGCGCAAGTCATTCCTGGGGCGGGTGCTCGTGTCCTTCGGCGAGCCGATCCCGGTGGCGCCGCACCTCGAGGCCTATCGGAAGGACCCGTGTCAAGGCGGTCGATGCGCTGACGCGAGCGATCCAGCGGGCGATGGAAGCCGAGCTCGTCCACGTCGAGCGCATCGAGGCCACCGAGCTGGTCCGCGCGGTCGAGGAGCTCCACCGGGGTGCGCTGATCAGTGAGCTCTTGGCCACGCGAGGTCTCGATGCCTGGCAGATCGATCCCTTCCGGCGGTCCCGCGCTATCGTCGACGCCGTGACCTACTTCAAGGCGCGCGACCCTGAGCGGGTGGAGCGGCTCTGGCAACGAATCCAGGGCTACCGCGCCCTCCTGGCGGAGTACCGCGTGAAGGACGAGGCGGTGCACGCGCGGCTGCGACGGCCACTGCGCCGCGAGCGTGCTCGCCGCTCGTGGGAGGCGGTCGTGGGCTTCCCCTTCTTCGTCTACGGCGCCGTCGTCAACTGCCTCCCGTACCTGATCCCCCGCTGGCTGGCCCGCCGGCTGGCCAAGAAAGAAACCGACTACGCGACCACGCGCTTCCTGGCGAGCGTCATCGCGTTTCCGCTGTTCTGGGCGCTCGAGACGTCGGTGGTCGGACAGCTGATCCGGTCTGGCTGGCGCCGCGGTCTTCGCGCTTTCGCTGCCGCTGACCGGTGTGGTCGCGTATCGCTACCTGGTGGGCGCCGGCCGCCTGCGGAGCCGGCTCCGCTTCGGCGTCCTTGCCTTCACTCGCGAGCAGGCGGCGCGATGTCTCATGGCCGAGCGCGGGGCGATCATCGCCGAGCTCGAGCGCGCCCAGGCGGACTACCTCGCTTCCGAAAGCAATCAGCCCGTGAGCATCCGTTAAACTTCCGCGGACGCCAGGAGAGCGGTGAGATCGTCCCGGCTCACGACCTCCTTCTCGATCAGCAGCTTGGCCAGCGAGGTCAGGACCTCTCGCTTCGCCGTCAGGGTCTTGCGGACTCGCTCGTGGGCGGCCTCGAACAGGTTTCGGATCTCGTCGTCGATGCGACGGGCGGTCTCCTCGCTGTACTCTCGCTGCGCCATCGACGGCACGTTGAGGAAGAGCGCCTGGCGGGGCGGCTCGAACGTCGCCAGCCCCAGCGCTTCCGTCATCCCGTAGCGGGCGACCATGTGGCGCGCCATGTCGGTGGCCCGCTGCAGATCGTCCTGCGCGCCGGTCGAGATGTCGCCGAAGACGAGCTCCTCCGCCACACGACCGCCGAGCAACACGTCGAGTCGATCCAGGAGCTCGGCGCGCGTCATGAGGTACCGGTCCTCGGTCGGTTGCTGCTGCGTGTACCCGAGCGCGGCCACGCCGCGAGGGATCACGGAGATCTTCGCGACCCGGTCCGCGTGCTCGCGCGACTCCGCCACCAGTGCATGGCCGGCTTCGTGATAGGCGACGATCTCCTTTTCCTTCGGGTTGATCACGCGCGATCGGCGCTCGAGACCGCCCACCACACGGTCGATGGCCTCGTCGAAGTCCGCCGCATCCACGGCTTCCTTGCCCGTGCGGGCGGCGTGGAGCGCGGCCTCGTTGACGAGATTGGCGAGATCGGCGCCGACGAAGCCGGGCGTCCTGGCCGCCACCAGGGAGAGATCGAGGCCGGGCGCCAGCTTGACGTCGCGGACGTGCACGTTGAGGATTTTCTCCCGCCCTCTGAGGTCGGGACGGTCGAGGACCACCTGCCGATCGAAGCGCCCGGGTCGGAGCAGCGCGGGGTCCAGGATCTCCGGCCGGTTCGTGGCCGCCAGGATCATGACGCCCATCTGGGTGTCGAAGCCATCGAGCTCCGCGAGGAGCTGATTCAGGGTTTGCTCTCGCTCGTCGTGGCCGCCCACGATCGGGCTGACACCTCGCGCCTTGCCCAACGCATCCAGTTCGTCGATGAAGATGATGCTCGGGGCCTTCTGCTGGGCCTGGGCGAAGAGGTCGCGGACGCGCGCGGCCCCCACGCCGACGAACATCTCGACGAAGTCCGAGCCGCTCAAGCTGAAGAACGGCACGCCGGCCTCCCCCGCGACGGCCTTGGCCAGCAGCGTCTTCCCGGTGCCGGGCGCGCCGACGATGAGCACCCCTTTGGGGATCTTCCCGCCGAGGCGCCGGTAGCGATCGGGGTTCTTGAGGAAGTCCACGACCTCCATCAACTCGCCCCGCGCCTCGTCGATGCCCGCGACGTCCTCGAAGGTGACCCCGGTCTTGTGCTCGACGTAGACCCGGGCCTTGCTCTTGCCGATGGTCATGAGCCCTTGCTGCGGGCCGAAACGGCGCATGACGAAGATCCACACACCGGCGAACACCACGGCGGGGAGGACCCAGGAGAGGAGGGTCGAGAGCCAGGTATTTTCCACGTGCCCTGTGAACTTGACGTTCGCCTGCTCGAGATCAGCCACCAGCCCCGGATCCTCGACCCGCGCCGCGACGAAGCGATGCGGTCCGCCGCCCAGCCGCTTCAGCTCATCGACCTTCTCCTTCGGAAGCAGCGTCTCGAGCCCGTCGGTCGCGAGTGTTCCGCCGACGGTTTCTTTGTCGAGGGTGAGATTGCTGACCTTGCCCTTCTTCGCGAGCGCCTTGAACTCGCTGTACGAGATGTTCGCGGCGCGCGGCCCAAAGAGCGGGAACTGAAAGACGGCAATCGTCATGAGGGCGATCGCGAGATACCCGATCGCGAACTTCCGCTGTTTGAGATCCATGCTCGCGAGCCCTTATGCCGCCTGCGCCGGCGCTGGCACGGCGTCAGGTGATCCTTGCGCGCTCTCCTTCACGATGCGGTGGAGGACCCACCCGCTTGGGTCTTGGCCCCCGATGCGCTCGGCCTGCTCGAACAGGCTCAGCCGGCCCTTTCTCGGAGGTGATGGATATTCCGCGAGAACCGCGGTCAGGCCCAACTGGGCCGCCGCCGCCGGGAGCTCCGCCTCGATGCCGTAACGCGCCCAGATCCCCCGTCTCTCGTTGTAGAACTCCATGAGCCACCTCATCCCCGACCCCCTCCTTGACGCGTGGCCGCGCCCACCGGGGTCAACTGGAGATCCGGCGGACACTGCCGAACAGACCGGCGTCCTCGGTCACGACGCGATCGAGCTCACCGACGTCCAGCCACACCCCTTGGCAGCGCGAGCACTTGTCGAGCTCGATGCCCCGATAGGGGACGGGAATCAGCTCCGCGCCGCATTTCGGGCATCGTCCTCGTACCACGGACAGCGTGTGCTCGCGTTCGGTCTCGGCCGCCCGGACCTCCCGTTCGTCGAGAACCTTCCGCTGCCGCTCGAACTCGAGTCTGGCGAAGTATTCGTCTTCGTGCTCGGTCGGCTTCCGAGGAATTGGCGTGATCCTCCTGATCCTGTTCTGTATTAGTATAATAGTACACCAGATCAATTTCGGCAATGTGTACTACATCAGTGGTACACTCCCCGTGCTGGACAATTTCACCAGCCGCTCGCTCATCACCCCCCGGACGAAGAGGGAGGCACCCGCACCATGGCTCAGGCAACCACGACGAAGCTGCGACCGGTCCCGAACCGCGTTCCGGCCAGCCCGATGGCTCCGATGACGAAACTGCGTCCGCTCCATGACCGCGTGCTCGTCAGGCGCCTCGAGGAGCAGGACGACAAGCACGGCAGCATCATCATCCCCGACACCGCGAAGGAGAAGCCGCAGGAGGGCAAGGTGATCGCGGTCGGGACCGGGAGGGTGACCGAGGACGGCAAGAAGCTCCCCCTCGCGCTGAAGGAGGGCGATCGGATCCTCTTCGGCAAGTACTCCGGCAGCGAGGTCAAGCTCGACGGTCAGGAGTACCTGATCATGAAGGAGGAGGACGTCCTCGGCATCGTCGGCTCGTGAACGGGCGGCTCCGCCGCCGTCAACCATTCGTGCACACTCGAGAGGAAGGGTCGTCATGCCCAAGCAACTGCTGTTCAGCGAGGAAGCCCGCGCCGCGCTCTTGCGCGGTATCAACACGATGTCGCACGCCGTCAAGGTGACGCTCGGCCCGAAGGGGCGGAACGTCGTCATCGGCAAGAAGTACGGCAGCCCCACCCTGACCAAGGACGGCGTCACCGTCGCCAAGGAGATCGAGCTCAAGGATCCCTACGAAAACATGGGGGCGCAGATGCTGAAGGAAGTCGCCTCCAAGACTTCGGACGTCGCGGGTGACGGCACCACGACCGCGACGGTGCTGGCCCAGGCCATCTTCCGCGGCGGTCTCAAGAACGTGACCGCGGGCGCGAACCCGATGGCGCTGAAGCGCGGGATCGAGCAGGCGGTCGACACGGTGGTCGAGGAGCTGAAGCACATGTCCAAGGCCACCAAGGACAAGAAGGAGATCGCCCAGGTCGCCACGATCGCGTCGAACAACGACACGACCATCGGCAAGCTGATCGCCGAGGCCATGGAGAAGGTCGGCAAGGACGGCGTCATCACCGTCGAGGAAGCCAAGGCGATGGAGACCACCCTCGAGGTGGTCGAGGGTATGCAGTTCGACCGCGGGTACCTCTCGCCCTACTTCGTGACGAATCCGGAGCGGATGGAAGTGGTGATGGAGGACGCCCTCGTCCTCATCCACGAGAAGAAGCTCAGCGTGATGAAGGACATGCTGCCGTTGCTCGAGCAGGTCGCCCGGGCCGGTAAGCCGTTTCTCATCGTCGCCGAGGACCTGGAAGGCGAGGCTCTGGCGACGCTGGTGGTCAACAAGCTGCGCGGGACGCTCGCGTGCTGCGCCGTCAAGGCGCCGGGCTTCGGCGATCGTCGCAAGGCCATGCTCGAGGACCTCGCGACCGTGACCGGCGGCAAGGCGATCACGGAGGACCTGGGCATCAAGCTCGAGAACCTCAAGCTCGAGGACCTCGGCCGCGCCAAGAAGGTGGTGGTGGACAAGGACAACACCACGATCATCGAAGGGGCCGGGAGCACCAAGGAGATCCAGGGCCGCATCAAGCAGCTTCGGGCGCAGATCGAGGAGACGACCTCCGACTACGACCGGGAGAAGCTCCAGGAGCGGCTTGCGAAGCTCGCGGGCGGCGTCGCCGTGATCAAGGTGGGAGCGGCGACCGAGACCGAGATGAAAGAGAAGAAGGCGCGGGTCGAGGACGCCCTCAACGCCACACGGGCGGCGGTCGAGGAGGGGATCGTGCCGGGGGGCGGCGTCGCGCTGCTCCGCGCGGCGGACGCGCTCGACAGCCTCAAGCTCTCGGGCGATGAGGGCACCGGGGTCAGCATCGTGCGGCGCGCCCTCGAGGAGCCGATTCGGCAGATCGTCGAGAACGCCGGGCTCGAAGCCTCCGTGATCGTCGAGAAGGTCAGGGCGACGGTCCCGCTCGCGCGCGGCTTCGACGCGGAGACCCACGAGTATGTCGACATGATGGTGGCGGGAATCATCGACCCCACCAAGGTGGAGCGAGTCGCGCTGCAGAACGCGGCGTCGATCGCGTCGTTGCTGCTCACGACGGAAGTGATCATCACGGACGGCCCCGAAGCCGGGAAGGCCGACCCGTCCATGGGGCACGGCGGGGAGTTTTAGGCCTCGCAGTAGGGGAGGGCGCTTCACGCCCTCCCGGACGTCCGATCCAGCGCGGCACGCCACACTGTCTGACGGCAGCGCTCACATGCGAGCCATCGGCACGATCATCGAAAACGTCGCGAACACGGATGCCACGGTGTTGATCCGAGGCGAGAGTGAGATCGGGGAGCTGCCCCTGGAACTGCAGGCCAAGCTGCTCCACGTGCTGCAGGACTTTCGCTTCTCTCGGGTGGGGGGCCACGGTGTGATCGCTGTCGACTCGCGCGTGATCGCCGCGACGAACCGGAACCTCGAGCAGGCGATGGCGCGGCGCGAGTTCCGGGAGGACCTCTACTACCGGGTCAACGTCGTGGAGATCCGGGTGCCCCCGCTGCGAGAGCCCAGAGAAGAGATTCCGGGGCTGGCGTTGTGGTTCCTCGAGAAGTTCAACGCGCAGTACGGACGACAGAAGCAGCTCTCGCCCGAGACGATGACCCACCTGCAGCAGCACCCGTGGTCGGGCAATGTTCGCGAGCTGGAGAATGTCGTTCGCCGCCTCGTGGTGCTCGCGGATGTCGAGGGCGAAATCGAGGCCCTGGTGGCCCGTGGCCGCAATGGGCACGTTCCGCTCCCGCAGCCCGCCGAGGGCTTACGGGAGATCGCTCGGCGGGCGGCGCGCGAGGCCGAGCGGAAAGCGCTCGCGGACGTGCTCGAGCGGGTGCACTGGAATCGAGCGGAGGCGTCCCGGATGCTCAAGGTGAGCTACAAGACCCTGCTCCACAGGATCGTCGACTGCGGGCTGACGCCGCCGCCTCGCGGGCGATCGGCGCCCTCGGGGGCCGGAGTGCCCAGCCGATGAAGCGATGGCGAGCGGCCTCGCCGTACGCGAGGGCGCTCTTCGAGCTCACGACAGAACGCGAAGAGACCGAGCTCATCGGCCGATCTCGATGAGCCTCTTGGCTTCCCCCGTCGCCCGTCTCGCCCGACGCGTGCGGTCCGCATGCTCGCGCCGTGCCGTGTGTCTCGCGGTGCCGGTCGTGGTGCTGCTACCGCTCGTGCTCGCGACGTGGGGACTCGCCCATCATATCTACTTCGACCGGCGCGGCGTGCCGGACCTCGAGCCCTTCATTCGCTTCGAGCTCTCGACGACCGGCAAGGTCTACGACGCACGGGGCACGGTGCTGGTCGAGCTGGCCCGGGAGTACCGTCAGGTCGTTTCCTACGAGGAGATGCCGCCGGTCCTCCGCCAGGCGATCCTGGCGGCCGAGGACAAGAATTTCTTCACCCACTCGGGCGTGGACTATCGAGCGCTGCCGCGCGTGCTCTACAAGACGGCGATGAGCTCCGTCGGCGCGTGGTGGGACGGCAAGGGATTCCGGCTGCGTCTCCCCCAGGGTGGCTCGACGCTCACCCAGCAGCTCGTCCGCGGTTACTTCCTGCGAGAGCGGTGGAGCCGCGAGAACGACGCGACGCTCTTCCGCGACAACCTGACATGGCGGCTCCTCTCCGTGGTCGTGGGGGTCCCGACCACGAACAAGCTCTTCCGGAAGCTGGAGGAGGTGCGGCTGGCCCTCTGGCTCGAGGAGGCAATGACCCGGCGGTTCGGATCGCGAGAGCAGGCGAAACGCGAGATCTTCGCGCGCTCTGCCAGCTTCAACTACCTGGGCCACGGCCGGTACGGTTTCGCCGCCGGCTCCGAGTACTACTTCGGCAAGCCGTTGTCGAGCTACACGATGGAGGATGCCGGGAAGGCCGCGTTGCTGGCGGGGATCACCAAGGCGCCGCGGGACTATCTTCCGGTGCCCGGCAACCCGCGGCCTCTGCGCCGCCGCAACGAGATCCTGGCCCTGATGGCGCGCAACGGCGACATCCCCGAGAACCTCGCGAAGCGCTTGCAGGCCGAGCCGGTGATCGTCGCGAAGGCGGCGAGCCCGGTCAAGACCCAGGCCCCCGCCGCGATCGACACGGTCTTCGACGAGCTGAGGCAGCACGGTGCGGGCCGCTTCGGGGTCGAGGATCTCCTCCAGGGGCGGATCTCGGTCCACGCCACGGTGGATCAGCGGATCCAGACCATCGTGAACGAAGCGCTCGAGACCGGTCTCGCCCGCTACGAGAAGCGGCACCCTCAGGCGAAGGGACTGATCCAGGGCTCGGTGGTCGTGCTCCGCAACGCGGACGCGGCGATCCTGGCCGAGTCGGGCGGGCGCTACTTCTACAAGAATCGCCATGCGCACTACTCCGACTTCAACCGGGCGACGGGCTCGCTGCGGCAGGCGGGCTCGGCGTGGAAGCCGATGGTGTACCTGGCCGCGTTCCGCCAGGGGCTGAAGCTCGACACGACGGTGCCCGACGAACCCATCGCGGTGCCCATGGGGGCTGATCGACCCGTGAAGTGGATCGCCAACTACGACAACGAGTTCAAGGGGCCGATCCCGATGCGTCAGGCGCTGGCCGAGTCGCGCAACGCCGTGGCCGTATGGATCACCCGTGAGATCGGCCTGGACCGAGTGATCGGGACATCCCGAGAGCTGGGGATCCGCACCCCGCTGCAGCCCATACATCACGACGGCGCTCGGAGCGTCAGAAGTGCGGCTGCTCGAGCTGGCGGGCGCCTATCGCGCGATGGCCTCGGGGCTCCTGGCTGAGCCCTACATCATCGATCGCGTCACCGGCGCTTCCGGCGACGTGCTCTACGAGGCGGCCCGAACCGCCCTCGAGTTCAACTCCCGCCACCTGAGCCTGATCCAGGAGGGATTCCGCGGGGTGATCCGCATTCCGGGAGGCACCGCCCATTCCCTCTACGGCCACGACTTCCCGATCCCGGTGATGGGAAAGACCGGAACGACGAGTGACTTTCGTGATGCGCTCTTCGTGGGCTCCACCTACGGACCGCAGGGGATCACGGTGGCGGTCCGGATCGGCTTCGACGACAACCGGACGCTGGGCGACAAGGAGACCGGGGGCCGCGCCGCGTTGCCGATTTTCCGCGAGATCATGCTCCTCACCTACCAGCAGGAGCTCGTCGGATCTGCGCCGTCGTTCCCTCGCGAGATCGAGGATGGGATCGATCAGTACCTGCAGGGCGAGCAGCCGCGATGACCCCTTCAAGGCGAAGCCACGGTGCGGCGGGCTCGGCCGGAGCGCTCAAATTCGGGACGAACAGCGCCTTCCAGCTCGAGCTCCGGCGGCGAGTCGACGAGTATTTCCGGGCCACCGGCCGGCGGCAACGTGACTGCTGGCAGATGTACCTGAAGACGGCGATCCTCATCGCCTGTCTGGCTGTCTCGTACCTGCTGCTCGTGTTCGCGGCCCATGCCTGGTGGCAGAGCGTGCCGCTGGCCGTCCTGCTCGGGCTCGCCGCGGCCGGTATCGGATTCAACGTTCAACACGACGGCGGACATCACGCGTATTCCGACCACCCCTCGATCAACAAGCTGATGGCGATGACGCTCGACCTGATCGGGGGCAGTTCGTACGTCTGGCACTGGAAGCACGACGTCATTCATCACACGTATGTCAATGTCACCGGCCACGACAGCGACCTCAACCTCGGCTTCCTCGGCCGGGTCACGCCACATCAGACCGCGGCTCGCGTTTCACCGATGGCAACACCTCTACCTCTGGCCGTTCTACGGGTTCGTCGCGGTCAAGTGGCAGCTCGTCGACGATTTCCGAAGGCTCATCGCCGGCCGAATCGGTAGCTACCGAGTCCAGCGCCCCACTGGGCGAGATCTGGTTCTCCTGGTGGCCGGGAAGGCGACCTTTTTCACCTGGGCATTCGGGGTCCCGTTACTGTTCCACCCCGTGCATGTGGTCCTCGTCCACTACGGGATCGCCGCGCTGGTGCTCGGGACCGCCCTGACCGTGGTGTTCCAGGTGGCCCACTGCGTCGGAGAGGCGGCGTTCCCGTTGCCCTCCGCGGGCGCGGGGCGTATCGAGCGGGCCTGGGCCATCCATCAGGCGGAGACGGCAGTGGACTTCGCCCGACGGAGCCGGGGCGTCGGCATGGCTCCTCGGCGGCTTGAACTTCCAGATCGAACACCACCTGTTCCCGCGGATCAGCCACGTCAACTATCCGGCGATCTCGAAGCTGGTGGAAGCAGACGTGTCGAGACTTTGGCGTGGCATACACCGAGTACCGGTCGTTCCGCGAAGGCGTGACCGCGCATTTTCGTTGGTTGCGGCGCATGGGGATGCCGAACACGACGCGCAAAGGTGAAGGGTTCGCAGCTCCATCGAACGGAAACGCGAATGACGTGCCGCGCCAGCCGGGATCCGCACTCTCCGTCTAGCCCATGCAGAAGCGACCGCATCCGCATAGCCCGGCAGTCTCCCGAAGACCCGATCCGCGCCGAGCTCTTCGGCATCGAGCGCCTCGAGCAGCACGCCGAGAGCCTGGCGGCTGCTCAGACCGTCATGAGGCGGTCGGGCCGGGGGCGGCGACTCCTGCAGCGCGTCGAGCACAACGGCCGCGTGCTTCGCGAGTCGTATCGAATGATCGCCAACGCCATCCGTGAGGAGCGCGCGATCACGCCGGCGGCGGAATGGCTCGTCGACAACTTCCACGTCGTGGACGAACAGCTGCGCGAGATCCGCGACGACCTGCCGGCCGGGTTCTATCGGGAGCTGCCCAAGCTGGCCGAGGGGCCGCTCGCCGGCTATCCGCGCGTCTACGGCATCGCCTGGGCGTTCGTGGCGCACACCGATAGCCGGCTCGATCCCGAATCGCTCCGGCGCTTCGTGCGAGCCTATCAGCGTGTGCAGCCGCTGACGATCGGCGAGCTGTGGGCGGTGGCGATCACGCTCCGCGTCGTGCTCGTCGAGAATCTTCGACGCCTGGCCGAGAGCATCGTTCGCGGGCGCGCGGCGCGCCAGGAGGCCGACGTCCTGGCCGACGAGCTGCTCGGCGTCGGCGACGACGGTGCCGTCGCGCCGACGGCGAGGGGCCTCGCGCGATTCGAGAGCGGCCCGCTGGTCACCGCCTTCGCGGTGCAGCTCGTCCAGCGGCTACGGGAGCAGGATCGCGCCGTGACTCCGGCCCTGCGCTGGCTCGACCAACGGCTGCTGGCGCAGGGGACGACCTCCGACGACATCGTTCGCGTCGAGCATCAGCGGCAGGCCGCGATGAACGTGACCGTCCGCAACGTGATCATGAGCATGAGCTTGATGTCCGCGTCCGACTGGACGGAGTTCTTCGAGAGCGTCAGCCTCGTCGACGAGGTGCTGCACGCGGGCCCCAGCTACGCCGCGATGGACTTCGCAACCCGCGACGCCTACCGGCACGCGGTCGAAGAGCTGGCGCGAGGCTCGGGCCAGCCCGAGCTGCAGGTCGCGCGCGCGGCCGTGGCGCGCGCGGACCGCGTCGCCGGGACCCACGACGATCGGCGGACCGATCCCGGCTTCTATCTCATCGGGCAACGGGCGCCGGGCTTTCGAGCTGACCCTCGGGTACCGAGCGCCGCCCTTGCGCCGGCTGCTTCGCCTCTATGTCGCTGCGGCGACGCCGGGATATCTTGGAACGATCGCCGTCCTCAGTGGCTTCGTGCTTGCCCTGCCCCTCTTCGCGACAGGGACATCCGGCGTCGGGCCGGTGGGCCTGCTGGTCCTCGCGCTGCTGGCCATCGTCCCGGCCTCGGACCTCGCGATCGCGTTGCTGAATCGAAGCGTCACCGCGCTGGTCACGCCGGCCGTGCTGCCTCGCCTCGAGCTGCGCGACGGAGTGCCGGCGCATCTGCGAACCATGGTCGTCGTGCCGATGCTCTTGACGGACAGCGCGGAAGTCACCGAGCACATCGAGCGGCTCGAAGTGCACTACCTGGCGAATCCGAAGCGGCGATCTTCGCTTCGCCATCCTCTCCGACTGGCTGGACGCGCCCGCGGAGATCATGCCGGGTGATGACGAGATTCTGGGGGCCGCGCGCGAGGGGATCGCCCGACTGAACCGGCGCCACGGTGCCGCGCCGGATGGAGGCGAGCGATTCCTGCTCTTTCACCGCCGGCGGCTCTGGAACGCGAGCGAGCGAGCGTGGATGGGGTGGGAGCGCAAGCGAGGTAAGCTCCACGAGCTGAATCGCCTCCTGCGAGGGGCGTCCGACACGAGCTTCGTGGCCACGAGCGCGGTCGCGCCTTCCGAGCATCCGCTACGTCATCACGCTCGACGCCGATACGCGGCTCCCTCGAGGGGCGGTCGATCGGCTGGTCGGCACGATGGCGCATGCCCTCAATCGACCGCGGTTCGATCATCGGAAGGCACCGCGTCGTGGAGGGCTACGCGGTGCTTCAACCTCGAGTGACACCGCCGCTGCCCGGACGCGAGGGCTCATTCTTCCAGCGTCTTATGTCGGGGCCGGCGGGCATCGACCCGTACGCATCGGCGGTGTCCGACGTCTACCAGGACCTCTGGGAGGAAGGCTCGTACACCGGCAAAGGCATCTACGACGTGGACGCGTTCGAGGCGGCGCTGGCCGGACGGGTGCCGGGCAATGCGCTCCTGAGCCACGATCTCTTCGAAGGGGTCTTCGCGCGCGCCGGTCTCGTGACCGACGTCGAGCTGTTCGAGAGCGCTCCCTCGCACTATGGCGTCGCGGCGGCCCGCCAGCACCGATGGGCGCGTGGCGATTGGCAGCTGCTTCCGTGGATTCTGGGACGCCGGATGCCGCTCGTCGGACGCTGGAAGATGCTCGATAACCTCCGCCGCACCGTATCGGCGCCGGCCGCCTTTCTGACGCTCGTGGTCGCGTGGTTGATGCCCGGCACCTCGCCCACGATCTGGAGCGCCTTCATCCTGGCGACCATCGCCGTGCCCACGCTCTTGCCGGTGCTGAGCGGGTTGCTCCCCCGCGGGCGCGGCATCTCGAAACGCAGCTACATTCGCGCGGTCGGCCGGGATGTCTTCCTGGCCGGCTCGCAGCTCGGGCTCACGATCACGATGCTGACGCACCAGGCCTGGCTGATGAGCGACGCGATCGTGCGGACGCTCGTCCGCGTGTACGTCACGCACCGCAATCTGCTGGAATGGGTGACTGCGGCGCAGGCGAAGGCCGGGCTCCGTCTGGATCTGCGTGGCTTCTGCCGTCGAATGGGCGGCGGGGTCGCGCTCGCCGTCGCCGCGACGGTGGCCGTCGCGTGGGGGAGACCGGAGGCCTGGCCCGCCGCGCTGCCCTTTCTCCTGCTGTGGACCCTGTCGCCGGCGGTCGCGCGCTGGATCAGCGTGCCGCGAAGCACCGAGCCCAGCCAGCCGCTCTCGGCGACGGACGCGCGAGCTCTCCGCCTGATCGCGCGGCGGACATGGCGCTTCTTCTCGACCTTCGTCGGTCCGGAAGACCACGCGCTGCCGCCCGACAACTTCCAGGAGACGCCGAGCCCGGTGGTGGCGCATCGCACGTCGCCGACGAACATCGGGCTCTATCTGCTGTCAACGGTGGCCGCGCGCGATTTCGGCTGGGTCGGTACGCTCGACGTCGTCGAGCGTCTCGAGGCCACGCTCGAGACGCTGCACGCCCTCGAGCGCTTCCGCGGCCACTTCTACAACTGGTACGACACGAAGCACTGCTACGCGCTCGAGCCGAAGTACATCTCGTCGGTCGACAGCGGCAATCTCGCCGGCCATCTCATCGTCGCTCGCGCACGCCTGCGAGGAGATGGTCGAGCACCCGCGCCTCGATCGGGCGGCGCTCGGCGGGATCGAGGACACTACGCTGCTCGTCCACCAGGCGGCCGTCGCGGCGGCCGGTGACGCACGGCGGGGCCCGGCCGGCCACGGGCGCTTGGCAGACGCCCTCGACGCCGTCGCGGACGCGGTCCGGGAGCCTCCCCGCGACCCGGCCGAGTGGGTCTCGCGGCTGGCGACGCTGAAGGCCCGCGCTCAGGCGGTGCTGGTCGCCGCGCGAACGCTGGTCGACGAGGACCCCGGGAGCGCACACACGGACGTCCTCGTCTGGGCGGAGGCGCTCTGCGCCACGGTCGAAAGCCACGCGCGCGACCTCGACATGCCCGAGACGCTGGTTCGTCGCCTGACGACTCTCGCTCGGAACGCGCGGGCGCTGGTCGGCGCCATGGATTTCGGTTTTCTCTTCGATCCGATGCGGAAGCTGTTCGCGATCGGGTATCGCGTCGCGGACGGAAGCCTCGACCCGGGCCGGTACGACCTCCTCGCATCGGAGGCGCGGCTCGCGAGCTTCGTCGCGATCGCCAAGGGCGACGTCCCCGTCTCGCACTGGTTCAAGCTCGGCCGGGCCCTGACACCGGTGGAGCTGGACTCGGTGCTCGTCTCCTGGTCGGGATCGATGTTCGAATACCTGATGCCGACGCTCGTCATGCCCGCGCCGGCGGGAAGCCTGCTCGAGCAAACCTCCCGGCTCGTGGTGGGACGGCAGATCAGCTATGGCGCCGAGCGCGGCGTGCCGTGGGGGGTGTCGGAGTCGGGCTACAACGCGCGCGATCTGGAAATGACCTACCAGTATTCGAGCTTCGGCGTGCCGGGAATCGGATTGCGGCGCGGGCTCAGCGAGGACGTCGTCATCGCGCCTTATGCGACGGGCCTGGCGGCGATGATCGATCCGGCCGCGGCGGTCCAGAATTTCCGGCGCCTGGCGGCGGCCGGGGCCAGCGGCGCCTACGGCTTCTACGAGGCCCTCGACTACACCGCGCCCAGGCTCCCGGATGGCGACTCGGTCGCGGTAGTCCGCGCGTACATGGCGCACCACCAGGGCATGGTGGTGGTCGCGATCGCGAACGTCGTCCACGACGGCGCGATGCGCGCGCGCTTCCGAGCCGAGCCAATCGTCCTGGCCACCGAGCTCCTGCTTCAGGAACGGACGCCGCGGGACGTGGCGGTCGCGCGGCCCCGTGCGGACGAGGTGCAGGCCGTCGGCGACGTGCGCGAGTTCGTTCCGACGGTCGTGAGGCGTTTCGATTCGCCGCACGGCTCGCCGCCGCGCACCCAGCTGCTCTCGAATGGACGGTATGCGGTGATGCTGACGACGGCGGGCTCCGGATATAGCCGCTGGCGCGATCTCGCGGTCACGCGGTGGCGGGAAGACGTCACGCGCGACGCGTGGGGCACGTACGTGTTCCTTCGCGATGTCCACAGCGGGGAGAGCTGGTCGGCCGGCTACCAGCCGCGCGGCGGTACGCCGGACAGCTACGACGTCACGTTCTCCGAGGATCGGGCGGAGATCGTCCGGCGCGACGGCGCGATCGGGACCACGCTCCAGGTGATCGTGTCGCCGGAGGACGATGCCGAGGTGCGTCGCGTCTCGCTCACGAACCTCGGGACGAAGAGCCGGGAGATCGAGGTGACGTCGTACGCCGAGGTCGTCCTGGCGCCGCCGGCGGCCGACGCGGCCCACCCGGCGTTTTCCAACCTGAGTGTGGAGACCGAATGCGTACCCGAGCTCGACACGCTGCTGGCGAGACGCCGGCCGCGGTCACGCGACGAGGCGCCGGTCTGGCTGGCCCATGTGGCGGTCGTGGAAGGCGACGCGGTCGGCGAGCTGCAATGGGAGACCGACCGTGCGCGGTTCCTCGGCCGCGGGCGCGGGATCCGGACGCCCGCGGCGGTGATCGACGGCCGGCCGCTCTCCAACACGACCGGCGCGGTGCTCGATCCGATCGTGAGCCTGCGCCGCCGCGTGCGACTGCCGCCGGGCGATACCGTCCGCGTCACCTTCTCGACCCTCGTCGCGCCGTCGCGCGCGGAGGCCCTCGGCCTTGCCGAGAAATATCGCGATCCGGCGACGTTCGACCGCGTCGCGACCCTGGCCTGGACGCAGGCGCAGGTGCAACAGCACCACCTCGGCATGGGCCCGGACGAGGCACATCTCTTCCAGAGCCTCGCCAGCCGCGTTCTCTACTCGGATCGGACCCTGCGGTCTCCGGCGGAGATCCTCGCGCGTCAGACGGAGGGCCCCGATGCGTTGTGGGCGCACCGGATATCGGGCGACCTTCCCATCGTGCTAGTTGGGATCGACGAGTCCGAGGACGTGGGCATCGTGCGGCAGCTGCTTCGCGCGCACGAGTACTGGCGGATGAAGCGGCTCGCGGTCGATCTCGTCATCGTGAACGAGCGTGCGCCGTCCTACGTTCAGGATCTCCAGGAGCTGCTGGAGACGCTGGTTCGCACGAGCCAGTCGGCCGGGCCCCACGATGGCCATGAGCCGCAGGGGAACGTGTACATCGTGCGGGCCGACCGCCTCGCGGCGAGGCAACGTGACGTGCTCCAGTCGGTCGCGCGCGCGGTGCTGTCGAGCCGGCGCGGGACACTGGCCGAGCAGGTGACGCGGGCCCAGCGACCCGACGCTGCTGCTCCGCTCGCTCTGCCACGACGGGCGGCGGCGCGGCCGCCGGCTGCCGGCGGCCGCGGCGCCCCGGCGCCTGGATCTCGAGCTCTCCAACGGGCTGGGCGGGTTCGCCGCAGGACGGACGCGAGTATGTGACGGTCCTCGACGAGGGACGGTGGACGCCGTCGCCGTGGATCAACGTGATCGCGAATCCGGGCTTCGGGTTCCAGGTCTCCGAGTCCGGCTCGGGGTACACGTGGTCGGTCAATAGCCGCGAGAATCAGCTCACCGCCTGGTCGAACGATCCGGTCAGCGATCCGCCTGGCGAGACCATCTACGTCCGGGATGAAGAGACCGGAGATCTGTGGGGGCCGACGGCGCTCCCGATCCGCGAGGAGATCTCGCCCTACGTCATCGGGCATGGGCAAGGCTACACGCGGTTCGAGCACGTCTCGCACGGCGTCTCGCTCGAGCTACTGCAGCTGGTGCCGCTCGACGACTCCATCAAGATCTCGCGTCTCACTCTTGAGGAACGAGTCCGGACGACCGCGGCGGCTATCCGTGACCGCCTACGTCGAGTGGGTCCTCGGCGTGTCGCGGCCTGCCGCGGCGCCGTTCGTCGTCACCGAGATCGACGGGACGACGGGCGCGATGTTCGCGCGCAACGCGTGGAGGCGCGAGTTCGGCACTCGCGTCGCGTTTGCCGACCTCGGCGGGACCCAAACGGCGTGGACCGCCGACCGGACGGAATTTCTCGGACGCAACGGCTCTCCGGATCGTCCGGCGGCGCTCGCGGCCCGACACCGGCTCTCGGGACGGGTCGGTGCTGGTCTCGATCCGTGCTCGGCGCCTTCAGGCGACGATCGATCTGCCCGTTCGAGGGCGCGCCGAGGTCGTGTTCGTCCTCGGCGAGGCGGAGAGTCCGGAGCAGGCGAGGGAGCTGATCGTTCGTTACCGGACGCGTGACGTGGCGGCGGTCGTGCGGGCTGTCGGCGAGCACTGGGGCGAGCTGCTCGGCACGGTGCAGGTCAGGACGCCGGACCGCTCCATGGACCTCCTGCTCAACCGCTGGCTGCTGTACCAGACGCTGGCCTGTCGCGTGTGGGCGCGGTCCGCGTTCTATCAGGCTGGCGGCGCGTACGGGTTTCGCGATCAGCTTCAAGACGTGATGGCGCTCGCGGTGGCCGAGCCCCGGCTGGCACGGCAGCATCTGCTGCGCGCTGCGGCTCGGCAGTTCGAGGAGGGCGACGTCCAGCACTGGTGGCATCCGCCCAGCGGCCGCGGCGTCCGAACTCGGGTCTCCGATGACCTGCTCTGGCTGCCGTACGTCGTCGCCCGTTATGTCGAGGTCGTCGGCGACGGCGCCGTCCTCGACGAGGTCGTTCCCTTCCTCGAGGGAGCCCAGCTCGCAGTCGGACAGGGCGAGTCGTACTTCGAGCCTCGCGCCTCCGACGAGCGAGGCACGCTCTTCGAGCACTGTGCCCGCGCGCTCGACCACAGCTTGACGGCCGGAACGCACGGCCTGCCGCTGATGGGTACGGGGGATTGGAACGACGGGATGAACGAGGTCGGCGCCGGCGGGAAGGGTGAGAGCGTCTGGCTCGGGTGGTTCCTTCACGCCGTGCTGTCCGAATGGGCTGACCTGGCCGACGCGCGCGGGGAGGGCAAGCGTGCCGAGCGGTGGCGTGGGTATGTGAGCGCCCTGAAGGAGTCGCTCGAACGCGAGGCCTGGGACGGCGACTGGTATCGGCGCGCGTACTTCGACGACGGGACGCCACTCGGCGCCGCGGTCAACGATGCATGCCGCATCGATTCGATCGCGCAGTCCTGGAGCGTCATCTCGGCGGCCGGCGACCCGGTCACGCCGGAGCGCGCGCCATGGCGGCCGTCGACGAGCACCTGGTGCGTCGCGCCGACGGCGTCGTCCTGCTCCTCACGCCGCCGTTCGACGACACGTCCCTGGAGCCCGGCTACATCAAGGGGTATGTGCCGGGCGTCCGAGAGAATGGCGGGCAGTACACGCATGCGGCCATCTGGTCGGCGATCGCCTTCGCGGCGCTCGGCGACGGGGACAAGGCCGCCGAGCTGTTCGCGATGTTGAATCCGATCAATCACGCCAGCACCGCGGCGGGTGTCGACCGCTACAAGGTCGAGCCGTACGTCGTCGCGGCGGACGTCTACGCCGAGGCGCCGCACGTGGGCCGTGGGGGCTGGACGTGGTACACGGGATCGGCGGCGTGGATGTATCGGGCCGGGCTGGAGTCGATTCTCGGGTTCCGGCTCCGCGGCGCGCGGCTCGTGATCGACCCGTGTATCCCGCGCGCGTGGCGCGGCTTCGAGATGGTGTTCCGCTATCGCTCCGCGCGCTATGACCTCGTCGTCGAGAACCCGCGGGGTGTGTCGCGGGGAGTGTCGTCAGTGGAATCGAAGGCGTCTCCCTCGCCGGCGATCTCAGGCATCCGGCTCGTCGATGACCGGAACGGCGCATCGCGTCCGAATCGTCCTCGGCTGAACCTCGGCGACGGTCAAGGAAGCGGGTCAGGTGATCTTCGAACTTCCGGCTTGCGCGCTAGTTCATGTTCCACAGGGCGCATGTCGCCCGATCGCGCCACCAGCAGCATCGTCGGCGCGCCCATTCTTGGCGGCTCGTCTTGCCTGGCCGACCATCCACAGCACCTGCGATCGCGCCTGGTCCCGCTGCGTCGTCGTCTCCTGGGCCCACCTTCCGGTCGCCACGGTGACGATGGAGCTCGCTTCATCAGCGTGTTCGATGCTCGCGCTCTCGCGCGTTGAGTGCCCAACGAAGGCCTTGCTGTCTCTAGCCATGGAGATCCCTTCCCAGAGCTGTCCGCTTGACGATTTAGTAGTATAACTTATATAATAGATAAGAGTTATTTATTATGGGCCTGAATAGCCGAGCGGCGGGCCCGTGGGCCCGCGCGATGGAGAATGGCCATGGTCAGGTGTCTCAGCTGCAGGCGAGAGCTCAAGGATGACGCGCAGAAATTCTGCAACGAGTGTAACCGTGGCTATGCCAAGAAGGCGTCTCCGGGTCGGACCGCGGCGCGAAGGCGGCGACGGCGCGTACGCTAGCCGGGAGGCACGTGGCCGGTGGTGGGCCGCGGAGCCTTCGGCTCTCGAGTCGTGCCGCCGGTTCACTTCGGAAACATCGTGGACCATTCCAAGGAGGGTCTTGTCGTGACGAGAGAACTCAGGTGTGCCGAACTGATGCCCGGCTGCGAATTCGTGGCGCAAGGCAGCGATGACAGTGACGTGATGAAGAAGGCGGCCGCTCACGCCAAGAGCGTGCACCGGATGGTGGCGATCTCGATGGATGTCGAGAAGAAGGCGCGCGCGGCAATTCGGAATGCCGACGCTGAAGCCCGGTAGGCTGGTCTCGAGCTAGAGCGCCAGATACTGCTGGCGGATCGACGCGTTTTCGCGAAACTCGCGCGCGCTGCCCTCGTAGCGGATGTGGCCCTTCTCGAGCACGTAGACGCGGTCGGCGAGGTCGAGCGAGAACTCGACGTTCTGCTCGGCGAGCAGGATCGTGAGCCCGTCGCGCCTTGAGCCGCCCGATCTGCTCTTGCAGATGATCGACCACGAGCGGCGCGAGCCCCTCGGAGGGCTCGTCGAGCAGCAACAGCTCGGGGTTGCCCATCAAGGTCCGGGCGATGGTCAGCATCTGCTGCTCGCCGCCGGAGAGAAAGCCTCCGGCCGGTCGCGGAGCGCGCGGAGCGCCGGGAAGAGATCGAACACGCGCTCGGCGGTGAAGGCGCCCGGGCGGGTGCGCCGCTCGGCGACGTCGAGGTTTTCCCACACCGTGAGGTCCGCGAAGATCCGGCGGTCTTCCGGGACGAAGCCGATGCCGAGGCCGGCCGCGCGGAAGGGAGCCGCGCGCGTGATGTCGCGGCCCTTCCACACGACCCGGCCGCTCGCCGGCGGCGTGAGCCCCATGATCGAGCGCATGGTCGTCGTCTTGCCGACGCCGTTGCGGCCGAGCAGGCACACACACTCGCCCGGCGCGACCCGCAAGGACACACCGAACAGCACACGGGACAGGCCGTACGCCGTGTGGATGTCCTCGACCGAGAGGATGGGCGCGGGCGTCGCGGCCATCAGTGCCGCTCTCCGAGGTACACGCGGCGCACGGCCTCGTCGCGCCGCACCTCCGCCGGTGGTCCATCGGCGATCACGCGACCCTGGTGGAGCACCGTGATGCGCTGCGGCGATCGAGAAGACGACCTCCATGTCGTGCTCGGTGAAGAGCAGGGTGAGCCCGCGCTCGCGCGCGATGCGCGCGATCAGCCGGATGGCTTCGCGCGTTTCGGTCGCCGACATGCCGGCGGTGGGCTCGTCGAGCAGGAGGATCTCCGGCTCGAGGGCCAGCGCGAGGCCCAGCTCGAGCTGCTTCTGACCGCCGTGCGACAGGAAGCCCGCGACCTCGTCCACCCGGTCCGTGAGCCCGATCGACTCGAGCAGCGCGAGCGTCTCGTCGCGGTAGAGGCGCCCGACCGGCGTCACGAGATTCCAGCCGCGCCCGCGATGCGAGAGGAACGCCGCCTGGACGTTCTCGAACACGGTCAGGCGCGGGAAGATGTTGGTCCGCTGGAACGAGCGGCCCACGCCGAGACGGCAGAGATCGTGGGGGGCGATGCCGGTGACGTCGCGCCCGTTGAGCATCACGTGGCCGCGATCGGGCTGGAGGTGGCCGGTGATCAGGTTGAAGAGCGTCGTCTTGCCGGCGCCGTTGGGGCCGATGATGGCGCCGATGCTGCCGGTGGGCGCGTCGAGACTGACGCCGCCGACGGCCAGGAAGCCGTCGAAGACTTTGACGAGGTCGCGCACCTCAAGCACTGCGCACCCGACGGAAGAGGCGCCCGGACGAGCGCGCCGACGGCCCCGGCAATGCCGCCGGGGAAGCCGAAGAGCAGCACCACGAGGATCGGTGCCCAGCACGAGCGGCCAGTACTCGGTGTACGAGACGATCTGCTGGTTGAGGAGAATCAGCACGAGCGCGCCGATGCGCGGGCCCGAGAACGTCCCCATGCCGCCGAGCAACGTCATGATCAGCACCTCGGAGGACTTCGTCCAGTACGCGAAGTCCGGGAACACGCCGCGATTGAAAATGCCGAAGAGCCCCCCGGCGAGACCCGCGAACGCGCCCGCCAGCACGAAGGCGGCAAGCTCATAGCGCCGCACGTTGACCCCGATGAACTCGGCCCGCTCGGCGTTCTCGCGGATCGTCGTCAGCATGCGGCCGAAGGGCGAGGTCACGATGCGGTGGAGCGCCCAGAGACTCGCCGCCACCAGCACCACGGTGAGGAAGTAGAAGTACTCCGCCGTCCGCCAGCCGCCGAGCAGCGGCACGCTCGCGCCGACCCGCTCGATCCAGCCGAAATCCGGGTAGGGGATCTCGGGCATGCCCTGCTCGCCGCCGGTGACGCTCGTTCCACTTGAAGCAGATCGCCCACACGATCTGCGCGAAGGCCAGGGTGAGCATGGCGAAGTAGATGCGCGTGAGGCGCACGCAGAAGAAGCCGAAGACGAGCGCGCACGCGGCGCCGAAGAGGCCGGCGGCCGGCCAGGCCAGCACGAAGGGCACCGCCAGCTTCTTCATCAGGATGCCGGTGGCGTACGCGCCGACGCCGAAGTACGCGGCGTGGCCGAACGACACCAGGCCGGTGTAGCCCACCAGCAGGTTCAGGCTCGTGGCGAAGAGCGCCCAGATGATCACGTCGTTGGCCAGGAACGTGTAGAAGCGCGAGCCGAGCGCGGGGACGAGGAGCGCGGCCACGAACACGGCGAGTCCCGCCAGCCCGCGCGCCGTCATCGGATCGGCCGCCCCAGCAGGCCCCACGGCCGGATGATCAGCACCGCCGCCATCAGGGCGAAGACCGCGAAGATCGAGAAGCGCGGGAAGAAGAGAATGCCGAACGAGAGCACCTGGCCGTAGACGACCGCGCCCAGGAAGGTCCCCCAGAGCGAGCCGAGCCCGCCGATCACGACGACCACGAACGCCTCGACGATGACTTCCGTATCCATGCCCGGCGTGGTGGCCCGCATGGGGCTGATCAGGGCGCCGCCCAGACCCCCGAGGAACGAGGCGAGCATGAACACTCCCGTGTAGAGCGCGTCGACGTTGACGCCGAGCGCGCCCAGGGTCTCGCGATCGAGCGCGGCCGCCCGGATGAAGCGGCCCGCCCGCGTGCGCTGCAGCACGAACCAGAACGCGAGCGCGATGGTCGGCCCGAGCAAGATGATGAAGAGGTTGTACTGCGGGATCGTGGTGCCGAAGAGCGAGAAGGAGCCGGCGAGCTCGGGCGGCCGGCTGACGGACTTCTGCTGCGTGCCCCAGACGATCTTGGCGGCGTCGCTGAGGATCAGCCCGAGCGCGTAGGTGAAGAGGAGCTGGTAGAGCTCTTCCTTGCCGTAGAGATGACGGAAGAGTACGCGTTCGACGACGCCGCCCAGCAGCGCGATCCCGAGGGCCGCGCCGAGGGCGGCGAGCCAGAAGTGGCCCGGCCCCGGCCCGAGCCACAGCATCGTCTGGTACGCGAGATACGCGCCCAGCATGTAGAAGGTGCCGTGCGCGAAGTTCAGGACGCGCAGCACCCCGAAGATCAGCGACAGCCCGACGCGATCAGGAACAGGAACATCGCGGCCGTGAGGCCGCTCAGGCTCTGCGCGAAGACAAACGACGCGTCGGGCACCGACTAGTCCGGATTATTCATGAACGGCTCGCGCATGAGGCGAACGGGTGCCGCGGCGGGCAGCCCCATCACGCGCGCCACCCCCGCCCGGTGTGGGGTCCCCCGGCGCGCGTGATGGAGCTGCCCACCGCGGCACCCGTTCGGTCGAGCGTGTGCGCGTTCATGAATAATCCTACCTAGTCCATGAACCTCGACGGATCCACGTACGTCACCGGCTTCATGATCGCGAAGGGATACTTCGGGTCCTTCACGGTCTTGCCGTAGAGCTGCCCGCGGTTGGCCTGGTGGTCCTTCTCGCGGATCGTCAGCTGGCCGATGGGCGTCTCGACCGACAGGCCGAGGAGGGCCTTGGCCACCTTGTCGGACTCGACGCTGCCGGCTTTCTTGATCGCCTCCGCCAGGAACTGCATGCCGATGTAGCCCTGGATCGCCCACGACGACGGGTACTCGTCCTTCAGGTACTTCGCGAGCCGCGCCGTGTAGTCGCGATGAGCCGGCGTCTCGCCCCAGTAGAAGGCGTCGTAGGAGTTGCCCCAGATCCCGACCGGATAGTCGGCGCCCATCGACTTCGTCGTCTCCGGCGTGGCCGCCTCGCCGACGCCGATGAAGTTGTACTTGATGGCGTCGAAGACGCCGAGCGCCTTGGCCTGCTTGGAGTACGTCACGAAGAAGCCGCCCCAGATCGACGAGAAGATCGCCTCGGGCTTCTTGGCCATCTGCGCGTTGATGAACGGGTTGTAGTCCTGCTCGCCCAGCTTGGGCCACTGCTGGTCGACGATCTCGACGCTCGGCTTGATCTTCTTCAGGTGCTCGACGAATGCCTTGGTGACGTCCTGCCCGTAGGCGTAGTCGAAGCTGACCGTCGCGACCCTGGTCACCGGCCACTTGGCCACGATCTCGGCCGCGCTGCGCCCTTCCATCGTGGTGGTTGCCGCCACGCGGAACACGTAGGGATGGAGCTTGTCGGCGGCGGTGAGCTGATCGGTCTTCGGGATCGGCGCGATGAAGACGATCTTGTTTTCCTTGGCCACGACCGAGACGGCCGGCCCTTCGGCGGAGGTCAGGGTGCCCACCAGGAAGTCGACGTTCTCCTTCAGGATGAGCTCGCGCGCCACGCGGACCGCTTCATTGGCGTCCGCCTTGGAGTCGCGCACGAGCAGCTCGAGCTTGCGGCCGAGCACGCCGCCCTTGGCGTTGATCTCCTCCACGAACATCTGAGCACCCTTGGACGCGGGCTCGCCGAAGAGTGCCGGCGGGCCGGAGAGCGGCATGGGCATGCCGACCTTGATCGGCTTCTGTGCCTCGGCGACGAGCGGCAGCGCCAGCAAGGCCGCGATGAGCAGAGTGAAGACAGGCAGCATGAGAGAGCCTCCTATCGCGAGTCGTTTCGCCCGGGCGATGAGTCGCTCAGAGCGCCGGCAGCCCCGGGACGCGCACGCGAATGCGGTATACCGAGGTGGAAGCCGTGATGTAAAGGGAACGGAGATCGTTGTCGCCGAAGGCCATGTTGGCCGTGTATTCGGGCACCCGGATGACGCCGAGATCGACGGCATCCGGGCTGAAGACGTGGATCCCGCCCGGTCCGCAGCAGTAGATGTTGCTTTGCGAGTCGAGCTTCATGCCGTCCGGCGCGCCCTTGCCCTCGCCCTTCGTCTCTGCCCAAATCCGGCCGCCGGCCAGGGTGCCGTCGCCCTTCACGTCGAAGACGCGGATGTGCTGGCGGGCCGTGTCGTTCACGAAGAGCGTGCGGCCGTCGAGCGAGAAGCAGAGCCCGTTCGGCCGATCGAAGTCGTCCGCGAGCAACGTCGGCGACCTGGGGTCCGCGCCCACGCGGAAGAGGCCCTGGAAGCCGAGCTCCTGCGGCCTGGGCACCCCGTAGAACTCGGCGCGGCCGTAGGGCGGGTCGCTGAAGTAGATACCGCCGTCCGCCGCGCAGACGATGTCGTTGGGGCTGTTCAGCTGCTTGTCCTTCCAGTGCGTGGCGATCGGCTGCGTGGATCCATCGGCCAGGGTCACCGTCACCTGGCTCGTGGCGTGCTCGCAGGCGAGCAGCCGCCCCTCACGGTCCCACGCGAGCCCGTTCGACTTGCCGCAGGGCTGACGGAACGTCGTGACGCCGTCAGCGGCAGACCAGCGGCGCAGATGATCGCCCGGCATGTCGCTCCAGAGCAGATAGCGCCCGCGCGGGTGCCAGAGCGGTCCCTCGGTGAAGAGGCAACCGCCGGCTATCTTCTCGACCGTGACGTCGGCGCCCACGACGGCCGCCAGGCGCGGGTCACGAATCTCGAGGCTGGTCACCCCGGTTGCGCTCGGAGCCCGGACTACTTCTTGGCCGGCTCCTTGTCCAGCGCAACGACGAGCGCCTGCGCGTAGGTGAGCTCGATCATGTCGCCCACCTTCACGTCCTTGAGGTTCTTGGGGTCCTTCACCTTCACGGTCTCCGTCCTGCCCTGAGGGCCCTTGACGGTGACCGATGGCGCCTTGGCGTCGATGGCGGTGATGGTTCCGATCAGGGTGACTTCTCGAGCGACGGCGCCCGCCGGGTTCTCGCCCGGCTTCGAGGAGGCGCGGCCTTCCTGGACGGTGATGCCCGGGGTGGCGGCGCCGGACTTCTTCACCTCGATCGCGATCGCCTCGTAGTAGGTCGCCACGACCGGGTCGCCCACCTTGACGACCTCGAGCTTCTGCGGATCGTGCACGTCGAGGGTCAAGGTGCGGCCCTTCGGGCCCTTGAGCGTGATCGTCTTGGCGTCCTTGTCGACGGCGGAGACGGTGCCGTGAACCTTGATGGTCTTGACTTCAGCTGCCGCCGGCTTCTTGCCGGCCGCGGCCGGCTTCTTCTCGGCCGGAGCTGGGGTAGGGGTTTGTCCAGAGGTGATCGGAACCTGGATCAGAAGCGAAAAGACGACGGTCAGGATCGCGGCCGCAATGAACTTCATCGTGGACTTCCTCCGTGTGATGGGGTAAAGCCGACAGCCTCTCACGGCGAGCAGGATACCATCCCTCGTACGCGGGCGGGCCAGCGGCTTGACAGCGGGGCGCCACGTTGTGAAAGAATGCGGCACCGGCTCGAATGCCGCACTCGCCGACTCATCCCCGAAGGCGGTGCGCGCCGCAGGGCGTCGCGGGGCTGAGGCCCCGCCGACCGAGGCGCGCCTCCATAGAGGAGAAAAAGATGCGCACACGGAGCCTGCTGGTCCTGGCGCTGAGTGGTCTTCTGGTTGCCGGCGGGCTTCCACCGGCGCAGGCCGCCGACAAGGACACGCTCGTCATCGTCCTGGACACCCTGGGTGCCCAGGTCATGGACCCGATCATGGACACTCGCGCACCACACGCGCACTACCAGGCGCCCATCTGGGACTCGCTGGTCGGCTTCGACCTCGAGAACGGCGGGATCGGCCCTGGTGTCGCCGAGCGCTGGGAGCTCGCGGCCGACGGCAAGAGCTGGACCTTCTATCTCCGCAAGAATCAGCGATTCCACAACGGCGACCCGGTCACCGCCCACGACGTGAAGTTCAGCCTCGAGCGGGTCATGTCGCCCGAATCGATCTCGTCGGGCGCCGCCGCGCTGCGGCGCGCGGTCGATCACATCGAGGTCGTCGACGATCTCACCGTGCGCGTCTTCACGAAGGGCGTCATCCCGCAGTTCGCGGCCAGCCTCTCCCGGGCGGTGTTCATGGAAGGCTCGGTCATGCCGAAGAAGTACATCGAGACTGTGGGCGCCAAGGGCTTCCGCGACAAGCCGGTCGGCAGCGGGCCCTGGAAGTTCGTCCGGAGCGTCCCGGGCGACCGCATCGAGTACGAGGCCGTCACCTATCCGCACTGGCGCGGCACGCCGCAGTTCAAGCGGCTGACCTTGCTGCTCGTGCCCGAGCAGAGCACGCGCCTGGCGATGGTCCGCACCGGCGAGGCGGCGATCGGCAGCATCGGGCCCGAGGCGGTGAAGGAGGCGCGCGCCGGCGGCATGAAGATCGTCAGCGTGGCGGGTACGATGCAGGCCGTCTATCAGTTCTGGGGCCTCTACAAGCCCGAGACGAAGGCCTCACCGCTCAACGACGTCCGCGTGCGCGAGGCGCTCTCGCTCGCGATCGACCGGCAGCAGATCATCGATCACGTGATGGGCAAGGAAGCTCGCTGGCCGATGCCGTTCGCGGCGTTCAAGTATTCGAGCGACATGACCGTGCCGCGGTGGGAGGACTGGTCGCGGACGGCGCTCCGCTACGATCCGGCCCGCGCCAAGCAGCTTCTCGCCGAGGCCGGACACGGCAGCGGCTTCAAGATGACGTTCTGGAACACCGCGCTCCCAGGCACGCCGTTCATGGTGCCGATCGGCGAAGCCGTCGCCGGCTTCTGGGAAAAGATCGGCGTCAAGGTGGAGATGAAGACCGTCGAGTGGGGCGCGTTCGACCCGATGGGCCGCGGCGAGCAGAAAGGGCTGATCGGCACGGCGTCGATGTACCGCACCGCCGGCCGGCCGGAGCCCATCCCGCGCTATGCCACCACGTTCGTCTCGAAGGGCGTTCAGCACCTCTTCGGCGATCCCCAGAGCTGTCCCGCGCTCTGCATTGACTCCGACAAGGCTTACGAGGCGATCGTCGCGGAGCGGGACGACGCGAAGCGTACGGCGGCGACGAACCGGATGATCGAGCTCGTGGCCAAGAGCTGGATAGCCGTGCCGATCATCGAGGGGATGGGCACCTGGGCGGTGAATCCCAAGAACGTGGGGTACTTCAAGCCGATCCCCGGGCGCCACGAGTTCGGCGACGTGGCCGAGCGCATGCCGCGCCCGGAACAGAAGCCCTGGCCCTGAGGCGGCAGCACCGTGCAGCGCTTCATCCTCCGGCGTCTCGCCCAGAGCGTGCTGCTCCTGTTCGTGCTCGCGCTCGTCATCTTCGCGCTCGCGCGCGTGAGCGGCAATCCCGCGGATCTCCTCCTGCGTGAGGACGCCACGCAGGAGGACCGCGCGCACCTCCTGCGGGCGCTCGGGCTCGACCGGCCGCTCCACGAGCAGCTCTATCTCTTCCTGTCCGGAGCGGTGCGCGGCGACCTCGGCGACTCGATCCGCTACCGCAAGCCGGCGACCGAGGTGTTCTTCGAGCGCCTGCCGAACACCTTGCAGCTCCTGCCGCTGGCGATGGTCGGGGCGCTCGTCGTCGCGATTCCCCTCGGCGTGCTGGCGGCGGTCTACCGAGGCACGCTCGTCGATCGCCTCTCGGGCGCCGTCGCCGTGGTCGGCATCGCCACGCCCTCGTTCTGGCTCGGCATCGTGCTCATCTACGTCTTCAGCATCAGGCTCGGTTGGCTGCCGTCGTCCCGCATGGGCGGGCCGAGCCACTACGTGCTGCCGGCGATCACGCTCGGGCTGTTCCTGGTGGCCGGCATGATGCGGCTGGTGCGCTCGAGCCTGCTCGAGGTGATGGGCAGCGAGTTCGTGAAGCTCGCGCGGCTCAAGGGGCTCTCGCAGACCGTCGTGATCTGGAAGCACTGCCTGCGTAACGCGCTGATCCCCGTCACGACCTTGTTCGGCGTCTACTTCGCCCTGCTGATCACCGGCGCGATCGTCACCGAGACGGTGTTCGCCTGGCCTGGAGTCGGGCGGCTCACCTACGAGGCGGTCATCTTCAGGGACTATCCGCTGCTGCAGGCCGTGATCTTGCTGAAGGCGATCATCGTGCTCGCCGTCAATCTCGGCGTGGATATCGTCTACGCCTACCTCGACCCCCGGGTCCGGTACGCCTAGATGGCGCGGGTGGAAGAGCGCGTCGACGCGGGGTTCGCGGCCTCGGCCGCGGCCGCCGAATCGTCCGGCCCCCGGCCGCGCGGAGACCTCGCGCGCATGCCGTGGGTCTCGTTGGTCATCATCGCCGTGCTCGTCGTGGTCGCCGCGGCGGCGCCGCTGATCGCGCCGCATTCGCCCACCGAGCAGTCGTTGCCGGACAAGCTGATGCCGCCCGCGTGGGAGGCCGGGGGGAGCCGGGCCCACCTGCTCGGCACCGACGTTCTGGGCCGCGATCTGCTGAGTCGCCTGATCTTCGGCGCGCGCGTCAGCCTGATCGTCGCCGCCGTGGCCTTGCTGGCGGGCGGCGGCATCGGGCTGATCGTCGGCATCGTCTCCGGCTATCTCGGCGGTCGGGTCGACAGCATTCTCATGCGTGTCGTCGATGCGACCTTGACGTTTCCGACGATCCTCATCGCGCTCCTGCTGGCCGTGAGCCTCGGACAGGGCTTGGGGACGATCGCCATCGCGATCACCGTGCTGATCTGGGCGCGCTTCGCCCGCGTGGTCCGGGGCGAGGTGCTCGCCGTGAAGTCGCGCGATTTCGTCGCGCTGGCCCGCGTGCACGGCTGCTCGCACCTGCGCATCATGGCCGTGCACATCGTGCCGAACGTCCTGAACACGTTCATGGTCCTGCTGACCCTGCACATCGGCTTCGTGATCATCGTGGAGGCCTCGCTCTCCTTCCTCGGCGCCGGGATCCCGCCGCCGACGCCGTCCTGGGGCCAGATGGTGGCCGACGGCCGCAGCCACATCGCGGGTGCCTGGTGGCTCTCGGTCATGCCGGGTGCCGCGATCTTGCTGGTCGTACTCGCCTTCAACCTGTTCGGCGACTGGCTTCGCGACTGGCTGGACCCGCGCCTCAGGCAGGTCTAGGGAGCCCGAGCGCTTGACCGCCGACGCGCCGGTCGTGCTCGACGTCCGGGGTCTTCGGGCGTACCTCTACACGCGCTGGGGCGTAGTCCGGGCCGTCGACGGCGTGAGCTTCTCCCTGCGCGAGGGCGAGACGCTCGGGCTCGTCGGCGAATCGGGCTGCGGCAAGACGATGACGGGCCTCTCGCTCGTCCGCCTCTTGCCGGAGCCGGCCGGGCGCATCGTCGAGGGACAGGTGCTCCTCGAGGGCGACGACCTCGTCACGAAGAGCGAATCCGAGATGCGCCGCATTCGCGGCCGTCGCGTGGCGATGATCCTGCAGGATCCTCAGACGTCGCTGAATCCGGTCTTCACCATTGGCGACCAGATTCTGGAGGTCCTGCGGCTGCATCACGCCGACGGCAAGCGCTCGCTCGCGGCGCGCGCCGAGGACGCGCTGCGGCGGGTGAAGGTCGCCGCGCCCGAGCAGCGGATGCGCGCCTACCCGCACCAGATGAGCGGCGGCATGAAGCAGCGGGTCGTCGGAGCCATCGCCGTAGCCGGCGAGCCCCGGGTGCTCATCGCCGACGAGCCCACGACCGCGCTGGACGTCACGATCCAGCTCCAGTACCTGGCGCTCCTCAAGGAGATCCAGGCGCGGACCCGGCTCGCGATGCTGTTCATCACGCACGACTTCGGGATCGTGGCGCGCATGTGCGACCGGGTCGCGGTAATGTACGCCGGGCGGATCGTGGAAACCGGGCCGACGCGGGCGCTCTTCCGCGCGCCGCGCCATCCCTACACCGAGGCGCTGATGGCTTCGGTCCCGCGTATGGACGGCGGCGTGGGCCGCCTGCCGTCGATCGAAGGCCAGCCGCCGCCGCTCCACCTCTTGCCGACCGGCTGCCGCTTTGCGGACCGCTGCGCGTACGTGGACGATCGCTGCCGCCGCGAGTACCCTCCGACCATGCCGGTCGGCCCGGCGCACGAGGCCGCCTGCTGGAGGATCGAGCCATCGCCGCCGAGCCGCTGATCAAGGTCGAGAACCTCGCCAAGCACTTCCCGGTCACGCGCGGCGTGCTGATCGGGCGCACCACCGGCCACGTGAAGGCCGTGGACGGGATCAGCTTCACGATCGGACGCCAGGAAACCCTCGGCCTGGTCGGCGAGTCCGGCTGCGGAAAGACGACGACGTCGCGGCTTCTGCTGCGGCTCGAGCAGCCAACAGGCGGTCGGGTGCTCCTCGACGGCCAAGACGTGCACGCGCTCCGCGGCCCCGAGCTTTCCCGATACCACACGCGGGTACAGGCCGTCTTCCAGGATCCGTGGTCGTCCCTGAACCCGCGCCTCAGGATTCGCGACACGATCGCGGAAGCGCTCGTGGTGAACCGCCGCGTGACTCGCGCCGGTAAGCTCGAGCGGGTCGAGGAGGTCTTGCACCAGGTGGGTCTGCCGTTGAGCGCGGCCGGACGCTACCCCCACGAGTTCAGCGGCGGCCAGCGCCAGCGGATCGCGCTCGCGAGTGCGCTGGCGGCGAAGCCGGAGCTGATCGTCCTCGACGAGCCGGTCTCGGCTCTCGACGTGTCGATCCGCGCCCAGATCATGAATCTCCTGAAGGATCTCCAGGCCCGACAGCAGCTGAGCTTCCTGCTGGTCGCGCACAACCTCGCGACCGTCCGGTACATCGCGCACCGCACCGCGGTCATGTACCTGGGGCGGATCGTCGAGTACGCCGACACCGAGTCGCTGTATCGGGGCCCGCGGCATCCGTACACCAAGGCGCTTTTCGCGGCGGCCCTGCCGGCCGACCCGGACGCGCCGCGCGACGACATGATCCTGACCGGCGAGGTGCCCTCGCCGATCGATCCACCCACCGGCTGCCACTTCCATCCGCGGTGTCCGTTCGCGATGGAGCGGTGCTCGCGCGAGGCGCCGGAGCTCAAGGCGGTCGCGCCCGGGCACGTCGTGTCCTGTCACCTCTACTGAGCTCGATCGCGCGATCGGGTCAACCGACCGATCGGAACCGCCTTATCGCGTTGACCGACGGATCGGGGCCGCTCAGCTGCCGCCGCCTTCGGCGATGGGGGGCAGCACACGTCGCGGACGCGACGGGAGCCGCGCATGTCCCGCCGTCGGCGCCCGCGCGGTTGTAGGGCAGCTTGCCTGCCCAGCGGCATCGCCATTCCACACCGATCGGTGATCCCGGCATAGACGAGGCCGGCGCCCACGAATGCGGGCAGCAGGCCGAACCACGGGCTGAACGCGAGGGCCAGAATGCCGCCGGCGCACGCCAGGGCGCCGGCCGCGATGCGGACCTGACGCTCGAGGCTCACGTGGGCCTTGCCTTCGATGACGGGGAGCCCGGCCTCTTGCCAGGCGGAGATTCCGCCTTCCAGGACTCGCGGGCGAAGGCCGCCCAGCTCCGCCGCCGCCAGACGAGCGCGGGCGCCAGTGCGACAGACGAGCACGAGTTCGCGATCGCGCGGCAGCTCGGCGCGCCGCCGCCCGATCTCGTCCAGCGGCAGCGACACGCTCGGTTCGAGATGAACGATATTCGGCCGGCAGACGCACGTCGACCACGAGCGGCGCCCGGGCGCCGCCGAGAGCCTGGCCGAGCTCCTCGATCGTGATTCGAGGCGACGGCGTGACGCCGCGGATGTTGGCCGTGACGATCGCGTCCATGTTCCCAGGTTTCGGCTGTCGCGCGGCGCTCAGGGCCGACACGAATCCGTGACGGTCGTTGAGCAGTAGCAGGGGGTTCGTCCGCCTCTCCCGCCCTAGGGTCGAGTGGGAATGTCCGGCGTAGTCGTGGCCCGGGTAGATCGTGAGCTCGCCGAGCAGGGCGGCGAAGCGCTCGTGCAGGGTCTCGTAGAGGGCTTCCGGGCTGCCATTCTGGAAGTCCGTGCGTCCGGCGCCGCCGATCAGAAGCGCGTCCCCGGTGAGCAAGGCTCCGCCCACGAGCAAGCTCACGGAATCGTCGGTGTGGCCCGGGCTTGCGATGACCTCGATGTCGTGATTGCCGAGGGTCACGCGATCGCCGTCCCGCAGGCGGCGCGTCGCGACCTCGGACGTCGCCCGCACCGAGATCAGCACCTCGGCCCCGGTCCGTGCGCGAAGCTCCGCGGCGCCCGACAGGTGATCAGCGTGGGTATGGGTCTCGATCACGAGGCGCAGACGCAGTCCGCGCTCCTCGAGCTCACGCAGGTAGGCCGCCACGCGGTCGGCTTTCGGATCCACGAGAGCGGCCTCACGCGTGCCGGCATCCACGATGGGGTACGCGAAGCATTTTTCCGCCTTCAGCTGGCGTACGTCTAGGGCGACGGCCTTCGAGTCGATCATCTTCGCCTCCGTGTGACACGGCCCTGGCCCACAAGGTCCGCGCTTTTCCATCGGCGGGAAGTGGCGAGAACCCCGCGGTGCCCATATCCTTGATATTTCAAGGCCCCGCCACGAGCGAGCGCGGTGCGGCCGCCTATACTCGCGGCAGCCGAGACACAGATACCTCAGGCGTGCCGACGCGCGGACGCCCTGCGGAGCGACGACTCGCCGTTTACTGGTTCGTCTACCCGAAGCCGCGACGGGGCGGGGAGGACGTGCGCCGCTAGGCGCGAACGGTCAGCACGGGACACCGGGCGGTCGACAGTACGCGCGACGCGACGCTACCCAGGAGGGCCCTCGTCAGCCCGCTGCGACCGAGGGTGCCGATCACGATGAGGTCCGCGCGCTTGGCCCGCGCGAATCGCACGATCTGCTCGTGCGTCACGCCGACGTCGAGGAGCGCAGACGACGCGCGGACCCCCGCCTTCCTGGCTCTGGCGACGAGCTGCGCGAGCTGGCGCTGGGCCGTGGTCCGCTGGCCGCGCTCGAGGTCCTCCCAGACGGACGGCGCGACATAGGCGTCCGGGCTCACCGGTAGCATCGAGAGGACGTGCACCACGATCAGCTGCGCGCGCGAGGCCTTGGCGAGCTCCAGACCCTTTTTGAACGCGGGGCCCGAGGCCTTGGAGAAATCCGTGGGATGGACGATCCGGCGAATGCGCATGTGCAGTGGCTCCCTTTCAGTCCGGCGTGCCCAGCATACCGCGCCTCCGCTCGCCGAGATACGAGCACGGCTTGGCGCGCCCGCCATAGGTGAGGCCGGAGCGGCTCATCGCGATCTCCGTCACGGAACCTGAGAGTTTAGTGAAGATCGACCCCGGGAACGTCGGGCCTCAGATGGGACACGCATGCCCCAGCGAGTGAGACACGCTCGACGAGAATCGCTGGCAATTCCAGCATTCTCGCCGTGGCACTTCGGTTGCTCTGCTCTCATCCCGGGATCAATCGGGGCGGGAAGGAGGCTCACGTCCACGGAGTTCGCCCCCACACGTCAACCGGAAGAAACAAGCGGAATAGGAGGCAAGCATCATGAGAGCGCTGACGCCGTGGAAGGGGATGGACGTGTTGAGGAACGAGGTGGAGCGGGTCTTCGACCGCTTGCTCGAGCCCCGCTGGAACGAATTCGAGGCCGCCGCAGAATGGGCACCCAAGGTCGACGTGTCGGAGACCAAGGACGCCATCGTGGTGAAGGCGGAAATCCCCGGTGTGGAGCAAAAGGACATCAACGTCTCGCTGCAGGATCAGGTGCTGACGATCATGGGCGAGAAGCATCAACAGAAAGAGGAGAAGGACGAAAAATATCACCGGGTCGAACGCTCCTGGGGCACCTTCATGCGCGCCTTCCGGATGCCCACCGCCGTGTCGGGCGACAAGGTCAGCGCGACATTCAAGGATGGAACGCTGACGGTCACGCTGCCCAAGGCGCCCGAGGCCAAGGGCACCACGATCCCTGTGAAGACGGCGTAGCGGGCGAGGGCGCGGTGACTGGGCACCAGATTCTCCGACCCGTGGCGAGCGCAGTGCCCGCTCGCCGCGCCCGCGTTCCGACTCACGGTTCTTCGATCGCCTGAAGACGCGGCACGGACGCGCCGATGACGCCGCTGACTCCGGACTCTGGTTCGAGACGTGATGGCCACGCGACCCATCACGATCGATCCCGACACGCCTCTCGCCACCGCGATCGCGGTGATGCGCGAGAAGGGGATCCGCCACTTGCCAGTCGTCGACGACACGGGCAGGTTGAACGGGATCATCACCGACCGCGATCTGCGATCGATGGCGCTGGCTCCGGCCCTCGGCGAATTCCTGCCCCCGGACGTCAGGCGGGCTGTCGAGGGTGCCACGGAAATGCTCGTGGAGCTGCGGGTGAAGGACGCGATGACGTGGGCTGTCGTCACCACTCGGCCGGAGGCGTCCGTGGCCGAGGCCGCGGCGGTGATGTTCCAGCGGCGCATCGGATGTCTTCCGGTCCGTGAAGAGGGAAAGCTGATCGGCATCATCACCGAGCGCGACGTCTTTAAAGCGCTGATGGCGTCGATCCCGGCGATCAGGGGCCACGACCCGGACACGTTCTTCTGGTAGAGGCCCACGCCTCGCGCGACGTGAGACTGGGGCGCCGTCGCCCCACTCGAGCTGGCGGCCTTCCCTCCGCTCGCGCCGCGGGGCTCAGAAACCGTCTGAATCTCAAGCGATGCTCGATTGGCAGCTCTCGTGCAGTCATCTCGGCGTGTTTGGTAGACACGACACGAGGAGGACACGAGTGCACGCGACGCGGTTGCTGACGACCGGCGTGCTGCTACTCGGGCTCATGATCAGCTCGCCGGCCTTCGCGGCGCACGCGGTGGCCGGGTCCCCTTGCAACGTGCGCTATCCCAGCGACGCCAACGTCACATGGTTCTGTCGGGTGCTCGCGCGTGGCGAGCGCGTGGAGCGTCTCTTCGGCGATCGCTGGCGGGACGTCCTTCGTTTCAACCGTATCGATCGCCGTCACGCCGTGCCCGGCGGATCGCTGAAGGTACCGCGACGGCTTCGCGACGTCCGCGCCTTCACGCCGATGCCCGCGACGTATCCAGACGCCAGCCGTGTCGCCAAGTTCGTGTTGGTCGATCTGACCGAGCAGTTCCTCGGCGCCTACGAACAGGGGCGCCTCGTGTTCTCGAGTCCGCTGTCGACCGGCGACGTGGACCACCTCACGCCCATCGGCGACTTCACGATCGCCGCCGCCCATCGTTACCACTCCTCGTCGCTCTACACCATGGAGGCGACGGATATTCCGTATCCGATGACGTGGGCGCTGCGCTTCCACATCTCCAGGGAGGGTGTGTCCTTCTGGCTGCATGGACGGGACATTCCCGGCTACCCTGCCTCCCACGGCTGTATCGGGCTCTACGACGAGTGGATGCAGCGGTCCTACTACGGCAGCCCGGCCCGTCCAGTCCTCGACGACGCGCGACGCCTCTACGAATGGGTCGTGGGCGCCAGCAGCGACGACCCGCAGATGCAGAGCATCGCAGGGCCGCGGCTGCGCATCGTGCGCGCAGCTTCGGTGAACCCGGCGCCTCTCAGCGCGCGAGCTGGGGCGTCGCTCGCCGCGGAGCGCTGACCGCGCTGGCAGAGTCCGATGCCGGACGCCGTAGGGCCTCGCATCCATGGTGCATCCGCAGCTGTTCATGGCTGGCACCGCCCTCGCATCCGGTATCGAGGGGAGGGCAGGAAGATGCCGAGTCGCTACTCAGTCGTCTGTGCGACGTGCCGCTACAGGAATGTTCATTCTTCGCGCTGGGAGGCGAACATCGATGTCGCTGCGCATCTGCGGGACAATCCGACGCACTCGGTGACCGTTGTCGAGGAGAGTCAGGGGCTACGCGGGGTCTCCTTTGGACCAGGGTCGCCGTACTCGACCGGGTTCGGCGAGCCTGACGGGATCCTTCGTAGGCGCGAGCCCTCAGAGTCCCGCCACCAGGACAGCCACGCCCCACTGTCGCGCTGTCGCCACATCTCGAAGCGTTCTGCGAAAGGTAAAACCCCGCGTCGCGCTCGTTTGATGCTCACCGAGCGGTCGACCGTCCTGGCCGCTATGTTGCACAGCGTTTCAGCGAGGAGGACGACATGAACGCGATGGAGCTCATCGAGGACTATGAGCGCTGGACACAGGCCCTAAACGTGTGGGCGCTCGAAGCCTGGCGCGCCCGCACCGAAGAGCCTGTCGAGAGCGTCACTCGACGCGCCGCCTGATCGGTCGGGAGAAGGGTTCGTGTACAAGCGGGCGATCGTTCCGCTGGATGGCTCGACGGTGGCCGAGGGCATCATTCCATTCATTCTGGAAATCGCTACGCCGCTCGACCTCGAGGTGAGGTTGCTCTGCGTCGTCGTGCCGGCGACGCCGGCGGTCGTCGAGGCGGGACCCGTCATCGTGGAGCGCACCGAGGATCTCTGCGTCGAGGCCGAAGCATATCTGACACCAATCAGCACGCGGCTTCGCGCCGGCGGCGTCCGCGTGTCGACCGAGGTGCGGCGCGGTGAACCCGTCGCCGAGATCCTCGCCGGCGCCAAAGAGACGCGAGCGGACCTGATCATCATGACCACCCACGGACGTACCGGATTCGGGCGGTTGCTGTTCGGCTCGGTCGCCGAAGGGGTACTCCGTCAGGCGGACGTGCCAGTGTTCCTGATGCGCCAGACGGAAGCTCAGGTCGTCGAGCCTGGGGCGCTTCAGCCCGGCGTGCGCTCCGCGCGCAAATAGAGGAATGGCGAGGCTCTTCGGCCCGCGAGCACTCGGCACACCGGCGGTAGCGGTAGCCGCGGCCATCGGCGCGTACTCGCTCGCTCTGCGACGATGGCACCTCCGCTGGGGCGCGACCGACGCCGAAGTCGCCCGGCGGTGGCCCGGCGACGAGCTCGTTCAGAATCCGTCGACGCGGGCGGTTCGCGCGATGACCGTGAATGCGCCTGCCGCGAGCATCTGGCCGTGGATCATGCAAGTTGGCCGAGAGCGCGGCGGTTTCTACAGCTACACCTGGCTCGAGAACTTGATCGGCGCGGACATTCGCAACGTCTATCAGAGGATCCCGGGTCTACCGGATCGAGAGGCCGGCGACACGGTCTGGATGGGGCCGCGCGAGCGGTTCGGCGGCAACGCGCGAATGACGGTCGCAGAGGTCCGCTTCCAGAGGGCGATGGTCCTGGTGCCGCCGGCCGACGCGGAGCGCGTCCGCCGCGGGCGAGCTGCGTCGGGCGTCTGGGCGTTCGCTCTCGAGCCCGCATCCGATCACATGACGCGCTTGGTGATGCTGAGTCTGACGGCGAAGCCGCGGATCGCGGATCGCATCTTCTGGGAGCCGGCCCACTTCGTGATGGAACGAAAGATGATGCTCACCATCAAGCGACTGGCCGAGGCGTCCACGAATTAGCGCCGCACCGCCGGCGTCGGGACCTCAGGCCTCCTCGCCCGGCGCTGCCGGGAAGGCGAGAACGAACGTGGTCCCTTGCCCGGGCACGGATTGCACGTCGACGGTGCCGTGATGGTCCTGGATGATGCCGTAGCTCACGGACAGGCCCAGCCCGGTTCCCGTTCGCTTGGTGGTGTAGAAGGGATCGAAGACCTTCGAGAGGTCTTCAGGAGAAATGCCGGGGCCCGTGTCGGCGACGGTCACACGCACCCAGTCGGCGCGCTCCGCCGGACCTGTTTCTATCCGGATCTCGCCGCCGCTCGTCATCGCTTCGCGCGCGTTCGTGACCAGGTTCAGCAAGACCTGCTGCAGGGTGCTCGCGTCGCCGAGGATCGAGCTGAGGCTCGGGTCGAGAGCCGTGACGAGGTTGATACCGTCCACCTCGAGAGGCTTCTGCATCAGCTGGAGCGTCTCCTGGACGACCGCGTTCAGGTTCACCTGGGCGTGCTCGCGAGGGGCCTGGCGCGCGAACGAGCGAAGGTTGGTAGCGATCCTTGCGACCCTCTGGGTGGCTCGATGGAGCACATTGAGATCCTCGCGCACCTCGGCCGGCAGGTTCTGCTCCTCGGCGTCGAGGAGCATGACCTCGATGCGAGAGGTGATGATACCCAGCGGGTTGTTCATCTCGTGCGCGATACCGGCCGACAACGTGCCGAGCGCCGCCAGCTTCTCGGTCTGGTAGAGCGTCTCGCGCTGTCGTTGCAGCTCGGCCTCCGCGCGCTTGCGCTCGGTGATGTCCGTGATGAGGGCCATCGCGTTCATGCCCTCGGTCGTTTGGAGGTAGCTGAGACTGATCTCTACCGGAAACTCGACGCCGTCCTTGCGACGGCCGGCCAGGTCGAGCCCGCTGCCCATCGGCCGGACGCGCGGGCCCGCGAAGTAGCGGGCTCTATGCTCGCAGTGCGTCTGGCGGATACGGTCGGGCAGCAGGACCTCGAGCGTCTGCCCCAGGAGCTCGTCGGGCTCGTATCTGAACATGCTCTCGGCCGCCCGATTCACGAGTATGATCCGCCCGTTCGCGTCGATCAGGAGGATGCCCTCGGAGGCCGATTCGAGGACCGCCCGCGCCAGGGCCTCGCTCTGGCGCAGAGCCGCGCCCGAGACCTGAGCCTCCGTCAGGAGCCGCTGCTCGGTCCAGCGCTGCTCGATCGCGGCGGTGTCGAGAGCGGCGACCAGTCGCCGCAGCTCACCGACCTCCGCGAGGAGCTGTTCCCGGCTCTGCCCAGCATCGTCCATGCCGAAAAGTATCGATAGCGACGAAGCAGATTCTTGTCAAGGCGCGTCACAAAGTGTCCTGACATTCAGGAGATGTCGGATGAGTCGATCCTCACGCCAGTCGAAGGGCATGTGCGCTGACGCGCATCGCCGTCCGCACTGCCCTCTATAATAGGTGGCGGCTGACATGGTGAGGTGATGAGGGACTACCTCGGCGTGATGGTCGATCGGCTCGCCGGCCGCATCGGCGGAGCCCGTGTGTTCGCGCTGCCCCTGCTTCGTTTCCTCGCGATGGTGGCCCTCGTCGTGTGGCTCGCGCTCGCTCCGGCCGAATACCGCGCCTCGTACGCGCTGGTCGCCACCGTGGGCGCGTTCCTCGTCTACAGCCTCGGCATCGAAGCCGCGCTCTGGTGCCGTCCCGCGGCCATCCTGCGGCTGAACTTTTACGTCCTGCTGGTCGATCAGGCATTCGCGCTCACCCTCATCCATCTCACGGGCGGCGCGCGCAATGCCTTCTATCTCGCCCTCCCGCTGCTTGCCGGGCTCCAGGCGTATTACTACGGCCTCCGCCGCGGCATTGCCGTCGCGCTGATATCAGCGACCGCGTATGTCGCGCTCGTGTGGCACACGATCGAGCCGGTCGACTTGGCGAATGTCTCGATCCACGTCGTCGTCCTGCTGGGCGCGGCTGTCAGCGCTGGGCTGGTGGCCGGCGTCGAAGAGCGCGAGCGGACACGCGTGACGAGGCTCACGGCGGCCGCGGGCGAGCGCGACCGGTACATCCGGAGCGTGCTGGAGAGCCTGCGCGAGGGGGTCATCGGGCTCGACCGTGATGGCCGGATCACCGCCTGGAATCCCACCATGGCGCGCTGGTGCGGTGTGCGCCAAGCCGAGGTGACGGGCCGGACGCTCTTCGACGTTAATCCGAACCTCAAGCGACAGGCCGTGGCCGAGCCGCTCGAGCGTCTGCTGCGAGGTGAGATCGAGGAGCTCCGCCTTGACGCGCTGGAGCACGAGACGCTTCGCGGGCAGCACGTCGCCTGGAACGTGAGCGGCAGTCTCATTCGCCAGCACGGTCAGCCGGCGGGCGCGGTGCTGCTGATCGAGGACATCACCGAGCGACGTGGGCTGGAGAAGGCAGCCCGGCAGTCGGAGAAGCTCGCCGCGCTCGGAACGCTTGCCGCGGGGCTCGCGCACGAGCTGAACAATCCGATCGGGATCATCTCGACGCGCGCCGAGCTCTTACTGCTCGACGCCGAGCCCAGGGCGTTGCCCGAGGACCTCGTGGAGGACCTCCGAGTCATTCACCGCCATGCGCAGCGCGTCTCGCGGATCGCACAGGGGCTGCTCTCGTTCTCTCGCTCGTCGTCCCGTCAGCCTGGCCGGGTCGATCTTAATCGCGTGGTGGACGAGACGCTGCTGCTCGTCGACAAGACGATCGTGAAGACCGGCGTCGAGCTGCGCCGCACGCTCGCGCCCGGTCTGCCGCCCATCTGGGGCGACGCCAATGCCCTGCAGCAGGTCGTGATGAATCTGCTCAGTAATGCTCGGGACGCGGTGAAGGGCGCCGGCGAGATCTCGATTGAGACCCGCGCCGCGCCCGGTTCGCCCGGCGGCGTTCAGCTCATGGTCAGCGACTCGGGGCCCGGGATCCCGCCGGAGGTTCTGCCGAAGATCTTCGACCCGTTCTTCACGACGAAGGCCGAGGGCACAGGGCTCGGCCTCTCCATCTCCTACGGCATCGTGCGGGATCATCATGGCACGGTCGACGTTCGGTCCGCGCCCGGCGAGGGAACGACGTTCGTGCTGACGTTCAGGGGCGCCGGGCCCGGGGAGCTCGCGTGATGGCGCAACGGGTGCTGGTCGTGGACGACGAGCCAGACATGGTCGAGAACTGCGCCCGCATCTTGAAGCGATCCGGGTACCAGTGCCTGACCGCGACCGACCCGCACCGCGCGCTCGCGCTGGTCGACGCCGAGCGGCCCGATGTGCTGCTGACCGATCTCAAGATGCCGGGCATGGACGGAATGGAGCTCCTGCGACGGGCGCGTGAGATGGATCCGGCCCTTCCAGTCATCCTGATCACCGCCTTCGCCTCCATCGAGTCGGCCGTCGCCGCGATCAAGGACGGCGCCTTCGACTACCTGCCCAAGAACTTTTCGGTCGACCAGCTGCGCGTGGCGGTCGAGCGCGGCCTGCGCCAGCGCGAGCTTCAGCTCGAGAACCGGAATCTTCGCGAGCAGCTCCAGGGCACGCTCGGGTTCGAGAATCTCATCGGGCGAAGCCCCGCCATGACGAAAGATCTTCGAGCTCGTGCGCAAGGCGGCGCGCTCGGACGCGAACATCCTCGTGCTCGGCGAATCCGGCACCGGCAAGGAGCTGATCGCGCGCGCGATCCACGCGAACAGCCCGCGCGCGACGCAAGCGTTCATCCCGGTCGATTGCGCGTCGCTGCCCGAGCAGCTCCTCGAATCAGAGCTGTTCGGGCACGAGAAGGGCGCGTTCACTGGCGCCGTGAAGTCCAAGCGCGGCCTCATGGAGGTCGCCGATCGGGGCACGCTCTTCCTCGACGAGATCGGCGAGCTGCCGCTGGCGCTGCAGGCGAAGCTCTTGCGGGTGCTCCAGGAGCGCCAGCTCCGGCACGTCGGCGGGACGGCCCAGATCGACGTCGACGTGCGGGTGGTGTCCGCGACGAATCGCGACCTGCGCGAGGCGGTCTCCAAGGGGCAGTTCCGTGAGGAGCTCTACTACCGCGTCAACGTGATCGCGATCCCGCTGCCGCCGCTGCGCGAGCGCGCGGGCGACCTCAAGCTCCTGGCCCACGCGTTCCTCAAGCGCTACGGGGGCGCGCGGGTGACGGGCTTCGACGACGCGGCCTTTCAGGCATTGGAGGCCTACGCGTGGCCCGGCAACGTGCGCGAGCTTCAGAACATCGTCGAGCGCGCCTGCGCGCTGGCGGATGGAGAGCGAGTGACCCGAAACGACCTGCCGGACTACCTGCTGCAGGGCGACGGAGCTCGGAGCCCGTCGACCGTAGGCTCGACGGGTCCGTCCCTTCCGGTGAGCGGCGACGTGCCGCTGAAGGACGCGAAGGACCGCTGGATGCAGGTCCTCGAGACCTCCTACTTGCGGGACCTTCTCGACCGCCACGCGGGTAACGTGTCGGCCGCGGCGAAGGCCGCAGGCATCGACCGCAAGACCTTTCACCGCCTGATCAACAAGTACCGGATCCGCGGCTAAGGCCGCGTCCACAGGGACATCGATGTCCCACCGGGACCGCACGGCCCCAAGCGCGCATCGCGGTCACTCCCCAACCTCCTGATTTGCTTGGTCCTTCTCGATGGCACCCACGTTGCTCCCTGGACATGGCCGTCAGGCAGCCGCAAACGAACTCGCGATGGGGGACATATGAAGCTCGACAAGATCCTGGTTCCACTGGACGGATCGATGCTGGCCGAGACGGCGCTTCCGGCGGCCTGCGACCTCGCCGACAAGGATGGGGCCACGATCAGCCTCGTTCGCGCTGCGGAGGCCCACGCGCTACCGGGCACCAACGCCATTGACGCGCAGGTGACGGCGGTTCGCGAGGCCGAGGAGTACCTGGCGGCCGTCGTCAGGCGGCTCGCCGACAGGGGAGTGCGCCGGGTCGAGACGCATGTCTGGTATGGCCCGGCCGCCGCGGCGATCGTCGAGGCCGCAGCCGTGCAGAAGGCGAGTCTGATCGTGATGTCCACCCATGGACGCAGCGGCCTGGGGAGGCTGGTGCTGGGCAGCGTGGCCGAGACGGTGCTGCGCGGCACGACGACTCCAATCCTGATCGTTCGCGCCGAGAGCGCGCCGGTGGACGTCCCGCACGGCGCGCAGCCGACTGAGAGGGCTTCCCATGTATAAGCGCGCGCTGGTCCCGCTCGATGGCTCGATGGTGGCCGAGGCGATCGTGCCGTTCATCCTGGAGATCGCCGGCCCGCTCGACATGGAAGTCGCCCTGCTCCGCGTCGTCGTCCCGGCGCCGCCGGTCGTGCTCGAGGCATCGGGTGCCGTGGCGGTCGAGGACGTCGAGAAGCTTCGCAAGGACGCCGAAGAATATCTGGCGTCGGTCGCGCCCGGGCTCAGGGCCAAGGGCGTGAAGGTCACCACCTCGGTGCGCTGTGGCGGCAACGCGGTGATGGAAATTCTCGATGGCGCCCGCGACTCTCGACGCGGATCTGATCGCGATGACGACCCACGGGCGAGGCGGGCTCGGCCGCCTGCTGTTCGGCTCGATCGCCGAGGCCGTCTTGCGGCAAGCCGAGATCCCGGTGTTCATGATGCGTCAGACGAGGGAGCAGGTCGCGGCCCGCGCGGCGTGGGAGGCCGTTCGATGACCCGTCGCATCGTGCATCCATCAGATTTCTCGACCGCGTCGGGCGCCGCGTTCAAGAAGGCGATCGAGATGGCCAAGGCCGACCGTGCCGAGCTCATGGTCGTCCACGTTCTGAGCCCAGTCGTTCCCGTCGCGGGCGAGGGATACGTCTCGCCGAAGATGTACGAGGACATCGTAACGTCGGCGAGGGCCTGGGGCCGCAAACAGCTCGACAAGCTCGTCGCCAAGGCGAAGTCGGCCGGCGTCCGCGCAAACGGCTTCGTGCTCGAGGGCTCGGCGCACGAGCAGATCGCCCGCTTCGCCCGCTCCAAGCACGCGGATCTCGTCGTCATGGGCACGCACGGGCGCTCCGGGCTCGCGAAGCTGTTCCTCGGTAGCGTGGCCGGTCGCGTCGTGGCGGCCGCGCCGTGCCCGGTGCTCACGGTACGCGGGAAATAGGGGGGCAGGACATGACTCTCAAGCTTTGGATCTCGGTTTTCGCGCTGATCCTCGTGGCGGGCTTTGCCCTTGCGCCGGCGGTCGCCCAGAAGGCAAAGGACGGCCAGGCGTCGCCGCCCGCCGCCGATCAGATGACCCAGATGCTGACGATGATGGAGCAGATGCAGGAGCAGATGCAGGAGCAGATGAAGGGCATGCGCGAGCAGCAGCATCGCGCCGAGATGGAGAAGGTCTGCCCCGCTATGCCGGCACCCGGGCCCAAGCAGGGCGGATAGGGAGATGACCATGGACGTGAAGGAATTGATGACGACGCCGCCGATCACCACGAGCCCCGACACGCCGGTGCTGGAGGCGCGCCAGCTCATGATCGAGAAGCGCATCCGGCATCTGCTCATCATCGAGGGTCCGCAGCTGTGCGGCATCATCACCGACCGCGACATCCGCCTGAATCTCCCGTCGCCGGCCACGAGCTTGTCGGTGTGGGAGATCAATTACCTGCTCGCACGTATGACTGTCGCGTCCGCGATGACGAAGAGCGTCGTCACCGTCGATCCGCGCTGCGACGCGCGGACCGCGGCGCAGCTGATGCTCGAGCACAAGATCGGTGCGCTTCCGGTCGTCGACGGCGGCGCGCTGGCCGGAATCATCACGGAGACCGATCTGCTTCGAGCGTTCGCGAAGGCGTCGTAGCGAATTCGAAGTGGACGCGATCCTGATCGTCGATGACGAGGCGGATCTCGTCACGTCGTACGAGCGGTTGCTGCGCCGCCGGGGCTATCGCGTGGTATCGGCCGGCTCCTGCCGCGATGGGCTCCTCGTCGTCGAGCGAGAGCCGTTGGCCCTCGTGGTCACCGACCTTCGCCTGCGAGATGGCGACGGCCTCGATATCGTTCGCGCCGCGCGCCGCACGGCGCCGAGCCCGACGCCGTCGCTCGTCGTGACGGGGTTTGCTTCCGAGGCGAGCCGCGCAGCCTCGCTGGCCGCTGGTGCCTCGGCCTATCTCGCCAAACCGTTCACCGCCTCCGCTCTCTCCGCCCTCGTCGAGAGCACGCTGAGCAGTCGACCGAGCCTCTGAGGATCGAGGTCCCCGAGCAGGGTCGCGACGAGCTGGAGCTGTTCCGGTGCGAGTGTCTGCGTGACGCTTGCCGAGTCGCCCACCCGGAGCTCGTCGAACGTTCTGTTCTCGGCCGCGTCCACGATCATCAATGATAGTGCAACGGACATGCCCGCACCTCGCTCGGCGGTGGTCGCCTACCGCACGCCATCTCGAGCGAATCCGCTCCTCGTGGGGCGCCCGCGCCCGGTGGCCGGGACGCCGATGCCCCACCCGACCGGAATCGCGCTCGCCAACCGGTTGACTTTACGTGCGCCTCGCGTGGCAGCCACATTGCACTCTGCCTGGGCATGACCAAACGACGAGACAGCTCTCGCGGAAACCAGAGCAAACGCGCGTTGCCACCACCGCGGCGGCGGGGAATTCCCGCAGCCGAGACGGACTCGCGGGCGGTAGCTCCCGAGCAGCTCGTCGGGCTCGCGCACGATGTCGCCGCTCACGCCGAGACGAGCCCGCGCTTGACCGGCGGAGATGTCGACGCCGACTGGCAGGCTGCCCACTCGTCCGGAGAGGAGTCGGTCGGGGGCAGCGTCGCCACGCCGGACCAGGACATCGTCGACGAGATCGGCCGAGCGCTCGGAGTCGAGCAGGAGGTCGATGCGCCGGTGCGCACCTCGGACGAGATCCTCAGAGCCCGCGACCGCCTCCGCTGGCACCTCGAGCGGAACGCGGCCGATGCCGAGGAAGGCCGGAGCCGAAGGGGGAGATCGTGAAAGTCCTGCACCCGACCGATTTTTCGGATTGCGCGGCCGAGGCCCTGACGAAGGCGGTGGACCTCGTCCAGAAGCTCGGCGGCGAGGTCGTGCTGCTTCAGGTGCTGATCGAGACGCCGCTCTACGGCGAGGGCATGCTCGGCATGCCGAATGTCCAGAGCATCTACGATGCCCAGCGCAAGTGGGCCGAGGAGACGCTCGAAGCGCGAGTCGGCGAGCTGCGCACGCGTGGGATCGAGGCCAGCTGGCGCGTACAGACCGGCGTGCCGTTCGAGGAGATCGTCAAGATGGCCGGCAGGAGAGCGCGCCGACATGATCGTGATGGGAACCCATGGACGGACGGGCCTGAACCGAGCCCTGCTCGGCTCGGTCGCCGAAAGGGTGATTCGTCTTGCGCCGTGCCCCGTGCTGACCGTCCGGCAAACGAAGGCGGCGGTGACCCGGTGACGCGCTGGGCACTCACAGCGAGCCTGGTCCTCACGAGCATGGCGCTCGCGGTGTCCTCGTGCGCCCAAGACGTCGATCAGGGCAGACGGTACTTCATGGACAGCGGCTGCTACGGCTGCCACATCGTCGGGAAAGTCGGGACGCCGATCGGCCCCGAGCTTTCCCGCGTCGGGACGAAGTATTCGCGCAGCTATTTCGAGCGGTGGCTTCGAGATCCCTCGGCCCAGCGCCCGAGCGCTCACATGCCGACGCTGGAGCTGAGCGAGGAACAAGTGAAGGCGCTCGCGGCCTTCCTGTCGTCGCTTCGCTGACGCGATGGAGAGCATCCGATGATTGCCATCCCTCTCATCCGGCGCGAGCTGACCAGCGATCTCCTTGGTCGCCACATCTATCTCTTCGAAGGCAGCACATCCGCACCGAGCGAGATTCTTCGGCGGCTGGCTGAGGCGGGAGCCCAGGAGGGGACCGTGGTTCTCTCGGCGGCCGAGGGCAAGCGACTCGGCGCGGCGGTTCTGTTCCGTCCCCATCTGTCCCTTGGCGCCGTTTCGCTGTTTTCGGCGATCGCGACCCTGGCGCTCGCAGAAGCGGTCGGGAACGAGGCCACCTGCGCGACGCCGCTGTGGCCGGATCAGGTCACCATCGACGGCGACGTCGTGGCGAAGAGCGTGGTCGACAACCGCGCCGGCCGGCGATCGCGCCGGGCTACGTCATCCTCGGAGCCGACATCGACGTTCGAGCGCTCGAGGCGCGCGGATCGATCGAGTGGAACCTCCTCGTCGCGGCGTTCCTGAACGCTCTCGACAAGTGGGCGACGGCCTATGCGGCGCGGGGGCCGGCCGCCGATCAGGGCGGCGATCCGATTCCTTCCGCGGGGCCGGCGGCGAGACGAGCGTCCCTGGAGGCGCGGCATGCGGGTTAGAGACGTGATGACCCGGGACACGCGACGATCGAAGTCGTCAGAGTCGGCTCACGCAGCGATCAGCAAGATGCTCGAGCAGGAAGATCCGGCATCTGCCGGTCCTGGATGCGTCCGGTGCGCTGGTGGGTATCGTGACCGACCGCGATCTTCGACATCACCTGTTCACGCCGGGGTCTTCGGGAGGGTCGGAAAGCGACTCCGTCGACACCTTGCTGAAGAGCGTCACCGTGAAACAGCTGATGTCGTCCCCAGCGGTCAGCGTCGCTGCCGGTGAAGATCTCGAGGCCGCGGCGTACCTCATGCTCCGAGCGCAAGATCGGATCGCTTCCGGTCGTGGACGGCGAGCGCGTGGTCGGGATCGTCACCGAGACCGACCTGCTTCGTCAGGTCGTGAGGATTCGACGCGCGTACTGCCGGAGTGCGAGGCGATCATCGTCTCGTTCCCGTGATCCCGGCTACTCGCCGGCGGTCGCCCTCGGGCCGGAGCGTGAAGACGAGCTCGGTCACGCTCTGCTCGGTCTTTCGCGACTCGACCCGCGTGAACCGGGTGATCAGATCGAGCATGCGACGATTGTCCGCGAGTACGTAGGCCCGGAACCGCCGATAGGACCTCGCCGCCGCCGCGCGCAGAATCGCGTCGAACACCACGGTCCCGAGGCCGCGGTTCTGCCAGTCGTCCCGCACGACGAATGCGACCTCCACCGTGTCGCTCTCGTCGGTCGCGTCGTAGCGGCCCACCGCGATGAGCTCGCTCTCGTTGCCCCGGGCCTCGACGACCAGGGCGAGGCGCCGGTGGTAGTCGACGGTGGCCAGCATCCGCGCCCAGTCCGGCGGTAGGCGCTTCACGATCGTGAAAAACCGGTGGTACAGGGTGTCGCGGCTCAGCCGGCCATGAAGCTCTTGTAGCCGCGGGGCGTCGTCCGGACGAATGGGCCGGATGCGGACGGCACTGCCATCCCTCAGCGTCAGCTCGCGGTCGAGCTCGGCCGGGTAGTCCACGCGCGCCGCGCTCACGTCGCCATTCTAGTCGATCGTCCGACTGGGACCTTGTCGCAACGCTGGGGCGCCGGGGCCTCACCGCGGGGCCTCGGCCGTCGGCGGATCGCCCGCCAAGATATTGATAAGACGAGTGCTCCTGTCCTGGCACTCCGGTTGCCTATCAGACGGGGCATGAACATCGACATCCAGATCGTCCGGAAGCACCTCAAGGGCGCAGCAGTGGGCAGCGACATCCGGTTGTTCGGCACCGTCGCGTCTACCAATAGCGTCATGCGGGATCTGGCGGCCAGAGGCGCGCCGGAAGGGACCGTCGTGATCGCCGACGAGCAGACCGCGGGCCACGGACGATTCGGCAAGCCGTGGTTCTCTCCGCCGAGGGTGAACCTCTACGCCTCCGTGCTCTTCAGGCCGGTGATTCAGCCGAGTGAGGCGCCAGGGTTCTCCTTCGTCGGCCCCCTCGCGGTCGCCGACACGATCAAGGCCGAGGGACTGGACGCCACGATCAAGTGGCCCAACGACGTCCTGGTCGAGGGCAAGAAGGTGGCGGGGATCCTCGTCGAGTGCGCCACGATCGACCACCGTGTCGACTACGTCACGATCGGCTTCGGCGTCAATCTGAACATGACCCGCCAAGAGCTCAGCAAGGCACTCGGCGCGTCGGGCCGGGCCGCGGGCTCACTCGCTGAATTCGCCGGACACGAGATCGACCGCAACGCGTTCGCGGCCGCGCTGCTCAATCACCTCGCCGCGTGGGTCGCAGACGTACCGGGAGCGCGACGTCGAGGCGCTGCTGGCCGCGTGGCGAGATCGAGACATCTTGACCGGCCGACGCGTCGAGGTTCGTGGCGAAGGGCCGTCCTACGAGGGACGGGTGCTCGGCGTCGATGCCCAGGGCTATCTGCTGATTCGTGATTCGCTGGGCAAGCGGCGCAGGGTTCTCGCGGGCGAAATCCGGAAGGCGGACTGAGGTGACGGGAGGAACGAGCCATGGCGAAACGCATCCTGGTCCCACTCGACGAAGCGGTTCCGGCCGACAGCCTGATCGAGGCGGTCGGCGCTCTCGCGCGGAACGCGGGCGCGACGGTTCGGCTACTTCACGTGGCCCCAGTCGCGGAAGGCCTCTTCGACGAGCGCGGCCGCGTTCTCGTGTACGCCGATCAGGAGACGGCGCGCCTCGAAGCCGAGGGGCTGGACTATCTGCACGCGGCCTCGATCGGCCTCGAGGGAGTCGCGCTCGAGTGCGCCGTGCGATACGGCGACCCGGTCGAGCAGATCCTGGACGAGGCCGAAGCCTGGAACGCGGACCTGATCGCGATGACGACACGGGGACGGAGCTGCATCGGGCGCGCCCTGCTCGGGAGCGTCGCCGCGGAGGTTTTCCGAAAGGCGCCGATGGCCGTTACGCTCTATCGCGCCGAGCGCGAGGGGAGCGCCTGACGCCGTGACCGAGCGCTCGAGAGGAGGACCACGATGCTCGTCGAGCAGGTAATGCGCGCGGCGGTGATCACGATCACTCCGAAGACGTCGCTGCCGGAGGCGCTGCGGCTCGTCCAACACCGCGGCATCCGCCATTTGCCCGTCGTCGAAGATGACGCGCTCGTGGGCATCGTCTCCGACCGCGACCTCAAGCGTGCCATGGCGTCGCCCGCGACGAGCCTCGAGACCCACGAGCTCCGCTATCTGCTGGACGCGCTCACCGTGGACGAGATCATGACCCGCTCGGTCATCACGGTCGGCCCCACGTTCCCGATCGAGGAGGCGGCTCGGCTCATCGTGAAGGAGAAGGTGGGCGCGCTGCCCGTCACCGAGCGAGGGCGCCTCGTCGGCATCGTCACCGAGACGGACGTGCTGGAGCTCTTCGTGAAGGGTATGGGCGCCGGAGAGCCGTCGAGCCGCATCGACGTCCAGCTCCCCGACGGCCATCGCACGCTCGCCGACCTGGTTCACGCCGTCGAGGAAGCGCCGGCCGAGATTTCTAGTATCATGACGCTCGCCGACCGGTCGGGACGCAAGGACGTGATCATCCGCGTGCGGTCGATCGACCCGAGACCGGTCGTCGCGCGGCTCGTCGCGCGAGGATATTCCGTGCGGGATCCCAGGAAAGGCTGAGCCATGCGCATCATGCTCGCGACTGACGGCTCGAAGGCCGCTCAGGCGGCCACCGCATATCTCAAGGAGCTTCCGCTCCCGCCGTCGACGACGTTGCGGATCACCGCCGTCGTGACGCTGCCGGCGCTCGCGATCGAGGCCGCATCGGTGCGGGACTTCGAGCGCACGGCCCTGGACGAGGCGCGGCGCCTCGTCGAGGCGACGCGGGCCACGCTGGCGCCGCGCGGCTACCCGATCGAGACCGACGTTGCCGTGGGCGATCCGCGCGTGGAAATCGTCCGCCAGGCGGAGGAGTGGGGCGCCGATCTGATCGTGCTCGGCGCCCGCGGCCTCGGGATGTTCAAGCGGTTGTTGCTGGGCAGCGTCTCGCTGGCCATCGCCCGCCAGGCCCGGTGCTCGGTGCTGGTGGTCAAAGGTCGGCCGCGGAAGTTCGGCAGCGTGCTGGTCGCCATGGATGGCTCGGAGGAGTCGTTCCAGGCTGTCCGGTTCCTCCACTCGCTTCCGCTGCCGCGGCAGACCAAGGTGCGGCTCCTCAGCGTGGTCGAGCGGCTCCGCTACCCGACCACTGTGCCGGGCTCGCTGCGGGGGCAGCTCCTCCAGATGCTCAAGGAGCTCGAGGCGGAGCGCCGCGGAGAGCTCGACAAGGTGCTCGAGCGCGCCGCCGCCCAGTTCGATGACAAGATCTCGCGCGTGACGCGGTACACGCCGACCGGCAATCCCGCGGACGAGATCGTCACGACCGCGAACGCCTTCGACACCGGCCTCGTCGTCGTCGGAGCCCGCGGGCTTGGCGCCGCGGCGCGACTCCTGCTCGGCTCGGTCTCCGAGAAGGTGCTGTGTCACGCGCGATGCCCGGTTCTGATCGCCAGAGAACGCTCGAAGGCCTGACGTCGGCCGAGGCGGCCGCGCGCCTCAAGCAGTGGGGGCCCAACGAGCTCGCGCTCTCGCGCCGCTTCGAGACGCTCCGCCAGATGTGAGAAGGAGACGAACAGCCATGACACCGGACCTGAGCTTCCGCGACATCCTCTTCGCGACCGATTTCTCGGAGGCGTCCCGCGACGCCGGCCGCACCGCGGCCGAGCTGGCGCGTCACTTCGGAGCGCGCCTGCACGTCCTACACGTCGGCCCATTACCGATCCGACGCCCGAGTCGGCGAGCATGGCGGCCGCCGTCACGGAGCTCGGCGCGGGGCTGAACGTGGTGACGGCGATCGCCAGCGGCCGGGTTTCTTCGGAGATCGTGCACTACGCCGCTCGTCACGGTGTCGGACTGATCGTTCTGGGCACGCACGGCCGGACGGGCATGACGCGCGCGCTGCTCGGGAGCGTGGCCGAGGCCGTGACGCGTCGCGCCCGGTGTCGCGTGATGACGGTTCCGACGGGCCTGGCCGCCGTGCCGTCGGCTCCGCCTGAGGTCGAGCATGTGGAGGAGACGGGATTTTGCGTGGTGTGCGCTGCTCCCGTTCACGACGAGCTCATCTGCGGGGCATGCCGGGCCAGGATCCGTGGAGAGGCGCTCGAGCGTAAGCGGGGTGAGGAGCGCGCAGGACGGCGCTAGCCGGCCCGGCGCGGGTCGAGCCTAGCCAGACCGCAGCGGAAGCCGCGCCAGCCAGTCGTCCACGTAGCCGCCGAGACCTGGCGCGGCGGTCTCCATGAACTCGTAGCGGGCGCGAACGAGCGGCTTGTCGATCGGAACCAGCCGCGCGAGGTCGACGGGCGTGGCGCGATGACGGCGTCGGCCTCGGCCCGGGCGATGGATCAGGGCGCGCTCGCGCGTCATGGTGTCTGCTCGAGCCTGGGTACCGGTGATGGGCCAGGCGCTCGGCGTGCTGCGGTCAGCGCGAACATGACGGCGGCGAGGCCGAGCACCACGATCACGCTCGTCGCGCCCGCATGCAGCAGGAGCCACCCGCAGAGCAGCACCGCGACCGTCGGGACCAGCACCTCGACGGCGCGGGCGACACCGCGGGCCGGCGTTCGCCGACGCGCCGCGAGCCACGGAAGGCTCGCGTTCACCAGGATGAACGATACCAGGACCGCCGCGTCGGTCATCGCCGCGACTTGCCGCAGGGTGCCGACGAGGACGAGCGCCGCGAGCAGGCCGAGGACCAGCAGGGTCGAGCGGAGCGGGACCGCGGTGCGTCCGACATGGGCCAACCGCCTCGGCAGGACGCCGGCGGCCGCCATCCCGTAGATCGACCGAGACGCGGATACCAGGAGGAGCAGCGTGGTATTCGCCGTCGCCGCCATGGCGAGGACGCTCAGCGCCGCGTCGGCCCGCGCGCCGAGGGCGCGCTCGGCGACGAGTGCGAGCGGCGCGTCGGAAGCGGCCAATCGCTCGGGCGGGACGACCGCGACGGCGGAGAGCGCGACGAGTACGTAGATCGTCGTCGTGACGATCATGGCGACGAACAACGCCCGGGGCAAATCCCTTTCCGGCCGGTGCATCTCTTCCGCGAAATTGCCCAGCTCGTCGAAGCCCAGATAGGCGAAGAAGATGAGCGCGGCCGCACCTGAGATGCCGGTGAACCCGTTTGGTCGCGGCGAGATAGTCGGTCCCAGCCCAGGACGGCAGCCCCACGACGATCACGAAAACGAGCCCGAGCGCTTCCAGCCCGGTGAGGACGATCGCGATGGCAACGGACTGCTCCACGCCGGACCAGATGATCGCGCCCACCACGACGATGAGAGCCAGGGCGTTGAGGGTGATGGGCGTGCCGACGAGGTGTTTGACATAGCCGCCGAATCCGATCGTGACTGCGGCCGCCGCCAGCACGTCCGCGATCAGCATCAGCGTCCCGGAGACGAAGCCGAGCTGCGGCCCGAACGCCAGCGCGGTGTACTGGAATTCGGGCGAGTTCTTCGGCGCCAGACGCGAGAGTCGCGCGTAAGCGTAGGCGGTGAGCCCCGCGGCCACGCCGGCCAGCAGGAACGCCAGCCAGAGCGCGCTGCCGGCTTGCGCCGCGGCCGGTCCGATGAGCGCGTAGACGCCGGCGCCCAGGATCACACCGATGCCGGACAGCGAGACCTGCCAGAAGCTCAGTGTCCGTCGTAGCGACGTCAACGCGACATCACGTTCTGGCCTGAGGCTTTCCACGACTCGATCCCACCGACCAGGGTCAGGATGTTCAACCGGCCGGCCTGCTCGAGAATACTCGCCGCGGTCGACGCCCGCTCTCCTGTTCGGCAACAGAGGACGACGGGGCCCTCAGGAATTTCGGCGATCCGGTCACGCAGATGCTCGAGCGGGATGTTCACGCTGCTCGCGATCGCCTCCCGGCGCCACTCGCTCTCGGCTCGCACGTCGACCACCGACGCGGGGCGCCGGGTGAGTCGCTTCCCGAGGAGCGCGCTGGAGACGCACACCGGGTGCTTGACGGGGACGATGAGGTGCCGAACGGCCTCGATTCCACCTGCGAGGTAGCCGGCGACCCGATGGAGTCCCGCTCGCCTCAGCTGTACCGCCGCTTCTGGCTCGCGTCCTGGAGCGCACACGAGCACGATCGAGCGCTCGGCGCATAGCAGGGCCTGTGCGCAGCTTGCAAACAGTTCACCGAGGGCGATATGTATGCTGTCGGCCAGATGGCCCGAGGCGAACTCGTCGGGAGATCGCGTATCGAGGAGCTGAGCACCCCGGCGTTGCGCCCTCAGGACGTCACCGAGAGTGAGATGTTTGAGCTGTGCGGCGAGCCCCTCGTCGCTCGTCGCGCCCCCGCAACGATCCTCGTCGGCGTCGTTGCCCGAGACGCGCGGACGATCGGCGCCGAATCGCTCGACACGTTCGCGCCGGCGCTTCGGCGCCGCGGCACCATTCTGCGTTCGAGAGGGTGGATCGTCGAACAGCACGGACGGCGTCGCTATCGAGATCATCTGGTCACCCCCACCACGACTGGAGCAACGGCGATGCCATCAGGAGGCCGCGCCCAAGCGCTTGAATTTCCACCGCACCCCGGGGCCGATCCGCCGGGCGCCAGGGGACTCGTCGAGGCAGGCGGGCCCCACCGGGGTAGCGCTGCCTCAGTTGGTCGATGACTGCGCCGGCATAAAACCGCGAATTCGTTGGCAAGCCTCTTGGCAGCAGCGTTGCTCTAGTTCCCTGCTCGAGCACAGAGCACGAAGGCGCGCGACAGCGCGGGGGGAGGACTTATGGCGATCGAGAAGATTCTGGTTCCTCTGGATGGCTCGGATCTGGCGGAAGCGGCGCTAGAGACCGCGGTCGACATCCTGAACGAAGAGCCCGCAAGGATCCTCGTGCTGCTGAGAGCGGCCGAGTCGCCCCGGGTGGCCGGAGACGATCCGGCGGCCGAGCAGGCACGTGCCCTGCGCGAGGCCGAGAGCTACCTGAAAGGTGTCGCCGCCGGGCTTCGTGAATGCGGTGTCACGCGCGTGAAGACGGCGGTTTGGTACGGGCCCGCGGCGCCGACGATCGTGGAGGCCGCCGAGACGGAGAAGGCCGATCTGATCGTGATGAGCAGTCACGGTCGCAGCGGTGTCGGCCGCCTCATCTTCGGGTCGGTCGCCGAGTCCGTCCTGCACGGTACGCGGACGCCGATCCTGATGGTGCGTGATGTCGGCGCGCCACTGTTGCCGATGCTCGGCGCGAGCGAGCTCCGTTCGACCGATGAGACGAGCATGACGGTGAGCCCATCGTGAGTCCAGCCGTCGCTCCGGTCGCCGCCGCGATCGGCCGTGATGAGCTCGCGCGCTATCTGAGGGGTGTCCTGGGCGCATCGGTGGAGATTCTCGACCTCCGACCCCTCAAGGCCGCGGCCGCGGAGTCGCACGATCCGAAAGGGTTCGGGTACGGCGTCCCGTTCGAGGTCGAGTGCTCCGTCGGCGGCGTCACGCGGTCGCTGGTGGTGTCGCGCACACGGCCGACGCAGGGATTTGGCCACGACTATCCGGCGGACCGCGCGTGGCAGGCCCTGTACGGCCACAGCGCCTACAACACGTTCCCTCGGCACGCACGCAGCCTCGACGTGGGCGTCGTCCATGCCTCGGGTGAACTCGACTCGGTCGCGGACGCGACGGAATTCTTCCAGCTCGTGGAGAAGATCGACGGCGAGCTCTACTGGCTCGACCTCGAGCGCTTGCTGGAGGCTCCCCTCCGGGAGATCGACGTCGCCCGTGCTCAAGAGCTCGGACGCTTCCTGGCCGAGGTTCATGCCGCCAAGCGCGACGAGCCGACCCTGTACCATCGCCGGATCCGCGAGCTGATCGGCCACGGCGAATGCCTGATGGGCGTCCTCGATAGCTACCCCCATCCCTATTTGCTGCTGCCGCCCGAGGTGTGCGAGGGCATCGAGCGGACGGCCGTGTCGTGGCGATGGCGCCTTCGCACCCGTGCTCATCGCCTGTCGCGGGCCCATGGCGACTTCCACCCCTGGAACTTGCTCTTTCGCGAGGGGACGGACTTTTCGGTGCTGGACCGAAGCCGCGGCGAATGGGGCGAGCCGGCGGACGACGTGGCGGCGCTCGGCGTCAACTATCTGTTCTATGGCCTCCGCAGCCGCGCACCCGAGTCGTTCAGCTACCTCTTCTGCACTTTCCTCGAGACGTACCTGCGCGCCTCGCACGACCAGGAGATCCTGGAGACCCTTCCCCTGTTTCTCGCGTTCCGCGCGCTCGTCATCGCGCACCCGCTCTGGTACCCGGAGCTCTCGGATCCGCTTCGGCTGACCCTCATCCACTTCGCCCGTAGGATGATGGTCGACTCGAAGTTCAACCCGGGAGACGTCCGCGCGCTCCTGGGTACGCAGCGATGAGCTCGGCGATCTGGATCACCGGTCTGCCGGGGAGCGGCAAGTCCGCTCTGGCACGGATGGCGGCCGCTGAGCTGCGGGCGGCCGGCGAACCGATCGTCGTCCTGGAGCTGGACGAGATCCGCGAGATCCTGACGCCGGAGCCGACGTTTACGCAGACGGAGCGAGACGTCGTGTATCGCGCCCTCGTCTACATGGCGACCGCGCTCACGGCCGTAGGCATGCCGGTGATCATCGACGCCACGGCTCACCGCCGGGCTTGGCGGGATCTGGCGCGGCGGTTGATCCCGCGGTTCGCCGAGGTTCAGCTCGTCTGTCCGCTCGACGTGTGCCGTGAGCGTGAGCGCCTGAGGGTCGGCGGGCACGCGCCGCGGGCTATCTACGCGCGCTCGGGGCGTCCGGGCTCGGTCGTCCCTGGTGTCGACGTGCCCTATGAGCCCGCGGTGAAGCCGGAGATGACTATTGACACTCGCCTGGAGAGCCCCGAGAGCGCGGTCCGGCGTATCGTCGCCATCATCCGCGGATTCGCGGAGGGCTCGACGGATCGTCGCGGCGGCCACGTCGCGGGCTGGGCCATCTGGATGACGGGACTTCCGGGCAGCGGGAAGACGACCCTCGCGTGGATGACGGCGGAGGCCCTGGCGGCTCGGTCGGTGCCGGTCCGGGTCCTCGAGTTCGCGGAGATCCGTGAGGTGCTCCTCGAGGGCGGTCCGGAGTCGGAGGCGACGCGCGAGATCGTTCACCGGGCGCTCGCCTACACGGCCAAGCTCCTGACTGACGTCGGCGTGCCCGTCATCGTGGATGCGACCGCGCCTCGACGCGCGTGGCGGGAGCTCGCGCGCGAGCTCGTCGCGCACTTCGCGGAAGTACAGCTGCTTTGCCCAAGCGCGATCTGCGGCGAGCGCGAGCGCGCGACACGGTGGCGCCTCGGCCCCTGGGCGTTGCTGCCACGTTCCGGGCCTCGCTCGACCACCCCGGATGTGGTGCTCGACTACGAGCCGTCGCTTCACCCGGAGCTGACGGTGCGTACGGACACTCAGGATCCTTCCCGCAGCCTGGAAGCCCTGCTGGGCCTGGCGCACCGCCTGCAACGCGCCGCGACGGCCGGCAGCTTCGTGTAGCGCCCGACAAGCATCCGGATCACCCGCCGGGAGCAAGCCGTAGCCCTTGGCCGGCGTGACGCGCGCTGAGGCTCAGGTCGCGAGGATCCACACCCCGATCGCCACGAAGCCCAGTCCGGCGATGGTCCGGAGGACCTTCGGCGAGATCCAGTCGGCCGCGTGGGCTCCGACGACGACGGCCAGCGCGGTCGACACGACCAGCGCCGCCGCGGCGGCGAGGAACACGCCGACCCTGCCGGCCGTGCGATCGGTGGCGAACAGCACCGTGGCGATCTGGGTCTTGTCGCCGATCTCGGCGACCAGCACGCTCGCGAAGACGATCAGGTACGCTTTCATGGGGACACTGTAGCCGAGCGCGCCGCTATCCGCCGGGGAGCACACTCGAGGGGAGAGGACCATGCCATACACCCCGCACGTCGAACAGCACTTCACCGCCGGCCTCATGGTGCGGGACGCCGTCATCGGCTTGTCGGACGGGCTCACGGTTCCCTTCGCGCTGGCCGCCGGCCTGACCGGCGCCGTCGACTCGACCGCGCTGGTGGTCACAGCCGGGCTGGCCGAGATCGCCGCGGGCTCGATCGCGATGGGGCTCGGCGGCTATCTGGCGGGCAAGAGCGACGTCGAGCACTACGCGAGCGAGCGGCGGCGCGAGCAGCTCGAGATCGAGCAGAAGCCGGACGTCGAGGCGATGGAGGTGATGGAGCTGCTCCAGTCGCACGGGCTGACCCCCGAGGAGAGCGCTCCTGTCGTCGCGGCCCTGCGCAAGCGTCCTGAGGCCTGGCGCGACTTCATGCTGCGGTTCGAGCTCGGCCTCGAGAAGCCGGATCCTCGGCGCGCGATGACGAGCGGCGCGGTCATCGCTACCGCCTACATCGCGGGCGGGCTCATCCCGCTCGCCCCGTACATGCTCTTCGCGAGCGCGCAGAGCGCCTTGCCCTGGTCGGTCGCCGTGACCGGCGCGGCGCTCGCGGTGTTCGGCTGGATCAAGGGCCGCTTCACCGGCAGCGGGCCGGCGCGGAGCGCGGTGCAGACCCTACTCATCGGCGGGCTCGCGGCGGCCGCGGCGTTCCTGATCGCGCGCGCGCTGTCGTAGCTGGTCGTAGCTGCCGGCGCTACACGGCGATGTCCGACGACTTGATGCGCTTGACGCCGGCGCCGAGCATGTCCTTCCACGCCTTGGCGAGCGAGCCGTCGGCGTCGATTCCGCGGCAGGCGTCCTCGATCACCAGGGCGCCGAAGCCCGCCTTGCGCGCGTCAATCGCCGACCACGCGACACAGAAGTCGGTCGCCAGCCCCACGAGGAAGACCTGGTTGAGCCCGCGATCTTTCAGATAGCCGGTGAGCCCCGTCGGCGTCTTTCCGTCGGCCTCGTAGAAGGCCGAGTACGAGTCGATGTGTTTGCGATGGCCCTTGCGGATGATCAGCTGGGCGTGCGGGATCCGGAGATCCTTGTGGAGGTCGGCGCTCGGCGTGCCCTGGACGCAGTGATCCGGCCAGAGGACCTGGGTGCCGTAGGGCAGCTGGGTCGTCTCGAACGGCTTCTTGCCCGAGTGGGACGAGGCGAACGAGACGTGGCCCGGCGTGTGCCAGTCCTGCGTGAGGACCACGTGCTCGAAGGCGGCGGCGAGGCGGTTGATGAGGGGGATGATCTGATCGCCTTCCTTGACCGCCAGAGAGCCGCCGGGCGTGAAGCAGTTCTGCACGTCGATCACGAGGAGGACGTCGTGCGCTGTCGGCTTCATCTTCGTACTCCCGGTTTGCGCGGCGGCCATCCGCGCGGTGCCGGCGAATCCGGCGACTACGAGGCTCGCGGCCGTGCCTTTGAGGAATCCGCGGCGATCGCTCGTCACCATTTTCAGCCCTCCGTCTAGCACGGGTACTCCTAGGGTCAGTGATGTCTTCCGACCGGGGAATTCTGCGACGATCGCGGCCCGTCGTCCAGCAGGGCTCTTGCCCTCACCGGTGAGAGTGCGGGCCGGGAAGCAGCCGCTCGACGAGTGCCTGCATCTCGTCGCTGTTCCATTCGCGCGCTCCCATCGCCATCCCCACGACCTCGCCGCCCGGGCGAACGAGGAACGTCGCCGGGAGCGCCGTCACCCGCCAGTCGTGCGATGTCTTGGACTCGGGATCCAGCAGAATCGGAAACGTGAGCTTCAAGTTGCGCACGTAGGGCTCCAGCAGGCCTCGCGGCGCCCCACGGTCCACGGAGACGCCGACCACGACCAGTCCGCGCTCGCGGTAGCGCCGCCAGAGCGCCTCCAAGGACGGCATCTCGAGCAAGCAGGGATGGCACCAGGTCGCCCAGAAGTTGAGCACGACGAGCTTGTCGCGATGGTCCGCCAGGGACGCGCGCCCGCCGTCGAGCGTGGCCAGGGTGAAGGCGGGCGCCGGCTGGCCTTCCTTGAGCTCGACCACGCCGGCCTTCTCGAACGGATCCAGGCCTGGCGCACCGTGGTGGCCGCCGTCCTCGCCCGCGCGCCGGCTCGGCAGGAGCCAGAACACCCCGCCCAGCAGGGCGATCGCGAGGGCGACGCGGATCAGCGACTCGCGCCGGCTCGCGCCGAGGATCGCGTTAGACGCCCAGCTTCTCACGCGTCACCGGGCTCTCGCGAAGCTCCCGCGACGAGGCCTCGAAGACGATCGAGCCCTTCTCCATGATGTAGCCCCGATCGCACACGGAGAGCGCGACGCGCGCGTTCTGCTCGACCAGCAGCACGGTCACGCCCAGGCGCTTGAGCTCGGCGATCATGTCCCGGATGTGGCGGATGAACGCCGGCGCCAGGCCCTGCGTGGGCTCGTCCATCAAGATGAGCCGCGCGCCGGCCATCATCACGCGCGCGATCGCGAGCATCTGCTGCTCGCCCCCGGAGAGCGTCTTGCCCGGCTGTTCGATCCGCTCCTTCAGGCGCGGGAAGTGGCGGAAGACCTCATCGAGGCGCCGGCGCCGCAGCGCGGCCGACCGGTCGGGCGCGGCCGACAACCCGAGCTCGAGATTCTCGCGCACGCTGAGCCCGGGGAAAATCCGGCGATTCTCCGGGACGAGGCCGACGCCAAGGCGGGCGATTTCGTGCGGCGCTCGTCGCGTCAAATCCTCGCCATTGAATTCGATGGTTCCGCGCCTGGCTCTCAAGAATCCCATCGCGGTCTTCATCAGGGTGGTCTTGCCCATGCCGTTGCGACCCAGCAGCGCGACGGCCTCGCCCGCGCGCACCTCGAGCGAGACCCCGAAGAGGATCGGCGTCGCTCCGTACCCGGCGTGAAGGTCCGTGATCTTGAGCATGGTCAGTCGTCCGGCGGCCCCAGGTAGGCCTCGATCACCTGCGGGTCGTTCCGGATCTGGTCCGGAGGACCCTCGGCGATCTTCTGGCCGAAGTGCAGGACGGCGATCCGGTCGGAGATACCCATGACGACCGACATGTCGTGCTCGATCAGGAGCACGGTCAAGCCGCGCGCCGCCGCGATGCGGCGCACGAGCGCCGTCGCCTCCTTCGTCTCGCCCGGCGTCATGCCCGCCGTCGGCTCGTCCAGGAGCACGAGCGTGGGCTCGGTGGCGAGGGCCAGGCAAATCTCGAGGTAGCGTTGCTCGCCGTGCGAGAGGTTCTCCGCCAGCTCGTCACGCTTGGCGGCGAGTCCGAACGCGCCCAAGAGCTCGGCCGCGCTCGACTCCACGTCGGGCAGCCGCCAGAGGGACATGAGCCGCCCCGACTCGCGCGCGCGGGACTGGGCCGCCACGCGGACGTTCTCGAACACCGAGATCTCCGGGAAGATATTGGTGATCTGGAACGTCTTGGCGATGCCCAGGCGGTTGATCGTCTCGGGCGCGAGTCCGCCGATCTCCCGTCCGTTGAAGCGCACGCGGCCCGCGGTCGGGGTGTGCAGTCCCGAGACCACGTTGAACAGGGTGGACTTGCCGGCGCCATTGGGCCCGATCACCGAGAAGACGTGGCCCTGACGGACGGCGAAGCTCACCTTCGAGAGCGCTGCGAGGGCGCCGAAGCTCTTCGAGACCGAGTCGACCTCGAGGACTACAGAGTCGTGCGCCATCGGCGGCCGCCGAGGAGCTCGCGGATCCCGAGCAGGCCCCTGGGCATGAAGAGCACGATGAAGATCAGGACCAGGCCGATCACGATGAAATACCAGTCCACGTACGACGAGACCTTTTCCTGGAGCAGGACGAAGAACGCGCCGCCGACCACCGGGCCGGCCAGGGTCCCCAGGCCGCCGATCATGACCATAATGATGAACTCGCCCGACACGGTCCACAGCATGAGGTCGGGCGTCGCGAACGCCGAGCGCCCGGGGTAGAGCGCGCCGCCGAGGCCGGTCAGGAGCGCCGAGATCATGCACACGGCCATCTTGTAGCGCTGGACGTTGTAGCCGAGGAAGCGTGCGCGGTCCTCGTTCTCGCGGATCGCGACGAGCACGCGGCCGAAGTGCGAGGTGACGAGCACTCGGCACGCGAGGTAGGCGAAGCCCAGGTAGACCAGGACCAGGTAGTAGTTGCGCAGCGGCGTGTCGATGGCGAAATCTCCGATCAGCCGCGGCGACGGGACGCCCTGGATCCCGTCCGAGCCGCCGAAGGTCTGCGTGTAGCGGAAGAACGTGTACACGACCTCGGCAAAGATCAAGGTGAGCAGCGCGAAGTAGATCCCGCGGCGCGCCGTGGCGAAGAAGCTGACCACGATGGCGTACAGGCCGACGACCAGGATCGCGAAGAGGAGGCAGACCCAGAGCGACACGATCCCGCGCTCCAGGAGCACGGCGCTCGCGTAGGCGCCGAGACCGAAGAACGCGGCGTGGCCGAACGAGACGAGGCCGGTGTAGCCCATGAGCAGGTCGAGGCTCATCGCGATCGCGCCGAACAGGAGCGCGTCGAACGCGAGCAGCAGGTAGAACTTCGACATGAACGGCAGCGCCGGCAGCAGCGCCAGCAGAGCCCACACGACCGCGGCCCGCCACGAGATGGCTCTACTCAAGCACGCCCTCGCGGCCGAAGAAGCCCCGCGGCCGCACGATCAGGATCACGATCATGATCGCGAAGATCGCGATCGCGACCCGCTGCGGGTTCATCCAGAGCGTCAGGAGGCTCTGGGCGAGCCCGATGACGAAGGCGGCGACCACCGAGCCGCCCATCGAGCCCATGCCGCCGAGGATCACGACGATGAACGCCAGAAGGATCATCTCGACACCCATCTGCGGATAGACCGTGAAGACGGGGGCGAGGAGCAGCCCGGCCAGAGCCGCGAGGGCGGCCGAGCCCGCGAAGGTGAGGGTGAACACGCGCGGGACGTTGACGCCGAGGCCGTCGAGCATCTCGGCGTCCTGCACGGCGGCCCGCACCAGGATCCCCGCACGGGTCCGCGTGAAGAAGAGCCAGATCGCGAGCAGGAGCGTCGAGGACGCGACCAGGAGAAACAGGCGGTAGTTCGGGTATGTCATCCCGAGCAGAGGCGTCGAGCCGGTGAACGGCGGCAGGATGCGCCGCATGTCGCCGCCCCAGATCTGGCGCACGCCTTCCCGGAACACCAGCGCCAGGCCGAACGTGAGGATGAGCCCGTAGAGGGGCTCACGGCGATAGAGCGGTCGGAGCGTCGTGGCCTCCGTCACGGCGCCGATCGCGCCGACGGCCAGCGGGGCCACCACGAGCGCCGCCCAGAACGACTGGGTCGCGCCGACCACGGCGATCCCAGCGTAGGCCCCCAGCATGTAGAGCTCGCCGTGGGCGAAGTTCATGACACCGAGCAGCCCGAAGATCACGGTCAGGCCCAGCGCCAGCAGCCCCAGCGCGGCCCCGAAGACGAGGCCGTGCAGGAGCTGCGGCAGCAGGACCGCGACGAGATAGTCCAACTACTTTTTCTTGATCTCCCACGTGAACCCCTCGATGGGGTCCTTGCCGACCATCGCCTCGCCGATCGAGTCGCTGCCGGCGATCTTGGCGATCGGGAGGTTCTTGCCGCCCTTCACCTGGTAGAGGTGCATGTCCATGATGACCTGGTGGTCTTCCTTGCGGATGCACTGGCGGCCAATGTGCGTGTTGTCGATGCACATGCCCTCGTGCGCCTCGGCCACCTTGTCGGGGTCGAACGTCTTGGCCTTCTCGACAGCCGCCGCCCAGAAGAGTACGGCGTCGTACGAGCCGGCGGCGATGTTGGCGTCGGTGCCGAACTTCTTCTTGAAGCGGGCGTTGTAGGCCTGCATGTTCGCGTCGGGGTTGAACGGCGAGAAGTGGTTCAGCTGCACGAAGCCTTCCATCGGCTCGGCGATGGCTACCAGGTCTTGCTGCAGGAGGAAGCAGTCGATGCCCGCCAGCTTGTACTTCTTCGTCATGCCGAAGGAGTGAAGCTGGGTCATCAGCCTGAGCGAGTCGGTCCCCGCGAACGCCAGGAACAGCACGTCGGGGTTCGACTGGTTGATGGCGCCGAACCAGGGGCTGAAGTCCTTGGTGTCGAGCGGCGCGCCCGCGACGCCGACCACCTCGCCGCCGAGCTTCTCGAGCGCGGTCTTGAACTGGCGCCCGTCCGACTGGCCCATCGCGTAGTCGGTGTAGAAGATGTAGACCTTCTTGCCCATCTTGTCGACGATGTACTTGGCCAGCCCGGTGGCCTGCATCCGCGAGTCGGGCTGGTTCGAGAAGTAGTACTTGTGGAACTTCGTGGTCCGCATGAATTCGGCGCACGAGACCGAGTTCCAGTGGATGGTCTTGTGCTTCTTGGTGACGTCCATCACCGCCAGGGTCGCGCCGCTGGAGACGGCGCCCACCAGCAGCTTCACGTCGTCCTGCAAGATGAGCTTCTCGGCCTTGCGCACCGCCGGCGCGGGCTTCGTCTCGTCGTCCTCGGAGACGATCTCGAGCTTGCTGCCCAGGACACCGCCCTTGGCGTTCAGCTCCTCGACCGCCATCTGGATGCCCCACGTCTGGTACTTGCCGTAGCCCTCGAAGACGCCGACCTTGGAGCCGAGGTCGCCGATCTTCACGACCTTCTGCTGGGAGACGGCCGGCGCCGCGATCCAGGCCAGTGCGGCGATGGCGACCAGCATCGTGAATCCCCATGTCACGCGCTTCATGAGTTCCTCCTTGGTGTCGTTGACGACGACGGTGGCGTTGACGATTCGATCAGGGTCGAGAGAGCCTGTGCGATTCGCTGCAGCGGCTTGCGGAGAGCGGCCGAGTCGGCCGGCGCGGCCCCGGCGGTCGCCGGCTTCACGGCGCTCTCGGCGTCGTCGAAGGCCAGACGGAGGGCGACCGACGTCTTGTTGTCGCGCGTCGCGACGGCGAAGTCGACGAGGTTGTAGTAGCGCCAGATCGCCTCCAGGAACTTGCGGGCGGTGGCGACGCGCGCTTCCGCGGTGGTGTCGGGCCGGGCGAGCTGCCGGTCGGCCTCGAGGGCCAGATCGCGCGAGAGCGCGGCGAAGAAGATCATGAGGCTCCGCTCGACCTCCGGGCCGTCGCTGGCCGCGAGCGCGGCGCGCGTCCCGTCCTCGAGACCCGGCGGCAGGGTGGCGGCGTGCGCGCGCATCTCGGCGCGCAGCGGTCCGTCGTCGAAGAGCCGCAGCGCCACGTCGTACTTCTTGGCCTGGACCGAGAACTTCACCTGCTTGAAGTTGGTGGTGACCGCGTTGTCCTTTGGCACGTACGCGCCGACGTGGTGAGGGAAGGCCGGGCTCGTGGACGCGGCGACCGCGGCGAGGAGCGCCGGTACCAGGAGCGCGCGGCCGATCATCCGCGCCGGCGATCGAGCATCGACCATGCGACGAGCCCGGCGAGGCACCAGAGCGCGACGATCGTGGCGGAGCCGAACGGGATCCAGACGAGCCACTCGGCGATCGTCTTCGCTCGCTGCAGTCCGTACGAGGGAATCAGCACGCTCCATACGAGGTAGCCGACAGGATAGCCCGCTCCGCCCGCGGTGAGAAGGGCGATGATCGTCCGCCGAACCGCCCCGCTCGGGATCACGGTGGCCGCGACCATCGAGGTGGCGATGATCACGAGCCCCATGCCCTCGGCGTGCATGTGGAAGAGCCGGAGCCCCGCGTCGAACTTCACGAGCGCCTCGTCGAGGATTCGCTCGTCCACGTCCCGCACGCCGACCAGGCCGTGCACGCTCGGGCGCGCGAGCATGCCGTCGCGGGCCCAGCGCGTCAGCTCGACCTTGAAGCGGGCCATCGCGCCGCCCCCGATCTCGGCCACGACGATCGAGAGGACGGCGACCAGCAGCACCCAGCGCGGCGGAACCCGCCACGTCGGTGAGTCGGCTCCCGTCATGTGCGACGTCGCGCGGCGGCGAGCCACAGCCCGACGAGCCCGGCGATCGCCGAGACCCCCAGCGGCGTGAGGACCCAGCGCTCGGCCAGCTCGATCCCCGCGTCGCGCCCCAGCTCGAGCACGGCGGCGCCGTAGACCAGGTAGCCGAGCGGAAAGAGCCCGCCCACGGTCAGGAGCACGTAGAGGGCGGCCCGCGCGCGTCGCCCGGGCACGACCGCCGCCACCAGCGCGCTCGAGAAGAAGAGGACCAGACCGACACCCTCGCCGTGGAGGTGGAAGAACGCGAGCCCGGCCTCGGCGGTGAAGATCGCGCGTTCGCGCACCTCGTCGTCGTACTCGCCCGAGCCGGAGAGCCCGTGCGCCGGGGCGTTGGCGGCGACGCGAGCTGTCGCGTAGCGCTGGAGCTCGGGCTTGAGCCGTGACATCGCGGCGCCGGCCGTCTCACCGAGCGCCAGCATCACGAGGGCGACGAGCACGACCGCGAGGGGCGGACGTCTCACGGTGGCGGACATTATCATAGTCGCGCCTCGGCCGGCGGGGCCCCAGCCCCGCGACGGCCTGCGGCGGCGAACTGCCGCCACAGTCGCCTCGGCCGGCGGGGGCCCGGCGTTTGTTATTGCCGGCGGCCTGTGGCAAGGTGAGCGCGGCTATGCGCAGCGGTGACGCGTACGTCGCGAGCCTCCGAGACGGGCGGGCGGTGTACCTCGACGGCGAGCGCGTCGACGACGTCACCAAGCATCCCGCGTTCGTCGAGCCCATCCGGCGGATCGCCGAGACCTACGACCGCGCGAAGGCCGCGGAGAGCGACCCGGCGCTGACGTTCGCCGACCCGGCGACGGGCGCGCGGCACGGCAACATGTGGCTCGTCCCGCGCTCCGCGGAGGACCTCGGCGCCCGGCGACGCGCGCATCGGTTCTGGGCCGAGCCGTCGTTCGGGCTCATGGGCCGCACCCCTGACCACGTCGCGTGCGTCCTCACGGCCTTCTCGGCATGGCGGCATCTCTTCGACGGCGCCGGCGCGCGCTTTGGCGACAACGTGGAGCACTTCTACGCCCGCGCCCGTGACGAAGATCTCTACGTGACCTACGCGATCGTGCCGCCCCAGGTGGATCGATCGCGCCCCGCTCATCGGCACCCGGAGCCGTTCCTGCATCCGGGCGTGGTGCGCGAGACCGCGGCGGGAATCGTCGTCCGCGGCGCCCACGCGATTGCCACGTCGGCGACGATGGCCGACTGGCTCTTCGTGTCCTACATCACCCCGCTGGTGCCGGGTGACGAGGACTACGCGATCTCGCTCGTCATGCCGATGAACGCCGAGGGGCTGCGTCTCTACCCGCGGCGCCCCTTCGCGTCGATAGCGACGAGCGTCTTCGACTATCCGCTGTCGTCCCGCTTCGACGAGGTCGACACCACCGTCGTGTTCAACGACGTCCTCGTGCCCTGGGAGCACGTCTTCATCTACCGGAACGTCGACCTGGTCAACGCGCAGTTCCACGACTCGCCGTCGCACACCACCGCGAACTTCCAGGCGCTCGTCCGCTTCGGCGTGAAGCTCGAATTCATGGCCGGGCTCGCGGTCCGGCTCGCGGAGATCCAGACCGCCGACGGCGACGCCGGCGTCCAGGCCACGCTCGGCGGCGACATCGCGACGCTGTGCGCGGCGTTCGACGCGCTGGTGAAGGCCGCCGAGCGCGATCCTCTGATCACCCGCGGCTACGCGCGCCCGCACCCGCAGTACATCTACGCCGGCATGGGTCTGCAGCGCCGGTTGATCGTGGACATGAATCGCACGTTGCGCGAGCTGGCGGGCGGCGCGTTCCAGACCGTGCCGTCGTCGGAGGCCGCGTTCACGAGCGCGGAGACCCGCGCCGACACCGAGCGCTACTACCAGGCGGCCGCCGCGGGAGCCCGCGAGCGCATCAAGCTCGTGAAGCTCATCTGGGACTTCGTCGGCACCGAGTTCGGCGGCCGTCAGCTCCAGTACGAGATGTTCTACTCGGCGTCGCAGCCGGTCGTGAATCGGCGCATGTTCCGGTCTTACGACTGGGATAGCCGCCAAACGACTTGTCGACCGTTGCCTCGGCGGAGTACTAGCGTGGCGTGCGCTTTGCGGCAGGCCGGCGGGCGCGGCAGCCGGGTGCGGTCGGGGTCGAGAGGACCACGCGGCGCGCGTGCGCTGCCCCGCGGCGGCTGGGCTCCATCCGGGCGTGCGGGGGTCCGTCGGCCGCGTCGCGGGAACGGGTCCCTTCGACCCCGACCGCACCCGGCTGCCGCGCCCGTCGGCCTGTCAAGGCGTGCAATCGTAGATCCGGAGGAGGCTTAGTGGCCACGCTGGGTTTGGTGAACATTGGGGTCGTGGCGACTGGGATTTTGGGGGCGCCTAGGCTTGAGGCCGAGACGCATTCTCGTTTCGGACGGGCGGATTGCTGCGATTGGGGCGGCTCGCGGACTGGGGCGGCTCGGGCGGATGTGGTGGTGGATTGTTTGGGGACGACGGTGATTCCGGGGTTGATCGATTCGCACTGTCATGTGGTGTTGGGGGACTACACGCCAAGACAGAAGACGGTGGATTTTCTGGATTCGTACGTGCATGGCGGGATCACGTCGGTCGTGTCGGCGGGCGAGGGCGTGCACGCCCCGGGCCGGCCGCACGACGCCGCGGCGTCGAAGGCTCTGGCGATCGCCGCGGCCAAATGCTTCGAGCACTTCCACCCCAACGGGATGAAGGTCAACGCGGGTTCGGTGGTGCTCGAGCCCGGCCTCACGGACGCGGACTTCGCCGAGATGGCCAAGCACGGGGTTCGCCACGCCAAGTACGGCTTCGGCGGCTACGCCCAGCCGCGTGACGGCGAGCCCGAGGTGCGACTCGCGCAGAAGCACGGGCTCTGCGTCATGTCCCACAGCGGCGGTTCCTCGATCCCGGGCTCGAGCCCGATCAGCCACGAGGTCTTGCTTCACCTGAGACCGGACGTCTGCGGTCACGTGAACGGCGGCACGACGTCGCTCGACGAGGCGGGGCTCGACCGGATCATCGCCGAGTCGCCGATGACGTTGCAGATCGTTCAGGCCGGCAACTTGCGGTCGGCGCTCCACATCGTGAGGCGGGCGCGCGAGGCCGACGTCCTGGATCGCGTGTGCGTCGCCAGCGACACGCCAACCGGGACCGGCGTGATGCCACTCGGGGTCATGAAGAGCGTCTGCGAGCTCGCTTCGCTCGCGGATCTCGCGCCGGAAGTCGTGATCGCGCTCGCGACCGGGAACAACGCGCGCGCCTTTCGCCTGGCGGCCGGCACCGGCACGATCGCCGTGGGCGCTCCGGCCGACCTGGTCGTGTGCGACGCGCCGTCAGCGTCGCTCGCCCGCGACGCGCTGACCGCCATCGCCCGCGGCGACATCCCCGGCATCTCGTGCGTCGTCGTCGACGGTCAGGTGCGCGTGGGGCGGAGCCGCAACACGCCGATGGCCAAGCGCCTCGCGACCTTCACCGGGATCGCGGTGGCGGGCGCCGGCCACTAGCGGCGAGAGCTCGAAGCCCCGGAAGGCCCGTCGTAGGATCCGTCGCGCCCCACCCATTCGGGCGATTCTCTGTCCGATCGCCCGCGGGCATGCTGGCGGTGAACGATAGCCTGATCGCATGGAGGATCGAATGGACGGGTTGCAGAGCCTCTCGAACGATCTCGCCGCCGCCGTCGAGCGTGCCGGACGCGCCGTGTTCAAGGTCGACGGGCGCGCCCGGCTCGGCTCGACCGGCGTGCACTGGCGCTCGGGGCTGGTCGTCACGGCCGATCACACGGTGCACGTCGACGAGGAAGTCGCGATCACGAGCCCCGACGGCCGAGCGCTCACGGCGCGGGTCGCCGGCCGCGACCCGACGATCGACATCGCCGTCCTCAAGATCGACGCGCCCGGCGTCGCCGTGGCTGAGGTCGCGGACTCGAGCGCGGTGCGCGCCGGCCACATCGTGCTGGCGCTGGGCGCGGGTCCGCGAGCGAGCTGGGGCGTGGTGAGCTCGATCGGCGAGGGCCGGGGCGGGCGGACCGCCGCGGGCGAACTGCTGCACCTCGATCTGACGCTCTACCCGGGCTTCTCCGGCGGCCCACTGGTCGACGTGCAAGGACGAGTCCTGGGTATCAACACGTCAGGCGCGTCCCGGCACTGGCAGCTCGCCATACCCTCGTCGGCCGTGAACCGTGTGGTCGACGAGCTGCTACGCCGCGGGCGGATTCCACGAGCCTATCTCGGCGTGAGCACGCAGCCCGTGCGTCTACCGGAGCCGGTGCGGCAGCAGCTGAATCTCGATCAGCAGACGGCCGTCATCGTGGTGGAGGTGCAGGCGGGAAGTCCGGCCGCCGCGGCCGGCCTCATGATCGGCGACGTCATCGTTTCGCTCGGCGCGAACCGCATCACGGATCCTACCGACCTCAAGTCGGCGTTGCGACCGGACCGCGTCGGCGAGAGCATCACCGCGTCGGTGCTTCGTGGTGGCGAGCCGAGGGATGTGCCGGTGACCGTCGGCGAGCGCCCGCGCCGATAGCCGAGGCCGTGCGCGCCGCCGGCCGTCGGGGCTTGCCACCGGCCGAGGTGCCGCGCAATAGCCATGAACGCGTTGATCGACATCGCGGCGCTCGCGGAGCAGCTCCGCAGGGTGACCGTCGAGGTGATGGATGCCGGTGAGCTCCTCGGGTCGGGCGTGCTGTGGCCGGCGGGCTGCGTCGTCACCAATGCGCACGTCGTGCGGCGGCCCGAGGTGACCCTGCGTCTGGTCGACGGCCGATGTCTGCGCGCGCGTGTGGTGGCCCGCGATCGGGATGCGGATCTCGCGCTTCTCGAGGTTCCGGGGACGGGCGTGCCGGGCGCAACGCTTGCCGCACCGGACACCCTCCGGATCGGATCGTTCGTCGCCGCCATCGGCCACCCGCTCGGGGTTCGCGGCGCGCTGAGCACCGGCATCGTGTGCGCGATCGGTCCGATCGATCGGGATGGGCCCTCGTGGATCCAGGCGGACCTGCGTCTGGCGCCGGGAAACTCCGGCGGTCCGCTTGCCGATGCATCGGGCTGCGTGATCGGCTTGAACTCCAGGGCGGCCGGCCCCTTGGCCCTCGCGGTGCCGATGAGCGCGGTCACTCGCTTCGTCCAGGGCGCTCGGGGGTGAGCGTGGTCGAACGCCGGCCACTGCCGCCCGTTCCGCGGGAGCGCGAGCCTTCGGTCGCGGTCGTCGTGGTCGCGGGTGCTGAAGTGGTTGGTGCCCGCGTCGAGGCGATGCTGCGTGCCCGCTCCGGTCTGCCGGTGACTGTGAGCGGCCCCACGGAGCTCGCCCGCCGTCTCGACGACCACGGTCGCGCGGTCGTCGTGCTCGCGCTCCCGTCGGACGCCGCCGCGCGAGCGCTCGAGCAGCTCCGCGGCCGACCGAGCGTCGAGGCCATCGTGCTGCTCTCCTCGGCGCCCGGCGCGTTCTGGACGGCTCAGTCTCGCCGGTCGGGCGTTCGCGCGGTGCTTCGCGACGACGCGACCGCCGAGGAGCTGGTGGCCGCGATCGCGGCCGTGAGGGCAGGCCTCGTCGTGCTCCATCCCGACGCGCTGAAGGGCCCCTCATTCCCCCGAGCCGCCGAGCCGCGTAGCGGTGCCGCGCCCCTGACACCGCGCGAGCTCGAGATCCTCGAGATGATGGCGGAAGGAAGGAGCAATCGAGCCATCGCCGCCGGGCTCAGGATCTCGACGCAGACGGTGAAATTCCACGTCGCCTCGATCCTCGCCAAGCTGGGAGCGGCAAGCCGCACGGAGGCGGTCACGTCAGGCGTGCGGCACGGGCTCATCGCGCTCTAGTCCCCGCCGATCGCGCGAAGACCTGAGCGTCGGAGGACTAGTGGCGGTTGATCTCGAGGACGGCGGCGCGGAGCTCGTCGCCGTCCACCGGCTTCAGCAAGTGCATCTGGAAGCCGGCGGCCCGTACGCGCGCGCTCCGGGTCCCGGCCGGCACCACCGCGATGGCCGGGACCGTGCGACCCAGGCGGACGTGGAGCGCCTGGAGCTGCGCGAGGAACTCGCGTCCCGCCGACTCGGCCGATACGAGATCACACACGATGACGTCGGCGATGAGCGCGGCTCTGAGCGCGTCGGCGGCCCCGGCGGCGGTGACGATCGCGCCGGAGAACTCGAGCACCGACCGGAGGAAGTGACGGGCCAGCTGATCGTCGTCGATCACCAGCACGTGGATGCCCTGGAGCTCGGGCACATGTCCGTTGTTCATACACCATAGATGTTATCGAGGGCGGAGGCTCGTAACCGGGGTCCTGGGCGACAAGTTTCGGGTCGTCGACGACATCGGCGCGGGCGGCCGACGCGACCCTCAGCTGGCCGAGGCGCGGAACGCCCGGGGCGATCGCGCGAACCACCGCTGAAACGCCCGCCGGAACGCGCTCGGATCCTCGTAGCCGAGCAGAAAGGCCACTTCGGAGACGCCGTGCCGGCCGTCGCGCAGCAGCGCCGGCGCCATTTCTCGACGAATCTCGGCCAGGAGCTTCGCGAAGGTGGTTCCCTCCTGGCGGAGCTGGCGCTGGAGCGTCCGCGGCGCTGACGCCCAGGGTGCGCGCGACGCCTTCCAGAGTCGGCGTCCGCTCGCTCAGCTCGGCCCACAGCACGCGGGAGACCTGTTCGCGCAGCGTTCGCTCCTTGCCGATGCTCGCGAGCTGCTGGTCGGCGAGAGTTTCGAGATAGCCGACCAGCGTTTTGTCGGCCAGCGGCCACCCGCCGCGCCAGGTCCTCGGCTGCGAAGGAGAAACGACGAGGCCAGCGCGCCGAACTCCAGCGGCGCGCCGAAGAACCGCTCGTAGTCCTTGACGTCGGCGGGCTGTCGATACGAGAGCTGGACGAGGAGCGGCGTGACCGGCGCGCCGGCGATCTCCCGGCACGCCGACAAGATGGCCGCGAGGCGCGCATCAACGGCGGGCCGGAACGCGCGCAGCGCCGGCTGAACGTCCAGGCGCACCCAGGTCGCGTCGCGCTCCGTGTCGATCCGGACGACCAGCGCGTCGGACACGACCCGGCTGTAGCGGGCGAAGCGATTGAGCGCGGAGCCGAGGTGCTGCTGAAGGCCACCGCATAGCCCACGAGGCCCCAGTCGCGCACCGAGGTCTCGGCGCCGAGTCGGAGCCCGAACGCCGGGTCGTCGCACGTGCGCAGCGGCGACGCGCCAGAGGCGTGCGACCGCATCCAGAGGGATTCGCGCATCCGGATCCCGCAGCTGCCGCTCGTCGAGCTTGGCCTCGCGGAGGAGCACCTCGCGAGCCAGACCCATGTTCCGGCCTGTCCAGCTGGACCAGGACCAGGCGCGCGAGCCCCGACGGTTGCTTCACGGTGGCGTCTCCTTGCCGGTAGAGTATCCGAAATGATTAGAAGCGCGCTCGGTCTGGGCCCCAGCCCCGCGACGGCCTGCAGCGCGAGGACCTCGGCGGGCGCGGTGCCGCGGACTTGCTACCCTGGATTCATGAGCACCCCCGATCTCTCGACGCTTCGGATCGACGAGCACGCCCGGCGCGGTCCGCGTCGACTCGGCCGGCGTTCGATCGCCGTGGCGGTCGCGGCGCTGCTCGCGCTCGCGGCCGGCCTGTTCGTCGCGTTCCGCGAGACGGCTGCCGGAGGTCGAGGTGGCGGCCGTGCGCGCCGACAAGGGGGGCCGCGCCGCGCTGCTCAACGCGAGCGGGTACGTGACCCCTCGCCAGCGCGCGACCATCGCCGCCAAGATCACCGCGAGGGTGAACGAGATCTACGTCGACGAGGGCATGCAGCGTCGAGCCGGGACAGGTCCTGGCCAAGCTCGACGACTCCGACGCTCGAGCGCGGCTGGCTTCCGCGATGGCGGAGCGCGACGCCATCGCCGCCACGCTGGGCGACCTGCGCGTGAATCTGGACAACGCCGAGCGCGAGCTGCGGCGGGTCGAGGAACTGTGGGAGCGCAAGCTGGTGGCCGAGCAGAGCCGCGATCAGGCCAGGATGGCGGTGGACAGCCTGAAGGCGCGGATCGTGCTTGCGCGCGAGCAGGTCGGCGCCGCCGAGGCGCGAGTGAAGGTCGCGCAGCAGGACCTCGACAACTGCACGGTGCGCGCGCCGTTCGGCGGCATCGTGGTGTCCAAGGACGCGCAGCGCGGTGAGATGGTCTCGCCGGTGTCCGCCGGCGGCGGCTTCACGCGCACGGGCATCGCGACCATCGTCGACATGGCGTCGCTGGAGATCGAGGTGGACGTGAACGAGTCGTACATCGCGCGGGTGAAGACGGGCCAGCCGCTCACGGCCGTGCTCGACGCCTACCCGGACTGGCAGATCCCGGCCAAGGTCCGCACCGTGATCCCGACGGCCGACCGCCAGAAGGCGACCGTCAAGGTACGGGCGACCTTCGATCGCCTGGATCCTCGCATCCTTCCCGACATGGGCGTCAAGGTCACGTTTCTCGGCGAGGAGCGGGCCGCGCCGGCCGCCGCGGGACGGGTCCTGATCACCGAAGGCGGCGCTGGTCGAGGAGGGCGGCACCGCGGCGGTGTTCGTGCACCGCGATGGGAAGCGTCGAGCGGCGCGCGGTGCGGCTGGGACAGGCGCGCGGCAACGATCAAGAGGTCATCGCCGGCCTCTCCGATGGCGAGCAGGTCGTCACAACCGGGGTCAAACAACTGCGCGACGGCCAGGCCGTCCGCGTGAAGCGCTAGCCCGGCAGTGCGCGCTGCAGGCCGTCGCGGGGTTGGGGCCCCGCCGGCCGAAGCGCGCCTCTAGACAAAACAGGAGAGTCATGGTCAGCATCGATGGTCGTGGGAACGGCAAGAGCCTGATCCAGGCACGCGGGCTCGGGAAGACCTTTCGCCGGGGCGGTGAGGAGATCCACGTGCTCCAGGGGCTCAACCTCGACGTCGACGCGGGTGATTTCGTCGCGTTCATGGGGCCGAGCGGCTCGGGCAAGACTACCCTGCTGAACCTGCTCGGCGGCCTCGACGTGCCCTCGGCCGGGAGCGTCACGGTGGCGGGGGACGAGATCACCCGGATGTCGGGCGCGAAGCTGACGGCGTGGCGCGCGCGCCACGTCGGGTTCGTCTTCCAGATGTACAACCTGATTCCGGTGCTGACGGCGTTCCAGAACGTCGAGCTGCCGCTCTTGCTCACGAGCCTGTCGAAGGCGGAACGGCGCCGGCACGTGGAGACGGCGCTGGCGGTCGTGGGGCTCGGCGACCGGATGCGCCACTACCCGCGACAGCTGTCGGGCGGACAGGAGCAGCGCGTGGGCATCGCGCGCGCGATCGTGGCCGATCCGACCTTTCTCTTGTGCGACGAGCCGACGGGCGATCTCGACCGGAAGAGCGCGGACGAGGTCCTGGACCTGCTCGACCGCCTCGTGCGGGATCACGGCAAGACCGCGCTGATGGTGACCCACGACCCGCTGGCCGCGGAGCGCGCGCGCATCGTCCTCCATCTGGAGAAGGGCGTGCTCGTCGAATCCGTGACGGCGGGGCGGGCGCGGTGAGGGAGCTCGCCAGCCGAGCCGCGGTTCGGCGCAGGCGCAGCGAGCGCCGAAACGCGGCCGGCGGAGATCGGCGATGAAGTACCTGCATCTCGTCGTGAGCAACCTGCTCCGAAAGAAAACCCGCACGGCCTGACGGCGGGCTCGTTCGCGGTCGCGCTGTTTCTCTTCGGCATCCTGGCGGCGGTCGACGGCGCCTTCAACCAGGGCGTGGAGGTGGCCGGGGTCGACCGGCTCGTCGTCCTGAACCGCGTGTCGATCATCCAGCCCCTGCCGCTCGCCTATCGCGATCGGCTGGCGAGGATTCCCGGCGTGACGGGGGTGACGTTCGCCAACTGGTTCGGCGGCGTGTACCAGGACGAGCGCAACTTCTTTCCGCAGTTCGCGATCGACCGCGAGAGGTATCGCGAGATGTACCCGGAGTTCATCGTTCCCGACGATCAGTGGCAGGCCTTCCTCGCGGACAAGGAGGGCGCGATCGTGGGCGAGGCGCTGATCGAGCGCTTCAACTGGAAGATCGGCGACCGCATTCCGGTCAAGGGCACGATCTTCCCGGGCAACTGGGAGTTCAACATCCGCGGCATCTACCGCGGGCGCCGGGTTCAGGACGACACCACGCAGTTCTGGTTCCGCTGGGACTATCTCGACGAGCGCAAGACGTTCACGAAAGGCGTGGTGGGCTGGTACGTCGTCCGGATCGCCAACCCCGACGACGCCGTGCGCCTGGTCAAGGTGATCGACGATCAGTTCGCAAACTCGCCGTCCGAGACCAAGACCGACACCGAGAAGGCCTTCGCCGCCTCGTTCGTGAAGCAGATGGGCAACATCCAGCTCCTGATCATGAGCGTCGGCAGCGTCGTCTTCTTCACGCTCCTGCTCGTGACCGGCAACACCATGGCCATCGCCGTGCGCGAGCGCACGCGGGAGCTGGCTGTTCTGAAGGCGGTGGGCTTCCGCGACGGGTTCGTGCTGGCCCTGGTCATCGTCGAGACGATGATCGTGGCCGTGGTCGGCGGCGGGGTCGGGCTCGGCCTGGCGAAGCTTTTCACGCTGCGCGGGCGATCCGACCGGCGGCCTGCTGCCCTTCTTCTACGTCTCGCCGCAGTCGATCGCCACCGGGCTCGGCCTGGCGCTGGCCGTGGGGCTGGCGGCCGGCATTCTCCCGGCGCTGTCGGCCAGCCGGCTGCGCGTCGTCGACGCGCTCCGGCGGGTCTGACGTGGCGATTCCCCTCGTCTACAACGTGCGAAGCCTCGGCGCGCGGTGGACGTCCACCGTGGTGGCCGTGCTCGGCATCGCGGGCACCGTCGGCGTCTTCGTGGCCATGCTCTCGCTGGCGCGCGGGTTCGAGGCCACGCTGGCGGCCTCCGGCTCCACGCAGCAACGCGATCGTCCGGCGCGCCGGCGCCACCTCCGAGATGGACAGCAGCGTGATGCTCGAGCAGGTCCGGGTGATCGAGGACGCGCCGGGCGTCGCGCGCGGCGACGCGGGGCCGCTGGTCAGCCCCGAGGTCGTGGTGATCGCCTCGTTTCCTCTGAAGGGCCGCGGCATCGAGGGTAATGCTCAGGTGCGCGGCGTGTCGCCCAAGGCGCTGGCGGTCCGGCCGACCGTGAAGATCGTCGCCGGCCGCGCCTTTCAGCCCGGGCTGTCGGAGCTGCTCGTCGGGCGCAACGTGGCCGCGAGCTACGAGGGCCTCGATCTCGGCCAGACCGTTCGCTTCGGCGGCGGCACGTGGACGGTGGTGGGCGTGTTCGACAGCGGCGGCACCGCCTACGACTCGGAGCTCTGGTGCGACTTCAGCGTCCTGCGGCAGGTGTACCAGCGCCCGCTCAACATGTTCCAGTCGGCCACCGCTCGGCTCACGTCGCCGGACGCGCTCACCGGGTTCAAGGACGCGCTGACGCCGATCCGCGCGTGACCGTCCAGATCGACCGCGAGATCGACTACTACGCCAAGCAGTCGCGGCAGCTGACGACGTTGATCACCGTGCTGGGCTCGATCGTCGCCGTGGTGATGGGCATGGGCGCGGTCTTCGGCGCGCTCAACACGATGTACTCGGCGGTGTCCGAGCGCTCGCGCGAGATCGCCACCTTGCGCGCGCTCGGGCTTCGGCAGCGGCGAGCGTCGTCGTGTCGTTCGTGGTCGAGTCGCTGTGCATCGCGCTCGTCGGCGGCCTCCTGGGCTGCGTGGTCGTGCTGCCACTGAATGGGCTGACGACGGGCACCATCAACTGGCAGACCTTCTCGCACCTGGCCTTCGCGTTCCGGGTCACGCCCGATCTCCTGGCGATGGGCCTCGCCTTCGCGCTGCTGATGGGACTCGTGGGCGGCGTGCCTCCGGCGGTGCGCGCCGCCCGCGCCCCGATCGCCTTCGCGCTCCGCGAGCTCTAGCGGCTTAGCCTCGCCTGGGCCGGCGGACGGTTCTCACCTTCCCGCTCGGGCCTCCTCCGCAGAAGAACTGATCGCCGCCATCGGACTCGAGCCCCGAGACGCCGACTCCGGGCGGCATCTCGAGCGTCTCCAAAACTTCTCCCGTTCGAGGATCGACTCGCCTCAACTCGCTCTCGTCACCTTCCCAGGTGGCGTGCCAGAGCTCTCCGTCGATCCAGGTGACCCCGGTGACGAAGCGGCTGGACTCGATCGTGCGAAGAATCGCCCCCGTTTGAGGATCGACTTGATGGATCTTCCGGTCCCGATACTGCCCCACCCAGAGCGTCCCTTCGGCCCACGTGAGCCCCGAGTCACCGCCGCCGCCGGGCGCCGGGATCGTCGCGACCACACGGCCCGTCTTCGGATCGATCTTCTGGATGCGATCCTCGGCGAGCTGATACAGGTACTGGCCGTCGAAGGCCGTTCCTGCGTGCGCGGCGACATCGATCGAGCGCCGGATTTTCCCGCTCGCCGGGTCGAAGGCGTTGAGCTTGTCTCCGGCGGCAAACCAGACGTTCTGACCGTCATACGTGACTCCATGCACCTGGTCGCCACCCGGAAAGGGTCCATACTCACGGACGATCTCGGCGGTCGATCGACTCGTCATGCGTCCATCCTAGTCAATCGGCAGAGGAGCGGGGAGTAACAAGGTCGTCGCGAATCCCGGCACGGGCGGGGTCACCCAACGACGGGCTCGCCCGCGACCGAACGACTGCACCTTGCCGGCTGCCGCAAGCGAGTCGAGCGCCCGCTGCACGGTGCGCTGGCTCCTTCCAAGCGCGAGCGCCAGGGCCGAGCTCGACCACGATTCACCGTCCGCGAGGAAGGCGAGCACCGCCGCGTGCTCCTCTTCGACGGGCCGCGCCAGCACGACGACCTCGCGTGCGCGGCGCGGCGCCAGGGCAAACCCTCGCTTCGTCGCGCTCACGTCGGCCAGCGTCCGCAGCACCGCACGAAGCCGCCCTACTTCGACTCGCAATCGCGCACGATGCGATTCGTCAGCGAGCCTCCATCCGAATGCGCGCGCGACGAGCGTGTCCCTGGGCACGTCTCCCGGCCACGCTTCGCCCAGCGCGCGTGCGAGCGCGAACAGCACCGGACGCCTGGCGAGCGAGACCGCCTTGCGTGTGTCACGCACGACATGTCGGCAGGCGTCGACGACGAACGCGTTCGACGCCAGCAACGCTTCGACCTCCTCGAGCAGGAGGGGTCGCTCCGCGCCGCTCGCAATCAGGCGCGCCGCGGGCGTGTTCAGGACGAGGAGTGCGCTTTCGACCTCAGCCGTGAGCGCAGGGATACGTGCGTCGCGCGCTGCGCGCTCGGCCCGCGCGAGCGCTGCGCGGGCCGCCTTCGTCCGGAGGCGTCGTATCGCGATCCCCGCGACCACCAGCTCGTGGACCGCTCTCGACGCGGGAGGGAAGGGCGCTGGGTCGAGGTCGGCGAGCGTGCGCTCGGCCTCGTCGAGGCGCCCGATCAAGAGGAGGCGCCGGCCCTCGAGATAGCGCGCATACGCGGCGTTCACCCGGTCGCCGTGCTCTTCGAGCGTCGCCCGTGCCGCGTCGAGCGCCTTCGCAGGCCAGCCGAGGTCGCGCGAGACGAGCGCGACGTCGGCCTCGGCGACGACGCACCTCGCCCGGGCCACAGCCTCTTTCGGGCCGAAGGCACGCGCAGCACGTCGCAGGAGGGCCTTCGCTCGAACGAGATCGCCGAGCTGCGCCATCGCGATGCCTCGAAGCGCGAGAGCCGGCGGGTCGTCGCGCAGGGCGACCCGGTTCAATGCGCCGAGGGGATCGCCCGCCGCGAGTGCACGCGCCGCGGCAGTGATCAGCGAGTCCATCGGAATCCCGTCACACTTGTCACTCCCACCGTTCCGATACCCGGCGCTAAATCTATCTCATGACGAACAACGACCGATGAAGGACACGGCCATCGCAGACGGGTTCAACGGCATCGTCGTCCACCTGGCCAACCACGACGTCACGCTGTCGGCCGTGTCGCGGGGGTCCATGACCCCGATGACCAGGAGGATCGCCATCAGACCGGCACAACAGTGGCTGCAGTGAAGGCCGAGCAGCCGCGCTCGGATGACGCATCCGGATCGTGGCAAGACTGTGTAGAAGGTTCAGGTGCACCCGCTCTTAGTGCGCGCTTAAGCCGGGGATCGAGATCAGGAGGTGGAGCGAGCCGCCGAGCTCGTTCAGCTTGCGGGTGTCCCAGCGTACGAAGGCCTCACGCTCGTCGTCGGTGAGGTCGGCGTCGGCGAGCGCTCGGCGTGGGTCGGCGCGGAACCGGTCGCGGAAGGCCGCGTCCTTCTTCAACCGATAGAGGACGACGTTCGTCTCGTAGCGGCTCACGCCACGTCCCACTCGAGCGCCGCGAGATCGATGCGGCCCATCTCGCCGAAGAAGCGAACGCGGGCGCGGGCCGGGCTCACCGCGCCGAGCAGCACCATCCAGTTCAGGAGCTCGTGCGATCCGCTCTCGTGGAGCTCCTTGGCCGTGAGGGCGGCGAGCCGCTCGTGGTCGCCCGCTTCCATCTGCGTGACGATGCGACGGTCGAACGCCGGATCCGACTGACCGATACGAGCCAACGACAGCTCGGGAAAGTGGCTGAGCCCGCCGGTGGCGATGACGGCGACGCTCCACGGCCCTTCGCCCACCACGCGCGCGATGTGGCGCCCGGCCTCGAAGCAGCGTTTTGCGGTCGGCTGTGGCGCCACGAAGCAGTTGACCCAGAAAGGCACGAGCGGCGGCACGGGACGGTCGCCGTACAAGGTCGAGACCGGGCTCAGGAAGGCGTGATCCAGTGGGGCCGACCACGACGCCGCGAAGTCGAACCCGGCCTGCACGCCCGTCTCTAGGATAACGTTGGCCAGGTCCTCGTGGACTGGATAGCGCTCGGGCAGACCGTCGAGCGCGCGATCGAACTCGATGGCGTCGTCCTGGACCATGCGGTTCACCGAGCGTCCGACCCGGACGCAGAGCGCCGGGATCGCGTCGAACGAGAAGACGTTGAGGTGATCGTCGGCGATCACGACCAGCGCGTCCGGCGCCGCCGCGGCGAGCGTGCGCCCCATCTCGCGCACGACCGCGATGAGCTCCTCGACCATCCGCCGGCCGTGGGGCCCGACATTCTGACCGTAGTAGTCGGGGTAGAGCACGTGCGACATCGCCGCCGCATACACGATCCGGCCCATGAGCCCTCCCGCGCCCCGTCGGGCGCCCCATCATGCCTGGGACCGCCCCGGCCGTCGATCGAATTGTCCTCGTGCGGGCCGAGACGGTGAGTCGGCCGTGCGCCCCGGTCTGCCCGGCAAAAACCGGCGCATCGGTGGTAGAGTCGGCGACATCGACTATCAAAGGCCATCAGGAGATCGATATGGACAAGAAAGTCGCCATCGTGACGGGCGCCGGAAGCGGAGTCGGCAAGGCGGTCGGGCTCGCGCTGCTGCGAGAGGGCTATCACGTCTCGCTCGCCGGACGGCGCAAGGACGCCCTCGAGAAGGTGGCGGCCGAGGCCGGCGACGCCCGCTCCCGAGCGCTGGTCGTGCCGACGGACGTGTGCGATCCCCAGGCCATTCGCGCGCTCTTCGCGCAGACCAAGAGCGCGTTCGGTCGCCTCGACCTCCTGTTCAACAACGCGGGGATCGGCGCCGCCGGCCTCCTGGAAGACCTGAGCGTCGAGCAGTGGAAGGCGGTCGTGGACACCAACCTGACGGGCTCGTTCCTGTGCACGCAGGAAGCCTTCAAGATCATGAAGGACCAGAGCCCGCGGGGCGGGCGGATCATCAACAACGGCTCGATCTCGGCGCACACGCCGCGGCCCAACTCGGCGCCGTACACCTCGACGAAGCACGCGATCACCGGCCTCACCAAGGCGACGTCTCTGGACGGGAGAAAGTACGACATCGCGTGCGGCCAGATCGACATCGGCAACGCCGCCACCCCGATGACCGAGCGGATGGCCAAGGGCGTGCCGCAGCCGAACGGCACGACCATGATCGAGCCGACGATGGACGTGGAGAACGTCGCCAACGCGGTGATCTGCATGGCGCGGATGCCGCTCGACGCGAACGTGCTCTTCATGACCGTCATGGCCAACAAGATGCCGTTCGTCGGCCGCGGCTGAGCGTCTCGACTCGGAGAGCCGGCCATGCGAGTTCCCGCCCAGCAGATTCGCCGTCAGCTCGTGTCCGTTTTCCGGGCGTGGGGGATGTCGGAAGCCCACGCCGACACCACCGCCGACATGATGGTGGAGACCGATCTGCGAGGCGTCGACTCGCACGGTATCGGCATGCTTCCGACCTACGATCAGGAGTTCCGCAACGGTCGGCTCAACATGCGGCCGACGTTCAAGAAGGTGCGCGAGACGGCGGCGATGGCGCTCATCGACGCCGACGCCTCGCTCGGCCACCCAGCCGCCGCGTACGGGATGAACCTGGCGGTCGACAAGTGCCTCACCGTCGGCGTCGGCGTCGTCGCGGTGTTCAACTCGCACCACTTCGGCGCGGCCGGCTGCTACTCGCGGATCGCCGCCGACCGGGGCGTGATCGGCATGGTGACGTCGGCCACCCGCGGCGTGACCATGGTGCCCACGTTCGGCGCCGAGCCGGTGATGGGAACGAATCCGCTCGCGTTCGCGGCGCCGGCCAAGCGCAACGCGCCATTCGAGCTCGACATGGCGACGACGACCGTCGCCGCCGGCAAGGTTCGCGTCTACAAGCTCAACCACAAGCCGCTGCCGGCCGGCTGGGTCGTCGACGGCGACGGCAAGACCGTGATCGACTCGGCCCAGGGGTTCCAGCACGTCAGCGACCGCGACGGCGGGATCACGCCGCTGGGCGGCTCGCGCGAGGCGGGGAGCCACAAGGGCTACGGGCTCGCGGTGATGGTGCACGTGCTGGCCGGCACGCTCGCGGGCGCCTCGTTCTCGCCGATCCGTAACCAGACCCAGAAGCAGTCCGACCCACACAACATCGGCCACTTCTTCATGGCGATCGACCCGCGCGCCTTCCGAGCCGAGGGCGAGTTCGAGGAAGATCTCGACCAGGTGATCGACGTGCTGCACAACGCCAAGCGCGTGGATGCGAATCAGCCGGTGCTGGTGGCCGGCGATCCCGAGCGGGCGAACAAGAAGGAGCGGCTCGAGCAGGGCGTGCCGATTCCCGACGACCTGATGGAGCAGCTGCGCGCGGTGGCCAAGAACGCGAGCGTGCCGTTCGTGCTCGCCGGGTCGTGCGGCGGGTGAGCGGGCCGGGTCGCTCGACCACGCGGCACGCGTCCGCTGCCCCGGAGCGGCTGGGCTCAATCCCGGCGCCTCACCTCCGATTGCTGCTTGGCGGGAGCGGGTCTCGTCGACCCGGCCCGCTCACCGGCCGCACGACCCGGCGAAGCTGGACGTCCAGGCCGAGCCTTGCCCGGGCCCCGCGCGCGGAATTGCGAAGGGCATGAGCGAGGCTCGCTGGATCGGGAAGTCGGTCAAGCGCGTCGAGGACGGGCGGCTCCTCACCGGGCGTGGCACCTATATCGACGATCACCCGCCGGTCGCCAACGCGTGCCACGCGGCGATCGTGCGCTCGCCGCTCCCCCACGCGAGGATCCGCGGCTACGACCTCTCGGCCGCGCTGGCGCTCGACGGCGTCGTCGGGGCGATCACGGGCGCCGACGTCGCGCGGCACACCAAGCCCTTCTCGGTCGGTGTAACGGCGCCGATCCACTACTACTGCGCGGCGACGGACCGCGTGCGATTCGTCGGCGAGCCGGTGGTGGTCGTCGTGGCCAAGAACCGTTACCTCGCCGAGGACGCGGCCGATCTCGTCCAGGTGGACTACGACCCGCTCCCGACGGTTGTCGATCCCGAGCGCGCGCTCGATTCGACGGCGCCCGTCCTGCACGAGGCGGTCGGGTCGAACCTGGCCGGCAACCGGCGGCTCGTCTACGGCGAGCCCGAGCGCGCGTTTCGCGAGGCCGACGTCGTCCTGAGCGAGCGCTTCAGCTTCCCGAAATACGGTTCGACGCCGATCGAGACCTACGGCGTCATCGCCCGCTGGGATCCGCTCGACGGCGTGTGCACGGTGTGGTCGAACTTCATGGGGCCCGTTCATCATGCACCCGCTGACCGCGCGCGTGCTGGGCTTGGCCGAGAACAAGCTGCGCTTCATCGTGCCGACCGACATCGGCGGCTCGTTCGGTATCAAGTCGTCGATCTACCCGTACATCGCCCTGATCGCCCTCGCCGCGATGCGGCTGGGCGTGCCGGTCAAGTGGATCGAGGACCGGCGCGAGCACCTGCTGGCCTCGTCGAGCGGGACGGATCGGGTCGCCTACCGTGAGGTCGCGGCAGCGCGAGGACGGCACGATCCTCGGCATGCGGTTCAAGTGGCTCGATAACGTCGGCGGCTACATCCGCAGTCCTGAGCCGGGCTGCAGCTTCCGTCCGACCGGCAATTTCGTCGGGCCGTACCGCTTCCAGCATCTGCGAAGTCGATGCATCGGTCGTCATGACCAACAAGAGCCTCACCGGGCCCAATCGCGGCTACGCGTGCGGGCATCTGTACTTCGAGACCGAAGGCATGATGGATCGGCTCGCCGATCGGCTCGGACTGGATCCGGTCGAAGTGCGACAGAGGAACCTCGTCGCAACCGGATCAGTTTCCGTACCGGACGCCGACCGGCGGGCTCTACGACAGCGGCGATTACCCGGCCGTCTTCGACAAGGCGCTGGAGCTGGCGCGCTACGACGAGCTGCGGCGCGAGCAGGCGAAGGCGCGCGCCGCGGGCCGCTACGTCGGGATCGGGCTCGCGCTGGCCGTCGACCCGTCGGTGTCGAACATGGGCTACGTCGCCACGGCGCTCGATCCGCAGTTCCGCGCGAAGCCCGAGTACTTGCCGAAGTCCGGCGCCGTCGACGCGGCGACGATCAAGATCGACCCGCTCGGGCGCGTCATCGCGATCCTGGGCACGACGCCGCAGGGCCAGGGCCACCAGACGGTGGTGTCGCAGATCGTCGCCGACGAGCTTGGGCTGGCGCCCCAGGACGTCACGGTCGTCGACGAGATGGACACGTTCACGCGCGTGTGGTCGATCTCGTCGGGAACCTACTCGAGCCGCTTCGGCTCCGTGGGCACGAGCGCCGTCGCCCTGGCCGCGCGCAAGCTCAAGGCCAAGCTCGTCGACTACGCCGCGCACCTGATGGAGCTGCCGGCGGCCTCGCTCGAGTTTCGCGACGGCGCCGTGCGGCCGCGGAGCCGGCAAGGGCCCGTCGTACTCGATCAAGGACCTGGCCGGCCGCGCGCACTGGAACACCGAGTCCTGCCCGAGGGCATGGAGCCCGCGCTCCAGGCGACCGCGGTGTTCGGCTTCACGGTCGCGAAGGCCGTCGACGCCGAGGACCGGGTGAACTCGTCGAACACGTACGGGTTCATCGCCGAGGTGATGGCGGTGGAGGTCGATCCCGGAGACCGCGGCGATCAAGATCCTGCGCTACGTCACCGTGCACGACGCGGGCACGATCATCAATCCGATGATCGCCGAGGGCCAGATCTACGGCGGCGCGCTCCACGGGCTCGGCGGCGCGCTGTACGAGGAGCTCGCGTACGACGAGCACGGCCAGTTCCTGACGGGGACGTTCATGGACTACCTCGTGCCGACGGCCGCCGAGGCGCCGCGAGATCGACATCGCGCACATCGTGTCGCCGTCGCCGCTGACACCGCTCGGCTCGAAGGGGCTCGGCGAGTCCTCGTCGATGACGGTGCCGGCGGTCATCGCCAATGCGGTCAGCGACGCGCTCGCGCCGCTCGGCATCAGGATCAACGAGCTGCCGATGACGCCTTCGAAATTGTGGGAGCGATCGACCGCGCGCGCCGGAGCCGCGCGAAGTCGGAGCCGGAGCGCCAGCAGTGAGAACGGGCATGTCGGAGCTGCTCGCTTCTTCTCGAGCCACCTCGTGCGGGGCTCGTCGGCCTCGTGCGCGGGACCGGGCGTGCGGAGCCGGGTCGCATCTCTCTCAGGCCACCCTCGGTCAAAGCCGGCCTCGAGGACCCCGCTACAATGAAACCACCCAAGTTCGAGTATCACGCTCCCAAGAGCCTCGACGAGGCGGTGGCCGCGCTCGGCCCGCTACGGCGGCGACGCCAAGGTGCTGGCCGGAGGCCAGAGCCTGATGCCGCTGCTGAACTTTCGCCTGGCGCGGCCGGCCGCGCTGGTCGACCTGAACCGGATCGCATGCGCTCGCCTACATCCGGGAGCAGGACGGCCAGGTCCGGCTCGGAGCGATGACGCGCCAGCGCACGATCGAGTTCTCGCCGGTCGTGGCGCAGCGACTGCCGCTCTTGAAAGAGGCCACGCACTGGGTCGGCCACCTGCCGATCCGGACCCGCGGCACCATCGGCGGCTCGATCGCCCACGCCGATCCGTCGGCCGAATACCCGGCGGTCCTCGCGGCGCTCGAGGGCGAGGTGGTGGCGCGCGGGCGCCAAGGGCGAGCGGGTGATCCGCGCGGCGGACCTGTTCCAGACGTATCTGACGACGAGTCTCGCCCCCGACGAGATTCTCACCGAGGTCCGGCTGCCGGCGATGCCGGCGGGCGCCGGCTACGCGCTCGAGGAGTTCGCGCGCCGTCACGGCGATTTCGCGATCGTCGGGATCGCGGCGATCGTCGTGCGCGAGGGCCAGCGCTGCAAGCTGGCGCGGCTCGCCACCGCCGGCGCCGGGCCCGTGCCGGTGCGGCTGCGCGCCGCCGAGGAGATCCTCGAGCGCGACGGGCTCGGCGAGGCCGCGATCGAGGCGGCGGCGCGGCGGGCTACCGAGCTCGTCGATCCCGACGCCGACATCCACGCCTCGGCCGACTATCGCCGCCACCTCGACTGGAGTGCTCACGAAGCGCGCCCTCACGAGGGCGATCGGAGTCGCGCGTGGCTGACATGGTGACGGTCCGCATGAAGGTGAACGGCGTCGCTCACGAGGGGCGGTGCGAGCCGCGCAAGCTGCTGGTCGACTTCATCCGCGAGGACCTCGGGCTCACCGGCACGCACGTCGGGTGCGAGCACGGGATCTGCGGCGCGTGCACGATCCTGTTCAACGGCGAGGCCGCGCGCTCGTGCATCATGCTCGCCGTGCAGGCCGACGGCGCCGAGCTGGCGACGGTCGAGGGCCTGATGCGCGACGGCAAGCTCCATCCGCTGCAGGAGGCGTTCCGCGACCATCACGGGCTGCAATGCGGCTTCTGCACGCCCGGCATGCTGATGACCGCGCTCGACTTTCTGCGCACGAACCCGGCGCCCAGCGACCGCGAGATCCGCGAGGGCATCTCGGCCGTCCTCTGCCGCTGCACCGGCTATCAAGGGATCGTCGACGCGGTGCGGGCCGCGGCGCCCATCCTCGCCTCCGGGCGCTAGGTTCGGAGAGCGCTCGTGGGGCTCGGCCTGCCCGCACGGCTCGTCGGGCGCTCGCGTGTCGGTGCGACGCGAAGACCCGCGTCTCTTGACGGGGCAGGGGAGCTACGTCGACGACCACCGCCCGGCGCGGCTGCTCTACGCCGCGTTTCTCCGCTCGCCGCACGCCCACGCCCGGATCGTGCGCATCGACGCCTCCGCCGCCCTCGCGCTGCCCGGTGTCACGGAGGTGCTGACCGGCGAGGACATCGCGCGCGCGGCGAAGCCGGTGCGCGCCGAGTCCAAGACGCCGAACGTCAAGACCACGAGCTTTCCGCCGCTGGCCCTCGGCAAGGTGCGGCACGTGGGCGAGGCCGTCGCGATGGTCGCCGCCGAGAGCCGCTACGTCGCCGAGGACGCCGTCGAGCGCCTCGTCGTCGAGTACGAGCCGCTGCCGGTCGTGAAGAGCACGGACGAGGCGCTCGATCCCGCGAGCCCGGTGCTCCACGAGGAGGCCGGGACGAACCTCCTGGTCAGCCGCGAGTTCGCCCGCGGCGACGTCGACGCCGCGCTGGCCGGCGCAGCGATCGTGGTGCGCGAGCGGTTTCGCTTCCACCGGCACACGCCGGTCTGTATGGAGAACCGCGGCTGCCTGGCGGACTACACGACGGGAAGCGGAACGCTCACCTTGCGCTCTTCCGCGCAGTGCCCCGGGCTCGTGCGCGACGTCCTGACCGACCTGCTCGGCATGCCCGAGCACCAGATCCGCGTGATCGCGACCGACGTCGGCGGCGGCTTCGGTGCCAAGGCCTCGCTCTATCCCGAGGAGATCGCCACGTGCGTGATGGCGCGGCGGCTGGGCCGCCCGGTGAAGTGGATCGGCGACCGCCGCGAAGATCTGCTCTCGACCACGCACGCCTGGGACGAGATCATCGAGGCCGAGCTCGGCCTGAACCGCGACGGCACGATCGTCGGGCTCCGCGCGCAGGTCACCGTCGACGTCGGCGCCTACTCGATCTATCCGTGGACGGCCGCCATCGAGCCCGTGCAGACGATCAGCTTTCTCCCGGGCCCGTACCGGGTGCCGACCTATCGCGGGCGGACGCGCGGCGTGGCGACCGACAAGGCGCCGCTCGGCCCGTATCGCGGCGTGGGGCGGCCGCCGGCGGTCTTCGTGATCGAGGGCCTGATGGACCGCGCGGCGCGCCAGCTCGGCCTCGACCCGACCGAGATCCGCCTGCGCAATTTCATCCGCGACGAGGATTTCCCGTACAAGTCGCCGTCCGGGATCGTGTGGGACCGCTCGAGCTTCACGGGCTCGCTGCTCAAGGCGCCTGCGAGGCGCTCGACTACGAGGCGGCGCGCGACGAGCAGGCGCGAGCGCGCGCCGCCGGACGCTGGCTCGGCATCGGCGTCGCCTCCTACGTCGAGCTGACGGGGATCGGCTCGGCGATTCCCGGTCTCGCCCGGGATGCCGGTCTCGACGGGCACCGAGGCGGCGACGATCCGCTTCGACCCGGCCGGCAAGGTGACCGCCGTGTTCGGCGTGGCATCCCACGGCCAGGGGCTCGAGACGACCCTGGCGCAGATCGTGGCCGACGAGGTCGGCGTGCCGATCGAGGACGTCCGCGTGCTCCACGGCGACACCGAGGTCTCGCCCTACGGGACCGGGACCTACGCGAGCCGCAGTCTCGTGCTGGCCGGCGGCGCCGCCATTCTCGCCGGGCGCGCGGTGCGCGAGAAGATGCTCCTGATCGCCGGCCATCTGCTGGAGGCCGATCCCGGCCGACGTCATCGTGGCCGACGGCCGGTACGCGGTGCGCGGGATGCCCGACCGGAGCGTGGCCGTCCGGCAGATCGCGCGTGCCGCCTACTCGGGCGCGCGCCAGCTGCCGAAGGGGCTCGAGCCGGGGCTGGAGGCCACGCGCTTCTACGATCCGTACTACGGCACCGCCTCGAACGCGACGCACGTGGCGGTGGTCGAGGTGGACCGCGCGACCTGCGAGGTGAAGACCCTGCGCTACGTCGTCGTCGAGGACTGCGGGCGCATGGTCAATCCGCTTGATCGTGGACGGCCAGGTCCACGGCGGCGTCGCGCAGGGGATCGGCGCGGCCCTCCTCGAGGAGATCGTCTACGACGAGCACGGGCCAGCTTCTCAGCGGCACCTTGATGGACTACGTCGTGCCCTCGGCGTGCGAGATCCCGTTGATGGAAGTGCACCACCTGGAGACGCCGTCGCCGGTCACGCTCGGCGGATTCCGCGGTATGGGCGAGGGCGGAACGATCGGCGCGCCCGCGGCGATCGCCAACGCGATCGCGGACGCGCTGGCGCCGCTGGGGATCGAGGTCGCGGAGCTGCCGGTGAGCCCCGAGCGGCTCTTCCGACTCCTCGGGGCGCGCGCGGGGGTAAGGAGATGAATCTCGGGCTCGCAGGCAAGGTCGCGCTGGTGACCGGTGGCGCGCGCGACGTGGGACGTGAGATCTCGTTGACCCTGGCCGGCGAAGGCGCGGCGGTGGCCGTGAACTATATGCACTCGAAGGACGAGGCGGAGTCGCTCGTGGCAGAGATCACGAGGCTCGGCGGCCGAGCCGGCGCCTATCAGGCCGACGTCGCCGACTACGCGACCGTCGAGCCGGATGGTCGACCAGATCGTCGCGCGAGCTGGGCCGGCTCGACGTCGTCGTCAATAACGCCGGCTACGTCGAGCCGAAGCTCTTCCTCGAGACGACGCCCGGACGAGTGGAAGCCGGCAGATGGACGTCGACCTCTACGGCGTCTTCAACGACGTGCCACGCGGCGGCCCCGAAGCTCGCGGCGCAGCAGGGAGGGCGCATCATCAGCATCGTCGGCGACTCGGCGCGCGTGGGCCAGCAGCGACTCGGCGTCTCGGCCGGCGCGCGCGGCGCGGTGCTGTCCCTCACGCGGACCTCGGCGAAGGAGCTCGGACGCGTCAGAACATCACCGTGAACTCGCTCGCGCTCGGCTGGATCGAGACCTCGCACAGCCGACAAGGAGTTCATCGCGAAGAACCGCGAGCGCATCCTCGCCTTCTATCCGATCCGCCGCCTGGGCAAGCCCGAGGACGTGGCGCCGCTCGTGGCCTTCCTCGCCTCGGACTTCGCCGGCTGGGTCACCGGGCAGACGATCAGCGTGAGCGGCGGATACTCCACGGTCTGATGCCCGTCGTCGACTTCCACATCCACTGCTACGACCGGCCGCTGCGCGCGCCGGAATCGTTCGTGGCGTTCATGGACCGCGAGGTCGCCAGGACCTACGGCTCGTTCGCGAAGTTCCTCGAGCGCTACGGCAGCGCCGAGAGCTACCTGAGCGTGCTCGACGACGCCGGCGCGGACTACGGCGTGATCCTGGCCGAGCTCGCGCCGATCACCTCGGCGATCGCGAGCAACGAGACGGTGGAGGCGCTCTGCAAGGGGCAGCCGCGCCTGATCCCGTTCGCGAGCCTCAACCCGTACCTGATCGAGAACCCGGCGCGCGAGCTCGAGCGGCTCGTGCGCGAGCACGGCTTCCGCGGGCTCAAGCTCTATCCGACCTACAGCTACTTCTATCCGAACGACCCCAAGCTCTATCCGGTATACGCCAAGGCGCAGGAGCTCGGGATCCCCGTCAAGTGGCACACGGGCACCTCGGTGTTCCCGGCCTCGCGGCTCAAGTACGGCGATCCGGTCTACATCGACGACGTCGCGGTCGACTTCCCGGACCTGGTCGCGATCATCACGCACAGCGGGCGGCCGATCTGGTATGAGACGGCGTACACGCTGGCGCGCCTGCGCCCCAACGTCTACATGGAGATCGCGGGGCTACCACCGAAGAAGCTCCTGACGTACTTCCCCGACCTCGAGCGGGTCAGCGACAAGGTGCTCTTCGGCTCCGACTGGCCCAGCGTGCCGACCATGAAGGGGAACATCGACGCGATCCGCGCGCTGCCGCTCTCCGAGCGGGCGAGGGCGCAGGGCTAGCTCCTGCGGCGGCGCGGGGGCACATCCTCGGCGGCAACGTCGCAGCGGCTCCTGAAGCTCGCACGCATTCCGTGCACCCGGAGCCCCCTCCTCCCAATAAATGGTCGTCGACTCCCTAGCCGTGCTCATCGACTGCCACGTCCATCTCCTGCCGCGCCGGCGGCTGGCCGGGCTGATGAAGTGGATGCACGGCTTCTATCCGGAGCATCCGATTCCGCGCGACGTGACGCTCGAGCAGTGCATCGCCTACTACGACACGATCGCGGTCGACTACATCTTCAATCTCGTCTATCCGATCCGCGACGACGAGACGGAGGTGGTGAACCGGTTCAACCTCGAGCTGCATCAGCGCTACCCGTGGATCGTCCCGTTCGGTGGCCTCCACGTCGCCGACCCCGACAAGGGGCGATCGTCGACCGATGCCTGGGCGAGTACGGCTTTCTCGGCTTCAAGTTCCACCCGTTCATCCAGGCGTTCGATCCACTGGACCCGCGCATGATGCCGGCCTACGAGCGGCTCGCGGCGTGGCAGCGGCCGGTCGTCTTCCACACGGGGTACGAGGAGTTCTACGAGCGGATCGTCGAGCGCCACGCCAACGTGTGGCTCGAGATGACCAACGTCTTCTCGAGCTTCTGGGACCGGCGCTACGTCCTCAAGGAGTACGACACCGAGAAGCGGTTGCTCCTCGAGGGCATCGGGCCGCACAGCGAGCGGATCATGTTCGGCACCGACCATCCGGCCGGCTCCGGCACGCTCGAGGAGATCTACCGGACGATGGACGCCCGACTTTCCCGCCGGCATCGCCGCCAAACCTCGCCGGACCTTGCAGCCGGGCGAGTGATCCGGCGACGGAGCTACGCGGGCCCGAAGCCGACGGACGTCGTCATGTCCGTCGCGATGAGCGGACGGAACCGCACGGGCAGACCGACGGCGAGCTTGTCGAGCGGCATGTCGACGAGGCGGCCGAGAATCGCGACGCCCTCTTTGAGCCGGACGACGGCGACGGCGTACGGCACGGCCCCCGCGTGGGCCCGGGGCGCGACGCGAATGACGGTGAAGCTCGCGATCGTGCCGTCACCCGCGAGCGCCACGGGTTGCCACTGGTGGGCGTGGCAGGCCGGGCAGAGCTCTTTCGGCGGCATCGCCAGCTCGCCGCACGAGCCGCAGCGGATGGCGGTGAGCTGTCCGGCGCGCGCCTTCTCGAAGAAGACGCGCGCGGTGATGGTCGGCTCAGTCACGACCGAAGAGGCTCACGAGGACGGTCGCGGTGTTTCCGCCGAGCGTGTGGGTGAGACCTTTGCGCGCGCCGTCGACCTGACGCGGCCCGGCCTCGCCCCGGAGCTGCGTCACGATCTCCGCCACCTGCGCGGCGCCGGTCGCGCCGATGGGGTGGCCTTTCGCCTTCAAGCCGCCCGAAGGGTTCACCGGGATCTCGCCGCCGAGGCTCGTGAGGCCCTTCTCGGCCGCGCGCCCGCCGGCGCCCGGCTCGAACAGGCCGAGCCCTTCCGTGGCGACGATCTCGGCGATCGTGAAGCAGTCGTGGAGCTCGACGACGTCCACGTCGGTCGGCCCGATCCCCGCCTGCCGGTAGGCCGCGGCCGCCGCGCGCTCGGTCGCCGGGACCCGCGAGAGATCGCGCTTGTCCCCGAGCAGCATCCAGTCGGACGCCGCCGCCGAGCCGAGCACCCATATGGGCTTCCGGTGCTTTCGGGCGACCTCTTCGGAGGCGAGGACGAGGGCCGCGCCGCCGTCCGAGAATGGGCAGCAGTCGAAGAGCTTGAGCGGATCGGCGACGTAGGCGGACTTCAGCACCTGCTCGATCGTGATCGGCTTCTGGAACTGGGCCTTCGGGTTGAGCGCGCCGTGCCGGTGATTCTTCACGGCGACCGCGGCCATCTGCGCCTCGGTCGTGCCGTGCTTTTCCATGTGGGCCCGCGCGATCAAGGCGAAGACACCGGGGAAGGTCAGGCCCAGCGGCTGCTCCCACACGGCGTCGGACGCATAGGCGAAGTACTCGGTCGACTCGGCCGTCGAGACGTTCAGCACCCGCTCGGCGCCGCCGACCAGGATGACGTCCGAGACGCCCGCGGCGATCTCCATCACGGCGTGACGGAAGGCAGCGTGCGAGCTCGCGCACGCGGTCTCGAAGCGGGTCGTAGGCACCGCCGGGATGCCCAGCACCGAGGCCGCCTGCGGCCCTGTGTGGAGCTGGTGCTCGGTCTCGCCGCCCACGACGTTGCCGTAGTAGAGCGCCTGCACGGCGCTCGCGGGCACCCCGGCATCGGTCAGCGCGTCGCGCGCGGCCTCGGCAAAGAGCTCGGCCGAGGTGCGGTCGTGCAGCCCGAACTTCGTCACGCCAACCCCGATCACGGCGACCCGACGCATGAGAGTCCTCCTGTCGCATGCTAGCATCAAATTCGCGACCAGGCCGCTGCCCGAGGAGGCCGACCGCACGCTCGTCGCCCCAGGCCGCCGGCCCCGCCAATTCTTCTTGCCGTGACTGCCGTTCCCCGGGTTCAATGGTCTTGGGTGCTGAGGCAGGCTAACCTCGCGTGCTGACCGAAGAAGCGCTGATTCTCGTCGCCGTCGCGGGCGCGTGCGTGCTGCTCGTCCTCGGCGTGCTCGAGCTGATGTGGCCGACGCGGTCCCGTCGCGCCGGCCGTCCCCGCTCCGAGGCGGCTCCGCCTCGTCCCGTCGAGGCCGCGGCCCAACGCCCGGCGCAGAGCATCCTGCCGAGGCGGCTGATCGATTCGCCGTCGGCCTCGCGACCCGAGGGTGGATTCGCGTTCCCGCCGCCAGCCGACTACGTTCCGCCGCCGCTGCCGCGCGAGGAAGTCCGGCCGATTCGGCCGGCCGAACCCGTCTCTCCTATGCGCCCGATCGGGATGGTCGTGCCCGCAGCACGGCAGGAGACAGAAGCGGCCGTCCTGCCACCGTCTCAGAGCATCGACCGCGGGCCGCTGCCGCGAGCCCTCCGAGCCGATCGAAGCTCCGGCCGCGCCTGCCGAGCCCGAGGAAGTTGAGCCCGTCTACGTCGCGCGCCACGGCCGCGGTCGAGCCGACGATCGACGCCGAGCCGCCTGTGGTCGAGGAGCCGCTCACGCTCGAGCCCGAGCTTCGCCGGGTCGAGCCTGAGCCGAGCCCGGTCGAGCCCGACCCGCGCACGTTCGAGCCGGAGCCGCGACGATTCGAGCCGGAGGAACCGCCGCGATTCGAGCCGGCGCTGCCGGTGATCGAGCCGGCGGCGGTCCGCATCGAGCCGCAACCGACGCCGCCGCTCGAGGCGGACCCGCCGCTGGTCGACGCATCGCCGCAACCGCCGGAGCCGGTGGCGCCGCCGGTCGCGCCCGAGCCGGCGCCGTGGCCCCGGTCCCGGCGCCGTTCGAGCCCGTCGCGCCGGCGCGCGAGCCCGATCAGCCGTCGCAACCAGCCGAGCCTCCCGCTCCGCCGAAGCGCCGGCGCCGCAGCAAGATCTCACCCCACGCGCGACCCCACAGGGTGCTGCGCCGGTCGACGCCGGAAGACTCCAGCGCCGAGCCGCCGGCGACCGACGTGCTCGGCGCCGCCCGGCTCCGGCGCCGCTGGAGCTGCTGCGCCGAGCCGCGCCGGCCGAGGCCGAGCCGAAGCTCACTCGGGATTCGCCCCTCGTGGAACGATGCTTCGCCCTCTATCAGGAGAAGCGGTTCGACGAGGTCCTGGCGCTCGGCGAGGAAGCGCTCGCCGCCGTCCGACGAGACGCGACCGCGGGCCCTTCACGCGAGACCGCCGCACTCTGGTCCGTCGTCGGGCTGGCGAAACAGGCCCTGGGCGACGACGACGGCGCGCACGCGGCGCTCGAGTCGTCGATCGACTCCGCCTTCGAGACTGAGCGCTCGACCTACGGCGCCACCTCGCCACCCTCGCGCTCGAGGCCGCCCAGTCGCGCCTCGCACGGGCGGCCAGCCACGACGCCGGCGAGCGGATGGCGGTGATCCGTTCGGCGATCGCGTGGACCGAACGAGGGCTCAAGGCGGTGACGGCGCGATCCGGCGCTCGTCGACGCGCGCCAGGCCTCGCACGACGCGCTCTGGCAGGCCTACGAGCAGGCCGCGACGGTGCTCATGCAGCGGCAGGAGTTCCCGTCAGCGCGACAGATCCTGCGCGAGGCGCTCGAGGATCCCAAGCTGCCCGCCGCGCGCGCCGCGGGGTTCCGCGGGAATGCTGTCCGGCACGTTCGGCAACGAGATCGGTCAGCTCACAGCGCAGGCGATCCTCACATGCAGGAAGGACGCGAGTCCGAAGCGCTGGCGGTGCTCCAGCGCGCCGAGGAGCTGCTCGCGGCGATCCCGGCGGAGGCGCTACCGCCGAGCCGTCGCGACGAGGTCGACCAGCGGCTCTGGTGGGGATACGCCGAGCTCGGAAGCCGGCGGCTGGACGCCGGCGACTACGAAGAGGCGCTGGACCCGCTCGTCCACTCGCTCCGCTTCACTCGATCGGCCCGGAACGTCAGGCCGAGACGCGCGCGGCCGTCGTCCGCGCGCTGGAGGGCATCGCGGCGGTGCGCGCGCTGATCATCCGCCGCCTCGCCGAGGCCGGCAATCGGACGAAGCGATCGTCGCCGCCGGCGAGCTGCATGGGCTCGTGAAACAAGGCGTGGAGCTCGGGATCACCGAGGATGAGCTGTGCGGCGGCCTTCACGCGGGTGCGCGTCTGTGCGAAGAGCTCGGGATGGATACCCGGGCCTGAACGGCTACAGCCCGCGGCGCTCAGGGCTCGACGCTCTTTCGGCGGATCTCCTCGAGCAGGGTCTCCGGCACGTTGAAGAACGCGGTGACGACGGTCGGGGTCGAAGTGCCGGCCCGACGCAGCGCTTGATCTCGGCCTTGGCGGCGTCGAAGGGCTGCGCCTTCGAATACGGGCGGTCGAAGGTGATCGCGTCGAAGGCGTCGACCACCATGAAGATCCGCGCACCCAGCGGAATCTCTTCGCCCCGGAGGCCGCGCGGGTAGCCGCTACCGTCCCACTTCTCGTGGTGGGAGTAGACGATCGGCACGGCGCCCTGCAGGAACGGGAATCTTCTCGATCAGCTGCTTGCCGATCTCCGGATGGCGCCGCATGATCTTCCACTCCTCGTCCGTGAGCGGGCCGGGCTTCAGCAAGATCCCGTCGGGGATCCCGATCTTGCCGATGTCGTGGAGCAGCACGCCGTGGGCGAGGGCCGGTCAGGTCCGGCTCCGGCACGCCGTACACGCGCGCGGTCGCCATGGCGTAGCCGTGGACGCGACGCGAGTGGGATTCGGTGCCGACGTCGCGCGTGTCGAGCGCCGACCCGAGCGCCTCCAGGGTGGTCCGGTAGGCGTCCTGGAGCTCGCGGTTGAGCTGCGCGAGCTCGCGCGTCGCCTCGTCGACCCGCCGCTCGAGGAGCTCCTGATAGTGGCGGTGCTCGATCAGGAGCTGGCGCCGCTCGAGGGCGCGGTCGGCGGCGATGAGCAGCTCGTCCACGTTCACCGGCTTCATGATGAAGTCGTACGCGCCGAGCTTGAGGCTCGCGATCGCGGTCTTGACGTCGGCCGCTCCGGTGAGGACGATCACGGCCGCGTCGGGGTCGGCCTGCCGCACGTGCTGGAGCAGATCGATGCCGCCCATGATCGGCATCTTGAGGTCCGTGACGGTCAGCGGAGAGCGCGAGTTGCGGATCGAGGCTCGGAACACCTCGACGCCTTCCTGGCCGTCGTTGGCGAGCAGGCACTTGTAGCCGGCGCCGAGGAAGATCTGGTGCAGGACGTCGCGGACCTGGCGATCGTCGTCGACGATCAAAATCTCTCGCTGCCCCATGTCAATCTACCTTCTGACCCGGACCGGCCGCCACGACCTGGTTCTTGCCCGCTCGCTTCGCGGCGTAGAGCGCCCCATCGGCCGCGCGGAACAGCTCCTCCGACGTCGAGGCCTCGTCGTCCGGGAGGCTGGCCACGCCGAAGCTCGCGGTCACCCGCTTGCCGTGCGAGTAGGGGAAGGTCGCGACGACCTGCCGTATCCGGTCCGCGTAGAGCCGAGCGCCGCCTTTCGAGGTCTCGACCAGCAGGACGACGAACTCGTCGCCGCCGTAGCGGGAGACGACGTTGATGCCGCGCGAGTGCTTCATGAGGATCTGACCGACATCGCGCAGTGTCTCGTCGCCGACCGCGTGGCCGAACTCGTCGTTGACGGTCTTGAACCCGTCCAGGTCGAGCACCACGACGGAGACCGGGTGATTGAACCGCCTGAAGCGCGAGATCTCCTCCTCGAGGCGGAGCGAGAAGAAGCGGCGATTGTAGAGGCCGGTGACCTCGTCCTTGAACGAGGTCTCCTTGAGCTTGGCGTTGGTCGCTTCGAGCTCGCGGTACGCGGCGTCGAGCCGCATCGCGAACGTGTTGATGTCGATGGCCTGCTGCTCGACGGTGCCGAGCATGTTCGAGAACGACCGCATCAGGGTGCCGACCTCATCGCTGCGGCCGCCGAGCTCGGCGAGCTTCGGCTCGCTCGAGAGGAGCTCGGCGATCTTCGCGAAGGCCCGGCCCAGGTCCCAGATGATGTACGCGCCGCCGACCATCCCAGGACCGTGAACAGCGAAAAGGGCGTGAAGCCGTAGAACTCATGGCGTCGACCGGATCCAGCTCGGGCCTCACATAGCGATAGACCACGTACGCCAGGACCAGCAGCGGGACCAGCGAGGAAAGTGTGAGCGCCAGCAGGACTTTACGCTTCAGGAGCCGTCCCGCCGACTCGATATCGCCCGACTCGCGCGACATGACAAAACCATTCTATTGCTGCGATAGGTGGTCAAGACAGGAAAATTTTTGGGGGCGCATTGTAACTGGTTGATCTATTGGACGAAAGGAAGTTGGCGCTCGCTACCGCGCTTCGGACCGCAGCCTGAGTCGTTGGCCCTCCTGGATCATCACGATCGCGTCCTGCTCGATGCGCTCGAGGACGGCGCCGTTCTCGAGCGTCTGGCCCTCGGTGTACTTTTGGCCGTTCACGTACACCATTCGCTGCTCGGGCTCGGCCGCCCAGACGAGCATATCGATCTTGAGCTCCAGCTCTTGCGGCGAAGCCGCTCGCGGGGCGGATGGCGGCGGCTTCAATGCCGGCGCCGACCAGTTCTCCGCGCGCTCCCGCCGACGTCGCTGCCGCGGCGACTCGCCCGTCGATGCGGATGCCGACGGATCCCCGGTCACTGCCGGCGTCGTGGGCTGAACCGGTGTGGGCGCGTCGGGACGTGTCGCCAAGACGGGCGGCTGCGCCGGTGTCTCGGCCGCGTCGGGCAGTTGCGGGCTGTCCGGTGGATCGTCGACGGGCGGCGCCGCCGGCGCAGTTGACGGCTGCAGCGCGGCCGGCGCCTCGGCTTCCGCGCGCCGGGCCGGCGGCGGTGCGACGACGTCCGGCGGGCGCGGACCGAAGAAGATAGCGGCGATCGCCCCCGCGTTGAGAAGGAGCCCGCCGCTCACGAGCCAGAGCCAGAGCGGCCGCCGCGCGCGTGCCGCCGGCGATGCGACCATTTCCCGCGGGATCGTCACGGGCTCGATCGGCGGAGCTTCCTCCGGAGACTCGATCGACGGGCTGCCGGCCGGAGCCAGCGCGGCGCGCGCAGCCGCGCGCACGGTCGAGAGGTCGACGCTTTGACGCCGCTGGGCGACGGCGGTGAGCAGCGCCCGGGCGCAGATGGTGTTGATCAGACGCGGCACGCCGGCGGACAGGCGATGCACATCTCGCAGCGCGTCCACGTCGAAGATGTCGCGACCGCCGCCGGCGATCGCGATCCGGTGTCGCACGTACGCACACGTCTCGTTCTCCGTGAAAGACAGCAGGGAGTAGCCCGTCGCGGTCGGCGGCGCGGACCCGTCCGGAGCGGCGCGAGACAATAGCTCGATGAGCCCCGGCTCTCCGATCAGGATGACTTGCAGCAGCTTCTTTCCGTCCCGCTCGAGGCTCGAGAGCCGGGAGAGGTGCTCGAGCACGTCGAGACCCAGGCTGTGGGCATCGTCCACGATCACGACCGTGCGCCGCTCGCCGGGGCGAGCGGCTTGCCTGCGGGAGAGGACATCGCCGAGTCCCGTCGGGGTCGGCGCCTCCGCCCCGTGCGCAACTCCCAGCTCGTCGAACACGACGTCGAGAAGCTCCTCGGGAGTCAGCACCGGGTTGAGGATCAAGGCCACATCGACGCGCTCGGGGAGGCGGTTGAGCAGCATGCGACACATCGTCGTCTTGCCCATGCCGCTCTCTCCGGTGAGGTGGGCGATGCCGCCTTGAGCCTGGACGCAGCGCAGCAGATGCGCGAGCGCCCGCTGGTGATGCTCCCCCAGGTAGACGAATCGCGGGTCGGGCGCGCTCGAGAAGGGGCGCTCACGGAGACCGAGTTGCTCGAGGGACATCGCTAGCGCGGAGCGGCTGGCGGACGCGGACAGGTCGTCGCGCGCGCCGGCATGCCTCAGGGCAGCAGCGGGCGGCTCCAGCCGACGACCGTGCGAACGTCGGTCGCCGCCGGCGGAGTGCAGGCCTTGCTCCGGTGGCCGAAGCTCATGGTTCCGGCTCTGAGCGCACAATCGGCGAAGGGAGTCGAGAACTCGGCGGTGCCGCCCCTCGACGGTCGAATGATGTCCGCCAGGTTTTCGCCCTCGAGGTATCCATCGCGATGAAGATCTGCACCTCGGCCGTGCGGGTCGCACCTCGTAGACGGGCGTCACGATGCTCGCAGGGCGCGCTGCGCGCTCGGCGAAGCGGGCGTCCCACGACACTGCTTCAGGGTCTGCAGTCGTCAGAGCGCGGGTCAGGCGCGAGCATCCTTGACGGCGACCAGCGCGAGCCGGATTCGCACGACTCGCGTCGGCCAGATACACGGCGGCCAGCAGGCCCTCGCCCAACCGTCTGGATGAACCGATATCGTTTCGCGATCGTCCGGCCGACCAGCGGATCAGAGGCGAAGTCCTGGAGACTTATTCCGTCCACGGGGCAAACGACAGCATCGCGGTCATAGACCCTGCGACACTCGGCACAACGCTTCATGGCAACCCACTCCGTCGGCCCCACCCCACAAAGGCGGCTCGAGGCCGTTCGACGACACCTCTCCAGCCGAGCGCTGCTCCGGAGCCGGGTCGTGCGCGTCACTGGCGTGCAACCTGAGAGCCCTGCAGGCACCCGGCTTCAGACGTCGCGGCCGGACGCGCGGAGTATATCGGAAAAATGGTCGGCATGCGGGGAGTCGCTCGCCCAGCGTCCGAAGGCTGTGATAATCTCCGGAAAGAAAGATTGCCTGACCCCACGGTCAATGTCAGAATTTTCAAGGAAATAGCCGATATGCCCGTCGTGGCGGACAAGACAATCGATTGCCTCGGGCTCTTCTGCCCCATGCCGATTGTCAAGACCCGTGAGGCGCTCCGGCACATGGAGCCCGGTCAAGTTCTGGAAATGACGTCGGACGATCCCGGCTCGGAAGCGGACATGAAGAGCTGGTCGGCCCGAACCGGCAACGATCTCATGGGGATGCAGAGAGATGGCGCGGTCTTCCGCTTCTTCGTCCGAAAGACTCGCTAGGAGCGGTCCGCTCGGGGGCGGGTCCGCGGGTCTACCTCGACTACGCGGGCTTCTCCCCGGTCGACCCCCGCGTCGTGGCGATCATGCGGCCGTTTCTCGAGGGCGGCGTCGGCAATCCGAACGCTCAGCATTCGCTCGGGCTCGAGGCGCGCGCGTCGCTGGACGGCGCCCGCGCTAAGGTCGCCCGGCTGTTCGCCGCAACTCCGGCCGGCGTGATCTTCACCGCGAGCGCCACCGAGGCGAACAACCTCGCCATCAAGGGGCTGGCCCAGCGCGCTGCCGGCCGGCACGTCGTCACCTCCGCGATCGAGCACATCTCGGTGATCGACTCGCCTGTCGCGATCTCGAGAAGCGCGGCTGGACCGTGACCTACGTGGGCGTCGACGCCGACGGCCGCGTCGACCCGGAGGCGGTGGCGCGCGCGATCCGTGACGATACGGCGCTCGTCTCGATCATGGCGGCCAACGGCGAGATCGGCACGATCCAGACCGATCCGCGGAGATCGGCCGGGTCACCCGCGCCCGCGGCGTGCCCTTTCACGTCGACGCGCGTCGGCGCCGCGGGGCGCGTGCCGCTCGCCGTCGACAAGTGCCGCATCGACCTGCTCACGCTGTCGTCGAACGATCTGTACGGGCCGCCCGGGGCCGGCGCGCTCTGGGTGCGGCGCGATCGTCAAGCTCGCGCCGCAGACCGTCGGCGGCGGCCAGGAGCGCGGCTATCGCGCGGGCACCGAGAATCTGCCGGCGATCGCCGGCATGGGCGTCGCGGCCGACCTGGCGCGCGTCGAGGTCGCCGGCGAGGGCGCGCGCCTCTCCGAGCTGCGCGATCGCCTGCTCGCGGGCGCTCCTCGCCGCGATCCCGGGGGCGCGCCTGACGGGTGCCCGCGGCCCCGCGCGGCTGCCGCACCACGCGTCCATCGTCGTGCCGGGCGTGCAAGGCCGAGCGGCGTCCTGACGGAGCTGGACCTGCGCGGGATCGCCGCCTCGTCGGGCGCCACCTGCACGGCGATGACCGGCGAGCCGTCGCACGTGCTGCGCGCGATCGGCTGCGACCCGCGGACCGCCGAGGGCTCGCTCTGCTTCACGCTCGGCCGCTGGACGACCGCGAGCGAGATCGACCTCGTGCTCGACGCGCGTCCCGGCCGTGATCGCCCGGACTCCGGCGCCCGGCCTCGCCCGTAAGGTGCGCCTCTTCCTCTTCGACATCGACGGCACGCTGGTGTCCGTGCGCGGCGCCGGCCGCGCCGCCTTCGCTCGCGCGCTCGAGGAGATCTACGGAACCGCCGGCGCGATCGACGCGCTACGACTTCCGCGGCCGGACCGATCTGCGCATCGTCCACGACCTCATGACCGGCGGCGGGACTCGACGCCGACGCAGATCCGGGCGCGCTCGACGACTGCTTCGCGGGCCTACGCGCGCGAGCTCGACGCGGCTCATCGGCGACGGCTCGCGGGTGCAGGTGCTGCCCGGGCGTGGCCGAGCGTCGTCCGGCGGCTCGGCGCGCGGCCGCGACGCGCGTCGTCGGGCTTGCTCACCGGCAACATCGAGCCGGGCGCCCGGATCAAGCTCGCGCCGACCGGCCTGTGGCCGTTCTTCCGGGTGGCCGCCTACGGCTGGCGACGACGCCGACCGGCGCCGCCTGCCCGCGATCGCGCGCGCAGCGGGCGCGCGCCCTCGGCCACGAGTTCACGTTCGACCGCGTGACGATCATCGGCGACACGCCGCTCGACGTCGACTGCGCCCGCGGCTGCGGCGCGGTGGCGGTGGCCGTCGCGACCGGCCAGTATCCGGTCGACGAGCTGGCGACGTGCCGGCCCGACCTGCTGTTCAACGACCTCGCCGACGTCGAGCGCGTGCGTGGCGCGCCTCGCCGACGGCGCGCCGTGACCCGTCGCTCGTCTCGGTCGTGGCTGCACGTCCTGGGCGTCGTCATCTGGGTCGGCGGGCTCGTGTACCAGGCCCACTGGCTCTGCCGGCGGCCCGCCGGGACGGGCCGTGCCGTTCGACCGACGTGCTGCGGCGTGGACGGCCGGTGACGTGGACCGCGATCGCGCTGGTCGTGCTGACGGGGTTCTACAACGTGACCGGCTCGGTCCGCTCGATCGCGTGCTGCAGAGCGGCGGCGGCGCTGCCTCTTGGCGCTCAAGTTCATGCTCGTGCTCGCGGCCGTCGCGATCGCCGGGCAGCGCGACTTCGCGCAGGTGCCCCGGCTGGCGCGCGCGGTGGCCGCCGGCGACGATCCGCGCCCGGCGCTCACGGCGATCGCGTGGATGGATCGCGTGGTGCTGCTTGCTCGCGGCCGTGATCGTCTATCTCGGGCCTCGCCGTCTCTCGGGCTGATCGGCCGGAGGAGCCGCCGAGCGCGGGGCGCTTCAGAGGCCGGTGATCTTGATGCCGGAGTTCTTCAGCTTGTAGCGCCGGTTGATGGTGGCGAGGACGGCGGTGATGCCCTCGAGCGGGCCGGCGTTGGTGAGGCGCGCCGACGTCGATCGGGCGCAAGCCCATGGACGGGCCAGCTCGGCCACGGTCTCCTTGGCGCGGCGTCGCCGCCGCACAGCAGCAGGTCGCACTCGATCGGGTGATCCGTCTCGGACAGCTCGTGGGCGGCGATGTGGTGGAAGGCGGCGACCACCTTCGCATCCGGCAGCAGCCCCTGCGCCTCCTCCGCGGACGAGCCGGCCGGTGGCGGCGTGAAGAGTCGCGGCCCGCCGAACGTGAGGGGCACCACCGTCGAGATCACGACCTTGCCGCGACAGCCCTCGCGGACCTCGGGAAGCGTGGCGGCGAGCCCTTGTGCCGGCAGCGCGATGACGATCACCGTGCCGAGCCGCGCCGCCTCCGCGTTCGACTCGCCGATGATCGCGCCTTGTGGGTCAGCTCGCGCAGCTCGGCGGCCTTCGTCCTGCGCGCGCTCGGGGTCGCGTGAGCCGATGATGATCGAGTGGCCGGCCAGCGCCCAGCGCGCCGCCAGTCCCGCGCCTTCCTTGCCCGTTCCGCCGAGGATCGCAATGTTCATGGGGCCACCGCCTCACCGGAAGAGGTCGCGCGCCGGATCGCGCAGGAGTGGCTTCGAGCCTTCCTCGCTCGGCCTTGAGCGCGAGCCCGCGCACGATCGCGGCCGGAACGCGGTCGAGCTTGCCCATGACGGGCTCGGCCGCGCCGGCCAGCTCGTCGGCCAGCGCGAGGATCGTCGCCTGCAGCGGGCGGCCGGCGGGATCGCGCTCGCCGAGATAGCTGAGCAGCGGCGCAAAGCCCGCGAGCCCGATCGCGACGTTCGTGAGCCCCTCGCGCCAGGGCCGGCCGAACGTGTCGGCTGATGATCACGGAGACGTCGGCGCCCGCGAGCTGCGCACGCGATCCCGCAGCGCGCGCGCCGAGCGGTCGGAATCTTCGGGCAGGAGCGCCACGGAGTCGGCGTCGACGTTCGACTGATCGACGCCGGCATTCGCGCAGACCCAGCCGTGGTGCGTCTCGGTGATGAGGACGCCTTTGTCCATGCGCACCACGCGGCGCGATTCGCGCAGGATCACCTCGACCAGGCGCGGATCCTTGGCCGAGCCCCGCGGCCATGGCGACGCGCGATCGCCGAGGGCTCGACCTCCGAAAGGCTCACGAGCCGGCCTTCGGCCTTCGAGACGATCTTCTGGCCGATCACGAGGAGATCGCCGCGGGCGCACCGGCGTCGCCTGTCGGTCGGCCGCCTCGACGATGAGACGGGCGAGTCGTCACCCGGGCGCACCTCGCCGATGCCCTGCACGCCGATTACTTCGTAACGCATGTTGTAGCGGGGACCGTGAGGCCGGCTCGCACCGAGGGTGGCCTGATACAGACGCGACCCGGCTCCGCACGCCCGGTCCTTCGCACGAGGCCGCCGAGCCCCACGTGAGGCGTCTCCAGGCCGGTGTTGGGCCGAGGGTGGCCTGAGAGAGATGCGGGCCGGCTCCGCCCGCCAGATCCTGCACTCGGGATCGACGAGCCCCGCTTGTGCTTCGTTGGCCCGAGGTTCGCGAAGGGCTCGTGCATACGCTCGGCTAGCTTCATCGTGAGTCGTGCGCCGGGATCGGCGTGATGACCTCAGCAGAGATCGGCCGGGCGCGGCGGTCGAGCCAGCTCGAGACGAGCCGGCCGGTCTCGGTGACCCCGGCTCGGCCAGCAGGGCGGTGAGATCCTCGGGGCGTCGACGTCGAGCCCGAGACCCGGCAAGGCGAGCACGCGAGGGGTGAGCCAGGCGCGCTCGCGCGCGGTCTCGAGATGGCGCGTCGAACGACGGCTCGCCGAACGTCAGCGGCATCGCGTCGGGCGGCGCCAGCGCGACGCCGTTGGTGCCGAGTCCGGAGCGCGAGGGAACGAAGACGCGGCGCGCCGTCGCGCGCGGCGCCGGCGAGCTGCACGCGACCTCGTCGGCCGTCACGCACGGCACGTCGCCGGGCACCGTCAGGAAGACGCGCGACGCCTCGCCGCGCTGCCTCGGCCTGTGCAGCGCGACGGCCGCCGTGTGGCCGCGGTTCTCCGCCTCGGTCAGCACGCTCGGCGCCGAGCGCCCGCGCGATCGCCGCGACCGCCGGGTCGCGGGTGACGACCCAGACGCGCGTCGAGCGCGGCGGCCGCGAGGGCCCGCAGCACGTCGCGCAGCATCGCGCGCGCCAGCTCGTCGCGCTCGCCGGCGTGAGAGCACGCGCATCAGCCGCTGCTTGGCGTGCATCGAGGTCCTTGACCGGCACGGCGACGCAGGCGCGGCCGGGCTCACCGTCATGGCGTCGCCGCCCCGAGGACGAGCACGCGGCGGGCCAGCGCGGCCTCGTCGCGCGCGGTTCGTCATGACGACGTCCGCGACGATCTGCCTCGACGCCGGCGTCGCGCCAGCTCGGCCGCGCACGCGCGGTCGCGCGCGTCGATCAGGAGCCGTCGGAGCCACGGCGCGTACGCGGCGGCGACGCCGAGCGGGGAGACCGGCAGGCCGCGCGCGCGCATGAGGGCGCCGGCGGGGCCGCTCACCGCCGCGCCGCCGACGATCGGGCTCACGCCGACCACGGGCGCTGCGCGTGCGCACCAGCGCGTCGACGATGCCCGGCACGGCGAGGATCGGGCCGACGGACGTCACCGGGTTGGACGGGCACACGACGACGAGGTCGGCGGCGCGCGATGGCCTCGAGGACACCCGGGCGCCGGCCGGCGCGCTCGGCGCGCCCGTCGTAGTCGACGCCGACGCACGTCGACGAGCGCCTTCTCGCGCACGAAGTATTCCTGGAACGTCGAGCGCCCGGCCGGACGTCCGGATCATCGTGCGGACCGGATCGTCGCTCATCGGCAGGATGCGCGCCGCCACCCCGAGCGCCGGCGGCGAGCCGCGCGGTCACCGTGGAGAGCGGCTCGCCCGCGCGGAGCGCCCGGGTGCGGGTGAGATGCGTCGCCAGGTCGCGGTCGCCGAGGTTGAACCACGTGTCGGCGCCGTAGCGTCGCCATGGCGCGCCAGGCACTCGAACGTCTCGCCGGCGAGCCCCCAGCCGCGCTCGACGTCGAGCGCCCCGCCGAGCGCGTACGTCACGGTGTCGAGGTCGGGCGAGACGTGAAGCCCCCAGATCTCGGTGTCGTCGCCGGTGTTGCCGATGACGGTGAGGTCGCGCGGCGGTCGACGCACGCGCGAGGCCGCGCAGGAGCTTGGCGGCGCCGGTGCCGCCGGCGAGCGTGACCACGCGCATGGCTCAGTCCGCGGGCGGCTTCGCGCAGCGTCCACAACGCGCTGCCGCCGCGCCAGGCGTAGAGGCCGGCGCCCGGGCGGCCCGCGAGGGCCGGCGGCAAGCGTGCCCTCCGGCACCGGGATGAAGCCGAAGCGAACCCAGACGCGGTCGAGGCTCTGCGGGCGCGCGAAGAGCGGTGACGACGCCGGCGGCCGTGCGTGGTCGAGGACGGCGGCGACGAGCTGCGAGGCGATCTCCAGCGGCTCGCTCTCGGCGACGCACGACGGGCCCGTGCAGCAGCATGGCCTGCCCGCTTCGCTCGGCGAGCACGGCGCCGACCAGCCGCTGACCGCCGTTCCGGCGGTGGCGGCGCCCCACGCCGAGCGCGATGTCGTCGCCGGCGGGCCACGGAACCGCGGCGAAATCGAAGAGCGGCCGGGCCATCGCGGCGTCCGGCAGGGGACGGTATCCGATACCCTGCCAGACCCGCGGGACGGTCGCGGAAGCGAGAGAGGGAACCGGAACCGCGGCGGGCCGGGTGCCCCCCGCGCGACTTGCCAGCTCCTACTTCTTGCCAAGCACCGCGTCCTTCAGGCTCTTGGCGAGGCGGAACTTGCACACGCGCTTGGCCGGGAATCTTGATGGGCTCGCCGGTCTGGGGATTGCGACCGATCCGCGCCTTGCGGTTCGCGAGCACCAGCTTCCCGAAGCCCGGCAGGACGAACGCGCCGCTCTTCTTGGCTTCCTTGGATGCCAGGTTGAGCGTCTCGTCGAGGATGCCCTCGATCTGCTTCCGGGTGAGGCTGGTCTTCTCCGCTAGGTACGCGACCGTCGCAGACTTCGTCATCGTCTTCGCCACAGGTGACCTCCTGTTGATCGGGGGTGGTGGTGTTTGAGCGCGAACTGCATTAGTACCACAGGCCGGCACGCGCGGCTACCCGCGCGTGAAGCGGAACTCTCCCGACGCGATCAGTCGGCGGTACGAGCCGAAGCGCGCCTCCGCATCGTCGATCTTGTCGAGGGGCGAGTCGGGAGCTTCGCCGTCTCTATAGGTGTCGGATGAGCCCGTACAGCGTGTCGCGCTGGGCCGGGACGCGGCCGGCGTCGCGGATGAGGCGGCGCAGCTCGGCCGGCCCGCACGAGCTGGCCGTACTGCGCGCCGGCCGACGTCGAGATCGACTCGTTGATCAGCGTGCCGCCGAGGTCGTTGGCGCCCGCCGCGAGCAGGAGCTGCGCCAGCTTCGGTCCCTCCTTGACCCACGAGGCACTGGATGTTGCGGAAGGTCGGGCCGAGCATCAGCCGCGCGAGCGCGTGCATCTTGACGACCTCGATGCCGGTGGCGCCCGGCCGCACGCCGGGGACGAGCCCCTTCGCGTACATCGGCGCCTCGGAGTGGATGAGCGACAGCGGCACGAACTCGGTGAAGCCGCCCGTGTCCTTCTGGATCGCGCGCAGCAGCGCCATGTGGCGGATCCAGTGCGCCGGCGTCTCGACGTGGCCGTACATGATCGTCGAGGTCGTGCGGATGCCGAGCGCGTGCGCGGTCGTGATCACCTCGATCCACTGGGCGACGGTGATCCGGCCGCGCGCGATGACGTCGCGGATCTCCTGGTCGAGGATCTCCGCGGAGGTTCCGGGCAGGGTGCCGAGGCCGGCCGCCTTCAGCTCGGCCAGATACTCGCGGATCGGCAGCCCGGAGCGCACCGAGCCGTACAGCACTTCCTCGGGCGAGAACGCGTGGATGTGCAGCGCCGGCAGCGCCGCCTTGATCGCGCGGGTCAGGTCGATGTAGTAGCGCCCGTCGAGCTTCGGCGGCAGCCCGGCCTGGATGCAGACCTCGGTCGCGCCGAGCTCCGACGCCTCCTGCGCGCGGCGGACGACCTCGGCGACGGGCAGGAAGTAGCCCTCCTCCTCGCGGTGGTCGCGGCTGAAGGCGCAGAACGTGCAGTGCTTGATGCAGACGTTCGTGAAGTTGACGTTGCGGTTGACGACGTACGTCACGACGTCGCCGGCCTGCCGCCGGCGCATCTCGTCGGCGACGAGCGTCAGCGCGTGGAGATCGCGGCCCTCGGCGCGCGCGAGCGCGACGCCGTCCTCGACGGACACCTCGTGGCCGTCGAGAGCGCGGGCGAGGATCGGGCGGAGGTCGCGCGAGACCCAGTCGAGCGAGACGAGGAGACTACCAGCGGCGCCAGCGTTCATGGGCTTCCTTGACGAGACCGCGCTCGTCGATCAGCGTGCCGACGCGCGCGCGCAGGCGCTCGTCCAGGAACTCGGCGCGCGTCGCGAACTCGGGATAGATCGCGAGGCGCTCGCGCAGGACGAAGCCCTGGCCCTCGGTCGCGCGCCGGAGCTCGGGGATCAGCGGCCACGGTTTCTCGGGATTGATGTGGTCTGGTGTGAGCGGCGAGATGCCGCCCCAGTCGTTGAGGCCCGCGGCCAGCAGCCGCGGATAGACCGTCCGGCGACAGGTTCGGCGGCGCCTGGATGTTCATGTCGGGTCCGAGCACGAGCCGGGCCACCGCGAGGGTGCGCAGCAGGTCGTCGACGGACGGCTCCGGCGCGTCGCGCATCGGGATTCGCGGCTTGGCGCGGAAGTTCTGGACGATGACCTCCTGGATGTGGCCGTACCGCTCGTGGAGGTCGCGGATCGCGACGAGCGCGTCCACGCGCTCGCGGGCGTCTCGCCGATGCCGATGAGGAGGCCGGTCGTGAACGGGATGCCGAGCTTGCCCGGCGAGCGCGATCGTGCGGAGCCGGCGCGCGGGGATCTTGTCCGGCGCGCGTTCGCGTGCGCCATCCCGCGCTCGAGGAGCCGCTCCGAGACGCGTCTCGAGCATGAGCCCCATGCTCACGTTGACTTCGCGCAGGGCGGCCAGGTCGCGCTCGGTCATGACGCCGGGGTTGGCGTGCGGCAGCAGCGGCGATTCCGCCAGGACGGTCTCGCACACGGCGCGCAGGTACGCGAGCGTGGTGCGGTGGCCGTGCCGCCGGAGGAACTCCCGATGCGTCGGGAACAGGGCCTCCGGCTTGTCGCCGAGCGAGAACAGCGCCTCTTTGGCGCCGAGCCGGCCGCCCGCCTGGGCGAGCGCCACCACCTCGTCGGGCGTCATCGTGTGGGCGCCCGGCTCGCCCGGATCGCGGCGGAACGTGCAGTAGCCGCAGTAGTCGCGGCAGAGCGTCGTCAGCGGCACGAAGACCTTGGCGGAGAAGGTGACGGTGCGGCCGCGGCCGCGATCGCGCACCTCGCCCGCGCGCCGGAGCAGCTCGTCGAGCGCGTCCGCGGAGGTCTCGATGAGGGCGCAGGCGGCCTGGTGCGAGATCATCGCCGGCGACCCGCGGCTCGCGCGATCCTGTCCGGGGGCTCGCCTCGGCCGGCGGGGGCCCCAGCCCCGCGACGGCCGTGCGGCTCGCAATACCTTCGGTCGGACGTCGTTCGCGAAGCGCTCCATGTTCGCGAGGACCGCGCGCATCTCCTGCACGGTGTGATCGAAGACGAAATGGGAGACGCCGAGCGTCTGGTAGCGCCGGATGTCGGCGACGACCTCGTCGGCCGTGCCCTGGAACAGGGGCCGGTCGCCGCCGGCGGCCTTGGCGCGCTTGCTGCGCACCTCCATGGGCACGCGAATGGTCAGGGTGACTGAGCGCGGGTCGCGTCCGGCCCGTCGGGCCGCGTCGTGGAGCTGCTTGACCTTGGCCGCGTACTCGTCGGGGAGCAGGAGCGCCGGTGGCCGCATGCGCGATGGGATGCCAGCCGTCGCCGAGGGCGCCGGCACGACGGACGGCGGCGTCGGTGTGGCCGCCGATCCAGACGGGGATGGCGGGCCGCTGCACCGGCTTGGGCAGGACGTGGACGTTCCGGACCGAGTAGTACTTGCCCTCGAACGTGACGGGGATCGGTCGTCCACGCCGCGCGCATCAGCTTGATGTACTCGTCGGTCACGCTCCCGCGCTCCTCGAACGGCGGCGCGCCGAGCGCCTCGAACTCCTCGCGGAGCCAGCCGACGCCGGCGCCGAGGATGACTCGCCCCTTCGAGAGGACGTCGATGGTCGCCAGCATCTTGGCGGCCACGAGGGGATGGCGATACGGAATGACGAGGACGCTGATGCCGAGCCGGGGGCGCGTCGTCGCGTGGGCCAGGTGACTGAGCACCGCCAGCGGCTCGAGGTAGTCCTGCGCGAGCCCGCCCGGGAACTGGCCGCTCGTCGTGTAGGGGTAGACCGACTTGGCCGACGACACGGGCATCACGACGTGGTCGGTGACGAACAGCGAGCTGTATCGGAGCGCGTCGGCCTTTTCGGCGATCTTGAGGACGACGTCGAGCCTGGCGAGCGGGCCGCGACCCGGAAGCGAGAACCCGAACTCCACGACACTCCTCCGAGAAAAGGGGATTCCTGGAACGTGACGGCCGATATGGTATCACTAAGCGGAATGCAATTCTTTGACGTCGTCGTCATCGGCGCCGGCCACGCCGGCTGCGAGGCCGCGCTGGCCTCCGCGCGCATGGGATGCCGCACGCTGCTGCTCACCATGAACCTCGACGCGATCGGCCAGATGTCGTGCAACCCCGCCGTCGGCGGCACCGCCAAGGGGCACCTGGTCCGCGAGATCGACGCGCTCGGCGGCGAGATGGGCCGCGCCACCGACCGCGCCGCGATCCAGTTCAAGACGCTCAACGCCTCGCGCGGTCCCGCGGTGCGCTCGTCGCGCGCGCAGTGCGACCGGGCCCGCTATCGCGCCGCCATGAAGCAGACGGTGGAGCGCGAGCCGGGCTCGAGGTGCGGCAGGGCCAGGCGGCGCGCTTCGTGCTCGCGCGGCGACGCGTCGCCGGCGTGGAGGACCAGGTCGGCGTCCGGTACCACGCGCGCGCCGTCGTCGTCACCGCGGGCACGTTCTTGCGCGGGCTCATCCACGTGGGCCTCGCGCGACAGAGCGCGGGTCGGGCGGGCGAGTTCGCCGCGATCGACCTCTCGAACGCGCTGCGCGAGCTCGGGCTCACGCTCGGCCGGCTCAAGACCGGCACCTCGCCGCGCCTCCGGCGCTCGACGATCGACTACGCCCGCCTCGCGGAGCAGTGGGGCGACGCGCACGCCGTGGCCGTTCCACTGGGCGACCGAGCGCCTCCGCCTCCCCCAGGTGGCGTGTCACCTCACGTACACGACGGCGCGGACGCACGACATCGTCCGGGCGAACCTCGACCGCTCGCCGCTCTACTCCGGCCTCATCGAGGCGACCGGCGTTCGCTACTGCCCGTCCATCGAGGACAAGGTCAAGCGCTTCGCCGACCGCGAGCGCCACCAGGTGATCCTGGAGCCCGACGGCCTCGACACCGAGGAGGTGTACGCCAACGGCATTTCCACGAGCTCTGCCCGTTGACGCGCAGGAGGCGCTCGTGCGCTCGATCCCCGGGCTGGAGCGCGCGGAGATCATGCGGCCCGGCTACGCGATCGAGTACGACTTCGTCCATCCCACGCAGCTCGCGCCGACGCTCGAGTGCCGCGCGGTGCCGGGCCTCTACCTCGCGGGACAGATCAACGGCACGACCGGCTACGAGGAGGCGGCGGCGCTCGGGCTGTGGGCGGGGGTGAACGCGGCGGCCGCCGTGCTCGGGCGCGAGCCGTTTCTTCCCGATCGCTCCGAGTGCTACATGGCGGTCCTCGTGGACGACCTGGTGACGCAAGGGCACGCTCGAGCCGTATCGGATGTTCACCTCGCGCGCCGAGTATCGGCTGCTGCTGCGCGAGGACAACGCCGATCTCCGGCTCACGCACCGCGGCGAGCGCCTCGGGCCTGGTCTCGCGCGAGCGTCACGAGGCGGTCGAGCGCGCGGCGCGCGCAGGCGGCGACCGAGATCCGGCGCCTCGAGCGCACGCGCGTCGGCGGCACGCCGCTGCTCCAGCTGCTCCGCCGGCCCGAGGTGACCTACGCCGACGTCCGAGCGGCTGGATCCGGATGCGGTCGACCGACGCCGTGGTCGGCGCGTCAGGTCGAGGTCGCGGCGAAGTACGAGGGCTACATCCGGCGCATGCTCGACGACGTGGCGCGGTTCAAGCGTCGCGAGGCGCCAGCTGATCCCCGACGGGCTCGACTACCGCGGCCGTGCCCGGGCTCTCGACCGAGATCCGCGAGCGGCTCGCCGAGGTGCGGCCGCGCTCGCTGGGGCAGGCCTCGCGCGTTCCCGGCGTGACGCCGGCGGCCGTCTCGATCCTCGACGTCTGGTGTCACCGGGCTCGGCCCGTCCCGTCGCCTCCCCAGGGGCTCGATCCGGCGGATCTCCGGTCGCGCGCCCCGACCGGGGTGAAAGGCAGTTGACCCGTCAACTATTGGTGAATCTTATCCGAAATGCCGGTCAGGGGACCTTGACAGCCGAGGCCATGATCGTCCATCGTGGTCGTACCATCGCGGCCGCCGATGCGCAGGTTTTCGACGATCGGCGGCGGCTCAATCGCCAGGCTCGCGGCGACTCGACTGGCTCCGGCGGCTCCGCCGGCAGAGGCGCGCTCTCGGGAAGAGTGAGAGGGGCATGCGACTCGCCTCGAAGATGTTCCTGACGTCCGCGCTGGTCGTCGTGGTGCTCGCCGTCGTGGGCGTCCTGAGCCTGCGCGCCGTCGGCCGCCTGGCCTCGGTGAATCGCGAGATCACCACGCGGACGGTGCCGGCGCTACGCCTGGCGACGTCGACGCGCGACGCGATGCCGCTCATGGTGCGACTGGAGGCCCGGTTCCTGGTTCTCTCCGATCCGCGCTTCATGGAGGCGTGGAACGAGCGCGGCGACCGGCTGCGGGGAGGCCTGGTCCGCCTGCGGGAGTACGCGACCAACGGCGAGGAGATGCGGCTTCTCGACGAGGCCACCGAGGCCTTCGAGCGCTACCGCGGGACGGTGGGCCAGATCGAGATGCTGGTCGGTCGCGCCGAGCGAAAGCGTGCGCTGGCGCTGTCGGAGGGTGCCTCGCGGGCGCTGGCCGATCGTGTCGAGGCCACCCTGGAGGCGTTCACGGAATCGATGCACGCGGACGTCCTGAGGGCGCAGGCCGAAGTCGCGCGGCTCGAGGCCCGGACCTGGTCGGGGGTGCTGGTGGCCTTCGGGGCCGCAGTCGGCCTGGCGCTGCTCGGGAGCGGCCTCGTCGCGCACCGGCTGACACAGTCGCTCAGCACGCTCTCGGCCGCCACGGCGGCCGTCGCGGCCGGGTCGTTCGAGGCGAGCATCACCGTGGAGGGCAAGGACGAAGTCGGCCAGCTCGCGCGCTCGTTCAACACGATGGCGCGCGAGCTCCGGCGGATGGAGGAAACGAAGGAGGAGTTCTTCGCGTCGGTGTCGCACGAGCTGCGCTCGCCCCTCACGTCGATCCGGGAAGGAGCCCATCTTCTGCGCGAGCGCGTCTCCGGTTCGCTCAACGACAAGTCAGCGGCGACTCGTCGAGATCATCGCGGCCGGCGCCGATCGGCTGCTGGGGCTCGTCAACCAGATCCTCGAGGTGTCGCGGCTGCGGGCGGGGGTGCTGCCGATCCAGCGGGCGCGGCTCGACCTCGGACAAGGTCGTCACGCGGGCGGTCGAGGAGCTGAGGCCGAGCGCCGACCAGGCCGGCGTCGTCCTGGAGCGGGAGCGCGTGGGCGAGGACTTCGTGCTCACTGGGCGACGAGGACGCGCTCTTGCAGATCGTCGTCAACCTCGTCGGCAACGCCATCCGCTTCACGCAGCGCGGTGGGCGGGTCGTCGTGCGGCTGGTGCCACCGGCCGGGAACTGGAGATCCAGGTGGAGGACACCGGCATCGGTATCCCGCCGGGAGAGCTGCCGCACGTGTTCGAGCCGTACCGGCAGGCGCACGGCGACCGCGGCGGCACGGGTCTCGGGCTCGCCATCGTGCGCGGCGTCGCGCAGGCTCACGGCGGCCGCGTCACCGTCGAGTCGCAGGAAGGAAAGGGGAGCCGGTTCACCGTGCTCCTGCCGCGCTCATGAGACGTGCGGGGTCGCCGTCGCCCTGTCGCGGTCGTCGCCGGCTGCAGCTCCTGGACCTGACGAACCCTTCGGCGGCCCCTCGCGACGATGCTCGCGAAAGCCGACCGGCTGACCGCCGAGGGCGAGTACCGCTCCGCGATCGCCGCCTACGACGCGTTCCTCGCGCAGTATTCCGACGACTCGCAGCGGCGGTGCGGGCCCGTCGCGACGCGGTCGCCTCGATCATGACGACCCGCGACGAGATCGCGCGGCTCACCAGGAGCTCGCGCGTGCGGGAGGAGCTGGCGAAGCGGGCGACGAGCTGACGAAGCGTGAGGGCGATCTGGCCCGCGTGCGCCAGGAGGCCGAGAAGCTTCGCGCCGACCTCGAGCGACTCAAGCAGATCGACTTGCAGCTCGAAAAGCGAAAGTGATCGCGACGTGAAACAGAAGGTCCTCGTGGTCGACGACGACGCGGCGATTCTTGAGGTGCTGGAAATGCGCCTCGCCGCGATGGGCTTCGACGTGACCGCCACGAGCGATGCGCGCCGGCCCTCGAGGCGACCGAGGCCGGGCGCTTCGACCTCGCCCTGCTCGACCTCCGCATGGAGCCCACGGACGGCATGCGTCTGATGGAAGGGCTCCACGAGCGACAGCCCCGCTTGCCCGTGTTGATCATGACGGCGCACGCCACCATCCAGACGGCCGTCGAGGCGGTCCGGCGCGGGGCCTTCGACTACCTCACCAAGCCGTTCGTGCGCGACGAGCTGCGCTCGAAGATCGCGCGCACCCTGGCCACCCGTCGCTGGGCCCGCGACCGCGAGCGGCTGTTGACGGTCGGGCAGGCGCTCGCCTCGTCCGGCGTGATGGCCCGCGTGCTGGACTCGGTCGCGCAGGCCACGGTGGAAGCGACCGACGCGGACCGCTGCGTGGTGTTCCAGCTCGAGCAGGGCCGCCTCGTGCCGATGGCGAGCGCGGGATCGCCGCCTCCGGCCTGGACCAGACTCGAGGCGGCGGCGTCGGCCGCGATGGACAAGGGCGTCCCGATCACGACGTCGGGCGTGGCCGACGGCGGCGACGGCGGCACGATCGTGGCCGCGCCGCTCGTCGTCCAGCGCGGCCCGGCGGGTGCCCTGGTGATCGAGACCGCGGCCCGCCTCGAGCCCGGCGAGGACGACCTCGAGCTCCTGGCGCTGTTCTCCTCGCAGGCCGCGATCGCCATTCGCAACACGCACGATCTCGAGAGCCTCAAGAGCGGCGCCGTGGCGGCGCTCGGACGCATGGCGACGCAGGTCGCCCACGAGGTGAAGAATCCGCTGGCCGGCCTGCGGCTCTACGTGCGTCACCTCGAGCAGCATCTGGCGAAGGTCGGGCGACGCCTCGGGCCGAGATCTCGCCGGCAAGATCGCCGTCACGGTCGACCACCTGACGAGCGTCGTCGCCGAGATCACCGCGTTCGGCCGGCCGCCGGAGCTGCACCGCGTGCCGACGGCGCTGCACCCGCTCCTCGACGAATGCCTCGAGCTCGCCCGCGCGCGCCGGCCGACCGACGGGCGTCGAGATCGTCACGGCCTACGATCCGTCGTGCCCGGCAGCGCGCCTGGATCCGCGCGAGCTGAAGAAGGCGTTCCTGAACCTGATTCTCAACGCGCTCGAAGCGCTCGAGGGCGCGGGCCGGCTGACCGTCGCCACCGCATACTCGGGGGCGACCGGCACGGTGACGGTGACCATCGAGGACACCGGTCCGGGCATGACGGAAGAGACGCTGTCGCGGGCCTTCGACCTGTTCTTCACGACCAAGCCGGACGGGACCGGGCTCGGCATGTCGATCGCGCGCTCGGTCATCAATCTACATGCCGGCGAGCTCACGGTGACCAGCCGCGTGGGCGACGGCACGCGGGTCCAGGCGCGCCTGCCGCTCGAGCCGGTCCCTGACCCCGTACGTGCCCCCGGCGCGGGCAAGTGACCGCGCGAAACCAACCCGCGGTGTCCCTCGCGTATCGCATCACGATCGCATCTTGCGCTCCAGGCCCCGCCTATGCAGTCTTGCAAGCCTCGTTACGATGAAACGGATGATCCCTACGAATGAACCGAGGCCCGGGCTTGCAAATCGCGCCCCGTTGAGCGAGCCGCTCCGGAGCAGCGTCGCGCCGGTCGCAGCCACCGCCGCTCATTCACCACGGGACCCGCGATCGGCAAGCCGGGCGTGTAGACCGCAGCGCGATGAATCCGCCGTGCGGAGCCGGCTCGCACCTATCTCAGGCCACCTGCGGACACCACGGGGCCCGCGGCCGCCGAGCAGGGCCTGCCCACCGCCGCGCGCGTCCGCCGTGCGGAGCCGGCTCGCACCTATCTCAGGCCACCCGCGGACGCCACGGGGCCCGCGGCCGCCGAGCAGGGCCTGCCCACCGCCGCGCGCGGAGTCCGCCGTGCGGAGCCGGCTCGCACCTATCTCAGGCCACCCTCGATCAAAGCCGGCCTTGAGGACATCGCTCCAATGAAACGCAACCAAACGATCCTCGTCGTCGACGACGAGAAGACGATCGCCGACGGGCTTCGCCTGACGCTCGAGAGCGAGGGCTACAGCGTGCGAACGGCCGGCAGCGTGCGCGAGGCGCTCGGAGCGCTCGTGCAGGGCGAGCCACACGCCGCGATCGTGGACCTGATGTTGCCCGACGGCGACGGGCTGCAGCTCACCCGAGAGCTGAAGCGGCGCGATCCAGCCCTCGAAGTGCTCGTCATCACCGCCTACGGCTCGGTGCGCAAGGCGATGGAGGCCACCAAGGGCGCCGGCGCGTTTCACGTCCTCGAGAAGCCCTTCGAGCCGGACGAGCTCCTGGGACTCCTCGAGAACGCGCTCGAGCACCGCAAGCTCATCGGCGAGAACGCGGACCTCAAGCGTCGGCTGGTCGAGCAGATCACCGACACGGAGATTCTCGGCAGCGCTCCGGGCATCCAGCGTGTGCTGGAGACGGTCGCCGCGGTCGCGGACGCCGACGCCAACGTCCTCATCGTGGGAGAGAGCGGCACCGGCAAGGAGCTTCTCGCCAACGCCCTCCACGAGAAGAGCCGCCGCCGCGGCGGCCCGTGGATCAAAATCAACTGCGCGGCGCTGCCCAAAGACCTGATCGAGTCGGAGCTCTTCGGCCATACGCGAGGCGCGTTCACGGGCGCGACCACGGACAAGGTCGGACTGCTCGAAGAGGCCGACGGCGGCTCGCTCCTCCTCGACGAGATCACCGAGATGCCGATGGATCTCCAGGCCAAGCTCCTGCGCGTCCTCGAAGAGCGGATGGTGCGCCGCCTCGGTGCCGCGAAGGCGATGCCCGTCGACTTCCGCCTCATCAGCTCGACCAACCAGGCCCCGGACGTCGCCCTCCGCGAGGGCCATCTGCGGCAGGACCTCTATTTCCGGATCAATACCGTGGCCATCGAGGTGCCGCCGCTGCGCGAGCGCCGCGACGATATCCCGATCCTCGTCCGCGCCTTCCTCGATCGCTATCGCACCAAGCACGCGCGCGTGGTCGAGGGCATCGATCCGGAAGCGTACCGGCGGCTCCTGTCCTGGTCGTGGCCGGGCAACGTGCGTGAGCTGCAGCACGCGATCGAGCGCGCAGTGCTGGTGACGCGCGGTCCGACGCTCGTGCTGGATGACCTGCCCGAACAGCTCCAGCACGGCGCCCGCGAGAGTGGCCTCGGCCCGTCGGCCGTCGCGCCCTCGCAGGTCCCCGCCGGCTCGCTGGAGGAGATCGAGCGCGCGTCGATCCTCAAGGCTCTCGAAACGACGCGCTGGAACAAGCAGGCCGCCGCGGCGTTGCTCGGCCTTCGGCGGCCGACGCTCTACTCCAAGATGCGCAAGCACAGCATCCCCCAGCGCCGCGCCTAGTCCTCCGTCCGGTCCGCCTGAAACGCGAGCAGTGAAGGCCCGCGTGCCTATTCGTTGGGCAAGGCCTGTGGCCGGCCCGCTCGAGGGACCACGCTCAAAGCAATGATTTCCTGACACTTCGCCGACGCGATGTCCGGGCATGGTCGTTGCTTGACCGAACCCGCCGGGAGGATTCCAGATGAAAAAAATCGAGGCCATCATCAAGCCTTTCAAGCTCGACGACGTCAAGGAGGCGCTGACCTCCATCGGGGTCATCGGTATGACCGTCTCGGAGGTGCGCGGGTTTGGTCGGCAGAAGGGCCACACCGAGCTCTATCGCGGTGGTGAGTACACGGTGGACTTCCTCCCCAAGATCAAGATCGAGGTCGTCGTGCCCGATCGCATCGTCGAAAAGGTCTCCGAGATCATGTCGGCGGCGGCCAAGACCGGCAACATCGGCGACGGCAAGATCTTCGTTCACCCGGTCGAATCGGCGGTACGCATCCGCACAGGCGAGCGCGACGAAAGCGCGCTCTAGAAGGACGCACACTCGAGCGCGCGCGTCGTGAAAAAAGGGAGGAACTACCGTGAAGCGACTGACTCTCGCACTGGCCGTCTTGCTGGTGCTCGGTGTAACGATGTCCGTGTCGATGGCTCAGCAACCGGCCCCTCCGGCCGCGGAGTCGACGGCGACCCCGGCGCCAGCCGCCGGCGCTCCGGCCGCGGCTCCGGCCCCGGCCTCGAAGATCGACAAGGGTGACACGGCGTGGATGCTCACCTCGTCGCTCCTGGTCCTCATGATGACGGCACCGGGGCTGGCGCTCTTCTACGGCGGCATGGTGCGGCAGAAGAACGCGCTGGGCACCTTGATGCACAGCTTCATCATCGCCGCGCTCATCTCCGTGCAGTGGGTGCTCTGGGGCTACAGCCTCGCCTTCGGGCCCGACAAGGGCGGGATCATCGGCGGCCTGGACTGGGTCGGCCTGCGGGGCGTGGGGCTCGAGCCGTTCGACACGTACTCGAAGACCATCCCGCACCAGGCCTTCATGCTCTTCCAGATGATGTTCGCGATCATCACGCCGGCACTGATCACCGGCACGTTCGCCGAGCGCAAGAAGTTCTCGGCCTTCCTGCTCTTCACCCTGCTGTGGGCGACGTTCGTCTACGATCCGCTGGCCCACTGGGTGTGGGGCGACGGCGGCTGGCTCAAGAAGCTCGGCGCGCTCGACTTCGCCGGCGGCACCGTCGTTCACATCTCGTCGGGGGTGTCGGCGCTCGTCTGCGCGCTCATGATCGGCAAGCGCCGTGGCTACGGCCAGCAGCCGATGCAGCCGCACAACCTGCCGATGACGGTGATGGGCGCGTCGCTGCTCTGGGTGGGCTGGTTCGGGTTCAACGCCGGCAGCGCGCTCGAGGCCAACGGCCTCGCGGCAAGCGCCTTCACCGCGACCAACACCGGCGCCGCCGCGGCGGCGCTCGGCTGGATGTTCACGGAGTGGATGAGCCGCGGCAAGCCCACGGTCCTCGGCGCGGCCTCGGGCGCCGTCGCGGGCCTGGTCGCGATCACGCCGGCGTCCGGGTTCGTCACGCCGATGGCGTCGATCATCATCGGCGCCGTCGCCGGCGCGCTCTGCTACGCGGCCTGTAACTTCAAGACGAAGCTCGGCTACGACGACTCGCTCGACGTGGTCGGCGTGCACGGTGTCGGCGGGACGTGGGGGGCCCTGGCGACCGGGCTCTTCGCGACCAAGACCATCAACGACGCCGGCGGCGACGGGCTCTTCTACGGGAATCCCGGTCAGCTCTGGATCCAGATCGTCGCGGTGGCGGCGACCTACGCCGCTGGCGATCGTCATGACCGTCATCATCCTCAAGGTCGTCGACGCCGCTCGTCGGGCCTGCGCGTCAGCGCCGAGGACGAGGTGGCCGGGCTGGACCTCTCGCAGCATTCCGAGACCGCCTATTCCGCCGGAGGCGGATTCGGCGAGTTCGGGGCGGCGTCCGGCGGCATGGGCGAGCCAGTGCGCGCGGCCGAAGGCAAGCCCCGGGTGGCGCATTGAGTTTGCTCGCCCGGCTGGGGCTTGATTCACCCCCCGGTTCACCTTAAGGTAGGCGGGTTGTTCATCACTCAGCACAGAAGGAGTCGCGCATGACGGCGAAGGACGTACTGAAGCTGGCCAAGGAGAGGGGCGCCAAGATCGTCGATCTCCGGTTCATCGACCTGCCGGGGCTGTGGCAGCACTTCTCGATTCCGGTCTCGGAGCTGTCCGAAGACATCTTCGAGGACGGTCTGGGCTTCGATGGCTCGTCGATCCGCGGTTTCCAGACGATCGACGAGTCCGACATGCTGCTCATCCCCGATCCCAATACCGCGGTGATGGATCCGTTCACCGCCGTGCCGACCCTGGTGCTGATCTGCAACGTCAAGGACCCGGTCACCGGCAAGCCGTACTCGCGCGACCCGCGCTACATCGCTCAGAAGGCCGAGGCGTATCTCAAGAAGACCGGGTTGGCCGACACCGTCTACATCGGCCCCGAGCTCGAGTTCTTCTTCTTCGACTCGATCCGCTTCGACCAGACCTACAACGCCGGCTACTACTTCATCGACTCCGAGGCCGGCGCCTGGAACACCGGCAAGGAAGGCACGCCCGAGCAGCCGAACCTCGGCTACAAGCCCCGCTACAAGCAGGGCTACTTCCCGGTGCCGCCGATGGACAAGTTCCAGGACATCCGGTCGGACATGGTGCTGGCGCTCGAGTCGGTCGGCATCCGCGTCGAGGTGCACCACCACGAGGTGGCCACCGGCGGTCAGACCGAGATCGACATGCGCTACGACACGCTCACGAAGATGGCCGACCGGGTCCTCTGGTACAAGTACTGCGCGAAGAACACGGCGAAGAAGTGGGGGAAGACGGCGACGTTCATGCCCAAGCCCCTGTTCCAGGACAACGGCTCGGGCATGCACACCCACCAGTCGCTCTGGAAGGGCGGCAAGAACCTCTTCTACGAGCGGGGCGGGTACGCCGACATCTCGAAGATGTGCCTCTACTACATCGGCGGCATCCTGAAGCACGCGCCGGCGCTGCTCGCGTTGATCGCGCCGTCGACCAACTCCTACAAACGCCTCGTGCCGGGTTATGAAGCGCCGATCAACCTGGTCTACAGCCAGCGCAACCGCTCGGCGGCGATCCGCATTCCGATGTACTCGAAGTCGGAGGGCGCCAAGCGCATCGAGTTCCGCACGCCGGATCCGACCTGCAACCCGTACCTGTCGTTTGCGGCGTGTCTGATGGCGGGCCTCGACGGCGTTGCCAACAAGATCGATCCGGGCAAGCCGGTGGACAAGGACCTCTACGAGCTGCCGCCGGCCGAGCAGAAGAAGATCAAGCAGCTTCCGGGCGATCTCTCGATCGTGCTCGACAACCTCGAGAAGTCGCACGACTGGCTCTTGAAGGGTGACGTGTTCACCCCTGACGTCATCGAGACGTGGATCGAGTACAAGCGGAAGAACGAGGTCGATGCGGTGCGGCTGCGTCCGCATCCGTGGGAGTTCGCGCTCTACTTCGATATTTGAGCCTGGCCTAGCGCTCCCGAGCGCCCCGGTGCAGTCCCGGCCGGGGCGCTCGTCTGTCCGGTCTCGTCGTCCAGTCCTCCCCATTCGAATCCGTCTTCGCGAACGACCCTGAGCGCTGTCGCCGCGAATGTGCCCGGCGCGTGGGCAATCCACGGCGTGTGCTCATTCGGCAGGCGTCGTTCGCTGAACACGTAGCGCTAAATTCGCGTCAACGTTGCATCAGCGTTGCGGCACGCGCCTTGCTCTGGGAGGGGCGCGCGACAGCGACGTCGCAGCGACGGGTAATGGCGCCCGAGGACGGGCGCCTTTTTTTTCCAGTCGAATGCGCCGGCGCGCGAGAACTCACTCTGACAACGGGAGGAATCGAGATGACAGGATCGCGAAGGTGGATGGCAGCGGTCGTCGGGCTCGCCCTGATGGGAGCCGTGGCGACGCCGGAGCCCGGGTTGGCGCAGTCTTCCACCCCCGCCCCGGCGCAGACCGAGAGACAGCAGCAGGCTCAGGCGCCAGCGCCGGGCACGGCCCAGCCGACCCAGGCACAGCCGGCGCCGGCCCCAGCGCCGGAGGCGCCGCCAAACACGGGACGGGTCTCCCTCAGTCTGGGGGCTGACTGGGCCTCGGCCTATTACTTCCGCGGCATCGCAACCACCCAAAACGGTGGGGACAACGTACAGCCCTACGCGGAAATCGGGTTTCGTCTCCTGGAGAACATGGGGCCGCTGACGTCGCTGTCCGTAGCGCCTGGGATCTGGAACAACTTCCACTATGGCGGGGGTCTCCTCGTAGAGCCGTCCAATCCCAAGTTCTGGACGGAGGCCGACCTCTACTTGAAGCTCAACGCGGTGTGGTGGGAGGTCCTGACGACATCGGTGACTTACACCTACTACTCGAGCCCCAACGACACCTTTACCAGCTACGCCGACGTCGGGCTCGGCTTCGCCCTCAACGACTCCAAGTGGCTAGGAGCCTTTGCTTTCAATCCGTCGCTCTTATTTGCCTTCGAGACCATGGGCGAGGCGCTGGTGAGCGCGGACGAGAAGAAGGGCATCTACATGCAGATCGGTCTGGCTCCCGGATACACGTTCTTCGCCGAGTCGTCGTTCCCCGTGAGCATCAGCGTGCCGATGACCTTCGGGTTCAGCCTCAAGGACTACTACACGGTCAACGGCGAGAATCAGACGTTCGGATTCTTCTCGTTTGGGCCGCTGATCACCATGCCCCTCAAGTTCATTCCCCCTGCGTACGGGACGTGGTCGTTCAAGGGGGGTGTTCAGTTCCTGGTGCTCAACACCAACCTCAAGGCGGTCAACACGGGCGGTGATGGTTTCGTGCCGATCGGGTCCGTCGGGATATCGATGACGTACTAGACGACGGCGCGACGTGGCGAGGCAGAGCCTCCGCCGCGCTACTTGCTCTGGAATTCGGCACTCAGCGCCAGCGGTGCCGGGTCGATGAGCACGCGGCGCGAACGGAGGCCTGCTAAGCAATTGATTTTCTGAAGACGGCTCGAGCGAGGGCACTGGCACCGGGCTTGCGATCGGACGAAGGCATGGCAACCGAGGGAGAGAAGAGCGACGCGCGCTGGCGGGTGGCGATACTCGACGATCACGAGCGCTCGCGCGCGGCGCTTCGCGCCGCGATCTGGGCGGCGGGCGGTGAGGTGGTCGGCGAAGCCGTACGCTGCGCCGATGCGCTCGGCCTGGTGCGCCGCGCGACTCCGGACGTGGGGGTGTGCGCCGTCGGGCTGCCGGACGGCGACGGCGTCGAGGTGGCGCGTCAGCTGATCGATGCCGGGTGCCCTGTCGTACTCTTCACCAGTCACACGCGTCAGGACCTGGTCGATCGCGCGCGCGCCGCCGGGGTGATGTCCTACCTGCTCAAGCCGCTCCGTGCGGCGGAGCTGGCGCCGGTTCTCGATCTGGCGGTCGCGCGATTCAACGAGACACGCGCGCTGCGTCGCTCGCTGGAAGAGCGGAAGATCATCGAGCGGGCCAAGGGCCGGCTGATGGCGCGCTATCAGCTCAGCGAGGACGACGCGTTTCGCCGGCTGCGCCGCGCCGCGATGGACAGCCGCCGTCCCATTATCGACATCGCGAAAGCTCTGCTCGTGTCGGAGTCAGTCGCCTCGGACGTGCCTACGCGTTGAGCAGTCGCTCTGTCGTTTCGCTCGTCAAGATACCGAAAAGAAACGTATAGCCCTTCCGGTACGGCGCTTGCTGATACCGAAGCCAGCCCGCGGCCAGAGATGTCCGCGGCCAGGCGCGCCAACGACGTCGCGACCGAGTCCACCCACACGAAAGGAGACGGAAATGGCGGAGTACTCACGTCGCGACTTCATCAAAGGGGGCCTGGTGGCGTCTACGGCGCTCGGCGCCGGCCTCGGTTTTCCCAACGTCCTGAGAGCGCAGGACACGGTCAAGATCGGCATCCTGCACTCGCTCTCCGGGACGATGGCCATCAGCGAGGTCTCGCTCCGAGACGTCGTGCTCATGGCGGTCGAAGAAATCAACGCGAAGGGCGGCGTGATGGGCAAGAAGATCGCGCCAGTCGTCGTCGACCCGGCATCGAACTGGGACCTGTTCGCCGAGAAGGCCAAGCAGCTCCTTCTTCAAGATAAGGTCTCCGTGGTCTTCGGGTGCTGGACGTCGGTCAGCCGCAAGTCGGTCCTGCCGGTCTTCGAGAACAACAACGGCCTGCTCTTCTACCCCGTTCAGTACGAAGGCGAGGAGTGCTCGAAGAACGTCTTCTACACGGGCGCGACGCCCAACCAGCAGCTGATCCCGGGCGCCGAGTACTTGATGTCGAAAGAGGGCGGCGGGTTCAAGAAGTTTTACCTGCTGGGCACCGACTACGTCTTCCCGCGCACCGCGAACAAGATTCTGCGCGCGTTCCTGGTCGCCAAGGGCGTGCCGGCGGACAGCATCGCCGAGGAGTACACGCCGTTCAACCATCAGGACTATCAGACGATCGTCGGCAAGATCAAACGCTTCTCGTCCGGCGGTAGCGCCTGCGTGCTCTCGACGATCAACGGTGACTCGAACGTGCCGTTCTACAAGGAGTTCGCGAACCAGGGGCTGCGCTCGGAGAACGCGCCGATCATGGCGTACAGCGTGGCCGAGGACGAGCTTCGCGGCATGGACACCTCGGCCCTCGTCGGCCACCTCGCCGCATGGAACTACTTCCAGTCGGTGGAGGCCGTGAACAACAAGAAGTTCGTGCAGGCCTTCAAGGCCTACGCGAAGAAGCAGAACCTCCCCGGCGGCGACAAGCGCGTCACCGACGACCCCATGGAAGCCGCCTACTTCGGCGTCTACGTGTGGAAGGCCGCGGTCGAGAAGGCCAAGAGCTTCGACGTCGATCCGGTCCGCAAGGCCGTCTACGGCCAGACGTTCCCGGCGCCGGGCGGCACGATCAAGATGCACGAGTACAACCACCACGCGTACCGGCCGGTGCTCATCGGCGAGATCCTCAAGGACGGTCAGTTCAAGATCGTCTCGCGCACCAAGGGTCTGGTCGAGCCGGAGCCGTGGAGCAAGTACACGAGCCCGGACAAGGGTTGCGACTGGGTCAAGCACCAGGGCACGTATCAGAAGAAGGCGTGAGCTACCGTCTCACCGTACTCCTTTCGCTGGTCGCGTGGCTCGCCGCGGGAGCGGCGGGCCACGCGGCTGCGGCTCCCGCGGCGTCCCCCGAGATCGGCGCGGCGCTGGCTGATCTCACCGGCGACGACGCGGACAAGCGCGAGGCGGCCGTCGCCGTCCTCGGCCAGACGCGCGACCCGAAGTGGATCCAGTTCCTCGGCGCGCTTCGCGACGGCAGTATCTATGCGCGCACGCGCGCCGGCAAGACCGAGCTCGTGATCGGAGGCACCAAGGCCACGCGCGGCGATCAGGACGTGATCGACATCGCGGGCGCCTACGAGCGCGAGCCCCTGGGGACAGTCCCGCTGTCCGACCTGAAGGAAGTCGCGGCGGACCGGCGCCTGCGGCTGGCCATCAAGCCTTTTCTCGATGCCGACGAGACGCAGACGCAGCTCGCCAACGCCGATCCCGCCGTTCGCCGCGGGGCCGCCGTGAAGCTCGGCAACCAGGCCTCGGCCGCCGCCGCGCCTGTCATCGAAGAGGCGCTGAAGAAAGAGTCCGATCGCTGGGTGCGCCACGCGCTCGCGGAGGCGCTGGCGCTGATCCAGCTCGCCCACGGCACGGGAGCCCAGCGGGCCTCCGCGGCGCGGAGCCTCGGCGACCTCCATTCGGAGAGCGCGGTTCCGGCCCTCCAGCGTCTCGCGGCGGACGCCGGCGCCTCAGCGGCCGAGCGCGAGGCCGCCGTGCACGCCATCCGAGGCATCGAGCGCTGGGGTCTCCTGACGCGAACCGTGGAGACGCTCTTTCAGGGCGCCTCGCTCGGCTCGATCCTGCTCCTGATGGCGCTCGGCCTCGCCGTCGTGTTCGGGCTGATGGGCGTGATCAACATGGCCCACGGCGAGCTCATGGCGCTCGGCGCCTACGCGACCTTCGTCGTGCAGAACTGGTTCCGGGCGGCGTGGCCGGGCCACTTCGACTCGTACTTTCTGGTGGCGCTGCCGGTCTCGTTCCTGGTGGCGGCGGCCGTCGGATTGGTGCTCGAGCGCGGTGTCATCCGGCATCTGTACGGACGGCCGCTCGAGACGTTGCTGCTGACGTGGGGCGTCTCGCTGATCATCCAGCAGGGCCTGCGCCTCTGGTTCGGCGCGGCGAACGTGGACGTGAGCTCGCCGTCGTGGCTCTCCGGCGGCGTCCCCGTCATGGCCGGGCTCACCTTGCCGTACAACCGGGTCTTCATCATCGGGCTCGCGGCCGTGTCCGTCGTCGCGATGTACTGGCTTCTCTTCCGGACCAGCGCCGGTCTCCGCATCCGCGCCGTCACCCAGAACCGCGCGATGAGCTCGTGTCTGGGCGTGCGCGCCGGTGTGGTCGACGCGACGACGTTCGCCTTCGGCGCCGGCCTCGCCGGGCTGGCCGGTTGCGCCCTCACCCAGATCGGCAACGTCGGCCCGTCGCTCGGCCAGAACTACATCGTCGACTCGTTCATGGTGGTCGTCACCGGCGGCGTCGGCAAGCTCGCGGGGACGATCCTGGCCTCGGCCGGGCTCGGCGGCCTCACCAAGGGCATCGAGCCGGCGCTGGGCGCGGTGTTCGGCAAGGTCGCGATCCTGGTGGGCGTCATCCTATTCCTGCAGCGGCGGCCGGCAGGCCTCTTCGCGGCCCGGGGGCGGAATGCCGAAGCGTGAGGCGGTGGGGCTCGGGATCGCGGCGATCGTCGTCGCGGTCGTGCTGCCGCTCTGCAACATGCTGCCGGCCGGCTCGCCGCTTGCGGTCTCGAACTTCACCCTGAACCTCTTCGGCAAGTTCCTCACCTACGCGATCCTGGCGCTCGGGCTCGATCTCCTGTGGGGCTACGCAGGCGTGCTCTCGCTCGGCCACGGCGTGTTCTTCGGCCTCGGCGCCTACGCGATGGGAATGCACCTCATGCTCGAGATCGGATCGAAGAGCGTCTATCAGAGCGCGCTGCCCGACTTCATGGTGTGGAACCAGGTGACCGCGCTGCCGCTCTTCTGGCGGCCCTTTCACAGCAGCGCGTTCACGCTCGCGGCGATCGTCCTGGTGCCGGCGCTGTTCGGCTTCGCCTTCGGCTATCTGGCGTTCCGGAGCCGGATCCGAGGCGTCTACTTCTCGATCATCACGCAGGCGCTCGCGCTCAGCGCGTGGCTGGTCTTCAACCGCAACGAGATGAATCTCGGCGGCACCAACGGCCTCGCGGACTTCAAGACGGTCTTCGGATTTCCGCTGAACCAGCCGGGGACCCAGCGCGGCCTCTACGTCGTCACCGCGCTGACGCTGATCGGCGCCTACCTGCTGTGCCGCTGGATCACCCTGACCCGCGCGGGCAAGGTGCTCGTCGCCATCCGCGACAGCGAGACGCGCGTGCTCTTCTCGGGCTACTCGCCGGCGGCGTACAAGCTCTTCGTGTTCGTCGTCTCGGCGGTGCTCGCCGGCATCGCCGGCGCGCTCTACGCACCGCAGGTCGGCATCATCACGCCGGCCAAGATCGGCGTGCTGCCCTCGATCGAGATGGTCGTGTGGGTCGCCGCGGGCGGACGCGGCACGCTCTACGGCGCGGTCCTCGGCGCGTTCGGCGTGAACTGGATCCAGAGCTGGCTCACCACGAGCTATCCCGATGTCTGGCTCCTCTTCCTGGGCGCGCTCTTCATGGGCGCGGTCCTGTTCTTTCCGGACGGCGTCGTCGGCGCCCTCGGCCGGCTCGGCGCGCGAGTTCGCCGACTCGTGTCACGGCGGGCCGACCGGACCGTCTCGACCCCCAGCGTTTCGCTCGGACGGCCTACGCCGTGACCCGGGCCGTTCCGTCCGAGCAGGCTGCCCGCGCCGCCAGCATCATCTATCTCGAAGACGTCACGGTGAACTACGACGGCTTCAAGGCGCTGAGCCGTCTCAACTTCTTCATGGACCGGCGCGAGCTGCGCGTCGTCATCGGCCCCAACGGCGCCGGCAAGACGACCTTGCTCGACGTCGTGTCCGGGCGCGTCAAGCCGGAGAGCGGCCGCGTGATCTTCGGCCACAATACGGACCTGCTGCCGCTTCGCGAGAACGAGATCGCGCAGCTCGGGATCGGCCGTAAGTTCCAGACGCCGTCGGTGTTCGTGAATCTCACGGTGTGGGACAACGTGGAGCTCTCGCTCCGCCGTGCCTCGAAGGGCGTGTTCGCCGCGCTCCGCCAGCGCGACCTGCGCGAAGAGCGCGATCGGATCCTTCGCACCCTGGAGACCGTGCAGCTCGCCGACAAGGCCGACGGCAAGGCCGGGGCGCTCTCGCACGGCGAGAAGCAGTGGCTCGAGATCGGGATGGTGATGGCCCAGGATCCGGAGCTCTTGCTGGTCGACGAGCCCGTTGCCGGCATGACCGACGAGGAGACCGCGCGTACCGGCGAGCTGCTCGAGTCGATCGCCGCGGATCGGTCGGTGCTCGTCATCGAGCACGACATGGAATTCGTGCGGCAGATCGCGCGCCAGGTCACGGTGCTCCACCAGGGGGCGGTGTTGTGCGAGGGGCCGGTCGAGCAGGTCCAGGGCGACCCGCGGGTCCTCGAGGTGTACCTGGGGCGCCGGCGCGAGGGGGCCGATGCTGTCCATTAGCGGACTCGACGTCGCCTATGGCCAGTCGCCGGTGCTCTGGGGCGTCGACCTCGAGGTGCGAGCCGGCGAGCTGGTCTGCCTCATGGGACGCAACGGCGTCGGCAAGACGACCTTGCTCAAGACCACGATCGGACTCCTGGCGGCGCGCGCCGGGCGCATCAGCGTTCGACGGATCCGACATCACGACCTGGTCGCCCGATCGAAGGGCGCGCGCCGGGGTCGGCTACGTGCCGCAGGGGCGCGAGATCTTTCCGCACCTCACGGTCGAGGAGAATCTCCGGATGGCCCTGCTGGGGTGCGGCCGTACGGGCTCGCTCGACGAGGCGCTCGCGCTCTTTCCCGCGCTCAAGCCGCTGCTCGCGCGCAAGGGCGGTGTGCTCTCGGGCGGCGAGCAGCAGATGCTCGCGATCGGGCGCGCCTTGCTCACCAAGCCGAAGCTCCTCATGCTCGACGAGCCGACCGAAGGCATTCAGCCGTCGATCATCCTCGAGATCGAGGAGGCGCTCCGACGGATCAAGGCCGAGCTGAAGCTGGCCGTGCTCCTGGTCGAGCAATACCTTGACTTCGCCGAGCGACTCGCCGACAAGTACGTGATCATGGCCAAGGGCGTCGTCGTCGCCTCGGGCGCGACGAAGAATCTGAAGATCGAGATGGTCAGGCAGCACCTGGCCGTCTGAGCATTGTAAGTGCGCCTCGGCCGGCGGGGGAGCCCCGGGCGGCCAACAGCGCGCATTGCGTGATCAGGAGGCAGCGACGATGCATCTCACCCCGCGTGAACAGGAGAAGCTCCTGGTCTTCACCGGCGGCCGAAGTCGCGCGCCGGCGGCGCGGCCGCGGCCTCAAGCTGAACTATCCCGAGGCACTGGCACTCATCACCGCCGAGATCCTCGAGGGGATTCGCGACGGCCGCACCGTCTCGGACCTCATGGCGTCGGGCCTCGACATCCTCGGACGCGACGACGTGATGGAAGGGGTGCCCGAGATGCTCGAGGAAGTTCAGGTCGAAGGCACGTTCCCCGACGGCACGAAGCTCGTCACCATTCACCATCCCATTCGCTAGCTTTCCGGTCTTCGTGCTCATGTCTTCGGTTCGGGCGCTTGGCGGTCTTGCGGCTTGGCGGCGCCTGGGCGTGCGCGGGAGGGCGGGGGCTCCCGAGCGGCTGCGTCACCCGCTCGCCCGATTCGCGGCTCTTCGAGCCGCGGGCGGGACGAGGGGGTCCCACTCCGCCGCTCGGGAACCCCCGCCCTCCCGCGCGCGCCCGGCGGCTCCCGACCGCGTCCGCAGGAGTCTTCTGACTCGTCTGAGCTCGAAGTCGAAAGGCGTAGCGAAGGGTCGGTCGCGATCGAGCCTTCGGTGCTGGTGGCGTTTGACATGGGCACGGGATCAGCGCGCGTGGCGGTTGGCTCGGGCGCGATCGAGTCTCTCGGTGCAGTTGTCTTTTGACATGAGCATGGGGTCGGAACGCGTGGCGGCCGGATCGGTGGTGATCGAGATGCTTGGTGCTGCTGAGGTGGCGCGAGAGCTGCGGGGGCTCGTGGGGTTGCTCAAGGATGCGGTGGATTCGGGGGCGTCGGTGGGGTTCTTGCCGCCGCTGGCCGAGGCTGAGGCGGAGGCGTACTGGCGGGGCGTCGTCGAGGCGGTTCGAGATGGGTCGTGCGTGCTGCTGGGCGTGCGGGAGGCCGACGGGGCGCTGGTCGGCACCGCGCAGCTCTTGCTGGCAACCCGGCCGAACGGGTCGCATCGGGCCGAGGTGGCCAAGGTGATCGTTCACACGAAGGCGCGACGCCGAGGGATCGGACGCGCGCTGATGCTGGCGATCGAGGAGCGCGCGCGCCGGCTCGGACGCACGACCCTGGTGCTCGACACGCGGCGTGGTGATCCGTCGGAGGCGCTCTATGCGTCGGTCGGCTACACGCTCGCCGGCGTGATCCCGCGCTACGCGCGGAGCGCGAACGGCGCGATCGACCCGAGCGCGTTCTACTACCGGCTGTTGGGCGAAGGAGAGCCATCGTGATTCCGGGCGAGTATGTGCTGGGCGAGGGCGACATCGTCGCGAATCAGGGCCGCCGGACCTTGGAGCTGACGGTGACCAATACGGGCGATCGCCCGATCCAGGTCGGCTCGCACTTCCACTTCTTCGAGGTCAACCGCGCGCTTCGTTTCGACCGCGCGCAGACGTTCGGGATGCGGCTCAACGTGCCGGCCGGCACGGCCGTGCGCTTCGAGCCCGGCGACGAGAAGCGCGTGACGCTCGTCGAGCTCGGCGGCACGCGCCGGGTCTTCGGGCTGAACGGGCTGACCGAGGGCGGCGGACGCGAGCAGGCGCTGGCGAAGCTCGCGGCGTGGGAGCGCCGCTCATGACGCTCCGCCTGACGCGACGGCAGTACGCCGACCTCTACGGCCCCACGACGGGCGACCGCGTGCGGCTGGCCGACACCGAGCTGTTCATCCGGATCGAGCGCGACCTCACGACGCCGGGCGAAGAGGCGAAGTTCGGGGGCGGCAAGGTGATCCGCGACGGCATGGGCCAATCCGCTCGCGCCACGCGGGCGGCCGGTGCCTTGGACCTCGTGATCACCAACGCGGTCATCGTCGATCACTGGGGCATCGTGAAGGCCGACATCGGCATCCGCGACGGACGGATCGTCGCCGTCGGCAAGGCCGGCAACCCTGACCTGATGACCGGGGTCACCGACGGCATGGTGGTGGGAGCCTCCACCGAGGTGATCGCGGCCGAGGGGAGGATCGTCACCGCGGGAGGGCTCGATTCACATATCCACTTCATCTGTCCCCAGCTCGTCGACGAGGCGATCAGCGCCGGGCTCACCACCTTGCTCGGCGGCGGCACCGGCCCCGCGACCGGAACCAATGCGACGACGTGCACGGCGGGCGCGTGGAACATCCATCGGATGCTCGAGGCGGCGGAGGCGTTTCCGCTCAACCTCGGCTTTCTCGGCAAGGGCAATGCGTCCGATCCCGAGCCGCTGCGGGAGCAGATCGTGGCCGGGGCGGTCGGGCTCAAGCTCCACGAAGACTGGGGAACGACGCCGGCGGCGATCGACTGCGCGCTCGGCGTCGCCGACGAGCTCGACGTGCAGGTCGCGATTCACACCGACACCTTGAACGAGAGCGGGTTCGTCGAGGATTCGATCCGCGCCTTCAAGGGGCGAACGATCCACACCTACCACACCGAGGGGGCGGGCGGCGGGCATGCGCCCGACATCATCCGGGTGTGCGGGGAGCCGAACTGCCTGCCGTCCTCGACGAACCCGACGATGCCGTTCACCGTGAACACGATGGACGAGCATCTCGACATGCTGATGGTCTGCCACCACCTGAGCGCGCGCATCCCCGAGGACCTCGCCTTCGCCGAGTCGCGCATCCGCGCCGAGACGATCGCCGCAGAGGACGTGCTGCACGACCTCGGCGCGATCAGCATGATGTCCTCCGATTCGCAGGCGATGGGCCGGATCGGCGAGGTGATCATCCGCACGTGGCAGACCGCCGACAAGATGAAGCGCCAGCGCGGGCCGCTGCCGGGCGAGACCGCCGGCGACGACAACCTTCGCGTGAAGCGCTACGTCGCGAAGTACACGATCAACCCGGCGATCGCCCACGGCCTGGCCGGCTACGTGGGCTCGGTGGAAGCCGGCAAGCTCGCCGATCTCGTGCTCTGGAAGCCCGCGTTCTTCGGCGTCAAGCCGGAGCTGGTGGTCAAGGGCGGCCTCATCGCGTGGGCGGCGATGGGCGACCCGAACGCGTCGATCCCGACGCCGCAGCCGGTCCTCTATCGGCCCATGTTCGGCGCCTTCGGCCGGGCCGTCGGCTCCACGGCGTTGACGTTCGTGTCGGCCGCCGCGCTCGCCGACGGCGTTCCGCAGCGTCTGGGCCTCGGCCGGCGCGCGGTCGCGGTCAGCGGCTGTCGCGGCCTCGGCAAGCGGGACATGATCCACAACGACGCGCTGCCGCGAATCGAGGTCGATCCGGAGACTTACCAGGTGCGCGTCGACGGCACGGTGCTGACATGTGAGCCGGCGCGCGTGCTCGCGATGGCGCAAAGGTATTTTTTGTTTTGATGCTGAGTCCAGAGTCGAGCGAGCGAAGTGTTGCTGCTTCTGCCGACGGGCAGCGCGTCGAGCGCGATGCAGGCGAGGTTCCGGTGGTCACGAGTTTGCCCGTCGGTGTGAGCGAGGCGGAGCTGGTGGGGCGGGTGCGGGATACGCTCGTGCTGACGGCGGACGAGCGCCGGTGGGGCCGGCGGCGGGTGACGACGACCGGCGGGCGGACGCTCGCGCTCGCGTTGCCCACGGGCAGCGTGCTGAAGCCGGGCGCGATTCTGCACGTCGGTGCGGACTGGTTCGTGGCCGTCGAATGCGCCGCGGAGCCTTGCCTGGCGGCGACGCCGGCGTCGCGCGAGGAAGCGCTGCGCATCGCATTCGAAGTCGGCAACCGCCATTTCAATCTGGCGGTCGACGGCGAGCGGATCCTCGTTCCGGACGATCCCGGGATGGACATTCTCCTCACGCGTATGAATGTCCGCTTCGAGCGCGTGCGCGCGGTGTTCGTGCCGATCGGAAGGGGACAGCGCCATGACCGGTGATCCAGCACTCCTGACCTTGCTGCAGTTCGCCGACGGGCTCTTTCCCGCCGGCGGCTTCGCCCACTCGTTCGGCCTCGAGACCTACGTGCAGGACGGACGGGTGCGCGATCGGCGCGATCTCGAGATGTTCGTCGTGGCGCACCTCGAGGGCTCGGCGGGCCCCGCGGATGCGGCAGCCGGCGCGATCGCCGTCCGCGTCGCGCGCCGGAACGACCCGGAGGAATGGATCGCGCTCGACGCGCGCCTGGACGCGATGAAAACCGTGCCGGAATTCAGGACGGCGAGCCGCCAGATGGGCCGCCAGACCCTGCGGATCGCCGCCGGCGTCGGCGACGATCCGTTTCTCGCGGAGCTGACCCACGCCGTCGACGGCGGGCGCGCCGCCGCTCACCACGCGACGGTGTTTGGCGCAGCTGTCGGCCGCGGCGGTGCCGATCCCGAGGGCGCCGCGGCGGCCTACCTGTACGCGACCGCGGCGTTGCTGGTGGGGGCGGGACTCAGGCTCATCAAGCTCGGCCAGCTGGACGGCCAGCGCGTGCTGGCCGCGATGCGGGGCCGGATCGAGCGACTGGCGGCGTCGGCCGCGGCGGCGTCTGTCGACGACCTCTGGAGCTTCAATCCGGCGCTCGAGATCGCGGGCATTCGCCACGCGGCGCTCGACGCGCGGCTGTTCAGGTCGTGAGCCCGCTGCCGCGGCCGTTGAAGATCGGCATCGGCGGGCCGGTGGGCTCGGGAAAGACGGCGCTGGCCGAAGCGCTCTGCCGGCGCCTCTCGGGCGAGCTCGACATGGCGGTCATCACCAACGACATCTACACGAAAGAGGACGCCGAGTTCCTCGTCCGCCGCGGCGCGCTGCCGGCCGATCGGGTCGTGGGCGTCGAGACCGGCGGCTGCCCGCACACGGCGATTCGCGAAGACGCGTCGGCGAACCTCGAAGCGGTGCACGAGCTCCAGCAGCGCTTTCCGGAGCTCGAGCTCTTGCTGATCGAGAGCGGGGGCGACAACCTGGCCGCGACGTTCAGCCCCGAGCTGGTCGACGCCGCGATCTACGTGATCGACGTCGCGGAGGGCGAGAAGATCCCGCGCAAGGGTGGTCCGGGCATCACGCGCTCCGATCTCCTGATCATCAACAAGATCGACCTGGCGCCCTACGTGGGCGCCGATCTCTCCGTGATGGAACGGGATGCGCGCCGGATGCGGTCCACCCGCCCCTTCATCTTCACGAACCTCCGGACGGGCGAGGGGGTCGACACGATCGTCGCCTGGATCAGGCGCGAGCTCACGCTCGACGCGGCGACGGCGTGACGGTCGGCGCGCCGTCCGGCGCCACGCGTGTCGGACGGGACGGGAGCCTGCGGCTCCGCTTCGAGCGGCGAGGCCCCGCGACCGTCGTCGCGGGCTGCCGGTACACCCTGCCGCTCCAAGTGCTGGCGCCCGTCGCGCTCGACGATCCCGCCGCGGTCGTCTCGATCCTGAACCCGACGGGCGGTCTCGTCGGCGGCGACCGCCTCTCGATCGACGTGCACGTCGCGGCCGGGGCTCACGCGGTTCTCACGACGCCCTCGGCCACGCGGGTGTACCGCGCCGAGGGCGAGCCGACCATCCAGACCGTACGGCTCTCGATCGGCCCGCGCGCCGTCGTCGAGTGGGTGCCCGACCACACCATCCCGTTCGCGGGCTCGGCCCTTCGCCAGAAGATCGAGGTCGAGCTGGACGAGCACGGTGGGCTCATCCTCGTCGACGCCTTCTCCGCCGGCCGGATCGCCCTCGGCGAGGCCTGGCGATTTGCCGTCCTCGAGAGCGCGATCTCGCTCCGCGACCCGCGCGGCTTGCTCCTCCACGACCGCTTCGTCCTGCGCGGCCGCTCCGACGCCGTGCACGGGGCCCCGCCGGCCGAGGCGGCCGCCGCCGCCTTCGACGGCCTCGGCTTCGCGGAGTCGCATCCGTACTTCGCGTCGATCGCGGTGGTCGGGGGATTCGACCGTGACCGGTTCGCGGCCGACGTCGATGGCCTGCAAGCGGACGGCATGCGCCTCGGGGTGGCGATGCTCCCGCGCCGCGGAGCGCTCGTCCGGTGCCTGGCGTCGACCGCGCCCGCGCTCCTCGACGCGATCGACGGCTGCTGGCGGCTCGGGCGCCGGGCGCTCCTCGGGCTCTCTCCGCTGGCCCTGCGCAAGGGCTAGACGTCCCGAGCGGCGGCACGTCGTCGCCGGGGCGCTCCGGCATTCGGAGTAGCGGAAGTGTGACGTTTCCGTTACACTCGGGCCCGGGTCAATGTTCAACCTGATCCCGAAGGAAGTCCGGTTCTTCGACTACTTCGAGCAGCAATCTCAGCACATCATTCGAGCCGCTGCCCTGCTGCACGAGATGGTCCACAACTTCGGCGACGCGCGCGCCAAGGCCCACGCGATCAAGGAAGTCGAGCACCAGGGCGACCACACGACGCACGAGATCATCAAGAAGCTCAACACGACCTTCATCACGCCGATCGACCGCGAGGACATCCACGACCTGGCCTCGCGCCTGGACGACGTGCTCGACTACATCGAGGCGGCCGCCGAGCGGCTGGTCGTCTACCGCATCAAGGAGCCGACCTCGGCCTGCCGGGCGATGGCGGAGGTCATCGTGCTCATCGTGCAGGCGATGGACCGCACCATCCGGTGCCTGCGGACGATGGACCCCGGCTTCCACGAGCACACGGTCGAGGTGAACCGGCTCGAGAACAGCGCCGACGTGCTCTTGCGCGACAGCCTCGCCGCGATGTTCGAGGAGGCGAGCGATCCCATCGAGGTCATCAAGTGGAAAGAGATCTACGAGACGATGGAGATCGTGACCGACCGCTGCGAGGACGTCGCCAACGTGATCGAGGGGATCATCCTGAAGATGGCCTGATCCCGAGCTGATCGTGCTCACCGCCGTCGTCTTCATCATCTTCGTCGCACTCGTCTTCGACTTCATCAACGGCTTCCACGACGCCGCCAACTCGATCGCCACCATCGTGTCGACTCGCGTGCTGACGCCGCTGCAGGCCGTGGTGTGGGCGGCGTTCTTCAACTTCGTCGCCGCGTTCGGCTTCGGCGTGAGCGTGGCGCAGACGGTGGGCAAGGGCGTCGTCGACACCGCGGTCGTCGATCAGTGGGTGATCCTGGCCGGGCTGATCGGGGCGATCGTGTGGGACCTGATCACGTGGGTGTGGGGGCTGCCGACGAGCTCCTCGCACGCGCTGATCGGCGGCTTCGCCGGCGCCGCCGTCGTCAAGGCGGGGTTCGGCTCGCTCGTCACCGCCGGCCTCGTCAAGATCGGCGCGTTCATGATCCTGGCGCCGCTGATCGGCCTGGTCGTCGGATTCGCGATGATGGTGCTGGTGATCAACATCTTCAAGAACGAAACGCCCGGCCGCGTGGACAAGGTCTTTCGCCGCGGTCAGCTCCTGTCGGCGGCGGCCTACAGCCTGGGCCACGGCACCAACGACGCCCAGAAGACCATGGGCATCATCGCCGTGCTCCTCTTCACCACCGGTCACATCGGCCCCGAGTTCTACGTGCCGTTCTGGGTCGTGCTCTCCGCGCACGCCGCGCTCGGCCTGGGCACGATGGCCGGCGGCTGGCGCATCGTCAAGACCATGGGCATGCGGATCACGCAAGCTGCGGCCGGTGGGCGGCTTCTGCGCGGAGACAGCGGGCGCGCTCACCCTGATCGGCACCGCGGTCGCGGGTATTCCGGTGAGCACCACGCAGACGATCAGCGGCTCGATCATGGGCGTGGGCGCGATTCAGCGCTTCTCGGCGGTTCGCTGGGGCGTGGCCGGCAAGATCCTCTGGGCGTGGGTCCTCACGATCCCCGCCTCGGCGACCGTGGCCGCCGCCACCTGGATGCTGCTGCGCCTCGTCGGCGCCTGAGCGCTGAGGCTCGGGCGCGCCGACGAGACGCCTCCATCGAGCGGGAGTTACTGGTCGAGCGCTCCCTTGATCGCGTCGAAGACGGGATTCTGTCCGGTGCGTGTCGGCGGAGCGGCCGTCGCGGTCGGGGCCTTGCCGAGGTACTTCCGGACGCAGTCGTACTGCTCCCAGCCCCGGAGCGGATAGTTCAGGTCGACCACCTTCCACTTCGCGTGGCCGGTCTTCTGCAGGGAGTCGAGGTTCCTCGATATGAGCTGCGCGAACTTTCCGACGGTATCGCAGTCTCGGCGGCGGAAGTCGAACGACACGAGCACCGCCTTGACCGCCGCCGTGTTGACCGCCGCCGCCTGCCACGGATAGACGCCTGCGGGAATCTCGGCCGACGGGTAGAATTCGAGGACGCTCTTGTTGGTGATCGGAATCAGGACGAGGTTGTCCTTGTCGGTGACGTCCTCCTTGAGGAGCTTCACCGGATAGCCGGCCACGTAGAACATCGCGTCGATGCGGCCGGCCTTGAGCTCGGCCAGCGCCTCGCCGGTGTCGATCGGCACCATCTCGCTGGGCGTGACTTCAGACAGCTTGAACAGGAGGCGCGCGGTGAGGTACGTGCCACTGCCGTCGCGGCCGACCGCGACCCGCCGACCGGCGAGGTCGTCGAAGTTGGCGATGCCCTTCTTGCCGAGCAGGTGCACTTCCTCGTTGTAGAGCGGGAAGACCATCCTCGTCTTTTTCGCGATCAGCTGGAGCGTCTGGTCCGTCTGTACGCGTGAGACGAACGCCAGGACGTCGGATTGCACGATGCCCATCGGAACGCCGGGCCGCTGGTAGACGGCGTACACGTTCTCGATCGAGCCCTTCGAGGTAAAGACGTTCAGGTTGATGCCCGCGGGCTTGACGAGCTTCTGAAGATCCAGACCGAACTGATAGTAGGTGCCCTTCTCGCCGCCGGTGATCAATCCCAAGTCCTCGGTGGCCGAACCGGCACGCGCGCCGACGAGGAGCACCAAGAGAGCCACGGAGCAGCTGACGATTACTTTCCTCATCTTCTCCTCCTTCTGCGGCGCGGCCGCTGACCGGCAACGTCCTGTCGATCATGCCACGGCAGTGGCACGAAACCGCCGAGGAGTACGCCTCAGGAGGCGACGTTCCGGGGAACGGGGCGGCCAGCAGTCGGCTGACGCACTGCGTTTAGACGCGCGACGGGGGTTGACAGAACCCTTACAGGAATCGTCGGGGAACTTTACAGGGCCTCGGTCCCGCGGCCGCCAGCGTCGCTTATGTATGTGAATTTACGGAGGAGGCATCCCTCTTGCTGCTAGGTGCGGTGGTTATAGGTGCGTTGACGACATGAGGCCCGGGGATGGGCCTCGGCCAATACGAGGGGGAGGGGACAATGAGACGCGGGAGGCTAGGAGTTGCACTCGGAGTAAGCATGGCCGCTGTTCTGGCCCTGGGTTTCGGCGTCGCCCAAGCCGCGCCAATACCGGAGATCACGTTCGATCCGGCCAGCAGCGCGGCGGCCTGCTTTAACTGTCCGGCGGGAGGGCCATTTTCTGCTAGTCCAGTCCCGGTCTTCAACCTTAGCTACAGTGGATCTACGTGGGGCGGCGAGAGCTTGGGGGGCCTGCTGAGCGTCGGAGCCGCTCCCGCGAGTCCGAACGTCAACAACCTGGGATCGCTCGCGCTCGGCACGGGTGCGGCTGTGTACACCGGCACTACCTTCCGCCTCGAGGTCACGTTCGTGCTCAACCCCCCGGGGGTCGTCGTCCCCGGGAACAACCCCGAGTTCACCGCCGTGTTACTGGGTGCGGTGACGGGCTCGGGCACGGGCGGGGTCACGGTTGACTTCGACAACACGGCGCAGCACTTCGTGTATTCGGCTCCAGGCGAGGCGGGTATGTTCTCCTTCAGCGTCAATGACATCGACATTACCCCGGGAGGAACGGTGCCCCTCACCGGGCGGGCCGTAGGTTCTTCGAGGCCGTCGAATGGCGTCGTTCCCGAGCCGGGCGTAGCCCTGCTCCTCGGTTCAGTGCTGGCGGCGCTGGCCTTCGTGGGGCACCGCGTCACTCGCTCTCGCTGAGTGTGTAGCTCGAGCGATTAGGTGGTGGACTTGTCAGGGTAGAGAGCCCTGACAAGTCCACTACGTCCACGTCACGCTCCGGCTCGATCGCCGACGTCTTGGATTCGCGATGCTAGCGCCCGCCGCAACCCTTAGGATTCTTCAGCTTCGCGCAGTCGAGGAACACCATGAGACTCCATGCCGCGTGGTCAGAGTTCACCCATGCTTCAGTGATGCGATGAACGATCACATCGTAGGAAGGCGTGTCCGGCCACGAACGAAGGTCGGCAATGGCTTGAGCCCACATCGTCGGCAGTAGCGCGCGGTCCGTGAGAGCCTGGAGAACGTCGAGCGCGCGAAAGAAGGGGGTGTCCCCTGCCTGCTCGGCGGTCCACGTCACACCCGCGAGAAGTACCATCGCGCCGACGACCGTGTCGGTGGCGTCAAAAATTCGACGGAAAGCATCCCCGCTGCGACCTGACAGTGGCAGTGCCATGGCGAGATAGGTACTCGCCATATCGGTCAGAGCACTCTGCGCGTAGCGCTGCGAGATAAAGAGATCCCACTCGGCGCTCTCGAAGTCGCCATGCGGGCCGACGACTTGCGGGAACGAGGGTGGATTGGGATCAGAGTACGCAAGAGCGCGGTCAATAGCATGGAAGTGCTTGAGGGCACCAGCGAACGTGACCTGGTCTGCCCGCCGAATCAACTCTTGGTACTGCGCGTTCGAGTTCAATCCCCTGGCGGTTCTCAGGGTCTTCTGGGCGTGTTCCACATACCAGATCGCGCGGTCGATCCGCCACCACGCGTGGGCCAGGCGCTCAGTCCGCGAGAGCCCGGCAAACCACCGATGACCGTCTGAGTTGAGCACGTGGGTGTTGACGTTGAGCAGCACCGCAAGAGCCGTGTTTGCTTCGATGCTCGCCTGAACGCCTTGCTGCATTGCGGTGCCGAAGATCCGACGCGTGTTGGTTGTGGTGTACGTGGTTATCAGAGGCGCGAGGGAGCCACGCAGGGCAGCAGAGAGGTCGAGCGTGGCGTTCCGAGCGTGCAGGATCGATGCGGCCTCCTCCTGGGTGAAACTTGCCGAGCTCGTCGAGGGCCTCGATGCGAGGATCAGAAGAGCGATCAATGCCGCTACTGCGAATCTAAGTGCAATCATGAATCTCCCTTCAAAGTGTCCTAATTGGCTTCTGCGAGGCACCCGACACGCCTCGCGAAGAGGGGTCCACGGATCGTTACCGACCTCGGTGCTGAAGACGCAACTGTGGTGCCAGACCGCATGAGTCGGCGTTTTTCGGAACTTAACCGACACCCGTGAGTGGCCCTTGCGGCACATGCGTGTCATCTAGTCCGTGACCGGGGTCGCGGCCGATCGACGATTACACGGTGGGAATGTCAGCTTCGCGACGATAAGGCGGTGAGAGCGCTTGCAGACCGCCAGAGCTTGTTACTCCGACACGGCCCTTGTACTATTCGGTCACCGATCCCAGGTGCGGAAGGCAAAGAGCGACATGACTGAAGTCGAACGACCTCGCAGTCGGGGCGCGACAATCCAGGACATCAGGCGGTGGGTTCGCCCCTGGATCCCTGACACGCTCGCGGGCATCCCCTGGGCCGTCCTGGAGCGTTTTCGAGTAGCCGCATTCCGTTCTCGCGTCGTGACTCATCGCTATTGCGGGCATGCGTTGTCGCTGTATATCAACGATCCAACAGCCAGGGATTGGTACGATCGCGACTGGCTGGAGATTCCGGAGCTCGAAGCACTGAGGCGGACGGCGCTCCGCCCTGGCGGCGTCGTGTTCAATATCGGCGCGCATCAAGGCGTGTACGCTCTCATATTTGCCGCGGATGTCGGGACGAGAGGCAAGGTCGTAGCCGTCGAAGCCCATCCGCATAACGTCGCCGTTGCCCGACGCAATCGTGAGCTCAACGAGGCGAAAGCCCTCGAGATCGTGCATGCCGCCGCGATGGACAGATCTGGCACGGTGCACTTCAGCAGCCGTTTCAACGGCCAGATTCAACACTCTGGCGGGATGCAGGTCCCCGCCATCACCGTCGACGCTCTGAGTGAGAGGCACGGTATTCCCGACCTCTTGTTCATTGACGTTGAAGGAGCGGAGTGCCTCGTGCTTAGGGGAGCAACGAAAACGCTCCAAAGAGGACCAGATTGCTTCGTTGAAGTCCACGTTGGAATGGGGCTCGAGAGCCTCGGCGGCTCTATTGGGGAGGTCTTAAGCTTCTTTCCGCCCTCGCAATACGAGGTCCGCATCTCTGGTGAAAGCCCACGATCATTTCGGCCTCCAGAACTTGACGACCCCTTGTTCCGGGATAGATTCTTTCTCCTGGCGACCCGAAAACACTCCGCTGGGAGCTGAGGAAAAGTAGCTCTCTCACTTGCTGGCCGCTTTCGACGTTGCGTAGAGCATCCCGTAGTTCCCCTCGGCAGATCGGACGACCAGATCATGCGTCACCCCGAGTTGATCCTGCAGCAGTTGCAAGGTGCCTGGGCGGATGACGTCGTGATACTCGATCGCGTACCGTCGGACCCGCTGTAGGTGGCAGCGCTTGGCCTGTCGGAACAGGTCGTGCTCACTCCCCTCGATGTCGCACTTGAACAGCGCGACCGGATCTGCTCGGGTCATGGAAAGCACCTCTTCCAAGGTGCAGGTGCGGACTGCCGACGGATCCCCGCCGTTGGCTGGCGTGACAGTGAGCCGGTGATCCTGGGACCGGATCCCGCCGTCAACGATCGCGCCAAAACCGGACTCCCCGGCGAGTGCGATCGGGAAAATCCGAACCCTGGACGCCCGAGCCGAGGCGAGGTTCTCCTGCAATAGCTGGTAGTTTTCGTCGAATGGCTCAAAGGCGAATATCTGACAGGTCGGGAAATTGCGGGCGATCAGGAGACTGAACAAACCGATGTTGGCCCCCGCGTCGATGATTGTGTCACCCGGTCGGGGCGTGTAAAACGCACCCGTGTACACCTGCTCGAACCAGACTTCTAGGATCATCTGGGCCAATCCCGTTCGCCCGGCCGGGTGTCGGATCAGCGTCCCATCTCGGCAGATGGCTTGGTCGCAAGGAGTCTTCGTCAGATAGCTTCGAACCAGCTCCTCCCCGTTTCGGAACGTTTTCCGGAGGTACCGTGCCTGCATCGCGAGGCGCCAGCGCCACGGCAGCGCGTCCCGAACCCGGCCATAGAGGCCCAAGCTCAGACCTTGATCGCTCGGCTCTTTGTCGGCCGTGCCTCGACTTTGGGTACGAATGCCCTCCCGCCTCGGAGCACCTTCTGCAAATAGGGCAGGAACTCCCGCCGCCGCGCGAACCAGCACGCGATGAACCGTCGGTTCAAGTTCTTCCGCAAGGGGAAGTATCCCATCTCATACATGGTGATCAATTCCTTGAAAAGGAAGTGCTGGATCACCCGCCCCGGCTTCAGCCGCACATGCAATCGCTTCGAGATGTCGACGAAGTTGACGATCTCTTTTTCCATCGCGTCCTGGAGAAGACCCGGCGTCACGCTGATGATGGACGACGCATCGCGCGGCATCTCCGTCGACCGCACGACCTTGCGAGCGCCGAAGTCCAATATCCACCACTCCTCAGAGCCTGCGCCGCGGATGTGGTAGGCGATCCTTGCACGATGGAAGAACTTCAAGAGCCAGGGCAAGCTCCTGAGAAACGCGCCCATGTACGTCTCAAAGGTCTCGTACTTGAGCGGTGTTCGTGCTTCGAGCTCGTCCTGGTTGTTCAACAGCGCCGCGTGCTTGTGCGCCAGGCGCTCGATCTCTCGCTTCCTGTCGCGCAAGACGTCAGTCGCGACAAGACCGAAACCGGTCTGCGAATCCCACTCGGCGCCCGGCAGCATGACCACCACGTCCGTTGTGTCGCCTTCGGTCTTTCGATACGCCTCCAGGATCGCCAGCGGGCTGATGGCGTCCGAATTCTTGTCGATGGTCTCTCGGTGCAGATAGCAGACGTTGGACGCAAACGGAATGGCGTAACGCGCTTTGACCCGGCGCATGGCGGCAATGAAATCGTCGATGTAGTCCTCTTTGCGGCGTAATTGGAGGTCGGCCGGGTCATCTGACTCATAGCATTCGGGATAGGCCTGGGCGGAGGAATGAGAGCGAAACATGAAGTCGAATGGCTGATGACGCTTGATGATGGTTTCGAAGACGTTGTCTTCGAATTTCGCGTCATTCAGATTGATCATGCTGGTGCCATCACATTCGACGACGAGAGCCGAGTTGCTGATCCACTCAGCCTGATACGAGGTCAGGGCGAAGGTGTCGCTCAGACGCAGCGTTTTGCCATGAGAGAGCGGGACGATGTTGGTGAAGCCGAGATCCTTCAGGGCCCGTTCCATGGACGGGATCGGAAATCGGGGAACCAATATGGTGGTGTCGCGCCGGAACTTCCTCAGCGATGGATAGTGAAAATGGTCGAAATGCTGATGGGTGAGGTAGATGAGGTCAGCGGCGAGCATGTCGGCATTGAGCGGGACACTCTCGGGAAAGTGCCACCAGCTTCTCCAGTACGCGGAGCCGATGATCCACGGGTCCAGCAATAGCCGCTTCCCGTGGCTCTCGATGAGGAGGCACGCATGACTGATGACTTGGAATTTCATAGTCTCGCTTCCTGGTGGCGGCGACGCCTAGCGAAAATCGCGAGCGTTCACCTCATACTTGGCGATCAGGCCGTGGAACGTCGGCCGACTCACGCCCAAGAGCTTCGCGGCCTGGCTGATGTTCCCGTGGGTCTTGACGAGCGCGTCCACCACAGCTTCCCGTTCGGCCCGGTCCCGCGTCTGCTTGAGCGAAGCGAGGTCTGGGATGTCGGTCGTCTCGATGCCGAGGTCGCCGGCCTCGATGAGCTTGCCTTTGGCCATGATGACCGCCCGCTCCACCGTGTTCTCGAGCTCCCGGATATTTCCGGGCCAGGGGTAATGAGTGATGGCCGCCAACGCTGAGCTTCCGAACCGGAGCTTCCGCCGGTGTGTCTTGCAGGTTTTCTGCAGGAGGGCGTTGGCGATGAGCACGATGTCTTCGCCGCGATCGCGGAGCGGTGGAAGCTTCATGTTCACGACCGAGAGGCGATAGAAGAGATCTTCCCGGAACCGTCCGGCCTGCCGCTCGACCTTCAAGTCTTTGTTGGTGGCGGCGATGATCCGCGCATCCACGTGTAGCACCTCGCGGCCGCCCACCCGCTCGATCTCTCGCTCCTGGAGAAATCGGAGGAGCTTCACCTGCAGTGGGACACTCATCTCGCCGATCTCGTCGAGGAAGAGGGTGCCGCCGTTCACGAGCTCGAGCTTCCCGTTCCGCTGAATGTGGGCGCCTGTGTATGCCCCCTTCTCGTGGCCGAAAAGCTCGGACTCGAGTAGGGTTTCTGGGATCGCCCCGCAGTTGATCGCCACGAATGGCCGGCTACGCCGAGGGCTGTTGGCGTGAATGGCCCGCGCGACCAGCTCTTTTCCAGTGCCGCTTTCGCCTTGGATCAGCACGGTCACGTCGGTCTTCGCGACCCGCATCATGACGGCGAAGATTTCACGCATGGCGGGGGTGGTTCCCAGGATGTCCTCGAATCGATTCGCGGCTTCTCTGGCGAGCTGCTGCTGGTCTGCGTCGGCCTCGAGCGTCCGCAGATAGGCGGCCCGCTGCAGGACGACCTTCAGTTCGTCGAGCTGGATTGGCTTCTGGTGATAGTCAAACGCGCCCAGCTGAACCGCTCGAATCGCGTTCTCGCGATCGCCATTGCCGGTGAGGACGACCACTTTGGCATCGGGCGCCGCCTTCATGATCTGGGTCAGCGCCTGGAGCCCCTCCTCGGCACCGTCCACATGCGGCGGCAGCCCGAGGTCGAGACTGACGAGGTCGGGTTGCTGCGCCTTGAACGCCGAGATGGTCTCGCCGCGGTCCGCCGCGAACGAGAGCGTGAAGCAGTCCCGCAGCGCGTATTTGAGCTGCGTGCGGATTGCCTCGTCATCGTCCACGATCAGAAGCTTCGGCTTGTTCATGACTTCTCCCGAGCGGTACGCGCAAGCTTCACGGTGAACGTGGTCCCCACACCTTCCTTGCTCGCGACCTCAATGCAGCCGCCGTGGGCCTCCACGATGCCCTTGGCCTGATACAGGCCGATCCCCCAGCCGCTCTTCTTGGTGGAACGGAACGGAGCAAACAGGGACTTGCGGACGAACTCTTCCGACATGCCGCACCCCGTGTCCGTGACGGAGAGGACGGCCTGACCGTCTTCCTCATAGGTCCGCAGGGTCACGGTGCCCTTGCCATCGATCGATTGGATGGCGTTCATGACGAGGTTCTGGATCACTTTCAAGAGCGCCTCGGCGTCAGCCGCAGCCATCAGGGGCGCCAAGTTCTTGACCAGGCTGATTCGATCGCTCTTGACGATCGGCCCAGCTGCTTCCAGCGCGAGGGCCGCCAAGTCTACAGTTTCGATGCGGAGCGCGGCAGCCTCGGGCGCCGACGAGAGCCGGCCGATCAGGGCCTTCATGCGGTCCACAGTCTTTGCGACCGTCTTGAGGGCATCGCGCTGGAACTCGGGGTCGTCGAAATAGGTCTGTGCATTCTGGCTCAGCATGAAAAGCGCCGAGATCGAATTTTTCAGGTCGTGGATCACGAACGACGTCAGGCGATGGAACGCCTCGAACTCGCGCGACTGTGCCAGGTTCTCGGAGAGCCCCGCCGTGACGATGAGGCCGGCGGCCTGCTCTCCGACGGTCTCCATGAACTCGAGGTCCTCGGGCGTGTAGGACGCGCCCGTCTGCTCCGGTCCGATCAGAAGGAACCCGGTCAGCTCGCCGCGCCAGCCGAGTGCCACGACCACCGAGCCTTCAGGAAACGCCCCGGCGACCAATGGCTCGAGCCATCCTCCCCCGGGACCGTTCTCGAGAACGAGGGGCGTCCGTCGTGCGAGCGCCGCGAGCACCAGATGGTCTTCGGTAAGCGCCTGAGCTGGGCGCCGGATGCCGACGGCCGTCGTGGGGTGATAGCCGCCGTGCCGGCCGTCCTTCAAGTAGAGGACGCCGGCTCTTGCGCCGACTGTATCGACCACGGCCCCGAGGAGCTGTGGCGCCAGCTCCTCGAGCGTGACCAGCGACCCCAGGCGCTTGGTGTAGTTGACCCACTGCTCCCGATAGTCGTACTTGCTCCGATAGAAGTGGCGGGCCAGGAAGCGCTTCACCCGCCAGCGGACCGCCTCGGACAGCAGCACCGCGGCGAGGCCGAGCGCAGAAACGAAGACGACCACGGAGCCCCAGAACAGCTCCTCGGCGACGCCGAGGCGATTGAGGAGCCAGCCGAGAGCCCCCACGGCGAAGAGATATACGCCGAGCGTGCCAACGACGACCGAGCGGTACAGCACCTCCCGCGATACCGCCAGCTCAACGCCGAGTTTGTCGCGCACCATCGAGGCCGCGATGGCGATATTGCCGATCAGCAGGGTGGCCGCGCCCGCGATCACGTAGCTCCCCATCCAGACGTTGAACAAGGCGGTCTGGCTCAGGAAATAGAAGCGAACGAGGAGGATGCCGCCCAGCCCGAGCACGAGGTACTTGATGCGCCAGCGGGCATCACGCCGGGAGGCGCGCAGCGCGGCCTCGAGCCCGGCCAGGAGCGCCACCGTCACCGCTAGCTGCACGATCACTGCGAACCGGCCGACGACGTCGACACGCGCCGCGTAAAAGGATCCGGCGACGTCGGCCACCTGGAATGCGGGAAGGTACGCCACGGCCACGGCGCTCGCCGCGACCACGAGGCCTCCCGCGCCAAGCCCGAGGCGCACACTGCGCGAGAGGTCCGGGCTACTGCGGCCTACGAGGGTGGCGACGAAGACACCCCAGGGGAGGAGCAAGAGCAGGCTCGCAATCTGCGTGGCCTTCAGCCAGACGAGGCGCGTGTCGGGAGTGTCGGTCTGCCCAATGAGCACGAACGCGGCGAGCGCCTCAGCCGCGAATCCCGCCATCCCGACCGCGAAGCTCCAGCGGAGGACGCTGCGCGGTGGTCGCGCGACCGCGAGAACGCCGAGCCCGAGACTCGATGCCGTCACCAAGACGAAGAGCGCGCCCATTGCCGTCATGCGACCTCTTCCTCGAGGTTCGAGACTCTTGGTGCGCCGCCCCGCGCGAGGACGAGCCCGAGCACGATCAACGGGATCAGGGTCAGGGCCCACACGCTCTTGCCGATCATGTGATGGATCGTGCCGCTGGCCGCCTCCGGTCCGACATAGTACACGCCGAGCACGATCGCGGCGACCCTCGCCGCATTGGCGAAGATCGCGATCGGAATCGCCGAGGCGACCAGCAGGATCCTCCGTGGAATGCTGCGCTGGGTCACCTGGGCGACCGCGGCCGTCAGCACCAGGAGCGCCATCAGAAAGCGGAGGCCGTTGCACTCCTCGGCGACCTGGAGCGTCGATGACGGCAGCTCGATGACGACGCCGGTCTGGTGGACCGGGACGTTGAGCAAGCGCACGGCGGCGGCAGCGAACGCGGCAGCGAACAACTGGACCTTCAGCGTGACGGCCGCGACGACCGTCTGCGGCAGGGGTGCCATCATGAACAGGAAGCCGACCGGGAAGGCGGCCGCTCGCAGACAAGTCACTCCAAAGGTCCATGTGACGAGGCCGGCGATGACGACGGCCACGGACAACCCCTTCACGAGTAGGTTCGCGCTGAACGTGCCGAGCGCCAGCAGGCCCACACCCGCTAGCAGGACAGCCAGGCCCCACGGGTTCCCCGGACCCGCCGCCGCACGCAGGCGCTCACGACCGATCCAGGCGACGAGCGCGCTGAAGAGCGGCACGAACATCCCATGGCCCGCGTAAGTGTCCGTCTGCCAGACACGGACCGTCTCGGTCATCGCCGGCACGTAGAGTGCCGCGACGCATGCGGTCACGCCGAGCTGCAGCCAGGGCCGATGGGACTGGTCAGGCCACAGTGATTGCAAGGCCATCATCAGCCTTCTTCATTCGAAGAGCTGTGATCACGCGCTCCACGGCAGCCTCGATCGGGCCGTCGTTGATCACGACGATGTCAGCGTGCGCGCGCATGGGCTCGACGTATCGCTCGTGCATTGGGCGCACGCTGCCAAGATACTGCTGCAGTACCTGGTCCACGGTGCGGCCTCGCTCCCTGACGTCCCGGCGGATCCGACGGACAAGCCGGAGATCCGACGGCGCGTCGACGAAGACCTTCACGTCTAGCAGGGCACGCAGCGGCTCCCACCAGAGTGTGAATAGGCCCTCGACGATCACGATCTCAGCCGGCGCGACGGTATGGCTCCCGACGCGGACGTGGGTTTCGAACGAGTAGAGCGGCTTCTCCACGGTCTCGCCGCGGCCGAGCCGCGTGAGGTGCGTGATGAGAAGTGTGACGTCGATGGCGGCGGGTTCGTCGTAGTTGATCCCGTTCCGCTGCTCCGGTGTGAGGCCGCTGCGGTCGAGATAGTACGAGTCGAGGTCGATCACAGAGCCGCGGACGCGGCCCACGAGACCGTCCACGATCGCGCTCTTGCCCGCGCCGGTACCGCCAGCGAGGCCAATCAGCCGGCTCAAGGTGAAGTCACCTCGGAATGCCTGACCCGTCTTCGACCGCGCCTTCGCCCGCCTGTGTTCTCCCGAATGATCGCAGCGTACAGGTGTTCATAGGCGTGTGCTCGCGACTCCCAGCTGTAGTTTTCCTCGACGTACTTTCTGGCTGCAGATCCCAGATCCGACGCTCGTTCTGGGCATCGCAGTAGCATCAGGACGTGGTCCGAAAACTCGTCAGGAGATGTCGCCGTCAGCAGATGCTCTCCCGGCCGACAGTCTATCCCGTCCAATGCGGCTGGATAGGAGACGATCGGCCGTTGCATTGCCATCGCTTCGAGGATCTTGTTCTTGATTCCCGATCCATGACGAACGGCGCACACGTACACGGTGGCCGCGGACACCGCCGCCCGGAGGTCTGGAAGGTTCGCCGACAGCCTCACTCGAGGATGAGTGACGAGATCGAGTATTGCCTGCGACGGCGTGGCGCCGACCAGATGCAGCACGATCTCAGGCACGCGTCGGACGATCCGGGGCATGATGTCATGGACAAAGGTCAGTACCGCATCCACATTCGGTGCGTAGCCGAGATTTCCGTGAAACACGAGCAGCGGTCCCTTGGCTGTGGCGCCGACTGGGCGGAAGTATTCGGTGTCCACACCATTGGGAATCACGACACAGTGGCTGTCCGGAACAAGCGCCTGGACCGCCGTACAGTCGCGCTGCGCGACGAAGACACAGCGAGCGAAGAGAGGATAGAGCCGTCGGGCGTAGCGAGGTTCGAGATAGCGGAGGATCGAGTAGTAGGCTCTCTCGCGAACGCTGCGGCTGCACCTCAGCATTTCACTACACCGGAGTGAGAACGCGTCGTGGAGCGAGAGAACGGCCGGGAGGCTGATGTCGTCGATGAGCCCCGCGACGAATCCACCCTCGACATGCATCACGTCCCACGAGAATTGGTGCGAGAGGCGGCGTAGCATTGCGTTGAGTTCAGGTCGATAGTGGAGCTGTCGTCCCCGCAGAAGAGCCGACGTCAAGTTCAAGGTCCTTCGAAAAGGGCTGAAGCTTCTGGTTCTGATCGTGTTGATCGTCGCGCAGTGCGCGCGCGGCCAACCGAGGTGATTCGCATCGTCCTCGGTCAAGAGCGAGACGAGATCGATCCGGTGATGGCTTCCGAGGTGGCGGAGCAAGTTGGCGCCGATCAGACGGAAGCCGTCTGCAGAAGGCAGGTAGGGCAGTGATTGAGAGATGAACCCGATATTCATTCGGCGCGCTGTTCGGGGATCCGGTTAGCGAGAGGCCCGGTGCGGTGAACGCCGTGGGGCATCCGGGGCTGACGCAACGATTGGCAAGCGTTGGTCAGCAGTGACGCCCACCCATGGCTCCGAACGAGTGCCAGGCGCGCTCGTTCGTGCTCGGCGCTCCTCGACTCTTCGAAGGCCCGTGAGATCAGCTCGATGAAGTGGGCGTGAGTCGACGCGCGGTAGCACAGATTCGGGTAGCGCCAGGCTACGGGCACGTCTGTCGTAATGATGGGCTTGCCGAGCGATGCATACTCGTAGAACTTTAGAGGGTCCCGCTCCTGGTTGTACGGATCTTCCAGGAACGGTATGAGACAGACGTCGAATGCGTGGATGTACGCGGGAAGTGTCCCGGGCCGTTTGAATCCGACGAGCCTCACGTTGTCGCGTCGGCGGAGACGATCGAGCGCGTCGAGTTGCCGGGGAGTTGGGGCCGTCTCCCTTGTCGAAAGCTTGCCAATCACCATCAGCGTCGCGTCGGGATAGCGTCCGGCGACCTCGAGCAAGAGTTCGATGTCGAGATGATAGTTGATCTGGCCCACGAAGCCGATGACGCGACCTGACGCGGGCAGATCCGCCGGTCTGCGTGAGCGCGTCGCGCGATCACGATCGAACACGCCGAGATCGATGCCGTTCGGTAGTAGATACGTCTGGGGATTGAGCGGCTTGTGTTTTGCCACTAGCGCTTCGCTCACGCAAAAGACCGCATCGGCGCGCTTGACGATGCGCGCTTCCTCTTGAACCTGAGCGGTGCGATCGAGGCAGTGATAGACAAGGCATTTCGAGTCAATCGCATCGAGGAGGCGTTCACTGTCATACGGAAAGGAGTGCCACACGAGGGGACGACGGAATCCGCGGTCGTGGAGCAAGCGTCTCAGCGCTCGGATGTTGCGGACAAGATCGAGGTTGCGCAGCACGGGTAGTCGGCCCAACGGCAAGGAGCGTCTGTGAAAAATGACGAGGGTGGGCGCTGGTGAGTGAGCCTGCGCGCCGACTGTAGCACTCCAAAAGCCTGCGGCGCGCCAATGCTCGCTTCTCGGGTCCCAAGCGATCGGTGGCTCCACGAAAACCGTCGGCAGAGCCCGAGCGAACTCTCGGGCGATGTGATGTGTCGACCCGGGAAGGCCGTCCCTGGACGACCAGGCGAAGGGTGAGATGATGACGACACTGTCGAAGCCGAGGAGGAGGTCACGGAGCGCGCGGTTCGGCTGAGCACCTGGGGACTTCTCCTTCGAGGTCCGTTCACCCGTTGATGCGCTCTTCATTGCCGTCCTCGCCCGGCACACCCCTTGGAGTGAGCCACGGGATCACAGTCGGGGAAGATCATCAAGTTCCATGCCGACATATCGGTGTGCCGCCAGGCATAGACGGCTCCATGGCAGATCCTCTCGCTAGACATGGCGCGCCTGGAGTGCTCGTTGGAGCGTCTGGAATGAGCGCGCGATGAAGCGCGCACAGGCGTTACGCTCCGTGGAGTCAAGTACGAAGCACACGACGACCGTCGCGTATATCGCAGAAGCGATCAGCAGCGCGCCAACGAGCTGGGGGACCCCTGTGATGTACGGTCGCAGTGCGAAGCTCGCGACGGCGGCGAGGAATCCTGCGGGCAATACGGGCAGGTACGCCTCCACGAGGAGAGTTCTGGTGTGAACGCCGAGGAGGCGGTTGATCGTGAGAATGAACCAAGGGACAAGAAACGCCTGCGCCAAGAGGAAGCTGAATGCGGCCCCGGCGATGGACCAAATCGGGACGAGCGCGAGCATGAGAGCGAGCGTAGAAAGCGCGTTGAGGACGGCGTACCGTGCGGTGAGGCGCGGGTGGCCCGTTGCTTGAGCGAACACTTGGGGGATGTGGGCCAAGCAGTTGAGGAGAAACGCCGTGCTGAGAAGCTTGAGCGGGGTCGAGGCATACAAGCCGAATTCTCCATCGATCCAATGCGACAGCAATTCGTGGCTCAAGATGCACAGCACGAGGGCCGGGAAGGTGGCGAAGGCAGCGACGATCTTGGAGCTTCGGACATAGAGGCGAGCAAGTCTGTCTCGCTGCTCGGCCGCGGCGATCGCGGTGGCAGCGGGGAAGAGAGCGGTGGTGACGGGACCGACGATGACCCACAGACGTTGACCGAGACTGTAGGCGACAGCGTAGAAAGCGAGCGATCTCACAGGGACGAACTGAGCCAGGAGGAGTTTGTCGAGAGAGTGAAGAACACGGCCGCTGATGTTTGCGAGCAGGATGTATTTGGAGAAGTGGACGATAGCCCTGAAGTGTGTGCGTGAGAACGTGGGTCGGAGTCGCAGAGATGGGATCAAGCGGGTGGTGGCGATGATGTTCGCGCAGGCAGCCGTGGCGCTACCGAGGAGCATGACGAACAGCACGGCGGTCAGCGAGTAACCGAGGCCAAGGACCAAAACAGTTCCGGCGATTCTTAAGAGCTCCGTTCCAATGTTGATGGAGATGACGACATCGAAGCGCTGACGTGCGATCGGCGTAGCTGCGAAAGGCTGAGTAATGAAGCGGAGGACGAGATTCATCGTCGCAAGCAGGAATGGCACGACCAGGCCGCCCGCATCATAGACGTCGGATCGAGTGAGAGTTGCAAGGATGAATGGAGCTGATAGGTAGACGAGCAGTGAGATCAGGACGCCCCCACCGAGAAAGAGGGAAAGACTCGTACCGAAGTAGTTGTTGAGATCTGTATGACGGTCTTGAGCGAGTGATTCGGCGAGGTATTTGACGAGTGTAGCGTTGAGTCCAAGCTCGAGGAGACCGAACACTTCTGCATAGGCGAGGAGCACCACGAGGGTTCCGTAGCGATGCGCGCCAAGAGTCGTGAGGATGTAGGGCGTCGTCAAAATGGCAGCCGCAAAAAGTACGATGTGCCCGGAGAAGTTGATCGCGAAGTTCGAGACCAGCGTTGGAGTCGGCGTGGACTGGCGCTGGAACGAGTCGGATTTCATGGGTTTCTAGGATGTCGATCTGATGTCTCCTACACCCCTGGTCTACGCCGAACCCTGGGCGCGAAGTGAATGAAGATCGTCGGGGTCATCGTCATCGCGTCCTCGGAACGAAGGCGCGGACCCCGATGTGGGTTCCGACCACCCGCTCGATGTCAGGCGTGACATCCTCGGCCAGGCTTTCCAGGGCACGCATCTTCGACGCCGTGATCCGGCTTCCGTACAGGCGACCCGAAGAGTCGACGATATAGAACGCCCGTGCGGCTCGCGTCAGCTCGTCGAGATGCGTGGCGTCGTCCTTCTTGGTGTAGAACGTTTCCCAGTACTCGCCGCTCCGAAAGGTATAGAACGCCATTGACGGATGTTCCGGCGCGACGAAGGCCAGATCCGTGGGCTGCAGGGGTGACAGGCGTTCCCTGAAATACGCGGAGATCTCGCGGTAGTGCGTCCGAAACTGCAAGGATTGGCGAACTACCATGATGTCGCCGAGGACAAGACCGACCAGCGCGGCAGCGACCAGAGCACCATGGCGAACGCGACCGGTGCCAGCCGAAACGAGAACAACGAGGAGCTGGGCGGCGTAAAGGACGACAAGTGCCAAGGCCTCCGACGCCGAGAGGGCTCCAGCGCCAAACAGCAGGGCCGCTATAAGCATGGCAAGCGCGGCAGCGGTCGAAAAGCTTCGGCGATCGTCAGAGCCCCAGAAGTGCAGCACGCCGATCGCAAATAGCAGAGCCACCGCCGGGAAGGCCGCGATGACGTAGCTCGCTTGCTTGACTCTGAAGAGGGAGAAGACGACTGCGGGACTCAGGAGGGCGAGGAGCACGCCGGTGATGGGCCACGACCAGTGACGCACGGCTCGATACGCGCCGAGCAGGACGAACGGCAGCCCGAAGGCGGCGAGCTTGAAGAGGGCTGCGAGATAGAACCACCAGGGGCGGTACCACATCGCGGGATCATAGTCGGTGCCGCCGATCCGGCTCGTGAAGTAATGAATGAAGTACACCCGCCACCAATGGGCCGCCGCCTCGGGCGCCATGACCAGGGCGAGCGCGATGTGAGACGTCGCGACGACGATGAAGGACAGGAGAGCAGCGATCATTCCGCCGACGACGGGGACCTCGCGCCTTTCGCGGAGCTTCAAGACGAACAGAACGCTGCAGGCAAGCATGAAGGGAAGCGCCAGCCATAGCTTCGCGAGAACCCCGAGGCCGAGCGCGATTCCCGTCGCTACGGCGCTGATCCATTGTGGGCGTTGCCAGAAGCGATACGCGCTCAGGAGGGCGACGCAGCCCGGGAGCAGGACCCAGGGCTCCGGCATCGCCGTTCTTGCGTAACGAAGAGAGACCGGATTGAGTAGCAGAAAGACCAGGGCCAAGACCGCGCCGGCCCGTGGGAGAAAGGCCCGCGCCACGTGATACAGGCAGAGTGAGCTGGCGGCGATCGCAATGACATTGACGATGCGAAGCGTCAACTCGCTCTTGCCGCCGACGCTCATGGAAGCCGCGAGCATGAGCGGGTAGAGGTAGGGTTTCCACCCCGGGCCCCCCAAGGGCTCCTCCGACACTATCGCGAGCTGACGATGGTCGGCCAGGATGTTCATTGCGGAGATCCCGAAGCGTCCCTCGTCTGGGCCGAGGTCCGAGGAACCCAGCTTGAAGCAGGCAAGAACCCCGTAGACCAGAAGGGCCACGCCGATAGCGCCGAGTCCGCGCCGATCCATCGGCTAGCGCCTCGACCGGCCGGACAGGGGCTCAACCGAGTGCTCGACCGATCGGTCGAGGCCGAGCGTGGCGTTGACGAAGTAGAGGGGTCTGCGCTTCGACTCGGAGTAGGTACGGGCAAGGTATTCGCCCATGATGCCGAGACAGATCAGCTGGACGCCACCGAGGAACAGGACGGCGACCATGAGCGACGGATAGCCTGGTACAGGGTTCCCATAGAAGACCGTATTGACGAAGATGTACGCGGCGTGAACAAACGCTCCGAGAGCGGCCGCGAGACCGAAGAACGTCGCCAGCTGCAGGGGCGCATAGCTGAAGGACGTAATGCCCTCCACGGCAAAATTCCACAGCTTCCAGTAATTCCACGTCGTACGGCCGGCGAATCTGGGATCTCGGACGTAGTAGACGGCGGCTTGTGGAAATCCCACCCATGCAAAGAGGCCTTTCATGAAGCGATTCTGCTCGCGCAGGCACTTCAAGGCCTCGACCGCCCGCCGCGACATGAGACGGAAGTCACCGGTGTCCTCTGGGATGGGAGACTTGGAGATCTTTCCGATGAGGCGGTAAAAGAAGTGTGCGGTCACTCGCTTCAGCCAGGGATCGCCGTCTCGACGTGTCCTGACAGCGCAGACGCTATCGAAGCCTTCACGCCACTTTTTGACGAGCTCGGGAATGAGCTCGGGTGGGTCCTGAAGATCGGCGTCGATCACCACCACGGCGTCGCCGGCGGCGAAGTCGATGCCCGCGGTGACGGCGGCTTCTTTGCCGAAGTTACGCGAGAGGTCGATCACCTTGAGTGACGAGTCTTCCCGACGCAGCCCCACGAGTTGGTTGACGGTTCCGTCCGTGCTCCCGTCGTTGACGAAGATGATCTCGCTGGACTCCCCGAGCGAGTCGAGCATGCTCCGCAGGCGACCATACAGAACGCGGACGTTTTCAGCTTCGTTGTACACGGGTACCACGATGGATAGCGTCGGTGTTTCTTGCCCATTCATACTCGTGCCTCCGGACCTCTAACGAGACGTCGTCGCAATGGTGTTGTCGGTCGCGACCGTTTCCGGAGCCGCCTTCTCGTCTTGCTCGAGGCGCGCCAACGAAGGTAGGCACATTGACAAGAAGAGCAGCAGCCAGAACAGCTTCTGGGACTGACCGGACACGAAGAAGAGGGCCCCCGCGGCTCCGATCAAGCCGGCCTGGAGACCACAGGCGGTCAGGTGGACGAGGGAGCCGTGGGAGTCCCGAGTGAGCCTGCGCACTCGTTCCAAGCTCACGAGGGCGGTCCCGAGCATCGTCAAGAAGATCAACGCCGCGGGGATTCCCATCTCGGCGGTAATCTCGACAAAGCTATTGTGGGCGACGTTGCGCAGCTCGTCGCCTACGTAGAATTTCAGTACCGGCTTGAAGTTCCCCAGGCCTACGCCGGTGATCGGGTTGTCGGCGATCATTTGGAGGCCCGTGGACCAGAGCGCCGTGCGGATGTCGGCGGAACCGACATCGGCCGGCGCTGGCTGGAACAATCGCTTGATCGGTGAGCTGGGCAAAACCAGCATTGCGGGAACCAAGAGACTCATAAGGATCAGGGTGCGCACGCGTTGCTTGGATCTCGCCACGCCGAAGAGACAGGCCGCGGCCAAACCCACAAAGCCGCCACGTGAGGCGGCCACGACGGTCGCAAAGAATATCAGGAACGCACAGCCCGAGCAGAATAGCCGTTCCCAGTGATGCTGGCTGTGCAGAGCCAGATAAACCGCGATCGGTAGACACGCCAGAGCGGAGATCATGAAGTAGTTGGGATCCCCGGTGACCCAGCCGGGCCTGTACAGGCCCATGCCGCCGTACTTCTGCCATTCTCGGATCAGGTGCATCGAGGCGAAGGCCACGCCGCCGACGGCCCACAGGAGAACCCAGCGGAGTCGATGGAGTGAGTCGACGACGATGAGGGTGACCACGAAGAAGAGAAGGAAGGAGACGTAGTTCATGAGTGGGCTTCTCTCCCACGTAACTTGAGGGAAGCCCATGAAGAGGTAAGAGAAAATCGCAAGGATGGCGAATGCAACAAACCAACGCGACTGCGGCGTGCTGAAGAAGCGAACAGGCGACTGGCGAAACTGAAGGTACAGCAGCGAATAGACGAGTGCGACGGCACCGAGGTACTTGATCATCGTCATATCGGCGACCAATTCCGACCAGAGCGGGTGCCGAATCAGCGGCATTGCGGAAATGAGGACGTAGATCACGATCACGGTTTCACGCTCCGCAGCCTGGCCTCGCCGGCGTGAATCTTTTGGCGCTCGAAAAATCCGGCACTGGCCTCCAGCATCCACCTGAACGGCCCTGCTCCACAGGTGCAGCCGGGCCCGCTGGGAAGGGCCCGCCTGATCTCGAGAAGTGTGCCGTCGGAGCGAACGAACGCCACGTCCAGGGGCGCCGGAACGTTTCGCATGTGAATTCCGGCGTGCACGTCCCGACACCAATCGAACAAGATCAGCGTCTCTTCGATCTCGCGACTGGACGCGCCTTGGAAGCCCGCGGCGCGTCGGAGGTGAGAATCGGCAACCCGTGCCGAGAGTTCCCGAACGCCGGTCGGGGTGACGATCGCGATCCTCCGGAGCGGCATCGCCCGCCGGACCGGGGTCCACAGCCGCGGGTTCAGCCGGCAGAGCCCGGCGTAAAGGACGGTGGGCTCGGCCAGTACCACACGGAGCAGATGGACGAATCGGCTCAGGGCTCTGCGCATACCCTCAAAGCCTCACGGCGGCGCGCAGCCGCCAGAGCCAGGGGACCACCCGTTTCTCGACGAGCTGCCACAGGTGATAGGCGGTCGGCCTCAGAATGAGATCGTGGTACGAGGAGAAGACCTCCAGCACACACCCCATTTCCTTCTTGTAGCGATACACTCCGTACCCGGGCTCGCTGGTGCTCGGCGGGATGCCCGTCATCGGGCTGCCATAGTCGACGAACTCACAGCCAGCGTCCCGGGCCCAGAGCATGAGATTCCAATCGGCCAAACGCTTCGCGTCCGAGTGAGATTCCTCGGCGAAGTAGTAGAGCGCGTGCGCCCGGCGACCGAAGCGGACTGTGAAGTCCCCCGCGAGCGGTGCCCCGTTGCGCTCAAGGAAACACACGCGGCTGCCACCGGGTCCATACTCTGCTTGAAGCCGCTGGAAGTAGTTCTCATCGCGTACCGGGAAGGACCGTCGCGCCGCGAATCTGGCGTAGTGCTCGTGAAACTCGTGTACGCCCGCGTCCGTCCCGTCGGTACGCAAGGTGAGCGGCTCCCGAAGGCTCCGACGAAGGCGACGGCGGAAATTCGACTCCATCCGTTTCGTGAGCTCGTCGTCTGAGCCCCGAACGTCGAGCGTCATGCTCGCGCGGGGCGTATTCCACGCGGAGCCGTTCCAGGGAAGCCGGATAAAGCCGTGGTGTGCCAGCGATGCCAACGCTCGAGCGTCGGAATCCGGCACGGGAGGGCTAACTCGGAGAAAGATTGCACCCGTTCGACGAGCCGCGTCGTCGATGGCGGCGAGTACTCCACGCCACGCAGCTTCGTCTTCGTAATTCATGAGCGGCGCGCGCGGCGCATACAAGATCGATAACTGGGCTCCCGGCACGCGCCACGCGAGAAGTCCCAAACACGCGATGCAGCGGTCTCCGTCGAAGACCGCGTACCTGAACGGCTTCCAGCCCGCCTCCTGCCGTACGCGTCCCCACTGGAAGCTCTGACGCATCTCGTGCCCGGGGAAAAGCACGATGAGGTCGTTCCATCTCTGGCGGTCTTCGATGTGCCGGACCTCGGGCTCACGCGTTGAACCGCCGCGCGGGCGAAGGGCGGCCGCCGGCTCTCCGGATCCGAGGCCGCCAGCCTGACGACCGATATGGTGATTCGTCCCCGAACCGACCTGCCGCCCGAGCAGGGTCGTCCACGCTCGCCCGCGCGCTCCGGAGAACAGGGTCATGCCTGACCCCGGAGCGACGACGGCCGGGTCGGAGGCCGCTGCATGGCCTCACGGCCTTGCTCCACCGTTCGCAACACGTGGACGAGCGCGCGCTGCAGGGCCGTGAAGTCATAGTGGGCCTCCACTCGGCGCCGGGCGGCGAGGCCGATGGCGCGCCGGCGGACCTCGTCTTGCAGCAGGCTTGCCACCGCGTCGGCGAAGTCTCCGGGCTCATCGGCCAGCAAGATCTCCTCGCCTGGCACGAATTCGAGGCCCTCCGCCCCCAGGCGAGTCGCCACCACCGGCCTACCCATGGCCGCGGCCTCGAGGATCTTGAGCCGCGTTCCGCTCCCGATCCGCAACGGAGCGACGCAGACAGCGGCACGAGCGATTTCTGGTCGCATGTCCGAGACCGTGCCGGTGAAGCTCACCGCAGGAATCTTGGTGAGCCGGCGGCGAAAGTCGTGAGACGGGTTTCTGCCGGCCACGACGAACCGCACCGCAGGGACGCGGGCCCGGAGCCGCGGGAGGATGTTGTGCGCGAAGAACTCGACCGCGTCGCGGTTCGGGTGCCAATCCATGCCGCCCTGGTAGACCACCGTCAAGGGATCCTCACCTTCCATTGGAGCGAACGCCTTAGTGTCCACGGTGTTCGGCACGACGCTGATCGGTACGCCTTGGCGCGAGAGCGCAAGGCAGTGTCGATCCTGCTCCGAGCACGCCATGACATGCGTGGCGCGGCCACAGAGTTCCTGCTCCCAGCGCCGCATCCGCCACCACTCGAGCCAGGCGTACGCCCGTTTCAGGGGGCTCCGCTCCTGTTGGAGGTAACGACGCAGAAACACATGCTCGACGTTTTCAAGATTGAGGAGCAGCGGCATCGTAATGGGCGGCAGGTTCGTCGCGGTGAAGACGTCGCAGACGACTGCGTCCACAGCGCCCCCGTCCACGTGCTTGGCGATGGCGTCGCGCATCGCCTCTGAAGCGAAGCGCCGGACGCCGAACGGCCGGGGCGCCAGGAGCGTCGATGCGCGGCGCACGTAGTCGATCGCGGTCGAGGGCGGCGACCACGCGAGGGGCACGGTGTCGAGCGACCGGCAGACTCCGAGGACAGCCCCATACTCCGCGTCGTCCTCGTCGCGACGGCTGAAGGCGACCAGATCGACGTGGTGACCCAGCGCCGCCAGTCCTCGAAGGAGCGACCAGGTGCGGATCTTGTGGCCGTTGTTCGCGGGGAGAGGAAACGAGAGCGCGACGAAGAGGATGCGCACAGCGCTACTCCTCGCCCTGCACGTCGTTGTGCGCCTGAGGAAATTTGCGCCACCAGCCGCGCAAGCGTAGCCGTTTCTGGAAGTAGAGCTCGTAGGCGCCGCGAGCCCAGCGAGCCGAGCGCCAGTAGAGCTTGTGCCAGCGGCGCAAGGTGACGAGGCGGCCGCCGAACTTCTTCTTGAAGCGGCCATACCCGCACATGTTGTAGACCGTGAGGCCCCGCTCGGTGGCCAGGCGCATGGCGCTCCAGTGCAGAAACTCGTTGGGGCACAGGTCGCGTCCGTCCTGCCAGCTCGCGCCACCCCAGAAGTAGACCGTCTGTTCGTCGTGCGGGTAAAGACCGGTCGCCAGCACCCGGCCGGAGGCGTCACGCACGCGGAGCGCGAACAGGAGGTCCGCCTTCTTCAGATGCGAGACGAGCAGACGAGGGTATTCGCGCGGATAGGGCGGCACGAGGCCCTTGCGGAGCATGAGCTCCGTGTACTGGTCGTAGAAGTCGTCAGCCACGGTGGGGTCGTCGATGTCTTCGACGGTGAGGCCGGCCTTTTCCGCCTTGCGCACCCGGTTGCGGCACGTCGAATCGAGCCCCTTCCACGCCGGCTCCAGGTTCCCGGGTGCCAGAGGTACGAGATACGTCCAGCCGAGCTCGGCCTCATACTGCGCCGCGTCGAGCTGGCGGTCGTCGAGGAACCGACTCTCCAGTTCGGTCATCGCGAGGCTCTCGTTGCGGGCCAGATGGTCGATCGTCGCGAGGAGCCGCGACTGATCGACTTCGCCTGTCGCGAGCGGGCCCATGAAGTTGGTGCCCCAGCTCCTCAGCGGGCTCCCCAAGATCCGGAACGGGCCCTTCCGGACGATGCCGCCGCAGAGATAGCCGAGCGTCGTTGCACCGTCGCGGATCGCCCACTGCTTGATGTCCGCGCACAGGGCCGCGGCCAGATAGTCGAGCCACGCGCGCCGATGGAAGAGCTCCCGTCCGGCAGAGCCCTGGATGAGGTCGTCCCATCCAGCCGCCTCGACAGGCGACAGCGATTCGAGACGGTACGGATGGGGCTTCATCTGGTCGCCCTGATGACGAGCTGGCGGCCGAGGGGCTGGTCGCCGATGGTCTCGGTGACGAAGACGGATCCAGCGAGTCGTATGGTCCAGCCCAGGAGGAGCCAGTAGAGGTGCAGCCCCGTCTTGTACCGGAACAGGCGCTGACGGTGCTGAAACGCCCAGGTCGCCTCGTAGATCTGTGGGCGCGCCCGGCGATCGGACCTGCGTACGCGACGGTAGAGTCGCAGCGGCCACTCGTGGAGCACGGCATACAGTGCAGCCGCGACGCGGCGAAGGCGGACGGCGTAAATGGACCAGCCTCGCGAACCCGGCGTGCTCGAGCATCGCCTCAAGCACCGCGAGATCGGTGAACCACGTGACGCCGTCGCCGTCTGGTGGCGGCACGTTCGGGAAGGACAGCAGCAGCTGCCCGCCCGGCCGCAGCGCCGAGGCGAGGTTCGCGAGGCACGCCGCCGGCTCTGTCACGTACTCGAACATGTCGAGGCCGTAGGCCGCGTCGAACTTGCGCTCGAGCTGCCCGACGAGATCGGGCCCCGCGACATCGGCGCAGACGAACCGGATGTTCGGGATGTGGGCGAGGGTCCGGCGGAGCTCCTCAACCGCGCGAGGCGCCACGTCGAGGAGCGTCATGTGCCCGACTTGAGGAGCTAGGCGGAAGGCCGTGAAGCCAGTACCGGGTCCGATCTCGAGGACATCGCAGCCCGGGGCCAACGGAAGGAACTGGAATAGAATCTCGTCCCGAATCGGAAAATCATGGAGCGGCGACTCGAAGACGTGCGACCAGCGGAAAGCTGGGCGTGTCGCCGGGGCGCCCGTCCGGATGCTCGGGGCGCCCAGCACCTTCGATCTCGCGGCGAGCTCGTGGGGAGTCATCACGCCCGCGTGTTGACGAGGAACTCGCGATAGTTGAGGAGCACATCGGCTGCCCGAGCCTGCCACGCGGGCCCCCCGTTGAGCGACGCGGCCTGGCTCTGAACAGGAAGCTGCGGGTTCGGCTCGTACCCGGACCCGCTGCCGTTGGGCCGGGGAGATCGGTCGAGCTCGCTGACCCTCGCCATCCTCGATGAACGGAATGCGAAGAGCAGATCAGTCGCCGCCGCATAGACCGAGTAGCGCGGAGACGTCTCGAGCGCCCGGCGGAGCCAGTACGGCCAGCTCACCACGCTGCGATGCCAGCCCTTCTGGCGCACGACGTGGGCCCAGCCGCGCAGACGGTCGTGGAGCGGTTGGCGGCGCATCCAGAGCGCCATCAGCTCCGCGGGCTCCGTCCCGGGATCGCGCTGCTGCAGACGCGCGAGCTCCCAACTCCAGAGCGCCCGGGCATAGTCCACGGCGCGCTCCCAGAACTCTCGCTGGGGGTTGACGAGCTCGCGCCGTGAGAGCTTCCACTCGGTGCAGGCCATCACGTCGTCGGCAAACGGCTTGAGCGGAAATGGGGCCTCGACCACTCTCGCGAGGTTCCGCGCTCGTTCCTGGTACGTGGGCGCATAGCCGCCGGCGAAGACGAGAAGCGACGTCGCCATGTCGAGGTAGAGCTTCACCGTGCGGTAGTGGGCCCCCGGCGACAGGGTGGAGCGCCCCTCCAGCAGCTCGTCCACGCTCTCGAGCTGCTCGACGAGCCGGTTCGCGAGTATCTGCCAGGCGTCGTCCAGCGGGATGTCGGCCCGCGTGAACTTCGGGATGAGCCCGAGGATCTCGGGATCCCCCGCGATGATCTGTCCGCAACTCCTCAGCTCGTAGGCGAAGATGCTGGGCGGGAGGCGACGTAGGTAGCTCGGGCGGGCCGCGCTCAAAGTGAGCTCGGCGTGAATACCACGCTGGCGGACGCGCTGTGTAATCCTTTCCTTGATCAGAGCAAGATCATGACCCGAGGCGAGTGGCGCGCGCTCGTCGAAGACGAAGAGGAACTCCGCGTCGCCGAGAAGCCGACAGCCTTGTTCATCCCGTACGAAGGTCGCTTCGTTACGCGCGAGGCTACCGGTGAGGACGACCGCGCACAGCCGGTTACCGTACGCCTGAGAACCGAGTCGAGCGGCCTCCTCGCAGATCACGTCTTTCATCGGCGGCCGACCTGCTCCATCACGAATCGTGTGATGACCGGTATGCTGGCGAAATTTTCCAGTGTGATGTCTTCGTCGTCGATCCGGATACCAAAGGCCTCCTCGAGAAACGCGATGAGCTGGAAGATTCCCAGCGAATCGACGATCCCCCGCTCCGTCAGCGAGTCCTCGTCCGCGATGGACGCCACACCCCTGGACGCAGCGAGGTCCTCTACGATGAATTGGCGTATCGTGGCTTTCGCGTCGTGCACGTCCAGGCTCACGGTTCCTCCTTACGAATCCAGCTGTTTGCCAGCACGGTTCGGTCGATCTTGCCCGTCGACGTCTTCGGAAGAAGGGCGCAGAACTCCACGATCTCCGGAATCATGTAGCGTGGGATGCGCGCCGTGCAATGACTCTGCAACTCCGACGAGGAGACCTGAGCTCCCGGGTGCCTCACCACGAAGACCTTGATGCGGTTGCCGATCTCCTCGTCGGGGATGGGAATCACGGCGGCCTCGAGCACGGCAGGATGGTCGTAGACTGCCGCCTCGATATCGCCGAGCTCAATGCGATAGCCGCGGCTCTTGATCATACTGTCGCGGCGGCCCTGAAACCAGTACACACCGTCCGCATCCACGGTCACGATGTCCCCGGTCCGATAGACTCGCTCCGCGACGTGGGGCTGGAAGCGATTGGGGACGACTGCGCGACTCGTTTTCTCCGGGTCCCCCCAGTAGCCCGGGGTTACCGACGGCCCCCGCACGTACAGCTCCCCGACCTCCCCGGGCTTGATCGGCTCATCGCGTTCGTTCACCGCAAACACGTCGGTATTCGCGCAGGCCAGGCCGATGGGGAGGTGTTCGGCGAACGGAAGCGTCTGGCTGTCCACGCGATGATACGTGCAGACATTGGTCTCGGTCGGGCCGTACAGGTTGTAGAGAGCGACGTGGGGCAGAAGGTCGGCCAGTTGACGCAGGTACTTCATTGGGAAGATCTCACCCGCGAAGAGCACGAGCCGCAGGGCGTCGAGCTTACGCCGACTCAGACCGCCGTGAAGGACGAGGCCGACAAGCGCCGACGGAACGGAGTACCAGACCGTGATGCGGTGGGTCTCGATGAACCTGGCCATGCTGGCCGGAAAAACGGCTGTGTCGGAATCGACCATGTGCACCGTCGCCCCGGCGAGCAACGCGTTGTAGATGTCGAATACCGAAAGGTCGAAGTGGAGAGGCGCGTGATTCGACAGCCTGTCATCGGAACGAACCGCAAAGGCCGTCGCGCACCAATCGACGAAGGTGAGCGCATTGCGGTGGCTGATCATCACGCCCTTTGGAACGCCCGTTGAGCCCGACGTATAGAGGATGTAGGCGAGGTCCGTCTCTACCCCCATTGCTGCAGGCGAAGTGTCAGCAAAAGCGTCGAGCGCTTCCCAGGGGACCAGTCCAGAGTGCGCCGAGGTTTCAGACACTGAGGCGTCGGTCAGGAGCCGCGTCCGCATGTCTTTGACGCCGCCCACCTCCAGGGCCGACGCGCCGGCCTTGGTCGTCACGAGACAGTTGATTTCGCAGTTGCGCGTGATGTACGCGACGCGGGCGGGTGGAGCCTGGGGGTCGATCGGCACGTACATGGCACCGGCTTTGAGGGCGCCCAGCATGCATGCCACCGACTGGACCGACTTGGGGAAGAACAGGCCTACGCGATCACCTCGTTTGACGCCACGATCGCGAAAGAGATGAGCCAGTCGGTTGGACATCGCCTCCAGCTGGGCGTAGGTCAAGCTCTGACCCCGAGCCGAAACCGCCACCCCATCGGGCCGACGCATCGCACTCTCACTGCTGAGCTGCTGCAGGAGGTACGCCATGTTCGTCTCCTATCGCTCCATCGCTCTCCGGGACCCAGCCACTACAAGCCCCGCAAGCCGGCGATGATGACCTTCTGGATTTCGGACGTGCCCGAGTAGATCGTCCCGGCGAGTGCGTCGCGAAGCTCACGCTCGATCTGGGTCTCGGTCATGTAGCCGTAGCCGCCATGGATCTGCAGCGCGTCCAGGCAGGTCTGGATGTACGCTTCGCTGACGTGGAGCTTGGTGATCGACGCCTCCCGGAGGGGATGTCGACCAGTCTTTTTGAGCCACGCCGCTTTGTAGAGGATGAGGCGAGACGTTTCGAGTCGAACCTCCATCTCGGCGATCTTGCCCGCGATCGCCTGGAACTTCCCGATCGGCTGACCGAACTGCTGGCGCTCCTTGGCGTAACGCGTCGAGAGCTCCAGCAATCGCTGCATCGCTCCGATCTTGCTCGCCACGATGCAGATCCGTTCCCATTCCATGGAGGCCGAGAAGATCGTCGGCCCGGAACCGACCTGGCCGAGGAGGTTCTCCTCGGGCACCTCGCAGTCCTCCAGCACGAGTTCTCCCATGGGCGAAGTGCGAAGTCCCATCTTGTCGAGCTTCTGGCCAACCGAGAATCCGGGGGTGTCACAGTCCACGAGAAACGCGCTGATCGCCGCCTCGCGCGGGGCGTTCTCGACGCGACCGAAGACGATCGTCAGGCCTGCTACCGGAGCGTTTGTGATGAACATCTTCCGGCCGTTCAGCACGTACCGGTCAGCCTTGCGCACCGCGCGGGTTTGCAGGCCATAGGCGTCCGACCCGGACGTCGGCTCGGTCATTGCGTGTGCGCCGATCAAGTCCCCGCCCGTCAACCGCGGAAGATAGCGCTCCTTCTGAGCGCGGGTTCCGAAGGTCATGAGCGGGATCTCGGAACTCCACATGTGGGCGTTGATGGAGAAGATCAGGCCATTGTCGCGACAGCCATAGCCGAGGCCCTCCAGGGCGCAGACGGTGGTCAGGATGTCGGTGCCTCCCCCACCGAATTCCATCGGTACCGGCAGTCCCTGAATTCCCATGCTGGCGCAACGCTTCCAACTGTCCCAGGGGAACTCCGACCGCTTGTCGAGGTCGATCACGTCATGGTTGAGCTCCTGCTGCGCGAACCGGACAACCGTCTGGCGTAGCGCCGCTTGCTCTTCGCTCCACGCAAAATCCATGCTCACTCTCGCTGTGGGCCCGGCATCGCGGCGCTCGGCTTGGCGCCGACACCGTCACCGAGCTGGGCTTCGTAGTTGAAGAGCAGGCGCCGCCCTCGCGCAACGCTGATCCTGGCCGGCACGCCCATCACCGTGGTGTCGTCCGGCACGTCGTTGACGACCACGCTGTTCGCGGCCACGATGACGTTGTTCCCGATCGTTGCATTCCCGATCGCCTTCGCCCCCGGCCCAAAGTAGACGTTGTCCCCGATCCCCCGGATTCCATAGGCGATCACGACGCCGTGCTGCACGAAGCAGTTCTTGCCGATGGTCGTGGCACCCACGAACACGCCATACGTGGTGTGCACGACCAGCCCGGGACCAATGTTCGCCTTCGGCGAGATGCTGACGCCGGTGACGATCTCCGCGGCGAAGCGCAGGACGCCGGCCGTCACGACCAGCGCTTGCCGGAGGATTGGCACGCGGATACCGCGAGCCCAGCGCGAGAACCGGTAGGTCAGCACCGCCATGGTTCCGGGCTTGAGGAAGATGCCGAGGTACGTGTTCCACCAGCCAGGCCCCACGTTGTCGACCCGCGCTCGAGCGAGATCCGCTCGGATATTGCAGAACAGGCGCTCGCCCATCAGAGACTCTCCTGCGTCCGACGCACGTGGATCGCGTTCATCAACGCTCCCCAAGGGGCGCGAGCCGCGGTTCACGCCGCGGGCGGTAGCCCCTCCGCGCCAGCGCGATCTGGTATAGCGCCTCGGTCCGCTTGATCTGGCGCTCTTCGCCGAAACGCTCGAGGACCCAGTCACGGCCCGCGATCGCGAGCTTCTCGCGCAGCGGCGGATCGCCGAGCAGGCGGCAGATCGCGCTTCCCAGTTTTTCGGGGTCGCCGGGCGGCACGGTGAGACCAGTCGCCCCATCCACGACGACCTCTGGAGTCCCGTCCACCGCGGTGGCTACCATGGGCCGCCCGGCGGCCAGCGACTCGATCGCCGCCAGCGGCAGCCCCTCGTAGAACGAGGGCAGCACCGTCAGGTCGGCGAGCGCCAGCCAGTCGTCGACGTTCGGCTGGTACCCCACGAACCGCACGCTGTCAGTGAGCCGCGCCTCGACCACGCGCTCCTCGAGCTCGCCGCGGAGCGCGCCGGCGCCGAGGCACACCACGCGCACGCGCGGGAACTCACGCCGGACCGCGGGAAGCGCCTCGAGCAGCACGCGGTGCCCCTTCTGCGGTTCGAGACGTCCGGGCACCACGATGATCGGGTCGCCGTCCTTGAAGCCCAGGCTCTGACGCAGGCCTGCCGGCGCCAGATGGTCAGGGGAGAAGCGCTTGACGTCGCAGCCGTTGTAGATCACGACGATCTTCTGCGGCGGGAGGCCCTTCTCCTCGACGAGGTACCGGCGGTTGGCCTCCGAGACCGCGATGTACTGGTCGACGAACCGGCCCACCGCGCGGTCGACGGTGTAGGAGGCCTTGAGGCCCCGGCGCCAGTTCTCGCGAAGGTGCGGTGTCTCCACGACCAGCGGCACCCGACTGAGCTTGCCGATCGGGGAGGCGAAGAGGCTCGAGTAAAACAGATGTGAATGCAGCACCCGCGGACGCCGCTCGCGGAGGAGCCGCCACAGCGTACGGAACGCGCCGAAGTCGTCGGGCTTGCGGAGCCGCAGTGCCGTCAGCTCCACGTCGCCTGGAAGATCGGCGCGGATCTGCTCGGCGACTTCGGGAGAGCAGACGAGGCACGGCCGGAAGCGCGATCGGTCGAGCCCGCGGAGGAGGGTGAGGATGTGCTCCTCGGCACCGCCGCGCGCCAATGTGTTCGAGAAGTACAGAACCGAGATCACCACTCGCTCTCTCAGCGCCTGCGGAGGGCTTCGACGTCGGAGTGGACCATCATCCGCACCAGCTGGGTGAACTCGACTTGCGACTTCCAGCCCAGCTCGTGCCGCGCCAGGGCGGCGTCGGCGCGCAGGTCGCAGAGCTCACCGTCCTGGTGGTGCAGCCCCGCGTCGAGCTCCACGCATTCCTCGATCGTCGAGAAGACGAAGCGGCCGTTCAGCGCCCGCAGCTCGACCAGGACCTGGGCGACGAAGTCGGAGATGCTGTGCGACTCGCCAGTACCGATGACGTAGTCTTTCGGCATCGGCTGCTGGAGCATGGCGTGCATCGTCTTGACGTAGTCGCCGGCGAACCCCCAGTCGCGCCGAGTCTCGAGGCTGCCGAGCTTCAGCTTCGTCCGGTCGCCATGCGCCCAGGCTCCGGCCGCCCGCGTGATCTTGCGCGTCACCATCTCGGGGCCACGGCGCGGCGATTCGTGGTGGAAGAGGATCCCGCCGACGACGAAGAGGCCGCGCTGGCGATAGATCTCGCAGAGCCGGTGGGCCGCCGTCTTCGAGATTCCGTACGGGGAGATCGGGCGGAGCGGCGTCGTCTCATCGCAGAGGCCGTCGACGTTGCCGAACATCTCCGAGCTCGATGCCTGATACACGCAGGTGTCCGGCTTTCGCCGCTCGACGATTCTCAGAATTCGGGCGAAGCCGCCCAGATTGATGTCGAAGGTCTCTCCCGGATGCTCCCAGCTGGTGGGCACGAACACCTGACCGGCCAGGTTGTACACCTCGTCGGGCGAAGCCTTCTGGAAGGCTACATCGATCGATGCCGCGTCACGCAGATCGCCGTAGAACAGCTCGACCTGGTCGGCGATCGGCGCGAGCCAGCGCATGCCGCCGGGCTCGCGTCGGACGAGGCCACAGACTCGATACCCGAGGCCGAGCAGATACTCGGCGAGATAGCTACCGTCCTGTCCGGAGATGCCGGTGATGAGGGCCGTCTTCATCGCAGCGGTACCTCCGTTGTCGACCCGTCGAGGCCGGCCGCACGCGCCAAGCAAACGTAGGCATCGGCGATCGTGCGCATCGGCACTGGCGGTTCCTGATTACTGAGGAAGATCGCGTCCGAGTACGGGTCGTCCGGGTGATAGCCATGCATTCCGGCCGGTGTCCACCCTGGCGCGTTGAACTGACTGCTCGCGATCAGCGATCCGGGTTCGAGGAGGAAGACCAGGTCGCCGTAGCGGCGGTCGGGGAAGCGGAGCCCGAGCGCCTGCAGCTCCTCGATCGTCAGGATCCGGCCGCACGTGAGCTCCTCGAGTCGGGTGACGATGCGCGTGCGCGCGTGCTCCGAGAAGAACCAGAAGCGGGCCATCGTCGAGTCGTAGACCGCGAGGTAGTCGGCGGGCGTCCGAAGGCCGAGTGCCTCGATGTCGCGGGCGAGATCGTGATGGCCTCGCACCGGCGTCATCCCGTGATCCGAGAGGATCGTCAGGCCGGCCTCGGGATCCCGCGTCCGGGCCACGGTCAGCAGGTCGCGGAGCGCCGTCTCATACGTCGCGAACATCTCCTTCACGTCGGCGTCGTCTTCGACGTGCTGGTGCAGGAAGGCGTCGATCTCGCTGAGATACAGGAAGAAGAACGTCGCCCGGCCGGCGGCGACGTCCTGGCGGGCCCGCCGCAGGATCTCCTGGTCGCTGAACCGGTGGTACGAGTACACGTGGTGCGACCGGCCTGCCGCCGCGAGCCTGTCGAAGATGGACGCCGCGCCGGCGATGCCACCGCGGCGCGTAGATGTTTCGCTTCTCGGTCCAGTTGAACCAGGGAAGCAGCCGCGGAGGGACACAGCAGTCGAAGAGGGGACCCAGGCCGAGCACCCGGCGGCCGAGCTCCTTGAGCGCCTTGCGGGTCACGCGGTGGTCGAGAACCCGGTCCGGCATGAACAGGAAGGGTCGGAGCCACCGGAAGGGCGAGCCCCGTCGGGTCGTAATAGAAGAGGTTCCAGTGCCCGTGCTCGGCCGGAGACTTCCCGGTGAGCATCGTGGGGATCGCGCCGGAGCTGTAGCCGAGCACGGTCTTGAGCGAGGCGCGATAGGGCAGCACGTCGGCCAGGAAGCCGAGCCGCTGCGCCAGTTCCCAGCCGAAGGCGTCGATCAGCACGAAGACGTGAAGCCGCTCGCGTCTCATGCGATCTCCGCCGGGGCCTGCGCGCCGAGACGGCGCGGGTCGAGCCTGAGCAGGACGCGCTTGGGCAGGTACAAGAGCGCGGCCCGCGCCGCGGCCGGCACGTAACCCGAAGGCTGCCGGCGGAGAATCGCCGCAAGGCGCTGCTCGGTCGTGTCGCGGAACACGGCGACGCGGTTGATGGTGGTCGCCAGGGGGCGGGCGGGCCACGCCAGCGAGGTGCACACGGCCCGGTAGCCGACCTCTCTCGCGGCCGCCACCACGCGGCGGTCGAAGAGCCCGTACGGCGCCGCCAGAAAATCCACTCTCGCGCCGAGCCGGTCCTCGAGGAGCTGCTTGGACCTCCGAAGCTGATTCGCGAGAAGGTGCCTGGGCAAGCCCGGCAGCACGACATGGTCGTGCGCATGCGACTGGAACGACATGCCCGCGCGGCGCATCTCGGCGGCCTGGCCCCAGGTGAGGTACCCAGGCTGACCCATCGTCGCCGTATTGACGAAGAACTCGGCCACGGCTCGGGCCGCGAGGAGCAGCGGAAACGCGACCGCGTAGTCGCTGACGCGGCCGTCATCGAACGTCAGGACGACCGGCGAGAGCCGTGGCTGGTGCTCAGGAGGGGCCCACACGTCGTGGAGCGCGCGGATCCGCTGCCCGGCAGCCCGGATCTGCTCGAGCTGGCGGGCGAAGGATTCCGGCGACAGCCAGTACCGGCGCTCCCGGCTGTCGACGTCCGCGGGGATCGAGGCACCCATCCCGTGGTACATGAGCACCGGGGCGCCGCTGCGAGGATCACGCGGCGCGCTCCCAGGCGGTTTCCCTGCGCCCGCCGACGAACCGCAGGAAGCCCACGAGGAACGCCACGTTGATCGCCACCAGGAAATAGCAGAGCATCGCCAGCGGAACCCGCGTGCCCTGCTCGCGGAACACGAATCCGATCGCGGCCCACAGGTAGAACGCGCCCTGGGCGGCGAGGGTCGCGCCGGTAGAACCAGCCGTCGAGAAGCAGGAGATTGCTCGCGAAGAGGCCGATGAGAAGGAACGGGAGCACCCAGCGCAGCAACTTGTGGGAGAAGAACGACAGGCAGGCGACAGGTGTCAGGGGCACGCGACTCAGCTCGCCGAGCGCGTGGAAGCTTCCCAGCGCGATGCGTGTGCGGCGGGTGAACTCGTCCTTGACCGATTGCCCGGCGAACTCGAGTGCCTCGGCCTCGGGATCGAAGACCACGCGGAAGCCGAGCTTGCGCGCCCGCATCGGAATGACGAAATCGTCGATGACGTCGTCGGGCGCGAGCGGGCGGAAGCACTCGCGACGGAGCGCATAGATCGCTCCGCTCGCGGTGAGCGTTGCGCCGAGACGTCCCTCCATGAGGCGCAGCGCGGTCTCGTATCGCCAGTAGACGCCCTCTGTCTGCTTGAACTCGTCTCCGCCCCGGAGCTTGAGCGCGGCGCAGACCACGCCGACCCGCGCATCGTCGAAGTGGCGGACCAGGTGCTTGAGCGCGTCCGGCATGAACAGGGTCGACGCGTCGGAGAAGACCAGGATCTCGTGGCGAGCCAGCCCGACCGCGTGGTTGAGCGCACGGGCCTTGCCCGAGCGCTCCGCGAGCCGGACGGTCTCGACGAAGGGCTCGTCGACGGCCGCGAGGATTTCATCGGTGCGATCCGTCGAGCCGTCCGAGACGAACACAACTTGCAAACGGTCTCGCGGGTAGTCGAGCTCCTGCACGTTGGCGATCTTGTCCTTGAGGTGGGCCTCTTCGTTGTACGCCGGGACGATCAAGCGTCACCGGCGGCAGGTCGCGATCGCGGAGCGCCGCGGCGGCGCCGATCGCGGCGCGCCGTGAGGTAGCCGAGGTCCGTGCGCACCTGGGCGGCGACGTAGATGACGAAGAGGAGGCACGGATAGAAGAGGTACGTATACGCCACGAGGGCGAGACACGCCCAGAAGACATACAGAGCCAGCATGATCGGGGCTAGAAGACTCCCTCGGGGATGATGAGCACGTCGCCGGGCCTCAGGGCGATGTCCTCGTTGGCCCTCGGGTTGTTCATGATGTCCTTGAGGTCCACCTTCAGCGACGTCTTCTTGTCGCCGTTTTTGCGGATCAAGGTGGCGCGGCTGGGCGCCGCGTACGGGGTGAACCCGCCGGCCAGACTGACGAGCTTCAACAGGGTCAGCGCCTCGGGCTGCTGGTAGACGCCGGGCTTGAGCACGGCCCCCATCACGAAGACCGCGTTCTGCATCTCGCCGCCGGAGGGCACGACGATCGTGTCCTCGTGCTTGATCGTGAGGTTTTGAGTGGGATCGCCCTTCTGAAGGAGCCGCCAGAGGTCCACGGGGATCCGCTCTTTGCCGCGCATGACGAAGGCCGACGCCTGGTCGGCGCCCTCGACGACGCCGCCCGCGAGAAAGAGCGCGTGGAGCAGCGGCAGTTCTGTCTTGATCGTGTAAACGCCGGGCTTTCGCGACCTTGCCCAGCACGTAGATGCGTCGCTCGAGCATCTCCTGGGGATTCGAGCCGATGGCGATCTCCGGCACGACGACCGTGTCCTGGGTCTCGAGCTTCAGGTTCTTGCTCAGATCGCCGTTCTGGATGAGCTGCCGAAGGTCCACCGGGATCTTCTTCTCGCCCCGGATGATGTAGGCGGCCGGGAGGTCGGCGCCCTCGCCGGGGCCGCCGGCCAACGTGAAGGCCTGGAGCAACGGCGTGCCGGCCTTGATCGGGTAGACGCCGGGCTTGGCCACGCGGCCGACGAAATAGACGCGGAAGCTCCGGATCTCTTTGACGATCACCGAGACGTTCGGGTTCTTGACCGACGTGCTCAGGCGCTCCTTCAGGACATCGGTGAGCTTCGGCACGGTCATTCCCTGGACATAGATCTCACCCGCAAGGGGGAAGGAGATCTTGCCGTCGGGGCGCACGACGACGTCCTGCTCGAGCTCTTTGTTGTCCCACACGATGATGTGCAGGATGTCGTCGATGCCGATGGCGTAGTCTTCCTCCGGGAGAGGCTTCGGCGGCGCCTGGGCCGGCGCGGCTGCCGGCGCCGGGACCGGCGCCCGGCGTCTGCTTGACCACGGGTCGCGGCGCCTGGGCTTCGACCAGCGCAGGCCCGGCGGTCACGAAGACGACGCTCGCGACCGCGGCAGTGGCGACGAGGTTCCGGAGATCTCCGAATCTCATGGGCGTGACCTCCCCTTGCTTCGCTTCTCGATTCCCACGTAGTGGGAGTACTCGGCGTAGTACTGACGCGTCTCGCGCCGCGAGAGGCCGTTGATCACCACGCCGATGACGCGGGCTCCGGCCTTCTCGAGCTGTGCTTTCGCGCGCAGCAGGCTGCGCCGTCTGGTCGAGCCGAATCGAGCCACCAGAATGACGCCGTCGACCTGACGGCAGAGCGGCAGGCAGTCGGCGACCGCGAGGACCGGCGGCGCGTCGATGAGGACGAGATCGGCCCGCTCGCGGGCCTGCGCCAGCACCTTGGCCAGGTGCTTCGACGCCAGGAGACTGCTGGGGTTCGCGGGCTTGATGCCGGCCGGCATGAATTCCAGGCCCGGCACGATGTTCCGAAACGCTTCCGGCCATACGGTGCCCTCGCGCAGGGCCTCGGCGAGGCCGAGCTCGTTCGGCACTTGCAACACTCCGTGCAGTGAAGGGCGCCGCAAGTCGCCGTCCACGATGAGGAGTCGTCGGTCCGTCTCGAGGAAGGCCCGGCCGAGGTTGAGCAGAATGGTCGATTTGCCCTCGTGCGCGCCCGGGCTCGTCACGAGCAGAGTTTTGAGGCCGCGCGCGAGACCCTGGCAATCGAGTGTCGCCAGCATCGCGCGGCACGACTCGGCCGGCAGCGAGTAGGTGCCGCCCACGAAGATGGCGGGCAGCGCCTTCGGCGGCCGCGATTCGCCCGGTACGGGCGGTCGGTCGTACCGCTCGGCGAAGGGGATCGACCCGAGGACCGGCAGGCCCGTCGTCTGCACCACGTCCTGCTCCGTCTCGACGATCTGGGTCGTGTACTCGCGGAGCGCCGCCACACAGATGCCGAGTCCCAGGCCGCCGACGAGGCCGAAGAGCAGGAGCTTGAGCGACTGCCGGGAGCTGGGTAGCCGGGGGAGGTTCGCCAGGTCGATCACCTGGATGCTCTTGATGTGGCTCTGCTCTCCGATGCGGGCCGCGGTGAGCTTGTCCGAGAGAAGATCGGACAGCTTCTGCTGAATGGTCACCGACCGCAGGCGATCCGAGTACTCCTGCTCGCGCGCGCCCAGCACCGCGAGCGATTTCCGGACCCGGTTGGCTCGCTCCTGGAGCGAGTCTTCCTTGGCTTTGAAGGAGATGATCTCGACGTTGAGCGCCGCCATCTGCTTCGAGAGCTGCGCGAGCTCGATCGGCTTGAGCGGCGGGGCCGCTCCGCCCGGCTTGGGTGCTTGCTGCGGCTTCAGCGCCGCGGTCAAGCGCTCCTGGGCTTCCTCGATCTCCGCCCGCGTGTTCTGCACCGATGGGTGCTGATCGGTGTACTTCTCGGTCAGCGCCACGAGCTTCGCCTCGAGCTGGGCCAGGCGCTCGCGCAGCGCCTGGGTCGCGAAATCCATGGCGACCGGACTTCCCTTCGTTCGATCGCCCTTCAGATACGCCAGCTTGCTCGCGGCGATCTCGCGCTCGACTTGGAGGTCAGCGATCTGACTCTCGAGCTTCGCGAGCGCCGTCATGTCGAGCTTCGCTCCCTCCGGGATCCTGAGGCTGCCGCCGGCGTTCGCCTGGAGCTTGCGCAGGTCCTCTTCGGCTTCGCTCTGGCTCGTCTTCGCCTGCCCCCACAGCGTTTCGAGCAGCTCGCGGGTCCCCCGCGCCTGCTGCCGCGAGAACGAGTTGCTTCGACTGAGCAGCACTTCCACGTACGTGTTCGCGAGGTCGACGGCGACGCGAGGGCTGAAGGCGAGCGTGGTGATCGTCACCGTGCCGTCCTTTGTGATCGTGAAGCTCGTGCGGGCTTCCTGGAGCTCGCGTGTGGCGATCTCGGTCGGGCTGTACACGACGACCTCGCCGCCCGTAAGTCGGCGGAGACGATTCATCGCCGTCAAGAGATGGTCGGTAAAGAGCACTCGTCGGGTCAGCTCGTCGCGGCTCTCCTTGGGCAACGCCTCGATCACCGCTTGCGCGAGCGATCGGCTTCGCAGCAGCGACACATAGAGGGCGTTGCCCTCGGCTGTGGCGAAGTCGCGGAGGAACGCCGGCTCGCTCCGCTCGGGGATGAGGAACAAGGTGGCCGAGGCTTCGTAGAGAGACTCGGCCAGGATCATCGCCACGACGACGGTCGGCACGATCGTCGCCAGAAAAACAGCGAGGATCGTCCGCCAGCGATGGACGACTATCCGACGAACGAGACGTAAGTAGTCGAAGGACGGTTGCTGTTCAGCCATTCTTCTGAGCCTCGCGTGAAAAGAACGATCTGGATGGTGTGGAGCAAGATCAACATGTCGAGGAAGATCGACATGTTCTTGATGTAGTAGAGGTCGTATTCGAGCTTGTCCCACGTGTTGACGATGGTCGCGCCGTACGGGTTGTTGATCTGCGCCCAGCCAGTGATGCCGGGCTTGACGGCGAGACGGTGCAGATAGAGGGGTACCTTTGCCTTGAACTCCGGAACGAGCGCCACCCACTCGGGCCTCGGCCCGACGAGACTCATGTCGCCGAGGATGACGTTGACGAGCTGCGGCAGCTCGTCGAGGCGCGTGCGTCTCAAGAGCCGCCCGACGCGCGTCACCCTCGGATCGGGCGCGTCCGGAGCGGCGGGAATGAGGTGGGCGTCGACGCGCATCGACCGGAACTTGCACACACGGAAGACGCGGCCGAACCGGCCGAGTCGCTCTTGCCGGAAGAAGACCGGGCCCGGCGAGTCGAGCTTGATCGCGACGGCCACGGCGAGCACGAGCGGCAGGCTGAACGCCATGAGGGTCAGCGACACCACAAGATCGATCGTTCGCTTCATCAAGAGCGTGAGCCGCTTGGGCTTGAAGCCGTCTGCGAAAACGAGCCAGCTCGGCCTCAGGTTGCCGACGGGGATCCTTCCGGTCAGCTTCTCGAAGAAATTGGGCCAGTCCTCGACCTCGATGCCCCGCAGCTTGGATTCGACGATCTCGACGACCGGAAGGGTCTGGCGCCGTTCCTCGAGCGCGACGACGATCACGTCGGGTCGCGTCACCTTGGAGACCCAGTCGAGGTCCTCCAGGGTCCCGAGTGACCAGACGCCGTCGCCGTCGGCGTGTTCAGCGTACCCGTTGGTGTCGAGCCGTCCCACCAGTTCGTACGGATGGCCCGATACCTTGATGGTCTCGGCGATCAGGTGGCTGACCCGACCCGAGCCGAGGAGCAGCACCTTGCGCCGCGCCCCGCTATGGGCTGTGAAACGAGCGTGAGCGAGGCGCAGCAGGAAGCTGGCCGGGAACGCCGTGACGAATGAGAGCAAGAACGCCTTGCGCGCCAGGGTGAGATGGAAGACGTAGTCCAGCACGGCCATCAGGAGGTAGGCGCCCGCGAACGCGGTCGTGAGGCGCAAGAGCAGCTCCGACCGGCCATACGGGTGGCGGGTGTCGTAGAGGGCTCCGATGATCGCCATCGACGGGACGAGCGCCGCCAGGAGGAAAGCGGGCGCGAACGGATCGCCCGATGCGGGCCGAATGGCGGGCAAGCCGACGAGCGGCAGGGCGAGACCGATGAAGACGGAACCGAAGACGATGACGACCTCGGCGATGGCGAGGGCCAGCGAGGAACCGGGGACGTAGTGACCGAAGATTCGAAGCATGCGTCTACACGCACGTCGATTTCGCGAGTGATTGTGACCGGCGCATTACGCAGCGCATGCGGGGCACAATTTGGGCCAATATCACAACTCCGCGTTCCAATGGGCTTTTGCCGTGTGAGGCCTGCGCATGCGCAAAAAACTGCGCGCACTGATCTGCAAATCTTGCGGCTTCTTGTGGATAACTCGAGCTCTCGCCATCGACCGGCGAGCGCCGAATGGCTTCGACCGCTCGTGATAGGAACTGCCGATCGCGCGGATTCCGGTTCCGAAGTGTTCGGTATCGTTGACCGAGCGACGTTGCCAGCGCCACGTCGTCAGGTCGAGCGCAGGCACTTCTCCCGATCGGACGGACCACGGACTGCGCCGGCAGGTACGCAAGATTCGCGCGACGAGAGGACGACGCGCGCGTTACGAAGCTGACGCGCGACCCCGGCGCGCTATCGATTCGAGGGCGGCGGCGACTCCAAGCTGTACGCCTTCAGCTTGTACTGAAGCGATCGAACGCTGATCTGAAGCAGCCGCGCCGCTTCCGTACGGTTCCCGCGGACCTTCTGCAGGGTCCGGAGGATATGGCGCCGCGTCACTTCTTCCAGCGGCAGCCCGGGCTCGAAAACGCCGGACGGCGGGTGGCTTGCTGGCGCGCCGTTCGCCTGGGTGAAGTCTCCGGTGAAGAAGTCGCGGTCGGTGAGCGTGTCGCCCTCGGCCAGGAAGACGGCCTGCTCGATGCAGTTCTCGAGCTGACGGATGTTGCCGGGCCACGGCAAGGTCATCATGTACTCGAGGGTCGACGGGGCGATCCGCAAGAGCGGCTTGCCGTGCAGAGCCGCAAACTTCCGGAGGAAATGATCCACCAGGAGCGGGATGTCCTCGGCCCGCTCGCGAAGCGTCGGAATCTTGATCATGAACACGGCCACGCGATAGTAGAGGTCTTCTCGGAACGTGCCCTGGGCGACCGCCGTTTTGAGATGTTTGTTAGTCGCGGTGATCAGCCGGATGTCCGTCCGGATGGGCTCTGACGCACCGACCTTCGTGAACTCGCGCGTCTGGATGACCCGCAGGAGCTTGGCCTGAAGCGCCGGGCTCAGCTCGCCGAGCTCGTCGACGAAGAGCGTCCCGGTGTGCGCCAGGGAGAAGACGCCCTCTCGGTGCTCCGTCGCGCCGGTGAACGCGCCTTTGACGTGACCGAAGAGGTGGCTCTCCATGAGCCCTTCGGGGATGGTCGTGCAGTCGAGCGTGACCAGCGGACGCGCCCGGCGCGGGCTCGTATAGTGAATCGCCCGCGCGATCAGCTCCTTGCCGGTTCCGCTCTCGCCGTGGATGCAGACGTTCACGTCGCCGCTCGCGACCTTCTCGACGCGCGTGAAGATGTCACGCATCTGGGGCGACTGGCCGACGATGCCGTGGGATGCCAGCGCCGGCGGCGACTGCGTCGTCGCCCGAACCGCCCGTCTCAGGATTTCTTCGAGCGCGGTCACAGAGCCGGGCCGGGCGACGCACTGCGTGTTCGGGAGCTTGGCCAGCGAGCGGATCCGCGGATCGGCCAGACCGTCGACGAGGGCGAGCACGCGGCCTTGATAGCCGGCTCGCTGCAGGCGCGCGCTGATTTCCCAGCCCGTGAGGTTGTTCGTGACGTTCACGATCATGAGGTCCGGAACCCCGTCCGCTTCGAGAGCCAGCGGCAGATCGTTCAACGAGGGAACGAACGACGTCTTCACGGACAGCGAGAGCAACACACGCTGCGCGGCTTCACCAACGATCTGCGTCGCATCTGCAATCATCGCATGCATGAATGCCCTCCCGATGCGAGCCGAAAGGATGCCAGTATTCAACGGCCGTATCAATCCGGCAAAGGTCCTATGTCACATCGGGTAAACCCACTATGAAAAAGTTGCTCAGTGCTTAGTTGATGGGCAGGGACTCTCCGAAGGTTCCAACTTCCGTAAGCCGGTCGTCGCAGACAATGCTAGGCTGAGCACGCTCTAAAAGTGATATCGAAAAAAGTGAAATCGAACACTCACGATATCGAGGCGTGCGGTGGGGGCAATAGACGATGAACGCACACTACCTCAGGTCCTGTGTCGCGATCGCACTACTACTCGTCGTGGGTTGCGCCCAGGATCCCAACATCAAGAAGCAGCAGTACCTCGAGCGCGGGACGAAGTTTCTCGCCGATGGGCAATACAACGAGGCCGTTATCGAGCTGAAGAACGCGCTTCAGATCGATCCGAAGTTCGCGCCCGCGCTCCACGCCATCGGTCGCGCCTATCGGGCGAAGTCCTGGTACGGCGACGCCGTGAAAGAGCTCCAGCGTGCGGTCGAGCTCGCCCCCGACAACCTGGGGGCCCGGGTCGATCTCGCCCAGGTCTACCTCGACCTGGAGGCGTGGGGACTGGCACTCGAGCAGGGGGAAGCGCTCCGCGCCCTCGCTCCGGGCCGGGTGGAAGAGCTCTACGTCAGAGGTGCTGCGCTCCAGGGAAAGGGCGATTCGGCACGGGCCGTCGAGCTCCTGGCGACCGCCCGGTCACTGGGAGCGCCAGCGCCGGAGCTTCAGAAGGTCTATGGCGACTCGCTCACGATGCTCGGACGCCCGGTCGAAGCCGAGCAGGCCTACCGGGACGCGATCGCCAAGCGGTCGACGTACAGTGAAGCGCTGGTCGGGCTGGCGCGCCTCCTGTGGCGCCAGGACAAGCGCGATGCCGCGCTCGCGACGCTCAATCAGGCCAAGACCGTGGCTCCGCAGAGCCCCAGGGTGGCGCTGGCGTTCAGTGATCTGCACGCGCAGGAAGGCAAGCTGGCCGAGGCTATCAAGGATCTGGAGGGCCTCCAGCGCCAGGCCTGGTCCCCCCGGATCATGATCACTCTGGGGCATCTTTACGTCCGCACGGGCGACTACGAGCAGGCGCTCTTGACTCTGCGGCCGCTGGCTCAGATGCCGTCGCCCGCGCCGGCGGTGCGATATCTGTCCGCGTATGCCGCCCTCGGGCTCAACCGGACCGACGACGCCATCAGGGATTTTCAGGCTGTCGTCTTGCAGGCACGGGACAATATCTTCGCGAGATTTGGGCTCGGGAGCGCGTATCTCGCTGCCGGGCGGTCCCGGGACGCCCTCCGTGAGTTCGGCATTCTCGCCAAGCCTTTGGCGGGCGTCGGCGACTACCATCTCCACGTCGCGCGCGCGCATCTGCAGCTCGGCGACTACGACAGCGCCGCGAAAGCTGCGGAAACCGCCAGGGGACTCATGCCCGCCAACCCCCAACCCTGGGGGGCCCTCGGGACGATCTATGCCGCCCGCGGCGATCTCAAGCGCGCCCAGGACATGTACGCGAAGGCGATCGAGGTCGACCCGGGTTTCATCCCCGGCAGGGTCGCGCTGGGCAACGTCTACAGCATCGAGAAGAGACCGGAGGAGGCACTCCAGGAGTACGACATCGCGCTCCGGACGGACCCGAAGTATGCTCCCGCGCTCCAGGCAAAGATCGCGACCTTGGCCGGGCAAAATCGCACCGACGAGGCTGTGGCGGTCGTCCAGTCGGCGCTGAAGAACGACCCGGCCAACCCCGAGCTCTACACGGCCCTCGCGGCCCTGCACGAGAAGAAGGGTGACCGGAAGCGGGCCGAAGAGGACCTCAGGCGCGCGATCGCGGCCAACGAGAAGTACGTTCCGGCTCGGCTCGCGCTCGCCCGCTTGCTGCTGGCCAGTCAGCGCGAGGGTGACGCCATCGCGCAGCTCCAGCGCGTCCTGACCGATCGCCCGACCGACGTCACGGCCACGCTCATGCTCGCCAACATTCACGCTTCCCAGGCTCGGTACGACCAGGCCATCGGCATCCTCGAGCCAGCCGCCAAGGCCGCTCCGAGCGCTCGGGAGCTGACCCTCGCGCTCGCCGACCTCTACCTCAAGCGCGGCCGGTTCGACGAGGCCGTCGCCCTGCTCGCCCCCGTGGTGTCGGCCGCGCCGAGCTTCGTGCCGCTGCGGCTCTTGCTGGGCCTCGCGTACCTCGGCAAGTACAAAACGGCAGAGGCCATCAGGGAATTCGAGCAAGTGACCCAGATCAATCCCTCGATCGCCGCCGGCCACTACTATCGGGCGCGGGCGCTGCTGGCCCGGAGCGACGTGGACGGGGCCCGCAAGGCGTATCAGCAGGCGCTCGAGCTCGCGCCGGACTCGAAAGAGATCCGCATTGAGCTGGCCGCGCTGTCCGGCCAGAAGGTGGACGACGCGCTGCTCGTCTCACATATCGACGATCTGAAGGCGAGCCTCAACCGTGACCCCGCCAACATCGCGATCCGCAACGCGCTGGCGCGTGCCTATCTGCTTCGCAATCAGTTCAAGGAAGCCGAGGCCGAATACCAGCGGATTCTCGAGGTCGCGCCGACGTTCGTCCCGGCCAATCTCGCCATGGGCGCACTGCGCCTGCAGGGCGGCAAGCCGGACGAGGCCACCACCTATCTCAAGACGGTCATCCGCATCGAACCCCGAAATCTCCAGGCCAACATGCTGCTCGGCGATTACTACGTGGCCAAGGGCAATCTCGAGGCCGCGACCGAGCACCTGGAAACCGCCAACCGAGTGGGGCCGTCGAATATCGATCTCAAGCTGCGGCTGGCCGGGCTCTATGCTCGGAGCGGCCGGGCCGACCAAGGCCTGACCCTCGCGAAAGAGGTCATCACCGCCGACCCGAAACGGGCGACCGCCTATCTGGTCGTGGGGCAGATTCGGTTGCAGCGCGGCGAGCTCCAGCCGGCGACCGACGCGCTGAACACCGCGATCACCTTGCAACCGAACCTCGCGCCGGCGCACTTTCTGCTCGGAAGCGTGTATCAGCGGAAGGGGGACACCGCCAAGGCCGTCGCCGCGTATCGGAAGGTGCTGAGCCTGAACCCGAAAGACCCTGCGGCGCTGAACAACCTCGCCTGGACCTACGCGTACCGGCGGGAGAATCTGGAGGAGGCTCTCGCGCTGGCGCTCAGCGCTCAGGAGGTCTCCCCCGACTCGGCCACGATCCTCGACACCGTCGGGTTCGTCTACTACCAGCGCAAGGAGTACGCCCGAGCCGAGCCGGTCCTCAAGAAGGCGGCCGAGCTGGGCACGAGCCTCGCGCCGGCTCACTATCATCTGGGGATGACGTACTACCGACTGGGGAAGAAGGACGACGCGGTCGCATCCTTGAAACGCGCGCTCACGCTCGACGAAAATCTGTCCGACGCCGCCGAGGCGCGCCGGGTCCTGCGCGAGCTCGGCGCCTCGTAACGCGCCGGCCGCCGCGCGAGCGGCGCCGACGCGGGCGCGCAGTCTAGCGGAAGTCCTGCGGGTTGACCTCGTAGCGGGCGATCAATGCGTGTATGGTCGGACGGCTCACCGCCAGGACGCGGGAGGCCTGCGTGATGTTGCCGCGCGTCGTGGTGAGCGCGTCGACGAGCGCCTTCCGCGTCGCCAGGTCCCGGGCCTCTCGCAGTGACGGCGTGGGGCGCTCCTTGACCTCGATGCCGAGGTCGCGGGCCTCGACGAGCTTGTTGCGCGCCATCAAGACGGCTCGCTCCACCGCGTTCTCGAGCTCGCGGACGTTACCGGGCCAGGGATGCTGCGCGATCGCCTCGAGCGCCGAGCCGCCGAATCGGAGCTTTCGGCGGTGCGCCTTGCAGCTCTTCTGCAGGAGCGCGCCGGCGATGAGCACGACGTCCTCCCCGCGCTCGCGCAGGGGCGGCAGCGTCAGGTTCACGACCGAGAGTCGATAGTAGAGGTCCTCGCGGAACCGCCGCGCCTGGAGCTCGGCCTTCAGTTCCTTGTTGGTCGCCGCGACGACCCGAGCGTCGACTCGCAGCACCTCGCGGCCGCCGATTCGCTCGAGCTCTCGGTGCTGCAGGAACCGTAGAAGCTTGACCTGGAGCGGCGGGCTCATCTCGCCGATCTCGTCGAGGAAGAGGGTGCCGCCCTCCGCCAGCTCGAGCTTGCCTCGGCGCTGCGTGTGCGCGCCGGTGTAGGCGCCGCGCTCGTGGCCGAACAGCTCCGCCTCCAGCAAGGTGTCGGGGATCGCGCCGCAGTTGATCGCGATGAACGGCCGGTGGCTCCGCGCGCTGTGCGCGTGAACGGCGCGCGCCAGGAGCTCCTTGCCGGTTCCGCTCTCGCCCTGGATCAGCACGGTGACGTCGGTCCGCGCGATGCGGCTCGACGACCGCGAAGATCTCGCGCATGGCGGGCGTGTGTCCGAGCATGTCCGCGAAGCGGATCGCCGGCTCGTTCGCGCGCTGGTCGGCCTCGGCCTCGAGCGTCTGGAGATAGGCCGCGCGCTGGAGCACGACCTTCAGATCGTTGAGCTGGATCGGCTTCTGGTGATAGTCGAACGCGCCGAGCTGGACCGAGCGGATCGCGCTGTCGCGGCCGCCGTTGCCGGTGAGCACCACCACCTTCGTGGCCGGCGCGGCCCTCAGGATCTGATCGAGCGCCTCCAGACCACACTCCGCGCTCTCCGGAGAGGGCGGTAGCCCCAGGTCGAGGCTGACGACCGCCGGCTGCTCGCGGGCCAGCGCCGAGAGCGCCTGGGCGCGGCCCTCGGCGAAGAGGAGCGTGAAGTCGTCGCGCAGCGCGTACTTGAGCTGCGTGCGGATCGGCTCCTCGTCCTCGACGATGAGCAGCTTGGGCTTCATGTGCGCGCTTCGATCGGGAGCCGCACGGAAAACGTGGTGCCGGAGCCTTCCTTGCTCGACACGTCGATCGTCCCGCCGTGGGCTTCGACGAGCCCCTTGACGTGATAGAGGCCGATGCCCCAGCCGTCCTGCTTGGTTGAGCTGGACGGCGCGAACAAGGAGGTGCGCACGAATTCGTCCGACATGCCGCAACCGGTGTCGGTGACCGACATGACCGCCCGGCCGTCCTCGGCGTAGGTTCTCAGCACGACGGTGCCGGGGCCGTCGATCGCCTGAACGGCGTTGGTGACGAGGTTCTGGATCACCTTCGTGAGCGCCTCGCCGTCGGCGGAGATCGACAGCGGCGCGAGCTCCGTGACGAGACGGATCCGGTCGCTGTGCACGACCGGCGACGCCGCGTCGCGCGCGAGCGTCGCCAGGTCGACCGGCTCCCGGCGCAGCGGGTGCGGCGCGGGCGCCTCGCGGACCCGCCCGAGCAGCGCTTTCATGCGGTTCACCGTCTGGGCGACCGTGGTCAGCGCGTCGCGCTGAAATTCGCGGTCCTCGAAGTTCTTCAAGGCACTCTCGCTCAGCATCGACAGCGCCGTGATCGCGTTCTTGAGGTCGTGCGCCACGAACGCCGTGAATCGGTTGAGGGCCTCGAACTCGCGCGAGCGGGCCCGGCTCTCCCAGAGGCGGGCGGTGGCGATGGCCCCAGCGGCCTGCTCCCCGACCGCTTCCATCAGCTCGAGGTCGTCGCTCGTGTACGGCGCGCCCCCGCGCCCGGCACCGATCACCAGGGCGCCGATCGCCTCGTCGCGCCAGCGAAGAGGGACGATCACGGTTCCCACGGCGAAGGCGTGCGCGCCGGTCGACCCGCGCCAGCCGTGCTCGAGGATCAGCGGGGTGCGCCGCGCCCAGATCGATCTGATCAGGGCGTGATCCTCGCCGCCGAGCGCCGGCGCCGGATATCCGGTGCCGACGGCCGCCGCCGCGCCCAGACCGGCGAGCCCCGCCTCCGGCAGGTACAGAATGGCTCCGGTCGCGCCGAGGGCCTCCATGACGGCGTCCACGAGCGTCGGCGCCAGCTCATCGAGCGTGACGCAGGCGTAGAGACGCCGGGTGAAGGCCACCCACTGCGCACGGTAGTCGTACTTGCTGCGCAGGATCATTCGAGCGCCGGCGCGGGCACTCATCGCCTGGGGCGCCACCATCGGGCCGGTGCGGTCGGCATCACGTCGACAGCGCTTCCAGGTCGGCCCGGACCATCATGCGCACCAGGGCGGGGAAGTCGACGAGCGGCTTCCAGCCGAGCTCCCGGCGGGCCTGCGCCGCGTCGGCTCTGGCATCACGGATCTCGCCCACGCGGAGCAGGCGCGGGTCGATCTCGACGCACTCCTCGAGCGTCGAGAAGGCGCACGCGTCGCCATTCACGGTGCGGAGCTCGGCCAGGGCCTGCGCGACGAAGTCCGCGACGCTGTGCGACGTGCCGGTCCCGAGGACGTAGTCCTTGGGCTCGGGCCGCTGGAGCATCGCGTGCATCGCCCTGACGTAGTCTCCGGCGAAGCCCCAGTCGCGCCGGGCCTGGAGGTCGCCGAGCTTGAGCTTGGTCCGATCGCCCCGCGCCCACGCGGCGGCGGCTCGCGTGATCTTGCGGGTGACCATCTCGGGTCGGCGCCGCGGCGACTCGTGATTGAAGAGAATCCCGCTCACAGCGTAGATTCCCCGGCAACGGTACACTTCGCAAAGCCGGTGCGCTGCCATCTTCGAGATTCCGTAGGGTGAGGTCGGGCAGAGCGGCGTCGTCTCGTTGCAGTGCCCGTCGACGTTACCGAACATGTCGGAGCTCGATGCCTGATACAGGCGCGTGTCCGGGCGACGGCGCTCCACGATCTGCAGGAGCCGCGCGAGGCCGCCCACGTTGATGTCGAAGGTCTGATCCGGCAGCTCCCAGCTCTTCGGCACCGAGGTCTGACCGGCCAGGTTGTACACCTCGTCGGGCCACGCTTCCCGGAACGCCGTCTCGAGCGAGGTCAAGTCACGCAGGTCGCCCTGAAGCAGCTCGATCCGGTCGGTGATCGGCGGCAGCCAGCCCGCCGCGCCGGGGTCGCGTCGCGCGAGACCGTAGACCTTGTAGCCGAGGCCGACCAGATACTCGGCGAGGTAGCTGCCGTCTTGACCGGTGATGCCGGTGACCAGAGCGGTCGTCATCGACGACACCCCGCGATCCTCGTGTCGACGACCGGCGCCGGCACGTCGCGCTCGCCTCCGTCCATGCCGCTCACGCGCCCCTCGGCGACAGCTCGCCGTCGAGATCGGGCTGCCGGAGCCTGAGCGCGACGCGATGCTGAAGGCGCTCGAGCAGCGCGCGCGATCGCCGGCACGTAGGCCTGGGGGTGCCGAGCGAGGATCGCGCCGAACTGCACGTCGGTCGTGTCGCGGAGCACCGTGACGCGATTCACGACGGCGTCGCCGGGTCGGGCGGGCCGGCCGCGCGAGGCGCAGATCGCCTGATATCCCGCGTCCCGCGTGGCGTCGATCACGCGGCGGTCGATCAGGCCGTGGGGCGCCGCCAGGAAGTTCACGCCGTGCCCGAGCGCGTCTTCGATGAGCCGCTTCGAGGTCCGGAGCTCGTTTCTGAGGAGCCGGCCCGGCAGGGACGGCAGCGCGATGTGCTCGTGCGAGTGGGACTGGATCGACATGCCGGCCCGGTGCATCTCGGTGATACGACTCCAGGTGAGATAGCCGGAGCGCCCGACCCTGGCGGTGTTGATGAAGAACTCGGCTCTCACGCCCGCGGCCAGCAGAAGCGGGAAGGCCACCTCGTAGTCCGCGGCGCGGCCCCCATCGAAGGTCAGGACGACGGGTGAGCGCCCTGCCCGCTCGGCGTCGCGGCGGGTCCACGTCTCGTGGAGCCGGGCGACCCGATGGCCGTGTTCGCGGATCGCCACGAGCTGATGCCCGAGCGAGACGGGGGTGATCCAGTGGTGCGCGAATCCGGACTCGACGTCGGCGGGAAGCGCGGTCCCCAGTCCGTCGTACTGGAGCACCGGGACGCCCCGCAGGGTCATCGCTCAGGCGGTCGCCCGCGCGCCGGCTCGATACGCCAGGGTGAGGAGTGCCCGCGCGAGCTTCGCCGGATCGTGGCGGACGCCGTCAGCCCGACGCGAGGAGGTCGCATTCGTGGACGGCGTGGCCGAGCGCCTTCAGGAGCGCCAGGTCCGCGGCGACCGGCACCGCGCCCTTGGCGCCGTAGCGCGCGAGCGGCTCGGGCGCGATCGGTGCAGTGTTGACGAGAATGTCGTGGATCGGCATCGTCGGCGCGTGCCGGCGGATGGCCATGAGATGGTCGGCCGCGGTGTGGCCGTCTGTCTCGCCGGGCTCCGTCATGAGGTTCATGACGTGGACGACCCGCGCCCGCGATCTGGCGATCGCTTCCGCGATCCCACGCGGCAGCAGCGCGGCGACGATGCTCGAGTAGAGGCTGCCCGGGCCGAGCACGATCAGGTGTGCTCGCTCGAGCGCATCGACCGCCTCGGGCAGCGCGAATGCATCCGCCGGATGCAGCCGCACCTTCCGGATCGGGCTGCGCGCGCTCGCGATGCGCGATTCGCCCTCGATCACGGTGCCGTCGGAGAGCTCCGCGTGCAGCATCACGTTCCGGCTCGTCGCCGGCAGAACTCGGCCGCGCACCGACAAGAGGCGCCCCACGCGGGCGACAGCCTTGGAAAAGTCGTGCTCGAGCTCCGTGAGCGCGGTCAGGATCAGATTGCCAAGGCTGTGCCCGGCGACCTCGCTCTCGCCGGAGAAGCGAAACGCGAACACATCCGACAGCGTGGGATCGCCGCCGGCGAGCGCCAGCAGACAATTGCGCACGTCGCCCGGGGACGGCAGCTGATAGGTCGCACGAAGCTTGCCGGAGCTGCCGCCGTCGTCGGCGACGGTGGCGATCGCGGTCAGCCGCGTCTGGTCCCGCTCCGGATTCCAGGGCAAGCGAGTCGAAGAGCCCCGCCCGGAGGCCGCGCAGCACCATGGGCAGGCCCGTGCCGCCGCCGAGCGCGACGACGCGAAGATCGGACTGGGCCCCGTCACCGGACACGCTCAAATACGACGCCTCGTCGGCGGTCGTGACGACCGAAGGCGCTGCCATGGCCTAGCGCTCCTTCGCCGCAGGGGGGGCGACCATTTCCTGAAGGCAGCGTGCGAGCGACTGCCGCACCACCGCACGCTTCGTGTAAGCGTACACGACGCGTCTCGCCTTGAACGACGTAGGACTGCACGATGCCGCACTCCTGGAGCTTCATCAGGGCTTGTCGCGTGGACGGCACGTCGCGGTTGATCCACCACTCGGCGATGCCGCGCGCGGTGTCGGCCGCCTCGTTGTGGCACATCAGGTACTGCACGATCTCGCGGCACGCCGCATCACGTCCGAGGAGATCTCGGAGCGCCGGCGCGACCCTGCTGCGAGAGAGAGAGGAGCGAGTTTCAATGCGGCGTGGTGAGAGAGCACAAACGAGGCCAACGCCGTAACTGGCTACGCATGTCGAGGTTCTGATATTCCGGAAAAATTGCCATCGCGCGCTTACCCCAAAAATCTTGCGCGTCGTCCCCGCAAGGATTGCAGAGGGAGCGTGAACGAAGCCGATGAGCCTCTGTTCGACGGCCGGCTATGAGCCGCTCGGAACGAGGCCACGACCCGACCCCGTCGTGGCGTCCTCCCGGCCGTACGCCTTGAGCTTGTACTGCAGGCAGCGGACGCTGATCTGGAGCAGCCGGGCGGCCTCCGTACGATTGCCGTGCACCTTGTGCACGGTCCGGAGGATGTGGCGCCGCTCCACCTCGCTGAGCGGAAGCCCGGCCTCGAACACCCCCGAGATCGTCGGCGCGGCGGCGCCGGCGCCGTTGGAGACGTCGCCGGCGAAGAGGTCTCGGTCCGTGAGCGTCTCGCCATCGGAGAGCACGACGGCCTGCTCGAGGAAGTTCTCGAGCTGCCGCACGTTACCCGGCCACGGCAGGGTCATCATGCGCTCGAGCGTCGCGGGCGCGACGCGGGCGACCCGCTTGCCGTAGAGGCTCGCGAATCGCTGCAGGAAGTGCTCGACCAGGCGCGGAATGTCTTCGGTCCGTTCGCGGAGGGCGGGCACCTTGATCATGAACACCGCGACCCGGTAGTAGAGATCTTCGCGGAAGGTGCCCTGTGCCACGGCCGACCGGAGGTCCTTGTTCGTCGCCGTGATGAGCCGGATGTCCGTCCGTATCGGCTTCGTCCCGCCCACCTTCGCGAACTCGCGGCCCTGGATGACGCGCAAGAGCTTGGCCTGGAGGGCCGGGCTCAGCTCGCCCAGCTCGTCGATGAACAGCGTCCCCGTGTGGGCCAGGGCGAAGACACCTTCGCGATGCTCCGTCGCGCCGGTGAACGCGCCCTTCACGTGACCGAAGAGGTGGCTCTCCATCAGACCCTCGGGGATGGTCGTGCAGTCGAGCGTGATCAGCGGGCGCGCGCGGCGCGCGCTCGCGTAGTGGATCGCGCGCGCGATCAGCTCCTTGCCGGTGCCGCTCTCGCCCTGAATGCAGACGTTGACGTCACCGACCGCCACCTTCGTGATGCGCGCGAAGATATCGGCCATCTGCGGCGATTCGCCGATGATGCCGTGATACGCCGGCCGGATCGTCGCGAGCGCCCGCTCGGGGGAGCTGCGCGCGGCCCGCAGCGCCTGCTTCACCATCTGCTCGAGCAGCGCGCCCGAGCTCGGCCGCGCCACGCAATCGACGTGAGGGAGCCGTGTCAGACACTGGATCTGCGGGTCGTCGACGGAGTCGACGAGCACGAGCACCGGACCTCGGTAGCCCGAGAGCTCGATGCGGGCCGCGACCTCCGCGCACGCGCAGGTCGCTGGTCACGTTCACGATCAATAGGTCTGGAAGTTTCTGTGTCTCGAAGGCGTGCGAAAGTTCGTGGAGCGATGCGGCGCACGACGTCGCAGCTCCCACCGAGGACAGGACCCGACGCGCGGCGTCGCCAAGGATAGAGCTCTTGTCGACAATGACTACACGCACAGCGTGCCTCCGCAGTCCCGCGATTTTGACAGGGCGCTTCGTGGCAAGCAATAGCCCCGTGGACGATACCGACCACGCGGTCGCATCGGCGCGGCCGTTCCGGAAACGGACGACGATGATCGCCGCGCGCGGTTCTTCGCGTCACAGGGCGATAGCGCTCGGCTGATTGCACGGGAGAGATCCGGCCCGGTCTCGGTGCGCGTCCGGCGCGCGCGTCGAAGAGTTCCGGGGTCTCTCGGCGCTACCTCTATATGGGCTCCGCGGCGGGCGAAGCCCCCGCCGCGTTCGGGGGCCGCCGTCTCTGGAGCCGCTGCACCGGCGAGCGAGCGATGAGGAGGCGCAGGAGTCCACGAAACCGATTGATGAGCAAAGCAAATACCAATATGTGTCAGTGATCCAACCGTTTGGAACGTTTGCATTTTTTGCGTACCCGCAATACTTGCGTCAGCGGGCGCGCTGGCAGGGACTTGACCAACATCGGACGGACCCGCCGGTGGGAAGCCTTGGATCGCGTGTAAAATCAACGACATCGGTCCGATCAGCCGCGGAAAGAGAACGTGATCAAAAGCTGAACAGCGTCGGTGCGGTGCTAATCTTGGCCCGACCGACGGTGGCGACGGCGTCGAAGCGCCGTTAGATCAATGGCGCGGGGTCGTCCTCGGGGAGGGTGAGGATCACGTGCGATCGGATCTTGAGCTCCAGATCGACTCTCGCGGGTTCTCCGCTCGATGCGCCGGCGTTCGGGCTCCTGGGCCTCCGATCGGCGCCGCCGATCTTCGCGTCGGCGATCGAGGATCACCTCGACGTTTCCGTCGTCGCGGAACCGATCGAGCAGATACTCGTAGAGGCCGGGCCTCATGGTGGGAGACGAGAAAGAGATGGCGGGCCATGCGTCTCCATTATCCGCCCGCCGTGAGCTGGCGGCTCGCCGTTTTACCCGCAGTGAATGGAGAGTGAGCATTCGCGGTGCCATCTCAGAAGGTGTTGAAAGTCTTGCCAGTTTCCGCGAGGCAGGTCCCGCCGGTGAGCCGGATTGCAAGATTTTCCGACAGGAGGGTCGGATGCTGCGGGTGATTGTCGTCGTCGATCGAGACCGCCCCGACCTCTTCGGCTACTTCGAAAAGGTCTTCGCCGGCATGCCGGATATCAAAGTCCTGCTGGATCGTCGCCTGGCACCGCCGAGCGAGGCTTCTGCCACGACGCCCCGCGGCAGCGAGCGTCGGGACGTCTACGACGACCTGCAACAACGCGGCTTCGTCATGATTCGACTGTGGATCGGACCGGTCATAGCGGAGGGATGGAGGCGTGCGACTGGCGCGAGTGCGCGGTCCGGCGAAACTCGTACTTCGACTCGATCGACCTCATGCGGGTCGGCAGAGCAAGCCGGCAGCTGGCGGGCGTGTCGGAGGTCGCGGTCGTGATGGGCACGCCGCCGGGCCGCACGATGCTGGTCGAGGCCGGGATGTGGCCGCCGGAAGCGCCGGAGGCCGGACCGTCGGATCTGCTGATCGCCGTTCGCGCCGACAGCGAAGCGCTCGCGCACCGAGCGCTGGCGCGTGTCGAGGAGCTCCTGGGCGCCAGCCGGGAGCACGAGCCGGCGCGCCCCGACGCGAGGCCGCGCACGACCGCCAGCGCGGCGCGCGTCGCCGCTCAGGCGAACCTCGCGGTCATCGCCGTACCGGGAGCCCAGGCCGCGCTCGACGCCCAGCAGGCGCTCTCGGCCGGACTGCACGTGTTCCTCTTCAGCGACGGCGTGTCGCTGGACGACGAGGTGGCGCTCAAGCGCCGCGCGCGCGCGCGGGGCCTCCTGGTCATGGGGCCGGAGTGCGGCACCGCTATCATCAACGGCGTGGGTCTCGGCTTCGCGAACCGGGTTCGCCGCGGGGCCATCGGCGTCGTCGGCGCCTCGGGCACCGGCATCCAGGAGCTGACGAGCCTCGTTCATTGTCTCGGTGGCGGGATCTCTCACGCCATCGGCACCGGCGGGCCGTGATCTCCACGCCGACGTCGGGGGGCTCACCACGCTGCAGGCTCGTCGAAGCGCTGGCCGCGGACGTGGAACCCACGGTGCGTGCTCGTCGTCTCGAAGCCGCCGTCGCCGGCGGCGGCCGACGCCGTGCTCCGGGCCGCGGTCGCGACGCGAGAAGCCGGTGGTCGCCTGTCTCCTGGGCTACAGCGGCGCGACGCCGAACGGCGTTCGCACGACGGCCGCGCTGGACGAGGCCGCGGTCGTCGCGGTCAGGTCTCGCCGGCGGCGTCGGTCCGCGAGCTCGAGCGGCCGGCCGCTTGCCGGCGGCGTCCGCCCAGGGCGCCGATCCGTGGTCTCTTCGCCGGCGGGACGCTCTGCGACGAGGCCCGGCGCATCGTGGGCGACGGGGCTGCGCATCGATTCGTCGATTTCGGCGCCGAGGAATACACGCGCGGCCGGCCGCATCCGATCATCGATCCCGAGCCAGCGGAACGCCGCGATCGTCGCCGCCGGAGCGACGACGCCAAGCGTGTCCGTGCTGCTGCTGGATCTCGTGCTCGGCGATTGCGCGCATCCCGACCCCGCCGCGGCGCTGCGTCCGGCGTTGGCGAGGCGCGCGCGCGGCGGCGCGGGCGCGCCCTGGCGGTCGTCGCTCACGTCGTCGGCACCGACGAGGATCCGCAGGGCCTCGAGAACCAGGAGCACGAGCTTCGCGAAGCTCGGCGTCATCGTGTGCGCGAGCAATCGGATCGCCGCCGAGACGGCGCGCGCGCTCGCCGGGGGACGCGATGCCGTCTGAGACCGCGCTGCTCCGCGACCCGCTCGGGCGCCGTCGTCGCCGGCCCCGAGCTCTTCGCCGCGGCACTGGGCGCGCAGGGAGTCCCGGTCAGGCGGGTCGACTGGCGCCCGCCGTCGGCCGCGGCGCGATCTCGGCTCGCTCTGGTGCGATGCCGTCGACGCCGCGAATCGCGTCGACCCTCGATCGGATCCTCGCCGCCCACCAGATCCTGTCGATGTGCGCCCGGCGATCGACGTCGTGCCGGGCATGACGCGCGAGACGGTCCTGCACGCCGGCCCGCCGATCGCCTGGGATCGGATGAGCGGTCCGATGCGTGGCGGGCATCGTCGGCGCGCTGATCTACGAAGGGCTGGCGGCGACGTGGCAAGACGCGGAGCGTCTCGTCACCGGCGGCGCCGTTCGCTTCGATCCCTGCCATCATCACGCGACGGTCGGACCGATGGCGGGCGCCACGACGGCCTCGATGCCGGTGCTCGTGGTCGAGAATCGAACCGCCGGAAATCGCGCCTACTCGACGATCAACGAAGGGCTCGGCAAGGTGCTCCGGTACGGCGCCTACGCGCCGGACGTGATCGATCGGCTGCGCTGGTTCAGGGACGTCGTCGGTCCGGCGCTCGGCGAAGCGATCCGCCGAGCGGGCGGCGTCGACCTTCGAGCGCTGATCGGCGCAGGCCGTGCAGATGGGCGACGAGTGCCACAACCGGAATCGGGCCGCGTCGGCGCTTGCTCATCAAGGCGCTGGCGCCCGAGGTCGCGGCGCTCGATCTCCCGGCGTCCGAACGCGGTCGCGTCCTCGCCTTCGCGGCGTCAAACGAGCACCTCTTCCTGAACGTCGGCATGGCGGCCTGCAAGGCCGCCCTCGACGCCGCCCACGGCGTGCCGGACTCGACGATCGTGACGGCGATGGCGCGGAACGGTACCGACTTCGGGATTCGCGTCAGCGGGCTGGGCGACCGCTGGTTCACCGGCCCGGCGCAGACGCCGCAGGGCCTCTACTTTCCCGGCTTCAGCGCCGGCGACGCCAACCCCGACATCGGCGACAGCGCGATCACCGAGACGGCCGGTCTCGGCGGCTTCGCCATGGGCGGCGCGCCGGCGGTCGTCCAGTTCGTCGGCGGCACGCCCGCGGACGCGCTCGAGTACACGCGGCTCATGTACGAGATCACGCTCGGCGAGAGCTCGGCGTATCGCCTGCCGGCTCTCGATTTTCGCGGGACGCCGACCGGCATCGACGTGCGCCTGGTCGTGCAGACCGGGATCCTCCCCCAGATCGACACGGGGATGGCGCACCGCGAGCCGGGGTCGGGCAGGTCGGGGCCGGCCTCGTCAAGCCGCCGCGGATCTGCTTCGACCGGGCCTTCGAAGCGCTCGTCCAGTCACGCGCGTCCGCCGCCGCGACCCCGCGCCGGTCCTGAGCCGATGACCACGCGAAGCATCGGCGCGCGTATTCGGCGCAACGAGGACCCGCGGCTCTTGCAGGGGCTCGGCTGCTTCGTCGACGACGTGAATCCGCCCGGCGTCCTGCACGCCGCGTCCTTGCGGAGCCCGCACGCCCACGCGCGGATCGCGCGGATCGACGCAACGGCGGCGCGCCGCGTGCCCGGCGTCCGGCTGGTGCTCACGGCCGCCGATCTGGGCGAGCTGAACCAGCCGGCGCCGCTCTTGATCCCGCATCCGACCCTGACGCATGGGCGCACGCAGCGGCCTCTGGCCGCCGACGAAGTGCGCTACGTCGGCGAGGTGGTGGCCTTCGTCGTCGCCGACGAGCCGCTACATCGCCGAGGACGCGCAGGCGCTCATCGAGGTGCACTACGAGCCGCTCCCGGTCGTGACGGAGCTGGCGACCGCGCTGGCGCCAGGAAGGCCGCGCGTGCACGCCGACGTGCCGGACAACCGGGCCGCCCGCTTCCGCCAGACCGTCGGCGACGCGGCGGCCGCGCTCGCCGGCGCCCCTCGTGTCGTGCGCGAGCGGCTCACGATCGAGCGGAGCTGCGGGAGCCCGATCGAGGCCCGCGGCGTGGCGGCCGAGTGGGATGCCCGGCGGCAAGTTCTCGAGATATGGGATTCGACGCAGGCGCCGCTGCCCATCAAGAACGGCCTCGCCGGCCTCTTCGGCTTGCCCGAGTTCAACGTGGAGGTGGTGGCGCCCGACGTCGGCGGCGGCTTCGGCACGAAGATCATGCTCTTCTACCCGGAAGAGATCCTCGTCCCGCACGCGGCCATCACGCTCGGCCGCCCGGTGAAGTGGACGGAGGACCGCCGCGAGCACCTCATCGCGGCCAACCAGGAGCGCGGCCAGATCCACGACGTCGAGGTCGGGTTCGACGACGCGGGTCGGATCCTGGCGCTGCGCGATCACTTCGTCCACGACACCGGCGCCTATACGCCGTACGGCATCGTCGTCCCGATCATCACCTCGACCCAGCTCCCCGGGCCCTATCGTCTGCCGAACTATACCGTCGAGTTCGAGGTGGCCTACACCAACAAGGCGGCGGTGTCCCCGTATCGAGGCGCCGGCCGCCCGCACGGCGCCTTCGTGATGGAGCGCACGATCGGGGTGATCGCGCGCGAGCTCGGGCTCGAGCCGGCGGAGGTGCGGCGCCGCAACTTCGTCCAGCCCGACGAGTTCCCGTGGGACGTCGGGCTCACCTTCCAGGACGGCGCGCCCGACGCGCTACGACAGCGGGAATTATCCGGCCGGGCTCGCGATGGCGCTCGAGATGATCGGGGCCGCGGATTTTCGCCGGCGCCAGGCCGAAGCGCGGCGAGCCGGGCGCTACCTCGGCCTCGGTCTCGGCTGCTACGTCGAGGGCACCGGCATCGGCCCCTACGAGGGCGCCCACGTTCGCGTCGAGCCGAGCGGCAAGGTCCTCGTCGCGACCGGCTTGACCACGCAAGGGCAGGGGCACGGCACGACGTTCGCGCAGATCGCCGCGGACGCGATCGGATGCAGCCCGGCCGACGTCTCCGTCGTCACCGGCGACACCACCAAGTTCAACTGGGGCGCCGGAACCTACGCGAGCCGCGGCCTGGTCACGAGCGGCAACGCGATCCACCGCGCGGCGACGGCGGTTCGCGACAAGGCGCTCCGCCTGGCGGCGAGCCTGCTCGAGGTCTCTCCGCACGATCTGGAGCTGGCCGACGGGCGCGCCCGGGTCAAGGGCGTGCCCGGCAAGGAGCTGACGCTCGGCGCCCTGGCCACCGTCGCCAACCCGATCCGCTACGCGTACGGGAAGGGCGCGGCCGAGGCTGCGCTGCGGCTGGTGAAGCCGCGTGCAGGGCGCCGTGCTCGGCGAGGGCGAGGAGCCGGGGCTCGAGGCGCGCGGCTACTACGCGCCCCCGCACGCGACCTTTGCCAGCGGCTGCCATGCCGCGATCGTCGAGGTGGACGTCGACACCGGCAACGTGACGATCCTGCGCTACGTCGCCCAGCACGACTGCGGCACCCTGGTGAACCCGACGATCGTCGAGGGGCAGATCCGCGGCGGCGTCGCGCAGGGGGTCGGTGGCTCGTTCTACGAGCGGATCGTCTACGACGACAGCGGCCAGCCGCTCGCCACGACTTTCATGGACTTCCTGATGCCGACGGCCATGGAAGTTCCCGGAGATCGAGATCGGCCACATCGAGACGCCCTCGCCGCTGAACGCGCTCGGGATCAAAGGCGTCGGGGAAGCGGGGGCGATCCCCGTTCCGGCGCTCGTCGCGGAGGCCATCGACGACGCGCTCGCGCCGCTCGGGGTGCGCGTGCGCGAGATGCCACTGGATCCCGCTCGCCTCAGGCGCTTGATCGACAGCGCTCGTGCGTCTTCTCGCTAGGCTCGCGAGCGCTTGAGCATCCGATCGGGGTCGGCGGCGGCCGAGATGGTGATGCTCGGCGCCAATATCGTCTACGGCACGTCGTACGTCGTGGCGAGGGTGACGCTCGAGAGCGTGCCGCCCGCGATGCTCGCCTTCCTGCGGCTCGGCCTCGCGGCCCTGGCTCTGGTGCTGCTCTCCCGGGGACACGCCGCCCGGCCGCTGTCGCGCGCCGACCGCCGCGCGATCGCGTGGATGGGGATCCTCGGCTTCGCCGGCGCGTACGTCGCCTCGAACTGGGGCATTGCGCACTCCACGGCGACGAACGCCGCGCTCCTGATCACCGTCGAGCCGATCGCGATGATTCTCTTGAGCCCCTGGTACCTCGGCGAGCGTCTGTCGCGTCGCGCAGCCCTGGGGGCGGCACTCACGATCGTCGGAGCCGCGGTCCTCGTGGTCGAACGGGATTCCGGGCGTGACCGAGCACCTCGTGCCCCACTGGTCGGGCGATCTGGTCCTCGTGCTCGCCGGGGTCGCGTACGCGTCGTATTCGCTGCTGGGGCGCCGCGTGCTGGAGCGGCACGCGCCGATCATCGTCACGACCCGCTCGCTCATGTGGGGCGCCGCGGCGCTCCTGCCGGTCGCCGGGCTCGAGTGGGCGTCGGGAGCGCGGCCCGTCTGGACCGCCTCGGCCGTCACCGGCACGCTCTATCTTGCCGTCGTCATCACGGCGCTCGGTTACGTCGTCTGGAACTGGGCGCTCGCGCGGGTCCCGGCCCCGCGGGCGGCCATCTTCCTCAACGTCCAGCCGATCGTGGGAGCGCTCCTGGGCGCCGTGCTGCTCGGCGAGCCCATCACGCTCTTCACGGTCCTCGGGGGCGTCCTGGTCGTGACCGGTCTCGCGGTCGCGTTCGGACCTGGAGCCCGGTGACGGTATACTCGAAATCGTGGCCGAGCCCCGCCGCTATCAGCTCCAGAAAGACGCCGCCAACCAACTGATCGCCGACCTGCTCGAGGTCGAGGAAGTGCCCGCCGATCGCCGAGGATACCTTCAGCAACTGCTGACGACCGTGCTGAAGCTGCACGAGGACGGCGCCGGCACGGGCGACCTCAAGATCACCACCACGGCGCTCAAAGAGCTCCGTTACGCTTACAAGGTCTTCGCGCCGTACGTCGGGGTGCGCAAGGTGACAGTCTTCGGCTCGGCCCGCGCGGCCTCGAGCGAGGCGGCCATGGCCAGCGCGCTTCTCTTCGGCAAGCGGATGACCGAGGCGGGCTGGATGGTCGTCACCGGCGCCGGCGCCGGCATCATGGGCGCGGCGCAGGAGGGCGCGGGCGGCGAGAAGAGCTTCGGGCTGAACATTCGCCTGCCGTTCGAGCAGGAGGCGAATCCCTGGATCGCCTCCGATCCCAAGCTCATCACCTTCAAATACTTCTTCACGCGCAAGCTCTTCCTGGTGAAGGAGGCGAGCGGCGTCGCGCTCTTCCCGGGCGGCTTCGGCACGATGGACGAGACCTTCGAGCTCCTCACCTTGATGCAGACGGGCAAGTCGGCGCTCGTTCCGGTCGTGCTGATCGAGGCCGGGCCCAAGCCGTACTGGCGCATCTGGCACCGGTGGATCGCCGGCACCCTGGTGGAGCGCGGCCTCATCGATCCCGAGGACACCTCGCTATTTCGAATCGTCGACACGCCTGACGAGGCCGTGGCCGAGATGACGAGCTTCTATCGCGTCTATCACTCCTCGCGTATCGTCGGCGACGACGTGGTCGTTCCGGCTGACCCGGCCGCTCCAGCCGGCGCAGGTCGCCGACCTTCAGGACAAGTTCGCCGACATCCTCAAGGGACAGGCGAGGCTCGCGCCGGGCCCTGTGCCCCAGGAGCTCAACGAGTTCCCGGAGCTCGCAAGGCTGATCCTTCCCTTCGACCACCGCTCGTTCGGCCGACTCCGCCAGCTGATCGACTTCGTCAATCAGCTGTAGTCCGAACCGGCCGGGGCGACCGCCCGGCAATCCTCGCCGAGCTTTCACGCCCGATAGGCTGCGGTGTCTCACTAGCAGGGGAGGGACATATGGCACGCGGTGATCGGTCCGAATCTGGATTCCTCGTTCTCGCTGATATTTCAGGCTTTACGGCCTTCGTCACTGCGACGGAGCTCGAGCATGGGGCCGAGGTCACGGGCGTGCTGCTGGCCGGAGTGATGGAGGCGCTGGCGCCCCCCTTCGAGATTCAGGAGCTGGAGGGCGACGCCGTGTTCGCGCTGGCCCCCGACGATGCCGACGCCGTAGACCGGGGGCTTCTGGAGGCGTTCAACCGGGCGTTCGTGGCCTTCAGCGAGCGGCAGCGCGACATCTCGCTCGACATGAGCTGCCTCTGCCGCGCCTGCCGCGGCGTGCTCGGCCTGAGCCTCAAGCTGATCGTCCATCACGGGAGCTTCTTGCGGCAGGTCGTGCGCGGACGCTCGCGCGTCGCGGGCCCGGACATCATCCTGGCGCACCGCTTCCTCAAGAACGACGTCGAGCCGCGGACCTACGTGCTCTTCACTGACGCGGCGGTCGAGCGTCTCGGGATCGATGCTGCGGCCGCCGGCATGACCCGCTATACGGGCAAGTACGCCCACTTCGACGAGAGGGATTACTTCGTGGCCTCGCTCGACCGCTTCGGGCGGCGGGGCGAGGGCGTCAACTCCGAGATGCTATTCGGGCTCCGGTCGCTCCTGAGTGGCCTGACACTCGGTGCAGACCCAGGTGCGCAGGACGACTTTCGTTCGGTCGTCGCGGCGTAGGGTCCACGCGATCAGGGCCAGGCGCCCGCAGTTGGGGCAGCGCTCGGGCTGGGCGTTCGGCGGCAACGTCGACGGCAGCCACGGGACCTTGGCGGGCATCGCACCCGATCATAACAGGTGACCCCGCGCGCCGGTACAATAGGGGCCATGAGACGCCTCCGTGTCGCCCTGGGGCAGATCAATCCCACAGTCGGCGACTTCGAGCGCAACGTCCGCATGATCGTGGACGCCATCGAGCGGGCGCGTGGGCTCGGCTCGGCATTGGTGGCCTTTCCGGAGCTGGCGATCACCGGCTACCCGCCCGAGGACCTCTTGTTCAAGCCGGCGTTCATCGAGGCCAATCTGCGCGCGCTCGACGAGGTCACGCGCGCCTCGCGGGGCCTCACGGTGGTCGTGGGCTTCGTCGACAAGCGCGACGACATCTTCAACGCCGCCGCGGTGCTGCACGACGGCGTCCGGGCCGGGGTCTACCACAAGCAATATCTCCCGAACTACGGCGTCTTCGACGAGAACCGGTACTTCCAGGCGGGGACCGAGACGCCGGTCTTCGCGGCGGGCGACACGACCTTCGCCGTGAACGTCTGCGAGGATATCTGGTATCCGGCGGGACCGACCGCCGTGCAGGCCCTCGGCGGAGCCGAGCTCATCGTCAACATCAATGGTTCGCCGTATCACGCCGGCAAGGCCCGCTTCCGCGAGCAGCTGGTGTCGACACGGGCCGTGGACGACCTGGTATGCGTGGCCTACGTCAACATGGTGGGCGGGCAGGACGAGCTGGTGTTTGACGGGGCCAGCCTGGTCGTGAACGAGCACGGCGAGTGCGTCGCGCGCGGGCGGATGTTCGAGGAGGACCTGGTCGTCGCCGACCTCGATCTCGACGCCGTCTTCCGGGCGCGCTTGCGCGACTCGCGGCGGCGCAAGGAAAAGCTCGTGCAGCGCGAGGCCGCCGTCCGCGTCTCGCTGCCGGCGCTTCCCGCGCCCGACGCGCCGGCGCTCGCGCCGCGCGAGGTGGCCGCGCTCGCGCCGGTCGAGGAGGTGTTCGGGGCCCTGGTCCTCGGCACGCGCGACTACGTGCGAAAGAACGGGTTCAAGCGCGTGGTGATCGGCCTCTCGGGCGGGATCGACTCGTCGCTGGTCGCCGCCGTCGCCGTCGAGGCGCTCGGCCGGGAGAATGTGGCCGGCGTCGGGATGCCCTCGGCGTACTCCTCGGCGGGAACGCGGCGCGACGCTCGGCGGCTGGCCAAGCAGCTCGGTATCGAGTTCCTGACGATTCCGATCACGCCGCTGCTCAAGGCCTACAAGCGCACGCTCGGCCCGGTGTTCAAGGGGATGAAGGAGGACGCCACCGAGGAGAACATCCAGGCCCGCATCCGCGGCAACCTCCTCATGGCGCTCTCGAACAAGTTCGGCTGGCTCGTGCTGACGACGGGCAACAAGAGCGAGTACGGCGTGGGCTACACGACCTTGTACGGCGACATGGCCGGCGGCTTCGCGGTCATCAAGGACGTCCCGAAGATGCTGGTCTACGACGTCGCGCGCCACGTCAACGCGCGCGCGGGCCGTCCGGTTATCCCGGAAAGCGTGTTCACGCGCCCGCCGTCCGCTGAGCTGCGCCCCGACCAGACCGACCAGGACACCTTGCCGCCCTACGCCGTGCTCGACCGCATCCTCGAGGGCTACGTCGAGCAGGATCAGGGCGTGAACGACCTCATCGCCCGCGGATTCCCGGCGGACACGGTGCGCCGGGTCGTCTCCATGGTGGACGCGAACGAGTACAAGCGCCGCCAGGCCCCGATCGGCGTCAAGATCACGCCGCGCGCCTTCGGCCGCGACTGGCGCCCGCCGATCGTCAACCGCTTCCGCGAGCGCTAGGCTTCCGACCGCATCCGGCGTCCCCGAGCCGGACCCTCCATGACGCGACCCTTTCGATTCGGCGTCTTCGGCGAAAACGCGCGTTCTCGTGAGGCGCTGCTGGACACCGCGCGGCGTGCCGAGGACGCGGGCTACTCCACGTTCCTGATCCGCGATCACTTCATCGAGCAGCCGTTCGGGCACCAGCTGGCCCCGCTGGCGTCGCTCACCGCGGTGGCCGGCGCGACGAGCAGGCTGCGGGTCGGGAGCCTGGTGCTCTCGAACGACTATCGGCATCCCGTGATGCTCGCGAAGGAGATCGCGACGCTCGACATGCTGTCGAACGGGCGCGTCGAGCTCGGGCTCGGCGCCGGCTTCTCGAAGGCAGAGTACGACGCTGCCGGAATCCCGTTTGAAGCGCCCGGAGTCCGGGTCGACCGCCTCGAGGAGGCGATCCACGTGCTCAAGGGGCTCTTCGGCGAGGGGCCGCTCAGGTTTGCCGGCAAACATTACGCGGTGACGCATCTCGACGGCTTCCCGAAGCCTGTGCAGCGTCCCCGTCCGCCGCTCCTGATCGGAGCCGCGGGCAAGCGCATGCTTTCGATCGCGGCCCGCGAAGCCGACATCATCGGCTTTCAAACCGTCTCCACGGCCAAGGGCGTGACGGCGGACGATCCGAAAGGCCGCCTGGCCTCGGCCGTGGCCCAGAGAGTCGAGCAGGTTCGTCAGGACGCGGGCGAGCGGTTCCGCGGAATCGAGCTGCGCATGGTGGCGAGCGTCGTCTTCGCGGAGCAGCGCCGGCAGGCGGCGGACCAGCTCGTGCGCGATCGCGGATGGACCGGAATATCTCCCCAGCACGTGCTGGAGATGCCCTCGGTCTTCATCGGCTCCCTCGACTACATCGTCGATGAGATGCGCGGGCGACGGGAGCGATACGGATTCTCCTACTACGTCGTGCTGGATCAGGCGATGGAGAAGGTCGCCCCTATCGTCGCGCGCCTGGCCGGCACATGAACGCCCGCGAGATGTCGGGCCTGGAGGTGTTTCAGGCCATGCGGGACGGCAATCTTCCGCGTCCGACCATGGCCGACACGATCCCGATGCGGGTCACCGAGGCGAGCCCAGGGTCGACCTCCACGTGAAGATGCTGAAGGCCGTGCCGCTCGAGGAGGACCTGGTCGCGACCTGCGCCATCTTGCGCCCGCAATCCGGCTGACCGACGCACGGCTGAGATGCGTGTCGTCGTCAACGGTGTGCGACTCTTCTTCGACGTCGAAGGCGCGAGCCTCGTGCCCGATGGCGCCGTCATGCGCGAGAGGCCGACGCTCCTGCTCCTGCACGGCGGTCCCGGCCTCGACCATTCGATCTACAAGCCGGCGTTCTCGACCCTCGCCGATATCGTCCAGGTCGTCTTCCTGGATCACCGCGGGAACGGCCGGAGCGAGCCGGGCCCCCGGGAGAGCTGGACGCTCGCTCAGTGGGCCGACGACGTCCACGCGTTCTGCGAGGCGGTCGGCATCGCCCGTCCGATCGTCTACGGCGCCTCGTTCGGCGGAACGGTGGCGCTGGCGTACGCCGCCCGCTATCCCGGCCATCCGGCGAAGCTGATCCTGGTCAGCACCGAGGCCGCCGGCGATACGCATCTCGAGCGGCGGGTGGCGCTCTTCGAGCGATTCGGCGGTCCGGAGGTCGGCGCCCTGGCGCGTCGGCGGTTCCTCGAGGGCCACGGCCACGCCGACGCGGCCGCGGTCGAGGCGTGGCTGCGCCTGGCCTTTCCGCTCTACACGCGCACGCCGCGTGATCCCGACGCGGCGCGCCGCGCGGTCCGACATGCCGAAGTCACACACTGGTTCACGCGGCCGGGCGGCGAGGGGCACACGTTCAACCTGTTCCCAGGTCTGTCACGCGTGCAGTGCCCGACGCTCGTGCTCGGCGGGGAAGACGATCCGATGACGCCGATCGAATGTCAGGCCGAGATCGCGGCGGCGCTCCCGGCCCATCTGGTCCGCTTCGAGCGCTTCGCCGGATGCGGGCACGCCGTGCTGCCGGACGCGCCGGAGCGCGCCCTGGCGGTCATCCGCGACTTCATCGCTGGCTAGCCGGCTGCCAGCAGCCGGCTAGCCGTAGACGGTGAACTCGACCAGGTTGTCGTCCGGATCTCTGAAGTAGACGCTGGTCGACATGCCGCGCGCGCATGACCGCGGTCCCGGCCCCGCTTCGAGCTTGATGCCGTTCTTCTGCAGCAAGGCGAGGATCTCGTCGACGCTCCCGTCCCACTCGAGACAGAAGTCGGCGCCGCCGGTGGTGGGCCGCCGCGCTCCGAGGTAGCCCGGTCGCGCGGGCGCCTCGGGCCCGTGGACGTTGATCTTCTGGGCGTCGCCGATGCGGATCGTCGCCATGTCCGGTCGGCCCGGACGCTTCTCCCAGGCGATCGTGAAGCCGAGCTTTTCGTAGAAGCTCAACGTGCGCTGCAGGTCGCCCGCGACGATCACCCAGTGATCGATGCCCTTGATTCCCATTGTCCTGTCTCCTGATTCATGATCGTGCCTCGGCCGGCGGGTGAGCCCCGCGGCGGTCTGCCGCGCGAACGCCGTCGTCCTAGCGCACGCGTGAGTATTTCACGATGCGCCGGGGACGCCCCCACGCGCCCGGCCGCACCACGTAGAGATCCCCGCGCGAGTCGCCCCAGATGCCGTGACACGAGCGAAAGCTCGGATCGCCCCACTGGGCCAGCCGCTCGCCGTCGAGCGTCACGACGCTGACGAGCCCTCCGTTGTGCTCGGGGATGTAGACGATGTCGTCAGTGTCCACGTAGAAGGCGGCCGGGCCGATCAGCTTGGTCGGCCAGATCTCGAGCAGCTTGCCCTCTTGATCGAAGACCTGCACGCGGTCGTTCTCGCGATCACAGACGAGCACGCGCCCGCGCCGATCGATCCACACGCCGTGAGGCAGGTTGAACTGCCCGGGGCCCGTGCCCGGCTCGCCCCAGGAGAAGAGATAGCGGCCGTCGGCGGCGAACTTGTGCACCCGGGCATTGCCGTAGCCGTCGGTCATGAACATCTCGCCCGACGGCGTCAGGGCGATGTCGGTGGGCAGGTTGAAAGGGCCGCCGCCGTGCGTGACGTTACGGTACGCCACAGAGCTGAAGTCCTTCGGGTCGACTCCGGTGTCCGACCGGTGGCCGCGCGTGCCGACGGTCTTCAGCAGCGAGCCCGACGGGCTGAAGTAGAGCATCTGCCCGTGATCGCGGTCCACGATCCACAGGTTGTCCTGGGCGTCGGCGCGGATCGTGTGCGGGAACGCGAAGAGCCCGGCGCCCCAGGTCGAGAGCACGGTGCCTTCGCGGTCGAACACGATGATCGGATGCTCGGGCGACCGGCTGAAGCAATAGACGCGATCGCGCGAGTCGACGGTGACGGCGGCGACGGGAATCGTCCAGTCGGCGGGAAGCTTCTGCCAGTCGTCGTCGACTTCGTAGGTGTACTTGCCGTGTCCGACCGTCGTGCCCATGCGTGCCCCCTTCCGTGGTTCCGAGCTTTCGTGACCTTCGACCGTGTGCGTGCTACCCCGCGACGCCCTCCATCTGCAGCGCGTAGAGCCGGCGGTAGAGGCCGTCGCGCGCCAGGAGCTCGTCGTGGCTCCCGACCTCGGCGATCCGCCCCTCGTGCACGACGACGATGCGGTCGGCGTTGCGCACGGTGGCCAGCCGATGCGCGATGACCAGCACCGTGCGGCCACGCATCAGCTCGGCCAGCGCCTGCTGGATCATGAACTCGCTCTCGGCGTCGAGGTCCGACGTGGCCTCGTCGAGGATCAGGATCGGCGGATTTTTCAGGAACGCCCGCGCGATCGCGATGCGCTGGCGCTGGCCGCCCGAGAGCCGCACGCCGCGCTCGCCCGACGAGCGTCTGATAGCCCTCGGGGCAGCCGGAGATGAACTCGTCGGCGTGCGCCTGTCGGGCGGCGCGGACGACGTCGTCGAACGGCGCGCCGGGCCGGCCGTAGGCGATGTTGTAGAGGATCGAGTCGCTGAACAAGAACGTCTCCTGCGTGACGATGCCGATCAGGGCGCGGAGCGAGGCCTGGGTGACGTCGCGCAGGTCGTGGCCGTCGATCGTGATCCGCCCGTCGCTCACGTCGTGGAAGCGAGGCAGCAGGTCCATCAGGGTCGACTTGCCGGCCCCGCTCATGCCCACGAACGCGACGACCTCGCCGCGGGCGATCGTCAGCGAGACGTCCCGGAGCGTGAGGTCGTCGGAGTCTCCGTGGCGGAAGCTCACCTGCTCGAACGCCAGGCGGTCACGGAACGAGTCGAGCACCACGGCGTTCGCCCGGTCGGCGATCGCCGGCGGCAGGTCGAGGATCTCGAAGACCCGCTCGACGGACGAGGTCGACTGCTGCACGGTGTTGACGATCCGCGAGAGCTGTCGAACCGGTCCGTAGAGGAGCGCGACCGCCGCCGTGAACGAGAAGAAATCGCCCGGGGTCATCGCGCCGCTGATGACTTGCTGGCCGCCGTACCAGAGGGCTCCCATGATGCCGAAGGCGGCCAGCACCTCCATGAGCGGGTCCGTGATCTCGTCGGTGCGATGGTCCTTGAGCGCCAGGGAGAGGAGCCCGCGGTTGACGCGGTCGAATCGCTCGACCTCGTGCGCCTCCCGTCCGAACGCCTTGACGATCTTCGTGCCCGAGAACGCCTCGTGAAGCAGCACGTTCAGCTCGGCGATCTTCTGCTGCGAGCGCTTGTTGATGCGGTAGAGGCGGCGGCCGATCGAGCGCACCGCCACGCCGACGAACGGGAAGACGACCAGGGCGATCAGGGCGAGCCGCCAGTCGCGCACGAACATGACGGTGGTCAGCGCGATGACCATCACGGACTGGCGGATCGTCATCACCAGCACCGTCGACGACAGGCGCGCCAGGCGGTTCACGTCGGTCACGACGCGGGACATCAGCTCGGCCGAGTGGCGGCTCGTGAAGAACGACAGCGACATCTGCTGCAGGTGCGCATAGAGGTCGCGGCGGATCCGCGCGATCACGCGCTCGCCGACCGCGGCCATCAGGTAGGACTGGCCGTACCGGGCCAGGCCCTTGGCGACATACGCGCCGAGAAACAAGAGCGGGATGAGCTTCAGCATCGCCGCGTCGCGGCGGATGAACACGTCGTCCATCGCCGGCTTGACGAGCCACGCGATCGCGCCCTCCATCGCGGCGACGATGATGGCCAGCGCCGTGCCGACGGCCAGCGCTGGCGCGTGCGGGCGAAGGTAGCCGAGCAGGCGGCGGTAGAGGCCGGTCCGGATGCTCATCTCGGGTGCGTCTCGACGAGGCGCCGATAGAGCGCCTCGGTGGCGTCGAGCTTGGCGCGCAGCGAGAAGTGCGCGTCCACGCGCTTGCAGCCGGCCCGTGCCATCGCCTGCGCCCAGGTCGGGTTCTCGAGGACGCGACGGAGTGCGCCGGCCAGCGCGTCCGGATCCCGCGGCGGCACCAGGAGGCCGGTCTCGCCGTCGACGACCAGCTCGGGCATGCCCGCCAGGTTGGTGGCCACCACCGGCCGCTCGCAGGCGAGAGCCTCGCGGATCGAGCCGGTGAGCCCCGCGCCGGCGTACGAGGCGTCGACGACCACGTCCGACGCGGTCAGGATCTGGGGCACGTCCTCGCGGTGGCCGAGCACGAGCACGCGGCCGTCGAGCCCGCGCTCGCGGGCGCACGCGTGGAGCTCGGCGATTCGCGGCGGGGGGGCCCCGACGAAGAGCAGCCGGGCGCGGGACGCCTCGGGCGCGATGCGCGCCATGGCCTGGAGCACGTCGCGCCAGCCGCGCCACGAACGGACTCCGATCTGCGTGATGAGGAAGTGGTCCGCGGTGAGGCCGAGCTCTCGCCGGATCGTCCGGCCGTCGAGGCCGGGATGGAAGCGCTCGAGGTCGGTGCCGGAGTAGATCACCTCGATCTTCCCCGCCGGCACGCCCGTCGCCACGAGATCACGCTTGATCGACTCGCAGACCGCGACGATCGCGTGCACGCGCCGGCTCGTGTATCCGAGGCGGCGAGCGCGGGGCACGTGGAAGCTGACGCCGCGATTGAGGACCAGCCGCGAGCGCGACCCCATGAGCCCGGCGAGGAGCGCCAGAGTGCGCGCGCGCCCCTTGTGCGCGTGGGCCACCTGGATGTCGCCGGCGCGGATCGTCTTCGCGATGCGCCAGGCCCCGCGGACGTCCCAGGCGCGGCGCATCGGGATCGGGACGTAGCCGACGCCGGCCTCGCGCATGCGCTCGGCCCAGAGATCGCTCGGCGGCGTCGCCACGGTGACGGCATGACCGCGGGCGGCCAGTCCGATCGCGAGGTCGCGCAGCTGGATCGCGGCGCCGGTGAAGTAATCCGCCTTCGGGTACAGCTGCAAGATCCGGAGGGGGCCCGGCATCCTCAACGCCATGCCGCCCGCACCGCCACTACGCGCCGAAGAAGGCGCGCACCGTGGCAATCACGCGATCGATCTCCTCGTCCGCGTGGTCGGCCGACATGGGCAAGGTGAGGATCTCCTCGACCAGCCGCTCCGTGCGCGGCAGCGGCGGCGGCGAGAGGTGCTCGACCGGAGGCTGACGATGGGTCGGGACGGGATAGTGGATCCCGGTCTGGATGCCTCGCTCCTTGAGAAACGCCGCGAGCGTCGGCACGGTGCGGCGTGCGCACCACATAGAGGTGATACACGTGGCGCGCGTGCGCGCGCTCGTCGGGCAGGGCGAGCGGCAGGTCGGCGAGCCCGCGCGCGTAGCGGAGCGCGAGGCCGCGCCGCCGCTCGTTCATCGCGTCGAGGCGAGGCAGCAGCACGCGCAGGGCCGCCGCCTGGAGCTCGCTGAATCGGAGATTGAAGCCGAGCTCACCGTGCACGTTCTTGTCGAGCCGTCCGTGGTCGCGCAGCCGGCGGCAACGATCCGCGATCTCGTCGTCGCCGGTGAGGATGGCGCCGCCGTCGCCCATGCCCGGCAGGTTCTTCGATGGATAGAAGGAGAAGACCGACGCGCGGCCGAAGCTGCCGACCCGGCGCCCGTTCCATTCCGCTCCCTGCGCTTGCGCGCAGTCCTCGAGCACCCAGAGCCCCAGGCGCGAAGCCAGGCGCTCGACGGCCGACAGATCGACCGGCTGACCGTAGAGGTGCACCGGCACGATTCCGACCGTCCGGGGTGTCGCCTTCGCTTCGGCGTCGCGCGCGTCCAGGGTGTAGAACTCGTCGGCGTCGACGAAGACCGGCGTCGCCTCGGCGAAGCAGATCGCCTCGACGGTGGGGAACGCGGTGTGCGAGGGCACCAGCACCTCGTCCCCCGCCTTCACGCCGAGCGCGCGGAGGGCCAGCCAGAGCGCCGCGGTGGCGGAGCTGGTCAGCACGGCATGCTTCACGCTGGTCGCGCTGGCCAGCTCGACCTCGAGCTGCCGGCACTGAGGGCCGAGCACGTACTGACGCGAGTCGATGGCGGCCAGCACCGCCCGCTTGATCTCGTCGTCGACCGGCGGGCGGGACAGCGGGACGACCGTCACGGAGTCGGCCCCGGACAGACGGTCGTAACGCCCGCGGAAGTAGACCAGCGGCGAGCCCGGAGCCCGCGCGCGCGCTCTCCACGCGCCCGACGAAGATCGTGTGGTCACCCTCGAGGTGGACGTTGACGGTCGCGCATTCGAGCTGCGCGAGCGCGTTGTCGAGGAGCGGCAGGCCCAGCGGGCTCAGCGTGAACGGCACGCCTTCGAACTTGTTCTCGATCTTCGTGGTCGCGAACCGGCGCGACACGCGCCTCCTGGTCCAGCGCCAGGATGTTGACGGCGAACATCTTGCCCGCGACGAGGGCCGGGTAGCTCTGCGCTTTGTGGTCCACGCAGACGAGGATGAGCGGCGGCTCGAGCGAGACCGAGGTGAAGGCGCTGGCGGTGAGGCCGGTCGGCCGTCCGTCGCGATCGCACACGGTGATGACCGTGACGCCCGACGCGAAGTGGCTCGAGGCATGGCGGAATTCGTCCGGAGAGATCACCCGCTTTTTGTAGCAGGTCAGTGGCGAGAATGCAAGGTTCCGCGCATAGATAGCGGCGACGGGCGCGATGACGTTGAAAGCGCTCGATGCTCCTGTATAGTCGCCCGTATGGTCACTCAGGACGCCGTGCTGGATGCGCTGCGGGCGGTCAAGGATCCAGAAGCGCAGCAGGATATCGTGTCGCTCGGGCTCATCCGCGATTTGACCATCGCCGAATCGCTCGTCACGTTCACGCTCGCTTTCACGAACCAGTCGGCGACGTCGAAGGCCACCATGCACAGCATGGCATCGCGCGCGGTCGGGCGGGTCCCGGGCGTCTCGCAGGTCCAGGTGAAGATGGGCGCCGCGCCAGGCCGCGCGACGCCGGCAGGCGGCGCACGCTCACGGCGCACGGGCACGGCCAGCCCAAGTCCGAGGACGTCATTCCCGAGGTGAAGCAGACGATCGCGGTGTCGTCGGGCAAGGGGGGCGTCGGCAAGTCGACCGTCACCGTGAACCTGGCGGTCGCGCTGCGCCAGGCCGGCAGCTACCGTCGGCATCATCGACTCCGACGTCTACGGCCCGGACATTCCGCTCATGCTCGGCTCGCGCGGGCGACCGGGGATGTTCGAGAACCGGATCATCCCCGTCGAGGCGCACGGCATGAAGATGATGTCGATCGGGCTGCTCGTGAACGAGCGCGAGCCCCTGGTCTGGCGCGGCCCGATGATCCACTCCTTCATCCAGCAGATGCTGAAGGACGTCATGTGGGGCGCGCTCGATTACCTCGTCTTCGACATGCCGCCCGGCACCGGCGACGCGCAGCTCTCGCTCTCGCAGGTCATCCCGCTCTCGCGGCGTCGTGATGGTCACGACGCCCCAGGAGGTCGCGCTGCTCGACGTGCGCAAGGCGATCGCCATGTTCCAGAAGCTCAACGTGCCGATCCTCGGCATCGTCGAGAACATGAGCTACTTCGTGGCGCCCGACACCGGCAAGCGCTACGCGATCTTCGGCGAAGGCGGCGGCCAGAAGCTGGCCGACGAGTACGGGGTTCCGCTGCTCGCGCAGGTCCCGCTCGATCCGGCGACGCGGCTCGCCGGCGACGAGGGCACCCCGATCACGCTACGGCCGCCCGGACTCGGCTCAGGCGCGGACGTTCCGCGAGCTGGCCGTGGCCGTCCGGCAGCGTCTGGACGAGCTCGCCGCGCTCCGGCCGCTGCCGAAGATCGGCTGATCGCCGACGGGCCCGACGCCGTGCCGCCGTTGACCTTGCCGATCTTCCCGCTGCCCGACGTGACGTTCTTTCCGAATACCTTGCTGCCGCTCCACGTCTTCGAGGCGCGCTATCGCGCGATGGTCATGGACGTGCTGGCGCGTGACCGGCGGCTCGCGGTCGTCAAGCTCGTGCCCGGCTTCGAGGCCACCTACGCCGGCAAGCCCGACCGTGCATCCCGTGGCCGGCGCCGGCGAGATCGTGAGCTGGGAGCGGCTCGCGACCGGCCGCTACAACATTCTCGTCAAGGGTGAGTGGCGCGTCCGGATCGAAGCGCGAGCGGCCGAGCGACACGCTCTACCGGATCGTCACCGCGCAGAAGCTCGAGGAAGTCGCGCCGACGACGGACGTGTCGGCGGCGCTGGCGCGCATTCGGGACGCGTGCCGGCGCCTGCTGCAGGCGCTCGATCGTCCGCCCGACCTGCTCGACACGGCGCTGGCGGAAGGACAGGCCCCGGGGGTGATCGCCGACCGGATCGCCGCGGCCGTCGTGCCCGACGCCGCGCTCCGCCAGGAGCTTCTGGAGACGCTCGACGTCACGCGGCGCCTCGAGCGCCTCGGCACGGCGCTCGACCAGCTCGTGAACGAGCTCCGGCGAGGCCGCGAATGAGGGTCAGGCCGCTGCGCGCTGGCCATCCTGCTGATCCTCGCCGCCGCGGCGTCGACGGTCGACGCGGCCCAGTGGGCGTGGCTGGGCGTCCGCATCCGGGACCTGTCCGAGCAGGAGATGGACGAGATCTCGTCGCGCCACGGGATCCGCGAGGGATTCGGCGTGTTCATCGTGGACGTGATGGAGGGAGCTCCGGCCGCAGGCGGCCGGGCTCAGGAGCGGCGATCTGGTCGTCGCGTTCGAGGGTCGTCCGGTGACCGAGACGCGGGTGCTCCAGCGCCTGGTCGCCGCCTCCGCGCCGGGCCGGGACGTGAACCTGACCGTGCTCCGGGCCGATGGGCGGCGCCGTCTCGACGTCCGCCTGGCCGAGATGCCGCGCGGGGTCGTCGGGGAACGAATCGGGGCCGAGTTCGGTTTCGTGGTACGGGACGCCGAGCCCGGCGTATCGACCGCCCTGGCCGTCGTCGGTCGGTCGTGCCGAAGAGCTCGGCGGAGCGAGGAGGGCTCGAGATCGGCGACGTGATCCTGCAGGTCAACGACGTGGCGGTGGTCACCCGTGAGGCGCTGCGCGAGGCGCTCGCCGACGCCGGTCTCGAGGCCCCGCTCCGGTTGACGGTGCGCCGCGCCAGCGGCGACCGGCTCTCGCTCAGTCCTGAAGGTCCCCGAGCGCCTGATTTTATTGACAGAACACGCTCCCCGCGATAGGTTGTGGGAGCGTGGTCCGACCACTTCCTTCGCGTCGTGTCCTCTCGTGATCCATCGGCTACGGCCCATTTACACTTTCCGAGGAGGTGCTTCATGAGCGATCCCAAAGCGGTTCCCGAAAGCCCGCGCCGAACCTTTCTGAGGGGCGCGGCCCTGGCCGCCACGGGTGCGGCGACGCTCGGATTCCCGAACGGTCGTCAAGGCGCAGGGCCCGATCTCCATGCGCTGGCAGAGCACGTGGCCGGCCAAGGACATCTTCCACGAGTACGCGCAACGACTTCGCGAAGAAGGTCAACGACATGACCGGCGGCGACCTCAAGATCGAGGTGCTGCCGGCGGGCGCGGTCGTGCCGGCCTTCGGGCTGCTCGACGCCGTGTCGAAGGGCACGCTCGACGGCGGCCACGGCGTGCTCGTGTACCACTACGGCAAGCAGACGGCGCTCGCGCTCTGGGGCTCGGGTCCGGCGTACGGCATGGACGCCAACATGCTGCTCTCCTGGCACAAGTACGGCGGCGGCAAGGCAGCTGCTCAACAAGCTCTACGCGTCCATCGGGGCCAACGTCGTGTCCTTCCCCTACGGCCCGATGCCGACCCAGCCGCTCGGCTGGTTCAAGAAGCCGATCACCAAGGCCGACGACTTCAAGGGCCTCAAGTTCCGGACCGTCGGCATCTCGATCGACGTGTTCACGGGCATGGGCGCGGCGGTCAACGCGCTGCCCGGCGGCGAGATCGTGCCGGCCATGGACCGCGGCCTGCTCGACGCCGCGGAGTTCAACAACGCGACCTCCGATCGCATCCTCGGCTTCGCCGACGTGTCCAAGGTGTGCATGCTGCAGAGCTACCACCAGAACGCCGAGCAGTTCGAGATCACGTTCAACAAGACCAAGTACGACGCCCTGCCCGACAAGATGAAGGCGATCATCGAGAACGCCGTCGAGGCGGCCTCGGCCGACATGTCGTGGAAGGCCGTCGACCGCTACTCGAAGGACTACATCGAGCTGCAGACCAAGGACAAGGTCCGGTTCTACAAGACGCCGGACTCCCTGCTGCAGAAGCAGCTCGAGGCCTACGACGCCGCCGCCGACAAGAAGGCCGGCGACAACCCGCTCTTCAAGGAGATCGCGGAGTCGCAGAAGACGTTCGCCGCGCGGGCGGTGAAGTGGGACCTCGACACCAACGTCGGCCGCCGCATGGCCTACAACCACTACTTCGGCAAGCCTGCCGGCCAAGAAGAGCTAGGTCCGGGTGACCGCATTCCAGCAGGCCAGCCATCCGACGCACGTCGGGTGGCTGGCCTTTTTTCGACGCCGATGAGCGCGGGCGCGCTGCATCCGCGCCGTCGATCTGGTCAGCTACTGGTCCGGCAAGGCCTTCGCGTGGCTGATCGTGGCGTTGACGCTCGTGGTCTCCATCGAAGTCTTCAAGCGGTACATCCTGAATCGGCCGACGGCGTGGATCTTCGACTTCAACAGCATGCTCTACGGCACGCTCTTCATGATGTGCGGGGCCTACACGCTGGCGGCGGCCGGACACGTCCGGGCCGACTTCGTCTACATGTATTTGAAGCCGCGCGGTCAGGCGGCGCTCGACCTCGCGCTCTACTTCCTCTTCTTCCTCCCGGGCATCCTGGGGCTGATCTACGCCGGGTTCGACTACGCCGCGCTGTCCTGGCGCATCGGCGAGCACTCGACGGTGACCGCCGAGGGGCCGCCCGTCTACCACTTCAAGACGGTGATTCCCGTCGCCGGCGCGCTGGTCATGCTCCAGGGGCTGGCCGAGATCGTCCGCTGCGTCGTCTGTCTGCGCACGCGGCGCCTGGCCTCCGCGGCTGGAAGACGTCGAGGAGATCGACGTCATCGAGACCCAGCTCGGGCACAGCGAGTTCGTGGACGAGGAGTCGCGGCGCGCGGCGATGGAGGGCGCCCACGCGATCGAGGAGGCGGCCCGCCACCGCAGCGTGGTGGACGAGGCCGAGCGCCCGGACCGGACGCCGTGAGCGATCCCTCCCTCGGTCTCGCGATGCTCGGGCTCATCGTGGTCGCGATCATGATGGGCTTCCCGACCGCGTTCACGCTGATGGGTCTCGGGATGATCTTCGGCTACGTCGCGTTCTGGGATCCCGCGCAGCACTGGTGGGAGAACCGGGCCTTCGACCTGATCGTGCAGCGGGCGTACGGGGTCATGACGAACGACACCCTGCTGTCGATCCCGCTGTTCGTGTTCATGGGCTACATCATGGAGCGGGCGGCGCTGGTGGACCGGATGTTCCACGCGTCCAGCTCGCGTTCCGGCGCGTGCCCGCGTCGCTCGCCGTGACGACACTCCTGGTGTGCGCGTTCTGGGGCATCGCCTCGGGCATCGTCGGGGCGGTCGTCGTCCTCATGGGCGTGATCGCCATGCGGCCGATGCTGAACGCGGGCTACGACGTGAAGCTGGCCTCCGGCGCCATCACCGCGGGCGGGACGCTCGGCATTCTCATTCCGCCGTCGGTCATGCTGATCGTCTACGCGGCGGTCGCCGGACAGTCGATCGTCAAGCTCTATGCCGCGGCGATGCTGCCGGGCTTCTTCCTGACGTTCCTCTACCTCGTCTACATCATCGGGTGGGCGCTCATCAATCCGCAGATCGCGCCCAAGCTGCCGCCCGATCAGTACCGCGTCGCGGTCCCCGAGTATCTCCAGCGACTCCAGGGGCGCCGTGTCCGGAGCGTCGTGCCGGGCCTCCTCACGGCCGCGTTGCGACCGAGCGCGCTGCGGGGGCAGGCGCCGAGCACGGGCAACCGGCGGCCTATGGCCTGATCGTCAAGAACCTGCTCGTCCTGTTGGTGCCCTTGCTGCTGACGTTCGGGACCTTCGCCGCGACGTGGTGGTACGTGGTCATCTACAACGCGCCCGAGACGGTCGCCGCAGCGCCCCTGCGCCGAGCGCCGCGTGCCGTGGCGGTCGGCGACCACCGGCGGCGCCGGCGGCGCCGGCGCCGCCGGCGGAGGAAGACGAAGCCGCAAGAGCTCGGGGCCGCGGCGGAGACCGAGGGCGGAGACAGCGCAGAAGAAGGACGAGCCGCTCGAGGAGATGACGTCGCTCCGGGAGCCGACGGCGGCGCTCAGACGGCGGGGCGGATCCCCGCGCACTTCTACGCGTGGTTCTGGGGCTTCGCGACGCTCTCGATCCTCCTGCTCCTCCTCTATTTCTGGCGGATGGACGGCGAGCAGCTCGAGATCCTGAAGGAGCTGGTCGGCTCGGTCGTCCCGCTCGGCGTGCTCACCGTCGTGGTGCTCGCGGTGATCCTGTTCGGCATCTGCACCGCGACCGAATCGGCCGGGATCGGCGCGCTCGGCGCGCTCTACCTCGCCGTGATGGCGAAGTACCCGCGGGCGGTCATGATGGTGGAGCCTGGTCGGAGCGATCGTCGGCATCACGCTCGGCTGGTGGCACGAGGAGAGCTTCGCGTCGCTTGCTGGTGGCAGGGTCGATCAGCGCGACGCTCCTCGGCACGGTCGTGCCGGGGCTCTGGTATCTCAGGACCTCACCGGAGCTCCGGCGCAACTTGAGAGAGTCGACCTTCCTCACCGCGAAGACGACGGCGATGGTGTGCTGGCTCTTCGTCGGCTCCGCGCTGTTCTCCGCCGTGTTCGCGCTGCACGGGGGCCAGGGGCTGATCGAGCGGTGGGTGCTGAGCATGAACCTGTCGCCGGTCGGGTTCATGATCATGGCGCAGCTCATCATCTTCCTTCTCGGCTGGCCGCTCGAGTGGACCGAGATCATCGTGATCTTCTGCCCGATCTTCATCCCGCTGCTGAGCCACTTCCAGGTCGATCCGATCCTCTTCGGCACCATGGTGGCGGTGAATCTCCAGGCGGCCTTCCTCTCGCCGCCGGTGGCGATGTCGGCCTTCTATCTGAAGGGCGTGTCGCCCAAGCACGTGACCTTGAACCAGATCTTCGCCGGGATGATGCCCTACATGATCATCGTCTTGATCTGCCTCGCGTTCATGTACATCTGGCCCGGCATGACGCTCTGGCTGCCGGAGTTCCTCTACGGCAAGTAACGCGCTCGGAGGGGGACTTCGCCCCCTTCCGACGGTCGTCGCGCGCCTGCGGCGCGCTCCTCCTGCCTCCCCCGAGGATTGCGGCGGCAAAGCCGCGCGCTCGAAGCGGTCGGAGTGCGCAGGCGACGGTCGATGGCTCGTGGTAACGTGTGGGGCGCGATGGATTTGAAGGATCTGCACTGGGCTTGGGCGTGCGAGGCGGCGCGGATGATCCGCGAGGGCGTCGTCAGCTCGGTCGAGGCTCGTCGAGGCGTGTCTGGCGCGGGTGCGCGAGGTGGACGGGCAGGTGCAGGCCTGGGCGTTCCTCGATCCCGAGTACGCGCTGGCTCAGGCGCGCGCCGCCGACGAGTACCGGTTGTCCGGGCAGCCGATCGGGCCGCTGCACGGCGTGCCGGTGGGCCTCAAGGACATCATCGACACCGCGGACATGCCTACCGAGAACGGCTCCGTGCTGCACGCCGGCCGGACGCCGTCGCGGGACGCGTCGGTCGTGGTCGCTGCTGCGCGCCGCCGGCGCGGTCATCATGGGCAAGACGGTCACGACCGAGTTCGCCACGCCGCACGCCGGGCAAGACGCGCAATCCGCACAACTCGGGCGCACACGCCGGGCGGCTCCTCGAGCGGCTCGGCGGCGGCGGTGGCGGCGGGCATGGTCCCGCTGGCGCTCGGCAGCCAGACCACCGGCTCGACGATCCGGCCGGCGTCGTACTGCGGCGTGTACGGGCTCAAGCCGACGCACGGGCTGGTCCCGCGCCACGGGATGTTCCAGCTCTCCCGGACGCTCGATCACGTCGGGCTCTTCGCGCGCTCGGTCGAGGACATCGCGCTCCTGCTCGAAGAGCTCGCGGCGCACGATGAGCGCGACCCGGACTCGCGCCCCCGCGCCCGCGTCCCGTACCGCGCCGTGGCCGCCGAGGAGCCGCCGCTGACGCCGATGTTCGCGTTCGTGAAGACGTCGCTCTGGGAGCGCGTCGACGCCGACGCTCGCGACGCCTTCGCCGAGCTGGTGAGCCATCTCGGCGATCGAGTCGAGGAGCTCGAGCTCGTCACGCCGTCCGACGAGGTGCTCGCATGGCAGCGCGCCATCGGCGGCGCCGAGATCGCGATCAATCTTCGCCGGGAGTGGGAACACGGGCGCGAGAAGCTCTCGCCCGCGCTTCGCGCCCGGATCGAGGAGGGCCGCGAGGTTCGCGCGGTCGACTATCTCGGCGCGCTCCGCCGCATTCCCGAGCTCAACGCGGGCCTGACCGAGCTCTTCGAGCAGCGCTACGACGCGATCCTGACGCCGCCGGCGTTCGGCACCGCGCCGAAAGGGCTCGAGTCGACCGGTGATCCGGCCTTCTGCGCGCTGTGGACGCTCTGCGGCATGCCGGCGCTCAGCGTGCCGCTCATGCAGGGCGCCAACGGCCTGCCCCTCGGCGTCCAGCTGGTCGGCGCGCGCGGTCGCGATGCGCGGCTCTTGCGTACCGCGCGCTGGCTGGTGAACCACCTCTCGAACGGCGCCTAGCGGAAGCGCCGCGCACCACGGCGCCGCCGGCGGATCGACCCATGCCGCGCTGCGTCTAGCGCGTCGTCGGCCCCAGGCGTAGGCTCTCGCGGCGAAGTCGGCAAAATCCGTCCCCACGGAGGATCCCGCATGGCAGACCTCGAACGCATGTACATCGACGGCGAGTGGATGCTCGCCGAGGGCGGCGCCACCTTCGACGTGAAGAACCCGGCCGACGCCTCCGTCGTCGCGCGAGTCGCCAACGGCGGCACGCCCGAGATCCAGCGCGCGGTCACCGCCGCGCACGCCGCGTTTCGCGAGTGGTCGGGGCTGGCGGCCAAGGATCGCGGGAGCATCCTCCTCAAGATCCAGGAGCTCATGCAGGAGCGGCGCGACGAGCTCGCCCGGCTCGTGACGCTCGAGAACGGCAAGCCGTTCGAGGAAGCGAAGAAGGAAGTCCAGTTTGCGCTCGGCTACTTCGGCTGGTTCGCCGAGGAGGCGCGGCGGATGGGCGGCGAGTGGATTTCGTCGCCACAGCCTGGCAAGCGGTACTGGGTGCTGCGCCAGGCCATCGGGCCCGTCGCCGCGGTGACGCCCTGGAACTTCCCGGCGACGATGGTCACGCGCAAGATCGCCCCGGCCCTGGCCGCCGGCTGCACCGTCGTGCTCAAGCCGGCCTCCGCGACGCCGCTCACGGCGCTCGCCATCGCGCGCATCACCGAGGTGGCGGGCCTGCCGCGCGGCGTGTTCAACGTGCTCACGACCAACCGCTCGCGGCTCGTCGGCGCCGAGCTCTTGACGCATCCGCTGATCCGCAAGATCGGCTTCACGGGGTCGACCGACGTGGGCAAGGGGATCATGGAGACGGCCGCGAAGCAGGTGACCCGACTCTCCTTCGAGCTCGGCGGCAACGCGCCGTTCATCGTGTTCGACGACGCCGACTTCAAGGCGGCGCTCGAGGGCGCGGTGGCGATGAAGTTCCTGCGCGTCGGCGGCCAATCGTGCATCTGCGCCAACCGGATCTACGTCCAGCGCGGGATCGCCGGCAAGTTCATTCCGGCGTTCATCGAGGCGGTCGAGAAGCTGAAGGTCGCCTCGGGCTTCGAGGCGGGCGCGCAGATCGGTCCGCTCATCAACGAGGAGACGCGCGCAAAGGTGCACTCGCTGGTCGAGGACGCGGTCACGCATGGCGCCAAGCTCGTGTCGGGCGGCCGCTATCTCACCGGCGACGTCTACGCCAAGGGATTCTTCTACGCGCCCGCGGTCCTGACCGGCGTCACCGACGACATGGCGATCGCGCAGGAGGAGATCTTCGGGCCGGCGGCGCCGCTGCTCGTCTTCGATACCGAGGAAGAGGTCATCCGTCGCGCCAATGCCACGAAGTTCGGGCTCGCGGCCTACTTCTACACGCGCGACCTGGCGCGGCTCGTTCGCGTGTCCGAGCAGCTCGAGTACGGGCTGGTCGGCGCCAACGACGCCACCGGCTATACGCACGAGATCCCGTTCGGCGGCTTCAAGGAATCCGGCCTCGGCCGCGAAGGAGGTCACGAGGGGATCGCCGAATACACGGAGGTGAAGTCGGTCGTCGTCAACCTGGGTTGAATCAAGGATGATCGGTCACGTCGAGAGGAGGAGGGCCATGCCTCTCTACGAGTTTTTCTGCCACAAGTGCCAGAAGGAAGTCTCTCTGACTCTGTCGATCAGCGAGCGGGAGAAGGGCGAGGCGAAGTGTCCCCAGTGCGGCAGCAGCCAGATGCGCCCGCTCGTCGGCACGTTTTTCTCGAAGACGTCCCGCAAATCCTGACCGGGCCGGGGAGGGCTCGAGCCCTCCCCGGCCGCGTTCTCTCGGGCAGTCCGGCCGGTTACCACGCCTACCTCGCCCAGGAGCTGTCGCTCGCGGAGCTGGCGCTCTAAGGCCATGTGGGCAGGATGCCCAGGGTTTGCTGATATTATCTTCGGGTCTTGATCGTTCTGGGGATTAGCGAGACCCATTGCGCGACCGCGGCCGTCCTGCGTGACGGTGAGATCATCGGCTGCGCCTCCGAGGAGCGCTTCTCGAGGCTGAAGAACGACGCGGGCTATCCGCGGCGCGCCGTCGACGCCCTCCTGCGCGAGGTCGGGCTGAGCGCGAGCCAGATCGACCGCGTTGTGCTCGCCGGCACGCGCATCCCGTCCTACGACTGGATGAACCGCGTGATGCGCGACGAGGCCTACATGCGCCGGTACTACGCCGTGGGTCTCGAGGCGCCGCGCCGGGGATTGACGGGGCGAGCGCGAAAACTCGGCGCGAAGCTCGGCCTCTTGGACCCGGCGCCGGGTAAGGCGCCGCTGACCGACGCCGAGCGGCGCGGCCACGTGACGCGCCATCTGCGTCTGGACGACGATCGCGTTCGCTTCGTTGACCATCACACGTGCCACGCGGCCGCCGCGTACTATGGTTCACCGTTCGGCGGCCGCCCCGCGCTGGTGCTCACCAACGACAACTCGGGCGACGGGCTCTGCGGTACGGTGTCGAGCGCCGGCGGCGCCACCCTGACCCGCCGCGAGGCCACGCCGAGCGGGCCCGGCTCGCTGGGGTCGTTTTACACGCTCGTGACCCTGCTGCTCGGCATGAAGCCGGGCGAGCACGAGTACAAGGTGATGGGGCTCGCGCCCTACGCGCCGGCGCGCGAGACCGAGCGCGCCGTCGCCGCGCTCGGCAAGGTGTTCGCGATGGCCGAGGGTAAGCCGAGCCGCTTCGAGTGGCGGCGCCGCGGGCCTCTCTATCGGGCGCTGCTCGAGGCCACCCTGGGACTCCGCTTCGACGGGATTGCCGGCGGCGCCCAGCAGATCCTCGAGGAAACGCTCGTGCGCTGGACCCGCCTGGCGCGGCAGCGCTACGGGGGCGAGCGGCTGGCGCTCGGAGGCGGCGTGTTCATGAACGTGAAGGCGAATATGCTGATCGCCGACGAGAGCTGGCTCGGCGACCTCTTCGTCTTTCCCTCGTGCGGCGACGAGTCGAACTCGGTCGGCGCGGCCTATTTGGGGTATCTCGACCTGTGCGCGGCCGCGCGGGTGAAGCCGGCGCCCAAGCCGTTCGGTCCGGCCTATCTCGGACCCGACGTGCGCGACTCGGAGATCGAGGCCGTGATCAAGGGCCGCGATCTGGCGAGCCGCTACAAGGTGAGCGAGCACGCGGCGATCGAGGAGAAGATCGCCGAGCTGCTCGTGTCCGATGGCGTCGTCGCGCGCTGCGCGGGCCGCATGGAGTTCGGGGCGCGGGCGCTCGGCAACCGCTCGATCCTGGCCAACCCGTCCGACCATCGCGTGGTGGACGTGATCAACCGGATGATCAAGAGCCGGGACTTCTGGATGCCGTTCGCTCCGACGGTGCTACGCGAGCGCGAGAGCGACTACCTGCTGAACCCCAAGAGCCTGACCTCGCCGTACATGATGCTTGCGTTCCCGACCAACGCCAAGCGGCGCGACGAGATCGTCGCGGCGATTCACCCCCAGGACGGGACGGCGCGCGCCCACATCCTCGAGGAGGCGTGGAACCCCGGCTACTACCGCGTGATCCGCGAGTTCGAGCGTCGGACCGGCATCGGCGCGGTGCTCAACACCTCGTTCAACCTGCATGGCGAGCCGCTCGTGTGCTCGGCCGAGGACGCGGTGGACACGTTCGAACGCTCGGGCTTGCCGCATCTGGCGCTCGGGCACTGGCTGATCTCCAAGAAGTAGCGGGGAGACGACAATGGCCGCCACCGACCTCGCCTTCACACCTGCGACGGATCTGATCGGGCTGATCCGCTCGAAGAAGCTGTCGCCGGTCGAGCTGACGCGCGCGGTGCTCGATCGCATCGAGCGCCTCAACCCGGTCGTCAACGCGTTCTGCACCGTCACGGCGGAGCAGGCCCTGGCGGCGGCGCGCGAGGCCGAGCAGGCCCTCATGAAGGGCGAGGCGCGCGGCCCGCTCCACGGCATCCCGTTCTCGATCAAGGATCTGCACTACACGAAGGACGTCCGGACGATGTCCGGCTCGTTCATCTTCGAGCATCGCGTTCCCGACGTGGACCCGCCGGCCGTGCGACGTCTCAAGCAAGCCGGCGGCGTCATGCTCGGCAAGACGACGACGCCGGAATTCGGCTGGAAGGGGCTCGGCGACAGCCCGCTGACGGGTAGCACGCGCAACCCCTGGAACACGGCCATGACGACCGGCGGTTCCAGCGCCGGCGCCGGCGCCGCCACCGCCGCCGGGCTCGGGCCGCTCCACCAGGGATCGGACGGCGCTGGATCGATCCGCATCCCCAGCGGATTCTGCGGCATCTTCGGACTCAAGCCCTCGTACGGCCGCGTCCCGATGTGGCCCGTCTCCAACAACGACTACGCCTCGCACATGGGGCCGATGACGCGCACGGTGGCCGACGCCGCGCTGATGCTGTCGGTCATGGCGGGGCCTGACGATTGGGATCGCACGTCGCTCGAGGCCGCGCCCGAGGACTACGTCGGCAAGCTCCACGCCGGCATCAAGGGCCTCAAGGTCGCGTTCAGCCCTGATCTCGGCGGACTTCCGGTCGATGCCGAAGTGGCCGCGCTCGTGGCGCAGGCGGTCGGCGCCTTCGCGGACCTCGGCTGTGTCGTCGAGGAGGCCAAGCCCGGCTTCGCCGACTCGCACGATCTGATCCGCTGTCTCTGGAGCGCGCACGAAGCGGGAAACTACGCGCAGTACCTGCCGCGATGGCGCGACCGCATGGACCCCGGCCTCGTCGCGTGCATCGAGGACGGCCTTCAGTACTCGATGGTCGACTACGTCGAGGCGCGCGCCCAGAAGCTCGCCTACTGGGACACCGTGCGGCCGCTCTTCGAGAAGTACGATCTGCTGCTGACGCCGACGCTCTCGGTGGCCGCATTTCCCGTGGGTCGGCTGAATCCCGAGCACTGGTCGCAGCACGTGTGGGATTGGATCCGCTGGGCCTCGTTCAGCTATCCGTTCAACTTCACCGGCCAGCCCGCGGCCTCGGCGCCCGCCGGCTTCACATCGGCCGGGTTGCCGGTTGGGCTCCAGATCGTCGGCCGCCGCTTCGCAGACCTGACGGTGCTGCAGGCCTCCGCGGCGTTCGAAGCCGCGCGCCCGTGGGCTCAGCGCCGCCCGACTCTCGACTGACGCAGGTGATCGGCTCGCTCGCCGCGATGCTCTGGACGCAGCGACGGCCCGCGCCGTGACGGCGGTCGGGGGCGCCGCGTCGGCTCAGCAGTCGGCACCGCCGCGGGCCGCGCCGCGGGTCAAGGGCCCACGCGTGTGGCTCGATCTCGATCAGGCCGAGCTCGACGCGGCCTACGATCAGAACGTCTGGGCGGCGAATCGCGATCAGATCGTCAGGCGCTTCGCGACCCAGAGCGAGGCCGCCCGTGCGCGGCTCGGCGCGCCGCGGCGCTTCGCCTACGGCGCCGACCCGATCGAGGGGCTCGATCTCTACGCCGCCGCGCGCGCCGACGCGCCGATCAACGTCCTGATCCACGGCGGCGCATGGCGCGCCGGCCTCGCCAAGAACTACGCGTTTGCGGCGGAGCTGTTCGTGCGCGCCGGCGCCCATTTCATCGTGCCTGACTTCGCGGCGGTCCAGGACGTGGGCGGAAGCCTCCTGCCGATGGCCGACCAGGTGCGTCGCGCCGTGGCCTGGGTCTATCGGAATGCGCGCAGCTTCGGCGGGAACCCTGACCGCCTGTACGTCTCGGGCCATTCGTCGGGCGCGCATCTGGCCGGCGTGGTCCTCACCACCGACTGGCCGCGCGATTTCAACCTGCCCGCGGATCTGATCAAGGGCGGCCTCTGCTCGAGCGGCATGTACGACCTGAAGGCCGTGCGCCTGTCGGCGCGGAGCAGCTACGTGAAGTTCACCGACGAGATGGAGCAGGCGCTCAGCTCCGAGCGTCATCTCGACCGCCTCAGCGCGCCGCTCGTCGTCAGCTACGGCACGCTCGAGTCGCCGGAATTCCAGCGTCAGGGGCGCGATTTCGCCGCCGCCGTGACGGCGGCGGGCAAGCCGGTGAAGCTGCTGGTCGGCGAGGACTACAACCACTTCGAGATCATCGAGACGCTCGGCTCGCCCTACGGCCTTCTGGGCCGCGCGGCGCTCGAGCTGATGAAGCTCTCCCAAGGAGAAGGATGATGAAAGCCGCGATCCTCTACAAAGCCAACACGCCGCTCGAAGTCGTCGACGTCCAGCAGCAGGGGCCGCAGACCGGTGAGGCGCGCGTCAGGGTGAAAGCCGCGGGCGTCTGTCACAGCGACTGGCACATCATCAACGGCGACTGGACCCTGCCGTTGCCGATGGTGCTGGGCCACGAAGCGGCCGGCATCGTCGAGGAGGTCGGCGCCGGCGTCGCGAACGTCAAGCCGGGCGATCACGCGATCTTCTCGTTTCGTCCCCAGTGCGGGCGGTGCTTCTACTGCTCGATCGGGCGCTCGATCCTCTGCGACGGCCATCAGACCGCGCGGTGGGCGATGCTCGACGGCACGTGCCGTCTCAAGCGCGACGGCCAGGACATCTTCCAGATGGCGCGCATCGGCACGTTCGCCGAATCGGTCGTCTGCCCGGCCGAAATGCTGGTGCCGATCCGCAAGGAGATGCCCTGGCCGCAGGCGGCGCTGATGGGCTGCTGCGTGCCGACGGGCGTCGGCGCCGTGACCCGGTGCGCTGAAGTGGAGGCCGGCGCGTCGGTCGTCGTGATCGGCTGCGGCGGTGTGGGCCTCAACGTGGTCCAGGGCGCGCGGCTCGCCGGCGCGCGCATGATCGTCGCCTGCGATCTGCTCGACAACAAGCTCGAGTACGCGCGCGAGTTCGGCGCCACCCACACGATCAACGCCGGCCGGCAGAACGTGGTCGACACGGTCCGCGGCCTGACCGGCGGCCGGGGCGCCGACTACGCCTTCGACGCGATCGGCGGCGAGGCGACGACCCTGCAGATCCTCGACTCGATCCGCCCGGGCGGCACCGCGGTCATCGTGGGCATGGCGGCCATGAACGTGCGGGCGCCGATCACGCCCTACATGATGGCGCTCCAGGAAAAGACGATCCGCGGCACGATGTACGGCTCGGTGCGTCCGAACATCGACTTCCCACGCCTGGTCGATCTCTACCTGGACGGCCGGCTGAAGATCGACCAGCTGGTGAGCCGCACGTACAAGCTCGAGGAGATCAACGACGGGTTCACGGCGCTGCGCAGCGGGCAGGTGGCGCGCGGGGTCGTCGTGTTCTAGAAGGCCGGGCGGCCATGCCGCAGCGCCCTCGGGACTCGGACAATCTCTTGGCGGATCTCGACGCCCGCGCACCTCGTCGGCGCGAGTCTTCGGCGTCGACTCGTGCCACGATCGTCGGACTATGCAGTCACCGGCGGCCGGAGTCGTGGCCGGCGCCGACCACGCCGGTAGTGTGGCGCCGGGTCGGCGGCGATCTCCGCCGGTACGATCCCCGAACTGGTCAGGCATGGACGAACGGCATCGCGCCAGGTCATGAAGCATGCGGGACGGCAAGCGCGATCGATCCTGGAGCCGGTTCTGCAAGCCCTTCGGAAGGGCGGCGCCCTGGTCGAGAGAAGCCCTGGCTCGTTCTACCTGAGGTCGAAGGCCTTTCTTCATTTCCACGAGCATCGAGCGGACCTCTACGCCGACGTCAAGGAGGATCTTCGTGTCTTCACCCGGTATCGTGTGACCACTCGTTCGGAGCAAACCGAGTGCTCACCCGGGTGAAGCTCTGCCTCAGCAAGCTGACGGCGGCATCCAATCTCCATCTCGCGCCTGACGCGCCCGAGCGCGCTGCTGAAGCGTGCTTCTCACGGGTCCCGGGGCATGCGGAGGAGGTGAGTGCAGCGTGAAGAGGGAGATTCTTCGACGGTACACCGATATGCCGGCACTGATCTACCTGTTGAGCGAGAAGAAGCTCACCTTGCTCGATCCGGAGTCTTGGGACGACAGCAATGACTCCCACTATCTGGCTCTGTACAGGGACAAGAGAAGGCTCAAGTCGGTCCTGGCGCTGTGCTTCACCCAGGCTGACGAGACGTACCACCATTGGCGCATATTTGCCGCGGGCCCGAGCGGCGTCTGCATCCGTTTCAAGCGCGCGGAGCTACTCCAAGCGGTACGGAAGCAGGCAGGGATGCGACTCGGATCGGTCTCGTACCTGACGCTGCCGAGAATCCGCAACGCAACGCTCAAGACGAGCGAGCTCCCTTTTCTCAAGCGATTCGCCTTCGAGCACGAGCGTGAGTTCAGGATGATCTTCGAGTCGAAGAACACGTCTCTGCCGAAACTGGACATCGCGATTCCGCTGTCCTGCATTCAGAGAGTCACACTCAGTCCATGGCTTCACGACGCCCTGTCACCACACGTCAAGCGGGCGCTACGGGCCATCGACGGCTGTGCAAAGCTGGACATCGCGCGTTCGACGCTGATCGGCAACGAGGAATGGAAGGCGCTCGGGGAGAGCTCGGTATGACAGCGCAGATTCGCGTTCGAGTGAAGCAGCGCCACGGTGAAGGCGATCGCGAGCATTCTGATCGGGATCGTGGCGCTGAGCCACATCGGATTCCTGGTCCTCGAGATGTTCTTCTGGGACCATCCGGTGGGTCGTCGCATCTTCGGCATGACGACCGAGGTGTCCGCCAGCTCGGCCACGCTCGCGGCCAATCAGGGCCTCTACAATGGCTTTCTCGCGGCTGGGCTCGTGTGGGCGCTGTGGGCGGACCGGCGCGAGCTGAAGCTGTTCTTCCTCGGCTGCGTCGTCGTCGCGGGCGTATTCGGCGGCCTCACGGCGAAGACGTCGATCCTGTTCACCCAGGCGCTGCCGGCCGCGATCGCGCTGGCGTGCTGCTCGGCTCGAAGCGCTGAGTCTCCTTACCCCTTCAGCATCTCCTCGGCCACCCGCTTGACGTCCGCCGCGTCCACCTGGCCCTTGTGCGTCTTCATGACGTCGCCGACCAGGCGGCCGACCTGCTTGGCGTCGGCGATCTTGAGCGCGTCGAGGCGCTCGCGGACGAGCGTGCGCAGCGCCGCCTCGTCCATGCCCTTCGGCAGGTAGCGCTCGCAGAACTCGAGCTCGAAGCGCAGCTGCGCGGCGTGCGCGGCGCCGCGCTCGCCCACCTTCTCGAACTCGACGAGCGCCTTCTGGAGCTGCTTTCGGTAGGCGCCGATCACGTCGAGGACGAGCGCGTCGTCCACCGTGCCGGAGAAGCCCTTCGCCGTTCGGCGCTCGCCGATCTTCGACTTGATCATCCGCACGACGTCGGAGGTTCGCGCGTCCTTGTCCTTGATCGCCTTCGTCAAGGTGTCGTTCAGCGTCTGCTCGAGTGCCATGGAATCTCCTGTTGTCCGTTTGGAGAGCTCGCCTCGGACGGCGGGCCCCAGCCCCGCGACGTCCTGCGGCTCGCACTGCCTACTGTACCCGCAACCGCGGGTCCAGCACGTCACGAAGACCGTCGCCCAGGAGGTTCAGGCTGAGCCCGCAGATCGTCAGCGCGAGGCCCGGGAAGAGGCTCACCCAGAACGCCTCGCGGATGACGTTCTTACCGCTCGCGATGACGTTGCCCCACGACGGCACGTACGGCGGCACGCCGACGCCGAGGAAGCCCAGGATCGCCTCGGCCAGGATGGCGTAGGCGAAGATGAAGCTCGCCTGCACCAGGAGCGGCCCCACGCAGTTGGGCAGGATGTGACGGAACGCGATCGCGAGGTCGCGGCGACCGAGCGCTCGCGCCGCCTGGACGTAGTCGAGCTCGCGGAGGCTCAGGACGGTGCTCCGGATCAGCATGGCCGTCCGCGGCGTGTAGACGACCGAGAGCGCGAAGATGACGTTGCCGATGCCGGGTCCGCGGGCGGCCATGAGCGCGATCGCCAGCAAGATGGCGGGGAAGGCCATCAGGCCATCCATGACGCGCATCAGCGCCAGGTCGACGCGTCGGAAGTACCCGGCGATCAGGCCGATCGCGATGCCCCAGAGCGAGGTCAGGATCATGGTCGTGGCCCCGACGAGCAGCGAACCTGGGCGCCGTGCAGGACCAGGCTGTACACGTCGCGCCCGAATTCGTCCGTGCCCAGGAAGTTCGCGGCGCTCGGCGCCTTCAAGCGTTGAGCCGGGTTGAGCCGGCGCGGGTCGTGGGTCGAGATGACGCCGGCCAGCACCGCGGCGAGCAGCACGAGCGCGAGGATCGCCGAGCCGAGGACGATGTTGCGGTTTCGCGCGGCGCGGCGGCGCCAGGACGGGCGGCTGCCGGGATCAGCCATAGCGGATCCGCGGATCGATGAAGACGTAGAGCACGTCCACCACCAGGTTGATCAGCACGTACGCCGTCGCCGTGACCAGGATCACGCCCTGCACCACCGGGTAGTCGCGGCGCAGCACCGCCGAGATGATCAGGCGTCCGAGCCCCGGGATGTTGAAGACGATCTCGGTGACGACGGCGCCGCCGATGAGGATCGCCATCGTGATGCCGATGACGGTCACGACCGGCACGAGCGCGTTGCGGAACGCGTGCACCCACATGACGGACCGCTGCGACACACCCTTCGCCCGCGCCGTGCGGATGTAGTCCTGTTGCAAGCGCCTCCAGCATGCACGAGCGGCTGATGCGCGCGATCAGCGCCGACTGGTTGAAGCCGAGGGAGACGGCCGGCAGCACCATATAGCGAAGCGCCGCGACCGGGTCGGGGAAGATCGACGCGTAGCCGGCCGCCGGCAGCCAGCCCAGGCGGACCGCGAAGAGGTAGATGAAGTTCAGCGAGAGCCAGAAGCCGGGCACGCAGACGCCCAGCAGCGAAATCAGCATCAGCGCGCGGTCCCAGAGCGAGCCCTGGTAGGCGGCGGCGATGATTCCCGACGGCACGCCGATCACGACCGCGACCAGGAGCGCCGACAAGGTCAGCACCAGGGTCGGCTCGACCCGCTCCAGGAGGGCCGTCGTCACCGGGCGGTCGAGGAAGTACGACTGGCCGAGGTCGCCGCGCAGGATGCGCGCGTAGAACTTGAAGAGCTGCTCGTGCAGGGGGCGATCGAGGCCGAGGGCCTGGCGCGTCGCCTCGATCTGGGCGGGGCTCGCGTCCGGGCCCAGCATGACGCTCACCGGGTCGCCGGGAATCAGGTGAATGAGCAGGAAGACGACGGTGACGACGACCAGCAGCACCGGAACGAGCGTCAGGAGCCGCCGGATCAGGTACGCCGTCACACGCGAGGGCGGACGGGCGCCACCTGGGAGGCCGGCGCCCGCGTGCTCACAGCACTATTTCTCGACCCAGACGTTGGCGAACCGGACGCGCTGCATCTTCTCGTCGAAGCCCTTCGTCGTGTTACGAAGCGCGCGAAGCCCGGCGAGGTCACCGTAGCGGATCACCGGCACCTTCTCGTAGATCTGCCGGGTCTGCTGCTCCCACATCGCCATGCGTTTCTTGGGATCGACCTCTCGGGCCATCTCGGCCTGGAGCTTCAGGATGTCCTCGTCGGTCGTCCAGCCCGGCCAGCTCGAAGTGAGGAAGTTCACGTGGGCCGGGTCGTAGATCGCGCCGATGCCGGTGGTGAACGCGTCGTACTCCTTCGAGTTGTTCCGCCGCTTCACCAGGGTGGCCCAGTCGACCACCTGCAGGTCGATGTTGAACCCGACGTCCTCGAGCTGCTGCTTGGTCAGCAGCGCGAAGTCGTACATCCACTTGTATTCTTGCGTCGTCATGAAGCGGACCGGCTCCTTCTTGTAGCCGGCCTCTTGCATGAGCTTCTTGGCCTTCTCTTTGTTGCGCTCGTTCCACGGCAGTCCTGAGAGCTTCGTGTGCCACGCGGTGATCTCGGTCATGATCAGGCTCGAGTCCATCCGGTAGAACTCGCTGTGGCCGCCGGCCACGTTCTTCATGATCGGCTCGATGTCGATCGCCGCCTGCCAGGCCTGGCGGAGCTTCTGGCTCGTCATCAGGCCTTCCTTCTTGTTGAGAACCGCGACGAGCCAGCCGTTGCCCTTGGCCACGATCGGGCGCAGGTTCGGGTTCTTCTTCAGACGATCGTAGGCATCGAGATTCAGGTCGTCGGCGAAGTCGAGCTCGCCCGTCTCGATCTGGGCCACGCGCGTGGCGACCTCGGGCACCGGCTGCCAGCGGATCTCGTCGACGTACACGGTCTTGCCGCCGCCGAAGCCGTTCGGTTGCTCGTTGCGCGACTTGTACTCGTCGAATCGCACCATGCGGATGTACTGGTCGGGCTTCCACTCGGCCAGCTTGAGCGGGCCGGTTCCCACGAATTCGGTCGCCTTCACCTCGGGCGCGAACTTCTCGGCGATCTCCTTCGGGTAGATGGCGCCGAAGTTGTTCGGCACCGCCAGGGAGATGAGCACGATCGCCGACTTCTCCTTCAGCTTCATCTCGACCGTGTACTTGTCGAGCGCCTTCCAGTCGGCGACCTGGGCGAACAGAGCTTTGCCGTAGACCGACTGCTTGCCCCAGCGCGCCAGCGAGACGACGACGTCGTCCGACGTCATCTCTTTGCCATTGTGGAACTTGACGCCCTGGCGGAGCTTGAATGTGTAGGTGAGGCTGTCTTTGCTCACCGAGTGACTCTCGGCCAGCATCGGGATCGGACGGTTGGTGCTGTCGAGCGTGTAGAGCCCCTCGTAGATGTGGTTGCCCAGCGTCTCGGTGATCGTCGCCGTCGTCCAGTGGACGTCGAGCGACGGAGGCTCGCCGAGGATCCCCACGCGGAGCACGCCGCCCTTCTTCTGGGCCTCCGCCGTGAGTGTGGCGCCGGCGAGGAGGGCCAGTGACGCGAGGGCCAGCAGGATGACACGGCGAGACGGCCTCGGCGACATGCTCGACCCCCGGCTCGTGGGCCGCAAGGCGCTACTTCTCGACCCACACGTTGTAGAAGCGAATGCGCTCGGTCTTCTCGTTGAAGCCCTTCGTCGTGTTTCGGATCGCGCGAAGCCCGAAGAGGTCGCCGTAGCGGATGACCGGCACCTTCTCGTAGAACTGCCGCGTCTGCTTCTCCCAGAGCGCCATGCGCTTCTTGGGATCGGTCTCGCGCGCCAGCTCGGACTGGAGCTTCAGGATGTCCTCGTCGGTGGTCCAGCCCGGCCAGCTCGCCGTGAGAAAGACGGGATGGGTCGGGTCGTAGAAGGCGCCGATGCCGGTCGTGAACGCGTCGTACTCCTTCGAATTGTTCCGCCGCTTGACCAGCGTCGCCCAGTCGACCACTTGCAAATCGATGTTGAAGCCCGCGTCCTCGAGCTGCTGCTTGGACAGGAGCGCGAAGTCGTACATCCACTTGTACTCCTGCGTCGTCATGAAGCGTATCGGCTCGTTCTTGTAGCCCGCCTCCTGCAGGAGCTTCTTGGCCTTGGCCTTGTTGTGCTCGTTCCACGGCAGGCCCGTGAGCTTGGTATGCCACTCGCTGATCTCGACCATGGCCAGGCTCGAGTCCATCCGGTAGAACTCCTGATGGCCCCCCGCCACGTTCTTCATGATCGGCTCGATGTCGATCGCCGCTTGCCAGGCCTGACGCAGCTTCTGGTTCGTCATCAGGCCTTCCTTCTTGTTGAGGACGGCGACGAGCCAGTAGTACGGCTTCGCGACGATGGGACGCAGGCTCGAGTTCTTCTTCAGGCGGTCGTAGGCGTCGAGGTTCAGGTCGTCGGCGAAATCGAGCTCACCGGTCTCGACCTGGGCCACGCGCGTCGCCACCTCGGGTACCGGCTGCCACCGGATCTCGTCGACGTACGCGGTCTTGCCGCCGCCGTAGCCATTGGGCTTTTCGTTGCGCGACTTGTAGTCGTCGAAGCGCACCATCCGGATGTACTGGTCGGGCTTCCACTCGGCGAGCTTGAAGGGGCCGGTGCCCACCCACTCGGTCGCCTTCACCTCGGGGGCGAACTTCTCGGCGATCTCCTTGGGATAGATCGCGCCGAAGTTGTTGGGCACCGCCAGCGAGATCAAGACGATCGCCGACTTCTCCTTCAGCTTCATCTCGACCGTGTACTTGTCGACCGCCTTCCACTCGGCGACCTGGGCGAAGAGCGCCTTGCCGTAGATCGACTGCTTGCCCCAGCGGGCCAGCGAGGCGACGACGTCCTCGGAGGTCATCTCCTTGCCGTTGTGGAACTTGACGCCCTGGCGGAGCTTGAAGGTGTAGACGAGGCCGTCCTTGCTCACCGTGTGGCTCTCGGCCAGCATCGGGATCGGCCGGTTGCTGCTGTCGAGACTGTAGAGCCCTTCGTAGATGTGGTTGGTCAGCGCCTCGGTGATGCTGGCGGTCGTCCAGTGAGCATCGAGCGACGGCGGCTCGCCGAGGTTGCCGACCTTGAGGACGCCACCCTTCTTCTGCGCCTCGGCGGTGAGCGCGCTCCCGGCGACCAGCACGAGGGCCGCGAGAACGAGCGACACGGATTTGCGAGTCAGGCTCGATGACATGTCCACCTCCCGATAGTGGTGAGCCAATCTATCACACGCTCCGGCGCGCGCCGGGCGAGCCGGATCATCTGGGCCGGCGGGCGGCCGGCGCCGGCGGCACGTGAGGCTTCTGGAGCCCCGCCGCGCGGGCGACACCGTTTCTCACGACCTGGACGGGCACCAGACGTGCCGAGGCCTTGACCGTGTCGCCGCGGGCGTCGGCGAACTCGAACTGGCCGGACTCGAGCCGGAGCAAGGTGACATCGGCGGCGGCTCCCGGGGCCAGGGTGCCGAGCTCGCCGAGCGCGCCGATGGCGCGGGCCGGCGTCTCGGTCGCCGCCCGCAGGACGTCGTCGAGGGTGAGGCCGAGGGTCAGGAACTTCGACATCGTCGTGGCGAGGTCGAAGACCGGTCCGTTGACGTTGTAGACGTGCAGATCGCTCGAGATCGTGCCGGGCCTCAGCTCTTGGGCGAGCGCCTCGCGGGCGACCGCGAAGGCGAAGCTCCCGACACCGTGGCCGACGTCGAAATTGACCCCGCGGCCGACCGCCCGGCGCGCCTCGGCGCGCACGCGGCCACCCTCGTCGAGCACGCCCTGTTCGCGGCCGTGGTAGCAGTGGGTCAGGATGTCTCCCCGCCGCAGCTCGCGCAGGATGTCGTCGAGGGGGATCGGCGTGTCGCCCGGATGGACCATGATCGGCAGCCCGGCCGCCTCGGCCGTCTCGAGCGCCGTGCTGAGCGCGACGCGCACGTTGGCGCCGACGAGGTCGCGCGAGAGGCGTACCTTGACGCCCCGGATCAGATCGCGATGCGCCTCGATCATCGCGAGCGCGCGGCCGCGGTCGATGAAGCGCACGTCCTCCAGCTCGCCGACGTCGGCGCTGAGCATGCCGGTCGCGCCGATGTTCAGGAAGGGGAGGATGCGGGTCTGCGACACCTCGATCACGTACTTGCGGAAGGCCGGGAAGGTGAGCGCGCCGGCGGACCCCGCGTCCACGACCGTCGTCGTCCCCGTCCCCAGGCAGTGCGGGTCGGGCTCGATCCCGTAGTGTGAGGCGCCGTAGAAGACGTGCACGTGCAGGTCGATGAGACCGGGCGTCACGTAGAGGCCGCGCGCGTCGATCACCGTGTCGCCCGACGCGGGGGTGAGACGCTCGGCGACCGAGACGACCCGGCCGTTGGCGAGCAAGACGTCGCGCACGGCGTGGAGGCCCTGCTTGGGATCGACGACGGTGCCGCCCTGGATCAGCATGCTGCGCCAGCGACGGACGGAACGAGCGATCGCGCGTTCGCCATCGCGCCGGATTGTAGCAGCGCGGGGCGAAGAGGGGAACGCTAGGCGGCGGGGGCCCGGCGGGCGCGCGCGGTGCCGCCCGCCAGCCGCGCGCGGAACGCGGTCAGCGACTTCTGCGCGCCTTCCATGTAGATGTAGAGCACCGGCGTGATGTAGAGCGTCAGGAGCTGCGAGACGAGCAGGCCGCCCACGACCGCCAGGCCGAGGGCCCGGCGCGCGTCGGCGCCCGCGCCGATGCCGAGCGCGATCGGCAGGGTGCCGAGGAGCGCCGCCATGGTCGTCATCATGATCGGCCGGAAGCGCAGGAGGCACCCCTTGTAGATCGCGTCGCGCCGGCGTCGCGCCGGCGCGCTCGGCCTCGAGGGCGAAGTCGATCATCATGATCGCGTTCTTCTTGACGATGCCGACCAGCATGATGATGCCGACGAAGCCATAGATGTTCAGCTCCGTGCGGAAGAGCATCAAGGTGAGGAGCGCGCCGAGGCCCGCCGACGGCAGCCCGGAGAGGATCGTCAGCGGGTGGATGAAGCTCTCGTAGAGAATGCCCAGCACGAGATAGATCACGAGGATCGTGACGACCAGGAGAAGCATACCCAGCCCCTTGCGCGACGCCTGGAACGCCTGGGCCGTGCCCTGGAAGCTCCCGTTGATCGTGGCGGGCATCTGCAGATCGCGCTGGACCTGGTCGACCTCGGCTCGACGGCGTCACTGAGAGAGAACCCCGGGCGCCAGGTTGAACGAGATCGTCACCGACGGAAGCTGGCCGAGGTGCGTGATGGTCAGCGGTCCGATGGTCGGCGTGAGCGTCGCCACCGAGGAGAGCGGCACGAGCTTGCCCGACTGCGAGCGCACATACAGCAGCGAGAGCTCGGAGGGATCGCGCTGGTACGCTGGGATCGAGCTCCAGGATGACCCAGTACTGGTTCGTCGGCGTGAAGATCGTCGAAACCTGACGCGAGCCGTAGGCGCTGTAGAGCGCGTTCTCGATCTGCTCGGCGGTGACGCCGAGCGCCGAGGCCTTGTCACGGTCGATGTCGACCGTGATCTGCGGGCTCGTGATCTGAAGAGTCGGTGTTGACGTCCTGGAACCCCGGCAAGCGCGCGCATCTTGTCGAAGAGGATCGGCGCCCAGTGGTAGAGCGCCTGCAGATCGGTGCCCTGGAGCGTGTACTGGTAGAGCGCCTTGGTGAGGTTGCCGCCGATGCGGATGGTCGGCAGGTTCTGCGGATACACCCGGAATCCGGGGATCGCCGCCAGCTTCGGCCGCAGGTCGTCGATGATCTGGTCGGCCGACGGGCGCTCGTCGCGCGGCTTGAGCCGCATGAAGATGCGCCCGGTGTTCGGGACGACGTTGATCGTGGAGGCGCCGATCGACGACATGAGCTGGTCGACGTACGGGCTGCTGCGGACGATCGCGGCCGCGGCCCGCTGCTTCTCGGCCATCGCCTCGAACGAGATGTCCTGCGAGGCCTCGGTGAACGCGAAGATCTGGCCGGTGTCTTCGGTCGGGAATGAAACCCTTGGGGATGATGCACGGAACAGCCACGACCGTGAGCACGAGGGTCGCGACCATCACGGCCATCGTGCAGACGCCGATGGCGCGAGCGTCCACCGGAGCGACCGGTCGTACGTCCGCAGCATCCCGTCGAAGAAGCGCTCGGACGCCATGTAGAGGCGTCCGTGCGACGCGCCCGGCGGACGGAGAAACCGGCTGCACAACATCGGCGTGAGCGTCAGCGAGACGAAGCCGGACACCAGCACCGCCGACGGTGATCACCACCGCGAACTCGTGAAGGAGCCGGCCGACGACTTCCGCCCATGAACAGCACCGGGATGAAGACCGCCGCCAGCGAGAGCGTCATCGACAGGATCGTGAAGCCGATCTCCCTGGCGCCGATCAGCGCGGCCTCGAGGCGGCTCTTGCCCTCCTCCATGTGGCGCACGATGTTCTCGAGCATGACCATCGCGTCGTCCACGACGAAGCCCGACGCAGAGGGTGAGCGCCATCAGCGAGATGATGTCGATCGTGTAGCCGAGCAGGTACATGACGGCGAAGGTGCCGATGATCGACAGCGGCATGGCGAGGCTCGGGATGATCGTCGCCGACAGGTTTCGCAGGAACAGGAAGATGACCATCACCACCAGCGCGATGGCCAGCGCCAGCGTGAACTCGACGTCGTGGACCGATTCGCGGATCGCGACCGAGCGGTCGTACAGGACGTTCAGGTTCACCGAGGCCGGCAGCTCCTGGCGGAAGCGCGGCAGCAGCGCCCGGATGCGAATCGACGACCTCGACGCGTGTTGGTGCCGGGCTGGCGCTGGATCGCGAGGATCACGGCGCGCTCGTCGTTGTACCAGCTGGCGACCTTGTCGGTCTGCACGCCGTCGATCACGCGCCCGAGCTCCTCGAGCCGCACCGGCGAGCCGTTGCGGTACGCCACGATCAGCGGGCGGAACGCCTCCGCGTTCTGGAGCTGGCCCGTCGCCATGACGTTGAACATCTGGTGCTCGCCGTAGAGCGTGCCGGTCGGCAGGTTGACGTTGCTGCGGCCGAGCGCCTGCTGGACCTCGTCGATGCCGATGCCGCGCGTCGTCAGCGCGCGGGGATCGAGCTGGACGCGGACCGCGTACTTCTGCGAGCCGAAGACCTGCACCTGCGCCACGCCGGTGATGGTGGAGATGCGCTGGGCGAGGCTCGTCTGCGCGTACTCGTCCACCATGTAGAGCGGCAGCGTCGGCGAGCTCAGGGCCAGATAGAGCACCGGCTGGTCGGCCGGATTCACCTTCTGGTAGGTCGGCGGCGTCGGCATGCTCGGGCGGCAGCAGCGGCGCCGACTTCGCGATCATCGCCTGCACGTCCTGCGCGGCGGCGTCGATGTTCCGGTCGAGGCTGAACTGGATCGTGATCTGCGTGAGGCCGAGCGCGCTCGACGACGTCATCGAGTCGATGCCCGCGATCGTCGTGAACTGCTTCTCCAGCGGCGTCGCGACCGCCGAGGCCATCGTCTCGGGGCTGGCGCCCGGCAGCGCGGCGGCGACCTGGATCGTCGGGAAGTCGATGTTCGGCAGATCGCTCACCGGCAGGAGCCGGAAGCCCATGATGCCGAACAACAAGATCGCCGCCATCAGGAGCGTCGTGAGGACCGGCCGCCGGATGAAGAGGTCGGTGCTCATGACGCCTTGGGCGGGCGCGGCTCGATCCGCGCGCCCGGCACCAGCCGGAGCTGCCCGTCGATCACGACCCGCTCCGCGGGCCGCAGGCCCTTGTCCACGATCGTCTCGGCGCCGAGCCGCACGCCCGGCGTGACGAGGCGCGACTCGACCGTCTGATCCGGCTTCACGACGAAGACGTAGGGGCCCTGCTGGCCCGGCTGGATCGCCTGCGAGGGCACGACGACGCCGTGCGGCTCGTGATGAGCAAGGACACGTCGAGGAACTGACCGGGCCAGAGGACGTTGTCCTGATTGGCGAAGGTGGCCTTGAGCTGGATCGTCCCGGTGGTCTGATCGACGGTGTTGTTCACGAACGTGAGCTCGCCGGTCGCGAGCGTCTCCTGCTGGCGGGGCAGCCGCGCGACGCACCTTGAGCGGGCCGGCGGCGCGGTAGACTTCTTGATGTCGGCCAGGTGCTGCTCGGGCACCGCGAACGACACGTAGATCGGATGGATCTGGTTGATCACGACGATCGGGCCTTCGTCGTTGGCCTTCAGGATGTTGCCGTTCTGGACGAGCAGGTTGCCCGTGCGTCCGTCGATCGGCGAGCGGAGCGTCGTGTACGCCGAGCTGCAGCCGGGCGTTGTCGACGTTGGCCTGCGCCGCCTGGAGCGCCGCGCGCGCGTTCTCGACCGCCGCGCGGTCGGCTTCCACCGTCGCCTCCATCGCGGCTCATGTTCGTGTTGAGCTGGTCGTATTGCTCGCGCGCGATCAGCTCCTTGTCCACCAGCTCGCGGTAGCGCCGCTCCTGCACCCGCGCGTTCGCGAGCTGGGCCGTGTCGCGCTCGACGGCGGCCAGCGCCTGGCGCACCTCGGCCTGGCGCTGGTTCAGCGCCGCCTCGGCCTGGCGTAGCGCCGCCTCGAACGGGCCGCTGATCGATCACGAAGAGCAGATCGTCCTTGCGAACGTCCTGCCCCTCCTTGAAGCGCACTTCGACGAGCTGCCCGTTGATCTGCGATTTGATGCCGACGGTCGTATAGGCCTGCGCGTTGCCGACGGCCGTGAGCTGGACCGGCGAAGGTCTTCTCGAGGACGTCGCCGACCGTGACGGGCACGGCCGGGGCCTGGGCGCGGCCCTTGCCGGCGGCGGCGTTGTCGGAGCACCGGCGAGGGCCAGGACGGCGCCGAGCGCCCAGGCCGCGGCGGTCAGGCGGCGGGCGATCATGCGTGGGCCCTCCGCCCGCGCGGCGAGCGCGCGTCGGCTTCCGCGGCGCCGTCGGCCGCGTCGACGAGGGCTTCCAGCCCCGTGAGCACGCGCCGTCGGTCGTCGGCGGACATCCGCGCGAGCACGCGCTCCATGCCCCGCAGGCGGATCGCCTCGAGCTCCTCGACCAGCGCCTTGCCCGCCCGGGTCAGATCCAGCACGTAGACGCGCCGGTCGGCCGGATGATCGCCGCGGATCACGAGCCCCTTTTCCTCCAGGCGATCCACGATGTGGGTCACGGCGGGGAGCGTCACGCCGAAGGCCTTGGCGACGTCGCCCATGTGCGAGCCCGGGTGCTCCGCGAGGCGGAACAGCACCTGCGACTGGGCGTAGGTGAGATCGAGGTCCGACGCCTTCTGCCAGAGGAGCTGCCGGAAGACCGTGCCGCCCAGCGAGTTGAGCAGCTCGAGCATCTGATGGGCCTCGCTCGTCATCGGCCGCTTCACCCGTGTCGCCATGCGTTCCGTTTCTCGCGCGGTGTGAGCCAGGCGCGCCAGGATACTTTGACTGAGATTAATAGTTTACTCGATAAAGCGACCGCGACGGAACTGGCCGCCGGCCGCGTCGCTCGCGAGGAGTCGAGGGAGCTCCCGCATGTCATCGAAAACAACGGTTTGCGGGCCCTCGAGCGCGCGCCTCGGCGCGAGGCCTCCGGCATAGCCGAACGCGCGCATGCCGGCCGCGCGAGCGGCTTCGACACCGTAGCGACTGTCCTCCACGACCGCGCAGCCGGCGGGCGGGACCGCCATGCGGCTCGCCGCGTGGAGAAACAGATCCGGGGCCGGCTTGCCGCGAGCGACTTCGCTGGCGCTGAAGATTCGGCCGGCGAAGCGTTCGTAGAGCCCGGTGAGCCCCAGGGTGAAGCGGATCTTCTCGTGCGTGCCACTCGACGCGACGCACGTCGGCAGAGCGATGGCGTCGAGCGCCTCGAGAATCCCGGGCACCGGCGCGAGCTCGGCCTCGAACGCCTCTCGGTAGAGATGGCGGAAGGGCTCTTCCCAGCTGGCCGGAAGGCGACGACCCAGATGCGCCTCGATCTCTCGAGGTCATCTCTTCGTCGCTCCGGCCCATGAACCGCTCGATCACTTCCGCCTCGGTCATCGTCCAGCCGAGCGAGGCGAGCACGACGACGTCGATCCGCACGGCGATGCGCTCGGTGTCCACGAGGACGCCGTCGCAATCGAAGATGACGAGCGAGATCGGAGCAGCTCACGGCGCTGCCGCCGGGAGCGGGGTTCGAACCGGGCGACTCAGTAGGTGCCGCCGAGCTTGCGATGATCCCAGGAGACGATGCGCGTGGGAGTGAAGCGGAGCACGACGCGCTTGGGCGCCTGCTGGAGCATCCGGCCCGCGCCTCGGGCGAGAGCTCGGCGCCCGTGTAGCGCGCCATCATCCGCAGCCCGAATTCGCCCACGCGCTGCGGGGTCGCGCTCGATCGCCACGTCGCACTCGAGCATCGACGCCGCGCAGCTCACCATAGACGTCGCGTCCGGCCTCGAGCTGGACGGTCGCGCGCGCGTCGCGCTCGAGGTTCTGGACCTTCTGCGACTTGCCGTAGGTCCAGGCCAGCGGGTGTCGCCGTCGCGGACGTACCACAGCGGCATCAGGTGCGGGCGTCCGCCCGGCCCGATGGTCGCGAGGTCAGCACGCGTTCCTCGTCGAGAAAGCGGTGCAGCTCCGGCTCCGACATGGTGATCACGCTGCGGCGGGACGGCATCGTCAATATCCCCGATCGCGGTCGACGACGTGGCGCAGCGGGCGACCGGCGAGATAGCGGGCCAGGTTGTCGTTGAAGACGGGCGCGATCTCGTCGGGCGTGCTCGGGCCCGAGATGTGCGGCGTCACGACGACGTTGTCGAGCTTCCACAGCGGATGGCTCGGCGGTAGCGGCTCGCGGTCGAAGACGTCCAGGACGGCGCCGGCGATCTGGCGCCGCTCGAGCGCCGCCAGCAGGGCCGCCTCGTCGACCACGGCGCCGCGGGCGATGTTGATGAGCCACGCCGACGGCTTCATGGCGTCGAGCGCGGCGGCGCCGATGATCCCGCGCGTCTCCGTGGTGAGGGGCAACAGCACCACGACGAAGTCGGCCTCGCGAAGGGCGCGCGCCATCGCGCTGACCGGATAGACCCGGGCGGCTTCCCGCACCGGGCGGCCGCGACGGGTGACGCCGAGCACGCGCATCCCGAGCCCGCGCGCCGCGCGCGCGATGTCGCGGCCGATGTCGCCGAGGCCGACGATCGTCAAGGTCTTGCCGAACAGACGATCGGGCAGCACGTGGTCGAGCCAGCGGCGCTGGCGCTGGGCGTCCCGATACACGCGCATGCGCTGCGTCACCCACGAGCACCAGCCGATGACGTACTCGGCCATCCACGGCCCGAAGATCCCGGGCGCCCGCGTCACCTGCACCCCGGCCGGCAGCTCCGGCACCAGCGCCCAGTCGACGCCCGCGCCCATCACCTGGAGCCACTTGAGCCGCCCGGCCTTCGCGTAGAGCTGCGGGGGGAACTTCCAGGCATAGAGGATCTCGGCGTCCGAGATGGGCTCGGCGGCCTCGCGCGGCGTGGCCGCCCTGCGGACGAGCGCGCCGCGCTTGGGCACGCGCAGGAGCTCCGCGTAGCGCGGATCGGCGTGGTAGACGAGGACGGTCGGGCGCGTCACGAGAGGCGCGCGTCCTCGTCGCGGCGGTCGAGCCCCTCGTGCACACACCACTCCGTGCCGCCGATGACCAGGACCTGCATCTAGCCGATCGCCACTAGCCGATCGCCACCGCGAGGCACGTCGTCGTTCGGGTGACCCCGTCGATCGAGCCGATCTCGTCGGTGACGAGCCGGCCAACCGAGTCGAGCGTCGGCCCCTCGACCACGGCGATGAAGTCGAACGGGCCGGTGACCCCATCGAGGTTGACGACCGTCGAGTCGTTGCCCTCGATCGCCGCCAGCTCCTTCTTGACGGCCTTGGTCTTGCCCGGCGCCGTCTCGATGAGCACGTACGCGCGCATCTTCTTCGAACCGGCCTTCGTCATCTCGCACCTCCCGTGGGGCGCCCGTCGGGGTGGCGTGGCGCCGGCCCCCGCCGTCGTCACGCGGGTGAGTCTAGCAGATAGGCGCGGAGCAGCGACCGGTGACAGTGGGTCTCGTCGGCGCAGCCGCAGAGCAGGGTGACGGTACCGTCCTTCGCGGCGGCGCGGACCTGCGCCAGCGCCGCTTGGGCCTCGGGACGCGCGAGCCCGGCGAGATAGCGCTTCGTGTATTCGGCCCAGTCGACCTCGCCGCCGCGGAACGCCCGCAGCAGGGGCAGGATGGGGCCGAGCTCCTTGAGCCAGACATCCACCCGGTCCTTGCGAATGCCGCGCGGCCAGAGGCGCATGATGAGGACGCGCGTGCCGTCGGAGTCGCTCGACGGGTCGTAGATGCGCTTGGCGGCGATCACTTCCCGATCTTCTCCGTCTCCGTCGACTTCTTGAGCTTCTCGCACGGATCGGCCTCGTCGATCTTCGGCGTGAACCAGACGTAGTCGAAGGGGAGTGCGTCGCTTCCGAAGCGCTGGGCGTAATCGCCGGGCTTCACGGCCGCGGCGTCCACCTCGACGAACGCCACGCTCGTGATGGCGACGTCCTGGATGTGGCGCGCCAGGTGCACGGGGACGCCGCGGTCGGTGCGGACGTGCCCGGCCCCGGCGATGAGCACGGCGCCGTCACGCTGGGCGCCGCGCGCCAGGCTCGCGGCGATGCGCGCGTCGCGCGCCCACTGGATGTCGACCATCCGCTCGATCATGTTCTCCGGCATCTGACCGCAGTGCGATTCCCGAAGCTCACGCGTCATCGCCAATCGTGTCTCGGGCGTCGGCTCGGCCAGCTTCAGCTGGCTCGTGAGCGTTGGGCCCAGGCCGGGCAACCCGTTGCGCCGGACGGCGTCGGTCGCGGCGCGCGAGAGGTTCGTGGCCACGATCGGCACGTTCGCGTCGAGGGCCGCCTGCGCGATCGGCTGGTAGAAGCGCCACTCGGGCCAGCCCGAGCGCGACCAGTTCACGGCGTCGCCGAGCCCGGCGGCGTCCTTGGGACTGCGCGCGAGATAGCGCGCGACCGCGGGTGTGTCGTCGGTCGCGAGCATCTCGAAACCCACCGCCGGCCGCCGCCCCGCCTCCACCATGGCGCGGACCAGCTTGGCCTGCAGCACGTGATGATCCGGGTTGTCGTGCCGCTCGCCCAGCAGCACGTAGCGGCTCGCGACCAGCCGCGCGACCAGCGTGTCCTCACTGATGAACGATCCGGCCTTCACATCCCAGATCCGCCCCACCAGGGGGTGCGCCTGCTCCGCCTTGCTCTCCCACTCGATCTTCGCCGCCTTCGTACAGCCTTGAGCGGCTACGAGGACCGCGAGGACCAGGGGTAGGAACCGTCGTACTTGCGTGATCATGGATCGATGCTATCAGCTACGAGCGGTCCGACGAGAGCTTGGCGGTCGGGGCTCTATCCGCCCGAGCCAAGCGTCCCCTCGGGAGTCGTGATGGTGAGGCCGGCGTCGATGACGAGCGTCTGGCCCGTGACCCAGCGCGCCTCGTCGCTGGCCAGGTAGACGGCACCCCAGCCGACGTCCCACCCCGTTCCCTCGGTCCCGAGCGGGCTCGCGCGCCGCCGCCGCTCGCGCGCGGCGTCACCCAGATCTTGAACCATCGGCGTCCACACCGGCCCCGGCGCGATCGCGTTGACGCGAATGCCCTTCGGGCCGAGCTGCACCGCCACCGAGCGGACGAACCCGATCACGCCCGCCTTGGCGGTCGCGTACGCGGTGCGGCCGTAGCCGCGCAGCGCCGCGATCGACGACACGCAGATGACCGCGCCGCCGCCCCGGCTCACCATGGCCGGCACGGCCGCCTGCGTCGCCAGGAACATCGACTTGAGGTCGACCGCGATCACGCGGTCCCATTCTTCCTCGGTCGTGTCGAGCAGCTCCTTGCGCGACTCGATGCCGACGTTGTTGTGCAGGATGTCGACACCGCCCCAGCGATCGACCGCGGCCTTTACCATCGCGGCACACTCGCCGGGACGCGTGACATCGGCGGCATGGGCTTCCGCCTCAGCCGCCCTCTGTGCGGATCGCCGCGACGGTCTCCTCGGCCCGGTCCTTCACCTGGTCGACGCAGAACACCCTGGCGCCTTCGCGCGCGAAGAGGATGGCCGTCGCCTTGCCGTTGCCGAGGCCGGGGCCGCGCGAGCCGGCGCCCGTGATGATCGCGACCTTGCCCTGGAGCCGCCCGCTCATCGCGGGCTCATCTCACGGAGCGAGGGCCGGGATAGCCGTCCCACGAGAGCGTCGCTCCATCGGCGCTGAAGCCGGCCGCGACGAGCGGCTCGAAGATCGCGCTGCCCCGGACCGGGCTTCCGTCCCAGGTCGTGATCTCCAGACGGCGCACCGGCCTCAGCAAGATCGGACGCTCCATCAAGGACTGGAGCGCGGCAATCACGCCCGGCAGATCCACGTCCTCCCAGCCGGCCAGCGGCGTCAGCTCCCGGCCGTATCCCTCCGCCAGCAGCCGCGGTCGGCCTTGACGAAACACCAGCCAGTTCTGGGGCAGGCGAGGCGCCGCCGCGCGCGAGCCGTCGCGCCGCGAGAGCGCGAAGACGCGGCCCCACAGGTTCGCCGGATCGGTCATGTTGACCAGCACGTGCGGCTCGGCGCGCCGCGACGGAGTGTCGAGGTCTCGAAGCGCTTCGGCCAGCGCGTACTGCTCGCCCGACAGGCCGGCCACGAAGTACCCGCGGACGACCTCGCCGCCGTACTCCATGCGCAAGAGTGTGTGGCGGAGCGTCGCCCAGTCGCCCCGGGCGAGCTCGCGCGTGACGACGCCGTAGCGGGCCAGCAGGAGCTGGGCGCGCGCTTCCTCGCGCTCCTCCGGCGAGAGCCGCTCGTCGTCCCCGAGCACGCTCCAGCGCCCGATCACCGGCAGCCGCGGCAGGACGCCGCGAGCCTGGCCGCGCCGTCGCCGTCGCGGAAGTCCGCCATCCGGCGCGCGCCGGGGCGGCGTCATGCCCGCCACGATCGCGCTAAAGGTGTCGGGCGTCACCATCCCGGCCCAGAAGAGCTCCCAGAGCGCGGCGAGCACCTCGGCGGTGGCGAGGCCGGTGGCGCGCGCCAGGTCCTGGGCGAAGGATGCGCCGCGCAGCTGCAGGTGCAGGAACACGTTCTTGATGCGCGCGTCCATCTCGGGCGGCGCGGCCGAGCCTTCGCGGAGCCAGCCGACGTTCTCGCGCAGGGCCGCGCCCACCCGCGTGGAGCGGCCGCGGTCGCTCGCGTCGCGATCGAAGACGGTCCAGACCATTTCACCCGCGAGCCCCAGACGATCGAGCCACTCGCGCTCGTAGTTGTCGACACGCGCGGGCAGGAGGTCCTGCTCCCAGACGCGCACGGGCAGATCCTCGCCCTGCAAGAGCTCGAGCGCCGCGAGGACGCCGGGCGGTCCCGTCAGGCGATGGTCGGGGTGCAGATGATGGCGGCGAAGGAGGAACGCCGAGAACTGCTCGGCCGAGGCGACCGGCCGGGGGACGCGGCGCGCGTGCACCTGGCGGCGCTGGATCTCGTCGAGCACCGCGATGTGAACGAATTGCGGGGCGGTCGTGTCGGCGAGATAGCTGCCTTGACGGACGAGCCCGCGCCCGGCCAGCCGCTCGAGCGCGCTCGTCGCGCGCTCGAGCGCCAGACCGTAGCGCTCCGCGAGCCACGCCGCGGTTACAGGCCCGCGCGTTCTCAGAAGACGCAGCGCGAGGCGCTCGAGCCCGTCCGCGACGTCGAGCGATCGCATAGAGCGCGACGTCCGTCGCCCCGACCCACGCGTGCCGGCCGCTCGCGAAGTCGAGCGCGACGATCCGCCGCTCTGCGGCGAGGGCGCCGATCAGCGCCGGGGCGTCGGCGACCACGCGCGCGGCGATCTCCGCTTCGGTCAGATCGCCGAGATCGTCGAGGATGCCCGCCAGCTCGTTCGCGTCCCGAGCGCGCCGATCGGGCGCCGTCTTCTGCAGCTCCGCCTCGACGGCCGCGACGATCTCCGGCCTGAGCGGGCCCGGCGCCACGGACCACGCCTTGCGCATGGTGACGGCGTCGCTCCGCCGCTCCTCGGCGTGGCCGGCGCCCAGATAGGCCCAGTCCCACGCGAGCAGCAGCGGATACACGAAGGGCGAGGGCAGCGGCGTGTCCACGTGGCGCCGCCACATCTCGCCGTCGTGCAGACGCTCCAGCAGGCGGCGCAGGCGCGTCACGTCGAGCGCGTCGTGGAAGCACTCGCGGAGAGTCTCGGCCACGATCGGGAACTCGGCCTGACCGCCGACCGACTCGAGCAGCGCGTCGGCCTTGAGGCGCTGGAGATAGGCGGGTGTCCGCTGACCACGGTACATGCGCGGGATGAAGAGCGCGCGAATCGCGCAGTGGCGGAAGCGCGTGCCGAAGAGCGGCGTGCCGATCAGCGCCTTGCCCAGCAAGGTGTCGACCTCTTCCGGCGCGATGAACGTGATCAGACGCTCGGGCGACGGCGGCACCTGGCCCGGCGCGAACGAGAGGAGAATGCCGTCGTCGACGTGGCTCGCCTCGGCGACGAGGCCGCCGCGCCGCAGCTTTTCCTTCAAGACCATGCCCCACGCGCCGTTGACCTTCATGCCGAAGACCGAGTGGATCATCGCGTGGCGGCCGCCCATCTCGTCCGAGAACGACTCGACCACGATCCCCTGATCGTCCGGTACGCCGTCGAGGACCTCGCCGGCCTTCACGAGCCAGGCGTGCATCGCCGAGGCGGCGCGCGGATCGAGGCCGCACGTGGCCGCCGCCCACTCGGCGAAATCCGGGCGGTCCACGCGCTCGGCAGCGTCGCGGCGTAGCCGCCCGACGGCCGTCCCCAGCTCCCACGAGCGCGAGGGGTGCTCGCCCTTCCAGAACGGGATCGTCGGCGACATGCCCTGCGCGTCCTCGACCAGCACTCGATCGGCGCGCACCTTGACGATCTTCCACGAGTGCGAGCCGAGCAGGAACACGTCGCCGGGCAGGCTCTCGGTCACGAACTCCTCGTCGAGCGTGCCGACCTTCAGATCGGTCTCCGCGACGAAGACGTCGTAGAGGCCGTTGTCGGGAATGGTGCCGCCCGAGGTGAGCGCCAGGAATCGGCTGCCGCGGCGCGCGTGCAGCCGATCGTTCACGCGGTCCCACAGGATTCGCGGCGCCGCGCCCTTGACCTCGGCCGGCAGCGGCTCGGCGACCGATCGGATGACCGCGACCAGGGCCTCGCGCGAGAGCTCGCGATACGGCGCCGCGTTGCGCAGCCGCGCGTGCAGGGCGTCGACCGTCAAGGACTCGGCGGCGACGGAAGCGACGATCTGCTGCGCCAGCACGTCGAGCGGCGCGTCGGGCATGACGACCCGATCCAGGTGGCGCTCGTGGATCGAGCGGACGACCGCGGCCGCCTCGAGCAGCTCTTCGCCCTTGGTCACGACGATCCGCCCCTTCGAGGTACGGCTCAGCAGATGGCCGGCGCGGCCGACCCGCTGCAGCGCGGCGGCGATGTTGCGCGGCGACTGCAGCTGCACGACCAGATCGATCGCGCCGACGTCGATCCCGAGCTCGAGGGACGAGGTGGCCACGAGTGCCTGCAGCTGCCCGTCCTTCAGCCGATTCTCGGCCTCGAGGCGCGCGCGGCGCGAGAGCGAGCCGTGGTGCGCCGCGACACGGCCGTCGGGGATGCGGTCGTTCAGGTCTCGCGCGAGGCGCTCGGCGGCCCGACGGCTCTGGGCGAAGACGAGGGTGGTGCGATGCGCCTGGACCAGCTCGGCGATCTGCTGGAGCGCCGCCTCCCAGATGGTGTCGCTCGGCGCCGTCAGAAAGTCGTCCACCGGCGCGATGACTTGCAGGTCCAGATCGCGCGTGAAGCCGGCGTCGACGGTGACGGCGTCCGTCGCGGTCGCGCCCGTCAGGAAGTCGCGCGCCGACTCGATGGGACTCACCGTCGCCGAGCAGCCGATCCGCTGCGGGCGGCGCGCGCCCTCGCGGGCCTCGACGAGCGCCTGGAGGCGCTCGAGCGAGAGCGCGAGGTGTGCGCCGCGCTTGGATCCCATCAGCGCATGGATCTCGTCCACGATGAGAAACCGTGTGTGGGCGAACGCCGGACGGAACCGCTCGCTCGTGAGCAAGATGAACAGCGACTCGGGCGTCGTGATCAGGACGTGCGGCGGGCGGCGCGTCATCGCCTGACGCTGAGCGGCCAGGGTATCGCCGGTGCGCACGGCCACGCGGATCTCCGGCAGCTTCAGCTCCTCGGCCGCGGCCGCGGCGCGAATGCCGGCCAGCGGCGCCCGGAGATTCTTTCTCGATGTCGTTGTTGAGCGCGCGCAGCGGCGAGACGTAGACGACGTAGACGCGATCCTCGAGCTGGCGATCGAGGCCGAGCCGACAGAGATAGTCGAGGGCCCACAGGAACGCGGCCAGGGTCTTGCCCGAGCCGGTCGGGGCGACGATCAGCGTATCGCGGCCGGAGGCGATCGCATCCCAGCCTTCGCGCTGAGCGCGGGTGGCTTCGGCGAAGGTCTCATCGAACCAGCGGCGGACGAAGGGCAGGAAGTCGGCCATTCAACCGAATTCTACGCCTCAGCGGAAGCCCATCTGACGCAGCAGCAGCCGGCTCAAGGTGGTTCCCGGATCCTCGAGCTCGGTGAGGATCGAGAAGTGGTGAAGCCCGGGCATATCGAGCGCCTGGCACGGGAGCCGCTTGGTCCGCCACACCGCGGCCAGCTCCTCGCCCTGACGGTGGTATTCGGGCCCCTCGAGCCCGCCGACGGCGAGCAGCAGCGGCCCGGAGCGCGCAGGCGGACAGTGCACCGGGCTCAGGCGGTGCGCCGACTCGGGCGTGAGCTTCAGGACCTCGTTGAGGTACGAGAGGCGGATCGGCTCGAGATCGTAGAGCCCGCTGATGCCGCAGCCGGCCTTGATGACGTCGGCGGGCAGGCCCGCGAAGGCGCTCCAGTCGGTCGACATCAGCATGGCGGCCAGATGCCCGCCGGCGGAGTGGCCCGACACGACGATCCGGTTCGGATCGCCGCCGAAAGACGCGGCGTGGCGGTGGACCCAGACGATCGACGCGCGGCACTGGCGCAGGAGCTCGTCCATGTCGACCGTCGGGATCAGGGCGTAGTTGATCACGACGACGGCCGCGCCCGACGGCTGGAACGCCCGCGCGACGAAGCTCGAGTCGGACTTGTCCAGGCGATGCCAGTATCCGCCGTGAACGAACACGTGGACCGGTGCGGGCCCGTCGCGCGCGGGAAAGACGTCCAGGCGCTCGCCGGGATGCGGGCCGTAGGCGAGGTCGAGCCGGCACTCGAGCGAGGCGCGCGTCTCGGCGCTGGCGATCGCGTACCGCGACAGCCAGTCGGCGCTGTCCTGGACCTTCTCGCGGTTGTTGTACTCGGCGTCGAGCGCCTGCTGGTCGTACTCGCGAAACACGATCTTCGCCACCGCCGCCGACTATGCCGAAGGCGGCCGGGGCCTGTCAATGAAGCGGACACGGGCTGGGGGACCTCGGTGGTGTGGCCCACGGCGCGGGCGAGGCCGAGCTCCGCGCTCTCGGATCCGTGCTAGGATTGGCCCGATGTTACGCGGCTTTGCTCTCGTATCGGCGGTGGTGCTGGCCGTGTCGCTCTTCTCGGGCACGCCGGCGTGGGCGCACCCCGCCCTCCGGGGCCGCGGCCGACCCGCCCGCGGCGGCGACGTCCGTGGCGGCGACGCCTGCGGCGACCATGGCATGGTCTGCCGCGCCGGTATCTCCCGCGATCCCGTGGCCCGCGATGCTCGTGGTGGCGGCGGTGCTCGCCATTGCCTGGCGCCGCCCGCGGCGCGCGCTCGCGCTCGCGATCGTCCTGATCCTGGGATTGTTCGCGTTCGAGAACGGCCTTCATTCGGTTCACCATCTCGGCGATGTCCGTTCGGAGGCGGCGTGTTCCGTGGCGGCCGCGACCGCGCATCTCGCGGGCACCCTGGTCGACGGCACGACACAAGCGCACCTCGTTCTGACTTTGCCGGAGCATGTCGTCCTGCAGCGCCCGCTCGCCTTCGAATCGTCGTGCCTCGCGGCCCACCGGGGTCGCGCGCCTCCGATCTCCGCCTAGCTCGCTGTTCCGTTCCGATGCGCAGACCCGGCGACCCCGGGTCTGAGTTCGATCCACATTCAAGGCGCGAGAGGCGGATTTCGTGGACTCATGAGGAAAGTGATTTCGCTACACCGGTGCGCGACGCTCGGCGTTTCGTGCCTGATCCACGTGGTGCTCGTCTGCGCCGCGATCGCCATCGGTCGTGAGCTCGTGGTGCCCAAAGTGCCGGCGGTCCTCATGGCCGACTTGACCCTGATCGAGTCGCCTCGCCTCGTTGAGGCTCCCGCCCCTGGCCCCCCTCGGCCCAAGCCCGAGAAGCTCACCTTGCCCAAGCCGATCGCGACCCCGATGCCGGCCCCCGCGTCCGAGCCGGAGCCGGTCGAGACTCGCGCACCTCTGCCTCCCCCTCCGGCCGCCGAGCCGTCGCCTGCGGTGCGGGAGCCCGCGACGCCATCGGCTCCCGCGACATCGTTCGAGGCCGCGGGGGACTCGTCCGCGGTCGAGCTGCCGGTCGAGGCAGGCCGCGGCGGCTCGAGCGCCAACGCTCCGGCACCACCGCCGAAGAGCGTGGCGGCGATCCCCGCCGACGGCATCACCCAGACGGCGATCCCGCGCGGCGGCTATCAGGTGCGGCCGTCGTATCCCAGCAGCGCGCGGCGCCTCGGCATCCAGGGGATGACGACTCTCCGTGTGTACGTCGCCGCCGATGGTCGCGTCACGGAGGTGCTGATTCAAGAATCCGCTGGACATCCCGACCTCGACAGCGCGGCGGCCGAGGCCGTGAAGCGCTGGCGTTTCGAGCCGGCCAGGCGCGGAGCCGAAGCGGTCGGCGTGTGGGTGTTGCTCCCCGTGGAGTTTCGACTTCGATAGGAGAGCGTTCATGCGAGTCGTCGTGGCGGTTCTCATCGTGCTGCTCGCCGTTCCGGCCCTGGCCCAGCCGCCCTCGGCGCCCCCAGGCCAGCAGTCGCCGCCCCGGCTCGAACCCGTCGTGGTCGAAGGCGTGCGGGTGCCGGCGGACCGGACGCGCACCGATCAGGAGGCCAGCGAGGAGCTCTCGCGCGTTCCGGGCGGCACCGCCGTCATCGATCAAAAGGCGATCGAGCAGACTCGCGGGGCCAACCTCAGAGACGTGCTCGACTTCGTTCCGGGCGTCATGATCCGTCCACGCTTCGGCGCCGCCGACGAAAGCCAGCTCTCGATCCGCGGCTCGGGGTTGCGCAACAACTTCCACTTGCGCGGCATCAACATCCTGATCGACGGCTTCATCTACGGACAGGCCGACGGGTTCAGCGATTTCGAGGCCCTCGAGCTCTGGACGACCAAGCGAATCGAGGTCTACAAGGGCGCCAACGCGCTGCATACGGCGGCTACACCCTGGGCGGAGCGATCAATCTCGTCAGCAAGACCGGCTACGATGCGGGCCTGGTCGAGCTCCGTAGCGAGGCCGGCTCGTTCGGCTTTCTGAAGAACTACATCGGGACCGGCCAGGTCTACGGTCCCTTCGATCTTTACGCGGCGTTCGCCGACACCGAGCTCGACGGCTATCGCGATCACAGCGAGCAGGTGCGCCGTCGCGCCTTCGGCACCTTCGGATACCGCTTTTCGGGCGGCACCACGATTCGCCTCGATCTCGGGTACACCCACAGCGAGGAAGAGCTGCCCGGTGCCTTGACCTTACAGGAGTTCCTGAGAACCCGCGCCAGCAAGACCCGACCGTCGCCCAGTTCCGGCAGGAGCGGAACTACGACTACGGCCGCGGCGGCCTGACCCTCCGGACGCCACTCGGCCAGACCCAGGCCCTGGAATGGAAAACCCAGCTCGACTACCAGGACCTCGACCATCCGCTCAGCTTCGCCGTCATCGACCAGGCACGTGGAACTGGGGCACTGAGCTCCGGTACGTCGGCGGCAGCGCCACTGTTCGCGCCGGGAACCGGTTCATCGCCGGCCTGCAATACTTCTCGACCCGCCAGAACGACTCGAACTTCGCAGAACCTGAACGGGCATCGCGGGGCGCTGACGAAGGAGCAGATCAACGTCTCGACAACGTCGGCGCCTACGCCGAGGACCAGTTCGACATCGTTCCGACCTTCACGGCCGTCCTCGGCGCCCGAGCTCAATAGGCCATCCGAGAGGTCCGCGATCAGTTCCTCACCAACGGCAACCAGTCCGACTCGGTGGACTTTTTCTCGTTCACCCGAAGCTCGGCTTCATCTGGAGGGTGGTGCCGACGATCCAGGTGTTCGGCAACGCGAGCCGTGCGTCCGAGCCGCCGCTATCCTCGAGCTGACGGCGCCGGGCCAGATCGGCGGCGATCTGAGCCAGCTCAACGCGCAGACGGCGTGGCAGTTCGAGGTGGGCACGCGTGGCACGTGGGCAACCGCCTGACCTGGGACGTCGCCGTGTACGACATCGAGCTGTGGGACGAGATCCGGAACATGAACGTCCAGCCGTTCCCGGGCGCGCCGTTCACGATCCCGCGCTTCACCAACATCGATCGCTCGCGGCACACGGGCGTGGAATTCGGCGCCGGCGCCGTGGTCGTCCGGGACGCGGCCAAGAGCATGGGTCTGGGCGGCCGCGGCGATGCCTTCGCCACGCGCGTCGCCTACACGTAGTCGCGCTTCGTCTTCGTCGACGATCCGTCTTCAACAACAACTAGATTCCGGGGGCTCCCCGAGCACTTCATCCGGGGCGAGCTGCGCTACGACCATTTTTCGGGCTTCTGGATCGCGCCGAGCGTCGAGTGGGTGCCGGTCGGCTATTTCGTCAACAGCGCGAACACCGTGAACCCCGAGCTATGCGCTGGGCAACGTCACATGGGATACGACTCAAGCCGCATGAACCTGAGCGTCTTCTTCGAGGCGCGGAACCTCGCCAACACGAACTACGTCTCGTCGGTCGTCGTGGACAACGCCAACGGCGCTACTTCGAGCCCGGGGACGGCCGCGCCTTCTACGGCGGCGTGGAGTGGAGGTGAAATGATGATCGTCGTCGCCGTCGCGTTCGCGCTGCCTTCTGCGCTGGCCATGCCCCGCCGGCGGCCTCCGTGGCGCGGCCCCGGGAGCGCGCCCGAGCTGGCCCCCCGGCAAGGCGGCCACGAGGTCGCACGTCTCGGCCCCGGCGCTCGGCATGGCGCGCCGACGGAGCGCCGATCGTCGCGTGGAGCGCCCGGAGGGCGAGGCAGAACAACCTCTACGTGGCCGGCCCGGCGCGCGCCGCGGCCGGTCCGCGTCAACCCGCCGGACCTGATGGTGGACTCCCTCCACCATTCACCGGCTCCTCGTCACCGGGCCCGGGCGGGGAGATGTACCTGTCGTGGTCGTCACGCGCCAAGCCGGCGGGGGCCCTGTTCGCGTCCGACCTCCGGCTGTCGCGCTCGCTGGACGGCGGCCGGAGTTCGAGGTGCCGTGCGCGTCACCGACGACACGCCGATCTCGCACTCGTTCGAGGGCCTCGCCGTGATGCCCGACGGCGCCGTGCTCGTCTCCTGGCTCGACAGCCGCGCGGCGCGGGCCAACGCCGCCACCTTCCTTGCGCGGGTCGGCGACCGCGGGCCAGCGCGTGGAGACCACCGCGCAAGCTCGACGGCGAGACGTGCGTGTGCTGCCGCGTGGCCCTCGCCGCGGGGCCGGGCGACAGCGTGGCGGTGCCCTGGCGCAAGGTCTTTCCCGGCGACATGCGCGACATGGTCCTCGGCCTGTCGCGCGACGGCGGGCGCACGTTCGCGGCGCCCACGCGGGTCCGCGACGACAACTGGAAGATCAACGCGTGCCCGCATCGCGGCGGGCAGCGTGGCGATGGACGGTCGCGGCCAGCTCTACGCCGCGTGGTACACGGAAGGGGCGCGCGGGCTGCCGCGCATGCTGTTCGCGACCTCGCCGGACGGCAAGCGCTTCGGCCCGGCCGTGCCCGTCACCACATCGTCGGGCTCCATCCCCGACCAGGTGCGGCTCGCCGTCAGCCCGGCCGGGCGGGCGGTGATAGTCTGGGAGGACGCCACCGCGGTCCGGCGGCGCGTGCTGATGCGCGCGAGCGCCGACGGCGGGCGCACGCTCGGGCCGGTGCGCGTGCTCACCAGGCGGTGAAGGCCTATGCCCCGGACGTGAAGGTCGCGCCCGCGGGCGATTTCCTCGTGGCCTGGCACGAGGAGCAGTTCCCCGCGCTCCGGACGGTGACGCAAACGGTCAAGCTTCCGAAGTAAGCCTCACTCGTTGCCTTAGAATCGAGGCGATGAGGATCGTCTCGATCGGGGGCGGCCCGGCCGGGCTCTACTTCAGCCTGCTCATGAAGAAGTCGGACCCCGCCCACGACATCACCGTCGTCGAGCGAAACCGGGCCGACGACACCTTCGGGTTCGGGGTCGTGTTCTCCGACGCGACGCTCGAGCACGTGGCCGAGGCCGATCGCGAAAGCCACGCCGAGATCACGAGCCATTTCGCGCACTGGGACGACATCGACATCCACTACCGCGGCCAGGTCTTGACCTCGGCCGGTCACGGATTCGCGGGCATGTCACGCCAGGTCCTGCTCGACATCCTGCAGCGGCGCTGCCGAGAGCTCGGCGTGAAGCTCGAGTTCCAGCGTGAGGTCGGCGACCCGGCCGAGTACGACGACGCCGACCTCGTCCTGGGCGCGGACGGCGTGAATAGCCTCGTTCGGAGCCGCTACGCCGAGCACTTCCAGCCGCAGATCGACTGGCGGCTCAACAAGTTCGTCTGGCTCGGCACGACGTTTCCGTACCCGGCCTTCACGTTCCTCTTCAAGGAGAGCGCGCACGGCCTCTGGCGCGTCCACGCCTACCGATACGACGCGTCGATGTCCACCTTCATCCTCGAGGCGACCGAAGACACCTGGCGGCGCGCGGGCCTCGACCAGGCGGACGAAGACCAGACCCTGGTCTTCTGCGAGCGCCTCTTCGCCGAGGAGCTCCAGGGGCACCGGCTTCTGAAGAACCGTTCGCTCTGGCGAAATTTCCCGACGGTTCGCAATGGGAGCTGGCGTCATCGCAACGTCGTGCTGGTCGGCGACGCCGCGCACACGGCGCACTTCTCCATCGGCTCGGGAACGAAGCTCGCGCTGGAGGACGCGATCGCGCTGGCGCAGGCACTCCAGCGCCATGGCGACGTCGCCAAGGCGCTGACGGCATACGAGGACGACCGGCGCCCGGAAGTCGAGCGCCTGCAGCGCGCGGCGCAGGTGAGCCTCGAGTGGTTCGAGGCGGCCGAGCGCTATCATGGCCGCCTCGAGCCGATCCAGTTCGCCATGAGCCTCCTGACGCGGAGCCTGCGCGTGACGCACGACAATCTCAAGCTTCGCGACCCGGGGTTCGTGGCCGAGGTCGACCGATGGTTTGCCTCGCGTGCCGAGCAGCAAAGCCGGGTCGCCGATCCCCGCCGCCCCGCCGCCGCCTCCGATGTTCACGCCGTTCCGCCTGCGCGAGATGCTGCTCTCCAACCGCATCGTGGTGTCGCCGATGTGCCAGTACTCGGCCGAGGACGGGACGCCCGGCGACTGGCACCTGGTGAACCTGGGCTCGCGCGCCGTCGGGGGCGCGGCGCTCGTCATCGCGGAGATGACCGACGTGAGCCGCGAGGGCCGGATCACGCCGGGCTGCACCGGCATGTACAAGCCCGAGCACGTGGCCGCCTGGAAGCGGATCGTCGATTTCGTCCACTCCGCCAGCTCGGCGCGCATCGCGCTCCAGCTCGCCCACGCCGGCCGCAAGGGCTCGACTCGACTTCTCTGGGACGGCATGGACGAGCCGCTAGGGGAGGGCAACTGGCCGCTCATCTCCGCGTCCGCGCTCCCGTATCATCCCTACAGCCAGACGCCGAAGGCCATGGACCGTGAGGACATGAAACGGGTGCGCGATCAGTTCGTCGGCGCCGCTCGCATGGCCGAGCAGGCGGGCTTCGACATGCTCGAGCTCCACATGGCCCACGGCTACCTCCTGGCGAGCTTCATTTCGCCGCTGACCAACATCAGAACCGACGACTACGGCGGCTCGGCGGAGCACCGCGCTCGATATCCGCTCGAAGTCCTCGACGCGGTTCGCGCCGTCTGGCCGGCGGACCGGCCGATCTCGGTGAAGATCTCCGCAACCGACTGGGCCGCCGGGGGGCTCGAGTTCGACGAGGCCGTCGGCTTCGCGCGCAAGCTCCGCGAGCACGGCTGCGACATCGTCACGGTCTCGACCGGGCAGACCGTGCCCCACCAGAAGCCCGCGTACGGCCGCCTCTACCAGACACCGTTCAGCGACCGCATCCGCTGCGAAGCCGGCATCCCGACGATGACGGTCGGCGGCATCGCCTCCTACGACGACGTGAACAGCATCCTGGCCGCGGGACGCGCCGATCTCTGCGTGCTGGCCCGCGGGCATCTGTACGATCCGTACTGGACGCGGCACGCGGCGTACGAACAGGAATGGGACCTCCCGTGGCCCAACCAGTACGTCTCAGTCAAGAGCTTCACCCCGCGGCTCGACTGAGCCAAGGCGACTATGAAAGGAAACGAGATGAAGATCACCGGGATCGAGACCTTCGTGGTGTCCAATGGCTTCACGCCGCCGCGGCCGTGGCTCTTCTGCGCGATCCGCACCGACGCGGGGCTCACGGGTTATAGCGAGTTCGGGTCGGACGGCATCACGCGCGGCCTGATCGGCCTCGTGCAGGACCTCGGCCATCGCCTGATCGGCAAGGACCCGACGGCCGTCGAGAAGCACTACCTCGACATGTACCGTGCCGTTCGTCAGGCGCCATACGGCGCGACCCAGCAGGCGATCGCGGGGATCGAGCTGGCGCTGTGGGATCTCGCCGGCAAGGCCCTGAGCGTCCCGGTCTACAAGCTCATGGGCGGGCCGCACCGCGAGCGCCAGTGGGTCTACTGGTCGCACCTGGCGACCTACCGGGCGAACAACTGGAAGCTCCTCGGCGTGAAGCCGCTCAAGACCTTGCAAGATCTGGCCGACGCCGCGCGCGAGGCGCCGGCGCGCGGCTACACCGCGTTCAAGACCAACATCATCTGGCCCGGCGAGCCGGCGCGCGCGATCTCGCAGGGCCGTCTCGGCCCGCACGACCAGGTGGCGTCACGCGACATCGTGAAGCAGGCGGTGGCGCAGATCGGGGTGATGCGCGACGCCGTCGGCCCCGACGTCGGCATCTGTCTCGACATCAACGTGAATTTCAAGCCGAGCGAGGCGATCCGCGTGGGCCGGGCGCTCGAGCCCTACGACCTCTTCTGGCTCGAGATCGACAACCAGGACCCGCACGCGCTCGCGCAGCTGAAGTCGTCCGTGCGCGCGCCGATCTGCTCGGGCGAGCAGCTGCAGACGATCCGACAATACCGGCCGTACTTCGAGCTGCACGCGATGGACGTCGTGAAGGTCGACGTGCAGTGGCAGGGCTTCTCGGCGGCGAAGAAGGTCGCCGACCTCGCCGAGACGTTCGAGCTGAACATCGCGCCCCACAACTACAACGGCCACCTCAGCACGTTCCAGAGCCTCAACCTGTGCGCGTCGGTGTCGAACGTGCGGATCATGGAGAGCGACCCGGAGCAGACCCCGTATCGCGACGAGCTCTTCACCGCGCTGCCCGAGATCGCGGACGGCCACATGAAGATCCCGACGGCGCCGGGGTGGGGCACCGAGCTGAACGAGAAGGCGGTGAAGAAGTACCAGTGGACGGGCTAGCTCAGGGAAAGATGCCGAGCTCGAGGTAGGTCGCCGCAACTTTCTTCAAGGCGTTGAGGAACGCCGCGGTTCGGAGATCGCCGGCGCGTGTGGTCTTCCACAGCTCGCGGATCTGGTGATACGCGCTGATCATCGTCTCCTCGAGCCCGGAGTTGACCAGGTCGATCTCGTCGGCGCCGCGGGCGATCTTCAGCCGCTCCTCCGGCGGAAAGGAGACTCCCGTCGCCTTCTCGACGGCCGTGAGCATGCGGTCGGAGGCCGCCTCCTCGAACCGCTTGCCGACGCGGCCGAAGCGGACGTGCGACAGGTTCTTGATCCACTCGAAGTACGAGACCGTCACGCCCCCGGCGTTGAGGTAGATGTCCGGAATGATCAAGACGCCGCGGTCGAGCAGAATCTTCTCGGCCTCGGCCGTCGTCGGACCGTTCGCCGCCTCCGCCACGATCTTCGCCCGGATCTTCGGCGCGTTCTCACGCGTCAGCTGGCCCTCGAGCGCCGCCGGAATCAGGATGTCGCAGTCCGCCTCCAACGTGAGGTTGGTCGGCGCGATGTTCCGGGCGCCCGGGAAGTTCACGATCGAGCGCGTCTCTTTCTGGAACTGCACGACCGCGTCGACGTCGAGCCCCTCGTCGCGATAGATGCCGCCCTCACGCTCGGAGAGGCCGACGATGAGACAGCCCGCCTCCTGACAGAACTTGGCGCTGTGGTAGCCGACGTTGCCGAGCCCCTGCACGATGACTCGCTTGCCCTCGAGCCCGCGCGAGAGTCCGAGCGCCTTCATGTCGTCGGCCTGGTCACACACCTCGCGAAGTCCGAAGAAAACGCCGCGGCCGGTCGCCTCGACCCGCCCGCGAACCCCGCCCTGCGTGACGGGCTTTCCGGTGACGCAAGCCATGGCGTCGATCGAGCCCGGATAGAACGCCGAATAGGTGTCGTAGATCCACGCCATCTCGCGCGGTCCCGTCCCGTAGTCGGGCGCGGGGACATCGAGGCCGGCGCCGATGAAGTTCTTCTTGATGAGCTCGGCCGTATAGCGCCGGGTGATCTGCTCGAGCTCCGGCACCGTGTATTTCTTGGTGTCGATCCGGACGCCGCCCTTGGCCCCGCCGAACGGTACGTCGACGATCGCGCACTTGTACGTCATGAGGGCCGCCAACGCCTTGATCTCGTCCTCGTCGACCGTGGGCGCGTAGCGGATACCACCCTTGACCGGGACGCGGTGGTGGCTATGCTGCGCCCGCCACCCGCTGATGACCTCGTAGCCGCCGTTGCGCCGGATCGGAAATTGAAAGGCGTAGACGGAGTTGCACACCTTGATCTGCTCGAGGAGGCCGTCGGGATAGTCGGTGAGCGCAGCCGCCTTGTCGAAATACAGGTTGACCGTCTCGAAGAAGCTGGGGCCCGACAGCGCGACTGCCATGCCAACACCTCCCGAGAGAATCTTCGCACGCCGATGCCATTGGCGCGTAGGACGACGTGGGGTCGGCGGGCGGAAACGTCCTTCTCCTGGCGTCAAGGGCTGGCGGTAGCGGTAGCGAGGCGGTATCGTCACCAGCGGTGGATAGACACGGCAGCCGGTGGTGTGACATCGCCGCCCGGCGAGACGAGGAGACGAGGATGGAGCGCGAGAAGCTTGCGGATCTGGTGATCCGATTCACCGAAGCGTTCAACCGAGACGACCTGGACGGCGTGATGTCGTTCATGGCCGAGGACGCCGTCTACGACGAGTTCACCGGCACGATCAACCGCGGCGCGGTGGCGATCCGGGCGGCATTCGTGCCCCAGTTCCGCGGCGACTACGGCAAGATGCGCTTCAACACCGAAGACCTGTTCGTGGACGCCGTCGCGGGCAAGGCCCTGATCCGCTGGCAGTGCACCCTCGAGACCAAGCGCGGACCGGCGGCGTGGCGCGGGCTCGACATCATCCACGTCGTGGACGGCCGCATCACCGAGAAGCTGACCTACGCCAAGGCGAAGGTTCCGCTCCTGGGAGAACTGGCATGAGCAGCGCGCCGCCCCTTCAGCGGGTCGCCGTCGCCCTGTTCGAGGGTTTTACCGTTCTCGACGTGTACGGCCCCGTCCAGGCCTTCGCGTCGTGCCGGATCGTGCAACCCGACGGCAAGCGCCGGCCGCTGTTCGAGATCTTTTCGATGGCGAGCGAGCCGGGGCAGGTGAAAGCCGGAGAAGGACCCGCAAGCTGGGCCGAGTGGGGCTTCGAGAAGGCGCCCGACTACGACATTCTGCTGATCCCCGGCGGCTTCGGCTCGCGCAAAGCCGTCGCCGACCAGGCGTTCCTCGAGCGCCTCGCCGCCGCCAGCCGGCGCGCCCGTATCACGACGACCGTGTGCACTGGCTCGGCGCTGCTCGCGCGCACCGGCCTGCTCGACGGCCGCCCCGCGACGTCGAACAAGATCGCCTGGGACTGGGTGACCCAGCAGGGCCCGCGCGTCCTCTGGAAGCGCAAGGCCCGCTGGGTCGACGACGGCGACGTGCTGACCTCGTCCGGGGTCTCGGCCGGCATCGATATGGCGCTGAGCCTCATCGCGCGAATGCACGGCCGCGACATGGCGCTGACCTCGGCGCGGAACATGGAATACGTGTGGCGCGAGGGGGCGGACGACGATCCGTTCGCGTGAACGGCGCGTTTCGCGAATCGTATATGCGAGATCTCTAGCAGCGTCCTTGCTTCGCTAGTCCGGGCGGGCACCCACGCGCGGAAGACGCGGGACCTCCCGGCGCATTCCCCATCTTCTTGGCGTGGCCCGGCGGGACCTTGTAGTACGTCACCGGGACGCCGATGACCGGCCGGGGCACCCGCTCGGTTGGCATGAAAACCCACGGACCGCTGTGACGGCTGGCATAGAACCACGCGCCGTCGTGAAAAGAGTAGTAGTGCCCACCGTACACGAAGAGGTTGTAGTTGACGCTTGGGACGTAGGAGACGGGACTGTTGGGCACGACGACGACCGGTGGAGGCGCAGGCAACACAATCGGGGGCGGCGCTGGTATGCCGATGTTCACCCCGACGTTCACTTGCGCCGCAGTGGCCGCAGCGACGGAGAGACCGGTCATCCCGAGCGCGAGCCCAATGATCAGCGAATTCCTTTTCGGCATCGTAGAGCCTCCTGTGCACCCGACATGGAACCCTAGAGGCCGGAAATTGCAATGAAAGTGCCAGGGGGCCCGTCAATGATTGCGCACGCTTCCCAACCAGACCTGCGTCGCCTGCGTGACATGCGGGCGCAAGACTTACATATCTGGCCCGGTCGGAGCCTCTAACGTGCGATGGGGCCGTCGATCCAACGCGCCGAGCGCGCGTGGTGGGGTCCACGGTCGCCTGAGTCGCGGCGGCGCGCCATCTGCGCCAGCCGGGTTTCCTTCTCCGGTGTCCGCTCGGCGATCTCCTCCTGCGCGTCCTTCAGGTGCGCGTCGTAGTCGCGACCGACCGGACACACGTCGACGCAGCGCGTGCACCCCGAATAGACGCCGACACCACGCAGAATCGACTGCCAGCTCATGAACGACTCCTTCGACTTCAGGAGCGCCAGCTGCTCGTCGCGCGAGGCCTTCACCAGGCGCTCGACGTGGCCCATCAGGTAGGTAAAGCCGTAGGGCGACGCGAGCGGGGCGCAGCGCTCCTTGTCGAGCGTCCACTGGCCGATCGCGTCGGCGGGGCAGGCGAGGAGGCAGCGTCCACACGCTTCGCCGAGACACAGCGCTTCGGCGATCGGCCGATCCGGCTCGAGCTCGGCGCTTGTGAGCACGGCACCGAGCATCACGCGCGGGCCGTACTCCGGCGTCAAGAGCATGAGGTTCAGGCCGAGCGTACCGAGCCCGGCCTCGACGGCCGCGTGCGCGAGCGAGAGCGGGCCGCGCGTGTCGCCCTTCGGATCGTAGTGGCGCGGGTCGAAGTGCACCGGCGGCACCGTGATCGACGGAAAGCCGGCGTCCTCCAGGAAATAGACGAGCTTCAGCTCGATCTCCTCGAGGTCGGTCAGCACGAGCTCGGTCGAGTACTGCTTGTGCCGATCGTCGTGGCCGCGCAGCCGGTTGATCCCCGTCAGGAGCCGGCGCGCCAGGATGACGACGGATTTCGAGTCGTCGGCCGTGATACGGCTTGGCGTTTGCGGCCGCGAAGGATCGGGCGGGTGATGATCCAGGACCTCACCGCGCGCGATGCCGACCAGATCCGCGCCGAGCGCCTTGGCCTTCGCCTTGACCGCGGCAGCGTCGAGGCTCACGCGGAAGTTCCGGCGCGCCGGCCCGGCGGGTGATAGCCGTCCTCGCCGATCCAGCGGACGCGGCCGTCCGCCATGCCGCGGATCGGCTCGCCGCGTTTCCTGATGCCGAGCAGCTCACGGGCGCGCGCGACCTTTTCGTCGGTCTTCTCGGGAATCTCGCGCTGCGCCTCCTTGAGGAACCGGTTGTAGTCCTCGCCCACGGGGCAGACGGCGAGACAGCGCGGACAGTCGCCGAAGGCGCCGACCACGCGCAAGAGCCCCTGCCAGATGCCGAACCACTCGTGGCCGCCGAGCGTCGCGAGCTTCGCGCGATCGCCGTCGGCGCCGACGAACCCGCTGAAGACGCGTACGATCGTCGAGAAGCCGAACTCCTGCGCGAAGGTCGCGCAGCGGCGCTTGTCGAGCCCCCAGTGCTGGACGGCGTCGGGAGGGCAAGAATAGAGGCAGCGCGAGCACGGCTCGCCGATGCAGAGCTGCTCCGTGAGCTTGCCGTCCGGCTCGAGCACGGCGTCGGTGAGCACGACGGTCGTGTAGCAGCGCGGCCCCGCTTCCTTCGTGAGCAGATTGAGCTCGAAGCCGATCGTGCCGAGCCCGGCCTCGATCGCCACGTGCCGCGTCGAGAGATAGCCGTAGCTCGCGCTCTTCATCTCCCAGACGGTTTCTTGCGCCGCCGTCTGGAACGCCCAGTGGTCGTGCTCCTCGAGAAAGCGCGCGATCCGGTAGCCGACGCGGTCCATCTCGCGCAGCACGAGCTGATCCACGTGGTGGATGCACGCGTTGTCGCGCGCGCGGAAGGCGCCGGCCGGGATGCGCTTGAAGAAGGCGATGCAGCTTCGGATCTCGGGCGACACCCGCATCGGGATCTGCGGATGCGCCGGGTCGGGCGGATGCGCATTGAGCACGGCGGCGTCCGCGATTCCGACGCCGTCGGCGCCGAGCTCGCGCGCCTTCGCCTTGACGATCTCCGCGGTCAGCGCCATGCGCCTATCATGGCATAGCTTGCGCTTGGCTCCTCCGATGCGAGAGACTCCAGCCGAGGCTCAGGCCGACCGCGTGTGGCAGGGGGCGAAAGGACCCGTTCCCGGCAAGCGGCGGCGGAAGTCGAGCGCCCGGATGGAGCCCAGCCGTCGCGGAGCAGCGCTCGCGTGCCGCGTGGTCCGTCGCCCCCTGCCACACGCGGTCGGCCTGAGCCGTTGACTGGAGGAGGAAGTCATGGACGAGCTCAAAGTCGTGCGCCTCGACGAGACCGACGTCGTCAAGTTCGGACCGGACGCGGTCTACCAGCTGATCCTCGGCGACGACGAGGGGACCACGCCGATTCGTACGGGCATCCAGACCTCGCAGCCCGGCTACGTGGCGCCCGTCCATTCGCATCCCTACATGGAAGTGCTGCATATTCTCGACGGCGTCGCCGAGGCGTGGGTCGACGGCCGCGAAGACAGCAAGGTGATGCTCCGCAAGGGCGACACCATCGCGATCCCGCCGGAAGTTCCGCACAGCTTCCGCGTGGTGGGCGATGAGGTGCTCCGGCTTCTGGGCACGCACACCTCGCCCCGGCGAATCGTCAACTACAAGGACGGCGCGAAGAGCGACGCCCGCGGCTACCGGGTTTTCGAGACCTAGCAGCCGCGGCCGGCGATCGGCCGGCCTCAGACCCGCTCGATATCCGGGCGTCCGAAGAGTCCCCACGGGCGCACGAAGAGCGTCGCGATCAGCACCAGGTAGGACGCGACGTGGCTGAAGCCGCCTCCCACGATCGGATCGAGATAGCCTGCCACGAGTGATTCCAGGATTCCGACGGCGAACGCGCCGATGATGGTGCCCGGCAGGCTGTCGAGGCCGCCGAGGATCACGATCGGGAACACTTTGAAGCCAAGCAGCTCGATCCCGAATCCGCCGCCCGACGCGAAGCTCCAGAGCGTGCCGGCCAGCGACCGAGAGGACCCCGACCAGCGCCCAGGTGATCGCGAAGTGGCGATGGAGGTCGATCCCTACCGCCAGCGCGACCTGCTGATCGCTGGCCACCGCGCGCAGCGCGAGACCGGTGCGGCTGCCGTGAAAGAACCAGCTGAGCGCGGCGATGCACGCGGCGGCAATCGCGGCAGCGACGATCTTGTCCACCGAGAGCGGGACACCGCCGACGACGAGCGGGTCCAGCGGAAAGGGTGAGGCGATCCGCCGGGGGATGCCGGCGAAGACAACGGTCGCGGCGCCGCGCATGAAGATCCCGACGCCGAGGGTGAGCATGATCAGCGAGAGCAGCGAGCTGCGCAGCCAGCGGGCGCAGGACGATCTGATTGAAGAGCAGCGCCAGGGCGACCAGTCCGGCGCCGCCGACGGCGAGCGCCCCGCCGAGCCCGAGCCCCAGCATGTAGCTCGCGGCCGCCGCCGTGCGCGCGCCCAGCATCGTCCACTCGCCGACGGCGAAGTTGATCATCCGGGAGGCCTTGTAGACGACCACGAAGGCGAGCGCGACGAGGGCGTAGAGCGAGCCGGCCAGCGCGCCGTCCGCGACGAGAAACAGAAAGAACGCCAGGTCCGGCATCAGGGGATCGGCTACGACACCGCCATCGACACCACCAGGCCCTGGTCGAAGTGGTACGTATGTGTCACGGTCGATTCGGCCACCTGTCCGGTCGCCTTGACCGTCACGACCTGTCGCACCCGTATGGCGACGCCGTCCTGACGCTCCTCGAATTGGAGTGGCTCGACGCGCGGCTCGATGGTCTCGAATTGGCCGAGCCAGTACGCGCGGACCGCTGCGTGGCCGCGAAGCTCGCTCTTCTCAAGCACGTTCGGCCACCGGACGCTCGGGCTCAGGGCCGACAGGACGCGGTCGATCTCGCGCCGGTTGAACGCGCCGTAGAGGTCGGAGAGTAGCCGCACCTTGTCTTCGAAGGTCACGAAGCCGCGCCCGTGCCGAGATAGGCGCGCTGGACCTCCGGTGTCGCGAGCAGATCGGCCGCGCGACCCGAGAGGACGACCTGCCCGGTCTGCAGTACGTAGGCGTGGGCCGCGCACTGGAGCGCCATTCGCGCATTCTGCTCCACGAGCAGCACCGCCGTTCCCTCCGCGGTGAGCCGCGGGATAATTCGAAAAATCTCGCGCACGACGAGCGGCGCCAGGCCGAGCGACGGCTCGTCGAGCATCAGGAGGCGCGGACCCGCCATCATCGCGCGTCCGAGGGCGAGCATCTGCTGCTCGCCGCCGCTTAGGCTTCCGGCGAGCTGTGCTCGCCGCTGCTGCAGCACTGGAAACAGCGCGAACACGTCGCTCCAGCTCCGCCGTCGCGTCCGTCCCGTCCCGTCGCGCGAAGCCGCCGATGCGGAGATTCTCCAGCACGGTCATGCGCGCCAGCATCCCACGCCCCTCTGGCACGTGGATCACCCTCCGCCGGACGATCTGGTGCACGGGCAACCCAACGAGATTCTCCCCGCGAAACCGCACCGCCCCGCGCCGCGGCCGCACGATCCCAGAGATCGCCCGCAGCAACGTCGACTTCCCAGCCCCATTCGCCCCAATCAACGCGACAACCGCCGCCTCCGGCACGATCAAGACTCACGCCCTGCACGGCGCGGATCCGCCCATAGCTCACATGCAGATCCTCCACCTCGAGCAGCGCCGAAGGATTAGGCAGCGCTGACGGATGTGAACCAGAGCCAGCGCTCGGACTAGGCTGCATAGCTCGCGGCCAGCGGAAGTAAACGCCATAGTGGCTGATCGACCTGCTCGTGCCGAACGAGCTGACCGTACTGACGGAGCGGGGAGACGGGCGGGTGGCATCGGGGTGCCCCGGGGTCGGCGGGCGGAGTGGGACCCCTTCGTCTCGCCCGCAGCTCGAAGAGCTGCGAATCGAGCGAACGGGTGACGGAGCCCGCCGACCCCGGGGCACCCCGATGACAGGCCCCGCCCGCCTCACGCGCAAGAGCTAGCCCAGAGCTATTCGCTACCAAGATAAGCCTCGATGACGCGCGGATCGCGCTGGATCAGCAAAAGGAGCCCCCTCGGCGATCTTCTGACCGAAGTTGAGCACGGTGACGACACGCGAGAGCTTCATCACGAGCGACATCTTGTGCTCGATCAAGAGAATCGTCACGCCACGACGGTTGACCTGCGCGATCAGCGCTTCGAGCTCGAGAGTCTCCTGCGTATTCATCCCGGCGGACGGCTCGTCGAGCAACAGGAGCTTGGGCGTGCTGGCGAGCGCGCGCGCGATCTCGAGCCGGCGCTGCTCGCCGTAGGGCAGCTCGACCGCCGGTCGTCCGGCCTTGGCCGCCAGCCCGACCAGCTCGAGAATCTCGCCGGCCTGCGTCACGTGCGCTCGCCTCGGCGCGCGGCCGGCGGAAGGGGACGCCGAGCAGCGGAGACAAGAGACCGCCGTGCGTCCGGCAGTGCAGCCCGAGCAGGACGTTCTCGAGCACCGTCATCGAGCCGAAGAGCCGGATGTTCTGGAAGGTCCGGCAAATGCCGAGCGCCGTCCGTCGATAGGCCGGCAGGCCGCCGATCTCGCTCCCGTCGAAGCGGATGCGCCCGGCGTCCGGGCTGAGGGCGCCCGTGACGAGGTTGAAGAAGGTGGTCTTGCCGGCGCCGTTCGGCCCGATGATCGCGTGGATCCCGCCGGCCTCGACCGTCAGATCGAGGTCCGCGAGGACGACGAGCTTGCCGAAGCTCCGGGACAGCCGGTCAACCGCGAGCAGCGGCTCGCTCACCGCGCAGCGATAGCCGGGCCAGCAAGGCGCGCGTCGAGCAAGCCCTGCGGCCGGACGAGCATCATGATCAGCACCAGGAGTCCGTAGAAGATCTCGCGCCAATCCTTCACCCAGCGGAGCATCTCGGGCAGGATCGGAGAGGATCGTCGCGCCCGCGACGGCGCCCCAGAAGCTCGCCAGGCCGCCGAAGACCGCGTAGAGCATCACGAAGAGCGACCGCCCGACGCCGAATGCCTCCGGGTCGATGAAGAGAGTGTAATGGGCGTAGAGCGCGCCGCCGAGCCCGGCGATCACGCCGCCGGCAGCGAAGGCCGCGAGCTTCACGTAGGTCGAGTTCACGCCCATCGCCTCGGCCGCCGCCTCGTCGTCGCGGAGCGCCGCGAACGCACGCCCCATGCGCGAGCCGTTGAGCCGCGTGAAGAAGTAGACGAGGACGATCAGCAGCCCGAGCACGTGCCAGATCGTCGTCGCGGGCGGAATGCCGGCGAAGCCCGCGGGGCCGCCGAAGGCCGGCGCGTTGAGGAAGAGGACGCGGACCATCTCGCCGAAGCCGAAGGTGACGAGCACCAGATAGAGCCCGCGCAGGCGCAGCGCCGGGAAGCCCACCGCGAGCCCGACGAGCCCGCCGACGAGCCCGCCGGCGGCGAGCGCCAGGGGAAACGGCGTGCCGTGCTGCACGCTGAGGTACGCGGCGGTGTACGCGCCGAGCGCCATGAAGCCGCCCTGACCCGCGGAGAGCTGCCCCGCGGAGGCGGGCAGAAAGAAGGACAGCGCCATGATCACGTCGATGCCGGCGAAGATCAGGATGGAGACGGTGTGATCCGAGAGCACGATCGCCTCAGCCGGTCTGTAGCCGCGCGCCGAAGAGTCCGGTCGGACGCACCAGCAGAATGAGGATCATCACCGCGAACGCGAACGCGTCACGGTAGGAGGAGGCGAGATAGGCGACGCTCAGCACCTCGACCACGCCGATGATGAGTCCGCCGACCATCGCGCCGGTCACGTTGCCGAGGCCGCCGAGCAGCATGATCGCGAGGCCCTTGAGGCCGACCTTGACGCCGAAGAACGGGCTCAGCGCCGTGAAGTTCCAGGCGAGCAGCACGCCGGCGGCCCCGGCGAGCGCCGACGCGATCGCGAAGGTCACGACGATCGCGAGCGACACGTTGATCCCCATGAGCCCGGCGACCGTCTGGTTCTCGGCGGTGGCGCGGATCGCCATGCCGGTCGGCGTGGCCCGCAGGAACACTTCGAGCAGCGCCATCAGCGCGACGGAGGTGCCGAGGATGAGCACCTGGAGCGTCGAGAGCGTCACCGGCCCGAAATCCAGCGACGCCGACGCGAAGGGTGCCGGGAAGGCGACGGGCTCGGCGCCGAAGAGCTTCACCACGGCGTGCTGCAGCATGAGCCCGACGGCGATCGTCGTGATCAGCGGGGTGACGTGGCTTCCGCGGTTGCGCACCGGGCGGAAGGCGACGCGCTCGACGAGGACGCCGAGGGTGGCGGCCGCCAGCATGGCGCCCACCAGGGTCGCCCACGCCGGAAAGCCGACGAGCGCGAGCGCGAGACCCACGTACGCGCCGACCATGAAGACCTCGCCGTGGGCCAGGTGGAGCAGGTTCAGCACGCCGAAGATGAGCGTGTAACCGATCGCGACCAGGGCGTAGGCGCCGCCGAGCATCAGCCCGTTGACGAGCTGCTGGGCGAACATTGTGCGCGATGATATCACCTGGATTGACAGGCCTCGGTCCCTCGTATTACCGTCGCCCAACCGATGGACGCCCCCACCAAGATCCGCATCTTTCCCACCGGCATGCGGCTGCACGAATGGATCGCCTTCGAAGAGGGTTACTTCCGCGAGCAGCGCCTGGAGCCGGAAGTGATGTGGGACGTGTATCTCGGCCAGATGAAGGGATGGAGCGGGGGCTACAAGGCCCGGCCCCAGGATCAGCCGTTTCTGGAAGGCGCACAGGCGATCGGCAACGCGTGCGCGTGGGGCAGCGTGTGCAACGCGGGCGCCGGCATGGGGAAGTTCGTTCCCGACGCGTACGGTATCGCGCGGCACGCGATCTACGTGCGCCCGGACTCGCGCATCCGGCGGCCGGAGGATCTCGCCGGCGTGCCGGTGGCGGTCGGTCTGATGGCCGGAAGCCACTACAACGTTCCATACCGCCTCGAGAGCTACCTGCCGCTCGCGGACATCAAGATCGAGCCCGTCGGCGGCTTTGGCCGGCGCCTCGATGCGTTGCTGAAGGGTGAGGTGGAGGCGGCGAGCCTCCTCGACCCGCAGATCTACATGGCCGAGGAGCTGGGCCTGCGAAGAATCCTCGGCGGCGAGTTCAACACGCTCTGGTGGGTCGACGAGGCGAGCGACCGGGACGTCCTGCGCCGCTACTTCGCCGCGCTGGCACGCGCCGACGAGGCGCTCGACCGCGACCTCGAGCGCTATCTGCCGCTGTGGACGAAGTGCATCCCGCCCGAGTTCGCCGACCGGCCGTGGCGCGTCGATCGGTGGGGCGCCGGCGAGCGCTTCGTCTTCGCGGCCTATCCGGCCGAGAAGCTCGCGGAGATCATGGCGGCGATCAACCGCTGGGGCATGGGGCGCGAGATGCAGATCACGGAGCTCGAGCAGCTCGCGCTGTCGCTCGCGTGAGTAGTGCGCCATGCAGGCCTGTGGCCCCGCCGGCCGATGACACGGCGATGAGAGGAGCGGGCATGATCCGGATGCGGCGTGGGGCGATCGCGGTCGTTCTGGTTGCGCTGATGCTCACCGGTGTGGTGCACACCGGCCGTCGGCGCGAAGCTGGCGGGCGAGAAGGTCCGGCTCGGCGTCATCATGCCGCAGGCCGGCATCTTCGTGGACTGGGGCCAGCACGGATTGATCGGCGCCGAGATCGCGCGCGAGGAGATCAACGCGGCCGGCGGGATCGGCGGGCTCCCGGTCGAGCTCGTGATAGCCGACGACCGGGGTGACCCGAAAGAGTCCGTGACGCTCACGCGCCGGCTGGCGCAGACCGACCGCGTCCTCATGATCCACGGCTCGATCTCGAGCTCGAGCGGCGGCGTCATGTACCCGCTCTCGGCGAGCCTGAAGGTGCCGATCGTGTCGCCGACGGCTGCCGCGCCCGGGCTCACCGACAAGTTCCGCCCCTGGGCCTACACGATGAATCCCGGCGCGGCCCGGGCGCTCGGCACCGGGCTGGCTGCCCTTCGCAAGCACCACCCGGAGGTCAAGAAGGCGGCCGTGCTCTACAACCAGGCCGACGCCATCTCCAAGGCCGAGGCGACCGTGGTGATGCCGCCGACGTTCCAGGCGGCCAACGTCGAGCTGCTCGACACGATCACCTTCCAGACCGGCGACCTCGACTTCAGCGCGCAGGTGACGCGCGCCCTGGCCAAGCAGCCGGACATGCTCTTCCTCGGCTCGGGCTCGCGCGAGGCCGCGCTGGTCGCCAAGGAAGCGCGCAAGCAAGGCTTCAAGGGGCCGATCCAGGGCGGCGTCGCCACCGCCACGCCCGACCTGGTCATGATCGGCGGCGACGCCGTCGAGGGCTGGTACACCACCACGTACGCCTGGAACGAGCGCCCGACCCCGCGCATGCAGACGTTCGTGAAGAAGTTCCTCGAGCGCTCCGGGGGCAAACGCCCCAACTCGTCCGGGCCCGCGATGTACGACCAGTTGTTCATCGCCAAGACGTGCATCGAGACGACGGGGGTGACCAACAAGCCCGACGATCTCGACAGCGACCGGGACAAGGTCGCGAAGTGCTGGGCCGGCCTCAAGGGCTACGACGGCGCGATCGGTGCGATCACGATGAACGAGCTGGGCGTGAATGTCGGCCAGATCTGGGCGCTGACGGTCAAAAAGGGCGTCTTCACGCTCTCCGAGTAGCCACCTTGACGGCCTCGACGCTGCCGATCCTGCCCACGACCGTGGTCGGCAGCTACGCGATCCCGGCCTGGCTCTGGGCCGCGTACGAAAAAATCGAGGCCGGTGGCTTCGGCGCCATGGACGTCGCGGAGACGGAGAACGACGCAGTCGCGACCGCCGTCCGCGATCAGGAGCGCGCCGGCGTCGATCTGATCTCCGACGGAGAGATGCGGCGCCAGGGGTTCATCGTCTCGATCTTCAAGTACTTCCACGGGCTCCGGCCGATGGAGCCCCGGCGGAAGGTCGGCGTCCTGTCCTACGACGGCCACGTGTTCTACGAGCCGGCCGAGCGCATCTCGGCGCCCGACGGGCTCGGCACGCTCAAGGAGCTCGACTATCTTCGCCAGGTGACGACGCGCCCGTTCAAGATCACCCTGCCCGGACCGCTCACCCTCGCGACGCAGATCACGAAGGGCGGACCCTACCGGGATCGAGTCGAGATCGCCGCCGACCTGGCGGGGCTCATCAATCGCGAGCTTCGCGCCCTCGCGGCTCGCGGCGCCGAGAACCTCCAGCTCGACGACGTCTATCAGAGCTTCCTCATGGAGCCGAAGCGACTGGTCGAGCTCTACGACCGCTGCTTCGAGGGCGTCCGCGTCTCGCGGCGCTTCTGGCACATCTGCTTCGGCACCCTCGAGGGGTTCGGCTTCGGCGAGCGGACCTACCGGCCGCTGTTCCCGGCCATCTCGAGCGCGTCGGCCGATCAGCTCGTGTTCGAGTTCGCCAACCGCGAGATGGCCGAGAGCGAGCTGTGGCGCGAGTTCGACTGCCCCAAGGAGCTCGGCGCCGGCGTGCTCGATCTCAAGAACTTCTACGTGGAGAGCCCCGAGCTGGTCGCGCGCCGGATCCGCCGGATGCTCGAGAGCGTGCCGGCCGATCGCCTCTGGATCAACCCGGACTGCGGGCTCGCGCGCCTGCCACGCCATCTCGCGTTCGCCAAGCTGCAGGCGCTGGTGGCAGGCACGCGAAGAGTTCGCGAGGAGCTCGATCGTGGGTAGAACGCGCGTGACGGAGCCGGCTCGCACCTATCTCAGGCCACCCTCGGTAGTCGCGGCCACAAACCTCCGATAAATGAATCTTTACAAGCCCGCGGTCGAGCGCGAGAAGTTCTGGAATCCGTACACGCAGACGATGCCACGGGCCGAGCTCGACCAGCTCCATCTCCGGAAGCTCCAGACCACGATCGACTACGCGTACGCGCGGAGCCCGATGTACAGAAAGCTCCTCGACCGCGCCAAGGTCAAGCCCGAGCAGATCCGCACGATGGACGACTTCGTCAAGCGCCTGCCGTTCATCGACAAGAAGGAGATTCTCGACGCGCAGGCGGTCAACCCGCCGTTCGGCGACGCCCTGGCGATCCCGGAGGACTTCTTCCATCAGCGCTTCGCGACCTCCGGCTCGACCGGCGCGCCGCTGCACATCCCGCTCACGTACCACTCGGCGGAGCTGTGGGGCGAGTCGTGGGTCTATCTCTACTGGGCGGCCGGGCTTCGCGCGCGTCACAGCTTCTACTTCCCGTTCAACTGGGGGATCTTCGCCGCGTTCTGGTCGGCCTACATGGGCGTGCGCCGTCTCGGCGCCACGGTCGTCTCGGGCGGTGGGCTCGACAGCAAGGCGCGGCTGCGTCAGATCGAGCAGTACCGTCCGGAGGTCATGCTGGCGACGCCGACCTATGCGCTCTATCTCGGCGAGACTGCGCGCGAGATGGGCGTCGACCTCGCGAAGACGTCGATCACGCACATGATCGTGTCCGGCGAGCCCGGCGGAAGTATCCCGGCGACGCGCCACGCGATCGAGCAGCTCTGGGGCGCCAGGTGCTACGAGCTCTACGGGATCGCGGAGATCGGTCCGACGAACCCGGGCTGCCCGCTCCAGGAGGGCAACCACCTCTGCGAGGACTGGTACCACGCGCTCGTCGTCGACGAGTCGGGCAACCCGGTACGGGACGGTGAGGTCGGCGAGCATATCGTGACGAGCTACATCCAGGACGGCCAGCCGCTCATCAAGTACCGCACCCACGACCTGGTGCGCCGCACCGAGGCCCCGTGCGGGTGCGGCACGACGTGGCTCTACTATCCTGGCGGCGTGCTCGGGCGCACCGACCACATGATCATCGTGAAGGGCGTCAACGTGTACCCGGCGGCCGTCGAGGCGCTGCTGCACCGCGTGACGGGACTGTCCGAGCACTACGAGGTCCACGTCGATCGCGACGCGACCAACGACTTCGTGACCGTCAAGGCCGAGGCGCGGCCCGAGATCGATGCCGGACGATACGCCGACGTCGGGCGGGACGCCGCGGGTGTCTTCAAGTCGGTCATCGGCGTCTCGATCGACGTCACGGTGCAGGCGCCGGGCAGCCTGCCGCGCTACGAGCTGAAGGCCAAGCGCTTCTTCGATCACCGCCCGGCGGGTCACCGCTGGCAGCTCGCGGGCAGGGGCGAGGCGTGACGCGCGAGGAGACGCTCGAGCGCCTGCGTGATTTACAAACGCGCGTGCAGGAGCTCCGGCAGGCGAGCGACAACCCCGCGATCGAGCGCACGATGCAGCTGCTCGATCTCTACTGCCACATGGCCCGCTGGGAGCTCGGCGACGTCCGGGCGATGAACCCGGAGGCGGAGACCCGATGATCGACTGGACGGCCCTCGGCGACGAGACGGTCGATCTGCTGCGCCGCTACCTGATGATCGACACCACGAATCCGCCCGGCAACGAGACCGCCGGCGTCCGGTTTCTGGCCGAGGTCCTGGCCCGCGACGGGATCGAGAGCGAGACGATCGAGGCAGCGCCCGGCCGGGGCAGCCTCCGCGCGCGGCTCGCGGGCGACGGCTCGCTCGGCGGCATCGTCCTGCACCACCACATCGACGTCGTGTACGCGGACCGCCGCTACTGGACGGTGGATCCGTTCGGGGGCGTGATCGCCGACGGCTATCTGTACGGGCGCGGCGCGATCGACATGAAGTCGACGGGCATCCTGCAGCTCGCCGCGATGCTGGCGCTCAAGCGCGCGCGCGTCCCGCTCAAGCGCGATCTCGTGTTCCTGGCCACCGCCGACGAGGAGGCCGGCAGCGAGTTCGGCGCCCAGTTCATCGCCAACCAACGGCGCGACTGGCTCGCGGGGACCGAGTACGCCATCTCGGAGCTCGCGGCGATCCATACCGACCCGAAGCTCAAGGCGCCTCTGGGAGCCATCGTGATCTCCGAGAAGACCGGGCTCGCCCTCGTGCTCACCGCGCGCGGCGAGCCCGGCCACGGCTCGATGCCCTGGCCCGACACGGCGCCGAACCGGCTGGTGCGCGCGCTCAACCGCCTGCTCGAGGCCGAGCGGCCGACCCGGGTGCTTCCGGAGGTCCAGGAGTTCTTCTCGAGCGTGGCGACCTTGATGTCGCCCGAGGAGAGCGCCGGCTACGACGATCTCGCGCGGAGCCTGCGCGACCGGGAGTTCCGGTCGAGGTTCCTCTCCAACCGGCAGTGGGCGGCGATGGTTCGCACGACCTTCGCGGTGACGATGCTGCGGGGCAGCGAGAAGAGCAACGTCATTCCGCCCGAGGCGAACGCCCAGATCGATTGCCGCATGCTCGCGGGGGACGACCCGGAGGAGATCGCCGCCTGGGTCCGCGGCGCGATCGCCGACGAGCACGTGCAGGTCACGATCGCCCGCGAGCCGAAGATCCCGAACCTCTCGCCTCCAGACACCGAGCTCTACAAGGCCATGGCCGACACGCTGCGCCGGCGGGCGCCTGGCGTCGTGGTGGCGCCGATGATCCTGGTCGCCTTCACTGACAGCTGGGTGTTCCGTCGCTGCGGGCTTCACGCGTACGGCTTCAGCCCGTTCGTGATCGACGAGGCCGAGCTTCAGCGGATCCACGGCAACGATGAGCGCGTCTCGCTCGAGAACCTGCGCGAGGGCGTGCGCGCGTACACAGAGATGCTGAGGGACGTGGCGGGCGCGTAGCCTGGCCGCGGTCCAGGAGATCGTTATGGACCGACCGATCAAGTGGAAGAACGGTGCCAGGTGCGCAGTGGCGCTCTCGTTCGACGTGGACGGCGAGAGCCCGTGGATCCATCGCGATCCGGCGCTCGCCGAGCGGCCGCTCCATATGGGCATGGGCGCCTACGGCCCGAAGACCGGTATGCCGCGCATCATGCGCGTGCTCGACCGCTACGACGTGAAGGTGTGCTTCTTCATCCCGGGCTGGATCGTCGAGCGCTATCCCGACATGGCGCGCGAGGCGCTGCGACGCGGTCACGAGATCGGCCATCACGGCTACCTGCACGAGAAGCCCTTCTTCCTCTCGGGGCGGGAGGAGGAGGAAGCTCTGCTCGTGAAGACCCTCGACATCTTCCAGAACGTGCTCGGCGTCCGCCCGCGGGGCTCGCGGGCGCCGTCGTGCGATCCGAGCAAGCACACGATGGAGCTCCTGCGCAAGCACGGCTTCGTCTACCACAGCAACTTGATGGACACCGACCTCCCGTACTGCCACAAGACGCCCTACGGCGAGCTGGTCGAGCTGCCGACCTCGTGGGTCAACAACGACTGGGTCTACTTCGGGTTCAGCGCGGTGCCGCCGGTCGGCAATGGGATCTGGAGCCAGGAGGACGTCTTCGAGATCTGGAAGGAAGAATTCGAGGGGGCGTACGAGGAGGGCGGATTCTTCAACCTGATGGGCCATCCTCAAGTGATCGGCCGGCCCTCGCGCATGCGGATGGTGGAGCGGCTCATCCAGCACATCCTCGCCAAGAAGGACGTGTGGATCGCGCCGCCGATCGAGGTCGCAGAGCACTACCTGAGCCAGCGCTAGTGGCGGACGCCGGCCCCGCGTTTCTGGAGCCGAGCCCCCTCGAGCGCGTCCTCAACCGGGCCTTCGGCGCGGTCGTCGGGCTGGGGCTCGGTCCGCGCGATTACTATCTCCTGCAAGTGCGGGGGCGCAAGTCGGGCCGTGTCTACGGAACCCCCGTGAGCCTGGTCTCGCTCCACGGTGTGCGATTCCTCGTCGCACCCCGCGGCCGCACCCAGTGGGTGCGCAACGCCGAAGCGTCCAACGAGATCACCCTCAAGCGCGGATCGAATCGCCGGCGATTCCGTCTCCGCGCGCTCTCCGACGCCGACAAGCCGCCGGTGCTGCTCGCGTACCTCGAGCGGTACCGATCGGTCGTTCAGAGGTATTTCCCGGTGCCCGCCGGCGTCGCCCGCCCGCGCCTTCGCGGAGATCGCGGCGCGTTATCCGGTGTTCGAGCTGCTGCCGACCACTGACACGGAGGACCGGTCATGAAGCTGAGTGTCGACGGCCTGACGACAGGATTGCAGTTTCCTGGCGAGGTGCGCTGAACAGCAATGCCTGCCCTGATCGATCCGCCGCGGGACGCGCCGCGACGTGCCGGTGATCGTTCGGCTGATCCGCGGGCTCGCCGAGTACGAGCGGCTGGCCCACGAGATGGTGGCCACCACCAGCCAGATCCGGCGCCACGGCTTCGGGCGCCGGCGCTACTTCGAGACGCTCATCTGCCGTCGGGGCCGCACCCCCGTCGGCTTCGCGCTCTACTTCTTCACGTACTCGACGTTCCTCGGACGTCCGACGCTCTACCTCGAAGATCTGTTCGTGCTTCCAGAGGAGCGCGGACGAGGCGCCGGCCGCGCGCTCCTCGGCGAACTGGCGCGGATCGCGACCCGACGGGGCTGCGGACGCATGGAATGGGCGGTCCTCGACTGGAACACGCCGTCGATCCGCTTTTACAAGCGCCTCGGCGCCAAGTTACGTCGTGATTGGATCTTGACTCGCCTCACTGGTCCGGCCCTACGTCGGCTCGCGCGCTGAACGACACCAAACCGCCGCTGAAAGCCTGACCCACTCCGCTACGGGAGCCGCACGGGGCCCACTGTGTTCGAGTAGCTTGAGGTCCCGGCGCCGTTATAGGCGCGCACGCGGAACCAGTACGACGTGTTACTCGCGATGGAGCGCGAGTACGTCGTATCGTCCGCCCCGTTCGTCGCAACCTGACTAAAGTTGAGGCCGTTGGTCGAAAGCTCGATCCGGAACCCGCTCTCGTTGTTGGAATTGTCCGTCCAGGAGAGGCGCACTCTCGACTTCGACACGGTCCACGAGAGGTTGCTCGGGGCCAAGGACGGCGCCGCCGGCGCCGCCACGGTCGCGGTCGTGCTCGCGCTGCTCGTAGCGCCGGCGTGGTCGGTCACCTTCAGGGCCACGGGGTAAATGCCGGCGATGGCGTACGCGTGCGTCGGGCTCACGCCATTGCCAGTGGTCCCGTCGCCGAAGGTCCACTGGTAGCTCGCAATGGTGCTGGTGCCGTTCGGATCGGAGGAGCCGCCGCCGTTGAACTGGATGGGTAGCTGGGTTGTTCCAGAGTAAGGTCCCCCGGGTTTTGCGGTAGGCGGTTGGTTCGCCGCCACGGTCGCGGTCGTGCTCGCGCTGCTCGAGGCGCCCCCGTTGTCGGTCACCGTCAGAGCCACGGTGTAGCCGCCGGCGCTGGCGTACGTGTGCGTCGGGCTCACGCCATTGCCAGTGGTCCCGTCGCCGAAGCTCCACTGGTAGCTCGTAATGGTGCTGGTACCGTTCGGATCGGAGGAGCCCCCGCCGTTGAACTGGATGGGTAGCTTGGCCGTCCCCGAGTAAGTTCCCCCTGGGCTTGCGGTAGGCGGTTGGTTCACCGACACCGTGATCGTGCGCGTCGGCGGACTCGGGTCATTATAGCCGAGCGCGTCGACGGTGGTGAGCGAAGCTATGAAGGTCCCCGGAGTCGTGAACTTCACGGGGCCGGGGTTCGTAAGTGTGCTCGAGGCAGGCGTGCCATCGGGAAAGAGCCAGGAGAAGGATGCGGACTCGGACGCGGAGCCGGCGAAGTTGATTGTCTGACCCGCAATTATCGTCTGGTCTGTGAGCGGCGCGACGATCGTGCCCTCCGGGGGTGTGTTCGTCGGAGTCGATGAGACGTGCACGAATCGCGCGATCGACGGGACACCGCCGCGGTTGAGAAGAAAGAGCATGTAGTACCCGGGTGGCGCGATGTTCGCGTTCGGCGGCGGGTACACGGTGAGCGTGGTGCCCGCGACGCTGAAGTTCAGGCCGACCAGCCGTTGCTCCATGTCGAAGGCATGGGTTGGGGACCCCGGGCGCATCAGAACCACCGAGCCGATGTCGGCGGCGTTCGGCGATTGCACCTGGAACGATCCCGCGTAGCCGATGCGAGCCGGCGCCGGCGCCGTGCATCCACCAGCACCGCAAACGGTGCCGATCGTCGGGCGGGCCGCCGGGACCACATTGCCGGACGTGTCGGTGGTGAACAGATAAGGAGGCTTCCAGACCTCGATGCGGTTTTCCCAAGTCCAACGATTCGGGTTCGAGCCCGCGGTCACCACGGTGGCATCGGGAAGGAGCAGGCCCACCGAATGATAAAAGCGCCCATAGGCTGCGGTGCCCGCCGACGACCAGGTCCCGGGTTTCCCGGAGACCGGGTCCACCCGGTCCGGGTCGAAGAGGTCCGCGGCCGTCACTGTGCTGCCCCCGCTCGCCAGCACTTTTCCGTTAGGCAAGAGCACCGTACTGAGATAGACGCGCGGACGTGACATCGGCGGGAGCAAACGCCACTGCGGGGTCGGTTGAGACAGGTCGATGATCTCGGCCGTCGGAGTGCCCGGGTTGCCGCCTCCCATGATCATCACGCGCGGTTTATATTCGGGAGGCAACAGGGCCAGCAGCACGGACGCTCCGTTCGAGCGATCGAGCCCTGAGCTCGTCACGGCCACGGGCGGTTGCGTCCAGCTCGAGGTCGACGGGTTGTAGACGTATGATTCGCGGTTTGATCCCGAAGAAAACACCGTGCCGTTCGGCAGCAGGTGAAGCCACGGGTAGAGGGGCGGCGTCCAGGGCGCGAGCCGCTCCGCGCTCCATCCCTGCGCAACCTTGTAGACTTCGACCGTCGAGTTGGTCGCCCCGAGCCTGTCGAGCCCGGAGAACGTGAGAATCCTGCCGTCGCTCATCGTCGTGGCGGTGGCGTACCATCGCCCGTGCGCCATGCTTTCGACCTGAATGAACTTCTCCGTCACCGGATCGAAGATCGTCGCCTTAGAAGCGCCCCAGAATGGATCGTATCGCGTGGTGCCGCCGACGATCAGGGCGCGCCCGTCGGGCAGGAAAGCCATGCCGTTGCAGAACACGTCCCACGTGAGGTTCTGGACCGCGATCGTCCCGGTCTGCAGATTCCAGACCGCGGCCTTGTAGCTCTCCGCCGCGTGCTTGTTCGGATCGTTTTCGGACCCTGCGACGACCAGGACCTTGCCTGTGTGCAGGAGTCCGACGTGGATGGGATTGATGGGCATCGTGTAGGGCAGGGTGGACCACTGTCCGGTCACGTTGGCCTGCGCTTCGGCCGAACTGCGAAGCGGTGGTAGGAAGCCGAGAAGTCCGGAGCAGAGTGTGGTGAAGAGCGCTAGGGCAACCCGCGTCCGTGTCCACATCGCAGTCCCTCATCGTCTCTCGGTGAACAGCATCTCTGGATGAACAATAGGTCCCGCAACATTAGCAAAGCATAAGGCGTACCAGCATGGAAATCGCCATTGCCTCAACGACCTATCTGCAATGGCGGAAGTGGCTCACTCTGCGGTGTAAAAAATTTCGACAACTTTTTCTCGTCCGCGACGGCGCACGAGCGGAGGCGTAGGGCACCCTTGCGATCCTTGTCAATGGGGCTTTCGACTCAGCGAGTGTGAAAAGATTTGCACAGGCCATCGAGCAGATCGGCCACGACCATATCGACAGGTTAGATCACGGATGAGTTCCCCAATCCGGTGCGGCGCGCACAAGCCTGTCCGTCCATGCGCCTTCGCGGTTTACTCCCCCTTTGTGCAGGCCTCGCAGTCCTCACCGCTCAGCCGGCGGTGCGTCACCGGGCGGCGGGGACCACAACGGAGCGCTGAGCCGTCGCTTTCCGTCAGCCGCCAGGGTGATCGACGGGTCGGCCGGATCGTATTGACGGTCCCAGAGCTTGCACGTGACCTGCTTGTGGCGCTGGTCGAGGCCCTCGCAGTAGTTCGTGAACTCGCAGCGCCGAACCAGATGGCCGTGGCCCAGCCGAATCTTCCTGAACCAGTCGGGATCGGCGAGGGTCTGACGCGCGGCGGCCACGCAGTCGGCCTCCCCGCGCTCGAGAATCTGCTCGGCCTGCTCGAAGGTCGTGATCCCGCCGCTGGTGACGACGGGCGTCGCGTGGCCGGCCTCGTGGATCGCCCGGCGGATGGCCGCGGCGAGCGGCACGTTGCGGCCGAACGGGCCTCGCGCGTCCGATAGCACGGTGGGCATGCACTCGTAGCCCGACACGCCCGTGTAGGGATAGACGGCTTCGCCGACCTTCGGCTGCTTGGCGTCCTCGAAGCGCCCGCCCTTGGAGACCGACAGATAGTCCGCGCCGGCCTCGGCGAAGCGCACCCCGAACCAGATCGCGTCGTCGAGGTCGCTTCCCCCCGCGACGACGTCGTCACCCAGATATCGGATGCCGACGACGTAATCGTCACCGACGCGGCCGCGGACGGCCGCCAGCACCTCGAGAGGTAGCCGAACGCGATGCTCCCGCGCGCCGCCGTACCCGTCCGGCCTCGCGTTCAGGCGCGAGAGGAACGACGCCATCGTGTAGGCGTGAGCGTAGTGCAGCTCCACGCCGTCGAAGCCGGCCTCACGGGCGCGGCGCGCCGCCTCGGCGAAGAGCGGGGGAAGCACGCGGGGCAGCTCCTCGATGTGCGGCAAGTGCATGTCCCAGACCCGCTCCCGGTAGCCGTAGTCGAGGGCTTCGAGCTCGCGGTCGGTCAGCACGGTCTCGAGGGTGACGCGATCGGCGGCGGCGAGGTAGTCCCGCACGTCGTCGTCCTCGGCCTCGCGCCAGCGCGGATCGTCGAGCCAGAGTGCGAGCTGGCCGCGTAGCGAGTCGGTGATCGCGAGATAGCGGCCGAAGAATCGACGCGGCTCAGGCCGCCGGCGGACCGCGACGAAGTCGAGGATCTGGATGAAGAGCCGTGTCCGGCCCTGGCTCCGCTCGCGCACCGTCTCGACGAGCGTGCGAAGCCCCGGCACGAACCGGTCGTCACCGATGCGGAGCAGGGGGCCGCTCGCGATGTCGCGAATGCCCGTCGCCTCGACGACGAGGACGCCGGGCTGTCCCTCGGCGAACCGGGCGTACCACTCGAGGACCTCCGGCGTGACCAGGCCGTCGGCGGTGGCGCGCCAGGGCACCATGGCCGGCACCCACGTGCGCTCGGCGGCGGTCACCGTCCGGCCGATCCGGATCGGGGAGAACCAGCGGGCACGCGCGGCTTCTTCGCGGGTCGGCCAGCGCGCGGCCGGGAGCGGATGACGAACACGAAGCACGGGCTCCAGTTTCTTTAGACCTCGACTATCTAAATATATCCTATCGAGGCCTCGAGGCCGAGCGGGCCGAGGCGCTCGAGCGGAGGACGTCGAGCAGCCGGCGGAGCACGCGCAGGTCGCGGGCCGGCACCCCGGCCAAGAGCGCGGTGAGGGCGCGATGATGGCGACTCTGGGCCCGGCGCACGAGCCGGCGGCCCTTCGGGGTCAAGGTGAGGCGAAAGGCGCGGCGGTCGGCCGGGTGGACGGCCCGCCGCACGAGCTTCTCGGCGTGGAGCCGGTCGACGATGCCCGTGAGGTTGCCCGCGGTCACCAACAGGCGGCGCGAGAGCTCGACGAACGTGAGCCCGTCGCGCTCGCGGTCGAGCTGGCTCAGGACGTCGAACTGGGGAAAGGTGCAGTGCTCGGCGACGGCGCGCCGCAGCTCGCGCTCGATCAGCGCGTAGCCATGAAGCAGCCGAAGCCAGGTGCTGACCGCCAGATGGCGGTCGGCGCGCCGCCTCACTCGGACAGGCAGGCGAAGCCGTCGATCTCGATCATGCAGCCCTCCGAGGCGTCGTAGAGATCGCGCACGCCGACCAGGGTCATGGCCGGGTAGTGCTTGCCGAAATATTCCCGGTAGACGCCACCGATCGGCTTGCCCTGGCGCTTGAACTCGCCGGCATCGAGAACGTAGATCGTCAGCTTCACCACGTCGGTCAGCTGGCCACCCGCCGCGGCGACGAGCGTCTTCAAGTTCTCGCACACCTGACGGAACTGGGCGACCAGGTCGCCCTTGCCGACGACGCGCCCGTCCCGGTCCTTCGCGACCTGGCCGGCGAGGAAGAGCGTGCGGCCACCCCGCGTCGCCGCGGCGTGGGCAAACCCCACGGGCTTCATGAGCTCCGGCGGATTGAGAAACTCGATCTCACGCGTCATCGGGCCCTCCTGGTGATGGCTACGTCGTCCCGTCCAGCACGATCGCTTCACCGTTCGTCGCGTCGTCGCGGATCAGCTTGGCTGCTACCGCGGCGATCTCGGCCGGCTCGATGAGCCGACCGCCCGGGTTGAGGCGCGCCATCGCTTCCACCGACTCCTCGAACGATTTCCCCGTCCGTGCGGCGATGTTTCTCGCGCCGTTCCACACGATGTCGGTGGCCGCGAACCCTGGGCAGATGGCATTCACGGTCACGCCCTTGCCGGCCACCTCGGCGGCAAGCGCCCGCGTGAGGCCGACCAGCGCGTGCTTCGAGGCCGTGTAGGCGGTGACGTACGGCGCCCCGAAGAGCCCGGCGAGCGAGGCGATGTTGATCACGCGTCCCCAGCGGCGCTCGAGCATCGCGGGCAGGACGGCCCGCGCGAGGAGATAGGGGCCGGTCGCGTTCACGCGGAGGTGGCGCTCCCAGAGCGCCGGGTCGGTCTTCGCGAACGGCGCGGACTCGGCGATGCCCGCGTTGTTCACGAGGACGTCGACCGGGCCGAGACTGGCGGCGATCGAGGCGACGCCGCGCGTGATGGCCCCCTCGTCGGTGACGTCCAGCACGAGGGGCATCGCCCGCGCGCCGAGCTGGGCCACCGCGGCGGCCGTCGCGGCCACTTGATCGGACGATCGCGCGGCGACGGCCACGTGGCAGCCTTCCCGGGCCAGCGCCAGCGCGATCTCACGACCGATGCCGCGGCCGGCGCCGGTGACGAGGGCGACCGCCTGCGCCGGCGCCCCCGTCACGGACTTTCCGCGCAGAAGAGGAAGAAGAGCGGACGATTACCTGACGCGTCGTCGCGAGACGGGTCCGACAGGCAGCGCACGCGCGGCGCAGAGCTGCCGCGCGGCGGGCTGCTGCTGCTGCTGCCGCTCGACGACGCGGACGCGCAGCCGGCGAGCGCGACGAACAGCAGGAGGAGCGCGAGCGAGCGCCGGCGTCGATTCATGCGGCCATTCTATCGCGGGATCGTCTGGACGGTCCTGCCCCATCGGTCGGCTGTCCGGCCGTGTGAGCGCTCGAGTGGCGAATCCGGCCAGGGAAGCACGGTGTTCGCCGCGACTCGCGTGATACGCTCGCTCGCGACTGGAGGCTCGTCAGCCCTTTCGGCGACGATGTCAAGGCCGCCGGGCGAGGTTTTGGATGGGCAAGAAAGGTAGCCGCAAGCGTGCCGCTGTGTTCATCAGCCATGCAGGCGTGAATCTCGAGGCCGCCCAGCGGGTCGAGGCCGCGTTGGATGCCGCAGGCTTCGATCCATGGCTCGACCGGTCGGATATTCGCGTCGGGGCTCTCTTGGGAAGAGAGCTGCGACAGGCCATCGAAGCGAGCAAGGCGGTGGTTCTCATGTGGTCCAAGACCGCCGCGTCGTCGCCCTGGGTGGCGACCGAAGTGCTGACGGCCTTCCATCTGAACCGCTACATCGTGCCGTGCGTGTTGAGCGGGACGGAATTGCCGCAGTTCCTCTCGCGCTCGGTCTACTTCGATTTTCGCAAGCGGCGGGCCGACGTCCTGGCACGACTGGGCGACCAGGTCGCGCGTGCGGCCCGCGCCCGAAATGAGTTCCCTGCAGTCGCCAGTTACCGGCCCGCGAATCTCCAGCAAACCATCCGTGTCCTCAACGACGGCCAAAGGGCGGTACTCGAACGGGTCGACGCCGGCGACCTGGCGGGCGCGAGAAAGCTTGAGACCAAACTGACTCCCCGGATGCGGGCGGGCGAGGCACGATGGCGCTTCGATCCCACCATCCTCAATCTGGCCGGCTACCATCGGAAGAACGCGTACATGCTCAAGCATTGGGAGGCGTATTGCGCGGGGCGCTTTCCGCCCGATGCTCTCCTCGGGGAAGGCCGAACGCGTTTCTTCGCGACCTTGTTCGCCAACCCCATCGACTACACGGCGCTGAACGGCCTCGGCAACATTCTGCTCTTTGCCGGTGAGCTGGATGCGGCAGAGTTCTTCGTGCAGAGCGCCGTCAAGTGCGCGGCCCGGGAGGGCGTCGCCTACCCGGAAGCGACGCACGATCTGCAGCTGATCCGAAGCCGCACGCGAAGCTCCGGGCGCGGCCAAAGAAGGCGCCGTGGTCGTGGCTGACGCGGCGTATAAGTAGCGTCGCGATTCATGCCGCGCGCGTTCGCCCGCTGCTCGCTCGCTGACGCCGTCGCCCGGCTCGGCCCGGCGATGAAGGTGTTGTTGCCGCCGGGGTGCGGGGAGCCGGCGGCGCTCGTCGCCGAGATCTGCCGCCAGTCGGCGCGGCTGCGCGACCTGACGCTGCTCGGAGGTATCCATCTCGGTGATTATCCCATGGGCGCGGCCCGAGCACGCGGCGCTCCGCTTCGCGACGTGGCACATGTCGCCGCGGCTCGAGGAGGCGCGGCGCCGCGGGCGCGTCGAGTTCGTGCCGATCCGCTATTTCGACCTCGTGACGCAGTTCGCGGCGGGCGGGACCTGGGCGCCGGACTGCGTGCTGGTTCACTGCGCGCCGCCCGACGCGCGCGGCTATCTGAGCCTCGGCGTCTCGGTCAGCGTCGCGCTCCCGGCGGCGCGCCGCGCGCCCCTGGTGATCGCGCAGGTCAACCCGTCGATGCCGCGCACGCTCGGCAACGCCTGTCTGCATCGAAGCCAGATCGACTGCTGGGTCGAGGTGGACGAGCCGCTCACGCCCTATCCGCCGACCTCGATCGGCGAGGTCGAGCGCGCCATCGGCCGGCACGTCGCCGGACTGGTGCCCGACGGCGCGACCGTGCAGGTCGGCGTCGGCGCGATCCCGCAGGCCGTGCTCGAAGCGCTCGAGCATCATCGCGATCTCTCGCTGCACTCGCTGCTGGTCGACGCCGCGGTCACGCTCGTGGAGCGCGGCGTCGTCACGAGCGCGCTCAAGCGCGTGCACCGCGGGCGCATGGACATCGCCGAGGCCATGGGGACGCGCCGCCTCTTCGACTTCGTCCACGAGAACCCGCTCGTGAACATGGAGCCCTCGGGCTTCGTCCACGATCCGGAGACGGTGGCGCGGATCGACCGCTTCGTCGCGATCAACTCCGCGCTCGAGATCGACCTGACGGGCCAGGTGACGGCGGAGAGCCTGGGGCCGCGGCAGGTCGCCGGCATCGGCGGCCAGTTCGACTTCGTGCTCGGCGCGTCGCGCTCGCGGGGCGGGGCCGCGGTGATCGCGCTGCCGTCGACAGGGCGCGACGGCGCCGTGTCGCGGATCGTGCCCTCCCTGCAGCCGGGCGCCGCGGTGACGAGTCCGCGCGCGCTGGCGGACTGGGTCGTGACCGAGCACGGCGCCGCGGCGCTGCGCGGAAAAGGGGAACGGGGACGGGCCGAGGCGCTCATCGCGGTCGCCCATCCCCGATTTCGGGAGGAGCTACTGCAGCGTGTTACTTCTTAGCGGCGTCGATCTTCTCGAAGATCTCCTCGTCGGTCGGAAACCGATATGTCGTCTCGTTCGTGTAGACGACATCGTCGTTGATCGACACCTCGAAGATCCCGCTGTGCCCTTCTTTGAGGACCGCGGTGAGCCCGTACTTGGTCTTGATGGCGGCCTGCAAACTGGAGGCCTGAGGCAGGTAGTTTCACTCGCCGCAGTATCTGATCTGGATGTTCATCCGAGCCTCCTCCCTGAAAGTGGACCTCATTTTAATATGATGCGGGACGGCCGAGAGGAGATTCCGTGGCGCCAGTGCTGATCGACACCGATCCGGGAATCGACGATGCGCTGGCCCTCCTCTTCGCCTGGAGCTCGCCAGAGATCCAGGTGGAGGCCGTCACGACGGTTGCCGGAAACGTCTCGCTGGAATCGGCGAGCGCGAACCTCCTGCGCTTGCTCGCGCTTCGCCGGCCGGTTCCACGACCGGTCGTGGCCGCCGGTGCCTCGAGCCCTCTGGCTCGGGCGCTGACGACCGCAACCCGCTACCACGGCGAGGACGGGATGGGGGATCTGCCCGACTGGCCAGCCGTCGACCGCCTGCCCGGGTCGCCTCACGCGGTCGAGGTCATCCTCGAGGCGGCGCGCCGCCACGAGCGGGAGCTGACGATCGTCGCGCTCGGCCCGCTGACGAACCTGGCCCTGGCGCTCAAGGAGGACGCGGGCGCTCTGGCGCGTGTGGGTCGCGTCGTCGCGATGGGGGGCGCGGTCGACGTGCCCGGCAACGTGACGCCGACGGCCGAGTTCAACATGTCCGTCGACCCCGAGGCCGCCCACCGTGTCCTCGCCGCCGGCCTTCCGCTCGAGATCGTTCCGCTTGACGCGACGCGCCAGGCAGTCCTTCCGCGCGCCGGGATGCGGGCGACGCTCGCCCGCTCGCCGGGGCTTCTCGCCTCGCGGATCCAGGGATTCACCGAGCGTGGATTCAGGATCTCCCACGGCGACGGCGCCCAGGGGATGGCGCTCCACGATCCGCTCGCCATGGGGCTCGCGGTCGACCCGCTCGCTCGGCACGTGGGAGGCCGTGCGTCTCGCCATCGGCCCCGACGGCGAGACGCTTCGCACGAGCGGAGCGCCGAATTGCCGGGTCGCCAAGGGCGTGGACAGTGATCGTTTCATCCGCCTGTTCCTGGATCGCCTGTGTCCGACGACGCCACCGCGCGACGCGTCCTCGTAGTCGGCTCGGCGAACGTCGACTTCACCGTCGCCGCGCGCCAGGTTGCCCGGTGTCGGTGAGACGGTCAGCGGCGGCACCTTGCTCGTCAACCACGGAGGAAAGGGCGCGAATCAGGCGGTGGCCGCCCGCCGGCTCGGGGCGGAGGTGCGCTTCATCGCGTGCGTCGGCGACGACGCCTCCGGACGGGACATCCGCGCGGCGCTCCAGGCGGAGGGCATCGGGATCGACGGCGTGATGGCCGCCGCCGATGCGGCGACCGGCACGGCGCTCATCGTGGTCGATGGGCAAGGGCGCAATCAGATCGCCGTCGCGCCCGGGGCGAACTGGCGACTCTCCGTCGAGCATGTCCGCTCGCGCGCCGACGACTTCGCGTGGGCGCAGGTCGTCATGTGCCAGCTCGAGACGCCGCTGGAGACGCTCGCGTGGACGCTCGCGGAGGCGCGGCGCGGGAGGCTGGTCACCGTGCTGAATCCGGCGCCGGTGCGCGAGGGTATCGCCGCGGACGTCTGGCGGCTCGTCGACTACCTGACGCCGAACGAGGGCGAAGCGGAGCGACTCACCGGGGTCGCGGTCACCGATGCGCGCTCCGCCGCGGCCGCGGGGCGGGCGCTGCGTGACCGCGGTGTCGGCAACGTGATCGTGACGCTCGGAGCGCAGGGCTCTCTGGCGTGCACGGCGCGAGACGACATCCGCGTTGCGGCGTTCGCGGTGACGGCGGTCGATACGACCGCCGCGGGCGACGCCTTCAACGGCGCCCTCGCAGCCGCGCTTGGCGGTCGCGATTCGTTGCCGGACGCGCTGCGGTTCGCCAGCGCAGCGGCTGCTCTGGCATGCACGCGACGCGGCGCCCAGCCGTCCTTGCCGACCCGCGCCGAGGTGACAGGGTTTCTGGCCGCGCGGTGAGGGAGGTCACGGCAATTCGCACGCGAGAGAGCCCGTCGGCGGTGCGCTCGGCGGCGAGGGTTGGGCTAGGGCAGGCGCGCGCGGAAGGCACGGACGCGATCGATCGCCGCTTCCACGCGCGCGGGATCGAGCGTGCCCGTGACGAGCGCCTGGCGGATCGGCGGCCAGCGCGACCTGCGTCGCTGAGCTGCCGTCGGGGAGCCGGTCTTCGACGATCAGGAGCACGTCCACGCCGGCGTCGAGCGCCAGCACGGCCGCCTCGCCGATCCCGTACTGCCGCTCGATCGCGCCCATCCGCAGATCGTCGCTGACGACTGCGCCCTTGAACGCGAGCTCCCCCCGGAGGAGCCCGTTGACGGTCGCGCGCGAGAGCGTCGCCGGGTATTGCTCGTCGAGTCGACGATTGAACACGTGCGCCGTCATCACGCTGTCGGCCAGCCCCTCCGCGATCAGCGCGCGATAGGGCGCCAGCTCGTGCTCCGGTGACGCCGTCTCCGTCACGTCGGTGAATCCGAGGTGCGTGTCGTCGAAGCTCGATCCGTGGCCGGGGAAGTGCTTGAGCGTATTCAGCACGCGCTCGGCGCGCAGTCCCTGGACGAACGCGCGCGCGTGCTCGGTGACCCGCAGCGGGTTCACGCCGAAGCTCCGGGCCGCGCCGACGATCACCGGGTTGGCCGGGTTGTATCCGACGTCGACCACCGGCGCCAGGTCCCAGTTGATGCCCGCCGCCCGGAGCATCGCGCCGATCCGGCGCGCCTCGAGCTCGGTCAGGCCGAAATCGTTCGCCTCGCCGAGCTCCTGCGCCGAGAATGTCGCGGGCCAGCCGAACTTCGGAGCGAGGCGCATGACGTTGCCGCCCTCTGCGTCCACCGCGATGAGGAGCTTGCGGCTGGTGCACGCGGCGGACAGCGCCGTCAGGGCGGCGGTGAACCGGGTCAGCTGGTCGGCGTCGACGATGTTGCGGCCGAGGAGCAGCACCCCGCCGACCCGGAGGTCGCAGAGGAGCTTCGGCAGGTCCGCGTTGCCGGCCACCTCCGTGCCGCGAACGCCGACGAGGAACAGCGAGCCCAGATCGCGCTCCAGGGCCGTCAGACGCGCGCCGTCGGGCGCGAGCGCCGCGCCGCAGCCGGCGGCGAGGAGGACGCCGAGGAGGCTAGCGGTGACGAGCCGCCGCAACGAGCTTCTCCACGCGCGCGCGCTCGACCGGAAGCCGGACGTCGCCGTTGCGCTTGACCGAGGTGCCGACGATGACCCCATCGGCGACCGAGAGGAGCTCCGCGACGGTTTCGGCGGCGACCCCGCTGCCCACCAGGAGCGGCACGTCCGCGACGGCGCTCCGCACGCGCTTGACGTCGGCGAGCGGCGTGGCCTGGCCGGTTGCAGGGCCCGAGACGACGAGCGCGTCGGCCAGCCCGCGGTGCACGAGGTCGCGCGCGGTCTGGTCGAGATCCACGGGGCCCAGCGGCACCGCGTGCTTGCCGCCGACGTCGGCGAAGATCGCCACGTCGACGCCGAGCAGGCGCCGGTCGCGCAAGGTGCCGTACGCGTCCGACTGAACGATGCCCTGGTCGGCGAGGACCGCGCCCGCGTGCACGTTGACGCGGATGAATTCGGCGCCGACCGCGGCGGCCACGGCCAGCGCCGCGCGCGCGTCGTTCTTCAGCACGTTCACGCCCAGGAGCATTCGCGGCAGCGCTCGGCGGACCTCGGCCGCGACCACGCTCATGGCCGCCACCGTGGCCGGCTCGACGCGGCCCGGTGTGAACGGCGCGTCGCCGAAGTTCTCGACCAGCACCGCGTCCACGCCGCCCTCCGACCAGGGCGTTGGCGTCGGCGAGCGCGCCGGCCACGACGCGGGCCATCGACCCGTCCCACCGCGGACTGCCGGGCAAGGGCGGGAGATGGACCATGCCGACGATCGTGCGCTCGAGACCGCATCAGCGGTAGCCTAGCATGACATCATGAAGATCGAGCTGCGACTCGGCCCGCGCTCAGGACATTCCGATCCTGCGGCGTCTCATGCAGCTCTACCTCTACGACTTCGCGGCCATCGACGATTGGTCCATCGGCGACGACGGCCTCTACGGCAACGCGCGGATCATCGAGGGATTCTGGAAGGATCCGCGGATGACGTCGTATCCTCGTGCGTGCCGACGGCGTGCTCGCCGGCTTCGCGCTGGTGCGTGACGGCGCCTACTTCGCGGGCGACGGCACCCGGGACATCAGCGAGTTCTTCATTCTGCGCCGTCACCGCCGTCAGGGCATCGGCGCCGAGGTCGTCCGGCGCATCCTCGACGCGGTTCCCGGCAAGTGGGAGGTCACGCAGCTCACGCGCAACGTCGAGGCTCAGACGTTCTGGCGGCGGCGTCATCGGCGAGTACACCGGCGGACGCTACGTGGAGATGCCGCGGCCCGACGGCCGCGGCGTCATGCAGCGCTTCGACACCACGCGGCGGTGACGCCGCAGCCTTTTCGCCGGCACGAAGTCGCGCGCAGAAGGAGAGGCCATGAGTTACGAGACACTGATCGTCGACCAGTCCGGTGCCATCGGGACGATCACCTTGAACCGTCCCGACGCGCGCAACGCGCTCGACTTCGCGATGCGCCGCGAGCTCTTGACGGCCCTCGACGAGATCGAGGCGAATCCGGCCGCCCGTGTGGTCATCCTCACCGGCGCCGGCGGCCACTTCTGCGCCGGCGGCGACGTCAAGAACATGCGCCAGCGCAGTACCGCCGCCGACGGGCAGGTGCGGGTCGGGCTTCTGAACCGCGCGGTGCTGAGGCTCGTGAGCTTCCCGCTCCCGACGATCGCGATGGTCGACGGCTACGCCGTCGGCGCGGGCTCGAACCTGGCCCTCTGCTGCGACCTGATCGTCGCCTCCGACCGCGCGAAGTTCGGCGAGCTGTTCTGCAAGATCGGGCTCGCGGTCGACGGCGGGGGCACCTGGTTCCTGCCGCGGCTGGTCGGCATGGCGCGCGCGAAGGAGCTGGTCTTCACGGGCGACATCTTCGACGCCGCCGAGGCGCTGCGGATCGGTCTGGTCAACCGCGTCGTGCACGTCGCCGATCTGGCCTCGACGACGCGCGAGCTCGCCGAGAAGATCGCGGCGGGTCCGCCGCTGGCGCTGCGCCTCGACAAGCAAGCACTGAACCGGGCGGCCAGCAGCGATCTGGTCGCGGCCCTCGAGGTGGAGGCGCTCTCGCAGGGCCTCGCCGTGGCCTCCGACGATCACCAGGAGGGTGTCGCCGCGTTCTTCGAGAAGCGCCCGCCGGAGTTTTCAGGTCCTGATTCGCCCCGCCTCCGCCTCGGACGTCGCGCGCGCGTCTGAAGGGCGTCGAGGACGGCGGCGCGACTGGGCGCGCCGGCGGTGTGGTCGTCGGCAGGCGGCGCGGCGCCTCGCTCGCAGCGCATCTTCCAGCTCGGGCGTGGCCCTGCCGCATCTCGTCGGTGATCTTGGCGGCGTCGACCGCGGTGCCGACCACCCGCGGCGTGATCAGGAGCAGCAGCTCCGTCTTCTCGATCTGCCGCTCGGTGAACGGAAGAGATACCCGAACAGCGGGACGTCCTTGAGGATCGGGATGCCGCGGTCGGTCGGTGGTCAGCTTGTCCTGGATGAGCCCGCCCAGCACCAGCGTCTGATTGTTCAGCAGCACGACCGACGTCTCCGCTTCGCGCTTGATGAACGACGGCGAGTTCGTCGGCGGGATCGGCGCCCCGATCTGGTTCGCCTCCTGCTTCACGTCGAGCGCGACGGTGCCCTGCTCGCCGATGCGCGGCGTCACGGTGAGGATCACGCCGGCGTCGCGATACTCGACCGTCTGGTTGAGCCCGGCCGTCGTGGTGGTGCTGGTCGAGGGCGTCGTGGGCGTCGAGGGCGTCGCAGTGGCGGCGGCCACCTGGCCTGCGGTCTGGCTGGTGACGATCGGCACGGACGTCGACACGTTGATGACCGCCTTCTTGTTCTCCGAGGTCAGCACGTGCGGGTTCGAGACGATGTTGACCTTGTTCTCGCTCGCGAGCGCGTTCAGCATCGCGATGAACTGGTCCGTGGCGAAGGTGAACGCCGTGAGGCCCTGGCCGAACGGTCCGAGGAGGGCGCCCGGGCCACCGACGCCGCGCGGGAGCGTGATGAGCCCGCCGTCGGCTGTCGGCGTCGTCGGCAGCGCGGGGGGCCCGTGTTGGTGTTGGCGACGTTGAAGCGGCCCTGCTCGCACGGCCCAGTCGATGCCGAGCCGCACGTCGTCGGTCAGCGTGATCTCGGCCACCAGCACCTCGATCAGCACCTGACGCGGCATGCGGTCGAGCTGCTTGACCGTGTTCTCGATCTCCGTCCAGCTCCTCGGGAAGGTCGTGACGATCACCGCGTTGGTGACCTCGTCCGCGATGAAGCGCACCTGGCCTTCGGCCAGGAGCGTCGGCGGCGCGTTCGGGCTGCCCGGCCGGACGGGACGCCCGCCCCCGGCATGAACGGGGGCGGCGGGGGCGGCGGCGCGCCCGTCCGCGTCGGCGTCGTGGACGGCTGGCCCGTCGCGGACGTGGTGGACCCGCTCTCGCGCGCGCCGTAGATCGCGTTCAGCGTCGCCGCGAGGTCCTTCGATTTGGCGTTCTCGGCGTAGTAGATGAACACGCGTCGGCCGCCGTAGATATTGACGTCGAGCTGCGAGACCAGACGCCTGATCGTCTCGACCTCGTGCTTCTTGGCGTGCACGATCAGCGAGTTCGAGCGGCGCTCGGGCAGGATCAGCGGCGCGCGCTCGGCCGAGCCGCTCGGGCTGGCCGGGCGCAGTGGGAGGCGGCGCCACGCCGGGCGGCCCGGGCACCACCTGCGCGGGAGCCGGCGGCGTGCCCGGCGCCATCGCGCGGACCCGCCCGCTGGCGAAGAGCTGGGTCAGGATCGTCGCCAGCTCGGCGGCGTCGGCATACGAGATCGGAATGATCTGGAGCTCCTCTTGCGCCACCTGCACGTCCACGAGCCGGATGATGTCGAGCAGGCGAGTGACGTTCGACGCCGCATCGGTGATGATGAGCACGTTCGTTTCGCGGTGCGCGATCAACGTGCCCCGCGTCGAGATGAGCGGCCGCAGGAGCGCGCTGAGGTCCGCGACCGACGAATACTTGATCGGCACGATCTGCGTGATGATCTCGTCGGTGGTGCGGTTCGGGTCGGGGGTCGCGCCGACGATCGTCGGCACGGCGCGCTCGCGGGCGCCCTCGATGCGGACGATCTTGTAGAGATTCCCCGATTTCACGGCGGTGAAGCCCTGCACCTCGAGGATCGCGAGCAGGACACCGAACACTTCTTCCTGCGCGATGCGGCCCGACGTCTGCACCGTGACCTTGCCGCGGACATCGGGTGCCAGCACGTAGTTGAAGCCGATGATCTCGCTCGCGGCCTGGATCACGGTCTCGATGTCGGCGTTGTCGAAGTTGAGGACCACGAAGCGCCCGCGCTGAGCCGGCGGAACGGGCGGCGCGGTTGACGGCGGTGGCGGCATGGGCGTCGGCGTGCCTTCGGGCGGGGCCGGCGGCGCGGGCGGAACCGTGCGCGGACCGATTGACACCGGCGGCAGCGCCGGAGGCGTGGGCTGCACGGGCGGCGCGGCCGCGGCGGGCGGCGGTGTGATCTCGGGCGGCTTCGGCTTCGGCCGTGGGGAGGCGCACCCGACCGCGACCACCAGCAGCAGTAAGCCGGCGACGATGCGCGTCATCTCATTGGCTCGGCGCCGGCAGCGGCTGGCCCGACGGGTCCGTTGGGGTCGGAGGTAGCCGGCGCCCGAGGCTCGGCGCGGGGCGCCCGAACGGTAGCGGCTGCCCGCCCGGCGTGGGCTGCTGTATCGAGGCCGGCGGGGGCATGGGCTGGCCCGGCTGCGGAGGTCCAGACGGCGTAAAGGCGCGCGGCGTCGGAGGCATCGCGCCGCCCGGCACCGGCACGAGTCCCTGATTCGGGAGCTGGCCGCTGGCGGGCGCCTGCCCGGGAATGGGCTGCTGGCCCGGCCCGCCCGGTTGACCGGGGGGAGGTGGCGCCGGCCTGGGCTTCGACGGGTCGCGCAGACGCACATCGACCATGCCGTCGGGACGGGTGATCACCACCACGTCGGCCGAGATCGTCTGCACGGTACCGCCGGCGATCGGATCGCCGATGCGGTAGCCGGCGATTCGTTTGGTGAGCGGATCTTCCAGATACGCGATCGGCGAGCCCTCTCGCAGCACCACGCCGTGCAGGTTCGGCTTGGCGACCAGAGCCGACGCATTGCTCCCGCTCACGGGCCCCGCCGTCTCGGACCGCGTCGGACTGAACAAGTTGCGCGTCGCGATCACGTTGTAGGCCTGCGGGGGCAGGCGTCGAATCTCCAGCGGGCGCGGGCGCGGCCCCCGAGGCGACGGGCGGCCGGCCTCGGGGCGCAGCTGGAGGGCGCGCGGTCGCGAGCTGCTTCACGATGAGCGCGACGCACAGGGCCGACACGCCCGCGAGCACCACGTTGACGGCGAGGAGGCGTCGCGGCATTCAGCTCTTGGCCTTGCCTTGCGCGTTGGGCTGGATGAAACCCGAGATCGTGAGCGTGACGAGCAGCTCCCTGGGCTGGCTCAGATTGACGACGCGGACCTTGACGTCCTGGACCGGCAGCAGCTTGGACGCGCCGTCGAGGCGCGAGAGCAGATCGACGAGCTGGCGGATCTCGCACGACACCGCGATCTCGACGGGAATCTCCAGGAGCTCCCCGCGATCGGCCGGCGGCAGGATCCGCTCGCTACGCACTTCGGTCTTCGCTTGCGCGGCCATGTCCTTGACGATCGTCTGTAACTCCGAAGCGGCAACCGCGGGCGTCGCCGACGTGAGGAAGCCCTCCGAGAGCTTGTCCAGCCGCGCGGTCGTCGCCTCAAGATCGGCGATGATCGCGGCGCGTCGCGCGATCAGCTCGCGCTTTTGGAGCAACACCTGCTCGCGGGCCGGCACGAGCTCGCCGGCGGACCGATTATGCTCGAGGATCGGCTCAACTACCAGTAGCCATCCCCCCAGGATGACTGCGACGGCGAGCGCCAGGCCCACCAGGACACGCTCGCGGCGCGAGAGGTTGCCGATCATTGCCGGGGGGTTCCAGGCGCGCGGGGCGGGGCCGGACGGGCCCCTGGGGTCTCGGCCGGGGGCGTCTCGCCGGGGCGCGGCTGTCCGACGCCCGGCGCGGCCGGCGGTCTCACGGCCCCAGGCGGCGGCGCCGGCACCGGCGGCGGCGGTGCGGGCGCCTCCCACGCGGCCCGGATCCGGAACTGCTCGCGATCGCGGCCGCGCGTGACCGGCGACGCGAACTCGACGCGCTCGAGCCGCGGCGAGTTCTCCAGGAGTGGTATCAGATTGCTGGCCGCGCCCGCCTGGCCGGTCATCTCCAAGCCCTTGGCGTCGAAGGCGAGATAGGTGACCCACGCGTCGCTGGGCAGGATGTCGGTCAGCTCGCGCAACAGGCCGAGCGGCTGCAGCGAGGTCCCGCCGATCTTATCGACGAGGCCGAGGAGCTGGCGCTTGTGATCGACGTCGCGCGCGATCTTTTCGACGGCCCGCACCTCGGGATCGATGCGCGCGATCTCGCCGTTCACCCGGGCCAGCCGGCGGCTTTCGACGAAGCCGGGCACGAGCAGCGCCGCCAGCACCACGAGCAAGGTGGCCGCGAGCGCTCCCGCGGTCATCACTTCCTGGCGGGTGAATCGTCGCGGTTTGATCGCCGGGGGGATGAGATCGAGCGAGCTGATACGTCGGTTCGAGGCCGTGGCGACCGCGAGCTCCAGGGCGCCGCGCGGCTCGGCGACCTGAGCCAGGCGGCGCTCCGCCCGCGACGTCCAGGGCGGATCTGAGATCGGAACACCGAAGTCGAGGAAGGGCGCGGCGGCGGCGGCGTCGCCCGAGACCCAGATCGCGTCGCAGGCGCGCCACCGCGCGCCGGCGAGGCTCCGGCGCGTCTCCGCGAGCAGGGTCGCATCGTCTGCGGCGGCGAAGCTGCGGCTGAACACGACCATCGAGTCGTGGAGCAAGAGCAGCTCGGCCGCGTCTCCGATGCGGTGAAGCCACGCGACACGCTGGCGGCGATCGACCTCGACCAGCGCGAGCAGATCGTGCGCCGCCACGGTGATCGACACGGGACGCAGCTTCGCTTCCTCGGCCAGGCGCAGCGCGGAGTCGATCAGCCTCCGATCGGCGGCGGCGATCAGCACCCGCTTGCCCTCGCTCGGCTCGGCCTCGGGGTCGGGCGGCAGCAGGACGAAGTCGAAGGCGGCGTCATCGGCCGAGATCGGCAGATGGCGCTCGAGCTCGAACTTCACCATGTCCTGCGTCTCGCCGGCGACGGCCGGCAGATCGATCGGCTTCACGGTGACGGTCGAGCGCGACAGCCCGATCGCGACCGTCCGCGCGGCGAGCGACCGCGCGTCGAGCTCCGCGCGCAGTGCGGCCCCCGGATTTTCCGCCTCGATCGTGAACGTCTCCAGCCGCTCGCGATCGATCGCGGCGACGCCGAGGCGGTCGCCGAGCATGACGACCGCGAGGCGGACCGACGTGAGCCGCGGGATGGCGAATTTCACCAAGGTAGGGTAACACCCCTGACCGACGGTCGGAAAAGACTCACCGGGAGCCCGACCATTCCAGCACGGCCACCGACTGGTCGCCGTCGACGCGCTTCTGAACGATCGCGGTCAATCGGGCGGCCACGCGGTCGTCCACGATGCCCTCCGCCTCGACGCGAAACGTTTGAGTCTGATGGGTGAGTCGTCCGTTGGAGTTCCCCGGCGGGTTCGTGAAGGGCCCGTTGTTACGCCGCGACTGCTCGAACTGGGTGATCTCCGCGGCCGAGAACCCGAGAGCCGTGAGCACCGTCGCGCTGGCAGTATTGACGTTTACCGTGTTGCTTCCGCGCACGGTGACGAAGCTCGCCAGCCCCGGATGCTCCTTGGTGCCGTTGTAGATCGCCGGGGTGATGCCCTTGATCTGGAGCAGCTCGGTGATCGACTCGAGGTTGGCGTTGCGCGCCCGGTACGGCATCGGAAGCTTGAGATAGTAGTCGTCGCTCTCGGCGCCGTTGACGCGGTGCTCACCGTTGGGATCGCGCCAGTCCTGGATGGAGTCGATGATCGTGTCGCGGCCTTCCTTCTCGACGCCGAGCGCCGTCAGGAGACGATCGATGCGATCTGCGTCGCGTTCGCGTTGATGTTGATGCGGGCCTGCTCGTCGGTGATGCGGTACGAGTAGAATCCGCCGTTCAGCTCCGCCTTCGTCGCGCTTGAGCCGGGGCAGCGCGCGCCGATCCACGGTGTAGAAGGTGAGGAGGCCGTCTTCCTCTTCCACGACGTACGGGGCGTCGGCCACGATCTCGCGGATCGCCTGCTCGATCGCCGTCTCGGCGAGATGGTTGCCGATGATCCCGGCCTTGTACGCACGCACCGCCGCAGCTTCCAGACGCATCGAGTACGAGAACTCGGCCCCGACCACCGCGACCAGCGCCATCACGAGGAGCACCACCAGCAGCGCGAACCCGCGCTCGTCTCGCTCCGGCCGCCCCGCGACACGCGACCGCGCGTCATTGGGCCTCGGTGCCCACGCGCAGCGGCACGGTCAAGGGCAGGAGGGCCTGCGCCCGGCCGTTCAGCGTTCCGCCGACGGTGACCCGGATCGCTTTCGGGAGGCGTTTCTGGGTCTCGACGTCCCACGCGTCCTGCCAGGCGCCGGTCTCGTCGAGATAGCTGAACGCGAGCTCGGTCAAGGTCGGGTCGTTGAAGACGACAACCGCCTCGGTGAAGGGGTCGCGGTTCGGAAGCGGACGCTGACGGATGACGAGGCCCCGCTGCTCGCCCGTCGTGCTGAGCTCGACCACGACCGCGGTGAACGCCACGGGACTCGAGGTCGGAAACGGCGGGGTCTGCGTGACGAGCTCGAGGCGCGATTCGCCCCCGCCGAAGAGAAGCACCGCGGTCGGCGTATCGCCGCGGGGCCCGTTGTACGGATAAGCGGCGCCCATCGTGCGGGCCAGGGTGAGCGCGATCGCCGCGCAGGTGCTGATGCGCTTCCGCGCGGTCCTCGCCTTGCCGCCACGACCCCAGCGCGATCCTGACGCCGCCGAACGCGATCACGACGAGGGCGCCGACGATGGCGAGCGCCAGCAGGAGCTCGAGGAGGGTGAAGCCGCGCTGATCGCGCCTCACCGCGACGGTCTTCCCGGCAAGTTCGGCGCGTCGGCGGCCGTCCGCAGGCTGACGATCTCGACGCCCCGTTTGTCGCCCCAGCTCACCTTCACGTCGATCTGGTAGACGTGCCACTTCGCGGTCGCCGGCGTCCGCGTGAGATCGGGCGCGGGCACGACGGTGACGGTGCGCTCCCAGTCGTAGCCACCTTCCTTGCCCTGGTCGCGCCCCTCGACCGGGACGACCAGCTCGCGGGTCTTCTGGTCGGCGAGCAGGACGGCCTGCTGATGGTCACCGGCGGTCTTCAGGAGCCGCAGGCCCTGGGCGAAACCCTGGATGACGGCGACGACGGCGACGCTCAGGATCGCGAACGCGAGCAGGACCTCGAGCAGGGTGAACCCTCCCTCGTCTCTGCCGGAGCGATGGCGGCGTGGGCGGACGGCCATGACCGTGTTCATTCGCGCTGGTTCCTCACCCGCCCGGTGACCGCGTCGACGCTGACTCGATAGCTGATCTTTCCGGACGTCAGGCGGTACTCTCCGCCGCTGGACGTTCCTTGAGGCTCGAAACGGACCGTCAGCGCGCCCGGCGTCTCGGCCCGGATGTCGACGCGTCCCGAGAGCGTGCGCGTCCATCGGATCTCGTCCTCGCCCGTCGTGACCGTCACCAGACGATTCGGTCGGGATTGACGGCCACCGTGAACGGCTGCCGCGTGGTGATCGCCCGCTCGCGCGCATGCCGAAAGGTGGCGGAAAAGCCGGCGACCTCGGCGCGGATGCGAAGCGCCTCGGTGCTGCGCCCGATCGTGGGCGCGACGAGGCCCACCGCGACCGCGATCACGACCAGGGTGACGATCAGCTCGAGGAGGGTGAAGCCTCGAGCATCTACTTCTGGCTGCTGTCCCATGAGGTGATGTCCGCGTTCTCGCCTTCGCCGCCCGGCGCCCCGTCGCCCCCCTCGGACCAGAGGTCGTACTCGCCGCTCTGGCCGGGACAGCAGCGATATTTGTACTGGTTGCCCCAGGGATCCTTGGGCACGGCCTTCTTGAGGTAGGGGCCGTTCCAGTTGTTGACGTTCGGGTTTCGCTGGAGCGCGTCGAGACCCTGGCCTGAGTTCGGGTAGCTACCGACGTCGAGCCGATACTGGTCGAGCCCCGCGCCCAGCAGCTCGATCTGCGCCCGCGCGGCCGCCTGCTTCGACTGACCCACGCGGCCGAAAAGCCGCGGCCCGACGAGCCCGACCAGGAGTCCGAGCACGATGATGACCACCAGCAGCTCGATTAGCGTAAACCCCCGCTGGTCTAGCACCATGCGGCAGGCACGGCGTCGCCAGAGCCGGCGACACTCGTCACGAAAAACGGTTGATCGGGGGCGCGGGGCCGAGCCGGGCGGGAGGGGTGCTGGGACCCGTTCCCTCCAGGCAGTGCGACGGGCGAGGCGCGCCGGGATGGAGCCCAGCCATCCCGGGTAATGCGGACGCGTGCCGCGTGGTCCCAGCACCCCTCCCGCCCGGCTCGGCCCCGCGCCCCCGCCTCACAGCGGAATCTCGTTGATGGAGAAGATCGCGAGCATCATGGCAACGACGATGAATGCCACAAGTACCCCCATGGCGAAGATGATCACCGGCTCGAGGAGCCGCAGCACGCGCTTGAGATCGGTCCCGACGTCCGTCTCGAACGTCTCGGCGACCTTGATCAGCATATCCTCGAGCCGGCCCGTCTCCTCGCCGACCCGCACCATGTGGATCGCCAGCACCGGAAACGGCGCCTGCTCCTGCATCCCCGCCGCGATCGTACCGCCACGCTTCACGCCCTCGGAGAGCCGCGCAACCGCCTGCCCGATCGCCTGATTCGTCATCGTGTCGCCGACGACCGCGAGCGCGCCCATGACCGGCACGCCGCTCTTGAGCATGGTCCCGAGCGTCCGGGCGAAGCGCGCGGTCTCGATCTTCATGACGAGCGGCCCGATCATCGGAAGCCCGAGGATCGTCTGGTCCCACTGCAGCCGGCCCTGGGGGCTGGCGGTCCACATGCGCCAGGCGAGCATCGCCGCGAGGACGAGGAGGACGCCGACCCACCAGTAGGACGAAAAGACCGCGCTCACCGTCAGGAGGATCTGCGTCGGCAGCGGAACCGTCTGGCCGAGATCGGCGAAGATCGTCGCGAACCGGGGGATCACGAACGTCATGAGGAAGACGATGGCGCCGATGCCGAACGTGAAGACCACCGCCGGGTAGGCGACCGCGCGTGACGACCGCCTCGCTGAACGCGGCGCGTGCCTCGAGGAACTCGGTCAGTCGGCGCAGGGTGATCTCGAGCACGCCGCCCCGCTCGCCGGCGCGGATCATGTTGATGTAGAGCCGCGAGAACGGCCGGGGATGATGCTTGGCGAGCGCCTCGCTCAGCGAGGCGCCGCCGCGGACGCTCACCAGCAGATCGGAGACGATCGCCTTGACGCGCGCGTTGGGCGCCAGCTCCTCGAGAATGGACAGCGCGCGGTCGAGCGGCAAGCGTCGCCTCGAAGAGCGTCGCGAGCTGCTGGGTGAACGCCAGGACGTCGCCCTGGGTGATGCGGCCGAGCCGCTGAGAGAAAACCAGCTCTGGCGGTCGGCGTGGGGCGTGACGCGGATGGGGAAGTACGAGTCGCGCTGCAGTCGCTCGACGACGGACGCGCGCGTCGGGCGCCTCCATCACGCCATCGATCGTCTGGCCGCGCCGGTCGGCCGCCCGATAGACGAAAACGGGCATGGCGGACTACGCGTCTTCCTGCGTGACTCGGAGCACTTCCTCGACGGTGGTGACGCCCGCGCAGGCCTTGGCCCAGCCGTCGAGCCGCAGGGTGACCATGCCCGCCTCGAGCGCGACGCGTCGGATCTCGCGCGTCGGCGCCCTGCGGAGGATGAGGCTACGCGCGTCCTCCGTGATGGGGAACAGCTCGTAGATGCCGGTCCGTCCCCGGTAGCCGGTTCCGCGGCACTCGTCGCAGCCGCGCGCCCCGGTAGAGCCGCGTCGCCGTCCGCGCCGGCGATGCCGAGGGCGCTGAGGTCGGCCGCCGAGCGGCGTACTCGGCGACGCGGCACGTGCGTGCAGATGCGCCGGACCAGCCGCTGGGCGAGGACGCCTTCCAGCACGGAGGCGACCAGATACGGCTCGACGCCCATGTCTTGCAGTCGCGTGATCGCGCCCGGCGCGTCGTTCGTGTGGAGCGTCGAGAAGACCAGGTGACCGGTGAGCGAGGCCTGGATCGCGATCTCGGCGGTCTCGAGGTCGCGGATCTCGCCGATCAGGATCACGTCGGGGTCCTGGCGGACGATGTGCCGGAGCCCGGTGGCGAAGGTGAGGCCGATCTTCGGCTTGACGGCGATCTGGTTGACGCCCTTGAGCTGGTACTCGACCGGGTCCTCGACGGTGATGATCTTGCGGTCCGGCGAGTTGATCTTGTCGAGCGCGCCGTAGAGCGTCGTGGTCTTGCCCGAGCCGGTCGGCCCGGTGACGAGGAGGATGCCGTGGGGTCGCCGGATGAGCCCGTCGAAGCGCGGGAGCATCGCCGGCGAGAAGCCGAGTTTCTCGAGCTCCAGGAAGACGCTCTGGCGGTCGAGCAGGCGCATGACGATCGACTCGCCGTGCACCGTCGGAATCGTCGAGGTGCGGATGTCGACACGGCGGTTGTGGAGCGTCACGCGGATGCGGCCGTCCTGCGGGCAGCCGCCGCTCCGCGATGTTCATCTCGGCCATCAGCTTCACGCGCGAGGTCACCGCGGCCTGCAGGCGCCGCGGCGGCGCCTCCTGGTCGAAGAGGATGCCGTCGATGCGGTACCGGATCCGGAGCGTGTCCTCGAACGGCTCGATGTGGATGTCGGAGGCCTCGGAGGTGATCGCGTTCTCGATCAGCAGATTCACGAGCCGCACCACCGGCGCCTCGAAGGCCATGTCGCGTAGCTGGTTGACGTCCTCGTCGCCCTCGCCGCCCCGATCGTCCTCCATGCCCTCGACGATGCGCTGCAACGGCGTCGCCACGCCATCGTAGGTGCGGTCGATCGCCTCGACGATCGCGTCGGCGGACTGACACGACGACCCGTACGGTGAGGCCGGTCGACTGCGCCAGGTCGTCGACGATGATCGGATTCAGCGGGTCCGCGGTGGCGATCGTCAACACGTTGCCCTCGACGCTCACGGGGCAGACCGCGTACTGGCGGAGATACTTCGGCGACAGGTTCTTGACGATCGGCAGCGGCGACGGGCAGCTCGTCGCGGGTGAGATAGGCGAGGTTCTGCTGCTGCGCGAGCGCTCGGAGCACGTCGTCGTCCTTGACGGCGCCGAGCGAGACGAGTGCCTCGCCGACCCGCTCGCCCGTCGTTCGCGCGCGCACGAGCGCCTGCTCGACGACGTCGGGGGTGGTCAGCCGCTCACGCACCAGGATCTCACCGAGCCGGCGGAAAAGCCCTGTGATGCCCATGCTATGCTCCCGATCATGTTAGCATACCTGGCCTTTGTGGCCGTCGCGGCAGCCGCCGATGTCGCGGGCGCCTTGCTCGTCACCACCGCGCATCAGAAGGGATTGGCGCCGCTCCGCTATTTCGTCGCCGGCGGCGCGGGATTCATGCTCGCCGCCGCGTTCGTGCGGATGCTTCCCGAGAGCGCGCACGTGCCGCACGCGTTCCTGTTCGTCCTCATCGGCTACTTCGGCGTGCATCTCTTCGAGCACACGGTGGCGCCGCACTTCCACTTCGGCGAGGAAGTGCACCCCGAGGCGCTGCTGCGGCCGTCGGCCGGCTACCTGGCGCTCCTCGGTCTCGGTGTCCACACGCTGTTCGACGGCGTCGCGATCGCGGCCGGATTCATGATCGGACCGGCCCTCGGCATGCTGCTCTTCATCGCCGTGATGCCTGCACAAGGTGCCCGAGGGCTTCACGATCGCGTCGATCATGCTCGCCGGCGGTCAGTCGCGCGCGGCGGCGATCGGGGCGGCGGCGCTCCTGCGGCGTCCTGACGATCGCGGGCGCGGTGGCGACGCGATTCGTGGCCGAGCACCACGTCGGCTACGCGCTGGCGCTCTCGGCGGGCGTCACCATCTACGTGGCCGCGTCGGACCTCATCCCGGAGGTGAACCGCGAGGGCGGGCCGGCGCTCGGCTGGACGGTGTTCGCGGGCCTCCTGCTGTTCGCGGTGGCCGACTGGCTCGTCTCGCCGCTCGGCGCCCACTGATGCTAAGCTCGCCGTCGCCATGAAGGTCCTGGTGCTCCACGGTCCGAATCTCAATCTGCTCGGCACGCGCGAGCCCGCCGTCTACGGACGCATCACGCTCGCGCAGGTCGATGGAATGCTGCGCGAGCACGCCCGCCGCCGCGGGCACACGGTCGCGTGCCGCCAGTCGAATCACGAGGGCCAGCTCGTCGACTGGCTGCAGGGCGCTCGGCGCGAGGGGTTCGCCGGGATCGTCTTCAACCCCGGCGCGTTCACGCACTACTCGATCGCGCTGCGCGACACGGTCGCCGCGATCACGGTGCCGGTCGTGGAGGTGCATCTGTCCAACGTGCACGGCCGCGAGGAGTTTCGCCGCCACTCGGTGATCGCGGGCGTCGCGCGCGGGCAGATCTCGGGCTTCGGCGCCGCAGAGCTACTGCTCGGGCTTCGACGCCATCGACGGCGGATCTCGCCGCCGACCGACTTCGCGACGGTGAATCGCCATCGCCGCCCCGGCGTCTAACCGACGGCGGGATGGGCGAGCGAGTGGATGCCCGGTGGACACGGACGAAGCGGCCCTCATCGAGCGGTGCCGCGCCGGCGACCTCGCGGCGTTCGAGCCGCTCGTCGAGAAGTACCGACAGCGCGTCTATCGACTCGCCTACAACGTGCTGCGCGACCCCGAGGAGGCCTGGGATGTCGCCCAGGACGGCTTCATCCGCGCCTTTCAGGCGCTGCCGTCGTTCCGGGGCGACTCGGCGTTCTACACCTGGCTGTTCCGGATCGTGATGAACGTCGCGCGGGACCGCGCCCGGCAGCACGCCGCGCGCGGCCGGGCGTTCGGCACCGAGCGCGTCGACGAGGAAGACTGGGACCGGATCCTCGTCGACCAGGGCACCGCGCCCGACGCCAACGCGGCGCAAGTCGAGGAGCGCGAGCGCATCGGCCGGGCGCTCGCCACTTTGTCGGAGCCGCATCGGGCCATTATCATGTTGAGTGATCTCGAGGGGCTCTCGTACCGCGAGATCGCGGAGGTGCTGGACATCCCGATGGGGACCGTGATGTCGCGGCTGCACAACGCGCGCCGGCGCTTGCGCGAGGCGCTCGGGCCGCTGCTGCTCCTGATCCTGGCGCTGCTGCTCGCCCTGGCCTGGCCGCGGTCGCCGGCGCGCAGCGATCGTCCGGTTCGGCACGCGGGTCGTTCTGGCCACCGACGGGCCGCCGCCCAGCGCGCCGAGCCAGCGCGCCGGAGCCGCCCGACGAGCGGCTCGAGGCGTTCCTGCCGAAGCTGCGTCAGCTCTTCCGCTACAACGAGTACACCTCGCTCGAGCGCTATCGCGCCGAGGTGCCGGTGGGCACGACGCAGCGATGGCCGGTGCCGGGCGACCGCCGGCTCGAGGTCACGCCGCAGAGCGTGCGCGGCGGCACGGTCAGCTTCAACCTGCGGCTGACGCGCGGCAGCGTGGCCGAGGTGTCGACGAACATCCAGGCCGCAGTCGGGCAATCCCGCCGTGATCGGCGGCCCGCCGTCACGGCGCCGGCACCCTCATCATCATCCTCTGGACGAACCCAGCCCCGTGATCGGAGCACGGCGATGAGCTCGGGCGAAGACCGCTACCGCCAGGAGCGCGCCCGGATCGAGCAGGGCCATACGAAGTACCGCGACAAGCTCCGCGCGGAGGGCAAGCTCTTCGTCCGCGACCGGCTGAAGCTCCTCCTCGACCCGGGCACCGAGTTCCAGGAGGACTGGCTCTTCGCGCGCTCGGCCGAAGCCCGACACGCCCGCGGACGGCGTGGTCACCGGCGTGGGCACGGTCGGCGGCCGGCCCGTCTGCGTCATGGCCAACGACTACACGGTGAAGGCGGGCTCCTGGGGCGAGAAGACGTCCAGAAGATCGTCCGGATCCAGGAAAAGGCGGCGCGGCTCCGGCGTGCCCCTCCTCTATATGGTGGACGCCGCGGGCGGACGCATCTCCGAGCAGATCAAGATCTTCCCGGGCCGGTTCCACGCCGGGCGCATCTTCTACAACGAGGTCCAGCTCTCCGGCGTGGTGCCGCAGGTCTGCGTCCTCTTCGGCCCGTCGCCGGCGGGCTCGGCGTATCTGCCGGCGCTGACCGACGTCGTGATCATGGTCGAAGGCAAGGCGTCGCTCTACGTGGGCAGCCCGCGCATGGTCGAGATGGCGATCGGCGAGAAGACCACGCTCGAGGAGCTCGGCGGCGCGCTCATGCACTGCAAGGTCTCCGGCTGCGGCGACGTGCTCGCCGTCCTCCGACGAGGAGGCCATCGAGCTCGCCCGCCGCTACCTGACCTACATGCCGCAGTCGTACCGCGAGTGCCGGCCGCGCGCGAGGCGGTCGCGCGAAGCCCGGCCGGTCCATCGACGAGATCGTGCCGTACGACCAGCGCAAGTACTTCGACATGTACGAGGTGATCGACGGCGTGATCGACGCCGGCTCGTGGTTCGAGATCAAGCGCCTCTTCGCGCAGGAAGATCATCGTCGGCTTCGCGCGTCTGGGCGGACGCCCGGTCGGCATCGTCGCCAACCAGCCGAAGGTCAAGGGCGGCGTGCTGATGGTCGACTCCGTCCGACAAGGCGGCGCGCTTCATCTGGCTCTGCAACGCGTTCAACGTGCCGCTCGTCTACCTGGCCGACATCGCGGGCTTCATGGTGGGTACGAAGGTCGAGCAGCAGGGGATCATCCGCCATGGCGCCAAGATGGTCTTCGCGACCGCGCAGGCGACCGTGCCGAAGATCTCGGTGATCGTGCGCAAGTGCTACGGCGCCGGGCCTCTACGCGATGTGCGGCCCGGCCTTCGAGCCCGACGCCGCCATCGCGCTGCCGCAGGGGCAGATCGCGATCATGGGCCCGGAGCCCGCGGTGAACGCCGTCTACTACAACAAGATCATGGAGCTGCCGGAGAGCGAGCGGGCCGCGTACGTCCGGCAGAAGCGCGACGAGTACGCGCAGGACGTCGACACCTACAAGCTCGCCTCCGAGATGCTGATCGACGACATCGTGCCGGGCGCGTGCCTTCCGCGACGAGCTGATCAAGCGTCTGGCCTACGCGCAGACCAAGGCGCACGAGTTCCCGCCGCGCCGCAACGGCGTCTACCCCGTCTGACGCGGCGGTCACGGCGCCTTCTGACACTGTCTCCCCGTTCCGCGGCCGGACGTCGCCGGCTCCACTATTTCGTGCCGAGTTGGCGAGCCGCCATGCTAGGAATCAAATGTGCAAAAAGTGAAACGCGCGTGGCGGCCGCGCACCTCACGACCCGGCAGGCGGCCGCTCACTGCTAACGTCTCGATCCCGACGCTTCGACGCTGGATCCGGACGAGGCGAGCTCGGCGCGCATCTGACGCCCGGCGGTCACCGTCGCATCGACCTCCCCGAGTTCCAGCGCTTCCTGCGCGCGCAGGGCCGGCCCGCCTTTCCCGCGGCACCCCGAGCCGAAGACCCGCGTGCTGGTCGTGGACGACGAGGCGCTGGTCGTCCAGATGCTCGCGAGCTTCTGGCCGACGGCCGTTCACGATCGAGACGGCGGCCGACGGCTACGAGGCGCTCGTCAAGGTCGGGACGTTTCGTCCCTCCGTTGATCATCCTCGACGTCGTGCTGGCCGACCTCGACGGCATCGAGGCGTGCCGGTGTCTGCGCCGGCTTCCGGAGACGCGCGAGCATGAGGATTCTCGGAGTGACCGGGCATCCGGCGATGGTGCCGCTGCTGCTCGGCGCCGGGCGCGGACGCGTGCGTGACCAAGCCACTGGACCTGGACGTGGTGTGCCGAGAGATCACCCGGCTGCCGGCAACGCGCCCGGCGGTCTCCCACTCCCTCACGGGACGAGAGGGCTGAAGAACGACATGGACTCCATCCGCGTGCTCTACGTGGAAGGCGATCCCGCCGATCAGGAGGCGACCCACCGTCACCTCGCGCGTCACGCGCCGCACATCAAGCTCACCGTCGTGGGGACCGTGGCCGAGGCACGTCGAGCGCGTCACGATCGGCGACATGGACGTGATGCTCGCGGACTATCGTCTTCCCGACGGCACGGCGCTCGATCTGCTCGACGCGGTCAAGACGCGAGGGCTGGAGGTGCCGGTGGTGCTCGTGACCGGCTCGGGAGACGCCGACACACGGTGCGGCTGCTGAAGGCCGGAGCCACCGACTACCTCGTGAAGCGCCCGGAGTATCTGGCCACGTTGCCGGTCGTGCTCGAGAGCGCGTGCCGCTGGTTCCGCGCCGCGAGCGAGCGCAGGCGCGCGCCGATCCGCGTCCTCTACGCCGACGCATCATCCGGAGGAGCTGGCGCTCACGCTGCGCGCCTTCGAAGAGCACGACCGGCGCGCGCGCGTGGAGACGGTCACGCTCGCCCGGCAGGCGCTCAGCAAGCTGAAGACCGTTCACTACGACGTGCTGCTGCTCGACAACCGGATGCCGGACCTCTCGGGGATCGAGGTGCTCAAGGAGCTTCAGGCCGACGGCATCCGCATTCCCGTCGTGATGGTCGCCGGCGAGGGTGACGAGGACTCGGCCGTCCAGGCGTTCAAGCTCGGCGTCGCGGACTACCTCATCAAGCGCGACGGGTATCTCGCCAAGCTGCCGTCGACGATCGAGAACGTCCTGGCGCAGCGCCGGCTGTCCGACGAGAAGGACGGGCTCACCGTCCTCAACGACCTGGCGAAGTCGCTCATCACCACCAAGGATCTCGACGAGGTCCTGCGTCGCGTCGTGAACGCGGCCCGCGAGCTCATCAAGGTCGAGGCCAGCGTGCTGTGGCTCTTCGAGGCCGGCGTGCTCTGGCCCGTCGCCTGGGAGGGCATCGAGGACCGCGCGGCCGAGCCGCTGCGGTTTCCGGTGACGCCGAACCTGGCCGAGCGCCTCGCGCACGAGCGCAAGATCTCGTTGCGCCACCTCGTCGCGCAGACCGGTGGACCGGACCCGACGGCGGTCTTCGGCACGGCGGGACAGACCCTATCCGCGTCGTTCGTCGGCCCTGAGGGGCTCGTGGCCGTCCTGGCGGTCGGCAGCCCGAGGCCGCGCGAGTTCACCGCCATCGAGGAGCGCCTGCTGCTGGCGCTGGCCGACCACGCCGCGGTCGCCGTCGAGAACGCGCGTCTCTACCACCGCCTGCGCCTCGAGCTCGAGGCGCGCGAGCGGCTCACCGCGATCCTGGAAGCGACGACCGATCTGGTCGCGATCGCGGACCTGTCCGGGCGCCTGCAGTACCTCAACGCCGCGGGCCAGGCCTTGCTGGGCCTCGCGGCGGACGACGCGATCGGCCACCCGATCGCCGGCCTGGCGCCGGAGCGGTTGCGCCCGGTCGTCCACGACGAGATCTGGCCGGCGCTCATCCGCGACGGGCTCTGGACGGGAGAGGCGGTGCTGCTCGCGCGCGACGGGCGCGAGGTGCCGGTGTCGGTGGTCGCCGTCGCCCATCGCGGCGCGGACGGATCGATCGAGTTCCTCTCGGCGATCGTGCGCGACATGACCGAGCGCAGGCGCATCGATGCCGAGCTCCGGCGCCAGCGCGAGGCGCTCTACCAGACGGAGAAGCTCGCGACGATGGGCACGGTGCTCGCGGGCGTCGCCCACGAGCTGAACAATCCGCTGACCGCCGTGACGGGTTACGCGAATTTGCTTCGTCAGGAGCTGGCGGGCACGCCCTCGGCGACGCGCGCGGAGGCCATCGCCCACGCCGCCGACCGCTGCGCGTCGATCGTGCGTAACTTCCTGGCGCTGGCGCGACGTCACCCGCCCGAGCGGCAGCTCGTCCGGTTGAACGACATCGCGCGCGACGCCGCCGAGCTTCTGGCCTATCACCTCCGTGTCGACCGCATCGAGGTGGCGCTGGATCTGGCGGAGAGTCTGCCGGTGCTGTGGGCGGACCCGCATCAGCTCCACCAAGTCGTCGTCAATCTCGTGACCAACGCGCGCGACGAGCTGCGCAAATCACCGGAGCCGCGCGTGCTCACCCTGAGCACGCGTGCCGACGCCGTGCGCGGGCGCGTCTCGCTCGACGTCGAGGACACCGGGCCCGGGATCTCGGTCGAGATCCGCGACCGGATCTTCGAGCCGTTCTTCACGACGAAGCCGGTCGGGCAGGGGACGGGCCTCGGCCTCTCGCTCTGCCACGGGATCGTCGAAGGGCACGGCGGCACGCTCGCGCTCGTGAGCGAGCCGGGACACGGCGCGATCTTCCGGGTGGAGCTTCCGGTCGTGGCGCCGCCGGCGACGCCGGACAAGCGCACGGTGGACGCGCCGCCGGTCGTCAAGGGCAAGCGCATCCTGGTCGTCGACGACGAGCGGCTCGTGCTCCAGCTGCTCGGCGAGATGCTCGGCGCCGACCACCACACGGTCGACACGGTCGCCGACGGCACGCAGGCGCTCGAGCAGCTGCGGCGGGCGTCCTACGACCTGATCCTGAGCGACGTGCGGATGCCGTACCTCGACGGCCCGGGCCTCTATCGCGCGCTCGAGCGGAGGCTTCCCGACCTGTGCCGGCGCTTCGTGCTGATGACGGGCGACGTCCTGAGCGCGGAGATCCAGACGTTCCTCGAGCAGACCGGAGTGCCGGGATTGAGCAAGCCCTTCGACCGCAGCGAGGTGCGCCGGGTCATCCAGCTCGTCGCCGGCGCCGAGCGGTAGGCCGCGCGGTTCCCACCGCCGCCTGCGGCGCGCGGCGGGTCAGGCGCCGAAGCGGCGTCGCGTCGTGGCGAGGGTGTCGGCGATCGGCTGCGGGAGCCGCGGGCCGAACTGCTTGTTGAACTCGCTGAGCTCGTCGAGCGCCTGCACCCACTCGCCGGAGTCGCAGCGAAGCGCCTCGCGGAGCTGGGCCGGCGTCACATCGAGCCCGCTGGTGTCGAGCGCGCCCGCCGCCGGAACCAGACCGATCGGCGTCTCGTCCGCCCGGCCCGTGCCGCGGATCCGCTCCACCATCCACTTGAGCACGCGCACGTTCTCGCCGTAGCCGGGCCAGAGGAAGCGGCCGTCGGCGTCACGGCGGAACCAGTTCACGCGGAAGATGCGGGGCGGCGTCTTCAGACGCGGTCCGATCGAGAGCCAGTGGGCGAAGTAGTCGGCCATGTTGTAGCCGCAGAACGGAATCATCGCCATCGGGTCGCGGCGCACGACGCCGACCTTCCCCGTGATCGCGGCGGTCGTCTCCGTGCTCATCGCCGAGCCGAGGAAGACACCGTGCGACCAGTCGAACGCCTCGAACACGAGCGGGATCACCCCCGTCCGCCGAGAGCCGAAGATGACGCCGGAGATCGGCACACCCTGAGGCTCTTCCCAGTTCGGCGCGATCGACGGACATTGCTGGGCGAGGACCGTAAAGCGGGAGTTCGGATGCGCCGCTGCGCCCTCGCCCGGCTGCCAGGGCCGTCCCTGCCAGTCGATCAGCCCGGCGGGCGCCGTCGGTGTCAGCCCTTCCCACCACGGCTCCTGCGACTCGGTCAGCGCCACGTTGGTGAAGATGGTGTTCGAGCGCACCATCGCAGTCGCATTCGGGTTCGTCTTGGGGCTCGTGTTGGGCGCGACTCCGAAGAATCCGCGCTCGGGATTGACGGCGCGGAGCTGGCCGTTCGCGTCGACCCACATCCAGGCGATGTCGTCGCCGACCGTCCACACCCGCCAACCCGGAATCTGCGACACCGCCATCGCCAGGTTCGTCTTTCCCGAGGCGCTCGGCATCGCGGCCGCCAGGTAGGTGACGCGGCCCTCGGGGTCTTCCACGCCGATGATCAGCATGTGCTCCGCGAGCCAGCCCTCCTCGCGCGCCTGCGAGGACGCGATGCGCAGGGCGTGGCACTTCTTGCCGAGCAGCGCGTTGCCGCCGTACCCGGACCCCACGCTCCAGATCAGCTTTTCCTCGGGGAAGTGCAGGATCAGGCGCCGGTCGGGCGAGAGGTCGCCCATCGAGTGGAGTCCCGCGATGAAGTCGTCGTCGCGCCGCATGTGCTGGATCGCGACCTGTCCGACCCGCGTCATCAGGTGCATGCTCGCGACCACGTAGGCGCTATCGGTGACCATCAGACCGACCCGGCTCATCGGCGAGCCGGCGGGGCCCATGAGGTACGGGATCACCCACATCGTCCGGCCGCGCATGCTCCCGCGGAACAGCGCGCCGGCCGTCGACTTCGCCTCGATCGGCGCGATCCAGTTGTTGGTCGGGCCCGCGGCGTCCTTCTCGCGCGTGCAGATGAACGTGAGCTGCTCCGTGCGCGCGACGTCCGAAGGATGGCTTCGGTGTAGATAGCAGCTCGGGTACGTCTTCTGGTTCAACGGCAGGAGCGTGCCGTCGGCCAGCATCGATTCGATCAGGGAGTCGTACTCGGCCTTGGACCCATCACACCAGACCACGCGTGACGGTTGCGTCAGGCCGGCGGCCTCGGACACCCACTTCTGGGCCACGCTGGTCACGCTCATGATGGACCTTTCCTTCCGCTCGAGGTGAGTCGCTTCTGAGAAATTGTCTCCTCGCCCCCGCGGGGGCGTCAAGAAGAACGTGCTAGCATTCGCGCCGTGACGGGCCTCGTCGTCGCCGCGCGTTACCTGACGATCGTGCCGGTGCCGGGTCCGTCGTTCTCGAGCGCCGATGCCATCGGCCGCGCCGCCCCCTGGTTTCCGGTAATCGGCCTGGCGATCGGCCTGGTCCTCGCCGTCATGGATCGAGTGACTCAGGTGATTTTTCCCTTACTCCTGGCCGGGTTGCTTACCGTCGCCGTCTGGAAGCTCTTGACGGGCGGCCTCCATCTCGACGGTCTCGCCGATTGTCTCGACGGTCTCGGGGGGCGTGACGCCGAGCAGCGGCTGGCCATCATGCGCGACAGCCGCATCGGCGCGTTCGGCGCGCTCGGCCTCATCCTGTTTCTGCTGCTGGAAATCGCGGCCCTCAGCGAGATGCCCTCAGGCGTCCGCGCTCGCGCGCTTCTGGTGGTCCCGGCCGTCGCGCGCGCCACGCCCCCCTTGCTGGCGCGCCTGTTTCCGCCTGCGAAACAGGAAGGGCTCGGCGCGGCGTTCGGCGCGGGGGTGGGCGCGCTGGCCGCGCCGATCGCGCTCGCGATCGCCCTGGTGGTCGCCATCGTGGCTCTGCACGGCCTCGGGATCGTCGTCGTCGTCGTCGCCGTCGTGAGCGCGCTGGCCGTGACGCGCTTCTTCGCCGCGCGGGTGTCCGGGATCACCGGTGACGTGCTCGGCGCCGCGATCGAGATCGCTGAGCTGGCCGGTCTGCTCACGGTGTCAGCGTGGTCGCACCTGGGGCGTTGATCTATCTCTTTCGCCACGGCGAGGTGGTCCTGGCCGAGACGCGGCGATTCATCGGCCACCTCGACGTCCCGCTCTCGCCCCTGGGCGAGCGCCAGAGCGGTGCGCAAGCCGCCCGTCTCGCGTCGGTGAAACTGGCGGCTCTGTACACGAGCGACCTGGCGCGCGCTCGACGAACCGGCGAGATCATCGGTGCCCCTCACGGGCTCGTCCCAACGCTGGTGCCGGCGCTGCGCGAGATGGCGATGGGCCGATGGGAGGGGCTCACGGCCGCGGAGATCCAGCGGGCCGAGCCGGTATTGTTCGCCCAATGGATGGCGAACGTCGGCGAGTTTCCGTTCCCCGACGGTGAGAGCGTCGCGGATCTGGAGGCCCGCGCGTGGCCGGTCTTCGAATCGCTCGCGGGCGCCCACGCGGGGCAGGCGATCGCGATCGTCGCGCACGGCGGCACCAACCGCGCGCTGCTCTGCCGGGCGCTCGGCCTGCCACCCGGACGGCTGCTCGCGATGGGGCAGGACTACGGCGCCCTCACGGTCCTCGAGCGCGTCGACACGATCTGGCGTCTGCTGCACCTCAACGAACGCCCCACGGGCTGAGGCCGATGCTATAAGGAGGTGTTGGATGGAAGGGGGACATATGCCGCCACATCGGAACGCCTACCGGCCGAGCGTCATGGGAACTCGCGGTGTCGTCACGTCGGCTCACCCGCTGGCCTCGATGGCCGGGATCCAGATGCTGCTGGCCGGCGGCAATGCCGTCGACGCCGCGGTCGCCGTCGGCTCGACTCTGAACGTGGTCGAGCCGTTCATGTCCGGCGCCGGTGGGATCGGTCTCATGCTGATCTCGCGCGGGCGCGAGCGCCACGTGCTCGATTTCATCGGCCGCTCGCCCGCCGGTGCGAACGCAGCCGATTGCACGGACGACGAGCTGGTCGGCGGCCCGAAGTCGTGCGCCACGCCCGGCAACCTCGGGGGCTGGCTCGCCGCGCTCGAGCGTTTCGGCTCGATGGATCGCGCAAGGGTGCTGGCCCCGGCAATCGCGCTCGCCGAGAACGGCGTTCCCCTCACGTTCAAGAGCGCGGAATTCATCGGGACGGCGCGTGAGACGCTCGCCCGCTCGGCCGAAGCGCAGCGCCTCTATCTCGGGAACGGCGGCCCGCGCCCGGGCGGCATCGTGACGTACAAGGAGCTCGGCTCGACCTTTCGGCAGGTGGCCGAGGGCGGCGCCGATGCGTTCTACCGCGGGCCGATCGCGCGCGCGATCGCGCGGGCCGTGCGGGAGGCAGGCGGATGGCTCGGCGAGGACGACCTGGCCGGGTTCGCGCCCGAATGGCGAGAGCCGGTCACGATCACGTATCGGGACAGCCAGGTCTATTCGATGCCGCCGCCGTTCTCCGCCTTTCAGATGCTCGAGACCTTGAATATCCTCGAGGGCTACGACCTCAAGGGCTTCCGCCACAACTCCGTCGACTACCTCCATCATCTGATCGAAGCCGTGAAGCTCGGCTCCGCCGATCGGCTCGCCTACGCCTACCGCGACGGCGTTCCGATCGCCGGGCTCCTCTCGAAGCAGTACGCGGCGTCTCAGCGCGCGCGCATCGACGGAAAGCGCGCGGCGGTCAGCGAGGGCGAGCGGCACAACCCGCAGAAGCTCGCGGGGCAGATCGAGGAAGGCCATCCCGCGAACTTCATGAACGAGCACACCACCCACTTCGCCTGCGCGGACGCAGCCGGCACCGTGGTCTCCGTCACCCAGACTCTGGGCGTGCCGTTCGGGTCGGGCTTCGCCGTGCCGGGCACCGGCATCGTCCTCAACAACATCCTCAAGTGGATGGACCGCGATCCCAGCTCTCCGAACGTCGTGCGACCCGGGCGGAAGGCTGGAACCATGATGTCGCCGACCCAGGTCTTTCGTGACGGCGTCTTCCGCGTCTCCGTCGGCACGCCCGGCTCGTATGGGATCCTCCAGACCACGCCCCAGATGCTCCTCAACGTGGTCGAGTTCGGAATGAACATCCAGGAGGCGATCGAGGCGCCTCGGGTGCGCGTGTATCGCGATCGGCTGATCGACGCGGAGACGCGTATATCCGAGGACACGCGCGCGGGGCTCGCCCAGCGCGGGCACGAGGTTCACGCGATCGACGACTGGTCGTGGATCGTCGGCGGAGGGCAGGGGATCGTGCGCGACCCGGAATCCGCGGCTCTCATGGCCGGCGCCGACCCTCGTCGAGACGGGTACGCGCTGGCGATCTAGCTGGGCAAATCCCTCGCACCGACCTGTTCTTGACCGGTCGAACTGACCAGGGACTTTCCGTAAGCCCTCGATCTGCCAGCCTGATTTCCGGGCACTAGTTATGCACTTTCCCTTGACCAGCGCGGGCGGCGCGCGAGGGGGAAAGGGAAATGACTCGTGGCCCGGTGATCGCGGTGGTGGTCGGGGCGATGCTCGCATCGAGCGGAGTCGCTGCGGCGGCCACCGGGGAGCGCGATCGAGGCGCTCGAGTCGTGTCCCAGCCGGATCGGCAGGCTGAAGCGCGGGCTCTCGACGAGCTCCTGCAGCGCTCGGGGTTGCAAGTGCAGCTGGAGAGTCTGACCGCCGGGATCCGCGCGCAGTTCGTGCGTGCCCACAGAAAGCAGAGCCGCCAGGACAGAGTCACGATCGACCGGATCGTCGTACGGCACTTCGCGGCCGAGACCCTCTACGCGGCGATCACGCTCGAGTTCCAGAAGAACCTCGAGCCGGAACGGCTCGCGAAGGCGCTCGCCTGGTACGATTCGCCGCTCGGCATGCGCGTGACGGGGCAGGAGCTGGCCGCGCTCGTCGCCGGCGGCGCGCCGGAGGCGGTCGCGGACCTCGAGCGCAATCGGCCCTCGCCGCGGCGCCTGGATCTGATCGAGCGCCTCGACGCAGCCGGCGGCGCGTCGGAAACGACGGTCGACGTCACGGTGGCCATCGTGCGCAGCCTGACCGTGGCCTTCCAGCCCGGCCTGCCGTCCGTGGCGAGACTGACGCGCGAACAGCTCGACAGCCAGATCTCGCGGGCTCGTCATCGGACGCTCGAGGACATGAGGCGCGTGTGCCTGGTGAGCATGCTGCTCGCGTATCGTGCTCTCTCGGACGACGAGCTGGACCGCTACGTGCAGTTCGTCGAATCCGAGGGCGGGCAGTGGTACATGAGCGTGATGAACAACGCGCTCCTGACCGCGGTCGACGCCGCCGCGGACGCCACGGCCTCCGAGCTCGCGACCGCGGTGCCTCAGCTGGTCGGCGATCTCCGCTAAGCCGCCGGCCGCGGCCGGTCAGGGCTTTCGAAACAGGATCGAGCCGAAGAACGACTCCGCCGCCGAGGACGTGTCGTCCGAATCGATGGCGAGCGAGATCATTCCAGGGTTGTCCGGCGCGCCGCCGTAGATCTTCCGGTAGTCCTCGGCCACGTTGCGCCGCTCGGTCAGCCACTTGCCGAGATCGGCCGCCCCCGATCGCACGACGACGTAGGTGACGGTTCCCGTCTTCTCGCTCTTCACGATCGTGCCGGCCGGCGCGGTCGTATCCCAGATGTAGCCGATGATCTGCGACCGGACCGCCTCGGGGAAGCGCGGCCACACGACGTAGAGCTGCGCGGCCTGGTCGTCCAAGGCTTTCTTTCGACAGTCGGCGTTCGTCGGCAGCACGACCGCCTTCCACGTCCACTCGAGGATCGGCGTCTCCTTGAGATTGATCTTCCCCTTGATGTCCTTGCGGATGGTCGAGCTCTCGATCTTGCTCTTGAGGTGCAGGACGCGCCGGCCGTCGTTCTCCTCGATCGTCATGTCGTGCTGCGGAAGCCCCCAGGTCTGGCCGCCGAGCCAGCCGTCTGGAATACCCTTGGCGCCGAGCTTCTGGCTCTTCCAGTCCTCCAACGTGACGACGTCGGCGGCCCAGGCGACGGCCGTCAACATCACCACCAGCATCGGCACGGCGAGCCGTGTCATTGTCCGCGCTCCTTTGTCGCTATGATACCGTCTCCGAGTGCAGGCCTCGCTCGATTCGATCCGTGTCGACAAGTGGCTGTGGGCCGCGCGGGTATTCAAGACGCGCAGCCTGGCCGGCGCGGCGTGCGATGGCGGCAAGGTCGATGTGAACGAGGAGGCGGCCAAGCCGGCCAGGCGAGTCCGGGCCGGAGACCGCATCGTGGTCACCTTGCCACGAGGGCGTCGCCGGATCCTGAAGGTCGCCGCGGTCGGCGACCGGCGCGGCTCGGCCGAGATCGCGAAAGCGCTCTTCGAGGACTTGACGCCACCCGAGCCTCCGCGCGCGCGCCAGGCGCTGCCGCCGCGACGCGAGCCGGGCACCGGTCGCCCAACCAAGCGTGAGCGCCGCGACATCGAGCGCCTGAGGGGACGGTAGTGCGAGCCGAAGCGCGTCGAGCGCCGAGGCGAGCCCTACAGATAGCGGGGTCGGCCGTGCGAGCCGAAGCGCGTCGAGCGCTGAGGCGAGGTTTTCAAACGAGAAGGGAACCGCTTTGCCCAGTGAGGCGAGCCTCTTCAAAGGAAAAGACTCGCCAGGAAACGCGCGATCCGTGCCGTTCGCGGGGAGTTTTCGATAGCCCGGAAGCAGTGCGCTATAGTTGACCAACTTCGAGTGGAGCGTGTCATGGAAGCGTATGACTGGAACGCGATCGTCGACGGCCTGAACCGATACTTGCGACTGCGCTCGATTCCGATCGGCATGAAGCTCTTCGAGACGATCGAGGCGATGGAGGCGATCCCGAAGATCCGCCGGCCGCGCTCCCGGCACACGACCGATCAGATCGTGGCGCAGGCGCGCCAGCTCGGCTGGACCGTCGGCATCACGATGGCGGATCTCATCGGCGCGCAGTGCGGCGCCGTGATCGGGCTTTCGCCCCAGGACGACGAGTGGCTCTCTGGCAAGCGCATGGCCGGGGTCTGGTTCAAGACGCTCGAGGACGCGAGCCAGCACCAGCACGCGATGGACTGCGTGCCGTACGGCCGTTTCAAGGCGATGGCGGTGTCGCCGCTGACGTCGGGGCGGCTCGATCCGCCGGACATCTGCCTCGTCTACGGCACGCCCGGTCAGATGATCTTTCTGATCAACGGCCTGCAGTGGACGGGATATCGCAAGCTCAGCTTCACCTCGGTCGGCGAGTCGGCCTGCGCGGACTCCTGGGGCAAGGCGCTGAAGACCGGAGAACCGGCGCTGACGATCCCGTGCTACGCGGAGCGCCGCTACGGGGGCGTCGCGGACGACGAGCTCTTGATGGCGATCCCGCCGCGCTTTCTGCCCAAGGCCCTCGAGGGCCTGGCGGCGCTCGACAAGAACGGCCTGCGCTATCCCGTGCCGCCCTACGGCATCCAGTCGGACGCCGGCGCCGGGCTTTCGGTCAGCTATGCGGCGAAGGAGACGAAGACGTCATGAGACTGATCGGCGACTTCGAGGGATTTCGGACGGCCCGCGAGGAGAAGATCCGATATCTCGAGCGGGTCCCCATCTTCGAGGCGTGCAGCATGCGCCAGCTTCGCGCCGTCGCCGACATCGCGAAGGTCGTCGAGGTCCCGGAGCGCACGATCCTCACCCGTCAGGGCGAGCCCGGCGACGAGTTCTTCATCATCATCGATGGCACCGCGCTGGTCACGCTGTCGATGCACAAGCGCCACCGCCTCCGCCCCGGCGAGTTCTTCGGCGAGATGAGTCTCCTCGACGGCGAGCCGCGCTCGGCCACCGTGAAGGCCGAGACGGACCTGCGCGTTCTGGTGATCAGTCGCGTGAACTTCTGGCAGCTTCTCCGCGAAGTCCCGGAACTGACGCAGAAGATGCTCATGAACCTCACGCGCCGCATCCGGGAGCTCGAGACCAATCTGACGGGCTGAGGCGCAGCGCCGATCAGAACGTGAGCTTGTCCCCGGGCTGATCGGAAAGATCTGCGTCGAGGTCTGACCCAGCGCCGCCTGCTACTCCTGGGGCGTGCCCCGCAGCACCGGGAACGTCCCGTAGTGAAACGGGATCGCGAACCTCGGCTTGAGCATCTCCTTCGTCGCGTACGCGGCGTCGCGCGGATCCATCACGAAGTGCCCGCCGATCGGAATCATGACCAGGTCCGGCTTGTAGTCATCGCCGATGAGACGCATGTCGCCGAAGGGCCCGGTGTCGCGCGTCAGTGCACCTCGGCCTTCGCAGCCTGCGCCCACGCGGCGTCGGCGGCGAGGGCGAAGATGAGTGAGCCGGCGGTGAGCTTCAGGAAATCGCGGCGGTCGGTGTCCATGTCGTTCCCCCTGATCAGCGAGCGCGGGTCGTTCAAGGCGAATCGACGAGCCGACCCAGGTGGCGCTCGATCTCGTCGAGCGCGAGAGGCTTCGTGAGAACCGCGTCGGCGCCCGCCGCCAGGAGCTCCGGAGCGACGCCCGGATAGCCCGTGACGCCGAGGATCCTGATGGCCTGCGTCTCTGGATGGCCCTTGAGGTGGCGGCAGAGCTCGATCCCGTCGAGCTTCGGCATCATCGCGTCCAGGATCAGGAGCGCCGGTCTCAGCGAGCCCAGCTTGATCAAGGCCTCGTACCCGTCGCTCGCCGTCTCGATCTTGAACTCTCGGGGATGATGCGCGAGGAACTCGACCAGCATGTCCACGACCTGAGGCTCGTCGTCGACCACGAGCACGACCGCGGGTGGAGGCGCGGTCGGATACGCCGGCATCTGGTGTCGCTGGAGGAACCGCTGAAACTCGTCGACGGCGATCCGCGCGTGCCCGCCGGGCGTCTTATAGGCGCGAAGGCGACCTTCCCGGATCCATGTCTTCACCGTGGGCGTCGAGACCTGGCAGTGCGCGGCGACCTGGCCGGTCGTCAGCGACGACGCTCGCCGGAGCGGTTTCTTTGGATCTTTCGTCTTCTTCACTTTGGCTGCTCCATTTCCTCTCCTGGCCCGCGCAAAGTCAAGCTCGGCAGGCCGCCCGGGCGGGCGATCCTGGACGGTGGCCCGCGAGCCGGTCGTGTTGCGGTCGAGCGGTCGTTCTGCTACGGTTCCTCGCGTTGTTTGCGCCCGGGATGCCCACGAGGGCCCAGGGAAGGCGGTAGAAGCCGCCGCGACCCCGTCACTGTGATCGGGGACGAAACCCGCGAGTGCCACTGGTCGACGAGGCCGGGAAGGCGCGGGGAGTAGGACGATCCGAGAGCCAGGAGACCTGCCCGGGCGCGCTCCGATCACCGGTCTTCGCGGGAGGATCCGGGTAGGTGGTTCCATCGCTCTTGATCGTGGGAGGCGCCCGCAGCGGCAAGAGCCGCTTCGCGGTGGAGCGACACTCGCCCGACGCGCGGATCGTCTTCGTTGCCACCGCCGAGGCGCGCGACGAGGAGATGGCCAAGCGGATCGCGCGCCATCGCGCCGAGCGCCCGGCGCGCTGGTCAACCGTCGAGGAGCCCTTGGACGTCGTGTCGCAGCTGCGCCGCCTCGACGGATCGTGCGACGGAATCCTGGTCGACTGCCTCACGCTCTGGGTCTCGAACCTCCTGCTCCGCGGCGATCGGGACGACGCGATCCTGGAGCACGCCGAGGCGCTCGCCGGGCTGATCGGTCGCCGCCGCTCGAGCGTCACCCTGGTCTCGAACGAGGTCGGAGAGGGCGTGCACCCGGAGACCGCGATGGGCCTGCGGTTTCGCGATCTCCTGGGTAGCGTGAATCAGCGCGTCGCCGCCGCGTGCGACACGGTCGTGCTGATGGTGGCCGGCGTCCCGCTCACCGTGAAGGCGCCGGCGGCACGCGCGTGACCGAGCTCTCCGGACTTCTCGGCGCGATCGCCCCGCCGGCGGCCGACGGCGAGATCGCGGCGCGCCGCCACCTCGACAGCTTGACGAAGCCGCCGGGAAGCCTGGGCCGGCTCGAGGAGATCGCGATTCGGCTGGCGCTCCTTCGCGGCCACGCGCCGGCGGTCGCGCATCCCGTGCTCTTCACCTTCGCGGCCGATCACGGGGTCGTCGCCGAAGGCGTCAGCGCTTATCCGCAGATCGTGACCGCGCAGATGGTCGAGAACTTCACGCGCGGCGGCGCCGCCGTGAACGTGCTCGCACGACAGGCCGGCGCCCGTGTCGTCGTCGCCGATTTCGGCGTCGCGAGCCCGGTCGGCCGCTCGCCGGACCTCGTCGAATGTCCGATCGGGCCGGGCACGGCGAACATCGCCGCCGGCCCGGCGATGACGCGCGAGCAGGCGGTCCGCGCGATCGAGACCGGCGCGCGGCTCGCCGCGGAGGCCGTCGACGCGGGCGCCGATTTCCTGGCGACGGGCGAGATGGGCATCGGCAACACGACGGTGGCGAGCGTGATCACGGCGGCGATCACCGGGGCGGCGCCCGAGCGCGTGACCGGGCGGGGGACCGGCGTCGACGACGCCACCCTGGCGCGCAAGGTCGCGGTCGTGCGCCGGGCGCTCGAGATCAATCGCCCCGATCCGCGCGACGGCCTCGACGTGCTGGCGAAGGTGGGCGGCTTCGAGATCGGGGGGCTCGTCGGCGTGATCCTGGCGGGCGCGGCGCGCCGGGTCCCGGTGGCCCTCGACGGGTTCATCGCCGGCGCGGCGGCGCTCCTCGCGGTCACGCTCGCGCCGGCGTCGCGCCACGCGCTCTTCGCGTCGCATCGCTCGGCGGAGCGCGGCCACGCGCTGGCGCTGGAGCACCTCGGGCTCGAGCCGTATCTCGACCTCGAGCTGCGTCTGGGCGAGGGCACGGGCGCCGCGCTGTTCATCCATCTGGCGCGCGCGGCCTCGCTCGTCTGGAGCGAGATGGCGACCTTCAAGTCCGCCGGAGTCAGTATCTCGGAGGGGGCCTCGACAGCCCCCTCCGAAGCCTCCCCCGAGGACCGGATTGCGCCGGCGAAGCCGGCGCTCGAGCGGCCATGACGAAGCGCGTGTCCGTGGTCGTTACGGTCGTGTCCGCGATCGTCGCCGCGTGGGTCCTTGTCGCGTCGCCGTCGGCCGTGGCGTTCACGACGCGGGACATGCTCGGGCGCGACGTCGCGCTCGCGGCGCCGCCCAAGCGCATCGTGTCGCTCGTCCCCAGCGTGACGGAGATCCTCTACGCGCTGAACGCGGAGTCGCTGCTGGTCGGCGTGACGGACTTCTGCGATTTTCCGCCCGAGGCGCGGCGCCAGCCGAAGGTCGGCGGCATGGTCGCGCCGAGCCTCGAGGCCATCGTCGCGCTCCGGCCCGATCTGGTGATCGCGACGAACGAGGGGACGCGCGAGGACACGTTCACGCAGCTCTCGCGCGTCGGTGTCCCGGTGTATCTCGTCGCAGCGCACCATGTCGCGGACGCGACGTCGCTCATACGGCGGCTCGGTGAGCTGACGGGCCGCGAAGGGGCGGCCGGGCAGCTGGTGGCGCGACTCGAGCAACGGATCGAGGCCGTGAAGAAGGCGGTGCTCACGCGCGGGCGCCCGCGCGTCCTCTACGTGCTGTGGCCCGAGCCCCTGATCGTGCCCGGGCGCGACGCGATCGTGACCGAGCTGATCGGGCTGGCCGGCGGACGCTCGCTCACGGCCGACGATGCCGATGCCTGGCCGCGCTACAGCCTGGAGGCCGCGGTGGCCAAGAGCCCGGAGGTCATCCTGCTGGCCAATCACGGCGCCGGCACCGGGGCGGTCTCGATGGAGAAGTGGCAGCGCCTCGCCTCGCTTCCGGCCGTCAAGGCCGGGCGGCTCATCTCGGTGAACGGCGACCTGATGCATCGCTACGGGCCGCGGCTCGTCGACGGGCTCGAGCAGCTGGCGCGCGCGATCCATCCTGAGGCGTTCCGGTGAGCCCGACGTGGCGGCTGATCCTGGTGCTGAGCGCCTTGTCGGGGGTGCTCGTCTTCGCGGCCGCGGCCGCGCTCTTTCTCGGGAGCGCTCAGCTCCCCCCGAGCGCGGTCATCTCGGCGCTGGCGGGCCGCGCCGCACCCGACTCGGTCGAGCACGTCGTGACCCTGTCGATTCGGCTGCCGCGAATCGTCGCCGCCGTGCTGGCGGGCGGCGCGCTCGCGGTCGCCGGCGTCGCGTTCCAGGCGCTGACGCGAAACCCGCTCGCCGAGCCGTCGGTGCTCGGCATCTCCGCCGGCGCCGCGTTCGGGGTGGTGATCGGGCAAAGCGTCGGCCTCGGCCTCACGCTCCGCGAGGCGGTCGGCCTCACGGTCTTCGCGTTCGCCGGGGCTCTCGTCGCCGCGGGTGCGGTGTACCTCATCGCCGCGGTCGGCCGCGGGCTGGCCATTCAGACCCTGCTGCTGGCCGGGGTCATCGTCGGCATCTTCTTCTCGGCGGCGATCACGGTGGTGATCTCGCTGCTCGACTTCAACCGGCTCGGCGGGGTCGTGCACTGGCTCCTCGGCAACCTGGCGCCGGTCCCGCCCGGGGCCCTCGGGCTCTTCGCCTTCTTGGCCGCCGTCGGCTTCGCCCTCGTGGTGACTCACGCCCGGGAGCTGAATCTGATGGCGCTCGGGGAGGAAGCGCTGCAACAGCTCGGCGTCGCGGCCGAGCGTCTCAAGCTGACGATCTTCCTCGCGGCGGCGCTGCTCACGGCGAGCGTCGTGGCCTTCGTCGGACCGATCGGATTCGTCGGGCTGATCGTGCCGCACGTTCTTCGAATTCTTCTGGGGTCGGACAATCGGCTGCTGGTGCCGGCGTCCCTCGTCGGCGGCGGTATCTTCCTTCTGTTCGCCGACACGGTGGCCCGTAGCATCGTCGCCCCCGCCGAGCTCTCGGTCGGTGTCATCACCTCCTTCTTCGGCGCCCCGTTCTTCATCTACCTCCTCCGCACCCGCTACCGAGCCAACCTCTAACACCCATGCCCGCGCCAACCGCCACGCTGGCCCGAACCCACGGAAGCTCGGAAGCTTCCCCGGCCGCGCCGCGGGTCGCGACCCGCCGATGCTCGCGGACTGCGAGGATCCAGGCGATCGCATCGACGTCGCGTGCGGCCGCGGGCGCGGGGCGCCGGGCCGGGGGAGGGGTCGATGAGACCCGTTCCCTCCAACCGAACGGCGGGCGACGCGCGCCCAGATGGAGCCCAGCCGCCGCGGAGCAGCGCACGCGTGGCGCGTGGTCGAACGACCCCTCCCCCGGCCCGGCGCCCCGCGCCCGCGCCTCGAGCTCCGAGAAAGAATGACGCTCGTAGAGTTCCGCAACGTGAGCTTCGCGTACCCAGCGCCGGACGAGCAGCGAGCGCGGTCGTTCACGCTCAGCGACCTGTCGTTTGAGATCGCGCCGGGAGAAATTCTCGGCGTGATCGGCCCGAACAGCTCGGGAAAGACGACGTTGATTCGTCTGCTGACACGGGTGCTCGAGCCGGATGGCGGCGAGATCCGTCTCGAAGACGCGCCGGTCCGACGGCTGTCCCGAACGGAGCTGGCCCGTCGAATCGCCGTCGTGCCGCAGGGGATCCTGCCGCAGTTCCCGTTCACGGTCGGCGAGCTCGTGCTCATGGGCCGCTATCCGCACGATCCGGGCCGCTACTTCGAGAGCCCGCGCGATCGAGCCGTGGCGCGCGAGGCGATGGAGGCGACGGGCGTGCTCGACCTCGCCGACTTGCCGCTCGAGCAGCTGAGCGGGGGCGAGCGCCAGCGCGCGGCCATTGCCCGCGCGGTCGCCCAGGAGCCGCGGCTGCTGGTGCTCGACGAGCCGACCGCTCATCTCGACCTGCGCTACCAGGTCGAAGCGGCGGCGCTCCTGCGGCGCCTGAACCGCGAGCGCGGCATGACGATCCTGCTCGTCTCGCACGATCTCAATCTGGCCGCCGAGGTGTGCGACCAACTCCTGCTGCTGAATCGCGGCCGCGCGTCGGCGATCGGCACGCCCGAGGCGGTGCTGGACGAAGCACTGCTCGCTCGAGTCTTCGGCTGCGCGGTCATCGTCGACAAGAACGCGAAGTCGCGGCGGCCGGTCGTGCGGCTTACCTGGCGCACCGGAGAGGAGGCGGCCCAGACGAGCTAGCGTTCGAGAATTCGCTCCGGATCAAGGGAAGCCGGTGAGGCCTCACGAGGTCGATGCCGGCACGGACCCGCCACTGTGAGTGGGGAGCAAGCGCCCGAGATTGCCACTATCCGCAACGAGGCGGACGGGAAGGCTGGGCGCGCGCGGTGATCCACGAGTCAGGAGACCTGTTCCGGGCGATCGCTTCCAACCCTTTCGCGGAAGAAGGAGTGAAGCCACATGTTCTGGATCGTTCGGCTGTTGATGCCACTCGTGTTGCTGGTCCCCGCGGGGATGCTCGCGGCGCAGGAGCCGCGAGACCTCGATCCCGTGGTCATCACGGCGACCAAGGTCGAGACGCCCGCCGGGCAGCTCGGCGCCGCCGTCACCGTCGTGCCCGGCGACGACGTGCAGAAGTACCACTACGAGACGGTCGAAGACATCCTCCGGACCGTGCCCGGCGTCGAGATCCGCCGCTCGGGCAGCCTCGGCAAGGTCTCCAACATCAGCATTCGCGGCGCCAACGCCAACCAGGTCCAGGTCCTCGTCGACGGCGTCCGGGTCAAGAGCCCGACGACGGGACAGGCCGACCTCTCCGACATCTCACCCGATCTGATCGATCGCATCGAGGTGATTCGCGGGCCCGCAGTCGACGCTCTACGGCGCCGACGCGATCGGCGGCGTCGTCAACATCATCACGAAGAAGGGCAAGGGCCCGTTCTCCGCGACGATCGAGGGTGGAGGCGGCAACTACGACACCTATACCGGCCGGGGCTGGTTCGGCGGCTCCTACTCGTTCCTGGACTACTCGGGCTCGATCTCCCACCTCGAGTCGAACGGACAGTTCAAGAACGACGGCGAAGACAAGAATGCCGTCAACCTGCGCCTCGGCGCCACGCTCCCGTGGGACAGCTCGGCCGCGTTCACCTTGCGCTGGATGCAGAACGACATCGGCTTGCCGGTGAAGTTCCTCTCCACGGTGCCGGTGCTGCCGAACGAGCCGATCATCGACTCCAACGCCAGCCAGGACACCGAGACCCTGGTGATGGCGCTGAGCGGCCGGACCAAGCCCGTCGAGTGGTGGGAAGCCGCACTGCGCGTCGGATACTATCGGAACAAGCAGAACTTCAAGGATGCCCCCGACGCGGCGGAGCAGTGCCCGTTCGCGCCGTTCGGGTCGTGCGAGTTCCCCGGGCGCTTCGACGTCACTCGCTTCGAGGCGGAGCTGCTGAACAGCTTCAACATCGGCAAGTGGTCCACCAGCACGATCGGGCTCGAGTACCGCAAGGAGGACGGCCAGGCCCAGGGCACCACGCCCTTCGATGCCAGCAGCAACACCAAGTCGGCCTTCTTCCAGCAGACGTTCCGATTCTGGGACCGTCTCTTCATGGTGGGCGGCTTTCGCGTCGAGGACAACGACGTCTACGGCACGCACTGGACGGAGCGCGGCTCGATCGCGTACAACATCACGGAATGGGGCACGCGGATCCGGGGCGGCGCCGGCTCGGGCTTCCGCGCGCCGACGTTCAACGACCTCTTCTTCCCGGGGTTTTCCGATCCCACCCTGCAGCCCGAGACGAGCTTCTCGTACGACTTCGGCATCGACCAGAGGCTCTGGAAGGACCGGATCCGTCTCGGGCTGACCTATTTCCACATCGACTTCAAGAACCTGATCGGGTTCGAGTTCATCGCGACACCTCCTTTCGTGAAGGGCGTGAACATCGGCGAGGCGCGCTCCAAGGGCATCGAGTTCGTCTCCGAGGTGGACGTGCTCGATAATCTCGCCGTGGCCCTGAACTACACCTTCACGGACACGGAGAACCTCCAGACTCACCGGCCCCTGCCGCGCGAGCCGCGCGACCGCGTGAACCTCAGGCTGACGTGGCGCCCGATTCCGCGGCTCACGCTCTTCGGTGAGTATCTGTGGACGAGCAAGCAGTTCGAGCCGATCGCGGGCGGTGCGTACGTGTGGAACAGCGCCTACGGCGTGATCAACGCGGGGGGCACGTATCAGCTCTTCCAGCGGCACGCGTTCATCCAGGGCGTCGATCTGTGGACCCGCATCAACAACCTCACCAACAATGACTACTCCGAGGTGCGAGGGTTTCCGGCGCTGGGTATCAACGCGCTGGTCGGGGTTCGCGTGACGTTCTAGACTTTCTGCGGTTGGGCCTGGCCGGACGACACGCCGATGTGTCGCCGGCCCGGCCCTGGCCGCAGCACTACGGGAGGACGCGGGCGCCGATGATCGATGGGATCCAGGTCGTGGCTGATCGCGAGGCGGTCGTCGTGACGGCTCGCGAGCCGTTGACGATCCTGTCCTCGGCGTTCGTCGGCGGCGGATTCACGGCGGCGCGCGCGGTCGTGAACCTCCACGTCCGGAAGAACATCCCGGAGGAGGAGACGGAAGGCCTGCTGCCGCGATTCGTGGAGCAGCGCGAGATTCGAGGGCCCTGGATCGGCCTGCTCACCTCGGCGTGGACCGAGAAGGCGGTGGTCGCCGAGGTGAACGGAGGGGGATTGACCGCCCTCGCGGTTGTGACCGTCGGGCTGTCGAACCGAATCACGGCGGGCCAGACACCGCCCGGGGTATGGGCGCCGTCGACGATCAACTCGATAGTGGTCGTGGATTGCGAGCCCGAGGCGGCGGCGCACGTCAACGCGGTGATGACGGTCACCGAGGTCAAGACGGCGCTGCTCGGGTCGGTCGTTCTCCGGTGCGACGACGGCCGGGTCGCGAGCGGCACGTCGACGGACGCGGTCGTCGTGGCGGCGACCGGGCGCGGGCGCCAGTGCCGCTTCGGCGGCCCCATCAGCGATTTCGGCTGGGTGGTCGCGCGCGCCGCTCACGAAGCGCTGGACGTCGGAGTCCGCCGCTGGATCGCGGAGCATCGCTGATGCCTCGCCCGCCGGTAGTGACCTTGCTGGCCTCGCTCGTCGCGCACGGCGGGTTACTCGCAATCGTCTTCTTCCTCGTCTCCGGCGAGTCGAATCCCGGCGTGCTGTTCATCGACCTCGAAGAGGTCTCGGAGAGCGCCGCGCCCATCGCGGCTACCGAGCCCAGGCCCGCCGCGGCCGGTGGGGACACCAAGCGTGCCTCGACCGGTTCGGCGCGTCCAGCACGACGCGACGCCGAACGCTCGGAACCGGCGGCCGCGTCCGCTCAGGTTCCGGCGCTTCCATCGCCTGCCACGCCTGCGGCCCGGCCCGAGCCCGAGCGAGAGGCCGCGCCGTCGTCGCCCCAGGAGCCGCGTCCGCCCGCACCCGCGGTCGCGGTCGTCCCGACGCGCGAGGCCGCTCCCGAGGTGCCGGCTCGGAGCGAGGCGAGCCCCGCGCCCGCCGATCCGCGCACTGATCTCGGCGGCGCGACCGGTGCGCGCACCGGCCCCGCTTCCGAGCCGGCCGGCGGCGGCCAGGCGACGTCCGGCACGGGCTCGAGCACGCCGGCCGCGGGCTCGGCAGGCGCCGGCGAGGGCACGACCGTCGCGTCCGGGGGACCGCAGGGCGGCGCGCCGGGCGCCGAGTACGGCAGCTATCTGGCGACGGTCAGACGGCGCTTCCACGAAGCACTCCGGTATCCGCCGCCGGCGCGCAGTCGAGGACTGAAGGGGACCGTGCATCTGGAGATCTTCATCAAATCGGACGGCGCGATCGGCAATGTGTCGGTCGCCGACTCCTCGTCCCACCCTCTGCTCGACGAGGCCGCACTGGAAGCCGCGAGGAGCCTCGGGCCCCAGCCGTTCCCCAAGGGCCTCGCGCCAAGACCGCTGCGGGTGCGGCTGCCGGTTGTCTTCGACCTGCAGTAGTATGCTCACCGATCCGACAACGGGGAGGCGAGCATGGCCGACACAGCGCCGACGATCGAGCGCGGCCTCGACGGAACGACGACCGAGTATCACGACATGCCCGTCGAGGGCGACGGGGTCGAACACCTGCTCGTTCAGCTCTTCGCCGAGCACTGGGCCGACGTCACGGTTGGCCCGCTGATCGAGGGCGCGGCGTACGAGATCCAGTTCGCGGCGTCCCCGAAGGTGACGACGCTCGACGGCTACCTGACCGTCGACACCGGGACCTGGCACTTCCACCTCTGCGTCAACGATCACCGCGGCACGCGCAGCGCCGAGCTCGCGCGCATTCGTCGGGTGGCCCGCGCCGCGTTCTTCAAGACCGAGGGAGGTTCGTGCGCGCCTCAGACGTGGGGGCTCAGGCTCTGGAACGGGCGTGGCGAGCAGATGATCACGATCCTGTTCCCGAACCCTCACTTCGATGAGAAGTGGCAGCGTCTCCGCGAGCCCCGCTGGGACAAGGCGGAGCTCTGGAACGAGCTCCGGCGCCGATACGCGGGCCGTTGACCGGTGGCTTGGTGCGCGGCCGGGCTGAGCGTCCGGTTGGCGCGATGAGCGCCCTCGCCCCGTGCCTCATGGTGCAGGGCACCGCGTCCGGTGTCGGCAAGAGCTTGCTCGCCGCCGCACTCTGTCGAATCTTCGCGCGGGCCGGCTATCGGGTTGCGCCGTTCAAGTCGCAGAACATGTCGCTGAACGCCGCCGTGACACTCGAGGGCGGCGAGATCGGGCGCGCGCAGGCCGCGCAGGCGGCGGCGGCCGGCATCGAGCCGACGGTCGACATGAATCCGATCCTCCTCAAGCCCGAGCCGGGCTACCGGTCGCAGATCGTGGTGCGAGGCCGGGCGGTGGGCGAGCGCCGACCTGGCGCGAATATCAGCGAATGCAGGCGGAGCTCCTGCCGATCGTGGGCGACAGTCTCGTGCGGCTTCGCCGCGCGTGGGACCTGGTGATCATCGAGGGCGCCGGCAGCCCGGCCGAGATCAACCTGCGCGACAGCGACATCGTGAACATGAAGGTTGCCCGCCTGGCCGACGCGCCGGTGCTGCTGGTCGGCGACATCGATCGCGGCGGCGTGTTCGCGGCGCTCCTTGGCACCCTCGCGCTGCTCGATCCGCCAGACCGCGCCCGGGTCGGAGGTCTCATCGTCAACCGCTTCCGAGGCGACGAGGCGGTGCTGGCTCCCGGGCTGGCCGAGCTCGCTGCGCGCTCCGGGGTGCCGGTGCTGGGCGTCGTCCCGTATCTCGACGCTCGGCTCGTGCCGTCCGAGGACTCGCTCGACCTGGACGAGCCGGCCCGCTGGGGCGCGCCCGGCGCGCTCGACGTCGCGGTCGTGCGGCTCCCGCTCATCTCCAACTTCGACGACTTCGAGCCCCTGGCGGCGGAGCCGGGTGTCGCCGTGCGCTTCGTGCGGGGCGCGGACGAGCTGCGCGGCGCCGACCTCATCGTGGTTCCGGGCAGCAAGGGCACCGCCTCTGACCTCCGGTGGCTCTTCGATACCGGTTTCGCTTGCGCGATCCAGCGTGCCGGGGCGGAGGGGAGGCCCATCGTCGGGGTCTGCGGGGGCTACCAGATGCTCGGCGAGGTCGTGCACGATCCCGATCGCGTCGAGTCCGAGGCCCCTTTCACGAAAGGGCTCGGCCTGCTGCCGGTTGCGACCACCTTTGCTCCGGACAAGACGACCCTCCGTGTCCGAGCTCGAGTCACCGAGTCATCCGGGCCCTTTTCGAGGGCCGCCGGCACCGAAGTCGACGCGTACGAGATCCACGCGGGACGGACGAGCCCGAGCGCGCGGCCACTGTTCACGATCGTGGAGCGTGGCGGTGGGGCGGTCCGCGATGCCGACGGATCCGTGAGCGCGGCCGGCAACGTGATCGGTACCTATCTGCACGGTCTCTTCGCGAACGATGCGCTGCGCCGCGCGCTGCTCGAGTTCCTGGCCGAGCGGAAGGGCATTGCCGCGGATCCCCGCTGGGGCGCGCCGGCGGGCGACCGGTACGAGCTCCTCGCCGACGCGGTGGCGGGCGCGGTGGACGTCGCGGCCGTCGCCAAGCTCGTGGGGCTCTCATTTATTGGGAGGCGCGCGTCGGCCGGCGGGGCCACTTCGTATTGCTCGCCTCGGGCCTGGGGGCCCCAGCCCCCGGCCGGCCCTCCGGCACGTACTGCGGCCCCGCGACGGCCTGCAGCGCGCACCACTCCCAGGTCCTGAGCCCCGAGGTCGCGCGCCCTCTCGCTCTGGTGCTGGCTCTCGCGCTGGATCTGGCGTTCGGCGATCCCCCGAACCGCTACCATCCTGTTGCGTGGCTCGGCCGGCTGCTCGACGCCGGCCGGCGCCGGCTCTGTCGCGGCTCGCCCGCGTTGCTCGTGGTCGGAGGCGCGGCGCTCACCCTTGCCGTCGCCGCGCTCGCGGGCGTAACGGGAGCGATCGTGGCCGCCGTCGCCAGCGGTCTCGGCGTCGCCGGGCTCGTCCTCGAGGCGCTCGCGCTCACGTGCTTGCTCTCGGCCCGGGGCCTCGTCCGTGCCGCCCGCGAAGTGGCAACCGCGCTGAGCCACGGTGATCTCGTGGGGGCCCGCCGCGCGGTCGGGTATCACCTGGTGAGCCGCCCCACGACCGAGCTCGAGGGAGGACACGTCGCCTCGGCGACGATCGAATCCGTCGCCGAGAACCTGACCGACAGCCTCGTCGCGCCGGCGCTGTTCTTTCTTGTCGGAGGGCTCGCGGGCGCGGCGGTCTACCGAGTCATCAACACCGCCGACGCCATGTTCGGATACCGAGTGGGTCCGCTCGAGTACTTCGGCAAAGTGGCGGCGCGACTCGACGACGCGCTGAACCTGATCCCGGCGCGCCTCGCCGCTCTGAGTGTCGTCGTGGGCGCGGCGCTCACCGGTGAGCGCGCGGGCGGAGCCCTCGCGTGCCTGCGGCGCGACCGTCGGCGGACCGCGAGCCCGAACGCGGGCTGGACGATGTCCGCGATGGCGGGGGCCCTCGGCGTGGTGCTCGAGAAGCCCCACACGTATCGGCTCGGTGCCGGCGCTCTGCCGGGCGCCAGGGACATCGAGCGGTCGCTGAGAATAGGGGGCGCGGCGGCCTGCGTGAGCCTCGTCGTGCTGGTCGCCGCGTACTTCGCGGGTAGGCTGATCGGTCTCCCGATCTAGGGCCGAATAGTATTTATTTTCAGACTCTTTGGAGGCTAGGGATCAGACTTTTCACGAACGCGCATGACCTTGCCGTCGGGGCCGCCGGCTCCCGGTCGAAGCAATCGGCAGGGCGAAGGGCGCCGTGACGGATCCGGAGCTCCGCGTCTAGAGCTCCGCGGGACGTCGGGACGTGTCGTAGTTGTTCCCGCGTCGACTCGCGGCGACGCGGCGCGATACCTCCGGTCGGTTCGCTCATCCCAGATGGTGTCGGGCGGCGTGGCGCCGTCGCCATGCCGCCGTCGCTCGACTCTGTCGGCGGCGTGCAAAGCGGCGGCTAGATCGCGCTGGCTCGTTCGGTCGCCTGTTGCGGTCGCCGGCGTGCCGGGCGAGAGAGCGCGCGGGGCGCCCGTGTCACTTCCACCTCTTGCTCGCGCTCATTGAGCCACCGAGATCAGGGGCCGAGCGCGGCTCCGAGTCGCTCGCTTTCCGTCCGCCGTCTGTCTCGCGCGCGGCACTCGGCGCGCCACGTCGGGACTCGTCCGTCGATCCGTTTTTTCTTCGTCACGACGCGGCGGTACGCAGGTACCCTGATGCGAAGGTGCAACTGACCGATCGGTTGACGAACGGAGTGAGGGCGGCGCTCGCGAAGGCGGGTCTCCCCGAGCCGCAGGAGTACGCGTGGGAAGTGCCGCGGCAGGCCGAGCACGGCGACTACGCGACCAACGTGCCCATGGTCCTCGCGCGCGCGGCGAAGCGCGCGCCGAGACAGATCGCCGATCTCGTCGTGAAGAACTTCCCGGCGATGGCCGAGGTCGAGCGGCTCGAGGTCGCGGGCCCCGGATTCATCAACGTGTTCCTGACGCCGGTCTGGTGCGCCGGCGCGCTCTCCGAGATCCTCGCGGCCGGCGCCGAGTACGGGCGCGGCGAGAGTCAGTCCGGTCAGCGCGTCCGCCTCGAGTTCGTCTCCGCGAATCCGACCGGTCCCCTGGTCATCGTCAACGCGCGCGCGGCCGCGATCGGTGATGCGCTCGCGCGGCTCTTGCGCTCGCAGGGCGCGCGCGTCACGACCGAGTTCTACGTCAACGACGCCGGCAATCAGTTCGAGGCGCTCGCGCGCTCCTTCGAAGCGCGCGTGAGACAGGAGTTCGGCGAATCGGCCACGCTCCCCGAGAACGGCTACCCCGGCGAATATCTCATCGATCTCGCCAAGACGTATCACGCCGAGGGCGGCGCCCTGATGAGCGGCGCGCCCGAGCGCGAGCGCATCGAGCACTTCGGGCGCTACGCGGTCGCGCGCATGGTCGACGCGCAGCGCCGAGTGCTGCGCGAGTACGGCGTCGAGTTCGATGTCTGGTCGTCCGAGCAGCACGACGTCCGCGACAAGCGGCTGCCGGAGAAAGTGCTCGAGGAGTTCGCGGCGCGCGGTCTGAGCTACGAGCAGGACGGCGCGCTCTGGTTCCGGTCGTCCGAGTCCGAAGAAGCGGGCGACGACAAGGATCGGGTGCTCCGGCGCTCGAGCGGCGAGCCAACCTACTTCGCGGTGGACATCGCCTATCACCAGCACGTGAAGTTCGCCGCGGCCGACCGACTGATCAATCTGCTCGGCCCCGACCATCACGGATACGTGGCGCGAATGAAGGCGGCGATGCAGGCGCTCGGCCACCCGCCCGAGGCGTTCGAGGTGCTGATCGTCCAGCTGGTGACCTTGCTGCGCGACGGCCAGCCCGTGCGCATGTCGAAGCGGCGGGGCGAGTTCGTCCTGATGGAGGAATTGCTCGAGGAGGTCGGCCGCGACGCCGCCCGCTTCACGTTCCTCACGCGCCGGCACGACAGCCCGCTCGAATTCGACCTGGCGGTGGCGACCCGCCAGTCGAGCGACAACCCCGTCTACTACGTCCAGTACGCGCACGCGCGCATCCGCTCGATCTTCCGGCAGGCGGCGGAGCAGGGGATCGCCGTTCGCCGTCTGACCGACGTCGACACGAGCCCGCTCGTCGAGCCCGCGGACCTGGCGCTGATCAAGCGGCTCCTGCAGTTCCCCGAGCTCGTGAAGGGCGCGACCAGCGCGCTCGAGCCGCACCGCGTCGCCTACTGGCTTCAGCAGCTCGCGTCCGAGTTTCACGCCTGGTACAAGAACCATCGCGTCATCCAGGACGACGCCCGCCTCATGAACGCGCGGCTGGCGCTCTGCGCGACCGTGGCGACAGTCGTCAAGAACGGCCTCGACCTCCTGGGCGTGAGCGCGCCGGAGACCATGTGATGCGCAGTGCGAGCCGCAGGACGTCGCGGGGCTGGGGCCCCGCCGTCCGAGGCGAGCGGATAATCCGCAGTGCGAGCCGCAGGACGTCGCGGGGCTGGGGCTCCGCCGTCCGAGGCGAGCGGATAATCCGCAGTGCGAGCCGCAGGACGTCGCGGGGCTGGGGCCCCGCCGTCCGAGGCGAGCGGATCCAATGACCCGCCGCCGACACGCCCCGAGCCGGCTCGCCTCCACGCTCTTCGTGGTCGGCTGTCTCGGCGTCCTGGGGGCCACGTTCATGCTGGGCGTCATGGCCGGGCGCTTCTGGCCACGGACGCCGGCGCGCAGAGCCCGCCGCGAGGGACGGCGGCCCGGCGCGCGGCGCCGACCGGACGGCGCGCCCGGCCGAGCCCGCACCCGCGCTGACGTTCTATCAGGACCTGACCGCGCCGCTCACCGCGCCCCCGCCGGCGAAGACCGTGAAGCCCGGACGCCCCGAAAAGAGCGACAAGAGCGAGAAGCTCGACAAGCCGGAGGCGGCGCCCAAGCCCGAGCGCGCCGCCTTACCCGAGGTGCCCCCGTCCGCGTCGGGCCAGGCGGCGTTCACCGTCCAGGTGGGCGCCTACAAGGCGCGCGAGCCCGCCGAGGCGCTGCGCGCGCGACTCACCGCCGCGGGCCACGACGCCTACGTCGTCGAGATCGAGGCGAGCGGGAGCGTGCGATACCGCGTGCGGGTCGGCGCGTTCGCCACGCGCGAAGCGGCCCAGCTGGCGGCCGACAAGATCGTGGCCGCCGAGCGCAAGATCTCGGCGTTCGTCACCGCTCGGTGAGATGGCCGCGCCCAGGCCGGGCCAAACGCTGGTCGCCGAAAAGGAGATTGCCGCCCGCGTGGCGGAGCTCGGCCGCGCGATCTCCCGCGACTACGCCGGGACGGGCCTCGTTCTGGTCGGAGTGCTCCAGGGCGCCATTCCCTTCGTCGCCGATCTCATGCGCGCCGCGGCTATCGACCTCACCGTCGATTTCGTGCGCGCGACGAGCTACGGCTCCGGGACAACGTCCTCGGGCACGGTACGCCTCGTCGCCGACCTGAGCGTCGATATTGCCGACCGCCACGTGCTCATCGTCGACGACATCGTCGACACCGGCCACACCCTCGCCGCGCTCAAGCGCGAGCTCGAGGCGCGCCGTCCGCGAAGCGTCCGTACGTGCGTGCTCCTGGACAAGACCGGCCGGCGGCAGACCGAGGTGACCGTCGACTACGCCGGCTTCACGATCCCGAACGTGTTCGTGGTCGGCTACGGCCTCGACTACGACGGGCTCTACCGCAACCTGCCCTACGTCGCCACGCTCGACGGAATCTGACGCGCCGCTCAGACGTTTAAAGCCGGTGCTATAATGATCGGGCCGATATGAATCAGGTCTACAAGAACCTTGCGCTCTGGATGGTGATCGGCCTCATCGTCATCCTCCTGTTCACGGTCTTCCAGGGCGCGCAGCAGAGCGGCCAAGAACAGCCGAACTTCTCGGAGTTCCTCAAGGCGGTCGACCAGGGCCGGGTCGAGTCGGTGGTCATCCGCGGCAACCTCGTCACCTACTCGCTCAAGGACTCGGCGCAGACCCAGCGCACCTACATCGTCGAGTACCCGGAGCTCATCAAGACCCTCAAGGAGCGCGGGGTCCGCATCGCCGTCAAGCCGCCGGACCAGAACCCCTGGTACGCGATCTTCCTGCAGTGGGTGCCGATGCTGCTGTTCATCGGCGTCTGGATCTTCTTCATGCGCCAGATGCAGGGCGGCGGCGCCAAGGCGCTCAGCTTCGGCAAGGCGCGGGCGCGCATGATCTCCGAGAAGCAGAACAAGGTCACCTTCCAGGACGTCGCCGGAGTCGACGAAGCCAAGGAAGAGCTTCGCGAGATCATCGACTTCCTGAAGGATCCGCAGAAGTTCCAGAAGCTCGGCGGCAAGATCCCGAAGGGCGTCCTGCTGGTCGGGCCTCCCGGCACCGGCAAGACCTTGCTGGCCAAAGCCATCGCCGGCGAGGCCAACGTGCCGTTCTTCTCGATCTCCGGCTCGGACTTCGTCGAGATGTTCGTGGGCGTCGGCGCCTCCCGGGTGCGCGACCTCTTCGAGCAGGGCAAGAAGCACGCGCCCTGCATCATCTTCATGGACGAGATCGACGCGGTCGGGCGCCATCGCGGCGCCGGGCTCGGCGGCGGCCACGACGAGCGCGAGCAGACCCTGAACCAGCTCCTGGTCGAGATGGACGGTTTCGAGACGAACGAAGGCGTCATCCTGATCGCCGCCACCAACCGGCCCGACGTGCTCGACCCGGCGCTGCTCCGGCCCGGACGATTCGATCGTCAGGTGGTCGTGCCGCGGCCCGACGTGAAGGGGCGCGAGGAAATCCTCCGCGTCCACGCTCGCCGGATTCCGCTGGCGCCCAACGTCGAGCTCAAGGTTCTCGCGCGCGGAACGCCCGGCTTCTCGGGCGCGGACCTGGCGAACCTGGTCAACGAGGCGGCGCTCCTCGCGGCACGGATGAACAAGAAGCTCGTCGAGATGTCGGACTTCGAGAGCGCGAAGGACAAGGTCCTGATGGGCGTCGAGCGCCGCTCGATGATCATCAGCGACGTCGAGAAGCGGACGATCGCGTACCACGAGGCCGGCCATACGCTCGTGGCCGACGTGCTGCCGGGCACCGACCCCGTGCACAAGGTCACGATCATCCCGCGCGGGCGGGCCCTCGGCCTGACGCAGCAGCTACCCGTCGACGACAAGTACAACTACTCGAAGGACTACCTGGTCAACCGCATCACGATCCTGCTCGGCGGGCGCGCCGCCGAAGAGATCGTGCTGAACCAGCAGACCACCGGCGCGGGTGACGACCTCGAAAAGGCCACCGAGATGGCCCGCAAGATGATCTGCGAGTGGGGCATGTCCGACAGGCTCGGGCCCCTGACCTTCGGCAAGAACGAGGAGCACATCTTCCTCGGCCGCGAGGTCGCCCGGGCGAAGGATTACAGCGAAGACACCGCCCTCGTCATCGACTCGGAGATCAAGCGGATCGTCCTGGAGGCGGCGAGTCGCGCCAAGCAGATCCTCCAGGACAACATCGAGAAGCTGCACGCCCTGGCGCGCGCCCTGCTCGAGCGCGAGACTCTCGACGGCGAGGAGATCGCCCGCATCTTGCGCACCCGTCCCCTTCAAGAAGCCGGCGCGCCCGCGTAGGAGCGGCGCGGCTCGATGGTCCATCGAGCCATCCTCGCCGGAGTGTCTCTCGGCCACGGCCTCCCGGTGGCCGTCATGGGCGCCCTCAACGTGAGCCCCGAGTCCTTTCACCCGGGCTCCGTCCACACGGACACGGACGATCTCGTCGCGGCCGCGCGCGCCATGGTCGACGCGGGAGCCGCGCTGATCGACGTCGGCGCTCGATCGACGGCGCCCTACGGCGCCTCGACCGTCAGCGATCGGGAGGAGCGGGAGCGTCTGGCGCGGGCGGTCGAGGCGCTCGCCGGCAAGGTGGCGGTTCCCATCTCGGCCGACACGGCGCGGCCGGCGTCCGCGCGCGCCGCGCTCGATGCCGGCGCGCAGGTGATCAACGACGTCTCCGGCCTCCGCGACCACGAGGTGGCCGCGATCATCCGCGAGCGTGGCGCCGGCGCCATTCTCATGGCCTTTCCGGGGCCGGCGCCGTCCGGAACGGGCCCTGCTGAGACGGTGAAGGGCCTTCTGAAGGAAGCGCTCGAACGGGCCCGTGCTGCCGGCATTCCCGACGAGCGTGTCGTCCTCGATCCAGGGATCGGGTTCTTTCGAAACGAGGCGATTGCCTGGGACGAATGGGACTCGGCCGTGCTGGCGGACCTGGGAGATCTCGAGTCGCTGGGCCGCCCCATCTGCGTCGGGGTGTCACGAAAGTCGTTTCTCGGGGCGATCGTGGGCCGGCCTCGAACCGAAGATCGGCTGGCCGGATCGCTGGCCGCCACGGCGGTGGCGGTCTGGAACGGGGCGGCCCTGGTTCGGGCTCACGACGTCGCGGAGACCGTGGACGCGGTGCGCATCGCCGAACGCATTCGGCGGGCAGCGGGCACCCTATAATGGTCCGAGTGCCCCACCGTGTGGCGACGCCAGGAATGAGCGCCCGATGACGCGGCTATTCGGTACCGACGGGATTCGTGGCGTCGCCAACGAAGAGCCGCTCACTCCCGAGCTGGCGTTTCGCGTGGGTCGCCAGCTCGTCGCGACCCTCCAGGTCGACCACGGAGTCAGCCACGCTAGGATCGTGATCGGCCGCGATACCCGGCGGTCCGGCCCCCTCCTCGAGGCGGCTCTGATCTCAGGGGCTCTATCCGCGGGCGCCGATTGCTTTTCCGTCGGCGTGCTTCCCACCCCAGGCATCGCCCTGCTCACGCGCCGGCTCGAGGCCCACGGCGGCATCGTGCTCAGCGCCTCGCACAATCCGTTCGAGGACAACGGCATCAAGCTCTTCTCGTCCGAGGGCACCAAGTTCCCCGACGCGTGGGAAGCCGAGATCGAGCAGCGGCTGGAGGCGCCGGACCGGGCGCCGCGCGCCCGCGGGGCGAAGATCGGCGAGCTGGTGGACTACGATCGCGCCGAGGCCGAGTACGTCGAGTTCCTCTGCGGCTGCTTTCCGCTCGATCTGAGCCTGGTCACCGTCGCGCTCGACTGCGCCCACGGCGCGACCTATCGGGTGGCCCCGCGCGTCTTCCGACGGCTCGGGGCGCGCGTGCTGACGATCGGCGCCCGGCCGGACGGCGTGAACATCAACGCGGGCTTCGGCGCGCTCCATCCCGAACGGCTCCAGAAGAAGGTGCGCGCGAGCGGCGCCTCGATCGGCTTCGCGTTCGACGGCGACGGCGACCGTCTCATCTCGGTCGACCACACGGGCGAGATCCGCGACGGGGATTACGCCCTGGCGATTGCCGGGCGCCACATGGCCTCGCGCCAGCGGTTGAAGCAGAACCTCGTGGTGACGACAGTCATGGCGAACCTGGGCCTCGACCAGGCCCTCGAGGCGGCCGGGATCGGCATCGTCAAGACCCAGGTCGGCGACCGCTACGTCTCCGAGGAAATGCAGCGGCTCGGCGCCAATCTCGGCGGCGAGCAGTCGGGGCATCTCTTGTTCGTCGACCACGCGCCCACGGGGGACGGCATTCTCTCGGCCCTCGCCCTGCTCAGCGTCGCCGTCGAGACCGGCGAGCCCCTGGCGTCCTTGGCGTCCTGCCTCAGCAAGTTTCCACAGGTGCTCGTCAACGTGCCGGTGCGATCCAAGCCCCCGATCGACTCGATCGACGGCGTCGCCGAGCGGTGCCGGGCCTTCGAGCAGGAGATGAGCGGCCGGGGCCGCGTCCTCATCCGGTATTCGGGCACCGAGTCGCTGGCCCGGGTGATGATCGAGGGCGCCGACGGCGCCCGCATCCAGGCGATGGCCAACGATCTCGCGGGACTCATCCGCACGCAGATTGGCGACCGGTGAAGATCACCGGACTCGGCGTCGACCTCGTCAGCATCCCGCGGATGCGCACGACGATCGATCGCTGGCAGGATCGCTTCGTCGAGCGGGTCTTCACGGACGGCGAGATCGCCTACTGTCGCGCCCGGCGAGACCCGGCGCCCCACTTCGCCGCGCGGTTTGCCGCGAAGGAGGCAGGGTTCAAGGCGCTGGGCACGGGCTTGCAGCTCGGCGTGCGCTGGCGCGAGCTCGAGGTGCGCCGCGAACGCGAGGAGGCGCCGGTTCTCGTCTTGTCGGGGCGCGCCCGGGAGATCGGACTGGACAGAGGCGGGAGCCGCATGCTCCTGTCCTTGACCCACGAAGGTGAGTATGCGCTCGCGCAGGCGATCCTGGTGGGCGACTAGCTTGGCGGTCGGGTCCGTCGTCGTGTCCGGCTGCGCGACGTCCGGGACGCTCCCGGACCTCGAGGGGCTCCCGGGAAAGATCTCGGGTCAGACCGGACGGCGCGGCGTCGTGATCGCGGCGCCCCACGGCAGCTCCGACGCGCGCACGGGCGAGATCGCCGCGGAGCTCGGCCGCCGCACCGGGTTCGGCGTCGTCGTCGCCACGGGGTTCAGCCTCGAGCCCGACACCCGCGATCGTCCCGGCCGTCGTTACGAGGTCAACCGCCCGCTCGAGGGCACGCCCGGGCGCCCGCCGTCCGAAGAGATCGCCAGCGAGCCCGCCCGCCAGGTCTACCGAGCGTTCGAGCTGCGGGTCCGCGACGTCGCGCAGGGGCCTCTGGTCTTCTACGCCGAGATCCACGGCAACAACCATCGCGACGCCGCGGGCCAGATCGAGATCGCGACCGTGGGCGTCGACCGCGAAGAGGCCGTGCGGCTTCGGACGCTTCTCGAGCTGATCCGCGACGCGCACCTGGGGGCCAACCGCGAGGCGCCCCGCCTCGAGATCCTCGTGGAGCCGGCCGATCCGCTGCGCTACGCCGCGTCCGGCGCCAAGCGCGACGGCATCCTCAGGCTGCCGCAGCGCGCGCTGCACATCGAGCTGCCCAAGAGCGCGCGCACCGACTGGCGCGAGACCTACATCGCGATCCTCGCCGACTTCCTCGTTCAGGCCGCTCCGCTTCCTACCGCGAGATAGCCGTGCAGGGCGTCTTTACCGCCGAGGAGATGCGGCGGCTCGATCAGCGGGCGATCGCCGAGCTCGGCATCCCCGGCTCGACCCTCATGGAAAACGCGGGCCGCGGCGCCGCCGACGCCATCGTGGCCGCTCTCCCGGCCCTCGGCGCGCCGCGGCGCGGCGCGCGAGTCGTCATCGTCTGTGGCAAGGGGGGTAACGGCGGCGACGGCTTCGTCGTGGCCCGCTGGCTCAAGCGCCACGGCGCGCGGCCGACGGTACTGCTCGTCCATCCGCCGGCCGAGGTGGGCGGCGACGCCGGACGCAAGCTCGAGGAGCTCAAGCGCGCGGGGATCCGGCCGCGGCCCTTCGCCGACGACCGCGCCTCGGCCGATCTGCTCGCACGCGCGCATCTCATCGTGGACGCGCTCCTCGGGACGGGATCGCGCGGCGTGCCCGAGGGCGGCCTCGCGCGCGCCATCGAGACGATCAACGCCAGCGGCCGGCCCGTCGTCGCCCTCGACATCCCGTCGGGGCTCTCCGCGGACACCGGCGCCCACGCGGGCGCCGTGATCAGAGCGGCGGCGACCTTGACGTTCGCCGGGCTCAAGCGCGGTCTGATCACATCGCCGGGCCACGAGCTGGCCGGGCGCGTGACGGTGATCCCGATCGGCGTCCCCGACCACGAGATCGCGCGCGGCGTCACGACGTTTCTGCTCGAGCCCGGCGACGTCGCGAGCCACTTCCCGCGGCGCCCGCGCGCGGGTCACAAGGGAACGTACGGTCACCTGCTCCTGGTGGCGGGCTCGCTCGGCAAGACCGGCGCGGCCGCGCTCGGGGCAATGGCGGCGATGCGCGGCGGGGCCGGGCTCGTCACCGTGGCGACTCCCGCGAGCCAGCAGCCAGTCGTCGCTGCTCTGGTGCTGGAGGCGATGACCGAGCCACTGCCCGAGACCGCCGCGCGCACGCTCGCCCTGAAGGCTCGCGAGGCGATCGGCGAGCTCGCCGGATCGCGCGACGCCGTCGCGATCGGCCCCGGGATCGGCCTGGACGACGAGACGGCGCAGGTCGCGCGCGGTGTGATCCGCGAGCTTCGAAAGCCCATGGCCATCGACGCCGACGCCCTGACCGCGCTCGCCGGCCACCTCGACGTCCTGCGCGACGCCCCGGCCGCGCGCTGCTTGACGCCCCATCCTGGCGAGATGGCGCGGATGCTCGGCGCGCGCGTCGAAGAGGTCCAGCGTGACCGGATCGAAACCACGCGCGAGTTCGCCTCGCGCCACCGCGTCTACATCGTCCTGAAGGGCGCGCGCAGCGTGATCGGCGTGCCGGACGGGCGCGTCTACGTGAATCCGACCGGCAACCCGGGCATGGCCAGCGGCGGCACCGGGGACGTGCTCACCGGCATGCTCGGCGCCTTCCTGGCTCGCGGGACGGAGCCCGCGGCGGCGCTCTGCTCGAGCGTGTACCTGCACGGCAGCGCCGGCGACGTGGCCGCCGAGCGTGTCGGCGAAGAGGCGCTGATCGCGCGCGACGTGATCGCGGCTATACCCGAGGCCTTCAAGAGGCTCCGTGGCGACAGCGGTTGAGATCGTCAGCGCGAGCGCCGAGACGACCGAGGCCGCCGGCGAGCGTCTCGGCGCGACGCTCGGGCCCGGTGCCGTCGTCGCGCTGACCGGCGAGCTGGGCGCCGGAAAGACCTGCTTCGTCCAGGGGCTCGTGCGAGGTCTGGGCGCGCCGGTCCGCGCGACGAGCCCCACGTTCGTGCTGGTCAACGAGTACGTCGGCCGCGTCCCCATCCATCACGTCGACGCCTATCGAACCGACAGCATGACCGAGCTCATCGATCTGGGGCTCCTCGAGATGGTCGGCGGGGAGGGCGTGACGGTCATCGAATGGGCGGACAAGCTGACCGCGCTCTTACCGCCGGACGCGATCCGCGTGCACATCGCCGGCGTCGGCGACGAGCCGCGCACGATCACGATTCGCGGCTGAGCGGCGTATCCGAAGCGCCGCATTGACCGCTCGGCGCGGCTCGCGTACGACGAGGACATGGCCCTCGAACAGTGGCCCGACGCCGAGCGCCCGCGCGAGCGGCTCTACTGGAACGGGCCCGAGGCGCTCGCCGACGCCGAGCTCCTCGCCATTCAGCTCGGCTCCGGCATCCGCGGTAAGAGCGCGATCGAGGTCGCGCGCGAGATGCTCGCCGCCTACGGCTCGCTGGCCGACGTCGCGGGCCGAGAGGTCGCCGAGCTCAAGAAGCTGTCAGGCGTCGGGCCGGCGAAGGCCGCTCGGCTGGTCGCCGCGTTCGAGCTGACCCGGCGCCTGCGCGCGCGGATCCCGGGCGCGCGGGTAACCCTGTCGGGCCCCGCTGAGGTGTATGCCGCGTACGGACCGTTGATGGAGGATCTCAAGCGCGAGGTGTTCCGCATCGCGCTGCTCGACGCGCAGAACGGCCTGCTTCACGACCGTGTGATTTCTCAGGGCACCTTGTCGGCGAGCCTCGTGCACCCGCGAGACGTCTTCAAGCCGGCGATCCTCGAGTCGGCCGCGTCGGTCATCCTGCTCCACAATCACCCGAGCGGCGATCCGACGCCGAGCCGCGAGGACATCCGGCTTACCCGCCAGCTGGTCGAGTGTGCGCGTCTGCTGGATCTGAGAATCCACGACCACCTGGTGATCGGGCGGGGACGGTTCGTCAGCCTGGCGGAGCGAGGCGTCGTCTAGCTCTTGGCGAGCTTCTCGATCTCCTTGCGCGGCAAGGTCTGCAGGCGTGACAGGAGCGACTTCACCTTGCGCTCCGACGAATGGTCCGCCAGGATCAGCTTCTTGGATCGGGTCCCGTTCACGATGTACGCCACCCAGTCATCGAGATTGGGCGTGCCGCGATACGCGACGGTCACGCCGCTCAGGCGCAAACGTCGCCGGCCCTCCACCTTGGCGAGTGGCTTCCTGCTACTGCCGTCCATCGTGCCTTGTACCTCCAGCGAACGCCGCTCGTTGCGACCGCAGTGTTACGTTGAGCGGAACAGGTGAATATCGTCCGCCAACCTTACGAGCGCCGTGATTTCAGTGTCAAGGTCTCGTTTGTCCGCGAAAAAGGCGCGAGAGATGCGCGAGCGCGAGTCGAACCCGCGTGGAATCCGGGAATCTTTGGGGGTGTGCTCTCCGTGGACGAACGGACCGTCATATTCCGGCGACGCACTTGTGAGCCCGCGTCAGACCGGGCGATTTTGTCGTCTGTGGATTGTGGTGGACAAGTGGATAAGCTGTGAGCATTTTCGAGCAGCTCAGCGGCTCGCGAGGAGCCGCTCCAGGATCAGCCGCGCGAGAATCGGCCCGCGGGTGACGAATCCGGTGAAGTAGCCGACCGCCGTCGCGCCTTCGGCGAGGAGCGTCACGGCCTTGTCGGGCGTGTCCACGCCGCCGGTCGCGATGATCTCGAAGTCACGTCCAAAGACGCGACGCGTTCGCCGCAAGTTTTCGAGGGTGGTCGGAAAGATATCGGGTCCGGAAAGTCCGCCTTCGCCTTGCGAAAGGCGCCGGTTCGCGACCTTGCGCGTGTTGCCGTAGTTGATGATCCGGATGCCGGCATCGAGCGCCGCCGGAATGATCTCGCGCTCGTTCGTCTCCGCGAAATCGGGGGACAGCTTGACGATGAGCGGCTTCTCGGTGGCGCGACGCACCTCGCGCAGCAAGGTCGCGAGCTCGCCGGGCTTGCGGCTCCACTCGTAGACGAGGCGCGTGTTGGGCGAGGAGATGTTGAACTCGACCAGCTCGCTCAGCGGGCCCAGCTCGCGCACGAGCCTCACGTAGTCGGCGATCGTCTCGCCGGCGACGCTGACGATCAGCGGGACCCGATGAGGCAGCGAGGCCAGGGAGGCGCGGAAGCCGTCGAGGCCAGGATTCTGGAATCCGTTGCAGTTCACGAGACCCGGCCCGGCGTCGGTGCTCGTCCGGACGAGGTTGGGCTGCGGATGGCCCGGCCGCGCCTGGATCGTGATCGACTTGGCGGTGACCGCCCCGAAGCCCAGGCCCATCGCGCGCCCGAGGATCGCGGGATCGTAGTACATCGCGGCCAGGATGACCGGATTCGCCAGCGCCACCCCGCCGAGCGTGATCGCCAGTCTCGGGTCGTCCAGCCGGAAGCTTCCCAGCCGATCGAGGGGCAGGAGGCGCAGGAGGTTCTGGCCCAGGGAGACGGCGGCCGTTTCCGGAATGCGCGAGAGGAAGACCGCATAGAGGAACCGGTAGAAGGCTGCGATCGTTCGGCTCATGCGGGCGACCGGGCCGAAGGATAACACGCAAACTTGACGAATGGCGACGGCCCCATTTAGGGTAAGGTATTGAATTTCATCGGGATCTCTCGCCTCGTAGCCCTGGTGAGCCTCGTGGTCGTGACGGCAGCGTGCGCGAGCGCGCCGCAGACGAACGGCGGTGCGGCGCTCGGCCTCGAGGAGACGCTCCGGACACCGGAATTCTCGTTCGAGACCGATACGTTCGCGTTCGCGAACCTGATCGGAGCGCGGCACCCCAACGAACCCGATATCTACGCCCACTATTGCTTCGTGCTGGCGCGCGGCGTGCGTCAGTTCACCCAGTTCGCTCGATTCGAGCCGGCGTTGCCGAAGCTCGATCGCGCCGGATACATCGAGCGGGTCAAGCGTGTCGTGGCGCGGCCGGCGCGGGCCGCGGCCTTGCCGCTCGATGACCGCGTCGTGATCCCCGGCTACGCGAACCTGCGCGAGTTCTCCCGCGACGAGGAGAGCGCCGTCAAGGAAGGGCTCGGCGGCCGATTCTGGACGTGGGTGCACTGGACCAACTGGCGGGTGATGCTGCGCGGTCGATGGAGGGCACCAGGAAAAGGTCGTGCACGAGATCATCGACGGGCTGCGCGAGGGCCGGCTGGTGCAGCTCCTGGTCACCAATTGGCCGAAGCCCGAGCTGAACCACACGGTGGTCGCCTACGAGTCCCGCCCGGTCGCGGGCGGCATCGAGTTCCTCGTGTGGGACCCGAACAACCCCGATGGGCCCGGCATCATGACGTGGGACTCGAGCGCGCAGCACCTTCTGGGCGACGAACATGTACGACACCGAGCCCGGGCCGATCCGGGCGTTCCGGATGTACTATTCGCTGCTACTATGAGCCCGCCCATGTGCCGCGATGCCTGGAGTGACGCGCCTGCGCGCTGAGCCCGTCAGCCTCGTCGCTGCCGGAGCCGTGACCCCGTTCGGCGCCGATCTCGACGCGTTCTGGTCGGGGCTCGTCACGGGCAGTGACGGCACCTCGACGATCGAGCGCTTCCCGGTCGACGATCTGCGCGTGGGCCGCGGCGGCGAGATCAAGAAGCTTCGCGCGCTGCCCGGCGCGCGCCGCGTGGGGTGTCGCGCCACACAGCTCCTGCTCGCCGCGGCCGAGGACCTTCTGGCCCGCGCGGCCATCGACGCCGAGCCGGAGCGGATCGCGGTCGTCCTCGGTACGGCGCTCGGCGGAGTCGGAGAGCTCGAGCGTGCGCTGGCGCCCGGCGGACGCCCGCGCCACGCCGTGGACGCGCTCTACGACAGCCCCGCGCACGCGCTCGCGCGGCGGCTCGGCGCCCGCGGGCCGGTGATGACCGTCGGGACGGCGTGCGCCGCCGGCGCGACGGCGCTCGGCATCGGCGCCGATCTCCTGCGCGCCGATGTCGTGGACGTGGTGATCGCCGGTGGCTACGATGCGTTGTGCCGATTCGTGATGCGCGGCTTCGACGCGTTGCGCTCGCTCACGCGCGAGCGGGTGCGTCCGTTCGACCGGCGGCGCAGCGGGCTCTTGCTGGGCGAAGCCGCCGCGCTCGTGCTGATGACGCGCGAGGGCGCGACGCCGGGGCCGCGCCTGGGAAGGCTGCTGGGCCACGCGAGCGCCAGCGACGGCTCGCACATCGCCGCGCCGGACGCGAACGGCCGCGGCCTCGAGCTCGCGGCCCGCTGCGGCGCTCGACGAGGCGGGATTGACGGCCGCCGACATCGACTTCGTCAGCGCGCACGGCACCGGCACCCTGGTGAACGACCGCATCGAGGCCGGCGTGCTCCGGCGTGTTCTTGGCCGCCGCGCGTCCGCGGTCCCGGTGAACTCGATCAAGGGCGCGCTCGGGCACACGATGGGCGCCGCGGCCGCCCTCGAGGCCGTCATGTGTCTCATGGCCGGGCGCGACGGGCGTCGTGCCGCAGACGCTGGGTCTGGAGGAGCCCGATCCCGCGTGCGAGCTGGATCACGTGATCGGATCGTCCGCGCGCGGTGCGCCCGCGCATCAGCCTCAGCACCTCGCTCGGCTTCGGCGGCTGCAATGCGGCGCTCGTGCTGGAGGCGGCCGAGCGGATGAGCGTCTCCGTGGGGGCGCGGCCCGCCGACGCGACGGCGCCGGAGCGAGCGGTGAGCGGGACGACCCTCGCGGGCGTCGCGGTGCTGACCGGCTGGGGCCCGGGGATCGAGGCGCTGCCCGCGGACGCGGCGAGGGCGGCGGCGGGACGCGCCGTGATTGCCCTGGGCCGGCCCGCGCTCGAGGGTGAGCGATTCAGGCGGGCCACGCGAGAGTGCCTACTGGGCGTGGCCGCCGTCGACGCGCTGCTGCGCGCGAGGGCATCTCGCGGGACGTGGTGAAGGGAAGCTCGACCGCGCTGATCTACGTGACCGGCGGCGCCTACGGCGCTTCGAATCACGCGTGGGTGGCGGCGGACACCGCGCGTCCGGCGGAGGCCGACGACCGCGAGCGGCGACGGAGTCCCGTGTCGGGCACGCTCCACTTCCCGTACACGGCGCCGAGCGTGATGTCGGGCGAGGTCGCGATCGAGTTCGGGCTGACCGGTCCCTATGGCATTCTCATCGGCGGAGCCGCCGCGACGATCGACGGGCTCTGGCAGGCCACCGTGCTCCTCGAGGCCGGCCGCTGCGCGCGCGCGCTGGTGCTCGCCGTCGAGACCTTCGAGGAGTGCGCCGAGCTCTTCGCCCGGGGGCGCTGGCTCGTGGAGCGCCCGCTGGTCGAGGCGGCCGCGTGCGCCTTGCTGACGCCCGGGCGGCCTGCGGACGCGCTACGACGCGCCGCGAGCGCCCTCGAGCTCGAGACGCGCGCGCGCGCCCGCGCGGGGGAGACGCTCGCCTGCGCGCCGCTCATCGCGCTGGCGCTCGCGCGCGAAGCCGGCGCGACGGGGCCGATCGGCGTCACGGGCGAATGGCGCGGGCCGCCGCGCCGGACTCTACTGGCGATTAGGAGGGCTATGGAACCCAAAGAAGTGTTCGACGAGCTCAAGACGATCCTCGTGACGCGGCTCAAGTTCGATCCGCGCCGCGCCGTCGACTTGACCCTCGAGACGACGCTGCCCAAGGGCATCGAGGGCTCGATCGGTCTCGACTCGCTCGACTTCATCGAGCTCTCGATCGCGATCGAGGAGCGCTTCGGCCTCGCGATGGACGAATCGGCGGACCTCGCCCCGCACTTCACGTCGTTCGAGACCCTGTCTCGCTTCATCGCGTCGAGGACCGCCGGCGCGTGAAGCCCGTCGCCGTCACGGGACTCGGAGCCGTCAGCCCGTTCGGCGCCGGCGTCAAGGCCGTACTGGGAAGGGATCAGCGGCGGCGTCTGCGCGATCCGCCCGCTCACCCTGATCGACACCGAGGGCTTTCGCTGCCGGATCGGCGCCGAGGTGCCCGACTGCGCTCGGCGGCTCGGCCCGGCGGTCGCGGGCCGATCGGTTCGCCCTCGCGGCCGCGCGCGAGGCCCTCGACGACGCCGGAGTCGGCGCGCGGCGGAGCGCGCGGACACCGCGCTGATCGTGGGCGCGGTCGGCGGCGGAATGCTGGAGGCCGAGGCGTGGTACTGGCAGCGGGCGCGCGGCGTCGCCGCGCCGCTGACGCGCGCGCTCGCCGCGTGCTTTCCCGTCGTCCCACGTCGACGTGGTCGGCAGCGTCCTGGGCATCGGCGGACCGCGCGAGACGGTCGTGACAGCCTGCAGCTCCGGCGCCGTCGTCCCTGGCGATGGCGGCCGACCTGGTGCGCGACGGCGTGGTGCCGATCGCGCTCGCCGGCGGTGTCGACGCGCTGACGCGGATCTGTTTCATGGGGTTCAACACGCTTGAAGCTCCTCGATCCCTCGCCGTGCCGTCCGTTCGATCGCGATCGTCGCGGCATGTCGATCGGCGAAGGCGCCGCGTTCGTCGTGCTGGAGAACGTCGAGCACGCCCGGGCCCGCGAGGCGCGGATCTACGCGGAGCTGGCGGGCTACGGCATGAGCGACCGACGCCTTTCACGTCACCTCGCCTCACCCGGAAGGCGAGGGGATGGCGCGGGCGATGCGCGCGGCACTGCGCGCAGGCGGGCATGGCGCCCGCCGTCGGTCGGGTACGCGAACGCGCACGGCACGGCGACGCCGCAGAACGACCGGATCGAGGCGCTGGCGCTGCGCGAGGTCTTCGGCGAGGGACGGCCTGCTGGTCAGCTCGACGAAGTCGATGATCGGCCACACGATGGCGGCGGCCGGCACGCTCGAGGCGGTGGCGACCGTGCTGGCGCTCGGGCACGAGATCATTCCCGCCGACGGCGCAGACTCGAGAACACCGATCCCGGCATTCGGCTTCGACTGCGTCCCGCGCGTGGCGCGCGAGGTGGCCGTCGAGCATGGCCATCTCGAACTCGTTCGGGTTCGGCGGCCAGAACGTCACGTTGCTCTTCAGGCGCTGCGCGTGAGCAGCGAGCGCGTCGTCGATCACCGGCGGTCGGCGTGGTCGACGGCCGCGCCCCGGACGTGGTGAGCCGGCTTCTGGACGAGTCGGAGACGCGGCGCCTCTCGCGGCTGTGTCAGATCACGGTGGCGGCGGGCCGTCTGGCGCTCGCCGACCGGGCCCGCCTGGACCGGCAGCGAGCTGGCGCTGCTGGTCGGCACCGAGTTCGGCGACATGGTCTCGACGATCGCGGTTCGTCGACGACTACCTGCGCCGCGGTCCGTGGGCCTCTCGGCGCTCCTGTTTCCCGCACACGGTCATGAACACGATGGCGGCCGCGACGGCGATCGCCGTACCGCGAAGGATCTCTCGCTGACGCTCAACGCGCCGACGGTAGCGGGCGAGCTCGCGATCGCTCGCGCGGCGGCCGCGGTGTCGCGTCCGGCCGGATCGAAGCGTGCCTGGCCGGCGGCTGCCGACGAGCCGCCGCGGCTCGTCCTGGACACCTTCCACGAAGCCGGCGCCGGCGCCGCCGTGCGGGGCGAGGGCGCGGGCTTTCTGGTGCTCGAGCCGCTCGACGCCGCCCGCGCTCGCGGCGCCCGCAATCGTGGGCGAGATCGTCGGCGAAGCGTGGCGTGCGCTCCGGCCCGGCCTCACGGGGTCGGCCGGGCGACGCGCTCGCCGGCGCTCGCCGCCGCGCTCGCGCAGGCCGGCGCCGGGCCCGCCGACATCGGGCTCGTCTACAGCTCGGCGAACGGGGACGGACCGCGCGACGAGTGGGAGCGTGCGCTGCTCGATCGCGCGCTGGGGCAGCACCGCCCACGCGCCGCACGTTGAGCGCCGGCCGGGCGCCATTCGGGCCTGGCGGCCCGGACCGTCGCGACGGCGGCATCGGAGGCCGGCGAGGCGCTCGCGCTGGTGCACGCGGTGGCGCGCGGCGGGAACCAGGTGGCGATCGTCGTTGGCCGAGCGATCGCGCGACCAACGGGGCGAGCCGCGCGGCGCTGGATCACGTGCGCGCTGATCGTCGTCCCGGTCTTCAACGAGGCCGACACCGTCGGTGCTGTCGTAGGCGCCGCGCGCGCGTACGGCGCCCGTGCTGGTCGTCGACGACGGCTCGCCGACGGGAGCGCGGAAGATCGCGCGGCGCGCCGGGGCCGAGGTGATTCGTCACCCGCGCCGCCTCGGCAAGGCCGAGGCGATCCGCACCGGGAATCGCCGCGGCGCCGCGCGCGCGGCGTGGCGGCGGTCGGTGACGCTCGACGGCGACGGCCAGCACAGGCCGTCGGACCTCGGCCTGCTGCTCGACGCGGTGCGCGGTCGGTACCGCGAACGATCGTGATCGGAGGCCGGCTGGACGAACCGACCGCGCTGCCGCCGGACAGGCTGAACGCGATCCGGGTCGCGGGGTTCTTCGTGAACTGGGCGTGCGGGCTGCGGCTGCACGACACCCAGTCGGGCTTCCGCGGCGTACCCGATCGAGCTCTTCGACGAGATCCGCGCCGCGGCGCGGCGGCTTCGTGCTCGAGACCGAGGCACTGTCGCGGTGTCGCGCACGGCTGGCGCGTTCACGAGGTGCCGGTGGCGGCTCTGCCCGCGCGCGCCAGCGGAGTCGGTTCCGCCCGATCACCGACGGGGTCGCGATCGGCGGCTACATCGCCGGACGGGTCCTCATTCGCTGGGCGATCGAGGCCGGCGTGCTCGTCGCCGCGCTGGTGGGGCCCTTCCTCGGGGAGCGTCGGCGCGTGCGCCACCGCCACGACATGGAGCAGGCGTCGCGGTACGCCAGATCGTTCCCGATGTGGGCGATGGCGGTCGGGAGCGCGGCGATCCAGCACGTCATCAATCGCGTGGTGATGTGGCGGCACGATCCGCGGCCGCGCCGAGCTCTCGTCGCCGCGCCCGGCGACCGCGCCGCGCCCGTGCTGCTCGGCGCTCCTCATGCTGCAGGCGTTCGGTCGCCGGGCGCTCCCCGACGTCGTCTCGCCGCTGGTGCGATGTCTGTGCTCGCAGGACCGGCTCGATGCCGTGCCGTCGAGCCTGACGCCCGTCGCGAACCCGTCGGGCCCGCCGCGTGAGGGTGGTGGAGTCGCGACGGCCGTGGTGAGGTCCTGCGGGTCCTTCGCGGGTATCTCTTCACCATCCTGGGTATCGCCATCGGCGTCGCGGGGCTCGTCGCGCTCGGCGCCATGAGCGAGCGCATCGTGCGTTTCATCGAGGGTGGCGATCGCTTCGTGCTCGGCCAGATCTCCGTCGCCGGCCGGGGCATGGGCATGGGGACGGGCTTCACCGCCGGCGGGATCCTGCCGGCCGCGACGATCCGTGCGATCTCGGAGGTGCCGGGCGTGCCGGGTGTGCAGGCCCAGGTCATGCTGCCGCTGGATCCCTCGACCTCGCAGTTCATGACGGTCAACCAGGAGCTCATCCTCGGCGTCGACCTCGCCGTGCCGACGCCCAATCGCCACTATCGCTCGCTGCCGGTGCGCGGCGGGCGGTTCCTGCAGGAGGGGGACAGCAAGGTCGCGGTGGTCGGCGCCTCGTTCGCCGCCTCGCGCGGGCTCGCGGTCGGCTCGCACATCACGCTCGAGGACGAGCGATTACGAGGTGGTGGGCGTGCTGGACCGGATGCTCACCGCGCCGGATCGCTTCGTCATGGTCTCGATCGCCGACGCCCGCGCGCAGTGGGTCGCCAAGGACCGGCTCCTCCGGACCGTCCTGGCCTCCGGCGGGATGGCGCTCACGGCGTCCGATCTCAACACCGGCGCGGCGGTCGGGTGGCGGGACGGCGACGATCCCGACGCGGTGGCGCTCCGGATCAAGGAGCGTGTGCCCGGCGTCAACGTCCAGCTCCCGAGCGAGCTGAGCCGGCTCCTGCGCTCGTCCACGGCCTTCTTCTCCGCGCTGCTGGCCGGCATCGGCGCGCTCGCCTTCGTCATCGGCGGGCTGTCCCTGGCAAACACGATGGCCGCCGCCGTCTTCGAGCGCATCCGTGATTTCGGCGTCAAGCGGGCGCTCGGGGCGACCGACCTGCAGCTCGGGCGCGAGGTGCTCGCCGAGTCGCTCGCGGTGACGATGCTGGGGGGGCTCGGCGGCATCGCCCTGGCGCGCACGCTCGGCTGGCTCATCGACCGCTACCTCGCGCAGGCCCAACAGCTGTTTCATTTCTCTCCGCGCCTGCTCGGCGGCGCCCTCGTGTTCTCCATCCTGCTCGGCGCGGCGGCCGCCATCTACGCGACGGCGCGCGTCGTCTCGCTCTCGCCCGCCGAGGCGATCCGCCGGGGCGCCTGATGCTGCGGGCGGCCGGGCTCGTGAAGTCGTATCGCGCCCCGGGCGGGACGCCGATCCGCGTGCTGGCGGGCGTCGACCTCACCGTGAAGGGCGGCGAGCTCGTCGTCGTCACCGGACCGTCGGGCTCGGGCAAGAGCACGCTGCTGAACGTGCTGGGGCTCCTGGAGGACGGAGACGGCGGCGAGATCTGGTTCGAGGACGCGCGCGTGAGCGCGCTCGGCCGCGCCGCCAAGAGCCAGGCGCGCGGCCGGTACGTCGGCTTTCTGTTCCAGTCGTTCATGCTGCTCCCGTCGCTCACGGCGCTGGAGAACGTGCTGCTGGCGGCCCGCTACGTGCGGCGCCCGGGCGGCGCCAAGCGCCGGCGGGCGATCGAGCTCTTGCAGGAAGTCGGCGTCGGAGACCGGATGGACCACTTTCCCGCGCAGCTCTCGGGCGGCGAGCAGCAGCGCGTGGCCTTCTGCCGCGCCGTGCTGAACGATCCTCCGCTTCTGCTCGCCGACGAGCCGACCGGCAATCTCGACGACGCCAACGGCGCCGTGATCCTCGACGCCCTTCGCGGCCGGGCGCGCGCGGGCGCGGCCGTCGTGGTCGTGAGTCACCGACCCGAGGCCGCGGTGGGCGCGACCGCGCTCTATCGGCTGCGCGGCGGCGTTCTCGAATCACCGTAGACGCGGAGGAGCCTCCATGGCACGAATGCTCGGCGCCATCGCGCTCTTGTTGTGGCTCACGATGCCGGCGCTTCGCCGGCGAGCCCGTCGCGCAGACGTTCGCGGGGTCGCCCGAGAAACTCTGGAGCGCGACTCAATCCGTGCTGAAGCAGCAGGGCTGGGACATCGAGAGGTCGGATCAGGCGGCCGGCTGGATCAACACCGAGTCGCGCTCGGTGAACGGCGAGGACTACGGGGTGTACGCGAAGGGGGCCCGCCATCGGCTGACGATCCGTTTGACCGCGGCCGGGGCGAACCGGACGACGGTCACGGTGGAGCGCTCGCTGTTCAACCGCGAGCGGATTCTGTGGATCGACAAGGACGAGCCGCTGATGACGACGGATCAGACCGTCGAAAAGGCGGTGCTGGCGGCGATCGGGAAGGCGCTCTGACGGCCTGGCTCTCGGCCGCGCTGGCGGTGCTCGTCGCGGCGCCGCTCCTGTTCGACGGGCTCGGCCGAGCCCCGTTCGACGATCCCGGCGAGGGAATGCACGCCGAGATCGCGCGCGAGCTGGCGGCGTCCGGCGACCCGCTGGCGCTCACCTTGAACGGCGTCCGGTACATCGACAAGCCGCCGCTCCTCTACGTGCTGATCGCGACCGTCTCCGCGGTCGTGGGGCCGAGCGAGGCGGCCGCGCGCGCCGTGTCCGCCTGCGCGGCGCTCGCCGCGGTGGGCGCCACCGCCTGGCTCGGCGCGCGCCTGCTCGGCGCCCGCGCCGGCCTGGTCGCCGGCGTGGCGCTGCTGACCAGCATCGGATTCTTCGCGTACGGCCGCTACGTGCGGCCCGGAGACGCTTGTTCGTCGCGGCGCTCGCCGGCGGGTTCGCGCTCTGCCTCGTCGGCATCCGCGACGGGCGCCGCGGCCTCTGCGCCGCCGGCCTGGCGGTCTTCGGCCTCGCCGCGCTGGCGAAGGACCCGCTCGGCGCCCTCCTGCCGCCCCTGGCGATCGGTCTGGCGCTCGTGCTGGCCGGCCGGGCGCGGCCCTTCTCGGCGTGGCTTCCGTGGACGGGCGTGGCCGCGTGCCTGGTGATCGGGTTCGGCTGGTGGATCGGCGCCGAGCTCTCCACGCCGGGCTTCGGGTGGTACACGACGATCGACAACCACGTGATGAACGTCGCGCGAGCCCGGCGCTTCGCCGACGAGGACATCCCGCTGACGGCGCTCGAGTTCCTCGCGGTCGCGATCGGCAGCGCGCTGCCCTGGGTCATCGCCGCCGGCGTCGCGGTCTGGTCGCTCGCGCGCCGCCGCGCGTGGCGCGATCCCGCCGAGATCGGGTGGGTGGCGCTGACGATCTGGGTCCTCGGCGTGCTCGGGATCACCGCGCTGTCGCCGTTCCGGCTGCCGCACTACGGCCTGCCGGCGTCCTTCGGCATCGCGCTGCTCGCCGCGCGCGGCTGGGAGCTTCACGGCGGCCGGCGCTTGCTCGCCGCGCACCTGATCTTCTTCGCGGCCGCCGCCGTCGGCTGCGCGGCCACGTGGATGGGCGACGGCGGTGTCCTGACCAAGGTCATGGACGTGACCGACGTGGCGACGATCAAGAGCGCCGCGGCCGGGCTCCCGCTGCCGGTCCCGCCCTGGGAGGAGTTCCGGCCCGTCTTCTGGGTCGCCGCCCTCACGTTCGCGCTCTGCGCCCTCTCGACGGGCGCCGTCCTGGTGTTCGCGCGCTCGCCCGAGCGCCGGAGGACTCTCGGCGTGCTGGTCATCGGCCTGACGATGGTGGCCACGATGCCGGGCGTGGCGCGCTCGCTCGGCGTCGTGGTGAAGAACCGGGCCGTGAGAGACCTGGCCCTGAGCGTGGCGCGGCAGGCCGGTCCCGAGGACGTCGTGGCCCACGAGGGGCCGATCGAGAACTCCGGCGCCCTCGAATGGTACTCGGGGCGACGGCCGGTGATCGTCGACGGTCAGCGGAGCGTCCTGGGCTTCGGCGCCGAGCGGCCCGAATCGCGCGACCTGTTCTGGGATGCGGCGCGGCTGCGCGAGGCCTGGACGAGCGGCCGGCGCGTGTGGGTGGTGAGCGTGCGGAGCCCCACGCAGAGCATGGTGGCGGCGCTTCCGGGCGCCCGTCTGCTCGGCGTCGCAGGCGGCCGTGCCCTCTGGGTGAATGAGATAAGATAGGCGCGAATGGCCGCTCACCTGAAGACGCTCTTCCTGCATCCACCATCGTTCAAAGGCTTCGACGGCGGCGCCGGCGCGCGCTATCAGGCCCGGCGGGAGATCCGCTCCTTCTGGTATCCCACCTGGCTCGCGCAGACCGCGGCGCTCGTGCCCGGCAGCCGCCTCGTCGACGCGCCGCCCGCAGGCCTCACGCTCGACGACGTGACGCCGCTCGCGCGCGACTACGAGCTGGCGGTGCTGCACACGAGCGCGGCGTCGTTCGCCCACGACGTCGGCGTCGCCGAAGCGCTCAAGCGCGAGAACCCGCGGCTCAGGATCGGCTTCGTCGGCGCTCACGTGGCGGTCGAGCGCGAGCGCGCCCTGGGCGCCTCGTCGGCGATCGAGTTCGTCGCCGGCAACGAGTTCGACTTCACGATCCAGGAGATCGCCGAGGGCCGGTCGCTCGCGTCGGTGCCGGGGCTCAGCTATCGCGTGAACGGCCACTTCGAGCGGACACAAGAGCGCGCGCCGCTCGAGAACATGGACGCGCTGCCCTTCGTCGTCGACGTCTATCACCGCGATCTCGTGATCGAGCAGTACTTCATCGGCTACCTGCTGCACCCGTACGTGTCGCTCTACACGGGGCGCGGCTGCCGCTCGAAGTGCACCTTCTGCCTCTGGCCGCAGACCGTGGGCGGCCATCGCTACCGCACGCGCTCGGTCGAGCACGTCGTCGCGGAGATCGCGCAGGCGACGCGTCATTTCCCTTCCGTGAAGGAGTACTTCTTCGACGACGACACGTTCACCGACGACTTGCCCCGCGCCGAGGCCATCGCCCGCGGGCTCGGGCGCCTGGGCGTCACGTGGTCCTGCAACGCCAAGGCGAACGTGCCGCAGTCGACCTTGCGCGTGCTGCGCGACAACGGGCTGCGGCTCCTGCTGGTCGGCTACGAGTCGGGCAGCCAGGACATCCTCAATCGGGTGAAGAAGGGGATCCGCCTCGACATCGCCCGCGAGTTCACCAGGAACGCGCGGGCGCTCGGGATCAAGATCCACGGCACGTTCATCATGGGACTGCCGGGGGAGACGCGCGAGACGATCGAGGAGACGATCCGTTTCGCTCGCGACATCGATCCCGATTCGCTCCAGGTCTCGTTCGCGGCGCCCTATCCGGGCACCGCGCTCTATCGCGAGGCGCTCGAGAGCGGCTGGCTCGAGAGGACCGAGCTGGTGGACTCGGGCGGCACCCAGACGAGCGTGCTCGGCTATCCGCACCTCTCGCGCGAGGAGATCTTCGCCTCGGTCGAGCGCTTCTACCGCCGCTTCTACTTCCGGCCGCGAAAGCTCTTCGGCTTCCTCAAGGAGATGGCGCAGGACTTCGCGGTGTGCAAGCGGCGCCTGGCCGAGGGGCGGGAATTCCTGAAGTTCCTGGCGCGCCGCCACCCGGCCTCGTAGCGAGGGCGTCAGCCGATCGCACGCTCGTCGTCGGCCGCGAGCAGCTCGCCGACCGTCGAGAACTCGTAGCCCATCGCGCGGAGCCCCGCGATCATCGGCGTCAACGCCGCGAGAAGCCGCTCGGGCGCGTCGCGAACTCCCTCGGCGTCGTGCAGGTCGACGATGGCGCCGGGATGCGCGCGGCCCACGACGTGCTCGGCCTGCTGAGTGGCCGGCACCGCGCGCAAGCCCTCGGGCTGGATCGACCAGAACACACAGCGCTGGCCGTGACGGCGCAGCGCCCCGAACATCGCCGCGTTCACCATGCCCCAGGGGGGACGGAAGTAGCGGACCGGCTGGCCGGTGGTGTCGGCGAGGAAGCGCTGCGCGCGGCCGATCTCGTCCTCGGTGCGGCGCGGACCGCAGAGCCAGAGACTCCGATGCGACCAGCCGTGGCTGCCGATCTCGTGACCCGCCGACGCGATTCGCCGCACGGTCTCTTGTGTCCTCGCCGCGCGCTCGCCGACCAGGAAGAACGAGGCCGGCACGCCTTCTCGAGCCAGCACCGCGAGCGTGCGCTCGGTCCAGACGGCGTCGGGGCCGTCGTCGAAGGTGAGCGCGACCTTGCGGCGCGTCGCCGGCCCTCGCCACACGCAGCCGGGGGTCAGCAGGTGAGCGCCCCAGGCGTAGGCCGCCCAGGCCGCGGCCGCGCCGAGCGCCAGCCGCGCGACGATCATCGCGCGCGCACGCCGCGGTCGAGGACCGCGCTGACGATCCGCCGGCTCGCGTCGGGACGGCGCAGCCGCCGCATCCGGGCGCGGAGCTGCTCGAGCAGGTCCGGCTCGTCGAGCGTGCGCGCCAGGAGCGGCGCGAGCTCGGCGCGGCGGCGCGCCACGAGCGCGATGCCCGCGCGCGCGGCGAACCGCTCGTTGCGGCGCTCCTGCCCCGGCAGCGAGCCGTACAGGAGCAGCGGGGTCTCGGCCGCCATGGCTTCGGCGAGCGTCATTCCGCCGGCCTTGGTCACCAGGAGGTCCGCCGCGGCCATCAGGCGCCGCACGTCGCCGACGTAGCCGAGCGTGCGGATCGTCGTGCCGTCGGTCAGCCGCGTCAAGGTCGCCTTCAGGCGCTGCGTCGTGTCCGGCGACGAGCACGCCCTGGAGCGGCCGGCGCATCGCGGCGAGGGCGCGAGCGACGTCGGGCAGGCGGCCGAGGTCGCCCTGAGAGCCCGCCATCGCGAGGACGACCGGCGCGTGGGTGGAGAGCCCGAGCGCGTCGCGCGCGGCCGCTGCGGCGACCGGCTCCGCGAAGTCCGGGCGCACGGGGACGCCGGTGACCAGGATGCGCTCGGACGGAATGCCGCGGGCGATGAGCTCGTGGCGCACCTCGGCGTCGGCGACGCAGTAGCGGTCGATGTGGGGCGCGATCCACTGGCTGTGCGCGACGAAGTCGGTGACGACCGTCGTGTGCGGCGGCACGCGGGCGCCGAGCCGCGCCAAGGTCGAAATCGCCACCGCGGGTGTCGCGTGCACCGTGACGACGAGATCGGGCGACAGCCGCGCGAGCAGCGCGCCGAGGCGCCCGATGCCCAGGCGCGTCACGCCGAGCGTCAGGACGGAGTCGCTGGCCATCCAGTCGGCGAACGAGTAGCCGAGGCCCCACAGGAACGGCGCGCGCCGCAAGACCGTGTGATAGAGCGCCCGGCTCGAGCGATCGAAGAGGGGATGGACCAGCTCGCGAAAGTGGTCCACGACCGTGACCTCGACGTTCTCGCGCTCGAAGGCGGCGGCGAGACACTGGGCGGCGACGTTGTGGCCTGAGCCGTAACTGGCGGTGACGATCAGAACGCGGGTCATCGACCTGCCTCATCGTACCTTGTCTCGCGCGCGGCGGGTGGTTAGACTGCGTTCGGTCCCATGGAAAGCTCGGCGCTGACCGACGGCGCGCAGCCCCAGTGGTACGCCCACGGCTACAACCGAGCCGAGCTCTACCGCCTGGCGGCGGCGATGGGCTGGCTGCCTCGGCGGCTGCGTCTCGGGCTCTCTCGCCGCGTCGGGCGGCTCGCCCAGTCGTTTCTGCCGGCCGAGCGCGCCGCGACCCGGAACACGCTCCAGGTGATGACCGGCGCGACCGGCCGCCGCCTCGACGAGCTCACCGCCGAGGTCTTCGGCGAGTTCGCGATGTGCTTCAGCGATCTGATCACGGCTAGCCGCCGGCCCGCCCGCATCGGCTCGTACCTGGGGGAGATCCGCGGCCGCGAGCATCTCCAGGGGTTCGACGGTCCCCTGATCTCGCTGACGGCCCACGTCGGCAACTGGGAGCTGGCCGGCCGCGTGCTCGCCCAGCATTCCGCGCGCACAACCCACGTCGTGGTAGCGGTGGAGGAGGCGCGGGCGCTCGAGCGCTGGCTCAGGCGTGACGGCAGCGGCCTTCGGTTCGTTCCGAGGTCGCATCCGACCGTCTCGTTGACGTTGGTCGCGGCCCTCCGGCGCGGGGACGCGGTCGCGCTGCAGGGCGACCGCGCGCTCGGCAACCGGGGCGACGTGATGGTTCCGTTCTTCGGGCGCCCGGCCCCGTTCCCGGTCGGCCCCTTTCATCTCGCGCGCGCGACCGGCGTGCCGATCCTCCCCGCGTTCTGCACGCTCGATGGCAACGGCCGCTATGTGTTGAGAGTGCTCCCGCCCACGATGATCGCGCGTGGATGCGAGGAGGAGGCTCTCGCGGCCTGGGTCGGCACGCTCGAGCAGCTCGTGGCCGAGAAGCCGACCCAGTGGTTCAATTTCTTCGACGTGTGGAACCCCTTCGGCCTGTGAGCGAGGTCGTCGAGCTCGAGGAAGCCGAGCGAAGATCGCGGGAGCTGGCGGCGATCCTCTCGCCGCGGATCAGCCCGCCCGTTCACCGGTACGTTCATCCGGTCCGCGACGCTCTACGACGAATACATCCTGCGGCTGACCCTGGGGATCTTCCGCACCACCGGCCTGGCCAAGGCGGCCGAGACGCCCGGCACCACCGACGAGCTCGTCGCCCGGGCCGGCTTCGAGCCCGGGCGCGCCCGCGTGCCGGTCGATTGGATGCTGCGCCGTCTCAGCCATCGCGGGATCGTCGAGCAGCAGGAGGCCCAGGGCGGGGCGCGCTTTCAGCTCCGCGGCGAGGCGCCCCAGCTCGATCCGGCAGAAATCTTGGAGGCGCAGCGGCGCCAGGATGCCTCGTGGCAGCCGTCCTACGTCCTCGCCGAGACCGTGGCCCAGGACTATCCGGTGTTCCTGCGGGGCGAGCGCACCGGTGAGGAAGTGCTGTTCTCGCCGAGCCGGCTTCGCCTGTGGGTCAACTTCTTCTCGAACGACAACGGCCTCTACGTCGTCAACAATCTCGTTGGCGCCGGCGCGGTGGCCGAATTGATGCCCGCTCCACCCGTTTCCATCATGGAGCTCGGCGGCGGGCTCGGCAGCGGCGCCGCGGCCCTGCTCGACGAGCTCCGGCGCTCGGGGCGCTGGGCGGACGTGCGCGAGTATCGCTTCACCGAGCTCGTACCGTTCTTCATGCGGCGGGGCCAGCAGGCGCTGGAGGCGCGCTTTCCGGACGCCTCGTTCCTGAAGTTCGGCGCGCTCGACATGAACCTGCCCTTCGAGGGGCAGGGGGTCGCGCCCGGGAGCGTCTCACTGGTCTACGCGGTGAACACCCTGCACGTCGCGCGCGATCTCGACTTCACCCTTCGCGAGATCTTCAACGCCCTGGCCCCGGGCGGGCGGCTGGTCGTTTCGGAGTGCATCCGCACGGCGCCGGCGCAGGCGATCTACATCGAGTTCATCTTCAACCTGATGGAGACGTTCCGCTCTCCGGTGCTCCACCCGATCTATCGACCGAACGGCGGCTTCCTCGCGCCCGAGGAATGGCAGGGCGCAATGGAAACCGCCGGGTTCGTCGACGTGCGGATGCTCCCGGACATCCCCACCCTGCGAGAGCGCTTCCCCCACTTCCAGGTCGGCGCCGTCGGCGCCACCCGCCCCGCGTAATCTCGACGCGATCCGACGCGCGAGACCGAGGGGCGCCCCGGCGACGCCGGGGCGTCTCCGAGCGCGGGGGTCTTAGGGGGGCCCTTCGAGGCCCCTAGGCCGCGAAGCAAGTTCGAGGGGCGCCCCGGCTGACGCCGGGGCGTCTCCGAGCGTCGGGGGTCTTAGGGGGCCCTTCGAGGCCCCCTATTCAAATTTAATGATCCACTTCAGCTTCGGATACTCCGGCGGCTTGCCGTCGAGGTCGACGATGCGGAACGACTTGTCGGGGCCCTCGAGGAGCAGGTTGCCGGCGCCGTAGGACAGGTACTTGCCCCACGTCTTCGGGATCGTGGCTTCCCGCGCGGCCATGGTCTGCGCCTGCGCCGGCGTCACCTGGAGCGCGGCGGTCACGGCCGAGCTCCCGAAGTACGGACGGGCGGCGATGACGACGAGCGCGACGGCGATGACGGTCAGGACGGCCTTCGTGTAGCGATCGATGGTCATTCATTGTCCTCCTGGCTGAGCATGTTACTGCGGCGTAGGTCCGATGCGGCCTCGTTTTTCCTCGACTACTTGAACGCGGGCATGACCTCTCGAGTCAGGATCGCGAGACTCTTCTTCACACGCTCGTCCGGAATGAGCCCGCCCGCGTCGAGCTCGGCGACGATTCCGTCGAGGCCCAATTCTTCCTTCAGCCGGGTCAGCCGGTCGATCAGCCCGCTCGCACTGCCGAACGCGACGCGCTCGGCCAGGATCTGCTCGTACGAGAGCGCGGCGAGCCGCTCGACACGAGCCTGCAAGCGCTCGGCGGGTCCCGCACCCGTGCGTCCCACGGCCGTCTGCTGAAGGTCGGCCTGGCGGCTGAAATAGAACGTGATGCTGTCGAAGGGCTCCTCGCGCGCGGCCTTCTCGGTGGCCGCGGCGTAGACCGGAATGCGCAGGTAGACGTTGCCGTGGCCGGCGTGCCCGGCGTCGCGCCAGGCGCGCCGGTAGGCCAGCAGGTGCTGGCGCAGGGCCGAGATGTCCATGCCGCGCAGGCCGACGAAGATCGGCAGCCCCATCTGACCGACGCGGGGAAACGTCTCCTCGGTCGTGGCGGCCATGCGGATCGGCGGGTGAGGGAGCTGATACGGGCGCGGGGCGACGGTCGCGTTCTCGAAGCTCCAGTATTGGCCCTTGTAGCTGAAGGGCTCGCCCTTCCACGCCTCGAGGATGATCTCGAGCGCCTCGCGGAAGCGCGCCTGGCTCTCCGCGTAGGGGATGCCGTAGACGTCGTAGACGCGGGGAAACCCGCTGCGGCCGATCCCGAAATCGAAGCGTCCGGCGCTGATGTGATCGACCGTCGCGGCTTCTTCGGCGATGCGCAGCGGATTGTTCAGCGGAAGTACCTGGACGGCCATCCCGACCCGCAACCGCTTCGTGCGGGTCGCGATCGAGCTCGCGATCACGATCGGCGCGGAGAGCACCGACCGGGCCGGCGTGAAGTGCATCTCGCCGAGCCACACGCCGTCAAGCCCCCAGGCCTCCGCCGCGTCCACGACGTCGAATCCTTCGCGGAACGCGCTGGCCTGGTCGCCGCCGCGGCGGATCTCGAACTCCATGAAGATGCCGAAGTCCATGGGCTTCCTGTTCTGGGCGCGCGAGAGCCGCTTACTGACTCTTGATCTTCATGTCCTCGTAGGACGGCCACACCGTCATCGGCACCAGGTTGATGGTGTGATCCGTCATCTTCGGACCAATGCCCATCAGGGCCCTGAGGTCCATGATCGGCGCGAACATCGCCCGGTCGATCGTCAGCTGCTGGATGCGGAAGAGCAGCGCCTCGCGCTTCTTCACGTCGCGCTCGCCGGCTTGCTGCTGGAACAGATCGTCGATGTCGGGATAGCCGCCATAGGCGTAGGCGCCCTTGGAGTTGATGAATTCGGCCACCCGGGTGGCGGCGTTGCCGGAGTTGCCGACCGCCGTCATGAAGACCCCGTGCAGCTTCTTCTCCCGCCACGCCGCGTAGAAGGCCGCGCGCTCCATCGGCCGCATCTTCACCCGGATGCCGACCGCGTTCAGGTAGTTGACCGAAGCCTCCGCGACCGTCGGGAAGCCCGGGATCGGCACGAACTCACCGGCGTCGAGGCCGTTGGGATAGCCGGCCTCGGCCAGGAGCTGCTTGGCCTTCGCCGGGTCGTAGGGCGGGGGCTCGACCTGCAGGGCGAAGTCCATCACGCGCGGCACGATGACGCCCGCCGGCGGGCAGAAGCCCAGACAGGCGGCTTCGTTCGTGGTCTTGCGATCGAGCGCGAAGTTGACGGCCTGCCGCAGACGCTTGTCGTGCCACGGCGACTTGGCGTCCCACTGATCCGCGAACTCGATCCAGAAGATCGACGCATGCCGCGACGAGACCAAGGTGAGGCGCGGGTCGCGCTTCACCTCGATGCCCTGGGGGCCGTCCAGGGCGACGGCGATGTCGATCTCGCCGGTCTTCAGCATCGCCAGACGCGTGTCCACGTCAGGCACGGACTTCAGCACCAGCTTCTTCACGTTGGGGACACGCCGCCAGTAGCCCGTGTAGGCTTCCAGCACCACCTCCACGCCGGGCGTGTGGCTCACGAACTTGTAGGGTCCGGCGCCGATCGGGTGCTTGCGGAAGCCGTCGTCGCCGACCTGCGTCAGGTACTTCTTGGGGACGACGACGCCGACGCCGGTGGCGGTCGTCCCGTAGAACGTCATGAAGTCCGGCCACGGCCGCTCGAGACGGAAGCGCACCGTGAGCGGATCGACGATCTCGACCGCGCGCACCCGCGTCTGCAGCTCTTTGGCGCCCGCGCCCTTGTAGCGCTCGAAGCTGAACTTCACGTCCTCGGCAGTGAGGGGATCGCCGTTGTGGAACTTGAGCCCGCGCCGGAGCTTGAACTCGTAGACGAGCCCATCGGCGCTCTCCGTCCACGACTCCGCCAGGCTCGCGCCGATCTTCTGGTTCGGCATCGGGCGGGCGAGGGCGTCGTGGATCGCGTAGATGGTGCCGAACGGCGTGATCTGGGGCGGCGCGCTCGACGGATCGAACCAGGTCGGCGCGATCGTGACGTGCCAGGCGATGATCACCTCGCCGGCCGGTGCCGCCTGGCCGGTCGCTTCATGGATGCCTCCGAACGTGAGGACGACGGCGGTGAGCAGCACGGCGAGAGCGCGACGGGAAGACCACATGTTCAACCCTCCGGTGAAGGGATTGTTCTCAACCTGCTCGCGATGCCGCGAGGATGGCCTCAAAGAGCGGCCCCCCCCGTCAAGGGTCCCACTTGACTTCCCACCATGCCCATGGGAGGTTCGCCGCACTCGAGGCCGCTGTCTTCCTTTCGTCTAACGTTCGGACCGGGAGGAGAACCTCGATGCCTGCCACCAATTCTCGCAAGACCACTTACCGCGGCGTGACTCGACGTGACTTCCTCAAGCGCGCAGCCGTGACCGGCGTCGGGATGAGCGCGCTGGTCGGGGCCGATTGGCGGAGAGCCTCCGCCGCCTCGCCGTATCCGGACTGGATCCCGGCGAGCGCCAAGCCGGCGAAGCGAGGTGGGGTGCTCATGCGGGCCTCGGCCTGGGACCCTCCGGTGATCGACCCCCGGCTCACGCAATCGGTCGGGCTGTTCCAGTTCGCGGGGCTGACCAGCAATCGTCTCCTGCGCTATGCGTTTGCCGACGAGGCGACCGGCTACACCGACCTCAGCCTCAAAGGCGACCTCGCCGAGTCCTGGCAGGGGAGCCCCGACCAGCGCGTGTGGACGTTCAAGCTGCGCCGAGGCGTCAAGTGGCAGAACGTGCCGCCGCTCAACGGGCGCGAGCTGGTCGCCGCCGACGTCAAGTACTGCTTCGAGGCGTACGCGAAGGAAGGCGTGCAGACGTTCACGTTCCAGGAAATCGAGGGCATGGAGACGCCCGACACACATACCTTGCGCGTCCACCTCAGGACGCCCAATGCCCTGTTCCCTCAGAACGTCGCCGAGCCCGTCGCCCTGATCTTCTCGCGCGAGGTCCTGGAGGAGGACGGCGACCTCAAGAAGCGATTGATCGGCACGGGGCCCTTCATCCTGAAGGAGCACACCCGCAAGGTGCGCATCGTGCTGCAGCGCAATCCTGACTACTTCGAGACGGGGCGGCCCTACGTCGACGAGTACGTGATTCTCTCGGCGCCCGACTCCGCTACTCGCGCGGCGGCATTTCGGACGGGCCAGAGCGACTTCTTGCCGCTGCAGAGCCCGTCCGAGGTGGAGGCGATCCGCAAGACGAATCCCAGCCGCCGTCGTGCAGGCGCTCACGCCCTCGATCACGCCGTTCGGGCTCGCGCTGGCCCAGGACAAGCCGCCGTTCGACGACGTGCGCGTCCGCCGCGCCCTCTCGATGGCCATCGACCGCCAGAAGCAAGTGGACACGGTGTTCGAGGGCCACGGCATCGTCACCGCGGGCGTGCCGTGGATCTACTACCAGGACGCGAAGCCGACGGCGAAAGACCTCGGCCCCTGGTGGCAGTACCGTCCCGCGGACGCGAAGAAGCTCCTGGCCGAGGCCGGCCACCCCAACGGCTTCGAGACGACCTTGTTCTACTACGAGTACTTTCCGCAGATGTCGTCCCAGGTGCAGCTCGTCCAGCAGGATCTGAAGAAGAACCTCAACATCAACCTCAAGATCAGCAAGCTCGACTACACGAGCTATTACGGCCGGTACGTCGAGGGTAAATGGGACGGGATGGCCTGGGGCTTCCAGTCCGGACACGCGGTAGGCCTCGACGAGCGGACGTACGTGTACATGCACTCGAAGTCCACGAAGAACTTCTTCCGTGTCAACGATCCGATCATCGACGAGCTGACCGTGAAGCTCCGGCAGGCGCCCGACCGGGCCGATCAGCGCGCGACCGCCAGGAGGATCGTGGACCGCGAGTACGACCAGGTGCTGCGAATGTGGATGCCGCACGGCTCCAACTTCGTGCTCTTCCAGCCGCACCTCAGAAACGTCGCCGGCGGCGTCCTGCGCGGCACCATCGGCTATGGCTCGCCGACCATCGCGCGGCTCTGGATCGACAAGTAGCGGGGTGTGCCTGGATTCCCTTGACTTCCCTCGGGGCGTATGGGAATTTCGCTGCACTCGTGGCCGGTTCGCTCGACCATTCTCCCCGGGAAGAAGGAGACTTCGATGCCCGCCACCGATCCTCGTAGACCCTGCTCGTCGGCGCGTGACCAGACGTGAGTTCCTCAAGCGCGCCGGGGTGACCGGCGCCGGAGCGGCCGCGCTGGCCGCGGGTATCCCCCGTGGCCGCGCCTGGGCCCAGGCGGGGACGTCCTATCCCGACTGGATTCCGGCCAGCACCAAGCCGCCGAAACGGGGCGGAGTCCTCACACGCGCATCCGCCTGGGATCCGCCGGTGATCGATCCGCGGCTGACGCAGTCGGTCGGCCTCTACCAGTTCGTCGGGCTCACGAGCAACCGTCTCGTCCGCTACACGTTTTCCGACGAAGCCACCGGCCCGAGCGACATGACCCTCAAGGGCGACCTCGCCGAGTCGTGGCAGAGCGATTCCGCCAACCGCGGTGTGGACGTTCAAGCTCCGGCAGGGCGTCAAGTGGCAGAACGTCGCGCCGCTCAACGGGCGCGAGCTCACCGCGGCGGACGTCAAGTATTGCTTCGAGGCCTACGCGAAGGAGGGTGTGCAGACGTTCACGTTCCAGGAAATCGAGGGGATGGAGACGCCCGAGAAGCACACGCTGCGCGTCCATCTGAAGGCGCCCAACACCCTCTTTCCGCAGAACGTGGCCGAATTCATCGCCGTCATTTTCCCGCGCGAGATCCTGGAGGAGGACGGGGATCTCAAGAAGCGTCTGGTCGGCACCGGGCCCTACATCCTCAAGGAGCACACCCGGAAGGTGCGGATAGTGCTCCAGCGCAATCCCGACTACTACGACAAGGGCCGCCCGTACATCGACGAGTACATCATCCTCTCCACGCCGGATGCGGCGACCCGCCTGGCGGCGTTCCGCACGGGGCAGAGCGACATCATCTGGCTGGCGAGCCCGTCGGAGGTCGAGACGGTCCGCAAGACCAACCCCAATGCCGTCGTGCAGTCCCACCACAACACGCTCGCGCCGTTCGGGTTGGCGCTCGCGCAGGACCGGCCGCCCTTCAACGACGTGCGGGTCCGTCGCGCGATCTCGATGGCCATCGACCGCCAGAAGCAGGTCGACACGGTCTACGAAGGCCATGGCATCCCGGGCTGGGGCGTCCCGTACATCTACTACCAGGACAAGGCCCCGACCTTGAAGGAGCTCGGCCCGTGGTGGCAGTACCGGCCGGAGGAGGCGAAGAAGCTCCTGGCCGAGGCCGGGCATGGCAAGGGGTTCGAGACCACCCTGTTCTACTACGAGTACTTCCCGCAGATGACGTCGCAGGTGCAGCTGGTGCAGCAAGAGCTCAAGAAGAATCTCAACATCGACGTGAAGATCAGCAAGCTCGACTACACGACCTATTACGGCCGATACGTCGACGGCAAGTGGGACGGGATGTCCTGGGGCTTCCAGTCGGGCCACGCGATCGGCCTCGACGAGCGGACCTACCAGTACATGCACTCCAAATCGACGAAGAACTTCTTCCGTGTAAACGATCCCGTCGTCGACGAGCTGACGACGAAGCTCCGGCGCACGCCGGATCGCGCCGAGCAGCGGGCCCTCACCAAGAAGCTCGTCGACCGGGAGTTCGATCAGGTGCTGCGGATGTGGATGCCGTACGACAGCGGCTTCGTGGTGTCCCAGCCCCACATGCGCAACGTCGGGGCCGCCGCGCTTCGGCGTACCGACGGATACGGGTCGCCGACCGTGGCGCGAGCCTGGATAGACAAGTAGCGGAGCCGCCACGGGAATCGGGAGCCGGAGAGGAGAGGGGCGCGCGCCGATGCAAAAGTATGTGATCCGGCGGCTCCTGCTCGCGGTTCCGGTCCTGCTGCTCTCTTCGTTGATCGTCTTCGGCTTGATGCGCGTCATGCCGGGTGACGCGCTCATCGCCCTGATGGGCGAATCCGGCAACGTCGGCGAGAAGGAGCTGGCGAAGCTTCGCAAGGATCTCGGTCTCGATCAGCCCTACTACCAGCAGTATCTGCTCTGGCTCTGGCAGATGGTGAGTCTCCGTCCGGGCGACTCGATCTTCACGAACGAGCCGATCGCCGTGTCGCTCCGGAAAGCGATTCCGGTCACCCTCGAGCTGGCGGCGCTGGCGATGATCATCGGGCTCGTCATCGCCGTGCCGGTCGGTGTCCTGTCGGCCACCCGACAGGACAAGCCCGCGGACTACGCGGGCAGGGTCGTCGCGGTGGCCGGTCTCTCCATTCCCGACTTCTGGCTCGCGACGCTCGTCATCACCTTCGCCGCGATCTGGGTGAACTGGATCCCGCCGATCGGCTACGTGAGCTTCTGGGACTCGCCGTGGCGCAACCTCCAGCAGTTCCTGCTGCCGGCGGCCATCCTCGGCTACCGCCTCTCGTCGGCGACGATGCGGATGACCCGCTCGACCGTGCTCGAGACCTTGCGCGAGGACTACGTGCGCACGGCGTGGGCCAAGGGGCTCGCGGGGCGGATCGTCGTCTACAAGCACGCGCTGAAGAACGCGCTGATCCCGGTCGTCACGATCGTCGGCGGACAGCTCGGGACCCTGCTGGCCGGGACGTTCGTCGTCGAGCAGATCTTCGCGCTGCCGGGGATGGGCCGGCTCACGGTGGAGGCGATCCTCTACCGCGACTATCCGGTCGTGCAGACCAACGTGATGCTGGTCGCGGCGACGCTGGTCACGTTGAACCTGCTCGTCGATCTGACCTACGCGTGGCTCGATCCGCGGATCCGGTACCAGTGAGGCGCTGATGGCGACGGTACCGCTCCATGTGCCCCTGGACGATCCGGCCAGCGTCGGCATAAGCCGGGCGCAGGCGCTCTGGGCGACGATGAGGAGGAAGCCGCTCGGCGCCGCCTCGGCCGCGCTCCTCGTCGTGATCGTCCTGACGGCGATCTTCGCCGACGTGCTGGCGCCCTACGATCCGCTGGACGACGCAGCCCGAGATCCGGCTGTCCGCGCCGAGCCGGGCGCACCCGTTCGGGACCGACGACATCGGGCGCGACGTGCTGAGCCGGATCATCTACGGCGCCCGGATCTCGCTGTGGGTCGGGTTGCTCGCCGTCGGCATCGGCACCGCCGCCGGCATGGTCATCGGGCTGCTCTGCGGCTACTGCGAAGGACGTCTCGACCTGATCGTGCAGCGCGTCATGGACGCGATCCAGGCGATCCCCGGGCTCGTGCTCGCGCTGGCGATCGTCTCGGTGCTGAAGCCGAGCACGACCAACGCGATGCTGGCGATCGCCATGGTGATCATCCCCGGCAACTCGCGCATCGTGCGCGGCGCGGTGCTCACCGCGAAGCAAAATCGATACGTCGAGGCGGCGCAGGCCATGGGATGCCGCCATCCGCGGATCATCCTGAGCCACATCCTGCCCAACGTGACGGCGCCGATCCTGGTCATCGCGTCGATCTGGCTCGGCAACGCGATCCTGATCGAAGCGACGCTCTCGTTCCTGGGCGTCGGCACCCAGCCGCCGACGCCGTCGTGGGGCCTGATGCTGTCGAGCACCGGCCGCGCCTTCATGGAGCAGGCGCCCTGGCTCGCGATCTTCCCCGGCCTGGCGATCAGCCTGGCCGTCTTGGGCTTCAACCTCTTCGGTGATACGCTTCGGGACGCGTGGGATCCGAAGCTCCGCCGTCAAGGCTAGGGTGCGCTTCCAGATAGAGGGGGAACCATGCCGTACAACCTGATCTCCGGCGACAACCACATCGACCTGACCTATCTTCCGCCCGACCTCTGGTCGTCGCAGGCGCCGGGGAAATGGAAGCTCATGGTGCCGCGCGTCGAGGAGCTGGAGGACGGCTGCCACTGGTTCGTGGACGCCCAGGACAAGGGCATGTGGAACGGCGTGGGGCCGGGGTTCCTCCCGTACACGCGCGGGATGTTCGGCCACATCGACGAGATGCACGACATCGGCTTCGAGTGGGACTCACGCCCCGGCGCCCGGCCGCGGCCGACGACGCCCGAGCTCAGGCTGGCCGACCTGGACCGCGACGGGATCGACGCCGAGATCGTCTACGGCTGCCTGATGATCAACGACCATATCAACGACGCGTGCGATGCGCATCTGGGCCGACAAGATCTACAACGACTGGGCGGCCGACTTCGCGAAGCGCTCGGATCCCAAGCGGGTGTTCCCGCTGGCGATCATCCCCAACACCGATCCCGTCGAGGCCGCCGCCGAGGTGCGCCGGTGCGCCAAGATGGGGCTGCGGGGCGGTGATCTCTCGTTCAAGCGCATGACGCCGCCGCTCTATCACTCCGGCTGGTATCCGCTCTGGGAGGCCGCTGCCGAGTGCAAGTTCCCGATCGCGTTCCATTCGACCGGCTTCAAGGCGCTGCGCGCGCCGGACACGCCGGAGATGGAGAAGCAGTTCTTCACCCAGTGGCGGCTGGTGCGCTCGGCCCTGTTCCAGCTCGACACCATGGAGGTGCTGGTGTCGATCCTGGCCTCGGGCGCCTGCGAGAAGTACCCGGACTTCAACTTCGTCCTGGGCGAGTCGGGCGTGACCTGGCTGCCGTACGTGTTCGACCGGCTCGACACCGAGTACTTCGACCGGGCCCGGTCGCTGAACTTCAAGCTGAAGCCGAGCGACTATTTCCGCCGCCAGGGCTTCGTCACCTATCAACAAGATCAGTACCTGGAGCCGATCATTCCGCTCATCGGCGAGGACAACATCATCTGGGGCGCGGACTACCCGCACCCGGACTGCATCTGGCCGAACTCGCGTAGCACACTCGGGAAGAACCTGGTCGGGATCTCGGAGCGGGTGCAGAAGAAGATCACGTGCGAGAACGCGGCTCGTCTCTACAACATCAAGTAAAGGATCGGTGATGGCGCCCAGCGGGATCGAGATTCCATCGCTCAAGGGGAAGGTGTCGGAGGAGGAGTGGGCGGTCCGGGTAGACCTGGCGGCCTGCTACCGGCTGCTGGTTCGCTACGGGTGGGAGGATCTGACCTTCACCCACATCACCGTGCGGGTGCCGGGCGCCGACGATCAATTCCTCATCAATCCGTACGGGTTGTTCTTCGACGAGATCACGGCCTCGAGCCTGGTCAAGATCGACCTCCAGGGACGGAAGATCGGCGACTCGCCGTTTCCGGTGAACCAGGCGGGCTTCGTCATCCACAGCGCCATCCACGCCGCGCGCCACGACGCACGCTGCGTACTCCACACGCACACGGTGAGCGGCATCGCCGTGTCGACGCAGCGGGCCGGGCTCCTGCCGATCTCGCAGCACGCGATGTCGGTCATCCCGAGCCTCGGCTATCACGACTTCGAGGGCATCGCGACGCGTGACGACGAGAAGCCGCGCCTGGTCGCCGACCTCGGCGACAACACGCACCTGATCCTACGAAACCACGGACTGATCACGGTGGGCGAGACCGTCGCCGACGCCTTCGTCGCGATGTACTTCCTGGAGTCGTCGTGCGCGATCCAGGTGCGCGCCCAGTCGGGCGGCGGCGAGCTGATTCCGGTGCCGAAGGAAGTGCTGGACGCCGCTTACGCCGGCCCGGCGCGGCCGCGCGGCCGCGGCGAGACGATCTGGCCGGGGCTCCTGCGGCGCCTCGATCGCATCGATCCTTCCTACAGAGACTGAGCCGCGCGCGGACCCAGCGGCGCCCGCGTCGTCTCCGCGACGACGTGCGGCGCCGATTTCGTCAGTGGGTGTGGTCGGGCTTCGTGTGGTCGAACCGCGCGTGGTGCTGGCGGAGCAGATCCCGGCCGTAGTCGTTCCCGTTGGGCGTGCGGACCACCGTGTGGATGTGGTGCCGCGAGGGCGCGTCGTTGTCGAAGGCGATTCCGCGCTGGTGGTCGAACTCGATCAGGATGACCGGGCTGTGGATCCGGTAGTAGAAGACGCTGTCCTCGTCCGTACCGCCCATCCACGCGAAGAACGTCTGGTCGAGATGGCGCTTCACCTCGTTGCGCCGCACCTCGGAATGGCCCGGCCGAATGCGTCCGATGTACGTCTCGAGCACGTCGAGCAGCATGCGCTGCTGGATGGTCGTGAGGTCGCCTGAGACGATGCCCTGGTGCTTCAACTCGACGTTGTCGCGAAACGCGGCGGTGAAGACTTCACCGGGTAGCTCGGCGCCGATGATGGCCCGCTGGCGCTGCTCGGGCGTGAGCGCCCGCATGAGCGCCAGGCCCTGGCGCTCCTCGGCCTGGAAGACCCGCGTGCCCGCGTGCGGCCCCTCGTCCGCCGTGACGGGCTCGGAGCCCATGAACATCGGGGTCATCACGACCTGATCGCCGAGGACGAAGCAGTTGACGATGAGGTGATGGCCGTCGATCTGCCACCCCCACGGCCCGTCGTGGGACGGAATTCCCATCACGCTGAGCCAGTAGAGCCACTCGCCGTACTCGGCCTGGCTGCCGGTGATCGCCAGCACCAGCTCGTTGAGACGCATGACGTCGCGCGCCGTCTTGAATCCCTGCGCGCTGAGGCTCTCGCGCATCAGGGTCAGCGCGCGCTCGCGCTGCATGGGGCTCATCTCGTCGAGCGAGACGCCGTGGCGCATGAGGAAGGGGTGGATGTTGCTCCACCGCCGCCACGCGTCGCTCTCGAGCGGGAAGAGGGCGCGCTCCCGCTGCGGCTCGCTCAAGGAATCGACGAAGGCCCGACCGGCGTCGGTGATCTGCCGGGTCGAGACACCCGTCTTCTGGATCTTGAAGAGCCCGGGCGCCGGGCTCCCGCCGGCGGTGATCCCCTTGAACGGCTCGCCCAGCAGCGCCTCGCCGGTCTCGAGGTATTTCTGGAGCTGCGGGGGCAGCTCGGCTTGTCGCGCGCGCGCGGACACCGGCGTGCGCTGGCGCACCTTGAGGCCGGGCGGAGGATTCGGCATCGCGCGGCCGCCTATCGGCCGCCGGCGCCGAGTGCGGCGCGCACCGGCGGCAGGATCTCGCGAGCGACCCGAGCCATGTAGCCGCGGTCGGGGTCGTCCGGCGTCGCCGGGTTCGGGATGGGATGCAGGCACACGTAGTCGAAGGCCGCCGGCGCCGATCGCAGTACGGCGAGCAGCTGCTTCACGATCTCCGCCGGCCCGCCCCGCAGACAGAACGCATCGGCGGCGGCGTCGGGCAGGAAATCGACGACCTTGCCGCTCGCTTCCAGATCAGTCGCGTGGTGAAAGTCGGGGAAGACGTTGCGCTCGCGCTTGAGCTTCTCGGGATCCGGCCCCGTCCACGACAGGCGCGGCGGCTCGAAGAGCATCGGCGAGTATTCGTAGTAGCCCGCCGCCATCGACTTGCCCATCGTGAGCGCTCGCGCCGGGTCCTCCACGAGCACGGTGTGGAAGACGGCGCCTAGACCCACCTTCGACGGATCGCGGCCGGCGGCGACCGCGCCCGCGCGGATCTCCTCGATCGACCTGGTGATGTTCGCCTGGTGAGTCCCGACGCGGATGAACACGCCGTCGGCGACGCCGCCCGCCATGCGCAGGGTGCGCGGACCGCCGGCGGCGATCCAGATCGGCACGGGGCGGTGATGCGGCAGGCGCGCGGGCTCGCGGGCACCGACGTCGACCGCGTGGCCGTCGAGCAGCGCGCGCATCAAGCGGGTGCTCGCTTCGAGCTCGCTGACACGCGCCGGCTTGAGCCCGGCCAGCCGCACCGCGGTGTCGCCCACGCCCCAGCCGAGCAGGGTGCGTCCCGGCGCGAGCTCGTCGACGGTCGCGATCGACGACGCCGTGACGGTGGGGTGCCGATTCACCGGATTCGACAGGAGGGTCGCGAGGAGAATTCGCTCGGTGACGCGGGCCGCCGCCGCCATCAGCACGTACGTGTCGCGTCGCCGGAGCTGCGAGTCCGGCTGGAACGCCGCGTCCCAGCCGAGCGTCTCTGCGCGCCGCACGTCGGCGGCGAAGGCGTCGACCGTGCGTGCGTCGAAGCGGTTGAGGCCGAAGCGGGGCAGGGCCACGATCAGCTCGCCCCGAGCTGGCCGCCCATCTCCTCGATGGCCTTGTCGAGGACGGCGACGACGCGGTCGATCTCTGCCCGCGTGATCACCAGCGGCGGCGAGAGCACGATCGTGCTCCCCAGATGACGGCCGCCGCCGGAGCGGCCGACGATCACGCCGTTGCGCCGAGCGAAGTCGACCACGCCCTTCATCTTGTCGGCCGGGATCGCCTCCTTGGTGCGGCGGTCGCGAACGAGCTCGACGCCCGCGAAGAGCCCTCTGCCGCGGACGTCGCCGACCCACGGATGCCTCAGGAGGGTGCGGAGCCCGTCGAGGAGATAGGCGCCGTTCTCGGCCGAACGCTCGACCAGCCGCTCCTCGAGGATGATCTCGATGTTGCGGTTGGCGACGGCGGCGGCGACCGGATGGCCCCCGTACGTTGAGATCTGGAACACCTGGCGGTTCTCGGACGCCTCGCCGACGAAAGACTTGAACACGTCGTTGCGAACGACGGTGGCGGCGATCGGCAGATAGGCGCTCACGATGCCTTTGGCGATCGCGACGATGTCCGGCCGGACACCCGAGTGCTGGTGAGCGAACATCTTGCCGGTGCGGCCGAATCCGTTGATGACCTCATCGATGTGCAGGAGGCAGCCGTACTTTTTCGCGATCGCCGCGACCTCGGGCAGATACTCGTCCGGCGGCACCGCGACACCGACAGCGCTCATGATCGGCTCCACCAGCACCGTCGACACCGTATCCGGCCCTTCGCCCTGGATCGTCGCCTCGATGTTCTTCACGCAGGCGAGCTCGCACGAGGGGTAGGTGAGCCCGAAAGGGCAGCGATAGCAGTAGGGCGGCGCCACATGGACGAAGTCGTTGCCGCCCAGCGGCTCGAACTTCATCTTGCGGTCGCCCATGCCGCCGGCGGCCAGGGTGGCCAAGGTCGTGCCGTGATAGCCGAGATACCGGCTGATCGTCTTGTAGCGGTACTGGCCGGGGTTCTCGTGCTTGGTGTACTGCCGCGCGAACTTGAAGCCGGCCTCGTTCGCCTCGGAGCCCGAGGCGACGAAGTAGACGTGGTTGTCGCCGCCCAGGAGGCCGTTCACGCGCTGGGCGAGCCTGGCGGCGGGCTCGTTCATCGCGGTGTGCGGATAGTAGGGCAGGGCCCGCATCTGATCCGCGGCGACGTCGGCCAGCTCGGTGCGGCCGTACCCGACGTTCACGCACCAGAGGCCGGCCATCGCGTCCAGGTACTCGGTGCCGTCGGCGTCGACGACGGTCGAGCCACGCCCTTCGACGATCACGAGCGGCTCGGCCTCGAGCTGTCGGTGCGCGACGACCGGGTGCAGCACGTTGTCGAGGTCCTGTCGCACGACCGCCGCGCGGCCGTCGACGCGAGCGGGGGAATCGCCTGCGGGCTCTGTCATCTCGCTCTCTCCTGGCCTGGATTTCGGCCTGGATTATACGCCCGCGCCGGCCGTCGCCTCCCGGAACCCGCTCGCCCGGCCTGCCGCGGGCTACCCGGGTTTGACGAGGAAGTGCGCCCGCCGATTCCTGGCCCAGCAGGATTCGCTCTGCTCTGTGCACAACCCACGCTCCTCGCCGTAACTGACGATCGAGATCCGGTTGGCCTGGATGCCCAGCGAGACCAGATAGCTCATGGCCGCCTGCGCCCGACGCTCGCCGAGCACCAGGTTGTACTCGGCAGTCCCGCGCTCGTCGGAGTGGCCTTCGATCAGCAGGAGGTGTCGCGCGTTGGTCCGGAGCCAGGCGGCGTTGGCGTCGAGGATCTTCGTGTCAGCGGGCCGGACGTCGTATTTGTCGAAATCGAAGTGGATGTCCTTGAGCGCCGCGACGCCCGTGAAGTCGCCCGGCGCCGGTCGGGCCGCCGTCGCGCTGTCGGTTTGCCCAGCGGTGGGCCGGCTCGCACTTCCGGCACCTGCGGCCGCGGATGACGAAGCACCCGGCTGGGAGCGGCCCACGTCGCTCGAGCCCGCGGAGGCTCCGGGAGAAGGCGCCGCCATCGACGCTGGCATGGTCGCGGGTTGCTTCGAGCATCCGCTCGCGACCAGGATCAGCAGCGCGGGCGGAATCATCAAGACACTTCGCATGGGTTGACCCTCCTCGCGCGACCCCGCAGGGCCGGCCTACTTCTTCCCTTCGCTGAGGACTTGCTCCAGCCGGACGCGCCGATCGCGCTCGCTCTGAAGCTCTTCCTCCATCTTCTTGATCTTGGCCTGCAATCCCTTGAACAAGGCGTCCGCGTCGGCCTGCTGGTTCTGGAGCGCGCGGACCTCGTCGCGGAGGCGATTCGCCGCCGTCCCCCACCACAAGAACCCGGCGAGCACGCCAACCGCCAGCGCGCCGACCGCGGTCGCGACCATCCCTGTCATTTCTCGGAACCTCCCCGGCGGCGCGCACCGCCGATGCCGAGTCGTGAGGCGAGGCCACGCTTCTTCGGTCGCCCGGCGCCGTTCACCTCGATGACGCGCGACAGGCTGGCCGCCAGGACGGGACCGCCACTCCGGAGCTCGGCCAGCGAATAGAGCGCCAGCTTTCGCAGGATGGCCTCGCCGCGCGGCGTCAGCTCGACGACGACGCCGCGCCGATCCAGCTCGGCGCGGCGTCGCCGCACCATGCCCCGCTCCGCCAGCCGATCGACCAGCTGCACCGTGGCGTGATGGCGGATCTGCAGGCGCTCGGCCAGCGCGCCGATCGTCGCCGGCTGACGGCGTTCGAAGCCCTTCACCTGCAGGAGGAGGACGTACTGCTGCGGCTCGATCCCGGCCGCGCGCGCGGCTTCCTCGCGGATCCGGAGAAAGCGGCGAATGTGGTAGCGCAGATCCGCGATCGTCTCGTAGTCCACTCGCGGCGTCGGCCGGCGGCGCGCGCTCCGCGTGGCCATCTCGAGCCGAAACTGTATCACTCCGTGATAGCTGATGTCACCGTGTGACACTCCGGCCGGCTGGAGATAGCGTGGAGGATACCTTAACAGAGCGATTGCGGCTGGTTAGCTGCGGGCGCAGTCTCCCGGCTCGGCGCCGAGCGCCCGACGTGCGGCGTCCCACAGATAGAAGCACAGTACGTGGAACTGAATGGCCCTCGGGTAGTGGTCGCCGATGCACTCCATCACGAGCTCAGTCGCCGCAACGGCGTTACCACACGCGTCGCAGATTTCTCCGTGCGACGTACCACCCATCACTTTCGAGCAGTCGTCGCGAGGCAACTCACCGCTCGAAAGCTTCGCCTGGATGAGTTGGCGGATCCGTTCTTCAGGCTTCATGGTGGCTACCTTACACCACTCCGAGACTTCCGATTGAAACCCGTATGGCAAGTGTGTAGTATCCCGGCCACGGACGATTAGCTCAGTTGGTTAGAGCGCTGGCCTCACATGCTGAGGCTGGACATCAGGCCCCTCGGTAAGTTGCGAACTTGCCGAGGGGTTTTTCTTTGTGTCGTTGGCTGGCGTTGGGTGAAAGCTGGGCCTTCGCGGACGGTCGCGGGCACGTTCGCAGGCACGTTTTCGCGTCACACAGCAGATTGCCGGGGCGCATCAGCGCCTTGTCTTCACCCTCGGTCCCCGCGCCGGTTCACGGTGGCGACGAGCCGATCGCCGAGCCGGAGCTCCATCGATAAGCGCGCCGAAGCTCGGACGACTTCGTGGGGGCCGGCTTACTCTCGGACGACTTAGCCATCAGATTGCCGGGAATCATTACAAATGTGGACTGCGGTTGGATGGCAGCGGAGGCAAATGTCCGCCATCGCGTACTTCCAGAACTGTGGCGCGATCGATGCACCTATACCCACTCAGCCGCAGCTCGTTTGAATCAGGTGACCGTCCGACCCACCAGAAGCCGGTGGAGGTAAGACGATGAAGTTTGCACGGTATGGTCTGATCGCGATCCTCTTGAGCATCCTCTTTCTGCCGCTCCACGCATCGGCGGTGCCCCTCAATGACCTCCTCGACAGCGGGGCAAGCATTACCGAAGGTGACAAACTCTTTTCTAACTTCACTGGCTTCTATGTAGCGACTGCCGGTGGTAACCCGAGCAGTATCGACGTGTCGACAAGTACCGTCGGCGGTGAGCAGAGACTCCAATTGGGCGAAGGTTACGTGTCGCAGTCGGTGGTGCCGTGGAGTTGCACGTCGAATTCGACGTGACAGTAACGGATCCGGGCCTCAGCATTCGTAGAAGCGAGCTCGTGCTCCCAAGAGTTCATCTCGGTGGAGACGCTGCTTTCGCCTTTCAGTGCTTCCTCCCGCGATAGTTTTCGACCCTGACTTTTTGGATCTAGGCCCACTCCGCGATCCCGTGGGTCTCGGTCCAACTGGGGGGCACGTCACGGTAGATCTCATTCTGGAGAGCGGCGGAGTCCCCGGTAGCGTGTACGCGGATGGCATTTACTTAGCGCTCTCTCAGAGCGTGCCGGAGCCGAGCACGGTGCTGTTCTCGATTTTTGGCGCCGGCATTATTGCCGCGATGGCGCGTAAGATCCGGCAGGCGTAGCGGCACGGGCCTGCTCTCCCCTTTCTTCAGCGCGTCCCGGGCGGCGCCCCTGGACCGCGCGCCATGGCGTCCGCTCCCAAGCTGAGCCAGTCGCGCTGGTGGGCGAGTGCTCCATCCGGTCGTATAGAAGGTGGCGCGCCAGCCCTTTTCGTCATATCGCGTGAGCTGGAGGTCGTAGCCCTGGCGCGCCATACCTACGGTGACGTGTCCGATCCCAGACCACGAATCGAGCCACGTGAGGAGCGCGTGAAGGGCGCGGAGTCGGCCGCGTCGGTCGAGCACACGTTGACGCTACGGTGATCGGAAGCCGGGGGTCAAACACTAAGATAGGCGTCGACTGCTCGGCGTGCCGTTCCGTGCAACTCGATCAGCCTCTTGACCTTGAGCAGATTGCGTCCGGCCGATTCGCCCAGCCACAGTCCCCTGCGCAGCGGCGCCTTCGATGCGCGCGCGAGATCGAATCGTGCTACTTCTTCGGCGGCTTCGGCGGCTTCAGCTTCTTCAGCTTGCCGTCGTCGAGGAGGTCGCTGGTGCCCGCGCTCGTAATCAGAGTCGTCGTGTCGGTGATCGGGGTCGTGGTGTCGGTGATCGGGGTCGTGGTGTTGGTGATCGGGGTCGTGGTGTTGGTGGTCGGGGTCGTGGTGTTGGTGGTGGGGGTCGTGGTGTTGGTGACAGTGGTGACCGGGTCAGCGGTCGGGTCGGTCATCTTGGAGGCGACGATCGGAGTCGTCCAGCCCACGATCTGCGCCGCCTCCTTGATCGAATTTGTCTTCACTTCCGTGTTGAGCGCATCCTGGGTGGCGGCGGGGGCGCTGCTGGGAATCGCGCTGAACTCCGAGGCGAGTTGCTTGGCCGCCTCCGGCGTGATGGTCTCGGGTGTCGCAATGGGCTTCGCGGTGCTCACCGCGACGCGTTCCAGCGCGCCGAGCTTCACGGCCGGACCCACGAGACTTCCGGTGGCGTCGAGCTTGGTGACCTCGACGAGCCCGCGCAGGATGGTGATCCGCGAGCGATGGCCGTCGCTCGCCGGCGACACCTCGGCCACCACCACGGTGCCGCGGATGGCGGTGACCGCGTTCGGCGTCTTGATCTCGACGGCCTCTCCAGGCTTCATCATCGCCTTCGAGACCGCCACCGAGATCCGGCCCTCGCCGAGTTGGATCGTCGCGACCCCCGGGACTTCGGTGATCGTCACGACCGAGCGCTCGCGCGCGGTCACCGTGGCCTTGCCGCCCAGAAGCACCCGGACGATCGACCGCTCACCGGTGGTGATGCGATCGTGGAGATAGACACTGTCCTTGAAGTGGAGCGGTTGAGCCTGGGGAACGGCGAGTCGGGCCACGGTCGCCGAGCCTTCGAGCGTCGTCACGACACCGACTCGCTCCTGGGAAAACGCCATGGGCGGCAGCGCCAGCAGCACCGCGCCCGTCATGAGCAGTCCAGCGACATATCGCTTCGCCGAGAGCCGATATTGCCCTCCGCCATAGGCGCATTCGAATCATTTCCCATGCGCATGGCGAAGAAAACATTGTGCAAGCCGGAGAGAGCCACTGTATTCCGGATTCCGACAAAGATCAGACCGAAGAATTCTCGCAGCTTTGGTAACTAGCGATGAAGGCACGTTCGAGCCAGACAGGCAGCTTCTGGTCAGTCAGGCGTGTCAGCGCGAAATTCCGGATTCTTGCGTTCGCGCGCGAGCGGGATTTCGCTCGGCTTTCACTCGCGGGCCTCACCCGACGAAGGCGCCGGACATGTCGCGGTGGAAAAATCCAGCGCGCGCCGAGTTGTAACGCATCGCTCATCCTCTCGGCGGGCGCCGCGTCTGTCATCCCATGAGCCGCGAGAGCCGCGCTGGTTTCCCGTGCTGGTCCAGCGCCTCGACACGCGTCTCCATCGCGCCGGGCAGGATCTAGTGATCCGAGATCGAAACGTTGTCGGCGCCGCGCACGTGATCGACAAGGAGACGCCAAAGCCACAACGCGTCGCTCAAGCGCTCGTCGTACTCGATCAGATGCGGCTGCGCCTCGGCGTCGCGGCCCGCGCGAAGGGCGGATTCGCCCCGAGCCCAGGCCCGGTGGATTTTGGTGTTCAACTGCGCGAGCAAGAGGCGCTCGTGTGGCGTCGCAACGGCCGCAGCTTTCTTTCCGAGTTCGGACGAACAGAAGGCACGCATTCGCTCGCGCAAGCCAGTGACGTTCTCCTGCGCGAGCGACAGTTTCGCCGCCCGGGCCTGCTCGGCTTCGCGGACGCGGGCGACTTGCTGGGTCGCGAGGAGCCCGAACAGGGCCGCGACGGGATTCACCGCACTCGGCTTCACCGGCGCGGCGACGTCCGGCTTACGTGGCCGGCGTTTCATCGCGAAAATCTCGGCATCGGGTAGGGCCCGTATGACCCGGGGGAGGAAGCGAGGACCGGGAAGGGGAGAAGAAGGAGCAGCTACTTCCGCCGCCCGAGGCTCCTCGCTGACCTGGGAACTTCGACACTGCTCGGAAAAATGTGCGCCGTCCTCTCGCCCGAGGGGACAACGACCGCGTGTGTCTGCGGCCAACGCTGCGGAGCGGTGACGAGAGGTTTTTTCTCCACCGCCGCGGCGCGCTGCGGTGCGCATGCCCCGCATCGAAACGGTTCCGATCACGCCACGATCGCCTTGATGGCGCCGCGATGATCCTCGACCGCGACGCCGATCGAAAACGCACCTTGTAGAGAAAGCGATCGCCCGATGCAATCCCTGATCGGCCTGGGGAAGATCCGCGAGGTAGAAAGTCAGGATCGTCGTAACTGTTTCAAGAACGCGCAAAGGACCGATTCGACGTCGACCGCGGGGCGACATACGCCCCAATCGTTTCGTGCGTCGGTCGAAGAGCGCATTGACGAGCACGTACTGATTCGATTCGCCGTAACAAGTGGAACAATGCCGAGCCCTGCGTTTGGTTCAGTTTCAGCGCGGCGTCCGACGGCGCATTCGGGAGCGATGAGCCACGCCGAGCGCCGGCGCGTGATCCGCACGCCCATCCTCTCGGCGTTGCCGGGTTGCGTCTGATCGAGCAGCTTGCGAACGGCCGCGTTCACTTCGTGTCTCGGAGATGGCGGTGGTTTGGGTCTTCGCGTGCGTGGCGTGAAACCACGCGACGCCATTCGGCGCGTTCGCATTCGAGACCCACTGCGGCCACACCGCTGGCGCCAGCGTGCGACGCGCCGCCCCGGCCGAGGCCGTCGATCCAACGCTGGGATAGCGCCGATGTCGTCGTTGATGATCACCTTGCGGGTGATCGCGACAATATTGCCCATCTGTGCCATCGGAAACAACCCGACCGACTCCGCCAATTTCGGCATCTCGACATAGTTGCTCGCCTCGGGATCGAGCACGGCCAGATCCGGCGGCGCATCGAAGGACACGACCCGCTGATCGCGTAGCGACCCGGCGCGGCAGCGATCAGGCAGCCGAAGCGGTGGAGCTCAACCAAGATGAGGAGGCAAGGCCTGGCGCCGCCTGCGCGCCACGATAGAAGGATTCAGCGATGCACCGGACGACCGCGAGCCGACGTAGATACAACACCCCCGCGCGGCTGGCACCGCCGGGGGCATCGCCCACAACCTCAACCGTGAGGGAAGACGTGATCGTTCAGGACTTCGGCCGGATCGTCTGCGCCGCGCGCTCGCGCAGCCGCCGCGCGATCTCGATTGGCTCGCCGCTCAGTACCAACCTCGCCGCCTCGAGCCAGACCTCGTACTGCGCGGCGCGAATCTCATCCGCGATGATGCTCACCGCCAGATCCCTCTGGTTCCGGCTGATGAGCCCCATTCGATACCAGACGCTCGTCGCACGTTCGTCGGCGTCCATAGCGATCACACGATGCTCATGTCAGGTCGCGACATCAACGCCGACGAGACTCAAGCTCGGACTCCCAGACCGCGAAGCAACGAAGGTGAAGATGATGGCTCTCAACGCGAGGCGACCGGCCGTTGCGTATGAACTCAAGCTCGAGCTCCATCTGATCTCGCTTGATTGGTTCGCCACATATCGCGCAGGGCTCACCCACGCCGGATCCGCTCGACGCGCGGTCCGGTCGTCGCGACGGCAGCTTTCTAGCCCGAATCGCTTCGCGAGCCTTGTGCCGAAGAATTTGCTCGTCGGCCATGGTGTGTCCGTTCTATCCAACCTTGCTGCGCTCGAACTTCCACGCGGCATAGCAGCGCTGGTGGAAATGAAATTGGTCTATTCCAGGTGTCGCGTCCGGGCGGTTGAACTCGAGTTCGACCTCCATCTCGACACGCGGCAGTGTCTTGCCACAGAGGGCGCAGGGCTGTTCGCTTCCCGGTCCGCCGGAGATGCGGTCATAGCTTCGCGTGGGCAATTTCCCAGCGCGAATTGCTTCTCGGGCCTGTTCACGCAGCAGAGGCTCATCGGACACTGTCCGTCCTCCCCAGGGGGGCGAACAGTATCGCGTTTGACGATGGAAAGCCATTCCTAACTATTGGAAATTCCGGAAAATTGACTGATGCGCGCGGCGCGACGACGATCGCGGGTGATGGCTAAGCCCAAGCCCGAGAAGAAGCCTGCGGCTGCTGCGCCGTCGCCGAATCGCGTGCTGCCGATGAACCTTCAGGTTGGCGACATCCTGTCTGACGAGTTCTCCCAATGGCGGGTGATCGGACGGCCGTACACGACCGCGGGCGGTAAGACAGTTCACGTGCGCGTGGAGTCAGTGAAGCAGCCAGGCGTGACGCAAATCCGCACCTGGGGCGCGCATGAGCGCGTTGCGGTGACACGAACAGGAGGCGCGTGATGGGCTACCTATACCGACCTAAACTGAAGAGTGGTGAGCGCTCGGAGATCTGGTGGGTGAAATACTACGTGAACGGTCGGCCGGTACGCGAGAGTAGCGGCGTCTCGGCCGACACGAAGACGGCGCCCGAAGGTGCACGCCGACTCCTGAAGGAGCGCGAGGGGCGAGTGGCGACCGGTTAGCCGGTGCTGCCGCGCGCCGACCGGATCCGGTACGACGAGGTCGCCGCGGATCTCCGACAGCATTATGAGGCGACGGGCTCGCGAGACCTTGAAGAGGCGGACTACCGGCTTGAGCACCTGAAAACGTTCTTCGCCGGTCGCCGCGTGGCTGCGATCGGGCAGGCTGAGGCGACGTCCTATGTGCTCAAGCGGCAAGGGGAGGAGGCGTCGGGCGGCACGATCAATCGCGAACTCGCCGTCCTGATCCGGATGCTCCGTCTCGCCTACGAGAACGGCAAGCTCCTTCCCTCCCGGTGATCCGAAAACTCAAGAGGCGGCGCCGCGCTCGGGCTTTTTCGAGCGCGAGCAGTACGAAGCAGTGCGCCGCCACTTGCCGGTCGATCTCCAGGTCGCGGCCGCGATCGCCTATGTCTACGGCTGGCGGATGCAGAGCGAGGTCTTAGCACTCGAGCGGCGCCAGCTCGACCTCGAGGTCGGGACGTTGCGCTTGGACCCCGGCACGACCAAAAACGACGAGGGGCGAATCGTCTACCTCACGCCCGAGCTCAGGGTCCTCCTGGCGGCGCAGCTCGAGCGCGTCGAGGCACTCCAGAAACGCACCGACCGAATCATCCCGTATCTCTTCCCGTTCCTCACCGGTCGTCAGCGCCGCGGCAAACGTCGCAGCGATTTTCGGAAGGCATGGGCCTCGGCCTGCGAAGCGGCTGGCGTTGCCGGCCGCTTGCGACACGATTTTCGTCGAACCGCAGTGCGAAACATGGTCAACGCCGGCGTGGCCGAGCGCGTCGCGATGAAGGTCACCGGTCACAAGACGCGAGCGGTCTTCGATCGCTATCACATCGTGAGCCCGGGCGATCTCCAAGACGTCGCACGGGAGCTCGCGGGCACGTTTCAGGGCACGTCGGGGGGGCAAGTCGGGGGGCAACAGTCGGGGGCAACACAGTCGGGGGCAAGCGCTGTTGCTGATACGTGAGTTGGCCGCAACTGTTTGACACTGTGAGTTGGCCGCTCGATTGAACAGCATGGGCTCACGCCGCCCGCAGCGGCTGGCCGGTCGCGTCGTAGCGGCCGAGGCAGCGGCCGCCGTACCAGACGGAGTGCTGGCCACTGAGATGACGGCGCACCAGCACTCGCAGCCCGGCGCAGGTGCGGCGGCCGGGCTGTTTGGTGAGTTGCAGCGGGACCCGGTCGGTGGTCACGACATTGTCACGCCCGACGGTGCGTTCGTCCTCCACGCAGAGGATCTGATCGAGCTCGACACGCCCGAGCGGTACGAAGGCGGAGGCGGGGTCGGCCGGCGGGCGGCCAAACTCCGCGTTGAAGGCCGGCAGGAAGCGGTCGCCCACGTAGCGATTAGCGGCGGCCACCGTGGTAATGCCGGCGACGCGCAGTTCGTTGACGAGACGGTCCTGCAGGGTGCGATTGGCGCGCTCGCTGCGGCCGCGCGCCTGGGGCGAATACCCCAAGATGTGCTCAATGCCCAGGCGCGCCAGCGCGCGGCCCACCTGCGTGGGGCGCCGGGGATCCGGCGCGCTGCCGGAGGTCGGCGTATGCACGGCCCAGTGGGCGCGATCGGTATAGAGGGCAATGGGGATGCCGTAGCGCTCGAGGACGTGGCGCAACGCCGTCATGATCGCGGCGACACTTTCGCCGCCGTCTTGCAGGGCGGCGTACAGCAACCGCTTGGTGGCGTCGTCGACGACGGCGATCAGCGTGAACCATCGCTCCGGGCACAACGCCAGCCAATGGTGCCGACTGCCGTCGAGATGGAGCCGCTCGCCGAAGCAGGCGCGCGGCTCGCGGCGGCGGCGATGGCGACCCCGCGGCTGGTGCTTGGCCACCAGGCCGGCGGTCTGCAGGGCCTTCTTCACAAAGGCATAGCAAAAGCGCACGCTGTGTTCGCGGCGGGCCAGCTGGTGAAAATGTCGGACGTTGAAGCCCAGGTACCGCTCGCGATAGAGGGCCAGCAGGCGTTGCACCTCGGCGACCGGGGCGCGCTTCGGCGAAGGCGTCTGCCGCCGGCGGTCCAGCAAGCCGTCGTACCCGAAATGCCGCAGCCGCCAGCGGATCCGCCGGATCGTGCGCGGACTGTAGCCCAGGATGTCGGCGGCCTGCACCCAGGTCAGTTTCCCGCCGATCGCCCGTAGGATCACTTCCTGCACTTTCATGGCACGCTCCACAGCGCCGCGCGAGTAGGCCATGGCCTCCTCCCCGGAGGCCATTTCTGCCACGCGGCACGGTTAGAGCGGTCATCTCACGTATCAATTCCGGGCGGCCAACTCACGTCTCTCCAACAAGTCGGGGGCAAGCGCTTGACAGCCGTTCGGTAAGTAGTTAACTTCCCAGCACGGACGATTAGCTCAGTTGGTTAGAGCGCTGGCCTCACATGCCAGAGGTCACTGGTTCAAATCCAGTATCGTCCACCAATCAACTCCCGCACCGGCTACGTTCGCGGGCTCGCACGCCATCGCGCAGGCTTTGTAGAAGGTACCCACCGGGCGGGCGAACACCGGATTGTCCGCAGCTTGTCGTTCTTCGTCTCACCCGGCTCGAGCCTCACCGTGCCCGCCTCGAGGTCCACGTGGCGCCAGCGCGGGCGTGGGCGAGTGCTCCATCCCGGTCGTGAGACCGTCAGTCCATGGCAGGCTATCGGAAATATGTATTTGAATACCGAAATTGACAAGGAGATCCCGATATCTGCAAATACCCGTGAGTGGATCCCAACCTTGTTCGCGAGGTAATCCGGCGCAAGATCGCTGACGGCAGCCTGCCGAAAGGCCGCGCTGTCGATCACTGGGATGTTCCGGGCGCCGGGCACACGTGCGACGGCTGCGGTGAGCCGATGATGAGGAACCAGAACACGCACTGGGGAATCGTGGTCCAAGACTGGATGTCGATTCAGCTCCACACCGACTGTTTCCAGATCTGGGAGGCCGAGCGGCTCGCTCTGACGCGTCGAACGGCGGCGGACGGAGGTAGCTCGCCCTCTCCAGGCCCAGCGTGAGATAAGACCATCCCCGACGGCGCCGGTCTCCGAGAGAACGCCCGAGAAGCGATCCGGACTGGAAAGCTTCCGGCGCGGCGCCCCGACCGACGGTTCGGCGGTCCGGGGAGTGGAGTGCCCTGCGCGGCGTGCGGCGCACCATCGGCCCGTACCCAGGTGGAGATCGAGATCGAGTTCAATCGGCATGGCGCGCAGCCCGGGTTCGACAGATACCACCTTCACCCCCGGTGCTATGCGGCGTGGGAGACTGAACGGCGCTCACAGGATGGTGCGCACAGCTAGCCCAACCCGCGAGCGCTCAGTCACGGTCTTTCGCTTTGATGATGTCGATCAACTGCTCGACCGACGCCCGAGGCCCGCGGATGACGAGACTGTTTGTTGGGTTGTACGGCGCGACTCGTACCCCCGGCGGAGCGATCAGGGAAAGCGTGTGGGCCAGCTCGGCCGACCGTGCGTAGGTGAGCGGGACGACCTCGATGATCATGGGCTCAACCGGTTCGCCGGGGCCGGGAACGGGCGTCGGCTGCGCCTCGGCAACGAGCGGTAGGGCCATTACTGTGAGAACTACCCCAAGGCTGAACAGATGCATCGGGCACCTCATGTGAGATTTCGCTTGTCGTGCTCTTCATTGTGCCTTCGCCAGGCACCGCCCGCACTTTCCGGCAATCCCAGGAATACACCCACTTGCGGACCCGCCATTGCGTGTGCATACTTCCGCCCACTTAGAGGTACCGACGAACTGGACTCACGTTCCGGAAGTCGCTGGTTCGTCCACCATTAACCGCGGTAGAGAATTAACGGTTTGTTTTTCGCCGGGAGCCGCCCATGAAGGTCAGCGTTTTTTTTGACGGCCAGAACTTCTACCGGTCTCTTCAACGCTACGACGAATCGCTTCGCGTCGACTATGACCGTCTCGCCGCCTGGATCACGCAGGCGGTCGGCGGGCCTGGCGCGATCTTCGCGGGCGCCCACTACTATGTCGGCGTGTCGTCCGACGCGCCGCCGCTGGTCGAGGGTTTTCTGAAAGGTCTCGAGCTGCGTCCAGGCTACTTCGTCAAGCGCGAGCTGCGCGTGCGCCGCTCCGGGCGCTGCCCGGCCTGCAGCGCCGACTACGAGTACACCACCGAGAAGCGCGTGGATACGCGCCTCGTGGCCGACATCATCCAGTACGCAGCGATCGGCGCCTTCGACGCGGCCGTGCTGGTATCAGGCGACGACGATTTCGTCCCGGCGGTCGAGGCGGTGAACGCGCTCGGCAAGCAGGTGTGGGTGGCGACGTGGTCGGCCGACGAGCTCTCAAAGGACTTGCGCGTGCGCTGCTTCGGGCAGATCCATCTGAGCGACGGCATCCCGGCCTTCAAGGTCGAGCGGCCCCGATCGTTCGAGCGCGCCCCGATGCGCATGGCGCCCTCGCGCCTGGCGCGGCCGACGGCGCAGCCCGCCTCGGGCGTGGCGCTCGAGCGGGCGCTCCAGGAGCTGCAGCGCGCCGAGGCGCGCCTGCCGCACGTGAGCCGCGGCTACTTCGTCATGCGCTGGAAGTCTCACCAGCTGCCCCCGGTCGGCACCGACCGGGAGCTGCTCGTGCAGCAGCTGATCGGGGCCGGGCTCGCCGAGGAGTTCGAGGTGAAGGACGCCGAGGGCCGGAGCGTCACCGCGATCCGGAGCCGCGAGCCCGACGGCAACGTCCGGGAGAGCGACGGCAACATCGCGCTGCCCGGATAGGCCGCGCGCCGCATGACCCTGGCGGAGCGCCTGACCGAGTTTGCGGCGAGCCTCGAGTTCGACGATCTCCCGGTCGACGTCGTCGCGAGCGTGCGCCTGCGCACGCTCGACATCCTCGGCATCGCCCTGGCGTCGTCGACCTCCGAGCTGGCGCCTTCGGTGCTCGGCGCCCTGAAGGGCTGGGGGAGCGGCGCGTGCAGCGTCGTGGGGTCGCGCCTGACCGCGTCGCCTCCGCTCGCCGCGCTGGCCAACGGCGCGCTGGCGCACGGACTCGATTTCGACGATACCCACGCCGTCTCGATCACCCACGCCTCCTCGGTGATTCTGCCGACCGTGCTGGCGCTCGGTGAAGCCGGAGGTCACGGCGGCCGGGCGGTCGTGACAGCGGCGGTCGCCGGATACGAAGCGATGACGCGACTTGGCATGGCGGCTCCGGGTGAATTCCATGCGCGTGGCTGGCACGCGACGGCGGTGTGCGGCACGTTCGGCGCGACCGTGGCCGCGGGCCGCCTCGACGGCCTGGATGGCCGCCGGCTCACGGCGGCGCTCGGCATCGCCGGCAGCTTCGCCTCGGGCGTCATGGAGCACCTCGAGGACGGCTCGTGGGTGAAGCGCGTCCATCCCGGGTGGGCCGCGCATTCCGGTATCGTCGCCGCCGGTCTCGCGCGCGGCGGATTCACCGGGCCGGCCACGATCCTCGAGGGCCGCTTCGGTTTCTATCGCACGTTTCTGCGCTCGGAACCCGACCGCGCGCCGTTCGACACGCTCGGCAAGGAGTGGGAGACGCTCCGAGTCGGGTTCAAGCCGTACCCGTGCTGCCACTACAACCACGCGTACCTCGACTGTGCGCTCGCGCTTCGTCGCGAGCACGGGATCGAGCCCGATGCGATCGAAGGCATCGAGTGTCGGGTGCCCGCCGGCGAGGTTCCGATCGTCTGCGAGCCGCGCGAGTCGAAGCTCCGGCCCCGCAGCCCGTACGATGCCCAGTTCAGTCTGGCGTACTCGGTCGCCGCGGCGCTGGTGGACGGCCGGGTCGGGCTCGACACGTACACCCGGGAACGGATCCGTGACGAGCGCACCCTGGCGCTGGCGGCGCGGGTCGAGCACACCGTCGATCCCACCTCACGCTTTCCCGACGGGTTCCCGGGATGGGTCCGCGTGCGTCTCCGTGACGGCCGCCTCGTCGAGGCGAAAGAGCCCGACGGGCGCGGGGGCGCCGCGCGCCCCCTCGAGCCCGAGGCGATCGTCGCGAAGTTCCGCGACAACGCCCGCCGCGCCGTGCCGGAGGAGCGGGTCGAGGCGATCGAGCGGGCAGCCCTGTCGCTCGATTCGCTGGACAGCGTCGGCCCGCTCCTGGCCGCATGCCGCGCGTGATCGGCTTCCAGAAGCTGCGCCTTTACTCGTGAGCGTTATCGCCAGGTTAGCGAGGAGTGTCGCGGCGGTCTGCACGGCGGTACAATCAAACTATGAAGCGCGCTCTGGTAGTCGCTCTCACGGTGCTCTTCGCCACGCCGGCCTGGCCGCAGGACGTCGAGATCAAGAAGCCCGCCCCGGTGACGCCGCGCGAGGAATTCGACGTGATCCCGCCTGGCCTCCAGGACGAGACGAGACCGGGCGACGCCGACCGCTATCCCCGAGGCGGTCAGGTGCAGCACGATCCCGCGTTCATCGCGCCGATGTCCAAGCGGCGCGAGAGCGCGAAGGACAGCGGTCGCTTTGGCGTGGCCGGGTGGGTATCACCGACCACGCCGGTCGGCCCTCCCTCCACCGGGTGGTCCGAGAACTTCGGCGTCTTCGGGGGCGGCTTCTCGATCACGTGGGACGGGCCTCCGCCCGCCCGCCGTCCAGCGACCGCGCCCTGACTCGGTGAGCCGACCGATCGTTCCCCTCAAGGCGCGTGGCTGATGCCCTGGCTCCGGGGCAACCTGCACGCCCACACGACCTTCTCCGACGGCGTAAAGGAACCGGCCCAGCTCGTCGCCGCGTACGAGGCGCTCGGCTACGATTTCCTCGCCATCACCGACCACGAGAGCTGGATCGACGACAACTACTGGAGCGCCATTCCCCGTGTCTCGTCGAAGCTCCTCCTGTTCCACGGAATCGAGCTGAACTGGCCGCGCTTCGATCAGCACATCGGCAGGGTGCCCGGCGAGCGCGAGACGCTTCACGTCCTGAACCATCCGGCGCGCTACCGCCTCAGCGTGGACCAGACCCTCGAGCGCATCCGCCGCATCGGTGCCGGCGGCATCACCCTGGACGCGATCGAAGTGACCGAGACCGGCCAGCGCCACCCGCTCTACGAGTCGGCCGAGATCCCGCTCGTGAAGATCGCGACCGACGACGCCCACGGGCCCATCCACTTCGGTCGGGCGTGGGTCGAAGTCGACGCCAAGCGTGACCGCGACGCGATCATCCGCGCGATCCGCGCCGGCGAGTTCCGGCTCGGCTTCGCCGACCACTAGGAGTCTCCATGGCGACGGTGAGGATCGGCCACAGCCCCGACGCGGACGACGCGTTCATGTTCTACGCGCTCACGGCCGGGAAGGTGAAGATTCCCGGGGTGACGATCGAGCACGTGCTCGAGGACATCGAGTCGCTGAACCGTCGGGCGCGCACCGCGGAGCTCGAAGTCACGGCGGTGTCGTTCGCCAGCTACCTGCTCATCGCCGACCGGTATCGCATGATGGATCCCGGGTCGTCGATGGGAAAGGGCTACGGCCCGATCCTCGTCGCGCGCGGGCCGATTCCCCGGGCCGAGCTCGAGGAGCGCGTCGTGGCCATCCCGGGCAAGCACACCACCTCGGCGCTGCTCCTGCGCCTCTACGTCGGCGACCCGCCTCTGATCGAGGTCGCCTTCGACAAGATTCCGCAGGCGGTGCTCGACGGTCAGGCCGACCTGGGCCTCTTGATCCACGAGGGCCAGATCACCCACCAGTCGATGGGGCTGACCAAGGTTCTCGACCTGGGCGAGGCGTGGCAGGCCGATACCGGCTTGCCCCTGCCTCTCGGCGTCAACGTGATGCGCCGAGATCTCGGGGAAGATCTGCATCGCGCGCTCTCGCAGGGCCTGCGCGACTCGATCGCGTGGGCGCACGCGAACATCGACGAGGCGCTCGACTACGCGATGCGCTACGGGCGGGGAATCGACAAGGAGACGTGCCGGCGCTTCGTGCTCATGTACGTCAACGACTACACCCTGGCGCTGGGCCGGGACGGGCGCGCCGCGATCGAGCGCCTGTTCGCGATGGCCCACGCCAAGGGCCTGATCACCGAAATCCCGCCGATCGATCCGATCTGATCGAGATCGTCCAGACCGGGGTGGCGGTGGCGTCGTGGCGTTCGCCGAGACTCGCCGCCGGCATGCCGTTGATCGGGCTCGCGGCCATTCTTGCGCTGACCGTCGTGCTTTTGTCGTTCGACGCCGGGGCACAGCAGGCGGCGAAGGTCCCACGGGTCGGATGGCTGACGAACAGTACCGTGCATACTCCTAACGTTGCCGCGTTCCGGGACGGCATGCGTGCCCTCGGATACCGCGACGTGAGCCTCGAGCTCCGGGCAGCGGCCGGACGAACAGAGCGGCTTCCCACGCTGGCCGCTGAGCTCGTCGCCCTGAACGTCGAGATCATCATCATCGATGGCGGCCCGGCGGCGGTCGCGGCAAAACAGGTGACCGCGACGGTTCCGATCGTCATCGGTGCCGCGACAAGCGAATTCCTAGAGCGACAAGCACTTGTGGCGAGTCTGGCCCGGCCCGGGGGAAACATCACGGGCCTCACCATCTCCACAGGGACGGAGCTGCACGGCAAACGACTCGAGCTCCTGCGCGAGGCGGTTCCGGGCCTGAGCAGGGTCGTGATCGCGTGGAATCCGAACAACCAGGGAAGCCCTGATTCGCTTCGAGTTGTTGAGAGCGCAGCAAAGACGCTCGGTCTGGAAACTCAGACCGTCGAGGCGCCGGACATTGACCGGCTGGAGCGTGGGCTCAGCAGGGCGGCCCGCAACCCTGGCGGCGCACTGCTCACGATCGCCGATGCCTTCTTGTGGGGCCAGCGGAGTCGCATCGTATCTCTGGCGGCTCGCCATCGGCTCCCCGCCATGTACCCGGAGGGGGAGTTTGCCGCAGACGGCGGCCTGATGGCCTACGGGCCCAGGGTGTCGGACAACTTCCGTCGCGCCGCTACCTACGTCGACAGGATTCTCAAAGGCGCCAAAGCTGGCGACTTGCCCGTCGAGCAACCGACCAAGTTCGATCTGGTCATCAACCTCAAGACGGCGAAGGCTCTCGCTCTGACGATCCCGCCATCGCTGCTGTCGCGCGCGGATCAGGTGATTCAGTAGGCGAGCCATTTCGGGGGCCCCGGAACCGCGTCGCCAGATCGAAGCGCGCCCAGCTCAGCCGGGGCGCGTCCGAGCGTTGGGGGGCTTGGGGGCCATTCGCGGCCCCCCATGTTTTCAGTACCGCTTCAGGATCTCGTACTCGGTGGTGCGTTGGGCGGGGGTGAAGCCGGCTTCGCGGATCAACGTCACGATCTCGTCGATGCCGATCGTGTTCACGAACGCCGCCGCCTTGTGCACGTTCTCCTCGAGCAGGGTGCCGCCCCAGTCGTCGGCGCCGAAGTGGAGCGCGATCTGACCGGTGCGCTTGCCCTCGGAGAACCACGAGGCCTGGACGTGGGGGAAATTGTCGAGGTACAGGCGCGAGGCGGCGAGCATGCGAAGGTACATGTTGGGGCCCTTCGGATGCTTGATCCACTTCTCGAGCAGGGTGTTGTTGGGCTTGAACGACCACGGCACGAACGCCGTGAAGCCGCCGAACGCATCCTGGAGCTCGCGGATCACGTCCAGGTGCTCCAGGAGGTCGTCGATCTCTTCGACGTGGCCATACATCATCGTCGCCGTCGACTTGAAGCCGCGCCGATGGGCCTCGCGGTGCACCTCGAGCCAGGTGTCGGGCCCGCCCTTCTTGGGCTCGATCCGCCGGCGCACTCGCTCTGAGAGCACCTCGGCCCCGCCGCCCGGCAAGGTCCGTTGCCCTGCCTCCCAGAGGCGATCGAGCACGTCGCCGACGGTGAGCTTCTCGACCTGGGCGACGGTGCGGATCTCCGACGCGGTGAAGAAGTGCGGCGTCACTTCGGGGAAGCGGCGGCGCGTCTCGCGCACGATCGTGGTGTAGTAGTCGAGCGGCAGGGCCGGGTTGTGGCCGCCCTGCAGGAGCACGGTCGTGGCCCCCTTGGATGCGGCGAACTCCACCTTGGCCAGCACCTCCTCCACCGTCAAGCGTGTAGGCCTCGGGGTGGCCGGGCTTACGGTAGAAGGCGCAGAACTGGCAATCGGTGATGCAGACGTTCGTGTAGTTCGGATTCGAGTCGATCACGAACGTGACGACCTTCTCCGGAAACCGCGCGTACCGGGCTTCGGCGGCGAGCGCGCCGAGCTCGAGCAGCGGCGCCTCGGCGAGGAGCCAACGGCCCTCCGCGCGATCGAGCCGCTTGCGGTTCAGCACCTTGTCCCGGATGGCCTCGATCATAGAGGGCTCAGCGCCGAAGCGGTCACGCCGCGACGCCTTCGCGATCCCAGACCCGCACGACGTTGTAGAGGGCGTCGCGCTCGACCGGCATCTTGTTCGCGTCGCGGATGATGCGGAAGAGCTGCTCACGCGCGAGGCCCGCCGGGGTCTCGGCGCCCGCCATGTGCTGGACGCGCTCGTCCTCGAGCGTGCCGTTCACGTCGTCGGCGCCGAAGTGCAGGGCGATCGACGCCGTCTCCTCGCCGAGGAGCACCCAGTACGCCTCGACGTGCGGGAAGTTGTCGAGCAGCAGGCGCGCGGCCGCGATCGTGCGCAGGTTGTCGGCCGGCGGCGTCGATCGCGGGCACGAGCTTGGTCGCTCCCACCTGATAGGGCAGCGCGATGAAGGTGAGGAACCCGCCGGAGCGGTCCTGCTGCTCGCGCAGGCGCAGCAGGTGATCGACCCGCTCGGCGAGAGTCTCGACGTGGCCGTAGAGCATCGTGGCGTTGGTCCGGATGCCGAGCGAGTGCGCGATGCCGTGGATCTCGCACCAGCGGTCGCCGTCGGCCTTGCCGGCATAACGCAGTTGCTTGGCCAGACGCGACGAGAAGATCTCGGCGCCGCCGCCCGGCATCGTCTGCAGGCCGGCGGCTTTCAAGCGCGCGAGCGCCTCGCGCGGCTCGATCTTCCAGCGCCGCCAGAAGTAGTCGATCTCGGCGGCCGTGAAGGCCTTGATCTGCACCCCGGGCCGCGCCGCGTGCAGGCCCCCGATGATCCGCTCGTAGTACTCGAAGGGCCAGTCCGGATGGTGGCCGCCGACGATGTGGACCTCGCGGACCTCCTCGCTGACCATGCCGATGATGTCCTCGACCGTGTACTCGAAGGCGCCGGCCTCGCCCTTCTTGCGGGCGAAGCCGCAAAAGGCGCATGAGAGGACGCAGACGTTGGTCGGCGAGATGTAGCGATTGAGCACGAAGTAGACGCGATCGCCTTCACGAGAGGATTTCACGTGATCGGCCATGCGGCCGAGGCCGAGCAGGTCTTCGGTCTCGAAGAGCGCCAGGCCGTCGCTCCGATCGAGCCGCTCGCCCTGCCGCACCTTCTCCCAGACGGACTCGAGCCGGCGATCAGAAAAGCGCAAGTGCGAAGCCTCCGTGGCGTGTCCTCATCGTGATCGCTACCGATAGACTTTGACGCTCGGTCGACTTTAGCCAGCGAGCGGCTGGGGTGTCAAGGTTTCGGAAGGGGCGCGAGGCCACGGGCCGCTACGGCTGGTCGAAGAGCCAGCGCGGGAACCAGAGCGCGATCTCCGGGAACAGCGTCACGAGGATCAGCGCGATCACCTGGATGACCATGAAGTCGGCCATGCCGCGATAGATCGTGCCCAGGCTCCACTGGGGCACGACCTGCTTCAGGTAGTAGGCGGACATCGCGACGGGCGGGGAGAGGTACGCGGTCTGGAGGTTCACCGCCACCAGCACGCCGAACCAGAGCATGTCGTACTTCAAGGCCTCGATGACCGGGTAGAAGATCGGGATGAACACGAAGATGATGGCCGGCCACTCGAAGGGCCAGCCGAGCAGGAAGATCAGGCCCATCACCAGGAGCAGGGTCACGAAGGGCGGACCGGCAGCCCGGTCAGCGCGTTCGTGATGACGCCGGCGCTCCCGAGCCGAGCGAAGATCGCGCCGAAGACGTTCGAGGCGACCGCGAGGAACAGGACCATGCTGGAGGTGGTCATCGTGTTGAACACCGCGGTCTTCAGGCCCCCGAGCGTGAAGCGCCGATAGGCGATCGACAGCAACAACGCCCCTGTCGCGCCCATGGCGGCCGCCTCGGTGGGCGTGACCACGCCGGCCAGGATGGTGCCGAGGGTCGCGACGATGAGGAGCGCCAGCGGGACCATCCCGACGAAGAACTCGCGCACGATCTGGACGAACGACGTCGGCCCGCTCCTCCTTGGGGACCGGTGGTCCGAGCTTCGGGTTCAGGAAGCTTCGCGTGAGCGTGTAGACGATGTAGAGGCCGGCCAGGAGGAAGCCCGGGCCGAACGCCGCCGCGTAGAGCTTGGCGACCGAGACGTTGATGACCGGTCCCATGACGACGAGCATGACGCTGGGCGGGATCAGGATGCCGAGCGTGCCGCCGGCGGCGATCGCGCCGGCGGAAAGGCGGGGACTGTAGCCGCTCTTCATCATGATCGGCGCCGCCATGATCCCGAGCACGGTCACAGCCGCGCCGACGATACCGGTGGCCATCGCGAAGATCGTGGCGGTGAGGATCACCCCGAGGTAGAGCGAGCCGCGCACCGGGGCGAGCATGACCTGGAAGGCGCGGAAGAGGCGCTCCATGAGCCCGGCTTGCTCGACGACGTACCCCATGAAGATGAACAGGGGCACCGCCGCCAGCGTCTGCTCCTTCATCAAGCCGATGGTCTGGAAGAATGCGAGGTCGAAGACGATCGTGCCCAGGCCGAAGTAGCCGAAGACGAGGCCGAGGAAGAGCAAGGTGAAGCTGATCGGGAAGCCGACGAAGATCACGCCGAGCATGATGAGCAGCATCACGAGGCCCGAGGATCGCCTGGCCGGTCATACCTGGATCGTCTCGGCCTTCGTGAGGAACCGACCCGTGCGCGCCGCGTAGAGCGACTTGAGGAGCTCCGAGACGCCCTGGATCATCAGGAGCAGCGCGGTGAGCGGCACCACCGCCTTGAAGGGCCAGAGGATCGGCCGCCACGCGGTTTGCTCGGAGAGCTCGCCCATCCTCCAGGAGGCCCACGCCTCGTCGACGCTCGCGTAGAACAGGAGGATCATGGCCGGGAAGAAGAAGAAGATGTAGGCGACCGCGTCGATCCGCCCCTTGGTGCGCGGCGAGAACTTCTCCCAGAGCATGTCCGTCCGGATGTGGGCGCCCTTCAGGAGCGTGTAGTGGGCGCCGAGCATGAACAGCGCCCCGTACATCATGTAGGAGAGGTCGTACGCCCAGAGGGTCGGCGCGTTGAAGAGGTAGCGGGCGAGCCCCTCGTAGGTGAGGCTTGCGACCAGCGGCAGGATCAGCCAGGCGACGGCCTTTCCCGACCACTCGCTGAAAGTGTCGACGACGCGAATCGTCTTCAGCAGGGAGGGGGACGGCTCGGTCATGTGCGCGGCTCTCCTCAGTCGCGGATTCGCGTGTCGGGCGAGGTCATGCGGTGGGTAGGAGGGGCCGGCGCCGCTCGCCGGCCCCTCCCGGATGACCAGATGGCCTACTGCTTGTCCGCGGGCTTGGCGCGGGGCGCGGTGGCCGGTCGGCCGCCGCCTTCTTCTCGGGCCAGTAGTGGTTCGCGGCGAAGTCGTAGGCCGGGAACATGAACCGCTTGGCGGGGACGACGACGCTGGCGTACTGCCGCTGCGACTCCAGAACCTTCTTGAAGAACGGGTCCTTCTCCGCCTCGCGCGCCGCGATCTTGTCCCAGGTCTTGAGGAAGTCGAGGTCAGGATCTCGGGCGGCGTCTTGAGCACGTTGACCTTGTGCTTTTCCTGGAATTCCTTGAGAGCGTCGGCGTTCTGCCGCTGCCACTTCGCGTACCAGCGGATGATGGCCTCCATCGTCGCGGACTTGATGATCTCCTTGTGCTGGGCCGAGAGCTTGTCCCAAACCTCGGTGTTGATCAGTAGCTCGCCCATCGTCACGGGCTCGTGCATGCCCGGGCGTGTAGTGGTACTTCCACACGTTGTGGAAACCCGAGCTCAGATCTTCGATGCCGCCGACCCACTCCGCGCAGTCGATGACGCCGCGCTCGGCGGCCGGCAGGATCTCGCCGCCGGGGAGGTTGACGGTGCGCATCCCCATCTCGGTGTAGACCTCGGCGTTGATCCCGGTCTGGCGGCACTTCATGCCCTTGAAGTCGGCGAGGTTCTTGATGGGCCGCTTGAACCACCCGAGCGCCTGGGGGCCGCTCGGGAACGCCGGGAGCGGGACGACGTTCAGCTTGAGCACGTCCTTGTAGAACTGCTGGTACAGCTCGAGGCCGCCGCCCTCGTACATCCAGCCGAGGACGTCGACGAAGTCCATCCCGAAGTTCCCGCCGGGGCCGCCGGTGAAGAGCACCGCCGTCTTGTTCTTGCCGACCCAGTAGTAGGCGACGGTGTGGGCCCCGTCGATGACCTTCTTGCTGGTCGCGTCGAGGACCTCGAAGGCGGGACGATCGTGCCCGCCGGCAGCGCCTCGATCTTCAGGTGCCGTCGGAGAGCTTGTCGACCCGCTCGGCGACGAGCTTGAGGTGGTCGAAGATCGTCAGCGAGGCCGGCCAGCTTGCCTGGATCTTGAGCACGACCGGCGCCTGCGCGGTGGCCGATCGGGGCGGCGTGAGGGTCAGCGCCAAGGCGCCCCCGAGCACGAAGGACGAGGGCGACGGCTGCCAGGATGCACGGAGCGGCGACTTGGTCATAGGATGCACCTCCAGCTTCAAGATGGGATGTAGCCTTCCGCCGGGCAGTCAAAAACGTGCGGCGTGGCGCGAGTCTAGGGAAGGTCGCCCCGCGCTGTCAAGACAGCACGTTCGTGGGAGCTGGCGTAGCATGGGTCCTCCGGAGGGACGCGCGCATGCTCCTGACGACGATCGCCGGCAGCCTGCCCAAGCCCGCGTGGCTCGCGAAGCCTCAGGTCCTCTGGGCACCCTGGAACCTGTCCGGCCCGGCGCTCGCCGAAGGCAAGCGCGACGCGGTGCTGGTGGCGCTCGCCGAGCAGGAGTCGGCCGGGATCGACATCGTCACCGACGGCGAGCAATCGCGCCAGCACTTCGTCCACGGCTTTCTCGAGGCGATCGACGGCGTCGACTTTACTCGGCGGGTGACGATCGGTATCCGCGCCGACCGCTACAAGGCGGAGGTGCCCACGGTCACCGGCCCGCTCGTGCGCCGGCGCTCCGTGCACGCCGACGAGGTCACCTTCGCGCGCGCCCACACGACGAAGAAGCTCAAGTTCACGATCCCCGGGCCGATGACGATCGTGGACACGCTGGCCGACGAGCACTACCGCGACCGGCGCCGCCTGGCGATGGAGTTCGCGCGCGTCATCAACGAGGAGGCGCGCGAGCTCGTGGCGCGCGGCCTGGACGTCCTGCAGCTCGACGAGCCGGCCTTCAATGTGTACATGGACGACGTGCGCGCGTGGGGGATCGAGGCGCTCCATCGCGCGATCGAGGGGCTCGCTTGCAAGACGGCGGTCCACATCTGTTACGGCTACGGGATCAAGGCGAACACCGACTGGAAGGCGACGCTCGGCTCCGAGTGGCGGCAGTACGAGGAGACGTTCCCGGCGCTCGCGGCCAGCCGGATCGACCAGATCTCGATCGAGTGCGCCAATTCGCGCGTGCCCGTCTCGCTCCTCGGGCTCCTGCGCGGCAAGGACGTCCTGGTGGGCGCCGTCGACGTCGCGACCGAACGCGGTCGAGACGCCGGCGGAGGTCGCCGCGACCATCCGGCGCGTCCTGCCGTACGTGCCGCCCGAGCGCCTCTACCCGTGCACCAACTGCGGGATGGTGCCGCTCGCGCGCGAGGTGGCGCGGCGCAAGCTGCGAGCGCTGGCCGCCGGCGCCGCGCTCGTCCGGCGCGAGCTCGGCGCCCGGGAGTAGAAAATCGCCTCGCGCGGCCTCCGGTGAAGCCGAACCGCGTGTGCCCCTGTGCTATTCTGGGCGGCGCCCATGGCCGATCTCGAGGCGATACTTCGACGAGATCGAGCTCGGCGAGGAGTATGAGTCTCCCGGGCGGACGGTAACCGAGGCCGACATCGTGATGTTCGCCGGGCTCTCCGGCGACTACAACGTGCTGCACACCGACGCCGAGTTCATGAAGAAGTCGATCTTCGGTGAGCGTATCGCCCACGGTCTTCTATGCCTGGCGATCCAGTCCGGGCTCTTCAACCGCGCCACCGCGCCGTACGCCACCCTCGCGTTCGGCGGGCTCCGCTGGAAATTCAAGCTGCCGGTGAAGATCGGCGACACGATCCGGCTCCGCGCCAAGGTGACCGAGAAGAAAGACCTCGACGAGACCGACCGCGGGCTCGTCACCCTGGAGCGCACGATCGTCAACCAGCGCGACGAGATCGTCCAGCAAGGCCAGACCGACCTGGTCGTGCAGAAGCGACCGTGACCTCGGCGTTCACGTACTTCGAAGACGTCGTCGTCGACAGAGTTCAGATGACGCCGGCGATCACCGTGACCGAGGCGCACGTGGCGATGTACGAGGGGCTGACGCGCGACCTGCCGTCGGGGGCCGGCGGCGTTCCGGACGTCCTGCCGTTATGCATGGCCATCGGGCTCGGCTGGCGCGTGACAGGACCCGCCGATGGTCGTGCAGGCGTTCGTCGCCCTCGATTGGAAGGTGATGAAAGAGCTCCGCATCGGCGACACGATGCACAGCCGGTCGCGGATCGCCTCGAAGCGTCCGCTGCGCGACGGCGGGCTCGTCATCGACGAGCGAACGATTTTCGATCAGCACGGCGAGGTCGTGCAGCAGGGTAAGTTCACGTTCCTCGTCGCCAAGCGACAGAAGGAGGCATCGGCATGACGTTCGACCCCCGACACCAGAGCCGCGCCCTCGTGGACGGCGCCGACCGGGCGGCCGCCCGCTCGTACTTCAAGGCGATCGGCTTCACCGACGAGGACCTGAAGCGTCCGCTTGTCGGCGTCGCCCACTGCTGGATCGAGATCACGCCCTGCAACTGGAATCACCGGAAGCTGGCCGAGAAGGTGAAGGAAGGCATCCGCGCCGCCGGCGGCACGCCGATCGAGTTCAATACGATCAGCATCACCGACGGCATCTCCATGGGCACCGAGGGCATGAAGGCCTCGCTCATCAGCCGCGAGGCGATCGCCGACTCGGTCGAGCTGGTCGTCCGCGGCCACCTGCTGGACGGCTTCGTCGGCATCTCGGGCTGCGACAAGACCATCCCGGCGATGGTGATGGCGATGGCGCGCCTCAACCTGCCGAGCGTCATGCTCTACGGCGGCTCGATCGCCTTCGGCGAGTACAAGGGGCGGCGGCTCACGATCCAGGAGGTCTTCGAGGCGATCGGCGCCTTCAACGCCGGCAAGATCGACGCGAAGGAGCTGAACGAGATCGAAGGCCGCGCCTGCCCGGGCGCCGGCGCCTGCGGGGGCCAGTTCACGGCGAACACGATGTCGACGGCGTTCGAGATGCTCGGCGTGTCGCCCATGGGGTTCAACGGCGTCACCGCCACCGACCCGCGCAAGGAAGAAGTCGCCTTCGAGACCGGCAAGCTCGCGATGGAGATCTTGCGCAAGGGGCTCCTGCCGCGCCAGATCATCACGCGCAAGTCGCTGCACAACGCGATCGCCGGCGTGATGGCGACGGGCGGCTCGACCAACGCGGTCCTGCACCTGCTCGCGATCGCCAAGGAGGCGGGTGTCAAGCTCGCCATCGACGAGTTCGACAAGGTCTCGCGCAAGACGCCGCTCCTCGCCGACATGCGGCCCTGGGGCAACTACACGGCGCCCGAGATGCACGACGCCGGCGGCATGGGCGTCGTCGCCAAGCGGTTGCTCGACGCCGGGCTCATCGACGGCGACGCGCCGACCGTCACCGGCCGAACGCTCGGCGAGGAAGCGCGCGCGGCACGCGAGGCGCCGGGCCAGAAGGTGATCCGGCCGCTCTCCGACCCGATCAAGCCCGAGGGAGGGCTCGCGATCCTCTGGGGCAATCTGGCTCCCGACGGGTGCGTGGCCAAGATCTCGGGACAGAAGCGCGACTTCCATCGCGGACCGGCCCGGGTGTTCGAGCGCGAAGAAGACTCGTTCCAGGCCGTGAAGGCAGGGAAGATCAAGCCCAACGACGTGATCGTCATCCGCTGGGAGGGGCCCAAGGGCGGGCCGGGGATGCGCGAGATGCTGCACGTGACGGGCGCGCTCCAGGGCGCCGGCCTCGGCGACACCGTCGCGCTGATGACCGACGGCCGCTTCTCGGGCGCCACCCACGGGTTCATGATCGGCCACATCGCCCCGGAGGCCGCCGAGGGCGGCCCGATCGCGGCGCTGAAGAACGGCGACATCATCGTGATCGACATCAAGAAGCGGAAGCTCAACGTGGAGCTCTCGGCCGCTGAGATCAAGAAGCGGCTCAAGAGCGTCAAGCGGCCCAAGCCGCGCTACACCTGGGGCGTGCTGGCCAAATACGCGCGGCTCGTCTCCAGCGCATCCGATGGCGCCGTCACCGGCTGAGGCCCGGCCGGGCGATTCGGGCGAGGAGCTCAGCGCGGCGTTTCTGGAGCGGCTCAAGGCCGAGCCGCTCCGCGATCTGACCGTGCTGGACGCGGGAACCGGCTCGGGCCGGGTAGCTCTGGCGCTGGCGCCCCTCTGCCGGGCGGTCGTCGGCGTCGATCGCGACGCGCGCGCGATCGACGAAGCTCGCCGCAAGGCCGCCGCCGCGAAGCTCGCCAACGTCCGCTTCGTCGTGGGCGACGTCGAGGTCGAGGAGTACGTGCCGTTCAAGCCCGACGCGGTCGTCGCCTATCTCTGCATGTCCGACGCGATCGCCGAGCGCGCGAGCCGCGCGCTGCGCTCCGGCCAGGTTTTCGCCTTCGTCGCGCTCCACAACGACCAGTGGAAGGAGACGGGCCGACCTTCGCGCTTCGCGTACGGCGAGACGGGCGTGCGGCGTCTCCTCAAGCGAACCGGGTTCGCGGTCGAGCACCTCGAGGTCGAGCGCGACGTCAAGGCGTTCGCCTCGGTGGAGGAGGGCCTGGCGGCGGCGGTCGGGCTGCAGGAGCGGTGGAAGGTCGACGGCCGTTGGTTCAAGTACGTGAAGTTCCTCGAGGACGGCGGGCGGACGCTCACGCGCGCCCAGCTGGTCGTCAAGGCGCGCAAGGCGTGAGTCTGGTCGGCCTCGCCCTCGGCTCGGTCGTGAAGGCGAGGGCGCGCGAGCTCGGGTTCGACCGGGTCGCGATCGGCCCCGCCGAGCCGCCGGAGCACGGCGACGCGCTCGAGGCGTGGCTCGACGCCGGATACGCGGGCACGATGAGCTATCTCGACCGCGGTCGCGCCGACCGGCTGGATCCCGCGCGGCTGCTGCCGGGCTGTCGCTCGATCGTGGCCGTCGCGCTGAGCTACAACCCCGGCGCGAGCGCGCCGGGCGACGGCGCGCCCCACGAGAGCGGGCCGGCGGCGGACGACGACTGGCGGCCGGTCTCGCGCTACGCGAGAGGCCGTGATTACCACGACGTGATCCGCCCGCGACTAGTCGAACTCGGCGAGTTCATCCGCACGGCGGCGGGCGCCGCGAGCCGGGTGGCGGTCGACTCGAGCGCGGTCCTCGAACGCGATCTGGCCGCGCGGGCTGGGCTCGGCTGGGTCGGCAAGAACACGAACCTCCTGACGCCGTCGCTCGGCTCGTACTTCTTCATCGGCATCGTGCTCACCACCGCCGCGCTGCCGTTCGATCAGCGCGAGCCCGATCGCTGCGGCACTTGCACCGCCTGTCTCGACGCCTGCCCGACGCGAGCCTTCGTCGCACCCTACGTGCTCGACGCGCGCCGCTGCATCTCGTATCTGACCATCGAGCACCGCGGCGATATCGCGGGGGAGCTCGCCGAGCAGATCGGCGAGTGGGTGTTCGGCTGCGACGTCTGCCAGGAGGTGTGCCCGTGGAACCGCAAGGCCGAGCCCGGCCGCGAGCCCGCGCTCGGCCCCTCCGGGTCGTTCGGCGCGCTCGAGGCGCTGCTCGAGCTCGACCCGGAAGCGTTCCGTGCGCGGTTTCGCGGCTCGGCGCTCACTCGGACGAAGCGGACCGGGCTTCTTCGAAACGCCGCGATCGTCCTGGCGAACCGCGGTGAGCGCCGCGCGGCCGGCGCGCTCGGCCGGGCTCTCGGCGACCCGGATGCGGTCGTTCGCCACGCCGCAGCCTGGGCGCTGGCGAAGCTCGGTGACGGCGGTGAGGCGACGTCGTGAGGCTCAAGCGTCTCGATCACTTCGGCGTCGACGTCGCGGACCTCGGACGGGCCGAGCGCTTCTATCGCGACGTGCTGGGGATGTCGGTCCAGATGCGGCTCGCGGACCAGGTGGTCATGCGAGGCGGCGAGACCTCGTGCGCGCTCTTTCTCAGACCCGACCGCGCGCCCGCCGATCCCGAGCACGTGCGAAACCCGCTCGGCAAGAGCCACCACGCCTTCGAGGTCGGCTGGGACGATCTGAAGTCCGCCGAGGCGCTCTTTGCCGCGCGCGGCGTACCGTATCATGCGCCGATCGACTGGGGCGACCACGATTGCCTCTACTTCCTCGATCCCGACGGCAACTTGCTAGAGCTCGTGGGCTATCGCCCGAAAGGTGAATCGACGTGACGCACGCGGCAGAGCCAACCGGATGGGTCGGACGACCGATGCTTCGCCGAGAGGACCGGACGCTCCTCACCGGTCGGGGACGATTCGTCGACGACCTCGCTGTCCCCGGCGCGCTGCACCTGCTCCTGGCGCGCAGCCCCCACGCTCACGCACGGGTTCGCTCGCTCGACACCGGCGCCGCCAGGCGTGCGCCGGGTGTGGTCGCGGTCGTCACCGCCGACGATCTCGGCTCGATCGGGCCGGTCCCCCTCATGCGCCTGGCTCCGGGCACGCTCGTTCCCGAGTATCCGCTGCTGGCGGCCGGCGTCGTTCGGGCCCAGGGCGTGCCCGTCGCGGCCGTGGTCGCCGAGTCGACCTATGCGGCGGCGGACGGACTGGATCGCCTCGCGGTCGAATACGAGCCCCTCGACGGCGTCGCCGACCCCGACGGCGCCCTGGCGGCCGGGGCGCCGCAGGTCGTCCCGGTGAGCCGCGACAATCGCGCGCTCACCGTGGCCTGGCGTCACGGCGATCCGGACCGAGCGTTCCGCGACGCGGCTCACAGAGTGAGCCTGACCGTTCAGCAGCAGCGTCTGTGCGGCGTCCCGATGGAGCCGCGCGGCGCCCTGGCTCGCTGGGATCCTGACACCGGCGAGCTCATGGTATGGACGTCGACGCAGGCGCCTTTCCGGATCCGCTCCTCGCTGGCGCGCATGCTCGGCCTCGACGAGGCCCGCGTGCGCGTGATCGCTCCGGACGTGGGCGGCGGGTTCGGCGTCAAGGGCGGACCGTATCGAGAAGAAGTGCTGGTCGCGTGGCTCGCGCGCCGCCTCGCTCGGCCGGTCAAATGGATGTCGACGCGCTCGGAGGATCTGCTCACGACCAACCACGGCCGCGGCGGCAAGTCCACCGGCGAGCTCGCGCTCGACGCGAACGGTCGGATCACCGGGCTTCGCGCCCGGATCCGTCAGCCGCTGGGCTCGAGCCTCGCGGTCACGGTGGGAGGCACGCCGCAGAATCACGGGCGCTGTCTGCCGGGATCCTATCTGGTGGAGCACGTCGACATCGAATCCGTCGGTGTGTTCACCACGACCCCGCCGGTGGGCGCCTATCGCGGCGCGGGTCGTCCGGAGGCCGCCTTCCTGATCGAGCGGCTCGTCGACGAGGCCGCGCGCGCGCTCAAGGTCGATCCGGTCGAGCTGCGCCGGCGCAATCTCATCCCGAAGGAGCGCTTCCCGTTCAAGACCGCGACGGGCCAGGTCTACGACTCCGGTGACTACGTGGATCTTCTGGACCGGACCCTCGCGATCGCCGACTACGCCGGGCTCCGGCGCGCCCAGACGGCACGACGCGCGCGCGGCGAGGTGGTCGGCGTCGGCGTCGCGGCGTACGTCGAGCCCTCGGGCCTGGGCTGGGAGAGCGGGCAAATCCGCGTGGAGCAAACCGGCGCCGTGCTCGCGGTCACCGGGTCGAGCGCTCACGGCCAGGGCCACGAGACCACGTTCGCCCAGATCATCGCCGATGAGCTCGGGGTCACGCCCGAAGTGGTCACCGTTCGCCACGGCGACACGCATGGCGCGCCGCAGGGGATCGGCACGTTCGGGAGCCGGAGCACCGCGCTCGGCGGCTCCGCCCTCGCGCTGGCCGCCCGCGACGTGAAGGAGAAAGCGCGAAAATTTGCGGCGGGTATGCTCGAGGCGGCGCCGCACGATGTCGTCGCGCTCGACGGCGGCTTCGGCGTCGTCGGCGCGCCGGGACGCCACGTCACGTGGGCGCGCGTGGCCGAGTTCGCCTATCGCGGTCAGGGGCTGCCGCCGGGCACCGAGCCGGGGCTCGAGGCCACGCGGTTCTTCAGCGCCGAGGGCGAGGTCTGGAGTGCGGGCGCCTTCGTGGTGTCGGTACGGATCGACCGGGACACCGGGACGGTGACGCCCGAGCGCATCGTGTGGCTCGACGACGCCGGGACGATCGTGAACCCGTTGCTCGCCGACGCTCAGCTCGAAGGCTCGCTGGCCCAGGGCTGGGGCCAGGTGATGATGGAAGACGCCGTACTCGATCGCGACGGCCACCTCCTGAGCGGCACGCTCATGGACTACGCGATCCCGCGCGCCGACGATGTGCCGCACGCCGAGATCGGTCACGCCCATACGCCCTCGCCGAACAATCCGCTGGGGGTCAAGGGGATCGGCGAGGCCGGTACGATCGGGATTCCACCGGTGATGGTGAACGCCGTCGTCGACGCGCTCGCGCCGTTCGGCGTGACCCACCTCGACATGCCGCTCACCCCCGAAAAGATCTGGCGCGCGCTGTCACCGACGCGCTGAGCGCCCGGCGGCGATGCTGACGACCGGCCGGGTCGCAGGCGCTGCGCTCGTCGTGTTCTCGCTGGTCGTTGTCCTGGAGAGCCGGCGGCTGCCTCTCGGTAGCCTGCGGAATCCCGGCCCTGCTTATGTGCCCGTGGCGCTGGCGGTCGTGCTGCTGTGCCTCGGTACGCTCCTGGCCGTGCTCGACGCCAAGTCGCCGACGCTCTCCAAGGTCGGCTGGAAGGAATGGCGCCACGCGGTCGCGATCTTCGCCGTCTGCGCCTTCGCCGCGCTGGCGCTCGAGCGTCTGGGCTTCCGGATCACCATCGCGCTCTCGCTCGCGCTCCTCTTGCGGGTCCTCGAGGGCAAGGGCGTGATCTTCAGTGTCCTGCTGTCGGTCGCGTTTGCGGTCGGCGCCTTTCTCCTCTTCGACACGTTACTCCGGGTGCCGCTGCCGCGCGGGCCGCTCGGTCTCTGATGGCCGAAACACTGAGCAATCTCGGCCTGGGGTTCTCGATCGCGCTCTCGCCGCCCATCCTCGTCTACGCGTTCGTCGGGTGCGTCGTGGGCACCCTGGTCGGCGTGCTCCCGGGCGTCGGCCCGCTGGCCGGCATCAGCCTGCTGCTCCCGGCCACCTTCGGCCTCGACGCGACGCGCGCGATCGTCATGCTCGCCGGGATCTACTACGGCGCCATGTACGGCGGCTCGACGACGTCGATCCTCATGCGGATCCCGGGCGAAGCCGCGTCGGTCATGACGTGCATCGACGGCTATGCCATGGCCCGGAAGGGGAGGGCCGGCGCTGCGCTCGCCATCGCCGCGGTCGGCTCGTACGTCGCCGGCACCGTCAGCGTGGTCGCGCTCATGCTGCTGGCGCCGCCGCTCGCCTCGTTCGCGCTCCGCTTCGGGCCGCCCGAGTATTTCGCGCTGCTCGTGCTCGGCCTCCTGGTCCTGGCCTACATGAGCAGCGGCTCCATGCTCCGCGCCGTCGCGATGGCGACGCTCGGCCTGCTCCTCGGCATGGTCGGCATCGACCAGATGACCGGCTATTTCCGCTACGCGTACGGCGTGGTCGAGCTGGGCGATGGCATCGGGATCGTGCCGGTGGCGGTGGGCCTCTTCGGCCTCGCCGAGATCCTCGCCACGGCCGGGCTCGCGACGCCGCCGCAGGTCATCAAGCCGAAGCTTCGCGAGCTCTTGCCCACGCGCCAGGAGTGGCGTGAGTCGGTGTGGCCCATCGGCCGGGGCACGGTGATCGGCTTCCTGATCGGCATCGTGCCCGGCTCGGCCCACATCATCTCGAGCTTCGTGTCGTACGCGGTCGAGCGCAGGCTGGCGAAGCGACCGGACGAGTTCGGTCACGGGCGCGGTGGCGGGTGTCGCGGGGCCGGAGTCGGCGAACAACGCGGCGACGTCCGGGGCCTTCGTGCCGATGCTGGCGCTCGGCGTGCCGTCCGGGCCGATCCCTGCCGTGATGCTCGCGGCGCTGATGGTCCACGGGGTCGCGCCCGGCCCGCTGCTGATCAAGGAGCAGCCCGCGTTGTTCTGGGGATTCATCGCCTCGATGTACGTCGGCAACATGGTGTTGCTGATCTTGAACGTGCCGCTGGTCGGCGTCTTCGTGAATATCTTGAGAGTGCCGTACCCGATCCTCTATCCGTCGATCCTCGCGTTCTGCATCCTCGGCGTCTACGCCGTCAACGGCAGCGTCGTGGACCTGTGGATCATGCTGCTGATGGGCGCGCTCGGCTACGTCTTCCGAAAGCTCGGCTTCGAGACCGCGCCGATCGTGCTGGGGGTGGTCCTGGCGCCGATGATCGAGATGGCGCTGCGCCAGTCGCTCGCGATGTCGGACGGCCAGTACTCGATCTTCCTCTCGCGGCCGATCTCCGCCACATTGCTCGGCGTCGGCCTTATCCTGATAATCTTGGCGCTCAAACCGCTCGTCACCCGGGGGCTGGACTGGCGCGCGCGGCTCGCCCTGGCCGCAAAAGGAGAAGAACATTGATGAGGCTCGCTCGAGCGTGCTCGCTCCTGTTGTTCGTCTGCCTCACGGGTGCGGCGATGGCCTGGGCCCAGGAGCCGTATCCCTCGCGCCCGATCACGATCGTGGCGCCGTTCCCGCCGGGTGGCGTTGCCGACCTCACCGCTCGTCCCGTGGCCGCGGCCATGGAGAAGGTATTGAAGAACCCGGTCGCGGTCGTGAACAAGACAGGCGCGGCCGGTGCCGTCGGAATGCAGTTCGTAGCGACGAGCAAGCCCGACGGCTACACCTTGCTCCTGGCGCTCTCTTCGATCTCGATCATTCCGGAGGCCGACAAGCTCTTCGGGCGGCCGCCCGCATTCACCGTGGACCAGTTCGCGCCGATCGCGCTGATCTCCGCCGACCCGACCATCCTGGTGGTGCCCGCCGACAAGCCCTGGAAGACGGCGGCGGACTTCATCGAGGATGCGAAAAAGCGGCCCGGGCAGATCTCGTACAGCTCCTCCGGCGTGTACGGCACGCTCCACATGGCAATGGAGCTCCTGTCGCACGCCGCGGGCATCAAGCTGCGCCACGTGCCGTACGCGGGCGCGGGGCCGGCCCTGACCGCCATCCTCGGCGGCCACGTAGACGCGCTGGCCTCGGGCCCGGCGGTGGTCCTGCCGCACATCAAGGCGGGTAAGCTCCGTGCGCTCGCCGGCTGGGGCGACAAGCGCGTCGCCGCGCTGCCCGAGGTGCCGACGTTCAAGGAGCTCGGCTACCCCGACGCCGAGTTCTACATCTGGGCCGGCCTCTTCGCTCCGCGCGGGACGCCGGAGCCGGTGCTGGCGAAGCTTCGGGACACCGTGCGAACGGCGGTCGGCGACGGCGACTTCAAAGGAGCGATGGACAAGCTCGAGACCCCGATCGTCTTCAAGCAGGGAGACGAGTTCTCGAAATTCTTCGAGGCCGACGCCCGCCGGCTGGCCGAGGGCGTCCGGCGAGTCGGGAAGGTCGAGACGAAGTGAGGCGCATGGTAAGATTCAAGCTGTCATGGCGATTCTGAAAGTCGCGCGTCTCGGGCATCCGGTTCTCCGGCAGGTCGCCGAGCGCGTGGATCCCGCGTCGATCCGGACGCCGGCCGTCCAGCGGCTGATCGACGACATGATCGAGACGATGCGCGAGTACGACGGCGCGGGTCTCGCGGCGCCCCAGGTGCACACGCTGCAAGCAGATCGCCGTCATCGAGGTCGCGGGCAATCCGCGCTATCCGGACGCGCCCGCGGTGCCGCTGATGGTCCTCGTCAATCCGATCATCACGCCGCTGACCGACGAGATGGAGGAGGGCTGGGAAGGGTGTCTCTCGGTTCCCGACATGCGCGGGATGGTGCCGCGCTTCACATCGGTGCGCCTGCAGTGTCTCGACCGCGAGGGCCAGACGGTGGATGTCATCGCCAAGGACTTCTTCGCGCGCGTGTGCCAGCACGAGACCGACCATCTCAACGGCAAGGTCTATCTCGACCGCATGCGCAATCTCTCCACGCTCGCCCACGTCGCCGAGTGGAACAAGCACTGGCTCGGCATCCGTGAACAAGACGACTGATCCCGGCCAGGTCGGAGCGGCGAGGCGCCGGTCCTCGCTGTCGTCAGCGACCTGTTCTTCGTCGCGCGCATCCGGGAGACCGGCCGGCTCGCCGGCGTGCGGGTCGAGTTCGCGCGTACACCCGAGCAGGTCGAGGCCGCACTCGCCCATGCCCCGCGGTTCGTCCTGATCGACCTGACGGCCGGCTACGACTACGACCGGCTCTTCACGACTCTCGCCGGGCGCCCGCTCGCGCGTGCTCGGCTACACGACCCACGCGCTGGGCCGGCAGACCCAGCCCTGGCACTCCCGGTGCGATCGTGTCGTGACGAAAGAGACGCTCACCCAGGAGCTGCCGCGCCTGCTGAAAGAAGGAGTCACCGCATGACGTCCGAGGAGTTCGTCCGCCAGCTCGATAGTGAGAACCAGCGGCGTCTGAGCCGGCTGGCGCCCGACGACACGCTCAAGCCCGAAGTCGAGGGCGACCTGAACGTGTTGAACTTGCTGAAGGTCGCGCTCCGGAACGAGATCGAGGCCACCGAGATCGCGGCGCGCTGGCTCGTCACGACGGACGACGTGGACGTGAAGCTCGCCCTCGCCCGGCAGGTCGGCGACGAGGCCAAGCACTACCGGATGATCGCCGACCGACTCCGCGCGCTCGGGTTCGACGCGCGGTCGTTCGACCCGCTCGCGAAGGGCTACGGCCCCCTGTTCCAGTACCTGGACACCTTGACGACCACGGTCGAGCGGGTCGCGGCCGGTCAGTTCACCCGCGAGGCGATCGCGGTCGTGAAGAATCGGCAGTTCATCGAGTTCTGCGAGCACGCCGGCGACCGCGAGACGGCCACGATGTATCGCGACGTGATCGAGCCCGACGAGCGCTATCATCACGACCTCGGCCGGACCTTGCTGCTCCGGCTCGCGACGACGCCGGACGCGCAGGCGGCCGCGACGCGCACCGCCCGCAGGACCCTGGAGCTCGCCGACGAGCTTCAGAAGAAGGCGCTCGCCACCGCGGGCATCCATCACGCGCCGGGCTGCTGACGGAGCCGATGAGCCTCGACCGCGCGCTCGACGATTTCCGGGACCTGGTCAAGGGCCCCGAGATCGACCTCGGCGGCGCGGCCCTCGGTGTCGCGCGGATCGAGTATCCCGAGCTCGTGGCCGAGCACTCGCTGGCCCGGCTCGACGAGCTCGCCGCGCGCTCGGCGGCGGGCCGGATCGGCGATCGGCGGCGCGCGCTCGAGCGCGTGAGCGAGTTCTTGTTCGACGAGACAGGTTTTCGCGGCAACGCCGACGACTACTACGATCCCCGCAACAGCTGCCTCAACGACGTCCTCGACCGCCGGCTCGGCATCCCGATCACGCTCTCGGTGCTCATCATGGAGGTGGGGCGGCGGGTCGGGCTGGAGATCTCGGGCATCGGACTGCCCGGCCACTTCTGCGTCGGAGCGCGCGTCGGCGACGAGCTGGTGCTGCTCGATCCGTTCGGCGGCGGCCGCCGGCTCGAGCGGCAAGAGGCCGAGGCGATCGCGTCGCGCGCCGTAGGGCGGCAAGTCGAGCTCACCGAAGCGCACTTCGTTCCCGCGACGAAGGCCCAGATCGTCGTGCGCATGCTCCGGAACCTCCAGGGGATCTACATCCGGCGCGAGGACTGGGCCAAGGCTCTCGCCGTCATCGATCGGCTGCTCGTCGTCGAGGCCGACAGCCCGATGCACGTGCGCGACCGGGGCACCGTGCTCGTCAAGCTCGGCCAGCTGCACCGCGGCGCTTCGGAGTGGGAGCGCTATCTGACCCGGTATCCGCAGGCCCGCGACGCCGCGGCGTTCAAGGAAGAGCTGCGGCGGATTCGTCAGACCCTGGCCGAGCGCAACTGATCCCGCGCGGCGCCTCGCGCGTCGCCCGTTCCGAGACTGACGACGAAGCAGCTTCCGGCCTTCCTGCGCCCGAGGTATCGAGCATCGCCGCCGTGTCGGCGCGCGATCTGGCGCACCAGGGCCAGCCCCAATCCGGCCCCGGCTCTTTCTCCGGCGCCCGCGAATCGGTGGAATGGAAGGAAGACACTCTCGCGCTCCTCCTCCGCAATCCCGGGTCCATGGTCGCAGACGCAGAGCTCCACCCCGCCTTCGGCGGGCCCGACCCGCACCGCGATGGGCGGCGCGCCGTGGCGCCTGGCGTTTTCCAGGAGGTTGCGGATCATCCGGCGCAGCAGGCGCGGATCGCCGCGGACGGTGGCCGGCCGGCCGTCGAGCTCGATCGCTTCGTAGCGCGCGCATTCTTCGCTGGCGAGTCCCAGTAGGTCGACCTCTTCATCCACGTCCAGGCTTTTCACCGCCTCCAGGCGGCTGGCCAAAAGGATGTCGTCGATCAGGAGGTCGAGCTCGGCGATGTCAAGCCCCAGGTCACGCCGGCGCTTGGCGTCGGCGCTGTCTTTCATCAGCTCCGCCGCCATCCGGATCCGCGCGAGCGGAGTGCGCAGCTCGTGGGACGCATTGGCGAGGAGCGACTTGTGCGCGCCGACCAGCTCCTCGATGCGCGCGGCGGCCCGGTTGAAGCTTTCGGCCAGCCGCGCGACTTCATCGTGGCCTTCGACATTCACCCGGGCGGAAAGATCCCCGGCGCCGAGCGACTCGACGCCCCGCTGCAGCCGCTCCAGTCGTGCGGTCAGACGCCGCACCACCGGGTACGCGCCGACACCGACCGCGACCGCGATCAGCGCGAGCACGAAGAACAAGCCCAGGCCGGGATGCCAGCGGTCATGCGGAACGCGCGTGACCAGCCAGCGGCCGTCCGGCAGCCGAATCGCCCAGACGGGCGCGCCACCCCAGTGACGAAGCCATCCGCCGCGCTCGCGGCTCGTGTCCGGTGCGGGCAAGGGCTCGCCCACCGCGGCGACGAGGGTGCGATCGTCGGCGAACAGCGCGACGTCGGCGCGTAAATTGGCCGCGAGCCGATCCAGGCTGGCCTGCTGCGCGGGCCGCGGCTCGGCGGCCGGCGGGAGCACGTTCTGTGCGAGCGTTCCGGCCATGTCGAAGGCATGGCCGGAAGGGCCGGCGTCGCCGAACTGGCGCCACATGAGGCCCGAGACGAGCGCGAAGGCCGCCAGGCTCGCGAGAACCGCGAGATAGATACGCAGGTAGAGCTTTCGCATCAGTCCTGCAGCTTGGCGAAGACGTAGCCGACGCCGCGCACGGTGAGGATGCGGCGCGGGTTCTTGGGGTCGTCCTCGATCGCCGCCCGGATGCGCGAGATGTGGACGTCGATCGAACGGTCGAAGGCTTCCAGCGCTTCGCCCCGGACGAGATCCATCAAGCTCTCTCTCGAGAGCACCCGGCCCGCCTTGTCGGCGAGTGCCAGCAGCAGGGTGAACTGGTGGCCGGTCAGACTTCGGATCGCGCCGTCCACACGGACGGTCCGTGAGTCACGCTCGATCTCGAGCCGGCCGAAGCGGAGCGTGTTCGCCGCACCTGATTGGCGACGGCGCAGTATGGCCCGCAAGCGCGCCAGGAGCTCTCGGGGTTCGAAGGGCTTGGGGAGGTAGTCGTCGGCGCCCATCTCCAGGCCCACGACGCGGTCCAACGTGTCGCCGCGCGCGGTCAGCATCAGGACCGGCGTGTCCGATTGCGCGCGGAGCCGCCGGCATACCTCGAGGCCGTCCATGTCGGGCAGCATGAGGTCGAGGACCAGCGCGTCGTAGGGCTCCCGCGTGAGGCGCGCGAGCCCCTCCTGGCCTTCGTCGACGACCGAGACTCGGAAGCCCGCCTCGCCGAGATAATCGGACACCATCTCGGCGAGGCGGACATCGTCTTCGATGATCAGGATATGCGGCGTCACACCGCTAGTTTACCCGCGGTGCCCGTGCCAGCGGCCGATGCGCTCGGCCAGCTGCTTCCTCTGCTCTGGCGTGAGGATGTCGGCGACGTCGGCGAGCGCCTGGGTGAGGCGCATCGACGCCTGCTCGACCAGCTTGAACTGGTCGACGCGCAGGGCTTCGAGCGCGGCGCGGTCGACGCTCTCCCGTGACAAGAGCTCGACGGCTTGCCGCCGCGCCTCGTGAATCCTGGCGCGCACCGGCAGAAGGTCGCGAGCCGCGCTCTTCACGATCGGGGCGAGCTGCTGGCGCTGCGCCTCGGTGGTGTCGATCTCGACGTACAGGTGCTTGAGCATGCGGTCGAGGCGCTCGTCGAGCTTCACGGGATCCAGCGGCGCGCCCATGAAGCTTGCGCGCTGCCATCCCCAGTGACCGCCGGCATGGGCGATCGCCTTGACCCCGATCACCGCCGAGATGCCCGCAATCGCGGTGGCTATCACCGCGCGTCGGCTGAAGTGTCGGCGCGGCTTCCCAGCGCCGGAGGCGGAAGGTTGCGTCGTCGGCATCGTGTCACTCATTGGCTGCTCCTTTCGAGGTATCAGGGACACGTCATGTGTCGCAGCCAAGCTTGGGTCGGCCGGGTTAACGGCGTTTCTCCGGCGGGTAAAGTTATGTAAAGCTGCGGGGGCCGCTACAGCCGAGGCGTGAGTCTGGACTTCAGGACTTTGCCGGTCGGTGATTTGGGAAGCGCGTCCAGCACCACGAGCCGTCTCGGGTACTTGAAGGCGGCCAGCCGATCGCGACAGTGGGTGAGGAGCTCATCGGCGGTGGCCGCGCTACCGGGACGAAGCGCGACGAAGGCGGCGACGTCTTCGCCGAGCTCGGGGTGAGGCATGCCGAGCACGGCGGCCTCGGCCACTGCCGGGTGCGTCAGGAGAATCGCTTCGACCTCGGCCGGAAATACCGAGTAGCCGCCGCGGAGGATCCGCTCGCGCTTGCGTCCCACGATCGTGACGAGACCGTCGGCGCTGACCGTGGCGAGATCGCCGGTTCGGAACCATCCGTCCACGAGCACCTCGCGCGTCTCGTCCGGAGCATTGACGTAGGCGTCCATCGCCGAGGGACTCCTGATCCAGAGCTCGCCCGGCTCGCCGACGGCGACACCGTGGCCGGCGTCGTCGACGATTCGGGTCTCCACGCCGGGCACCGGCCAGCCGATCGAGTCCGGGGACTCGGTCGCGGTCGCCGCCTGGTACGAGATCGGACGGAAGAGCTCGGTCATCCCGTAGCCGCGAACGATCCGGATCCCTGTTCTGGCTCGCCACCGCTCGGCGAGCTCCCACGGGCACGGCGCCGCGCCCGGACACGGCGATGCGGACCGACGCGAGGTCGGTGGCCGCCAGCGCCGGAGCATCCAGAAGCCGGCGGAACATCGTCGCGACTCCGGGAAAGACGGTCACGCGATGGCGCTCGGATCGCCTCGACACGCGATCGGGCGCGAAGCGCTCGACCAGCGCGACCGTGGCGCCGACGAGCAGCGGAGCGAGCAAGGCGCCGTTGAGGCCGAACGAGTGCGCGAGCGGCAAGGTCGCCAGGACGACGTCGTGCGGCGTCAGCGCCATCACGGGCCCCGCCCACGACTCGATCGCAAGCTCGAGCGCCGTGTGCGAGAGCACGGCGCCCTTCGGGCGGCCCGGTGCTGCCGGAAGTATAGAGAATCAGCGCCGCGGCGTCGGGCTCGGGCCCGGGGCGGGGACCCTCGGCCGGCTCCGTCACCCCGAGCCGAACGCAGCCCTCCGGGCTGCGGACGGACTCGGAGCTCCGCGCCGAGGGTCCCGGCGCCCCGGGCCCGAGCCCGACGGCCTCGACGTCCGTTTCGGAGATGACCAGGGCGGCAGCGAGATCCGCGAGGATGTCGGCGCGTTCCTCATCCTTCAGAAGCGTGTCGAGGGGAGCCACGGTGGCGCCGAGCTCCCAGCCCGCGATGAGCGCGATCGGGAAAGCCCAGTGGTTTCCGATCGAGAGCGCGATGCGATCGCCGGCCTTCACGCCGCGGGCCGCGAGTGTCTCCGCGAACGCGCTCACCCGCAGATCCAGCTCGCCGAATGTCAAGGCACCGCCGTCCCAGACGAGCGCGGGCTTCTCGGGAGTGCGGCGCGAGCTGGCTTCGAGGCGCCGGGCGAAGTTCTCCGCCACGGCAGGGTTCAGGCGAAGAAGTCCTTGAGGTCGATCCGCTGCCAGACGTCGGACGGCACGCGGTGCCGGGGCGTGTACGAGGCGAGCGACGGCTTGGCCGTGGCGTCGACGCCCCACTTCGCCGTCTCGCGCCGTCGTCGCGCGCCGAGGGGTCGAGATCGGACCCGCGCGCGTTGGTGATGATCGTGATGTCGCGGTCGGGCTGACAGCGGGTCGCGATCGCCCAGTTCACCTGGCGGTCGTCGAAGACGTCCACGTCCTCGTCCACGACGACGATGCGCTTCATGTAGAGATCGGCGCCGAGCGCCGCGAGGATCGCGTTCTTCGCCTGGCCTGGAATGCGCTGCTCGATCGAGACGAAGCACGTGAAGGGCCCGGGCACCCGCACCGCCTTGACCGAGGGGACCATCGCGCGCACGGCACGGAAGAGATTGGCCTCCATCGGGATCGTCGACAGCAGCATGTGATCGAGATGGGCGACGGTGATGTCCTGGAAGATCGCGTCGCGGCGATGGGTGATCGCCCTGACGTGGACGATCTCGCGCTGGCGCTCGCCGAGGCTGTAGCCGGTGAACTCGCCGAAGGGCCCTCCGGGCGTGCGCTGGCCGAGGAAGGATCTCGCACTCGAGCACGAGCTCGGCGTGCGCCGGCACCAGCACGTCGGAGGTCCGGCACTTCACGAGCTCGAGCGGCTCGCCCAAGAGCCCGCCCATGATGCCGCGCTCGTCCTCGTCGATCGAGCCGATCGCGAGCGCGCCGAGCGCGATCGCCGGGTGCACGCCGATCACCAGCGCCAGCGGCAAGGGCTCGTTGCGCGCCTCGGCGATCCGCTGGAACTCCCAGAGATGCTTGCCGGTCGTCAGGTGGATCGACGTCGTGTCGCGCCCCTTGATCTGCAACCGGTTGTAGGCGCAGTTCCAGATCTCGCGCGTCGGGTCCTTCGCGAACGAGATGGCCGCAGTCACGTAGGCCCCGGCGTCGCCCTCGTGATGGACGATCTGCGGCAGATCGTAGAGGTTGACGCGGTCGCCTTCGAGGACGACCTCGTGCACGGGCCCGCTCGGCACGACCTTCGGGATCAGCGGCTTGTCCATCGCGGAGAGGTACGTCGCCTGGGTCGCCTCGGGCGCGGCGTTCATGGCCGCGGCCAGGCGCGGCCGGCTGGCGTGGAGGTTGGTGAGCACCGGAAACTTCGTGCCCTTCACGTTCTCGAAGAGCAGGACCGGGCCGGCGCTTGGCTTCGCGCTCGAGCTTGACGACGAGGGCGGTGATCTCGAATCGGGGGTCGACCGGCTTCGAAACGATCTCGAAGTCGCCGGGCTTGCGACGCTTGACGAGATCGAGATAGGTCCGGAGGTCCTGGGCCATAGGCGGCTAGGATACTGAATCAGGCGTTGCCCGGCACCTTGTTTCTACCGTTCTGAGAGTTGAACCACCATCCCAGGACGAAGATGATCACGGCCGGCACCACCGGCAGCCACTGCACGACCGGTGACGAGTGGTCGATCCAGCCAAAACCTTTGTCCTTCAGGATCATCTCGCCCGCGACGTAGCCGAGGATCCCGCCCCCGATCCAGATGATCCAGATGAATCGATTCATCAAGGTGGCGAGCAGCCCGCTACCCCAGACGACGATCGGGATCGACAGCGCAATGCCGAAAACCACGAGCGTCATGTCGCCGTGGGCCGCGGCGGCGACGGCGAGTACGTTGTCGAGGCTCATGACGGCGTCGGCGACGATGATGATCCAGATCGCCTCGCGCAACGATCCACCCTGCCGGACGTGGCCCTCGGCGCTCGCCTCGTTGTGGACCAGCTTGAAGGCGATCCAGAGGAGCAGCAGGCCGCCGACGAGCTGGAGGAACGGAATCCGAAGCAAGACCGTCGCGATCGCGATGAACGCCAGCCGCAGCCCGACGGCGCCGCCGGTGCCCCAGATGCGGCCCAGGAATTGCTGACGCTTGGGTAAGTTGCGGACGGCGAGGGCGATGACGAGCGCGTTGTCGCCGGCGAGCGTGAGATCGATGATGATGATCCCCACGACCCGCGCCCAGAACTCTGGGTCCATCAGAAACGTCATATGGTGCTCGGCAACCGCCGATCGGTGGTCATCTCACGTCCTCGATCTCTTCCATTGTACCCGGGGGCTCGGCGGCGACCGGGCATCAGGGCTTCTTGCAGATCACGTTCAGGAGCGCCTGCCGCTTCTCGTCGCGGACGACCTTGAGCGCCCGCGCCAGCGCGTCGGGCAGCGCCGCCGGATCCTCGACCTTCTCGGCGTGGCCGCCGGAGGCGCGGCACACCAGCTCGTAGTCGGGGGCCGGATCCAGATCCGAGATCGGCATCTGACCGGACTTCGCGGCGAGGCCGTCGGGCGCGTGGCTCCGCACCGCGCGCTTCACCGCGTTCCACGCCCGGTTGTTGAAGATGACGAACAGCACCGGCAGGTTGTAGGCCCGCGAGACGAAGTGCGCCGCGGTCGGCGCGCTGAAGATGTAGGCGCCGTCGCCGACGCAGCAGATGACCGTCTTGTCGGGCGCGGCCAGCTTGGCCCCGAGCGCGGCGCCCATGCCCCAGCCGAGCCCGCCGGCCGGGGAGGAGCCGAAGTAGCTTCGCGGAGTGCGGAAGCAGCCCTGCGTCGGGTCGAAGTCGTACTCGTCGACCAGAATCGTGTTCTCGTCGACGAGGTCGCCGACGCACTTGGAGACCCAGACCATCTCGAGGGGCTTTTCGCTCTGCGCCTTCTTCGCGGTCGCCGCCCACGCCTCGCGAAGGCGCCGGTGCTCCGCGTGCCAGCGCTGCGCCCGCTCGGCGACGGCTCGAGCGTCGGCGCGCTGCCGCACCGCCTCGGCGAGCGCGGCGAGGTTCAGGCTGACCGTGCCCGACAGCGCGGAGTCGGCCGGAAAGCCGCGGATCGGATAGCGCGCGATAGAGCGGGTCTACCGCGATCTGCACGATCTTCGTCTCGGGGCGCGGCGCCTTGAGCGCCGGGAACCACAGCACGTCGGACTCCACCGCCACGATGCAGTCCGCGTCGTCGAGATACGGCGCCGCGTCGAAGCCCGCGTGGAGCGGATGGTCCTGGGGGAAGTTCATGTAGGTGTGGAACTGGTCGATCACCGGCGCGCCGAGCGCCTCGGCGAGCTTGACCAGCGCGGGCACGGCGAGGGGATCGCGCCCCGCCGCCTTGGTGAGGATGATCGGGTTGCGCGCCGCCGTCAGGAGCCGAGCGGCCTCGGCGATCGCTTCCGGCGCGGCCGCGACGGCGCCGGGCCTCGGCGCGCGGCTCGCCGCGGCGTACTCGAAGACCTCGTGCTTCTCGGCGAGGACCTCGCGCGGCAAGGTGAGGTACACGGGGCCCTGAGGCTCGGCCTGAGAGACCGCCAGCGCGCGATCGACGACCGTCTCGAGCTGGCTGAAGTTGCGCAGCTCGTAGTCCCACTTCACGAACTCGCGGATCATGCCCGCCTGGTCGAAGGACTCCTGCGCCCAGTGGATCGGCCGATTGCGGCTGCCGTGCATGCCCGACTCGGTCAGTGGATTGCGGCCCGGCGCTGAACAGGATCGGCACGTTCGAGCGCGCGGCGTTGATGATCCCGCCGACCGCGTTGCCGGCGCCGACGATGACGTGGACCATGACGACCTGCGGCCGGCCGGTGACCAGCGCGTAGCCGTGGGCCATGCCGACCGCCGGCACCTCGTGCGGGATCGTCATGGGCCGCGGCGCCGGCAGGCCGTGCGCGAGGCGGCGGGCGTAGGCGTCGATCAGCGGCGCGAAGTCCGTCCCCGAGTTCGCGAAGAAATACTCGACGCCGCGGGCGGCCAGGAGCTCCAGATACGCATCGGCGGTGCTTTCGACGCTCGCTCGCTTGGTGGTCATCGTGGCCTCCTCGGCGTCGATGATTTCAGACGCAGCCGGAGCAGCCGGCGCGCGTTGCCCTCGTAGATCTTCGCCTTGTCTTCTTCGGTGGCCCGCATGCGCGTCATCGCCTCGATCGTATCGCGGATGAATCCCGGGCCCTTCTCGGGGTCGAACGGCATGTCGGTCCCGAAGAGGACGTGGTCGGCGCCGAAGAAGGCCAGCCCGGACTCCATCGCGTGCCAGGCGCCGAAGAGCGCGGTGTCGCCGTAGAACATCTTGAAGTAGTCGATCGGGCGCTTGCGAAGACCACCGAGCGCCTGCGCGTCTTCGGGGTCGTCGCTGCGGCTGCCGAGCTGGTCGAGCCCGCCGCCCACGCGGCCGGCGCAGAACGGGATCATCGCGCCCAGGTGATGCGTGATGATCTTCAGCCCGGGATGGCGATCGAAGATGCCCGAGAAGACGAGGCGTCCCATCGCCACGGACGTCTCGTACGGCCAGCCGAACGCCCACCACATGTCGAACTTCGATCGCGGCTCGCCCGCGTAGTCGGCGAAGGCGGCCGGACGCGCGGGATGCATCCAGATCGGAAGATCGCGCTGGGCCATCCGATCGAAGATCGGCTGGTATTCCGGTAGGTCGAGCGGCCGCCCCGCCACGTTGGTGTAGATCTGCACCCCGGTCGCGGAGAGGTCGTCGATCGCGCGGTCGATCTCGCGCACCGCGGCGTCGGGATTGTTCATCGGCAGCGAGGCGACGAATCCGGGGAAGCGATCGGGATGCCGGGCGACGATCTCGGCCATGCCATCGTTGGCGAGCCGTGCGAGCTCCGGGCTCACGTCCGGGCCCGGCGACGACCTCGATGGGCGGGTTGGCGAGGGTCAGTACCTGCACGTAGCCCTCGTAGCGATCCATGATCCTGAGACGCTGCTCGACGTCGACCAGGACGGGGATGCCCGACATGCGCTTCTGGAGCGCCATGCCCGGCGGCGCGACCTGCAGCATCCGGTCGAAGTACCGTCGCGGCATGACGTGCGGGAAAGATGTCGATCTTCATAGTTCGGGCTAGCCGCCGGAGAGGATAAGCTCACCCGGCCCGGAATGGAAGAAGCAGGGTAGAGTATGGGCCCATGACGTCAGGGCGCGTTCAGGGCGGCTTCAACCAGTACGGGTTCACCGTCGGCATCCTCATGCTCGACACGCGGTTCCCGCGCATCCCGGGCGACATGGGCAACGCCGCGACGTTCCCGTTCCCGGTGCGCTACGAGCGCGTGGCCGGCGCCGACCCGGACCTGGTCGTGCGCCGGGGCGCCGCGGGCCTGCTGCCCGCCTTCGTGGAAGGCGCGCGCCGGCTCGAGAGCGAGGGCGTCGGCGCGATCACCACGAACTGCGGATTTCTCGTCAAGTTCCAGCGCGAGCTGGCGGGGTCGGTCGCGGTACCCGTGTTCACGTCGAGCCTTCTGCTGGTGCCGCTCGTCCACCGGCTGCTTCCGCGCGGACGGCGCGTGGGGATCATGACCGTCAATGCGGGCTCGGCTCACCCAGGAGCACCTGGACGGCGCCGGCATCGGCGCCGACATTCCGCTCGCGGTCGCCGGGATGGAGACCGAGAAGGAGTTCACCCGCGTGCTCCTCGGCAACGAAATGGTGCTCGACGTCGACGCCGCGCGCGAGGAGCACGTGCGGGTCGCGCGGCGGCTCGTGACGAGCATCCCGACGTCGGCGCGATCGTGCTCGAGTGCACGAACATGCCGCCCTACACCGCGGACATCCAGCGCGAGACGGGGCTGGCCGTGTTCGACATCGTGTCGCTCGTCACGATGGTCCACGCGGCGACTCGCCGCCGGCCTGTCGCCCCGCCCGGCGTGACCGTCTGACCGCCGGGCCGTGCGCATCGCGGATCGGGCGGGCCTGAGCCAGCAGATCACGTTCCTCGACACGCGCGATCTTCGTCGCACCGCCGACTTCTACGAGCGGGTCCTGGGTCTGCGGCTGGCGCGCGACCAGGGCACCTGCCGGATTTACCACGTGAGCGGCGACCGCGTATCTGGGCTTCTGCGAGCGAGCGGACCGCGTCCGGCCGAGCCTCAGGGCGTGGTGTTCACGCTCGTGACCGACAGGGTCGACGACTGGTGCGCCGTCTCAAGAGCGCAGGGCGTCGAATTGATCAAGGAGCCGGCCGACAATCCGCCGTACCGGATCTACAACGCGTTCGTGCGCGACCCCAACGGATATCGTGCTCGAGATCCAGCGGTTCTGGGAGCCGCTGGTGTGACGGAGGCCGCCGGCGCGCCGAGCGGGTGGCTCGTTCGAGACGCGCGGTCTCACGAAGCGGTTCGGCGGGCTGGTGGCCGTGGACGATCTTCCGCTCGCGGTCTGCCCCGGCGAGATTCGAGGGCTGATCGGACCGAACGGGTCGGGCAAGACGACGACGGTCAACCTCCTCTCGGGCCTGTATCGCGCCGACGCCGGAGAGATCCGTCTGCGGGGCGAGCGCATCGATCGTCTGCGGCCGCACGAGATCACTGCGCGCGGTGTCGCCCGCACGTTCCAGACGCCGAAGCTCTTCGGGAACATGACGGTGCGGGAAAACGTCCTGCTGCCGGCGCTGGACGAGCGCGGACCGTGAGCGGGCAGCGCCCGATGCCCGAGAACCTCGATCGCGCGCGTCGGCTGCTCGGGCTCGTCACGCTCGACGGTCATCGCCACGGGCCGGCCAAGGAGCTGTCGGGCGGCCAGAGCATGCTGCTACAGATCGCCCGCGGCCTCATGGTTCGCCCGATCCATCTGTTCCTGATGGACGAGCCGTTCGCCGGCGTGCATCCGACGATCAAGGACACGATCATGGAGACGATCCTCCGGATGAACCGCGAGGAGGGGGTGACGTTCCTGATCGTGTCCCACGAGATGGCGACCTTGCGCCGGTTGTGCCGGCGGGTGTCGGTGATGCACGAGGGCAAGCTCATCGCCGAGGGATCGTTCGAAGAAATCGCCAGTCACGCCGTGGTGCTCGAAGCCTACCTGGGGCGCTAAGTGGCGCTGCTCGAGCTGGACAGGGGATCGTCGCCGGATACGTCGAGGGCATCGACATCCTGAACGGCGTCCGAGCCTCGGCGTCGACGCGCGGCACCGTGACCGGGATCATCGGACCGAACGGCGCCGGGAAATCCACCCTGCTCAAGACGATCTTCGGGTTCCTCCGTCCGAGAGCGGGCCGGATCGTCTTCGACGGACGCCACGTCGAGCGCCTCGCCGCCCCATGCGCTGAAGCGGCTGCGGGATCGGCTACGTCCCGCAGGGCGCCAACATCTTTCCGCAGCTCACGGTGCAGGAGAATCTCCAGATCGGGCGCCTGGGTGTTCCGGCGCGAGCCGGCCCGCGTCGACGGGATGCTCGAGCGGGCCTACACGGCCTTCCCGCGTCTCGGTGACAAGCGCCGCCTGCGCGCCACGGTCCTCTCGGGCGGCGAGGCGAAGATGCTCTCGGTCGCCAAGGAGCTCGCGACCGATCCGAGCCTGCTCCTGGTCGACGAGCCCTCGGCGGGCCTGGCGCCGCGCATCGCCGAGCAGGTCTACGAGCGCTTGCGGGAGGTCCAGGCCGCCGGCGTGACAATTCTGCTAGTCGACCAGAACATCACGAAGGCGGTGGAGGTCTCCGACTACCTCTACATGCTCGAGATCGGCCGCGTACGACGCGAGGGCCCGCGCCAGGCCTTCGCCGATCAGCTGCGCGAGATCATCCGCGACGCGCTCCTCGGAGCCTGAGCCTGCCGCGGCTGACTCGTCGCCTCGGCTGGTGCGTGCTCGCGTACGCGGCGCTCGGGTGGGTGCCGTGGGCCGCATCCGAGTACCACACGCACGTGCTGGTGACGAGCTTCTACTACGTGATCCTCGCGATCGGCTGGAACCTGCTGGCCGGGTACACCGGACAGTTCTCGCTGGCGCATCACACGTTCGCCGGCGATCGGCGCCTACACCTCGGCGCTGCTCGTGCTGTACGCGCACGTGCCGATTCTCGCGGGTATCGGCGGCCGGGGTCGTCGTGGCGGCCGCGATCGGCTACGGGCTCGGTACGCTGTGTCTCGGATGCGCGCGATCTACCTGGCGCTCGCCACCTGGGCGTTCGCCGAGTCGGTGCGGCTGCTGATCACGGTCGAGTACGGGATCACGCGAGGCGACCTCGGCCTGGCTGCGCCGTTGCTGTTCGGGACACCGCGCCCGACGCGCCTACTACTATCTGTTTCTCGCCCTCGCGATGGCGGCGGTGCTCGTCGCGCGCGAGCTCATCGACTCACGGATCGGCGTCCTACATGCGCGCGATCCGGGACGACGAGGAGGCGGCCGCGGTCATGGGGGTCGATACCTTCAAGTGGAAGCGATTCGTCTTCGCCGTCTCGGCCGTCTTCGCGGCGGTGGCCGGCGGCTTCCAGGGCCACTACGTGGGCTTGCTGTCGCCGACGCCGATGAAGTTCAACGAGATGGCCATGATCGTCGTCATGGTCATCGTCGGCGGCCTCGGAACGTTCGCGGGGCCCATTCTCGGCGCGGTCGTTCATCGAGGTACTCTCGGAGGCGCTGCGCGCGTGGGGCGAAGTGCGCATGGTGCTCTTCGCCCTGCTCGTGATCGTCATCGCCCGGGGCTATCCGGGAGGGCTCGTGGGAATGTGTCAGGCATCGGCCGGCGCCTGGCGGCGCGCATTCCGGCCCTGGCGCCGGTCCTCACGCCCCGGCGCCAAGTCCGACTAGCCGGCCGCGGAGGCGTAAGCTGCAGCTCACCTCACCACTCAACGGAGCTTCGCGATGCCGAGATACGAGTCGCCGTACGATCCCTCGACGATGCCGAAGAAGCTCGAGCACGTGATCTACGAGAAGAAGGGCCACGTCGCGTACGTCACGATCAACCGCCCGAGGTGCGCAACGCGCTGCACAGCTATGCCTATGCGGAGCTGCGGTCCTGCTGGCGCGACATCGGCCTCGATCCGAACATCTACGTCGGCATCGTGACCGGAGCCGGCGAGGCGTTCTGCGCCGGCCGCGACGTCAAGTTCCTGGCATCGTACCAGGCGCAGGGCAAGCGGACCCCGCACGAGGATCCGAACAACCCGCTGTTCCACTGGGGCGGCGGCGGCCAGCCCAGCGACGCCAATCTGGAGAAACCGCTGATCGCCGCCATCAACGGCTTCGCGGTCGGCGTCGGGCTGTCGCTCGCGCTGCAGTGCCAGCTTCGCGTCATGGCGGAGCACGGCCTGGATCGGCGACACGCACACGAAGGTCGGACGATTGGGCTCGGCGCACAATCTCTATGCGGCGCTGCCGCGCACCACCGCGGCCTATCTCACCTTGTGCAACGGCCGGCTCACCGCCGACGAATGCTATCGCCAGGCCATCGTCAACAAGGTCGTGCCGCGCGAGAAGCTGATCGCGACGTGTGAGGAGATGGCGGAGATGATCTGCGACAGCTCACCGCTCGCCGTGCAGGCCGCGGTCCGGCTGTACCGGCTGACGGCGGCTTTCGATCCGTCGCTGGCGTCCTACGCGCGCCAGCTCGATCAGGAGGTCGCGGAGAGCGAGGATGGCGCCGAAGGCCCGCGCGCCTTCCGGGAGAAGCGCAAGCCGGTGTGGAAGATGCGCTAGTCCTCGACGATAGACAACGCCTGTTTCGGGCAGCGGCGGACGGCTTCGTCCACGCGCGCTCGGAGCGCTTCAGGTGGCCGCTCGGTCTTCAGGTACAGCCGGTCGTCGTCGCGCACCTCGAAGACCTCCGGCACCAGGCGCATGCACACCGCGTTGCTCTCGCAGAGGGTGTAGTCGACGACGACCCGCATGTCGGTCTCCTGCTCCCGATAGAGTCTTGACCCGAGTGTAGCCAATGGTTTAATCGGAGGGAGCCGTAAACAGACGCCGGCGACCCACGGAGGGCCACCCATGAGCGACGTTCCCATACCCACGACCACTCTGGCCCTCGACGAGATCAATCCCGGGAGCTTCGACTTCTGGCTCCGGGACGACGTCGACGGCGCGCTGGCCCGCCTGCGACGCGAGCGCCCGATCGCGTGGCACCAGCATCCCGACTCCGGGCGCGGGTTCTGGTCGCTGACCCGATTCGACGATATCGTCGCCGCGTCACGCGACTGGGAGACGTTCAGCTCCGCCTACGGCATCCAGGTGCTGACGGACCCGGAGGACACGGATCGTCTCGGGATCAGGTCGATGATCTCCACCGATCCGCCCAAGCACACGAAGCTCCGGTCGATCGTCAACCGCGGCTTCACGCCGCGCATGGTGGCGAAGGCCGAGGATTCGGTGCGGCGCCGGGCGCGCGAGATCGTCGACGCGATCGCCCCCAAGGGGCGGGTGGAGTTCGTGTCGGAAGTGTCCTCGGCGCTGCCGGTCGCCATCATCTGCGACATGGTGGGTGTCCCCGAGACCGACCGCCCGAGGCTCCTCGACCTGACGAACCGGCTCCTCGCGGGCGGCGACCCCGAGTACGGCGGAACGAAAGAATCACTCGCCCAGGCGGGTCACGAGCTGCGCGACTATGGCCTCTGGCTCGGCAAAAGCCGGCTCGAGCATCCTCAGGAAGACATCGCAACGACGCTCGTCCATGCCGAGGTGGACGGGGAGGCCCTGCCGCCGGAGGACCTCGGGCCGTTCATCCTGCTGCTCATCGCCGCCGGCAACGAGACCACGCGCAACGCGATCAGCCACGGGCTCTGGGCGCTCACTCAGTTCCCGGACGAGAAGCGCCGATGGCTCGGCGACCTCGAGGGGCACGCGCTCACGGCCGCCGAGGAGATCGTGCGGTGGGGAAGCCCGGTCCTGCACATGCGGCGGACGCTCACGCGCGACGTCACCTTCGGCGGCGTCGAGATGCTCAAGGGGCAGAAGGTCGCGATGTGGTACGCCTCGGCGAACCGCGACGAGGCGCACTTCAAGGACCCGTACCGCTTCGACGTCACGCGCGAGCCGAACCATCAGGGCGGGTTCGGAACGGGCGGACCGCACTTCTGCCTGGGCTCGCATCTCGCCCGTCGCGAGGTCGTGGTCATGATGACCGAGCTTCTCGGCCGCCTGCCCGACATCGAGGCCACCGGCAAGCCCGAAAAGCTTCGCTCCAACTTCGTCCACGGCATCAAGCGTCTCCCGGCAGCCTTCAAGCCGGTCTAAGCCTTCGCCCGGTCCGGATCATGCGAACGACTCAAGCGTGACCGGACGGGTGGCGCCGGGGGTGGCCCCGCGCGGTCGGCGGAGTGGGACCCCCTCGTCCCGTCCGCAGCTCGAAGAGCTGCGATTCGGGCGAGCGGGTGACGGAGCCGGCCGCGCGGGGACACCCGGCGACAGGCCCCGTCCGCCTCACGCTCGGTGTGGTCGCGTGCGATCCGGCACGGCTAGACGGTGCGTTCGCGCTCGCCGAATAGGCCGGTCGGGCGGAAGACGAGGAGCGCGATCAGGAGGAGGAAGCCGTAGAGGTCTTTGTAGGCGGCGGAGATGAAGACCGAGCCCAGGGCTTCGATCACGCCCAACAGCACGCCGCCGACGATGCTGCCGAGGATCGAGCCAAGGCCGCCGATGACGATGATCTCGAACCCCTTGAAGGTCGAGATGGCGCCGTTCTCGGGATAGACGAGAAAGTCCGGCGCCAGGAGCGCGCCGGCCGCCGCGGCCAGCGCGACGCCGACGCCGAACGCGAGCATGTCCAGGCGGAGCACGTCGATGCCCGCCGTCTGGATGCCCACGCGGTTCTGGGCGGCGCCCCGTAGCGCGCGCCCGATCCACGTTTTCTTGATCACCAGATAGAAGAGCCCGAGCAGGACGAGCGTGCCGATCAGCGCGACGAAGCGGTTGCCCGAGATGGGCAGGGTGCCGAGCGTCACCGGCCGCGCGTAGTCCGGGGGCGCGTACTGGTTCGGGCCGCCGAGGACGATCGCGAGATTCCTGAAGAAGACCATCAGCGCGATCGTGATGATGGTCGCGTACTCATCGCGCCGCTCGACGCCGCCCACGAACATCGGCCGCAGGAGATAGCGCTGGACGATCAGCCCGAGCAGGAAGACGGCCCCCATCGCCAGCGGCAGCGCCAGGTACCAGTGACGGGGGCCGACCAGGTTCACGATCAGCGCGTACTGGACGTAGCTGCCGATCATGTAGAACTCGCCCATGCCCCAGTTGATCATCTTCATGATGCTGTAGATGAAGGTGATCCCCAGCGCCATCAGGCTGTAGATCACGCCGATGACGACCCCGGACAGCACGTACTGAGACAGGAGGAACGCGTCCATGCGGAGCGCCCTGCCGCCTCAGCGCTTGGGCGCCGCCATCCAGTCTCCCGTCTTGAGCTCGGTAGGAAAGACGATCTTGACCTCGGCGAACGGCATCTCCGGCTTCGTGTACTGGGTCACCAGCATCGGCGGCGTCCACTGCTGCCAGTACGGGCCCTCGCCGCGCGTGAAGCTGATCGTGCCGTTCCAGCCCTCGAACTTGCCGGCCAGCAGGGCCTTGACCAGATCTTCGGTCTTGTCGCTCTTGGCGGCGTTCAACGCGTCGGCCAGGAGGACGACCTGCGAGTATCCGTTCAGCGCGCCGTAGATCGGGTCTTCCTTGAAGTCGGCCATGTACTTCTTGCGGAAGGCCTCGCCGCGGGTCGTCAGCCGCATCGTCGGATGGTAGTAGACGATGAAGGAAGCCCAGGTGCCCTTCTCGCCGAGATTCTTCCAGTACTCGGGCCGCGCCGGCGCGTCGTACGAGATCAGCATCGGGACCGCCGGGTGCAGTCCCACGTCGAAAGCCTGCTTGATGATCAGGTACATCGGCGTGCCGATGCCGCCGTTCAACAGCACGTCCGGCTTCCAGTTCTTGATCTCGAGCAGCTGCGGGGTGAGATCGACGACCGCGCGATCGAAGATGATCGTCTTCAGCTCGGCGCCGGGGTAGAGCGACGCGAACGCCTTCTTGGTCTCGTCGACCAGACCCACGCCGTAGTCCGTGTTCTCCGTGATCAGGGCGGCGCGCTTGAAGCCACGCTCCTTGACCCAGCGCGTCCACATCTGACAGCGGTCGGGATCGATCACGTGCGTGCGGAAGGTGTAGCTCAGGTGCTGCTCGGTGATCGACCGCGCCGAGGCTTGCGTGGAGAAGACCGGGACCTTGAACTGCTCGGCGAGCGCCTGGACCGCCGTCATCACCGAGCTGTGGAACTGGCCGACGACGGCGACCGCCTGATCCTGGGTCGCCAGCTTGCGGAATGCCGCGGCGCCCTTCTCCGGAGTGCCGGAGTCGTCCTCGATGACGAGCTCGATCTTGCGCCCGCCGAGGACGCCACCGCGCGCGTTCACTTCCTCCGCGCCCATCTTGGTGCCGCGAACGATGAACTGTCCGGCGGCGGCGTCGCCCGGCGGCGAGAGCGGTGTCAGGACGCCGATCTTCACGGGCTTCTGGGCGAGGGCTGGCACGGTGAGCCCGACGACCAGGAGCGCTGCCAGCAAGGCGACGCGAGCTCGTTCGATCATCGTGATCCTCCAAATCGACAGGCGCGCTTCGGCCGGCGGGATGCCATCCCGCGGCGGCTTTCCGCGCGCACCACCGAAGGGTGGGTGCGGAGCCGAGCGGCCCTCATGCTATGCGGGGGCGCGCGCAGCGTCAATACGCCCAGGGACGAGCTCCGGTCCTAGGTCGCGCGCCGGGCGCGGTAGCCGGAGCGCTCGAGATCCCAGCACGTCGCGGTCGAGGTCGACAGCTGGTCCTTGCGGATGCGCTCGGTCGGCGTCCTCGGAAAGTCGTCGACGAGCTCGACGTAGCGCGGGATCTGGAAGTAGGCCAGGTGGCTCTCGCACCAGCGGATGAGGTCGAGCGGATCGAGCCGCTTGCCGTCGATCGGCTTGACGAAGACCTTGATGTCCTCGTCGCCCACGTCCGACGCAACGCCGATCGCGGCGCACGCCTCGACGTCCGTGTGCATCGAGAGGACCTGCTCGATCTCCCACGCCGAGACGTTCTCGCCGCGCCGGCGGAGTCGGTCCCGCCTCCGCCCGGCGAAGTACAAGAAGCCGTCGGCGTCGCGCGCGCCGAAGTCGCCGGTGTAGAGCCAGCCATCGCGTAGCGCCTCGGCGGTGCGCTCGTCGTCCTTCAAGTATCCCTTCATGAGGAGTCCCGGCTCCCGCTCGCGCACGACGATCTGCCCCGTCTCGTGCGTCGCCGCCGCGCGGCCGTCCTCGGTGAGGATCTTCACGTCGAAGTGCGGGACGGGTCGCCCGATCGAGCCCACGCGCCCCTCGAGGTTGATCGTGGTGAAGCTGGCCGCCTCGGTCATCCCGTAGGCTTCGCGGATCCGCACACCGAAGCGGCGCTCGAACGGCTCCCAGAGGTGCGCGGGCGCTCCGCCGCCCCAGGCGACGCGCACGGAGTGATCGAGGTCGTCGCGGCTCGGCGGCTGCTTGAGCAGCAGGCCGAGCACGCCCCCCAGGTAGTGCATCTGCGTCACCCTGTAGCGTCGCGCTTCGCTCCAGAACGCCGAGGCGCTGAATCTCTCGAGCAACGCCATCGGCACGCCGTACTGCAGGCAGGTGACGATCACCTGGCTTCCGCCGATGTGATAGAGCGGCTCCCAGGTCAGCATGACGTCGCCCGCGCGCACCTCCGCGAGCTGTCCGGTCACGTGGCCCGCCAGCAAGTACGGCCGCTCGCCGAGCATGACCCCTTTGGGTGGCCCGGTCGTCCCCGAGGTGTAGGTGATCGACACGACCATCTCGGCCGCGGGCGTGCCGCGCGGTGGGTTCAGCGTGGTGGCGGCGGTGAGGACGTCGTCGAGGCTCACGGATCGAGCGGAACCCGCCGGCACCGGCGTGCCGCGCCAGACCAGCAAGGAGAGCGAGCTCTTCGCCACGGACGGGGTCAGCTCTCGAGCGAAGCGCTCGTCTGCGACGATGGCTCGCGCCTCGGAGTGCGCCAGCACGTACTCGAGCCCGAGCCCGCGGAGATGAACATTGACGGGGACCTGGGTGGCGCCGAGACGGGCGAGCGCCAGGAACACCACCGGGTGATCGGGATGATTCCCCAGCATGACCGCGACGCGATCGCCCGCTCGCAGACCAAGAGCCGCGAAGCCATTCGCCAGCCGATTCACCCGGTCGTGAAGGTCGCCGAAGGAAAGGGTGAAATCGCCGAAGACGCAAAATGCCTTTGCCGCGTCGTCGCGGGCGCGACGCTCCAGCAGCTCTGCGATCGACTCCATTTCCTGCACGGTATCAGACGCGTCGGCTTTGTGGCGCGGCGGCGGGGAGGCCGGGGATGGCGAGGGGGTTCTGGGACCACGCGGCACGCGTTCGCATGCCCTTTGCGGCTGGACTCCATCATTCGCGATGCGTCCGTTGACCCTTGGAGGGAACGGGTCCCAGAATCCCCCTCGCCATCCCCGGCCTCCCCGCCGCCGCGGTTTTGGTTGAGGCTTAGGCTTCGGTTCGGGCGGCGGATCGCGTGCTAGAGTCGGCGCGATCGTAGGCGAGGAGGTTTTGCATGTACGAGCACATCGTTTGGGAGCGGACGGGGGATGTCGTGGTGATCACGCTCGATCGGCCGCGGGTGTTGAACGCGCTCAATCGGGCGCTGAAGGTGGAGCTGGCCGATGCGCTGAGCACGATCAAGGGTGACGAGAGCGTTCGCGCCGTCGTCATCACGGGCGCGGGCGACCAGGCGTTCAGCGCCGGCCAGGACCTCACCGAAGCGAAGGATATGACCGGACCCGAAGCCGAGGAGTGGGTGCGGGAGTTCGAGCTCCTCTACGATCAGGTGCGCATGCTCGACGTGCCGGTGATCGCGGCGGTGAACGGGTGGGCCATGGGCGCCGGTTGTCAGCTGGCGCTGCTGGCCGACATCCGGATCTCGTCCGAGAACGCGCGCTACGGGATGCCGGAGATTCGCGACGGGATCCCGGCGGTCTTCGGCCTCGAGCTTCTGTGGAACACGATCGGGATGAGCCGCGGGCTCTATCTGGTCCTGAGCGGCGACTCGCTCGACGCCAGGCAGGCGCAGGAGGCCGGACTGACGATCAAGGTCGTCGCGCGGCGGGATCTCCTGTCCGAGGCGATGGCGCTCGCGCAGACCATGGCCCGATTCGCCCCGATCGCGATGAAGCAGAACAAGCAGTACGCGCGGCGGCGCACCGAGGCCGACTTCCGCGCCTGCGCCCGGTTCTGCGAGAGTGCGCACCACGCGTCCTTCGCCGCCGGGGACGCCAAGCGCGGGATGGAGGCGTTCCTCACGAAGAGGCGCTGAGACTCAGCGCTGGCGCGACCACTCCTTCAGGCGGGTTTCGTCGAGCTCGACGCCGAGCCCGGGGCCGTCGAGCGCGAGGATCGCGCCGTCGGCGTACTGCACGGGCCGGCGTACCACATCGCCCTCGAGGAGCAAGGGGCCGAACAGCTCGCAGCCCCACGTCACCGGCGCCGCCGCGAGCGCCACCTGCAGGTAGGCCGCGGTGCCGAGCGAGGTCTCGATCATGCAGCCCACGTAGCAGGTCATCCCCGCCGCCTCGGCGATTCGCGCGATGGCCATCGTGCCCAGGATGCCGGCGGACTTCGTCAGCTTGAGCGCGAGGATGCTCACGCCGCCGCGCCGGGCGATCGCGAGCGCGTCGTGGGTCGAGCAGCAGGACTCGTCGGCCATCACCGGAACGGTCACCGCGCGCGCGATCTCGGCCATGCCTTCGCCGTCCCAGCGCGGGACCGGCTGCTCGACGAAGTCCAGGTTGTAGGGCTCGAGGGCGCGGATGGCCTGGAGCGCCGTGGCGCGATCCCAGCCCTGGTTCGCGTCCACGCGCAAGGAGATGGTCGGCCCGACGGCCTCACGCAGCCGGCGGACGCGCTCGACGTCGTGGGCCACCGGGTGCGCGGCGGTCTTGATCTTGAAGATGCGGTGGCCGCGCGCCACCTTCTCGCGCGCCTCGCTCACTTCGGCGTCCGCGCTCTCGACCGCGAGCGACCACGACAGGGGCACGCGCTCCCGCACGCGGCCGCCGAGCAGGCGATGCACGGGGACGCCGAGCGCCCGGCCGTTCAGGTCCCAGAGCGCCATTTCGACCGCGGCGCGCGCGAAGGGGTTGCCTTGCACTCGCTTCGCCATCTCGCGGCTGAGCGCCTCGATCGAGGTGGCATCGCGCCCGACGAGCCACGGCGCGATGTAGCGCTCGATCGTGACGGCGACCGACTCGGACGACTCCTCGCTCCACGTCGGCCCGCCCAGGCACGCGGCCTCGCCCCAGCCGATGAGGCCGTCGGCCGTCTCGAGGCGGACGAAGGCGAAGTTCACCGCCTGGAGCGTGGTGAACGACATCTTGTGCGGGCGCTTCACGGGAATGTCGGCGAGGACCACCCGGACGTCGGCGATCTTCACGAGCCTACTCGGCGTCGACCTTGATCTCGGCGGCGGTGTGCGGCCGGCCGAATCGTCCGGGATCGAACAGCGATAGGTCCATGGATGGCTTGCCGTCGACCAGCCACTCTGCGACGTACCGGCCGGTCGCGGGCGAGTGCTGGAAGCCGTGGCCTCCGAAGCCGACCGCCACGAAGAAGCCCTCGACACCCGGCGCCCATCCGATGATCGCGTGATCGTCGGGCGTGAGCGGACGCAGTCCGGCCCACCCCCCGGCGATGCGCGCGTCGCCGATGATCGGCAAGCGCTGGATCGCCTTCTGCACCGCTTCCTCGACCTTGCCGGGATCCATCGGGACGTCGAAGTCCTCGCCGATGTCCTCGACGTCGCCGGGGCTCAGCAGAACCTGCTCCATCTCTTTCCTGAAGTAGAAGCCGCTGGTGACGTCTGTCGTCAGCGGCACGGGTCCGGGTATCGCCGGGAAGGGCTCGGTGAAGAAGATGTGCCGGCGGCGCGGGTGTACGGGCAGATCCACGCCCGCGAGGCGGGCGACGCGCGCGGCCGAGGGCCCCGCGGCGTTGATCACGAGCGGCGACGAGATCGCCCCGGTCGTGGTCGTCACGCCGGTCACGCGCTTCCCCGCCAGCTCGATCGACTCGACGCGGACGCCCTCGACGATTTTCACCCCGAGCTCGCGCGCGCGCCTGGCGAAGCCGGCCGTCACCTCGGCGGGGCCGGCGAGGCCGTCGCCGGGCCCCCACACCGCCGCGATCAGGTCGTCAACCCGGAGCGCCGGCACGAGCTTGCGCGCATCGTCCGGCGTGATGACCCGCACGTCCGCGCCGAGCCCTGTCTGCAGCGCGATGCGCGGCTCGAAAGCGCGGAGCTGTCGCTCCTCGGAAAGGAGAAAGAGGTAGCCGATCTTCTTGTAGCCGGGATCCACGCCGAACTCGTCTTCGAAGCGCTCGAAGACCCGGATGGCTTCGAGCGAGAAGCGGATCTCGGTCTCGGTTGGAAACTGCGCGCGGATGCCGCCCGCGGCCTTGCTCGTCGTCCCCGAGCCGACCGTTTCGCGCTCGACGACGACCACGTCGCGAAGGCCTCGCCGCGCGAGATTGTAGGCGATGCTGCAGCCCACCACGCCGCCGCCGATCACCACCGTGCTCGCCGTTCTCGGCAGGTCCATGGCTCCTCGTACCCGCTGTCGTGAGAAAGGGGTTGATTGTACCTCGGACCAAGGTCCAGCTTTATGGTGTGATGCTCCACGCCGAACAATTGCGTCGGCACGCGTATGGCACACGTGATCACTTCGCCGGCTGGCCCTCGCTATCCCGAGCCTTGCTCTCCTCTCGGGCACGGCCTTCTCCCAGTCGCCCGGGCCTCCTGCCGCGACGCTCTCGGTGGAGGGCGGAGCCGTTCGCGGCGTGATCGCCGGCGGCGTGATCAGCTGGAAGGGCATCCCCTATGCCGCGCCTCCAGTCGGCGATCTTCGCTGGCGTGGCCCGCAGCCGGTACGGCCCTGGACCGGCGTGAAGGACGCCAACCGATTCGGTGCGGCCTGCATGCAGACCGACAACGTGGCCAAGTCCGAGGATTGCCTCACCCTCAATGTCTGGCGGCCTGCCCAGAGCCCAGCGCGACCTCTTCCAGTCATGGTCTGGATGCACGGGGGCGCGATGGTCCACGGCGGTGCGCCAGTCTACCCGTTCGACGCGATGGCGGCGAAGGGCGTGATGATCGTCAGCATGAACTTCCGGCTCGGTCGCTTCGGCTACTTCGCGCATCCGGCACTGGCCGACGAGTCGCCGGACGATGTGCGAGGCAACTATGGGTTCACTGGATCAGCTTGCCGCCCTGCAATGGGTGAGCAGCAATGTCGCTGTCTTCGGCGGCGACCCGCACCAGGTCACCATCTTCGGCGAGTCGGCCGGCGGCGGCTCGGTGCTCGCGCACCTCGTTTCGCCAATGTCGCGCGAGCTCTTCCACCGCGCGATCTTGCAGTCCCCCGGCACGCCGGGTCCGCGGGCCAAGGTCATCCCGTCTTCGGACCTCGCGACGGCCGAGAAGATCGCGACGGACTGGAGCCGCTCGGTCGGTGTGACGGGTGAGGGGGCCGCCGCCCTGAACCAGCTGCGCGCGCTGCCCGCGGAGAAGCTTCTCGAGGGCGTCAGCGCCGCCGCCACGCTGAAAGCGCTGTCGGCGGACACCACGCCTTCGGGGATGGCGATGTCGATCATCGACGGCCGCTTTCTGCCCGAACGTCCTGAAGCCGCACTGGCCGCCGGCCGCCAAGCGGTCGTGCCCGTCATCATCGGCGCCAACGACCGCGACCTCGCGATCGGCTCGGCCAGCACCAAGCACGAGCTGTTTGGCCTGTTCGGCCCGGACGCGCCCCAGGCGCGCACGCTCTACGACCCGCTCGGCGATCACACGTTCGACGAGCTCAAGCAGCAGGTCTTCGCCGACCGGACGCTCGTGGAGCCGGCGCGCCACTTCGCGAACCAGATGGCGCGCGCCGGGCAGACCGTGTGGCTCTACCGCTTCGCCTATGTTTCGCAAGCGCAGCGCGGCCAGCACATCGGGACCCTGCACGGCTATGAGATCCCTTTCGCCATGAACATCCCGGCGGCGCTCGTGGGGAAGAGCAAGGTGACTCCGACCGACCGCGCGATGGCCGATCTGGTCAGCGCCTACTGGGTCAGCTTCGGGTTGACCACCGACCCGAACGGCGGCGGGCGGCCGACGTGGCCCAGGCACGATCGCATGGTCGATCGGCTCATGCACTTCACCAACTCGGGCGCGATCGTCGGCACTGATCCGTTGAAGGCCCGGCTCGACCTCTGGGAGCGTGTATGGAGCCGAGATCGCTAGGACAGGGGGAGTGGGCCGACACGACCAAAGTCCAGTTTATGCCTGACCCGATGAGCCCAACAATCGCCGCAACGGGAGGGAGGGAATGATGGTTAGGTGCCTTCGGACGGTGCTGGTCTCGACCGTGATTGCCGCGAGCCTGTTCGCGGCGGACGAGGCGCTGGCACAGGTGAAGGGAACGGCCACATTCCACGAGCGCATGGCGCTTCCCCCGGACGCGATCTTCGAGGTGACGCTCGAGGACCCCGCGAAGGCCGACGTCGAGGCCCAGGTACTCGGCCGAGCGATGATCGAGAGCCCGGGGAATCCGCCGATCGCCTTCGAGATTCCCTACGATGCTTCGAAGATCGATCTGAGGCGTCGCTACACGGTACGGGCTCGGATCCGCGTCGGCGGCAAGCTCCTCTTCACCACCGACCAATACTATCCGGTGCTGACCGGCGGCAACGGGAACGAAGTCATCTTGATGCTTCGCCGGATCGGCGGCCCGTCGTAGAAGGGCGGCTTGCCGCCGGCGGCTTGGTTCGGCTGTCGGCCGGCTCTATCGGCTGAGCCGCGCGATCAGCGCGCGATCGGCCGGCGGGAACTCGAGCTCCTCGAGGCGCTCCGGCGCCACCCATTCCATCGCCTGCGACTCGCGCGGCTCGATCGTTCCCGACTCGAAGCGGCAACGATAGAAGTGGATGACGACCGTCCGCTCCGGATAGTCCCACCGGACGGTCTCGACCTTTTCGCCGACGTCGAAGGACGCCGACAGCTCCTCGGTGAGCTCGCGGCGGAGCGCGTCCTCGAGCGATTCGCCGGGCTCGCGCTTGCCGCCCGGGAACTCCCACATGCCCGCGAGGTGCGAGCCGTCGCGGCGCCGAGTGATCAGATAGCGGCCCTTGTCGTCCTGGATCAACCCGGCCACGACCTCGACGAGACTAGGCAAGCCGGTAGGTGGCGCAGAAGCGCTTCATGGGACAGGGGGCGCAGCGGGGCTTGCGCGGTGTGCACCAGGTCGCGCCGAAATCCATGAGGGCCTGGTTGAAGTCGTAGCCGCGACCACGCGGCACGAGCGACGCGGCGAGATCCCAGAAGACCCGTTGCCCGCGAACGCGCGCGAGTCGGCGCGGGCCGAGAAAGACGCGGCCCAGGACTCGGCGAACGTTGGTGTCGAGCACCGCGGTGTCCTGCCCGTAGGCGAACGACAGGATCGCGCCGGCCGTGTAGCGGCCGATGCCCGGCATCTGCCGCAGCGCCTCCTCGCGGTCGGGGAGTCGTCCGCCGTAGCGGGCGACGCTCTCGCACGCGATCGCGTGAAGCCGGATCGGACGGATGTTGTAGCCGAGGGGGTACCAGAGGCGCCGGACGGCATCGACAGGCGCCGCGGCGAGCTTCTCGATTGTCGGATAGTGACGGAGGAACTCGTGATACTTCGGCACGACGCGGTCGACCTGCGTCTGCTGCAGCATGATCTCGGACACCAGCACGCGGTATGGCTTCCGGGTTCGCCGCCAGGGCAGGTCGCGACCATGCTCGGCGTACCAGGCGAGCAGGCGACGCTGGAAGCGGCGAATCGTGAAGTGTGCCGGCGGTCGCACCGGGCGCAGTCTAGCACGCGCCGTCCACGCGCCCCGGCGCGTCCGCGCGCCGCTCCGGCGCGTCACGGCCGAGGACGTCGTCATGTAGAATGACGCCATGGCTCCATCCGAAGAATACGCGCTCGCGCGCCAGAAGGTCGGGTTGCTCGATCGCACCGACTTCGGCGTGCTCGAGCTCACCGGCCGCGATCGCGCGAGCTTCCTGCACGCGCTCGTGAGCAACGAGATCAAGGCCCTCGGTCCGGGCCAGGGATGCGCGGCGACCTTGCTCGACGTCCACGGCAAAGTGCAGGTCGTCCTCTTCATCTGGGTCGCCGACGATCGGATCTTCGTCGTCACGCCGCCGGCAACGGCCGCCAAGACCGCCGAGGCGCTCGATCACTATCTGTTCTCGGAGAAAGTGGCGATCGAGGATGTCTCGCGCGAGCACGCCCTCTTCGTCCTGGCGGGCCCGCAGGCTGCGACGGCCAGCGAGCGGCTGACCGGCGCGCGTCCGCCCGACACGCCGTGGTCTCACGTGGTCGCCAAGCTCGGGGAGATACCCGTGCGGCTCGTGAGCGGCGGCCGAGAGACCGGCGAGGCCGAGGTCTGGATCATGTGCCCGCTCGCCGAGGCGTCAAAAGTGCGCGAGGCGCTGCTCGGGGCGGGGGCACGGCCGATCGGTCCCGAGGCTTTCGAGCCTCTGCGGATCGAGGCCGGCACTCCGCTCTTCGGTCACGATGTCGACGAGTCGGTGCTCCTGCCGGAGATTCCGTTCGAGAATCTGATCTCCCAGACGAAAGGCTGCTATCCCGGCCAGGAAGTCGTCGTGAGGATCCGAGACCGGGGTCACGTGAACCGAATGCTGCGCGGCCTGACCCTCGAGGGCGAGCAGGTTCCGCCGCAGGGCGCCGAAGTCGTGGTCGACGGCGCGTCGATCGGCAAGGTGACGAGCGCGACGTGGTCGTTCGGTCTCTCGCGCCCGATCGCCCTGGCGTTCGTGCGGCGCCAGCACGCCGAGCCGGGTACGCGCGTGTCGGTTCGCTTCGCCGGGACGACGGCGGCCGCGACGGTCAGCGCGCTGCCGTTCGCGCGTTGACGGATCGCCACGTGGCGGAAAACCGCCTGGCCCGCGAGACCAGCCCCTACCTCCTGCAGCACGCGCACAATCCGGTCGACTGGTATCCGTGGGGCGACGAGGCGTTCGCGAAAGCCCGCGCCGAAGACAAGCCGCTCCTCCTGTCCGTCGGGTACTCCGCCTGCCACTGGTGTCACGTGATGGAGCACGAGTCGTTCGAGAATCCCGACATCGCCGGCGTGATGAACCGCCACTTCGTGAACGTGAAGGTCGATCGCGAGGAGCGCCCGGACGTCGACCAGATCTACATGCAGGCCGTCCAGTCGTTGACCGGCCACGGCGGGTGGCCGATGACCGTGTTCCTGACGCCCGACGGCGCGCCCTTTTACGGCGGCACCTATTACCCGCCGGTCGACCGCCACGGGCTGCCCGGGTTCCCGCGCCTGCTCGCCGCGATCGCCGACGCCTGGTCGACGCGCCGTGGCGAGGTCGTCGAGTCGTCGCGGAGGATCAGCGAGGCGCTCGGCCAGTCCGAGCGCCTGCGGGCGGCCACCGAGCTCCTGACGCCCGCGATCCTAGGCGAGGCGTTCCAGTTCATCTCGGCGCAGTTCGACGATGCGGACGGAGGCCTGGGCGGCGCGCCCAAGTTTCCGCAGCCGATGATCTGGGAGTTCGTGCTGCGCTACTGGAAGCGGACCCAGAACGCGCGGGCGCGCCAGACGGCGCACACGACCCTGGCGATGATGGCGCGCGGCGGGATGTACGACCAGGTCGGCGGCGGCTTCCACCGCTATTCGGTGGATGCGCACTGGCTGGTGCCGCACTTCGAGAAGATGCTGTACGACAACGGCCAGCTCGCCTCGCTGTACCTCCACGGCTGGCTGGCCTTCGGCGACCCGGAGTGTCGCCGTGTCTGCGAGGAGACGCTCGACTACATCCTGCGCGAGATGACCGACCCGGCCGGGGGCTTCTATTCTTCGCAGGACGCCGACTCCGAGGGCCACGAGGGCAAGTTCTTCGTGTGGGCACCCGACGAATTACGCGAGGTGCTGGGCGACGCCGACGCCGAGCACGCCGCGCGGTACTGGGGTGTGGATCGCGGTCCCAACTTCGAGGGCAAGAGCATCCTCTACGTGGCCGGCGAGCCCGACGGCGAGCGCATCGCGGCGATCAAGACGAAGCTCTACGCGGCGCGGGAGCGCCGGATCCACCCGGGCCGGGACGACAAGGTGCTCGCGTCGTGGAACGGCCTGGCCTGCCGAGCGTTCGCCGAGGCGGGCCGCGCGCTCGGGCGCCCCGACTACGTCGCCGCCGCCGCCCGGAACGCCGACTTCGTCCTGGGGGCGATGCGGGCCGACGGCCGGCTGCTCCGAACCTGGAAGGGCGGCCGCGCCAAGCTCAAGGGCTATCTCGAAGACTACGCGATGGTGGCGGTGGCGCTCCTGGAGGTCTATGAGGCGACGTTCGAACGCCAGTGGCTCGACGAGGCGCGCGCGCTGGCCGACGAGATGATCAGGCTGTTCTGGGACGACGGGCTCGACGGCTTCTACGATACGGGGAGCGATGGCGAGCCGCTCATCGTGCGGCCGCGCAATCTCTTCGACAACGCCGTGCCCTGCGGGACGTCGGTCGCCGTCGAGACCCTGCTGCGCCTCGCGGTGCTCACGGGCGACGCGCGCTACGAGGGGACCGCGCTGAAGGCCCTTCGGCCGATGGCCGATCTGATGGCCCGGCACGCGAGCGGCTTCGGCCGCTTCCTGTGCGCGCTGGATTTCAATCTGGGGCCCGTGGTCGAGGTCGCCCTGGTGGCGCCCTCGGGGGGTGACGGGCTCGGGGCGCTCGTCAGCGAGGTCTTCGGCCGGTACATTCCGAACCGTGTCGTGGTGGGCGCGGTCGCCGGGAACCGCGCGGACGCCTCCGGCATCCCTCTGCTCGAGGGCCGAGACGCCGTGGGCGGTCGGGCGACGGCGTATGTCTGCCGGAACTATGCTTGCGAGCTTCCGGTCACCGACCGCGCGGCGCTCGGACGCCAGCTCGAGCAAGCCTGAGGTGGCTCGAGCCGTTCTGCTGCTCTCGGCCCTCGTGCTCGTATCCGTCGTGCCGGCGTCGGCCCAGCTCGATCAGATCCTCAAAGAGGTGGAGACCTACTCGCGCCCGGGCGTCGGGGCCTCGCCCGACGCGAAGATCGGCGCCGCGCTCAAGCAGGCGCTGCAGGTCGGAACCGAGAACGCGGTCAACCTGACCGGTCGCACCGACGGCTACTTCACGAACAAGGCGATCAAGATCTTGATGCCGGATCAGTTGCGCACGGTCGAGAAGAGTGTGCGGGCGGTCGGCTACGGCGGCGAAGTCGACAAGCTCGTGCTCAGCATGAACCGCGCGGCGGAGCGCGCGGCGCCGGAGGCCAAGAAGATCTTCTGGGACGCGATCGGGAAGATGACGATCGACGACGCCCAGCGGATTCTCAACGGGACGCCGACCGCGGCGACCGATTACTTCAAGGACAAGACCTCGGCATCGCTCACCTTGGCCTTCAAGCCGCTCGTCGAACGCACCATGGACGAGGTCGGCACGACGCGCCAGTACAACGAGCTACTCGGCCAGGCGAAGGCGATTCCGTTCTTGAAGACCGAGAACTACGATCTCGATCGGTACGTGGTCGGCAAGGCGCTCGACGGTCTCTTCCGCGTCGTCGGCGACGAGGAGCGCAAGATCAGATCCGACCCCGCCGCGCGCGTGACCTCGCTCCTCAAGGAAGTCTTCGGGAGGTAGACGGCCTCCTCCGCCACACCATGCCGGCCAGGAACACCAGCGCCGCCGGCAGCCAGACCCAGCCGAGCTCGCTCCACATCACCCGCAGGCCGCGGTGGCTGAAGAATCCGTAGATCGAGATCGGCGACACCACGATCGGCTGCCACGGGAGGAAGTAGCGGGTACCGGAGAACGGCGCGAAGAACGCGACCCCGAGGCCGCCGTTGGTCATCGAATCGAGCAGGCCGTGCGAGGCCGTGGCCAGGAAGAAGAACACCCAGAGCCTTGCGGCGCCGGCGCTGGCCGGCAGGGTACGGCGGACGAGCGCTGTCACGGCCGAAGCGAGCACGGCGGCGAAGAAGAGCGAGTGAGTGATCCCGCGGTGCCCGAGCATCGAACGGTAGGGCACGCCGAACCACCCCGAGATGGCATCCAGATCGGGCACCACCGCGCAGACCGCGCCGAGCACCCACATCGTCACCCGGGATCGACCGTCGATCGCCACGCCTCCCATCGCCACCGCCGCGATCGCGTGCGAGAAGACGGAGGGCATTCACTTGACCCCCACGCGGACGCGATAGCTCACGTACCACGGGAGCCCCTCCGAGCCGAGCGTGCGCTCGGGCGCGTTCAGCAGCGGGTCGTGCGGCGGGAGGCTCATCGCCGGGAGCCGTGGCGGCGGCGCGACGATTCGGCGACGCATCGCGAATCGCCCGCGCCGGTCGACCCGAGCCGCGCTAACCCCCCGCGCCGCCGGCGTCGCGCTCGGGCCCCGACAGGGTCGTGCCGCCGTCCACCACGAGCACGTGGCCCGTGATGTAGCGCGCGTAGTCCGACAGGAGGAACCGCACGGCGTGCCCGATATCCCAGCCCGTACCCTCGACCTTCAGCGCCGAGGCCGTGCGCCGGCGGTCGCGGGAAGCCGGGCTCATCCCGCGCTGGTACACCATGGGCGTGTAGACAGGCCCCGGCGCGACGCAGTTCACGCGGATTCCTTCGGGGCCGTGGTCGACGGCCATCGCCTTCGTCAGCGCGATGACCGCGCCTTTCGAGACGGTATAGGCGGTGAGACCGCGCGGTCGGAGCGCCGAGATCGACGACACGTTGACGATCGCGCCGCCGCCCGTGCGCCGCATGGCGGGGATGGCGTGCTTCGCGGCGAGGAACATGGTGTCGACGTTGACGTTCATTAGCCGCCGCCAGCTTTCCTCGGTCTCGTCGACGACCGAGCCGCGGCTGCCGATCCCCACGTTGTTGTCGAGATAGTCGAGCCGGCCGTAGCGGTCCATCGCGGCCTCGACCACCGCCGCGCAGTCGGACGCGCGCGTCATGTCGGCCTGGAAGGCGAGTCCCTGACCGCCGCCCGCCTCGATCATCTCGACCGTGCGCTTGGCCAAGGCGACATCGCGGTCGACCACGACCACCCGCGCGCCGGCCCGCGCGATCAAGATCGCGGCGGCGCGGCCGTTGCCGATGCCGTCGCCGGCGGCGCCGCCGCCGGTCACGATCGCGACCTTTCCGGTCAACCCCCAGCTATCCGGTATGTCGAAGCGCGGTGCGTCGGCCATCTCTCCCCCGTTTCCGCTCGAGCTCTGTCTCCAGCGAGCGGATTCTATCACCGCCGCTCGGCCGGCTCAGCCGAGCGGCACGCGCAGCACGCTGATCGAGTGCGCCGGGAACTCGTGCTCGAACCGGTGCCCGCGCGCCGCGACCCGCGTCTCCCGCACGTCGACCGCCCGAGGCGTCTCGAACGAGTTCGTCGCGTCGACGTCGGCGCCGTTGACCTCCGACAGGGCCACGTCGTCCTTGATCGCGGCGTCGCCGAGCTCGATCGACGCGCGGTGAGCCCGATCGCGATCCCGGTTGACCACGGTGATGGTGAGTTGGCCGCCCGCGGCGTCGCACGTCGCGCCGGCGTCGAGCAGCGCGAACGGACCGAGGTCGCCGACGTGGTGGACGCGCCCGACGCCGCCTTCCTCCTGACCGGGCGGAAGCTCGCGGGTAGGGCTCTCGACGGCGACGTCGAGCGCGATCTCGCGCGTGTGCTCGGCATAGAGGCGCAGCGGGTGATAGATCGTCTGCAAGAACAGCCCGTCGCGCCGGGTGAAGATGGGAGCGATCGCGTTCACGAGCTGGGCCAGGTTCGCGAGCCGCACCGTGCGGCAGTTGCGGATGAAGCCGTTCAGATAGGTGGCGATCGCCAGGGCATCGGTGAGGTTGTAGCGCTCCTCGACGCCGCCGATGCGGTCCTGTAGGCTTCGCGTGCGATGCCAGACGTTCCACTCGTCGAACGCGATGGCGATCGGGTGCTCGATCCGCTGGACGTGCCGCACGCGCTCGATGAGCGCCGCGCAGATCCGCACGGCGCGCTCGGCCTGGTGCGATTGGAACACGGTCGCGTAGTGATCGCGCTGGCCCGTGTAGAGGTGGATGCTGTGGTAGTCGACGAACTGCGCCAGGCCGTCGAGCACCGTCACGTCCCAGTCGCTGACGCCGTTGTGGCCGCAGCCGATCATCTCGATCGAGGGGTCGGTTCGCTTCATCACGAACGCGAAGGTCTTGGCCTTCTTGACGTAGTCCTCGGCGCTCAGGCTGCCGATCTGCCAGCCTCCGTACATCTCGTTGCCGAGGCCCCAGTAGCGGACGCGGTGCGGCTCGGGGAAGCCGTGCAGGCGGCGCAGGTTCGCCCAGTGTGTGTTGCCCGTGCCGTTGCAGTACTCGAGCCAGGCCTGCGCCTCGTCCATCGTGCCCGAGCCCATGTTCACGCAGATGTAGGGCTCGGCGCCGATCACCCGGCAGTACTGGATGAACTCGTTCGTGCCGAAGCGATTGGACTCCTCGGCGTGCCAGGCCAGCTCCATGCGCCGCGGCCGGTCGGCGACGGGGCCGACGCCGTCCAGCCAGTGGTAGCCGCTGACGAAATTGCCGCCCGGCCACCGGAGCACCGGCACGCGCAGCGGGCGCACTGCGTCGAGCACGTCGCGCCGAAAGCCCGCCGCGTCGCTCAGGGGCGAGCCTTCCTCGAAGATGCCGCCGTAGATGCAGCGGCCGAGGTGCTCGATGAAGTTTCCGAAGATGCGGCGGTCCACGGAGCCGATCCGCCGGGTCAGGTCGATGCCGATCCGCGCCATTGAGTCCTCCCGGGAGAGCGAAGGAACCTCCCGCCGCCCTGTTATACTCCCGCTCGGTCACGCGGTGCGCGCCGCAGGTCGTCGCGAGGCCGCTTTGCGAGCCGCAGGGCCGGCCGGGGGCTGGGGCCCAGGTCCGAGGCGAGCGGCACGAAGAGGCCCCGCCGACCGAGGCCAGTTTCCATTCGCGGGAGGAGAGCTCATGCCGGATCCGAAGCCGTCGTTCAGCCGCCGTCGTTTTCTCGAGGGTGCCGCGCTCGGCGCCACCGCGCTCAGCCTGAGCCCGCGCCGCGTGTCGGCCCAGGCGAAGCCCACCATCACCTACTGGAACGGGCTCACCGGCGCCGACGGCAAGATCATGGACGAGCTGATCGACCAGTTCACGCGCGAGACCGGCATCCGCCTGGAGCAGCAGCGGATCGTCTGGGCGGACCTCTACGCCAAGCTGCAGGTCGCGGTGCCGGCGGACGAGGGCCCGGATCTGGCGCTGATCCACACCGTCGAGATTCCCCATTTCGCCAGCGACGGCATTCTCGAGCCGATGGCCGACGCGACGACGAGCGCGAAGGGCTTCAAGGGCGATGACTATTTGCCCTCGACGTGGCAGGGCGGAACGTACCAGGGCAAGCGCTACGCGATCCCGCTCGACGTGCCACAGCACGTCTTGTACGTGAACGTCAAGGTGATGCGCGACGCGGGCCTCATGGGAGCGGACGGCAAGCCGAAGATGCCCGGCACCCGCGACGAGGTGCTGGCGATGGCCAAGCAGATCACGAAGGGCGACATCTTCGGTTTCGCGATCGGCACGACGAACCCCGGCCGCTACACCTGGGGCTTCCACAACCTGCTCTGGCAGAACGGCGCGAACGTCTATGCCGCCGACCTCAAGAAATCCGGCCTCGGAGAGCCCGCGGCCCTGGAGGTCGCCGAGTTCTGGGGCGCGATTCAGAACCAGCACAAGATCGGGCCGCCGGCGAACGCGAACTGCCGCGACGCGTTCATCGCCGGCAAGCTCGGGCTCTGGATCGCCGGCTCCTGGAACTTCACCGGGCTGCGCGACGCCAAGGTCGAGTTCGTCGCGGCGCCGGTGCCGCGCCTCTTCAAGCAGCCGGTCGTGTGGACGATGCCGCATCAGTTCACGTTCCCGAAGAAGAAGGCCGTCGACGCGGCGAAGCGGGACGCGGCGTGGGCGCACGTGCGCTGGATGAGCGACCACGTCGCCGAGTGGACATTGAAGGCCGGGCAGGTCTCCGCGCTCCGCAAGCCGCACGGGGACCCTCGGATCACCGGCGATCCCGTGCTCCGCACCCTCCTGGGGCAGGCCGGGCAGTGGCAGTCGGGGCAGGCGACGCCCAAGTGGGTCGCGGCCGAAAACATCACGCGGCCGATGATCGAGAACGTCTATATCGGCCAGAAGCCGGCCGCGGCGGCCATGGGCGACCTGGTGCGCCAGATCAACGCGCTGCCCGACTAGCTCGCGAGCCCGGGTGAAGCCGCGCCGCGCGCGCCGCCGAGGCGCCTTCGCACCCTGGCTGTTCCTGGCGCCCGGCCTCGTCCTGTTCGTGGTCTTCCGCGTCTATCCGTTGCTCGAGGGCCTCTGGCTCTCGTTCACGAATGCGCGGCTCGGGCGCGCCCAGCACGTGTTCGTGGGCACCGCGAACTACGTGCGGCTCCTCGATGATACGCGGTTCCACGTGAGCCTGGTCAACACCGCGTACTACACGCTCGCCAGCACCGTACCGATCCTCGCCGTGCCGCTGGTGCTCGCGATCGCGCTCAACCGCGGCGTGGCGATGCGGACGTTTCTGCGCGGCGCGTTCTTCTTTCCGTTCACCCTGTCGGTCGTGACGGTCGGCCTCACGTGGCTCTGGCTGCTCGATCCGGTGATCGGCCCATCGACGTACTATCTGCGCGCGGCCGGCGTTCCGGTCCGGTCGTGGCTGGCCGATCCGAATACGGCGATGTGGGCGATCATCCTGACCACGGTGTGGTGGGTGACCGGCTATTACCTGGTCATCTACCTGGCGGGGCTGCAGGACATTCCCCGCGAGCTCTACGAGGCGGCCGCCATCGACGGTGCCGGCGGCTGGCGAAGCTTCTGGTCGATCACCTTGCCGCTGCTCCGGCCGGTGTTCCTGTTCGTGCTGGTGACCCACGTCATCGGGTCGTTCCAGATCTTCGGCCAGGTGTTCGTCCTCACCAACGGCGGCCCGGGCGACGCGACCCGCACCGTGGTCCAGCACCTCTACGAGACGGCCTTCCAGAACTTCTTCCACTTCGGCTCGGCCTCGGCGATGGCGTGGGTATTGTTCGTCGTGATCCTCGCCTTCTCCTTGCTCCAGTTCCGGCTGCTGCGCGGCCACACCCAGTACTGAGCCCGGTATGAGCCGATCGACCAGGGTCTGGCGCGCGGTGCTGACGTCCCTCATGGTGGCGCTCGCGATCTTGTGGCTGCTCCCGGCGGTGTGGGTGCTCGTGACCTCCTTGAAGCTGACCCAGAACATCGTGCGCGTGCCGCCGGAGTGGATTCCGTGGCCGGCGACGATCGAGCACTACGGCGAGGTGCTCTTCAGCAGCTCGCGCACGGCCCGCATCGGCCGGGCGTTCTTCAACAGCATCGTGATCTCGCTCGGCTCGGTGGCGGTGGTCGTGCTGACGAGCGCGATGGCGGCCTATCCTCTGGCGCGGATGCGGTTCCGCGGGCGCAACCTCGTCTTCGGGCTGATCGTCGGCAGCCTCATGATCCCGAACGCGGTGATCCTGGTGCCGCAGTACGTGCTCGTGCAGCGCCTGGGCTGGCTCAGCACCTATCAGGGCCTGATCGTGCCCGAAGCGGCGATGACGTTCGCGTTCGGCGTGTTCCTGCTCCGGCAGTTCTTCCTGACGATCCCGTCCGAGCTCGAGGACGCGGCGCGCATCGACGGCGCCGATCCGTGGCAGATCTTCACGCGGATCGTGCTGCCGCTCTCGCAGCCGGTGCTCGGTGCGCTCGCGATCTTCGCCTTCCGCTCGGCCTGGAACGACTTCTTGTGGCCGCTGATCGCCGTCAACAAGCCCGACATGTTCCCGCTGCCGGTCGCCCTGGCGCTGTTGCGCGGCGCCTACGCCGCCGAGTCGTACGGGCCCATCATGGCCGGGGCGGTGCTGAGCGCCTTGCCGTTGCTGATCGTATTCCTGGTGGCCAACCGCCGGATCGTCGAGGGCGTCAGAGTCAGCGCGCTGAAGGGCTAGGCGGAGTCGGCGCCCAGGGACCAGCCACGAGGACCGCTTCGTCAGCGCCGGGCCAGGGGGGCATCGTGACCCCGAGCACGCGGAGCGGTTCGTCACCGAGGGCGCGGAACTGGAAGTGAACGCCCTGCGGGATCGTGAGGCACACGCCCGTCTCGAGGCCGACCACCTCCTCGCGCCCTCCCTGCCGGCGCCACATCTCGCCGCGGCCGCTCAGCACGAACCAGATCTCCTCCACCGTGCGGTGGGTGACCGCCGCAGACACCCGGCCGCCGGCGAGCTCGAACTCGGCCATGCCGCCGCCCGACAGACCGAGGAGGACTCTGACATTCGAGCCGTCCGGCGCGACGACGGTTCGGTCCTGGGGTCGCCGCGTCGTCGTGAAAGGAGTCATGGGCCGAGTGTAGCCTGCCCGGCACTACAGACCGCATACGACGGCGCCTCGGGCCCGAGGGGGAGTGTCGTCTTCGACGCCGCGGGCCCGCGCGCAATGTTTGGTCGGCGCCTTCCCGGAACCTATAGTGGATGTTATCCCCAGCTTTGCCCGAGGGAGGCCCATCATGGCCGATGTGAACGAGTCCACGACGACACCGACCGCCACCAGATGCGGACGCTGCAACGCGGCGCTGAGCGAGACCGAGCGGGTCGCCGCGGGTGACCGCGTCTTCTGCCGCACCTGCTACGACATCCTCAAGCTCCAGCTCCGCACCGGAGTCGCGGCGATGTCGCAGGACATCAATTATCCGATCGCGGCGATCGGCGCCATCCTGGGCGGTGTCGTCGGGGCGCTCGCGTGGTGGGGTCTCACCGTGCTCACCCAGATCGGCTTCGGACTCGTCGCGGTGGTCATCGGCCTCCTGGTCGGACACGGCACGCTCCTCTTCGCCGGCGGCAAGCGCAGCTTCGGGCTGCAGATGCTGGCGGTCACGGTCGGCGCGCTGTCCTTTCTCGTCGCGGTCTATCTCGTCAACATGACGTTCATCAACCAGGCGCTCGCCCAGCAGGGCGCGACCGGGCGCATCGGCTTTCCGCCCGCGTCGCTCGATATGCTCTACCGGGTCATCGCGGCGAACTTCGGGATCATGAAGCTCGTCTTCCTGGGGATCGTCGTCTACGAGGGCTGGGTCATCCCGCGCCCGATCAAGCTCGTCGCGCCGTGACCGAGCCCGGCGAGGCCGAGCGCCGCTCCCGCGAGGCCGACAACCTGCGGGCGGTGTATCAGAGCCTCCAGCCGTCGAAGGCGCAGGAACAGGGGAAAGGTTCGTACGGAGGCAAGGCGGCGGCCGGCGCCGCCGGGGCCGCCCTGCTCTTCGTCCTGGGCAAGGCGAAGTTCTTCAGTCTCCTCGCCGGCCTCGTGAAGTTCAAGACCCTCGCGACCATGCTGCTCTCGATCGGCGCCTACGCGGTCGAGTGGGGCTGGCTGTTCGCGGCCGGGTTCGTGCTGCTGATCTTCGTTCACGAGATGGGCCACGCCATCGCCATGCGGCTCGAGGGCATTCCGGCGGGTGCCCCGGTCTTCATTCCATTCGTCGGCGCCTTCATCGCGATGAAAGGCCAGCCCCGCAACGCCGCGGTGGAGGCGAGAGTCGCGATAGCCGGGCCGGTGGCCGGCTCGCTCGCCGCGTGGGCGACGCTCTGGGCCGGGCACGCCATGGAGCTGCCGCTTCTTCGCGCGCTGGGCCACACCGCGGTGCTGATCAATCTTTTCAACCTGGTGCCGGTGCCGCCGCTCGACGGCGGCCGCATCGTCACCGCCTTCACGCGCACGTACTGGGCGATCGGCTATGCCGTCGGTCTCGTCGCGCTGCTGGTCACTCAATCGGCGCTCCTTCTCATCGTCCTGGTCGTGGGCCTCTTCTCGCTGGTTCAGCGCTGGCGGAATCCGGTCCCCGGCTACGACGTGCTCTCGGCGCGCCAGCGCCAGCTGATCGCGCTCGCCTATGCGGCGCTGGTCATCGGGCTCGCCGCCACGTTGGCCCAGTAGCCTCCCTCCGAGTACACTGCCCTCTCGGGAGGAGCGGATGGCCGAGACCGGCAAGAGCGAGATCGTCTGGCGACCCACCCGGGAGTACGCCGAGCGCACGCGAATCGCCCGCTTCATGCGCGCCCTCGGCGTCGGCTCGCTCGAGGAGCTGCAGCGGCGGAGCATCGCGGATCCGGACTGGTACTGGGACGCGGTCGTTCGCGACCTCGGCCTGCGCTGGAGCCGTCCCTACACGCGCGTGCGCGACGTCTCCCGCGGCGTCCAGTGGCCGCGCTGGTTCGAGGGCGGCCTGATGAACTTCGCCGACAACTGTGTCGACCGGCACGTCGATGCCGGACGCGGCGAGCAGCCCGCGCTCATCTGGGAAGGGGACGACGGGCGGACGCGCACCCTGACCTACCGCGAGCTGGCGGCCGAGGTGAACCAGCTCGCCAACGCGCTGAAGCGCCTCGGTATCGGCGAAGGCGACCGCGTCGGGGTGTTCCTGCCGATGTCGCCCGAGGCGGCCATCGCGACGCTCGCGATCGTGCGGATCGGCGCGATCTACACGCCGTGCTTCTCCGGCTACGGCGCCCAGGCCGTGGCCTCGCGGCTGCAGGACTGCGAGGCGAAAGCGCTCGTCACCGCCGACGGGTTCTATCGTCGCGGGCAGATCGTGAAGATGAAGGAGACGGCCGACGAGGCCGTCGCCGCGTCCCCGTCCGTCCGCAACGTGATCGTGTACAAGCGACTCGGGCGTGAGATCCCGTGGACCCAGAGCCGCGATCGCTGGTGGCACGAGCTGATCGGGCAGGAGTCGGATGTCTGTCCCTCGCTGCCCGGCGAGTTCGACCGTCCGTGCCTCATCATCTACACGTCGGGAACGACGGGCCGGCCGAAGGGCGCGGTACTCACGCAGGGCGGATTTCTGCTCAAGTGCGCCCACGACTTCGGGTACCTGATGGACGTGGGCCCAGGCGACCGGCTCTTCTGGCTGACCGATCTCGGCTGGCTGATGGGCCCGATGCTCATCACCGCCGGTCTCTTCCACGGGGGCACGGCGGTCCTCTTCGAGGGTGTGCCGGACTATCCCAAGCCGAATCGTCTCTGGTCGCTCGTCGAGCGCCACAAGATCTCGGTCATGGGGCTCTCGCCCACCGCGGTCCGCGCGCTCATGCCGCACGGTGCCGAGCACGTCCACGCTCACGAGCTCGGCTCCCTGCGCGTGCTCGGCTCGACGGGCGAGCCCTGGAACCCCGAGCCGTATCGCTGGCTCTTCGAGAACGCCGGCAAGGCGCGCGTGCCGATCATCAACTACACCGGCGGCACCGAGATCTCGGGCGGCATCCTGAGCTCGTTTCCGATCGCGCCGATCAAGCCCTGCTCGTTCACAGGGCCCATTCCCGGCATGGCCGCCGACTGCTTCGGCGACGACGGGCGGCCCGTGCGGGGGCAGGTCGGCGAGCTCGTCGTCACCGCGCCGTGGCCGGGGATGACGCAGGGCTTCTGGAAGGACCCGCAGCGCTACGAGGAGACGTACTGGTCGCGCTGGCCGAACGTCTGGGTCCACGGCGATTGGGCCTACGTGGACGAGGATGGCTTCTGGTTCATCCAAGGTCGCTCGGACGACACGCTGAAGATCGCCGGCAAGCGCCTGGGGCCCGCGGAGGTCGAGTCGGTGCTGGTCTCGCACGAGGCCGTCGCCGAGGCCGGTGTCGTCGGCGTGCCGCACGAGGTGAAGGGCGAGGCGATCGTCTGCTTCGTCGTGCTGCGTCCGAGCCACCAGGCCTCCGAGCCCCTGCGCACTCAGCTCTCGGATCTGGTGGCGCGACAGATGGGCAAGGCGCTCAAGCCCGAGCGCGTGCTGTTCACGAAGGATCTGCCGAAGACCCGGAGCGCCAAGATCATGCGACGCGTGATTCGTGCGACCTTCCTGGGCAAGGAGCCGGGCGACCTCTCCTCGCTCGAGAACCCCAACGCCGTCAAGGCCATCACGGAGGCATCGTGACGAAGCGCTACCTGGCCGCCGCCGGGCTCGTGCTGCTCGCCGCCGGCAGCGCCCTCGCGCAGCAGCCGGCGCCGCCGCCCGTCCGCGAGATCAGCAAGATCGCGGGCGAGGTCTACCGATTCAGGAACAACAACCACTACGCCGTCTTCGCCGTGACTCAAGCCGGCGCGATCGTCACCGATCCGATCGACCCAGGCGCCGCGCAGTGGCTGAAGGACGAGATCAAGAAGCGCTTCAATCAGCCCGTGAAGTACGTGATCTACAGCCACGACCACGCCGATCACATCTCCGGTGGCCAGGTCTTCGCCGACACCGCCATCGTCGTGGCCCACGACAACGCCAAGGCGGCCATCATCGCCGAGAAGCGGCCGACCGCCGTGCCCGCCATCTCGTTCTCCGACGAGATGATCATCGAGCTCGGCGGCACCCTCGTGCAGCTCTCGTACGTGGGCAAGAACCACTCCGACAACTCGATCGTCGTGCGGTTCCCGAAGGAGCGCATCGTGTTCGCGGTCGACTTCATCCCGGTCGAGACGCTCGCGTTTCGCGACTTCCCGGACGGCTACATCAACGACTGGGTCGACTCGCTGCGCCGGGTAGAGGCGATGGACTTCGACGTGCTGGCCCCGGGGCACGGCCCGCTCGGCAAGAAAGCGCACGTCACGATGTTCCGCGAGTATCTGGAGGACCTCCGTGGTGAGGTGCTGCGCTACATCCGCGAGGGCAAGTCGCTCGACGAGACCAAGCAGCTCGTCAAGCTGACGAAGTACGAGAAGTGGGGCAACTACCAGCAGTGGCTGCCGCTGAACGTCGAGGGCATGTACCGGTACATGTCGGTCTATCGCCGACCGAACTGACCCCACCTCCTGGGCGAGAAGGAGAACCCATGCTGAGCCGGGAAGACAACGAGCTCTTGACGCGCACCGGCCCGGGCACGCCGATGGGCGCGCTCCTGAGGCAGTACTGGATCCCCGTGGTGCTCTCGAGCGAGCTGGTTGCCGGAGGGCGGGTCAAGCGTGTGCAGCTCCTCGGCGAGCGGCTCATCGCGTTTCGCGCGAAGAGCGGCCATCCCGGGCTCGTCGGCGAGTTCTGTCCGCACCGGCTGGCCTCGCTCTACTTCGGTCGGGTCGAGGAAGCCGGCATGCGCTGCGTGTACCACGGCTGGAAGTTCGGGATGGACGGCCGGTGTCTCGAGATGCCGAACGAGCCGGCCGGAACCGGCTTCGCCTCGAAGATCCGCCACGTCGGGTATCCGTGCGAAGAGGCCGGCGGCATGATCTGGGCGTACATGGGGCCGGCGAGCCCGCCGCCGCCGATGCCGCATCTGGAATGGACCCTGCTGCCCGACGCGCACAGCTTCGCGTCCAAGCGTGTCCAGGAGTGCAACTGGTTCCAGGCGATGGAGGGCGGCATCGACTCGAGCCACATCTCGTTCCTGCACGCGCCGCTCGACCCGGGCGACGCCGAGGTCACGCGCGCGCTCGACCTGGCGAGCTTCGGCGTCGGCTCGGCGGTGCAGACGGCCGACCGCGCGCCGCGCTTCGAGGTGGTCGACACCGACTACGGCGTGTTGATCGGCGCCCAGCGCAATCGCCCCGACGGCAACCACCTCTGGCGCGTTACCCAGTTCCTGATGCCGTTCTACACGATGCCGCCGACCGACCTCGACGAGAAGATCACCCAGTCGCACATCTGGGTGCCGATGGACGACGGCAATTGCATCAACTGGATGGTCACCTGGCATCCTGACAGGCCACTCACGCGCCAGGAGATCGACCTGAACATCGCGGGCAAGGGCGCTCACGTGTGCGATTACCTGCCGCCGACCTCCGAGCCCTACGGCGACATCCGCACCGCTGCCAATCGCACCAACGACTACGAGATGGACTGGGAGGCGCACAGAACGCGCATGTTCTGCGGCATTCCCGGCTTCGGCGTCCAGGACCAGGCGATACAGGAGAGCCAGGGCGACATCGTCGACAGGGCACTCGAGCATCTGGGCTCGAGCGATACGGCGATCATCCAGGTGCGCCGGCGCCTCATGAACGCCGCCCGCGCCCTGCGCGACCGCGGCACGCCGGCGCCGGGCCGCGCGCCCGAGTCGTTCCACGTGCGCTCGGCGTCGGTCGTGCTGCCGCCGGGCGCCAGCTGGGTCGAGGGCGCGCTGCCGCGCGTGATGGCCACGCCCGGCCGCCAGCTCACACTCGTCTGAGCCGGCGCGTGGCCCGCCGTCTTATGATGGGTCGGCCCGAGCCTGCCTCGCGCGGCGGTGGTATACTCCGCCCTGTACGTCGTGGGGGGAGGAATCCTGAGAACCGGGTGCGGCCCGGGACCCCTCGAACCTGCACTGGGTAATTCCAGCGAAGGGAACACGGCGGCAGACAAGAACGGCCGCACCCGTCGAGGGGACGCGGCCGTTTTGTTTATGAAGATCGTCGTCAACGGAAAAGACCTGGAGGTCGCCGACGGCCTGAGCGTGGACGGGCTGCTGGCCCATCTCGGCGTCAAGCGCCAGTACACCGCCGTCGCGGTGAACCGCGAAGTGACGCCGAAGAGCGCCTACGAAGCCACCGTGCTGCACGACGGCGACCGGGTCGAGATCGTCAGGCCGATGGGCGGCGGATAGCAGGGGAGGCAGAGCCATGAGCGACACGAATCTGGTCATCGGGGGCAAGGAATTCTCGTCGCGACTGATCGTCGGCACGGGGAAGTACGCGTCGATGGACGTGATGAAGCGGGCGCACGAGGCGTCGGGCGCCCAGATCGTCACGGTGGCGCTGCGCCGGGTCAGCCTGCCCTCGGGTGAATCGATCCTCGATCACCTGGACACGACGCGCTACACGCTCCTGCCGAACACCGCGGGCTGCTACACCGCGGACGAAGCCATCCGCACGTGCTATCTGGCCCGCGAGGCCGGGCTCGGCGAGATGGTGAAGCTCGAGGTGATCGGGGATCCGCGCACGCTCTTCCCGGACGTCTTCGGCCTTCTCGAGGCGACGCGGACGCTCGCGCGCGAGGGCTTCACGGTCATGCCCTACACCAACGACGACCCGGTGATGGCGAAGAAGCTGGAGGACGCGGGCGCCGCCGTCGTCATGCCGCTGGGGGCGCCGATCGGTTCCGGCCTCGGGCATCCGCAACCCGTACAACATCAAGATCATCCTCGAGACGGTCAGCGTGCCCGTCATCGTGGACGCGGGCGTCGGCACGGCCTCGGACGCCGCCATCGCGATGGAGCTCGGCTGCGAGGGCGTGCTGATGAACACGGCGATCTCCGGCGCTCAGGACCCGGTCGACATGGCCCGCGCCATGCGCCTGGGCGTCGAGGCCGGGCGTCTGGCGTTTCGCGCCGGCCGCATCGGCAAGAAGCTCTACGCCACCGCGTCCTCGCCGCTCGAGGGCGTCCCCGATTGGACGAGCTGAAGCTCTGTCTCGTCACTGATCGTACCCAGACGCACGGCCGCGACCTCACCGCGGTCGTGGGCGAGTGCCTCGCGGCGGGTCTGCCGGCCGTCCAGGTTCGCGAAAAGGACCTCGGGGCGGCCGAGCTGGCCTTCGTGTGCCGGCGCATTCGCGCGCTCACGCTCGACCATCAGGCGCTGCTGATCGTCAACGACCGGGTCGACGTGGCGCTCGCGATCGGCGCCGATGCGGTCCAGCGCACGTCGACGTCCTTGGCCATCCAGGACATCCGCGCGATCGCCGACAAGCGGCTCCGGATCGGCGTGTCCACCCACTCGCTCGAGGAAGCGGTCGAGGCCGAGCTGAAGGGCGCGGACTGGGTGGTGTTCGGTCCGGTGTACGACACGCCGTCCAAGCGCCCCTACGGACCGCCGCAAGGGCTCGAGCGGCTGACGCGGGTCGCGGCGACCGTCCGCCTGCCCGTGATCGCGATCGGCGGCATCACGCCGGAGCGTGTGCCCGAGGTGTTGGGGGCGGGCGCCCGCGGCATCGCCGTCATCTCCGCGATCATCGCCGCCGAGTCGCCGGCCGACGCGACTCGCCGCTTTCTCGACGCGCTGGACCGTGGCGCGTGAAGGTTCTGATCGTCGGCGGCGGGATCATCGGCTGCGCCGCCGCCTACGACCTCGCCAGGGCCGGGTGTCAGGTCACGGTCTTCGAGCGGGCGACGCCGGGGGCTGAAGCCTCCAGCGCCGCCGCCGGCCTGCTGGCGCCCATCGACGATTCGACCGAGACGAACTTCGCCCGGCTCGCCCTGGCGAGCTGGCGCCTCTATCCCGACGTCGTCCGAGATCTCCAGGAGCGTACCGGCATCGACGTCGAGTACGTGACGCGCGGGACCATCTACCCGACGACCGCGGCCCAGAGGCGGCGCGACGTGGGGCAGTGGGCGGATAGCAAGGAATTCGGCGTGGAGATGCTGGAAGGCGAGGAGCTCCGAAGGCTCGAGCCGGCTCTGTCACCGACGATCCGACACGCGATCTTCGTCAAGGGCGACCACTGGCTGAACAACCAGCGCCTCGTTCTCGCGTACGCGCAGGCGGCGGCGTCCGCGGGTGTCGAGCTCAGGACCGGCTGCAGCGTTTCGCGGCTCGTCGTCGAGGGCGGCCGCGCGCGGGGCGTGGTGACCGACGGTGAGCAGGTCGATGGCGATGCGGTGCTTCTCGCCGCCGGCGCGTGGAGCGGCGAGCTGATGGCGGGGCTCGGGTCGCTTCGGATCGAGCCGCGGCGCGGCCAGATGATCGCCCTCGCGCACGTGCCCGCGCTCGTCACGCACTGCGTGCACGGCGAGGTCTACCTGGTCCCGAGGCCGTCAGGGGAGCTCCTGATCGGCGCGACCGTGGAGCGCGCGGGGTTCCAGCGGGCGGTTACCGCCGAAGGGCATCGCCGGCTTGCTGCAGTCGGCCTTCGAGCTCGTGCCCGCGTTGCGCGAGCTGCCGATCGCGCGGACCTGGTGCGGCTTCAGGCCGTGGGCGCCGGACAGCCTGCCGGTGCTCGGGCCATGGCCGGGCGTCGCCGGGCTCTTCGTCGCCACCGGGCATTTCCGCAACGGCATTCTGCTGGCGCCTATCACGGCGCGCCTGATGACGGAGTGGATCACCGGTGGCCAGCCGAGCGCCGACGTGAAGGACTTCCTGCCCGATCGCTTCGCCCGACGCGCCGCCCGCTGAGGCGCGACAAAGGCCTTGGTCCGGCGCGGCCGACATGGCTAACATGGCCACATGAAGAAGGCCAAGATAGCCAACTTGAAGAACAACCTGTCGCGCTATCTGGAGCACGTCCGCGGCGGGGGCTCGGTGCTCGTGCTCGATCGGGATCGGCCCGTTGCCCGGCTGGTCCCGCTGCCGCGTGAGGGAGGCCAGGGCGCCTCCGAGCGGCTCGCGCGCCTGGAGCGCCAGGGCCTCATCCGGCGCGGCACGAGCGGCCGACCGGCCGGGCGCGTGGCCGGCAAGCCGGCGCGCCTTCCGGGTGGAGTGCTGCGCGGCCTCCTCGAGGAGCGCGAGCGCGGCTGGTGAGGTTCTGGGACACGTCCGCTCTCGTGCCGCTGTTCGTCGCCGAGCGAGAGTCGGGGACCGCGATGCGCCGGCTCCGTGAAGACCTAGACGTGGTGGTGTGGACCCTGGCGCGCCTGGAGCTCCTGGCCGCGCTGGCGCGTCGCGCTCACGACGATCCGGCCGCGGCCCGGCAGCTGCGTCTGGTCCGCCGGCACGTGCTCGACGCGTGGGAGCGCTGGTCGGAGGTGACCGCCACCGATATCGTCCGGCGCCACGCCGAGCGCATCGTGGGCACGCACTCGCTTCGGGCCTCGGACGCGCTCCACATCGGCGCCGCCCTCGTCGCCGCCGAGCACGAGCCCGCCACCCTCGACTTCGTCACCCTCGACCGCCGCCAGGCCGCCGCCGCCGAACGCGAGGGCTTTCACGTCCTCGGCCCCGACTGACCCCGAACGCCAGAAGCGCTAGAGGCGGCGGGGCGGGGACGGGCGGGTGCGGTAGGGGTCGACGGACCACGCGGCACGCGTGCGCTGCTCCGCGGCGGCTGGGCTCCATCTGGGCGCGCGGTCGCCCGCCGCTCTCTTGACGGGAACGGGTCCTTTCGACCCCTACCGCACCCGCCCGTCCCCGCCCCTCCGGTCTCGCCTGCCTGCCGACGTCAGCCGGGCACCGCTACTGCTGACATTGGAGGTTCGTCACGTCGCGGGTCGCGCTTCGAGCGAGTGAGCGGCCGAGCGAACGAGAAAGGCTACTCCGACCCGCTGGATCGGCGAATGTCGAGCATGGGCGCGAGCAGCCCCCGGCCCGGAACTTCTTCGATCTGCGTGATCATGTTCATGCGGATGACGATCTCCTTGACCTGATTGACGCCGTCGCGCGCGCGCTCCGCCCACTGCGCCTCTTCGCTCTCGGTCGGCAGCCGGCGCGCGAGGATGGCGAGTCCGCCGGCCACGATCATGAGCGCATTGTTGATCTCGTGCGCCGCGGCCCGGGCGAGGAGATTCACGGCGCGAAGCTCGGCCGCATCGCGGCGCGCCGCCTCGGTGGCCTGCGCATTGACGACGTCCAGGAAGAGCCGCGTGAATCCGCCGATGCCGACGACGCTGACGATCAGGAGCGGCAGCCAGTCGCGCATGAACAGCTCGAGGCCTCGGACGCCCAGGAGGAGAAACGAGATGAACGTGATGACGTAGACGGCGGCGCCCAGGGCGAACCCGTGGCGCGAGCTTACGCCCCCCGAGCGCCTCGCCCACGCCAGCGCCAGCATCGCCACGCCGGCGGTAGCCAGGAGCCCGACGACGCCGGCCGGCGCGCCCGCGCCGCCGAGCGAGGCGCGATAGATCGAGGCGACCACCGCGGCCGCCAGGCCCGCGCGGCCGCCTTCGACCAGCGTGACCAGCGCGATCGGGAGCGCGCGGGCGTCCACGAAGGCGCCCGGGCCCACCTCGATTCGCGAGATCATCAGCGCGATCGTCAGGAGCCCGAAGATGAGACCGATCGCCAGCGCGCGGAGGCGGGGATCGATTTGCGTCTTCGATTCGAGCCAGCGCCGGGCGTACGAATAGAAGACCAGGCCCAGCACCACGATGCCCGCCGCCTCGATGACGTGGTGGATGTCCACAGAGAGCCTGGCGATGACCGCGCGAAAAACGTCCATGTTGCCCCTCTTGGCCCGAGTGGATTCGGTTCCCGCCAGTATGCAGGCGCGGCACGGCCGGCGGCAGTAGAATGTCGGACGACTTCAAGACCGGGTCGGGCGGCTTCAAGAAACTTTCGGGATGCACGGAGAGGCGACATGACCAAGGACGAGCTGAAGCAGCAGGTGTACCAGGCGATCGACCAGCGAAGCGACGAGATCATCGGGCTCGGCGAGCAGATCCGACGTCAGCCCGAGCTCGGGTTCAAAGAGGTCAAGACGGCGCGTCTCGTCGAGGAGACCTTCAAGAAGCTCGGGCTGGCCCCACGCTCGGGCCTCGCCATGACGGGTGTGCGGGCCGACGTGAGCGGCCGTGGCGGCGACGGGCCGACCTTCGCCGTGCTCGGCGAGCTCGACGCGCTGGTCGTCGCCGGCCATCCGGAGGGCGATGCGGCGACGGGCGCCGCGCACGCCTGCGGCCACAACGCCCAGATCGCCGGTATGCTCGGCGCGGCCATGGGGCTGCTCGATGCCAAGGCTTTCGAGCAGCTTGCCGGGCGCGTCGCCTTCTTCTCCGTTCCCGCCGAAGAGTACGGCGACATCGAGTGGCGCGTCGCTCAGGCGCGGGCCGGGAAGCTGGAGTTTCTCGGCGGCAAGCCGGAGCTCCTGCGCCTGGGACACTTCGACGACGTCGATCTGGCGATGATGATCCACACGACGTCGCGGCCCGAAGAGGGCAAGGCCGGCGTGCCCGCCTCGAACAACGGCTGCATCGTGAAGACCGTGCGCTACATCGGCCGCGCGGCCCACGCCGGCGGCGCCCCGCACATGGGCGTGAACGCGCTCTACGCGGCGCAGATCGGCCTGATGTCGATCAACGCGGTCCGCGAGACCTTCCGTGATGAGGACACGATCCGCGTCCATCCGATCATCACCCACGGCGGCTCGCAAGTGAACGTCATCCCGGGCGAGGTGCGGATCGAGACGTACGTGCGCGGCAAGACGATGGAGGCGATCCTCGACGCCAACGTGAAGGTCGATCGCGCGCTGCGGGCCGGCGCCCTGGCGCTGGGCGCCAAGGTCGAGATCGAGACCTTGCCGGGCTACATGCCGATGACCTGCGATCCGATCATGACCAGCTTCTTCCGCGACACGGTCAGCGGCCTCTTCGGCGCCGACAACTACCGGCAGATCGGCCACCGCACGGGCTCGACGGACATGGGAGACCTCTCGCAGGTCATGCCCATCCTGCATCCCTATATCGGCGGCGCCCGCGGCACCGGCCACGGCGCCGACTTCGCCATCGTCGACAAGCCGCTGGCGTACCTGGGCAAGGCCAAAGCGCTCGCGGCGATGGTGGTCGACATGCTCTGGGACGGCGCCGCCGGCGCCCGCGAGGTGATGGCCAAGGCGAAGCCGCCGATGACGCGCGCGAGCTATCTCGCGGCTCAGCGCGGCCTGGCGCGGCGCGAGACCTACGAAGGGTAGGTCCCGCGCCGGCGAGACCGGATCAGCGGATCGGCTTCGGGAAGCTCTTGACCGCGAGCTCGCCGATCTGCTTGCCCATCGCGCTGCCGACCTCCGTCGAGTTGCGGTAGTGCACGCCGTCGTAGATCCGGGCTACCGCGACCTCCTGCACGAAGTCAGCGACGCTCTTCCACGTGCGCACCGCGCCGCCCGCGGTCGAGCTCGCCGAGCTCAGGGTCGGCGCCGGGCCGTTGCCGAGCTCGGCCTGGAGCACGGCCCCGAGGGAGGCTGACACGATGCAGTGGGCGCACGGATACTCCGGGTGCATGGGCGTGTCGATGAAGGGCGTCCAGCTCGGATCGCGCTCGGTCGCGTCGTTGCCGTCGATATCGGCGTTGCGAATGGCCGTGATCGGACGCCAGAGGTTGTACGTGTACTTGGCGTCGAAGACGGCGATCAGCGCGTCGTCCATGGCCATCGCCGCGAGCGCCAGGAGACGGGCGTTCGCGGTCACGTCGCGACCCGGCACGGCCGCGACCGAGCGCGCCACGGGCCAGTAGACGTCGGGCGCCGTCGCTTCCCAGAACTTGGCGATGGCGGTCTGCTCCGGCGTGCGCACGGTGCTGTTCTTCCCGCCGATCGCCTTGATCTCGTTGTAGTCCCGCGCCCACGCTTCACTCTTCAGGCCGGGCGGGGGCCCCGGCCGGAACTGCCCGCCGCTGGTCATCACCCAGGGCTTGCGCTTGCCCCAGTTGGGCACGGCCGGAACCATGGTCGGTACGTAGAGGCCGGCCGTCGTGTGGGGGCGATACGTGTCGGGTAGGCCGATCCCCTCGTCCGCGCGGGCCAGGCACGCCGCCGCCGCTTGCTCGCCGACGGCGATCCCGTCGGTCTTGGCCGGCCCGTCGGCGATCCGTTTCAAGGCCGCGTCGTAGTCGGCGTCGATCGCCGCCTGCTGGGTCGGCATGAGCTTCGCGAGCGCGGTCCGTGTCGCGGCGGCCACGGCGGCATCGACCGAGGCGCCGGGAGCGGCGGTGATCTTCGCCTGAAGGGGCGGGTACTGGCCGGTGATCGCGTTGACTGCCTCGAATACCGAGACCTGGACGAAGGCCATGATTCTCACCGCCGGGGGGGTCCCCGGAGCCTTCGAGGCGATGTCGGCGGCCCTGGCGTTCGCGTCGGTGATGACATCGGCCTGAGCCGATGCGGCTCCGGTCAGTGTCCCGACAGCCAGGACGACAGTGGCGATCCAATGTTTCACATGCATGGGCTGGGCTCCTTCATGCTCGAGTTGAGGTCGCCTATCCATCGCCTATCCATTGACGTCGAGACCAAGAGCAAGTCGTCCCGCATAGAGAACCTGCGCCGGCTCGCGGACCTGGTGGTAGCGAGCGCCCTGCACGTCACGGAAGAGTCGCTCGAGCCCCAGGCTTCGGAAGAACCCGGCCCCACCGGCGACCTCCATGGCGCGCTCCACCGTCTTGATGGCCGCGTTGGCGGCGAGCGTGCGCCCGATGAGGACCTGGCCGGTCGTCTCGACGCCCATCGGGCCATCCGCCGCAACCGCGAGCATGTGACGGAGCGCGAGCCGCGCGGCCGTGAGCTCGTTCTCCATCTCCCCGACGAGACGATGGATCGTCGGGTCGTCGCGGCGCTTGGCCGCGGAGTCCAGCGCCAGAGCGCTCGCCGCTTCGGCGACGCCGACGTAGACGGCATAGATCAGCGGCAGCGCCACCGCGGCCGTGACGTGCATCGGAAGACTCCAGCGCCCGGCTGGTCTGCGGACGCCGATGGCGGCGTCCGGCACGAAGACGCCGTCCAGGACCGTGTCGTGCGATCCCGTGCCGCGCATGCCGAGCGTTCGCCACGTGTTCTGAACCTTCACGCCCGGGGCGTTCAGCGGAATCGCGAAGTGAAGAACGGTGGCCCCGTCCTTCGGGTCGTCATAGATGGCCATGGTCATCAAGAGGTCGCCCGCCGGCGCGCCGCTGCCGAAGATCTTGCGGCCCGTGATCCGGTAGCCGCCGTCGACCTTCTCGGCCGTGCCCGAGCCGGCGACCCAGTCCGAGCCGCCGGTCGAGACCAGAACGAGCTCCTCGGCCGCCACGCGGCGAAGGAACCCTTCGACCGGAGCCTGGGTGTGACGCCAACGCCAGGTCGGGATGAGCACCTGATGCGTGTGCATCGACAACGCCAGCGCGGTCGAGCTGCAGTAGGTCGCCAAGCGTCCGCAGAACGTCGGCGAGCTCGGCGTGCGAGGCGCCGCCGCCGCCCAGCTCGGCGGGCACGCCAGCCGAGAAGAGCCGGTGTGTGCGGAGCTCGGCGTAGTTGTCGGCGACGAACGAATCGTCGGCGTCGTGGGCGGCAGCCCGCGCGGCGAAGCCCGGCCCTAGCTGCCGGACGACGGCGATCCAAGGATTTGGTGATCGGCGCTCTGCCATCGACATTGTCCTCCCGAGGTTTCGGGCACGGTTCGGCCGTCGCCACCCAGCACGATGCCCCGCGCGCGCCGAAGCCGAAAGCCCAAAAAATGAACTTGCCCCGCGTCCGGGACCGGCCTACAGTCCCCCCAGCATGCACGGATACGGTCAGTTCTGTCCGGTGGCGGTCGCCTGCGAGGTCTTCGCCGAGCGGTGGACTCCGCTGATCCTCCGCGAGCTCGTTCTCGGGGAGCCGACGGTTCTCGGAGATCCGACGGGGGATGCCGCTCATCTCGCGGGCGCTCCTGACGCAGCGTCTGCGCCACCTGGAGGACGTGGGCGTGATCGAGAGCCGGCCGGCTGGGCGAGGCCGCGAGTACCGCCTGAGCCAGGCGGGCGAGGAGTTCCACGGAGTGATCGAGGGGCTCGGCGCCTGGGGACAGCGCTGGATCCACGGGCGCGCCTCGGCGCAGAACCTCGACGCCAAGCTGCTCATGTGGAACATACGGCGCCGGCTGGCGGTCGATCGGCTGCCCGAGCGGCGCATCGTCGTGCGGTTCGACTTTCGCGGCGTGCCCGCCGGGCGCGGGCCGTCGACCTTCTGGCTCGTCGCCAGCCGGCAGTGAGGTCGACGTGTGCCTCAAGGATCCCGGCTTCGGGATCGATCTCGTCGTCGCCGCCGACCTGGGCGCGTTCACGCGGGTCTGGCTCGGTGACATCTCGTTCGAGCAGCCGTGCGCGCGCGAGCGAGTTCGCCTCGACGGACCGCGCGATCTCGTGCGCGCCTTTCCCGGATGGCTTCTGCTCAGCCACTTCGCCGGCGTCGCGCGGCCGCGGCCGGCCCGCGCTTCCTGGCAGCTCGACAGGTCAGGGATGTACGGGACGAGTCGCGCCGACTTCCCGCGGCGCATCGTCTGCCTCACCGCGGAGACCGCCGAGATCGCCTTCCTGCTCGGGCGCCGGAGACCGGGTCGTCGGCGTTCCGGGCACGGCGCGCCGCCCGGCGGCGGCGCTCGAGAAGGCGCGGGTCGGCGGCTTCACGACGTTCAAGCTCGACAAGATCCTGGCGCTCGAGCCCGATCTGGTGCTGGCCTTCTCCGATCTCCAGCGCGACATCGTCCGGGATCTGATCGGCGCCGGCGTGGCGGTGCTCTGCACGAACCAGCGGTCGTTCGACGACGTCCTGAACGCGGTCCTCCTGATCGGCGGCGCGCTCGGCTGCGAGCGGCGCGCGCGCGATGTGATCCGCGACATGCAGGACGATCTGCGTCAGGTGCGCGAATACTCGGCGGCGTGGCCCGACCGCCCGCGTGTCTATTTCGAGGAGTGGATGGACCCGCTGATCGCCGGCATCCGCTGGGTGTCGGAGGCGATCGAGATCGCCGGCGGGCGCGACGTCTTCGCAGAGCTCCGCGACAAGCCGGCGGCCCCCGACCGCATCGTCGCCTCCGAGGCCGTCGTCGAGCGCGACCCTCAGATCATTCTCGCCTCGTGGTGCGGCAAGCCCGTCGACGCGGGGCAGATCGCGAGCCGGCCGGGCTGGGCCCGTATCTCCGCGGTGAAGAGCGGCCAGATCCACGAGATCGACGGCGGGGACATCCTCTCGCCGGGCCCATCGCTCGTGCACGGCGTCCGACGCATCCACGAGATAATTCAGGCCTTTCAAGCGGCTGGTTAGCTTCATGCCGCCGGTACACCACTTCACGCGCCGGGTAAAATGAATATGTAGGAAACACGAGTCCAAAAAGCTTGGGACGCTGAGGGCTGCGCGATAGGATTGGCCCTCACGACGGCCCTGGAGGCCGAACCGCCAATGACAGATCTTGCGCGCCCGCGCCCGGAGAGTTTTTTTTCTGACCGATTCAGCATCACTTCCGATCTCATGGAGCGCGTTCTCGGCGGCAACCTGATCGGCAAGGTCGACGATGCCGATATCTATCTCGAGTACCGTATCAACGAGGATCTGGTTCTCGAGGAAGGGGCGGTCAAAAAGGCCTCGCGCCACGTGAGTCAGGGTGCCGGGGTGCGGGCCCAGTCGGGGACCCGAACCGGCTACGCCCACACGGACGAGATCTCGTTCAAGAACCTCGAAGAAGCCGCGCGCCAGGCGCGCGCGATCGCCGACCGCAGCGCGTCCTCGGGGAATCTGGCGCTGCCGGGCCGCGGCCGGCCGCACGATCTCTATCCGCTGGCTGAGCCGCCGATCGCCGCCGAGCTCACGCGCAAGCTCGACCTGCTGCGAAAGATCGACGCCGAGACGCGCGCGGCCGATCCCCGCGTCAAGCAGGTCATCGCCTCGATCTCGAGCGAAGAAGTCATCATGCTGATCGCCACCGCGTCCGGCTGGACGGTCGGCGACGTCCGTCCGCTCACCCGGCTGAACGTCACGGCCATCGCCGAGGACGGCGGCAAGCGGGAGATCGGCTCGTACGGCGGAGGCGGGCGCGTGACGTTCGACTTCTTCCTGCAGGAAGGGCGCTGGCGCCGGTTCGCCACGGAGGCGGCGCGCCAGGCCGCGCTCAAGCTCAGCGCGGTGGACGCCCCGGCCGGCTCGATGACGGTCGTGTTCGGGCCGGGCTGGCCGGGCATTCTGCTACACGAGGCGATCGGCCACGGGCTCGAGGGCGACTTCAACCGCAAGGGCACCTCGGCGTTCGCCGGGCGCATGGGACAGAAGGTCGCCTCGGAGCTGGTGACGGTGGTCGACGACGGGACGATCGCCAATCGCCGCGGCTCGCTCAACGTCGACGACGAGGGCACGCCGACGGGCCGGACTGTCCTCATCGAGAACGGAATCCTCACCGGCTACATGCAGGATCGGCTGAACGCCCGGCTCATGGGCATGAAGGCGACCGGCAACGGGCGCCGCGAATCGTACGCCTACGCGCCGATGCCGCGCATGACCAACACGTTCATGCTGGCCGGGCAGGACGACCCGGAAGAGATCCTGAAATCGGTGAAGCACGGCCTCTACGCCGTGTCGTTCGGCGGCGGCCAGGTGGACATCACGAACGGGAAGTTCGTCTTCTCGGCGAGCGAGGCGTACCTGGTCGAGGACGGACGCGTCACGGCGCCGGTGAAGGGCGCGACCCTGATCGGCAACGGCCCGGAGGCGCTCACGCGCGTCTCGCGGGTGGGGAGCGACCTGAAGCTCGACGAAGGCGTCGGCACCTGCGGCAAGGACGGGCAGTCGGTCCCGGTCGGCGTCGGCCTTCCCACGATCCGCATCGACGGCATCACCGTCGGGGGAACGGCGGTATGACGCCGACTCGCGCGGCCCGCGGGCGGCAAGCCGGGCCCGCGGACCGCAACGCAAGGAACACGCCGCCGCCGGAGCCGGCTCGCGTCTGTCTCAGGCCACCCGCGGCGCCACCGCGGGGCCCGCGGGCGGCAAGCCGGGCTCGCCGGCCGCAACGCGAGGAAGACCGCCGCCGCGGCGCCGGCTCGCGTCTATCTCAGGCCACCCGCGGTCAAAGCCGGCCTCGAGGACCCCGCTACAATGAACACTGACCTGCTGGTCTCCGTGCTCAAGCGCGCCGCTCAGCGCGGGGCCACCGCCGCCGACGGCTTCCTCGTCGAGGAGAGCCACTTCAGCGTCTCCGTGCGGATGCGGGAGATCGAGAACATCAACCACTCGCGCGAGCAGCGCCTGTCCCTGCGCGTGTTCGCGGGCCGCGCCTCGGCCGCCGCGTCGACCTCCGATCTGTCGCGCGATTCGCTCGAGCGAGTCGTCGACGAGGCGACGGCGCTGGCGAAGATCACCGCGGAGGATCCTCACGCCGGGCTGCCGGACCCGTCGACCTTGATCGCGCGGGTCCCCGACCTCGACCTCGAGGATGCCGGCGCCGACCTGTCGCCAGAGGAGAAGATCGAGATCGCGCGCCGGGCCGAGGCGGCGGCGCTCGAGAGCGATCCGCGCGTGACCAACTCGGAGGGCGCCGAGTATTCCGACCGCCGCGCCCGCTACGCCTATGCGACGTCTCACGGCTTCGCTCACGGCTACGCGACGACGGGCTTCAGCGTCAGCGTGTCGCCGATCGCGTCGCTGAACGGCGAGATGCAGCGCGACTACTGGTACTCGAGCGCGCGCAAGCGGGCCCAGCTGGAGGACCCGGAAGCGGTCGGGCGCAAGGCGGCGTCGCGGGCGCTGCGGCGGCTGGGCGCCAGGAAGATGAAGTCGGTCGAGGTGCCCGTCGTGTTCGACCCGGAGACCGCGGCGAGCCTCGTGCGCTCGATCGCCGGCGCGGCCAGCGGCCCGAGCCTCTATCGCCGTGCCTCGTTCTTGCTCGACCGGCTCGGCACGAAGATCGCGGCGCCGTCCGTCACGATCGTGGACGACGCGCTGATCCCGTCGGCGCTCGGGTCGCGCCCGTTCGACGGCGAGGGGCTGGCGACCGGGCGGACGGTGCTGGTCCGCGAGGGCGTGCTCGAGTCGTACCTGCTCGACACCTACAGCGCCCGCAAGCTCGGGCCTTGCGTCCACGCACCACGCCGGCCGCGACGGCAGCGGCGTTTCGGTCACCACGACCAACCTGATGCTGCTCCCGGGCAAGACGACGCCGCAGGAGCTCATCGGGTCGGTGAAGAACGGCTTCTACGTCACCGAGCTGATCGGCTTCGGCGTGAACGGCGTGACCGGCGACTACTCGCGCGGCGCCGTGGGGCAGTGGATCGAGAACGGCGAGCTCGCGTATCCGGTGGAGGAGGTGACGGTGGCCGGCAACCTGCTGGAGATGCTGTCGGCGATCGACGGCGTCGGAGACGACCTGGTCCTGCGCGACCGAACGGTGGCGCCGACGGTCAGGATCGGCCGCATGGTGGTGGCGGGGACCTGATAGCCGACACGATGGTCATCGATAGCCACTGTCACCTGCACGATTCTTCGTTCGCCGACCTGAAGGAGACCTTGCGGCTGTCGATGGCGCACGACGTGTGGGGCGCGATCGCTGTCGGGTGCGACCCCGAGACGAACGCGCAGACGCTCGAGGCGGCCGCCGCCGCGCCCAAGGCGGTCTGGGCGTGCCTGGGATTCCACCCGGACCGGACGGAGCTCACCGACGAAGATCTCGAGCGGGTCGAGGCCCAGATCTCCGCGCACCACTCGCGGATCGTGGGCATCGGCGAAATCGGCCTGCCCTGGTATTCGCTCGAAGGCGCGCCGGACCCGGACGCCCTCAAGCGCGGGCCGCGCGCGGCTCGATCGGCTGCTCGACCTCGCCATCCGCTGGGATCTTCCGGTGGCGCTGCACGCGCCGCACGGCGCGGCCGCCGACGCGCTCGAGGCGCTGAAGCACCACGGCGTCGAGCGCGCGGTGTTCCACTGGCACAAGGCGCCCGCCGCGGTGACGCGCTCCATCGTCGACGCGGGCTATCTGGTCTCGGTCACTCCCGACGTCGTCTCCCGCGATCGCGACCGCGAGCTGGTGACGGGCGTTCCGCTCGACGCGCTGCTCGTGGAGAGCGACGGGCCCTGGGGGTACGGCGGCGAGTTCGAGGGCGTCGACTCCGGCCCCTGGCTCGCCAGCCGCGTGGCCGAGGAAGTTGCCAAGCTCAAGCACCTGCCGGTCGAGGACGTGATGTTCCAGCTCTCGACCAACACCTGCCGCCTCTTCGACCTGATGTGGGCCTGACGCCGACGGCCCGCGCGCGGCGAGCCGCGCGTCAGCCGCGCAGGATGACCAGGAAGATCACGAGCGCGAGCAGCAGCCGGTAGACGACGAACGGCCGGAGCGAGCGGGTCTTGAGGTAGCTCACCAGGAACCACACCGCGAACCATCCGCTGACGAACGCGGTGACGAGGGCGGCCGCCAGCGGCCCCGTCTCTCCGGGCGGCAGACCGGTCTTGAACAGCTGCAGCGCCTTCAGGGCGCCCGCCCCGGCCGTGATCGGAATACCCAGCAGGAACGCGAAGCGCGCCGCGGTCGCGCGGTCGAGGCCGCCCAGCAGGCCGGTGGTGATGGTGATGCCCGAGCGCGAGGTGCCCGGGAATCAGCGCCAGGGCCTGAGCGCAGCCGACGGCGAGGGCCTGGCCCCAGCGAGACGCGCTCGAGCGGGTCGCCGGGCGACGACGGGGCCGCCGCGGCCCGGCGATCGGCGACCCACATGACGATCGCCCATCCCGCGGTCGCGACCGCGATGACGATGGGCGAGCGCAGCTCGTGACTCGACGAGCTTCTGGAAGAGGAGACCGGCCAGCACCCCCGGGACCGTGGCCAGCACGAGCAGCGCGGCGAGCCGGCGCGAGAGCGCGCCCGAGGCCATCCCGAGGAGCTCGTGCCGGAAATAGGCGAGCAGCGCCGCCAGGGTGCCGAGGTGCATCACCGCGTCGAAAGCGAGCCCCTGGTCGTGCCAGCCGAAGACGTGCGGCACGAGAATCAGGTGACCGGAAGACGAAACCGGAAGGAACTCGGTGAGCCCCTGGACGAGGCCCAGGACCATCCCCTGGGTGTAGGTCACCCGACGATATCTTCCCCGCCGTCGACGCCGATCACGTTGCCCGTGATCCAGTACGTGTCCGGATGAGAGAGTACGACGATGGCGCGCGCGACGTCCTCGGTGCGTCGTCATGCGTCCGCTCGGGTTGCGGCGGCGCGCCTCGGCGATGATCGTGTCGTGTCGCGGGATCTTCTGGAGCGCGGGCGTATCGGTGACGCCGGCACGGATGGCGTTCGCGGTGATGCCCTGCGGGGCGAGCTCGGAGGCGAGCTGGCGGATGTGCGACTCGAGCGCCGCTTTCGCCGCCGACACCGGACCGTAGAAGGGCAGCACGCGCGTCCCACCGGACGACGTCATCGCGTAGATGCGCCCGCCGCGCGTCATGAGCCCGCGGCCGACCACCTCCTGGGTCCAGTAGACGAGCGAGTGGGCCATGACGTCGAGCGTCATGTCCATCTGCGCCGTCGTGACGGCCTCCTTCATCGGATCGGCGACGTAGAGCTTGAGCGTGCCGAACGCGAGCGAGTGGAGCAGCACGCGCAGGGTGCCCGACTCGCCGCGCTCCTCGAGGAGCTGGGCCATCTGGCCGGCGATCTCGGCGCGCTTCTCGGCGTCGGCGGCGTTGACGTTGAAAAACACCGCCTCGCGGCCGAGCGCCTTGATCTCGCCCGTGATCCGCTCGACGTTGACCATGGTCGCCTTGCGGTCGAGGTGGACGCCGAAGATGTTGAGTCCCGCGCGCGCCAGCGCGAGGCTCACGGCTTCGCCGAACCCCGACGAGGCGCCGAGCGTGAGCGCCCAGCCGCTCAATTGGATCATCGTGTCTCCAATTCACATACGCGCCTCGACCGGCGGGGGAGCCCGACGGTCTCGCGCGCGCACCACCGTCTCGACTAGGGCATTCTAGCATCGTAGAATCGCACGGGGCCCATGCCGAAGACCGCTGGAATCATCCTCGTCGGCAACGAGATCCTCTCCGGGAAGATCGCCGACGCCAACGCCGCCTACCTGTGCCGCGAGCTCCGCGCGCTCGGCGTGGACGTGCGACGGATCGCCGTCATTCCCGACGAGGTCCCGCTGATCGCCCAGGAAGTCGCCGCCTTCAGCCGCGCCCACGACGTCGTGTTCACTTCGGGCGGCGTGGGGCCGACCCACGACGACGTCACGATCGAGGGCGTGGCGCTGGCGATGGGGGCGAAGGTCGTGCGCCATCCGATGCTCGTCGGCCTCCTCGAGCGGCACTTCCGCGACCGGCTCAACGAATCGCACCTCAAAATGGCCGAGATCCCGAGGGCGCCGAGCTGGTCGGCGGCGAGACGATCCGCTTCCCGACGGTCCTGATCGGGCAACGTCTACATCTTGCCGGGCGTGCCCGAGATCTTCCGCCAGAAGTTCGAGGTCGATCCGCGAGCGGTTTCGCGACCAGCCCATCCACCTGAAGCAACGTGTTCGTGGCCGATCGGCGAGGGGGTCCTCGCCGACTACCTCAACCGGCTGCTCGCGGATTATCCCGCTGCTGCTGCTCGGCTCGTATCCGGAGTTCTCCAATCCCGAGTACAAGGTGAAGGTGACGCTCGAGTCCCGCGATCGACGGGTACCTCGAGGGCGCGCTGTCCGAGTTCCTGCGGCGCCTGCCGGCCGACGCGCTCGTGAGGGTCACCTAGCTCTCGGTCGGTGCGGGGCATCCCGCTCGGCGTTGCGCTCGTCGCGGCCGGCCTGTACCTCGTCGGGCTGGGGGCGGCGCCGTTCCGGGATCCGCCCGAGGGTTTCCACGCCGCGGTCGCGCGCGAGATGGCGCGCGGCCGCGACTGGATCACGCCGCGCATCAACGGGGTCCGCTACGTCGACCAGCCGCCGCTGCTGCACTGGTTGGTGTCGGCCTCGTTCGGCGCGGCCGGCGTCACGCCGTTCGCCGCCCGGCTCTGGCCCGCGCTCGCCGCCGTCGGCTGCGCGGCCCTGACCGCCCGGCTCGGGGTCGCGCTCGGGGGGCCCGCGCCTCGGGTTGCTCGCCGGGCTCATGGTCGCCGCGAACCTCGGCGTGTTCGTCTACGGCCGACCGCCCGCCCGGAGCTCCTGTTCGTCTTCGGGTCACGCTCGCGTGGGCCGGGTTCGTGCTCGCGTACTCGGCGGCCGCCGGCGGGGGCTCGTCGTCTTCTACGCCGCCCTCGGCGTCGCGATGCTCGCCCGCGACTTCCTCGACGCGCTCGGCGTCGTGCCGATCATCGCCGTGTTCTTCTGGCTCACGCGCGAGCGGCCCGTGGGCCCGTGGATTCCGTGGTGGGGCGTCCTCGTGGCCGCCGCGATCGCGGTGCCCTGGTATCTGCTCATGGAATCGCAGAACCCGGGTTTCCTACGGCACATGGTCGTCGACAACCATCTCTACGCCTTCACGCGTCCGCGCCTGGCTCTCGACGAGGACGCGCGGCTGGGGTCGTTCGGCTTTCTCGCCCTGGCGCTCCTCGGCTTCCTACCCTGGGCGCTCGCGCTGCCCTGGGCGCTCGCGCGCGCCTTCAGGCCGCCGCGGCAAGACGCGCGCGCGCGACTCTGGCTCCTGCTCGGGCTCTGGTCGGCGGCCGTCGTCGGCCTCTGCGCGCTCGCGCCGGTGACCCTGCCTCACCTACGCTCTCGTCGCGTTTCCGGCGTTCGCGCTCCTGGCGGCGCGCGTCTGGGACGAAGCGATCGAGGGCGCGACCGGCGCGACGTCCGCCCGGACGCTTCTGATGCCGGTGCTCGCGCTGTTCGCGCTGGTCACGCTCGCGTCGCTCGCGATCCTGAGCGGTCTCCTGCCGGTGCGCGTCGAGCGGCTGGCCGGGCTCGACGTGACGGCGCTCGCTCGGGCCGGCGTCGCGGTGTTCGCCCTGGGCACGGCGGCCCTGGCGGTCGCCGCCTGGCGCCGCGCCACCGCCCTCGGCGTCGGAGTCGCCCTGGCGGCGACGATCGCCTTCCTGCCCGCGGTCGTGGCCGATGCGCGAGCCCAGATCGCGCGAGACGGGTCCGTCCGGTCCGCTGGCGGCCGCGCTGGTCCGGCGCCTGCAGCCCGGCGACGTCGTCATGCACGAGGGGCCGATCGACATCAGCGCGTCTCTCCTCCTGGCGATGGACGCGCCGATTCGCGTCGTGAACGGTCTGCAGCCGAATCTGGCGTTCGGCGCCGGATTCTCCGAGGCGCGCGATGTCTTCTGGGACTCGCCTCGACTCGAGCGGGTCTGGGCGGCCGGCGGCCGCGCCTTCCTGATCTCGACGGTCGATCCGGGGCGGAGCGTGGTGCGCGCCCTGCCTCAGGCCTCGGTCCACATGATCGCCGAGTCCGGCGGGCGCCGCCTGTATTCCAATCTTGCCGATCGACGGTCTGACGTCCGATGATTGGGTGATGAGCGGTTCGTCGCCCAGGTACGTACTCAAGCCGGACCCGCACAGCAGCCACTCGGTGATCCTGCGCTGGCTCGGCGAGGGGCGGGGCCGGCGGCTGCTCGACGTGGGCGCGGCCGACGGTCTGCTCAGTCGGCAGCTCACCCAGAAGGGCTGGCGCGTGACGGCGATCGAGGGCGATCCGGCGCTCGCGCAGGCCGGGGCGCGCCATTGCGAGCGAATGATCACGATGAACCTCGATCGCGAGACCCCGGTCGGTGGAGGGGCCGTTCGACGTCATCGTGTACGGCGACGTGCTCGAGCACCTGGTCGATCCGCTGCGCGTGCTCGTGGAGCTCGACCGAAGCCTCGCGCCCGACGGCTTCGTGATCATCTCGGTGCCGAACATCGCGCATCTGTGGATCCGGCTCCTGCTCCTGGTCGGGCGGTTCGACTATCTGCGACCGCGGGATTCTCGACCACTCGCACCTGAGGTTCTTCACGGAGCGCTCGCTGCGCGCGATGCTCGCCGACGCGGGTCTCTCGGTCGAGCGCTTCAGCGCGACCCCGGCGCCGCTCTACCAGATCCTGCCGGTGAGCTGGCATCGGCGGTGGGTCGCCGCCACCCACTCGATCAACGCGGTGATCGCCCGGAAGGTGCGCCGCCTTCTCGGCTATCAGTTCATCGTGCTGGCCAACCCGAAGCGCGCCGCCGAGCGGTCGGGAGACTCGATGAGCGAGACGCGATCCTCGCCCAAGGTCGTGGTCGTGATGCCCGCCTACAACGCCGGACGGACGCTCCGGCTGACCTACGAGGAGCTGCCGAAGGACGCCGTGAACCTCGTCATCCTGGTGGACGACGGCTCGACCGACGCGACGCTCGACGTCGCCCGGCAGCTCGGCCTCGAGATCTTCGTCCACAACCGAAACTACGGCTACGGCGCCAACCAGAAGACGTGCTACGCGGAGGCGCTGCGGGCCGGGGCCGACGTCGTCGTCATGGTGCACCCCGACTACCAGTACGATCCGCGGCTCGTGCCCGAGATCATCCAGCCGATCGTGCGACGGCGACGCCGACGTGGTCCTGGGCTCTCGGCTCAAGGAGCGGCTCGGCGCTCGCGCAGGGCATGCCGTGGTGGAAGTACCTCGCCAATCGCTTCCTGACGGGCCTGGAGAACCGCGTGTTCTCGCTGTCCTCTGTCGGAGTACCACACGGGCTATCGCGCCTTCCGGCGCGAGGTGCTCGAGACCGTGAATTTCCCCGCGAACTCCGACGGCTTCGTCTTCGACCAGGAGATCATCGCCCAGGTCGTCGCGGCGGGCTTTCGGATCGCCGAGATCGCGGTGCCGACCCGCTACTTCCCGGAGGCCTCGTCGGCGAGCTTCGTGGCGTCGGTCGGCTACGGATTGCGGATCCTCTCGGTACTCTTCTGGTTCACCTGAACCAGCGCGGGTCTGCGGCGCTCGCGCCGCTTCGACAGCCTGCGGGCCCGATACACCCGCCTGCCGTGACGCGCGCGGCCCGCCCTCTGGAGGCGGTCGCGGCGTGCGTGGCTCTGCTCCTGCCGGTGCTGATCGCGACCGGCAGGCTCACGTGGCCGGCCGCTCGTTCACCCGCGCCGACGAGGCCGTCCATCCTCCTCGCGGTGATCGTCGCGCTGCGGGCGCTGGCGGCGCCGATCCGGCTGCCCGCGGTCTCGCCCGCGCGGCTCGCGGTCGCCGGCGCGGCGGCCTACGCGCTGGTGATGGCGTTCATCGTCGTCACCCGGCACGGGGCCCTCAGGACCGCACGCCCTCGATCTCGGCTACTACGTCCAGGTCGCCAGGAGCATCGCCGCCGGCCGCGGCGCGTACGTGACGTTTCCCCGATGCAGCGTGGGGCGATCACCTCTCGCCCATCTTCTATCTCCTGGTGCCGCTACCTGGGTGGCGCCGGGCGCGATCGGGCTGCTGATCGTCCAGACCCTGGTGCTCGCCCCGGGCGGCCTCGCGGTGTTCGGATACGCGGCGCGCCGGCTCGGCGCGGTCCCCGCGGCCGCCGGCCTCGCGCTGCTCTTCTCGTCAACCCGTCGCTCCACGGGATCAACCTGCGCGACATCCATCCGCAGGCGTTCGCGATCACGTTGATCGTCGCCGCGGCGCTCGCGTTCGACACCCGCCGCTACGCGTGGTGCGCGGTCGCGCTCGCGCTGACCCTGGCGTGCCGCGAGGACGCCGCGATCGCGATGGTCGGCTTCGGCATCTGGCTCGCCGCCGCGCGTGGGCACTGGAAGCTCGGCGCGGCGCTCGCCGCGGCGAGCGTGCTCCTGCTGGCCGTGGACCTGCAAGTACGTGATGCCGCTGTTCCGCGGCGAGCCGTACCCGCATCTGCAGCGCCACGCCTACCTGGGGTCGTCACTCGGCGAGATCCTCTTGAACATCGTCGTGCGCCCCTGGCGCTGGATCGGCGTCGCGCTGACCGGCGGCAAGATCCTCTACCTCCTGCTCATGCTGCTGCCGCTCGGATACCTGCCGCTGCTCGCGCCGCGCGTGCTGGCGGCGGTCTGCCGGCGCTCGCACTGAACCTCCTCAGCGTCGATCCCGTCCTGACGCACTTTCGCTCCAGTACCAGGCCTTCGTCCTTCCGTTCTTGATGCTCGCCGCTGTCGAGGGCTACGCGCGGATACGTGACTGGCGGCGCGCCCCCGCCCTCCTGGCGCTCGCCTTCTTCGCGAGCGTCCTGCTCACGGCGCGAACGACGAACGATCTCATGGTCACGCGCTGCGCGGCTCGACGCCGCCGCAGCACGCGGCCCATTCGCTGATGCGGCGAAATTCCGGGCGACGTGCCGGTGAGCGCCAACGAGCGCCTCGCGCCGCATCTGGCGAGTCGCGCCGAGATCTTCATCTATCCCACCGGGTCGGGATCAGCGATTACGTCCTGGACATCGAGCCGGTGCTGCGCGCGAAGCCCGCCGACGGATCGCGAGGTCGAGCGCCACGGCGGCTGGATCCTGCTCCAGCGCTCGGCGCCGCCGACGGCACGGCCGGGCCCCGGCGCCGGGTCAGTTGTTCGGCGCGTCGATTCGGGCGTCACGGCGCAGGATGTGCGAGGCATGGTGGTGGACCATACGCCAGCCCTCGGGCCCGCGCTCGAACAGGTTGGTGGCGAGGACCGAGGTGACGGCCACGCGCCCGCGGACCTCCGAGAAGATGTTTTCGGTGCAGGTCACCCAGGCCGAGGTCGCCGCTCGCGGCCGACCGCACGTCCGAGAGCGGTGAACCGCATCTCGGCGGTGTTCTCGAAGATCGCTTCCCACGAGGACCGCACGGCGTCCCAGCCGATCAGGATCGGCCAGCCCGGGTGGACGCACTTCACGTGCTCGTCGTGCGACCACACCAGATCCATCTGCGCGAGGTCGAGCGTCTCGAACGCCTGATAGAAACGCGCGTTCGCCTGCTCCACCGCGGTGAGGTCGCTCAGTCGACTCGGACGCGCCGGGCCGGCGGATCATGGCCACCGGTAGGCGCACGACGAGGGTTTCGCCCTCGAGCGCCAGCGGCAGCGCGGTCAGGAGATCGCCGACGCAGGGACCGGCCG
>CAVRLO010000014.1:0-257681 GCA_963721815.1 uncultured Candidatus Rokubacteria bacterium
GCCGCGAGGCCTTCCATCGTCCGATCATAGGCCCACTCGGCCTGGCGCACGTGATTGTGCGCCTCGCGATCGCCGTCGACCGAGACGTGGATGGCATCGACGCCGATCTCAACGAGCTCTCTCGCATGCTGGGTAAGATGGGTGCCGTTGGTCACCGGCTTCACCAGCAGACCGTGTGACTTGAGCATGCTCAGGAGCTCGATGATCTGTGGGTGGAGAAAGGGCTCGCCGCCCTCCATGTCCACATATTTCAAGCCCCGCGGGACGAGCTCGCGAACCACGCTCTCGATGACCTTGAGCTCGAGCTTTTTGGCGAGCTTCACCCTGGTCGAAGTCGAAGTAGGTGCCCGTGTAACGCCCGATTGTCCGCACATTTTGCAGCGGAGATTGCAGGCGTACAGCAGACGGAGATCAAGCTTCGCCGGAAAGAAGGTGCCAAGTTTCGGAGCCCCGCCGCGCGCGAGACTCTTCGCGACGCGGTTGTACCAGCCGCGCCGGACGACGAACGCATAGTAAATGCGGGGGTTCTCGAGGACCCCGCGGACGAGACGCCAGTAGAGCCCCGCGGTGCCCACGCTTCGAATACTACTTCAGGAGGTCGGATAGTCAACACTACGGCGGAGGATTAGTCCACATTGTCCCGCACCGTGGCCCACCGCTAAGGGTCCTTCTTTATGTCGCCTTCTATGAAGCGGCTGGCCGTGTCAAGTCCTCGTGGGACGGGTCCTCCCACAGTTAGCTCGTTTCCGGCCGCTTGAGCGCCTCCCAAGCCGCTCGCTGTGTCGCGGGCGACGGCGTGCGCTCCCATCCTGTGCGCGTCGCGCTCGTGGGCGAGTGCTCCATCCCGGTCGTGTAGAACGTCGCGCGCCAGCCCTTCTCGTCGTACCGCGTGAGCTGGAGGTCGTAGCCCGTGGTGGGTCATGCCACGCTCTCACGCCGATGCCACGCCGGGAGGTCACTATTCTGTAAAGGAATCTAACAGGAAGAGGCTTTCGATGGAGCTCGGTCTCTTAAAGCGGCCACGCTAATTTTCGAGGATGCCATAGGCCGCGCAGTTGTCGCTTACAGGGCGCCCGGCTTCAGACTCAGCTACCGCACCCTCAGCCTCTTGGCACATCTAGGCTACAAAGCAGATCTGTCCGTTACCCCTCAGCGATTCTCTTTGATCAGTTCGTGCCCCTGGGCGTTTGGGTGGATGATTGCTCCGCGTTCGCCCTATTTCCCGAGCCGCTCTTACCCATATCGGCGAGGCAACGTTCGTCTCCTAGAGATCCCGACAAGCTCACTGATTCTCCCGTTGGCGCATGGCGTCATCGCGAATCTAGGTGAGCTGGTTACCCGCCTGCTGATCAAGATGCTCTGCGCCGAGGCGCGCCATTTCGACCGTGCAGTCGTGGCAATGTTTCATCCAGAGGGCGTGATTGGCGAGTCCGAACCGTGGAAACCCAAGCTGAATTGGCGCGCTTTCATACCTTCTCGAGTGGGCGGTTTCGGATGTCGCTTTTACTTCCTCCTCGAGCGAGATGCTGAGCACATCCACCGACGAGCGTCAGCTGCGCTACGTCTTCTCCGCGAGGAGCCACGAACGGTTCGGGTCTCAGTCGAGGAGTTCCTTGCCTTGCGCACTGCGATTCCTCGTTCTATCACTGCCCTCTTCCAGGGCGCATGGGCCATCACTATTGCCGCCGCGAAGCGCCGCGTTGGCCGACGTGGCATGTGATGCTCAGGTCATGGATGAGGGCCGCATGATAGAACGCCTGTATCTTAGCCGAACCGATTGGGCGTTGTTGCCGCTGCGGCTGGTTGTTGGCGTGGTGTTTATCACCCACGGCGGCCAGAAGCTACTCTTCGTAGGGATCCCTGGTACTGCAAGATTCATGAGCGAAGTGGGGATTCCTTTACCCACGCTGGCGGCGATTGTTGTGAGCTCGGCGGAACTGCTTGGTGGAGCAGCGATCGCAATCGGCCTTAAGATGCGCTGGGCAGCGGTGATCCTGTCGATCGACATGTTGGTTGCTCTCCTCTTGGTCCAAGTGAAGGCCGGCCTGCTCAAGCCTGGTGGATTTGAATTCGTGTTGACGCTCTTAGCAGCGACGGTGACGCTTGCCTTGCACGGAGGACGGAAGCCCTCGGTCTTGGACTGAAAGGTGAGCTAGAAACGTGCTCAGTTCGCCAAAATGGCTTGAAGAATCGTGGGAGGCTTGACGCCAATGACAAGGGTCGCAGTCATAGGTGCTGGGCCGGCCGGCCTCACAACGGCGTATGAACTGACCAAGCACGGAATGCACGTCGATGTCTTCGAGGCCGACTCGTCCATTGGAGGATTGAGTAAGTCACTGCGCCTTTGGGGCAAGTGGGTGGACTTGGGGTCGCATATATTCATCCCGCATGACCCTCGCGTGGCATCGCTTTGGTCAGAACTGATCGGTAGCGACTACCGGCTCGTCAAGCTGCGTCGTGGCATATGGTCTCAGGGTCGTATCTTCGAGTATCCGATGGAGCCGGTCGACGTTCTTCGCAATCTTGGCGTCATTCAAACGTCTCTGTGTGCGCTTAGTCTCCTCGCGACAAAGGCTCCGTGGCGACGTCCCAGTGACGATTCTGCGGAAAGCTGGATTGTGACGCGATTTGGCCGCCAACTTTTCCGTCTTTTTTTCGAGGACTTCGGGAGGAAATTGTTTGGACTCCCGTGCGCCGAGATCGACCCAAGTTTTGCGATCGGCCTCCTAGGCAACCTTGACAGGCTTTCGCCCGCCGATCACTTCCGAAAGCGCCTTGTCCAAGCGGGAGGCCGTGCACGAGTGTCCGGAGGAGGCCGTACGCGGGTATCCGATGCGCCTCGATTTCAACATCCGCGCCAAGGAATGGGAGTCTTCTGCTCCAAACTGGCTGAGGGACTGGAACGGCGAGGCGGGAGTGTCTACCTGTCGACCAGAGTTGAACGCCTCTTGGTCGCAGAGGGTAGGGTCGAGGGCTTGCAGATCCGCGGGGCACCCCAAGAGTATGACTGGGTCGTGTCATCGATGCCGTTACCTGTCCTGGTCCGGGCGCTCCCGGATGTGCCGGCGGGGATAAGAGAATCGGCCCAGTCGTTGAAGTCAAGGAACACAATTCTGGTGTACTTGCGGGTCGAAGCGCCGCACGTGTTTCCATACAACTGGCTGTATGTATACGACCCGATGTTCAAAGTCGGGCGAATCACAAATTTCGAAATGTGGCGCCAAGACGCGGTGGCGGACGACTCTGAATCCATTGTATCGATGGAATACTGGTGCTCCGATACCGACGATGTGTGGACGGCGGACAATGCCGAACTCATTGACCTCGCACGTGATGAGCTCGCGCGAACTGGACTCACTAGCCGAAAGCTAGTTCGCGACGGCGAAGTACGCCGGATTCGAAGCTCGCACCCAGTCAGCGCAAAAGGGTACAGAATCCATTCGGAGCGCATCAAGGAGTTCATTTCCTCAATTGACGGTCTCGTCACTATTGGAAGGCACGGAGCGTTCAGCTCAAACAGCGTCAGCGATTGTGCCTTGGCGGGAATCGAGCAGGCCGAACGGATTGCGGCGACCGTGCTATGGGGGTAATTCACCAACATCTGGGAGCCGTGACGACCGCGCCGCGGGTCGCACAACATCGAGGGCACGAAGAACGTCCCACGGCATATCGGACACGTCCTAGAGCTGCGACGGCACGCACGACGATGTATTTTCAGTGGTGGCGACATCTCGACCAGCCTTCGCCTAAAACGCCGCTATGTTCTTGATGGTCTTCGCTTGAGCGGCTTCGTAAGCGTCGTAAGTTGGGACAGATCGAACTAATTTAGCGACCCCTCACGGCGTGCTTCGCAAGAAGAGAAAAGCCAGCTGGTCGTTGTTCCTCGCGAGGTGGTAAGAGACGAACACGACGAGTCCCAGGCCGACCGCGATCGGGGCGGCAGTCAGCCAGAGCGGCGTCCGGTCCAAGCGGCCGGCGAATTGGTCGGCCAGGAGCACCGCGGCCACCGCCGCAGCGAGGCCAAGGCCGATACCGAGCAGGATGAAGCCGACGCGCTGCGGCGCCACCGGGATCCGCGCGGGAATGGCGGGATCCAGGACGCGGAACTCCTCTCCCACCGCAGAGCTGGCCCTGGGCAGACGCTTGAGCCCGGCGATCTCCGCTTTCAGCCGAACGACGTCGGGGTACTGGGAGGTGTAGACCTCCTGCATCTGGGCCAACTCTTGCGTGAGACGGGTGAGCCGGGCGGAGCTCCCCTGGCGCTCGAGCATCTTCGCGTTCTCCTCGACGTAGAACGACGCCAGAGCGTTGGCGACGCGCGCGACCGTCTCCGGATGCCGCCAGCGAAAGACAATGCTGAAGGCAACCGTGGTCGGCCGGCGCCCCGGCTCCGCCTTCGTCAGCTTCACTTGGATATCGCGCCGCAGGCGCTCGACGGCGTCGGCGTCTTCTCCGCGCATTCGGAGCTCCGGGTAGAGATCGAACTGGTCCATGAGGGCCATGAGCCGCGTCTGGCTCAGGACTTCCTGACTGATCGTCTGCAGCCGGGTCTCGAGCTCGCCGGCGATCAGCGATTTCCCGACTCCCTCCGTGGTCCCGGGGTGCTCGACCAGCACCGTGGCCGTCGAGCGGTAGATGTCGGGAAGCGACATCGCGAAGGTCGCGGCGCTGGCGAGCACCGCGCCGAAGACCACGGTCGCTAGTCGCGGGTGTCGTCGCAAGAGTCCGAGCGCCCGGGTGATCGTGAAGCCGCCGTCGTGCGCCGGGCCGCCCATGATCGTCTCGCCATGTTCCACCGCCATTTCAGGGCACTACCAGAGTGTCGCCGGGCTGGAGAAAGAAGCTCTCCGGCTCGACCTCGGCGGCGACGACCTTGTTGTAGTTGCATTGGATTCGCTTGACGGTTGAGCCTGCCACGCGGAGGATCACCAGCTTCGACCGAGCGGCATAAGGGCTGAACCCCCCGGCAAGGGCGATGGCATCGAGGACGGACGCGCGGCTCTTGAGGTCGTAGCGGCCGGGCTTGTTCACCTCGCCGAGCACCGCGACCCGGAGGCTGTGGATCTCGCGGACGATCACCGACACCTCGGGTGCGGAGATGTACTTGGCCAGCCTCCTGGCCAGGTCGCCCTTGAGCTGCTTCGGTGTAAGGCCAGCGGCCTGCACGTCGTCGAGCAGCGGCAGCGAGATCTTGCCGTCGGGGCGGACGGGAACTGTCCGGCTGATCGCCGCGTTGTTCCATACCGTGACGTCGAGGAGGTCCTCGGGGCCGATCGTGTACCCGCTGGGCGGAATCGGAGGGGCGGCCAGAGGGCGCCCAGGCCCGAGCATCAGCGCCAACACGACGACCGCCGCACCCGCCCACCTCGCCGTCGCTACCATCGCCGAGCCTCCAGGGGAAACCGATGTTGCTACGGAGTCGCCGGTCCCTATTTCCGCAGTGGCAAGGTAGCATGGGCGCTGGCGGCGCTCAACACCCATCGTTCCTGAGCCGCCGGAGAATTTCCGGAAGTCCCGCGCCCGGTTTCTCGGGAGATTCCTGACTGTTTCTTGGGGATTCTCCCAGTTGAGTAGCATGCCGTCGAGCTGGTACGCCGAGGCGGCCTCGCCGCTGCCGGAGCCGGCGCGCGTGTCAGATTCGTGAAGATGACGCGCGAGGAGCGCGTGGCCCTGGCGAAGCGCGCGATCAGGATTCGCTGGGCGCGGGCGAAGCGGGCTCGAGGTCGCTGACGGCGGTCGCCACGCCGCCAACCTCGACGGCGACGATGCGCGCGACGGTCTTCGGGTACTTCGTGGCGCGTCGCACGTCCCGCACCCACACGAAGGGCGGCGACTCCCAGTGGAAGCCCTGGACGACGGCACGCTCCTGGAGGAACTTGCCGGTGCGCGACACTACGAACCTTGGGTAGCTCTCGCGCATCACGGCCTCCACGTCGGCGGCATGGGTCTGACTTTCATCAGGCGTCCTTCCCCTCGTAGTAGCACCTCGGGATCTCTTGCAGGCCGTCGAGCGTGGCGAACATGGCGAGGGCACCGACCGCCAGAGGCCGCCGGACGCATATGCGCGGATCGCCGTGTACACGAACGCGACGAGGATCGCCAGGTTGACGAGCCCGCACCGCGACGGCGCGCTCCTGTGGGCCGCGACTTCGACAACCTTGCCCATGCGCACGGTCAACCTGATCTGGCCGTTGCCTCGGATGTTCGCGATGGCTTTCTCAATCTCGACGTCCATATTTAGCTCCCAAGCGCCTGGTCATGCGGCTCGACCGAGATCCCGACGATTTGGCCCTGGCGCACGTTCAGCTTGATCCAGCCAGCGAAGTTGCGGGCGACGTGCGCGATGACCTCTTCGACGCATCGCAGGGGCATCGTCTCGTCGTCGCTGATCGGTCCCGGCGTCTCAGTCACGCGCCTTCCCCGCAGGCCCTGGTGGCAGTAGCGCCTGGATTGACGAGCGGCAGGCCGGGTGTAGCTTCCCGTAGACCAACAGCAACGCCGACATGGGCGAGATGTCAGGAATGATCCGCAGAACGTCACGCACGGCCGCCATGACGGTTCCAGTGGTGGTCCCGCGCGCGTCGCAGTTGTCCGTGATGATGTAGCTGAGCGCCCCGACGGCCCCGACCGTCCAGCCGATCAGCATCAGCGACTCGGACGTGCCGTCCACGCGGCGGCGTAGTGTCGCAACCACATTTCCTGGTCGCCGCTGAGGTTGCCCGCCATGGCCGGCGCCGACGACGCGAGCACGAGGGCCAGGATGACGAGCGCCTTCGGGAACAACATCCGGCGGAACTCGCGCGCGAACCAGCGGCGGTTGGCGTGGATCACGAAGGCGCCGAAGATCACCGCTGCCGACGCGACCACAATCACCGCCACCTCCCGCTCGACGTCGACGGCGACGCGGTGCTTGTAGCCTCCGTCGGCCCCTGCGCTCATGGCATGTCGAACGGCCGTGCGTCGCGCGGCGTCGGCGTTCCTGAACTTCGCCGCCGTCCACGAGCACGAGCAGATCGGCGTCCACGAGGCGCGCGCCGTGCGCACCAGGGTCGGGTCGATGTCGGGTCTCATAACTCCTCGTCCTCCGACAGCCCACCCCCGTGGTATTCGCGCCGAGCGGATGCCGTGCATGTCTGAGGCCACACCAGACAACCCTGTGCTTGATCGCCGAGGGACGTTCGTGGAATTCGAGGGTTAAGAGCCAAGGGCGACGATGCGGAAACTGTCGCTTCACGACGCACTTATGCGCAAGTGACGGCATCGGTGATTCAGAAGTGAATAGGCGACGGCATTCCGCTCGATTGGCCGCGTGGGTCGTCTGGCGGAGACCGACCAACCCCGTGCGGAAACTACTCGACAACGCCGTCAAGTACACGCCGGCTGGCGGTTCGATCCACGTCTCCGTGAAGCGCGAGGGAGACGATGCCGTCCTTTATGTTCGGGACACTGGAATCGGCATCAAGCGTGATCTGGCGCCCCGGATGTTCGAGTTGTTCGTACAAGGCGATCGCGGTGTGCGAAGCGGCTTGGGCGTCGGGCTGGCCATCGTCCGTCGTCTTGTCGAAGCTCACAGCGGCACGGTGGAGGCGGCGAGTGACGGACCTCGAAAGGGCAGCACGTTCACCGTGCGCCTGCTGCGCGTCCCTGCGCCGTCTGGGTGAAGCATCCCGCTCGCCGAATCTCGCTCCGCAGCGCGAGCGCCCTCCTGAACTCGACCCTGACCTGAGACCACGCCCCCGCGCTCCAGTGCGTGTGCAGCATCACGTGCAGCACGCGGTTGATGCGGAGCCAGGGGTGCCAGAGGCGAGCGTCGCTCACTTCTGCGGCGGGTTTCTACGTTTCATGACCATGTCCAGGTAGAAGCTGGACTCCATGAGGCCATACCTCTTCTCTTTCCCCGCCACCTTGACGGTCACTCCACGGGTCGATGCGGGCCCAGCGGATCCGACCATCGGCCCCGATGAGGAAGGAGGCCACCGAAGGGATCGGTCGCCGCCATTCGCTCCGATCCTCAGGGGTTATCTCGAAGGCGTCGTACGTTATGTAGCGCGAGCTGGCCCGCCCGGCCGGGGCCTCATGGCCCATCTCTCGGAGGAAGGTGGCCGCTCTGCGCTCTATTTCCTGATCAAGCTCCGGCGTCCTCATCACTTCTGGAAGACCGTATGCGCGATGAATCGCCCGGTCGGGGGCGGCCGCGATCGGAAAACATGGTGGGAAGTGGTTGAAATACTGCCGAGCCCGCTCTGGGCTCGCCAAGACCACGCCGAGAAGTGCGATTCCGGCTGTCCGCAACGCCTCGCATGTGGGTCGAAGTTGACTGATATGCCGCCGGCAGAAGGGACAATACAGGCCACGGAGCATCGTAAGGAAGACCGGTCCGCGACGGAGATACTCGGAAAGCGTCACATTCCCTTCAACATCGGCTGCGGGTAGCGTGAAGTCTGGCGCCAGATCCCCCGGACCAAGTGCATCGAGTCTGGGATCAGTCATTTTTCATCTCGCCGCGCGCAGTTTACCGCGTGAGCTGGCGGGCGTAGCCCTGGCGGGCCATGCCGACCGCGATTCGGCCGATGCCGGACCACGAGTCGAGCCAGAACCGCAGCGCCCAGAGGGCGCGGTCATACGATGGCCTTGGAAGTTCGGCGAAGCCGAGTGCCGCTACGAGGAGTCGGCCGCGCTGGTCGAGCACGGCTATTCGATCACCTCGTCGGCTCGTACCAAGAGTGATTGGGGAAGCGTCAAGCCCAGCGCCTTGGCCGTCTTGAGGTTGATCACCAGCTCGAACTTGGTGGGTTGCTCGACGGGGAGGTCAGCTGGCTTCGCGCCCTTGAGAATCTTGTCTACGAAGACTGCGGCGCGCTGATACCCGAAGTCAGATTCCTTCGGACCATACGTCATAACGCCACCGGCCGTCGCGAACGCTCGATTGTAGTAGATGGCTGGCAGCTGAGCCCTCGCCGCGAGCTCGGCAAGACGTTGCACTCCTGCGGTCAGGATCGGAGAGCCGAGGATGACCAGGGCTTCGGCCTTCTCGCGTTTCGCAGCGGCAAACACCTGATCGAAATCGGCCGGGCCACGGGCCTCCAGGATTTGCAGATGCAGCCCAGCGAGCCTGCGGCCTCCCGCGTGGTTCGTAGCTGAATGGCGCTCCCGGTCGGATCCCATAGAACCGCGAGGCGAGAAAGCCGCGGCAGCGCCTCTTTGAGAAGCTGGACCCATTTCCCACTCAGCTCGCCGGTCTGGAAGGACAGGCCGGTGATATTCCCACCAGGCCGGGCGAGGTTCGCCACGAACCCCCGCGCGTCGACGTCGTCCATTCGCCCGATGACGATGGGGATGACCGAGGTGGCCTGCCGTGCTGCGTCTGTTGCCTGCGGTCCGGATGTAACGATGACGTCCGCGTTAAGCCGGACCAGCTCGGCTGCCAACTCGGGGAGTCGCTCGGGCCTGCCTTCCGCCCAGCGCACCACCTCTACGACGAGGTTCTGGCCTTCCACGTAACCAAGGTCGCGGAGCCCCTGTCGGAGGTCCTCGATGTACCGCGACGTGTACGGCTGCCGCGGCGAGTCAATGCGCAAAACGCCTACTCGGTATAGCTTTTTCCGCTTGCTGAGCCTCGGCGACGTGCGGCACAAGAGCGAGGCTGAAAGCGAGAACGACCGCGAGCCCGATCCGCCGCATGGACACCTCGGTGGAGGATGGCTGGCGGGGAGTCTAGCTGAACGCTGGGACGTGCACCAGCACCGCGCCGCACGGGCCGCGTTATTGGATCACCCGGTCCGCCCTAAGGAGCACCGATTGGGGGATCGTGATGCCAAGAGCCTTCGCAGTTTTCAGATTGATGACCAGCTCAAACTTCGTGGGTTGCTCGACGGGAAGCTCTCCTGGCTTGGAGCCTTTGAAAATCCGGTCCACATGGTGCACCGCCCGCCGGTACATGACAGGGAAATCGGGGCCGTAGCTGATCAGCCCACCAGCGTCCACACCTGAGCGGGTCGGGAACAACGATGGTAACCGCAGCTTGAGCGCCAGCGCGGCGATCCGCGCCCCATAGACGCCGAACATCGGATCGCCCAGGACATAAACGGCCGCGGCGCGCTCGTTCACAGCAAGACGGAACACGCCATCGAGCTCCTCTGGTGTCACAATTTTCAATGGTTGAATCCGAATGCCCAAGGAGCTGGCCGCTGCTTCAAGATCCTTCAGAGCGCCCGCGTGGAGTGGATTGGCTGGACTCCACAGGATGGCCACCCGCTTGACGCCAGGCACGATCTCCGTGAGGATTTGCAGCGTTTTCCCGTTGAGCTCCGGAAGGTAGGACGCGGTCCCGGTTACGTTGCCGCCGGGTCGACCGAGGCTGGCGGCCAGGCCGAGCCGGATGGGATCGCCTACGGCGATCATCACGATTGGGATCGTCCGGGTCGCCTGGCGGGCGGCCTGGGCCGCCGTTGACGCCTGGGCCACGATCAGATCGACGTTCAATCGCACTAAGTCCGCTGCAAGCTCCGGCAGACGTTCCTGCTTCCCCTCGGCCCATCGATACTCGATTACGACGTTCTGACCCTCCGCATAGCCGAGCTCCCGCAGTCCTTGCTGAAACTGCTCAAGGAACGCCTTGTTGGCGACGAGTGATGCGCCGGAGAGATAGCCGATCCGCCACACCTTCCCCGCTTGCTGCACCTCAGCGACGAGTGGCGCAAGCGTGAGGCTGAGAGTGAGAACAACCGCGAGCCCGATCAACCGCATTTGCAACGTCATTCGACTCAACGCGCTCTAACGAGCGTCCAAATCCAGCCGCCCAGCGTTGCGACGAACACCGGATACGCGAAGAATGGCAATGGAGATGTCGTTGGCGTGATTTGAACGCCCGCGAAGATCGGAACGGCGGTGGCCGCGAAGAGGACCGCCGTGATGAAGGCCAGAATGCGCACGGCGAGAGGAAACACGCGCGGAATGCTGATGAGCACCAGCGCCAATGCCCACAGGCTGGTCCCTGCCCCGAAAGACGGCACACTTGCGGTCAGGTCCATCGCTGCGCCCGAAAGGATAAGACCTTCGCCGACCGTAAACACGAGGAAGCCCGAGGCAACGAGGTCTTGACCCTTTCGGTAGAACACGAGGGTCAGCACTGCGCTCGCCATGACCAGGCCAACGCCGTCAATGCCCCATGCGAGCCCTCGAAGAGAGGCAGACGGCGCAAACGTCCCTGCCAGGCCAAATACTCCGCCCACGGCAAGGCCGACTGAGGCGAGAACTCTCAAGCCGTTGTCATTCATCGGAGAAGCTGGCCGCGTTGGTCGAGCACGGGCTCTATTCAATCACCTGGTCTGCCCGCTGTAGCAGGGTCTGCGGAATCGTCAGCCCGAGCGCCTTCGCGGTCTTGAGGTTGATGAGTAGCTCATACACCGTCGGCTGCTCGACAGGCAACGTGTCCGGGCGCGCGCCTTTCAAAATACGCACGACGAAGATCGCGGCCTGCCGCGCCATCGCGATCTGGCTCGCCCCGAAAGAGAGGAGCCCGCCGTCGTCGACGGCCTCGCGAAATGGATAGGCCGCGGGCAGCCGGCTACCCGCAGAAAAGGCGACGATCTTCTTCCGGTGCTGGTATGCCAACCCACTGGGAGGCACGTACATTGCGTCGACCTTGCTGCGTCTGATGGCCGCCAGCGCAGCGTCAAGATGCTCAGGCTCGGTGGCCGTATGCGGCTCCACGGTCATCTTGAGACCCTGAACCGCCGACTTGATGGCCTCCATTTTCGCAGACCTGGCATCCTCACCACGGATATCGCGGACGGATTCGATGTAAGAGAGCAGTTCGTCGAGGAAGGCGAGCAATTCCGTCAGCATGGTTGATTGTACGTCAGCGGCGTGAGAGCAAGCGCCGAGCGCTGGTCCACGACATGGCACATTCGGTCGCAGGGGACGCTACTAGCCCGCTGCCGTGAGCGACTTCCAGGCAATCTGAGTAGGCGACGTTCGCCAGGCCATGTCGCCAGTCCCCATCCATTTCGGCACTCCGAATGGGAGATCGCGCGGAGGGATGTTTTCGAGATCCGCCTTCTTGCCTCTGGCGTCACGTGCGGGCGGATCTGCGAGAGCCAAGTGTTCCAGTTCGCGCGAAGGCCAGCGTCGTCGCGGCGTGAGGGATGGAGAGCCTTGGCGACAAACAGGCCGCTCGCTCCGGGCCAGAGATCAACGACGTGCTGGGCACCAGCACCGAAGGCGATGACCGCCTGCGTCTGCCCGGTCTTGAGCATGTCCAAAAGTTGGTTGCGCCAGTTCTTGATGGTCGCGGAAGCCGAGATCGTTTTGGCCTCCGCGTCGATTTGCCCTTTAGGACCACAGAGGAACGTGTTGACCATGACGTAGGACTTGTTGAGGCCCAGCTTGCGGAGGAAACCCTGCACACGCTGGCCCACGCCGCCCGCTGCGTCGCGTGCCACGGCGTGCGCTCACAGCCGGTGCCCGTCGCGCTCGTCGGCGAGTGCTCCATCCCGGTCGTGTAGAACGTTGCACGCCAGCCGCGCTCGTCGTGTCACAATGTTGTTGAGTTGCGGAGTAACCCTTGGACGTCGTCGCTACATTGACCGGCCCTGGACCCCGTGTTTCTTCCTAATGTCAGCTATCTGCTGGGGTGTAAGCGCCTTGGGTTCTCCACCGCGCGGCCAGCCAGTCTCACGAAAGAAATTCTCCAGACCGGCAGGTGAGACGACCCAAAACAGTTGGACGCTCCCGCCCGGATTCTCAAAACCATGCACGACTCCCGGCGGCACGTAAACGGTTGTGCCCGCCTCGATATCCCTGCGCTCGTTGCCGACGATGGCGACCCCCTTGCCTCCATGAACGAATACGATTTCATCCTCATTTTCATGCGTGTGAACGGGAACCCCGGCACCAGCACGTAACTCTTCGGTGCCCATGGCTAACCTCGGCGAGCCCGTCGTCGGGTCCACCTTGATCACAAGTTGGCCGTTTGGAAGCTCTAGTTGCTCGCCTTCGTTGGGCTGAACAACTCGCGCGGTTGCGTCTCGTCTCATCGAGTACCCTCCTGCCCGCTCCCCACCCGAGCGCGCGCTATTCGATCACCTGGTCCGCCCGCAGCAGCAGCATTTGCGGGATGGTGAGCCCGAGAGCTTTCGTCGTCTTCATGTTGATCACCAGTTCAAATTTTGTGGGCTGTTCCACGGGAATGTCGCCCCGCGTCGCCGCGACTCGCTGACGCTCGGCCGACCTCCCAGCTCGCTGCCGGCACACTCAGCGACCCTTTAACCGGAGGTCCTCGTACGGCGATCGTCGTCGCAGTGGTGAGATGCTCCTGCGCCTGCTCGCGCTTGCCGGTGCGCCGGTAGAGCTTGCCGAGGCCGAGGTGGCAGTGGGCGGCGAGCGGGCGCATGCTGCGCGGCTCGGCGGGGGCCAGCGCCTTGCAGTAGTGAGCCTCGCCGGTCTCTGCATCGAACCGGTCGGGATGGGTCGCATGTCGCCGAGCAGTTGCAGGAGTGGGCCCCCAGTGCACTCCGGAACAGACTCGATGGCGCACTCGCCCAACTCCTGCGCGTCGTCGAGTCGACCGACTCATCCACGTCTTTACACCGGATCCCCGGCACCGAAGGTGAAGGGCACATAACGCCACACCGGCTCGTCCGACCACTGGAGTTCGTTGTTCTCCGTGCGAATCTGCCCGGTGAGGACTGGCGCATGTGCCTTCGCGTCTGACAACTCGGCCGCCATCTGCTGGGCCGCAACGGTAAGGTCACTGCGTAGCCCAGACTGAGCCGAGAAGCAGTCAGTGTGGTGCAGCACTGCGCAGAACACGATCGGTTCGCCCATGCGGGAAAGGAGCTGGATCGTGTTGCGGAAGTTCGAGCCCGGGTTGCCGCCGACATCGTTCAGGATGTAGATCCGTTCAGCTCGGAGGCCCGACCGCTCTAGCCGTTGGCGCACCTGGATCCTTATCACCTCGTGATTGATCCGAGGGTCCACGCATACCGCGACGAGGGCTGCCGCCATCCCTCGACACCGTTAGGCGGGATTGGCGCCTGCTCGTGGCTCCATGGCCGCGGCCGACAGCTCCATCAAGGGACGGAGCATGGTCGTGAACTCCATCGGCACGACAAACTTGGTCGCTGGGCTCGCGCCCAAAGCTCGCAGCGTATCGAGATACTGCAAGCTCATGGTCTTGCTGTCGACGGTCTGAGCCACCGAGAAGACTTTGTCGAGGGCCAGGGCGAAGCCTTCCGCTCGCAAGATAGCCGACTGGCGCTCACCCTCGGCTCGCAGTATCGCCGCGGCCTTGTCGCCTTCTGCGACGTTGATCGTGGACTGCCGCTGGCCCTCCGATTCCGTGATGACCGCGCGCCGGTTGCGCTCCGCGCTCAGCATCCGGTTCATGGCCTCCTGGACCTCTCTCGGCGGGATGATCTCGCGAATTTCCACCGTCGTGACCTTGCCACCCCAGCGTTCCGTCGCCTCGTCGAGCTTCACTCGCAGGACGTCGTTGATCTGATCGCGTTTGGACAGGACATCGTCGAGCAGGATGTCACCAATCACGGCGCGGAGCGTCGTCATGGCGATGCCCTGGAGCGCCCCGGGAAAGTTGCTCACCCTGATCACGCTGTGTAGCGGATCGGCGATGCGCCAGTAGATCAGGAAGTCGATATTGATGGGCGCGTTATCCTTAGTGATCGTCGTCTGGCTGGGCACCTCGATGAACTGCTCGCGCAGGTCGACCCGCACGGGCCGGTCGATGATCGGGATGAGGAGGACCAGCCCCGGCCCCTTGATCAACTCTGGCCCGGTCCGGCCAAAGCGGAACACGACCAATCGGTCGTACTCGTTGACGATGCGAATCGAAGCGCGGGCCAGCATCACGAGCAAAATGCCGACCGCACCGACGACCACATAGGTTCCTATCATGACGTTCGTATCTCCATATTCTGGCCGGGCTCAGGCCAAGGCGCGAGCGCAGCCCGATGCCGCCCGGCAGCGCCTCACGTCAGCCCCCGTTTGACCGGAGCCGACAGAAGAGAGAGCCCGCCATTCCTCGAAGAAAGGACCCATCCACGCTGTGACCCGTTGGGCATTGTCCTCGACGAGGACAGCCCGACGTCCGTGGCGTCACACAGCCTGGCGACGCTGGACACGACCGACTCGAATATTGGCTGAACTCCAGTCGGAGAGCGGCTGATCGTTCTCAGGATCTCGCTCGTGGCCATCGCTTTGGCAAGCTCAGCACGTGCGTCGCTGGCCGCTTGATCCCTGCTTCGCAACTCGACTTCCAGCTCCATGATGCCAGCGCGGAGGCGTTCTGGGCGATCCGCCTCCCACGGGAGCGCTCCATCATTCTTCCGCGACGCTCCGCGCATCGCGCGGTTCGTGGGCGTCGTCCGATTCGGCTTCTTCGGCTTCACAGCAACTCCTTTACCTCTTGCTCCGCCTTCTCCAGCCAGTACGTCATGCCCATCTCGCGGTACATCGTCGTCGCGGTGGTGAGGTGCTCCTGCGCCTGCTCGCGCTTGCCTGTGCGCCGGTAGAGCTTGCCGAGGCCGAGGTGGCAGTGGGCGACGAGCGGGCGCATGCCGCGCGGCTCGGCGAGCGCCAGCGCCTGGCGGTAGTGGGCCTCGCCGCGCTCGGGATCGAACCCGTCGGGATGGGTCGCGATATCGCCTAGTAGATGCAGCGCATCGGCCGCGAATCCCGGGTGACGCGGTGAGGATGCGAGCGCACGGTCGGTCAGCCGCCGCGCCTCGCCGAGCCGGCCGAGCCGCAGACACGCACGTCCCAGCGCATGGTAGCCCGAGCCTAGGCGGCCGACGAGTCCTCGCGCCGCGTGGCCCTCGAGGAGCTCCTCACCTTCGAGGGCCCGCTCCAGCGCCTCATGAGTTTCCCCGAGATATGCCAGTACCCAGGCAGAAGCCGCGACTACGTCGGCGAGGAAAAAACTGAGGCTCGCCGTGCGGGCCACTGCGATGGCGTGCTCGATTGGTAGACGCGCCGTTGCCCAGGCGCCCTTCAGGATGCGGAGCATACCCGCAGCCCGATGCGCCTGCACGAGGATGTACGCCCGCTGCGTGGGTAGAGCGAGGCGAACCGCTTCGGCATCTTGTTCAGCGGCCTCCGCAAATCGGCCGAGCTGCGCGAGGCTCAGAACGAGCCACAAGCGGTCATCGGTCCACGTCGGCGCTAATTTCCCATACTGGTCGACCAAGTCGGTGGGCACCGCCGCGAGGTTCTGGGAGGCGAGGTCGATTGCCAGCTCGTATTCTCCGCGGAAGTAGTGCACCTGCTCGAGATAGCTTGTCGCGACGGTGCGGAGCTGCGGGTCCCCCAGGCCGCGAGCGATCGTCCGGGCGCGTTCTCCGTACGTGCGGGCTTCGTCGAGCTGGCCGAGGAGCGAGTAGGTGTTCGTCATGAACGCACACACTTGGCCTCGGCGGAGGTCATCGTCCAACCTCTCCGCGAGAGCTTCCGCTTCGCGCAGACGCTCTAGCGTCATGCGGATCTCACCGAGTTGGGCCAGCACCGATCGCAATTTAAGGCGGGTGTCGAACGCGAGCTCCATTGTTGTGTGGCTTTGGGGCTGCGCCTCTAGGACACCCAGCGCCCGCTCGAACCAGACGCGCGCGTCCGGGAGCGCTGACCGTGCGACCGCCCTGACTCCGGCCTCGCGGAGATAGTGGACCGCCTTATCTGGCAATTCTCCGCGGAGGGCGTGGTTGGCGAGCCGCTCGATCTGCTCGCCGAGGCGATCCGCGTGTAGCCGCTCGATCGCACCGACGAGCTGCGCGTGAAGGATCCGTCGGCGCTCCTGCAGCAGGGTGCCGTACGTGACCTCGTGGGTGAGCGCGTGCTTGAAGGCGTACTCGAGATCGGGGAACACGCCGGTCTCGTAGAGGAACTCGGCGATCCGGAGCCGGTCGAGGCCAGCACGGAGCGCCTCGTCCGGTAGCTCGGCGATCGCCTGGAGCAACGCGAAGGGCACGTCCTTGCCGACAACCGCGGCCGTCTGGAGCAGGCGTTTGTCGTCTGGGGAGAGTCGGTCGATGCGGGCAGCCAGGATCGTCTGAACTGTAGGAGGCACCTGGAGCGCCTCAAGCGGTTGCGTGAGGCGATACTGGCCGCGCGAACCCTCCAGCGCCTTCGTCTCCACCAGCATCCGGACCGTCTCCTCCAGAAAGAACGGGTTGCCGCGCTTGACGAGGAGTTGCTTGAGCGCATCGAGGCTCGGATCGTGGCCGAGCAATCGCTTCCAGCAGCTCCCCGGCGCTCTCGGCCGGAAGCGCGTCGAGCCGCATCTGACTGTACGCCGTCTTGCTGCCCCAGCCATGCTGGTACTCGGGACGATAGTTCACGAGCAGCAGCAGGCGCGCCGAGCCCAGGGAGTCAAGCAGGCTGTCGAGCAGCGTCTGGGTCTCGCCATCGACCCAGTGCAGGTCCTCGAACAGCACGAGGAGCGGTTGCACCTGGCTCTCACGTAGCAGCAGGCGCTTGACGGCATCGAGCGTGCGCTGGCGGCGCTGGGGCGCGTCCAGGGTCTGCCAGACCGCGTCTTCGACCGGGACGTCAAGCAACGCGAGGAGCGGGGGCAGCAGGGGCTCGAGCGCTCGGTCGAGACCCAGCACCCGCCCCATCACTTTGTCGCGCATCTCCCGGTGATTGTCCCGGTCGCCGATCTTGAAGTATCCCTTCAGTAGGTCGATCACGGGCAGGTAGCTGGTGGCTTTGCCGTAGGAGACGGACGAGGCCTCCAGGATCAGCCAGTCCTGCACCCGATGTGAGTGGGTGAACTCGTAGGTGAGCCGCGACTTGCCCACTCCGGCCTCGCCCACGATGGCGGCCACCTGGCCGTGGCCCGCACCGGCCTGGCCGAGGACCCGGCGCAGGTGCTCGACCTCGGCGTCGCGGCCCACGAAGCGCGTGAGGCCCCGGAGGGCCGCGGCCTGCAGGCGCGTCCGGGCCTGACCCGCTCCCGTCAGCTCGAAGATCTCGATCGGGTCCGAGAGGCCCTTCACCGGAATGGGCCCGAGCGGCTTCACCTCGACGTAGCCCTCGACGAGCCGCATCGTCTCGCCGGTCAGTCGCACGGTCCCGGGCGCCGCGAGCTGCTCCATGCGCGCCGCCAGGTGCGTGGTCTGCCCAACCGCCGTATAGTCCATGCGCAGATCGCTGCCGATGGAGCGGACGACGACCTCGCCGGAGTTGAGGCCGACGCGGATCGGCACCTCGATGCCGTAGGAGCGCCGGATCCCCTCGGCATACTGCTTCACGGATTCCTGCATCCGCAACGCGGCGTAGCAGGCGCGCACAGCGTGGTCCTCGTGGGCGAGCGGCGCGCCGAAGAGCGCCATGATCCCGTCGCCCATCACCTGGTTGACCGTGCCCTCGTAGCGGTGAACGGCCTCCATCATTCGCTCGAGGACCGGGTCGAGGATCTTGCGCGCCTCCTCGGGATCGCGGTCGGCGAGCAGCTCCATCGAGCCCTTCAGGTCGGCGAAGAGGACGGTGACCTGCTTGCGCTCGCCCTCGAGAGCGCCTTGGATGTGAGGATCTTCTCGGCGAGGTGCTTGGGGGTGTAGGCTCTGGGGCGAGGCGAAACGAGCTTCTGCGGGAATTGCCCGCGCGGCTACGGGATGGGCGCACTCCGGACAGAAGTTCGCCCTCGTCGAAAGCTGGCTACCACAGTTCGAGCACGTCCGCGCCAGCGGGGTCGCGCACTGTTCGCAGAACTTCGCCCCGGAACGATTCTCGTGCTGGCACCGGGGACACTTCATGGCCGAGCCTCCAGTGGATCGGGCCGGGCGTATAGGCAAGGGCGACAATAGCCCCGGGCTTCCGAGCGGTCAATGAGGGTGGCTGCTCCCAGTAGGTAAATGAATGGGCTAGAAGGATGGAGGTCGCCGGGCGACGCAGTACTTCTACTACAGCCCAGCCATCTCCGCCTCGGCCTTCTCCAGCCAGAACCTCATGTCCATCTCGCGGTACATCGTCGTCGCGGTGGTGAGATGCTCCTGCGCCTGCTCGCGCTTGCCCGTGCGCCGGTAGAGCTTGCCGAGGCCGAGGTGGCAGTGGGCGACGAGGGGGCGCATGCCGATTTTCACCTCGACGCTGTGGACAACTCGTCCAGCAACGTCTTCGCGTCTCGGAGGTCGGCCGTGTCGAAGCCTTCGGTAAACCAGGAGTGGATTTCGGCCAATACGTGTCGCGCGTCCTCACGCTTGCCTTGCCTCTGCAGCAGGCGACTCAGACTCGTGGCGGCTCGGAGCTCGAGCGAGCGGCGACCGCCACGACGGGCGAGCTCGACCGCAGTCCGAAAGCAGCTCTCGGCCTCGGGCGCGTGGGCATGGCCTTGATTCAAGAGTAGTTCCCCACGGCAGCGATAGACCTCGGAGGAGTAAACCATCTCGAGGGCGTGCTCTGGGATCTCCGCGAGCACCGCGAGGCCCTTGGCCTGGCCGGTCAGCCCTTGCATAGGCCTCGGCCAGAAGACAGGACGCAAACGTCTGGATCCATAGCCACCAGGACGAACGAAGGTTCTTATGCAGCTGATCGAGCTCGGACTCCGCCAGCGGCGCCGCGAGACCGAGACGTGCGAGCAAGGTTGCCCGGGCTCCCGTCTGAAATGTAGTGCCAGCGTCGCGCGCCGCCAGAGCTTTTTCGACGGCCTCGGTCGCCTCTCCTCGCTGGTGATGCACCCACGCCGCGTAGTAGAGCGCGAGTGCAGTGGAAAGAGGGTGGCTGAGCTGGCCGGCGAGCCTCAGCGCTTCCTGGTTGTACCGGAGCGCCCGGTCTGGATACCCCTGCGTCCAAGCAGTGAGGGCCGCGAACGCGAGGCAACAGACGCCAGTATCGTGCCCCCCGTAGATCGACGCGTAGGTACGATGGCGCTGGGGATCGTAGCGTGTGAGGCCCTCTCGACAATGGAGTTCCGCGGTCTCGAGGTCGCCGCTGCCGTACAGGGTCGGCCACAACGAGTGGTGGGCTTCGAGAAGGAGGACGGGATCCTCACGCTCCCGGGCCAATCTGAGAAGCTCCTCCGCGAGACCTCGCGCCTCGCGATAGAGTCCCCGATTGAAGCTGACGTGCCACAGGCCCCAGAGTGTGGGGAAGAGCCGCGGGCGGTCGTCGAGCCGTCGGCACAGCTCTCGGGCGGCCCCGTACGAGGCCTCGAATTGACTCGAGCCGGGCCCGTGGATTCCCGCGAGGCAGGGACCGAGAGCGATGCGAATATCGAGGGCTTCGCTGAGCGTCTCTGGGCTCTCGGGCAGCTGGCCAAGCGCGGCCAAGGCTTGCTCGAAGAGCGCGATTGCCTCGTGGTTGGCCGATCGCGCCACCGCTTTCTCTCCCGCCTGGCGTAGATAGGGCGCGGCGCGATCCCACAGTGCCGCGCGCACCGCATGGTGAGCCAGCCGCTCGACGTGCTCGATTCGACGGTCGCGGTAGAGGGTCTCGATCGTGTCGAGGATCCGGGCGTGGAGGACGCGTTGACGGTCCTGGAGGAGGCTCCGGTACACCACCTCGTTGGTCAGCGCGTGCTTGAAGGTGTACTCGGGCTCGGGGAAGAGGCTCGACTCGTAGAGAAGCTCGGCGGTCTGAAGACGGGCCAGGCCGGTCCGGAGCGCACCCTCGGGCAGCTCGGCAACGGCGAGAAGGAGGGCAAACGGCACATCGCCCCCGATGACGGAGGCTGTCTGGAGCAGGCGCTTGTCATCCGGCGCAAGCCGGTCGACGCGAGCCGCGAGCACCGCCTGCACGGTGACCGGCACATGCCCGTCCGGCAGAGCCCGCGCGAGCCGGTAGGCGCCCCGGGCGCCGACGAGGACCTGAGTCTCGACCAGACTGCGGACGCTCTCCTCCATGAAGAACGGGTTCCCTTCGGTCCGCTCGATCAGCAGGCGCTTGAGCGGGAGGAGATTGGGCTCCTCGCCCAACATGGCTTCCAGGAAGCCCTCTGCCGACTGTGGTGAGAGCGGGTCCAGGCGCATCTGCGTGTAGTAGGTACGGCCGCCCCACGCATGCTGGTACTCGGGCCGGTAGTTGACCAGCAAGAGCAGTCTCGCGCTGGGAACGCTCTCGACCAGGCTGTCGAGAAACGCCTGCGTCTCTCCGTCGATCCAGTGCAGGTCTTCGAACACCGCGATGACCGGCTGCGTTTGACTCTCGCGCAAGAGCAACCGCTTGAGGCCGTCGAGCGTAAGGTGGCGACGCTGCGACTGGTCCAGAGCTCGCCATGTCCCTTCGTCCACGGGCACGTCGACCAGAGTCAGCAGGGCCGGAAGATATGGCTCGAGGGCCCGGTCGAGGGTCAAGAGCTTCCCCGTGACCTTCTCGCGGATACGCCGGGCATCGTCGCGCGGCTCGATCCCAAAGTACTCGCGCAGGAGATGAGCGATCGGCTGATAGGCGGACGCTTTCGCATAGGACACCGCGGCGCCCTCAAGGAGCAGCCAGCCATGGACCCGGTGGGAGCGGGTAAACTCCCTGAACAGTCGCGACTTGCCGAGGCCAGGCTCGCCGACGACAGCGACGACTTGGCCCCGGCCCGCCCGGGCCAACTCGAGAGCATGCCGCAATTGGTCCATCTCGGCATCGCGGCCGACGAACCGCGTGAGGCCCCGCGCAGCCGCTGCTTGAAGGCGTGTCCGGGCCGACCCCGCGCCCGTCACCTCGTACACCTCGGCCGGCTCCGTCAAGCCCTTCACCGGCACCGGGCCGAGTGGCGCGACCTGCACCCAGCCCTCGGCAAGCTTCAGCGTATCGGCCGTGATGACGATGCGTCCCTGGCAGGGCGGCCTGCTCCATGCGGGCGGCGAGATGGGTCGTCTGGCCCACCGCCGGTGTAGTCCATGCGGAGGTCGCTCCCGATGGCGCGGACCACCACTTCACCCGAATTCAGTCCGACACGGATCGATGGGGGTAGCCCAGAGGTCCGCCGGGCTTCGTCGGCGTACGCTTTCACCGCTTCCTGCATCCGCAGCGCGGCATAGCACGCGCGCACCGCGTGATCCTCATGCGCGACCGGCGCGCCGAACAGCGCCATGATCCCGTCGCCCATCACCTGGTTGACGGTGCCCTCGTAGCGATGCACCGCCTCCATCATCCGCTCGAGCACGGGGTCGAGGATCTTGCGCGCCTCCTCGGGATCGCGGTCGGCAAGCAGCTCCATCGAGCCCTTGAGGTCGGCGAAGAGCACGGTGACCTGCTTGCGCTCGCCTTCGAGCGCGCTCTTGGAGGTGAGGATCTTCTCGGCGAGGTGCTTCGGCGTGTAGGACTCGGGGTGAGGTGAAGCGCGACGCTGCTGCGGCGGTGGCCTGGCTACGGCGATGGGCGCACTCCGTAGCAGAACTTCGCCGTGGCCGGGCAGTTGGCGTCCCACAGTTCGAGCAAGTCCGCGGCCAGCGGGCGTCCGCACTCCTCACAGAACTTCGCGCCGGAACGGATTCTCGTGCTGGCACCGGGGACACTTCATCCAACCCTCACGAGCCAGGTCGGCGACGGTCGGAACGGTGGGACGAACTTAGCTCCTGGGCACGATAGGGTCAATAACGGCCTACGCGAGAATCAGAAACCGTCAGGTTTGAAATGCTTGCGGTGGTTTAGAGTCCGAGTTGAACCGTCGAAACGAGCGCCGAGAACTCGGGAAGCTTGCGCACTCAAACGAACGTGAGCCGTTCGTGACGCGGCGAAGAGCGCTCTCGACCTCTTTTCACAAGGCCAGGACGCCGCGATCTTCATAGACCGAGCGCTGGTGGGCGTGGATGATCACGCGGCTCACCGCCATCGCGAGCGCCGCGATCCCGTCGACCTTGTCGCCGGACTTTTCCTTATCGAGCCGGATCTCGCCGCGCATGCCGTGACGCACGACCGCGTTACTCGCCATCCAGGACAGGATGGGATCGCGGCCGTGGAGCAGTTGCTGCTCCTTGACGAGGTCGTGGATCCGGCAGAGCGCCTCGTTCAGGGCGAAGCCCTGCGGCGTATCGATCACCGTGAGCCCGGCGCCCTCGAGATGCAGCGCCATTTGCGACGCGAAGCGCTTGTCGTACGCCACCTCGAGCACGCCGCTCTCCCGACAGAGCTCGATGACCTCCGCCTCGACCTGGTCGTAATCCGTCACGGTGCCCTCGGTCACGACGAGACGCCCCGCGCGGCGCCAGACGTCATACGGGCGGTTCGGGAACGCGGTGAGCGCCGAGGCTGGCACCCAGAAGCGGCACCGCACGGCCATCCGGCCATCGTCTAACGTCCACAGGCGGACGAACGCGCTGAAGTCATCGCTCTGCCCGAGATCAAGCCCTGCGAAGCATGGCCGCCCGGCGAGCTCCGAGTCCGCGACGTCACCTCCGCCGGCGTGCCACGCCTCCATGTCGAGCCACCGGCTGTGCGATTCGAGCCATTCGCAGAAGTTGAGGCGGCGCACCAGCGATTCCTTCGCCGGGCATGCCGACCGCCTCGCGGACCTGCTCGCACAGGTACTCGAGCGTCGGCGTGACCGGGAGGCTCGGATTCGTCTTCATCCACTTCGACTCGTCCCGCCAGCTGTCGCAGCGTGCACAGCCCTCGACAGGAGCCACGTGGCCGGCCGCTCGGCACTCTGCGCAGGCGTCGAGCTGACAGATGTAGACGAAGTGCGAGTCGTTGGGCGCCACGCCATCGAGCACCTGGAGCCCATACGCATGCTGCTGAAAGCAGACACTCATCCGATCGAATCCGGCGTTGGTGATCGAGAGCACGAGCGGCTGACGCCGGCCCTTCACCGACGCGCGTAGCTTCGCGAGCACCAGGTCGTTCGGGTGCTCGTGGAGTTCGTCGACGATGATGATGTGCCCGCGGTGCCCATCGAGCGTGCGCCCCTCGCTGCTGACGGCCCGGAGCACACTGCCCGTGCTCGGGACGGACAGCGTCGTTACGTTGCGCTCGACCAGGCGCGAGAGCATCGGGGAGGCCCCGACCATCTTGTGCGCGTCGGTCGTAGCAGATGCCGGCCTGGTCGCGCGTGGTGGCTCCGATCGAGCGCTTGGGCGCCGGGTTCGTTGTCCGCGACGAGGCCGAACAGGGCGATCCCCGCGACTCATTGGCGTCTTCCCCGATCCCTTTCCGGCCTCGAGATATGCGCTGCGGAACCGCCGAGAGCCGTCCAGGACCGAGCCAGCCGAAAGAGACTCCCGACGACGAAGACTTGCCACGGGCAGAGCTTGAATGGCTCGCCAGCATGGACGCCTTCGGCCAGGCGCAGCGCCGAGAAAAACCGCAAGGACGCGGTCGACGGCCTGCCGAGAGAACCGGAGTCCACGGGCCGGACCGTCCACGAGATCCCGCAGGTGGCGTTCGCACGCCTGGCGCACGGCATGGCCGGCGATGATCGCGCCATCGACGGACGGCGCGCGCATAGCGCGTGACCGGGTTCCTCGGGCTCGTATCGTGCTTATCCCGTGAGGAAGCTTTCAAGTTCTCCCTCGGGTGTGTCGGGACTGGTGGAGACCTTGCTCACGCGGCTGCGCGCTGATGGCGTCAGACCAAGCTGAACCAGCGCCTGCATCGCGTCCCGCCACGCCGCATCCCGCAACGCCACCTCGGGCCGCTGGCGGCGCATCGTGGATCCGGTGGGCGTCACCGTCTCGTACGTCCGCCCGTTCGTGGCGAGGTCGCGGCTGAGGTCCTGGTAGTCCGTGAGTCGGCAGGCAGCGAGCAGCAAGACTGGACCATCGGCCTTCGTCGCAATGATCTTCATGCTCAGCAGCAGCCGCACCAGCCAGCGCCAGGCTGGACGTGCGGGCTCGGGCAACGTCGGTGGCATCGAGGGGGCGCCGGGCGATGGCATCGGCTCGGCCGGGTTCACGCGATGCTTGCGCAGCGTCCCGCGCAACTGCTTCAGCTTCGTCGGCAAGGGCGGTCGTCCTGTTCTCATGGGGCACCCATGGGGGTAGGGGTAGGAAATCTCTGAGTCGCCGCGAAGACAGGACCGGCGCGCCGTCGCCTTTGGCCCCGCCAGAAGTCCGGAGACGAAAGTTGAGCGGGCCGCCTGGCCCTCATGGCCCGTTTTCGACGCGCTGCACTCCCTACAGAGACCCTGCAGATTCTCGCGGACCGTCTGGCCTCCCCGGCTCAGCGGCACGACATGGTCTGAGATCGTCGACAGACGGAAGCGACAGGCCCGACAGGTCGGCTCTTCCTCGAGGACTCGGCGCCGAAGCGCGCGGTGTTCGGCGCCGTAGCCTCGCCCCGTGGACGAGACCGCCGCGGAACCCGCCCATTTCCTCCGGCTGTGGACCGGGCATGGTTGGAAGTGCGGGCAGCCTGAGCGACAGGCGCGGCGCGGGGCCTGGGGCATCAGCGGGTATCCTCTCTGACACGCTCAGAGGCTTCTATCCTGTCCTTCCCTTCCTTTCTTCCTTTCCCTTTCTTCCTTATCCTCTTGTCTGAGAGCCTGTGAGGATGGGACGTATACACCGGCTGGATGGGAAAGAATGGAAGAAAGGCCTCGACGGCTCATGTCGGCTCCGTGGTGGCGCCTGGAATGTAGACAACGGGCGGTCGCCCAAGCTGGCCGGTCTTGACTTGGACACTGTGCACGAGCTCTTGCTGCTCGAGGGCGCCGAGCACCTCGTCAAATTCGCGTTGCGCAAGGTCACGGTGGGCGCGGTAGAGCGCCGACAGTTTGATGCCCTTCGGATGCGCGCGGATCGTCGCGAGCACGGCATCGCAGCGCGCCTGAAACCGGGTCCGCCCGATGTCAGCGACCACCGCCAGCGTGGTCTGCTCCCATGGGACGGCGAGGGCTTCGGCCGCGTCCCAGTCGCCCTCGGTGATCGTGGCGGAGCTGGCGTCGGCGCGCTCGAGGGCCAGCAGCGCTGCGACCTTGAGCACGGTCTCGGCTAGGCGCTTCATCGCCGGGCGTGCGGCGTCGGGGCGTCCGGACGCGAGGGCCGCCGTCTTGAGGCGCTGCTCGAGCTGCCATTCGCGGTCGAGCACGCGCTCGGGGAGCCCGAGGGTCAGCACATCAGCCGCCCGTGCGTGGTAGGCGTCGGCGGCGTCGAGGATCTTGCGCCAGGCGTCCTCGATGGCGGTCGTCATCGGGCGCATACGCTGCTCCTCAGCCGAGCCGGTCGTGAACACGAACCGCGCCAGGAGCCCGTCGAGTATGTCGTCAATCGTCGCGGTGGCGATAAACTCCGTCCGCGTCGCGGCACAGAGCTTCACGAGGTACGGATCGCGCACGCGGTCGGTATCGTCCACGCGCTCCCCGGTCTTGCGGTTCATCTTCGCCGTGCCAGCCTGAAGGATTGGCGCGCCACGCTACGACAGGACGTTCCACAGGCGAGGAACGCGCTCCGGGGACTGCTGGCTGGGCGTCTCATATTCACGCCGCAGGAGCACGACGGGGAGCGGTTCTACGCGTTCGAGGGACCCGGCACGGTTAGTGAAATTATCGCGGGGCTAGCGCTACCAACCGGTATCGTGACACGGTGAAGGCGATGCCGTCATCCGCCGACCGCGCCCCGGCGACCCGGGTGCCGACGATCATCGTCCACGGCGGCGCCGGCGCGGATCCCGTCGAGGCGCCCGAGTTCCGCCGAGGCGTGCGCGCCGCGGTGCTGGCCGGCTGGCGCGTGCTGGCGGCCGGCGGCTCAGCGCTGGATGCCGTCGAGGGCGCCGTGCGCGTGCTCGAAGACGATCCGCGCTTCAACGCGGGCCGCGGCTCGGTCCTCAACCGCGACGGCGCGGTCGAGATGGACGCCTCGATCATGGAGGGCGACCGTCTTCAGTGCGGAGCGGTCGCGGCGCTCTCGGCCATCGCCAATCCGGTCACCGCCGCGCGGCGCGTTCTCGAGTCGCGACGCCACGTCCTGCTCGTCGGCGACGGCGCCTTCGCCTTCTGCCGCTCCGTCGGGATCCCGGAGTGCGATCCGGCCTCGCTCGTCACCGATCGTCAGCGTCGACGCCACGCCGAGCTCGCGCGAACGCCCGTCCCGCCCGGCGGCGGCACGGTCGGCGCGGTCGCCCTCGATCGCAGCGGCTCGATCGCAGCCGCGACGTCGACCGGCGGCACCCCCGGCAAGCTCCCCGGCCGCGTCGGCGACAGCGCGCTGATCGGCTGCGGCACCTACGCCGACAGCTCCCTCGGCGGCGTCTCGTGCACCGGAGACGGCGAGTCCATCATCCGCGTCGTCCTCGGCCATCGCACGCTCGGATACCTGAAAGACGCCGGCGACCCCGAGTATGCCGCGAAGGTGGCCGTCGACCTGCTCGTCGACGAGGGCGGCGGCCAGGGCGGGCTCATCCTGATCGACTGGCGCGGCCGACTCGGGTACGCGACCTCGACACGACTGATGCCGGTCGCGATCATGTCCCCGACGCTCGCCGAGCCGCAGGTGCCCTTCTGAGGCCGATGCTCGACGCGTCCGATATCGCGGCGGCGCGCAAGCGGCTCGACGGCTCCGTCTACCAGACGCCCTGCGCGTACTCGCGGACGCTCTCGGAGCTGAGCGGCGTACGTTGCTTCCTCAAGCTCGAGAACCTCCAGATGACCGGCTCCTTCAAGGAGCGCGGCGCCGCCAATCTGCTCCTGCAGCTCGACCCCGCCGAGCACGCCCGCGGTGTCGCCGCCGCGAGCGCCGGCAATCACGGGCTGGCCGTCGCCTTCCACGCGGCGCGCCTCGGGATCGGCGCGGTGATCGTGATGCCGGAATGGGCGCCGCTGATCAAGGTGACGTCGTCCCGGCGGCACGGCGCCGAGGTGATCCTGTCCGGCGCCAACTACGACGAGGCCTATGGTCACGCCCGCCAGATCGCGGCGGAGCGAGGGCTCGCCTTCGTGCACCCGTTCGACGACGACCGGGTCGTCGCCGGTCAGGGCACGCTCGGGCTCGAGCTCCTCGAGCAGTGCCCGGACATGGACGCGATCGTCGTCCCGGTCGGCGGCGGCGGCCTCGTCGGGGGCGTCGCGCTGGCGATCAAGGCCGCGCGTCCCGAGGTGCGCGTGATCGGCGTCCAGGCCGAGGCGCTGAACGCCATGAAGCAGGCGCTCGAGACCGGGGCCCGGACGACCGTGCCGCCGGCGTCGACGATCGCCGACGGCATCGCGGTCCGCCAGGTCGGAGAGCTCACCCTGGCGCTGGCCGCGCGTTACGTCGACGACGTGGTCACCGTGACGGAAGAGGAGCTGGCCAACGCCATCCTGCTGCTGCTCGAGATCGAGAAGACCGTCGTCGAGGGCGCCGGGGCGGCCCCCCTCGCGGCGCTTCTGAATCGCCGGCTCGCGCTCGAGGGCAAGAACGTCGTGCTCGTGCTCTCCGGCGGCAACATCGACGTCACGATGATCTCGCGGATCATCGAGCGCGGCCTGGTCAAGGAGGCGCGGCTGGTCCGGCTGAGCGTCGTCCTGCGCGACCAGCCCGGAGCGCTCGCGCGACTGGCGGCGCTCGTGGGCGAGGCGCGCGCGAACATCCTGCACATCGAGCACGAGCGCGCGTTTTCCCCCGCAATCGGCGAGAGTCGGGTCGAGCTGACGCTCGAGACGTCGGGCCGCGAGCAGATCGATCTCGTGAAGCGACACCTGATCGAGTCGGGCTACCGCGTCGAAGAGCGACGCGGCTGACGTCAGGCGCCCGGCGTCGGAGCGGAGTCACCGAGTGCGCCGGCGATGATCGCGCGTGCGCGCTGCGCGAGGGCGCTCGCGGCCTGCCGAGGCTCGAGCGCCGGATCGGGCTCGAGCGGCGGATGATACGTGATCGAGATTCGCCCTCGCCGCGGCAGCACTTTCCCGGGGGGCCACGCCTCGTGCCCGCCGGCGATCGTGACGGGCAGTACCGGCACGCGCAAGGTCGCGGCCAGGCGAAACGCGCCGAGCTTGAAGCGCTCGACCTTTCCCGTCACGGTGCGCTCGCCTTCCGGAAAGATCATGAGCACATGCCCCGCGGTGAGCAGCCGTACCGCCTCGCGCATGGAGGACGGATCCGCCGAATCGAGACGCACGGGAAAGGCTCGGAGTCGGCGGATCAGCCAGCTGAAGACCGGAATCTCGAATAGCTGGCTCCACGCCATATAGTAGACGCGGCGCCGGACCGGGATCGTGACGAGCGCAGGGTCCGCGTAGGTCTGATGATTCGGCGTGACGATCAAGGGTCCGCTGGCGGGGATGTTCTCCAGGCCCGACAGCTCGAGGCCGAAGTAGATGCGACAGAGGCGATGGACTCCAGGCCGCATCAGGTCGATGAGCGGCGTCCGCACCGCCCTTAGACTACACAAAAAAGCGGGGCCGGATTGCTCCGGCCCCGCCGGGCACGTCTGGTCGACGTCAGCTAGTCGTCGTCGGCCGTCTCGAGATCGTCTTCGATCGGTACGAACTGGCGCCCTTGGCGCTCGAGCCGGTCCTGGCATCGAACGCACGTCGTGACCTCAGGCATCGCCTGAAGCCTCGCGGGCGAGATAGGTTCATCGCATTCGGCGCAGGTCCCGTAGTCGCCGCTCCTCAACCGATCGAGCGCCGCCGTGAGCCGGTTGACCCGACCCACGAGGAGCTCGCGAGTGGCGAATCCGATCTCGCGCCGCTCGTTCTCCTGGATCTCGTCGACCTCGTCCGCGTAGGGCGAGTTGTCGCCGATCGCTCCAGCAAACTCCTCGACCGCAACCGCCCCGCCCATCATGCGGAGCCGGCCCACGGCCGTTCTCAGGTCCTCTTCCAGTCGCTCCCGAATCGTTTCCATGGTGTGGGCCTCCCTGGCACCCTTACCGTCTAACTGGGCCAGACACGGGTGCAACCCCTATGCCTGAGATGAGACGGAGACGCGGAAGGATTGATTCACCAACAATCATGTGGCTTTGGAGGGCGTGAATGGAACGCCGAGTCGGGCGTCTTGCCCTTTTGGCCTGACAATTTTGGCGGCAAGATGGGCACATTCTGCCCACCCGATCGGGCAAGACGCGCCCGAAGCGTCAACTCGTCGGCTCAGCCGTGTCCTGAATCCAGATCAGATCGCCGATGGTGCGCAGACGTCGAGCGGTAATTTCCGGAATTAGCGCCAGCAAGATCTCACCGGCCGCCACGGCATCGCCTTCCGCCGTGTGCCGGCCGAGAACGCCGATGCCGACGCGAGCGGCGATGTCGTCGAAGCCGAACCGCTGCCACTCGGGATGGAGCGCCGATACCAGCCGCATGATGTCGATCGCGACATGGCGGATCGGCTGGAGGCCGTGCGATCGCCGGACGCGCGACAGCACGGAGAGATCGAACCCGATCCCGTGACCGACGAGGAGGCGGCCGCGGCAAACGTCGTCGAGCCCGGCCAGCGCCTCGCCGATCCTGGGCGCGCCGACGACCATGTCGTCGGTGATTCCGTGGATCCGGCTGGCGTCGGAAGGGATCGGGCGCCCGGGATTCACACGGGTCACATAGGCGTGCTGCGGCCGGGCGTCGATGAAGGGCACCGCGGCGATCTCGACGATGTCGTCTCGGCGAGGATCGAGCCCGGTCGTCTCGAGATCGAGCGCCACGAATCCCTCGTTCAGGAGGGACTCGACGCTCCGGTGATCGAGCGCCGAGCGACGCCGACGCCACGGGCGCGGGAAGATCACGTCGAACGCCTCCCGTCACGAAGGCACGAAGTCGGTGGCAAATCGCTCACGGATCTCCGCCTGGACGGAAGCGACCGTCCTGAACGCATCGCGCATCAGGACGGCGTCGGCGCGGGAGAGCCGGCTCGGAGTGATGTAGTTGTCCGGCGGCTCGCCGCGCGCCAGGCAGTCGAGCTGGTGGACGAGCCGGAGCCGCATGAGGTGCTGGTACGCGTCGATGATCTCGCGCGCCGCCGCCTCGTTGACGAGGCCGCGCGCGGCGACGGCTCGGAAGCGATCGATCGTGTTCGTCTGACCGAGCGAGAGCGCGAGATCGTAGACGCGACCGGCGCCGACCAGCTGGAGTCCCCCCGCGCCCTTGAGATCGACGGCGCCGCGGTGGGGGCCGGCCCGATGAACGGCGACGTTACCAAAGATGGTGAGTGGCAGCCGCCGCTCCACGACGTCGCGCGCCAGGTGTCCGAGGAAGGCCCGATGCTTGGGCGCCTCGCGGACGACGTCGAGAAGCCGCGCGGAGACCTCCGGCGCGCCGGCGAGCGGACGGATGTCGAAATAGATGCACGCCTCGAGCACGTGCGCGGGCCCGGCCGCGCCCATCCATCGACGGAAGTATTCCTCCCAGACCGACTGCGGCTGGCACCAGGTCGGATTCGAGGCCATGGCATTGCCGGGGCACCGTGGGAACCCGACGTGGACGAGACCCTGGATCGTCGCGTCGGCGAGCTTGGCGTAGTACTCGGCCGCACGAGCCGCCAGGTGCGCCGGCGGGTCCTCGTAGACCAGGCCGTTGTCCTGATCGGTGCGGAGAGTCTGCTCGCGACGGGCCTCACTCCCGAAGACGAGCCAGCAAGCCCGGACCGGGGGCGCTTCTTCCCCCGCCGCCTCAAGCGCGCCGGCAGACAGCCCGATGACGCGCAGCACGATCCGGTCGTTGAGCTCGGCGACGATTTGACCGATGTCGTACGCCGTCCCGCCTTCGTCGACGAGCCGGCGGACGAGCACGGTGACCCGCCCGGCGAGATCGGCGAGGGACTCGAGGGACGTCGCCCGCGTGATCTCCCGCGCCAATGTCACCGGGTGTGTGGTCTGGAGCGCGAGGAAGTCGCGGCTCGACACGACGCCGACGAGTCGGCCCTCGTCCACCAGCACGACGTGGCGGATGCGGTGACGCGTCATCTCGAGGACCGCCTCGAACGCGAACGCGTCGGGCGCGAGTGTGACGAGCGGCGTCGACATGATCGCGCTGACGGGTGTCGTCGCCGGGTCGCGTCCCTCGGCGACGACTTTCCGGCGCAGATCACGGTCGGTGACGATACCGACCGGGTCGCCCGCCGGACCGAGCACGACGACGGACCCGACGCCCTCGCGAGAAAGGCGCCGCGCGACGTCGACCGCCGAGACGCCGGGCCCGCATGTCACCGGCGGACGCTTGATCAGATCGCGGACGCGGTGGAGGAAGAGCGAAAGCTCTCCCGGCGGGCGTTCGGCCAGCGGCCGTGTCAGGACTTCGCGCGGCAGCAACTGCCGGGCGGCCAGCGCCCGCCCCGGCGATCACGACGGAGCCCACAACGTTGACCAGGACGACGAGCGCCAGGGACACCAGCAGAAGCGCCATGGCGGCGCGGTCAGCCGGTCAGGCCGGCTTCGGGCGGCAGCTACCGTCTCCAGCTTGGAGAGGGGCAGAAGGACGAGCGTCGGCATGGCGAGCCCAACGATGATCAGTCCGGCGCCGATCCGACCGACCCGTTGGAGCGGGTCGAGATGCCGATGCCGCGCCTCCGTGCGGACCCAGAGGACCGGTCACGAGAGCGAACAGCAGGAGCAGGCAGGCGACAAAAGCCGCTCTGCGAGAGCCGCGCGCACCAGCGGCCGCGTAGACGGCCGCAAAGAGGACGACGCCGACGAAGTTGGCCGCGGCCAGGGCCAGCATCGCCCGCTACTCTACTCCGGGCGCCTATCCAATCGTCCCGCCGCGAAGCTGGACGACGCAGCATTTTCGTCACGAGCCAGAGTAGCGACGTATACGGCGAGCGCGATCTCCAGCGGACTCGAGCGTCCGGCGTGCCGGCAGGAAGCACCCGTCGGACGGGATACGTGAGCGGCCCGGTCACGACCGAGAAGAACCACAGCGAGCGGCTCTCGGGGCTGCGAATGAAGCGGGCGAAGATCATGTGCAGCACCAGATAGATCGCAGGCCATGTAGGCCAGGAACCCCAGGATGAGCACGAGGCGGAAGGATCAAGACGTCCATGTGAGATCCGCGGGCGAGGAGCGACCGAGCCTCCTCGCCCGCGTCGGGCACGGCCTTGGTCCGGCCTAGTGGGCGAAGGCCCCCTTGGCGTCCCGCCCGAGCGGATCGCCTTTCGTCGCCTGTCCCGACTTCGGGTAGCGAACGTTCACGACCATGTCCTGGATCTCCTTGCGGCGGCGGCGCCGTCAGGAGGGACACGATCCAGATCGTGAGAAACCCGGCCGGCAGTCCGAAGATCGCCGAGGAGATCGTCGTGGTGCCGAACCACGACAGTCCGAAGAACCGGCTGCCGATCATGTAGTAGAGCGTGACGCCCAGACCGACGAGCATCCCGATGTTCGCCCCGCCACTTGTTGGCGCGCTTCCACCAGATGCCCATGACGAGCGCCGGGAAGAACGAAGCGCCCGCCAGGCTGAAGGCCCACGCCACCAGCTCGACGATGAGCGACAGCCGGTAGGTCGCGATGTACGCCGCGATGATCGCGGTGACGACCAGGAAGACCTTGGTGATGGTGAGCCGCTTCACGAGCGACGCGCGCGGGTCGATGACGTTGTAGTAGAGGTCGTGGGAGATCGCGTTGGCGATCGTCAGGAGCAGACCGTCTGCCGTGGAGAGCGCCGCGGCGAGGCCGCCCGCCATGACGAGGCCCGTGATCACGAACGGCAGTCCCGCGATCTCAGGAGTCGCGAGCACGACGAAGTCGCTCGACTTGAGCGACGAAGTCCGCCCACTGGACGATCCCGTCGCCGTTCTTGTCGACGACGTCGAAGAGGCCGGCCGGCTTCCACAGGTTCACCCAGGCGCGGCAGCTCGGTGATCTTGCTGCCGACGAGCCGTGTGTACAGCGCGAACCGCGCGAAGGCCGCGTAGGCCGGCGCGGTGAAGTAGAGCAAGAAGATGCAGAAGAGCGCCCAGCCGCAGGTGGTCCGCGCCTGCCGAACCGAGGGAGTCGTGTAGTACCGCGTCAGGATATGCGGCAGTCCCGCGGTCCCGACCATGAGACAGAAGGTCAGGGCCAGGAAGTTCCACATGCCCGTCCCCTTCGGCACCGTGAGGTAGTTACCGAACTTCGCGTCGTCGCTCGCTGCCGGCGCTCTGGACTGCGTCAGCGCGATGGTCCGCTGAGCCGTCAGCTTGGCCCGGTCCGCCTCCGAAAGCGCGGGGTCCGCCAGCTTGGCGCTGACCTCGTCGGCCTCCTTCTTCCAGAGCGCGCGCGTCTCCTTCTCCTTCTGGGTCCCGCGTGGTCGCGATCGCGCTCGCGTTGTTCTTCTGGAGGAGCTGGCCGTACGTCAGCTCCGGGATCGGGATCGAGAAGATCGTCCAGGACATGTACACGACCGGGACGAGGTAGGAAATGATCAGGATGATGTACTGCGCGACCTGGGTCCAGGTGACCGACTTCATCCCGCCGAGGACCGAGCAGAAGAGCACGCCCACCAGCCCGAGGAACACGCCGATATTGAAGTCGATCCCGATGAACCGGGCGACGATGAACCCGACGCCCGTCACCTGGGCGATGAGGTACATCAGCGAGCACGCGATGGCGCCGAGCACGCCGATGATGCGCGCCGTGTTGCCCCCGTATCGGGCGCCCAGGAAGTCCGGAATCGTATAGGCGCCGAACTGCCGCAGGTACGGGCCGAGGAACACTGCCAGCAGGAGGTACCCGCCGGTCCATCCCATGACGTACGCGAGGCCCGCGAACCCCTGAACCGAGAGGGCCCCGGCCATCGAGATGAACGAGGCTGCCGACATCCAGTCCGAGCCGGTCGCCATACCGTTGTAGAACGCCGGGCACCGAGCGGCCCGGCGACGTAGTACTGGTCCGGATTCGAGGTGCGCGTGACGACGCCGATGACGACGTAGATCGCGAGCGAGAGGGCCATGAACAGCCAGCCGATCCACTTGTTCGGGAGACCGAAGAACACCTCGCCGATGCCGATGAGGATCGTGACGCCGAGAAATCCGATGGTGTAGAGGCCGAAGATCTTGTCCAGGCTCATGGTCTCGTTAGTCCCCCTCGATGATGCCGTACTCGATGTCCTTCTTGTTCATGAGCAAGGCGTACACCGCGATCTCGATCACGAAGATCGCGAGCGAGCCCTGGGCCGCCATGTAGTACCCGAGCGGGAACCCGAGGATCGTGAACTGGTTGAGCCAGCCGGCCATGAGACCCGAGATGATGTAGGTCACGACGAACCAGATGACCAGGAGGACCGTCGTCAGCCGGACGTTGTACCGCCAGTACTCCTGCCGCTGCTTCTCCGTCAGATCGGCCATAGGCACTCTCCTGTGAACGGCGATGGTCGGACAAGGTCCGGGCGGCCACCGATCGGTGGCCCTTCGGCGCCGAAGAGGGGGACGGCAGCCAACATGCCAGCAGGCATTGTGGCCCAACGGGCTGATTTTCGGTAGATTTTAGACAGCGCCTCCGAGCCGCCATCTTTGACGCGGTGCGCCCGAGGAGCCTTCAGGTCCCACCCGAGAGATCAGAGCATCGGCTCCGGACGTCTCCAACCGTCGCGCAGTCCTTCAGTCGTTCGACGACCGCGCCGAGCGGCGTGGCCCGCGCGCTGCCCTCGGTCGCGCCCACCGTGAGCTGGGCCAGCACCGCTTTCCCCGCGGGCGTATCGAGGTCGAGCCGCAGGAACGTCTCGCCCGATGACAGGCCCATCCACTTCACCTGTGTGACCGTCACGGTGCCGCCCTTGAAGCCGCCCTTGTCGTGGTTGACGAGGATCTTCTCGCCGGTGTCGAGCGCGATCTGGCAGTAGGCACCCGCCTTGGGATCGGTCACGAACCGTCCCACCTTGGCCATCGCCCCCCTACGACTCCTGCTCCTCGTACTTCGTCTTGAGGGACGCCACGACCGCCGGGTCGGCGAGCGTCGTGGTGTCGCCAAGTGCGCGGCCCTCGGCGATGTCGCGCAGCAATCGGCGCATGATCTTGCCGCTCCGGGTCTTCGGCAGCTCGGCGGAGAAGATGATGTCGTCGGGGCGGGCGAGGGCGCCGATCTTCTTCGCGACGTGGCCCTTCAGCTCGTCCATCAGCGCGGGTGAGCCGTCGATGCCGCTCTTCACCGTGACGAACGCCGCGATCGCCTGGCCCTTGATGTCGTGCGTCTTGCCGATGACCGCCGCCTCGGCGACCGACTTGTGGTCGACGAGCGCCGACTCGACCTCCATCGTGGACACCCGGTGGCCCGAGACGTTCATGACGTCGTCGACGCGGCCGAGCAGCCAGAAGTAGCCGTCCTCGTCGCGCTTGGCGCCGTCGCCGGTGAAGTAGATGTTGTCGTACTTCGACCAGTACTGCTTCACGAAGCGGTCGGGGTCGCCCCAGATGCCGCGCAGCATCCCTGGCCAGGGCTTGCGGAGCACCAGATAGCCCGACTTGGCGGGCCGGCCTTTCTCGTCGAGCACCTCGGCGTCGACCCCCGGGAACGGCAAGGTCGCCGAGCCCGGCTTGAGGGTCGTGAGCCCAGGCAGCGGCGTAATCAGGATATGGCCCGTCTCGGTCTGCCACCATGTGTCGACGACCGGGCACCGGCCGCCGCCGATCACCTTCCAGTACCAGACCCATGCCTCGGGGTTGATGGGCTCGCCGACCGAGCCGAGCAGTCTCAGGCTCGACAGGTCGCACCGCTTCGGAAACTCCTCGCCCCACTTCATGAAGGTGCGGATCGCGGTCGGCGCCGTATAGCAGATCGTGACGCCGTACTTCTCGACGATGCGCCAGAACCGGTCCTTGTCGGGATAGTCGGGCGTGCCCTCGTACATGACCGTCGTGGCCCCGTTCGCCAGCGGCCCATAGACGATGTAGGAGTGCCCGGTGACCCAGCCGATGTCGGCGGTGCACCAGTAGACGTCGTCGTCCTGGAGGTCGAAGATCCACTTGTGCGTCGCGCTGACGCCGGTCAGGTAGCCGGCGGTCGTGTGGACGATCCCCTTCGGCTTGCCCGTCGACCCGGAGGTGTAGAGCAGGTACAGGAGATCCTCGGAGTCCATCGGCTCGGCGGGGCAGCGCGCCGGCGCGTCCTTCATGAACTCGTCCCACCAGATGTCCCGGCCGCTCTGCATTTCGACGGGCTGGCCGGTGCGCTTGAGCACGATCACGGTCTTGACGCCGGGCGCGCCCTGCAGCGCCTCGTCGGTGTTCTTCTTGAGCGCCACCGTGCCGCCGCGCCGATAACCGCCGTCGGCCGTGATCACCAGGGTCGACTCTGCGTCGTGGATCCGCTCGCGGACCGCCTCGGGCGAGAAGCCGCCGAAGATCACGCTGTGGGCGGCGCCGATGCGCGCGCAGGCCAGCATCGCGATCGGTAGCTCGGGCACCATCGGCATGTAGATCGTGATCCGGTCGCCCTTCTTGACGCCGTGCCGCTTGAGCGCCGCCGCGAACCGATTGACCTCGCGATAGAGGTCCCAGTAGGTCAGCACGCGCGAGTCGCCGGGCTCCCCTTCCCAGATCAGCGCCGCCTTCGTCTTGCGGGGCCCCTCCACGTGGCGGTCGAGGCAGTTGTACGCCACGTTGAGCTTGCCGCCGATGAACCACTTGGCGTACGGCGGCTTCCACTCGAGCGCCTTCTTCCACGGCTTGAACCAGTGGAGCTCCCGGGCGCGCTGCTCCCAGAACTTGACGGGATTGCGCTGCGCCTCGGCGTAGATCGCCTTGCGGTTCATCACGGCGTTCTTCACGAACGCCTTCGGCGGGGCAAACTTGCGCTTCTCCTTCAGAAGCGCCTCGATCGGAACGTCCGCCTTTCCCTTCGCCTGAGCCATGGCTTCCCTCGTGTGCTGGTCTCGGATGCTTAGCGTGCGCTCGCCGCGGCCGCGCCGCGCGTCTTGCGCCGCGCGACGCCGGTCTTGATGGCCGCCTCCGCGACGGCCGCCGCCACCGCGGGCACCACCCGGCTGTCGAACATCGAGGGCGTGATGTACTCCTCGCCCAGCTCCTCCTTGGTCACGATCTCCGCCAGCGCCTGCGCGGCGGCAAGCTTCATCTCGTCGTTCACGCGCCTGGCGCGCACGTCGAGCATGCCGCGGAAGAATCCGGGGAAGCAGCAGGAGTTGTTGATCTGGTTCGGATAATCCGAGCGGCCGGTGGCCATCACCCGCACGTACGGGCCGGCTTCCTCCGGAAGAATCTCCGGGACCGGATTGGCCATCGCGAAGACGATCGGGTCGCGGTTCATGGCCTTGATGTCCTTGAGCGAGACCACACCCGGCCCCGACAGCCCGATGAACACGTCGGCGCCCTTGAGGGCATCGGCGGCGGTGCCCTTCAAGCGCTTCTCGTTGGTGTGCTTGGCGAACCACTCCTTCATGGAGTTCATGTTGTCCGTGCGGCCGCGATAGAGGGCGCCGGCGCGGTCGCAGGCGATGATGTGCTTGGCGCCGGCCTTCATCAGGAGCTTCGCCGTCGCGATCCCGGAGGCGCCCGCGCCGATGAACACGATCCGCGCGTCCGAGAGCCGCTTCTTGACGATCTTCAACGCGTTAATCATGGCGGCGAGCACGACCACCGCCGTCCCGTGCTGGTCGTCGTGGAACACCGGGATCTCGAGATCCTTCTGCAGCCGCGTCTCGATGTCGAAGCACCGGGGTGCCGAGATGTCCTCGAGGTTGATCCCGCCGAAGATCGGAGAGATCGCCTTCACGATCGAGACGATCTCGTCGACGTCCTTGGTCGCCAGACAGATCGGGAACGCGTCGACGCCGGCGAATTCCTTGAAGATGAGCGCCTTGCCTTCCATGACCGGGGCCGCGGCGGCCGGTCCGATGTCGCCGAGGCCCAGCACGGCGGTGCCGTCGGTCACCACCGCGACGCAGTTCTGCTTGATCGTGAGCGCGTAGGCCTTCTGGGGGTCGTGATGGATGGCCATGCACACGCGGGCGACGCCCGGCGTGTACGCCATCGAGAGGTCGTCGCGCGTCTTCACCGACATCTTGCCCTTCACCTCGATCTTGCCGCCGAGGTGCATCAGGAAGGTCCGGTCGGAGACGTTCACGACCTTGACGGCGCGGACGGAGCGGATCTTCTCGACGATCTGCTGGCCGTGCGGCTCGTCCCGCGCCTTGAACGTGAGGTCGCGCGTGATCGTCGATTTGCCGACTTGGACGAGGTCGATCGCGCCGATATCGCCGCCGGCCTTGCCGATGGCCGAGGTGACCTGCCCCAGCATGCCGGGCTTGTTCGTGATCTCGAGCCGGACGGTGAGACTGTAGCTCGCACTGGGCGACTGCATGTGGGACCCTCCCCTGATGGTTGTCGGCTGCGCGCCCCGTCCGTCGAAACCCGGACCCGGAGACCGCGGCGGCGGGCACTCCCCCGCTGGAGCGCGTGTATCTTACCTCTGTTGTGGAGGATTTCGCGAGGGAGTACGCTGCAGCGGGAGGCGGCGCTCATGATCGACGTCAAGACGGCTGATCGGGAACTCCAGCTCTACATCCGCCCACAGACGTTCCCGGTGGCGATCCGGATGCTGCGGCCGGGAGAAGAAATCCCCGAGAAGGCCCGGCGGCCGGCGCGCGACTTCAAGAAGCTCAGCATGAATTGCCAGGTCATCGACATGGCCCGGCGCTACGGCTGGATGATCGCCCTCACCCGCGAGGACCACATCTGCTCGCTCGGCATCGCGGCGCTCGGCTTCGAGAAGCCGACGCACCTGCACAACTCGGGAACCCTGTGCGAGGGCATGTACACCGAGACGAAGACGGCAGGGCAGCGCTCGGAAGCGGCGGTGGACAAGTTCGCCCCGGGCGAGTACTCGACCTTGCTGGTGGCCCCGCTGGATCGCACCACGTTCGAGCCGCACCTGGTCTGCATCTACGCCAACCCCGCGCAGGTGATGCGCCTGACTCAGGCCGCGCTCTGGAAGCGGGGCGGCAAGCTCACCTCGTCGTTCGGCGGGCGCATCGACTGCTCGGAGATCATCGTGACGACCATGCGGACCGACCAGCCGCAGGTGATTCTGCCCTGCTCGGGCGACCGGATCTTCGGCCAGACGCAGGACCACGAGATGGCCTTCACGATTCCGTGGAATCAGATGGAGGAGGTCATCGAGGGCCTCAAGGGCACCCACAACGGGGGGATCCGCTATCCGATCACGCAGTTCATCGAGTACGAGGCCAAGCTGCCGCCGAAGTACATGGAGGCCAGCCGGATCTGGGAGGTCGAGCACGGCCGGTCGACGTTCACCAACCGCGACCGGGTGGTCGCCGCCTACCGCCGGTCGTTCGCCGATCGCGTGCCGGTCTATCCGATCGTCGCCTCGTTCGCGGGCACGCTCGACGGTCTCTCGATCGAGGAGTACTGCACGAACGTGCCGAAGGCGATCACGGCGATGCTGAATTACTACGAGCGGTATCAGCCCGACGTGGTCCTCGCCTACAATGACCTCGCCAAGGAAGCCGAGGCCTTCGGGTGCCGCGTGAAGTATTCGGACTACGTCGTGCCGTCGATCGACCAGCACGTGCTGCACGACGACAAGGCCAAGCTGGCGAAGCTCGTGATGCCCGATCCCTACAAGACGGCGCGGCTTCCCGGATTCCTCGAGCAGTGCGAGGCCCTGGTGAAGGCGAAGCCGCCGACGGCCATCGGCGCGGTCGCGGTCGGTCCGTGGACGATCGCCATGCTGCTGCGCAACCCCGAGACCATGCTGCTCGACACCTTCGAGGACCCGCAGTTCATCCACGACCTGATGCGCGTCGCGACCGACTTCTGCAAGCTCTGGGGCGACGCGATCGCGAAGACCGGGATCGGCCTGTCCTTCTCCGAGCCGACCGCTTCGATCAGCCTGATCTCACCGGACAACTACCGGGAGTTCGTCGCGCCCTATCACAAGGAGCTGGTCGAGCACTTCAAGGCCAAGAAGGTCGGCGTGACCACGCACATCTGCGGAACGACGTACCCGATCTACGAGGACCTGCTCCGCTGCGGCTTCACGACCATCTCGTTCGACCTCGACCAGCAGGGGGACCCGGCGCTCTACGTGGACCAGCTCACTCGGTTCATGGAGGTGTCGAAGGGCCGGGCCGTCGCGATCGGCAACGTGGACGCGACGAAGTTCGAGCGCTCGACGAAGGAGGCCATGGTCGCCGACGTGCGGCGCTGCATCGATGCCGCGGCCAGACATTCGGCCTTCATCCTGTCGACGTCCTGCGAGATTCCGCCGCGCTCCGACGCGGAGATCGTGAAGTGGTTCATGGACGCCGCGCGGGAGTACGGGCGCTACGAGAGGATCTTCGACGGGGCGGAGTCGACGCCTTCCGTGTGAGTCCACGCGCCGCGCCGAGACGCGGCGGTCGGCAGAAACACCACGGGGGTCAGCCTGGCGGCTGACCCCCGTGGCCTACGATGTCGGCGATCTCTAGCGTGCTACCACTTCACGGGCTTGGACGGCCGATGCGCGTAGCCGCTGTCCCGGCCGCCGCCGCCGCCCGGTCGCCCGCCACCGCCCGGTCGGCCACCGCCGCCCGGCCGGTTGCCGCCTCCGCCACCACCCGTGCGGGCGGCCTGCGGATTCGAGATCTCCACCGTGATCCTCCGGCCGTCGAGCTCACGGCCGTTCAGCTGCGAGATCGAGGCCTGAGCCTCTTCGGCCGTATTCATCTCGACGAAGCCGAATCCCCGTGACTGGCCGGAGAAGCGATCGGTGATCACCGTCGCGGACAGGACGTTGCCGCACTGTGTGAAGAACTCCCGGAGCCCTTCGCTGGTCGTGGAGTACGCAAGACCGCCTATGTAGAGTTTAGATGCCATCGGAACCCCCTCGGACTGTCTTCCGCTCTCTTACACGCCCCGCGAACGCGGAAGCTCTCTCTTCAGCGGAGGCGAGGTCCACCCATAGCGGCAGACTTTCCCAGTGTACACAGCCTGAGGCGACGCGCAACTGGGCTCGGCGCTTTGGCGCCCCGCGTCAGGCCTCGACGGTCACCGGAACTCCGCTCCGACGATGCCGTACGCGCTGATCTTGCGGTAGAGCGTCTTGGGGTCGATCGCGAGCAACGCCGCAGCCTTACCGCGATGGCCGCTGACCTGTCGCAACACGGCGACGATGTGCTGGCGCTCCATCGTCTCGAGGCTGCCGCTGGCCGAGGAGGCAGGCGGCGCGTTCGGGCCGAGGACGTCGGGAGGCAGATCCGCGGGAAAGATCTCCTCGCCCTTGCTCAGGATGACGGCGCGCTCGACGGCGTGGAGCAGCTCGCGCACGTTGCCCGGCCACGCGTAGGCCTCCAGCGCGGCCATGGCGGCGGGCGACAGGCGCTTGACCCCGTACGTCGCGTTCGACTCGACGAAGTGCTTGGCCAGGAGCGCCACATCGTCCGGGCGCTCGCGCAGCGGCGGGAGCTGGACGGTGATCGTGTTGATGCGGTAGTAGAGGTCCTGGCGAAATTCTCCCGATCTCATCGCCTCGGCGAGATCGCGGTTGGTGGCGGCGACCAGCCGGACGTCGACCCGTCGCGGCCGCGTGCCGCCGACGCGGTAGAACGTGCCGGTCTCGATGGCGCGCAGGAGCTTGACCTGGCTGTCCGGCTCCATCTCGCCGATCTCGTCGAGGAACAGGGTGCCCGCGTCGGCCAGCTCGACGAGGCCCGGCTTGGTCCCGACGGCGCCCGTGAACGCGCCCTTCTCGTGACCGAACAGCTCGGACTCGAACACCTCCCGCGGCAGGGCGCCGCAGTGGATCGGCACGAACGCCCGCGTCGCGCGCGCGGAGCCCTCGTGGATCGCGCGCGCGACGAGCTCCTTGCCGGTGCCGCTCTCGCCGAGCACCAGCACCGCCGAGTCGGTCGGAGCCACGCGCTCGATGATCCGCAGCACATCGTTCATCCGGGCGCTGCCGGTCAACAGGCCCCCGAACGGCGCCGCGCCGGGCGCGTGGGCACGGAGCGCGACGTTCTCGCGGAGCAGCTGGGCCTTCTCCGCCGCCTTGCGCACGACGACGTCGAGCTCTTCGATCTTGGTCGGCTTGGTCAGGTAGTCGTAGGCGCCGAGCTTCATGGCCTCCACCGCGGTGGAGACCTCCTGGAAGCCGGTCAGCATGATCACCTGAGGCGCCTCGGGGACCGTCGCGAGCTCGCGCAGGACGTCGAGCCCTTCCTTCTTCGGCATCCGCATGTCCAGGACGACGACGTCGAACGACGTCTCGCGAATGCGTTCGAGCGCGGCGACCCCGTCCGCCGCGCCATCGACCTCGTGGCCGCGCCGGCCGAGCTCGCGGACGATGAGCTCGCGCAGGTTGCGCTCGTCGTCGGCTACCAGCACGCGGATCTGGCGGCTCACAGCGGCAGCACCACGCGGAAGACACTGCCCTTGCCCACCACCGAGCTCACCTCGATCCGCCCGCCGTGATCGTTCACGATGCTCTGCGCGATGGCAAGCCCGAGTCCGGTTCCCTGGCCCGGGGGCTTGGTCGTGAAGAACGGATCGAAGATCCGGGCGAGGTTTTCCGCCGGAATCCCCGGCCCCTCGTCCTGCAGCTCGACGATGACTTCCCCGCGTGTCTGACGTGATCGGATGATCAAGGTGCCGCGGCCCTCCATCGCCTCGAGCGCGTTCGAGGCCAGCCCCAGACACACCTGACGGAGCTGGCCCTCGTTCACCGCCGCCGTCGGGAGCTCGGGATCGAGATCGGTCACCACGCGGCTCTCCGAGAAGCGGGACTGGTGGGACAGGAGCTCCGCGGCCTTCAGCACGACGCCGTTCAGATCGGTCGCGCTCCGCTGGCTCCCGGGATCGCGGACGAAGTGCAGCAGGCTCCCGGTGATCTCCTTGCAGCGATACGCCTCCTCCTCGATCAGGCGCAGGTAGTGCCGGAACTCCTCCGGCTCCGACACGGCGGCGGGATCACCCTCGCCGAGCCGGCTCTGGAGCGATTCGGCGCATCCGGCGATCGTCGCCAGCGGGTTGTTCAGCTCGTGCGCGAGCGCCGGCCGCGAGGCGGCCGGCCGATCGTGAGCCGCTCGGTGAGGAGCATCTGGCGCTCCAGCCGCTTCGCCAGGGTGACGTCCTCGACCAGGAGCACGGCGTGGGCGCCGCGATCGCTCGCGGCTTCGACCGGCGCGGCGGTGAAGCGGAAGATCTTCGCGTCGCCCGCGACGACCATCTCCTCCTCGATCGAGCCGACGCGCGCGTTCGAAACGCTTCCCGGAGCAAGGCCTCGATCGAGGCCGCCTTGTCGGGCGCCAGCAGGTGGACGAGCCGGCCCGCGGACATTCGCGTCGCGCGCCAGGGCGCGGCCGCCGGCCGAGTTCACCCGGACCACGTTCAGGTCGGCGTCCAGCACGAACACCCCGAGCGGGAGCGTCTCGAGGACCACTTCGACGAATCGCTTCTGGGTGTCGAGCTCCCGCGTGCGATCCGCGACCATGGCCTCGAGCTCGGTGTAGAGCCGCGCGTGGTCCAGCGCGATCGCCGCCTGGTCGGCCAGCGCCACCAGCAGTTCCTCCTCGTGCGCCGAGAACTCGTGCACGTCACGCCGCAAGACGCTGATGGCTCCGACCGCCTTCTCGCCGACACAGAGCGGCACCACGAGCATCGAGCGGAAGCCTCCCTTCCGAGCAAGGTGGGGATACTGCGCGTCCGACCAGAGGTCGCTGCTCTGCACCGGGCGCCGCTCCAGCACCGCCCGCCCCGTCAACCCGACCCCGAGACCCAGCCGGACCGTCGACACCATCTCCTGGGGGACGTCGAGGCTCGCGACCATGACCAGCTCGCTGGTCGACGGATCGAACGTCGAGACGCTGCAGGAGTCGACGCCCAGGACTCCCCGCGCCTCCTCCAGGATCATCCGGATCGTTCGGCCCACGTCGAGGCTCGCGGTGACGGCCCGGCCCGCCTCGAGGAGCGCGCGGGTCTCGCGAGCGCCGCGGACGCTCTCGTCGAAGAGGCGCGCGCCGTGGATGGCGATGCCCGCCTGCTCGGCGAAGGCTTCCAGCACCCGCTGGTGGTGCGCCGTGAAGCTGCGCGGCCGCGTCGAGAACGCCGAGACCACGCCGATGACCGCACCCGCGACTTTCAGCGGCACGCACAGCATCGCCCGAATCCCCTCGCGCTCGTCCGCCTCGCGTGCCGCCGCGCGCGGGTCGGCCTGCACGTCGCCGACCCGGATCGCGACCCCTTCCGCGGCCACGCGCCCGATGATGCCCTCGCCGACCGGGACCGAGAGCGTGCGCCACTCCTCGCTCTGAAACCCGTGGACGGCCGCGTGAACGACGTGCGTCCGCTCGCTGTTGAAGAGCCCGATCCCGCACCCGCTGGCGCCGATCAGCGCCGGCGCGGAGAGGCTGATCCGGTCGAGGACCGACGCCACGTCGAGACGCGCGGTGATGAGCTGGCTCGTCGCGTGGAACGCCGCCAGCTCGTCGGCCCGACGGCGGCCCTCCTCGGTCAGACGCCATTGCTCGATGCCCAGGGCCAGCGGGCGGGCGAGCTCGGCGAGCGCGTCGACGTCCGCGTCGTCGAAGGCGCGAGGGCGCTTCGCCGACACGGCCACCGCCCCGAGAACCTGACCGCGGGCCATGAGGGGAGCCAGCACCACCGCGCGGAAGCCCCCGGCCGCGATGACGCGGCGGCTCACCTCGGGAATCTCGTCGCTCTCGACGTCATCGATTCGCGTCGGCGCGCCGTCCGCCACGACGCGCGCGAGCAGGGTTCCTTCGAAGGACATCCACCGGTCGCGCGGCCGCCGCGCGGTGAAGCCGTGCGCCGTCACGTCGACGAACTCGAACTCTCGGCGCTCGGCGTCCAGCAGCAACAGTGCTCAGCGAGTCGAACCGCACGAGCTTCGACGCTCCCTCGGCGAAGGCGGCGAACACGTCGTCGATGGTGTGCCGCGCCGTCAGCACCCGGGTGACTTCGGCGAGCGCGGCGGCGCGGCGCGCTCGCTGCTCACGCTCATCCAGCTGGGCGAGCGCCGTCCCGAGCTCCTGCGACAGATCTGCCGGCAGCGAGGCGGCCGTGAGGCTTCCGACCCGCCCCACCAAGACCAGCTCGCCCACCCGGCGGCTCGCGGCGCCGAGCGGCGTTCGCAAAAGCGCCGACGTGCCGCTCCGCGGCGCGCCGGGTGGAACGATCCGCGTGAGCTGTGGGCGAGCCGCCGGCGTGGCGGCGACCGTCGTGAGCCAGTCACGAAGCCCCCCCGGCGCGCGCCCGGTAACCGCGGTGGCGATGATCGGTTCCTGGCACCGCGGCCGGAGCGTCAGCGCGCCGGCGGTTGCCCCGGTCAGGTCTACCACGCGACGCAACGTCGTGGCGAGGCCCTCGGCTACCGTGGGAGCCGAAACGATCGGCGTCACCAGATCGCGAAGCGCTCGCCCGTTCTTCACGGCGTCACGGCGGGGTCAGCAGTCGGCCCGGGAAGCTGCCGGTGTGCTGGCCGTCCTTGATGACGAAGCGGCCGTTCACCAGCACGTGTTCGATCCCGAGCGGATACTGGTGCGGATCCTGGTAGGTGGCGCGGTCGGCGACCTGGCGCGCGTCGAAGACGACGAGATCGGCGCGGGCGCCGACGGCGACGATGCCGCGGTCCTTCAGCCCGAGGCGCCGGGCCGGAAGGGCCGTCATCTTGTGGATCGCCTGCGGCAACGTCAGCACACGTTGCTCACGTGTGTACTCACCCAGAACGCGCGGGAACGTGCCATAGCTCCTGGGGTGCGGCTTGCCGACCGCCAGCTCGCCATACGGCGCGAGGGCCGAGCCATCCGATCCGATCATGACAGCCGGATGCGTCAGCGCCCGTCGCAGATCGCGCTCGTCGAGCTGAAACAGGATCATATACCCCTTGCCGCCTTCGGCGACAATCAGCTCGAGCGCGGCATCGAGCGGATCCATCCCGCGGCCGGCGGCGATCTCGGAGATTCGCTTGCCCTCGGCCTCCTTGCGGACCCTGCAGGAGGCGACCATCACGTTCTCCCACCCGATTCGGTCGAGCAGGCCCTGGCCGGTCGACGGCGCCTCGATGTCCCGCCGGATGCGGGCGCGATCCTCAGGGTCCGCGAGACGCTTGAGCATGGCGTCGAGCCCGCCCTCGAGGGCCCAGTCCGGCAAGAGGGTCCGGAGGGTCGTGCTGGAGGCGGTGTACGGATAGACGTCGGCCATCACGTCGAGGCCCTCCGCCCGCGCCGCGTCGATCAGCTCGAGGGCGTCGGCTACCTTGCCCCAGTTCGGCCGGCCCGCGGCTTTCACGTGGCTGATCTGGACCGGCAGATCGCCCTCGCGCCCGATGTGGATCGCCTCGCGGACCGCGTCCAGGAGCGTGGCGCCTTCACCGCGGATGTGGCTCGCGTAGAAACCCCGATGCCGCGACGCGGTCGCCGCGAGCGCGACCACCTCGTCGGTCGTCGCGTAGGAGCCGGGGGCGTAGATGAGACCGGTCGAGAGTCCCCACGCTCCGTCCTCGATCCCGTCCGCGAGGAGCTTCTGCATCAGGCCGAGCTCGGCCGCCGTCGGGGCGCGGCGCGCGAAGCCCATCGCGGCGACCCGCAGGGTGCCGTGGCCGATGAGCTGGATCACGTTGAGCGCGGTACCGCTCGCATCGAAGGCTCGAAGGTAGTCGCCGACCGACCGCCAGCGGAAATCCATGCCCGCGGGGATGTGCAACGCGAAGCCGCGCAGATCATCCAGGAACTCGGTGGACACGGGCGCCGGAGAAAAGCCGCAATTACCAACCACCTCGGTGGTCACGCCCTGCCGCACCTTCGACTCGGCGCGCCGGTTGTCCCACAGACGCCAGTCCGAGTGCGAGTGCATGTCGATGAAGCCGGGCGCCACGACCTTGCCCGAGGCATGCAGGTTCCGGCCCGCGGCCTCGAGGTGAAGATCGCCGATCGCCACGATGCGCTCGTCCCTGATGCCGACGTCCGCGCGGCTGCCCGGACGCCCGGTGCCGTCAACGACCTGCGCGCCTTCGATCTTCAGATCAAACATGCGCGGGTGGGCTAGGCACCAGGGGCCCGGGTGAACCCCAGCACTTTTTCGCACCAGGCCGCGACCCCGAGGAGACGACTCGACGCCCCGGCCGCCTGGACGAGCTGGATGGCGTGAGGAAGTCCCGAGGCGGCGAGGCCGCTCGGCAAGCTGATCGCCGGAACCCCCGCGTTGCTCCAGGGCGCGCAGAGCGAGCCGTCGCCCGTCGAGCCGAGGCCCGCCGGCGCGACCGTCGGCGCCGTCGGACAGAGCAGCGCGTCGTGCGCCGCGAGCAGCGGCATCACGTCCTCGCGGAACGCCAGACGCAGCCGGTTGGCGCTGACGTACGCCGTCGCCGACACGCGTAGCCCGGCCTCGATGAGCCTCCGCATCTCCGGGCTGTACTCGGCGGTGTGCTTGGCGAAGGAAGGCTCGTGGTAGGCCGCGGCCTCGACCTCGAGCACCGTCAAACCCGCCGACGCGAGATCGCGAAACGAGGGCGGTAGCTCGATCTTCGACACCGTGGCGCCGGCGCGCGCGAACGCGTGGGCGGCCGCCTCGATGTGCGCCGCGACCTCCCGCGAGGCGCGCGCGAGAAGCTCGGGCGCCAGGGCCAGCCGGGGCGCGCTCACCGCCGACGGCGCGAGGTCGCGGCCGGCCAGCACCGACATCGCAAGAGCCGCGTCGTCGACCGAACGGGCGAGCACCCCCACGTGATCGAGCGACCACGCGAGCGGGATGACGCCCGCTACCGGGACCAGACCGTGTGTGCCCTTGAAGCCGACCACCCCGCAATAGGCAGCGGGCCGCAGCACCGAGCCGACCGTCTGCGAGCCGAGGGCGAGCGGCGCCATGCGCGCCGCGACAGCCGCCGCCGAGCCCGCCGACGAGCCTCCGGGCGTGTGATCGTGGTTCCACGGGTTTCGCGTCGGCGCCGGATCGCGATACGCGAACTCCGTGGTCACGGTCTTGCCGAGCACGATCGCGCCGGCCGCTCGGATCCGGGCCACCGACGCGGCGTCCGCGCTCGGCCGAGTGTGGGCAAAGGACCGAGCCCCGCCGGTGGTCGGCATGCCGGCGACGTCGAAGATGTCCTTCACGCCGATGGGAACGCCGTGCAGTGGCCCGCGCACGCGTCCGGCGCGCGCCTCGGCCTCGCGCTCGCGCGCGACCGCAAGCGCGCCGTCGGCGTCGACGTAGGCCCACGCCTTGAGCTCCCCGTCGAGCGCGCGGATCCGTGCCAGGCACTCCTCGACCAGCGCGACCGGACTCGCGGCTCCTGCCCGGATCGCCTCCGCCGCTTGCCGCGCGCCGAGTGCCGCGGGCTCAGTGGATCGCATCGAGGACCTCCGCGACCACCTCGAAGCGGCCGAACGAGGGCATCAGGTACGCGCCCGCGTAACGGGTCCGCACCACGCGGACGAGCTCCTGAGCCATCTCGATCCCGACACGTAGCGCGCCGTCGCCGGCTTCGCGGAGCCGCCGGCGGACGTCGTCGGGGATGGTGATGCCTGGGACCTCGTTGTGGAGGAACTCGGCGTGACGCGCGCTGTGGAGCGGCAGGATGCCGACCAGGACCGGAACCGGCGAGCCGCCGGCCAGATCGAGGAACCGGTCGAGCTGCGCCAGGTCGTAGATGGGCTGGGTCTGGACCCATCGGGCGCCGGCCCGCAGCTTCCGCTGGAAGCGCTCGACTTCCCGCGCCGCGTCCTCGGCCGCGGGGTTCAGGGCGGCGCCCACGTAGAACGCCGTCGGCTCGCCGATGCTGCTCCCGGTCGCGTCCTGCCCCTCGTTCATCCGGCGGAGGATTTCGATGAGTCCCACGCCGTCGACGTCGAAGACGGCGGTCGCGTTGGCGTAGTCGCCCGCGCGAGGGGGATCCCCGGTCATCGCCAGGATGTTGCGCACGTCGAGGGCGTGCGCGCCCAGGAGGTCGCCCTGGATGCCCATCAGATTCCGATCGCGACAGGTGAAATGCATGTTGATGTCGAGTCCCGTCGCCTCCCGCACGAGCAAGGCCGTGGGGAGCACCGCCATGCGCACCCGCCCGAGCGAGCCATCGTTGATGTCGACGATGTCGACACCTCGCTCTTTCAGCAGCTTGGCGCCCTGCACCAGCTTCTCCACGGTGTGGCCGCGCGGTGGGTCGAGCTCGACGGTGACGACGAACTCACGGGTCGCGAGCTTACGTCCGAGCACGGTCGGCGGCCTGGCCACGTGCAGTCCGGGCGCGGCGGCGGTCGCAGGCGGGCTCACCGTCACCGTCGCGCGCCGGGCTTCGGGCCGACCCGGATTCCGGCGGTCGAGGACCTCGCGCATCGCGGCGATGTGCTGGGGCGTCGTGCCGCAGCACCCGCCGACCAGCCGAGCCCCGGCCGCGACCATCCGCTCCGCGTACTCCGCCATGTAGGCCGGCGACGAGAGATAGATGAGGCGCTCGCCGATCCGGCTCGGCAGGCCGGCGTTGGGCTGGATGGACAGCGGCAGGCTGCCAGCCTCGGCGTGCATCTGCTCGAGCACCTCGTAGAGCGTGCTCGAGCCCACCGAGCAGTTCGCCCCGAGCCCCTGGATCGGGAGTGCGCGCAGGGCTCGCGCGACCTCGGCGGCCGGACGGCCCGTGAACGTGGCGCCGTCGTCGGTGAACGCCATCTGGGCGATGATCGGCACGTCGGTGATCGCGCGGATCGCCGCCACGGCGAGCGCGACCTCTTGCAGGTCCGAGAACGTCTCGACGACGAACGCGTCGACGCCGCCCTCGAGGAGCGACTCGGCCTGCTCATGAAACGCCGCCCGCGCCTCGTCGGGCGTGACCGTTCCCAGCGGCGCCAGGTATTTGCCGAGCGGCCCGATCGAGCCGAGCACGAAGACGTCACGGCCCGCGCTCTCGCGCACGTCGCGCGCGAGCGCGACGCCCCGCCGGTTGATCTCGCGCACCTGCCTGTCCAGACCGTGGACCGCTAGCTTGAACCGGTTCGCGCCGAAGGTGTTGGTCTCGATGCAGTCGGCGCCGGCGGCGATGTAGTCGGCGTGGATCGACTGGACGACACGGGGGCTGGTCAGGTTGAGAACGTCGAAGCACGCGTCGAGCGAGACACCCCGCGAATAGAGCAAGGTGCCCATCGCGCCGTCGCACAGGAGCGGCCCGGCGTCGAGACGGCGGCTAACCTCGTACGGCATGCGCCTCCCGCAAGGCGCTCAGGATGCGGGCGACGACCTGATCAGCGCCGAGCCCGGTCGTGTCGACGGTGATGTGCGCCCGCCGGTAGTAGGGCTGGCGCGACCGATAGAGCTCTTCGATCTCGGCCATCGAGCGGCCCTCGAGCATGGGGCGGTTGCCGATCCGGCTGGCGCGCGCGTGCAGCTCGCGCACGTCGCCGTCGAGCCACACCACGGTGCCGAGCTCGCGGAGGAGCTCCATGCGGCCCTCACGGCACGCCGTGCCGCCGCCGGTCGCGATGACCTCGCCCGATTTCAGCTTGAGGCTCTCGAGCGTCTCGGCCTCGAGCTGGCGGAATCGCGACTCCCCCGCCTCGCGGAAGATCTCGGGGATCGAGCGGCCCTCGCCGGCGACGATCATGTCGTCGGTCTCGACGAAGCAGCGTCCGAGGCGGCGCGCAAGCAGGCGCCCGCACACCGATTTCCCGGCGCCCATGAATCCCACTAGAATGACGTTATCCCGCCGCATCCCCGCATCCTACCATCTCGTCCTTCGCTTTTCGGTGAGGTCGGTTAGCGGTCGTGCGCGACGAACCGGTGGCGCCCGGGGGCGGGGCCAGGCGGCGGCTCCGTCACCCGCTCGCTCGATTCGCAGCGCTTCGCGCTGCGTGCGAGACGAGGGGGTCCCACTCCGCCGACCGCCTGGCCCCGCCCCCGGGCGCCACCCGTTCATCGCACGCTTCCGCATCTCGTCCACCGTCTCCCGGGCGACGCGTCGGGCTACGAGACACGCGGCGCGATTCCGGAGGCTTGGCGCCTAGGATTGCACTGTCGGAGTGTGGGTGGATCGCGGCGGGTTAGCGGTGGACGGTTCTTTGGGCTGGGGTGCGCCGGTAGGCGCAGCCCCGCATCCAGCAGCGGGCGCACTGGTTGAAGTAGTGATCGACCTTCGCCTGTGGTCCGGCCGCGGCCAGCAGCGAGATCGATTTCACCGGGCTCATGAAGCAGGCTTCGTTGAGGCTGACGCCGATCGCGTCGCCGGAACAGATGGCGAACAGCGCCTTCTGCTGGCTCACGTCCCAGTCCCCGTAGCCCGGGCTCACCCGGTTCGTGACCGGCAGCCCGAGCGGGATCGCCTCCTGGCAGAGCACGTCGTTGACGTACTCTGCCAGGCTCTCGACCGCTCCGGAGCCGACGCTGTCGAGCATCGCAGCCAGCGGCAGCTCACGGCTGTCCCAGAGCTCGGCGGCGCGTCGCTCCAGTCGGTCACCGATCGTGCACACGGCGGCGGCGAGCCATTCGACCGGACCCCAGACGACGGCCGATGCTCGGAATCGTCAGCACGACGCCGCCCGCTTCGACGGTGTCGGCGCCCAGGCCCGTGACGGCGAGCCAGCGGACGACCGCGCGCGGGGCGATCAGGGAGCGGCCGAGCACCAGCGCTTCCTCGAAGAGCGCCAGCACCTCGGGGCCGGGCGTGTCGACAAACTTCTTGTACCCCTGGAAGCGCAGCACTTCGTCGGGGTCGATCTCGAGCGACAGTGACGTGACAACTCTGGGCTCGGTGGAAAGCTGCGGGGTCACTACGGGTGCTGCTGGCGCCCTCGAGCTCGCACGACTCTCAACGGCTCGCCTCGGGCGGGCGGTGCCCAGCCCGCCGACGCCCTGCGGCTCGCACAACCTCGGCGATGCGGCGAATGTGCTCGGGATTGGAGCCGCAGCAGGCGCCTACGATGTTGCACCCGGCATCGAGGAGGGCCGGATAGTCGCGCGCCATCTCGTCCGGCCCGAGCTCGTACACCACGGTGTCGCCAGTCATGATCGGCAGCCCCGCGTTCGGGTAGGCGACGAGCGGCGCGTCGGTCACCCGCCGCATTTCGCGAATGATGACGATCGCGCGATCCGGCCCGCGCCCGCAGTTCATGCCGATAACGTCGGCGCCCGCGGCGAGGAGGCTCTTGGCGATCTCCTCGGGACTCTCACCCCACATTGTGCGGTCGCGGTCGTGGATCTCCTCGTACTGAAAGAACATGGTGGCCATGACCGGTAAGTCGGCCGCCGCCTTGCAGGCACGGATCGCCGCCGTGGCCTCCTGCGGAAACATCATGGTCTCCACCGCGAAGAGGTCGACGCCGCCTTCTGCGAGGGCTTCAGCCTGCTCGCGGAACGTGTCGACATATTCCTCGTCGGTGACGCCGTCATCGAGCGCGTAGTCCATGGGCAAACGGCTCGTGGGCCCGATCGACCCGGCGACGAACCCGCCCGGTGGCGCGGCCGCGCGCGCCAGCCTCGCCCCTTTCTCGTTCAGCTCGCGCGTCCGGTCGCCGATCTTGTACTCGTTGAGCTTCAGCCGCGCGCCGCCGAACGTGTTCGTCTCTACGATGTGGCTGCCGGCGCCAAAGTAACCGGCGTGAATCCCCTGCACCACGTCGGCGTGCGTATCGTTCCACAGCTCCGGGCAGGCACCGTTCAAGAGCCCGGCCGCGAACAGCATGGTCCCGTAGCCACCGTCGAACACGAGCGTCTCGCCAGCGCGCACGCGCGCGATGACCTCCCATCCGCGGGCTTTCACGAGGCGACCCCTGCCCCGGCCGCGACCAGCGCCTTCGCCTTGACGACGGCCAGGGTGGAATCCCTCGCATAGCCGTCGGCGCCGATCTCGTCCGCGAACGCCTGGCTCACCGGAGCGCCGCCGACCATGACCTTCACGCGCTCGCGTAATCCGGCCTTGATCAGCGCGTCGATCGTGCGCTTCATCGCGGGCATCGTCGTGGTCATCAGCGCCGAGATCCCGACGAGGTTGGCGCTGTGCTCGCCGACCGCCGACACGAACGCCTCTGGCGCGACGTCGCGGCCGAGGTTCACCACCTTGAACCCGGCGCCCTCGAGCATCATCGCGACGAGGTTCTTGCCGATGTCGTGCAGATCGCCCTGTGCCGTACCGATCACGACGATGCCGAGGTAGTCCCCGCCCCGGGCGGAGGCCGTGATGAGAGGCTTGAGCAGGTCGAGGCCCGCGTACATCGCGCGCGCCGAGAGCAAGACCTGTGGAACATAGTATTCGTTGCGGCGGAACTTCTCGCCGACGACGTCCATGCCCGGGATGAGCCCCTTGAAAATGAGCGCCTTCGGGTCCAGCGAGAGGTCGAGGCCCTCGCGCGTTTTCCGGGCCACCGTGTCCTTGTCGCCCACGATCAACGCACGTGCCATGGTCGGGTAGTCGAACGTCTCGTCGCTCATGGGCTTCGCGTCATCTTACAACGATTCCGGTGTGTTAGTATCATCGAGGCGATGAAAATTCGGGTGCTCGGCGCCTTCGGAGGCGAGGGGCTGGGGCATCGCCCATCGTCCTTCCTGATCAACGACAAAATCCTCATCGACGGGGGCTCGGTCACGGGCGCCCTGACCGTTCCGCAGCAGCTCGCGATCGAGCACGCGATCGTCTCGCACGCGCATCTGGATCACGTCGTGGGACTCGTCTACCTGACCGAGACACTCGCCTTCTGCGAGGTCGGCGCGGCGGTGACGATCAGCGCCATCGATCCGGTGATCACCACGCTCCGCGGAGGCGTGTTCAACAACGTGCTCTGGCCCGACTTCAGCAAGATCCCCCACCCCGATGTTCCAGTCGTGAAGTTTCGGACCCTGGTCGAAGACGTCGAGCAGCGCGTGTCCGATGTCTGGGTGACCCCCGTCGCGGTCAGCCACTCCGTGCCGGCCGCCGGGTTCGTCATCCACGATGGCTCGACAGGTGTGATCTACTCGGGCGACACCGGCCCGACCGAAGCCCTGTGGCACACCGCGCGCGGCATGCGAGGGATCCGCGCGATCATTCTCGAGTGCGCCTTCCCGAATCGACTCGGCCCGCTCGCGCAGGTCGCCAAGCACATGACCCCGGCGCTGATCCGTCGCGAGCTCGACAAGCTGCCGCCGGACCTCCCGGTCTGGATCTTCCACGTGAAGCCGCAGTTCCACGAAGAAGTACGCGAGGAACTGGCGCGCATCGATTCTTCGCGCATTTCTATTCTCGAACAGGATCGTACGTACACCGTCTAGCTTCTGGCTTTGCGCGCGCGTTGTGGCGGGGGCCGGCGAGGGGTCGGGGGCTGCCCCCCGCGCCCCGGTAGCCGTTACCCGACGCGAACTTTCCTCGACGCGAAGTCGTCGGGACAATCCTGACTACACGGGGCGCGGGGGGCAGCCCCCGACCCTCGCCGGCCCCCGACACCGCTCTCATGCCTGAGGCTCGCAGGGTCCGTGCGCTTCACTCCAGATCGTCGCGGTCGGCTGTGGGCGCGCCATTCGACTCGGGGTGACTTAGAAGTTGAGAGAGCCTCTCGGCGGTTCGGTCGGGATTCTTTTCGGGGCTCGGGTTTGCGGTTGCGAGATGGCGTTTGACTGTCGCGGGATTGGCGTCTATCTGCTAGGGAATGACATGCGGGCGATCATTTGTGTCGCTTTCGGCCACTGGCGGCAGCATGACGGGCCGTCGCGTTGTGCGGCGAGGGCGTTTGGGGTTAGGGGGCGGGGATGAGGATCACGGTTTCAGTGGAGATTTCTACGCGGACCTGGTCGCCGAGGCGGAAGATGCGGGTTTCGCCGGCCGCGGGGAGCTCGACCTGGACCGGTGAGTCGGCGCCGATCTCGATCTCGTAGAGATGGCGCGAGCCTTCGAAAACGCGGAGCGCGATTCGCCCGGGTATGCTCGGGCCCCGCGCCATCGCGGCCTCCGTCATCGACAAGGTTTCGGGCCTGAGCACCAGGAGCCCGCGATCGCCGACCCGATGAGTGGCCGTGCCCGCGACGGGCACCCGGTCGCCGCGCGCCGTCTCCACGACGACGCCGAGCTCCCGAAGCTCGATGACCCGAACCGGCAGGAAATTGGCGGGGCCGAGCGCCTCGGCGACGGCCCGGTTCCGCGGCCGACGATAGAGCTCCGCCGGGTCGCCGACCTGGAGAACACGCCCACTGTCGATGACCGCGAGGCGGTCCGACAGAGCGAGCGCATCGGCCGAGTTGCGGGTGGCGTGCACCGTCGTCACCGCCAGGTCGCGGTGCAGCTTGGTCAGCTCGAGTCTCAGCGACTTGCGCGCGGTCGGGTCGAGGTTGGCGAGCGGCTCGTCCAGCAGTAGCACCTGAGGTTCGACGGCGAGCGCGCGCGCGAGTGCGAGACGGCGGCGCTGCTCGAGCGTGAGCGCGGCCGGCTTCTGGCTCTCCACGCTCGCGAGCCCGAGGCGGCCCAGCACGGTCGCGACCCGCCGCGAGATCTCCTGCGCGGGTAAGCCCTGCTGGCGCAGCCCGAAGGCGACGTGCTCACCCACCCGCATGTGCGGCCAGAGCGCGCCGTCCTGGAAGACGTAGCCGACACCCCGAAGGCGCGGCGGTACGGCCGAGATATCGTGGCCGTCGACGAGGACGCGGCCGCGCGTGATCGGCAGGAACCCGGCGATCGCGCGCAGGACGTCGGACTTTCCCGATTTCGGCGGGCCGAGGAAGGTGAAGAACTCGCCGTAGCGGACGTGCTGCGTACTCCGCAGACGCCGGGAGGCTCGCCGCCGCGGGTATCGAGCTCATCGAGCCGGATGTCGACCAGCGGTCGCTCGGCCACGCTCATGCCCGCGCCCCTGTCTCGCGCATCCGGACGAGCGGCACACACGCCAGTCCGATCGATGCCAGCAAGACGTAGACGACAGCCGGTGACGTCCACGCGAGCAAGGTGGTCGCGGCCACGGGACCGACGAAGCCGGCGCCGATGCGCGCGGCGTTGATCACGCCGATCGCCGAGCCGCCCGCATGCTGCACGACTCGGGAGACGACCAGCGGAAAGACCGGGGCGATCGAGAGCACCTGGACGAAACGCAGGACGCCATAGGGCCAGACCGAGCCCGCCGCCGCCAGCGCGGCGACCGAGATCGACGAAGCCACCAGGAGCGTCGCGATCAGCCGGCGCTCGGGGAACAGCTCTCCCAGACGCGGCACCGCCAGCGCGCCGAGAGCGGCCGCGACGCCCGAGACGAAGATCAGCACCCCTCCGGCCTCGAGCGTCCGGTCCGGGTCCACGCCGAGCCCGGGCAGCACGTAGGGCAGGATCGAGGTGAAGTAGAACACCTGAATCGATCCGCCGAGGACGACCAGGGTCACGGCGGCGACTTCCCTCGGCTTGACGGACCGCGTCGCGGTTCGGGCTTCCTCTGCCCGCGGTGGCGGCGGAACCGCCCAGTGGACGAGCGCGGCGCAGCCGAGCAGGATCAGGCCCCCCAGGACGAACGATCCGCGAATGCCCAGGCGCGCCGCGGCGATCGCGCCGAAGAGCGGTCCCACCACCTGTCCGACCGTCATCGACGATTGAAGCGCGGCGATGCGCCGGCGCACTTCGGCGCCCTCCGCGCTCCGGCCCACCATGATGAAGGCCAGGGTCGAGGCCGCGCCCATGGCGCCGAGGATGAGGCGGGCAAAGAACAGCTCGGGCAAGGTGCGGGCCAGCGCCATCACGAAGAAGCCGAGGCCCTGCAACGCTTCGACCGCCACATAGCAGGCCTTCGGATTGCCGCGGGCGGCGTAGCGGCCCCAGAGCGGCGACGTCAGCACCGTGACGAGGGACGTGATCCCGACGATCCACCCCGTCCAGCGCAACGTCGCCGTGGGCTCCAGGGTGCTGACGCGCTCGATGTGGAACGGCAGGCTCACGAACACGAACGACCACGCGAACGAGCCGAAGAACATCGTGACGGGGAGGAGCTGAGGCCGGGCCAGCCTCAACGCGGGATCACGCGACGCCCTGCCCTAGTGGTGCGGCTTGACGAGGCAGAACCCCTGCGCCTCGATGCCGAGCGCGACGTTGAACTTCGAGCGGAAGTTCTCGAGCGCCACGGCGGCGGTCAGCTCGACGATCTGCGCTTCCGAGAACTGCGCGCGCACGCGCGCGAAGAGATCCTCGCCGACCTTCCGGTCGGTGAAGGTCATCGCCTCGGCGTACTCGAGCGCCGCCTTCTCGCGCTCGTCGAAGAGATCGCTGGTCAGGGCGGTGGCGACCTCCGCGATCTTCGTCTCCGTCGCGCCCGCTCGCATCCCCCGGGATGCGTTGATGTCGATTCAGAACGGACACCCGTTGATCAAGGCGACTCGCAGGTAGACCAGCGCCAGGAGCTGCGGGGCGAGGAGGCCGGACCGCTCGACAGCCGCCGAAAGCTGCTTGGCGGCCTTCATGATGCCGGGGGTGTGCGCCTGGATCTTCGTGGTGTTCAGGACGAAGCCGAAGGTATCGGTCTCCTTCGCGAAGATTTCCTTCAGGAGCGGGTCGTCTCCCGGATCGTCGACCTCCTTCACGCGCGGCATGGCCCGATTATACCTTCGGCGCGCCTCACGGGCGCCCTCCGCGTGAGCGGCTCAAGCCCTCCTCGATCCCGGGCAAGGCATCGAGCAGCACTTTGCCGACGATCTCGAGGCTCTGGGCCGACACCTTGTCGAGCGTGTCGTCCGCCGTGTGCCAGGGTGGAAAGTCGAAGTCGATCAGCAGAGCCGCCGGCACCCCCAGCCGCATGAACGGCGCGTGGTCGTCCTCGACGGGAAGGGAATCCGAAAGGAAGTGCGCGGCATACCCGAGCCGAGCGGCGCTCGCCCAGATGACGTCGGTCATCCACGGTGTCGAGCCGGCCTCCCGCCGGATGCCCAGATTGCGGTCGCCGATCATGTCGGCCACGATCACCGCGCTCGGTAGCTGCCGCGATTTGTCGAGCTCGCCGGCCAGTCGCCGCGAGCCGTAGAGACTATCGGCCGAGGTCCACGCTTCCCTGCGCCTCCTCGCCGTCGAACCACACGACCCAGTACGTATACTCACGCGGCCGCGCGTGGAGGCGGCGCGCCAGCTCGATCAGGAGCGCGGCGCTCGATCCGCCGTCGTTGGCGCCCACGAACGCGAGCTCGCGAAACCATTTGGTGTCGTAGTGGCCGCCGATCAGGATCACATCCTTGCGGCGGCCGGGCACGGTGGCGATCACATTGGCCATCGGGAGCCGGCCGTGAGGCGTCGCGGCGTCGAACGCCTCCACGCGAGCCCGGATGCCGGCTCGGCGCAGCTCGTCGACGATGTACGCCCGAGCCCGCGTCGCGCCGGGCGACCCCGCGGGGCGCGGACCGATGGCGACGAGCCGCTCGACGTGCCGCAGCGCGGCGGCTCCGTCGAACACCGGCGCCAGACGCGTCTCCTGGGCGCCGAGCGACAGAAACCCGGCGAGCAGGATCGCCGCGAGCGACAGACCGACGCGCCGGCGGGTCATCGCGGCTTCACTCCGACGGCTCCGTAATAGTTCAAGGTCAGCACGAACGCGTCGGCGGCGACGACGTCGGTGAATCCGTCGAGCCATCGCTCGGCGGTCGGCGCGTCCACGATACCGAAGCGGACCGCCCGCTCGGCGCGGCGCTCGAGGAAGGTCTTCGTCCACGGCTCGAGCGTCGTGTCCTGATAGACGTCGGTCAGGAGGCGAACGTCCACGAGGCCGGCGCTGCGCAGCAGGCCCGGAAGCCGGCGGCCGCTGTGGGGCTCCGCATAGACGCGCTCGGCGACTCCGCGCATGATTCGCTCGGTGAGCGCCCGGTCCGGATGGGTGACCGCGACCACGCCGAAGTCCTGATCTTGCAGCCCGACGCGGCCGCCCGGCCGGGTGACCCTCGCCATCTCGCGCACGACGCGGAGCGGATCGGGAACGTGCAGGATCACCGTGATGGCCAGCGCGGCGTCGAAGCGGCCCGCCGCGAAGGGAAGGCTCGCGCCGTCGGCGACGCGCAGCGCGATGCGGGGGCCGCGCCCCGCGTCGCGACAGAGCTCGCGGGCCCGAGCGAGCAGGCGGCGGCTCAGGTCGACGCCGACGATCTCGCCGCGTCGCCCGACCAGCCTGGCGAGGTCGCGAACGACCACGCCGGTGCCGCAGCCGACCTCGAGCACGCGCGCGCCGGCCTCGACCGGAACGAACTTCAGAAAGCGCCGGCGCAGCCGAGACTGGGCCGGTGTCCGGCCGCGCGCCTCGAGGCTCTTCGCCATCTCGTCGACGTGCGTCTGGCCGTCGGCGTCGCGCCACGGGTCCGGGTGACGAGCCTCCGCGCGCGCGCGGCGAGACGCGACGACGGCGCCTTCGGGGACGCGACGGGTCACGCCGGCGTCAGCCGCCGGTATCGAGGCGGGCGCACTGCTCGCTGCAGAAGTATCGGATCCGGCCGCCGTCGGTGCGGCGGACGGCGCGCGACTTGACGACGTAGGTCTGGCACACCGGGTCTTTCACGAGCTCATCCGGCAGGCTCGGCCGGGTGGCGGGTGTCGACAGGCGAACTCGTCTCACCAGCGGAAGCAGGAACACGATGACCACCACGAGCAGCAGCAGAAGAATCGGCAAGAACCGCATGCGACTCAGCGGTCGGGCTTGATCGACACCGCCCGGAGGAACTCTTTGTCCTGCGTCGTCATCTCGGCCGAGACCGTGACGCCCTTCTTGCTGCCCGCGAAGAAGATGCCGGTGTCGGCCCCTCGGCGGAGGATCTCCTGGACGGCGTCGCGGGCCGCGTCGGCCGCCGAGAGAGGCCTCGATCGTCTGGAGGAGCTTTTTCAGAAGCGCGTCGACCTGACGGTCCCGGGCCATCGCATCCCTACGATATCATAGGGCGGTGAACGCGGCCTGGACCCGGCTGTCGTCCTCGGCGCGCTACGCGCGCGGCAAGCTCACACTGCGCGAAGACGCGTGGCGGCTTCCGGACGGTCAGGAGATCGTCTATCCCGTCCTGGCGGTCGGCGTGACGGTCGCCGTGCTCCCGTTCGTCGAGCCGGGGCGTGTCCTTCTGGTCGGCCAGTTCCGTCATCTTCTGGGCGCGATCTCGTGGGAGCTGCCGGGAGGCGGCGCCCAGCCCGGCGAGGATCCCGCGAGGGCCGCCCAGCGCGAGCTGCGTGAGGAAGGCGGCTACCGGGCCGAGCGGCTCGAGCTTCTGACGCGCTTCTACCCGTCGAACGCCTACCTGGACGAGATCGCGTACTGCTACGCCGCCTACGGGCTGACGGCCGATCCCCTGCCCGCCGACGACGACGAGTTCCTCGAGCGGAAAGTGGTGACGCTCGACGAGGCGATCCGCATGGCCGTCGAGGGCGACATCACGGAGTCGGTCTCGAAGGTCACCTTACTTCAGTACGTAGCGCGGCCGCCCGAAAGGTCGTAGACGGCGCCGGTCGAGAACGAGCACTCGTCGGAGACGAGCCAGGCGACGAGCGCGGCGACCTCCTCCGGACGACCCACACGCCCCATCGGGATCTTGGCGACCAGGTAATCGACGGTTTCCTTCGACATCTGCTTGACCAGGTCCGTCTCGATGACGGCGGGCGCCACGGCGTTGACGAGGATCCCGTGCGTCGCGACTTCCTTCGCGAGGGCCTTGGTGAAGCCGATCACGCCCGCCTTGGCCGTCGAGTAGGGCACGAGCGTCGGATTGCCCTCCTTGCCGGCGATCGACGCGATGTTGACGATGCGACCGCTCCGCGCGGGCAGCATGAGACGCACCGCCGCGCGCGAGACCAGGAAGACGCTCGTGAGGTCGCAGGCGATGACCCGATGCCAGTCCTCGTCGGTGAGCTCCCAGGTGAGCTTCGAGCCGCCGGTGATCCCCGCGTTGTTGACGACGATATCGAGCCGGCCCCATCGCGCGTGGGCCGCGCCGACCGCGCGCTCGACCTCGTCGGCGCGCGTCACGTCGGCGACGAGCGATGTGGCCGAGGCGCCGAGCTCGGCGGCGGCACCCTCGACCGCCGACTTGTCCAGGTCGACGAGCGCGACCCGCGCGCCGTCCGCCACGAGCCTCCGCGCGATGGCCAGACCGATCCCGCGCGCCCCGCCGGTGACCAGCGCGACCCGGTCGTGCAGGCTCATCGGCCGCTCCCGTGGTTGTCGCCGATCCGCCGGCACATTGCCGAGCTCATGACAGCGCCTGCTCGAGGTCGTCGATCAGATCGTCGGGGTGCTCGAGACCGATCGAGAGCCGCAACAGATTCTCGGGCGTGCGCGTGCCGGCCCCCTCGATCGAGGCGCGGTGCTCGACGAGGCTCTCGGTCCCGCCGAAGCTGGTGGCGCGCGTGAACACGCGGAGCTTCGCCGCGACGTCCATCGCGCGCGCCCGATCTCCGCGCACCTGCACCGACACCATCCCGCCGAACGCCGTCATCTGCCGGCGCGCGACGTCGTGGGCCGCGTAACTCGGCAACCCGGGATAGTGCACCGCCTCGACGCGCCCGTGGCCGTGCAGGTGCGCGGCGATCTGGAGGGCGTTCTGCGAGTGGGCGCGCACGCGATATGGCAAGGTCCGGATGCCGCGTAGCACGAGCCAGCAGTCGAACGGCGAGGGCACCGCGCCCCCCGATGCCTGCACCGCGCGGATCCGCTCGAAGAACTCGTCGCGCACTCGCGCCACCACGCCGCCCCCGAGGACGTCCCCGTGGCCGCCGAGGTATTTCGTCGTCGCGTGGACGACCAGATCGGCGCCGAGCTTGAGCGGCGTCTGGAGCACCGGAGTCGCGGTCGTGTTGTCGCACACGTAGCGGGCGCCCGCCTGCCGGGCGATCTCGCCGATCGCCGCGATATCCGTGATCTTCCACAGGGGGTTCGACGGCGTCTCCACCCAGATGAGCCGTGTGTTCGCCCGCACCGCCGCGCGCACCGCGGCGACGTCGGTCATATCCACGAACGTGGTGTCGAGCTTCCACCGGGCGAAGGTCTCGCGCATGAGCCGCGAAGTCCCGTGGTAGGCATCGGTCGGCGCGACAACGTGATCGCCGGGCTCGAGGGCCAGCAGCACGGCGGACGTCGCCGCCGAAGCCGAGGCGAAGGCCGCGGCCGAGGCGCCCCCCTCGAGGGCGGCCAGGCACTCCTCGAGCGCCTCGCGGTTCGGATTGTTGTTGCGCGAGTAGAGAAAGCCGCGCGGGTATGATCCGTCCGGATCGCGCTCGAACGTCGTGGACGGATGGATCGCTTGCGTGACCGCGCCGGTTCCGGGATCGACGTGCGTGCCCGCGTGGATCGCGATGGTTTCGATCCGCATCCTAGCCACCTCCCCTGATCTTCTGTCCCCTGGGATCGTACAGCGGCTCGCGGCTGACGGCCGCGGGGACCGTGTCGCCGAAGAGCTCGATCGCTAGGCGCATCCCCGGCGTGGCCGACGCCACGGGAACGTAGCCGTATGCGATCGACGCGCCGACCGTGTAGCCGAAGCCGCCGCTGGTCACCCGCCCGATCGTACCCCCCTCGGCCAGGATCGGCTCGCCGCCCAGCGCCACCACGGTCGGATCCGCCAAGGTGAGGCACACGAGCTTGGTCGTGAGCCCCTCCGCCTTCTGCTTGACCAGCGCGTCGCGGCCGATGAAGTCGCCCTTGTCGAGCCTGACGCAGAACCCGAGGCCCGCCTCCCACGGCGTATGCTCCGGCGTGACCTCGGCGCTCCAGTAGCGGTAGCCCTTCTCGAGCCGCAGCGAGTCGATCGCGCGGTAGCCGGCGGCGAGCATGCCGGCGTCGCGCCCGGCGGCCCAGAGCGCATCCCACAGCGCGAGGCCGTCGGCCGTCGGCGTGTAGAGCTCCCAGCCGAGCTCGCCGACGTAGGTGACGCGCAGTGCGAGCACCGTCGCCCCGCCCACCCTGATGCGGCGTGCGCTCATGTAGGGAAACGCGGCGCCCGAGACGTCGTCGCTGGTCACGCGGGCGAGGATCTCGCGCGCTCGCGGCCCGAAGAGGCCGAGACACGCATAGCGATCCGTCACGTCCTCTACCGCGACGTCGCGATCGTCGGCGGCGTGGGAGCGGACCCAGGCGAGATCGTGAAGCCCGAAGGCGCTGCCGGTGACGAGCATGAAGCGATCCGTGGCGACGCGGGTCACGGTCAGATCGCACTCGATCCCGCCGCTGTCGTTGAGTAGCTGCGTGTAGGTGACCGCGCCGACCGGCTTGTCGAGATCGTTGTCGGCCAGCCGCTGCAGCGCGGCCAGCGCGCCGGTCCCCGAGACCTCGAGCTTGCTGAACGAGGTCTCGTCGAAGAGCACCGCCCGCTCGCGCGCGGCCCGGTGCTCGGCCTCGATCGCCGTCGACCAGTGCCGGGCCGACCAGCCGCGCGGCGTCCAGCTCCGGGGGGAGTGCGCGGCATTGGCCTCGATCCAGTTCGGCCGCTCCCAGCCCGCCTTCTCGCCGAACGCGCCGCCGAGCGCTTCGACCCGCGCGTAGGCCGGCGAGCGCTTGAGCCCGCGGCCCGCGCGCCGCTCCTCACCGGGATAGTGGATGTCGTAGTACGTGGAGTACGTCTCCAGCGCCTGGGCGCGGACGTGGCCGCGGTCGCCGTAGTGGGCGCCGAAGCGCCGAAGATCCATCCGCCAGACGTCGATCGACGGCCGCCCGTCGAGAATCCATTCGGCCATGACCTTGCCGACCCCGCCCGCGCCCGCGATGCCGTGCGCGCAGAACCCGGCGGCGACGAAGAAGCCGCGGACGTCCGGCGCCTCACCCATGACGAACTCGCCGTCCGGCGTGAACGCCTCGGGTCCGTTGATCAGGGTGATGACCTCGGCTCGCCCGATGGCCGGCACACGTGAGATCGCCAGCTCCATCAGATCCCCGAACCGCTCCCAGTCCGGCGCCAGGAGCTTGTGGGTGAAGTCGTGCGGAATCCCCTCGAGGCCCCAGGGCGCGGGCGTGCGCTCGTAGCCCCCCATGAGCAGCCCGCCGACCTCTTCGCGAAAATAGACGAGCCGGTCGGGGTCGCGCATGGTCGGGATGTCGCGCGTCACCCCGTCGATCGGCTTCGTGACCAGGTACTGGTGCGCCATCGGGATGACCGGCACAGTGAGGCCGATCATGCGCCCGACCTCGTGCGACCAGATGCCGGCCGCGTTCACGACGACCTCGCACGCCACGGCTCCCGCATCGGTCTCCACGCCGCTGACCCTGCGGCCGTCGACCGTGATGCCGAGCACGTCCACGCCGGTCCGGATCGTCACGCCGCGCTTTCTGGCGCCGGCGGCCAGGGCGCCGGCGAGCGAGGCCGGATCGATCCGGCCGTCGGTGGGCAGATAGGCGGCGCCCTCGACGCCGGCGACGCTCATCATCGGGAACAGATCGCGCGCCTCGCCGGCCGAGATCAAGCTCAGCGGCAGCCCAAACGTGCGTGCCCAGCCGACCTGGCGCTTGAGCTCGACGCAGCCGCTCCTTCGAGGAGGCCAGCCGGAGGCTTCCCACTTCGCGCCAGCCCGGATCGAGCCCCGTGTCGTCGCGGAGCCGCCGATAGAGCTCGACGCTCGCCATGTTGATTCGGGTCAGCGCGATGGTCGAGCGAAGCTGGCCGACGAGGCCCGCCGAGTGAAACGTCGATCCGCCCGTGAGCTCGCCCCGGTCGAGCACGAGGACGTCGTGGCAGCCCGCGATCGCCAGGTGGTATGCGATGCTGCAGCCGGCGATGCCGCCGCCGACGATGACGACGCGAGCGGGATCGATGGGTGGGGCTCGCTAGCCGGCGGTGAATCCGCCGTCGACGACCAGCTCGGCACCCGTCATGAACGAGGATTCGTCGCTCGCCAGGAACAGCGCGACGTAGGCGATCTCGCGCGGCTGCGCGATGCGCCCGAGGGGAATGCCCGTCTCGAACTCCTTGCGGATCGCGTCGGTGAGATACGGCGCCTGCAGCGGCGTGTCAACGATCCCGGGGTGAATGACGTTGCAGCGGATCTTGTCGCGCGCGAACTGGATCGCCAGTGACTTCGTCAGCGAGATCAAGCCGCCCTTCGCCGCGGTGTAGGCGTCCTGCGCTCGCGTGAAGCCGGCCAGGGCCGAGACCGAGCCCATGTTGACGATCGAGCCGCCGCCGGCGCGCTGCAGATGCGGGATTCCGTGCTTCGTCACCCAGAAGACCGACTTGAGATTGATGGCCATGACGCGGTCCCACCAGCGGTCGTCGGTCTCGAGCACGGAGCGGTCGCGATCTTTCCACAGGACACCGGCGTTGTTGTGCAGGACGTGGAGCGCGCCGAAACGGCGCACGCCCTCCTCGATCATCCGCTGGACGTCCGCCTCGATTGCGACGTCGCCGGTGACCGCGACCGCCTGCCCGCCCGCCTTCTCGACGCGCGCGACCGTCCCCTTCGCCGCCTCCCCGTCGATGTCGGCCACGATGATCCTGGCGCCCTCCTCGGCGAAGAGCGCGGCGGTCTCACGCCCCATGCCCATGCCCGCGCCGGTGATCAGCGCGACCTTCCCGGCGAGCCGCCCGCTCATCGCCCGGCTCCGGCCTGGGAGAGCTCGGCCAGGCTCGCCGCGAACGCCTCGACGGCGCCCTGCATGTCGGAAGGCGTGAGCGTGCCCATGTTGGACACGCGAAACGCGTACTTCCGGATGTCGCCCTGGCCGGCGTAGATGATGTAGCCGCGTCGCTTCATGGCGTCGTGGAGCGGATCGTACGCGAGGCCTGGCAGAAGCTTGAACGTCGTGAGAATGCTCGAGCGCGCACCTTCGGCCACGAGCATCTCGAAGCCGAGCGCCGCCATGCCCCGGCGCAGGACCCGCGCGTTTTCGGCGTAGCGCGCGATGCGCTCGGCCACGCCCTCCTTCTCGAGCTCCCGCAGCGCCTGCCGCATCGCGTGCAGCACCTGGACCGCGGGGGTGAAGGGCGTGTTGTCCTGCTCCTGCGTCGCGTAGTGGTTCGCGAGGTCCAGATAGACGCTGCGCGGCGGCCGGCCGCGGAGCAGGTCGAGCGCGCTTCGCCGGGCCAGGACGAACGAGATGCCGGGCACGCCCTGCAGACACTTGTTGGCGCTGGCCATCACGAAATCGATCCCATCCTGCGTCACGTCGAGCGGCTCGCCGAAGAGTGAGCTCATCGCGTCGACCAGCACGCGCCGCCCTTCGCCCGCCGCGGCGCGCGTGATCTCGGCCACGGGATTGAGGACGCCGGTCGTCGTCTCGTGGTGCACGACGGCGACGTGGGTGAGCTGGCGGTCCGCGCGCAGCGCCGCGCGCACGTCGTCGGGACGCGCCGCCGTCGCCACGTCATAGGAGAGCGCGCGGTGGGCGATCCCGTGCGCGCGCGCGATCCGCAGCAGCCGGTCGCCGTAGACGCCGTTGTCGACGACCAGGAGCCCGCCGTCGGCCGGCACGGCCGAGCACACGGCCGCCTCGACGGCCGCGGTGCCCGAGCCGGTGAACAGGACGGCCGCGAAGCCGTCGCCGCCTTCGGCCAGCCGCACGAGGCGCTCGCGACACTCGCGCATCACCTCGAAGAACTCCGGCTCGCGGTGGCACAGGTCGGGGGTCACCAGCGCGTCGCGAACCTCCCGGCTCGTGTTGGCCGGGCCCGGGTTGAGCAGGATCCACTCTCGATCGCTCACGCTCGTCAGATCCTTTCGAAGTTGCGCCCGAGCTCCCAGTCGGTCACGACCTGGTCGAAAGCCTGCTGCTCCAGACGGGCGGCGTGCAGATAGTGATCGATGACGCGGTCACCGAACGCCGCGCGCGCGACCTTCGAGCGCTCGAGCTCGGCGATCGCCTCGCGCAAGGTCTTGGGCACCTGCGGCAAGGTCGCGTCCTCGTAGGCGTTGCCCTCGTAGGGCTTCGGCGGCTTGAGGGCGCCGGCGATGCCGTGAAGGCCCGCGGCGATCGTCGCGGCGAACGCGAGATAGGGATTGGCGTCGGCTCCGGGGATGCGGTTCTCGACCCGGAACCCGCCGCCCTCGCCGCAGAGCCGGAAGCCGCAGGTGCGGTTGTCCCAGCCCGCGACGATCCGCGTCGGCGCGAACGAGCCGGACTGGTAGCGCTTGTACGAGTTCACGCCCGGCGCGTAGAAGTACGAAAACTCCCGCGCCATCGCCATCTGGCCGGCCAGCCACTGGCCGAAGAGCGGCGTGCTGGTCGTCTTGGCGCCCCGCCCAGCGGCCGCGAACAGGGGCTTTCGCCCGGCCTTGTCCCACAGCGAGGAGTGCAGATGGAACGACGAGCCGGCGGCGGTCATGTCGTACTTGGCCATGAACGTGATGGCCGAGCCGTGCTGGTGCGCGATCTCCTTCGCGCCGTGCTTGTAGAGCGCGGTGCGGTCGGCCATCTCGAGCGCCTCCGCGTAGCGGAGGTTGATCTCTTCCTGGCCTCGTCCCCACTCGCCCTTCGAGGTCTCGACCGGCACATCCGCGGCCTCCATGCCGTTGCGGATGGCCCGGATCAGCGGCTCTTCCTTCGAGGTCTGGAGGATATGGTAGTCCTCGAGGTAGCCCGAGACCGGCGTGAGATCGTGATGGCGCTTGCGGCGCGCCTCGTCGAACGATTCCTTGAAGCAGTAGAGCTCGAGCTCGGCCGCGGTCTTCACCACGTAGCCCAGCCCCGCCGCGCGTTCGATCTGACGCTTGAGGACCCACCGCGGCGCTTCCTCGATCGGCTCGCCTTCTTCAGTGAAGACGTCGCAGAAGACGAGCGCCGTCTTCGGCAGCCACGGGATGAGGCGCGCCGTCGACAGATCGGGAACCATCTTCATGTCCCCGTAGCCCCGCTCCCACGAGGTGAGCTTGAAGCCCGGAAGCGGCTCCATCTCCATGTCGACGGTGAAGAGGTAGATGCACGCGTGGGCGCCGTCGTCCACGACGTGATCGAGGAAGTAGCGGCCCACGACGCGCTTGCCCATCAACCGGCCGAACGCGTCGGGGAACACGGTCAGGACGGTATCGACGTCGCCCTTTTCGATCAGCTGCGCGAGCCGCTTGCGATCGAGCCGTCCCGACATCACGCGGATAGTAGCGTACCCGCCGGCTCGCTGTCACGCCGCCGCGGGCGTCTGCGCAGCGAGGAGCCGCGTTCACCCTGTCGTTTGCAGGCGGCCGCTTGCTAGCGAATTGCGACTAGCGGGTTCATGGGCGGCGGAATCAGCAACACCATCAGGGCGAGGCACGCGATGCCGACGACCCGGCGGCCGGGCGAGATCGGCGAGACGTCGTCGAGCGGCGGGCTATGGTGAAAGCCCACGAGCAGCGAGATCACGCCCGCCCACACGAACCAGTTGAGCGACGACGCCAGCGCTCCGACGACGTCGCCGCCGGGCGCCCTGAGCGTCCAGACAAAGGCCGCCACGCCGAGCAGCAGCAGCCCGCCGACCGTCGCTTTCCCGATCTTGCGATGGTGCCGGCCGAAGAGCGCGTAGGCGATCCGGCCCCCGTCGAGCTGCCCCACGGGGAAGAGGTTCAGCGCGGTGACGAGGAAGCCGGCCCACGCCGCGTCGGCCATCGGGTGGGTGAAGAGCATGTAGCCCGGCGGAATGTGTCCGAAGCGTAGGTACGACAGTCCCCAGGTGAGCAGCGAGTCGCCGAATGCCATGTAACCGCCCGGCGGCACCGGCACGACCGAGGACCACGCGAACCCGAGGAGGCCCGCGGGCAACGCCACCGCCAGTCCGGCCAGCGGACCGGCCGCGGCGATGTCGAAGAGCGAGTTGCGGTCGCGGGCCGGCGAGCGCATGAGGATGATCGCCCCGAGCGTGCCGAACAGAAACGGCGCCGGGATGAAGTACGGCAGGCTGACCGACGCGCGGTAATGGCGGGCCGTGAAGTAGTGGCCGAGCTCGTGGACGCCCAGGATCGCGATCAACGTGAACGCGAACGGAACACCGGCCAGGAAACGCGCGGCGGATGGATCGGAGCGCAGGGCGTCGAACGTCGGCGACCCGACGAACGAGAGCCCGGCGAAGAGCGTCGAGGCGCACGTGAGGACGAACAGCGCCAGGTTCACGCCGATCCGCCACCGCGTCGCGGCCTCGGCGAGGGGCCAGGCCTGAACGGAGACGAGCCCCGACTCCTCTCGCAGGTACGGCGTGTAGCCGAGCGGGCGGAAGCGGTCGATCAAGAGGTCGAGCGCCCGGGCCGGTCCGGTCGTCAGCTCGCCGCGGAACACGACGATCCCGCCTCGGATCTGCCGATCGCGTACCGTCAGGATATCCTCGACGTTCCGGCGCAGCCGATCCTCGGCGACGAGCATCTCTTCCGGCGGAGGCGGCGGCGGGAGACGCCGCGCGCGGAGCGGCCACCAGCGCATGGCCTCAGGCTACCACGCAGCCAAGCGACCGATGACGTCCCGCAGAGCGTCGATCCCGCCCTCGGAATAGATCGCGCCGAGCACGGCCTCCAGCGCCGAGGCCAGGATCGAATCGCGCCCCCGCCCGCCCGATTGGTCTTCGCCGCGGCCCAGCTGCAGCAGTGCGCCCAGCTCGAGCTCGACGGCCCAGCGCGTCAGCCGGGCGCCGGTGACCAGCTCGGCCCGCCGGGACGTGAGCTCGCCGACCGTGGCCGCCGGGTCGGCGGCGATCACGTGGTCGGCGACGAGGAGGCCGAGCGCCGCGTCGCCGAGAAAGGCGAGCCGCGCGTTATCCGGCGCGGGCGGATGCTCGTTAGAGTAGGAGGCGTGCGTCAGCGCCTGCTCGAGGAGACGCGGATCCCGGAACCGATAGCCGAGCCGCCGCTCCAGTTCAGCGACGCGGAGCGGATCCACCTACCCGAGGTAGGAGCGGAAAGCCAGCGTGGCGTTCGTGCCGCCGAAGCCGAACGCGTTCGAGAGCGCGACCTCGACGTTCTGCTTGCGCGCCTGGTTGGGCACGTAGTCGAGATCGCAGTCGGGATCGGGCGTCTCGTAGTTGATCGTCGGAGGCAGCACGCCGTGGTGGAGCGCCAGCACCGACGCGATCGCCTCGATGCCACCGGCCGCGCCCAGGAGGTGGCCCGTCATCGACTTCGTCGACGACACCGCCAGCCGCCGCGCATGCTCGCCGAAGACCCGCTTGATGGCCAGGGTCTCGAACTTGTCGTTATAGGGAGTCGACGTCCCGTGGGCGTTGATGTAGCCCACCGCGGAGGCGTCCAGCCCGGCGTCGCGGATCGCCGCGCTCATCGCCCGCACCGCGCCGTCGCCTTCCGGATCGGGCGCCGTCATGTGGTGGGCGTCGCCGGTCATCCCGTAGCCGATGATCTCAGCGTAGATGCGCGCGTCGCGCGCGAGCGCGTGCTCGAGCGACTCCATGACCACGATGCCGGCGCCCTCGCCGCACACGAACCCGTCGCGGGTCGCGTCGAAGGGCCGCATGGCCTTCTCCGGTTCCTCGTTGCGCGTCGACATCGCCTTCATCGAGCAGAAGCCGGCGATCGTCAACGGGACGACGATGGCCTCGGAGCCGCCCGCGATCATCACGTCGGCATCGCCGCGCTGGATGATCTTGAACGAGTCGCCGATGGCGTGGTTGCCGGTGGCGCACGCCGTCACCACGGAGGAGTTCGGGCCCTTGGCGCCGAACCGCATCGACACGAGTCCCGACGCCATGTTCACGATCATCATCGGAATGAAGAACGGCGAGACCCGGTCGGGACCCTTCTCGAGGAGATTCCGATACGAGTCGAGGAGCGTCGAGATCCCGCCGATCCCCGAGCCGATCAGAACGCCAAACCGCGTGCCGTCGACCTTGCCGGTGTCGAGGGCGGCGTCCTGAACGGCCAGGACCGAGCACGCGATCGCGTACTGGAGGAACGGATCGAGTCGCCGCGCCTCCTTCTTGTCGACGAAGTTCAGCGGATCGAAGTTGCGCACCTCGCCCGCGATCCGGGTCGGATAGTCCGTCGCGTCGAACTTCGTGATCGGCCCGACACCCGAGCGCCCCTGGACCAGGGACGACCAGAACTCGTCCACGGTATTGCCGACCGGCGAGAGGGCCCCGAGGCCTGTGACGACGACCCTTCGCGTGCTCACCGCTTACGAGTTGTCCTTGATGTATTGGACCGCGTCGCCGACGGTGACGATCTTCTCGGCATCCTCGTCGGGGATCTGAATGTCGAAGTGCTCCTCGAGGGCCATCACGAGCTCGACCGTATCGAGGGAATCGGCGCCCAGATCCTCGATGAACTTCGCCGATGGAGTGACGTCGTCCTCCTCCACTCCGAGCTGCTCGACGATGATCTCCTTCACCTTCTCATCCACTGACTTCGCCATGAACCCGTTACCTCCACGGAAAGGATGAGTTACATGTAAAGTCCGCCGTTGACGTGGAAGACCTGACCCGTGACGTAGGTCGCCCCGTCTCCGGCGAGGAATCGTACCATCTCGGCCACTTCGCGAGCCGTTCCGCTGCGCTTGAGCGGCACCTGCGCGAGGAGCGCGTCGCGGGCGGCCGGCGACAGATCTTTGGTCATGTCGGTCTCGATGAGCCCGGGCGCCACGGCGTTCACGAGGATCGACCAGTGCGCGAGCTCGCGGGCCGCCGCCTTCGTGAACCCGATGAGCCCCGCCTTCGCCGCGGAGTAATTGACCTGTCCCGCGTTGCCCATGGCGCCGGCCGTCGATGTGATGTTGATGACGCGCCCGCCGCTCTTCTGTCTGACCAGCGCCTTGCTCACCGCCCGCGTCATCAAGAACGCGCTGCGGAGGTTCACCTCGATCACGCGATCCCAGTCCTCGTCGGTCATCCGCACGAGCAGCTGGTCGCGCGTCATGCCGGCGTTGTTGATGAGTACATCGATGTGCCCGAAATGCTGTTTCGCCGTGGTCACGAGCCGCTCGCAATCCTCGCGGCTCGCCGCGTCGGCGACGACGCCGAGCACCGCCCGGCCCTGCGTTTCCCATTCGCGAACGGTGCTTTGCAAGCGCTCGCCGTCGCGTCCCGAGACTACCACGGCCGCGCCGTCCTCGGCCAGCCGCGCGCCGACCTCGGCGCCGATCCCGCGGCTGCCGCCGGTGACGATCGCGACCTTGCCGTCGAGCGGGCCCTTCATCAGCGCGACTCGGCGGCACCGCCCGCGACGGCGGACAGCGCTTTCTCCAGCCCGGCCGGATCCTCGATCGACTGTCCGCGTGCGCCGTTGACGATTCGCCGGAGCAGCCCGGACAGCACGCGCCCTGGCCCGACCTCGACGAACGCCGTCGCGCCTTCCGACGCGAGCTTCTGGACGCAGTCGGTCCACCGCACGGGATTGGCCACCTGCCGCAGGAGGAACGGCCGCACGTCCTCGGCCTTGCGGGTGACGCCGGCGTCGACGTTGCGAACCACCGGCACCTTCGGATCGGCCACCGGCGTCGCGTCGAGCTCGGCGGCGAGCCGGGTCCCGGCCGGCGCCATGAGCGAGCAATGGAAGGGCGCGCTCACCGGGAGCATGACGCTCATCTTCCCGCCGCGCTCGGTGGCGAGCGCCACGGCCCGCTCTACCGCCGCGCGGTGTCCGGCGATGACGATCTGAAGCGCCGAGTTCACGTTGGCGATCTCGACCACCTCGCCCTGCGCCGCGTCCGCGCACACCTTCTCGACGGCCGGAAGCTCGACACCCATGATGGCCGCCATCGCGCCGGTCCCCACGGGCACGGCCTCTTGCATGAACTCGCCGCGCTTGCGCACGATGCGAACCGCGTCGGCGAAGCGGAGCGCGCCGGCGACGACCAGCGCGGTGTACTCGCCCAGGCTGTGGCCGGCCGCCAGCGCCGGCCGCAGGCCGCGCTCGGCGCACGCCGCCGCGGCCGCCACCGACGCGGTCAAGACCGCGGGCTGCGTGTTGGCGGTCAGCGCGAGATCCGTCTCGGGCCCCTCGAACGCGAGCTTCGCGAGGTCGAAGCGGAGCGCGTCGTTGGCCTCCTCGAAGACGGCCTTGGCGCCGGCCGAGCTCTCGTAGAAGCCCTTGCCCATCCCGACCGCCTGAGACCCCTGCCCCGGGAAGAGAAACGCGATGGTGGTTGTCGCGGGTGCCATCACCACCGGATGAGAGCGGCGCCCCACGCGAAGCCACCCCCGAGCGCGACGATGAGCACGAGATCGCCTCGCTTGAGCCGGCCCGCCGCGATCGCCTCTTCGAGCGCCACGTACACCGAGGCGGCACCCGTATTGCCGTAACGATCGACGTTGACGAAGACGCGGTCCATCGGCAGGTCGACGCGCTTGGCGGCGGCCTCGATGATCCGCAGATTGGCCTGGTGCGGGATGAACAGGCTCACGTCCTTCGCCGTGAATCCGTTGCGCGCCAGGATTCGCTCGGCGCAATCCACGAAGAGGCGCACGGCCACCTTGAAGACCTCGTTGCCCTTCATCTTGGCGAAGTGCATGCGCGCGTCGACGGTCTCCCGGGTCGCCGGGTTGCGCGAACCGCCGCCCGGCATGTAGAGCAGGTCCCAGTACTGACCGTCGGAGTAGAGATCGAAGTCGATGATGCCGCGCTCGTCGTCGGACGCCTCGAGCACGGCCGCCCCCGCGGCGTCGGCGAGCAGCACGCACGTCCCGCGGTCGGTGAAGTCCGTGATGCGCGAGAGCGTCTCGGCGCCGATGCAGAGCACGCGCCGGTACTTGCCGGTCTGGATGAACTGCGAACCGATCGACAGGCTGTAGATCGAGCCCGCGCACGCGGCCAGCATGTCCACCGAGCCGGCGCGGCGGCACCCGAGGCGGTGCTGCACGATGTTCCCGGTAGTCGGGAAGATCATGTCCGGGCTGGTCGTGCCGACCGCGATGAACTCGATGTCCTCCGGGAGCAGGTTGGCCCGCTCGAGCGCCTGCTGCGCGGCGCGCACGGCAAGATCGGACGTCGCCTCGTTCTCGTCGACGATGCGGCGCTCGCGAATGCCGGTCCGCTGCACGATCCACTCGTCGTTCGTGTCGACCATCTTCTCGAGATCGGCGTTCGTCAGAATCCGCTTGGGGAGGAACGCGCCGACCCCGGTGATCCTCGCTCGAATCATTCACGTCCCCCTTCTCGTCCGCCGCGTTCGACCTCGGCTTCCAAAGCGGATTTGATGTGCTCGTTCAGCCCCGCGCTCGCCCACTCCTGGGCCACGCGCACGGCGTTCTTGATGGCCTTCACCGGGGATGCACCGTGACAGATGATGGCGGCGCCGTCAATGCCGAGCAGCGGCGCGCCGCCCATCTCGGTGTAGTCGATGCGGCGGCGGAAGCGCTCGAAGGCGGGCATCGCCAGCTTCGCGCCGATCTTCGACCGCGCGTCGCGCATCAGCTCTTCCTTGATCATGGCGCCGATCATCTCGGCCAAACTCTCGGAGATCTTCAAAGCGACGTTGCCCGTGAAGCCGTCGGTGACGACGACGTCGCACCGGCCGTTGTAGATGTCGCGGCCCTCCACGTTGCCCACGAAGTTCAGCGACGACACGCGCAGCTGGTCGTAGGTCTCCTTCGTCAGCTCGTTGCCCTTGCCCTCCTCCTCGCCGACCGACAGAAGCCCCACGCGCGGGCTGTCGAGGCCGAGGATGTCGCGCGCGTACACGTGGCCCATGACGGCGAACTGCAGGAGGTGCTCGGGCTTGGGATCGACGTTCGCGCCTGCGTCGAGCAGGATCGTGAACTTCCTCAGATTCGGGCAGTACCGCCGCGATCGCCGGCCGGTCCACGCCCGGCAGCACGCCGATCACGAACATCGCGATCGCCAGCGCGGCGCCGGTATTGCCGGCCGAGATGAAGGCCGAGGCCTTGCCGTCCTTCACGAGCTGGGCCGCCACCCGCAAGGACGAGTCCCGTTTGCGCCGGAGGGCCTGCGTGGGACTCTCGGCCATCCCGACGACCTGCGAGGCGTGGCGGATCTCGAGGGCGAGGCTCTGGGCGTCCAACCGGACGACCTCGCGGTTGATCGCCGACCGGTCACCCACGAGGATGACGGCGGCGCCGAACTCCCGAACGGCCGCCACCGCGCCCTCCACCACGACGCGGGGACCGTAGTCGCCTCCCATCGCGTCCACGGCGACTTTCAAGCGGGACGGCGCACCGTCTCCGTTGTTCATCGGCATGTGGTCGGCGGCGTGAGGAGCCGGCTACGTCCCTTCGACGGCCACGATCTCCCGCCCCTTGTAGTACCCGCAGTGCGGGCACACGCGGTGCGGCAGCTTGGTCTCGCGGCATTGCGGGCACACCGAGCGCGTGGGCGCGGCGAGCTTGTAGTGCGTGCGGCGCTTGCGTCCGCGCGTCTTCGAGTGGCGTCGTTTCGGCAGAGGCATCGGGTTCTCCTAGTGCGACAGTCGCGAGGCCAGGTCCTTGAGGGCCGCCATCCGTGGATCCGGCGGGCGCTCTGGGCACTCGCACTTGACCACATTCCGGTTCCCCCCGCAAACCCGACAGAGTCCCAGACAGCCCTCGCGGCACAGCGGCTTCATGGGTAGCGCGAGCGTCGTCTCGGCCTCGATCAAGACGCCGATGTCGACCTCGTCCTTGTCGTAGAAGTCCACATCGAGATCGTCGGGGGCCAGCTCGACGTTATCCGCGGTCGCCGGACGCGGCACGAGCCGCACGTCCACCGGGGCGGTCACCTCGCCGGGGCAGGGCTCGAGGCAGCGTCCGCACGCCTGCGACACCGCCGCGCGGAGCTCGCCGGTCACGAAGACATCCGACCCGTCGCGCTCGATCCGGAGGTTCACGTCGAGTAGCCGCCAGGCCGGGTCTCGATAGACCGAGCCCACGGCACTCGCGTCCGTGACGCTCAGCCCCTCGGTCGGTATATCTGGAACTCGCACGATCATGACTGCTAACTCTTCGTCAACAAACGAGTTTTTACTCAAGTCGGGTCAGTATATCGGCCGATGTGCCCGCAAGTCAAGGCATTTGACCTCTATGTCGACCGCTATAGAGCGTCGTTTGACCGCTCGGGGGGCGTCTGCTAGGCTTCGGGCATGTCAAACATATTCAAGACCGGGCTACTGTTGGCCGTCCTGACAGTCATGCTCGTGTTGATCGGCGGGGCGATCGGCGGGCAGCAGGGCATGATGATCGCCTTCTTTGTCGCCCTTGCGATGAACTTCGTCAGCTATTGGTTCTCGGACAAGATCGTGCTCGCCGCCTACCGGGCCCAGCCGATCGACGAGGCCTCGGCGCCGCGGCTCTACGCGATCGTGCACCGTCTGGCCACCCGCGCCGGCATTCCGATGCCGCGCGTCTACCTGATTCCGAGCGAGACCCCGAACGCCTTCGCGACGGGCCGCAACCCGCAGCACGCCGTCGTGGCGGTGACCGAGGGAATCATGCGGATCCTCGACGAGGAGGAGCTCGAGGGTGTTCTGGCGCACGAGCTCTCGCACGTGAAGAACCGTGACGTGCTGATCTCGACGATCGCCGCCACCCTGGCGGGCGCGATCACCTACCTGGCGCACATGGCGCAGTGGGCCGCGATGTTCGGCGGGCACCGCCGCGACGACGAGGAAGGGGGATCGACGAATCCCTTCGCGATGATCCTGCTCGCGATCCTGGCGCCGATCGCCGCGATGCTCGTCCAGATGGCGGTCTCACGCTCCCGCGAGTTCCAGGCCGACGCCACCGGTGCGCAGGTCGCGGGGCGTCCGTGGGGTCTCATGAAGGCGCTCGAGAAGCTGCAGATGGCGAACCAGGCGATGCCGATGGCGGACGCGACGCCAGCGACCGCTCACCTCTTCATCGTGAACCCGCTGAGCGGCTCGACCTTGATGAAGCTCTTCTCGACTCACCCGCCCCTCGAGGAGCGGATCGCCCGCCTCCGGTCGATGCGCGTCTAGACCGCCCTTGACGGACTCAAAGCGCGCCGGGCCTATCCCGGCGCGCTTTTTTCCTCAGCCCTTCTCCACGATGTAGATGTGCGTCAGCATGTCGCTGTAGATGTTTCCGTCGACGACGACCTCGCCCTGACGATTCTTCTCGAGCCCGCGAACGGTCGGCTTCGCTGCCGCATACCGTACGACCCACGCGACTGGCACGTAGCCGACGTCGTTCTGCATGATCTCCTCGGCCTTCGAGTAGTGCGCCAGCCGCTTCTTGGTGTCGCTGGTGTCGCGGCCCGCCTCCAGCTCCTTGTCGAACGCCTCGTTGGACCACGCCTGCCGCTTGCCGGTGGTCTTCTTGCCGTAGAAGGTGTCGAAGTACTCGTTGTGCGGGTCGGGATAGTCCATGAACCACCGGATCCAGACGAACTGGAGATCTTGCTTCCAGAGCCGCTCGCGGAACACCCTCGGCTCGAGGACCTCGAGGTCGGTCTTCATGTTCAGGCTCTCCAGCAGGACCGACTGGACGGCCTCGGCGAGGGGCTTCGAGCCCAGGGCCTCGTCTCGCATCGACAGCGTGATCTTCGGCCAGTTCTTCCCGCCCTCGAACGGCGTGCCCTTCAGCATCGACAGCGCGAGCTTCGGATCGAAGCGCTGGAGGTCTCGGGTCTTCTTGTCGTCGAGGGCGCCTGGAAACCCGGGCGGGATCATGGCGTGAGCGGGAATCGCGAACCCCTGGCTGACCTTGACGATGTTCTCCCGGTCGACGGCGTGGGCCACCGCCTTGCGGACCTTGAGGTTGTCGAAGGGCGGCTTCGTCACCTGAGGGAGGAGATACCACGTGCCCGGGTACGGGAACCGGAAGACTTCCTTCGTCGTGCGCGGGTCGGACTGGAGCCGCTTCAGATCGGCGGTCTGCAGCCGCGTCAGGTCGATTTCGTTGTTCTCGTAGGGCAGCACTCCCGAAGCGATGGGAATGATCGGAATCGTCACCTTCTCCAGCGTGACGTCCTTGGCGCCGAAGAAGTGCTTGTTCTTGCGCAACACGATGACCTTGTTGTGCTCCCATGCCTCGAGGACGAAGGGGCCGTTGCACACGATGTTGGCAGCTTCCGTCCACTTGTCGCCGTACTTTTCGATCGAGCCGCGATGACCGGGCAGCGCGGCCTGATAAGCCGAGAGGACCGGGAAGTAGCCGCGCGGCCCTTCCAGCGTCACCTCAAGCGTCCAGTCGTCTTTCGCCCGGACGCCGACTTCCTTCGCGTCGGTCAGCTGCTTCTTGTTGAAAGCCTCGCCGTTCTTGATGTCGTAGAGGAAGGACGCGTAGGGCGCCGCAGTGGCGGGATCGAGTTGGCGCTTGAACGAGTACTCGAAGTCGCGGGCCGAGCACGGGGCGCCGTCCGACCACTTCGAGTCCTTACGGATCGCGAATGTCCACACGGAGCCGTCCTTGTTGGGCGTGACCTTCTCGGCGACGTACGGGAGCGCCTCGAAGTTCACATTGAACTTCATGAGGCCGGCCCAAAGCTGCGGGGTTCCGTCGCAATAGAGGTCCTTGTTGAAGTCGTGGCTCGACGGATCATTCTGGTACCAGCTGCCACCTCCGAACCGGAGGTGCTGCTCCTTCGCGAGCTTCTCGCCGGGGGCGAGCTTGGGCGCCGCGGACACCGGGCGTGCGTTGAAGCCGGCCGCGCCCATCGTCGCCAGACCGGCGGCGACTCTCAGGAAATCGCGCCGGCCCACACCGATGGCGGCCAGGCGCGTGGCCAGAAGATCCAGCTGGCTGTCGGAGATACGAGGAACTCGCATGAGCGGGTCTCCTTACTATTTCAGTTTGGGGTCCAGCGCGTCCCGGACGCCGTCGCCGAAGAACGTGAACGACAGCATGGTAATCGCGATCGCGATGGACGGGAAAACGCACAGGTGCCAGTAGGACCGGATGTACTGCTGCCCCTCGCCCACCATCTGGCCCCACGAGGGGGTCGGCGGGTTGATCCCGACGCCGATAAACGAGAGCGCGGCCTCGGTGAAGATCGCCTCCGGGATGCCGAAGGTCACCGCGACGACGATCGGCGTCAGCGCGTTGGGAAGGATGTGGCGGACGAGGAGGCGGTTAAAGCCGGCGCCGAGCGCCCGGGCGCCGTCGACGAACTCCTTCTCCTTGATCGCGAGCACCTGCGCGCGCGTCTGCCGGGCGATGCCGACCCACCCGGTGAGCCCGATGGCGATGAAGATGTTGAAGAGCCCGGCGCCGAGCATCGACATCAACAGGATCACGAACAGCAGGCGGGGAAACGCGTACATGACGTCGATGAACCGGGTGAGGAACATATCCACCCGCCCGCCGAGATAGCCTGAGAGCGCGCCGATCGGCACGCCGATCAGCACCACGATGACCTGGGCGCCGAGCCCCACGAGCATCGAGACCCGCGCGCCGTAGATCATCCGCGACAGAAGATCGCGGCCGAGCTGGTCGGTCCCCAGCGGGAAGTCGCGAGACGGCGCCTCGTTGAGGCGGCCGAAGTTCGACTTCGTGTACGGAAGCGGCGCCAGGAAGTCGGCGAAGATCGCGACGAAACAGAGGACCGCGATCACGAGCCCGCCGGCCACCGCCAGCTTATTGCGCCGGAGCCGCCGCACACCGTCCCGCCAGAGGCTCGACGAACGGATTCGCGTCTCCTCGACGGGAACGGCCACGGCGATCGCCGCGCGGCTCATGTCAGTACCGGATCCTCGGGTCGAGGACCCCGTAGAGGAGGTCGACAACGAGATTCATGATCGCCAGGAAGACGCCGTAGGTCAGGACGACGGCCATGATCATGGGATAGTCGCGACCGGTCATCGACAGCACGAAGAAGCGCCCCATGCCGGGCACGCGGAAGATCGACTCCACGAAGAACGATCCGGTGCCGACCGCGGCGAACATCGGACCCAGGAGTGTCACGACCGGAATGAACGCGTTCTTGAGCGCGTGCTTGAAGATGACGGGCATCTCGCCCAGTCCCTTGGCCCGCGCGGTGAGCGTGTAGTCGGCGCGGATGACCTCGAGCATGCTGGCGCGCGTGAAGCGCGCGATGATCCCCATGGGAGCCAGCGCCAGGGCGACGGTCGGCAATACCCAGTTCCGCGGCGAGTCCCAGCCGCCGGTCGGAAAGAGCGGGATCACGAACGAGAACAGGATGATGAGGAAGACCGCCAGGACGAAGTTCGGCACCGCGACGCCGAAGGTCGCCAGGGTGACCGACACATAGTCCCAGCCGCGGTTCTGGTAGATGGCGGCGAGGATGCCGAGCGTCAGGCCCCCGACGATGGCGAGCGCCAGCGCCATCGAGCCGAGCAGGAGCGAGATCGGAAACGTGTCCACGATGATCTCGCGAACGGTCCGCGTCTTGTAGACGAAGGAATTGCCGAAATCGCCCTGCACCGCCTTGACGACGAAGATCGCGAACTGCTCGTAGAGCGGCCGATCGAGGCCGTAGTGGGCGGCGAGGTTCTTCTGTGCCTCCGGCGACAAGGGATTGGCGCCCTCCGCGACCGGGTCGAGGGGGCTTCCCGGCGTGGCGTGCATCACCAGAAACGTCACGAGCGCCATCGCCAGCAGTGTCGGTACCAACCACAGCACCCGGGCCAGCGCGAATTGGAACAACCAGATCCTCCGGCGGTCGCACGGTCGGCTCGACCGCTTCTATTTGGCAGGAGGTCGGCCGATCGAGTCAAGTTCCCCGTTTCCTTGACCGTTCCGGGCGGGTGGGCGAGAATTGGGCGGTTTCAGCCATGGCCTCCGAGCCACTCATCCGAGTGACCGGTCTCCGCAAGACCTTCGGCAACCATCGCGTGCTGGACGGGCTCGACCTCGACGTCCACGCCGGCGAAGCGGTGGCGGTGCTGGGCGCCAACGGCGCCGGCAAGACGACCTTGCTCAAGGTCCTGGCGACCCTGGTCCGCCCGACGCGCGGCCGCGCGATCGTCGCGGGGCACGACTGCGCGAAGGACGCCGATCTCGTCCGCCGCGAGATCGGGCTCGTCGCCCACAGCGCGTACGTCTACGAGGACCTGACCGCCGCCGAGAACCTGACGTTCTGGGCGACGCTCGCCGGCTTGCGGCCTTCGGCGGCCGAACGCGCCGGCGCGCTCGCAACCGTCGAGCTCGAGCGGGCGGCCGACGAGCGAGTCCGCACGTTCTCGGCCGGCATGAAGCGGCGGCTCTCCCTGGCGCGCTTCGTCCTGGCGCGGCCCCGGGTCTTGCTGCTCGACGAGCCCTTCACAGGGCTCGACCAGCGTGCGAAGAAGTGGCTCGAGGAGCACCTGGCGGCGTTCAAGGCGGGCGGCGGCGCGATCGTGATGACGACGCATAGCTTCGGCCGCGAGCTCGCCGTCGCCGACCGGATCGCCATTCTCGCCGGCGGCGCCATCGCGCTCGACACCCCCCGCGGCTCGCTATCCGCCGCCGACGTCCACCGGCTCTACGCTCTGCACACGGAGGACGCATCCTGACGTTCGCGCGGCGGGCGTTCGTCGTGGTGTGGAAGGATCTGCTCGTCGAGCGACGGTCGAAGGAAACGCTCAACGCCCTCTTCTTCTTCGGGCTGCTGCTCCTGTTCGTCTTCCAGTTCGCGCTCGGCCCGGACCGCGAGCGGCTGGCCGGCACGCTCCCAGGCCTGCTCTGGCTCGGGTTCATCCTGAGCGCGCTCCTCGGGCTCGGCCGGACGTTCGTCGTCGAGCGCGAGAACGACTGCTGGGAGGGCCTCGTCATGGCGCCGGGCGACAAGTCGGCGATCTACGTCGGCAAGCTCGTCGGCAACCTGCTGCTGATGCTGGTCGTCGAAACGATCCTGCTCGCACTGTTCGCCTTCTTCTTCAACCTCGACCTGGGCGGCGTCCTGCCGGGCCTAGCCGTGGTCATCGCGCTCGGCACGGTCGCCCTCGCGGCCGTCGGCACGCTCTTCGCCGCGATGACCGCGCAGGTCCGCGCTCGTGAGCTCTTGTTCCCCGTGCTCCTGCTGCCGGTCGAAGCTCCGGTGCTGCTCGCCACGGTGAAGGCGACGGAAGCCGTGCTGCTCGGCGAGCCCCTCGGCAGCGTCGCGCACTGGCTCAAGCTTCTCGCGGCCGCGGACGTGGTCTACGTCGCCGTCGGCGTGCTCACGTTCGACTTCGTGCTGGAGGCCTGAGGGCGCGCGTGAGAGGGCTGCTTCGGGGGGGTGACGATCGCGGGGCTCGCCGCCGGTCTGGTGATGGGATTCGGTATCGCGCCGCGCGAGGCGACCCAGGGCAACGTCCAGCGCATCATGTACCTGCACGTGCCGAGCGTCTGGGTGGCCTACCTCGCGTTCGCGGTCGTCCTCGTCGCCTCCATCGTCTATCTCGTCCGCCGGACCGAGGCCGCCGACCGGCTCGCGCACGCCTCGGCCGAGGTCGGCGTGCTCTTCACGGGGCTCACGATCGCCACGGGCTCCATCTGGGGAAAGCCGACGTGGGGCACGTGGTGGACGTGGGACGCGCGGCTCACGAGCGTGTCGATTCTGTTCGTCATGTACCTCGGCTATCTTTTGCTCCGCGGCATGATCGAGGACCGCGAGCGCGGCGCCCGGTTCGCCGCCGTGCTCGGGATCGTCGCCGCGTTCAACATTCCGCTCGTGCACTTCTCGGTCTACTGGTGGCGCACCCTGCACCAGCCGCCGTCCTTGCTGAAGCCGGGGCCCGGGACGATGCCGGGCATCATCGTGGCGGCGCTCCTCGTGAACTTCGCGGCCTTCACGCTCCTCTACGTCTACTTCGTCACCCGGCGAGCCCGCGTGCTCCGCCTGGAAGCGGAGGCTGAAGCGTGACCGCCGACAACTGGAGCTTCGTCATCGCCGCCTACGTCCTCGCGTTCGTCGTGCTCGCCACCTACTGGCGCTTCCTCGTTCGCCGCGAAAAAGAGCTCGAAGAGGCCGGCGCCATGCGCCAGCAGCTCGGGCAAACATCGCAGCCACAAGCCCCAATCTCGAGGCCCCAGTGACCGTGAACCAGAGCCGAACCACGCGACGGGAAGGATTGGGCGTGCGGAGCTTCGCCGCGCCTATCTCAGGCCACCCCGGGTCCAAGCCGGCCGAGACACCCGTCACCACAGAGCAGGGCCATACGACGCCACCGGAACGATCGGGCATGCGGAGCTTCCCCGCGTCTATTTCAGGCCACCCTCGCTCCAAGCCGGCCTCAAGGTCCCCGCTACAATGACTCGCCGGCGAAAGTTCATCGTCGGCGGGCTTGTCATCGCCGGGGCCCTCGCGTACATGATCTACGCGGGCGTCACTCAGTCGGCCGTGTACTTCGTCACGCCGGCCGAGCTCCGCGCCGCCCCGGTGGCGGGCAAGGCGTACCGGCTGGGCGGCATGGTGGTGCCCGGCTCGCTCAAGTGGGAGCCGCGCTCGCTCGATCTGTCGTTTACCCTGTCGGACGGAACCGCCACGGTCCCTGTCCGTCACAAAGGCACACCGCCGGATCTCTTCGGCGAGGGCCGCGGCGCCGTCCTCGAGGGCAGCTGGACGGCAGACGGTTACTTCAAGGCGAACCTGATCATGGCGAAGCACTCCGAGGAGTACAAGGCGCCGCACGACAAGAACGAGGCGGGCTACCGAGAGCTCCTCAAAACGCTCCGGGGAGATGGGCGGTGATGACCGCGGACCTCGGCTACGGCATGACCCTGATCGCCCTCATCCTCGCCGTCTACGGCGGTGTGGCCGCGGGGGTCGGGGCCCGGGGCGGACGGCTGGCGCTCGTGGAGTCGGCGCAGCACGCGGCGCTCGGCGTGTTCGTCCTCGTCACCGCCTGCTTCGCGCTGTTGACGTACGCGTTCCTCACGTTCGATTTCTCGGTCCGCTACGTCGCGACCAACACGAACCTCGGCACGCCCTTCTACTACCGGATCACCGCCGTCTGGGGCGCGCTCGAAGGCTCGATCATCCTCTGGTCCTGGATGCTCGCGCTCTACACGATCATCCTGATCGTGCGCCACCGCGTCGGCGCGCGCGAGCTCTACCCCTGGGCGCTGGCGACGATGCTGTCGATCATGGCCTTCTTTCTCTTCGTGATGACGGTCGCCGCGCCTCCGTTCGAGCGCCAGCTGCCCGTGCCCGCCGACGGCCGCGGCCTGAACCCGCTCCTCGAGGACACGGGCATGATCACGCACCCGGTGGCCCTCTATCTCGGCTTCACCGGGTTCACCGTGCCGTTCGCCTTCGCGATGGCGGCGCTGATCACCGGACGGATCGGCGACACCTGGCTCGCGCTGACGCGGCGGTGGACGATCATCGCCTGGTACTTCCTGTCGCTCGGCCTCCTGATCGGCGGCTGGTGGAGCTATCACGTCCTGGGCTGGGGCGGGTACTGGGCGTGGGATCCCGTGGAGAACGCCGCGTTCATGCCGTGGCTCACCGGCACGGCGTTCCTGCATTCGGTGATGATCCAGGAGCGGCGGCGCATGCTCCGTCTCTGGAACATCTCGCTGGTGATCCTCACGTTCGGGCTGACGCTCTTCGGCACGTTCCTCACCCGCTCCGGCGTCATCGCCTCGGTCCACGCCTTCACCCAGGGCTCGATCGGCATCCTGTTCCTCGGCTTCCTGGCCCTCGTGCTGCTGGCCGCCCTGGGGCTGGTCGCGTGGCGCTGGGAGACGATCCGGTCCGAGGGCGAGCTCGACTCCGTCGTGTCCCGCGAGTCGGCCTTCCTCCTCAACAACGTCCTGCTCGTGGCCGCCGCGTTCACCGTCTTCTTCGGCACCGTGTTTCCCCTCCTGTCGGAGGCGGTGCGCGGCGTGAAGGTCAGTGTCGGCGCGCCCTTCTTCAACCAGGTCAACGTGCCGCTCTTCCTGTCGCTCGTCTTCCTGATGGGTGTCGGGCCGCTGATCGCCTGGCGGCGGGCGTCGGTCGACAACCTGAAGCGAAACTTCCTCTGGCCGGTGACCCTCGGGATCGTCGCGGCGGCGGCGGCGTTCGCGCTGGGGGTGCGCTCCTTGCTGGCGGCGCTCACGTTCGCGGCGACGGTCTTCGTCGCGGTCACGATCGCCGTCGATTTCTCGCGCGCCACGCGCGCGCGCCTGCGCCTGGGCGAGTCGCTCCTGCCGGCCATGGGGGGGCTCCTGGTCCGGCACAACCGCCGCTACGGCGGTTTCGTCGTGCACCTGGGCATCCTGATCATCGCGCTCGGTGTGATGGGATCGCACGCCTGGTCGGTCCAGACCGAGACGACCCTGCGCCGCGGCGAGTCGGCCGAGCTCGCCGGCTACCGGTTCCGCTTCGACGGGCTCTCCGCGGTCGAGGAGTCGAATCACTTCAAGGTGGTCGGCACGTTCACGGTCTCCAACGGACACGTGCTCGGCGTGCTGCGCCCCGCCAAGAAGTTCTATCCGCAAGAGCAAGCCCCGATCGCGTACGTCGACTATCGCCTCGGCCTGCGCGAGGATCTCTACCTGGTGCTCGGTGACTTCGCCCGCGACGGGTCGCAGGCGACCATCAAGCTTCAGGTCAACCGCCTGGTGAGCTGGATCTGGATTGGCGGATTTGTCCTCACCCTCGGCGCGCTGCTGGCCATCCTGCCGGAGCGGCACAAGAGCGCGTGAAGCGTCTCTGGCGCTGGCTGATCCCGCTCGCCGCCGTCCCGGTGCTGGTGCTCCTGGCCTACGGGTTCCGCATGAGCCCACGCGACATCCCGTCGCCGCTCGTCGGACGGCCGGCGCCGGCGTTTGCGCTCGCCACGCTCGAGGGCGCGCCGCTGAGCCTCGCCGCGCACCGGGGCAAGGTCGTCGTCGTGAACTTCTGGGCGTCGTGGTGCTATCCCGCCTGCTACGAGGAAGCGCCGGTGCTCGAGCGGAACTGGCGAGGCTATCGGGAGCGCGGCGTGGTGGTGGTCGGCGTCGACATCCAGGATACGCGCGAGGCCGCGACGAAATTCGTCGGCGACTTCGGCCTCACCTTCCCGGTCGCGCAAGATCTGAAGGGCACGGTCTCGGTGGACTACGGCGTGTACGGCGTGCCCGAGACGTTCTTCGTCGATCGACAGGGTCGGATCCGGGTCAAGCACGTGGGCGCCGTCACGGACGACGTCTTCCGGCGGACGGTGGATCGCCTGCTGGCGGAGATCGCCACCCCATGAGCCGCGCCGTGATCGGGCTCGTCGCGGCGCTGGCCCTGATCGGCTCGACCGCCTGGCCGGGAGCGGCGCAGACGGCCAAGTCAGTGAACGAGCAGGTCGTCTACGACATCGCGGCGCAGCTCCGCTGCGTCGTGTGCCAGAACCTGTCGGTGGCCGATTCGCCCTCCGAGATGGCAGGCCAGATGCGCGCGATCATCCGCGAGCGGCTGGCGGCGGGCGAGAGCCCCGCCGAAGTCGAGCGATATTTCGTCGACCGCTACGGTGAGTGGATCCTCCTCTCGCCTCCACGCCGCGGATTCAACCTGCTCGTCTGGCTCCTGCCGTTCGTGGCCGTGGCCGTGGGGCTCGCCGCCGCGAGCGCTCTGGTGTGGCGCTGGACCCATCGGCGCCGCAGTGTCCCCACGCCGCCCGTCGCGGTCGACGCGGCGATGAGCGAGCGGATCCGCCGAGAGCTCGAGGGCGGCTCGTGATCGGGACCGGCCTGGTCGTCGCGATGATCATCGGGGTGCCCGCGCTTGTGTTCGTGCTGTGGCCGCTCCTCGGTCGTGACCGGCTCAGGCGGACCTTTCTTCCCCTGCCGCTCGACCGTCGGCAGGAGCTGGACGCGGACAAGCGCGTCGCCCTCGCCGCCATTCGCGAGCTGGAGTTCGAGCACGCGGCCGGCCACGTGTCGGACACCGATTTCGCCGAGCTACGCGCGCGGTACGAGGGTGAGACGGCGGCGATCCTCACGGAGCTCGACCGGCTGGGGCCGGCGGAACCGGCACCACCTCCGCCGACGCCACCCGCGGCTCGGCGGTCGGCGTGGCGGCATCCGGCCGCGCTCGCGACCGCGGCGGTGCTGCTGGTCGTCTTCGGGATCGCCGTGGGCGCCGGGATCGTTCGGTACACCGAGCCCGACCCGATGGCCGGTCAGCCTCAAACCGGCTCGCGACCGCTCGCCGTGCTACCTCGAGAGACGCCCGGCGCGACGGACGCGCCCAGCGCGGCGAACGCGCCCGCAGTGGCGCCCGGGAAACCGCTACCCCCCGAGATGCTTCGCGGCATGCTGCAGGCCGCCCGTTCGAGCCTGGCCGAGGGACGCTACAGCGAGGCGATTGCCGCCTACCAGGCCATCCTCAAGCGCGACCCCAACAACGTGGACGCCACGACCCATCTCGGCCTGATCCTGGCGCTCGGTGGCGGGCCCGAGCACGCCGATCGCGCGCTCGAGATCTTCGACCGTGCCCTCGCGATCGATCCGAGCTACTTGCCGGCGCTGCTCTATCGAGGGCAGGTGCTCTACGAGACCAAGGGCGACGTGGCCGGCGCCGTTCGCTCCTGGGAAAAGTTCGTCGCGCTGGCGCCGCCGGGCGAGGACCGCGACCGTGTGGCGAAGCTGATTCGCGAGGCGAAGACCAAGCGCTGACTCAGCGCCGGTCGGGAACCTCGAACGTGCGATCGTGCTTGAGCGGTACGGCCAGATATTCCCGTTGCTGATAGACGATGACCGGCCAGTTCCACCGCACGCTGACTTCGAGGGTCTTGCCCTCGTCGCTCACCGAGATCGCCCGCTCGTCGACGTTGATGCCGCTCGCCATCACCTTCTTGGCGATGTCGTCCCTCACGCGACTCGCGCGCTCCTGGCGGTCGGTCCGCGACGCGCGCTCGTTGACGACTTCTTCGACCACGCTCGTGATCTCGAGGTAGGACCACACGGCCATCGCACCGGTATAGAAGACGTAGACGCAGCCGATCGCGACGAAGATCCAGAAGAGGACCTTCATCCTGCGGCACCCGGGAGGTAGACCCAGATCTTCGCCGCGGCGGGCAAGCCGAGCGCGATGGTCTGGCCGTCACCGGACGCGGTGATCGTCCCGGCCCACGGCGCGACCTCGATGATCTTCAGGCGCCGTCCCGGGCGGACGTCGTTTCTCCAGAGATGCTCGAGCAGATTCTTGTCGGCCTCGGCTTCCTCCGTGATGCGCTCGACCACGACGGTCGTTCCTTCCTTCGCCTGGGCGAGAGGAAACGGCTCGACCTTGGGCGGCTTCGCCATGCCGGGTATCGGGTTTCCGTGCGGGCACGTGCTCGGCATACCCAGAAGCTCGGCCAGACGGTCCTCGACTCGCGGCGAGAGCGCGTGCTCGAGTCGGTGCGCCTCCTCGTGGGCGTCGGTCCAGTTGAGCCCGAGGGTGTCCGTGAGCCACCGCTCGAGGAGCCGGTGACGGCGAGCCATGACCTCGGCGATCTGCCGGCCCTTCTTGGAGAGCGCGAGCTCCTTGCCCCGCCCGATCTTCACGTACCCGCCGCGGGCCATGCGATGGATTGCCTCGGTCACTGCGGGAGCGGAGATGCTCATGTGCTTGGCGAGCCGAGCGCCGATCACCGGCTTGCCGCTGCTGCTCGCCAGGTCGTAGATCGCCGCGAGATAATCCTGGACCGAGGCCGTGGTGGCTCGCGTTTCCGCCGCTACTTTCAGGACTGAGGATCGTGGCATGTTTAAGTCTGCCGAACGAGATGCCGGCCGGTCGCTCGGCAGTATAACGTCACTCTAACGCGGGCAGCAAGGCAGCGCCCATCAACTGAAGGAGCGCCGTGCGCGGGTCGTCAGCATGGACCATCACCGCCGTCGGTATCGCGTCGATGCTCGCGATCCCGAGCCTGGTCGTCCTGGTGTCGCTGGCCCAGCCGGCGCAGGACGTCTGGATCCATCTCTGGCGCACCCAGCTGGTCGAGCTCATCGGCAACACCCTGGCTCTCCTGGCAGGTGTCGGCGCGGGGACGCTCGTCATCGGCACGGGACTCGCCTGGCTGGTCGTCGCCTATCGCTTCCCGGGGCGAGGCGTGCTCGAGTGGGCCCTGGTGCTTCCCCTGGCCGTGCCCGCGTACGTGATCGGCTTCGCGTTCCTCGGTCTCTTCGACTTCGCCGGGCCGGTTCAGAGCGCGCTTCGCCGCTGGCTCGGCGCCGGCGTCCGCCTCCCGGAGCTGCGCTCGTACTGGGGCGTCGTCATCCTGATGACGCTCGTGTTTTACCCCTACGTCTACCTGCTCGCCTGCGCGGCCTTCCGCGAGCAGGGCGCGGCGACGCTCGAGACGGCTCGCGCGCTCGGGCGCTCCCGCACCCGCGCCTTCTTCCAGGTCACCCTGCCGATGGCCCGTCCCTCCCTGGCGGCCGGGGTCTCCCTGGCCATGATGGAAGCGCTCGCCGATTTCGGCACGGTCGCCACCTTCGGCTACCGGACGCTCACCGAGGGTGTCTATCGCGTCTGGTACGGCATGTTCGATCGCGCGGCCGGCGCTCAGGTGGCCAGCCTGCTGCTCGTGTTCGCCGTGAGTCTCCTCGTCCTCGAGCGATCCCTTCGCGGGCGCGCGCGCTTCACTCAGAGCCAGCGTCGGGGCCACGGCATCGCCGCCCAGCCCCTCACGGGCTGGAGAGCGTGGGCCGCGAGCGGGGCCGGGTTCGCCGTTCTCGGCTTCGCGTTCGTCCTGCCCGTAGTGCAGCTCCTCGTCTGGATGCGGGACGTGACTGCGCGCTGGCGTCTGTCGGCCTTCGCCGCGCTCCTGGGCAACACCCTCGCCCTGGCCGCTCTCGCGGCCATCGCCGCCGCGATCCTGGCGCTCGTCCTCGCCTACGCCACGCGGCTGCATCCCTCGGCGCCGGTGCGCGCATCCGCGCGAGCGGCGTCCATGGCCTACGCGCTGCCCGGCGCCGTCATCGCCGTCGGCGTCCTGATCCCGCTGGCTTGGTTCGATCATGCCCTGGGCGAGGCCGCCTCCTGGACCTTCGGTCGCTCGGGGGGCTTGGTGCTGACCGGTTCGACCTTCGGCCTGCTCTTCGCGTACGTCGTACGGTTTCTGTCGGTAAGCTTTCAGACCATGGAGTCGAGCCTGGCCAAGATCCCGATGACCCTCGACGATGCCGCCCGCTCCCTCGGCGTCTCCGTCGGTGGGACCCTCCGCCGCATCCACCTGCCGCTGATGCGCGGCGGCGTGCTGACCGCGGTCATCCTCGTGTTCGTGGAGACAATGAAGGAAATGCCGGCGACTCTGCTGCTGCGCCCGTTCGGTCTCGACACCCTGGCCGTCGCGGTCTGGGAGCGTACGTCAGAGTCCCTCTGGGCCGACGCGGCCGCGCCGGCCCTCGCGATCGTCGTCGCGGGCCTTGTCCCAGTGCTCGTCGTGATCCGTCTCTCTGCCACTCGGCGGTGATCTCGTCGCAGCTTTGAGAATGGATCTGCCAGGTTTCTTCTCAAAATAGAGAAATAGGCTCGCCATCTGTAAATATCAGCTCCGTGTCCCCGGTGCGGAATCGTCGGAGGCCTGTCTGCGGTCGTCGCCTGTCAGCCCGGTCACGCTCCTGACGTCCGGTCGCTCGCGTCCGGACACCTCTCCGCGAGTCGCACTTTCTTGGCGGCACCGTAGCCGTCAACAGCGGCCGAATCGAAGGCAGGCGGCGGCCTACCGCAGATCTCGACTTCTCAGTCGTGAGAACTATTGTCTGAAGCGTCACAATCCAACGCCACGATTTCGCGGTTTTCTCCTGCTGTGCCATTGGCTTATGTCTTGCGATTCCGGCCCACCGAAGCGTCGACAGTCGCGAGGAATCACGGAACCCGATTGCACCAGGAGGAGACGTCAAAGATGACGATGAAACGTTCGCCGGTGTCGGACAGATTCACCAGGAGGACCTTCCTCGGCGCCCTCGGCATGGGAGCGATGGCGTCAGGAGCGTCTGGGCTTCTCGCTCCCAATGCAGCTCTCGCTCAACGGCGTCGACCTCTCAGGTTCGTCATCCGCGACGACCGATTCGGGCGCATGTTCCCTGACCTCGATCCGTTCTTCCGAGAAAACACCCCGCGCCTGCAGGCTGCCCTGAAGGACATCGGCAAGCTCGGCGGCAGGCTGGACGCCAAGGACGACCTGGGCACCGCCCCGGTCGAGCGGAACGGCGAGCAGGCGGCCATCAACCTCATCGCCAATCCCGCCCTCAGCGCCAACAACCCGAACAACCCCAATCACACGGCCGGCACCACATTCATCGGCCAGTTCATCGACCACGACTTGACGTTCGATCTGACGTCTCGTCTGGCGGTGGTGGCGGAACCCACGGCAATCCCCCAACGAGCGCGACCCCCGATTCGACCTCGACTCCGTCTATGGCGGAGGGCCGCTAGCGGATCCTGAGCTCTACGTGCCTGTCCCGCGGGGAGACCGGGGGCGGCCGACCAAGCTGCGGATCGAGAGCGGGGGCTTGTTCGAGGACGTGCCTCGCCGCGCGGACACGAGCGCGATCATCGCCGACCCGCGCAACGACGAGAACATGATGATCTCCGGCCTGCAGGCCGCCTTCATCATGTTCCACAACCATGCCGTCGACCGGCTCAAAGACGAGGACCGTCGGCTCGACTCCGAAGAGCTATTCGAGAAGGCGCGGCGGCTCACGACCTGGCACTACCAGTGGATGGTCGTGAACGAGTTCTTGCCGCTGTTCATCGGCCAGGCCGCGGTGAACGACATCCTGCGCAACGGGCGCAAGTTCTACAGGCCTCAGGTTCCCTTCATCCCCGTCGAATTCCAGGGAGCGGCATATCGCTTCGGGCACACCCTGGTGCGCCCCTCGTACCGGGCCAACCTGGGTGGTGACGACGCGAACACGCCAGCCGGCGCAGCGTTCTTCGGGATGATCTTCGTTCCCGATGGGGAGGAGCGGAATCCGGGGGACCCGATCGACCTGCGCGGCGGCGCCCGGGCCCGGCGGCGCTTCATCGGTTGGCAGACGTTCTTCGATTTCGGCCCAGGTTTCACGGACGCCCCGGGCAATGCGAGTCCGGCAGTTCGGCCCAACAAGCTGGTGGACACCGCGCTCTCCACGCCACTGTTCCTCTTGCCCCTTGGCACGATCGCGGGGGCTGCGCCGATCGGTGAGATCATTTCTCTTCCCCAGCGCAACCTGCTGCGTGGCATCACCTGGGGTCTGCCGTCCGGGCAGAGCATCGCCAGGCGCATCGGGGCGCCGGCGCTCAACGGCGACAACGATGAGTTCCTCAGGGGGCTGCGCGACTACGACACGTCGCGCGAGAGGCTGAACCTCGATGACTCCACGCCGCTGTGGCTGTACTGCCTCAGAGAGGGGTTCGTTCTCGGAGAGAACGGGTTTCACCTGGGACCTGTCGGCGGCCGTATCGTCGGCGAGGTCTTCATCGGCCTCCTGCAGCTCGACCGGGACTCGTACCTGAACGCCGACCGGAGATGGAGGCCGACGCTCCCACAGCGGAACGGCAGGGTGACCGGCGACTTCAAGATGATCGACTTCCTCACCTTCGCTGGGGTCGCTCCCGACCAGCGCGGAGTCGCTGGTGGGGGAGGCCTGCCCTCCGCGTAAGACGCAGAAGATATGACTAGCGGCGCGGCGGCGAATCGCCGCGCCGCTCGATCACGACCTGACCTTCGACCTGACGTCCCGACTGGCCGTAGTCGCAGAGCCGACCCAGTCCCCTAGCGAGCGTACGCCGGCCCTCGATCTGGACTCCGTCTGCGCCCGGCCGCGATCTCCGGCCCTCCGGTCGGCCGAAGGCGAGCACGCCCTCGCCGGAGCGAGCCCACCGAGAGTGTTATGCTTCGGGGCATGACGCGGGCCGACGCCGCGCAGCGCATCACCGAGTTGCGCGAGCAGATTCACCACCACGACTACCTCTACTACGTCGAGTCGCGGCCCGAGGTGTCGGACGCCGAGTACGACGCGCTCGTGCGCGAGCTCCGCGACCTCGAGGCCAGCTTCCCCGACCTCGTCACCGCCGACAGCCCTACCCAGCGCGTCGGCGGCGCGCCGACCGACATCTTCAAGCCGGTCGAGCACCACGACGCGATGCTCTCGCTCGACAACGCGACCTCGCCCGATGACCTGCGCGAGTTCGAGGCCCGGATCGGCCGCGCCCTTCCGGGCGCCGCGTTCGCGTACGTGTGCGAGCCGAAGATCGACGGGCTGGGCATCGCGCTCCTGTACGAAGGCGGTCGGTTCGTCCGGGGGGCGACGCGCGGCGACGGGCGCATGGGCGAGGACATCACGCCCAACCTCCGCACGATCCGGTCCATTCCGATGGTGCTGCGGGGTCCCCTCGCGGCCGCCCCGGTCATCGAGGTGCGCGGCGAGGTCTTCATGCCGCGCGAGGAGTTCGCCCGGCTCAACCGGACCCTGGAGGAGGCCGGAACGCCGACCTTCGCGAACCCGCGCAATGCCGCGGCAGGCGCGGTGCGCCAGAAGGACCCGTCGGTCACCGCGCGCCGGCCTCTCGACATCTTCCTCTATCATCTGAGCCGCGCCGACTCGCTCGGCTTCACCTCTCACTGGGACGTCCTGGAGGCCCTGCGCGCCGCTGGGTTCAAGACCAATCCGCGCGCTGAGCGCTGCGCGAATCTCGCCGCGGTCGTCGCCGCCTGCGAGAAGCTCGAGCGGGATCGCGACGCGCTCGGGTACGACGCGGATGGCGCGGTCGTGAAGGTCGAATCGCTCGATCAGCAGCGGCGACTCGGCTCGACCACGCACCACCCGCGCTGGGCCATCGCCTTCAAGTTCGCGGCGCGTCAGGCCACGACCGTGGTCGAGGCCATCGAGGTGAACGTGGGCAAGACCGGCGCGCTGACGCCAACCGCCAAGCTCACGCCGGTGGAGCTCGCGGGCGTGACGATCCGGAACGTCAGCCTGCACAACGAGGACGAGATCCGGCGCAAGGACATCCGCGTGGGCGACACGGTCCTGATCGAGCGTGCCGGCGACGTGATCCCGTACGTTGTTCAGGTCGTGCTCGCCAAGCGGCCGCCCGACACCCAGCCGTTCACGTTTCCGTCGGCGTGCCCGGCGTGCGGGGGCGTCACCTCCCGAACGGCCGGCGAGGCGTACTGGCGCTGTACCAACAGCGCCTGCCCGGCCCAGCTCAAGGAGCGGCTGCGCCACTTTGGGTCACGGCGCGCGATGGACATCGAGCACCTCGGCGACAGCACGATCGAGCAGCTGGTCGACACCGGCCGCGTGAAGGACTTCGCCGACCTCTACACGCTTGACCGCCGCCGAGGTTGGCGAGCTCGACCGCTTCGCCGAGAAGTCGGCCGAGAATCTCGTCGCGGCGATCTCGGCGTCCCGCGCGCGCGGGCCCGCCCGCCTGCTCAACGCGATCGGGATCCGGCTCGTGGGCGAGCGCGTCGCTCAGCTGCTGGCGACCCGCTTCGGCAGCCTCGAGCGCCTCGCCGCCGTCTCGGAGGCCGAGCTGGCCGAGGTGCACGGCATCGGCGACGAGATCGCAGGCTCGATCGCGGCCTTCTTCCAGGAGCCGGCGAACCGCGAGCTGATCGAACGTCTCGGGCGCGCCGGGGTCGTGACCAGCGCGCCGGTGGCGCCGGAGGGTCCGAAGCCGCTCGCCGGCAAGACCATCGTGCTGACCGGCGCGCTGCCGACGCTCTCGCGCGAGAGCGCCCGCGAGCTGATCGAGCGGCACGGCGGCCGTGTCACGTCGTCGGTCTCGAAGAAGACCCACTACGTCGTCGTCGGCGAGGCGCCGGGCAGCAAGGCGGACGACGCCCGCCGCTTGGGGGTGCCCGTGCTCGACGAGGCCGGATTGCTCGCACTGGTGCGCTCGTGACTCGCCGGGGCCCGCGCGTCGCGCTCGCCGCGACCCTGGTGATCCTGGCAGGGTGTCTTGGCAAGACGACCGACTCGACGGCCCCGGTCGACATCCTGAGCCCGGGCAAGTGGGTGTCGCTCGCCCCGATGCCGACCCCGCGTCAGGAGGTCGCCGTCGCGGAGCTCAACGGCCGGGTCTTCGTGATCGGCGGCTTCGGTCCGGGCAGCGAGGCCGTCGCGACGGTCGAGGTGTACGATCCCGCGTCCGACCGGTGGGAGACGCGCACCCCGCTCCCTGCCCCGACGCACCACGCGGCGGCCGCCGTCATCGACGGCCGGCTGTTCGTGGTCGGCGGCTACAGCGGCGGGCGCGTGAGCTGGAGTCCGCTGCGCACCGTCTACGAATACGACGAGGCGCGGAGCTCCTGGTCGACTCGCGCGCCGCTCCGGCAGCCGCGGGGCGGGCTCGCGGTGGTCGCCCTCGGAGGCCGCCTGCACGCGGTGGGCGGCAGCGCCGACAGCGCGAGCGCCGCGCACGAGGTGTACGAGCCCGTTGCCGACCGGTGGACGGACGCGCCACCGATGCCGACCGCGCGCGACCATCTCGCGGCGGTCGCCTTCCAGGGCAAGGTCTGGGCGATCGGCGGGCGCACGTCCTTCGTGGGCACCCAGTTCGACGCCGTCGAGATCTACGATCCCGCGACCAGCACGTGGTCGACCGGCACGCCGTTGCCGGCCGGCCGCGGCGGGCTCGCCGCCGCGGTGCTGGGCGATCGCGTGTATGTCTTCGGCGGCGAAGCGCCCCTTCGCATCTTCAGCGCCAGCGAGATGTACGAGGTCGCCGGCAATCGCTGGATCGGCAAGGATCCGATGCGCACGCCTCGTCACGGCATCGGCGCTGTGACTGTCGGCAACCGGATCTACGTGCCGGGCGGAGGGACCCAGCCCGGCTACGCGAGCACCAACGTGAACGAGGCGTACGTGCCGTGAGCGCGCGATGGCTCGGGGCGCTCGCGCTCGCCGTCCTGGCCGTCGCGCCGGTACCGGCCGTAGGAGGCCCGACCCGCGAGGAGGCGCTCCAGGCGCTGGCCGACACGGGCAACGCGGACAACCGCCGCCGCGGCGCCGAGGCGCTCGGCGAGAGCGGCCTCATGGCCGACCTGCCGCGGCTCGCCGCGGCGCTCCGTGACAGCGATCCGCTCGTGCGCGATCTCGCGGAGAGCGCCATGTGGCAGGTGTGGAGCCGCTCGGGCGACGCGACCGTCGACCGGCTCTTCCAGACCGGCGTCGAGCAGATGCGCGCACGTCAGGGCGAGCAGGCTGTCGACACCTTCAGCGAGATCATCCGGCGCCGGCCGGACTTCGCCGAAGGCTGGAACAAGCGGGCAACGGTCTACTACCTCCTGGGCGAATACGGCAAGTCGCTCGCCGACTGCGACGAGGTGATGAAGCGCAACCCCTATCACTTCGGCGCGCTGAGTGGCTACGGGATGATCTACATGCAGCTCGACCAGCCGGCGACCGCGCTCGAGTACTTCGAGCGCGCGCTCCGCGTGAACCCGAACCTCGAGTCGACCCGGCAGACGATCGACCGCCTCAAAACCCTGCTGATCCAGCGCCGAAAGGACACCATCTGATGATCGACGCCCTCAAGAAGATCTCCAGCCCGAGCGTGGCCAACGCGATCGAGACCTTCAACGTCCGCCCGCGCAACCAGGGCAACATGTCATCCGAGATCCGCACCTTGTTCACCGAGCTCGGGCCGCTCGTCGGCTACGCGGTCACGGCGGTGATCCGCGCCGAGCCCCAGCCGCTCGAGGGCCACCGCGCCTCCACGTTCGGGTGGTGGGATTACGTGCTCTCGATCCCGGCGCCGCGGGTCATCGTCGTTCACGATCTCGACGAGCCGCGGGGCCAGGGGGCCCAGTGGGGCGAGGTACAGGCCAACATCCACCGGGCGCTCGGCTGCGCCGGCGTCATCACGGACGGCTCGGTGCGCGACCTCGACGAGGTGCGGGCCCTGGGCTTCCAGTTCGCGGCCGCGCACGTCTCCGTCTCTCACGCGTACGTGCACATGGTGGACTTCGGCTTGCCGATCAAGGTGGGTGGGCTCTGGGTGAAGCCCGGCGATCTGGTTCACGCCGACCAGCACGGCGCCGTGACGATCCCCGCGGACATCGCCGGCAAGATCCCCGAAGCCGTCGCCAAGGTGGAGGCCGACGAGCGCAAGATCATCTCAGTCTGCCAATCACCGAGTTTCACAGCCGACTCCCTCAAGAACCTCTACAAACAAATCCGGCCCGGCACCTACTAGGCGCGGCTCGGATTGTTCACGAGCGCCGTGGCCGATGTCGGGCGGGTGGCGCAGGGCACTGTCCCACCGGGGCGGCTGAGTGGAAGGCTTCGGATGCGAGAAGGAGGATTGATGGCCGGCCCACCTCCCACCCCACGCGAGCGTGGAGTGCACGGTCGAGAAGTGGGCGAAATCTAGGATGCGAACCCGGGGCTGTCAAAAGCGAGATTCCCGTCGGAATCCCGTTAAACGACGCGGCCTTCCGGAAACTTCAGACCGCGGGCCGGCGGGGCGCCGCCGGCCGAAAACCGACCCGGCACCGAGTACGAGCCAACGCTCGGTGCGCGGGCACAGCCGTCAGCGAGCTACTTGATTCCCGCTGGACGGGACGACCGTCAAGCTCGCGGAAACCGGAATCCGAAGTCGCCGTACCAGCTCATAGAGCGCACTCTTGCCGCCACGATAGCCGACTTCACGCGCGCGCCGGAGCACCTCCGCCCCGGAAAGCGCGGGCGACTCACGCAGCCAAACCTCGATCTGAGGAGCGAACGGAGCCACCGTCGATGGGCGGCCCACGCCGCGTGGCTGGTGCCACGTGCGAGACGCGCTCCCGTTAACCGACTCATTGACCGCCGTTCCATTGACCGACATGTCTGAGCCCTCCTGTCGTACCGGAAAGAGCAAATCCGATACCGAGTGCCATGCCGGTATTTTTACTCTTATTTATAGCTACTTAGCGCATGAGCCCCAAAACGGGACCTGGTAGCTTACTGACCAGTAGATCACTCTCGATCCAGACGATTCGTGATCGGAGCAACCGGGGGATTCGGAAAGTTCCCGACCGGGGGTCAGGTGCGGCCGGAGCCGTCGCGTCGGAGCTTGTACTCGATCGAGTCGACGAGGGCCTGCCACGAGGCTTCGATGATGTTGTCGGCGACGCCGACCGTCCCCCAGGTCTCATCGCCGTCGCCCGAGGTGATCAGCACGCGGGTCTTCGCAGCGGTCCCCTTCGACTCGTCGAGGATCCGCACCTTGTAGTCGAGGAGCTTCATGGTCTTGAGGCTCGGATAGAACTCCTCGAGGGCCTTCCGGAGCGCGTGGTCCAGCGCGTCGACGGGTCCGTTGCCCGATGCGGCGGTGTGCTCGAGCATGCCCTTCACCCGCACCCGCACCGTGGCCTCCGCCACCGGCTCCTGGGCGGTGTTCTGCTCCTCGACGATCACCCGATACGCCTCGAGCTCGAAGCACGGCCGGTGGCGCCCGAGGGCCCGCTCCATGAGCAGCTCGAACGACGCCTCGGCGCCCTCGAACTGGAATCCCTGATCCTCGAGAGCCTTGAGCTGATCGAGGATCCGGCGAGAGTCCGGCGTGTCGTGGTCAAGGTCGATACCGTACTCGCGCGCCTTCCACAGGACGTTCGACTTGCCGGCGAGCTCAGAGACGAGCACGCGCCGGCGATTGCCGACCGCCGCGGGATCGATGTGCTCGTATGTCTCCGGATGCTTCTGGACCGCCGAGACGTGCATGCCGCCCTTGTGCGCGAAAGCCGAATCGCCCACGTATGGCTGCGAGGACCAGGGCTTGCGATTGGCCAGCTCCGAGGCGAAGCGTGAGACGTCACGGAGCTCGCGCAGATTGGGCTCGGGGATGCAGTCGAGGCCCATCTTCAAGATGAGGCTGGGGATGATCGACACGAGGTTCGCGTTGCCGCAGCGTTCGCCGAAGCCGTTGAGGGTCCCCTGCACCTGGCCGATGCCCTCGGCGACGGCGGCCAGCGAGTTCGCGACCGCGCATTCGGCATCGTTGTGCACGTGGATGCCGAGCGGCGTCCGCACGTGCTTCTTCACCTCGGCGATCATCGCGACCAGCTCCGCGGGCAAGGTGCCCCCGTTGGTATCGCACAGGATGAGCCAGTGGGCGCCGGCGGCTTCCGCCGCGCGCAACGTCGCCAGCGCGTAGTCGCGGTTGGTGCGGAAGCCGTCGAAGAAGTGCTCGGCGTCGAAGAGCACCTCGTCCATCCGGGGGCGGAGGAACGCGATCGTGTCGCCGATCATCGCGAGATTCTCGGCAAGGGTCGTCCCGAGCGCCTCCGTCACGTGGAAGTCCCACGACTTGCCCACGATCGTCGCCACCGGCGTTCCGGCATCGAGCAGCGCCTGCATGTTCGCGTCCGCCTCAGGAGTGGTCCCGGCCCGACGGGTCATGCTGAAGGCGGCGAGCTTGGCGTGCTTGAACGTGACGTCCTGCATGCGACGGAAGAATCGGAGATCTTTCGGGTTCGAGCCCGGCCAGCCGCCCTCGATGTAGTGGATCCCCAGCGCGTCGAGACGGGTCGCGAGCCGGACCTTGTCTTCCATCGAGAACGACACACCTTCGCCCTGGGTGCCGTCGCGGAGCGTCGTGTCATAGATCTTGATCAGTCTTCGCATGGGAGACTTCGATGATGCTCCTCTCGTCGTTACGGTGTCAACAATGGGTCGCTGGATGCGGCGGTGGGGCCGGCGGGAGCGCGGGAGGGTCGTTCGACCACGCGGCACGCGTGCGCATTGCCGTGCGCGGCTGGGCTCCATCTGGGCGCGGCTCGCTCGCTGTCGCTCGGAGGGAACGGGTCTCATCGACCCCTCCCGCTCCCGCCGGCCCCACCGCCGATCACCCTGGCGGACGCAGGACGCTCACTCTGCCCTAACGAGCGCCGCGCTGCTGATCGAGAGCTCAGAGGCAGGCGGGCTCAGGCGTGGACGGGGTCACGTGTAGAGGCGGGTGGTGAGGCGGGTGTTGATGATGGGCCACTCTGTGTCGAGGATCGAGAAGTAGACTGTGTCGCGCTGGTAGCCGCGGACGTTCATGTGCTTGCGGAGCGTGCCCTCGCGGACCGCGCCCAGGCGCGTCAGCGCCTCCTGGGAGCGGATGTTGCGCCCGTCGGTCTTGAGCGCGACGCGCACGCAGCCGAGCGTCTCGAAGCAGTAGCGCAGGAACAGGAGCTTGGACTCGGTGTTGGCCGGAGTGCGCCAGTAGTCCCGGCCGAGGAACGTCGAGCCGATCTCGACCTGCCGATCGGCAGGCCGCACGTCGAGCAGGCGCGTCGAGCCGATCGCGCGCCCCGTCGACTTCCAGATCTGCGCGAAGACGACGGACTCCCGCCGGGCCATCAACCCCTCGGCCTGGGCGATCAGCGCGAGCGTCTCGTCGAGCGTCTTGGGCGGCGCCCAGGCGAGATAACGACAGACCTCTTCGTCCTGCATGACATCGAAGAGATCGCCGGCGTGACGCTCCGCGAGGGGCTCCAGGACGAGATAGCGCCCCTCGAGCGTCACGGGAGCGAGAGCCGCGAGCGACGTCGGCACCGCCGGCTCGCTAGATGACGCCTTGCGTACGCAGCCGCTGGATCGCCGGCTTCTTGAGCCCGACCAGCGTGCGCAAGACCGACTCGGTGTGCTGGCCAATGACGGGCGGCGGCGTCACGGCCGCGCCCGGTGTCGCGTGCAGCCGCACGGGCACGCCCATCACGGTCACCTTCTTGGCCCGCGGATGAGGAAGCGAGACGATCATGCCGCGCGCCTTCAGGTGCTCGCTCTCACACACCTCGGCGACAGACTTGATGAGGCCGGCCGGAATGCCGGCCGCCTCGAACTGCTTGATCCAGTCCCCTGCCGGTCGCGTACCGAGGATTTCGTTCAAGAGCGGCACGAGCGTCTCACGGTTCTGGACGCGCTTGGCCTCCACGTCGAAGCGCGGGTCGGTCGCGAGCTCGGGATGCCCGAGCGCGGCGCAGCACTTGGTCCACAGCGAGTTGTTGGCGACGCCCAGCACGACGAACGCGTCTGCGGCGCGGAAGACCTCGTAGGGCACGATCGACGGATGCGCGTTGCCGCGGCGGGCCGGGCGCGCGCCGGTACCGAAATAGATGCCCGCCTGATAGGTGAGCAGCGCGGCCATGACGTCGAGCATCGAGATCTCGACCTTCTGGCCGCGGCGGGTGCGGCTTCGGGCCAGCAGAGCCAGGACGACACCGTGAGCCGCCGACATGCCGGCGACCAGATCCCCGATCGAGTTGCCGACCTTGACCGGGGGCCCGTCGGCGAACCCTGTGAGGTCCATGACACCCGACTCGGCCTGGATCACGAGGTCGTAACCCGCTCGGTGCGCTTCGGGGCCCGACTCGCCGAATCCCGAGACAGAGCAGTACACGAGGCGCGGGTTCAGTCGAGCGAGGGCGCGGTACCCGAAGCCGAGCTTGTCCATGGTGCCGGGTCGAAAGTTTTCGAGCAGGACGTCGCTCTTCTTCGCCAGCTTGCGGAGGATCTCGCGCCCTTCCGGCGCCTTCAGATTCAGAGTGATGCTCTTCTTGCTCCGGTTCACCGACATGAAGTACGTCGACTCGCCTCCGACGAACGGCGGCCAGCTGCGCGTGTCATCGCCCTTGCCGGGCTCCTCGACTTTGATGACCTCGGCGCCCATGTCGCCGAGCATCATCGCGCAGAAGGGCCCCGCGAGGACCCGGGTGAGGTCGAGGACACGAACGCCGGTCAGCGGTCCCTTAGGCTTCGCCACGGAGTCGTCCTTTCCAGGCGCGCTTCGTGAGGCTCTGTGCGATAGCGCTCATACGTTCGCCGGCACGACCGGCTCGTCGCCAGAAGAGCCGAGCGCGGTCGAGCGCACCGAGGTGCGAGAAGTAGTAGACATTGCCGACCGCTTCGATGGCCACCCACGAGCCGATCTTGAGACCCTGGGTCTTGTCGCCGTGGCAGACGAGCCGGGCGCCGCCGACCAGGTCGACCAGCGCGATGTGAAGCGGGGAGCGGAACCCTTCGGGCGGCGAGTGCAAGGTGGTGAACGAGACCACCTCGCCGCCGCCCATCACCGAGGTCGGCGTCATCTCCACAGGGTGACGGGGGCACCAGCGGGTCGGCGGGGCCGCCACGAGCCGGCACTCCGGGCATCGAGACGCTGCGATTTGTTCGATCATTTGTAGCGGGGGCCTTGAGGCCGGCTTGGACCCGGGGTGGCCTGAGAGAGATGCGGCGTGGCTCCGCACGCCCGACCAACCCTTTTCGTCTTGCTCGTCGTTTTGCTCGTCGTTCTACTGGTGGTTCTGCTCGTGGTTGTGCTGGTTGTTTCGCTGGTGGTCATCGTGATTCTAGGAGCGTGACCCAGTTGTTGGTGCCGGGGCCGCCGATCGATTGGGCCAGCGCCACGTTGCACCGCACCTGTCGACGCGGCACCGACCAGGTCAGCTGCCAGACGCACTCGACGAGCTGCATGAGGCCGGTGGCTGCCAGCGGATGTCCGCGCGCCTTGAGCCCGCCCGACGGGTTGATGGGCAGGCGTCCTTCGAGGGCTGTCTCGCCGTCGAGCGTGGCCGCGCCGGCCTTGCCCGGCGCAAAGAGCCCGACGTCTTCGAGCGAGATCAGCTCGAACGGCGCGAACGCGTCGTGGATCTCGGCGACGTCGACGCGCTCCGGACCGAAGCCCGCCATCGCGAACGCGGCGCTCGCCGCGGCCTGGGTCGCGCGAAAGCTCGTGAGGCTTTCGCGGTGGCGGAGCGCGAGCGCGTCCGTCCCCTGCCCGATGCCGGCCACGCGCACGACCGCGCGCTCCGACGTCAGCACCACCGCCGCCGCCCCGTCGGAGATCGGACAGCAATGCATGAGGCGCAACGGGTCGGCTACCATGCGGCTGCTGAGGACGGTCTCCTCCGTGATCGGCTCGCGGAAGTGCGCCAGCGGGTTCCTGGCACCGTTCGCGTGGTTCTTCACGGCCACCTGCGCGATCTCGCGCTCGCTGACCCCCCGCGCCATCAACGCGCGGGTGACGAGCGCCGCGAACGCCGGCATCGTGGTGCCGTACGAGCGCTCGTACGGATCGAGCGAGCGTCCGATCAGCTCCGACACCTTCGGCGTCGGCAGATGCGTCATCTTCTCGCCGCCGACCACGACGACCGTTTCGGCCAAACCCGAGGCGATCTGAGCAAAACCCGCGTAGAACGCGGCGGCGCCCGACGACGTCGCCGTCTCGACACGAACGACCGGGACGTTCGCGAATCCCATGTGCGTGGCGACGTTCGACGCGAAGTTGCCCTCGCCCAGGAACTCTTCGGGGTTCATGGTGGCGACGACGATCGAATCGGGGCGGTCTCGATCGGCGCTCCGGAGCGCCCCGTGCGTCGCGACGGCCATCAGATCTTGCAGCGGCTCTTGGAGCCGGCCTACGCGGGTCATCTGGGCGCCGGCGATCCACACGTCACGCATGGCGGCCCACAGATTGCCGGGCGGGCCGCCAAAGGTCAACTTCTACGCAGCCGGTCGCCTCCGCCGCGGCGGTGGGGGCGGCGCCGCGACGCCCAGATCGCGGATGAGCCGTAACAAATAGGTCCGTTGCAGCCCGAGCGCGCGTGCCGCGTGGGTGCGGTTGCCGCGCGCTTGATGAAGCGTCGCTTCGATCAGCCGACGTTTGAAATCGGACACCGCGCCGTGATAGCCGATCGTCGAAGGAGGAGCGGTCGCTAGCGGTCCGGGTATTGGGTTCATGATCCGCCACAGCGGCAACCGGCGTGCCAGTCACGAAGGAGCGGTTTTGCACAAAGATCAGGCCCGCGACACTCCGAAGAATGCCCTGCGGGCCTGGCGGGCTGCCGTTCGATGTGTGCAGCTAGGCCTTGGTGGCGGGCTTGACTCCGGGATTGTCCTTGAAGAACTTCTTGTTCAGCTCGATGAAGTTCTTCCACTGATCCGGCGTCTCGTCTTCCGCGAAGATCGCTTTGACCGGGCACACGGGCTCGCAAGCGCCGCAGTCGATACACTCGTCCGGGTGGATGTAGAGCATCGTCTCGCCTTCGTAGATACAATCCACCGGACAGACCTCGACACAGGCCTTGTCCTTCACGTTGATGCACGGTTCAGCGATGATGTACGGCATCAGGTCCTCCCGCTAGCGAGGGTATCCGTGTTGCGCTCAGTTTTGCGAAGCCAACGGCTTTTGTACCCGAATCCACGCAATGTGTCAAGCTTTCCGCTTAGTTGGAACGATTCGACAGGGCGTCGATCTCTCTCACTGGGCTCTGAGACGGGGATCTAGCGCGTCGCGCAACGAGTCGCCGAACAGGTTGAACGCGAAGACGGCGAGGCTGATCGCGAGCCCCGGGAAGATCGCCATCCACGGGGCCGCCTCGGCGAACTGCACGGCGGCCCCGCGCAGCATGAGGCCCCACGCCGGCGTCGGCTCCGAGACGCCGAGCCCGAGGAACGTGAGCGACGCCTCCGCCAGGATCGCCTGTCCGAGGTACGCGGTGAGCATGATCAGGTACGACGCCATGACGTTCGGCAGCATGTGGCGCATGATGATCCGGCGATGCCGAAATCCGGCGGCGCGCGCGGCGTCGACGTAGGGTAACTCACGAATCGCCAGGGCGCTCGACCGCGCCACGAGGGCGGCGCGTGGGATCATCGGAATGGTGATCGCCAGGATGACGTTGGTGACGCCCGTGCCCAGGATCGACACGACCGCCAGCGCCAGGATGATCAGTGGAAAGGCGAGAAAGATGTCCATGATCCGCTGGATCAAGAGGTCGACCCGGCCGGCGAAGTAGGCGCTCGTGACGCCGATCACCGCTCCGACCGTCGCGCCGAAGAAGGCGCATGCGAAGCCCACCAGCATCGCCGTCCGCGAGCCGTAGAGGATCCGCGAGAAAACGTCGCGGCCGAAGGCGTCGGTCCCGAGCCAGTGGGCCGCGGACGGTGGCGCGAGCATCGCGCCGTAGTCGGTCGCCAGGGGATCGTAGGGCGCGATGACGTTGGCGCTGATACCGACGAGGATGTTGACGATGACGACGACCGCGCCGATCGCGCCCAGCGGGCGCTGCCGGCAGAAGTCGCGGACCTGCGTGAGCCAGCTCAGTCGCCCGGCGACATCGGGAGCATCGGCGACGGTCGCTCGAAGTGCCATCAACGGAGCCGGATGCGCGGGTCGAGCCACGCGTACATCAGGTCCACCGCGAAGTTGACGAAGATGAACACGAACGCCACGAGCATCACCAGCGCCTGGGTCAGGGTGTAGTCACGGCGCGCGACCGACTCGACGAACAGCATCCCCAGGCCGTTCAGGTTGAACACCTGCTCGGTCACCACGAGTCCGCCCATGAGGAACGCAAACTCCAGCGCGATGACCGTGAGCACCGGGAGCATCGCATTCTTCAAGGCGTGACGGGACAGGATGAGCTTCTGCCAGAGCCCCTTGGCCCGCGCGGTCCGAATGTAGTCCTCGCGCAGCACCTCGAGCATCGACGAGCGGGTCATCCGTGTCGCGACCGCCGAGTAGCGATACCCCACGGCGAGCGCGGGCCAGATGAGCTGCAGCATGTTCTGCCACGGATTGACCCAGAAGGGCGTGTACACCATCGGTGGCAGCCATTTGAAGATGATGAGCAGCCCGAGAATGAACACGATGCCGAGCCAGAAGGACGGTGTGGCGAGCCCGGCGATCGAGAAGATCCGCACGGCGTAGTCCACCCAGGTGTCCTGCTTGAGGGCGGCCACCACTCCCAGGGGGATCGCCAGGACGACGGCGATGGCCGTCGCCATCACCGCCAGCTGGAAGCTCAGCGCGGCCCGGAGCTTGATCTCCTCGATGATCGGGGCCCCAGTCCACATCGAGGTTCCGAAATCCAGGCGCAGGATGCCCCCCATCCAGGTGATGAACTGCTGCCACAGGGGCCGGTCGAGGCCCAGACGGGCGCGCTCCTTGTCGAGGTTCTCCTTCTGGGCGAAGGCGCTCTCGCCGGCGAAGCGCAGCTCCACGATGTCGCCGGGCACCACCCGCATGAGAAAGAAGATGAGCACCGCGACGCCGAGGAGCGTCGGGATCATCAGGAGCAGCCGCTTGACGATGTACTTAGCCATCACCCGTGCGCGTCATTCGGTGAGCCAGATGGTGTCGAGCTGCTGGTTCAGGTAGTGGCTCGGCGTGATCGTCCAGCCCTTGACCTTCGAGCTGTGGGGGACGATCCGGTGCCACTGGAGCGTCACGAAGGTGTGCGCCTGCTCGTCGAGCAGCCGTCGCTCGAACTCTCGCACATATCGCTTCCGCTCTTCGGGGTCGAGAGCCCGGCTCTGCTTCTGATAGAGCTCGTCGAGCACCTTGTCGGTGTAGCGGCCGTAGTTGTTGTGGCTGATCTCCTTGGACTGAAACTTGGCGAGATCCAGGTCCGGCTCTACCGCGTAGCCGCACTGGGCGTCGCTGGACACCGTGAAGTTACCCGCGCGCAGCTCCGTCACGTGCTGGGAGGCTTCGATCGTGACCATGGTCGCGTTGAGCCCGATCTGGCGCCACTGGTCGATGAGCCAGATCCCCACCGCCTCGTAGGGCATCGGGAGCCCGCGGTTCGTGAAGGTGAAGGCGAAGCCGTCGGGAACACCCGCCTCCCGCAGCAGTCGCCGGGCCTCGGCGCGAGATTTCTTGATGTCGCGGCCGTAGCCGGCGAGCTTGTCGAGCTCGTCCGGCGGGGTCGCGTACGGCGTCCCCGGCACCTGTACGCCGGCCACCTCTTTCACGACGGCGATCTTCGACAGCGACTGTGAAGCCTGATGCCGGTCCAGCGCGAGCGTCATCGCTCGCCGGACACGCGCATCGTCGAAGGGCTTCTTGTCCTGGTTGATCGCCACCCAGGCCGCGCAGTCCCACGCGCTCTCCTGCACCGTGATCTTCCGACCGAGGGCGCCGACCAAACTGTCCCGCTCGGCGGGCGAGAAACCGCGGAACTGGATGTGCGCGCGCTCGGCGCGGACCGCCGCCACCTGCGCCGCGGAGTCTTTCATGAAAATCGCCCGATACCCGTCGAGGTAGGGCTTGCCCTTGTCCCAGTAGTTGGGGTTCTTCTTGCCGACCCAGTGAGAGCCTTTCACGTGATCCACGAAGACGAAGGGGCCGGTCCCCATCACGTTCTTCTCGTACCAGCGCACGTCCTTGGCGAGGATGTCGGCGCTGTAGATCCAGTTGTACGGCGAGGCCAGCGACGCCAGGAAGGAAGGCTGCGGCCACTTGAGGCGGAACACGATCGTCGACGCGTCCGGCGCCTCGATCGCTTCGACGTTGGTGTACTGCCCCTTGCGCTGCGACCCGACGTTGGGCGGCGGAAAGACGATCTTGTCGTAGGACGCCTTGACGTCGCGCGACGTCATGTCGGTCCCGTCATGGAATTTGACGCCGCGCCGGACCTTCAGCGCGTAGACGCGTCCGTCGGGCGAGATCACCCACGACTCGGCGAGGTCGCTGACGATCTTCGTCCCCGTCCGATCGTTGGGGTCGACACGCAAGAGCGTGTTGTAGTGCGGCGCCAGCGGGTGGACCATCCCGAAGGTGCCTTCCCGGTGACCGTCGTAGGACGGCATCTCCGACGGTACGGCGAAGATCAGCTCTCCGCCGTACCGCGGCTTGTCCTGAGCTCCCGCCGGCGCCGCCGAAACGGCGAGGGCGAGCACGATCGCGAGCATCCAACCCGGCCCATCGAGGCGGTACCGTCTGCGATCAGTCATCGTCCGCTCCTCGTCTACTCGGCCAGCCACACCGTGTCGAGCTGGTTGTTCAGGTAGTGGCTTGGCGTGACGGTCCAGCCCTTCACCTTCGCGTTGTGCGGAATGATCCGATGCCACTGCAACGTGTACAGGTAGTGCGCCTCTTCGTCGATCAGCCGCTTCTCGAACTCGCGAATATACTTCTTGCGCTCTTCGATGTCGCTCGCGCGCCCCTGCTTGATGAAGAGCTCGTCGAGCACCTTGTCGGTGTACCGGCTGTAGTTGGCGGGGCTGATCTCCTTGGACTGGAATTTGTAGATATCGAGATCGGGCTCGACGATGTACCCGCACTGGAAGTCCATCGCCACTTCGTAGTTGCCGGGCCGCAGGACCTGCCCGTAGTACGCCGCCGCCTCGACCACCTCTTGCTTCACGTTGAGCCCGACCTGTCGCCACTGATCGATGAGCCAGACGCCCACCGGCTCGTACGGCATCGGGATCCCGCGGTTCTTGAACGTGAACGCGAAGCCGTCGGGTACGCCGGCCTCCTTGAGGAGGCGCCGGGCTTCGTCGCGGGACTTGGCGATGTCACGGCTGTAGCCGGTGAGCTTCTCGAGCTCGGCGGGAGGCGTCGCGTACGGAGTGCCCGGCACCTGGACGCCCGCCACCTCCTTGACGATCGCGATCCTCGACAGCGCCTGTGAGCCCTGATAGCGATCGAGCGCCAGGGACAGCGCGCGCCGTACGCGCTTATCGTCGAACGGCTTCTTCTCGTGGTTGATGGCCACGAGCAAGGCGCAGTCCCACGGGCTCTCCTGCACCGTGATCTTGGGGCCCAGCGCCGCGACCAGGCTGTCCCGCTCCGAGGGCGAGAAGCCGCGCATCTGGATGTGCGCCCGCTCCGCTCGCACCGCGGCCACCTGCGCCGCCGAATCCTTGATGAAGATCGCCCGATAGCTGTCCAGATAGGGCTTGCCCTTGTCCCAGTAGTTCGGGTTCTTCTTGCCCACCCAGTGCGAGCCCTTCTGGTGCTCCACGAACAGAAATGGGCCGGTACCCATCACGTTCGTCTCGTACCAGCGCATGTCCTTGGCCAGAATGTCGGCCTTGTAGATCCAGTTCCAGGGCGAGGCGACCGAGGCCAGGAACGAGGCCGCCGGCCACTTGAGCCGGAACACGACCGTGTAGGGGTCGGGCGCCTGGACGGCCTCGACCACCAGGTATTGGCCCTGGCGGTCGGACGCGACTCCGGCCGGGGGGAAGATGATCTTGTCGTAAGAGGCCTTGACGTCCTTCGAGGTCATCTCGCTGCCGTCGTGGAACTTCACTCCGCGCCGGAGCTTGAAGGTGTAGGTCCGCCCGTCCTTCGCGACCGTCCACGACTCTGCCAGATCGGCGACGGGCTTGGTCCCCGTCCGGTCGTTGGGGTCGACGCGAAGCAGGGTATTGTAGTGAGGCGCCATCGGGTGCATGACCCCGAAGGTCTCCTCTCGGTGAGCGTCGTAGGACGGGGGCTCGGACGGCACCGCGAACAACAGTTCGCCTCCGTATCGGGGTTTCTCCTGAGCCGCCGCCGGACCGGTGAGCGCGGCGACCACCGCGATCACGACGAGGTATAGGTAACGTCGCATTGAGTCTCCCTCCAGGGTTTTGCTAGCTAACCAGGTCCGACCACGAGAAGTTTCAGCATTTAAGCACGCACCGGCCTCGAGTCAAGCCAGATGGCAGGCGGCCCGATGCGCCGGCCCGATCTCCCTGAGAGCGGGCACCTCGCCCCGACAGCGGTCGATCGCGATCGGGCACCGGGGATGGAAGACGCAGCCCGGCGGCGGATTGAGCGGGCTCGGCACCTCGCCGCCGAGCACCATCCGCTCGCGCTGCGCCTCGAGCGCCGGATCGGGGATCGGCACCGCCGAGAGCAGCGCCTTGGTGTACGGGTGTCGCGGCGAGTCGTAGAGCGACTTTCGGTCGGTGATCTCGACGATCTTGCCCAGGTACATGACGGCGACGCGGTCCGAGATGTGCCGCACCACCGAGAGATCGTGGGCGACGAAGAGATACGTGAGCCCGAACTCCGCCTGGAGATCCTCCAGGAGGTTGATGATCTGCGCCTGGATCGACACGTCCAGCGCCGACACCGGCTCGTCGCAGATGATCAGCGACGGCTCGACGGCGAGCGCCCGGGCGATGCCGACGCGCTGGCGCTGACCGCCCGAGAGCTGGTGCGGATAGCGGTGCGCGTGCTGCGGCAGGAGCCCGACGTGGGACAGGATCTCGCGCACGCGCCTGCCCCGCTGCGAGCGGTCGGTGACGATGCCGTGGACGGCCAGCGGCTCGTCGATGATCTGGCCGACGGTCATCCGCGGATTCAGCGAGCTGTAGGGGTCCTGGAAGATCACCTGCATCTTCCGACGGACCGGACGAAGCTCGTCGTCATTGAGCGTCGTCAGGTCGCGCCCCTCGAAGACGATCTGGCCGCTGGTCGGCCGCTCGAGCTGCAGGATGCAGCGGCCCGTGGTCGTCTTGCCGCACCCGGACTCGCCGACGAGCCCGAGGGTCTCGCCGCGGCGGATCTCGAAGCTCACGCCATCGACCGCCCGGACCAGCCCGGCCCGGCCCCCGAACAGCCCTCCCCCAACCTGGAAGTGCTTCACCAGATTGGTGACTTGCAGGAGCGGACTGTCGTCGCTCACGTTCGGGCCACGGTCCGCGCGCGATCCAGGTTGTCGGCCTCCCAGCACGCGCTCACGTGACCGCCGGCGTTCACCTCGCGCAGCGGGGGCGTCTCTCGATGGCAGCGCTCGACGGCGAAGCCGCATCGGGGCGAGAAGGCGCAGCCGCTCGGCAGTCGCGTGAGGTCGGGCGGCTGGCCCTCGATCGGGTCCAATCGCGCGCGCCGCGGCTCGTCCAGGCGCGGCACCGAGCGAAGCAGACCGAGCGTGTAGGGATGGCGGGGATTGGCGTAGATCTCGCGGGCGGTCCCGCGCTCGATGATCTTGCCGGCGTACATGACGTTGACGCGGTCGGCGTACCGGGCGACGACCCCCAGATTGTGCGTGATGATCAGCATGGCGACGCCGAAGCGCCGCGAGAGATCCTTCATGAGCTCGAGGATCTGGGCCTGGATCGTCACGTCGAGCGCCGTCGTCGGCTCATCGGCGAGGATCAGCGAGGGATTGCAGGCCAGCGCCATGGCGATCATCATCCGCTGGCGCATCCCGCCGCTGAACTGATGCGGATACTGCGTGAGCCGCCGCTCCGGATCGGGAATGCCGACCATGCCGAGCAGCTCGGCCGAACGGCGGCGCGATTCGGCCGGCGCCAGGCCCAGGTGGATCTCGAGCCCCTCGGTGAGCTGGCGGCCGATCGTCAGCACGGGATTGAGCGACGTCATCGGCTCCTGGAAGATCATGCCGATCTCGCGGCCCCGCACGCGACGCATCTCTTCCTCGGAGAGCCGCAAGAGGTCACGGCCCTTGAAGAGGATCTCCCCGCCCACGATCCGGCCGGCCGGCCCGGCCACGAGGCGCATGATGCTGAGCGCGCTGACGCTCTTGCCGCAGCCCGACTCACCCACGAGCGCGACGGTCTCGCTTTCCCCCACGTCCCAGGAAACGTCATCGACCGCGCGCACGACGCCGCCGCGCGTCACGAAGTGCGTCTTGAGGTTTTTAACCTCGAGGAGGGTGCCCACCGCGGACGCAGTGTAGCATTGCCGCGGGTCTAGACGGGAGCGGGGCCGGCGACCGGGTCAGTCTCGGCAGCGGCCCGAGGCCAGGTGCTCGCCGGCCCGCGATTCGAGCGACGCGTATTCCTTGCACACAGCTTCGGCCACGCAGGCCCACCGGTGCTGGGCCGCCCAGCGCACGCCTTCGCGGCCCACTCGCCAGCGCAGGTCGGGGTCGGCGATAAGGGCGCCGATGCGCTCGGCCACGGCGTCGACGTCGCCATCGGGAACCAGGAAGCCCGTCACGCCGTCGCGCACCGTCGTCACCAGACCTCCGACACGGGAGGCGATGACGGGACTTCCGCAGGCCATCGCCTCGAGCGCCACCATGCCGAACGACTCGTAGTAGGACGGCAGCACCGTGACGTCGGCGGCGGCGTAGTACACGGGCAGCACACTCTGCGGCTGAGGTCCGACGAAGGACACCGAATCGGCCAGGTCGAGCCGCTCGATGCGGCGACGCAAGGACACCTCGTGCTCGCTCATCGGCTCGTCGGCGTCGCCTCCCACGATGAGAAGCCTGGCCGGCCGGCCGGCCGCGCGCAGCCGCGCGACCGCGTCGAGCAACGTGTCGAGCCCCTTGATCGGCGCCACGCGACCGACCCAGAGCAGCATCGGCCGCTCGTCGAGGCCCAGCCGGGCGCGCGCGGCGGCGCGATCGCTCGGCACGAAGAGGTCGGTGTCGACCCCGCAGGGGATCGTCGCGATCCGCGACTCGGAGGCGCCGTAGTCGCGCAGGAGCTCGGCGCGCTCGACCACGTTGGCGGCCACGATGCGATCGCACTCGCCGACGATCCGGGTCTCCTCGCGCAGGCGAATCGGGGGCTCATGCTCGGCGGCGGTGCGCGCCACCCGGTTCTTCAGCCGGCCCAGGGTGTGGAACATCTGCATGACCGGCACCGACCAGCGCGCCTTCAGCCGGAGCGCGGCGACGCCGGAGAGCCAGTAGTGCGCGTGGATCAGGTCGTAGTCGATCGACCGCGCGATGCGCCACGCGTCGATGCCCTCGACGAACTCGTCGAGGTGTCCGTGCACCTTCACGCGCGCCATCGGCGCCTCGTCGCCGGCCGCCAGGTGGATGACCTGCGCGCGCTCGCCGAGCGACACCACGCGCGGAATCGTCGGGTTCTGCGAGCGCGTGAAGACGTCGACCGAGACACCCATGCGCCCGAGCTCGCGGGAGACCTCGCGGACGTACACGTTCATCCCGCCCGTTTCCTTGCCGCCGAGCGCGGCCAGGGGGCAGGTGTGCACGCTCAGCATCGCGACGCGCAGATTCACCGGATCTTCACCTGATAGACGGCTTCGGCGACGGGCTCGAACTCGTACTTGTAGCGCTCCTCGCCCCGCAGGAAATCGAACTTCGCCTTCCCGCGGGCGATCGCGTCACGGATCACCTGCGCCAGCAGGACCACACCCGGCGAGAGCGCCGCACGCTCGGGCGCGAATCCCGAATTGTAGAGGCCGACCGTGCCGTCCCACTCGATCGTGACGAAGGCGGCGATCGGTCCCGGCGGCCGTGTCGAGAAACCAGAGGCGCGCAGCCCCGCGCTCGGCGAAGGCCGTCAGCGCGCGACGAAAGAATCGCTCCATCCGCTCGTCCATGAACCGCGCCTTGCCCACGCGCGAGCTCCGGTGCAGCGCCAGGAAGTCCCCGATCCGCCGTTCGATGTCGGCGGGCGCGCTGACGGACGACGCGTGCGCATCGGGCGCGTCGCGTTCGAGGCGTCTCATCTTGCGCTGGAGCTCGTGGCGGTGTTTTCCGGAAAGGCGGGCGAGGTAGGTTTCCCAGGAGGACGGCAGGGCGAGCACGGGACATCGTTCCTCCACCGCGGCGGACACGCCGAGACCGCAGGCGGCCGCGAGCGGCGGCAGCGCGGCGACGGTGGGCGAGGCCTCGGGTACGGCGTGCAGGCACCACTCGACCTGCTCCGCCGTCCTCGACTGGAGCAGAGCCATCCACGCCTCTTCCTCTCGGCCCTGGACCGCAATCAGATCGAGATAGTCGGAAACGTCGGCGCCGCCGAGGAGCTGCAGAGAGCCGGGCGAGGACTCGCAGAGCGGGAGCAGCGCGACCAGGTTTCCGCCCCCGTCCTCGACGCAGCGGATCTCGAGGCGGCGGTCATCGGCAAACGTGCGCGACCACTCGCATTGCCACGTCCAGGAGAGAAACGGCGATCGCAGGCGGGAGGCCGCGACGAGCCCGTCCCACGCGTGAGCCCCTACCGCTTCCAGCCGGTCACGGATCGAGACTTTCACAGGCTACTGCATCAGAAGATGCGTCGGCGCCGCCCGGAGATTCTGGCGTCGCCCTCCCCGCCGCTCTCCCCTTCCGCCATCGCTTCGTCCATCGCCGACTCGAAGTCGTCGCCGAGGTCATCGCCGAATTCCCGGCCCATCTTCTTCATGAACCGGGCAACGCTCGACGGGTCGTTCTCGTCGAGGTCGCCGAGGCTCGAAGAATCGGCGAGCGCATCGAGCCGCGCGTCTTCCGACTTCACGGTCGCGAAGCGCGACATCAGACGGGAGAGCTCCGAGCTTCCACAGCGCGGACAGGTCGGAGACTCGGCCGCCGACGGCCGAAGCACGAGAAGGCTGACCCGTCGGCGGCAACCGTGGCAGTCGTACTCGTAGATCGGCATGACGCGACCGATTCTATCACGCAGCTTTCACGCGGATTTCCGGCGTGTCAGCTTGACCGATCCCGCGGTCGCACGTGTCAGAGTGCACGGGCTCCGGCTCGGAAGCCCGCGCCGAGTAAGGAGGCGAGGCCCGGCACCGCTCTTGCTGAATCAGAGGACGCATGGACCAGACGGCGCGCCACCGAGCTGACCGGGACGAGCACCGCGTGGCCCAGATTCGGTCGGCAACCCAGTCGCTCCGCGAGGAGCGGGATCGACTCGCCAAGCGCCTGGCCGACCTCGAACAGGAGCTCGCCAACATCGCCGCCCGGCACGACTCGCCGTCCGCCTACGCTACGTCGGGCGACTCCGGACGGCGCCGATCCTGATCGCCTCTCCGCGTCGCGCCAGCGCGCCAGCGGAACCAGCACCTCCAGCCCGAGCTTCAACACCCCGTAGACCGGCCGTAGCTCCGTGAATCGCGCGAGCGCGTTCCAGCCCCGGTCGCGCAAGAGCGCCGACAAGCTCCACAGGTAGGTTCGCGGCTTCGCCTGGTGCCAGGGTCCAGACGATCCGGCCGCCGGCCTTTTCGATCACCCGCTCGAGCGTCACCGGTGTGAAGTGCGAGAGATGTCGCGGCAGCTCGAGGCCCGACCACGCGCCGCCGAAGAGCGCCGCGCCCAGCCCGCCCGCGTTCGGGACTTCCACGATCAGGAGCCCGCCCGGCGCGAGCCAGTCGAGCATGCGGCGCGCCACCGCCACCGGATCGGGCACGTGCTCCAGGACGTGGAACGCCGTCACGACGTCGAAGCGTCCGGCCGGGAACGGCGCGGTGAGGATGTCGCCGACGTGCAGCTCCTGCGTGTAGCGGCGCGCGAGAGCGGCAGCCGCCTCGTCCATCTCGATGCCCGCGACGCGCCAGCCGAGCGCGCGCGCGACCGCGAGTGACCCGCCCGAGCCGCACCCGACATCGAGGTAGCGGCCGGCGCCGCGCCACGGCGGGCAATTCTACCGGATCCGGCCCAGCATTCGCCACGCCCGCAGCCGGGTCGTGAGCGAGACGCGCGCGTCGCGGAACGCCTCGTAGCCCAGCCCCTGGGCCAGCGCCCACCGCGCGGCGCGCTGGCGCGCGCCTGGAGCCCTTCAGCGGCATGCGCGGCGACGGCTCCTGGTGCCGCGGATAGTGGTCCGGGTAGCACGCGGCAAGATGATCGTCGCGCACGCGGGGGCGTTGGTAGAGAAACCCGCAGCCGCGACAACGGGCGACCGTGTAGTGGCCCGGAACCGCGAAGGCGCGATCGGGTGTCGCCCAGACCGGGTCGGCGACGTCGTCACCGCAGAGGGCGCAGGGAGCCTCGACGGTCGGCAACGCGACCGTCAACTGAAGATCCGCGCCATGCGGCTGACGGCCCGCCCCCAGTCGAACGTGTTGCGGATGAACGTCGAACCCGCCTCGGCGATGCGCGCCCGCAGTGCTCCGTCGGCGGCGAGGCGCTCGAGCTTGGCCGCGAGGTCGCCGACGTCGCGGCGCCGCGCGACCAGCGCCGTCTGGCCGTCGTGGGCGTAGTCGCGGCAGCCGCCGTTGTCGTACGTGACGAGCGCCGCGCCGCAGGCCATCGCCTCCATCGGCGGCATGCCGAGCCCCTCGTCCCACGACGGGCACAAATAGATCTCGCAGCCGCTATAGAGCGCCGCGAGCGCGTCTTGCGGCGGATCGACGTGAAACTCGTCATAGCCCGCGGGTCCCCGCGGCGCGCTCAGGCCGAATCCTACGAGATAGAGTCCCGGCACGCGCCGCTTGACGCGCGCCACGGTCTCGAACCCGTCGGCCGTCCCCTTCCAGGCGTAATCGTGGTGCAGCATCAGGACGCGCGGGCCCGACGTGGCGACCGAGACCGGAACGGCGTGAAACAGCGCCGGATCGACCGGGGTGACCAGAATCTCCGCGTCGCTGGCGAAGCGCTCGCGCATGACGTCGCGGAGCCACGTGGAGATGACGATCTTCTTGAGCGGCAGGCGGTACGTCGCGTCGACCGCTTCCGTCTGGCCGTGATAGAGGCTCTCGTAGTGCTGCACGAAGTAGAATTTCCGCCCGCACCGCGCCGGCGCGTCGGCGACGGCGGCGGCGGACTGCCAGGCCGTCGCGACGATCACGTCGCCGTCGGGCAAGCGGCTCGGGCGCCACCGATCGACCCACACGACCCTGGCGCGGAATCCCTGGATCCAGTCGGGGCCGGCCCCGGTGAAGGACCGCCACCATGCTCGGCGGCGGCTCCTGGCGGGCACCACGACCTGGACCTCGTGTCCCTCGGCCGTGAGGCGGTCCGCGTAGGTGAGGATCGCGCGCACTCCGCCGGCGATGCGGAGATGCGGACACAGAAACGTGATCTTCACGCCGCGGTCAGATGGCCATCGAGACCTGGCCGCTCTTGCGGTACGCCTCGGGATCGAGCATCACGTTGATGCACCAGACCTCGTCGGAGCCGAGCGCGCGCTCGAGCGCCGGGCCGATCTCGCGCGGGTCCGTGACGAGGGCGCCGCGGCCGCCGAGCGCCTCGACCATGAGGTCGTAGCGCGTGGTCGGCAGCGAGGTGGCGACCGTCCGCGTCTCGCCGAAGAACGACACCTGCGGGCTCCGGATCTGGCCCCAGCCGCCGTCGTTGCCGATGATGCACGTGAACGGGAGCTTGAAGCGCACGGCGGTCTCGAGCTCCATGCCGTTGAGACCGAAGGCGCCGTCGCCGGACACGAGCAACACGCGCTGGTCCGGGCGCAGGAGCTTCGCGGCGAGCGCGAACGAAGGGCCGACGCCGAGGCAGCCGAGCGGACCGGGATCGAGCCATTGCCCCGGACGGTCGACCGGCACGAACTTGGCGGCGCAGTTCACCACGTCGCCGCCGTCCCCGACGACGATCGTGTCGCGCGTCACCGCGCACGCGATTTCCAGCGCCCAGCGGTAGTGGGAGACCGGCGCCTGATCCGTGGCGGCCAGCTCGACGAGCTTCGCGCGAGCCTCGCCCTCGCGCCGGCGCAGCTCGGCGCGCCACGCGGCGCTCCGAGCCCCGAGATCCTTCGGGAGCACATCGGTGAGCTGGCGCAGGATCACGTCGATATCGCCCGCGACGCCGACCTCGAGGGGCCGATTGCGTCCGAGCTCGACCGGATCGACGTCGATCAGCGCGACCTTCGCGTCCTCGGCGAACGTCGGCGACCGGCCGTAGCCCAGCCGGAAGTCGAGCGGCGTGCCGAGCACCAGCACGACGTCGGCGTGGCCGAGGGCCCAGCCGCGCGTCTGGAAGAACGCGTTCGGGTGATCGGTGGGCAGGGCGCCGCGTCCCGCCCCGTTCATGAAGACGGGGGCGCCGGCGCGCTCGGCGAAGGACGCGAGCGACTTCGCCGCGTCGTCCCAGTACACGCCGCCGCCGGCCATCACCACCGGCCGCTCGGCGCCCGCCATCAAGGCCTCGAGCCGCTCGAGCGCTTCCGCGTCGACCGCGGCCCGCGTGCGGTGCATGTAGCCCGTGGGGATCGGCGCCAGCCGGTCGTCGATCGTCGTCATCAGCACATCGACGGGGATCTCGACGAAGACCGGGCCCGGCCGCCCGGCCAGCGCCGTGCGGATCGCCGTGGCCAGCACTTCGGGGATCTGCCGCGTCTCGCTCACCGACCAGGCGCCTTTCGTGATCGGCCTGAGCAGCGCGAGCTGCTCCGTCTCCTGGAGGGCGCCGAGGCCACGCAGCCCGAGCGGCGCGGCGCCGCCGATCAGGAGCAGCGGGCTGCGCGCGGCGTACGCGTTGGCGACGCCGGTGACGGCATCGGTGACGCCCGGACCCGGTACCACGACGGCGACGCCGACACCGCGCGTGAGACGAGCATAGGCGTCGCCCGCGTGGGCGGCCGCCTGCTCGTGGCGGGTGTCGATGATGCGGATGCCTTCCGTGAGGCAGCCGTCGTAGATCGGCAGGATATGGCCGCCGCACAGGGTGAAGACGTGGCCGACGCCGGCCTGCTTCAGAGTCCGAGCGACCAGCTGTCCGCCCGTCAGATCGGCCATGGCGCCGTCGCCCGCACGCTCAGCGGGACCTGAATCGCGGGATGATCTCGGCGGCGATCGTCTCGAGCTGGGCCCGCTCGTCTCGCGGGTCGCCGATCGCGCTCATGACGAAATAGTTGCAGCCGGCGGCGCGGAAGCGCTCGAGCTGCTCGGCGCACTGCTCGGGCGTACCGATGACGCCGTAGCGCTTGGCGAGCGGCTCGAAGTCCTGCGCGTACCGGCGGCTGAGCACGCTCACCCACGCGCGCTTGGCCGCCTCGAAGTCGCGACCGATCGTGATGAAGACCAGGTGCGCCGCCGTGAACGCGTCCATGGACCGGCCCGCGGCGGCCGCGGCGGCGCGGATCTTGTCGAGGCTCTGCGCGTACCGGTCGGCCTGCACGACGTACGACATCCAGCCATCGCCCTGACGGCCCGCGCGCGCCAGCGCGGCGTCGGAGCGTCCGCCGATCCAGATCGGCGGGAGCTGCTGCACCGGCTTGGGATCGATCGAGACCGACTCGAATCGCGTGAAGCGCCCGTGGAAGGTCGCCGGCGAGTCGCGCCAGAGCGCGCGCACCGCGTCGATCCCCTCGTTCACGCGCGCTCCGCGCTCCTTGTGCGGGATGCCGCAGAGCTCGAACTCCTTCGGGTTCTCGCCGCCGACGCCGACACCGAACACGAGCCGGCCGCCGGAGAGCACGTCGAGCGTGGCCGCCTGCTTCGCCGCCACCGCCGGCGACCGGAGGGCCAGCAGATAGACGCCGACGCCGAGCTTGATCCGGCGCGTGATCGGCACGTACGACGCCAGCAAGGTGATCGACTCGTGGATCGGGTTGTGGAACGACATGTGGTCGCCGGTCCACACCGAGTCGTAGCCGACGCCTCCAGGCGCTGGACGAGCTCGAACTGCTCGGCGGGCGGATGCAGTGACAGCTGAGGCGCCGAAGCCGATCACGGCGGTCACCTCGGGAAGGCGTCCCGGACGCCGCCGTCGACGGTCAGCGGTGCAGCCCGTCGTCTTGGCGGAGCGATCCGAGGCGAGGAAAGAGCACGGCCTCGGCCACGTCCTCGGGCAGGATGCCGACGCCGAGCAGGTTGCGCTTGCGATAGAACTCCTCGAGCTGGTCGACGCTGATGCCCTGCGCCGCGGCGCGCTCGCGGCGGATCTCCTCCGACCAGAGCTTCGAATCCTGGAACACGGCGTCCGGGATTCACGATGTTCGAGCGGATGCCGTGCGGCGCCCCTTCGAGCGCCAGCACCTTGGCCAGCTGGGCCTCGGCCGCCTTCGCCGCGGAGTACGCGGCGAAGTCCTTGCCGGGCGACATCACGTTCTTGGTCGCCACGAAGACCAGCGCGCCGCCGAGCCCCTGAGCCGTGAGCAGCCGCATCGCCTCGCGGGCGACGAGGAAGTGGCCGGTCGAGTTGACCGCGAACGAGCGCTCCCAGTCGGCGAGCTCCATGCGGGCGACCGGCGCGGAGTGCGCGATCCCCGCGTTCGACACGAGGATGTCGAGGCCGCCGTAGGCGAGCACGGTCTCCTCGAATGCGGCGCGCACCGACGCCTCGCGGGTCACGTCCATCTCGAGGCCGAGCGCCCGGCCCGCGCCGACGCCGGTCCGACGATCGTCGTCGGCGGTCCGCGGCGCCGCCGCGCCGTCGAGGTCGGTGACGACGACGTGCGCGCCCTCGGCGGCGAGCCGTCGTGCGGCGGCGCGTCCGATGCCGGAGCCGCCGCCCGTGACCAGCACGATCCGCCGCGCCAGCTCCTTCTCGGGCGGCGCCAGGGTGAGCTTGTAGAGCTCGAGCGGCCAGTACTCGACGTCGAAGGCGTCCTTCGCCGACAGCGAGACGTAGCGGCCGAACGCGCCGGCGTTGCCGAGCACGCCGATCGTGTGGTGGTAGATGTCGGTTGACGATGCCGGCGGTGCGCCGGTCCTTGCCGGCGGTGAACATGCCGAGCCCCGGCACGAGCACGACCACGCGGGGAGCGGATCGACCAGCTTCGCGCCCTCGAAGCTGTTCTCCTCGAAGTAGCGCGTGTAGTCCGGCGACGAAGCGCTCGACGGCTCGCTCCGATGGCCGCGGCAGCGCCGCCGCGATCCTCGCCGCCGGTCGGCGGGCACGAAGCACGGAAGCCGCTTGGCGTAAATGGTGTGGTCCGGGGTCGCGGGTCCGATCTGGCGACGCTCGCGGGCGTCCACCGACGAGACGAACTCGGTCACCTCGGGCGAGTCGTCGAAGCTCACGAGACGCGGGCCTGGCGGCTCAGGAGGCCGCGCAGCCTCGGCGCGACCGCGAGCGCCGTCGCGCGCCGGGCCGCCGGCTCGCGCACGGGCACGCGGGCGCCGCCGAACACGCGTCGTCCCGCTTCTTCTCGGCGATCGCGTCCTCGGCCCGCGTGATGAGCTCGATCGTCGCCTCGTACGCCTCGCGGACGGTGGCGCCCCAGGTGATCGTGCCGTGACGCTCGAGGAGGAGGGCCTTCGCGTCGGGCCGGTCGCCGATGGCCTCCGCGACGTCGCGCGAGATGCGGAAGCCGGGCCGCCGGTACGCGAGGGAGATGACGTCCTTGCCGTACACGCCCTGGATCACGTCGCGCGCGCGATCGTTGTTCGTCAGCGACACGACGGCGTCCGCGTGCGTGTGGACGACGGCCGGAGCCGCGAGGAAGCCGTGCAGCAGGGTCTCGATGGAGGGGCGCACGCCGCCGGGCTCCTGGAGCGCGTGGCCGAGATAGCTCACCATCTCCTCGTCGCTCATCTCGTCGCGCTCGAGGAGCGCCTGGATGTCGTCCATGCGGACGCCCGGGAAGTCCTTGCGCTGGACCGACTTGAGATCGGACCCGCTGCCCTTGACGCGGAGCACGGGGATCTCTCGGCCGCGGTGGTCGCGCTCGCGGGTCTTGATCGACGTGTTGCCCCCGCCCCAGATGACCAGCGAGGTTTCGGCGCCGACCAGGCGGGAGGCATAGACGAGGAAGTCGAGGCCGCTGAGCTGACTCGCCTCGGCATCGTTCCAGCGCGAGCGCATGCCGCCCCACGATACCATGATCCGCGTGGGCCGCCTGCTCGCGAGCCTCCTGGCCATCGCTCTCCTGGCGCACCGGCTCCGGCGGGCGCGGACGGCATCATGCTGATCCAGGCGGGCGCGTTCTGGATGGGGCGCGACGACGGGCCGGCAGAAGAAGCGCCCGCTCCATCGGGTCTACGTGCGCGACTTCTGGATCGAGCGCCACAAGGTCACCAATGCCGAGTTCGCCGATTTCTTGAACGCGACCGGTCTCAGACCGGCCGGCAGCCGAGCGACGCTATGACGAGGACGATGCGGACGCGCGCATCCACCGCGTCCAGGAGCGCTGGGTGGCCGACCAGGGGTTCGAGCGCCATCCGGTCGTGGAGGTCTCCTGGTTCGGCGCCCGCGACTACTGCGCCTGGAAAGGACGGCGCCTGCCGACCGAGGCCGAGTGGGAGAAGGCCGCGCGCGGCGACGACCGCGGCCCTTCCCCTGGGGCCTGGCGCCGCCGGCGCCTCAGCTCGCGGTCTTCGGCCGCCCCTACGGCGCGACGGAGCCGACGGCGAGCCGTCCGGCCGGCGCCAGCCCGCACGGCGTCGAAGACATGCTCGGCAACCTGCGCGAGTGGACCTCGAGCGCCTCCGCCCCTATCCTTATCGGAGCGACGACGGCCGCGAGCCGTACGCCGGGCGCGGCGGGCGCGTGGTGGTTCGCGGCGCGAGCCACGACGACGCGGCCGCTCGCTCGGCGTGACCCGGCGGCTCTCCTACGATCGCCGCGGAGCCGTCGGCGGGCCATCATTTCGTGGGCTTCCGCTGCGCCACGTCGGAGGATCTTGGAGAGATGGCGCCGGGCGGACGATCCCGGTGACCGCCCGCTTCGACAACCTCATGATGAATTACCCGCTCACCCTGACGCACTTCTTCGAGCGCAGCCGCCGGCTCTTCGCAAAGAAGACGATCACCACGCGCGTGCCGGGTCGGCCGATGTTCCGGTACACGTATGCCGAATTCGCCGAGCGCACGACGCGTCTGGCCGGCGCGCTCGCGTCCCTCGACGTCCGGCGCGGCGATCGTGTGGCGACCTTCGCCTGGAACAGCCACCGCCATCTCGAGCTCTACTGGGCCGCACCGCTGTCCGGCGCAATACTGCATACGCTCAACATCCGCCTCTCGCCGCTCGACCTGACGTACATCATCAATCACGCCGGCGACTCGATCATCTTCGCCGACGCGAGCCTCTGGCCCGTGCTCGCGGCGATCCGGGACAAGCTCACGACCGTTCGCAGGATCGTGATCATGCCCGACGGCGTGGCCGACGCCGCCGAGACCGCGGGGCGGGAGCACCTCGAATACGAAGCGCTGCTCGCCGCCGCGCGGCCCGTGAGCGGCTGGCCCGAGATCGGGGAGACCGACGCCGCGGGGATGTGCTACACCTCCGGCACCACCGGCCACCCGAAGGGTGTGGTCTATACGCATCGGGCGATGTTCCTGCACTGCCTCGCGGAAGCGACGACCGACCTCTTCGGCATCTCGGAGAACGACCGCATCCTGCACATCGTGCCGATGTTCCATGCCAACTCCTGGTGCCTGCCGTACACCGCGCTCATGGTCGGCGCCGACCAGATCTTCGCCGGCGCGAACCCTCAGCCTCCCGACATCTGCCGGATGATCCAGAGCGAGAAAATCACTTTCACCGGCGCAGTCCCCACCGTGTGGATCGCCATCAAGGAGCTCTGCGAGAAGGACGGCTACGACATCTCGTCCTTGCGGACGATCGCGATCGGCGGCTCGGCGGCGCCCCGGAGCCTGCAGCAGGCGTACGCCAAGAACTTCGGTGTCCGGATGTCGCACGCCTGGGGGATGACCGAAATGACGCCGCTCGGAACGGTGACGCGGCTCAAGAGTTACATGGAGGACTGGTCGGAGGAGCGGAAGTACGATGTGTACGCGCGCGTCGGGTATGCCTCGGTCGGCGTCGACGTCCGCGATCGTGGACGATTCGGGTGACGAGCTGCCGTGGGACGGCGAGAGCATGGGCGAGCTCCAGGTGCGCGGGCCGTGGGTGGTGGCGTCCTACTACGACAACCCCGAGTCTGCCGACCGCTTCACCGCGGACGGGTGGTTCCGCACCGGCGACGTCGCCACGATCGACGCCGAGGGTTACGTCCAGATCACCGACCGGACCAAGGACCTGATCAAGTCCGGGGGTGAATGGGTGTCGAGCGTCGACGTCGAAAATCTCATCATGAGCCATCCGAAAGTACTGGAGGCGGCGGTCATCGCGGTGCCCCATCCCAAGTGGGTGGAGCGCCCGCTGGCCTGCGTCGTGCCCAAGCCGGGTGAGCACGATCGAGCCCGGCGAGATCATCGAGCTTCCTGCGCCCGCAGCTCGCCCGGTGGGCACTGCCCGACGCGGTCGAGATCATCGACATCGTGCCCAAGACCAGCGTCGGCAAGTTCGACAAGAAGGTTCTGCGCGAGCGCTACAAGAACTGGGCGCCGCCGGAGTCGTAGAGAGACGAATTGGGTGTAATATATCGCGGGATTCCGGACAGACGGCGACCATCGCGAACAATAGGAGAACGCATGTCCTCAGTGACCCGACGGACATTTCCTGACGACCACCACCGGAGCCGGCCTCGCGGGAATCTTCGCGACCGGCGTTCCGCCCGCGCGCGGGCAGCAGCGGGAGATCTCGTACCTCTGCTGGAACAACTTCGCGCCGCTCTCGGACAAGAAGCTGGCCGAGATCGGCCAGCGCTTCACCAAGGACACCGGCATCAAGATCAAGATCGACCACATCCACGCCGAGCAGCAGGCGGCCAAGTACGCCTCCGAGGTGCAGACGCAGGCCGGCCACGACATGGTCGAGATGCGCATGCACTTCCCGTGGCTCTACGAGCCGCAGCTGGTGGACGTCTGCGACATCGTCGCCGAGCTGGAGAAGAAGCTCGGCAAGGTCATCTCCTCGGCCGAGGAGACGGCCAAGGTCAAGGGCGTCTGGCGGGCGGTGCCCCAGTACCACACGTTCTTCGTGTGCGCCTACCGCGAGGACCTCTTCAAGAAGGGGAGCCTCAAGGTGCCCGACACCTGGGAGGACCTCTACAAGGTCGGCAAGGAGCTGAAGAAGATGGGGCACCCGGTCGGGATCCCCATCAGCCAGAACTACGACACGATCTCGACCGGCGGGGCCGTCCTGTGGTCCCTCGGCGGCATGGAGGTCGACAAGGACGGCAAGACCGTCCGGATCAACTCGCCGGCAGACCGCCCAGGTGCGTCGAGTGGTACAGGAAGATGTACCGCGACTGCATGGAGCCCGAAGTCCTCTCCTGGACAGACGCCAGCAACAACGAGTCGCTCCAGCAGGGCAAGGCGGGCTGGATCCACAACCCGGTCAGCGCCTACATCGTGGCCCGCAGACCGGAAGCTGCGTCACCGCCGACGGCATCAACCACCATCGGACGCCTGGCCGGGCCCGGCGGGCCGCCACGAGACCGACGTGCCGCGCCACATCGGGATCTGGAAGTTCTCGAAGAACGTCGAGCCGTCCAAGGAGTGGATCCGCTATTTGCTCGGCAAGAAGGAGGTCTACGACGAGTACATCATGTCGGGTGACGCCTTCAACCTGCCGGTCTACGACGAAGCTGCAGGATCACGCGGTGCTCAAGACCGATCCGAAGTTCGCCGCGCTCAAGGCCGAGGGCGTGCAGTATCACACCTACGGATGGCCGGCGCCGCCGAGCGACAAGGTGCAGCTGATCACCAACTCGTTCATCCTGCCGAACATGATCGCCAAGGCGGTGACCGGAACGTCGACCAAGGACGCCGATGGCGTGGGCCGAGAAAGAGATGAAGAAGATCATCGCGGGATGAGCTGACCATGGCTATCGGCACCGTCGGCGTCGCGACCGCGCCGCGTCGCCTCGTCGCTGCGGGCTCGGTTCCGCGAGCTGCTCGATCGCGAGCGTTGCTGGGCCCGGTCTTCGTGACGCCCCGCACTGATCCTGATCCTGCTCCTGGTCGCCTACCCGTTCTGCATGGCGCTCTACTTCTCGGTCTCGAACGCCTTCATCGGGCGGCCCAGCTAGCTTCATCGGCCTTCGCAACTTCATCAACGCTCTGGGACAGCGACGCGTTCCGCCAGACGTTCCAGAACGCCTTCGTCTTCTCCGGCGCCGCGGTCGGCCCAAGATCGTCCTGGGCATCTCGCTCGCCCTGCTGCTCAACCAGCAGCTCTGGTTCAAGCGCATGATCCGCGGCGCCGTGCTGCTGCCCTGGGTCATCCCGACCGCGCTGTCGACGCTCGGCTGGTCGTGGATGTTCAACTCGCTCTACAGCGTCGTCAACTGGACCGGCATCGCGCATCGGCGTCATGGACCCGCCCGGGCCCAACTGGCTCGGCCAGAAGTACTACGCGATGGCGCGGTCGTCGTCGTCAACATCTGGCGCGGCCTGCCGTTCTTCGCGATCACCATCCTGGCGGGGCTGGTCGCGATCCCGAAGGAGCTCTACGAGGCGGCGGAGGCCGACGGCGCGGGGCCGATCGCGCGCTTCTGGTACATCACGCTGCCGATGCTCAAGGCCGGTGCTGGCCATCGTCGTCCTCTTCTCCACGATCTTCACCTTCAGCGAGTTCAACATCGTCTACGTGCTCACCCACGGCGGGCCGATCAACTCGACGCACCTCTTCGCCACGCTCGCGCGCCAGGTCGGGCTCGAGACCGGCCGGATCGGCGAGGGCGCGGCGATCTCGCTCTACTTGTTCCCGGCGCTGATGATCGTCGTGTGGGCGCAGCTGCGTACGTCAGAAAGCAGGCCTACTGATGAAGGGCCGGAAGTTCTGGAACCAGGATCCTGGCGCACGCTGGCGCTGATGCCGTTCATCATCTTCGCGGTGTTCCCCTTCTATCACATGGCGCTGACGTCCCTGAAGCAGAACCGCGAGCTGTACGACCGCACGGCGGTGCCGCTGCTGATCCGCCAGGGCGCCGACGCTCGAGCACTACACCGCGCTTCTGTGGGAGACCGAGTTCATCACCTGGACGAAGAACAGCCTGCTCGTCACGATCCTGGCGACGGTCATCTCGCTCGTGATCGGGACGATCGCCGCCTACGCGCTGGCGCGGTTGAAGTTCTTCGCGCGTCGGCAGCTTCGGCACCGGGATCTTCGTCACCTATCTGGTCCCGACGTCGCTCCTGTTCTTGCCGCTGGCCCAGGTCGTGAACTGGCTCGGCCTCGGCGACTCGAAGTGGGCGCTCGTCGTCACCTACCCCACGTTCCTCGTTCCCTTCTGTACGTGGCTCCTGATGGGCTACTTCCGCACCGTGCCCAAGGAGGTCGAGGAGTGCGCGATGGTCGACGGCGCGACGCGCATCCAGGCGCTCTGGCGGATCGTGCTGCCGATCGCGGTGCCCGGGCTCGTGTGCGCGGCGCTCTTCGCGTTCACGCTCTCCTGGAACGAGTTCATCTACGCGCTCACGTTCACGTCGTCGTCGGAGCAGATCACCGCGAGCGTGGGCGTGACGACCGAGCTGATCCGCGGCGACATCTACTACTGGGGCTCGCTGATGGCCGGCGCGGTCCTCGCCTCGGTCCCGATCGTCATCCTCTACGTCTTCTTCCTCGACTACTACGTCTCCGGCCTGACCGCCGGCGCCATCAAGTAGCTCGCCTCACGCCGCGCCCGCGAGGCCGGGGCTACGCATGCGCGTGTCGGGCGACCCACCGCGAGCGGAGTCGGGGCTGGCGGGCGGGGTGGACAGCGCGAGAGCGGTGGGGGTCGACGATTCCGTTCCCGCCCGCGGCGCCGGACGAGGGCGCGCCCGGGGGGAGGTAAGTATCTGCTCTTGCCGCCCGGCTACAAGAACAAACCGCCGGCCGGGTACATCGTCCTACGATCGGACACGTACAGTGGCTACGCGCTGTTGCGCTCCAATCTAGCCAGCCACAGCGATGCCGACATAGCCAAATCCGTGGCGTACGGCAAGCGGCTCAAGGTCTATCCGCTCTCTCAGGCGGCCAACCCGCCGCCGACCACGTTCACGGACGTGAACGGCACCCTGTTCGATTCGACGATTCGGTACGACCTGAGGTTCTTCCAGTCGCTGGACCGCGTCGTGCAGAGCGAGCCCTGGCTGCAGCGCGACCGGGCGATGATCGATCAGCTGAAGTCGATCGGCATCGAAAAGAGCAAGCCGTTCGACCCCGACGCGAAAACGCAGGACATCCTGGGAGCCGCCGTCCGCGAGGCGCAGGCCTGGCTCGAGCAGCGGTACGACCTGGGCTTCCCGCCGTTCTGGCCGGGAAGCCGCTGGGGCCTGCCGGCGTTGCCGGAGCTGATCCAGGCGGCGCAGACGGCCTATTGCCGACCCGGACGCCTACCCCGTCTCGAGGGTAAGTACACCCTCCCGAACGTGGCACGGCGATGACGATCGTTTCGGTCAGGTCACGATCGAGCTGACGAACGAACGCCTCGAGCATCCCGTCGGCGCAGATCCGCCGCGCGGTGATCGCCCGGCGCATCGCGAGCCGCCCGCGAGCCTGAGTCTCGTCGGTGGTCGCGAGCTGGGACAGGATCCGGACGGCGCGATCGGCGTGGTCGCCCTCCACCTCCATGTGGACGTGATAGAAGTCGAGCGCCGTGCGGGAGACGCCGTAGTGGCGCTCGAGGGCATCGGCCATGCGCTGGACGTGAATCGCGTTGAGCGACTCGGTGGCGATGTTGCCGCCACAGAGCGCTTCGATCGTGGAGGAGCGCTGCAGCAGGAAAAGCTCGTTCTTCTCGATGATGGTCGTCGGCAGGTACTCGGTGGCGAAGAGCTCGTCGCGCGAAATCCCGAGCGCCTCGGCGAGCCTGATGAAGAGAAACGCGTGGGCCGTCGTCTTACCCCCGACGGTGTCCTCTCCGCCTTCTTCAACGACGAGCGGGATCAGCGCGCGTTGCCGTTCGAGGTCCTCGTACGTCGGGGAGTAGCCGCCGACCGAGATGATCTTCCAGGCGGCGTGGCGGAGCGTGTCGAGGAAGAAGCACCCTTGCTGGCGGATCACGCTCTGGAGCTGGCGCCGGTCGAGCTTGCCGTCCCAGATCATGCGGAAGAGCGGATGGTGGAGCCAGGGGTGCGTCTCCTGCGCCTCGCGGAGCAGCGTATCCGTGAACGCGGCGGGTGTGAGCGCCATCGTTGAGCTCCTTGTCAGGCGGTGGTCAGCCGACGCTCGAATCGCTGGGCGACCCGCGACATCGAGTAGGTGATGATGAAGTACACGACTGCGATGAAGAGATAGAGCTCGAACGGCTTGATCTCCCGATTGTTGACGATCTGGGCGGCCTTGGTCAGATCCATGTAGCCGATGATCGACGCGAGCGACGTGTCCTTGAAGAGCACGATCATCTGCGTCACCAGCGCCGGCACCATGTTCCGGATCGCCTGCGGGAGCACGACGAAGCGCATCGTCTGCGCCCCGGTGAGCCCGACGGCGGTGGCCGCCTCGACCTGTCCTCGAGGGACGGACTGGATGCCGGCCCGGATGATCTCGCCGAAGTAGGCGGCCTCGAAGATCACGAACGCCGCGAGCGCCACCCCGTACTCGGGGATCGGACGCCGCAGGAGCTGCGGGATGACGAACCAGATCCAGAAGATGACCATGACCAGCGGAACGCCGCGGAAGAACTCGACGTAGAGCGATCGCCGGCACGCTGATCCAGCGCGAGCGCGCCAGCCGCGCGAGGCCGATGAAGATGCCGAGGACGAACCCCAGCGCGATGGCCGGGATCGCCAGGCGGAGCGTGCCTCCGGCGAAGCCGCCCAGCTCCGAAGAGGCCCTGGACGATCAGGAACTTGAAATTCGAGACGATGACGCCGAAGTCGAGCACGCTCAGCCTCCGCGCGCAATGAGGCCGGGGATCGCGAAGCGCCGCTCGACGCGCGCCATGATCGCCGCGATGCTGACGCACAGCGCCAGATAGATGACGGTGCCGGCAGTGAAGGCCTCGATGGCCTTGGCCGTGTACGTCTCGATCTGGCGGGTCTGGAAGGTCAGCTCGGCCACGCTGATGGTCAGCGCGACCGACGAGTTCTTGAGCAGGTTCAGCGACTCGCTGGTGGCCGGCGGCACGATGAGCCGGAGCGCGATGGGCACGATCACCAGGCGGTAGGCCTGGAACGTCGTCAGGCCCATCGCCACCGCCGCCTCGAACTGGGTGCGCGGAATCGACAGGATTCCCGCGCGGATGACCTCGGACATGCGCGCGCCGTGGTAGACGCCGAGGGCGAACATGCCCGCCCAGAATTCGGCGCGGTGGCTGAAGAGCCAATCCTGCGCGCTCCGCGGCAGGAGCGGCGGGACGCCGAAGTACCAGAAGAACATCCACACCAGCAGCGGCACATTACGGAAAAACTCGACGTAGAACGTGGCGAGCGCCCGGAGCGGCTTCCACGGCACCGTGCGCATCGCGCCCGACACGATCCCGAGCACCACCGCCAGCAGCCAGGCCAGCACCGAGATCGCGAGGGTGGTGAGCACACCCTGGAGCAGCCAGTACCCGGACTGGCCGCTCCAGAGCACGCTCCAGTTGAACTGGTAGTTCACCGTCCGCCGGGCGAGCTATTTGCCGATCTGCTTCAGCAGATACGTCTTCACCTGCGCCGACATGGGGTACGGCAGCTCGCCCTTCGGCCCGAACCACTTCTCGTAGATCTCGAAGTACTTCCCGGACTCGAAGCCGCTCTTGAGCCCGGCGTCGACGGCCGCCTTGAACTTGGCGTCGCCTTTCCGCATGGCCATGCCGTAGGGCTCCTCCGAATAGAAGTCGCCGACGACGTCCCACTCCTCCGGCTTGGGGGCCTTGGCCTTCAGCCCGTAGAGCTGGATTCCGTCGTTCGTGTACGTGTCGACCTGGCCCTGCAGGAGCGCCTGGAACGCGGCGGGCTGGTCAGGGAACTCGCGGAGCTGGGCCTGCGGGTATTTCTCGCGCAGGATCTTGGCGTTGGTCGAGCCCTGCTGCGCGGCGACGCGCTTGCCGCCGAGATCGTTGACACCCTTGATGGGACTGCCCTTCTTCACCATGAGCTGGGCGCCCGTGTAGAAGAACGTCAGGCTGAAGTCGACGACCTCGCGCCGTTGCGGCGTGTCGGTCATCGTGCCGGCGATGAGATCGACGGCGTTCGAGGAGAGGAGCGGGATCCGCGTCGGCGGCGTCGACTCCTTCTTCTCGACTTTGACGGCACGGCCCACCGCCTTCTCGACGGACGGCCGGACGAGCTGCTCGACGAGGTCGATGGAGAAGCCGACCCACTCGTTGTTCTTGTTGACGTAGGCGAAGGGCGGCGAGCCCGTCCGTGTCCCGATCGTCAGGACACCGGTCTCCTTGATCTTCGCGAGCGTGTCCTGCTGGGCCCCGGCCGGCGGGATCAGCCAGAACGCCAGGACCAGGGCGACAACCACACCGAGAGCATGCGCTTCATCAGTGAGCCTCCGTTAGTGGGATAGGATCTTCGACAGGAAGTCTTTGGCGCGGTCGGACTTCGGCGCGGCGAAGAACGCGTCGGGGGTCGGCTTCCTCCACCACCCGTCCCGCGTCCATGAAGACCACCCGGTGCGCCACCCGCCGCGCGAACCCCATCTCGTGGGTGACGACCATCATCGTCATGCCGTCCTTGGCCAGGTCGGTCATGACGTCGAGCACCTCGTTGATCATCTCCGGGTCCAGCGCCGAGGTCGGCTCGTCGAACAGCATGATCTTCGGCTGCATCGCGAGCGCCCGCGCGATCGCCACCCGTTGCTGCTGGCCGCCCGACAGGTTCGCCGGATAGTTCTCGGCCTTGTCGGGGATGCGTACCCGCGCCAGGAGCGTGCGCGCCGCCTTTTCCGCCTCGGCCGCGCTGAGGCCCCGTACCCGGACCGGAGCCAGCATGATGTTCTCGAGGACGGTCATGTGCGGGAAGAGGTTGAACGACTGGAAGACCATGCCCACGCGCGTTCGCAGCGCCGACATGTTCACGCCGGGCCGCGCGATCGACTCGCCGAGGACGACGAGGTCGCCACCCTGGATCGGCTCGAGCCCGTTCACGCAACGGATCAGGGTTGATTTCCCGGATCCCGACGGACCGCACACCACCACGACCTCGCCCGCGGTGACCGCCAGATCGATGTCGCTGAGGACGTGCATCTTCCCGAACCACTTGTTGACGCCCTGGAATCGGATCGCCCAGGTCGGCCATCAGCGGATCACGATCAGGACGTCGCCGCCGTTCACCGCCTGGCCGGGCTCGACCCGCACCTCGGCGATCGTGCCCGAGACTCCCGCCTTGAACTCGTTCTCCATCTTCATCGCCTCGATCACCAGCAAGGTCGCGCCCTTCTCGACCCGATCGCCCGGCTTGACGCCACCTTGCACGATGCGGCCCGGCAGCGGCGCCACGAGCGTTCGGACGCTCTGTCCGCCGGCGCCGCCCTGGGTCCGGAGGATGATACGCGCGTGTGCTCCTCGACCCTGATGACGTAGCGCTCGTCGCCGACGTCGACGACGCAGGCGCCGTCCTCGTCCCAGACGTCGGCCACGTACGAGACGCCGCCGATCGAGCGAGCGAGTAGATGCCCTGCGCGGTGAGGCGGCCGTCGACCTCCCAGACCTCCGAGCCGATGGTCAGCCGGTAGTGTCCGGCCTCGCCGTGACTCACCTCGACGCCGATCTCGCGTCGTCTCGCCGACGGTCACCGCGCAACTTCACGAGCGCCACCCGTCGCTCGAGGCTGACGGCCGGTCCTGCGAGATGCCTCATACGACGGCGGCGGCGCCCCCAGCTAGTCGGGACGATCGTGCGGCGGCCCAGGCGCTCGTACTCGGCGAGCGCGGCCGCGATGACGGCGATCGGATCGGGCACGGTCCCGCGCGGCCGCGAACGTCGGCAGCGACCCGGTCGAGGAAGGCCGTCGAGAGCCGCCCGGCGCGGAAATCGTCGTGGGCCACGATCTGCGCGAGCACCGGGATCGTCGTGCAGGATGCCGACCACCTTGTACTCGGCGAGCGCCCGCGCCATCCGCTGGATGGCAGCCGGGCGGTCGGCGCCCCACACGATCAGCTTGGCGAGCAAGCGTGTCATAGAAGCGCGGCACCGTGTAGCCCTCGTAGGCGCCTGAGTCGTCGCGCACCCACGGCGCCGGTCGCCGCGCGGAGCCCGGCGATGGTGCCGGGGACGGCATCCAGCCGCCGAACGGGTCCTCGGCGTTGATCCGGCACTCGATCGCGGCCCCGCGCAGGCTCACGTCGGCCTGCGCGAAGCCCAGCGGCTCGCCGGCCGCGATGCGCAGCTGCTCGTGGACCAGGTCGATCCCGGTGACCATCTCGGTCACCGGGTGCTCGACCTGCAGCCGCGTGTTCATCTCGAGGAAGTAGAAGTTCCGCTCGGCGTCGACCAGGAACTCGACCGTGCCCGCGTTGACGTAGCCCGGCGGCCTTCGCGATCCGGCACGCCGGCCTCGCCCAGCTGCGCGCGCAGCGCCGCGTCCACGAACGGCGACGGCGATTCCTCGACGAGCTTCTGGTGCCGGCGCTGGATCGAGCACTCGCGCTCACCCAGGTGGACGACGTGGCCTGCGCGTCGGCCAGCACCTGCACCTCGATGTGCCGGGGCTCCGAAGGTAGCGCTCGAGATAGACCGCGCCGTCGCCGAACGCGTAGGCCGCCTCGCTCTGCGCGCAGCCCAGTGCCCCGATCAGCTCGCTCTCGGTATGGACGGCGCGCATGCCCTTGCCGCCGCCCGCCCATGCGGCCTTGATCATCAGCGGAAAGCCGATCTCGCGCGCCGCGGCGCGCACGGCCTCGCTCGCCGGCCACCGGCTCGAACGTTCCCGGCACGGTCGGCACCCCCAGCTCTCGCGCGATCCGGCGCGCCGCGGTCTTGTCGCCGAGCGCCCGGATCGCCTGCGGCGGGCGGGCCGACGAAGACCAGCCCGGCCGCGGCGCAGGCCTCGGCGAACGCGGCGTTCTCGGCGAGGAATCCGTAGCCCGGGATGCACGGCGTCGGCGCCGGCGGCCTTGCGCGACGCGCACGAGCTTGTCGATGGCGAGGTAGCTCTCGCTCGGCGGCGGCGGACCGATCGGGTACGCCTCGTCGGCCATGCTGGACGTGCAGAGCCTCGCGGTCGGCCTCGGAGAACACGGCGACCGAGGCGATCCCTTGCTCGCGGCAGGCGCGGATCACGCGTACCGCGATCTCGCCGCGGTTGGCGACGAGACGGGACCTTCATCGCGCGGCCACGGCTCAGCGGCCCTCGAAGCGCGGGCCGGCGCTTCTCCCGGAACGCCTTCACGCCCTCGCGATGATCGGCGGTCTTGATCAGGATCGACTGGCCGAAGCTTTCGAGCGTTCGCGCCGTGTGCAGGTCGGCGCTCACGCAGCTCTGGATCACGCGCTTGGCCAGCCCGAGCGCTTGCGGCGCCTTGCCGGCGAGCGTGCCTGGCGAGCGTGCGCGCCTCGGTCGCGAGCGCGGCGTCCTCCACGACGCGGTTGACGAGGCCGAAGCGCTGCGCGTCGTCGGCGCTGACGATCTCGCCCGTCAGCACCAGCTCCTTGGCGCGCCCGAACCCCACGAGCTTCACCAGCCGCGAGCAGCCGCCGATACCCGGGATGAGCCCGAGGTTGTTCTCGGGCAGGCCGAACCGCGCCGAGCGGGCGGCGATCCGAAGATCGCAGCGCGAGAGCCAGCTCGAGGCCGCCGCCGACGCACGGTGCCGTTGATCGCCGCGATCAGCGGCTTCTCGAGCGCTTCGAGGTCGTTGAAGAAGCTGGTCAGCAGCCGCGTGTTGGCGCGAAACACCGGCGTGTTCCAGTCGGTCTCGAAGTCGAGACGTCGGCGCCCACGCAAAAGGTCTTGCCCGTCCCGGTGAACACGACCACGCGGACCGCCTCGTTGCCGTACAGCTCGTCGGCCAGGACGCGGAAATCGGCGCGCATCTCCATCGAGATCGCGTTGTTCTTCTCCGGGCGATCGATCGTGACGGTGGCGATCCCGTCGCTGAGGTCGTACTTCAGGGTTGCGTAGGCCATGCGCGTTCCCCGCGCTACCGCGGGCAGAGCTCGAGGCTCGAGAAGAAGTACGGGATCTCGATCGCCGCCGACTCCGGCGAGTCGGAGCCGTGCACCGCGTTGGCCTCGATCGACGACGGCGAAGTCTTGCTGATGGTGCCGGCCGCGGCCTTGGCCGGGTCGGTGGCGCCCATGAGGTCGCGCCAGCGCTGGATCGCGTTGTCGCCTCGAGCACCAACAAGAAGCACGGCCCCTGGATCATGAACGAGCAGAGGCTCTGATAAAAGGGCCGCTCCCGATGGACATGTAGAAGCCGCGCGCCTGCGCGCGGCGACATGTGGACCAGCTTGGCCGCGACGATCGTGAAGCCGGCGCCTCTCGATGCGCGAGACGATCTTGCCCGGCCACGCGCTTGGCCACCGCGTCGGGCTTGACGATGGCCAGCGTTCGCTGCGTGCTCATCGTCGCGATCACCTTCGCCATCACGGGCGACGGTGGCTCCCATGTCGGCAGGGCTCTGCACCAGAGTCGCCCCCGCATCTTCGAGCGCCTCCATCTTCTCGGCCGCCGTCCCCTTGCCGCCCGCGATGATCGCGCCGGCGTGGCCCATCCGGCGGCCGGGCGGCGCCGTCTGGCCGCAGATGAACGCGACGACCGGCTTCTTCACCTTGGCCTTCATGAACGCGGCCGCCTCTTCCTCGGCGGTGCCGCCGATCTCGCCGATCATCATGATCGCGCGCGTCTCCGGGTCGCTCGTTGAACAGCCGCAGCACGTCGACGAAGCTCGTGCCGTTGACCGGGTCGCCGCCGATCCCGACGCACGTCGATTGCCCGATGCCGCGCCCGGTGAGCTGGCCGACGACCTCGTAGGTCAGGGTGCCGCTGCGCGAGACGACGCCGACCGGTCCCGCCTTGTGGATGTGGCCCGGCATGATGCCGATCTTGGCCTGGTCGGGCGTGATGACGCCCGGGCAGTTCGGGCCGATCAGCCGACTCGATGTGCCGGCCAGGAAGTGCTTGTCCGGACCATGTCGGTGACGGGATGCCTTCGGTGATGCAGATGACGAGCGGGATTCCCGCCGTCGGCCGACTCCATGATCGCGTCGGCCGCCGCCGGCGGCGGCACGAAGATCAGCGCGCAGGTCGCGCCCTCCGTCTCCACCGCTTCGGCCACCGTGTTCCAGACCGGGAACCCTTCGTGCGTCGTGCCGCCCTTGCCGGGCGTCACGCCGCCGACGACCGGTCGTCCCGTACTCCTTGCATCGCGCCGCGTGGAAGGCGCCTTCACGGCCGGTGATGCCCTGCACGACCACGCGGGTGGCCCGGTCGACCAGGATGCTCATTCAGCGCTTCCGTCGCTTGTCGGCGCGCCGCTGCTCGACGAGGTCGGCCATCTCGCGATAGCGCCGGTGATCGCTCGGCATCGTCTGAACGATGATCTCATAGCACGCGTCGGTGTCCTCACGCCGGCACCAACGGATCATGTCGTCGACGAGCCGATCGCGGTACTGGCTCTGCGGATACTTCTCGAAGAAGGCCTTGGCCTTCACCATGGACATGGTCGCGACGGCGTCCTCGTAGGCCCGCTCGTCGCCCCGCCGGCACCCGGCGCTCGCGACGACCCCGACCGTGAGGAGCAGGAGGAATAGCCACCGGCTAGCCCCGCGCGAGGGCCACCGCCTTCTTCGCGCCATCACCCATGTCGTCGGCGTTCGTCAACGCCAGGCCCGACTCGGCGAGCATCCGCTTGCCCAGCTCCACGTTGGTCCCTTCCATCCGCACCACCACCGGGAGCCTGAGGCCGAGCGTCCGGACCGCCGCGATCACCCCTTCGGCCAGCCGGTCGCAGCGGAGGATGCCGCCGAACACGTTGATGAAGACGGCCTTCACGCTCGGGTCGGACGAGAGGATCCGGAACGCGTTCTCGATCTGCTCGGGCGAGGCGCCGCCGCCCACGTCGAGGAAGTTGGCGGGCTCGCCGCCGGCGAGCTTGACGATGTCCATCGTCGCCATGGCCAGGCCCGCGCCGTTGACCATGCAGCCCACGTTGCCGTCGAGCTTGATGTAGTTCAGGCCGTATTTCGACGCCTCGACGTCGAGCGGATCCTCCTCGTGGATGTCGCGCAGCGCGACGATCTCCTGGTGCCGCAGAGCGCGTTGTCGTCGAAATTGAGCTTGGCGTCGAGCGCCAGCACCCGGCCGTCGCGGGTGACGACCAGCGGGTTGATCTCGACCAGCGAGCAATCGCGGGCGAGGTAGAGCCTGAAGAGGCTCCGGATCATGGCGACCGCCTGCTTGAACTGGTCGCCCGCCAGCCCGAGCCCGTAGGCGAGGCGTCGCGCCTGGAAGTCCTGGATGCCGAGCGCCGGGTGCGCCCATTCGCGGAAGATCTGTCTCGGGCGTGCGCGCCGCGACCTCCTCGATGTCCATGCCCCCGGCCTGCGAGGCCAGCACCACGTGGGTCGCGCGCGCGCGATCGAGCGTGATCGAGAGATAGAGCTCGCGCTCGACGGCCGATGCCTCCTCGACGAGCACGGAGCGCACCAGGATGCCGTCGGGCGGCGTCTGCGGGCGTCTTGAGCTTCGTGCCGAGGATCTGCTGCGCGGCGCGCTCGGCGCCCGCGGCGTCGTCCGCCGGCTTGATGCCGCCGCCCTTGCCGCGGCCTCCGGCGTGCACCTGCGCCTTCACGATCACCTTGCCGCCGAGCCGCGTCGGCGACCGCTCGGGCCTGGGCGGGCGTCGTGGCCACGTCGCCGGCCGGGACGGGCACGCCGAACTCGCGCAGAAGGGCCTTGGCCTGGTATTCGTGGATTTTCACGGACCGGAATCAGGCTTGCCGGCTCTTCTCGCCCCGGAACTTGCGCAGCAGCCAGACGATCGGGTCGAAGCGCGTCGGCCGACACGCTCCTTGAGCGGGATGATCCCGTTGTCGGTGATGTGGATGTGCTCGGGGCAGACCTCGGTGCAGCACTTGGTGATGTTGCAGAGCCCGACGCCCGCGTGCGTCCTTGATGAAGCTCGAGCGGTCGCGTGTGTCGAGCGGATGCATGTCGAGGCTCGCGAGCTGGATGAAGAAGCGCGGGCCCGGCGAAGACGGCCTTGTTCTCCTCGTGATCGCGGATGACGTGGCAGACGTCCTGGCACAGGAAGCACTCGATGCACTTGCGGAACTCCTGGATGCGATCGATGTCCTCCTGCATCATCCGGTACGTGCCGTCGGGCTCCGGGCGGCTTGAGGCGCAGCGGCGGCATCTTCTTGGCCTTCTCGTAGTTGTAGGAGACGTCGGTGACGAGGTCGTGGATGATCGGGAAGGTCTTCATCGGCGCCACGGTGATCGTCTCGCCCGGCTTGAACAGGTCCATCCGGGTCATGCACATGAGCCGCGGCTTGCCGTTGACCTCGGCGCTGCACGACCCGCACTTGCCGGCCTTGCAGTTCCAGCGGCACGGCCAGGTCCGGCGCCTGGGTCGCCTGGATCTTGTGGATGGCGTCGAGGACGACCATGCCTTCCTCGGGCTCGACCTTGTAGTCCTTGAAGCCGCCGCCCGCGGCGTCGCCGCGGAACACCCGCATCGTGAAGGTGCGCCATCGCTACTTCCTCTCCTGGAAGAGCGCCTTGAGCTCGGCCGGCATCTCGGGCAGCGGCTCGCGGCTGAGCGCCAGCGCCCCCTGCCTGCTGGCGGATGACCACGTTGACCTTGCCCCACGTCGTCGGTGTACGGGTAGTCGTCGCGGGTGTGGCCGCCGCGGCTCTCCTTGCCGCTCGAGCGCGGCCAGCGTGCAGCACTCGGCTACGGTGAGCAACGAGCGAGGTCGAGCGCCATGTGCCAGCCCGGGTTGTACGGTCCGCCCGCCGTCGACGCGCGTCCGCGCCGCGCGGTGCCTTGTACGATCTCGATCCGCTTCAGGGCCTCGCTGCAGCTCCTCCTCGGTCCGGATGATGCCGACCAGACGCCTGCATCGTCTCCTGCAGGTCGGCCTGGATCGCGTACGGGTTCTCGCCGCCGCTGCGCGTGAACGGCTCGAGCATCTCGCGGGCGAGGGACTCGACCTGGCTCGACTCGACCGTCAGCGAGCCGCCGAAGTCCTTGGCGTAGAGCGCGGCGTAGAGGCCGGCGCGCCGGCCGAACACCAGGAGGTCGGAGAGCGAGTTGCCGCCGAGCCGGTTCGAGCCGTGCATGCCGCCGGCCACCTCGCCGGCCGCGAAGAGGCCCTTCACGGTCGCCGCGGTCGGTGTCGGCGTCGACGCGCACGCCGCCCATGATGTAGTGGCAGGTCGGGCCGACCTCCATCGGCTCCTTGGTGATGTCGACGTCGGCCAGCTCCTTGAACTGGTGGTACATCGACGGCAGACGCTTCCGGATGTACTCGGCCGGCCGGCGCGTGCAGATGTCGAGGAAGACGCCGCCGTGCGGGCGTCCCCCGCCCGCCCTTGATCTCGGCGTTGATCGCGCGCGCGACCTCGTCGCGCGGCAAGCAGATCGGGCGTGCGCCGGTTGTTCTTCTTGTCCGCGTACCAGCGGTCGGCTTCGTCCTCGTTGTCGGCCGTCTCGCCCTTGAAGAACTCCGGGATGTAGTTGAACATGAAGCGCTCGTCCTTGGTGTTCTTCAGCGTTCCGCCGTCGCCGCGCACGCCCTCGGTGACCAGGATGCCGCGCACGCGTCGGCGGCCAGACCATGCCGGTCGGGTGGAACTGGACGAACTCCATGTCGATCAGGTCGGCGCCCGCCCAGAGCGCGAGCGACTGGCCGTCGCCCGTGTACTCCCACGAGTTCGACGTGATCTTCCAGGCCTTGCCGATGCCGCCGGTGGCGAGCACCACGGCCTTGGCCTTGAAGAGGACGAGCTTGCCGGTATTGCGCCAGTAGCCGAAGGCGCCCGACCACGCGGTCGCCGTCCTTCAGGAGGCGCTCGACCGTGCACTCCATGTAGACGTCGATGCCCTGGTGGATCCCGTGATACTGGAGCGTGCGGATCATCTCGAGGCCGGTGCGGTCGCCGACGTGGGCCAGCCGCGCGTAGCGGTGGCCGCCGAAGTCGCGCTGGAGGATGCGCCCGTCCTTGGTGCGATCGAACAGCGCGCCCCACCGCTCGAGCTCGAGCACGCGCTCGGGCGCTTCCTGCGCGTGCAGCTGCGCCATCCGCCAGTTGTTGAGCATCTTGCCGCCGCGCATCGTGTCGCGGAAATGGACCTGCCAGTTGTCCTCCGGCCAGACGTTGCCGAGCGCGGCGGCGATCCCGCCCTCGGCCATGACCGTGTGCGCCTTGCCCAGGAGCGACTTGCAGACCAGGCCGACCGACACGCCCTGTGCCGCGGCCTCGATCGCCGCGCGCAGCCCGGCGCCGCCGGCGCCGATCACCAGAACGTCGTGCTCGTGTGTCTCGTAATCCTGATTCGCCATCAGATGATCCTCAGGTCTCGAATAACGCCCATCGAGACGAGCCGGATGTAGAGGTCGGTCAAGCCGACGCTGAAGAGCGAGAGCCAGGCGTACATCGGGTGGCGCTCGTTCAGACGCGTCAAGAAATGCCAGACGCGATAGCGGCCGGGCGCCTTCGAGAACACGTTGACGTAGCCGCCGCAGACATGGCGGCAGGAATGGCACGAGAACGTGTAGCCGGCCAGAAAGATCACGTTGATCCACATCACGATCGTGCCCACGCCGACCCCAAAGCCATTCGGGAATCGGAATGCGAGGATCGCGTCCCAGGTGAGCATCACGATGAAGAGCACCGCCAGATACCAGGTATAGCGATGGAAGGCCTGAAGGATCAGCGGGAACTTCGTCTCACCGGTGTAGCCGCGCTTGAGATCGGGCACCGCACAGGCGGGCGGCGTCAGCCAGAACGAGCGGTAGTACGCCTTGCGGTAGTAGTAACAGGTCAGCCGGAAGAGGCCCGGCCCGGCGAGGATGAGAAACGCCGGCGAGAGCAGCCCGATGATCGGCAGATGGATGTCGGGCAGCCCGAAGGCGAAGCTCGGGTGCAGGCACGAGCGGTAGAGGCACGGCGAATAGAACGGCGAGAGGTAGGGCGGCGCGAAGTAGTGCGCGTTCTGGAAGGCCGCCCACGTCGAGTAGACGATGAACGAGCCGAGCACGATCACGACCACGATCGGCAGTCCCCACCACGGGTCCGTCCTCAGATGCGGCGCCGCGATGGAGGGTCTGGAATGCCCGATCACCCGGCTGCTCATGTCTCCTCCCGAGCATAGGCCTTCATGCCGTCCTGGTAGAGATCTCCGCCGTGGCAGTCGTTGACCACGATCGGCGGGAAATCCTTCGACCTCGAGCCGGCGGATCGCCTCCGTGCCGAGATCCTCGTACGCCACGATCTCGACGCGCTTGACGAAGCGCGAGAGCACGGCGCCGGCGCCGCCGATCGCGCCGAAGTAGACGCCCCTTGTGCTGCTTGAACGCGTCCTTGACCGCCTGCGAGCGGGCGCCCTTGCCCATGGTGCCCTTGAGGCCCAGCTTGATCAGCGCGGGCGTGAACTTGTCCATGCGACTGCCGGTGGTGGGACCGATCGACCCGACGACGTCGCCTGGCCGCGCCGGCGACGGACCGGTGTAGTAGATGATCTGGCCGCGGACGTCGATCGGCAGCGGCTGACCTTCCTGGATCAGCGGCCACAGGCGCCCGTGCGCCGCGTCGCGCGCCGTGTAGACCACACCGGTGATCCGCACGCGATCACCGGTCTTCAGCGATTCGACGTCGGCGTCGCTGAGCGGCGTCGTGACGTCCTTGAGACCGTCGGTCGCAGTCGTCACGCCCATCGTCAGGAGACAGCGTCCACGATGGCGTTCAACGTCGGGCTGGGGCGCATCGCCTTCGACGCGAGCTCGGGATCGGGCCGGAAGTAGCCGCCGATTTCGACCGGTCGTCCCTGCGCGGCCTTCAACTCGGCGAGGATCTTGGTCTCGTTCGCCGCGAGCTCCGTCGCCACCTTGGCGAAGCGCGCCTGGAGCTCCCTGTCCTGGGTCTGCGTCGCCAGCGCTTCCGCCCAGTACAGGGCGAGGTAGAAGTGGCTCCCGCGCGTGTCGAGCTCGCCCACCTTGCGGGACGGCGACTTGTCGCTGTCCAGGAACTTGGTGTTGGCCTTGTGGAGCGTTTCGGCGAACACCTTCGCCCGGGCGTTGTCGGACGCACGCGCCATGTGATCGAGCGATTCCGCGAGGGCGAGAAATTCGCCGAGGGAATCCCACCGCAAGTGGCCCTCTTCCAGGAATTGCTCGACGTGCTTGGGCGCCGAGCCGCCGGCGCCGGTCTCGAAGAGCGCGCCGCCGTCCATGAGCGGGACGATCGACAGCATCTTCGCGCTGGTACCGAGCTCGAGGATCGGGAACAGGTCCGTGTTGTAGTCGCGCAGGACGTTGCCGGTCACCGAGATCGTGTCCTTGCCTTCCCGCATCCGCTCCAGCGAGAAGCGCGCGGCCTCGGCGACGGACATGATGCGGATGTCGAGTCCCTTGGTGTCGTGATCTTGAAGGTACCGGTTCACCTTCTCGATAAGCTGCGCGTCGTGCGCCCGGTTCTTGTCCAGCCAGAACACCGCCGGCGCGCCGGTGATCCTCGCCCGGGTGACGGCGAGCTTCACCCAGTCCCGGATCGGCGCGTCCTTCACCTGGCAGGCGCGCCAGATGTCGCCGGGCTCCACGGCGTGCTCGATCAGGGTCTTGCCCTGTGCGTCGACGATGCGAACCGTACCGGCCGCCGACATCTGGAAGGTCTTGTCGTGGGAGCCGTATTCTTCGGCCTGCTGAGCCATCAGCCCGACGTTCGGCACGGTGCCCATGGTCCTCGGGTCGAACGCGCCGTGCTGCTTGCAGTGCTCGATGGCCTCGCGATAGAGCGGCGCGTAGCTGTGGTCGGGGATGACCGCCTTCGCTTCGCGGAGCTTGCCGTCAGGTCCCCACATTTGCCCGGAGTCCCGGATCATCGGGGGGATCGAGGCGTCGATGATCACGTCGCTCGGCACGTGCAGGTTGGTGATCCCCTTGTCGGAATTCACCATCGCCAGACCCGGCCGCTTGGCGTAGCACGCCTGGATGTCCGCTTCGATCTCGGCCTGCTTGGCCGGCGGCAGGCGCTTGATCGCGGCGTACAGATCGCCCAGGCCGTTGTTCGGATCGACGCCGATCTCTTTGAAGACGGCCGCATGCTTGTCGAAGACGTCCCGGAAGAAGGTCTTCACGGCAAAGCCGAAGATGATCGGATCGGAGACTTTCATCATCGTGGCTTTGAGGTGGATGGAGAACAGCACGCCCTGCTTCTTGGCCTCCTCGATCTGAGCCTCGATGAAGCTCACCAGCGCCGCGCTGCTCATGAAGGTGCCGTCGATCACCTCGCCGGCCTTGAGCGCGATCTTGTCCTTCAAGACCGTGACGGTGCCGTTCTTGTCGGTGAACTCGATCCGAACGGTGGTCGCCTCGGCAACGGTCACCGATTTCTCGTTGGTCGCGAAATCGCCGCGGCTCATGGTGGCCACGTGCGCCTTCGAATCCGACTTCCATGGGCCGAGCTTGTGCGGGTGCTTCTTCGCGTATTCCTTCACCGCGCCGGCGGCCCGACGATCGGAGTTTCCTTCCCGCAGCACGGGGTTCACGGCGCTGCCCAGAACCTTCGCGTAGCGCGTCTTGATCGTCTGCTCGGCGGGGCTCGTCGGATTTTCGGGATAGTCAGGAATCTTGTAGCCCTGCGCCTGCAGCTCTCTGATGGCGGCCTTGAGCTGCGGGACCGATGCGCTGATGTTCGGCAGCTTGACGATGTTGGCCTCGGGCCGCTTCGCCAGCTCACCCAGCTGCGTCAGCCAGTCCGGCACCCGCTGGGCCGCGGTCAGGCCCTCCGGGAAGTTGGCCAGAATTCTCCCGGCCAGGGAGATGTCCGCGGTCTCGATGGTGATGCCGGTGGCCCCGGTGAACTTTCGGACGACTGGCAGCAGCGAGTAGGTCGCAAGCGCCGGCGCTTCGTCGATTTCCGTCCAGATGATCTTCCCTGGCTGGGTGGGCATGTTACAGCGTTGCCTCCTTGTAGTCCTCGGAGGGGGGCTTCGCCCCCCTTCCGACCGTCGTCGCGCGCCTGGTGGCGCACTCCTCCGTGCCTCCCCCCAGGATTGCGCCGGCGAAGCTGGCGCTCGAACTGAGGTTCTTCACAGGGTCGCCTCTTTGTGGCGGTGGGCGTGGCACTCGATCGTGACGGCGACGGGCAGCGAGGTGATGTGGCAGGGATAGGTGAGCACGTGGATGCCGAGCGACGTCGTGTCACCGCCGTAGCCCTGCGGACCGATGCCAAGCCGGTTGGCGCGCGCGAGCAGCTCCTTCTCCAACGCGTCGATCGTGGGATCGGGGTTGGCCGAGCCGACCTCGCGGAACAGCGCCTTCTTCGACAGGATCGCGGCCTTCTCGAACGTGCCGCCGACGCCCACGCCCAGGATGAGCGGCGGGCAGGCGTCCGGACCAGCCATCTTCACGCAGTCGATGATGAAGTCCTTCACGCCGTCGATGCCCGCGGCCGGCGTCAGCATCGTGTACTTCGAGCGGTTTTCGCAGCCGCCGCCCTTGGCCATGATCGCCAGCTTGAGTTCGGCGCCCGGCGATACGTCGACGTGGACCACCGCCGGCGTGTTGTCGCCGGTGTTGACGCGGTCGAGCGGCGACCGCACGATCGAGGCGCGCAGATAGCCCTCGCGATAGCCCTGCCGCACACCCTCGTTGATCGCGTCGTAAAGCCCGCCGCCCGTGACGTGCACATCCTGGCCGAGCTCGACGAAGCACACGACGAAGCCGGTATCCTGGCAATAAGGAATGCGCCGGGTCTGCGCCATCTGCGCGTTGTCCTTCAGGATCTGCAGCACCTGCCTGCCGGCCGGCGAGCGCTCGGTGGTCAGCGCGCGGTCGAAGGCGCGCAGCATATCGGGCTCGAGCTCCAGGTTGGCGCCGATGCAGAGCTTCTTGACCGCATCGACAATGGCGCTGACGTGTACGTCTCTCACCTTCGCCATCCTCCGGACTCCTCGACTAGAGCTTCAGCTTGTCGACCAGCTCCCGCACAGCGTCGGCAGACTTCTTGAACGCCGCTTGCTCGTCGGGCGTCAAGGTGATCTCGATGATCTGCTCGACGCCCGAGCGGCCGAGCTTGACCGGCACGCCGACGTAGAGCCCGCGCACGCCGTACTGGCCGTTCAGGTACGCGGCGCACGGCAGGATCTTCTTCTTGTCCTTCAGGATGGCCTCGACCATCTCCACCGCTGAGGCGCCCGGCGCGTAGTAGGCGCTGCCGGACTTCAGGAAGTTCACGATCTCGGCGCCGCCGTTGGCCGTGCGCGTGACGAGCGCGTCGATACGCTCCTTCGAGAGGAGATCGGTGATCGGGATGCCGGCCACCGTCGAGTAGCGCGGCAGCGGCACCATCGTGTCGCCGTGGCCGCCCAGCACGAACGCGGTGACGTTCTCCACCGAGACGTTGAGCTCTCGCGCGATGAACGTACGGAAGCGCGCGGAGTCCAGCACGCCGGCCATGCCGATGACCCGCTCCGCCGGGAACCCCGATTTCTTCCACGCCAGCTGCACCATCGCGTCGAGCGGGTTGGTGACCAGGACCAGGATGGCGTTGCGCGAGCGCCGCGAAACCTGCTCGACGACCGAGCCGACGATCTCGGCATTCTTGAACAGGAGGTCGTCGCGCGTCATGCCGGGCTTGCGCGCCATGCCGGCGGTGATGACGACGACGTCGGAGTCGGCGGTCTCGTCGTAGCCGTTCGTGCCGACGAGGGACGAGTCGAAGCCGTGCACCGGGCCTGCCTGAGCCAGGTCGAGCGACTTGCCCTGCGGGATCCCCTCGATCACGTCTACCAGCACGACGTCGCCGAGCTCCTTCTCCACCGCATATTGGGCGACGGTCGCGCCGACATTGCCGGCGCCGACGACCGTGATCTTCGGTCTTGCCATCAGTCTAGCTCTCCTGGCGCGGCGTTCGAAGCCCAGCCGACCCCGAACCCGGCGTGCCCGTGGCCGAACGTATTGCGGCCCATCTCATCGATTTGAATGCGCTTCACTCTAACGCGCCGCGCCGACAGGGTCAAGAACGGGGCGGTGTCCCGAGGGCTCTCCGGAGCTCTCGGGCGATCAGTCGGCCGCGCAACGCCATGACGACGCGGCCCGTCCGTGCTCGCGCCACGGCCGGCCAGCCGAAGTAGCCCGCCCCGCCCGGGCCGAGGTCGCGAAAGTTGCGGGCGCCGCGAGCGAGGGCACGGTGAACGTCGAACCAGGCCGGCGCCAGCCTTCGGGCGACTTGTCGGCGGACCAGCCTGCGCTCGACCGACAGCATGAAGGCGGTCTCGAGCTCGCCCGAATGCCATTCCGCGTCGGGGTTCGGGCTCCGCATCAGCGCCCGGACCCGGCCATTGACCATCGGCGTCGGCGGTCTCACTCCGGGCGCGAAGCCCGCGACGAGCACCCGCACACGGCGGCGAGCGAGCGCGCGCCGAGCCGCTGCGATCGCCATCAGGTGATCCGGATCCGCCTGATAGTTGGTCAGCACGAATCGTCGGAACCCGTGGCTCGCGAGCCCCCCGACGACCTCGACGATCAGTCGGCGGAGCGTGGAGACCGAGAGCGAGACAGTCCCCGGCCAGCCGACGGCCAGGGTGCTGACACCGTACGGGATCGATGGAGCCAGAACCGGACGCCAGCCGGCGCGGCGCAGGTGCGGCGCGACCCGGCGCGCCAGCTCCTCGGCGCCGCGCCAGTCGACCAGCAGCGGAAGATGCGGGCCGTGCTGCTCGATCGCGCCGAGCGGAAGGAACACGACGGCGCGTGGATCGCGGGCAATCCTTGCGGCGCCGGGTGAGGTCAGCTCGCCCAGGCGGATCAACCCGTCAGACCGAACAGGCGAGAGACAGCCAGCCGGCGAAGCCGGCGAATCGAGTCGGCCGGCGACAAGCCCATCGGGCAGACCTCGGTGCAGTTGCCCTGCCCGTGACAGCGGGCGAGCGCGTCGTCGCTGAGGAGAACGCGCCAGCGCGCCGCGCCACCATCGTCGCGATGGTCGAGCTCGAGGGTCAGCGCGCGGTTGAGCGCCGCCGGTCCGGGAAACCGCTCGTTGTGCCCCACCATCGTGCAGGCCGAGACGCACATCCCGCAGCCGATGCACTCGATCGCCAGGTCGATCTCGCGCCGCTCGGAGGAGCCGCCCGACACCAGTGCGTACGGTGGAGCCCCCTCGCGGGGCGTGAGCGCCGCGTTGACCTCGCGGAGCTTCGCCGCGAATGGCGTCATGTCCACGACCAGATCGCGGAGCAGCGGAAAGTGATAGAGCGGGCGCACGCTCACCGGGCCCTGGCCGAGCGACGCCAAGCGTGTGCGGCAGGCCCACCGCTCGCGGCCGTTCACCACCATTGCGCACGATCCGCACATCCCGACGCGGCAGGCGAAGCGGAACGCGAGCGTGGCGTCCTGCGCGCGCTGGATCTCGACGAGCGCGTCGAGCACCGTCGTGTCGGCCGCGGCGGCGACCTTGAATTCGTCAAGGCGCTCGGCCTGGCCGGCGGTCCAGCGAAAGACGCGGAGCGTGACGGATGAGGCCATCGTCGGCGTTATACTACCGCCACTTCCATGTCGTCGCGTCACGACCGGCTCGAGCTCCTCGATCGCTATCTGCGCATCCCGACCATCAGCCGCCAGGTGACACCCGAGATGATCGAAGCGGTCCGCGCTCTCTGGCGCGGGATTGGCCTCGACCTCACGCCCCTGGCGCCCGCCGATGGCCGCGGCACGCCCGCCCTCTACGGCGAGCTGCCGGGCCCCCCGGGCGCGCCGACCTTGCTTCTCTATGGCCACTACGACGTCCAGCCCACCGGCGACGTGAGCCGCTGGAAGTGGGAGGGCATCGCGTGCGAGCCGTTCGTGCCGGCGTATTTCCTCGACGGACGCGCGGTCGAGCCGCGCCTGGTCGGCGACCAGGCCCTGGAAGACCTGGTGCTGGTGGCGCGCGGCGGCGCCGACAACAAGGGCCAGCACGTGTCGAACGTCCTCGGGGCCATGGACGCCGTCCAAGCCGGCAGTGCGCGCTGGAAGGTCAAGATCATCCTCGACGGCGAGGAGGAGCACGGCAGCCCGAACCTCGCGGCGATTGCCCGCGCCCATCGAGACAAGCTGGCCGCGGACGTCCTCATCGGCTCCGACGGGCCCAAGCAGAAGAACGCTCCCACGCTCGTGATGGGCGTGCGTGGCCTGCTCACCGTCAATCTCCTCGCCGACAACGGCCAGACGGCCTCGGTCCACTCCGGCAACTACGGCAACATCGTGCCGAATCCGGTCCTTCCCCTCGCCCGGCTGATCGGCGACATCGAGGCGCGCGTCCAGGCCTGGTCGACCGAGCACGAGGCGTTCCGGCACGAGGCGAGCGAGGTATTCGCGAAGTGGGAGGACAAAGCGGTGTGGACGCCGTTCTTGAAGCCGACCGTGAACATCAACAGCTTCATGTCCGACGGCGCCTCGCCGAACCTGCGGCGGACCATCATCCCCCGCACGGCCCACGCGCGGCTGGACATCAGGCTGACGCCCGACACGCCGGTCGCCGCGATGGTCGACATCGTCCAGCGCGCGGTCGCCGACCACCAGAGCCGCACGCCGGGCATCACGTTCACGGTCGAGACCGACGGGCAGCCGGCCAGCTACACGTCGCCCGCGCGGCCGGAGTTCGGCTGGCTTCTACGCCTGCTGGAGGAGCACGGCGGCGAGGAGCCGGTGGCCTTGCCGATTCTCGGCGGCACCCTGCCCCTGCACGTCTTCACGGACGTCCTGGGGATCCCGTGCCTCTGGATTCCGGCGGCCAACAGTAACAACCAGCAGCACGACGTCAACGAGCACTACGTGCTGCGACACTTCTATCGCCAGACCACGCTCTACACGGCGATCGTGTCGTCGCGCCCAATGTAGCTCGCCCGGGTCAGTACCACCTCCACATCCAGACGACGCCGAAGATCACCGTCGCGAGCACCAGCGCGAGCGCGAACAGCGCACGGTGCCAGCGGTGCGCGAGACCGAAGTCGAGCAGGATCGCGCGCACGCCGAGCAGCGCGTGAACCAGCACGAGGGCGAGGAGCGCCGCCTGAACGCCGTGGCGGAACGGATTCGCCAGATGCAGAGCGATCACGAGGAGCAGCGCCACGGCCGCGGCGCGCTGGATGAGCCACGCCCACATGCCGGCCTTCGTGTCGCGCCAGCCCTCCGCGGTGCCCCATTCGCGCTTGAGAACGCGGCTCACGGCCCGCCAAGCTACCGTATTATCGATCGCATGTCACGGACCGGAGCCCGATGCCTCGTCGACGCGCTGGCGGCCCGCGGCGTCAGGCATCTCTTCACGCTCTCCGGCAATCAGATCCTGTCGATCTACGACGCCACCGTCGGGCGCGACATCACCCTCGTTCATACGCGGCATGAGGCCGCCGCCGTGCACATGGCGGATGCGTGGGGGCGCCTGACCGACGAGCCCGGGATAGCACTGGTCACCGCGGGTCCCGGACACTGCAACGCCGTCTCCGCGCTCTACGGCGCCCTGATGTCCGAATCGCCCGTGGTCCTGCTGAGCGGCCACGCGCCGCGTGGTCAGCTAGGGACGGGCGCCTTCCAGGAGATGGACCAGGTCGGAGCCGCGCGTCCCGTGACGAAGGCCTCGTGGCTGGCCGAGCGCGCCGACACGCTCGGCGACGACATCGACCGGGCTCTCGCCCTGGCGACGACCGGCCGCCCCGGCCCCGTCCACGTGAGCCTGCCCAGCGACGTGCTCGAGGCGGTGACCGCGGCCGCGGCGCGCACGTCAGCGCCGACGCCCACGTCCGCCCCGTCGGTCAGCTCGCCTCGCGAGACGCTCGAGCTTCTCGGCGAGGCCAAGCGCCCGCTGATCGTCGCCGGCCCGGCGATGGGGCGCGGGGCTCGCGGGCGGGCGGTCACGGCGCTGGCGGCCCGGACGAACGTTCCGGCGCTCGTCATGGAGAGCCCGCGCGGTGTCAACGATCCGTCGCTCCGCGCCGCGGCTGCGTGTCTGGCCGACGCGGACCTGGTGCTGCTGGTCGGCAAGAAGCTCGACTACACCTTGAGGTTCGGCCGCCCGCCCGCGTTCGCCGGGGATGTCCGATTCGTCCATCTCGACTTCGTCGAGTCTGGCGATCTGCTCGCGAGCATCGATCAGCTCACGGCCGCCGCCCGCGCCCGGCAGTGGCGGCGAACCGACTGGGCCGAAGAGATCGAGACGACACGCACGATGCTCCCGGCCGGCTGGAGCGAGCTCCAGAGCTCCGGGCGCGCGCCGATCCATCCGGTGCGCCTCTGCGCCGCGATCCAGCCTTACCTCGACCGCGGCGCGGTGCTCGTCAGCGACGGCGGGGAATTCGGCCAGTGGGCCCAGGCCGCCCTGGTCGCCCGAACCCGGCTGATCAACGGCCCGTCGGGCTCCATCGGCAGCGCGCTGCCGATGGCGCTTGCCGCCAGGCTCGCCCATCCCGACCGCGCCGTGATCACGACCCTGGGAGACGGCACGTTCGGCTATCACGCGCTCGAGTTCGACACGGCGCTCCGCTATGGTCTGCCGATCGTGGCGGTCGTCGGTAACGACGCGCGCTGGAATGCGGAGTACCAGCTGCAGATCCAGCACTACGGAGCCGCGCGCGCGGTGGGCTGCGAGCTGCTCCCGTCGCGCTACGACCGGGTCGTCGAAGCGCTGGGCGGCCACGGCGAACACGTGGAGCGGCCCGAGGAGCTCGAGGCCGCCATGGCGCGCGCCGTCGCGTCGGCCCGCCCTGCGTGCGTCAACGTGGCGATCGAGGGTGTGGCCGCGCCGACCTTCAAGGCCCGCGGCCCCGCGCACTGAGCGCCGTTTCGGCTAGAGCTGCCCCTTGCGGTACGAGCGCTTCGCCGCGATCTTGCCGTTGTGCAGGCTGAGCAGGTCGCAGCCCTGCACCTCGAAGCGCGTCGACCCGCGGGGCGTTCCGGTGGTCAGCCACTCGACCACCGCGAGCTCGGGGGCGGCGAAATGGCGGATCTCGTCCCAGCGGATGTCGGGCACCCGCTCGAACATCTCGGCGAGGAATTCACGGACCGCCGGCTTGCCGACGACGCGCGATCCCCACGGGTCCTTGCCGAACGAGGCCTCGAAGATGACGTCGTCGGTCATCATGGAGAGAATCCCATCGACGTCGTGCCCGTTCCACACGGTGTTGAATCGATCCACGAACGCTTCGTCGTCGAACGCCATTGTCGTACCCTCCTTGACCTGTGTCGAGTCAGTCACCAACTTCGACCATCGACGAGACGCGCCCCGCTCCGGCGGTGGTCGCACGCGTCAACGCCACCGGCTCCGTCCACACCGCTGCCTCGCCGGCGCGCGACTGGACTCGCACGGTGTGTAGCGGCGCGGTCGACGGCGCGGGGAAGTCGCTGCGATAGTGGGCGCCGCGGCTCTCGGTGCGCGCCAGGGCGCTGGCGGCGATCAGGCCGGCGACCGTCGTCTGGCTCGTCAGATTGATCCAGTCCTGCCACGCCAGGTTGAACGCCGCTCCGCCGGGCACGCCGATGCGGGAGAGCTCGGCGGCGAGGCGCTCGGCCGCCGCCGCGGCGGCCCTGAGCCCCGCGCCGTCGCGCACGAGCCCGGCACGCTCCCACATGAGCTCGCGCAGCTCGCGCTGTAGCCCGTAGAGGTCGCCGCCCCGTCGCCCTAGCGGCGCCGTGATCCGCGCGACGACGTCGGCCACACCCGCGTCGCCGGCGCCCGGGGTCGCGCGTCCGGCGACGAAATCCGCCATGACGTCGCCGGCGATGCCGCCGAACACGGTCGACTCGGCGACGCCGTTCCCGCCCAGGCGGTTGGCGCCGTGGACGCCCCCCGTGTCCTCGCCCGCCGCGAAGAGCCCCTCGATCGCGGTGCCGCACGCGGTATCGACGACGACGCCACCCATCATGAAATGCGTCGTCGGGCCGACCTCGACCGGCCCGCGCGCGAGGTCCCGGCCGAAGTCCCGGCAGCGCCGCACCATGCCGCGGAAGTTTCGCTCGACGACCTCGGCGCCGAGATGCGAGACGTCGATCCAGACACCGCCGTTCGGCGTGCCCCGCCCCTCGACGACCTCGAGGAACGACGCGCGCGCCACCAGGTCGCGGGTCGAGCGCTCCATCCGCGCCGCATCGTAGCGCTCCATGAACCGCTCGCCGCGTCCGTTTCGCAGATGGCCACCGGCGCCGCGCAGCCCCTCCTCGAGCAAGGCACCGGTCATCAGCGAGTCGGGGATCACGAGGCCCGTCGGATGGAACTGGATCATCTCCATGTCGCGGAGCGGGAGCCCCGCACGATACCCGAGCGCGATGCCGTCGGCGGCCTTGTCAGCCGAGCACGCGACGACCTTGTACATGGTCGGCCCGCCGCCCATCGCCAGCAAGGTCGCGCGGGCGGTCACGACGACGAAGCGCCCGGTCCGAATGTCGAGCACGAGCGCACCGTCGCAGCGCCCCTCGCCGTCCAACAGGAGCTCGACGGCCCGGCACTCCTCGAGGGCGCGGACGTTCTCGCGTCCAAGCGCCTGCTCGGAGAGGCGATTCATGATCTCGATGCCGGTGAGGTCGCCCTTGTGGATCGTCCGATCGTGGCTCTGCCCGGCGAAGGGCTTCTGGTGGATCCGCCCTTCCGCCGTGCGGTCGAAGAGGCAGCCGTAGCGCGACTCGAGCTCGAGCACCCGCCTCGGCGCCTCGACGACGAGCGTCCACACGAGCTCCTGGTCGTTGATCCAGCCGCCGCCCGCGAGCGTGTCGAGGAAGTGCGCGTCGAGCGAGTCGGGCTCGGTCAGCACCGCGTTGTAGCCGCCCTGCACCATGCGCGTGCAGCCGGCGCGGCCCAGCAACCCCTTGACGACCACGGTGACCGAGAGATTCGGTGACCGGTCGGCCGCGTGGAGCGCGGCGCAGAGTCCGGCGCCGCCCGCGCCGAGAATCAGCACGTCCGTCTCGACGCGGTCGACTATCGGATGCACGGGCGGGCCACGGCCCCCATCATACTAGTTGCCCGAGACCACCTCACCCCTGGCGAGGCGTTCGAGGAACTGCACGAGGTCGCGCGCCATGGCCTCGCACGACTCGTGCACGAACGACTCGGCGGTCTGGAAGCCCGAGTTCGGCCCCTCTCGACGATCGGCGGTGACGGCCATGACCTCGCCGGTCTGCGCGTCCACCACACTGGTCTCGATCTGCACCTTCATCCGGTCCCCGAGCCGGGTGTAGCCGGAGAACGGCACCCACGCCGAGGTGTCGTCGCCGGCCGCGAGCCGCGTGATTCGCCCTTCGAGCCGCAAGAGCCCTTCACCGGTCGGCGCCGCGCTTCCCTCCTTCACGAGGTCGACGCGCGTGTACGCGTTGGTAGCGCGGAGCCGTTGAACGACCTGGAGCTGGAAGTAGGGGGGAATGGCCACGGTCAGCTGAGCTTCTTCCTTGCTCATCATGCCGGAGTCGGTCACCGGGAACGATTGGATTGCGAGCGCGGAATACTTGCGCGCGTCGAATCCCGACCGGACGGCGACGACCCCGGCGGTGGGGTCCGGGCGTGTCGGCTTGAGATCGGCGGCGCCGACCGGATTGACGGGCGGCTGCTGGGCGGCGCCCAGGGTGCAGCCCGCCCCAACCAGCGACAGCGCCGCCAGGAAAAGAGCGCCGCGCCATGCCGTTCGTCCTGCCATCACAACGTTCCTCCGAGCAGAAGGCTCATCCGGCGCTTGTCCGGCTGACGCTACGGGTATCACAATGGGCGCGAATCGGACAAAGACTCGGGCGGGAGGCGGTCATGAGCTCGTCTCGCATGGCAAGGGTCGTGATCGCCGTCGTCTTTGCGGTCACGGCTCTCACCGGCTGCGGAAAGCACTATTGGGGCCAGGCCGGCGCGACCCAGGAGCAGTTCGACCGCGACAGCCGCGAGTGCGCGAAGGAAGCCGCGCCGAGCCCGTCGGCGGCTCAATACGGCATCGTCTACGAGGGCTACTACCGGGCCTGCCTGTCCGCGCGCGGATGGAAGCGCGAGCAGCACATGGATCCGCCGCCCGGATGGTATCGAGGATTGGAGTAGGACGTCCGGACGCTACCCGGATCGCCGGTGCCGGGGCCGACCGGCGACCCGAGTAGTGCGCGCTGGGCACACCTGCGACCGCGCTCGATGGGACCGCCGATCAGTGCATCCGATGGTCGTCGAAGCCGGCCGAGGACTTGATCCGCTCCTCGGTGCCGGGAATGTATTTCTTCTCGAGCTCCTGGAAGTCGGCGACCCGGGCCATTACGTGATGGCTCTCGGTCGGGTGACCCACCTTCGCCTTCTCGAGCATCCACTGCGCCTGCTCCTCGTCGCGCACCAGCTCCTCCATCGCATTCCACGTGGCGTACGTCGCCGCATGGGACGCGAAGAGCGTGATGAAGATGAACTTGTAGCCGAGCTCGCCAAGCTCCTTGAACGTGAACGGGTTCGGATCCTGATGCCAGCGGAACGAGGACGAGTAGTTGAACGACAGCGGCAGGTCGGGGTGCGTCTCGCGCATCGCCCGGGCGAAGGCCACCGCGGGCTCGCGGGAAGCGTTCGAGAGCTCGCACCACACGGAATCGACGCCCGCGTCGGCGTAGGCGCGGCCGCGGCGGATCGCCTCCTCGAGGCTCCCGCCGACGGCCCCGTAGGCGTCAGTCCGGGCGATGATCACGAAGTCGGGGTCGAGGCGGTCGCGCGTGTCGAGGGCGGCGCGATACTTGCCCAGCGCTTCCTCGAAGCTCACGATCGTCTTGCCGGCGATATGGCCGCAGCGCTTGGGAAAGCGCTGGTCCTCCAGATGAATTCCGGCAACGCCGGTCTTGATGAACTCTTGCACCGTCCGGATCGTAGACAGCGCGTTGCCGTAGCCGTCGTCGGCATCGGCGATGACCGGAAGGCTCGTGGCCGAGGCGACCATCGACGCGATCCTCGCGACCTCGGTCTGGGTCAGAAAGCCCATGTCCGGCCACGCGTTGTGCAGCGCCATCGAGTAGCCGCTCAGGTAGATCGACTTCATGCCTACCCGCTCGGCGATCTGGGCGTCGAGCGGCTGGTAGATGCCGCCCGTGAACAGGTACGGCTCTTCCTTCAGCAGACGTCGGAACTGGCGTCCTTTGCCCTCCGGCATCGATCCCTCCTCAGGCGACCCGGTGGCGCGTCAGTACGGTCGCGCACCACCGACAATAGGTGACGGCCTCCACGTTGATGACGCAGCTCGGGCAGGCCGCCACGTCGCACTCCTGGCAGCGCGCGGTCCGGCCCGCCTGCTCGAGCGTCACTCCGCACTCGCACGTCGTCGACATCGCTCGCTCCTCCTCCGCGTTCGCGTCCGCGTGATGCGTGTTCGTGCTTTCTAGAGTGCAAGCGGGTGACCGACAAATCAACGTGATTGTTTTTATATCCGGGATAAAATAAATTTATCACTAGGGTGGATCCCGGAATGGAGCCCTGATGGAAATCCCTCAGGTCGAGGCGTTTCTCGCGGTCGGAACGTTCGGCGGCTTCCGGCGCGCCGCCGCGGCGCTGCGCCTCACGCAGCCGGCGGTGAGCGCGCGCATCCGTGCGCTCGAGGATTCGCTGAGCGTGCGGCTCTTCGAGCGCGGCCGGCAGGGCCACGGGCTGGCGCTCTCGGCGGCCGGCCGCGCGCTCCGGCCGCACGCCGAGCAATTGCTGCAGGCCGCCGCCCTCGCCCGGCAGGCGGTGCACGACATCCGTCCCGCGAGCGGTGGCGCGATCCAGATCGCCGCCGTGCTGTCGATCTGCACCTACCTCTTGCCCGACGTCCTCAAGCGGTTTCAGGTCTCGCACAAGGACGTGATGATCACCGTCCGGTCTGGCCACTCGAAGGAGGTGCTCGAGATGGTCCTGCGCGGGGAGGCCGAGATCGGCCTCGCCCGCTCGCTGCATCATCCCGAGGTCGAGACGGTGAGTCTCCGTGACGATCCCCTCATCCTGGTGGGCCGCGCAGCATCCTGGCCTTCGAGTACACGTCGGGCGCGTCTCGAGGAGATCGCCGATCGGCCGCTGATCTTCTTCGATCGCGGCTCGAGCGACTGGACCTTGACCCAGGGGCTGTTCCGCCGGGCTGGGCTCGTCCCCAACGTGGCGCTCGAGGTCGAAACGATCGAGACGGCGAAGCGCATGGTGGAACGCGGGATGGGGCTCGCCTTCCTCCCGCACCTGGCGGTCGGGCGCGAGCTACGCCGGCGCAGCCTGGTGGCGATCGAGATCGTCGACGCCGAGCCGATCGCCCGCAGCCTCGACGTGATCCATCCGCGCCCGCGACCGCTGTCGGCGGCCGCTCGAGCGCTACTGCAGGCGTTGCGGTCGGCGCTCAGCGAGGCCGGCGGCCCGCCGCGCCGGCGCCGCTGACTAGCTCGGGCGCGCCAGCAGCCGGCGCAGCAGCGCCCTGCCCTGCTCGTCCGCCCACCGGCGCTCGCCGATCGCCTTGCCGACCAGCCGGCCCTGACGATCGACCAGGAACACGGTGGGCGTGTAGGCGATCTGATAGCTCTTCTGGGCCTCGCCGTTCGCGTCGAGCAGTACCGTCGACGTCACCCCGCGGCTCTTCACCCACGCCGCGACCAGGTCGCGCTCCTCGCCGAGGTTGATGGCCAACACGACGAGCCCCTGGTCCTTGAGGTCCCGGTGGACTTGCTCGATCGTCGAGGGCAACTCCCTCGCGCAGTAGCGTCACGTGCTCTCCCAGAAATAGAGCAGAGCGGCGCGGCCGCGGATGTCGGCCAGCGCGACCTTCCGGCCGTCGAGCGATTCGAGCGCGAACGGCGACGGGCGCTGGTCGCCGAAGGGCGCGATCTGGAGCGCCGCGAGCAGATCGTCGAGCGCGTCGTCCGCCGCGGCAGCCGGCAGCAGCGCGAGTCCGATCAGCGCGAGCGCGAGGCACCCGGGAACGATTCGAATGCCCACTCTCTCTCGCCTCACACGACCCGGACGCGGGCGCGCGGCGTGAGCTTCACGCGCCCGAGACTTCGAAGGTGGCCGGCCAGCACGTCCCACGCGGGCGGGCCGTCGACCTCGGTGAGGCTCGCCCAGCCCGTCGCCTTGTACCGGCGGTTGGGATCCATGGCTCGGCCGGCGACGCGAATGTCCCGGATACGCCAGCCCACTCGCTTCGATGGGTCGATCGTGTAGGTCAGGCCGCCCAACCGCACCATGTCGCCGCCCTGGCGGTAGTACGGGTCGGGGTGGAACAGATTGTCGGCCACGTCTTCCATCAGCTGGTGGATCTCGCTTCCGGCGATCTCCCGCACCCACGTATTCGGATAGGTCACGGCGGTGTGCGCGTACACGTCCTCGAGGGTGATCTCCTGCCCGGGCACGACGGTGCTTCCCCACCGAAAGCCCGGCGAGAACGCGATCTGAGCGTCGGCGCCGCGCAGGAGCGCGTCGAGGAGGAGCTCGTCGAACGTGCCGTTGAAGTTGCCGCGCCGGTAGAGCAAGGTCTCGGACACCGCCAGCCGCTCGCTCAGCTTCGCCTCGTAGGGCTGGCGAATCTCCTCGATCAGCCGCGCCATGTCCGGATCCGCGGGCACCTCCTGGGCCAGGACCGGAAGCAGGCGATACCGGTAAGCGCGGACGCGTCCGCGCTGGACGTCCAGGTCCAGCCGGCTCAGGAACTTCCCGTGCGAGCCGGAGTTCACGACGAGGGTGCCTCCGACGAGGATCGGCTGCGGCAGGGCATCGTGGGTGTGACCGCCCAGGACGACGTCGAGGCCGTGGACGCGCCCGGCGAGCTTCAAGTCGACGGCGATCCCGTTGTGCGAGAGCAGGACGACCAGGTCCACCTTTTTCTCGTCGCGGAGCTCGTTGACCAGCGACTGGACGCCGTCTTCCCGGATCCCGAATGTGAGATCGGGCACGAAGCGGCGGGGGTGGGAAACGGGCGTGTACGGGAACGCCTGGCCGATGACGCCCACCCGCGCGCCGCCGACCTCGCGAATCGTGTACGGGTGGAACGGGCGCTGCGCCCAGTTGAGCTCGGTCACGTTGTGGGCGACGAAGTCGCCACCGAAGAGGCCTTTCCGCTCGCGATCGCCGAAGAGCTCCTTGACGCGGTCGATGCCGTAGACGAACTCCCAGTGCGGCGCGAAGACGTCCACGCCGAGCTGGTTCGAGACCCGCACCATGTCTTCGCCGCGGCTCCAGAGGGCGGTCGCCGAGCCCTGGATCGTGTCGCCGCCGTCGAGCACGAGCGTCCGCCCGGCGCGCTCGTCTCGGATCCGCCGCACCAGGGTGGCGAGATGGGCATAGCCGCCCATCCGGCCGTACCGCGACGCGAGCGCGGCGAAGTCGAGATACGTGTAGGCGTACGCCTCCACCGTGCCCGGCGCCACATGGTACGCGCGGAGCAGCTCGGGGCCGGTGAGAAAGGGCGGCCGGCCGCGCTCGGCGCCGACGCCGATCACCGAGTCGGGCTCGCGATAGAACACGGGGCGGAGCGTGGCGTGCGCGTCGGTGATGTGCAGCAGGGTCACGTTGCCGAGCGGCTCGAAGGCGTAGAGGCGCGCAGGGCCGTCGGCCGACTCGACGCTCCGCGGCGCGAGCCCCGCGCCCGCGGCGACCGCGAGCAAGGTGAGCAGGTCGCGCCGTGAGACGTCCATGCGCTAGTGGCGGATCCCGGGCACGCTGAGGGGTTTGCCGTTGTCGAAGACCGTCAGGTAGAGCTCGAGCTCCGCGTACTCGACGGAATCCGACGCGAGCATGTTCATCCCGAGCGGCGTCATGCACCACTGGAAGCGCTTGCGCATGTCCCACACCTCGGCTCGATCGGTCCGCCACGTCGGGAAATGCCGGGTCAGGCCGGTTTTCACGTCGGCTAGGAGGCGGCCGCCCAGGAACTTGCCGGCGGCCGCCTCGACGGTGTGGCAATCGGCGCACGAGTGGTTCCGCTCCCCTACGCGCCGGTAGAAGCTCGCCTTGCCCCGCGCGAGCGCCGCCCGCGCCTCCGGGCTCGCGACGTCGACGCTCACCGGCAGACCGTTCGACGCGCGCTTGACGAGCATCGTCATGTTGAGGTTGTCGGCCGACTCGCTCGCCATCGCGCGGCCGGTCGTCTCGGGCGCGTGGACCTCGAGGAAGTCCTCGACGCTCATGACGCGCCCGTAGGCCTTCACGAACCTCGGATACCGCGTCGCGACACCGCGCATCGCCCGCGTCGAGTCGGCCTCGTGGCAATCCGCGCACGCCTTGCCCGAGGCTCCGCGCCCGATCCACAACACCTCGGCGGACTCGGCCAGGAGCACCGCCGGATTGTTCGTGGGATCGAGATTGTCGCCGAAGCCCACGGGCTTCGCGCGCGTGAAGGGATTGCGATTCGGATCCTTCTCAGGCGCCGCCGGCCCCTTGAGCGTCTGCAGATAGGCGACGAGGTGGACGATCTCCTCGGCGGTGAACATGCCGGTGGTCCCCCAGGGCGGCATCACGGTGTTCGGGAAGAACACGCGCGCGTCCCAGACGACCTGATACAGATACTGATCGGGAACCTGGCGGTCGCCGATCGCCGATTGATCGGGGCCGGCACTGCCGGCCGGCCAGACGTCGTCGCCCGGCACCAGATGGCAGGCCACGCATGGGCCCTTGCTGCGGTTCAAGAAGAGCGCGCGGCCCTTGCGGGCGTCGGCCTCGATTCCGGCCGGCATCGTCACGCGCTGCACCGGGGGCTGGAGTCGCGGATCGTCGTAGGTGTACGTCGTGTAGCGCTCGAAATCGCGCGTCGTCCAGCCGGTGTAGCGGACGGCCACGCGCTTTCCGTCGGGCTGGGTGCGAAACTCGCCGCGGGCTTCGGGTCGCGCGCGCGACGACCACTTCGGGACGCCGCGGTAGTCGGGCGCGTCGACCGTCGCCCCCGCGCAGCCGGCGCCGAGCATCGCGAGGGCCGCCCACGAGAGCGCCCGGCGCGCCGTCGCGCGCCTCATGAATTCGAGTTCGAGTCAAAGCGCGCTTCGGCCGACGGGGAAGCCCCGACGGCCTACAGCGCGCACCCCGCGCGCGCGGCTCACGAGAACTTGACGTCGGCGGTGCCTTCGAACTTTCCGCCCGTCGTATCGAGGAACTGGACCTTGAGCTGGCCCGGGTCGGTCGCCCTGAAGGTGAAGGAGAAGAATGGGTTCTCGGCCACACTCTGGGTCGTGTCGAAGACCGCGACGGTCTTGCCGAGGTAGGTCACGGTCACCTTGTTGATGTAGTTGTAGTTCTTTGTCAGGATCTTGCCCTGGGCGTCACGCTCGATGCGCTCCATCGGGTGGATGATGAGCGAGCGCACCTGGACGACGTCGCCGGCCTTGATGCTCGTCGGAAGGCGGAGTCGGATCTTCCCGATGTCTGACATCGGCTCAGCCCCCGCAGCCGCCGACGGTGACTTTCACGTCGCGCGCCACTTGCAGAAGGGTCCCATCGCTCTGCTCCACGATCGGCGCGCACCTCGCCGGTCTCGCCCAGCCGGATGTTCGCGCCCACCGCTGCCTTGCCGGCCTCCGGCGTCAGGGTCACCCGCGTGACGACGGGGATGCGGTTCTTGTCGGCGATGACGTAGATGTGCTTCACGTGGCTCGCCGGGGTCATCGGCGAGTCGACGCTGACCGTCACCGGGACCACGCTGCCGTTCTCGGCGATGAGCGGGATGTCGAGCTTGATGACAGCCGAGCCGTCCTTGATGGTCTTGCCGCCGAAGAGCCGCTTCATCGCGTCCTGCACGCTCTCGTTCTGGCCCAGCGCCGGGCCTTGCGCCTGCGCGCTTCGCCCCGGCGCCAGACCGCCGGCCGCGACGCCGACGCCGAGAGCCCCGAGCGCCTTCAAGACCTCGCGCCGGGGTATGGGGTGACCGTCCGTCATCACGTTCGTCCTCCTGCGGGGCCATCGGCCCCTCGACCCATCATAGGCTCAGTCGCCTCCGTCATGCGCTCGAGGGCTCCCGGCGCCGATCCCGCATTCTTCACGATGCGTCGCCCCGCGCAGCCGATTCGCCACTCACGAATCGCCGATCTTGTAGGCGGATGCGTCGGGCTTGAAGGCCCGCGGCAACCAGAGCGGGCGCCTGAGGTTGTCGGGGCCGGGAGCGGGGCGGGCGAGCGCCAGCCACTCGCGGTAGACCTCGAACGACTTGTCGGTGTCGACGAACACGTCGCCGTAGCGATCGTCGGGGCCGGGCCGCGACACGGTCACTTTCTGGTGCCAGCAATGCTGGCCGCTGACCGGATCGGGCTGGACCGGGAACGTCAAATTCTGGTGGACGCCGGCCTCGTTCCACCAGATCCGTGACGAGTCCGGGTCGTCGCTCGGGAACGGGCGCGGCCCATGCAGCTGCCGCATCCGCCATTTGCCCGCGTCGGGTCGGCTCAGATCGACCAGCGACGTCGACCACCGCTCGCCGCCCGCGTCCTCGTGTAAACGCCACCGGCCCAGGTGGTGCGAGCAGGCCACCACGCCGGGACGGACAGACTCGGTCACCCACACCTTGTCGACGAAATGGCCGATGCGCGTGGCGACCTTCAGGAGATCGCCGGACCCGACGCCGAGCCGCGTCGCGTCCTCCGGATGGAGCCAGAGCGGGTTCGTGTGGGAGATCTCGTAGAGCCACTTCGCGTTGCCCGACCGCGTGTGGATCAAGGTCGGCAGCCGGAACGTCGGCAGCAGCACCATCTCGCCATTCGCGCGGTCGAGGTTCGACCAGTGGACGTGGCTCCGGATGTAGTTCGGCACCGCCTGCTCCGGCCATTTCCACGACTTCAACGTCTTGGAGAAGAACTCGAGCTTGCGCGAGGGCGTGGGGAATCCGATGTGGCGCCGGCCGTCGATCTCCACGCCGACCGCCTGGCCGCCCTTCATGAGGACCTTGCTGACCGGCTCGACCGTCGCGCCGTCCAGATCCTTTGCCCCGGGCGCTTGCTCGTGGGTCCGGTAGACGCCGTCCTCGATCAGGAACGCGCCGTACTTGCGCATATACTCGAGCGGCGTCAGCTTCTCCTTCGCGGCGGCCTCCGGAAGCCCGGGGACGCTGTTCTCGAACATCCAGCGGTACTGCTCCTCGATTCTCAGCTTTTCGCCCGGGCGATAGGGCGACTCGAAATACTTCCGGATGCCGAGCGAGCCATCGGGGTCGATCCGCCAGGAGAGCTCGATCCAGAACTCGTCCTCCTCCCAGACCTGCCCGATGCCCGCCGCCTCGTGCGCCTGCCAGGTGAGATCGAAGCGCTTGCCCGCCTTCTCGAGGGCCACGCGCAGCACCGGCTGCCGGAACCCGATCCACCGCGCGGCGTGGGTCTCCTGCGACATGAGATCGTGGCGCTCGGAGGCGTGCCCCATCGGCAGCACGAAATCGGCGAACCACGCCGTCTCGCTCCAGATCGGGGTCAGGCACGCATGTCGCTCGACCTTGGTCTCGTCCGTCAGGGCCTCGATCCACGACATGCCATCCGGATTCGTCCACACCGGGTTGTAGACGCGCGTGAAGTACATCGCGAGCTTGCCGCGGCCCTCTCGCAGGAAGTGCGGCAGCAAGAAGCTCATCTCGAAGAACGCGAGCGGGTACTCCCGCGGCATGAGGAGCTCGCTCCAGATCTTGCCCGGCGGCGGCATCATCGGCGGGGCCGGCACCGCCTTGTTCCAGGCGCTGGGCGCGGTGCCCCCGGGCGTGCCGACGGCGCCCATGAGCACCACGATCAGCTCGAGCGCGCGCGCCACCTGCCAACCGCCCAGGTTACCGGCGGCGGTGTTGCGCCAGATGTGGGTCGCCAGCGCGGAGCCGGCGCGGCCGATCTCGCGGGCGATCTCCACGATGCTCGCGGCGGAGACGCCGCTCTCGGCCTCGGCGTACTCCGGGGTGAACCGCGCGTACAGCTCGTCGATCGCGAGCTCGAACGACTCGAACGCGACGGGCAGATCGGGGCGCTCCTCGCGCAGGTACTCGTCCCAGTTCACCCAGCGGCGAACGAACTCCCGGTCGTAGAGCTTCTCGCGCACGAGGATGTGGGCCATCGCCAAGAGAACAGCCGACTCAGACCCGGGCCAGGGCGCCAGCCACCAGTCGGCCATCGAGGCGGTGTTGCTCAGCCGCGTGTCGAAGACCGCGATCTTGGCGCCGCGCGCCTTCGCCTCCATGATCCGCTGGGCGTGCGGGTTGAAGTAGTGGCCGGTCTCCAGGTGCGAGGAGAGCAGCAGGATGAAGCGCGCGTTCGCGTGATCGGGCGACGGGCGGTCCATGCCGTGCCAGAAGGCGTAGCCCGCGCGCGCGCTCGACGAGCAGACGTTCGTGTGGCTGTTGTGGCCGTCGATGCCCCAGGCGTGGAAGACACGCTGGAGGTAGACGAGCTCGTGCCCGGGTCGGCCCAGGTGATACATGACCTCTCGCTGCCGCCCCTCGACCAGCGCCTTGCGAATCCGCCCGCCGATATCGTCGAGGACCTCGTCCCAGGTAACGCGCTCCCATCGGCCTCCCCCGCGCGGCCCGACCCGCCGCAGCGGATAGCGGATCCGCTCGGGATCGGTCACCTGATTCAAGGTCGCGGGGCCCTTGGCGCAGTTGCGCCCGCGGCTGCCGGGATGCGCCGGGTTGCCCTCGAACTTCTGGATCGCGAGCGTCTCCCGGTCGACGTAGGCGAGGAGACCGCAGCCGGCCTCGCAGTTGAAGCAGATCGTCGGGATCAGCGAGTACCGCCGCTTGACCTTCTTGGGCCAGGCGACCGGGTCGTACTCTTCCCAGTCTTCCCAGCGCTCGACGGGCGGATAGCTCATGAGTCCGCCCTGGGACGCGGCGAGCTCCCGGGCGACGGGATGAAGTGGTGCGGCCGCACGCTCAGTCATGGTCGTCCTATCGTCTCGGCGGAATCGAGCTCAGCTCAACGGAACCGACTGCCCGGCCTTCACCCACAGGTCCTCCCAGAGCCAGAGGCCCGCCAGCGCGAGGAGCGCTCCGACAGCGCTCAGGGCGTTCGAGTCCGAAGCGGCGCCGGCGATCATCAGGATCATCGGCGCCAGCACGCCGCCCACCACCACGCCGCCCCAGAAGCGCATCCGCTGCGGGCCTCGCCGGATCATGCGCGCGGCGAGCGCCGCATCGTGGACCGCGTGGCGATTGAGCACCTCGAGCCCGACGAGAAAGCCGTGGGCCACCAGGGACAGGAACAGCAGCGGCCACAGGGTGGCGCTCGGGTCGGCTTCGGCGTTCAGAGGCGTCGCCACCGCGGCGGCAACCGACAGGGTCGCGGCGCCCGCCAGCACGGCGGCGACGATCAGATGGGGCAGCACGAGCGGGCTCTGCCAGAAGTCGCGCCCCTCGGCCTGCCCGAATAGAAACGCGCTGTAGCCCGCGGTCGCGAGCGCCAGCAGCATCGACGGGATGAGCGAGGCGTGGAGTAGCTCCGATCGCCCCGTCGCGCCGGCCGCGAGCCAGACGGCGCCCGCGGCTCCGAACGCCATCAGGATCCAGGCACCCCACACGAGCCACGAGCGCCAGTTCGGCTTCAGCACGATGTACGCGAAGCGCTCGGGGCGCTTGAGGTCGCCGACCAGCAGCGCCGTCGTGATAGCCAGCAACACCAGGCTGAGCGCCGGCGCCACGGTGTTGAAGAGGCTTCCCCACGCCTCGGAGCCGGCGAAGGCGGCGACGAGGAGCGCGCCGGCCGCGATGGATTTCGTCCACAGATAGGCCGACACCTTCCAGCCCCAGGGCCGGACGGCGTGCGGCGCATCGTAGACTGGCCGGCTCATCGCCGGCGCTCCGTGGTCCCGCCCCGTGTCCTGCACGGCGGCGACCATTTTCATCAGGTCGACTTCCTCGCGGGGACGCTCGGCCCAGAGATAGCCCTCCGACGGCGTCTGGAGCTCGGGGGTCAGCGCCGCGGCATCGGCACCGAGATAGAAGACCTTCGGCCGCGTGCCCTGTTCCGCCTTCCTCACCTGCACCGGCTCGCGCGCCACGATCGTGGCGATAGGGCGAGGTCGGATCGTCGAGATCGCCGGCGATGATCGCGCGCTCGGGGCAGACGATGACGCACGCCGGCTCCAGGCCCACCTCGATGCGATGCGCGCAGTAGTTGCACTTCGCCGCGGTCGACGTGTCCGGATCGATGTAGAGCGCATCGTAGGGACACGCCTGCATGCACGACTTGCAACCGATGCAGCGCGCGCCATCGAAGTCCACGATCCCGTCGTCGCGCCGGTAGAGGGCGACGGTCGGGCAGATGGTCACGCAGGGGGCCGAGTCGCAGTGATTGCACCGCAAGACGGAGAAATAGCGGCGGGTGTTCGGAAAGGCGCCGCGCTCGATGTACTTCACCCACGTGCGAAAAGCGCCGAGCGGGACACGGTTTTCCTCTTTGCACGCCACCGTGCAGGCGTGGCAGCCGATGCACCGGCGCTGGTCGATCACGAACCCGTAGCGCACGGGTCAGGCCCTCACCAGCATCTGGATCACGTCCCACCACACCCGGGCCGCCGCGAGCACGATCGTGATCGCCAGCGCCCACTTGAGGTGCCGGCTCCTGACGCGATGACTGGCGGCCGCGCCGAGCTGGGCACCGGGAATCGCCCCGACGGCGACGATGAGCGCCGAGACGAACGGGATCTGGTGCGTGACCAGCTTGCCAACGAAACCGGCGACGCCGGTCAGCGAGGTGATGCCGAGCGAGCTCGCGATGGCGACGCGAAGCGGCGCCCCGACCACGACGACGAGCAGCGGGAGGAGCAGGAACGCGCCGCCGGCGCCCACGAAGCCCGCCGCGGCGCCGACCCCTCCGGCCACCAGCACGATCCTCAGCGCGTTGAATCGCAGCACATCAGCGCCGCCCGCGGGATCCTCCTCGCCGCCGGGCAGCAGGATCAGGATGGCCCCGGCCGTAGCCATGACGGCAAAGGCGACGAGAAGCCAGCGGTCGTCCGTCCACTTGGACACCAGAGCGCCCACGAAGGCGCCGACGGTGGCCGCGATGCCGCCGAGTACGGTGAGCTGGCGGCTCACCACGCCGTGACGTCGGTGGGCGAGGAACCCGGACACCGCGCTGACGAACACGAGGGCCATCGTGACACCGACGACGTCACGCACCTCAAGGGCGCCGAAGCCCAGCAGCGGCGGCACGTAGAGCAGCAGCGGGAACATGACGAGGGCACCGCCGATGCCCAGGAACCCGGCAAAGAACGCGCCGAGAAATCCAATGCCGACGAGGGTCATGGCGAGCGGAGCCGTCACGCGTCCCCAGCCATGCCCGGGCGGCGCTATCTGACGCTCGACCAGTAGGCGGCCAGGTCGGCGATCTGGTCGTCGGGGATCGTTCGCATCAGCGCTTTCAGCGCCTTGAGCTGCTCGTCCCCCGGGCTCCGCCGGTCGGCCTTGAAGAGGAACATCTGGTTGCGGAGATAGCCCGGCGGCTGGCCCGTGAGATCAGGCACGCCTTTGGAGGGATCTCCCTTGCCCGAGACCCCGTGACAGAGCGTGCACTGGACGGCCGCGGCCCGCCCGCGCTCGACCGCCGCGGGATCGAGCTTGACCGGTGACGCCGTGCGCGGCTGCGCCGCGAAGTATGCGGCGGCGTCGTCGATGCCCGACTGCAGCACCATCTTCGCGTAGGGCTCCATCTCCGGCGACGTCCGCTTGCCGGCCGCGTAGTCCTGGATCGCCTTCTTGAAGTACCAGGGCGGGATGCCGGCCAGGATCGGCATCGTGTTCGATCGACTTTGACCACCAAAGCCGTGGCACGCGCTACAAACCATAGCCTGCGGCGCCCCAGCCATATCGAGCGGCCCAGCCAACGCGGGAGCGACCAGCGCGAGCACGAGCAGCATGCTGCTGAAGACGATCTTCATGATGTCCTTTCGCGCGGTGCAGGCATGCCTGCTTAACCCAACATGTCTTGCCAGATGCTGTTGGCCCATCCGATCGCGTTCTGCGCCCACACTTCGGACTGGCCCGGGGTGAGCTTCTGCTCGATCTGGACGACCTTGCCGCCCTCGATCTTGTAGCTGTTGACCACCGCGATCGCCTCGCGGTCGCTCACCCAGCTGTAGCAGGTGTTCCCCGGGGCCATCGTCGGCACGGGCTTGTCGTTGAGCAGGCTCGCGACCGCGACCGCGGAGATCTTCCCCATGGCGTTGGCGATATTGCCCGACTTCGGCACGGGCAGCCCGATCGTCGAATCGCCGATCACGTGGATGTTCTTGTGCTTCACGGACTCGTAGGTCTGGTGATTGACCTCGCACCAGCGCTTGTCCGCGCCGACCAGATCCGCCGTGACGGCGATGGTCCCCGCGCGCTGCGGCGGGATCAGGTTGAGCACGTCGTACTTCACTTTGTCGCCGAGCTCCGTCGTCACCTCGCGCGCACCCGGATCGACCTTCACGACCTTGTTCGAGCCGCGGTACTCGAGGTTCGGATAATTCGCCCACGCGGCGCGGAACAGCGCGGCCTTCGAGACGAGATTCGGATTCGCGTCGAGGACGAGCAGCTTCGACTTCGGCTTCTTGCTCTTCAAGTACCACGCGACCTGGCACGCCCGCTCGTACGGGCCGGGCGGGCAGCGATAGGCCGCCGGCGGAATGGTCAGCACGAACACGCCGCCGTCCGGCATCGCCTGGAGCTGCCGAGCCAGCTCGACGGTCTGAGGGCCGGCCTTCCAGGCGTGCAGCACGCGGTCCTGGGCGGCGGCGAGCCCCTCGACCTGGTCCCACTGGAACTCGACACCGGGCGAGACGATGAGCCGGTCGTACGGCAGCGCGTCGTTCCCGACCATCACGCGCTTTCTGTCGGGCTCGATCATCGTGGCCGTCTCGTGCAGCACCCGGACGCCGTGGGCGCGGAGGCCGTCGTAGGTGAACGTCAGGCTCTCGATCGTGCGCACACCGCTCAGCACCAGGTTTGAAAAGGGGCACGACACGAACTCTTTGTTCGGCTCCAGCAGGACGACCTCGATCGACGGATCGGCGAGCCGCACGTACTTGGCCGCCGAAACACCGCCCCACCCGCCGCCGATCACGACCACACGTCGACCGGGCTTCTGGGCGAAGTCCGATGCCCTGGGCGCGCAGCCCGCGGCGATCAGCCCGAGCCCGGCCAAGGACGACGTCCGAAGGAACTCCCTGCGCGTCGACCCCTTCATCCCGACCCTCCGCTGACTGCGTTCCGAACGGCGCCTAGACGACGCTGAACCGGTGCGTCTCCTCGTTCCAGGTCGACAGCATAGCCCACGCGAGCGCAATCGCGACGATCAACACGATGGCGCCGCCCCAGCCGAGCGAGGCCGGCAGGAAGATCGCCGAGCCGAGCTTCTGCAAAAGCCCGGTCTGGGCCGCCACCAGCCGCGCGAGCGAAACGCCCAGGGCGAAGCAGCCGACGGCCACCCAGAGCTTCACCTGCCCCTCGCCGGCGCGCCAGAGCGAGCCAGCACCACAGCCTCCCGCGAGCGTCATGCCGACGCCGAAGGCGAGACCGCCGGCGATCGAGCCGAGCCCGGCCGCGGGAAACACCCACTCGGACTTGTCCTTGAGGTCGGTGAACTTCAAGATCGCGAAGCCGAGCGTCGAGACGAACGAGCGCCAGGGCGGCCGCCCGCGTGTGCTCGGCGTCGCCCGTCATGAACGGCTCGCGGAAGGCGCGCACGAGACAGAACCGGGATCGCTGGAAGACCACGCCGAAAGCGGCGCCGAAGAGCAGGAAGACGCCCTGTGGTCCGTAGCCCGCGCGCGCGTAGAGGAACAACGCGACCGCCACCAGGGCGACCACGATCGCGCCCGCCCAGGGCTGGCGCGCGGCCTTGGCTTCGTCGGCCTGCAGGTAGATCCGGCCTCCGCCTCGCGACCAGTGCGGCCGGTGCGCCACTTCCCAGATCAGATAACGGATGCCGAGGAACGCGCCGGCCCCGAGCCCGAGCATCATCCCGAGGCCCGACAGCGACAGCGCGCTCGTCGCCGAGAAGAAGCCGCCGATGTTGCACCCGAAGGCGAGCACGGCGCCCCAACGCCCATCAGGAGCCCGCCGGTGCCGCCCTTGGCGAGCTCGGCGCGCGCCGGCACGCGGATCGCGAACTCGCGCGACAGGAGCGCCGCGATCGTCCCGCCGATGATCACGCCGACGTTCAGCAAGGAGCCCGAGTAGAGCCAGGGCGGCAAGAGGTCGGGACGTCGCACGAGACCGGCGCCGGTCAGGAGCCCAGTCGCCCCAGTTCCGGAGACCGTCCGAGGCCGTCCACGGACGATCGAAGGCGAAGAGAAAGACGTTCAGGGTCGCGATCAGGACCGCCGAGCCCCAGACCAGCCACGGACGCGCGAACAGCGCCTCGTACAGCGGAGCGAACGAGCTCGATTTCACTGCAGGGCTCGCCTCAGCGGGGCACCGCTTCGGCTCGCACGGCCGTCAATTCAAAGGCTCGCCTCAGCGGAAGCACCGCCTCGGCTCGCACGCCTACCAATTGAAAGACTCGCCTCAGCGGAGGCACCGCTTCGGCTCGCACACCCATCAGGCGATCACGCGCGAGGAGTGCCGCCTGGGTCCGACGACGAGCGCACGACGGGATAGCCGAAGCGCTTCCAGGCGGTCATGCCGCCCGTGACGTTGTACCAATCTTGAAGTCCGTGCCGCTTGAGCGCACTGATCGCGGTGCTCGAGCGCAGCCCGCCCGCGCACAGCACGGCCTTCGGCCGGTCGGCCGGCACCTCGGCCCGCCGCGCGGCGGCCTCGAGCATCGGCAGATGGATCGCGCCCTCGATGTGGCCGTCGATCCACTCGGAGTGCTCGCGCACGTCGATCACGGCCACGTCGCGCCCCTGCTCGAGCCACTCGGCGAGCTCCGAGGCCGTGATCTGAGGCACGGTCTCGATCGGGAACCCCTCGCTGCGCCACTCGATCATGCCCCACTGGAGGAACCCGCTGATCTCGTCGACGCCGACGCGCGCCAGCGCCTGCACAGCACGGTCGAGATCGGACGGCCCCTGCGCCAGCAAGAGGAGGGGCGCGCCGGTCGGCACCATGCCCGCGACGCGCTCGGCGAACTGCGGGCTTTCGATCCACACGTTGAGGGCACCCGCGATGTGCATCTCGCCGTACGTGCCGGGATCGCGCAGGTCCAGCACGATGTCGCCGCGCCGCACCGCTTCCCACGCCTCGCGCGCGGTGAACGGCCGCGGCTTGGCGGCGACGAGCGAGATCAGCCCCTTGTTCTTGCCGACGATCTTCTCGAACGAGGGTGGCTTGGGCGGAAGGTCTTTCATGAGAAAGTCGACGAACGCCTGTCGGTCGCGGAACTGCAGCGCCGGGTTGAAGCGGCGCTCGAACCCGATCGTCGAGCCCGACTTCGCCGACATCGCGCGCCCACACGCCGAGCCGGCGCCGTGGGCCGGGTAGACCTCGACGCTGTCGTCGAGCGGGAGTAGCACGCGCTGGAGGCTCGCCCAGGCGTCCTCGGCGGCGCGCGCGCCGCCCAGATCGGGCCGTCCGACCGAGCCGACGAACAGCATGTCGCCCGTCAGGACGAACCACGGCGCCTCGCCGCGGGACAGGTCCGACACCATCACGCAGATCGAGTCGGGTGTGTGCCCGGGCGTGTGGGCGATCTTGAAGCGCACGGTCCCGATCCGGAGCTCGTCCCCGTCGCTCACGTCCTCGTGCTCGAAGGCCACACCGGCGGCCCGGTGCACCAGGATCGGCGCCCGCACCGCCTCGGCCAGATCGCGGTTGCCCGAAATGTGGTCGGCGTGCGTGTGCGTCTCGAGGATGTGGCTGATCGTGAGGCCCTTCTTCGCGGCGAGGCGGAGGTATTCGGGAACGCGGTCGCGGCCGGGGTCGACGATGAGGGCACGGCCGGCCTCACCGCAGCCGATCAGATAGGACAGACAGCCAGACTCTTCGTTGAGGATCTGCTGAAAGATCATTGAGGCCTATTCTACCCGAGGCCCCCGACGCGCTCTAGTGCTTCTCGGTCTTCTCCCGCTCAGCCTTCGCCTCCTTGATGACCTTGTCGGCGAGGAAGGACGGGACCTCTTCATAGTGCGAGAACTCCATCGAGTAGCCGCCCCGCCCGCCGGTCATCGAGCGCAGGCTCGACTCGTAGGTCAGCATCTCGGACATCGGCACCACCGCGCGCACGGCCGCGGTCTCGCCCGACGGCTCCATGCCGACGATCCGCCCCCGGCGCGAATTCATGTCGCCGATGACGTCGCCGGCGTGGTCGGCGGGGGTCGTGACCTCCACGTTCATGATGGGCTCGAGCAGGATCGGCCGGGCGTCCATGAACACCTTCTGCAGCCCCATCGAGGCCGCGATCTGGAACGCCATGTCCGACGAGTCCACGTCATGGGAGGAGCCGTCGTAGAGCGTGACTTTCATATCTACCACCGGGTAGCCGGCGAGGATCCCCTTCTTCATGCAGTCACGGACGCCCTTCTCGACGGACGGGATGAAGTTGCGCGGCACGGCGCCGCCGAAGATGTCGTCGACGAACTCGAATCCGCCGCCCGCGCGTGCAACGGCTCGACCCGGAGCCAGGTGTCGCCGTACTGGCCGCGCCCGCCCGTCTGCTTCTTGTACTTGCCCTGGCCCTCGGCGCGCCCCTTCACCGTCTCCTTGTAGGGGATGCGCGGCGGCAGCAGGTTCACCTCGACGTTGTACTTCCGCTTCATCCGCTCGACGACCATCTCCACATGCAGGCTGCCGACGCCGGAAACGAGCAGCTGCTTGGTCTCCGGATCGAAATGGTAGTGGACCGTCGGATCCTCTTCGGCGATGCGCGCGAGCGCGTTCGAGATCTTGTCCTCGTCACCGCGCGTCTTGGGCTGGATCGCGAACGAGATCGCGGCCTCGGGGAACGTGATCTTCGGCAGCTCGAAGGGGTGCGCCTCCTCGGTGAGCGTGTCGCCCGTCTGCGTCTCCTTCAGCTTCTGGGCGACGCCGATCTCGCCCGGCCCGAGCGCCTCGACGTTCTTCTGCGTCTTGCCCTGGAGCCACGAGACGTGCCCCATGCGCTCGCGGGCACTGTGCACCGGATTGAGGAGCGTCGAGTCGGCCCGGAGCGTGCCGGTCATGACGCGGAAGAGCGAGAGCTTGCCGATGTGGGGATCGCTCAGCGTCTTGAAGACCAGTGCCGTCACCGGGGCCTTCGCGTCCGCGGTCCGGGTCGCCGCCTGCTTCGTTTTGAGGTCCGTGCCGGCGACCTCGGGGCGCTCCGCTGGCGACGGCAGCTCGTCGACGACCAGGTCGAGCAAGGTGTGGACGCCGATCGACTTCGACGCGGCGGAGCAGACGACGGGCATCAGCTTGCCCGCGGTGATACCCGCGCGGAGCGCCTTCAGCATCTCCGGCTCGCCGAGCGACCCCTCCTCGAGATACTTGGCGAGCAGGTCATCGTCGGTCTCGGCGGCGGCCTCGACGAGCTTCTCGCGGTACTCCTTGACCCGGTCGGCGAGCTCGGCGGGTATCTCGCCCTCGGCGGGCTTGTTGCCGGCGATCGTGATCGCCTTCATCTTGACGAGATCGACGAAGCCGCGGAAGCCCGACTCCTCCCCGATGGGCAGGTGGAGCGCGACCAGCCGCCCCTTGAGTCTCTTCTCGAGCGACTCGAAGGTGCGGAAGAAGTCGGCGCGCTCCCGGTCGAGGCGATTCACCACGACGACGCGCGGCAGGTCGTACTCCGTCGCGAACTTCCAGACCTTCTCCGTCTGCACCTGGACGCCGGCGACCGCATCCACCACCACCACCGCCGCCTCGACGACCCGGAGGCCGGCACGGGCGTCGGCGATGAAGTCGCCGTACCCGGGCGTGTCGACCAGGTTGATGTGGTGGCCCTTCCAGTCGCAGTAGGCCACCGAGGTGTTGATCGAGATTTTTCGTCGGACCTCGTCGGGATCGAAGTCGGTCGTGGTCGAGCCGTCGTCCACGCGGCCCAGGCGCGTCACCGCGCCGGCGGCGAACAGCATGGCTTCGACGAGGGATGTTTTACCGACGCCACCGTGACCGACGACGCCGACGTTCCGGATCTTCCCGATCTCCATCGCCATCAGCAGGCCTCCTAGAACGAGCGATGCGGTGGGGCAGATGCTACCACCGAAGGCCTGACCCTGTTAAGCCCCGACCGTGCGCCGGACCTGGGCGAGGATTTCGTCTTCGGTGCCGGCCAGATCAGTGGGCGCCCCGAGCGCCGGCGGGGCGTATTTGAGGCCGGCGCCGGTGAAAATCAGCATGATCTCGGCGTCCCTCAGCCCCTCGCCGCGGTCTCGAAGCAGGCCGAGCGCGGCGACGAGGGCGGCTGACTCCGGAGCGGTCCAGATACCCTCGGTGCGCGCCACGAGGCGCTGAGCCTCCTGGATGGCGCCTTCGCTCACCGCCACCGCGCCGCCGCGCGTGTCGCGAAGGATGCGGAGCATCTGCCGGCCGGCGAAGGGCGACGGCACCCGGAGGCCGGCCGCGTGCGTGGTCGGGTTGTCCCACGCCGTCGTCGTCTCGGCGCCGGCGGCGAACGCCTTGACGACCGGCGCGCAGCCGTCGGCCTGGACGGCGAAAAAGCGCGGAAGCGCTCCGGACAGCCAGCCCATCGCGGCCAGCTCCTCGTAGCCCTTGGGGATCCCGACGAGTCCGGTCCCGCCGCCCGTCGGATAGAGCAGGACGTCGGGCATCCGCCAGTCGAGCTGCTCGGCCAGCTCGAGGCCGATCGTCTTCTTGCCTTCGAGCCGGTACGGCTCCTTGAGCGTGGAGAGATCGAACCAGCCGAGCTGGGGCGCCACCTTGGCGACCACACGGCCGGCCGTCGCGATCGACCCCTCGATCGTGAACACGTGAGCGCCCGCGATCTGAGCCTCCGCCACCGCCGCCGGAGGCGTTCCCCGCGGCACGATCACGACGCACGGCAGCCCGCAGCGCGCCGCGTAGACCGCCGCGGCGCCGCCCGCATTGCCGGCGGACGGAATCACGAAGCCCTGAGCGCCGAGCGTCCGCGCGCGCGTGACGGCCATGCCGAGCCCGCGCGCCTTGAACGACCCGGTCGGGTTCTGGCCGTCATCCTTCGCCCACAGCTTGCGAATCCCGAAATGGGCGGCGAGTCGCGGCAGCTCGAGCAGCGGTGTGCCCCCCTCGCCGAGCGTCACCAGCCCCTCGGAGTCTTCGACGGGAGTCAGCTCGCGGAACCGATACATTCCGGGCGCGCGCCGGCGGAGGGCGTCCTTCGTGACGTTCGCGGCGACGCGCTGGAGATCGTACCGGACGGCCAGCATCTGTCCGCACTTCTCACAGACGGTCAAGAGCCGCTTGGCATCGTGATGGGCGCCGCAAATCGTGCACTCGACGTGGCTGACAAAGCTCATGGGAGTCCCCTCGTGGGGCCACTATATCCGCACACCCGAGTCCGGCGAGCCCCGATCCCCATTTGGGGGAAATACCCGATTGACTAGCTTTGCCGATGATCGGAACTTGCAGGCGCTGTGGACGAGAGACCGTCACTCTCGGCTGGAAGGAGACGGGGATGCCTTGGCGAAATCTGACCTGGTATCCGTTCAGCGAGAGCTCCGTACTGCTGAACGCGCCACACGAGTCAGGTGTCTATGCGCTCTTCAACAAGAAGACCTGGGTCTACGTCGGCGAAAGCAAAAATATCCGCGCGCAACTGATCGGGCATTTGAACGGCGACGTCGCATGCCTCACGTTGTTCGCGAACCTCACCTTCAGCTTTGAGCTTCTCCTTCCGGTGGTCTCCGCCTGGCGGCTGAACGAGGTGCTCAGCGAGTTTCGTCCGGTCTGTAACCCGAGGCTGGACTGAATCCGACCCCGTCGATCTTCCCGGTCAGCCGGTGGAAGTAGATGTCCAAGCCGTTCACGCTCACGACCGAGAACAGCGGCCCTAGGTGCACCCGGACTCTCGCTCGCGTGACTTCGGCGTCGTAGGTCTGATTGACGATCAATCCGGGAAGTCCGAGCTGCATCAGGAGCTCCCCGATCCAGAGGCGGGCTCGCGTCCACATGCCCTCTCACGTTTCAAGACCCTGGCCAACCGATAGCGCGCCAATGGAAACACGATCTTACCCGTGACATAGGTCGATCGTCGTGTAGGAGCATGTAGGAGTGACCAGCCTGGAAAGTAACAACTTCCAGCGCCCTGGCTTCGGGAGCACGGGCGCTTCCGAGCGCGGGGGGTTTGGGGGTCGTCGAGACCCCCGGTCGGTCAAATACTCTGGCGCATCGCCGTCCGCGCCGGCAAGGTCAGCCCGCGCTCCTCGGCCATGCGCGCGAGCTCCTGCGGTAGCGCGAACCGTACGTCCTCTTCAACGACATGCACTTCGCGAACCGGAGCGCCCTGTCCCCGCAGGGCTTCCACCGCTTGCGTGACCAGCACCTCCGGCGTCGAAGCCCCCGCCGTGATGCCGACGCGCCGGGCGTTGTCGAGCCACTCCTGACGGATGTCGCCGACGTCGTTGATCAGGTACGCGCAGGTGCCCGCGGTTCGCGCGACTTCCACGAGCCGGATCGCGTTGGAGCTGTTGGCCGAGCCGATCACCAGCAAGAGGTCAACGTCGTTGGCCAGGCGCTTGACCGCCGCCTGACGGTTCTGCGTCGCGTAGCAGATGTCGTTGCGCGACGGGCCGACAATCTTCGGGAATCGCCGCCGCAATGCCTCGATGACGTCCCGGGTGTCGTCGACCGAGAGCGTCGTCTGCGTGAGGTAGGCGACCTTCTCCGGGTTCGGCACCTCGAGCTTCGCGACCTCGTCCACGTCGGCGATCACGAAGATGCGCTCCGGCGCCTCCCCGAGCGTGCCGATGACCTCGTCGTGGTCCTCGTGGCCGATCAGCACGATCGAGTAGTCCTCGCGGGCATAACGCACCGCCTCGAGATGCACCTTGGTCACCAGAGGGCACGTCGCGTCGATCACACGCAGCCCGCGACGCGCGCCTTCCGCGCGCACCTCGGGCGAGATGCCGTGGGCGCTGAAGATCACGGTCGCGTCGTCCGGGACCTCGTCGAGCTCGTCGACGAAGATGGCGCCCTGCTGACGGAGCGTCTCGACGACGAGGCGGTTGTGGACGATCTCGCGCCGGACGTAGACGGGCGGCTTGCACACCGACAGCGCCAGCTCGACGATGTCGATCGCGCGCTCGACGCCCGCGCAGAAGCCGCGCGGCCCGGCCAGGAGGATCTCGCTGATGGGGGCTTTCATCGCTTTCCTCGCAGATAGTATGACACGCCGAAGACCGCGTTGTGCGTATCCACCCCGCGATTCGGCGAGTCGATGTTGGAGTTGGAGTTGTGCTGGTACCGGTAGCCCGCGTACAGAGCGGTGGTGTTGGTGACGAACACCGACGCGCCGACGCCCGCCCAGAGCATGAACGACACATCCGAATCGATCTCCCTCGCGTTCAGATCCGTTCCGCCGAAGCCGCCGCCGCCCTCCACGTACGGCACGAAGCGTCCCAGCGACAGGAAATGATATCGGACCACCATGAGAAGGCCGGCCCAGAACGCCGGGTGCGGCTGCAGGTACCTCTGGTAGAGGGGCTCGAGTCCCATCTCGAATGCGCCGTGGAGCACCCCGGGGCCCGCGGCGCCGAACGGCAGGATCGACCCACGCAGTCCCACGTTCAAGGTCTTGAGGTCGCTTTCGTTGAAGCCCTCGAAGTTGAACTGGTCGCCGTAGCTCCCCTCGCCCGAGATCACGAACGTGCCACGGGCGAAGGTCGCGTCCGCATCGAACGCGGTCGCCGACCGCAAGGGCAAGAGCGATCCGACGAGCAGCATCCAGGCGACGAGCCGAGGGCGGACGTTCACGTTCGGATCGACACCTTCAACGCCTCGCCCTTCGCCATGAGCGCGAGGGCCTGCCCGACCTCCTCGAGCGGCATCCGATGTGAGATGAGGTTGTCCGGCACCAGGGCGCCGGAGGTCAGGGTCTCCACCGCCCGGCGAATCATCTCCGGCGTGTGGTGGAAGGCACCGAGGAGCGACAGCTCTTCGTAGTGCGTCCGCCGGGTGTCCAGGCGGATCGTCGTGCCCGGCGCGCAGCCGCCGAAGAACAACACCTTGCCACCGCGGCCCACCGCGTCGACGGCCTGCTCCCAGACCTCGGGGCGGCCAGTCGCGTCCACCGTGACCTCGGCGCCACGGCCGTGGGTCAGGTCGCGAACCGCCTCGACGACATTGCCGGCGCTGCTCGCGTCGAGCCAGCGCGCGAATCCGAGATTCTTCAACCGCTCGAATCGCCAGCCGGCCTTGCCGACCATGACGACCCGCGCGTTGCGCGAGGCCGCCAGCATGCCGAGGAGACACCCGAGCGGCCCATGGCCGAACACGACCACGATCTGTCCGGCCTCGACGCGGACGCGGTCGAGCGCCAGCAGCGCGCACGCCAGCGGCTCGGCGAAGGCGGCGCGCTCGGCGGGAAGCGTCGCGGCGAGCGGGACGACGTTGCGCGCCACCAGGCGCGGCGGCAGCGCGATGAACTCGCCATAGGCGCCATTGACGAACAGAAGGTCCTCGCAGAGATTCGGTCGCCCGGCCCGGCACGACGGGCAGCTCGTGCACGGCGCCGAGTTCGCCGCGACCACACGATCGCCCTCGCGGAACTGCGAGACCCCAGAACCCACCGACGTCACGGTGCCGGCGAGCTCGTGGCCGAAGACGGTCGGAACCTTCGGGATCATCACGGGGTGCCCGCGCCGCAAGGTCTTCACGTCGGTGCCGCACGTCAGCGCGGCGTCGATATGCAGGACGAGCTCGCCGGGTGCCGGCTCCGGCACCGGCAGGTCCTCCCGGCGCAGATCGCCGGGCCCGTGGAACACCATCGCTCTCACGGCGTGACGTACACCTTCAACGCCTCGCGCCGGCGCATGAGATCCACCCCGGCGGCGAGGCTCTCGAGCGGCACACGGTGAGTGATGAGCCGCTCGACGTCGATGACGCCGCCCGCGATAAGACGAAACGCCTCGGCCAGGTCGGACGGCGACGAGGAATAGGTCGCGGTGATCGTGAGCTCCCGATGATAGAGCGTCTCGAGCGGCAGCGGCAAGGTATCGCCGCTGCCCCCGGCGAAATAGTGCACGGCACCGCCGTCGCGCAGGACCTCCGCCGCCCACGGAAGCACCACCGCGCCGCCGCCCGTGAGAAAGACATGATCGGCGCCGCGCCCTGCCGAGAGCGCTCGCTGAGCCTCGGCGGCGCTCGCCAAGGTCCCGGCCGCGTCGGCGCCGAGCCCGCGCGCGAAGACGGCGCGCTGGGCCAGCTGGTCCGCTCCGACGACCGCCGCGCCCGCGCGCTTGAGCAGCTGGATGAAGAGGCAGCCGATCGATCCAAGGCCCACGACGACCGCCGTGTCGCCCGATTGCACCCGCGCGCGCCGCACCGCGCGCAGGCAGCACGCCAGCGGCTCGACGAATGACGCGGCCTCGTCGCTGACATGGGCCGGCACGCGGAAGGTGGCGTGGCTCACGTTGGCAGCGGGCACCCGCACGTATTCGGCGAACCCGCCGGGATCGAGGTTCGAGGCCTTGAACGCGGCGCACATCGACTCGCTGCCGCGGCGGCAGTAGTGACATTTGCCGCACGGAACGTGGTGCGCGGCCACGACGCGATCGCCCACGGCGCAGACCATCACCCCACGGCCGACGGCCGCCACCTCTCCGACGACCTCGTGGCCGAAGACGGCCGGCACCCTGGTCGCGGGATCGACGATCTTCGCGATGTCCGATCCGCACAGGCCGCAGCCGCGCAGGCGCAGCAGGAGCTCCCCGTCGCCGATCGACGGCCGGGGCCACTCTTCGGCGACGAGGCGTCCGTCGCCGCGGTAGACGGCGGCCTTCACGCCGCGCGTCCGCCGGTCGACCCGGCGGAGCCGAACCGCGCCGCCGCCCAGCAGCGTAGCGCGATCGCGACCTTGCGGCCGGTTGGGACCGTGATGCGGTCGCCGAAGACCTGGAAGCGACGCGCCTCGATCTCGTCAAGGAGGGCCAGGTAGATCCGCCCCATGATCTCGGCGGGCACGAGTGCGCGCGCGTCCGTCGACGGAAAGCTCGCCTGCGCCGCCCGGTAGAACCGCCGCGCCCGCTCCGCCTGGTGGCGCATGAGCTGCACGAACGGTTCGGTGTACCGGCCGGCCTGGAGATCCTCCGCGCTCACGCCGAACTTTCGGAGCTCGTCCTGGGGCAGGTAGATCCGTCCGGCGCGCGCGTCGGCGCCGACGTCACGGATGATGTTCGTGAGCTGCAGCGCCGTGCCCAGGTCGACCGCGTACTGGCGCGCGCGCGGGTCCGTATAGCCGAAGATCTCGATACAGCAGAGACCGACCGCCGAGGCGACGCGGTAGCAGTACGGGTACAGGTCCTCCACGGTCTCGAACCGGACGCGGTCGAGATCCATCGCGACGCCGTCGATGATCGCCAGGAGCGCCTCGCGCGGGATCGCGAACGTCCGCACCGCCTGCGCCAGCCGCGCCGCGATCGGATCGGCCGGGGCGCCGCCGGGCTCGTAGCAGAGCGCCACGTCGCGCCGCCAGCGGTCGAGCGCCCGGCGCTGCTCGGCGGGATCGATGCCGCGCTCGTCGCCGAGGTCCGCGATGTCGTCCACGGTCCGGCAGAAGGCGTACACGGCGTACAGCGCGTCCCGGCGGGGCTTGGGCAGCGTCAGAAAGGCGTAGTAGAAGTTCGAGCGGCTCTTGCGCGTCAGGCGCGCCGCGAGATGCCCGATCACGCTGTCTTCCGCGCGCGCGCGGCGTAGCCGTGCTCGACGAACCACTCGGTCGCCTCGCGAAGCGCCACGCGGACGTCGGTCTGCGGCAGCCCCAGCTCGCGCACGGCCTTGGCCGGGCTGAAGAACATACGCTTGCGCGCCATGCGCACCGCGGTCAGCGAAGCTCGCGGCGGCGAGCCCGTCACGCGAGCCGCGACTTCCATGCAGCCGGCGGCGAGCCACGCCACGGCGTACGGGATCCGGGCGCGCGGCGCGCGGCTGCCGGCGATCTCGGCGAGCAGTACCCCGATCTCGTTCAGCGTGAGATCGGCGTTGCCGAGGATGTACTTCTCGCCGATCCGTCCGCGCTCGGCGGCCAGCAGATGGCCGCGCGCGACGTCGCGGACGTGGACGATGTTGAGTCCGGTGTCGAGCGTCGCGAACATCCGGCCTTGCAAGAAATCGACGACCATCCGGCCCGTCGGGGTCGGCTTCACGTCCCAGGGACCGACCGGCGTCGAGGGATTCACGATCACGACCGGCAGCCCCTTGAGCGCGAACCCGAGCGCGACCTGCTCGGCGAGGAATTTGGACGCCTTGTACGGCCCGATCATGTCGGCGAGCGTAACCGGGGTCGTCTCCGTCCCGGGTGTGCCGTCCTTGGGGATACCCAGCGCGCCGACACTCGAGGTGTACACGACGCGCGAGACGCCCGCGTCGGCGGCGGCCTGCAGCACGGCCCGGGTGCCCTCGACGTTGGCGCGGTAGATCTCCTCGGGCCGCGGAGCCCAGAGGCGATAGTCGGCGGCCACGTGAAAGACGGTGCGCGCGCCGTGAACGGCGCGCCTGACCGACGCCGGATCGACGAGGTCGCCGTCGCAGACTTCCACCGCGAGCCCCTCGATTGCTCGGCGATCCCCGTTCGGCCTTGCGAGCACGCGCACCGTCGCGCCTTCGCGCAATAGCTCGCGGACGAGGTTGGCGCCGACGAAACCCGTCGCGCCTGTCACCAAGGCGTCTATTGTAGCGGGGGCCATGAGGTCGCCTTGGACCGAGGGTGGCCTGAGATAGATGCGGCGTGGCTCCGATACGCCCGATCTTGCGCACCAGGTTCCGCGGGGTGGCTCCGACACGCCCGATCTTGCGCGAGAGGTTTCGCTGAGCTCATGCGCGGGTTCTCGCGATTCGGCCCAGGGCGGCGGCGACGGACTTCAGCGCGGCGTTCGTTCCGCTCATGAGCATCATCGCCTCGGGGATCGCGCGCGGGCGGGACAGCACCACCCGGACCGCCCGCGTGGTGCGCACGCGCCCGTCGGGCTCGACGACCGCGGCCAGGTCGGCCGCGACGCCGCGGCTCGCGCGGTCCGAGACGCCGCGAACGACCGCCGCCCGGAGCCCGCGCGCCGCGGCCCATTCGAGGATCGGGGCGGATTCCATATCGCAGGCCAGCGCCCCGGTCTCGACCCAGAGACGCGCCTTCTGCTCCGGAGTCGCGACGATGTCCGTCCACCGTCACGAGGGTGCCGGCGCGCCGGAGCTCGGGCAAGTTGGCGGTCGCGAGCCGCCGGGTCGCCGCCACGACCGCCTCGGGCACGACCAGGTCGCCCTCGGCGAGGTCGGGCGAGAGCGCGCCGCAGACGCCGGCAGAGATCACCAAGGAAGCCGATTCGACGCCGGCGGCGCGGGCGTCGAGGTGCGCGGCGCGCGGTCCGGCGCAGACGAGCTCGAGCGCGCCTCCGCGGTAGGACGGCCAGTCGCGGCCGGCGACACGGGTCAGGCCCAGGTGGCGGGCGAGGCCGCGCGCCTCGAGGTCGACGGCGGTGACAACGAGGACGCGGGTCACACGCCCCTGGCGGGCGTCGAGCCGGAGTCCTTCTCGGGACGATCCGCGGTCTTGGCGGCTTCCTTCGCGCGGAGCCACGCCGCGTAGGAATTGCCGGCCGCTGTGTCCCGCCCGGTGAACCGGATCGTCCGGATCTCGCGATAGGGAATGGTGTGGGGCCCAGCGCCGTTCACATCGAACATCTGGACGAACGGCACGGGCGCGTCGGCATTGCGGTTGAACAGATATCCTTCGGTCTCGGAGCCATCGGTGCGGACCACCGTGACGTTGCCGCGGAAGTCGAACGCCTTGTCGACCACCTCGGCGAGCGAGAGACCCGGCCCGACCTCGGGCATCCAGCCTTCGAGCGTGATTTCGTCCGTCATGCCGTGGGCCCGCTCAGAACCGTCCGGTGACGGTGGCGGCGACCGTGTCGCGGAATCCGCGCCACGAGCCGAACGTGTGGTTCACGGCGGTCGGCTCGTACCCGCAGTGCACCATACAGTCGCGGCACTTCTCGTTGCCGCTCCGGCGCCCGTAGTTGTCCCAGGCCGTCGTCTCGAGCAGCTCCTTGAACGTCGCCGCATAGCCTTCCTGCAGGAGATAGCAGGGACGCTGCCAGCCAAAGACGTTGTAGGTCGGGTTGCCCCACGGCGTGCACTCGAACTCCTGCTTACCCATCAGGAATTGCAAGAACAGCGGCGACTGATTGAACCGCCACCGCCGCTTCGGGTTCGAAAGCATCCGCGAGAAAAGGTCGTGGGCGCGCTGCGTGCGAAGGAAGTGCTCCTGGTCCGGCGCCTTGGAGTAGCTGTAGCCGGGCGAGATCATCATGCCCTCGACGCCGAGATCCATCATCTCGTCGAAGAACTGGCGCATCCGGAGCGGGCTCGCGCCGTCGAAGAGCGTCGAGTTGGTGGTGACGCGGAATCCGCGGCGGAGCGCTTCCTTGATCCCCTCCACCGCCTGGACGTAGACGCCGTCGCGGCACACCGCGTCGTCGTGCTCCTCGCGAAGCCCGTCGAGATGCACGCTGAACGAAAAGTACTTGGACGGGGTGAAGAGACCCGCCTCGAGCTTGTCCTTCAAGAGAATGGCGTTGGTGCAGAGGTACACGTATTTCCGACGCGCGACCAGCTCGGTGACGAGAGGCCCGATGTCCGGGTACATGAGCGGCTCGCCGCCGGGGATCGACACGACCGGCGTCCCGCACTCGTCGACCGCGGCCAGACACTGCTCGACCGTCAGGTGCTTGCGCAGGATCTGCGCCGGGTACTGGATCTTGCCGCAGCCGGCGCACGCGAGATTGCACCGGAACAGCGGCTCGAGCATCAGCACGAGCGGATACCGCTGGCGACCGGCGAGCTTCTGCCGAATGACATAAGAGGCCACAGCCCACATTTGTGAAACAGGCACGCTCATAAGTGCTGAATTCCTCGGCTCCGCGGGCACACTACGGCGCCCGGCTTCCGGTGAATTGACCAAACGGATCAAAACGAGTACGAGGTGAATGGTCGCACCGATCACCGCGAGCAGCAACTCACCGATCTCCACGGTCATGGTGAGGTTGAATCCAAGCACGGCGTAGTATAACGCGACTCCCGGCCAGACCTGGCGTCCCGATTGGTCTTTGCCCAGGGCGAGATACGCTCCGACCCCCGCGGTGCCGACGATCACCCACCCTCCGAAGTTCGAGAGCGGAACGCCGAAGTACACGCCGGGCTCGTCGTAGGCGAAGAGCGGTCCGAGGAACCAGCGATCGCCCCGCACCGCGAGCGGATCGATGACGACGTCGAGCGCCATCATGAGCACGCCGGCCGCGAGCGCCATCACCCAACGCGCAACCGCGCGGCCGGCGAGCGCCAGCCGGGCGAGGCAGAACGCCGAGTAGGCGAGAAAGATGAAGGACAGCGCGTCGATGAAGGGGACGTCGGCGATGAAGAGCTCGCGCCCTCGAGTCAGGCCAGTGTAGTGATAGAGCCCGAAGGGAAACCCGGTACGGGTGGACGAGAGCTCCGCCAGCAGCGCCACCGGCCAGACGCAAGCCGAGAACCCGAGGGTGCGCCGCCAGCCGAGATCCACCACACCGGCCACGACAAACACCGCCAGGAACGCGAAAACGTACGGCCGCAGCGTGACGGTCCCGACGAGAAGGTCCATTCGAAGGTTTCTGTAGTCGAGTCAGCATGTTACCATCACGGCCGTGAGGGACCTGCAGGACGCAATCGAGCGCGCCCAGGCGCACCTGCTGGGCCGACAGGCTCCCGACGGTCACTGGGTCGGTCAGCTCGAAGCCAACACGACGATCACCTCCGAACAGCTGCTCCTGTGCCATCTCATCGACCAGGTCAATCGCGACCAGCAGGCGCGAGCGGTCCGCTACCTCAAGAACCAGCAGCTCCCCGACGGCGGCTACAGCCTCTTCGAGGCCGGTCCCGCGAACCTCTCGGCGACGATCAAGGCCTACTTCGCGATGAAGATGGCCGGCGTCGCGCTGAGCGATCCCACGATGGTCGCGGCGCGGGCGCTGATCCGGGAGATGGGCGGCCCGGCGAAGGCCGACGTGTTCACGAAGATCCAGCTGGCGCTCTTCGGCGAGTACGACTGGAACGGCGTGCCGACGATGCCGGTCGAGATCATGCTGCTGCCGCGGCCGTTCTTCCTGTTCAACATCTACGAGATCTCGTACTGGTCGCGCACCGTGCTGGTGCCGCTCCTCGTCCTGATGGATCGCAAGCCCGTCAAGTGGCTGCCGCCGCACCTGTCCCTCGACGAGCTGTGGCCGGTGCCGCGCGAGGAGACGAGCCTGCGCTTTTCGCGCGTGCCCGAGCCGTTCAGCTGGCGGGGTCTCTTCTGGAAGAGCTTCTTCATCGCCGTCGACGACGGCCTCAAGATCTGGGAGCGCTTCTCGCCGCGTCCGCTCCGGCGGCGGGCGATCGAGACGGCGCGGGTGTGGCTCGAGGAGCGGCTGGCGGTGCCGGGCGGACTCGGCGGGATCTATCCGGCGATGGCGAACTCCATCCTGGCGATGCGGCTGCTCGGCTATCCGGACGATCATCCGCTCGTGCTCGGGCAGCTCAAGGAGATCGAAGCGCTCGCCGTCGAGAACGGCGACACCATGCACTATCAGCCCTGCCCCTCGCCGGTGTGGGACACCGCGCTCGCGGTCAATGCGCTCGTCGAGAGCGATGTGCCGTCCGATCACGCCGCGCTGCGCCGAGCCTCCGAGTGGATGATCGCGCGGCAGATCCTGGTCCCCGGCGACTGGCAGGTGAAGCGCCCGCACGTCCAGCCCGGCGGCTGGGCGTTCCAGTACGACAACGACTTCTATCCCGACCTGGACGACACGGCGATGGTCGTGATGGCGCTCGAGAAGGTGCACGGCCTCGACGCCGACCAGGCCCGGACGGCCAAGGAGCGGGGCCTCGGCTGGTTTCTCGGCATGCAGGGCGCCGACGGCGGCTGGGGCTCCTTCGACGCCGACAACAACCGGCTCTACCTGAACCACATCCCGTTCGCCGACCACGGCGCGCTGCTCGACCCGTCCACGGAAGACCTGACCGGCCGGGGCCTCGAGCTCCTGGGCACGCTCGGCTATCAGAAGGACTTCGAGCCCGCCCGGCGCGCGATCGACTTCCTGCGCCACGCGCAGCGACACGACGGGCCGTGGCACGGGCGCTGGGGCGTGAACTACATCTACGGCACGTGGTCGGTGCTGCGCGGCCTCGCCGCCATCGGCGTGGACCCGCGTCACGAGTTCGTCCAGCGCGCGGTCCGCTGGCTCGAGCGCCATCAGAATCGGGACGGCGGCTGGGGCGAGACCTGCGAGAGCTACGAGGATTACGAGTTCGCCGGCGTGGGCGACTCGATTCCGAGTCAGACCGCGTGGGCGCTCCTCGGCCTCTTCGCCGCCGGCCGCACGCGTGGTTCGGCCGTCGAGCGCGGCATCGACTACCTCTTGCGGACGCAGCGCGACGACGGCTCCTGGGAAGACGCGCTCTGGAACGGCACGGGCTTTCCGCGGGTCTTCTACTTGAAGTACCACCTGTACGCCCAGTATTTCCCGCTCTGGGCGCTGGGAATCTACCGCCGCGCGCATGCCTGAGCGGCCGGTCGCGCCGGCGCTGCGCCCGTTCGACGCGGTCGGCGGCTGGACTATCGCGGTCGTCGATTCGCTCGGTCGATTCGGCGTCTTCTTCGCGGAGGCCCTCGTCGCCCTCGTCACGCCGCCGTTCAAGCTGCGGGCGTTCGTCGACCGCATCCACTTCATCGGCTACAACTCGCTGCTGATCATCTTCCTGACCGGCGCGTTCACCGGCATGGTGCTCGGACTCCAGATCTACCTGACGTTGGTCCGCTTCGGCTCGGAGGCGTTTCTCGGCCCGGCGGTCGCCCTGTCGCTGATCCGCGAGCTCGGGCCCGTGCTGGCGGCCCTGATGGTCACCGGGCGCGCCGGCTCGGCCCTCACCGCCGAGCTCGGCATCATGCGGATCACGGAGCAGATCGACGCGCTCACCGTCATGGCGCTCAGCCCGATGCGCTACCTGGTGGCGCCCTCGATCCTGGCCGGGCTGGTCACCTTTCCCTTGATGACGGCGCTCTTCGACGTCGTCGGGATCTTCGGCGGCTATCTCGTGGGGGTGAAGCTCCTGGGCCTCTCGGAGGGCACGTACTTCGGCGAGATGCAGACCTTCGTCGACATGAGCGACATCATGATGGGCTTCTGGAAGTCCCTCTCGTTCGGAGTCATCGTGACGTGGGTCTGCACCTACAAGGGCTTCAACGTCGGCCACGGCGCCGAGGGCGTGGCGCGGGCCACGACCCAGGCGGTCGTCCTGTCCTCCGTGCTGATCCTCGTCTGGGACTACTTCATGGGCTCCGTTCTGTCAATGACGGCTGATGATCAAGGTCGAAGGGCTGACGAAGTCCTTCGGCCGCCAGACGGTGCTGCGCGAGCTGTCGCTCGAGGTCGCAACCGGCACCATCACGATCATCATCGGACGCAGCGGCGGCGGCAAGTCGGTCTTCCTCAAGCACCTCATCGGCCTGCTGCAGCCCGACGCCGGGCCGGATCCTCGTCGACGGGGTCGACGATCACGGCGCTGCGCGGCCGCGCGCTCGACGAGATCCGGCGCGCGCTACGGCGTCGTCTTCCAGGGCGGGGCGCTCTTCGATTCGATGTCGTGCTACGAGAACGTGGCCTTCCCTCTCCGCGAGAAGACGCGGACGCCTCCCGACGAGCTGACCAAGCGCGTCGAGGCGGCGCTGGCCCAGGTGGGGCTGGAGGGCGTGGGCGCCAAGTACCCGGCCGAGATCTCGGGCGGCATGCGCAAGCGCGTGGCCATCGCGCGCGCGCTCGTCACCGAGCCCGAGATCGTCTTCTTCGACGAGCCGACCACCGGTCTCGATCCCGTGCTGGTCAACGCGATCCACCATCTGATGCTGGATCTCCACCGGCGCTTTCGGTTCACGGCCGTGGTGGTGAGCCACGAGATCCCGGAGATCTTCGAGATCGCGGACACGGTCGCTATGCTGCACGAGGGCCGCGATCGTGGAGGTCGGGCCGCCGGCGGCCATCCAGGCGTCGACGAACCCCGTCGTCCGCAGATTCATCAAGGGCGAGCCCGATAGCTCGGAGGAACACTGATGGAACGCTCGAAGGTGAACATCGCCGTGGGCATCTTCGTCATTCTGGGGATCCTGGCGCTCGGGTACCTGTCGATCAGCCTCGGTCACGTCTCGTTCCTGGGCGGCGGCGGCTACATCGTGACCGTCGACTTTCCGTCGGTGGGCGGGCTCAAGGCCGGGTCGACGGTGGAGATCGCGGGTGTCGAGATCGGGCGGGTCCAGTCGATCGGCCTGGCCGACTACCAGGCTCGGGTCACGCCTGCAGCTGCAGACGGGCATCAAGCTGCAGGAGGACTCGATCGCGTCGATCAAGACGAAGGGGCTGATCGGCGAGAAATACATCCGCATCAGCCCCGGGGGCTCGGACAAGATCATCGGGCCGAACGGCAAGATCCGCGAGGTCGAGGCCCCCGTCGACTTCGAAGAGTTGCTGTCGAAGTACATCTTCGGCAAGGTGTAAGCCAGGGAGGTCACCCCCGATGACTTGGCTCGCCCAAGCGCTCGCCGTTGCCCTGGTCCCCCTCGTGCTGGCCGGGCCCGACCTGGCCTGGGCGGGAGCGCCGACCGACCAGCTCCGCGCCCAGATCGACCGGGCCGTGAAGATCCTCGACGACCCTGAGCTCAAGAAGGACGGCCGGCAGCGAGACCGCCGGGTCGCGGTTCGCCAGGTCGCCAACGACATCTTCGACTTCTCGGAGACCGCCAAGCGGTCGCTGGCGCGGCACTGGACGCCGCGGACGCAGGCCGAGCGGGACGAGTTCGTCGGCCTGTTCACGGACCTGCTCGAACGCTCGTACATCTCGAAGATCGAGCTCTACGGCGGCGAAAAGGTCCAGTTCGTCGGCGAAACCGTCGAGGGCGAAGGCGCGGTGGTGCGCACCAAGCTCATCACGAAGCAAGGGACCGAGATCCCGATCGACTACCGGATGCTTCGCCGCGGCGAGAAGTGGCTGGTCTACGACGTGGTCATCGAAGGCGTGAGCCTCATCTCCAACTACCGGACCCAGTTCAACAAGATCATCACGACCTCCTCCTTCGAGGACCTCATGAAGAAGATGAAGACGAAGCAGGACGAGTTCATCGGAGAGGAAAAGCCGCAGAAGAGGACGTCGCTGCCGTCGAGCCGCGCGTAGTGTCGGGCGCCGAGCTCGCCGCCCTCCTCGACCGGCACGGCTTCGACTTCTTCACCGGGGTCCCGTGCTCTCTGGTCGAGGATCTGATCGCGGCGCTCGAGCACCATCCGCGCCGCCCTGGCTTCCGGCGGTCCGCGAAGACGTCGCCGTCGGGCTGGCCGCCGGGGCCTGGTTCGGCGGGCGCCGCCCCGTGGTCGTCATGCAAAACTCCGGTCTCGGCACCAGCCTCAATGCGCTGGCGTCCCTGTCGCTGATGTACGGGCTGCCGGCCCTGCTTCTCGTCACCTGGCGCGGCTACGAGGGTAAGGACGCGCCCGAGCACATCTCTGATGGGCGAGATCTCTCCCAAGCTCCTCGACTTACTCGGTATTCCGTACCGCGTGCTCGCGCCCGAGTCGTCGGTGAGCACCTTGCGTGGGCTCGTCGCGAGCTCGACGCGCGTGAGATCCCGGTTGCATTGTTGGTCCCGCCCGGAGTCGTCGTCGCGGCCGGGGTGGCGGGGCGGGCTCCGTGACCCACTCGCCCGAATCGCGGCTCTTCGAGCCGCGGGCGGGACGAGGGGGTCCCACTCCGCCGGTCCCACCCCCGCCCCCCACCCCGGCCGCGACGACGGCTACCGTAGCGGATCATGAATTAGTGCCGGTGATCTCGCGGCGCGAAGCGCTCGCGGTGGCTCTCAAGGAACTCGGGGACGAGCCGGTGATTCATGCGAACGGGTACATCTGTCGCGAGTCGTTCGGCACGAGGATCGGCCGCAGAACTTCTACATGATCGGCTCGATGGGGTTGGCGTCGCGCGATCGGCGCTCGGTCTTGCGCTGGTGCGGCCGGTCGCGGAGGTCGGTGGTGTTCGACGGCGACGGAAATCTGTTGATGAGCCTCGGGATCCTGGCGATGGTCGGCAGCCTCGGCCCGCGCAATTTCGTCCACGTCGTCTTCGACAACGAGGTGTACGGCTCGACCGGCGGTCAGCGGTCCCCGTCGCGCGAGGTGCGGCTGGACCGTCTGGCCCGGAGCGCGGGTTATCGCACTGCGACGGCCGCGACGACGCCCGACGAGGTGGCCACCGCAGTGCGGTCGGCCGGAGTCGACTCCGGCCCGCACTTCGTCCTGGTAAAGGTCACGGCGGCGGAGTCGCCGGCTCCCCGCATCCCGCACACACCGCGCGCCATCCGGGACCGGTTTCGTCAGAGCGTGTGCCCGCGTGACATGCCGTTTCCGGAAAATTCGTAATGGCGTGCTAGACTTACGGTCACATCAACGCCCCGCTCGACTGACCATAATCCTGAGGAGGATTCCGTGGGAGCCGTCAGAGTCGCGATCATCGGTGTTGGCAATTGCGCGTCGGCCCTCGTCCAAGGCGTGGAGTACTACCGCAACGCCGCCGAACGACAAGTTCATTCCCGGCTTGATGCACCCCCGGCTCGGGGGTTACCACGTCGGTGACATCGAGTTCTCGGCGGCCTTCGACATCGACGAGCGCAAGGTCGGACGGGACCTCAGCGAAGCGATCTTTCAGGAGCCCAACAACACGGTGCGGTTCGCCGACGTCAAGCCGCTCGGCGTGCCGGTTCAGCGCGGGATGACGCACGACGGCCTCGGCCACTACCTCTCGCAGATGATCAAGAAGGCGCCGGGCTCAACCGCCGACATCGCGGGCACCCTTCGCGAGACCAACACCAACATCGTCGTCAACTTCCTGCCGGTGGGCAGCGAGATGGCGACCAAATGGTATGTCGAGCAGATCCTGGACGCCGGCTGCGCGTTCGTGAACTGCATCCCGGTGTTCATCGCGCGCGAGTCCTACTGGCGCCGGCGCTTCGAGGAGCGCGGGCTGCCGGTGGTCGGCGACGACGTGAAGTCGCAGGTGGGCGCGACGATCATCCACCGCGTGCTCACGAAGCTCTTCAACGACCGCGGCGTTCGGCTCGACCGGACCAGCCAGCTGAACTTCGGCGGCAACACCGACTTCTACAACATGCTCGAGCGCGACCGGCTGACCTCGAAGAAGATCTCGAAGACCGACTCGGTCCGCTCGCAGCTGGGCCACGAGCTGCCCACCGAGGCGGTCCATATCGGTCCGAGCGACTACGTGCCGTGGCTCGCGGACCGGAAGTGGGCGCACATCCGGCTCGAGGGCTCGGGCTTCGGCGATCAGCCCATCAATGTCGAGCTGAAGCTCGAGGTCTGGGACTCGCCCAACTCCGCCGGCGTCGTCATCGACGCGATCCGGTCCTGCAAGCTCGCGCTCGATCGCGGGATCAAGGGCGCCCTGTATGCTCCGTCGGCGTACCTGATGAAGTCGCCGCCCGAGCAGTGGGCCGACGACACCGCCCGGCAGCGGCTCGAGCGGTTCATCGCCGGCGACGAGTAGTAGGTGCCGGCCGCTGGTCTGATCGGCGGCCCACTCCGCGCGCTGGTACGACTCGCCTGCGCGCGGCCCGTGGCGACCGTCCTCGATCGCTGTCGCTCTGGCGATCCTCTCCGTCGTCTATTCGCTCGAATACCTCAGGTTCTCCACCTCGATGCGCGCTCTGCTGCCGCCGGGCCGGGCCTACGTCGAGCGCTACACCCAGTACGAGCGCGAGTTCGGCGACCTGGACAGCATCGCCATCGTCGTGGAGGCGCCTTCCTTGCCGGAAGCGACGCTCTACGCCAACCGCCTTGTCCGTCAGCTGCGGACCGAGAACGTACCGCTGAAGCGGATCGCCTATCGGATCGATCCCAAGCAGTTCGAGGGCCGCGGCCTGCTCTATCTGTCGAAGGAACGGCTCGCCAATATTCGCGACGCGATTTTCGACTACCAGGAGTTCATGGAGGGATTCGCCGCCCGCCCCACGCTCGACCAGCTGGCCGACGGCATGGCGACGCAGATCGCGACCGCGTTCATGTCGAACTTTCTCGACCTCGGCCTCTCCGAGGGCAAGGGCGCCACCGACCTGAAATTCGTGCAGGACCTCGTCGCCTTGATCGGGTCGCGCCTGGATCGGCCGGGCCCGTACAAGTCACCGTTCGGCACGCTCTTCGCGGTCCCGGGCGCGGACAATCCCGGCGCCGGATACTTCCTGTCCGAGGACCAGCGGCTCCTCTTCGTCCTGGCCGAGCCCGAGACCCAGCGCGGAAGCTTCACCGGCGACCAGCGCGCCATCGAGGGAATCCGGAGCGTGATCGCGTCGCTCAAGCGCGAGTTCCCCGAGGTCGCCGTCGGCGTGACCGGCAAGCCCGTGCTCTCGAACGACGAGATGGTCGCCGCCTTCCACGACAGTGAGCGCGCGTCCGTGCTGGCGTTCGCGCTGACGCTCGCACTCCTCCTGGCGGCTTTCGTCCGTGTCGGCAAGCCGGTGCTCATGCTCCTGATCCTTACCGTGAGCCTCTGCTGGTCGATCGGCGTCGCCACCTTGGTGATCGGACATCTCTCGCTCTTCTCGGTGATGTTCATCTCGATCGTGATCGGCATCGGCATCGATTACGGAATCTACTTCTTGTTCCGCTACGAAGAAGAGCTGTTCCTGGGGCGCAACCTGAAGGAAGCGATCGAGATCACCGCCGCCCGGAGCGGCCCGGGCATGCTGCTCGGCGCGGTGACCGCCGGCGGCACCTTCTACGTCCTGTGGCTGACCGACTTCCGCGGCATGCGCGAGCTCGGATTCATATCCGGAAGCGCGATCATCCTGTCGTGGCTCGCGATGATGACGCTATTGCCGGCCGTCCTGATGCTCGTGGACCGGCGTCACGCCGGCCGCGCGGCCGGCGCGATCCCGCGTGGGATCGCGCTCGAGCGCATGCACGTGCCGTTCGTGGAGGGCCTCGTCTCCTATCCGAAAGCCGTCCTGGCGATGGCCGCTGTCCTGACCATCGTCTCCGCCTGGGGCCTCCGCTACATCGAGTTCGACTACAACTTGCTCAATCTGCAGGCGTTCGGCACCGAGTCAGTCGCCTGGGAGAAGCGCGTCCTGGCAACGGCGGGGCGCTCGGGGTTCACGGCGCTCGCGACGGCGGACACGCTCGAGGAGCTCCGACAGAAGCACAAGGCGTTTCGCGCGCTCAAGAGCGTCTCGGAGGTCGATTCGGCGCTGCTGCTCATCCCCGAGGATCAGCCGGAGAAGCTCAAGATCATCGGCGACTTCGCGCCGCTGGTCTCGCCCGTCCGGATCGGACGCTCGACGGCGGTGGATCCGACCCGGCTCGCCACCGCGCTCGAGACGCTGAAACGCCGCTTCGACATTGCCGGCAACGAAGCCCCCGAGGGCGAGGTCCGGACCAAGATCAAGCTCGTCGCCGAGGACATCGGACGGCTCATCGTGAAGATCCGTCAGAGCGATCCGCAGGTGAGCGGGCCGGCGCTGACGCACCTGCAGAACCAGATCTATCGCGACTTCGTCAGGAGCTTCCAGCGTCTGCAGGGCAACGTGACACCCAGGCCGATCGGGCTCGCCGATGTGCCGCAGGAGCTTCGGGCGAAGTTCATCAGCGACGGCGGGCGGTTTCTGCTGCAGATCCACCCGGGCGTCGACATCTGGGATCGCGAGGGCGCGCGGCGCTTCATCAGCGACCTGCGCTCGGTCGACCCCGACGTGACGGGCACCCCGGTCATCACCTACGAGGCGCTCCAGCTGATGGAGCGCGCGTACCTGCAGGGCACGGTCTACGCGATCCTGCTCGTCACCCTCGTCACCGCGCTCACCTTGCGCCGGCTGCGCGAGACGGTGCTGGCGCTGCTCCCGCTCGGGCTCGGCTTGATGTGGGCGTTCGGGCTCATGTACTTCTTCGGGCTCAAATTCAACATGGGCAACGTCTTCGGCCTGCCGCTCATCCTCGGGGCGGCCGCGGAATACGGCGTGAACATCGTCCTGCGCTTCATGGAGGGCCGCGACCACGGCGGCCCGCTGATCGCGCGCTCGACGATGATGGCGGTACTCATCAGCGGGCTCACGACGATCGTCGGCTTCGGCACCTTGATGATCGCCGATCACCGCGGCATCTTCGGCCTCGGTCTCCTGCTCACCCTCGGGACAACCACGAGCCTCATCGCGGCGCTCATCGTCCTCCCCGTCCTCCTGACAATGCTCCCCACCCGCACAGCCTCCCCTTCCGACCGGCCGGACGACATCCCCATCCCGCTCGCCACCGCCGCCGACCACTCCCGCTAAACCCCACCCGGGTCCCCACCTCGCCGCAAGCCCAAGTCTTGCCGACGAGCGCCAAAGTCCGGTTCACCGACCGAAGCCCGAAAGCCCGCCAGCTCCACGCGAACGAGTCGCTGATCCACGTTCAACGAGGCGCCGGGGCTACGAACACAGCACCGGGATCGAGATCTAGCCCGACGACGCAACGCTTGGGCGCCGGCGGGGCGGCGGGCGGGGGAAGGGGTCCCGCGACTCGTTCCCTCCAAGCGAGCGACGGACGCCGCGCGTCCGGATGGAGCCCAGTCGCCGAGGGGCAGCGCACGCGTGCCGCGTGGTCGCGGGACCCCTTCCTCCGCTCGCCGCCCCGTCGGCGCCCGACCGAACGCGGAGGCGAGACTAGGCGAGAGAAACCTGAACGAGGTTGGAGTGAAACGCAGGGCCGCCGCCAAGGTCAGTGACGCGATCGCTGGTGAGGACGTTGACGCCGAGCCCGTCGGGCGAGAAGCGATGCCACCAGATTCCTTCGATGACGACCACGCCCGCCCGCGTCGCGTCGGTGATACGGGCCGTGAAGCGCGCGGCGCCACGCGGGCTTTCGACTCGCACGCTATCACCGTCCTTGATCCCGCGCGCCGCCGCGTCGGCGGCCGCCAGCATCGCCGTCGCGGCGCCCTGACGCCGCCGCAGGAGCTCCGACTGGCTGAACGACGAGTTCAGGAAGAACCGGTTGGGCGGCACGATGCACTGCAGGGGGAATCGCGCAGTCAGCTCGCGATTATCGGGGCCTTCCGCGAGCGGCACGTACGTGGGAAGCGCCGGCAGCCCCTGGCGCTCCAGCCAGGCGGAATAGAACTCGACCTTTCCTGAGGGCGTCGACGCTCCGCTGGCGAACGGCATGTAGGGCCGCGGAAGCTCCGCCCTCGCCCAGCCGTCCCGCACGAGCCGCTCCCAGGTGATGCCGCGCACGCTGGCGTCGCCCTTCGACAAGAACTCGCGGATGAGCCCCTCGTCGCCCTTGGCGTAGTGCGACTCGGCGACGCCCATCGCGCGGGCGAGGAGCGCGCTCGTCTCCCAGTTCGACTTCGCCTCGCCTTGCGGCGGCAGGACGGGACGCGCGAGCTGGAGCGTGAGCTGGCCGAATGAGCGATAGAGATCCAGATGCTCCATCGAGGTCGTCGCCGGCAGCACGACGTCGGCGTAGTGCGCGGTGTCGGTCATCACCTGCTCGTGGACCACGGTGAAGAGATCGTCCCGCACGAGCCCGCGGAGCACGAGCGTCTGATCCGGGCAGACGGCGGCCGGGTTCGAGCTGTAGACGTAGAGCGAGCGCACCGGCGGCGTCATCGTCGGATCGGTCAAGGCCCGGCCGAGCTGGATCATGTTGATCAACCGCGGGGTCGGCGTGGGCATCAGGTCCGGCCGCTCGAGCACGGAATAGTCGAAGCCGAAGGCGCCGCCCGTCGACAGCAGGGCGCCGCCGTGCGGATCGGCGTAGGCGCCGGTGAGCGCCGGCAGACATGCCAGGGTCCGGCACGTCATCGCGCCGTTCTCGTGACGGGACAGGCCGATGCCGATCCGGATGAACGTCCGCGGCGTGGCGCCGTAGCGGCGCGCGAAGCGCACGATCGTGTCCGCGTCGAGCCCCACGATCGGCGCCACGGCCTGGGGCGAGTACGTCTTCAGATGCTCGGCGAGCCGGTCGAAGCCGAGCGTCGCGCGCTCGACGTAGGCGCGGTCGACACGATCCTCGGCCACCAGGACGTGCATGACGGCCAGCGCCAGCGCCGCGTCGGTGCCCGGACGCACCATCAAATGCTCGTCGGCTTGCTGGGCGGTCGGAGTCCGATACGGATCGATCGCGATGACGTGGGCGCCGCGGGCCCGCGCCTGCTTCACGAGCGTCATCACGTTGATCGTGGAGTACGACGCGTTCACGCCCCAGAGCACGACCAGGTCGGCGCCGACCATCTGCTCGGAGTCGTTGCCGGTGACGGCGCCGACGGTCGCCCGCCAGCCAGCGTAGGCCGTCGAGACGCAGATCGAGCGATCGAGCCGGCTCGCGCCGAGCGCGTGAAAGAGCGGGTGGCCGGCGTAGTACTGGACTTGCCCCATCGATCCCGCGTACGAAAACGGCAGGATCGCCTCGGCGCCATCGGCCGCGATGATCGCGCGCCAGCGCTCGGCGATCGTCTTGATGGCCTCGTCCCAGGAGACCGGGACGAGCTCGCCGGTCCCCTTCGGCCCGACCCGGCGCAGCGGCGTCAGCACGCGGAGGGGCGAATGCACGCGTTCGGCGTATTCGCGCACCTTGCCGCAAATGACGCCCTGGGTAAACGGATGGTCGGGATTGCCGGTGACGGACGTCAGCCGGCCGTCCTCGACGGTGACGACGAGGCTACAGCACGACGGGCAGTCGTGGGGACAAACCGAGAGCATGCGATGCCACCAAAGGTATCATGGCCACCGATGCGGGCCTGGCTCGCGCGGTCCAACCCGTTCCAGACGCCAGAGGCGCAGCGGCTCGCGGTCCTGTTCGGCGTCGTCTACTTCGCTCAGGGCATGTGGTATCTGCCCGAGCAGACCATCACGATCGTCCTCAAGGATCGCGGGCTCAGCGCGGGCCAGGTCGCGGACCTGGCCCTGATCACGATCCTGCCGTGGCTGATCAAGCCGGTGTACGGGCTCCTGTCCGACTTCGTGCCGCTCTTCGGGCGGCGGCGTCAGAGCTACTTCTTTCTGACGTCCGCGCTGGCGGGGGCGGCCGGTCTCGTGCTTGCCTGGGGCAACTGGCTCGCGACCGGCGACATCCGGACGTTTCAGATCTTCGGCGTCTCCTTCACCCTGGTCGAAGGCGTCATGCTCGTCGCCGTCATGGCGCTCGGCCTCGCGTTCACCGACGTGCTCACGGACGCGATGATGGTCGAGAACGGACGGCCCCTCGGCCTCACCGGCGCGTTCCAGTCCGTGCAGTGGGGATGCATCACCGTGGCGACCGTGCTGGTGGGAGAGATCGGCGGCGGTCTGGCGGAGAGCCGCAGCCTCCGCACGGCCTTCTTGCTCGCCGCGTGCTTTCCCCTCATCTCCCTGACCATGGGCCTGTCGTTCGTTCGAGAAGCACCGGCTCACGCGAATCGGGAGGCGTTTCTCGAGACGTGGCAAGCGATCCGCGCGACGCTCTTCGGCCGCGAGATCTGGGTGGCCGCAGGCTTCATCTTCTTCTTCTGGTTCAGCCCGTCGTTCGGACCCGCGTTCCTCTACTACCAGACCGACACCCTCAAGTTCAGCCAGCAGCTCATCGGCCGATTGGCCGCGCTCGGCGCCGTGTCCGGCGTCGTGGGCGCCCTGCTCTACGCCCCCCTCTCGCGGCGCCTGCCGCTCAGGCGCATCATGCACGCCGCGATCGCGCTGGGCGTGGTCTCGACGCTCGCGTATCTCTTCTACCGCGGCATCACGTCGGCCGTGATCATCACCGTCGTGTTCGGCGCCGTCAGCATGGTCATCAATCTCGCCTTCCTGGACCTGGCCGCCAAGTCGTGTCCGCCTCGCGTCGAGGCCACGTTCTTCGCCGCGCTCATGTCCGTCCTCAACGGGGCGACCAAGCTCTCGGAGAACGTCGGGGCTCGTCTCTACGAGGCGGTCGGGTACGAGTGGCTGGTGTACATCGCGGCGGCGATGACGGCGCTCACCTGGGTTCTCATGCCGCTGGTCAAGTTCGACCGGCTCGACGCGCGAGCACGCGACGCGGCGGCGACGAATCCGCCGGCGGTGCCCGCCTAGTCTTCGCTGTCCGGATGGTCCGGCGCGGCGCGCGCCGCCGCGGAGTATCCCCGCCTCAGCCAGCGCATCGCGCGGCCCAGGTCCTCCGCCCCTTCGACGTCCAGCTCGATCCACCCTCTTCGTGAAAACCGCCGGTGCGGGCGCACGCAGCTATCGCCGAGCGCGCGCCGCTGATCGTCGCCGGTGAGCCGGACCCAGAGATCGCGCTCCTTGTCGCGCACCGGGAAGCACGCGAAGAGCGTCTCGCCCACGAAGTAGCCCCATCGCCCGAACATGGGCGTGATGCGCACCCGCGGCCAGCTCGCAAGGGTCTCGTTCAGTCGCTGCGCCGGCCCGGTGCCGCCGCGCTCGAGGGCGCGCCGCGTCTTGCGCCCTTTGCCCATGCCGCGAAATCGTCTGACCATTCCGGAAAGCCGCGGGCATTCTGCCATTGACAGCCGCGCCGTCGCCATGCGAAAAGTTTTAGTGTTGATGTCGACGCGAGTGAAGTTCGCCCCGGTAGAAGGGGCGGCGACCCTGTTCACGCCCGCCTTCTGCGAATATCTGACGCGCCTCCACGATCAGCTGGACGGGCGCGCGCGCGAGCTGCGCGCGCGGCGGCTCGCGGTGCTGGAGCGCGCCCTGCGCGCAGCACGTCCCGCCGGGCCACCCGACGGCGAGCGTGGCCAACACCGGGACGTGGCAAGTTCCGCCGGTGCCCGACGACTTGAAGCAGCCGGGCATCGAGATCTCCGGGCCCTGCTCGATCACCTCGATGTTCATCAACGCGCTGAACCCCGGCCCCGAGGGCGAACGCGCCGCCGGGCGACCTGGACGACGACGAGGATTCCGGCGGCCATCGGCTGATCGACACGGTGCGCTCCGCCCATAACCGCCTGGCCGCGGTGAACCGCGAGCTCTCCTTCGTCGACCGCGAGCGGAACCGGAACTACAAGATCGCCGATGGCGACCTGCCGTTCTTCATGCACCGCGAGCGCGGTCTGCATCTCGACGAGCCCGATGTCACCATCGACAGCTCGCCCGTGAACGCCGCGCTCCTCGGCACCGCGCTGACGCTCTTCTACGCCGGCCGCGCACAGGCCGGCCGGGGCCAGGGTATCTACTTCTACCTGCCCAAGCTCGAGGCCGCCAGCGAGGCGCGTTGGTACCGGGACCTCTTCGAGCTGAGCCAGCGGGAGCTCCCCTTCCTGGCGCGCGCGACCATCCGCGCCGTCGTGCTCGTCGAGTCGCTGCCCTGCGTGTACGAGATGGAGGAGATGCTCTACGAGCTCGGTCCGTACGCGGCCGGCCTCAACGCCGCCCGCTGGGATCTCAAGGCCTCGATCTTCGAGTTCGTCATGACCGATCCCGCGCAGGTGTGGCCGGATCGCTTCGGCGTGGACATCAAGACCACGCCGTTCCTGGCGAACATCTTCCGGCGCCTGGTCGCGATCAGCCTCAAGCGCGGTGCCGTGCCGATCGGCGGCATGGCCACCGCGCTCCCGAATCCCGACCCCGAGGTCAATCGCGCCGCCGCCGAGGCGATCCGCACCGACAAGCAGTGGGAGGCCGAGCAGGGCTTCATCCGCGGCTGGGTCGCGCACATCTTCCACATGAAGACCGCGGGCGATCCGTTCAAGAAGCTGATCGGCTCGGGCTGGAAGCCGACCGAGCAGATGGCGAATCCGGACAACTATCCGGTCGCGATCAAGGCGCCCGACGGCCCCGTCACCGTCGAGGGCACGCGGCGCAACGCGCGGATGCTGATCGAGTACGTGGAGGGCTGGCTGGGCGGACGCGGTGCCAAGGGCATCGACAGCCTCGAGGGCAAGCCCGGCGTTCATCCCGCCCTGATGGAGGACCTCGCCACCGGCCGCATGTCGGTCGCGCAGATCGCCCAGCGAATCATCCATCGGGCGCGCGAGACCGGCACCACCACCGAGCACGACTTCGCCCTGGTAAAGCGCCTGCTCGCCGAGGAGCTCGCCGACATCCTCGCGCGGCGCCAGGGCGCCGACACGCACGAGCGCTATCGCAAGGCACTCAAGATCGCGATGCGCTGGATCAAGAACTACACCGAGCTCAACTTCAGGAGCCTCGGCTCGTACACCCGCGCCGAGCTCGACGCGATCGCCGCCGCCCCCGACCCGTTCTGATGTAAATATCAGCCCGCGCCAACACTCAGCCCCACATGTTCGCGAGGTTCACCGTGAGGTAGACGACGTAGAGCACCATGAGGGCCGCTCCTGTCCGGCGGCCGACCTTCCGACCTGCCAGTAGAACGATGGCGACTGCGAGCGTGCAAAGGGCAAGGTACGGCACGTGGAACCGCAACACGAACGGGTCCGCGGCGATCGGGCGCAGCAGGGCGATCACGCCGAGGTTGAAGGTCAGAAGCACAACGATGGTCCCGACGACGTTCCCCCACGCCAACTCGGGATATCCGCGCCGCGCAGGGGTCACCATCCGAGCCGTCTCTTCCAGGCTTTCTCCCATCCCCACAACAGCCATGCCGAGGAACGTCTCCGACAACACCACGCTGATGAGAAGCCCACGCACCCCGTGCACGATGAGTTCGGCACCCGCTATCAGCACACCACCGCCGAGCCCGAGCAAGGCGATGGCTTTGAGGCCCGACGATCCGGTGGCGTCGCTTTCCTCGCTCTGCCGCTTGAAGACCGGCGAGGCCCTGTATAGCCACACCATCAAGACAGCCGCGACAAGCAGGAGCAGTGCGCCCTCGACACGGCTCACGTCTCCATCGGGCCACACGAAGATCGTGAACAGGCATAGGCTCACGATCATCGCCATGCCGCCCGCTCTCGGGATCCGAACTTCCATTGGAAAGAGCATCAGGGCGACACCCAATCCGCCCGTCAGCATGAACACCGAAGAACCGACGACCGTCCCGAGAGCGATTTGGGGCAGGTTTTCGATAGCCGCAGCGCCACCAGTAACGAGGTTCTCGGGCTCGAACCCGGACACGATCGCACCAACGTAGAAGGTGCTCAGACCGAAGCGCGTCGCCGTCCTGACCGCGCCATCGGTGAATTGCTCCGCTCCCCACAGCACAAGCGCCATCCCGGCCACCAGGAGGATCAGACTGATGAGCACGAAGGATCCTCTGCGTTGCGGGGGGCCCTCGAAGGGCCCTCCAAGCCGTCAGCGGGGCGGGGTCTTGTCCACCGCCAGTGCTTCGCGGATCGCCTCTTCCGTGACCTTGATCTCGACACCCGCGCGCTCTTCCTGCAGGAGCATCGCCACGCGCGAGTCGCGCTCGGCCCAGCCGCGGTTCAGCGCTTCGGTCATCTCCTCGAGCGTGACGTTGGCCAGCTTCATCGGCACCTTGTGCTCGCGCCCCAGCGCGGTCGCCAAGCTCACATCCTTGTGGGCGAGCCGCAGCGCGAACGACGGCGGCTCGAACTTCGCCGGCAGGAACTGATCGGCGAGACCGTCGAACGTACGCCGCCGGCCGCCGGCGCCCTGCCGTACGGCCTTCCATAGCGCGATCGGCTCAACCCCGGCCTTCACGCCCATCGTGAAGACTTCGGCCAGCGCCGTCTGGATGACGTAGCCGGCGCAGTTGTGGACGAGCTTGGCCACCGAGCCCGCGCCGATCGGCCCGACGTAGTACGCCTGATCGCCGATCGCGTCGAGCACCGGCTTGTAGCGCTTGAAAATATCCTCGTCTCCGCCGACCCAGAGGGCCAGGCGGCCCGACTCGGCGCCCCGCGGACCGCCGCTCACCGGAGCGTCGAGCATGTGGATCCCCTTCTTCTTGAAGGCCTCGCAGATCCGCCGCACGAGAGCCGGCGAGTTGGTCGAGAGATCGAAATACACCTTGCCGGCGGCCATCCCAGCGGCGAGCCCGTGCTCGCCGAGCGCGACCGCTTCGACTTCCACGGGGCCGGGCAGCGACGTGAACACGACCTCCGTGGCCTCGGCGACGGCACGCGGCGAGTCGGCCCACGTGGCGCCGCCCTGCAGGTGGGGCGCCGCCGCCTCGCGGCGCACGTCGTTCACCACGAGCTGGTGGCCGCCCTTCATCAAGTTGGACGCCATGTGGCGTCCCATCGTACCCAGACCGATGAATCCGATTTTCATGGCTTCCTCGCGTCGAACACCTTGCGGGCGATCGTCCCGGCGGTCATGGCAGCGGGCCAGCCGGCGTAGAACGCGAGATGCGTGATGATCTCGCCGATCTCCTCGCGGGTGACGCCGTTGGTCAAGGCCCGCTCCAGATGTCCCGGCAGCTGGTCGGTTCGGTACATGGCGATCAGCGCCGCGACCGTGATGAAGCTCCGGTCGCGCTTGGAGAGGCCGGGCCGCTCCCACACGTCGCCGAAGAGCACTTTCTCGCTCAAATCGATGAGCTTGGGCGCGACTGCTCGAACCACATCTCGGGCGGTAGGGACGGAGGCTTGTGTGCTCACGATCTGCTCCTTTCGAGGCCACAAAGTTGTGCTGCGAGGCGAACTGTACGCGCTTCCGGCGTTTGACGCCAGCGACCGCCGCTGCTAGCATCCCGACCACCGATCCGACCGACCAGGGAGGTCAGGTATGCGCAGACTACTCGTCCTGATGGCCATTCTCGTGCTTCTCGCACCGATCGGGGCCGACGCTCAAGATAGTCGCGCGGCCCTCGAGGCCATCGCGAAGGCGATGGGGTCGGGCACCGTCAAGTCCATCCAGTACGCGGGTAACGGAGTGAACTTCCAGGTCGGACAGAGCTACACGCCGGGCATCGCGTGGCCTCGCTTCGTCGTCAAGAGCTACACGCGCTCGGTGAGCTACGAGACCAACGCCATCCAGGACCAGCTGGTGCGGACGGTCGGCGAGACCCCGCAGCGCGGCGGCGGTGGCGGCGGCCTGGCGCCCGGCGCCGAGCAGCGGCAGAACTTCGCGGCGCGCGGCGACTACGCCTGGAACGTGGTCGGCGATACGACGCCCTCGACGCCGGTCAACCTGGCCGATCGGCAGCTCCAGCTGTGGACCACGCCGCACGGCGTCGTCAAGATGGCGATCGCGAGCAACGCCGCGGTACAGGGCAACACGTTTTCCTTCACGGTTCCTGGGCGCTTCCGGGTCCGGGCGACCGTCAACAGCCAGAATCTGGTCGAGAAGATCGACGCCGTGGTCGCGAACGCCGTGGTCGGCGACATGCCGGTCGAGATCCAGTACTCCGAGTACAAGGACTTCGGCGGCGTGAAGTTCCCGATGAAGATCCGGCAGGCGATGCTCGGCCATCCCGTGCTCGACCTGGCGGTGACCGACGTCCAGCCCAACGCGGCCGTGAACATCGCGATCCCCGCGCCGGTCCTCGAGGCGCCCGCCCCGTACGGCCGCGTGGCGACCCAGATGGTGGCCGACGGCGTCTGGTACTTGACCGGCGGGACCCATCACAGCGTCTTGATCGAGATGAAGGACCACCTGATCCTCGTCGAAAGCCCGCTCAACGACGATCGCGCCGTGGCCGTTCTGGCGGAGGTCAAGAAGCTCTCGGCGAAGCCGATCAAGTACGTGATCGCCAGCCACCATCACTTCGATCACTCCGGCGGTCTCAGGGCGGCCGCGGCCGGAGGCGCGACCGTTATCGCCCACGATGTGAACAAGACCTTCTTCGAGTGGAGCCTGGCCATGCCGGCCACCGTGAACCCCGATCTGCTGGCCAAGTCGGGCAAGAAGGGCACCGTGGAGGGTACGGGCGCGCGGCGTACGCTGACCGACGGGACCCGGACGGTGGACATCTATCAGATCACCGACAACATCCATCACGCCGGGATCGTCATGGTCCACCTCCCCAAGGAAAAGTTCCTGGTCGAGGCGGACGTGTACACGCCGCCGGCTCCGAACGCCCCGGCGCCGACCTCGGTGAACCCGACCTGGGTGAGCCTGGCGGACAACATCAAGCGGCTCAACCTGGCTGTCGACAACATCCTGCCGCTTCACGGCCGGATGGTTCCGATCGCAGATCTCCACAAAGGGATCGGCCACTGAGGCCCAGCTGATCGAAAATCCTCGGCCCGTCGACGGCGGGATCTTCCGCGACGGGCCGAGGATTTCTGCTTGCGGGAGAGCACGACCATGATTCCTGCCGCGTTCGACTATCACGCACCGAGTACGATCAGTGACGCGACATCCTTGCTGGCCAAGCTCGGCGAAGACGCCAAGGTCCTCTCGGGAGGCCAGAGCCTCATCCCGCTGATGAAGCTCCGCCTCGCAAGCCCGGCGCACCTGGTCGACATCAACGGGATCCCGGGGCTCGCGTACATCCGCGAGGCGGACGGCTTTCTGCGGATCGGCGGGCTCACGCGGGAGTCCGAGCTGGAGGACTCCGAGCTCATCCGGAGCCGCTATCCGCTGCTCCACGACACCTCGAAGGCGATCGCCGACCCGGTGGTGAGAAACCTGGCCACCGTGGGCGGCAATCTGGCCCACGGCGACCCGGCCAACGACCACCCGGCGACGATGCTGGCGCTCGGCGCCGAGATCATCGCCGTGGGCGTGAAGGGCGAGCGGCGGCTGCCGATCGCGTCGTTCTTCACCGGCCCATTCGAGACCGGCCTCAAGCCCGACGAGATCCTGGTGGAGATTCGGGTGCCGACGCCTCCCGCCCGCAGCGGCGGCGCGTATCTGAAGCTCGAGCGCAAGGTCGGCGACTTCGCCACCGCGGCGGTCGCGGCGCAGCTGACGCTCGGGGCCGGCGGGGCGTGCGAGCAGGTCGGCATCGGGCTCACGAACGTCGGTCTGACGCCCATCAAGGCGACGAAGGCCGAGGCCGCGCTGAGGGGCAAGGCGCCGGATGAGGCCACGATCAAGCGCGCCGCCGAGCTCGCGGCCGAGGCGTCCCAGCCCGCCGCCGACCTTCGCGGGTCGGTGGAGTACAAGAAAGACCTCGTGCGCGTGTTGACGGCCCGCGCGCTCCGCGCCGCCCTCGAGCGTGCCCGGCGCTAGGGCCGACCCGGTGGGAATCAAAGGAGGCTCGGACATGCGGGTGACGCTCTCGATCAACGGCGAAAAGCACGAGGCCGACGTGGAGCCGCGCCTCCTGCTGGTCCACCTGCTGCGCGACGTGCTGCGCCTGACCGGCACGCACATCGGCTGCGACACGACCCATTGCGGCGCCTGCACCATTCTCCTCGACGGCCGGCCCGTGAAGTCCTGCACGATGTTCGCCGTCCAGGCCCAGGGCAAGGAGCTCATGACGGTCGAGGGGCTCGAGCAGAACGGCAAGCTCCATCCGCTGCAAGAGGGGTTCATGGCCGAGCACGGGCTACAGTGCGGCTACTGCACGCCCGGCATGCTGATGACCAGCTTCGCCTTCCTGAAGAAGCACCCCGCGCCCAGCGAGGACGACATCCGCTGGGCCATCTCCGGCAATCTCTGCCGGTGCACGGGATACGTGAACATCGTCAAGGCCGTGCAGCATGCGGCAGCGGCCATTTCCAAGGGAGGCGCATGATGGCGCTCAGAACCTCGCCCGAAGTCGGAGGGATGGGGCACTCGATCAAGCGGAAGGAAGATCCGCGCTTCATCCGCGGCAAGGGCACCTACGTCGACGACGTCCAGCTGCCGGGCATGCTGTACCTGGACATCGTGCGGAGCCCTCACGCCCACGCGAAGATCGTGAAGATCGACACGGCGAAGGCGATGGCCGTGCCGGGCGTCCTCGCGGTGATCACCGGCCAGGATCTCGCCAAGTACAACCTTCACTGGATGCCGACGCTCATGTCGGACACGCAGATGGTGCTGCCTGTCGAAAAGGTCATGTACCAGGCGCAGGAAGTCGCCGGGGTGCTGGCCACGAGCCGCTACGCCGCGGCCGACGGCGCGGCGGCGGTCGAGGTTGAGTACGATCCCCTGCCTGTCGTCGTCGATCCCAAGAAAGCGCTCGAGCCCGGCGCGCCCGTGCTCCGCACCGACAAAAAGGACAAGAAGGACAATCACATCTGGCACTGGGAGTGGGGCGACAAGGGCGCCACCGACCGCGCTTTCGGCGAAGCGGCCGTCACGGTCAAGGAAGACATCTACCTGCCGCGCATCCACGTGGCGTCGATCGAGACGTGCGGCTGCGTCGCTCGCTTCGACAAGGTCGACGGACAGCTCACGGTCTGGATGACGACCCAGGCCCCGCACGCGATCCGCACCGTCTTCGCGCTGGTGGCGGGCCACGTCGGCCTGGCCGAGCACAAGATCCGGATCATCTCGCCCGACATCGGCGGCGGCTTCGGCGGCAAGGTGCCGGTCTATCCGGGCTACGTCATCGCGGTCGCCGCGTCGGTGCTGACCGGCAAGCCCGTCAAGTGGATCGAGGACCGCATGGAGAACCTGCAGGCGGACTCGTTCGCGCGCGACTACCACATCACCGCCGAGCTGGCGGCGACGAAGGACGGCACGCTCACGGCGCTCCGGATCAAGACCCTGGCCGATCACGGCTACACGGACGCCGCCGCCAATCCGTCGAAGTTCCCGGCCGGCCTGTTCCACGTTTGCACCGGGTCGTACGACCTCAAGGCCGCCCACGTCGAGGTCGACGGCGCCTACACGAACAAGCCGCCAGGCGGCATCGCCTACCGCTGCTCGTTCCGCGTCACCGAGGCGGTGCACACCATCGAGCGCATGGTGGACCTGATGGCCCACCAGCTCGGCGTCGATCCCGCCGACTTCCGGATGAAGAACTTCGTCAAGCCCGAGCAGTTCCCGTACAAGTCGGCTCTCGGCTGGGAATACGACAGCGGCAACTACGGCGCCGCGCTCAAGAAGGCGATGGACACGATCGGCTACGCCGATCTGCGCCGCGAGCAGGCCGAGAAGCGCAAGCACGGCCAGCTGATGGGCATCGGCATCTCGAGCTTCACCGAGATCGTGGGCGCAGGCCCGTCCAAGCACTTCGACATCCTGGGTCTCAAGATGTTCGACAGCTGCGAGATCCGGATCCACCCGACGGGCAAGGCGATCGCGCGGTTCGGCACGAAGTCGCAGGGCCAGGGCCACGAGACCACCTACGCTCAGATCCTGGCCGAAGAGCTCGGCATACCGGCCATGGACATCCAGGTCGAGGAGGGCGACACCGACACGGCGCCGTACGGCCTCGGCACGTACGCCAGCCGGTCGACCCCGGTCGCCGGCGCCGCCGCGGCGGTCGCGGCGCGCAAGGTGCGCGACAAGGCGCGGAAGATCGCCGCGTACCTGCTGGAAGTCGCGGAAGACGATCTGGTGTGGGAGCCCGGCAAGTTCTCGGTCAAGGGCGCGCCCGGCAAGTCGAAGACCATCCAGGACATCGCCTTCGCCGCGTACACGAACCATCCGCAAGGCATGGAAGCCGGTCTCGAAGCGGTCAGCTATTACGACCCGCCGAACCTCACCTACCCCTTCGGCAGCTACATCTGCGTGGTCGACGTCGACTCGGGCACGGGCGAAGTGAAGGTCCGCCGCTTCGTCGCCATCGACGACTGCGGCAACATCATCAATCCGATGATCGTGCAGGGGCAGGTTCACGGCGGCCTCACCATGGGGCTGGCGCCGGCGCTCTTCGAGGAGATCTCGTACGACGAGATCGGCAACATCCGCGGCGGCAGCTTCATCGACTACCTCCTGCCGACCGCGGTCGAGACGCCGAAGTGGGAGACCGGGCATACGGTCACCCCCTCGCCTCATCACCCGTTGGGCGCCAAGGGTGTCGGCGAATCCGCGACGGTCGGTGCGCCGGCCGCCATCGCCAACGCGGTGGTCGACGCGCTCTGGCATCTCGGTGTGCGTCACATCGACATCCCGATCACGCCCGCGAAGGTGTGGAAGCTCCTGCGCGAGAAGGGCGTGACCGAGTGAAGGACGCGCGCGGGCGTGGCTGACGAGCTGCTCGCACAGGCCGCCGAGCTCCAGCGCGCCGGCGAGCCGTTCGCGCTGGCCACGGTCGTGCGCTCCGAGGCCCCGACCTCGGCCAAGCCCGGCGCGAAGGCGCTGATCCGCGAGGACGGCACCTTGAGGGGCTGGGTCGGCGGAGCCTGCGCCGAGCCGGTCGTCGTGCGAGAAGCCCTGCAGGCCCTCCGTGACGGCCGGCCCCGGCTCATCGGCCTCTACGGCGAGGGCGGACGCGCGCCGGGGCGAACGGAGGGGATGCTCGAGTACGGAATGACCTGTCACAGCGGCGGTACCCTGGAGATCTACGTGGAGCCCTATCTCCCCAAGCCCACGCTCGTGCTCGTCGGCCACGGACCCGTCATCGAGACGCTCGCGACACTCGGGCGCGCCGCGGACTTCCTGGTCGTCTCGCTCGCTCCCGATGCCTTGCCGGTGGGTCTCCAGGAGCAGCGGGTGACGGGACGAGCGTCCGTGGTCGTCGCCACGCACGCGGAATCCGACGAGGAGGCGCTGGACCGCGTGCTCCGGACCGAGGCCGGCTATGTCAGCCTGGTCGCGAGCCGGCGCCGCGCCGCGGTCATCCTCGAGCGCCTCGAGCAGCGCGGAGTCCCGGCCGAGCGGCGCAGCCGGCTGAAGGCGCCGGCCGGGCTCGACATCGGCGCAGTGACACCCGAGGAGATCGCGGTCAGCATTCTCGCCGAGATCATCCAGCATCGCCGGAGCGAGAAGACAGCCCCTTCCGAAACCGAGCCCGCCGCGCCCGCAGCCCGGATCGAGTCGAAGGACCCGATCTGCGGCATGATCGTCGACGGCGCGACGGCGAAGTTCCGCTCGGAGTTTTCGGGACGCACCGTGTACTTCTGCTGTCGCCACTGCAAGGAGATGTTCGACGAGGATCCGGAGCGCTACCGCGTAGCCCTCTGAATGGTGCTCGAGAAACTCGATCACGCCCTCGTCCGCTGACGCATGTGGCGGGCAATCGTCAGGGTGGCTCTCGTCGCAAGCTCACTCGTCTGCGCCGCTCCCCTGCCCACCGAAGCGCAGCTTGCGGGCAAGGTGTATCGCGTCGGGGTGCTGGAGAGCGTTCGGGAAGCGTCGAACACCGCGAACCTCAGCGCATTTCGAGAGGGGCTGAGCGCGCTCGGCTACGTCGAGGGAAAGAATTACCTCATCGAGTACCGCTCGGCCGATGGCCGCAACGAGCGGCTCTCGGACCTGGCGACCGAGCTGGTTCGGCTCGATGTCGACGTGATCGTGACGCGGGGAACGCCGGCGGCCCTCTCCGCCAAGCACGCCACGCGAACGATCCCGATCGTCATGGCGACGAGCGGCGATCCGGCAGCCGAGGGCGTCGTGGCCACCCTGGCTCGGCCCGGCGGCAACGTCACGGGATTTCACATGATGGCTCCGTCCGAGCTCGGCGGGAGGCGCCTGCAGCTCCTCAAAGAGGCCGTGCCCGGGGCATCACGGGTGGGCCTGCTGTGGAATCCGGGGGACCACTACAGCCCCCTGATCGTGAAAGACACCGAGAGCGCCGCCCGAGGCATGCGGGTACAGCTCAAGCCCCTCGAGGTACGGAGACCCCCAGGTCTCGGACCGGCGTTCGAGGCCGCGATGTTGTTCCCGGTCGACGCCCTCATCGCCTTGGACGACTCTCAGACGTTCGCGGACAGAGCCGAAATCGTCGACTTCGCCGCGATGAGCCGGCTCCCGGCGATCTACGGACTCAGAGAGTTCGTGGATGCCGGGGGCCTCATGTCCTACGGCATCGACCGTCGCGATCTGTTTCGCCGCAGCGCGGCCTACGTCCACAAGATCCTCACCGGCACGCGACCGGCCGACCTGGCCATAGGGCCGCCGGTCAGCTTCGAGCTGGCGATCAATCTCAAGACCGCCAGGGCGCTCGGCCTCACGATGCCGGCGTCTGTGCTGCGACGAGCGGACCACATCGTTCAGTGATCGTAGCCTAGCCGCCGTAGAAAACTTTGTCGCCGAGCTCCTTCATCCACAGGGTCGCGTCGTCGGCGCGTCCATCGATCGTCTTGGCGAGACCGACCTCGACCACCTTGCCGACGAAGATCGAGTGGTCGCCCATCTCCACCGTCGTCTCGAGCGAGCATTCGATGAACGCCGGTGTGCTGGCCAGGATCGGCGCGCCGGTCTTGCCCGGACGGAAAGGCTCGCCCGAGATCGTGTCGCCCTTCTTCTCGGCCGGCTTGAAGAACGTGAAGGCCAGGGCCTGCTGCCCCTTGCCGAGCACGTTCAGCGCGAACGCCTTGGTGTCCTTGATCAGGGCGTGGCCGGCCGAGTCGGTCTTGACGCCGACCACTACCAGCGGCGGCTCGAACGAGGCCTGGGTGACCCAGTTCACGGTCCCCGCCGAGATGCGGCCGTCCTGGTGCGCTGCGGTGAGAACGTAGAGGCCGTACGGGATCATCCGGAGCGTGGTCTTCTTGACGTTGGGGTCCATGGCTCCCTCCTGGCGGGAGGATACGGCGGATGCGGATCGGGGTCCAGCCATCGGGGCCCGCTTTGCAGACTTCGAGCTTTCGCGTACCATCGACGCCACGAAGCCGAATTCTCCGAGGAGGATTCCATGCCGCTGACCGAGCTCAACCACTACTTCATCAGGGCGAACGAACTCGAGAAGACGAAGGACTTCTACTGCAACGTGCTCGGCTTCGAGGTCATGCCACGGCCGAGCTTCCCGTTCCCCGGCTACTGGCTCGGGGTGAACGGCAAGATCCAGGTGCACATGGGGCCGGACGGAATCGACAACGCCGACATGTACTACCTCGGCACGCCGAAGGGCGCGGTCACCGATCATGCGGGTGTCGTCGACCACATCGCGTTCCTGGCCACCGAGCCCGGGAACTTCATCCGGCGCTTCAAGGAGCGAGGGATGGACTTCCAGCCGCGCTCGTTGCCGGAGTTCGATCTCTACCAGATCTTCATCAAGGATCCGAATGGGCTCACGATCGAGCTCAACTTCTTCGGCATGAAGGACGTCACGGACTGGGGTGGCGAGGACTACTCGAAGATGCCCCAGGTCGCCAGCATGCGCGCATGACCGGACCCGGGCGCGCGTCCGCGAGCTTCGCCGAGGTCGGCTACGACGAGGCGATGCGCCGGGCGCGCGCCCTGGTGCCCGTCCTGCGCGAGCGGGCCGGGCGGGCCGAGGCCGGGCGTCAGATGTCGACCGAGACGCTCGACGATCTGCACCGGACCGGGCTCTTCCGTTTTCACCAGCCCCGCCGCTGGGGCGGCATGGAGCTCGACTTCGTGGCGCTCTTCGACGTGCCCGCCGAGGTCGCCCGCGGCTGCGCCTCGACGGGCTGGAACGTCGCGAACCTGAGCGTTCACCACTGGATGCTCGCGCTCTACGACGAGCGCGCCCAGGAAGAGGTGTGGAGCAAGAACCCTGATGCCCTGATCGCGTCGGGCATCGCCTATCCGCAGGGCAGCGGGCGCCGCGTCGACGGCGGCCTGGTCATCAATGGATTCTGGAACTTCTCGAGCGGGGTCGACGCCTCGGACTGGAACATGCTGGCCGTCATGGTCCGCGACGGCGAGCGGGTCGTCGATCACCGGATGTGCCTGGTGCCCAAGAGCGAGTACGAGATCGTCGACGACTGGCAGACCCTCGGGATGCGCAGCACCGGATCGAAGTCCGTGCGCGCGACGGACGTGTTCGTCCCCGAGCATCGCGCGCTGTCGATGTACGTGGCGCGCGGCGGCAGCCAGTTTCCGGGCGCGCGCGTCAACGAAAATCCTCTCTACCAGGTGCCACTGGCTGCGCTCGGCTCGCACTGTCTGGCCGGCACCGGCGTCGGCAACGCCCAAGCGGCGCTCGAGCTCACCATCGAGGCGATCCGCGAGCGGTCCACCAACTACACCGCGATGCGGATGCGCGACTTCCAGGCGGTCCAGCTCCGAGTGGCGCGGGCCGGCGCGATGGTCGACACGGCTCGGCTGGTCATCCGGGCCGACTGTCTCGAGGCCGACCGGATCGCCCGTGAGTCTCGTGTGCCGACGATCGAGGACAAGCTGCGGTTCAAACGCAACGTCGCCTACGCGATGGAGCTCTGCACCGAGGCGGTCGACTCGCTGCATGCGCTGGCCGGCGCCAACGGCATCTACGATCGCTATCCGATCCAGCGTCTGTTCCGCGACCAGCACGCGCTGAGCGCGCACATCGGGTTCAGCTGGGACGCCCAGGGCGGGCCGTGGGCGCTGGTCGCGATGGGCGGGGAGTTCAGCTCGCCGGTTATGTAAATCGGAGGGGGCGAGACGCCCCCTCCGATACCTCCCCGGTTCGCGGGGCGTGAGCTCCCGGGGCTCCCGGCTGGCTGTGGGCTTCTCAGCGAGTCGCTGCCGTGGCGGCGTCCATCACCGTCTCCGGCGTGTCGGGGTTGATCGAGCAGTCCGGTCCGAGCAAGAGGAAGCGCCCGGTCATCTCGCCGATCGCGCGCCGGCCTCGGGCCTCGACCTCCGCCGGCGCCAGGCCCGCGATCTCCGGCTTGGCGGGCAGGCCGCCGATGACGGCGCGTCCGGTGCGCTGGTGCGCTTGCTTCAGCGACGGGTTGCCGGCCAACGTGGCCCAGCTCAGCGCAGCCATCGGATAGTCGGTGAACTCGTCGAAGAGAATCTCGGCGCCGCACACGTGCAGCACGTTGAACGGCGCGTGCCGCACCTGATCCAGAATGCGCAGATCGTACGGACGCTGGAACCGGCGGCATTCGGCAGCGGTCGAGAGCTCGTGCGTGGCCATGTTGGTGGCGTAGAAAAGCCCGTCGGCGCCCTCGGCCACCGCGGCGCCCGCGTAGGCGGCGAGCGTTTCCGCCATCGCGGCCAGCGCGTGCTCGACGGCCACCGGCTCGGAGTGCATCAGCGAGACGGCCATGGCGCGCCCCCCCGCGAGCAGAAACGGCAGGACCATCAGCGGAGAGAACACCGTCCAGATGATGGGCGTCTCGGGCCCGACCGCCTTCCGGATCGCCCGCAGCGCCTGGAGCTGCTCGCCGAGCGCCCCGGTCCGCGCCTCGACGGGCTCGAGCCGGCTCAGGTCGTCGGCGGTCGAGATCGGCGCCCGTGTCATCGTGTAGGGCGTCGCGCGCTCGCGGGAGGGCGTGTAGCGAAGCCCCCACATCTCCGCGAAGCACTGCGCGCGGCTCTGCGGCTTCAGAAAATCCCAGTCGAAGCGGCGCGCCAGCCGCACGGTCTCGGCGGTGAGCGTCTCCGCCGAGTTCTCCGTCGCGAAGTTGTGGAGCCAGAGGCTCACGGGCACGCGGTCCACCGCCTCGCCGCGCACCGCCGCCATGACGCGCTCGCGCTTGGTCATGTCAACGCTCCTGAGGTGGTGAAAGCATCGGATTCACGCGGCCGATCATAGTACAGTTGCGGGCCAGGAGGGCGACCCGTCATGTACGAAGTGCTTGCGCTGAAGTAGATCGCCTGAGGGCTACTGATAGATCTCGTTGAACCGGGTCTTCAGGCTCTTGGCGTCCTTCTCGATCCGCTCGTAGTCGACCGGCATCAGCTTGATCTGCGCGAGCGGCGGATTGCCGGGCGGCGGCTCGACGTCCGACCGGCCGGCGTAGATCCCCTCGCCGGGTAGCAGCTTCTGCACGGCGTCGCTGATCATGAACTCGGCGAGCGCCTTGGCCGCGTTGGGATGGGGCGCGCCCTTGATCACGACCGTCGGCGCGCCGATGGCGAAGGCGCCATCGGTCGGCAGGATGGTCTCGATCTTGTGGCCGGCCTTGCGATCGAGCCACGCGAACTGGTCGCCGCCTTCCGCCGCGATCAGCCGCTCGCCGCGGGTGAGCGTCTCCGACACCTGCTGGTGGCTCTGCACGATCATGATCCCGTTGGCGCGCAGCTTTTCGTAGAAGCTCCCAGCCGTACTTGCGCGACAAGCGTGCCGATCACCATCAGCTGGATCGCCGTGTACGACGGGTCCGGCATGACCATCAGCCCCTTGTATTTGGGGTCCGTCAGATCGGTCCAGTTCCTTGGCAAGGCCACGCCCTTGTCGGAGCGCGCGATGATACCGACCAGATTCACCCGCTGGGCGACGTGATAGCCCTTGGGGTCCTTGACCTCGTCCCGGATCTTCTCGAAGTGCCGCGGACGGAACGGGACGACCAGATCGCGCTTGACCAGGGTGAGGACTTCGGCCGGATCGGAGATCGTCATCACGTCGGCGATCACGCGGCGGGCGTCGATCTCCTGCATGAAGCGTCGGAGCACCGCCGAGCCGCCGGAGCGGAAGAGCTCCACCTTGATCCCGGTCTCGGTCTGGAACATGCTGGCGATCTTCTGCGCGGTGTTGACCGGGGTCGACGTGTACCAGGTGACCGCCGCCTCGCGCTTGGCGGCCGCGATATCGACAGGATCCGGCGTGAACGCCTTGGGCTGAGCGGCCGCCGGCGCGGCGAGCGCTCCCAGGACGACGACGAAGCAGGCGATGGCGAGCGTTCGGTTCATCGATCCTCCTCCCCGTCAGGCGCCTCGGTAGACCGGCGCGGGCTGGCTGAAGAAGCTGTGCAGGATGTGGTACGGGATCTGGTAGTTCTTCTGCTGGAAGCTCGCGTGCGCGATACCGGGCATGACGGCGAGCTGCTTGTCGGGGTTCGGCAGCCGCGCGAAGAAGTCGCAGCAGATCCTCGAAGCTCGCGATGCCGTCGAACTGCCCCCGCATGACGATCGTCGGCGCCGTGATCCGCGCCGGGTCGACGACCGGCAGGTTCGCGCACATGTCGACGTAGGTGCCGGTCGGCACCGAGTCGTCCAGGGCCAGGATGGCGTCGGCGAACGCCGCGATCGTCTCGTCGTCGGCCGTCCCGGGATGATCGCGCGTGAAGATGCTCCGGACGAACGCGTGATCGATCGGACGGCGGTTCCGGCGCTGGAACTCGGGCAGACGCTTGCTCCGCTCGGCCAGGGTCGGGCTTCCCCGCCCGGTCCACACGAAGGCGTCGAGCGCCAGGCGCCGGACGCGCTCGGGGTGGCGCTCGGCGAAGAGGGCAGCCCTCAAGGCGCCGGAGGACACGCCATAGATCAAGAACGACTCGACGCCCCGCGTTCGAGCGATGTACTCGGTGGCCGCCTCCAGATCGTCGGCGCCGGTGGCGATGTCCGAGTTGATCGTCGCGGTGCTTGTCGGAGCGGCCGTAGCCCTCCATGTCGACGCACCAGGTGTCGTAGCCGAGCCGCGCGAAGCAGTCCATCGCCGACGAGTCCGAACGGCCCGGCACCTGCAGGTCGAACGTCGGCTGCGACGCCATCGACGAGCCGTGCACGAACAGCACGGTGCCCCGAGGCCCAGGCGCCGCGCCGGCAGCCTTCTCCCACAAGAAGAGCCGGACGTCGCCCTTCCTGGTCCAGTGCTCGCGTCCGACGATGCTCGGCTCTGCCGTCATGGGATGTCCTTTCTTCGGAGGAGACGCTCAAGCTACTGAACCACGGCCTTGCGCGCAAGGCCTCGCCTCGGACGCCCTGTGCTACCGTATGCCGCGATGCCACCGACGATGAAAGCCGCCATCCTGCATGGCGCCGACGACATGCGGGTCGAAGCCTGGGCCCGGCCCGAGCCCGGGCCCGGCGAAGTGCTCCTGAAGGTCGAGGTCGCGTCGATCTGCGGCACCGACGTGAAGGTGCTGCACCGCACGCTCCAGGGCCAGCCGGCCGGCCCATTCGTGATGGGCCACGAGTACGCCGGGACGGTCGCCGCGCTCGGGCCTGGCGTCGACGAGTTCCGGGTCGGCGACCGAGTCGCCGTCGAGGTGCACAAGGGCTGCGACCGCTGCGAGAACTGCATCAAGGGCTGGTACACGTCCTGCCTCAACTACGGAGACGTCTCGAAGGGCCACCGCGCCAAGGGGCTCACCTGCGACGGCGGATTCGCCGAGCTCGCGGTCAATCACATCAACACGCTCTACCGGTTGCCCGAAAACCTCTCCTTCGAGCAGGCCTGCATGGTGACCACCGCCGCCTCGCCGCTCTGGGCGATCGACCTGATGGGCGGCTACGTCGCCGGCGAGACCGTCCTCGTCCAGGGCCCGGGCCCGATCGGGCTCATCGCCGTCCAGCTCTGCAAGGCGCTCGGCGCGGCGCGGGTCATCCTCACCGGCACGCGAGACTCGCGCCTGGCGATCGGCGCCCAGCTCGGCGCGGACCACACGATCAACGTCCGCAGCGAGAGCCTCCGCGATCGGATGCGCGAGATCACCGGCGGCCGGGGCGCCGACTGCGTCCTCGAATGCGCGGGCGGCCCGAGCTCGATGCAGGAGGCGCTCGAGAACGTCAAGCGCGGGGGCCGGATCGGCGTGGTCGCGTGGTATGCGGGCCCGGTCGAGGTCGACATGAACCTGGCCGTTCGCTCCAACGTGCGCATCTACGCGGCGCGCGGCGAGGGCGGCATGAACTGCGGGCGGTCGCTCGAGCTCATGAGCAAGGGCAAGATCCTGGCCGATCCGATCATCACGCACCACTTCGGCCTCGACCAGATCCACGACGCGTTCCACACCTACACGGAGCGAATCGGCAACGCCCTCAAGGTCGTGATCCACATCTAGCCCTCGCGTAATCTCTTCCGAACGAGCCGCGTCCTTCATATGATCAGTGGACAGGAGAGAGCGATGCTGCGCTTCGTCAGAGAGAGGCGGTCGTGAGGGCCTACAACGTCGTCGGCTATGGCCTGCTGATCCTGTACGCGCTCGTGTCGGCGCTCCTCGCGCCGCCCCAGCTGGGTCCCGGCGGCGGGCTCGCCGTCGGCGTGCTCTATCTCTTGTTCATCTGGCTCGTCGCCGGCATCTATCTGCCGGAAATCTTGCATATGGGCATCGCGCACCGCGCCCTCGAGTTCAAGGGCTGGTTCGTCAAGTCGACCACCCTCGTCTGCAATACCGTCGGGATCTACGTCAATCCCCAGTCATGGGTGAACCGTCACCGCCATCACCACGCCTTCTCCGACCGAGACGGCGACCCGAACAAGCTCGGCTCTGACGGCTTCTGGAAGACGCTCTATCTGTGCCTGTTTCCGTATAGGTGCCAGTTCGATCTGGCCCGGGATCCGATCTTCGAGACCTGGCCGATGCGGCTGGCGGGGAGCCTGGTCTTCGCCGTCGTGGCCCAGTTCACCAGCTACGCGTTCGTCTGGTGGCTCGTGTTGGACTGGGCGTACGCGCTGGCGTTGTGGTGTAGCGTGCGGCTCATCGGCCTCTGGACGAACATGGTGCAGAACTACTGGACGCACGACCGCAGATTCGGCGAGCGGCGCTATCACGACGACGACAACGCGATGAACATCCGCGACTGGCTGCCGGTCACGGCCACGTTCAGCGCGTGCCTGCAGAACAACCATCACCATCATCCGCAGTTCTTGCGGCTCAGCCACTCGGCCGAGGAATACGACTTCGGCCTCCAGGCGGTGCGCCTCATGAAACGGCTGGGGCTGGTGAAGGCTTCGCACACCGGCGGACGGCTGCCGGCGGGACTTCCGCTGAAAGAGGTCGGCTTCTAGGCTCGGGGCGCACCGTCTAGAGCGCCAGGGTCGACTCCCAGAACATGTCCTCGACCGTGAGGCGGCGGGGCGCCAACCCCTGCCGGTACGTGTAGCCCGCGAGGGTCTCGAGCGTCTTCCGGTTTCGCGCGACGCCGTACGGAAACGGATCGTCCCCCATCAGCGTTCGCGTCTCCTCGGCTTCCGCCACGAGCCAGGGCAGGCTCACCGCCAGCGCAGCCGTGAACTGCAGCCGCTCGTAGGCCAGGTGTTTGGCCTCGACGAACGCGTCGTAGAGGCTGCGAGGCAGCCACGGGTGCTGACGCGCCAGCTCTTCCTTCACGACCAGGGTGTGCATGATCGGGAAGATTCCGGTCTTCTCGTAGTAGGCGCGCTCCACGCGTCGGAAGTCCGGGAAGAGCCGCGTCACGCGCTCGCCGTACGCCGCGGGCCGGCGCGCGCCCATGTAGGCGTCGAGCTCGCCCGCCGCCACCATGTCGCCGAGATTTCGGCCCGCCGGGACCCACTCGTGCGGCACGTCCGGCGGAAGCGTCACGTCCACTTCCTTGACCTTCGAGCCCTCGCCGCCCTCGTACCAGCGGATGTCCTTCGGCGCGACGCCGTACTCCTCCTCGAGCATCCCGCGGATCCACACCGCGGCGGTCATGTGGTATTTGGGCACGCCCATGCGCTTGCCGACCAGATCGCGCGGCGCCTTGATCCCGGCGTGCGTTCCCACGAACACCGACGAGTGGCGGAAGCTGAACGACGGAAAGACCGGGACGGCGACCAGTGGCTCGCCGCGGCCCCGGAGCACCGTATAGGTCGACAGCGAAAGCTCGGAGACGTCGAACTCGCGGAACCGAGCCATCCGGTAGAACATCTCCTCCGGAGCCAGGGTCACCACGTTCAGCTCGACGCCGTCGGGCTTGACCTCGCCAGTCCTGATGGCGCGCGTGCGGTCGTAGTCGCCGCACGCGAGCGTGAGCTCGAGCCTGGCCACCCCGGTTACCGCGCTGCCGCGCTCGCGGCCTCGACGACTGCCGACGTGTAGCCGCTGTAGCGCCGGTAGCAACGCACGGCGTTCTCCCAGAGGAGCTTGCGCCGGGCGCCCTCGGGAATCGACGTCCACTTGAGGACCGCGTCCACCGACTTGGGAAACCAGCTCTCGGAGTGCGGATAGTCCGTCGCGAACATCAAGGTGTCCTCGCCGATGGCCTCGATGGCCTGGCGCAGGGACAGCTCGCCCTCGTGAAGCTGGATGCTCTGGAAGTACTGCGGCCCGCGGATGTACTCGCTCGGCTTCTTCTTGAGCCGCGGCAGCGCGTGCTGGCTCATCTCGGCCTGCTCGTCGAGGCGCGAGGCCCAGAACGCGAGCCACCCGTGGCCGCACTCGAGCGACGTCAGGCGCAGATCGGGATGGCGATCGAGCACGCCGGAGCCGATGAGCGCCGCCATGTTGCGCTGGGCGTTCCACACGTGGCTGGCCGAGCGGACCAGGAACATGTTGTCCCAGTTGTCCCACATGCCCGGCGGATACGGGACCGACATCGTGAACGAGTGGATGACCACGGTCAGATCGTGCTCCTGCGCCGCGGCCCAGATCGGCTCCCAGTCGGGATCGTCGAGCGTGCGCCCCGGCGGGCAGACCGGGAAGATGCCGACCGGCCACCGCTCCTTGCCGCAGCGCCGGATCTCGGCGACCGATCCCGCGACGTCGCGAACCGTGACGTGGAGCACGCTCGTGAGGCGATCGGGGTACGGCGCGCAGTAGTCCTTGAGGAAGCGGTGATACGCCTGGTACATCGACATCTCGACCGCGGCGTCATCCAGACTGGAGAAGGCCGCGAGGCCGCCGGACGGCAGGACCATGTTCACGTCCACGCCCTCGATGTCCATGTCCTTGACCCGCGCGTGCGAATCGAAGTTGACGCGATCATCGGGAAACGGCGGCCCCTGCCAGCGCACGTCCCAGGGGGTTCCGCCGTCCTTGAGCCCGCGCACGACCGCGTCGGCCGGCGGCACGCGATCGCGAGAGCCGAGCATCCGGTTGAGGTCCGGACGCTTGCCGACGCGGTAGCGGGACATGCCGCCCTTGCCCTGGGCGCGGGCGACGAGCGGCCCGAGCGCCTCGAGCCTGGTCTTGTCCGCGGCCGAGAGATACGCCTCGATCGGCTCGGCGGCCTCGATGATGTGGGTGTCGGCGTCGAAGATGCGGTATCCGGAGCGGGCCATAGGCAGTCCCTCCTCAGGCGTCCGTTGACACCTTCCCGGCCGAGAACTTAGCATGAGCGGGCCAATGCGTGGTGCGCGCGCGCGAGTGGCCTGTTTGAGCCTCCTGGTGCTTGTTGGTGGGGCTAGTGCGGCCGGCGCCCAGGACGACTTCTACCGCGGCAAGACCATTCGCATCGTCGTCGGCTACACCGCCGGCGGCGGGTTCGATACCTACTCGCGCGCGATCGCCCGTCACCTCGCCAAGCACGTCCCGGGCAAGCCCGCGGTCATCGTCGAGAACATGCCGGGAGCGGCCGGCCTGGTCGCGGCGAACTCGATCTATCGAGCCGGGCGCCCCGACGGGCTGACCATCGTGAACTTCCAGGGCACCCAGGTCATGGGACAGATCCTCGGACGCGAGGGCGTGGAGTTCGACGCTCGAAAGTTCGAGTGGCATGGGTGCGCCGACGCGGGAGAACGCGGTCTGCGCGCTCACCCGGGCGAGCGGGATCACCAGCGCCCAGCAGTGGGCGGCCTCGAAAGCGCCGGTCAAGCTCGGCAGCGTCGCTCCCGGCGGTGCGACTCACGACGTGCCCCGGATCCTCCAGGCCGCGCTCGGCCTGCCGATTCACCTGGTGCGAGGCTACAAGGGCACGGCCGAGATTCGGCTCGCCGCCCAGTCGGGCGAGGTTGCGGGCGGCTGCTGGCCCTGGGAGTCGTTGAGACCGACGTGGCGGCAGGCGCTCGACGCCGGCGAGGCGACCGTGGTGCTCCAGGTCTCGGAGAAGCGGCTGCCGGATCTGCCGGGCGTACCCATGGCCCTGGACCTCGCGCCCACCGACGAGGCGCGGCAGCTGATCCGCACGGGGATCATCGTCCCGACCACGGTCTCGCGTCTCTACGCGCTGCCGCCCGCGACTCCCGCCGACCGCGTACGGACGCTCCGCGCCGCGTTCCTCAAGACCCTGGGCGATCCCGAGTTCGTCAACGATGCGCGGCAGGCTCAGCTCGACATCGATCCGGTCGCCGGCGAGGAAGTCGAGCGGCTCGTGGGCGAGCTGTTCCGGATGCCGGCGCCGGTTCTCGCCAAGCTCAAGGAGCTGCTTCGCTGACCGACCGCAACGTCGTGTCGGCGCTACGCGTTCAGTCGGCTGGCTCCATGCGGTAGAGACGCAAGAGCTTGAGCAACGGCACGTCCTGGGCCGTGAACAGGACGGCCGGCTCGGTCACCCAGATTGGCGTGAGCGTGCCGCGCTCGCGGTGGGATCACGAAGAAGTCGCCGGGCTCCCACTCAAAGGTCTGATCGTCCACGGTCGTGGTCCCCCGCCCGCGCACCACGCGGTAAACGGCGGTGCTCGTCTCGCGGTGGGCGCGCGTGCGAACGCCTGGACGCAGGAGCTGCAGATAGCACGCGACGGTCGGACGAAGGGAGGAGCCGCTCGCGATCGACGTACTCCAGCAGGACGTCGTCGAAGGGGTCGGGCGCCTGCTCGGCGCGCTTGAGCAGAGCCGCGTACGCGTCGGTCCACGGGAAGTAGATGTCACGCCTCGGGCTCCGCACGGCCGGCTGCTGCTCGTCGGGATAAGGCTCGAAGGTCAGGTTCTCGAGGAAGCGCACGATCTGCCAGTCGAGGATGTCCATCCAGTAGACGGGCTTGCCGCCTTCGTTGCCGTGGTCGTGCCACGCCATCCCCGGTGTGAGCACGAGGTCGCCGGACTTCATCGCGCACTTCTGGCCGTCGACAGTGGTGAAGGCCCCGTCGCCGTGGAGCATGAACCTGATCGCGGTCGGCGAGTGGCGGTGCGCCGGCGCGACCTCGCCGGGCAGCAGGTACTGGATCGCCAGCACGAGACTGTGGGCGACGGTCCGCTCGGGCACTCCGGGATTGTGCAGGCGCAGAACTCGGCGCTCGGCGCCGCGATGGGGGCTCAAGTACTCGATGCTCTCGAACAACAGCGGTTCGATGTCGCGCCAGCGCCAGTGGCGCGCCTGGGTCGCCGTGGGTTTCGGCGGAATCAGCGGTCCCGGCCTGGACCACGGAGCGTCGAGCCCCGCCGCCCTCGACCGCGCGCAGTACGCCTCGAGCTCTTCGACCGTCCGCGTCGTCTGGACCGCCATGGACAATCTCCTTCGATGCAGATCTTAGCTGAACACGCTGCTCTGTCCGGCCGTCGAAGCGAATGGCGACCCGCTGGCCCACCTCAGGGGTCTGGCCGGGCTCGACCTGGATGCGCACGCGCGTCCCGTCGTCGAGGGTGACGTGGCAGTCGACGATGTTGCCCAGGAACGTGACCTCGACCACGCGGCCCGGCACCGATCCCGCCCCATCCGCGGCCGAGGCCGGGATCAACCGGAGGCTCTCGGGGCGGATCGCGACCTGCACCGTCTGGCCGGCGAGCACGCCGGGCGGCAAGGGCGCCTCGATCGGGTGGTCGCCGCCCACCGCGACGACTCCGGCATCGCCGCCGCGCGCGGACGCACGCGGCCGGAGATCAGGTTCACGAGCCCCATGAAATCGGCCACGACCTTGTTGACGGGGCGCGCGTAGACCGCGCGCGGCGCGCCGACCTGCATGATCTCGCCCGCGTGCATCACCGCGATCCGATCGGAGAGCGCCATCGCCTCCGACTGGTCGTGGGTCACGTAGACGAACGTGATGCCGGTGCGGCGCTGGAGCTCCTTCAGCTCCCAGCGCATCCGCTCGCGCAGCTTGGCGTCGAGGTTCGAGAGCGGCTCGTCGAGCAGCAGGATGCCCGGCTCGACCACGAGGCTCCGGGCCAGCGCGACCCGTTGCTGCTGACCACCGCTGAGCTGGCTCGGATAGCGGCGCTCGAGCCCGGCGAGGTTCACCAGCTCGAGCACGCGCCCGACACGGGACTGCGTCTCCGCCTTGCCGACCTTGCGCACCTCGAGCCCGAAGGAGACGTTCTGGTAGACCGTCTTGTGCGGCCACACGGCGTAGTTCTGGAACACCATCCCCATGCCGCGCCGCTCGGGCGGCACGACGCCGGTCGGGGTGGAGAGGGTCGTCGAGCCCACGCGGATCACGCCGTCGTCCGGCGCCATGAATCCGGCGATCAGACGCAGGAGCGTGGTCTTTCCGCAGCCGCTCGGCCCGAGCAGGGTCACGAATTCGCGGTCGGCGATCTGTAGGCTCAGGTCGCTCACGGCGGTCACGCCGCCGAAGCGCTTCGTCACGCGCTCGATAGCGATCCCCGCCATCAAGCGCTCCGAACCCGCGATCCTGACGGGCGGCTCGCGGCTGTCACTGGGCGACCCCTGCCCGCTCGCTTCGCGCGATAGCCGTCCCGCGGCCCAGGCGCGTGGCGAGCACGATGGCCGCGGTGATGATGACCATGGTCACGATCGCCAGCGCCGCGACCGGCCCGAGCGCCCCGGTCTCGTACAGGTTGTAGACCGCGACGGCCAGGGTGATGGATCCCGAGCTGAAGAGGAGCACCGAGGCCGAGAGCTCCTGGAGCGCCGGCACGAAGACGAGGAGCCAGCCGGCGAAGAGGCCCGGACGGGCCAGCGGCAAGGTGACGCTCCAGAACGTGCGAAGCCAGCCAGCACCGGTCACGCGCGCCGTCTCCTCGAGCGACGGATCGATCTGACGAAAGGCCGCGTTCGCCGAGCGGACTCCCAGCGGGATGAAACGGCCGGTATACGCGAGCAGGATGATCAGGAGGGTTCCGTAGATCGGCAGCGGCACCCTCAGCCAGAACTGGATCAGGGCGACCGCCACGACGATCCCCGGCAAGCCCAGGGGCACGAGCGAGGCGTAGTCGAGAAGCTTCCGGCCCCTGAGCGCGGTCCTCAGATCGAGCCAGCCGACGAAGCTCCCGATGAGGACCGCGAGGGTGGCCGTCCCGCTCGCCAGGATCAAGCTGTTCACGATGGCCCGGCGGGTAACATCGTATTCGAGCAAGACGAATCGATAGTGCTGGAGCGTGAGGTTCTGCCAGAACTGAAGTCCCCACGATCTGGAGATCGACACCGCCAGCAACGTCAGATAGGGCGCCGCCACCGCGACGACGAAGACCGCGACGCAGAACGCGAGCACGCCCCAGCGGGCCGCGCCCAGATCGACGAGGCGCGGCCGGCTCCCCTTGCCGCCGAGGGTGACGTACGAGCGCCGCGCGAGGTAGCGGCGCTGCAGGTAGAGCGCGGCGACGGTCAGCGCCACGAAGATCAAGGACAGGGCCGAGGCCAGGCCGTACTGCGGCGGATAGTCGAACAGCGCGTAGATGCGGGTCGGCAGGGTGAAGACGCGGCCGGGCAGGCCCACGATCGCCTGCGAGCCGAACAGGGCGATCGCGTTCACGAACGCCACGAGCGCCCCCGACAGGACCGCCGGGGCCACTAGCGGCCCGGTGACCGCCAGAGCCGTGCGCCAGCGGCCAGCCCCGAGGATCTGCGCCGATTCCTCCATCGACGAATCGACCGACTCCAGGGCGCTGGCCGCCAAGAGGTAGACGAACGGGAACGTGTGCGGCACGGTCACGAGGATCAACCCCGCCATCGAGAAGACGTCGAAGGTAAGCGCCGGCATGCCCAGCACGTCGCGGACGAATCGATTCACCAGACCGGCCCGAGGACTGAACAGGTTCACGAACGCGATCGCCGTGAGAAAAGGCGGGGTCAGGTACGAGATGACCGCGGTCAGGTGGATGAACCCCTTCGCCGGGACGTTCGTGCGGCTCACCGCCCAGGCCAGCGGCAGGCCCACGGCAACGCTCAGCACCGCCGTCGCCGCGCCGAGGACGAGCGAGTTCTGCAGCGCCTGGACGTAGAGCCGGCTCGACATCGCGTCGCGGAAGTGCGCCAGGGTGAAGCCGCCGTCGTCGGTGACGCTGCCGCCGACCAGGAAGGCCAGCGGAAGCGCGACCAGCACGACCAGCGCCAGGGCCGCGCCGGCCATCACGACGTGCTCGGCCCTCAGGAGCCGCGGGGTGGCGGGGAACGTCCGGGGTGGCGTCGACATGGAGTCCCTGAATTTTATCCCATTCGATTCGGTTAACCGGGCGGACGCGCTATCCTCGCTCTGGGCCCTGAATGACTGTCACCGAAGCCGCACTGCGCGAGGCCTCGTCGCGAAACGACGAGCTGATCGACGCCGACCTGATCCGACAGTGGCTGGCCTGCGGGCTCGGCTGGCTGCTCTTCTTCCCCACTATCGGCGCGTTCATCTCCACCAAGTTCAACTATCCCGAGTTCCTGGGCGACACCGCGTGGCTCACCTTCGGGCGCCTGAGACCGATGCACGTGAACGGGGTGATCTGGGGCGCCTTCTCCACGCTCTTCATCGGGCTCTGCTACTACATCGTGCCGCGCCTGACCGGCGTGCGCGTCTGGGGCGAGGGCTGGAGCCGCGCGCCTCTTGTGGGTCTGGAACCTGAACCTGGCCGCGGCGGTGGTGCTGCTGGCGCTCGGCTGGAACCGAGGCTGGGAGGCGGGAGAGTTCCCGCTGGTCAACGTGGTCGTGACCTTCCTGGCGATCGCGCTGCTCACCGTGCAGTTCCTGATGACGATCAAGCAGCGTCGGCAGCGGCCGCTCTACGTCTCGCTCTGGTATCTGATCGCCGCGTTCGTCTGGACCGACGTGAATCTCGTCTTGCTGATGATCGGCCCCTATCACATCCCGGGCATCAACAACGCGGCGTGGCACGGGCTCTTCATCCACTACGTCGTCGGGCTCTGGATCACGCCGGCCGGCTACGTGCTGATCTACTACTTCCTGCCGGCCAGCGTGAAGAACCCGATCTACAGCCACCGGCTCTCGCTGATCGGCTTCTGGTCGCTCGCGTTCTTCTATCCGTTCGTCGGCATCCACCACTATCTCTACTCGCCGATCGCCGACTGGGCGGAGACGATCGCGATCGTCTCCTCGATGATGCTGATCATCCCGGTGTGGACCGTCCTCCAGAACTTCTTCGGCACGATGATCGGCCGATGGCACGAGTTCTCGCGCAACCTGCCCGCGAAGTTCCTGATCGTCGGCTCGCTCATGTACCTGGTCGGCTGCTTTCAGGGCTCGCTGGAGGCGCTCCGCTCGCTCCAGCAGCCGACGCACTTCACGGATTTCGTCATCTCGCACTCGCACCTGACGGTCTTCGGCACGTTCGTGGTGTGGGCGATCGCCGGCACGATGTACGTCTGGCCGCGGCTCGCCGGCGACGCCCCGCTCTGGAGCTTCAAGGTCGGCAACTGGGGATTCTGGCTCATCACCCTGGGTATCTCGGCGATGGGGCTCGTGCTGACGGCGCAGGGTCTCCAGCAGGGCTTCATGCTGATGGCCGGCACCGAGTGGGTACACTCGGTCAACGCGATCCGGCCCTACTGGTGGGTGCGCACGCTCACCGGCATCTCGATGGACGTGGGCATGTCGCTCCTGGTCTACACCCTCATGAAGACGTCGCTCGCGGCGCGGCCGACGTGACGGCGACCGGGACGCGATGAAATCGATCGGTTCCCTGGCGGTCGGCGCCGGCTTTTTCTTCGTGACCCTGGCGATGTTCGTCCAGGGCTTTCTCCCGGCGATGATCCCGGAATCGCGCTCCCGGCAGGTGAGCCGCGCCGTGCGGACGGACGTGGGCGACGTGAAGTGGGTGCGCTACGACGCCTCCGACTACACGCCGCTCGAGCGCATCGGCCGCGGCGTCTACATCCGCGAGGGGTGCTGGTACTGCCACAGCCAGTACGTGCGGCCGGTGACCGGCGAGGATCTGCGCTGGGGACCGGTCTCCGAGGCCGGCGAGTACGCGTTCGATCTTCCGCACCTCTTCTCGACGCGCCGGATCGGCCCGGACCTGACGCGCGTCGGGCTCAAATACAGTGACGATTGGCACTACGCGCATCACTGGGATCCGCGTCTGGTCGTGCCGGACTCGATCATGCCGAGCTTCAAGTGGCTCTACACGCGGGTGCGCGTCCCGGCGCAGGGCGCGGACCCGGGCGCGGCGCTCGCGCAGTCGGCGGAGCTGAAGGCGTACTTCACGATGAAGGCGGACACGCCGATCGAGCTCTATCCCAACGCCGATGGCCTCACGTTCGTCGCGCCGCCGGCGAATGGTGAGTGGCCGCTCGACGGCACGCCCGTCATCGACCTCAAGGGCTTCGCCGATCGCCCGCCCGCGCTTCAGACGATCACCCTGGTGATCCCCACGCAGGAGCTGGTCGGCCTCGTCCGATACGTCCAGAAGCTCGGAACCAATCGGGGTGCCTGGCGCGAGGTGTTCGAGCCGCAGACCGTCGGTGTCTCGGTCATGGACATCCCGCGCAGCCAGGACCTCCTGGCGCTCGGCCGCGAGGTCTACTACTCGCGGTGCGTCGGCTGTCACGGTAAGAACGGGGACGGCAACGGCCCGGCCGCGACGTTCCTCTCCCCGCGCCCGCGCAACTTCACGCTCGGGGTCTTCAAGTTCCGCACGACACCCTCGGGGTCGCTGCCGACCGACGGCGATCTCTATCGCACGGTGACGCGCGGCGTGCGCTGGACCGCGATGCCCACGTGGCACGAGCTTCCGGAGAAGGAGCGGCTCGCCGTCGTCACGTTCATCAAGACATTCTCGACCCGCTGGAGGGACGAGCCGCGCGAGCCGGCGGCGACGATCGGCGAGCCTCCGAAGGCGACGGCCGAGCTCGTCGCGCGCGGCAAAGATCTCTACCAGAAGGCCAAGTGTTTCCAGTGCCACGGCGACGAGGGCAAGGGCGATGGCGAGTCGGCGGCGGGCCTGAGCGACGATCTCAAATTCCCGATCCGCCCGGCCGACTTCACGCGCGGCCAGTTCAAGGGCGGCTCGACCGTGCGCGACATCTTCCGCACGATGACCCTCGGGCTCGACGGCTCGCCCATGCCCTCGTTCGGCGACTCGATGAGCGAGGAGGAGCGCTGGGCGATCTCGTACTACGTCCTGGCGCTCTCGGCGTGGAAGGATCCGCTGACGGGTGAGCCTCTCGATCTGCCGGCCGCGGTGCGCGCCGCGCTGAACTCGCCGGAGGTCGTCGCCGACGATCCGCGCTTCGCCCTCGATCCGGCGCGGCCCGAGCGAGTGGCGGGCGAAAGGGCCAGGTCGCGAACCTTGTATCCTGGAATCCGCGAATGATCGAGCACCTGACCCTCGGCGAGTTCACGGTGGCGCTCCTGATGAGCCTGGCGGCCCTGTGCGCCTTCGTGTGGGGCGCCGCGAGCGGCGCGTTTCGCGGCCTCGAGCGGATCAAGCACCAGGTGCTTCGCGCGGAGGGAGTCGATGAGCGAGACGACGCCTGAGCGCCACTCGAAGTACGGCGAGGTCGAGCACTACGCGCAGGGCGAGATCCGCGCCTACCACGGCATCGTCAACAAGTGGCTGCTCGTCGTGTACGCGATCCTCGCCATCTGGGGCATCTACTATCTCTTCAAGTTCTGGGGCGGGCTCGGGCCCGGCCTCGGCGTGGGTCAGTAGGAGCGCGGCATGCGCGCCGAGCGCATCCTGATCCCGCTCGCGCTGCTCAACCTGGTGGCCTTGGCCCTCGGGGTCCTGTTCAACATCTTCGCGAGCGTTTTGGGAATCACGTAGCCGCGATGAGCACGGCCGAGAAGCTCGCGTTCGGGTTGTTCCTGGTGGGCACGGTGGCCTTCTTCGTCTGGGTAGCGGTGCTGGCCATCCGCAAGTAGGACGGGCGCCGCGTGGCCCACGGAGCCGCTCAGGCAGTCGGCGCCGGGACGCCGGGCGATCTCTGGTCGATCGCGACCGCGTCAGAGCCCTCCGCCTGGATCATTCGCCCCGAGATCGCCGCGCCCCTCCTGATTGCAGCGGGCGCCTACGCGGTCGGCTGGTGGCGGCTGCGCCGCCGCGGTGGCGCGGTATCCGGCTGGCGCGTCGCCGCGTCGGCGGGCGGACTACTGAGCGCGCTGGTCGCGCTCTCCACTCCCCTCGACCGGCTGGCCCACGCAAGCTTCGCGGCCCACATGACGCAGCACCTGCTGCTGATCGCCGGCGCCGCGCCGTTGTTGCTGCTCGCCGATCCCTTCGCGGCACTCTGCTGGTCGTTACCCGTGCCGATCCGCGCGCGGGCCGGCCGGCTCTTGCGTTCCGGGACCGCGCTACGTGGCCTCTGGCGCGGGCTCACCGTCGCGTCGGTCGCGTGGCTCGTTCACGTCGCCGCGGTCTGGCTCTGGCACCTGCCGAGTGCCTACGACGCCGCGGTCGCCGATCGCGTCATCCACGACGCGGAGCACCTCGTCTTTTTCGCAACCGCGGTGATGTTCTGGTGGCCGATCGTCAACCCGGCGCCCCGTTTGCGAGCGCCGACGGGCTATGGCATCCGCGTGGTGTACCTGGTGCTCGCCGCCCTGCAGGGCGCGCTCCTCGGCCTCCTGCTCGCGATGAGCCGCGAGACCTGGTATCGCGCCTACCCCAACGTCGAGGATCAGTCCCTCGGCGGCCTCGTGATGTGGGGCATCGGGGGCGCGGTCGACATGCTGGCCGTTCTGATTCTGCTCGGCTGTTACCTGGGCTCGCAGGATCGTTCGCAGACAAGCGGATAGCGCGCAGTACGGGCGGACGTCACCCGAGCTCGCGCATTTCCGCCTTCGCCTGCTCCAGCCAGAACCCGATCTCCATCTCGCGGTACATAGTCAGCGATTGCTTCAGGTGCTCCTTCGCCTGCTCGCGCTGGGCCGTGCGGCGGTATAGCTTGCCGAGGCCGAAGTGGCAATGCGCCACGAGCGGACGCATGCAGAGCTCCTCCCCCAGGAGAAGGCTGTCCGCGTACAGCTTCGCGGCGCCGGGCGCGTCGGCAGCATCGCCGAGAGCCGTGACCTCGGCGAGGACTCTGAGTGCGACGGCCTCGTTGGCTCGTTCCTGGTGCTTCTTCGACAGCTCGACCGCGCTTCGGGCGCGCCCGATGGCCTCATCGACGCGGCCCGCCCGCAGATAGGCTTCGGCCAGACGGCTCAGGCGAACCGCGAGACCCAGGCCCATCGCGCTGATCGACGCTTCGCTTCGGACCGCCTCTTCGAGAAGCGAAAGCCCCTCGGACAGGCGCCCGGAGAGCACGTACGCGTACCCGAGGCCCGACAGCAGATTCGAATCGCCGATCCGGCCTGCGCGAAGCAAGGCCATCCCGCGCTCGAACACGCGGCGTGCCGTCTCCAGGTCGCCTCGCTCGAGGCTGACGCCTCCGAGCGCGCCGTGGGCCTCGATCACGGTGTGCGGATGATCCGTCCGCTCGGCGATCTGCATCGCGTGTTCTGCATGCTCGAGCGCCTGGTCGAACCGTCCGAGATGGGAGAACAGAATGCCGAGCCATGCGTGCGGCCAGGCTTCGAAGAAACCGGGCAGCGCGCGCGAGTCGAGAGCAGGATCTCGCGCGGGCACATCGCGCGCTGCGCGCTGGTCCGCGAACGCCTGGGCAGTTTCGAGGAAGATCGACGTGGCACGCCGGAGGTCGCCGCCGGCGAAGTGCGCCTGCGCCAACCGGTATTTCGCCTCGATCTGGAGACCCGCATCGCCGAGCTCGCCAGCGATGTCGAGCGCTTGCCGGCTGGCCTCGACGGCGCGCCGATGGTCGCCCACGTTACGGAGCCGCGCGCCCATGTCGGCGAGGACGAGCCCCAGCCGCCGTCGGTCGCCGAGCCCGCGCGCCGAGAATCTCGGCTTGCCGCATGTAGTCGAGGATGCGGTCGTACTGCCCCAGCGGAGCGAGGACAACCCGAGACTCGAGCCGGAGATCGATGGCCTGGGTCTTGGCCTCGCGACTCTCGGGGAGGTGCTCGAGGGCGCGAAGCGCTTCCTCGAAGGCGGTCAGGGATTCGCCGTACGCCGAGCGCACCGCCGCTCGCATGCTGACCTCGCGGAGGTACGTGACCGCCTTGTCCCACACTTCTCCCATGCGCGCGTGATAGGCGAGCCGCTCGACGTGCTCGGAGAGCCGATCGGCATAGAGCCTCTCGATCACCTCGACGATGCGCGCATGCAGCTCACGGCGCCGTTGCTGCAGCAGGGTGCCGTACGTCACATCGTGAGTGAGCGCGTGCTTGAAGCTGTACTGGAGATCGGGAAAGAGGCTCGTCTCGTAGAGGAGCTCGGCGGCCTGGAGGTGGGCGAGGCCTCGGCGAAGGTCGGATTCATCCTGTTCGGCGACCGCCTGCAGCAGCGCGAACGGGACGTCATGGCCGATGACGGCGGCCGCCTGCAGCAGGCGCTTGTCGTCGACGGGCAACCGGTCGATGCGCGCGGCCAGGACGGCGTGCACGCTGGCCGGAACCTGGATGGCGTGGATGGGCGCGGCGAGCCGATACGCGCCGGCCTCGCCGGCGAGCGCCTTCGTCTCCACGAGGGTTCGCACGCTCTCCTCGAGGAAGAGCGGGTTCCCTTCCGTCCTTTCGATCAAGATGCGCTTGAGCCCATCGAGCGAGGCATCGGCGCCGAGCCGGACGCCGAGAAGCTCCTCGCGCACTGGTGGGCGCCAGCGGATCCATGCGTAGCTGGGTGTAGTACGTCTTGTTGCCCCACCCGTGCTGGTACTCGGGTCGGTAGTTGACGAGGAGCAGAAGACGAGCGCCTGGCAGGCTTTCCACGAGGCTGTCCACCACGGCCTGGCTCTCGGAGTCGATCCAGTGAAGATCCTCGAACACGACCACGAGCGGCTGCACGCGGCTTTCGCGGAGCAGGAGATGCCTCACGGCCTCGAGCGTCCGCCGGCGGCGTTCGGGCGGTTCCAGTCGCGTCCACTCCTCGTCGTCGACCGACGCCTCGAGCAAGGCCAGCAGCGCGCCGAGTGACGGCTCGAGCGCCCGGTCCAGCGAGAGGAGCTTTCCGATCACCCTTTCGCGGATCTTTCGCTTGTCGTCCCACTCCTCGATCTGAAAATACCGTCGGAGCAGCTCGATCACCGGCAGGTAACTCATCGCCTTGCCGTAGGAGATCGATGCGGCGTCGAGAATCAGGCAGCGCTCCGTGCGATGCGAGTGCGTGAACTCCCAGAAGAGGCGCGACTTTCCCGACTCCCGGCTCCCCAACGACCGCCACGACCTGGCCGCGTCCGGCGTAGCTCTGCTCGAGCGCCGTGCCGAGCTGTCGGATCTCGCCGGCCCGTCCGACGAACTTCGTGAGACCGCGGCCGGCCAGCACCTGAAACCGGGACCGCGCCGTCCCGGCTCCGGTCAGCTCGTAGACGTCAACGGGCTTGCCGCGCCCCTTCACGCTCACCGGGCCGAGCGACACGACCTGGACGTGGCCCTCCGCCAGCTGCAAGGTTGCCGCGGTGATGAGCACCGACGCGGGCGTCGCGGCTTGCTCGACGCGGGCGGCCAGATGCGTTGTCTCGCCGACGGCCGTGTAGTCGATGTGCAGGTCGCTCCCGATGGAGCGGACGACGACCTCGCCTGAGTTCAGCCCCACGCGAATCTGGGGCAGGATGCCTTCCTGACGGCGCACGCCCTCGCCATAGCGCTTGATGGACTCTTGCATCCGCAAGGCCGCGTAGCAGGCCCGCACCGCGTGGTCCTCGTGGGCGAGGGGTGCGCCGAAGAGCGCCATGATGCCGTCGCCCATCACCTGGTTGACCGTGCCTTCGTACCAGTGCACCGCTTCCATCATCTGTTCGAGGATCGGATCGAGGATCCGGCGCGCCTCCTCGGGATCACGGTCGGCGAGGAGCTCCATCGAACCCTTGAGATCGGCGAACAGGACGGTCACCTGCTTGCGCTCGCCTTCCAGCGCGGTCCTCGACGTCAGCATCTTCTCCGCGAGGTGCCTGGGGGTGTAGGACTCAGGAGCGGCGAAGCGCGGCCGCGCGGGCTCTGCGAGCGGTGCCGCGCACTGGCCGCAGAACTTGTTGTCTGGAGGGTTGGTCGCACCGCATGACCCGCAGACGGACGCGAGGGGTGCCGCACACTGGCCGCAGAATCTCGTTCCCGCGGGACTCTCGGCCTGGCACCGAAGGCACTTCATGGTCATCCGCGGCCGAGCCTAGCCCGGGTGGTCCCGGTACACCGCCGCGCGATGCGTGTCCGGCAGGAAGGCGAACACGGTGTTACGGAGGGCGTCGAAGCCGATCGTGTGGGCGCCGCGCTCGGTCGGGACACTTTCAAGGCGGCGCATTGTTTCGGTGTCGAAGACGTCGATGACTCCGGGATCGCCGATCGCGACGTAGAGATGCTTGAGCGCGGCGTTGTGGAAGACGACGTCCGGTACGCCGGCGATCGCGTGCTCACTCTGCACGATGCCCGACCGCGCGTCGACGACGAGCAGCACCTTGCCGTCGCACGCACAGAAGAGGCGCCGGGTCGCCGAATCGAGGGCCAGCCCATGGGGCCCCTGCGCCGGCATGGAAAACACCTCGGCGAGCCGCGTCGGGTCGCCGCTGTCGACGACGACGACCTGCGGCGGGTCCGCGATGTTCACGTAGAACCGTCCGCTCTGGTCGTCGAAGACAGCCCATCGCGTCCTGCCTGCGACGGGAATATCGGCGATCAACGTCCCACGGGCGACGTCCACCATCGAAAGGGTGAACGACCCGCGGCGCGAGGGATCGCCGACGTTCGCCGCGAGCAGCAGTCCCCGATCGGCGCCGTAAGCGAGACCGTTGGGCCCGACGCCCACCTTCACCTTGGCCACGGCCTCCTCCCGCGATGGCGAGAAGATCCCGATCGTGTCCTCCCCACGATTGGAGGTGAACACCAGGTCGTGGGGCTCGGATACCAGCGCTCCCGCGACTCGCGTCAGCCGTGGGATGGAGCGGACGTACCGATTCGTCGTGCAGTCGATCACGTCGATGGCGTCGTTCGCGGTGTGCGCCACGTAGAGTAGTCCCCGCCCGCCATGGACGGCCGCGTGGTCGAAACCGCCCGGCGCCGCGTGCGGCGGCAGGTCGACGTAGCCGCTGTGCTTCAGTGTCATGATCGAGAGCCGGCGACGTTCGCGCGACAGTACGCGTACAAGGCGTCGTACGCGTGGAACTGCCGAGCCATGTTGTCGTGGTCGTCCTTGGCGATGGCCTGGAAACCCGTAGCCAACGCGTACAGGCCCGCCGACTCCGGGGTCAGCTGACGCGCGTCGGTGTCGGCGCCGCGCACGATGAGAGCAAGCGCGCGGAGCGCCGGATCCTCGAGCCTGTGCTTGGTCAGGAACGCATCGAAGGAGCAGTGGTCGCCGACGTGTCCGAGCTCAACTCCCGGAACGTCGTACGGAATGGCCTGTTCACGCTCGGCCACCGACATGACCTGGTTCGCCGGCACGAAGAGGAACGTCGGGTTCTTGTCGATGAACCGCGTGATCAGCCACGGACACGCGATGCGGTCGACGCGCGCCTTTTCACGGGTTACCCATTTCATCGGTGATCTCCCTTCTTACTTGGCCTTGACGCTGTTGGTCTGGTCCAGCGCGGCCTTCAAGCCCTGGGCGAGCTTCGCCGGCTCGTCGTTGGCCCAGAAGTGCATGTAGAAGAGCCGCGGCGTGTCCATGAGCATGTGGTTATGGATCGCGGTCACATCGATGCCGTGCTGCCGCAATGTCCTAGCGACCGCGTTCACCTCTTTGTCGAGGAGCACGAAGTCGCCCGTGATCGCCGCCTTGCCGCTCGCCGTCGGCTGGAAGTTCATCACCGTCACCACGCCCATGGCGGGCAACAGCGGCTGCCCCATCTCGGTGATCGCTTCCGCGCGTGGGACGGTGACCTGGAAGACGCCGCCGCCGATGTCCCTCCCCTGACGACCGAGCGCCTGCTCGATCTGCTTCGTGTCGAGGGCGGGGCCGCCGGTGGCAGCGGTCGTTGGCAAACTCCCCAGAGGCGTCCCGCTGGCCGACAAGGCCTGGCGCAGCGCTTTCGCCATCTGGACCGCGTCGCCGTGGCCCTCGTAGTGCATGTACATGACGTGCGGCGACATCTCGTTGAGATGATTGTGAACCGCGGTGACCTCGAGCCCGCCGCTGAAGAGACCCGACATCACCGCGGACACTTCCTGGTCGAGCAGGACGAGGTCGCCCATGACCATCGCCCGGTCGCCGACCTGCTTGAAGGCCGCGTAGGATCCGAGTGCGAACCCGGCCTTGACCGGGACGCCCTTCACGGTGACCGCGAGATCGGTCCGCGGCATCCCGATCCGGAAGACCTCGCCGGGTTGTAGCTGGCCCGGTTTGCCGAGCGCTTGCTCCACCGCCTTCCAGTCGGGATCGGCGGCGCGTACCACCGGCGGTGCGACGACGAAGCCCATGAGCCCGAACAAGACGATCGCGGACTTGGAGGCCTTGGATTTCATGATGCCTTCTCCCTCGAGCCACGAATGGCGAGGTCGTCAAACGCGGTAACCGAATCGGCTTTTGTCCACAACCCTACGCGCCCGGACTTGAAGCGCTGGTCCCGATGGTCCAGGTACAGCTTGCCGTCGAGCCACGCCTGCATGTGATCGACGACGGCCACGACGCGAACGGTATGCCACTGGCCGAGCGCGGGCGCTTTCACCGTCGCCGTCGCGAGCTGCCGTCGGCCACGGTCGTAGGAATAGAGCCGGAAATTGTCCTCGAGCGCGTTCGCGCGCACGACGTAGTACGTGCCATCGGTGAACCGGAATACGATGCCGCCCGATGCGTCCTCCCGGCCCGCGATCGGCTTGAACTTCATCGAGATATCGACGTCGCCGTACGGGCCGCCCGGCGCCACGATCACGTTGAACGCGTTCTTCGTCGCTCGCTGCACCAGCACCTTCTTGCCGCTGGGCGCACCGACCATCTCCTCCACGACCCACTGGCCGTCGACCGTTGTCCAGCTCGCGATCCCCTGAGTGTCGAAGTCGAGCTTTTCTTCTGGAACGTTGTCAGGCACCTTGATCTCCGTCACGCCCGCGAGGGCGGGCATTTTCCGCGTCACGCCATATGTGCCGAGCGCTGCCAAGGCGGCCTTGAACAGGCCGCGTCGTGACATCGTCAGACTCAGCATCCCTGCCTCCGCTACGTCTTCCTCTGCTTCAAGACCACGTGGAGCCCGTCGAAGATGGCCATGCCCCGCTCGAGCAGATCGTGATCGTCCGGCGTGGCCTCGGCGAGCGCACGAATCGCGAGGTCCACGCCCGTCGACTCGTTTCGCGTGAACTTGCCGTCGTGCAGGTCCGCCTCGTGGACGATCTCTGCAATGAGCTTGACCCGCTGGTCCTTGATCCCGAACCGCTTGACCAGCGTCTCGAACGTGCAGTCCTCGCCGTGATGGCCGAAATCCGCGCCGAGCACGTCGAAGGGGATGCCCTTGCGGGCGGCATCGGCCGCGTCGGCGAAGGCGAACTTCGCGTCCGGATCGCAGAAGCGCTTGATGAGCCAAGCCGACGCGATGCGGTCGATGTGCGGCCGGGGCCGCGTTACCCAGGTGCTGCCGCGCGCGGGTAGCGACGTGCGATGGCGCCCGCCGGTTGCGCGCGGCCGCGTCTCGGCGGCTCGCAGGCGCTTGGCCGTCGTCTCCCAGAGAGCGCGGGCGCGCTGCCCCGCGGGCGCCTCCAGATAATCGATGGACTGTATCCGGTCTAGCTCACGCTTGAGACCATCGAGCTTGGCGCGGAGCGCAGCGACCGAGCCGCGATGGCTCGTCCGGTAGCGATCGAGCTGCGCGAGAATCTCTCGACACCCCTGCACGACCGCCTGGTATTCCGGGTTTCGGACTTTGTGGAAGAGCGCCGCGATCTCCTCGTCCGTCATCGTGTCGACGCGGTCGACCCGAAGCAAGGTCGCCTCGCCCCGAAACGACTGGATCTCCTGGACCAGCCACTGGAAGAGCTCCGTCGTCTCCGGTGTCTCGGGCAGGATCCAGCTGGCACCCCGAAGCTTGACGGCCCCCATGCGTTGGAGCTTCCGCCAGACTCCGACGCGGTGCCGAGTCGGCTTGGGCGGCAGGGTCGTGAGGAGAGTCAACCAGCGCATGGGCCTTGTGTTGAAAGTAACGGTTGATACACTCACTGTCAACCGTTACTACTTCAGGAGGGAGGTTGGCGATGCCTTCGTCTCCGCCTGCGACCGCGACGCGCGCGAGTCTTGCCGACCTGGTGCGGTACTTCCTGTATCTCGGCGCTCTCGGGTTCGGCGGCCCCGTCGCACTCGCCGGCTTCATGCACCGCGACCTCGTCGAAAAGCGACGGTGGATCGACGAGGAGGAATACCGACTCGGCCTGGCCCTCGCCCAGATCATGCCGGGGCCCCTCGCGGCGCAGCTCGCTATCGCGCTCGGGTACTTCCAGCGCGGCATTCTCGGCGCGACCGCGGTAGGGCTGGCCTTCGTGGTGCCGTCGTTCTTGATGGTGGTGGCGATCTCGATCGCCTACCGGCGCTTCGGCGGGCTGTGGTGGATGCAGGCCCTATTCTACGGAATCGGGGCCGCGGTGATCGCCATCATCGCCATCGCGGCCTACAAGCTCGCGCGCTCGACGAACAAGCGCGACCCGTTGCTCTGGGTGATCTTCGGCGTGCTGGCGCTGGTCACCGTCTGGACTCAGGCCGAGCTGGCGGAGTTCTTCGTCCTGGCCGGATTCCTGACACTCTTCGCTCGCGCCCGGCCAAGCCGACGCCAGGCCGTCGCCTACGGGCTTGGCGGTCTGCTAGTCCTCGCGATCATCTGGTTGACCGAGCGCTGGTTCGTGAACCTGACGCTCGGTGGGGAACACGTGCTGCTCCAGATCCTCGTATTTTTCACCAAGGCCGGCTCCTTTGTCTTCGGGAGTGGGCTGGCGATCGTGCCGTTCCTCCAGCAGGGCGTCGTCCAGCAGTTCGGCTGGCTGAACGAGCGCCAGTTCCTCGATGCCATCGCTGTCGCGATGATCACCCCCGGGCCCGTCGTGATCACGGTCGTCTTCATCGGATATCTCGTCGCCGGCATCCTGGGGGCGATGATGGCGGCGATCGGCATCTTCCTTCCGGTCTACTTGTTCACGATCATTCCGGCGCCGTGGTTCAGTCGCAACCGCGACAACGCCCAGCTGAAAGCGTTCGTTCAGGGCACGACCGCCGCCGCGACCGGCGCGCTCAGCGGAGCGGTGGTCGTCCTCGCCTATCGCGCGATCTACGACCTCCCGACGGCCGCTGTGGCCCTGGCGAGCCTGGTCGTACTCTGGCGGTTCAAGGTCCCCGAGCCGATCCTGGTCGCCGCGGCGGGAGCAGTTGGGCTGATCGTCTGGCCGCTCGTCAAAGGAGGCTGAGATCGTGAACCGAGGAGACGTACGGGACAGTCCTTTTCGTCTGTTTACACGGCTCGGCCAAGAGCCTCATCGCCGCCGAGTACTTCAACCGCCTTGCGGCCTCGCGCGGTCTCGGCGCGAGGGCGACGTCCGCCGGGACCGAGCCCGATGAGATGATCCCGCCCCGTATCGCCCAGGGACTGCGGGCGGACGGCATCGACGTCGAGGGGCGTCGACCCCGACGCCCGACGCCGGCCGAGATGTCGAGGGCGCGGCCGCCGTCGTAACCTTCGGCTGCGACCTCGGCGAGCTTGCGTCGCGCGCCGCACGGATCGAGCGCTGGGACGACGTGCCAGCGGTCAGCGAGGACTTCACGCGTGCCCGCGACGTCATCGTCGCGCGCGTCGCCGGCCTCCTCGAGGACCCCGCGATGGGACGATGACGGCCGCTCCCCTCCCTGCTGACGGGGCTGGCTCCGTCATTGATGACGTAGGGTCATCCGTATGTTTGGCTATCTCTGGGAGATGCGGGGCTACTTCCGTCAGGCCGCCGGCCAGCTGGTGCTCGGGCTCCCTCGCCGGGATCATCATGAACACCGCCGTCGTCCTGCCCGCGATCCTGCTCGGCCGCGCCATCGATCAGGCACTCGCCTGGGAGCGTGGTCGCGCGACGGCCACCGACGTGACCTGGGCCGCCCTCGCCTTCATCGGCGGCACCTTGCTGACGGAGGTCCCGCGTATCGCCAAGCGCTGGTGGCTCATGACGGCCAACGCCCGCATCAGCGCGAACCTCCGAGCCGACGCGTTCCGCGGCGTCCTCGGCATGGCCGATGGCGGACGTGCAGCGGACAGCCGTCGGCGAGCTGATGGCCCGCATCGTCGGCGACGTCGAAGTGCTCGGCGTCGGCGTGCGCGAGTTCACGATCGAGATCTGGGACACCGTGCTCTTCTCCCTCTCGTTCGTCGTGGCGATGCTCGTCTTCGATGCCGGGCTCACGCTGCTGGCGCTGCTGCCCGCGCCGTTCGCGATGGTCCTGGCCCACGCCACCGGGCGCTGGGTGGCCCGACGGACGACGAGGGCGCGCGAAGCGAACGCCGCATCTCACCGCGGCGATCCAGGAGTATCTGGCGGGAGTCCGCGTGCTGCGTCTCTTCGGGCGCGTCAGCGCGTCGGTCGATCGGATCACCGGCTTGTCCAACGAGGTGGCCGCCCGAAACCTGAGCCTCACCCGTCTCCGAAGCGGCCTGCAGCCGATCTACACCACGCTGATGATCGCGGGCGTGCTCCTGGTCGTCTGGAAAGGCAGCGAGCGGGTCGTCGCTGGCGTGATGACCGTCGGTGCCTTCGTCGCGTATCTCGAGCTGTTTCTCCGCTTCGTCAACCGCGGCCACCGGATTCCGCAGCTCGTGAATTCGATTCAGAGCGGAGCGGCCGCGTACGCGCGCCTGCGGCCGCTGCTGGCGCCGCGCGCTGAAGGTCGAGGGCGAGCCTCGTCTGCGCGTCGTTCCAGGCCGGCCACATTGCCGGGATCGCGCGGCGTCCGGTTGAAGCCGCTCCCCGCGCGCCCGGTCCGGTCGCCGTGGCCCTACGTGGCCTGACCTTCCGATACCCCGGCGCCGACGCTCCCGCGCTGACGGCGCTCGACCTCGACATCCCTGCCGGATCCCTGGTCGGGATCACCGGTCCGGTGGGCTCCGGCAAGAGCGCGCTCGCGCGCGCGATCCTCGGGCTGCACCCAATCGAGTCGGGAACGGTGCTCGTCGACAGTCGCCAGCCTGCGCAGCTCACACCCCGAGGAACGCGCCGGACTCATCGGATACCTGCCGCAGGACGCCTTGTTGTTCTCGGGCTCGCTGCGGGAAAACCTTACCTTGACTGCGGAGCGAGGGGCTCGGGACGACCGGCTGCTGATGAAAGCCATCCGGCTGGCGGCCCTCGAGGAAGACCTGCGCGGCTTCCCGAGCGGGCCTCGACACCGAGATCGGCGAGCTCGGGGTCCGCGTGTCCGGTGGGCAGCGCCAGCGAGTCGGTCTCGCCCGCGCCATCGCCGCCGGCGCGCCGGGCTTGCCGGGACTCCTGGTGCTGGACGATCCGTTCTCGGCGGTCGACGTCGCGACCGAGGCGCAGATCGTCGCGTCCCTGAAGCAGGCATTCGGTCCGGACGCGCCCCTCCGAGACCGCGCCACCGTCATCCTGTGCTCACACCGCCTCGCGGCGTTCCCGTACGCCGATCTCATCGTGGTCCTGCAGGACGGTCGGATCGCGGCATCGGGCACGCATGCCGGGCTCCTCGTCGGGTCCCCACTGTACTCGCGGATCTTCCAGGCTCAGCTCACCGCCGAGACGGCCGCCGAAATCGAGGCGCGCCGATGAACGGGAGCACGCTCATCGGCGACGGCCACGCCACGACCAGCTCGCTCGCTCGCCGGAAATCTTGCGAGCCTGCTCCGGCCCTGGCGCGGGCGCGGTCGTCCGTCGTAGTCCTCTTCGTGCTCGCCGCGGGCACGTTCGAGCTGGCGCCGCCGTTCATCGTGCGGACGATCGTCGACGATCATCTGCTCGTCGGCCGGTCGTCGGGCCTCGTCGCTGCTCGCGGCTCTGTACCTCGGGGCAAGCGCCGCCGTCCAGGCGATGACGTTCCTCTACGGGTACCTCGCCGCGACCGTCGCGCAGGGCGTGCTGAGCAATCTGCGAGTCCGCCTCTACGCGCACGTTCAACAGCGGCCGGCGAGCGTGATCGATCGCACGCCGATCGGCGATACCGTCAGCCGGTGTACCTCGGACGTCGAGGCACTCGACACCGTGTTCTCCTCGGGCATCGCCATCCTGGTGGCGAATCTAGTGCGGCTGCGTGACCCTGACCGCGGGCATGGCCGTCCTCAGCCCCGCGCTCACCCTGGTGGCGGCGCTCGTCGCGCCTCCGCTGGTGATCACGCTCCGGTTCCTGCAGGTCCGCGTCCGCCAATCGGAGCGCGCCACGCGAATCGCCGTCGGGGCGCTCACCTCGCGCCTGCAGGAGAATCTCCGAGGCATCGAGGTCATTCGCGCCTTCGGCCGAGAGCGCGAGGCGGTCGGCGGATTTCGGCGGGTGCTCAGCGACGCGCTGGCGGCATCGAACCGCGCGACACGCTATTCGGCGCTCTACACGCCCGTGACCGCGATTCTGTCGGCGCTGGCGGTCGCCGCGCTCCTGTGGGCCGGGACGCGCGAGACGTTCGCCGCGTTCGGCATCTCGCTCGGCACCCTGACGGCGTTTCTGATTCTCCTGCAGCGCGTCTTCCAGCCGATCACCGCGCTCGGCGAAGAGTGGCAAACCGTTCAGGGAGCGATGGCCGGCGCCGAGCGCATCTTCGCGACCCTGGCCACGCCCCTCGAAGAGTCGGAGCCGGCGGCGAGCCACTCGGCCGACGGCACGGAGCGGCCTCCGATTCTTCTCGAGGACGTCGTGTTCGGCTACGCCGCCGGGCGGCCGGTGCTTCATGGGACGACATTGACAGTGGGCTCGGGTGAGCACGTCGCGCTGGTCGGACGCACCGGCGCGGGCAAAACCAGTGCGCTTCATCTCCTCGCCGGGCTCTACGTGCCGTGGGCCGGCACCGTTCGCGTTGCCGGTCGCGATCCCGCGCGTGCTGGACGGAAACGGAACGCCGAAGGCTCGCTGGGCGTGGTGCCGCAGGTCGTCCAGTTGTTCTCAGGGACCGTGTTCGAGAATCTCACGCTCGGCGACGCCTCGATACCCGAAGCGGCCGTGTTCGAAGCCGCCACCATCGCGGGGATCGACGCGTTCGTTCGGTCGCTTCCGAAGGGCTACCAGACGCTACTCGGCCACAGCAGCGACGGCTCGGGGAACGCAGCTGTCGGCCGGCCAGCAGCAGTTGCTCGCGCTCGCCCGCGCGCTGGTGCACAAGCCGGCGGTGCTCTTGCTGGACGAGGCGACCGCCGCGATCGATGGCATCAGCGACGCCGCGTTTCGCGCGGCGCTGCGGCAGTCGGTCTTGCCGGCCGGGTGCGCCGTCCTGACGGTGGCGCATCGGCTCTCGACCGCCGTCGAAGCCGACCGGGTGATCGTGTTCGAGCGCGGTGCGATCGTCGAGGAAGGCACTCCCGGCGAGCTCACGCGCCGCGCCGGGAGATTCGCGGCCCTCCTGGAGCTGGAGGCGGCGGGCTGGGACTGGCGGTCGGGCCCCTGAGCCTCGGGGCCCACCCGCCGACCCGTCCGCGATACCGACTCATCCGCGCGACGGCATCACGTACCCGTAGCGCAGATTGCTCCGCGCCGCGCCGCTCGCCTCGTACTCCTCCTTCATCGCGGTGAGACGGTCGGTCGCGAGCGCCGCGCGCCGCTCGTACTTGTAGAGCCGCGCGTTCGTCTCGCCGAGTATCGCGGACTTCACCGGCCCGTCGGCCGGACCGAGGGGCTTGAAACCGTACTTCTTCTGCATGTCCTCCGGGATCTCGAGCCGGCGCAGCGCCTCGATCTGCCACTGGGGCGAGCCGGTCCAGACGGCGTCGGTCCCCCACACGACGTGGTCGGCGCCGAGGCCTTTGATGAGCTGGCCAATCATCGCCGCGCAGACGCGCGGATCGGCCACCGTGCTCTGGGCGAAGATCTGGCCGAGGTCGCCGTAGACGTTGGTCACGCCGTACTTCGACGGGATCTCCGCGAGATCGGTCACCCACTCGATACGTCCGGTCTTCTCGAACTGCGCCCAGGCGTCCTCGACCTTGCCGCCGGCGGCGAAGCGGTACGCCGAGTGGTAGATGATGAAATTGAGCTGCGGCCAGTCCTTCGCGGCCTTGCCGACATCGCGCACGTCGGAGTACGCCAGGAGGTGCGGAAACTCCTGTTCGGTGTGCGGCGGGAAGAGGCCCTTGTGCACGCACACGTTGACCAGGCCGGCCTTGGCGAACTTCTCGTAGGCCTTGTAGGCCACCTTCTCGTCGTCCATGCGCCAGGGATATTTGCCGACCTTCTTGTTGGTGTTGTCGCCGACCGTGTAGCCCTTGAACGAGTCGGGCTTCAGCTCGGCGATGGCTCGATCGATTGCCTCGAGCCAGCCGCGGCTGACCGGGCGTGAAGATCGCGTGGCTCAGCATCCGCCGCGAGCCCGCTTCCTTGTTGACGCGGGCGCGCGCCTCGGCCTTCATCTCGTTGGTCAGGAACCAGTCTTGCGGAACGTCCGAGGGCGAGCCGGAGATCAGCGCCACCTTGGTGTCGCTGTCGAGGAAGATTTCCTTGAAGTAGTTGGGGAACTTCAGATCGTCGATCGTCTGCGGCTTGCCGGCGAGGGCCGGATTCCAGCCGGCCTTGCCAACGGCCTCGCGCTGGCGCACGAAGCCCATGATCCGCGTGTCGTCCCGCAGGAAGTGCGTGTGGCAGTCCATGACAAACTGCTTTGACAGGGCCTGCGCGCGCTCCTTGGCCATGTCCGGTGTCTGGGCCTCGGCGCGGCTCACGTCGTAGAGCCGGCCGTACATCTCGTTCATCACCAGGAAGGCGGCGGCCATGCCGGAGGCCGTCTGAAAGAATCGGCGCCGGGTCATCCCGTGCCTGCGCGCGAGCTGGCCGCCCAGCTCCTTCATGCGCGCCTCGACTCGGCGCTGGACGGCGGTCTGCCGTCGCGGCATGAACTCGTCGCTCGAGACGCTCTGCGTCGGGATCGGAGCCGGGTACGAATGTGTTTCCGCGGGTAGGAGCCGCTTGCGCTCGCCGGGACCCAGCAGGTTCATGGCCGCCTCCTTCGCTGAGTGCAGCGCGCCTCAGCCGGCGGGCCCCCGGCCCGGCCACGGCCGTCGCGCGGTGGTGATCCCAGATCGTCCGGGCGATTCTAGCGACGCATCGCCCCTACGGCAAATACCGGAAGCATTTGGCGGTCGCCTCGAACGCGCCGACGCGCGATAATGCCCGGCACTCGAACTTGAACCGAGTCTAGAGTCGCGCCTCGGCCGGCGGGGGAGCCCCGACGGCCTGCAGCGCGAACAACGGGAGGACCTCATGGCCAAGAAGATCCTGTTCGTCGGCGCCGGAGCCATCGGAAGTTACATCGGGTCATTCCTGTCAAGGGCCGGCCACGACGTGACGCTCGTCGATCCCTGGGCGGAGCAGGTCGAAACCATCCGCAAGAAGGGCATCTCCGTCACCGGGCCGCACGATCCGTTCGAAGCGCATCCCAAGGCGTTTCACCTCAACGAGTCGCAGCGGTTGCCGCGCGACTTCGACCTGGCGTTCGTCGCCATGAAGGTCTACGACACGGCGTGGGCCGCCCAGCTGGCGCTCCGGCACCTAAAGCCCGAGGGCTACATCGTCGCGTCCGAGAACTGCTGGCCCGATCCAATGGTGGCCTCGGTCGCCGGCGCCTCGCGCTCGCTGGGGCTCGTCATGTCGAAAATCGGCGTCGCGCTGTGGAAGCCTGGCCAGGTCGAGCGCGGCGCCGAAAAAGGTCAGGGCACCGGGCACGACGTGTTCCGCGTCGGCGAGCACGACGGCCGCGTCACCGCGCGCGCCAACGAAGTGGCCGAGATGCTCAAGGTGATCGACGGCTCTCAGGTGACTGAGAACCTCTGGGGCGAGCGGTGGGCCAAGCTCTGCGCGAACGCCACGGGCAACCCCGTGCAGGCCATGTCCGGGCTCGGGTCGTCCGAGATCGCCTCGAGCGAGGTGGGCCGCGCGATCACGATCCACCTTGGCGCCGAGTCCGCGCGGGTCGGGTTGGCGCTCGGGTATCGCGTGCCGAAATTCGGCGGCACCACGGCCGAGCAATGGGCCGCTGCCGACCGCCGCGAGGTCTACGACACCCTGGACCGGATGCTCACGCCGACCTCGGCCGGAGGACGCAACTGGCGCTCTTCGATGGGGCAAGATGTGACCAAGGGACGACCGACCGAGATCGACTACATGAACGGCTACGTAGTTGCTCAGGGCCGCGAGCGCGGCGTGCCCACGCCGGTCTCCGCTGCGACGGTCGACATCGTCCGCGAGGTCGATGCCGGCACGCGCAAGCCCGAGGCGCAGAACATCGCGACGGTCCTGCGCCGCGCCGGCGTTTGACCTGGGTGCGAGGTCGGCCCACATCATCGTCCAGGGAGTTCTGGAGATCTCGACCGTTCCGGCGAGGAGGCCAATCATGAGGCTACTGGCCCGATCGACCATCGCCACAGCCCTGGTGTGCTCGTTCTGGACGTTCGGCGCTCACGTGCGAGCCGCGGACGCGGCGCCCGAAGGCCAGATGGTGTGGGCGTTCCACGTCACCCTGGCGCCCCGCTGGCTCGACCCCGCGGAGACGGAGTCCGTCGCCACGCCGTTCAAGATCCTCTACGCGCTTCACGACGCGCTCGTGAAGCCGATGCCCGCCGGCCTCAACACCCCGTGCCTGGCGGAGTCGTGGTCGGTGTCGCCCGACGGTACCGGCTACGAGTTCGTCCTGCGCCAGGGGGCCAAGTTCCACAACGGGGATCCCGTCACCGCCGAAGACGTGAAGTTCTCCTTCGAGCGGTACCGAGGGGGCGCCGAGAAGCTGCTCAAAGAGAAGGTCAAGGAGATCCAGATCCTCGACGCGCGTCGAGTGCGGTTCCAACTCAAGGCGCCGTGGCCTGATTTCATGACGTTCTACGGGACAACGGCGGCGGGCGCCGGCTGGATCGTGCCCAAGAAGTACGTCGAGAGTGTCGGTGAAGAGGGCTTCAAGAAGGCCCCGATCGGCGCCGGGCCCTACCGGTTCGTGAGCTTCACTCCGGGCGTGGAGTTGGTCCTCGAGGCGTTCGAGGGCTACTGGCGCAAGACGCCCAGCGTCAAGCGTACGGTCTTCAGGAGCGTCCCCGACGAGACGACGCGCGCGGCCGCGCTCAAGCGCGGCGAGGTGGACGTGGCGTACTTCCTGACCGGGCCCGTGGCCGAGGAGGTCCGCCGAACGCCCGGGCTTCGACTCGTCGCGACGCGGACCAACGGGGTCTTCTTCCTCGACTTCGCCGAGCAGTGGGACCCGAAGTCGCCGTGGCACGACCAGCGGGTGCGTCTCGCCGCGAGCCTCGCCATCGATCGCAAGACGATCAACGAGGCCGAGCAGCTCGGCTTCGCGGGGATCACCGGCAACATCGTGCCCAGGGCGATGGAGTTCGCGCTCCCCATCGATCCGCACCCCTACGACGCGAAGCGCGCCAAGCAGCTCATTGTAGAGGCCGGCTACCCGAACGGCTTCGACGGCGGCGAGCTCACGCCCCAACCGCCCTACTTCTCTATGGCCGAGGCCGTCGCCAACTACCTGGGCGTCATCGGGATCCGCACGCGGGTGAGGACGCTCGAGCGCGCCGCCTTCCTCTCGAGCTGGGGGGAAAAGAAGCTCCGCGGTGTCATCCTGGGCGGAACGGGCGCGGGCGGTAACGCGGCCACCCGCATCGAGTTGCTCGCGACGCGGGGCGGCCGGTACGCGTACGGCGTTGTCCCCGAAGTCGAAGACCTCTTCCAGCGTCAGTCGCGAGAGCTCGACCGCAAGAAGCGCGAAGAGCTGCTCCATCAGATCCAGCGAATCCTCCACGATCGCGTCGTGTTCGCCCCGATCTGGGAGAACGGATTCATTCGAGGTGTGGGGCCGAGGGTTGACGAGCCGGCGCTGACTCTGATCCCCGCGTACCCGTACACGGCGCCGTACGAGGACGTCCGGCTCAAGCCGCGATGATCCTCAGAGGGAGGTCAATGGTGAGGTTGCTAGCTCGGCCCGTCACCGCAGTCGTACTACTCTTCGCGATCTGGGAGCTGGGGACGCCCGGCAGGACTGCGAACGCGGCCGCACCCGAGGGCCAGGTCGTCTACGCCTTCCACGTCACCCTCGCACCCCGCTGGCTCGATCCGGGCGAGACCGAGTCCGCCATCACGCCGTTCAAGGTCCTCTACGCGATCCACGACGCGCTCGTGAAGCCGATGCCCGCCGGCCAGACCACGCCGAGCCTGGCCGAGTCCTGGTCCATGTCACCAGACGGCCTCAGCTACACGTTCGTGATCCGTCAGAGCGCCAGATTCCACAACGGCGACCCCGTGACCGCCGAGGACGCGAAGTTCTCGTTCGACCGCTACAAGGGCGGCGCCGCCAAGCTCCTCAAGGACAAGGTGAAGGACGTGCAGGCCGTCGACCCGCGCCGGGTCAAATTCGTGCTTCGGGAGCCGTGGCCCGACTTCATGACGTTCTACGGGACCACCGCGACGGGCGCCGGGTGGGTCGTCCCGAAGAAGTATGTCGAGAAGGTCGGCGACGAGGGCTTCAAGAAGGCGCCGATCGGTGCCGGGCCCTACCGATTCGTCAGCTCCACGCCGGGGGTCGAGATCGTCGTCGAGGCGTTCGAGGCTTACTGGCGAAAGGTGCCGAGCGTGAAGCGGCTGATCTTCAAGAGCGTGCCGGACGAGACGACGCGCGCGGCCGCCCTCAAGCGTGGTGACGCCGACATCGTCTACTTTCTGGGCGGCCCCGTGGCGGAGGACATCCAGCGAACCCCCGGGCTAAAGCTCACGCCGTCAGATCCAACGCCGTTTTCTTTCTCGATTTCACCGAGCAATGGGACCCGAAGTCTCCGTGGCACGATCGGCGGGTTCGCCTCGCCGCGAGCCTGGCGATCGACCGGAAAACCCTGAACGAGGCGGAGCAGCTCGGGTTCGCGGGCATCACCGGGAACGTCGTCCCGCGGCACATGGAGTTCGCGCTGCCAATCGACCCGCATCCCTACGATCCCAAGCGCGCCAAGCAGCTCATGGTCGAGGCCGGCTCCCCGAACGGCTTCGACGCCGGCGACCTCACGCCCAACCCGCCCTACTTCTCGATGGCGGAAGCGGTCGCGGTAACCTGGGCGCGATCGGGATCCGCACGCGAGTCAGAACCATGGAGCGCGCGGCGTTCCTCGCGACCTGGGGCGAAAAGAAGCTGCGCGGCGTCGTACTCGGCGTGGTTGGGCGCGGGTGGCAACGCGGCCACTCGCGTCGAAGCGCTCGCCACGAAGGAAGGCCGGTACGCCTACGGCGTCCTGCCGGAGGTCGAGGATCTCTTCCAGCGCCAAGCCAAAGAGATCGACCGGAAGAAGCGCGAGGAGTTGCTCCAGCAGATCCAGCGGATCCTCCACGACCGCGTGGATCTTCGCGCCGATCTGGGAGAATGGATTCATTCGAGGCGTGGGCCCCAGGTCGAGGAGCCGGCCCTCACCCTGATCCCCGCCTTCCCGTATTCGGCCCCGTACGAGGACGTCCGGCTCAAGCGGCCATAGGAGAATGAGGACCCCATGCGATACACGCGGATCTCGGCCGACTGCCACATCGACCTGCCCTGGATTCCGCCCGACCTCTTCACCGTCGAACGCGTCGGCCGCGATGAAGGAGCGGATGCCGTACGTCACGGACGGGCCGGACGGCCCGCACTGGACCTGCAGGAACGGCGGCTCCTTCGGCCTCATGAACGGCGTCGGGCCCGCCGGCGAGAAGTACGTGCCCGGCGCAGCACTATCGGGTGGACGTCATGGCCTCGACCGGGCTCTACGAGGACGGCAAGAAGGGCATCCGCCGGCCTACCGATCCCGCGCTGCGCGTGAAGGACATGGACCGCGACGGCGTCCAGGCCGAGGTGATCTACGGCATCCTCGGCGCGGCCACGCGGCTCAACGACGCCGAGGCCGCCAACGAGATGTTCCGGATCTACAACGACTGGCTGGAGGACTTCTGCCAGCCACTACCCCGACCGCTACATCGGTCTCGCCTGCCTGCCCTACGGCGACATCGACGCCGCCGTGAAGGAGATCTACCGCGTGGCCAAGCTGGGCCTGCGCGGCATGGAGCTGTCCTGCTCGTGGGACATGGAGCCGATGTGGCATCCGGTGTGGGAGCCGCTCTGGAAGGCCGTGAACGACGTGGACCTGCCGCTCCACTTCCACACGTTCCCGGCCCTGCCGCCCGGCAAGCTCGACCAGCAGAAGGGGCTCACGCGCCGCGCCGCCTTCTTCACCGTGGTGTCCGGCTTCCAGATGAACCTCGTCAACATCCTGGCCGCCGTCATCGGCGCCGCCGTGCTCGAGCGCTACCCGAACGTCCGCATCTCGTTCGGCGAGAGCGGGATCGGCTGGATCCCCTACGCGCTCGACCGCATGGACTTCGAGTGGGAGGACCGCTTCCGCGACCTCGGCCTCACGATGAAGCCGAGCGACTACTGGCGCCGCCAGTGCAAGGGCACGTTCCAGTTCGACCGCATCGGCACCAAGCTGATCGACGACATGGGCGTGGAGACGCTGATGTGGGGCTCCGACTATCCGCACGGCGACGGCGTGTGGCCCGAGTCGTCGAAGTACATCGAGGAGCAGTTCGGCCATCTGCCGCCCGACGTCACGCACAAGATCACCTGCGAGAACGCCGGCAAGTTCTACGGCTTGATGTGATTAGATGGGGGCCTCGACGGGCCCGCGTCACCTTCCTGCCCCTCGCAGCCCGTGGTGAAAATCATCGTGACGAGCAAGTTCCTGCGAGAACGAAGGATGAGATCCTGTCGCCCGACGGCGACCACGGCCCGCCGACGCAACGAACCAGCGTTGTGCCGAGCTCAGCGAGCAGCGTGGACACGGTCAGCCAGCACACGAAACACGGCCGGCGGCGGCCCTGAAGGCCCCGCGGCGTCCCTCGCCCAATCGCGTGCCGCATCAGGAGGCCGAGGTTGAACGCGCCGGCGTGGACGATGAGCCGCTTCAGGATGTTCTGATGGCCACGCAAGTAGGTGCGGCGAAGTCCGCCGGTGTCATAGACATGCGCAAAGGTGCGCTCGACGTACTCGCCGCGTCGGCGCGTGGGCCAGCCCCGCGGCGGCCGCCCACCCGACGTCGATTACCATAGACCGGCCCTTGGGCCTCGGGCGTCGTCGTCCAGCACCGCCGCCCGCGATCGGGTTCCGCGAGGTAAGAGCGGACGCCGATCGCGGCGAGCGCGAGCAGGGTCTCATTGCTGTGGTAGCCCTTGTCGCCGACGAGATCGCGCGGGGCCGTGGCCTGCGCCGCCGCCAGCTGTTCGCCGGCCGTCAGCGTCGTCGCGAGCAGACTCGTGGTGTCGCCGACGTCGGCGCCGTGCAGCGTCACCGCGACGAGCGCCCCAGTCTCCAGATCGACGGCGTGCTCGGCCTTGTCGGCCAGGTGCGTCCGGCCGTCTTTCATCTTCGTGACCTTGGCATCGGGGTCCGACGGATTCACCCATTCAGCGTTGGAGGTCCGCTTCTTGCGCCGGCGGTCGAGCCGGGCCAGCGCCGCGCGCGTCGGCGTCTTGAGGCCCGAGGCGGCCGCCAGCCGGGTGAGGAATTGCTGGTAACTCTCGCCGGTATCCCGCCGCACGATGCTGCGCATGGCCGCGTTCGCCTCGAGGGTGGTCGCGTCAATCGCGAGCGTCGTGCCCGTGAGCAGTCCGGCCTCGACCAAGCGCTCTTGCACCCACGTGAAGACCGCCCGATGCGCCTCCACGTCGATCAAGCGTCGGGTGCGCGAATCGTCGAATGGTCGGGCGCCCCCTCGTCGAGCCCCAGGCCCAGGAAGGTGCGCACGGCCAGGGAGTCGGCCGCGCGCCACGCGATGCCGCGCTCAGAATCGAGCCCTTCGAAATAGCCGACCAGCAACAGGCGGAAGTACCGGCCGGGGGCGAGGCTCGGCCGCCCAGCACCGGCGCGTAGAACGAGCAGCACTGCTCCTCGACAAAGCGGTCGAAGCCCGCGGCGTCGAGGATCCCGTTCAGCCGCACGTAGAACGGGTGCCCCGGCGAGACCGGCAATTCAGTCGTTGGGATCCACAACGGCGCTTGCTGCTTGTGTTCCCCATCGCCATGGTCCGCAGTCTACGATCTCGCTCGTCGGTGGCGATAACGCTTCACCGACTTTCACCACGGGCTGCTAGCCTGAGGGTGCCGTTTATCGGATCGTTCGTCGGGTAGCGCGCGGCAGTCCCCACCGCATCACCGACGCCCAGGTGCAGCCCGGCCGGGGGACCGCCGCGCAATGATGACCTAGGGGACTCGCATGGAGATCTGGACAGCGCCGCAGATGGCGCGATCCACAAGATGCTCAACCCGCGCTCCATCGCCATTGTCGGGGCGACGCCGCGGATGCAGTACGGCGGGCGGTTCCTCGCCGCCGCGCTCAAAGCGCAAGGACCGCGTCCGCGTCTATCCGGTGAACCCCAGCTACGACGAGATCCAGGGCGTGAAATCCTACCCGAGCGTCGCAGACCTGCCGGAAGGCCCCGATCTGGTGGGCGATCGTCGTTCCGTACCACCAGGTGCTCGATGTCCTCGAGGACAGTCACGCCAAGGGGGCGGGGTCGGCCATCGTCATTTCTGCGGGGTTCGCCGAGCGCGGGGTGACCGGCGCGACGCGATCTGCAGACGCGAACTGGGGATCTTCGCCCGTGACACCGGACTGCGCATGAGCGGGCCGAATTGCCTCGGCCTCGCCAACGTCAAGGACGACATCTGGGCCACCTCGTCGTCGCGCGGGGCCGGAGGCTTGACCGGGCCGGTCGGTCTCGTCTGCCAGAGCGGGGCGACGGCGTTCGGGCCGTTCCTGGTGCGGGCGGCGGAGGCGGCGTCGGCTTCAGCTACATCATCTCCACGGGCAATGAGGCCGACCTCGATTTCTCCGACTTTGCGCGCTACTTGCTCGATGACGCCGCACACCCGGGTGATCGCCGGCTTCGTCGAAGGGTTCAAGGACGCGAGCAAGTTTCTCGAGGTGGCCAAGCTCGCCGCAGAGCGCGGCAAGCCGATCGTCATGATCAAGATCGGCCGCTCCGAGGCGGGCGCGCGGGCGGCCCGTTCCCATACGGCGGCGCTGACCGGCGCCGACAAGCTGTACGATGCGGTGTTCGCGCAGTACGGGGTGATCCGGGTGCAGGACTACGACGAGCTGCTGGAGGTCTCCCAGCTCCTCGCCCATACCCCGAAGCCCGTGCATCCCGGCATCGCGGTCGTGTCGCACTCGGGCGGGATCAGCTCGCTCACCGCCGACATGTGCGGCCTCGCCGGACTCGACCTGCCGCCGCTCAGCGACCAGGCCCGCGACGGCATCAACGGGATCCTCAAGGGATTTGGCTGGGCGGCGAATCCGGCGGACGTGACAGGCTTTGCCAACAGCGAGTCCTTCCCGTCGATCATGGAGCATCATGACTCGATGAGCCCCGGATCGGCACGCTGGTCATCGCAAGCGCCGGGGCGGACACCCAGGCGGAGCAGGTGATCAGCCTGCGCGAGCGCACCGAGCAAGGGCATGGCGTTCCTGTGGACGGGAAGCCGCAGCGACACGGCGGGACTCGGCAAGCTGAAGCGCGCCAATATCCCGGTGTTCTATACCCCGGATACACTGGCCCGGGGCCTCAGACGTCTGCTGGACTATCACGCCTGGCGCGACCGTCGCCTGGCCGACGGGTTCGCCGAAGCGCCCACGCTTTCGGCCGAACAGCACCAGGCCATCGCGCGGTTGCGGGCTGCCGGCCGTACGACGCTGTCCGAATCCGAGAGCAAACAGCTCATCGCGGCCTGGGGTGTAGACGTGACGCGCGAAGTGCTTGCATCCTCCGCCGAGGCGGCGGTCAAGGCCGCCGAGAGCCTCGGGTACCCGGTGGCATTGAAGGTCGACTCGCCCGACATTCTGCACAAGACGGAGGCCGGCGTCGTTCGCCTGGGCGTGCAGAGCGCCGAAGAGGTGCGGCGCGCCTACACCGAGATCATGGCGAGCGCCGCGCGCCCATGCCCCGGAGGCGACCGTCTCCGGCGTGCTGGTGCAAGAGATGGTGGCAGAAGGGGTAGAGGTCATCATCGGCGTCTCCTACGACGCGCAGCTCGGACCGATGTTGCTGTTCGGGACGGGCGGGGTGATGGTGGAGGTATACAACGACGTTGCCCTGCGGCGCTGTCCCGTGACCGTGTCCGAGAGCTCTGGCCATGATCGCGGAGGTCAAGGGAGCCCGGCTCCTCCGGGGCTTTCGCGGCCGCCCACCGGCGGACGTGGAGGCTCTCGCCGACACACTGGTGCGCGTCTCGTGGCTCGCCGTGCACCTCCACGGCCACCTGGCGGAGCTGGACATCAACCCGCTCATGGTGCTGCCCGCGGGGCACGGGGTGAAGGCCGTCGATGCCCTGGCGGTATTGCCGAGCACGTAGCCCGCCGACTTACTTTTCTACTTGCGTCGTCGTACTACCTTTCGCCGTCAAGGCAATGTGGGAGAATGCCGAGTCGGGCGTGGCTCCATGCCAATGCTTCTCCTCCGAGGGAATGTGCACGACATCGCCTGGGACGATGATCTGTTGCTCCGTTTCTGTGGCGATGATGCCCTTGCCCGCGGTCACGAACAGCACCTGATCACTACTGTGAGTGTGCATCTTGTTGCGTGCACCAGCGCTGAAGTTGACGATGCCTAAATTGAAGTCTTTGCTCGCCTCGGGCGTGATCAGCGTCTGCCGCGTCACTGGACCACCGGTGAACAATGGAGCGTTCACGGGTTGAGCTGGGATCTCGCTGGGTCTGTGAACCTTCATTCGAGGATCCTCCTTTCAGAGTTATCGTGCCTTCCTCGTCGCTCGCGGGAGTGTACCTGCATCTCGATGCCCTGGCAACGCTCACGCCTTTTCAGGAGCCTGCCCGAGCGGCGCGCTTCTGCGCATCTCGGGCATCACAGGCGTCCGCCATGGCCAGCACCACCTTCGCCCATTCGTCCACGGGCACGTCGATCATCCGCCCGTCCAAGGGGACAGCCGCGGTGCCCGAGGCGACCGCGCCGGCAAAGACTTCGCGCACCCTCTTGTTGTGCGCCACCAGCTCGGCCGTGGGCGTGAAGGCGGCATTGACCGGCGCGACCCAGCTCGGATCCGGGCAGAGGACCCCCTTCATCCCGTAGATTTCTGGCGTCTGTGGCCATTCGATGAATCTCAGCCGCCGACAAGCGGCGCGGGTGGACGCCCAGCGGGTAGGTGATGCCAATTGGTTGCACCTTGGCGGCCGTGGCCTCGATGACCAGCTCGGCCTCGAGCATAGACGTACGGATCGTGCTCGGGCACCGGGGTGATGCCGAGGTCGCAGGCCAGGTCGCTCTCGTCGAGCCCCACCTGCGTGATGCGGGGGCTCGCCGTGATGATCGACCGAATGTCCCACACCCCGCGGGCGGATTCGAGCAGTACGATCAGTTCCAACGTGCCAGCGGCCAGGCCGCGGCGGCGTTCGAGCGCCGTCATCTGCTCCGCCGCCTCCACGACTTCTGCCGCTGACTCGACGCGCGGCAGCATTATTCCGGTGACGCCAGGCCACACGGACGCGTCAAGGTCGGCGTGGAGCAGAGCCGCGTTCACGCGCACGAACACTTCAGCGCCGCCCTTGCCGGCCCGGGCAATGGCCTCCTTGACCAGCCCACGCGCTTCTGCCTTGCGAGGCTCGACGACGCCGTCCTCCAGATCTAGCGTGATGGCATCCGCGTCGCTCTGCCAGGCCTGGTTGACATGCTCGATATCGGTGATCGGCGCGAACAGGTTGGAGCGACGAACGATGATGGCCATCAGAGCGTCGGCTCGGCCATCGCCGCCTGGGTACGAAGGACCGCTTCTGCCTTTTCCCGGTCGCGCTCGGCGCAGAGCGCGGCCCACTCCAGGGTGTCACGGGCGCGGGTCGCCTCGTAGCGGTCGATCACCCGGCCGTCGATCACGATCCACGTGTCGCCAGTTCCCGCCACCTCCTGGTACCGTTCTAGAACCCACCGGGCATCCACCACCTCGTCCGCGGTCGGCGTGAAGCCCCGGTTCTGTGGCTCGACCACGCCGGGATTGAGCCCGCCGCCGAGCCGAAATCCACACGTGCGGGCGGCCCGGGCTTCGCGAAAGGCACGGTCGGCATCGCTGACGCTGCCCGTCGTGTTGGCGACGAAGGGCGCCGCCCTTACTTGAAGACTCAGGACCCTGGCCGCCAGCTCCAGCTCTCCCTTGCCATAGGCGAATTGCTCGAAGCCGACGAACATCTCCACGCCGAGGTCACGGGACATATCGTAGCCGGACCCGCCGCCAAACTCCTTGACCCGCGGGCTCGCCGACGCGATGTCGTACGCCGCGGCGACGCCCTTTGCCGTTTCGATGTTGGCGCCGATCTCGACCGTACCCGGGCGAATGCCCCGCTCGCGCTCGAGACGTGTGATGACGGCATCGAGAAGACCTGGGAGCGCGGCGACGCGCTGATCGCCGAACTCGTCGCGGCGGCGGACGACCTGCACCGTGGCGTGCAGTCCGGCGCGGACGCTGCGGCTCTCGCACCCGCGCTCGAACGCATCCGCACGCTGGACATCGCGTTGCGGCCGCTCGAGGTCAATTCTCCGAGGCGCTCGGCGCGGCTACGCGCCGCACCCGCGTGCTGCTGTCGGCGGGCCTGATGGTGGCCGGTGTGATCCTGATCGCTGCCGGCACCTATGCCGTGCGCCTGCTCGTGCGTCGGCGGGAGCTGTACGAGTCCGCTCTGCGCAGCAGCGAGGAGCGCTTCCGGCGCGCGCTCGAGGGTGCGCGCGACGGCATCTGGGAATGGAACCCGCACAGCGGCACCATGTATTTCTCGCCGCGCTGCGAGGCGCTCCTGGGCATTGCGCCCGGCGCGCTGCCGCGCGTCCATCGTCAGCTGGCACCGTGTGGTTCCGTCCGGACGACCTGCCAGGCGTGCGCGCAGCAACACAGGCGCATCTGCTGCACGGCGCGCCCTACGACGTCGAATTCCGGCTGCGCGTCGGCGACCGCTGGCACTGGGTGCGTTCGCGCGGCCAGGCGCTCGTCGACCCCGAGAGTTCCGAGCTGAGAATGGTCGGCTCGCTCAGCGACGTCGACGAACGCCGCACCGCCGAAGAAGCGCTGCGCGAAAGCGAGATCCGTTACCGCACGCTGTGGGAGACGACCAGCGACGCCGTGCTGATCGTCAACGAGCATCACGAGATCGAGTTCGCCAACCATGCGGTGCAGGCGCTGCTCGGCTTTCAGCCTACGGAGCTCATCGGCCGCCCGATGGCGCTGATCCAGCCGCAGGCACTGCACCAGACGCACCGGGCCGGCGTCGCGCGCTACCTGGCGAGCGAGGAACGCCGCCTCGACTGGCGCGGCGTCGAGCTTCGCGCCGTGCGCCGCGACGGCAGCGAGGTCCCGGTCGAGGTGTCGTTCGGCGAGATGGAACTCAAGGGCAAGCGCTACTTCGTCGGTTTCCTGCGCGACATCTCGCGCCGCAAGGAAGCTGCGGCGGCGCTGTACGAGGCTAACGAGCGGCTCGAACAGCGCGTCGCCGAGCGCACGGCCGAGCTCACCGAAGCGAACCGGCGCCTGCGCGAGTTCGACCGCTGAAGTCGCAGTACCTCGCGGGCCTGCCGTCGCCGCTCCGCGCGCGCTAGCGCTGCGCGATCGGCTTGACGTCGCGCGTCGCCGCGCCGGTGTAGAGCTGGCGCGGACGGCCGATCTTCTGCTCGGGATCGGCGATCATCTCGTTCCACTGCGCGATCCAGCCCACGGTGCGCGCCAGCGCGAAGATGCGGTGAACAGCGACACCGGGATGCCGAGCGCCTACTGCACGATGCCCGAGTAGAAGTCGACGTTCGGGTAGAGCTTGCGGGAGACGAAGTAGTCGTCTTCGAGCGCGATCTTCTCGAGCGCCATCGCCAGCTTGAACAGCGGATCGTCCTGCAGGCCGAGCTCGTCGAGCACTTCATGGCAGGTTTCGCGCATCAGCTTGGCGCGCGGATCGTAGTTCTTGTAGACGCGGTGACCAAAGCCCATCAGCTTGACGTCGAGTCCTTGTCCTTCACCTTGGTCGATGAACTCGCCGATCTTGTCGACGCCGCCGTTCTTCTGGATGTCGTCGAGCATGTTCAGCGCCGCCTCGTTGGCGCCGCCGTGGGCCGGACCCCACAGGCAGGCGATACCGGCGGCGATACAGGCGAACGGGTTGGCGCCCGACGAGCCGCCAGACGCACGGTCGAGGTCGAGGCGTTCTGCTCGTGGTCCGCGTGCAGGATCAGGATGCGGTCGAGCGCGCGCACCAGCACGTCGTTGACCTTGTACTCCTCGCACGGGTTCGCGAACATCATGTGCATGAAGTTCGCGGTGTACGACAGGTCGTTGCGCGGATAGATGAACGGCTGGCCGATCGAGTACTTGTAGGCGCATGCGCGACCAGGGTCGGCAGCTTGGCGATCAGGCGGATCGCCGAGACTGCGCGGTGCTCGCGGGTCGTTGATGTCCAGCGAGTCGTGGTAGAACGCCGACAGCGCGCCGACCAGGCCCGACCAGGACCGCCATCGGATGCGCGTCGCGGCGGAAGCCGCGGAGGAAGAACTGCATCTGCTCGTGCACCATCGTGTGGCTGCGTGACCGGTGGACGAAGTCCTTCTTCTGCGTCGGCGTTCGGCAGCTCGCCGTTCAGCAGCAGGTAGCAGATCTCCAGGAAGTCGCAGTTCACGGCGAGCTGCTCGATCGGGTAGCCGCGGTACAGCAGTTCGCCCTTGTCGCCGTCGATGTAGGTGATCGCGAGTTGCAGGAGGCGGTCGACATGAAGCCCGGGTCGTAGGTGAACTTGCCGGTCTGCGCCGTAGAGCTTGCGGATGTCGATGACGTCCGGACCGATCGTGCCCTTGTAGATCGGCATCTCGAGCGACGGCGTGCCGTCGGAGAACGACAGGGTGGCTTTTGTTCGGAGTTGGTCATGCCATGGTCGGCTTTCGACGGCGAATCGATGCGGAAACGATCGCGAAACTGCGCAACAGCCGGCCCGCTCAGGCGGCGCGCAGTTGCGCCAGCAGCGCGCGCACGTGCGGAGTCGATCTCGCCGGCGCTCGGCGCGCGCCAGCAGCAGGTCCATCAGTTCGTTGTCGGTCAGGTCGAGCAGGCGTCCAGCGCCTCGCACCTCCTCGGTCGCTCGAGGGCGGCCTCATGGCGCATCCAGGAAGCGCGTCGAGGACGATGTCGTTCTCCAGCAGCCCCGGCGCGCGCGCCAGCGCAGGCGGCGACGTTGCAGGGCGATCGAGCGCGGCGGTCATCGTCTGGTCATGCTCGTGGCTGCCGGTTCAGACCGCGCGCCGAACCATCAGTTCCTTGATCTTGCCGATCGCCGCGTCGGATTCAGCCCCTTCGGGCAGACGTCGACGCAATTCATGATCGTGTGGCAGCGGAACAGGCGGTACGGGTCCTCGAGGTCGTCGAGCCGCTCGCCGGTGGCCTGGTCGCGGCTGTCGGCGATGAAGCGGTAGGCCTGCAGCAGGCCGGCCGGGCCGACGAACTTGTCGGGGTTCCACCAGAACGACGGGCACGAGGTCGAGCAGCAGGCGCACAGGATGCACTCGTACAGCCCGTCGAGCTCTTCGCGCTCCTCGGGCGACTGCAGGCGTTCCTTCTCCGGCGGGATCGTGTCGTTGATCAGGTACGGCTTGATCGAGTCGTACTGCTTGAAGAACTGGGTCATGTCGACGATCAGGTCGCGGATCGACCGGCAGGCCGGGCAGCGGCTTGAGCACGATCGGCTCGTTCAGTCGCTCAGGTTGGTGATGCAGGCCAGCCCGTTCTTGCCGTTGATGTTCATCGCGTCCGAACCGCACACGCCTTCGCGGCACGAGCGGCGAAACGCGACCGAGTCGTCGAAGTCGCGACTTGATGCGCATCAGCGCGTCGAGCAGCATCTTGTCGTTCGGCTGCAGCTCGACCTCGAGCGCTGCATGTACGGCTTGGCGTCGCGGTCCGGGTCGTAGCGGTAGATCTGGAATCGGACCGTGCGCTGCTGCCCGCGGTCGGGCGATGGCGTTGGCTCCGGAAGCGCTGTTGGCAGTCATGGCGGTCGCATCAGGAGTCAGAACGTGCGCGCCTTCGGCTCGAAAGTCTCGACGGTCAGCGGCTTCAGGTTGACCGGCTTGTACTCGAGACGGTTGCCATCGGAGTACCAGAGGGTGTGCTTCATCCAGTTGGCGTCGTCGCGCTCCTCGAAGTCGCCGTGCGCGTGGGCGCCGCGGCTCTCCTTGCGGGCGGCCGCCGACACGATGGTGCCTTGGCGGTCTCGATCAGGTTGTCGAGTTCCAGCGCTTCGATGCGGGCCGTGTTGAACACCTTCGACTTGTCGCTGATCGCCGACGCGCTTGCGCGCGCTCGTCGAGCTCGTCATGAGCTTGCACGCCCTCGTCCAGCAGCTTCGCGGTACGGAACACGCCGCAGTGTGCCTGCATGGTCCGCGGATCATCGTTGGCGACGTCCTGCGTGCGCTCGCCGCCGTGACGTCGCGCGCGTCGAGCGCCGCCAGGCGCGCCAGCGTCGCATCGCCGGCATCGGCCGGCAGCGGCTTGTTCTCGCGCGGCTCGCGCGCCAGCGCCTCGACGATGTGGTTGCCGGCGGCGCGCCGAACACCAGCGAGGTCGAGCAGCGAGTTGGTGCCAAGGCGGTTGGCGCCGTGCACGCTCACGCAGGCGCATTCGCCGATCGCGAACAGGCCGTTGAGCACCGTGTTCTCGTTG
>CAVRLO010000015.1:0-265212 GCA_963721815.1 uncultured Candidatus Rokubacteria bacterium
GCGCGGAGAAGACGCCGACGCCGTCGAGCGCCTGCGGCGCGATATCCAAGTGAAGCTGACGAAGGCGGAGCCGGGGCGCCGAGCAGACCACGGTTGCCTTCAGCATTGTCTTTCGCTGGCGGCATCCGGAGACGGTCGCGCGCGTCGCCAGACGCTCGGCGTCGAGTTCTACGTCGAGGAGAACGCGAAGATGCTGGAGCACAGGGGAGCTCCGCCCGGCTGCTCACCCGTCTCACGCAAGAGTTGGCCCAGATGCAGGAGGTCTACACCTCCCAGTACCCCGACGTCGTTCAGCTCAAAGCGGAGATCGCCGGGCTCAAGCGTCTGCCCAGGGCCAGCTCTGCGGTCCAGAGGAGTTCCGCGTCCTGGATCCCGCCATTCCCGCGCGGATCCCGGTGGCGCCGCAGCGCGTCGGCTTCATCCTGCTCGGTATCGGCCTTGGCCTCGCTGCGGCGGTGGCCGCGGTGCTCCTGGCCGACCAATTCGCCGGCCGCTTGGACCGGACGCCGCTCTGGCTGACTGCCGCCCCGATCGCGGTCGGCCTGGGACTCGTCGTGTTCGTCTCTTTACCACCTCGCGAGGAACAACGACCAGCTGGCTTTTCTCTTCTTGCGAAGCACGCCGTGAGGGGTCGCTAAATTAGTTCGATCTGTCCCAACTTACGACGCTTACGAAGCCGCTCAAGCGAAGACCATCAAGAACATAGCGGCGTTTTAGGCGAAGGCTGGTCGAGATGTCGCCACCACTGAAAATACATCGTCGTGCGTGCCGTCGCAGCTCTAGGACGTGTCCGATATGCCGTGGGACGTTCTTCGTGCCCTCGATGTTGTGCGACCCGCGGCGCGGTCGTCACGGCTCCCGGATGTTGGCGAATTACCCCCTCGGCACGGTCGCCACAATCCGTTCGGCCTGCTCGATTCCTGCCAAGGCACTATCGCTGACGCTGTTTGGGCTGAACGCTCCGTGCCTTCCAATAGTGAGGAGACCGTCAATTGAGGATATGAACTCCTTGATGCGCTCCGAATGGATTCTGTACCCTTTTGCGCTGACCGGGTGCGAGCTCCGAATCCGGCACACTTCGCCGTCGCGAACTAGCTTTCGGCTAATGAGTCCAGTTCGCTCGAGCTCATCACGCGCGAGGTCAATGAGTTCGGCATTGTCAGCCGTCCAAACGTCGTCAGTATCGGAGCACCAGTACTCCATCGATACAATGGATTCAGAGTCGTCCGCCACCGCGTCCTGGTTCCACATTTCAAAATTTGTGATTCGCCCGACCTTGAACGTCGGGTCGTATACATACAGCCAGTTGTATGGAAACACGTGCGGCGCTTCAACCCGCAAGTACACCAGAATCGTGTTCCTTGACTTCAACGACTGGGCCGATTCCCTTATCCCCTCCGGCACATCCGGGAGCGCCCTGACCAGGACAGTCAACGGCATCGATGACACGACCCAGTCATACTCTTGCGGCGCCCCCCGGATCTGCAAGCCCTCGACCTTACCCTCTGCGACCAACAGGCGTTCAACCCTGGTGGACAGGTAGACACTCCCACCTCGCCGTTTTAGTCCATCGGCCAGTTTGGAGCAGAAGACCCCCATTCCTTGGCGCGGATGTTGAAATCGGGGCGCACCGGATGCCCGCGTACGACCTCCTGCGAATGCTCGTGCACGGCCTCCCGCTTGCACCACGCGCTTTCTGAAGTGATCCGCGAGGGAAAGCCTGTCGAGGTTGCCGAGGAGTCCGATAGCAAAACTTGGGTCGATCTCGGCGCCCGGGAGTCCAAAGAGTTTCTTCCCGAAGTCCTCGAAAAAAAGATGGAAGAGTTGGCGGCCGAATCGCGTCACAATCCAGCTTTCCGCAGAATCGTCACTGGGACGTCGCCACGGAGCCTTTGTCGCCAGGAAACTAAGCGCACACAGAGACGTTTGAATGACGCCAAGATTGCGAAGAACGTCGACCGGCTTCATCGGGTACTCGAAGATACGACCCCGAGACCATATGCCACGACGCAGCCTGACGAGCCGGTAGTCGCTACCGATCAGTTCTGACCAAAGCGATGCGACGCGAGGGTCATGCGGGATGAATATATGCGATCCCAAGTCCACGCACTTGCCCCAAAGACGCAGCGACTTACTCAGTCCTCCAATGGACGAGTCGGCCTCAAAGACATCGACGTGCATTCCGTGCTTCGTCAATTCATACGCCGCTGTGAGGCCGGCCGGCCCAGCACCTATGACTGCGACACTTGTCATTGCCGTCAAGCCTCCGCGATTCTTCAAGGCATTTTGGCGCACTCAGAGCGCTTCTGGCTCACCTTCAGTTCAAGACCGAGGGCTTCCCTCCTCCGTGCAAGGCGAGCGTCACCGTCGCTGCTAAGAGGGTCAGCACGAATTCAAATCCGCCAGGCTTGAGCAGACCGGCCTTCGCTTGGACGAGGAGGAGAGCAACCAACATGTCGATCGAAAGGATCAACGCTGCCCAGCGCGTCTTAAAGCCGATTGCGATCGCTGCTCCACCAAGCAGTTCTGCCAAGCTCACAACCATCGCCGCCAGCGTGGGTAGAGGAATCCCCACTTCGCTCATGAATCTTGCCGTACCAGGGATCCCTACGAAGAGTAGCTTCTGACCGCCGTGCGTGACAAACACCACGCCAACAACCAGCCGCAGCGGCAACAAGGCCCAATAGTTCGGCTGAGATACAGGCGTTCTATCACTGCGGCCCTCATCCATGGCACCTGGGGCATCACCATTGCCGCGTCTTGGCCAACACGGTGGGCTATTTCGACGGCGCGAAATGGTGACAACCGGATCCTGCCTCAAGCCGTCGAAGAAGCTCGTCGAACCAGGAATCGCAGTCCGCGAGGCAAGGAACTCTTCGACGGAGACCCGAACCATGAGTGGCTCCTCGCGGAGAAGACGTAGAGCAGCTGAAGTTCGTCGTTGGATGCTCTCGGCGTCTCGCTCGAGGAGGAAGTAAAAGCGACATCCGAACCCGCCCACTCGAGAAGGTATGAAAGCGCGCCAATTCAGCTTGGGTTTCCACGGTTCGGACTCGCCAATCACGCCCTCTGGATGAAACATTGCCACGACTGCACGGTCGAAATGGCGTGCCTCGGCGCAGAGCATCTTGATCAACAGGCGGGTAACCGGTTCACCTAGATTTGCGATGACGCCATGCGCCAACGGGAGAATCAGTGAGCTTGTCGGGATCTCGGTGAGACGAACGTCGCCTCGCCGATATGGGTAGGAGCGGTTCGGGAAATAGGGCGAACGCGGAGCAATCATCCATCCGAACGCCCAGGGGCACGAGCTGATCAAAGAGAATCGCTGAGGGGTAACGGACAGATCTGCTTTGTAGCCTAGATGTGCCAAGAGGCTGAGCGTGCGGTAGCTGAGTCTGAAGCCGGGCGCTCTGTAAGCGAGGACTGCGCGGCCTAGAGCATCTTCGAGAATTCGGGTGGCCGTCTTAAGGAGATCGAGCTCCATCGAAAGCCTCTTCCTGTTAGATTCCTTTACAGAATAGTGACCTCCCGGCGTGGCATCGGCGTGAGAGCGTGGCATGACCCACCACGGGCTACGATCTTCAGCTCATGCGGTATGACGAGAAGGGCTGGCGGGCGACGTTCTACACGACTGGGATGGAGCACTCGCCGACGAGCGCGACGGACACAAGATGGGAGCGCACGCCGTCGCCCGCGACACAGCGAGCGGCTTGGGAGGCGCTCAAGCGGCCGGAAACGAGCTAACTGTGGGAGGACCCGTCCCACGAGGACTTGACACGGCCAGCCGCTTCATAGATGGCGACATAAAGGACCCTTAGCGGCGGGCCACGGTGCGGGACGATGTTGGACTCATCCTTCGCCGTAGTGTTGACTATCCTCCTGAAGTAGTATTCGAAGCGTGGGCACCGCGGGGCTCTACTGGCGTCTCGTCCGCGGGGTCCTCGAGAACCCGCGTTACTATGCGTTCGTCGTCCGGCGCGGCTGGTACAACCGCGTCGCGAAGAGTCTCGCGCGCGGCGGGGCTCCGAAACTTGGCACCTTCTTTCCGGCGAAGCTTGATCTCCGTCTGCTGTACGCCTGCAATCTCCGCTGCAAAATGTGCGGACAATGGGGCGACACGGGCACCTACTTCGACTTCGACCGGGTGAAGCTCACCAAAAAGCTCGAGCTCAAGGTCATCGAGAGCGTGGTTCGCGAGCTCGTCCCGCAGGGCTTGAAATATGTGGACATGGAGGGCGGCGAGCCCTTTCTCCACCCACAGATCATCGAGCTCCTGAGCATGCTCAAGTCACACGGTCTGCTGGTGAAGCCGGTGACCAACGGCACCCATCTTACCCAGCATGCGAGAGAGCTCGTCGAGATCGGCGTCGATGCCATCCACGTCTCGGTCGACGGCGATCGCGAGGCGCACAATCACGTGCGCCAGGCCGAGTGGGCCTATGATCGGACGATGGAAGGCCTCGCGGCCGTCGTCGAAGAGCGGCGGCGGGCCGGGCGGCAGACGCCTCTCCTCGCCATCAGCTTCACCATGACCCGGCACAATCGAGCGTCATCGCTCCGCCGGCTGTGCGAAGACCTCGCCGGCAAGGGCCTGATCGACATCCTCACGATCAAGTCGAGCCCGATCTGGGTGCCCGAGAAGAACGGCCAAGCCTACGACAAGCTGGTGAAGAAGTATCTCGGCGCCGAGGGGATCACGAGCTGGCGGGGTTTCGTCGAGGACTACCAGGATTTCGCGGAAGGGGCCCGGGAAGTGGCTTCGACCGTCCAGGATCTCAAGAAAAGGCGCTACGACTTCTTCGTGCGCGCCGTGCCGAGCGTCCCTCATGAGGACCTTCCCCGGGTCTACACCGATTACGGCTGGAATCTCGGGCGCACGCACTGCCCGATCCCCTACGTCGAGCCGACCATCGAAGCCGACGGCAACGTCTACCCCTGCAACCTCTTCACCGACGCGCCGCTCTCGATGGGGAACGTGTACGAGAAGCCGTTCCTCGAGATCTGGTTCGGGGAACGGTACCAGATCTTCCGGACGATGCTCGCCGACCAGGGCGGCCTGCTGCCGATCTGCAATCGGTGCTGTCAGCTGACGGAACATTGATGAGGCGAAACGGCTGGGGGCGGATCATCCAGGTCCTGCTGCTCGTGGGAAGTCTGACGCTGCTCGGCGTCATCGTCTACCGCGTGGGGCCGGCGAAGCTCTGGCAGACGGCTACCTTAAGCCGACGCCGAAATACAGTCCGGTCGCCTGCAGGGCTCCGCGTAGGACGCCTGGCAATGTAGTCGAAGGCGGCGCGCTTCCGAGCGTGTACCGCGCGAGCTCGTCGTCCGTGAGCGTGACGATCGGTAGGTCGGAATCGCTGGCATTGAGGCACTCAAGCACAAGCGCTCACGGGCGACGGGCCGGCTTATGTTCTGGCTGGCTCGAGCGTCGTGATGTCCACCGCGATGCGGCGACCCGTCGCCCGGACAACGTCGTCAATCTAGCCTGACTCGATCGCGTGTATCCAGGCTTCCTCACTCACTATCCGAAGCGGCAGTCCCTCGCTGCGCAGTTCCACAGCGCGGAGGATTTTGCGGCCGTGCGTGGATTCGAGCCACGCGCTACTGGCAGTGGGACCGATGACTAAGAAGCTGGTTCTCTTCGTCACGTTCGTGCCCACTCGGCCACCACGCTCCACCACTTTCCTTTCGTAGACCTGACGGGTGCCGTAGAGCATCCGACCTGTGAAGACGTGCTCGTGGTCCTCGAAGAGGATCGCTGGAGTGGGTTCGTCAAACGGGAGACGTGTCGACAAATTGAGCGGCTGGTCGTGCTCCTCAGTCTCTCCCGTTAGGTCCAGAAGCAGTGCGTAGAGGTCTTGGCGTTCGTCATCATTGACGCTGCCATCCTTATAGATACGGCGCAGGCGTTCGGCGACGATGTTCCCTGGATAGAGACGTGCTGCGTCACCGTGGCCAGCCAGCCACCGCTGGAGAGCGTCCGATTCGCCCTCCGAAATCTTGCCATCACAGATCATGCCTTTGCAGACACCGAGAAGCTCCGAGACAAGACGCTTGGCGACGCGCGGGCCATAGAGAGCTTTGGGAGGCTGACCATGGTCGTCGAGATCGTCCATCGAGAGGTCAAGGAACACACCGTAGTGACCTTGATCGCCTTCCCCTCCATCCCACCCACCGCGAATTCGCGCGTCGCAGTAGGCGTCAGTGGACGTATACCCGGCCCTTTCGCGTTGCTTCCGATACTGCCGCGCGTGCTCTCGGCTGAGGTGGCCGACAGTCTGACCTTGGATATCCACACGCACGGCCATCGAATCGTGGGGATTGTCATTCTCAAGTACGAGCTGAGCCTCAACAAGCCGATCCTCACCCTCGTCCGAACGAGGGCCGCCAATCGCCTCAAGCGTCTCCTGGTAGTGCGATTCGCCGACGACGGTAGCGCGAACGCGCCGGACCCTCGCAGGTGTGCTCTCATGCCTTGACGCGGGCTACTAGGTGGCGATTGGCCTAAGCCGAAGAGACGACTGAAGAACCCCATTGTTCCTCTCCTGCGTGGAAGTGCCTGCTCGCCGCCCGCCTAGAATTCCCTCGGGGACGAGCCCGCCGCTCCGATTGAATCCCGAGAATGCAAAGTAACTCGCTATTGGGGTCCACGGACCGGCCACACGTGCGGTCCCCCATAGGTCCGATCTCCACTCGCCGGGTTATCCCTGTCGGCGGTGCCGCCCGATGGCGAAATCTACGGTCCACGCCAGAGAGCGCCATGGCAGTAGACGACCAGTAGCGAATTGCCACGGCGCGCTGATAAAGGGAGACCCCGCTGGTATGGCCGGGTGAAGGGGATGGCCGAAGTCGATCAGGCTCTGTAGTTCCCGTACATTGGGGAGTCGCCAATCACCCGCTACGCTGCCATCGGTGAGGCCACAGCTGCGGCTGGCCAAGGTGTTGGCGGTATTCATGGCATCGAGCCATGCCTGCCCCACAAAACAGTGCGCATTCTTGAGCCAGATCAGCCCCGTGAGGTTGTCCCGCACCGTACCGTCGCCGTTGTCGGTAAAGCGCGGGTTGGGCAACGGCTCGCCCGTCTGTATATCGCCATCGTCCCCTGGGGCGAACGACGTGGTCTGCCCCGTCTTCGGAACTGGCGAAGGAGTGAACTGTGTGCAATTGGCGAGGGTCACGTTGATGGCGTCCGCCCCAATGCTGAGTCAGCCCAACGCAGTCCGCAGGCACGATCCCGGAGAAGCTAAAGCCTCCGCCTTTAGTCGTTTGCCCAACACTGTTAGTTTCCCAGACGATCATGGTTTGCTTGGCCGCCCTGCTGCCTTGAACGACAGCTACGCCGTTTCGGACTTCCGCAAGGGTGATGTCGATCGCTTCTGCCAATGGGACCGAAAGGAGCAGGATAGTTAATGTGATGATCGTGTTCAGTAGACGTTTCATCGAATCCCCCTTAGCGCCTCTTCGCGAGCCTGGTCCTCGACAAGGGCTCACTTCAGTGGTTCGGCTCTCGCCGTATCCCATGATGTCCTACGCCATCGCGCGAGACCCGGGCAGCGGGCGACAACCTCGCGGCCGGAGGCGCCACACTCCGCGACGACAGCGCCAAGTTGTGTCCAGCGCGTGTGCAGCATCGCGCGCAGGCGGCCATTCATTTGTACCGGCGCCCGCACCGACGGGATGCGCGATTGGTTGTTGTTCGGGCGGTAGCAAGGTCCTGCGCTAGCGGTGGGTGACGAACAAAACCGGCCGTCGAGCATCTGCTGTACACTCCCCCGCACGTCAATGCGGGCATGGTTCCGGAAATTCGCACGCTAGATGTCGACTCTCCTCAGCGTCAGCTCGAGGGGCCGGGGAAGGGAGGCGGAGTGATGGCTTGAATTTATCAGCAACCCGGGAGCACCAAGTTGTATCTGGATTACGTCGACGGTGAAGGCCGACGGCAACGGGTGAGTGCCCGCACCAATGACCGCGAGGACCAGGAGCCATGACTACGCCGCTCGCCGGGCCACAACGCCCCGGATTGGCACCGTCCAAAGGCGTTCGGGACACGACCGTGTCACAATCCCGTCGGATTGCAAAATCCTCGCTCGATCCCTCGACTGAACGTCCGTATCGTCGCGTGCCGGCGATGTCCCCGGCTCGTGAGACACCGAGAAGCGGTCGCTGCGGCGCCGCCGCGCCGCTATCTCGGCCAGCGCTACTGGGCCCGTCCGCTCCCGGGCTTCGGTGACCTTCGCGCGCGGCTCTTGCTGGTCGGGCTGGCGCCGGCGGCTCATGGCGGTAACCGCACGGGAAGGATGTTCACCGGGGACCGCAGCGGCGACTGGCTCTTCGACGCGCTTCACCACGCGGGTTTCGCGAACCGCCCGACGTCGGAGCATCGGAGCGACGGGCTGCGTCTGCTCGATGCGTACGTCACCGCCGCGGTGCGCTGTGCGCCGCCCTTCAACAAGCCGACGCTCGACGAGATGGCGCGCTGCGAGCCCTATCTGGTGACCGAGCTCAGACTGTTGACGCGCGTCCGCGTCGTCGTGGGGCTGGGGCGGATCGGCTGGCAGGCGTACCTCAGAGGCCGGCGCGCGCTCGGGGCCCCTCGCGAGCGGCCGGCGCCGAAATTCGGCCACGGCGCCGTCACCCGATTCGCCGACGGGACGACGTTGATCGCGACCTATCACCCGAGCCAGCAGAACACGTTCACCGGCAAGCTGACGCGGCCGATGCTCCGCGGGATCTTCGAAACGGCGCGCCGCCTTCTGGATCAGGAGGCGCGAGGCTCGGGGATCTAGTCGCTCAGATCCGCCGGCAGGCGGGGACGCTCGCCGACCGTGAGCGAGAGCTCGCGCCGCTGACCGTCCCGGAGGATCGTGATACGCGTGCGCTGGCCGGGCTTGAGCGTCTTCACTTTCGCCAGATAGTCCTGGTGCGTCCGCACCGGCGTGTTCTCGATCGCGGTCAGGATGTCGCCGCCGACGAGGTATTCCTCGCCCTGCACGACCACCGACAGGCTACCGCCGCGCACGCCGGCTCGGTCGGCTGGACTTCCGTCGTACACGACCTCGACGAGGTAGCCCGGCGAGAGCGGGATCCGCAGCAAAGACGTCACCTGAGAATCGATTTCGCGGCCCTGCAGACCCAGCCACGGGCGGACGACGTGGCCCGTCTCACGGAGATCGCGCAGGATCGCCTTGCCGGCATTGATCGGCAAGGCGAAGCCGATCGAGTTGGCCTCTTCCGAGATGAACGTGTTGATGCCCACGACGGCGCCGCACCGATCGACGAGCGGGCCGCCCGAGTTCCCCGGATTGATCGGCGCGTCGGTCTGGATCATCGGCTGTTCGGCCAGGCCGGGCAGGATGCGGTTGAGGCCGCTCACGATGCCCCGGGTCATGGTCTGCTCGAGGCCTATCGGATTGCCGATCGCGACCACCTCGTCGCCGACGCGGAGCGCCGAGGAGTCGCCGAGCCGCGCGACGGGCAGGGGCGACGGCGTGTCGATCCGCAGGAGCGCCAGATCGGTCACCGTATCCATGCCGAGCAGCCGCGCCGGCGTACGCGCGCCCGAGTCGAGGGTGACCGAGAGCGAGGCGGCGCCGTCGACGACGTGCGCGTTGGTCAGCACGTGGCCGTCGCGCTCGATCAGCACACCCGAGCCGACTATGGTCTCGAACCTGCGCTGCGGCTTGGCCTTGTTGATCTTGGTGACCTGGATCGAGACGACGCTCGGCGAGACGCGTTCGTAGACCGAGGCCAGCGAGTCGGTGCACGCCTGCTGCGCGAACGCCGTGTGCGGAATGGCGATCAGCAGCACGAGCACGAGCGCGCGCATCACGATGGATGATACACCGGCCGAGTATGGCCGGGCGGTATAATCACACCGTGCGCATCGCGATCCTGCCGCTCCTGATCGTTTCACTTCTCGCTCCGCCGGCCGCGCACGGGGCCGACCGTGTCGTGGCCGCGACGCTCGACAACGGTCTGCGCGTCCTCCTGCTCGAGGATGCGCGCAGTCCCATCGTGTCCTTCCAGGTGTGGTACCGGGTCGGGTCGCGCAACGAACGTCGAGGCGCGACCGGCATCGCCCACTTCCTCGAGCACCTGATGTTCAAGGGCACGCCGAGCCACGGGCCCAGGCAGTTCGCCCGGCTCGTCGAGGAGAACGGCGGCCAGGACAACGCGTTCACGTCGCAGGACGTGACCTCGTACTACGTGAACATCGCGGCCGACAAGCTCGACCTCGTCATCGACCTCGAGGCCGACCGCATGCAGAACCTGCTGCTCGACCCCAAGGCGATCGCCTCGGAGCGCGAGGTGGTCATCGAGGAACGACGGACGCGCACCGAGGACGACCCGGGCGGGTTCCTCGGCGAAGAGGTGAGCTCCATCGCCTTCAAGGCGCATCCCTACGGGGAGCCGATCATCGGCTGGATGGACGACATCAAGCGCATCACCCCGGAAGAGATTCGCGAGTTCTACAAGACGTACTACGTCCCGAACAACGCGATGATCGTGGCGGTCGGGGCGTTCCGAGCCGCCGACGCGCTCGAGAAGATCAAACGCCGCTTCGGACGGATCCCCCGCGGCAAGGTCCCGCCGCCGATGCTCGCCGTCGAACCGGTCCAGAACGGCGAGCGGCGCGTGATCGTCAAGAAGCAAGCGGAGCTTCCGATCGTGTACATGGCCTGGCACGTGCCGAACCAGACGTCCGACGATGCCGCCGCCCTCGAGCTGCTCTCGACCATTCTCTCGGGCGGCCGGGCGTCGCGGCTCTACCGCGATCTCGTCTATCAGCGGCAGCTGGCACTGGAGGCCGGCGGCGACTACCAGTATTTCTCGATCGACCCCAACCTCTTCTGGTTCTGGGCGACACCGATGCCGGGCCAGTCGCCCGAAAAGCTCGAAGCCGAGCTCAGTGCCCACATGGAGCGCCTCAAGACCGAGCCCGTCACCGACGAGGAGCTGGCGCGCGCGAAGAATCAGATCGAGGCGGCTTTCGTCTATCAGGACGATTCGGTCCACCAGCGCGCCTCACAGCTGGCTCGCTTCGAGATGATCGGCGGCTTCGCTCTGAAGGAGTCGTTCCTGGCGAAGATCCGCGCGGTGACCGCCGCCGACCTGACGCGGGTGGCGCGGGCCTGGTTCGCGCCGGACAGGAAGAGCGTGGGCGTGCTCTTGCCGAAATCGTGATGCGCACGCGAATCGCGCGCCGAGTGTCGCGGGGCGGCCGCGCATGCGTCGCACTGACCGTGGCGTGCGCCGTCGTGGTGGCCAGTGTCCTGGCTTCCGGATCGGCGGCCGCCGCGCCGCTCGCTCACCGCGAAGTCCTGCCGAACGGGATCGTCTTGCTGGTCGCCGAGCGGCCCGCCGTCCCGATCGTCGCGGTACGGGTTCTGACGCGGGCGGGCGCCGTCTACGATCCCGAGGATCGCGCGGGGCTGGCCAACCTGACCGGGACGGTGCTCACTCGGGGAACCGCGAAGCGCACGGGGTCCGAGCTCGATTCGGCCATCGAATTCGTGGGCGCCCGGGTCGAAGCCGGCGCCAGCCGCGACACGCTGACGGTCTCGATGACGGCGCAGAAGAAGGATATGGCGCTGGGGCTCGACCTCGTGTCCGAGGTCGTCCTGACGCCGACGTTCCCCGAGGCCGAGGTGAGCCGGAAGGTCTCGGAGATCCAGGCGGCCATCAAGCGCTCCGAAGAGGATCCGGGCACCGTGGCGGCCCGTGCCCTCGGCCGCCTCGTCTTCGCCGGCCATCCGTACGGCCGTCCGGTCGAAGGGACGCGGGAATCGGTAGCACGGCTCACGCGCGACGACGTCGTCAAGTTCTACCGGGAGCATGCGCGCCCCGACACGACCATCATCGCCGTCGTGGGCGCGGTCACCGTGGACGAGGCGCGGCGCGAGATCGTCGCGCGGTTCGGCTCGTGGCCGCGCCCGAGCGATCGGCCCGGGGCGGTCGCCCTGGCGAGTGCGTCGGCCGCGCCGCGCGAAGAGACCGTCAAGCGCGAGCTCACGCAGACGACGATCATGTTCGGCCGTCAAGCGATCCTACAGACGGATCCCGAGTACTTCCCGCTGGCCGTCGCCTCCTACGTGCTCGGCGGCGGCTCGGCCTCGCGCCTCTACGCGCGAGTGCGGGAAGAGTCCGGGCTCGCGTACGCGGTCTACAGCTGGGTCGCGCCGTGGCGCTACGGCTCGTCCTTCGCCGTGTCGGCCCAGACCCGAACGGCCGAAGCTCCGAAGGTGGTGGCCATGATCCGCGAGGAGCTCGCGCGGATGGGTCGTGAGCCGGCGGCCGATCGCGAGCTCGCGCTCGCCAAGCAGTATCTCATCGGGAGCTTCCCGTTCCGGCTCGACACGTCAGGGAAGGTCGCCGACTTCCTGGTCGCCATCGAGGATCGCGGGCTCGGCCTCGACTACGCCGATCGCTACAAGGAGCGGATCGGGAAGGTCACGGCCGCCGACGTCCAGCGGGTGGCCGCCAAGTATTTCGCGCCGGCCACCTTCAGTCTGCGTCGTCGTCGGCGACACGAAGTGAACCCGCTTCGGGTCGCGGCCCTCGTCGTGCTCCTGGCCGCGCCGTCGGCGGCCGGGGCCGTGTCCTTCAAGCTGGAGCCCCAGCAGCAGACGGACGCATTGCGCGTCGGAGCCCAGTCGATCACGCGCGACGCGTTCGACACGGAGTGGCGCGTCGAGAATCAGTCGGCGAGACACCGTCACCGTGATCACGCCCTTCCACCGGCTCGTCCTGGCGGGGCGCAACGCGGCGTTCAAGAACGAGCCCATCAAGGAGCGCGAGCCCGAGAAGCTCCTGCGCGAGCAGCAGGACCGGCTGGTGATCTGGGCGAGCCTGCACGGGCCCCGTGAGGATTTCGCGCGGTTCTTCGCCCCACGGCTTGTCCTGGGAGACCGTCAGATCGAGCCCGCCTTCGTTCAGAACGAGCGCACGGCGGTCCGGACCGACGGAGGTCGCTATCTCGCGCGCTGCGTCTACGGGTTTCCCGTCAAGGAGATCGCGCCGAAGTCCCGCGTGGTCCTGGTCGTTCGCGACTCGGACGGCCGAGACGTGAGCCGCTTCACCATCGACCTCGCGTCGATGCGGTGAGCGTCGCCCCGCCGCCGAGACCCTCGACCACGTTCGGCGGTATGCGGGCGTACGGATGGGTCGGGCTCGGGGTCATCATCGTCGCGGAGGTGCTGCTCTTCGCCGGCGAGCCGACGGTAGCCTCCTGGTTCACGCCGATCGTGTGGACCGGCTACGTCCTGTTCATCGATGCCGTCACGGCGCGTGTCACGGGCCGCTCCTACCTCACCACCGATCGGGTCGAGGGCCTCCTGGTCGCGCTCGCGTCCGTCGCCTGCTGGTGGCTCTTCGAGCTCTACAACGCGCCGCGCTTCTGGCGAGGGGGTGTCGATGCCGAAGGGCTCTGGTGGCGCTACCACGGGCTCGAGCCGAATCCCTTCTTGCGGCGAGTCGGCTACGACTGGTCCTTCGCCACCATCTTCCCGGCGATGTTCCTCACGGCCGCCACGTTGCGGGCCACGGTGTTCCGCCGCGCCCGCGTGCGCCCCTGGCGTCCGTCACAAGGGATCCTCCGCGTCGCGGTCGTCGCGGGCGTCATCGGCGCCGTCCTGCCGCTCGTCGTCGTCTCGACGTGGCTCGTGCCTCTCGTCTGGGTCGGGTGGGTGCTGATCCTCGAGCCGCTGAACTATCTCCGCGGCCGGCCGTCGTGGTTGGCGGACCTGGGCGCCGGCGATGCCTCACGCGTCCTCGGCCTCCTGGCCGGCGGGGCGATCTGCGGCGTGTTGTGGGAGTTCTGGAACTACTGGGCCGCGACCCGGTGGACCTACACGGTGCCGTATCTCGGCGGCGTGAGGATTTTCGAAATGCCGGTGCTTGGTTATCTCGGCTTCCCTCCGTTCGCCCTCGAGGCCTTCGCGATGTACCACTGGCTCCGCGGGCTCCTCGACCGGGCCCCCCGGGCTCCGGTGCTATAATCCGCCCGCATCGATCCGACATCCCGGAGGTGTCCCCATGAAAGCGATTCGAGTCAACGCGCCCGGCGGTCCCGAAGTCCTCCGTTACGAGGACACGCCGGAGCCCACGCCGAAGGCCGGCGAGGCCACGGTGAAAGTGGACGCTGCCGGTATCAACTACATCGACGTCTACCAGCGCTCGGGCCAGTACAAGCTCGCCCTGCCGCTGACTCTCGGTCTGGAAGCCGGAGGGACGGTCACCGCGGTCGGGCCGAACGTGACCGAAGTGAAGGTCGGCGACAAGGTCGCCTACACGGGCGTGCCGGGCGCCTACGCGCAATACGCCGCGGTCCCGGCCGCACGCCTGGTGACTCTGCCGACCGGACTGACCACCCGCCAGGGAGCCGCCGCGATGCTGCAGGGGCTGACCGCCCACTATCTGGCCTGCTCGACCTATCCCCTGAAGAGCGGCGACACCTGCCTCGTCCACGCGGCGGCCGGCGGCGTCGGGTTGCTGCTCTGCCAGATCGCGAAGATGCGGGGGGCGCGGGTCATCGGCACGGTGTCGACCGAGGACAAAGCGAAGCTGGCGCGCGAGGCTGGGGCCTCGGACGTCATTCTCTACACGAAGCAGGATTTCGAGGCCGAGGTAAAGCGGCTCACCGATGGCAAAGGGATTCAGGTGGTCTACGACTCAGTCGGTCAGACGACATTCGACAAGGGCTTCAACTGCCTGGCGCCGCGCGGGATGATGGCGCTCTACGGGCAGTCGAGCGGCCCGATCGGACCGTTCGATCCGCAGACGCTCAACGCGAAGGGCTCGCTGTTCCTGACTCGCCCGAGCCTCAACCATCACATCATCACGCGCGCCGAGCTCCTGCAGCGCTCGGAGGAGCTCCTCGGGTGGATTCGCGACGGCAAGCTCAAGCTCCGTACGGAGTACGAATTCCCGCTGAAGGACGCCGCCGAGGCGCACCGGGCGCTTGAGGGGCGGAAGACCACGGGCAAGGTGCTGCTGATTCCCTGAAGAGCGGTAAACTAGCGACAGGAGGCCAACATGCGATCAAGAGCCTTTGCGCTCATATTCGGTCTATCTCTCATATCGCTTCTGGTGCTCGACACGGCGTCCGTGTGGGCCCGAGCGGGGAGCGGCGGGAGCCGCGGTTCTCGCTCGTACTCGTCGCCGGCTGCGCCGTCGAGCCCCTCACGGATGACGAACCCGTCGCCCGCTTCGCCCACGCCTATGCAGCAGCCGATGCAGCGCCCGGGCATGTTCGGCGGCCTGATGGGGGGCATCGCCGGCTTCGCACTGGGCGGGCTGCTGGGTTCGATGCTGTTCGGCGGGATGGGCGGCGGTTTCGGCGGCGGCTTCGGTCTCCTCGAGATGTTGCTGGTCGGCGGCGCGATTTTCCTCGTGTTCAGGATGCTGAGAAACCGTGCGACCGCGCGGCCCGAGCCGTCTTACGCCGGCGCGAGCGCCTATGGTTCGACGGGGCAGGGCTGGTCGAGCGGCGGCGGCGGTGGTGCGGTGATGGAGGCTCCAGCCGGTGAGTCGGACGTCCAGCGCGGGATCGGGCACATTCGCGGTATGGACTCGACCTTCGATCCGGTCGGCTTGGCCGAGTGGGCGAAGAGCACGTTCATCGACGTCCAGGCCGCGATCTCCAAGCGGGACCTGAGCGCGGTGCAAGACCGACTCACGCCACAGCAGTTCGGCCGCCTGCAGGAGCAATGCGATCAGCTTCGCGGCGCCCGGCGGACGAACCGGATCGAGCGGGTCCAGATCGGACGCTCCGAGCTGACCGAGGCCTGGCAAGAGGGCGGTCAGGATTGGGTGACCGTGTATCTTGCCGTGTCGCTCGTCGACTACACGGTCGACGACTCGACGGGCGCGATCGTCGAGGGAGCGGCCTCGCCGGTGAGCATCGAGGAGTACTGGACCTTCACACGCCCGGTCGGCCCGAAGCCCTGGCGGCTGTCGGCAATCCAGACCGCGTAACTGCTGCGCGAGGTGCGCGTTGAAGCGCGCCGCGAAGTGGCTCGGGATCGCGGTCGCCGTCGTCGGGCTGCTGGTGCTCGTCGCGGCGATCGCGCTCCCGCGCTTGATCGACACGCCGCGCGTTCAGGCGATGATCGCCAGCAGCGCAGCGCAGGCCGTCGGACGGCCCGTCAAGTTCGCGTCGCTGTCCGTTCGGTCTGTTCCCGCTGCCCTCGATCGAGCTGCACAAGCTCGAGGTCGCTGAAGACCCGCAATTCGGCACGACGCCGTTCCTCACGCTCGAGACCGGCCGGATCTATCTCAAGCTGCGCCCCCTCCTGACCGGCCGCGTCGAGTTCGGCGACATCACGCTCCAGCGGCCGCGCATCGCGCTCATCCAGAACGCCGCGGGGAGGCTCAACGTGGCCAGCCTCGCGCCGCCCGCCGAGCCCCGGACCGCGTCACGGCCGGGCCGATCTGGCGGCGCTGCGACCGGCGGCGCGGCCGCGGCGATCGTCTCGCGGGTGAAAATCGACAAGGGCTTGATCACGTACGTGGTCCACGGCAAGGGCGCCGCCGAGACGCCGTACCGCGTCGAGGACCTGGACCTCACCGTGACTGGTCAGGGCACGCAGCTCGCGTTCAAGGGCGCGCTCGTGGTGAAGCCGGGCGATCTCTTCGTCAGGCTCGCCGATGGGATCATCTCCGTGAATGGCGCGAAGACCCTGCTCGAGGCGCCGGTCCGCGCCAAGGTCGGCATCGAAGGCAAGGACATCGAAAAGCTCGTCGCCGCCGCGGCCGGACCGACTCCCACGGTTGGGGGCCCGATCAAGGGAGATTTCTCGCTCAGCGGAACCCTGGGCGCGCCTCGGGTCTCGGGCAACGTCGAGCTCGCGAGCGTCCGTGTGACTCAATCGAACCAGAATTGCCCGGAGCCGAAACAGCGGACCCTCGCGCTCGGCCCTCTCAAAATGAGCGGCGTCTCCTTTGAGGGCGCCAGGCTTCAGAGCCGGCCGGTCGCGACCTCAGTCGGCGGCGGCCCGATCAGCGCGAATCTAACCGTGACCCTCGATCACGGTGCCCGCCTGCAGCTGAGCGATCTGGCCATCAAATCGGTGCCGGCCGAGAAGGTGCTCGTGGACTTCCTCTGCCAGGGCTATGCCGTGTCCGGCCCGCTCGACCTCACCGGCGCCCTCTCGACGAATACGGCAGATTTCCTGAACACGCTCGGGGGCTCGGGCCAGCTCCGGATCGGCCCGGGCAAGGTGGTGGGTCCTCAGGCGCTCGCCCTCATCAGGGTGGTCACGCAGGTGGCCGGAGCGGCCTCGTCGGTGCTCGCCCGAGACGTGCCGCGATCGCTCACGTCGTCACCGGTCGACTTCGAGTCGATCACCGGCACGTACCAGATCACGAACGGCGTCCTCAGCACGAAGGATCTCCTGTACACGACCAAGGAGGTGAAGGTGGGGGTCGCCGGGGACTACGGTCTCGCCACCACGCGCATGAACCTCGATCTGCGCGTCGATCACGGGCGAGGTGAAGTGCGGGCGAAAGTGACCGGGAACGCCGCGGAGCCGTCCGTTCTCGTCGATCCGTCCTCGGTCGCCGATCACATTGACCGAAAGAAGGTCGAGGACCTCCTGAAGCGCTTCCGTCGCTGACCATCGCCCGCTCCCGCGGGCTCATCGAGTCGCCGTGAAACGCCCGCCGCCCAGCTTGCCGGCTTCGAGCAGGCCGACGAAGAACGTGTGGAGCTGATCGTACTCCAGATAGGACTCTCGGCCGAATCGCGCCTCTCGTTGCGACCGTAGCGCCCGGTGCAGCGCGAGCCGATTTCGGACGATCGCCCGCCATTCGCCGGAGAGGTCCTCCGCCTCGACGGCCGTGAAGCCGGCGCGCCCCAGGAGAACGCGGTAGCTGTCGAGCGTTTGTAGCGTGGTGGCCGCCATCCACTCCCAGAGCCGCTGGCGTTCGCGATCGGCGAGGCTCGGAAAGGCGATCCAGTCCGTGAAGGCCAGGCGGCCGCCACGGGCGAGCACGCGGTGGCATTCCTCGAGGACCGTCGGCTTGTCGGCGATGTGGAGCAGCGCCTCCTGGCTGAGACAGGCATCGAACGTGGCGCCGGCGAAACGGCAAGATCGTCGCGTCGGCTCGGACGACCTTGACTCGGGCCTCCTTGACCAGCCGGTTGAGCCGGACGGCGCCCGCTGCCCGGCCGGCGTGCAGCTCGAGCGCGACCACGGCCGAGCCACGACGGCTCGCGACGAATCGGGCGGGTCCGCCGAGACCCGCGCACACGTCGAGAACGCGGCTGGCGGGGCCGACACCGGCGCGGCGCGCCAGCGTGTCCACGGCGGCGAGCCCGCCGTAGTGGTCCTGGTCGAACTCGAAGAGGTCGTCGGCGGTGAGCGAGCCCGTGAGCCCCTGGTCGGCGAGGGCCGCGAGCACGCGGGCCTCGCTGATCGGATGCCCGTCGTAGTACTCCCGTATGCGCTCCGGGGTGCCTTGAAGCATGGCCGGGGGTATGGTAAAAGCAAACCGGTTTCATCACACCTTTCGGCGAGGGAAGAACATGGGTACCGGGGGCCGAGGCGGTCTCGAAGACATCGTCGTTTCCACGTCGGACATCTGTTTCATCGACGGGCGCGAGGGCCGGCTCGTCTATCGTGGCTACGACGTCAATGACCTCGTCGAGCACTCCTCCTTCGAGGAAGTGATCTTCCTTCTCTGGCACGGAGGGCTTCCCAGCAAGAAGGAGCTGGTCGCCCACACCAAGGCGCTCAGCTCCACCGCGAACCGGAAACTGCCGCCGGGGATCGTCTCGCTCCTGAAGGCGCTGCCGAAGAAGACCACGCCGATGGAAGTCCTGCGTACCGGCATCTCGGCGCTCTCGGCGTACGATCCCGACGCGGCCGACAATTCCAAGGACGCCACGGCCCGCAAGGCGCTTCGCCTGACCGCGCAGATGCCGACCCTGGTCGCCGCGTGGGAACGGATCCGCCGCGGTAAGGCGCCCGTCGCCCCGAATCCGAAGCTGAACCTGGCCGCGAACTTCCTCTACATGCTGACCGGCAAGAAGGCGAGCCCGCTCGCCGTGAAGACGTTCGATGTCGCCCTGATCCTTCACGCCGACCACGAGTTCAACGCGTCGACCTTCGCCGCTCGCGTGACCGCCGCCACCATGTCCGACCTGCACTCGGCGATCGTCTCGGCGATCGGCGCGCTGAAGGGGCCGCTCCACGGCGGCGCCAACGAGCAGGTGATGCTGATGGTCCAGAAGATCAAGACGCCGGCCAACGCCGACGCCTGGATCCGCAAGACGCTCGCCGATCACGGCCGCGTCATGGGATTCGGCCACCGGGTGTACCGCGTCGAAGACCCTCGAGCCAAGCACCTGCATCGCCTGGCGCAAGAGCTCGGCAAGCAGGCCGGCGACACCAGCGCGGTCCAGATCCTGGACACGGTCGTGCGTGTCGTGGGCGAGCAGAAGAAGATCTTCCCGAACGTCGACCTCTACTCCGGCGCGGCCTACGCGTCGATGGGGATCGCGACCGATCAGTTCACGCCGGTCTTCGCGATGAGCCGGATCGTCGGCTGGGCGGCGCACGTCATGGAGCAGCACGCGAACAACCGGCTGATCCGGCCGCGCGCAGAGTACACCGGCCCGACGCACGCCACGTACGTCCCGATCGACCGGCGTTAGCCGGGAGTGCGCGCAGGACCGCGCGTCAGCCTGGTGATGGCCGTATTCAATGGGCTCGCGCACACGCGGGCCTGCCTCGAGAGCCTGCGCGCGACCACCGAGCCCTTTCGCCTGGTCGTCGCCGACAACGGCTCGAGCGACGGCACGCCGGAGCTCCTCGAGCGATTCCCGTACCCGTATCCGCTGACCGCCACGCGGAGCGAGACCAACGGCAACGTGATCGCGTCGCTCAATCGGGCTTTGCGACTGATCGACACCGAGTTCGTCTGTCTGATCCACAACGACACCGAGATGGTCGAGCCGGCGTGGCTCTCGCGGCTTCTCGCCGCGCTCGCCGAGCCCGACGCCGGGCTCGCAGGCCTCTACGGCGCCAAGCGCGTGCGAGCCAGCGGCCGGCTCGTCGGGCGCACGGTCGTTCACAGCCTGCTCCCGAAGCCAACCGTCAAGGCGCCCTGGGAAGACGTGGCTTTCGTCGACGCCGTGTGCCTCTGCATCTCGCGCAAGCTTCTCGACGAGATCGGCGGCCTGGACGAAGGCTACGGGTTCTATCACGGCATCGACCGTGACCTGTCGCTGGCCGTCGTCGATCGCGGCCGGAGGTGCCTGGTCATTCATGCCCCGTTCTGGCACCACGGCGGCAAGACCCGCACGCGCGGATTCGACGCGGATCCGAGCCTCGAACGGGCCGACCGCGACCGCCGCGATTCGGCGCTGGCGCGCTTCGCCGGCAAATATCGCCATCGCCTTCCGTGCGACGTTCGCGGCCCGCGCGAGCGCGTACGCGACTGGTTCAAGGTGCGCCTGGCGTGAGCGCCCTCCGGATTGGCATCGTCGGCGCCCGCTTCGCGGCCGAGCCTCCACGCCACGAACTACCGGCCGCTGCTGGGCACGCGAGTCGAGCTCGCCGCGGTCTGTTCCCGCACGCGAGACCAGGCCGAGGACTTCGCCCGGCGCCACCGGATCCCGCGCGTCTTCACCGACTACCGGAAGCTGGTCGAGTCGCCCGACGTGGACGTCGTCGACATCTGCTCGACGACAGATAGTCATCACGAGATCGCGATCGCCGCGGCGCGGGCCGGCAAGCACGTGATCGTTGAGAAGCCGCTCACGGGGGCCTTCTGCGAGGCCAGCGAGCCGAGAGACTCGATGCTCGCCAGCGCGCTGGCGAACGCCGACGCCGTGCTCGAGGCGGTCGCCGAGGCCGGCGTGATTTTCTGCTACGCGGAGGACTTCGTCTACGCTCCGCCGGTCGCGAAGCTTCGGCGCCTGCTCGAGGCCAGCGGCGGGGCCATTCTCGAGCTGCGGGCCGAGGAGAGCCATTCGGGCTCGCACGCCGCGTACGCGCGCCGCTGGAAGAGCGCCGGGGGCGGCTCGCTCTTGCGGATGGGCTCGCATCCGATCGGCGCGGTCCTGCAGCTCAAGCACTGGGAAGGGATCCGGCGCAGCGGCCGGCCCATCCGCACGCGGGCGGTCTTCGCCGAGGTGGCCAGCCTCTCCCGACTCCCGGCGGTGGCCGGCATGAAGCGCCACATGTCGACGCTCGCGGAGGACGTCGAAGACTGGTCGGTCGCGGTGCTGACCTTCGAGGACGGAACGATGGCCACGATTCACTCCAACGACATCACGCTCGGCGGCGTTCGCAACGTGGTGACGGCCTACCTGACGAACGCGGTGATCCAGGCGAACATCAATCCCAACAATACGCTGACCGTTTATGCGCCGGACGCCGCGGTGTGGGGCGAGGAGTATCTCACCGAGAAGGTGGAGACCAAGGCCGGCTGGCAGTTTCCGAGCCCCGAAGAGGACTGGATGCGCGGATATCCCCAGGAGCTGGAAGACTTCGTCGGCGCCATCAGCGAGCGGCGCGAGCCGATGTCGGGCGGGCTCCTGGCCCGCGAGGTGGTCGAGGTGATCTACGCGGGCTACGTCTCGGCGGCGACCGGTCGTCGCGTGGAGCTGTCGCGGCCGTGATTCCCTTCGCGAAGGGCCACGGGCTCGGCAACGACTACATCGTGATCGAGGAGAAAGACCTCAAGGGGCCGCTGTCCGAGAAGGCGATCGAGCGAATCTGCGATCGCAACTGGGGAGTCGGCTCGGACGGTATCTTGCTGCTCGTGCCCACGTCGCGCGCCGATTTCGGGTTGCGCATCTTCAACCCGGACGGCAGCGAGGCCGAGAAGTCGGGCAACGGCCTCCGGATTTTCGCGAAGTATCTCTGGGACCACGGCCGCACCAAGAAGTCGACGTTCACGGTCGACACCAAGGGCGGTGTCGTCGAGTGCCTGTGCCGTGTCGAGAACGGTCGGATGGGCTTCGTCACGGTCGAGATGGGACGGGCGACCTTTCGCGCGCCCGAGATTCCGATGAACGGACCGGACCGCGAAGTGGTCGGCGTGCCGCTCCAGCTCGGCGATGGCACCAACCTGTCGGTCACCGCCGTATCGGTCGGCAATCCGCACTGCGTCACGTTTGTGGATCGACTCGACGAAGGAGAGTGCCGGCGGCTCGGACCGTTGATCGAGCGTCACCCGGCGTTCCCCAACCGTACCAACGTGCAGTTCGCCCGCGTCTCGGCGCGCGATGCCGTCGACATCCTTATCTGGGAGCGCGGCGCCGGCTACACGCTCGCCTCCGGGTCCTCGTCCTGCGGCGCGGCCTCGGCGGCCGTCAGGAACGGGCTCTGCGCTCATGGCCGGGTCAAGGTCAGCATGCCCGGCGGCCAGCTCACGATCGAAGTCCGCCCGGACTGGTCGCTGCGACTCGACGGACCCGTCGAGGCGGTTTATCAGGGGACACTCTCGGCGGAGTTCGCGGCTTCGCTATGAAACGAATCTGCGTGTTCTGCGGCGCCTCGGAGGGTGGGCGCCCGGCGTATGCTGAGGCGGCTCGTCAGCTCGGCGCCGAGATGGTCGCACGCGGGCTCGGCCTGGTCTACGGCGGCTGCGCGGTCGGGATCATGGGTGCCCTCGCCAACGCGGTGCTGGAGAACGGCGGAGAGGTGATCGGCGTCATCCCTCAGGCCCTCGTGACGCGCGAGCTGGCCCACCCGGGTCTCACCGAGCTCCGCGTCGTCACCTCGATGCACGAGCGTAAAGCCACGATGACCGCGCTGGTCGACGGCTTCGCCGTGCTGCCGGGAGGCCTGGGCACGCTCGACGAGACGTTCGAGGCGCTGACCTGGGCTCAGCTGGGCATTCACAGTAAGCCGATCGTCGCCCTGAACGTCGAGAGGTACTGGGACGGGCTGCGGGCGGTGATCGACCACGCCGTGCGGGAGCGGTTCGTGAGCCCCGGCTACGCTGAGCTCTTGCTCTTCGCCGACACGCCGACCGCTCTGCTCGACCGCCTCGCGGCCTGGCGGGCGCCCGAGATCCTGCGCGCCTGAGCCGCGTCCGCCTGGGCGCGCGGCCGAGAGGGACGCGCGCGCGTAGGAGCCAGCTTCGCGAGCGCCGGCATCTCGGCGAGCTGCTCGTCGGAGAGCTCCTCCCAGAAGATGCCGGACGGCTTCTTGTGCCGTCGGCCGGCTCGGATCACGCGATCAGGCGTCGCCACGATGTCGAGCGGGACGTCGTGAGCCGTCATCGGGATGGTGTCGCCGACGACCTGGAGCTCGTGAACCGTGGTGACGACGGGCGTCTTTCCGTCCACGACGCCGGCCGCGCGCGCCAGCGCGAACTCGAGATCGCTGTAGCCTCCGCCCTTGCCGAGCCGCGCGCCGCTCGGGTTGACGGCTACGCTGCCGGCCACGATCAGATCGATCCGTCCGATCTGCGCCGGCGACACCGGCACGCCGAGGACGGACGCGCCCTTGATCGTCGCGGCCTGCGCGAGCTTTCCCTTCAGGTCTTGCGGATCGAGGCGGATGAAGCAGCGCTCGGCGCGGAGCCGCGGCACCGCCATGACCACGGTCTTGCCTTGTTTGAGGGCCGCCAGGCGTACCGCGCGCTGGGGCGCGTCCGGATTGCACTTGATCCGACGCGCGGCCTTCCACTCCGGCAGCTCGGTCAATCGGCGTGCCGCCAGCTCGGCGCCCGCGAAGTTCGGGATCCGATCGTGAAGCGGCATTGGAAAGCGGCCGACCCGGCACTCGGTGAGCCGCGCCCAGACGCGCTCGCGGATCTCGGCCTTGCCGCTCAGGGCTCAGCTACCTTGCCGTGACGGGCTCGAGACCACGCGCGCTCGGCAATCGCGGCGTGGCACGCGCGAAGACGTCGGCCGTCTTCAGGCCGCACCATGCCGACCCGATCGCGGACGCGAGCGCGACGGGCAGGGCGATCGCCGCGTCCAGCACCGATGGGAGCGCGTGGCTCAACGCCGGTAAGCGACCGAGCACGAGCGCCGAGGTGACGACCATCGCCAGCGCGAAGCTTCCGGCGGCGAGCCGCCAGCGCTTCCGCGGATCCACGAGCGTCATCAGCGCCGCCGGCGCCAGCGGGATCAGGCGCAGGACCATCGATCGACCGGGTACCCAGCCGTTTCGACGGGCCATCTCGTGCGCCACGGCGACGGGCGAAGAGGGATCGGCCGCGATCACCTCCTGGATGGTCGACACCGGCTCGACGATCGCGAATCCGAGGTCTCCGACCAGGAGGATCGAGATCTGCACGAGGAGAGCACCGATGGCCAGGGTGAGCGGGGCACCGCGGCTTGCCGCGATGCGAGCCACGAGCACGAGAGCGAAGGTGAACGCGACGGACCCCAGCACCGGGAAGGTGAAGAAAAAGATCGAGCCGCGGCGAAACGCCGTCTGCACCGACTGGTCGACGCTGATATAGAACGTGCCGAGCAGGAGGACGCCGCTCGTGATGAGCGCGGACAGGCGCTTCCAGCCCACGTCGTATACCTCGAGCGCGATGAGCAGGCCGCCGAGGTTGGAAACCTGGAAGCCGGCGAGCCCGAGCAGGTGAGGGGGGCTCCAGAGCGTCACGTCGAGCCCGAAGAGCCGGTGCCAGAGATCGTCGATCGGCGCCGCCAGGATGACGATCGCCATACCCCACCACGCCAGATGGAAACCGCGAGTTCCGCGAAGCCCGGCGATGGTGACCGCGTCCAGTGCTCCGATGGCTTTCCGCTCGCGCCATGTCTCGACGACGAGGACGCCGAGCGCGATCATGGACGCGACAACGACCGAGGCGTACGTCATGACGTGGGGCGCGATCCAGAACGAATCGCGGCCGATGATCAGATGCCAGCGGATGTCCCAGCCCACGCCCCAGGCGCCGACGAGCTTCGCGGCGAGCAACGCCCAGAGTGCGCGGCGCCGAAAGCTCATCCGCACGAGGCCATGATACACTGCGCGCCGCAGTGATTGCTCCGTGGTGCTGGGACCTCATCGAGCCGTACCTCAAGCGCAACCTCGTCAACAAGGGCGTCGAGCGCCCGAGCCGTCGGGAGATCCTCGAAGAGTTCGCGCGCGTCTGGCCCGACTTCACGGCGACCATCGGCGTCCAGGAGCCGTGGTCGGGGACGATCCGCTTCAAGTGGCTCGTGCGATTGCCCTCGAGCGAGATGGAGTCGTTCCTCGAGGATCCCACGGGCTGGATCGGCGGCCGGTACGGCGGCGGCAAATTCAAGATGAACCTTCATCATGGCTTGCACTTCGTGAATACTCGCAACTTCAAGCCCGAGGGCGAGCCCCGGTGGAAGGACTCGCCGGCGCTCGACCTGGACGCCTAGGTTCGCGGGGCGCGCCGGTGTGATGGTTGCGCGGGTGGACGCCTCGGGAGTGGCCGTCGAGCTGGCGAGAGCGCCCCGGCGGATCGTCTCGCTCGTTCCGAGCATCACCGAGACTCTCTGCGCGCTGGGGCTCGCGGACGCGCTCGTGGGCATCACTGTCTATTGCGTCGAGCCGCGCGAGGTTGTCAAAGGCAAGACGCGCATCGGCGGCGAGAAGAATCCTGACCTCGAGAAGATCCGTGGCCTCGAGCCGCAGCTCGTGATCGCGAACATCGAGGAGAACCTGCGCGACCACGTCGAGACGCTCCGGTCATGGTCGATTCCCGTGTGGGTCACGTACCCGCGTACGGTGGCCGACGGTATCCGGCTCGTCGCCGAGCTTGGCGCGGTGACGGAGACCCAGGCGCGCGCGTCGGACATCGTGGGTGAGATCGAGCCGCTCTACGAGCGCGTGCGAAGCGCGGCCGCGCGCCGCTCCCCGGTTGGGGTCTTCTATCCGATCTGGCGCGGGCCGTACATGACGATAAACCGCGACACGTACATCCACGACATGCTGCGAGTCTGCGGGGCGCGCAACGTTTTCGCCGATCGGCCTGAGCGGTATCCGACAGTGACTCTTGACGAGGTCGCCGCCGCGCGCCCGGACGTGATCTTGCTGCCGGACGAGCCGTTCCGCTTTCGGCGAGCGCATCTGGCCGATTTCGAGGCCTACGCCGACGTGCCCGCCGTGCGCGACGGGCGGATTCACCTCGTGGACGGGAAGCCCTTTTCCTGGCACGGGCCCCGGATCGCCGAGGCCTTGCGGATGCTCCCGGCCCTGATCGATCCGGCGGCTACGACTTCTTGAGCGGCAGGATCCAGTCGAGCCACGGCGCAGCGGCGGCCATGAACAGTCCCGGAATCGCCACGCCGGCGACGAGGCCGACGATCCCGAGGAAGACCAGCGAGATCAGCATCATGCAGAGATCGAGCAGTAGCGCCATGGCCTCAGTCTACCTCGAGGACCATCTCGATCTCGACCGGAATGTTCACGGGTAGCCCGCCCATGCCCACGGCCGAGCGCGCGTGCTTGCCGATGGCCTCGCCGAACACCTCGACCATCAAGTCGGAGAAGCCGTTGATCACCTTGGGCTGGTCGCCGAACCCGTCGGCGGAGTTCACCATGCCGAGCACCTTGACGACACGACGGACCTTGTCGAGGCTACCCAGATTCGCGCGCACCGTGGCGAGGAGCGACAGACCCACCTCGCGCGCGACCTGATAGCCCTGCTCGACGGTGAGATCCTTGCCGAGCTTGCCCTGAGAAGTCGCCTTGCCGTCGCGGACCGGACCGTGACCGGAGACGAAGAGGAGATTGCCCGTGCGCACGGCGCCCACGTAGTTCGCCATCGGGCTGGTCGGCTTCGGAAGCGTGATGTTCTTTTCCTTGAGTCGAGCTTCAGCGCTCATGACGATCTCTCCTCCACGAAGTGCATGACAGCGGCCGCGTCATCGTGGCACACTACATTGTGTCCGTCAAACCTGCGCCGGTGACACCGCTCCCGGCCGCCACGCTCGTCCTCCTCCGGAGTCGTTCAGCAGGCGCGTTCGAGGTTCTGTTGATCCGCCGTCACAGCGCGAGCAAGTTCGCGGCCGGGGACTTCGTCTTTCCCGGAGGCAAGATCGAGATCAGCGACGGACCGGACGATGCCGCCAGCTGGTGCCGCGAGGTCGACGCGGCTCACGCCGCGCGCCGGCTCGGCCTGGCGGCGCCGCCGTCGGCGGCGCTCGGCCACTGGGTGGGCGTGATCCGCGAGACGTTCGAAGAGGTGGGGATTCTGCTCGCCTACGCGCCGGACGGGCGGCCCGTGCGCCTCGACGCTGAACGCTACACAAGCTACCGGAAGGCGTGTCAGGCCGATCACCGTGCGTTCTGGGACATGCTGCGGGCCGAGCGCCTCACCCTGGCCACCGACGCGCTCGTGTATTTCGCCCACTGGATCACGCCCGAGATCCAGCCGCTCAGGTTCGACACGCGCTTCTTCGCCGCGGCGATGCCGGAGGGGCAAGAGGCCGTCGCTGACGAGCGCGAGATCACCGAGGTGCGATGGCTCGGCCCGCGCGAGGCGATCGACGCCAACGTGCGCGGCCAGCTGTCGCTCCGCAATCCGACCGTGAGGAATCTCGAGCTCTTCGACGGCGCGCCGTCGGTCTCCGCCGCGCTCGAGCGGCTGAACGGGCGCGAGGTGCGGACCATTCTCCCTCGCGTGATCATCGAGGGCGACAAGCGCCGCGTCCTGCTGCCGGGCGAGCCCGGGTATTTTTAGAATGGGGGGCCACGAAATGGCCCCCCATACCCCCCAACGCTTTCACGCTCCGCACAACCCGATCGTCACCACGCTTACCGCACACGCCCCAGCTCGGCCTGGGCGCGCCTCGGCGTTGCGAAGCAGCTGAGGAGGCCGCGACATGGCCCCGAATTTAGAAATAGGCGAGGAGGCGTCCGCAGGCGATCACGCCCGTCCACAGCATCAGCGAGAGCGCGGCGGCGAAGCGGGCCGCGACGCGGAGCGGGCGTGCCGCGATCCCATTCGGCGACTTGGCGGAAGGGCCGGAGATGAAAGATCGCGGCGTTGAGCGCGGCCAGAACGAGCAGGAGGAGCTTCAGCCGGAATGCGGGATTCTCGGCGAACTCATTCGCGTGGGCGATGAACATCAGACTACCCGTCGGCACGATCAGGAGCACGCTGGCTCGCGCCCACGGCAGGAGGTGGCGCTCCATGCCCGTCACCGGGAGCTGGCGCGAGAGGCCGAGCAGTCTCAGGTCGAACATGGCGGCGCTGCCGACGAGGATGACGAAGCCGAGAATGTGAAGGATCTCGACGATCGGATAGAGCCACAGCGACTGCCGCATCGCCGTTGCCGCCGCGGTGGCTTCGAGCCATCCCGTCCAGCCGGCCGCGCTCCCCTGCGTCAACGAAGCTCCACCGTCGCTCCGTCGATCGTGATTCGCTCGGCGCGCATCTCGTCCGCAGTGCTCCGGTGAGGATACCCGACGACCGTGGCCTTGGTGCCCGTGCGGAGCTTGGAGGCCGGGAGCCCGCGGTGTTCCATGCGCGTCGGCGGCGCCAGGATGACGAGCCAGATTTTCCCAGGCACGTCGAGGCGCACGTGACCGTGAGGATGCTCGTACCCTGATTCGGTGATGGTCCCCGTCAAGGTGAGCTCTCGGGTCGAGTCGTAGCTGCTCCAGCCGTGATGCGCGGCGGCCGGGGCGGTGCCGGCGACGAGCAAGAGGAGACCGAGGATCGCCTGCATCTCGATCTCCTTCTTACCGCGTGGCGCCCTGGCCGGGCTGGCGCGCGTTGACCAGCACCGCCATGTTGCCGTACGGGTGCTTGTTCTCGAGCATCAGTTGATGGCACTCGGGGATGTCGTCGTACGCATAGGTGTGGCTGAGGCACGGGTCGACCTTGCCGTCGCTGACGAGCTTCGTGACGGCGGCCGCCTGCGGGTCGTTGGAGAGATGGCTGCCCTGGAAACGCTTCTGGCGCATCCACTGGTAGCGCAAATCCATCGTCGCGGTGTAGCCGGTGGTGCCGGCGCAGATGACGACCATCCCGCCGGTCGAGCAGACGAAGACCGACGTCGGTAGGGTCGACTCGCCCGGGTGCTCGAAGACGATCCGCGGGCTCACACGCTCGCCCAGACCGTCCCAGATCGCCTTGCCGAACGCGCGCGCGCCTTTCGCCCATTCGCCGTACGCCTTCGTGTCGGCGGTGTTGGGCATCGGGCCCCAGTGGGTGAACTGGTTGCGGTTGACCACTGCGGCGGCGCCGTGCTCCTGACAGAACTTCCGCTTCGCGTCGTCGGAGACGACCGCCACCGCGCGGCCGCCGACGGCCCGCGTGATCTCGAGCGCCATGCTGCCGAGCCCTCCGGCGGCCCCCCACACGAGCACGACGTCGCCGGGCTCGATGATGTGAGGCGGCCACCCCATGAGCATCCGATAGGCGGTCGAGGCGCAGAGCAGGAAGCACCCTGCCTCCTCCCAGGTGAGCCGCTTCGGCTTCGGGACGCACTGATGGGCCTGGCAGCGCGCGAACTGGCAAAAGCTTCCGTAGTTGGTCTGGTAGCCCCAGATGCGCGTGCTCTCGGCGAGCATCGGGTCCTTGCCCGACCGGACCCACGGATCGTCCGGGCGCCACCATCCGCTGTGCACGATGACCTCGTCGCCCACCTTCACGGTCTTCACGTCCCGGCCGACCGCCCACACGATGCCGGAGCAGTCGCTGCCGCCGGCGTGGAAGTCCTCGGGCTCACCGGCCCGCTGGCGCTCGGCGATCACGTCGACCGGGGTGCCGAGCGCGGCCCAGACGTTGTTGTAGTTGATGCCGGAGGCCATCACGTAGATCAGCACCTCGTCCGGCCCGAGGGTCGGCGTCGGGATGATCTCGCGGCGCCACGCGTCGCGCGGCTGGCCGAAGCGATTCTGGCGGACCAGGAAGGCGTGCATGCGCTGGGGGACTTCACCGAGGGGCGGTCGCTCACCGAGCTCGCAGAGATCGATCATGCGTTGAATTCCTTGATGAGACGCGGGAGCCGGGGATCGTCGAGCCCCGGCTGATAGGGTTGATAGAGCGCCGTGCTGTCCAGGAGCCCGGCGTAGCGGGCCTTGAGCTGCGCGCCGATCGTCTCGTAGGTTCCGGTCACGGCGAAGGTGTCCAGCATCTCGTCGGTGATCAGATCGGCCATGCCGGGCCAGTCGCCCTCGACCGATTTGCGGTGGAGCGCCGGAGTGAGATCTTGCCAGCCGTGCGCCGCGAGCACCGGCTCGTAGGTCCGTGTCGAGGCGTAGAAGGCGATCTGCTGCTTGACCGATCGCCGGTTCGTCGCCAGCTCCTCCTCGGTATCGCCCACGACGGCGAAGCTCGCGGTCGTATACGTGAAATCGGCTCGCTTGCGGCCGGAGGCGCGCAGGCCTTCTTCGACGGCCGGGTGGACGTACTCGCGCAGGTACTTCGGGCTGTTGAACGGATGCACGTGCAGGCCGTCGCAGACCTCGCCGGCGATCCGGCACATGTACTGGTTGACGCCCGCGATGTAGATGGGCACCTTCGGATGCGCGATCGGCCCGGGATTGAAGAAGGGCGTCATCAGGTCGAAGCGGTAGAACTGCCCCTTGAACGCGAGCTTGGTCCCGTTCTGCCAGCAATCCCAGATGTGCCGGAGCGCCAGCACGACCTCGCGCATCTTCGGCCCGGGCGACTCGAACTTGACGGAGAAGCGCCGCTCGTTGTGCCCCTTGACCTGTGTCCCGAGCCCGAGGATGAACCGACCGTCCGAGGCTTTCTGCAGGTCCCACGCGATGTGGGCGAGGATCATGGGGCTGCGCGGGAATGCTACGGCGATCGCGGTGCCGAGACGGATCGACGAAGTGACTCCCGCGGCGACGGCGAGCGGAAGAAACGGATCGTGCTGCGTCTCGGAGGACCAGAGGCAGTCGTAGCCGAGCGCCTCGACCTTTCGCGCGTACGCGGGGATCGATTTCAGATCGTGCGTCAACATGCCGACGTCGAGCTTCACGGGGCCTCTCCTGTCGAGGATCGGGATAGGCCATTGTAGCGGACTGCCTGGGACCGCGACAGGCGGCGTCTAGCGACCTTCCCAGGCGCCCAGTCGGATCGCGCCGGCCAGAGTCGAGCCGAAGAGCACGAGGGCGAGCGCCATCACCACGAAGAGCGCCGTGAGCTCGCCGGGAAGCTGTTGCAGGATCAGCCAACCTCCCGCCGCCGCGCTGACGAGGCGCACGGTGCCGGCGAGAAGGGGCCACAGGAGCCGGCCGGCACCCTGAGACGCGAAATAGAGCGCGAGCCCCAGACCGAAGAAGCCGTACGCGGGGCCGACGACACGAAGGTAGGCGGCGCCCGCCGCGAGCACGGCCGGCTCGGAGCTGAACAGGCCGAGCCACGCCTCCGGGAAGAGAGCGGCGGCGAGTCCGATCACCTCCGTGACCCCGGCCGCCATCAAGGCGCCGGTCCACGCGACGCGTCTGGCGCGCGCGCGCTGGCCGGCGCCGAAATTCGTGCCGACCATGGTGACGAGCGCCGACCCGAACCCGAACACCAGAGGGATCAGGAGGTACTCGAGGCGCACGCCCATGCCGTAGCCCGCGAGCGCGAAGGTCCCGAACGGGCCGACCAGCGCGGTCAGGAGGACGACGGTCAGATTGGTCATGATGTTGTTGACGAGGCTCGGCGCGCCGACGCGCAAGATCTCGACGAACGAGCTCCGTTCGAAGCGGAGTGACGGCGAAAGTCCGATCAGGCTTCGACCAGACGCGAGATACCCGACCAGCACGAACACGCCGGCCAGGTAGTACGCCACGACCGCGACGGCGGCGCCCGTGACACCCAGGCGTGGAAAGGGCCCCCAGCCGAAGATGAGCGCGGGGGAGAGGACCACGAGAATCGGGCTGCCTCCCATGACGACGCCGGCCGGCAGCAGCATGTTGCCGGTGCCGCGGACGGCGGCCGCGAGCGTGTTGAAGAGCCAGACCGCGGCGGCGCCCGCAAAGATCACGTTCGAATAGGCGATCGCCGCCACCAGCGCGCCGTCGCGCGCGCCCATCGCGTGATAGATCGCGCGTCCACCGCCGAGCACGGTCACCGTGAAGAGGCCCGCCATGACCAGGGCGATCGCGATCGCGTGGGTCAGCAGACGGCTCGCGTCGGCGCGGCGGCCGGCGCCGATCGCCCGCGCCACGGCCGAGGCCACGCCGCCGCCCATTCCGCCCGCCGACATCGTCTGCATGAGCATGACCAGCGGGAAGGTCACCGAGACGCCGGCCAGCGCCTCGGCGCCGAGCCAGCCGACGTAGTACGCCTCCAGGATGCTGATGGAGACCTGCGCCACGAGCATGACGACGTTGGGCGCGGCCAGGCGGAGCAAGGTCGGGGCGATCGGGCCTTCGAGGAGCCGCCGGGTCGCCGAGTCCATGTGACTTGCTATTCTATAGTGACTAGCTTTTCTGTCAACTGATGGCGTAGACTTCGAATCATGCCCAAGCGTTACGGCCAGGCGTGTCCGGTCGCCAAGTCGCTCGAGCTGGTCGGCGACCGGTGGACCCTGCTGCTCGTGCGCGACATGCTCCGGGGTCCGCGCCGGTTCCAGGACTTCCAGCAGAGTCTCCCCGGGATTCCGCCCAACATCCTGTCGGACCGGCTCAAGCTCATGGAAGAGCACGCTCTCGTGACGCGCCAGTTCTACTCCGACCATCCGCCGCGCGCGGAGTACGTCCTGACCGACAAGGGGCGCGAGCTCGGCGTAGTGGTCGGCGCGCTGGCGGCGTGGGGCTCGCGCCACGTGCACCGGCAGACGGCGCTGGTCCACACCGAGTGCGGCCATCCCGTGGAGATCAAGTATTTCTGCGAGCGATGTTCCGGGCGGGTGCGGGGCGTGACCGTGGAGGTTCGCCGGCGACGCGCCTCCGGGACGCGAGCGAAGCGCCGCTAGGCCTGGCGGACTCGGCCGGGAAGCGCGCTCAGCACGGCGCGGGCTTCGCGGATGACCGCGGCGACCACCTCGCCCGCGCCCGGCAGATCGCGGACGAGACCGACGCTCTGCCCGGCCATCATCGGGTAGTAGTCCGGGTCGCCCTGCTTGAGCGCCGCGATGAAGACGTCGTTCGCGGCCCCGCGCTGGACGAGCGGCGGCAGGACGGGCGCGCCCGACTCGCTGTACTCGCGCGTGAAGCGGTTGGCGAGCGCCCGCGCCCAGAGGCCGCTGAGCGTGTCGGTCAACGTGGTGTCCCCGCTCTCGCTCTCCAGCAGGCGCTTCTTGTAGAGCTCCGGGGCCATCGACTCGCGCGTGGCCACGAACCGGGTGCCGAGCAGGACGCCGCTCGCCCCGAGGGCGAGGGCTGCGACCAGTCCGCGACCATCGGCGAACCCGCCCGCGGCGACGACCGGGACGCGCACGGCGTCGACCACCTGCGGCAACAGGGCCATCACGCCCACACTGGTCGCTTCGGGCGACGCGGGCTTGCCATCGATCGAGCGGTGGCCGCCAGCCTCGCTTCCCTGAGCGACGATCACGTCGGCGCCGCCGGCCGCGGCGGAGCGCGCGTCCTCGACGGTCGAGACCATGGCCATGACCTTGATGCCGCGGCGGCGGCACTCGTCCGCCAGCCCCGGCTCGAGCCAGCCGAGGGCGGCCGAGAAAACGGGCGGGCGCTCGTCGAGCACCACGCGCACTGTCGCTTCCATGAGATCGGGGGCTCGGCTGGGTCGAGCCACCGTCGTCGGGATCCCCAGGCGCTGACGGAAGCGATTGAGCATGCCCTGGGCCCCGCTCAGCACCTCGTCGCTGATCTCGCCGGGATCGATGGGCGGCCGCAGGGCGCGATGCAGCCAGAGATTCACGCCGAAGGGACGATTGGTGAGCTCGCGGACGCGGCGGATCATCGCGCGGAGATCGTCGGGCGGGACGTTGAGGCCCGCGAGGATGCCCAGGCCTCCGGCCTGGCACACCTCGGCGACGAGCTCAGGGCCGGCAATGGCTCCCATGCCCGACTGAACGATCGGGTAGTCGATCCCGAGGAGATCGCACAGCGCGGTGCGGAATGTCATGTCGCGCCCTCCTCGATCGCCGGGCGATCTACTCGAGGCGGTAGAGCTTCGCGGCGTTGCGGTTCGCGACGCGCTCGGCGACGTCCGGTTTGAGCTCGCCGAGGATCCGGCGCGTCCACGTGAAGAGCCGATCCAGCATCGCGGGCTCGAACAGGCGCGCGGCCCAGACGTCCACGCCGATCATGAAGCGATCGGGCATCTTCTCGATCAGCGCCTTCCATCCCGGGTCGAGCGGTCCGGTCTCGGACGCTAGCGCGGGGGTCCGCTGAAAGTGCATACCGGAGAGATCGACGAACAGATTCGGATTGCGCAGGAGGAGCCGGTCGAGCCGGCCGGGCGGCCCCTCGCCGCCGTGGGCCAGGACGATCGTACTCTTGCGGTGCGCGGCGAGCGCGCGATCGAGCGCGGTCTCGGCCTGATCGGTCAGCTCGTAGTGGATCACGATCGGGACCCCGGCCTTCGCGGCGGCGTCGAGGATCTTGCCGAAGACGGGCCCGTTCGGGTCGCGGTCGATCAGGCGCCGGCCGACCTGGCGCATGTGGACCTCGCCGATCACCCGGGGTTTGCCGCGCTCGAGCTGGAGCTCGAGCTGACTTACCGCGCTCTCGGAAGTCGGGTCGGGCAAGGGCAGGCCGGCGACCACGCGATCGGGATACTTCTTGCTCGCTGCCGTCAGCCACGCCGTGTCTTCTTTCTGCAGGCCGCCGACACCCAGGAGCACCACCTTGAGGACGTTGTGGCGCTTCATCGCCGCAACATACGCGTCGATCGCGGTGGCGTTCGGCAGGTGCGAATGCGCGTCGATCAGCGGTCCCCCGTAGTCGGCGCCCCATCCCGGCCCGACGGACGCCACCAGGCCGACCAGCAGGCTCGCGAGCGCGCTCAGCACGAAGTGACGTCGCATCAGATGATCCCGTCGCGCGTCAGCGCGTGAAGCTCGGATTCGTCGAGCCCGAGGGATTCGTAGACTTCGCGGTTGTGGGCGCCGAGCGCGGGCCCGGTGGAGCGGATCGCGGCCGGCGTGGCGCCGAGACGCGGCGTCGGGGCCGTCATGCGCACGCTCCCCAGCTCGGGATCGGGCACATCGACGAGGATGCCGCGCGCGACCACGTGCGGGTCCTTCGTGATATCGGCGATGTCGTACACCGGCGAGGCCGTCAGGTCGTGCGTCTCGAACAGGCGCACCATCTCGTCGAGCGTGCGTGAGCCGATCGCTCCGGCCAGCGCGGCGTCTACGACGTCGTTGTGGGCGACGCGCGCGTCGTTGGTCGCGAAGCGCGAATCCGTCAGGAGGTGCCCGAGCCCCAGCCCTTCGAAGAGCGCGGCCGCGGAGGCCGGGGTCGACGCCGACAGCGCGACCCACTTGCCGTCGCGCGTCTGATAGGTGCCGCGAGGGCTCGCGTTGTCGGACTGATTACCGTGACGCGCTCTCACCGTGCGATCCAGGGCGTACTCAGCGGCGGAGGGCCCGAGGACGGATAGCAGGGGCTCATAGAGCGAGATGTCGATCACCTGACCGCGGCCTGAGACCTGATCGCGATGTCGCAATGCGGCCAGCACCGCGGCGGCGCCGGACAGCGCGGCGACCATGTCGGCCATGGGAAACGAGGGTAACGTGGGCGGCCGGTCGGCGGCGCCGGTCGAGGACGCGAAGCCGCTCATCGCCTCGACCATCGTCCCGAACCCCGGGCGATCCCGATACGGGCCGTCCTGGCCCCAGCCGGAGACGCGCGCAAAGACCAGGCGGGGATTTTCCGCGGACAGCGCGTCCCAGCCGAGTCCCCATTTCTCGAACGTGCCGGGCAAGAAGTTCTCGATCAGCACGTCGGCCTCACGGCAGAGCCGCCGCAGGAGCGCCTGCCCTCGTGCGTGGGTCAGATTCAAGGTGACCGAGCGCTTGCCGCGGGCGTAGACCTTCCACCAGAGCTCGCCGCGATCCCGGAGCCAGGTGCGCAACGGATCGCCGCCCCGTGGATTCTCGACCTTGATGACGTCGGCGCCGTGGTCGCCCAGGACGGTCGCCAAGACGCCCCCCGCGATCAGGCGGGAGCAGTCGATGATTCGGAGACCGGCGAGCGCGCCGCTCACTTTTGGGGCGACGTCTTGAAGTGACGCGCCAGCGCTTCCATCATCCGGGCCAGCGCCTCGTTCTCGGTCTGTCCCGTGGCCTGAACATTCCAGGCGACGGCGAGGGCGACCCATTCGCCGAGCTCGTTCCGATGCACCTCAACCTCGAATTGCATGACCGCCACTTTACCTCAGAAGGGGGAGCTGCCGAGTGCGCGTCTAGTGGCCCTGGGGAAGCGTGGGGTGGCCCGCGGCCTCATCGGCGATCGTGTGGTCGTTGTCGGCGGGGACGGCGCCGCTCACGCCCACAGCGCCCACGATCCGGCCGTCTTCGACCAGAGGGACGGCGCCCTTACCAAAGACGAACCGGTAGTCGCCCAGCATCGCGACGTTGTCGGCGAAGAGCTGGCGCCTGGTGAACCGCTCCTCGAGATCCAGCGTGCTGGCATGAAAGGCCGCGGCGGCGTTGGCCTTGGCGCGCGCGATCTCCGGCGTCACCCAGAGGGCGCCGTCCATCCGGTCGCAGACGATCAGATGACCCGCGTCGTCGACGACGGCGATCGCGACCTTGAAGCCGAGCGCCTGGGCCTTGGCGAGGCCACGCTCGATGCTTTCCCTCGCCCGCGCCCGCGTGAGCGCCATGTCAGTCCACCTCGATCCAGACCTCGCCGCCCTCGATCGTCACCGCATAGGTGACGACCGGGCCGCCCCGGGAGGGCATGAGACAGACGCCCGACTTGAGGTCGAACATCCAGCCGTGCCACGGGCAGGTCAACCGGGTGCCCGCGAGCCGGCCCTCGCCGAGCGGACCGCCCTGGTGCGGGCACTCGGCGCGGCATGCGACGACGTCGCCGTCGACTCGCGCCAGCACGACCTGCGTGCCGTCGGTCTCGACCAGGCTCGGCTGCCCCTCCGGCAGATCGTCCAGACGGGCGACTCGACGGCGGCTCACATCTCCTCCTTGGCGACGAAGGCGCGATGCAGTCCCGTCATGTACTGCCAGCGCATCTCCGTCGCCTGGCGGACGGCCTCGATCGCTTCCGCCTGCCGCTCGGGGCTCGTGCAGTGCCGCTCGACGATCTGATAGCCGCGCTCGCCGTGGACCTCGTCCGCCTCGATGTGGATCGCGAAGAACTCGACTTCGCGGTCCGCGAAGCCGTAGTGCGTCTTGAGCGGCGGCAGATTGCGCTGATAGATGCCCGGCACCTGCGACTCGAGGCCGACGAGCAGGCCGGCGGCCGCGACGTGGAACGCCTGGTGCGACATCTCAAAGCACCAGGCGGTGAGCCCCCGGGTCGTCGGCAGCTGCTGCTTGGATTCCACCTCGGTGCGAGAGACCCCGCACGCTTCCGCGAAGCGGATCAGCAGGTCGACGTGCTTGGTTCCGGACTCTTCTTCGATGATGTTCTCGAGCAGGAAATCCCGGGCGTCCGGATCCGGGCATTGGCCGTACACCGTGGCGCACCAGCGCGGGAACTGCGACACGTACTGGTAGTGCTGGGCCGCCCACGCCCCGAGCTGGGCGCGATTCAGCTCACCCCGGACCCACTTCTCCGTGAACGGATTCAAGCGGCTGTGGCGGGCGATGACGGCGGCCTCGAGCCGCGCGCGGAACGGGCTCTTGCTCATGGATTCCTCCTCGGCGATGCGGGCAACCTAATGACACACGATCCCGAGTCAAGTCAAGCGTACGTCGAGGACCGCGACGGAGGCGAGAGCTAGAGCGCGGTAACGCGGTTACGGCCGAGGCGCTTGGCGTCGGTCAGGGCGCGGTGGGCGGCGGCGATCAAGTCGTCGGCCGACGCCGCGTCGGCCGGAAGACCGGCGACGCCGAAGCTGGCGGTGACGGCCCCGTGCGCGAAGGGATGCGCGGCGATGACGCCGCGGATCCGCTGAGAGTACGTGACGGCGCCCGCCTTGGGCGTGTTCGCGAGCAGCGCCGCGAAGCTGTCGCCGTCGAGCCTGGCGATGATCGTGAAGCTTCTGGAGTGCTTGACGAGCAGCCGAGCCGCCTCGCGCAGCACTTCGTCGCCGGCGGCCGGCCCGTGCTGCGTGTTGAGCAGTTTGAAGTGGTCGAGGTTCAGGACGACGAGCGAGAGCGGATGGCCGAACCGGGTGTGACGTTTGACCTCTTCGTCGATCCGCAGCGCGAAATAGCGGCGGTTGTACAGCTCGGTGGAGACGTCCTTGAACGAGAGGTCCTCGAGCCGGGCGTTGCGGATCGCGATGGCGGCCTGCGAGGCGAGCGCCCGGATGACCTTCTCGTCGTCAGGATCGAACGGCACGATCGCGCCCGACTCGTCGCGCGCGTTCAGCAGCTCGAGCACGCCGACGCTGCTCCCGGTCAGGTCGTGCATCGGCACCGCCAGCACCGAGCGCGTCGAGTACTCGCTGGCGGTATCGAACCGCCGGTTGAGCGCCCGCGTCTCGTGCACGCCGATCGCGTAGGCGTCGGCCACATTGACGATCTCGCCCGTCTGGGCGACGTGGCCGGCGAGGCTCGGCTCGGTCAGCCGCAGCGGCTCGGACTGCAGACGCTGCTGCATCGCCGCGGCGCCCAGCTTCCGTTCCAGGAAGTCGTTCTGCACCACCGCGAACCGGAGGTGGTCGCCTTCGCGCAGGAACAGGGTGCCGGCCTCGGCCCGCGTGAACCGCCGCGCCAGCTCCAGCATGCGCTCGAGCAGGGCGGACAGATCACGCTCGGCGGTGAGGGCGATGCCGATCTCGAGGAGGTCCTCCAGCAGCACGTTGCGATCGGCCATGAGCTGGGGGCTCACTGAACGGCAACTCGATTCCGGCCCAGGCGCTTGGCGTCGTAGAGCGCCTGGTCGGCGGCGACGATGAGGTCGTCGACCGTCGTGGCGTCTTCGGGGAGGCTGGCGACACCGAGGCTGACGGTGACCGGACCGTGAGGGAAGGCGTGCTGCTCGACAACGGTCCGGATACGCTCAGCGTAGGTGAGGCCTCCCGCCTTCGCGGTGTTCACGAGGATGATCGCGAACTCGTCGCCGCCGTATCGCGTGACGATGCTGAAGCTTCGCGAGTGTTTCACCAGGAGCTGGGCGACGTCGCGTAGGGCCTGGTCGCCCGCGCGGTGGCCGAAGCGATCGTTGACGTCCTTGAAGTGATCGAGATCCATGAGGGCCAGCGAGAGCGGCTCGCCGAAGCGGCAGTGGCGCTTGAACTCCTCTTCCATGCGGATCGCGAAGTAGCGGCGGTTGTACACGTCCGTGAGCGCGTCCTTGAACGACAGATCCTCGAGCCGCGCGTTGCGAAGGGCGACGGCGGCCTGGGACGCCAGCGAGCGCACGAGACCCTCGTACTGAGAGTCGAAGGGCACCACGCGTCCCCGATCGAGCGCGTTGATGAGCTCGAGCACCCCGAGGATGTTGTTGGCCGGATCCTGGAGCGGAACGACCAGGATGGACTGGGTGCGATAGTTCAAGCGCGCGTCGACCCGCGGATCGAACGAGTAGGGCCGGTCGGGCGGGATCATGTAGGTGTCATGGAGGTTGAGGATATCGCCCGTGAGCGCGACGTGGCCCGCGAGGCTGAGCTCGCGCAGGCCCAACGGATCGGCCTGCAGGCGACGCCGCATCTCCTCCTGACCGAGCTCGCGCGCGAGCTTGTCGTTCTGGACCACTGAGAAGCGGAGCTGGTCGCCCTCGCGCAGGAACAGGGTGCCGGCTTCCGCGCGTGTGAAGCGACGAGCTTCGGTGAGGATGCGCTCGAGGAGGGTTCCGAGGTCCTGCTCGCTGGTCAGCGTGATGCCGATCTGCACGAGCTCACGGAACGCCTGGGTCATGTTCAACGTCGGTCACTCCGATTATCGCTAGGCATCGCGCCCGCCACCGTGTCCGCCGCTCGCATCGGCCGCCTCCAGAACCTCACCATCGAAAGAGCTCCAACCACACTTATACGATGGACAGCTAAGCAATCCTGGTGCCACTAAATCAGAATTCTCTGTCTTATGGAAATTCTTTTTAAATCTTCAACATCCGCAATCGGCATGACCCCGTTCGAGGGGGCCATGGTAAGTCTCTGACCAAGTAAATTCTCATCACTGACAAAATAATTACCGCCCAAGGGGTAAGGTCTGTGACAGCCTGTCAGCATCTCGTGTCATCGTGGCTCCCAATGTGACGCGGTCTCCTTGCAATGTCCCGTTTTCGTTGAAGCCAGGCCCAGTTCGACGCTGGCACAGCCGTTGCTCGATCGGTCGGGGATGCCTCGATGAAGCTGACATTCAAGCGCCGCGAAGTTTCGGACCTGCAGCACCTCCGTACACTCGTCGCCGACAACTGCGACGCGATGGAGTCCGGCCTCCAGATCCTCGCGTCGAACCTGAACCTCGGGCGCACCAACGTCGAAATCGCCGCGCTCGACGCCCAGCAGTGCCCGGTCCTGTTCGTGCTGGGCCTCACCGCCGACGATGCCATGCTCGTTCGAGCCCTGGAAGCATACGCCTGGTGTCTTGAGTATCCCGAATCTGTCCAGCGCCTGGTGCCCGCGAGCACCCAGCTCGGATGGCCCCCGCGCATCGTTTTCGTCGCCGAGCGGCTCCTCGAGGCGTTCGTGCGAAAGATGCGTCTTCTGAATTTCTCGGCCGTCGACTGCTTCGAGTTCCGCTACGTCGAAGCCAACGGTACCACCGGCTTCTATCTGGATCGCGTCGATTGGGCGGCGACAGCGGGCGCCGCCGAGGCCGTCGCGCCGCGACCCACGCGACTCGAGCGGCTCGAGCCTGTTGTCGTCCACGAGCCGCTCGCGCCGCCGGAGCCGCCGCAAGTCGCGCCGCGGGAAGAGCCGAAGCTCATGCTGTTGCGTGAAGAGGCCCGCGACGACGATCACGATGAAGCCGAGCCCGCGATCGAGGAGCTTCGCGACGAGCTTCGCGATGTGTATCGCGATGAGCCTCCCGAGGAGCCACGCGAGGAGATCCGAGAAGAGCCGAAGGTCACACCGCGCGAAGACCCGCGGGTCATTCCCCTCGTGCCGCTGGAAGAGCCAAGAATCGTGATGCTCCACGAGACCAAGCCGGCCCCGCGGAGCGTGGAGCCCGCTCCGACGAACGGCGCCCCCAAGCGCGACTCGAGCCCGCGATCGGAGCCCGCTCCGGTCCTGCTCAAGGGACTCCGGCCCCCCATCGAGGCTCCGCCGCGACGGCGCTCGCGCGAGGTGCCCGATCTCCTGCGCCCTCCCGCCGAGCCGCGAGCGCCGAGTCCGCGCGAGACCTCCAAGCCCCCGGCGCCGGCGGCGCCCGCTGCCTCCCGCGGGGCGCACGTCGAGCCGAAGGCTGGGCCGACCCCGCATCCGCGGTCCTCGCAGCAGATCATCGACCCTCGGGTGAAGGGCGACGCGGCCCGGGCCGATCTGCCGAGGAGCGGAGCGAAGAGCGAGCCCGTGCGGACCGATCTTCCGAAAGCCGATCTTCCGAAGGCCGATCTCCCGAAGGGCGACCTCCCGAAGGGCGACCTTGCGCCGACCTGGCGAAAGTTCCTCGATCGACTGACGAGCACGTTCGACACGCGCACAGTTCCGGCGGCGGAGCCTCCGCGGGCGATTGCGCCGACGTCGACTCCGCCGCCACCGCCGCCGTCACTGACGATCCAGCCGTTCGCCGCGGACATCGAGATCAACGACAGCGAAGTGGCCCCGGACGAGGCGATCGACGAGTCTCACGACTCGATCGGGGATCTGACCGACAAGCAGCGCCGCGTTCTCCAGGGAGTCACCCTGCCGGCCAACGGCGAGCTCGCCCCACAGTGGAAGAAGTTCCTCGATCACCCGACACTCGACGAAACGAAGATCGGAGTCGTTCGCGGGTACTTGCAGCGTGAGTTTCCGCTGTGCACGGTCTACGACTTCTACGACTTCCAGCGGAACGCGCAGGTCTTCCAGCTTCAGGACAATCACGGCAAGGTGACGCAGCTCATCACGATGACCGCCGAGTTCTTCGACGCCCACCGGGATCTCGAGATCAGGGCGTGGATCGAGAAGCACCGGCTCGCTCAGGCGATGCGGCAGGCCGGCCAGGCCGGCGTGCTCGTCTCTCAGGCGGGCCTTCAGATCGAGAAGCGCTAGCCCTCCGCCCGTGGCGGGTTCTCCCACCGCCAGTGCAAGGTCCGCTCGGGTGAGATGCGGATCACCGTGGCGCCTTCGCGGTCGAGGCCCATGACGCGGTACTGCGCGTACTTGGACAGCAGAAGATCGACCGCGCCCGCCCGTTCGGATCCCTCCGTGAGAATGTCAGCCCGCCCCTGGACGATCACCCAGCAGAGCTGCGACCAGTCCTCGTCGTAGCGGTCGACGGTGAGCGACACGCGCGGGTTCTCCGCGATGTTGCGCACACGCCGGAGCCGGCTCGGCGCGAGCCGTTTGGGCTTCGCGTCGAGCGCGGAGAAGCACACCCGGCCGTCGAAAACGTAGCAGACCGGCACCACGAGGGGCTGTCCCGTGCCATCCGCCGTGGCGAGCCGCGCGACGCGGCTCTGGTAGAGCAGCTCGGCGGCGAAGGCGGGAAGCTCGCTCACCGAATCAGCTTGGCGTACTGGTCCAGGAGCGGCAGCACCGCGTCGCGGCCCTCCGACGGCAATCTCAAGATCGCCCGCGTGATTCCGGCGCCGGCGTAAGTGTCCAGGGTCGCGCGCTCTGGCTTGGCTCCGAACACCGACACCGAGATCTTCGCCGGGTCCCGACCCGCACGTGACGCGCGCGCCTTCAGGTCGGCGAGCCCGGGCAGGATCGCATCGGCGTTTCGCCCGCGCGGAAACCAGCCGTCGCAGAAGTCCACGACGCGCTGGAGGGTGTGGCCGCTTTCGCCGCCTAGCAGCACCGGCGGATGCGGCTTCTGCGCCGGCTTGGGATACGACCAGATCGGATCGAAGTTGACGAACTCGCCGTGGTACTGCGCTTCGTCTTTTGTCCAGATCTCCTTCATCGCGAGGATCCGCTCGCGCAGGAGCCGGAAGCGAGTCTTGAAGACCGTATTGTGGTTCTCCATCTCCTCGGCGTTCCAGCCGGCCCCGATCCCGAACAAGAATCGTCCGTTCGAGAGGAGATCGAGGCTCGCGATCGTCTTCGCCAGGGTGATCGGGTCGTGCTCGATGACGAGACAGATGCCCGTTCCGAGCTTCAGGGTGCGCGTTGCGGCCGCCGCCGCGGTGAGCCCGATGAACGGATCCAGGGTGTGAGAATACTCCTTGGGCAGGGGGCCTCCGCCCGCGAATGGTGACCGCCGGCTCGTTGGGATGTGCGTGTGCTCGGTCACGAACAACGACTCGAAGCCGCGCTCTTCGGCGGCGCGTGCCAGCTCGTCGATGTGGATGGAGTAGTCCGTCGGGAAGATGAAGACACCGTAGTGCATGAGTTCTCCTGGTACGCGAGGCGCAGAAGCTCGCGCGTCAGACGAAGACGGTCTCGGGAAGAAATGCCGACACGATCCAGTTGGGCGCGTCGACGATCTCGCTGATCTTGAGGTCGACGGCGACACTGCAGAGGATGTACGCCTCTTCGCGACTGAGCCCGCGCTCCTCGACGAGGTGCTCGATCATGTAGCGGATCGCCTGCTGCGCGCCCGCGAAGAGATCGGGCCCGTTGGCGGTCGTCACGTAACATGGTCCGCGCTCGAGCGCCGACGCGATCGGCCCGCGCGTGCGAAATCGAGGCTCGCGCAGTCGCCGGGCGGTCTCGAGCCCGAAGCGCAAGGTGACCTGTGCCATCATCTCGATCGCGGTGACGCATACCTCGCCGTCGCCCTGGGCCGCGTGGGCGTCGCCGACGCTGAACAGCGCGTCGTCCACCCAGACGGGCAGGAGCAAGGTGGTGCCGGCGACGAGCTGCTTGATGTCCATGTTGCCGCCGTTCTTCCGTGGCGGCATCGTGCTGTGACCGCCGGGCTCGTCGAGAGCGACGCCCATCACGCCGGGAAACGGCGCGATCGGGACACGAATATCGCGGCCCATCCGCGCATGCGTGCCTTCGGCCAGGTCCCAGATCGTCAGGAACGGCTTAGGGAACTCGGCTTCCGGCATCAGACCGCGGCCTGGACGGATCGCGGTCCAGCCGAATGGCGCGGCGGGTTTGACCTCGAGGATCTCGACCCTGAGGACGTCGCCGGGACGGGCGCCCCTGACGGCCACGGGCCCGGTCAGCGGGTGGCCGCGAAACGGCCCGCGTGCGAGGACGTCGGCGTGCGTGGACGCCGGCGAGTAGTACCCGTCGGCGGCGTCGCGCGTGTCGAACACGACGGTATCGCCCGGGTCGATCGTGAGCCGCGGCGGGAGCGCGTTGTTCCACTCCCGGTGGACGGTGCCGCGATCGAGGTGGTGCGTGGTCGCCATCGTTCCGACCCTCCGATCAGCGCGTCAGCTCGTTCCAGACGACCATGCCGGTGCCGGACCGCCACGCCACCGCGGGCATGTAGGCCAGGACGTCCGCCGGTCCTCGCGTGAACGCGAGGACCAGCACCCAGGCGAGCAGCTCGGCGGTTCCCCCCGAGCCGGCTGCCTCCATGCGCTCCAGCGTGCACTCCCGCAGCAGGGCCGCGTGGTCGCCGCGCTTGAGGAGGTCGAGGAACCATCGATCGAATTCCTCGTCGACCCAGAAGTAGCGGGGCCCGCCCGGCTCGTGCGAGAGGCCGCCGGTCGCGACGACCGCGACCCGCTCGTTGCCGGGATAGGCCCGGAGCATGTCGCGCATGAGCGTGCCGACGTGATAGGCGCGCTCGGGCGTGGGAATCGGCGGCACCGTGCAGTTCATCGTCACCGGGACCAGCTTGAACTGGGCGTCGGGATTCAGGTAGTGAGTCGGCACGGAGATGCCGTCGTCGTACTGCATCTCGCGGAGGTAGGCGAGGGCCAGCCCGCGCCGCGCGCCCTCATTGACGAGCCACCGCGCGATCGCAGAGTGTCCGGGCACGCGGTACTTCTCCATGGCGAGCCACTCGTCGAACCACTCGGCCGGCCCGACGTGCTCCTCGGCGATGCCGACGGTGTACTCCGGCACGTTGTTGATCGGCCAGTTGAGCAGGTGATCGTTGGAGAACATCACGACGACGTCCGGGCGGGCGGCTTCCAGCCGGCGCCGCATCTCGGCGGTCGCCTGGAGCGCGAGCTGCTGGTACTCCTCGGACGCTCGCGTGAACCAGCCGGTGAGCCCGGGCGAATGCGTCATGGCCATCGCGGCGACGAGCTCGGCCATTATCGCGTTCGCTCGAGGCGGGCCTGCAGCGCCATCGCCTTGGCCGTCTCCTCGGGATAGGCGCGCTGGTAGCACTCGAGCGCCGCGCTGGCGTTGCTGTTGTGCGCGGCGCCGAAGAAGAGCCGGAGGATCTGCGGCACGTAGTACTGATGGACGCCCAGATCCATCATCCGCTTGCGGGTCCTTGTCGCGGACGGCCTCGTACTCGGCGCGGCTCAGCCCGAATTCGCGCGCGAGCCCTTCGAGGTCGCTGAGGAATCGGGCGCGCAGCGCGGCGTCGCGGCGGACGTGGAAGATCATCTCGTTGACCGGCAAGGTCTTGTCGCAGCGCTCGACGTTTCCCATTCGGCCCTCCCGGCCTACGCCCCGGCCCCGTCTCCGCCCGCCCTGAGCAGCTTGGGATTGATCTTGAGGAACATGATCACGCACCGCTCGGCACCGAGGTTACGCACGTCGTGCGGCACGTTCGCCGGAAACTTCACGATCGCGCCGGCGGGGACGACGACCTCTTCGCCATCGATGCTCATGTTGGCGGTGCCCTGGAGCACGTAGATCGCCTCTTCCTCCCGCGGATGGCTGTGCATGACCGTCGATTGGCCCGGCTCGTAGCAGGCGATCTCCGACCAGAGCTGATCGGTCTTGAAGAGCATCTTGCGAACCCGCTTGTCGGTCGCGAAGGCCTTCAGCGCGTTGAGGTCGAACACCTGGGCGACGCCCGTCGTCGCGGCAACCGCGGTCTCGTCCATCGGCAACCTCTCCTCGGATCGTGGCTCGTGGGCGACAGTCTAGCACCCTTGACTTGGCGCGAGTTTGGTCAGACAGTGCCTCGCGGCACGACCGATAGGACCCATGGAGATCAGGCCCTTCCGAGGCTACCGCTACGCCGGCGCCGCGGCCCGTGACGTCTCGGCGGTCGTGGCGCCTCCGTACGACCAGATCAGTCCTGAGACTCAGGACCGCCTCTACGCGATGAGCCCGCACAACATCGTTCGCGCGAGCTATCCGAGAGACGTGGCCGAGAAGTACCTCGGGGCGCGCGCGGTACTCGATCGCTGGCTGGCCGAGGGTGTCTGGCGCCGCGAGGAGCGGCCGGCGATCTATCCCTACCAGCAAGCGTATACGCTCGACGGACAGTCGGTGACGCGGACCGGATTCGTCGCCCTCGGGGAGGTGAGCGACTACACGCGAGGCGTGGTGCTCCCGCACGAGCGGACCCACGCGGGACCCAAGCGCGACCGCATGGAGCTCCTCGAAGCGACCGGCGCCGACATCGGCCTGCTCTTCATGCTGACCGCGGATCCGGCCGGCGAGCTTCGACGCGCGACGGCTCCCGCGGGCGAGCCGATCGCCGAGGCGCGCGACCTGAAGGGAGAGCTTCACCGTCTGTGGCGAGTCACCGACGAGGCGGCGGTCGGTCGCGCGCGGGAGCTGATGGCGCCGCGGCCGGTGATCATCGCCGACGGCCATCATCGGTACGAGACCGCGGTGGCGTACGCCGAACGACATCCGGCGGCCGCCTTCAAGCTGATGGCGTTCTTCGCGCTCGAGGCCCCGGGGCTGACGATCCTGCCGAACCATCGCCTGGTTCACGGCGTTCAGCCCTTCGACTTCGACGACTTCGTCCAGATGGCGACCCGATGGTTCGACGTCTCGCCGCTCGCCGACCCGCTGAGCGCGGAGCTCCGGAACCGGACGGTCGCGGTGGTCAGCGGACCCGATTCGGCGCTCCTCACCTTGAAGCCGGGAGCGCACGAGCACATCGCGTGGCCCGAGAAGACGTCGGCGGCCTGGCGCGGGCTGGCCGTGTCGATCCTCCATGAAGGACTGCTTCGTCCGCTGCTCGGCATCACCGACGCGAAGCTCGACGCGAAGACGCATGTCGACTACACTGCGGACCGGGCCGAGGCTGTTCAGCTGGCCCGCGCCGGCAAGTATCAGGCGGCGTTCCTGATCGCCGCCACCACCGTCGAGGAGCTCCAGGCAGTCGTTCGCGGCGGCGAGCTCCTTCCGCAGAAGTCCACGCACTTCTACCCGAAGCTGCTGGATGGCCTCGTGTTTCACCGCCTCGGCGAATGAGCGTGAGCGACTCGCCGCCGCTCCGCTACACGGGCATGCGCATCAAGCGGCTCGAGGACCCGCGGCTCCTGACCGGCCGGGGACGATACCTGGACGACCTCGGCCTGCCGCGCATGCTCTTCGCGAGCTTCGCTCGGAGCCCCCACGCGCACGCGCGCATCGTCCGCGTCGACGCCGCGGCCGCGCGCGCCCTGCCGGGCGTCGTCGCCGTCGTCACCGCCGACGATCTGCGCGCCGTGGCGAAGCCGCTCGCGCCACGGTTCGACGGTGCCGGGTTCACGCCCACGGCGTGGCCGGCGCTGGCCGACGGCGTCGCGCGCTTCTGCGGCGAGGCGGTGGCGGCCGTCGTGGCTGAGAGCCGCTACGTGGCGGCGGACGCGCGTGAGCTGATCATCGTCGAGTGGGAAGCCAAGCCGGCCGTCGTGAGCATCGATCAGGCGCTCGCGTCCGGCCAGATCCTGTTCGAGCGACGCCACCGGCAGGGCGACGTCGACGGCGCGTTCGCGCGCGCCGCGGTCGTGATCCGCGAGAGGTTCGAGCACGGCCGGTGCGCGCCCTCTCCGCTCGAGCTCAGGGGAATCCTCGCCGACTGGGACGGTGAGGCTCTGACCGTGTGGTCGCCCCACCAGGCGCCATCCCTGCTGCGCACGGCGCTGGCCGACGCGCTCGACCTGCCGCAGGCGCGCGTGCGGATCGTGAGCCCCGATGTCGGCGGCGGCTTCGGGCTCAAGATGCAGGTCTTTCCCGAGGACGTCGTGGTGGCCGCGCTCACGCGGCGCCTCGGACGGCCCGTGAAGTGGCTCGAGGAGCGGAGCGAAAACCTCGTCGCGGCCTCTCAGGCCCGCGGCCAGCGCACGACGGTCGAGCTTGCCGCCGCGGCCGACGGCACCGTGCTCGCGCTGCGGTCGCGGGTCATGTCGGACAATGGCGCCTACCATGCGTATCCGACCACCGGGGTCCTCGAGCCGCTCGGCACGGCGAGTATCATGCCCGGCCCCTATCGCATCGCGGCGTACGAGTTCGAGGCGCTGGCGCTGGCGACTCACAAGCCGCCGCTCGGCGCCTATCGTGGTGTCGGGATGACGATGGGGGCATTCGTGGCCGAGCGCATGCTCGATCTCGTGGCCGAGCGCCTGAGCCTCGATCCGGCCGACGTCCGGCGACGCAACCTGATTCCGCGCGAGGCCTATCCCTACACGTCGGCGACCGGCTACGTCTACGACAGCGGCGATTTTCCAAAGGCGCTGGACGAGGCTCTGGCCGCCGTTGACTACGATGCGCTCCGGCGCCAACAACGGGCCGCGCGTGACGCCGGCCGCCTCATCGGCATCGGGATCGCGTGCTACACCGAATACACGGGGATGGGATCCGCGGGCTTCCGTCGTCGCGGGGCGGTGGAGGTGCCCGGCATCGAGGCCGCGACCGTCACGGTCGACCCGGACGCGACGGTGCGGTGCGCCGTGAGCTTCCCGACTCAGGGCCAGGGGCACGCGACCACGATCGCTCAGATCGTGGCCGACCGTCTCGGGCTGGCACTCGAGGATGTTCGACTCCAGCGCGTCGACACCGCCGAGTCGCCGCGCGGCAGCGGCACCTTCGCGAGCCGCGGGACGGTCGCGATGCTCGGAAGCGCCGCGGTGGCCGCCGAGCGTGTCGGCGACCAGCTGCGAGCCCTCGCGGCGCATCGGCTGGAGGCGGCCGCCGCGGACGTGGAGCTCTCCGGCGGGCGGGCCTTCGTCCGCGGCTTTCCCGATCGCGCGATCGCGCTGGCCGACATCGCGCGGAGCGCGTATTCGCCGCCGCTCGGCGGGCTTCCGGGCGGGGTGGCTCCCGGTCTCGAGGCCACCGTCTATTGCGACCTTCCCGGCCCGACCTTTTCGGGCGCGGTGCACATTGCCGTCGTCGAGGTCGATCCGGCCACAGGGCGTGTCGCCGTGCGCCGCTATGCACTCGTGGAGGATTGCGGACGCGTGATCAATCCGACGATCGTCGAGGGGCAGATCCACGGCGCAGTGGCCCAGGGTATCGGCGAGGCACTCCTCGAGTCCGTCGTGTACGATGACGGCGGCCACGTGCTGACCGCGACGCTCATGGACTACACGCTGCCCCGGGCCGACGATTTGCCACTGCTCGAGATCAGTCATCTCGAGACGCCCTCGCCTCTGACTCCGGGGGGCGTCAAGGGAATGGGCGAGGGCGGAACGATCGGCGCCCCCGCGGCGATCGCGAACGCCGTGGCCGACGCCGTGCGCCATCTCGGCGTGCAGGTCACCACGCTCCCGATCCGTCCCGATTCGCTCCTTCAGCGCTCCGCTCGCGCGGAGCGACCCACATGAGGATTTCGTAATGGGAAAACAGGACATCGACATCGCGCGCGCCGTGAAACTGCAGCCGATCCAGGCGATCGGCGAGACGCTCGGCTTGAACGGCGGCGACCTCGAGCCGTACGGCGGCTACAAGGCGAAGATTCGCTGGGAGGCGATCGACCGCGTCAGCAGCCGGCCGGACGGCGCGCTCGTGCTCGTCACGGCGATGACGCCGACACCGGCGGGCGAAGGCAAGTCCACGACCACGATCGGCCTGGCCGACGGGCTCCGGCGTCTCGGCAAGCGGTCCATCGTCGCGATCCGCGAGCCGTCGCTCGGGCCGGTGTTCGGCATGAAGGGCGGCGGTACGGGCGGGGGACACACGCAGATCGCGCCGATGGAGGACATCAATCTCCACTTCACCGGCGACATGCACGCGATCACCGCCGCCCACAATCTTCTGGCCGCGATGCTCGACAACCATCTGGTCCAGGGCAACACGCTCGGGCTCGACGTGAGGCGCATCCTCTGGAAGCGCGTCCTCGACATGAACGACCGCGCCCTGCGTCGCCTCGTCATCGGCCTCGGCGGGACCGCGCACGGCGTGCCGCGCGAGAGCGGCTTCGACATCACGGTGGCCTCCGAAATCATGGCGATCCTGTGCCTCGCGCGTGATCTCCAGGATTTCAAGGCCCGCGTCGAGCGCGTCATCGTCGCCGAGACGGGCGAGGGCGCGCTGGTGACCGCGCGCGAGCTCCGCGCCGCGGGCGCGATGGCGGTGCTCATGAAGGACGCCATCAAGCCGAACCTCGTCCAGACACTCGAGGCGACACCGGCGCTCGTGCACGGCGGGCCCTTCGCCAACATCGCCCACGGGTGCAACAGCCTCATCGCCACGCGTCTGGGGCTCAAGCTCGGCGAGGTGCTGGTCACCGAGGCCGGCTTCGCGAGCGACCTCGGCGCCGAGAAGTTCATGGACATCAAGTGCCGGACCGGCGGTCTCGTGCCGTCGGCGGCGGTCATCGTGGTCACCACGCGCGCGCTGGCGATGCACGGCGAGGAGAATCTGGCCAAGCACGTCGAGAACATCCGGCTCTTCGGGGTGGCGCCGGTCGTCGCGCTGAACCGTTTCACGGACGATACCGACGCGGCCGTGAGCGGCGTGATGGCCAGCTGCAAGGCGCTCGGCGTGCCCTGCGGCGAGTCGCGCGGCTGGGAGCGTGGCGGCGCCGGCGTGACCGACCTGGCGGGCATGGTCCTCGACGCGATTGGCGCGACCGACCGCTCTGGGCTTCCGCTATCTCTATCCCGACGAGCTCGGGCTCGCGGGGAAGCTCGAGATGCTCGCCAAGAAGGTCTACGGCGCCGACGGGGTGACGTTCGCGCCGGCGGCCGCGGCCAAGCTGCAGCGCTACGAAAAGCTCGGCTACGGGCGGTTGCCGGTGTGCGTGGCGAAGACGCAGAACTCGCTCACCGATGATCCCAAGCGTCCGGGGCGGCCCCGTGGCTTCACGATCACGGTCCGTGACGCCGCGCTCTCGGCCGGCGCGGGCTTCGTCGTTGCTTACGCGGGCGACATCCTGACGATGCCGGGGCTTCCGAAGGTGCCCGGCGCCGAAGGGATCGACATCGACGCGAGCGGGAACGTCGTCGGGCTGTTCTGAACCGGCCGGGGCCGGCGCGTAGCTATGCTAGTATCCGACGCTAGATGCGCGTGGTTCTGCTCGGTACGGGAAGTCCACCGCCCAACCCGAAGCGACGGGGCCCCGCGACGCTCCTCGCCCTCGGCGACGCGCGATTTCTCGTCGACGCCGGCTCTGGTGTCGGCGCGCAGCTGGTCCAGGCCGGAGTGCGGCCGTGGGAGTGGCCGCCGGTCTTCATCACCCACCATCACTCGGACCACACGATCGACCTCGGCCATTTGCTCATCACGCGATGGATCACCGGTCAGAACGCGCCCTTCGAGGTCTGGGGCCCGGCCGGGACGAAGCGTCAGGTCGACAAGCTCCTCGACTACCTGAGCTGGGACATCGAGGTGCGGCGCTCGCACATGCACGAGCGGCGGCCGCCCGAGGTGCGTGTCACCGAGATCGAGGAGGGCAAGATCCTCGATACCGGTACGGTGCGGGTGAGCGCGTTCCTGGTCGAGCACGACCCGGTGAAGCCGGCCTTCGGGTTCCGGTTCGACGGCGGCGGCCGCTCGATCGTCGTCTCGGGCGACACGCGGCCGTGCGAGAACCTCGTCCGATGGAGCCACGGGGTCGATTGCCTCATTCACGAATGCTGCGAAATGTCGAAGACCTCCTGGTTCCCGGGCTGTGGCTGGTCCTCGCTGGAGGAGAAGATCAAGGACCTGGCCTCCTACCACACGCAGCCCGCCGACGTGGGCCGCGTGGCGCGGGCCGCCGGCGCCAAGCAGCTCGTCATCACCCACCTGATGCCCGGCTCGGTGCCCGCCGAGCTGGTGGCCGCCGCCAGACTGGACTTCGCCGGGACGGTCGCCGTCGGCGAGGACCTGGCGGAGGTGTAACGGCGTGGATCGCGCGGCCGAGCATCCGGTGGATCTCGCGGTGGCGATGCGATGGCTCGGCGGCGACCGGCGTCTGCTCTCCGAGCTCGTCGGGATCTTCGTCGACGATGGTCCCAAGCGTCTTCAGGCGATACGCGCCGCGCTGACCGAGGCGGACGCCCAGCAGATCGAGCACGTGGCGCACAACCTGAAAGGCTCCGCGGCGATCCTGGGAGCGACCCGCCTGCAGACGGCGGCGCTCGCGCTCGAGGACGCGGCCCACGACGGGCACACGGAAGACGGCCCCGATCTCGTGGCGCAGATCGCCCGCGAGATGGATCGCGTCATCGCGTTCTTCGCCGACCCCGCCTGGACCGACCGGCTCGACCTCGAGGCGACGACGTGAGAGTGCTGATCGTCGACGACGAGCCGATCGTGCGGCGATTGCACGAGGCGTCCTTGACGGGCTGGGGCTATCAGGTGACTTCGGCCTCCAGCGGCGAGCAGGCGTGGGAGCTCTTCCAGAACGACGATCCGCCGGCGCTCGCGATCCTCGACTGGACGATGCCGGGGATGGACGGCCTCGAGCTGTGCACGCGGGTCCGCGCGCTGGGCCGCGAGCCGAAGCCCTATCTCATCTTCGTCACCGCGAAGGCGAGAACCCAGGACATCGTCACCGGGCTCGGCGCGGGCGCCGACGACTACATCGTCAAGCCGTTCGAGCGAGAGGAGCTGCGCGCGCGGGTGCAGGTCGGCTTCCGGATGCTCGCGCTCCAGTCGGCGCTCGCCGATCGGGTGCGCGAGCTGGAAGAGGCGCTCACGCGCGTCAAGCAGCTTCAGGGGCTCTTGCCGATCTGCTCGTACTGCAAGAAGGTCCGCGACGACCGCAACTACTGGCAGCAGGTCGAGACCTACATCGAGGGCCACTCCGACGCCCAGTTCACGCACGGGATCTGCCCGGAGTGCCGCGAGAAGTACGTCGAGCCCGAGCTGGAGCGGCTGCGCCGGAACCGGGAAGTCGGCCAGTCCGGGACTCAGCCGTGATCACGCGGCGCGCCGCGGCCGACCGCGGTCATTTCGACTTCGACTGGCTCGACACCTCGCACACGTTTTCGTTCGGCGAGTACTACGACCCCCGCCACATGGGGTTTCGCACCCTGCGCGTGATCAACGAGGACCGCGTGCAGGCCGGCCGCGGCTTTCCGACCCACGGTCACCGGGACATGGAGATCATCAGCTACGTCCTGGAGGGGGCGCTGCAGCATCGCGACAGCCTGGGCACCGGCTCCGTGATTCGCCCGGGCGAGATCCAGCGGATGAGCGCCGGCACCGGCGTCACGCACAGCGAGTTCAATCCGTCGCCGAGCGAGCCCGTCCACTTCTTACAGATCTGGATCGTGCCGGACCGCCGCGGCCACGAGCCGAGCTACGAGCAGAAGACGATCCCGGACGCGGACAAGCGAGGAGTGCTGCGCCTGATCGCCGGGCCGCGTGGCGGCGGCTCGGCCGTCACCATCCATCAGGACGTCCGCCTCTACTCAGCCCTGCTCGAGCGCGACCAGGAAGTGGTGTACGAGCTCGGCGACGAGCGTCACGCATGGGTGCAGGTCGCCCGCGGCGCCATCACCTTGAACGGCCAACCGCTGTGGGAGAGCGACGGGGCGGCGGTCAGCGCCGAGCCGGCGCTGCGTCTCATCGGACTCGAGCCGGCGGAGCTCCTGGTCTTCGACCTGAGCTAGCTGCCGCGCGTCAGCGCGGCGTCAGGATCGTCTGCGGGGACGGCGTGTTCGGGCGCCACCAGCTTCGCGCGCGTTCCCGGGCGGCGCCCACGGTGTGCTGGGCGAGGATGCTCGCGCAGCGCGTGAGCGTCAGTGGGCGGCTGACGACGCTGACGTGCCCTGCCTTGATGGCCGCCAGCACCGATTCGACGGTCGGCGCGGCCTCGATCAGCGAGAAGGTTGTCCCGAACTGCACGTCGAGGTGGCTGTCCGAGGTCCCCATCAGCGGCAGGCCCAGGGCATGCGCCAGCTTGACCGCGGCCCGATTGAAGTCGACCCGCGGCGTGTAGAAGTGGCTGAACTCGATCGCGTCGAACAGCTCGATCTCCTGCCACAGCTTCTCGCGCAGGCAGTAGGACGCCGGGAAGAACGGATGGGGCGCGACCACCAGCCACTCGGGCGTCCGATACCGCCTGAGGCCGGCGAAGGTCGAGAGCTTGTCGACCTCGACGTCGGCGTTGTAGACGAGGACGTGCCGGCCCTCGACAGTGACTTCGACCCCCGGGATCAGGACGATGCCAAGGTCACGCGCGAACGCGGCCAGCTCGTCGTTGAACGTGCGGGTGTCGTGGTTGCTGATGCTGAGCACGCGGTAGCCCTCGCGCGCGGCGCGGGCGATGATTTCGCGGGCGTTGTACGAGATGCAGGGCTCGCCCTCCCGCGTGTGGATGTGGAGGTCGGCGCGCAGCGCTTCGGTCATGGCGGCCTTCTGGGCAGCAAGGCGGATACCAATTCCGGTGCGCGCGCAAGTCGGCGTCGTTCCTGAAGTCGGCTCTTCTTTGGAGCCCTTTGAGATGCCAAAGCGCGAAATTCTCCACCCGTCGGTGGTTCAGAATTGACCATCCAGATGACCGCGGATCGACCAGGTGTCAAGGAACTTGCCGCTTTGTCTGCTCTCCATGAAGACCGCATGGGGACCGATTGTCAGTTAAATCAGGAGTTTCCGGATACGATCCGGCCTGGCAACTCGATTGCTGGCAAGGTTGTTACAATTGAGGCGATCATGAACATTCTCAAGCGCGTGGTGGGGCGCTGGCGGGCACGGCGGCCGCGCTACGCCCTGGCGCTGGCCGGCGGCGGCGTCATCGGCGGCATGTACGAGGTGGGCGTTATTGCCGCGATCGAGGATCGGGTCAGCGCCGCGAGCGACTTCGACATCTACGTGGGCTGCAGCGCGGGCTCCGTCGTGGCGAGCCTGCTCGCCAACGGCGTCCGGGCGTCCGAGATCTACCGCATCATCGACCAGGACCTGGAGCACCCCCTGAACTTCCGGCGCGGCGCCGTCTACGCGTCGAACTCGTTCCGCCACGCCGCCGGGCGGTTCGGCCGGCTCCTGTGGGCGGTCAGCAAGAACGCCATGACCGCGGTGCGCGGCTCGGTCCCCGACATGCTGGCCGCCGCGGAGCGCGACCTGCCTGCCGGGTTCTTCTCGCTGACCGCGCTCGAGCGCTACATGCGGGAGACCTTCGCCGCCGGCGGGCTGCAGAACTCCTTCACGGCGCTCGAGCGTGTGCTCCTGATCCCCGCGATCGACCTCGACCGGGCGCAGCGCGTGGTGTTCGGCCGCGACGCGCTTCGCGACGTCCCGATCAGCGAGGCGGTGGCGGCGTCGTCGGCGATCCCCGGGTTCTTCGAGCCCTACACCGTGCGCGGCCGCGACTACGTCGACGGCGGGGTGGGGTTCAGCGGCCACGCGGACCTGGCGGCCGAGGCCGGCGCCGACGTGGTGATCGTGGTCAACCCGCTCGTCCCCAACCCGGACGGCGGGGTCGTGCCGCTGCGCAATCGCGGGCTCTACACGATCATGGAGCAGGCGGGCCGCATCTACAGCCAGAACCTCCTGCAGCTCGGTCTGTCGACGCTCCGGATCAAGCATCCGCGCACCGAGTTTCATCCTGATCCAGCCTGGGCGCGACGAAACCGCGCTCTTCGGCCCGTCGATGGGCTTCGAGGCCAGCCGCGCCGCGCTCCGCTTCGGCTTCGAATCCACGAAGGCATGGCTCGGTGACCAGGGGCTTCCGCTCTTGCGTCGCCTGCAGACGAACCTCCAGCTCGCGTGAGACGCGTTCTCATCTAGCGTCGGCCCCCGGCGAGCTTCCTCGCCCTCGGGCGCCGCGCGAAGTCGGCCCATCGCGAGCACGCCGAACGCCGGCCCGATCGTCAGCATCGCGAACGCCCATCGCCAGCCGGCGCGCGCCACGAGCGACGGAACGAGCCAGATCGAGACCATCGTCAGCGCGAAGCCGACGCACGTCTGCGTCGTGAGCGCGGTGCCCACGTACGCGGGCGGCGAGAGCTCCGTGATCGCGGTCGAGAACTGGGCGGAGTCGGCGATGACGTGATGCCCCACACCATCGCGACGAGCAGGGTCAGGAGCGGCGGCCCGCCGAACGTCAGGCCGATCGTTGCCGCGCAGGCGCCCGACAAGGCCATCGCGATCATCGTCGAGGTCGTTCGCCCCCACCGGTCCGACGCGACGCCGCCGGCCCAGCATCCGAAGCCGCCGAGCGCGATCACCACGAACGCCGCGGCGCTGGGATTGAGCCCGCCGTAGCTGCCCCCGCCCGCCGCCTCGAGACTCGCCGCCAGGAACACGGCGATCCAGGCCCACATCGCGTAGAGCTCCCACATGTGGCCGAGGTAGCCGAAGCACGCCAGTCGCGGTCCCCGGTTACGGAAGACGGCGCGCCGCCATCCGGATATCGAATCGTGCCGAGGGGAATTGATGACGGGCCGTCCATGACCCAGAGCTGCACGACGACGGCGCCGGCCACGGCCAGGGCGGACGCGACCAGCAAGGTCTCGCGCCAGGGCAGGGAGGTGACCGCTGACACAAGATGAGGCGCCGCCGAGCCGACGGTGAGCGCGCCCACGAGAATGCCGAGCGCCAGGCCGCGGCCCTCACGGAACCACGTCGACATGATCTTCATCGCCGGGGGATAAGCGCCGGCCAGGCACACGCCCGTGGCGAACCGGAGGATCAGCGCCGGCCAGAGGCTCGAGACCCAGAGGGCGAACGCGGCGTTCGTCGCGGCGCCCAGCACGATGCCGACCTTCATCACCCGGCGCGCCGAGAAGACGTCGGGCAGGTTGGTCAGCGCGCTGAGCAAGGTGCCGGCGATGAACCCGGCCTGCACCGCGATCGTGAGGCCGGCGGCCCCGCCGTCGGTCAGACCCCACTCGCGCCTGAGCGCCGGCAGGACGGCCGACGCGCTGAACCACAGCGAGAGCGCGAGCAGCTCGGCGAGCGAGAGCAGCGTGAGCTGGCGCCAGGCCCGCGTCACGCGCTCGCTACTCGACGATTCCCTTCCGTCGGAGGTCGGCGATCTCGCCGGCCGTCATGCCGAGGTCCTTCAGCACGTCCTCGGTGTGCTCGTCGGGCGTCGGCGCCGCGCTCCGGATCGCTCCGGGCGTGTCCGACAGCTTGATGGCGACCCCGAACTGCCGCACCCGTCCCTGCGTCGGGATGCTCGACGTCGACGACCATGCGGCGGTGGTTGATCTGCGGGTCCGGCGACCATCTCGGGAATGTCGTAGACCTTGCCGACGCAGACGTCGGCCTTCACGAGGAGCTCGTACCACTCGTCGCGGTCGCGGGTCCGGATGAGCGCCTCGATCTCGTTCCGCGCGGCCTCTTCCTCGGCGTTGGCCGCGCGCACGAGCTGATCCGTGGTCCGCGCGAAGCGCTTGAAGTCGGGCCGCCCGATCGCGTTACAGAAGTTCTCCCAGAGCCACGGCTCGGTGCAGCCGATCGTCAGGAGCTTGTCGTCGCGCGTCGTGTAGATGGCGTAGTAGGGATACGAGCCGCCGAGGAAGCCCTCGCCGCGGCGCGGCGCGAGACCGTCGCTGAAGAAGAAGCGCATGTTGGGCGTCGCCGCGAGCAGGGAGACCGTCGTGTCGAGGTACGACACGTCGACGTGCTGGCCGCGCCCCGTGCGCTCTCGCGCGAAGAGCGCCATCATGATGCCGAGGGCACCGTGCAAGCTGGCCCCCGCGTAGTCCGCGACCAGGTTGAGCGGGATCACCGGCTTGCGGTCCTTCTCGCCGATGAGGCCGAGCACCCCGGCGAGCGAGAGGTAGTTCATGTCGTGCGCCGGGCGATCGCGATACGGGCCGTCCTGGCCGAAGCCGGAGAGCGAGCAGTAGACCAGCCGGGGGTTGAGGGCGTGCAGGGTCTCGTAGTCGGCGCCCAGACGCTTCATCACGCCCGGCCGGAAGCCCTCGACGATCACGTCGGCCGTCGTGGCGAGCTTGCTGAACACCGCCTGACCCTCGGGTGATTTCAGGTTGAGGGTCATCGAGCGCTTGTTGCGGTTGACGAAGTGTGGATCGTGCGGCGAGCCCACTCGTCGCTCGAATCGCGGCCGGGCTCGGGCGTCTCGATCTTGAGAACCTCGGCGCCCATGTCGGCCAGCATCATCGCCGGCAGCTCGGCCGGCGCCACGCGCGCCAGCTCGAGAATCCTGATCCCGTCGAGTACGCCCATTCGCGTCTCCTATCTCGTCCTGCTCGTGCTAGTCCAGGTTTCCCTCGAGGCGTGAGGTCAGCGCGCGGATGTCCGGGATGTCTTCGAGGTGGCCGATCTGCTCCGCGATGCCGGCGGCCTCGTCCGGCGTGAGCACCGTCTGCGCGCACGCCAGGAACTTGTCGCGGAGCGCCGCATCGGAGAGCGGCGTATCGGGATGACCCCGCGCGCCCCGCGGCTCGGTCGACAAGGTGCGCCCGTCGCGGAGCCGCACCGTGACCCGGCTCCACGCGTGCTGCTCGACGCCCTCCGGCAGCCCTGGGTCGACCACCATGGCGACCCGCTCCATCAGCTCGCGTGTCTCGCGCGTTGGCGACCTCGCCGTCGGTGAACGAGCCGAAGTCGACTCGGCCCTCGGCGAGCGCGGCGGCGGCGCAGAACTGCATCGAGAACTTCCGCTCGAGCGCGGTCGTGGGGCGCGCGTGCGCGAGCACGTCGGGGACGACCCGGGTCACGCCGACCTGCACCGCGGCGACGTCGCCCGGGCTCAGCCGGTGCTCGGCGCGAAGATCGATGAGCGCGTCGATCGCCGAATGCGTCAGGGCGCACGACGGGTAGGGCTTGACCGCGATGCCGGAGCCCAGGAGATGCCAGGTGCGGCCGAGGCCCTCGAGGGCCTGATCGAAGCCGCGGGCGGCGCCGCCGAAGGCCGAGGCATATCCCTGCCGGCCTTCGAGCGCGGTCTCGGACGCGGTCATGCCCTCGCGCGCGAGCTGCGCGGCAAGGAGCCCGTTCCGCGCGGCGTGGCCCGCGTGATAGGGCTTCGTCATCGAGCCGAAGTTCTCCTTGAGCCCGGAGGCGTGAGAGGCGGCGATGGCGAGGGCGTGGCGCGTCTGGACGAGGTCGAGTCCCATGATGCGCGCGGCCGCCGCGGCGCAGCCGAGCGTGCCGATCGACGAGGTGGCGTGCCAGCCCCGCGTATAGTGATCCGGGTTCAGCGCGGTGCCGAGGGTGACGTCGATCTCGAACCCGATGATGTAGCCGAGGACGAGCGCCCGGCCCGCGGCCGTCTCGGCTTCCGCAGCGGCGAGGGCCGTCGACGAGCAGCGGCACGCTCGGGTGTCCGAGCAGGGCGAAGTTCGTGTCGTCGAAGTCGTGCGCGTGACCGGCGGCGCCGTTGGCCAGGGCCGCCCAGCCGGGCGCGGTCTTGAGCGTCGTCCCAACGACCGTCGCGAGCGCGACACCGCCCTCGGCGCGGACGACGTTGCGCACGATGCGCGCGACGGGCTCGTCGGCTCCGGCCAGCATGACCCCGAGCGTGTCCAGCGCGGCGCGCCGAACCCGCGCGACGGCTTCGGACGGGCAATCCTCGAGCGTGGTCTTGACGACGAACTCGGCGAGACGGGCGACGGCGCTCATGAGCGGCACGATATCATGAGTGCTGGGAGGAGGGCTCCGTGAAGGTCCGCTTTCTGGGATCCGGCGACGCGTTCGGCAGCGGCGGACGGTTCCAGACGTGTATCCACCTCGAATCCGGCGCGAGCCAGCTCCTCCTCGACTGCGGCGCGTCGTCCTTGATCGCGATGCGGCGCTTCGGCGTCGACCCGCAGGCGATCGACGCGGTGATCCTTTCGCACCTGCACGGCGACCACTTCGGCGGCGTGCCCTTCATGATCCTCGACGGCCAGTTCAAGCGCCGGACCCGTGCGCTGGTCGTGGTGGGGCCGCCGGGTGTCGAAGCGCGGGTGCGCGCGACGATGGAGGCGCTCTTCCCCGGGTCGACCCGGGTCGAGCGCAAATTCGAGACTCGCTTCGTGGAGCTGGCCGATCGCGTGCCGGTCGAGGTCGGGCCGGTGCAGGTCACCGGGTTCGAGGTGTCCCACGCGAGCGGGGCGCCGCCGTTCGCGCTCGGGTCGGCGGCGAGGGGAAAGTCGTCGCGTACTCCGGCGACACGGAGTGGACGGAGAGCTTGATCGACGCCGCGCGCGGCGCCGATCTCTTCATCGCCGAGGCGCTCATGTACGACAAGCGGGTCAAGTACCACCTCGACCTGGCGACCTTGCTGCAGCATCGCAGGCACCTGGACTGCCGGCGGCTGATCCTGACTCACATGGGCGAAGACATGCTCGCGCGGCTCGACGCTCTCCCGGTCGAGGCGGCCGAGGACGGCGGAGAGCTTCTCGTCTGATCCACAGCCCCGATGCCATAATCGGGGCGGATGCAAGCGCTCCGGTGGGCGGTGCTCGTCCTGGCGATCGGCTTCGCGCTCGCATTCCTGGTGCTCGCCGTCCTCGCGTACGGCCAGCACTTCTTCGACCTCGATCACACGGCGCACGATCTGCTCCGCTCGGCGCAGTACCGTGAGCTCAGGCCGCTGATGCAGACCTTGAGCTTCATCGGCTCTGGATGGGTCCTGTTCCCGCTGAGCGCCGCCGGCTACGTCCTGCTCAGGCGCCAGGGTCACCGGGCGGCGCGGTATGTGCCGGCGATGGTGGCCGGATCGTTCGCGTTCATCTCGCTCTCGAAGTGGATCGTCGGGCGGCCCCGCCCCAAGCTCTCGCCCTACGGCTTTCCGAGCGCGCACACATTCGGCGCCGTCGTGTTCTTCGGCGTCCTGATCTATCTCGTCTGGACCGTCGAGATGCGTCCCCTCTGGCGGTGGACGGCCACGGCCGGCCTGGTGCTGTTGATCCTCGGGGTCGCGGTGAGCCGCCTCTATCTACGCTCTCACTGGACGAGCGACGTGCTGGGGGGGCTGACGGGCGGGATGGCTTACCTGCTGTTCTTTCTGCTGGTGATCGATCCCCGGCTTCGGCCTTCGCGCTGACGCGAGCCGGGGGGCCTGAAAGCCCCCCGGCTCGATCGGGCGCCGCTTAGCGCCGAGCGGCGATCTTCGCGGCGGCGGCGTCGGCCTTCTTGAAGTGCTCCTCGGTGAACCCGTAGAGATGCGCGCCGCCGGCCATGATCTGGCCCGCGATCTCACGCGGCACGTTCTTCAAGAGGTTCGTCGACACGTGCGGGAAGTTCGAGTCGAAGTGCGGATAGTCGGTCGAGATGCACATCCGATCGGCGCCGATCAGCCCCGCCGTCGCCTCGATCTCCGGCTCGCTGCCTTCGACCGCGGCCCAGCAGTTGCGGCGGAAGTACTCGCGCGGGGTCAGCGCGAGATAGGGCGCGTGCGAGTCGCGATACTGCGGGTAGTCCCACTCGATGCGGGACAGGAGACCCGGCACCCAGGAGTTCTGGGCTTCCAGGTAACCGACGCGGAGCCGCGGGTGGAACTCGAACACGCCGCCGATGATCATCGCGATCAGCGCCTGCTGCATCTCGATCCAGTGGCTCGCGACGTGGCGATAGAACCGGTTCTCGCCATAGAGCGGGATCATGCGCGAGTAAAGCGCGCTCACGCCCTCGTGGAAGCCCCACGTCACGTCGAGCTCCTCGTGGATCGAATAGAGCGGATCCCAGTAGTTGGAGTGCCAGTAGTGGCCGTTGACCAGATTGGGCCGGATGAAGGAACCCACGGCCCCGAGCTCACGCACGCACCGCACGAGCTCGCGGCAGGCCAGGTGAACGTCGTGCACGGGCAGCATCGCTACCCACTTGAGCTGGTCCGGGCTGTAGGCGCAGAACTCGTGGATCCAGTTGTTGTACGCCTGGCAGATGGCCAGCGACATCTGGGGGTCCATGTTGTCGCGCCCGAGTAGCGCGAGACCCGCGGTGGGGTAGTTCACCGCGATGTCGACGCCCTCCATCTCCATGCCCATGACCTGGGCGACCGGGTCGTAGTCGCGCGCGACGGCGAAGTCGAGCCGGCCGGTGTCGAACAGGCGCGAGCCCGAGAGGGGCTGCGTGCTCTGCGGCCCGCTGCTCCGGACGCGCTTTCGGTACTGCTGCAGGTCCATGTCGGACGTCGGGAGGCCGTCGATGATGGTGAGCCCGGCCGCGCCGCGCTTGGGGCGACCGTCGGCGCCGACCGGCACGCTGACCCGGTCCTTGAACTTCGGATCCAGGTAGCGGTCGAAGAGGTCCGGCGGCTCCATGATGTGCATGTCGCTGTCCACGAACTTGAGCCCGTCCTTCATGGCACTCTCCTGTCCTTTTTGTATCGCTCGCCTCCGACGGCAGGGCCCAACCCCGCGACGTCGTCCGGCTCGCACTGCCTCAGCGGTAGGCGTCGGGCGCCTGCTTGACGGTTTCCCAGAAGATCGGGTCGTGACCGGGAAAGATCCGACCGCGCATGAGCCGCGCGATCGTCTTGAGCTTGCGGAGCGAGTGCAGCGCCAGGGTCGGGTTCCAGACGACGCCGGGCACGCGCTCTTTGTCGGCGTGCTCGTTCCAGTAGCAGGCGTCGCCGGTGAGAATGACCGGCCCCGACTCCGGCAGCTCGACCAGCAAGGACTGATGGCCCGGCGTGTGCCCGTCCGATCGCAAGATCGTCACGCCGGGCAGGAGCTCGGTGTCGCCGTCGAGGAGCCGCCAGCGATAGCCCTGGAGATCGAAGTTCTTCCGGTAGTAGAACGACTCGAAGAACGAGCTCGGGTAGTGGGCGTACGAGTACTCGTCCTTCTGAACGACCAGCTCGGACTTCGGGAAGAGCGCCGCGCCGCCGGCGTGATCGTAGTGGAGGTGGGACAGCACCACCATGTCCACGTTGTCGGGCTCGAGCCCGACCAGGTCCAGGCGGTGCACCAGCAGATCTTCTTCGGTGAAGCGCGCCAGCGGGTCGTTTCGCAGAAGGCCGGGCACCGCGCGCGGCGAGAGGCCTGTGTCGAAGAGGATCATGGCGTCCGAGGTGCGCACGAGCCAGCACGCGATCGGAATCCGAACGCGATCCCCCGAGAACTCACCGTAAAAGAGCCCGGACCGCTCGAACCCCATGAACCCGTTCTGCAGCGCGTACAGCCCTTGCACCGCCATTTCGCGCATCATAGCACCGCCCGAAAAACCCCACCCCCGGCCTGAACCCCGGCCCGAGCCGTCCCTCTAGGCTCGTGCGACGGAGCCACGACCGCTCGACACCTAGCGCCGCCGCGCGCGCGCCCAGTACGTTACAATCGCGCGCATGGACTTCCAGCTAACCGAGCAACAAGAGCTGATCCGAAAAGAAGTGGCCACGCTCGCGCGATCTTTTTCGCTCGACTACTGGCTCGAGAAGGACCGGAAAGCCGAGTACCCCATGGACTGGATCCGGGCCTTCGCGCAGGCGGGCTGGCTCGGCATGATCATTCCGGAGGAGTACGGTGGCTCCGGCCTCGGCGTGACCGAGGCGGCCTTGATGCTCCACGAGATCTGCGCCGCCGGGGCCGGGACGACGGGCGCCTCGCCGATCCACTTCTACATGTTCCCGCCGATGCCCGTGATCAAGCACGGGTCGGAGGAGCTCAAGCGGCGCTATCTGCCGAACGTGGCCACGGGCGAGATCATCATGTCGTTCGGCGTGACCGAGCCGAACGCCGGCACCGACACGTCCCGCATCCAGACGCGCGCCGAGCGCCATGGCGACCGGTTCGTCGTGAACGGCCGCAAGGTCTGGAACACGAATGCCCAGCACGCGACCCACATGCTGCTGCTCGCGCGCACCTCGCCGCGGGAGGCCTCGTCGCCCTATGCGGGCATGACGCTCTTCTTCACGCCGTTCGATCGCGCGAAGATCACCGTGCGCGAGATCGAGAAGCTCGGGCGGGCGGCGGTCGACTCCAACGAGATCTTCATCGACGGGCTCGAGATCCCGGCGGAGGACGTCGTGGGCGAGGTCGGGCGCGGCTTCTACCACCTGCTTGACTCGCTCAACCCGGAGCGCGTCTTCACCGGCATCGAGGCGGTCGGGATTGGACGGGCGGCGCTCGAGCGGGGCGTGCAGTACGCGAAGGAGCGGGTCGTGTTCGATCGGGCGATCGGCCAGAACCAGGCGATCGCGCATCCGCTCGCCATGGCGTGGGCGAAGCTCGAGTCGGCCGAGCTGATGTGCCTGAAGGCGGCGTGGCTCTTCGACAACGGCCGGCCCTGCGGCGCCGAGTCGAACACCGCCAAGCTGATGGCGGCCGAGGCGGGCTTCGAGGCCTGCGATGTCGCGCTCCAGACGCACGGCGGCTACGGGTACGCGAAGGAGTTCTACGTCGAGCGGCTCTGGCGCGAGGTGCGGCTCTACAAGATCGCGCCGGTATCTCAGCAGATGGTGCTCAACTACCTCTCGGAGCACGTTCTCGGGCTGCCCAAGAGCTACTGAGTCGACGAGGAAACGAGATGGCGGTCAAGGTCCGTCGTCGTGAATTCCTGGCCGGCGCCGCCGGCGCGGCGGTCACCGCCTCGTTGGCGTTCCCGGCGATCGCGCAGCCGAAGCCGATCCGCATCGGCCTGCTGACCGTCAAGACGGGGCCGCTCGCGGCGGGCGGCATCCAGATGGAGCAGGGCACCATCCGGTTCTTCAAGGACCGCAACTACACGATCGCCGGGCGGAAGGTCGAGCTGATCGTGGCCGACACCGGCGGCAACCCCGCCGGCACGAAGACCAAGACTCAGGAGCTCGTTGAGCGCGACAAAGTCGACATGATCTTCGGGCCGCTGGCCGCCTTCGAGCTGCTGGCCATTACCGACTACACCGCCCAGGCCAAGATGCCGATCCTCAGCCTCGCCGCCGCCGAGGACATGACCCAGCGCCGGCCGAATCCGTATTTCGTGCGCGCATCCGGAACCTCAGCGCAGTACATGCACCCACTGGCCGACTATGCGGCCAAGGAGCTCAAGTACAAGCGCGTCATCACGATCGCCGACGACTTCGCATTCGGCCACGAGCAGATGGCCGGCTTCCAGCGCGTCTTCGAGGACGCCGGCGGACGAGTGGTCAAGAAGCTCTGGCCCCCGCTCGTGACGCCGGACTACGCGCCGTACCTGGCCCAGATCAGCGGCGTCGACGCGGTCGTTCAGGGGTTCGCCGGCTCCAATCCGGTGAAGTTCATGAAGCAGTACCAGGACCAGGGTCTCAAGCTGCCCGTGCTCGGCAGCGGGACGGCGTGCGACGACGCCCTCATGAAGTCGTTCGGCGACGAGGCCGTGGGCGTGATCTCGTGCTCGGCGTACACCGCCGACCTCGACACGCCGACCAACAAGCGGCTCATCGACGGTATGGTCAAGGACTACGGCAACATGCCCGGGCTTTACTCGGCCGGGCTCTACATCAACGGCCTGGTCGCCGAGGCCGCGCTCGAGAAGACGGGCAGCAAGACCGAGGACCGTGACGCGCTGATCCGGGCCCTGCGCTCGGTGTCACTGACCGACACGCCGCGTGGCTCCTTCACGTTCGACCACCTCGGCAACGTGGTGGGCGCCTTCTACATCCGGCGGTGCGAGAAGAAGGGCGATAAGCTCGTCAACACGACGATCAAGACCTATCCCAAGGTCAGCCAGTTCTGGACCTACGACGAGAAGTGGTTCCTCTCGCAGCCGGTCTACTCCCGCGACTATCCCCCTCTCAAGAGCTGACCCGCACAGTCAGCGGCCCGCATGAGCTTGTGGGTGGTGCTCGCCGTCAATAGCATCACGCTGGGCGGGCTACTGTTCCTGCTCTCGGCCGGGTTCTCGTTGATCTTCGGGCTCATGAAGATCCCGAACCTCACGCACGGCTCCTTCTTCATGCTCGGCGCGTATCTGGCAACGAGCCTGATCGCCCACGGCCTCGACTTCTGGACGGCCGCGATCGTCGGTGGGCTCCTGGTGGCCGCACTCGGCGGGCTCGTGGAGCGCCTTATCCTGCGTCGTCTCATCGGGGCCGAGCTCGCGCAGGTGCTGGTCACGCTCGGCCTGTCCTTCATGATCGCCGACGTCTGCTTGCTGGTCTGGACCGGCGACCCGATCCGGATCGCGACGCCGAGCGCGCTCCGCGGCGTCACCTCGATCATGGGCATGGGCTTTCCAACGTATCGCCTGGCCATCAGCCTGATCGCGGTGGTCGTCGCCGTCGTGCTGTGGGCGATGCTCGACCGGACCCGGCTCGGCGCGATGATCCGCGCCGGGGTCGACGATCCGGCGATGGCGCGGGTCGTCGGCATTCGAGTCTCGCGGCTCTTCACCATCGTGTTCTGCCTCGGCGCGTGGCTCGCGGGGTTCGCCGGGGTGATCGGCGGGCCGATCCTCTCGGTCTATCCCGGCCTCGACCAGGAGATGCTGCCGCTCGCCCTGGTCGTGGTGATCCTGGGGGGCAGCGGAAGTCTCGTCGGCTCGCTCGTGGGGAGCTTCGTGGTCGGCTTCCTCTACAACTTCGGCCAGGCGATGTTCCCCGAGCTCGCGTACGTCGTGCTGTTCCTGCCGATGCTCGTCGTGCTGGTCGTGAGACCGCAGGGCTTGTTCGGGCGGCCCGCCGCGTGAGACGGCTCGCGCTCGCGGCGGCGCTGGTGCTACTGGCGACCGTGCCGCTCTGGATCGGCGGGACCTACTACGTCAACATCGCCAGCCAGATCCTCTTCTACGCGATCTTCGCGCTCGGCGTGAACGTGCTGGCCGGCTACGCCGGGCTGGTCAGCCTGGGCCACGCCGGGCTTTTCGGCATCGCCGCCTACGCGGGCGCGAAGATCATGAACGACGGCCACGGTCACGTCGTCGTCGTGGCGGGCGCCCTGGCCCTGACGCTCCTGGCCGCCGCGCTCTTCGCGGTGCTCGCCCTGCGCGGGACCGGGCTGGCCTTCGTCATGATCACGGTGGCGCTCGGCCAGATCGTGTGGGGTGTGGCGTATCGCTGGATCAGCCTCACCAACGGCGACAACGGCATCGCCATCCGGGGCCGGCCGAGCCCGCTCGGCTTCACGCTCATGACTCCGGCGAGCTTCTACTGGGCGACGCTCGTCGTGTTCCTGGTGGCGGTGGCCTCGCTGGCCGTGTTCGTCGCCTCGCCGTTCGGCGCCAGCGTACGCGGCACGCGCGATCAGCCCCGGCGTATGAACGCGCTCGGCTACCACGTCTGGATGATCCGGTTTCTCTCGTTCCTGCTCTCGGGCTTCTGGAGCGGCGTGGCCGGGCTGCTCTACCTCTACTACAACCAGTTCGTGAGCCCGCAGGCGGTGGCGCTCACCGCCTCGGCCGAGGCGCTCCTGATGGTGATCGCCGGCGGCACGGCGACGTTGCTGGGGCCGATCGCCGGGGCGGCGCTGGTCGTGGTCGTGAAGAACGTGGCGAGCGCCTACATCGAGCGCTGGAACTTCCTGCTCGGGGCGATCTTCGTCGTCATCGTCGTCTTCATGCCCGAGGGGCTGGTGCCGGGCACGGTGCGGCGCTGGCGCCTCGTGATGGCCGCGCTACGGCCGCGTGCTACCGCGGCGGGGTCACCGGGCGGCGCGGGGTGAGGGGAGCGGCGCGAAGGCCCTCGAGATCGAGCCTGGGCATGTCGAGGCTCAGGGAGCCCAGGACGCCGTTGGCGAGCTCGCTGTAGCGGCTGAAGTAGCGCCGCATCCGTCCGCGCCAGGCCGGGATGCCGCCGTTGGCGTGCAGCTCGAACGCCGACTCGCGGCCGTCGAGCGCGGAGCTGACGTGGTCGCAGGCCAGCTGCAGCAAGGCCGAGCGCTGCAGGGCCGTGTAGCCCCCGCCCCCGAACGATTCGTCCAGGCCGGCGCCCACCTCCGGCGCCGCCAGGTCCTTGTCGGAGGGCGCGACGACGAGGGACGAGCCCGGCAGGATTCGCAGGATCTCGGCCATGCGCTGGCGCGCCTTCTGGATCGCGATGGTGCCGGCGGCGATGTGGCCGCGCCCGGGGATGCAGTAGCCCTCGGCGGTGAACTCCGGATCGAGCTCGGCGGCGGTCTGGCAGCTCCGCACGGTCTGGACGTCGACCACCAGATCGATCAGGTACTCGATGGTCGGCTCGTGCTCGACGAGCCCCATCGCGTGCGTGCAGGCGAGCGCCAGGCCGAGCGTGAACTCGGCCTTCGAGAGCCAGCAATAGAGTTGATGCCAGAAGAGCCAGGACGCCATCGGCTCGGGCGTCACGTCCATCAGGAATATGCGCTCCCACGGGATGAACACGTCGTCGAGCCACATCTGCCCGTCGAGCTCGTCGAAGCGGCTACTCAGCGGAGACATGAACGGGTTCGGATGGCGGGCGGCGATCTTCCGGCAGAGCACCGTCACCCCGGGCGCCGCGACGGGCACGACGAAGGTGGCGCGGTGCGCGCCGCGATCGATGCCGCAGTGGCTGCCGACGTAGACCTCCTCGGCGTAGACGGGGCTCGTGTGCATGCCGACCTTGCCGCGGACGACCATGCCGGCGTCGGTCTCGCGCACGAGCGTGAGGGCGAGGCGCTCACCGGGGTCCGGCCGCATGCGATAGCCGATCGTGGCCGCGCCCGCGGAGAAGGTGAGAAACCGCCCGGTCCGGGCGATGTGCTCGCGATGCGCGGCGGCATTCGCGATCTGCTCGGCGGACACGTTGCGCTGCTGGACGGCGTCGAGGATGCCGAGCGCGATGAGGTTGCCGTACGCGGGCGTGTGCGTGATGTTGCCCGCGCTCAGAAAGGTCGTTGCGGAGAACGACCGGCCCATCGCGCGCAGATCGTTCACGCTCGTCGGCAAGGTGAAGGCCCACGGCGCGCGGGCGCCCCGAGCGTCGGGCGGCGTGAGGACGATGTCCTGCCACTCCGGATCGAAGTGGCGGTCGTACCAGGCCACGTACTCGTCGACGGTCGCGCGCGTGGCCGGATGCACGGTCACGTCCTCGACCAGACCTTCGCCGAGGACCCAGACCCGGCGCCCGTCGCGCAACGCCGCTCGATATTCCGCGCCTGTTCTCACGATTCTCCTCGCGTGCCGGCCGAATTATAATCCGGCCGGAGGTATCGACCAGTGGCCACCATCCCCAAGGTTCTTCACGAGCACATCAACTCCGCCTTTCCGGCCAGCGTGTGCCTGGTCGGGACAGTGCTGCCGAACGGGTTCGCGCAGATCACGCCGCGCGGAAGCACGATGGTCTACGACGACGACCACCTGGCGCTGTGGGAGCGCGGGAAAGGCTCGACGAGCGCCAACATGGCCGACAAGTCCAAGGTCACGGTGTTCATGCGCAAGTCCGAGCTGCGCGCGGCCGGCGTGCTGCCCAAGGGCGGCATCGCGCGCTTCTACGGCACCGCCGAGATTCACAAGTCGGGCCCGGCGTACGAAGAAGTCTGGCGGCGCCTCGTCCAGCAGGAGAAGGACCGCGATCCGGACAAGAAGGGCTACGCGGTCCTCATCAAGATCGAGCGCGCCGAAGACCTCGACGGTCTGCCCCTGGCACTGGCATGAACAATCTCGAAGGCGTCCTGACGGGAGTTCGTGTGCTCGACTTCGGGCGCTACATCGCCGGGCCGTACTGCGCCGCGCTCCTGGCTGATCTCGGCGCCGACGTGATCCGGATCGAGCGCGCCGGGGGCGGCGAGGACCGCTGGGTGGCGCCCGTGGCTGACGACGGTGTGGGCGCGATGTATGTCGTGATGAACCGAAACAAGCGCGCCATGACGCTCGACCCCGCCTGCCCCGAGGGCCGCGAGATCGTGCGAAAGCTCGTCGCCACCGCCGACGTCGTGGTGGCCAACCTGCCTCCGGAGGTGCTGCGCTCCCTGGCGCTCGACCTCGAGAGCCTGCGGCAGGTGAAGGCGGACATCATCCTGACGACGGTGACGGCGTACGGCGCCGGCGGGCCGTGGAGCGCCAAGCACGGCTTCGACGGCATCGGCCAGGTGATGTGCGGCTCGTCCTATCTCACCGGCACGCCGGAGCAGCCGCTGCGCGCCGCTGTCGCGTGGGTCGACTGCGGCACCGCGTCCCTGGCCGCCTTCGGAACCTTGGCCGCGCTCATGTCGCGCCGCCAGACCGGACGCGGGCAGAAGGTCGAGGGCGCGCTCCTGAGAACCGCGATCGCCTTCAACAACCCCACGCTGGTCGAGCAGCAGGCCATCCAGGTCGACCGCGTGGCCACGGTCAACCGCGGGCAGACCTCGGCGCCCTCGGACCTGTTCCGCACGCGCGACGGCTGGATCCTGGCGCTGGCGATCGGCGACCCGATGTTCCGACGCTGGGCCAAGCTCATGGGCGACGATCACTGGCTGACCGACCCGCGCTTCAAGGACGACATCGCCCGCGGCGACAACGGCGAGATCATCTCCAAGCGGATGGCGGAGTGGTCGGCCACGCGCACGACTGCCGAAGCGCTCGCCGAGCTCGAGGCCGCCCGGATTCCGTCGGCTCCGCTCTACTCGCCGCAGCAGGCGCTCGACGACGCGCACATCCGTACGGCCGGTCTCCTGCGCGACACGGAGTATCCGGGCGTTGCGCGCGGGGTACCGCTCGCGCCGACCCCGGTCGACCTCTCGGAGACGCCGGGGCGATTCCAGCGCCGTGCGCCGATCCTGGGCGAGCACACCGACGAGATCCTGACCGAGCTCGGCTATCAGAAGGCGCAGATCGTCGAGCTGCGGGCCCGGAACGTCGTCTGATCGCCTGAAAGCAACCGCCGAGGCCGGATCTTGAGCGCGCTGGCCGTACGCAGTCTCACGAAGTCGTTCGGAGGCCTGCGCGTCACCTCGGCGGTCGACCTCGCGGTCGAGCCCGGCGAGCGTCGTCTGATCATCGGCCCCAACGGCGCCGGCAAGACGACGCTCTTCAACCTGATCACCGGCGAGCTCCAGCCCGACGGCGGCTCCGTCAGCCTCTTCGACCGCGACATCACGCGCGTGCCGAGCCGGCGGCGCTTCCACCTGGGGATCGCGCGTACCTATCAGATCATCACGCTCTTCCCGGGCGAGACTCTGCTGCGCAACGTGATCCTGGCCTTGCTGGGACGGTCACGCCGGCGCTGGAACCCGTTCGTGCGGCTCAGCCGGCAGGAGTCGCTGGCGGTCCAGGCGCGCGAGACCCTGGCGCGGGTCGGCCTCGATCACCTCGCCGACCGGCCGCTCGCCCAGACCTCGTACGGCGAGCGCCGCCGCGTCGAGGTGGCCATGGCGCTGGCCCAGAATCCACGAGTACTGCTCCTCGACGAGCCCTTCGCCGGGCTGTCGATCGACGAGCGGCGCGACGTGCTGCGGCTGGTCACGAGCATTCCGCGCGACGTGACGATCGTCATGATCGAGCACGACATGGACGTGGCCCTCGACTTCGCCGAGCGGATCACGGTGCTGCACTTCGGCGAGGTGGTCGTCGAGGGCACGCGGAGCGAAGTGGTCGCGCACCCGCGCACGCGGGAGATCTATCTCGGCGAGTGACGCGAGGCCGCGCCGGGCGTCGGCCCGCTCGATCAACCACTCCACGTGCTGCTTCAGGGCGTAGTACTCGCCCATGAGGCCGGACGGCGGCGGCGGGATCTCCGCCAATCTCGCCTGCACGTCTCGGAGCTGCTGGGCGGCCGCCTGGGCCTCCTCCGGTGTCGCGTGCGCGAGCGCGTGATCGATGTCGTGCACCTCCCGGTACCATCGCGTGACCTGCTTGCGCATCTGCGAGTTGTAGAGCGAGGGCAAGATGCCGATCAGCGGCAGCATGATGCCGACGACCGGCAGGAGCAGGAGCGCCCATCGCTCCGCCGTCACCGCAATCCAGAACGGCAGGTACCGCTCGAGCAGCGGCGGCCCCTTCCGGAGATAGCGCCGCGCGACCTCGTGCAGCGGCAGCTCGACGAGCGTGTCGGAGGGAAACGCGTGCGGCGCTTCGAAGAGCCCCGGGCGGCTGTGAACGATCTCCGCGGTCTTCAGCAGGAGCCGCACGATCACCGGGTGGACGTCCTCGCGCACCACGAGGGTCGCGGTTGCCGCGAGCAGGACGATGTCACGATCGGGTATGTTCGCGGCGAGGTCGACGGCGCCCTCGCCGAGCGTGACGGTCGAGAGGAACCGATAGCGGGTCGTGTAGGCGGTCGTGCGCCGCACGCTCCAGAGGCTGACGGTCGGGCTGAGCAGGAGGCGCCGGACCAGCGGGACGGTCGGCGACATGATGAAGAAGGCGGCGTCGATGCGGCCGGTCTCCAGCGCCGTCGCCGCCCCCTCGCTGGTGAGGGCGAGCAGGCTCGAGTTCTGCGCGGTCACCCCGCTGTCCCGGAGCAGGCGAATCGCGAGCGGCCGTATGCCGCTGCCTTCCTCGCCGACCTGGATACTGAGACCGCGCAGCTCATTGAGAGCCGCGCAGGGGCCGGGTCCGCTTGTGGAAGAGCCAGATCGGCTCGTAGTAGAGGCTCCCGAGCGAGAGTAATCCCTCGGTCGGCGCGGCCTCGGCGGTGCCGCCTTGGACGAACCCCGCCATGGCCTGGCCGGCGGCGAGGCGCTTGAGGGTCTCGACCGTGCCGGCGCCGGTGATGACCTCGACCGTGAACCCGTCCGCGGCGGCGAGCTTCGCGTACTCCTTCCCGAAGAGGTAGTAGGCGCCGTTCTCGCGCCCCGTGCTGATGGTGATCCGGCGTGGCGGCAAGGGCTCGACCAGGCGGCTCAGGACCGCGAAGACGATCAGCATGATGCCCAGGGCTGGGACCAGGACCCAGGCCAGCTTCTTCCAGTCCATCGGCCCAGTCTAAGCGGCCATCCTGCCGTCTCCAGAGGATTTTGGGCTTGCCGTGGGAATCGGCTGATGGTTGGATTACGCACCATCCATGGGAACGGTTCGCGCGGCCGGTCTCGTCAAGATGTTCGGCGCCGTCGTCGCGGTGAACGACTTGAGCTTCGAAGCGAAAGCCGGGGAGTTCCTGACTTTGCTCGGGCCGAGCGGCTGCGGCAAGACCACCACCCTGCGCCTCGTCGCGGGGCTCGAGCGGCCCGATCGGGGCGAGATCCAGGTGGGCGGCCGTTCGCTCTCCTCCTCGGAGTCCGGACTCTTCGTGCCCCCGGAGCGCCGGGGGATGGGCATGGTCTTTCAGAGCTACGCGATCTGGCCGCACATGAGCGTGTTCGAGAACGTGGCGTTCCCGCTGCAAGAGCTCCGCGTCGCGCGCGCCGAGATCCGCGAGCGGGTGATGGCGATGCTCGCGACGGTCGGGCTGGGCGATCTTCACGCGCGGCCGGCGCCGATGCTGTCGGGCGGCCAGCAGCAGCGCGTCGCGCTCGCGCGAGCGCTCGTGTCGAATCCTCAGGTGCTGCTCCTGGACGAGCCGCTGTCGAACCTGGACGCGCGGCTGCGCGAAGAGATGCGGTTCGAGCTGCGCGAGATGCAGGCGAAGCTCGGGATCACGAGCATCTTCGTCACGCACGACCAGGCCGAGGCGATGACGCTCTCCGACCGCATCGTCGTCATGAACGCCGGGCGCATCGAGCAGGAGGGCAGCCCCGAGGAGGTCTACCAGCGCCCGCGCACGCGATTCGTCATGGACTTCCTGGGCCGCGCCAATCATCTGCCCGCGCGCGTCCTGCGCGGCGCCGACGGGAGCTGGACGGCCGAGGTCGAGGACAGCGGCTTCGGGCTGCCCGTGGCCGGCGACGACACCTGGCGCGAAGGCGAGGAGGTGCTGCTGGCCTTTCGCCCGGAAGCGGTGGAGGCGCGGGCGGCCGAGCGCGATGACGCATGGGTCGGCGTGGTGCGGGCGTCGGTCTACGTGAGCGGCCACGTCGAGTACGTCGTGGAGATGGGCAAGTTCACCGTGAGAGCGACCGGACCGGAGGACGCCACGCCTCCCGCACGACGCGCGCGCGAAGCTCTGCGTGTCGCCGCGCGCGGTTCGGGTGTGGCCGAAGGGCACGGGCGCGAACGGAGGCAAGACGCGATGACCAGGCGGCGATGGGCAGCGGTGCTCTCAGGGCTTCTGGCGTCGGTCGTCATCGCGGGCGGGCTCGCTCCGGGCACGCTTGACGCGCAGAGCAAGCCGCCGGCGGCGGCACCGGCCGACACGACGGCGAATCCCGCGAAGTTCCAGGCGGCGATGGCGGAGTGGAAGAGCAAGATCGTCCCCGCCGCGAAGAAGGAAGGCGAGGTCATCTGGTACAGCTGCGCCCAGGCGACCGAGGCGGAGGGCACGATTCGCGCCTTCAACAAGGCGTATCCGGACATCCAGGTGAGCCAGGTGCTGTCGCCAGGATTTCAGCTCGTAGAAAAGATCAACACCGAGTCCGCGGCCGGCCGCGTCCAGGCAGACGTCTACCAGTGCGGCGGCCAGAGCGGGCGGACCCTGTCCTGGCGAGGGCTGGCGGAGGACTTCGTTCCGCCGACCGCGCTCGATCCGAGCGTGAAGTGGCGCTGGCCCGTCATGAACCAGGAAACGCATCTCGCCGGCGTCTTCGCGAGCGTCAGCGGTCTCAACGTCAACACGAAGCTGGTCCCGCCGGAGAAGTACCCCAAGAGCTACTGGGATCTGGTGCGCGACCCGTACTGGGTCGATTTGATCAAGCGCAAGCGCGTGGCGTTCACCGATCCGCGCATCGCCAACATCGGCGTCTATCACGTCTACGGCCTGAAGGAAGTGAACGCGAAGGACTACGGCGAGCCCTTCATCCGCGAGTTCGCCGGGCTCAAGCCGAAGCTCTTCGGCTTCAACGAGTCCGGCGAGGTGGCGCGGGGCGAGCTGCACGCGATGCTCGGCGGGCCGTGGCGCGTGGAGTACAGCATGGGCACGGTGCCGATCACCAAGCTCTGTCTCGAGCCGGGCTGCGTCAGCACGCAGTCGCCGCTCTTCGCCGTCGTCAAGGGCGCGCCGCACCCGAACGCCGCCCGGGTCTTCGTGGACTTCATGCTGAGCCGCGAGTACGCCGAGTGGCGCGTGCAGGCGCTCGGCAACACGCCCGCGCGAGCCGACGTGGCGCCGCGCCCGCTCGACGATCCGGCCAAGCACAAGCTCCAGTACGCGGGCACCGACCAGGCGGAGCGGCAGATCACCGACGTTCTGAAATGGGTCATCGCGTCTAAGTTGTTCGATTACTGAGAACCATGGCTGTCGCGACGGAAGCGGGGCGGACGCGGCGGCTGGCGTGGCCGCGCGTGCTCGCGTGGGCGTGGCTGCCGACCTTGCTGCTGATCGTGGTGGCCGTGCTCACGGTGACGCCGGTCGTCACCGCGCTGATCGCCGGATTCAGGGACGCGCCGCCCGGACGTCCCGGGTCCATCTCCGTGGAGTCGATCCGCGCTTCGTTCGGGGTGATGGCGGACCCGGACGTCTGGCGGATCCTCTGGACGACGGTGTGGCTCTCGACGGTGCGCGCGGTGCTGGCGCTCGCCCTCGCGGTGGTGCTCGCGTGGATCATCGCGCGCACGGATTGTCCCTTCAGGAACCGCCTCGAGTTCCTGCTGATCCTCTCGTTCTTCTTTCCGCTCCTGGGCAAGGTGCTCGGCTGGGCGCTGCTCCTGAGCCCGCAGAAGGGCTATCTGAACCAGCTCCTGCGCCAGCTGCCGTTCTTCGCGGGGGACACGGGCCCGCTCGACGTCTTCTCCTACGGCGGGCTCATCTTCGTGAGCGTCACGGGCTGGGCCACCTTGCTCGCGATCTTCCTGATCCCGGCGTTCCGCAACATGGACGCGGCGCTCGAGGAGTCGGCGCGCATGTGCGGCGCCTCGCCGCGCCGGACCGTCCAGCGGATCCTGGTACCGCTCCTGCGTCCGGCGATCCTGGCCGCCTTCATCCTGTCGCTCACCAGGCTCCTTTCGTCGTTCGAGACGGAAGTGTTCCTCGGCACGAGCTCGGGCATCTACGTCCTCACGAACAAGATCTACGAGCGCATGATCCAGATCTTCCCGCCCGACTTCCGCACCGGGATGACGATGGCGGTGATGCTGCTGGTCATCACCTTCACGCTCGTCCTCATCAACTGGCGGTTCCTGGGCAAGCGCGACTACACGACGGTGAGCGGGCGCGGCTACTCGGCGCGCCCGATGGCGCTCGGCCGCCTGCGCTGGGTCGCCTTCGGCTTCGTGATGCTGTTCTTCGTCGTCACGGTGGTCCTGCCCGCGGTGATGCTGATCCAGGTGAGCTTCATCCGGTTCATCGGGCTGAACATCTTCGACCCCGAGAGCTACACCCTTGACAACTGGCGCCGGATGCTCACGTTGCGAATCAACCGCCTGGCGCTGACGAACAGCCTGGTGATGTCCATCGTCGCCACGACCGTGGGCATGGTCATCTATTCGCTCGTGTCCTACGTCGTCACCCGGAGTCGCTACAAGGGCCGGCGCCTGCTCGACCTGGCCGCGTGGGTGCCCTGGGCGGTGCCCTCCCTCGTGCTCGGCCTCGGGATCCTCTGGGCCGTCTTGCTCTCGCCGCTGGCCATCCTCTACGGCACCTTGTCGGTCCTGATCCTCGCCCACATCGTGCGCGGCTTTCCATTCGGCACGCAGATCATGGGCTCGAGCATGATCCAGATCAGCCGCGAGCTCGAGGAAGCCGCGCGCATCCACAAGGCGTCCTGGCCGGCGACGTTTCGACGGATCTGGCTGCCGCTCGTGAAGAACGGGTTCGTGGCGGGCTGGGTGATCCAGTTCACCGTGTCGTTCAGCGACCTGGCGACCGTGGCGTTTCTCTACGGCGCCAAGTCGACGGTCCTGCCGACGCTCTTCCTGAGCCAGTGGTCCAACGGACGCCTCGAAGAGGCCGCGGTCGCGGCGCTGATGATGACGGTGGTCGTCCTCGCGGTAGTCGTGCTGGTGCGTCGTCTCGTGCAGGGGAGCGTGCGCACGACGACCGTGGCATAGTAGCCTCGCAGGCGAGTCCAGGACAGGAGGCAAGGTGATGCTTTCCAGAGAGGACAATGAGCTGCTCTGCCGGGTCGGGCGCGGCACGCCCACGGGTGATCTCCTGCGCCAGTACTGGATCCCCGCGCTCATGATCGAGCGAGCTCCCGGAGCGAGACGGCGCCGCCCGTTCGCGTCCGGCTCCTCGGCGAGAATCTCATCGCCTTCCGGGTGACGTCCGGCAAGATCGGGCTGATCCAGAACCACTGCCCGCACCGCGGCGCGTCGCTCTTCTTCGGCCGGAACGAAGAGGAAGGTCTGCGCTGCGTGTACCACGGCTGGAAGTTCAGCTGCGAGGGGCACTGCGTGGACATGCCCAACGAGCCGGAGGAGAGCAACTTCAAGTCGAAGATCCACGCCACGGCCTATCCGTGCGTCGAGCGCAACGACGTCATCTGGACCTACATGGGCCCGCGCCGGACGCCGCCGCCCTTGCCCGACATCGAGCCGAACATGCTGCCCGCGGGCGAGTACGCCGTGCAGAAGGTCCTGCGCGAGTGCAACTGGTTCCAGGGGCTCGAGGGCGACATCGACACGAGCCACCTCGGCTTCCTGCACCTCGGCGCCGTCAAGCCCGAGCAGACGAAGCCCGGCACGTTCGACTACTACAACGTCGCCGACCGCGCCCCGAAGTACGAGGTGGTCGACACGGAGTTCGGCACCTCGTACGGCGCCTATCGGCCCGCCGAGGCCGACAGCTACTACTGGCGCATCGCGCACTACCTGTTTCCGTTCTTCACGATGATCCCGACGGGCATGCTCGGCATGCAGGTGCTCGTGCGCGCCTGGGTGCCGATCGACGACGACCACATGATGTTCTGGAGCTTCACGGCGCCGCGCTCGCGCGTGGGCACCGGGGCCGCAGGCGGCGCGTCGGGGCTCAACGCCGGCGGACGGTCCGTCGCGGCGGCTGGCTCGCGGGCGGGGGGCTTCGAGTTCCTGCCGGACACCTCGGACTGGACCGGCAAGTTCCGCCTGACGCAGAACAAGGACAACGACTACCTGATCGACCGCGAGGCCGCAGCGCACCGACAGCTTCACGGGCATCGCCGGCATCCACCAGCAAGACCAGGCCGTCACCGAGAGCATGGGCCCGATCTACGACCGGACGCAGGAGCACCTCGGCACGTCCGACGCGATGGTCATCCGCACGCGCCGCCGCGTGATCAACGCCGCGCGGGCGCTCCGTGACAACGCCACGACGCCGCCCGGCGTCGACGACCCGACCGTCTATCGCCACCGCTCGGGCGGCGTCATCCTGCCGCGCGACGCCGACTGGCTCGAGGCCACCAGGGGGTTGCGGCGGGCATTCGTCGAGGCGCCGCCAGAGAAGATCACGCGATGACGGCGGGGTCGGGGACGACCGTCCTCAAGACCGCGGTCGCCAGCTACGCGCACACGAAGGCGCTGAAGGACGGCAGCGTCACGGCGCCGGGCGTCCGGCTCGATCACGTCGAGGTCAGCCCGATCGTCGCCGCGTTTCGGCGGATGGTCCGCACGCTCGAGTTCGACGTCTCAGAGATGGCCATCACGACGTACCTGACGGCCAAGGCCCATGGCAAGGCGTTCACCGCGTTGCCGGTGTTCGTCATGCGGCAGTTCCACCACTCGCCGATCGTCTACAACGTGAAGTCGGGCGTGAAGGCGCCCAAGGACCTCGAGGGCAAGAAGGTGGGCGTGCGCGCCTATACCGTCACGACCGGCGTCTGGGCGCGCGGCATCCTCGCCAGCGAGTACGGCGTCGATCTCGACAAGGTCACCTGGGTGGTCGTGGACGAAGAGCACGTGCAGGAGTACAGGAAGCCCGCCAACGTCGAGGAGCGGCCGGGCGCCAACCTCGGCGAGATGCTGGTGAAGGGCGAGCTGGCGGCCGCCATCGGCGTCGGCGCCGTCGACTCGCCCGACGTCATGTCCTTGCTCGTGCACCCACGCGAGGCGGAGGCGGCGTGGTACCGCAAGACCGGAATCTATCCCGTCAACCACACGGTCGTCGTGAAGGATTCCTTGCTCCAGTCCGATCCCACCCTGGGACCGCGTCTGTTCGGCGCCTTCAAGGACGCGAAGGCCGTGTTCCTGAATCAGCTCGCCTCGGGCGCGACCTTGCCGGCCGACGCCCAGGCCGTCGCCCAGCGCCGCAGCGTGGTCGGCGACGATCCGCTGCCGTACGGCCTGGCCAAGAATCGCAAGGCGCTGGAGGCGATCATCCAGTACGCCCGCGACCAGAAGATTCTCCCGCGCGCGGTCACGCCCGAGGAGATGTTCCCCCGCAATACCCTGGACCTCGAGTAGGGTGCGCGCCGCGGCGCTGGCCGCGCTCTGCGTGGCGACGCTCGCGGCGACGGCCTTCGCTCAATCGAGGCCGACGGCCGATTGCGGCGAGGTCGTGACCATCCAGACTCACGACCGCACGACGACGCGCTACGTCTTCTCGCGCCCGACCGCGCCCACGGCCGGCGAGCCCATCGCGGTCGTGCTGCTCCCGGGCGGTGGGGGCCACCTCGACCTCGATGCGAACGGGTGTCCGCGCGCCCTCAAGGGCAACTCGCTGGTCCGCTCGATCCCAGACTTCCGCGCGCTAGGCTTCGCGACGGCCCTGGTCGATTCGCCGTCGGATCATGTCGGCGAGGACGGACTGGCCGGTTTCCGGTCGTTCTCCCAGCACGCGGACGACCTCGGCAAGGTGATCGCCGACGTGCGCGCGCGGGCGAACGGGCTTGTCTGGCTCATCGGGACCAGCCGGGGCACGATCTCGGCGGCCAATGCGGCGTCGCGGCTGTCCGGCCCCATGGTGCCGGACGGCGTCGTCCTGACCTCTGCGCTGACGGTGGGGAGCCGGAGCGCGCCGCGGCCGTGGCTGTCGCAGACCGTGTTCGATCTGGCGCTGGAGAAAGTTCGGATGCCCGTGCTGGTCGTCGGCCACGCCGCCGATGCCTGCCTCCGCTCGCCCGCCGCCATGATAGACAAGATCACCGCGCGCACGAACGGGGTGCGCGAGCAGGTGGTCACGATCAGGGGCGGACCCGGGGTCTCCGGTTGGCACTCAGGTCAGCATCGACTCGTGTCAGGGCCGTACGCCGCACGGCTTCGTCGACCAGGAAGCAGAGGTCGTCGCCGGCATCGTCCGCTTCATGCGCGGCGGAACCTGACTAACCCGGCCATCTCCCTGGAGGTCACGCGGCGCGGGAGACGCATTGACGAGCTGCGTCGCGCGAGGCGCTGGTAGACGTGGGCCGTTCGGCGAGGATCGCCGACAAAGCGAGATTCGGCAATCTTCCCAAGGCGAATCAGAGAGACGAGCTGGGTCCTGTTCAGCGGTGATGCTGGTGCAAGAAGCCTGAGACGAGTCGTAGAATCTGACCGAGCGAGTCCCTGAGGCCTCCAGCTTGCTGCTGGTGTGCTCGAGCCTGCTGGTTGTCGCTCTCTTCAGCTGAAGCTGCTGCCCCAGGGATGCTCCGGTAGTCGCTTCGCAGTCGCTCCGTTCGGTCTCGCGTAGCTGATCGCAACATCCGGAAAATGAAACAATCTTCACGGTAGGACGGTCCGCTACCGTGTTTCGTGCGCGAAACTTCAGCCTCTGCAGCCGCGAGCATCGTCATTCCTCACGATTTCGAGCCATCTGCCTTTGGTATCAAGTTTGCCTCTCGTAGCAGGCCGTAGAAGAAGCGCCATGTCGGCGCTATGTCGATTGGAGATTGGGAGCTATGACATTGCCCGTCCGGAAGACCCTGACGAGCGCGGGGATCGCAGTGCTCGTCCTTTTGATGATTGCCGACACATCTAGCGCACCCGTTAGCATACCCGTCCCCGAGTTCGTCATGAGCTCTCACAATGCCGGGTCGAAGGTTCTCGCCCAAAGCCTGCGTGGCGACAACCAGCTCGGGATCAGTCTTGGCAGCGCTCTCGAGCGACTCGAGCCGAGTTGGACGGCCGAACGTGGGGGCGGAGTCCCAAAGCAAGGCGACGAGGCTCAGAACGCCTTTCTGGAGACGTGGTCGACGGCGTCGGCCACCCAGCTCGGCAACGGTGGCATGGGAGGCCACGACGCCGGCATGGGAGGCCACTACCCCGGCATGGGAGGCCACTACCCCGGCATAGGAGGCGACTACTCCAATGCCGGCGGCGGCGACAGTCCCGCAGCCGCGCCGTTCGGATGGCCAGGTGGCCTGGCGGGGCAGGGCGGCCCCGGAATATCCGGACCCGGCCGCGCGAATGGCAATGGCGGCTCCCCAAAGTCCGGCGATGACCCCGTGAAGGTCCCGGAGCCAACCAGCCTTCTGCTCGTCGTCTTCGGACTCGCGACGTTCGGGATCTTCTGGATGCGGGCGCCCGAGCTCGCGAAGCAGCGTATCTGCCGCGCCCGCCGCTGACCGGGTTCACCGGCCTTCCCAAGGCCGTCCTTCCGACGACCTACCTCGCCCCTGATCGCTCCCTGCTCGCCTTGACGATGAGAGCGGGCGAGGACTAGGATCTCGCCTACTCGCAGGGATCGACGTCGGGGAGGGCTTCATGATCATCGATTGCCACGGCCACTACACGACGGCGCCGAAGGAGCTCGAGGCCTATCGGCAAAAGCAGATCGCCGACCTGAAAGAGCCGTCGAGCGCCCGCTCGAAGGGCACCATCAGCATCAGCGACGATCAGATCAGGGAATCGATCGACAAGGCCCAGCTGAAGCTTCAGCGAGAGCGCGGCACGGACGTGACCATCTTCTCTCCCCGCGCGGCCGGCATGGGGCACCACATCGGCGACGCGACCACCAGCCTTCACTGGTCAGAGGTGTGCAACGACCTGATCCATCGGGTCTGCACGCTCTTCCCGCAGAACTTCGTCGGCGTGTGCCAGCTGCCGCAGACGCCCGGCGTGCCGCCGACCAACTGCATCCCGGAGCTCGAGCGGTGATCAAGGAATTCGGGTTCATCGGCTGCAACCTGAACCCGGATCCGTCCGGCGGCTACTGGAAGGATCCGCCGCTGACCGACAAGTGGTGGTACCCGTTCTACGAGAAGCTGGTCGAGCTCGACGTGCCGGCGATGATCCACGTCAGCATGTCCTGTAACCCGAACTTCCACACGACCGGCGGCCACTACATCAACGGCGACACGACGGCGTTCATGCAGCTGATCACCGGCGACCTCTTCAAGGACTTTCCGAGCTGAAGTTCATCATCCCTCACGGCGGCGGCGCGGTGCCGTACCACTGGGGGCGCTATCGCGGCATCGCGCAGGATCTGAAGAAGCCGCTCCTCAAGGACACCTGCTGAACAACGTCTTCTTCGACACGTGCGTCTACCACCAGCCGGGCATCGACCTCCTGTTCAAGGTGATCCCCGCCGACAACATCCTGTTCGCCTCCGAGATGGTCGGCGCGGTGCGCGGGATCGACCCGGAGACCGGGAACTACTACGACGACACCAAGCGCTACGTCGACGGGCTGCGCATCAGCGACGAGGACCGCCGGAAGGTCTTCGAGGGCAACGCGCGCCGCGTCTACAGCCGCTTGAAGAACAAGATCCCCGCCTCGCGCGTGAGGAGAGAGCCATGGCTGAGACTCCGCGGTTGAACGGCGTCATCCGGGCCCTCGAGCAGGGCAAGACCGCTTTCGTCGGATTCGGCTCGGTCGACATCGAGACCGCCAGCGCGCTGGCTGCCTCGAACCTGGACGGCGTGGCCTTCGAGATGGAGCACGCGCCGATGAGCGCCCCCGCCTTGCGCGACGCGCTCCAGTACATGCTCGACCGCCGCCAGATCCTCGACTCCGGCACCCTCGCCCCGAAGGTGACGCCGCTGGTACGCATTCCGCCGAACGGCGGCGAGATGAACCAGTGGATCGCCAAGCAGGTGCTCGACATCGGCGTGTTCGGCATCATCTTCCCGCACGTGAGCACGGTCGAAGAGGCGCGCAACGCCGTCAGCGCCTGCCGGTATCCGCGCCTGCCCAAGCGCGCCCGCTACCAGCCGCCGGGATTCGCGGCGACGCCCCGGCGCGCGCCGCGCGCTACTGGGGGCTCTCGCAGCAGGAATACTACGCCCGCGCCGACGTGTGGCCGCTGGCGCCCCAGGGCGAGATCCTGGCGATCATCCAGTGCGAGGACACGCGGGCGATCGAGAACCTGCCGCGCATGCTCGAGGAGGTGCCGGGCATCGGCGTGGTGCTGATCGGGGAAGGGGACCTGAGCCAGGAGCTCGGCCATCCGCGCGAGTACGAGCACCCGGTGGTCGCCGAGGCCATCGAGCGAATCTTAAGATCTGCAAGGACCACAACGTGCCGTGCGGCCACCCGCATCCGGACGCGAAGAACATCGAGCGCCTGATCGCGAGCGGCTACCGCTTCCTGATGCCGAGCACGCCGCGGTCGTTCGGAGTGCTCGAGCAGGGGCGCAAGCTCGCCGGCCGGATCTGAGTGACCGAGGACCCTGGCGCCCCGGCGCTACCGCCAGGCTGCGCGCCGTTTCCAGCGTCCGGATGACATCCTGGTGCGCGCCGAGGCGTTCCTGGACGAGATCGGCCGCGGGGTAGGGCCCCGTTCCCGCCAGCTATCGAAAGGCGCGCGTGAGAGGCTCCTGCGACTCTGTGGCCCGACAACGTCCGAGAGCTGCGCAGTGTGATCGAGCGCCGTGATCCTCTGCGAGGGGAGGGCGGTCGCGGGCGAGCACCTGCCCATCGCCGTCGCCGGCGCCCAGCGCGAGCGGCTGCCGCCTCGGCCGGCGGCGATGCATCGCGGGGTGATCCAGAAGGCGATGGCCCAGGCGCGGAACAACAAATCCGAGGCCCGCTGCTCGGCTGGCGCGCGTGCCAGCCTACTCCCGAATCCAGCGCCACGGCTCGACACCTAGCAGCCGGCGCAGCGACGCGTCCACGACTGACTTGCCGGGAGGACAATCGTCTATACCCTAGCTCAACGCGGTTCTCGTGGGATCCGCCAAAAGCGGCGGCTAACCTGCGAGCGCATGGCGTGAGCTTCGCGGAGGCGGTCACCGTGCTCGAGGATGACCTGGCGCTTACCCGCGAGGATTCCGCTGCTGTCGGCGAAGCGCGGTTCGTGACGCTAGGACTGAGCAACGGGCGAACCTGCCGCCGAGGAGGACGCTTATCAGGAGCGAGCCATCCGATTGATCTCGGCCTGGAAGGCGAACAAGCGGCAGAGGGTAACCTATGAAAAAGATCGACGCTGAAAAGTATCGTGACATCGATTTCTCGGGCGCCAGGCGAGGGGCCGTCGTGATGCCTGAGCCGGGCAAGACGAAGATCTCGATTCGTCTCGACAACACCGTGATTGAGTTCTTTCGAGCGGCAGTGGATAGAGCCGGCGGTGGAAATTACCAGACGCTGATCAACGACGCGTTGCTCGAATACATGCATCGTCGAGCGACACTCGACGCTGTGCGCCAAGTCGTTCACGAAGAGCTCAAGCCCTACACCACCCGAACGCGGTCCACGCGTCGCTGACCTCCGGCGCGAACCCGCGGTGTGGTCGCGCGGGAGTATCTCGCGGAGGAGTAGCATTGAGACGATGGCGAACACGCGCGCGAGCGCCTGCATCGTAGGCGGAGGGCCGGGCGGGCTCATGCTCGGCCTGCTCCTGGCCAAGCGCGGCGTCGACGTCATCGTGCTCGAGGGGCACGAGGATTTCGAGCGCGAGTTCCGCGGTGAGGTCCTGCAGCCGAGCACGTCGCATCTGCTGGACGAGCTCGGGCTGCTCGAGTACGTGCTGGCCCAACCCCACTCGCTCCTCGAGGTCGGCAAGATCCGGCTGAACGGCCGCGAGGTCGGCGAGTTCGAGTTCAAGCGGATCGCGCCCCGCTACCCGTACGCCATCTGGATGCCGCAGCCAATTTTCCTCGAAGCGCTCAGGCTCAAGGCCGTGGGGTTCCCCTCGTTTCAGTGCTGGATGGGCGCCAAGGCCACCAAGCTCCTGGAGGAGCACGGCAAGGTGGTGGGGGTGAGCGGCGTGCGCCACGGCAAGGAAGCCTTCGAGGTTCGCGCCGACGTCGTCGTGGCGGCCGACGGCCGTTACTCGACCCTGGCCCGCCTGGGCGGGTTCGAGACCGAATACGAGCACCACGACTTCGACGTCATCTGGTTCACGATCGAGCAGCCGCCGGGCTGGGCGAGCACCTTCTACGTCTCCCTGGGCGATGTGCGCGGCCTGATGCTGCCGAAGTATCCGCACCATATCCAGGCCGGCTTGGTCTTGCCCACCGGCGAGTGGAAGCGCTGGCGCGACGAGGGAGTGGCGAAGGTGGCCGACCGCATCCGGCGCTTCGACCCGATCTTCACCGAGTTCGCCGGTTCTCTGCGAGACTTCAAGCCGTTCTTCCCGCTCGAGGGCATCATCCGCCTGATGCGCGAGTGGTCGCGCGACGGGCTCCTGCTGATCGGCGATGCCGCGCACACGATGAGCCCGGCCGGCGCCATCGGTGTGAACGTCGCGCTCGCCACCGCCGCCGTGGCGGCGCAGGTGTTGTACCCGCACTTCGGACACGGCACGATCGGGCGCGAGGTCTTGCAGGAGGTCCAACGTCTGCGCGAGGCCGACGTGCGTGCGCTGCACCGGTTCCAGCTGGGCGCTCAGCGGGTGCTGCTGGGCCAGGGGAGCCGCAATCCGGTCGTCAAGTGGCTGGCCCAGACGGCGATCCCGCTGATCGTGCGCTCGCCGCTGATGCCCAGGTTGCAGCGCCGGCTCTTCTTCGGCGCGCCGCTCCCGCCGCTGGACCCCGCCTTCAGCTTCCGGTAGGCGTTTCCGCGTACAATTCGTCCGAGATGAGTGCCGGCCCGGGGGACCTCCTCGCGTGCGTCGCGGCCTTCGCGCGCTCCCTCGAGGGGGAGTTCGACCCGCAGCGGTTCCTCCACGACTTCTCGGCCAAGGCCCAGGCGCTCGTGCCGCACGAGGGGATGTTCATCGCCTGGCTCGAGGACGAAGGCCGCACCTTCAGCGCCTTCGCCCGCCACGTCATCGGCCCCGATGTGACGATCGACTTCCGCAACTACACGATCGCCTTCGACCCGAGCGAGCGCTTCCCCCGCGACACGGCCGCCTTCGGGCCCATCTTCGACGGCCAATCCCAGCTGATCTCGGGCGACGACGATATCCCGGGCTCGGCGGACCGGGCCGGATGGGCGGCGTGGAAGATCGCGACCAACTTCCGGGCCAGGCTCGGCGTGCCGCTCAATTCCGGTGGACGCGTCGTGGGTGCCTTCGTCATGGCGAGCCGGACGGCCGGTCGCTTCACCGAGGAGCACGTCGCGGCCTGCCGCCAGATCGCCGAGCTCATCGGGCCGTTCGTCGAGAACGTCGTGCTTCTGCAGCGCGAGCGGCGCCGGCGCGAGCGGCTGCAGGCGGTCGCCGCACTGCCGCCGATCATCGGCGCCAGCCTGCTGGTCGGTGACATCCTGGAGCGCCTGGGCGACGCCGTGCGTCCGGTGCTCGACTTCGACCTGTTCGGCGTGAGCCGCCTCAAGGCGTCCGGACGGGAGTTCGAGCGGATCGGAATGGTAACCAGCGGCCGGCCCCCAGGGCCCCAGACGTTTTCCATCGACGAGTCGTCGGTGCTGCCCCGCATGCGCCAGGGCCAGGTCGTGCTGGTCCGCGACGCCCAGCGCGAGCTCGACCTGAGCGGAGCGGTCGACCGCAAAATCATCGTGGCGGGCATCAAGTCGTTGCTGCTGGCCCCACTCGTCTTCGGCGAGGAAGTGGTCGGCGGGATCTTCTACGGCAAGCGCCGGGCGCACTGGTACGACGAATCGGACGTCGAGATCGTGCGCGCGATCGCCGACGCGCTCGTGATGGCCCTGCAGCACCAGCGGCTGGCCGAGGAGCAGCAGCGCGCGGCCGTCGCCGAGGCGACCAGCCAGAAGCTCGAGCAGCGCGTGCAATCCCTGCGAGGCGCCCTCGAGGAGCGCTTCGGCTTCCACACGATCCAGGGCCGGTCACCCGCGATCATGACGGCGCTCGGCCAGGCCCAGCGGGTGGCGCCGACCGAGACGACGGTGCTGCTGACCGGCGCCAGCGGAACGGGCAAGGAGGTCCTCGCCCGCGCGATCCATCTGGGAAGCGCCAGGGCCGAAGGTCCCTTCATCGCGATCAACTGCGCGGCGCTGCCGGAGACGTTGATCGAGTCCGAGCTGTTCGGCCACGAGCGCGGAGCCTTCACCGGCGCCGATCGGCTCAAGCGCGGCCGCTTCGAGCTGGCCGCGGGCGGCACCTTGTTTCTCGACGAGGTCGGCGAGCTGGCGGCGGCAGTGCAGGCCAAGCTCCTGCGCGTGCTCCAGGAGCGGCAGTACGAGCGCGTGGGCGGCACCTCGACCCTGTCGGCCGACGTCAGGCTGATCGCCGCGACGAATCGCAACCTGGAAGAGGCGGTCGCCGCCGGCCGCTTTCGCGACGACCTGTTCTATCGGCTGGCGGTCTTCCGGGTGCACCTGCCGACCTTGCACGAACGCGGCGACGACATCCTGGTGCTCGCCGACCGCTTCGTGCGCGAGTTCGCGCAGCGCATGGGCAAGGGCGACGTCGGGCTCAGCCGCGAGGCTCGCGATCTCCTCCTGGCCTATCACTGGCCCGGCAACATCCGCGAGCTGCAGAACGCGATCGAGCGCGCGGTGATCCTGAGCGACGGCGGCCTGCTCACCGCCGCCCAGCTCGGCGTCACGCCGCCCCCGAGCCGCGCCGAGGCGTTCGCGCCCGGGCGCGCGCAAGGCGCCGCCCAGGACGAGGACGGCGGCGCGGCGATGCAGGGGCTGCCCGAGATGGAGAAGCAAGCAATCGTCGAAGCCTTGCGCCGCGTGAACGGCAACAAATCGCAGGCGGCCGCCGCGCTCGGGCTGAGCCGCACGCGGCTCTACACGCTCATGCGCCGCTACGGGTTGAGCTAACGCCTGAACCGCCCGGCTTCGTTGGCACGGGAGGGGATCATGCGTCGGAACGCTGTGCTCCTGACGGCTCTCCTGGTAGTGCTCGCCGGGTGTACGTCGACGCGCGAGACGGCCACCCCGGTGGATACGGTGACGCTCGGCCTGGTCCTGGACGAGTGGAGCGGCGCCTGGTCTTCGAATGACGTCCCGAGGCTCCTTCGGCTCTTCACCGAGGACGTTTACTACGAGGACGTGCCGCTCGGTGCCGTCAGCAAGGGCCAGCCGGCTCTGCGCGACTTCGCGACCTCCGTGTTCAACGGATTCAGCGATCTGAAGTTCGAGCGCAAATCGCGCTTCGTCTCGGCCGACGGGCGTATGGGCACCATCGAGTGGGTGTTCAGGGGCCGCCAGGTCAGGGACTTTCCGGGGATGCCGGCAACCCACCAGCCGTTCGAGGTGCGCGGCTCGAGCGTCGTCGAGTTTCGTAACGGGAAGATCAGCCGCAACTCGGACTACTGGGATCTGGCGACGTATATGCGGCAGGTCGGCCTGGCCCGATAGCTGGCGCCAGGCCTACCCTGTCAGCTCAGGACGCGCTCAGCTCAGAACGCGTTTGCGGAAGAGGATCTCGCGAACCCCCGACTTCAGGAGCACCGTCTCGCAGATCTCGAGGCCGGCGAACATGATGTTGATGTCGCGGTTCTGCAAGACCCACCGCCGGGTGCACTTGGACGGGTAGAAGCGGAAGCGCAGGTGCGCCTCGTCCTCGATGAAGTACTTGGTGTAACGCGGATCGTCCGACGCGCGAGCGCCGAAGAATCCGAGCAGCACGCCGCCCGGCCGCAGCACCCGCATCAGCTCGCCGGCCAGCGCCGTGGCGGCGACCGGAGCGAGATAGTCGAAGATGTCCCAGCCCAGCACCGCATCGGCGCTGCCGTCGGGCAGCGCGAACCGGCCGCTCAGGAAGGCGGGAAGCTGGTCGAGCTTGTCGTGCTGGACGTGGCGGTCGATGTCGGCGTAGAGGTCCTCGACGTGGATCTTGCAGCCGACCCGCTCGCCCAGGAACGTGATGTTGGAGCCGATGCCGGGCCCGAGGTCGATCACCTCGGCGGCGGGCCGGGCGAACAGCAGGGAGAGGAAGCGTGCCAGGGTCTTGCTCGCGTAGACGGTCTCGGCGGGCACGGCAGTGACCGCACGCGGCTCGACGGCGACACGTGCCGGCTCGTCGTCAGATCGAGAATTCTGCCGGCTCAAACGGGACACCAGACCCGAGAGCCCACCGGTCTTCTGATCGGTATTCAACGCCGCCTCAGACGCGGGCGAATTCGCCGTTCACGGGAACGCTCTCCGTCTTCGGCGTCTTCGACTCGGGCTTGGTGAAGGCGCCCACGCCCTTGTCCTGATCCTTCTTCTGCATGTCGATGCTGCCGCGGAAGTGCGAGCCGTCGGCGATCGCGACCCGGGGCGCCACGATGTCGCCCTCGACCGACCCCGACTCCTTGATGTCGACCTTCTCGGTCGCGTTCAGGTTGCCCGTCACCTGGCCGAGGACGACGATCGCCTTGGCGCTGACCTGCGCCTTGATGCGGCCGTTCGAGCCGACGGTGAGGATGTGGTCGCGCAGCTCGATCTTGCCGTCCACGCGCCCTTCGATCGTGAGGTCCTCGCTGCCGCTGAGCTCGCCGTTGATGATGATCGACTTGCCGATGCTCGCCATTTCTTCGTTCATAGATCGTGGCTCCTTCTGTGTCTGTTCGACTACATCAGACGACGTCGATGAATAGGACGGTGTCTGCGCCGAAAGGGACGGAGTCTCCACCGGGACGGATGCCGGCGCCGGACTAGCCGGGACGCTCGTCGGCTTCGGCTCCTCTCTCTGCTTCCACATCGCTCTCACCTCCGTGTGCGCCCGGACTCATATGATCGAGAAAACGCTCAGGCGCCGGGACAGCCTGCAATGAGGTGCCGAGTATAACCTTGCTCCGGCGAATCAAGAACGTTTCCCCCGCATTTTTTTCGGGTTCAGGGCATCTTTCGCGAGAGCCTGAACCCCATCATCTCGGGGTTCAGACCCATGTTCTGGGTGCTCGAGACACACTCCCTTGGGGTTGCGACCCTCGCGATTCGATCGCGAGGGTCATTGTCCCGAATGCGACGCCCGTTAATTCGCCGTTGTCGGATTCCAAACCCCGTTGCGCGGAATCGCGCACGCGAAACACCGCCTGTCCGAGGCCCATCGCTGGCGTCGAGTGATTCTAAAGGCCGGAAATGGGGGGCGTTATTGGTTTCGGCAAGTCTGGCTCGGCGCTTGCCATAGAGGGAAGGCGAAGAAGGAGGACGGCGGTGACTCAACAAGCAGTGGAGCGGGCGCTGAGTAAGCTTCTCACGGACGAGAATTTCCGCGACCGGTTCTTCGCGAACCCGGAGATCGCTTGCTGGGAGGCGGGGTGCACCCTATCGCCGATCGAGCTCGAGGCGCTCTCGCGGCTCTCGTACGAAGCACTCGCCCGGTTCAGTGAGGATCTCGACAAACGAATCAGCCGACCCTCCCTCGACCCCGATCGTCGGGAGGCAGGAAAGGCGGAGCGCACATGACGGCCCAGATCGTTCAGCAGCCAGCGGTCGAGCGAGAGAAGCCGGCGATGAATGCCAGCAGCACCGCGCCGGCTGCGGGCTCCGCGAAGGCGCCGCAGACAGAAGCTCCGGCACACAGCAAGCGGCCGCGCGTGATCGTCGCCGGCGCACTGCTCGTCGCGGGTCTCGCTGGATTCGGGCTCTGGGACTTCTTCTTCGCGGGTCCGAGCGTCGAGCCCGGCGTGATCTCCGTGAGCGGCAGGATCGAGGGCGACGATTCGGCGGTGGCCGCGAAGACCTCCGGCCGCATCCGCGAGATCACCGTGCGCGAGGGCGACCACATCGAGGATGGCCGGGTGATCGCCACCTCGACGATCAGCAGATCCGCGCCCGCGAGCAGCAGGCCGAGGCCGCCGTGCGGCAGGCCCAGGCTCGCGTCGAGCTCTCACGCCACCAGATCACCGTGTTGAACGAACAGCTTCGTCAGAGCGAGATCGGCGTGGATCAGGCTCGCGCCGACGCCGCCGGTCGCGTCAGCGAGGCGGAGGCGAGGCTGCGGCGAGGCTCAGCTGGCGCAGGCCAACGCGTCCTATGCGCAGGCAAAGTGGGATCGCACCGCGTTCACGAAGCTCTACAAGCAAGAGCTGGTTGCCGAGCAGCAGGCCAGCAGGCCGAGAGCAACGAGGAGGCGCAGGCGGCGCTGGTCGCGGCGTCTCGACGGCAAGTCGAAGCCGCCCAGGGCGCGCTGACGGCGGCGCGCGCCAATCTAGCGAACCCCGCGATCCGCTCGTCTCAAGCCGCGGCCGCCCGCGGCCAGATCTTGCAGGCCAACGCCGACATCGCCGCGTGGTGAGCCTGCCGGTGGATGCGTCGCCGGAGACCGCGCTCACGTCGGGCCGGGCGCGCGCCGCGCTGATCATCCCCGAGCACTTCGCGCGCGACGTGCTGCGCGGGCGCAACGCCGAGGCCCAGCTGCTCGTTGACGCGACCGATACGAACACGGCGTTGATCACCAAGGGCAACGCCGCGCAGGTCACCGGTGCCTTCGCGAGCGAGTTGGCCAGGACGAGGACCGCCGCCGTGAGCGCGCCCGACCTGGTTCGCGGGGGCACCGCTCAGGTTCGGGTCAGCACGCGGCTCTGGTTCAACCCCGGCCGCGAGCCCAGAAAGTTCTACGGCCCGGGCATGTTCGTTCTCGGGCTCTCGATCTTCCCGCCGCTGCTGGCCGCGCTGGCCATGTCGCGCGAGGGCGAGCAGCAGACGATCTTGCAGGTATACGTCTCGGGCATCACGGCGCACGAGTTCCTGGTGGGCAAGATCCTGGCCGGCGTCGTGATCGGCGTCGCCGAGTGGGTGCTGTGCCTCGGCGTCGTCTTCACCCTGTTCGATCTCGGCATCGCCGGCGATCCCACGCCGTTCATCGTGGCGAGTCTGGCCTACCTGTTCTGCGGTGTCGCGTTCGGCACGATGGTGGGCGTGGCCATTCCCTCGCAGGCGGCGGCGATGCAGGCGGTGCAGCTCGGCGGCTTTCTCCTGGCGTTCCTGCTCTCGGGGCTGATCTTCCCGGTCGAGAACATCCCCGCGGGGCTTCGCTGGCTGTCCAACCTGGTCCAGGCGCGCTACTACATCGTGGTCGTGCGCGACGCGTTCCTGCAGGGTGCCGGCTGGCCCGCGGTGTGGTGGCTGATCCCGCCCATCTGCGCCATCGGCCTCGTGTTCTACGCGCTCGCATGGCGCGCGACACGGCGCATGCAGGTGAACGCATGATGGCCCGGCGGGACCACGATGTTGTTGGACAGTCTACCGGTCTGAGCCGATCCCGAGGATCGCGCCGTCAACCAGCACGACGCTCGCGACGCGTCCGGGTCGACCTGGTGGTCGAACGGGTAACAGCCTTGCGATCGCGCATGAGCGCCCGGAGTGCCTTGTTCACGGCGCGGTCATTTGGAAATGCCTTCGCGACTTGCGGATCGAGGACGACGACGTTAGTTGCCTCAGCGACTCGCCGTGCGTACTTCCCACGAGCTAGGCGTCCGAAATCCGATCGCTTGTACTCTGGTCGAAGACCGTCGGACCGTTTTCTATTCGTCTTCTTCATAGATATTTCTCTCGCTTGCGGTCGCGGGTCGGGCACTGATGATCCTGATTGTATCGCCACGCTCGGTGTGGGCGATCACGAGAAGATTGCCGCTGCTGGAGATACCGAAGGTGACGGATCGCTCTTCGTCCAACGAATGGTCGGGGTCCGGGCCAGTCGCCGACAGCGGATCCCGGAATACCGTCGCTGCTTCCTCGAACGAGACACCGTGCTTGGCGACATTGTCGGCCGCCTTGGTCCGGTGCCATTCGAAGCGCACTCAGAGCTCCTTTGCGCGAAGCTCAACGTGGAGATGAGGTCTTCGTGCGGTCTACCTGCTTGGCATGGCAGCGATCGGTCAGCTTCGGCGTGCCTTGCGCCGCCTCGTGGCCGTCCGCTTCGTGGCACTCTGCTTGTGCTCACGCGCCAGCGCTTCGGTGACCCGCGCCCGGAGCTCCCGGTAATGCTTGGCCGAGATGCCGAGCGCCCGGGCAAGCGTGGAAAGTCTGGGGTAAGGAGAGGTGATCACCGCTCGCGGACGCAACGCCATGGAGTCACTCTACGCAGTCAAGGATTTTCGTGTCAACGTGCTCGGAAGGATACGTAGCAGGTGAACGCATGACCCCCCGATTCTGGTCCCTCGCGCTCAAGGAGCTCAGGCAGATCCGACGCGACAAGCGGCTGGTGCTGTCGCTGATCATCCCGCCGGTAGTCCAGCTCCTGGTGTTCGGCCTCGCCTTGGACCCGGAAGTGAAGGACCTGCGCGTCGGCATCGTGGATGAGAGCCGCACCGCGGAGAGCCGCGAGCTCGTCTCCGCGATCACCGAGAACCGCACGCTTCGCCTCAGTGGCGCCTATCCCACGCCGGCGGCGCTCGAGCGCGCCATCAGCGACGGCAACCTCGACCTCGGCGTGGTGGTGCCCCACGAGTTCGCCCGCCAGCTCGGCCGCGGCCAGACGGCGGACGTCCAGGTACTGATCAATGGCGCAACGCCAACACCGCGCAGCTCGCTCAGGGCCACGTGCAAGCCGCGGTCGTCTGGCTGAACCAGAAGCCCGGCGTCGTCGCGTCGGTGGAGCTGCGCACCGCGTTTCTCTACAACCCCGGCCTCGAGCACACGTGGTTCACCATCACCGGCGTGCTGGGGGCTTTGATCGTGCTGAACGGATCCCTGGTGGCGGCGACGGCCATGATCAAGGAAAAGGAGCGCGGCACGGTCGAGCAGCTCCTGATGACGCCGGCCAGCGCGATCGAAGTCGTCACGGCCAAAATCGCGCCGCTCTTCGTGCTGCTAATGGGCATGACGGGGCTAGCGCTGACCGTGGCGCGTCTGGTCTTCCACGTGCCGTTCCGCGGCAGTCTCGTGCTCCTGATCACGGCCTGCGCCTGCTGCGTGCTGACGGGCATCGGCATCGGCACCTTCGTGGCGACCCTGGCGCGGTCGGCGACCCAGGCCCAGCTGATGCTGTTCTTCGTCAACCCGCCGCTCATGGCGCTCTCCGGAGGGTCACGCCGATCGAGGCCATGCCGAAGTGGATCCAGCCGTTCACCTATCTGAACCCGATCGCGCACTTCGCCGGGCTCGCGCGGGGCGTGCTGGTCAGGGGGTCAGGGCTGGAGGTGGTGTCCGTGCAGCTGCTCGCGCTGGGCGTGATCGCCTCGGTGCTGGTTGGGTTCAGCGCGTGGAAGTTCCGGGGGCAGATGAGCTAGTCTTCGCCGCCCCCTGATCCTTTATTTCGGAGGGAAAGTCGCCAGGGTAGTCTCAACGGCCTTCCGCAGATCTTTGGAGGCCCCGTCCGTGCTGATGGAACCCGACGCTGTCCCTTTCCAGAGTAGGAATCCATCGCTGACCCGGTAGGCCTTCAGCGTCAGCATCCGAAGCTCATATCCTTGACCGAACATTTCATTCTCGTACACGATGGCGATGATGATGTCAGGCTTATCCGTCGCCCGCGTGAACCCCTTCTGCTCGAGCAGCGGATCTGCGATGAACCGGACATTCGTCTCGACGAGGGAGTCGCGCTGAGGTTGAGGGGACGCCCACGCGTAGCTCTTGAGTTCTGCGAAGTGTGCAGTAGGGTCGTAGGCGTAGTTATTCGTCGTCGCGCACCCTGCTATGACCAGAGTGGCCAGGAGAGCGAGGACCGTCGCGAGAGCCCGTGCCGCTTCTTCCTTCGGCGGTCGCATACCGTTCCTCCACTGCGAAAACACTGTAAAGAGTGATTTCCAGTCCGTCGAATTGCGTATCTCACGATCACGATTCTTTTCGGCCGGCGTGCAGGATCATACCACCACGCATCGCTCGAGGAGCATCTGGTGATCGCGTACTCGGTTGGCGGGGCGCCAAGCTAGGTCTCGCGAGCGTCGGGCTCCTGGGGCTGTGGCATCGGTTCCTCGCGTTCCTGGGCACGGCCATGACGTCTCCGCTGAACCGAGATTTCCGATATGGACGGTGATGGCGGAAACCGAATCAGGAACGAGAGCCGGCACGTAGACGACGCGGAGATATCACCTTACCTGACCGCGAATTCCTGAGCCAGATGAGCTAGAGACGCCGAAAGATTGCGCAGTCGCTGGCGAGGACAAGTGGTCGGCACGCGACAGCGCTCCCGCCCACTCGAGCCTTACGCGACATTCTGCATCTTGTTAGCGAAGTCTCGCCCCGATGTCGGAGGCGGCAATGGCCTGCCCTCTCGGCGGTACAGCTCGATGGTGTCTTCGACGATCTGACACAACTCGTCAAATACAATCTTCTCGTCGTCACCATGACAGCCGCCATAGATCAAGCCGGGAGAACTACCGACATAGCAGTCGTCCTCGTCGGACCACTCGACGATCTTGACGTATCGCGCGCTGTCTCTCATTTTTTCGACTCCTCGATTGCTGACTGAACCGCCCGTACCTGGTACTGCTTCGCATCATCACCCAACGCTCCCGATATTGTCACGGGCTTGGAAACCTTCGGGTGAACGAAATTCCGATGGCTACCCTTGCCACCTCGATCGATAAATCCGGCAGCTTGAAGTTGAGCGATCAGTTCTCGAATCTTTGGCGGCACGTGCAGGCATCCCGGGTCCCTCTACTGAGTTTGTGCCGGGTGGAGGTCGGCGTCAATGTCCGCCAGGCGATACGGGCCGAACTCCGGCCCTCGCGCGAGGCGTGCTGGTGCGGTCGGGGCTCGAGGCTAGCTACTACTCCGGCGGCTGGTTGTACCTCGGATGGTAAGGACCGTAGAGCAGGCCCTGGTCTTTGTGGTTGAACAAGAGCACGTTGACCATCGGGCTGAGCCTGTGGGCGGCATCGGTGCTCGTGTTCATGATCTGGGTGACGGCGGCCGCGATCGCCATGCCGATGAGACTCGATTGGCCGGCGCTCGCGTTCTGCTGGACCAGGCGCTTGCCCTCCCAGAGCAGGAGCCCGCTTCGAGTATCGACGAGCCTCGCTTTGACCGCCACGGTCGTGACGCTGTCGAGCAGGAGGTATTTGGTGCCGTATTGCTCGACCGTGACGAACAGCACCGCGTCCGCGCCCATGATCTCCGCCATCTTCTCGGGCGCGACCTGGTGCATCTCGCCGGCGCTGGGGAGGCCGTTCTCCTTCAGGAACTGATCGACCACGGCTATGGGGAACACGTAGTAGCCACGCTCGGCCAGGGGTCGCGTCACCGTGGTGAGGTACCCGTACGTCGCTTCGACGGCCGTGCTCTGGTTCAACGGCGGGAGCACGACGATCGAGCGCGGCGGGTGGAGACGATAGTTGGTGTAGTCGTACGGCTGCGCGGTCACGCATCCGCCGGCGAGCACCGCGGCCGCCGCGCAACAGATGGCCCGGGCGAGCCTGCCGCCGGTCAATTCTTTTTCAGATTGGCCAACAGGCGGTCGATGAACACGGCCGACTCGGGGAACTGCGCCTTCTCCGTCTCGAGCTCCTGCTTGGCCTGGTCGAGCTTGCCGAGCTGAAAGTAGAGGAATCCGAGATGCGCATGGAATCCAGGAGGCACCGGCTTGTTCTCGGCCCGCGCTCTCTGGTAGTCCGCTTCCAGCCTCTCGATTTGCATCTCGGGGGCGACCGCGCCGGGAGTCGCGTAGGAACGATAGATCAGCTCTTCGTACTGGCCCCAGGAATAGAGGGTGGGCCGCGCGCAGCCGGCCGCGACGACCAGCAATGCCAGCAACCAGGCCACGCGCTTCATCTGGCGCCGGTGCCCGGGGTCCACTTTCCCTGCTCGACACCTTCCACGAGCCGATTGATCGCTTCCCGTATGGCGAGGTCCAGGACCTTTCCGTTCAAGGTGGAGTCGTAGCCGGCGGCGCCTCCGAAGCCCAGGACCTCTCGATTGCTCAGCGCATACTCGCCCGCGCCCTGAACGGAATACACAACCTCGGATGTCACCACGTTGACGACGTTCACGGTGACCTTGGAATACGCGACCTGCTGCTTGCCGCTGCCGAGGATCCCGAACAGCTGCCGGTCGCCCACCTCTTTACGTCCGAACTCGACGACGTCGCCTGTGAGGGCGAAATCGGCGCCCCTGAGCGCCTGTTGCTCGCCCTTGATTTTCGCTTCGCGCGCGATCTCGTCCAGGTTCTCGCGATCGACGACGCGGAAGCGACCGGTCTCCTGCAGGTGGCCGATGAGAATGGTCTTGGCCTGCCCTCCCAGGCGATCGACTCCGTCCGAGAACAAACCGCGCATGTAGCTCGAGCGATTGTCGAACTTACCGACCATCACGGTGCTGCGCGGTCCTCGGTAGGCCGTCGCCGTCGCCGCCGCGGTGGGCTTGGGCGGCTCGAGCGCCTGATGGGACTCGGTCGCACAGCCGGTGAGCCCGAGGAGCAGGACGGCACTCGCCGTCCGGAGACCTTTGCTGTTCGTAGCGGCTACCCCCTAGTGATCCGTATAGTTCCGCATAGTTAGTACAGCATGCTCCGCGATTCGACGGAAGGTTATGATTCGCTGGAGCCCATATGGGCTCGAAACCCGCGAGCCATATTCTCCAGCTCGCGGATAGACGCAGTGCGGATTCGAGGTCGGTGCGCAGCCCTGGATCGCTCGTTCGGGGCGCAGGCGCCGTGACGATAAGCGGCTCATTTCGGAGACGACCAGCTCACGAGCTGCCTGACGAGATCCGAGACGCGCAACTCACGAGCGAACGGCGAGCTGTCGAGCTTCGTAGAACTCCTCGATGCCCGCGCGAAGCATCGAGCGCGGCGCCAAGGATACGGGTCGAGACGCAGACCGTGATCAGAACGATCGACCTCCAAGAAGAATCGCCGCCAGGCTGCGGCACCGCGTCACGGGCAGCCAGGCGTCTCGGAGGCGCCCGGCCACCGAGAGCGAGCTCATGGTTAGAGAAGTACTGGGAGACGCCGCCGGGATTACGCGTGTGGATGTCGAACGTCCAGAACTCGCGAATGAGCCGCTCGGCCGGCGACAACGAGCTGCCGCTGCGCTCGGCCTTCCTTCGGCCTGCTCGCCCGCCTGCAGGAGCCACGTCTTCGAGCTCCCACTCGCAGATTCCCATGAAGGGACGGTAGCCTCGACGCCTGAACATGACAGAGGCGCGTCCCCGCGGAGGAACCGCTGCGTGAACATCGGTCGTGGTCAGCGCTCGAAGGTAGATCGAGCCACTGCCGGGAACCGCCCCGTTCCGTGCGGGCCTCGGCTTTGCCTGGCCAGTCAGGTGGACGACAGGCGACGTCAGGCTCCAGGTCGGGAAGGTTCGACGACTCGTCGCAGGAAGGCACGGCCGTGAAAACGCTGCGGTTTCAAGACCTGTTAGCGGGTGTCACGTCTTCCCGAGTTCCGCTAGCAGCTCAGTCTGAAGCCCAGTGACCGGGCTCCACGCGAGCCGCAGACTATCTCCCGAGATTCGGCCCAACGGCATCTGATGAGGCATGCGGTCATGAGCTCGGCGTTACCGCCCCATCACGAGGTTCGGCAGCCAGAGCGCGATCGCCGGGAACATGAACAGAAGCATGAGACAGATCGCGATACCCACCATGAACGGGAGCACCCCGATCCACAAATCCATCATGGTCCCGACCTGGAGCCCGGCGCCTTCCGACACTGATTTGCGGATGCCCTGAATGATGTAGAGGTTCAGGCCTTCGGGCGGACTCACGAGCGCCGCTTCCAGCAGGATGATCATGATGATGCCGAACCACACCAGGTCGACCCCCATCGCCTTCAGCACCGGCACCAGGATCGGCATGGTCGTCACCATCATCGAGAGCGCCTCCATGAAGGTGCCGAGGATCAGATAGAAGATCGTCAGGAGGATCACGAAGGTCAGCGGGGTCAGGTTCATCTCGCGAGATCAGCTCGGTGAGCTGCGCGGGCACGCCGAGAATCGCCAGCGCGAAGCTCAGGATGAACGCCGAGGTCACGATGAGCATGATCATGGACGACGTGCGCACGGTCGTCATCATCGTCCGTTGCAGCATGCGCGCGCTGATCGTACCGTTCAGAGCCGCGAGGATGAAGCTGGCCACCACGCCGAAGGCCGCGGCTTCAGTCGGGGTGGCCACCCCCAGATAGATGGTGCCGAGCACGATGAACATGAGGACGATGACCGGAAACAGCGAGAGCAAACCAAGGAGCCGGATCCGCCACGACGGTGCCGTCTCGCGGGGCGCCACCGAGGGCCAGATCTTGGCCGACACGGCGATGATGAACATGAAGATCCCGGCGAGCATGAATCCCGGGATGAAGCCGGCCAGATAGAGCCGGCCGATCGACTCCTCGGCCAGCACGCCGAAGATGATCATCGCGATGCTGGGCGGGATCAGGATGTCGAGGGTGCCGCCGGCGGCCAGGCTGCCGATCACCAGCCGCTCGTTGTAGTTGCGCGCGCGAAAGGACGGCAGCGCGACCGCCCCGACGGTGGCCGCGCAGGCCGCGCTGGAGCCGGAGATCGCCCCGAACACCGCGCAGAAGGCGATGTTGGAGTGGAGCAGCCCGCCCGGCAGCGGCGCCAGCCAGTGCGACAGCACCTGATACAGCCGCTCGGAGAGCCGACTGTGGATGAGGATCTCTCCCATCATCACGAACAGCGGCACGGCCACCAGGATGGAGCTCGAGTTCACGTTCCAGGCGATCTGCCCCAGCATGTCCCACAGCGGCCGGTCGGAGAAGAGGTACATCAGGGCGATGCCGATCAGCCCGAGGGCACCGGCCACGTGCAGCCCGGCGAGAAAGAACACCAGCATGAGCACGGCCGCGGTCCCGAGCACCATGGCTCAGACCGCCTCTTGCGCGGCGGGCGGCTCCGCGGCGCGTTCCAGCGCCGGGCCCGCCGCCGGCAGCTTGCGTCCCGCCAAGGTCGCGACGGCCGAGACGAGCGCCGCCAGCGCCAGCAGACTGAATCCAACCCCCAGAATGCCCTGGGGAATGTAGAGCGGAGTCAGCATGTAGGTGGAGGATCTGATGTCGCCCTCGAGGGAATCGGCGACCAGGGTCCAGATCTTCCAGGAGATGACCGAGGCGAACACCGCCATGAGCAGGAGAGCGAAAAAGTCGACCGCGGCCCTGACCCGCCGGGCCATGTACGGGAACAACACGTCCACCCGCACGTGCGCGTCGACCCTGAGGGTGTACGCAAACCCCCACGTGGCCGCCAGGGCCAGCATGTAGCCGCTGATCTCGTCGGTCACCCGGGTCGTCGGCAGGCCGACGGCGCTGCCCCACTTCCGAGCCAGGACGTCGTACGTGACGAAGAACGCCAGGCCGACGTAGAGGGCGCCGGCAAGGTACGCCGGCCACGCGAAGAGCCGATCCAGCGACCTCATCGGCCTAGGAGCTGACTTTGAAGCCGACCAGGGGCGCGATGATCTCGTTGAACAGCCGCGCGGCCTCGGCGCCGCCGGCCCGCTTGACCCAGTCGGGCACCACCTTGGTCTTCAGAGCGTCCTTGATCGCGGCCTGGGTCTCCGGCGAGAAGGGAATGTGCTCCATGCCCTTCTCGACGCTCTTGTCGACCCCTTCCTTGTTCCAGCCTTCGATCAGCTCGAACGACTTGGCCTCGACGAGCGTCTCGGCCTCGTCCTTCATGATCTTCTGGATGTCCGGCGGCAGCCGCTTCCAGGTGTTCTTGTTGACGGCCAGGGCCACGTGCGGCCGCATGGAGATGGGACCGACCAGGTACTTGGAGACTTCATACCAGCGCAGGCCGAAGCCGGGCTTCGTGCCGCTGATGGCGGCGTCCAGAGTTCCGCGCTCCAGGGCGGTGTAGGTCTCGGCGAAGGCGATGGTGAGCGGCTCCCCACCGAGCCCGGCCACCAGCGACGCCAGCGCCACGCTGTGCACGCGCGTCTTCAAGCCCTTGAAGTCGGCCGGCTTGCGCACGGCCTTCTTGCTGAAGAACGCCTGGTCGGGATAGACCGCCATGGCCAGCAGCACCGCATTGGCCTTCTGGTCGAGCAGCTTCGCCTCGGTCGGCTTCCAGGCCAGGATGGCCTTCTTCGCGGTCTGAGGATCGGGGAAGATCCCGGGCAGCTCGAGGATCTCGACCAGCGGAAGCTCTCCGGCGACGTACCCGCCGTAGGTCTCGGTCACATCGACGACGCCGGTGCGCAAGATGCGCAGGGTCTCCGCGCCGCCAAGGCCGAGCTCGGGAAGCGACGTCAGCTCGAACTGCACCCGACCGTTGGAGCGCTTCTCCACGGTCCTCGCCCACTCCTCATAGAGCTTCCACGGGTCGAGCGTGCGGTTGATGCCGAGCAGCTTCAGCTTGTACTCGGCCTTGGCCGCCTGCGCGGTGACCGGCGCGGGCTGTGGGATGAAGGCGAGCAGAACGACGAGCGCCAGGACGCCGAGCAGACACGCGATCCTTCGCAGGGGAGGGTTCATGGGACGCGCCTCCTGTTTTTGGGGATCGGGCCAGAGGGGTCGACTCGTCCGGTGCGCGGGACCATATGTCACCCTGCTGGTGGTTGTCAAACGCATGAGCTAGTCTTTCTCCCGCTTGGCTTGCGGTTCACGTGTTTGTGGTGCCGGGGAGGGCTTGCGCATGGATCTGGGACTGACCGGGAAGGTGGCGATCGTCACGGGCGGGAGCAAGGGCATCGGCAAGGCGATCGCCCAGGAGCTGGCGGGCGAGGGCGTCGACGTGGCGATCTGCGCGCGCGATCGCCGGGTGCTGGAGGAGGCGGCCAAGACCTTGGCGGCGGCCACGCGACGCCGCATCGTGCCGATCGTTTGCGACACGACCAGCACGAAGTCGGTTCAGGATCTCGTGGAAGCTACGGTGGCCCAGTTCGGGCGGGTCGGATATTCTCGTGAACAACGCGTCGACGCCGGGTGGCGTGGTGACGGGCCCGCTGGCGCAGGCCGATGACGAGCTTCTGCTCGAGGACATCAACACCAAGGTGGTCGGGTACATGCGGTGCGCGAAGGCGGCGGCACCGCACATGCAGCGGAGCGGGTGGGGGAGGATCATCAACATCGGCGGGTTGTCCGGGCGGCGGGCGGGGAATATCAGCGGGCTGCGGAATGCGGCTATCGTGCATTTGACGAAGACGCTGGCGGATCAGCTTGGGGCTTCGGGCATTACCGTGAACTTGGTGCATCCGGGGGCTACGCGGACTGAGCGGACTGATGCGGAGACTGAGCGACGGGCGGCATCCAATGCGATTCGGCGGATTGTGGATGCGAAGGAGATTGCGCAGGTCGTGACGTTTCTGGCGTCGACGAAGGCGGCGAATATTACCGGGGTGGCGATTGATGCTAGTGGAGGGTCGATTCCGGTGATGTTTCAGTAGTTCTCGCGGAGCCATAGCGCGTCCCAAAGCTCTCGGAGCATGGTCGCGTCAAATTTCGTATGCCATGGTCACGCTGTTACCCTGACATTGCGGGGGCCGGCCAAGTGCGCGGACGCGTGAAATGGTTCAATAACGCCAAGGGCTATGGCTTCATCTCCGCCAGTTCGGGGGATGACGTATTCGTACACTACACCGCGATCGCCACCCAAGGCTTCAGGACGCTCAAGCAGTCGACCGTCGTCGAATTCGAAGTTGTGACCACATCCAAGGGGTTACAGGCCACGCACGTCCGAGATCTCGGCGCCGACGGTATGATCGCTGGAGCCTCGGGTGGGGAAACGAAGATCTCGCGAGAGCAAGGAGAAAAGCCGCCGGCGACTCGGGAATTCTCTCCCTCTGATTCACCTCCTGAAGAGAAAGAGAAATCAGCGCTGAAACGTCGAAATAGACGGCGGCGTTCTCGCGGGTCCGCCGGCACCACGCGCGGCGAAGCGCCGACGAAGATCGAACCTCCAAGATCTCCGGCAGTGTCAGCTTCGGATGACACTGAATGGTGGCGGTGACTCATGGGCGAGCAGGCTTCGTAGAATCGGAACCTCCCGGGAGCAGGTTAACCGACGTCCCGTTTAGCCGAGCACTATGTCTCAATAGCCACAATTCTTTGCTAGCCTGCCACTCTGCGTCGGCCGATCGGTAGTTTTGGCCCGACCTTCGTCGTGACCGGCGTACCGGCACCGCCTGATGATCCCACGCCGCCTTCAACCACTGACGTAAGCAATTCCTTTGGGTGCACCTTGAGGGCCGAGGCCAGCCGACAGATCAAATCAACAGAAATATTGCGCTCACCGCGCTCGACTGACCCGACATAAGTGCGGTGAATGCGGGCTCGGTCTGCGAGCGCTTCCTGAGATAGGCCGATTCGCTGTCTGAGTATTCGAAGGTTCTCTGCAATGAGACGTCTGCCATCAACGGGATCACCGAACGAGGCCAGGTCGGAGTTGCCCTTGCGTGCGCTGCGTGTCACGTAATCGAATTAAAGTCTTGACGCAAATAAGTCTACAGACTATAAGTAGACATCCTTTAAGTAGAGTATCCTAGCGGATACGATACTTGGGGCCAGTTAGAGCTTGACACCCCTCGGGATAGTGTGATCTTGTGAAACCCGGCGGAACCAAGTGCAACCACATCGTCCAGAGGGCCGCCTCGAGATCAACGGTACTTCGTACCTACCTCTGGACTACGTCGCCCAGGAACTCGGGGTCTCACGCACCACGCTATGGCGGTGGCGTCAGAGTGGGCGGGTCCCGGTAGGCCATCGATATCGAGGTCGACTAACGCTCTTCACCGTCGCCGAATTCGAGGCGATTCGAGAATACGCCAATCGACTCGCTCCGGTCGGTTTCAGCGCGACGATCCCGAAACAAGTGTCGGTCTCGGAAGGAGTCGAATGATGGACAAGCCTAGGGCAGTTGCGCTTCTCAGTGGAGGCGTCGACTCGACGACCACCGCCGCTATCGCCCTTGAACAAGGATTTGAGGTGTACGGGCTTAGCTTCGACTACGGACAGCGACACCGGCTTGAGGTCGAACGGGCTCGTGTTGTGGCCAAGAATCTAGGCCTAGCCGATCATGTCGTAGTAACGATTGATCTCCGCGCTTTTGGAGGGTCCGCTCTAACGAGCAATCTCGCGGTGCCCAAGCATCGCTCGCTGAACGAGATCGGGCAAGGCATTCCGGTCACCTATGTACCTGCGCGCAACACGATCTTCCTGTCATTTGCTTTGGCTTGGGCGGAAGTACTCAAATCGAGCGACATTTTCATCGGCGTGAATGCACTCGACTACAGTGGCTATCCAGACTGCCGGCCGGAGTACATCGAGGCGTACCGACAGATGGCTAACCTTGCCACGAGGGAGGGTGTGGAAGGCCGCCAACGGCTCATAATTCACGCTCCGCTAATTCATCTAAGCAAGGCCGACATCATTCGGCGTGGTCTCGAACTTGGTGTCGACTACAGCCTGACGATTTCCTGCTATGACCCATCGCCAACAGGCGAGGCGTGTGGGGGCTGCGATTCTTGTTTGCTGCGGCTCAAAGGGTTCAGCGCCAACGGCATTCCAGATCCTATTCGGTATCGCGAAGCAGTGACGGCATGACCTATTCCGTCAAAGAGATCTTCTACACGCTGCAAGGGGAGGGCGTGAACACCGGGCGGCCAGCTGTCTTCTGTCGATTCGCTGCCTGCAACCTGTGGTCCGGACGCGAGGCAGATCGTGCAGCAGCTACGTGTAAGTTTTGCGACACCAACTTTGTGGGAACCGACGGTATTGGAGGCGGGCGGTTCGCGTCCGCCGCTGAACTCGCCGAAGCCGTGGCCAAAACGTGGCCACTGACCGGCGACCTGAACGTGACTCCGCTGGTCGTTTGCACCGGAGGCGAGCCGCTGCTTCAGCTCGACGAACCTCTAGTCAGCGCATTCCACGAGCTAGGGATAGAGGTGGCCATCGAGACAAATGGTACTCATTCCGCTCCGAGGGGGATCGATTGGATATGCGTCAGCCCGAAGGCCGGAAGTGAACTCGTGCTTCGTAACGGGAATGAATTGAAGCTGGTGTTTCCACAGCAAGGCGCGGAACCGGAACTCTTTGAAGGGTTGTCGTTCACTCACTTCCTTCTCCAGCCTATGGATGGCACGGAACGCATACGCAATACGGAACTCGCTGTGCGGTATTGCCTCGAACATCCGCGCTGGCGACTGAACAAAACCGTACAGGAGTTCATTCCCAATCAAATGGTGAACCTCGTCCACGACGACCAAATCCCACTTGATGTCTGCTAAGCGATTCGCGAGACCCCGCACAGCGAGCGCTGTCGAACAAATGACGCGCGGCCAGCCGGGCAGAGAAATATTTCCCGAAGCATAGAGGTCGAGGAGACGAAACCCTTGCCCGCCGAAGCCGCTGTGCATCTCGCATAGCCACTGCCGGCATAGTGCCCCGGGAGTAAGGATGAGCACGCGCGCGTTTGGCTTCTGGAGGAGCAGATCGTGGATCACAACTCCCGCCTCAATCGTTTTACCGAGGCCGACCTCGTCCGCCAAGATGTATCGGCGGTGTCGGTCGAGAATTACGGACCCGGCAACGTAGGCTTGGTGAGGATGAAGGTCTACCCGACTCGCTAGCAAACCGCGAAGGCCACCCACTTGAGTGCCCAGCGTAAAGAGCGCGTTCATCAGCCCTTCTCGGGCTACCAACTTCCAACGGGCGTGAGGTCGATAGCTCGACAATCGGCCAATTGGAGTCTCATCGCGAGCGAGACTGACCGGCGTAAGGTCGACCTCGCTGACTGTGGCAGTGAGCCCATCGTCATATCGAATCCCATACGAGAAGGTGGAGTTGTTTGGAGTGGCTGGCGGCGGAGTACGAACAATCACACATGACCCGTGCGGGCCAACGGCGCGTTCGTCAATGTTTAGCTTAGCGTGCTTTAGATCGCCCCGAGCGAACGCGTCAGGTGCGAAGTGTGGGCTCTGGCCCGTTTCGCAAAATCTAATTCGAATGTTCCGCCCGACGACAGCGACTACCTTGCCGTAGCCGTACACTCGATGCTGAACGATTAATCCCTCCACAAACGAATCCCTGTTCCTCTTTGTGCCCGAAGGTTAGCGGCGTCGGGCTTGAATAGGATCGATAGTTCTCGACTGATGCCGCTGACTAGCGTCGCCAATGTTGAGTCGCGAGGTCGGCCGCCCAGCGTAGTTTGATGTCATCAGGGGTTTGAGGCGATTGCGCGCGTGCGTTGCTTCACGGAAGCTAGTCGCCCCTGAGATCTAGTGAGAGGGCGGCCGAAGAGTCGAGCAGCGAGTGCCTGAGCCTCAAGCCGCACGGCCTCTCTCAGCCTTTCAGGCTGCAGTATCTCCGCTTCTGCTCCGTATCCGAGAATCCACCGCCGCACCTCGAGCGTGTCCGCCACGTGTAGCGTCATCTCCACACGCCCATCTCTCAGGTCGCGGAGTTTCTGCGATGGATGCCAGAGCCGCTCCCGGATATAAGGCGCGAGGCCCCGCGCGAACACAACGCGCATTGCCACGAGGTCGCCGCGCGGGATGCCCCGCGCGTCGTCGAGGTAGCGCTGGGCGTTGAAGTCCGCTGGTACCTCAAAACGTGTGCACGCCGCCCGGGATCTCGCCGTCACTATCCGGACTGTCTGGCGCGACCTCGACGTTCTGCAAAAAGCCGGCTTTCCCCTCTACAGCGAGCGTCGTCAACGGTGATGCCTTGGGGGCGGTCGATCAATTGGATCAGGCGCCACTGGCGAGAGAGTTGATCGCCCCTGGGCATCGGTCCTTCCATTTCTTTCAGTTTTCCGATTCTGTGTTCTCGATCGCATTCATGTCAACAATTGCGCACGGTCAGAGGCGGCCTCACCGCCCAAAGGTGTCCCCGACCTATGACAGGTGACGTCACAGCGCGACGCTCGGAACCGTGACCTTGCCTGTCACGACTGATGGTTACGGTCGCAAGCATGAGACGCTACATCCGTTCGCCACAAGCCTTCCGGAAAACCGTCGTAGCCGAGCCGCTGGTCAGGTTCCCATCCCGTGGCGGAGAGCTTCGTCAGCCCTCGTCGTGCCCCTCGAGCACCAAGCTAGTGCGTTTCCGTGCGGCCATATGGACTCCGAGGCGAGCGTGGCCGGGAGACTTCGCGAACGGATGAATGCACTCTGGGTCGGGTGCCCGCGTTGCAATGTCATAACGGTCGTCCTCGCTATAATTGAGGCGCAGTCATGCAAGTGACGGACGGACGCCTCGTCCTCGCCCCCTCGGACCTCAACGACCACGTCGAGTGCCCACACCTCACCACGCTGGCCCTCGAAGTGGCCCGCGGCGCCCGCAGCCGCCCGTACCTCCCCGAAGACCACGCCGACCTCCTTCGCCGCAAGGGCGAAGAGCACGAAGCAGCCTATCTGAAAGAACTCGACACCCGAGGCCGCCAAGTCATAAAAGTCCCGACCCCCGATCCCTGGGACTTCGCAACATCCGCCCGCGCAACCGAAGAAGCCATGCGCGCCGGCGCCGAAATCATCTACCAGGCGACCTTCGTACAAGGCGACTGGCGCGGCCGCGCCGATTTCCTTGAGCGCGTCGACCAACCAACCGCGCTCGGAGCCTGGGGCTACGAAGCCCTCGACACCAAGCTGGCACGGGCCGAAAAGCCCACCTACGTGCTGCAGCTCTGCTTCTACACGGAAGCGATCGCCTCCATCCAGCACTTCACGCCCGAAAAGATGCACATCCTGCTCGGCATCGGCGAGCGGCGCACCTTGCGCCACGCCGACTTCGCCGCCTACTACCGTCGCGTCCGCGACGGGCTCCTCGCGGCGCTCGGGCGCGCCGAGCCGACCGAGCCCTACCGTGTCGAACACTGCGCGTTGTGCAAGTTCCGTCAGGTATGCGACGAGCGATGGCAGCAAGAGGATCACCTGCTGCTAGTGGCCGGGATCCGGCGCGGCCAGGTCAACCACTTGCGCTCGGCGGGCCTCCACACGCTGAAGCATCTCGCCCAGGCCCCGGCGGCGCCGGTCCCCCACATCGCCGCGCACACGTTCGAGACCCTCCACGACCAGGCCGGGCTGCAACTCCGGCGGCGCACCACCGGCGCTCTCGACTGGCACGCGTTGCCCATCGAGCTGGGATGCGGCTTCGAGCGGCTGCCGCGGCCCTCGCCGGGCGACGTCATCTTCGACATCGAAGGCGATCCGTTCTGGGAGCCGGCGCGCGGTCTGCACTTCCTCTTCGGGCTGCTGACGCGCGAAGCCGACGGCGGCGCATGGATGTACCAGACGATCTGGGCGCACGACCGGGCAGGGGAGCGGAAAGCGCTCGAGCAGCTGGTCGACCTCTTTGGCGAACGCCTCAGAGCGCACCCCGACATGCACGTCTACCACTACGGCGCCTACGAGCCGACGGCGCTGAAGCAGCTCATGGGCGTGTACGCGACGCGCGAAGAAGCGATGGACGCGCTGCTACGCCGCGAGATCTTCTGTGATCTGCACTCGGTCGTGCGCCAGGGCCTGCGGGCGGGCGTGCCGGGGTACTCGCTGAAAGAAGTGGAGGCGCTGCCCGCCTTCCGCCGCCAGGCGCGCGTCACCAGCGGCACGCGCGCCGTGCTGGCCTACGAAGCCTGGATGACCACGCGCGCGGCCGCGCGGCTCGACGAGATCGCGGCCTACAACGAAGAAGACTGCCGCGCGACGCTCGCGCTGCGCGACTGGCTGGTCGAGCACCGGCCCGAAGGCGCGGCCTGGGCCAAGCCCCCCGAGGCGAAGCCAGTCGACGACGACAGGCAGAAGGCCGACACCCAGCGCGAGGTGCTGCGCCAGTCGTTGCTCGCGGGCGCGACCCCGCAAACGCCGCGCTGGCTGGCCGCCGAGCTGCTCGAATACCACCGGCGCGAGGCCCGGCCCGCCTGGTGGTGGATGTACATGCGCTGCCAGATGTCGCTCGACGAGCTTGTGGAAGACGGCGAGTCGATCGCCCGGCTAGAACCCCAGGGAACCCCGCGCCAGGTGAAGAGCTCGCTCGAGCACCGCTTCAGCTTCCCGCCGCAGCAGCACAAGCTGGCCCCCGGCGATGCGCCCGTGGATCCGGCCACGGGCAAGGGCGCCGGCACGATCGTGGAGATGGACGAGGCGGCCGGCACCGTTGTCCTCAGGCGCGGTCCGAGCCACGCATCCGTCCCGCTTCCGACGGCGCTGATCCCGCCGGGGCCCATCCAGACGAACGCGCAGCGCGGAGCCCTCGCGCGCCTCGGCGCCGCCATGCTGGCCGGCAACGGCCGATACCGCGCGCTCGAGGACATCCTGGCCCGGGCGCGGCCGCGGCTCGGCGGCGGGTTCAGCGGGCCGATCCAGACGATGGACCTTGGCGAGCAGCGGGAGCGAGCCGCCACGCTCGACCACAGCTACATCTTCATCCAGGGGCCGCCGGGCACCGGCAAGACGTGGACGGGCGCGCGGATCGTCGTGGATCTCATCCGCCGCCGCCGGCGCGTGGGCGTCGCGGCCACGAGCCACAAGGCCATCCACAACCTGCTCGACGAGATCGGCCGGGCGGCGCGCGAGGAAGGTGTCCGGGTCCGCGGCCTGAAGAAATCCTCTGCCGGCAGCGCCGAAACGGAGTACACGGCCGACTGGGTCACGAACCTCCCCGACACCGACAAGCTCGTGGCGGCAGCGCCGCGCTTCCAGCTCGTGGCCGGCACGGCGTGGCTCTTCGCCCACGAGGATTTCGACGGCGGCGCCCTCGTCGACACGCTCGTCATCGACGAGGCCGGGCAGGTGGCCCTCGCCGACGCCCTGGCCATGGGTACCGCCGCGCGCAACCTGATCCTGCTCGGCGATCCCTCACAGCTCGCCCAGGTCTCCCAGGGGACTCATCCCGAGGGCGTCGGCGCATCCGTGCTCGAGCACCTGCTCGGCGACCATCTGACGGTGCCGGAGGACTCTGGGATCTTCCTCGACCGCACGCGGCGCATGCATCCCGACGTCTGCCGGTTCGTCTCCGAGATCGTGTACGACAACCGGCTCGACGGCCTCCCGCACCTGGCGGCTCAGAACACCGCGTTCGGGACCGGGCTGCGCTTCCTGCCGGTCGACCACGCCGGCAACGTGGCCGCCGCGCCTGAGGAAGCCGAGCGCGTCGCGCGCGAGATCCTCGGAATGCGCGGCGGCTCGTGGACCAACCGCGACGGCGTCACGGGGCCGCTCAAAGAGACCGACTTCATGGTGGTCGCGCCGTACAACATGCAGGTGCGCCTGCTGCGCCGCACGCTCCAGGCCGCCGGGCTGGGCGACGTCCCCGTGGGCACCGTCGACAAGTTCCAGGGGCGCGAGGCGCCCGTGGTCTTCTACTCGATGGCCACCTCGAGCGCCGAGGACGTGCCGCGCACCCTCGACTTCCTCTTCTCGCGCAACCGCCTCAACGTCGCCGTCTCGCGCGCGATGTGCCTGGCCTGCATCGTCGCCAGCCCGCGCCTGCTCGAATCACGCGCGCGCACGATCGAGCAGATGCGGCTGATCAACGCGCTGTGTCGGTTTGCGGAGATGGCGGGGGGCAGGCTACCCAACCATGAGTCAGATCTTGAACATTGACGCGTTAGCGCCGGCACGCCTACCGTGCTCATGTGCGCGAGACCCATCCTTCGGTCGTCGTGCTGTCGGGGCCTAACGGCGCCGGCAAGTCGACGATGGCCGCGCGCTTGCTGGTGGGCTCCCTGCGAGTATTCGAATATGTCGACAATTCAGTACACGATCCGCGGGAGATCGCCTCGGGCGCTGGAACAGAGACGCTGGCTGTGAATGACGCTGATCTCCGGCGACGCATCCGGGCGGAGGCAGCCATGAAGGCTAGGCAGGGAAACCGAATCGGTCAAATCTTCGCGGATGGTCGTCAGATCGACAGAGCGTTGCGGCTGGCTGCCCGTGACGCCATCCGAAAGCATGAGCTCCATGATGCACCTGTTGTACCGCTCCCGGTTTCTTGGACACGCGAGGGGGATACCAAGATAGCGCCCCCACCCTCGATCGTCGATCCTGACGTCACGGTGCGATCGCGTTTCATCGGTCATGCCGCCATCGCCCCGGCCCGCGCCGCCACCGGCGTCTGATGGCCAAGCCGCTCGATGAGCCACTCGGTGTTGTAGCGAGTGATGAACTCGGCGATGAGCCGCTGCGCCTCGGCGAGCGTCTGGAACTGATGGAGATAGAGGCACTGCTCTTTGAGTGTCCGCATGAACCGCTCGATGACGCCATTGCACTCCGGCTCGCCGACGTACGACGGCGTGATCGTCATCCCCAACCACTTCACCTCGTTGATCCAGGCATCGGCGATGTACTGCGGGCCCCAGTCACACCGGATCCGGAGCCCGCGCGCGACGTCTTTGCCGAACCGGCCGAAGGCGTGGCGCACACCTTGCCGCATCGGTTCCAGGGCCGCCCACCGATCGCCGAGCTTGGCGGTGTGCCAGCCGACGATGTCAGCGCTGAAATGATCGATGGCGCCGAAGAACCAGCACCAGCCGTCCGCTTCCGTATAAAACCGCGTCGCGTCGGTGCCCCACATCTCGTCCGGTCGCGTCGTGGTGATCGTGCCGGCGTGCGCCGGATCGCCGTTCGGTGGCCCAAGGCGCCGCGGGGCCAGGAGCTGGTGCTGGCGCATGAGGCGCAGCACGCGCTTGCCCCCGACGGCGAGGCCGCGATGCGCCAGGCGGGCGCGGACCTTGCGATAGCCCTCGCCATGGAACGGCGTGGCCGCCAGCACCGCGCGGATCGCGACCACGAGCTCGGCGTCGCTGGTCGCCGTCTTCGGGCCGCGCTTGCCCAGGGTGACGGCCGGGCGCGGCGACGGCGCCGCATAGACTGTCGACCGGGCGACCCGGAAGACCGTGCAGACCATCGTGAGCGGGTAGCGCCGCCCGGTGCTGGGGCTCACGCAGCCGCTCATCGCTTGTGCTTCTTCCACTCGTCCGCGAGCCCCCTTTTTTCGATGAGGTGCTCGGCCAGCTCCAACCGCATCATCAGTTCGCCGATCTTCGCGCGGGCCAGGGTCAGCTCGCGTTCTTCGGGATCACTCCGGGTCTTCAGCCCCCGCGCCCCCTGCTCGAGGAAGAGCCGCTTCCAACTCTCGAGCTCATGGGCCGGCACTTGGCTCTCGCGCGAAACCGCGTCGAGCGCCTCACCGCGCAGGAGCCGCAGGACGAGCTCCGTTTTCCGCTGGACGCTCCAGCGTTCCGGGAGCTCCACCACCTCCGCCGGTGGCGGTTCACTGCCAGGAGTCGTGGTTGGCTTTCGCGCCTTGTCCTTCATGCCCAGCCTCCTTGGCTGCCGTCATCGTAGTCCAGACGGTGTCCAGGGAAACCGGGTCCGATTTACTGTGGTCATCTGGCGTGATGGTCGTACTGCCTGGGTGCCGGCTCGGGAGCTAGGCGCGAAGGCTCAACGCAAGACTGCACGAAAGGGAACGCGCTCCCGCAAGCGCGGACGCTGACCGGCTCGGTTCGCTGAGAGCTCGAAACTTCGCGCCCAATGCGGCTTCCTGCGGCCGGATCCGGTGGGCGTCGGCGATCTCGCAGCCGCGGATTCGGGTGGAACGGCCTGTTGGATCGGACCCGTGCCCGCCAGGACCAGCCTCACGTGGCGCGTGGCCGACGCCTGATCGCCCACGGATGCAGCACGTCGATCGCATAACCCACGTCCAGCCGCTCCCCTAGCCAGCCGGACATGGCGGTCCGCGCGCCCAGGGCATTCCCTTGCGCATCGTGCCGCTGTCGCAACGCTCCTGCGGGATCGCCGGGCACACCGGAAGCCACCGGGACCTCGGAGAGCAGCCGTCCGTCCGGGCGCAAGAACCGCAGCTCGCCGTCGGGCTGGCGCTGGACCTGGTAACCCTCCTCGTGAACGGCGCGATGGTGCCGGTGACAGAGCAGGGTGAGATTGGACAGTGTCGTGGGGCCGCCCTGGGCCCAGTGACGGATGTGGTGGCCCTGCGTGAACCGGCCGTGGCAGCCCGGGAAGCGGCATCCGTGATCGCGGTGCTGCAGAGCCCGTCGTAGCGCAGGCGGAATCGTACGGGTCCGGGCGGAAACCTCCACGATGCGGCCATCCGGATCGTGCCGCATGGCCATCCGGCTCGCGTCGCACGCCAGGCGCTGAGACGTTTCCGCGGAAACGTGCGCGCCGTCTTCAAGAACGGACTGGCCGGGCGCATCCGGGTCTGCCAGCACTGCGGCGTCGACGTGGACCACCACCTGATAGCGTTCGCCCGGCGCGCCCGGATCGAGGCCGTGGTGCAGCGGTCTCGGCGAGCAGGACCAGCGCGTCGGCATGTTGCTGCGCGACGGAAGGCGGATCTGTGGAAACGTCCGCCTGGCTGGGGTCTGCGTCGTTCACTCGGCTCTGTTGAAACAAGGCTTCGCGGGCTCCGGCCAGGGCTTGCACGATCACCGCGCCCGCCTCGGGCGTGAGCCGCCCGCGGATCACCACCATGCCGTCCTCATCCTGATACACGTGCAGCGCACGGCTCTTGTGCCGCCGGGTGTCGTCGTGGGCTTCGGCCTTGCGATCCATTCGGCGCCAGCCGCGTACGATGCGCTCGACGTGACAGGCCGTGCCGGCGCGCCCAACCGCCAGCAGACGCTCTTCCGTCTCCGGTGTGGCCACGCGCGTCAGAGCTCGCACCTTCGCGTACGAGAGCTCGCCCCGCTCCAGCGCCTTGGCCAGCCGCGGCAGTGTTGCGAGCGCGCGTGCCACCCGTACTCTTTCGCGCGCCGCGCCCAGGTCGAGCCCCACGCGCCAGCTCAGCCAGGCCGCGCACGAGCTGAATCCGGTGTTCCAACCCTCGCGAGCGTCGAACTCGCGGATGAGCTCCAGCAGGCGAGCGGTGGCGGCGTCGAGGTGGGCCGACAGCTCGGCGATCTCGTCGCCGAGTCGATCCAGTGAGAGCGAGTCCATGGCGAGCCCTCCTTCTACTGGGGCGACTCTATACCCCAGTTTCAAAGAGGCCTTGCAGACGCGCGAGGGGAGGATCCTGCGGCGGAACGAAGATCATCGGCGGACGCGCCCGAAACGCTATCTGCGCGCTTCTGCGGCGTGCTGGTGCGATATTCACGATGGCAGTCCGGCGCCCCGCGACCGCGATCACACGAAGCTGTCAAGTGTCGACTTTAGTGGACACCGTCGACGCGATCGATGCGGTCGTTGGCCCGGTAGCGCTGGCGAGTAACCTGAGATTCACGACCGTTGAGCTGCGCCGTATTCAAAGGCTCGTCGTTGAGCACGAATCACGGCTGCTGGAGGCTTGGCATGAATACTTCGGAGAGGCGCCCGGGCGAGCGTGTGAGGGACGTGCGGTTTACCGAGGACGTCCTGGTCGTCGATCTGCTGGACGGCCGCACGATCTCAGTGCCGCTCGTGTGGTACCCCCGCCTGCTGTCGGCGACTCCCGAGCAACGGGCGAACTGGCGCGTAGCGGGTGGCGGATTCGGCATCCAGTGGCCAGATGTCGACGAGGACTTGAGTACGGACGGTTTGCTCCGCGGCGCGCCGGCTCCGCGAGGCTCCGCGCCGAGCGGTCGGGCAACCGGCGGTTGACTCAAGCCGTGAAGGCTAGGCAGGGAAGCCGAATAGGGCAAGTCTTCGCTGATGGTCGTCAGATCGATGCAGCATTGCGCTTGGCTGTCCGTGACGCAATCCGAAAGCACGCGCTCCATGATGCGCCAGTCGTCATCTGGCGTGATGGTCGTATCGCGTGGGTGCCCGCTCGGGAGCTCGACGCAAAGACTCGCCGTAAGACTACGGAAAAAAGGACGCGCTTGCCCAAGCGCGGGCGCTCGTGAGGGGGGCGAGATTGACCAGGGAGTCGCCGCCTCAATGTGCCTGCGCCGATACAGCCGACACAAGCTCGTCCATCAGCTGCGACTCTCAGTGATGGGACACGCATAGCTCCTCACGCGCACGAGTCATCCCGATGTAGAGCAATCGCCGCGCCTCGTCGTCGCCCCGCCCGGCTAGCTCGTGGGCGCTGAACAGCAGAACGTGCGCGGCATCGAGCCCCTTGGCGCTATGGATGGTTGAGAGCCGCACGGCGCCAGGCAGCTGATCGGTCGAAGAAAGCACGCGGGGACCCCCTCCGCCTTGAGCCACTCGGTCAGCCTCTCCATGGCGGGCCGCGAGAGACCGAGGATGAGAATGTCCTCAGGCGCGATTCCCCGGCTGATTCGTGCCTCGACCCACGTTCGAGCGAACTCCCGCGCTGCGTCCAAGGACGAGTGGCGGTGCACCTCGGGTGGTAAACCGTCTCGCAGGGCTCTGTCGGGCCTTACGTAGTCGTCCGCCTGTTCGCGAGCCATGTTCGAGCGCGAATCCAGCTCGCTGATGATCTGGTAGGCCGCGTCCAGGATGGGCCGCGTGTTTCGGTAGTTGACGCGCAGCACGCGACTGTGGCCCACGGCCTGGACACCCAGCTCGCGCCAGGAGATCTTGCGGTTGTAGATGTTCTGCGATGAGTCGAGGGCGACGAAGAGGCTATTGGTTGCGGGGTCCAGCCTTCAAGATGGCGCGATACCAGTCGTTCGCGAAATCTTGTCCCTCGTCCACGAGGATGGCCTGGTAGGTGCCGGCGCGCGCCTGGCCCGTGGCATAGGCGTCCAGGAGCAGCCTGGGCACTTGCTCCCAGTATTCATGCCACGGCTGCCCACGTTCGGGTGCTGGGGGCATGGCGACATTCGCAAGGCGGAGCTCGCGGGCACACCAGGCGTGAAACGTCAGAATCTGTAGCCGACCGTGGGCGCCGATCGTCCGAGAAAGGTGCTCGGCCAGGACTCGGTTGAAGCACAGGACCAGAATGCGCCAATCGGGATGCGCTTCGAGCAGATGACGTACTCGGCACATCAAGACGATTGTCTTCCCGCTACCGGCGACGCCGCGCACGAGACGATGCCCGTCGCCGAGCGACTTGGCCAGGCACTCCTGCTCCCTGTCCATTACGTCGAGAAGTTGGGCGTCGTCGTGAGCCCAGCCCACGCGGATCTCCGGGTAGAGAACACCGCGGATCTCGTCCACTTGTTCGGGGCTCAGGCGTGATGCATGTGGGGCCCGCTCTGGAATCAGGTCGCGGAGTCTCGGAAGGAGCCGTTCTGCGGTGAGGTCGTCCCCGGTCAGTACCAGGCCGGGGCCGAGTGCATCTTCGAGGCTCGGGCCGGAGAGTGAGGATGCTGACGTCATTCTTCCCGAGCAAGGGCAGGACGGCGCCGAACCCCCATCCGCAGCAGAGTCGTTCGCCGCTGCGCAGTCGCGGCCGTCTTTTCAGAAAGTCGACAATCTTGAAGGTGTACTCGCGTGCCTGGGTACGGGGCTACGAAGTACGTGCTCGCCGTCGTTCGTCTTGATCACTACGCTGTCGGGACGGGCTTCCACGATCGATTTGAGCCGCCAGTCTTTGACTTCGAGGACTACGACGCCGAGATCGGGACCGATTATCGTGAAATCCGGGTACCGATCGCCGATGCGGATGTCGTAATAGACGAGATAGTCCTCGGGGAGGTGCTCGCGCAGAGCGTCGAACACCTTGCGCTCGCCGGCGGTCGCATTGCCGTTCTGGTCGGAGAGGCGCTCCGGGACGGTGAACGCCACACTTCGATCGTAGCCCGAGCGGCCGAAGAACAAGGCGAAGTTCCTACGCTAGGAGCCCGCCGGGCTGGACGACTTCCCCGTGGGCCCCGTCGACAAGTTCCAGGGACGCGAAGCGCCCGTGGTCTTCTACTCGATGGCCACCTCGAGCGGCCGAGGATGTGCCGCGCACCCTCGACTTCCTCTTCTCGCGCAACCGCCTCAACGTCGCCGTCTCGCGCGCGATGTGCCTGGCCTGCATCGCCGCCTGTTCGAATCACGCGCGCGTACGATCGAGCAGATGCGGTTGATCAACGCGCTGTGTCGGTTCGCGGAGATGGCGGGGGAGCAGCACGGCGGCTAGGTCCGCCGACGAAGCTACAACCCGCAGAGGCCTTTGACGACCGTCCTTGTGAGTCGCTTGGAGTGCTCCCCAATGTTCAACTCCGGTGGGGAGCACTCCAGCCTTAGTTAGCGCGTCAAGGCGTCAGCTGCCGCAAGGGCCCCTCGAGATTCGGGAAGTTCCGCGTGCTGAGCGCCTGGACTCCGGCGTTGTGGTCGCCATTGAACCTGGTGGACTGCCCCAGGACACCCAGCGTTCGCGGCGTCCGTAGGCGAGTTGAACCACAAGCCCAGATGGAACGTATGGATCGGCTCGGTCGCCGGGTTCGAGTCAGCATCCGGGAACGGCGGGTGGTCGTGCACGACGGGAGCTTCCTGGCCCGCCGGAGGCTGCGCGACGATGAACGTCTCGATGTTGAAGCGCCCGATGAACTTTGCTGGCCTTTGCCCTCGCGGTTGGTCTCGATGTCGCCCTGGTACCAACTCAGGCCGAAGGGTGCGTTCGGGAACTGAACGACGAACAAATCGAAGTCCGTCTTCGGCGGCAGGCCACTCACGTGCACGTCCATCAGCTCGACGCCGCCGACGGAGTCGATCGTCACCCGCGCCTCGCGTCAGGAGAACAGCCGGCGCCGAGTGCGGTGGCCGAGCGCACCATGTCGAACTCGATGCGCTTCTCTTCTGCCGCCGCCGTCCCGGCTCCCCCGGCGACGAACAGCCCCGCCAGTGCCACGAGTCCCATGAGGCTCAACTTTGTCAGCCGATGTATCAGCTCCATCCCAGATCCTCCTTTTCGAACGCCCAGTGTTCGAACCCTCATCCCAATGCTGGACGGCACGGTATCGAGCGGGGTTCGGCGCCAGCCGGGCTGCCGTCGAAAACTCCGCGCGTTACCTGCACGCCAGGGCGGTCGCAGGAGGAGAACGAAAGAGCATCGCGAGATAGGCGGAAGGCGCAGAGAGCGAAACCGCAACGGCGTGACTGATTCGCGAGTCGGCCGAAGGATCGTCGCCGGTTGTCAGGGGGCCAACGACGAGGTCGCCAGTGAACTGTTCGGTATCAGGAATGCCGTCGACGGCGATCAGCAGAAGGCAGACCAGCCCGGTCCACGCGGATAGGGCTAGCATGTCCAGACCCGGAACGGTGTTGACACTTCCGCCGTTCCAGAGTGGTGCATGAGATCACTGCGCCGCCGCCACGCCCCAGACGAGCGCGGCCGGCGTGCGCCCGCGAACGCGATAGCCTTGGTGAGGGCGCTCGGTGTTGTAGTAGCGCATGAAGCCGTCGAGGGCCCGCTGCAGGGCAGCCCGCCCGGTGAAGTAGCGGCGACGGAAGACCACGCGCCAGAGCTCCTGGAGAATCGTACCCTGCAGCCGTTCGACGAAGCCGTTGGTCCAGGCATGGCGGGGTTTGGTGCGCGTGTGCCGCAGGCCGAGCTCGCGACAGGCCACATCAAACGCGCCCTTGAACTCCGGGCCGCCATCGGTGAGCACGCGCCGCACCGGCCAGCCGGCGCGCTGGAAGTGGGGCACGACCACCTCGCGCAGGAACGTGGCGGCCGCCGCGGCATCGTGGGCCGGCAGCAGGCCGGCCAGCCCATACGAGGTCGCCGCGTCGCAGGCCGTGATCTGCCAGACCTTGCCGACGCCTTTGAGGTTGCCGATGTAGAAGGTGTCCAGGCACACGAGCTGGCCCGGCTCGTTCGCCTCGACGTGCCGCGTGCGGCCGTGGCGGGCGCGCCAAAGCGTCTGCCGGGTGCGGTCGGTCAGCAGCCCGGCCGTGCGGGCCGCCTGCTGCTCGAGCACGGTGAGCCGCGCCCGCCGCGTCGCCAAGCCGACTCGGCGCAGCAGCCGCTGCACGGTGCTGGGCGCCACGCGTACCTGCCAGGTCCGGGCCAGATAGGCGGCGATCCGGCGGCAGCCCCAGGTGGCCGCGCTGATCGCGATCCCGAGCACCAGCCGCTCTACCTCCGGCGGGGTCGCCACCGGGCGCCCGGCTCGGCCGCGCTGCCGGCGCGGATGGACGCCGTCGACGCCGTAGCGTTCCAACCGGTGTGCGCCAGCGATAGAAGAGCGTCCGGGAGATCCCCAGCTCTCGGCACACCGCGCTGACGTTGCCGAGCACCTGCGCGCGCTCGATGACGCGCAGGCGCATTCCGTGTACGCTCTCGTCGAGGGTCATCGGTCCGTCCTCCCACAGTGGTTTCCTTGGCCGGAGTTCCACTCTGGGAAAGATAGGGCAGATGGCCCTCTTCTTCGTTCACGGCAAGTGTCAACACTATTCCGAGTCCGGACAGGCTAGCAGGCCTCGGCCACCGATTGCGGGGCGCGACTCGGAGATCCGATCCAGGCGCAACAGTTAATTCGCCGGCATGCTGATATTGGCGGAGTCGACCGTGTCTATGACCTGGGCGAGGTGGCGCTCGCAGATTCCGTGCGTCGGCGCCGGGTTGTCGAGCGGCTCGCTTTCACCCATGTAGCCGAGCTCACCGTCGCGACAGCACCACGCGCACAAAATCCTCATCTTGATCGCTCCAGCGTGCGAAGGCCGTGCCACAGCGATGCGAGCCGCCGCTAAGAACACGAAATTCAGGGACCCGTGATGTTTTCCGCAATCGCACCCGAAGGACCCGTCACCCACCAGTTCAGGTTAAACGCCCGAGTGTTACGGCCGCGTTAAGGCTGTGTGCCCTATAGCGCCGATGTCGCAGCTCTTACCAACCCGCCGTCGCCCCAGAGGAAATGGTTCGGCGCCGCACCCGCTTAAGCCGTTCGCGTATCAAACCACCTACGAGTTACTTGAAGATTCCGACCACTTTCAGGATGTAGATCAGCAGGGCGGCCCCTAGCACCGCCACCAACCAGCCCACGATGGGGCCGCCGGTGGACAGTCCCACTACGCCGGCCAGCCAGAACCCCAGGCTCGAGCCGATGATGCCGACCACGATGTTGGCTATGGCGCCCATCTGCGCGTTCGTCTTCATGAGGATGCTGGCTAGCCAGCCCACAACGGCGCCCACAATCAAAGTGACGATCCAGTGCATGCCTCTCCTCCTCGATCATCGTGCGTGGACCCTTGGGATCGCCAGGATGCCGGCGCGCGATGGACGACGACGATGACCGATACCCACGTGCCGGACGTGCCGGCAGTCGCCTGGGAGTATACAGGCCGCGACTGGCCGGCCGCTGTTGATCCGCACGCGCGAGCGATCGTCTGCCGCTTCCTCGATACCTCTGAAGGGTCGCTGTGGCTGAAAGCACCTGATGCGCGGTAAGCTTGCCCGCGTTCGGGACCGAAAACGGCCCGAACCTACTTTTGACGATGGAGGAGGACACAATGGTCATCACTGCCTTACGAGAGCCCTTGTGGTCGCGGTAGTGTTCGCCACGGTGGCGTTCGTCAGCACGGCGCTCGCCCAGCAGCCTCGGGTACTCAAGGTTCAGTCGGCGGTGCCGCCGGCGACGACGACGCAGGACGCCCTCAAGTTCTTTGCGGACCGGGTCGACAAGCTGACCGCCGGCCAGCTCAAGATCGATGCCTTGCCGGGCGGGGCGATCGTGCCGCCGTTCGAGATCCTCGACGCCACCCACAAGAAGGTTATCGATGGCGCCTTCGGCATCTCGTACTGGTGGTTCGGCAAGAACAAGGCGGCGACGCTCTTCGCCAACACGCCGGCCGGCATCGCCGGCATGGATGCCATCGACTTCATCGGTTGGGTCTACGACGGCGGCGGGCTCGAGCTCTGGAACGAGTTCTACCAGAAAGAGCTGAAGCTCAATCTGGTCGCGTTCCCGAGCATCCCGCCGAGCCCGCAGGCGCTCGGCTGGTTCAAGCGGCCGATCAAGGACCTCGCCGACTTCAAGGGCATGAAGTGCCGCCAGACCGGTATCGTGGCCGAGCTCTACTCCAAGATGGGCATGGCCGTGGTCAACATGCCGGGCGGCGAGATCCTGCCGGCAGCCGAGCGCGGCACGATCGACTGCGCCGAGTGGGTCGGCGGGGTCGAGGACCAACGGCTCGGCCTGCACACCGTGTGGAAGTACCACTACACGCCGGGCATGCACGAGAGCGCGTCAGTGGCCGAGATCGCTTTCAACAAGGACGTCTGGGACAGCTTGCCGGTCCAGCAAAAGGAAGCGATCAAGTCGGCCACGTCGGAGACCTTCCTGCGCTGGTGGGCGACGTGGCAGCGGATGAACGCCGACGCCATCGCCGAGTTTGCGGAGAAGCACAAGGTCCAGCTGCTCACCACACCGCCCGAGATCAACAAGGCGTTTCTCAGGGTGTGGGACGAGTTCGCCGCGGCCGAATCCGCCAAGAACCCGTTCTTCAAGAAGGTCTACGAGTCGCAGCGCGCCTATGCGGCGAAGGTGGTGCCGGCCAAGCGCTTCATGTTCCCGCCCTACAGCCTCCAGGCGGATCACTACTGGCCTGCCAAGGCACGCTGATCGGCGGACGTCGTCGAGACCACGGGAAGGGCGGCTTCGGCCGCCCTTCTCGGTCATTTCCCTACCGCACTGCGTGCACCAGCCACAGGGCGATCTGCGGGTAGAGCAGCAATACGAGGAGCACGAAGACCTGGATCACCATGTAGTCGCCCATGCCCTTGTAGATGGTGGTCAGGCTCCATTGCGGCACCACGTTGCGTAGGTAGTAGGCCGACATGGCAACGGGTGGACTCAAGTAGGCCGTCTGCATGTTGACGGCAACCAGGGTGCCGACCCAGATCAGCAAGTCGAGCTTGTTGAGGCCGAGCTGGAACTTCTCGATCACGGGCAGAACGATCGGCAGGAAGACCAGGATGATCACGGGCCACTCGAAGGGCCATCCCAGGATGAAGAAGATGGCCATGATGAGGGTGAGCTTCCACCAGTCTCCCAGAGGGATGGCGAGGAGCGACTGCGTCATCAAGTCCGCCGAGCCGAGCTTGGTGAAGACGGCGCCGAACACGTTTGACGCCACCGCCAGGAACAGGACCATGGCCACCGTCACCATCGTGCCCATGGCCGCGTTAGTGGCCGACTTGAAGCTGAGCCGGCCATAGACCAGCGCGAGCAGCGTGGCGCCGAACGCGCCGCACGAAGCGGCCTCCGTCGGCGTCGCCAGCCCGCCGATGATGGTGCCAAGCGTGAAGGCGATCAGCGCGCTCAGCGGCGCGACGCCCAGCACGATGGCGCGGAAGTAGCGACTGCGGAAAAAGGGATACGCCGTTGCCGCCGCCGGCACCAGAGCGACGCTCGACACCGCAAGCGGGCCGAAGCCGACCGCGAGCGGCGGCACGCCCAGCCTGCCCAGGACCGCGTCCGCCACGAGATAGGTCATCACCGCCAGGCAGACGAGACCCAGCACCACCACGGGAGCGCCGACCTTCTCGGTCGTCATGTCGTGGTAGGCGGCCTTGCGCTCGTCCATGGTCATGGCCGGCCCCAGCTTCGGGGTGATGAAGCTGCGGACGAGCGTGTAGCCGATATAGCAGCCGGCCAGCAAGAAACCGGGACCGAACGCTGCCGAATAGAGCAGATTGACGGGCACGCCCATGACCGGGCCCATCACCACCAGCATGATGCTGGGCGGGATCAGGATGCCCAGCGTGCCGCCGGCGGCGATCGCGCCGGCCGACAGGCGAGCGTCATAGCCGGACTTGATCATCATCGGGGCGGCCATGATGCCGAGCACCGTCACCGCCGCGCCGACGATGCCGGTGGCCATGGCGAAGATGGTCGCCGTCAGGATGACCGCCAGATAGAGTGAGCCGCGCACCTGGGCGAGCAGGCTCCTGAGCGCCCCGAACAGCCGCTCCATGAGCCCGGCCTGCTCGGTCATGTAGCCCATGAAGATGAAGAGCGGCACGGCGGGAAAGATCTCGTCCTTCATCGTGCCCCAGATCTGCAGATAGGCGAGATTGAAGGTCTGCTCCCAGCCCAATCCGAACCCGCCGAAGACGAGGGCGAGAAACAGCAGCGTGAAGGAGATCGGGAACCCGATGAAGATGACCGCGAGCATGCTGAGGAGCATGAGGAATCCCAGGGCCTCGGGGACACCCATGTCCTCAGACCTCGATCTTCTCGTGCCGGGTCAAGAACTCGCCGGTTCGCCAGGCCCAGAGGCTCTTCATGAGCTCGGAGATGCCCTGCAGGAACAGCATGAAGGCAGTCAGCGGGATGACGCCGCGCAGCGGCCACAAGATCGGCGTCCAGGCGCCGGAACTGGAGCGCTCGTCGATCGAGACCGAGTAGAAGAAATCGTCGATCGAAATGATGAACAGCACCACCATGGTCGGGAGAAAGAACACCATCAGCGCCAGGCTGTCGATCATCCCCTTCTTTCGGTCCGAGAACTTCTCCCACAGCATGTCGGTCCGCACGTGAGCTCCCTTGAGCAGCGCCAGGGCCGACCCCAGCATGAAGAGGGTCGCGTAGGACATGGTCGTCACATCGAGGGCCCACATGGTCGGAGCCCTGAGCACGTACCGGGCAAAGACTTCGACGACATTGGCGAAGACCAGGGGAATGATCGGGAGCACGAACAGGTAGCCGGTCAATGTCGTGAACCTATCGATGGTGCGGATGACGGCCAAATAGCCACGAGACGGCATCGGCTTCATCCTCGCTCCTTCAAGCGCGCGTCAATCCGCCCCATCTCGTCATGCTCCTTTGTCGCGCCGTTCGGTCGGGTCGCCCACGAGGTCGATGCGGCGAAGACACGTTTCCGCGGCCAGCTCCCGCGAGTTCCGCCCCCCACGTACAGCGCGGACAACCTGCCTGTCAACGGGTTTCTGCCGGGCAAGGAGCACATGGAGCAGGGAAACCGACCGAGCAAAGCACGGCGGATTCGCGGCTGGGCAACCAGCCGATATGCAGTCGCCGCACGCCCGGCATAGCGACCAGATCAATCCGGACGCTGACCCGCATCGCGCGGTCCTCGTCGATGCCTCATTGCCCACGGATGCAGCACGTCGATTGCGTAACCCACGTCCAGCCGCTCCCCCTGCCAGCCGGACATGGCGGTCCGCGCGCCCAGGACATTTCCTTGCGCATCGTGCCGTTGTCGCAACGCTCCTGCCGGATCGCCGGGCACTCCGGAGACGCTCGGGACCTCGGGGAGCAGTCGTCCGTCCGGACGCAGGAACCGCAGCTCGCCGTTAGGCTGCCGCTCGACCTGATAACCCTCCTCGTGAACGGCGCGATGGTGCCGGTGACAGAGCAGCGTGAGATTGGATAGTGTCGTGGGGCCGCCCTGGGCCCAGTGACGGATGTGGTGGCCCTGTGTGAACCGGCCGTGACAGCCCGGGAAGCGGCAACCGTGATCGCGATGCTGCAGGGCTCGCCGTAGCGCGGGCGGAATCGTGCGGGTCCGGGCGGACACCTCCACGAGGCGGCCATCGGGATCGTGCTGCGTCGCCATCCGGCTCGCGTCGCACGCCAGACGCTGCGACGTTTCCGCGGAAACGTGCGGCCCATCCTCGAGAACGGACTGGCCGGGCGCATCCGGGTTGGCCAGCACCGCGGCATCGACGTGGACCACCACTTGATAGCGCTCGCCCGGCGCGCCCGGATCGAGGCCGTGGTGCAACGCCGTCTCGGCGAGCAGGGCTAGCGCGTCGGCCTGTTGCTGCGCGAAGGGGAGTGGCTCGATGGAAACGTCCATCTGAGTGGGATCTGCGTCGTTCGAGCGGCCCTGCTGATACAAGGCCTCACGGGCCGCGGCCAGGGCTTGCAGGATCACCGCGCCCGCCTCGGGCGTGAGCCGCCCGTGGATTACCACCATGCCGTCCTCATCCTGCTTAACGTGCAGCGCACGGCTCTTGTGCCGTCGGGCCTCGTCGTGGGCCTCGACCTTGCGATCCATTCGCCGCCAGCCGCGCACGATGCGCTCGACATGGCAGGCCGTGCCGGCGCGCCCAACTGCCAGCAGGCGCTCTTCGGTTTCCGGTGTGGCCACGCGAGTCAGGGCCCGTACCTTCGCGTACGAGAGCTCGCCCCGCTCCAGGGCCTGGGCCAGCCGCGGCAGTGTTGCGAGCGCGCGTGCCACCCGTACTCTTTCGCGCGCCGCGCCCAGGTCGAGCCCCACGCGCCAGCTCAGCCAGGCGGCGCACGAGCTGAATCCGGTGTTCCAACCCTCGCGAGCGTCGAACTCGCGGATGAGCTCCAGCAGGCGAGCGGTGGCGGCGTCGAGGTGGGCCGACAGCTCTGCGATCTCGTCGCCGAGTCGATCCAGTGAGAGCGAGTCCATGGCGAGCCCTCCTTCCACTAGGGCGACTCTATACCCCGGTTTCGGAGAGGCTTTGCAGACGCGCGAGGGGGAGATCACGCGGCGGAGCGAAGATTGTCGGCGGGCGCGCCCGAAGCGCTGTCTGCGTGCTTCTGCGGCGCGCTGGTGGCGAAATTCACGACAGCAGGCCGGCGTGCCGCGCCCGCGGTCGCGCGAGGCTGTCAAGTGTCGACTTTAGTGGACACGATTAACGTGATGGATGCTGTGGACGCTGTGGACCGGTGGACGCGAACGGAATGCGGCCGTACGCGTATGCCCGATAACGCTGGCGAGTAACCTTGGATTCACGACCGTTGAACAGCACGTGATTGAGCCGGTCGATTCCCGCGCGGTCGTACCGCTCGGTGGCGTCGCGCTAAAGAGCCACAAGGCGATCCACAACCTGCTCAACGAGATCGGCCGGGCGGCGCGCGAGGCTTGCCCGGGAGTGACTGTCGCCCATGCCAGCGGGACGGTGCCGCTGCGTCCGTCCGCGTACTGGACAGACACGGCTCGCGGTGTCGACGAATTGTGACGGAACGCCGCTCCGTCCGAGTATCGGTCAGGACGTACTGTCCTCGGTCGCGGCGGTCGAAAGCGATCCGATGACGTTCATAAACTCTCCGACCCACGCTGGCGCCGCGTGGACGGCTCCCGCACAATCGCACGCGTCGTTGACGTGCCCTCGTCTTCAGAACGATGCTGATATCTGGCGGCGCATTCGCGCGGAGGCAAGCCATGAAGCCTAGGCCGGCAAGCCGAATAGGTAAGATCTTCGCCGATGGTCGTCAGATCGATGAAGCATTGCGCTTGGCCGCCCGTGACGCCATCCGAAAACACGCGCTCCATGACGCGCCCATCGTCGTTTGGCGTGATGGTCGTATCGCCTGGGTGCCCGCTCGGGCGCTGACCTCGAAGACCTCGCGGAAGGCAATGCGAACCGGCAAGCGCTCATCCAAGCGAGGACGCTGAACGATCGGGCTCGGGCGTCTGAGGAGCCTTGCGCCTCTTCCGCCGTTCGTGCAAACTCTCCAGCAGCACATAGAACACCGGCACGAACGGAATCGCCAGGAGCGTCGAGGCAAGCATGCCGCCGAACACCACCGTGCCGATGGCCTGCTGACTGGCAGCGCCTGCCCCGGAGGCCACCATCAGCGGGACCACACCCAGAATGAAGGCGAACGAGGTCATCACGATGGGGCGGAATCGGCGCCTGGTCGCTTCGACGGCCGCCTCCGTGATGGACATACCCTCCCGGTGCAGGTCCCGAGCGAACTCCACGATGAGGATGGCGTTCTTGCTCGCGAGCGCGATCATCAAGACCAGACCGACCTGAGTGAACAGGTTGTTGTCGTAGCCGCGGCTCATGAGCGCCAGGAGCACTCCGACCAGGGCGATGGGGACGACGAAGATGACCGCGGCGGGAGACGTCCAGCTCTCGTACAGGGCGGCCAGCACCAGGTACACGAGGGCGAGGGAGAGGGCGTAGATCAAGTAGGCCTGGTAGCCGACCTTCTTCTCCTGATAGCTCGTCGAGGTCCAGTCGTACGACATGCCCTCCGGCAATGTCTGGGCGGCCAGCTGTTCCATGAGAGTCAGGGCCTGTCCGGAGCTGAACCCCGGCGCGGCGGAGCCGAAGATGGCCGCCGCCGGGTAGAGGTTGTAGCGGGTGACCAGCTCGGTGCCCTGGACGCGCTTGACCTGGATCAGCGTGTTCAGCGGGACCATCGCCCCGTTCTGGTTGCGGACGTACAGATGTCTCAGATCGTCGGGCTCGAGACGGTAGCGGCTGTCGGCCTGGATGTAGACCTGGAAGACCTGGTTGAAGCTGTTGAAGAAGTTGACGAACGACGAGCCCAGATAGGATTGGAGCGCCTCGAACACGCTCGCGGGCTGGACCTGCAGCGACTCCGCCTTGGTCCGGTCGATGTCCAGGTAGAGCTGAGGGCTGCGATAACTAAAAGTGGTCGCGAGGCCTCGCAGGCTCGGATTGGAATTTGCCGCCTGCACGAGCTCGCCGGCGTTCCGCTGTAGCTCGGCCAGGCCCAGGCTTCGGCGGTCCTCCACCATCATCTGGAAGCCGCCCGTCTGGCCCAGGCCGCGGATCGGCGGCGGAATGGCGACGAAGAGAAAGGCTTCCTGGATGTCGCTCAGCTGGCGGTTGAGGTCGGCGACGATCCGGTCCTGGCTCAGGGCCTTGCCGCGTTCCTTCCAGCCCTTGTACACGACGAACGTCGCCGAATAGTTCGGCACGTTCGCGAAATCCAGAACCGAAAGGCCGCCGATGGTCACCCAGGCATCGACGCCCTCGGTTCGCCGGAGGATGGCGTTGACCTTTTCGGCGACCTCGCGCGATCTGGGCTGCGATGAGCCTTCCGGCAAGACGGTCACGATGATCGCGTAGCCCTGGTCCTCGGTCGGGAGGAAGCCGGTGGGCTGGCGTAGGAATCCCCAGGCGGTCACGGCCACGATGACGACGAACACGATGGACATGAGCGCGGGCCGCTTCACCATCCGGCTGACGACTCCCACGTAGAAGTCGGTGCTCTTCTGAAACGCCCGGTTGAAACCTCGATAGAACACGTTGGGTGGTTTGTTGCCGCGAGGTCTCAACCACATCGCGCACTGGACCGGCTTCAAGGTCAGCGCGTTGAGGGCGCTGATGACGGCGGTCGCGGCGATGACGAGCGCGAACTGGCGGAAGATCTGACCGGTGATGCCCGGCAGGAACGCGGCCGGCAGAAAGACGGCGACGAGGGCCAGCGTGATCCCGACGACCGGTCCCGTCAGCTCCTGCATGGCCTTGATCGTGGCGTCCTTGGGAGACATCCCGGTGTCGATATAGTGGGCGCTGTTCTCCACGATGATGATCGCGTCGTCCACGACGATGCCGATGGCCAGGATCAGCGCGAACAAGGTCATCAGGTTCACGGTGAAGCCCAGCATGGCCATGGCGATGAACGCGCCGATGATCGTGACCGGTACGGTCGTCGCCGGCACCAGCATCGCCCGCAAGTTTTGCAGGAAGACCAGGATGACGATCAGCACCAGCACGCCGGCGATGAACAGGGTCTCGTAGACGGCGCGGATCGCCTCGCGGACGAACAGGGTGGTGTCGTAGCGGATCGCGTACTTCATGCCCTCGGGGAACTGCTTGCTCATGTCGGCCATGGCCGCGTAAACGAGATTGGCGACCTGAATGGCGTTGGCGCCCGGCAGGGCGAACATCACGATCTGCGCCGACTTGTGCCCGCTGAATCTCGAAAAATTGCTGAAGCTCTGCTGGCTCAGGTCCACTCGGGCGACGTCGCGCAGTCGCACCACTTGTGGCGCCGTGCCGGTCGCGTTCTTGACGATGATGTCCTCGAACTGGCTTGCGTTGGAAAGCCGGCCGAGGGCGTTGATCGTGAACTGAAAGGGTTGAGCGTCCGGCACCGGGGGGGCGCCGAGCCGGCCGGCCACGACCTGGACGTTCTGGCCCTGGATGGCGCTCAGCACATCGGCGGTCGTGATCCCGAAGCTCTGGAGCCTTTTCGGATCGAGCCAGACCCTCATGCTGTAGGGACCGGCCCCGAAGATTCTCACCTGGCCGACTCCCTGGATCCGGGCTAGCGGGTTCTGCAGATTGATGAGCGCGTAATTCGAGAGAAAGATCTCCTCGAACCGGTCGTCGTCGGAGTAGAGGCTGGCGACCAGCAGAATGTTCGGCGAGACCTTTCGCACGTTGACGCCCTGCGCTTGAGCGCCGCCCGGAAGCTGGGACACCGCGCCGTTGGCGAGGTTCTGGACCAGGGCCAGCGACGTGTCGAGCTCCGTCCCGACGTCGAACGTGACGGTCAGGGTGTATGTGCCGTCACTCGAGCTGACGGACGACATGTAGATCGAGCCTTCGACGCCGTTGATCGCTTGCTCGAGCGGCTGCCCGACCGTCGCCGCGACGACCTCGGCACTCGCCCCGGGGTAGGACGAGGTCACCTGGATGGTCGGCGGGACGATCTCGGGATACTGGGCGACGGGCAAGATGTACAGGCACACGGCCCCGATGATGACGGTGATGAGCGCGATGACGTTGGCGAAGATGGGCCGTTCGATGAAGAACGCGGAGATCATTGCCCGGCTTTGCCGGGGGCGGGGGCGTGTCGCCTTCACGCTGCGGCGTGACTTGTCGTCCGGGCGCGGCTCTCAGCAGACCGTTGACGACCACCGATTCCTTCCCCGTGAGACCGTCGTCGATGGCGCGCAGGGCATCCACGGCGGAGCCGGTCTTGACGCCGCGGCGCTCCACGACGTTCTTCTCGTTCACCACCAGGACAAAAGCGCCCTGTTGGTCGTTGCCGACCGCTACCTCGGGCACCAGCAATGACGCTTTCTGCCCGAGCGGCACTCGCACCCGTGCATACAACCCCGGGAGAATCCGTCCGTCCTTATTCGGGAGGATGCCCCGCATGAGCAGGCTCCCGGTGGTGGTCGTCAGGCTGATGGCGGCAAAGTCGAGGTGCCCCTGATGGGGGTAGCCGTCCTCACCGGGCAGGCCGGCCTGCACCGACCACGTCCGCGAATCCGCCGCCCCAGGGATCCCGCCCGCGCGCCTGCGCAGGCGGGCCAGGTCATAGTCGCTGATGTTGAAGTAGACGTAGATCGGGTCGATCTGGTTGATCGAGGCCAGGACGGTGTTTCCGCCTGACCCGACCAGGTTGCCGGGATCGACCTGCCTTCGGTCCATTCGCCCGTCGAACGGAGCCGCGACCAGCGTGTAATCGAGATTGAGCTTCGCCAGGTCTCGCTGCGCCTCCGCCGACTTCAGGTTGGCCTGCGCCAGATCACGCTGGTAGCGCCAGTTGTCGAGATCGGACTGTGTCCCCGCGTTGTGCTGAATCAAGTTCGTGAAGCGAACGAATTGGGATTCGGCGAACAGAAGCTGCGCCCGGAACTGCGAGATGGCGGCTTCGGCTTGCCGCAAGTTGTCCTCGTACGTGTTGCGCTGGATGACGAAGAGCGGCTGGCCTTTCTTGACGATTTGCCCGTCCTGGAACAGCACCTGCTCGAGATATCCCGCGACGCGGGCGACGAGCTGCACGGTGTAGATGGCCTGCGTGTTCCCGGTGAGCTCCAGATAGTCGGTCACCGTCCGCTGCTGCGGCTGGGCGACCGTCACCTTCGGGGGAGGCGGCGGCTGAGGCTTCGGTGTGTCTTTGCAGCCCGCCAGGAGCGCGGCGAGCGCGGATATCGTGATCCAGCCCGAGATGCGTGCGGTTCCGCGAAGGGTCAAGGCTACCAATCCGGAAGCCGAGGAGCGGACTCGGGTTGACGGGAGGCCGGCAGATTGTAGCTCGCGGGGGCGAGCAACCCGCCCCAGTTCGTGCGCCGCTCCATTTCCGCCTTGATCTCGGGAGGCACCAGATCCTGGCCTTCCCTGATCTCCCAGCCGCCGCCAAGCGCACGATAGATCCCGACGAGGCTCGTGGAGATGTTGCCCAACGTGCTCGCCAGGCTGTCCTGCTGAGCCAGGAGCGTGTTCTGCGCGGTCAGGACGGTCGTGAAATCCGTGATGCCTTCCCGGTACTGGATGACGGCCACGTCGAGAGCCTTCTTCGCGGAGGTGACGCTTTGGGCGAGCAACTCCGCCCGGTCCTGTGAGCGGAGGAAGGCGACCAGGTTGTCCTCGACATCCCGCTGGGCCGAGATCACCGCGTTCTGATAGCCGATGACCAGCGGCTGGAACGCCGCATCCTGGGCGCGGACGTTGTTCGTGATCTGGCCGTAGTTCAGGATGTTCCACTGAACGGAAGGGCCGGCCTGGATCGAGCGGGCTCCCCACCGGAACATATCGCTGAGCTTGAATCGCCCCAGATCTGTCGACACGAAGACCAGGCTGCCGTTCAAGCTGAAGACCGGAAGCAGATCGCCCTTGGCCACTCCGATCTGGGCGGATTGAGCGGCGGCCTGAAGCTCGGCGCTGCGGACGTCCGGTCGGCGGCGCAGCAGGTCGGCCGGGATGCCGACGATGACCTGGGGCGGTGACGCCGGGATTCCCGAAGAACCCGCCAGGACATCGCTCAGATCGCTCGGCGGCATGCCCAGCAGCACGCTGAGGGCATCCTGGGCCTGGCGCCGTTGCGCCTCGAGGGGCGGGATGGAAGCCTGGGTGTTCAGGAGCACGTCCTGGCCTGCTCGACATCCCGTTGTGTCGCCGTGCCGAATCTGAACCGCGCGTCGGTGATTTTCAGGATCTGGTCCTGGGCGTCCGCGTTCTCCCTTGCGATGCGAATGCGTTCTTCGGCGGTTCGGATCGCGATGTAGTCGTTCGCGACGTCTGCCGTCAGCGCCACCAGCGCGCTGTCGTAGTCCGCGAGTGTCGACAGCAAGGTGGCTTCGGCCGACTGGATGTTGCGCCGGATTCTTCCCCAGAAATCGAGCTCCCAGCTGGCCTGGACCCCGACCTGGGACTGCCAGAAGCTGAGAGCACTGCCGCCGGAGATGGCCCCCGTCTCGGCCCGATCGCTCGTACGGAAGTACTCGACGGAACCGATGGCCTGCTGCGTTTGCGGGAAAATGCTACCGCTGGCGATCCCCAGCTGGGCTCGGGCCTGGAGAACCCGCACACCGGCCTGTCGGAGCGAGAGGTTTTCTCGGTAGGCCCGCTCGACGAGGCGATTCAGGACCGGATCGTCGAAGGTCGTCCACCAGTTCCGGTTCGTGGCCGATTCGACGCTGACCCGTCGGTCCTTGCTCTCGAGCCAGCTGTCCGATACGGCCACCTCTGGCCGCTTGAAGTCCGGCCCGATCAGGCATCCGGTGAAGAGCAGGAGCACCGGAGCCAGGACGACGGCCGCACATCGGCTGCGATGTGACCGCCTCATGTCATACACGCTCGCGCACTCGATCTCGAAGTCAGGAAACTGAGCTCGGGGAAGACCCGAGCGTCAACGGGAGCACCCGATGCGCCCGATGCGCTCACGATACACCTGGCGTGAACCCCCCGGTCCTTTCAGCCCGATCAGGGATGGCCCGGGTTGCGCAGCGTGGACGGTGCGCGCACAATCGCACGCGTCGTTGATGGACCCCTCGCCGTCAGGAGGAGAAGATGCCGTACAGAATCTCGCGACTCGGCACGGTGGAGATTCGTAGCCTCGACCTCGACCGCGATCTCGATTACTACGTCAATGTCCTGGGGCTGCAGTTGACGGCCCGCGAGGGGCGAACCGCGTACCTCAAAGGCTGGGACGAGCGGCACGCGTACTCGGTGATGCTGACCGGAGCGGACCAGGCGGGAATGGCTCGAATGGCGTTTCGGACCGTCGATCCCGAGGACCTCGACTACTACGAGAACCGGCTGCGGAAGTTCAGTGTCAAGTACGACGTGATCCCGGAAGATTATCGCCGCGGCCGCGCTCTGCGCTTCACCGCGCCGTCGGGCCATGTCGTCGAGCTCTACAACGAGATGGATTACACGGGTAACCTGTTGCCGACCGTCAATCCCGCTCCGTGGCCGGAGGGCCTCAAAGGGATCGCGCCTCCCCGTCTGGATCACACGCTCGTGACCGCGCCCGACCCCCCCAAGGCCATCCAGTTCTTCCAGGAAGTGCTCGAGTTCCGCGTGAGCGAGATGCTCGTCAACCCCGAGGGCGTGCCGGTGGCGGCATGGCTCTGGCAACGGCCCGCGCCCCACGACATTGCGATCGTGCCGGGTCGAGCTGGGGGATTTCACCATGCCGCCTTCACCGTGGATTCCGCCGAAGCGCTCTTCCGCGCGGCGGACATCCTGACGATGCACAAGGCCCGCATCGACTATGGGCCCGGCCGCCATGGGATCACGCGGGGCACGACGATCTACTTCTTCGATCCGTCCGGCAACCGCCTCGAGGCGTTTGGCGGCTACACGGCCTACCAGATGGATCCGGACTGCCGGGCGATCAAGTGGACGACGGACCAGATCGGACCAGCCGTCTTCTACTACTCCCAGGAGCTGAACGAGACCTTCCTGAGCGTCTACACATGAGCCGTGGTCGCTGACTGTAGCTACACGGTCCGCTTTAGCCCGCTTGGCGACACCGTGGCCTGTCGAGATGGAGAGACCGTTTTAGCCGCGATCATGCGGTCCGGGGCCAAGGTTATGTTCGGCTGCCGCGGTGGTGGTTGTGGCACCTGCAAGATGCGTCTGATCTCGGGCCGTGTGGACCACGGCCGCTGCTCGGCGGCGGTTCTGCCGGAGACGGAGAAGAGAGAAGGCTCGTTCCTGTCCTGTCAGGCACGGCCCCTCACCGATCTTGTTGTCGAGCTGACTGAGACGAACCGGTACCGCAAGCCGTCCGTCCCGTGGCTGGTAGCGCATCCGCCCGGAAGCCGTTATCCTCTCCGCGAGGGGGAAACGCGATGATGAAGATGACGATCGAGCCGGTGTCCGCCTTCAGTAGCCTCGACGTGCTGGTGGCCATGGAGGAAGGTCTGTTCAGCGCCGAGGGGCTCGATCTCCGGATGGCGTCGCGCGAGTCCCGCGACATCCGCTCCACCGCGGAAGGGACCCTGTCGAGCCCGGTGACGAATCAGGGACGGCTTCACGAACGAGGCGAAGCCACGATGTTCCAGGGGTGAGAGTGCGGCAATAACCGCCGGGTGGCGGAAAGCCGAGTGGGTTCGCTTCAGATCGGACGTCGGTCGATGATCGTCTGTGCTGCCCTCGTCGTTCCTCCCGACTCGAGTGTCTACGTGCCTCAGGAGCTGGCGAACCGGAAGGTGGGGCTGGATTACGGCAACGGTACCGCCTACGCCGGGCTCCAGATGCTCGAGGGCGCCGTGCCGCGGGAAGCCATCACGACCTGCGCGGCCGTTACCCATCCGGGCGAGCGGTACGCGGCCATGATGAGGGGCGAGTTCGACGCGACGGTATTGCAGGAGCCATGGATCACAGTGGCCGAGAAGGCCGGCTGCCGTCTGGTCTCGACCACGTTCTTCCACGGCACGTGGGTCGGCGGCCCCGACCTCGATCCCGCGCTCTACGCCGCATTCCTCCGCGGCGTCATCCGGGCGGTCCGTCGCATCAAGGCCGACAAGCGGCGGTACGTGTCGTACTTCAAGGAAGGCTGGGCCGCGGGGGACCCCGCGGTCCAGGCGCTGACGCCCGACGACTTCAATCTCGGGCGCATCCAGCTCAGGGAGCCGACCCCGATTCCGGAGGACGAGGCGCGCTGGGCCTGGGAGTGGATGGCGAGCTGGGGCGTGCTCCACGGAACGTTTGACGCCACCGCCCAGATCAATCGCAAGGTCGAGCGAGAGGCGCACGAGCTGGCGTTCGCCGCGCTCTCATGACCTCAGGTGTCGCGCCGGAGGCGGCGTAGCAGCGCGGTCGGGGCGCAGTGATCGTGGCCCTCGCGGGCAGGCGCGCGCGCCGTTCGTGGTAGTACACGGTATCGAAGGCGCCGATGGCGCCTTGCAGGGCAAGGAGCCACAGGGCCGTTGCGATCACGCCCAGATCCCGACGCGGACGTGTGAGCCTTGTCCGTCGACGCAGGCCTCTCGGGCCTCGACCCTGGGAGCGATCCACCGCGGGAGTGGAATGCGCAGCCGGCCGACCCGCGGCCGGGGTGAAACTCGAACCTACCGGTGGCCACGTCATCTGTCAGGTGTAGCGAGCGGATCGCCGGGTGCAGGTCGAGCCACGCGGGACCTAGCAGCCGGGGATACAGAGCGGCGGGAGGGTGATCCATCCTCCGCCTACGATGGTTGGGCATTCCGCGGTCCGTCGCCGAAAATAGCGACGTGACCGGCATGACGGCGATGCTCGCGCTCGGGCTCGTTGCGCTGACAGTTCCCGCTTTGCTCATCAACCTTTACTTCGCGTCGCTGATGCTAGGCCGGTGGCCCCGGCTCCGTCACCGCCTGGGCGTGCTGTTCACGACCTGCGGCGCGGACACGTCGTCTTGTGCCGTCGTGGTGCGGACGCCCTATGCCCGGCTGTTCGGTGGAGCACCAAACGTCCACGTCGGTATCGTCTGGAACCTGGCGTTGCTTGGTCTCGCGCTCTCGTGGATGCTGACCGGTCGGCTGGCGGTGCCATGGCCCTACTTGATCGTGGCGGGTGCGAGCGTGCTGGTCGGGCTTTACCTCGTCCGGGCCCTCGTCGTCGAGCTCAGACAGCCGTGCCCGCTCTGAATCGCTGGTCACGCCCTGCACGCGGCGGTCGCCGCACTGCTTGGAATCGTGTGGCCCCGGCGCGCGCTTCTCACGGGTGAGAAGGCGAGGAGCTTGGGGGCGGACACCGCGGCACGCGGGGCGGGGGGCCGCACGCAAACCTTTTGGGGATTGAGCCCGAAGTCCCGCATTCTAGACATGACGCCATTTCAGACCCGGGACTCGAAGACGGAGATGTCCATGTGGGATCTCGGCAACGTATTCACTGCGGCGCGGAAAGAGACCGTCACCGCGGAATATCTGGGCCGGCGCCTCGCGGACGAGGTCTGGAGGGACGTCCGTTCGCCGAAGGATCCACTCCCGACGACGTACGTGGCCTGGGAGTGGCTCATCATTCGAGCGTTCGTCGCGAGCCGCGCGGTCCACGCGCTCCTCGAAAGGAACGTCGTCGATCGGAACGTGGTCGATCGCACGGTCCGCGCCATGCAGGCCCGCCTCTGTCATCCCGCGCACTTCAAAACTCGGCATGCGCTGACGGCGTTCCGCGCGGTCGCCGAGCTGCGCTACCAGGAGTACCTGAACGCGTTCGACGTCTGGCGCACGCAAAAGGACGACGACCAGCTGACGCGCGCGCTGGCGAGCCACGCCCTGACCGAGAACGCCGACTCCAAGGAAGTGCTCGATCTCTTCAGTCGCTTCGCCGCGTGCCTGCGGAAACACAACGAGGGACTCCGGATCAACCTGCACTTCAAGTTCAACGTGCGTTAGCCTGAACCACCCCTTGCGAACACGCCTACGATCGATCCGTATGCGAGATGCGCCAGGATGGTCACCGTCGGCGTCGCGCGGCCGTAATTGAGCAGCAAGAAGCCGGGGGACTCCAGGAGCGGTGCGGAATCAGCGGCACTCATCGACGTTCCCATTCTCGGATGGACCAAAGGCAGGAGCAGGTTGACGAGCGTCGTGCCCGCGAACAGCGCATGGAGGAGGCCGAACACGGCCCCGAGCGCCCAGCCCGAACGACCCAGCGCCAGGAACGCCGCGTAGTAGGCGAGCGAGAAGAGGAGCCCGAAGACGAAGTGCAAGGCGTAGCCGACGACCCTCGCGCGCGAGCGGTCATCGGTCCACGCGGTCCCGAGAAGGAAGGGGATGTCCATGCGAGTCAGACGCAGGTGATTGGCTCCGGCCAGCGTGATGGTCAGTACGAGGGTTCCCACGAAGCCCCCCGCCAGGGCGCTCCAGACGCTCACTGGGAAGCCATCGCCATCGCGGCGCTGATCAGTGCGAGGTGGACGAGCCCTTGCGGAAAATTACCCAGGAAGTCGTGCGTCTCTGGTGCGATTTCTTCGGCGTACAGGCCGAGGTCGTTGGCGAGCCGGAGAAGATCCTCGAACAAGGCCTTCGCCTCGTCTCGCCGGCCGACGATGGCCAGAGCCTCCGCGAGCCAGAATGCGCAGCAGACGAACGCCCCCTCTTTGCCGGCGATTCCGTCGTCTCCCGTATATCGGTACAGCAACGGCCCCGAAGCCAGCTCCCGCCGAACCGCTTCGACCGTGCTCCGCAGCCGAGGGGATTCTGGAGAGTCATACCGCATGATCGCCATGAGCAGCAGGCTGGCATCCAGCTCTTTGCTTCCGGCGTACCAGACGTAGCTGTTCTTCGCCTCGGACCAACAGTGGTCGTCGATGAAGCGACGAATATTCGCCGCCTCGTTGGCCCAGCGATCTGTGCGTCGGCCCGGAAGCCATCGCATGTGGGCCATTCGCACCGCGCGATCGAGCGCGACCCAGCACATGGCTTTGGACTGAGTGTGATGGCGAGGGTCAGCCCGGACTTCCCAGATCCCAGAGTCAGGCTCGCGCCAGTGCCGGCACACGAAATCCGCGATGCTGGCGAGGTCGTGAGCCGTGTCACGGCCGAGATGATGACCCGCTGTCGCGTACACGAAGGCGGCGTCGAGCAGCTCACCATACACGTCCAGCTGAAGCTGCCCCGCCGCTCCGTTGCCAATCCGAACGGGGCGGGAGCCACGATACCCATCGAGCGCCAGCGTCCGCTCTGCGGCGTCCGCCCCTCCGTCGAGGCGATACAACACCCGTAGGCGAGGCAGCGTGAGTCTCGTCGCGTGCATGAACCACCAGAAGAACGCCGTGGCCTCAACCTGCTTCCCCAGCTGGAGCAAGGCTTCGAGCGTGAACGACGAGTCGCGGATCCACGAGTATCGGTAATCCCAGTTCCGTTCGCCGCCGATCGCCTCGGGCAGCGACGTCGTGGGGGCCGCCGCAATGGCGCCTGAGGGCGCGAACACCAGCAGCTTCAGCGCCAGCGCGCTACGCACCACGGCGTCTCTCCAGGGTCCGGTGTAGGTGAGGTCGGCCGCCCATCTTCGCCAGAATTCGACGGTGGCATCCGCGCGAGCCTCCGCCTGGGCGCGACCCGGGAAGACGAGTGGCTCGGCGTGAGCCGTGACCATTGCGATGGTGGCGCGGCCGCCTTCGCGGATCTCGAAGTCCGCCCCCATGCCCGCCACGTCGCACTGCACCGATCCCGCGTCCCATGCGCATATGGCCAGGGCGTCGCTTCCGCTCGTGGCCACCGGGTACGGTCGCCGCGATTCCAGCCGCATCGGCGTCGAGCCGTAGCCGAAGCGCGGCTCGACACGCCAGCTCATAGGGACATACCCGGAGAGGCCCTCCAGGCGCCGGACCAGCTCGCGAGCCGGGCTCAGAGCACGCCCAGGCAAGGTCATGGCGTCTGTTACCCTGACCACGCCCGTCGAGGTGGTGAATGTCGTCTCCAGCACGTTGGTGTCCGGCAGGTAGCGGCGGCGCGTCTCGTGAGCCTGTCGAGGACGGAGGGTGAAGTGCCCACCGCGCTTGGCGTCGAGGATGGCGGCCAACACGCTCGGTGAGTCGAGGTCCGGAAGGCAGAGCCAGTCGATCGACCCGTCCAGCGCGACCAATGCAACGGTGCGACCGTCGCCGATCGCCGCGTACTCGCGAAGCGGGGGGTAGGCGGGCCTTCGATCCAGCATCTCGACGTCCTCGTAGACTACCTTGCCAGGATCTTTCTGACCCGATTGCGGTGAAAACCCCGATGGAGTCCTGACGTCGCGATTACCACCCTGAGTTCGATGGGAATCCTCGCCCTAAGGGGTGGCTCATGACGCGACGACTGGTTTCCTTGATCCTCTGCGGCGGCGTTGCCACGCTCGGCGGCGCCTGTGCGACGAAGAACTTTGTACGGGAGGAGGTCGGTGCGACGGAGCGCAGGCTGGCCGAGCAGATGACCACGACAGAGAATGTCCAGGAGTCGAAGCTGCGTGACACCGCTGACCGCGTGGGAGAAACCCGCAAGGCGGTCGACGTTGCCGACCAGCGACTCAACGGCCTCGACCTGCGGGTGGGTGAGGCGGGCGCCCGCGCGAACAGCGCCGACACACGGGCGCACGATGTCGAAGCCCGGCTCTCGCAACGCGTCGCGAGCCGCAACCGCTACCGGCTCGTGGAAACGAAATCCGTCTATTTCGACTCCGGTCAGATTGAAGTCCGGAGCCAGGACGTCGATGAGCTCGAGGCCGTGGCCAAGGCTCTCGCGGCGGATCCCAACGCGGTCATCGAGCTGCAGGGCTTCGCCGATATGCGCGGGAGCGACCGATACAATCGCGAGCTCGCCCGCGAACGCGTCGAGGCCGTGATGCGCTATCTCGTGCAGCATCACGGCATCGAGCTGCGCCAGGCGAGAGCGATCTCCATGGGCAAGGTCGCGCTGACTGATGGCGAGAAGCCAAGCCCGGAGGTCCTTGCCAAGGCGCGGCGCGTGGACATCCGGCTGCTGACCCCGTGGTCCTCCTGGGAAGACAGTTTCGGCCAGGCCGACTCGAGCGCCCCGGAGCACAGCGCGGCAGCCAGCCCTGAGCCGCTGGAGTCCGCGACGATTTCTGTGGTGCCCGTCAGGATGCCACCCCTGCAGCCGGTGCGGCTCCGTGGAGGGGTGCCGGAGTTCCTCAACACCATCACGCCAGGAGATCTCGGCGGTAACTAAGGGGAGTTGGATCGGACCCGTGCCCGCCATGACCAGCCTCACGCGGTGCCTGGCCGACGCCTGATCGCCGGGCACCCCGGAAGCCTTCGGGACCTCCGGGAGGGCTCCGGGGTGAACACGAGCCGGCCTCCGAGTAACGCCTGCAGCGCCCGGCGCGCGCTCGGGAAGTCGGCGCGGAGCGTCGCCTTCCAGTCGGCGACCGCCTGACGGACGGCGGTCAGCACCTCGTCACGCCCGCGCTGGCGGGTCTGCTGGCGCTCCTGCTGCGCGAGGGAGGCCCGTAGCTCGGCCCGTCGCGCCTCGCCGCGCCTGATGGCGTCCAGGAGCGTTTCCAGCGGGCCGCCACTTGCGACCGCCTGGGCCAGTCGCGCCAGTTCGCTGTCGAGCATGGCCAGGTCGCGGCGGACCGGCTCGGCCGCATCCGGTGTCGGCTCGGCCTCGAAGGTGGCGAGCGCCTTCGCCATCGCGGTCTCGATGACCTCGACGCGCAACAGGCTCGACTCGATGGCGTCGAGCACGGCGTCGTCGGTGTCCTCCAGCCACGTCTCCAGCGTGTCGTCGCACATGCTCTTGCCCCGCAGGTGGCGCGTGCCTACCCCAACATCGGCAGACGTCAGGAGGCTATCCTCATGAGCAGCACTGCGTTCGTAACGAGTGGACGCTTCATCCGGGCGCTCATCGTTCATGGTGGCGTGATCCGGCGCGCCACGAGCGCCCGGAGGTCGGCGAGCTCGCGTTCCGCCTCCGCGATGTAGGCGGCCGCCGCATCGGCGGCGACATGGGCGGCGAGCACCTTATTTCGGTAGCGTTCAATGATCATCGTGTAGTGGGCGGCGCACTGACGACATTGGCCCGTCGGTTCGTCAAAAAAATCATGCGGGCATCTGTCGATCTTGGCCGCGCGGTCATCCCTCACGTCGCCACCATGCATCACCGCACCCAGCACATCAGCGCCGCCGCCGCGCTCACCACCACCGCCGCCAGCCCGCAGCCGATCGAGAGCGGAAACCACCAGTCGCTCATTCGAAGCCTCCGTGGGCGCCCTCTATAGGGCCTCGCGCGGCGGCCGTCAACGTGAAAGGGTTTTCACAGTGCGCCTGACTTCCGGAAATGCCCGCGACGATCTTGAATCTTCGTCGGAGGAGGTTCACGAGCGCGTGGAGGCGAGGGCTGATGGCCCACGCGAGCTCTGGTTGCCGATCCGCAACCGTATAACGAGGCGTACAGAAAAATGACCTTCGCGCGTGCCCAGACACCTGGATTCAACGCGCTATCGCGCGAGGAGTATTGAGTGAAGAAGCCGCCGCCGAACGGTGTCCCGCGTGATTTGAGTCCGCCCTCAAGCACGCTGTGGACGACGCTGCACGCGCAGTATGACTTCGAGCCGCATACCGACGAGTTGCTCGAACGCGCGCTGCGCTATTTCGACCTCGCGGACACCTTGCTCACGAATGCGCCTGACGTTGGACTGACGACGCCTGCAGGACGCGGGGCGCTCTCCGGCTCACGTGACGCGAGCATGGCGGGTCTGAAGCTGTTTCAGGCGACGGGCCTCGACAAGGCCGACACCGGGGAACCGCGCCGACCCGGGAGACCCTCCGACCTCGCTCGCGCCAAGTCGGTCGAGGCGGGCGGCAAGGTCCTGTCCGCGGTTGGCTCCGTCTTGGACGCGGGAGCAGTGGCCGGATCTAGAGACTAGACTCGACGGCGCCGCGACCAGACGAACGGCGCGGCGGCCACGAGCCCGGCGCCGACCAACAGCAGGGCGGTAGGCTCCGGAACGCTGTAGAAGCGGACGTTACTGATGCCGTTCGACAACGGCCCAAGAGAGAGCACATTGTTGTTGGGGAATCCGAATACGCGGCGTAGTTCTGGCCGTACTTAACAACGGCGTAGTCCCAGTTGCCGCCGGGATAGAAGTCTACAAGGCTCCTGTAGTCGGAGCCCTTGGGGGCTTGGTAGTCGTAGACAAGGCTCAACTGCGTTCCGCCGAGCAGGTTCTCCAGCCACGCCTCTACCGTCCGGGGGTTCGCGTTGGGCAAACTGGTCGTGCTGCCGATGAAGGTATCCCCAACCAGGGTGTCGGCGAGGGCCGGACTCCCAAGAAGCGCAGTCATGATGACCGCTGCTACGCCCGCAAATCGCTGCATCCTCACAAGAGTCCTCCAATGATTGACCAACAGTGGTTGACCAACCGCTCACCTAGGACGTATGCGTGCTTTGTGCCACATTTTCCGATCAAAATTTTCTTCGTTTTCTTCGTTTCTTGGAGATTGCTCACGACAGCCTGCAAGTTTTTGCACAAAACCTCGCAGACTTTTTCTCAAGTGTGCAGGTACTGGTGATGCCCCAGTTCGGAGAGGCCTTGCAGGCGCGCGAGGGGAGGATTCTGCGGCGGAACGAAGATCATCGGCGGACGCGCCCGAAACGCTATCTGCTCGCTTCTGCGGCGTGCTGGCGCGATATTCACGATGGCAGTCCGGCGCGCGCGACCGCGATCACGAGAAGCTGTCAAGTGTCGACTTTAGTGAAACACCGACCGGGGCCTTTCCCGTAGCGCGTGAGGCCTACGTCTGCCGCCGGAGCCGCGGATCGAGCAGGTCGCGCAGACCGTCGCCAAGGAAGTTGATCCCGAGCACCGTCACCATGATCGCGAGGCCGGGGAAGACGGAGATCCAGCCCGCCGCCGTCAGGTAGTCACGGCCCTCGGCGAGCATCCGGCCCCAGGTCGGCGTCGGAGGCGGCACCCCCAGGCCGAGGAACGAGAGCGCGGACTCCATCAGGATGACCCGCGCCACCTCGAGCGTCCAGATCACCATCACCGCCGGCAGCACGTTGGGGAGCACGTGGCGGGCGATGATCCGGGCGTCGTGCGCGCCGAGCGCCCGGATGGCCTGGATCAACTCCTGCTCGCGCAACCCGAGGGTCATCCCGCGCACCACCCGCGCGTAGATCATCCAGGTCGTGATCGCCATCACGAGGACCAGGTTCCGCAGGTTGGCGCCGAGGAGCGCCACGACGGCGAGCGCGAGCAGGATCAGGGGAAAGGCCAGGTTCAGGTCCACGAGCCGCATGATGACCGCGTCCACCCGCCCGCCGCGGTAGCCCGCCACCAGCCCGGCGGCCACGCCGACCGCGGCGCCGAGCAGCGCGGCGAGCGCGCTGATCGTCAGCGAGATCTGGGCGCCGTAGACGAGGCGCGAGTAGACGTCTCGCCCGAGGTGATCGGTGCCGAGCGGATGGCGAGCCGAGCCGTCGGGCCGCCAGAACGGCGGCTTCAGGGCGACGCTCAGATCCTGGTCGATCGGGTCGGTGGTCGCCAGCAGCGGCGCGGCGAGGGCCGCGACGATGACGAGGCCGACGATGGCCGCGCCGGCGATGGCCAGCGGGCTCTTCCGGACGAGCCGGAGCGGGCGCGGACGAGCGCGCGCATCGCTCGCGACGCGGTCGCCCCTACGCCACCCGGATCCGCGGGTCGAGCCAGACGTACAGCAGGTCCACGGTCAGGTTGATCAGCACCACCGCGCTGGCGAGGATGAACACCGAGGCCTGGACCACCGGGTAGTCACGGTTGAGGATCGCCTGGATCGTGAACAGCCCCACCCCCGGCCAGGTGAAGACCGTCTCGATCACGACCGCCCCGCCCAGGATGTAGCCGAACTGGAGCCCGATCACGGTGACCAGCGGGATCAGCGCGTTGGGCAGGGCGTGGCGGGTCACGACGGCCAGCTCGCGGAGCCCCTTGCCGCGGCCGGTTCGGACGTAGTCCTCGCCGAGCACCTCGATCATCGTGGTGCGGACCAGGCGCGTCAGCAGCGCCATCAGGTTGATCGCGATGGCCGCCGCCGGCATCACCACGTGCGGCACGCCGCCGCGCCCCGAGGTGGGCAGGATCCCCCAGGAGACGGCGAAGAGCAGGATCATCATGATCGCGAGCCAGAAGTTCGGGACCGACTGGCCGACCAGCGCGACGCCCATCGCGAGCAGGTCGATCTTGGTGCCGCGATGGGCGGCGGCGAGCACGCCGAGCGGCACCGCGAGCGCGATGGCGAGCAGCATCGCCGTCACCGTGAGCTGCAAGGGTGGCGGGCAGCCGCGCGGCGATCAGCGGCAGCGACGGACTGGCCGTGTCGCAGCGAGACGCCGAAGTCACCCTGCACCGCCCGGCGGAGGAACCGCCAGTACTGGACGGGCAGGGGGTCGTCGTACCCCCATGCCACCCGGAACTTCTCGATCTGCTCCGCCGTCGCCCCCGGCGGCAGCATGATCTCGGCGGGGTCCCCGGTGAGGAACGTCAGCAGGAACGAGACGAGCGAGACGCCGAGGACGACGAGGACCGCGGTGGCCAGCCGCGCAGCGACGTAGGCGCGCACCTCGAGTCACCCCTTGATCGCCAGCGGGTACAGCCACTGGGTCTCGTCCGGGCGCGGCGTGTAGTCGATCCGGGTGCTCATCCCGAACACCGCGTCGGCCTGGAAGAGGAAGATGAACGGCGCCTCTTCCTTGACGAGCTTCTGGACCGCGCTGTACTGGGGCGCCCGCTTCTTCGGATCGTCCGTCGCCTCGATCCGGGTCAGCATCTCGTCGAGCTTCGGGTTCTTGTAGTGCATGCCGAGGCCGCCCTGGGTCATCCACCGGAGCACCCAGGAGGGCTCGAGGTAGGCGTTGCCGATGCTGTAGATGAAGAGCGGCGCCGTCTTGTTCTGCACCCGCCGCGGCCCGAAGGCGGCGAACTCGAAGAGGTTCTGCTTGGCCCGCACCCCGGCCTTCTGGAGGTAGCCGACGATCGCCTCGGCCGGCTTGCTGTGGTCGGCGATGCTCCCGGTGAAGCTGTCGAACTCCGTCTCGAAGCCGTTCGGGAAGCCCGCCTCGGCCAGGAGCGCCTTCGCCTTGGCCGGATCGTACGGGTAGGGCTGCACGCTGGGGTCGTAGCCGAGGGCGCCCTTGTCGACCACCGTGGCGAGCCGCGTGCCGTAGCCGAAGTAGAGGCTCTTCACGATGGCGTTGACGTCGACGGCGTGGTTGAGGGCCTGGCGCACCTTCACGTTGTCGAAGGGCGGCTTGCGCACGTCGATGGTGACGTGGAAGATCCGCGGCGCGGGGATCGTCTTGATCGCCAGCTTGTCGTTCCGCTTGAGCTCCTCGATCCGCACGTGGGGGATCGGCGCGATCAGGTCCACCTCGCCGGCCTGCAGCGCGGCGACCCGCGCGGCGTCCTCGAGAATCGGCCGCACGATGATTCGCTTCACCTTCGGGGCGCCGCGCCAGTAGCTCTCGTTCGCCTCGAGCACCATCTGCTCGTTCTTCGCCCACGTGACGAGCTTGAACGGGCCGGTCCCGTTCGGCTTGGTGGCGATGGCCTCCTTGCCCACGGCGTTGGTGTGCTTGGGCGAGAGCATGAGGCCGAACAGCTCGCCCAGGCGGACGGGCAGCAGGAAGTCCGGCGCCTTGGTGACCACGTTCACCGTGAAGGGGTCCACGATCTCGGTGCTCGCGATGGTGCTGAGCTCGGAGCCGATGGTGGCCTTGGTCTCGGGGTTGGTCCCCCGATCGAGGGTGAACTTGACCGATTCGGCGTTGAAGTCGTCGCCGTTGTGGAACTTGACGCCCTTGCGCAGGGCGAACTGCCAGGTGGTGGGGTTCAGGCGCTTCCACGACTCGGCGAGGGCGGGCACCACGTTGCCCTGGCCGTCGCGCGCGGTCAGCCCGTCGTAGACGTTGACGATGAAGATCTGGGTGTTGCGGCCCGACGGTCAGATGCGGGTCGAACGTGTTCGGCTCGGCGGCGAGGGCGATCCGGACCTCGCCGGCGGGCGGCCGCCGCGGCGGGCGCGCCGGCGAGCAGGCCGACGGCCATGCGCGAACAGGGCGAGCGCGCGCGCCGCGGCGCGCGGAGCGAGCGGGGACATCGCCGATGGTCGCTGGACATGGTCGCCGCTCCTTGGCCGCCGGCATCAGGCGCCGGTCCGCCGGCCCTTGACCTCGATGATGACGTTGCGGAAGCGCTTGGTCGCCGATGTTGCGGAGGGCGTGCCGCAGGGTGCCCTGGTTCCAGCGCATGATCGTTCCCGGGGTCACCTCGATCCGGTCGACCGTGCCGTCGCCGTTCGGCCGCTCGACCACGTCACCCTCGATCGACGATCGAGGTGTAGTCGAGGTGGTGAGTGTGCCAGCCGGCCCCTCGCCCGGGGCGAGGTCGATGCGCCAGACGCGCACGCTCTCGTCCTCGAACACCAGCTCGGTTCCGATCGGGTTGCCCTTCGGATCGGCCTCGTCCATCGCGCTCCTCCTGACTGGCCTGGCGACGCTGGCTCCGGAGCCGTGGCGCCGCCGCGCCCGCGGTGTGGCAAACGTAGCACCACCGAACGGCCGTCGCGACAGGATATTCCCATTGAGGCGCGGCCACGCTCGCTACAATCGCGCTCGAGCGCGGCGGACGTCCCGCGCGCCGCCCCACCGGGAGATCCCACGTGAGCGAGCGGCGACCCGAGTACGTCGGCGCGGCGCTGAGCCCGCGCGAGACGCGCAAGCACTGCCTCGGGCGTGGCAGTACGTCGGCGACCTGACGGCGCCGGGCATGCTGCACGCCGCCTTCGTACGCAGCCCGCACGCGCATGCGCGGATCGGGCGCGTCGACGTCGCCGCCGCGCGCCGCGCGCCGGGCATCGCCGCGGTGCTGACCGGGCACGACCTGGCGCGCGCTGACCGCGCCGCTCCGCATCGCGCCGCCGATCCCCGGTCTGCTGCCGATGGAGATGCCGACCCTGCCGACCGACAAGGTCCGCTTCGTCGGCGATCCCCTCGCCTGCGTGATCGGCGAGGACCGCTACCGGGTCGAGGACGCCTGCGCCCTCGTCGATGTCGCGTACGAGCCCCTCGCCGCCGTCGTCGATCCCGAGCGCGCCCAGGATCCCGGACTGCCGCGGGTCGACGAGACGATCGCGGCCAATCGCGCGTACGACGGCGTCTTCGCCCACGGCGACGTCGAGGCGGCCATGGGCGCCGCCGATCGCGTGATCGACGCGCGCTTCCATCAGGGCCGCCAGACGCACGCGCCGCTCGAGCCGCGCGGCTGCCTCGCGAGCTGGCTGCCCGGCGACGAGACGCTGACGTTCTGGCACTCGACCCAGATCCCGCATCCGATGCGCTCCGCGCTGGCCGCGCGGCTCGGGATCCCGGAGAGCGCGGTCCGGGTGATCGCGCCCGACGTCGGCGGCGGCTTCGGCCAGAAGATCCCGCTCTACCGCGAGGAGCTGACGACGGCCGCCGCCTCGCGGCTGCTGGGCCGCCCGGTGCGCTGGATCGAGACCCGCCGCGAGAACCTCCTCGCCGCGCTCCACGCCCGCGAGGACATCGTCGACGTCCGCGCCGCGGTGAGGTCCGACGGCACCATCCTGGGCCTGGACGTCCGGATCCTCGCCGACTTCGGCGCGTACGCCTACTTCCCCGCCAACTACATGGCGCGCGTCGTCGGGATGATGATTCCCGGCGCGTACCGGCTGCGCGACTACCGCTACGCCATCACGCGCGGTGCTGACGAACAAGTGCCCGTCCGGACCCTACCGCGCGCCGATGCTGATCTGCAGCTGGGTGACGGAGGGGACGATCGACGCGATCGCTCGCGCCCTCGGGCTGGATCCCGTCGAGGTCCGGCGCGGCAACATGCTCTCGGAGCGGACCTGCCGTACACGACGGCGACCGGGCTGCACTACCGGTCGGTCTATCCGCGCGACACGCTGGAGCGCGCCCTCGCGGCGTTCGGCTACGCCGGCCGGCGCCGCGAGCAGGCCGAGGCGCGCTCGGCCGGACGGATCGCCGGGATCGGCGTGGCGACCTACGTCGAGCCGAACACCTACGGCTCCGAGTTCTACAAGACCGCCGGCATCCCGGGATCCGGCCACGACGCGGCCATCGTCCGGATCGAGCCGAGCGGCGCCGTCTCCGCCCAGATCGGGATCGTCGGTCAGGGCCAGGGCCACCTGACGACGGTCGCCCAGGTGCTGGCCGACGAGCTGGCGGTGCCGATCGAGCAAGTCCGGGTCCAGGCGGGCGATACCTCCGCCGCGCCCTACGGCATGGGCACGCGCGGCAGCCGCGGCGGCGTGGTGAGCGCCGGCGCGGCGCTGGGCGCGGCGCGCATCCTGAAGCAGAAGCTGCTGCGGATCGCGGCGCACGTCCTGGAGGCGCCGCTCGGGGATCTCGAGCTGGCCGACGGCGGCGTGCACGTGCGCGGGGCGCCGGCGTCGGCCGTCACCGTCGCCCAGCTCGCCCAGAAGGCGTACTTCGCGCCGATCGAGCTGCCGCCGGGGATGGAGCCGGGGCTGGAGGCGACGCACGCGTTCGACCCGCCGGCCCTGACGTTCTCGAGCGGGACCCACATCTGTCAGGTCGAGATCGACCCGGAGACGGGCGACGTGAGGATCCCGCGCTACACGATCGTCGAGGATTGCGGGCGGATGCTCAACCCGCGCATCGTCGAGGGGCAGCTTCACGGCGCCACCGCCCAGGGTCTCGCCGGCGCGCTGCTCGAGGAGGTCGTCTACGACCCGGACGGGCAGAACCTCAGCGCGACTTACATGGACTACGCCATGCCGACCGCCGCGCGATGCCGCCGTTTCAGTGCGAGCACATCGAGCGGCCGGATCCGGGGACGCCGCTCGGCATCAAGGGCATGGCGGAGGGCGGCGTGATGGGCGCCTCCGCGGCGATCTCGAACGCGGTCGCCGACGCGCTGGCGCCGCTCGGCGTCGACGCGGGTCGCCAGCCGTTCACCGCGCGCCGGCTCGCGGAGGCGCTTCGGGCCGTGAGGCGCTGACGTGGACGCGATCGATCTCTGCTTCACCTCCGCCGTCGAGCTGGCGCGAGCTGATCCGCCGCCGAGCGCTGTCGCCCGTCGAGATCACCCGCGCGGTGCTGGAGCGGATCGAGCGGCTGAACACAGCGCTCGGCGCCTACGTGCTGGTCCACGCCGAGCGGGCTCTCGCCGAAGCCGCGCCGCCGAGCAGGCAGTGATGGCGGGCGAAGGCGCTCGGCTCCGCTCCACGGCATACCCGTCTCGATCAAGGACAACCTCTGGACGGCCGGCGAGCGCACGACGTACGGCTCGCGCCTGCAGGCGGAGTTCGTCGCGCCGCAGGACGCTCCGAGCGTGGCGCGTCTGCGCGCCGCTGGAGCGATCTTCGTCGGCCGGACCAACCTGCCCGAGTTCGCGTGGCGCGGCTCGACCGACAACCCGTTGTTTGGCGAGTCGCGCAATCCCTGGGATCTCACGCGCACGCCCGGTGGATCCACCGGCGGTGGCGCGGCCGCCGTCGCCGCCGGATTGGGGCCGCTGGCGCTCGGCTCCGATGGCGCCGGCTCGATCCGCGTCCCGGCGAGCTTCTGCGGGCTAGTCGGTTTCAAGCCGACCTTCGGGCGCGTGCCGATGTACCCGGCCGCGGGCGGCAACGAGCTGGTCGCCCACGTCTGTCCGCTAGCGCGCACCGTGCGCGACGTCGCCCTGATGATGAACGTGATCGCCCGTCACGATCGCCGCGATGCGTTTGCGCTGCCCGACGACGGCGTGGACTACCTGGCGGCATGCGACAAGCCACTCGCCGGGCCGCGCGGCGGCGCTCCGCTCCGGATCGCCTGGTCGCCGGACCTCGGCTACGCCCCTGTCGAGGCGGAGACGCGCGAGATCGCCGAGACCGCCGTGCGCGCCTTCTCGGAGATCGGTCTGACACTCGAGGAGGCCAGCCCCGAGCTGGGCGATCCGAGCGTGATTCTGAAAACGCTCTACGGCGGCGCTCAGGCCGGCGCGCACGCGGCTCGCCCGGCGGAACAGAAGGCGCTGATGGACCCTGAGCTGGTCGCGTACGCGGAAGCCTCGGCCGGCCTGAGTGTGGTGGAGTATCTCAGCGCGGTGGCGGCGCGCCAGGCGCTGGTCGATGCGCTCAGACGATTCTTCGAGCGCTACGACCTCTTGCTCACCCCTACGTTATGCCTGCCGGCCTTTCCGCTCGGTCTCGTCGGGCCCAGCGAGGTGGCCGGTCGCAAGGTGACCCACCTCGGCTGGACGCTATGCTATCCGTTCAACTACAGCGGCCAGCCGGCCGTCTCGATCCCAGCCGGCTGGACGGCGAGCGGCTTGCCCGTCGGGTTGCAGATCGTCGGACGGCGCCTGGAGCACGCCCTGGTGCTCCGCGCCGCGGCCACGTTCGAGACCCTTCGCCCATGGACCGCCCGGCGGCCGGTCTGAACCTTCACCCGATGGTCGGTCAGAATCTGCCTGCCTCCACCGCCGACCCTGCTGCATTGTTGCGCGTGCCGCGGGCCACCTATCGGCTCCAGCTCGGTCCCGACCTGACCTTCGACGATGCGGCCCGCCTGGTACCGTATCTCGCAGCGCTCGGCATCAGCGATTGCTACATCTCGCCCTTCTTCGAAGCCGCCTCGAATCGCTCGCACGGTTACGATGTCTCCGACCACAGTCGCGTTCGCGCTGAGCTGGGGGGCGAGGCGGCGTTCGACCGCTTCGCCCAGGCGCTCCGGCACCACGGCCTGGGCCTTCTCATCGATGTCGTGCCGAACCACATGGGGATCGCCGGCAGCCGGAACGCCTGGTGGTTCGATGTCCTCATGCACGGCGCTTCCTCGCCATACGCTCCTTTCTTCGACATCGATTGGATGCCGATAAAGGGGGAGCTCGTCAACAAAGTGCTGTTGCCGCTGCTGGGCGACCAGTACGGTGTCGTCCTCGACCGGGGAGAGCTGCGCCTGCAGCTCTCCGACGGCCGCTTCACGATTCACTACTACGACACGGTGCTGCCGGTGGCGCCGCGGACGTACGTCCAGATTCTCGGTCACCGGCTGGACCAGCTCGAGGCCGCGCTGGGGGCCGAGCACGCGGACCTGCTCGAGCTGAAGGCTGTCTATCAGCTGCTGCTCACGATTCCTCACCGCACGGAGACGGACCCGGAGCGGCTGGCCGCGCGCCACCGGGAGGCGGAGATCGCCCACCAGAAGTTCGCGAGGCTCGTGGAAGCATCCGGCGACGTCCGCGACTTCATCACCGAGAACGTGCGGCTCTTCAACGGCACCCCCGGCGATTCGCGGAGCTTCGATCTCCTTGACGCGCTTCTCCACGACCAGGTCTACCGGCTCGCCTCCTGGCGCGTCGCAGGGGAGGAGATCAACTACCGACGCTTCTTCGACGTCAACGAGCTGGCCGCCATCCGGACTGAGGACCCGCGCGTTTTCGCGGAGACACACCGACTCATCCTCCGCCTCGTCGGCGAGGGCATCGTCACCGGACTCCGAATCGACCACCCCGACGGGCTCTACACCCCCGGCGAGTACTTTCGCCGTCTCCAGCGCGCCTGCTATCTCGAGATCGTGCGCGGGAGGGGCGCCGCGGAAGCTGCCGCCGACTCGGCCGCCTGGCGTGATCGCACGGTGCTCGAGCGCTACGATGCCATCCAGCAGGAACGAGGGGCATCGCTGCGGCCGTTCTACATCGTGGCCGAGAAGATCCTGGCCCCAGGCGAGCGGTTGCCCGATCACTGGGCGGTCCTCGGCACCACGGGCTACGAATTTCTCAACCTCCTGAACGGCATCTTCATCGACCGCCAGCAGGCGGGCGCTCTGGAGCGGATCTACACGCGCCTGCTCCGTCAGCGGCCTTCCTTCCCCGAAATCGTCTACCAGTCGAAGCGGCTCATCATGGAGACGGCGATGGCAGCCGAGCTGAGCACGCTCGGACGTCGGCTCGACCGCATCTCGGAGAAGCATCGCTCGTCGCGCGACTTCACACTGACCAGCCTGACCCGGGCCCTGCGTGAGATCGTGGCGAACTTTCCCGTCTACCGCACGTACGTCGGCGACGGCGGCGATCGCCCGAGCGAGCGCGACCGCGAGTACATCGGGCGGGCGGTGGCCGCCGCCAAGCGCCGCACGCCAACCGTCGACGTCTCGATCTATGACTGGATTCACGACCTCCTCGTTTTGAAGATCCCGGCGTGGGCGGGCGAGGACGATCGCGCCGAGCGCCTCGACCTCGTCTTGCGGTTCCAGCAAACGACCGGCCCCGTCACCGCCAAGGGATACGAAGATACGGCGTTCTATCGCTACCACCGTCTGGTGTCGCTCAACGAGGTCGGCGGCGACCCCGGTCGCTTCGGTACGCCGGTGGCCGAATTCCACGTGGCCAACGTGGCGCGCCAGATGTCATCGCCCCACGCGCTCTCAGCGACCTCTACCCACGACACGAAGCGGAGCGAGGACGTGCGGGCACGCATCAATGTGCTGTCCGAGATCCCAGGTGAGTGGCGCGAGAAGGTCGGGGCCTGGCAGAAGGTGAACCGCAAGCATCGCGTCGTCGTGGACGGCCTGCCGGTGCCCGGTCCCAACGAGGAGTATCTGATCTACCAGACGCTGGTCGGGGCGTGGCCGATTTCGATCGAGCGGTTGCAGGTTTATCTTCTCAAGGCGATCCACGAGGCGAAGGTCGAAACGAGCTGGATCAATCCCAATGCTCGCTACGACGAAGCCGTTCTGAGCTTTGCGAAGGCTGTCCTCGATCCCACTCGATCCGGCCAGTTCCTGGCCGACTTCACCCGGTTCCAGACACGGGTCGCCACCTTCGGCGCTCTCAACTCGCTGGCCCAGGTCCTACTGAAAGCGACGGCGCCCGGCGTACCGGACTTCTACCAAGGGACGGAGCTTTGGGACCTGAGCCTGGTCGACCCGGACAATCGGCGGCCGGTCGACTGGGCGCTCCGCCGTCGACTGCTCGACGAGCTGGTGAAAGAGATCGAAGGCACTCAGGATCTGGCCGGGCTCGTCCGGAGCCTTCTCGAGACCCGCGAGGACGGGCGGGTCAAGCTTTACCTGACTCGACAAACACTTGCTTTCCGCCGCGCGCGGGCTGCCCTCTTTGAACGCGGAGAATATCGGCCGTTGGAGGCGCAGGGCCCACTCGCCGGGCACGTCTGCGCATTCGCGCGCGTCGCCGACGGCGAGGTTGCACTGACAGTCGTCCCGCTTCACCTCGCCAGGCGGCGGTTCGACGATCCGCCGCTCGGTTCGGATTACTGGCGCGGCACCCGGCTCCCGATCCCGGACGATCTCGGAACCCGCTTCCGCAACGTGCTGACGGGCGAGACGGTAGAGGTGGGGCTCACGGCCGAAGGTCGCGGCCTTGCACTCGGGGGCGCGCTGGCCAGCTTTCCGGTCGCCCTGCTCGAGACTGTGCCGTGAAGGCGGGTCGCCACCCCTGGTTTCCGAGATTGTATGGCCGGCTCGAATCCGGGTCAGCGGCCCAAACGACGGGCCGTCGAGCTCAGTAACCCGACGAGCAGGCCGATCGCTGCGGCGATCCCGAGAGCGGCCAGGGGGCGAGACCGCGTGGACTCGACCACGTCCCCCTGGACGCGCCCCCAGCCGTGCTCGCGATACTCGGTCATCTTGTTCCGGGCCTGGCCGACGGCGCTCTGGGCATAGCCGCGGGCTTTCCCCAAGGTGCGCTGTACCGCCTTCGCCCTTTGGGAGACGTTGGCGCGGTCGCCGTCCCCCTCGCTGTCATCCGGGCGATCGATCCCGTCGCCGGGCGGGGACGTCCTGCCGTCCTCAGTCCCAACCCCTTCGCGATAGACCGCCGCGCTATCCTACGCGTGCCATGGCCACCCGCCCTCCCCGACGAGCCGGTCCCGATCTGACCGCGCAGGCCCGTCGGGCTGGCGTCCGCCTCGTCCGCTTTCTCTACACCGACAACGGCGGTATCACGCGCGGGAAAGCCACGCACGTGGACGGGCTCGCGCATCGGCTGACCGACGGGATCGGGCTCACGGTGGCCATGCAGGCGATGAACATGCTGGACCAGCTCCAGCCGGTCGAGGGCCTTGGCCCCGTCGGCGAGATCCGGCTGGTCCCTGATCCGCAGACGTTCACGGTGCTCCCGTACGCGCCGCACGCGGCGGCCATGACGAGCGACATGCGCACCTTGGAAGGGGCGGCGTGGGAGGCGTGCCCCCGTGCTTTCCTCAAGCGGCAGATCGCCGCCTGCGGCGCGGCAGGGTTCAGCGTGCGCGCCGCCTTCGAATGCGAATTCACCCTGGCCGTGAAGCAGCCCGACGGCGGGTTCGTGCCGCTGGACCAGAGCCTCTGCTTCTCCACCGTCGGGATGACGGCGGCGGCGCCGGTGATGGACGAGATTGTCGCCGCGCTCGAAGCGCAACGGATTCCGGTCGAGCAGTACTACCCGGAGCTCGGCCACGGCCAGCAGGAGCTGTCGATCGGCCATGCGCCAGCCCTCGAAGCCGCCGACCGCCAGGTCTTCTATCGTGAGACCGTGCGGGCCGTCGCTCACCGCCACGGTCTCTGGGCCTCGCTCGCGCCCAAGCCCTTCGTCGACCAGGCCGGCAACGGCGCGCACATCCACTTCAGCCTGTGGGACGCGGCGGGCCGCCGATCCCGCATGTACGAGCCCCGCGGCCGCTATGGTGTGAGCGCGCTCGGCTATCACTTCATCGCGGGTGTGCTCGAGCACCTGCCGGCCCTGCTCGCCCTCACGTGTCCGAGCGTGAACTCATACCGCCGGCTCCAGCCGCACTTCTGGAGCTCGGCCTACACGGTGTGGGGGCCCGACAATCGCGAGGCGGCGGTGCGCGTGCCGTCGACGTTTCCCTCCGACCGCGCCGGCTCGACCAACGCCGAGCTCAAGGCGTCGGACTCGTCGTCCAATCCCTATCTCGCGCTGGGCGGATTGCTCGCGGCCGGGCTCGACGGCGTCACGCGCAAGCTCGAGCCAGGCGAGCCCGTCCTCGTCGATCCGGGCACCCTGTCCGAGAGCGAGCGGCGCGAGCGCGGGATCCAGCGGTACCCGACCACCCTGCGCGCGGCGCTCGATCAGCTTGAGCGCGACACCGTGCTCATGCCGGCCCTCGGCCCGACCTTGGCGCGCGCGTACCTCGCCGTGAAGCGCTCGGAGGCGGAGGCGTTCGGCCGCGAGGACGAGGCCTTCGAGACCAAGCATCACTTCTGGAAGTTCTAAGCTGGACCTCGACACCGTCCCCATCCTGGATCAGCACTGCCACGCGCTGCTGCGTGACGGGACCGTCGCCGACGCCGCAGCGTACGCACGGTTCTTCACCGAGAGCGGCGACCCAACGATGCACGCGTACCACGTTCCCCAGACCGTCTTCTACCGCTGGGCCATCCGGGAGCTCGCGGCGATCCTGGCCTGTGCGCCGACGACCGAGGCCGTGCTCGCCGCGCGCGGTCGCATGTCCGCCGACGCGCTGGCGCAGCGCCTGCTCGGCGAGGCGAACATCGCGGCGCTCCTTGTCGATCACGGGTACCGAACCGACGAGACGTGGCCGCCGGCGGAGCTGGCGGCGCGCGTGCCGTGTCGTGTCTTGCCGGTGTTGCGCCTGGAGACACTCGCGCAGGAGCTGATCGTCCATCACGAGACGTTCGATGCCGTGCTCGACGCGTACTCCGCGACCGTCGAGAGGGCCCGGGCGGATGGCTTCGTCGGCCTCAAGAGCATCATCGCGTACCGGACGGGGCTCGCGGCGCAGCCGACGCCGCGCGCCGATGCCTCCGCCGCGTTCGGTCCTGTGAAGGAGCGCGCGCGGCGCGACGGTCGGGTGCGTCTCGCCACGAAGCCTCTCAACGACTACCTGCTCCTGCGCGCGCTCGAGATCGCCGAGCGGCAGGCCATCCCCGTCCAGATCCACACCGGCTTTGGCGACGCCGATCTCGACCTGCGTGAGGCGAATCCTCTGCACCTGCGCCCGCTGCTCGAGAGCGGCCGGTACGCCAACGTGCCCTTCGTCCTCCTGCACGCGAGCTATCCCTACGTCCGCGAGCTCGGCTATCTGGCGGCCATCTACGCCAACGTCTATGCCGACGTGGGGCTCGCCATCCCGCATCTGGCCGCCGAGATCCCGGCGATGCTGCGCCAGCTGCTGGCCCTCGCGCCCTCGACCAAGGTGGTGTACTCGAGCGACGCCTCGCAGATCCCCGAGCTGTTCTGGCTGGCCGCCCGCTGGGGCCGGCGCGGGCTTGGGACGGTGCTGGACGAGCTGCTCGCCCTCGGCGCCCTCGACGTCGGCGAGGCGCTCGGGGTGGGGCGGCGTGTGCTCGGGGCAAACGCCGCCGGAATCTACGGGCTGCCGTGGACCTAGGTCTATCGCCTCAGTGGGACTTCGACGGATCCGTCGCCCGCAGTCACGCGCACTCGAAGATCGACCGGAGTCGAGCGGTTGGTCGGCACCGTTCCGCGGTACGTTCCCGGCTCGGCAAGGGAGCCCATCGCAACGTTCTCTACGGTGCCGTCCGCCATGCGCGCGACGAGCTGGACGCTGGCGTTCACCATGGGCTGGCCCGCGGGGTCCAAGAGGCGCACGGCGTAAGAATCGCCCCATCCCCGCGGTACCGGCTTGCTCACGAGCTCGGCACGGGGCGAGCCCACGGCCTGCGGAGACGTGGCTTTCGACGAGGTCTCGGCCTCAGGCGGCCGCACGTCGGCCACCTGGCTGGACCGTGGCGGCGCACTCGTAGTCGGTCGGGCTGGGGCGCCGGGCCCGGGGCCGGCTTCGCGCGCGCCCTTGCCTGTTCCGGCCTGCTGCGGGGCACCGGATTCATTGGCTGGAGCGCTAGCGCCACGCGTCGAGGTGCTGGTCTCTTTGGGTGGGGAGCTGGTGTCTTTGGACACGGTGCCGGGTTCCCTGGACGCGGTGCCCGTAACTTCGGAAGTGCCGCTCGTCTCGCGTGGCCGGGCAGTTATCCTGTCAGCGTCACGCCGAGAGTCGGGTCTCGTGCTCGCTGGTGCGCCGGCCGAGGGTGACTCGCTGCCCGGGCGGGCTGGGGGAGGAGTCCCGGCGACACTCTCGTCGATCTGGCCCGGCGGCCGGCCTGGTCCGCCCGAGAGCGAGTTCGTGAGGCTCTGCCAGGGAACCATCCCAGCCAGTAACACCACGAGCGCGCCCAACACTGCCCCGCTCAGCACGCCGAGGAGCTTCGGGATCAGTGTGCCCGGCCGCTGGCGCTGGAAGTTGCGGATGCTCTCGAGCCGCTCCTCGTCGTAGTCATCCGCCGGGGAGGAGTGCTCTTTCGGAGCTTGGAAGCGAATTACAGAGGGCGCCGTGTATTTTGGCGGGTCGATGGACGCCGGGACGATGGCAAATCCATTGACCTCGAGTGCGAGGGCGACCTGACGTTGGCGGCGGCGGTCTTCGTTCAGATCGGCTTCCTCGAAAGACCCACCGCGACGCCGGTCCATGATGATCTCCAGCCGGTCCTCGGAGCCAAGCGACGCCTGGAGAGCCGCGATGAAGTGCCTGCCCGGAAGCGCACCGCGGGAGCGGGAGATGACGCATAGGCGAACAGGCTGAACTGCCATCAAGTCCTCCGATCCACTAAGATTGTAAGCCCTGCGTAAAATTCTTCAGACCCCCTTCAAGAATTCGAGCATCGCGTCGTTCACCTCACGCGCCCGTTCCTGCTGCGTCCAGTGCCCACATCCAGGCCGCATGACCGTCCGCGCAGCCGAGGCACAAACGTCCACAGATTCGCGATGAGCTGCTCCATCCCAGGAAACCGCACACGAGATCGCGGTCGCCGGCCACATAGAGGGCGGGCACGGTGACGCCGGCGCCGGCGAACGGCGCCAGCAGCTCCCAGTTGCGATCGATGTTGCGGTACCAGTTCAGTCCGCCGCGAAAGCCGGTGCGACCGAGCTCACCGGCGTAGAAGTCGACGTCCGCGGTGGTCAGCCACGGCGGCAACGTGTCCGGATCGGTCGTGTGATCGAGAAACCCGCCCCCCGACGGACCATGGCGATGCTCTCGCGCCCGGACGCGTTGCCCGAGCCCGAGTAGGCGAGCCGGCACATCGTCGAGCGCACGTCACGCCCGAGCTCGGCCTCGGCCACTCCCGGAGTCTGAAAATAGAGCTGGTAGAAGATCGCCGATCACGGCGCGGAAGAGATCGGGGCGCAGGAGGGCGGCGTACCGTTCGTCTCGACCGTGCGGTGCCTGATCTCGATCATGGCTGGCCCCCTTCTTCCCGCCTCACTTGGCCATCATGGCCAGCACGCGCTGCACGAGATCGGGATCGAGATAGACGCTGCGCGGCTTCAGCAGATGCTGGACCTCCGACGTGAGCCGGTGAACGGCAGGGTCGCGGGCGGCCAGCTTGCCGAGGGCCATCCCGAACTTCAGCGTCTGCTCGAAGTCGGCCGGCCGTTCACCCCGGGTGTCCGGGTGAACGAAGTCTGGAATGGCCGCGAGCATCCACGGCGTCTCGACGATCCGTGAGACTTCCGCGAAATACTCGGGAGCCAGGCCCGCCAGAGGATCGCGCTCCCGCGCCCGGAGCGCCAGCAGCTGCCCGAGGGCCAGCGCCTCTTGCGCCGCCACGCTCATGCCCTGGCCGTGAATCGGGTTGAAGCGGCAAATCGCGTCGCCGATGGGCAGCACCCCACGGGGGAAATCCTTCAAGCGCTCATAGTGGCGGAGCACGCTCTCGTTGAAACCGAAGCGCGCGATGTCGCCGAGCCGCTTCGCGTGCTTGATGGCGTTGTAGATCGTCGGGGTCCGAAGCCCTTCGCGTACTCCATGAACCCGGCCTCGTCGCCAGGAGGAATATCGCCGTGACGCCCTCCGACGGTGACGATCCAGCGGTGTCCCTCGAGTGGCAGCATCAGCGACCCGCGGCTGGCCCGCCCCGCGCCCGGGAAGCAGAACACACCCTTCCAGTCGCCGGGGGCGTCGTCGGGAATCTCGAACACAGCCGACGTGTAGGCCAGGTCGACGCCCATCGTCGTCTCGTCGGGCGGTACCCGACCGAGCGCGCCGAGGGTGTCGAGCGTGAGCGTCCCGCGGCCGGAGGCATCGATCACCAGGTCGGCGTCGACGGTCGCGGTCTTTTCATCGGGGCCGGTATACCGCACTCCCTTTACCGCCGCGCCGTCAGGCCGGTGCACGAGCCCCTGAACGCGGGAGCCCTGGCGCAGGTCGATGGAGGCCGTTTCCTGGAGGCGCCGGCGTACCGGCAGCTCGACGAGAGGCCTCGACATCGCGTAGGCGTCGAAGCCAAGATCACGCGGCGGGAACGGGTCGAAGCCCGGCCGCTCCACCCGCACATCAAGCCCCACGCGAAACCGAAGCGCGCCCGCGCGCGCCAGACCCTCCTCGAGCCCGGGAAACAGCTCGGCCAGCGCGCGCTGGCCGCCGGCGAGCAGAGCGTGAACGTGGCGGCCCTGCGGACACCGTGGCGGTCGAGGGGATCACGAGGCAGGACGTCGCGTTCCAGCACCAGCACTCGTTCGAAGTGGTCTGCGAGCGCTCGCGCCGAGGCGAGTCCTCCCGCCCGATGACCGCCGAAGCTGGACAAGGGCACCTCCATCCCCGCAGCGATGAGGGGATCTATATCAGGTCTATGGCGTCACGGGGACTTCGACGAATCCGTCGCCCGTAGCCACGCGGACTCGAAGATCGATCGGAGTCGAGCGGTTGGTCGGCACCGTTCCTCGGTAGGTTCCCGGCTCGGAGAGGGCGCCCATCGCAATGTTCTCTACGGTGCCGTTCGCCATGAGCGCGACGAGCCGGACGTTGGCGCCCAGCATGGGCTGGCCCTCGCGGTCCAAGAGGCGCACGGCGTAAGAATCGCCCCATCCTTGCGATACGGGCTTGCGCACGAGCTTGGCGCGCGAGCCCACGACCTGCGTAGACGTGGCTTTCGACGTCGACGCCCCAGCCGGCAGCACGCCAGCGACCTGGTTGGACGGTGGCGGGGCACTCGGACTCCGTCGGGCTGTGGCGTCGAGCTCGGGGCGGGCTTCGCGCACCCCCTGGTCTATTCCGGCCTGCGGCGGGGAGTTGGTGTCTCTGGACGCGATGCTGGGAGGAGTCCTGTCGAGACTCTCGTCGATCTGGCCCGGCGGCCGGTCTGGCTCTCCCACTAGTAACAGCACGAGCGCGCCCAACGTCACGCCGCTCAGTATCCAGAGGAGCCTCGGGGTCAAGGTGCCTGGCCGCCGGCGGTGGGAACTGCGGATGCTCTCGAGCCGCTCCGCGAAGTAGTCATCCACTGGGGAGGATTGCTCGATCGGCCTGTACTCTGGCGGGTCGACGGACGCCGGGACGATGGCAAATCCATTGGCCTCGAGCGCGAGGGCGACCTGATGTTGGCGGCGCCGGTCTTTCTTCAGGTCGGATTCCCCGGAAGACCTACCGCGACGCCGGTCCATGATGATCTCCAGAGGGTCCTCGGAGCCAAGCGATGCTTGGAGAGCCGCGATGAAGTGCCCGCTCCGGAGCGGACCGCGAGAGATGATGCACAGGCGAGTAGGCTGAACCGCCATCAACGCGCTGTGTGGGCTTGCTGAGCTTGCGGGCGAGCAGGCCATTCGGCCGTGACACGGATCTTTGCTCTCGGCGTGAACCACAAGATCGTGAAATCGCCCAGGGGCGAAACCGCGCCTTCACGAATCCGCCGCGTCTTCAGGTGGCGGCGCTCGTCCGATCCCTCGCCAGACGCCGCTCGACGTTCGGATACCCGGCGGTCCACGATCACCTTCACGCGAGACATGGCCGCGAACGACCGCGTGAGGTTTTCGAAGATCAGCATGTTGTTCCGGTGCACGACGATGAGCACCTCGGCATCGGGAAACGAGGGCGCCGGCAAGGACTCCAGAAGCTGGGCCGTGTGATGCCGGCAGATGCCGTGCGTCGTCTCCTGATTGTCTAGCGGCTCGCGCTCACCCAGATAACCGGGCTGGCCCTCGCGACTGCACCAGGCACATACGATCCTCATCGTGATGACGCCAGGTGCTCGGCGATCATCATCAAGCCGTGTGCCCTCGATTTGCTCGACGGCGCCGCTCCATCCGACCAATGCTAAACGGCGGAGAGGGGAGACGGGAAGTCGGACTTGGGTGCAAAGCGCCTGCGTCTTTGGTCGGACCATCCCGGCACGCGTGCAGCGCCCAGTAATTTCTACGCTGTGCGAAATGCTCGCGACGCGGCGCGCACAGCCGAGAACGGCTAGGTGTGCTGCGGCACTAAAGGCGGCAGGGCTCGGTCGCACAGGTGTGGTTGATCAACGCGCTGTTTCGGTTCGCCGAGATGGCGGGCGAACGAACCATCCAGCCGTGGGGGGCCGCGTCATCATCACCGCGGTTTCCGCCATGAGGGCGATGTGCTTCAGATCGATCCGTTCCGCGGTGTTGTCGAACGCTCCCCGCGCCGACGCTCCGTGATCCAGCTCCGATGGCTTGCGGGCTGGGTGCACCTTGGGCGTAAAGCGGAAGATCGTGAAGTCACCGAGTGGCGAGGTAACACCTTCGTGAACCCGCCGGGTTCCGAGGTAGCGACGCCCGTTCGATCCCTGCTGAGATGCCGCGCGACGGTCCGATACCCGGCGCTCCAGGATCACCGTCACGCGAAACATGGGCGCGAACGACCACTTGAGGCGCTCATAGAGCGCTGGCCCGTCTCGGCGCACGACGATGAGCAACTCGGCATTGGGGAACGATCGTGCTGGCAGAGATTCCAGGACCTCGGCCTTATGGTGCCGGCAAATGCCATGCGTCGGCAGCGAGCATTCGAGTGGCTCGCGCTCACCCAGGTAGCCGGGTTTGCCCTCGCGGCAGCACCAAGCGCATAAGGCCTTCATCTTGATGACGCCAGGATGCGAATGCCATGCCACTAGATCCGCCTGGGCCGAGAGGTCGAAATTCCGCGCCAGAGCGGCTTCCTGCGGCCGCACCCGGCGGGCGCCGGCGATCTCGCAGCCGCGGATTCGGGTGAAATGCCCGGGTGGAGTGGACCCGCTGCCCGCAAGGGCTCTACGCGGCGGCCGGCATGCAGGATCTCCGGGCCGTGAGGCAGATCACTCATCGCCCGAGGGTCACGATAGGGCCACTTGGGGACTCACGGCCCAACCTGGCTCGCCGCGCAACCTTGCGGGTCGCTCGATTGGTTGCAATTCGGGAATACGAGGAGATTCCACACTGCGGCGTCCATAAACTTCCACGATTCCCCGACCCGCCCAATCGTGCCGCGGAGTTGGGGGTCGGCGGTCACCGTGAGGGCCGCGAGGAGCGCGTGATAACGGCTCGCCGCGCTACCCACGTCTGGATCCGTGAGGCGCCGGGAGTAGTTGAGCACGCGCCAGAACTGGCCCAGGCCCGTCTGCCCGACCCCCGCCATCAGCGCGAGCCCATCGGCGTACACAAGGTAGTTCAAATAGCTGGCCTGGACCAGCACGGGCCAGTTCAGGGTCACCAGCCCGTAGCGCGTGAAGGCCGCCGTCACGATGTCCAGGTTGTAGGCCCAGGCCCGCGCCAGATACGCCTGGGTAAAGTCATAGTCCCCGTGGGGGCCGATGATCATCGGGTAGTCCTTCGGGCGCGCGTCCGTATAGCCGAGGGTGCGGTTGGTCGTGCGGATCGCCGACTTGGCGGCGGGCAGCCAGGTGTCGCGCGCCGCCTTCATATGCAAGCCGGTCGCGCCCGAGAGCGCGGCGATGGCTTGGTCGATCAAAGCCACGGCCTCGTCGAAGTCATCCCAGGCCGCGGCGACGCGTCCGGCGCGCGTCGCCTGGCTTGGCTCCTGAAAGTTGAAATGCGACACGACGTCGACCAGTTTGCTCAGCCCGCGCATCACACGGTCGGTCGCGTAGTTGGTGTGAAGGACCGCCCTCTGCCGCATCACCAGCGTGTCCTGGTTCTGCGCGAGCGCCACCTGATACGCCTGGAACGCGGATCCCAGGCGCCCGACGACATTGAGTCGAATGTGCTCGATCTGCGCGGCCTCCGCGGTGGTAAATGCGGCCTGGGCGGGCGTGACGGCCACCAGCACAAGGAACAGGAGCGTCATACCTATGGCGAACATTGAATGGCCCTCCTCGTAGTTCGATCGCGCCATAATGTGACTGAGCCAGGGGCCCTACCCTGATGATTGAAACGAAACCGAGGAAGCTCGCGGGGATGTGGCCGACGAGCACACCCATCCTTTCAGATCGACCGTCAAGCACAAAGGAATTTACATTTGGGGATCTGCCCCGCGGCCATGGGGCCTTGGAGGCGTGACGGGAACGAATTTCGGGGCGGAACGGAGGATGTTCGGCAGGGGCGGCGCCCCGAACTACCGGCCGGCGCCCGCGCGGGCGAGCGCCGGCCAAGCCCTCGGCTATTCCACCTCGAGCGCCGCGTCGATCCGGATCGGCCGCGAGACGTTGAAGTAGTTCGGCGACGTCTTGATCACCGTCTCGTGGATCTCGCGGAACTGCTCGGGCGTTCCATTGCCCTTGATCCGCACGGTGTAGCGGATCGACTCATAGCCGGGCCGCACGTCCGGGTCGATCCCGAGGAAGCCGCGCAGGTCCAGCTCGCCGTCGGTCTCGATCTCCACTCGCTCCAGGGTGATGCCCTTCACGGCCGCGCCGGCCACGTAGCCGACCATGATGCAGGCGTTCAGGGCCGTCATCAGCATCTCCTGCGGGTTGGGCGCCGTGTTCTGGCCGAGCAGCTCATACGGCTCGTCCACGTCCATCTCGAAGTGGCGGCGTACCTCCTGGCCGCCGATCGTGTACGAGTCGACCACCGAGCGGCTCTTCGTCTGGCCGCGCCATGCGGAGCGCACACGGAACGCCACCATGCCCTTGCGCGGGTCGCGCTGGATCTGTTGCACTACCTCGCTCAGCGCGTCGAGGTCGAGGCCGTTCACCCGGTTGGCCGCCTTCACTGTCGTCGCCATCGTCATTTCCCTTTCTATGGGTTGTGAGTGTGATTCAACAGAACAGGTCCGCGATCTTCGCCACGCGATCGGCCGCGGCCGGCCGCATATCGCGCAGGGTCGAGACGAAGTTGGGGTGCGTCATCCCGGAGCCGAGGTACGTCCAGCGCTGCCCCTGCTGCTGCGCCGCCATGAAGGTCTCGCGTTCGCCGGAGCTGAACCTCCGCCCGGTCGCGCGCGTCAGGTTGTCGAGGTCGAATTCCACCTGCTGGGCGAGCGCGCCGTCGATCATGCCGCCGATCTCGAGGTATTCCTCGACGGCCGCGTCGATCGCGGGCGCGTCGAGCGAGCTGCTCAGCTCTTCGATCAGGAGCGTGTCGAGCTTGGAATGCTGGGACTCTTCCATCCAGTGGTGCTTGAGCAGGCTTTTGAACTGCGGGTCGAGGTCCTGGTTGTCCTTCACGGCCTCGATCCAGTGCCGCTGGGTCATCCACTCGATGTGCAGGATGGCCAGCGCCACCGCCAGCGGCTGATGGGCGAGCACCGCCTTGGCGACGGCCTCGGGTGGCCCGATCTCCTCGCACCGCGTGCCGAAGTCCTTTTCGAACTCGCCGCGGAAGCGTCGGAACAGGTGGATGTGCTTGGCCTCCTCCGAGGCGAAGCCGAGCAGAGCGCGTACGGCGTAGGAGTCGCCGTGAAGCTGGGGGCGCGCGTGATCGAGCACGAAGGGAACGATGAACTCCTCGACGAGGCCGAACGTGTAGAGGTAGCCGAGCGCGCGGATGTGGTTGAGCGCCAGCTTCTCTCGCGCGCTCAGGAACGCCAGCGGCTCGACGCGCGCGAACGACTCCGGCATGAACGGCTTCGAGAAGTCGAGCCGCTTGTCGTCGCCGATCAAGTCCTCCACGCGCCAGTGGATGCGCTCCGACGCTGCCAGGGTCGCCTGATATGTGTAGCCGTGAGTCTTCATGACCTTGTCTCCTTTCAGGGCGCGTGGCCCTCGTGATTCTCTCGGCTGCTTCTGCCGACGCGCTTTCCGGAGTGCAGCCGCGATGCCACGACCGACATGTGCGATCACGGGGACTTGCGTCGAACCGACGAAACCGACGGAGGCGTCGGCGGGTGGCGAACGTCCAGCGGTTCCTGGCAGTTCGGGCAATGTTCCCGAACCGACGTTGAACCGGCGTTGGTAAGATGGCCGCCGTGACGACGGTCGCCGCGTTGATCGGCCAGAGCCCTGGGATGGCCGCCCTGCGAGAGCAGATCTCGCGCGTGCTCGCGCGCCAGGCCGACGCCGCGCGACGCTCTCCGCCCATCCTCGTCCTGGGGGAGACCGGTACGGGCAAGGGGCTCGTGGCGGGGACGATCCACCGCGCCGGCGCGCGCGCGCGGGGCCCCTTCGTCGACGTCAACTGCGCGGCTATTCCCGAGACGCTCCTGGAGGCCGAGCTGTTCGGCTGGGAGCGCGGGGCCTTCACCGACGCGCGTCAGGCGAAGCCCGGGCTCTTCCAGGCCGCGCACGGCGGCACGATCTTCCTGGACGAGGTCGGGCTCCTGCCCTGGGCGCTGCAGTCGAAGCTCCTGAAGGTCATCGAGGAACAACAGGTGCGCCGCCTGGGCAGCACCCGCAGCGAGGCCGTGGATGTCTGGGTGATCGCGGCCACCAGCGAGGATCTGGACGAAGCGATCCGGGCCCGGCGCTTCCGCGAGGACCTCTACCATCGGCTGGCGGTGCTCACCTTGCGCCTGCCTCCGCTCCGCGAGCGGGGCGACGACATCGTCCAGCTCGGCGAGCACTTCCTCGCGCGCGCGTGCGCGGATTACGGGCTGGCGCCCAAGACCCTGACGCCGGAGGCGTGCGGTGCGCTCCGGACGTTCGCCTGGCCGGGCAACGTGCGCCAGCTGGCCAACGTGATGGAGCGGGCGGCGCTGTTCACCGACTCGCTCGCCGTGTCGGCGGACGCGCTTGGGCTCAGGCCCGCCTCGTCGCGGCCGGAGCCGGTAGGCCCGGAACGCGGCGCGGCGCTCGAGGACGCCATGAGCGAGGTCGAGCGGGCGCGCCTGCTGGATGCGCTCGAGGCGAGCGACGGGAACATCACGCGGGCGGCGGCGCGTCTGGGGCTGCCTCGCAACACGCTCCGGTACCGGCTGGACCGGCACGGGCTGGCACTCGAGGCCGGGTCGCCCCGGCGGCGCGGAGGTCGTCCGCCCGGCACGCAGCCTCGGCCGGAGAGCGCCGTCACGACGGCGCCGGCGGCCGCCCCGGTCGCGGAGCCCCGGCGGCTCACCTTGCTTCGCGCTGTCCTCGTTTCGCCTCGCGCCGAGCCGCAGTCGTCCGAGACGACCCGCGCGCTGGCGGGCATCATGGACAAGGCGCGAAGCTTCGGCGGCTGGGTCGAGAGCATCGGGCCCGCCGGCGCCGTCGTGGTGTTCGGGCTCGATACGGCCGAGGACGCGCCCCGCCGCGCGGTCCACGCGGCCGTCGCCATCCGCCAGGCGGCCGTGCGGGCGCGGCGCACCGACCCGTTCGTGCCCGAGGTGAGCCAGGCCGTCCACACGGCGAGCCTGATGGTGACGCGCACCGACGAGGTGGAGCTCGAGAGCGGCAGCAAGGGCGAGGCCTACGCCGCGCTTGACGCCCTCGTGGCCAGGGCCGAGCCGGGCAGCGTGGTCATCGGCGCGAGCGCGGCCGGCGTGCTCGGCCGCCACTTCGAGCTGGCCCCGCTGGGTGCGCGCTCGGACGCCGATCCCGCGTACCGGCTCGTGAGTTACGCAGAGCGCCAGATCCGCGGCGCGCGCTTCGTCGGCCGCGAGCGCGAGCTGCGCCTGCTGGCCGATCGGTTCGAGCAGGCGCGGGCCGGCCAGGGGCAGGTGTTCATGGTCGTGGGCGAGCCCGGCATCGGCAAGTCGAGGCTGCTGCAGGAGTTCCGCCAGCGGCTCGGCGGCGCCGCGGCGTGGGTCGAGGCGCAGGCCGTGCCCTTCGGTCGCGCCCTGCCGTTCCACCCGGTCGTCCACATGTTGCGGCAGGCCTGCGGGATCGAGGAGGGCGATACGGGCGCGGTCGTGGTCGCCAAGCTCGAGCAGCGCGTGCGGCGGCTCGACGAGCGCCTGGCGCCGACGCTTCCGTTCCTGCGCGCGCTGCTCGGGGTCGACCCCGGCGATCCGGCCGTCGACGCGATGGACCCAAAGCTCCGCCGGGTCGAGATCTTCCACGCCACGCAGCGCATGCTGGCGCGGGCGGCCGAGAGTCAGCCGCACGTCATGGTGCTGGAGGACGCGCACTGGATGGACGCGGCCACGGAAGAGTGGGCGGCGCGTCTGGCCGAAAGCCTCGCCGCGCAGCGCGTGCTCCTCGTCGTCACCTACCGGCCCGGCTACACGCCGGCCTTCGGGGATCACACCTTCCACACGCGGCTCGCCTTGACGACGTTGTCCGCCGCCGACATCGAGCTCATGGCTCGCGAGCTGCCCGGGATTACCGAGCTGTCGGCCGATCTCGAGGCGCTCATCGTGCGTAAGGCCGAGGGCAACCCGTTCTTCCTCGAAGAGCTCGTGCGTTCGGTCGGCGAGCTGGGCAACGCCGGGCCGCTCGACGCCGCCTTGCTGCCCGATACGATTCAGGACGCCGTCACCGCGCGCATCGATCGGCTGGCCGAGGCGCCGCGCCGCGCGCTCCGGGTGGCGGCGGTCATCGGTCGCGAGTTCTCGCGCGGCCTGCTGAGCCGGGTGGTCGAGAGCCAGGCGCCGCTCGACAACCTCTTGCAGGAGCTGCGGGCCGTGGAGCTGATCCACGAGCAGCGGGTCTTTCCCGAGGTGTCCTACGCCTTCAAGCACGCGCTCACCCACGACGTGGCGTACCAGTCGATCCCGGCCCAGGAGCGCCGGACCTTGCACCATCGCATCGCCCAGGCCCTCGAAGCGCTTCACGGCGACCGGGTGGCCGAGGTCGCCGGCGTGCTGGCCCGCCACTACGTGGCGGCCGAGGACTGGCAGCAGGCGCTCGTGCACCTGGTCCGCGCGGCGGAGGCGGCCGCACGCGCCTTCGCCACGCGCGACGCGCTCGAGCTCTACGACGAGGCGCTGGCGGCCGCGGCGCGCCTGCCAGGGGCCGGCGACCGCGTCATCGCGATCCACCAGGCCCGCAGCACGCTCTACTTCGTCGTCAGCGATTTCGAGCGCTCGCGCGCGGCGGCGGGACTGGCGCGCGAGCTGGCCCACGGCGCCGGCGACGCCTCGCGCGAGGGCGTGGCCCTCGCCGCCATGGCGTGGGCGGCCACGTGGGCGCGCGACCTCGACGGCGCGGTGGCGCATGCGCGCGAGGCGATCGAGCTGGCGAGACCGGTGGGAGCCGAGGCCGTACTGGCGCGGGCCCAGTTCACGATCGGGTTCGTGCGAGGCGTGACAGGCGTGATCGACGAGGCGAAGAGCGCCATCGGGCATACCCTGGTGGCGAGCCGTTCGGCCGGCGACATGGTGCATCAGTCCCTGGCTTTGACGATCGGCGGGACGCTCAAGAGCTGGGAGGCGGAGTACGCGGCGGCCGATCAGTTGCAGGCGCAGGGCCTGGCGATCGCTCGCGAGCACAACCTCCTGATGCCGTTGCTCTTCAGCGCCTTCCTGCGCGGTCTCACCCTGGTCGGCAAGGGAAGCTACACGGACGCACTCTCGATATTTCACGAAGGTCTCGAGCTGTCCGAGAAGGTGGGAGACGAGGTGATTCATCACCGGTTGCTGAACAGCCTCGGCTGGCTCCACTTCGAGCTCGGCGACCTCGACAGGGCGATCGAGCTGAATCGGCGTAGCGCCGACGGCGGGCGGCGCCGGGGCGATCCCGGGACCTTTCCGAACGCCGAGCTGAACCTGGGCGATATCTTCCTGGCCCGTGGCGATCTTTCGCTCGCCCGCGAGATGCTCGAGCGCGTCGACCGATTCGCGCGCGACCCGAGCACTAGTCCCTGGATGCGTTTCCGCTACTCGATCAGGCTCAGCGCAAGCCTCGGCGAGCTGGCGCTCGCGCAGGGCGATCTCGAACCGGCCCGCCGGCACGCCGAGCGCTGCCTCGAGCTCGCCGGCCGCACGAACGCGCGCAAGAACCTGGTCAAAGGCTGGCGGCTTGCGGGCGAGGTGGCGACCACCGCCGGGCGATGGGACGAAGCCGAGCAGGCGTTGCGCGAGGCGCTCGTGATCGCCGAGGCCATCGGCAACCCGACCCAGCTCTGGCGCACATACGGGGCGCTCGCGCGCTTCCACGCCGGGCGAGGGGACAAGGACGCGGCGCGCCGGGCTGCGGGCGACGGTGTCCGCGTCGTCGACCGCGTGCTGGCCGGGCTGAAGGATGAGACTCTCAGGGGAAGCCTCGAAGGGCTGGCGCTGGTGCGCGAGCTACGCGCTCGCGCGCTCGGCTAAGAGGAGACACACGTGCGAAGCGTGCGGGGCAAGGTCGCTGTTGTTGGGGTCGGCGAGACCACGTACTACAAGCACGGCCGGGCACCCGAGCCCGAGTTCGTGCTGGCCCTGCGCGCCATCCTGGCGGCCTGCGAGGACGCGGGTATCGACCCGCGCCGGATCGACGGCTTCGCGTCCTACAGTAACGACCGCAACGATCCGTCGCGGCTGGCCGCCGCGCTCGGCCTGCCCGAGCTGCGCTTCTCGAACATGCAGTGGGGCGGGGGTGGGGGCGGGGGCTCGGCCGCGGTCGGCAACGCGGCGGCCGCGGTGGCGGCCGGCTACGCCGACTGCGTCGTGGTCTTCCGGGCGCTCGCCCAGGGCCAGTTCCAGCGCTTCGGCTCGGCGCCGCCCGGGGGCACCGCGTCCGGAGAGGCGGCGCTGACCTTCCCGTACGGGCTGATCTCGCCGGCCCAGCGCTTCGCCATGCGCGTGATGCGGTTCATGCACGACCACGGCGTGAAACAGGAGGCGCAGCGGGCCATCGCGCTGGCCTCGTACCATCACGCCCAGGCCAACCCGCGCGCGGTCATGCACGGCCGGCCGCTCACGGCCGAGGACTACGACGCCTCGCGCTGGATCGTGGAGCCCTTCCGGCTCTTCGACTGCTGCATGGAGAACGACGGCGCCGCCGCGCTCGTGCTGGTGTCGGCCGAGCGCGCGCGCGACCTGCGCCGGCCGCCCGCCTACCTGCTGGGCGTCGCGCAGGGGTCGGAGTACCGCAACGCGGCCCGCGGCCACAACGCGCCGACGTACGCGTCATCGAGCTTCACCACGGTGGCCCCGCATCTCTGGGAGATGGCCGGCCTCGGGCCCAAGGACGTCAGCGTGGTCCAGAGCTACGAGAACTTCACGGGCGGCGTGCTCATGAGCCTCGTCGAGCACGGCTTCTTCGCTCCCGAGGAGTCCAACGAGTTCCTGACCTTCGAGAACCTCGTCGCTCCCGGCGGCCGGCTGCCGCTCAACACCAGCGGCGGCAATCTCGCCGAGTGCTACATGCACGGGCTCGAGCTGCAGATCGAGGCCGTGCGCCAGCTGCGCGGCGAATCGACCAGCCAGGTCGACGGCGCGCGCGTGGGGCTCGTCATCTCGGGCCCGATGGTCACGCCGGTCTCCAGCATGCTGCTCGGCACGGAGGACACGCTGTGAGCGCGCCGGCCTACGTACTTCCCGCGGGGATGCCGCGGCCCGTGCCCGAGGCGGACGAGCTCGACGCGCCCTACTGGGAGGGCACCCGAGCGGGTGAGCTGCGGGTGCAGCGCTGCCGTCGTTGCCGCGAGTTCCAGTGGGGCCCGGAGTGGATCTGCCACCGCTGCCTCGCCTTCGACCTGGAGTGGGTGGCGGTGGCGCCGCGCGGCCGCATCTACTCATGGGAGCGCGCGTGGCACCCGGTGCACCCGGCCCTGGTCGGCCAGAGCCCCTACGTCGTCGTGCTGGTCGAGCTGCCCGAGGCCGGCAACGTGCGCATGATCGGCAATCTCGTGGGAGACCCGATGCAAGCCGTGGAGATCGGCGCGCCGGTCGAGGCCGTGTTCGAGCCTCACGATGACGCCACGCCCCCGTATACGCTCGTGCAGTGGAAGAGGAGTGCGCGATGACCCCGACCGAGGTGATCGTCAACGAACCGAATCAGTGGCGTCTCGCGACTCCCGGCCACACCGGCTGGCCGCGCACGGCCCGGCCCGGCGATCCGCGGAAGTACTTCATGGTCTCGGCCGATTGCCACGCCAACGAGCCCGGCGATCTCTGGGCCACGCGCATCGACGAGAAGTACCGCGCAGCGCGTGCCCCGCGTGATCACCGACGAGAACGGCGTGAAGTGGCGCGTCTCCGAGGGCCATCGCCCCGATCGCCTGCGCACCGACGCGCTCGACGGCGAGGACGGCCTGCGCCAGCGGGTCGGCGCCGATCCGCGCGAGCGCCTGCGCCACATGGACGAGGACGGCATCGACATCGAGGTGGTCTTCCCCAACAAGGGCCTGGCGATGTGGGCCACGCCCGATTCGGTCTTCGCGATGGCCCAGTGCCGCGTCTTCAACGACTGGGCGCACGAGACCTTCAACGCGTTCCGTGACCGCATGGCGCCGGCCGCGGCGCTGGCCACCGGCGATCTCGAAGGCTCGATCGCCGAGGTGAAGCGCGCGGCGAAGCTGGGCTTCCGCCTGCTGACCTTGCCCTGCAAGCCGATCTGGGGCGGCCACGACGTGGAGCACCCGAACTACAACCTGCCGATGTTCGATCCGCTGTGGACGGTGATCCAGGACGTGAACCTGCCGGTGACTTTCCACGTCTCCACCGGGCGCGATCCGCGCGCGTCGCGCGGCAACGGCGGCGCGGTGATCAACTACGTCTCGCATTCGCTCTCGCCGACCATCGAGCCCGTGGCCAATCTCTGCGCCTCCGGCGTGTTCGAGCGCTTCCCGAAGCCTGCGCGTGGCCACCATCGAGGCCGGCATCGGCTGGGTGCCGTGGTTCCTCGGCGCCATGGACGAGGCCTACCGCAAGCACCACTTCTGGGTGCGGCCGAAGCTCAAGCGCCTGCCGAGCGAGTACTACCGCGAGCACTGCTGGGCCTCGTTCCAGGAGGACCCGGCGGGCCTCGCGCTGGCCGAGCCGATGGGCCTCGCCGACCGCTTCATGTGGGGCAACGACTATCCGCATCACGAGGGCACCTGGCCCCACTCGGCCGAGGCCATCGAGCGCACGATGGGCCATCTGTCGGATGCCGCGCGGGCGAACGTGCTCGGGCTCAACGCGGCGCGCTTCTTCGGCTTCGAGGTGCCGGCGGGCCGCGGTCTGGCTGGGGGGTAAGGGTGGCGGCCGGCTACTCTCCGCGCGGTCGCGGATGTAACACGTCGATCGCGTAGCCCACGTCCAACCTCTCTCCAAGGGCTCTCCGTCAGGACGGGAGAAGCGAAGCTTGCCGTCCCGGCTCTCGTTCGACCTGAAACCCTTCCTCATGGACGGCCCGATGGTGGCGACGGCAGCGCATGGCCAGGTTCGAGAGGATGGTCAGCCCTCCCGTGATCGCGATTGTGAAGTGCGCGGCGTATGGCGGGTGGAATCGTTCGCGTTCGCGCGGCCACCTCCACCACGCCGTCTCGCGCGTGCTGCATCACAACGCGGCTGGCGTCGCAGGCCAAACGCCGGGACGTTTCCGCGGAAACGTGCTCGCCGCTTTCGAGACGTGGACTACTACCTGGTACCGCTCGCCCGCCGCGCCCGGATCGATGCCCTGATGCAGCGCAGTCTCCGCGAGCAGTGCCAGCGCGTCGGCCTGCTGCTGCTCCATCGTCGGCGGTTCCATCGAAACTTTCCCAGGCTCGGCATCGCCGAAGGTCCTGTATGAGCGCTGATACAGTAACTCGCGCGCGGCAGTCAGCGCCTGGACGAGGAGCTCGCCGACTTTGGGCTCGAGGCGGCCTCGGACCACGACCATGCCGGCGTCATCTCGATATACCTGCAACGCCCGACTGCGATGGCGCACGGCCGATTCGCGAGCCTCGGCGTCGCGATCCACTCGGCGCCAACCGCGCACGATGCGTTCGACGTGCTCCGCGGTGCCGGCGCGTCCCACCCCGAGCAGACGTTCTTCGGTCTCTGGCGTGGCGACGCGGGTCAGCGCACGGACCTTGGCGTACGAGAGCTCGCCACAGGCCAAGGCTTCCGCCAGGCGCGGCAGTGTGGCGAGCGCGCGGGCGACGCGCACCTTCTCGCGCGCGGCGCCCATGTCGAGGCCCACGCGCCAGCTCAACCAGTGAGCGCAGGAGCGAAAGCCGTTGCTCCATCCCCTCGCGCATCGAAGTCGCGGATGAGCTGTAAGAGACGCGCGGTCGCGTCGAGGTGAGCCGAGAGCTCGGCGATCTCCTACTATGACGACTCTATACCTCGCGTTTCGGACCCATCTGCGGGAGGCGAAGGAAAGTGATTATGACGGCGATCGTGAGTTTTCGCGGCACGCCGACCGATCGCGCATCTCGAGCCATGAGCAGCGCGGCAGCACGCTATTTACAGCGCTACGGAGACGTCGCCGCGATGCATTCAGAAAAGCTGTCAAGCGGAAAGTGCTAGAAAGATGATGTGGTCACGATCCGCAGGTCACGGGCAACGCGAGCCTCATGGTCGCACGCGGGCGGACGAATTAGAGTTGTCGCGGCGCGCGCGTCGTTGTATTGAGACGTCAACGAAACACGACACCCGATGATAGATGCGCGTGAGGAGGACGCCCATGACGAACGACCCGGCGCGAAGCGTGATAGACGCCGACGGCCACGTCCTCGAGCCGGCGGACACCTGGCTCAAGTACCTCGAGCCCGGCTACCGCGACCGCGCCATCCGCATCGTTCGGGACGAGCAGGGCTACGAGGTGCTCCTCATCGACGGCCAGCCGCTCAAGACGCTCCGCGGCCAGCTCGGCGCGCTCGGCGGGATCGACATGGACACGGCCAAGCTTCTGACCCGGGGCCAGATCAGCTACGCGGAAGGAAGCCCGCCCGGGGCGTACGATCCGGCCGCGCGGCTACGCGTCATGGACGGGGAGGGGATCGACGCTGTCCTGCTCTATCCGACCATCGGGATCTGCTGGGAAGGGCACGTTACGGACGGCGCCCTCGCGACCGCGTATGCGCGCGCCTACAACCGGTGGCTGGCCGAATTCTGCCGCGCCGAGCCCACGCGGCTATTCCCGGTGGCGCACATCTCGCTGCTAGATCCCGAAGGGGCGGTCGGGGAGACGATTCGCGCGCGCCGAGACGGCTGCGTGGGAATCTACCTCTCGCCGGATCTCGCCGCGCGCGGCGGGCGGCATTTCGACGATCCTGTGTTCGCGCGGTTCTGGGAGACGGCGCAGGAGCTCGAGATGCCCGTCGGCTTCCACGTGGTCGTGCGCGACCGGCAGTGGTTCCGGCAGTGGCAGCGGCGCGACCCGTCCGACGGCCTCTTCAGCATCGTGTTCCTCGCCATCGATGTCATGGCCGCGTTCACCCAGATGCTGAGCGCCGGGATGTTCGAGCGGTATCCGCGCCTGCGCTGCGTGGTGCTCGAGGCCGGATCGAACTGGATCGCTGCGTGGCTCGATCGTCTGGACCACAAGTACCGCGTCCTCGCTCATCAGACGCCGATCAAGATGCCTCCGAGCGAGTACTTCCGCCGGCAGTGCCTGATCTCGGCGGATCCCGACGAGTCGGTCACTGCCCAGATGATCGAGCACCTGGGTGCCGACTACTTTGTCTGGGCGTCGGACTACCCGCACATCGATGCCTCGTTCGGTGTCGTGCGGGAACTGCGGGAGCGGCTGGCGCCGCTGCCGGAGGAGGCGCGGCGAAAGGTTCTCGGTCTGAACGCGCGGCGCTTCTACCAGCTCGCTGGGTGACGCGAAGCACCCAGGCGGCCGGAGCGAAGCGCCGCGCGTCCAGCCGCTAGAGCTTCGCGACAGCCGCCTTGGCGACGTCCTCGTCCTGCTGTGACGTGCCGCCGCCGACTCCGCACGCGCCCTCGACCACGCCGTTCTTGATGATCGGCACGGCGCCCATGCTTGGGATCATGTGGCCGCCCTCGGCGGCGACGATGCCCTGGATGATCGGGGTGCTGGCGCGCTCGGTCAGCTCGCCGCTGGCGCGGCCGAAGGCCGCGGAGGCGATCGCCTTGCCCTGCGAGCCGTAGACGCTGCCCCAGATGGCGCCGTCCATCCGGTTGAACGCCATCAGGCGGCCGCCGGCGTCGCAGACCGCCGCGCTGACCTTGATGTTCATCTCCTGGGCCTTGGTGATGGCGGCTTGAACGATGCGATTGGCTTCAGCGAGCGTCAGGGCCATGTGTGTCCTCCTGTAAGTAAGCGAATCTACTCCGCCGTTGTACCGCCGTCGATGACCAGCTCGCTGCCCGTCATGAACGCCGACTCGTCGGACGCCAGGTACAGCACGCCGTACGCGACGTCCTCCGGCGTCCCGACGCGCCCCATCGGGAGCCGCCGCATGCGCGCCTCGAGCTGAGCCTTGTTCTCCAGCACGTCCTTGATCATGTCGGTCGCGATGGGCCCGGGATGGACGGAGTTGCAGCGGATGCCTTCCTTGGCGTGCTGCACCGCCGTCGACTTGGTGAACAGGCGCACGGCGCCCTTGGTCGCGGTGTACGCGGCCGTGAAGCCGGGTGCGCCGACCAGGCCCGCCGTCGACGAGATGTTGATGATCGAGCCGCCGCCCGCCTGGCGCATCGCCGGGATCGCGTGCTTGGTGCCGAGGAAGACGCCCTTCACGTTGACCGCCATGATGCGGTCCCAATCTTCCACCGAGGTCTCCTCGATCTTCGAGCGGAACAGGATGCCGGCGTTGTTGACGAGCACGTTCAGCTTGCCGTACGCCTGCACGGCCGTGGCGACGGCCGCGCGCCAGTCCGCCTCGCGGGTCACGTCCAGGTGCACGTAGGTCGCCTTGCCGCCGTTGGCGCGAATCTCCGCCTCCACCTTCTTGCCCTCGTCGTCGAGGATGTCGCCGAGCACCACGGCCGCGCCCTCACGCACGAACATCTTGCCCTCGACGGCGCCTTGCCCTCGCGCGCCGCCGCTGATCAGCGCCACCTTTCCGTCAAGCCGTCCCATCGCCGCCTCCTATTGCGGATTGGTTCGCAGCCAGTCGATGTACCCCGCGATACCGGTCTCGAGCGAGTGCTCCGGCCGATAGCCTACCTCCGCCGCGCGCGACAGATCGGTCGCCGGATTGGTCGAGCCGCCCGGCGTCTTGCCCGGCTTGAGCGCGGCGCAGCGCGCGCCCGGCACCGCTTTGCGCACGGCCTCGAAGGCGTCCCGGTTCGAGCTGGCGCGACCCGAGGCCAGGTTGTAGACGCGGTACGCGAGCTTGTCCGACATGTGCACCTGCTGGATGCCGCGCGCGACGTCCTTCACGTAGGTCCAGTCGGCCTGGTCGTCCTCGAAGATCTTGCCGTCGGGCCGGTCGCTGAAGTCGGGCTCGGTGTTGCGGGCGGCGCCGTGGCACATGCGGCTGATCGGGTTGTGCATGCTGTAGTAGAACGGGCCGTAGATGCTGCCGATGCGCAGCGCGACCACGTCGATCTTGGTCTGGGCCGCGTAGAAGTGCGCGTGCATCTCCATGCCCTTCTTGAAGGCCGACACCTGGGTCGGCGACGTCACCGGCAGCGGCGTGTCCTCGCGATAGGGGCCGTTCGGGATGCCGCCGTAGACGCCGACCGAGCTGCCGAGCGAGACGCGGCGCAGGCCGAACGTGCGCGCGGCCTCCAGCACGTTCTGCAGGCCGGCCGTGTAGAGGTGATAGTCGGACTGGGTCGAAAGGCTGCGCGCGGGCGGGGCCATCAAGTTCACGATGCTCTCGACCTGGTTCTTGCGCACCACCTCGAAGACCTCGTAGGGGTTGGTCACGTCCATCTGGGCGATCTGGGCGCGGCTGCCGATCTCGCTCTTGAGCACGTCGGGCACGCGGCGCGCGCTGTGCTGCGAGAGGACGACCCGCTGGCCGACCTCCAGGAACCTCAGCGCGGTGTTCAGGCCGATGAACCCCATGCCGCCGACGATCAGAATCATGGTGCGCCTCCCGCGGGGGTATGATGCGTCCTCTACCACACTTTGGGGAGGGCGTCATGCGCGACGGCATGTTCATCGTCGACGGCGACGGCCACGTCATGGACTTCGCCCACCGTTGCTACCAGAAATACCTTCCCGAGCCGTACCGCCGCCGGAGCTCCTACTTTCCAGGCGCCCAGTGGGATCGTCGCCAGGCGCCGAACGGGGACATGGGGCGCGATCCCGACACCCCCCAGGAGATGTTGGCGGACCTGGGCCAGGAGGGGATCGACCTCGCGTTCCTCTATCCCACCTCGGCATTGCGGATCGGTGAGATCCGTGAGGCGGACTATCAAGCCGCCCTGTGTCGCGCGTACAACGACTTCATGGCCGACTGGTGCAAGGCCGATCCGCAGCGGTTGAAGGGCGTGGCGATCGTGCCCTATCTCGACCCGACCGAGGCCGCGCGCGAGCTCGATCGCGCGGTGTCGCGCCTGGGGCTGGTCGGGCTGATGTTCCCGACGTTCATCCCCGGACGCAACGTGGCCGATCCGTTCTTCTGGCCGATCTACGAGGAGGCCGAGCGCCTGGGGGTGCCGGTGGGCATGCACGCCTCGGGCAGCGAGACAGGTGATCCGTACCGCTTCAACAACTTCCTGGCGGTGCACACGTGGACCCACGCGCCCGAGCAGATGATCTCGGTGATCAGCTGCGTGTACGGCGGGCTTTTCGAGAAGTTCCAGCGGCTCCGCATCGGCTTCATGGAGTCGGGCGCAGGCTGGGTGCCGTTCTTCATGGAGCACATGGACGGCGAGTTCGAGAAGCGGCCCTGGGATGCGCCGCTCTGCAAGGCCAAGCCGAGCGAGTATGTGACATGTGGCCGCGCCTACTTCTCGTGCGAGCCGGAGGAGAAGACGATTCCCTACGTCGTCAGCTGGATCGGCGAAGATCATATTCTGTACGCCTCGGACTATCCGCACTGGGACAGCGAGTGGCCGCACACGGTCGACGAGCTCTTGCATCGTAAGGACCTCGAGCCGCGCGTGAAGGCGAAAATCCTCGGACAGAACGCGCTTCGGTTCTACGATTTGAAGGCGCCCGCAGCGAGCGCGAGACAGGAGAACAGCCGATGACCCGCCCCGTCGCCACCGCCGCCGAGAAGGAGTTTCACGAGAAGATGCACGCCGCCCACATGTACGGTCTCTGGGAGCTCGCGAGCGAGATGACGAAGCATCCCGAGCCGAAGGCGATCCCCTACATGTGGAAGGCGGCGCTCATCGAGTCGCTCGTGCGCGAAGCCGGCGAGGCCGTGCCGGTCGGCGAGGAGCGGCGCGCGCTCCAGCTCTTCAATCCGGGTCTGGATGGACGCTGGGCGACGACCAACACGATGATCGCCGCCATCCAGCTCCTGCTGCCGGGCGAGGTGGCTCGCGCCCATCGCCACACGCCGACGGCGATCCGCTTCATCATGGAAGGCTCGGGCGGCTATACCGCCGTGGACGGCGAGCGCGTCTACATGGCGCCGGGCGATCTCGTCCTGACGCCGAGCTGGGCGTGGCACGACCACGGCAACGAGACCGACAAGCCCGTGGTCTGGATGGACGGCCTCGACGTGCCGCTCGTGCAGGCGCTCAACGCGATGTTCTTTCAGTTCTACGACAAGGAGCAGTTCCCGCTGACCAAGCCCCACAACGCGTCCGCGGCGCTGCACGGCCACGCGAGCCTGAGCCCAACGTGGGTGAAGGAGCGCCCGCAGTCCTCGCCGCTGCTCCTCTACTCCTGGGAGAAGACCTATCAATCCCTCAGACTGATGCGCGACGTAGCCGGCGACGAGTGGGACGACGTCGCGCTGGAGTATACGCACCCGCAGACCGGGCGCGCGCTCTTGCCGACGATGGGCTGCTGGATCCAGATGCTCCGGCCGGGTGCCAGGCTGAAGGCGCATCGCCACACCGGGAGCGCCGTGTATTACGTGGTGCAGGGGACGGGCGAGACGATCATCGACCGCGTGCGCTTCACGTGGGGGCGGGGCGACATCATCACCTTGCCGTCCTGGGCGCTGCACGAGCACGCCAACACGTCGTCGCAGGATGCCGCGATCCTGTTCTCGATCCAGGACCGGCCGGTGCTCGAGGCGCTCGGGCTGTACCGCGAGGAGGCGATGACGGAGGGCGGCGGTCACCAGAAGGTAGCTTCGACGTTCAAGCCCTAGCGAAGGAGAGCCGATGGCCGTCACCAAGATCGACCACATCGAGCTGATCGTGAATCGCTTCGAGGAGTACGTGGCGCTCTTCCGCGCGCTCGGCTTCCAGGAGCGCATCCGGACCAAGCACCACGGCGATTCCGTCGAGTTCCAGCTGCCCGGCGAGAACCAGCCGGTGTTCGAGATCCATCGGGTGGGCGGCGAGGAGGCGATCGGCGTGAACCACATCGCCTTTCAGGTAGCCGACGTCGCCGCCGCGCGCAAGGAGCTTCAGACTGCTGGAGTCGACGCCACCGTCGAGCCGGTGTACGTGCGCGCGACCGGCCGCACCGTGCTGAACCTGCGCGATCCGGACGGCTGGCGGCTTCAGCTCGTCGACGCGGCGCGGCGCGCCCCGGACATGACATCGGCGCACTGACGAGCGGGCCGGGATCAGCTTTCGGGCACCAGCTTTCTGATCAGGCTCAGCAGATCGAACGGGCTATACGGCTTCGCCAGGTAGGCGGACGCGCCGGCATCCTTGGCCTTCTGCTGATCGCCGCTGAGCGCGAACGAGGTGATGGCGATGATCGGCGTCTTGGCCGTTACCGGCGTATTGCGCAGGGTGCGCACTGCGTCGATGCCGGAGACCTTGGGGAGCTGAAGATCCATCAGAATGAGGTCCGGGCGATGCTCGAGCGCGGTCGCGATGCCCGCCTCTCCGTCGTTGGCTTCGATCAAGCGATACGCGGTCCGGCGCAGCAGGTCGCGGACGATCTTGCGGTTCAACTCGTTGTCCTCGACGTAGAGGATGGTCTTGGTGGTCATGCCGTCTCGGCTGGCTCCACGCGCAGCGGAATCGTGAACGAAAACGTCGACCCTTTACCGAGCTCGCTCTCCACCCCAATACGGCCCCCGTGGAGCTCGACGAATTTCTTCGTGATGCTGAGCCCGAGTCCCGTGCCGCCGAACTGGCCGGCGATCGTCGCGTTGGCCTGGCGAAATTCATCGAAGACCGTTTCGAGCCGATCCGCGGCGATTCCGGTGCCGGTGTCCGTGACGCGATAGTGAAGGTCGTCGCCCCGGAGATCCACCCCAACCTCGATCCGACCCTCCGGCGTGAACTTCAAGGCGTTCCCGACGAGATTCATGAGGCACTGGGCGATGCGTCCAGCGTCGCCGCACGCCAGCGGGACGTCGTCGGGAACGGCGCTGACGAGGTCCAGACCCTTCTGCGTCGCCAGGGGACGGAGCCCGGTGAGGACATTCATGACCGTGTCCTGTACCGAGTAGTCGCCGAGGGCCAGCTCCATGCGGCCCGCCTCGATCTTGGAGAGGTCGAGGACGTTGTTGATGAGCCGGAGGAGGTGTTTGCCGCTGCTTTGAATGTCCGTCAGCGGCACCTTCAGATCGTCCGACACTTCCCCGTATATCTCACCAAGGATCAATTCGTTGAACCCGAGGATCGCGTTCAGGGGAGTGCGGAGCTCGTGAGACATGCTCGCCAGAAAGTCGGACTTGGCCTTGCTGGCCCGCTCGAGCTCGGCGTTGAGCGTGCGCTCGTGCTCGTAGAGCTGGTGAAGCTCTCGGCTCATCTCGTTCATTCGCGCTGCCAGGGCCCCGAATTCGTCTCGATTCGGGACGTCGATAGTGCCGCGGAAGTTTCCTCGCGCGACCTGGCCGAGAAAGGCACCCGCCTCGCGGACAGGGATAATGAAGGACCAGGAGATCACGAACCCCAGGATGAGCGCGAGGAGGATCGCCGCCGCGGCGAAGGTTCCCATGAGTAGCAAGGCCTGGCGGTACGACGCCTCTACGTTCTGCCGGAGCCGCGCCATTCCGGTCTCCTCGCTGCGGACGACCCGAGTGACGAGGGTGGCTATCTCCCGATACCGCGGCTCGCTTTCGTTGAGGTGGAGCGCCATGGCCTCGTCGGCTTTGTTGTCCCTCACGAGGCTTCGGATGTCCTCCACCGTCTTCAGGAGCCGACGCTCGGCGGCGCGGATCTTGTCGATCGTCTCCCGCTCCACGGGCGAGGCAGCCTCCGCGAGGCGAGTGAGGGGGTCGGCGAACCGCTGTTCATCGTTGAGGATTCCGACGAGCGTCGCCTCGTCCCGGAGCGCGAGCGCGTTTCGGATCACGTTCATCTGCACACCCACCGCCTGTTCGATCTGACGCGAGATGTCCACCCGTTCGCGGGCCTGGTCCAGGAGCCGGCTGTGCCGGGAGACGCTGGTGATCGCCTCGAGACCGATGATCGCCATGGCGACGAGCAGCAGCGCGATCAGGAGAAAGGCGGCGAGAAGCTTCGCGTGGACCGAAGCGTGGAGGCGGGCGACGCGGCGCACTGCCGCCCCGAGAGGCGTGCGGGTCAGCAGGAAATGCGCGACCTGGTTTGTGTCCATGCGCGGCCCGTCCGCGAGCCAGCGGCATGCTAGCATCCTCGACACCTTCACGGGAGACGAACCATCATTCCGGCGAAAGCAGGAGCCACGTCATGACCACGTCCCCTTCACGTCGCCGCTTCATCAGGGCTGCCGCGGTTGGTGGCGCCACAGCCATCGGGTTTCCCGCGGTCGTCAGTGCCCAGGCGCCCGTCAAGTGGCGGGTCCAGACCGCCTGGAATGCCGGGACCGCGGGGTTCACGGCATTCCAGAAATACTGCGCGAACCTGAAGCTCCTGTCGGAGGGAAAGCTCGAGGTCCAACCGCTCCCGGCAGGCGCGGTCGTCGGGACGTTCGAGATGTTCGATGCCGTCAAGAACGGTGTGCTCGACGCTATGCACTGCTTCAGCAACTACTGGGCCGTCAAGCTCCCCGCCGCGGCCTTCCTTTCGTCATACCCCCTGGCGCTGGACCGACCCGACCAGTGGGAGACATGGTTCTACGAGCTCGGGGGACTGCAGATCGCGCGGAAGGCCTATCAGGCCCACAACATGTTCTTCGTCGGACCGATCCAGCACGACCTGAACCTGATCCACTCCAAGCTGCCCATCCGCTCCTTCGAGGAATTCAAAGGCAAGAAGATCCGCTTCCCCGGTGGCATGATCGCCGAGATCTTCTCGTACGCCGGTGTGTCCACCGTGATCCTCGCCGGAGGCGAGGTGTATTCAGCGCTGGACAAAGGGCTTCTCGACGCGTCGGACTTCGTTGGACCCGCGGTGAATTACGACCTCGGCTTCGCCGACGTCGCGAGGTACATCATCATGGGCCCGACGACGACGCCCTGCCTTCACCAGCCGGTCGACCTGATGGACCTCACGGTCAACATGACGAAGTGGAACGCGTTGCCCAAGCACGTCCAGGAGGTTGTGATCGCCGCGACGCGCCAACACTCGTGGGATCAGTACGCCTACATCCAGAAGGAGAACATCGCGGCCTGGGACAAGTACAAGGAAAAGGGCATCCAGATCATCCGGCTCTCCGAGGCGGACATCCAGAAATTCCGGCGCCACGCGATTCCCATGTGGTTCAAGTGGGCCAAGCGGGACGCCCTGGCCCGCGAGGCGTTCGCGTCCCAGCTCGCGTTCATGAAGACGTTCAACGTGGGGTACGTCAGCGATTCAGCGCTAGTCGATATCGACGGCAAGACGAAGCTGACCCTCTAGGTCGGCTGCTAGCCCGACTCCCGCGTGAGGTCGATCTGGCAAGAGCGCGTTTCGGGCGCGCTTCGAATTTGCCACTGTTGGGTCCCGTCGAGCCGCACGGTGCTGCCCTTGATCTGGCCCCGATATTCGCCCTCGAACACGAAGGCCCCCTCGCCCTTGCCGCGGAGATTCACTTCCCCGGCGGGAGAGATAGTTCCATTCCCGCGTTCGAAGCTGCCGGTGCTGATCAGCCCGCCATCCGCACCGGGCCTGACGATTTCGCGCTGATAAGTGGCCTCGCTTCCCGACACCCTCATCGCGAAAGCGACGTTCAGGGGCCGCCTCAAGTCGCTCAGCACACCGCAGATGATCTTGCCGACGTAGTTGCCGTCGAACGATTGCGCCTCGGCTCCGCCAACGCCCAGAACGATCGACGAGAAAAGAAAAAAGGCCCGCATGCTTCGATCGTAGCAAGGGCGAGAAGCGGCGAGCCCGGACCGAAGCAGCGTGAAGCGCGATCAGCGCCAGCGCGCGAACGCCCAGCCGCCGCCGGTGCCGGCCGGCGTGCGATACACCGGCACGTAGTCGAGCAGCTCCATCTTGAGCCGCGCTTTCTGCATGGCACCACCGAGCGCGACCCAGTTCAGCGACTCGGAGCCCGCCGAGTGCAGACGATGGCGCGGAATCGACCGCAGCGCCGCCGCGTCGTTGCGCTCGAGCGCGCCGAGAAGGTCGCGGTCGAGCTCTTCGTCGACCACGAAGTGGCTGAGCCCGCCCGAGGCGATGATGGCGACCGACGCGTCGCTCTTCCACTCCTCGACCGCGGAGGCGACCGCCTCGCCGATCGCGAACGAGCGGCGCGGCGTCGGCTGGTTCGGGAGATAGCAGGTGTTCTGGAACACCGGAAGGATCGCGCTCGGCTTGTTGTCGAAGAGCCGCTTGACGACGAACGAGAACGCGTGCGGCAGGCCCTGGTCGCGCGGCGCGGTCTCGCGCACGTAGTCGAGCTCGCCCTGCCGGGTCGGGTAGCGGCGCGCAACCCGGCCGCCGTAGGGCTGCTTCACGTAGCGCATATGGGCCACGTCGAAGTCGTGCTCGATCAAATACTCGATCAGGTAGCGGCCGAAGGTGCTCGCCACCGGCACGTCCATCGGCACGTCGCCGTAGCCGCGCCGGATCGCTTCGATCACATCAGCGTCGCGCGAGCCCGGCGGCATCGCCCGCGGAATCAGCGGCGCCGTGTCGCCCCAGTAGACCGACAGGGCCGGCATGTTGTCCTCGAAGAACCACTCGTCCTGATCGTCGCCGACGATCACCGTGATGTCCGGATTGACGGCGCGCAAGGTGCTCGACAGCTCGTCGAGGGCGCGCTGGCAGGCCTCGGACTGCGCGCGATAGGGCTCGGCGCCGCGGTATCCGGCTCGCGCCTCGGGCGAGATCGAGTCGAGCGCGTCCTTGTAGGACATCACGTGGCCGTGTGGCGGAAAGGCCAGCTCGGGATTGCGCTCGTCGTTCTTGGCGAACGAGGGCCAGAGCTCGGCGGGCAAGGTGAGCATCGGTGTGTGCGAGGTCGCGAGGCCCAGAACGATGTCGGCCATGGTGGCCTCCTTAGCCCGCGGCGGAGCGGGCGTCGACGCCGGGCTCGGGCAGGCCCATCGCGCGGCGGTACGCCGCCCGGACCTCCTCGGGCTGTCCCACCAGGAAGGGAAACTCCTTGCGGAGCGGCAGCCCGGGCGTGCGCTGGCGCGAGGTCTCGCTCTCGACGCGCGACGAGCCGTTCAGGAAAAAGTCGCGGCCGATGATCGGCAGCCGCACGCACCGGTTCTTTTCTGGATCGCGGATCACGCCCTTGGGCTCCTCGCCGCGCGCCACGCGCTCGGCGTCGTCGAGGATGCGCCGCCGCATCATGATGACCCCCCGGTCGCTCTCGCCCAGGTGCTCCTGCGTGCGGTCGGCGACCGTGCCCTGGCCGACCCAGGCGACGAAGTCCTGGTTCATGACGTGCGAGGTGATCCAGCGGTCCGTCAGGGGGTCCTTGATCGGGCTATACCAGTAGGGGATGCGGTCCTGCCGGTAGGGCTCCATCTCGTTCGGCACCCGGTCGAAGAACCAGCCCACGCTCAGCATGTTCCCGTCGTCGATCGGCACCCGCCACTCGAAGTGGCCCCCGGTGAACAGGCAGTTGGGCCAGAGACAGCAGCGCCCGACGGTCCAGAGCTCATCCTGCTCGGACTGGCCCTCGAGGACCCGGCGGTAGGTGAAGCCGTACTCGAACTCATCGAAGCCCACCTTCAGGTGCGTCGGCGAGCGCTGGCCGTCGGCGCCGGCGAGAGCTCGAGTCCAGTTTGAATGCAGCCATTCGAAGTGCACGGGATCGATGGAGTTTTCCTGACACTGGAACCAGTTGCAAGGGACCTCGGAGAAGACGATCTGGACGAAGCCGTTCTGCCAGGTGAAGGGCTCCCAGGTGGGCACCAGCGGCACCGGCGGCGGCCCCAGGTAGGCCCAGAGCAGACCGGCCTTGGCTTCCACCGGGTAGGCCTTGATGCGCACCCGATCCTTGAAGCGCGCCTCCGGATGGGCGGTCTCCTCGAACGGCTGCTGCAGGCACCGGCCCGTGTGGTCCCAGAGCCAGCCGTGATAGTGGCAGCGCAGGCCGCAGGCATCGGCCCACCCGTACGAGAGATCAGCCCGCCGGTGCGGGCAGTGGCGGTCGACCAAGCCGTAGTTGCCGGCCTTGTCCTTGTAGAGGACGAGGTCCTCACCCATGAGCCGGACGGGCTTGGTCGGGTGGTCGTCCAGCTCGGCGACGGCGGCGATCGGCATCCAGTAGCGCCGGAGCAGCTCGCCCATAGGGGTGCCCGCGCCGACCTCGGTTAACGCCCTGTTTTGCTCCTCGCTGAGCACGGCCCGATTCTACCTCTGGAAGCGAAACGGCACATAAGTGTGGCACACTAGGGCGTCTGGGTGCGGCGCGGCCCTGTTCGGGGTTCGCGCTCTTTTGCCAGACCACGACTCTGGCGCCGTCTTCCGCGTTCCGGGGAGTGTCTTCAATCTTGGGAGACGCGGAGGGCCCATGCAAGTTCTGGCATTCTCGACTCCTCAGGATCCGCTCTGGCGTTGGCGGATCGTCAATTACGCGGGCGAGCTGGTGGAAGAATCCCGCGATACGTTTCCCACCATCGCGGGCGCCCTCGAGCAGGGGTCGAAGAGGCTCAGGGGTATGAACGTGGTCGATCACTCCGTGCCGCAGCCGTCCTACCGGTCGACGCGGCATCTCAGGGTGCCATAAGTGAAGATCGAGGTCTTCGACAACCAGATCGAAGCGGCGCTGAAGCAGCTGAAGAAGCAGATGCTGAAGGACGGTCTGTTCCAGGAGATGAAGCGGCGGCAGCATTACGAGAAGCCGTCGGTGAAGCGCAAGCGCAAGTCGGCTCAGGCGCGCAAGAAGCGGCGCAAGGCGATGAAGCGCATGCTCCAGAACGAGGCTGACTAGCAGTAACGCGCTCGCTCTCGAGGACGTCGACGCCTTCTACGGCGACAGTCACGTGCTGCACGGCGTGTCGTTCCGTTTGGGCGAAGGTCGGCTCCTCGGGCTGCTCGGCCGCAACGGCGCCGGCAAGTCCACCTCGATCAACGTCACCGTCGGCCTGCTCCCGCCCCGGAGCGGCGCCGTCACGGTCTACGGCCACTCCGTCACCGGGCGCACGCCCGAGGCCATCGCGGCGCTCGGCGTCGCGCTCGTTCCCCAGGGGCGCCGCGTTTTCCGAAGCCTCACCGTGCGGGAGAACCTCGCCGTGGCCGCGCGCCGGCCGCGCGGCGACCTGCCCATGCTGTGGACGCTCGAGTCCGTCGCCGATCTCTTTCCGCGGCTTCGCGAGCGCGGCCGGCAGATCGCCGGCTCCCTCTCGGGCGGCGAGCAGCAGATGCTCGCGATCGGCCGCGCCCTGATGTCGAACCCGCGCGTGCTCCTGATGGACGAGCCGTCCGAGGGCCTGGCGCCTCAGATCGTCGCCGAGGTCATGGCGACCATTCGCCGGCTGAAGGCCCAGGGGCTCTCGATCGTGCTGGTCGAGCAGAACGCGAAGCTCGTGTTCGACGTCGCCGACGACATCGTCGTCCTGAACAGCGGGCGGGTCGTCGTCGAGGGCGGCGCCGCCGAGCTCGCGCGGGGCGGCCTCGACCTTCGCCAGCACCTGGGCATATATTGAGCGCGCCGAGAGGGCGACCATGAAGCTGACCGTCGAGTTTCCGAGCGTGTCCTACCGCGAAGGCCCTCAGGGCGTGATGCGCCTGGCCCAGGCCATCGAGCAGATCGGATACGACCACATCGACATGTTCGACCACGTCGTGATGGGCTATCCGATGGAAGGCCGTCCGCCCGGCCCGTATCCGGCGCAGATGCCGATCCTCGAGGCGCTCATGGTGCTCTCCTACATGGCCGCCGTCACGGCGCGCGTGACCCTCGGCACCGAGGTGCTCGTGCTGCCGCAGCGCCACCCGACCCTGGTCGCCAAGCAGGTGAGCACGCTCGACACGCTCTCGGGCGGCCGCGTGCGGCTGGGGGTGGGCGTCGGCTGGCAGGAGTCCGAGTACGAGGCGCTGGGCGAGGATTTTCACACGCGCGGCGCGCGCATGGACGAGATGATCCGTCTCTTGCGCACGTACTGGAGCGACGCGCGCGTCGACTTCAAGGGCCGCCACTATCAGATCACGGCGATCGGCATGGAGCCGAAGCCTCCGCAGGGCGGCCGGCTCCCGATCTGGATCGGCGGCCGCTCGGAGCGCGCGTTGCGCCGCGTGGGCGAGCTCGGCGACGGCTGGCTCGGCAATCAGATCGCCGACGCGGCCACGGCGCGGGTCACCATCGACACGATCCGGCGTCACGCCGAAGCGGCCGGACGCGATCCAAGGTCGATCGGACTTCAGGCGATGGTCGCCTCACCGCCGCGCGATGGGGCCGGCAAGACGTTCTACGTCGAGCACGACCGCGTCATCGCGCGCGTGGTAGAGCTCAAGGCGATGGGCTTCCAGTGGGTCGCCCTGAACGCGACCGCGATCTTCCAGTCCGGGGCGCGCTCCGTCGCCGCGATGATCGACGTGCTGGGTGCGCTGCACACGAAGATCCGCGGCGAAGTCGGCTAGACGCGCTCGCGCATCAGGCGGCGCGCCGGTGGTCGACCTCGTCGACTGCCCGGCGGCGGTCGCGCCGCCCGCCGATCCAGAGGGCCGCGACCACGATCAGGAAGCCCAGGAACGCAATGCCCGCCGCGAGCGGGCCGCCGTGCGTGTCGAGCTGCAGATGCTTGTAAGCGTGCCAGGCCTCGCCCGCCGTCGAGATCAGGGCGCCCACGAAGGCGATGGAAAACGTGGCGCCGACCGGCGGGCGCCGCGCCTGGTCGATCAGCGCCCAGACGGTGGCTAGCAGAACGCACAACACGCCCACGTAGATCGGGATGTGCACGGTGCCCAGATGGACGAGCATCTCTTCCGTGGTGATCGCTTTGAAGTTGGGGTGCAGCGCGTGCCAGATGACATCGATGATCTGGCCGCCGAATTGAATGCCGAGCGCGGTCCAGATCACCATGCGGGATTTCTTTCGACGAGACATACCGCGCCTCCTCCTCTGACGCTCATCGTACCGCCCGTTGTGCTACCTTGCGTGATCATCGCGGCCCTCCGGGCGGCGCGCGGGAGGAGACGGTATGGACTTCGAGGTCACGTACACCGAGGAGCAGCAGCGATTCCGGCGCGAAGTCCGCGCGTGGCTCGAAGCCAACGTTCCGGCGTCCGTCTCGCGCACGCCGACCTCGATCGAGGACAACTACCGGCGCTATCTCGAGCTGCGTGACCTCGGCCGCAAGCTCGGCGCGAAGGGCTGGCTCTATCCGACCGCGCCGTCGAAGTACGGCGGCGGCGGGCTCGACGTCGACCACGCCATCATCCTCGAAGAGGAAGTCGACCGCCTGGATCTCTCGCTGCCGCCCTATTACGACAGCGGCGGGCGCCTCGGCTCGGCCTCGATTCTAGTATGGGGCACGGAAGCGCAGCGCCAGGCGTTCCTGCCGGCGATCTACCGGGGCGAGGTCCGCACCTGGCAGCTCCTGACCGAGCCCGGCGCCGGCTCGGATCTGGCCGGCGTGCGCATGACGACGGCGGTACGCGACGGCGACGAGTACGTGATCAAGGGTCAGAAGATCTTCGTCGGCAGCGACAACGGCACCGACCGGATCTGGATGATCGTCTGCACCGATCCCAACGGCAAGCGCCACGAGAATCTCTCGTGGTTCATGATCGACGCGAACCTGCCGGGGATCAGCATGCAGCCGATGGAGCTGATGGGCACCGGCGGCGAGGGCGGCACCGACAGCGGCGTCAAGCAGACCGTCTTCTTCGACGACGTCCGCGTGCCGGCGTTCGCGCTGGTCGGCGGCGAGAACAAAGGCTGGACAGTCGCGACGACGCACCTCGAGCTCGAGCACGGCGGCGGCGGCCGCATCGGCCGAAATCGCGTTTGGGACCGCCTGCTCCGCTACTGCCAGGAGACCAAGCGCGACGGGGTGCCGCTCAGCCAGCAGCAGGACGTGCGCGACAGCCTGGCCGACATCTACATCAAGACCGAGGTCCAGCGGCTCTTCGGGCTGCGCAACTTCTATCTGACGTACGCGCGCAAGCCGAAGTCGTATGAGGGCCCGCAGCTCTCGTACTATCGAAAGACCGCCGGGCTCTGGATGACCGGCGCGATTCTGGAGGCCGTCGGTCCCGCCGCGCTCACCACCGATTCGGCGTGGGGCTCGCCGTCGGGGTTCCTCGAGACGCAGCAGCGCAACGGGATCGTGTCGGTGCATCCCGGCGGCACGACCGACATCCAGCGCGTGCAGATGGCGCGCCGCATCGGCATCGGGCGCTCGACCCGCGAGAAGGCGGGCAACGTGCACGGAGCGGAGTGAGCGATGGATCTGGCGCTGACCGAAAGCCAGGAGATGCTCCGCACCACCGCGCGCACCTTCATGGAGCGCGAGGCCCCGGTCGACGTGGTCGTGGGCCTGCAGAAGGCCGAGTCGTCACTCGAGCCCGACCTGTGGGCCAAGGCCGCGCGGCTGGGCTGGCTCGGGATCGTGCTGCCGACCGAGTACGGCGGCAGCGGCGACAGCCTGAGCGACGCCGCGGTGCTCTACGAGGAGCTGGGCCGCGGGCCACTGCCGGGGCCGTTCTTCAGCTCGAGCGTGCTCGGGGCGCTGACCGTGTTCGAGGGCGGGAGCGAAGCGCAGCGGCGCCGGCTCCTGCCCGCGGTCGCCAGCGGTGAGCGCGTGCTGACGGTGGCCATCACCGAGCCCAACACGTCGTGGGGGCCGGGCGGCGTCACCCTCGCGCCGCAGGGCCGCAACGGAAGCTACATCCTGAACGGCACCAAGCTCTTCGTGAGTGACGCGACCTCGGCCACCGATCTGATCGTGGCGGTCCGCACGGGCGACGCGCCGACCGACGTGAGCCTCCTGCACGTCGACGCCAGGGCCCGCGGGGTGATCGCGCGCCGGCTGCCCGGGTTCCTCTCCTGGCAGTGCGAGGTGGCCTTCGACAACGTGGAGGTGCCGGGGAGCGCGCTGCTCGGCGAGGCCCAGCGCGGATGGGCGGCGCTCGCCCGCGCGCTCGAGCGGGCGCTGCCGCTGCTCTGCGCGTACATCGTCGGCGGCTGTCAGGCGGTCTACGAGAAGTCGGTGACCTACACGCAGACCCGGGTGCAGTTCGGCGTCCCGATCGGGCGGTTCCAGCGCGTGCAGGACCACGTCGTGAGACTCGTCAATCACCTGGACAGCGCGCGCTGGGCCACGTGGGAGGCGCTCTGGAAGCTCGACACCGGCCGACCGGCCGCCGCCAGCGTCCATATGGCAAAGGCCATCGCGAGCGAGGCATACCTCGACGTGTGCAACGCGGCCCACGAGGTGCACGCGGGCATGGGCGTGCTGATCGAGTACGGCCTGCCGGCCCACACGCAGATGTCGCGGACCTTGTTCCACTATCTTGGCGATCCGCGCTGGCACAAGCGCCGGATGGCCGACGCGCTCGAGTGGTGACGACTACTTCTTCTTGATCCACCCTGGATCGAAGACGTGCCCGGGCTCGTCGAGATCGACGAGCAGGGGCGCGTGGTCCGAGGGCAGGGGCTTGCCCTTCCTGGCTTCGCGGTCGATCTCGACGGCCACCGCCCGCCCGGCGAGGGGCTTGGTGACGAGCAGGTGGTCGATCCGCATCCCGAAGTTCTTGTGGAAGTTGCCGGCGCGATAGTCCCACCAGGTGTAGCGGCCGGGCTCGGGCTGTCGCAGGCGATAGATGTCGATGAGCCCCCAGCTACAGAGCTTGGCGAAGGCGCTCCGCTCGGGCTCCGACACGTGCGTCCCGCCGTGGCAGGCCTCGGGGTCCCACACGTCGGCGTCCGCCGGCGCGATGTTGTAGTCGCCGCCGAGCGCCATCGCCTCGCCCGGATCGCGCGATTCGGCGAGCCAGCGGGCGAGCCGCTCGTACCACGCGAGCTTGGCCTGATAGAAGGGCGAGTCGAGCGAGCGCCCGTTCGGCGCGTAGAGGCTCACGACGCGAACGCCGCCGCAGACCGCCGAGATCATCCGCGCCTCGGCCAGGGGCTCGTCGTCCGGCACCTCGGGCGTGGCCTGTGCGCGCAGGGGCTGGCCGAAGTTGCTGATCACCTCGGCGATGCCGACCTTGCTCGCGATCGCCACGCCGTTCCAGCGGCCTTCGCCGTGATGGGCGAGCTCGTAGCCGGCCTGCTTGAACGTGTCCGCCGGCGCGTCGGCGTCGGCGAGCTTCGTCTCCTGCATCAAGAGCACGTCCGGCTTGGCCCGGTCGAGCCACCAGACGACCTTCTCGAGCCGCGCCTTCAAGGAATTGACGTTCCAGGTCGCGATGCGCATCGTGTCGATCTCCAAGTCTGAAGAACTTACCTCGCGCCGGTGTCGAAGCCGCTGGGCGGCGCGAGATCCGGGCGGCTCTCGAAGAGCCTGCGCCATGCCCCGCGCGCGACGCGATCGGCCTCGGCGAGGAGCGCCGGCTCGTCCACGGTCAGCACGCGACCGTCGCGCATGATCCAGCGGCCGTCCACCATGACCGCCTCGACGTCGCTGGCCAGCCCCTGGTGCACGAAGCACGAGACCACCCGCAGGGCCGGCGTGAGGTGGGGCTTTCGCAGGTCGACCAGGATCAAGTCGGCCCTGTTGCCCGGCGCCAGCCAGCCGCCGTCGGGGATCCCGAGCGCCCGGTAGCCGTTGCGCGTCGCCCAGACCAGCGCCTCTTCGGGCGTCGGTTTGCGGCCGTCCTGACGTCTGACGCGCTCCATGAAGAGCGCGGTCCGCACGACCTCGACCATGTCCTCGGCCATGTTGTCGGTGCCGAGCGTGATGAGGCAGCCGGCGCGCGCGAGCTCGTCGATGCGAGCCGCGAGCCCGCGCCGCGCGGCGATCGCCGGGTTGACGGCGACGGCGGCACCCGACGCGCCCAGGATGCGCTCCTCCTCGCCGGTCATGCAGCGGCAGTGCGCCGCGACGAGCCGGCTCGAGAGCACGCCGGCGCGCGCGAGATACTCCGTCGGCAAGACGCCGCGCTGCTCGCGGACGGCCGCCACCTCACCCCAGATCTGGTTCAGGTGCACGGTCGCGAGGGCGCCGAGCTCGGACTGGAGCTTGCGCAGGCGATCGAGAAGCTCGGGCGAGCATGTGTCCGGGGACCAGGCGGCCAGCCCCGCGGCCACGCGGCCATCCGCCTTGCCGTTCCAGCGCGCGTGAAAGTCGGCGATCCTCGCCAATCCCGCGTCGGCGAGCGCGGGATCGACCTGGAAGGCGCCCGGCTGGCCGATGGAGGCGTTCGCGCGATCCCACGCCCGCTCGCAGAGGACCAGCCGTAGACCCGTCTCGACGACAGCCCCCGCGTAGGCGTCGAGCCCCGCGCTCTCCTCGAGCACGAGCGTCGTGCCGCTGCGGATCGCCTCGAGCGCGCCCAGTTGCGCCATCACGCGCTCTTCGTCAGGCGAGAGCGCCGGCAGCGGCAGCGGCGCCAGGCCACCGGTGAAGGGCGGGGTGTGCGAGGGCGAGAGGTCCTCGTAGATCCCGCGAGCCAGCACACGGGAGAGGTGCGTGTGCGTGTTGGCGAAGCCGGGAAACACCGCCCGGCCGCGTCCGTCGACCCGCTCGGCGTCCGGATGCTTCGCGAGGATCTCGTGTGTCGGGCCGAGCGCGGCGATCCGGCCGTCGCGCACCGCGAGCGCCACCCCGTACAGGATCGATCCGGCGTCGTCGGCCGTGACGATCGTCGCGTCGTGGATCAGCTGGGTCGCCGCCATCTCGGGTTACTGTCCCGTGGCCCGCCATGGCAGTCAAGCCGGCGGCGTCGGCCGCGTGGGCCGTGGTATCGTTCGGGCCTGGAAGGGGGAACTGACGATGCGTGACCTCGTGAAGAGCCTCAATGACCTGTGCGATGGCGCGGAGTTCGAGGTGAGCTGGTATCTCAAAGATCTGGCCAGCGGTGTCGACGCCGACCGGCGCGGCAAGGTCGCCGTCCCCTCGGCGAGCACGCGCAAGATCTCGATCATGATGGCGGCGTTGGCGGCCGTCCACGCCGGCAAGCTCTCGCTCGATCAGAAGGTCACCATCGACAACCGGTTCCAGGACAACGACTCGGGCACCTTCCAGCACCTGACACCCGGGTTCTGGATCACCCTGCGGGACGCGATGGTGATGATGATCATCGTCAGCGACAACACGTGCACCGGGCACGTGGTCGATCTGGTCGGCCTCGCGAACGTCCAGCGCTACACCGAGGCGGTCGGCCTGACCGGCACGGTGCACCGCTACGGGATTCCGCCGAAGGCCGGGCCGAATGACTCGCTCGACCGGGTGACGACGACGACGGCCAACGACCAGGGGCTGCTGCTCGAGCTGATTCTCAAGGGGACGACCGATCCGGACGTCGCGGCGCGGCTTCAGTGCACGACGGCGCTCTGCCGCCTGGGCCTCGACATCCTGTCCTGGCAGAAGCTCAAGACGCGCCTGCCGTCCTTGCTTCCGCTCGGCACGAAGGTCGCTCACAAGACCGGCACGGGCCATCGCTGCTACAACGACGCCGGCATCATCTTCAAAGGGGATCGCCCGCTCTGCATCCTGACGGCCTACACGGTCGCCGTGCCCGACGCGGTCGCCGACGGCATACCGGGCTTCGCCGCCGCCTACCAGCTGATCGGCCGCATGGCGAGGCTCGCGTACGACGAGCTCGGAGGCCGGTGAGGGCGGACACGAGGAGAAGCGCATGAACGTCGAGGCGAAGCTCGAGAAGCTGGGCCTGGAGCTCCCGAACCTCGAGGATCTGTATCGGACGAATTCGTCTGGCGCGCACTACATTTCCCACTACGCGGTTCAGAACTTGCTCTATCTGTCCGGGACCACGCCGCGGAAGGGCGGACAAAGCTATCTGCCTGGTGTCGTCGGCAAGGACCTGACGATCGAGCAGGGCTACGAGGCCGCGCGCTACGCCGTGCTGATGACCCTGGCGGCGGTCAAGTACGCACTCGGCGATCTCGATCGCGTCCAGCAGTTCGTGCACCTGCTCGGGTTCGTGAACTCGGCGCCCGGGTTCGGCGATCAGCCGCGCGTGATCAACGGCGCGGCCGATCTGCTGGTCGAGCTCTTCGGAGACCGCGGCAAGCCCACGCGCGCGGCGATCGGCTGCCAGGGGCTGGGCGGCAACGCCTCGGTCGAAGTGGTCGTCACCCTGCTCTTCTCGGGATCTGACGTTCGTCCTCCGCTCGCTCGCGACCAGTTCGTCCGGTAGTCGCCTCGGCCAGGAGGCTGGCGGCGGAAGCCAGGACGAGGCCCAGCGCGATCCCGGCCAGCGTGTCGACCGGCCAGTGAGCTCGCAGGATGACGCGGGCCAGGGCGACCATGACTACCAGGAGGAGGCTGGCGACTCGCACGGGGACGCGGAGCCGTGAGGGGAGCGAGCCGGCGAGATAGATCACGATGCCGAAGAACGTCGCGGCGGCCGTGGCGTGGCCGCTCGGGAACCCCATCGAGGCCTCTTCCGGGCGTGTCCGGGCGATGAGGGCCTTCAGCAGCTGCTCGGCGGCGGGGGCCGCGAGCATCGCCGCGGCCCAGATCCACCAGCGCGTCCTCGCCTTCGGAAATATGACGAACAGCAGGAGCGCCCCGGGCAGGAGCGCATGCCAGCTCCCGAGGTAGTTGATCGCCCGCGCGACCCGAATGACGCCGGGCGACGCGAAGCCGAGCATCCAGAGCCGCGCCGCGGCATCGCCCGGCAACGGGTCGAACAGCAGCACGGCGAGCGCCAGCGCGAGGAAGCAGGCCGCGCCGGCCAGCAGGACCTGGCGGGCGTTACTGCGACGGGGTGAGCTCGGCGCCACCGCCGCCACCGTCGGGGATGAATCGCAGGACGCGCTGGCCGCGTTGCTCATGGATCGTGACCCGACCGTTCCCGTCGGTGCCTTCGTACCGGATGTTGCCCGGGCTGAGCACGCTGATCGCTCCCCTGATCTCTTTGTACGTCGGCTCGACGAAGAGGAGGCCCTGAAAAGCGCCGTTCGCGTCGATCGTCAGGATGACCGGCGCGTTCCCCAGCGGCCCGGACATCCGGCCGCGCCACGTGCCGGCCGAGACGCGGTCTCGGCCGAGCGCTCCGCCGCAGCTCGCGCACCCGGTGCAGCGAGCACCGCGACGAGCGCCATCCAGTGTATCAACGGCGCCGGATCCCGAGCGCCGTGGCCCAGAGCGCGGCCAGGCTCACGCCGAAGACGCACACGATCGTCGCGCCCGTCGGGCAGATCGAGCCACGCCGACGTCGTGACCCCGAGCACGCTCACCGCGGCGCCGAAGGCCCAGCCGACGAGCAATCGCGTGGCGAGGGAACCGCCGACGAGCGTGGCGGCGAGGGCCGGAACGATGAGATACGAGAAGACGAGCAGCACGCCCGCGATCCGGACCGAGCTGGTCACGACGACGCCGAACGAGGCGTAGAAGACGAAGTCCCAGAGGCGGACGCGCCAGCCCTCGGTGTACGCGCGGCTCGCGTTCATCGAGATCAGGAAGAACGGCCGGCGGCAGAGCCAGTGGAGAGCGCCGATCAGCGCGTAGAGGATCGCGACCTTGACCACGTCGCCGCCGCTCACGGTCAGGAGCGAGCCGACGAGCATCGCCCGGATGTGCTCGACGCCGTGCGCGGCGCGGTCTGCCAGCAAGACCGCGCCGGCCGCGGAGGCGGCGTACACGACCCCGATGACGGCCTCCTGCGACACGCGCCGCTCGCGGCTGCGCGTGAGCGCCAGCACCAGCGCGCCCGCGACCGTCGCGAGCAGGCCGGCGCCGTACGACTCCCAGGTGTGAAGCTCGTGGCCGAAGCAGAAACGCCGCGGTGGCACCGAGCGCGGCGATCTGCGCCAGCGCGATGTCGACGAAGACGACTTCGCGCGCCAGCACGTGAACGCCCAGGTAGGCGTGGATCCCCGTGAGGACCAGACACATGAGGAACGGCGCCCACAAGAGCGCGAGCAGGTCGGCGAGCATGCGTGTGCCGCGCCGGGCCTAGCGCAAGCCCTGCGCGAGCGCGTTCACGTTGTGGTCGATCGCCGCGATGTAGGTGTCGGCGCCCTTCACGCCGCCGACCATGGTCGCCAGCACGACGGCCCTGCCGCCGGCCTCGTCGGCCACGCGGGTCGCGAGCTTCAGGTCGTTCCAGGGCTCCACGATGATGACCTTGATCCTCTCCTCCTTCATCTGGCGGATAACCCGGGTCACGTGGGCGGCGAGGCTGGGATGCCCGGCCGGTCCTCGAGCGCCGCCGCCTGGATCAGCCCGAATCGGCTCAGGAGGTAGATCCACTGGGGATGGTAGACGACGACCTTCGCGCCCTTGAACGGCTCCAGGGCGCGAGTCCATCGCGCCATCGCCTCGCCGAGGCGCGCAGAGAAACGCCTGGCGGTTCTTCTCGAAATCGGCCTGCCGATCCGGGGCGAAGCGGGCGAAGGCGTCGACGATGTTCTGCGTGACGATCGGCGCCATGCCCGGATCGAGCGAGTAGTGCGGGTTGCCCAGCCGGATGCACGTCGCCCATCGAGCGGTCGACGCGCGTGGCGGGTACGTCGAGCACCTGAATGCCGCGCGAGGCGTCGACGCGGCCGGGCGCGCCGCGGACGATGTTGGGGTTGTTCGCGCCCTGCACGACCACGTCCGCCCAGGCGTCGAGCTCGAGGCCGTTCTCGATGAGGATGTCGGCGCGCCGGAGCTTCAGCATGAGGCTCGGCCGCATCTCGATCTCGTGGGCGTTCTGGGTGCCTCGCGCCAGCGTCTCGACGTCGACCAGCTTGCCGCCGACCTCCTCGGCGAGGGCCTTGAGATCGGGGATCGTCGCGACCACGCGGATCTTGTCGGCCGCGCGCGCCGCGGGCGCCGGTGACGCGACGACGAATGAGCACGGCGAGCAGGAGCAGCAGATGCGTCGCATGGTCGTCGCCTCCTAGAAGGGGTGGGCCGGGTGGGCGCCGAGGATGAAGGTCGCCTGGAAGAGAAACTCGTCCACCGTCCGGGCGCTCGAGTCGTTCAGGTTGAAGGCGTCGCGAGTCTGCGAGCTGCGCTCGGTGTGCTTGTATGCCACCCGGAAGCGGAGGAACTCCGACGGCCAGAACGTGATGTACGGCTCGATCGCCCACTCCCAGCCGGGATTCACCGGGTACTGCGACCAGTCGTAGCGGGCGCCGCCGGCCCAGCGGCGGAAGGGCTGCACCTCGAGGCCGGCATACATCCCGTTGTGATTGCGTTGACGCTTGTCGATTTGATCGATGCCGCCATCGCCGTCCAGGTCGACGGGGACGTCGACCGTGCGGAATGAGTGGAGCCCCTCGCTCGTGAACGTGACGAGCGGATGCAGCCAGCCGTCCGGATGATATTTGTAGCGGACGTCCCAGCCGAGGATCGTTGAGCGGTTCGACTCGAGCGTCTGGCCGGCCGCGACCGACATGCCCAGCTGAAGCGCGTGCTCGTGTCCGAGCTCGAAGAACGTGCGAAGCCGGCCGGTGACCAGCGGATGCCGCAAGGTTCCGCGGCCGAATGCGTCCTCGTTGTCGCCGTTGAAGATTCCGACGAGCGCCTCGAGGTAGAAGGGCAGGTCGGGGACGAGGGTAAACTCCGCGCCGGCTTCCCGCAGCCCTTCCGGGCCAAAAAAGTTGGTGATGACGTTGGGCTGGTCGATCCAGGGCCGGTCGTGCGCGTGGAGCTCGTTGATGTAACCGTAGCGGTTCCGCATCAAGCCGATCTTTCGCCTGAGTGCCAAACGGGAGCGTGAGGAGCGTGAAGTAGGCCTCGGCCAGGTTGACGCCGATCTCGCCTCCGCGCTCTTCTTCTCCCGCTTCGATCCGCACGACCGCGGAAGCGTACGGGTCGACCTGGCCGAAGAGCGAGAGCTCGATCTCGCGCGGGAAGAACCGGCTCTCCTGCCCGGAGAAGGTTCCGCCGCCGGCTCGCTCGACGTTGGCCTGCGTGATGTTGCCGACGAAGTCGCCGGCTACGCCGATGTCGAACAGGAGCTGGCCCGAGCCCCGCTGCTGGTACAGGGAGAACGGTTGCCGCGGCCTCGCCAGGTCCATGGCCGATGGTGGAGCTGCCTGGGCGGCGGCGCGGCGGCGCCCGGTGCGACGCCCGGTGTCGCGGGCGCGGGCCCCGGCGGCGGTGGTTGGGCCTCGAGGCGCTGTAGCCGCTCGGTGACCGACTGGAGCTGCCGCTGGAGCTGCTCGATCTCCCTCCGTAGCTCGGCCGCGTCCTGCGCGGCGGCAGCCGCGGGTGCCAGCACCGTGCATAGAGATATGACGATCAGGGCCAGTGCGCGCATTGCGTCCTCCAATGAAGTCGGATTCGTCGACCGTTCCCGCGACGCGGATCGCGGGCGAGCTCGAGAGCTCGAGAGACAGCCAGGCTGACGAGTGGAGGAGCGTTAGAAGCGGGGTGGCGCGCGAGAGCTGGAGAGACGGAGCGGAGCGGCGGGGACGTGCGCGGCGGCCAGCGAGATCGCCGCCGACAGCACGATCGCCAGTCCAAGGGCCGGCATCGCGTCGGGCTGGCACGCGTGGGTCCCGAACGCCGCCATCAAGGTCAGGTCGTGGTCGGCGTTCCAGATGCCTGCGCTCGACCCGGCGTGGGTGTGCGGCAAGGTCGCGCCGGCGAGGAGCAACGCCGCGACGGCCAGCAGCATGGGCAGCGCGCGGCGCTTCGACATGGCGGCTACAACAACACGAGCGGCTCGGGATTGCAAGCTAGCGCCGGTCCTTCACCGTGAAGGTCAGCTTCGACTCGACCACGTGGCCGTCGACCGAGAGGACGCGAAAGCTCACGGTGTAGCGGCCGGGCGCGAGGGCGGGCAGGGAGACCGACAGGCGCCGGGGATCCTGGGCGGATACCGCGACGTCGCGCATATCGACCTGAGCGCCGGCCTCGTTGGTCACGGAGGCTTTCGAATAGGCCGGCTCGAGCCGCTCGTTGAACCAGAGCTCGACGCGCGGCGGAGGCTCGCCGAGAGTTGCCCGCTGGGCCGGGACGGACTTCACGAGGACCGCGTGAGCGAGGGCGGCGGCAGGCCAGAGCGCCAGCACGATGGCCAACCCTGCCGGCAAAACCCGCCTTGTCACCCTATCGAGGCCGCAGGGCCATCCCGTGAGGAGCCTTGCCGACCGGAATCGTGCGCACCTGGGTCTGGGTCGAGAGGTCGATGACGCTGACGAGGTCCGCGTAGCGGTTGGTGACCAGGGCGTACCGGCCCGTCGGCTCCATCGTGACGAGGTCCGGATAGGCCCTCTGCGGGATCACGGTGACGACCTTGTCGTCGGACACCCGGACCACGACGATCTTGTTGGACTTCCGCAGAGTTGTATAGAGGAACTTGCCATCGAGCGTGAGCGTGGCTTCGTGCACGATCCCGGGCAGCGGGATCTCGCCGACGGCCTTGTTCGTGGCCGTATCGATCTTGACGATCGTCTTGTTCTCACCCGCCGCGGCGTAGAGGGTCTTTCCGTCCGTCGGAAGGGCCAGCCCCATGGCGTCGCCGCCGCCGTGGATGACTCGGCCGACGACCTTCCGCTGGGCCACGTCGATCACGGTCACGTCGCCCGCCGTCTCGCCAGAGACGTACACGAGCTTGCCGTCGCGGGAGAAGATCGCGTGGGCCGGCCACGTAGAGACTTCGACGCGGCCGTCGATCTTCTGTTCCTTGAGGTCGTAGAAGATGACCTCGTCGTTGCTCGTGTCGCTGGCCCAGTCGAGCACCAGAAGGTAGCGGCCGTCGGGGGTGAAGGCGAGATTGTAGGGATTGCCCCCGATCTTCACGCGGCGGACGAGCTTTCGGGTCTCGGCGTCGATCACGCCGAGGTCGCGGCTCTTGTCGTAGACCACCCAGGCGGTCTTGCCGTCCGGGTGGAAGACGATCCGGTTGGGTTTGCCCTGGCCGAGCGGGATCGTGCCGACGACCTCGAGGGTATCGGTCTCGATGATCGAGGCCGAGTCGGACTTGGTGTTGGTGACGTAGAGCGTGGCTCCCACCGCCGGCACGGCAGGAAGGAGCGTCGCGGCCAGAAGGAAAAGACTCGCAAATCTCACCACAAAGACCCTCACTTGATCTTCTCGATCGTGGTTACCGCCACGTCCGGTAGCACACCCTGTAGGGTAAATCGTACCTCGTCGCCCACGGAAACGGCCTCCTGAATCTTCGGCGACGCGACGCGAAAGCCCATCGTCATCGCCGGCATGTAGCCCGGAATGTCGCCGTGCGTGAGAACGATCACCCCGAGCTCGGGGAAGATCGCGCGCACGACGCCCTCGACCGTCCACCGGCGCTCGATGCCGCTGGCGGCGGCGGCGCGCGCCTCGGCCAGCTCGCGCGCGAGCCGGCCCTCGCGGAGACCCCAGAACACATAGCCCCAGCCCACGCCGAGGATCAGCGCCAGGTTGACCAGGAGCACGGCCTTCCAGGCCCGCATCAGTGCACGTGCTCTTCCGGCGCGCCGGCCGCCACGATCGGTTCTTCGGCGAGCTGCCGCGCCTGGCCGAGCAGCGCGTCGATATCGCCGGCCTCGCCGCTGCTGCGCGTGATGGCGCGGACGTAGCCCTGACGGTCGATGAGGAACTCGACGTGCGGCGCGACCGCGAAGAGCCGGTAGGTGGCCACGATCGTCTCGGCACCCTCCGTGACGACGGGAAACAGGACGCGCGGGTCCGGTCCGAGGCGGCGGATCGCGTTCGGGTCGGCATCGATCGGCACCGCGATGACTTCCATCCCCAGCATGGCCATGCTCCCCTCGCGCTGGGCGATCTGCGTCATGCGGGCGCGCGAGCCGGGCAGGGCGTAGAGGACGACCAGCACGATTTTGCCCCGCGAGTCCTTGAGCGCGCGCGGAGGAGTCGGGCCCACCATGAACTGAAAGTCCGGCGCCACGAGCCAGCGGCGGTCGCGCTCGACGGCCGGGCCCATGTCCCGGGCGGCATAGCCGGCCGACAGCGCCCGGAGGAAGTTGATCAGCTCCCAGCGCTGCTCTTCGCCGAGCTGCGAGCCGAATCCCGGCATGCCCGAGCCGGGGATCCCGTGGCTGATCCACCAGAAGAGATCGCCGGCGGTGTGCTGGGCGGTATGGGACGCGCGCAGATCGGCGGGCGCCCGCGGGAGCCCGCGGCCGTCTGGGCCGTCGCCGGCTCCGCGCGGCCCGTGACAGCCAGCGCAGCTCGCCTGGTAGTGCGCGGCGCCGGCCGTGATCGCACCGGCCTGATAGGGCACGGTCGGACGAAGATACGTCGTCGGGTAGGCGTCGATGGTGAGCGGCGGAAGCGCGAGCCCTGCGCCGATTCCGAGGAACGCAAGCGCGGCGGTCGCAAGCGGAAGCCGCCACGCGCGCACCGCGAGGCCGGCGATCAGCACCACGAGCCCGATCAGGCCGATCTGGCTCCCGATCAGCGCGCGGGTCGTCTCGGCCGCGCGGCCCTCGAGCGCGGTGAACGAAAGGCGGATGGTGAACGGCCAGGTCGGCGGCTCGTGACGGGCCGGCGGCGTGATGCTCATCGTCGCTACGATGGCCAGGATCGCGAGCGCGAGGATCGCCTCGACGACGACGAACCCGGAGAGCCGCCGCATCGCGGGGCGTCCGACGCTCGGCCCGTCGCCGCCGAGGCGGGCGAGGAGAACCGACCGGTTCAGCCCGGCGAAGCCGAGCGCCGCCGCCAGCAGCGCCAGCTTCGCGAGCAGGAGCCGCCCGTAGCTCGTCCCGACCAGCCCGGCGACGTTGCCGACGTGGATCGTCGCGAGCCACGTTCCGGTGGCGGCCAGCAGGACGATCACGCAGAGCGCGGCGCGCGAGAACCGTCGCGCCGCGAGTACGGCGTAGGGCCGGGCGTCCGCGCCGGCGTCCGCGGCCGCGGCTTTCAACAGGAGCGCCAGCGGGAGCAGGCCGCCGACCCAGACGCCGGCCGCGAGCACGTGCAGGCCGTCGAGCGCGATCGCGCGCGCGGTGTCGGGCTCGACCGCCGCGGCGTGGCCGGCCGCGGCGAGCGGCACGAGCGCGGCGGCGCCCAGCAGCACCGTCTCGCCTCGCGCCGCACGCCAGTCGACGCGCCGTTCGACCGACACGCGCACGGACACGAAGGCGGCGAGGATCGCGAGGAAGCCGGCGCGCACGAGCCACACGTGGCCGGCCTGGGTCTCGAGGAGCACGCGCCCGATCGCGTGCAGGTCGAGGGCCGCGGACGTGCGTCCCTCGAAGAGCGCCGTCTGCGCGCCGACCACCACGAGCCCCGACGCGAGCGCCGCGAGCGCCAGGAGCCACGCCGAGGCGAGCACGCGCCGCTCCCAATGTCGCGCCGTCGGGCGGTCGGAACGCCCGGCCATCACGATCGAGGCCGCGGCGCCGACGAGGAGGATCGAGCTGGCGAGATGGAGCCAGCGGGCGGCGAGGCCGAGCGCGTACACCCGGCCAGTGTACCGGAAGCCCCACGATATACTGGCGCGGGCGTGACAACTCTTCGAGCCGTCTTCTTCGACGCGGGCAACACCCTCATGCGAATGGACTACGCGGCCATCGCCGCCGAGGTCTCCCGACACGGTGCGCGTGTCACCGCCGAGGCGGTTCAGCGCGCGGAGTGGCGGGCGCGCGTCCGGTTGGACGACCACATCTTCGCGCGCACGGCGGCGGCCGAGTCGACCGAGAGCGCGGCGACGGCGACGCTCTACGTGCGCTACATGCTCGAGGGGCTCGGCGTCACCGATCCGGTGATCGTGGAGAAAGTCACGGCGTGGCGGCGCGCCTACAATCCTCCGGCCGGGGTCTGGACGGCCCGCGATCCGCAGGCGCTGGAGGCCCTCGCGCTCGTACGCCGCGCGGGCCTTCGCGCGGCCGCGATCTCGAACTCGGACGGAACGGTGCGATCGCTCCTCGACGCGGTCGGCGTGGTGGCGCATCTCGACTTCGTGGTGGATTCGGGCGAGGTCGGCGTCGAGAAGCCCGACCCGCGGATCTTCGAGCTGGCGCTGATCCGCGCCGGTGTCGCCGCCGCCGAGGCGGCCTACATCGGGGATCTCTACACGATCGACGCGCGGGGCGCCGGCGCGGCCGGCCTCCGGGTGGTGCTGCTCGATCCCGGGGGATTCTGGGGCGCTCGCGACTGCGAGATGGCGCCCGATCTCCTGTCGGCCGTCCGGCTGCTAGTCGGGTAGGGTCACGGGGTAGCGGCTCAGCACGCCATAGATCTCGCGCTTCATCTCCTCGATCTCCCGGTCGGTCGTGGCTTCGAACCGCAAGGTCAGATACGGATTGGTGTTCGAGGCGCGCACCAGGCCCCAGCCCCGGCCCGGAAAGATCACGCGCGCGCCGTCGATGTCGATCGTCTCGTACCGGCGCTTGAGCTCGCGCGTCACATCCTCGACGACCTTGAACTTCTCGCCGTCCGGGCACGGCGCCTTGAGCTCGGGCGTGGCGCGCAGGCGGGGGATCGAGGCGAAGAGCCGCGACAAGGGCTCGGCCGCCCGCGCGACCAGCTCGATGATCTTGCAGGAAGCGAGGATGCCGTCGTCGACGCCGTAATAGTTCTCGCCGAAAAACATGTGGCCGCTGACCTCGCCGCCGAGGAGGATGTGGTCGTCGCGCATCTTGCGCTTGAGGTGCGAGTGGCCGGTCTTCCACATGATGGGCACGCCGCCGTGCTGCCGGATGTCGTCGACGAGCGCCTGCGAGGACTTCACGTCGAACACGATCTTGGCGCCCGGGTGGCGCGTCAGCAGATCGCGCGCGAGGAGAATCAAGATCAGATCGGCCTCGTGGCGCTCGCCGCGCTCGTCGATGACCCCGACGCGGTCCGCGTCGCCGTCGTAGGCGATGCCGACGTCGGCCCCGAGCTCGACGACCTTGGCCTGCAGATCCTTGACGTTGTGCTCGTCCTCGGGGTCGGGCAGGTGGTTCGGAAAACGCCCGTCCGACTCGCAGTAGAGCTCGACGACCTCGCAGCCGATACGGCGCAGGATCTCGGGCGCGAAGAGCCCGGCCACGCCGTTGCCGGCGTCGACCACGACTTTCAGCCGCCGGCTGGGCCGCACGATCCCGGCGATGGTCTCCCGGTAGTCGTCGCGCGGGCTCCGCTCGCTGAGACCGCCCACCCCCGTCTCGAAGTCACCGCGCTCGATCATCATGCGCAGCCCCTGGATCTCGTCCTCGGAGAGCGGCGCCGAGCCCGGATGCACCATCTTCACGCCGTTGTACTCGATCGGGTTGTGGCTGCCGGTGATGTTGGCGCCGCCGTCGAGCTTCCAGTGGGCGGTCGCGAAGTAGAGGATCGGCGTGGTCGACGGACCGATGTCGATGACGTCGATGCCCGCGGCGCGCACGCCCTCGACGAAGCCCACCTTGAGATCGTTCGACGACAGGCGATTGTCCCGGCCGACGGCGATTTGCCGGCCGCCGTTGCGCCGGATCATGCTCGCGTAGGCGCGGCCGACCTGGCGGAAGACGTCGGGGTTGATGTCGCTGCCGACGAGGCCGCGCACGTCGTAGGCGCGGAACACGTGCGGGTTCAACATTGTGCGGTCCTCTCGGCTACGTTATTGTGGCGGCGCGACGCGCCGCCGACGTCGCAGGGTACCATCGGCGGCGAATCCCGAAAAGCGATGAAGGAGACGCCATGGCGCTGATGGACGACCCCGAGCTCAAAGCCCTCACCAAGCGGACGAGCCAGACCTTGTTCCACACCTTGAAGGGCGGCTCGGGATTCGAGATGTGGAAGCGGTTCGACAAGGGGCTCGCGCGCGAGCTCTCCCTGTTCTTCACCGGCGTGCTCTACAGCCGCGAAGTCATTCCGCAGAAGCAGCGCGAGCTCTGCGCGGTCGCCGCGCTCACCGCGCTGCACCGCCCCAACGAGGTGCGCGCGCACATCCACGCGGCGCTCAACGTCGGCGCCACACGGCAAGAGGTGGCGGAGGTGATCTTCCAGATGGTCACCTACGGAGGGATGCCGGTCGTCGTCGACGCCCTCGAGGTCTACGGGCAGGTGCTGGCCGAGCGCGGCGAGCCCTTTCCCGGAGAAGAGCCGTCGCGGTGAGCGACGCGGCGCTGGCCGCCGCGGTCGACGCGGCCCGGGCGGCCGGCCGGGTCGCGTTGAAGTATTACAACGTCGGATTCGAGATCACCCTGAAACCCGACGCCACGCCGGTGACCCAGGCGGACCGCGAGGCCGAACGCACCATCGTCACCTTGCTCGGCCGCGCCTTCCCGGAGTATGGCGTGCTCGGCGAGGAGTTCGGCGGCTCGGGCCGGACCGACACGCGCTGGATCATCGATCCGATCGACGGGACGAAGAACTTCGTGCGCCACATCCCGCTCTGGGCGACCTTGATCGCGCTCGAGGAGCACGGCGAGATCACCGTCGGCGTCATCCACAACCCGGTCACCGGCGATTTCTACACGGCGCGCCGTGGCGCGGGCGCCTTTCTCAACGGCGAGCCCATCCGCGTCTCCGACGAGGGCGAGCTCGGCCGGGCTTCTCTTCTGCACGCCGGTCTGCGCGGCGCGCGGACCACGCGCTACTGGGATGGATTCATGCGTCTCGTCGATGCCACCGACCGGCAGCGCGGCTTCGGCGACTACGTCGGCTACGGCCTGATCGCCGAAGGCAAGGCCGAGGTCTACGCCGAGATCTACCCGGAAGGCTCGGGGCTCAAGCCGTGGGATCTGGCGCCGTGCAAGATCCTGGTCGAGGAGGCGGGTGGCCGCTTCACCGACCTCGAGGGCCGGCCGACGATCTACTCGAGCTCCGCGCTGGCGACGAACGGGCGCCTGCACGATGCCGCGCTCGCGCTGCTCCGCCCCTGACTCTCGCCATTCACCCGGGCGCGCTCGGCGATGTGCTCCTGGCGATCCCGGCTCTTCGGGTCCTCCGGCGCGCCTCGCCGCGCGAGCCGCTCGTCGTCGCCGCGCAACCCCGGATCGGCCGGCTTCTCGAGATCCTCGGCGTCGCGGATCGATCGGTCGACTTCGAGGCACTGGGCCTCGACGCGCTCTTCACGGACGCGTCCGGCGACCGCACGGGCGAATGGCCGCCGCGATGCGCCGAAGACCTGCGCCGCGCCGGGCGCGTGGTCGCGTGGATCGGCTCGCGGGAGCCCCGCTTCGTGGAGCGACTCACCACGCTCGTGCCCGGCTCGATCGTCGCCCCCTCGGTCGGGACGGCGGGCCCGGTGTGGGAGCATCTGGTGGACACGGTGGGAGCGCGCGCGATCGCCGGCCCCGCGCTTCGCGCCCCGCTCGCGGTGGCGGCCGCGCTCCGAGACGAGGCGCGCCGCGAGCTTATCCGGCTCGGGTGGAACGGCGGCCACCGGCTTCTGTTCGTGCATCCCGGAGCGGGCGGACAAGGGAAGCGATGGGCCTCGGCGGGTTTCGCCGCGGTGCTCGAGTCGGTGGCGGCGCTTGCGGGCCACGCGGTCCTGATCCATCAGGGGCCCGCGGATTTCGACGCCGTGGTGGCGCTCACGGAGCGGCTGACCGCGCGGGCGATCAGCCTCCGGGAGCCGCCGCTCCCGCTCGTCGCGGGGGTTCTGACTCACGTCGCCGGCTATCTGGGGAACGACTCCGGGATCAGCCATCTCGCCGCGGCCGTCGGCGCGCCGTCCATCGTTCTGTTCGGCGCCGACCGGCTGATCTGGCGCCCATGGGCGGAGCACGTCGAGCCCATGGTTGTCTCGTTGACGGCGCTGGACAGATCTGATACCGAGCGAGTGACGGTCGAGCTGACGAAGTGGCTACGGTGAGGGCACCACGCTGAGCGTCAAGCGATCCCGCGTCGGCTCGGTCCTCGCGGCGACTGTCGTCATCGCCGCCGGCTTCGCGGTGGCGGCCGTCGAGCTGCTCGGCCTGCCGAAGGGAGCAATCTGGACCGTCGTGGCGGCGGCCGTCGTAACGCTGGCGGTCGTCCGCGCCGCGACGCGCTGAGGGCTCAGCGCCGCCGGCTAGAAGAACTCACCGGGCGGCGCCGGCGCCTCGTGGCCTCGATCGTCGGAGTGCGGATCTGGATCCGCGCCATCCGTGAGTTGGAAGCGAGCCATCGCTTCCTCCTCCAGGTTGGTCTCTCCCCTGACGGCCAGGTCGAACCAGAGGTCCATGTGTTGCATTGCAATCACCTCCGGGCGCCTTGCACCCTGTTCGGTCATCTACATCTGGGCCTTCCCCTAAGCAGGAGCCGTGCCCATCGGTGAGAGTTGCGAAATCAGCTAGTTAGAGGTCAGACGTTGAGACGGGCAGGGCACTATTCCGGAGGCTCCCGGAAAGATGCCCGATCAGCGCGGGTGACTCGACCTCAGCGCGGCCGAACGAGCTCGTCGAACGGCCCGGATATGCGCAGGACTTCGTTCACGGGCCACGTCCCGCCCTTGATCGCGATGACGAACAGATCGCCCGCGACACCGGCGCTCCGTGTCTCTGCCGTGGCCGGCGCGAACACGAGGCTTCGCGGCACGTCGCCGTCCGTGAAGCTGGCGAACTCGGTGCGCTTGCCGTCCTGGCCCAGGACGAAGATCTGCTTCTCGTGGCGATCGGCCACGAAGACGGTTCCGCCCGGGCCGACTCCGAGCGCGGCGATCACCGGCCCGCGATAAACAACCTCGGAGACTCCTTGCGGAGAGACGCGTACGATCGCGCCCGGCCCTTGCTGGTAGGGCGCCTCGGCGTTGCCGTCGCTGCCGATCCACAGGTGGTCCCGGTCGTCGATGACGAGCAGACGCGGCCGGGCGACCGTGACGAACCCCGGATCGAGCACGCGTCCCTCGGGGTCGAACCGGACGACGACGCCCTCGGCGCGATCGGCGACGTAGAGGTTGCCCGCCGAATCGACGGCCGAGGCTTCGGGTTGCTTCAGGATCGGCCGCGCGCCGCGCTCGGGCGTGCCGCCGGCGAAGAGCTCGGCCCGTCCGTCGACCACGCGATAGAGCGCGCCCACCTTCCGCTCGCGATCGAAAGTCGTCACGAACAGCTCGCGCCCGCGGCGCATCGCGCCCACCTGGGGATTGAGCAGCGGGGGGCCGTAGAAATATCGCCTCTCGACGTCGGGCGTCAGCCGCGCGCCGCCGGCGGGAATCCGATAGATCGGCCAGAGGTCGTAGACTTCGCCGCCGACGTAGCGTCGGCCCGAGCGCGCCAGGTACAGGAGGCCGGTCGGATCGAAGGTGAGCGTCGAGGTCGCGGGAATGCCGCGAATGCCGCGCGTGGTGTCGGTGTCGAAGCCCTCGCCGGTCACGTAGACCTGGGCGGTGAACCCCGCGGGCAACCGCAGCTCGGCCGCCGCGGGGTGCGAAGCCAGTACGAGCAAGGACAGGGCGAGCAGGAAAACGCTCATCGGGCCGGCCGCTTCCAGATGTCGCGGTCGTGCATCAGGCGGATCTGCCGACGGATGACCTTCTCGCGATATTCCTTGTGCTTCATCGGCGCCCGCTTCAGGTACAGATTCTTCGGATAGATCGGCTTCTCGTAGAGGATCTGGTAGAGCTCGGTCCTCAGGTCCTTCATCCAGTTGTCCCACTGCGCCCGCGCCCGATGATCGCGAAGCGCCTCGATGTCGACCACGCCGCCGACGTAGGTCGAGCCGGCGCCGTAGTCCTGCCGGCCGACGATGCGGCCCTTGTAGTCGATGATAAAGGATCGGCCGCCGAACGTGTCGATCGGGGTCGTCTCCTCCGGAAAGAGATAGTACGTCCCCATGTTCGGCGCGACGAGGTACATGTTGTTGTCGAGGGCGCGGGCGCGGCTCTGGATCTCGAAGATCTCGTTGCCGGTCGCCGGATGCGGATACGAGGCGCGGTAGACGACCTCGGCGCCGTTCAGCGCCAGCGCCCGCGCGTTCTCGGGGTAGGAGCCCTCGTTCGCCATCATGATGCCGAGGCGGCCGATCTCGGTGTCGGCGACCGGCCAGAACGCGTCGAGTGTCTTGCCGTACTTCTCGACCCACCAGTCGTACACGTCGTGGGGGCAGACCGAGTGCTCGACCGGGAAGAGCGGCGAGACCTTGTAATGCTTCAGGATCACCCGGCCGCGTGGGTTGATGATGAAGCCGACGTTGAAGAAGCGATCCTTGAGATCCGGATGCCGCGCCTTGGCCTGGGCCATGACGAAGGCGTTGTACTCCTTGGCGATCTTGCCGAGCGCCTCCGTCTCCTCGCCCGGAATGTCGATCGCGCACTCGCGCGCGAACGTCGCGTGATCGAGGTCGAGCACCTCGTCGTTGAACGCCTGGAGCGCGCCCTCCGGAAACGCGATGAGCCGCACGGGGATATCGAGGCTCGACAGCCACGACGCCGCTTTCACCAGGTGCGAGAGATGGTCGAGGTTGATCTTGATATCGCCGCGCTTGCGGATGCCGCGGACGGTGGGGATCAGGCCGACGACCGTGTACGGTTTGATCATGCGCTCGCTCCTTCTCCACTCAACGACTGGTGACGCAGGTGACCTCGCGGACGCGGTCGTCGTGAAGCTCGATCGCGACCTCGTGAACCTCGCCGCCGTTCCCCGCGCGGTAGAGCACCGTGCGGCGCCCCGGGGGCGTGACGCGCTCGTGCTCCTCGTCGGGAGGACCGAATCGGGCGACGACCTCGTCGTAGCGCGTACCGACCGGAATGAGGGCGGCGAGCTCGTCGCGCGACGGCAGGCCGTCGTTCGCCGAGGCGGCCGCCGCCTGGAACCGGCGCCGGGCGCGCCGGCGGCGGCGGATCCGGCGGCTCACGTCGGTGCCGAGCATCAGCACGCCCGCGAAGTTCGTCACCAGCAAGATCACCGCCGAGACGACGATCGGGCGCCAGTTGATGCGGCCGCTGAAGTAGTGGTACTGCACACGCAAGCTCTGGGTGGCGACGTCCTGCGACGGCGAGAGCGTCAAGGCCACCACTTCGCCGCCCGCCCGGACGCGGCTCTGGCGGCGCACGGCCGAGGCCGGCGAGATCTCCTCGATCTTGAGATGATCCGAGTCGCCGAAGTTGGCGATGATCAGCGCGTAGTCGCGCGCCAGGCGCACGATCCGGTCGCGGCGCTCGTAGTAGAGTGCGAAGAGCCCGAGCGCCGGGGGACCGAGATCACCGAATCCCGTGGTGAGCACCTGACGCCGGCCCCAGAAGAGATCTTCGAGCCATGTACCGGCCTTCGGCACCAGGAGACCGCGCAGCGGCAGGACGAGCGTGACGATCGAGAGGGGATCGGACATGCTCGCCGTCCACGGGATCTTGATGTAGGTCACCACGCCGGTCTGGGCGCCAGGCCGGGTGAAGTTGACGAACGATGGGGTCACCGAGATCGGCTCGCCGAGCGCCGCGGTGCCGAGCTGCATGCGGTCGCGCCGCCGGAGCACGAGCCGGCCGCTGCTCATGACGCTGAGGCCGCGCCGTTCCACGTCGTGCACGAGCGCGGCGTCCGCGGGGCCTTGTGCCGTGGGCTCCACGATCTCGGCCGGCCAGAGGAGGTAGAGATCCTGCTCGATGTCGGCCCGACTCGCGTTCGGCGCGGTCGAGAGGCTCCACGAGAGATTGACCGTGACGTGCGGGATGCCCTGGCTCACGTTGGCGACCATGAAGAGGGGCCCGATCGTGAAATCGGGATGCGGCCGCGTAGCGAGGAAGACCTGGCCGTGGCCAGGCACCGGCGTGGCCACCGCCGCGCAGAAAGCGGCGGCCACCGCCACGCACGACTTGATCACTTGATGCTCCTGGGCTGACCGTTAATGCCCATTTCTATCACGAGTGTCACGCCTGTCGGGGTCCGCGTGATCCCACTCGACAACCGGCGCGACGCGCTATGATTGGAGCCGACATGGGTCTCGGGCAGACGGCGGTGACCGGGCGCGAGCGGGTCGTGGCGGCATACAAGGGCGGCTATGCCGATCGCGTGCCGGCCTATCCGATCGCCGGATCGTTCGCTGGGTGCCTCGACGGTCTCTCGATCGAGGAGTATTGCACCAACCCCGCGAAAGCGACCCGGGCGATGCTGAACTACTACGAGCGCTACCAGCCGGACATCATGGTGGCGTTCAACGACCTCGCCAAGGAGGCGGAGGCCGTCGGCTGCCGCGTGAAGTATTCGGACTACGTCGTCCCGTCGATCGATCAGCACGTTCTCCAGGACGACAAGGGCAAGCTCGCGCGCCTGGAGATCCCCGATCCGAAGAAAGCCGGGCGCCTGCCGGCTTTTCTCGAGCAGTGCGAGGCCCTCTCGGCGGCGCGGCTGCCGAGCGGGCTCGGCGCGGTGCTGGTCGGACCGTGGACGATCGCGATGCTCCTGCGCAACCCCGAGATCATGTGCCTGGACACGATCGACGACCCGGCGTTCGTCCACGAGCTGATGCGATTCAGCACGGAGTACGCCAAGCAGGTCGGCGACGCCGTGCTCGGGACGAAGATCGGCTTGAGCTACTCTGATCCGACCGCCTCGTGCTCACTCGTCGGGCCCGAGACCTATCGCGAATTCATCAGGCCGTATCATCAGGATCTCGTCGACTACTTCCGCGCGAAGAAGGTCGGGACGACCGTCCACATCTGCGGCACCACGCACCAGATCCACCAGGACCTGGTCGACGTCGGCTTCGTCGCGATCACGATCGACCTCGATCAGCAGGGCGATCCCACCCTCAAGGTCGACCAGCTCGATCGGCTGATCACGCTTGGCAACCAGCGCAACGTCGTCGCGATCGGCAACGTCGACGTCACGATCTTCGAGCGGGCGTCAAAGGCTCAGATCGAGGCTGAGGTTCGGCGCTGCATCGACACCGCCGGGAAGCGGTCGCGCTTCGTCCTCTCGACGTCTTGTGAGCTTCCCCCTCGCGCCGATCCAGACTGCGTGAAGTGGATGATGGACGCGGCGCGTGAGTACGGTCGCTACGACCGAATTCTCGTCTTCCTGACGTACATCTCACGTCGAGCGAGGGGCGGGAGTTGCGGGTGGGGTCGACCGGACCACGCGGCACGCGTTCGCTGCTCCGCTGCGGCTGGGCTCCATCTGGGCGCTTGACTCCCGCTGATGCTTGACGGGAACGGGTCCGGTTCGACCCCACCCGCAACCCCCGCCCCTCGCTCGACTCCCTGGCGGTCAGGCAACGAATCCGGTCTAGCGATCTTTCGCACACGAGCTTAGTGCGGAGCGCTCGTGAGCCATCCGGGTGTGTGCACGTCGATTGTTCGACGTGTGCTGAGATCGTCGCTGCGCCGCTCCTGATCACGCGCTTCTGGGCGTTAGGTGAGGGGGAGGTTGGTGACTCGGTCGATGACTCTTACGGGGACTTGGCCGGCGCGGTTGTGGACTGTGAGGTTGTGGGAGGGGAAGCGGGTGAGGTCGAGATTCGCGTGGCGGGCGACGGCTTCGGAGACGACGAGCTGGGCCGAGTAGTCTTTGGTGGCTTGCTCGAGGCGCGCGGCGACGTGGACCGTGTCGCCGACCGCGGTGAGGTAAAAGCTCTCGCCCCAGCCCATCCGGCCGACGACAGCAGGGCCGGTGTGGATGCCGATGCCGATGCGCAGCGGCGTGCCCAGGTCGACGGCGAGCTCCGCGCTGAGCGCGGCGACGCCCTCGACCATGGCGCGAGCGGCCGCGAGCGCCTGACGCGAGCCCGTCGCCGGGCCTGACTCGATACCGAAGAGCGCCATCACGCCGTCGCCGGTGAACTGGTTCGTGACGCCTCCCGCTCCCGTGATCGCCGTGCCGACCGTCTCGAAGTAGCGGTTCAGGACGAAGACGACGTCGTACGGCAGCTTGTTCTCCGCCATCCGCGTGAACCCGCGCAGGTCGGCGAACAGCACCGCCAGCTCCTGCTCGCGTCCCTGGCGCACGTCGGTCGCGAAGGCCTCGGTGGGCGCGACCGACGGCGCCAGGAGCGGCTCGACCGCCACGTCACGCGACGGCCGCGTCTGGCACGCGAGCCTGACGTCGGGGGCCGCACCCACGCGCGTGAGTACGCGCCGCTCCGCCTCGCTGGCCACCGGCAGGTCCGCGAGCCCATCGGAGACGCGCACGCGACAGGTCGAGCAGCGGCCGCGGCCGCCGCACACCGAGGCGTGGGGGATGCCGGCCAGGCGGCTCGCGTCGAGGATCGTGAACCCGCGTGGCGTCGTCACCGCGCGCGCGTTCGGGTAGGTGATCCGCACCGAGCGCCGCCGTTCGTGTAGCCGGCGAGCCCCCCGCGCGAGCATGACCCCGACGAGCGCGGCGAGATAGCTGTTGAGGAATCCGCTCCGGATCGCGAGGAGCCGCGCGCCCTCGGCCGGATCGGGGGCGTTCGCCGCGGTGAGCATCGCCTGAGTCCAGCCCGGCGTGCGCGCGCGCGTGGCGACCTCGCGGCCGGCGGCGACGAAGCCCAGCAAAGCCAGGGTCGGCAAGAGCAGCGCTACCGCGAACAGCCAGGGCGCGGCGCGGCGATACCATTGGCGAAAGCGAAGCCAGTAGTGAAGCCCGATGCAGGCGTGGAGCCACGCGAGCACGAGCGTCACAGCATGCCGGCCGCCGACTTCCGGGGCCTGCAGCCACAGCGACATCAAGATTCGGGCATACGGATCCTCGGCGCCGAAGCGCCACCAGGCGATTCGCGTGCCCACGACATGGGCGACAAGCAACGGGGGCAGGGCGAGGCCGAGCGCGTACTGGGCGGCTTCCCACGCCGGCATGCGCAAGGTTCGGCGATCGTAGAGGAGCCACAGGGCCAGGATCCCGTGCACGGCGATCGCGCCGTACAGCGCGAGCGTGGCCGGCGCGCTGCGCCATAGCGCGAGGAACCACCAGCGGCCGGTCTCCATCGCGTTGAGCGAGACGAGGCCGAGGGCGTGGTTGGTGAAGTGGAGGATCAGATAGGTGAGCAGGACGAACGCCGCCCCGAGCCTCAGGCGGCGCACGAGCAGCGGGCTCATCGAAGGCTCGGCGCGGTGGTCAGCCGCGCCGCCCGCTCACACCTTCGGCACGCTCTTGAGCGCTTCGTCGACCTTCGCCGCCGGGTACTCGTAGTCCTCGAGCTTGCCGGCCAGATGCGCCTCGTAGGCGCCCAGGTCGAAGTGGCCGTGGCCCGACAGGTTGAAGAGGATCGTGCGGCGCTTGCCGTCGCGCTTGCAGCGCTGCGCCTCGTCGATCGCGACGCGGATGGCGTGCGCCGACTCCGGGGCGGGGATGATGCCCTCGGTCCGCGCGAACTGCACCGCCGCCTCGAACGTCGCCAGCTGCGGCACCGCCATCGCCTCGATCACGCCTTCGTCGTAGAGCTTGCAGACCAGCGGCGCCATGCCGTGGTAGCGGAGCCCGCCCGCGTGGAGCGGCGCCGGGATGAACGTGTGCCCGAGCGTGTGCATCTTCACCAGCGGCGTGAGGCCGACCGTGTCGCCGAAGTCGTAGACGTACTTGCCCTTGGTGAGGCTCGGGCAGGCGGACGGCTCGACGGCGATGATCCGCACCTTCTTGTTCTTGCCGGTGAGCTTGTCGCCCGCGAACGGGAAGGACAGGCCGGCGAAATTCGAGCCGCCGCCGGCGCAGCCGATGACGATGTCCGCGGCGTCGTCGGCCTTCTCGAGCTGCTTCTTCGCTTCCTGGCCGATGATCGTCTGGTGCATGAGGACGTGGTTCAGCACGCTGCCGAGCGAGTACTTCGTGTCGTCGCGCGTGGCCGCGTCTTCGACCGCCTCGCTGATCGCGATGCCGAGCGAGCCGGGTGAGTTCGGGTCTTGCTCGAGGACCTTCTTGCCGGACTGCGTGTCGGGGCTCGGGCTCGCCACCACCTGCGCGCCCCAGGTCTCCATCATGATGCGGCGATACGGCTTCTGCTGGTACGACACCTTCACCATATAGACCTTGCACTGCAGGCCGAACATCTGACAGGCGAGCGAGAGCGCGGAGCCCCACTGGCCGGCGCCCGTCTCGGTGCTGAGTCGCGTGACCTTTTCCTTCTTGTTGTAGTACGCCTGCGCGATCGCCGTGTTCGGCTTGTGGCTGCCGGCCGGGCTCACGCCCTCGTACTTGTAGTAGATGTGCGCGGGCGTGCCGAGCGCCTTCTCGAGGCGGCGGGCGCGATAGAGCGGCGAGGGCCGCCACAGGCGATAGACGTCACGAATCTCGTCGGGGATCGCGATCCAGCGCTCCTGGCTGACCTCCTGCTTGATCAGCTCCATCGGGAAGAGCGGCGCCAGATCTTGAGGGCCGATCGGTTGCTTCGTGCCGGGGTGGAGCACCGGCGGCGCCGGCGTCTTGAAGTCGGCCTGGATGTTGTACCACTTGGTCGGGATGTCCTTCTCGTCGAGGAGGAACTTCGTGCGGTTGCGCTCGTTCGTTTTGGTGGTGGCCATGCCGACCTCCTTCGGAGGGACCCCGGTGAAAAGTGCGCTAACCATACAGAAGCCGGAGCGAGCCTGTCAAACGGGCGCCCGTGGAGTAAACTGGCATCGCTATGCCTTTTACCCTCAAGCTGCCGCGCCGTGACGGATTGCTCTCGCCGTACACGCTCACCGGCCGCGCGCCCGTTTCGGCGCCGCCCGGTCCCATCAAGAGCCGCATCGGCATGGCGGCCGTGCACGTTGTCGCCGATCCGCTCGCGACGGTCAATCCGACGCTCGAGGTGGCGCTCGACTGGGACGCGACCCTGCGCTATCGCCACCACATCTGGTCGCTGGGCCTGGCGGTCGCCGAGGCGATGGACACCTCTCAGCGCGGGATGGGCTTCGACTGGCGCACTGCGAAGGAGCTGATCCGGCGCACGGTCGCCGAGGCGAAGACAGTTCCGGGCGCCGTGCTGGCCTCGGGCGCGGGTACCGATCAGCTCGAGCCCGGGCCGCGGGTGACGATCGCCGACGTCGAGGCCGCGTACGAGGAGCAGTGCGCGTGGATCGAGGGCTGCGGTGGACGGATCATCCTGATGGCGAGCCGCGCGCTTGCGGCCTGCGCCAAGGAGCCCGGTGACTACCTGAAGGTGTACGGGCGCATCCTCTCGCAGGTGCGCGAGCCGGTGATCATCCACTGGCTGGGCGAGATGTTCGACCCCGCGCTCGAGGGCTACTGGGGCTCGCGCGATCTCGACCAGGCGACCGAGACCCTGCTGACGATCGTGCAGGAGCATGCCTCGCGCATCGACGGCGTGAAGATCTCGCTCCTCGACCAGGCTCGCGAGGTGGCGATGCGCAAGCGGTTCCCCGCCAACGTCCGCATGTACACGGGCGACGACTTCGACTATCCGACGACGATTCGCGGCGATCGCGATCGCCATTCCGACGCGCTGCTCGGCATCTTCGACGTCATCGCGCCGGCCGCCTCGGCGGCGCTCAAGGCGCTCGACCACGGCGACATGGCCCGCTATGCCGACGTGCTCGCGCCGACGCTCACGCTCTCGCGCCAGGTCTTCGCTGCGCCCACACGCTTCTACAAGACGGGCGTGGTCTTCGCCGCCTACCTGAACGGCCATCAGTCGCACTTCCGGATGGTAGGCGGGCAGGAGAGCGCGCGCTCGGTCGTGCACCTGGCCGAGCAGTTCGTGCTGATGGACCGCGCGGGTCTCCTGCGCGATGCCGACGTCGCCGCCGCGCGCATGCGGCGCGTGCTCGCGGTCGCTGGAGTCGACTAGGTCGGCCGCTCAGCGAATCTCGCCGACCACTCGCACGCGCACGCGCAGCGAGTTCCCGGGCAGGTACGCCAGCGGCAGATCCTCGATCTCCACCGTCGTCAAGGTCCGCGGATCAACGCCGGCGCTCGCGGCCTGAGTTTCCGCCTGGTGCCGGGCTCGCGCGATCGCCTCGTCGCGCGACAGGTCCTGGAAGATCCGGTCGACCTCTCCGCTGACCTGGGCGATTGCCGCGCCAACGGCGTTCGCGACGGCCTGATGCTCGACGTGGATCACCTCGGAGATGCCGGCGATCCGCTCCGGCACCAGGAAGCACCCGCCGCCGACGGCGATCAGCGGCTCGTCGCCCGCGTCGGTCTTCATCCGGTCCACGCCCTCCTCGATCGTCGCGTGCATGCGCGCGACCGCGGCCGTCACGAGCTCGGCCGGTAGCGAGGCGACCCGCCGCCGGTCGCCGAGATCGACGAGGCCGGCGGCCACCGCGACGTCGGTCGCCGTGAGGGTGCTCCCGCCGAACACGAGACCCTCCTCGACCAGCCGGTAGCCGACGCTTCGCGGGCCGACCGACAGGGGAGCGCGCGTCACGAGTGAGCCGCCGCCGAGGCCGATCGAGAGCAGGTCCGGCATGCGGAAGAGCGTCCGGACGCCGCCGATCTCGACCACGTTGTTGGCCTCGCGGGGAAAGCCGTGACGCAGGCTCCCGATGTCGGTCGTGGTCCCGCCGACGTCGATGACGAGCGCGTCGGTGAGCTTCGAGAGGAAGGCGGCGCCCCGCATGCTGTTCGTCGGGCCCGACGCGAAGCCGTAGACGGGAAACGCCTCGGCGACCGACGCCAGCATCACCGTGCCGTCGTTCTGGGTCAGATAGAGCGGCGCGGCGATCCCGCTCGCGGCGAGCGCGTCGGTGAAGGCGCGGGCCGTCGTGCGGGCCAGGCCGACGAGCGCGGCGTTGAGCAGGGTCGCGTTCTCGCGCTCGAGGAGGCCGATGCGCCCGAGCTGGTGCGACATCGTCACGGCCACGTCCGGACACTCTTCGCGGAGAATGGCCGCCGCTTCGAGCTCACAGGCGGCGTTCAGCGGCGAGAAGACCGAGGCGACGCCGACCGAGCTGAGGCCCGTATCGCGGATGCGCCGTGCGGCCGCGCGCACGCCGGCGGAATCGAGCGGCACGATCGGCCGCCCGTCGAACTCGTGGCCGCCCTCCAGCATGAAGACCTCGCCGCGAACGAGCGCCGCGAGATCCTCGGGCCAATCGATGAACGGCTCGAGTGAGGCGCCCGAGGGCAGGCCGATGCGGATCGCGGCGACGCGCGTCAGGTCGCGCCGCTGAACGACCGCGTTGGTGAAGTGGGTGGTCCCGATCATCACCGCGTCGACGGCGACGGGCGTTCCGGCCTGGAGCAGGCGGCGAAGAGCGTCGGTCACCCCCGAGGTGATGTCGCGGGTCGTCGGCGTCTTGACCGCGTGGATCACGCGGGTGTCCTCGAGGTAGACGGCGTCGGTGTTCGTGCCGCCGACGTCGATGCCGATGCGTCGCTTCACGCGCCCGCCTTCAAGAAAAGACGCTCCTGAACTCGAGGTCGTAGCCGAAGGCGCGCGGGCCGACGTGCTCGAGACCCTTCGGCGTCAGGAGCACCGGCGGCGCCGGGAGCGCGATCACGCTGACGCGCTGACCATAGCGTAGAGTCTCCGTCCCGATCGCGTCACCCGAGACGCTGTCGAGGACGCAGATCAGGTCCGGCGTCATCACGCGCGGCTGGCCGTCGAGCCAGCCGACGGCGAACTCGTTCTGGAAGGCGAGCTCGAAGCTCGAGCCGCGGAAGTCGTCGAGCCCGTCGAGCTTGGCGGTGCCCCGAAGGAAGCCCTCGGTCGTCCGGCGGGCCACGTCGCGGATCTTGCCCCGGAACATGAGACGGCCGTGCTCGGCCTCGATCACCGCCTGGACGGCATCCCGATGGAGCTTGCGCGCGGACTGCACCGTCTCGCCGAGCCGGATCGCCTTGGTCGTCGAGTAGAGGATCCCGCACTCCTTCACTTCCTTGCCGGTCCGCGGCGCCTTGCAGGTCGACGCGATCGAGCCGACCTCGACGCACGCCTTGCGCGAGAGGCGCTCCATCCACTTCCAGGAGGCGGCGCGCGCCACGACGACCGCGTTGTCGCGCACGTCGGCGAGGGTGAGCGGATACATCGTCAGGCCGTGGATCGCGAAGCTCGTCATCTGCGCCTCGGGAAAGGCGCGACCCATACAGTCGGCGTCGACCACGGGTAGCCCGAGGACCGCGGCGGCCATGAACGGCTGGAGCGAGTTGCCGCCGCCGATCTCGAGCGACATGACCGCGTCGAACCGGCAGCCCCGGTAGTCCTCCATCATCCGCACCGCGAGCGCGATCGTGCGCGGGTCGGTCAGCCGCTCCTGGCCGACGAGCGGCGCGCCCATGTTCGAGACGACGGCGACCCGCGCGTCGTCGGGCAGGTCCATCGGGTCGAGCAGCGACACGGAGACGCCCTCGCGGTAGAGCTTGCGCATGTTCAGGAGCGCCAGGTAGGGACTGCCGCCGCCGCCAGTGCCGAGGATCCAGGCGCCGATCGCCAGCGACTCGATCTCAGCCGCGGAGACGGGACGGAGGGCCATCGAGAGCCTCCGCCGCTACAGGACGTGCAGCCAGGGGCGCGTCGTGAGCGCGTCGGGCTTCCAGAAGGTGGTCTCGGTGAACCAGCGGATGGCCTCGTCCGGATCGGCGGTCTTCGCGATCGCCAGGGTGCCGCCGTCCTCGAAGAAGCCGCCGAACGCCAGGCGGCCCGCGCCCCGCATCTCGATCAGGGCGAACTGCGCCATGTCGTGCTGGGCCGTCGGACCTTCGACGATCGTGAGCCGGCGCGTGCCGTCGAGGACGACGGGCACCATCTCCCACGGCTCCACGAACTGGCTGAAGCTTCTCGGCTCGTAGCGCGTCCACACGCCGCCCGTCCAGTACGGATCCTCCTCGATCGCGTACTTGAGCTGAGCCGGCTGCTGCAGGCGATAGAAGAGGTCGGCGGTTCGCCCGTCGGCCGAGGGGCCGCCGCCGATCAGGATGTTGTTGGCGCGCAGCCCCTGAAGGCGCCCGATGTGGTCTCGGCGATGCGCCTCGCGACGGGTCTGATAGTCGTCGGCGGCGGTGAGGGCGATGTGGAAGACGATCACCTTGCTCCTCCTTGAGGTAGAGTGTGAAGAGATGGAGCTTCTCGAGCGATTCCGCTCGCGTTATGCGTTCCCGCTCGACGACTTCCAGGTCGAAGCCATCCGCGCCATCGAAGCCGGCCAGTCGGTCATCGTCTCCGCGCCCACCGGCGCCGGCAAGACCCTGGTCGCCGAGTTCGCCATCCACGCCGCCCTGGCGGCGGGCCGGCGCCTAGCGTACACGACTCCGCTCAAGGCGCTCTCGAACCAGAAATTCGCCGACTTCACCCGGGAGTTCGGCGCCGACCGCGTCGGGATCCTCACCGGCGACGTCAAGGTGAACCCGCACGCGGCCATCCTCGTGATGACGACGGAAATTCTCCGAAATGCGCTCTACGGAAGTGGCCTCGATGGACTGCGCTACATCGTGCTCGACGAGTGCCATTACATGGGCGACGAGGGGCGCGGCACCGTCTGGGAGGAGATCATCGTCAGCGCGCCGCCCGACGTGGTGCTGGTGGGCCTCTCGGCGACCGTCGCCAACGTCAAGGAGATCGCCGACTGGATCTCGATCGTGCACCGGCCGATCGTGCCCATCTTCCACCCGCACCGGCCCGTCCCCCTCGCGTACGTCATCGCGGATCTGGCCGGCGAGATCCACGAGGTCGACCGGGTTCGTGCCGGGCGCGCGCGAGTCGTGGGCGACGAGCCGCGCGGACCCGACGACCGCGGGCGCTGGTACACGCGCCGCGTCGTGCATCCGACGGTGCTGATCGAGGCCCTCCAGGAGCGCGGCTGGCTGCCGACGATCTACTTCATCTTCAGCCGCGTCGGCTGCGAGCGCGCGATGCAGGACGTGCTCACCGAGGGCAAGAGCCTGCTGGCCCCGCCGCAGCAGCGCGAGGTCGATATGGCGATCGGCGATCTGATCCGCGACAGCCCGACCGTCGCCGAGTCCGTGCTGAACCAGAGCGTGTTCGAGGCGCTGCGGCTGGGCATCGGGCTCCATCACGCGGGCATCCTGCCGAGCGTCAAGCGCCTCATCGAGGTGCTCTTCGAGCGCGGGCTCTGCAAGGCCGTCTTCGCGACCGAGACGATGTCCCTCGGCATCCACATGCCGGCCCGCTCGGTCGTCCTGCAGGGGCTGACCAAGCGGACCGATCGGGGCTTCCGGTCGCTCTCGCACAACGAGCTGACCCAGATGGCCGGCCGCGCGGGGCGCCGCGGAATCGATCCCGAGGGCACCTGCGTCATCGCCCTCGACGCCCGCGACGGGCTCGACGACCTTCTGCGGGTGATCGACGGCTCGCCCGAGCCGATCGAGAGCCAGTTCAAGCTCGGCTACGGGTCGGTCGCGCTCTTGCTGGCGACCGGCGCCCCGCCCGACGCGCTGCGCCGGCGGATCGAATCGTCGTTCGGGCAGTACCAGAACCTCAAGCGCATCCGCGAGGTCGAGGCGGACGTCCGGACGCTCGAGGCCTCGCTCGAGGAGCTGCGGCGTTACCCGGCGCCGTGCGGCGAGTTCCAGCGGATCGGCCGTTATCGGCGCGCGCGTCAGGAAGTCGAGGCGCGCCGCCACGCGCTCGGGCGCGGCGGCGGCAAGCGCGGCGAGCGCACGGTCGCCGAGGCCGAGCCCGGGCGCCTCGTCCTGGTCCGGCGCAGCGGAGCGCCGACGCTCGCGATGGTGCTCGGGATCCACGCGATCCGCGGCCACCGCGTGCTCATCGACGCGCTCCTGCCTCACGGAGCCACCGTGCGGGTGAAGAGCGGCGTGATCAAGCGCGTCTTCTGGGCCACGCCGCCCCTGCACGTGCCGCGCGACCGGGACGCGCGCGAGCGCACGTCCGACCGGCGAGACCGGGCGCCCGAGGGTCGCGATCGCGAGGGGCGCGACCGCCGGGGCGCCGACGGTCGAGGGCTGCGCCAGCTCGCGGCCGAGCTCGAGCGGCTCTCGGTCGCCGAGCTGATCGACCGTGAGCGCGCGCAGGGTCCCGAGGCGGCGCTGTCCGCGATCGAGTGCCACCGCTGCCCGTGGGGCGCCACAGCCCGCTGCGACCGCGAATGGCGTGAGCTCGAGACGGTCACCGAGCGACTCGGCATCCGGCGCCGGCAGCTCGAGTCGCTGCGCGGTGCCTACTGGCAAGAATTCCTCCGCGTGGTGGAAGTGCTGGAGCAGTTTGGGGCCGTGCGCGACCGGCAGATTGAAGGCAAGGGGCGCCTGATCGCCGCGCTCCGCCACGACAACGAGCTGCTCGTCGCCGAGGGGGTCGCGCACGGCATGTTCGACGACGTCTCCGGCCCCGAGGCGGCGGCGATGTGCTCGGCGCTGATCGAGGAGGCGCGGTCGGGGGACCCGGCGCTGGCGCGCACGTTTCTCAAGAAGCGGCCCAAGCTCAGGCGCAAGCTCGACCTGCTCATGCGCGTCGCCGACACCGTGCACGAGGCGCAGCGCGCGCGCCACCTGCGCATTCCGATCGCCGTGCACTCCGGGTTCATGCCGGCGGTCTTCCGCTGGGCGGCGGGCGAGGACGACTGGAGCGGGATCGTCGAGGAAGCCTTCGGGGGCCACGAGGGAGACCTGATCCGGGCGATGCGCCGCCTCATCGACCTGCTCCGGCAGCTGGCGGACAGTCCGGAGGTCCCCACCGAGACGGCCCGCGTGCTGGCCCACGCCTCCCGGGTGATCGATCGTGGCATCGTTTTGGAGTCTGCCCTGATATGATTCGGGGTGTGAGGCTGATCGTGGCGATCCTGGGCCTCGTGCTGATCCTGCCGGGCTGCTACTGGTCGCGGACCAAGGAGCAGCGCACCACTGAGGGACCGATAGCCGAGGATATCTGGACCATGAAGGTCCTCGTCGCCAACGGCCGCGAGCCCAACTTCGACGAGCGGCGCCGCTGGGAAAACGCGATGGAGCAGAGCATCGGCCGGTACCTGCGCCAGAATCCCGAGGCCGCCAACTCCCTCGACATCTCGACTTTCCGGTTCATCCGTCAGGTGTCGGTCGGGCAGACCATGGAACAGGTCCTGATCCTGCTGGGCCCTCCGCTCTCGCGGGTTACCGAGGTGACGGAGATGGAAAAGCTCGCGCGCCAGTACTGGCCGGCGGTCAAGGAGAACACGCCCACCGAGGCGTGGACGTACCCGTCCGGCTGGCGTATCTACTTCAACGAAAAGACGGTCGTCGACATCACGCAGTACGCGATCCAGTACTGACCTCTTCGGCGCCGAACCCGATGATCGAGTCCCGCCTGATCGTCACGAAGCGCACGCCGCCCGCCCCGCACGGTCTGGTGGTCGCGGAGCATCCGCTCGGCGCCCGCGTGGGCGCCAGGGTTCTCGAGCGCGGCGGCAACGCCATCGACGCCGCCGTCGCGACCGCGTTCGCGATGACGGTGGTCGAGCCCTTCATGTCGACGATCGCGGGGTCGGGCACGATGCTCGTGCACCACGCCCGAAAGGGCGAGACCGTCGCGCTCGATTTCAACGGGTGCGCGCCGATGCGCGCCCACGAGTCGATGTTTCGGGTCACCACCGGGGTCTCGCGCGGGCTCTTCGCCTGGCCCAACGTCGAGAACGGCGCAAACGAGCGCGGCTGGCTCTCGGCCGCGGTGCCGGGATCGGTCGCGGGGCTCGCGCTCGCGCTCGAGCGGTACGGCACCATGTCGCTTCGCGACGCGATCCAGCCGGCCATCGAGCTCGCCCGCGAGGGGTTCGTCGCGGACTGGTACCAGGCGCTGACTACCGCGCGCCAGCTCGAGGAGCTGGCCGCGGCCCCCGAGGCCGGGCGCGTCTATCTGAGAAACGGCCGCTCGGTCTACCGGCCCGCGACCGGGATGGAAGAGGGCGATCGTCCGACCTATCCCGATCTCGCGCGGAGCCTCGAGCTGATCGCACGCGATGGGCCGAGCGCGTTCTATCGGGGTGAGATCGCCCAGGCGATCCACGAGGCGATGGCCGCGCACGGCGGCCTGATGACCCGCGACGATCTCGCCGCCTATTCCGTGCGCGTGGGCGCGCCGCTCACCGGGAGCTACCGGGGACTCGAGCTCGCGTTCGCGCCCGGCGCGACGGGAGGCGTGACGGCTCTCGAGATCCTCAACATCCTCGAGCAGTTCCCGAAGACCGCGGTCGGCTGGCACACGCCGGGTGGGCTCAATCTCCGGGCTCTGGCCGTCCGCCGCGCCTTCACCGATCGCTTCGAGCATCTCGGCGATCCCGCGGTGGTGCAGGCGCCGTGGGAGCGGCTCACGTCGAAGGAATACGCGCGCCAGGCCGCCGCGACCCTGCGTCGCCATCCGACCAGGCGGGGAAGCCGCCGCGCCGAGCTGGACGCGCTGGGCGCGTCCGCAGCGGGCGGCGACTGTACGACGCACATCAGCGTCGTCGATCGTCACCGCAACATGGTCGCGTTGACCCACACGGCGGTCTCGCTGTTCGGCTCGATGGTCGTCGTGCCGGGCACGGGGATTCTCCTGAACAACGGGATGATCTGGTTCAACCCGGAAGCCGGACGACCGAACTCGGTCGCGCCTGGCAAGCGGGCGCTCGTCAACATGGTGCCGGTGCTCGGCTTCAAGAAGGGCGAGCCGTATCTCACCCTCGGGGCTCCGGGCGGCCGGCGGATCGTGTCGGCGATACCTCAGGTCATCGCGACGCTCGTCGACAGCGGCTCGGACCTGCAGGAAGCGATCGAGGCGCCACGACTTCACGCGGAGAGCGCCGAGGTCCTGATCGATGCGCGCGTCGGCGACAAAGCGCTGGCGGCGCTCGGCCGGCTGGGACAGAAGGTCGCCCCGCGCGAAGAGACGTACGCGACCCTGAACTTCGCCAAGCCCGTCGGCGTCCGCGTTGGACGGCGCGGGCTCGAGGCGGGGCTCGATACACTCCGGCCGGCTGCCGCGGCGGGGCACTAGGACGTGCCCGGGGAGCACTAGGAAGTGCCCGAGGGCACTAGGAAGGACTATAGAGATGGCGGACGTTGAGCTGACGGCCGCGTTCTCGACGGTGCCGGCGGCGGAAGCCGAGGAGATCAAGCGCGTCATCGTCGAGACGGTACAGCAGCTCGCCCAGGACGACGGGACGTTCAAGCGGGCGAAGCTGGTCTTCACCGAGTCGGACGAGCGCTGCGGCCTCACCGCCGAGCTCGACGGCGTCAAGCGCGAGGGCGTTCCGCTCCAGATCGACATCGACCAGCTCGAAGACGCGAAGACTTCGGCCGGAGCTCGTGCCCAGCTCAAGGAGGCGCTCCGGCTCTACTTCCGGCGTGTTCTTGGAAAGTAGCGATTCCGGCACGCTCCTGTTCTCCTGGCGCGGGTGCCTCTTTCGCGTTCCGGACCAGGTTCAGGCTCCGAAGGCCGGCTCGCTCTTCTTCTGCCGGCATCTCGCCGTTCGGCCAGGGGAGCGCGTGCTCGAGATCGGCGGCGGGCTCGGCCTGGCCGCGGTGCTCGCCGCGAAGAGCGGCGCCCGGGTGACCGCGACCGATGTGCTCCCGGCCGCGGTCGAGGCGATGCGCGCCAACGCGGCGCTCAACGGCGTCACCGTGGATACGCGGCTCGGCGACTGCTATCGCGCCCGTCGAGGGCGAGCGCTTCGATCTGATCTGCACGAATCCGCCGCAGATGCCCACGCCGCGCGGCCGCGAGCGGCGCGATGCCGCCGCGACGGCCGATAACGGCGGCCACGACGGCTGGGAGCTGCTCGATCGCGTGATCGCGGGCGCTCCGCGACATCTCCATCCGGGCGGCCGGCTGGTCTTCACGATCTTCGCGTTCCTCGGCCAGAAGACCGCCTTCGCGAAGTCCGAAGCGGCCGGACTCACGCCGGCGATCATCGGGAGTGAGGTGCAGTCGTTTCCGCGGATCGGATACGAGCGGCTCGATCACATCCGCGCCGTCGACCTGGAAGTCACGGTGCCGCCGGGGATCCCCGAGACGGTCGAGCGCTTCGTCATCCAGGCGACTCGTGCCGAGGTGATGGGCGCGTGACGCGGCGGCTCATCGTCAACGCCGACGACTTCGGCCTCACGCCGGGCGTGAGCGCCGGCATCCTGTCGGCCCACCGCCACGGCATCGTCACCAGCACGACCTTGCTCGCCACCGCGGCGATCGAGCCCGAGCAGCTGGCGGCGCTCCGCGACTCCGGTCTTGGGGTCGGCATTCACGTGAATCTCACCCTGGGACGCCCGATCTCCGCCGGCTCCTCGCTCGTCGACGGAGACGGTCGCTTCGTGCGCGATCCGCGCCACGCCGCGGCGCGCGCCGAAGCGCGAGACGTCGAGCGCGAGGTCAACGCGCAGATCGAGAAGTTCGCCTACCTGATGAAGCGCGAGCCGACGCATCTCGACACCCATCACCACGTCGGTCTGCTGGCGCCGGTTACCGAGGTGGTGCTCGAGGCCGCCCGGCGCCTGGGTGTGGCCGTCAGAAGCCAGAACGAGACGGCGCGTGCCCGGGCGCTGACGGCTGGTCTTCGGACTCCCGACCACTTCTTCGGCGAGTCCGGGCCGGGGGCGTACTGGTCGCTCGCGCGCACCTTGGCGCACCTGCGAACCTTGCCGTCAGGCGTGTCCGAGTTCATGGCGCATCCCGGCTGGTGCGACGACGCGCTCTCGTACAGCCGCTATGGACGCCAGCGCGAGACGGAGATGATCGGCCTCGGCACCTCGGCCGCGCGTGGCGCGGCCTCGAGCCTCGGCATCACGCTCTGCCACTTCGGCGAGCTCTAGTCGATGAGCGCCGCCGCGCGCAGCCGCGGACGGGCGCCGGTGGTTCTGGGGGTGGACCTGGGAGGCACGACGACGGCCGTCGGCGTCGTGACCCGAGACGGCGACGTGATCGCGGACGCGAGCGCGCCCACCGACGTCGGCGCGCGCGATCCCCTCGAGACGATCGTCGCGCTCATCGCCGAAGCGACCGAGAAGGCCGGCCGGGCGGCCCGCTCGATCGGGGCCATTGGAGTCGGCGTGGCTGGCCCGGTCGACACGGATCGCGGTATCGTCGGGCGGCCGGTGACTCAGGTGCCGCAGCTGGAGGGGCGGGCCCTCGCTGCCGAGCTGGACGGCCGTGTCGGCCTCCCGGTGGTCGTGGACAACGATGTCAACGCGCTGGCGCTGGGCGAGGCGACACTCGGCGCCGCGCGAGGCGCCCGCTCGCTCGTCGTGCTCTCGGCGGGAACCGGGGTCGGCGCGGGGATCGTGCTCGACGGCCGCCTGGTTCGGGGCGCCGCGGGATTCGCGGGCGAGGTGGGTCACGCGCCCGGTGAAGTTCGACGGGCCGCCCTGCTGGTGCGGGCTGCGCGGGTGTCTGGCGTTCTACGCGAGCGGGCGGGGAATGGCCGACGCGGCGCGCGCCCGCGCGGCGGGCGACACGCGGTCGAGCTTGCTGCAGGCTGCGGCCGGAGATCCTTCGCGCATCACGGCGGCCCTGGTCTTTCGCGCCGCGGAGGAGGGCGACGACCTGGCCGCGTCCATCGTCGATGAGGCGTGCCAGGCCCTCGGCGCGATGATGGGCACCATCGTGAACGGCCTCAATCCGGAGGTCTTGATCGTGACCGGAGGAGTCGTAGAGTCGTTCGCGAAGCTCGAAGCGAAGCTCCGGCGCGCCATGCGCGAGTACGCGTTTGCGCAGGCGCTTGCCGCGACGCGCATCGACATCGTGCCGGGCGACAAACGAGCCAGCGTGCGCGGCGCGGCGGCGCTCGCGTTTTACGAACCGAAGCTCCCTTCGCGGAGGAGATGATGAAAGCCATCACGTTTCATGGCGTCGGCGACGTGCGCGTGCAGGATGTGGCCGAGCCCAAGGTCGTCGATCCGACGGACGTCGTCCTGAAGATCACCACGAGCGCCGTCTGCGGCTCGGACCTGCATCAGTACCACGGTCGCGGCGGCGCCCTCGTCCAGACCGGGGCCGTCATGGGCCACGAATTCATGGGCACCGTCGAGGACCTGGGCCCGGCGGTTCGGCAGGTGCGCCGGGGCGACCGGGTGATCGTGCCGTTCTCGGTGTCGTGCGGGCAATGCGAGTGGTGCCGGCGGCGGCTGCCCACCCAGTGCGCGACGACCGGGCGCGCCGTCTTCGGCGGCCGGTTCGGCCACGTGTGGGGCGGCGGCCAGGCCCAGTGGATCCGCGTGCCGTTCGCCGATCACCTCTGCGAGCGCGTGCCGGCCGAGATGACCGATCACGACGCGATCTTCCTCGGCGACATCCTCTCGACCGGATACTTCTGCGCCGAGAACGGCGGGATCCGTCCTGGCGACAACGTGGCCGTCTTCGGCGCTGGGCCGGTCGGGCTCCTGGCGATGCAGTCGGCTCAGCTCTTCGGACCGACGCGGCTCTTCGCGGTCGACCGCGTCGACTATCGGCTGAAGCTGGCCGAGGAGTTCGGCGCCGAGCCCGTGAGCCTCGATCGAGGCGACCCCGCCGAACAGCTCCGCGCTCTGACGGGCGGGCGCGGCCCCGACGTCGTCCTCGAATGCGTCGGCCACGAAACACCGTTCACCCAGGCGATCCAGGCCGTGCGCGCCGGCGGGACCGTCGCGTCGGTCGGCGTGTACGTCGAGACCAGCATGGGATTCCCGGCGCGGGAAGCCTTCTTCAAGGACCTCTCCTTGAAGATGGGCATCTGCAACGCGCGCAACTACATGACGCCGCTCCTGCCGCTGGTGCAGGTCGGCAAGCTCAAGCCGTCGCGGATCATCACTCACACGATGGCGCTGGGCGAGGCGCCCAAGGGCTACGCGATCTTCGACCGGAAGGAGGATCGCGCGATCAAGGTGATGCTCCGGCCCTGAGTCAGGAGCGCTGCGCGGCCTCTTTCAGGAGGTCGTCGAGGATGCGCGGGAGCCGCGAGACGGCCGACGCGCCGTGGAGCTGGGCCACCATCTCGCCCTTCTGGTCGATCACGACCGTGTAGGGCGTGCCCTTGAAACCGAAGGTGTTGCCGATCGTCAGCTTCGGGTCGAGCGCGATCGGATAGGTCGCCTTGTACTTGCGTACGAAGGCCCGCGTGTCGGCCGCCGTGTCCTGGACGTGGAGCGCCAGCACCTCGACGTCCCGCTCCCGATACTTGTCGAGAAGCCGGCCCAGGGCGGGGGACTCCTTCACGCACGGCTTGCAGTACGTCGCCTGGAACCTGAGCACCAGGATCTTCTTGCCGATCAGGTCGCGCGAATCGAGCGAGGTCTTGCCGTCGATCAGCCGCACCTTGAATCCGGGCGCCGCGGGCGCCGCTTCGCTACCGGTGGTCAAGGCGAGAAGCAGGGCGAGGACGACGAAGCGAGCCACGACACTAGTATAATGTCCGCGGTGAACGACCTCCAACGCGAGCTCGAGAAGGCGATCGGCGGCGACGTCCGCTTCGACGCCGGCTCCCGCCTCCTCTATTCGACCGACGCGTCCATGTATCAGATGGAGCCGGTCGGCGTCGTCATTCCCCGCGACGGCGACGACGTGAAGGCGGCGATCGAGACCGCCGCCCGGCACAAGGTGGCGATCCTGCCGCGGGGCGGCGGCACCTCGCTGACCGGCCAGACCGTCAACCACGCCCTCGTCCTCGACTTCTCGCGCTACATGGACAAGGTCCTCGAGGTCAATGCCGAGGAGCTGTGGGCGCGCGTGCAGCCCGGCCTCGTGCAGGACAACCTGAACCACCACGTTCGCGCGCTCGGCCTCGGCTTCGGCCCGGACACCTCGACGTCCAACCGGGCGACCCTGGGCGGCATGCTCGGCAACAATTCCGGGGGCTCGCACTCGATCGCGTATGGCCTCACGGTCGAGCACGTGATCGAGCTGACGACCGTGCTCGCCGACGGCTCGCGCGCGGTGTTCGGCGAGGTCACCCCGGACCAGTTCGAAGCCAAGTGCCGCGCGCCCGGGCTCGAGGGCCAGATCTACCGGGAGGTCGCGCGGATCCGCGACGCGTACGCGGACGACATCCGGTCGAAATACCCGGCGCACTGGCGGCGGGTCTCGGGCTACAACCTCAACGAGCTCGTGCCCGCGATCGGCCGGCGCCACGCGACGAACGGCAAGCCCCTCAACATGGCCCGGCTGATCGTCGGCTCCGAGGGCACGTTCGTGGCCGTGGTCGAGGCGAAGATGCGCCTGATCCGGCGCCCGAAGAAGACCGCCGTGGAGGTCATTCACTACCGGGAGATCCAGGAGGCGCTCGAGTCGTCGTCGTCGATCCTGGAAACGGGCCCGTACGCGGTCGAGCTGACCGACAAGATGATCCTCGACCTGGCCCGGAACAACATCGAGCAGTCGCAGCGGATGGGCTTCGTCCAGGGCGACCCGGGCGCGATCATGATCGTCGAGTATGCCGGCGAGACGGACGGCGAGGTGCGCGCGAAGATCGAGGCGCTCGATGCGCGGCGTCAGCGAGAGCGGTTCGGCTACACCGCGCACGTGGCCCGCGACGCCGCCGAGCAGGCGTCGATCTGGAAGCTCCGGAAGGCGGGCCTTGGGCTCCTGCTCGGAATGAAGGGCGACAAGAAGCCGATCGCCTTCGTCGAGGACACCGCGGTCGCACCCCAGCACCTGGCCGAGTTCGTGAGCCGCTTCCGCGAGATCTTCGCCAAGCACGAGACCGAAGGCGCCTACTACGGCCACTGCTCGGTCGGCTGCCTGCACATCCGCCCGGTCATCGACTTAAAAACGCCGCGCGGCCTCGAGCAGGTGCGCGCGATCGCCGACGAGATCACCGACCTGGTCGTGCGATTCAACGGCACGATCTCGAGCGAGCACGGCGACGGCCGGGCGCGCAGCCCCTTCCTCGAGCGGATGTACGGCCCGCGGATCATGCAGGCCTTCCGCGAGCTCAAGCGTGCCTTCGACCCCGACAACCGCATGAACCCCGGCAACATCGTGGCGCCGGCGGGGGTCACCGATCACCTCCGCTACGGCACGCAGTACACGACCTGGGAGCCGAAGACCTTGCTCGATTTCTCCGAGCAGGGCGGGTTCGCGGCATCGATCGAGATGTGCAACGGCGTCGGCGCCTGCCGAAAGACCCTCGAGGGCACGATGTGCCCCTCGTACATGGCGACGAAGGACGAGGAGCACTCGACCCGGGGGCGCGCCAACGCGCTGCGCGCCGTGCTCTCCGGGCGCCTGCCCGCCAAGGAGTTCACGGGTCGGCGGCTCTACGAGGTCATGGACCTCTGCCTCGAGTGCAAGGGGTGCAAGGCCGAGTGCCCGTCGAACGTGGACATGGCGAAGCTCAAGTACGAGTTTCTCCACCACTACTACCAGGCCAACGGGCTGCCGCTGCGCAATCGGCTGTTCGGCCGCATCGCGCGGATGAATCATCTGGGCGCGCGCCTGCCAGGGCTCGTCAACTGGCTCTCGAGCCTCGGCCCGAGCCGCTGGGCCCTCGAGAAGCTCGCGGGCATCGACCGGCGCCGGCCGCTGCCGGCCCTGGCGAGCCAGACGTTCACCGACTGGTTCAGGCGCCGCACGCCGCCGGCGAGCTCGCCGCGGGGCGAGGTCGTACTGTTCAACGACACGTTCACGACCTACAACGTGCCCGAGATCGCGCGTGCGGCGGTCGGTGTCCTCGAGGCCGCGGGCTATCGGGTCGTGCTGGTCGACCGGAAGTGCTGCGGGCGGCCGCTCATCTCCAAGGGCATGCTCGAGGAGGCGCGCGAGCACGCGGCGTGGAACGTCGAGCGCCTGGCCCCGTACGCGCGGCGCGGCGTCCCGATCATCGGGCTCGAGCCCTCCTGTCTCTTGACCCTGCGTGACGAGACCGTGGATCTGGTCCGTACCGAGGACGCACGCGCGGTCGCCCGGCACTCGTTCCTCTTCGAGGAGTTCCTGGTCCGCGAGCGCGGCCGGGGCCTGACTCTCTCGTTCGGCGCCGCGGGCAAGAAGGCGCTGCTCCACGGGCACTGCCATCAGAAGGCGCTCGTCGGCACGGCGCCGACGGTCGCCGCGCTGCGCTGGGCGGGGTTCGAGGTCGAGGAAGTCGACTCGGGCTGCTGCGGCATGGCCGGCTCGTTCGGCTTCGAGCGCGAGCATTACGATATCTCGGTCGCGCTCGGCAATCGCAGGCTGGCGCCCGCGGTGAAGGCCGCCGCCGCCGAGACCGAGATCGTCGCGCCCGGTATCTCCTGCCGGCAGCAGATCCAGCACCTGGCCGGCCGCCGCGCCAAGCATCCGGCCGAAGTCCTGCACGAGTCGCTCTCGCGCTAGCTCTGGCCGCGGTCGTCGCCGTCCTGCTGGCCGCCTTCGTCAAGGGGGCGATCGGCTTCGGCTTCCCAACGCTCGGCACCCCGCTCCTGGCCCTTGCGGTCGACGTGAAGAGCGCCGTCGCCCTGCTGGTCATTCCCAACCTCGTGATGGACGCCCTCCAGCTGCGGCGGAGCGGGCCCCTCGGCGATGCGCCGCGGCGGCTGGCGCCGCTCTTGATCTTCACGATGATCGGCACGGTCATCGGCACCAGACTGCTGGTCGCGCTCTCGCCGCGCGCCGTCACCCTGCTGCTCGGGGGCTTCGTGTTGAGCTACGTGTTGCTCGAGCTCGGCCGACTCTCGCCGCGAGTCCCCGCGAGCTGGGAGCTCAAGCTCGCGGTCCCGGTCGGGCTCGCTGCCGGCATCATGGGGGGCATCACCAACGCGCCCGGGACGGCGATCGCGCTCTACTTCGTCGCGCTCGGCATGGACAAGAAGGAATTCGTCCGGTCGATCTCGTTCACGTTTCTCGTGGTCAAGACGGTGCAGCTCGTGACGCTCGTCTGGTACGGGCTTCTGGGCTGGGCCCTGGCGCTGGCCTCGCTCGGACTGGCGGCCGTGGGGCTGGCTGGGTTCGGGCTCGGCCTGCGACTACAAGACAGGCTGGACCCGCGGGCCTTCAATCGCGCGGTGCTGGTGTTCCTGGCCGTGCTCGGTCTGTGGCTGGTGGCGCGGGCGCTCTGAGCGCCTCACGACTGGGCGCCGGTCAACAGCGCGAAGATCCGACGGATCAGCTCCTCGTGGTCCTCGATGTTGTGCTGGAAGATCCGGAGCTCCTTGAGCTCGACCAGATCCACGGTGCGGAAGGCCTCTCCGGGACGCATCGAGCCGAAGGCGATGGCCTGGAAGCACGAGCGCCCGCTCTCCGGCCGGTCCGTCACGAGGATGAAGTAGAGGTTCGGCCACTGCCGGCGCGCCATGTAGAAGATCGAGCGCTCGCCGCGCTGGTTCTCGACCGAGACGAACTGGTAGGCCGAGGGCCGGTACTTCACCTCCACCAGGAACTCGCCGCCGGCGCTCTCACCGTCCGCCTCGGACGACACCCGAAAATCGGGGGAGAAGTCCTCGCGCCCGAACCGCAGAGGCGAGGTGTTATTGCGGAACGGTTTGATCTGATAGCGAGCGCGGCGGAAGATAGATTCCACCAGGGCTTCGGCTACACGGCTCTTGACCTCGAGCAGATCCATGGACCTCCCCGGACCGGGAAGAAAGCGCTGAAACCCGCGCCGATGTGACGCAGTTACATAGTATCATCCGCCGGGGCTCCGCCCCGGCACGCAAAGTCACCTCATCGCCTCAAGGAGGAATGAATGCTCACTCGCCGCCAGATGATCGCCACCACCTCCACGTTCGCCGGATACGCCGTGGCCGTCGACAAGGTGCTGGCCCAGGCGATCAAGACCGACACCGACGGGATCGTCGCGGGCGACCAGGTTGTCAAGATTGGCACATACGAGATGCCTGTTTACGAGGCACGCCCGGCTTCGGGGAAAGACACCCCGATCGTGCTGGTTCTCTCCGAGATCTGGGGTGTTCACGAGTACATCCGCGACTGCACCCGGCGGTTTGCCAAGGCGGGCTACTATGCGGTCGCCCCTGAGCTGTTCAAGCGCGAAGGCGGGGTGGCTCAGATCCCCAACGTTCAGGACATCCTGAAGATCGTCCTGGCGCAGAAGCGCGAGCAGACCCTGGGCGATTGCAAGGCTGCCATTGACTGGGCCAAGACGCGGCCGAACGTGAAGGCCAGCGCCGTGGGCGTGACGGGCTGGTGCTGGGGCGGGTCCACGGTGTACCAGGTGGCGGGCACGAACCACGACGTGAAGGGGGCGGTCGCGTGGTACGGTCCGCCGGCCCGGCCTTACCAGGGCGCGTCGGGCCCGGTGACGGGGTTCGACCTGGCCAAGGACATTCATGCTCCGTTCCTCGGCCTCTACGGGGAGACCGATCAGAATCCGAAGCCTGAAGACGCCAAGCGATTCGGTGAGCTAGTTCAACAGCACAACAAGAACGTCGAGATCGTGATCTATCCGGGCGCGGGCCACGGCTTCCACGCCGACTACCGGCCGTCGTACAACGCGGCCGCAGCGCAGCACGCCTGGAAGCACTGCACGGACTTCTTCGCCAAGAACCTGCGCGCTTAGCGCTTCACTCTGGTCGGCGGGCAACACCATCGGCGCCCGGTCCGGGCGGCGCGAGCCGGGCTGGGCGCTGGTCTTTTCCCCCCTGAAGGATCGACACCGGCCCCGCCTTCCGCCTCGTCATCCACATCGGCCGCACCGGCAAACTGCTGGCGATTCCGACCACGCGTCGCGGCGTGCCCAGATCCGACCACGTCAAGCCTGGCAGGCGCGACACACCGAGCCACGTAGGGCAGCGCTCGAGGACGCTCCGCGAGAAGTCGGTGGTGGGGAGCAAGGAGTAGGCCTGGCGGATCGCCCAGCCTTCGTGCCGGCTTCCCGAGAAGGCGCCGACGAGGTTCAGGCGATCGTCGACGTCTGGAAGGAATTCGTGCCCGGCTCCGAGCAAGGTCGGCAGAGTCGTCACGAACGCGAAGGTGTTCCAGAGCCAGCCGGCCGTCATGCACCGCAGCGCGTTCTCGGGCTCCGGTTTTTCGAGGAACGCCTGAGCGCGGCGGATGGGCCCGTCGCTGGTCTCGCCGATCGTGATTCCGGGTCTGACCCACCCGTACTCCGGCTCAGCTGACGTCGGGCGCGCGCCCAGCAAGATCAGCCGCTCGGGGCGGCGCTCGACGAAGCGGACCACTTCGGCCACGTGAGCCAGGAAGGTGTCCTCCTCGCGGATGTAGTGATCGGACGGGAACACGGCGACGGTCGCCTCGGGGTCCAGTCGCCGGATCATGTGCGCCGCGTAGACGATGGCGGTGCCGGTCCCGCGATTTTCTGGCTGCAGCAGCACATGCGGCGCCGCTCCGTCGTCGAGCTCGCGATCCACATACCGGGCGTGGTCGTACTGGCTCACGACCACGGTGCGCTCGGCCGGCACGAGGCGTCCCACCCGGTCGAGCGTCTGGCGCAGCAAGGAGGAAGCTCCGAGCAGTGGCGCATATTGCTTGGGCCGCTCGTCGCCGAAGAGGCGCCGCAGCAGCGGTCTCAGGCGGGATCCTTCGCCGCCGGCGAGCACGACCGCCCAGGTTCTGGGGGCGCGAGCGGGGTCGACCGCCTGTTGAGCGCCAATCTGTCTATCGGGCAGGGGCTCGATGGCTGCAGAGCCGGTCTTGGCCAACATCGCCCTCCCTCTCGTCGTCGAACCGCGGGGCGATGCTTGACAGGGTGTCGCGAGGGGAGGGAGGGAACAATGAGGGGAAACACCCTAAGAGGGCCTCAGGAATTCCCGACCGGGAGCGGGCGGCTAGACGACGGCGAAGAAACGTGCGGGCGCGCCCTCCGTGCCGGCGATCTTGTAGAACGGGGCGGCAAAATCCACGCGCCGGCGGGGTAACGCGGCCAGATTGGTCAGGCCTTCCATGATGACGACCCCCGCGCCCAGGATCACGCGGTGCATCGGGAAGTCTTCCGAAGAGAAGTCCGGCAGGCGGGCGCAGTATTCCTCGAAAAAGTCGAAGCCGATGTTCTTGGGGCCGCGGGCGACCAGCCACTCCGCCGACTCGGGCGGAAAGTAGGGCGACTGCGTGAAGTAGTCGGGCCACCGACCGTACATCTTGTCGGTCCAGTCCGTGCGCAGCAGCACGATGTCACCCGATTGCACGTCGTCGGCGCCGCCGCGCTTGAGGTCGTCGATCGTGATCGCGTGGTTCGCGCCCGAGAACGACAGATCGACCACCACCGCCTCGCCCATCACCTGATCGAGCGAGATCTCGGCGGTGGTGATGCCGTCGCGGAATACGTGCAGCGGCGAGTCGATGTGAGCTCCGGTGTGGAGGCTCTGGCTCACGCTCGACACCTGCCAGAAGCCCGGGCCCCGCCGGTGCGGGGTGATCTCCAGGCGCATGTTCGTCGAGGGCGGCGACAGGGTCGCGTCGTCGACAGTTACCGAGAGATCGATGTAGCGCTTCACGGGCACAGCCTCCGTCTCTAGAGTGAGCGGCCCAGGCGATCCACGAGCTCGCGCGCCCAGGCCATCTTGTCGGGCGACATCACGAGCTTCTCGGCGAAGGGCTGGCCGAAAGGCCGGGTCGCGTCGATGCCGAGCTTCGCGCTGACGCCCCGGTCGTCCGCGCTCGGATCGAGCATCGCGCCCAGGCTTCCGGAGATGACCACAAGATCACGGTCGGCCTGCATCCGGGTGGCGATCGCCCAGAGCACCTCCGACTCGTCGAAGACGTCGACGTCGTCGTCGACCACGACGACCAGCTTCAGGTAGTGGTCCACGCCGAGCACGATCGGGATCACGTGCTTGGCCTCGCCCGGCCGGCTCTGCGCGATCGAGACGTAGGCGGTGAACGACGACGTGCCCGACAGCGGCACGTGCACGCCGCGCACGTTCGGGATGACGCGCCCGAGCGCGTTGGCGATCTCGGCCTCCCGGATCAAGCCGAGCGTGGTGATGTGGTCGCCCGCGCGGCCCGAGCCGATCGACTGAAACCACGGCCGCTCGCGCATCGCGATCGCCTTCGCGACGAACACGTGCTCGGTCGAGCGACGGGACATGTAGCCCGTGAACTCGCCGAACGGGCCCTCGGGCTCGCGCACGCCGGGCAGGATCTCGCCCTCGATGACGATCTCAGCGCAGGCCGGCACGTGCAGGTCGATGGTCGAGCACGGCGCCACCTGCAGGGGCTCGCCGAGGAGCCCGCCCACGACCTCGAACTTCCCCACGTCGGCCGGCGGATAGGCGAGCGAGCCCATCGACACGAGCGGGTGGAGGCCGAGCACGATCGCGCACGGCAGCGCGCGGCCCTTGGCCTCGGCCCGCCGCTGGTATTCGAACATGCGCCGGCGAGAATGCAGGCTCACGCCCAGGCGGTCGCGCCCCTTGAGCTGGAAGCGATGGTAGCCCTCGGTCTCGACGCCGGTGTCGGGATCGCGGGCCACCAGCATCCCGGCAGTGAGGTAGCGTCCGGCGTCTTCGGGGAAATATCGCGGCATCGGCAGCCGCGCCAGGTCGAGGGCCGGCCCGGTCAGCACGCGCTGGCGAAACGGCGGATCGGGGACGACGACGGGCTTCACGTAGTCCTTGATGCGCCGCGCGTACTCGCCAGCCAGCCCGCGCTCCTCGACGCCGAGCGCAAAGGCGAGCGCGCCGCGGCTCGCCACGACGTTGCAGACGATCGGGACGTCGTGGTCCGCGATCTTCTCGAAGAAGAGGATCGGATAGCGGCGTCGGCGCTCGTACTCGAGGACGACGGCCATCACGTCCTCGTCGAGCGAGACCGGATCCGTCACCCGGATCACCTCGCCCGGGCGCGCGCGCTCGTAGGCGGCGACGAAGGCCCTCAGATCCTGGTCGGCCATGGCAGTCGATCCTACCCCGAGACAGCCTCAGAAGTGGAAGTGGGTCCCGAGGCCGATGTACTGCACCTTGTCCGTGTAGAACTGGCCGTTGGGCGAGTGGCCGCTGAAGTACTCGAGCAGGATCTGCACCTTTCTCGTCGCCAGGATGCCATCGATCTCGATGCCGGCGCGCGCCGAGACGTCGGCGGACCACCCGTTCTCCTCGCGGTGCTTGACGTCGACGGCGGCGAGGGGACGCCACCGCGCCTCGCGCGCCGGCCAGGGACTCCTGAGCTCGACCCCGTACTGTGCCGAGAGCGCGTCGAGGTTCGACGGCGTCTGATCGAAGAGGTAGCCGGCTCCCCCGTAGAGTCGCAGCACCTCGCCGAACTCGTACGAGAGAAGCAGGTCGACGCTCTCGTAGCTGAGGTTGATCCGATTGGTCTGGGTCCGCAGCAAAAACTCGTCGCCCAGATGGCTGCTCTGGTGGAAAAAGCGGAGCATCGCGCTGAAGTCCTCGTAGCGGAACGTCAGCGGCAGCCCGACCATGTAGTCGGCGTTGACCAGATCGAACGAGTCCGAATCCATGTCGAAGACCGAGAAGACCCCGGCCTGAAGCCCGATTTCCCACCACCAGCCGCCGAGGCGGTTGCGGTAGAAGGCAAAGCTCTCGCCGAAGCTCACCGCGGCCGCGTTGGTGAGCTGGGGATTGTCGATGTAGTACTGGTAGGCGGCGCCGAAATGCGGCCAGCGCGGATCGGCCACGAGCGGCTTGAAGAGCACACCGCCCGGCAGCACCCCGGCCTGCCAGTCGACCAGGACGCGCGGCGGCTCGGGGGCACCGCTCGTGGGCGGGGCCGGCGGCTGGGCGCCAGGCTCGAGCAGCACGACGCGGGCCACGCCGCGGATCTGCTCGAGCTGCGCGACGACGCGTGCCCGGTCGGCCAGCAGGAGATCCGACACCGCGAGCGTGACAACCCCGTTCTGCACCCGTAGGGACGGCACCGTCAGCCCGAACTCACGCTCGAGCACGGCGGCGGCATAGCCCGCGATGAACGAGTCGTCAGAGGGTGCGGCCGGCGCAGTCGAGATCACCAAGAGCACGAACAGCAAGACGAGACAGGTCGTGCGGACCGTCATCAGTGTCCTCCGAGAAAAATCGGCCTCGCCGTTTTGGGTTTGACAGGCGAGCCGAGCGGCTGCTATGAAGCAAGCGCTCCGCGGAATGTCGTTCTGCGCCGCGGAACAGTGGCGAGGTAGACGAGATGGCGCGTGTGCTTCGATCGGTCAACAACGCCCTCGCGGTACTCGAGTCGTTCAGCGCCGAGCGCCCGGAGATCGGGGTTACCGAGCTGGGCCACACGCTCGGCCTGGGCAAGAGCACGGTGCACCGGCTGCTCACGTCACTCGCCGCACGCGGCTACGTCCGGAAAAACCCTGATACCGAGCGGTACCGACTCGGGTTCAAGGCCTTCGAGGTCGGCTCGCTGGTCGCCGGCCGCGGCGCCGTCCGCGAGGTCGCGGCGCCGTTCCTGCGAAGCCTCATGCTGGCGACGAAGGAGACGGTTCACCTGGGCGTCCTGGACGAGTGGGAGGTCGTGTACATCGACAAGATGGAGAGCGACCAGCCGCTGCAGATGTATTCGCGCATCGGGCGTCGGGCTCCACTTCACTGTACCGCGCTGGGGAAGGCACTGGTCGCCTGGGAGCCCGAAGACTGGCTCGACCGCTTCCTGGGCCGGCGCCTGCGCGGCTACACGCCCTCGACTCTGACAGAGCCCGGCGAGGTTCGTCGCGAGCTCGTGAAGATCCGGGCGCTCCGCTACGCGCTCGACGGCGAAGAGTTCGCGCTGGGGATCAAGTGCGTCGCGGCGCCGCTGTTCGATCACTCCCGGCGAGTAGTCGCCTCGATCGGCATCGCCGGTCCCGCCTTCCGGCTGTCCAGCGACCGTCTGCCGCGTCTCGCTTCCCTCGTTCGCGAGTCGGCGGCCGCCGCCTCCAGAGCTCTGGGCGCCGCCCGGGCCCTCTGAGAGGGGCACGGACCGTTCTCTACTGAAGTCCAGTCGCCGGGTGCGGGTGAGCCGCTCCGCGCCGCAGCCGCTGAATCCCGGAGCTCCTCGCCACCTTGAACCAGTCCTATGTGGCTGTCGCTTGATCCCAGCACCCTTTCAGATCAGTGCGTATGCGTTCGCGTTGATGAGATCCTTCGGCAGAAGCCGAGGTAGCTTGATCGCTAGGCCGGGCCGAGCCCGGCCATCTTCTCGAAGGTCGTGATGAGCACGGCCAGATCGTCGCCGCCGTGCCCGGCGGCGACGGTGGCCGTGCAGAGCTGCTGGGTCAGGCTCGTCAGCGGCAGGGCCACGCCCAGGCGCTGAGCCTCCTCCAGCATCAGCCGGAAGTCCTTCAGGAAGAGCTCGAGCTTCATCTGTGGCTCGAAGCGGTGCTCGACCATCAAGGGCCCGCGCACGTCGACCATCCGGGAGGCGCCGGCGCTGTCCTTCAGGATGTCGAGCAGCACCTGAGGTGCCAGACCGCCCTTCGTCCCTAGCACGAGCGCTTCGGCGAGGGCGGCGGTGTTGAGCGCGACCAGGAGGTTCGCGGCCAGCTTGGCCAGCGAGGCGCTGCCGACCGGCCCGACGTGAGTCGTGCGCTTGGCGATGGCCGCAAACATCGGCTGGCACGCCGCAACGAGCGTCTGGTCGCCTCCGGCGAAGATCGTGCAGTCGCCGCGCTCGACCATCGCGCTGGTCCCGCTCATCGGCGCGTCGAGGAATCCAATGCCCGCTGCGGCGGCGCCCTCGGCCAGCCGGCGGGTCAGGGTCGGCGCGATCGTGCTCATCTGGATCACGACGGCCGTGCGCGCCATCGTCGTGAGCAGCCCGCTCGCACCCAGAATGGCCGACTCGACGGCGTCGGGGGTCGGCAGGATCGTGAAGACCGCGTCCGCCCCCGCCGCCGCCTGCTCGAGGCTCGACGCAGCCTTGAGCCCACGCGCGCCGAGGGCTGCCACCTGATCCGGTCGGGTATCGTATCCAGTCACGGTGAAGCCACCGGCCAGTAGGCGGGAGGCGACCGCGGATCCCAGAAGCCCGACCCCGACGACCGCGATGCGCTTCATGCCGGTGCCCTCACAGTCCGAGATACCGCGACTTGATCTCCTCGTTCCGCCAGAGCGCGTCCGGGGCGCTGGAGTACACGACGCGCCCGCGCGACAGGACGTGGACGTGATCCGCGACGCGCAGGGCCAGGGGAAGGTTTTGCTCGACGAGCAAGATCGATAGCCCCTCGGCCTTCAGAGTTTCGATGACCCGCCCGACCTCGCGGACGAGGAGAGGTGCCAGGCCCTCGGTCGGCTCGTCCATCAGCAGGAGCTCGGGATTGGTCATGAGCGCGCGGGCGATGGCCAGCATCTGCTGCTCTCCACCCGAGAGCTTGCCGGCGCGATGGCCGCCCCGCTCGCGAAGCCGCGGGAACAGCTCCAGAGCGCGCTGAACGGTCCAGGGGCCGCCGTTCTTCACGGCGACCGCGAGGTTCTCCATGACCGTGAGCGACGGAAAGACCCGGCGGCCCTGGGGCACCAGGCCGAGGCCCAGGTCGACGGCCCGGTTCGAGGGCCACGCCGTGATGTCCCGCTCCTTGAACACCACGCGACCGCGCCGAGGCGCCGTGAAGCCGATGATCGATCGGATCAGGGTGGTCTTGCCCATCCCGTTGCGCCCGAGGATGCCCACGACCTGGCCGCGTGACATGCTCAGGGACACGCCCTGCAGCACGTGGCTGTCGCCGTAGTAGGTGTGGATGTCGCGCACCTCGAGCATCAGGACGCCCCCAGGTAGATCTCCTGCACCAGCGCGTTCGCCTTGACCTCGTGCGCGAGCCCGTCGGCGACCACCTTGCCGTAGTGCAGGACCGTGATGCGGTCGGTCAGCGCGAAGGCGACGTCCATGTCGTGCTCGATCACCAGCACGGTGATGGCGGGGTCGAGCTTCTTCAGGAGCGCCGTCATCGCGTGCGACTCGGCCGGCGAGAGGCCGGCGGTCGGCTCGTCGAGCAGGAGGAGCCTCGGCGAGCCGGCCAGGGCCAGCGCGATCTCGAGCTGGCGCTGCTCGCCGTGGGAGAGATTGCGCACGGCTTCCCGTTCTTTCTCGGCGAGGCCGACGGCGTCGAGCACCGCCCGCGCCCGCTGGAAGAACGCGGGATAGCGTGAGAGGTCGCGATGGATGTGGAACTTCGCGGGGTTCAGCGCCTGCACCGCCAGGAGACAGTTTTCGAGCGCGGTGAGGCGCGGGAAGAGATTCGTGATCTGGTACGTGCGGGCCAGGCCGAGCCCGGCGCGCCGGTGAGGCGCGTACCGGGTGACGTCGTGGCCGAACAGCACGATGCGCCCGTCGCTCGGCGGGGTCTCGCCGCTGATCAGGCTGAACAGGGTCGTCTTGCCGGCGCCGTTGGGGCCGATGATCGCGCGGCGCTCGCCCGGTCCGACGGTCAGGTCGACGCCGTCGACTGCGCGGAGCCCACCGAACTCCTTCGAGAGGCCGGTGAGGCTCAGCGCGGCGGCGGCTTCGGCGATCACGTCAGCAGTACTTGCACGCCGGGAAGTTGCGGTCGTACACGGGCTGCTTCAGGAAGTCCTCGGGCTTGTACTTCCAGAACTGCGAGACGGCCGGGTAGGTGTAGATGACGGTGTTCCAGAGCTCGCCGTCCTTCCGCTCGACCTTGCGGATGTAGATGTTCTGGATCGGGTTGCCGTACGCATCGAGCTTGAGCGGACCGCGCGGCGCGTCCGGGATCTCGACTTTCTTGAGCGCCTCCAGGAACTTCTCGCGGTTCTCGACGTCGCCGCCGATCGCCTTGGCCGCCTCGTTGATCCACCTGGCGCTCGTGTAGCTGGTCTCCGAGTAGTACGACGGCATCTTGGTGTACTTCTTGCGGTACTCCGTGACGAATCTCTTGTTCGCGGGCGTGTCGAGTGCGGCGCTGTAGATGAGGGCGCTGACGCCGCCGAGCGCCTCGTCGCCGAACGAGGGCAGCACGAACTCGTCGAACGTGGTGCCGCCGCCGATCAGCGGCAGCTTCGCCTTCAGCCCGGCGTCCTGATACTGCTTGGGGAAGCGCGAGGCCGAGATCGACACCATCAGCGCGAAGACCGCGTCGGCGTCGCGCCGGATCTGCGAGAGGTACGGCGCGAAGTCGGCGGTGTTGAGCGGGGCCCAGAGCTTCTGGACGATCTGGCCGCCGTTTTCCTCGAAGGTCTTCTGAAATCCGCCGACTTGCTCCCAGCCGAAGGCATAGTCGATGGCCACCGTCACGATCTTCTTGTAGCCGAGCGTCTTGGCCGCGTACTCGCCGAAAGGATGGTTCGGCTGGCTCGAGGTCCAGCCCGTGCGCACCACCCATTTCGCCGGCTTGCGCTGCGTGAGATCGTCGGCGGCGATCACCGGATAGAGCATGGGGATGCGGTACTCGTCGACCTTGGGCGCCATCGCGTAGCCGATGTGGGCGAAGACCTCGCCGACCAGCACGTGGACCTTGTCACTCTCCACGAGCTTCTGCAGCTTGGTCAGCGCCACGTTGGGCTGGCCCTGGCTGTCCTCGACGATCACCTCCACCTTGCGGCCGGCGATCATCTGACTGTTCTCGTCGAGCCACATCGAGATGCCGCTGGTCATGTCCTTGCCGATCTGCGCAGCACCTCCCGTCATGGGAGTGATCACGCCGATCTTGATCGGCCCTTTCTGAGCCCATGCCGGTCCGGGGCCGCCGATCGCGAAGAGGACCGCCGCCATCAGGAGGGAGACGACGACTTTCTTGCCCATGGCCCGTTCTCCTTTCGTCCACTGTCTGAGAGCACCCACGATCCCTTCGGGCGCGTACACGATCGTGCCGATGTAGACGCCGCCCAAGATCAAGAGCCAGCGATGCGTGTAGACCGACACGAGGTTCTTCAAGCCGACGATGATCACGGCGCCGAGCGCCGGCCCGATCAAGGTGCCGCGGCCGCCCAGCGCGACCATCAGGAGAATCTCGACCGAGGTCGCCAGCTCGAGGTCCGCCGGGCTCACGAAGCCGTTGTTGTAGGCCCAGAGCACGCCGGCGAATCCGCCGACGCCGCCGGCGATCACGAAGCCGATGTACTTGTGCAGCCACACGTGGTAGCCCAAGGTGCGCATGCGCGACTCGCTCTCGCGGATTCCGACCAGCGTCTGGCCGAACGGCGAGCGCACGACGGTCCGCAGCAGGACCAGGACGAGCAGGAAGCCGGCGAGGACGAGGTAGTAGAACGGGATGCCGCGGGTGAAGGACCAGGGCAGGCCCAGGTCCGGGCGCGGGACGCCGGCGATGCCGTTATCGCCCTGGGTCATCGTCACCCACCGGTGCGCCAGGCCCCACACCACCATGCCGAGGGCGAGGGTGATCATCAGGAAATAGACCCCGGTCGCGCGCAGCGCGAGGAGGCCGAAGATCGCGGCGACCGCCGTCGCCAGGAGTACGCCGACCACCAGGGTGACCCAGAACGAGGCGCCGTGCCGCGTGGCCAGGATGCCGACGCTGTAGGCGCCGAGCCCGAGATAGGCCGCGTGACCGAGCGATGCCAGCCCGATATAGCCCAGGATGATGTCGAGGCTCATCGCGAGCACCGAGTAGATCACCGCCTGGGTGAGCAAAGAGAGCAGGAACGACGAGACGAACGGCGGCGCGACGAACAGGGCCAGCAGGGCGACGCCGAGCGCGATCCGCGGCGCCCCGGGCGGGAGCGACATCCGCATCAGGCGCGACCGAAGAGGCCGGTCGGTCGCACGGCCAGGATCGCCGCCATCGGCGCGAAGAGCGTGAAGTAGGAGAGCTCGGGGAAGAGCGCCTTGCCGAAGTTGTCCAGGAGGCCGACCATGAGGCTGCCGACCAGCGCGCCCTTGAGGCTGCCCATGCCGCCGACGATGACGACGACGAACGCGTAAGGAAGAATTTCGAAGTCGGCGCCCGGGTAGACGCCGACGAAGCCTCCCGCGACGACGCCGGCCAGCGCGGCCAGGGTCGCGCCGAGCGCGAAGACCGACATCGAGATCAGATAGACGTTGATGCCGACGCCGCGGGCCATCTCCGGATCGTCCACGGTAGCCCGGATCATCGCGCCGATCCGCGTCCACTCCAGCGTGAGCCAGAGGATCAGGGCGATGACGACCGCGACCGCGATGATGAAGATGCGATAGACGGGGAAGTAGAGCTGGCCGACGACGAACGAGCCCGACAGCATGGCCGGGACCGTGATCGTGTACGGATCGCCGCCCCAGAGGATCAGCGCCAGGTCCTGGAAGATGAGCGCGAACCCCATCGTGGTCAGCACCTGGCCGAGCTCCTGGCCGCTCAGGCGCTTGAGGAACGCGTTCCACTCGGCGATGCCGACGAGCGAGATCGTCAAGGCGCCCAGCAGGACCGCGAGCGTGAAGCTGCCGGTGCGCCAGATCACCGTCAGGGCCACGTAGCCGCCGAGCAGGTAATACGAGCCGTGGGTCATGTTGACGATGCGCATCATGCCGAAGATGAGCGAGAGGCCGCCGGCCAGCAGGAAGAGCAGGGCGCCGTACGAGACGCCGTTGAAGAGCTGGCTGATCCAGAAATCCAAGGTCAGAGGACTCGAGTGAGCTGGACCACGAGGGCGCGCGTCACGGCTCGTGATTGTACTATAGCCGCACCCGGCGTCTGCCCGGCTGGAGCAGCTGGATCATAGGAGGAATCCGTGAGACTGCCGCACGAGCGCTTCGACTATTCACCGATCGTCGGCCGCCGTCCCTGGAAGCTCCCGCGCGGGGCGCGCATCGCGGTGTGGACCATCGTCAACGTCGAAGAGTGGGACATCGAGAAGCCGATGCCGCGCGGCGTGCTCTCGGCTCCGCAGGGCGTCACGACCGTGCCCGACGTGCCGAACTGGGCGTGGCACGACTACGGCATGCGCGTCGGCTTCTGGCGGCTGCTCGACGCGCTGGTGAAGCGGAAGATCCGCGCGACGACGGCGATCAACGCCAACGTGTGCCGCTCCTACGAGCCCGTGGCGCGCGCGATGAAGGACGCGGGCTGGGAGTTCATGGGGCACGGCGTGAAGCAGGGCGCGATGCACCTGATTCCCGACCAGCGCGACGCGATCCGGACGGCGATCCGGCTCCTGTCCGACTTCACCGGCAAGAAGCCCAAGGGGTGGCTCGGCCCGGGCCTGACCGAAACGTGGGAGACGCTCGATCTCCTGGCCGAGGAGGGCATCGAGTACGTGTCCGACTGGGTCAACGACGACCAGCCCTACGAGATCAAGACGACCGCGGGGCCGCTGGTGTCGGTGCCGTACACGCTCGAGCTCAACGACATCCCGATGATGCTCATCCAGCATCACGAGTCGAGCGCCTGGCTCGAGCGGGTGCGCGACCAGTTCGACCGGCTCTACCTCGAGGGCACACGGCAGCCGAGGGTGATGGCGATCGCCGTGCACCCCTACATCCACGGCGTGCCGCACCGGATCAAGTACTTCGAGGCGGTGTACGACTACATCCGGCGCAAGAAGGGCGTCTGGATGACGACCGGCGAGGAGATCTACGAGTGGTTCAAGCGCGGCCGATGAAGTCCCACAGCCGTCCGGCCCGCTCGACCACCGCGTCGACGTCCTCGGCGAGCATGTGACGCTCGGCGACGAGCCGACCCGCCGCCTCGCGGGCCCGCGCCAGGTAGGCCGCGCGCGAGGCGTAGCGCTCCTCGATCGACGCGCGCGGATCGCCGCTCGCTTCCCGCGCCGCCCTGGTGCCCGCGAACGGGACGGTCGAGCCCAGCATGCTCATGAGGTCCCCCGGCACGCCCTGGTCGGGGTGACGCGGGTTCCAGCCCGTGAAGGTCGCGAGCGGCGCCCCGAGCTCGACCGGCCGGATGCCGGGAATGTCGTTGCCGTCCTCGTCCACCGACGGCACGAACGTGACGAACGGCGCGCCGATCTTGGGCGGCAGGTCGTGCACGACACCCCGCGCGATATCCGGGCCGAAGTCGAGCCGCCGGGGCCGCTCGATCCGGTCGGGGAAGCGAACTCCCGGAATCCGTGTGAACGACTCCCGCGTACTCTCGGCCGGCACTCCCGTACCGTCGGCGAGCCGCGGCACGGCGCTCGGCGGTGGCTCGACGCCGTCGACCCAGCGATCGAGATTCGTGAGCACGGCGCGCACGAGGGGCGCGTAGTCGACCATGTTGAACGTCTGCAGGCCGCGCGAGCCGGTGTTGGGATCGGCGTCCGGTGGCGGCAGGGTGCCGGGCGTGTGCTGGCAACCGGCTAACAGGTAGAGCCGGGTCTGCGGATGCGCCTGCACGTCGCGCGTGCCCTCTACATCGGCGTGCACGAGCGAGGCGTCGCCGCGCCAGTACTCCGCCGAGGTGTTGACCGCGACGATCTTCGGCAAGATCCCGCGCGCTTCGAGACGGGCGAGCTGCGCGCCGCGCTCGCCGGTGACCGGATCGATGGCGGCGGTGTCGGTGAACGGAAACAGGCTGCCCACCGACGAGGTCGCGTTCAGCGACGGCTGGCCGAAGCGCTGGTTGAACTCGCCCCGCCGGGCGCCCGCGATGTGGACGAACACGCCGTCGAAGACCTGGCGTCCGGTCTCGTCCTCGTTCAGGCCCAGATAGAGCAGGTGGCGGAGAAAGCGCCCGGTCTGCGAGACGCCGATGGTGTAGGCGCGCTCGAGCCCGCCCGCGCACGGATTGCCGCCGTCGGCCGAGCCCCACCGGAGCCACGCGGCGGTGTCACGCACGGCGAGGAGCCCGAGGCCGACGAGCGGCGGGTTCTCGGCGCGATACACGAGCTCGTAGATCTTTCCCGGCTCGAACCCGCCGTCGAGCGCCACGTGCGTCGCGTCGGCGAATCGCCACGCCCCGCGCGCGATGGCCGTCGCGGGCGCGCCGGCGTGGGCGCGAACCGTCAGCCGCGCCGCGGGATCGGCGAGGTCGGCGGTCGGCTGAGCGATGTGATAGCGGTCGGCCATGGGCAAGCTCGCGACGCGCGAGTTTGGCCGCCACTCGCAGAGCACCGGGCCGCTGATCGAGCCGTTCTCTCCGCGGGCCGTCGGCACCGTAAGCGCCAGGAGCCCGTCCTGACGCGGGACGTCGTGCTGCCAGCCGCACCACGCCACCGTGTAGCCGTGCCGCATCAGGAACCCGTTGCCGAAGTCTTCGGCGGTCGTCGGATCAGGGACGCGGACCGTGCTGTTGAACATCCCGAGCGCGACCTTGCGGCCCCGGTTGGGGATGTCGAGGAGCAGGCGCCGGTTGCCGCGTGCCGTATCGACGGGTCTCAGGAGATAGAAATCCGCCGTGGACTCGACGAGCCCGGCGCCATTGCGCGGGGCCAGGGCGAGGTCCGTGACGGCTTGGTTCGCGGGGTGGTCCGGATCGACGCCGAAGCGAAGGCGGCCGACGATCTTCTCGTAGGCGCCAGCGGCGCCGAAGGGCCGGCCATCCAGCACGATCGAGCGATGGGTGATCTCGAGCGAGGTCACGGCCATGGAACGACCCTCCGTCAGGCGCCTCAGCGCCGCGCTTTGGCCGGGGCGACCACCACGTCCGTGGGCTTTCCGGCGAGGTAGTTCTCGACGTTCTCGATCGCGCGCAAGAGGCCATCGCGGATGACCTCGGGCGTCTGTCCGGCGTTGTGCGGCGAGAGCACCACGCTCGGCAGAGCCAGGATCGGGTCGCCCGCCTTGATCGGCTCGTCGTGGAAGACGTCGAGGCCGGCCCCCGCGAGCTTGTTCTGCGTGAGCGCATCGAGCAGCGCTTCGCGCTCGACCAGCGCCCCGCGGCCCGTGTTGATCAGGATCGCCGTCGGCTTCATCATCGCGAACTCGCGGCGGCCGAGAAAGCCGCGGGTCTCGGGCGCCAGACGCAGGTGGAGCGAAAGGACGTCCGCGCGGCGCAGGATGTCGTCCTTGGACGCGGCCCGCGCCCCCAGCGCCGCGACCGCCGCCGCGTCGCCTCGCGCGCTGTAGGCGAGCACGTCCATCCCCAGGGCTTTGCCGAGGGCGATCACGCGGGCGCCGATCTTGCCGGTGCCGAAGACGCCGAGCGTCTTGCCGAGGAGCTGGGTCAGGAGATCGCGCGGCCAGCCGCCGCCGCGCACTTCGCGATCGATCCGGGGGATGCGCCGCGCGGTCGCGAGCATGAGCGCCAGGGCGTGCTCGGCGACGGCGAACGCGTTGACGCCGGGCGTGTTGCAGACGGTGATACCGTGGCGGCCCGCCGCGTCGAGGTCGATGTTGTCGGTGCCCGTGCCCCAGATCGAGATCATCTCGAGCTTGCGGCAACCCTCCATGACCCGATCGGTGAAGCGCGCGTGCGCCCGGATGTTGATCGCGATGCGCGCATTGTCGATCCGCTTGATGAGCTCGGCCTCCTCGTCGGCGCCCCGAGCGGTGAACACCCGCGTCTCGCCGACCTTCCCGCACCGCTCGTGCGCCGGCGTGCCGTTGAAGACGGACGGATAGTCGTCGGGGACGCTGATGGTAACGGGTGCCTTGAGGTCGGGGCTCACCGCGCGTGGCCTGACACAGGCGCGAGCCGGCTCGGATACGCGCGATCCATCGTTGCGGTCATGCCACGGCGTCCGCGAAGGCCGCCTGGGCGGCGGCTACACCCACTCCGGGCTCGCACTTGTGGCCGAGGTCGCGCAACGTGAGCTCCAGCGCCGACAGGGTCGGCAGCACGTAGTGCGGGCTGGCGGTCATGGCCATGGTGCCGATGCGCAAGGTGGTCGTCCGCATCTTGTCCAGGCCGGTGCCGATGAGGATCCCGTACTGATCGCGCATCCGAGCGACGACGGCGCCCGGCTCGATGGTCTTCGGCGTCTTCACGCACGACACCGTGTTCGAGAAGATCGACGCGTCCGGAAACATCTCGAGGCCCATCGCCGCGACACTCCGCCGGATGGCGGCGCCGGCGACGGCGTGACGGCGGAAGCGGTGCGGCAGGCCCTCCTCGAGAATCAGGCCGACGGCCACGCGCATCGCGCTGGTGAGATGGGTCGGGATCGAGACGGGCTGGCGCCGCGGCGCGCCGTCCGGCACCTTACCGCCGCGCGATACCGGCACCCACAGCTCCTTCCAGCGGAGCAGATCGTAGACCAGGCTGGAGGCGGCGCGCTTGCGGTGCTCCATCGCCGCGAAGGCGCGCGGGCTCACCGAGACCAGCGCCATGCCGAGCGGCGCCGCCAGGCACTTCTGCGAGCCCGTCATGTTGAGGTCGACGCCCCATTCGTCGGTCCGCACGTCGATCCCGGCGATCGAGGACACGGTGTCGAGCAGATAGAGCGCATCGACGGACCGCGCGATCCGTCCCACCTCGGCCGCCGGATAGGTGGTGCCCGTCGACGTCTCGTTGTGGACGAGCGTGATCGCCTTGGGCCGGAGCCGCTCGGCCTCGCGGGCGAGGCGATCCAGGTCGAGGCGCGCGCCCAACTCGACCGGAAACTCGGTCAAGTCGGCGCCGACTCGATTCATGATCTCGCGCATCAGGACCCCGAACTGCCCGGCGCCGATGACCAGCACGCGGTCGCCCGGCTCGATCACCGAGAGCGCGCCGGCCTCGAGCGCGGTGCGGCCGGAGCCGGGCAGAAGAACGACCTCGTTCTGAGTCTGGAACACCTGCCGCAGCGCCAGGGTCGTCGGCTCGAGGACTTCTTCGTCGAAGCTCCGGTCATACTGGATCGTCGGAGGCTGATTCATGGCCTGGATCACCGGGAACGGCAGCTCTGTCGGGCCGGGGATCATCAGAACGGGACGGGTATGGCACTGGGCCCAGTTGATCGTCACTCTATGCTCCTGTTGTAGCGGGGGCCGTGAGATCGGCTCTCACAGAGGTGGCCTGAGATTGAAGCGAGCCGGCTCCGCACGCCCGATCTGCCGCTGTGCGCGATTTCAGCTCTGCTGTTTGACTCTCTCGGCTCCGCACGCCCGAGCTATCGGTTATTGGTGGTTGGGCTCTGCTGTTGGGTTCTCGGCTCCGCTAATCGGCTCTCGGCTCCGCTCTGGGTTCTCGCCCGCAGTTTGGGTCGCGACTCTATTTCTTGATGCTTCTTCATGCGTCAGGCGCTTCGTTACGTGCCCGCACTCGGTTGCGCGGGTCTCGAGCACCGGCGCATTTTAGCACGCGGTCAGGAGGTGACGCGCTCGGGGTCGTGCAGGACGAAGTAGAGGTTGCGCGCGTAGACGAAGAGGCCCGCGCCCTGACCCAGAATGAACACGGGATCGCGGCGCCACAGCGCGTAGAGGAGCAGGGTCATGCCGCCGCCGATGGAAAAATACCAGAAGGCCCGCGGCACCACGCTCTTGCCGCGGCGCTCGGACGCGATCCACTGGATGAGGAAGCGCGCCGAGAAGAAGGCTTGACCGAGGAAGCCGATGGCGAGCCAGATTTGGTCCGTGGTCATCTCACACCTTCATCGTGGGGCTCGATCGTCGGACGATCGCGCCGGCGTGCGGGGCAGGAGCGTCGGCGAGGGGCGTGGCTAGGAGGCGCGGCTGAACATCGCGCGCAGGACGTTGTAGGCCTTGCGAACGTCCTCCGGACGCCGCCGTCCCGAGACGAGTGCGAAGATCTTCTCGGCTTCCTCGGTCGGCACGGTGCTGTGCTTGTCGCCGACGTCGGTGAGATCGCGCAGGGGCACTTCGAGCGCGACGGAGACGCGATAGAGACTGTCGATCGAAATCGACTTTTCGCCGCGTTCGACCTCACCGATGAACTTCCCGCTGAGGCCCGATCCTTTGCCGAGTCGCTCCTGGCTGAGCGTGCGCTGTTTGCGCAAGGCGCGGAGACGCTGACCGAGGAATTTCCTGACGTGCTTGACGGCGCGCTCTGTCACGGACCGGTATCCTCCTGGCAAGTGCTACGTTAACCACCTTTCCGTGGTTTCGCAACCGTTCGCGGGGGTCTCAGGTCGTCGGACGACGCGCTCGGCGCCAGCCGACGCGAGCCGATCCGAGGCCGAACGAGCGAGGCGGCTCAGGGCAGGTCGATCTCGACCGCGGTGCCGTTCACGCGAACGGGATACACCGATATCTTGAGGCCGGCGGCCACTCGGCAGGCGCCGGTCGCGAGCGCGAAATCGTACCCGTGCCACGGACAGATGACCGCGTCGCCTTCGAGCCAGCCTTCGGCGAGCGGACCATCCTCGTGGGGGCACGTCGGGCTGGTCGCGTAGAACTGTCCGCCACCGCCGTTGAAGACGGCGATGGTCAGGCCGGCATGCTCAATCAGCGTCCCTTGACCGACGGCGATCTCGTCGACTTCGGCCACCTTGACGTAAGGCATCAGCGTCGCTCCTGGAGCGCCTTGTCGATGATCGAGCGAAATTCTTCGATGCTGGTCGCGCCGATCACGCGCTGGCCGTTGATGAGAAACGTGGGGGTGCTGTTGATCCCGAGCGCCTGCGCCTGCTCGACGTCGCGCTGGACGTCCGCCGCGAACCGCCGCTCGTCCAGACAGCGCGCGAAGTCGTCGCGGTCCAGCCCGAGCTCGGCCGCGTACGCGAGCAGATCCGCGCGCCGGAACGCGGGTTGCGCCGCGAAGAGACGATCGTGGTACGGCCAGTACTGGCCCGCGGCGCCCGCGCAGCGCGCCGCCTCGTGCGCCGGCCGCGCCAGCGCGTGCGACGCGAGCGGGCGATCCTTGAAGACGAGGCGGACGCGGCCGTCGTACTCCTTGAAGACCGCCGCCAGCGACCGCTGGACAGCTGGCAGTACGGTCACTGGTAGTCGGAGAACTCCACGATGGTCACGGGCGCGTCCGATGGCCCCTTGACCATGCTCGGGGACCAGGTGAGCTCGACCTGCGCGAACACGCGCGGCGCCGCGAGCGTGAGGACGAGCGCCAGCAGCCAACCCGTCCTCCACGTCGAGCGGTTGTAGTACACTCGCGGCGGCCGACCGGCGCAGCGCGACCGGGACTTCACGGACCGAGGATACGATGCGTCCGTGCCCATCGCAACGGGCAGGGAGGATCCATGCATGACCTGATCGATCTCGTGTTCGGTACCTACGCATCGTGGTCCCACCTGGTCGTCCGCCTCGGGCTGGGCATCGTCTTTTTCGCTCACGGCGCGCAGAAGACGTTCGGGTGGTTCGGCGGCCACGGCCTGTCGGCCACCATCGGCGGCTTCCGCCAGATGAACATCCCGCCGGCGGCGACTGCGCTCGCCGCGTTCATCGAGTGCTTCGGCGGGCTGGCGCTGATCATCGGCCTGCTGACGCGACCGGTCGCGCTCGCGTTGGTCCTCGTGATGCTGGTGGCGATCGTGAAGGTCCACGCCCGGAACGGGTTCTTCCTCAACTTCGCCATGACGCCGGGCAAGGGACACGGCTACGAATTCAATCTGGCGCTGATCGCGATGGCGCTCTCCATCCTGATCGGCGGCGCGGGCGCCCTGTCGATCGACCGGCTCATCGCCCCGTTCGGCGGCTAGACTGATCGGCTTCATCGCCCGGGTGATCGTCAACGCCGCCATGATCTACCTGGCGGCGCAGGTCGTGCCGGGGATCACCTTGCGCGGCCAGCCGCTCTGGCCCGCGCTGCTGGCCGGTCTGGTCCTGGCCCTGATCAACGCGGTGGTGCGGCCCGTCCTGAAAATCCTTACCCTGCCCCTGACGCTCCTGACCCTCGGCCTCTTCCTGTTCGTCCTGAACGCGTTCTGTCTGTGGCTGACCTCCGCGATCGTGCCCGGGTTCGACGTCGCGGGCTTCCGGCCGGCGTTCCTGGGGGCGCTCCTCCTCACGGTGGTGAGCTGGGCGCTGACGGTCTTCGTCAGCGACAGCGGGCGGCTGGGGCGTCTCTAGGCGGCGCGGCCGCCCTCTTCGCTGAGGGTGGTGATGACGTACGTGCCGCTCTTCTCGTCGCGCTCGAGCGTGACGATCTTCTGCTTGGCGGCGTCCTCGAGCAGCTTCGAGAAGGTCGAAAAGCCGTAGTATGTCTCGTTGAAGGCGGGATTCTTCCGGATCATCGTCTGCTTGACCATCGAGCCCCAGAGCGTCTCCTTGTTCTCGCGCTGCAGGGCCTGGATGGCGTCGATCAGCTGCGCCATCGCCTCGGCCTTCTTCTCGGGCATGCCGCGCAGCAGGGTGGTCTTCTTCGTGTCGCGGATGAGGTCCTCGTAGAAGATGAACTCGTCGCAGTTGGCGACGAGCAAATCGGACGACGAGGACTTGACGCCGAGCCCGATCACGTACCGGTCGTTCTCGCGGAGCTTGGAGACCAGCGGCGAGAAGTCCGAGTCGCCGGAGACCAGCGCGAAGGAGTCGATGTGCGTCTTGCCGTAGGCCAGGTCGAGAGCGTCGACGACCATCCGGATGTCGGCGGAGTTCTTGCCGCTGTAACGCGACTGCGGCACGTCGATCAACTCGATCGCCCATTCGTGGAACGGACGCTTGTACTCGGTGAACCGGTTCCAGTCAGCGTAGGCGCGCCGGACGATGATCTTGCCTTTCTCCAGCAAGCGCTCGAGCACCAGCTTGATCTCGAAGGCCTTGTACTGCGCTTCCTTCACGCCGCGGGCGATGTTCTCGAAGTCCATGAACAGCGCGAGCTTTCGTTCCCCGTTCATCCCGGCGGTCCTTTCGTCCGGCGCTCCGCGGGGCGACGCGCCGACTGTGATCGATTATACGGCGCGACTCCATCCGCCCGAAAGCTTCTGGGCGCGTTGTAGAATTACTCGACATGACGACGGACCGGGCGCGATGACGAGTAGCTCCAAGTCGAAGGTCGATCCGGCGCTCGCCGCCCGCGTCCCGCCGGGTCAGATCCTGACGGCCAAGTGGCCGGTTCTCACGTACGGCCGCACGCCGCGCTTCGACCCCGCCCGCTGGACGTTCCGCTGCTACGGGCTGGTCGAGCGCCCGACGACCTGGACCTGGCCCGAGTTCCAGGCGCTGCCGCGCGTCACGATCACCTCGGACATCCACTGCGTGACCCGCTGGTCGAAGCTCGACAACGTGTGGGAAGGCGTGGCGATCCGCGAGATCATCGACCGGGTGAAGCCGCTTCCCGAGGCGGCGTTCGTGCTGCAGCACGCCGACCCGGACTACACCACCAACACGGCGCTCGCCGACCTCGTGCAGGACGACGTGATCCTGGCGCTCAAGCACGGGGGCCGCGACCTCGAGCCCGATCACGGCGGACCGCTGCGGCTGGTCCTGCCCAAGCTCTACTTCTGGAAGAGCTCGAAATGGCTCCGTGCCTTCGAATTCCTCGACGTCAACCCGCCCGGGTTCTGGGAGCAGAACGGCTACCACATGCATGCGGACCCGTGGACCGAGGAGCGCTACTCCGACCAGGAGACGCGCGCCATGCAACAGATGCGCGCTGCGGCTGCTCGTCGGTTGCGCGATCGTTAGCTTCGCTTTGCGTCGTCTCGATCGCTGAAGCGGGCGGGGCGCTGGGGTGCGACCGGCTCCGTCACCCGCTCGCCCGTAGCGCAGCTCTTTCGAGCTGCGCGCGGGACGAGGTCCCACTTCCGCTGGTCGCACCCCCAGCGCCCCTGCCGCCTCAGCGATCGCCTTTCCGCACGGTCATCGACCAGCGAGACTCGCTCGAGCAGGTCGTGGATCCGAGCGCATCGGAGCACATTCGCTTCTTACCGTCGGTCTCAGGCTTGGAGGAAGGTGGTTAGGAGGGTGCGGAAGGCGTGGGGTTGGTCGCCGGGGACTGAGTGGCCGGCGCCGGCGACTTCGGCGAAGTGGGTGTTGGCGTTCTCGGCGAGCATGCGCTTGGCGGTTTCGGTCGACAGCACGTCGGAATCTGCGCCGCGCACCAGGAGGATCGGGCAGGCGATGTCACGCCAGAGCGGCCAGAGATCGATCGGGTCACGCCACGTGCCCGAGCGGACGGCCTCGCGCAGCCCGCGGTCGTACTTCCAGGTGAGGCCGCCTTCCACGGGGCGCGTACCGTGCTCGACTCGATGTCGAAGCATCGTCTCGGTGTAGAGCGGGTTGGTCAGCCGGTGGAAGGCCAGTGCCTGCTCGAGACTCGGGAACAGCTCGGGCGAGCGCGCCATCAAGGTGCCCAGGCGGGTCATGCCGGCCGCGGAGATGTCGGGGCCGATGTCCACGACCATCAGCCGCTCGACGCGCGCCGGCGCCATGCCCGCGAAGGCGATCGCGATACGGCCGCCCATCGACAGACCGACGATCGAGACCCGGGCGAGCGCCAGCGCGTCGGCGAACGCGGCGAGGTCGGCCGCCATCGTGGCCACCGTGTAGTCGGCGTTCGGTGAAGGATCCGAGTCGCCATGACCGCGCTGGTCGAGGGCGAGAACGCGGTACCGGCCGGCGAGCGTGGCGGCTTCTTCGTCCCAGGTGCGCGCGTGGCCGGTGACGCCGTGCAGGAGGATCAACGCGGGCGCCGTCGGCGCCCCCCATTCCGTGTAGTGGAACCGCTGGCCGTTCAGGACGAGCGTCCGATCGCTATGCATGTCAAATTCTAGCAAGGAACCTGCTACGATCCGCTCGATGGAGGCGCATTCCCATCGGCAGACGGCCGCCGCCCGATCGCGCGGCCGACTGATCGCGACCCTCGCGCTGACGTGCGGATTCCTGGTCGTCGAGGTGGGCGGCGCCTTGTGGTCGGGTAGCCTGGCGCTCCTGGCCGACGCGGGGCACATGCTCGCCGACGCGGGCGGGCTCGGACTCGCGTTGTTCGCGATCTGGATCGCCGGCCGACCGCCGACTCCGGCGAAAACGTACGGGTACTACCGCGCCGAGATCCTCGCCGCGCTGGTCAACGCGGTCACCCTGCTCGCGGTCGCCGCCGGAATCCTACTCGAGACCTATCGCCGGCTCCTGGCGCCGCCCGCAATCCTCGGTGGCCCCATGCTCGGTGTCGCGGTGGTCGGGCTCGTGGTGAATCTCGCCTGCGTCGGGCTGCTCCATGGCGCCGCCGAGACGAGCCTCAATGTTCGCGCGGCGTACCTCGATGTCCTCGGCGATGCGCTAAGCTCGGTCGGCGTCGTGGTGGCGGCGGCGATGATCGTCATGACGGGCTGGACCTTGGCCGATCCGCTGGTGAGCGGCGCGATCGCGCTCGTCATCGTGCCCCGCACGTGGCGGCTCCTGCGGCAGGCGGTCAATGTCCTGCTCGAGGGAACGCCGGCCCATCTGAACCTCGGCGAAATCGAGGACGCGATGCGCTCGGTGCCGGGGGTGCGACGCATGCACGACCTGCACGTGTGGACGCTCACGTCGGGGCGCGAGGCGATGAGCGCCCACGTCGTCGTGGACGACGTCCGGGACAGCGAGCGATTGCTCGAGACGCTCCACGCTGTCATGCACGCCCGCTTCGGCATCGACCACACCACGATCCAGCTTGAGACGGAGCCGCCGGCCGTGCTCCGCATCCAGGGGCCGAGCTCCGCGTAGCAGGCTGCGGAAAAAGGCCCATCTGCTTCGTTGGCCGCCCTCGGCTGCACGCTCGACGTACGAAGAGTACGCCTCGCGTGCAGCCGTCGGGCGCCGCCTCGCAGCTGGACCTTTTTCCGCAGCCTGCCAGTCTTCAGGTGAGAGGCGGTTCGTCCGGACAATCCGGTATAGTGACCGCCGGAGGCTTCCCATGGCGACATACGCGCTCACCGAGAAGGCCGTCGTCCTGCGATCCGAGGACGACGTGGCGGTCGCGAAGGCCGAGCTGCCGGCCGGCACCATCCTCGAGGACGGCGGCCACCGCATCGAGGTCCGTCAGGACATCAAACCCGGCCACAAGGTCGCGCGCCGGGCCGTGGCGACGGGTGTTCCCGTGCGCCGCTACGGCCAGGTGATCGGTTTCGCCACCCGCGACATCGCCGTCGGCGATCACGTCCACACGCAGAACCTCGGCATCGGCGAGCTGGGCGCCGACCGCTACGAGATCGGCGTCGACGTGCATCCCGTCGAGTTCTATCCGCCCGCGCAGATGCGAACCTTCGACGGCTACCGGCGGGAAGACGGCCGCGTCGGCACGCGCAACTACGTGGCGGTCATCTCGGGCGTCAACTGCTCGGCCAGCGTGAGCCAGTTCGTCAAGGACCGCTTCCGCGACGTCTCGAAGGACTACCCGAACATCGACGGCGTCCTCGCCGTCACGCACAAGTCCGGGTGCGGGACCAAGCTGTTCGGCGAGGATCACATGGCGCTCCAGCGCGTGCTCGCCGGCTACGCCAAGCATCCGAACGTGGCCGCGTACATCCTGATCGGGCTCGGCTGCGAGACGAATCAGGCCGCGGTCATGGTCGAGCGTCAGCGGATGGCGGCGCCCGGACATCCCGAGCGCAAGCCGACCATCGTCAACATCCAGGAGGCGGGCGGGATCCGCAAGACGGTCGAGCGCGCCTCGCAGGAGGTCGCAAAGCTCCTGCCGTTCGCCAACGAGGCCCGGCGTACCCCGCAGCCGATTTCGGAGCTCACGCTCGCCACCAACTGCGGCGGCTCCGACGCGAACTCCGGGATGACCGCCAACCCGGCACTCGGCTGGGCGGTCGACGAGCTCGTGCGCTACGGCGGGACGGGCGTGCTGGCCGAGACGCCCGAGATCTACGGCGCCGAGCACCTCCTGATCCGACGCGCCATCAACGAGGGCGTCGCCAAGAAGCTGATCGATCGCTACAAGTGGTGGGAGTGGTACTGCCGCGGCATCGAGGCGATGGACAACAATCCGGCGCCGGGCAACAAGGCCGGCGGGATCACGACGGTGTTCGAGAAGTCGCTGGGCGGCGTGACCAAGGGCGGGACGACGCCGATGATGGACGTGTTCCTCTACGGCGAGCCGATCACGACGCGCGGCTTCGTGTTCATGGACACGCCCGGTCACGATCCGGTGTCGATCACGGGGCTGGTCGCGGGCGGCTGCAACATCATCTGCTTCACGACCGGGCGCGGCTCGGTGTTCGGGTGCAAGCCCGTGCCGTCCATCAAGCTCGCGACTAACTCGCTGATGTATCGGCACATGGCCGAGGACATGGACATCAACTGCGGCGTCGTCCTCGAAGGCACGCCGATCGCGACGGTCGGCCGTCAGATCTTCGAGGAAGTGATCGCGGTGGCCTCGGGCAAGCGCTCGAAGAGCGAGCTCTCCGGCGTCGGCGAGGAAGAGTTCGCGCCCTGGATCATCGGCCCGGTGATGTGAGTGGGGCGATCGGTCGCCCGCGCCCGACGCGCGGCTCGGGCGCGCCGTCGACGAGCCGGGCGGCGAGCCAGCGCGCGGCCAGACCGCCCGCGGCCCCACAGGCGAGGGTGATCAAGAGCGCCGTCGCGGTCTCGAGTCCGGTCGGAGCGAGCGGCGCGTACGCGGGCAGGGTCGAGAGAAACCACGCGTACACCGCGAAGACACCCAGGCCATAGACGGTCGCGGCGGCGCCCGGCCGCCGTCGCGGATCGGCCAGTGTCATCAGCGCCGCCGGGACGAGCGGCAGCGCCAGCCGCAGCGGCCACGACGGCGGCCCCGCCGCCTGGTTTTTCTCGGCGATCTCGCGCGCCACGGCGATCGGCGAGCTCGGGTCCTTGGCGACCTCTTCGCCGATGAACGACTCCGGCTCGATGATCGCGAAGCCCGCGCGGCCGATCTGCTGGCCGACGATCCCCACCGCAAAGGACAACATCACGACGACGATCGGCGCCCAGCGCCACCTCGACACTCGCGCGATCGTCACCAGGGCCGGAGGGAGGGCAAGCGCCGCGAGCATCGCGAAGCCGTGGAAGAGGACGCCGCCGTACGAGTAGGCGAAGAGCCACGCCGGGTCGAGGGTGACGCGGATGCCCCCGTAGAGCAAGGCACCCGCCAGCAGGAGCGCGGCCCGGCCGGGCCGGCTTTCGGGCGAGTACACCTCGAGCGCGATCATCAGGCAGCCGAGGGTGCTGACCGCGGAGCCGAACAACGCCAGCAGATGCGGGGGGCTCCACAGGGTCACGTCGAGGCCGAAGAGGCGATGCCAGAGATCGTCGATCGGCGCGGCCAACACGACGAGCACGAGACCCCACGCCGCCAGGCGGAACCCGCGCGTGGTCGGGATACCGCGCCACCATTCGTAGGCCAGGACGCCCCAGCCGAGCACGAGGCCCGCGACCACGCTGCCGTAAATCATCAGGTGCGGCGCGATCCAGAAGGAATCGCGGCCCGATCGTCATGTGCCACTGGATATCCCACGCGAGACCCCAGGCGCCCACGAGCTTGCTGACCAGCGCGCCCCACAGGGCCAAGCGCCGGTAGGCGAGAGGAGCACCCGTGCTCACGACTGGACGACCGTGACGACGAGGCCGATCGACGCGAGGACGTTGCCGACTCGGACGCACTCGGCTTCGGCGCCGACCTTCACCACGGCCCGGCCGGTGTTGTGGACCTGCCAGGCGAACTCCCAGCCCTTGGCTTCGCTGCAACCGATCGCCTTCTGGAGCTGCTTCACGACTTGCTCGAAGGTGTGGCAGTCGCAGTTGTGGAGGATGGTCATCCAGGGCGGAGCGACCGCCTCCTGGGTGACATCCTCGACGTCCGACTCGGGGGTGGCCCGCTCGACCATCCTCCTAGACTACCCCCGAGCGTCGTCGGTCAGGGCTTCGCCAGCATCACGACGCCGTCGTTTCGGGGCCGGTATCGCCGAGGACGCCGGCCGCGCGAAGCGCGGCGATGCGCTCAGGAGAGTAGTGAAGCAACTCGCTCAGCAGACCGTCGGTGTGCTCGCCGAGCCCGGGCGCGGGCGCCGGAGCGGTGACCGCGCCGGCCGTCTTGATCGGGGAGGCGACCTCGCGTAGCACGCCGAAGTGCGGGTGCGTGACCTCCAGGATCATCTCGCGCTGCGCACCTGCTCGTCCTCGAGCGCCTCGTGCATCGTGTTGACCGGCGCGCACGGGACGCGCCCGGAGAGCCGCGCGAGCCACTCCCGCGTGGTGCGGGCGGCGAAGCGCGGTGTGAGGATCTCGAGGAGCGCCACTTTGTGGGCGAGGCGATCGGCGAACGTGGCGAAGCGCGGATCGGCCTTGAGGTCCGGAAGGTCGAGCGCGTCGACGAGGGCCATCCAGAACTTCTCTTTGTTGAAAAAGACGACGAGCCAGCCGTCACTCGTGCGGAAGTTCTGCGCGGGCACGAGCGTCTGGTGTCCGAGTCCGCCACGCGCTCGGGCGTCCAGTCGCGATTCAGCGACCAGATCGCGAAGTAGGAGAGCATGCTGACCGCGGTGTCGAGCAAGGACACGTCGACGTCGCGGCCGATCCCCGAGCGTTGCGCGTCCCAGAGCCCGATCATGAGCCCGAGCATCGAGGTAGCCCTCGCGAAGTCGACGCCGGCTCGCCGCACTTGCCGAAGCCCGAGAGCGAGCAGCAGACGATCGCGGGATTCACCGCGCCGAGCGTCGCGTAGGTCAGGCCGAGCTTCTCCGGCAGGTCGCCGCGGAGGTTGTTGTAGACGGCGTGCGAGACCCGGACGAGGTCGTGCAGGACGGCGGCGGCGGCCGGGCGCGCAGGTCGAGCGTGATCGACTTCTTGCCGCGATTGAACGATTGGAAATACAGCGAATCGCGCTCGTCACGGAAGGGCGGCACGTAGCGGGCGATGTCGCCGCCGACCGTGGGGTCCTCGATCTTGATGACATCGGCGCCGAGGTCCGCGAGCACCTGCGTTCCAAACGGGCCCGCGCCGAACTGCGAGACCGCGAGGACGCGGAGTCCGGCGAGAGGGGCCCGCGTCATGGAGTCGGGCTCGAAGCCAGCTGCCCTGCGTCCCGGTAGTAGCGCTCGACGGGGAACTCGCTCGTGTAGCCGTAGCTCTCGCGCCACCCGACTTGCCTGCCAGCAGCGCGTTTACCCCATAAGGCAGATGCTTTACCTCATTGCGGTCGGTCGTCCGATCACGATCTGATGCCGTTTCAGGTGGGAATCAAACTGACCAAGGTCATCTGCGAGGAGCTGATTAACAAGTTCGATTACTCCGCAGCCGCGCTCCCCTGGAGTGATGATGTCTGCTCTTTCCTTGATTGACGGCAACGCGTTGCCGACTGCCACTGAGCATTCGCAAACGCTCATGAAGGCATGGTCGTTCTCGGCATCACCCACGCCCACGACGTTGTGAAGAGAAACGCCAAGCTCTTTGAGGGCAGCCTTCAGCCCGGTGGCTTTGTTGATACCAGCGGGAAGCACCATGACCGCTTCTTTATTGAAGATTACCTGGAGTTCGAGCCCCAGATCGCGAATCGCATCGATCACAGCCTTTTCGTGAGGTTTCCAGGTGGCCACCACTACCTGGCCAACATAGAGAGGCTCCACGCGTGCTTTGCGCAAGGCAGCAACGAACTGTTCCGAGGGAGTTTCTCCCAGGACCTTTTCGAGGTTGTCCGCGGGTCGGTAGAGCAGACCTCGTTTCGGCAACCACCCATTCGAAAAGATCCAGACGCGAGAAAACAGAGCGAAGATCGTTGAGTTCTCTGCCTGTGACGAGGACTAATTTTCGCCCAGACGCGAGGACACGTTCGAGCACCGATACTGTCTCGCTCGCTACACAGCCATCCACCACCAACGTTCCATCGTAATCACAGGCGAGTGCGAGATATCTCATTGATTGACAACTCCGCAAGAACGCACATGAATTGGGAGCAATGCTGTGTCGGATGGTCAAACGCAGAATGGCTTAGGCACTTCGCAAGCAATCCATCGGCGACACATCATGGATTTTGACGCCAAGCCGCGCCTTTCCGCTGATCATTTTGAACCCGTCCACGGCAAGTGCGTCAAAAGGCAAACGGCCAAGACCCACACTCCTTGGAAGTTCCACCAAGAAGCACAAAGTGCGACAGTGCAAAAAATTAAACCTTCGGTAGAAAATCCATCAAGCCGACGTTGGAGCTGATGTTCAATTTGCTACCAAATTCCCAAGGTGGGCACAACCTCCTCCAACGGCGAAGCAACAAAACAAATGAAAAGGCGTCGTGGGGGATCAAAACCAGACCAATGCGTCTCTGGAGAACAGATTGCCTGCACTAAGAGAGCGAGTTTCAGGAGGTAACCATGCGGGCAACAAAAGTGAAAGCCATCAACCAATGGATGGAGTGCGAGAGTTGCAAACTTCAGCAAGTGAAAAGCATTACTCCCCGAAAGCCAGACGATCGAATTTGCGTCCATTGCCGCGGGACATACCTTAAAGAAATTCGGATTTACTCCAACTGAGAAGTTCCGCGCTTGCGCGGCCGTGAATGGAGTCTGTCTCCGGCGAACAAAGACATTTCGGAACCCCGGTGCTTCACCTGATCCATCGTGCATTGGCGGGCAGCCTTGTCGGGCCGCCAGCGTAAGAAACGCGTGCCATGCCGAAAACGGCCACCGGTAAAATGGTCGTATTGAACTTCAACAACCAGCCTCGGCGCCAATGGCTGCCACCTGGCGGAACGTCCCGTTGACCAGCGGCGCTGGGTCCCCCTGGGGCCTGGCCTGTGAAACCAGGTGATTGCACCAGAGCCTCCAATTTAGGGGTCAACTTTTTGCGCTGGACCTGATCGAGACTTGAGGTGAAGCCGACATGATGCAGCAGTCCCGCGTCATGGTATAGACCCAACAACAACGAACCGATCATCTTTCCCGTACTTGCATATCGAAGTCCACCCACAACACAATCGGCTGAACGTTTTCTTGATCTTCTCCATGCCAGTGCGCTCGCCCGACTGATAGGTAGATCGACGCGCTTGGCAATGATCCCATCGAGTGACGCGCCAACGTTTTTGAACCATTGGCGCGCCAACTTCACGTCGCGCGTTGCGGGAGAAAGTGAAACAGAATCGTTACTGCGAAGGAAATTCTTTGCGAACGCCTCCAGATGTTGCCGGCGAAGCTCCAGAGGTTGGTTTACCAGATTGTTTCCCCTCTCGTTAACCAACAGATCAAACGCAACAAACACTCCAGGATGCTCTTTGGCCAGCTTGTTGACTCGACTGGCGGCAGGGTGGATCCGCAAAAGCAGCTCATCAAACGAGAGTCCCCCTTTGAACGGTATGACGACTTCTCGTCCAAAACAAATTTCTTTGGCCCAAGCGACTGCAGAGATGCAACAACGTCCGGAAAATAACGAGTCAGAGGACGGCCAGACTTTGATTGCAGTTCGATGGTGCTCCCGTCGGAAAAGCCAGGCAGCGGAAGCCGTCCCACTTCGCTTCGTATTGCCACTCTGGGCCTGAAGGGATGTTCCACCGTACGTGCCTCCATGGGTGGATATGGCGGCGACACAGGCAACTTCATAAGAATCGTTCCAATCGAACCCGGCCGCGATTCGAAGCAAGGGCTTCCACAGATCGCCAAGCCGCCGGATGCGTGACGGTGCATTGTCGATTCGAAAGTCTTCCAAGCGGAATCCTTTCCTTACTTCTTCCCGTCGCACCGGCATAGAGATCGGAGCCTGAGGGCCGCGGCCTGACCGAATACAACGGACGCCAGGGTGCGGCCCCAGGCGTTTTGGTTGTAGTCCACGAGGACATGTCCGGCCGGACGCTTCTCAACACGGTACTTGAGTGTGATCAAGCGCGGGTATCGGTCTGCCAACCGCTGAGCAAACGATTTTGCTGAAGGTCCACACGTCTTTTTGCTTGGGACCGGAACAATGGGCACATACACGTGAAGACCCGGGAGCCAGTGGTCTTGACGAGACTCGCGATCTTCAAGCTTTGCAGCGCGTCGTGCAGGTGAGCGGCGTCTCCAGAACTTTCTTGAGAGGCGTCCCTTTCACCGGATCCAGATCGAAATGCAGGTAGTCGGGCCGATACACATCGTCACAGCGCGCATACCGCGGATTGAGATAAATGCGTCCAAGTTTACCACCCACAATAATGAGGCCAGGTCTTGTATCATTGGGAAGTGAATCACATTCCCCGAGGCATGCTTGATCGCGCAGGTTTCCAGCCATTCCGGTCGCGATGTCGGCGCCCGCTTCATGAAAAAGAACTCACCTTCAGCTCCGTCGGGATAACGTTTCATCACCATTGCCCGGCCCGCTAAATGTGGCAGCAGAACAGGAGAGACCTCCAGGTAGTAACGCAACAGATCGCCTTTGGTCAGCCCTGAACCGGGCCAGAACACCTTGCGGAGGCCCGTCAGGTGCACCAGTCGACCCTCCAACCAGAGGTCGACCTCGTCTCGAGTTTTCGGGATGACCGTTGTAGATGCAGGGCGGTCGAGACGCCTTGATCGGGATATCGCAACATTGGGTGTCGGACTCGTCACGATCTCAATCGTGGAAGCTTCGGGGGACGGTTGCCATGCCTTGCGCCGCGCGAGAGAGAAACGTAAGTCAGTTCGCGTTTCTCAGTGACGCAGCGCAAAAGCAACCCTCCTCGGCTCATATCGCCACGCCCTGCAAATTCGGCAGGGAATAGCAGCCGGTCACCGAAAATGGAAGTCAGCGTATCGAGATACTTGTCTGTTGCAATGCTGCCCAACAAGACCACCTCACAGTCCTCACCCACCTGTCGGGCCAAATGCTGGGCACTTAATTCCAGCGGTCCTAGGAAGCGTTTCTCTGTCAACCCGATCTCGACTTGAACAAACTCGAGCAGACGTTCCAAATGAAGAGGTTCGTTGGCGACTGAGGCCCCGGGTCGGAGTGATCACAACGGTTCCGGGAGTTCCAACCGGGGGGAGCGCAAAAGTGGTGCTGTAGGTCAGCTTGCCGCGAAAGTAGAGACCGCTTAAAAAGCTGAACAATTCTCCGAGTTCGACGCCCGACTCGCCGCGGAGGCGTTGCGCAAATCAAACTGAGCCTGCGAGTGCAGCAGAAGCTGGGAGCGTTTGCCGCCACAATAGGCCGGCGAAAGCATGAAAATTCGATGCATGGGAGAGATCTACCTACGTCGCAGGGTCTTTTTGAGATGAGGTAAAGATCGAGGATCGCCGCTGGCAGCCTTCTCCACATTGCCTCCCTTCTTGAGATTAATTTCTGCCAGAGTACGCTGCGTCAATACTGACTTCGGAGAAGTCTCCGTCAGCTCATTCTCCGACGCATACTGGTCGCGATGCTTAATCAGCAGCCAGTTCCGATCGCGGGTTCGTACCAAAACCCACGAGCCTTTCAACTTCTTGCCTTTCAGTTTGAGCTTGACCTCTCCTTTCTTGATGAGCGTGCCAATGTGCTCTCCGTTTTCAGGTTCGTAGGTTCCGCGGTCCCAAACCATCACGGTGCCACCGCCGTATTCGCCCTCGGGAATCACCCCCTCGAAATTGGCATAGTCGAGTGGGTGGTCTTCGACAGCCATTGCGAGCCGCTTCACCCTGGGATTTGGCGAGAGCCCTTTGGGAACGGCCCACGACTTCAACACGCCGTCGGCTTCGAGACGAAAGTCATAGTGAAGGTTTCTGGCGCGATGCTTTTGGACGACAAAGCGGCGGTTGGACTTCACCTGCTTCTTTTCCGGTTTGGGTTTGGGTTTTGGCGTTTGATCGAAGCGGCGTTTCTGTTGGTAGGTGCGTAAGGAATTCACTAGAGTGGCAACCGCGTTCCACTGAAAGCGAGTCAAAGGTCGACCAGCTCACGAGGGCTTATTTCTTTGAGGATCCCTTCGTCGGCACCTTGCCACCCGCCTTCCGAGCCTGTGAGAGTCCAATAGCAATCGCCTGCTTCCGGCTTCTGACCTT
>CAVRLO010000016.1:0-73109 GCA_963721815.1 uncultured Candidatus Rokubacteria bacterium
GCATCTCCTCGGGCCGGGGTCCCTGCTGCTCCAGCAGGTGTCGCGCCGCGGTCTTGAGTCCCAGCGTTGCGGGGCCCCGCAGGATGATGGCGCGGTCCTCCCAATCGCGCCCGGCGTAGTGCTCGCCGATTCCCATCCCCGTGTACATCGCCTGCCCGCGCCACGGATCCGTCTCCGTGAGGTCGTAGAAGGCGATCTTGCGGTGGTCCCGCATCACGTTGTCCGGCACGGGGAAAATGCCCACGACGTGGTTGCTGACGAACGAATGGTCGGCCGGGTTAGTGATGTTGATCTGGACGCGGATCCGGTTGCGCAGCCAGCGGTCGCCGTACTGCCGTCGCTCGGCCTGGAGCACGTGCGAGCCGGCCACCGCCTCACGCAGCGCGGCCTGTGCCGTCGTGAACTCCCGCTCCCAGGACTCGAATCCCTTCGGCAGGCTCGGCGGCGCGCGTCGATGGGCTCGTGCAGCAGCCGGAACCAGAGCCGGCTGTCGTTGAGCCCGAAGTAGTGCTGGTCGAGGAAGACGAAGTACTGCGGGAGCTGCCCAGTGCTGTCGTACTCCGTGACGCGTCGGGTGAGGGCACGCAATGTAGACCAGCACCTGCTCGAAACCCACGCGGTCGGGGCCTCCCGTTTGGTTCTTGCCGCGGAAGTCGTGTACCCAGAGGACGTGATAGTCCCGGGCCGCGAGCACGGATCGGGCGAACTCGAGTCGGAATGCCTCGTTCATGATGTACGCCAAAGGTGATTGCCGCGGGTGAACGGGCGTCTCCGTCGCCTGCGCGATGAGGGCGTTCAGCTCAGCCTGGGTGTCGTACTGCTCCTCCACGCAGGGGAAGCCGCAGCGGCAGCCAGACCAAGCGTGACTCTTCCCACCGCTCCCGCTGGTCCCTGCGCACCGCCTCGGCGATGTCCATGAGGCCCTGAAAGACGTATGTGACCTGCGGGGACCTGTGCCTCGGCGACATGGCCGTCGCGCTGCAGCCAGCCCGCGAACCCGGCGTTGGCGCTCGCGATGAACTCCCCGAGCCCGTCGGGGTCCTTGCGCTGTCCGAGGAGGCGGTCGTACGGAAGCAGCACCTGCTCAGCAGGATCCGTCGCGCCGCCTCGCCGAAGCGCGGGCCCGCCTCCGGGGCACTAGCCGCGCGGCGAACACACGGTCCAGTCCGTCATGAAAGGCGCGCTGGCGGGCGGCCAGCGGTGCCCGGTCGAGCCGCTCGCGAACGGCGGCCAGCTCGGCCGCATACGCCTTGCTCGCCTCTGGCGCCGCCGTGGTCCAGCAACGGCATCGTCAGCCGCGCGATCCAGAGCGCTTCCTCGCGCAATCCCGTCGAGCAACCGAATCGAGGCCTCGCGTCCGGGGCGTCTCAGCTTCCCACACGCTCGATGTCGGCCCGCCCACTGGGGACGGCCGCGCGCCGTGGCCGCGTCCTCCCGATGTTCCGGCCCCACAGCGGGAGCGGTGATGCCGGCGCCGAAGGTGTCGTGGTGACCGGGGACCCACTCGAGGCGCAGCTATGGAGCCCCCGGCCGAAGATGCCGCCGCGGCGGGTAGCGAACCCATCGCCGGATGATCCCCGACACGTCGCCATCGGGGAAGTTCCAGCCACCCGGTGGCCAAGACGGAGACTCGGAATGGTGAACAGCGCGCGGACGCCACCATCCAGCTTCTCGGGTACCGCGGTATCCGCCATACACCTCGCTCGCCGACCGCGGCGGCGCCGATCACGGGACTCGTGAGGTCGCGCGTCACCGCCGAAACGGCCCTGGACCAAGAAGTGAGCTCCGTCGTCCCCCGGGTCGTACCATCCCATCCCGCCGCCGGCGTAGCCCTTCCAGACGGGCGGCATGCCCAGCCCATAGATGCGTCCACCGCGCTCGGGGAGCGGGTCGTATGGGCGGAAAGTGGCGTGGATGCCCAGGCCACCATGGCCGCGGCCAACGCGGCGCGAAGGTCCAGCTCCATCGAGATGCCGACCGTGAAGGTGTAGGCATCCGAACATGGCCTGGGTCGCCGCATCGAAGCGCTCTTCGCTCCCGCGCGCACTACACAGCTATAGGGGAAATGGGTCACGCGTCAGCCCCTCGATCGATGGATCGCGTCCGCGACGCGCTAGACCACGGCGTTCTGCCGGGATGCCACGCGGAACCACTCGGCGCTGAGCTTCGGGATCCGCCGCTGGGTCTTGAAGTCCACGTAGATCAGCCCGAACCGGGTGCCGAAGCCATCCATCCACTCGAAGTTGTCCTGCGCACTCCAGAGGAAGTACCCGTCCACCGGCACGCCGTCCGACGTCGCGCGCTGGAGCTGCGCGAGACACGCGCGCAGGAACATGACCCGGTCAGAGTCGTAACACCCGGCCGCCTCGGCTACCACGTCCGACGCTCCGCAGCCGTTCTCGGTGATGAAGATCGACTTCGCGCCTGGGCGGGGGCGCTAGTATGCGGCCAACCGGCGCGGTTGAACATTGGACCTTGGTTTATGTCGAGGATCAGACAAGGAGCGTAGCGGCAAGGCACGGAGGTCGGGCCGGCGATCGGCGTTGGTGCTCGATTGCAGATAGACGAACCGGGTCGGCTGGGCGAAGGCGCTCCCGGACGACTCCACGATCCCGGCCACCCGTAGCAACAGGTCCTCGCGCACGGCCAGGAACTCCGGGACGTCCGCGGTCAGCACGTAGGCGAAGGCTCGAGCTCGATGGCCTGAGATCCGAAGTCCACCAGACGGATGCGCGAGGTCTCGGTCTCCAGCCGCGGATGCGCGGCGAGCAACCCGCGAATGCCGTCGAGCACCGCTCGGAAGCTGCTGGGCCGTCGTGCCGTAGCGCAGTCGCAGGGTGGACCGCACCAGGACCTTGGCTCGCGTGGCGTAGTTCTCGACGCCGGTCTGGGCCACCACCCCGGCGGGTATCGACAGCAACGGTCCTGCTCCAGGGTCCGGAGCCGCACCGATCGCAGCGTGATGTCCTGCGCCTGAGAGGCCGGATCGGGTGAAGGGCAACTTCGTGTGGAGCGCGATGGACAACTTCGAGTGGACGGACGGGTACTGCACTGGGCACGCGGTTCGGGCTGGTGTAGGTCGGCCCGTGCCCTTCAGGGCCGCAGTCGCGGCTCGGCTCGCGCCGTCCACCCGCCTGCGTGATCCAGCAGGCGTTGCCTGCCGCCCCGGAACTCGAAGTGGAGATCCGGGAGCACGCGGCCGTCGTCGGGAGTGGGGCGGTCCTCTCGGGGCCTTCGGGCGTCGCTGAACCACGCGAGTTGCGCGCCTGGCGCTGATCCACACCCCAGGCACGATCTCCGGGTACAGTTTCGCGAACTGCGGGCGCACGCGGGCGCGCCGGACCAGAAAGAATGACATCGCCGACTGAGAGACGTGGCGTATTCCAGGGGGGACACAACATAGCCAGTGGTACGCGGGCGCGACAAGCGACCGGCCCGGCGATGGCACCGGGGTCACAGTCGACCCCGGTGCCGGTCGCGCCGGCTACTGTGCCGCTACTCGCTCTCCCACTGCGAGCTTGCCGTCCCGCACCAGCACCTTCCCGTCCACAGTGGCCGTGGCGTTCGGCAGATGGGGCGCGAGCCCGAACGAGACCGCGTTGTCGCCCCCGGCCCACGTGTTGTTCCCCACGCTGATGGTCACCATCCCCGCCAGGCTCCAGGGATAGATCGGCTTCTCGGCCGGGAGCTTGAGGCCCGGATTGATCCCGATGTCGAGCACCCCCAGCACGTCCCTGCCGGGTCCGGACGCGTCGTATTGGGCCTTGAGCTCGTCCAGCCCCGACTTCGCCGTCATCGAGACGAGCTTTCCGCCCTTGAACTCGAGCCGCAGGCCCTCGACGGGCTCTCCGCGGAAGTAGTCCTGGTCGGCGACCACGACGCCTTCGGCGGTCCCCGGGACCGGGACCACGTACACTTCTCCCGCCGGCAGCCAGACCGTGCTGGCCCCCTCGCGCTGGTCCTCGGGCGAGATGATGCCGTCGCTCACACGCGACGGGCGCCCGGCGATGCGCATGCGCAGGTCGGTCCCGTTTGGTGCCGTGATGCGCACTTCCTTCCCTCCCGCCAGCGCCCGCTGCACCTCGTCGCCCGTCCGCTGGAGCTGGTCAAAATCGATGTCCACGCCGCTGTACAGCATGTCCGCCAGCTCGCCCCGGGAGACGTCGTAGCGCTCGGCGCTCTCGGCACTGGGGTAGAGCCCGTTGCCGAGGAACACGTTCCGGATATTCCGCTTGCGCTGCAGCTCCCCGACCGGCGCGAACGACTTGCCCCTCGCGGCGATCCGCTCGGGCGGCACTCCCTTGAGGGTGCGCTCCTCGCCCGCCTCAGTCGCGATGAACACGTCGATGACGCTCAGGAGCTTGAGCGCGGCCTCGGGCGGAACGACGTCGTACTTCGCGGGCACCTCGTCGTAAGTCCGGCGGTTGAAGCCGGTGGTTCCGACCGTGACGATCGTGGAGCCGCCCCGCTTGCGGACCTCGAGGGCCAGCTCCTCCAGGAGCGGCAGGTCCTCGTCGCTGCCGTTGATGAGGACGAGGTCGCCTTCCTTCACTCTCGCGCTCTGGGCGACCACCTTCTCGGCGACCGGGCGGTAGTCCCGCTTGCCCAGGGTCTCTTTCGACGACTCCGGCTCGCGCCCGACGCTGTCGCGGGCCGCGGCCGGCTCGCGCGCGGCACCGATCTCCTCCTCCGATTGCTTCGAGCACGCCGCCGCGCCGGCAAGACTTCCGGCGAGCAGCAGGCAGGTCGTTCCTTGGCGAATCAGTAGTTGCCGGGATGAAGACTCCAGGAGTGCACGCATGGCTGGCCTCCTGCGAATGGAGTCCTTCGCGGACCCGTCGGATGGGATTGGCGGAGAGGGCGAGGGACCCGCGAGGGTACCACTACCGAGTGATGTAGCCCTGAGATAGGGAGCGGTACAGGCGTCGTCAAGGCTAAAGCGGACCGCCCGTAATCGGTCTGCGTCTGTCAGCCACGAGATAGAGGAGCCCGCCGACCAGTGCCGCGCCGGTCAGACCCGCGGCCCACACCAGCCACGGAAAGGGCGGCTGCCGGAGAGGGACGCGAACCAGCGGATCGCCTACCGCCGTGAACGTCGCCCACTCGCGCGGAGGCGCTCCGCGACGCAGTGCCGCGAGCTTGGCGGCGCGCAATGCGTCCCCGACCGGAAGCCCGGCCGCCAACCCGTCGTAGAACGGCTCGACCATGCGGAGGGCAGCCCGATCCGCGATCCGCCAGCGGGTCGCCACCACGCTCCGCGCGCCCGCCTGGAGCAACGGCGCGGTGAGCCCCTGGACCCCTTCCCCCGCGACCACCACCCCGCCCGCGGTCCGGCAGGCCGAGAGCACCACGAGGTCGGCATGGAGGCCGAACCCGGCGAGCTCGGCCGGTGCCACGAATCCATCCTCCAGCGCTCCCGGCGTCAGCGCGATCGCGGTGCGGGCGACGCTGCGGTCGTCCACGACGGCGTGGGTGGCGAAGTGGAGCACCCGGAACTCGCCGAGCGGCGCCCGCTTGAGATAGGCCTCGCTGGCATCGTCGCGCAGGCGCACATCGCCGTCTCCGTAGCGTGCAACGAGTCGTGCCTCGCGCGCGGAGGCCGGCAGGCGCGGGAGCCCGCCCGCCGTCGCGAAGGCCTCGCGAAACGCTTCGGCCGCGGCGCCTTCGTCCGCCTTCCCGCCGCCGAAGCGGGGGTCGCCGAGCGCGAGTATCCGCACCTGCTGCTCCTCTGCTGACTGCCGCCGTCGCCACAGCTCCCGCAAAACCCCGGCGGACGGCGCCAGCGAGATCGCGAACCGCTCCACCGCCAGGCGGCCGTCGGCGAGCCGGAGCGCGTCGAACGGCACGCGGTGCAGCGGCCCGTCCGGAATGATCACGAGCCGGGTGACCTCCGGTCCGAGCTCGGCCACGGCCGAATCGAGCAGCAGGGCACCGAGCTCGCGATCCAGTGGCCCGGGATCCGAGCCGGCGTTCAGCAGTCCCGCCAGCCGCGCGATGCCCTGCGCGGCCGGGCCCAGGGGAGGGAGCACGCGGGCACGGACCCCTCGGCGCTGCGCGACGAACACCGTCAGCGGCCCGTCGCGCACCCCGCCGACGAACTCGACGACCGCCGTCTGCTCGTCGGGAATCGCCCCCGCGATCTGCTCGGCCGTGGGCACTTCGGCCACACGAGGCATTCCCGTGCCCGATTTGGCCGGCTCGGCGGCCCCGACCCGCGACGCGTCGGCCTGCAGCAGCCGATCGAGGAGCTCGCGGGCTCGGCGCCGCTCGGCGAGCTCGAAGGCGGAGCCGATCCGTCCCGCCGACGCGAGCGCGCCGATCACGCGTGCCATGCTCTCCTGCTGATCGTCGAGGAGCGGCGGTGTGGCGAGATGGCCGGTCTGCCGGGCCTGGAAGGCGAGCAGTCGCTGCGCCTGATCCTCGAGCGTGGCGCGCCAGGCGTCGAGCCGGTCCGCGGCGGCGACCGCTTCCCGTTCGGCGCGCGCGAGCTCGCCGCGCCGGGCGTGAATGTCGGCCAGCCGGATCCGCGTCGCATAGCGACGCAGCTGCTGGTGTGGAGTCGAGTCGGCCTCGAGGTCGCGGAGCAGCGTGCCCAACGTCCGCTCCGCGGTCGCCAGATCGCCGCGCAGGAGGGCGAGGCGGCCCTGGTCGTCGCTGAGCGCCCATTCCCACACCGGCAGCCGGACCTCTCGCGCGATGACGCGCGCCTCGGCGAGCTCGTGCGCCGCCGTGGGCCAGTCCCGCTCGAGCATGGCGATCGCCGCGAGGCCGCGGTGCGCCATGTACTGCTCCGGCGGCTCGCCGGTGCGGCGGTAGAACGCCAGGATGTCGTGCTCCTCCCGCTTCCCGGTGGCGTAGTCGCCGTTCGCGACGGCGACGTGCACGCGCCAGGTCCGCGCCTTCATGACGCTCGAGGTGTCACCCAGCGCCTGGTATTGCTCGATGGCCTCCCGCAGGTGCTCGTCGGCGGTGGCGAAGTCGCCGAGCTCGATCGCGACCGCGCCGAACCCGACGTGCGCGGTGCCGAGGGCGTACGGACTCCGCGCCGTGCGGCCGTCGCGAATGGCGGCGTCGAGCGCCTCCCGCACGTCGCCGAGATGGCCGAGCCCCAGCAGCACGTCGGCGCGGTCGATGCTGTTGACGGCCGCCCAGGTGAGATCGCGGGCGCGGCGGAAGAGCGGCTCCGCCTGGTTGAAGGCGTCGAGCGCGGGGCCCAGGTGGCCCTTCCACTGCAGGATCTTTCCGACGGCGCGGTGACCCTGCGCCACCATCCGCAACACGCCCGCTCGGCTTCCGAGCTCCCGGCTCGCAGTCGCGGCCGCGAGCGCGCCGGTATCGCCGAGGACGCCGAGAAAGATCGCCCGGCGCCGGAGCAGCTCCGAGCGCAGCGCGAGATCGGTCGGCTCGATCAGCGTCGCCGCGGTGTCGAGCAGCGCGAGGCCCACGGCCGTGCCCTCCACCCGGCCGCGCGGATACGCCATCCCGACCAGCGCCTCCGCCTCCGCCCTGCGATCGCCCGCCGCGCGCGCCACCCTGCGGGCCTCGGCGAACTGGATCCCCGCGTCCGTGCTCCGGCCCTGGTCCTCGAGGCCCCAGGCCTGTCCGAGGCGGGCGTAGGCGGCGAATCGGTCCGGCCGCGTCGAGTCGGCTGCGGTGAGAGTGCCGTAGAGGTGGCCGGCCGCGGCGTAGTCGTAGGTCAGCCGAGCGAGCGTGGCGAGCCCCAGCCGCGCCGCCGGGTCGAGCGAATTCCAGCGCGCGCTCGCGGCGGCGACGCTGTCGCCCTCGACGGCGAGCATCGCCTCGAGCACGACGGCGCGCGGGTCCGAGTCGCGCGCCTGTGCGACGAGAGCCGGCAACGCCAGAGCGAGGGCGAGTGCGTACATCCGATGATTTAAGGGGTCGGTCCTACGATAGAGGGCCGTCGGGGCTCAGGCAAGCGGCGGCGTTACCGCGAGACCGCGGCGCTATCGGCGCCCTTCGCCAGCACGGCCGGCGGCTGATGCCCGAGATCGTCCGGCACGGAATCCGCCGCGGCGGCGCGCGGCGCCGGAAACCGGCCGGCCATGGTCCAGCAGGTCGTGGCTGAATGGAAGGAGCAGTCGGGGTCGTCCTGGGGGACCGCGGCGGCGGACCGGGCGGTGGCAGCGCAGCCGCACAGCAGGGTCAGACCAAGAGCTATGAGCGGGATCGAAGCACGTCGGCTCATCGACACCTCCGATCTCCCGTATATACCACGGTGCCTCGAAAACCGCGACGCCTCTAGGCCGACAGCGCTCCCTGCGCACGGGGGCGGCACCCGTGGCCGAGCCCGGCCCGGACGGGCACGGCTCTATGTCGGCGCGACGCACGGTGAGCCGGTTACGGCTCTGAGATCAGTACGTGATGGTTCCTTCCAGCGTAAAGTGAGCGGTCCCCGTGCCGGTGGCGGGATCGAGGACCGCGGTACCCTCGATGTGCGCCGAGCCGGAGGCGCCGGCGAAGCGGCCGGTCCCCGGGAGGAAGGTCTCCGTGCCTTCGAACGTCGCGGTGAAGTCGGCAAGATTGGTGACGCCGGTTCCGGAGAACGACGAGCTCACCCGATCGCCGTTGGCCGCCACGTACGCGCCGGTGTTGTTGACCACCGTCGGGAGGAGTGAGCCCTGGGGAGGCCCGGCCGGAATGACGGACTGGATGACCGTGTTGTGGGTCAGCCCCAGATGCGAGATCCGGCAGGTGTACTCGATGGCGAGATCGAGGCGGCCATCCGGCGAGACACTCAGGATGGTGACCTCCGTGTCGCACTGCCCGGTCAGTGGACGGCTGGCCTCGGAGGCCGCCGCTGGGGCCAGCGACGGCCCAGCCGTTCGGTCGGCAGGCGAGCACGCCGCCAGCGCGAGCAGCGCGGCGAACGGAATCATATAGGTCTTCATGGGCCTCTCCCCCGCGCGCGAGGGTCCTCGGTAGTAGGGCTACGTGACCGCCGCCAGATCGGAATTCCAGCACACCCGGGCGACGAGCCACGCGCCGTGGGGCTGCCTGCCCCAGACGGCGAGCACTTTTCCATGGTCTTTGACCGCCGCCGCGCCCGGCGGAACCAGCGTCATCTCGTAGGTGCCCCAGGGACAGGCGAGATCCCCTTCCCCGGCGATCTCGACCGGGCTCTGTCTGAACTCGGTGACCTCCGGGAAGCTCTCGAAGAACTGCCGGATCCCGGTCCGGCCCCGCACCATCGGCGCGTTCGGCGGCATCAGGACGGCGTCCTCGGTGTAGGCCGCGACGAGGGCGTCCAGATTGCGAGCGAGCATGTCCTCGTCGAACTTCGCGATGATGTTCCGAATGGTCGTGCGGTCCTCATCGGTCAACGGTGCGGCAGCGACGTGCGTGGGCATGTCGACCTCCGGTGGGGAAACCTCTTTGTCGAGGAGTGCGCGCCAGAATGTGGGTTGGGACGGGGTGTGTCAAGCCGCGACGCACGGAAGCACACCATCACCGTCCCACAGTGCCGGGCAGGGGGCGGGCCAGGAGCACGATGGCGAGCACGTGACGCCGCCGAGAGACCTCGGCGGAACGATGTTCCGGGGCTACTCCGCGGCGACGAAGTCCATCTGCGGGCTCCACGCCGCACTCCTACCACCGGAGCCGGATGTAGCCCGGCTCGTCGCCGAAGTCGCCGTTGAGGCGGAGCTCGCCGCCGTCGAAGCGCTGCACCTCGGCGCAGTCGCCGTCGAAGTGGAGCGCGGTCTCGGTCGCCGCCTCGATCGGGAAGCTCTCGGCGCCGCGGGTCCAGTTCATGGTGCCCGAGACGGTCAGGGTCCCGTCGGGGAGCGGCTGGTTGATCTGGAGCTGGGCCTCGGGGGTGAAGCCGACCGTCCACAGCTCCTCGATCATGCCGTCGGGCTGGCCGGGAAAGGTGCGGACGACCTGGAGGTCGGTCTCGAGCTGGAGGCCGGCGGTGGTGCCGGAGAGCGAGCGGGAGCCGTTGCGGGTGACGCTGTAGTCGGGGTCGTCCTCGTCGTCGGGGGTGAGGGTGTTGCGGAGGGCGGTGAGGGTGCCCTCGTAGCCGAACGACGCGGTGGCGGTCGGGTCCTGGACCCGGAGCTGGCCGACGATGTCGAGGGTGGAGCCGCGGACGTCGCTGTAGCGGCAGGGCGGCGCGGTGAAGAGGTAGGTGGCGTCGTTGGGGATGCCGTCGCCGTCGTCGTCGGTGGGGACCGAGGGGGCGGCGCAGGGCGGGCCGCCGACGTTGAGCGGGGCGAGCGAGGTCGGCAGGGTAAGGGCGTCGAGGGCGGCCTCGACCTCGTCGCGGGCCATCTCGCCGATGTCGTTGCGGGCGGTGGGGCCGTCGGGGCCGGTGGAGTCGTCGCCGCAGGCGGTGACAAAGAGGGTCAGCAGTATCAGCCTGCGAAATTTAGTGTAACTGCACAGCATAGCAGAAATCCTTGTTCTAGGTCACAGGCATCCCATGGTTGCCATTCTCGTGAGTCTAACCCAAATAGACCAAAAGAGCATGACCAACACCTCGGCACACCCGATTGAGCACTCCTTAGGGCGTGCCTAAGGACAAGACAGGCCGACATCCTACTACCCTTAAGCCAGCCCTCGAAGATTCCTGGGGTTAAGAGATAGAAGGAGGCCGATTTGTCAGTACCGCCCTTTGAGCCAGCCCTCGAACGAGTGTGGGGTTATAAGACAAGGGCCAAAGTTCGGTTCCCCTACATACTTTTCTTGTATGCGAGGTGCTTGGCCGGCATACCTTCACCAAGGCGGAGTGGACGTGCTCTTGGAGCCAGTGCCAACTCCTACCTCGCTAGCCCGGGCAGCACCCCTTTTGGCTCGGCAGGTTATGCCTGTTGCACAGCGGATCACAAGGCAGCCAACATGAACGGAGTGCTCAATGCAGATGTCGCCCCGCCTCCGTCGCAGAATAGCTGCGCGACTCCTTTTCGTTAGCATAACCGCTCCTGCGTGCGCCCGTGCTCCTAAAATTCCGTCGCCGATCAATTCAGGCGCAGTCGAAGAGGTAGAACTGCTTGCGGATACCTTCTTTGAGGCATCTCCTGCAGCGGATGCCTGAGTACGCGAGCCTCGAGGAGTTGGAATGCCCGGACAGCGCCACGATCGACTGTCGGATCTTACCAAAGGCGCTGAACGAGCCTGGAACGAGAAGATCGATGGATGGTTGCGTGCGCTCAATCGCGTTGATACGTCCAGCCTGGAGCGCTCTTCCTTGGTTTTGGCGGGCGCATTGCGCTTCCAGCTCGAATCCAGTGTCGCGATGAGGAGCTGCCGGCTTCGGGTGCAGAATCTCGATCAGGCGGGGGGCTGGCAAACGGCCTGGCCACTCCTTGCTCAAGCTCAACCCATCGGTAGTGATTCGCTGCGCAGGCAGGCTCTGGCCCGCTGGGGGCAAGTCCCGGGGTACATAGACGTCGAGATCAGTAACCTCCGAGAGGGCATGGCTGCCGGCGTGACAGCTCCGCGGGTCGTTGTGGAGCGCGTACGGCAGCAGATCCGCGGCCTAGCCGAGTTACCTCTAAAGTCATCCCCGCTTTACAGTCCAGCGAAGCGCGACTCCACGCCTGAGTTTCAGGCGACCTATCGTGGACTGCTCGTTACGCAGATCCCCGGACAACCCTGCGCTTCTGCGGTTCGCGGCCTTCCTGGATTCGGTGTACCTCCCAAGGGCGCGCACAGGAAGTCACGGTGAGCGAGCTCCCTGACGGTGATGCGTGTTGATAGGCGGCGATCTTTCGATATACCACTCTGCATATAACACCCGAGGAGATCTTTGGATTCGCGCAGGAGGAGGTTCAACGCATAACGGCACAGCTACGAGAGACGGCGAGGCGGAGCTTTGGGACGAGTGATCTCGCAGAAGCGCGCGAGCGCATAAAGCAAGATCCGAAAAATACAGTGACAGATCGGGACAGTGTGACCCGACTAGTCGAGAGCATGATGGCCCGCCCGAGAACCGATTTGCGACTGTGGTTTGGGATCCGCCTAAAGCGCCCATCCGCGTTGTAGCCACCCCAGTCTCCCAAGAGCGTTCAACGCCGAGTCGGTACGTGCCTGCCCCTGAAACCGGTGACCGGCCGGCCGTTTTCCAGCGAACCTGTATCGGGCGACCGAGCCCGGAATCGGCGAGGCTCCCAACGCTAGCATTCCACGAGGCAGTTCCAGGTCATCATCTGCAGGTCGCTATTGCTAGGGAGCGAGGGGCGGGAACACACCCACTCAAGCGATTTTTGGGGAATTCGGCATTCGGTGAGGGATGGGCAATCTATGGAGAGGATGTTGCAGGCGAAATGGAGGCTCCTACGTGACGCCGGCGGAGAAGTTTGCGGCATTGGACGCTCGCCTCTTTTACATGGCCACGCTCGTCGCAGAACCGGGCCTTCACGCGAAGGGGCGGTCTGCGACAACAGGCCATTGATTACCTCATGGTTACTGGGCGCACTCAGGATAAAGCTGAGGAACAATCTTGCGACGACGGATTGCGGCGAGGACAAGGCCTGTCCTACATGGTGGGCTATCGAGAGATTCGCCAGGCCAGGCTCGAGGCAGAACGAGCGTTGGGTCTCAGTTTTCCATTCGCGATTTCCACGACCGTGTGCTTGAGGATGGGAGTCTCACACTCCCTCGAGCCCCTGCGCGCGAAGATCCGAGGTTGGATTGGAGTAAGTCGCCGCTGGGACTCACCGCAGCACAGATCCTAAATTCTTACCAACAACATGGTTCGTCCAGTTTCCCGTCTACCGGTATCATCCTGAAAACGCGCGCCAGGCCAACCCCTGCCGTTCCCGGCGAGCAGGTTCCGTAACGGGCGACACCTTGAGACTTTAGGCACTGGGTGGCCGGTACCAGGACGCCGTGCGACTCTTGACCGTCAATCCGAATGCCACATGCGGAAAGATGAGAGCCTGCCGTCAACGCTTCCTCAACTCTCCCTACTGGCTAACTGAGCAAGAGATCCTGCAGAAAGTCAGGGTGATTGGAAGAGCACTGCGGTAAGCGCCTTCGCCAACAACAGATCCGCCCACTTCTCGCACGGCATTGGACTTGCTCCCCCGAAGCCGATCTGACCCTGTGCTCCTTAGCTGGGTTCACCCGAAATAATCGACCTCCGCCATGGCAGATTTCGCTGTAAGCATCTGGGACTCCATGTTCGGTGAGACGCTAACTACCGAAAGCCGACCTATGGACGGGCAAATCCTGCGTCGGACGGTCACAGCAAAATGGTTCTGGAAGATGGTTGCACTAGGGCAACTCACGGATGGTCCCGCGCATGTCGAGGCGCGGATCCTAGTTGCTAAGGCACGACTAACAGCATCGGAAGCCAGTATCGCGCTAATGGATGAGCATGGTTTCCTAGTTGATATCGACGATGACGAGTGGATGTTTTATGTCGTTGTCGGCATTCTCACTGCAGGCTCTATGCTTTGCGCCAAACGCTTTCCAGACTACGAGCACATTGCACGCACCGTGCTCATAGATACCGAAGCTGAGAAGTGGGACCCTCGGGTGGGTACCGCGAGCCAAAGATTGTGCGAAATTCTTAGTGAGGCCGGTGGCTGGACTGCTAAGCTCCTACCCTGGTGAGGAGCGAGAGTTCATAGTCGGCGATGCTGTGGCGACATGGGCACTAATTCACATTCTTGGCCGCAGTATGACGGCCGAGGAGTTCGAGGTAGTCAGACCCCTCGGCATCGCTATGACAGCCGATCTATCCAGTCGGGGGGCAGCGAGCGCCTAGGCTGACTCTGCGCTACTGCAGGAGAGCCGGGTTTCTGAAATTCTCGAAGGCCTTATACTGATCCCAACTGCCAATTCGGGTTCGATCAGCTTGCGGTAAAGCCCTTCAGAAACCTCTCGGCGACTGCACGCCGGCGCGACTTGCACGCCACCTATGGAGGGGCCAGCGCCAGGGCGGCATCAGCACACCCCAAGCGTATCCCATTGTCATGCTCTTCACGGGGTGAATCGGGGGACCAGTACGGTTACAGTGATGCCTTCCAGGAAGATGGGACATTCTGTATACCGGAGAGGGTCAGGTCGGCGACATGGAGATGGTGCGGGGTAATCGGGCCATTCGGGACCATGAAGATGAGGGCAAGACGCTGCACCTTTTTGAGTCCACACGGACCGGGTGGGTGCGGTACGTCGGTGAGGCCTCCTATTTGGGAGTGCACGAGGCCATGGCCCCCGATCGAGAATGGGACGCTGCGGCGTGCCCTCGTCTTTGAGTGGCACGAAGGGACCGAGAGCCGGAGGCGGTCGTGCCCGACCTCCGGAGTGAGATTCTGAGCGTCCCAGCGCCGGACTCCAAGGTAAGACTCTGGCCGAGCTCCGGGCCGCGGCCCTAGCCGGTGCTGCGGAAACCCCGACAGCGGTGGAGCGACGGGCCATCGTTCGTCGGCGGAGCGAGGCCGTGCGCATCTATGTCCGGCAGCGGGCCGCGGGCAAGTGCGAAGGGTGCGGTGAGCCCGCGCCGTTTCTGACCCCGCCAAGCAGCCCTACCTCGAGCCACACCATATCCGCCGGCTGGCTGACGGGGGGCCGGACCATCCCCGCTGGGTGGCTGCCCTTTGTCCGACGTGCCACAGGCGCGTCCATCACGGAGCCGATGGGAAGGAGTGGAACCAGACAATTGCAGACCGGGTCGGGCAGTTTGAAGAGTCCTGAACGCCTGCTGAACCCAGCCCACCTCTATAGTCGAGCTGAGGTGCTGGAGAGACCGGGACCGGTACCTCCGAATCCAGGGGTCTACGCCGGGTACTTTCGAGATGTCCCGGGATCGGTAGCGCTGGAGGGGTGCCACGTCATGGGCGACGCCACCCTGCTCTACGTTGGCATTGCACCCCGACTCTTCCGCGAGGGCCTTCCGGCCAGTCGGCAGACGCTTCGATCGAGACTCCGGTATCACTACCGCGGGAATGCGGAAGGGTCGACCCTGAGGCTCACGCTAGGCTGTTTGCTGGCGAACACGCTCGGCCTCGATTTACGCCGGGTCGGCAGCGGTAAGCGACTGACCTTCGGTCCAGGTGAGGCGGTCCTCTCGGCTTGGATGGGCGAAAATGCTTTCGTCACTTGGGTCGAGCATCCAAGACCCTGGGAGGCTGGAGGATGAACTCATCCGGTCCGTGTCGCTCCCCCTGAACCTCCAGGGTAATACGCACCACCCCTTTGCCGTGACGCTCGCCCGCATCCGGGCTGAGGCCCGTGAGCGTGCGCGATGCCGTCCCGTCCTCCTTTCGATGCCCCAATAGACTGGTCCAGTCCGACTAGGACGAGTTAGGGCCGCGCATACCCATGGCGAAAGACCATCGCGGTGCTCAGGTCGTTCTTCGTGTTCGCGATCTTCGGCCGGCGGAGGGGTTCCGGCGGCGCGGGAGGAAGATTGGCTGAGGTCTGAGGCGGGATCGAAGGGGAGACTCAATCTATAGAGCGCGGCGGCATGTCAGCTGGGACTCGAATTAATCCAGCTTCCGTTTCATGCTCTCCGTGTACGCCACAGGCTGCCACCTGGCCAGCTTACTCTGCGTGACCGCATAGGACCTTCATCCTGCAGAGAGGAGTGCGGTACCGATCCAGCAATCAATCTTCGTACAGCGACAGAAGAGACGGCAACCTCGACAAGCTCCGCGTCGAACTGCGTGCCCTTGCACTTCTGCAACTCTGCAATCACGACGTCCAGGCTCAGCCGCTTCCTGTATGGGCGGTCGGTCGTCATAGCGTCAATCGTATCAGAGATAAGAATGATTCTGGCCCCGAGCGGAATACCCCGTCCCGCCAAGCCGGCTGGATAACCCTGGCCGTCCCATCGCTCATGGTGATGGCGAACGGAGTCTTGGATGAAGCCCTTAAACTTAGAGATAATACCTACGAGGTCCGCACTTCGTGTCGAGTGCGTCTGCATGAGTGCCGTCTCTTCGGGCGTGAGGCGGCCTTCCTTCCTTAAGAGCGGTGCAAACTCTTCATGAATCTTACCGACATCGTGCAGGAGCGCGGCTGTCTCTACTTCATCGATCTCTCGTGCGGACAATCCAAGTTCGACCGCAATAGCCCGTGACAACTCGCTTACCCGCATCGAGTGTCCCGAAGTATACGGGTCGCGCGCCTCGATGGCCTTTACCATTACTTGGAGCAGCTCTTGGCCACTGTCCTCAAGCTGATGGTAGAGACCATAGACGTGTCGAACGGCAACGATCGGAATGACTACCCCAATCAGACCCAGTGAGCCAAAACCAACCCAAGGATCGAACCTCGTGTACAGCGCCGCGACATAAGCGCCGCATGGCACTTGCACCAATGTCGTAAGCCAGCACGCCGCGAGTGTTGAGATTCCAGACCTCGCGAAAGGACCTCCCCGAGCTCAAGACAACAGCAGTGTTGACCGCACAGGAGTTGATAAGAAAGTAGATCGCGGAAAAAATGAAAAAGAGCCCGAGATCCCGTTGAACAGCGATCGAGGCGAAGAACGTGACGTGGCTAGGTATGCGGGTGGAAACTGACCGCCCAGCGCCTGATAGATGAGCGCGCCATAGAAACCGAAAGAATGCGCTGAGAGATATTGAAGACGCAACCTTTATGGGCGGGTTTCTTTATGCATCTCCCCAAAAGCGTCGACACGGCGGCGACCAGCCACTCCACCACGCGCCGAAGAACAGGGCAGCCGCAATGTGCATGATGAAGGAGACAGAACCCCTGGCGGCAACGCGAACCGTGTGTTGAGGCTTTCAAGCAGGGTTGCGATTAAGACGAAAGTCGCAAGAGGCCACCATCCCGGGAAGGGAAGCCGGAGCCGCCACAGGACGACGCCCATGACGAGGGACAGCCCAGGCGACGCCGGGACAAACAGACGAATGCGGACTTCGCGTGACATAGGCAGAGGTTGGGGGTCCCGGACCGACTTACTACTTATTAGTCCCAGGTCGTGCCCTCGCCCTTGCCAAAAAAGCCAAGCAACGCGGCGCCGATCTGCGCGATCAAGCTGATCTTCAACATGAGCGTCACCCCCCGAAAGAGAAAACCGCAATGGGAAGTGGCAAGCCTCGCTATGGCCCACCAGACGCTCCGCTAATCAGTTGTCCGCTAGTCTCCGCTGGTCCATCCCTGCATTTGGACCGGGACCCCCGTACCTTTGTCCTTTCCATATTGGGTTGGCCTGCCCGACAACCAGCCCTGCAACCGCGACATACCCTCCATGTCTCACGAACGTGCCACGAACACGTCCGGGAAAAGGCAAACACGCATGCGGATTCGAGACTTCGACCTCGGTCGCCGCTAGACCGGCCGGCGCGCCTCCGTCCAGCGGTTGGTCGCGTCGAGCACCGCGAACACCGCCGCCCGCTCCGCACTCTCCTTGATCTCGGCCGTCCCCGTCAGCAGCGACGTCTCCCGGCCGCCCAGCCCCTGCACCGCCACGAACGCGAACTCGCGGTCGAAGGCCTCGATGATCTTGGCCCCCTCCAGCGCGATCGAAAAATCCGTCAGCAGCCGGTCCACCACCTGGACCGACGCCTTCGCCGCCCCCTCCACCCGGCTCCGCGGCGTGTCCGACGCCTCCTCCTCCGCCGTCTCGGTGTTCCCCCGGAACGAGAGCGTCACCGTGATGGTGAGCCGGTGGGGCCGCTTGCTGGGCGACACCGACATGTTCTCGAACAGGAGCGCGCGCTGGAGCGCCCGGTCCCGCACCGCGTCCTTCTCCAGCGCCTCGATCGGCCTCACCTCCGCCGTCTGCGCGATGCTGATCTTCCGGTGGTCGATCTTGAGGCCCAGCTGCGCCAGCAGGGCCGACTCGATGTTCCGCACCAGCTGCTTCGGCTGGAGGCCCGCCTGGGCCAGGATGTGGACCTCGCTCACTTCACCCAGCGGGGTCGTCACGACCCGCGCGCTGAGGATTCCCTCTAGGCTCGTCAGCAAGTTCTCTGCCCGCCGCACGCCCCAGGGATCGGGAGCGCCTTCGGCAGGACCTGACGGCCGCCCCGTGGCCTGTCCCACGCCCGGCTGGCCGAACGAACCGCTGCTTCTTGGGCTGAATCCGGTCACTTGCGCCGCCCCTCCGCACCCGCAGTCATATGGTTACGCAACGGCGTTCCGCCCGGCCGCCTTGGCCCGGTACAACGCCCGGTCCGCCGACACGAGGAGGTCGCCCTCCGAGGGCTGCCGCGGCTCGAACTCCGCCAGCCCGATGCTCACCGTCACGAGCCCCGCCGGATAGCCCATGCGGCGCCCGATTCCTTCGATCCCCGCCCGCAGCGCTTCGGCCACCCGGGCCCCGCCCTGCAGGTCGGTTCTGGTGAGGATGACCACGAATTCGTCCCCGCCATAGCGCGCCGCGACGTCCGACGCCCGCACCGCGTTCTTTATCTCGCCGGCCACCGCCTTGAGGATCTCGTTCCCCGCCTCGTGGCCGTACTGGTCGTTCACTTCCTTGAACCGGTCCAGGTCGAGGAAGAGCACCGCGAAGCCTTCACCGCTCCGCTTGCTCCGCTCCACCTCGAACGCCAGCCGGTCGCGCAGCACCCGGTAGGTGGACAACCCCGTCATCGTGTCCACCGCCGCCGCGCGGTGGGCTTCCTCGGCCCGGCGCTCCTGATACGGCGCGCATTGCCGCATCGACGCCCTGCCGATCGCCGCCGCCTCCGCAAAGCCGGCGCAGCTCTCGAAGCCGCAGGCCCGGCAGTCCCACGCCCGACCGTTGGGACCCTTGCCGATCTGCTCCAGGATCCCGGCCACGACCTCGGGGTCGGCCGGAACCCGCCGGGCCTTGATGGCGAACGTGGCGCCCACGCTCGCGACTACCGCCGAGTCAACGACCGGAAACCGGCTCCGGGGCGCCTCGGCCGCGGCGAGCAGCTCCCGCCGCCAGTACAGCTCCTCCCGCGGCCCCGAGAGCGGATGGTCCAGCACGCCCTCGGACGAGAGGATGTCCACGAACCCCAGATCCAGCCGGTCCACCGCCACCGCCCGCGCGACCGCCTTGAGGGCGTCGAGCCCGCGGATCTTGCGGAACCGCCGGCTGGAGTACCTCGCCTCCTCCAGCAGCGCCAGCGGCAACCCGCCCGCCGCGCTCAAGTGCCGGCGCTTCTCCTCCGGCACCCGCTCGAAGAACATCTGCTGCGCCAGCACCGCGACCTCCCGGACCCGGAAGATCTGCTCCAGGTCGCCGAAGGTGATCGCGGCGTCCAGGTCGGCGCTCGCCACCGGCGGACAGATCCCGGCATATGCGATCTTGAGCCCGGGACCGTACTGGGCGCGGAGGTACCGCGCCTCCGCCACCGCCGGCATCGTCACCGGAGCGAGATAGGGCACCAGCTCGGGGTACTGGCCCCGCACCGTCTCGACCACCACCGGGTCGGTCGAGCGGATCATGGTGCCCCACGGCTCCTCTTCCCACAGCTTGAGGTATTCCGCAGCGACCAGCTCGTCGCCGATCACGCCACGGGTGACCGCCCGGAAGCCGGCGGCGTAGCACGCGTTGATGAGTTGCTCTGGGGTGGCCGGATAGAAGTGGGCCACCGACTCGGGGCTGAGTATCAGGATCCCATCGCCCTGGGAGGCGATGGCCAGCGCCTTACCGATTTCGCCGTTGACCTTGACCGCCCCGTGGGGACAAGCCGGCAGGCATTGCCCGCACCGGATACACGCTTCGTCCACGACCTGCAGTGACAGGGGTTCGTCCCCGATCACGGCAATAGCGTCGGTCGGACAGACCCGCACGCAAGCCAAGCACGCGACACAGAGCTCAGCGTCTATGACGAAATTCAATGAACCGGGTCCGAGAGGGTCAGGGGGGTCAACTGCAATTTGACGGCCAGTTTACGGGCTGTCAAGAGCGGGTTTAGTGCAAACTTATGAGACAGCAGAAGTTAGCCAGCGACCAGATTCTGGTCGCCGAAGGCTAAGTCATTCCAGATGATAGCTTTTGATCTTGCGATAGAGTGTCCGCTCACCAATTCCCAACACCTCCGCCGCCCGCCGGCGGTTGCCCCGGTACTCCCGGAGCGCCGCCTCGATCGCCGCCTTCTCCACCTCGGCCATGGTCATGCCGGACCGGTAGATGACGGTGTCGTCCCCGTCCCGCTCGCTCTCCGGCACGACATCGGCGACCGTGGCGTGGTCGGTCAGCTCGATCACCTGGACCCGCTGCGGGTGGTCGTCGAGCCGGCGCCGCAGCTCCTCGACCTGGAGCTTCAGGTCCACCAGGCTCCGGAGGATGAACTCCAGCTCGTGGCCCCGAACTCGCCCCGGCACCCCGACCTGGTTGAGCCGGACCGGCAGGAAGGTGCCCGGCCCGTCCATCACGTCCGGCGGGATGTCGCTGGCCCGGATCTCGGACCCCGGGGCCAGTACGACCATGGACTCGATGAGGTTCCGGAGCTGGCGCACGTTGCCCGGCCAGGGGGCGCTCACCAGCCGCTGCAGCGCCTCGGGCGCGATCCCCCGGAAGGTGCGGTCCTGGGCCCGGGCGCCCAGGCCGTGGACCGGGACCTCTAGCTGGCGCCGCAGGGCTATAATCATTGAAGATGCGTGTGCATTCCCCCAGGCGCATGAGCCAGAGTCCGCTTGCCGTTGCCGTCGGGGTCTCGCTCGGCCTTCACCTCCTCCTCCTGGCGGTCGTGTTGCTCGCGCGAGTGCCGGCGAAGACGCCGCAGATGCCGCGCGGCGAGGCGCTATTCGTCGAGCTGCCCAGGGCCGACGAGCCGGCGCAGCGAGGCGCTCCGGCTGCGCCGTCCCCCACGCCAAAGGCTCCGGCGCCGCCGCCCGCCCCGCCGGCGGTGAAGGCGCCGCCGCAGCTCAGGCCGAGCCCACCACGGCCGGCCGCCGAGCCTCAGCCGCGCGCTCCCGAACAGACAGCTGCCGTGCGCCCGGCACCCCCCACGGCGACGCCCGAAACGCCGGCCCCGGATGGACTTCAGGCGCCGTCGCCCTCGAGGCCCGCCGAGCCGCTGGTCAACGAGCCGGTCCGCCCTCCGGAGCCGCCGCGTGAGCCGGCGCCGTCGAGCCCGCCGCCGCCGAGCGTGGCCGCAGTCCCGCCCAGACCGCCGATGATCGACAGCCGCTCGGCGCTGCGTCGCGGGGGTCCCGGTGGCGCCGGTGGTGCAGGAGAGGGCTGGGCGGGGATCGAAGGCGACCCGATTCCGCTCGACTCGAGCGATCCCAAGTACAACGACTATCTCGAGCGCGTGCGGCGGATGATCAAGGAGAAGTGGGGTTATCCCTGCATCAAGGATCTCGCGAGCGGCCAGTGCGACTACAAGTCCGCCCGACTCGTGATCGTGTTCGGCATCCTGAAGGACGGCCGCGTGCCCATGCTCGAGGTGTCGCAGCAGTCGGGCTACGCGATCTACGACGACTACGCGGCGAACGCGATCCGGCTGGCTCAGCCGTTTCCCCCCGTGCCGGCGTCGCTCCTGGCGACGGCGAAGTCCGGTAGCTCGGGGGTCAAGATCGTCGCGGCGTTCCAGTACGTGCTGGTCGAGAGCTCCCTCACCAACATCCTTCGTTGAAACACCCGTAATTCCAGGACCTTGCCTTGACAGCCTCGCCGCGTCGCATGTAGCATGAGCGTCACTCTGGATAGGCTCGTAGCTCAGTGGGAGAGCGCCTCTCTGACGCAGAGGAGGTCGGCGGTTCGAAACCGCCCGAGCCTACCATTCACAACACGCTGACTGACGAGCGCACCACTGTCTGAAGAAGATCGTCACCTCAAGCTGACCGGCGACTTCGACTGCGATCCGTCGCCGCTGGCGACCTTGCGCCATTCCACCTCGCACGTCATGGCTCAGGCCGTGAAGCGGCTGTTCCCCGCGGTGCGCGTGGCCATCGGTCCGTCGATCGAGGACGGCTTCTACTACGACTTCGCGAAGGCCGAGCCGTTCACTCCCGAAGACCTCGTCAAGATCGAGGAGGTCATGCGGGACATCGCGACGGCCGATCATCCCTTCGAGCGGCAGGAGATGGCGCGCGAAGAGGCGATTCGCTTCTTCCGCGAGCGCAACGAGCCGTTCAAGGTGGAGATCCTCGAGGGCCTCGACGTTGCGCGGGTCTCGCTCTACCGGCAGGGCGATTTCATCGACCTCTGCCGCGGGCCGCACGTGCCGTCGACGGGGCAGGTGAAGCACTTCAAGCTCCTGTCGTCCTCGGGCGCTTACTGGCGAGGCGACGAGCGCAACCCGATGCTCCAGCGCATCTACGGCACCGCATGGCTCACGCAGGAAGAGCTCGATAAGCATCTCTGGCGGCTCGAGGAGGCCAAGAAGCGCGATCATCGCAAGCTCGGGCGCGAGCTCGATCTCTACGCCTTCCACGATATCTCGCCGGGGGCGCCCTTCTGGCTCCCGAACGGCTGGACCCTGGTGCGCGAGCTCGAGCGGTTCGTTCGCGAAGTCCTCGACGCGCGCGGCTATCAGGAGATCTCCACGCCGATCCTCGTCAACAAGCGGCTGTGGGAGCAGTCCGGCCACTGGGATCACTACCGCGAGAACATGTTCCTGGTGGAGTCCGAGGAGCAGGTGTTCGGGCTCAAGCCGATGAACTGCCCCGAATCGACCCTGGTGTACCGCCACGCGCTGCGCTCGTACCGCGATCTGCCGCTGCGCTTTTCGGACATGGGCCGCCTGCATCGCAACGAGCGGTCGGGGACCTTGACCGGTCTCATGCGCGTGCGGCAATTCACGCAGGACGACGCCCACATCTACTGCCGCCTCGATCAGATTCAGGACGAGATCACCGCGCTGCTCGAGCTGGTCCGTGAGTGGTACAAGACCTTCATGCTCGAGCCCTACTTCAAGCTCTCGACGCGGCCCGAGAAATCGCTCGGGACGGACGAGCAGTGGCAGGCCGCCGAGGGCGCGCTCCAGGACGCGCTGCGCGCCAACGGCCTCGCGTTCGAGCTGAACCCGGGCGACGGCACCTTCTACGGCCCGAAGATCGACGTCGACGTCCAGGACGCCCTCGGACGACGATGGCAGGTCGCGACGATCCAGGTCGACTTCCAGCAGCCGGACCGCTTCGGGCTCGAGTACATCGACAGCGACGGGCAGGCCAAGCGTCCGGTCATGATCCACCGGGCGATCTTCGGCTCGTTCGAGCGCTTCGTCGGCGTCCTCGTCGAGCACTATGCCGGGGCGTTCCCGACCTGGCTCGCGCCGGTGCAGGCGCGCGTGCTGCCGATCAGCGAGAAGCACATCGACTACGCGCGCACGGTGCACGGCCGCCTGCGTGGCGCGCGCATCCGGGCCGAGCTCGACGACCGCAACGAGAAGCTCGGTTACCGCATCCGCGACGCACAGGTGCGCAAGGTGCCGTACATGCTCGTCGTCGGCGCCCGCGAGGCCGAGAACGGTACCGTGAGCCTCCGCCACCGGACCGGCGACGATCTGGGCGCCGTGCCCATCGATCGGGTCCTCGCCGATCTCGCCCGCGAGATCGGCTCGCGCGACACCAGCCTCGGCGCGGGCCGCTCGTGATGGCCGGGTCCATTGCGCCCATCGTTCGCGCGCATCGTTCAGCGCCGCGCGTCGGCCGGCAGGACGCGCGTCCCGCGACAGCCTGCAGCGCGAGCCATCCGCGTCACTCGCAACACCACGCCGCGATTCGCGGCTAACGAGGAGACACGCCTATCAGCCAAGCCAAGGACATCCGTATCAACGAAGGCATCCGCGTCCGCGAAGTGCGCGTGGTCAGCGCCACCGGCGAGCAGCTCGGCGTGATGCCGATCGCCCAGGCTCTCGAGACGGCCCGTCAGCAGGAGTTCGACCTGGTCGAGGTCGCGCCCGACGCGTCGCCGCCCGTCTGCCGTATCATGGACTTCGGCAAGTACAAGTACACGCAGGCCCGGCGGCTCAAGGAAGCGCGCAAGAAGCAGACGACCATCCAGGTCAAGGAAGTCAAGATGGGGCCGAAGACCGAGAAGCACGACTTCGACTTCAAGTTGAAGCACGTGCGGCGCTTCCTGGAAGAAGGCCACAAGGCCAAGGTCACGGTGCGCTTCAAGGGCCGCGAGATGGCGCACACGGAGCTCGGCTGGAAGATGCTGAACAAGATGCTGGAGGCGACGCAGGACATCGCCAACCCCGAAAACAATCCGAGGCTCGAGGGCCGGATGCTGCACATCATCCTGAGCCCCAAGGCCCACAGCTACGCGCCGTGCGAGCGGACGCGGCGGGCCGAAGGGCGAAGAGAGGATCCGCAATGCCGAAAATGAAGACCAAGCGCGGGGCGAGCGAAGCGGCTCAAGCGCACCGGCTCGGGCAAGCTCAAACGCGCGGGCGGCTGGAAGCAGCACAAGCTCGAAGGCAAGGACCCCCAGCGGCGGCGCAAGCTGCGCAAGGGTAAGCTGATCGACAAAGCGGACGAGGCTCGCCTGCAGCGTGCTCGTCCCCTATCTGTAGTTCAGAGGCGCGCCTCGGCCGGCGGGGCCCCAGCCCCGCGACGGTCTGCAGCGCGCAACACGATCAAAGAGGAGCCGGAGAATGCCACGGGCAAAAGGTGGAGCGAAGACGCGCCGACGGCGCAAGAAGATCCTCAAGAAGGCGAAGGGCTACTTCGGCGGGCGGCGCAAGCTCTACAAGACCGCCGCCGAGACCGTGCTGCGCGCGGGCGCCTTCGCCTACAGCGGCCGCAAGCAGAAGAAGCGCGAGGCGCGCTCCCTCTGGATCGTGCGGATCAACGCGGCGTGCCGCCAGGTCGGGCTCTCGTACTCGAAGTTCATGGCGGCGCTCAAGAAGGCCGGCGTCAACCTCGATCGCAAGGTGCTGGCGGAGCTGGCGGTCACCGATCCGTCGGCGTTCGCGAAGCTCACCGAGACCGCTAAAGCCCAGAGCCGGTAGTTCGTGGCGCACCCGCGCGTCGACGCCATCGTGCAGCAGGCGCGGGCGGCCGTCGCCGCGGCGCAGTCGTCCAGCGACCTCGAAGCCATCCGCATCGGCGTGCTCGGCCGTCAGGGCTCGCTGACGCAGCTCCTGCGATCGCTCGGCACCCTGGCGCCGGAGGAGCGCCCGCTCGTCGGCGCCGCCGCCAACGAAGCCAAGCGCGAGCTCGAAGGCCTGCTGGACGCGCGGCTCGCCGCGACGCTCCGAGGCGGAGCGGCAGGCCGAGCGCCGGCGCCGGCGGCTCGATCTGACCTTGCCGGGCCGCCGCCCGCCGAAGGGATCGCTGCATCCGCTGACCCGGGTTCACGACGAGATCGTCTCGATCTTCGCCGGGCTCGGCTTCTCGGTCGCCGAGGGCCCCGAGATCGAGAGCGACTACCACAACTTCGAGGCGCTCAACATCCCGCGCGATCATCCCGCGCGCGACATGCAGGACACGTTCTACCTCTCGGACAGCACATTCTTGAGGACCCACACCTCGCCGGTGCAGATCCGCGCGATGCTGGCGCAGAAGCCGCCCGTGCGCATCATCGTGCCGGGCAAGGTCTATCGGCGCGACGTCGTCGACATGACGCACTCGCCGATGTTCCACCAGGTCGAGGGGCTGGCGGTCGACCGCGCGATCACGATGGCGGATCTCAAGGGCACGCTCGAGCTCTTCGCGCGCGAGATGTTCGGGCCGCGCTCGCGGATCCGCTTCCGGCCGTCGTTCTTTCCATTCACGGAGCCCTCGGCCGAGGTGGACGTGCTGTGCTTCGTGTGCCACGGCGACGGCTGCCGCCTGTGCAAGCAGAGCGGCTGGCTCGAGATCCTCGGCTCGGGCATGGTGCATCCGCAAGTCCTGCGCAACGTCGGCTACGATCCCGAGGAGGTCACCGGCTGGGCCTTCGGCATGGGCATCGAGCGCATCGCGATGCTGAAGTACGGCATCGACGATCTGCGCCTGTTCTTCGAGAACGACCTGCGCTTCTTGAAGCAGTTCGCGTGACGCGATGAAGATCCCGTACGGGTGGGTGCGCGAGTTCGTCGACCTCAAGCTGACGGCCGGGCAGGCCGCCGAGCGCCTCGTCAACGCTGGTGTCGAGGTGGCGTCGGTGACGCCGCTGGCCGCCGACCTCAAGGGCGTCGTCGTCGGCGAGATCGAGGCCGTCGAGCGCGAGCTCGGGAAGGGCCACGGCGGCTATCCGCTGTTCCTCTGCCGGGTGAGCACCGGACGCGACCACTATTCGGTCGTCTGCGGCGCGCCGAACACCAAGGTCGGCGTCCGCGCCGCGTTCGCGCCGCCGGGCGCCGTGCTGCCGGGGGGCCGCCGGATCGCCGCCGCGAAGATCCACGGCGTGGAGTCGCAGGGCATGCTCTGCTCCGAGCGCGAGCTCGGCATCGGCGAGGAGCACGAGGCCGGGATTCTCGAGGTGGACGACGCGCGTCCCGGCGCCGATCTCGTCGCCGTGCTCGGGCTCGACGATCAGGTGCTCGAGGTCGAGGTCACGCCGAATCGGCCCGACTGCCTCTCGGTCGCTGGGTATCGCGCGCGAGCTGGCCGCGCTCACCGGCGGACGCCTGCGGCCGCCGAGGGTGGCGCTGAAGGAATCGGGTGTCGCCGGCGCGCGACGCTCGCCCGGGTCCGCATCGAGGCGCCCGACCTCTGCCACCGGTTCACCGCGCGCGTGATCAGCGGCGTCACCGTCGGCCCCTCGCCCGCGTGGCTGCGGGCTCGGCTGCGCGCCGATCGGGCTGCGCCCGATCAGCAATGTCGTCGACGTCACGAACTACGTGCTCTGGGAGCTCGGCCAGCCGCTGCACGCCTACGATTACGAGACCGTGGCCGACGGCGACGATCGTCGTGCGGCGCGCCCGAGCCGACGAGCGCTTCACGACCCTGGACGGGCAGGAGCGCGCGCTCGACGCCTCGATGCTCCTGATCGCCGATCCCCGACGGCGCGCCATCGGGCTCGCCGGCGTGATGGGCGGCGCGAACACCGAGGTGACGGAGCGGACGACGCGCGTGCTGCTGGAGAGCGCCTGGTTCGCGCCCGGATCGATCCGGCGCACCTCGCGCGCGCTCGGGCTCAGGACCGACGCCGCCTACCGATTCGAGCGCGGCGCCGACGTCGAAGGGCTCGTGACCGCCTCCGCGCGGGCGGCGGCGCTGATCGCCGAGACGGCGGGCGGCACGATCGCGCGCGGCGTCGTCGACGCGTATCCGCGTCGGCGCAAGCCCCAGCGGGTGCGCCTGCGGATGTCACGCGTGAAGCGCGTGCTCGGCGTGGCGCCCTCTCCCGCGCTGGCCCGCAAGGTTCTCACCGGGCTCGGCCTGCCGGTGAAGGCGCGCGGCGCCGACCTCGAGGTGACCGTGCCGAGCTTTCGGCGCGATCTCTCGATGGAGGACGATCTGATCGAGGAGATCATCCGTGTCTGGGGTTACGACCGGATCCCGTCCACCTTGCCGGGCGGCGCGATCTCGCTCGTCTCGTTTCCCGCCGCTCTGCGCCAGGGCGAGGTCGTTCGGCGCGCGCTGGTCGGCGCCGGCCTCGCCGAGGTGGTGACCTACGCGTTCACGGACCCGGCGAAGGCCGAGCTGCTCCGTCGCGCGACCGATCCCAAGCCCGTCGAGCTCATGAACCCGCTGGCCCAGGACGCCTCGCTGCTGCGCGTGAATCCTCTCGAAGGCGTGCTCGAGCGCGGTGGCGACCAACCTGAGGCGCCAGCAGGCGGACGTGAGGGTGTTCGAGGTGGGCAAGACCTATTGCTGGGGCAACGGCGACACGGGGACGACCGAGCCACGCTGGGTCGCGATCGCGCTCGCCGGCGGGCGGAGCGAGGCGGGCTGGACCGGGGCTCCGGAGCCGGTCGATGTGTACGACGCCAAAGGCTTGGCCGAGCACGCGCTCGAGGCACTCTCGGTGCGGGGCCGCACCGGCGAGGCCGGCGCGCTCGGCGGATTCGAGCCCGACTGCCACGGCACGCTCGTGACCGAGAGCGGCGCAATCCTCGCCGAGTTCGGCGAGGTCTCGGCGGCCGTGCGCGAGAGCTTCGGCATCGGCGCGCCGGTGTTCGCGGCGGTCGTCGCGCTCGACACGATCGCGACGACGCCCGCCGCGCCGCTGCGCTATCAGGCGCTGCCGAGATTCCCGGCGGTCGAGCGCGATCTGGCGTTCGTCCTCGGCGGGGATCAGACTCTGACCGCGGCTCAGATCGAGTCGGCGCTGCGCGAGGAGGCCGGACCTCTCCTGCGGCGGCTCGTGCTCTTCGACGTCTTCCGCTTCCCGGACGGCCGGACGAGCCTGGCGTGGCGACTGCTCTTCCAGGCCGAGGACCGGACATTGACCGACGCCGAGGTGAACGCGATCCAGGAGCGAGTGGTCCGGCGGATCACCGAGACATTCCACATCACCCTGCGGAGCAGCTGATGGGCGACGGCATCGTGGAGCGATTGACCGAACTCGAAGGCGCGGTGCGGCGTGCGGCCGAAGCGCTCGCGCGTATCCGCGAGGAAAACTCGCAGCTCAAGCGCGAGGTGAAGCGGCTTGGCGACGAACGTCGCCAGGTGCTCGCGCAGGTGGACATGATCTTGAAAGACATCGGCAAGCTCGATCTCGACCGGCCGCAAGAATGAGCGAGCCGCGGCGGATCGAGCTCAATCTGCTCGGGCAAACGCTCACGATCCGGTCCGAGGCGCCGGCCGACTATCTGCGGCCGTCTCGCGAAGTATCTCGAAGAGCGCGTGGCGCAGCTCAAGCGCTCGGGCGTCAACGATCCTCTGACGGCGCTGTCGCTCGCGGCGCTCGACATCACCGACGAGCTGTTTCGGTCGCGCGAGGATAAGAATCGGGACGAGGACGACGTCGGGGCTCGCCTCGGGGCTCTCGTTGCTTTACTCGATAAGGTCGCGCCTCCCGATTCTAGCTCCTCCGCGCGGTAGCCGACGCGGTCGGCGGCGGGACGGGCTGGGGGTGGCGGGGGTACGCGAGCGACTCCGTCACCCGCTCGCCCGTTGCCGCAGCTCTTCGAGCTGCGGGCGGGACGAGGGGGTCCCACTCCGCTGCTCGCGTACCCCCGCCACCCCCCAGCCCTGTCCCGTCGCCCCGTATGTCGGTCCTCGCCACGACTCGGTTCCGCGGCTCTGTTCCGATACGTGCCGAATCGTCGATCGATGTCCCGAAGTCCTCGTCGGCCCCTTTGGGGCTTAGGGCGGGGTCAGAATTTGCCGTGGCGGCCGGCGCCGGAGGCGAATTTTTGGGCGCCGGCGGCGCTTTCGCCGGTGGCGGCGGAGCGCATGCCGAGGGTGTGCTCGCGACGGAGGGCGGCGGGCACGCGGGTGGCGAGGGAGTCGTAGGCGGAGCGGCGGTCGCTCTTCACGCAGTTCGGCGGAAAGGCGGCGATGGTCGCGGCGAGGGCTTCGGCTTCTTCGCGGGCTCGGCCGTTGGGCACGACTCGGTTAGCGAGGCCGATTCGCTCGGCTTCGCGAGCGTCGATCGGGCGGCCGGTGAGGATCAGGTCGAGCGCGCGGCCGAGACCGACGATCGCCGGCAGCCGCACGGTGCCGCCGTCGACGAGCGGAACGCCCCAGCGGCGATTGAAGACCCCCATCACGGCACTCTCCTCCATCACCCGAAGGTCGCACCAGAGCGCCAGCTCGAAGCCGCCCGCGACGGCGTAGCCCGCCACGGCGGCGATCACGGGCTTCGTCAGCGCCATCCGCGTCGGGCCCATCGGCCCCTCGCCGTACGGACGCCCGAGGCGCCGCGGCGCCGCCGCGTAGGCCTTGAGATCGAAACCGGCGCAGAACGTCCCGTTGGCTCCCCACACCACGGCCACCCGCTGCTCGCGGTCGCGCTCGAAGGCGCGGAACGCCGTGCGGAGCGCCGCGGCCGTCGGCGGATCGACGGCGTTTCGGCGGTCCGGGCGGTCGACGACGATCGTGGTCACGGGGCCGTTCGACTCGACTCTGACGCTCGGGCCCTCTGCCATGGCGGATCTCCTCGAGCTCTGACGAGCAGGAATGAACTTGACCGGAGGTCGAGCCGTAGGGTACCAAGAAATTGTCCCTGCGCTGCTCGTGATGCCGGAGGGAAGTTTCAACCTCGTTAACAAAAGGGGAGCTGTGAACGAGGGTCGTGTGCAAGCCCCTCTCGAAGGGGAAGCCTAAAGCCCTCAAATCAACGGCGCCCACCTGGTGATACCAGGTTCGAAACACCACGGCACACGGCAGAGGCGGGGATTTGACTCCCTCGCTCAGTGCCCCCTATACTGCGGCAATGCAAGGCGTTTGGCTCATTGCCGACTCGATCATCGTGGTCCTTGCGCTCGTGCTCGGGTTCATTCTCCACAAGTGGATCAGCGAGCGGAGGATCGGAGACGCGAACAGCCAGGCGCAGCGCATCCTGCGCGACGCCGAGCGCGACGCCGCCACCCGCCTGAAGAGCGCCGAGCTCGAGGTCAAGGAAGCCGCGCTCAAGTCGCAATCGGCGTTCGACGCCGAGGCGCGGCAGCGCGAAGGGAAGATCCAGCTGATCGAGCAGCGCGTGCTCTCGAAGGAAGAGGATCTCTCCCGCAAGCTCGAGCAGATCGAGCGTCGGCTCCACGAGTCGACCTCGAAGGATCGAGAGCTCACCGGCCGCGAGAAGACGCTCGGTGAGCGCGAGAAGACGATCAGCGAGAAGGAGAGCCGGCTCGCGTCCGCGCTGGATGAGCAGCGGCGCAAGCTCGAGTCGATCGCGAGCCTCACCGCGGAAGAGGCCAAGCGGCAGCTCCTGGCGCAGATGGAGATCGAAGCGCGGCGCGAGGCACAGCTGGTCGCGATGCGCCTCGAAGAGGAAGCGCGCGAGACCGCGCAGGTCAAGGCGCGCGAAGTGCTCGCCACGACCATCCAGCGCCTGGCTCCGGACTACACGGTCGAGACCGCCGTGTCGGTCGTCGATCTGCCGTCCGACGACATGAAGGGCCGCATCATCGGCCGCGAGGGGCGCAACATCCGGGCGCTCGAGCTGCACACCGGCGTCGACCTCATCGTGGACGACACGCCCGAGGCGGTGCTGATCTCGGCGTACGACCCCTACCGGCGTGAGATCGCGCGGCGCAGCCTGCAAGTCTTGATCGCCGACGGCCGGATCCATCCGGCGCGCATCGAGGAGGTCGTCGAGAAGATCAAGAAGGAGATGGACCAGCACCTCAAGGAAGAGGGCGACAAGGCCTGCTTCGAGGTGGGCGTGCACAACCTACATCCCGAGCTGGTGAAGCTGGTCGGGCCGGATGAAGTTCCGTACCTCCTACGGCCAGAACTGCCTGCAGCACTCGAAGGAAGTCGCCTGGCTCGCCGGCATGATGGCGGCCGAGGTGAAAGCCGACGTCAAGCTCGCCAAGCGCATGGGGCTCCTGCACGACATCGGCAAGGCGCTCACGCACGAGCAGGAGGGCAGCCACCCCGAGCTGTCGCTCCAGGTGCTCACGAAGTACAACGAGTCGGCCAAGGTGATCAACGCGGCGCTCTGCGGCCACGAGAACGTCGAGCCCGAGACCATCGAAGCGGTGCTGGTCGAGGCCGCCGACGGCATCTCGGCGGCGCGCCCCGGCGCGCGCCGGGACGTGCTCGAGTCGTACATCAAGCGCCTGGCGAAGCTCGAGGAGATCGCGCTCTCGTACAAGGGCGTGGAGATGTGCTACGCGATCCAGGCCGGGCGCGAGCTCCGCGTGATGACGAAGGCCGACATCGTCTCCGACCTCGACGCCCACCAGCTCGCGAAGGACATCAGCAAGCGCATCGAAGCCGAGATGCAGTATCCCGGTCACATCAAAGTGATCGTCATCCGAGAGACGCGCGCCGTCGAAGTGGCGAAGTAGCCCTCATGAACATCCTCATGGTCGGCGACGTCTACGGCGAGCCAGGCCGGCAGGCGGTCGCGAAGCTTGTGCCCGCGTCTGCGGCAGGAGCACGCGATCGATTTCGCCGTCGTCAACGTCGAGAACGCCGCCGGCGGCTTCGGCGTGACCGCGCAGATCGCCCGTCAGGTGCTCGAGGCGGGCGCCGACGTCATGACCTCGGGCAATCATATCTGGGACAAGCGCGAGATCGTCGAGTACATCACCAAGGAGAACCTGCTGCTGCGCCCGGCCAACTTTCCCGGCGGGCACACCGGGGGTCGGCTACGTCACGGTGAAGACCGGGCCGTACAAGGTCGCCGTGCTGAACCTGATGGGCCGCGTCTTCATGCTGCCGATCGACTGCCCGTTCCGGAAGGCCGACGAGATCCTGCCCGAGCTCCGCAAGGAGACGCCGATCATCCTGGTCGACATGCACTGCGAGGCGACGTCGGAGTCGCTCGCGATGGGCTGGTACCTCGACGGCCGCGTGAGCGCCGTCGTCGGGACGCACCGCCACGTGCAGACCGCCGACGAGCGCGTGCTGCCGGGCGGGACCGCCTACATCACCGATCTCGGCCTCACCGGGCCGACCGACGGCGTCATCGGCGTCGATCGTGACCAGATCATCCAGCGCTTTCTGAACCAGATGCCGATCCGCTTCGAGACCGCGAAAGGCCCTGCGCCCTCCAGGGCGTCGTGATCGTGGTCGAGCCCGAGACCGGCCGCGCGACGTCCATTCGCCGGCTCCGCGTCGCGGTTTGACCCTCGACGGCAAGCTCGTCGCCCAGAAGGTCCTGGACGAGGTGCGCGCCGGGTGTCGCGCGCCTTCGCAAGATCGTCCGGCGTCGTCCCGACGCTCGCAGTGGTGCTCGTCGGCGACTTCGCCCCGTCGAAAGTCTACGTCGCCAACAAGAAGCGCGCCGCCGACACGGTCGGGATCGCGTCGCAGGACCATATCCATCCCGAGGGGCTCGACCGCGCGGCGCTGCTGGCGCTGCTGCGACGGCTCAACGCCGATCCTCGAGTTCACGCGATCCTGCTCCAGCTGCCGCTGCCGGCCGGGCTCGACGAGGACGAGGCGATCGCCGCGATCGCCCCCGAGAAGGACGTCGACGGCTTGCACCCGACCAACCTCGGCCGGCTGCTGGCCGGCGCGCCGAGCGTCGTGCCCTGTACGCCCGCCGGGTGCCTGGAGATCCTCGACCACTATGGCTGCGATCTCAAGGGCGCCGAGGCCGTCGTGATCGGCCGCTCGCGCCTCGTCGGCAAGCCGCTCGCGCAGCTTCTCCTCGCGCGCCACGCCACCGTCACGATGTGCCACACGCGCACGCGCGATCTGGCCGCGCACACGCGCCGCGCCGACGTCCTCTGCGTCGCGGCCGGGCGTGCCGCGCACCGTGACCGGCGACATGGTCAAGGCGGGCGCCTGGGTGATCGACGTCGGGATCAATCGCCTCGAGACCGGCAAGCTCGTCGGCGACGTCGACTTCGAGAGCGTGGCGGCGCGCGCCCGCGCGGTGACCCCGGTGCCCGGCGGCGTCGGGCCGATGACGATCGCGATGCTCCTGCGCAACACCCTGCGCGCGGCCGAGCGTCAGGCTGGGCGTGGCATGAGCACGGACCGCGCGGTGCTGACGGTCTCCGAGCTGACGCGGCGTCTCCAAGAAATGCTGGAGGAGCGCTTTCCGGCCATCTGGGTCGAGGGCGAGATCTCGAACTTTCGCTTCTACGGCTCGGGGCACGCGTACTTCACCTTGAAGGACGCCGACTCGCAGATTCGCGCCGTCCTGTTCCGGAATCGCGGCCGCCGCATCAAGTTCGAGCCCGCCGACGGCCTGCACGTCATGGCGTTCGGCAGCATCGAGATCTATCCCGCAGCGCGGTGAGTATCAGCTGGTGATCGAGCTCCTCGAGCCCAAGGGGCTCGGCGCGCTGCAGCTGGCGTTCGAGCAGCTCAAAGACGCGCCTGCAGGCCGAAGGGCTCTTCGAGCAGGCGCGCAAGCGCGCAGCTGCCGAAGCTTCCCGCAAAAGATCGGCATCGTCACGTCGACCAGCGGCGCCGCGATCCGGGACATGCTCCGGGTGATCGGCCGGCGCTTCGGCGAGCTCCACATCGTGATCGCGCCGTGCCGGGTGCAGGGCGAGGGCGCGGCCGAGGAGATCGCCCAGGGGCTCCGCGATCTCAACGCGCTCGGCGGCGTGGACATCATCATCGTCGGCCGCGGCGGCGGCTCGCTGGAGGATCTGTGGGCCTTCAACGAGGAAGCCGTCGCCCGCGCGATCGCGGCCTCGAAGGTTCCGGTCGTGTCGGCGGTCGGGCACGAGGTGGACTTCACGATCGCCGACTTCGTCGCCGACCTGCGGGCGCCCACGCCGTCGGCGGCGGCCGAGCTGGTCGTGCGCGAGAAGCAGGCGGTGGTCGAGAGCCTCGTCCAGCTCCGCGCGCGGCTCGAGCGATTCGCCGCCCGCCCGCTGCGCGATCTCGAGCGGCGCGTGGACGAGCTGACGACGCGGACTCCGCCGCGGGGTGCGCGGAGAAGCTCGGCCGCGCCTGCCATCGCGTCGTGCTGGCGACCCGCGCGCTCCGCGCCTCTGACCCGGTGGCGAGAGTCGCCGGCGACCGGCACCGGCTGGAGAATCTGCAGTCGAGACTGGTCACGGCGCTCACGCGGCGGCGCGACCGCGCCCGCTACGGTCTCCGGACCGCCGTCGGGCGGCTCGATTCGCTGTCGCCGCTGGCGGTGCTCGGCCGCGGCTACAGCCTGACGCGCACGCCGACGGGCGAGGTCGTGCGCGGCCGCGGCTCAGGTCAAGGTCGGCGACGCCATTCGCGTGCTCCTGCATCGCGGGGAGCCTCGACGCGCGCGTGACCGACACGAGGGAGCAGGATGACCGACCTCAAGTTTGAGGACTGCCTGGCGCGGCTCGAGCAGATCGTGGGCCGGCTGGAGACCGGCAATCTTCCCGCTGGAGGAATCGCTGAAGATCTTCGAAGAGGGCATCGGGCTGGCCCGGAGCTGCGCCCGCTATCTCGAGGACGCCGAGAAGCGCATCGAGGTGCTCGCCAAGGACGAGAGCGGCGCGCTCGGCGCGCGCCCGTTCGCGTGGGAGCCGGAGCGGGAGCAGTGAGCGCGTTCGACCTCGACGCCTATCTGACAGAGCGGCGCCGGCTGGTCGACGCGGCGCTCGAGCGGTTCCTACCGAGCGAGGACACGCCGCCCCCGTCGGTGCATCGCGCGATGCGCTACAGCGTGCTGGCCGGCGGCAAGCGCCTGCGCCCGATCCTCGTGATCGCCGGCGCCGAGGTGGTCGGCGCCTCGCCGGGCGCGGTCATGCCGACCGCGTGCGCGCTCGAGCTGATCCACACCTACTCCCTGATCCACGACGATCTGCCGGCGATGGACGACGACGACTACCGGCGCGGGCGGCTGACGAATCACAAGGTCTTCGGGGATGCGATCGCGATCCTCGCTGGCGACGCCTTGCTGACCTACGCCTTCCAGCTGGTCGCGCAGAACGCTGCGCTGTCCGGCGTGGACGCGAAGGTGGTCTGCGACGTGGTCGCCGAGATCGCGGCAGCCGCCGGCACCCTGGGCATGGTGGGCGGCCAGGTCGTGGACATCGAGTCGGAAGGCAAGACGATCACCGCCGAGGCGCTCGAGTACATCCACATCCACAAGACGGCAGCGCTGCTCCGCGCCTCGCTCTCGGTCGGCGCGCGTCTGGGCGGCGCCGACGCCGCGGCCCTCGCCGCTGTCGCGGAGGCGGGGCAGAGCCTCGGGCTCGCGTTCCAGATCGTCGACGATATCCTGGACGTCGAGGGGAGCCTCGAGACCCTGGGCAAGACGGCCGGCAGCGACGAGCGCAAACAGAAGGTTACCTATCCCGCCTTGCACGGTATCGAGGCCTCACGCCGCGAGGCGCGGCGATTGATCGAACGGACGAAGAGCCTGCTCGAGGTGTTCGGCGCCCGGTCGGCGCCGCTCTGCGCCCTGGCGGACTTCGTCGTGGAGAGGAAAAGCTAGTGTCGTCGATCACGGGACTCTACGCGCGCGAGATCCTGGATTCGCGCGGCAATCCGACGGTCGAGGTGGAGGTGCAGCTCGAGTCCGGCGCCTGGGGCCGCGCGGCGGTGCCCTCGGGCGCCTCGACCGGCAAGCGCGAGGCGATGGAGCTGCGCGACGGCGACGGCCAGCGCTATCGCGGCAAGGGTGTGCGCCAGGCGGTGCGGAACGTCGAGGAGACGATCGCGCCCGAGGTCGAGGGCATGGAAGCCTCCGAGCAGGCGGCCCTCGATCAGGCGCTGCTCGAGCTGGACGGCACGCCGAACAAGGCGGCGCTCGGCGCCAACGCGATCCTGGCGGTGTCCCTGGCGGTCGCGCGCGCGGCGGCCGACGACGCCGGGCTTCCGCTCTACGCCTATCTCGGCGGGGTCGGCGCGCGGCTCATGCCGGTGCCGATGCTGAACGTGCTCAACGGAGGCGCCCACGCCGACAACGGGATCGATTTCCAGGAGTTCATGCTGGTGCCGGCCGGTGCCGAGAACTTCTCGAGCGCGATCCGCATGGGCGTCGAGATCTTCCACACGCTCAAAGAGATCCTGCACGAAAAGGGTCTCGCGACGGGCGTGGGTGATGAGGGCGGCTTCGCGCCGAACCTGGCCAGCAACACCGCGGCGCTCGACTTGTTTTTGCAGGCGGTCGAGAAGGCCGGCTATCGGCCGGGTGGCGACGTGTTCTTCGCGCTCGACGTGGCCGCCAGCGAGTTCGCCGAATCCGGGGGCCGCTACCGGCTGCGCCGCGAGAATCTCGTGCTCTCGAGCGAGGAGATGATTCATCGCTACGAGCAGCTGCTCGATCGCTATCCGATCGTCTCCATCGAGGACGGCCTGGGCGAGGACGACGTGGCCGGATGGGGCGCGATGACGCGCAAGCTCGGCGGCCGGGTTCAGCTGGTGGGCGACGATCTGCTGGTGACGAATCCGGCGATCATCCAGCAGGCGATCAAGAACGGCCTGGCCAACGCCGTGCTCGTCAAGGTGAACCAGGTGGGCACGCTCACCGAGACACTCGAGGCGATCGAGCTCTCCAAGCGCGCTGGCTACGGCACCGTCATCTCGCACCGCTCGGGCGAGACCGAGGACACCTTCGTGGCCGATCTCGCCGTCGCGGTCAACGCGGGCCAGATCAAGACGGGCTCGGTCTCGCGCGGCGAGCGCACGGCGAAGTACAACCAGCTCTTGCGCATCGAGGAAGAGCTGGGCCACGCCGCGTCGTGGCCGGGACGCTCCCTCTACACCCGCGTCGCGCGGTGAGGGCTCGTCGGATCGGCTTCCAGAGGCTGAGCCCGAAGCGACTGGGTACCGTCGCCATGGTGGTGCTCGCGGTGGGCCTGGCCGTGTTCGGTGTCAAGGAGTCGGTGCGCGCCTGGCAGATGCGGCGCGACATGCACGCGGTCGAGCGCGAGGTGCAAGCCCTGCGCGCCAAGCAGGAGCAGCTCACCCGCTCTGTGGACCGGTTGCGCAACGATCCGCTCTACATCGAGAAGCTCGCCCGCGAGGAAATGGGCATGGTCCGCGAGGGCGAGACCGTGCTGAAGTTCCCCTCTCAGAATCGCTGAGCTCTTCACTGTGGACGCGTTCTGGGCCTGGTTCTGGGGCACCGGGTGGTTCTGGTTCGCCATGTTCTGGGTGGCCCTGCTCGTCAACGGCCGAGCGGCCTTCAAGCTCTTGCTCGACTGGAAGGGCATGCTCACCACGTGTCGCTTCGTCGAGGACGCCTACGAGCGCCTGGCGGCGCTGCCCGACGAGGCCGCGCTCGAGCGCGACCCGGCGGCGCCGGTCTTCGTGCACCTGGTGCCCGCGTGGCAGGAGCCCCAGATCGCGACGACGCTTCGCGCGCTGCTCGACTCGCGCTATCCGCAGGCCAATCTCCACGTCGTCGTCGCCACTCGTGAGGACGAGGAGCGCGTGCCCCACCCGGAGATGGGCGTCTCGACCGCCGAGCTCGTGCGCCGCTTCCGCGACGGGCTGCCGCCCTGGCAGCAGAAGATGCTCTCGCTCGTCTCGATGCCGGGGGAGGGGCGCAAGGCGCGCCAGCTCAACTGGGCGCTCCGCCCCGATGTCCTCAAGTCTCTGCTCGACCTGCGCTACGACCCGGCGCGCGTCTGGATCGGGCTCAGCGACGCCGACTCGATCCCCGACCCGAACGTCTATCGCTGGATCGCCGCCGATCTCGCGATGCGCCGAGGCCAGCTCGCGTACCAGGGCGTGACGCTCTCGCTGGCCAACTTCGGTCGCCTCGACATGCGCGGCCGTGTGTGCGCCGTGCAGCAGTCGTCGATCTTCATTCGTGTCTCGATCGCGCGGCTGATCAACGAGCGGCGGCGCATCGAGGCCTTCGCTCGGCTCCAGAAGCGCGCCCCTCGCGCGGCCCGTCTGCTCCGGCCGGTCTTCGAGCTCTGCTTTCGGCGCTCGCAGATCTGTCTCGGCCACAACCAGTTCGTGCGCCTGGATGTCTTGCAGAGCCTCGGTGGATTCCCGACGTCGGGCGCGACGGAAGACTCGACCCTGGGCTACGCGCTGGGCGCGCGCGGCGTCCTGATGGCCGCGATGCCGATGCTGGAGCTGGTCGACATGCCCGAGACGAACGCCGGCATGGTTCGGCAAAACGCGCGCTGGTACAAGGGCGTGCTCGACGACGTCGCGTTTCTCCGGGACGTCTGGCGCGCCGCGCCGACCGCGTACAATTTCGCTCAGCTTGCCCGGCACGTCGGCAACAAGGTGATCGAGTGGCCGATCGCCGCCGTCGTCTATCCCGTGCTCGGCTTCCTCGGCTGGCACCTCGCGTATCGGTTCTCGTATCACCCCGTGTGGTTCCTGCTCGGCGTCGCGTTTCCCTCGATCTCACTCGGGCTCACCATCTGGGTGGGCGGCATCGTGACGCAGGACCTGATCGAGAGCCTCACGCCGCATTTTCCACGCCGCGTCGACGTCGCCCGCACGACCTTGAAGGCGAAGTTCTGGGGCACGTTCCGCTGCCAGACCTACTGGCTACTCGCGACGCGCGGCGCGTGGCGCGTTTTGTGGTCGATCGCCCGCTCCGGTCGGTTCGAGCCGGAGAAGACCGACCGCGTCGTCTGCTAGAGCTGATCCCCGCTCTCGGGCCGTTCTCCGACGTCGAGAGATCGCTCACGTACAATGACCTCATGATGCGCCTCGAGACTTGGTGGATACGTGTCGAGATCGAGCCCTCACATCGTCGCCGCGCTGACTGATCCCGGGATCTATCCCCACGCCGTCGATCGGGTCGAGCTCGTGGAGACGCATATCTCCTGGGTCTTTCTGGCCGGCGACCGCGTCTACAAGGTGAAGAAGCCCGTCGACCTCGGGTTCCTGGACTTCACAACGCTCGAGCGGCGGCGCTTCTTCTGCGAGGAAGAAGTTCGTCTCAACCGGCGGCTTACCCACGATGTCTACATGGGCGTCGTCGAGCTGAACGGGCGGGACGCGATCGCGTTCGGGGGGCCGGGCCCAACCCGGGACGTCGCCGTGATGATGAAGCGCCTTCCGCACGATCGGATGCTGGACGAGCTGGTCCGCCGGGGCGCTGCCGAGCCGGAGCTCGTCGAGGAGCTCGGCCGCATCGTGGCGCGATTTCACGCCGCGGCTCCGACCGGCGGGGAGATCGACGACCTCGGTAGCCTCTCCACCGTGAGCGCGAACTGGAACGAGAACTTCGCGCAGACGGCCAGGCTCCCGCCAGAGGTTCTCCCCGAGGAGTGGCGGCGTACCTTGTCGTCCTGGGTGCGGGCATTCATGGGGCGTGAGGCTCAGCGCTTCGCGGACCGGGTCGCGGCCGGGCGTATTCGCGATTGCCATGGAGATCTGCAGGCGCAGCACGTGTGCTGTACCGAGCAGATCCAGATCTTCGACTGCATCGAGTTCAACCATCGGTTCCGGTACGGCGACGTCGCCGGCGAGATCGCGTTTCTCGCCATGGACCTGGACCGCCTCGGCCGTCCCGACCTGGCGCTCCGGTTTCTCAACGCGTACCTGGACGCAAGCGGAGACTACGACGCGGTACCGCTGCTCGACTTCTATCGCGCCTATCGCGCGTTCGTCCGCGGCAAGGTCCTGAGCTTCCAGATCGACGAGCGCCCCGAGGCCGCCGCCAAATCTCGCGATCGGTTCGCGCTCGCCCTGCGATACACCGCGCGCCGCGACCCGCCTCGGCTGCTGATCACGACCGGAGTGATCGGCTCGGGCAAGAGCACCATTGCCCGCGAGGTCGCCGCACGCCTCGGCGCGATCGTCGTGAGGACCGACGCCCTGCGCAAGCGCCTGGCCGGGCTGGCGCTGAGCGAGCGACGTCAAGCCGACTTCGGGGAAGGCCTCTACAGCCCCGACATGGCGCTACGCACGTACACGGAGGCGATGGCCCTGGCCACGAAGATCCTGGGTGCCGGCTGGCCGGTCGTCCTCGACGGCGCCTTCTCATCGGCCGCCCAGCGGAGCCAGGCGCGCGAGGCCGCGGCGCGGGCCGGCGTCCCCGTCGCCGTGCTCTGGTGCGACGCGCCGGACTCCGTGCTCGCTGACCGGCTCCGACGACGGGCCCACGATCCCGGGGAGGTCTCCGACGCGCGCCTCGACCTGCTGCCGCAGCATCGGGCGCACTACGAGCCGCCGGACCGTGAGGCGAATGTGATCCGGATCGACACGACGGCCGACGGGGACCTCGCGGCCGTGAAGGCCGTGGCCGATCTCAGCCGATGAACCAGCTGGAAGGGACCGACCGGAGGCTGGCGAGGCGGCTCGTGCTCGACGAGCTGTTCGATCTGTCGCTCTATCAGCGTCTGCGTGAGCTGGCGCCCGAGCGGCTGCGGGCGATCCTGGACCGGCTGATCCCCATCGAAGCGCGCCATTTCGCATTCTGGCAGGACTTCTTCGGCTTGCGCGTCGAGCGCTTGGATCTCGTCCGACGGCTGAAGCTCCAGCTGATCGTGTTGACGTGTCGCGTATTCGGCCCCTCCGCGATGCAACTCGTGCTGGAAGCGATCGAGGTCTACGGCGTGCGGAAGTATCTGCGGATCTGGAGCATCTATGGCGACGACGCGCGTGGAGCGGCCGTGCGGACCATTCTCGAGGATGAGTTCAAGCACGAGGATGCCGTCGTGACCAGCACGGCCGAGCCTCGGCTCAACCCGGAGCGCGTGCGCAATATCTTTCTCGGGTTGAACGATGGACTCATCGAGATCCTGGGCGCGGTCAGCGGTTTCTTCGCCGCCTTCGGGAATGTCACGACGGTGCTGATGGCCGCGACCACCGTGGCCGCGGCCGGCGCGCTCTCCATGGCCGCGGGAGCCTGGGCCGCGGTGGATTCGGAATCGGAGATTCGCGCGACCGAGACGGGGCGGCGACGGTTCCTGGGCGAGAATGTTCCGCCGGATGAGACAGGCGAGAGTCCGTTGCGCTCGGCCCTCGTCGTCGGGTCGAGTTACTTCGCCGGCGCCCTCGTGCCGGTCCTGCCCCTGCTGGCCGGGGCGACGACGGTGGTGCCGTCGGTGCTCGCCGCGGGGAGTTTGATCGTCACCGTCTCGATGATCCTGGCCTTTCTCTCCGGCATGGAGATGAAGCGGAGGGTCGCGACGAATCTGGTGACCATCGCGGCGGCGGTCGGCATCACGTTCGTCATCGGACTCGTGGCGAACCGCGTGTGGGGCATCTCCGTCTAGCGCTCGCGTCGGAAGCCACGGCGGCGGCCTGACTCCTCGCCGACTCTACAGCAAGCCGAGCTTCAGCTTCGCGGCGTCGGACATCTTGCAGCTGTCCCAGGGCGGGTCGAACGTGATCTCGACGCGGGCGCCGGTAACCCCCGGCACCGTGCGCACCGCGCGCTCGACTTCGGCCGGCAGCTCCTGGGCCGCGGGACAGCTGGGCGCCGTCAAGGTCATGCGAATGTCGACGGCTCCGTCTGGTGCGACGCGAATCCCGTAGATGAGCCCGAGCTCGTAGATGTCGACGGGAATCTCGGGGTCGTAGCACCTGCGCAGCGCCTGGATCACTTCGCGCTCGATCGCCGCCTGGTCAGCCATATCCGCCTCCTGCTGCTGCGTCGGCACCTATTCCGTCGACACTGGCTCGGCGGCCCCGCTCAGCGCGGCATGCAGGGTGTGCCAGGCCAGGGTGGCGCACTTGATGCGGCTGGAAACTCACGGACGCCGGCGAAGACGGCCAGCTTGCCGAGCGTGTCGCCGGCGGCGTCGATGTTCGACGTGGCGTCGCCGGTGAGCATGGCGTGGATGCGGTGAAACAGCGATTCCGCCTCGTCCAGGGGCTTGCCGATGACGCTGGCCGTCAACATCGAAGCCGAGGCTTTGGAGATGGCGCAGCCCTTGCCCTGGAAGGCGGCGTCCTTGATCACGCCATCCTCCACGTTCAGATAGATCCTGATCTGATCGCCACAGAGTGGGTTGTAGCCCTCGGCCGTGCGGTTGGCGCCCTCCAGTACGCGGAAGTTCCGCGGCTTGCGGTTGTGGTCGAGGATCACCTGCTGGTAGAGGTCGCGGAGGTCGGTCGTCACCCGAAGATCTCCCGCGCCGTGCGTACGGCGCTCGCGAGCGTCTCCAGCTCGCCGGGCGTGTTGTAGAGACCGAGCGAAGCCCGCACGGTCGCCGGCACGCCGAAGCGGTCCATGACCGGCATCGCGCAGTGGTGCCCGGCTCGAACGGCCACGCCGTGATGGTCGAGAATCGTGCCGAGATCGTGCGCGTGGACGCCGTCGAGCACGAACGACAGGACGGCCGCCTTCTCGCGCGCGGTCCCGATGAGCCGCACACCCGGCACGGCCTGAAGGAGCTCGGTGCCATAGGCGAGGAGCTCGTGCTCCCAGGCGCCGATGGCCTCGAGTCCCAGCCCGGCGAGGTAGTCGAGCGCCGTGGCCAGGCCGATCGCTCCCGCGATGTGGGGCGTGCCGGCCTCGAACTTGTACGGCAAGTCGTTGTAGATCGTCTTTTCGAACGTCACCATCTTGATCATGTCGCCGCCGCCCTGGTAGGGCGGCATCCGCTCGAGCCACGCCTCCTTGCCGTACAGCACGCCGATGCCCGTCGGGCCGTACGCCTTGTGGCCGGAGAACACGAAGAAATCGCAGTCGAGGTCCTGCAAGTCCACGGCCTGGTGGGGCACCGCCTGGGCGCCGTCGACCAGCACCGGGATGTTCTGGCGATGCGCGGCGCGAATGATCTCCTTGATCGGCGTAATTGTCCCCAACGCGTTCGACACCTGCGTGATCGCCACCAGCCGCGTCCGCGGGCCGAGCAGCCGGGCGTACTCGTCCATGATCAGGTCGCCGCGGTCGTCGACGGGCACCACCTTGAGGCGCGCGCCCTTTTCTTCGCAGAGCATCTGCCAGGGGACGATGTTGGCGTGGTGCTCGATCGCCGAGATGACGATCTCGTCCCCCGCGCCGACGACGGTCCGGCCGAAGCTCGCCATCACGAGGTTGATCCCCTCGGTGGCCTGGCGCACGAAGACGATCTCGCGGCGTGAGCCGGCGTTGAGATGGCGCTGGATGCGGTCGCGGGCGCTCTCGTACGCCTCCGTGGCGCGCTCGCTGAGAAGGTGCACGCCGCGGTGGACGTTGGCGTTGTCCCGAGCGTAGTAGCTGGTCAGCGCGTCGATCACGACCTGGGGCTTCTGGCTGGTCGCGGCGTTGTCCAGGTAGACCAATGGCTTGCCGTGGACCTCCTGCTGCAGCGCCGGAAAGTCCTTGCGGATGCGCTCGACGTCCCAAGGCTTCGGACTAGTGCCCGGAGACTGAAAGGCCCGAGTCGTCGTGCTCATGGCAGCTCCCTGGTGGCGAGTCCGGTACCCAGCCGCGTCTCGAGCGTGCGATCGAGATAGCGCCGGATGGGCTCGACCGTGATCCGGTCGACGACCTCGCGCACGAACCCGAGAGTCAGGAGGCGACGGGCCACCGCCTCGTCGAGGCCTCGGCTTCTCAGGTAGAACATCGCCTCGGGCGCCAGCTGTCCCTCGGCCGCGCCGTGGGTGCACTTGACGTCGTCGGCGAAGATCTCGAGCTGGGGCTTGCTGTCGACCTCGACGCCGTCGGAAAGGAGCAGGTGCTTGTTGGTCTGCGTGGCGTCGGTCTTCTGGGCGTTCGGGCGCACGATGACCCGCCCGTTGAAGACGGCGCGGGCCGAGCCGTCGAGCACACCTTTGTAGAGCTGCCGGCTGGAGCAGCGCGGGACCGCGTGATCAACCGTCACGTGGTGATCGACGTGCTGGCGGCCGCCCGTGACATAGAGACCGGCGATCGATCCGCGGCCGCCTTCGCCGCCGAACCGCACGGCGAGCGTGGTGCGCGCGAGCCGCCCGCCGAACGTTGCCTCGCAGGTCGAGAACGCGCTGTCGCGCTCGAGGGCGGCGTGGATGGTCGCCAAGTGAAAGGTCGACGCTCCCTGTTCCTGGAGCGCGTAGTGGTCCACCGAGGCCCCGGGGCCCACCGCTATCTCGGTGACCGTGTTGACGAAGCACGTCTCGTCGGTGAGCCCGATGTGGCGCTCGACGAGGGTGAAACGGCTGTGCGGTCCGGCGACGACGAGGATTCGCGGCTGGGCCAGCACGCCGGAGGCCGTGGTCAGCAGCAGGAGCTCGATCGGCGCCGCGATGGCCGTCTCTGCCGGCACGTGCAGGAAAGCGCCGTCCTGAACGAAGGCGGTGCTGAGCGCGGCGAAGACGTCGGCGTCCCAGCGCGCATGCCTCCCCAGGTGCCGCTCGACGAGCTCTGCATCGGTGGTCATCGCTTCGGCGAGGCTCGACAGCCTGGCGCCGCCGGGCAGGCACTGTCGAGACGAGTGCTCGGGCGCGAATCGCCCGTCCACGAAGACGAGGCGAGGCCACGTGCTCGGGCCGATCGCCGACCGATCGACCATCTCGCTGGACAGATCGCCAGGAGCGATCGCGCCGGCCGCTCGGAACGGCGTCGACGCGAGCGGCCCGAGGTTCGTGTAGCGCCAATCTTCGTCACGCGTCGTGGGAAAGCCCCGCTCGACGAAGCGGGCCATGGCCTCGCGCCGCAAGGCGGCCAGCCATGCGGGTGCGCGGTCCGCGCCTCGCTCGAGGCTCTCGAACTCCGCCAGGTAGCGATCCGTGCCGGCCAGAGTGGAAGTCATGCGACTGACGCCACCTCGTCTTTGATCCAGTCGTAGCCCCTGCGCTCCAGCTCCTGCGCCAGCTCCTTGCCCGCCGACTTCACGATGCGGCCGTCGAAGAGGACGTGGACACGGTCGGGCTCGACATACTGGAGGATCCGCTGGTAGTGGGTCACCAGGACGATAGCGTTGTCCGGCTGCCGCAGGCGATTGACGCCCCGGGCGACGATCTTGAGCGCATCGATGTCGAGCCCCGAGTCGGTCTCGTCGAGGATGGCGAGCGTCGGCTCCAGCACGGCCATCTGGAGGATCTCGTTGCGCTTCTTCTCGCCGCCCGAAAAGCCCTCGTTGACCGGCCGGTTGAGGAAGCTGCGGTCCATCTCGACCAGCTCGAGCTTCTGCTCCAGGAGCCCGAGGACGTCCATCGCGTCGAGCTCCTCCAGCCCGCGCGCGGCCCGCAGCTCGTTGACCGCGGCCTTCAGGAAGGCGGCGTTACTCACGCCGGAAATTTCGATCGGGTACTGGAACGCCAGGAACACGCCAGCCCGAGCCCGATCCTCAGGCGGCATGGCCAGAAGATCCCGGCCGAGATAGGTCACCTCGCCGCCGGTGACCGTGTACGCTGGGTGCCCGGCGAGCACCTGCGCCAGCGTGCTCTTGCCCGAGCCGTTTGGCCCCATGACGGCGTGGACCTCGCCGGCGCGCACTTCCAAGTTCAGGTTTCGGAGGATCGTTTTGCCGTCGACACGACGGACAGGTCACGAACGCTCAGCATCAGCCAATGCTCCCTTCCAGGCTCACGCCGAGGAGCTTGGTGGCCTCCACGGCGAATTCCATCGGGAGGTTCTTGAAGACCTCCTTGCAGAACCCGTTGATGATCATCGACACGGCGTTGTCGCCCGACAGGCCGCGCTGCTTGCAGTAGAAGAGCTGCTCGTCGCTGATTTTCGAGGTGGAGGCCTCATGCTCGGCGATCGACGAGGCGTTGCCGACCTCGATGTAGGGGAACGTGTGGGCGCCGCACCGGTCGCCGAGCAGCAAGGAGTCGCACTGCGTGTAGTTGCGCGCGTTGGCCGCTCGCGGCAGGATGCGCACGAGCCCCCGGTAGGTGTTGTTGCCACGGCCGGCGGAGATCCCCTTGGAGATGATCGTGCTCCGGGTGTTCTTGCCGATGTGCAGCATCTTGGTGCCGGTGTCGGCCTGCTGGCGGTTGGCTGTCAGCGCGACCGAGTAGAACTCGCCGATCGAGTCGTCGCCCTGGAGAATGACGCTCGGGATACTTCCAGGTGATCGCCGAGCCAGTCTCCACCTGGGTCCACGAGATGCGGGCGCCGCGCCCCGCGCACTTGCCGCGCTTGGTCACGAAGTTGAAGATCCCGCCCCGGCCCTCGGCGTCGCCGGCGTACCAATTCTGCACGGTCGAATACTTGATCTGGGCGCCTTCGTGCGCGACGAGCTCGACGACCGCCGCGTGCAGCTGATTCTCGTCGCGCCTGGGCGCCGTGCAGCCCTCCAGATAGCTGACGTAGCTGCCCGGCTCGGCGACGATCAAGGTGCGCTCGAACTGACCCGACCCCGCCGCGTTGATGCGGAAGTAGGTCGAGAGCTCCATCGGACAGCGGACGTCCTTGGGGATGTAGCAGAACGAGCCGTCGCTGAAGACGGCGGAGTTCAGCGCCGCGTAGAAGTTGTCTGTGTACGGCACCACCGAGCCCAGATACTTCTGCACGAGCTCCGGGTGGTTCTGCACCGCCTCGGAGAACGAGCAGAAAATGATCCCGAGCTCGGCCAGCTTTTCCTTGAACGTGGTGGCCACCGAGACGCTGTCGAAGACGGCGTCGACCGCGACGCCGGCCAGGCGCTTCCGCTCGGCGAGCGGGATACCGAGCTTCTCGAACGTCTCCAGGAGCTTGGGATCGACCTCGTCCAGGCTGGCGGGCCCCTCGCCCTGCCGCTTCGGGGCCGAGTAGTAGACGATCTTCTGGTAGTCGATGGGCGGGTAGGTGACGTTCGCCCACTTCGGCGCTCCGGCCCGGCTTTCCAGCTTGTTCCAGTGGCGATACGCGCGCAGGCGCCACTCGAGCATGAACTCGGGCTCCGCTTTCTTGGCCGAGATCAGGCGGATGACGTCTTCGTTCAAGCCCGGCGGCAGCGCGTCGGCTTCGATGTCGCTCACGAACCCCCACTTGTAGTCCCGGGTCGCAAGCGCCTCGAGTGTCTTCGTCGAAGTGCTCATCGAGACCTCCACCTCAAAGGCTATACCCGGTTCTATATCCGATCAAATCGGTCGCCTATTATGAGCGCCTCCGACGGCCTTAAATGAGTCCGATGCGAATAGGTTAGCGATATTAGATATTTGATGAGAAGTCCTAGCTCGTTCGCCCTCGCGGCTTCGATACGGAGTAAGGCCGAGGTCGCTTCCAAGCTGGGAGGGGGCTAGCCTGTCTCGGTACGCTGGAGTTGCGGGGGGAAGGAGGCGCGAGTGATGGCGAGCAAGACTCTGGAAGGAACGGCACGCGCTCTGGTTGGGCCGGGTAAGGGGATCCTCGCGGCGGACGAGAGTCACGCCACGATCGGTCGGCGCTTCGAGCCGCTCGGAATCGCCAACAGCGAAGAGAACCGCCGGCGCTACCGGCAGATGCTCCTGACGACCAAGGGCATCGGCGAGTTCATCAGCGGCGTGATCCTGTTCGACGAGACCATTCGCCAGGCGGCGGACGACGGACGACCCTTCGCCCAGGTGCTGGTCGACGAGGGAATCATCCCGGGGATCAAGGTGGACCGCGGGACGAAGCCGCTAGCGGGCTCGCCGGCCGAACAGGTAACTGAGGGACTCGACGGACTTCGCGAGCGCCTCGCCGACTACAAGAAGCTCGGTGCGCGCTTCGCCAAATGGCGGGCGGTGATCGCGATCGGCGACGACGGCGGCACGCCCACGCGGCTGGCCCTCGAGGCCAATGCATCGGCGCTCGCGCGCTACGCCGCGTTGTGCCAGGAGGCCGAGATCGTTCCGATCGTCGAGCCCGAGGTGCTGATGGACGGCGGCCACTCGATCGAGCGCTGCTTCGAGGTGACCGAGGCGACGCTGCACACCGTCTTTCACGCGCTGTGGGAGCACAAGGTCCTGCTGGAAGGTATGCTGCTGAAGCCGAGCATGGTGCTGCCGGGCGCGGCGTCGGCTCGTCGGGCTCCGGTGGAGGCCGTGGCGCTGGCGACCGTGCGATGCTTGCGCCGTACGGTCCCCGCCGCGGTGCCCGGAATCGTGTTCCTCTCCGGTGGCCAGTCGGACGAGCTCGCGACCGCCCACCTCGACGCGATGAACCGTCTTGCGGAGCCGGTGCCCTGGCCTCTCAGCTTTTCGTTCGCGCGGGCGCTGCAGTCCGCGCCTCTGACCCGGTGGGGCGGCGACCCCATGCGGGTCGACGACGGGCAACGCGCGTTTCGCCACCGGGCACGCTGCAACAGTGCAGCGCGCGCGGGCGCCTACACGGCCGAGCTCGAGCGGAGTACGCGATGAGCGCCGGGGCGCTCGCGATCCTCGTGGGGGGCGGCCCGGCGCCCGGCATCAATGCCGTCATCGCGGCGGCCACGATCGAGGCGCGCAACCGCGGACTCGTGGTCCTCGGGTGCCACGACGGCTACCAGTGGTTGATGAAGAAGGACACGAGCCACGTCGAGGAGCTCGAGATCGCCTCGCTCTCCCGGATCCACTTCGAGGGCGGCTCGGTGCTCCGGACCTCCCGCGCGAACCCGGCGCGCTCGGCCGAGACGCTCCAGAACGTCGCGGAGGCCTTACAGCATCTCGGGGCCTCGTACCTCCTGACGATCGGCGGCGACGACACCGCGTCCGGCGCTGCGGCCGTCGCGCGCGTGCTGGGCGGCAAGCTCGCGGTCGCTCACGTGCCGAAGACGATCGACAACGACCTGCCGCTGCCGCCAGGGGTGCCGACGTTCGGCTTCACGACGGCGGTCGATGTGGGCAAGGACCTCGTGCGCAATCTGATGAAGGACGCCGCGACGACCGACAAGTGGTTCTTCGTCACGATCATGGGCCGTCACGCCGGCCATCTCGCCCTCGGCATCGGCAGCGCCGCCGGAGCGACCTTGACCGTCATCGGTGAGGAGTTCCCGGCGGGCCCGGTCAGCCTCGACCAGATCGCCGATATCCTCGAAGGGGCGATCATCAAGCGGCGCGTTCTGAGGCGAGAGCACGGCGTGGCCCTGCTCGCCGAAGGACTCATCGAGCGACTGGATCCGAACACGCTGGGGCAGGTCGAGCGCGATCCGTACGGAAACGTTCGGCTGGCCGAGCTCGAGCTGTCGCGCCTGCTCAAGGAGCGAGTGGCGGCGAGTCTGCGGGCCCGCGAGGTCCCCGTCAGCATCGTCGCGAAGGACATCGGGTACGAGCTTCGGTGCGCCCCACCAGGAGGATTCGACATCCACTACTGTCGAGGGCTGGGCTACTGGGCGACGCGGTTTCTGGTCGAGGGTGGCACCGACGCGATGGTGACGATGCAGGGCGATACCTTCGTCCCGGTCCCGTTCCGCGAGCTGATCGACGCGAAGACCGGGCGATTCCGCGTGCGTCACGTTGACGTGAAGTCGGCGGCCTACCAGATGCTTGCCGCCTACATGATTCGACTCACGCGCGCGGACCTCGAGGACCCCGAGCAGGTCAGCGCCCTGGCCCACGCCGGCGCGCTCGACGAGGCGACCCTGGTCAAGCGGTTCGGTGACCTCGCGGCGCCGGGCCGCCGGAGCTTGTGACGGTGCGCCGCGCCTTGACTCCGCCGCGCAACGGCGTTAATCGTCGCCCGGGTCCCTTTCGCGGGCTCCCCGGGCCCGCGCTCAGTGACGAGGAGGGGACATAGCGAGTCGCCGGGGCTCACCGAAGAGGGAGGCGAGCCATGCCGCACTATCTCAGCGACGCCGAGCTCAAGCGCACCGCACCGGCCGAAGTCGCGGCGTTCCGAGGGCCGATTCCGACCCAGATCGTCTCGAACGGCGAATACAACCCGCTGCCTCAGACGCCGGAGCAACGCCGCGTCGAGGCCCGGGTGTCGGAGCTGGCGGGTAATCTCGCGCCGAAGCACGGCCTGAGCCGGCGCAAGTTCCTGGCCTCGAGCGCCGGCATGGCGGCGGCCTTCCTCGCCATGAACGACGTGTTCGGTCCCGTCTTCGAGGTGAGCCGCGCCGAAGCCGCCACGCCGGGTGTCGCCGACCTGCGCGCGCAGGCGCTGTCCGGGCAGTTCATCGTCGATGCCCAGACGCACTTCGTGCGCGACGACTTCAAGCAGGAGGGGCTCCTCGACCTCGCCAAATACGCCAAGCAGAACTGGAACCCCGTGCTGTGGGGCGAGAACACCCTGGCGCGCTACAAGTTCGAGAACTACGTGAAGGAGATCTTCGTCGACAGCGACACCAAGGTGGCGCTGCTCTCGGGCGCGCCCTTCGACGACCCGAGCTGGGATCTCTTGACCAACGACCAGATCGCCGCCGCCCGCCATTCCATCAACAAGTTCGCCGGATCGCGCCGGCTGCTTGGCCACGCCGTGTTCACGCCGAAGAAGGACGGATGGATGGAGGTCGTCGACCGCGCGATCTCGACCTTGAAGCCGGACAGCTGGAAGGGCTACACGATCGGCGATCCGCTCTTTCCGTCCAAGCTCGAGTCGTACTGGTGGCTCGACGACGAGAAGCTCGTCTACCCGTTCTACGAGAAGGCCGTGAAGTCGGGCATCACGACCATCTGCATCCACAAGGGCCTGCTGCCGGCCGACTACGAGACGTCGTGGCCGAAGGTGTGGGAGTACGCGACGGTCGAGAGACGTGGGCAAGGCCGCGAAGGACTGGCCGAAGCTCAACTTCATCATGTACCACGGCGCGCTCCGCCCGTTCCTCGAGAAGCCCGACGCGGTGCTCGCCGAGTTCGAGCAGACCGGTCGCATCAAGTGGGCGAGCGATCTCGCGGAGATCCCGAGCAAGTCCGGCGTGAAGAACGTCTACGGCGAGGTGGGCACCGCCTTCGCGACGGCCGCCGTCGCCAACCCGCGCTTCGCCGCGGCCTTCATCGGCACCTTGGTGAAGGGGCTCGGCGCGGATCACGTCATCTGGGGCACGGATTCACTCTGGTACGGCTCGCCCCAGTGGCAGATCGAGGCGATGCGCCGGCTCGAGATCCCCGAGGACATGCAGAAGAAGCACGGCTTCAAGCCGCTCGGCCCGGCGGACGGACCGGTGAAGAAGGCCATCTTCGGCGGCAACACGGCGCGCCTCTACAACCTGAAGCCCAAGATCGCGCAGCACGGCATCACGACCGACAAGATCGCCGCGATCAAGGCGGAGTACCTGGCGGCCGGCGGCGCCCGGACCAACGCGCGGTACGGCTACGTGGCGCGGGAACGGGTGTAAAAGAGCTCATGTTGTTGACAGCTTCGCCTGGCGTCGGGTACGCTGCGAAGGTCATCGCGGGGTGGAGCAGCCCGGTAGCTCGTTGGGCTCATAACCCAAAGGTCGCTGGTTCAAATCCAGCCCCCGCAACCACCAAGCCGAACACCTTTCCGGTGTTCAAGAGGCCCTCGGGGCTCGGCTGGATGACCAGCCGAGCCCCTTTCGTAAATCCCAGCTCAGGAAACCTCAAATAGCCCTCCCGGGGGGCGACACCGTGGAGCGCGAGATGCTGTGGGGTGATCTTGCCGAGGGTCTGGTCGCAAATCGGACACTTTCTCCGCCGTTCGCCCCCGTCGGTGACGCGAACGTGCTTGAGGGTCTCTCGCAGGAACTCCCGGCCGAGGCCAACATCAGCACGCAGGGCCTCCGGGAGTCGACTGATGAAATCCTTCACCACCGCTCGATCGTAATGAATCTCCATCGGTGCAGACTCTGGGCCTGAGGACTCGGGTTCTTGTTCCAACTGCTCGACCTGGGCCCAGAGGCGTTGGTAGGTGGCGAGCGCTTCCTGAAGCGCTCGGCCCTGAAGGCGTCCCTGCTGGATCGCTCGCATAATGCCTTCCGCTTGCCTGCGGAGGTGGATCAGTTGACGGCGCCGCGTGGCGACTTGCGGGTCTTGGCTGCGCGGTGATCGCCTGTTGGCCGCAATGCGCAGACTCTCGATGTACTCGGGCAGATGTCGAGCGAGCGCTCGGATTACGAGCTCTTCGATCGCTTCGCGGCGGATCCTGAGGTCATTCGGACACGTCCCAGTCTCTCCGTGATTGCGGCATCCGTAATAGTCCTTGGCCACAATCGAAAGTCGGCCTCCACAGCGATCACAGATGAGAAGGCCGGAGAGGAGGTGCGCGGTCGCGGACCGGCGGCGTGCGAACAACCGTTGTCGGGTCTGCAGTCGACGCTGGACGGCGTCCCAAACCTCGTCGTCAATGATCCGCAGCGCGTCGATCATGCGGGACTCCCACTGGTCTCGCGGTCGCCACCGGTAGACGCGTCGCCCGGTCTCGGGATGCTTTCGCCATTCCCGGCGATTGAAGTAGAACCGCCCCACATATTTAGAGTTCTGCAGCATCAAATAGATCGTATTTGGACGCCAAACGCGATGCGTCCTCTGGAGGTTGAGCCGTTTCGCAATAGCTTTCTCGCCGAGTCCCTCGCGGAACAGTCGAAAGATTTGGCACACGACAGCGGCTTCTGCTGGATCAATCGTGATCCGGTAGCCGATGGAGATCGGCCGACCGTGCGAATCCCTTCGCCCCGGTTCGTGGACTGGCTCGGATCGGTAGCCATAGGTTCGGCCGCCTGTGGCGTAGCCCTTTAAAAACCGGCCATCGAGTCCGCGCTTCGTGGTCTTCCGGAGGTCATCGAGGTACAGCTCGTTGACGAGACTTTTGACGGTCACGCTCACCTTCGTCGTGTCATCGCCGGTGTCGACGCCATCGGAAACCGCAATGACCCGGACGCCGAAAAAGCGGAGGCGCTTGATTATCGCGTCTGTGTCCCCCACGTCTCGGGAGAGCCGGGAGAGTTGGTCCACAACGATTGCATCAAACGGGGCGGGCTTCGTGAAGGCTGATCGCAGTGCACCCTGAAGGCCGCTCAAAAGCCTAGCACTGGCGCCGGAGACGGCGGCGTCGGAGAAGTCGGCCACGAGCTCGTGCCCATGAGCGTCAGCCCAGCGCTGGACAACACGGCGCTGGTCTTCTATGGACGTGTCGCGTTGGTTATCGGAGCTATATCGGCCGTAAAAGGTGATTTTCACGGACGCTTCCGTGACGTCGTAAAACGACTATCCGGACACGCCGCCGTCCAGCCTCCTGGACGAGGGTCGTGAATTTCGAAGGGTTCGCTTCGACGTAGCGCCGGAGACACTGTAGCAGGGCCTCAAGTCCTCTTGCAGATAGCCCACGCACTTTCGGTGCAGTATTTTGGCGATCGCCTTCTTCTGGGACTGTCGGATCCGCCCTTCGGCCAGTTCAGCGCCTAACCCCTCTCTTCGGCAGAGGGCGAGGAGCGGCCGAGGCTGAAGCGATCTCGTCTCGCACAGCTCATAGTATATCAAGATTATCTAGATAATCTCCGAGGAGAACCGTGGATTATTCGTGTTTAAGATGACGGGACGCTTTCTTTGAAGTCCGGACGGATGTTGTGTGGGCGCCCTCAGCGAGGTCTCGGAGGCACGAGAGCAGAAGTTCTCGGACAGTGACTCCCCTGAGGGCGGCAGCCGCCTTGGCTCGGCGCCAGAGACCTTCCGGAATGTTTCGGAGGAGGTAGTTCATACCGCCCAGTTTGTATCATCTTGATCTGGGCTGAGGCGCGAGTTTCTGGAAATGTGATCGAATCTGTTCCTTGGACAAAATGGGTCGCCGACCTCGCCAAAGGCTGGCTGCGGTCCTTGCGAGGGCCGTTCGACAGCCGGATGAGACGTCGCGTCGGGGTGTTCGCTGAAATGCACTCAACTGTGCCCGACTGCACTCAATCCCAGGAACCACGGCTGGAACGACTCTGGAGAACTCGCATGGACAAGGGCGATCGTGAACTGAGGCTGATGTGCAGTCAGCAGGTCCGCGACACCCTCTCTTCGTGTCGAAGATCTGAGCGGACTACAGCCTTTCGGGTAGGTTGCCCGGCTGTCGAACCTGGAGCCAGGGCTTCCCTTATGCGGCTGCGAGGTGCTCGTCACGGGGACAGTACGGCAGCACGTCGTTCTGTACTGCGAGCGACGAGGGCTATGCTGACGGCGACGGAGGCGAAACAAATCCAGAACAGCGTTTGATAGCCAGTCGCGGGAATGTGTCCGGTCTGCTTTGGGAACGACTCGAGGAAGAGCGCACTGGCTTGCTGATAGACGCTCCGCCTGCCCAGAAAAAAGAGATTCAGTGTGCCCATTGCGGTCGCGATCACCTGAGATGGGACGGCCTCCTTGAGAAGAGCATAGGCAGGGATCCACGTCGAAGCAAAGAAGCCGCCCCAAAACATCGCGATTGGAGCACGGCGCCGGGCAACCGCTCGGGCTCGAGGCCCAGCAGAACCCATAAGAATGCGTAGACCACAGCTCCCCCACATATGACGCCCTTGCGCGTCTTCAGCTGTATCCGCGACGTAACCCCAGAGCGTGCATCCAACGATGAGTCCGATGGCCCACAGTGTGAGCATATTTGCGGCCTCTTGCGGCGTGAGGCCATGGACGTCCATCAGGTAGGGGACCGCCCACAGACCTTGCATCATTGTCATGGTGCCGAATAGGAGAAAAGCGTATCCCCCGATCAGCCAGGTATCGGGTACTCGCAGAACGATGCGAAGACCCTCCCAGAATGGCAGCGGCTGCCCGGCTCGATCCGGCGGGCTCGGTTCATCCGGGTCGTGGGGGAGCGCCAGCCGAGATCTGCCGGGCTGTCACGGACGATGGTGGACACGAGCACTGCGGTCACCAATACCGTCAAGCCCATCGCCGCAAAACTGGCGCGCCACCCGATCAGTGAGATGAGTGCCGCCAGCGGCGCGGCTGCGATGATGCCACCGAGATTGGCGAATGAAGTCCAGGCGCCCGTCAGCGTGCCAAACTCTCGGCGGCGGAACCACTGCGCCATGATCTTCGCGGCTGCGACATAGAGTATTGATGTGCCGATCCCTGTACATACACGTCCGAGCAGAGCGAAGCCGAAACCTGGCGACGCGGCGAGTAGCAATTGCCCAAGGCCCGCGATCGTCAGAAAAACCGTTACGCTCCGACGTGATCCGAGACGATCGGTGAGGACTCCGGCCACCGGCTGCATGAAGGCAAAGGGCCACATATAGAGTGAAGTGAGGAGACCCAGCTCAGCAGCAGTCAATCCGAACGTTCTCTGTAGATCCGGAAGCGCCACCGCTGGAGCGAGTCGTCTCGCGAATGCCATGAAGCCACTCAGAAACAGGACTCCGAGGCAAACCCAGCGATAAATTGGCGTTGGCGATTGACGAGGCACCATGTGTCAGTCTGTTTGAGGTTGTCGAAAGGCTTCGGCATTTCGAGGTGCGGCGACCCACACTGCAACAGCCGATCCAAGGATCGCCAGGGCACTGACCGCGAAGGCGAGCTCATAGTCTCCGGTACGATCGAACAGGTATCCGGCCAGAAATGGGCCGATGAACCCACCCAGTCCGCCGCCGCCGTTCGCGAAGCCAAGAATCGCACCAAAATGGCGACCAGCAAAGAGGTCCGCCGGGATCGCCGTTAGCAGGGAAATACGCATCCCGAATCCCAGGGAGTTGTCCCGCTCGCTGTTGAACTCGCAGAGCGCGACGGCAGGGCATCGTACCCTCAGTTCACGGCGCGGAGGAGCGTACCGACATAGCGGCCCCCCGCAGAAGATCGATCCTGAGCCAAGTGTGGCCCACGGTTTCCCGGCGGTGGCCACGATCATTCACGCGGCACGCTCCGCGGATTCGCGGCAACAAGCGCGGTCACCAGCGCGTCCAGCTCTCCGTGCCGCTGGATACGCCGGAAGCGCTCGGCGGCGCGCGGTGGAGCAAGACCGTCCACCGCCGCCGCATGTCGCCGTCGCGCCAGCGTTTGATGTTCCGCGTGACGTGCCGCACCGTGCCGATCAGATTCTCGATGCAGTTCGTCGTCGCGAAGAAGCGCCGCAGCGTCGGGGGCAGCGCCAGCTTCAGCACCTTCAGCATTTCCTCCAGCCCCTTCCGCAGACTGTCGGCGGCATCGGGATAACCGTCCGCGCCAGCCACGTCGCCAGCACCGTCAGCTGCGCCGCGCCGCCGCCGCATTAGCCGCCCGATACACCCAGCGTCGGCTCATCCGGACGTAGGCCGACGCGCCTGCGGGACGAGAGCGTCGAGGTTGCGCGCCTTGTGGAGCTGGCGGCGCTGAATAGCCGCGGCGTCGCCGAAGACATCGCCCAGCGCCTTCGCGAGCCCCTTGCCGCCTTCGATCACCCACAGCCGCGCCCCTCGAGCGTGAGCCCACGGGCGAGAGGTCCTGCAGCAGCTCGGTCCGCACCACGGCGTCTCGGTGGAGGCCAGGCGCAACCCGAGCGGGACCTTGCCGCCGTAGCGCGTGATCCCCAGGACGACGATCACCGTCTGCTGCGCCACCACGACGCCGTCCATGAACAGCGCCATCACCTCGAGCCCGTCCGACCGCCGCGCAATACTCTCGCAGCCGCTGCCGAGTCCGCCGCACGACGGCCCGACTGACCGCACTCTTGCTACTGCCGCGGGCGGCCGCCCGCTCGGCCGCGCCTCCAGACTGCCCTCGTCGTGGCGCGTCGAGACCCCGGCGAGGAGCTGCTGCATCATCCGGGCGGTCAGGGGACCTCGATCGCGAAACGCCGCCACCGAGGGCAATGTCGCTTCCCCGCCGATCGTCTGCCGTACGCGGGGACAGCACACCTGCACGCGCCAACCGCCGAAGGTGAGCTCCATCGCCACCGTGCCCCAGTGATGATCGGTGCGCTCCGGTTGATGCCGGCCCTCGGGCCCGGCCGGGCGTCGGCCTCAGCACCAAACAACTCGTCCAGCGCCGCCAGCCCGTGCACATCGGACCAGGCGAGCAGGTCGTGGCGCGTCGTCGCCATCCCCGTCAGCATCGGGCCGACGGGGCGCCAGGTCCCGGCCCGGCCCATCTCCGCTGCGTTCGCTCGGTGCTCTCTGCTCTCTTCGTCATAGACGGCTCCTGGCCCCCGGTGTTGGGGACGTTGTCTTGGCCGACGCGAGTCTCACGCCGACCAGGGGGCCGTCGCTACTCAGTTCTCATTCAACAGGGGCCGGAACATGCCCAATCCCAGCCCAGCAGCGACATAGATCAACAGCAGCACGAGATCGTGCGGCCCTTTGAGCGCGCTGAAGACAGCAGATACCGAGTACACCGATACTGCTGCCGAGACTGAAGACCCACTCACGGCCCCACCGATCGGAGAGGAAGCCGCCACAGGGAGTTTCCAACAGCCGTGAAAATCCCCGACAAGCCAAAGGCCCACGCGATCGTACCGGAATGAAACCCCTGCGACACGGCGTGTGCGACCTGGTGTGTAGTCATGATCTGATAGCCGATGACGCCAAGGCCCCACATGGCGAAGACGGCCCAGAGTTGATACGTGCGCAGGGCTGCGCCAAGAGTAAGCTCTCGAACCTCGACCGTTTGCTGCGCATGCGCTCGGAGTGCCCCGGTGACCGACTGCGTCCCGAGCGGTACGGCGCCGACGTCGGCTGGATGCCGCCTGTACAGCAACGCGCCCAGTGGACCGACGCCAAGGAGAATGATCAGCCCATAGACATCCAGCGCATGACGCCAGCCGAAGCTCGCGATAAGCCAGGCGTTGAGGGGATAGAAGAGAAAGGCGCTGAAAGAGGACCCCGCGCTGATGACGCCCATAGCCGCGCCGCGCGAGCGGACGAACCAGTGGCTGATGACGGCGGCGGCGGGCATCATGATGCACGCAATGCCAGCAGCTACCAAGACGCCAAACGCCAGGTAGTAGTGCCAGAGCGCCTGGGTGCGACCGGTAAGCGCTAAACCCGCAGACAGCAGAAGTCCCCCGACAGGGACGAGAATCCGAGGCCCGAACCGGTCGTTGAGGCGGCCGGCCACGGGTGAGAAGAACAAGAGAAGGAGCCAGCTTAGCGAATACCCCAGAGCTGTCTCGGCGCGTCCCCAGCCGAATTCTTGCAGCAACGCGACATAGAGAAGAGCAAACGTCGAACGAACCGACCAGGCGAGGGTGTTGGCCAGTGTCGATAGACCCACGATGATCCAGCCGTAGAAGATGCGGTGCATAGCTCTCCAAGAACCTGAGGTGCCTTACGCGCTTGGGGCTTCGGTCGTCGTTGCGCCCAGATCAGCCAGGCGTGGACGCCGGGAGCCGTATACCTACGCTTGGTCGACACATGGTATACGGCGCTGCGACGAAAATTGGTGGAAGCGCCCAGAAAATTCTCCGGGACCACGGCGCCTGACGCGTCGCTGGAGTCTGTCGCCGAAATGCTGGATAGTCGTCGCATCCGCCGGCTTCCCGTTGTCGCCGGGGGTCGAGTAGTCGGCATCGTGAGCCGTAGTGACTTGATCAAGAATCTCGCGGCAGCGCCAGTCGCTGAAGGAACAGTATCCGATGCACAGCTTGCACGGGATATGCTGGCGTGACTTGACGACGCGCCATGGGTGACGAACCCGGCCATCAGCGTCAAAGCCGAAAATGGCGTGATCTGGCTGTGGGGACAGGTCGCGTCCGAGCCGGAACGGGCAGCGATCGAGACGATGGCCTGACAATACCCGGCTGCCGCGGCGTGGCGAATCAGCTGTGGTTGCCAGTATGCCGTACGACAAGCAGGTAGGAAGCTGAGCCGCGTGGATCGGCGAGTGCCGCTTCAGAGCTACCGCGGCGTAACCGTCAGAACGGCCAGCAAGAGGACGATAATGGCGCGACGAACCGAATTCACCGTGCTCGTCGGGACCGACGGCTCGCCGAGCGCGCGAGCCGCGATCGCAGCGGCTGCGATGTTTCCTTGGCCCAGAAACGCCCGCGTCCACGCCGTCGTAGCGCGACAGGGGGATGCCGGAGCTGGAGCCCCGAGGAAGCGCTCCGGTGTTACGAATCAGGCCGACGAGCGTATCGTGACACGCACCCGCCGGGCGCTCGCTCGGCGCTGGCCGGATACGGAGGTGAACTCGTCCAGACAAGCCACCCGCCGAGGCGATCCTGGACGCGGCTCGCCGTCTCGGGGCCGCCGCAGTCTGCGTCGGCTGGCGCGGTCATGGAGGCTTCCGGCGGCTGCTGATGGGTAGCGTATCGCGGGAGGTGGTGCGGGACGCCGCCTGTCCAGTGCTTGTTGTACGACGAGCGCCCGCGACACCTTCGGGCGTTCCTGGTAGGCGTTGACGGTTCACTCAACGCGCGCCGCGCGGTCACGTTTCTGTCCCGTCTTCATCCGCCGACTAGTGGTCGTACCACGATCGTTCGCGTGGAAGAGCCGGTGGTTCTCCAGTCAGCCGGGCTCTTGCCGGGTGACATTCGCGGCGCTCTCCGACGTGAGGTCGCGGCGCTGAACGCGGAACGAATCGCGAAGGCCGAGCGGGACGTCGAGAAGGCTGCCTCACAACTCCGTCGCGCCGCCTGGAGGGTTCGGACGAGTGTCCGCTCGGGTGAGCCGTTGACAGAGCTGCTCGCCACCGTTGCGGAGACGAAGGCGCATGTGCTCGTTGTCGGGGCGCGGGGCGCCCGCGGGCTTTCGCGAGTGCTGCTCGGAAGTGTCGCCGAAGGTTCACTCAATCATTCGCCCGTCCCGGTCCTCGTGGTCAGGTGAGGCGGTCGTTCGGACCCGGTCCCGGGTGCCGGAGAACCCGGGTGCGACATCCCTGCGCCGCGTTCTCGGCTTGACAGAGGTCACGGCCGGCGGTGTGGGGATCATCATCGGCGCCGGTATCTATGTCCTGCTCGGCGCGGCCACGGCGCACGCGGGCGCACTCGTCTGGCTCGCGTTTCTCCTCGCCGCAGCGATGAGTGCGTTGACCGGCTGTTGAGTTACGCCGAGCTCAGCTCGATGTTCCCGAGCGCGGCGGGAGAGTACGAATATACGCGCCATGCGATGCCGGAGTGGATCGCTTTCACCGTGGGGTGGATGATGATCAGCGGGCTGGTCGTCGCGGCGGCGACGGTGTCGATCGGCTTTGCCCGCTACGTCGGTTACTTCGTCGACGTAGACCAACGCGTGGCCGCGCTGGGCTTGATCGTCGCCGTCTCGGCCATCGCGATGACCGGGATCAAGCAATCGGCCCGCCTCTCGGTCGGACTCAGCGCGATCCAGGTCGGTGGGCTCGTCCTCGTCGTCGCCGTTGGCCTGCCGCACATCGGCGAAGTCGATCTCCTTGCCGGTCCCGGGCTCAGCGGTCTGCTCAGTGCCGCGGCCCTCGTGTTCTTTGCGTTCATCGGATTTGACGAAGTCATCACGCTCGCCGAGGAGACACGCGATCCCAGACGAACGGTGCCGCGCGCCCTTCTCCTTGCGCTGGTGCTGTCGACGGCACTGTACATCGCCGTCGCCATCAGCGCGGTCAGCATCCTGGGCGCAGATGCTCTCGCCGCGTCACCGCGCCCGCTCTCCGCCGTCCTCGCTCACGTGCTGGGCGCCGCCGGTGCGACGGTCGTCGCAGCCATCGCGATCGTAACCACGACCAATACGACGCTCCTGGCCCTCACCGCGGCGTCCCGGGTTACCTACGGCATGGCGACGCGGTCGGCGATGCCACGCTTCCTGATGCTGGTTCACCCTCATCGCGGAACGCCGACGCGCGCCATCATCGCGGTGGCATCCCGCGCCGTGCCTGCGTCGCAGCCTCCAAGTCGCTTGGCGCTGATTGCGGCGGTGACCGATTTCGCCGTCTACGTTGTATTCCTGGCGGTCAACGTCACCGTGATCGTTTTGCGCCGGAGGCGTCCGGACCTTCCGCGTCCGTTCGCGGTGAGGGGGACAATACACCGCGTCCCGCTCATCCCCGTTCTCGGCCTGGCATCGGTCGCCGGCATGATGACGCAACTGGAGCTGTTGGCCATCGCTCTCGGAACGGCATTGTTCGCGGCGGGATTGGCCGCCGGATGGGTCCTCCGCTCACGCCGATGAGGGCGTCAAGGGCCTTCGGAATTCTGACCCGGTCTCGACGAAGAAAAGGTCCCCCAGACAGCGATGAACATCGCCGCGATCACTGGCCCGATCAAAAAGCCGTTGAACCCGAAGATGGCGATACCGCCGAGCGTGGAGACCAGCACCACGTAGTCGGGCATCTGAGTGTCCTTGCCGACCAGGACCGGGCGCACGAAGTTGTCCACGAGCCCGATGACGAGCACGCCGTACCCGATCAGCAGGACCCCCTGCCACACGTGCCCGGCCGCGAGAAGGTATATGGCGGCCGGCAGCCAGACCAGGGCGGCGCCGACCGCGGGCAGTAGCAAGAACAGCCATCACAACTGCCCATAACAGCGGGGCGTGGATACCGAGAAGCCAGAAGATCAGGCCTCCGAGTGCTCCTTGCAGCACGGCCACGACGACGTTACCCTTGACCGTCGCGCGGATGACGACGGTGAACTTGTCGAAGAGCGCGCGCTGTTGCTCCGGACGCAGCGGAATCGCGTCCTTGATGCGCCTGGGCTTGGTCGTCACCGTCGCGCAGCAGAAAGAACAGCAGGTACAGCATGACGAACAAGCTGACTATGAAGTCGAATGTATTCTGGCCGATGTTGATCGCCTGGGAAGCGAAGACTGGCTGCTCTTCATCAGACCGGCCGACACTTTCTCTTGGACGGCGGGGAAGTTTGTCAGCCCATAGCGATCCAGCAAATTGACCGCCCAGGAGGGCAGGGCGTCGAGGATTCGCGCAAAATACCGGCCGACGCTCAGCTCGCCCGTCTGAATTCGCTCGTATACGCCGGACTTTTCCTGTTAGCAACGACGCGGTGAGCATGGTCAACGGCAGAATGACGATCACCACGATGATCGCCACGGTGGTGAGCGCCGCGAGGGGTTGCGGCGGCGCCGCATGGACCGCGCGAGCCGCCGGTGGAGCAGCGCCGACCGGATCGCAACGACGGTTCCCCACAACACCGCTCCGTAGAGCGGCCAGAGAATCCACGCAAAGCCAGCGATATCCCGATGACCAGCAGCGGAAACGCTTTGTCCTGTGAAAGGCCGGCACGGGGCGAAGGAGTCTCCGGCGAGGGCTCAGCGGCCGCCGGGTCGCCGCGGCTGGCCAATGGTGAGCCATCACGTCATGGGACGGCGGTGCGCTTGGTTTGGTTCTCGTCGCCATACGGGAACATCGCCCGGACAGGATATCGCGCCCCGCCTTCCTCCTGCCTTGGCCTCTTCCGGGCGGGCGTCTCGAGACGCTCGGGCCGCGCCTCGTGTCTTGACGCAGTCCGAATGAGGCGCGATCCTCCCCTGCGTCGTGGCAGGTGCCACGACGCAGGGTAGGATCGCGCCTCATTCGGACTGCGTCAAGCACGAGGCGCGGCCGAGCGTCTCGAGACGCCCGCCCGGAAGAGGCCAAGGCAGGAGGAAGGCGGGGCGCGATATCCTGTCCGGGCGATGTTCCCGTATGGCGACGAGAACCAAACCAAGCGCACCGCCGTCCCATGACGTGATGGCTCACCATTGGCAGCCGCGGCGACCCGGCGGCCGCTGAGCCCTCGCCGGAGACTCTTCGCCCCGTGCCGGCCTTTCAGGACAAAGCGTTTCCGCTGCTGGTCATCGGGATATCGCTGGCTTTGCGTGGATTCTCTGGCCGCTCTACGGAGCGGTGTTGTGGGGAACCGTCGTTGCGATCCTGTTTGCGCCGCTCCACCGGCGGCTCGCGCGGTCCATGCGGCGCCGCCGCAACCTCGCGGCGCTCACCACCGTGGCGATCATCGTGGTGATCGTCATTCTGCCGTTGACCATGCTCACCGCGTCGTTGCTACAGGAAGCGTCCGGCGTATACGAGCGAATTCAGACGGGCGAGCTGAGCGTCGGCCGGTATTTTGCGCGAATCCTCGACGCCCTGCCCTCCTGGGCGGTCAATTTGCTGGATCGCTATGGGCTGACAAACTTCCCCGCCGTCCAAGAGAAAGTGTCGGCCGGTCTGATGAAGAGCAGCCAGTCTTCGCTTCCCAGGCGATCAACATCGGCCAGAATACATTCGACTTCATAGTCAGCTTGTTCGTCATGCTGTACCTGCTGTTCTTTCTGCTGCGCGACGGTGACGACCTAGCCAGGCGCATCAAGGACGCGATTCCGCTGCGTCCGGAGCAACAGCGCGCGCTCTTCGACAAGTTCACCGTCGTCATCCGCGCGACGGTCAAGGGTAACGTCGTCGTGGCCGTGCTGCAAGGAGCACTCGGAGGCCTGATCTTCTGGCTTCTCGGTATCCACGCCCCGCTGTTATGGGCAGTTGTGATGGCTGTTCTCTCGCTACTGCCCGCGGTCGGCGCCGCCCTGGTCTGGCTGCCGGCCGCCATATACCTTCTCGCGGCCGGGCACGTGTGGCAGGGGGTCCTGCTGATCGGGTACGGCGTGCTCGTCATCGGGCTCGTGGACAACTTCGTGCGCCCGGTCCTGGTCGGCAAGGACACTCAGATGCCCGACTACGTGGTGCTGGTCTCCACGCTCGGCGGTATCGCCATCTTCGGGTTCAACGGCTTTTTGATCGGGCCAGTGATCGCGGCGATGTTCATCGCTGTCTGGGGGACCTTTTCTTCGTCGAGACCGGGTCAGAATTCCGAAGGCCCTTGACGCCCTCATCGGCGTGAGCGGAGGACCCATCCGGCGGCCAATCCCGCCGCGAACAATGCCGTTCCGAGAGCGATGGCCAACAGCTCCAGTTGCGTCATCATGCCGGCGACCGATGCCAGGCCGAGAACGGGGATGAGCGGGACGCGGTGTATTGTCCCCCTCACCGCGAACGGACGCGGAAGGTCCGGACGCCTCCGGCGCAAAACGATCACGGTGACGTTGACCGCCAGGAATACAACGTAGACGGCGAAATCGGTCACCGCCGCAATCAGCGTAAAGCTACCGAAGGCTGCGAACGCAGCGGCGGCGGATGCCACCGCGATGATGGCGCGCGTCGGCGTTCCGCGATGAGGGTGAACCAGCATCAGGAAGCGTGGCATCGCCGACCGCGTCGCCATGCCGTAGGTAACCCGGGACGCCGCGGTGAGGGCCAGGAGCGTCGTATTGGTCGTGGTTACGATCGCGATGGCTGCGACGACCGTCTCACCGGCGGCGCCCAGCACGTGAGCGAGGACGGCGGAGAGCGGGCGCGGTGACGCGGCGAGAGCATCTGCGCCCAGGATGCTGACCGCGCTGATGGCGACGGCGATGTACAGTGCCGTCGACAGCACCAGCGCAAGGAGAAGGGCGCGCGGCACCGTTCGTCTGGGATCGCGTGTCTCCTCGGCGAGCGTGATGACTTCGTCAAATCCGATGAACGCAAAGAACACGAGGGCCGCGGCACTGAGCAGACCGCTGAGCCCGGGACCGGCAAGGAGATCGACTTCGCCGATGTGCGGCAGGCCAACGGCGACGACGAGGACGAGCCCACCGACCTGGATCGCGCTGAGTCCGACCGAGAGGCGGGCCGATTGCTTGATCCCGGTCATCGCGATGGCCGAGACGGCGACGATCAAGCCCAGCGCGGCCACGCGTTGGTCTACGTCGACGAAGTAACCGACGTAGCGGGCAAAGCCGATCGACACCGTCGCCGCCGCGACGACCAGCCCGCTGATCATCATCCACCCCACGGTGAAAGCGATCCACTCCGGCATCGCATGGCGCGTATATTCGTACTCTCCCGCCGCGCTCGGGAACATCGAGCTGAGCTCGGCGTAACTCAAGCCGGTCAACGCACTCATCGCTGCGGCGAGGAGAAACGCGAGCCAGACGAGTGCGCCCGCGTGCGCCGTGGCCGCGCCGAGCAGGACATAGATACCGGCGCCGATGATGATCCCCACACCGCCGGCCGTGACCTCTGTCAAGCCGAGAACGCGGCGCAGGGATGTCGCACCCGGGCTTCCGGCACCCGGGACCGGGTCGAACGACCGCCTCACCTGACCACGAGGACCGGGACGGGCGAATGATTGAGTGAACCTTCGGCGACACTTCCGAGCAGCACTCGCGAAAGCCCGCGGGCGCCCCGCGCCCCGACAACGAGCACATGCGCCTTCGTCTCCGCAACGGTGGCGAGCAGCTCTGTCAACGGCTCACCCGAGCGGACACTCGTCCGAACCCTCCAGGCGGCGCGACGGAGTTGTGAGGCAGCCTTCTCGACGTCCCGCTCGGCCTTCGCGATTCGTTCCGCGTTCAGCGCCGCGACCTCACGTCGGAGAGCGCCGCGAATTCACCCGGCAAGAGCCCGGCTGACTGGAGACCCACCGGCTCTTCCACGCGAACGATCGTGGTACGACCACTAGTCGGCGGATGAAGACGGGACAGAAACGTGACCGCGCGGCGCGCGTTGAGTGAACCGTCAACGCCTACCAGGAACGCCCGAAGGTGTCGCGGGCGTCGGCGTACAACAAGCACTGGACAGGCGGCATGTCGCACCACCTCCCGCGATACGCTACCCATCAGCAGCCGCCGGAAGCCTCCATGACCGCGCCAGCCGACGCAGACTGCGGCGGCCCCGAGACGGCGAGCCGCGTCCAGGATCGCCTCGGCGGGTGGCTTGTCGACGAGAGTCACCTCCGTATCCGGCCAGCGCCGAGCGAGCGCCCGGCGGGTGCGTGTCACGATACGCTCGTCGGCCTGATTCGTAACACCGGAGCGCTTCCTCGGGGCTCCAGCTCCGGCATCCTGTCGCGCTACGACGGCGTGGACGCGGGCGTTTCTGGGCCAAGGAAACATCGCAGCCGCTGCGATCGCGGCTCGCGCGCTCGGCGAGCCGTCGGTCCCGACGAGCACGGTGAATTCGGTTCGTCGCGCCATTATCGTCCTCTTGCTGGCCGTTCTGACGGGTCACGCCGCGGGAACCTCTGAAGCGGCACTCGCCGATCCACGCGGCTCAGCTTCCTACCTGCTTGTCGTACGGCATACTGGCAACCACAGCTGATTCGCCACGCCGCGGCAGCCGGGTATTGTCAGGCCATCGTCTCGATCGCTGCCCGTTCCGGCTCGGACGCGACCTGTCCCCACAGCCAGATCACGCCATTTTCGGCTTTGACGCTGATGGCCGGGTTCGTCACCCATGGCGCGTCGTCAAGTCACGCCAGCATATCCCGTGCAAGCTGTGCATCGGATACTGTTCCTTCAGCGACTGGCGCTGCCGCGAGATTCTTGATCAAGTCACTACGGCTCACGATGCCGACTACTCGACCCCCGGCGACAACGGGAAGCCGGCGGATGCGACGACTATCCAGCATTTCGGCGACAGACTCCAGCGACGCGTCAGGCGCCGTGGTCCCGGAGAATTTTCTGGGCGCTTCCACCAATTTTCGTCGCAGCGCCGTATACCATGTGTCGACCAAGCGTAGGTATACGGCTCCCGGCGTCCACGCCTGGCTGATCTGGGCGCAACGACGACCGAAGCCCCAAGCGCGTAAGGCACCTCAGGTTCTTGGAGAGCTATGCACCGCATCTTCTACGGCTGGATCATCGTGGGTCTATCGACACTGGCCAACACCCTCGCCTGGTCGGTTCGTTCGACGTTTGCTCTCTTCTATGTCGCGTTGCTGCAAGAATTCGGCTGGGGACGCGCCGAGACAGCTCTGGGGTATTCGCTAAGCTGGCTCCTTCTCTTGTTCTTCTCACCCGTGGCCGGCCGCCTCAACGACCGGTTCGGGCCTCGGATTCTCGTCCCTGTCGGGGGACTTCTGCTGTCTGCGGGTTTAGCGCTTACCGGTCGCACCCAGGCGCTCTGGCACTACTACCTGGCGTTTGGCGTCTTGGTAGCTGCTGGCATTGCGTGCATCATGATGCCCGCCGCCGCCGTCATCAGCCACTGGTTCGTCCGCTCGCGCGGCGCGGCTATGGGCGTCATCAGCGCGGGGTCCTCTTTCAGCGCCTTTCTCTTCTATCCCCTCAACGCCTGGCTTATCGCGAGCTTCGGCTGGCGTCATGCGCTGGATGTCTATGGGCTGATCATTCTCCTTGGCGTCGGTCCACTGGGCGCGTTGCTGTACAGGCGGCATCCAGCCGACGTCGGCGCCGTACCGCTCGGGACGCAGTCGGTCACCGGGGCACTCCGAGCGCATGCGCAGCAAACGGTCGAGGTTCGAGAGCTTACTCTTGGCGCAGCCCTGCGCACGTATCAACTCTGGGCCGTCTTCGCCATGTGGGGCCTTGGCGTCATCGGCTATCAGATCATGATGACACACCAGGTCGCACACGCCGTGTCGCAGGGGTTTCATTCCGGTACGATCGCGTGGGCCTTTGGCTTGTCGGGGATTTTCACGGCTGTTGGAAACTTGCTTGGCGGCTTCCTCTCCGATCGGTGGGGCCGTGAGTGGGTCTTCAGTCTCGGCAGCAGTATCGGTGTACTCGGTATCTGGTGCTTCAGCGCGCTCAAAGGGCCGCACGATCTCGTGCTGCTGTTGATCTATGTCGCTGCTGGGCTGGGATTGGGGATGTCCCGGCCCCTGTTGAACTTGAGAACTGAGTAGCGACGGCTCCCTGGTCGGCGTGAGAATCGCGTCGGCCAAGACAACGTCCCCCAACACCGGGGGCCAAGGAGCCGTCTATGACGAAGAGAGCAGAGAGCACCGAGCGAACGCAAGCGGAGAATGGGGCCGGCCGGGAACTGGGCGCCCTCGTCGGCCCGATGCTGACGGGGATGGCGACCACGCGCCACGACCTGCTCGCCTGGGTCCATGCGCACGGGCTGGCGGCGCTGGACGAGTTGTTTGGCGCCGAGGCCGTCGCCCTGGCCGGGCCCAAGGGCCGGCATCAACCGCAGCGCACCCATCATCACTGGGGCACGGCGGCGACGGAGCTCACCTTCGGCGGTCGGCGCGTGCAGGTGCGCCGTCCCCGCGTACGGCAGACGATCGGCGGGGAAGCGACATTGCCCTCGGTGGCGGCGTTTCGCGATCGAGATCCCCTGACCGCCCGGATGATGCAGCAGCTCCTCGCCGGGGTGTCGACGCGCCACTACGAGGGCAGTCTGGAGGCGCGGCCGAGCGGGCGGCCCGCCCGCGGCAGTAGCAAGAGTGCGGTCAGTCGGGCCGTCGTGCGGCGGACTCGGCAGCGGCTGCGAGAGTACTTGGCGCGGCGGCTGGACGGGCTCGAGGTGATGGCGCTGTTCATGGACGGCGTCGTGGTGGCCCAGCAGACGGTGATCGTCGTCCTGGGGATCACGCGCGACGGCGGCAAGGTCCCGCTCGGGTTGCGCCTGGGCTCCACCGAGAACGCCGTGGTGTGTACCGAGCTGCTGCAGGACCTGCTCGCCCGTGGGCTCACGCTCGAGGGGCGCGGGCTGTGGGTGATCGACGGCGGCAAGGGGCTGCGCAAGGCGCTGGGCGATGTCTTCGGCGACGCCGCGGTCATTCAACGCTGCCAGCTCCACAAGGCGCGCAACCTCGACGCCCTCGTCCCGCAGGCGCGCCAGGCCTACGTCCGGACGAGCCTACGCCGGGCGTATCGGGCGGCCAATGCGGCGGCGGCGCGGCGGTAGCTGACGGCGCTGGCGACGTGGCTGGCGCGGAACGGTCATCCCGATGCCGCCGACAGTCTGCGGGAGGGGCTGGAGGAAACGCTGACGGTGCTGAAGCTGGAGCTGCCCCCGACGCTGCGGCGCTTCTTCGCGACGACGAACTGCATCGAGAATCTGATCGGCACGGTGCGGCACGTCACGCGGAACATCAAACGCTGGCGCGACGGCGACATGCGGCGGCGGTGGATCGGGCTCGGTCTACTGCGCGCCGCCGAGCGCTTCCGGCGTATCAAGCGGCACGGAGAGCTGGACGTGCTCGTGACCGCGCTCGGCGCCGCGAATCTCGCGGAGCGCGCCGCGTGAATCATCGTGGCCACTGCCGGGAAAACCGCGGGCCACACTTGGCTCAGGATCGATCTTCTCGCGGGGGGCCGCTATGTCGGTACGCTCCTCCGCGCCGTGAACTGAGGGTATGATGCCCTGCCGTCGCGCTCTGCCAAGTTCAACAGCGAGCGGGACAACTCCCTGGGATTCGGGATGCGTATTTCCCTGCTAACGGCGATCCCGGCGGACCTCTTTGCTGGTCGCCATTTTGGTGCGATTCTTGGCTTCGCGAACGGCGGCGGCGGACTGGGTGGGTTCATCGGCCCATTTCTGGCCGGATACCTGTTCGATCGTACCGGAGACTATGAGCTCGCCTTCGCGGTCAGTGCCCTGGCGATCCTTGGATCGGCTGTTGCAGTGTGGGTCGCCGCACCTCGAAATGCCGAAGCCTTTCGACAACCTCAAACAGACTGACACATGGTGCCTCGTCAATCGCCAACGCCAATTTATCGCTGGGTTTGCCTCGGAGTCCTGTTTCTGAGTGGCTTCATGGCATTCGCGATACGACTCGCTCCAGCGGTGGCGCTTCCGGATCTACAGAGAACGTTCGGATTGACTGCTGCTGAGCTGGGTCTCCTCACTTCACTCTATATGTGGCCCTTTGCCTTCATGCAGCCGGTGGCCGGAGTCCTCACCGATCGTCTCGGATCACGTCGGAGCGTAACGGTTTTTCTGACGATCGCGGGCCTTGGGCAATTGCTACTCGCCGCGTCGCCAGGTTTCGGCTTCGCTCTGCTCGGACGTGTATGTACAGGGATCGGCACATCAATACTCTATGTCGCAGCCGCGAAGATCATGGCGCAGTGGTTCCGCCGCCGAGAGTTCGGCACGCTGACGGGCGCCTGGACTTCATTCGCCAATCTCGGTGGCATCATCGCAGCCGCGCCGCTGGCGGCACTCATCTCACTGATCGGGTGGCGCGCCAGTTTTGCGGCGATGGGCTTGACGGTATTGGTGACCGCAGTGCTCGTGTCCACCATCGTCCGTGACAGCCCGGCAGATCTCGGCTGGCGCTCCCCCACGACCCGGATGAACCGAGCCCGCCGGATCGAGCCGGGCAGCCGCTGCCATTCTGGGAGGGTCTTCGCATCGTTCTGCGAGTACCCGATACCTGGCTGATCGGGGGATACGCTTTTCTCCTATTCGGCACCATGACAATGATGCAAGGTCTGTGGGCGGTCCCCTACCTGATGGACGTCCATGGCCTCACGCCGCAAGAGGCCGCAAATATGCTCACACTGTGGGCCATCGGACTCATCGTTGGATGCACGCTCTGGGGTTACGTCGCGGATAGAGTGCTGAAGACACGCAAGGGCGTCATATGTGGGGGAGCTGTGGTCTACGCATTCTTATGGGTTCTGCTGGGCCTCGAGCCCGAGCGGTTGCCCGGCGCCGTGCTCCACATCGCGATGTTTTGGGGCGGCTTCTTTGCTTCGACGTGGATCCCTGCCTATGCTCTTCTCAAGGAGGCCGTCCCATCTCAGGTGATCGCGACCGCAATGGGCACACTGAATCTCTTTTTCTGGGCAGGCGGAGCGTTCTATCAGCAAGCCAGTGCGCTCTTCCTCGAGTCGTTCCCAAAGCAGACCGGACACATTCCCGCGACTGGCTATCAAACGCTGTTCTGGATTTGTTTCGCCTCCGTCGCCGTCAGCATAGCCCTCGTCGCTCGCAGTACAGAACGACGTGCTGCCGTACTGTCCCCGTGACGAGCACCTCGCAGCCGCATAAGGGAAGCCCTGGCTCCAGGTTCGACAGCCGGGCAGCCTACCCGAAAGGCTGTAGTCCGCTCAGATCTTCGACACGAAGAGAGGGTGTCGCGGACCTGCTGACTGCACATCAGCCTCAGTTCACGATCGCCCTTGTCCATGCGAGTTCTCCAGAGTGGTTCCAGCCGTGGTTCCTGGGATTGAATGCAGTCGGGCACAGTTGAGTGCATTTCAGCGAACACCCCGACGCGACGTCTCATCCGGTCTGTCGAACGGCCCTCGCAAGGACCGCAGCCAGCCTTTGGCGAGGTCGGCGACCCATTTTGTCCAAGGAACAGATTCGATCACATTTCCAGAAACTCGCGCCTCAGCCCAGATCAAGATGATACAAACTGGGCGGTATGAACTACCTCCTCCGAAACATTCCGGAAGGTCTCTGGCGCCGAGCCAAGGCGGCTGCCGCCCTCAGGGGAGTCACTGTCCGAGAACTTCTGCTCTCGTGCCTCCGAGACCTCGCTGAGGGCGCCCACAAAACATCCGTCCGGACTTCAAAGAAAGCGTCCCGTCATCTTAAACACGAATAATCCACGGTTCTCCTCGGAGATTATCTAGATAATCTTGATATACTATGAGCTGTGCGAGACGAGATCGCTTCAGCCTCGGCCGCTCCTCGCCCTCTGCCGAAGAGAGGGGTTAGGCGCTCAACTGGCCGAAGGGCGGATCCGACAGTCCCAGAAGAAGGCGATCGCCAAAATACTGCACCGAAAGTGCGTGGGCTATCTGCAAGAGGACTTGAGGCCCTGCTACAGTGTCTCCGGCGCTACGTCGAAGCGAACCCTTCGAAATTCACGACCCTCGTCCAGGAGGCTGGACGGCGGCGTGTCCGGATAGTCGTTTTACGACGTCACGGGAAGCGTCCGTGAAAATCACCTTTTACGGCCGATATAGCTCCGATAACCAACGCGACACGTCCATAGAAGACCAGCGCCGTGTTGTCCAGCGCTGGGCTGACGCTCATGGGCACGAGCTCGTGGCCGACTTCTCCGACGCCGCCGTCTCCGGCGCCAGTGCTAGGCTTTTGAGCGGCCTTCAGGGTGCACTGCGATCAGCCTTCACGAAGCCCGCCCCGTTTGATGCGATCGTTGTGGACCAACTCTCCCGGCTCTCCCGAGACGTGGGGGACACAGACGCGATAATCAAGCGCCTCCGCTTTTTCGGCGTCCGGGTCATTGCGGTTTCCGATGGCATCGACACGGGCGATGACACGACGAAGGTGAGCGTGACCGTCAAAAGTCTCGTCAACGAGCTGTACCTCGATGACCTCCGGAAGACCACGAAGCGCGGACTCGATGGCCGGTTTTTAAAGGGCTACGCCACAGGCGGCCGAACCTATGGCTACCGATCCGAGCCAGTCGCCGAACCGGGGCGAAGGGATTCGCACGGTCGGCCGATCTCCATCGGCTACCGGATCACGATTGATCCAGCAGAAGCCGCTGTCGTGTGCCAAATCTTTCGACTGTTCCGCGAGGGACTCGGCGAGAAAGCTATTGCGAAACGGCTCAACCTCCAGAGGACGCATCGCGTTTGGCGTCCAAATACGATCTATTTGATGCTGCAGAACTCTAAATATGTGGGGCGGTTCTACTTCAATCGCCGGGAATGGCGAAAGCATCCCGAGACCGGGCGACGCGTCTACCGGTGGCGACCGCGAGACCAGTGGGAGTCCCGCATGATCGACGCGCTGCGGATCATTGACGACGAGGTTTGGGACGCCGTCCAGCGTCGACTGCAGACCCGACAACGGTTGTTCGCACGCCGCCGGTCCGCGACCGCGCACCTCCTCTCCGGCCTTCTCATCTGTGATCGCTGTGGAGGCCGACTTTCGATTGTGGCCAAGGACTATTACGGATGCCGCAATCACGGAGAGACTGGGACGTGTCCGAATGACCTCAGGATCCGCCGCGAAGCGATCGAAGAGCTCGTAATCCGAGCGCTCGCTCGACATCTGCCCGAGTACATCGAGAGTCTGCGCATTGCGGCCAACAGGCGATCACCGCGCAGCCAAGACCCGCAAGTCGCCACGCGGCGCCGTCAACTGATCCACCTCCGCAGGCAAGCGGAAGGCATTATGCGAGCGATCCAGCAGGGACGCCTTCAGGGCCGAGCGCTTCAGGAAGCGCTCGCCACCTACCAACGCCTCTGGGCCCAGGTCGAGCAGTTGGAACAAGAACCCGAGTCCTCAGGCCCAGAGTCTGCACCGATGGAGATTCATTACGATCGAGCGGTGGTGAAGGATTTCATCAGTCGACTCCCGGAGGCCCTGCGTGCTGATGTTGGCCTCGGCCGGGAGTTCCTGCGAGAGACCCTCAAGCACGTTCGCGTCACCGACGGGGGCGAACGGCGGAGAAAGTGTCCGATTTGCGACCAGACCCTCGGCAAGATCACCCCACAGCATCTCGCGCTCCACGGTGTCGCCCCCCGGGAGGGCTATTTGAGGTTTCCTGAGCTGGGATTTACGAAAGGGGCTCGGCTGGTCATCCAGCCGAGCCCCGAGGGCCTCTTGAACACCGGAAAGGTGTTCGGCTT
>CAVRLO010000017.1:0-74310 GCA_963721815.1 uncultured Candidatus Rokubacteria bacterium
TGGCCCGCGGTTTTCCCGGCAGTGGCCACGATGATTCACGCGGCGCGCTCCGCCAGTCGCGGCGCGGCGGTCACCAGCACGTCCAGCTCTCCGTCCACTTGATACGCCGGAAGCGCTCAGCAGCACGCAGGAGCCCAAGCCCGATCCACCGCCGCCGCATGTCGCCGTCGCGCCAGCGTTTGATGTTCCACGTGACGTGCCGCACCGTGCCGATCAGTGCTCAATGCAGTTCGTCGTCGCGAAGAAGCGCGCAGGTCGGGGGCATTTCCAGCTTCAGACCGTCAGCGTTTCGTCGAGCCCCTCCCGCGGACTGTCGGCGGCGTCGGGATGACCGTTCCGCGCCAGCCACGTCGCCAGCGCCGTCAGCTGCCGCCGCGCCGCCGCCGCATTGGCCGCCGATACGCCCGGCGTAGGCTCGTCCGGACGTAGGCCTGGCGCGCCTGCGGGACGAGGGCGTAGAGGTTGCACGCCTTGTGGAGCTGGCAGCGTTGAATGACCGCGGCGTCGCCGAAGACATGGCCGAGCGCCTTGCGCAGCCCCTTGCCGCCGTCGATCGCCCGCGGCCCGCGCCCCTCGAGCGTGGCGCACGGGCGAGCAGGTCCTGCGGCAGTTCGGTACACACCACGGCGTTCTCGGTGGAGCCCAGGCGCGACCCGAGCGGGACCTTGCCGCCGTCCGCGTGATCGCCAGGACGACGATCACCGTCTGCTGGGCCACCACGACGCCGTCCATGAACAGCGCCGTCACCTCGAGCCCGTCCAGCCGCCGCGCCAAGTGCTCTCGCAGCCGCTGCCGAGTCCGCCGCACGACGAGCCAACTGGTCGCGACTCTTGCTACTGCCGCGGGCGGGCCGCCCGCTCGGCCGCGCTCCAGATTGCCCTCGTCGTGGCGCGTCGACACCCCGGCGAGGGCTGCTGCATCATCCGGGCGGGCAGGGGATCTCGATCGCGAGACGCCGCCACCGAGGGCGATGCGCTTCCCCGCCGATCGTCTGCCGTACGCGGGGACAGCGCACCTGCACACGCCGACCGCCGAAGGTGAGCTCCGTCGCCACCGTGCCCCAGTGATGATGGGTGCGCTGCGGTTGATGCCGGCGCTCCGGCCCGGCCAGGCAACGGCCTCGGCGCCAAAGCATTCGTACAGCGCCGCCAGCCCGTGCGCATGGACCCGGCGAGCAGGTCGTGGCGCATGGTCGCCGTCGCCGTCAGCGTCGGGCGGACGAGGGCGCCCAGGTCCCGGCCGCCCCTTCTCCGCTTGCGTTCGCTCGGTGCTGCTGCTCTCTTCGTCGTCGACGGCTCCTTGGCCCCCGGTGTTGGGGGACGTTGTCTTGGCCGACGCGGTTCTCACGCGCCAGGGAGCCGTCGCTAGTCAGTTCTCAAGTTCAACAGGGGCCGGGACATCCCCACGGCGATGAAGACGATCGGTGCGCTCGTGGTCGCCTGCTTGGCGGCAAGGGCGGCAGTGTCGCTCCAGCCGTCACGATGACGTGGCCTGGTGCGTGGCCAGTTCGGCCGCGAGAGCGGGGAGCCGCTCGGCCTTCCCCTCGGCATCTCGGTACTCGATCGCGATGTCACGACCCTGTGCGTAGCCTAGGTCACGCCGTCCTCGACGGAAGGCCTCTGTCGTGCTGGAGGCAGCCGCCAGGTCCTTCGCTCGATACCCTATGCGAACGACCTCCCAGTTGGCTGCGCCTCGGCGGCAAGTCGGCGCGAGACTGATGCTGACGGCGAGAACGACCGTGAGCTCGATCAGCCGCATGGGCAGCTCGGTCAGGTGGCTGGCGGGAGTACAGCAGACGTGAACTATTCGCCGTGTGCGGGCGCGAGCGGCCTGCTCATAGTGTTCCGAAATGTTCCACGTCGGCATACTGTACAAAGGTGGCCTGTTGCTTCGCAGGTCCTCCGGGAAGTGTCGGTCATTCTTGAGTTGCTGAATGTGGCGTGGACGAGGCAGGCAGAGGGTTTGACGTCGTAGTATCTTCCAAGGTGATGCCCGCCATCGGGGGTAGGTGAAGGCTCCCGACCCGCGTCAGTAGTTCTAGCGAACCACGTAGCTTCCACGCCTCGGTTGGCGAGGGCTGGCGAACGAACACCGATTGGAGGGCGAGTGATGACTCAAGGTGACGTGCTACGGGTCCCTCGAATTGTTAAGGCCGGTGCTGGCGGCGTCGGTGTTCGGCCTGGTCGCCTCGTTCGCTTAGCGGCGGCGCACCCGTCATCATCGACCGATCGGTCGAGCCCCCAGTTGCGACAGGTTCGTTCAATTCCATTCTGGCTAATGAGCCGATCGGTCAGGAATTCACACCTACTCTGCCAACGCTTGACGTGGTCAAACTGTCCTCGAAGGTTGCCAAGTGTCCCCGGAGCCAATGTCGTTATGCTTATTCGACAAGGCACAATTACGGGTCCCATCCTAGGAACGAGCGCCGTCGTCTCCCTGCCAGCCGTACCGCCGGGAAACGAAGGACTCAACGGGGTCTTCCACTTCGATTTCGCCAGTTCCGTAGCTCTCATCCCCGATGATCTATCGTGATCGAGCTCGACCATCTCTCCGGGAGGAAACTGGGCTATTATGTCTGGCGATAACCGGAATAGGCTATCCCGGAGGCAGGCTCATAGCCTTCGGACTCCTTACCCAAACGAGGATCTGTGGCTTCGGAAGGCCGGCGGCCGAAGTGCCCGAACCCTCCGCCATGTTCTTTGTCGCCGCCACACTGCTTCGATAGGTAGGCGTCAGCGTCCTTAGGACGATTCTCTGAACATGGTCGTGGCGATTAGCCCCATCCCGGATGGCTGCCGACCCGCGAGCGAGGAGAAGCAGCGAGCGCGGGCCCGTGAAGCCGAGCACCGTCGCGGGTTTCGAGTTGAAGACGAGTTCCATCGCCATCCGCCGCATGGGCACCCAGTCCCCCGAATCGGCGAGCAAGTTCCCCTGATCACGTCACCGTTCCTCTGCGGAGTCAGGAAATGCCCCGGATCTACCCACCGGCTGTCTGCTGAAAAAGGAAGGGTTTGCGATGAACACATGGCGCAGTGTGGCACTCCTGCTCGTACTGCTGATCGTCCCGCCCGCAGCGCAGGCCTTTACGCTGGAGGATTTGACTGTTCCCGGCGCCCAGTTCACCGCCGGCCCACTCGTCTTCAGTGATTTCACCATTTTTCTCCTCAGGAACCCCTCGGGTTTCGCTTTACCCACCTCTTTGACAGACATCTCCGTCGTGCCGCTTGACGTAGGCGGCTTCACGCTGGCGTCAACCTGGGAGGCGAGCGGAGAGTTCGCGTCCGCTCAATTGACTATGACATTCACGGCTGCGACCACTGTCTCTGCTCCGATTGGCGACTTGATTCTCAGCGTGGAACAGGTGGTCGTCGCCGGAAACATTGGGGCGTCGCTGGGCGCGTCGGCGGGCACGTCTGGGTTCAGGACCTCCTTCTTCGCCTCGGCGAACCCACCCCACCCGTTTGAGCCCTTCCCACCGGAGGTGATCGGATCGCTCTCGAGTCACGTCCGGATTAGCCCCACGGCCACGTCGAGGTTCGGGATGGAAGTCAGTACCTATGGAGGCGCCTGCTCTGGCTTCGCTCATCCGTGCGATGACGGGTTTGTAACGTTTACTGACCCAACGCTCAGGTTTGCGCTTGAGGCTCCCGAGCCATCCGCATTCTGGCTCTTGGGGCTGATTTCTTGCGCGTTGCCTTTGGTTCGGCGAAGGATCGCGGGCTCGATCGCGTTCGCGCTGACGAGGTAGCCGCGACCATGAAGTCCCACGTCTCCAGCGGCGTGTCGCGCATCCGAGCGGCGTGCGCCGCTTCGCGCTCGATGCGACGCTGTTTCCGATCCGCGTCCTGCAGTGCCCGGCGTCTGCCTCGGACGTCCTCTCGAACGTCCAGGGGTAATGCTGCCTCGATCGCCGCGTACAGCTCGTCGCGCTCTTCATCGGCGACCGTTCCGTCGCTCAGGATCTTCGTCACCGTCAGCGCAAGGAAGTCCTTCGCGGGAAGATCGACGTGCTTGTTGTCGGTGAGCCACTGCTTGAAGGCGGCGATCTCGTCGTCCGCAAGCCGGCCGTCTGCCGTGATTGTCTGGCAGAGCGCGATCAACTCGACAGCTGCGGCGGTACGCCGCTGGAGCTTCGTGATCGAGACCCGGCGCGCCATGCGCAGCGAGTGTAGCAGGAACAGCGCCTACTTCGTGATCGCCTCCCACGCCGCCCGCTGCGTCGCGTGCCAGGGCGTGCGCTCCCACGCGCTACACGTCGCGCCTATCGCTGAACGCTCCATGCTGCTCCGGATAATTCGGGTCGGTGCCGTCGCCGTGGGCCCGATCAATCCCATGACTGACTCGGACGGCGAGACTCCAGTGCGCGCCATTGTGCTAGCGGCGGAACGCCTTGATCACGGCGCGGGCGCTGTCGACGCCGATCGGGGCGACGAGAATTGGGAGGTCGACACCGGCGCTGCGGAACGCCGCGAGCTGCTCTCGGCAGCGTGTCAGATGCCCGGTCAGACACACGGCATCAAGAATCCGGTCGCTGAGCGATGGCCCGCCCACGCCCTTCTCCATCTGATCGGCCTCGGGGCCGAACCCGCTCGCGCGGAATAGCCGCTGGAAGAACGGGAAGGTCGTATACAGGCCAAGATTCGCGCGCGCGGCTTCGCGCATCGCCTTCACGTCGTCACCCACGAACGTCGGAAGTCCTAGCGTGACATCGACCTTGCCGAGGCCCGATGCCCTCGCCCGACCGCGGTCGATCCACTCCTTGCTCTTCTTGATCCGGTCGGCCGACCAAAGAAATGGCATGATGCCATCCGCGAGCTCGCTCGCGAGCTCGACGGTGCGTGACGTCACCGCCGCGACGTAGAGTGGAACAGGCCGCACAGTGGCTTTTTGAGGGAGATGGGTCGCCGGGCCTTCGCCCTTGAGCCAGCTCCGCACCGCCGTGACGTAACGGCGCAACGCGCTCGGCGCGTCGCCCATGTCGATGCCGAGTGCCTTGTTGACCGGCGGATGGCTGACGCCGAGTCCGAGGACGAAACGCCCGTCCGTCGCGTCTGCGATGAGCGCAGCGCCCTGCGCGCAGGCGTAGGAATGGCGTACGTAGATGTTGGCGATCCAGGTACCGACCTGGATGCGCCGGGTTGCCGCGCCCATGAGCTGCGCCGTCGCCATGACGTCGTTGTTGACCTCTGCCGCGAAGATCGCATCGAAACCTGCGTCCTCGGCTTCGCGGGCGATCGCCTGAATTTCGCTAGCGCGCCATCCGATACCGGGAATGACGGCGAGTCCAAGTCGTTCGGCCATTGGGGTCTCCTTTCCGCAAGCCCGATCAGCCGCATGGGCAGCTCGGTGGAGGATGTCTGGCGGGGAGTCTAGCTGAACGGCGCGACGCGCACCAGCACGACGAGACGCGTCGCCGACGACTACTGGCGCTGCCCCTACATCCACCGCCACGACGTACAGCGCACCACGCGCGACGAGAGCGACACGATCGTACATTTCACGACGAACCGCGCATGGATGCCGGGCGGGGTTGACCAATCTCTCGTCGCTTCGGTGAAGGATTGTTTCCGGAAAGGCGTGCGTACTGCGCAAGCTTTTCGTGTCTTGACCGACGCCCCGATGCCCCGCCGTGGAGTTCGATGAACTTCCGGCACAAGGTGAGACTCTTGGACAGATCGAGAATGTCGTTGATGAGGGATAGCAGATGCGTGCCCGACGCATAGATGTCCTTGAGGTACTCTTCCTGCTTGTTCAACTCTCCAAACATCCGCTCCGTCAGCACCTCGGAGAACCCGATGATCGCGTTCAGCGGGGTCCGCAGCTCGTGGGACATGTTGGCGAGGAACTCTGACTTGTGCTGGCTGGCGACCTCAAGCTGGCGGCTCTTGTCGTCGATCTCCAGGAACAGGCGAGCGTTCTGGATTGCGAGGGTGGATTGGATAGCGAAAGTTCGCCTACGGTCGGTGTGACGCGATTGAGCACTGCGCCGACATCAAGCCGAAAATAGTATCGTTGCTGGGCGACAACTGTCACAGCCGTCGTATTCTCATCGGTAACGAACCAGGGCCAATGCTTGACGCCGACTATGCGTTCGTCGGGCGCCACAACGAGGATGACGTGTTCCCCACACGCGACACCGTATGCGTCTTGTCTTGTCCATCAAGGGTGACCGGAAGGCTCGTCGGGCAGCCTACGAAACCCGTCGGCCGGATTATTACAATCTAAGCGGCCTGAGCCGGATCGACGGCCGGGATAGGGCCAAGAACGCCATGCGCGCAGCCCGTCAGTAGTACGGAGAGTACAAGCGCAATAGAGGCTCTCTGCCCGACGCGCAATTATTGGTCGTCCTTGTCCAAGTTCCTCAACGCCTCCACGCCGCGCGCTGCGTCGCGTGCCAGCGCGTGCGCTCCCACGCGCTGCCGCCTACGATCGAGTGCGCCATCCCGGTCACGTAGAATGCCGCGCGCCAGTGGCCGTCGCCATATGTCACAGCATGTGTATCGGTACGTCGGGCTCCAATCCGAAGAGCACGCGGCCGGTAGTCTCCAGGATGCGGGGTTGAACCCCGATATGCTGCGTGATGGCATGCACATCCCGAAAGGCGCGCTCGATCGAGCAGGTCGCGTAGAGCGAGGTCGCCCCACCGGTGAGATATACGAGATCCACGGCCTGGCACGCACTCGTGACGGCATGCCAACTCGCCAACCGACCTTGCGCCCGGGCCTCAACAGTGGCCTCACGCCCGGCGAGCACGTCATGCCACACCCTCTCAACTGTGTCGAACAGGAAAAGTCGCGCCGAGCACACGAGCGCCTCCGCCTGCGACAACCGGGTTTGCGCACCCCGATCTTCGGTCACCGGCTGGCTCGTTCTCTCCTGCCGCTTCCCGCCAGCGAGCTCGATCAGCGCCTCAATCGCGCTCCGCGCAATGCCTAGGGCCATCGCGCCAAGACCAGGACTGATACGTGACGAATGAGGGAGCTTGTACCGCGGATCGGTCAACACGAGGGGGTCGGTGTGGAACGACGCATAGGGAGCGGGTACGAACCGATCGTGCACCACGACGTCGTGGCTCCCGGTGCCGCGCAATCCTGCAACGGTCCAGGTATCCACGATGTTGCAGTCAGCGGCGGGGCAAAGCATGAACCGGAATTCTGGCCCACCTGTCGGCAGGAGTCGCGGCTTACCGTCCTCATGAACGATGCACATGAGGATGAACCAGGCGCTGAACTGACAACCGCTCACCAGCGACCAGCGCCCGCTCACCCGGTAACCATCCTCGACGACCTCCGCCCGTCCACTGGGGCGGGTACTGTTCGCGAGAATCGTATCCGAATCAGCAAAGATTGCTTGGGCAACCTCCTTTGGCCACCGAGCCGTCGTCCAATAGGTGTTCCCGTTCCACACGCACCACGCGACCGAGGCGTCCGCACGCGCGAGTTCTTCGAACACTTCCGTCGCCGCCATTGGGGTGAGGTCGAGGCCGCCGTATGCCGCGGGTAGATAGATGCGAAAGAAGCCTTCGCGCGCGAGTTCCTGTGTGAGATCCTCGGGCAGCCGGCGGGCGGCCTCGATACGTTCGCGCTCGGCCAAGATCCGCGGCCGCAACGCCCTGGCGGCTTCCATGAGCTTGGTCGGTTCTCCGCTGTTTACCATTTCCCCCCTCCTGACAGGCCGCCCGGGTACTCCGTCACTGTCGCGTCGCGATCCAACGCGCGCACAAGTCGCGCGGCCACCTTTGGGTCCTTGACTGGGGCGCTCGCCGGCGAGATCCGCAGGAAGCGGCGGCGGTCCATGCCGGGACGGTAGGGTAGATACCATGAGGAGTCAACGTCCGAAGGTCCGCCTGGGCCGTTGCAGCGGAGGTGAGCAGGGAGAAGCGAGGAGCAGGACAGCGTGTCGTGCGAGTAATGTCACGGCTTGGCTCCTTCCACCTACTCTATCTTCCTCTTCAGCGTGAACTCGCCCCGAAGGTATTGATAGACGCCAGCAGCAGCATCTCGGCGCACGTGTCCGACCCGCGTTCCCGACCTCAGGACCTGCAGGTGGAAAGGATTTACGGATATGGTGCTCGATGGTCATGCCGAACCTCTTGGATTCCGGAACGAAGGATGTCGCGCGATTACGAGCGTGGGCCGCTTGGCCTAGTTGACCCGCTGGTTGGGCACCCTGTCTCCTCGGGCGAGCGATGCCGATATAACCGGCTGATTCTTCTGCCCACTCACTGACGGCATCCGGATTGAAGGTTCGGTCTCTTCGGCGTCGCCGCTCCCGACATTCTCCAACGCTTTCACAGGAGGAACCATCGTGCCGGTAAGTCTGAGTTTCCTCAATCGGGGAACGATCAACAAACAGGTCTGCCGAGTCTGCCACGGGTTTGCCGAGCTGAAGTCAGAACGACTGTGCGGTGATTGCACTCGAATCAAGGCGCAGATCCGTTTGCGCTTCTCCGAAGGAGTCCGCGGGACGATGGCGATTCCAGGAGAGCAGCAATGTAAACGTTCTAGCTGTTCGTGCGCCGCGTGCGACGGGAGAGTTCTTGATCTTCACCCGCTCTACCTATTCGATCTTGGACGAGCAGACCGACGGGAGATCCACTTCCATCCTCGATGTCATGAGTTGTGGTTAGAGGCCGTGAAGGGACTGAACAGCGGGCCGGAACACGCCATTGACATGGGTCAGGGGTGACACGGCCGCACAGCCACTCGACCCTGACCTGAGACCCACGCCTCCGCGCTCCAGTGCGTGTGCAGCATCACGCGCAGGACGCGGTTGATGCGGAGCCAGGGATGCCAGAGGCGGGCGTCGGGGTGGCTCACTTCGCCTTCGGTACGCGCGGGTCCACGGTGTCGGGGAGGCAGAGGAGGACTGGCTCGGGAGCACCAACTTTTCGTTCCGCGTCGCGCGCCACTCGCTGCGCCTGCAGTTTCGCTTGGTCACATACCGTCTTGCTTGGATGTGCGTCCAGCGGAGTCAGTTGATCTGGCCCCCCAGTGCTGAGAGCTACCTGCATCCAAAGCACCCACGCACACTCAGCGCCCGCCGTCGTAGCCGAGGTGAGCAATGAGAACGCGACGAGCAGTGTGGCCCTTCGCAGTGGCATCATCGGTCGTCCTCCTCGTTCTTCTTCACCGCCTTCTACGCCGCCTCCTGGGCGGGCAAGGCTCGCCACGACGCCTGCCTCGACGGGATCACCGATGGCGGCCATGACGATTGGAATCGTCGGCGTCGCCTGTCTGAGGCAAGCGTGCCGGGTCTGCCGTGGGTGATGATGACGTCGAGCTTGAGCTGGACGAGTTCCGCTGCCAGCGCGGGCAGGCGATCGTATCGGCCCTCCGCCCACCGAAACTCCATTGTGATGTTCCTGCCCTCGACGTAGCCGTGTTCTCGGAGTCCGAGCCGCATGGCCTCGATGTTCCGCTGGAAGGACATAGTGGTCCCGACACCCAAGAACCCAATCCGCCACACCTTCCCCGCTTGCTGCGCCTCAGCGACGAGTGGCGCAAGCGTGACGCTGAGAGCGAGAAGGACCGCGAGCCTGATCAGCCGCATAGGCACCTAGGTAAGGATGGCTGGCGGGAGTCTAGCAGACGACTACTGCCCGAAGGAGTTGGCCGCGGTGGTCGAGCACGGTTACTGATCACCTGGTCCGCCCGCAGCAGGAGCGTCTGGGATTGTGAGTCCGAGCGCTCTCGCGGTCTTCAAGTTGATCACCAATTCGAACTTGGTGGGCTGCTCGATCGGCAGCGTCGCCGGATTGGCGGCCTTCAGGATCTTGTCAACAAGGCCGCCGACTTGGTTCGATGAACTCGATTGTTTCAATCCACAGCACCCACTCGCCCGAAGCCGGTCCGGTCCACGGCGCCCACTGCTCGCCTCTGTGGCACCCATCACTTTAGCCTGATGCCCACCATATTAGGCTCAGGCAACTTTGGATGTACGACCGAGACGCGGCCCGTGCACTAGCAATGAAGCTCCGAGTCCTGGAGGTTCGTGATCCCAGAGATCGAGAAGGCGTTCGCAACGATGGGTAGTGAGCGCGTCGGCCTCGCGAAGGACGGGTGGCGGCTCGGACTACAGCTGCTTGATCTGTACCTTGCGCCACTTGATGGCGCCGCCGGGGACATCCTGGGGGAGATTGCCGAACTGCAGCGCGAACGGTCCCTGCGCGAACTTGCTGTCCTGGATGTTGACGGTCTGGACCCCGTTCAGCACCACGGTGAGCTGCGACCCCTTGGCCGTGATCTCGTAGGTGTTCCACTTGCCGCCTGCCTTGGGCATCGGCGAGACTTTGGCGAAGTCGACGATGCCCCCGGTGCCGTACGCCGGATCGGGCCGCTGGTCGAATATGTTCACCTCGTAGGAATTGGCGGCCTGGATCTTGTTCGGATCGGCGCAGCGGATGAAGATGCCGCTATTCGTGGTGTGATCCGCCCAGAACTCCGCCCGGATCTGGAAATCCTTGTAGGAGTTCTTCGAGACGAGGAAGCCCCCCTTGCCCTTGTCGGCGACGATGGCCCCGTCCTGCGCCCTCCAGTTGGCATCGCCGACCCGTTCCAGTTGTCCAGACCGGTGGTCCCGTCGATGAGCGTGGTCCAGCCCCCGCCGGACCCACCGGATGATGCGCAGCCCAGAGCGGCCAACCCGATCACCAGCAGCCCCACGGTGATGACGGACGCGCGCTTCATGGCGGTCTTCTCCTGGCGGCACCGACGGCCGCGTTGACGGCTCCCATCGCGTATCAGGTCGTGCTCCCGGCGATCCTCACGCCTGAGGGCGGAGTCTAGCACCGGTCGCAATCAGCTCGCTGCCGCTGATCGCGAGCGCGGTCCCGAACGTGTCCCTCTGCCCACTGGTACCTGATGACGAGATTCTGTCCCTCCACATAGCCGTGCTGATGTAGGCCCTCACGAGAGGCTTCGACCAGGTTGGATTCGAGGGAGGGCGAAGAGTCGCCCAGATACTCAATCGTGACGGTTCCTCCCAAGTGCCGCTGCGCCTCAGCGGCGAGCGGCGCGAGAAAGATGCTGACAGCGAGAGCGACCGCGAACCCGATCAGCCGCATCGGCACCTCGGTGGAGGATGGCTAGCGGGGAGTCTAGCTGAACGGCGAGACGCGCACCACCAGCACGGTGGCGACAGCTGCGAGTTGGAGTTGGTCGCGTTGGTCGAGCACTGCTTGCGAGTCAGCGAGAAGACAGAACAGCAGCAGGGCGAGCGTGAAAGACCTCTGGATCATCGAGGGTTCTCCAACTTCTTCAGCGCCGGCTCTCCTCTCGCCGCTGACGGTGGCGCTTGGCCCGGTATTTGGGCGGGCAGACACTACGAAGCCCCTGGAGCGGCACGCGCGGCCAACTTCATTCCGTCGAGATCACGAAGGCGGGCGAGCAAAGGCGCCCCGGTCGAAGGTAATCGTATCCGCCGCCCTCGTCGCGCAACTCGCGACCACCAGCGCGAGCGCCAGGCAGCGCGTCATGTGAGGACCGGCTGCGTGCGCCGCCGCTCGCGCTCGCGGTGGAGCTCCGCGTTACACGTCGGGCACCACTTTGCGTTGTTGCCATGGGTCAGGGTGATCTGCGCGCACCGCCGACAACGGATCTCCCGCGCTACATGCCCATAGCGCCCGCGCGGCGCGACTGTGGGCTGGGGGCGGTTAGCGTGCGTCATCATCCAGCCGCCTCGGGGTTGCGGACACCCAAGTCTGCAATACCAGCGCGTCCCCACGTAGCCGTAAGCCGCCAGCTCGGTGGCGGCGCCGAGGTCAGACTCGAGCCCGTTCCCACACTTGCTGCAGGTCATCACCCGAACCGGCTCAGCAGCCAGACCAACAGGAGACGTGTGCGAGGACGGCGATGCTTGAACCCCCGTACAATTGGCTGCCGCCGCGGCTCGTCGCCCTGTCACTTTCCCACCTCCCAAGGCCGGATCCGGGACCATCCCGGAGCATACTTCTCTCCGATCCCGAGGACTCGGGCCCAGTGCGCCAAAGACGAGGCCGAACGCGTCAGTCGCGGCCGATGATCACGTTGAGCAGAGATGCGCGAGCGCTTTCCGCTATTCCAGATCGTGGGCCGACCTGGAACTCGCCCGGTGGGAGGCGGCAGCCGCGCCGTGAGGGCGATTTACTTTGACCTTTACTGGTAGTAAAGTATGCCCCGGAGCGGATGCATGAGGCTGAGAGCGCTGCGGCAGCGACGGGGCATGACCCAGGTACAGGTCGCCAGGAAGGCGAAGGTGACGCCGTTCTATATCTCCCAGCTGGAGACCGGGCTCCGGAAGAACCCGTCGCTCCCGGTCCTGCGGCGGCTCGCGAGGGCGCTCGGCGTGTCCGTGGGGGAGTTGCTGGAGTGACATCAACAAGGAGGCACACCCATGACGGTCGACGAGGCGATTGAGCTGATCTTCGCGCGGTTGTGCGGCGCCTACACTCGGAATCCCGACGCGACGTTGACGGCGGAGGACCTCGGTTCTGGTATCCCCAACGACATCTTCGCTGCCGCGTTGCGCGAGCTGCGCGGCCCGGCTGATGACCAGGACCTCCGCATTCGGTACGTGGAAGGAAATCGGACCAAGGCCGCGCTGGGCACGTCGTGGCGCGGCAGGTGCGAAGAGGGGAGGAAACCCTGATGGCCGTCAAGAAGATCAAGGTTCACGGCAACGTGCGCTGGCGCGCTCGCGTCGCGATTCGCGGGCGTCAGAAGGTCGCTTACTGCCCGACGAAGGACGAGGCTAAGCGGGCCGAGATCGCGTTCTACCAGACGCTCCGCGCGGAGGCCGAGCAGGCCGAGACGGGGGGCAGCGGCCGGCCACGCTCCGCGCGTTGCTGGATCTCTACGCGGGACATCTCGAAATTCCACCGGAAGCCCTCGGAGACCGTCGGGCGCGCGCGCGACACGGCCAAGACCATCGCGCGCGTCCTGCCCGAACTGCTCGACCGGCCCGTGAGCGCGATCGGCGACGCCGACGTGCTGGCGTTCGTCAAGGCTCGCGAGCGCGAGGGCAAAGCCGAGGTCGTCGATCGTCCTCCTCGTGCTCGCGCACCTCGTCTTGCTGGTCCTGTTCGTGCGGTGGGCACTCCGGTGATGCGCGGGCTGTTCGGTGACCGGTGTTACGCGATGGTGTTACGAAGGCGTAAGTGCTCGTGAACACTCGCGGGGTAACGAACGCACGCTTGCGGAGATTGTGGATCCCGAGGGCGTTGCTGAGCAGGTAGTAGCCGTCGAGCTTGATCAGGGGATTGAGGTTGATCAAGAGCCTGAAGGCAGAGGCGGCTACCACCACCAGCGCGACAGCGCTGGGCCAGGTGCCCGGCTCCGTGACCCGCGTCCGACTCGATCAACCTGCTGATCTCACGCTTCCAGGACACTCTCCGTTCGATGAATCTTGGAATTGACATCTGGACCCCGTTCGAGGCCGGAGAGTGGACCGAGGATAAAGAGGACCTGCGTGTCACGGTCCAACCAGAAGTGGGTTTCATCAAGTACGACGGGAAGTGGATCTTGGCTACCCGCCTTGCGCGCTATTTGCAGAGCGACGATCCTGCTCAGAACGGGATGTTGATCGAGGATGGCAAGGTCACACCGTTGCTGGAAGCGTCACGCGAGATGCGGCTCGATGCCTTGAAACACTTCCCAGCGATCGTCAGCCGTCTCCAAGAGGCAGCCGACGGGGCCATCAATACCATCGACAATGCGGAGAAGTTTTTCAAGTAGACGAATCGTCTGTTCGCGCTCTTATCCTTCCGGAGCGCCCCGGGAATCGGCCCGGGGCTTTTCCATTTCTTGGCCGGGATAACGCTCGCACGCGCGGGACGCCCGGGGGTGCCGGTGAACTCTAGCGCTACAGAATGAATGCTTAGCCGACTGATCTTCGCGGTTCTGTCCGCGCACGCCGCCGCGACGCTAGTTTCTCCGAGCGTCGACCAGTGATAGGAACAAGACTCTTGTCGAGTCTAGGTTGCTTACCGTCTCGAACGTGATGCTCGCGAATCCGCTCGAGTAAGACCGAGGCCGGCTCGTAGTCGCGGCCTTCTTGTCGTGCGCGGTGAGATCGGCCCTCGATGGTCGCTCCGCCAGACTCCGCGCGGTAGCCCGGATCTATCCACTTATCCCCAGGAGTCCCCAAAACGAAAATCGGCCGACGTAGCGCGCGTTCGGAGCGATAGCGCTGGGAGCAGCAAGCAATTTCGCGCTCGCGCGCACGCATGTATGCGATGTGGTCCGTCCTACGCGGCGTTTCCGGTGTCAGGACCGACGACTCCCCCATTTCTTGCGGCGATCATCGCTGTTGATCTGACCGCGCTCCGCACTGTAGGCTGTCCGACGTCTTGCTCAACCCGCCCCGCGTCCTGGTCGTCGAAGACGAGCGACACGTGCGAGGCCTTCTATCGGAGCTGCTGACCGTCTGGGGCTGTGAGGCCGACGTCGCGGCGAGCGGAACCGAAGGCCTGATGCTCTTCAAGCAGAAGAGCTACGACCTCGTCCTCACCGACTACGTGATTCCCGGATGCTCGGGCCTCGAGTTGGTCGAGAACGTGCGCAACCGTGACTCGGACGTGGGCGTGATCATGCTGACGGGATCTGGCGCCGAGCTCGACCGTCACACGGGGCGGCTCGGGTTCACCCTGCTCCGGAAGCCCCTCCAGATCGACCGGCTGAAGACGGCCGTGAGGCAGGCGCTGACCGACCGCAAGGGCGAAGCGTAGCGCGGCGTCGGCGGCTCGCCGCCTAGGCCTTGTGCCAGCCGGGCGAGATTCCAGAGCGTCGAGTTCCAGCCGAAAGCGCCATGCCGCTGGCCGCGTCTGGATGACGTGCTCGTGCGGCGCGGTGCTGGTGCGCGTCGTGGCGTTCAGCTAGATCGGGCTCGCGGTCACTCCCGCTCTCTGGATGTTATCGAAACGGGGAAAGGTGGGATGGTGCCTGCCTGTGTCTCGCGCTAACGCCACTTCCGCACAGAGAGCACACAGTCTAGAATCCCCATGGCGGGGAAAGGGTGGCGGTTTAGTCCAACTGGTTTTATCCGTCATGCGCGACGCGCCTGGCTTTAAAGCGACGCGGCTGAAGTCAGCGCCTGCGCTCGCGTAGGAGGTGCTGACCTCGGCCCGGCCGGCTCAGGAGGGCACCGTCCCTGACGATAATCTCGCCGCGAGAGACCGTCAGCACGGGCACACCGGTCACGGTAAAGGCGTGGAAGGGGTCGTAGCCCGCGCGCGAGTGCAGCGTACGCTCATCGATGATCTCCACCTTGCGCGGGTCGAAGAGGACGAGGTCGGCGTCGCTACCGACCGCCACGGTGCCTTTCCTCGGATAGAGGCCGAAGATCCTGGCCGGGTTCGTGGCGAAGGCGGCCACGAAGGTCTGAAGCGAGATTCGCCTGCGCGACACCCCTTCGGAGTAGATCACACGCATCTCCGTCTCGAGCCCTGGCACGCCGTAAGGGACCCGGCGGAAGTCGCGGACGCCTTCCGCCTTCTGATCCACCGTCCAGGAGGTGTTGTCGCTGCCGATGGTCTGGAGATCTCCTGCTCGGAGGGCGTCCCACAGCGCGGCCTGATCGGGCAGGGCCCGCAGCGGCGGGGCGCCCACCACCTTCGCCGCCTCGAGGCCGCCCGGGTTGTAGCGCTCGCTCGTGAGGCCGAGATAGATGGGGCGGGTCTCGCCCCAGACCCGCACCCCGCGCGTGCGGGCGGCGCGCACCGCCTCCACCGCGCCCTCGCACGACATGTGGACGATGTAGACCTCGGCGTCGACCAGCGCCGCATAGTCGATGACCCGTCGCGTGGCCTCGGCCTCGGCGAGAGCCGGACGGCTTTCGGCGTAGAAGCGCGGATCGAGGCGCCCGGCGGCGATCATGTCGCGTTCGGCGAGGTCGAGCATCTCGCTGTTCTCGCAGTGGACGTTGACGATCGCGCCCGCTCCACGCGCGGCCCGGAGCACGCGAAGCAGCGCTTCGTCCCCGATGCCGAACTCGCGGATCGTGAAGACCTTGAAGCTCGGGTAGCCCGCGCCGACGATGGCGGGGATCTCGGCGATCCGCGCGTCGCTCACGTCGGACAGGATGATGTGGAACCCGTAGTCTACGTGGGCGCGGTCCTTGGCCTTGGCCGACCACGTCGCGATAGTGTCGGCAAGGCTCTGGCCCTTCGCCTGCCACGCGTAGTCGCAGATGGTGGTGATGCCGCCGCACGCGGCGGCGGCGGTGCCGGACTCGAAATCGTCCGCGGTGCGCGTGCCGCCGAGGTCGAGATCGAGATGGGTGTGGACGTCCACGCCGCCGGGCAGCACGTGGAGCCCGCGGGCGTCGATCTCGCTCGTTCCCGGCTCGAGACCCTCGGCGATGCTCGTGATGCGCCCGTGCCTGATGCCGAGGTCGGCGACGAAGGTGTCCGTGGCGGTCGCGATCAGCCCCCCGCGAATCACGAGGTCGTGCGGCATGACTCATCTCCTCCGAATCAGGACGTCGCGGGGACACGCTCGGCGAAGCTCCGCGCGATCGCGCCGCTGGTCGCGAGCCAGATCTGCTGGCGGTGACTCACCACGTGCTCGAGCGCCCGGCGCAGGTGGCGCAGCCGAAAGGGCTGGCCGACGAGGAACGCGTGCAGCGCGATGCCGAAGACCAGGGACTGGCGCTGCGAGTGCTCGAGCATCTCGTCGAAGTTGTCCATGATCGTCTGGGCAAAGGCCGGGGCGGTGCCGTGGTGGATGGCGATCATCGGGATGTCGTTCACCTCGTGCGGGTATGGGACGCTCAGGATGCGACCCTGGCGCGTCTTCATCCATACCGGCTGATCATCCACGGGCCAATCGAGCAAATAGGTGTATCCCGCTTCCTGCAGAAGATCGGGCGTCACCGCGCTCGGATTCACGCCCGGGCTCAGCCAGCCGCGCGGGGGCTGCCCCTCGAAGCGCGCGATCGCCCTGGTGACGTCGCGGATGAGCGCGGCCTCCCTCGTCTCATTGAAGTCGTTCTGGTGCTCGGAGTTGGTGCGCCCGTGCCCGAGCACCTCGTCGCCGCGCTTGCGGAACGCCGCCACCACTTCTGGACAATGGTCATAGACCTCGGAGTTGAGCAGCAGCGAGACGGGTAGCTGGAGCCGGTCGAACAGCTCGATGAGACGCCAGACACCCACGCGATTGCCGTACTCACGCCAGGCCCAGTTGTACGTGTTGGGGTGGGGGATGCCGGGCGAATAGGAGATGCCGAGACCCTCTCCGTAGGCGAAGTGCTCTAGGTTCAGCGCGAGGTACACGGCCAGGCGCCGGCCGTCGGGCCAGCTCCAGTCCGGTCGATTCACGATGGCCGAGTACGGGAAACGTCCGTGATCACGCAGCATGCCTTGGCCTCCTCGCGAGGGACTCGTCAGTTCCGGAAGAAGCGGAGCGGCCCGAAGACCAGGATGGGGAACGCGATGGTGAGGGACAGTCCGATCAACTGGAGCGCGACGAAGGGGACCACGCCGCGATAGATGTCGACCGTCCTCACCTCGGGCGGGGCCACTCCGCGGAGGAAGAAGAGGGAGAAGCCGAAAGGTGGCGTGAGGAAGGATGTCTGAAGATTCACGCTGATGGCGATGGCGAGCCACAGGGGATCGAAGCCGAAATGCTCCACGAGCACGGGCACCAGGATCGGCACGTGAATGAAACAGATCTCGTAGTAGTCGATGAAGAAGCCGAGCAGGAAGATGACGAACATGACCAGCGCGAGCACGCCATAGCGACCGAGCGGCAGCGCCTTCAGGAAGTCCTGGATGAGGTGGTCGCCGTTCAAGCCGCGGAACACGAGGCCGAAGCAGTTGGCTCCCACCAGGATGATGAAGCCAAGGCTCGTGATGCGCGTCGTGACCTGCATGACGCTTCGGAGCATCTCCATAGAGAAGCGGCCCTTGAGCATGGTCAGGACCAGCCCGCCCGCGGCGCCCACGGAGGCCGCCTCCGTCGGTGAGGCGACGCCGACGAAAATCGACCCCAGCACGCCCACGATCAGCACGAAGGCGGGCAGCAGGGCGAGGCCCACGCGCTTCACCGCGTCGGCCCGGAACGCGGCAATCTCGGACGCAGCGATCGCAGGGGCGAGCCGGGGATTCCACCACGAGATGACGGCGAGGTAGACCACGTAGAGCACCACCAGGACGAGGCCCGGCACCACGGCGCCGATGTAGAGGTCCCCGACCGACACGCCCATGATGTCGCCCATCAAGATGAGGATGATGCTGGGCGGGATGATCTGCCCGAGGGTGCCGGCGGCGCAGATCGTCCCGCAGATCAGCTCCTTGTCGTAGCCGCGACGGAGCATGGTGGGGAGCGAGATCATGCCCATGGTGATGACGCTTGCCCCGACGATCCCCGTCGACGCCGCGAGGATGGCCCCGACCACGACCACGGAGATGGCGATCCCGCCGCGCAGGTGCCCGAAGAGCAGGGCCATGGTCTCGAGCAGCTCCTCGGCGATGCCGGATTTCTCGAGGGCGACGCCCATGAAAACGAAGAGGGGCACCGCGAGCAGCGTGAAGTTCGTCATCGTGCCCCAGATCCGTATGGGCAGGATGTTCATGAAGTCCGGTCGGAGAAAGCCGAACGCGACGCCGAGCCCACCGAAGAGAAGCCCGGTGAAGGTGAGGCTGAAGGCGACGGGGAAGCCGAAGAACAGGAACGCGATCATCCCGGCGAACATGAAGGCGGCGAGGACCTGGTCGAGGGGCAGAGCGGCCATCGGTCAGTGGATCTCCGCGGGCGCCCGCTCCGGCGACTCCCAACCCATCGCCCAGTAGAACGACTTGATCGTCTGGGAAACGCCCTGGAGCATGAGCAGGAGGAAGCCCACGATGATCATCGACTTGAGCAGCCAGCGGAGCGGAAGTCCGCCCGGATCGGGCGAGCCTTCCCACACCGACCACGCCGACCGCACGAAGGGCCAGGCGGTGTAGATGACCAGGAGGCAGGAGGGGAAGAAGAACACCCAGAACAGGACGAGATCGAGCCGCGCTCGGGCCCGCGGTGAGAGCTTCGAGTACATGATGTCGACGCGGACGTGCTCGTCGTGGAGGAGCGTGTAGCCGGCCGCGAGCAGGTACAGCGTGCCGAAGAGATACCACTCGAGCTCCTGGATCGCCCCGGACGTCATCCGGAACGCGTAGCGCGAGACGACGTCGCCGAAGACGACGAGGACCATCGCCAGCGACAGCCACGACACGCCCCGCCCAAACCATTCCTGGAAGCGATCGATTCTCCGGGCCAGCTCACGCATCCGGTATCCTCCTCCGACGTGCGACGGCCGACCCGACAGCTCAGCCTGTTCGGCCAGAACGTCGGGGGACGGACGGCGGCGTCCATCCCCCACGTGGTGGGATCAGCTGCTCAACGTGGCGTAGTACGCGCCCTCGACCTTCGCCCAGTCGGCCGTCCCGGCGTAGAACTTCGCGTACGCGGCAGCCACCTTCTTGGCCAGGGGACTCTTGTCGGCCTCCTCTTGCATCACCTGAGCCGAGACCTTGCGTGCCCCGTCGAGCACGGCATCGGGGAACCGGATCAGCTCCACCTTGGTCTTGAACTCCGTGTGCAGGCGCTGGAGCCCGACCGCGTTCTTGACGAAGAACTCCGCATCGGAGGCGGCGAAAATCACGGTCGCGGCGTAGTCGAGCGCGCGCTGGTGGTCGGCGGGCAGGGCGTCGTAGGCTTTCTTGTTGAAGCTGAATTCGGCGATCGACGTGGGCTCGTGCCAACCGGGGTAGTAGTAGTAGCGGGCCGCGTTCTGGAAGCCCAGCTTGAGATCGTCGTGCGGCCCGATGAACTCGGCGGCGTCGATCGTGCCGCGCTCGAGCGCCGTGTAGATCTCGCCCGGCGGCAGGAGCACCACGGCCGCGCCCGCCTTCGCGTACACCTTGCCGGCGAGGCCGGGAATGCGGATCTTGAGCCCCTTGAGATCGTCGACGGTATTGATCTTCTTTCGGAACCACCCACCCATCTGGGGATTTGTCGACTGGCCGGGCCGCGGCACGACGCCGAAGGACGCGTAGGCGTCTTCCCACAGCGCCAGGCCGCCACCGTGCTGGTACCACGCCAAGTACCCCTGCGTGTTGAGTCCGAAGGGCACGGCCGTGAACCACTGGAGCGCGTTTTCCTTACCCGCCCAGTAGTACGCGGCGCCGTTGAACGCCTCGACCGTACCCTGCAAGCACGCATCGAAGACGCCGGTGGCAGGCATCAGCTCGCCGCCCGCGAACACCTGGATCTTGAGGCGCCCGCCCGTCAGCTCGTCCACGATTTTGGCGAACCTCTGCGCATTGCCCTGAAGGATGTCGAGGGCCGGCGGCCACATGGTGGGCATCCGCCACTGGACCCGCGGCTGGGCGATCACGTTCGGCGCGTCGACAACGGACGCCGCGCCGGCGGCCACGAGGATGCCACCAGCCTTCATGACGAATCTTCGTCGCTGCATGGAGAGCCTCCTGCGTTGGGGTGGTTGAGACCGTGCCCACATCGCCGCTACCGCGGCACCGCAGCGTACGCGAGCACCTCGATCCGGGTGCCCGGAACCGCCAGCTCCTGCACCACCACGCACGCCCTCGACGGATACGGCGGCCGGAAGTGGCGCGCGTATACCTCGTCGATCGCCGGCTTGTCCGCGATGCGGGTGATGAAGAGGATCACCTGCGCGACATCGTCGAGGGTGGCGCCGGCGGCCTCGACGGCGCGCTTCAGATTGGACAGCGCCAGCTCCGCCTGCGCGGCTCCGCTGCCGGTCTCCGCGGTTCCGTCGGCCCGGATGGGCAGATGTGCGGTGAAGACGACACCGTTCGCGATGACGGCGTGGGAGAAAGGCGCGTGTTCCGGAGCCAGGCCGGTCGCAACTACCTGACGCACGCGGGTCTCCTTTTCATCGCGGCCCAACCTGGCCGCGCCCGATGGTATCAGAATGTCGATTGACTGGGGACGCCCTCAGCGGTACTGTCCCGCGAGCTCAGCGAGCCGGAATTCGAGATCGAATGTCCGACAATTCGAGCCCGCGTCCGCCCGTCTGCCACGCGCTGCGTGCCACGCCCGACACGTGCTTCTGGGGCTTTTTCGACAGCTCTCGCCCGCCCGTGCTGGAAGTGCGCTCAGGAGACCTCGTCCGAGTCGAGACGCTGACCCATCAGGCTGGAGACGCGCCCGATGTCCTGATGGATGTCGGCGTCGAGGCGGTGTACCGCGGCATCCCGATGGCCGAGCGCGGCCCCGGTGTACACATCATGACCGGGCCCATCCGCGTGGCAGAGGCGGAGCCCGGCGATACCCTCGAGGTTCGGCTGCTCGCCATGGAGCCGCGGCTGCCCTACGGGACGAACATCGCGGCCTGGTGGGGCTACCTCTACGAGGATTTCGGCAAGGAGCGCATCACGATCTATCACATCGACAAGGCGGCCGGTCTGGCTCGCGCCGCGTTCGCGTTCGACTACACGACGACGCCGCGCTACGACCAGCCGGGTATAGTCGTCCCACCCGACCAGGACGCGCGTCGTCCGGCACTCCCGAACGTGGTGGTCCCGCTTCGGCCCCATCTGGGTGTATGCGGCGTCGCGCCGCCGGAGGTCGGGCGGATCAACAGCATCCCGCCCGGTGTGTTCGGCGGCAACATCGACAACTGGCGCTTCGGCCCGGGTGCCGCGATGTACTACCCGGTCTTCCATCCGGGCGCGCTCTGCTATCTCGGCGATCCCCACATGGCCGAAGGTGACGCCGAGCTCTCGGGCACGGCGATCGAGGCCTCGGCGAACGTGCTCGTCGAGCTGCGCGTCCGGAAGGACTTTTCCCTCCCCGGACCGGTGCTCGAGACGCCGACGCACTGGATCACCCACGGCTTCGACGAGGACCTGAACCGCGCCATGAAGTCTGCGGCCCGCGCCCTGCTCGACCTCGTAGTCACGCGCCATGGACAGAGCCGCGACGACGCCTATTCACTGGTTTCCGTGGCCGCCGACTTCGCGGTCACGCAGGTCGTGGATATGCGCCTGGGCGTGCACGGCATGATCGCCAAGAGCCTGTTCCTTCCCACCTGAGGGGCGACCGGACGACGCGCATCCTCTGTGGCTGGCTACCGCAAATTCACGCGCTCTACGATTTCCCGCGATCTTCGAAGGTGATAGTCGTCACCCTCGAAAACCGCAGAATCACCCAGAATCGCCCCACCGAATGGCAGCGAGATGGCAACGGCTCCCAGCCTGTCTACCCCGCTGAGCGTGATTTGGAGCCGGTGCGATCGCTTCGTCACCGACGGCCGAGAGGACGGCGACGCTGGGACAGCTCATCGCCCGAATGGCAGACCCAAGTGACTATCCACGACAAACCACCTACTCCGTGGGTAGAGATAGAGCGGTCTGGATCGCGGCGTTGATCGCGCGCACGCCTGCGGCAGGACCGTGGGCGTCGTTCCAGACGCCGCCGATGATAGCGAGGAGATTCGCTCCCATCCGGACGAGTGGAACCAGATTCGCCGCGGTGATCCCGCCGATGGCGCAGGAGGGCACCCTCCTCTGCCGCGACCACTGGCGCAGGACCTCGGGATCGGCCAGGCTCGTGACCTGTTTCGAGGTCGACGGGAAAAAGGCGCCGAAGGCCACGTAGTCGGCGCCGTCGTCGACGGCCCGCCCGGCGAGATTCAGAGACGACCTGCAGGTGACACCGAGCGTGAGGTTGGGGCCGAGCAGGCGCCGAGCCTCCCGCGCGGGCACGTCCCCCTGGCCGACGTGGGCGCCGTCGCACCCCGAGGCCGCGACGAGGTCGGCGCGGTCGTTCAACAGGAAGAGAACGCCGCGCGACTGGGACACCGGGCGAAGCGCGTCGATCGCGCGCTTCCAGCCGTCATCATCCGAGTTCTTCAGCCGAAGTTGGACCGCGGCGACGTCGCCAGAGTCGAGCGCCGTGGCGAGCCGGTCGGGGAAGGTCCTGAGATCGACCGTCTCGGGCGTGATGATGTAGAGCCTGCAGCCCCCAGCGTTCAACGCTTCACTCCAACCCACTGAGTCGAACTCTCAGGGGTAGTCGTAACGCTTCGGCTTCCCGGTCAGCCCCAACCAGTACTTCTTCCGCTTCTTCGAGAGCACACCGTCCGTCTCTTCTTCCTGCCATCCCGGCTTGGCCGCCGACTAGAGCATCGCTGTCTCGACTCAAGGCCTTCAGATCACCCGCTTCTCGCGCAGCGCCCGCACCTCGTCGGCGCTAAAGCCGCCGAGGCTGGTCAATACCGTCTCGGTATGCTCGCCCATGAGCGGCGCTCGAGTCGGCACGAACGGCGAGTCGGACAGGCGTACCGGACAGCCGATCACCGAGAACCGTCCGCGCGTCGGGTGGTCGATGTCATAGACCGCGCCGCGCTCGCGCAGGTGCGGGTTGGCCAGCACCTCGGCGGTGTCGAGGACGGCACCGCAGACCACCCCGCGGCTCGCGAGGGCTTTCATCACCTCATGTTTGCTGCGCGAGCGCCCCCAGCCCTCGAGAATCTCGGTCAGCGCCGCGGCGTTCCGGGCCCGCGCCGGCGGTGTGGCGAAGCGCTCATCCTTCTGCAGTTGGGGCTGGCCGATGACCTCCGTCACAGCGGTGAACATCTCCGGGTTGTCGGGCGGGATAATAAGGTAGACCGCCTCGTTCAAGCCATCGCCGGCGCAGCGGATCAGGTCGGCATAGCCGCCGGTCGCCGAGCGGTTGCCGGTGCGACCCAGCGGCTTGCCGTCCCGCAGGGTCGGCGTGAACTTGACCCGGGTCAGGTTTAGTACCGCTTCCTGCATCGCGACCTCGACAAGCTGGCCCTTGCCGGTGCGGCCGCGCTGCACGAGGGCCGCGAGGATGGCGATCGCGAGGTGCATGCCGGTCCCGCTGTCGCCGATGTTGGCGCCGTTGAGCAGCGGCGGCCCGTCGGCCTCGCCGGTCACGCTCATCGCGCCGGAGGTCGCCTGGGCCACTGGCTCGAAGCACTTGTAGGCGCTGTATGGACCGTAGGAGCCGAAGCCCTTGACCGAGGCATACACCGCGCGCGGGTTCAGCACCTTGACCGCCTCGTAGCCCAGCCCGAGCCGCTCCATCACCCCGGGGCCGAGGTTTTCGGCGATGACATCGGCCTCCGTGACCAGGCGGCGCGCAATATCCTTGCCCTCGACAGTCTTCAGATCGACGACGATGCTGCGCTTGTTGCTGTTGAGCAGCAGAAAGAAATAGCTGTCGGCCGGATCGTCCGGCGTCGCCCACAGCCGCCGCGCCCGGTCGCCGTGCGGAGGCCGCTCAATCTTGATCACATCGGCGCCGAGCCAGGCCAGCATCTGGGTGCAGGAGGGCCCCGCCTGGTCGTGGGTGAAGTCGATGACGCGAATGCCTTCGAGCGCTTGGCTCATCTTCTCTCTCCTGACTGCGCGGTATCTTTCACGCTCTCCCGGAGGTAAGTGGCATCGTGAACCGCTTCCCGTCAGCGCGCCATTATCGCTTCAGGCCGTCCAGCACCTCCAGCGCCAGCTCGTAACGGCCGAGCGGCGGCATCAGATACGCGCCCTGGACGCGCTCGCGCACCGCGAACAGCATCTCGCGCGCGATCTTGACGCCTTCCTTGCGCGCGGCCTCGCCGCCCGGCGTCTTGCGCATCCGCTCGCGGATCACTTCGGGGATCTGCATGCCGGGGACTTCGTTGTGGAGGAACTCGGCATTCTTGTAGCTCACCAGCGGGAGCACGCCGACCAGCACCGGCATCGCCAGGTGCTCGATGCGCCGCAGCACCGTCTCGAGCAGGTCCGTCTGGAAGATCGGCTGCGTCATGATGAGCTCCGCGCCAGCCTCCCGCTTCTTCTCGAGGCGGGCGAGCTCCTTGTCGAGATGCGCCGCGCCCGGCTCGAGGCCCGTCGCGAGGAGGAACGACGTCTGGCCGCCGGGCAACGGCTTGCCGGCGGGATCCACGCCGCGGTTCATGTTCGACGCCATCTGCAGCAGCCCGATCGCGTCGAGGTCGTAGACCGCGGTCGCCTCCGGGTAGTCGCCGACCTTCGGCGGGTCGCCGGTGATGATCACCAGGTTCCGGATGCCGATTGCATGCGCGCCGAGGAGGTGCCCCATCTGCGCGAGCAGGTTCCGGTCGCGGCCGCACACGTGGAGGATCGGCTGGATGCCGTAGCGCTCCAGCAGCAGCGAGCAGAACGCGATGTTCGACATGCGCGCCATCGCGCGCGGCGCGTCGGCGACGTTCACGATGTCGACGCCGCTGTCGAGCAGCATCTTCGCGCCCGCGAGCGCCTTCGACGGGTCGAGGCCTGGCGCCGGGTTCACCTCGACCGAGACCACGAATTTCCCGGCCGCGATCTTCGCGGCGAAGGCGCTCCGCTCGGCCAGCGGCGTGGGCGCGAGGACGATCACCGGCTGCACGGTCTTCACCGCGCGCGCCCGCCCGATGTCAGTGCGCTGGTCGCCGAGCATGCGCCCGGACTTCGCCATCCAACGGACGTGCTCGGGCGTGGTGCCGCAGCAGCCACCCACCATCGTGGCGCCGATCTGGATCGTGCGGCGCGCGAAGACGTCGAAGTACTCGGGCGTCGCCATATAGAGGAGGCGGCCGTCCACCGTACGCGGCAGCCCGGCGTTTGGTTGCACGCACAGCGGCAGATCCGCCACGCGCATGCGCTCGGCGATGGCGAGCGCGATCTGCGGGCCGTCGCCGCAGTTCACGCCGAGCCCGTCCGCGCCCCAGTCGCGCAACGTCGTCGCGACGTGCTCCGGCCCTGACCCGTCGGCGACCGTCTCGCTGGGGTCGAACGCCATCGTCGCGATGATCGGCGTGTCGGGCGCGCCGCGCCGCGCCGCTTCGATGGCGATGCGAATCTCCTCGAGGTGTCGGAAGGTCTCCAGCACCAGCACGTCCGCACCGCCCTCGACGAGCGCCGCGGCCTGCTCGGCGAAGGTGGCGGAGGCCAGATCGAGCTCCGCCTGCGTCGCCACGCCGGGGACCAGCCCGATCGGTCCCATGGAGCCGGCGACCCACACGTCCTCGCCGGCCGCCTTGCGCGCGAGCCGCGCGCCCGCGAGGTTGAACGCGCGCACCTGGTCGCCGAGGCCGTGGCGGTCGAGCCGGAAGGAGTTCGCGCCGAACGTGTTGGTCTCGATGATGTTCGCGCCGGCGTTGACGTAGTCCTCGTGGATCTTGGCGACCACGTCTGGCCGGGTGACGTTGAGCTGCTCGAAGTTCTGCATGACGAAGATGCCGCGCTCGTAGAGGAGGGAGCCCATGGCGCCGTCGAACACCAGGAGCGAGCGCATCGCCTCGCGAAATGGCGTGTCCCGCCGCGTTGGCCTCATGCGGCTATGCTACCGCGCAAGGTGCGGCATGCGTGAGATGACCTTCAGGGACGCTCCGGCCGACGCGATGGCGACAGAGATACGGCGCGACCCTTTCGCGGCGGTTGACCGCTCCTACGTCGAGGCCCGGCCCCTCCGCAGCGCCCGGCCGGCCAGCATCCCCGTGTGCTTGCCGCTGTCCACGACGATCTGGCCGTTGACGATCACGTAGTCGATCCCGATCGGGAACTGCTTCGGCTGCGTCCGCGTCGCCGGCGCCTTGACCATCTTGGCGTCGAACACGACGACGTCGGCCTTGAAGCCGTCCCGCAGCAGGCCGCGGTCGGGTAACCCGAGGCGCTGGGCCGGGAACGACGTCATCTTCCGGATGGCGTCGGGCAGCGCCAGGAACCGCTCCTCGCGCACGAATTCGGCGAGGATAACCGGGAAGCAGCCGTACGTGCGTGGGCTCGGGTAGTCGCCGATCAGCACCGCGTCGCTGCCCACCATCGAAAGCGGGTGGCTCACGAACTTCGGCAACGTGGCGAGGTTGCCGCCCGCTGACACGTAGCAGGTCTCCAGATCTTCCTCGACGAGCAGGTCGCAGACGACGTCGATCGGATCCTTGTCGAGCAAGTCGGCGACCTGCAGGATCGACCGGCCCTCAAAGCGGTGGTTGGCCGGCTTCCGGAAGTTGGTGAGCCACATGTCGCCCCACGAGCTGGCGCGCGGGCCCATCTCCGAGCGGAGCCGGGTGCGCAGCTTCTGATCGCGGAGGACCTCCATCAGCCGCGCGTAGCCGCCGTCGTGGGTCCACTGCGGCAGCAGGATCGTCAGCCGGGTCGACGACAGGTTGTACGGGTAGCTGTCGAACGTCACGTCCAGGCCGGCGTCGCGCGCGTCCTCTACCAGACCGAGCATGCGGCCAGCGCCGCCCGGCGAGGTCGTGCGGTGGTAGAAGTGCGTGATGTGGACGGGGATGTCGCTGCCCCGACCGATATCGAGGGCCTCGCGGAAGGGATCGAGGAACTTATCGCCGAGGCTGTAGCGCACATGGGTGTGGTAGATGCCGCCGAGCCGGGCCGCCTCGCGGGAGAGCTCCGTGAGCTCCGCCGTGTCGGCGTAGCTGCCGGGCGGGTAATCGAGGCCGGTCGACATCCCCCAGGCACCTTCCTCCATAGCGGTCCGCAGCAGCGCCTTCTGGTTCGCCATCTCGTCTCGCGTGGCGGGCCGGTCGCCCCAGCCGACCGCGCCGATGCGCAGTGGCGAGTTGCCGACGACGTAGGCGATGTTCACCGCCACGCGCCGCGTGAACATGTCGAGGTACTGCTCGACGGTGGACCACCGGCCGGGAAGCCGCGGGTTGCCGTCGAGCCCGGAGTTGATCTGCACGAACTTCAGGAAGTCATCGTGGGAGTGGAACGGGGCGTAGGAGTTGCCGTCGATGCCGATCAGCTCCGTGGTGATGCCCTGCCGGACTTTCGGCTCGTGCTGCGGCTCGGCGAGGATCACCAGCCCGGAGTGCGCGTGCATGTCGATGAACCCGGGGCAGACCACGCGGCTGGTGGCGTCGATGACGCGCCGGGCCTCGATGCCCGCCGTGTCACCGCGCAGGATGCGGACGCGCTCGTCCTCGACAGCGACGGCGCCGTAGAAGCCCGGGTTGCCCGAGCCGTCAATGATGAGGCCTCCGCGGATGAGCAGGTCGAGCATGGTGGGCCTCCTCGGCGTCGTCGGTTCGATCAGTGTCCGACGAACAGACAATCTACAGCTATCCTGCAGCTCCTCCTGCGCGGCGATCCCGATCCGCTGATCATTTGACCAGCCGGAGGATAATCTCGATAGCACACGGAATCTATCGGCGCTCCCGACGTCAAGAATCCTCGCCGCAAACACTCGCGGCGGCAAAGAGGCTTTCAACCGGCGGCGGGAGAAGTATGACTCTAGGTCGCCGCATTGATCATTGCCCATAGCCCTCGGCGCTGTAGCTCACTTTGCCCTCCACCGTGCCTTCGGCCTCCCTATGCCGCACGCACGATTCTGCGACACTTCGGTGTCCCAAAGACGTTCGAATCCCGTTCGGGGCCACCAGTTCGATTTCGTTAACGTTCACGCTCCAAGCTTGAGGACATCTCGCTAAGGTCCTCAAACACGGAGACCGTGTCGCTCGGTTTCAATCCCTGCTTTTCCGTGTTTGATGCTCGTCTCCCCGCCCGCGTACGCGTCGAAAATCACGTGCGAGCAGGACTCAAAACACCGTTTTTGGCCGCCAAGCATCCGTGAAGCTTCTCCTCGTAGAACGACACCGCGCGCTTGTCACCGCTTTTTCCGCTCGAGCGCCTCCGGATTCACCACGTCGATCGGCTTGCCCGCGGCCCACGCCAGCAGCCGCTCGACTCCGCCGGCGTAGATGCCCTCGTACCCTTCCTGTTCCGCGTAGCCGAGGTGGGGCGTGCACAGCGCATTGCTCATCGTGAGCAGCGGATGCGCGCCGCCGACGACGGGCTCCGTTTCGTAGACGTCCACCGCCGCGAAACCCGGGCGGCCCTTGGCCAGCGCGGCGACGAGCGCTCCCTCCGCGATGATGGGGGCGCGGCTCGTGTTGACGAGGAGCGCGGTCGGCTTCATGCGCGCGAGATCGTCGGCCGTGACGATGCCGCGGGTCTCCTTGCCTCCCGGCAGGTGCAGGCTGAGGACGTCGGCCTCCTCGAAGAAGGCCTCCCGGCTCTTCGCGACCTCGAAACCCTCCGCACGGGCGCGCGCCGTCGAGCCTTCACGGCCCCAGCACACGACCTTCATCCCGAACGCCCGTCCGACCCGCGCCACTGCGGCCCCAATGTGGCCGAAGGCGTAGATGCCCAGCGTATTGCCCTCGAGTCGCGTGCCGACGGTCGTGTGCCAGTGTCCCTGCTTGAGGCGCTCCACCTCGAAGGGCAGGTGGCGCAGCGACGCGAGGATCAATCCCCACGTGAGCTCCGCGGTCGTGGAATAGGGAGTGCGCCCGCCGCCCCCTCCACCCCGGCCGGCGGAGACCACCACGCCGTGCTCGGTGCAGGCGGCAAGGTCGATGTGGTAGACGTTGGCGCTCGTCTGACTGATGAATCTCAGATCGGGGAGCCGCGCGACGATCTCGCGGGTCACGGGCACCCGCTGCTGCGTGAGCAGCACGGCCTCGCAGCCGGCCACCTGCTCGACGACGCGCGCCGGGTCCGTGTAGGCGTCGGTGTGAACGACGACGTCGTGCCCCTGCAGCCGCTGATAGGCGCGCGTCGTGCGAAAGACGTCCGCGTAGTCGTGAATCACCGCGATTTTCATGGGCCTTCCTCGAAAGTTGATGGGATGCCGACGGACGATTGTATCGCGCAAGCAGCTGGTATGATCCGCTCGGGAGAACGACGACATGCGATTCGGCCTGTTCGGCAGTGCGTCGGCGAGGCGCGGTGGTGCGGAATTCGACAGCAGCGAGGGATTTCGTGATTTCATCGACTACAACGTCGAGGCGGAGGCGCTGGGCTTTCACAGCACGTTCGTCGTGGAGCACCACTTCACGGGCTACGGTCAAGTGTCGGCCACGCTCAATCTCCTGACCTGGGTCGGAGCGCGCACGCGCCGGCTGCGTCTCGGCACCGCTGTCATGGTGCTGCCATGGCACAACCCGGTGCTGCTGGCGGAACAGGCCGCGACGCTCGATCTCCTGTCCGGGGGCCGGCTCGATTTCGGGATCGGCAAGGGCTATCGGTACAACGAGTTCGCGGGCTTCCGCATGTCGATGGAGGAAGCCGACGCGAGGTTCGAGGAGTGCCTCGAGGTCCTGCTGAAGGCGTGGACCGCCGACGAGCCCTTCAGCCATCGGGGCAAGTACTGGGAGTTCGACAACATCGTGGTCGAACCGCCACCGGCACAGAAACCGCACCCGCAGATCTGGATGGGCGCGGGCAGCGAGCGCTCGATCCGCCAGGTCGCCGCCCACGGGTTCAACCTGCTCCTCGGGCAATACGCGTCGCTCACGAGCGTGGCCTCGCACATCGCCGCCTACAAGTCCGAGGTGGAGGCTCGTGGCCGCCGCTTCGACCCGATGCAGGTCGGGGTCACCCGCGCGTTTTTCGTGACCGACGCCGCCGAGGAACGAGAGGCGGCCCTGGAGCGCCGGCTGCAGAATCGGGTCCGCCAGCTGAAGCTCGCCACCTGGCCCGACGGCACGGTGCTCGGCGGCCCGGACCGGGCCACCGGCGATCCCCGGACCATCAACGAGGCGAGCGCCATGTACGGCACTCCCGACGGCATCGCGAAAATACTCGACGAGCTGCGCAATGTCGGGGTCGGCTACGTCCTGATCAACGGCGGCGGCTCAGGGGGTGGCGCGCGCGGGCGCGAGAGCCTGCGCCGCTTCGCCCGCGACGTCATGCCGATGTTCGCCGAGTGAGGGAAACGCTATCACGCGGTCCAGCCAATAGCGTCGAGCGCGTCAGCCGCGCGCGGAGGACGGGTCGCAATGAGAAACGGTTACAAAGTCTACGACAGCGATACTCATGTCGGGCCATCGGCTGACACGCTCGAAAAGTATCTGTCGTCCCGGGTCCGCGAGCTGGTGCCGGATCTGAAAAGCCGCAAAGTGCCCCAGAGAAGGCATTCGGCGAGCATTGCGTACGACTCGCCGTACCCGACGCGCTTCCGCCTCGGCAGCGGCGGGGCCGTTGGTGGCTGGGGAGCAGACGTCCCGCGCACGCTCGGCGAGGCGGAGCCGCGCGCCACGACGGGTGGGGCCTCTGGACGGTTCATGGGGAGCAAGGCTCCGAACCTCTTCAGCGATGACTGGGACGTCGACGGACGCATCCGTGACATGGACGAGGAGGGGGTTGACGTCCAGCTCCTGGTCAACAATGGCGGGCCGAGCGGGCACGAGAACCGTGAGGTCAACGTCGAGTTCATGCGGGCGCAACATCGCTTTCTGGGCGACTTCTGCGGCAAATACCCGCATCGGCTCAAGTCGATGATCAGCACGAACGCCAGCTACATCGAGGAATCGGTGGCGGAGATCAAACGCTGGAGCGGGTCACCATGGGTGGTTGGTGTGTACGTCAACCTGCCGGTTGACCACCCGCTGGACCACCCCGACTTGCACCCGATCTGGCAGGCCGTGGACGAGGCGGGGCTGTGCTTCATCCACCATAGCTTCTCGCAGGGGTACCCGGGCTATCGCGACCTCTGGCACAACCCATTCCTTGGCCGCTCCGCGTCGCACCCCTGGGGCGCGATGCGGGCGATGGGCGCGTTCTTTGGCGCCGGTCTCCTGGATCGCTATGCCAATCTCCGCTTTGCGGTGCTGGAGTCGGGATTTGGCTGGATCCCGTTCTGGGCCGCTCGAATGGAGGACCAGGCGCACTACATGGGCTTCGTGGCCGACGGCCTGCAGCATACGATGCTGGAGTACACCACGGGCGGACGCTTCTTCGCCTCGATCGTCCTGCACGAGGGCGGGAAGATGGTCAAGCTGGTCTCGGAGTACCTCGGCGAACACCTTCTCATGTTCAGCTCGGACTACCCGCACGCCGAGACGCGCTTCCCCGGTTCCGTCGACCTGGCGCTGAGCTGGCAGGAAGTCAACCCCGACCTGATGCGAAAGATCCTCTGGGACAACGCCGTCAAGGCCTTTGGGGAGCCCTAGCCCCGCGCGGACGGTGGGCCGAAGACGGGGAGGTTGTACTCGCCGAACTTGTCGGTGGCATCCGTCCAGCGGAGCTCCAGGGTCATGCCTTCGCGGAGATCGGTCGGCTCGATGTTAACCGGGTAGGAGATGAAGAGCGGCCCTTCGGCGAGCTCGAGTGCCAGGACCGTGTGGGGCGGTGGATACTCCGGGAAGTAGCCGCGGCGGAACGTCGTCCAGGAGAGCACCTTCGCCGTGCCGCTGAGCGGGGACCACGCGAAATCGTCGGACAGGCAGCGGTCGCAGGTCGGGCCGGGTGGCCAGCGGAACTTCCCGCACGCCGAGCACTGCTGGAGACGCAGCTCCCTGTCCAGCGTGAAGGCCCAGAACTGCTCGGCGTACGGGTCCATCGCGCGAACCGGGCGGGCGGTGGCCATCGTCACGCTCCCCTGGTGTAGATCAGGCTCTTGCACTTGCCGGCGACGTCGTGGACGTACTGCGCGACCTCGGCGCCCTGCACCTGGCGGTGTCCGAGACCGCCCCGCAGCTGGCGGACGAGCTCGGGCTGGTGGTTCCAGCTCTGCATGTAGCTCTCGGAGAGCATGCCGCCGCTCGTGTTGCACGGAAGATCGCCGCCGATCTCGATGCGGCCTCCCTGCACGAACGCGCCGGCCTCGCCCTCCTTGCAGAAGCCGAAGCCCTCGAGCGACGCGAGCAGGTGAACGCTGAAGCTGTCATAGGTGGCGAATACGTCGACGTCCTCGGGGGTCACGCCGGCCATCGGATAGGCCTGCGCCGCCACGTCGTGATGGGCGCCGTGATAGAAGGACTTCAAGCGCGGCCGCAGCTGCGTGGCGTCGACGTTCTCCTCGGACCACCCGAAGCCGCTCACCATGATCGGCCGTTGCTTGAGGTCTCTCGTCATGTCAGCGCGCCGCACGATGATCGCGACGCCGCCGTCGTTGATCAGACAGTAGTCGTAGAGCCGGAGCGGCTCGGCGATGTACCGCGCGTCGAGATAGTCCTGGATCGTGATGGGCGTCTGCATCACGGCGTTCGGGTTCAGGCACGCGTGCTTGCGGAAGGCCACCGCGACCGCCCCGAGCTGCTCCTCGGTGGTGCCGTAGAGCAGCTTGTGGCGCTGGAAGAACAGCGCGTAGAGCGCGCCCTGCGACGTCATGCCCCACGGGGCGTAATAGAAATACGAGGTGATGGCGCCGCCGGTCACCCGGGCGCCGCCGTAGGCCGTGTCCATCGAGCGCTGCGCGTTACCGTAGACCAGGGCGACGGTCGTGCAGAGCCCCGCGTTGATGGCCAGGGTCGCCTCGATGATGCATTGCGCGGCGTCGCCGCCGCCGCTCCAGCGCGGATTCAGGCCCCACTGCTCGCTGGCCCGCTCACCGGACAGGGTGCCCCCGGTGCACAGGCCGTCGATGTCGTCCTTCCTCAGGCCCGCGTCGTCCAGCGCCCGCTTCAGCGCCCTCGACGCCAGCGTGTACGAATCGTACCGGGCCTCACCCTTGCCCACGGCCTGGCCGCCTGCTCCCCGGTAGTCCTTCGCGTAATCGGTCTCACCCACACCGACGATCGCCACCGTATCTTTCAGCGGCGCGAGCCGTGCCCGGTCGAAGCTCACCGCCATCGATTCCTCCTCTCGCGCATCCCGTTATCGCGGTCAAATCACCTTCTCTTGTTCGAGAGATATCATCTCCTCCTCGCTCAGGCCGAGGAGGTCGCCGTAGACGTAGCGGTTGTGCTCGCGCAAGAGCGGCCCCCGTCCGTGCACGAAGGCTGGCGTCCGTGAAAGCTTGACCGGATAGCCTTCGTACTCGAACTCGCCGATCTCGGGATGGTCGATGACGGGATGCATGTCGCGATGCTTCAGCTGCGGATCGTGCTCGACGCGGTCCTCGGCGCTCTGGACCACCGACGCGATGATCCCGGCCTCCTGGCACCGGCGCATGACGTCGTAGCGCCGTCGCGGCCTGACCCATCGGCCGACGATGGCGTCGAGCTCGTCCTGGTTGGCCACGCGCGCCTCGCCGGTCGCGAAGCGTGGATCCGCGCACAGCCACGGCTGGCCCATGAGGCGACAGAGCGACTCGAACTGCGGCTGCGTCTCGCAGGCGATGAAGACCCACCAGTCCTGCCCGACGCGATCCTTCCCTGAGCAGCGATAGGTATTGTGTGGCGCCACGGGTGGAAAGACGGATCGGTTACCTGGAGGGAAACCGGGCCGGCGCGTGGTCCGGCCGTTCACCTGGAAATCGAGCATGTACGTGCCGAGGAGCGACATCGCGCCTTCGGTGACGGCATAGTCGACGTAGAACCCCTGGCCGGTCTTCCTGGCCTGGAGCAGGCCCATGATCAGGGCGAGGCCCCCCATCCAGCCGCCCATCACGTCCATGTAGGAGAAGCCCCAGCCCGCCGGCGGCATGCCGGGCAACCCGGACGCGAGCGACAGGCCGGACTGGGCGGCGGCGGTGGGCCCGAAGCTCCGGTAGGCCTTGTACGGGCCGGAGTGACCGAAGCCCGACGTGCTCATGTACACGACGCGCGGGTTGATCTCGTGGATGCGCTCCCAGGTGAGCCCCCAGCTCGGAAACACCTCACCGCTGAAGTTCTCGACGACCGCGTCCGAGATGCCGATGAGCCGCTTGGCCAGCTCGAGGCCCTTGGGATGGCGCGTGTTCAGGCTGATGGCCAGCTTGCCGTGGTGCAGGATCGTGAAGTACGGGGTGGCGTAGTAAGGCTTCTTGCCGTCGGCATGACCGCCGCCGTGCAGCGGCCCTGTGCCCTGCCCGGACGTGAACTCCTTCTGCGGGCCCTCGACGATCGGGCTTGGGTGGGCCGCGTAGCGGTGATCGTCCCAGGATCCGACGCGCTCGACGTGGATGACTTCGGCTCCAAAGTGCGTGAGCAGGCGCGGGGCCCACGGCCCGACGGTCTTCCACGTGAAATCGAGGATGCGGACTCCGCTGAGGATGCCGGCCGGCGGAGCGTTCATCGAATCACCCCGGCGGCGGCCAGCGCATCGACTTGTGCGGCGGGAAGACCGAGATCGCCCTCCAAGACCTGCCTCGTGTGCTCCCCGAGATGAGGCGCTCGTCCTCGCGGCGCGATCGCGAGCGCGTCCGACATGTACGGGCCGCGTGGATAGGGAATGGCGCGGCCGATCTCCGGGTGCTCGACGGTGCGCCAGAAGTCGCGCTGCTGGTAGTGCCCGACGTCGTAGTTCTCCTCGGGTGCCCGGACGAGCCCCCACGAGATGCCGTACGACTGCGCGCGGGTGAAGACTTCCTCTCCCTTGCAGGCGGCGATCAGGCGACGGATGCCTTCGCGGACGGCGGTCCCCTGGCGATAGTCCGCGATCCGGACGGCTTCGTCGCGGTACTTCGGGTTGGTCAGCTCGCCGGCGACGCCCTTCTCCTCCATCCACTCGATCAGCTTCGCCCAGCCCTGGTCGCCGAAGGTCTGGTTCACCGCGATCACGTACATGCCGTCGGCCGTCGGCAGCTCGAGGTCCGGTTGCCGCCGCGCGGAGGCGTGCATACCCGTCTGCCGGTAGAGGGTCGCGCCGTTGTACAGCCACTCGGGCACCGCGGACTCTGTGCCGATCGAGCAGGCGTCGTGGATCGAGACGTCGATGCACTGACCCTCACCGGTCGTCATGCGGTCGAAGAGCGCCAGGGTAATGCCGTGCAGCGCGAAGACGCAGCCCATGTGCCACGCCTGGTGACCCTGCCCACCGATCGGGGTGACGCTGGGATCGGAATATCCGCTGCTCGCCATGTGGCCGCCGAGCGCCAGGTGGGCGGCGTCGTTCATCTGGTAGTCGCGCCACGGGCCGTCCTGGCCGAAGTCGGTCAGCGACGTGTAGATGAGCGCGCGGTGGCCCGAGACGGAGCCGTAGTCGAGGCCGCACGGACGTAGCGTCCCCGGGAGCGTGCTTTCGAGGAAGATGTCCGCGCGCGCCACCAGTCGCCGGAGCAGATCCTGAGCCGGCTGACGCCCGATGTCGAGGGCCACGCTCTGCTTGCCGGTGTTGTACCACCAGTAGTCGAGACAGCGGTCGGGATCGACCTTGTCGTCGACGAAGGGCCCGCACCAGCGCCCCGGTCCGCCAGCGGGAGGCTCGATCTGGATCACCCGCGCGCCGCCGTCGGCGAGGAGCTTGCCCGCCCACTGGTTGCGGCGATCGGCCAGCTCGACCACGGTGAGTCCGTCGTACACGCCACTCATCTCCGTCTCCCCTTCAGGATCGATGGAAGTAGCGACCTGCTCCCCGACGTTGCGCCACTCAGGATGAGAGGATCGGGGCAGTTGCCCGGTTAAGGGTCAGCTGCTCGAACTCCTGGGGCGGGACGTCGCCCAGGGCGCTGTGGGGTCGGACGGCATTGTAGTCCAAGCGCCACGTCTCGATCGTCTCGAGCGCCTGGGATATCTTTATAAGATGCGGATGCGTATAGCTACCAACCGCGTCGCCTTCGGCGTAGTTGTCCGAATAGTCGGCCGCGCCGGAAGCTGGCGTGTGGCCCGAAGGAGGCACGGTAGAATCGGCCGATGACGGCCGATTTCTTGCCCTTGCGGCTTCTCCTCTTGACCTTCGCTGGATGGGTCAATCGCCACCAGCAACACGTGATCGACTACTTGATGGAGGAGAACCGCGTCCTTCGGGAGCAATTGAGGGGGCGGCGTGTCCGGTGGACTGACGACCAGCGCGGCTGCCTCGCGGCGAAAGGCCAGCGACTCGGTCGGCAGGTTTTGAGACAGGTGGCGACTATCGTGACGCCAGACACGATCCTGCGTTGGTACCGGCGGCTGATTGCCCAGAAGTGGACATCTGAGTGCCGGCGGCCTGGGCGTCCAGGACTCATGAAGGAGATCGCGTCGCTCATCATGAGGATGGCGACCGAGAATCCAGCCTGCCTAAGCGGAACGGTTCGTACGCTCGATTCGCGAGGAGTGCCTGGACCACCTGATCCTGTTCGGCGAACGGCGGCTACTGCACGTACTCAAGGAGTTCGTGGTGCACTACCACGAGGAGCGGAATCATCAGGGCCTCGACAACGACTTGATTGCGCCGGCTCCCCGCGCGATCGGCAGCGCCCGAGTTCGTTGCCGCGAACGCTTGGGCGGCCTGTTGCGCTACTACTACCAGGCGGCGTGAGCGTGGGACGAGGTTTTCGGACAGTACGGGGCGACGCTGGACGCAGGGTCGCCCAGCGCCGGGGTGGAGACTAGCCGGGCCAGGCCTCTAGGGGGCCGGCGAAGCAGCCGAGCGACAGACACCTGACCCTCCCGGCCGCACCCACGCTCGCGCGATCTTCGGCCGTGTTGTAGCCCCAATCGGCGAGGAACAGTCGGGCGCCGGCCAGCTCGGGCCGCGTCGCCGTTGCCTCGAGCGTCTCCAGCATGTCCTCCACGAACCACAGCCCCGTGCCGTCGGCACCGACGCCGTATTTGTCAGCCAGACGCCGCAGCGTGACAGGCTTGGGCACGGGCGCGCCGGGCTCGCGACCGATCACTGCGATCGCCGCGAGCCGCGGGTTCTGGGCGGCCATCAGCGCGCGCACGAACCGCTCGGCCTTGGTGGTGACGATCACCACGCGCGGTCCGCAATCGGCCAGCGACATCAGTCGCGCGACGATGCCCGGATAAAAATCATGGTGGCTCAACCACCCGTCCGGATCTCGCGCGAACCACTCGTCGCGAATGCGGTTGAGAGCCCGCCCCAGCGTCTCGGCCGATACCCCGGCGTCAGCCATGAGCCCCTTCGCGGTGGTCAGCCAGACGTGCCGGTTCGCGAGACTGGCCTCGCCGACGCCGGCCAGCAGCGCATGGAGCAGCAGCGGCATCTCCCATCCGCTCTCGATCAGCGGACGCAGCATGGAAAATTGCGCGGCCACATTGTCAGGACGGCCAGGCGTGAGCGCAGGCGGCGGCCAGGCTTCGACGTAGGCCCGCCACGCCGTCTCGAAGTATTCCGGGCGCCCGTCGCAGACCACACCATCGAAGTCGAGCGCCAGAAGCGTCGGTGCGATCATCGTCCGGCGATTATACGGCCCGAAGTAACATACAGATTGAGGCAACCGGCGGCGAGGCACGGTGGGCCGAAACGGTGTCGAGAGGAAGCGCGATCTAAGGTCGATCTCTTACGACTGGTCCAGTCTCGGTCGGACCCTGGCGTGACGCGGGCTTGCAGCGGCGCATTGGGTTGATCGGATCTTGGGTTTTCCACAAGGGTTTTCCACCCAAAGGGTCGCTGGTCGCATCGGCTGCGTAAAACGTATCTCGGCCGCGCAGCTCGGCATCGTCAACCGCGCGCGCGATGCGTGCCGCCCCGTCAGTCGAGACGGACCCTCGGACTGACCGACGTGTCGTTGCCGAGGTCGAGAAGTCGAGCTTCGCCGTCCGTTGTCGCTTTACTCCGAAGTCGCGCAAGCCGATCGCTCAGCAGTTCGACGTCGCGCACCGTGATCATCTGCTCGATCTGTCTTCCGAAGAACAGATCCAGCGTCCAGCCCACCATCACTCTGAGCTTCTTAGCAAGCCCAGGAAGCTTCGCCAGGTACACCGTCCGCCACAACCCCCAGGCGATGAACCCAGAAAACTTCACCCCGAACACCATGGCCACGCCAGTGTGGCGGCCGATGCTGGCCAAGAGTCCCATCGCTCTGTACCGAAACGGCTTGAGCGCACGACCAGCAATCGCGGCCTCGATGTTTTTCGCGGCCGCCACGCCTTGCCGCAGACCGTGCTGTGCCGTCGGCGGACACAACGTGCCCGTCGTGACATCCGGTACTGCGGCGCAATCGCCAGCCGCCCACAGCGCCGCTGACACCGGGAACAGCAAGGTATTCGTTGACGCGAAGGCGGCCCCGTTCTTTTTCGCATGGCAATGATGCGATGACCGCACTAGGGTTTGACACCTGCTGTCCAGATGAGAGTCGACGCCGGGATCGACGTACCGTCAGCCAGCGTGACGATCGAGCCGTCGTAGCTGGCGACGCGCACACCTTTGACGACATCGACTCCCCGCTCCCGCAGCTTGCGCTCTGCGTAGAGGCCCAGCTCCTCGCCCAATTCAGGTAGCAGAAAGCTGTCGGGATGGATGAGGACAACGCGAATGTCTGTTTCGGCAATCGACGGATAATACCCTGCCGTCTCACGGATAAAATCGTTGACGGCGCCCGTTGTTTCCACGCCAGCAAAGCCGCCGCCAGCAATGACGAACGTCAGCAACTGGCGACGAGCGAATTCGTCCGGTTGCAGCGCCGCCGTTTCCAGCAGTGCGACCATCGTGTTGTGGAGCAGGGCGGCGTCGCTCAGGCTCTTCATGGTTGCCGCCCAGTCGCGGACGCCGGCCATATCGAAGAAGTTCGGTTCCGAGCCGAGCGCGAGGAGCAAATGGTCGAACTCGAACTCACGCCGGACATCGCGAATTCCTGCCACGCACGAAACCTTTCTGGCGCGCAGGTCGATTGCGTCCACCTCGGCTTGGACGACCTTGACGTGACGGAGAATGCGCCGGAGTGGATTGACAATATCGCTCGGATGTAGATCTCCCGCCGCGACTTCGTGGAGCATCGGCGTAAAGAAGATGAAATTCTCGCGGCTGATCAGCACCACCTCGGCGTCGCTTCGCCGCGCAAGGGTTTTGTCGAAGTACATTGCGGCATAAAGGCCGGCGAAGCCTCCGCCGACGATGACAACTTTTGGTCTTCATGAGTCCTCCGGTCGATATCGACGCCGGTTGCATCGAGGCTGCCAATGTGTGTCGGCGCAGCATCAGCGACTGCTGAGAGCAAGTGGACAACGTCGCGCGCTGATTCGTGCACATCGTGGTGCGCCAGCGCACGCCGCTGTGCGCTGGTGCACGCGTGCGGCTCGTGGATGTTGCGCGCGCGTGGGGGCTTCCTGCCTATAAGATCCCCTTGACACGGCGGCCGTCTGCGCGCACTACGTGGGGTCGCGAGAACGGTGCGGAGGGGCGGGTGGAACGATGATGGACATTACACACGACAAGGCGCCGAGGAGGCACTGCGGGCGAGCGAAGAACGCTTCCGCACGCTCGTGCAATTCTCCTTCGACGTCTACTGGGAAACCGACGCGCAGCATCGCTTCACCCTCCAGGAGTTTTCCGAGCACCTCGCCGATGCGCAGGCAGGGGGCTCGGAGATCGGCAAGACGCGCTGGGAGATGCCGTCGCTCTGGGGTGACGCACTGAGAGTTCCATGAGCGATCTCACGATCGGCGCCGCGATGGAAGTCCTGGGCGGCGAATACTACGGCGGCATTCTCGGGGGTATCGAGCGCGTCGCCCGCGAACGCGCCGCTCGACTCCTGGTGTTCCGCGGGACACCGGGCGACGTGGCCGCCGCGCCGTTCGCTCGCGAGGTCCACGGGTGGATCGTCGTTCATTCGCTCGTCGGGCTGCCCGCCCTCGCGCGCCTGGGGCTTCCGCTGGTGACCGTCGCCTACCACGATCCGGAGGTCGGGTGCCCCGCCGTTGTCGCCGACAACACCGAGGGCGTCCGGGACGCGGTGCGCCACCTCATCGCTCACGGCCACTCTCGCATCGCCTTCATCGGCTGGCGCGAGTATCCAGCGATCAGGGAACGGTACGAGGGGTATCGCGGCGCGCTGACGGAGAGCGGGCTGCCTTACTCGCCCGAGTTGATCATCGACGTCGAGGACAACCACCTGGCCAGTGGCCGCGCGGGCGCCCGACAGCTCCTTGGAGGCGGCGCGTTGCCATGCACGGCGGTGGTGGCCGGGACCGACCTGAATGCCGTCGGCGTCATGGAGGTCCTGCAGGCGGCCGGAGTCCGCGTCCCGGAGGACGTCGCGGTGGTCGGCTTCGACGATAGTGTCGGTGGCGCATCTCGCCGATCCTCCGCTGACCACGCTTCGCACGCGCTTCGACGAGTTCGGCCGGCGGGCCGCGAATCTGCTCCTCGATGAGATGAGCGGGAGTGCGGTCAGGCGCATCGCGCATCGCGTGCCCGTTGCATTGATTCGTCGGCGCTCGTGCGGGTGCGAGACGGTCGACGATCTGGCGCCGCCGCCAGGCGGGGAAGCGCTCGGGAACAGTGTCCTGGCCGCTCACCTCGTGCGCATGGCGCTGTTCCCGTCCGAGCCGGACCGGGGACCCGCAGACATCTGGCCAGGCGTCGAGACGCTCATCGGCGGAATCGATGCCGCGCTCGCCGGAGATCCCGAACCGACCGCGGCGGCCTTGAGGCAGGCATGGCAGCAGGCGGTGCGTCTGACACCCGACCTCGATGTGCTGCGAGCGATGAGCGCGCTCCTGTCTCGTGCCGGAGCGGAGCGCCTGGCCGCCGAGGCCACCAGACCCGGGTCGCGATCACCGCCTCGCGGCGTTCCTCGCGCGGTCGGAGCTCGCGCGCGCGCGCGCCCGGCTGGCTTACGGGCATGAGGAGATGACCCATCTCGAGGAGCTCACGCAGAAAGCGCCTGCGGCCGTGATGATGCTGCTCTCTGGAAAGGCTGGGCAGGCTCAGGAGCTCGACTGGCTCAGGCTCACCCCGGCGCGCTGGGGATGTCTCGCGCTGTACGGCGATGCGACGCGCGCTCCGGCGAGCACGCTCACCGTGGCTGGCACGTATCGCCTGTCCGGGCCGCCCGTGCCGGATCGAGGCACGCAGTTCATCGCGGGCGCGTTCCCGCCGGTCGAGTGGTGCCCGGCGTCGGGATCCGCCGTCGGCACCGACGTGCTCATGCTCGTGCCGGTCGCCAGCGCGTCACGCGACTGGGGAGTCCTCGCCCTTCGCGGCCCGATCGAGGCCCACGGTGGTTACATCCTCCAGCGTCCGAACAACTTGGCCATGTTGGGGACCCTCCTGGCCGCCGCACTCGAGCGAGACGCCCTCGCGGCCCAGCTTGCCGAGCTTGCCGATGAAGACCGCAAGAGGGCCGAGCAAGCGCTGCAGCGAAGCGAGGCCACGCTGGCCCAGGCACAGCGGCTGAGCCACACGGGCAGCTGGGTGTGGGACCGCGCGGCCGGGACCATTTCGTGGTCAGCAGAAATGTTCCGGTTGTTCGATCTCGATCCTCAGCATGGTGCACCGTCCCGAGAGGTCATCGACCAGCGACTTCACCCGGACGATCGCGAGCGCGTGCACAGCGTCCGTGCCGACGCAGTCCGCGAGAAGATCGACGTCGAACACGAGTACCGGATTCTCCTGCCCGACGGAACTCTCAGACACGTGCAGGCGACCTGCCACCCTGTGCTGAATGGAGACGGCGACGTGCTGGAGGTGCTCGGCACCGTGAGGGACGTGACGGAACGAAGGCGAGCGGAGCTCGCTCTCAGAGAGGCACAAGCGACGCTCGCTCATGTGACGCGCGTGACGACGCTCGGAGAAGTGACCGCGTCGATCGCGCACGAGGTCAACCAGCCGTTGCTCGGCATGGTCACCAGTGCCTCGTCCTGCTCGCGCTGGCTCGCCGCCCAGCCGCCGAACCTGCAACGGGCGCAGCGGGCGCTCGAGCGCATCATGAAGGCGGGCACCCGTGCGAGCGCCGTCATCGACCGCGTCCGCACGCTGGTCAAGCGCCAGCCGCTGCGCGTCGCGCCCGTCGACCTCAACGAGATTGTCCGTGACGTGATCGCGATGGTTCGCCATGAGCTGCAGCGGTCGGGGGTGTCGCTCAAGACGCGCCTCGCGGAAGAGCTGCCGGCCGTTCCGGGAGATCGCGTTCAGCTGCAGCAGGTGGTTCTGAACCTGATCCTCAATGCGATCGAAGCGACGCGTGAGATCGAGGGCCGTTCCCGCCAGGTGTGGGTCGCGTCACGCTTCGAGCATGGCCAGGCTGTGCACGTCGAGGTCCGCGACTCGGGCGTAGGGCTTGCTCCGGATTCGCAGGCCCGAGTGTTCGAGGCGTTCTACACGACGAAGCAGAGTGGACTCGGCATGGGGCTCTCGATCAGCAGGTCGATCATCGAAGCGCATGGCGGCAGGATCGGCGCGAGGCCCAATTCCCCTCACGGCGCGATCTTCCAGTTCTCGCTGCCCCTTGTGTCCGAGGACACGGGCGTCGCATAACGACGCTGCCCATGCCTGGACCATCCGAGAAGCCAATCGTCTTCGTCGTCGACGACGACGCCCTGGTTCGCGATGCGGTCGAGGATCTGTTGCAGTCGGTTGGTCTGGAGGTGCGGCTCTTCGCCTCGCCGGGCGAATTTCTGAAGACTCGACGGCCTGACGCGCCGGGCTGCCTCGTCCTCGACGTCCGACTTCCCGAGCAAAGCGGTCTCGACTTCCAGAAGGCTCTCGTGGGCACCGACATGGAGCTTCCGATCATCTTCATCACCGGCCATGGCGACATCTCGATGTCCGTGCGAGCGATGAAGTCGGGCGCCGTGGAGTTCCTCACCAAGCCGTTCCGTGATCAGGACCTCATCGACGCCATCCAGGCGGCCATCGCGCGCGACCGAGCCCGCCGTGCCGATGCGCGCGTGCTCGTGGAGCTCCGCCGGCGTTTCGCCGCACTCACGCCACGCGAACAGGACGTGATGCGGCAGGTGGTGAGCGGGCGCCTGAACAAGCAGGTCGCCGGCGATCTCAATCTGAGTGAGGCCAGGGTCAAGGCGCTGCGCGGTCAGATCATGCGGAAGATGCAGGCGGAAACGCTGCCGGAGCTCGTTCGCATTGCCGACCGGCTCGACATCGCCGGCGGCAAAGAGTCGGGTCCACCGAAGTAGTCCTTCCTCGCGACGAATGTCGCACGCGCCGGTACAACCGTATCGGCCGATGTCCTCTTGCGGTCAGTCTTCGCGACGAAGGCTCGGCTACCGTCGCACGCTCGAGCGGCATAGCGTGTTCGCATGATGCACTGCGCGGAGCACATGCGGTGACGGCCGAGCACGCGATGTGGCTGTTCGCCTGGGTCGCCGTAAACCAGGGCGGCGTGCCGATTCCCGTGGTCCCCTCGTTGGTCGCGGCGGGCGCGCTCGCGGGCGCCGGTCACGCAAGCCTCCCCACACTCGTCGCGGTGATCGTCGGAGCCTCGCTGGTCGCCGACCTGGTCTGGTACGGCATCGGCCGCTGGGCCAGTCCCCATGTGGTCCGTCTCCTGGATCGCCTTTCGGGTCGCGCCGCCGAGCGTGTGAAGGCCGCCGAGCGACACGTCTTGGCGCACCGGTTCGGCTTCATGCTCTGCTGCCGCTTCCTCCCGGAAGTCAATCCACTCGCGGCGGCGATCGCCGGCGCGGCGCGCGTCGCGCCGGGCCGCTACATGCTCGTCGCGACGATCAGCGCGGTCGCGTGGGGCGGGACGTGGACAGGCGCCGGCTACGCGTTGTACCACGTCACGATCGCAATCGCGCCGACATCAGCCAAGGTCGCGGCGTTCATGCTCGTCACGGGCGTGATTGCCTCCGCCGTCTTCGCGCTGAAGCGTTGGCGGCGGGCACGGTTGTTGGCACGTGCCCACTGAAGGAGCTCGCGATGAACAGTGACAACACGTGCCCGGTGAGGGGTAGGCGCGGCACCCAACCGGCTTGTTGCACTCGATCGAGACTAACGTCGCGCGCGCCAGTACCAAAGTATCGCGCGATGTCGTGGTGCGGTCAGCTTTCGCGACCAAGGCCCGCTATCGTCGCGCGCTCGAGCGCAGTAGCGTCTTAATCAGGACGAGGGGGCACATGGTATGGCGCAACGGCAAGTGATCGCGATCGTGGACGACGACGCGTTGATCCGAGAAACGCTGAAGGACCTGCTCGATTCCGCGGGCTACACCTCCGCGGTGTTCTCGTCCGCGCAGGGGTTGCTGAAGTCGAAGCGCCTCGCCACGTTCGCGTGTCTCATCACCGACATGCGAATGCCGGGGACGACCGGCATCGAGCTGCATCAGAAGCTGGTCGCCGCCGGTCACGCGATTCCCACAATCCTCATCACCGCGTATCCGGACGAGACGGTTCGCGCTCGAGCGGTCAGAGCCGGGATCCTCTGCTACCTGCCGAAGCCGGTCACGTCCGATGCGCTGCTCACCTGCGTCGATGAGGCCCTGGAGGCGCGCTGATGCGCGAGCATCGCGGTTCAATCCGTCGTCGCTGTCGGGGGTCGACCCACTGATGGATTTCTATCGGACGAAACAACGTGCGCTGGCGGCCGATAACGCCGGCGGCAGGAGGGGGCTATGGCGCAAGGCATGAGTAGCGCGCTTGACGACTGCTTGAGCTCCGACGATTCGAGGGTGGCGGCCGGGGCAGCCACGATGTTCAAGCCCCGCCGCTCGACGGTGAGCGCGGCAGCACCGGGCCGTCCCCGGTGGGACGTGCTCAGCGCTGCCGAGGCAAAAATCGAGAAGCTCGAGCGGGACGCGGCCTCGCTCCGAACCACGCTCGACGAACGATTCGGCTTCGACGCGATCATTGGGCGTTCCCCGAAGTTCATGGCGGCGATCGACGCCGCGCGAAAGGTTGCGGCCACCGCCACGACCGTGCTCCTCACCGGCGAAAGCGGCACCGGGAAGGAAGTCCTGGCCCGGGCGATCCATCAGGGCAGCGCGCGCGCCGACCGCCCGTTCGTCGCGCTCAACTGCGCGGCGCTGCCAGAGACGCTCGTCGAGTCGGAGCTGTTCGGCCATGAGCGCGGCGCCTTCACCGGCGCCGACCGGCTCAAGCGCGGTCGCTTCGAGCTCGCGGCCGGCGGCACGCTCTTGCTCGACGAGATCGGCGAGTTGACGCCGGCCGTGCAGGCGAAGCTACTTCGCGTCCTGCAGGAACGGCAGTACGAAAGGGTCGGCGGCACGACGACGCTTGAGGCCGACGTCCGTCTCATTGCCGCGACCAACCGCGACCTCGAGCGTGCGGTCGCCGACGGTCGGTTTCGCGAAGACTTGTACTATCGCGTCGCGGTGTTCCGGATTCATCTCCCGACGCTCCGCGAGCGGGACGAGGACGTCCTGCTCCTTGCCGATCACTTCGTCCACGATCTGGGCGCCAAGATGGAAAGACCGGAGCCGCGCTTCAGCGGCGAGGCGCGCGAGCTGTTGCTGGCGCATTCGTGGCCCGGCAACGTCCGCGAGCTGCAGAACGCCATCGAGCGGGCACTCATTCTTGCCGAGGGCGCTCTGATCTTGGCGGAGCACCTTGGCATCGTCGGGCGGCCGCTGCGCGACGCGACGATACCGGCCGTCACCGCCGCGCCGACGGAAGACGAGACGACCATGCCGACGATCGCCGCGCAGGAAAAGCGCATGATCCTCGAGGTCCTCCAGCGCACGCACGGTCACAAGGAACGCGCCGCCGCGATCCTGGGCCTCACCCGTTTTCAGCTCTACGGCCGCCTGAAGCGCTACCAGATCGAGGTCGCCAGGGGCTCGGAGCGGAACAAGGTTGCACTGCGATCAGGTGTTGATTTACGAGCGACGCTGACGACGCATCGAGCATTCGACGTGATCGATCCTCAGAAGAGGACGTCCTGCTCTTTGCCGATCATGTCGAGCGCGTGCTCGGCGCCAGGATGGAACGGCATGAACCCGGCTTGTTGCCGCTACGGTCAACAGGAGGAGGCCCGCGCCTCGCGGAACGTCGCGGGGTTTCGGGGATGGTTCGCAGGTCCACCAGCAGGTGGGGATTCGCGGTGTAGGCAAACTGATCGGTGGGTGGTAGTGGCGGTCAGCAGGCCGCGGGGCGTGCGCGCTCGCGCGCTCGTCTCGACGGCGCACGCGCTCGCTGCGCTCGCCCTGCTGGGATCCGCTCTCGCGGCGTCCGCGCAGCCGGCCGCCCGCCCGGCAGCCACGGGGCCCAATCCGCGCAGGGTCCGGCCAGCACGATCACGCCGATCCCGATCCCCGAGATCGCCCAGCGCGCCGAGCAAGCCACCACGCTGCTACGTTCGGCACAAGCGCCGGAGGCTTCGGAGTTCCGCGACGCCGAGCTCGAGCTGACGGGGGCCGCCGACTGGATCGACAAGCGCCACGTGAGCACGACAGAGACGCTGGCGTCATCACCCTCGGCGAACGCGCTCGCCAACCTGGCCGACGCGTGGCAGGCCATGCGTTCGAGGCTGGTCGCGCTCAACGGCAAGCTCACCAGGCGCGCGACGCTTGCGCAGCAGCGCGTCGAACAGATCGAGACCATGCGCGCGACGTGGGTGGCCACGCAAGCGAGCGCGCGCGAAGCGGCGGCCCCGCCGACGGTGCTGGAGCAGATCGACGCGACGATGGCCGTCATCGCGGGGGCTCGAAGGAACGCCGACGACGGGCTCGCACATGTCCTGGCACTGCAAGATCGCACGGTGAAGGAGATCGCCCGCTGCGACGAGGCCCTCGCGAGAATCGCGAAGACCGGGAACGCGCGGGTAGGGTCTCTCGTGGCGCCCGACACGCTGCCGATCTGGGGCCCCGCAAGCCCGCACGCTGATGTCGGACGACGTGGGCCAGCGGCTGCGCGAAGCCGTCCGAGACATGGTCGAGCGGGCGCGCGACTACATCGGCGGCGAGATGGCGCGCCTCCCGCTCCAGATCGTGCTATTCGCGCTGACGTTCGTGCTGATCCGTCTCGCGCGTCGCGCGGCGCGGGGCAGCGCCGATAAGCAGCCGAGCGAGGCGGCGGCCGCACAGGTGTTCGAGCTGCCGTTGTCATCCGCGCTCGTTGTCACGCTGATCCCGACCGGCTGGATCTATCCGCAACCTCCGCGCGTCGTGATCAGCGCCGTGTCGATCCTCGTGCTCCTGCCCGCGGTGCTGATCGTGCGTCGACTCGCCTCGCCGGCGATCGTGCCCGCGGTCTACGCGCTGGCGGCGTTCTTCGTCGTCGACCGCGTGCGAGACGTGTGCTCCGTCGTTCCGGTGCTGGAGCAGTGGGTGTTCCTGATCGAGATGGTGTGCGGCATCGTGTTCCTGGCGCTCGCCGTGCGGTCCGAGCGCCTCCTGAGGGCGAGTGGCCAGGAGCTTGCCCTCGGATGGCAGCGCGCGATCGTGGCGGTCCTCTGGGCGCAGGGGTTGCTACTGATCGCCGCGGTCTTCACGGGCGTGTGCGGGTACATGCGCCTGGCGAGGCTGCTCGGTAACGCGGTGCTCGGCAGCGACTACGCCGCGCTCGTGCTGTACGCAGGCGTGCGAGTCGGCGAAGGACTCATCGCCTATGCGCTGCGGGCGCTTCCGCTCCGTGACCTGCTGATCGTGCAGCGGCACCGGCCGTTGGTGCAGCGACGGCTCACGCTGGCGTTGCGCTGGCTGTCCGTCGGCGCGTGGGCGTACTTCACGCTGGACGGCCTCGGGGTGATCGGGTCGATCTCGTCCGCGGGCACGATGGTGCTCGGCGCGCGCTACGTCCGCGGGTCGGTGAGCCTGTCGCTCGGCGACGTCGCGGCGTTCGCGCTCACCGTGTCGGCGGTGTTCGTCGTCTCGTCGTTCGTTCGCTTCGTCCTCGACGAGGAAGTCTACCCGCGCGTGCGCCTGCCGCGCGGGGCGGCGTACGCCCTCGCGACGATCGTGCACTACGTGATCGTCGTCATCGGGTTCGTGCTCGCGGTCGCCGCGCTCGGGATCGATCTCAACCGGCTGACGATCGTGGCCGGCGCGCTCGGCGTCGGCGTCGGCATCGGCTTGCAAAGCGTGGTGGCGAATTTCGTGTCCGGGCTCATCCTCCTGCTGGAGCGGCGCCTCCACGTGGGCGACGCGGTTCAGCTGGGCACGCTCGAGGGCCGGATCCGTGAGATCGGCATTCGGGCGACCACCATCCGGACGTGGGACGGCGCCGAGGTTATCGTCCCGAACGCCGCCCTGACATCCGAGCGCGTCACCAACTGGACGTTGTCGGACACGCTGCGCCGCGTGACGCTCGACGTTGGCGTCGCGTACTCGGCCGACCCGCAACACGTCCTCGAGATCCTCCGCAGCGTCGCCACGGCGCATCCCAAGGCGCTCTCGGATCCACCGCCCCTCGCGCTGTGCACCGGCTTCGGCGACAGTGCGCTGAAGTTCGAGCTGCGCGTCTGGACCAGGATCGACGACGCCGAGTCGTTTCTCAGCCATCTCGCCATTGCCGTGCACGGCGCGCTGTCCGCGGCGAAGATCGAGATCCCGTTCCCGCAGCGCGACGTCCACATCCGGAACGGTGAGCCCGCTCGGGTCGGGCAGCCGTGAGGGTCCAGATCGTGCGGTACGTCACGACCCTTGGCCTGCTCTTCGTCATTCTTGTGTCGCCGGCGGCGTCCCAGCCGCCAACCCTGGCGGCAGCAGCCGCTGGTCATCGAGGGCCGGGTTCTGTGGATCGACTTTGGCAGCCAGACGTTGATGCTCGCACCGGCGGCCGGCGGCCCGGCCATCGCCATCGACCTGCACCGCATCAGACAGAGCGACTACCACGGGTTCCGTGGGAACGAGTACGTGCAGGTGGTGGGCTACGTTCTCCGGCCAAGCCGCCGGATCCAGGCATTCCAGCTCTACCTGGTGACCCCGTGGTTCCCGATGCAACCACAGAGCCCCTGAGGCCTCAGACGTGGACAAGAAATCGCACGGTAGCGAACGTCGTGGCCGCGTGAACCATCGCAAACAAGGAGTCCGGTCAACGCCGGGCGCTCCTGACCGAATGGATTTCGACTCCCTTGGCTGGCAAACGCTCGCGGCTCGCTCGGGCAACTTCTTCCCATCCTGGCGGCCAAGCTTCAACGCGGCAGCGTCCGGATCTCGGCCGCGATCTCCTGGCCGAGGGTGACGACCGCGCGGGCCATAGCGGCCACCATCGGCTCGTAGCCGCGGCCCGATGCAGCCTCGATCACCGTGGTTCGCCGGAACGCCAGCTCGTCGCCGTCTCGGCCGAGAATTCGCCAGCGCGTGTCGAGCGTGACCTCGCCGCCCGGGCGCCCATCGAAACGCAGAACCGCGACGAAGACTTGGTACTGGATGACCCGGGCGACCACGCCTGGCCACGGGAACGTGACGATCCGATCGGTGGGGACGCGGGCGCCGATTTCCTCGGCCAGGGTCCGGGCGATCCCGTCCGCGAGCGGCTCAGCCCAGCGGTGGAACATGGAGAGCTCCACCCGATCGGCGCCGGTGCGGATCACGATTTGGCTGCGATCGAGGTAGCTAGGCAAGATCACGGGCCCCACGCCAATGCCCACGGGGCCGGTCGCGGCGACGCGACTCCACGAGGTCGACGCACTGGCCTTGCGCTCCACGCTCTCCGCAGTGGGCGAGCTGGCCGCGGCCTGGCCGAGGGTGTAGAACTGCGTCGGGTCGCTGACGGCGCAGCCGGCCAGGCCGATGGACGCGGTCAGGCCGAGCAGGCGTCGAACCACCGCTCGGTGGTCCATCACTTGGCGTCTCCAGACGGCCGTCGGACCCCGTAGACCGGGGCATCCGGTACGCGCTCGAGGTAGTCCGCGAGGGACCGCAGGGCCTGGGCGGCCGCACGAAATTCCCTCATCATCTGGAACAGCTCGAAGCCCAGGGGCGATTCCTGCTCGAGTGTGCGGTCCACGCTGCCGAGCGTGAGCTGCGCCCGTTCCAGGGCGGCGCGGGCCGTGTCCGACGTGCTGCGGAGCGATGTCAGCAGTGGATCGACCTGGGGATCGAGCTTGGCCACGACGCGACGCACGTCCTCGAGCGCCGCCTGCGCCGTCTTGAGCGCCGCCTCAGCCGGGGTGGCCAGCGGGTCGACGCGGCTGTCCACGTCGAGGACCAGCTTTCGGGCGGCGTCCAGGGCAGTGTCGAGGCGGGCGAGGGTGCCCTTGAGCTCTGCGAGCAGCGGGTCGATGTGGGCATCGACCCTGCGGACGAGCGTCCGGGCGTCGGCGATGGCGGCGTTAGTGTTCCGGAACAGGTCCTGGGTCTCCTTGGAGGCGGCAATCTTCTTGACGTCCTCGAGGATCGCCGCCATCGCCTGGCCGATCTGATCGAGCGGGACCTTCTCGATCTTATCCGCGAACCTCTCGAGCTTCGCCGTCCAGACCTCGAGATCGGTCGGGATGGTCGGCAGCTCCGGTACCCGCCGGTCGAGACCGCGGAGGACAATCGGCGTGGCCGGCCGGAAGTCGAGGGCCACGTAGAGGACGCCGGTCACGAAGCTCTGCAGGCGAAGCTGGGCGCGAAGACCGTCCTCTCGCACCGCCTGCTCGATTCTTCGCGCGGGTTCGGTCTCCGCTGTTCCCCTGACCGCCTCCGGCTCGAGGGCGATGTACACCGCGATAATGGGCGTCCCCCACCGGAGCTGGACGTCGGTCACCTCGCCGACCTTCACCCCGCGGGCCAGCACGGGCGCGCCGTTGTTCAGCCCGGTCACGGCCGCGTCGAAGAAGAGCACGTAGGTGAGCTTGGTCCGGAACAGGCCGGTGCCACCCCAGATCAGGACAGCTACGAGCAGCACGGCGATGGCGCCCACGACGAAGGCGCCGATGGCCGTCGGGCTCGCGCGCATGCTCATCCAGCAGATCCTCCCGCGTCCTGCTTTCCTCGAGTAAGAAAGGCCCGCACCTTCGCCTCGGGGCTTTCCTCGCGGAGCTTCTTCGGGTTGCCCAGCGCGATCATGGTCCGCGTCTCGGCGTCGAGGAAGACAGCCCGGTCGGCGATGGCGAAAATGCTGGGGAGCTCGTGCGTCACCACGACCATCGTCGCTCCGAGACTCGCGCGGAGCTCGAGGATCAGGTCATCGAGGCGCCCGGAGCTGATGGGGTCGAGGCCGGCGGAGGGCTCGTCGAAAAAGAGGATGTCCGGATCGAGGGCCATTGCCCGGGCCACGCCGGCCCGCTTGAGCATCCCGCCGCTGATTTCGGACGGGAAGAACTCCTCGAAGCCGGCCAGGCCGACGAGCGCGAGCTTCAGCGACACGAGCTCTCGGATCTGCTTCGGGGAGAGCTCGGTGAAGGTCTCGAGCGGCAGCGCCACATTCTCCGCGAGCGTCATCGAGCTCCAGAGTGCCCCGGCCTGGTAGGACACGCCGAGCCGGCGACGGAGGCGGTCGCGTTCTTCGTCGTCGGCATGACAGAAGCTCTGGCCGTCGTAGAGGACATCGCCCTTGGCCGGCGTGCGGAGGCCGACCATGCCGTTGAGCAGCGTGCTTTTCCCGGAACCACTCCCGCCCATGATCACGAAGATCTCGCCCCGGTCGATCGTGAATGAGAGGTCCTTTTGGATGATGAAGCTCCCGTAGGCCATCGTGAGATCGGCCACGGTGATCCGGGGGACGGGCGGCGTGGCGCCGGGCGCCGTGGGGCTAGAGGTGGAGGACATTCAGGATCACGGCGAAGACGCCGTCGATGACGACGATGAGGACGATGGAGGTGACCACGGCCGAGGTGGCGGCGCGCCCGACGGCCTCGGCGCTCCGCCCCGACTGCATGCCCCGGAGGCAACCGACGAGGGCGACCAGGACTCCGAACACCACGCTCTTGCTGACGCCGACGAAGAAGCTGGTCAGGCCCATGGCCGCGCGGGTCTGCTCGAAATATTCGACGGGGCTGAGTCCCAGCATACCCACCCCGACGACCGCGCCCCCCACGATTCCGACGAGGTCCGCGTAGATCGTGAGGAGCGGCATCATCAAGATCAGGGCCGTCATCCGGGGCAGGACGAGGAACTCCATCGGCGAGATCCCCATGGTGGAGAGCGCGTCGATCTCCTGGTTGGTGTTCATCGTCCCGAGCTCGGCGGCGAAGGCGGCGCCGGTCCGGCCCGCCATGACGACGGCGGTCATCATGCAGCCGATCTCCCGGGTCATCGCGATGGCCACCAGGTTCGCCACGAAAATCGAGGCGCCGAACTGCTGAAGCTGGACGGCTCCGACAAAGGCGAGAATGAGGCCGACCAGGAAGCTGATCAGGCTGACGATGCCGAGCGCGCGCGGCCCGCAGTCCTGGATGACGACCAGGAGATCGCCCATTCGGAACCGCGCCCGGCCGCGGAGCAGCGCGCCGAGGGCGAGCATGCCTTCCCCGAGGAAGGCGAGCTCCGTCGTGATCTCGACCCCGCCCGCGGTCGCCCAGGCCCCGATCCTTGCTAGCCAGGGGGGCCGCGCGCGGTCCCGGCCGGTCTGCCTCTCGGGAACCGCCTCAGCGAGGCGCAGGAGGCGCTGCGCCCCGTCGGGGAGCTCCGTGCGATCGCTCTCGATGCCGCGGGCCCTCGCCTCCTCCAGCACCTTGATGGCGAAGGTGACGAGGCCTGAGTCCCAGTCGGTGACATGGCGCGTGTCGAAGGTGAGCCGATGGACGGTGGGGCCGGCCTGGATCTCCCGCCATACCTCGCTCGGGTCGGGCAGCTGGTCCTCGTTCCGCCACGCCCCGGCGAGCTCGACGCACGCGACGTCTGGCACCGGGTGCTCGACGTGAAGCGTCCATGGGCGCTTCACGATGGTCATGCGCGAAGTTCTCGTCATGCTGAGATTTCTCTCTGGCCCTGTCGCTCAGTCTCTGAGATCCAGAAACCTGGCCTGTTCGCCGGAGAGCCGCTCCAGCAGGCGATCGCTGCCCACCCGCGTGTGCAAGACGACGCGACCGGGATCCTCGGCCAACACGCCCCTGATGCGTCGTGCCTCGGCGCCGCCGGGGCACGCGTGGAGTGCGGCCAGCGCGCGCTCAGCGTCCGCCTCGGAGGCTCGATCGCGAAATACCTGCGCGCGCGTGATGCCGATCAGTCGGCGTCGCAAAGACATTCCTCTTGCTGCTTCACCTCGCGATGCAGCGCTGGCGGCGAGGTGCTCAGCCTGGAAGTTGGAGTCGTCGGGCGCGGCGGCCGCCACCCCGGAGGCTCAGCCGCCCGTAGCGCGGAACCCTTTCGTGCTCTCTTCATCAAGGACCTCCAGGCGGCTGAGCGCGGAGCCACGTGGCGTGATGGGCCTGGATGATCGCGAGGGCCTCGTCGGCGCTCGCCACGCAGCGCGGGATCGCCAGGTCCTCGACATCGGCCAGGGGCGGGTCGAAGGCGAGCATCGCCTGCCGGGCCCACTCGATCAGGGCCGGCCACGTTGGTCCGACGAGGATCAGCGGCGTCTCCTGTAGGTGCCGCACCTGGAGGAGCTGCCAGATCATCACCATCTCGAGGACTGTGCCGATGCCGCCCGGGGCCACGATGAAGGCGTCGGAGGCGATCGCGAACTGGTGCAGGCGCGTGAAGAACGTGCGGTGTCGGAACGCCTGCGCGACGAAGGCGTTGACGTCCTGCTCGAACGGCAGCTCGACGCGGATGCCGATGGACCGCGCCCGCTCGGGGGCGGTCGATGCTCCCTCGTTGGCGGCCTGCATGAGGCCCGGCCCGCCGCCGGTCACGATGTCGCAGCCCATGGCGGCCAGCATCGCGGTCGCGCGCCTGGTCTCCTCGTAGCCGAAGCTCCCCGGCGTGGCGCGCGCCGAGCCGAAGATCGTGACCCGGTACCGGTCTCGCCGGGACGGTCGCAGCCGGGTCAGGTTGTTGACCACGTCCCACAGACCGAGGACGGCGCCGAGCACGACGTCGTTGACGCGTTCCTCGTCGGCCAGGCTGATCACGTCCGGTTGCGTCGACTGTGACGTCTGCGTCACCGCGGTCCTCCGCGCCGGATGCAGGCCAGCGTGTGCCGGGCGATCATCAGCTCCTCGTCCGGGATCACCCAGACCGAGACGGGACTGTCCGCGGTGCTGATCCTCGGCCCGTGGCCCAGGTTGGCGGCCGGGCCGAGGCGGACGCCGAGGCACGCCGCGTCCTCGCAAACGCGCGCCCTCACCGGAGCGGCGTGCCCTCCGATACCGGCGGTGAACACCAGGGCGTTGGTGCCGGCCAGCGCCGCCGGGAGCGAGCCCAGCCCGCGGCCGACGCGGTACACGAACAGGGCGACGGCCTCGGCGGCCTCGGGAGCTAGGCTCGCGAGGAGCGCGCGCATGTCGTTGCCGATGTCCGACACGCCGAGGTGCCCGGAGCGATGGTCGAGGACGTCGGTCACAGCGTCCACCGACCCCACCGCCGCGCCGCGACGAGCGCCACCGCGCAGGAGGCGGCGATCATCGGATCGAGTTCTGTTGACCCGGACCGTCTCGCTCATCGTCATTCCTCGAGCCGGGCCAGGCGGCGCCGGGCAGCTCTTTCATGCGCCGGTCCGCCTCACGCTCCGGATCCCTCCTGCTTCGCCTTGATCTTGTTCACGAGCTCCTCATAGGAAGAGCTTTGGATGATCGTGTTGAACTGCGCGCGATAGTTGCCGATGAGGCTCACGCCCTCGATGAGGACGTCGTAGACCTGCCAGCGCGCGTCGCGCTTGAGCATCCGATAGTCGACGGGGATCTCCGTGCCCTGCTTCGTGATGATCCGGGTGCGCACGACCGCCTGATCACCGTCGACCGTCTGGCCCGCGTACGTGATCTTCTCGCCGCGGTAGAGCTCAATCTTCGACAAATACGCGCTCTCGACGAGGTCGGCGAAGAGGCGAGTGAACTCCTCGCGCTCGGCGGGCGTTCGCGCCTGCCAGTGCCGACCGAGCGAGCGCTTCGCGGTCTCGTTCACGTCGAGGATCTCGCTGGCGATCTTCCGAAGGGCGGCGCGGCGCTCGTTGGCGCGCCCCTCCTTCTTCAGCTCTGGGTCATCGACGGTCTTTATCACACGATCGATTCCTACGCGAAGCTCCTCCATCGGCGTCGCCGCCGACGCTGGGCGGGCGACGATGAACGGCATCACGGTCAGGACGCCGAGGAACACGGACCGTCGCGCGAGAGTCATTCGCGATCCTCGAGATCTGCCGCTTACGTCGACGCTCATGAGGAAGCGCGCGAACCCCAAAGAGGAGACGACCGAGAGTGTCAGCCACGCTCCGAGTACGGTGAAGACCGTCGTCACGGGTGTTCCTCCTGTTCGTGGATCATGTGCGCGCGGCGCTGCAGGTGGGCGTTGCGCACGGCACTGTACGGGTAAAGCACGCTGTCGTCGAACTGACGCCATCGCGGACGGTCAGCGGGTCCATGAACGACAGAACGCGGCCGAGCTCGCGCCCCGCGCCGTCCCACTGCGCCTGCAAGGCGTTGTTGAGCACGCGCGGGACGACGGTGATGTTCTCGAACGCGTTCGACATCATGATCTCGGTCCGCTCCGGCACGACCGCCTTCCACCCCTGCGCGACGGGCCTCAGCGCGTACTTGGCGAGGCGGCGGTTGAAAGCGAACGCCTTGTCGTTGAATGGCTGCCACGGGTCGTGCTCGTCGACGGCCGCCGTCTCGCGCGTCAAGTCGGGGGCGACGGAGCTCGAGCCATCGCTCGGTGGCGCGCTCGTCGGCCGCGTGCCGCGGGGCAGGAGTGAGGCACATCCGCTCACGGCGAAGGCGAGGATGAGGCACATCACCAAGAGCACGATGCCGCTCGGAGAAGTGATCGACCGCGTTCGCGCCATCGCTGCGTGATTCATCGCTGGCCTCTTGTGCCTCGGAAGCAGCAAAAGGCGCGCCAAAGCGCGAATCAAAAGAACTCCCGGATTTCCCCGACTCGCAGCGGGAGCTCGGTCACTGCGAGCGTGCGGTTCCGCACCAGGATGTGCAGAGTCGCACGGTGATGATGTGTTCTCCGCGGCGCGCGCGTGGCAGTCCTGCAGCGCGAGGCTCGGCGTGAACGGTGATCCTCAGCTGAGCGACCGGGATCCAGAGGCCGGTGTCGATCAGCCAGCACTTACGTAGACGTAGCCAGCGGGCGGAGAGAAGGCGTTGAGCGCGTTGTCATCGAGCACACCGAACATCCAGTCGCCGTCCTGCGCGGCGGATCCGCGGATCGGCCGTGCGCCGACGTCGCTGAGGTAGCCGGTTACGCGGGCATCGTTGACGAGCCCGTCGTGCGCTCGACTTCGCCGCGGCCTCACGGCCCAGCGCGCGCTCGCGTTCGATGGACACCGGTGCTGCCGGCGCCGATCACCGCGTGCCGGCTGCCCCGGCCTGCCGCCTCCGGTCCTCCAGCGCGGCCGTGATGGCACCCTGCAGCGTCTCGAGCCCCGCGGCGACGTCGGAGCCGAGATGAATGCGCAGGGCGCGGCGGTTGCGCTCGACCAGGACCTGGAAATCCCCGCGGGCCTGCGCCGCCTTGACCACGCCGAACGTGTACTTCTGTCCCGGCACCGGCAGGTCGACGGCGTCATCGCACGTGATCTGCAGGAACACCCCCGTGTTCGGCCCGCCCTTGTAGGCCTGCCCCGTCGAGTGCAAGAAGCGCGGGCCGAACTCCAGGCACGTCGCGACGCGCCTGCCGTCGCGAACTGCCACGCGCATTGCTTGCAACGCCCGCTCGTGCGCCTCGTTCATCTCGATGTATGCGAGCAGCGCGAAGTAATCGCCGGCGCCCAGCCGGCTGAGGTGCGCGGTGAGATAGGCCGGCAGCGTGGGCTCGCCGTCCAACAGGCCCCTCAATGCGTTCGCATTCGTCTCGTCGGTGAAAAGCTTGATCCCGTCCCCGGTGAAGATCGGCGTCTCGACGGGCAACGTCCCGGTTCGCTCGTACTCGGCGGTGAGTCTTCGTCGTCACGTTCTTGCTGGCTTCCACGTCCGGCTGATCGAACGGGTGGATGCCCAGCATCGGAACCGGCCACGGCGGTCGCGATCTCCCAGCGAAAGAACTCCTCGCCGAGGTCGTATGGGTCGTCGACGCCGATGCGCACGACCGGATGGCCCGCTCGCTCGAGCTCGGCGACGGCCGTGTCCTGGCCGCATCAGGTGCCGACCGCAATCGGAGATAGACGAAGAGACGGTCGTCGCCGTAGATCTCGGGCGGACCGAGGGCTTCGCGGTCGATCGGGATCAGGCCCGCGCCGTCCTTGCCCGTCGACTCCGCCAGCAGCTGCTCCAGCCAGGCGCCGAGAGCCTCGAGGCCTGGCGACGCGATGATCGTCACCTTGTCGCGCCCGAAATCGCGCGCGGCGACGCCGAGGATGGCGCCGAGCACGACACCGGGGTTCTCTCCGACCGGCACCGATGGCATGCACGCGGAGACCATCTCCTCGGTCCGGTCCAGGAGCTTCGCCACATCCACGCCCATGATAGCGGCCGGGACCAGGCCGAAATCCGACAGCACCGAGTAGCGTCCACCGATATCCGGCCAGCCGAAGAAGACGTGTCGAAAGCTGTCGCTCTCGGCGAGCTGCTGCAGCTTCGAGCCCGGGTCGGTGATGGCGACGAAGCGCCGGCCGGCTGCCTGGACGCCGAGCGAGCTGCGTCACGCGGTCGAAGAAGTACTGCTTGAAGATGTTCGGCTCGAGCGTGGAGCCCGATTTGCTGGACACGATGAAGAGCGTGTTCTTGAGATCGATCTTGTTCTCGAACGTCTGCACCTGCGCCGGGTCGGTGGAATCGAGCACGTGCAGCTCCGGGAAGCCTCTGATCCTTCCGAAGGTCGTCCTCAGGACTTCAGGCCCGAGGCTCGATCCTCCCATCCCCAGCAGGAGCACATGGGAAAAGCCCGCGCTCCGGACCATCGTGGGCGAGGACGGTCAACTGGTCGATGTGGGCCAGCTGGTCGTTCGTGACCCCGAGCCAGCCAAGCCAGTGCGCCTCGTCCTTGCCGGTCCACAGCTGACGCATCCCGGCCCCAGAGCCGTCGCACCTTGCCGCTGAACGCGCCATCCGTCAGCGAATCGTTCACCGCAGCGGCCAGCGGCTCGGGGAGTGAGTAGGTCAGGCGATTGATCTTTCCCGCTCCCGCTTCCTTGCTTTGCTTCTCCACGGCCTTCAAGCAGCTTTCGAAGGCATCCTCGAAGAGCTGCACGCCCTCGGCGAGCAGCCGGTCGGTCACCTCCTCCAGGGAGATCCCGACCTGCGCGAGCCCATCCATCGTGTCACGGGCGGCGTCGACATCCTCGGTGAGGCTCGCGCGCGGCCGCCCGTGATCCGCGAAACGCTTCGAAGCGTCGCCGGAGGGACCGTGTTGACGGTATCGGGCCCGATCAGCTCTTCGACGTAGACGACGTCCCGATAGCTTGGGGTTCTTCGTGCCCGTGCTCGCCCACAGCAGACGCTGCGTCTCGGGCCCCCTGGGCGGCGAGCGCCTGCCAGCGCGCTCCGCCGAAGAGCTCCTGGTAGCGCTGGTAGGCGAGCTGGCGTTGGCGATGGCGACCTGGCCGGTCAGGCCGCGCAGCGAAACTTTGCTCTCTCGCGTTCGTCGATGCCTGCACGCGTCTCGTCGATCAGCGCATCGACGGCGGTGTCGATCCGGCTGACGAAGAAGCTGGCGACGCTGGCCACCCGCGTCGGGTCACCACCGCTTGGCGATGAACTTCTCGAGGCCGGCCATGTAGGCGTCGGCGACCTGCTCGTACGCCTCGAGGGCGAAGAGCAGCGTCACATTGACGTTGATGCCCTCGCTGATGAGCTGCTCGATGGCGGCACGCCTCGGCGGTGGCCGGCACCTTGATCATCACGTTGTCGCGGCCGACGGCGGACCAGAGCCGCCGGGCCTCCTCAACGTGCCCGTCGTGTCGTGCGCCAGGAACGGCGACACCTCCAGGCTGACGTAGCCGTCACGCCGGGCGGTCGCCTCGTAGACGCGGCTGAAGCGCGTCGGCAGGCGTCCTGGATGTCGTGAACGGCGAGCCGTCTCGTACAGCGTCTTCGCGTCAAGCGTCCCGCGCCTCTGGGCGACTCGAGCATCGTCCCGGTAGTCGGAGCTGCCGGCGATGGCCTTCTCGAAGATCGCCGGGTTGGAGGTGACGCCACGCAGGCCGTCTTCGTCGATCAGGCGGCGCAGCTCGCCGCACGTCGATCAGGCTGCGGCGGATGTAGTCGAACCACACGGACTGGCCGAAGACCTCGAGCGCGCGCAGCCGGTTCTCGAGCGCGGTCAGCTTGGCGAGCCGGCGCACGTGACGGGGCTCGCCCGTGAAGCGGGCGTTCAAGAACGCACGAATCGAGCTCGCGGGCGAGCTCGATGCCGATGACGCGCCCGCCGAGCACGAGCACATTCATGTTGTCGTGCTCGACGCCCTGGTGCGCCGAGTACGTGTCATGGCACAGGCCGGCGCGAATGCCCGGGATCCTGTTCGCGACCATCGAGGCGCCCACGCCGCTGCCGCAGAGGAGGATGCCGCGCTCGGCTCGCGACTCCCGCACGGCCGCGCCGACGGCTTGCGCGTAGTCGGGATAGTCGACCGGATCCTGATTGTGGGTGCCGACGTCGACGACCTCGTGATGCTCGGCGGCCAGGAACGTCTTCACCGCCTCTTTCAACTCGAAGCCGGCATGGTCCGAGCCGATGGCGACGTGCATGGCTCACCTCCTCGCCCTGGCGATCTGCGCCCGGGCGGCGTCGATGACGTTCTCGGCGACGAACCCGAACTTCTTCTGCAGCTCTTTCAGCGGCGCCGACGCCCCGAAGGTCTCCATGCCGATGCTGTGGCCGTGCCGGCCGACGTACCGCGCCCACCCGAGCGTGGCGCCCTGTTCCACCGAGACGCGCGCGGTCACGGCGTCCGGCAGCACCTGCTCGCGATAGTCGGGATGCTCGCGACAGTACTGCTCGAACAGCTCCCAGGAAGGCATGCTCACCACCCGGGCTCGGATGCCCTCGGCCTTGAGCTTTTCGTACGCCTCGATACAGAGGGCGACTTCACTGCCGGTGGCGAGCAGCAGGACGTCCGGCGTGCCGTCGTCGGCATCCGCGAGCACGTACGCGCCGCGCTGCAGGCCATCCGCGGAGGCGTATCGCGTCCGGTCCAGGATCGGCACCGCTTGCCGCGTCAGGATCAGCGCCACCGGCTCGTGGCGGAGCTGCATGATCACGCGCCAGGCTTCGACCGCTTCGTTGGCATCCGCCGGTCGAAGCGTGATCAATCCGGGAATCGCGCGGAGGGACGCCAGATGCTCCACCGGCTGGTGGGTCGGTCCGTCTTCCCCCACGCCGATCGAATCGTGGGTGAAGATGTAGATCACCGGAATCTCCATCAACGCGCTCAACCGGATCGCCGCGCGGCCGTAGTCGCTGAAGATCAGGAATCCCGACCCGAACGGTCGAATCTTGGAGAGCGACAACCCGTTGAGCACGGCGCCCATGGCGTGCTCCCGGATGCCGAAGTGGAGATTCCGGCCCGCTCGATGCTCGGCGCTGAAATCCCCGGCGCCTTCGAAGCTCAGACGCGTCTTGCACGAGGGCCCGAGATCGGCCGACCCGCCCAGCAGCCACGGCACGTTCTCGGCCAGCACGTTCAACGTCTGGCCCGATGCGTCGCGGGTCGCGAGGCCTTTGGGATCCGCGACGAATGCCGGTAATCCCTTGTCCCAGCCGTCCGGCAGCTCCCGCCGCAGCATGCGGTAGCCCTGCTCGGCGAGCTCGGGATACTCGCGTCTGTACGCTTCGAACCTGGTCCACCACGCGGCATGGAGCGCCTGCCCCCGCGCGCCGATGCCGGCCTCGAAGTGTTCGCGTACCCCCTCGGGGACGAGGAACTCCGCGTCCTCGGGCCAGCCATAACTGCGCTTCGCGAGCTTGATTTCCTCCCGGCCCAACGGCTCGCCGTGCGCCGCGCTCGTATCCTGCTTGTGCGGCGCACCGTAGGCGATGTGGCTATCGACGATCACGAGCGTGGGGCGATCGGTCGTGTGCTTGAACGTCTCGAAAGCCCGCTCGAGCATCTCGAGATCGTTGGCGTCGCCCACCCGTGTGACGTTCCAGCCGTACCCGATGAAGCGGGTGGCGACGTCGTCGCTGTAGGCCAACGCCGTGTTGCCCTCGATGGTGATGTGGTTGTTGTCGTAGATCCAGCACAGGTTCGCGAGCTTGAGGTGCCCGGCCAGCGAGGCGGCCTCGCCGGAGATCCCTTCCATCATGCAGCCGTCGCCGCACAGCGCGTAGACGTCGTAGTCGAACAGGTCGAACCCCGGCCGGTTGAAGTAGCTTGCCAGCCAGCGCTCGGCGATGGCCATCCCGACGCTCGTCGCCACGCCCTGTCCCAGTGGCCCGGTGGTCGTCTCGACGCCCGACGTCCAGCGATACTCCGGGTGCCCGGGACACTTGCTGTCGAGCTGTCGGAAGCGCTTGATGTCCTCCAGCGTCACCGACAGCTGTCCGAGGGTTTCGTACTTGGGGTTGACCGCGCTGACTCCGGTCAGGTGGAGCATGGCGTAGAGCAGCATGGAGGCGTGGCCGGCGGACAAGACGAATCGGTCGCGATTGGGCCAGATCGGATGGCTGGGATCGAAGCGCAGGAAGCGTTGCCACAGGCAGTAGACCACCGGCGCCAGCGCCATCGGCGTTCCCGGGTGCCCGGAGTTCGCCCGTTGTACGGCGTCCATGGCCAGCGTGCGGATGGTGTTCACGCAAAGCTCGTCCATCGTCTTGGTCATCGTTGGCTACCTCAGTCGGACCTTGGCGCAGCTCCTTCTCAGTGGGTGCAGACGCCTGGCACCCACGATCCATTTGGCGCCAGGCATTGGCAAGGCGTTCCGGGTTGGACAGTCACCGGAATGGCGCAGATTCCCCACTGTGTCGAGCAGACGCGGATGAGTGGATACGGATAGTCGGGTGGCAAAAGCTGATAGAAGGGCGGAGCAGGAAGCTGTTGCGCAGTCGCCGGGACAACGAACGCGACTGCCAGTAGGCTGATCGATATTGCTCGTGTCAACACGTTGAGTCTCCTGGTCGGCATAACTGTCTGCTCAGACGTTGTCGGCCTCCGTCGAACGCCCGCCTGCCGATGCCCCGGCGCCTTGCCCCCACTTCCAGCCCGTGATCTCGGGCATGTCGTCGCCGTGCCGCGCGATGTACGCCTTGTGCTCCATCAGCTTGTCGCGGATCGCCTGCTTGGCGTAGGCGGCGCGCGCGCCGAGCTTCGGGACGCGATCGATCACGTCGCTGACCAGGTGGAAGCGGTCGAGGTCGTTCAGCACGCACATGTCGAACGGCGTGGTGGTGGTGCCCTCTTCCTTGTAGCCGCGCACGTGGAGGTTCTTGTGGCCGTTGCGCCGGTAGGTCAGCCGGTGGATGAGCCACGGGTAGCCGTGGAAGGCGAACACGATCGGCTTGTCCGTCGTGAACAGGGCGTCGAAATCCTGGTCGGACAGCCCGTGCGGGTGCTCGCTGGGCGGCTGCAGCTTCATGAGGTCTACGACGTTGATGACGCGGACCTTCAGGTCCGGCGCGTGCCGGCGGAGAAGGTCGACGGCGGCCAGCGTCTCCAGCGTGGGGACGTCTCCGCAGCACGCCATGACGACGTCGGGCTCGGCGTCCCGGTCGTTGCTCGCCCACTCCCAGATTCCGAGCCCGGCCGTGCAGTGCTTGATCGCCTCGTCCATCGTGAGCCACTGCGGCGCCGGCTGCTTGCCGGCGACGATCACGTTGACGTAGTTGCGGCTGCGCAGGCAGTGGTCGGTGACGGAGAGCAGGCAGTTGGCGTCGGGCGGCAAGTACACGCGGACGACCTCGGCTTTCTTGTTCACGACATGGTCGATGAAGCCGGGGTCCTGGTGGCTGAAGCCGTTGTGGTCCTGGCGCCAGACGTGGGAGGACAGGAGATAGTTGAGCGAGGCGATGGGGCGACGCCAGGGGATGTGGTTGCAGACCTTCAGCCACTTGGCGTGCTGGTTGAACATCGCGTCGATGATGTGAATGAAGGCCTCGTAGCACGAGAAGAAGCCGTGGCGACCGGTCAGCAGATAGCCCTCGAGCCAGCCCTGGCACTGGTGCTCGCTGAGCATCTCCATGACCCGGCCGTCGGGGGCCAGGTGGTCGTCCCACGGATGGGTCTCCGCCATCCAGGCGCGATTCGTGACCTCGAGCACGTCCTGCCAGCGGTTCGAGTTGTTCTCGTCGGGGCTGAAGAGCCGGAAGTTCCGGGCCTCCATGTTGAGCTTCATCACGTCCCGAAGGAACTTCCCCATGACCCGGGTCGACTCGGCGGTCACGGCGCCGGGGGCCGGCACGGTCACGGCGTAGTCGCGGAAGTCGGGCAGGCGCAGGTCGCGAAGGAGCAGCCCGCCATTGGTGTGCGGGTTGGCGCTCATGCGGCGGCTGCCTCGAGGCGGCAGCGCGGCCAGCTCGGGCCGGAGCCGACCGGTGTCGCCGAAGAGCTCCTCGGGCTTGTAGCTCTTCATCCACTGTTCGAGGAGGCTCACGTGGCCCGGGTTGTCGTGCATCTCACCCATCGGGACCTGGTGCGAGCGCCAGTAGTCCTCCGTTCGCTTTCCGTCGATCTCCGTGGGACAGGTCCAGCCCTTCGGGGTGCGCAGGATGATCATGGGCCAGCGTGGGCGCGCGCTGCCGCCGTCACGGCGCGCGTCGTCCTTGATCCGCTGGATGTCCGAGACGATCGCGTCGAGCGTCTCCGCCATGAGCTGATGCATTGCCACGGGCTCGTTGCCCTCGACGAAGTAGGGGGTGTAGCCGTAACCGCGGAACAGCTGGTCCAGCTCCTCGTGGCTGATCCGGGCCAGGACGGTGGGATTGGCGATCTTGTAGCCGTTGAGATGCAGGATCGGCAGGACCACGCCGTCCGTCACCGGGCTCAGAAACTTGTTGGAATGCCAGCTCGTCGCCAGCGGCCCCGTCTCCGCCTCGCCGTCGCCGACCACGCAGGCGACGATGAGGTCCGGGTTGTCGAACGCGGCCCCGTACGCATGCGAGACCGCGTACCCCAGCTCGCCCCCCTCGTGCATCGAGCCCGGGAGTTTCTGGCGCGACGTGGCTCGGAATCCCGCCGGGGAACGAGAACTGGGTGAAGAGACGCTTCATGCCCTCCTCGTCCGGGGAGATATTCGGATAGACCTCGCTGTAGGTTCCTTCCAGATAGGCGTTCGCGACCAGGCCGGGCCCGCCGTGCCCCGGCCCGGTGATGTAGAGCATGTTGAGGTCGTATTTCTTGATCACGCGGTTCAGGTGGGCATAGATGAAGTTCAGGCCGGGCGTGGTGCCCCAGTGCCCGAGGAGCCGCGGCTTGACGTGCTCCTTCGTGAGCGGCTTCTTGAGCAGCGGGTTGTCATAGAGATAGATCTGGCCGACCGACAGGTAGTTGGCGGCGCGCCAGTACGCATCGATGAGCGCGAGTTCCTTGTCCGAGAGCGGGCTTCCCATGATGCCCTCCTGATGATTCGAATGGCGTCTTCACGTGCGGCGATCGCCGGGCGACGGGCCCGGCGGATCGTCCCTCTCAGTCGTCGTGCACCTCATGGCGTTGCGCCGGGCTCGCCGGGATCGCCTCCATGTCATCGGTGTATCGGCCGAGACTGGCGGCTCCGTTGCACCGGGCCCGATGCGATAGCGCCTCCTGGGCGGCCTTCACGTTCTCGTCGCGCCCGTGCCACGTCTCCAGCGCGGCATCTTGAAGGGCGCGCCCGTAGGAGAAGCTGAGCTTCCAGGGCTTGGGCCCGGGCAGCCGATTGATCGCGTTCAGATGGGCGGTGGCCAGCCGGTCGCTCTGACCGCCCGACAGGAACACGATGCCGGGCACCGCCGCGGGCACGGTCCGGAGCAGGCAGCGCAGCGTCGCCGTCCCGACCTCCTGCACGGCCGCGGGACGCGAGCTCGCCTTGCCCGGGACGACCATGTTGGGCTTGAGCAGCATGGACTCGAGCGCGACCCGCTGCTCGAAGAGGGCCTGGAACACGGCGTGCAGCACCATGGTGGTGACCTCTTCGCAGCGCTGGATCGAATGCGATCCGTCCATCAACACTTCCGGCTCGACGATCGGGACAAGGCTCGCTTCCTGACAGAGCGCGGCATAGCGCGCCAGCGCATGGGCGTTCGCGCTCACGCAGGAGCGGCTCGGCAGCCCGTCGGCGATGTGGATCACGGCCCGCCATTTCGCGAAGCGTGCGCCCATGCCGCGGTATTCCGCGAGACGATCGCGGAGCCCGTCGAGCCCCTCGGTGACGGTCTCGCCCGGTGCGACCGCCAGCGGTTTCGCGCCGGTATCGACCTTGATCCCCGGCACGATGCCCCGGCTCGCGAGCACCTGGGCGAGCGGGATCCCCGTGGAGCTCTTCTGTCTGATCGTCTCGTCCTGCATGATGACGCCACTGATGGAGGTGGCGGCGTCCGGTGCTGTGAAGAGCATTTCCCGATACGCGCGCCGGCTCTGCTCGGTGGAGCGGATCCCGAGCGCGTCGAACCGCTGGTCAGCGTGCCCGGCGTCTCGTCGGCGGCCAGGATGCCCTTTCCGTCGGCGATCAAAGTCCTCGCGGTGCTCACGGTGTCCTGATTCATCGTTCCATTGCTCCCTTGCGTGCGACCCGACGTGGTGGTCAGGTCTCGCAGCCTCTCCAGCCAGAGGCTCTAGCCCAGCGTGTGCAGCCTGTGCGTGGCATTGGTGGCTCTACTCCCCGCAGTGCGTGTGCCTCGCGTCCCTCGCGACCACGCCTTGCTGCATCGCAAGGACCGCGCCAGATCTTGCGCCGCCGCGGAAGGTCGCAAAGTCACGGAGTTGTCGCTGTCACCCCGCGTCCGCGCTCTGCGGCCGCGCGAATCCCGACGGCCGCTCGGGCGATTCCGCACGTCACCGTGCGGGACCGCACATGGGCTGGTGGTCGCGAGTCAACGGGGGCCTCCTGATCTCGGCGGCGATGTCACGGCTCGCCACGATGGCCGGCACGGCAAGCAGGCGGACGCCGGGAGGCGCGCTCACTCGGCCCTCGACCGGCCGCGCCCGAACAGCAGGAGGTTGTGCTGGCGCTCGAGCCCCTCGCCGAGGGCCCGCGTGATCGTCATCCCGCCGGCCGCACGCTACGCATCAGCCGTGCCCGACTGCGGGTTCTCACGAAAGTCGAGGGCTTACCCGACGAAGAGGCGGGCGCGCCAGGAATTCGGGCTCGCGATTCTGCGCGGCGCGTCGCGCGATTCCGGACGCTGCCGTCGGAACGGCGCAGGCCGCCGCGGGCTACACGTCGAGGTTGAAGCGGCGGATGCGCCGGAGAAGCTGCGTGGGGCTGAGACCGAGCGCGGCGGCGGCGCGCGCCTTGTTGCCCTTGGAGCGCCGGAGCGCCTCGACGAGCATGCGCTTCTGCTGCTCCGCGATGGTCAGCATGGCGGTCGGAGCCTCGGCCGGCGGGGCGGCGCCGGCCGGCACCGTCACGTCGCGCGGCGGTCGCGGGACGATGCCGAGGTGCTCGGCCGAGATCAGCTCGCCCTGGGCCAGGATGAGCGCCCGCTCGATGGCGTTCTGCAGCTCGCGGATGTTCCCGGGCCAGGCGTGCGCGACCAGGAGGTCGCGGGCCTCGCCGCTCAGGCCGGGCTCCTGCCGTCCCATCCTGGCGCCGAGAGGTGCGTACGAAATGCTCGGCGAGCAACAGGACGTCCTCCCCACGCTCGCGCAGCGCGGGCAGGCGGATGGGGAACACGGCGAGGCGATAGTAGAGGTCGTCGCGGAAGCGGCCCTCGGCCACCGCCGCGTCGAGGTCGCGGTTGGTCGCGGCGATGAGGCGGACGTCGGCCTCGAGGGTCGTCGTGCCGCCCACCCGCTCGTACTGACGTTCCTGGAGCACGCGGAGGAGCTTGCCCTGCACGGACGGCGGCAGCTCGCCGACCTCGTCGAGGAACAGCGTGCCGCCGGCGGCCAGCTCGAAGCGCCCGCGCCGCAGCCGGTCCGCGCCGGTGAAGGCGCCGCGCTCGTGGCCGAACAGCTCCGTCTCGAGGAGGGTCTCCGGGAGCGCCGCGCAGTTCACCGCGACGAACGGGCCCGTCGGCGCGCGCGCTCGCCTGATGGATCGCCCGGGCCAGCACCTCCTTCCCGGTCCCGCTCTCGCCGGTGAGGAGCACCGTCGTCCCGGTGGCGGCGACCTTGCGGGCGTCGTCGACCGCCGCCAGGAACCGGGGCGCCTGGCCGATGATGGCGTCGAACCCGAAGCGCTCGTCGAGCGTGGTCCGCAGCGACGCCACCTCCCGCTCGAGCGTCCGGGCTTTCGCCTCGGCGGCGCCCAGCCGCTGCTGGTGCTCGGCCAGCCGCTGGTGCTGGATCTCGAGCGCGAGCGCCACGGCGATCACGCTCGCGACTTCGGCGTCGGCTTCGTCGTACCAGTACGCACGCGACGTCACGAAGAACAGGACGCCGCCCACGCGCTCGCCGAAGAAGATCGGTACGTCGAGCGCCGACCGGTCGCCGTTCTCGATCATCAGCCGGTCGCCGGGGCGTGCAGGATCGAGCTCACGCGGAGCGTCCCTGATGAGGACGACCTCGCCGCGGGCGACCCGCTCCAGTTTCGAGAACTCCTCGAGGGTCCCCGATTCCGGATTCACGCGGCCGTCCCCGCCGACGAGGCCGACGCGCTCGAAGCGCTGTTCGGAGCCGGTCCGCAAGGCGAGCCCCATCACCTCGAAATCGATGAGGGGCCGCACCGCCTCGCCGAGCCGCTCGAGCACATCGCCGAGCTTGAGACTGGTGCCCAGAATCGCTGGCAGCGCGGCCGCTGCCTTCAAGCGCTCGCGAAGGCGGCGCTCACGGTGCAACTCGACCAGGGTCTCGACGAAGGGCGCGACGAGGTCGGCGAGCCGCCGGCACGACGATACGTGGGCGTCGGTGTAGACGCCTGGGGTGCCGCTCATGACGACGAAGGCGCCCCGCACCCGTCCGCCGGTAGAGAGCGGCACGGCGAGCCGCGCCCGCAACCCCGCCTCGACGATATTCGCTCGCAACGCGGGAGCCTCGGCGAACCGAGCGTCGGTCATCATGTCGGCGACGACCTGCGTGTGTCCCGCGAAGACCGGTCCGAGCGCCATGACCTCGGCCGGGATTCCATCGCCGCGCTCGAATGCCATGGTGTAGTGAGCGCCGTGGCAGAGCGGCGCGCCCCGCACGGCGTACTCCGCGAAGAGCGAGCATGTGCGGCCGTCGGCTTCACAGCGCTGGATCGCGAGGTAATCATGGGGGACCAGGCGCTGGGCGCGGGCCGAGAACTCGGAGAGAAAGCGGGTCGGGTCGAACGTCTCGGTGAGCGACCGCGCGAAGGCCGCCACGCAGTCCAGGAGGTCCGAGACGTCGGTCGCGTCGTTGATGCGCTCGATGCCGGTCATGTGTTGCCCGTTCTCGGCGCCTTGCTGGAGACGCGCCGGCGCGCGGTGGTGTCCTCCGGTGCTGTTGGCCGAATGCGCCGTGACATTCTCCGCCAGCCATCGTCGCCCGTCACGGCCCCCACGACTCATCGGGCGACTTTGCATGCGTCATGCCGGGCGTAGAACTTCACGATGTCGCGGACTTGCCGGACGAGACCCGGTTCTTCGGTGGGGCGGGGCATGGACGCCTGGGGCGGCCTCGCCCCATCGCCACCGACGTGCCCGGTTACAGGTCCGGCCTGTTGGACGTGGGGGAGCGGCCTCGGGAAGGAGAGACGGCGATGACGAAGCATACGGTGCAACGGCGCGGCGTGCGGTTGGGCTGGTCATGCTCGCCATCGTCGTCAGCAGCGCCGGGCCGATGCTGATGAGCGTGCCGGCCTCCGCTCAGACCGTGCGCGAGGTCTTCCAGAAGGTCGCGCTCTCCGTCGTCGTGATCCGGGGTCGGGGCGGGACGTCACGATATCGGGTCAGACCCGGTACAGCGCAACGGGCTCCGGCGTGCTCGTCTCGGCCGACGGGCAGGATGATGACCGCCGCCCACGTGCTCCACGCCCTGGACGAGACCACGGTGGAGTTTGCTGGTCGGGGCTGGAGGGGTTGATCCTCACAGACGACCTGGCCGACCTTCGCTGAACCTGCCCGACCGCGCCGGCGGGCTTCATCGTGACAGACGATCGACCACGGGCTCGCCGGCCCACCGGGTCGGCCTGCAGGGAGCGCTACGCAGATCGTGACGATCTCGGGGTAGGAGGTGCCGCTGGGGGGCGACATCATCCTGCGCCGTCGAGGGGATTCCGGCCAGCGCCGCCAGGACGCCGACCGGGTACGCCGGTTGAACCACCTGACGCCGGAGTCAGCCGTTCCCCGTGCGCATCCTGCGGGCGGGCGAGGTGCTGGAGCTACCGGCCGGATGCCGTGACGCTGGGGCGCCGCTTCCGCCGCGCCGACGGGAACGCCCTGGCGACGCGTCACATGACGTCACCGCGCTCCACGGCGGCCCGCGCGTTGCTCAACTGCCCGCATCACGGTCTGCCCCTCGCTGTCCGCGGCGAGGACGCTGAGATAGAGGCGACCGCCGACCACGCGCGCGTCCTCGACGACCACCAGCGTCGCATGAAGGCGACCGCCTGCCGCAGGCGTCCTTGACGGCGGTCAGGGTGATGATCGCTACACCGCCGCCTCGTCCTGCACGCCGGCGACGGCGGTCATGGGCACGGCGGTGACGAACTGGACGATGTGAGCATGCGCCGTCTGGGCGGACGGGCCAGCGCGAGTGCGGACGACGAGCGTGCCGAGCGTCTTCATGGGCTTCCTCCTCCTGCGCGACGGTGCGGTCCCGGATCCCGCGCCGATCCCGCATCCCCGCGCGGCGGCGCGCTGCTGCCGCGCTTCCTTCTCGGCGATGATGACGCGGTCTTGATTGCCGGTGGCGGGGTTGAGCGAGATCGAATCGATGCCGCATTCGACGAGCCATTCCTCCGTGTCCGGTGAGTCGGAGGGGGCCTGACCGCAGATGCCAATCGGCTTGCGGGCGCGCTTGGCGGCGTCGATGGCCTGCCGCAGCATGGCCCGCACCCTGGATCGCGCTCGTCGAACAGCTGCGCCACCGAGTGCCCCGAATCGCGGTCCAGACCAGCACTGAGCTGCGTGCAGATCGCTCGAGCCGCAGCAGACTTCCGACCAGCAGCGCGATCACCACACGACGCATGCGTTCCACCTTGGTGCTCAGTGCCCGTTCACAGCCTGGCTGAGGTGCGCGATCCCGGGCAATTCCTTGCCGCCCAGGAACTCGAGCGACGGCGCCGCCGCCGGTCGAGACGTGCGTCATCTTGTCCGCGAGGCCGCTCTTCTCGACCGCCGCGACGGTGTCGCCGCCGCCCACGACGGTGATGGCGCCCTGGGCGGTGACCACCGCCAGCGCCTGGGCGATGGCGAGCGTGCCCGTCGGCTGTCGACGGGATCTCGAACACGCCCATCGGGCCGTTCCAGACGACCGTCCTGGCGCCCGTGACGACCTCGGTGAACATCGCCTGAGTCGCCTCGCCCGATGTCGATGCCGATGTCCTTCGGCCCCATCCTGTCCCAGGCAACGGTCCCGAGGCGCCGACGCGTGCGCGCCTTCGAGATCGAAGACGTCCGTCACGACCAGGTGATCGACCGGCAGCACGATCTTGTCGCCCGCCTTGCGCAGCAGCTCCCGGGCCATCTCGAGCCCGGTCGTCTTCCACCAGCGAGCCGCCGATCTCCTTGCCCTGCGCCTTGAAGAAGGTGAAGGCCATGCCGCCGCCGATGAGCAGCTTGTCGACCTTCGGGAGCAGCGCCTTGATCACGTCGATCTTGTCCGAGACCTTGGCCCCGCCGATGATCGCCGACGAACGGGCGCTCGGCGTCGTCGACAGCTCGCCAGGAAGTCCAGCTCCTTCTTCATCAGGTAACCGGCCGCCCGCTGCGGCAGGTTGACGCCGACCATCGAGCTGTGGGCGCGGTGGCGGTGCCGAAGGCGTCGTTGACGTAGACGTCGCCCAGCGTCGTCAGCGACGCGCGGAAGGCCGCGACGGCTGCCGGATCGGCCTTGACGGAGCGTGCCGTCCTCCCGCTTGACCTTGCCCTCCTCCTCGATGTGGAAGCGGAGGTTCTCGAGCAGCGGCGACCTCGCCGGGCTTGAGCGCGGCGCAGGCCGCCTCGACCTCCGGACCGACGCAGTCGTGCAGCGAACCTGACCGGCTTGCCGAGCAGCTGCTGCGAGCCTGCTCGGCCACCGGCGCCAGCGCGTACTTCGCGATCTGTCTGCCCGTCGGGCCGGCCCAGGTGGCTCATCAGCACCACGGCTCGCGCCCTGGTCGAGGACGTAGCTGGATGGAGGGCAGCGCGGCGGCGATGCGGCGTGTCGTCTCGATCGTCGCCGTCCTTGATCGGGCACGTTGAAATCGACGCGCACGAGGACGCGCTTGCCCGTCGAGCCTCAGGTCGCTCGATGGACAGCTTGGCCATGCGCTCCGCTCCTGACCGTCGCGCGCGTCCTTCTCGGCCATGAAGCGGACGCAGATCGACGCACGCGGTTGGAGTAGCCCCACTCGTTGTCGTACCAGGTGACGAGCTTGAAGAACCGCTTCTCGCCCTTGAGGTTGTTCTGCAGCGTCGCGAGCGAGTCGAAGATGCGAGGAGCGGCGTCGTGGATGAAGTCGGTGGAGACCAGCTCCTCGTCGGTGTAGCCGAGGATGCCCTTGCAGGTAGCTCTCGCTGGCCTTCTTCATCAGGCCGTCGATCTCCTCGATCGACGTGTCCTTGGCCGTGCGGAAGGTCAGGTCGACGACCGAGACGTCGGCGGTCGGGCACGCGGAAGGACATGCCGGTCAGCTTGCCCTTGGTCGGCCGGCAGCACCTCGCCGACCGCCTTGGCGGCGCCGGTGGTGGAGGGGATGATGTTATCGCCGCCGCGCGGCCGCCGCGCCAGTCCTTCTTGGACGGGCCGTCCACGGTCTTCTGGGTGGCGGTGTAGCGTGGATCGTGGTCATCAGGCCGGTCTCGATGCCGATGCCTTCCTTGAGCAGCACGTGGACGACCGGCGCCAGGCAGTTGGTGGTGCAGGAGGCGTTGGAGACGATGTGGTGCTTGGCGGGGTCGTACTTGTCCTCGTTGACGCCCATGACGACGGTCTTCACTTCGCCCTTGCCCGGGGCGGAGATGATGACCTTCTTGGCGCCGGCCGCGAGGTGGCCCTTGGCCTTCTCGCCGTCGGTGAACAGGCCGGTGGACTCGATCACGTAATCGACGCCCAGCGCCTTCCACGGCAGCTGGCTCGGGCTCCTTGGCCGCCACGAGCACTTGACCTCGTGGCCGTTGACGACGAGGATGTCGTCCTTCCGCGGTCGCGCTCGCTCTTCGTCGTCTCGACCTTGTGCTTGAACTTGCCGTGGACCGAGTCGTACTTGAGCTGGTAGGCGAAGTAGTCGGCGTCGGTGGCGAGTCGACGACGGCGACGACGTCGATCTCCTTGCCGAGCAGGCCCTGGTCGCGAGGGCCTGGAAGACCAGGCGGCCGATGCGGCCGAACCCGTTGATGCCGAGGCGGATAGCCATCGTGCTCACCCTAAGTACGCGTGTAGCGGCAAGGAACGCGCCACATCCCGGGAACGCGGGGGAGCGCCGAAAGATCGCCGGCTTGCGCGGGACGGCGCGGTCGCAGGGCTGCGGCGGGCCGCGCGATTCCGCACGCCGGACCGTGATACCGCAGGACGCCGATATCCAAACCGCACAGCGTTCCCCATCCCTTCACCCGGCTTGCTGGGCCGCCCGCAGCGCCGGCCGGCGCCCGCGCATCCAGGGCGGAGTGATCCCCAGGGCCTGGAAGAGCTTCAACAGCCGCTGCGGCGTCCCGAGATCGGACCAGGTCAGCGGCGGCAGCGCCGACACCGAGAGAAACGGCAGCCCGGCCTGCAGGACCGTCTCGGAGAAGTTGTGGCGAGGGAGGGACGCGTAGGCCTGCTCGAGCGCCCACCCCTCGCGCCGCGTGCCAAGAAACGGCGTCACGGCCGTGAGACGACGGTGAAGCCCGGGCAGGAGCACGTCGGCGACGGACACGAGCGTGCTCGCCTTCGCCACCATGACGAAGGTGTTCCAGAGCCATTCCCGGGCCAGGCACATGGCGGCCGCCTGCGGCGTCGGCTTCTCGCGAAAGCGGGCCACGCGGCAGATCGGGCCGGACGCCGTGGCACCGACGGCGTCCCCTGGCTCGATCCAGCCGTACTCGGTGTCGGGCTCCGTGGCGCGCGCGCCGAGGAGGATGATCCCGTCGCGCTGGCGGTTGACGAAGGCCACCACCTCGGCCACGTGGGCCAGGAACGCCGCCCCCTCGAGCACGAAGTGATCGGAGGGATAGACGACCACGGTGGCCTCGGGGTCCTGCGCGGCGATCCAGTAGACCGGCAGCAGCACCCCCGCCGCGGTATCCCGGTTCTCCGGTTGCAGCGCAGCGTGAGCCCGCGGTGAGCGCTGAGCTCCGCCGCGAGCCAGCCGGCGTGATGCTGCTGGCTCACCGCGACCGTCCGCTCCCTCGGGCTGAGCCCTGCCGCTCTCGTCAGGGTCTGGCGGAGCAGCGAGTCGCCGCTGATCAGCGGCACGTACTGTTTCGGGCGATCGTCTCCCACGATCGCGCGCGTCACGGAGCGGAGCCGCATGCCCTCACCGCCCGCGAGCACGACCGCCCACGCACTCGCCGCGCGGTCATACACGGCACACCCTCGCACTCGGCATCGTCGACAGCCGGGATATGACGGCAGTGGCGGCGGGACGCCGATCGCCGAAGAAGTCGATTGCCCGATCGATCCGGCGCGGCCGATCGAGGGTGAAGACCAGCATCCGGCGCGTTCTGCGCGGTCGACGCCACAACCCGACCAGTGGCTTCATCGCGTGCGTCCTCCCCCATTGGTGACGTTCACGACTGACGTCAT
>CAVRLO010000018.1:0-301478 GCA_963721815.1 uncultured Candidatus Rokubacteria bacterium
GAGGACAAGGTGATCAAGACGATCCGCGTCGGCAGGACCCGTGGCGCATCTACATGAGCCACGACGGCAAGTACGGCATCACCGCCAACAACGGCGACGAGACGATCTCGATCATCGACACCCGATCCAACAGCGTCGCGGCGACGCTCGAGGCTGGGCCGGACATGACCGGCGTCAACTTCGCCGGCGGGAAGGCCTATGTCATCAGCTCGACCAGTGGCTTCGTATACATGTACGACATGTCAAGCCTGAAGCCGGCCGGGCGCCTCAAGATCGGCACCAACGTCCAGCTCGAGACGGCGACAACCAACACCCAGGACCGCAAGATCTACCTGGCGGAATCGACGAATCACGAAGTCGTGATCATCGACTCGAAGGACAACTCGATCGAGCGGGTCAGGAACGTCGGCCTCTTTCCATGGGGCACGCACATCATGGACAGCAAGGACAATTACTGCCACTGAGCGTGTGCTGAGGGGTGCGGGCCGGGGCATCACCGCACGGTTATGCAGACGTCACCCCTGCGGCAGTCGCCTCGACCACCGTCGTCCTGGTCCTGATCGCCGCCGTCGGTCGGCCCAGAGCATCAGAGACCGCATCCGCCTGAGTCCCGAGAAGCGCTCGCCGATCACCGAGGCAGCAGGCAAACGAACTGACGCTGACGCTGAATGACGCCGTCCGTCCGTCCGATTCAGGTCTGGGTGCGGACGGCCGGGGCGATCGACAAGGCGCAGCGAAGCATCACGGCCGCCTTGCCGGGTAGAAGGCGCGAAGGTCCAAGTCGGACAGCGGGTTCGCGCGTTTCCCTCCGAGTCGCGCTCGTCGATGTTCCAGGCGCGGTGTCACAGCGTGGTGAGGCCGGCGATCAGACGACGTTCGTGACCGCCACCCTGTCCGGGCCCGCTCATGCCGGGAGCGCACGGTACGTGCTCGAAATCGTCAGCGAGCCGATCGAGGCCCTGTCCGTGCCAAACGAGGCGATCATCGAATCCGAGGGCAAGCGGGTGATCTACGTCCAGGTCGAGAAGGGTCGCTATGAGCCCCGCGAGATCAGGCGGGCCTGCAGGGAGAGCTCTATACCGAGATACCGCGACGGCCTGAAGGCGGGCGAGCAGGTCGTGACATTCGGCAGCTTTTTCATCGACGCCGACCACAAGCTGAAGGGATTCTAAGGCGGGATGATCGCCGCCATCATCAGGAGCGTCATCCGGTTTCGCTGGCTGGTGTGGGCGCTGACCGCCGCGCTCGTCGGCACTCAGCGTCAACGCGCTTCGCGTGGCGCCGCTCGATGCGATCCCCGACATCGCCGACCCGCAGGTCATCGTCTACACCAAGTGGCCACGCAGTCCGCTCGTGATCGAGACCGAGGTCACCGAACCGATCATCCGCGCGCTGGCTGGATCGCCGGATATCGAGTCGGTTCGCGGGACCTCGCACATGGGGTATCCGTTCGTCTACGTGATCCTGCGCGACGCCGGCCGCCGCGCAGCCGCCCGCCAATACGTCGCCGATCGCCTCAACGCGATCCGCGCCCAGCTTCCCGCCGGACGCCAATGTCGTCATCTGGCCCTAATGCGAGCAGCGTCGGGTGGATTTTCCAATACGCGCTGGTCGACGAGGAGCGCAACCACGACCTCCGGGAACTGCGTCTCCTGAACGAAAGCACCGTCAAGCCGGCGCTGCAGTCAGCCGCCGGGGTCGCGGAAGTCGCGTCGATCGGCGGCCTCGAAAAGCAGTACCAGGTTCGCCTGCTGCCGCCGCTGCTCGCTTGAACGTGGCATCCCGCTGCAGCAGATCATCGCGCGCATTTCAGAGGGCGTTCCAGGAAGCAGGCGGGCGAACCATTGAAGTCACCAACCGCGAATACCAGCTGCGTGGTTCGGTGGAACACCGAGGACCTCGACAAGCTCGAATACCTCGTCGTCGGGCGAGACAAGGCGGGGCAGGCGGTTCAGTTGCGGGATGTCGGCTACCTGCAGGTCGGCTACGACCTCCGGCGCGGCATCGCAGACCTCGACGGCGAGGGTGAAGTCGTCGGCGGCATCGTGATCATGGAGCAGGGCGAAACGTGCTCGCGGTGACGCTGCGCGGTGCAGGCAGGGTGGCCGCGGTCGCTCCGACCCTGCCTCAGGGTGTCCAGTTGGTCACGACCTACGATCGCTCCGGCCTGATCTGGGACACGCTGACGAATTTCTTCCAGGCGATCGGCTACGAACTGATCGTCGTGATCGTGGTCATCGCGCGTTGCGCTGCAAGAACCTCCGCGCGGCCGTGGCGCCGGTCTGCGTCCTGCTGTTCGGCACCCTCTTCACGGCCCTGCCGCTCTCGGCCTTCGACCAGACGATCAACCTGTTCGCACTGGCTGGCCTCTCGATCGCCATCGGCGAAATGGCCGACGCCACGATCGTGATCGTCGAGAACTGCACGGCGGAACTGGCCGGCGCGGGACGGTGACACGCGTCCGAGCGGCATGGAGACCATCATCCGCGCCACCGCGACGATGCGCGGCCGCTGCTCTTCTCGATGTTGATCATCGTCACCTCGTTTCTGCCGATTTTCTTTCTCGGCGCCCGCGAGGGACGTCTGTTCAACCCGCTCGCGTTCAGCAAGACGTTCGCGATGGCGTTCTCGACGTTGCTCACGCTCTTCCTGCTTCCCGCGATCATCGCCTGGGTGTTCAAGCGGCACATCCCGCCGGCCGACGGGCCGACAGAGAGCCGCTTCGTCCGCGCGTATCGCCGCGCGCTTGTCGGCACGATTCGCTACCGCTACGCATTCGTGGGGCTCAGCGCGCTGCTGTTCGTCGTCTCGACGGTCGTGATGGTCGGCTTCCAGAAGGACTACATGCCGGAGATGGAGGAAGGCTCCATCCTGTACATGCCGACGACGCTGCCCGGGCTGCCGTCGAAGGAGGCCGGCTGGATCCTGCAGCAGATGGACAAGAAGCTGAAGGCGTTCCCGGAAGTGGAGCGAGTCTTCGGCAAGCTGGGACGCGCCGACACCGCGACCGACCCGGCGCCGGTCGAAATGATCGAAACCACGGTCACGTTGAAGCCACGATCACAGTGGCGCCCCGGAATGACCAAAGATCGTCTCGTCTCCGAGATGAACGACGCGATGCAGGTCGTCGGGTACGTAAACAGCTGGACGCAGCCGATCAATACACGCGTGATGATGCAGGACACCGGTATTCAGACGCCGGTCGGGATCAAGGTGAAGGGACCTGAATTGGCGACGATCGAAGACGTGGCGCGCCAGGTCGAGGGCCTGCTCAAGGACCTCCCCGGCACTCAGGCGGTCATCGCGGAACGAATCTCGCGCGGCTACTTCGTCGATGCGCGACTCGACCTCGAACGGATGGCGGCGCATGGCGTGACCGTCGAGGAAGCCATGCCGACGGTGCAATTCGGACTCGGCGGCGACAACGTCGTGGGCATCCGGCAATCCGACAAGACGATCGTGCCGCTCGCGATTCAATACTCACCCGAGTACGTCGATACCCTGGCCAAGGTGCGCAATACACCGGTCATCACGGCCGATGGCCGCGCCGTCTCGCTGGCGGATGTTGCCGACGTCGCCGTGCGCGAAGCCCCGGAGATGATTCGAAACGACAACGGCGACCTCGCCGGCTACATTTACGTCTATCTCGACAACATCACGGCGCCGGAATACGTCGATCGGGCGCGAGCGCATCTCCAGCAGCAACTCGAGCTGCCGGCGGGCTACGTCGCTCGAGTGGACCGGGCTTTATCAGTACGCCGAGGAGGCACGCTCGAAGCTGCGCATTGTCGTGCCGATCACCCTCCTCATCATGTTCGGGTTGCTGGTCATGGCGTTCCGGTCGGTGGCAGACAGCTCGCTGATCATGCTCTCAGCACCATTTGCCCTCGTCGGTGGCGTACTGCTCCAGTGGTACCGGGGCTACTCGATGACGACGGCCGTCATCATCGGCTATGTCTCGCTGTTCGCCGTGGCGATCCAGACTGGCATCATCATGATCGAGTTCATCCGCGAGGCGCTCGCCAGCCGGCCGGCGGGACAGACCTATATGGAAGCGGTCGTCGAAGGATCGGTGGCGCGGCTGCGGCCCAAGCTGATGACGGTGGCGACGACGGTGCTGGGACTGCTGCCGATCATGTTGGCGAGCGGGTCGGGAATGGACATCACGCAGCCAATCGCCACGCCCACCTTCGGGGGCATGATCACGTCGACCATTTACGTGCTGTTCCTCATTCCCTGCCTGTTCGCGATTGGCGAGGACATTCGAACGCGGTGGCCGCAACGTTATGGCGCGGCAGTTCCCGGCCCTGTCGTCACCGAGGACCTTCGGTGAGGCGGCGGGCTGCGATGGGCCTCCTGCTTGCCTGCCTGGCGGCGAGCTGCTCGAACGAGGCGCCGGGCGCCGGCGTCACGCAAGGGACGACGACCGGCGCCGGGATGGAGATTCAGTTCAGGAGTGAAGCGGAACCGCCGACCTCCGGGGACAACACGTTCGAAGTCATCGTGGCGAAGGATGGCGTTCGCGTCAGCGACGCTCAGGTGAATGCAGCGTTGTCGATGCCTGCGATGCCGTCGATGAACATGCCGGAGATGCACACCAGCGCGAAGCTCGAGCCAGCGGGCGACGGCAGGTATCGTGGCACCGCGCGGCTGTCGATGGCGGGTACATGGAACGTTCGAGTCACCGTCACGCTGAACGGTCAGGACCTCGGAACGAAGACGTTGAGCATCGTCGCAAAGTAATGACGATCGCCTTCACTGAACTTCGGTGAGGCGCAGCGACTGGCCGATCCGGCCGATGCGTTGACGAGCGGTGGCGGGCGTGCGGCCTCCAATGACGCCTCGGAATTGATCAGGAATGCATCGACACTCCTCTGGCCAGTTCCCCTGCGCCGGCGCCCCACTTGGAGATGACCTTCACGGCCTGCGTGAAAGGGACGTCGACCGGATGCACGCGCTCGCGCGGCAGGATGAACAACGCACCGGCCGCGGGCGTCGGCACCGAGGGGACGAGCACGGTGTAGCGGCCGTCGTCCAGTTCCTCGATGATGAAGCCAGGGACAGCGCGTCCTCGATTTCCACCAGGGCCGGCCGGAACGCGCCCTCGCGCTCGTCGCCCGAGACGCGCGCGGTGAGGCCCCGGACCAGCTCATAGCCCGGGATCTTCTCGAGCACCGAGCGCTCGAGCGCACTCTTGGCGCGCAACCCCGCGCCGGTGCGCACGACGATCCCGGCGACGAAGCAGACAGCCAACACGATCAGGACGGCGATGAGCTGCCGGAACTGTGCCCCGGCGGGGATTGTCGCAGTAACCGGCGCCAGCAGCGCGACGATGATGGACAGCGTCTTTGCCACCATCAGGATGGACAGGTAGATCGGCAGCACGATGAGTACTCCGCCGATCAGCGTCGTCTTGGTGAGCTCGGCCAGACCTTTCATGCGCCAGTTCTCCTTGTGAGGGATCCGGCGTCAGCCTAGCACTCCCGCGGCGCGCTGGCGTCAGGGCTCTGCTGCAGCTCTCCAGTTGACGACGATGCGAAAGAGCTCCCGGGGCGCCTCCGCCTTGAAGGCTCAACAGATGCGATTGGAACGGAGATGAGCGCCGCGTCAACCGATCTGCGAACCCGTCGTCGGGCGCTGCTTGAATCCGTCGAGCCTCGCCGGATCAGTCGCCGGTTCGAGGAAGCGCGAGATGGCGTCATTGACAACCTCGGGGTGAGTGACCGGGCCCATATGGCCCATCCCGTTGAACTCGACGACTTGTACTTTCGGAAGCGCTCGTATGAGAAGCCGCCCGACACCTCGCGACGATGACGGCGACTTGCTTCCCATCATGTAGAGGACCGGAACCTTCAGTTGGGAGAATGCGGCAAGAGGCGTGGGCTCATTGAACAACGCGTCCGCCCACCCCCGGACGTTGACAATGGACTGAGCGATCGGGCCTTTGCGCGGTTCGGGTGTGCGCGCCCAGGCACCTCTGCCCATCCAGAAGTCCACGAAATACTCAGCTGCACCGCCCAGATCGCCAGCTTCGACAGCGGCTGCTGCGCTGGCAACGGCACCGCGAATGCCGTCGGCTTCATTCGGAGGCGGAGATTCCGCGTCGAGTAGTCCGAACAGCGTGGGCTCATACAGGGCCAGCGCCTGGATTCGACGGGGCTGAGAGAGGGCAGCGATCAATGCGATTGCCGCACCGTATGAATGGGCGACCAGCGCAAATCGCTCGCCTGCACGATCAAAAACCGGCTGCAGCAGTTCGACCTCGTCTCGAAGCGACACCTGACGATCCGATGGCCATGCAGGACTCCTGCCCGCGCCGAACGAGTCGGCGGCCAGTACGTGAAACCTGGGCGCAAGCGAGTCCATGAGCCCCCGCCATTGGCTCGACGTGCTGGCGTTGGCATGGAGGCAGACGACTCCGGGCCCGGAACCAACCTCGCGGAAGAACGGATTTGAAAGCAGCATACAAATTCCTCATGGGTGTTGTGGCGGCCGGGCCCAAGGGTGTGTCCATGAGCAGTTCCGCAGGAACCCGGCCGACGACCTCGTCATCAATCGCGGCAGCGGCGCGCTGTTCACGACCGCTGCGGCTCACTTTGCGCGCTACCGACTCGTCGTCGACGTCTTCGTCTGCGGGTTGTCTGCCGGGTTGACATAGAAGATGTCGAACGGCCCTTCCAGATTGATCTGCACGACCGTTGGCACAGCGGTCCAGGCGAAGTGGTGCATCTTCGGTGGGAGCGAGACGAAGCCGCCCGGCTCCAGCGCCTGACTGGCGGGACGGTCGAGCTTGTCCCCCATCCCGACATTGAGCGTTCCAGACAGCACCGTCACTCGCTCAGCCATGCTGTGCCAGTGCGGCGGAATGTTGTAGTTGGCTGGAAACCGGAGACGGAGCGTCACCGCTCCCTTTTCCGACGGATTGCCCTCGAGAACGGCGATCTCGGCCCCGGCTGGCAGTGCAGGTGGCGCCGGCCCCCACTGCACCTTGTCCGCCGGCACAAGGACATGCGCGGACTGCGCGAAGACGAAAGTGGTGGAGAGGGCTCCCCCCAGGCTGAGAGATGCGACCGCGACGGCGACGTTACGTGTGATGCTCATAAGCTGTCCTCCTGCGAGACAGCCTATGAGGCCAGCCGTTCCGGAAACGTTCGCGAAACCGTTCCGTCGAGGCGGCGGTTTTCCGGAGGGTCAGGAAGGCGGCACCGCGTCCCGGATGGAGCGCGCAGCCGGAGATGCGAGAATCCGACGCTCGAGGGCGCGGCTGTTCTGGACGCGGGCCAACGCGAGCGCACGCCGGAGCGTCGACTCGCCAACAGGGGTTGGCTCGAGCTCGCCCTGCTGGAGGTAAAGCGCGGGAAGCCACCACATGTCGCCGCGGTCGAGTGCCATGGCAGTTGCCGCGTTCACGATCGACGTCGCGCGAGCACGATCCCCAAGGCGGTTGTAGGTGTCCGCGAGCAACGACAGGTAATATGGGCGTCGCGCCTGCGCGCGCTGTCGGTCGAGTCGCTCAAGGGCCGACTCGATCATGACCGCTCCTTCGGCGCGCTGCTCCTGCCCCAGCGCCCATCCGAGCAGGGCGCGCGCCCAGTCTCCGTCAGTACGCGAATCCGTACCGATCGCACAGCGACACAACCGCCTCGGCGCAGCTGCGCACGGACTCGCGGTCGCGGCGCATCTGGTGGAGAAGCGCGGCGTACGCGAGGGCAAGAGCCTGGCTGTACAGGTGATCGCGACGCTGCGCGAGGGCGATGGCTCGCTCGGCATGAGCTAACGCAGCGTTGTCATCCCCCAACAGCCACAATGTGTGCGAGCACCACGCATTCGCAAACACGCCGAGGTCCGAGCCCAGAGCAGATCGCTGCGGATGCTCTTCGTCGTATGCGGCGAGAGCCACCTCGAAATGATGTTTCGACGCCTCGAGCTCTCCGACACTCAATAGTGTGGCGGCCATCGCGTGATGCGCCTCGCACCGGCAGGACGGGTCGGCGGCGCTGCGTGCGAGCGCCTGCTCCGACACCTCGCGCGTGCCTTTCAAGTCGCCCAGCATGAACCGGACCGTGAAGGCCACCCACAACCAGGGGACGGGCACCTCGCCGCGTCCATCGGAGAGCGACAACGTGAAGACACGATCCAGGTTCTCCTGAATTTCCGGCGCACCATACCCACGCCCCGAGTTGAGTGCAATCGACAGGGTAGACCGCAACGCGAGCTCCCTGGCGTCTCGATCGCGTTCTGCCGGCAGCGTCCCGACGATCGACAGTGCGTGCGTGAGACAGCGGATTGCTTCTTCGGTAGCCGACACACGCATCGCCACCGCGGCCGCGCGTTCGAGGAACGGCACCGCCCGCGCCGGCTGACCGCCCCGTTCGAGGTGCACGGCAATCGACGCGCTCATATCGTCCAGTCGATCCGCGAAAAGAAGCTCCAGCCCCTGTGCGATCCGCCGATGGATGAGCCTGCGCCGCGCCGGTCCGATCGAAGCGTAGGCCACCTCGCGAATGCGGTCGTGGCTGAAATCCCAGCGCTCGTCGGTCTGAGCGCGGACGATGTGGCGGCGCCAGAGCTCGTCGAGGGCGCGCACGAGCGTGTCTTCTTCGAGGTCGCTTGCCTGAGCGAGAAGGTCGAACCTGAAGTCGCGGCCCACTGCCGCGGCAACCTCCGCGGCCGCCCGCGCGGTGTCCGAGAGCAGCGCCAGGCGCGCCGCGACGACGGCCTGCACTTCCGGCAGCATGCTCTCGCCTGGCGAGTCCGTCTGCGCGGCCGGCTCCATCCGTCCTCGTTCGACGATGAACAACGGATGTCCTTCGGTTTCGTGAAAGGTCCGCGCCAGCGTCGCATCGTCGAGCTGATGTCCGGCCACCTCGCCGGCGAGCTGCGCCGTGGCCATCTGGTCGAGCGGGCCCAGCGCGATCGTCGTCACGAGGTTATCGCGCTCGAGATGAGCGAGCAACCGACCCAGGGGAGGGTTGTCCTGCTCCTCCTCGGCGCGCGCGGTGCCGACGACGAGACAGTGCACGTCGGCGGCCGAGCGCACGAAATATTGCAGCCAGTCCAGGGTGTCGCCGTCGGCCCACTGCAGGTCGTCGACGACGAGAATCAGGGGAGCGGCCGATCGGAATGCCTGCGTGAGCGCCTCGAAGAAGCGCAAGTGCTGCCAGCTCTCCAACTGCGGGGTGGGTGGCGGGACCTCGGTCCGCTCCGCGAGTACTGCCGGATGAAGCCGGGCGACGTCAGTCATCCAGGTCGGATCCAGTTTCGCCAGTGCGGGCCGCAGCGCCGCGCTTTTCAGCCAGCCGACGATAGGTGCATATGCCAGGCGTCCTTCGCCCGCATAGCATCGCGTCGTGGCCGAGTCGATGCCGTTGAGACGTGACCAATCAACGAGCTCCTCGGCGAGCCTGGTCTTGCCGATGCCCGCTTCACCTCGGATCAGGCACAGCCTCGCCTGTCCCGACCCGGCTGCGCGCCAGGCGTTGACCAGCGCGTGCCATTCCGATTGGCGGCCCACGAGTGGATACACGGCTGTGCGCGGCGGAGCTGGGACGACGGGGGCTTCCGCGTCGAGGTCGAGAATCTCGCGGTAGGTGAGGCGGGTCTGCGCGCTCGGCCCAACGCCGAGGTCCTTCCGCAGCAGCGCCGTGCACTGCTGATAGAGGTGCAGCGCCGTGGCCCGCTCCCCGCGTCGCGCGTGACAACGCATGAGGGCGCACCACGCCTGTTCGTCGAGCGGATCGAGACGGAGCAGCTGTTGGGCGTGTTCGATCGCATCACTGAAGGCCCGATCGGCTTCGAGCAGGCCGACCAGCCGCGAGAGAACCTGCTGAGCGCGTTGACGCAGACGTTCGCGGTCGGCCTCGATCCATTCGCCCGAGCAAGCAGGCAGCAGATCGCCCTTGTACAGACGGGCTGCTTCCTGCAGTGCACTGCGGCTGTCCTCGAGGCCGCGATCGGCCGCAGCCTCGAAGCCCGCCACGTCCACGGTCGCTGAAGCCGCGTCCCGCCATGCGAGGGTGCGCGAGCCGACGTCGACGAGCGCGTGCAGATTGGGCGACCGTTGCAGATGGTGCAGCTCACGCCGGAGATTGGTCAGTGCCTGTTCGTCGCTCGACTCCGGCCATAACGAACCGCTGACCCGCTGACGCTGGATTGGACCGCTGCGCGCATGAAGGACGAGGAAGGCGATGAGCTCCTGCTGTCGCGCGCTTACCGGCTGAGCGAGCGGACGGCCGTTGGCGAGGACACGGAAGCCACCGAGCAACTCGATGCTAAGAGAAGCCCGACCAGCCACGGTCCAATATTGTCTCAGAGGTTGATGCCGGGGTGGTTTCCGAGCCCGGTGAGCACCAACTCGCGACGCCGCCTGCGCTTGCCGGAAATCGTCAGAGAGCTCCTAAGCAAGCGCAACGGCGCACAACGCGGGCCATCGGCGTGTGCTGGATTCTCGGCGTGGTCCCTCGACTGTGCCCAGACCTGGAATAACCCACCCGAATCGAAGGTTAGGCAAGTGTGGACGCTCTACCAGGGCGATCCGCAACGCGTTGCTCGTCTGCGGCGCGTTCTCATCAACCTCTCAGCCCGGAGGTCACGTGTCGAAGATAGTTGCGCTAGGCATCGCCGCGCTTGCACTCGCCGTTTCCGCTTGCACCAGTGACAATCCGTCACCCGCGAGTCCTTCGCCCGCGCCGCCGCCAGATGCGATCGTGATCGACATCGTCGCGGACAACGGCTCGCGGTCGTTCACGCCCAACCCGGCAGCGGTGGCGCCCGGAAAAACCGTGGTGTGGCACAACGTCGATTCGCAGACGCATCGCGTGCGGCTCGACGACGGCCGCCTGGACACGGGAAACATTGCGCCGGGAGCTTTCAGCGCGCCGATGACGCTCGCCGCCGACGGTCCGTACCACTGCACGCTCCATCCGTCGATGGTGGGATCGACGGTCGATCAGCAGTAGGGCGGGCCTTTCAGGCCCCCAGTTCCTGGCCGGCGAGCTCGAGCTTTCGCGCGCTGACCTTACTGGACTTCGGTCAGCCGCAGAGACTCGCCAATCCGCCGGAACACCTGCTTGGTAGTTCTGCGCCTCGCCCTCGGGCACGATGGTCAGGTAGTAGAAGAGGCTCCCGTCCGCGAGAAACGTCGTATAGAGACCGATGCGCTCCTGGCCGCCGAGCGGCGAAGGATTGACGAGCGGTGTCGCAATGGCCGACCGCTGCGAAATGCGGATCGCCTGCTGCGGTCCGGCGGCGCGCAGCTGCGGATTGGCCTGTCCGACGGTCTGCAGCCAGGCATTCGTCGCTTCCTGCAGGTTGCGCGACTGCGCCTTCACGACGCCGAACTCGACGCCGTGGCTGAACACGACCTCGCCGTTCAGCGGACCGTAGCCATTCTGCGGGACGACCTTGATCGAGCTGTTCGACGACACGCTGGTCCAGTTCGACGGAACGGCGGCTTGAAAGATCCTTCCGCCGCTGACGGTCCGGTACTGCGACGCTGGCGCCGGCACCGGCTGCCCGGGCGTGCCGACCGATTGAGCGCCTTGCTGCTCGCTGCCCGACCCGCCCTTGCCGCGCTCGACGTCGCCCATCGACTTTGCCGGCGGCATGGCGGCGAACGCGGCCTTGATCGGCTGGAAGCCGCTCTGGTCGGCGGGAGTGCCAAGTTTCAGCATCTCCGCTTCCTTGGTGATGTACACCGTTCGGTTCCCGGGATTCGGGTGGCTGCTCATCCACTGCGGGCCGCCGCCGCCACTGCTCTTCGACTCGCGCTCGATCGTCTCGAACATGCGGGCGAGCTGCCGCGGATCGTAGCCGGCGCGCGCCATGATCTGGGCGCCGAGCAGGTCGGCCTGCTTTTCGTACTCGCGGCTGTACTTCAGCAGCAGGGTGCCGAGCCCGAACTGGCTGCCCTGCGCGATCACGCCGCCGACTGATCCGCCGACGACCGCGCCGCCAACCGCGCCAGCGAGCTGGCCCAGCTGCAGCCACGGGTTCTGCGCCTTCGACGCGTTGGCCGTCCCATGCCGCAGCAGCACGTGCGAGAGCTCGTGGGCCATCACGCCAACCACTTCGCCCTCCGCCGCCGCCGCGTCGAACATGCCGCGGTGGACGAACATCGGCCCGCCGGGCAGCGCAAAGGCGTTGATCTCCTTCAGGTTCACGGGCGTGAACGAGTACTCGATAGACCGGTTCCTTGAGCTCGGGGGCGCGTGAGCTACGAGCCGATCGCCAAGCTCGGTGAGGTAGCTGGCGATCTTTTCGTCGCTGATGAGGGGTATTGCTTTCGAACCTCGGCCGCGGCCTCGCGACCGAGCTCCACGTCCTGCTGCGGCGTGTATCGGTTCTTTGGCGGCTTGACGACCGTCTGGGCGCCCGCGCCCGCCACGGATATCGCCAGGGCGACCATCAGGGCCACGGGCCGCATTGGCACTGCCTTGATGAACGGCATGACTCTCCTTCAGATCAGATGATGACCAGTGAACCAGAATAGCCGGGGCAAGGGCTGATCCAAAAAGAAATCGTTGCAGTGATCAGGAATGCATCGACACTCCTCTGGCCAGTTCCCCTGCGCCGGCGCCCCACTTGGAGATGACCTTCACGGCCTGCGTGAAAGGGACGTCGACCGGATGCACGCGCTCGCGCGGCAGGATGAACAACGCACCGGCCGCGGGCGTCGGCACCGAGGGGACGAGCACGGTGTAGCGGCCGTCGTCCAGCTCCTCGATGATGAAGCCAGGGGACAGCGCGTCCTCGATTTCCACCAGGGCCGGCCGGAACGCGCCCTCGCGCTCGTCGCCTGAGACGCGCGCGGTGAGGCCCCGCACCAGCTCATAGCCCGGGATTCTTCTCGAGCACCGAGCGCTCGAGCGCACTCTTGGCGCGCAACCCCGCGCCGGTGCGCACGACGATCCCGGCGACGAAGCAGACAGCCAGCACGATCAGGACGGCGATGAGCTGCCGGAACTGTGCCCCGGCGGGGATTGTCGCAGTAACCGGCGCCAGCAGCGCGACGATGATGGACAGCGTCTTTGCCACCATCAGGATGGACAGGTAGATCGGCAGCACGATGAGTACTCCGCCGATCAGCGTCGTCTTGGTGCAGCTCGGCCAGGCTCTTTCATGCGGGCAAAGCTTCTCCTTGTGAAGGGATCCGGCCGCCAGCCTAGCACTCCTGCGGCCGCGCTGGCGTCAGGGCTCCGCCCAGCTCTCCTGTTGACGACGACCTCGATGATGGATGTCGAGTTCGGCACAATTGCCCGCTGCGACCCAGCGGGCACATGGTGACCACCGAGAGATGCGCCTCCGGGCGGGAATTCGACACGCGGTCGCCCGTTGGTAGGGCGAGCCTCTAGGCCCGCCGAAGCCCTCGTGAACGCCGACAGATCTTCCAGAGCCGTCTTCAGCTACAGCTGTAGGACGGCGTTCGCGTTCATCATTGGTTCGGATCGATGGTCCCCCAGATGACGGTGTCCGGCCCGAGAACGCCGCTGCCATCGATGGTACCAAGCAAGCCGGTGCCCCAGATGACCGTGTGACTCCACACCGACGTGTCATCCCAAACCACATCGGTCGTGCCCCAGATGACCGTGTCGTCGTCGGTGGTCCCCCAGATTACGGTGTCGCTGTCGTCGGTGCCCCAGATGACCGTTTCGTCCCACGCCAGCCGGTTCGCGAAGACGACCTCGCCGGCGGCGATCCGGTTACCCCAGATGATCGATTGAGACCAGGCGAACGAGCGTCCTTCGATGAACTGTCCAAGGCTGCACGCCGGAGGTGAGCCACCAGGCGCCGACCGGCCGCCCCGGATCGATCGATTCGGCCAGCAGGACGGCGCCGCGCGCCGTTCAGTCCACCTGTGCCCTGGGCGAGCGAGTTCTCTCCCTGAAGCGGCAGCGCCGTGTATTCGAGGATCGCCTTCACCGCGTTCGGCGTCAGCGGCGCCTCGTACCGTTCACGGTTCGCCTCAACCATCAACGCGACCACGCCGCTCGTGACCGCGGCGGCCATGCTGCTGCCGCTGAGCCGAAGGTAGCGCGCTTTCTTCTCCTTCGCGCGGCCCCACACCCGGCGCTCGGCAGTCTCTCGTAGAGGGAGCCCCCAAACGCGCCGACGGCGACGAGCCGGTGTCCCGGCGCCACCAGGTCTGGCTTCGCCACGCCTGAATACCATGCCGGCCCGCGCGAGCTGTACGGCGCGACGGTGTCGTCGATCGATCGACGGTGTCGTGCATGTCGAGCGCGCCGACCGTGATCGCTGACGGCGCGTTGCCGGGCGAGGTAATGCCGGCGTAGCCGATCTCGCCGGTCTCCTGGTTCATGCCGTGATTGCCCGCCGACGCCACGACGACGATGCCGGCCCGAGTGGCGTCCTCGACCGCGCGAACGAGCGGATCGGTGTCGGGCGATTCGTAAATCGGATGTCCGAGCGACAGATTGATGATGTCGATCTTCAGCTTGTCTCGATTGGCGACGACGAACTCGAGGGCGCGGAGCACGGAGCTCGTATAGCCCGCGCCGTTCGCGTCGAGCACCTTGAGACTGATGATGCGCGCTTTGGGCGCCAGCCCTCGGTAGAGCGCGAGCTTTATGCGATGGCGTTTGCCGTTCTCCAGGACCTCGACGTCGCGCTCCGAATCCTTTCCCTTGCCCGCAATCAGGTGGCGACGTGGGTGCCATGGCCGTAGTCGTCGTAGGGATGGCCCGGCCTGCCGTCCGCCGTGAAGTCGAAGAATCTGTCGGCACGGCCGCCCGAGAGGTCCTCGCTCTTCTCGAGTCCCGAATCGATCACGGCGATGCCGACCTTCTCGCCGTCGTACGGCGTGTCGGCGAGTCCGAGCGCCGAGACGAGGAGGTTCTCGGATTGAGCGTCCTCGTCCGCGCATTTCCTGCATGGCGTGATCGGCGGTCAGGATGGCGTCGATCGAGACGGCCTCGACGTCCGGATCCCGTTCGAGTGCCGACAGGTCCTCGCCATGAACCGTCGCGGTGAATGCGTTGATCCGCTGATGCACCGACTCGATGCGATCGCCGTGCTTCTTCCGAGCGGTCCTCGACGTCGGTCGCGCGGCCGGCGCGTGTCCGCACGATGACGCGTTGCGGGAGCGGAGTCGCCGGCGTCGGCCGCCTTCCGCAGCACGCGATCGAGCTTGGAGCGTTTCTCGCCGCTGCCGGCGTGATTGACGGCCGGCTGCGTGAGCACGATGACCGACACGACGGCAACGGCTCGAAAACCAGCGGGTCATGTGACCTCCTCGAGCGGTTGACGATTTGCAGACTGCTGAGGTGCAAACGTCGAACCTGTTGGAGCAATGACTGCAAGACCTTGTCGAACAAAGCGTTATGGGGAAGTCACGTCGCCGGCGCGGGTAGCCGCGAGTGTGCTGCGCCGGAACAACACCGCGTTCTTTAACGGCACATAGCCGCTGGACCTGGCTTTTAGAGGAATCGAGAGCACTGCAACGTCCAATTTAGGACACGGTGAGAGAGGTGCTTCCGGGATGCCCGCGTTAAGTGACGCCGCCCGGTCGCGGGCGCGCCCGTACGTTCTGGCGGTCTTGTGCGCTGGTTGCATTGTGCTGGCGGCTTCGGTCGCCGAACTTGCGACTACGCCGCCGTCCGTGCAGTTTTGGGTACTTGTCGGCCTGACGCTGGCGAGCGGCACGGCCGTCCTCAAGATCCCGACGACGTCGGTGAACTTCTCGATCTCTGATGTGTTCACGCTGACGAGTGCCGTCGTGTTCGGGCCAGCGGCCGCCACCCTGGCGGTTGCTCTCGACAGCCTCGTCATGTCGGCGCGCGTCGTGCGGACCGGCCTCACCCTCGAGCGCCTCCTGTTCAACGCCGCGGCCCCGCCGCTCGCGATGTGGCTTTCCGCGCAGACCTTCTTCCTGGTGTCGGGGCTCCAGCCTCTATCCACGCAACCCTTCGGTCCAGAGGGGGTCGGACCTTGGCTGTTGCTCTTTGCGGCGCAGTATTTCTTCCTGAACACTTTTCGGTGGCGGTGGCTATCGCACTGCACGAGCGCGGGAATGCTCTGACGATCTGGCGGGCTCACTTCCTGCACCTCTGGCTGACCTTCATCGCCGGTGCGGTCGGCGCAGCCTTCGTCGTGTTTGCCCTGCAGTTCGGCACTTACGGCATCGTCGTGCTCTCGTTCCCGTTGCTCCTGGCGGTCATCCTGCATTACGCCTACCGGCACGCGACCGGGCGAATGGCCGAGCAGCTCGATCACCTGGCCGAGGTCGAATCGCTTGCACCTCTCGACTATCGAAGCGCTCGCACACGCCATTGATGCGAAGGACGGCGTGACACACGATCACATCCGGCGGGTCCAGCGGATAGCCGTCAAGCTCGCGGTTCGGATCGGCGTCGAGAGAGCTGCAGTTGCGCGCCATCGAGACCGCCGCCCTGCTGCACGATGTCGGCAAGCTCGCGATCCCGGAGCGCATCCTCAACAAGCCGGGCGCCTCACACCGGCGGAGTTCGAGCGCATGAAGCTGCACGCGCGCGTCGGCGCCGAGATCCTGTCGGAGGTCGATTTCCCGTACCCGGTGGTCCCGATCGTCCGCCATCATCACGAGAATTGGGACGGGACCGGGTATCCCGACGGGTTGCGCGGCGCAGACATTCCGCTCGGCGGCAGGATTCTCGCCGTGGTCGATTGCTTCGACGCCCTCAGATCGGATCGTCCGTACCGCCGCGCGCATGTCGGCGCGTCAAGCGCTGGCGCTCATCGAGACGCGGCGCGGCACGATGTACGACCCGGCAATCGTCGACGCGTTCCGTGAGATGTGCGAGTCCGGCCAGATCGCGGCGCCCGATGAGGTCGACGGCGCCGAGACGGCCGCCCTGCACTTGCCGGCGTCAGCGCCGTTGAAGGCGGCCCCCGAAAGTGACGACGAGATTCGCGTCGCCATGCAGCTCGGCGCGGCGCTGCGGCTCGCGTCCGGCGCCGAGTGCCGATGGAGTGCACTGGCAACCGTGCTGTGCACGTTGCCCGAAGTGGATACAGTCGCCGTGTTCACGGTGGACGAGGCGACGGAGCGCCTCGTGCCGCTGCGCGTCACTGGCAGGCACGCCCGTTCCGTTACTGACGTCGCGATTCCGATCGGGGAGCGCGTGAGCGGCTGGGTCGCCGGTCTGGGCCAGGCCATGATCAATGCAGAGGCCGTGCTCGACCTCTACGACGTCGAGGCCGGCTCGCTCTGCAGCGCCGCCGCCTTCCCCTGCCAGGGAGACGATGCCCGGATCGTCGTGACCTTGTACTCGATCCAGGCCGCGGCCTTCGGCCCACATCACGAGCGGCTGGTCGAAGCGGCCGTCTCGCTCCTCGCGTCACGCAGAATCCTTCGAAGCCGACAGCCCGGATCTCCGGAAGCCGCCGCGCGCGACAGGGACGGCCAAGGGCCACGTTCTGCACTGATCGTGGCCTGATCATCTATCGATTCGTCAGGCCGTCCGCCCAATTGAGGGCCAGCGTGATGGCGGTCGAGGCCGTGTCCTCCACCAAGGCGTCGACGAGAAACGCTGGCCGTCTGGCGAGACGTCGTAGCGGATACGCGTCGAGCCTGACGGGAGGACGGGGCCGGACCGCGAACAGCGGGCGCGGCACGCCGATGCCCAGTCGATCGGGAGTACCGGTGATGGCGACGGCCATCAGTTGATTCTCGGGCGAGATGTAAAAGAGCTCGCGACCGTCGCTCGCCCAGCGCGGCCAGCGGCCGCCCTTCGTCGAGACGAGGCGTTTGGCGCCGAGATCCGGAAATCGATCGACATACACTTCCAGCTGGCCTGTTTCATTCGACACATACGCCAGCCACGGCGCCCGAGGCGCGAAACGGCCGTGCGTCTCGATAAACGTGGAGTCGAGGAATACGCGCGCGTCTTCGTGCGTCGAGACAGGCGCCACCCACAGGTCGCTCTCGCGATCGCACGGCCCCCGCCGACGTACATGATGTAGCGCCCATCGCGCGACCAGTCGGACGCGAATATTCCCAGTCCGAGCTTGTCGACCTCGATCGGCGTCGGCTCGGCGGTGGTGCGCACTTCCTTGATCACCCATGAAGGTTTCGTTCGCCATTGCCGCCCTCGGCGTCCTGCTCTGCGCCGGCTGCCGTCAAACTGGTTCGCCTACCGAGCCCTCGTTGGCCCGCCCGCTCGATTCGCCTGGTCTGGGAGCTCGCAGTCAGGGCTCTCGGGAGGTGCCGTTCAAGGGCCGATTCGAAGGGACGCAGACCTTGACGCCCCAGCAACCGCCGTTCGGCTTCGTGGACGGCTCGGCGACCGGTAACGCGACGCATCTTGGCCGGTTCACCGTCGAATTCCCGCACACGGCGAACTTCGCGACCCGGACTGCCGCGGGACATTCACGTTCGAGGCAGCCAACGGCGACGCGTTGACGGCCGACTTCACGGGGCAGGCGCAGGGAGGACCGATTGTGTCGATTGTGGAGCACGCCGTGGTCTCGGGCGGAACGGGCCGGTTCGCGGGAGCAACGGGAAGTTTCGTAGACGGCGGAGCTTCGATCCGGCGACTGGCGCGACCGAAGGCTCGTTCGAAGGGACGATTTCGATGCCGTGAAGAAAGAGACGGATAATCAGGCGCGGCGGGCGGGCCGAACGCTACCATGCCCCTCGACGCAGGAAGCCATGAGCGCAGCGAGTGAGGCCGAGAAGCTGTCGCAGGTGGTGCTCGGCTCGCTGGAAGACGATGCGAACGCCGGGCAGCTGGCCCGTCGCGCCTATCGCAGCCGCGCGCAGTTCTTTCGTGTGTTCGGCGCGTTGATCGAGGAGACGCCCGCGGCGATGCGGCGGCGGCTGCTGCTCGAGCGAGCCGCCTGGCAGCTGGGGCGGACGGAACAGTCGATCACCGAAGTCGCCTTCGACGCCACTACGGATCGCTCGAGGCGTTCACGCGCGCGTTCCGCCGCGCGTTCAAGATCTCGCCGAGCCTGTATCGGCGGATGGGCGCCACCCACTGCCACCTGCCGGCGCCGAACGCGATCCACTTCTGCGCGCCAGCTTCCGCGTCGGAAGGAGAGACCATGGATCTGTACGAGATGTTCGCGGGAGCCGAATCGTTTCACTTGCGGAAGCTGCTGGAGCACGCGCGCGGCCTGAGCGACGCCCAGCTGGACAAGCCGCTCAACAATCCGGCGCAGGTGTTTCCCTGGGACAGCCCGGCGCAGAGCTTGCGCGAACTGCTCCGGCGGCTCGTCTCGACCAAGGAGATCTGGACCGCGGCACTCACCGGCGCGTCGCTGGCCGATCTCAACACCGAGCCGCCCGAACAGCGAACGCCCGCCGCGCTCCTCACTCGACTCGAAAAAGCCGACGTGCAGTTCAATCGGATTCTCACCGATGTGCGCAACCGCAACGCCTGGAGCGACACCTTCGTCGACGCGCTATGCGAGCCGCCCGAGACGTTCTCCTTCGCGGGCATGTTCGCGCACGTGATCACCTTCAACGCCTACCAGCGCCTGCTCGCGCTCGATGCCCTGAGGCGTCTCGGCGTCAAGGTCGAGGGATTCGGCTGCCCGACTGAGGACGAAGCCAGCGTGGCGCCCACACGCTGACCCGAACACACTTCGTCGAAGGGCCGCCTGAAAGAGATTCGACAAATCCAACCGTTTTCAAGCCTTCGACGACACCCGACCGTTTGGATATCTGACTGAGCTCACGTGCCCTCCCGTGACCGGGAGAGTGGCCCAGGTGGGATTGAATTGTTCCGTTTTGAACAGCCGCCGAGCGCCTTGATAGGGAAGAGTTAGCGGGTAAGAAACGGTCGTGTGGCGAAACGCACCGCGGTGGTTCCTTTCTCTGCACCGATCAGTACTGCTCGCGCTACATGGTGGGCACCCGCGGCAAGGGTGATGTCGGTACCGGCACGACCATCTCGGATTCCGGTCGGTGAAAGCGCCTTAACGAGTAGAGTCTCCGAGAGAGGTCATCCCATGCGCCAGATTCATTCTCGAACCCGGGCGCGGATTGCCGCCGCCACGATCGTCAGCCTCCTGGCCTGGCCGGTCGGTCCGCTGCTCGAGGCGCAGACGCCTGGCGCCAAACCCGCCGCCGCGCCCGCCGCTGCCGCGCCGGCCGAGGAAGGCTGGCCGCGCGCCTATTCGACGGCGAGCGGCGCCGCGCTGATCGTCTACCAGCCGCAGGTCGCGAGTTGGGTCAACCAGAAGCACGCCGTCCCTATGCCGCGGTGTCTTACTCGGCGAAGGGCTCGGACAAGCCGGCGCTTGGCACGCTCAAAGTGGAGTCCGACACCAGTGTGGCGGTGGACGACCGTCTGGTGAGCTTTTCCGATTTCAAGATCACCGAGCCCAATTTCCCCACACTACCGCGCGAACAGTTGCAGACCCTGCTCGGCGAGATCGCCGCGTCGGTGCCGCTCGACGAGCGGGTGATTGCGCTGGACCGCGTCCTCGCAAACATCGACACCAGCCAGATCATCCCCAAGAACATCGAGGGGGTGAAAGCCGACCCTCCGCCGGTCTTCTTCAGCAAGACTCCGGCGGTGCTCTCAACATTGACGGCGACCCGGTCTGGGCCCCGATCGCGCAGAACGATTTGAAGTCGGCGGTTAACACCAACTGGACCTGTTCGAGCACACGCCGACCAAGACCTATTACTTGCGCGACGACAGGTCTGGATGAAGCGTCCGACCTGAAGGCGCGTGGGCTCCGGCCTCGGGGCGATCGAACGAATTCGCTTGAGCATCTCGATGCCGTTCATGTTGCCGGGCAGGGCGATATCCAGGATCACGAGGTCAGGATGGGACGAGATCACGCGATGCAGGCCGTCGTCACCGCTCAGCGCGCCTGAGACCCGGTAGCCCTCGTCGGCGAGGTAAGTCGTCAGGATATCGACAACATCGGCGTTGTCGTCGATCACAATGATTTGAGCGGCTAAAGTCATCATCATTGTCGCGACGCCGCTACCATAGCACCGATCGGCATCGACCGGGCGGGTCCGGGTTAGTTCGGCTATCCAGGCGTTTCGCGCGATCCTCCGCGGACAGCTGGTGGTTGCGTCTGAAGGGCTGGAAGCTCCAGGTGACGTCGCGCCTCAGGGGCGTCCTCAAGCGTCCAGTCGGCCTCGTTCGTTGGGGTCGATTCGGCGAGGGTGCGCTCGAGCTCGGCCCGCGCCTCGTCGATCCGTCCCTGGCGCAGCAGGCTCTTCGCTAGGCCGACGCGCATCGAGGTGAAGTGCGGATCAAGCGTCAGGCCTTTGCGGAACATCTCCTCGGCCCGGGCCGCGTTCCCGCCTAACAGGGGCGGCAGCTCTAGAGCGAAGTGCCCGGCCAGGGCATAGCCACGCGTGAAGCGGGGATCCAGCTCGAGCACCCTATCAATGCCGCGGCGCACCTCGCCCAGCAAGCCGAGCGACTGCATGACGCCCTGGGTGTGGCCCCAGCGGGCGGTGCTCGCCGTTAACCAGAACTGAGCGGCAGCGCTACCGGAGTCGAGGGCGAGCGCGCGCCGTCCGAGATCGCGGGCACGCGCATATGCCTCCAGCTTCGCCGCCGACCCGGACGCCTGGCTGCCTGTGATGAACCAGAGCCTCGCCAGGGCCAGCAGGCGGTCGCACGTCGGATCGTCTGCCGCCTCCTGCTCGAGCCGCCCGCGCAAAATCACCAGCGACGTGGGATCGCGGTGATGCTGGGTGGCGACGGTTTCCACCTCGCGGAGATCGAGCGCGAAGGCGTGCGCCGGGCCGGCGGGGCAGTCGAGGGCGAGCGCGAAGAGCAGCACGGACACGGCGACGCTGGCGGTGGTGCTGCGATGCATGGCGTCCTCTCTCTCGGGTCAGGCCGACGCGACCGGCCTGTGGAAGCGGACGATCGCCTGGCGGAGGTCGTCCTCCGTGACCGGCTTGGCCACGATGGCGTCTGGCTGCGGGTCGGACGGTCGCTGCCCCCGCGGGGTTTCGCCCCAGCCGGTGATGAGCACGACTGGCAGCTCGGGGCGCTTCATCTTCGCACTGCGGATCAGTTCCCAGCCGTTCATCTTGGGCATGCCGAGATCAGTCATCAGCAGGTCGAACCTCCCCGTCGTGTCGAGATGGCTTAGCGCCTCGGCGCCGCTGCCTGCTTCGACCACGGTATGTCCGTCGTCGGCGAGCAGGCTTGCTACGGTAGCCCGCACTCCGGCATCGTCGTCAACGAGAAGGATGACCATCTTTCCGGTGCCGACACAGGCGACGCCCTCGGTCTCGCGGGCCTGGAGCGAGCGGCTCGTGGGTAGCGTGAAAGTGACCGTCGTGCCGCGGCCCTCGGCGCTCTCAATGGTCAGCGTTCCGCCGTGCTGCTGGATGATCCCGTAACTCAGGCTGAGACCGAGGCCTCGACGGCGTAGACCCTTGGTCGTGAAGAACGGCTCAGGCGCTCGCTGGCGAACCTCCGGGGACATCCCGATTCCGTCGTCGGAGATCTCGCATTGAACGACGTCCTCCGTCGAGCATGTCCGGACGCGGATGTGGCCCCCCTCGGGCAGAGCGTCGATCGCGTTGAACAGGAGATTGACGAGCACCTCGCGTAGCGAGACCTCGTCGGCCCCAACCGGGAAAGTGTGGCCCGCATCCAGCTGGACATCGATGTCGATCCCGTGGAGCTGGGCCTCGTCGTGCCACCGGCCCCGTGTCAGCGCGAGCGCCTCTTCGACCAGCGCGTTGAGGTCCACGATCAGGCGGGTCCCCTGGGACTGCCGCCGGGAGAACGAGCCCAGCCGGCGGACGATCTCGGTCACGTCGAGCGCCGCCTGCCGGATCATCTCGAGGTGCTCAATCTCGATCGCGTGAGGCCGTCGCAGAGCCAGCTCCACGCTGCCAAGGATGACTGTCATGAGGTTGTTGAGATGGTGTGCGGCGCCCGCCGCCAGATCTCCAACGGCGTGGAGTCTCTCCGTCTCGATGGTCTGGTGTTGCCCCTTCTGGAGCGCATCGAATTCCGCCGCAAGCCTGGTCGCGCGCCCGCTCTGCTCGAGCGCTGTGCTCGCCAGCGCCCTCACCGCGCTCACGATGCCTGGCACGCTGGCGCCGCCGCTGCCGTCGTCGCGGATGCCCGGCAAGATCAGCACGCTTCCGCCGGTGAGCGGGATCGCGAGCGTGCTCCCGAGAGCGGCCGGGTGCCGGCTCGCCGCGGGTGCGCCGGGCATGTCATTCGCGTCAAACAGATTGCCCCGCTCCCAGACCGGCTTGCCCTCCCGGCCTGCCCGCGTTGCGAGATCGCGGAGCGCCGAGGAGACGGTCCCCGCCAGATCTGGCAAACCCGTCGCGGCGACTGCGTCGAGAATGTCGCCGACCGGATCGAGCCTGACGACTGCCGAGGCGTCGGCGCCGAGGATCGTTTGGGCCGCCTCTGCAACCTCCCGGACCACGGGCCGGATGGCGTCGGTTGCAGAGTTCTCGCCGTCGGGAGCCGCCTGGCGGACGCTTACGTCAGTGAGCGGCGTCGTCGGTGTGCACATGACTGAGGTCGGCACGATGCACTCTCCAGGCGCCGGACCACCGGAGCTCAGGTCCTGCGCATTCATGTCGTTGGGCCGGCCCAAGGCGTTCCTTTCGAGGGCGAGCCTGCCGGCGTGCGGCTCGCGCTCACGACGAGACCTCCGACTCGACCACGATGCCGGAGGTCGCGACAGGCAGCTGCACCGTCATCGTGGTGCCGCAGCCCGGGTCGCTCTGCACCGAGATCGATCCACCATGGCTGTTCACGATGCCGAGCGTCACCGGCAGTCCAAGGCCGGTCCCCTCGCCCTCAGGCTTCGTCGAGTAGAACGGCTCGAAGATGTGCTCGGCCTGCGCAGGCGTCATGCCGGTCCCCGAGTCCTGAACGCTGATCGCAACGCGATCGAGCTCGGCGGTGTATGACGTCTCGACGGTCAGCCGGCCGCCCTCCGGCATCGCGTCGATCGCGTTGCCGATGAGGTTGATGAGAACCTGGGTGATCTGATCCATGTCGACGAGCAAGGGCGGCAGCGTTGGATCGAGGTGCAGTTGAACATCGATCTCCCTACCTCGCAGCTTCGTCTGCAGCAGATCCAACGCCCGCGGTACGAGTTTGTTCACGTTCATGGGCTCGCGCTTCGGCTCCCGCCTGCGAGAAAAATCGAGCAGTCCACGAACGATCCGCGTTGCCCGGAGCGCCTCGGCTTTGATCGTTTCGCCCAGCGGCACCGCCTCTGGATCGGCCTGTCGCAGCCGGCGCACGATCTGATCGTTCCGGCCGACGATGACTGTCAGCGGGTTGTTCAGCTCGTGCGCGACGCCCGCCGCCAATTCGCCGATCGCCGCGAGCTTGGCCGCCTGCAGCAGCTGCTGCTGGGTGGTCTTCAGCTCGTGCATCTGGCGCTGGAGGTCTCCGTACAGCCGCGCATTTTGGAGCGCGATCGCCGTTTGCCCCGCTAGCATCTGGATCAGGTCGATCTCCACCGCGTCGAAGACCTCGCCCGAAAGCTTCTCCCCGATGACGATGACACCGGCGAGCTTCCCGTCGAGGGTGATCGGCACGAGTAGCGCCGTGCTGGCGGCCTCCAGTTCCGTGAGCACTTCGCGTAGCCCGAAGTCCTGGGCCGCGCGGTAGGCAAGCTCGTCAAGCGTCACGGGCTTCCCTGTGAACCGGAGCCAGAGGACCAGACGCGGGTCGATGGTGCGGTGACCCGGCGGCGCCTCCAGGGCGGTCGACGTCGCGCGGCTGTGGCAGACGAGGGTTTCGCCTTCGTCGACTCCCGTCGGAAGGTACAAGGACGCCTGGATGACGGGGACTCGCTCGACCAGGTCCCTCGTCAGGCTCGCTCCCAGCCGCTCGAGGTCGAGGATGGCGGCAGCGTCCCGCGCCAGGGTGCGGAGCGTGTCGCGCACGCCGTGCTGACGAGCGAACATCACCCGCTCGCACGCCGCCTCAACGTACCTGATACACGGAACCGCGACCGCAATGATGGCGAGCATGACCAGGGCGAAGCCCAGATTCGATGACAAGTCGTCGGCGCTCGTCAGGCGGTCGGCAGCCAACAGCCAACTGAGCACCAGCAGCGGGGCCGACACCACCGTGATCACCGCGTACAGCAGGAACCGCCTGGCTAGGATGCTGATGTCCCACAGCCGGTAGCGGATGACAGCCACGCCGAGGGCCACGCTGAACACGGCATTGCACGGTATCGCGACGGGATAGAGGCGCTCCCAGCCGAGGATGAAGCGAGTGAAGTCAACCGCGCCACCGGCCAGGCTGATGCAGACGCCGAAGAGGACCAGTAGCATGCGATTGCGTCGGAAGCTCACGGCTGAGGCCCGATAGGCACGCAGCAGCCTCAAAAAGCCGATGACGAGGTAGGTTTGGAAGTACACGAAGAACGGGGCGTACAGGTGGCCGGCGAGCGGCATGTAGCCCCAGTGCGAGTCGACGACGCCACGCATGAACAAGGGCGTGGGACTCATGATGACGAAGAACCCCGCCACGACGTAGCCCACGATGAGAGTGCGGTTGAGGCGCACCTCGAGAAACGCGAGCACGTAGTGGTAGAAGAGAACCGGGATCGGGATGACACCGAAGTGAAGCACCCGCTCCCAGAATATCGCGACCCCGACATCCTCGGCGGAGCGGAGCGCGAAGACGCCGAGGCTCCACACCGCGAGCGCCAGCGCCACCAAGGCGTAGCGCGAGTTCCGCTGGTGCTTCCTGTCACCGTAGAGCGCACCGCCCATCAGCAGAAGGTTCAGGCCGAGGGCGATGAGCGGGACGAGCTTGTGGACGCTCAGCACGACTCGCTCCAGAGCCCGAGGTCGGGGTACCGCTCGGCCCGGCGCTGCTCGCGCATCTCCGCTTCGAGGATGGAGAACAGCAGGATGTCCCAGCGCTGCCCGCCGTAGGTGCGTGCCCGACGCAGGACTCCCTCGGGCTGGAAGCCGTTCCGCTTCAGCGAGTTGGTGCTAAGCACGTTGTAGGCGTAGACCTTCGCCTCGATCCGATGCAAGTGCAGCACGTCGAGACCATAGGCGAGTAACAGTCGCGACGCCTCGATCCCCCAGCCCCGGCGGAGGGACTCGACGGTCGCCACTGCCGTCTCGAGAAACGCGAACTGTTGGGCCAGATTGATCTGGTAAAGGCGCACGAATCCGACCGGGGCCCGCAGGGGGGCGAGCGGCTCGACGACTAGAGTGAGTGCCAGCGGGTCGTGAAAGATCAGGCTAATGACGTCCGGATGGTAAGGACCGAGATGGCGAACGTGGTAGAGCAGTTCGCTACCGACCATCTGCTCGAGCAGCGGATCCGTCGCCCACCGGGTGAACAGGGGCAGCTCATCCCACGTCGGCAGGCGGAGGCCGATCTTCGGAGTCTGGGCAAGCAACGGCGAGGGCTCACCCGGCGAGCCAGCGTCGATCGTGCCCCATTCGTAGTCATCGTCCACGAGCGCCGTCACGAAAGGAAGCTCCTCCATCAGCTGCGCCCGGAGGGCCGAGGCGTGAACCGCGGGCCCCGGGCGGATCGAGAGAGCCACGCTGCGAGCGGCCGCGCGCTCGGCCGCCTGGAGCAGGGCGGCGAGGCCGACCACGTCCAGGCTCTTGACCTCGACGAGGTCTATCGCCAGCGACGTGTGTTTTGCAAGCAGGACCTCGACGGCCTGGCAGAGCCGACGCGCCGTGCGCACCGAGAGATCACCCAGCACACGGAGCGCCCCACCCCTTCGCGTCGCCGGCGCGAGCGGCGACTTCACTGCGCGAATCCCGGCCTGCGCTATCGCGCCGCCGGATTGATCGCGCTCATCGAGCGCACGCATCGTCATCTCGACTTCTCCACGATCGGCAGGGTTCAGCATCTGGCTACGGGCTCCAGGACACGCAACCGCATTGCGTGGCAAGCGCGATCAGCTGGAAAAGCCAGGAACAGGGCCGTTGTCCTGGGCGGCCGACCGCTGCGAGCAGCCACCTTTGGCGGCTCCGATATACCTCGCGCTCCTAATACCCGTCCCACGGCTAGGCCTCCGCCCGCAGGCGCGAGGAGCTGGCACTGGCGTTGATGCCGTAGCGCCGCATCTTCAAATGAAGGGTCTTGTAGTCGGTGCCGAGCAGGCGGGCCGCCTGGCTCTTGTTGCCCTTCGCATCGGCCAGCGCTTCGCCGATCGCTCGGCGCTCCGCTTCGGAGAACGCGGTGTCGGCGATGGTCTTCGAGCGACGCGGCGGGCAGGCCGTCTGGCCGTTCGACGGCCGCGCTGGGAGACCGGGACGACAGATCGAGGTGCTCAAGGCGAATGCTCTCCGGTCCAATCAGCGCCGCACGGCGAATCACGTTCCGGAGCTGTCGCACGTTCCCGGGCCAGTCGTTCTGGAGCAAAGCGTCGATCGCGTCCGCACTCAGCCTTCGTCCGGGCGGGTGCGACAACTCCATGGACGTCTCGTCCAGGAAACGCTGGGCCAACGCCGGAATGTCTTCTCGGCGCTCGCGGAGCGGGGGAAGCGTGATCGTGAACTCGCTCAGCCGATAGAAGAGGTCGGATCGGAAACGGCCGGCGCTCACCCCGGCCTCGAGCGAGACGTTCGTCGCGGCGATCACTCGCACGTCGATGGGGGTCGGCCGGCCGCCGAGCGGCTGGTGATCACGCGCTCCTGCAGCGCGCGAAGCAGCTTGGCCTGCGTTGCGAGCGGCAGGTTCGCGATCTCGTCGAGAAACAGCGTGCTGCCGCTGGCCTGGAGGAAGTGCCCTTCCCGCCTCCGGTCGGCGCCCGTGAACGCGCCGCGCTCATGGCCGAACAGCTCGGACTCGATGAGGTCTCCGGAATGGCGCCGCAATCAACGGCCACTAGCTCCTGACCGTTTCGATCGCTCGCCTGATGGATGGCCCGCGACACGAGCTCCTTGCCGGTGCCGGTCTCACCGATGACCACCACCGTGAAGGTCGTGCGGGCGACGCGCTCAATCTGGGCAAGGGCCTCGCGGATCGTGCGGCTGTCGCCCAGGAGCTCGCGCAGTGGCGTCTCCGGCGCTGGCGCTCCGGCCCCCGCCGCTGTGTGGTCCGACAGTTTGGACGCTGCATCGCGCGGGTGACGGTCGCGCGCAGATCGTCGACGAGGAATGGCTTCTCGATGAAGTCGTACGCGCCAAGCCGCATCGCGTCCACCGTCGTCCTGATGTCGCCGTATCCGCTGATCAACACGACCGGGACCTCGGGACTCAGGGCCTTGATCCCGGCGGAGAACCTCGAGGCCGTCTAGGTGGGGCATCCGGAGGTCGAGGAGGACCAGGTCGGGCGGTGGCCTCGAACCGGGTCAGGGCCTCCGGCCATCCTCGGCCTTGACGATCCGGAATCCTGCATCGCCGAGCACTCTGGCCATCGATTGCGAATCTGCGGCTCATCGTCGGCGCATAGCACGACTCCTCGGTGTTGCTGCGCCATGTCCTAGCGCCTCCTCCTCGAATTTAAGGAATTGGAAGCTCCGCCTCAGTGAGGGTGCAGCGTCAATGCCAGATAGGGCTAAATTGAAAAGTTTCGCTGGCGTTACGGAGCTTTGGAGTACAGTGGCCGGACACGCGGTCATCTCTCGATGGGTGAATTCGCGTCAACCGGTACCAGGGCTGTGGATTGTCCTCGTCCGGCGCCCTGGATGGCCGGTTTTCCTCCGGCAGCCGGTGGCCGAGGGCGGCAGGGCGATCAGGAACATCGCCGACCGTGAGGCCATGTGAACGGCCTTCGCGGGGAGATGGCTCCGCAAGGCGTGTGAGCAAGCGCGACGACGGCTTTCTTTTGGCCCGGCGATGACGGAGCACGCGCCGGAAGCGTGCCCGTAAGGCGCTCTCCTTCGCCCGGCAGGCGCTGGCCGCGGATTCGATCAGGGCGGTGCGCAGCCAGTCGTTGCCCTTTCGCGTCTGCGCGATTTGTGCTTGCCGGCGCTCTCGTTGTTACCGGGACAGAGGGCTGTCGAACAGGCGAGACGGGCCGCTCTCGGAAAAGCGCTCATGTCGACACCCGCTTCGGCGACTGTCACTTCAGCGGTCCTTCAACGTGAACGCCGCCCGAGCGTGAGTAGTGGAGCTTCATCAGCGAGTATCCCGGCGGATCCGCCCACGACCGGAGCCCGCTCGCTCTGATGTTAGCGCGAGCAGGCTCCGTTCCAAGCGGCGTCGGCTGTTCCCCTGAGTCGGCGTGGAGGTGGAGCGGCACCCTCTGCCACCGATCGAGCGACTTACTCCAGTCGCAGCTCGAGCCTCACCGCCGGCGTGCCGAGGGACGTTTCCTCGGGCTGCACGGGTACGATTGAGCCGTCGTCCATCATGTACGACACGACGCCATTGTGCGGGATGGGGATGCGGAACGTTCCAGTGAACTGCCCCTTCCCTTTGTAACCATCGAGGCTGGTGTCCTTCATGCCCTTGATCTCGTACCTTCCAGTGACCGTGCCTAGCGGCGTCTGTCGCAAGAACATGGGCGAGAGGTCGAGATCGCCGGAGATCGCCCCCGTCGCAACGGCGAGCTCTGCCGCGTCGAAGGGATTGAAGCGCTCCACCATCACCTGGAACTTGCCGTCCACGGGTCCCGTGCCTGTATCGTCGGAGGCCTTGCCCGCCGCGCGCACGGTCACCGCGCATCGCGACAACCCCAGGCTGGCCGGGCAGACCAGCGTCCCGCCGCGCGCCCAGCCCATGAGCGTCGCTTCGGACGACTTGAACGTGCCGGTCTTGCCGTTGACCTTCACGGCCTCGCTGAGCTCATAGAGCACCACGTCCTGGCCGCGGGCGACGCCCGACATCGCCATCAACGCCGCCACTGCCGCCACCACCCACATGCCTGCTCGCTTCAACATGTCCCTCTCCTTTTGCCAATCCACGAAAGAATCGAGTGACGTCCAGCCGACGCAATCTGTTACGGCACGAACCATGCCAACGAGAAAGCCGCAGAGGCACGGCGATTTCCCCATGCGCGGTCATCTAGGTCTGACCCCGGGGGTATACCAGCGACGCCATGCCGCGTTCCAGGCGTGGGTGCTCGCGGCCAAATCGAACTGACGAGTTAAGCGAACTGTAGTTCATATGACTTCCGCTGTGAATCAGGGCGGGGGATGCGAGTGTGGTGCGCCCAATCACTTTTCCACTTCGATCGCCACTGGCACCTCCACCGATCTCCAGCGCGTTCTAGGCGTGCGGATGGCGGAGGCGATCTCCGCGGGCAAGAGCCGGAGAAGAGCCACCCGCACAGCGATCTGGTGGACTCGTTGATCCATGTCCTGTGCGAACTGTGGCTGTCCGTCGACCGGGAAGCCCGCTTCAGCGGGGCCAGCGAGGCCTCAGCCAAACCGTGTTTTATCCGCCACGAGTCAATTCCTGGCGCTGCGCGAGCATCTGCCACCCTCGACGCCCTTCAGTGAAGACGGGGCGCGTGGTCCGCCGGGTGTTTGCTTACGCCTCGGGCAAAAAACACGGACACAACGTCGGCCTGTTTCGTAAGCCTTGGGCGCGGGCTTGTCAGGCCGCTGGTCGGCGCGGGAGGATCGTCCACGACCTACGCCGCAGCGGCATCCGAAACATGATCCGCAACGGCATCAGCGAGACGGTCGCGATGGAGGTCTCCGGACACCGGACGAGCTCGATGTTTAGGCGCTACAACATCACGCCGTTGCCGAGCGAATGGGCATAATAGAATCCGGCCCAGCCAAAACCCGCCTCGTCCGCTGCGTCGTCCTGACGTTCTCTCTTCGCCGCGCGTTGGGGCGCGGTGTATGCTCGATTCATGCTCCGACGCCTGATGTCGGTGCTTCTTGTCTCGATCGTCATCACTGGGTGCGTCACGACGAGCTTGTCTTTTCCGAACGCGACGCCGGGCAAGCCGCTCACCGTTCCGGGGTGGGAGCTGCGCCCGGCCGGTCCGGGCCGGTTTCCCGCGGTCGTCCTCCTGCACGGCTGCGCCGGCATCTCCGAGTCGAATCACGAGTGGTCGCGCTGGTTCCGCGATCAAGGATACGTCGCGCTGCTCGTCGACAGCTGGACGCCGCGGCGAGAGGGCACGGAGTGCTCGCCGAGCATGGCGGACGTCCCGAACACCGAGCGATTCGACGACGCGATCGGCGCGCTCCGTTTCCTACAGGCCAAGCCCTACGTCGATCCGGGGCGGGTGGGAGTTGTCGGCTGGTCGAACGGCGGCGTGTTCTCCGTCTCCGTCATCAACGGACCGAGCCTCGAGCGCGCCCGCCGCCGCGGCGTCGTGCTGCCCGAGCCGGGCTTTCGCGCGGCGATCGGCTTCTACCCCGGCGGCTGCTATTCCCTGGTCAACGAGCTGGTGACTCGCCCGCTCCTGGTGATGATCGGTGACGCGGACGACTGGACCGACCCGGGCCTGTGCGTCCAGATGGTCGAAGCGATGCGGGGGCGGGGGGCCGACACGAGCATCGTCCTCTATCCGCAGGCCTATCACTACTTCGACGTCATCGGCCAGCCGCGGACGTATCTCGCGCAAGTCGCCAATCGCAACAAGCCGAACGAGTGCTGCGGGGCCACGGTCGGCTTCGACGCGGGGGCGTTCGCGGACTCGCGCCGCCGTGTGGCCGAGTTCTTCGGCTATCACCTGAAAGGCCAGTAGCTCCCGACCATGGACGCGTCCGTCGAGCTCGTACGCCATCTCCTGCAGAGCGTCGTGTACATCCACACGAAGGTGTCGAGCGATCACCCCTCGACGCGAATCCTCGGCAACGAGCGGCTCGGGAGCGGCGTCGTGGTCGATCCCTCCGGTCTCATCCTCACCGTCAACTACGTCGTGATGGGCGCCCAGACGATGTCCGTCGCCTTCCTGAAGGGGCGCCGCGCGAAGGCCGAGCTCGTCGCTCAGGACTTCGACATCGGCCTGGCGCTGATCAAGGTGAATCGTCAGGGCCTGATCGCCGTCGACCTCGGCACGGAGGACGACATCGAGCGATCCGACGAGGTGGTGCTGCTGGGCGCGATGGGGCCTCAGGAGCGGCGCGCCACCGGCGGCTTCGTCACGTACATCGGCGAGTACGAGGGGTACTGGGAATATCTGCTCGACCGCGGCATCGTCTCGAACGCGCCGAACCCGGGCTACGGCGGCGGGGGACTCTTCACGATGGCGGGCCGCCTGGCCGGCACCGTGTCGCTAAACCTCAACGAGATCGCGCGCAGCTCCCTGGCGATTCCCACCGACGTTTACCGGAGCCATCGCGACGAGATGGTCCGGTACGGCCGCATCGTCAGTCGGCCGCGGCGGGCCTGGCTCGGCATCTTCGCGTCGGTGATCGAGGAGGGCGTGGTGGTCGCCGGCGTGGTGCCCGACGGCCCGGGCGATCGCGGCGGGCTCCAGGACGGCGACGTGATCGTGTCGCTCAACGCCGAGGAAGTGGCGAGCCGCCGCGATCTCTACATGAGCCTCTGGCGTCACGAGCCGGGGGAGGCGCTCACCCTCGAGGTGATGCGGGACAACAAGATGCGCCGCTTCGAGGTGAAGGGCGGCGACCGCGCCCACTTCTTCCGCCAGTTGTGACGTCCACCCCGCGAGGGGCTGTCTCGCGCTTCATCGACGCCGACGGCTTCTTCATGAGCGCCGGCCTCGCGTTCTTCTTCCTGGTGTGCTTGATCCCGCTGCTGCTCCTGGGTGTCTCGATGGTCGGGTTCGTGTTGTCGGGCGAGGAGGCGGCGCGCCACGTGGTCAGTCAGCTCGCCCAGCAGTTCCCGGTCTACCAGGCGCAGATCAGCCGGGTCCTCCTGCGGATCGTCGAGACCCGCACGGCGTCGGGCATCCTCGGCACGGCGGTGCTCGTGCTCTTCTCGACGCCTCTTCTCAGCGCGTCGCGCCTCATCCTGCATCGTCTCCTGGGCGTGCGCGCCGACGGGGGCGTCCTGCGAAATCTCGCGCGCGACAGCTGGATGGCGCTCTTGCTGAGCCTGCTCCTCTTCACCGTCAGCACCATGACCTGGCTCTACCATGGGTTCCGCGCGCTCGCCCTCAACGCGCTGCCGGTTCCGCCGCGCTGGTTCGCCCTCGCGGCCCTGCCGCTCAGCCTCGCCCTGTCCACGGTGATGTTCTATTGCGCCTTTCGGTACGTCCCACGTCGGCGCGTGAGAGCGGTGCCGGCCCTGGGGGGCGCCGTGCTGGCCAGCGTGCTCTGGGAGATCGCCAAGCAGCTCTTCCGCCTCTACATCCAGCGGGTGAGCCTCTACAACGAGATCTACGGGCCCCTGGCGGTGCTCGTGGCCTTCGCCATGTTCGTCTACTACTCGGCCGTCGTGTTCGTCTTCTCGGGCGCGTTCGTCGCGGCCCTCGACGCGCGGCGGCGCTGACCCCGCCTTCGGCCCAGGTCTCGGCGCGCTGACGACTGTGCTATCGTCGTCGGGCTTCGGATTCCAGGAGCGGAGGGAACGCTCATGATGCTCAAGGGTAAGGTGGCGGTGGTCACGGGCGCCGGCCGCGGCATCGGCCGAGAGATCGCCCTGTTGATGGCGCGGCATGGCGCGCAGGTGGTGGTCAACGACTACGGCGGCTCAGCGGCCGGGAGCGGCGCCGAGAACACACCTGCCGACGAGGTCGTGAACGAGATCGCGAAGGCCGGCGGCAAGGCCGCGGCCAACTACGAGTCGGTCGCCTCGATGGCCGGGGGCCAGGCCATCATCAAGACGGCGGTCGACACCTTCGGGCGCATCGACATCGTCGTCAACAACGCGGGGATCCTCCGCGACCGGATGATCTTCAACATGACCGAGGAGGAGTGGGACGCCGTCATCAATACCCACCTCAAGGGCAGCTTCGCGGTGACCCGCGCGGCGGCGCCGCTCATGCGCGAGCAGAAGTGGGGTCGGGTCATCAACATGACGTCGACCTCGGGGCTGATCGGCAACGTCGGCCAGGCCAACTACGCGGCGGCGAAGCTCGGCATCTTCGGCCTCACCAAGGCGACGGCGCTCGACATGGGACGCTACAACGTGACCGCGAACTGCATCTCGCCGTTCGCGTGGACGCGCATGATCGGCACGATCCCGACCGAGACCGAGACGCAGAAGGCGCGAGTGGAAAAGATCAAGAAGCTCTCGCCCGCGCACATCGCGCCCGTCGCCGTCTTCCTGGCGAGCGACGCGGCCCGCGACGTCAACGGCCAGGTCTTCGGCGTGCGCGGCAAGGAGATCATGCTGTTCAGCCACGAGCGTCCGATCATGCGCGTCCACAACTCCGACGGCTGGACGCCCGAGAGCTTTGCCGAGATCTTCCCGGGCACCCTGCAGCACCACCTCGTGCCGCACGTCACCTCGGGCCAGTACTTCAACTACGACCCGATGGTTTAACCGCAGCCGGAGGAGTTGACGATGATCGACATGACGCTCGAGATGGCGGAAACGGCGGTGAAGGCGGCGCAGGCCAAGGCGCGCGCGCTGCGGGCGCCGATGACTGTCACGGTGGTCGACGAGGCCGGCCGCCTCGTGCTGAGCGCCCGCGGCGACGGCACCGGGTTCTTCAGCACCGAGACCTCGCGGGCCAAGGCTATGGCGGCCGTCTCGTTCAAGAAGCGGACCGCCGAGCTGGTCGATCTGGTCGCCAAGGGTGGCTTCTGGTCCATCGCTCCTACGGTCCTGCAGGGCCAGATCCTTCCGACGCTCGGCGGCTCGCCGATCGTGCGCGGCGGGCGGTTCATCGGGGCTATCGGCTGCGGCGGAGGAACCGGCGAGCAAGACCAGGAGTGCTCTGACGCCGGCGCTTCTGCGGTCGGCGGCTAGCTCGCTCGGTTTAGAGCACGCAAGTCTCAGCGCTCGAGGCGGGCAGGGTCCTGTCGCAGGGTGCGGTCCCACCGGATCGGCTCCGTCACCCACTCGCCCGAATCGCGGCTCTTCGAGCCGCGGACGGGTCCCACTACGCCGACCCGGCGGGACCGCACCCTGCGCCACCCGCCCGCCTGAGCTCAAACGCACCGAACGATTTCAGCTACTCACCAGCGCGTCTGCCAACAGGCATCTGGAGAGCTCGTGGCCTTCAGGCGAGCTCTCACAGCCAGTAGCGGCGGGCGTAGATCATTGTCAGGAGTGCGCCTACCGTGATGACGAGCCAGCGCATCACGTCGGGCGAGAGGACGCGGGCGAGGCGGGCGCCGAGGAAGCCGCCGATCGTGGCGCCGGCCATCACCACGAACGTCGGCGCCCAGGCGACCATGCCCTGGAACACGAAGATGACGACCGCGACGAAGCTCGTCAGCCCCGACAAGAGATTCTTGATCACGTTGGCCGTGCGGAACTCATCGGTCCGGCTGACGGACATGATCGCCAGGATCATCACGCTCATGCCCGCACCGAAGTAGCCGCCGTAGACCGCCACCGGAGCGAACAGAAGATTGCTCAAGCCGGTGGACGGCGCGCCGTCGGCGCTTCGCGACAGGATCCACTGCCTGATCCGACCCGAGAGCGCGAAGAGGACCGTCGCGAATCCGATGAGCACCGGCACGACGGCCGTGAACGCCTTCTCCGGCGTCGCCAGCAAGAGCGCCGCGCCGGCCGCGCTCCCGACGACGGAGATCAGCGCCAGGCTCAGAAACGATCGGTCCCAGCGCGGTATTCGCTCCAGGTCCGCGAGCCCGGCCACGACGTTCCCGGGAGTCAGGGCGACCGTGTTCGAGGCGTTGGCGACGATCGCCGGCAGGCCGGCTGCGAGCAGCGCGGGGAACGTGATCAGGGAGGCGCCGCCGACCATCGCGGTGACGACGCCCCCTGCGAGTCCCGCGGCGAAGAGCAGGAGCCCGGACTGCGTGTCCACGTGGCCGCTAGGCGGTCTTGCCGCGGCGCCCGAGGGCGATCAGCCCGACGAGCCCGAGCGCGGTCACCACGAGTCCACAGATCTCCGGCGCGCCCGGGCGATAGTCGAGATCGACGACCCGGGTAGCGCCCGGATCCAGCTTGACCTCGAGGTCTCCGTCGCGCCCTCGTCGAGTCTCGGCGGGCACGCCCGCGATTGTCGCTCGCCAGAGCGGATAGTAGGCGGTCCGCGTCGACACCCAGGGATCGCCGGTGCTCGTCAAGGTGATCGTCCAGCGGCCGGGCGCGACCACCCGCGGCACGGTGACAGGCTCGCGTCGCACGTAGATCAGGAACGGAGGAGGCGCCGCGCGCCGCGTGAACGCGCCGCCCGCTTCGAGGACGCCCAGGCGAGCCGCGTCCTCGTCGATCGCCACGACGACGCTGATGCCGAGCCGCTCCGCGTATCGGCCGAAGGTCTCGCCGTCGAGCCCATCGAGCGGGCGGCCGAAGAGCGAGACTCCGTCGAGCTGCTCGACCAGGCGGGTGATGGGCCCTGGCCCCGCGTCGCCACGGTACACGAGCGCGGCGATAGGCGAGGGATGCGTGAACGTGCCGTTGACGATCGCCCTGCCGGCGAACACCGGCGCCAGCGCCGTGACGTGCGTGTGAGGGCGATACCATTCTCGGTGCTCCTCCCGTCCGTAGACGAGCGGCACCGCCGACCTCACGAAGAGGACCCGGCCCGGCGGCGCTTCGCGCAGCGCAGTCCAGAGGTCGGCGAGCCTGAGACCACGCTCGACCGACGCGAGCGAAGGCCACTCGGCGGCGCGCGGCCAGAGCGTGAGCGTCCGCTGGCTCGGCCACGCGACCATGAGCGCGAGCATTACACCCGCCAGCGCCGTCACGATCTCCCGGCGAGGGACGCGAGGGCGAGGCTCCGCGTCGCCGCCGGCCGCGCCCGCGGCCGGAACGCGGTGCACGCCGGACCAGCCGAGAGCCGCCGCGAGAACGAAGGCGATCCAGGCACCGTCGACGACGCGATTGGCGGGCAGCCATCGCACGCCGAGCGGCTCGAGCGCCAACCGGTCGACGACCACGACGCAGGCCATCGCCCACGGCAAGCGCGCGACGACGAGCGCGCTCGCGCCGGCGCCTCCGGCCCGCGCGTAGCCGAGCATTGCCAGGAGCGCCAGCGCGAGGCCAAAGCCGCCGATCGCGGGCATCTCGCCCCAGGCGAGCGCGCGGGCGTTGTCGATCCGCCACAGCAGGGGCAAGGCCCAGAACGCCGTCAGAGCCCCGGCGACAGCCAGGACCGCCAGCGCGGCGGCGAGCCGCGCGCGTCGCGGTGGGCGCGCCACCGCGGCGAGCGCGAACAAGGTCACCGCGGCCGGCAGCGCCGCCGGGTGAGTCAAGACGATCGACGCCACGACGAGCGCCGCGGCCCGCGGGGGACGTCCGGCGTGCTCGATCCAGGGCACGAGCGCCAGCAGCAGCAGCGGGACGAGCGCCCACGCGAGCCGCGCTCCGAGCATGCCGACGTGCACGCCGCCCTCGACGCCGCTGCTGATGTCGGCCGAGAGCGTCAGGGCGACGAAGGCGCCGGGCAGCGCGCGCCAGCCGCTTCCCAGCACGCGCGTCAGCGCCAGGAACGTCGTCAGCCCCGGCGCCAGGTAGGCGACCCAGACGATCGCCAGGTACGCGCCCGCGACCGACACCGCGTTGACGGAGGCGCGCTGCAGGAGCGCGCCGAGGTACGCGAAGCCCGGCGGGTAGAATTGCAGTTCCGGATATCCCGCCCACCAGTCCGGATTCCACGCCCACGGCGCCGGACCGCGCGCGATCACGTGCCAGAGACGATAGAGCTGGCCGGGATGATCGTCGAAGGCGGGCGGCGCGGCGCCGAACGCCGCGAGGCCGAACGCGAGGCCGTAAACGCCCAGCAACGCGAGGGGAAAAAGCGAGTTGCGAGCCACCGGTCCGGATCATACTTCAATTGACAGGACGCGAAGTTGAGTGTTAAGTGATGCAAATGTCTTGCTGTCGGTGCAGCAAAAACTCGGGGCTCAATTCCCCTACCGATGGAGACTTGCAATGGAAAAACTGAACGGTCTGCGATGTCGCGAGTGCGGCCGCCACTACCAGGCGGCGCCCATCCACGTGTGCGAGTTCTGTTTCGGCCCCCTCGAGGTCGACTATCGGTACGACGCGCTCAAGGGCGTCGTCACGCGCGAGTCGATCGCCGCCGGGCCGCCGAGCATGTGGCGATACAAGGAGCTCTTGCCGATCGACGGCGACGTCGCGGTCGGCCACCATGTGGGCTTCACTCCGCTGCTTCGCGCGCAGAACCTCGCCGACGAGCTCGGGTGCCGCGAGATCTGGGTGAAGAACGACTCGGTCTGCCACCCGACGTGGTCGTTCAAGGATCGCGTGGTGGCGGTCGCGGTCACGAAGGCGCGCGAGTTCGGCTTCGACACCGTGGCCTGCGCCTCGACCGGAAACCTCGCGAACTCCGTGGCCGCCCACGCCGCCGAGGGCCGGCTGAAGTCGTACATCTTCATCCCCGCCGACCTCGAGCAGGGCAAGGTGCTCGCAACCCTGGTCTACGACCCGACCCTGGTCGCGGTCCACGGCACCTACGACGAGGTGAACCGGCTCTGCTCGGAGATCGCCGACAAGTACCGCTGGGCGTTCGTGAACGTGAATTTTCGCCCGTACTACTCCGAGGGATCGAAGAGCTACGGGTTCGAGATCGTCGAGCAGCTCGGCTGGCGGACGCCCGCGCACATCATCGTGCCGTGCGCCGGCGGTTCTTTGATCACGAAGATCTGGAAGGCGATCAAGGAGCTGAAGACCCTCGGTCTCATCGACGGCGGGCAGGGGACGAAGATGCACGCGGCCCAGGCGCTCGGCTGCGGGCCCATCGTCACGATGATCAAGAACGACACCGACGTGCTGGTGCCGGTTCGCCCCAACACGATCGCGAAGTCGCTGGCGATCGGCAACCCCGCCGACGGCTACTACGCCTACAAGGTCACCAAGGAATCGGGCGGCTCCGGCGAGCACGCCACCGACGAGGAAATCGTCGAGGGGATGCTGCTGCTGGCGCGCACCGAGGGCATCTTCACCGAGACCGCCGGGGGAGTGACCGTCGCCGCCGCCAAGAAGCTGATCGAGCGCGGCGTCATCTCGCGTGACGAATCGATCGTCATCTGCATCACGGGCAACGGCCTGAAGACGCCCGACTCGCTACAGGATCGCCTGGACGCGCACGTGAAGATCAAGCCCTCGCTGTCCGCCTTCGACCGCGCGCTGGCCGATCTCAAGTCCCAAACGTCGTAGGAGGAAACGCATGTCGGTGCTCGTACGGATTCCCACGCCGCTGCGCACCCTGACGAAGGGCAGCGCCGAGATCCAGGCCAAGGGCGAGACGGTCGACGGCCTGATCGGAGACCTCGAGCGCCAGTTCCCCGGCTTGAAGGACCGCCTGCTGGACGAGGCCGGAGAGCTGCGCCGCTTCATCAACATCTACGTGAACCAGGAGGACATCCGCTTCCTCCAGGCCAAGAAGACGGCGCTCAAGGACGGCGACGAGGTCTCGATCGTTCCCGCGATCGCGGGAGGGTAGCTCGCCTCGGTGCTGACGATGGCCCGCATGCGTGTCCGCCTGACCTTCCCGACGGCGCTCATCCAGGAGCCGATCGTCTATCGGCTCGTGAAAGACTTCGACATCGTGATCAACATCCGCCGTGCCGACGTGAAGGCCGACCACGGCTGGATGGCGCTCGAGCTCGAAGGCGACGAGCGCGCGCTCGAGCGCGGCGTTGCGTGGCTCAAGGACAAGGGCGTTCAGGTCGATCCGATCGAGCGTGACGTGATCGTGCCGTAGTGGAGATCTCCCGGCGCGTCCAGGGGTTCACCGAGTCGGTCATCCGCGAGATGACCCGCGTCGTCGACCAGCTCGGCGGCGTGAACCTGGCCCAGGGCATGCCGAATTTCCCGCCGCCGCCCGAGCTGATCGAGGCGGCCCACCGCGCGATCGACGGCGACTTTCATCAGTACGCGATCACCTGGGGGACGCCGCGCCTGCGGCAGGCGATCGCCGAGAAGTACCGCAAGGTCTATCGAATGGACGTCGAGCCCGACCGCCACGTGACGATCTGCTGCGGCTCGACGGAGACCATGCTGTCGACCCTGCTGGCCGTGCTGAACCCGGGCGACGAGGTCATCATCTTCGAGCCGTTCTACGAGAACTACGGGCCGGGCTGCATCATCTCGGGCGCCCAGCCGACCTTCGTTCCGCTCGAGCCGCCCGACTTCACGTTCGATCCCGACCGGCTGCGCCGGGCGGTGACGCCCCGCACGCGCGCCATCATCTTCAACAGCCCGAACAATCCGACCGGGAAAGTCTTCTCGCGGCAAGAGCTCCAGATCATCGCCGACCTCTGCCTCGAGCACGACCTGCTCGCGATCACCGACGAGATCTACGAGCACATCGTCTACGACGGCCTGGGTCACACGCCGATCGCCACGTTGCCGGGGATGGCCGAGCGCACGATCACCATCTCGGGCATCTCGAAGTCGTACTCGGTGACGGGCTGGCGGGTCGGTTACGCGATCGCGCCGCCCGAGCTGGCGGTCGGCATCCGGCGCGCCCACGACTTCGTCACGGTCGGCGCGCCGCACCCCTTGCAGGAGGCCGCCGTCACGGCGCTCCAGCTGCCGGACTCCTACTACGTCCGGCTGCGCGAGGCCTACCAGGCGCGCCGCGATCTCCTGTGGGGCTACATCGAGAAGGCCGGGTTCGTGGCGTGGAAGCCGCGGGGCGCCTACTACATCCTGACGGACGTCGCGCACTTCATGAAGCGGTACGACGTCTCCGACGACACGGCGTTCGCGATGTGGCTCATCAAGCAGGTCGGGGTCGCGACGGTGCCCGGCTCGTCCTTCTACGCCCACCGCGAGCTCGGCCGCACGAAGATCCGGTTTTGCTTCCCGAAGACCGACGACATGCTTCGGGACGCGGGAGAACGCCTCCTCACGCTCGGCTCGTGACCCCGCGCGACGCCGTGCGCGCCATATGGGACTCGGCGCTGGCGGCGGGCGACGTCGCGCCGCTCGTACGGGCCCACCTTCGCCTCGATCGCCGTTACACGCGCGTGTTCCTTCTCGGCGCGGGCAAGGCGAGCGGGGCGATGGCGGCCGCCGCCGAGGAAGTCGCGGGCGACCGCGTCGCCGGCGGCTTCGTGGTCGTCAAGGACGGATACGGCGCGCCCCTGCGGCGCGCGGAGATCGCCGAGGCGGGGCATCCGGTGCCCGACGCGCGCGGGCTCGCGGCCTCGGCGCGGCTCCTCGAAGTCGCGCGCGGCGCCGGTGCGGACGATCTCATCCTGTTCCTCGTCTCCGGCGGCGGCTCGGCGCTGACGCCGGCGCCCGCGTCGCCGATCACGCTCGCGGAGAAGCAGGAGCTCACGCGGCTCCTCCTGGCCTCCGGCGCGACCATCGGCGAGCTCAACGCCGTGCGCAAGCACCTGTCGCTCTTCAAGGGGGGCCAGCTCGCCCGCGCGGCCTGGCCGGCTACGGTGCTCACGCTCGCGCTGTCGGACGTGATCGGCGACCCGCTCGACGTGATCGCCTCGGGCGCGACGGCGCCGGATCCGACCACCTTCGCCGACGCGCTCGAGGTGCTGGCGCGCCGCGGGCTTTCCGGGCGCGTCCCGGCCTCGATCGGGCGGCGTCTGGCGGCCGGCCGCGCGGGCGAGATCGAGGAGACGCCGAAGCCCGGCGATCCGCTCTTCGACCGCGTCGAGAACGTCGTCATCGGCAACAACGCTCTCGTCACCGACGCGGCCGCCGCGACGGCCCGGCGGCTCGGCTTCCAGGTCGACCTCGCCACGCGAGAGCTTCAGGGCGAGGCCCGTGACGTCGCGCGCGATTTCGTCGCCCGCGCGCGCCGGCTCACTCCGCCGGCGTGCCTCATCGCGGGCGGCGAGACCACCGTGACCGTCAAAGGGTCGGGCAAGGGGGGCCGATGCCAGGAGTTCGCGCTGGCCGCGGCGCTGGAGCTCCGGCCGACCGATCGCATCACCGTTCTCGCGGCCGGCACCGACGGCACCGATGGGCCGACCGACGCGACGGGCGCCATCGTCGATGCCGGGAGCCTCGAGCGCGGCGCCAGGGCCGGGGCAGACGCGCGACGCGCGCTGGCCGACAACGATGCCTACGGATTCCTTCGGGCGAGCGAGGACCTCCTGGTGTCCGGCCCGACGCGAACCAACCTGCTCGATCTCTATCTGGCGGTGAGCCCGGCGTGAACGCCGATCCCATCCTCTTCAGAGATCTGGCCTACGTCTTCGTGGCGGCGGTTCTCGGCGGATCGCTCGCGTGGCTGGCCCGCCAGCCGCTGATTCTCGGCTACGTCCTCGGCGGGCTTCTCATCAGTCCGCTGACCCCCGGGCCTTCGGTTTCCGACATCCACACGTTCGAGCTGTTCGCGGAGATCGGGGTCGTCCTGCTGATGTTCTCGCTCGGAATCGAGTTCTCGCTGAAGGATCTGAAGGGCGCCAGGTGGGTCGCGCTCGTCGGCGGCCCGCTCGGCATCCTCATGTCGACGGGCCTGGGGATGACCGTCGGCAGCTTGCTCGGCTGGAGCCCGGTGGCGGGCGCCGTCATCGGTATGGTCGTCTCTCCCGCCAGCACGATGGTGCTGGCGCGCCTGCTCATGGACCGCGGCGAGCTGCACACCCGGCACGGCCGCATCATGATCGGGATCACGCTCGTCGAGGACCTGGCGGCGGTCGTGCTGATCATCCTGATCCCGGCGCTCGGCGCGCTCCAGGGCGAGCGGCTTTTGGCCGTCGGAAAGGCGCTGCTGACCGCGGCCGCGATCCTGGCGCCGTTCTTCTATCTCGCCTCGCGCATCCTGCCGCGAGTTCTCGCGTACGTGGCGAGGACGCGGAACGACGAGATCCTGCTCCTCGTGACGCTCGCCGTCGGTCTCGGGGCGGCCGCGGTCACCCAGGAGGTCGGCCTGTCCCTGGCGCTCGGCGCGTTCCTCGCCGGGCTCCTCATCAACCAGTCGGAGTACGCGCACGAGATGCTCGCCCGCATGCTGCCCCTTCGCGACGCGTTCGTCGCGCTCTTCTTCGTGACGATCGGCGTCCTCATCGACCTGCGCGTGGTCGTCGACAACATCCGCTTGCTCGGGGTTCTGGTCGGGCTGGTCGTGATCGGCCAGTGGGCGATCTGGACGATCGTGTGTCTGCTCTTCCGGCAGCCGCTGTCGACGGCGATGCTGGTCGGCGTCGGCCTGGCGCAGATCGGCGAGTTCTCGTTCATCCTGGTCCAGGTGGCGCGTCAGGCGGGCCACGTCGGCGACGACGTGTACAGCGCCACCCTGGCCGCCTCGCTGGTGACGATCTTGATCAACGCGGCGCTCGTTCGGCTGGTCCCGCGCTGGATCGGCCCGGCGCGGCTGGACGAGCACCACGGCGCCGGCGCTGGGCGTGCCCGTCCATGCGGGCGCTCGAGGGCCACGTCGTCCTGTGCGGCTTCGGGCGCGTGGGCAGCGCGATCGGGGAGGCGCTGGAGACGTTCTCGGTGCCCTATGTCGTCGTCGAGACGGACCCGGACATCGTGAAGAGCTTGCGTGCCCGCAACGTGCCCGCCGTGTTCGGCGACGCCGGGCAGCGAGTCATTCTGGCCGCTGCGCAGGCCGACCAGGCCGCGCTGGTCATTCTCGCGATTCCGGAAAATGATCGCGCGCGGCAGGCGGTGCGCCGCATCCGCTCGTTCAATCCGACCGTGCAGATCCTGGCGCGCGTGCACGATCTCGCTTGGCGCGCCCGGCTCATGGAAGCCGGCGCCGCGGAGGTGATCCAGCCGGAAGAAGAGGCCGCCTCGACCCTGATCCGTCACGCCCTCGAGCGACTGTCGCTTCCGCGCGACCGGGTGCTCGCCTATCTCAATCGCTTTCGAGGCGAGGTGGAGCGCGCCAAGGCCGAGGCGGAGGACGCCGAATCGGGGCTGCCGCAGCTCCGTGAGGTCACCCTGATGGCCGGTCACCTCGTGGGCCAGTCGCTCGGCGAGGCACGCATGCGCGAGCGCTTCGGGGTCAACGTCGTCGCCGTCAGGCGCGAGACGGGTGAGGAGCTCGCGGATCCGACCGCTGAAACGGTGCTTCGCGCCGGCGACCGGCTGCGCCTCTTCGGCCTACGCCCGCCAGCTCGACGCGCTACTCGCGGGGTCCGAGGTGCTCATCGAATGAGCGAGGTGGTCTAAGCGGCTGAAAAGCCGTTCGCGCCACCCGGTCACGCACACGGTTATCCACGACTCCGTCACAGCGGTGGTGGAAAAACGATCGCACGGGCCGTGGGCAAAACCGCCGCCGCGAGGCCGTGCTATCCTCCATCTCACCATGTCGCGCGTAAACCTCGTCGGGCTATTGCCTTCCGAGCTCGAAGATCTCGCCGTCGAGCTCGGCGCTTCGCGTTATCGCGGCCGCCAGCTCGCGACCTGGATCTACCGCAAGTCCGTCTTCGATCTCGACGCCATGACCGACCTGCCCAAAGACTTCCGCCAGGCGCTCGCCGAGCGGGCCGTGGTCGAGGTGCCCGAGCCCGAGCGGGAGATGCCCTCCGCGGACGGAAGCCGCAAGCTGGTCTTCATCCTCGGCGGCGGGAGCCGGATCAGCTCGGTGCTGATGCCGGACGACGAGCGGATCACGCTCTGCGTCTCGACGCAGGTCGGCTGCGGCTTCGCCTGCGGCTTCTGCCTGACGGGCGTGATGGGGCTCGAGCGCAATCTGACCGCGGGCGAGATCGTCGGCCAGATCCTCGCGGCCAACCGTCTACTCGAAGAAGGCCGGCGCGCCACGCACATCGTGTTCATGGGAATGGGCGAGCCGCTCGCGAACTACGCGGCGGTCGTGCAGGCGATCCGGATCCTGACCGACGCGAAGCTCGGCCTGGCGTATTCGCCCCGCCGGATCACGGTGTCGACGGTCGGGCTGGTCCCCGGGATCGACAAGCTCGGGCGCGAGGATCTCAAGGTCAACCTGGCGATCTCGCTTCACGCGACCACCGACGAGGTCCGGACCCGGCTCATGCCGGTGAACCGGTCCTTCGACCTCGCGGCGCTGATGGCCGCGGTCAAGCGCTACCCGCTGGGCTCTCGCCAGCGGGTGTTCTTCGAGTACGTCATGCTCGAGGACGTCAACGACACGGCCGACGACGCGCAGCGCCTGGCGCGGCTGCTCCGAAGCGTCAAGGCCAAGGTCAATCTGATCCCGTTCAACGACTGGGAGGGGGCGCGCTTCCGGCGGCCGCCGCTCGCCCGGATCCTCTCGTTTCAGTCGGTCTTGCTGGACGCCGGGATCACGACGACGGTCCGGTGGAGCAAGGGCGAGGACATCGGAGCGGCCTGCGGGCAGCTCCGCGAGTCGCCGGCGGTGGCGAGCGCGAGTGCCGGCTGATTTGGGCGCCGCCCGGACCGTGTCGTTCGCGACCCTGGGATGCCGGCTCAACCAGGTCGACACGCAGCAGATGCAGACCTTGCTCGAGGCGCGCGGGTTTCGCACCGTCGACTTCGACGAGCCCGCGGACGTGGTCGTTGTTAACACGTGCACGGTCACGGCTCGCGCCGAGCTGTCAGACCGCCAGGCCATCCGCCGCGCCGCGCGCGTGAGCCCGCGGGCGACCCTGGTCGTCACGGGCTGCTGGGCGCAGACGAGCCCGGGCGAGGTGGCCGGCCTGGCTGAGGTCGATCTCGTGGTCGGCAACGCGGACAAGCGTCGCTTGCCCGAGCTTCTCGACCTGGTCGGTGCCGAGCGCGTGCACGTTTCGGATATTGGCGAAGTGCGGGCAGTCGAGGTGACGCCCGCCGCGCGGCTCAGCGGCCGATCGCGCGCGTTCCTGAAGGTTCAGGATGGATGCCAGCATCGCTGCGCGTTTTGTGTCGTACCTCTGGCGCGCGGCTCCAGTCGCAGTCTCGAGCCCGAGATCGTCCTGGATCAGGCCCGTCGGCTCGTCGAGGCCGGACACCCGGAGATCGTGTTGACCGGTGTGGACCTCGGACACTACGGCGCCGGGCTCGTGCCGCGAACGAGCCTCGCGGCGCTGGTGCGATCGCTCGGCGAGATTCCGGGCCTGCGCTGGGTGCGATTGTCGTCGCTTCTGCCGGCCTATTTCACGCCGGAGCTGCTCGAGATCGCGATGACGTCGCCGGTCGTGGCGCCTCACTTCCACATCCCGCTGCAGAGCGGGAGCGATCGGGTGCTGAAGGCGATGCGGCGTCCGTACAACACGCGGATGTATCGAGCGCTGATCGAGCGCCTGGCCGCCGCGCGGCCGCGGCTCGGTCTCGGCGCGGACGTCATCACGGGCTTTCCGGGTGAGACCGACGCGGACTTCGCCGAGACGGTCGCCTACATCCGCGAATTGCCGTTCTCGTACTTGCACGTCTTTCCGTATTCGGCGCGCGCGGGCACCGAGGCGGCCGGGCTCCCGGGCCACGTGGATTCACGTGTGACGACGCGGCGTAGCGCGATCCTCAGAGACATCGGCCGCGCAAAGAGCGACGAGTTCCAACGCGGGCTGATCGGTCACGTCGAGGACGTCCTGGTGCTGGAGACCCCTGACCGCGCGACCGGGAGGCTCGTGGGACTGACCGGCAACTTCGTCGAAACAGTCTTCTCCGGTCCGCCCGAGCTCATGCGGACGTTGACCAGAATCCGCATCACCGGCGTTCAGGACGATCGGACGATCGGCGAGCTGGCGCCAGACGGGGCGAGCGATCGATGAAGGCGAGCGAGCCCGCGATCGGCGTCATCGGCGGCAGCGGCCTGTACGAGCTCGAGGGCCTGACGGACGTCAAGTGGCAGAAGGTCACGACGCCGTTCGGCGCGCCGTCCGACGCGTACTGTGTGGGTCGCTTCGCCGGACGGCGAGTGATCTTCCTGCCGCGCCACGGCCGCGGCCATCGGGTGACCCCGAGCGAGCTGAACTTCCGCGCCAACATCTGGGGCTTCCGGTTCCTCGGCGCGCAGTGGGTGGTCTCGATCTCGGCGGTCGGCAGCATGAAAGAAGCGATCCGGCCGCTCGACCTGGTCGTTCCCGACCAGTTCTTCGACGCCACCAAGCGCCGCGTCTCGTCCTTCTTCGGCGAGGGGATCGTCGCCCACGTCGGCATGGCCGAGCCGGTCTGCCCGGACCTCGCGGCGGCGCTCGCGAAGGCGGCGCAGGAGACGAGCGCCACCGTCCATCGCGGCGGAACGTACATCTGTATCGAAGGCCCGCAGTTCTCCACCAAGGCCGAGTCGCGCATCTATCGGGGCTGGGGCGTCGACGTGATCGGGATGACCAACATGCCCGAGGCGAAGCTGGCCCGAGAAGCCGAGCTCTGCTACGCGACGCTCGCGCTCGCCACCGACTATGACGTCTGGCACGAGACGCACGAGGCCGTGTCGGTCGAGGCAGTCATCCAGAATCTCCTGAAGAACGTCGCCACCGCCAAGGACGTGCTCCGGCGAGTGATCCCCGCGATCGCGCCGGCGCGCGCGTGCGAGTGCCCGACCCTGCTCAAGAGCGCCGTGATCACCAACTCCAACGCCTTCCCCGCGGCAACGAGGAAAAAGCTTGGACTACTACTCGACCCCTACTTTCCGCGCGGCCCCGAACCGCAGCCGAACTTCCGCGCGGCCGGAACCAAATTCCGGGCGAGCGGGGCCGGCTCGCGCCTACAGCAGGCCACCCTCGGTCAAAGCCGGCCTCAAGGTCTCCGCTAGAATGAGTAACCTCCTGGTCGTCGGCTCGGTCGCGCTGGACAGCGTCGAGACACCTTTCGGCAAGGTGCACGAGGCTCTCGGCGGCTCCGCTACCTATTTCTCCTACTCGGCGAGCTTCTTCACCTCCGTGCATCTGGTGGCGACGGTCGGCGAGGATTTCCCCGAGGCGCACCTGAAGCTCCTTGACGATCGGGGCGTGGACATCAGCGGGCTCCAGACCTCCAAGGGCCGGACGTTCCGGTGGACCGGCCAGTACGGGTACGACCTGAACGAGGCCAAGACACTCGACACTCAGCTGAACGTCTTCGCCGAATTTCGGCCCGTCCTCGGCGACGGACTGGGACGGACGCCCTTTCTGTTCCTGGCGAACATCGACCCCGAGCTCCAGCTCGACGTGCTCCGCCAGATGAAGGAGCGCCCGCGGCTGGTCGCCCTGGACACGATGAACTTCTGGATCCAGGGCAAGCGAGAGGCGCTCCGAAAGGTCCTCGCCGAAGTCGACGTCGTCACGGTCAACGACGGCGAAGCCCGCCAGCTTGCCAGCGAGCCGAACCTTATCCGCGCCGCGCGGGCCATCTCGGCCATGGGGCCGCGGACCGTCGTCGTCAAGCGCGGCGAGTACGGCGCGCTGCTCAGCACCGAAGACCGGCTGTTCTTCGTGCCGGCCTATCCGCTGGAGTCGGTCTACGACCCGACGGGCGCGGGCGACACGTTCGCGGGCGGGTTCATGGGTTACTTGGCGGCGCAGGAGCGGATCGACGCGGCCGCGATGCGTCGCGCCGTCGTCTATGGGTCGGTGATGGCGTCGTTCACGGTCGAGGATTTCTCCCTCAAGCGGCTGACCCGGCTGACGCCCGCCGAGATCGGCGAGCGCTACACGGCGTTCCACGATCTGATCCGGGTCGAGCCGTAGGACGCGCCGCGGTGACACGCGCGCGACAATAGATCGTATGACGCGGGCCAAGTACGACCGCCTGGTGGACCTCCTGCGCGAGATGGACAGCGTCGTGGTCGCCTTCTCGGGCGGCGTCGACTCGACCTTGCTCGCGCGAGCCGCCAGGGACGCGCTCCGCGAGCGCGCCATGCTCGTGACGGCGGACTCCGAGACGTATCCGGCGAGCGAGCTCGAGGAGGCCAAGCGGCTGGGGGAGCTGCTGGGCATGCGTCACCTGATCGTGCGCACCGACGAGCTCCAGAACCCCGACTACGCACGCAACCCGATCAACCGCTGCTTTTTCTGCAAGGAAGAGCTCTTCCTCAAGCTCGAGCCCATCGCGGAGCGCGAAGGATGCCGGGCGCTCGTCTACGGCGCCAACATGGACGACCGCGGCGACCATCGCCCGGGCATGAAGGCCGCGCAGGAGCGCGGCGTGCGCGCGCCCCTGATCGAGGCCGAGCTGTGGAAGGAAGAGATCCGCGCGCTCTCACGCGAGCTCGGCCTGCCCACCTGGGACAAGCCCTCGTTCGCGTGCCTGTCCTCGCGGTTCCAGTACGGCGATCGGATCACGCCCGAGAAGCTCCGCCAGGTGGACGCCGCGGAGGCGTTCGTTCGCTCGCTCGGCTTCCGCCAGTTCCGGGTGCGTCATCACGACCGTCTGGCCCGGCTCGAGATCGACCAGGCCGAGATGGGGAAGCTCTGGGAGGACGATCGGCGCGAGAGCATCGTGAAGCGCCTGCGCGAGCTCGGCTACATCTACGTGACGGTCGACCTGGGCGGCTTCCAGTCCGGCAGCGCGAATCTCTTGCTCAAGCGGCCGCCCAAGACGAACGGTGGATAGGGAAGCGCTCCGCGCCCTGCTGGACGATCTCCGCGCCGGCCGCGTCGACGTCGACACGGCCGTGAGCAAGCTTCGAGGGCTGCCCTTCGAAGACCTCGGATTCGCCAAGATCGATCATCACCGAGCCTTGCGCGGCGGCGCCCCCGAAGCCGTCTTCTGCCCCGGCAAGACGCCGGCGCAGGTGGTCGCGATCCTCGAGCGCCTGATCGGCCAGCACGCGAACGTCCTGGCCACGCGGGCCGATCGATCCGTCGCCGATGCGGTGGCGGCGGCCGGTTTGCCGCACGTCTACCATCAGGACGCAAAGCTGGTGGTCGCGCGACCGGAGCCGAGCGCAGGGCTCGGCCTCATCGCGGTGCTCGCCGCCGGAACCGCCGACCTTCCCGTCGCCGAAGAGGCCGCGCTCGTCGCGGAGGCTCTCGACAATCGCGTCGAGCGCGTCTACGACTGCGGCGTCGCCGGCCTTCATCGGCTCCTGGCCCACTACCATCTGCTGGCCGAAGCGAACGTGCTCGTCGTCGTCGCCGGGATGGAAGGCGCTTTGCCGAGCGTCGTCGGGGGCCTCGTCGATAGACCCGTCATCGCGGTGCCCACCAGCATCGGGTATGGCGCCTCGTTCGGCGGGATCGCGGCGCTCCTGGCGATGCTGAACTCGTGCGCGCCGGGGGTGTCGGTGGTGAACATCGACAACGGCTACGGCGCGGCTCACCAGGCCTCGCAGATCAATCGGCTCATCGCTAAGGTGCGGTGACGTCGCGCCGGCGGGGGCCGGGGGGTGCGGGGAGGGGCGTGGGACCACGCGGCACGCGTCCGCTGCTCCGGGGTGGCTGGGCTCCAACTGGGTGCGCCTCTTCCGCTTCTTGCTTGGAGGGAACGGGTCCCACGCCCCCTCCCCGCGCACCCCCCGGCCCCCGCCGGCGCGAGCGGCGCCGCACCTTGAGATGCGTCGTCGACGGGGGCCTGGTGGTCCTTGCGCGTAAACATGGGACGCGAACGCGTGATGATGGTGGCTTGGTGGCTTTTCTCGCGTAGGCGTGGCGTGGTGTGGGGCTTCGGCATCCAGTTTCGGTTGAGGTGATACGACTTTGAGGGTTGCTTACTTCGATTGTCCTTCTGGGGCGGCGGGGGACATGATCATGGCGTCGCTTTTGGACGCCGGCGTGTCGATCGAGCGACTCAGGGCCGAGCTGGCGAAGCTGGCGCTGCCGGGGTGGCGGCTGGTCGCGCGGGAGGTCATGAAGGGGGATTTTCGGGCGACCAAGGTCGACGTGGAGATCGACGAGAGCGCGCATCGGCATCATCGGTCGCTTCGGGACATTCTCGAGATTCTGGAGCGCAGCGCGCTCGAGGCGAGCGTCAGGGACCGCGCCGCGCGGATCTTCACGCGGCTCGCCGATGCCGAGGCGCGCGTGCACGGCACCGACCGCGAGTCGGTGCAGTTCCACGACGTCGGCGCGGTCGACGCCATCGTCGACGTTACGGGCGGCGTGATCGCGCTGGACCTGGCCGGAGCGCAGGCGGTTCACGTCTCGGCGCTCCCGATAGGCGGGGGCCTGGTCGGCGGGCCGCACGGGCGGATTCCCGTTCCGGCCCCGGGCACGGCCGAGCTCCTGCGGGGCTTCCCGGTCGTGGACACGGGGGTGCGAACTGAGCTCGTCACGCCGACCGGCGCCGCGATCCTGACGACGCTCGCCGCCTCGGCGGGACGAATGCCGGCGCTGACCATCGAGGCGGTGGGCTACGGTGCGGGCACGAAGGATCTGCCCGGCACGCCCAACGTCCTCCGCTGCTTCCTCGGCCAGACGACCGAGAGCGGCGCTGCCGACGAGACGGTCCTGCAGGTCGAGACGACGATCGACGACATGTCGCCTCAGCTCTACGAGACCTTGATCGAGCGGATCTTCGACGCCGGCGCCCTCGACGTGTTTCTCCAGCCCGTCATCATGAAGCGCGGCCGGCCGGGTGTCGTGGTGACGGCGCTGTGCGCGGCCGAGCGCATCGGCGATCTGTCTCGCGCCCTGTTCGAAGAGACGACCACGATCGGCGTGCGCTGGTCGGAGTGGCGCCGGGCGCGTCTCCAGCGCGAGATCGTCGAGGTGACGACGGCCTACGGGACGATCCCGTTCAAGGTCTCGCGCCTGGCCGGCCGAATCGTGACCGTCACGCCCGAGTTCGCCGACGTGGCCCGGATCGCCCGCGAGAAGTCGCTGCCGGTGCGCGAGGTGCTCGACCAGGCCCGCGCCGACGGACGCCACCTCCTCGGGCAGTAGATCCGTAAGCGCACCTCGGCTGGCGGGGCCCCAGCCCCGCGACAGCCTGCAGCGCGCACGATTTTCTCATAGGCGCGCCTCGGCCGGCGGGTCCCCAGCCCCGCGACGGCTTGCGGCGCGCACGACCGTCCCAAACGCCTGTCCCGGTTGACACGCCGGGGGGCGAGGTCTTACCCTCTGTCGCGCCAGATCGGGGTGTTCAGGGCCCGCTCTCAAACCGCCGAATCCCGGAGGATGAGTCGTGAAACTGCCAGTCAAGATGACGATCAACGGTCAGAGCTACAGCCATGAGGTCGAGCCCCGCCTGCTCCTGGTCCACTACATCCGCGAGACCGTGGGTCTCACCGGGACGCACGTCGGATGCGACACGAGCCAGTGCGGCGCGTGCACGATCATCATGGACGGTCAGGCCGTCAAGGCCTGCAACTTCTTCGCTGTCCAGGCGGACGGCGCGAACATCATGACGATCGAGGGCCTGGCGAAGGACGGCGAGCTCCACCCGATCCAGCAGGGCTTCTGGGAGAAGCACGGGCTCCAGTGTGGCTTCTGCACGCCCGGGATGATCATGTCGGTCTACCAGATGCTCGAGCGCTATCCCAAGCCGTCCGAGGAGCTGATCCGGCACCAGCTGGAAGGCAATCTCTGCCGGTGCACGGGCTATCACAACATCGTGAAGGCGATCGAGTGGGCGGCCGAGCACATGCCCGCGAAGAAGTGAGGGGACGCGATGGCCACCGTTGCCGCCGACCGCCTCTTCGGTAAGTCCATCAAGCGACGTGAGGATCCGCGCTTCATCACCGGGCGCGGCCAGTACGTCGACGACCTGAAGCTCCCGGGCATGACGTACGCGGCCTTCGTGCGGAGCCCGCACGCCCACGCGCGGATCGGCAAGATCGACACCGCGGCGGCCATGCGCCATCCGGGTGTCGTCGCGGTCTTCACCGGCAAGGACATGACCGGCGTCAACTCGCTGCCGTGCGGCTGGGACCTCCGGAAGGCGAAGAACATTCCGGGTGTCATGCAGGATCTGGCGATCGTTCCCCACATGCCGCTCTCGTCCGACGCCGCCCGTCACGTCGGCGATCCGGTCGCGGTGGTCATCGCGGACAGCCACGAAGCCGCCGTCGACGGCGCGGAGAAGGTGCAGGTCGACTGGGAGCCGCTCCCGTCCGTGACGATCACCGAGAAGGCGGCCGAGTCCGGGGCGCCCAAGCTGCACGAAGGCGCGCCCGGCAACGTCGCGTTCAAGTGGGAGATCGGTGACCGGGCGGCGACCGACGCGGCCTTCAAGACCGCGGGTGCGGTCACGGTGAAGAAGCGGATCATCAACCAGCGCCTGGTCGCCAATGCCATGGAGCCGCGCGCGTGCGTGGCCCGCTTCGACGAGGCGACGGGCGAGCTGACGCTCTGGGTGACCTCGCAGAACCCGCACGTACACCGCCTGCTCATGTGCGCCTTCGTGCTCGGCATCCCCGAGCACAAAGTGCGGGTGATCGCGCCCGACGTGGGCGGCGGCTTCGGCTCGAAGGTCTTCCTCTACAACGAGGAAGTCGTTTGCTCGTGGGCCACCCGACGGCTCAAGCGCCCGGTGCGGTGGACGGCGAGCCGCACCGAGGCCTATCAGACCGACGCCCACGGGCGGGACCACGTGACCGACGCCGAGATCGCGCTCTCGCCCGAGGGCAAAATGCTCGGGCTTCGCGTGAAGACCACGGCGAACCTGGGCGCCTATCTCTCGACCTTCGCGCCGGCGATCCCGACGTTCCTGTACGGCACCTTGCTGAACGGCGTCTACACCTTCGGCGCGATCCACTGCGAGGTAACGGGCGTCTTCTCGAACACGACCGCGGTCGACGCGTACCGCGGCGCCGGACGGCCCGAAGCGTGCTACCTCCTCGAGCGCATCGTCGAGGCCGGTGCGCGGGCGATCAAGATGGACGTGGCCGAGCTGCGCAAGAAGAACTTCATCCCGAAGTTCTCCGGGGCCTACCAGACGCTCGTCGCCGTCTCGTACGACAGCGGCGACTACGGCCTGGCCTTCGACCGGTGCCTGCAGATGCTCGACTACAAGAAGTTCCGGGCCGAGCAAGAGGCCGCGCGCAAGCAGGGCCGGCTGCTCGGCATCGGCTTCTCGACGTACATCGAGGCGTGCTCGATCGCGCCCTCGAAGCTGGTCGGTGCGCTCGGCGCGGGCGCGGGGCTCTACGAGTCGGGCAAGGTGCGCGTGCACCCGACCGGGATGGTCACGGTCTACACCGGCTCGCACTCGCACGGGCAGGGGCACGAGACGACCTTCGCCCAGCTCGTGGCGGACAAGCTCGGCCTGCCGATCGACCAGGTCGAGGTGGTACACGGCGACACCGGCGCGATCCCGTTCGGCATGGGCACCTACGGTAGCCGCTCGGGATCGGTGGGCGGTACCGCGCTGCTCATGTCGGTCAACAAGGTCATCGAGAAGGGCAAGAAGATCGCGGCGCACCTGCTCGAGGCCTCACCGAACGACATCGACTTCTCGGGTGGGCAGTTCCAGGTGAAGGGCGCGCCGGGCAAGGCCGTACCGTTCGGGGCCGTGTCCCTCACGGCGTACGTGCCGCACAACTTCCCGGAGGGGCTCGAGCCCGGGCTTGAGGAGACGTCGTTCTACGATCCGTCGAACTTCTGCTTCCCGTTCGGCGCGCACGCCTGCATCGTCGAGGTCGACCGTGACACCGGCAACGTGCGCATCCTCCGCTACCTGGCAGTGGACGACGTTGGCAACGTTATCAACCCGATGATCGTGGACGGTATGGTCCACGGCGGCATCGCGCAGGGCGTCGGCCAGGCCCTCTGGGAAGGTGCGGTGTACGACGGCCAGTCCGGCCAGCTCGTGACCGGCAGCATGATGGACTACGCGCTGCCGAAGGCCGACATGCTGCCGATGTACGAGACAGACCGTACGGTGACGCCGACGCCGGTCAATCCTATGGGCCTGAAGGGCGCCGGGGAGACCGGTACGATCGCTGCGACGCCGGCAGTCGTGAATGCCGTGGTGGACGCGCTCGCGCCGCTCGGGGTGGACCATATCGAGGCCATGCCGATGACCTCCGAGCGGGTGTGGAAGATCATTCAGGGCGCCAAGGGCGCCCGGTAACTCAAGAGACCAGGAGAGCGACATGTATCCAGCCGCGTTCGACTATCACGCGCCGGGCACCGTCAAGGAAGCGCTGGAGCTTCTCGGCAAGCACAAGGACGACGCCAAGCTGCTCGCGGGCGGCCACAGCCTGATCCCGATGATGAAGCTGCGGCTGGCCCAGCCCAAGCACCTGATCGATCTGCGCAAGGTTCCCGGGCTCTCGGGAATCAAGCAGGACGGCAACATGCTCGCAATCGGCGCCATGACCACCCACTGGGATGTCGAGTCGTCCGCTCTGGTGAAATCGAAGCTCTCCGTCCTTTCCGAAGTCGCCGCGCTGATCGGGGATCCAGCCGTTCGCAACCGCGGGACGGTCGGCGGCTCGATCGCCCACGCCGATCCCGCCGCGGACTATCCGGCGGCGATGATCGCGCTCGGGGCCGAGATGGTCTGCGAGGGCGCCAAGGGCCGTCGCACCGTGAAGGTCGACGACTGGTTCAAGGGGTTGATGGCGACCGCGGTCGGCGAGGACGAGATTCTCGTCGAAGTCCGCGTGCCCGTGCTTGGCGGCGAGCAGCGGCGCAGCGTACATGAAGTTCCCGCATCCGGCCTCGCGCTTCGCCGTCGTCGGCGTCGCCGCGGTCGGTCACGCTCGACGGCAAGGGCACGTGCTCGAAGGCGTCGATCGGAATCACCGGCGCCGGCACCAAGGCCGTGCGCGCCAAGGGCGTGGAGGCGGGCTGCACCGGCAAGAAGCTGGATGCCGCGGCGATCGAGGCGGCCGCGCAGAAGGCCGCCGAGGGTGTCGACGTGCAGGCGGACCTCCAGGGATCCGTCGAGTACAAGTCGCACCTCTGCCGCGTGTTCGCCAAGCGCGCGTTGACCGAGGCGGTCAAGCGCGCCGGCGGATAGCCGATCCGCCGCTGACGACGAGACGCGCGACGCTTCCTCGGGCTCGAGGCCGCTGATGCCGGCGGTCCTCGTGCACGGGGTGCCGGACACGCACCGGGTCTGGCGTGCCCTCGTCGAGCGCCTGCGTCGCGACGACGTCGTCACGCTTTCTCTCCCCGGCTTCGGCTGCGGGATCCCCGCCGGGTTCGACTGCTCGAAGGAAGCCTACGCCGACTGGTTGCTCGCCGAGCTGCGCCGCGTCCAGGGGCCGATCGATCTGGTGGGTCATGACTGGGGCGGGCTTCTCGTGGTCCGCGCGGTCTCGCTCGAGCCGAGCCTGGTGCGCACCTGGGCCGCCGGCGCCGCGCCGCTCGACGCCGAGTACGAATGGCACAAGGCGGCGAAGCTCTGGCAGACACCCGGGGTCGGCGAGCAGGTGATGGAGCAGCTCACGCCCGCGGTGCTCGCCTCGGCGCTGGCCGCCGCCGGCGTTCCCGAGGCCGACGCGACCACCGCGGCGGACCACCTCGACCCGACGATGAAGCGCAGCATCCTGGCGCTCTACCGCTCGGCGGTGCGCGTCGGTTCGGAATGGCAAGGTGATCTCGGGCGGGTCGCGGCGCGCGGCCTCGTTCTCTGGGGCGAGCGAGACCCGTACGCCGCGCCGGTCTACGGCAGCCGCCTGGCGAGTCGAACCGGCGCGCGCTTCGTCGCGTTCTCGGGCTCTTCGCACTGGTGGCAGCTCGAGCGAGCCGACGACGTGGCGAAAGAGCTCGAGGCTCACTGGTCGTGATCGCGGCGGTCGTGCTGGCGGCCGGGCTCGCCCGCCGGATGGGACGGCAAAAACTGCTGCTCCAGCTTCAGGGCAAGCCCGTCGTGCGCTGGTCCGTCGAGCACGTCGTGAGCCACGTGGAGGACGTCGTGATCGTGACCGGCCCGGACGACGCGGCGATCCGCCAGGCGCTCGGCGATCTCACGGTCCGCTTCGTCGTGAACCCGCGCCCGCAAGACGGGCAATCCACCTCGATCGCCGCCGGCGTCGCCGCGCTCAAGCCCTGGACGACCGCCGCGCTGATCGCGCTCGGCGACCAGCCGCGCATGCCCGGCCCCGTCGTGCCGGCGCTGCTCGAGGCGTGGCGCCGCTCGGGCAAGGCGATCGTCGCGCCGGTCTATCGGGGCGTGCAGGGCACACCGGTCGTCTTTTCGTCCGAGGTCTTCGGCGAGCTGCGCGCGCTCAAAGGTGACGCGGGCGCGCGCGCGGTGGTGAAGCAAAATCCGGAGCGCGTCGAGACCGTGGCCTTCGATCTCGCGATGCCGCCCGACGTGGACACGCCCGAAGATTACGCGAAGCTTCATGTACAATAGCTAGCCATGCGTGACGAGATCCGGAAAATCCAGGACATGATGGAAGCGGCCGAGTACGTCACCGACGCGCCGGTGGCGACCTCGGTTCACCTCGCGATGCGCCTGCGCAAGCCGCTCTTGATCGAAGGGCCGGCGGGCGTCGGCAAGACGGAGGTCGCGAAGGTGATGGCGCGGATGCTCAGCGACGAATCTGATCCGCCTGCAGTGCTACGAAGGGCTCGACGCCTCCACGGCGCTCTACGAGTGGAACTACCAGAAGCAGCTCCTGCACATCAAGCTCGAGGAGGCGGACACAACAACCGGGCGATGGTCGAGAAGGAGCACGAGATCTTCTCGGAGCCGTTCCTGCTGCGCCGCCCGATGCTCCAGGCGATCACGCAAGAGTCTCAGTCGCCGGTGCTCCTGGTCGACGAAGTCGATCGCTCGGACGAAGAATTCGAAGCCTTCATGCTCGAGGTCTTCTCGGAGTGGCAGGTGACGATCCCGGAGATCGGTACGATCAAGGCGACGCACCCGCCGCACGTCATCCTGACCTCGAACCGCACGCGCGAGCTGTCGGACGCGCTCCGCCGCCGGTGCCTCTACCTCTGGATCGACTATCCGACGCTCGACAAGGAGATCCGGATCATCGCGCGCAAGGTGCCGGGCATCAACGCGCCGGCTCGCTCGCGAGATCGCGCAAGTTCATGGAGACCCTGCGCCAGGTGCGGCTCGCGAAGGTGCCGGGCGTGGCCGAGACGCTCGACTGGGCCCAGGCGCTCGCCTCGCTCCACGCCGACCACATCGACGAGGCGCTGGTCGCCGAGACGCTCGGCTGCGTGCTCAAGGACGTCGACGACATGAAGCGCTTCCGCGCCGAGGTTGCGAAGACGGGGCTCGCCCCGTTCCTGCCCACGCCGAGCTGAGCGCGTGCCGCGCGATCTCTCCACGGCGGTCGCGCGCTTCGCCGCGCTGCTCCGACGATCCGGGTTGCCGGTGACGCTCGTCGAAGTCACCGACGCCGTCCGCGCCCTCGATCATCTCGACATCGCCGACCGCCACGAGCTCTACCTGGGCCTGCGCGCCGTCTTCGTGACCCGCCCCGAGGAGGTGCCGCCGTTCGACCGGTGCTTCGAGGCGTTCTGGCGGGTCCTGCCGGAGGGCGACGATCAGGCCGGATTCATCCCCGCGCCCTCGCTCGAGGATCCAGGCGGCGAGGCGCTCGCCAAGTCGGGCCAGAAGCAGAAGCGCTGGCGCTCGATTCATGGGGTGAGGAGGAGCCCGAGGAAGCCGGCGATCCGCTGAGCGTGCCGCTCGCCTCCGAGGCCGAGGGGCTGGTGCACCAGGACTTCTCGACCTTTAGCGCCGATCAGCTCGAGGAGCTCCTGAAGCTCACGATCAGGATCGCGCGCCGGCTGGCCCACCGGATCAGCCGCCGCCGCCGGCCGGTGAAACGGCGGGGGAGGGTCGATCTGCGCCGAACGCTTCGCGCGAACCTCACGCGCGGCGAGATCATCGAGCTGCGCTACCGCGAGCGGAAGCGCAAGAAGGTCCGGCTCGTCCTGCTCTGCGACGTTTCCGGCTCGATGGATCTCTACAGCCGCTTTCTGCTCCAGTTCCTGTTCGCCCTCCAGAACGTCTTCGGCCGCGTCGAGACCTTCATCTTCTCGACCCGGCTCACGCGCATCACCGAGCTCCTCCGCGGCCGCTCGTACCGCCAGGTGCTGCGGCGGCTGACCGACGTGCGCGACTGGTCGGGCGGCACGCGCATCGGCGAGTCGTTCGCGCAGTTCAACCGCGAGTGGCCGCACCTGGTCGACCGGCGGACGATCGTGATCGTCCTATCCGACGGCTGGGACACGGGCGAGCCGGACGTGCTGGCGACCGAGCTCTTGCGGATCAAGCGGCGCGCGGCGCGGCTGATCTGGCTGAACCCGCTGCTCGGCAATCCGTCCTACGAGCCGCTGACGCGCGGCATGGCGGCGGCGATGCCGTTGATCGACGACTTCGCGGCCGGCCACAACCTGGCCGCCCTGCGCGACCTCGCCGGCAAGCTGCATCTCTAGCCCCCCGTCTCCGGTCGGCGTATCATGAGGACCCATGGCGGAACTCTTCGATCACATTGACGAACTTCGGCGGTCTCCGGGCAAGGTTGCGGTCGCGACTCTGGTGAACACGCGCGGGACCACTCCGCGCAAAGAAGGCGCCAAGATGCTGGTCGGTGAGGGCGGGTCCGTGCTCGGCTCCGTCACCATCGGCGGCTGCGTCGACGCGCAGGTGATCGAGCAGACTGAGGACGTGTTGAACACAATGCGCCCCCGGCTCCTCGAGCTCAATCTGGGCGACGAGGAGGCGTGGGAGATCGGGCTCACGTGCGGCGGCACCATCGAGGTGTTCGTCGAGCCGCTCTCGTCCGACTTTCTCGAGCGCGTTGCGCGCCCATACGGCGCGCGGCGGGCGGGCGCGCGATCGTCACCCGGCTCGACGGCCCGGTCGGCACGAAGCTCCTGCTGCTGGACGACGGCACGACCTCCGGCACGCTCGGCGACGCGACGCTCGACGAGCGGTTCGGTGGAGAGGCGCGCGACGCGATGGCGATGGGCACCTCACGGACGCTCCTGGTGGAGAACACGCGCGCGTTCGTCGAGGTCTTCGCCCCGTCCGCGCTGCTGCTCGTCGTCGGCGCCAGCCACGTCTCGATGCCGATGACCGAGCTGGCCCGCGTGCTCGGCTACCGCACGGTCGTCATCGACGGCCGGCCGCGCTTCGCGACCCGCGAGCGCTTTCCGCAGGTGGACGAGCTGAAGATCGGCATTCCGTCGGAGCTGGTCAGCGAGTATCCGCTGGTCCCGTCGACCGCGCTCGTGCTGATGGCCCACGACTACAAGTACGATCTGCCGGTGCTCCACAAGGCGCTGGCCACCGACGTCGGCTACATCGGCATGCTCGGCTCCACGCGGCGCGGGGCCGCCATCCTCAAGCTCCTCGCCGAGGAGGGCCAGAGCGAAGCCGCGCTCAAGCGCGTGCGCGTCCCGATCGGCCTCGACATCGGCGCCCGCTCGGCGCCCGAGATCGCCCTGGCGGTCATGGCGGAGATCCAGGCCGTGCGCGGCGGCGGCACCGGCCAGCCGATGAGCACGAAGCCGCGACGGGACAGCGTGCCTGTCTCGGGCCCCTCCGGATCGGAGCCGAGCTCGAAGTCATGAAGGCGATCGCCCAGCGGCGCGACGCGGCGACTCTGGAGGCGCCTGGCGGGCAAGGTCCTCTGTCACGACGTCCGCGACGCCGCCGGGAAAATCGCGCGTCGAGAAGGGCGCGCGGCTGACCGCGGCCACCGCGAAGATCCTGCTGGACACGCCCTGGGACGAGATCCATCTGCTCGGCGTCGACCCGGGCGATCTGCACGAAGAGGAAGCCGGCAAGCGGCTGGCGGCGGCGGTCGTGGGCGACGGGGTCGAGGTCAAGGGTTACACCGGAGGGCAGTGGACGCTCGCCGCGACGCGGCGGGGTCTGCTGAAGGTGCGCCGTCAGGCGCTGGCCGACGCGAACGCGCTCGAGGGCATCTCGATCTTCACGCTCTTCGAGTCGCAGCCGGTCGAGCCGGGCGAGACGATCGGCAAGTGCAAGGTGACCCCGCTCGTCATCCCGGCCGAGACGCTCGCGACCGTCGAGAGGATCGCCCGCGACGCTCACGGCCTCGTCGCCGTGAGCGCCTTCAGGCCCACGACGATCGGCGTCGTCGCCCAGGAGCGGCTCGACGCCAAGCAGCGCGCCCGCTTCGAGGCGGCGCTGAAGCAGAAGATCGAGTGGTTCGGCGGCAGCCTGCTTGCGATCACCTACGCCGGCGGCGCTCGCCGAAGATCGTCGCCGACGCACTGACGGCGCTGCGGCGCGAGGGCGCCGAGGTGCTGATCGTCGCGGGCGCGAGCGCGCTCGATCCGCTCGATCCCGTCTTCGGCGGCCTGACCTTGCTGGGCGCCCGCATGGAGCGCCACGGGGCGCCGGCCCATCCCGGCAGCCTGCTCTGGCTCGCGCTGTGGGACGGCAAGCCCGTCCTCGGAATGCCGACCTGCGGCATGTTCTCGCAGGCGACTACCTTCGACCTGGTGCTGCCCCAGATCCTCGCCTGCGAGCGCGTGGACAACCGCGACCCTGGCCGAGATGGGCCACGGCGGCATGCTCTCGCGCGACATGGCGTATCGCTTCCCGCCTTACCGGTCGAACGTCGCCCGGGGAGAGCTCGAGTGAGCGGCGTCACGCCCGCCGCGTCGAGCGGCCTCTACAGTGACGTCATCCGCGATCGGTGGCGGCGGCCGCGCCATCGCGGCGAGCTGCCGGGCGCCAACGCCGTGGCCGAGGACGTGAATCCCCTCTGCGGGGACCGCGTGCGGCTAATGCTGGCGATCGCGCCCGAGGGCCTGATCGCCGAGGCGCGCTTCATCGGTGACTCGTGCGCGATCTGCACGGCGTCCGCCGACGTGGTCGCCGACCTGGTTTCGGGCCGCACCCGCAGCGAGGCGGCGGCCCTCGACGTCAGCGACGTGCTGGCCGTGCTCCAGGCCGAGATTCGCCCGACGCGGATGCGCTGCGCGACCCTGCCGCTCTCGGTGCTGGCGCAGGCGCTCGACGGGACCACCAAGCGATGAGGCTCGACGAGCTCACGCGCCCCGATTTCCCGATCCTCGAGCGGATCGTCAACGGTCATCCGCTCGTCTACTTCGACTCGGGCGCCTCGAGCCAGAAGCCGCGCGCCGTGCTCGAGGCGATGAACCGGTACTACGAGCGGAGCCACGCCAACGTCCACCGCTCGATCCATACCCTCGGCGAGGAGGCGACCGAGCTCTACGAGCTCGCGCGCGACTCCGTGCAGCGCTTCATCGGCGCCCCGAGCCGCGAGGAGGTCATTTTCACCCGCGGCACCACCGACGGGCTGGGCCTCATCGCCGAGACCATCGGCCGGACGCTCAGCCGGGGCGACGAGATCCTCGTGACCGAGCTCGAGCACCACTCGAACCTGATTCCCTGGCAGCTGGTCGCCCGGGACCGCGGTGCCAGCCTGAAGGCCGTGCCGATCCTCGCCGACGGCACGCTCGATCTGACGGCCCTCGACCGTTTGCTCACCGCGCGAACGCGCGTGGTGGCGTTCACCCACGTCTCCAACGTGGTGGGAACGATCACCCCGGTCGTCGAGGTGGTGCGGCGGGCTCGCGCCGTCAACGCCCTCACGGTGGTGGACGGGGCTCAGGCGGCTCCTCATCTTCGGCTCGACATGTCGGCGCTGGAATGTGATTTTTACGTGTTCTCCGCTCACAAGATGCTGGGCCCGACCGGGATCGGCGTGCTGTACGGCCGCCGTGCGGTGCTCGACCGACTCGAGCCGGGCCGCGGCGGCAGCGAGATGATCAAGGAAGTCTGGATCGACCACGCCCAGTGGAACGATCTGCCCTGGCGCTTCGAGCCGGGCACGCCGCCCATCGCCGAGGCCGTGGGGCTGGCGGCGGCAATCGAGTATCTCGAGAAGCTCGGCATGGACCGCGTCTCGGAGCACGAGCGCGCCCTGACCCTCCAGGCGCACGAAGGCCTGGCGCGGATCCCGGGCGTGTCCGTGTACGGTCCGCCGCCGAGGGTCGAGCGCGGCGCCGTCGTCTCGTTTACCGTCGAGGGCCTTCATCCGCACGACGTGGCGGCCCTCCTGGACGCGGAAGGAATCGCGGTCCGCGCGGGGCACCACTGCGCAATGCCGCTCATGCGTCGACTGGGAGTCGTCGGCACCTCGCGCGCGACCTTCTCGGTGTTCAACTCGCCCGACGAGGTCTCGCTGCTGCTGACGACGGTCGCCGGGCTCCGCTCGGCGCTCTAGGACGTGCGCGCTACAGGCCGTCGGGGCTTCCCCGCCGGGCGAGGCGCGCCTACGAGTTCGCTAACAGGAGGTTCGCCCTGAGCACGTCGGGACCCCGCGATGCGTTCGCCTCTCCGCGATTCGGCCAGGTGGCGACGTTCATGCTGCTGCCCTCCGTTGCCTCGGCCAAGGGCCTGGACGTGGCCCTGCTGGGCATCCCGTACGACGGCGGCACCTCGTACCGCACGGGCGCCCGCTTCGGCCCTCGGGCCGTGCGCGAGCAGTCCTCGCTGATCCGCCCGTGGAATCCCGTGCTCAAGGTGCATCCGTTCGAGCGGCTGCGCGTCGCCGATTGCGGTGACGTGGACACGGTGCCGATCTCGATCGAGCGAACCCTGGCGGCGATCGACGCGCGGGTGAGCGAGGTGGTCGCGGACGGCGCCATGCCCGTATGTGTGGGCGGCGATCACTCCGTGACCCTCGGCATCCTGCGCGCTCTCGCGCGCCGACACGGCCGGCTCGGTCTCGTGCACTTCGACGCCCACCCCGACACCTGGGACGAGTACTTCGGCTCGAAGTACTTTCACGGGACGCCGTTTCGCCGCGCCGTCGAGGAAGGATTGATCGAGCCCCGGCGCATGATCCAGGTCGGCATCCGCGGCCCGCTCTACGGCGCGGAGGATTTCGCCTTCCACGACGAGCACGGGATCGAGGTGGCGCGCATCGAGACCGTCAAGGAGCAGGGGACCGCCTGGGTGGCGGAGCGCTTCGCCCGCCTGCGCGGCGGCCCGGTCTACTGCTCGTTCGACATCGACGCCGTCGATCCGGCCTTCGCCCCCGGGACCGGCACGCCGGAAGTCGGCGGGCTCACCTCGTACGAGGCGCTCGTGCTGGTGCGCGCGCTCGCGGGCCAGACGCTCGTGGGCGCGGACGTCGTCGAGGTCTCGCCCCCGTACGACGGTCCGGGCCAGATCACCGCGCTGCTCGCTGCCAATCTGCTCTTCGAGCTCGTGAGCCTCCTGGCGCTCCAGAAATGACGCGCGGTCGCCACGGTCTCGGGCTGGCCGCCGTCCGCCCCGGCCTCGGCCCCGCGACGACGGCGCGGGCGTGCCTCGCGCTCGTGTTCGCGCTGCTCCTGCTTCCGGCCGGCGCATCGGCAGCCCCCCAGCCCGTCGCGACGATCGAGATCGAGGGCGTGATCAGCCCGGTCACCCTGCGTCTCGTGGGCCTGGCGATCGACCGCGCCCAGGCCGAGCGCGCCCAGGCGCTGATCATCCAGCTCGACACGCCCGGCGGGCTCGAGCGTTCGATGCGCGCGATCGTCCAGCGCATGATGAACGCCGAAGTACCCGTTATCGTCTACGTCTCGCCCACCGGGTCGCGAGCGGCGTCGGCGGGCGTTTTCATCACGATGGCCGCGCACGTGGCGGCGATGGCGCCGGCGACCAACATCGGCGCGGCCTCGCCCGTCGCGGTCGGCGGCAACGCCGACAAGACGATGATGAAGAAGATCGAGAACGACGCCACCGCCTTCATCCGGACCGTGGCGCTCGAGCGCGGGCGCAACGCGGAGTGGGCCGAGAAGGCAGTGCGTGAGGCGGTCTCGATCACCGAGCGCGACGCCCTGAAGCTCAAGGTGATCGACCTCATCGCCGACTCCGTGCCCGATCTCCTCGAGAAGCTCGACGGCCGGACGATCAAGCTGCCGAAGGGGCCCGTGACCCTCGCCACGAAGGGGGCGCCGGTGCGGCCGATCGAGATCGGCTTCCGCGACCGATTCCTGAACGTGATCACCGACCCTAACGTGGCCTACGTGCTCATGATGCTCGGCATGCTCGGCCTCTTCTTCGAGCTGTCGAACCCGGGTGTGATCCTGCCCGGCGTCATCGGCGGCATCTCGCTCATCCTGGCCTTCTTCGCCTTCCAGAGCCTGCCGATCAACTACGCGGGACTGCTCTTGATCCTGTTCGCCATCGTGCTCTTCGTGGCCGAGATCAAGATCGTGAGCCACGGGGTCCTGGCGATCGGCGGCATGGTCTCGATGGCGCTCGGCTCGCTGATGCTGTTCGACGCGCCCGAGGTTGGGTTTCGCGTGTCCTGGTGGCTCATCGTGCCGACGGTGCTGGCGACGGCGGGGCTCTTCCTGTTCGTGGTCGCGGCTGGAGTGCGAGCCCTCGGTCGGCCGCCGTCGACCGGGGCCGAAGGCCTCGTGGGCAAGACCGGGACCGTGCGCGAGCGTCTCGGGCCCGAGGGCCAGGTGATGGTCTCGGGCGAGATCTGGCGCGCGCTCGCCGAGGGCGAGCCGCTCGAGCCCGGCGCGCAGGTACGCGTGGTCGGCGTGAACGGGCTCACACTGAAGGTCGCCAAGGCCGAGGCCAAGGGAGGCGTCACATGATCGGGATGGACTCCTTGCTGCTCATCGTCGCCATCATCGTGGCGCTGTTCTTCATCGGCTCCTTCGCGCGCATCCTTCGCGAGTACGAGCGCGCGGTCATCTTCCGCCTGGGTCGCAGCACCAAGGCCGTCCTGAACCCGGGCGGGCAGGGCAACGGGCCCGGACTCGTCCTGCTGGTACCCCTCATCGACAAGATGGTGAAGGTGAGTCTGCAGACCGTCGCCCTCGACGTGGCGCCGCAGGACGTGATCACGCGCGACAACGTGTCGCTCAAGGTGAGCGCCGTCATCTACTTCCGCGTGGTCGATCCCGAGCGAGCGATCGTGGCCGTGCAGGACTATCTGTACGCGACCTCGCAGATCGCCCAGACCACGCTCAGGAGCGTGCTCGGCCAGGTGGAGCTGGACGATCTGCTCTCGGCGCGTGACAAGATCAACCAGCAGCTGCAGCGGATCATCGACGAGCACACCGAGCCCTGGGGCATCAAGGTGGCGAACGTCGAGGTGAAGCAGATCGACTTGCCCCAGGACATGCAGCGCGCCATGGCCAAGCAGGCCGAGGCCGAGCGCGAGCGCCGGGCCAAGGTCATCAACGCCGACGGCGAGTTCCAGGCGGCCGCCAAGCTCTCCGAGGCTGCCGAGGTCCTGACGCGACACCCGATCGCGGTCCAGCTTCGGTATCTGCAGACGATGCGCGAGATCGCCTCGGAGCGCTCGACGACGACCTTCTTCCCGCTGCCGATCGATCTCTTCGGTCCCTTGCTCCAAGCCTTTAACAAGGGTGGGGATGGCTCCAAGGCGTGAGGTAGAATAGCTTTCGCCTCGTTTGCGGTGGGTCTCGGGGGGTTAGCTCAGTTGGGAGAGCGCGGCGTTCGCAACGCCGAGGTCGAGGGTTCGAATCCCTTACCCTCCACCACTTCATCTGACAACTACTTACGCGACACTTCTTCTCTCAGGTTGCGCCTGTGTTGCGTCGGGTTGCTGACCTACGTCGTCAAGTACTGATCCAAGCCCGTAACTGCGGCCTCGTGGCGCTCAGGCTGCACATGCCCGTACATGTCAGCGGGTCTGGCCGATGCTGGCGTGACCCATCTGCTGCTGGACCCAGCGGAGATCGGCGCCGTCTGAGCGGGGCCACATGGCGTATGTGTGGCGCGTGGCGTGGTACTTCCGGTAGGGCAACCCGGCCTTGCGGAGTAGAGGTTGCCAAACGCCCTCCAGGAACCAACCGTAGCGCGTGATGTGCCCCTGTGTGTTCGGGAATACGAGCTGGCGGGAGAGGTCCTTCGCGTCCTGAGCCGAGATGCGCTGCGGTGTGGTCGAGAGCCCGTAGACGCGGACCACCCCGTTGCCGGATCGGTCTTGACAGTAATCTCAGCACGAGAGTCGGTGATGACGTTCAGTACGAAGCCGTTCATGGTGTTCAACCATTCGGTTGATGGTGTGTGGAACGACCGGTGAAGGTGATCGAGATCATGGTGGTGGTGAGAACGTCTCCTTGGTGGTAGTAATGGGGGCCTATTGCCGAGAACATGGCGCCTTCGGATCGGGTCACACCGGCACCGGGCCTGTACACTTTCCGGAAAACGCGGGGAGCGTGCCGGAGATGCCGTGCGGTCGCTGTGGTTCGACGGTGCGGGAGGTCTGTAACGTGAGGCTGATTTGTCAGGAATGCCAGACCGTAATCTGGCCTGACGAGCAGATGGTCGTCGTATCGCTGGGCCGTCCCAACAAATGGGCCACGCCTGACCTGGTCTTGAAGCGACTGGAGTACGCACCCGCCCGCTGGCACTACCGTTGTGCGCCAGAAGCCGTGCGTCGGTTCGCGAGCGTCGTCTCGACCTGAGAAGCTCCCCCGCCCCATGAGGACGACGGGGGAGTCTTGCCAGTCGAGACTACTTGCCGGAGACGGTGAGGCTGTTCGACTTCAACGTCTTGCTCTCAGGCTTCGGCGCGGGACTTCTCACCGAGCTTCTTCTCCAGGTCCGTGACCATTGCGGTGATCCGCTCGCGTTCCGCCACGTAGTGGGCGCCCCAGCTACGGATCTCCGTGACGTCGGGCTGGTTGACCTTCTTCTCGGCGCACGCCTCCAACACGATGAGGACCGCGCGATCCAACTCCCACCGCTCGGCCCGCTTCTGCGCGTCCGCCTCGATCTGCCCACTTCCTCGTCGGTGCGGTACCGCCAATGCTCGCGTGGGTTCGGGTACTGCGCGCTGGCCGGCGCCGCGAGCCCCACGAGGAGGGCCAGGACGACCGCCGCCCCGACGCGCGCTGATGGGCTCACTGCACCGCCAGCACGAAGGCGCCAACGAGCGCCAGCCACCAGCACACCACGATCACGCGCGCGATCATCTCCTGGCCTTCCCCCGCGCGATGACGATGGGCGGCTCGGCGGCCAGGATCAGCAGCGGCCGCATCACCGCGCCCCGTCCTTCAGCCGGAAGATCTCGCGCGCGAACCAGCGGCGGTTGGCGTGGATCACGCGAAGGCGCCGAAGATCACCGCCGCCGACGCGACCACAATCACCGCCACCTCGCGCTCCACGTCGACGGCGACGCGGTGCTTGTAGCCGCCGTCGGCCCCTGCGCTCATGGCATGTCGAACGGCCGTGCGCCGCGCGGCGTCGGCGTTCCTGAACTTCGCCGCCGTCCACGAGCACGAGCAGATCGGCGTCCACCAGGCGCGCGTCGTGCGCACCGCGGTCGGGTCGATGTCGGGTCTCATAACTCCTCGTCCTCGGATCATGGCCAGCAGCCTCTCCCTCGTGGTATTAGCGCCGAGCGGATGCCGTGCATGTCTGAGGCCACGCCAGACAACCCTGTGCTTGATCGCCGAGGGACGTTCGTGAAATTCGAGGGTTAAGAGCCAAGGGCGACGATGCGGAAACTGCCGCTTCACGACGCACTTATGCGCAAGTGACGGCATCGGTAATTCAGAAGTGAATAGGCGACCGCATTCCGCTCGATTGGCCGCGTGGGTCATCGGGCGGAGACCGACCAACCCCGTTGAGCCAGAAAAGCGGAAACTACCTGCCGCCGTCGAGCTGGGACGCCGAGGCGACCTCGCCGCTGCCGGAGCCGGCGCGCGTGTCAGGTTCGCGAAGATGACGCGCGAGGAGCGTGTGGAGCCGGCTCGGCGGGCGATCAGGGCGAAGGTGGGCGAAGGCGAGGCGATGAATCGCGGCTGGCGGATGCGGCCCGCTACGCGGCTGCTGTTCGCCGTCGTCCACGCCGCGGTGGCGCTCGTCGACGGCTGGATGCTTGGGCTCCGACTCGTCGCTCGATGAACGCGCGGAAGATGGGCGAAGGAGAGGCGGGCATGAAGAAGACGAAGAAGCCGGCGAAGGTCATCCCGCTCACCGCGCGCCGTCGCAAGGTTATCGACCTCGTGAACTTCATCGACGCACACGGCGGGAAACTCGGCGCGTTCCGTGGCCACCAGGTCAGGCCGCCGAGCACGCCGCCACTCGCTGCGCGCGCCTGATCACCAGCGCGGTCAGTTGAACAACCCGCGCGCCAGATCTGACTCCTGAGCGCCAGCGCTCTCCTGAACTCCACGCGGACCTCAGCCACACCTCCGCGGTCCAGTGCGTGTGGAGCATGACGCGGAGGACGCGGTTGATGCGGAGCCAGGGGTGCCAGAGGCGGGCGTCGGTGACCACTTCTCCAACTCACCGTCACCTCGATACCTTCTAGCTGTGGCAGGCCAACTCAGGCAGATGCCGATCACGGCTTCGCGCGCTTGAACGTGATGAGGACATACCCGGACCCACTCTTTGCCTCGAGCGCGGCCGGCCGGCCCTTGTCCAGGTTCGGTGCGTTGTCGCAAACCGTCAGCGTCTCGCCATCCAGGACATAGATCCCCTTCCACGCCTTCCCCTTTAGGGCCCCTTCCGTATGCTCGAAGTCGATGGCCGCTGGCTTCGCGCTCGGGTCCACCCGGACGGTTCCGGTGTAGAGGAGCTTGCCGTCCTTAGACTGGATCTGGAACCGGTTGCCGGTAAATGAGAGCCGATGTCCGATAACATCATCGGCTGCTTTGCCGTCGCGTTCCGCCTGTATTGCCGTCCAGGCGCCTTGCAGTTTCTTGTGGGTTTCCTCGGCCTTCTGCGCGAAGGCAGGAACGAGCCCGGTCCCGAGGATCAACCAGCAGATCGCCGAGGTCAGCCGGCGCATAGTAATTCTCCTGTGATGAGGAGTGGAGGCGCTCCCTCGCCGGACTGGCGTAGACAAAACGGAGACTACCGCCGCTCACCGCAATAGTGCCAGAGCGCGGGGCATGGCCAAGTCCTACAGTTGCTGGATAACGAGACGGGGATGCACTCTTGCTTGGCAACCAAACCAAGCGTCGCCGGGTGGCACCGGCGGCAAGAGGAGGCATCCCCGTGGAGTCGAGGATACCGGCATCCGAACGGACAAGCCAGAAGCTCAGTGAGTTGCTGACCGAGGGTGTGGCCGACGGCGACGCCCGCGCCGAGCTGCTCAAGCTGGCCGTGCGGAAGATCGTGGAGGAAGCGCTGGAGGCCGAAGTGGCCGAAGTTGTCGGCCGTGGCTACTACGAAGCCGGCGCGGCGCCCGGCGCTGGCTACCGCAACGGGTATCGCCGCGGCCGGTTGCGCACGGCTGAAGGCGCGATCGAGTACGGCGTGCCCCAGGTCACGGATCGGCCCGAGCCCTTCGTGTCGCGCGTGCGCGCCGGGCTCGCCGGGCGGACCGCCGAGCTCGAACGGCTCGCCGTCGAGATGTACGCGCGGGGGCTGAGCACCCGGGACGTCGAGGCCGCGTTTCGGGACGCGACCGGCGCCAGCCTGCTGAGTCGCACCGCGGTGAGCCAGGTGACGGAGCGGCTGTGGCAGGAGTACGAGGGCTTCGCGACCCGGGACCTGAGCGAGTTCGCCGTGGCCTACTTCTTCGTCGACGGCGTCGCCGAGCGGCTGCACGCCGGGCTGCCGCGCGAGGCGGTGCTGTGCGCCTGGGGCATCACCGAGGACGGCCGGAAAGTGTTGCTCCACCTGGCGCCGGGCACGAAGGAAGACACGGCGAGCTGCACGGCGTTCTTCGAGGACCTCAAGCGCCGCGGGTTGCCGGATCCGCTCCTGGCCGTCACCGACGGAGCGCCCGGCCTTATCCGCGCCGCCGAGACGTGCTTCCCGCGGGCGCTGCGCCAGCGCTGCCTGGCCCACCGGCTGCGGAATCTGCGGAGCAAGGCCCCGGAGAGCCAGTGGCCCGAGATCGCGATCCGGGCCCGCGCCTGCTACGAGGCGGCGTCGCCCGCCTTGGCGACGCTGCTCCGCGAGGACTTCGCGCAGGTCTATGGCCGCGCGCTGCCGGCGGTGGTCCAGTGTTTCACCGACGACTTTGAGGCCTGCATCGCGCATCTCCGCTTTCCACTGCGCCACCGCAAGGTGATCCGCACGACGGATGAAAGTGTCAAGTGGCAGATGGCCGCGCGTCGCGATAGGCTGGGCATGGGCACGGGTGACACCGACCGAAGCGTGGGGCCCCGAGGCTGCAAGCTCCACCGCGCAGGTAGCGCTTCGGCGCATCAGATGCGCGCCTCTTTGGTGGCACCCGTGCCCGTCTTCCTGGCTGCGCGCGAAGTCATCAGGTGCGCTGTGCGTTCGTCGCGGTCCTCCTGGGACGTTGAGGGCGCCAGTGCGCGACGAGCGTTTGATAGGCGCGTTCCGCTTGCGCCCCGATCTCTCGCTCTTGTTCGCGTCGCTCCTTCAGGTTGTATCCGTGTGTAGAACCGCGTTGTCCACGCCGGGCAGGCAGCCCCGCCCGCAACTCGAGCGCCCGCCGTTTCTGAGCCGCGAGCAATGGGCGCGCCCACGCATAATCCTGCCCCGCGGTGAGCAGATGCCAGACGAGGACGGCCAGCTTGCGGGCCGTGGCCACAGCGGCGATCTGCTCGCCGCGCCGCCCGCGGATGCGCAAGAAGAATGCGCGCAGTGGGCCGGGTGTCTTCGCGGCGACCCACGCCGCTTCCACGAGCATCCCGCGCGCGTGCGCGCGTCCTTGCTTGGTGATGCGACCGTGGTGGGCGGGCTGCAAGCCCGACTGTCGTACGCGGGGATTGAGACCGAGATAGCTCACCAGCTTTTGCGGCGCGCGAAAGCGAGTGATGGGTCCGATCGCGGCGACGAGGCCGAGCGCCACGGCAACGTCCACGCCGGGGATCGTCATCAACCGCTGTGCCTCGGGGTGGGTCAGCGCGAGCTGGGCCAAGTCCCGATCGATAGCGGCGAGGTCTTCTCCGACGTGATCCAGTTCGCGCAGAACGCTCTCGACGGTCACCCGTTCATCGGCCGGCAGCGCCTGCGCCCCCAGCCAGCTCCGGCCTTTACGGCCGAACAAGTCGGCCGCCGGGCAGCGCGGAAGAAGGTTGCGGTGCAGGATCGCGTGGATGCGATTCTTCAACCGCGTCCGGTGCTGCACGATCGTCGCGCGCCGGGCGACCTGGCGGCGCATCTGCTCGGTCAGCTCGTCCGGGCTCCAGACTTCTGGCAAGAAGCCGGAGGCGTGCAAGCGGGCCAAGACGGCCGCATCGATCTTGTCTGTCTTGACCTTGGCTTCCGCGATGGCGCGCGTCTGCAGTGGGTTCGAGACCACCACGCGCCGCACGTAGCCCCGAAGGAGTCGCGCGATTGCGTGGGTGTTGCAGGTGGCTTCGAGGACGACGTCATCGTCCTGCGTGAGTTGGCGACCGAAGGCGTGGAGCGCCTCGGCCGTCAGGTCGATGCGGCCTGCCGATCGCACGCCGCGCTCATCCAGCAGCGCGACCTCGGCAAACGTCCGGTGGACATCCAGCCCGAAGATGCGCATTTCCGCCTCCCTTCGCCAGTCGATGTGTGAGTGATTCCGGTGATGGGCCACACGACACCTACGGATTCGCGCTCACAGCGCATTCGGGCAAGTCGCAGGGGCGGCCAAATACTAACGCGAGCTCGCGGCTCATCGTACGTCACCGGCCTGCCCAGCCTGCGTGCTCCCAGGTGCCCCGGTCCCGGATGGTCGCACCATAGCGCATCGCGAATGGCGATGACGGAGACGGGTGGCACCGCTCCTTTCATACCTGATACCAATCTCCTCGAGCGCCTCTTCCTGGAAGAGCGGCGGCGCACCAAGATCATTCCCCACGCGTTTGGGGAGCGCCCGGTCCTGAAGCTCATGTACGCGGCGATGATCCGGGCCGCCGACCGCTGGCGCGGCATTGTCGTCGGGGAGTTCGAGCAGCGGCAGTTGAGGGCGATTCGTGATGAGCTTGATCGGGCTCACACCGAGCGCGTGCGCCCCGTGGCACGCCCGAGCGCGAGCGCATCGCCCGTCAGATTATCCAGCAAGAATCGGACTTGACCGCGCTCTCTTGGTCGGTCTCGTTCTCGCGACTCTAGGGGCCGAGTCACTCGTAGCGCAACGCCTCGATCGGATCGAGCCGAGCGGCCTTGCGGGCGGGATAGAAGCCGAACACGATGCCGACGGCCGCCGCTAAGCCGAAGGCCAGCGCGATGGCGTCGGGCCCGATCAGCGTGCGCCAGTCGGCGAAATAGCTGATCGTCATCGAGCTGCCCAGCCCCACGCCGACGCCGATGGCCCCCGCCGATGAGCGACAGGACCAGCGCCTCCACCAGGAACTGTATGAGAATGTCGCTCCGGCGAGCGCCGACCGCCATCCGCAGCCCTATCTCCCGCGTTCGCTCAATGACCGACACCAGCATGACGTTCATGACACCGATGCCGCCCACCAGCAGCGAGACGGCGGCGATGGCCGCCAGCAGATAGGCCATCACGCGCGCGGCCTCCTGCTGCGCCTGCACAGTCTCGAGCGGATCCCGGATCGTGAAGTCGTCGGCGTCGTAGGGCTGCAGGCGATGCCGCTGACGGAGAAGGTCTCGGATCTGCGACGCGGCGACGCTGAAGTCCTCGCTCTCCCTCAGCTTGACCGTGATTGCCCACACGGCGCGGGGGCGACCGACCCGGATCCTGCCGAACAGTCTCTCGCGCGCCGTCGACAGTGGCACCATCACGACGTCATCCTGGTCCAGGCCCCACGTGTTCTGGCCCTTCCGGTCGAGCACCCCGACGATGACGAAGGGCACACGCTGGACCCGAATCGTCTGACCGATCGGATCCTCGTCGCCGAACAGGAAATAGGCGACAGTCTGGCCGATAACGGCCACCTTGGCGACGGCATGATAGTCCTCCGAGGTGATCGGGCGGCCCTCGAGCACCCGCCAATCCTTGACCTCGAACCACTCGGTGGTCACGCCCGCGACGAGCGTGCCCCAGTTAAGGTTGCCGCGAACAACCTGCAGCGTACGACTCAGCGTCGGGCCCGCCGCCTGCACGGCCGGTAGCTCGCGCTGCATCGCAAAAGCGTCGTCATCGGAAAGCGCGATGCGCGTGCCGGCGCCACTCCTCACACCGCCCAGGTTGGTCGTGCTGGCCACCACCACCAGCAGATTGCTCCCGAGACTGCGGATCTGCTCGGCCACGCGCTGCTGGGCGCCGGCCCCCACCGCCACCATCGCGATGACGGCGGCGACGCCGATGACGATGCCGAGCACAGTGAGCACGCTGCGGAGCGTGTTGATTTGGAGGGCCCGGAGGGCGCTGCGGGCGTTGCCCCAGAGCATGCCGCTTCAGCATACGCCGCCGGGCATACTTCATTCCGGGCTGATGAGCTCCAGCCTCCTGATCGCACTTCGCGACGATGTACAATGGCCGGCGCGCGGTCGGCGCCCGCAAAGCTCGATGGTGAACCTGTGCCAGGGAGTGAAATACTCATCACGTTCAGGGCACAATTCGCGGCTGGGTTCAGAAGGCGTGCCCGCCCGCCCGCTGATATTTCCACGCGTCAAATCCGCCCCGGCAATCGGCCACGGAGACTGGAACACGCCGGCTTGGCAGACAAATGGACTCGGAGTGCGCCGAATCGGCTGGTAGCAGGCCGCGATCAGGAATCCTGGTGGCACCGGGTGGCGTGAGATTCCCCGGTTTGCCCTGTTTTGCTGATCGGTGGGTGCGTAACCCGCTGAATTGTTGATCGTGACGCGATCGAATCCCTTACCCTCCACCACTTCATTTTCCAAGTAGTTACCTCACCCTATAGGCGACAAAGCCCTGACCTTTTTCCGGGGTCCGGGCTGGGTCATCGATTTCGGAAGGGGCAACAACGTCGCTCCCTCTCACCCTATTAACGGTTCTGAGAGGAGGAAAATGCGGGCGAAGGACCGCCGCGCGGTCGGGTCGAGTGCTGCGTCCGCCGCGCTGCGCTCCGTACCACAAGCGGAAAGGTCGTGCCAAGCGCGGAAGGCCGCACAGCTCAGGTCAGGGGTGCTGCGTCTTGCTTCCGTCAACATTGCCATGCTCATGCTCCCCTTCGGTTGAGCAGCCCCAGCGCTCCCGCTCGGATCTCTCCCTTACCTGATAGGCGACACGAGGGAGGGGGAAAGTTGGGCACCGCCCGCCATGACCTTGGTCCCAACCCTCTCAACGAACTGTCTGCCCTCGGGGCACTATCGATTGCTGCGAGGGAAATTCTCAGGCTAGGCGGGCGACGGCCGAAGCCTGGGCCAGTCAAAAGGACGCTTACGGGCTGGCGCGCGGGAGGGGTGGGACCCTTCGCGCTTTACTCAAACGCCCGCGATCCCTGGACCCGCGAATCCCTCTCCGACCCACTATCGGAAGTTAGCGCGAAAATTTTCCAGGCTAGGCGAGTGACGGCGAAAACCCCTGTGACTTTCCGGAGGGGGAGTGGACGGCTGCTACAAGGGTTGATGCTCGATCAGCCTCGACCTGAGCGCTGTGGGTATCCAACGGGAATGGATGAGCTGGGCGGGCTCCTGGATTGCCTATCCTGAGGCAACGCGCAGACATGCGTCCGGCCCGCCCCTATCCGTGGGGGCCGCCAGCCTCACTTCGTCTGGCTTCAAGTCGACCGGTTCGGTAAGATCCAAACGGGCTGGACGCCCGCGCATCAAGCAGGCCGACACGGCCTCCCCTGCCACGAGGGCGATGCCCGCAGGGGCGTGGTCACCGTCCAGCCTCTCGCTCGCAAAGACGCGGGCGCGATGGGGAGGAAGAAGACGTGAGCGCCCTGATCGCGTTCCTCCTCCTGCTCGTCATGCTCGTGATCGGGGCTCGCGTCCGTGGCGTCCGGTTCTCGTTCTGGAAGCTACTGGCCTTCATCGCGGCTTGTGTTGTGGTGCTTGCTCTGCTGCTCGCGATGATCGCGGGGTAGGCAGCGCCACGCCCACCAGCGCGATCGCCGTTCTGAACTCGACTCGGACCTGAGAGGCAAGCGTCGATAGTCTTCGATCGGAAAGGTAATGTGCTACACGTGACGGCACATCTCGTAGCTGACGGACGCCATGGAGGTGCGCTCATGGTCGAGCTCATTCTCTCCGAGGCCAAACTCGCCCGTTTGAAGGCGGCCGTGACGATCGGCTCTGAGGAGTCTGCGGCGCTCGGGCGGGCCGTACGTTTTGGCAACAAGGTGTTGAGTCCCGAGCCGTTCGCCGTCAAGTGCACACGTGCGATCGCGAACCGATTGCTGTCCGTGGCCAAGCGGGCCTGCCCCGATGTGGTGCCGGAGATTCGCGCTGCCATCGAACAAGACCGCGCGACCGAAGCAACGTAAAAGTCCAAGCACCGTTGCCACGGCGGCGGATTGCTGTCCGCTGCAGCGAACATTTTTCCGGAATTTCCGATAGTTATGGATGGCGTGCGATTGTTAAATGCGATACTGTTCGCCCCTCCGGGGAGGACGGACAGTGCCCGATGAGCCTCTGCTGCGTGAACAGGCCCGAGAAGCAATTCGCGCTGGGAAATTGCCTACACGACGTTCTGACCGCCTGTTCGGCGGACCGGGAAGCGAACAGCCCTGCGCGGTCTGTGGCGAGACACTGCCGCGTGCCGAGATGGAGATCGAACTCGAGTTCTTCAACCCTCATGGCGCGACATCTGGAATAGACCAATTTCATTTCCACCACCGCTGCTATGCCGCGTGGGAGTTCGAGCGCACCAAGGTTGGACAAAGCGGACACGCTATGGTTGGCCACGAGCGGGCGACCAGCTTGTGGTATCGGATTGCCGGGCTCATCAGCCGGAAGGAAAAGGACCTGGCAGTCAGCATCATCGCGGGAGAGATCCGTTCCGCGCAGTACGAGGCTCTGCTGTCGGCTGTTGACCTCACGGCCGACCCTGACACGAAGAAACGGGTTCTCGAGCTCGCGCGCGTGACGATGCGACTGCCGAAGTAGAGGCGGGCAGCGTCGACTGCAGCGCTCCGAGAGCACGGGGCAGGTCGGGCTTGAAACGCGCAGCCTCGAGCGTGACGAGGCGATCAGTCACGGTGAATGATGAAGATCATCGCGAAACCGCGCGTTCCACTTCATCGCGGTGCTCCTGCTCGGCCGCCAGCTCCGCGACGTGACCAACGACCTCAAGCTCGTCCGCCGCGACGTGGCCGAGCGGCTGGTGTTCACCTCGCCCGGGTTCTCGATCAACGCCGAGACCGGGCTGCAGCCGATCCTGATGGGCGTGCGCATCGCCGAGGTGCCGATCTCGTGGATCAACCGCACCTTCGACATGGGCAGCTCGACCTTCAAGCTTGTGAAGGTCGGGCGCGGCTACGTCTCCGTCCTCTGGGACGTGTTCCGGGCGCGCTATCTCGGCAAGGGCCCCTACGCGGAACTCGGTCGCGCGCACCCCGGCGGCGACGAGGCTCCGCGGTGAGCGCGGCCGCGCGGAGATTCGCGCCGGCGGCGGCGACCGCCCTGCTGTTCGCGGTGACGCTGGCGAGCACCGCGATCTGGACGCGCAACATCGGCATCGAGGAAGACTGGAAGATGGTGCCGCCGTGGCTGGGCGAGGAGCCGGATCTGCTCGCCTGGCTGTGGTCGCAGAACAACGAGCACCGGCTGCCGCTGCAGCGCCTTATCTCCTGTGGCCGCGTTCGAGCATTTCTAAAGGGCGCCCCGGGTCGGCGAGGTGTACAACATCGGGGGCGGCCGGTTCAGTAACTGCTCCATGAAAGAAGCCATCGCGATGTGTGAGGAGCTGAGCGGCCGCCGGCTTAGGCCGGTACGTTGACGAGAACCGCAGTGGTGACCACATCTGGTGGATCAGCGACACCGGCCGGTTCCGGGCCCATTACCCCGGATGGGAACCGACCCGTGGAATCCGCGAAATCCTCACCGAGATCCGCGCTGAACGCGGAGCGGTGGAGCGCCGCCGAGTCGTCATGACTTCGATGCCCGGGCAGACTGGCGTCACTCCTGAGGAAGAGCGGTGGTCGCGCGGTGCCGCGCTTTTTGTGTGGGGCGTCTGGGCCGGCATGGTAGCGATCGCAATCTGGCATTTCGCCCATTACGCTCGAAACATTCCGTTGGCAGAGGACTGGAACCTTGTTGCCGCGATGACCGGGCACGAGCCGGACCTGGGCAGCTGGTTGTGGAGCCAGAACAACGAGCACCGGCTTCCCCTTCCCCGCCTGGCCATGCTTGCGCTTCTCAAGGTGAGTGGCGGCGACTTCCGCTCGGGAATGATTTTCAATATTGCGATGGTCGCGCTGCTGGCCGCGGGCATGATCGAGGTGGCCCGCCGGGTTCGCGGGGGCACGTTGCGATATACCGACGCCTTCTTTCCCATTGTCCTCCTCGAGGTTGGCGGCTGGCAGAATCTCTTCTGGCACTGGCAGATGGCATTCGTCCTGTCGGTCGTGCTGGTTGGCCTCGGAATCCTGGCGATCGTTCGACGGCCCGCCCTGAGTACACCGGGGGCCGCGGCCGCGATCGGTGGAGCCCTGGTCATGGCTCCGCTCACCGGTGGAAGCGGTCTCCTCTTCATCCCGCCGCTGATGCTGTATGCCGGCCTGATGGGGATCCGCCTCGCGCGACATGGTGCATCGAAATCGGAACGACGCGCCGCCACCACGCTGATCGGGGCGGTCGTAGTCGCCGGGGCGATCATCGCGCTGTACCTGTTGAACTACGAGCGGCCTGATTGGGTCCCCAGGAACCCCGGCCTGGGAAAGTCCATCATCACCGCGTTGCAGTTTCAGGCGTTCGGTCTGGGACCTGCCGTGCGCACGTCCTGGAACTTCTGGATCGGCGTGACGCTGCTGGTCCTGCTGGCGGCTTCGCTTCGGGTGGTGCAGACCTTGATTCTCACCCGTCGAGGTGACCCTCTGTCGGCAGGCGAGTCTGACCTTCGCGCGCTCGGACTATTCGCCTGTCTACTCAGTGTGGCCGGCTTCGCGGCGGGGATAGGATGGGGACGCGCCGCCGTCATCGACGTCTACCAGGGATGGCCCGACCGGTATGTCCTGCTGGCCGCGCCCGCGTTCTGCCTGGCATACTTTGCTTTCGAGCAACCGGGGAGTGCCGCCATCAACCGATGGGGGCGGGGACTCCTGTTCGGGCTGGCTGTGCTCCTGTTACCCATGAACATGGCGTTTGGCCGGGACTGGGGGGCCTGGTATGTCGGTGGCATGAACCAGGTCGCCAAGGATATTCGCGCTGGTACCCCGCGCGATGTGCTCGCGACCAGGCACCGCGAGTTTCTCTATCATACGTGGGAGCCCGGCCGGCTCGCCGAGCATATGCAGATGCTGCATGATCGAGGGATCGGACCGTTCGCCGCGATGGTCTCAGCGGAGGACTTGAGTCTCCCGCCTCGCCTCAGTCGGGTGACCCTGCGTTATCACCTGCCTGAGGCGGGAGCTGTCAACCTCGTCTGGTGGTTCCGAAGCGGCCGCCTCGTGCCACTTCCGATCCGACCACCGGGGACCACGGCCGGACCCTGGGGGTCCGCGGTGAGTACCCCCATGCAGCGCGACGACTCGGCCTTTACCCTCACCCTCCAGGTTCCCCCGGGCGACTCACTGGAGTATGGCTTCACTATCATGGCGCGGAACGATGGCGATACAATCGCCGGCGTCTGGGACGGGAGCCGGACATACGCGATAGACAGCGCGGGAGCAACGGCTATCGTCGACGCCCAGCCGACCGTGAGACTTCTGACCAGCCCGCTTCGAGACGGCGATACCGCGCTGGTCCGCCAGCGGATTCTATACGGCCCTACCGACGCACATCAGGTGCGCGTGGTCTGGGGTATCGACGACTGGCAGCGTCTTCCTGATGCCCTGTTACCACCGCAAACCAGGACGACCGCTTCGCATCTTGCGCTCACCGTCATGAGGCGCACGGGCTCGATGTTCGAGGTCACGCTGCCGGCACCGGCCGGGCGTCGCCTTGACTTCGCTTTTCAGCTGGATCGGGCGGATCGGTTCGACGTCGGTGACCAGAGAACTCATACACTGACGTCCACCCGTGATTCGACCGTCACCATTGTGCCCAGCCTGAGCCTCGCAGCCGGCAGCAGCCTGAACACGGTTTTGAAGACCGGCGTCCTGGCGCTCGTTGCCCTTGGCTTGTTCGCCGGTCTTTCGGCGCTCGTTGCGCGCCAGGCGAGCCGCGCGTGACGACGATTGTCCCTGCATCCCTATCGGGGCCGACGCTATCGCCCCTCGGCCGCGTTCTCCGATTCCGAGGCCGGCGTCGTCGCGCCGGGGGGGCGGCGAGCTCCGCCCGGCCGGTGGCGGGAGCTTCGTTTGGGCGAGCGCCGCGGCGACAAAGATCGCCGGGGCCAGCATCGCGACGAACAGCGCGAACGTGCTCATGTGTCACCCCTCCTGTGATGCAGGTGGTTTTTTCGTCCGACTATCTCCGGACCACGAAACGAGCGCCGTAGGCGTGCTCCTCGACGTCGATCGTGTCCGCGAGCGTCTCGGGGGCCGTCACGGCCCCCCTCGAAACCTCGCGGATCACGATCGCCTCGGCGGACCCGCGCGACAAGACCGACCGCGAGCTAAGGCCGTTGTTTCATTGACACGTTCCTGACGCGGGGGTAATCTCTGGCCGCCCCGAAAGGCGTCACGGGACGCCCGCTCGGGAGGCCCCGGACCCCTTGCTACAGGAGAGGCGAATGAGAAAGTCGGCTCTCGCCACCGTCTTCCTGTTCTCGATGTTCCTCCTTCCCGCGGCGGCCTCGGCGCAAGTGAAGCAGGTCTACTGGACCACCAGCGGCATGTTCGGACCGTTCAACATGCAGGAGCTCGTGCCGTCGCTTCCGAAGGAGAAGGCGCGGGAGATCACGATCCCGGTCAACATGTGGATCATCGACCACGCGAAAGGCATCGTGCTTTTCGACACCGGCAACAACGTCGCCATCTCCGACGGCAAGTGCAAGTCGCACTGGGCGGCCGGCTTCTGCGATCAGCTCAAGCCGAGCCAGAAGCGCGCCGACGTCATCGACGAGCAGGTGAAGAAGCTCGGGTACGACCCCACCAAGGTCAAGGCCGTGATCACGTCGCACTCCCATCTCGATCACATCGGGAACATCAAGCTGTTCCCGAACGCCGTGCACGTCATCCAGAAGAAGGAGCTCTACCAGGCGTGGTGGCCGGAGAAGTTCCAGGGGCGGACCGAGGGCAGCGGCGCCTTCGTGATGAAGGACTTCGACGGGCCCGCGCGCGACTTCGACTACCTCGAGCTCGAGGGCGACTACGACCTCTTCGGAGACGGCAGCGTGGTGATCCTCAGCACGCCGGGGCACACTCTCGGCCACCAGTCGGTAAAGGTGAAGCTCCCGAGCGGCAAGACAATGATCATGGCGCAGGACGCGATCTGGTTCAAAGAGAACATGGAAGGCTATCCGGCCGGCTTGAACTACAGCGTCAAGGACTACAACAACTCCGTCCAGCGGCTGAAGATGGTCCGCGATCTCGAGAACGGCGACCTTTACTTCGGCCACGACCCCGATCAGTACAAGCAGGGCGGTGGGAAGTGGTATAAGTAGCGCCGCGTTGCCCTCGTCCCACGCCGGGCCACCATCCGCGGGGCCGGCGTGGGACCCGAGCCCCGTGAACGGTCAGCCGGCCGCCATCGTTCTGCAGTCCGTCTCGAAGCGCTATGGCTCCACCACGGTTCTCCACGATCTCTCGTTCACCGTTTCCGACGGCGAGATCCTCGGCTTCCTCGGCCCGAACGGGGCAGGCAAGACGACCAGCATGCGAATGATGGCCGGGTTTACGGCGGCCACGTCGGGACGCGTGCTCGTGGCCGGCCACGACATGGCCACGGACAGCGCGGCCGCAGCGCCCCACATCGGCTACCTGCCCGAGCGCCCGCCCCTTTACGAGACGCTGGACGTGGCCGCGTACCTGCGATTCGTGGCGACGGTCAAGGGAGTGTCCCGCGCGGCGCTGCCCGCGGAGCTCGATCGCGTGACCGCGGCGTGTCGGCTCGAAGCCGTCTTCCGCCGCGAGATCTACAAGCTCTCGAAGGGCTATCGCCAGCGCGTGGGCCTCGCCCAGGCCTTGCTGGGTCAGCCGAGGGTATTGCTGCTGGACGAGCCGACGGCCGGGCTCGATCCGGGACAGATCCATGAGACCCGTGAGGTCATGCGCGCCTTCGGCGAACACCACGCCGTCGTGCTGAGCACCCACATCCTCGCGGAAGCCACGCTGATCTGCCGGCGCGTCGCGATTATCAACCACGGACGCCTGGTCGCCGTCGACTCACCGGCGGGGCTGCAGCGGGCGATGGAGCAGACGAACGTGGTGACCTGCTCGAGATCGAGGCGCCGGCAGCCGACCTGCGGGCGGCGCTCCTCGCCGTCGATGGCGTGCACGACGTGGCCATGCGTCCCATGGCCGCGGGTCACGACCGCTTCATCGTGGAGTGCCAGGTCGACGACAAGGACGGCATTGAGGCGGCCATCGCGCGCGCGGTGGCGCGTCCCTTCCGCCTCTTCCGCCTCGAACGGCGGCAACCGACGCTCGAGAACGTGTTTCTCCGGTACGTGAGCGACGCCGCAAGGCTGGGACACACCGCATGACGCGCCTGCTGGCCGTCTACCGCAACGAGCTCGCCGCGTATTTCCGCTCGCCCATCGCGTACTTCGTGGTGGCGGTGTTCCTGGTGGGGACCGGCTACTTCTTTCTCTACAACGTGTTTTTCTCCGGCGAAGCCACCATGGCCGCCACCTTCCAGAACATGGGCGTGCTCCTCCTGTTCGTCATTCCGCTCATCTCGATGCGGCTGTTCGCGGCGGAATACGCGGCGGGCACGATGGAGCTGCTCCTCACGCTGCCGCTCCGGCCCTGGCAGATCGTCCTCGGCAAGTACCTCGGAGCCGTCACGCTGCTGGTCCTCATTGCGGCCGGCACGACCATCGACCTCGTCCCGCTCTATCTCTTCGGTCGCCCGGAGACGATGACGATCGCCGCTGGGTATCTCGGCTTTCTCTTGCTGGGCGCGACCTGTGTCGCCATCGGCCAGCTCGCCTCGTCATTGACGAGCAACCAAATCGTGGCCGCGCTCATCACCGCCGCCGTGCTGCTGGCCCTGTGGTTCGTGGGGCACCTGCAGACGTTTCAGACATCGCCGACGCTCCGCGGCTTGGTCGCGTACCTCTCGCTGGCCGCCCACTTCGCCGACTTCGTTCACGGCCTGGTGCGGACCGAGGCGATCGCGTTCTACGCCATCGTGTCGGCGATCGCCTTGACGCTCAACGCGAGCTATCTGCAATGGCAACGGTGAGATGGACGCGCGGGTTCGTGCCGGACTCATGGTGCTGGTCGGGCTGGCCCTGGTCGGGGCGGCGCTCACGCTGCAGTGGATCTACCTGGAGACGGCCGCCGGCACCGTGCTCCTCGCGGTGACCGGGGCGGCGCTCACGGCGGCCGGCGCGTACGGCCTGCGCCGCGAGCTGGCGGAGCTGCTCGAGCGCCGCCGGGGCGAGATCGTCGTCTACACGGCCGGCGTCCTCGGGGTCCTGCTCCTCCTCGCTCACCTGTCCGTGCGGTTCCCGTTCCGGTTCGACCTGACCGAGTCCGGGCTCTACTCGCTGTCGGCCCCGACGATCGCCATGCTGAAGAAGCTCGACCGGCCCGTGCACATCGTGTTCTTCCACGATCCGATGATGCGGGAGACGGTGGAGCTCTACGAGCTCATCGCGAAGCAGACGCCCCGCGTGACCGTGGAGTTCTTCGATCCCACGATCAATCCCGCGCAGGCCCGGATGGCGGGCGTGCAGTTTGCCGGCACCGCTGTCATGGAGAGCGAAGGACGGCGCCTTCAGGTGAGCGGTGGCAGCGAGACCGACATTTCCAACGGCATCCTTCGCGTCTCGCGCAGCGCGACCCAGCGCGTGTGCTTCCTCGATGGTCACGGCGAGCCCGACCCGTTCAGCCTCGAGTCGCACGATCACCTCGAGGGCGCGGCCGGACACAGCCATGGGCTCGGCGTACGGTACGTGCTCCACGAGCGCCACGGCATGGCCAAAGCACGCCACGCCCTCGAGACGCTCAACTACCAGGTCGACAAGGTGTCGCTGCTGCAGCGCACGACGCTCCTCGACGGCTGTGCCGTGCTGGTGGTGGGCGGGCCCAAGCAACCGCTGCTGCCTGCGGAGGTGACGGCCGTCGATCCGGTACCTTGCCGGTGGCGGCCATGCGCTCTTCATGATCGACCCGTTCGTGCAGACGGGTCTCGAGCCCGTGCTCCGTCAGTACGGGGTCGTCGTCGACGACGACATCGTCATCGACGAGGCCAGCCACTTCTGGGCCGACATGTCGTCGCCCGCGGTCACCGACTACAACCGCCACCAGGTGACGCGCGACCTGCCGCTCACGTTCTTTCCGGGCGTCCGCTCGCTCTCGCCCACACGCGAGCGCGCGCCCGGCACGTCCGTGCTGCCCGCTCGTCAACTCCTCGAAGCGCAGCTGGGGACAGACGAATCGCGAGCGCATCGAGGCCGCCGCCGGCGAGCAGCGCGAGCCGAAGACGCTCATGGTGCTGGCGGTGCGCCGGGAGAACCCGGATGGATCCGGACCGCGACGTTCGCGCATCGCCGTCGTGGGCGACTCGGACTTCGCCACCAACTCGTTCTTCCACATCATGGGCAATGGCACGCTGTTCGTGAATATGATCAACTACCTCGCCGCGCAGGAGAGCCTCATCGGCATCCCGCCCCGGACCCACGACCTGCCGCGCGTCAACCTGACGAATCGCCAGATGAAGGCGACTTTCTTCGCGTCGGTGCTGCTGCTACCGGCGCTGCTGACGGTGGTCGGTACGGCCGTCTGGTGGAAGCAGCGGTGATGCGGCGCCGCGTGGTCGTCGTGTGGCTCGCGTTCGCGGTGCTGAGCGCCGTCGTCGTCGCCGTCGAGTACCGGGACGTCATGGCCTCGCGCGCCCAGCGCGGGGCGCGGGCCGATGCCGGCATGCTGGTGCCCGTGCCCGTGGAGCAGCTCGGCGCGGTCGAGATCGCCGACGCGGGGACGCTGCACCGTTTCGAGCGCGACGCCGCCGCCGCCTGGTTCTACCACGGCGCGCACTCAGGGGCCGACGCCGGGCACACGCATGCGACGGACGCCGCCGCGGCGGGCCGGATCGACCAGGCGTTTCAGGCGTTCGGCCGCGCCCGCGTCGAGCGGCGGCTGCCTGCCGGCTCCGATCCACGCACGTACGGCGTCGCCGCGCCACGGATCCTCATCCTGCTCTATCGCGGTCACGATCGTCAGCCGCTGGCGCAATACGCGGTCGGGGATGTAGCGGCCGATACGGTCAGCCGCTATGTCGACATGGTGGGCGGCGGCGGCATCGTGACCATCCCGACCTACCAGATCGACAACCTCCTCGCCCTCGTCGCCGCCGTGAAGGAGGCACCCGCCGCGCGATGAACCAGGGAGCGGCGATGGCGGGCGGCCTCGTGCTCCTTGCCGCGCTCGCGGTCACCACGTCCGCGCGGTCACACACGGGCGGGAGCACCGGCTATGCGGCGCTCGCCATCGATGACGCGACGATTCGCTACACCCTCACCCTGTGGCCGACCACGCTACCCGCCGCGATTCGCGACGACATGCAAGCGCTGCGCGCGGGCGATCCCGTCATTCGCGACCGCGTGCTCCTGGCGCTGGTGGCGAAGATCGCCCTCGTGGCCGACGGACGGCCATGCCGCGCCGGGGCGCCGTCGCTCGCGCGTGCCGCAGGAGAGAGCGTGACGCTCGCCGCCGTCTTCACGTGTGCGGACACGGTGCACGAGCTTCGCGTCCGCGACGACGTCTTCGACGTGCTGGGCGGAGACCACCACACGCTCGCGCGCGTGGACGCCGCGGGTCGGACGTGGCAGCTGGCCTTTGCGCCGGACGCGCGCGAGGCCAAGGTCAGGCTCGGGGAATCGAGTCTCGGCGTGTGGGGCTTCGTGCGTCTCGGCGTCGAGCACATCATCACCGGGTACGACCATCTGCTGTTTCTGGTCGGCCTGCTGCTTCCCGGCGGCAGCCTCGGCGCGCTGGCCAAGATCGTCACCGCTTTCACCGTCGCGCACAGCGTCACCCTGTCGCTCGCGGTCCTCGACGTCGTGGTCCTGCCCGATCGGCTGGTGGAGGCGGTGATCGCGCTGTCGATCACCGCGGTGGCGGCGGAGAATCTGGTGCGGCGGGCTACCGTGGGCCGCCGCTGGATTGTCAGCTTCTGCTTCGGGCTCGTCCACGGATTCGGATTCTCGTCGGCGTTGCGGGAGCTCGGCCTTCCGGCCCAGGGGCTCGTCGCGTCGCTGCTCGGATTCAACGTCGGCGTCGAGCTCGGTCAGGGACTCGTCGTCGCAGTGCTGCTGCCCCTCATGATCGTCCTCAGGAAGACCGGCCAGCCGCGCCTGGTCTGGGGCTCATCCATGGCGATCTTGGTAGTGGGCCTCGTCCTGTTCGTCGAGCGCGCGTTCCTCTGAGTCACCGGCCAGGCGCGACCGTCAGGGCGAGCGTACTGGCCGCACTGCTTGAAAGGGCATAGCCTTCCATCAGCGCTCCTCCGTCCCGTGGTCGCGCGTTCCTACGCAGGCCCGTAAGCGCTGTCGCATCCTCGAGGGCGCGCGTCTGCAGCGTCCGCACCTGCTCGGCAAGCGTGTCAAGCCACACAGCGAGCTCGGGCTCATCACGCGATAGCTCTCGCCAGGCGACGATCCGCCGGGCGATGTTGTCGATTACGGACCGCACATACCGCCGCTCTCCCGGCTTGAGCCTGGCGGTGCTGCGCTCGCTCAGCGCCGCCAGCTGCTTCAAGCGGCGGCAGCCGGCGCGAAACTGACGTCGCCCACGCGGTGCGAGCCGAACGTCAGTCGCCGGAGCGCGCGCCGCGCGGGCGCCTTCCGATGACGCTGTCCTGGTCGCGGTCCGGCATCGTGGTGTGCTCGTCGATGGTCCACTGGCACGGCGGCGCAAGGACGCCCTTCTGCGCCGATGGCCCGTCCACGGTCAGTGGATAGACCTCGCCATGATAGTCGTACGCGTGCGTCCATCGCGCCTCGAAGAGACCCACATTGACGCAGTACGTCCCGCCACCCAGATCGAGCCGCTCGATTCGAAGCGTGATCCGGCCGTCGCCGTGAAGATCCGGCATCGCGACGCGGCCGGTCTGCGTGTTCGTGTCGAGGCACACAGCGCCGTCCTGTCGCGTAATCGAGACGACGAAGACCGCGCCGATGACGCGCTGCTCGCTGTGATAATCGATCTCGACCTCGAGCGGATCGCCGGTGCGGATCGCCTCGGCAGGACGAGTCGTCACCCGGGTGATCGTGGCCTCGAACGAGCCGAAGCGATTCTCGTTCGGTGTGAGCGTGCGGCCGCTGGCGACGCGGACCGGGGCGACGTTCGACGGCATGCGTCGCACGGTCTCCTCGGTCATCTCCGTCTCGTAACGCGCGGCCACGACGTCCGGCGCGCCGAGCGCAACGACCCGCCCCTGGCTCAGCCAGAGGACTCGGTCTGACGCCTTTCGCACGTCGTCGACGCTGTGGCTGACAAAGACGACGGCGCACCCGGCATCGCGCAACGCCCGGATGCGAGCCCGGCACTTGGCCTGGAACGCGAGATCCCCGACGGAGAGGAATTCGTCGACGAGGAGGACATCGGGTTCGGTGTGCACGGCGACCGAGAACGCGAGGCGCGCGGCCATCCCGGTGCTGTACGTCCTTACCGGTGCGTCGAGAAAGTCCTCGATGCCCGCGAAAGAAACGATCTCGGGAAGGCGCGCCCTGATCTCGGGTCGGGTCAAGCCGGCCACTACACCCGCGAGCTCGGCGTTCTCGCGGCCGGTGAGCTCGCCCACGAACCCGCCGCCGAGGTCGAGCAGCGCGCCGATCCGGCCCGACACGCGCACGCGTCCCTCGCTCGGCTCGCCGACGCCGCCGAGCAGGTTGAGGAGCGTCGATTTTCCGGCGCCATTGTGACCGATGACGCCGAGCATCTCGCCGTCGTCCAGCTCGAACGAGACGTTCCGCAGGGCCCAGAACTCCTCCGCCGACGAGCGGCGCCACGGCGCGCGGAGGACGTCGCGCCACCTGCGCGCGGAGCGCCGCGCATGACGCCGGAAGCGTTTGCCGAGGTGTTCGGCGGCGACTCGGACCATGCTCAGAGCTCTTCGGCGAACCGGCGGCTCTGTGCCATGAAGATCCGACGCCCCACCCCGAGCAGCGCGAGCGCGAGCGTAGCGATCACGGCGACGTGCACGGCGTTCGGCCACTGTGCGCGGAGCAGGACGTCGCGCCAGGCCTCGATCAGGGCCACCATGGGGTTCGCGTACATCCACGACCGATAGCGCTCGGGAAAGTGCTGCAGGCTGTAGAAGATCGGCGTCAGATACATCGCGAGCTGCAGGGTGACGATCACGACGTGCTGGGTGTCGCGGACGCGCACGGTGAGCGCGGCGAGGGGATAGGCCAGACCGGCGGTCAGCACGAACTGCACGGCGAGCAGGATCGGCAACGCCACCCACGCCCAGCTCGGTCGGAGCCCCTGCCACCACAGCAGCAGCCCGAGCAGCGGCATCGCCAGCAGGAAGTGGAAGAGCCGGACCCCGATCGTCGCGTGCGGCAGCAACGCCAGGGGGAAGCGTGGCTGGCGGACGAGCGCGCGGTTCCCGGTGATCAACCCCGTGCTGGCCACGAGCGATCCCTGGAACCACGTCCACACCAGCACGCCGATGAGGGCGAACGAGGCGTAGTGCTCGACGTCGATCGCGAGGATGCGCCGAAACACGAAGAGGAAGATCACGACATACAGCACGGGCTGGGCGAGCGCCCATCCGACGCCCAGCGTCGACCGTCGGTACATCGTCTTGATGTCGCGGTCGACCAGTACGGCGACTACGTCGAACGCGTGACGGATCCGGCGGCGCTGCTCTCGGGACACGGTCGCCATCTCACGCCCGCCCGGACGCGCTCATGGGCGCAGAGGCGTCGGCTCGCGATCGGCCGCGCCGTGCGGCCGTGGCCCGCCCGACTCCCCGTGCGCGCTGACGGCGCGCCGGGCGCCTTTCCCGACGCGACGCACGTTGCGATGCGCCCTCCAGAGGGACCAGGGGCCGGCCATCGTCCCGGCGATCTCGGTGAGCAGGAGCCGCAACGGATATGGGTAGCGGCCGGTCAAGCGGCGCACGAGCCGTCGGGTGAAGTCGAGGGGAAGCTCGACACCGACGCGGATGAGGCCGCGCTTGTCGCCGTGGTCCAGCCAGGTGATCAGGTGGTACGCGGCATGCCCTCTCGCGTAGCCGTACAGCTGATCGCGGAGTGCCGACATCGACACACGGTGGTGGTGATACGCGACCGCGTTGGGCTCGTAGACGATCGTGTAGCCGGCCCGCAGGACGTCGTAGAAGAGTTTCGTGTCTTCCCCCACGCCGGTCGGGACACCGGATCCGAGGCGCTCGTCGAAGCCGCCGATCTCGGGCCACGCGAAGATCTCGGTGCGGAACGCGGCGTTCCCGGATCCACCGATCTTCCAGGTCGGCACCGCGCGGCGGAACGCCCGGAACCAGTCGGCATCGAAGGTCTGCGCCGCGAAACCGCGCGCGAACCCGCCGTACGTCTCGAAATGCTTCTGTGCGGCGGTTTCCACGCGCGCAGCCAGGGTGATGCCGGTCGCGGCCACGACGTCCGATCGCACGAACGGCGCGACGATCTTCTCGAGCCAGTCGGGCGCGACTTCCATGTCGTCGTCGGTCATCACGAGGATCTCGCCGCGCGCCGCGGCAATCCCGGCATTCCGTGCGTACGACGAGCCGCGTCGAGGCTCTCGTACGAGCTCGACACCCGGGAACTCCCCTACGACAGTGTCCGCGAGACCCGAACCGGGTCGATTGTCGACGACGACCGTTTGCACCGGGCGCGCCGTGCGCAGCGCCGCGAGCGACGCGAGACAGCGGCGCAGCGGCTCGGGCCGATCGCAGGTGCAGACGACGATCGTGACCGGGATGTCGTCGGGCAGCGGAGCGGGCGGCGGGGTTTCGACCGGCAACAGGTCCGTGAGACCTGACATCACCGCGGCCCACGCGCTCGGCACATGACCGTCGGACGGGCGGGCCAACCGCATCCAGAGGCCCTGGGCGATCTCGTCCGTCAGACGCCGAGCCGAGATCGTCGACCCGGGGGACGCGATGCGCACCGAGCCGAGCGCCCGATCGCGAAGGCGCACGGCGACCTCGACCGCCGACGCTTCCCCGGCCGGAATGTCGCGCAGCAGCTCAGCCACGTCGACGACCGCGACGTCGATTCCGGCACGGACCGGATGGTCGTGGGCGGGCAGCCGGAACGCATCGGGCCGCGTGCGCTCGTCGGATACGACCTGTTTCCGCGAGCGCGTGTAACCCCCGCGGCCGTCGATGAACCCGCGGATCTCCGCGCCGAGGAGACTTGCCGACAGCCCGCCGGGCCGCATCCACGCCCGCGACCAGCGCTTCAGCGCCCAGTGCCGCCACCACCACTTCGTGAGACGGCGAACGCCCGCGGTGTCCTCCGGGAAGTTCTGCTGCACGCGCTCGAAGTAGCACCGAGTCGCGTAGCCGTAGGCGTAGAGCAGCCGGCGCAGCTCCTCGAGGGTGCGTCGGTGCCGGTGGCGGACAAGCGCCGCAGGCTCGTAGAGACAGACCCAGCCCGACTTGATCAGGCGATGAAAGATCTCGTGGTCGCCGCCGCCGAGCGACGGTGTGCCGACGTCGAGCGCGGGATCGAAGCGGCCGATGTCGGCGAAGATGTGCCGTCGCACGGCCATGTTGGCGCCGGCGCCGAGCCGGCCGGCGCCGATGAGGTGCCACGGAAGCGCCGCTCCCGGACGGCTCTGCACGTAGTAGCGTCGATAGCCGCGACCGAAGCCGCCGTAGAGCTCGAACAGCGCCTGCGCTTCGGTCTCGAGCTCGTAGGGCTCGATGAGACCGGTCACGAGCCCCACCGTCGGATCCGCGGCGAATGCGTCGGCGAGGGCGCCGATCCAGCCGGGGTCGACGACAACGTCGTCGTCGGTGAAGGCGATGACGTCGTGGCGCGCCTCGGCGATGCCGCGGTTCCGGGCGTGATCGAGGCCCGGCGTCGGCTCGCGGACGTAGCGGAACTGCGGATACACGCCGCGGAGCAAGGTGGCCACCGCCTCGGTGCGCGACGCGTTGTCGACGACGATGACCTCCTGCGGCGCCGGCGTCAGCCGGTTGATGCTCGCCAGGCAGATCTCGAGGTCGCCAGGACGATCGCGAGTGCAGATCACCACGGAGATCGTCGGCCCCGGGGCGGATTCCGGCGGCAGCGGCGCATCCTCGAACCGGAGTGGCTTGCCGCCGCGTCCGGAGCGCAGCGCGCGCGCGGCGATCTCGGGACCGAGGTTCGGCCCCAGCCGCCGCGTGATGGCCGGAACGATGTCGGCGACCCGCACGCGGTCTCCCACGACGGGCGCGTGAACCGTGCCCACCGGGATGCCGCGCCACCGCACGAGCACCCGGGCCGCACGGTAGCCGCGGGGAACGGGAAGGTCGGCCGCCGGTTGTCCGGTCAGCTCGAAGTCGAGCGGCTTGATCGGGACGAGCACGGTCAGGCGGACCGCTCGCTCAATCGTGCACCGCCTCGAAACCCGGCAGCGTGCGTGACTCCGGCCCGTTGCAGGCGAGCTCGAACCGCCGGCGCTGGATGCGCTCGACGAGGTCCGGCGCACCGTGCTTGGCCGTGAGCGGCTGTGGGCGCGCAGTGCCGCTCGCGATCGCGATGCGACGGAATCGCCCGCCCGTGACGAGGTGCAGCAGACTGGCGGCGGCGAGACGGTGCACGCGACGGCTCAGCAGCAGGACGGGATCCGAGAGCGACGCTAGGATGGTCATGCGCAGGCTGCGCGAGTGGAAGCCCCACTGGTCGCTCTTGTTCGCGAGATAGAAGTAGAACTGTCCGGTCCCCCACCGGAAGAGCGCGCGCGGAAGGTCGGGCGAGCGCTGCCGCGCCCGCGCGAGCACGGCGCGGTATGACGTCGACATCCTCGTCGTGTTCACGCTGATCGCATCGCGCCGCTGGCGGTACAGCACGAGGAACTCCGGCACCACCCGCACGAGATATCGTTCGGCGACGCGGAGATTCAGATCCCAATCCTCGCAGCCCTCGCCGCCGTGCTGGTCGGCCCGGGTGAGGTAGAGTCCCACGTCGGCCAGCGCGGATGCCCGGAACAAGGGCACGCTGGCGCCCCCGAACAGGTTGCGGAGGATCAGCGCGCGGCGGATTCGGCCCTCGACGGTGTAGGGACTCCCGTCGCCGATGTAGCGGCCGCGCTCGTCGATGCGACGGTTCCAGCAATACACCATCCCGACCTCGGGGCCGCCGCGCTCCATGCACTCGACTTGTTTTTCCAGTTTCTCGGGCTCCCAGATATCATCGGCGTCCAGCGGTGCGATGTAGACGCCCCGCGCCGCCCGGATGGCGGAGTTGCGCGCGCCGCCGACACCGGCATTACGCTGCCGGATGAGGCGAAAGCGCGGATCGGCGGCGATGAACGCCTCGACGATGGTGCTGGTCGCGTCGGTGGATCCGTCGTCGACGACGATCGCTTCGAAATTGCGGTACGTCTGAGCCTGGACGGACTGAAGGGTCGCACGGATATGGACCGCGGCGTTGTACGCCGGGACGGCGATCGAAACCAGAGGATTGATCATCCTTAACTGCGTTGCTTGGCTTCGGGATACGGTTCCGTGTCCGGGCTGCGGCAAGGTCGCCGCCGGAACGGCGCATCCAACCTGCTGAAGCTTACCAGACTCGGCAGGCGGTCCGACAGCACTACCACCAAAAGCCGACGCGGACCCGGACCGTCGGGATCGGGAGGCCGACAGTGTGGGCGGCATTGAAGAGATCGAGAGGCGTGCGTGCCGCGTACCGGGCGCTCAAAGCGGTGAGTCGGAGGCTGACCGGGGGACGACCGGTGCCTGTGACCGCCGCGCGGCAGGGACCCGTGCTGGCGTGGCCGCCGGGTCACTTCTACTCGCCCATTCCGTCGCTCGCGGAGGTGCGCCGGCGGGAGGCGACGCTGTTCGGGCCGGCACCACGAACGATCCCCGGCCTGGACCTGAACGAGACCGGTCAGCTGAAGTGCTTCGCGGCGATGGCGCCGTATTATCCGGAGCAGCCGTTCGCCGCGACGCCCCAGCCGAACCTGCGCTTCCACTTCGACAACCCGAACTTCGCCGCCGGCGACGGGATCATCCTCTACTGTCTGCTGCGCCACGTCCGGCCCTCGCGGGTGATCGAGATCGGTTCCGGATATTCGTCCGCCGCCCTCCTCGATGTGAACCAGCGGCACTTCGACAACGCGATCGCCTGCACGTTCGTCGAACCGTATCCCGAGTTGCTCGAGTCACTGCTTCGCCCGGACGATCGCGAGCGTATCCGGATCCACCCGCATCCGCTCCAGGACGTGGGCCGCGAGGTGTTCGCGCCGCTTCGAGCGGGCGACGTTCTGGTGGTGGACTCGACCCACGTGCTCAAGACCGGCAGCGACGTGAACACGATCCTGTTCGAGATCCTTCCCGCGCTCGCCTCGGGCGTCTACATCCACTTCCACGACGTGTTCTATCCCTTCGAGTACCCGCGCGAGTGGGCGTACCAGGAGCGGGCGTGGAACGAGGTGTACGCGCTGCGGGCGTTCCTGCAGTACAACGACGCCTTCGAGATCGTCTACTTCAATCATTTCTTCGCGCTCTTCCACGCGGAGCGCCTGCGCGCCGCGATGCCGCTCTGCGCGACGACGCCGGGTTCGGGCCTGTGGTTGCGGAAGCGCTGAACCGAGCGGGCCGGGCCCGGTGCGAGCGATCGTCGCGAGCACAGGCGGTATAAAGGCCCAGTTGACGGAACCGCCGTTCTCGGCACGCCCCCCGGCCGCCGCTCCTCCCCCCCGGCACAGCGCGGACAACTAGCGTGTCACGGGATTCTCTGCCGGAGCAGGGCGCCTGTCCAGAGGGATGCCCCGCCCCAAGACGCGACCGAACAGACTTCGGCGACCGGGAACTGCTCCTCAGCGAGCTCTTCGGACACGAGCGCGGCGCCTTCACCGGCGCAATCGTCAGGAGGCCAGGTCTTCTCGCCGTGGCCGACGGGGCACCGCCTTCCTCGATGAGGTCGGCGACCTGCCGCTCGACGCGCAGGTGATGGTGCTCCGCCTTCTCCAGAGCGGCGAGATCCGTCCGGTCGGATCGATCCAGACGAGGCGCGTAGACGTGCGGCTCATCGCCGCGACACCCCGCGACCTCGAGACCGCCATCGAGCGCGGCACGTTCCGCGACGATCCTGATTACCGGTTGCGCCACGTCGTGATCGACGTGCCGCCGCTCCCGAGCGCCGCGAGGACATTCCTGTCCTGGTCGAGCACTTCATAGAGGGCTCAACGAGTGCTACGGCTTCGGGGTCCGCGGCGGGACGCGCGAGACGGTCCGGAGGCTTGGACAACACGCCTGGCGCGGTTGGGCGGGCGGACGAGCTCGGGAGCGACCCGTCGTAGAGCGCGGGCACCGGCGCGGGCCTGCACGTCCGCGCGCGACCGTGCGGCGCTGCTACCGCTTGTCGGGATCCAGCGCCACGTGCTGCAGGATGGCCGGGTCCTCCAGGGCAACCGCCACGCGTAGCGCGTGGAGGCCCTGCACGCCCTCGAGCTCGCCCAGGTCCAGCTCTTCCACCTCGCTGGTGAGGTAGCCCAGGCTTTGCAGGTACTCGATGTACCCGCGGTACTCGCGGCCCTCGGGGGTCTGGCTGTAAACGATTGCGATCTTGCCGGGCTGGGTTACGCGGTTCGAAGTGCCTTCCACCACGGCCTTATCGATGCGCTTCTTGACGATCTCGTAGCGGATGTCGTACGCCCCGTCGACGTCGAAGCGCTTCTCGTCGAAACGGAAGCGGATGGACAGCGGCGTATGCTGCACCAGAATCAGGTGGGTGGTCTCGAGCGGCACGGGCAGCCGGTCGCGGACCTGGTGGGCGCGCACGGCGATGCCGCACGTGAGCATGAGCTGCCAGAGCCGCAAATTCTTGAGGCAGATGGGATCGAAGCGGCCGTCCTCGAGCAGGCTTGGGCCGACGTAGATCTGGTAGTCCACGCCGTCGGTCTTCTGCTTCTCGAAGTAGTGCGGGAACATGGCCTGCGCGGCCAGCTCCTCCCGGTCGAGGTACGCGGAGATCGCCTCGGCGATGCGAGTCACGCTCTCCTCGAAGAGCTGTCGTCGGCGGTAGACTACGCCGAGCCGCGCGTCCAGCGCGCCGCGGTACAGCTCGATCCGCGTGCGCACGTCGGTGCCGAACTTGCCCAGGTGGTCGAACAGGCTCTCCACGTTCGCGCGCAGGAACCTAACGATGCCGGTCTCGTCACCGGAGTTGAGGCTCCGCTGGACCTGCGCGATGCGCTTGTCGACGCGGTAGCAGAGCTCGTCGAGCGCCGGGAGCGATCGCGCTTCGCAGGCGGCGTGCAGAACGTCGGAGGCAAGGCGGAGCTGGGTGAGGAGGTCGGCCTGGATGGCCACGCCACGCTGGACGGACGAGCCGCGGATGTCGGCCAGGCCGTACAGCGGGTAGATGTTCTCGAACACGATCGGCTCCATCTCCGCGGCGGCGTCGGAGACGCTCTCGCTCTTCCGCTCGATCGTGTTGAACACGGCCTTCCGGAAGCGCCACTCCACCACCGGGTGAATGGCCGTGCACTTCTCCTTGATCATGGCCTGGACGCGGGCATCCAGTTCCTCCACGCTCCGCTGGACGGCCATGGAGAAGAGCGGCAGCACCTCCTCGAGCTTCGGCAGGTGCGTCGCGTTCAGGTCGCCCGGCCGGGGCGAGATGAGCTCGAGCGTGCCGATCACCTTGTCCTGGTAGTGAAGCGGCGCGCAGACGAAGGTGCGGGCGCCTGCGGCGATTAGCTCCTCCTCCCACCGCGTGCGGTTGGGCCACGCCGCGAGGTCGTGAATCATGACGGGCCGGTTCTGGATGACGGCGCGCTCGTACAGCGACCCCGTGAACTCGGACGTTTTGTGGTGCGCCGAGTCCGCGAAGATGCAGGCGTGATCGTGGCTCATCGCGTCGTTCAGCACGAGCACGCGATCGCCCTCCACCGCGGCCAGGCCCAGGTGCAGGCCGGGCCGCCGGAACAGCGTTCGAAGTTTGGCCTGGAGGCTCTCGAACCGGGCGCTCGACACGATCGACTCCTTGTCGATCAAGTCGCGCTTGAGCGAGGACAGCACCTCCTGGTCGGTCACGTCGACGGCCTTGAGCGTCATGAAGCCGCGCAAAGTGGCTGTCTCCGGGCGCACGATGTCACGGAGCTGGTCGAGTTCCACGTTGCCGCTCTCGAGCTGCCGCCGCATGGCGTCGGTGAGCTTCGGCGCGGGCCCGTCGAGCTTCACGTCCACGAAACGCCAGTCGAAGTCCAGGCGGAAGTGCCGCTCCAGCGTGGTGGTCGGGTCCTCAGACGTAAAGACCACAGGGATCTCGACGCCGAGGTCGATCCCGTACGTGCGCTCGAGGATCAGCGCGTAGGCGAGGAGAAGCTTTGCGGCCCCGAGTCGCTGCTCGTCCACGTTCACGCGGCCGTGGAGCGTACCGTCGTCGTTCATGAGCGTGCGGCGGAATAGACTCGTGGCGTAGAAGGCCCGGAGCTGGAAGGGGAAGAGCGCCGCGCCGTACTCTTGCTCCCAGAAGGCGGGCGGGAATATGGCGCTCATCATGAGGTCCACGAGCTGCCGGTGCTTAGCGATCACCGACACGTCGTCGATGACCGCGGCAAGCTCGGGCGCCTGCTTGATCCTCTCGCGGACGATCCCGGGCAGCGGCCCGCGGCCCAACTCGCTGTAGGCGGAAAGCTGCGTCCAGAACCGGATGAGTGGCGCCAGGCTCAGCTCGGTCCGGAAGGGCAGCGCGGTCGGGTGCGCGCCGGGTCGGGGCCCGACGTCGACCGAAGGCGATACGAGCCCGCTGGTGCCGGCCATGACGTGCTAGGCGCGCACCTCACCGGGTTTCGCGGCGGCGTCGCTGCCGAGGCCGACGGCCTGCCGGATCTTCTCGAGGTGGCCCGCGTGGTCGTTCCAGTGATAGTCGAACATGGCGCCGAGGTACATATCGATCGTGATCTCGTCCGTGCCCATGAACTGCTTGAAGAGGGGAATACGCGCCTTGCGCCGCTCGAAGGCCGGCTCTTCAAGCCCTTCGATGTACTCCAGGACGCGGCGGCGCTGGGCATCCAGCGCGTCCCTGAACTGGGAGAGCGTCATCTGTCGGCGCTGTTCGTCGAGGAACGTGGCCCCGGGGTCGATCTCTACGACAGGGTAGTCGCGCTCCGAGAAGGTGGCGAGCGTGGCCGCCAGGTCGAAGCCCGGCTCGAAGAGGAGGTGCGAGAGCACCTCGCGCGTCGTCCACTCACCCGGGGCGTCCGCGCGCTCCATGTGAGCGTCCATGCCCTGGAGCTGGCGGCTCAGGTTCTCGGAGGCCACGTCGATCCGGCGCCGAAGGTCCTGCGCGTGTTTGCTGGCCATGGGGTCCGTCCTCCTGCCTCGCGGCCGCCCGGGGGCGGGGATCGGTTGCTGCTTGATACCGATACTCAGGTCACGGCCGCGTCGTGTCAACTGGACGGCCTCGGCCCCGTGGGCGCCGGCAGGCGATGACCAAGCCAGACGCGGAGCTGTATCGCATCCAGGCGGCGCTATCGGGGGCGCCGGCGTCGACGACAAGCTCATCGAGATGCGCCAGATGTACGAGCCCTACGTCGCGGCGCTCTCCGAATACGTGCTGATGCCGCTGCCTCCGTGGCGAGCCGGCGACGTACCGTGGGCCGCAGGCGGCGGCGATCATCCGACGGTGGATCTGGCTTCGCCGAAGTGTTCGCGTCTGGCCGGGCGTACTCAGCTCGCTTCGGCGAGCTGAGTCGTATCGGGCTCGGCGCCGTTTGTCTTGACGCTTGCTCGCTTCCGACGCCGCTTGTCGAGCGTCGAGCGCTCGGGAGCCGGGTGATTTTTGCGAAACTCGTCCGCCGCGACGATTTGCATCACCTGACCCATTCCGTCAGGATCGTGACGGGGGCGACGTTCTCCTCTTCAGTGAAAGCTTTGCGGTCTCCTGGCTGCATCGATGACTCTCCTGCCAATTCTGTTTTGCGCTTTCGATGCGTGCGAGACCGAGACCGATTCTGGTCGCCGGCAGCAGGGCGGGCGAGCGGCGACGGCCCCGCTCGTACGACCCGCCGCTGGCGCGAAAACGCGCGGATTTACCCGCGCGGGGCCCGGATGTCCTGGCCGCGCGGAGCCTGAATGTCCTGCTGCGCGGTACGCGGAGCCTGAATATCCTCCTGACGATCGCGGGGAGCCTGAATATCCTGGCTCTGAGTCCGCGGCGCCTGGATGTCATCCGGCCGTGCGGCGCTTGCCGAGGTGGCCGCGAGCACGGTCGCGAGCGCAATCACTGCTGCCATGGTACGTCTCATCTGATCTCCCTCCCTTCGCGCTGGGCCCATGGCCCTGAGCGGTACTTCGCGTCCTTCGCATCTTGGGACGTCGCGGAAGCGCAGGGGGATTCGCTCCGGTTTGACTGGCTCCACGAACGGACGTACGTTCGCAGCGTTTCAGCCCCGTGACGGCCTGGCTGCTCACCCCTGTCGAGGAGATCGTCAAATGGCTGACGCCGCGAAGACTCGCTTGCGGCCTGGCGCGAAAGCGGCCACATCCCGAACTGCCGTCGTCGACGGACTCAAGATTCATTACCTCACAGCCGGCAGCGGCGCGCCGGTGATCCTCCTGCATGGCTACACGCAGACCTCGCGCATGTGGCGGCCGATCATTCCGCTGCTGGCGGAGCGATTCACGGTGATCGCTCCCGATCTGCCGGGGATCGGCGATTCGAGCATTCCCGCCGACGGGCTCGACATGAAGACGGCCGCGGTGCGGATTCACGCCCTGGCAAAGTCGCTCGGCGTTCGCCGAGCCAGCGTCGTGGGGCACGACATCGGGTTGATGGTCGCGTATGCGTACGCGGCGCAGTTTCCGACTGAAGCGGACAAGCTCGCGGTAATGGATGCCTTCCTGCCCGGCATCGAGGGATGGGACGGCGTCTACAACTATCCCGGCACGTGGCATTTCCGCTTCAACGGGCCCACCCCGGAAGCGCTGGTCCGCGGGCGCGAACGGACGTACTTCGAGCACTTCTGGAACGACTTCGCCGCGGACAAAAGGCGTTCATTGTCCGCGTCGGATCGCGCGGCGTATACGAAAGCCTACTCGCGCCCGGGCCGCATGCGCGCCGGCTGGGCGTATTTCGTCTCGTTCCCGAAAGGCGCGCGCGATTTCGGCGAGCTGTCCCAGACCAAGCTGACGATGCCGGTGCTCGTCATCGCGGGCGACAAAGCCGGAGGAACCGTGCTGGCTCGGCAAATGGAGATCGTCGCGCCCAAGGTGACGGCCGTGCTGCTGAAGGACACCGGTCACTGGGTGATGGAAGAGCGCCCGAAGGAGACGATGGACGCGCTGATCAAGTTCTTGTAGGCGACTTCGAAGCCGATACCGCGACCGACGACAAGCTCGCGAAGCGCCGCATGCAGACGAGTACCTTTGGCGCGACCTCCCTGCGGCAACCGACGTGGAGATCGAGACAAGGGGAGGGTGGCGATGGCAAACGTAACCCCGAGCAACGCTCGATACCTGGCACTCACGACGTACAGCCGCGACGGCCGCCCGGTGACCACTCCCGTATGGTCGGCGCCACTCGACGGCAAGCTCTACGTCGTCACGGCCACGAGCACCGGCAAAGCGCGGCGGGTGCGAGCCACGGGCCGCGTGCGCTTTGCCGCGAGTAACATGAGCGGAAGCCGCATCCGGAGCGAATGGCAGGAAGGTGCGGGAAGCATCGTCGAGGACGAGCGGCGCCGAAACGACGCTTTCGCGGCCTTACAACGCAAGTATGGCTGGCAGTTGTCCCTGGCGATGCTGCTCTACCGGCTTCGCGGGCTCCGTCGCGACCGCGTCGTCCTCGAATTGATCCCCCTTGAGAAACTGCGTCGAACGTAACCGCGCAGCAGCCTCTCGCATCCAAAGGGGGTCTGGGAGGATCGGACAGCCGATGTCGCACAGATTCTCGAGCCGTTCCTTGCTCGGGCTGGCTAAACCTGCCTTGCGTCAACCGCCCTTATCCTGTCCACGCTCATGACTGGAGGACTGACGTGAAGTACAGGCTACTAGGCAATAGCGGCTTACGGGTCTCCGAAGCGGCGTTGGGCACCGCCTCAACGTCAGTCTGCCGGGTATTGACCACCGGGCCGCCCAGGCTCTCGTCGACGCCGCGCACCAAGTGTGCCCGTACTCCAATGCCACACGCGGCAACATCGACGTCACGATCAAAGTGGTCTGAGCAACGGAGCTCCGCGCGGCGTCCAAATCCTTACGGCAGCTGACAACGTAACCAACCGAGGAGAGTGGCGTTGAAGAGCAGAAGGATCCCGATCGTCGTGGTCTCGCTCACTGTCACAGTGCTCGCCGTCCTGGGCGCCAGGGCCGTCATCGCGCAGGACACTGGCCAGGCCAAGTACACCGTGCGAGTGCCGAATGGGCTCGCGTTCTCTGAGTTCAGAGGATACGAAGCCTGGCAGACGGTCGCCGTCAGTCACAACGAAAAGGTGATGGCGGTGATCCTCGCCAATCCCGTGATGATCAACGCCTACAAGTCCGGCATTCCCGGCAACGGCAAGCCTTTCCCCGACGGCTCCCAAATGGCGAAGATCCATTGGAACCCGAAGAAGCTCGAGACGCTCCCCACTGCGACGGTGCCGGCGAGCCTGCATGACGTCGACTTCATGGTGAAGGACAGCAAGAGATTCGCGGACAGCGGCGGCTGGGGCTGGGGTGCGTTCAAGTATAACGCTGCGTCCGATACGTTCACGCCCGCCACCACGGCTGACGAGCCGCCGCAGGCGAACGACGCCAAGTGCGGGCTCGCGTGCCACACGATCGTGAAGAGCAGAGATTACGTGTTCACGGACTACGGGAAACGATGAAGCGGTGAAGGCGAGGTCGTGCTGATGGTCACGTCGGTGATTACCAGAACCCGGCGGATGATCCGCGGAGATAAGCGATGGCTGACGTGACGTTTCGATTGGACCAGACGGGACTGCTGGTCGTCGATCCGTACAATGACTTCATCTCGGATGGTGGAAAGCTCTGGCCCCGAATCCGCGAGGTGGTGGAAGGGAACAGGTGCATAGCGCACATGACCGAGATTCTCGAAGCGACACGTTCCGCTGGTGTTCGGATCTTCTTCTCACCGCACCATCGCTGGCGCCCCGGCGACTACGAGACGTGGAAATTCTGGGCGCCGATCCAGGAGGCCGGAGCTCGGTCGAAGGTCTTCGCCGACGGCACCTGGGGAGGGACGTTCCGCGACGAGTTCACGCCGCGACCGGGGGAGATCGTCGCGCAGGAGCACTGGTGCTCCAGCGGGTTCGCCAATACCGACCTCGATCTGCAGCTCAAGAAGCACGGCACCCACCAGTTGATCGTGATCGGCGTGCGCGCGAATACCTGTATCGACTCGACCGTTCGCTATGCGGCGGAGCTTGGCTACGAAGTGACGCTGGTGAAGGATGCCATCGGGAGCTACAGCTGGGACGAGATGAAGGCCACTCTCGAGATCAACGCCCCCAACTACGCCCGGGCGATTCTCTCGACGAAGGAGCTGATTGCGTCGATCCACAAAATCGGCGCTTGAGAAGGAACGAATGAGAGCCAGCCTGCACGTCATGTTCCTGGGTGTCGCCATCGGCGGGTTTGCCTTCTGGATGGTATGCGTCGCGTCCGCCGCGGATGTCTCCGTGTCCGAGCAGACCTTTGGGTGCATCCTCGAATGGCCCCAGGTCCGGAATACGCGCATCAAGCACGAGGATCCCAAGGAGCTTGCGGAGGCGATGCGCATCTTCAGGGACAGCGTCCCGAACACGGAGTATCCCGTCGGCACGATCCTCCAGCTGGTTCCGTTCGAAGCGATGGTGAAGCATCCGCATGCGAAGTTCCCGAAAACCAACGGCTGGGAATTCTTCGCGCTGGAGGTGTCCGCGGCCGGCACGAAAATCCGCGACCGCGGGGACAGCGTCGTCAATCTCTCCCAGGGGAAGACGTGCCTGAGCTGCCATCAGCCGGCGGCCAGGTTCGACTTCGTATGCGAGAAGGGTCATGGGTGCGCGCCGATCCCGTTCAACGATCAGGCGATCCACGCGCTCCAGCAGGCCGACGCTCGCTGCGCGAAGAAGTAGTGGGTGCCTGACTTCCACTCGAGAGATCGCGAAAGAGGAAGCCGCATGAGACGTGCTCTCTCTAGCTGTCTTTCTCTCTCATTCTGAGGCTTGGCTAGGTTATTCGGGTGATAGGACGGTAGTAAGCACACCCCCGCATTTCTGACAGGTCCACGATTCCGGCACACAACCCCTAGCAGGCTGCGGAAAAAACGTGTGAGAAGACGAGTCTCATCCGCGTCGAGGCCTTTCGAGACCTGTCCGGTCCGAGGCAACCGCCCGCCGTGGCACCTTGTGAGCCGGCCGCGCTCGGCCACGGAGTGGTCATGTCGGCTGCGCCGCCAAGTTGCGGATGCGGATCAAGTTGTAGACGGCCACTCCGAAGACGAACATCCAGCTGACTCGGGCGGTCCCCCGATGGCGCGTCTTGCGGAGCATGCCCGTCGTCTTGAGCCAGCCGAAGATCTCCTCGACGAGCTGGCGCTTCTGTTGGCTCACCTCGTACCCGGCGTGACTCGTGGTGCGGCCATCGATCGCACTCGACCGATTCGCGGTGTTCTGGGCCACGTGCGGGGTCACCTGCAGTCGGCGCAGACTCGCCACGAAATCCCGGGTGTCATACCCTTTGTCGGCGCCCAGCGTGACCCGGTGGGCGCCCCCGATCGCGGCCGCCATGGCGAGCGCCGCTTCGCGCTCGGCGTACCCGGTCGCGGGGGTCAGGCGCGCGTCCACCGCCAGGCCATGGCGGTTTTCCATGAGAACGTGGCCTTGGTAGCACAGCTTCGCTTCGTGCGCTTGGCCCTTGCGGGCCAGCCGCGCCTCGGGGTCGGTGGTCGAGGCATGGGTGGCGTTGCTGCGTTGCTCGCCGTGGAAATTCACCGTCGGATTGCCCGGGTCGTCGGGGGGCCGGCGCGGCGTGTCTTTGCGCTGGAAGCTCTTCAGCCCCGCCCACGCCTCAATGAGCGTGCCGTCCACGGTGAAATGCTCGTCCGAGAGCAACGCGCGCTTCGCGGCCTCGGCCCGGACCTGGTCGAAGAACTTCCGGGCGATATCGCCGGCGAGAAGGCGCTCCCGGTTCTTGGTGAACACGGTCGCATCCCAGATCGGGTCGTCCATGGCCAGGCCGACGAACCACCGGAACAACAAATTGAAGTCCAGCTGCTCCATCAGCAGCCGCTCGCTCCGAATGCTGTAGAGCGCCTGCAGCAGCAGGGCGCGCAGCAACTTCTCCGGCGCGATCGAGGGGCGGCCGACACCCGAGTAGATCCCGGCGAAGGCTGGCGACAGCTCAGCCAGGATCGCGTCCACCATGGTCCGCATCGGTCGGAGCGGGTGGTCCGGGGGGACGCGTTGCTCAAGCGGCACGTAGCTCCACATCTCGGGCTGCCGCTGCCGATCGTCGTCGCCGCGCATGCGCACCTCCACGAAGTTACGCGCATCGTAGTCGAACTTTCCCGCTGGCCCGGCATCGAAAGTCGGGTTTTTCAGCAGCCTGCTAGTGTCCTGAGTTGAAGATGACGGAACAAACTGGTGTACACCGGCGTTCTTCGTGTAAACACGGAGGACGTCGATGCGTACCGGTCGTCCAACACCGCTCGTCGTGCTGACCGCCGAAGAACAGCAGACGCTGGAGCAGTGGGCGCGTCGTCCGACCACGGCGCAGGGCTTGGCCCAACGCGCGCGCCTCGTCCTGGCGTGTGCCTCGACCAAGACCAACGGAGAGATCGCGGCCACGGCCGGCGTCACGCGGCAAACGGTGGGGCGCTGGCGGCATCGCTTCGTCCGGAAGCGACTGCCGGGGCTGCTGGATGAACCGCGTCCTGGGGCCCCGCGCAAGATCACGGACGCGGAGGTTGAGCGCGTGATCGCCCTCACCCTGGAACGCACACCGCGGGACGCCACGCACTGGAGTACGCGCGCCATGGCGAAGCGCAGCGGACTCAGTCAGACCGCGGTGAGCCGAATCTGGCGCGCGTTCGGGCTGCAACCGCATCGGAGCAAGACCTTCAAGCTGTCCAAAGATCCGCTGTTCATCGACAAAGTCCGCGACATCGTCGGGCTCTATCTCGATCCGCCGGACAAAGCGCTGGTGCTGTGCGTCGACGAAAAATCCCAGATCCAAGCGCTCGACCGCACCCAGCCCGTGTTGCCGATGCGGCCGGGGCAGGTCGAGCGCCGGACAGGCGGTGACAGGTTCTCTCTAGCTCGTCCCTATCACCGTGATCTGGGGACGCAGGGACGCAGGTCAACCTCTATTGGCGGTGGTTCACCGGCGCTGCCTTGACTCCGCTGATGGCGGTTCGTAGACTTCCATCGCGGTCCTGAAGTCTCTCCCCGAAACGCCCTAGCCGCAGGAGGTCAGCCATGAAGGAATTGGTCTTCGCTCTGGAGTTCAAGGGCAGCGCCGCACCCGTGCCCGGCTCGGACAAGAAACTGCAAGCCAAGACGTCAGCCACCAGCCAGATCCTCCGAAGCGTACTGGAGGCCGACGGGATTCAGGCAGGTCTTGAATCGACCGCCGGAGGGTCCGCGAGCTTCGAGTCCGAGGTCGAAATCGTCGGCGAAGGAATGTTCGTCGAGTCCGGGAGCATCAGATACGGCGATGCCGGCAAGGTCTCCTTCAAGACGGTCGGACGTGGCACCCTTGGTCCCAGCCCCGTCGCCGAAATCCAGCGGGGTGCGGTCATGTGGGAGGTGACCGGGGGCGAAGGCCGTCTGGCGGGCGCACGGGGTCTTATCACGTCAAACTTCACGGTGGGAGCGCAGGGTGAGGTAGTGGACGACCAATTCGCCCGGCTCTACGTTCCCTAGAGTCAGTTCCGCAGTCAGTTCCATTAGCACGCCGCGAGCGTCGAGTCATCTCGGCGCTCGTGGTGTTTTGAGGCGCCGTCATTGTCGGAAACCCGCTGGGGTTGAAAAAGTGGGTGAGGTGACCCGCTACAGGACTATCTCCTACACACGATCAAAGTCTCAGCACCACCCATAAAGAGAAAGTGTCCCCACCTCGGTCATCTTTGCCACCCATGACGGATTAGCTGCCCAGCGTTGACACTCATTCTCCACAACGCACCGGGATCGTGAACGTGAACGTCGAGCCCACGCCCACCTGGCTCGTGACCCAGATTCTGCCGCCGTGGAGTTCGATGAACTTCCGGCACAGGGTTAAACCGAGCCCCGTGCCCTCCGCCTTCTTGTCGGCCGTCCCCACTTGGCGAAACTCCTCGAACACGGGGCGTGTCCTACTGAATCCCTTACCCTCTACCATTAATCTTTTCAACGGTTAAGCGAACACTTTCCTCCACTCTGGTGCCGCTGCGCAAACCTGCACACGGTTTCGGACGGGTTCGGCCGGGAGATTCCGACGGCCGAAGGAGGAAGCGCCCGCGAGGTGTCATGGTTGGCTATGATATCGCTGTGAGGTGGCTGCTCGTCGCTCTCCTCCTCCTCTCCGCCGGCCCCGTGTCCGCGCAGACGGCGGGAGCGGTTCGCGTCGGCACGTACGCCAACGAGCCCCTCGTCTTCCGCGACGCCGGCGGCGCCCCGCAGGGCATCTACATCGACCTCCTCGAGGAGATCGCCCGCAAGCAGGGCTGGACCCTGCGCTACGTGGAGGGGACCTGGGACGAGTGCCTGCAGCGGCTGGAGCGCGGCGAGATCGACCTGCTCGTCGCCATCGGCTACTCGGAGGAGCGGACCCGGCTGTTCGATTTCAGCCGCGAGCCCGTGGTGGTGAACTGGGGCCAGGTCTATGTGGCGCCGCGCTCCCCGATCCGTTCGCTGCTGGACCTCACGGACCGGACGCTTGCGGTCGTGCGGGGCGACGTCTACTACGAGTCGCTGAAGCGCACGCAGGCCATCCTGAAGGTGTTCCCGACCTTCGTCGAGGTCGACTCCTATCGCGAGACGCTGCGGCTCGTGGCCGAGGGACGCGCGGAGGCGGCCCTGGTGCCCCGCATCTTCGGCGCGTATCACGAGCGGCTGTTCGCGGTGGAGAAGACCACCATCATGTTCAGCCCCACCGAGCTGCGCTTCGCCGCCCCGAAGGGGACGCAGGGCCCGCTGCTCGAGACGCTCGACCGGGAGCTGGGCGCGCTGAAGGCGGACAAGCGCTCCGCCTACTACCGCGCGCTGAACGTGTGGATCGAGGGCGTGCGCACGCTCGTGTTCCCGAAGTGGCTCAACCCGATCTGGGTGGTGGGCGGCGCGGCGTCGGTGGGCGTCCTCATCGTGGGCATGAACCTGCTGCTGCGCCGCCAAGTCCGGCTGCGCACGGCCGCGCTCAAGGCGAGCCTGGCCGCGCAGGAGAAGATCGCGAGCGAGCTGCGGATCGCCCGCGAGATCCAGATGAGCTCGATCCCCCACGAGTACCCGGCGCTGCCGGGCTGGGACATCCACGGCGTTCTGCAGCCCGCGCGCGAGGTCGGCGGCGACTTCTACGACTGCGCGCTGCTGGACGAGCGCCGCCTCTACATCACGCTCGGCGACGTGTCCGACAAGGGCGTGCCCGCCGCCCTGTTCATGGCGGCCACCAAGACGCGGCTCGGCGCCTCGGTGGCGACGGCCGGCTCGCCGGCCGCCGTCCTGACGCGCGTGAACCGCGACACGGTCCGCAACAACGACCGGTGCATGTTCGTGACGGTGTGGTGCGGCATCCTGGACCTCGGCTCGGGGCGGATCACCTACGCGAACGCCGGGCACAACCCCCCCGCCGTGCGGCGCGCTGACGGCCGCGTCGAGTTCCTCGACTTCGCCAGCGCACCCGCGCTCGGGATCGACGAGGACGCCGCGTACCGGGAAGGCACGACCACGCTGGAGCCCGGTGATGTGCTCGTCATGTACACGGACGGGGTGACGGAGGCGCTGGACGCCAGGGAAGAGCTGTTCTCGGAGGACCGCCTGCAGACCGAGCTGGCCGCCTCCGGCCTCCGCGACGCGCGGGATCTCGCGGGGCGCGTGCTGGCGCGGGTGGCGGCCTTCGCGGGCGACACTCCCCAGGCCGACGACATCGCCCTGCTCGTCCTGCGCCGCGGCCCGGCCGGCCTGCAGCTGGCCAGCCGGCTCTCGGAGCTGCCGCGGCTGGCCGCTGAGGTCGCGCGCCTCGGCCGCGAGCACGACCTGCCCGCAGAGGTCGTGTCCGACCTGACGCTGGCGCTCGAGGAGGCGGTCTCCAACGTCATCCGGCACGGCTACGGGGAGCGCCCGGACGGCCCGATCTCCGTCGCGTTCCGCGCCACCGGCGAGTCGATCGTCGTCACCGTGGAGGACGCCGGGGTGGGATTCGATCCGCTGAAGCACCCCGAGCCGGATCTGACCGTTCCGGTGGAGGCGCGCCCCGCGGGCGGCATGGGCGTCTACCTGATCAAGCAGCTCATGGACGAAGTGGACTATCGTATGGACGACGGGCGCAACGTGCTGACGCTTACGAAGCGGATCAGGAGGGCGACGTGCCACTGACGGTCGTGTCCGAGCAGGGAACCGCCGGGGTCCACATCGTTCGACCCGCTGGCTCGCTGGACAGCAACACGTCCCCGATCCTCGAGGACCATCTCGCGGGCCTCCGCCGGGACGGCGCCACCGCGTTCGTCCTCGACCTGAAAGACCTCACCTACATCAGCAGCGCGGGCGTCCGGGTGGTCCTGGTCGCCAAGAAGGCCATGAAGGCGGCCGGCGGCGACGTGGCGCTGATGAATCTGCAGCCCCAGATCCGCAAGGTCTTCGATATCATCCAGGCCTTGCCGTCGCTGAGCGTGTTCGAGAGCGTCGCCGAGCTGGACCGCTACCTCGCGGGCATTCAGAAAAAGGTCAGGGAGGAAGGCGCATGAGACGGCGTCGGGGCAGCTGGCCTGCTCGCCCGCAGGCGGCGACGCTCAGTGCCTGACGCCTAACTATCGACGACGCAGACTCGTCCCGAACCTAGGAGACGCCAAGCTCGACCAGACGTCGTGACGCCTGAGCGGTCCGGTCAGGCCGTCGAGCGTTCCTTGACGATCAGGACCGGGCATCGCGCCTGACGCAGCACCTCTTCGGAAACCGAGCCGATCAGGAACCGCGCCATACCTCCGAGCCCGCGGGCGCCGACGACAATCAGGTCGGGATCGAAGTCGTTCGCGGTGGTGAGGATCTCGTCGGCGGCGCTGCCGGTCGGCGTGTACCGCGTCACTCGCGTGATCTTGTCCAGCTGGGCGGTCGCCCGCTCGAGAACCTTTTCGAGCTCAGCGCGGCGCTCTGCCTCGAGCTCCTTGATCATACGGGCGAGCTGCCCACGTACCACGCCGGGCGCCGTGGTCGGGTAGTGGAGCCGCTCGACCACGCTGAGCAGCCGGACCTTGCACTGCCGCGGCAACGGAAGCGACTGGAGAAACCGAACCGCCTGGAACGAAGCGTCCGAGCCGTCCAGGGCGACCAGCACGCTGCCGAGCTTCCGGGATCGACCCTTGACCACCAACACCGAGCCCCGGGCCTGGCGGGCGACCGCCAGCGAGACGCTCCCCAGCAACGCCTGCTTGAGCCTTCCGAGCCCGCGCGCGCCGACCACGATCAGATCGGCGCCCCACTCGTCCGCCTGACGGACGATCTCCGCTCGCGGGTCGCCCACGGCGACGTCGGTTTCGATCGCGTAGCCACGCGGCGCCAGGGTCGTCCGCGCCGTTTCTGCCGTTTGCCGGGCCTCGTCGAGGGCCGAGCGCTTGAACTCGGAGACCGACGGAATGTCGACTGCGAACGCGGGCAACGTCATGACGACGGTGATCCGTAGCTTCGTCGACGGCGGGTGCGGAAACCCCTTCAGGTATGCGGTCGCCGCCTGACCACCCTTCGAACCATCGGTCGCGAGCAAGATGCGCATGGCTTACCCTCTCCCCGTGTGCGCAGCGACGCCCAGTCCACACGACTCAAACACGGAGCCTAAGAGGTCCCGATTCGCTTGTTCGAAGCCAGACTGCTCTGGACCGCCCACCTACTTCGCCCGATCGACTCCCAATCACTCATGCCGAAACGCCCGCATCCCGACCTTGCTCAGCTCGCGCAGCCACAGCACCGAACTGCCCACCGCCGCGCACTGCAGCCAGTCGGCCGCGCTCAAGCTCACGGTCGAGAAGGCCTGCTGGAGGAACGGGATGTAGATCACCGCCACCTGCAGCGCGAGTGACAGCAGGACGGCCCCCCCACAGCCATCCGTTGGAGAAGAGGCCCCGGAACGCGCTGTGCTCGTCGGAGCGGGCGCTGAACACCGTGAAGAGGGAGAAGAACAGCAGCGTGGTGAACGCCATCGTCTGTGCGTACCGCATGGTGCCTGAGCCTTCGATCAGCCCACCGGGCAGGCTGGCGTCCAGGACGAGCAGCGTCCCGACGGCCATGATGACGCCAACGAACACGATGCCCGCCCACATGGGGCCGGTGATGGCGCCCTCGCCCCGGGCGCGTGGCCGCTCGCGCATCACACCGGCGTCGGCCGGATCCATTCCGAGCGCGAGCGCTGGAGCGCCGTCCGACACAAGGTTGATCCACAGGATGTGCGTCGCCAGCAGCGGCAGGACCAGGCCGCCCTCCCGCGCCCGCAGCCCGATGAGGTCGGCCAGCAGCACGCCGAAGAACATCGTCATCACTTCTCCGAGGTTCGACGACAGCAGGTACCGTAGGAACTTACGGATGTTGGCAAAGATCGCTCGGCCCTCCTCGACCGCGGCGACGATCGAGGCAAAGTTGTCATCGGTTAGCACCATGTCGGCGGCTTCCTTGGACACGTCTGTACCGGCGATCCCCATGGCCACGCCGATGTCGGCCGTCTTCAGCGCTGGCGCGTCGTTGACCCCGTCGCCCGTCATCGCCACCGTCGCGCCCTGACGCTGCAGGGCCTTCACGATCCGCAGCTTATGCTCGGGGTTCACCCGCGCGTAGACGGACACCTCCCGGACGGTACCGTCCAGCGCCGTCTCGGGCATCCGCTCGAGCTCCGTGCCCGTGACCACCCTGTCTGTGGCCACGCCCAGCTCGGCGGCGATGACCGCCGCGGTTCTCGGATGATCGCCGGTGATCATGATCGGCCTGATGCCGGCCCTCTTCGCGCGGGCCACGGCTTCCTTCGCTTCCTGCCGCGGGGGGTCGATCATGCCGATGAGCCCCAGGAAGACCAGCCCGCGCTCAATGCGGTCGTCGAGCTCGCCGTCTCGCACGCCACCTTTCGGGATGGACCGGAAGGCGACTCCCAGGGTTCGCAGCGCCTCGCCGGCCAGCTCGTCGTTCGTCCGTAGGATCTCGGCCCGTCGCTCCGGCGTGAGCGGCCGGGTCGCGTCGCCGACCAGCTCATCACCACAGCGCGCCAGCAGGACGTCCGGGGCGCCCTTCGTGAGGGCGAGCAGGCGCTCCTGCCGCTCGGCATCCGTGTGGACCGTGCTCATCAGCTTGCGCTCCGATGAGAACGGCACCTCCGCCACCCGCACGAATCGCGCGTCGAGCGCCTCGTCGTCCAGCCCGGCCTTCCGCGCCGCGACGATGAGCGCGCCCTCCGTCGGATCTCCCTGCACGGCCCAGCGCCCCGCGCGCTCCTGGAGGACGGCATTGTTGGCCCGGTCGGCGGCGGACAGCGCGCGCACCAGCTCCACCCGCAGGGCCCCGTCGATGGCGCCGCCGCCGTCCCGCCACACGTCGCCCCCCGGCTCGTACCCGGTGCCGCCGAAACCGATGCGCCCGCTCGCGGTGACCACTGCCCGGACCGTCATCTCGTTCTTGGTCAGCGTACCCGTCTTGTCGGAGGCGATGACGGTGGCGGAGCCGAGCGTCTCCACGGCGGCCAGGTGGCGCACGATGGCGTTCCGCCTGGCCATGCGCTGCACGCCGAGGGAGAGGACGGCGGTGACCACCGCCGGCAGGCCCTCCGGCACCGCCGCCACCGCCAGCGCCACGCCGAGGATCAGAACGTCGAACAGCGCCGAGAAGCCGGTCACGTCCTCCACGAGGAGGATCGTCGCGATCATCACGACCGCGATGACGGCGACGATGACGGCGAGCAGGCGGCCGACGCGCGCGAGCTCCCGCTGCAGGGGCGTCGTCTCCCGCGGGGCCTCCCTCAGCATGCCGGCGATGCGGCCCGTCTCGGTCTGCATGCCCGTCGCCACGACCACCGCGCGCCCGTGCCCGTAGGTCGCCGCCGTGCCGCTGAAGACCATGTTGTGGCGGTCGCCGGGGCTGACCTCGTCGTCGATGACGAGCGTGTCCTTCTCCACCGGCAGGCTCTCGCCGGTCAGCGCCGCCTCCGCCGTCCGCAGCGCGGCTTCCTGCACCAGGCGCGCGTCGGCCGGGATGGTGTCGCCCTCCTCCACCAGGATGACGTCGCCGGGCACGACTTCGGTCGCCGGCACCCGGTGCCGCGCGCCGTCCCGGACGACGGTGGCGTAGGCGGCCGACATCTGGCGCAACGCCGCCACCGCCTGCTCGGCGCGCGATTGCTGGACGTAGCCCATGACGGCGTTGAGGAGCACCACGGCGAAGATCGCGATCGCCTCGTAGGGCAAGGCCGAGTCGCGCTCGACCAGCCACAGCCCGGCCGAGATCGCGGTGGCGATGAGCAGCAGGATGACGAGGACATCGCGGAACTGCCCGACGAACTTCCGCCACGCCGGCACCGGTCTCTCCGCAGTGAGCTCGTTCCGGCCGTGGCGTTTCAACCGGGCGCGTGCCTCCGCCTGACTGAGACCGCGCTCGGCGTCGCTGGCCAGCGCCGCCACGACCGCCTCAACGGAGTGACGGTATGCCCACCGTGGTTCTGGCGGCGGGGACGTGGAGCTCATTGCAGGGGACATCGCCGGCGCTAACGACCTCAACGGGGCGTGTCGGGCAAGGTCGGCGATCGCCCCCGCCAGTTCAACGCGGCAACACCACCTGCCCGCGCGCGCGCTCCGTCAAGCGCGCCAGCGCCAGCTCGCGCCGGCGGGTGAGATCCATGGGCGTACCTCTAAGACCTCAGTTCCCGAATGGGATCGTCAGTTCCGTCTCGTTCGTGTCCACCACGAACACCGCGAGGAGCTTGGCTGGCTTCGTCTCGCTGGCATTGGCGCTGACGGCGTGGCGGTCGCCGGGCAGCTCGGAGAAGCTCTGTCCGGCCTCGTAGATCGTCACCGGTCCGTCGTTGACCTGGCTGCGGATCGCCCCCTCAAGCACGGTCGCGTAGATGAAGGCGGACTTGGGGTGCATGTGGCCAGGCGAGTAGCCGCCCGGGCCGTATTCGACGAGCACGCCTTTCATGCTCTTGCCCGGCACGTTCGGCAGCTCGTGCTCGTAGACGAGGGTCACCTTGGCGTTCTTCGACTTCGGCGCATCGGCGAGGACGCTGCCGAACGGCAGGGTGGCGACAAGCAGCGAACAGAGGATGCGTTTCATTGATGCCCTCTCCTTCGATTGGCTGGATGCGATCAGGCTCTTGCCTGTGAGCGGCGGAGCCATTCGTCGAGACCGATGCGGCCGAGGCGCGCTTCGCCCAACGGCACGAGCGAGCGCTCCTCGACCCGGCCGCCGAAGTATCGGGCCTCGGGGTCGCTCACGACCTCACGCGGGTCGCCGAGCGCCTTCAGATAGCGGGCGACGATTTCGTTGAACGGTGCTCGTTCCGGGCCGGCGATCTCGACGATGCCGTTTCGCGGCGCCGCGAGCGCCACATCGGCGACGATGGCAGCAACGTCGTCCGCCGCGATGGGCTGGAACAGGCCGGGCGAAAGCCTGACCATGTTTCCATCCGCACTTGAAGCGGCGATGCCGCCGAGGAAATCCAGGAACTGGGTCGAGCGGATGATGGTGTAGGGGATGCCGGAGGTCTCGATCAGTTTCTCTTGGGCGACCTTGGCGCGGAAATAGCCATTGTCGGGCGTCCGGTCGGTTCCGACGATGGAAAGCGCGACATGGTGCCGGACGCCGGCTGCGGCCTCCGCCGCGAGAAGGTTGCGGCCGGAGGTCTCGAAGAATTCCAGCACCGCCTTGTCTTCAAATGAGGGCGAATTGGCGAGGTCGATCACCACCTGCGTGCCGGCCATGGCCTCTTTGAGCCCCTCGCCGGTGATGGTGTTGACGCCGGTATTGGGCGAGGCGGCGACGACCTCGTGGCCGCCCTGGCGCAGAATGGCGACGGTCTTCGAGCCGATCAGGCCGGTGCCGCCGATGACGACGATCTTCATTCCGATTATCCTGTTCGTACCCGCAGGCCGGGTCGTGATGGTGAGCGTCTTTCCACTCCGGCTCTCGCTCTCCGCAGTCCGCCACTTCAGCTCTTGATGAAAGCGAGAAGGTCGGCGTTCACCACATCGGCATGGGTCGTGCACATGCCGTGAGGAAACTTCTCGTAGACCTTCAGCGTGCTGTTCTTCAGCAGCTTCGCGGAAAGCGGCGCAGAGTCGGCGATCGGAACGATCTGGTCATCGTCGCCATGCATGACCAGCGTCGGCACGTCGATCACCTTCAGGTCCTCTGTGAAGTCGGTCTCGGAGAAGGCTTTGATGCCGTCGTAGTGCGCTTTCGCGCCGCCCATCATGCCTTGACGCCACCAGTTCTCGATCATGCCCTGAGACGCCTTCGCGCCGGGGCGGTTGTAGCTGTAAAAGGGGCCGGCCGGGAGATCGCGATAGAACTGCGCGCGGTTGGCGGCGAGTTGCTGCCGGAGGCCGTCAAATACCTCGATCGGCAGACCGCCCGGATTGGCTGGTGTCTTCACCATGATCGGCGGCACGGCGCCGATCAGCACCAGCTTGGCGACACGGCCCTTGCCGTGGCGCGCGGCATAGTGCGTTGCTTCGCCGCCGCCGGTCGAGTGGCCAATATGGATGGCGTCCCGCAGATCGAGATGCGCAACCACTGCGGCGGCGTCCGCGGCGTAGTGATCCATGTCGTGACCATCGCTGACCTGCGTGGACCGACCATGGCCGCGCCGGTCATGCGCGATGACGCGATAGCCCTTCTCCACGAAGTAGAGCATCTGCGTGTCCCAGTCATCGGCACTCAGCGGCCAGCCATGATGGAAGACGAGAGGCTGGGCGTTCTTGGGGCCCCAGTCTTTGTAGAAGATCGTCGTACCATCCTTCACTGTGATCGTGTTCATCTACGTGCCTCCTGCCTCATGTTTGTGCAAAGCGAGACGGCCCGAACTTCGATCTGATGGCGCCTGTTGCGCAGGCGTCGATGTTTTGACGCGTGCTGTGACCGTCTCGATGCACTTCGCTTCTGTTGGAGTGTTCACTGCGCTCGGGCGCTCTCGCACCACAACGGCTTGTGTACGCGTCCTGCTGATTCGTCTATCGACAACCACGCTCGTTGCTTCCTGCTGATTGGTCTCGCGGCGTGCCCGTTCGTTACGCTGGAAATGGCCCGTGGTACGATCTCAACGCGCGAGAGGTGCGGGAGCGCTCGGCTTGGTCTCGTACCCACAGCGTGAATTGCGCCAGGATGAGCCGCGTGGCGAACGCTTCGGGGGCCGGGCAGATTGCTGCGCACGCTGAGCTCAGCCTGATCGAGGCACTTCGCCAAGGTGACGAGGACGCGTTCGGCCGCCTCGTTGACCAGTACCACGCGAGCCTCCGCCGAGTGGCCCGTCACTACGTCTCGGATCGTGCCGTCGCGGACGAGGTGGTGCAGGACACTTGGGTGGGCGTGATCCAGGGCATCTGGGCGTTCGAGGGCCGCTCGTCACTCAGGACCTGGATCTTTCGCATCCTGATCAACCACGCGAAGACCCGTGCCGTACGCGAAGGGCGGACCCTACCGTTCGCTGGCGTCGACGACGATGACGTCGGCGGGCTGGAGGCCGCGGTCAGCCCGGAGCGCTTCCGCCTCGCGGACCACCCGACCGAGCCCGGCCACTGGACACGCCCTCCTCGCGACCTCGGGACCTCACCGGAGGGTCAGCTCCTGTCCCGAGAGGCGGGCGAGCAGCTCCAGAAGGCGATCGACGCGTTGCCGCCGAACCAGCGGCTGGTGCTGACGCTTCGGGACATCGAGGGTTGCTCGACGGAGGAAATGTGTAACGCTCTGGGCATTCGGGAGACTAACGGTCGAGTTCTTCTGCACCGGGCCCGGGCGAGAGTTCGCGCGGCGCTCGAGCCATATCTGGAAGGAGAGTGAACCGCCGATGGGGCCATCTACCGACATGCCGTGCCAGGAGCTCGTGGAGCTCGTCACCGCCTATCTGGACGGCGCGCTGTCCCCGGCTGATCGTGAGCGCTGCGAGGCGCACTGGCGGACCTGCCCGGGGTGTGGCACGTACCTGGCACAGATGCAGCTCGTCGTGGGCTCGCTCGGGCAGCTCGGGCGCGGCGAGATGGCGGAGAACCGCGCCGAGAGAGACCGCCTTCTCGACCTCTTCCGGACCCGGGGCTTTCACCATGGAGGGCCGCGGGAGCGCAGTGTTCCCCTGGGCATCGCCGGCGAGTTTGCGGCGCCGGGTGACCATATCAGCTACTTCTGGGAGTCCGAGGGCGAGTTCGATGCGACGGCCGGCTTTCTCGCGGCGGGCGTGGAGCGCGACGAGGTCTGCGTCCTCCTGGGACATACCGTCGCAAACTCGCGCGTCCTGGCTGGCCTCGAACGCCGCGGGCTCACTCCGAACGAGCTCGAGCGGCGCGATCGCCTTCACACCGTCTCGGGTCAGCAGCCGGCTGACGCGATGCTGCGGGAGATCGGCGATCGGGTCCGGATTGCCGTCGATCGCGGGGTGCCGATGGTCCGCGTCCTCGGGAACCTTGGGTGGGAGCATCCCGGCTGGCCCGCTGAAGGGGACATCCTCCGGCTCGAAGCTCGCGTGATGGATGCGGTCCGGAATCTCCCGAGCGTAGTCATGTGCGCCTACGGCGTGCGTGGGCTCTCGGGTCGAAACCTCCTGCTCGGCGGCTTCGAATGCCACCCGTTGACGCTCCGTCGTGGTGCGCTCCGGCGAAACGAGCACCATGTCCCCGCCGAGCAGTTTCTAGAGACGCTGGCGTTCGACGCCGCGTGAGTCCTCGTGGAGCACAAGCTCCGTGGATGTCGGCAAAGCCGGCCGAACAGCACCTCGAAAGGGAATGCCATGACCTTGACCCAGATCGAGAAATTACCGTACACAGCCATCATGGCGGTCTGGACATTGGGCTGTCGACTCCTGTCACCGCTCGCATCGACAGCAATCTGTCGGAAGTACGGTTGTGCCGGCCACCGCTGAGCAGCCACTTTGCGGCCTGGATTGCATGACAAGTATTTCTGCCCACTTCCACGAATCATGTTCCGGGACTGAAGACCCTGGTGTCGGCGGCCTATCCGGACGACCGTACGAGCGTCCTCGCGCAATCCGCCCGCCGCAGCGGGCCCGGCGTGTCCGGGCGGATGGAACGCGAGGGTTTCTTGCTCGAGCGGCTGGCCTCGTGAGCGGCTGGCGCGGCCAGCTCAAGGTTCGTACGCGGCCGGGAAGTCGTCGAGGTCATGGTTCGTGAGCTCCGGTGGTTCGACGACACGAATGTCGACCCGATCGCCGTCGAACGCGTACTCGACGTAGCCGACGTGCTTGGTACCGAGGCGAGGCTGCCGGCGATCCGGGAGGATGAATGCCGTCGACGGTGCCCAGCAATGGTCGACATCGCCGATGCGGCGCCTGCGGTGCTGGTGCACGTGGCCGCTCGCGACGACCCGGAGGTTGGCGCCGACGAGGTCCAGGAGCCTCCGGCGAGGCTCGGGCGGAACGTACCGGTGATTCACGTCGGCTTCGTCGGGATCCTCGTGACAGAGCGGCTTGTGCACGAAGAGCGCGATCGGCCGCGCACTGGCCCTGCGCGCGGCCGACTCCAGGAAGGCCCACTGCTCGGCCTCGGCCTCCAGCCCACTTCCGAAGAGCTCGACGTTCAGGCCGATCAGTAACCACGGACGGGTCTCGAGAAGCCAGTAGTCCTCACCGAAATATCGTCGATACCGAAGCAAGCGGGGTTCTGTGATGACCTGGGCGGAGTCGCTGCCCGAGGGATTGTCGCCGACGTCGTGGTTGCCCGGAATGGTGCGAAGCGGGACGTCGAACTCGGCATGACACGATCTGGCGAACGCCAGATCGTCCTCCAGGTCGGCGCCGTCGAAGCTGATGTCTCCCGTGTTAACGACGAGAGCCGGCTGCAGGCCGGAGATGATTCCAACCATCGCTCGAAAGTTGGGGACAAACCACGACCGCCGTCTGCTCAGGTGGGTGTCGGAGATCTGGACGACGCGGAAGCTGTTCATATCGGACATGATAGCGACGAACCGTGACAGGATGATGGCGGCGTAACGCTCGCGTCACGGTGCTTCGAGGCGCCCCAGAAGAAAATCCCGTCGCGCTGGCCGTCTGTTGTCGATCCGGACCGCCTCCGTTCGATCTACTGATGAAGACTCGACGAAGGGTTGGCGGGCGTAAGGCTCAGGGGAGGCGGTTGCGCGCGGCGCCGCGTCACTAGGACGGCGCCAAGGTCCTGCTCATCCGTGTCGAAGCCGTCGAGATGCACTGGGATGCATTGCACGGGGCCGATGCTATCGTCTTCGGCAGCCCGACGTACATGGGTAGTGTCTCAGCGAAGATGAACGTGTTCATGAGGAACCGCCTGCGCTCCTTCGCGGGCGCCATGGCTCAATCGAACGCCGACGAGGGCCCGGATGTCGCGCCGCCACGGGCCCGATGGCGAGACGGCCGAGCGTTATAGGGGGCGTATCGCTGAGGTGGCGCGCGACTGGGCCCGATCAAGGGCGCCTGAACGGCAGATCGTCCAGACGGATGACCAGTACAACGCCCGGTTGCCGATGAGAGCTGCTTCGCACGACCGATCGGTCGTCGCTTCGGCATTGGTGGTACTGACCTGCCTCGTTCTCGGCTTGCTGGCCGGCGCCATGCTGCTGATCGGAGTGTCGTTCGTCAGCTTCTGGAAGAGCCTCTCACCGAGCGACTTTCAGGCGTGGTTCGCGTCCCATTCGCACCTCATCGGGCGACTGATGATCCCGCTGGGGGCCGGGGGCGTTGTCGTCACGGTGGCGGCAGTCATCGCGTGCTGGCGGGGCCCGGCGACGGCCCGTCGCTGGCTTCTCATCGCCGCGGTCTCGGTGGTGGGCGTGATGGTCACATACCCGGTCTTTTTCGCGTCGGCGAACGCGGCGTTCGAGCGTGGTGGCCTGACAGATGTAGCGGTCCACGCCTTGCTCGATCGGTGGGCGGCATGGCATTGGTCTCGCACGGCGCTGGGAACACTTGGCTTCCTCGCGGCATTACGAGCGCTTCAGGAGAGGTGATGACCGACCCCTCGGGCGTGGATTCGCGGCGAAAGAAAGAAGGCAGCGATGTCCAAGCTTCGCGTTGAGAGTTTCACGATCTCGCTCGACGGCTATGGAGCGGGGCCGAATCAAAGCGTGGCGCACCCACTGGGCGTCGGCGGCGCATCCCTCCACGAATGGGCTTTCGCAACTCGAACGTTTCAGAAGCACGTTCTCGGTGCCGACGGCGGAGCGAGTGACACCGACGACAGCTTTGCTGCGCGCGGATTCCGCAACGTCGGGGCCTGGATCATGGGTCGCAACATGTTCGGGCCCATCCGCGGACCTTGGTCGGATGACAGGTGGAAGGGATGGTGGGGAGACAACCCGCCGTTTCACGCTCCGGTCTTCATCCTGACTCACCACGCTCGCGAGTCCATCGCCATGGACGGCGGTACTACATTTCATTTCGTCACCGAGGGCATTCACCGAGCGCTCGAGCGCGCCACGGATGCAGCTGGCGCCCTGGACGTCCGACTGGGAGGCGGTGTAGCGACCATCAGGCTGTACTTGCGCGCACAGTTGATTGACGAGATGCACATTGCCATCACGCCAATTCTCCTTGGCTCCGGTGAAAACCTCTTCGCCGGCCTTGATCTGCCCGCGCTTGGATACGCATGCGTCGAGCGCGAGGCCACGCAGCAGGCTACCCACGTGGTCATAAGCAAAGATTCGGCCGCCGTCCGGATTCCGCAGGCAATGAGTGATCGTCACGTCCCGCGCCGCCCGGCGCCGAATGGCGGGGAGCCAGACGCGAACGGTCGGCAGGACGTGCCGCGCGCCCCGCAGCCGTCCTAGTTGTGACGACGCAATAGGTTGTTCCCGTCGGGCAGCCGCGTCATCGGGGGCAGCCCGGCGAGGCCGGCATGGGGACGGACGCAATTGTAGTGCTCGAGCCAGCCGGGGAGGAGCTGTGCGCGCGAGGCCCTCACGCGATGGGGCGGCTGAATTTGACACTCCTGGGTGGCTTTAGAGCGCGCCTCGACTCGGGCATCCCGCTCGCCCTTCCCACCCGAAAGGCCCAGGCTCTCCTGGCCTATCTCGCGGTATCGCGATCACGATGCCGGGCCCAGGCCTTTCGCCTCGGTGGTCAACCGCGTGTCGATTCGGCGGGTCCTCGTTCGACTCAAGGATGACGCGGGCGGGGTTTACTTCAACTGGTCTTGCCCGCCACAGGCCTGAACGTTAGGCGGACTGGAATCTGTCGAATGGAGAGAAGGAGCTACGATGATCATCGGTGCCCACTCGGTTATCAGCAGCTCGAATCCCGAAGCGGACTGTGCTTTCCTGCGTGACGTACTCAGGTTGACGAACGTCGATGATGGGGGATATCTCATCTTCGGGTTGCCACCGGCAGAGGTTTCAGTGCATTCGTCCGACAAGAACGACGTCCACGAGTTCTACCTGATGTGCGATGACGTCAAGGCGTTTATTACGGAGATGGAGAGGCACAGCATCGTCTGCGATCCCGTGCAGGACCAAGGTTGGGGCTTAGTTACGCAGTTAATGTTGCCCGGCGGCGGCAAGCTCGGCGTTTACGAACCGCGGCACGCGCGACCAAACCCCATGACGGCGAAGACGCGGGCGACCAAAGCCGCGGGCCCTGCCGCCGCGAACCCCCAAGGACCGCTGAAAAGACGTCCGAAGACAAAAGTCAGATAACGTTCAAGCGCTTGCCGAACAAGGCGCTGCAAGCGGCGCGCTGAAGCGCGCGTTTGAGCGCGGCGCTCGCCTCGGGACCCGTCCTCCTGACCGGGCGCTGATCGGCAGACACCATCGCGATCAGGAACATACGTTAGAGAAATCACGAGCTCCAGGGACCAGCCTCCGAGGGGGACATCATGACGGAGCTGCCTGAGGAAGCGGTCGGACTACGGATCTTGCGGCTGCTCGCCGTGGAACGCGGGTTGCAAGACGAGGGGCAAGGAAACGCCGCGAGGCTGTTCCGCGCGGCGGCGCTCGGCGCGGCGCTACGGGCCACGCACGTTCACCCGCGACTGGGACGAGGGCTGGAGCAAGCGGCGACGGAGATCATCGCTGAGTTGCGCCGTGTCGGCAGCGAAGAACTGGCCGCTCTCATGGACCAGGCGCTGGCGACGGTCAGCTCCGGAGGATGGCCCACGCTGGCGCAGATCGCGCCAACATTCGTCTGTCGCGACTGCGGCGAGGTGATGTTCGGGAATCCGCCATCCACCTGCCCGGTCTGTCGGGCGCGAGCACTCACCTTCCATGAAATCGGACCGTTTTACTGGGAGTTGCTGGACGTCGACCAGGTGCTGCCCGCGTTGGCCGCAGGCGTCGCAGAGGTGGAAGGGATCTGCGCTGGGGTCACCGAGGCGAAAGCTCGACAGGGTCCGTGGCCGATGCGGGACATCGTGGCCCATTTGATTGGGGCAGAACGCCTGATGGTCGGGCGCGCCGTTCGCGCACTCGAGGAGGACGATCCGGAGTTGGTGTCGGTGAGCTGGACCGACACGGTTGCCAACGACCAGTCAAGCATCGACGATCTCGTGGCCCGGCTCCGCGATCAGCGGCAGCGGACGCTGACCCGGTTCGGCTCACTAACGCCCGAGCAGTGGCGACGAGCAGGCCACCACCCGGAGTGGGGACGACTGACCGTCCATCGGCTGTTGAGCCAGCTCGCGCGGCACGAGCGCGGCCACCTTGCCGAGCTCGAGGTACGGCGCGAGGGCCGCTGAAGGTTCACTTGGGAACGCCCGCCCGCCTCGGATCACCGGCTTGGCGATCATCGAGTTCCCGTCGATGGAACATGCGCGAGCTCGGCTTCCGTCTTCTTCAGCCAGAACGGCATCCCCATTTCGTGGTACATCGCCGTCGCGGCTTTGAGCCGCCGCCGCGCCTGGTGGCGTTGCCCGGCGTGCCGAAAGAGCTTCCCAAGGCCGAGATGGCAGTGCGCCGAGAGCGGGCGCATCCCGAGCTCATCGGCACGCATGAGTGCCAGGTTGTAGTGCTCCGCGGCTGAATTTCGATCCGAAGGCTCTCCGGTCGCGGCAATCTCGCCGAGAAGACGAAGCGCCCACCCCTCGTTGCCGCGCTCCTTCTGCTTGCGTGCCAGGTCGAGGGCGCGCTGCGCCACCGAGATTGCATCGTGTGACCGCCCAGCCACGAGATGCGCCTCCCCGAGGTAGGCCAGGAGGAGCGGATGGTTTGTGGTGCCTGTCGCCGCGGGGCTCGCGAGAGCCTCCTCTATGAGGGCTATGCCCTCCGCCACGCGACCGGTCAGTGCGTACGCGTAGCCGAGCTTTGCAGCCGCCACATCGAACAGGCTTCTCGTCAGGATCACCCGGCACAGCTCGACAGCGCGCTCCAGCGGCCCGATGGCCTGGGTGATGTCGCCCCGGCGGATGGCGACGAATCCCAGGCTCCGATAGCCGAGGACGAGACTGTGGTGATGGTCGACCTCGCTGGCGATCCGGACGGCCTCCTCGGCGTGCGCCGTCGCCTCCGGGAACTGGCCAAGCTCGGCGAGACACCAGGCGAGTCGCTCGCGCGAGAAGACGGCTCGAAGCGTGCCTGAACCCTCGTGGCGATCATGGAGTCGGTCGCCCTTAAGAGTCTCGACGGTCCGTCTCAGGTATTCGGCAGCCCGTCCATATTCTCCCGTGGTCTGCATTAGCAGGCCGAGCGAGAAAGTCGACGATCTCTCGAGCGAGACGTCACCGAGTCCGATGGCAATGTCCAGAGCTCGCTGGCCCATCTCGAGCGTGTGGCCCGAATCGCCCGAGTACCACGCGCGATGCGCGAGGACCGCAAGGGCCCAGCCCTGGCGCCGCTCGTCGCCTACCGACGCGGCCAAGGCCTCGGCCTGGCGTGCGTGGCTGATACTCCTCGCCAGCTCACCCGACGGCACCAAGGCGCCGCTGGCGTCGAGGTGGAGGTCGCTGGCCTGCTCCGCTCGCTCACGACTCTCCGGGAGGCTGCCGGAGCGCGTCGAGCGCCTGCTCGACGCTCGCCACCGCCTGCCCGTAGGCTGAGCGCTCCGTCGCCTTCTTTCCGGCTTGACGCAGGTAGGTCACCGCGCGCGCCCACGCCTGCCCCCGCACCGCGTGGTGGGCCAGGCGCTCGACGTGTTCCGCGAGGCGCTCAGGATAGAGTTGCTCGAGTGCCTCGACCGCCCGCGCGTGGATGGCACGGCGCCGATCCCGGAGGAGGCTTCCGTAGGCCACCTCGTGAGTGAGAGCGTGCTTGAAGGCGTATTCGGCGTCGGGGGGCGAGGCCGTCTCGTACAGGAACTCGGTGGCCTGCAGGCGGGCCAAAGCGTCGGTCAGCACGTCTGGGGGCGTGTCAGTGACTGCTGCCAGCATGGTCAGTGGAACCTGGGTGCCGACGACAGCAGCAGTCTGGAGGAGCTCCTTGTCCTCTGGCGCCAGGCGATCCAGTCGCGCCGCGAGGACGGCCTGGACTGTTGTGGGGACGCGCGCGGACTTGTCGGACGTGGCCAGCCGATACGCGCCGCGTGAGCCGACGAGGATGCCATCGTCTGCCAGGCTCCGCACGCTCTCTTCGAGGAAGAACGGGTTGCCTCCCGTCCGCGCGGCGAGGAGCCGCCGCAGTGGCGTCAGAGCGATGTCGCTCCCGAGCAAAGTCTCGAGCATCTCGTCGACCTGCTGTGGCGCGAGCGGGTCGAGCGTGAGCTCGACGTAGTCGGTCTTCCGAGACCAGGCGTGCTGATACTCGGGGCGGTGGTTGACGAGAAGCAAAATCTGGGCTGTTGGCAGACTCTCGACTACGCGGTCGAGCACCGCCTGAGTCTCGGCGTCGATCCAGTGGAGATTCTCGAAGATGACTAGGACCGGCTGAACCTGGCTCTCACGCACAAGGAGCCGTCTCACGGCGTCGAGCGTGCGGTGCCGACGCTGAGGCGCATCCAGGGCTTCCCATTGCCGGTTGTCCACCGGAAGATCAAGGAGGGTGAGCAGCGCCGGCTCGAGATCGCCCCCGATCCCTCGGAGCTTGCGGGTGGCCTTGTCCCGCACAACCCGTGGGCTGTCGCGCTCGCCGACCTGGAGATAGTCTTTGAGGAGATCGACGACCGGAAGATACGGCGTCGTCTTGCCATACGAGGCCGCCGTCGTTCTGAGGATCACCCAACCGCGGGTCTGGTCGGGGCGGGCGATCTCCCACATCAGCCGCGACTTCCCCATGCCAGGCTCGCCGATCACCGCCAGCAGCTGACCCCGCCCGCTCGCCGTGTGGGCGAGCGCCCTCTGGAGCTGCTTGAGTTCCCGGTCCCGGCCCACCAAGCGCGTGAGATCTCGCGCGACCGCCGCAGGGAACCACGAGCGCCGCGGCGCCACGCCCGTAACTTCGTAGACCTCTACTTCTTCACCAAGCCCCTTCACCGACACGGGCCCACGCGGCCTCACGCTCACCTGTCCTTGCATCAGCTCGAGGGTCGAGCGCGTGACGAGGATGCTGCCCGGGCTCGCGAGTTGCTCCATCCGCGCCGCCAGATGTGTAGTCTGTCCCACGGCGGAGTAGTCCAAGTGGAGATCACTACCGATGGTGCGCACGACGACCTCGCCCGAGTCGATACCGACCTGGATTTGCACGTCCGCGCCGTACCTGGCGCGTGTCTCCTCGGCGTATGGCTTCACCAGTTCCTGCATCCGGAGCGCCGCGAAGCATGCCCGCACGGCATGATCTTCCTGGGCCACCGGCGCACCGAACAGCGTCATGATCCCGTCGGCCATCACCTGGTTCACCATGCCCCCGTAGCGTCGAACGGCCTCCATCATGCGTTCGAGGACTGGGTCGGTGAGCTTGCGGGCGTCCTCCGGATCATGGTCGGCGAGCAGCTGCATCAAACCTCTCAGGTTGGCGAAGAGCACCGTCACTTGCTTCCGCTCGCCCTCCAGCGAGCCGCGCGAAGTGATACGCTCGGCAAGATTCGCGGTCGGCTCGTACTCGGCGATGGGCGCTGCCGGAGCAGGCTCGCGAAGGATTTCCGCGTAGAGCGCCTTCGTCTCCGGCTCAGGCTCTGTGTGGAGCTCGCGCCGGAGCGTTGCCAGACAGGTCTGATATTGGCGCAAGGCCGCACCGCGTCGTCCGGACTCGGCGTAAAGCTGCATCAGCGCGCGGTGGACTGGCTCCTGAAGCGAATCCAGCGCGAGAAGCCGCAGGGCGGTCTGGATGGCTGCCTCGGCCGGTCCTACGTCGCGTTCGTGTGCGAGGAGCCGGGCCAGAGCCTTGAGCGCGACCTCATGTAACCGCTCGCGCTCGCGTAAGAGCCATTCCTCAAACCCCGGCTCCTGAACAGCGATCCCCTCCAGCAGGGAGCCTTGATAGAGGGTGGCAGCGAGCGCGAGGGCCGCTGGGGTCCCCTCCGTAACCCGTTTCTCAAACTCACTCGCGTCCACCGTCACGGCGGCGGGATCGAGGGATATCAGGTCACCGTCCACACGCAATGGCCGATGGTGGGCGTCCTGGAGGCTTCTCCGCAACCCATAGAGCGTCTGACGGAGACTGGTCCGCGCCGTCGTTGCCATCGTACTTCCCCAGAGCAATCGTGCCAGCTTGTCTCGGGAATGGGCGGCCCCGGGCGGCAGTGCGAGATAGGCGACAAGCGCTTGCGCCTTCCGCGTTGGAATGGCGAGCGGAGCGCCGGGGTCGAGGTGGGCTCGAAAGCCGCCCAGAAGCGTCAATGTGAGCCGGGCCATCACCTTCTCGGCGGCCTCACGATAGCACGCGTGCCCTTTCCGGACACGGGGGCGATCAGTGCGCGTTACACGCCACTCCCTAAGAAGTTTTCACGCTGACCTCGACGGATCGCTCACGGTTCGCTTTGTACAACAGAGACGAAATGAGAGGAGCGACAGGGCCGAAGCAGAGGGAGCGACGGTTGCGGCAGAACAGAAGGCGAGCCGACGAGCTGGCAAGGGTCGCGCGTGAGTGCATTGCCCGGCTCACGGTTGAGCTGTGCGACGCGCAGGCACGTGGCGACGTCGTGGCCACATGCAAACCCCAGGCAATGGCCCAGTTCCTGGTGGCGTCCCTACAGGGCGCGGTCCTGGTGTCGAAGCTCACGAGGGACCCTGGTTTCATGGACCGATGGGTGAGCGAACTCGACCGATATCGTCTGTCACTCCTCGAGGTGCGGTCGTGAGCGGTCATGGCTCGAGGAGACCCAATTGAAAGGAGGCCTTACATGCTGCACGAGCTTCCCGTAGTCTTCACCAGCGACGGAGTGCCCCTGGTCGGAACGTTCGTTCGCAACTCCGCTTCGCTCAGCGCGCGCCAGCGCTGCGTCGTCGTCACCGGCTCGTGGCTGACCATCAAGGAACAGATGGCGCTCGTCTACGCGCGTGCGCTTGCTCAGCGTGGCTTCGCGGCGCTCGCGTACGATTTTTGCGGTTGGGGCGCGAGCGACGGCGCGCTACGCCACTGGGAGCTCCCCACCCAGAAGGTGCGCGATATGGCCGCCGCGGTCGACTTCGTCTCTTCGCTCTCCTTCACCGGCCCCAAGGTCGGCTACCTGGCGGTGTGCGCGAGCGCCCAGTACGCCCTGCGTGCCGCAGCAAACTCGGCGCGATTCGCGAGCCTCGTCACGGTTGCCGGATGGTTTCACGACGCGACGTCGGTGGCGCCATTCTACGGCGGCGAGACGGGCATGTCGCGGCGGCTCGAGCGTGCCAGCGACGCCCTCGTCGAATATCGCCGCAGCGGCAAGCTCCGCATGGTGCCCGCCTACGCGCCCGGCGACGAACGCGCCGGAATGTTCTTCCATTTGGACTACTACGGGAGCCCCTCGCGCGGCGCGGTGAAGGAGTGGAGCAACCAAATGGCTGAAACGACCTGGTTGAGCTGGTTCACCTTCGACGGACTCGCGGCGGCAGCGTCGGTGTCAACGCCGACACTGTCGATTCACAGCGATGGTTGCGTGTTTCCGGACAACGTGAGGACCGTGCACGCGCGGTTGGCAGGCAAGAAACGGCTCGACTGGATCGACAGAGGCACGCAGACGGACTTCTACGATCTGCCCGAATGCGTGAACATCGCCGTGGACCGCGCCGCTGCCTGGTTCGAGGAGACGTTATGAGTCGTGTCTCGGGCTGCATGGACTCGCTGTTAGATCATGTCGTCGGGACTCAGGCCAGGCGCCTGGATCCCCTGGTGGGCAAGTGGCGAGCAAGGGATCACACCCACGACGGCGTGCTCGGCCCGCGAGCACACTCTGGACGTCCAAGGAGTGAGGAGGAGTGACGGTGAAGACGGCCCCGATCGCCCTTGGCGCCGCGTTGATCCTCGCCGCGGGTCTGATCGCCGCGCCCGACTCCGCCTGGGCTCAGCGATCCGGAAGCGCGTTCGGCGGTGGCGGCGGACGCGGCGCGTTCGCGAGCGGAGTCCCACCCGCTCTCATCAACGGGGGTGTGGGCGGGGGTCCGCGCGCGTTCGGTACGCTTCCGGGCCCACGTCCTCAGGGGTCCGGTCACCCTCACGGATTCGGGCACGGATTCCATCACGACAAGTTCTTCCGCCCCTTCCTCCCGTTCGGAATCGTGGCGGCGGCTCCGGCCGTCGTGTACGCGGCGCCATACTACTATCCACCTCCCGCGTACTATCCGCCGCCGTACTACGATCCATTGGTGTACAGCGCGCCCGTGACCTACAGCCCGCCCGTGAGCTACGCGCCGGCACCCAACAGCACCGTCTCGGTCGCGCCGACACCGGACGTCGTGCAGTTTTCGACAGGGCGGTACGAGCTGCGCGGCGACGGCATGTCGACGCCGTACACGTGGGTCTGGATCCCGAATCCTCCGAGCTCACCGCCGCCTCCGCCGGCACCCACCGCTACCGCTCCGCCCGCCGCGGAACCAGGCGTGAGCGGCGGCAGCGCCAGCAGCAGCCCAGCTCGAGCGCGAGTCGGTCAGCTCTATCGTTGGACCGACAAGGACGGAGTCGTGCACTGGACCGATCGTCTGGACGCCGTACCGGAGCAGTACCGCCAGCGAGTACGAACGACGCCGTCCTGATCCTGCGAACGAGCCCCGCCTACGAACAGAAGTCGCGCGGGATCCGGGAAACCAGCCCCCGCGTTGGCATGTTATTGTCCGGGCGAGGGCTTCCAGCGCCTCGTAGGCGCGTGGAGCAGGTGAGCGCCTCCGCGAATGACGTACGACCCAGCGCATCATCGGCGAGCCTGTTCCGTATCGTTCTGTGGGTTTACATCATCCTGGGCCGCCGCAGTTGGATGCGGGTAGGGAACAGCTGCACAGCTTCGCTATTGAGCCATGAAGATTAAGAGAGTCGTTCCGGATATCAAGTCTGACCGAATCGAGGAGAGCCGGGACTTCTACGCGGGCTTTCTCGGTTTTCAAATCGGCATGGACATGGGGTGGGTGATCACATTCGTGTCCAGATCCAATCCGACCGCTCAAGTCACGGTGATGCGCCGGGACGAATCAGCGGCTGTTCAACCGCAAATGTCGATTGAGGTGGACGATGTGGATCGAGTGCACGCCGCCGCGATCGAGCGCGACCTAAGAATCGTCTATCCGCTGTCTGACGAGTCGTGGGGCGTCAGGCGCTTTTTTGTCACCGATCCGAACGGTGTGGTCATCAACATCTTAAGCCACACCACAGCCCCAAAGAGGTCTCACGAGCGCTTGCAGCCGACGAAGGCGCGCCGAAAGACAACGAGGATGCACAGCTCTCGCAAACGTCTTCGCTGATGAAGCGCGTCCGTTATAGCACTACGGGATTACATGGCTTCGTCCCGATGCGACGCTTCGTGAGGCGCGGGCGTCGGGGACGGGAACCTGCATGAGGGTCCGCGCCCTGCACCTCAGCCGCTTCCACTGAGCCCCTCGCGTCAGCGCCGAGACAGCAGACACGCGATCGCCGCGAGCTGAACGACCGCCGCCACGCCGAACATCACCGGTGTATCGATCGAACGTACGACGCCGAAGGCGCCCGGCGCGAACGCATAGGTCGCTTGCGCGATGGCGACGGCCAGCGACACGATGCGCTGGACATCGCCCCGTGCGAATTCCGTCTGCGCGATCATCGGCGGCAGGGACGTCGCGTTGCCGATGCCGACGCCGAACAGACAGACGCCAAACAGGAGCACCGACGTGCTCGATCCGTACGCCAGCGCGGCCAGCACCGAGCCGACGGCCTGCACCCCGTAGCTCGCGCACGCGATGACGCGCCGGTTCGCGCGAGGCGGCATCAGCCAGCCGACGAGTGTGCGGCCGGCGATGCCGAGGCCGGCCGCGATCCCCATCGCCACGCCGGCGTGGTTTGCGCCGAGCACCGGCACGAGGATCGAGAACAGGTGCGCGAGCAGCCCGATCTGCGCGAACAGCGCGAGCGCCATGCCCGCGGCCAGCGTGAGGAATTTCGCATGATGCCACAGCATCCGTCCCGGTAATGGTGGCGCCGCGCGCGGCGAGACCGGCGACGACGGAGTGGCCGGCGCATCACCGTCCGGCGCTTGACCGACATCCTCAGGCCGGAGCGAGAACACCGTGCGCGAAAGGGTCCATATCGTGATCACCATCACGGTTCCCATCGCCGCTGCCGCCGCGACGAAGCCGACGCGCCCGATGAGCGCGACCCATAGCGGCGTGAAGACCAGGCCGCCGATGCTCGCCCCGTTGTACGCCGTGGCCAGGGCCGCCGGCCGGGCCCGCTCAAACCAGGGTGCGACGATCGCGTTGACCGCCGCCGCGCCCATCGCGACCCAACCGCCGCCGCTGAGGATCGCCGCGGCGAAGAGCTGTACCGGCGTGGCGGCGACGGCCCAGCCGACTACGCCTCCCGCGAGCGTCAGCACGCCGGCCGATGTCACGCGGGAGACGCCGAAGCGGCCGTACAGTGCCGGAAGATTCGCGATCACGATTGCGCCGACGAGAAAGTGAACCGTGACGGCGCTTGACACGAGCGGCAACGGCCAGCCAGTCCGTTGGATGACAGTGTGCAGATACACCGGCGGCCCATAAAAGCCGACGCCCCATCCGAACACCGCGAGTGCGAACGCCGACCAGACAACCCGCCAGCCGAGGAACCGTACCCTGTCCGCCATAGTGCTAAAGCATGGCCGGAGGACCGGCGCCGTCGCTTCGGCGCTCACCGAAGTGTGCGGGCGACGCCCATGATAGGGTAGAAACGTATGGCGACCGTGTTCCAGATTGCCGAGCTCGCGTCGCACGTAGGCGAGCCGCCACGCGCCGCGATGCTCGAGGCACTCATGGACGGCCGGGCGCTCACCGCCAGCGAGCTCGCCCGTGTCGCGGAGATCATGCCGCAAACGGCCAGCGCCCACCTCGCCCGGCTGACCGCGGCCGGTCTGATCGGCGTCGTGCGACAGGGCCGCCACCGGTATCACCGGTTAGCGACGCCTCATGTGGCCCGCATGCTGGAAGAGGTCATGCGCGTGGCCTCGACGCGCGAGCCGGCGCTGCGCCGCCTCGTCACGGGACCGCGCGACGCCGCTCTCAGAGAGGCGCGCATATGCTTCGATCACTTGGCCGGGCGTCTGGGCGTCATGATCGCCGATGCCCTGGTCGAGCGCGGCGCCGTCGAGCTCGACGATGACGGTGGGGTGGTGACCGAGCGCGGGGTCGCGTTCCTTCAGCGCGCCGGCATCCCGCTCGTCGACGACGGTGTCCGGTGTGGGGCACGCCCACTCTGCCGGCCGTGTCTCGATTGGAGCGAGCGGCGGTTCCACATCGCCGGCAAGCTCGGCGCCGTGATGTGCCGGTGGTTCCTCGAGCAGCGATGGGTGCGCCGTCTCGACGACACGCGTGCCCTCGAAGTGTCCGGGGCCGGCGCCGCCGGCCTGCGCAAGATGCTCGGTGTCGAACGGCTCGGCGCCGGCCGCGAATCTATCTGAGCGCCCACCACGCCATCTGACCTAGCGACACGCGGACGTGTATGCAACTCAACGGGCGCCGGGCATGAGCTGCGCGCGCTTCAGTCAGTGTTCTCTGCGGTTCACCCTGCCTCGCTAGCTGATTCGGACGTCTCTTTCAATCGCGTCAGGAGGAGCATGAAGGGAGGCACTATGAGGCCCGCTCCCAGTATTCCGAGCGCCGCCAGGCCGAAAAGCTCGACGGCGGGGCCCGCGACCAATGGCAAGGCGATGGTGGCGGCGGCACTCGCCGTATCGTTGATGCCGATCGCTCGGCCGCGCTCGAATGTGCGCGTGGCGTCCGCGATGACGGCCGTCGCAGCGACCGTGGCTGCAGACCATCCCACTCCGACCAGGAAGGTGCCGGTGACGATGATCCAATAGCGAGGGGTGACGGCCACAAGGATCGCCCCGGCTGCCAGGCAGAGAAATCCCATGAGCATGACTGCACGACGGCCCGCCCGGTCGGCCAGCCACCCGAGCGGCAGCGAGAAGCCGAACATGCCGATGACGTGGATGGTCACAGCAACCGAGATCGCAGGCAGGGGGTGTCCATGGTGCTCCAGCGCCAGCGAAGTGAGGGCCATGATCATGGACATATTGCCCTGGGCGGCAAAGCTGGCCGCAAAGGCGACCTGCATCCGGGGATCGCAGAGGAAGGTAAGCACGCTTGTCGCAGCCGTGCCGTCCGTCCCCCGAGTGCGAGGAGGGCTGTAGCCTGGATAATACCGCTCAAGGTTGGCCGCAATTTCCTTCGGGTCGGGATGAACCGCGAGCACGAGTCCGATACCCGGCACGATGACCGTGGGCACGAGGATCCACGTGAGCGCGAGCGGATCAAGGCCCAGGGCACCGGACCAAGCCTGAGCGGCCGTGATCAGAACAGGTCCGCCGAGCGCGCCGACGAGGGACCCGGTCAGCACGTACCCAAGCCCCTGCGCGCGCTGACTCGGTGGGTACATGTCGGCGGCCGCTACACGCAACTGATAGCCGGCGCTCACCCCTGCGCCGAAGACGAGGATGCTGGCCAGGAACAGCGCGAACGATCCCGAGAGTACCGATAGGCCAGCGCCCACCGCGCCGGCCAGCCCGAGGAGGAGACCGAGGACGACTGCGACCCTCCGGCCGTACACATCAGCGACTCTGCCGATCGGGTAGGACACCAGGAATCGACTTACTCCCAGGGTGCTGGTGGCCAGCCCGGAAAGGTGGGCAGAGCCGAGGAGGCGCGCGACAATAATGGCCCCGAGCGTCGGCACCATCTGGTTCCCCACGCCAACGAAGGCCTGGGACGCCGCGAGAAGCAGAGTGTTCCGCTTGACGATGCTCGGCGGCGCCAGCACTCGAGCATCGTGGCCGGTCCCGTGCGCCGCCGGCTGCTTCGGCGCTCGGACCCTCTCTGTAAAGGCTGTGGAACGTTCTCCCACTCCGCGGGGGTACTCGAGACCGTCGGCGTGACCGTATGATCCGTCGGGGACGTGCTGGTGTTCCGTCATACGAAGCCCTGGCTAACGCCGTTCGGAGGCGATGGCTTGCCTTTTGATCGGGTCCCAGCCGATCGCGATGCCGGCCCTCACCCGCTCGGCGACGCTCCAGCGACTGGATGCGAGAAGTCGAAGGGGCCAATCCAGCGCCGCCTTCAAGTACACCGGCTGTGGATTCGATCGGTATTCTCGCAGGCAGGCCTCAGCGAACTTGATAGCGTGATGGTCGCTCGTGCCCATGGCGCGGCCGACGATCTCCGGTTCCGATGGCGCCGGCGAGTCATCGGCCGCACCGGGGGCGTCGCTGCCGTAGGCGGCGACCCACGCCGCGATCGCTTGCCAGCAATAGGCGAGGGCGACCTCGCGCAGCGCGGCGGGCATGTGCGGAAAGAGAAGCCGCACGGCGGCGGGACCCGTGAGCGCATGGATGAACACGAGGGGATGCGTTGACGCGTTCGCCAGATAGAGCTGTGCTCCCATCTCGGTGAGTCTGCTGAGCGCCGCGTCCGCCGCCTCCGTCGTCCCGAGGCGGTTGACTGACGCCGCAAAGTCGGGGTATTCGGCGAGCACCCGCACGAACTCTCTCGGGACACCCTCTCGTCGCGACTCGTGCCGCCGTTCACGGCCGATCCTCGGAATCTGCTCGATGGCCCGATCCAGGTCGAGGGAGCCTCGAAGCCGAGGCACTCCCGGCAGCGTCTGGTGGTAGGCGGCCCAGTACGCCAATGCCGAGGCGAGCTCTTCAACACGGAGAGGCGTCGCGGCGTCGCTCAACGCGCGAACGGCGTGAGCTGTTCGAATGAGGCCGTGAGTCCCGCCAGCCATCAGGCCCCTGATCAGTCGGGGCATCCACTGTCCCAATACCGTCTGCCACGGAGCCTCGGCGAGCTGTGCCACGAAGAAGAGCTGCCAATCCCCGATTCGGTGGATGGCTCCGAGTGCCTCCGGCCAGGTGTACTCGGTCAGGGGCAATCGAGCCTGTGGCATCGGGCCGAGCTCCCGGCGATAGTCCTCCACCCACCGCGGCACTTCATCGAGGCAACCAAGAGCGACAAGTGCCTCCGCCGCCATTGGACCGTGATTCGGAGCACCGTGCATTGCCTCGGGTCCCATTCCCCGAAGGCGGTCGAGCGCGTCGTCGAGAACGTTGTTTATCTGCTCAACGCTTGCAAGATCATGGGGGTTCGCCATGTCGCTCCTCCCGCTTGGACTCCCGCCGTGAGCCGGCCTCATGGAGCCGAGCGTACGAGTCGAGGGCGAGCGTGTCTGTCGCCGATCTGACAGAGCGAGGTGCTTCGAGGTGGCGTGCTAGGCGGCAGGATCAACGACCGGAAAGCGATTCTGTCTAGACTGCTCTCGACCTCCGAGGGCGCGTCTCGATCGTCGTGAGCTCGGCACCGACCAGCCGTTCAAGAGCGTGGCGATCGATGACGAAGACGCGTTTGCGTCCAATGTGGATCCAACCCTTGCGCGCGAACTCGTTGAGCGCTTCGGTCACGGTCTGACGGGTGCAGCCGAGACGGTCTGCGATGCTCTCGTGCGTCCACCCCTCTTTCACGGCCGCGCCTGCCCCTCGTTGGCCATCCCGACTAGCAAGCAGGAAATTGGCGACGCGGAGGCGCGCCGGCAGCGTCGCGACCGACTCTACCAGGACCATTACGTCGCGCAGCGAAGGGAGAGAGGAGGAAGACGCCGTGTCATCTCCTCGAGATCCTCGTTCGCGATCGCCCAGATCGCCGAAGGCTCCAGAGCCTGTGCCGATGTGATTCGGCGGCCGCTCTCCGCGAGGTGAGAGATGCCAAAGAGATCTCCAGGACCACGATAGGTGATCGTGGGCTCGCGCCCCGCTGGCGTCTGATAGAACACCCGGACGCGGCCCGATTCCACAATGTAAAAATGCTGAGCCGGGTCGCCCTGGCAATATACAAAGTCGCCCGCTCGGAGCCAACGCCTCTTCGCTATGTGCGCCAGCATTCTCCGATCGTCCACGCCCATCCCCCGAAGGACATCGACCGAGGGGGCATTGGTTAGGTCTGTCATCGACGGCCCGCTATGCCCAATTCTTGCGGCACGGGGAAGATGGTCGCCCAGCTCGTTCTCCAGCGGGGGGCTCGGCTGTCGTGGTCGGACGTCGCGACGATCGCGTCGCGGCAACCGTCGACGAACTGGGCCACCTCGGCTTCGTAGCTGGCGAAAAGGCCGATCTCACGAACGTGTCCGAGGTGGACGCGCTGCGCTTCCGAATCGACTCCGCGCATGCGGATGCCGACCACCTGGTGAATGCTGCTGGAATCTTCGCTCCCAAGGCGTTCCTTGACCACACCATCGAGGACTACGACCGATATCTCAGCATCAACAGGTCGCTGTTCTTTGTGACGCAGACCGTTGCGAGGAACATGGTCGCGCGGAAGATGGGTGGGAGCATCGTGAACATTGGATCGATGTGGCCAAGCAGGCTTTCGCCGCGACTCCCTCCTCCGCGTACTCGATGGCCAAGGCTGGCCTGCACTCGCTCACGCAGCATCTCGCCATGGAGCTGGCCAGCGCTCGCATCCGGGTGAACGCCGTCTCTCCCGCGGTGGTCGAAACCCCGATCTTCGAGGGCTTCATCGAACCGGCGCTGGTCCACTCCACGCTTCAGCGTTTCAACAGCTTCCACCCAATCGGCCGGATAGGCAGTCCGGAGGATGTCGCCGAGGCGATCTGCTTCCTGCTGTCCGACAAGGCCTCGTGGGTGACTGGCGCGATCTGGGATGTGGACGGCGGCATGATGGCGGGCCGGAATCAGTACAGCTGAGCCCGGCCTCACTGGAGCCCAACAGGAAGCGGTCATCGCGATGGTCTGCACCAGTACCTTCTTTCACTTGGCCCTCAGGTGGTCAGCCTAATGGCACTATTTCCGCCCCTTCCATGGCGTAGCGAGCGAAACGGAAATCTCGAATGGTGACGAGGCTGTCGTTCATCCAGTCCAGAAGGACAAAATAGGCCGGCCGTCCTGCCAGATCGTTCGGATCGAACATGAGTACGGCTGGACGTCGGTCCACAAATCCGGGAACGCACTGCCAGTCGCTGGATAGCGAGTATCTGTGAAAGTACTCGCCCACTTCGGTCCGGCCTTTCGCACGGAGCCGGTTGACCAGGTCTAGCCGTACGTCGTCGGCGAGCATGCTACGGATGGAGTCGAAATCGCGCGCGTTGAAGCGTTCGACATACCTCATGAGACGGGCCCGCTCGGGCTCCGCCAAGACGGGTGGTCGAATGTCGTCGGGTTCCTGCGCCAGTTCCCGCAGGCGCATTCGACCTCGTTGCAGGGCCGCTTTGATGGCCGGCATGCTGCCATCGATGACGTCGCAAACCTCTTGAACCGAATAGCCGAGTACGTCTCGGAGGATGACAGCACTGCGCTGGGCCACCGGTAGACGCATCAAGGTCCGCAGGCTGGCAGCGGCGCTCTGATGAGCATGCAGAGGGTTCACCGGAGCAGCGACCATCTCCACATCCTCATCGGCGTGAGTGGCCTGATATCGCGTGCGGCGCCGTAGAAAATCCAGGGCCGTGTTGTGCGCGATTCGAAACAGCCACCCTTCTGAGTTGGCCAGCGGTCCAGTCCGGGGCAACGCCTCGATCGCCTTCATGAGCGTTTCCTGGACCACATCCTCCCCATCGATCACTGAGCCCGTCATCCGAGCGCAATAGCTGTGCAGCTTGGGGCGCATCTGGGCGAGCTGCCGCTCGAAATCCCCGCGTTCTTCAGACATATCGGCTCGAGAGAGCTCCTGGTTTCAGGACTATTTGTTTATCGACGGGCCCACCATGGCACAGACTGCCCGCCAGCGGCCTGCATCTCATAAGACGATCGGGCTGGCCAAAAAGAATCGGCTAGCCCCTTTTTTCCCGTGAGTTCCAGCCGGCCTCCTCATTCGTCTAGGTGGTAGCGGGCGTTGAGTGCGGCTGACGCGATTCCTCGCGCGGCCGTAGTACATGCCGTCAAAAAAAAGGGGAAGGGCCGCTCATGCGTGAGATCAACACCGGGACATCGCGCCGAAGGTTCGTTGCCGGCAGCCTGGCGAGCGGGCTTGCGCTTGCTATGCAGCCGGTTCCGGCCCAGAGCCAGAACAGGAGGCCATCGATGGAAATCACAATTCGCGCCAACAACGGAGTCGTTACTCTGATCAACATCTTCACTGTAGATCCCGAAAATCAGCAACGGTTGATAGAGCTCCTCGCGGAGGGCACCGAAACCTTGTTTAGCAAGATGGCTGGATACATCTCGGCCAGCTTTCACAAGGGCAAGGACGGTCGACGAGTCGTCAACTACGGGCAATGGCGAAGCGTGAAGGACATCGAAGCGTTTCGCCGCAAACCTGAAATTGGCGAGTATTTCCAACGCGTGAAAGCGCTGGCCCAGTATGAGTCGGTCGAATGCGACGTCGCCTATGTCCATCACTCTTGATCGACGCCAGCTGGACTTCATGGCCCTCGCAGAATTTCACGGGCCACGCACCACCGCTGCCGGAAGTCACGGCGCTCGGGCGGCTCCGGGTCGGCCAGGACCCATTCGGGCGGGAAAGGCCCCCGACAGGCGGCGTGTCCGGAGCCCGTGGCAGCCCCTCGGACCTCCGCACCCCCCCGGTAACACCGGGAAATGTCGATCTCGAGCCGACCCGTTCGGCTATCCAGGGAGGGGAGGAGCCCCAGTGGAAGCTCGACCTCCTCGACGATGCCCGCAATAGCCGATGGAGCCGCCCGCCCGCGCTCCCAGCCGGCGGCGGGGGGCTGGTCTCGACCGTGGACGATCATCTGGCCGAAGGCCTCGAGACCATGACGACCGACCATCTGACGCAGGAGCAGAAGAGGCTGGGGGGCAGGGAGTGCCCGAAGGGCGAGCTACCCGAACGCCAGTAGGCCGGGCACTTCTGCCAAGACGACGATTCCGCATGAACCAAAGTCGAAGGATCGCCGTGTTGGGCACGGGTAACGTCGGCGTGGCGGCCGCCTAGCTGAGACGGCTGACGCGCCGAGTCCAAATGCTGCTGGGCACAGGCCGTCGAGCGATTTCACGCTGACCTCGACGGATTGCTCACGGTCGGCCCTGTACAAAGATGAGGGAAGCGGGAATTGCGTTCATGAACACGAGTCGTTCGAGCGTCGGACCCGGGTATTTCCTGACCGCAGGCGCCACGGATCGTCTTGCGAGCCTGATCGGGCACGGCGACCGAGGCGCCGCAGGAGGCTTCGATGTCGAGACTCGCGAAGATCCTCTACATCGCGTCAGCGCTACGAGCGCTTCAAGCCCTGCCACGAGCCATCGACCGCTATATCGATTACTTCGGCGATCGGGTGTCCTGACACCGATGACGGCGATCTGGCAGCCGCTTCTCGACGACCCCGGCGGCTTCCTGCTCGCGCGGTAGGACAAATCCCTTGTCCGCCGACGAGGTCGGTTTGGAGTCAGTGTCTCTCGAGGTGAACTCGGTGCGCACTCACCGGTCGAGGGGAAGGGAGGCGATCTATGCTCCTCGTGACAGGGGCGACGGGGACCAACGGGCGGTTCGTTGTCCAGACACTACTGGCCGCGCGCTTTCGTGTTCGCGCCCTGGTGCAGGATTCATCCCGAGCGACGGACCTCCAGCGCGCCGGGGCCGAGCTGGTCGTCGCTGACTTCGATCAGCCGGGTACGCTCGATGCGGCTCTCGCTGGCGTTGAGCGGTGCCTGCTGCTATCCGCCGTAGACAAGCAGCTCGTTGAGCGAGAGGCGCGATTCGTCGAGCGGGCGACGAAGGCCGGTCTCAAACACCTGGTCAAGTTTTCATCAATAGGGGCACATCCTGCAGCCTCGTTCACTTTTGGCCGCCAGCATGGGGCCGCCGAACGGGTGATCATGGACAGCGGCCTTCCGTTCACGTTTATCCGGCCGAACTTTTTCATGCAGAATCTGCTCTGGTCGGCCGAGACGATCAAGACGCGGGGCGAGCTGTCCAGCTCGCTCGGGTCGACCCCGGCAAGCTATGTGGACGCACGCGACATCGCGGCGGTCATTGCGTCGACACTCACCGATCCGCTCGACCGCCATGCGGGTCGGATCCATCTCGTGACGGGTCCGGCGGCTCTCAGCTTCGATCACGTGGCCGAAGCCTTCTCTCGGATTTTGGAGAAGCCCGTTCGTTACCGGAATCTCAGCGATGAGCAGCTCAAGGCCGGGCTCCTGGCAGCCGGTCAGAGCGAGTGGCAGGCGACGGCGATGGTCGAGCTGAACACCTATGCCCGGCAAGGCCACGCGTCCGTGGTGACCGACACGGTCGAGCGCATCACCGGTCAACAAGCCCGGACCTTGGAGCAGTGGCTCTGGGATCACGCAGCGGCCTTCCGCGCGTGAGATGCTTCTCCGGGCGATAGGGGCACTTGAATCTCGAGATGGCGCTCCCACGTCGAGGAACGTGGTCACGTCGTGCTCCGCACCTCGCGCAATCTTGATCTCACTCTTCTTGTAGTCCGTAGCGTCGTACTATCGGGCGCCACCGTCGACACGTATGCTTTGTCCAGTTACCCACCGGGCATCGTCACTGACCAGAAAGGCAACGACATCGGCCATGTCCGGGGGTTGCCCGATACGTCCCATCGGGGTCCGCTGGATGAGCATGGCCTTGAACTCGGGCGAGTGCTCGAGAATCCCATCGAGCATGTCTGTCTCTGTCGGTCCCGCTAACACGGCATTGACCGTAATTCCGCGAGGCCCCAGCTCATTCGCGCACACGAGAGTGAATTGCTCAAGCGCAGATTTGCTCCCGCAATAGACGCTTTGGGACGGAAAGCCGACGGTCGTAGCGCCACTGGAAATATTGACGATTCGTCCATGATCCGGGAGCACACGCGCTGCTTCTTGCATGGCGAAGAACGGTCCTCGCGCATTGAGGGCGAACACGCTGTCGAATTCTTCCTCGGTCGTCTCGACGATCGACTTGTAGAGGGACATTGCCGCATTGTTCACCAGGATATCGACCCGACCGAACCGCGAGATCGCTTCCTGGAACAGGCGATGGATCTCGGCGATCCGGCTTATGTCCGCTTGGATCGCAACGGCGTGTCCACCACGCCCTTCGATGGCTGCGACGACCTCTTCGGCCCGTGCCGTACGATGCGAGTAGTTCACGACTATTGCGGCGCCGTCCTCGGCAAGGCGCTCTGCGATTGCGCGTCCAATACCACGGGAAGCGCCCGTGATGATCGCCACTTTTCCCGCTAGTGCTCGTGCTGCCATTCCTTCCTCCTTCGCTGCCCAACCTGGCGCTCAGCGGCGAGCGACCGGCCGAGAACCGACGAAATGATTGCCAGAGGCAACAGTGTTGAAGATCAACGAGTCGGCGTTCAGCAAGACCTGCCGGAATGCCTCTACGGTGCCGCGGATAGCCTATCAGCAAGAGCACGAAGAAGTTTTGCCCCGTCACCACGCCATGCGCTGCCGTGCATACACGCGAGCGTTGTTGGGTTTGTCGAGGCAAGCTTCTCGAGCAATACACGAGCATTCTTCGTGTGCGAGAAGTAGTCCATCTCGAGGCGGAAAGCCTCGCTCGGCCCAAGAATGTCCGACTCCGTGATGGGCGGAAGATCAGCACCTCCCTGCGTGAACAGATCGCCACATAACAGCGTCGAGGTTAGTTCTTCTGTCAGGAAGCCGCATTCCCACGCGTGCGGCAAATGGGGAGTATCGAACCAACGCACGGAGTGCTTGCCCAGAATGAGCAACTCTCCATCGGCAAGGGCGCGCGGCGCCCGATCAGCATGGTCACCAATCGATACCGTGGCAGCGACCGTGCCGCACAGTGGTATGGCTTGCGAAGCGACGGCAAGCCATTCATTGAGCGAGCCGCACTCGTCGGCTTCCACGTGGGAGAAAGCAATGTAGCGAAGGCGCTCGACTGCCAAAACGCTCTCGACCGCTTCACGCACCAAGGGGAACATCTTTCGTGGACCGGTGTGGAAAAGCAATGGCTCGTCATCCGTGATGAGGTATTGATTGAACGAGAACCCACCTGCGCCTTCGATCACAATTGGCGTATTGATGCGATAGATCGTGTCAGCCACCTCATGCACATTCGTCCCGGACTGCCTGTTCGTGACAACCATCAAACTCTCCTTGCGCCGACTCAGTGATAATGACGTTCAGGTGCCTGTTGCCCAACGACCGCGCATCACCTACGAACGGTGCCAAGGATACCTAAAAGGTCAGCACGGCTGCTAAGGACCTGCCAGGCTGTCGATGTCGCCTGGTAGGTCGAGATGGTTGGCGCGCACGGCGCATGCGCGTCACGACTTCGACAGCGCTCCTGGTCCCACGTCGACAAAGCCGGTAATGGACTCGAAGCGGCCGTCCTTGCCGACGATGCCGAAGTCGGAGCCGGCGAAGTGGGTCGGCGCATCCTCCGTCCCGCCCGCTTCCCTCCTGAAGCGGACGCGGTCGTTGTGGGCGTCGACCACGCTGGCCGGCCGGCCCGGATTCTGCTCGTTCCAGGCGGCTAGATAGCGATGGACAGCTTCAGCGACCTTGGGTTCAGCAACCTCGCTATGTCTCTGCTCCTTTCGTTTGGGGATCAGGTTTCGCACAGATCATTCCGCGGGAATGAGCAGCAGTCGATTACGTCCGAGGTAATGCCTGCCTGCGTGGGATCAGACCAAGCCTTGCGACCGAATCGTCATCGACCAAGCGTGTCGGCAGCTCGCCCGAGGGTGCATCATCGAGGCGAAGGCTGGGAGGCCGGCCCTGGCCGGCCAGTCCGACGGCGGTGCGTCAGTTACCTCTCGCGGCGACCTCAAGGAGATGCGACATGCGTTTAGGTGATAGAGCCGCCGTCCGGATCGGGTACGGCCTCAGCGCCGTGGTCATTCTCTTCATGCTATTCGACGGTGGCGTCAAGTTGGTGCCGCTCGCTATGGTGATTGAAGGGACGGCCCAGCTCGGCTATCCCGCCACCGCGAGCTTCGTGCGCGGCCTGGGCATCCTGGGGCTGTCCTGCACGCTGCTCTATGCCATTCCGCGGACCTCCGCGCTCGGCGCCATCCTAATGACCGGATATCTCGGCGGGACGGTCGCTACTCACTTGCGGGTCGGTAGTCCAATCTTCAGCCACATGCTCTTCGGCGTGTATCTCGGGATCCTGTTGTGGGGCGGATTGTATCTGCGCGACGGGAGATTGCGGTCTCTGGTCACTTATCGTCGCCACGCTGCATGAAGTGCCGACCACGGCAACGCTGGCGCCGAGATGAACGAGATGTTCTCGGGGTGCCTCGTGCGCTTGCTGCCTCCGTCGCCCGACGGGGTACTGTGCCATCGCACTCCACCTCCCGTCAGCCTGGAGGCCCACCCCTGGGTCCGTGTCGATTCAGCGCTCGCCCGGACGACTATCTGGTGACCCGTACGTGGCCGCCGACACGCAAAGAGGAGATGGCCTCCTAGACACGCAACCGCCAGAGGCGGTCTGGTTTTCCGCGAGTGATTGGTGAGGTCAGGTCATGTCGACAAACCTGCTGGCGGTGCTCATTCTCGGGCTAACCGCTGCGGTGGTCATCGCGATTTTCCTTGTCCTGTGGCGTGAGCGGACCTCCGCCCGCGAGGCGCGGCTCGCGATCGTCAGCGGAGTCGTATTGGCCACGTGGGCCATCGTCACGACGATGCTCGCCCGGCGAGGATTCTTCCAGCCGCCCGACCCCTACAGCCTGCCACCCATTGGGATCACTCTCGTTCTGGTGCTCCTCATATTGGCTGGATGCCTCCTCGTATCTCCATCGTTGCGTCGCCTTCTCACGAATCAAAGGAATTTGATCCGTCTCAACCTCTGGCGACTTGTAGGTATGGTGTTTCTTTTGCTCATGGCCAACCGACAGATGCCGGCGCTGTGGGCACTCCCGGCGGGGATTGGCGACGTGATCGTGGGTGCAGCGGCGCCGTGGATATCCCGACGCGTCGAGACGCCTCAGGGCAGACGGCAAGCCATCATCTTCAATCTATTCGGTATGGCTGATTTGGTTGTCGCCGTAGGACTGGGGATCATGACCAGCCCGGGCCCGGCTCAAGCTTTTCACACAACGCCAACGTCCGAGCTAGCGACGCGTTTTCCCCTGGCGTTGGTGCCGACGTTTCTCGTGCCGCTCGCCTTCGTGCTTCACGTGATTTCGTTGTGGCAGCTGCTCGGTGGCACGTGGGTGCCTCATCCAGCCCCCTCATCTGCACCGAGCCGATGATGCAACCGCAGGTAGTCTTCGGGATCAGTGTTCTCCTGGGCTTCGTCGTATGGGGGATGATCGGCGCACGATACATCTGGCCCGCGCTTCGGGGCAGACCACGTACTGAGGCGCTTCGACCGGTGCTTCTCTTGCACGCCTTTCGATTCGTCGGGCTGGCGTTTCTCGTACCGGGTGTGGTCTCGCCAGACTTGCCGGATGCTTTCGCGCATCCCGCTGCCTATGGGGACCTTGCGACATCCATGCTCGCGCTACTCGCGATCGCAACGCTGGGGAGTCGGCTGGGAACGATCATCGTGTGGGTGTTCAACATCATTGGCACTGTGGATCTGCTCAATGCGTTTTATCAGGCCGATCGCCTAGGCGTGGGGATGACACCCGGCCTGCAGGGTGCCGCGTACTTCATTCCCACCCTGCTCGTGCCACTTCTCCTCGTGACGCACGTCCTTGTGTTCCGAATCCTGCTCGGAACCGAGGCAGGGGTCGGTCGGCAGGGTGGCCGACGCGCGGACTGATCGCCGACTTCCACGATAGAGCGTTGCAGAGTTGGAGGTCCACAATGTCTGATCATCGCGTGGTGCTCATCACGGGAGCATCGTCTGGTGTCGGGCAGTCGACGGCTCGATTGCTTTCTCGTGAGAACTACAAGGTCTTTGGAACAAGCCGCAATCCAGCCATCGCCGAGGCGATCCCGGCCGTGGAGATGCTGCCTTTGGATGTGCGCGCGGATGACTCGGTGCGCGCGTGCGTCGAAGTGGTGTCCAGTCGTGCCGGCCACATTGACGTGCTGATCAACAACGCCGGTTATGAGCTGGCCGGCGCAGTGGAAGAACTCACATCAGAGGAAGTCAGGGCTGAGTTCGAGACCAATTTCTTTGGGGTGGTCAGGATGGTCAATGCGGTTCTGCCGGCCATGCGTCGACAGAGGCGTGGGCACATCATCAATATCAGTTCGCTCGCTGGTGTGTCGTCGATTCCGTTCCTTGGCATGTATTGCGCCAGCAAGTTTGCCTTGGAAGGGTACACCGAAGCCTTACGGCACGAAGTCAAGCCGTTCAGCATTCGGGTGTCGTTGACCGAGGCCGGGTTTCTCAAAACGCCGATGATGAACAACCGGCAAATCGCAGCGAATCGGATCACCGAGTATGACCGGTGGCGACAACGGGCGCTCGATGCCACTCGTGCTTATGAAGAGAAGGGGCCTGGCCCGGAGCTGGTGGCCGAAACGTTGCTCGAGATCATGTCCAGCAATACGCCGCGGCTACGCTACCCGATTGGGCAGCAAGCGAAGTCCGTCACCCGGTTACGGCGATTTCTCCCCGCAGGAATGTTCGAACAGGGAGTGCGGCGTACCTTCTGTCTGGATAAGACTCAATGAGAACGTGCCTCGCGCCTGAAGCGTTTTCCGACGCTTGCTGTCGGTATACGACTCAGCCCCCCGGAGCCTGAGGGGGAGGATTCAGTGGGGTGGTTGATACTGCAGAAAGTCGTGACGCTCGATGGCCTGGCCGCAGGGCCGAATCAGCGAGGCCATCGTAATCCCGTCACACTTGTCACTCCCACCGTTCGGATACGCGGCGCTACATGTATCTCAGGACCAACAACCGTCAGGCCGCATCGAGAACGGAACGAACGACGAGTTCCACATCGACCCACGCAGCGGGTCGCAAAGGAGCAGCCATGGCATCGAACACATCAGAACGATGATCGCCGCACTTCAGATCTCGGTGGATGGCTTCGTCCAAGGACCAAACGGAGAAAAGGATTGGGTCGATTCGTGGGCCGACGCGATCGAGCTGATCCCTGACGTCGATACGTTCGTCCTGGGAGGACGCATGTACCCGGACTACGGGGAGTACTGGGAATCGATCTACGCCAATCCTGAGCGTGTGCCGCCATTCCAGGCGCGAATCCCCTCGAAGAGTGAAATGGCGTACGCACGGTTGGCTGCTAAGACACCTCACATTGTTTTGTCCACGACCCTCAAGAGCGTCTCGTGGCCCACAGCGCAGATAATCCGGGACGTCGCGGAGCTCCGAACCCTCAAGGGCCAGCCAGGGAAGAACATGTACGTAGTCGGCGGGGCAACCCTCGTCGCAAGCCTTCTGAACGAGGACTTGATCGATGAGTTCCGGCTGATTGTTCACCCGATAGTCCTGGGCAAGGGCCAGGCGCTCTTCAGCGGCGTCAACAAGCGGCTCTCGCTCGATCTCGTCCAGGCGAAGTCGACCGAGTCCGGCAGAGTAATCGTGACGTACCGAACCTGACGAATCTCCCACGCCGCGAACTGGTTCGGGGGACGTGGTCGCCGACTCCGCTACAGGCCAGTGTCGCCGCATGACGTCAACTGAATGCGATCCTCCGTTGATCGTCCGGGATCTGTGGCTGACGCGTGAGATTTGAAAGGAGAGGGAGCCGACATGAGAATCGGAGTCATCGGCGCTGGAAGCATGGGAGGGATACTTGCGCGCCACCTCGCCAAGCTCGGCCATCACGTCTCGATTGCGAACTCGAGAGGACCTGGAAGCCTGACCGCGTTGGCGGCCGAGATCGGCGCGGCGCCCGTTTCCGTTGTCGACGCCGCCAAAGCCGGAGAAATCGTCATCCTTGCGATCCCGACGAAGGCCATCGCCGATCTTCCGCGCGGGCTGTTTGCGAACGTGCCGAGCGGCGTCGTCGTAACCGATATCGGCAACTACCACCCCGAGCTTCGCGATGGCCACATCGATGCGATCGACCGGGGCATGCCCGACAGCCAGTGGGTCGCGCAGCAGATCGGGCATCCCGTGATCAAGGCGTTCAACAACATCCTCGCCAAGAGCCTTCTCGAGAAGGGCGTTCCGAGAGGCACGAAGGGGCGTATTGCTCTCTCGGTCGCCGGCGATTCGTCGGACGCCAAGGCAGCTGTGCTTCGCGTCGTCGACGATCTTGGCTTCGACCCTGTCGACGGCGGTGTTCTGGACGACTCCTGGCGGCAGCAGCCCGGAACGCCGGCTTACTGCCGCGATCTTGAAGCCGCTGCTCTCCGGCGCGCGCTCGCCGAAGCCGACCGGAGCCGGATCGCCGAATATCGCGCCGAACAGGAGGTTCGTATCAGGAGGTCGTTGTAACGACACGAAGGACCCAACATCGCGACCCGCGATGCGGTCAGAGCGCGATCTACCTCGAAGCGCCGCTCACCGACGAGTCGTCAGGGCTGTTGGTCCGTTTTCATGCTGTTGAATCTCGGGTAGTAGGAGCGGTTCAACGGGAAACTGCAAGGCCATCCACGCGGCGAGGCCCCCCTCCAACGGATGGACTTGGGTTATGCCTCTACGTCTGAGCTGGAGCGCCACCCTGGCGCTCGTGGCTTCGTTCGGTCAGGAACAGTAGAGCACCAGTTCTCGAGATCGAAGTAACTCCGACCGGTGCTCGTCGATCTCGTCGGTCGCCATCCAGCGACTGCCGGGGATGGCATAAGGCATAGCCCCGACATCGAGGCGAGTCCGGAGATCGATGATCGTGACGTCCTCGCCCGCGTCGAGCCGGCTCTTGAGCGCTTCCGGCGAAATGCGGGCAATGCGCAGCGCCCGGAGAAACAGTCGTCGGCGCACGTATTTCACCAGGACGTAGCCGATCAGGGCGGCGACGACGACGACACCGAGGGTGCGCTCCAGTCGCGCGAGACCAGCGACGATCAGTGAGAGTGCATCACTGAAGGCGTAGCCCAGTCCCATCCAGACTCCCGCCCAGAGCAGCACGCCGAGGATTTCGTAGAACACGAACCGCAGTCGTCCTATCGCGAAGATGCCGGCGAGCGGAGGCATGACCGTCGTCAATCCAGGAACGAACTTCGCGAAGAGCAAGCCTCGGACCCCATACCGGGCAAAGACGTTCTCGGTCCGTCGCAAGCACGAGTCAGGCTCGAGCGAGAGGCGACAGAGATGCGCCAGCACGCCTACTCCACGGCGCCGGCCCACCTCGTACCATGCGAGGTCTACCGTCAGTGCGACCACTGCGATCGCGCCCAGCACTAGCGGGATGCTGACGCGTCCGCTCGCCGCCAGCGCGCCGACCGTGAGGAGCGCTGGCACTGCGGGCAAAGGGATGCCAATCTGCTCGGCGACGACCAGAGCCGGAAGGATCACGACGCCGTACTGCTCGAGCAGCTTCAGCGGCTCAGCGAAGCTCATGGTCGTGGGGCCCGCCTTTCACACCCTCAGAGCGACATATTCTACGATGCGATCGTGCGCACGGAAGATTCGCCTGATCGGTGGAACAGCCGATGTCGATTTGGGCCGGCCTCGTTCGACGTATTAGTAGAGGCAGAGTTCGGCGGAGGCCCTAACATGCCGGATCAGAAGAAGGGGAGGACATTCGATGGGAGCTAAAACGGAGGCGGTGGCGAAGCAGTTCGAAGAGAAGGCCCGGGCTGCGGTAGCGACGCTGGAGAAGCTTGGCGACGCAGAGTGGCAGAAGGTGACCGCGGCGGAGCAATGGACAGTCGGCGTGACCGCACATCACTTGGCCGGGGCGCTGGAGGTGGTCGCAGGCATCGTGACTGGCATTGTGTCCGGCGGAGTGGCGTCTCGCGGCGATTTCACGCGGGCCATGCTGGACGAAATGAACGCTCAGCATGCGAAGGAGCATGCCCACTGCACGCGGGCGGAGACACTCGCGCTCTTCCAACAGGGTGCGGCGAAGGCGTTCTCGGTGGTCCAGGGCCTGACTGACGATCAGCTAGCGAAGAGCGGGACGGTGTTCACGGGCACACCACCCATGACGGCCGAGCAGCTCATCATGCTCGGTCTGGTCGGTCACATCGACGAGCACATGGGCAGCATACGGAGAACCGTCGGCGTGTGACGAAAATGGCCTGCTCTACGCGCACTGGTCTGCATGGCCACGTGGCGTCTTCGTCGTCGAGAGCGATGTGAAGCGGGGCAAGGACCGGCTGTCGGCGGGTGATAGGCATGCGCCGGCTCGGGACCCAACGGTCCCACTGCCGTTACCTCGCACGTAATTGTGAGTCGTCGACACCTCGGCGAGGCTGGGCGAAGCAGCTCACGACAACCCGAGGAGGTTCGACATGGCTGACACCACGACGATCGTCGACACGTACCTGGCGATGTGGAACGAGACCGACTCGAAGCGCCGCGCCCAGCTCATCGAGCAAGCCTGGGCCAGCAACGGCCACTATGTCGATCCGATGCTCGAGGCCGAGGGGCACGCCGCCCTCGCGGAGATGGTGGCAGGGGTGCAGGCCAAGTTCCCAGGCCATCGCTTCCGCCGGCGCAGCGGTGTCGACACGCATCACAACCAGCTTCGCTTCGCCTGGGACCTGGTGAGTCCGGACGGCACCGTGATCGTGGCCGGTATCGACGTCGGCGCCCTGGCGGCGGATGGGCGGCTGCAGCGCATCACCGGCTTCTTCGGCGAAGCTCCGGCTATGGCCGCCGCGTGAGGGTCCGGCTCCAGGAACCAGTGCGAGGCGGACGGCGACCGTCGCCGCAGAGGGTTGCGGCGACGGTCGCACCGACCGCGGCGCCAGACACGGTCAGATCGGTTCCACGACGGAACGCGGTGTTCTGAACCGAAACCGCGAGGCGGCCGCCCCGGGCAGGGATTCCGCGAACTTCCACATTTCTGGGAGTTGGTCATACATTTGCCGCGTGTCTGACACAGAGGCATGTGATGGACCTAAGTGAATACGTTCTGATCGAGAAGGCCGCCCACGATCGTGTTCGCGACCTTCGGGGCGCCCGGCGCGCAACGCCGTCGAACTGGCGGGCGATGGCCACACTCGCAAAGCTGGTCCACGTCGCTTCCGTACTCCGGGACCGGCCCCGCGCCATCGACTCCTGCATCGCCTACTTCGCCAATCGGGCGCCCTCTCGGCGATAGCGGTCGAGTCCCCGGCCGGATTCGTGACGTTTCACATCGTGTCACGGCCGGGGTTCCACAGCATAGCTGGAGGGACGCGCATGGACACGATCGAGCTGCGCTTGCTCTTCATCCTGGGGCTGCTGGCGCTCGGCGGGCTGGCGGCTCTCGCGGGAGCGCTCCTGTCCAGTCTGGCCGAGCGCCTTCGCTGTCGCCGAGGATCAGCCGCCGGCGCGACGAACGCATGGCGCCCGCACTGCGCGTCGGGTCGTGCTCGGACCCTCGCGCGCGCAGGATTTAAGATCGTGGTTCGCCGCGCGCCGCATTGTGAGATCGTCCGCCACGACCTCAAAGAAATATGAATGGAGGCTCGTCGATCCGGCCCTCATGGAGGGGCAGCGTGGTGGAGAAGCATGAGTATCGTTCGCGCGTTGCCTCTCACCGGTCTATCGAGTCGCCCGGATGCTCTGTGCCTCCCGACTGGAAAGCGCGTCAAGGACAGGTGAATTCAGTCCTTTCTCTCGTTGAGCCCGGAGTTCTGACGGTGGGCGTTGACGCCTCCTCACCGGGGGCGTTGCATTCGGACCCGTCGGCAGCGACCTTCGAGGGGTTCGAAGTGGACCTCATGACCGATCTCGCTGCGCGATTGGGGCTCATCTACCGATATCGCAGCGGGCTCTGGGCGGGGCTCATCGACGAGTTGCGAGAAGGCAAGCTCGACGCGATCATGACGGCAGCGACGATCACAGAGTCGCGCAAGCATCTCGTCGACTTCAGTCAGCCCTACTTCGACTATACGCTCGCGATCGCAACACGGCGCGCCAGCGCGATTCGAACACTGGCCGATCTCGAAGGCAGGCGGCTCGCCGTCCGGGTTTCGACGACGGCCGAGGAGTTCGCACGTGGGATGGCACGGGCGGCCGAGATCCGCGAGTATCACTCGAACAATGAGGCATGTGAGGCGGTCTGCGCGGGCCTGGTCGATGCGTGGATCGATGACGGTCCGATTATTCAGTGGTTCACCGCGCGGGTTCCCGGACTCGAGCCGGGCGAGTCCATCACAGGGACGGATTCGCAGTACGGGATCATGCTGCGCAAGGGCAACGACGCTTTGAGGGAGGCCCTCGATCGGGCGCTGCCCGCCGCGAAGGCGGATGGCACCTACGCCCGGCTATACAAGCGTTGGTTCGGCCACCGCTCGTGATTTCCCGGCTAGGACTTGGCCGCCTCCACCTTGGCCAGAAAGCTCGCCAGGGCCACCGTGTCGAAATGAAACACTGTGCTCGCGCGAGCTTTCCTTCGCGCATCCGATAGAGGCCGAGCACGGGGCCGTCGAACCGGTCTCCCGTGGGACTCAAACCTCGCTGTTCCCAGCACACGACGACCTCCTCCTCGGTTGCCGCCACCACCCGTGGATCCATCAGGCGCTCGGCTTCCGTCGGTTGGAGCGGGACCCACGTCGCGCTCCAGGTCGGCCGGTCGCCGCCGAGGCCACGGGAGACCCCGCCATACGGGAGCGAGGGCGGCCAGTGAAATTCGACATCCGGACAGCAGAGCTCGAGCACCCGCTGGGGATCGCGCCGCTCGATGGCCGCAAAGATCTCGAGCAATCCCTCGACGTTTTCCTTGGCACTCATGATCCACTCCTTTCGTGGTATCTGCGCAGGCGAAGGGCATCGATGCTCCACACCGACACGCGCCAGTTCGAGAGTGCGAAGGCGGCGGCCGAGGCGGAGAAGACGGAGGCGTTGAGGGCCGATTTCACGCCGGTACCCACGGTCATGCCGAGGGCGAAGAGCAGCAAGAGCACGCCACTGCACAGCGCTGACCATCGTGTCCAGAGACCGACGATCAGCGCTGTCCCCAGGCACGTCTCGGTAAGAGTGACGATCCACACGATGAGCGGGATCAGCGCGGCCGGCGCCCAGGGGTTGAGGGTCGCCGCATAGGCGGCGAACCGGTCGAGATCGCCCCAGGCCACGTTCGGACTGCCCGGCGGTCCCCACAGTCCGAAGCGATCCGTCACCGCGGCCAGGAACGTGATTCCGAGGGCCAGTCGCAAGAACACGGCAGTGCATTCGTGGATGATGTCCGGCGTGCTCGCTCGGGACTGCATCTTCTTCAGAGAACTCCCCACCATGCCAGCGCTGCGGTGGCGGTGAGTAAGGCGGGACCGGGGTGGCGGAACAGGGATCGAGGGGATTGCGTGTACGCAACCGTCAGCGCCATCGCGATCGCAGCGAAGCCGGTGGACGCGCTGGCGGCGACCAGCCCGATCCCCCGGGCGGTATCGCCGTGGAGGACCGAGCCCGACAGGAGGAGAGCGGACCCGACGGTGAGAAAGGCAATGGTGGTCAGATGCCACGTGACGTGGATCATCAGCTTGGTCGTTCGCGGACCACCGAAGGCACTGGACGGCAGCACCTCCGGCGACAGCTTTCTCACTACGAAGACCTCGCCCCCCACTCCGTGGATGGCGGCGCCGAGGATCGCGAGGGAGCCGGCGACGATCAGCGGGACGTTCACGCCACGAATTAGGCCTTCGACGGCACGCCGATCATCCATCCCACGCCAAAGCGGTCCTTGACCATGCCGAACAGTGCCGACCAGAACGTCTTGGCCAACGGCAATTGCACCTGCCCGCCGTCCGCCAGCGCCGCGAACAGTTTGTCGGCGCGCGCCTCATCCGGCACCGTGATGGACAGCGAAAAGCCCTCGAAGCTGGGCCGCCCCTGCGCGAGCCCGTCTGACGCCATCACCGTCGACTCGCCGATGCGCAGGCTCGCGTGCATCACCTTGTTTTCCGAGCCCGCAGGCAGCTTGCCGGGTGCCGGCGGCTCGGGGCTGTCCTTGTAGCGCATGAGCATCATCACCTCGGCGCCGAGCGCCTTGCGGTAGAACTCCACGGCTTCCTCGCAGCGGCCTTCGAAGAATAGATAGGGTTCGATGTGCATGATCCTCTCCCACGATTTTCAGTGCTCGTTCCGGCACTTCACAAACTCTCCGTCGGTGACATGGACACCCGGCGTCGTCCCCTAGAAGGAAGACGATCGACGAAACCCCAGATCGAGAGGCAAGAAGGAAAGCCACACGGAGCCTCAGGGACCGCTACCTTTCCCCCGGGCCGCCCCTCCAACGTCAAACTGCGCGACGTTGATACACAAGTCAGATGTACGCTTCGTGGGTTCAGATTCTCGTCCCGGCATAACGCCTCGTCGCCGTCAGTCGCGGGGGCCGGCTCCAGACCACGCTCAGCCACCCAGACGACGACCTCGTCCACAACTGACCACCGCCTCCGCTCAAGGGCCAAATCAGTCGCTGTGCAGCTTCCCTACGTCTCCCCAGCGCCGGCGGCGCAGCCGTGCTGCTCGACAATCCGCATCACCTGCACGCTGTCCGGCAGTTCGATGAGGAACTCCGCGTCGCGCGGCAGGTGATGGATGCGCCGCGGATCCGGCCCAGCGAAGCGCGACATCGCCTCGATCGATTCCCAGTAGGAAATCGTCACAAACTCGCTCTCATGCTCGCGGTCCTCACGCAGATGCTCCACACCGAGCGAAGCCTCGATCAGCGGCTTCAGGTTCGCGTGGTGATAGGCCGCATAAGTATCCGCCTTCTCGCGCGTGGTGCGGCCGCGCCAGATTCGGGCGATGGTGGGCTGCCGATTGCGCATGCCCGCCTCCTTCAGCCTTACTCTCGTCTTCGTTAGTCAGTCGAACGAGGAGCCCCCCATTCGACAGGCCTCTACTGTCGATTTCGCCCCGTCTCGTTCGACGAATGTGTGAACGGGCGAGCCCTTTATGAGGGCGCGGGAGGTCGAGGGGGCGAAGCTGGAGCGCGGACGCACTCAGGACGGAGGGATCATGAGTGGTATCGTACGAATTCTCGGCATTCCTGGTTCCTTGCGACAGGCGTCGTTCAACCGCGCCGCCCTGCACGCAGCGAAGGAGCGTCTCCCGCCAGACGCCGAGCTGGAGATCTTCGATCTCAACGGGATTCCTCCGTTCAGCGAGGACGACGAGCGAATCCTACCGGCCCGCGTCGTCGAGTTGAAAGGCAAGATCCGTGAGGCGGACGCGATCCTCATTGCCACGCCCGAGTACAATTACTCTATCCCCGGCGTGCTGAAAAACGCCATCGACTGGGCCTCGCGGCCATACGGCGACAACGCATGGGATGGCAAGCCGGTCGCGATCATGGGAGCGTCAGTTGGCGCGACCGGGACAGCGCGAGCGCAGTATCACCTGCGCCAGATGTTCGTGTTTCTCAACATGCACCCCGTGAACAAGCCCGAGGTCATGATCTCGTCCGCGGCGCAGCGCTTCGACGAGCGCGGCCGCCTCGTTGACGAAATGTCGAGAAAGCTCATCGGGCAACTTCTTGAGGCGCTTGTGGTCTGGACTCGACGCCTCGAAAATGGCAGGAAGAACGGCCACCAGGAGGTAGGCAAATGACGATTCGCCTCGATCACACGATCGTTCCTGCGAAGGACAAGCGAGCCTCGGCCGCGTTCTTCGCCGAGATCTTTGGCTTGTCAGTGACGCCGGGGGACGGCTACTTCGCGCAGGTGCAGATCAACGAGAGCCTGACCTTCGACTTCGCCGATAAGCCAGAACCGTGGGGCGGTCCGGGCTTCGACCCCACGACGGGCAACAGTCATCACTACGCCTTCCACGTGAGCGACGCGGAGTTCGAAGGAATCTTCAGCCGGGTGAAGGCTAGCCGGATACCTTACGGCAGCGGGCCAGATCACCACACCGACGGGCAGATCTACGCCCGCAGAGGTGGGCGCGGCTTTTACTTCGAGGACCCCTACGGTCACTTGCTGGAGGTTATGACGGTGCCCGAGACGGGAAACTAGTCCCCTCGCACCCGTTGATCTCGGCCCACCTGCGCGCGGCGCGCGCGCGTCGGGATAGCGAGTGCGCCCCCTCACTTTGTCGAAACGTGGAATGAGCGCACCGCGCTCGATCCTCTGGCGTCGACTCGATCAACCTGGCCACGAAGCCGCGTTCTTGGTGCGGCAGCAGGACGGCTGGGAACTGGCGGGCTCGTCGGTTTTCGCTCACGCTGGAGCTCCGATTCGGCTGGACTACCTTATAGCGTGCGACAGCCGTTGGCAGACCTGTTCTGTCCGGCTTCGCGGCTGGGTCGGGGCAACCCCCATCGCGCTCGATCTCGCGGTCGATGAAGCGCGCCACTGGCAGCAGAATGGCGTTGAGTGTCCCGCCGTGGCGGGTTGCATCGACGTCGACCTCGGCTTTAGTCCCGCCACCAATCTCCTACCAATCCGCCGGTTCGAGCTTGCCGTCGGAACGGCCGCTGATGTCCGGGCGGCGTGGCTCGGGTTTCCGAGCCTGACCCTCGAACCTCTGGATCAGCGTTACGAACGGACGGGGCTCACGACCTATCACTATGAGAGCGCCGGCGGCGAGTTCCGGACGGAGCTCCAGGTGAACGCGGCCGGGTTCGTGACCCGCTATCCTGGGTTGTGGCATGCCGTGGCAGCGGTGAGTTGACTCGACAGAACACGCCCTCCGCCGGGAGACGGACGCGGGCATGGGTCTGACGGCCCCGGCCTCTTCTCGACAGCAACGGCCGGGGTCGTCAGACGCCGGGGATCAGGCGTCAGGCACTGAGCGTCGCCGCCTGCGGGCGGCGGCGAGCAGGCCAGCTGCCCCGACCCCGAAGAGAACCAAAGTCCGGGGCTCCGGCACGTTCGAGGTGGTGATGTCCCGAACCTGGATGCCGCTGTCGATCGCGCCGACCAAAGTGGCGACTCCAGTGGTGAGATTGATCGTGTACAGGCCGGCCCCCCCCCGCCGCGGTGGTCAGCGACGCGAACGCGGTCCCGCTGAATCCTGAAATGTCGAATCCGACAAGGTCGCTGGTGTCGACGCCGAGAGACCCGACGGGGAAGAGAGTCCCGGTGTTCGGGGAGACGGGCAGAAGCCCCGTCACGGGCACGAGGGGTCCCATGGAGCCCGGGGCGGTGCTGTCGAAGGAGAAAATCTCGTTGCTAGGTCGCGATACCTTCCAACAAGCCGGGAACAGTTTCGGACGTCTGTAGTTTTTCAATTCAGCGATTCTGCAAACATTCTGCCCGGATGCCTGGATGGAATTTCGCGCGGTTAGAGGCGTGGTTCCGAGGCCAATCCGCAAACGGAAAAAAGCCTGACAGGCATGACCTTGAATCTGTCACCAAGACCGACACACGGACGACGCGCATGAACGCGTCAGGGCTAAGCGGAGGAACACGGAGGATGAGTAGCTTGGGTGCGGGATTCCTAGCGGTCAACTTTGGTCGCCGCGCGCTCTACAAACACAGCAACGGTGATCGGTGTGGCTTGCGCAATAGTGTCCGCAGTCAAGGCGATAGAAGTGAGCCAAGACCACTCCCCAGTCGCTTCGGAAGTCCTCGCACTGACGGGAACAGCCTTGGACGTGCTCCTGGGATTTGAGATGTAGCAAAAACGGCGCGATCAAAGCGGATTCAACGCCGTCCACTTGCCTCCGACAGATCCAACACAACTCCTTCAGCGGGATTGCCACTCGCGGTTACCCGTCATTCCCGGGGAGCGCGCCTCCCAGGCCGTTCGTTGCGTCGGGTGCTTGCCTACAATGTCGCCAGAGGCGATCAGGTGAATGGTCACATCATCGTGCGCCCTTTCGGCTCTCAAGAGCCAGTACCACGAAACGGTCAAGTTCGGCTAGGTCAGTTGGTTTGGGGAGAAAGGCGAACGCACCGTTGGCGAGAGCCTCCTCCTTCGCCTCCGCGAGCGGACTCCCTGAGATGAGGATTACGGGGGGTGAGCCATGACGGGCACGGAGGTGCTTGAGCAACAGGATTGCGTTCGCGAAGTCGATGCGCCATGTCGCAGAATACGAACTGGGCCGCGTTGTCCACGGGACATGGAGACTAAGAACCAGAACTAGGTCAAACCTCCGACGTTCGAGCAGTGCCAGAGCATCGTCGCAGTACGCGACCGACTCGATTTCAGAGCGGTCGTCCTGATGGAAGTAGTCGGTGAGCATCGCGGCCATTGGCGGATTGCCACCGACCAATAAGATCCGTGCTCCATCCATCCCTGCTAGCACGTCGCGACGCCTCTCATGCTGCGCTCACGGACAGCATGCCATGGGTGTGCGTTCGCCTTCCGTCACTGTTGCATCACACTCTGACAGTGTGCAGCAAGCGATTTGCCAAGAGCGATGTGGTGGAAAAGGCGGGACGGTTACGTCTGACAAGCGTCGCCGGCGAGACAGATACTGGTGAGATTTACACGCTCAGAACAATCCTCGGTGGAGAATGGCTGACGGGTCCTTCAGGTCTTCCATCCCCAACATTTGAGGGTTTTACACTATGTGACCCTGATCAAGACGAGCGGCGCCTTCGATGGTCAATCTTGATCAGACCTCAAGACCCGGCCGTGGTGTGCTTACCTCTATCTGGGTGACGCGATCCCGAGGAGCATGCATACATGGCAGCCCAAGCGATTCGTCTTAATGAAGACGACGTCAGGCTGGATATTGAGGCCGCGATTGCGCGGCGGCATGAAAAGTTCGCGCTCAGCTACCTTTCTTGGACCGCCGATGGCTACACCGTTGAGTTTCGCCTGGATGTCGTGAATATCGTGAAGACAGCAGTTGAGGTCGGCGTCTTCGACGACTCTTCGCGCATGGACAGGATGCTCGATTGGGTTGGCCTTATGTTCCAAAGTTATTCGCCGCTTCTGAGCAACGCCACAGCAGAGAGTTCGCACGAATCGGGTTAGTGCGCGGCCTACGCCGTCGTGGGCGCGCCCACGCCGCCCGCTGCGTCGCGCGAAGGCTAGCCTCAGGTGGTGGGCGCGGTCCTACGATGCTCTCGCGGTGGGTGCGTGTACAAGCTCACGCGCAGGGCGCGGTTGGTATCCTTGCCCCGGGGCTTCTTCACCGCCGCCCACGCCGCCATCTGCGCTGCGCCCCACGACGTCACGAGTCGAGGTCGAGGATGGGTGTGTCCATCGCCTTCGCCGCCCTGGTCGGATCGAAGTACTCGCGCAGGAACACGATCTTCCCCGCAGTGGCACGCAGGAACACCACGTACTCCTGACGGTAGACACGCCCGGTCGCCTTGATCCGCCCCTCGCCCTTGACCTCCGCGACGGCGGCCTCCGGGTCGGCGGAGGCCTGGACCCTCGCGTCGAAGAAGCGGAAGTTCTCGACGGCTCCCACGAACCACGCGGCGAACTGCACGACCTCTGCCCGTCCCGACACGCGCGCGGGATGTCCGAGGGCAGGCGCGAACGGCAGTTCCCACACGACGTCCTCGGCGAGCAACATCTGCCAGCGTGCGTTGTCAGCGACAAGCATCTCGATGTGTCGGCGCAACAAGTCTTCGGCGACGGTCATGCAGATCCTCCTGGTTCATCCTGACGCATCACTTCCCACGCCGCCCGCTGCGTCGCGTGCCAGGGTGTGCGCTCCCATCTAGTGCCAGTCGCGCTCGTTACCGTCGGAGACCGACACGCGTCTCGCATCGAGAAGTCTCACTCCCTGACGCGTTCGTATTCGGCTCTGCCGGTCCGAAAGTTGGGGTCCTCAGGGATCAACGAGATCACGGCCTTACCTTTGTCTTCGGACACACTCGCCGTACCTGTCGTTCGCGACGAGCGATATCGCAGCTTGCCGTCTTGAAGATAGAACGCTCCCGCGGTCGTTGAGCCACTGATAGTCGACGCTTTGTAGCTTCCGTCCACGGAGACGATCATCGTGGCGCGTTCGTCTCCCTGCTCTCCGGTGACCCAGCCCCTCCAACTTCCCGCAAGTTCCTTGACGTCGCGGATCTGCTTCTCTGCAGCGACTCCGCAGAGCGGGGAAAGTGCGAACACCGCAGCAAGAAGTAAAGCAAGATTCATCCTCATCGCGAGTACTCCTTTCTCGTAGGGGAAGGATCGCACGAGTTCCATCCACGAAAGGAGAGCGTGGCGGGCGCGATCATACGAGGGCAGGGAGCACCTGGCGGATCGACAGGCTTGGCGCCCTTGAGAATCTTATCCACGTAGGTCATCGATCGCCGCCAGAGCTCGAAGAAGTTGACACCGTAGTCGAGCAAGCCACCCGATTCAGCGTATCCCGTGAATCCGATGCTCGGCATTCGGTTTCTGATGGCGAGGTCGGCAATGCGTCTCAACGGACACGGCGGTCTCGACGCCCAAAAAGCCGATCCGCCACACTTTCCCCGCCTGCTGCGCCTCGCTGGCGAGCGAGCGCAAGCGTAAGACCGAGAGTGAGAACGACCACGAGCCCGATCAGCCGCATGAGCACCTCGGTGGAGATGGCTGGCGAGAGTCTAGCCGAACTCCACGATGCGCGCCTACTCGTTGACAGACCACGCAGACAGCGGTTGACTGAACTCGACGGGAGGATTGGCGCCACCTCCTGGTCTGGGTGTTAACCCGATTGGAGTCAATCATGGAGACACCACCGGGCGGAAGTGGCGGCGCCGTCGCTGATGGCGCGCCTGGTCTAGTGTCTTAACACCAAGTCCTGGCGCATGCTGGGACGCGCAGCCGTAGTTGCTGCGCACGACTACATGACGCTCGGGGGCGGAGCACCGGTCCCGCCCCCGAGCGTTCTCTAGGCGCGCCCCTGATCCAGAGTTGCAGGAATGCCCCTCTGGATTCACACGTCGGGCCGCGCTATCGCAATGGTATCAACTTATCGCCGCAGCGATTCTGCGGTGCAGGGGGATTCATTGAAGAAGCTGATGCTCGCAGGCCTAGTCGCAGTGCTTGGCTTCGCCCCGGTGGTCGTCCTGGCTCAGGCGCAAGCGGACGAGAAGATGCTAGTTGGTCAGGTGCAGAGCGTTGACGAAACTGGTACCAAGATTACGCTCACAGACGGCACCAAGCTACTGACACCGCCAGGAGCGGTAATCCGGCCCGGGGTGCTCCAAGAGGGCACGACGGTGGTCGCGATGTACCGTGAGGAAAATGGCGACAAGATCTTGACTAAGATCTCCCTGAGGCAAAGCGTGCCAGCCCCTTCAACGCCTACCGAGCCGCCGAAGCGGTAACTGATCCAGACGGCGAGAGGGAAGGCATGCGGACGCATCGTCACCGGACGATGCGTCCTGCGCCTCAAACCTTACTGATGCTCCCGATCCCCGGGTTGAAACCCTACACCGGGCTCATGGGGGCGGCCAGCGACATCGCCGAAATCGCCCTCGCGCTCGCCGCGCTCGAGAACAGGCTCGTCGGCAACGTCGAATTTTCGGACGGCGAAGTGGGAGAGACGAGTGTGCAGGTTTGCCAGGATTGCCTCGAGAAGTATTCGGGTAGGGCTTCTTGCACTTGCATTCCTGTCAATCGGTTACGCTCGCCGGCCGCTCATTGTTGCCCCGATAGCCGAGCGCGCGGCGCCCACTATTACGTCTGCGACCGCGGCCGTCGCCGAGCGCACGGTGCCGATGACCGTAACGGTCGTGCCCCGATCAGAGTCGGGCGTGTTCCGAGATACCACGCTGGTCTACCTCGACGGACTGATTGACGCTGGCGCATCAGATCGGCTCTCCAAAGCACTCGAGGGAATCGACGGCAAGATTGCGGTCTGGCTTAATTCTCCCGGAGGCAACCTGTTTGCGGGGATGCAGCTCGGCCGGATCATACGTAAGCATGGCGCATCGACCCATATCATCAACTACCGCACCCTTCTTCCTGGCGAATGCTACAGCGCATGCTCGTTGGCATTCTTGGGTGGAGTGCATCGCTTCGCAAACAATGGCGCCCGCTACGGAGTTCATCGCGCATCACTTCAGGCCGGCCCAACAGCCGGCGACCGCGATCTGGGGCAAGATCTTTCTGCGGCGATCAGAAGCTATATTCGCGAGATGGGTGTAGATGCTCGCCTCTTCGACCTGTGGATAAAAGCTGCGCCTGACGAGATGTATTTTCTTTCCCAGCAACAAGTCAGAGATCTTGGCGTTGTCAAAGATGGGAGAAAGCCGCCGGAGTGAAGCGTTGTGGATTTGTCGGCGGCACTCTGTTGCAAGGTCAGGAGGCAGGACGGGGACGGGAACGACTGTGGAATCGTCAGGTGCCAATGGCTGATGAGCAGCGGGCGATGTCGTTGATCAGGGAGAGCAGATGAGTCCCGGAGGCGTAGATGTCTCATCAAACGCTCGCGCATCTACTGCGACCGCGGTGGGACCTTGATCCACGGCTCCGGGCACGCGGGCGCCGTCGGATAGTACGCCCTAGCGCTGGGACAGTAGTACCAGTATGACTCGGGCGGTTGCTGCGCTTTCGCCCGCACACGCTGGATGGCGTCCATCGTGTCCTTTTGCTGCGCGAGGAAGGCATCGCCGAGCTTCTGCATCCACTCGAGCTGGCTGTCCATCAGCTCGAGGACCTGGGGGAAACTAACCAGAGCCTTGACGCTGTCGTCCCATTTGTGTTTTTTGAGCTCTTCGTTGAGCGCGTCGCCCTTCAGGCTTGGATTGGCTTTTGCGAATCGTGCCGCCTGGATCACGTCAAGCGGATACGTGGATGCCATGAAGATCTGCGCCAGGAGCGGGTCCGGATACTGCACAATGGGCGTGACGATCTGCTCCAGCTCCTCGGGCTTGAAGGGACGCGAGTCGGCACTTCGTGGCTGTTGCGCTCCTGTGGCGAGTGGTGCAAATGGAAGGCTCAGAGCTACAACGACTGCGAGCCAGATCTGCCGCATGGGCACCTCGGTGGGGAGGGCTGACGGGAGTCTAGCCGAACACCGCGACGCAAACCAGCACACCGTGGTAGTGAGTCCGTTTGATCTGGGGCCGGCGGCTACCTCCAGCGCCTGGACGAGTCTGAGGCCTTGATGCCATCGTCGTCGGCGCGGCGGCGGGAATGAACCGGTGTTGCTAGCTGACCGATCGGCTCTGGACCGGTACGATCACCTGCGTGCGCGAGCGGACATGTGGCGCGAACTCGTACCAGCCACGCATGGCTCGGAACTCCGGGGTTGCGATGGCGTCCGGACTGTCGAGCTCGTAGATCGTCGTATAGATCCGCCTCATCGTCCGTTCCGTCTTGCCGGCCGCGGTCTCCGTTACTTCACCCGAGGCCATATAGCGCCGTCCGCGGCGCACTCCCGGGCATCTCAGCGCGTCTGGCAGGTGAACAGTGTCGTACCATCTATTCCATTCGGCCTCGATCGCGGCGTCGACCTCGGCGGTTACGATCAGCAGGCACTCGGGGAACTCGGACATTGCGCCCTCCTAACGGAGTAGTCGTGCGGCATCATATGCATTTCCCGCTTCATCGATCACCTGATCCGCGCGCAACAGGATGGATTGCGCTCGGCCTCACGATTCCAGCCACATAAGAATAGCGACCAGTACGACGATGGCAACGATCCCGGACGTGACGAGCGCCAGCCCGATACGAACACCGCGTTTCACCGCAGCCTTTACCATGCTGGAAAGGTTCCAGTGACCGTTCCGCTGCGTCGCGTGCCAGGGCGTGCGCTCCCGGCCGGATTACCTGAATGCGACGGCCGCGATGCCGTCGGTCCCACGCACGTCGGGTCGCCCGCCCTTCTAGGTCCGGCTCCACGCGCCTGGGCGGGGGCGGGAGAAGCGAACTCATCCACATCCTCCGGACCTCGGAATTGCGCGTTGGTCGGGTGGACGCGTTCATCGCGCATAGTGGTGGAAAGGGCAGGGGAGCAAGAATGTGAAGCTGTCGCCCCGAAAGCCATCCGGGCCGGAGCCGATGACGTGGCGCTCGAATTCCGATCGGCGCGGCTCACTTTCTCGTGACTCCCGGCACAACGAGCTGCGGTTCGTGAAGGTCGTGAAGCGTGCGCGGCTAAAGAGATTCGAGTTCCTTGTCTCCGAGGTGACCGTCGCGTCCCCGAGTTCGCGCGCGTCCTCTCGCGGATCGATCACCTGAACGGCTACTGGGAACGGGTGTTCGGCGGCATTGTGATCATCTACGTGCCACGGGGTCGGGTTACAACCCCTTCGCGCGTTGCCGCCGGCGACGGTCGTGCGGATCGTCGGGCCGGTGCTCCTCTGTATCTGGGGCGGGCGCGAGCGCCTGCATCCTCCTCCTCGGCCTCGCCTTCGGGGCCAGTCCTAACCGATGACGATTTCCGCCGTCTCTGCGGCGCAACATCGCTATCAGGCTCGCCGGCTCCTGAGAAGAAGGAGATGCGGGTATACTCCCGCGAGAAGCGAGGAAGACACGATAGCCGGAGAGGAGAATGCTCAAATGAAGGTACACAAACCCAGCGAGATCCCAGCTCAACCCGTGAACGCTCCCTTGTTTACCGGTGGTCCGGTGACGCGGCAGACTCTGCTCACGCCCGAAGCGAGCAACGACTTCAATTTGGGCATCGTCAACTTCAGCCCTGGTGCGCGTAACAAAATGCACACTCATAGTAGTGATCAGGTGCTGTTCGTGACCGCGGGCAAGGGCATCATTGCCACAGAAACGGAGCAACAGATCATCGTCCCAGGCGATGTCGTGCACATTCCCTCGGAAGAGAAACATTGGCATGGAGCCACGCACGACTCGGCGTTCTCCCACATCGCCTTGACGGCGAAAGGTAGTACGACGACGCAAGTAGAAAAGTAGGGCAGTGCCAGGGGCGCCAGCCGCGCAGGAAAGAGGCCTGAGTCGTCGTCGCGAGTGTCTCACGACACCCGCGACGACGAGCGAGACCCCGTTCGCGCGCGCGGGGGCTCCGGCCGGCCGTGCGCCTTCGGCACGGCGAGCGAGAGCAGGATCGACGCCGCGAGGATCGCGCCGATGATCCCGAGCGAGGTCCCGATCGGGAATTTCCCCCCGTACCATGAGTCGAGCCACATCATCTTCAAGCCTACGAAGACCAGGACGGCCGCCAGTCCGTAGCGCAGCAGGTGGAAACGCTCGACAGCGCCGCCGAGCATGAAGAACATCGAGCGAAGGCCGAGGATGGCGAACACGTTTGAGCTGAACACGATGAACGGCTCGCGCGTGAGCGCGAAGATCGCGGGCACCGAGTCCACCGCGAACACGATGTCGCTTGCCTCCAGGCACAGGAGCGCGATGAGGAGCGGCGTCGCCCAGAGCCGGCCTTCCTGCCGCACGAAGAATCGCTGGCCCCGGAGGCCCGACGTCACCGGCATCGCGCGGCGGAAGAGTCGGATCAGGAGGTTACGCTCCGGATCCACCGACTCCTCGGAGGTGAGGGCCATCTTGAGGCCGGTGAAGACGAGGAACGCGCCGAACAGCCACACGATCCAGTGGAACTGCATCAGCACGGAGCCGAGCGTGATGAAGATCGCGCGGAACACCAGCGCGCCGAGGATGCCGTAGAAGAGCACCCGGTGCTGGTACGCGCGCGGGATCGCGAAGTAGCCGAGCACGAGCAGGAACACGAAGATGTTGTCGACAGACAGCGAGTACTCGACGACGTAGCCGGTGAGGAACTCGAGCGCGACCTGCCACGCCGCCGCCTCGGCGTCGAAGCCGGCGACGGCGGCGAGCCGGGGATCGCGGGGAAACTTCCAGAGCGCATACGCATACAGCGCGGCGGTGAAGAGCAGCGCCATCCCGACCCAGGCGGCACACCACGCCGCCGCCTCGCGGAACTTCACTTCGCGGGCTTCGCGGTGGAAGACGCCGAGGTCGAGGCCGAGCAGGATTATCACGAAGCCCGTGAAGCTGGTGTAGAGCCACCAGTATTCGACGATCGGAAACAGCGGAGGCATGGGCGTCACGCGTGGTGCCCCATGATCGGGGATGTCATGCGCCGCAACCTGGCCAGGCGCCGGAGACCGCGAAGCCGCACCTGCGAGGACGAGGACGCGGTCACGAGCACGGCGCACGACGCGAAGCGGACGAGGCGTTCGTGGACCGGCCCCGTCCGGAGCCACGAGCGGAATCCCGGCGCGGGGGCGCTGACGACCACGAGATCCGCGGGCCAGGCGCGCGCCTGCTCCGCGATCGTCCGCGCGAGGTCGCCGCGACTTGTCAGCGTGCGCACAATCTCGGCCTGGCCGGGCAGTCCCGCCCGTACGGCCGCGAGCGGCCCTTCGAGCCGGCCGCGCTCGATCTCGATCCATTGGGCGCGCGCCGCGCCGTACACGCGTCGCGCGGCACCCGTCAAGGAGGTGAACGGCGGGGACGGCACGTCGAGGACGCCGAGCACGCGGACCGACGGACAGGCCCAGGTCGAGACGAGGCGACAGGTTTCCTCCGCCCATCCGAGCGGCTCGTACCCGTGCACGGCGATCAGCACGCGCAGGGGCACGGTGGAACGGTGGTCTTCGGTCGTGACTCTATCGGTCATGGCTCTCCCTCCGCAAAAAGGGTTCGGATGTCGGACGCGCACGCGCGCGCACGGCAGGTCGGCGCACGCACGTGGGACGGCCGGTTCAGAAGCGAACGGACGCGGAGAGGGAGTTAGTGGTCTTCGGGAGCCAGCGACGGCTCGGCGATCGAGGGCGGAAGCTTCCGGACCGGCGCGGTCGTGACGACGGAACGCGCCGCGGTCTGCGGGACCAGACTGGGCCGGTGAAGCTCACGGGCGCGCTGCTCCTGGGCGACGGCCGGGGGGGTGGCCTCGCGCACGTGACGAAACGCGCGGCGCCCGCGCTGCGCTTGGAGCGTTTCTTCGAATTCCTCAGTGGTTTCGGTTCTGTGCTGCGGGGGAGGCGTGGAGAGATCGAGCGCGACCGTGAGCAGCAGAATGAGCAGGAACCGGATGGAGCTCATCGCCCTGATCGTAGCAGGCGGGGCGGAGGTTTTCCACACCCACTCGGCTATCTCCCGTTCGGCACGTCGGCACGATAGGGCACGGTGCCTCGCGGAGTCCGACAGGGGGATGTGTAACAGTACCCTCTGCGTCATCGCGGTTCGATCCGTCAGGCGATCTTGACGATCCCGGGCTCCAACTGCTTGAAGCGTTGCGCAACGAGCGGGTCGTGGCCGGCGACGATCAGCTTTTCCTTGCCCGCGAGCTCGTGGATCCGGTCAAACCCTGCGAGCATTTCCGGCAGGCTCGTGATGATCTGGGTCGGCTGGCCGGTCTCGACGTTGCGGTAGAAGTGTGAGGCATCGGACGTGAGGACGACGGTGCCCTCTTTCGTCTTGACGCTGACGATCTGCAGCCCGGCGGTGTGACCGCCCACGCGGTGCACCGTGATGCCGGGCAGGACCTCGCGGTCCCCCTCGACGATCTTCAGCTTCCCGCCGTAGTTCAGCGGGACCAGCCTCGAGAGCTGCTCGACGTTGGCGGAGCCGCTGAACGCCGTGCGGCCCGCGTACGGCCCGGTCCAGAACGCGACCTCATCCTTCTGGACCCAGTACTCCGCGTTCGGAAACAGGCTGTGGCCAGCCCAGTGGTCGTAGTGCAGGTGGGAGATGAGGGCCACCGGGATGGTGTTCGCCTTCACGCCGGCGACCTTCTCGACCACGGTCGACGGCCGCACGTAGTTGCGGATGCCGCGCTTCTCGGCGTCGTCCTCGAGGAATCCGGTGTCGACTAGGACGGGATGCGCGCTGCCGAGGATCAGCCACACGAAGTAGTGGAGCGTCAGGGGCGCATGCTCCTCGTCGCGATAGAAGAACTGGCAGGTCTTCGTGTCGCGTTCGCCGTACTTGAGCGCATAGACCTCGTACATGAATTCACCTCGCTGAGTGTGGGGTCTCCCCCGATGCGTCGCGGCCGGTTGGCCCCGGCGCATGCATGTGCTCGGCGAGGATATCAGAGGCCGGTATGAGCGCGGTCAGGTTCGCGGGCCGGACTCACCGCTGCCCCACGGCCCGTACACGCGGTCGCTCGCTGGCCGGCGGCGCTCGCCAACCAGCATGCGCTGGACGACGAGCCGCATGAGGTAGAGGCCGAACGCGGGGTCCTTGGCATAGAGCTGGAGCACCCGGTCGTCGCTGCCCGGGGGCGAACACGCGGGCGCACGCGCACGACATCGTCGCGTCGGTCTTCACGTGGTTCACGAAAGGCTTCGACATGCCCGATCTCCGAGACGCGCGCGACCTACTCGCAGAGGGCACGCCTCGGCCTCCGCGTCCGCGGCCCTGAGCACCGAGCAGGGGACACCATGCCCGCACGCAGGCCCGAGGACTGCGACGTGCTGTTCGGCGAACATGTCCGAAACGCGGTTCGGGCACAATACCTGACCTGCGGGCACGCCTCCCGAGCACAGCCCTTCATAGTGCCGTCCTTCCCCAGTAGCTCCGCTGCGTTACGGCTGAGCTGTTCCTGGCACGCGCGATGCTTTGGTGATGAGCCGACCGATTCGAGCGAGGGGAGGTACGGTCATGAAGACAGCACAGGTCGAGGAACCTCTGGGCGGAACCAACGCCACCAGCCTCCGCGTCTTCATCTCGTATGACCGGGGGAACGTGAAGTCGGTCAAGATGCTGGCCGAAGAGCTCGAGGCGCTTGGCCACCAGGTGTGGTTCGACCAGGATCTGACCGGCGGCCATCGGTGGTGGGACAGCATCCTGGCCCAGATCCGCGAGTGCGGCCTGTTCGTCTTCGCTCTCACGCCGGAATCGCTGGAGTCCCACGCTTGCAGGAAGGAGCTGGACTACGCCAAGCGGCTCAACCGGGAGATCCTCCCGATCCTCATGTCCGAGGAGGTGAGCGTGAGTCTGCTGCCGCGTTGCCTGGCGGAGATCCAGTACGTCGACTACCGCCGACAGGACCGGCAGACGGCCTTCGCCCTCATCCGTGCGATCAACCGATTGCCCGCACCGGCCCCGCTGCCCGATCCGCTTCCGAGGTGCCCGCCGCGCCCGGCTCGCACCTCGGCGAGCTGAAGGAGCGCATCGACAGTACCGGTGAGTTGAATCTCGAGGAGCAGATCGCCATCGTCTTCAAGCTCAAGGAAGAGATCCGAGTGGGCCGATCGCCAGACGAGCCATGCGGCCTGCTGCGGCGCCTGCGGGAGCGGGACGACCTGCGGGCGAAGGTGGCCAAGGAGATCGAGGCCGCGCTGGCTGGGACGGACGACCGGGCCGCCACGCGCGAGCGCGCTCCGGACCGAGCGGCCCCTCCGGCCCAGCACGCCGACACGACCCCCCACAATCGCGCGGACGTCGAAGTCCCGTGGACGCCTCGCCCTCCAGAAATCGGCGGAGCGCGGAATGCGACCGGCAAGAGCCCCGCGCTGGCCGCGTTCCTGTCGGCCATCGTCCCCGGGCTCGGCCAGTTCTACAACGGCGACGTCAAGAAGGGCTGGATCAGGCTCGGCATCGCCGTCGTGGGCGGCAGCGCCACCTATGGTCTCGCCTGGCTCGGCGCAGCGATCTGGTCCGCCATCGACGCGTACAACGTGGCCAGCGGCAAGTCCCCGCTGGGGTGACCCGGGGGCCACGATCCGCGACGCTCTGGCGGCGATGCGAGCGGTCTCAGAATTGCTGCCAGGGCTCCTTCCGGTGCCGGTGAAGCAGTGCTCGTGGCGGACGTAGCGGGACGCCTCGCTTCGACGACCACGCTCTCCAGGACGCGCCGCTTCGCGGCGGTCGTCAGCATGGTGCGACGCTGCCGTCAGATTGAGAGCATACTGGTCTCTTGAGGTGATTCACATGGCGCCATGGCAAGCTATAGCGCAACGCGAATGGGGCACAACGGCCGTCTGGATTCAAGGAAGCGGTCAGTATGCGGTTCTCCACCCATGCAGTGACGAGTTGACGGTGACCCTCTGCGCCACGCCTGAAGAAGCGAAGGACGCGAAGGCATGTCGATGCAGTGGTCGCTGTACCCGGTCGCGACATACGGTCACGGATCTCCGCAAGGCGTTCGGAGCGGACACCCAGACATAGGCTTGGCGTTGGGCAGCGCGCCGAGCTCCGCGCGCGATACGATCGTGTAGGCGTCACCCGCGTCTGCGCGGAGCGCCTTCTCGTCGGCAGCGGCCGTGGCGGCATCCCTGGGCGGATTGACGAGAATCGCTGGAAGATGAGTCCCAGGAAAACGCAAGTCGGCGTGAGTCAGACCAGGAGCGTGCCCCGCGTCTTGGTTGGCAGTCGGTAGACGCTGGTGCGCGCGGTGAGAAAGAGGACGCTCCCATCCTCGCCCCAGGCCAGGTTCGCGGGCAGCTCAGGCAGAACGATGCGCCCGAGCAGTGTGCCGTTTGCGCGGCACACCCAGACGCCGCCCGGCCCGGTGCAGAACACATTGCCCCGCATGTCGACCTTGAGGCCGTCAGGCACGCCGGGATCTTCCGAGGCCATGTCCAGCAGGATGCGGCCATTGGTCAGCGTGCCGTCAGGGCGCAGGGCGAACGCCCGGATGTGCTTGTGGGCCGAGTCGTCGATATACAGCACCGACTCGTCGGGCGAGAAGGCGAGGCCGTTCGGCAAGGCAAAGTCGTCCTCCAGCAGGAGGAGCGTTCCGTCAGGAGCGATGCGGTACACGCCGTGGCAGGGTTGCTCCTTTCCCGGGATGGACTGGTCCACCAGCCCGGAGGCCTCACCACACCTGGCCGGCTAGGCTGGACCGCGTAGGGCGGGTCGGTGAAGTAGATGGAGCCGTCGGACTTGACCACGATGTCGTTGGGGCTGTTGAGCCGCTTGCCCTGAAAGTGCTCCGCCAGCACCGTGCGAGCGCCATCGTCGGCGATGCGGGTCACGCGGCGGCCGTCGTGCTCGGCCGCGAGCACCCGTCCCTGCCGATCCAGCGTCAGTCCGTTGGACATACCGGTGGCGAAGGTGGTCAGTTCCGGACCCTCCGGTAGTCGGCGCCAGCGCACGATGCGCTTGTTCGGGATGTCGCTGAAGAGCAGGTGGGTACCGCGCCATACGGGCCCTTCGGTGAACGTCAGCCCGCCGGCGATGCGCTCGATGGCTGCGTCGGAGGCGATGAGGTCGTGAAGGCCCGGATCGTGCACTTCCAGAGGCGACATGACTCCTCCTCAGTTCGCGGTGGCTGCTTGCGTGAAGCGTATCGCAAATCGTCCACGTCGTGTAGGCTCGGTCCGTCCTCGCTTCAGAACGCCACGCGCCACGCGCCGATCACAGCCGCCCCGGCGGCGGCGGCGAGTAGCCATTGGACCGGCGCCGGCGGGATCCATCGGATCGTGAGCGCCGCAATCAGCCCGAGTCCGCCGCCCAGGAGAAAGCCGAAGAGGTGGGCGAGGAGATCGGCATGCGGCCCGGTGCCGAGAAGCGCCAGGAGGGCCAGGCTTGCCGCGATCACGACCCATGACTTCCTCCCGCCCGCTCGCGCGCGGCCTCCGATGATGCGCAGGGCGGCGAGGATGCCAATGGCGCCGAAGGTGGCCGTGGATGCACCGACGGAGACGTGATCGCCGCCGTGAACAGCGGCGGTGACGGCGTTGCCGCCGGCGCCCGCCAGCAGGAGCAGCCATAACCCGACGCCGGGCCCGAGGTGCCAGCACACGGCGGTCATCAGCACTATGGTGGCGGCGGCGTTGCCGGCCAGGTGGGGCGCGTCGGCGTGCAGCGTCAGCGCGGTGATCGCGCGCCACCACTCGCCCGCCATCATGCGCGTCGCGTCCGCGCTGCCGCGCTCGAACCATGCGCTGCCCGCCGCGCGCGGTCCGGTGATCGCAAAGAACCCGATCAGCAGGAGCGCGACAACGGCGCCGACGATCGTCATGGGGCGCGACGATGTAGTCTCGTCGTTGCGGCTCGTGCCCTTCTGGAGTTCTCCTGATCGTAGGCTGCGAGACTCGCCAGGGCGGAGGCGGTATCGGCGGGCGTGACGATCACGGCCCAGCCGTCGAGGCGACGGCGCAGCCAGTGCGGGGTGCCGGCGGCGGCCAGCACGACAGCCCACTCGTCGGCTCGCTGACGGCTCGGTGTCACACGCACCGCCGTCCCCGGCCCCTGCATGCTTGGGAGCGGGTCGCCTGGATGCATCTCTTCCCGCCGCATGGGTTGCCGGATTTCCTCATTCACCTCTAGACGTTCGCAATCGGATCTGACCAGCCGAGGAACGTTCGTGCGCGGCCGGATCCCACGACGGTCCCGCGTTCGAAAGGCCCGCGAGCATATAGCCCTCGTTCCGAGGGAGATTCCACCAGACCCCCGCGCGTGAGCCCGCGAGCCGGCGGACGATCGATCTCGGCGAGTAGAGGCGGCGCGCGACCCACTGCGTCCCTGCCTCGAGCTCCGCCGGCGACATGAGGGCAGGCTCGAAGACGGCGTGTTTCTTCCCATCGTACTTCGACCAGTCTGTGGTCAGGATTCGTCCGTCGGCGGAGAGGCGACGGAAGATCGCAGTTCCGGGTATGGGCACGACCATGCTCACCGTCGCGACGTCGACGCACGCCTCGTCGAGGAACTCGGCGGTGCGGCGGAAGATCCCGACGTCGTCCTGGTCGAAGCCGAACATGATCCCGAGATGGACGGCGATCCCGTGGCGGTGCAGGAACGCGATGAGCCGGCGGTAGTCGTCGACGCGGTCGTGCGCCTTGTTCGCCGCCTCGAGGCTCTCCTGCGAGATCGATTCGAGGCCCAGGAACAGCCCCTTGCAGCCGCTCCGCGCCGCGAGCTCGACGAACTCCTCGTCGCGCGCGGCATTGGCAGTGCACTGGCTCGTCCACCACTTCCCGAGCGGCGTGAGGGCCTTGAAGAGCTCCTTCGCGTAGCGCGGGTTCGCGCCGATGTTGTCGTCCCAGAACACGACCGCGCGCGTCGGGCTCGTGGCGACCTCGCGGACGACCTCGTCGATGGGACGGTATCTCATGGTCCCGGGACCGTAGAGGAGCGGGATCGAGCAGTAGTCGCACCGGTGGGGACAGCCCCGCGTCGCGATCGTGACCGACTTCCCGTATTTTTTTTTTTTTTTTTTTTTTTTTTTTTTTTTTTTTTTTTTTAAAAAAAAAAAAAAAAAAAAAAAAAAAAAAAAAAAAAAAAAAAAAAAAAAAAAATCGGCGTCGGCGTAGCGCGCGGCCTCCTCGGGAAGAGCGGTCGCGTGCGGTCCTCCGATCATGACGGGCACGCCGCGGCGGCGGAACCTCCGGGCGAGGTCGTAGGCGTGGAGGGCAGACGGCGTCGGCGCAGTGATCCCCACGAGGTCCGCCGGGGTGTCGAACCGCACCGGCTCGACGATCTCGTCCGTGTGTGACACCTCGTGCTCGTGCGGCGTGAGCGCCGCGATCAGCGGCATGGTGAGCTGCGGGAACTGGATCAACCGGCCCTGGCGGAGGTGCCGCGACGCCGGCGACTCGGCGGTGATCAGGTGGACGCGCATGAGCCGGATCGTACAGCAGAGACCATGTCCTGCCGATATTTGCCGCTGACTACGGAGTCAGCTATCGGTTGAGCGCTTCCCGCACCAGTTGCATGCCGAGTGGTGTCGAGGTGGGAACACGTATCGACGGTTTGCGCGAGCCGTGATTGTCTGGCCTCCCTTCGTCTGGCTTCAAGTCAACCGATCCGGTAAGATCCAAACGGACTGGACGCCCTCCAGAACTCGCGAGATCGCGCGCAAGGCCGCGTGGGCGTGTGGGCCAAGATATGGAAGATATCGGGACGGAGGTGGGTCGTATGCGACGTTTGCTGCTGAGCGGATGCCTCTGTGCGCTGGCTATGCTCTCCGCCGCTGCATGCATCCCGCCCGCGCCGGGCTCGTCGGCGACACTGCCTGCTCAGGTGTTACCCGCTGATGCGCGTGCGCTCGTCTACGGTCGCACCGTCAGCGAGGTAATCCAGAGCCAAGAACTACGGGAGAAGATCCCCGCTCTCTTTGGAGCGGATTGGATGCCCGCCTCACAAGGGCGCGGGCAAGTCGCTTTGGGTGCGGCGGCGTTCTTTGAAAAGGGCGGGCCGCTGCGGATGGTGAGTATCGCGGGAAAAGACTACATCGCAGTCACCGGGTGTGTAGCCAACGCCTGCCAGAGACAACGTGTGCTGCTGCTTATCGCCGAAGGTGGGTCGCCGCTGCTGGCGCGGCTCACGACGGCCCCGTCCCACACTATTACGCCTACGGCAGCGGAGGCGTGGCGCCGCCAGCCAACACATCAACCATTGTGGATGCCGGCTTGCTCGCTCTACAGAGCGTTGGCAATGCTTACCCCTAGCGCGACCATGCGGAGCGTCGCATCATCCTTTGCCATCCTCGGTGGTCGCTCGCCCCACGCTGATGCGCTTGGAAGCGTCCCAATTGCGAATCTCCCAACTGTCGGGTGCGCCGATTCTCTGGACGCGCGCGTGAACGATCCTTCCGCCGGCTGTAGTGTACGGCGGGCGGATCACTTCCCATTCTCCGGTCTCGTCCGTGATACGGTCGCCGAGCTGAAGTTCCATCGGCAGGACGGTGGGCTCTCCGGGTTCGCGTTTCTTTGAGGACCGTGGCTTGGCCATACCGCTAGTGTCGCGCGACGGCGTGATTTTTCGGATCGATTCTTTCGCCTGGAATCATCCCTACCTGGCCCTTCCCAGGGCGCATCACCGGGCGGCGAGCACGTAAGTCAGATCTGCGCGGATTCGAACTTCCGTACCCCGGGCTTCGCGAACGCCATCATCTCGGACGGCACGGGCGGGAACGGCGAAGCGAGTCTGATCGCGTTCTCCGCGTATTGGGGAAGACCGCCGCGAGCCCGATCAGAGGAAGGGGAGCCTATCTGCTGACGCGCCGAAGAGTCAGCGTGGTCCCGCGAACCCACCCTGTGATCTGGTCGCCTTTGACGAGCAGCGTGGGCTGGATCCATAGCTATCTGCTTCCCACAGCCGGATGCTGTTGCCTTCAACAAGGCCTTTGATGGGCCCATCAGCGGTCCCGGCTCCGGTGAGAGTCCCGTCACGTCAGCCCCCGTCTGCTTCAGGACCACCGTGTACGTCGACGCCCCGGCTGCCGTGCCGCCCGTCCACGTCCCGTTGACGTCCGCGGGGGGCCCCGCCGTCTTCGAGGTCGCGCACCCGGCCAACACGACGATCAACAACCCGAGGAGAGGTATTGCGGCTTTCTTCAGCATCTCCGTCCCTCCTGACACGCTGATTTTCGCCCGCACATCTCGCACCCGATGTGTCGGCCTTCGGACCGAAGGTGAGTGGCCGATCTCCTCCACGGGGGAAGCTAATCTAATGGACGCAGGGCCCAACGCAATAGGACCTTGGTCGCACGGAGGACGACGCGCAGGAGCAGGCCCGGCTCGACTAGCAGGCCACGGAAAAACAGGGGTGAAGGCGTGGCACGCCGTTTGTGGAGTGAAGGGACAGCCGTGGTCCGCGCGGACGATCGGCTGCGGGTGTCCCGATGACGGCGTTGTCAGCGTCTGCGAGGCTGATCTCATGCCGGCACCCACGTCAGATTCCGAATGCGGAGCAAATTGTAGGCGGCCAGGCCGAAGACAAACATCCACCCGACCCGCGCGCGGCCGCGGTGGCGCGTCTGGCGCAGCAGGGCGATGCTCTTGAGCCAACCGAAGATCTCCTCGACGCGTTTGCGCGCGCGTTGGCTCAGCTCGTAACCAGGGTGCCGAGTCGTTCGCGCGTCGATGGCACTGCGCCGATTCGTCGCGTTCTGCGCAACATGCGGGGTGACGCCGAGCGCGCGCACCGTGGCCACGAAGTCGCGGGTGTCGTAGGCCTTGTCGGCGGCCAGCGTGGCTCGCGCCCGCGCGATGGCGCCGGCCGCCAGGACGACCGCCGCGTCGCGCTCGGCACTCGCCCCCGCCGACGTGAGCCGCCCACCGACGGCGAGCCCGTGCCGATGATCCATCAGGACATGACCTTGGTAGTAGAGCCGCGCGTCCTGCGCCGGGCCCTTACGAAACAACCGGGCGTCGGGATCGGTCGTCGACTGATGCGTGGCGTTGCTGCGCCGCTCGCCGTGAAAGTTCACGGTCGGATTGCCGGGATCGTCCGGTGGCGTGGGCGGCACGTCCTTGCGCTGGAAGCTCTTCTGGCCGGCCCAGGCCTGAATCAGCGTGCCGTCTACCGTGAAGTGCTCATTGGACAGCAACTGGCGGCGGCGCGCCTGCGCGAGGACGGCGTCGAAGAAGGCGTCGGCGACCTCTCCGTCGAGCAGCCGCTGGCGGTTCTTGGTGAACACGCTAACGTCCCAGATCGGGTCATCCATGTTGAGGCCGACGAACCAGCGGTAGAGGAGGTTGTAGTCGAGTTGCTCCATGAGCTGCCGCTCGCTGCGGATGCTGTAGAGCACTTGGAGCAGGAGCGCGCGCAGCAGTCGCTCGGGCGCCACCGACGGCCGCCCCGTCTTCGCATAGAGTCGGCTGAAACGCGGCGACAAATCGGTGAGCACGGCGTCGACGAGCGTGCGGATCGGTCGGAGCGGATGGTCCTGAGGGATGCGCTGCTCTGGCGAAATGTAGCTCCACATCGGCGCCTGCTGCTCGTGGTCACCCCGCATGCGCGCCTCCGGTCTGCGAGTTACGCGCATCGTACGCGATTACTCACCATGACCCGACATCAAAACGCGGGTTTTTCCGCAGCCTGCTAGTCCTGGAACCCGAAGAGCCGCCAGCGCATGTCTTCGCGCCGTGCCACTTCGGGCTGGTTCTGCCAGGTGAGGACCGTGACCCAGCCCATCAGTGGCAGGCGACCCGACACCTCGCCGCTCGTGTAGACCCACACCGCACCCTCGACGGACTGCACGCTGTCGATATTCACTCGCGCCTGCAGGGCTTCGTACAGCGTGAACATGGTGAGGAGCTGCTGGCGCAGATCGGCCTTCCTCAAGCCACCGCTGCGGTACTGATCCGATACATGCGCCAGTACACCGCCTGTGTCGCGGGCCTCGAAGCGCTGCCGCGCACGCTCAATGACCGGGCTCAACTCGCTGACTAGGTCGGCGGGCGCCGCTTGGGCCGCCTGCGCCGGTGTCGTCGGCATCGCCACGACACACGCCAGCGCGAGGAGCGGAATCGTCCGAATCCACAGTGCTCGCATACACCCACATTACCGTCAATCCGCCGAGGGATCACCCGGCTGACCGCTCGGAGAATCTGCTACGATCGCGCCGGGAGGGGCGCCATGGCGAAGCTCAACATCAACGGCCGCGTGCGTGACGTGCAGGTAGAGACCGATACCCCGCTGCTCTGGGTCATTCGTGAGCAGGTCGGCCTGACGGGCACCAAGTATGGTTGCGGCGTCGCGCAGTGCGGCGCCTGCTCCGTGCACATCAATGGAGAGCTCGTGCGCTCCTGCGTCCTTCCCGTCGGCGGCGTGAAGGCGACCGACAGGATCGTCACCATCGAAGGTCTGTCGGCGACCAGCTCGCACCCCGTGCAGAAGGCCTGGGCAGCGGTCGACGTGCCACAGTGCGGCTACTGCCAGTCCGGGCAGATCATGGCCGCGGCGGCACTCCTGAGGAAGAAGCCCAAACCGACCGACCGGGACATCGACGATGCGATGACCAACATCTGCCGGTGCGGCACCTATCAGCGCATTCGCGCGGCGGTGCACATGGCGGCCGGCCGGAAGCAGGCGTGACATGAAAGACAGAAATTTCTCGCGCCGCAGCTTCATCGTCGGCACGGCAGCCGCAGCCGGCGGGCTGGCCATCGGCGTTCGCCTTCCGTTCGGATCCGGATCGGCCGAAGCGCAGGGCGCGGCGGAGACCGGCGCGGAGGTCCAAGCCTGGGTCGTCGTCAAGCCGGATGACACCTGCGTGATTCGCGTCGCGCGCTCGGAGATGGGGCAGGGAACGCGAACTGGTCTGGCCCAGCTCGTGGCCGAGGAGCTCGAGTGCGACTGGAAGAAAGTCGCCACCGAATCGATCACGCCGGGCCAGAACCTTGCTCGCCAGCGCGTCTGGGGCGAGATGTCGACGGGCGGCAGCCGCGGCATCCGCACCTCGCATGACTACGTCCGGCGCGGCGGCGCGGCCGCGCGCATGATGCTCCTGCAGGCGGCGGCCGACGAGTGGAAGGTGCCGGTCGCCGAAGTCACCGTGGCTAACGGCGTCATCACCCACGCAGGCTCCGGGCGCCGGACGACCTATGGCAAGGTCGCGGCCGCGGCCGCGAAGCTCACGCCGCCGGACCCCAAGAGCATCGCGCTCAAGAATCCGAAGGACTGGAAGATCGCCGGTCAGCCGATGAAGCGGCTGGACACCGCCGAAAAGCTCAACGGCAGCCAGGTCTATGCGATCGACGTCAAGCTGCCGGGCATGCTGCACGCCGCGATCAAGGCGTGTCCCGTGTTCGGCGGCAAGCTCACGAGCTACGACGAGGCGAAGATTTCCGGGCGACCAGGCTTCCGCGGCGTCGTGAAGGTGAACGACTTTACCGTGGCCGTTGTCGCCGATACGTGGTGGCGGGCCAAGTCCGCGCTCGAGGCGCTCCCGATTGTCTGGGACGAGGGCGCCGGGGCCTCCCAGTCGAGCGCGACGATCGCCAAACACCTCGAGGAGGGACTGGCGGCGAAGGAGGTCTACGCGTTCCGGAACGAAGGTGACGCCCCCGCCGCGATCCAGGGCGCCGTCAAGCGAGTCGAAGCGGTTTACAGCACGCCGTTTCTGGCCCACGCGACGATGGAGCCGATGAACTGCACGGTGAAGATTTCGGCGGACCGGGCCGAATGCTGGGTGCCCACTCAGAACTCGGAGGCTTCGCTGGCCGCCCTGTCCGAGCAGTCGGGAGTCCCGCTGGGCAAGTGCGAGGTCTACCGGCACGATCTCGGCGGCGGCTTCGGCCGCCGCGGCGGCAACCAGGATTACGTTCGGCAGGCGGTCAACATCGCCAAGCAATTCCCCGGCGTTCCCGTCAAGATGATCTGGTCGCGCGAAGAGGACATGGCGCACGACTTCTACCGGCCGATCTCGCAGTGCAAGCTGGCCGCGGGGATCGACGAGAAGGGCGCGCTGGTCGGACTGCACGTCCGCATCTCCGGCCAGTCGATCAACGCGTTCGTGAACCCGGCGCTGGTCGCAAACGGCCAGGACGTCCGCCAGCTTCAGGGATACACGGACAAGCCCGGAGACGCGCAGCTCGGTTACACCGTGCCGAATCTCTTGATCGAATACGCCATGCGCAACACGCACGTGCCGGTCGGCCCCTGGCGCGGCGTGAACACCAATCAGAACGCCGTCTACATGGAATGCTTCCTCGAAGAAGTAGCCCGGGCGGCCGGCGCCGACTCGCTCGAGTTCCGTCGCGCCCTCATGTCCAAGCATCCCAAGCACCTCGCGGTCCTCAACGCGGCCGCTGACAAGGGCGGTTGGGGCAAGCCTCTGCCCAGGCGGCGTACATCGCGGCATCGCGCAGTTCATGGGATACGGCAGCTACTCCGCGGCCGTCGCCGAGGTATCGGTGAGCGCCGAGGGCAAGGTCAAGGTGCACCGCATGGTGCTGGCACTCGATTGCGGCCACGCCGTCAATCCCGACCAGATCGCGGCCCAGGTCGAAGGCTCCGTGGCCTACGGCCTGAGTGCGGCGTTCTACGGCGATTGCACGGTGCTCAACGGGCGTATGACCGAGCTGAACTTCGATCGCTACCAGCTTCTACGATTGGCCGAGATGCCGAAGGTCGAGACGGTCATCGTCCCGTCCTACGACTTCTGGGGCGGCGTCGGCGAGCCGACGATCTCCGTGGTGACGCCGGCGGTCCTCAACGCGGTGTTCGCCGCGACCGGCAAGCCGGTGCGCAGCCTGCCGTTGAAGAACGTCAAGCTCGTCTAGCGGTCTCGTCCTTCGAAAAGCTTGCGATGAAGATCGGCGTGCAGGTAGGGCAGGTCGTCGCGGGCGGCGACGATCTGCAGCGGCAATGGCTCGAGCAGCTCGAGCACTTTCGTGCGTGCCGTGATGCCGGGTTCGATTTCGTGTCGTGGGGCCATCACTGGCTGATCCATCCCTTCCAGCACTTCCAGCCGATCCCGGTGCTCGCCCGCTTTGCTGCCGAGGCCGGCGACATGGACCTGGTGACAGGCGTGCTCCTGACACCTCTGCTGAATCCGGTTCAGGTCGCGGAGGACGTCGCCACGCTCGATCACATCTGCCGCGGACGGCTGATTTTCGGCATCGGCCTGGGCTATCGGCGGGAGGAGTTCGAAGCAGCGGGATCGACGATGTCCGAGCGCGTGCCGCGGTTCGAGGAAGGTTTGGCCCTGATGAAGCGCCTGTGGACGGCCGACGAGGTCACGCATCACGGTCGCTTCTACCGGGTCACGGGCGCCCGGCCCACAGCGCGGCCGTACCAGCGGCCGTATCCGCGCATCTGGGTCGCGGGCATGACCGAGCCCGCCATCCGCCGCGCCGGACGACTGGGCCATTCGTTCTACGCGATCGGCACGCTCACGTTCGAGCAGCTGCGGCAGGCATTCGGCGTGTGGCGCGCGGCCCTTGCTGAGGGCGGGCACCCGGTACCCCCGGAGGTTCCCGTGCACCGCGAGTTCTACGTCGCGCCCACGCGCGAAGAGGCCCGCGCGCGGGCACGGCCCGCCGTGGCGACCAAGTACGGCGGTTACGCACAGCATGGTCTGCCCGGTGTCGGAGCTGGCTTCACCGACGGCGTCGAGCGCCTCATGGACGATCCGTTCGTGATCGGCTCGCCCGACGAATGTCTCGAGAAGCTCGCGAGGCTCCACGCGCTCGGCGCGACGCACGTGGCGCTCCGCCTCTTCTGGCCGGGCATGACTCAAAAGGAGGCGCTCGCCATGATCGAGCTGGTCGCCGCCAAGCTGCTGCCGACGCTCCAGAGGCTCTGAGGTCACGAGCCGCCCCTACGAGAAACGGTTCACATCAAAACGAGGTTGGGGGACAACGAGCGGCGTCGAAGCGTCTCCCGGTTCGCGATTCGTACGCGCGAGACAGGCGGTCGTAGTTCTCCCTGGCCCTCGCTTGCCAGAGCCGAACATCGCTCTCGGCGAACGACGAGCGAGCCTCGGGCGGCGGGCCTTTGATGACCTGCAGCTCGCGGCAGGCGGCCGCAATCATCGACTCGTCCGTCGCGGCTAGCTTCTCTGCCTGCCGCTGCGCGTCTGCGTCTTGCCGCTTGGCGTCCCAGGCCTGCCGGCGCTGGATTCGACGGTCCGACTGGTCGCAGAGCGAGAGATCGAACTCGTGACCCACCAGGTCTCTGTACCGTCGCTGGGCTTCCGAAAGCTGACGACGATGGCTGTCGATGAGCCCCTGCTGTGCGGCGGTGAGCGTTGCGTCCAGCCGCCGCTGCAGGTACTCCCGACGCGCCGGGTCGCTGATGGTCCCCGAGAGAGTCTCCACCGGGATGGACTGCCGCTTGGCGTGCTCCTCGAGAGAATTCGTCCAGTTGCTCGCCGCGATGCAGATCGTGCTTTCGAGCTCATCCAGCACGTCGGGAGAGATGTCCGCCTCGCCCGCGTCCGACAGGGCGGCATTCGCGCCTAGCAGCACAGCCAGAGCCGGCACGAGCCGCCGGAGGGCACGGGCGAAGCGGCCGTCCATGAAGAGATTATCCGATGGGAAAAGAGCCGATCGGCCAAGAACAGGTCGTCCGGACGCCGGGAAGTTCTCCCGATCGTCGGGCACGTCGCCCGCCTCGGATAACGCTCGGCGGTCGTGGCCAACTCGAAAAACCGCGAACTTGCGCGCGACCGGCCCCTGGCATCGCTGTTGCCTCCTACTCGAATGAGATGGCCCCGAGGGGACACGCGCTCGACAGATGACAGGGAGGCGCGCATGACGGCATACAACCTCAAGATGATCAATCACGCCGGGATTACCAGCGAGAGGCGAGAAGAGATCGAGGTCGAGCTGAAGGCCATATTCGACGAAGCCTTCAACGCCTCGAGCGACTCGGTCTTCGTCGGCTGGGGCGGTCAATCCGAGTCCGACACGATACGAATGCACCATGTGCGAGACGTGGCCTCGTCGGTCATCGTGAAGCACATGGAGCGGCCGCCGACGCTCCGAGCCGGCATCGCGGGCCATACGAGCAAACGCGGAAAGCTCATCGGCTCCGAGTTCTACCGCGACGTAGCCGTGATGACGAGGGGCAAGCTGACGATTACAACGCAATCCGCCAAGAAGACCGCCGGCCTCGTCTTTCATGAATGCCTGCACAACGTGGCTCCCGAATTCTCGGAGGAGCAGATCGCGGCGCTCGGCGGGTATGGGAAATCGCCGCCCGAGGCCGTCATGACGGAACAGATCCGGGAGCACATGACGACACGGATCGCGACGAAGCGGCCCCAGCTCCTGGTCAACTCGTAAGCCGGCTCGGGGCGACGGTCAGTCCGCAACCCGGCCTCCTGATCCTCCGGCGTGAGCCTTGTTGACCCACCGGCTTGGTCAGACTGTCCCGGCCGGGCGAGCGGTGCCGGCATAAAGGGTTGATTCTTCTGACGACTGACCGCCGGGCATCCGGATTGAAGGTTCCGTCCCCCCGACAGGAGGGACGATAGTGCCCCATGTAAGTCTGAGCTTCCTCAACAGGAGAACGACGAGACAGATCTGCCGAGTCTGCCATGAGCTGGCCGAGCTGAAGACCGAGCGCCTGTGTGCCGTTTGCACTCATATCAAGTCGCAGATCAACCTGCGCTTCGCCGAAGCAATCGCAGGGACAATAGCGATTCCAGCAGAGCAGCAATGCAAGCATTCTGGCTGTTCGTGCGCCGCGTGCGACAGGAGAACTCTTGATGTGCACCCGCTCTACCCATTCGAACTGGCACGGGCAGATCGACGGGAGATCCACTTCCATCCTCGATGTCACGAGTTGTGGTTAGAGGCCGTGAAGGGATTGCAGAGCGGCCCGGAACCGGACATCGACAGCGGTCAGGGGTAACACTTCGTTCGCGCGAACGTCACTCGCCGAGCTATCCCACCAGAAGTCTGAATCACTGAACGGTGTGAGCGGGCTCGTGCACACCTGATCGCCCTGCACCTGATCGAAAGTCGAAAGTTGCAGGTGCTCACGCGGGAACCGGCCCGACCGCCGGGACCCGCTGGCCACCAATGCGGCGATCGGCTATACTGCCTCCGTGCCGAATACGGAACGCAATACCGATAGCCGAACGCGGGGCAGACCGGTCCCTCCGGTGCGCCCGCGTCCCACGAGCACGGACGGGGGGCACCGCGCGGCGAACCGCGTCGTGGACATCCTCGAATTGCTCGCGGTAAGCCGCGACGGCCTCGCCCTGCGCGAGGTGAGCGCGCGCCTCGGGGCGCCAAAGAGCAGCCTGCTGCCCCTCCTGCGGGCGCTGACCGCGCGCGGATACCTGGCGCAAGGGCGCGCCCTCGAATACCGGCTTGGCCCGAGCGTGCTCGATCTCGGCTCGGCTGCGCCCGCGCACCGGGATCTGGTCGAGGTGGCGCGGCCGGCGGTGGTGGATCTGATGCGGCGGACTGGGGAGACCGTGTTCCTCGGCACGCTCTGCAGCGACCGCGCGTCCATCGTCTACGTCGACAAGGTCGAGAGCGACCATGTCATCCGATACGCGGGCGGAGTCGGCGATCGCCGTCCGCTCCACGCGACCTCCAGCGGCAAGGTCATCCTCGCCTTTCTGTCGCCCGACGAGCGTGAGCAAGTGCTGAAGTCGCTGTCGCTCGCTCGCCACACGGAGCGGACGGTGACGAGCCTGCCCGCGCCTCCGCGCCTCGCTCGAGACGATCCGGCGCGCCGGGGTCTGCGTGACCACCGACGAGCTGGTGCCGGGTGCGTCCGGGATCGCGGCGCCCGTCTTCGATCGCTACGGCCGCGTCGCCGGTGCGTGTGCGATCGGCGGGCCCACGGATCGGGTTGGCCCCAGGGCCAGAACGCTCGCCATCGAGGTGACGGCCACCGCGCGAACTCTCTCGGCGGGGCTCGGACACCGCCCGAGCGATAGGAAAGAAGCCGGGGCGAGAACGCGATGAACACCGTCATCGCGCTGGGGAGGACGTCACCGTGAGCAGCACCGACACCGGGAACGCCCTCCGGCGAATGGGCGCTGGGCGTCGGCGCCGACGCACCGTGATCCTCGCCCTGCTCGGCGTCGTCGCGGTGGTCGTCGGCGTGTACGGCTTCCAGGTCTGGCGCTACTGGGACCGGCACGTCTCGACCGACGACGCGTTCGTCGAGGCCCACGTCTCGCCGGTGAGCGCACGGGTGCGCGGCACCGTGGTGCAGGTGCTCGTGAGCGACAACCAGGAAGTGCCCGCGGGCGCTCCGCTCGTGCGCCTGGACCCACGCGATCTCGAAGTGAAAGTCCACCAGGCCCGCGCCGCGGTGGCGACGGCGGAAAGCCACCTGCGGACAGCCGCCGCGGGCGTGCCCGTGACCGATGGGTCAACTCGGAGTCAGGTCGCGCTCGCCGAGGCAACGGCGGCGGGGGCGGCGCTCGGCATCGACAGCGCCCGGCGCGTGATCGAAGAGCGCCGCAGCCGACTCCTGGTGCGCCGGGCGGCTGTCGAGGCGACGACGGCGGACGTCGCCGCGCGCCAGTCGGACTTCGATCGAGCGGGCCTCGATCGCGGGCGGATGCAGGAGCTGCTCGACCGCGGGCTGATTCCGCGTCAGGAGTTCGATCACGCGGAGAGCGCGTACAGGACGGCCGGCGCGGCCCTCGAGGCGGCCCGGCGTCGCCTCGACGGCGCGCGCGCCGAGGTGGCCCAGGCTGAGGCCGAGCTGGCCAGTCAGGAAGTGGCGATCGCGCAAGCGGTCCGGCAGCGCGAGGCGGCCGAAGCGGGGCTCGGTGACGCCAGGAGCCGTCGGGGCGAGGTGACGATCCGCAGCGCGGAGGCGGCCAGCGCGGAGGCGAAGATGGCCGAGGCGCGCGCGGCGCTGAAAGAGGCCGAGCTGAACCTCGAGTACACCACGATCTTCGCGCCGGTCGCCGGTCGCGTCACGCGGCGCACGGTGGAGGTCGGCCAGGTCGTGCAGCCGGGCCAGCCGCTCCTCGCTGTCGTCGACGCCGGCCACGTGTGGGTGATCGCGAACTACAAAGAGACGCAGCTCACCCACGTGCGCCCGGGCCAGCGCGCGTCGATCTCGGTCGACACGCACCCCGGTCTCGTGCTTCGCGGGCGAGTGGACTCGATTCAGAGCGGCACCGGCTCCCGGTTTTCCCTCCTACCTCCCCAGAACGCCTCGGGCAACTTCGTGAAAGTCGTCCAGCGCATCCCGGTGAAGCTCGTGCTCGAGCCGGGGCAGAACGGGCACGCACTCCTGGTGCCCGGTATGTCGGTCGTTCCCGTCATCGAGCTCAGATGAGCCCGGGCCTGCAGCGCGCCATCGTGGCCGCCACGATGATGATGGCCACGATCCTGGTGATCCTCGACGTCACCATCGCCAACGTCGCCCTCGATCACATGCGCGGCACCTTGTCGGCGGGCGTGGACGAGATCACGTGGGTGCTGACCGCGTTCCTCGTCGCCAATGCCATCAGCTTGCCCATCACGGGCTGGCTGACCGATCTCCTCGGGCGCAAGCGGCTCTTCCTCTTCGCCACGGTGGCCTTCACCCTCACCTCGGCCGCGGCGGGGGCGGCGCCCAGCCTGGCCTTCATCGTGATCGCGCGCTTCCTGCAAGGATTGGCCGGTGGGCCGCTCGTGCCGCTCTCACAGGCGACGATGATGGAGACGTTTCCCGCGAGCCAGCGCGGGATGGCGATGGCCGTCTGGGGCATCGGCATCATGTTCGCGCCGATCGTCGGGCCGACCCTCGGCGGCTGGATCACCGACAACTGGAGCTGGCGCTGGGTGTTCTACATCAACGTGCCCGTCGGGGCGGTGGCGGTGCTGCTGGCGTGGCTGTTCGTCCCGGACTCGACCACGGAGCGGCCGGCGGTGCGGCGTATCGACGTGCCGGGCCTCGCGCTGCTCGTGACCGGGGTCGCCGCGCTCCAGTTCGTGCTCGACCGCGGCCAGCGTGAAGACTGGTTCGCCTCTCCGCTCATCGTGTGGCTGAGCGTCGTGGCTGCGGTATCGCTCGTGGCCCTGGTCGTGCGCGAGCTGCGGGTGGCCGACCCGGTCGTCGACCTGCGCGTGCTGCGCCACTCCACGTTCGCGGTGGCCACGGCCGCCATGTTCGTCATCAGCATCGCCTTCTACGGGATCATGGTGCTCTCGCCGCTGTTCACCCAGATCCTCATGGGATACACGGCGATGCTCGCGGGGCTGGTGCTGGCCCCGGGCGGCATGTCCACCTTGATCACGATGCCGATCGCCGCCGCCCTCATGAACCGCATCGACCCCCGCTGGATCATCGTGACGGGCTGCGCGATCAACGCCTACGCCATGTACCTGATGGCGACCCTCACCCTGGAGGCGACGCTACTGGGACGTCATGCTGCCGCGCTTCGTCCAGGGGCTCGGTATCGGGCTCACCTTCGTGCCTCTCTCGACGGTGGCTCTCAGCGCCGTCCCGATGCGCGAGATGGGTCACGCCTCCGGGCTCTTCAACTTCATCAGGACCGCCGGAGGCAGCATCGGCATCGCCACGATGGCTACCTTGCTCCAGCGCGGCGCCCAGACACATCAGGCGCAGCTGGTGTCCCACGTGAGCTTGTACGACCCGGACGTGTGGAACCACTACCAGGCCCTGACCGACACCTTCGCCGAGCGGGGGGCGGACGCGGTCAGCGCGGAAGGGCAGGCGTTGGCGACCCTGTACGAGACGGTGCAGCGCGAGGCGCTGTCCCTGTCGTTCATCGACAACTTCTGGCGCCTCGCCTGGATCTTCGCTGCGGTCGTCCCGTTCGTCATCTTCCTCGGCCGCCGGCCCCGCGTGGCCGAGGCGCCGGCCGACGTCGAGCGGCCGGCCGCGATCGTGGAGGTGTGAGGGCCAGTCATGCCGACCGCGCGTCTCGCGTCCGTCACCGGCCCTATCGATCTCTACTACGAGGACACCGGCCAGGGCTTCCCGCTCATCTGGTGTCACGAGTACGGCGGCGACTACCGCTCATGGGAGCAGCAGGTCCGATACTTCTCCAGGCGCTACCGGGTGATCACCTGGAACTATCGTGGCTATCCCCCACGCCGGCCTCGTGGTGGTGCCGATGACCGGCACACGGTGAACATCGAGGAGCCGGGGCTCTTCAACCAGCTCGTCAGCGAGTTCCTGACCTCGGTCGAGAGCGGACGCTACGGGACGTGGAAGTCAGGCGCGTGAGCTTCCACGCCCCGAGCCTTTGAGGATCCCGCTCATTCGAACGCGAAGATTTTCTTCCAGTCGTTCTTCATGCTGATGACGATCCAGCCACGCTTCTTGGCCTCGGCCATCAGCGTGTCGGGGAAGGTACCGACCTTCGACTTCGGCCCGTAGGCGTACTCGCGCTTGTCGTCGTCGTGGTGCACGAGCAGCATGAGTCTGGCACCGTCGCCAGCCTGGGTGTACTCGAGCATCTGCTGGTCGCCCGAGGAGTTGCCGAAGGTCACGATCGGGCGGCGCCCGATCATCAGATGGATGCCGACCGGCTTGCCGATCTTGTCGTCGACCAGCAGGACCTTGGGCACCTTGGTCAGAATGGCCTTCCCGCTCTTGTCGTACCCGAACTTCGTGTCGGCGGCCGAGCCCACGACCTGCTCGGGCGGGATGCCGTAGACCTTCTCGGCGTACGCGCGCACGAAATCCTGCCCGCCGCCGGTGACGAAGTACGTCTTGTAGCCGCTCGCGCGCAGGTATTGCATCACTTCGAGCATCGGCTGATAGACGAGCTCGGTGAAGGGACGCTGAAAGCGCGGATGCTTCGCCTTGGCGATCCAATCCTGAACGATCTGCTGGAACGCTTCGACCGTCATGCCGCTGTGCGTGACCATGAGGATCTTCTCGAGGTCGGGGATCGTCAGCTTGGCCATCGCCGCCCGGTCGCCGGATAGCACGGTCTTGAAGGGCTCGACGTCCTTCATCTTCGGGTCCTTCTCGGCCAAGACCCCGACCTGATGCAGCGCGAACAGCACCTGCGTGTACATCGGCTGCTCGACCCAGGTGGTGCCGTCCTGATCGAACGCGGCGATGCGCGCCTCGGGCGCCACGAACTTGGGGCTTGCCTTGTCGGTGGTGACGCGCACGAATTCCAGGATCGCCTGCTTGGCCGGGCCGTCGTTCCACGAGGGCAGGGGATCGGTTTGCGCGCCGGCGGCCGTGCAGACGGCCAGTACGAGTCCGAGCGCGAGTACGGCCGTGCAACGAGTGCGCGGTGAACGCATCAATCGAATCATGATCTTACATCCTCCTTGTTCGCGTCGTCGGTAACCCACAGGACGGGAGGAGCGTGATCGGACCCGTGTATCCTTCGCTCTGCAGCTTGCGCGGCGGGTGCGTCACGTAGGTCTTCATGAGCGTTTTGATCGCCTCGGAGATCGTGACGAGGGTCCAGGTTCCTCTCGGTGAAGTTGTTCATGAAGAGGTCGTAGCGCTCCTGCGGGTCCTGCCACAGATCCCAGCTCGCAGCGTCAGCCGCCTGTCGATTGTCACGAAATCACGGGCGGTGTCTCGGCGCGTACCGATCCGAACGGTCACGTCAGGAGCACAAGGTAAGAAGGGTGCCGCCGATGCAGGACTGGGGAATCGAGAGCGCCGCCCTCAGACGGCGCGCTCCCAGTCGCCCTTTCGGTCTTCGGCTCAAGCACATCGGGTGAAAGGTCAACCAACTCGCCGAGAGCGATCTATTGGACGTTAGTCTCATACGGCGACCCTATCGGTCACGATAGTAGGCGAGTCGTGTCGAATTCCTGCGCAGGCGACGAAGCGGCACCGTGGATGCTGCTGTCGAACTCCGGTTGGCTCGGCTGCGGCTAGGAGCCGGCGCCGACCTTGGGAAGCTTCTGGCGCGTCGTCCAGTAGGCCGCCCATGGGTCCGCGGTGAGACCCGCCAGGCGGCTCGGCAGATTCGCGATCGTGAAATGGTCCGCGGTGATCCGCGGCGAGAGCTCGTCCCAGGCGAGCGGCACGGACACCGTCGCCTCGGGCTTGGCACGCGTGGAGTAGGCCGCCACGCTGGTGGCGCCGCGGATATTTCGCAGGTAGTCGATGAAGATCTTTCCCTCGCGCTCGGCCTTCGCCATTCGCGTGATGTATCGACGCGGGTTGTCGCGCGCCGCGGATTCGGCGAGTTCGCGCGTGAACGCGGTGGTCTCCTCCCAGCTCGGACCCGGGACGAGCGGAACCACGACGTGAAGGCCCTTGCCGCCGGTGGTCTTCACGAAGCTGGCGAGGCCGCGCGCCTCGAGCGCGTCGCGGATCAGCCGCGCGCATTCGAGGACCGCGGGCCACTTGACGCCCGGCCCCGGGTCGAGATCGAACACGACCCGGTCGGGTTGCTCGAGCCGCTCCACGACCGAGTTCCACGTGTGGATCTCGAGGATTCCGATCTGCACCAGACCGATCAGCGCGGCCAGCGAGTCGACCACCAGGTATTCCCCGACCTTCTTTTTCTCCTGGATCTTGACCCTGCGAAGGCTCTCCGGCGCCCAGTACCCGGTGTGCTTCTGATAGAAGCAGGTCTTGTGCACGCCTTCGGGGCAGCGCACGAGGGTGGTCGGTCGGTCGGCAAGGTGCGGCAGGATCCAGTCCGCGATCGACTCGTAGAACCGCGCGAGGTCGAGCTTGGTCGTTCCCTGCGGGGGATAGAGGATCCGGTCGGTATGCGTGAGCCGTACGCCGGCCACGGAGGCTTCGCCGGGTCCGGCCTTCGACCGCGGCTCGCGGACGACCTCGCGGACCGGTTTGCCCTGGGCGCTGCCTCGCCGCGTAGAGCGCTTGCGGCACTTGACCTCGCGCCAGTCGACACTGCGACCGCCGCGATAGGGCGCGTCGCGGCGCTTGGACACGACGCCTGCAGCACCGAGCCGGCACGCCTGCGCGAAGAAGTCGGCGCCCGGGCCGACGACGTGATCGCTGTAGCGGAGCACGGCGGCCTTGTCGTTGGCCGAGGCGAGCAACCGCGCCAGCGCCGCCTTGCGGTCTTCGAGGCGCGCGCCGCTGAGATCGCGGCCGTCGAGGTACAGCAGATCGAAGATCATGTACGCGAGCTGGCCGCTGCCGGTGCCCGACTCGAGCTTCTCGATCGCTTCGAGGCTGCTGGTGCCGTCAGGCAAGAGGACCGTGACTTCACCATCGAGGATCGCCTGCTCGGCGGGCAGGCGCGCGACGGCGGCCGCCACGGTCGGGAACTTGTCGGTCCAGTCACGGCCGTTCTGGCTCGACAGCAGAGCGCGGCGGTGATCGAGCCGCGCGAGCACGCGATGTCCGTCGTGTTTCAGCTCATGCAGCCAACGGTCTCCAGCGGGCGGCCGCTCGGCGAGGGTCGCGAGCTGAGGCCGAATAGTTTTCGGGAGAGCGGCGCGACGCGCGCCCGGCACGTCGATCGGGGGCGCCGCAGCGTCGTCGCCGTCGCGGTTGGAATGCCAGACGCGGTCCTCGGCAGCGGCGATCTGCTCCAGAGTGCGGCCGGACGCGACGCTCTTCGGCTGACTCTCGACGATCGGCCGGCCGGGCGCTGCCTGCTGGTCGCGCTCCTTGATCAGTAGCCAGCTGCGGTCGTCGCCTCGGCTTTGCCGGCGGGCGCCGATCTTCACGAGCGCAAAGCCTCCGCGGAGCTTCTTGCCGTCGAGCGTGAACTTCATCGAGCCCGCGCGATAGGACTTGTGCGGATCGCCGACCGGCTGCCACGTGCCGCGATCCCACAGGAGCACGGTGCCGCCGCCGTACTGACCCTTGGGAATGATGCCCTCGAAGTCGCCGTACTCGAGCGGGTGATCCTCGACGTGCATCGCCAGACGCTTGTCGGCGGGATCGAGGCTGGGGCCTTTCGGGATCGCCCAGCTCTTGAGGACTCCTTCGAGCTCGAGCCGAAAGTCGTAGTGAAGCCGTGACGCCGCGTGCTTCTGAACTACGAACGCGCGCTGCTGCGCGCGAGGCTCCTCCGCGACGTGGCCCGCGGGCTCCGGCGTTTTCTTGAAATCCCGCTTGCGCTGATACTCGCGCAGCCCCATGAGCTTATCTTTCCACGGAGGGCTGCGACCGTCCACTTGCCGGGCCTGTCGTCGGGCATACCCCTTGCAACTCCACTGAATCATGAACAGCGTGGACGTGGCGCGCGGGGCGGTGGTCGGTCTGGTCGGAGGCCTTCTGGCAGCGGGTGCGATGAGCATAGCCCACCGGATTCTGGCCGATCTAAGTCCGCCAGCTCAGAGTCCGCCGTCCGGGGAGCCCGAGGACTCGACCGTGAAGGTCGCATCCGCGGCGACGCGCCTGGTCGGCTACAGGCTGGCCGAGGATCAGAAGGGTCTGGCCGGCTCTGTCGTCCACTACGCATTCGGCGCCGGGGTCGGCGCTGTCTACGGAGCCGCGGCAGAGGTCGTGCCCCGAGTGACGACAGCCTTCGGGTTACCGTTCGGCGCGGCCGTCTGGCTCGGCGCTCACGTCGTCGCGGTGCCCGCGCTCGGTCTGGCCGAGCCTCCCACGCGTCAGCCGATCGGCAAGGAGGCGAAAGAGTTCGGCCTGCATCTCGTCTACGGCGCCGTGACCGAGCTCGTACGGCGCTTGCTACGGCGCTAACCCGAGCCTGCGGCCAGCCGCTCCAGCCAGAAGATCTCGACGTCGACTCCGGGCGAACAGTGGCAAAAGGGCGGATCGGTCGGCGCGGAAATTCCGGCCGCGTCGGCGATCGTCTGGACCAGGCTCTCCAGCGTAGCCCGGCGGAGCGGGTAGGGAAGATGCCGCACGCGTCCACGGTAGAGCCTCCCACGCCGAGTCACGTAGAGGCTATAACGCTCGATCAGGAAATGATCTCGCGTCCCGCCGGCCGCGGCGCCTATTTCGTCGCCGATCGACCAGGCGATGTCGAGCCGGACGTCGCGTGCCCCGCGCCGGCGGGCGGTGTACTCGATGCGGGAGCCCGCGCGTCGTATAGACATGTCGGCCGGGAAGTACGGAAGACCAAAGAGCAGTCTCGCCGCGGCGACGGCGAGCAGGGACGAGGCCTCGAGGGAGAAGAAATATATTCCCGGCTCGCTACCTTGGTAGCGGACGTACGTGCGGAGATTCACCTCGAGAAAGCGACTTGCCAGCGCCCGCGGCGCATTCGCCGGCCGCGAATCGACGATCACGAACGGGATCAACGAGACGTATGCCTGGCCAGCGAACGAATCGATCTCGAGCTGCGGCGGCACGAGCGGGCGCAGCGCCTCTATGGGCACGGGCCAGTGGACGAAGAGCAGATCGCGCCAGCGCTGATACCCGGCGGGACGACGGCCCACTTCCTTGCCTGCACGAACTCGCTTGCCTACGGAGTCACGCCGCGGTGCGACGCGCTCGCGTCGTTTTTCTCGATGCGCCCAGGCGCCGTCCGCCCGCGCTGGCGAGCGCCCGCGGGCGCTCCTTGAGGCTCCGCTTGAGCGCCTCCATCAGATCCGTCACGCGGGCCGGCGCCGGCAAGTCCTGCGCGGTCGTCTCCTTGCCCTCGACCTTGTCCTTGATCACCCGGCGAAGCGCTTCGGAGTACGTGTCGCGGTACTCCGCGGGATCCCACTCGCCGGCCAGCGTGTCGATGAGCTGGCGGGCCAGCTTCATCTCCGAGTCGCTCCAGCCTTTACCGGATGCGGGAAGACCAAGGTCCTTCTGCCGGCGGATCTCGTGCGCATATCGCATCGTCGTCAGCACGAGAGCCTCGTCGACGGGCTCCAGCGCCGCCAGATGCTCGCGCTGCCGGAGCACAATCGTCCCGATCGCCAGCTTGCCGGCGGCCCGAAGCGCATCCCGGAGCAGGGCATACGCTTTCACCGCGGACTTTCCCTGCGGTGTCACGTAGTACGGATGGTTGAAGTACAGGTCCTCGACGTCGGCCGCCGGCACGAACCGGCGAATGTCGAACGTCTGCGTGGCGGGAACCCGCACGTTGGCGAAGTCTTCGTCCGTGACGACGACGTACCGGTCCTTTGCGTACTGGTAGCCCTTGACGATGTCCTTCCAGGGCACCTCGACGTCTTCCTTCACGCAGACGCGCTTCTCGACGATCCGGCTTCGGTCTTTCCGGTGCAGAAGGTTGAACGCGAGCGTTTCTCGCGGCTCGCTCGCAGACACGAGGCTGATCGGCACCGTCACGAGGCCGAAGCTGATGGAACCCTTCCACAGAGCGCGGGGCGGCATATCTTCAGCCGGCTGCAACCGATGTGCCAGAAGCATCGACCGCCGAAATCCCGCGAGCGGTGCTCGCGCTCGACGACGGCGTGTAAGACTTATCGAGAAATATTGCGCCCAGGACGTCAAATTTTCACGCCCTCGTTCAGGGCGCGATCGGAAACAACCTCATGAGCGCCAGGTGGGTCGGCCAGTACACGAAGAGTGGAAAGCCCACGATGAGCATCGTCACGTAGGCCAGCGGCGGGAGCCACTGCAGCCGCTTGGAACCTGGCGCGAAGACCCAGTTGATGTTCTCCGCGGGGCTCGTCAACGCATACGACAGGATCATCAAGAGCGTCCCCGAGACGATCTGTGTGGGCAGCGCGCGGGGGTCGTAACCCAGACGTGCGAGAGACCACAAAAGCAGCACGGGCAGCCCGACGTGGAACAGCGACAGCCCGCGAAGGTAGCGGGGAAGGTTGTCATCGAACATGTACGTGGCCATGCCCAGCGGCGCGCGCCCGGTGAGCAAGCGCGCGAGGAAATCCAGGTTCCAGAGCAATTCTGGTAGCGCCACCGCTACGGTCATGGTGCTCACGATGAGTGAGCTCTCCGCCCACAACCCCGCCACCATCGCCAGGAGCGCCACATCGGAGAACCAGAGGAAGTTCGCGGGGCCATAGTGCTTGAGATAGATAGGTACGAGGACGGCAACGAACAGCGTGTAACCGATCTTGATCCAGAGGGGCAGCTGCGTCGTGTCGGCCGTCGCCAGGGCAAACCTCCCGCGTCAGAGTCGCACATCTTCGGCCCTGGCCGTGCATTTGTCAGGACGGCGGGGAGAGCATGACTACTTCGCCGAAACCATCTGCGCCTGGATCGCTTCGATGGTCTTCAAGTGGTCCTCCAAGGTCGGCAGTGTCTTGTCCACCCAGGCTTTCAGATTCGGATCGACGGCATCGGAGTGCATGCGGCGGAATTCCGCGACGTCCTCCTTGTGGTCCTTGACCATCGCTTTGACGTACTCGCGATCGAATTCCGGCCCCTGGAGCTTTGCCAATCGCTCCAGGAGGCGGTCGTGCTTCGCCGCCTTGTCGTCGAGCTTCACACCCTTGTTGGCGGCCAGTTCCATCAGCTCCCGGTTGGCGCTGCCGTGGTCTTCGACCATTCGTCGCGCGAAGTGCTTGACCGGTTCGCTGGTGGCCTTGCCTTGCGCCAGTCGTCCCAGCTCGACTTCGGCCTGCCCGCCCTGGGCGACCTTGATGATGAAATTGCGATCGCTGCGCTGGAGCTTCTTGCCTGTGGGCGCCGTCTTCTGCTCGGCGGCGAGGGGCGACGCGAGGGTCAGCACGCCCAGCGCCGCGACCAACGCGATCATGGACTGCGTGGCTTTCATGAGGTCACTCCTTGGCGGTGGGGACGTTGGGGACGGCCTCTCCTGCGGCGCGGATCGCCGCGGCATGCGTCAGATGTTTTCGTAAGCGCTCATGCTGAAACCACGAGGAAGCAAGGAGACTGCCAGAGCATAGGTGTGCGAAAACGCGGCCCGACGAACTCCGCCGAGCTCTCGGCGAGGCCGGCGAGAGTTACACGCTATGAAGAAAGGTCGGCGCCGTCAGGCCTCCCGCTCGATTGGACGAGGCCGAGAGTGGCCATGCTTCACACCGGCTCAGAGGAGGTCGCGAGCCATTCGAATCGATGCCACTCCTGGGGCGCGATCGAGGGGCTTGCTTTCGCCGGTCCGCCTGAACCCGCATCTCGTGTACAGGGCGACGGCGGCCTCATTCGCGGCGGTCACCCAGAGGGTGAGACCCGGAGCCTTCCGATCTCGCGCCCAGCCGGCGACGGCCTCGACGAGAGCGATGCCGAGACCGCACCTGCGCGCCTCGGGAGCGACGAACATCGCGACGAGCTCCGGCCGAGAATCGGCCGGATTCTCGAGAGCGCCGGCGAGCCCCGTTGCGATCCCGAGCCATTGCGCGGAGCGCTCGGCGACGAAGGTGATGGTATCGACACCCGAAGCGCCGCGCTGCGCGCGCTCGCGCCACACGTCGTCGGTGAACGCCTCCTCCCTCGCGAGCGTCGAGCCGAACGCCATCGGCGCATCGGCCAGAGCGCGCAGGCGAAGGACTCGAAGGCTCGGTCCCTCGTCCGCGCGGATTCGCCGAATCGCCGGTGACGTCACGGCATGAACGAGCCGCCGTTCACGTGGACGGTCTGGCCGGTCATGTGCCCCGCCTCTTCGCTTGCGAGAAACACGGCGATCCCGGCGATGTCGTCGGGCTGCGCCATACGCCCCAGCGGCACCGCGCTCGCCATCACGGCGAGCTCCTCCTCGCTGTTCCCGTAGCGCGGCTGCGCGGTGTCGGTGAGCCCGGGCGCGATCGCGTTCACGCGGATGCCGTGGGGTGCCAGCTCGAGCGCCATCGCGCGGGTCATCGCGACGACCCCGCCCTTGCTCGCCGAGTAGTGAACGCCTCGCACGGCGCCGCGGATCGCCTGCGACGCCATGTTGATGACAGCGCCTCGCCGGCGTCCGGCGATCATGGCCCGCGCCGCCGCCTGCGCGCAGAAGAATCCGCCCTTCAGGTTCACATCGAGAACGAGATCCCAGTCGCTCTCGCGCATCTCGAGAAACGGCACGCGCGGATAGACACCCGCGTTGTTGACGAGCACGTCGAGCCCACCGAGCTCGCCGACGACTTGCCCGACCATGGTTTGCGCGCCGGCCGGCTGCGCGACGTCGGCCTGGACGAGTACGGCGCGGCGGCCGGCGCCGCGAACCTCGTGCGCGACCTTTTCGGCGGCGTCACGATCGTCGAGGTAGTTCACGCCGACGTCGGCGCCCTCGCGCGCGAACGCCAGCGCAATGGCGCGTCCGATCCCCTGCTGGGCGCCGGTCACCAGCACCACCTTCCCGGTGAGCCTCATCGTCGCCTCCTGGACCGCAGCGCGCCTCGGCCGGCGGGGGCCCCAGCCCCGCGACGGCCTGCGGCGCGCACTGCCTGGACCACCAGCGCGCCTCGGCCGGCGGGGCCCCAGCCCCGCGACGGCTTGCAGCGCGCACTGCCTTGATCGTCTACGTGAGCTTTGTCGACCCAGCACGAATGTGCTAGGGTCGCGCCGAGAACTCAACCCGGAGGGAGCCAATGGATGACAAGGGAGTCGGGCTCGGGCTGAACATCGGTTCGTTGATTCTCGTCGTGGCGCTCGTCATCGACTTCGTGTGGGTCATCAAGACCGCCCTCAGCGCCGCCGCCCACTGACAGAACCGCCCCGCCCGTCTCGCTCATCCCCTCGCCATGCCCCGCTACGATACCGCCGTTCTGAATGGCACGGTGGTCGTTCCCTACGTTGGTGTCCTGCGCTGCGACGTCGGCATCCGCGCCGGCCGTATCGGCGCGCTGGCGGACTCGATCGCGCCGGCGGACGCCGACCGGATCGTGGACGCTCGCGGCAAGCTGGTGCTTCCGGGCGCCGTAGACTCGCACTTCCACATCGGGATCTACCGCGACCTCGCCACTGACGCGCGCAGCGAGACGGCCTCGGCCCTGGCGGGTGGCGTCACCACCGTCATCAGCTACTTCCGCACCGGGCTGAACTATCTGAACAAGACCGGCCCCTACCGAACGATCTTCCCCGAGGTCGTGGCGGCCACCCTCGGCCATGCCCACACCGATTTCGGCTACCACATCGGCGTGATGACGACCGAGCAGCTGCACGAAGTGGACTGGCTCGTCGGCGAGCAGGGGGTCGGCTCGTTCAAGTACTACATGTTCTACAAGGGCCTGAACCTCACGTCCGACTCAACGCGCGGCAGCGCCTACACGATGGCCGACACCTACGACCTCGGCCACCTCTATCTCCTGATGCGCCAGGTCGCGGCCGCCTCGCTCAAGTACGGCGCGCACGGCCGAGTTTCCCTGAGCCTGCACTGCGAGCAGGCCGAGCTGATCCGCGTGTTCATCGAGGAGGTGAAGCGCTCTGGTCCCGGCGGCCTCGAAGGCTACCATCGCTCGCGGCCGCCGCTGACCGAGCAGCTCTCGATCGCGGAGGCTCTGGTGCTCACCGACGCCACGCGCTGCCCGGTGAACCTGCTCCACCTCTCGAGCTCGGAGGCCGTGGCGAGCGGCGCGGACGGCCGGCATCGGTATCCGCACCTCGACATCCGGCTCGAGACGACCCTGCATCACCTGGCGCTCACTCACGCGACGGCCGGAGGGATCGTCGGCAAGGTCAACCCGCCGATCAGAACCGAGACCGATCGCGAGGCGCTCTGGCAGGCGGTGGAGGACGGCCGCATCGATACGGTGGTGAGCGATCACGCGTGCTGCGCCGAGGAGGACAAGGGCGAGGACCTCTGGAAGGCGCTGCCCGGCTTCGGTGGAACCGCGCTGCTCTACCCGTATCTGATCTCAGAGGGACACCTTCGGCGCGGACTGCCGCTGACGCGTATCGTGGAGCTGGCCAGCGCCAACCCTGCGCGCGCCTTCGGCCTCTATCCGCGCAAGGGCACCCTCGCTGTCGGCAGCGACGCGGATCTGGTCGTGCTGGATCCCGCGCGCGAGCACGTCGTCTCGCCCGAGGTGCTCCACTCGGCGCAAGACTTCACGCCGTTCGCGGGGATGCGGGTGCGGGGCTGGCCGACTCTGACGCTCCTGCGGGGACGCACGGTGTTTCAGGACGGCAAAGTCGTCGGTGAGCCGCAGGGGCTCTACGTCAAGCGTCCGATCGGGCTCTACGGGGCTGCGAGTTGAGCGGTGCGAGGAGTCCGCGAGGACTCGGAGTGCGCCGGCGCGTTAGGCCTTGGCCTGAGCGGCCTGGCGCCGCGGGCAAGCCTTGTGATACCAGGTCGAGCCGAGCTTGACGTGATTACCGTTCTTCCGGATCTTCAGCTTGCACTTGGGACACGTTCCCATCCGCGCTCCTTTTCCGAAGTCTGATCGAGGCGGCGCTATTATAGCAGGCGTTTCGGGAGGGGCCTCGTGACCGACTGCCTCTTCTGCCGCATCGTCGCGCAGACAGAGCCACGCCGACGTCGAGTACGAGGACGACGCGGTCCTGGCGTTCAAGGACATCTACCCGAAGGCGCCGATCCATCTGCTCATCGTCCCCAAGCGCCACATCAGCTCGATCATGGCGATGGAGCCCGGGGACGCCGAGGTTCTCGGGCGCTGCCTTCTGGCGGCGCGAAAGATCGGAGAGTCCAGGGGACTGGCCGAGCGCGGATATCGGCTGCGCATCAACTGCGGTCCGGAGGGCGGCCAGGTCGTCTACCACGTGCACGTGCACTTCCTGGCCGGCGGACGATCGAGCGGCGGGTAAGCGCCGCGCTCGTCAGGCGGACGTGGCCTCGGTCTTCGCGTCGAGCGGCAGACCGGCGTCGGCCCATCGGCTGAGTCCGCCCTTCAGGATCCTCACGTCTCGAAAGCCGGCCTTCCGGAGCAGCAGCGCCACCCGGGCGCTCGTCGCTTCGTCGGGTCAGGAGCAGTAGGCGACGACCGTGCGACTCGCGTCCACGTCGAGGGATGCGGACGCCCGTCTCGAGCTCTTCGGGTGAGAAATAGCGCGCATCCTGGATCTTCACCGGGCTCTTGGCGTACGTCGCTCTGTCGCGGACGTCCAGGATGACTGGCGGCGCGTCCGGTGAAGCCTCGATGAGGCGCATCACCTCCGACGGCCAGATGCGATAGCGGTTGGCCCGCCGGCGCATGACGAGGAAAGCGGCGACGCACGCGACGGCGACGACCGCCGCGCCCGCGGCGATCGGCTTCCACGGGAAGGGGCGAGGCGGCGGATTCTTCGCTTCGGCCATCATGCGGCGCACGTCGGCGAGATCCGGCAGCAGTCGATTCGCCTCGACGAAGTGCTTCTCGGCGCGGCCGTAGCTGCCGGCGAAGAAGTCCCGGAGACCTGCGTGCCAGGCGGTATTGAACCGGCTGACCTCGTCGAGCTTCACGCCGGTGTCTTTCAGGAACTCGCGGACCGCGGCCGCCGGGATCACGAAATTGAATCCCGTGGACGTTTGTGGCCTGGTCGGTGTCGAGCGTCCCGAAGGTGAGAACGCCGAGGACCGCTCCGTCGGAGCCGACGGCGGGCCCGCCGCTGCTGCCCCCCGCCGCCGGCGCGTCGACCTGGATGACCGGCTGGTTCGCGACGTCTTGCTTGAAGCCGGAGATCGCGCCATTCGTGACCGACGCCTCGACCTTGGCCGAGGCGTTGAGAAGCTCGTGGCTCAGCACGACGTCCGGGAATCCCAGGATGTGGATCCTGTCGCCGATCTTGGCGTTCGACGAATCCCCCAGGGCGAGCGCCGGCATGTCTGCGACCTCGAGCTTCAGGAGCGCCAGGCCGCGACCCGACGCGCCCTCGCCGGCGACCGCGGGACTGTACTTCGCCACGGTCGCGGCCAGCCGCATGCCGTTCGACGAGGATCACCGAGATCGACGGGTCGAGCTTGACCTTCGCTCGCGCGATCGCCGCGGCGAGGGCCGGGTCGCTCATATCGCCGCAGGCCTGGCGAACGCCGCGCTCCACGAGCTCTCGCGCGACGGCCTGCTTGGGCTGGTGCGCCGGAGAGACGACGTGCCCGTTCGTGATCACCCAGCCGCTGGGGTTGATGAACCAGCCGGTCCCGGTCTCTCGAAACGGCGGAGGGGTCAGCTGGTGCTTGCCGCCTCCGGGCAGGTCAGGCTCACCTCCCCCGTGACCTCGGAGAGCACGAGCGCAACGGCGGGTTTCGCTCGGAGCAGGACCTCCTGGACCGGGGGGGCCGCGCTGGCGAGGCAAGGAACCGCGAGGAACAGCAGGCTCGCGACCCACGTACGCATCGTTCAAAATTCTATACCGCGCGAAATGCAAAAAAGAAGGCTCCAGGGGACGGCCCCTGGAGCCTGGTGCTGCTACTCCAAAAAATACAGCCTTACTTCATCAGATTCATCGCCTCGACGGCCTTCGCCTTGGCGGTGTCCATCTTTCCGGCCTTGCAGGCGGCCTCGGCCTCGCGGACCAGCTTCGCCGCGTCGCTACCCGACGTCGAAGACTTGGCACCGGCGACCGAGCGCGGAGCCTGAACGTCCTGACCCGCACGCGGAGCCTGGAGGTCCTGACCGGCCCGCGGAGCCTGGAGGTCCTGGCCAGCGCGCGGGGCCTGGAGGTCCTGACCCGCACGCGGGGCCTGGAGGTCCTGACCCGCGCGCGGAGCCTGGAGGTCCTGACCCGCCCGCGGGGCCTGGAGGTCCTGACCGCGCACGCGGGGCCTGGAGGTCCTGACCAGCACGCGGGGCCTGGAGGTCCTGACCCGCACGCGGAGCCTGGAGGTCCTGACCCGCACGCGGAGCCTGGATGGTCCTGACCGGCCCGCGGCGCCTGGAGGTCCTGGCCAGCTACGCGGGGCCTGGAGGTCCTGACCCGCACGCGGGGCCTGGAGGTCCTGGCCGGCGCGCGGCGCCTGAATGTCCTGACGCGAACCGGCTAGCGACCGGGGCGCCTGGATGTCCTGACCGCGCGGAGCCTGAATGTCCTGGCCGGTGCGCGGAGCCTGGATGTCTTGACCCGCACGCGGAGCCTGGAGGTCCTGACCCGCCCGCGGCGCCTGCATGTCCTGACCCGTCCGCGGCGCCTGGATGTCCTGGCCGCTACGCGGGGCCTGAAGGTCCTGACCAGAGCGCGGGGCCTGGAGGTCCTGGCCGGCGCGCGGCGCCTGGATGTCCTGACGCGAACCGGCTAGCGACCGGGGCGCCTGGATGTCCTGACCGGAGCGCGGGGCCTGGAGGTCCTGACCCGCACGCGGCGCCTGGATGTCCTGGCGGGAGCCCGCGAGCGAGCGCGGCGCCTGGACGTCCTGGGCCTTCGAAACCTTCTGCAGCATCGCCTGCGCCTGGCTGACTTCGACCGGGCACTGGGCCGTCTGCGCGTCGACGACAGGCGTCACGGTCGCGACGACTGCCACACTCATGATTGCCGCCAAAAATCTCTTCATCTGTCGTTTCCCATTCCTCTCGGTTCGGTTTGGCTTCGTTCGATTCGTTCACGGCGACCAGCGTGATCCTTGTCACCCCCTCGGCATTGAGGTTCGGTCGGTGGCTACAACTCTCACGGGGTATAGGAGCAACGGGGTGCCAGGGCGGCTGAATCGCTAAGGACGAATGAAACAGCCTACTTATTCGGAATTCGTCTCCCGGAGCCCGGTGGCGTTGTGCCCTGTCCCCCGCCGTCAGGAGGTGCGGCATTCTGCCCGTCGCTCGCCTTGTGGTAGCCTGACTCACGCCATGCGTAGGATAGCGCGTATTTTGCTGCTTTTCGGGCTCAGCGGCCTGGTATTGACGGCCTGTTCGAGCGGCGGATCCGCAAGGCTCGCCCCGCGTCTGGGGCTCCTACCCGACACGTCCTGCACAACGGGGTCCGCGTCCTCATTCAAGAGTACCCCTCCAGTGAAGTCGTGGCGGTACAGCTGTGGGTGCGCGCCGGGGGGCGCGACGAGGCGGCGACGGAGCTCGGCCTCGCGCACTATCTCGAGCACATGCTCTTCAAGGGGACGACCACCCGCGCGAAGGGATTCGTCGACCGCGACGTCGAAGCAGTCGGCGGCAGGATCAACGCCGGAACCTCGCGCGACTTCACCTACTACCACGTGGTGCTGCCGGCGCCTCGCACGGTCGCGGCCATCGAAATGCTCGCCGACATCAGCGTCAACTCGAGCCTCGATGAGACCGAGCTGGAGCTCGAGAAGAAGGTCGTCATCGAGGAAATGCGGCTGAGCGAGGACACTCCCCAGCGGCACCTGGTCCGTCAGCTTTACGGCGATGGTGTTCGACGGTCATCCGTACGGCCGCTCGGTGCTCGGCACGCCCGAGATCATCCAGAGCCTGACTCGAGACGACCTTGCTCTCGTTCTACCGCCGCCACTATGTGCCCGAGTCCTTCACCCTCGTGATCGTTGGGCCGGTGAGCACCACGGCGATGCTCCAGGCGGCCGAGCGCACCTTCGGTCGCCTGCCGAGGAGCGGCTTCCACCGGCTGCCGCAATCGACGCCCACGGCGCTCACGCCGAAGAAGGATGAGGTGCGCCGGCCGGGCGCGCTGGCCTATCTCGGAATGGGATGGCTCGGCCCGAAGCTCGACCACGCCGACACACCGTCGGTGGACTTGCTCGTCTCGATTCTCGGTCAATCGCGCTCGTCGCGCCTGCCGCAATCGCTTCGCGAGCAGCAGGCACTCGTCAATTCCGTGGGCTCCGACTACGCGGCGCTCGAGGCGGGCGGCGTGATCACGGTGACGGCGCAGCTCGAGTCCGACGAATCTCGCGCGCGCTGAGGCCGAGATCCTGAGCCAGATCCGGCGTATTCGCGAACAGGGCGTGACCGACGAGGAGCTTCGTCGGGCGATCACGCGCGCTGAGGCCGACCACGCCTTCCGGAGCGAGACGGCCGAGGGGCGCGCCCGGTTGTTCGGCCACGCGGAGACCGTGTGGCGACTCGCCGAGGAGCTCGCCTACGTGGACCGGCTGCGATCCGTCACGCTGGATCAGATCCATCTCGCGGCTCGGCGCTATCTGGATCCTGAGCGCTACGGCCGGCTCGCGTTCGTGCCTCCGTCCCGATGAAGTGCGCGGGGTCGCTGCTCGCCTGGGCACTCCTCGGACTCGTGCTCACGGCCGGCAGCACCCAGGCCCAGGACGCACCGGTCGCGCCTCACGTCCTTCCAAACGGGTTGACGGTGCTGGTGCGCGAGAACGCCGCGGTCGGCGTCGTCGCCGTCTCGCTGCAGGTCCGCGCCGGCTCTCGCTTCGAGACCGAATCGACGACCGGCATCACCAACTTCCTTCACCGCGCCATGGTTCGCGGCACGCTCCGGCGCACGGCGGTGGAGCTCGCCATCAGCGCCGAAGACATCGGCGGCAGCCTCGACGCGAATGGCGAGGTCGAGGCCGCGGAAGTGCGTGGCCAAGCGCTGGCGGTTCACTGGGAAGGGCTCCTGGCGCTCGTCGCGGAGGTCGCCCTTCAGCCGGCGCTGCGGCCGGACGAAGTCGAAAAGGAGCGCCGCCTTCTCCTCGGTCAGATCAAGGCCCGCGCCGACGCGCCCTTCTCGCTGAGCTTCGACGCCCTGCTTCGTGAGATCTACGGCGGCAATCCATACGGACGGAGCCATCTCGGATCCAAGGAGAGCATCGAGCGGTTGACGCGGGACGACCTCTTCGCGCACTACCGCGCGATCTATCGGCCCGACCGCATGGTGCTTGCCGTCAGCGGCCAGGTGGAGCGCGCGCGTGTCATCAAGGCGGCTGATCGTCTCTTCGGCCGTATGGTCCGCTCCGGTCAGGACACTCAGGTCGCACAGGGCCGTTCCGGCGCCGTCCGGAGAGCGTCGGGTCATCAATCGCCCGGCGCAGCAGGCACAGATTCTCGTCGGCTATCTGGGGCCCGCGTCTTTCGGATCCCCTCTATCCGGCCGTTCGCGTGCTCGCGGCCGCGCTCGGCGGCGGCATGGCGGGCCGCCTGTTCGTCGAGCTCAGGGACCGTCAGGGGCTCGCGTACTCGACGGCTGTTCTCGCGCCGTATCGCACCGGACCCATTTTCATCGTCGCCTATATCGGCACGGCCCCCGCGAGCGCCACCGCGGCCGAGGCGGGCGTGCTGCGCGAGCTCGAGCGCGTGCGGGCGGCGCCCGTCGACGGCGAGGAGCTGGCGCGCGCGAAGGCGTACGTCCGGGGGCAGCTGGCGATGGACCGGCGCACCAACGCGCGCCTGGCGTGGTATCTGGCCTTCTTCGAGACGATCGGCGCCGGGTGGGATTTTCCGGAGCGCTACGCCCGGGCGCTGGACGCCGTGACGGCCCAGGACGTCGCGCGAGCCGCCGAACGGTACCTGACCCGGCCGAGCATCGTCGTCCTCCAGCCGACGCGCTGATGATTCCGCTCAAGGACGACGTCCCGAGCGAGAGCCTGCCGTACATCACCGTCGGCTTGATCGGACTGAACGTGCTCGCCTTTCTCTACCAGGTCTCGATCGGCATGGGCGGTGACCCGCGGGCCGCGGAAGCGATCGTCGTTCGAGTTCGGCGCGACGCCGTGCCGACTCACCGGCGCCTGCTCCGTCCCCGGCGAGTTTCCGAGTCCCATCGCGACGGTCTTCACGTCCATGTTCCTGCACGGCGGGCTCCTCCACGTCGGCGGCAACATGCTCTACCTGTGGATCTTCGGGGACAACGTCGAGGACACGCTCGGGCACGGGCGATATCTCGCGCTCTATGTGGCGGCGGGCGTGGCGGCGGCGGCCGCGCAGGTGGCCGTGCATCCTCGGTCCTCCGTGCCGATGATCGGCGCCAGCGGCGCGGTGTCAGGCGTCCTCGGCGCGTATCTTCTGCTCTTCCCGTTTGCCGGGGTGCACATGCTGCTGGTGTTCGGGTTCTTCGTCCGTGTCGTCCGCTGGCCGGCCCTCGCCGTGCTTGGCTTCTGGATCATCATCCAGGCCCTGAGCGGACTTCTGACGTTCAGCGCCGCCGCCTGGGGTGGGGGAGAGGCCGGGGGTACGGCATGGTTTGCCCATATCGGAGGCTTCCTGGCGGGTATGGCCCTGCTGTTTCTGATACGGCCCTCGCGAGTCGGTCGCCTATAATGAGCCCGTTATGAAACGTCCAGCGAAGGTTCGGATCGACAAGCTGCTCGTCGACAAGGGGCTGCTCGAAAGCCGCGAAAAGGCCGCCCGGCAGATCCTCGCGGGCGAGGTGTTCGTGGATGGGCAACTGGTAGACAAGGCGAGCGTCCTGGTCGCCCCGGGGGCCACGGTCGAAGTGCGGGCGCGGAGCCCCTTCGTGAGCCGCGGGGGCGAGAAGCTCGTGCACGCCCTCGACCACTTCCAGGTCAAGGTCGCCGGCCGCGTGTGCATGGACGTCGGCGCTTCCACGGGGGGCTTCACCGACTGCCTGCTCCAGCGCGGGGCCGCCCGCGTGTACGCGGTCGACGTCGGCACCGGCCAGCTCGACCCGCGCCTGCGGAAGGACCAGCGGGTCGTGGTGATGGAGCACACGAACGCTCGCGCGCTCGACCCCCGTGTCTTCGGCGACCAGCCGACCCTGGCGGTCGTCGACGTGTCGTTCATCTCGCTCGAGAAGATCCTGCCCGCGACCTTCGGCGTTCTCGCCTCGCGCGGCGAAATCGGTGGCTCTCGTGAAGCCGCAGTTCGAGGTCGGACGCGAGCACGTCCAGAAGGGCGGCGTCGTCCGCGAGCCCGCCCAGCATCGGGCTGCGGTCCAGCGGCTGGCGCGCTATGCCGTGCTTCGAGGCTGGCACGTTCTTGGAGTTACTGCGTCTCCGCTGCGGGGCCCGAAAGGCAATCACGAGTTCTTCCTGCACTTCTCGACCCACGGCCGCACTGCCAGCGATCTGGAGTCGATGATCAGCCGGAGCGTCGAGGCGCTTGCGTGACACGGGTCGGCATCGTCGCCAAGCCGGACGCGCCCCGCGCCAAGGGCGTGATCTCCCAACTGCTGACGTGGCTCTCCGCCCAAGGGTTGGGGGCCGTGCTCGAGAAGGAGACCGCCGACCTCGCGTCGGCTGACGCTCCCGCCTCAGCCGGCAAGACCGAGCTGCCCTCGCAGGTAGACCTGCTGATCGTCCTCGGGGGAGACGGCACCCTCCTCTCGATGGCCAGGGCGGTCGGCGATCTCGGCGTCCCGCTCCTCGGCGTCAATCTCGGGGGGCTCGGCTTTCTCACCGCGACCACGCTCGACGAGATGCTGCCCGCTCTCGAGGCGTACCTGGCGGGCCGGATGACGATCGAGGAGCGGATGCTCCTGGCCGCGCGGGTCATCCGCAACGGGCAGCCGGTGTGCGAGTACGCGGCGCTCAACGACGTCGTCATCACCAAGTCGGCGATGAGCCGCATCATCGACCTCTCGGTGTCCGTCGACGGGCGCTACGCGACCGCCTATCGCGCGGACGGCCTCATCATCTCGACGCCGACCGGATCGACCGCATACTCGCTCTCGGCCGGCGGCCCCATCCTCTTTCCCACGATGGACGCGGTCGTCCTGACGCCGATCTGCTCCCACACCCTGACCAATCGCCCGATCGTGCTGCCCGGCGCGGACCGCATCGAGGTCACTCTGCTGGCCGATCAGGAGGTCATGGCGACGGTGGACGGGCAGGTGGGAGTCGGGCTCCGGGAGCGCGACACCGTCGAAGTGCAAAAGGCCGCCTCGCGCATCCGGCTCGTCCGGTTTCCCCAGAAGGATTTCTTCTCCGTGCTGCGCACGAAGCTCAAGTGGGGTGAGCGTTAACGCTGTATTCGCTCGGATACCGCTTGAGGTGAGCGCCTCGCTGACCTAGCATCGGTCCAGATGCTCCTCGAGATTCGCATCCGCAACTTCGCCGTGATCGACGCCGTCACCACCTCCTTCGGGCCGGGGCTCAACGTGCTGACCGGCGAGACCGGCGCCGGGAAGTCGATGCTCCTCGACGCGATCCTCCTGATCCGCGGCGCTCGCGCTCAGACCGACGTCATCCGGACCGACACCGACACAGCCACCGTCGAGGCGGTCTTCGAAGTGGCGCCGCGCGGTCCAGTCGCGGCGGTGCTCGACGAGGCCGGGCTCGGCCTGGAGCAGGGGCAGCTCGTGGTTCGGCGTGAGCTCGCTCGAACCGGCCGCCATCGCGCGTTCGTCAACGACTCGCCGGTGACCGCCGGCCTGCTCGAGCGCCTCGGCGACCATCTGGTCGAGATCCACGGCCAGCACGAGCACCAGCGCCTGCTCGAGCCGGCTCGACAGCTCGACCTCCTGGACCGCTTCGCGGAGACCGAAGAGCTCCGCGACCGCGTCAGCGACCTCTTCGCCAGGCATCGCGCCGCGCAGGCCGAGCTCGAGCAGGCGAGGGCCGCCGAGCGCGATCGGGCTCAGCGCGAGGATCTCCTGCGCCTGCAGGTATCGGAGCTCGACGGCGCGCGGCTGCGGACGGGCGAGGAGGACGAGCTGCGGGTCGAGCGCCGGAGGCTCCAGCACGCCGAACGGCTGTCGGCCGGCCTCGCCGAGGCCGCGGGGCTCCTGAACGACGACGACGCCTCCGCGATGAGCCGGCTCCATCGCGTGGCGCGCCTGCTGCGCGACCTCGCCCGGCTCGATCCGGCGTTCGCCGCGCCGGCCGATTCGGTCGACGGCGCCGGGGCGCTGGTCGAGGACGCGCTGGCGGCCGTTCGCTCCTTGCGGGGAAGCATCACGATGGCGCCCGGCCGGCTCGAGGCCATCGACGAGCGGCTCGACACGCTCACGCGCCTCAAGCGGAAATACGGCGATACGGAATCGGCGATGCTCGCGTTCCGCGACGAGGCGGCGAGCGAGCTCGAGCGCCTGGGCCGTCACGAGGAGATCCTGGCCGGGCAGGAGCGCCTGGTCGGCGAGCTCGACGCGGAGCTCTCGGGGGCCGCGCACGAGCTCGCAAAGCGCCGGCACGACGCCGCCGAGCGGCTGGCCGGCGAAGCGGCGCGCGAGCTGCGGCAGCTCGGCATGGAGCGCGCACGCTTCGAGATCGCCGTGACCCGAGCGCCGTTCGAGGAGGTCGGGCCGCGGGGGCTCGACCGGGTCGAGTTCCGGCTGTCGACGAACCCCGGCGAGGACGTGCGTCCGCTCGCGCGGATCGCGTCGGGCGGCGAGCTGTCGCGCACGATGCTGGCCCTCAAGGCCATCCTGGCCCGCGCCGATCGCGTGCCCACCATGATCTTCGACGAGGTGGACTCGGGCATCGGCGGGCGTGTGGCGGCGGTGGTCGCGCAGAAGCTGGCCGGGGCGGCGGAGGCGCGCCAGGTCCTCTGCGTCACCCACCTCGCGCCGATCGCCGCCCGCGCCGCGCACCACGTGCGAGTCTCCAAGAGCGTGCGCGGGGGTCGGACGCGCGTCAGCGCGGAGATCGTGACCGGCGCGGCGCGCGTGGAGGAGATCGCCCGCATGGTGGCCGGCGATCGGGTCACCGAGACGGCCCGGGGCCACGCCCGCGAGCTTCTGGGTCGGCCGGCCTCGCGAACTCGCCCTGTATAATGAGGCCGACATGATCGATGCGCTGCTGAAGAAGATCTTCGGCACCAAGCACGAGCGCGACGTCAAGCGCATGATGCCCGTCGTCCACGCGATCAACGAGCTCGAGGCTTCGGTGACCGCGCTCGACGAGGCGGGCCTTCGCGCGAAGTCCGACGAGTTCAAGAAGCGCCTCGAGAGCGGCGAGCCGCTCGACGACATCCTGCCCGAGGCGTTCGCGGTCTGTCGCGAGGCGGCGCGGCGCACCGTGGGCATGCGGCACTTCGACGTGCAGCTGATCGGCGGCATGGTGCTCCACGAGGGCACGATCGCCGAGATGGCGACCGGCGAGGGCAAGACGCTCGTCGCGACCTTGCCGGCGTACCTGAACGCGCTCACCGGCCGCGGCGTCCACATCGTCACGGTCAACGACTATCTCGCCAAGCGCGACGCGCAATGGATGGGGCCCATCTATCAGGCGCTCGGCCTGACCGTCGGCGTCATCCAGCACGAGGCGTCCTTCCTCTACGATCCGAAGTTCGTGACGTCGGACATCCGGCTGACCTCGCTCCGCCCGTGCACGCGCCCCGAGGCGTACCGGGCCGACATCACGTATGGCACCAACAACGAGTTCGGCTTCGACTACCTGCGCGACAACATGCGGTTCAGCCTGGAGGAGCTGGTGCAGCGCGAGCTCCACTACGCGATCGTCGACGAGGTCGACTCGATCCTGATCGACGAGGCGCGGACTCCGCTGATCATCTCGGGCCCGGCCGACGAGTCGACCGACCTTTACTTCAAGATCGATCGGATCATCCCGAAGCTCCGGCGCGCGGCGACGATCGTCGAGGGCAAGCTGTCGGAGGTCGAGGCCGAGAAGAAGGGCGATTTCATCGTCGACGAGAAGGCGCGCGCGGTGGCGCTGACCGAGGACGGGATCGCCAGCTGCGAGCGGCTCCTGAACGTCGAGAACCTCTACGACCCGCGCAACATGACGATGCTGCACCACATCCAGCAGGGCCTGCGCGCGCACGCCCTGTTCCGGCGGGACGTCGACTACATCGTCAAGGACGGGCAGGTCGTCATCATCGACGAGTTCACCGGGCGCCAGATGCCGGGCCGCCGCTGGTCCGACGGCCTGCACCAGGCGGTCGAGGCCAAGGAGGGGGTGCGGATCGAGCGCGAGAACCAGACGCTCGCGACGATCACGTTCCAGAACTACTTCCGGATGTACGACAAGCTCGCCGGCATGACCGGCACCGCCGAGACCGAGGCCGAAGAGTTCGCGAAGATCTACAAGCTCGACGTCACCGTGATCCCGACGAATCGGACCCTGCTCCGGGTCAACGCCCCGGACGTCGTGTACAAGACAGAGCGCGAGAAGTTCAACGCGGTCGTCGACGACATCATCGAGCGCCACCAGAAGGGCCAGCCCTGTCTCGTGGGTACCGTCTCGATCGAGAAGTCCGAGGTCCTGTCGAGCCTCTTGAAGAAGCGCGGCATCCGCCACGAGGTCCTGAACGCTAAGTATCACGAGCGCGAGGCCGAGATCGTCGCCCAGGCCGGGCGCGAGAGCGCGGTCACGATCGCGACCAACATGGCCGGCCGCGGCACCGATATCCTGCTCGGCGGCAACCCCGACTTCTTGTCGAAGGAGATCTTGCGAAAGCGCGGGCTCGATCCCGTGATGGCCGCGGCCCCCGACCGGGAGGCCGCGTTCGCCGAGGCCCGGCGGATCACCGAGCCCGAGCACCAGCGCGTCGTCGAGCGCGGCGGCCTGCACATCGTGGGCACCGAGCGCCACGAGGCTCGCCGCGTGGACAATCAGCTCCGCGGGCGATCCGGCCGCCAGGGCGATCCGGGCTCCTCGCGCTTCTACCTCTCGCTCCAGGACGACCTGCTCCGCATCTTCGGCTCCCAGCGCGTCGAGCGGATCATGGAGCGCCTGGGTATGGAGGAGGGCGAGCCGATCGAGCACAAGCTCGTGACCCGGGCCATCGCCACGGCGCAGAAGCGCGTCGAGACCCACAATTTCGAGATCCGCAAGCATCTGCTCGAGTACGACGACGTGATGAACAAGCAGCGTGAAGTCATCTACGGAATGCGGCGCCAGATCCTGGAGGGCGAGAGCCAGGCCGAGACCATCGCCGAATGGGTGGACGAGCTCATCGAGAGCACCCTCGACGCCTATGCCGCCCGGGGTGCGCACTCCGAGGACTGGGACCTCGCCGGCCTGACCGAAGCGCTCTACCGGCAGTTCGACACGCGAGTGCCGCCGACGGAGTTCAGCGAGATCGTCTCGCGCGAAGCGCTGGACGGGCTCGTGCAGGAAGCGGTCAAGGCGCGCCTAGCGCAGCGCGAGGCCGAGCTCGGCCCCGAGCTCCTGCAAGCGCTCGAGCGCCACGAGATGATGATCGTCCTCGACGCGCAGTGGAAGGACCACCTGCTCTCGATCGACCACCTCAAGGAGGGGATCGGGCTGCGCGGCTACGGCCAGCGCGACCCGCTGACCGAGTACAAGAAGGAAGCCTTCGATCTCTTCGAGGACATGTTCGAGCGCATGAAGGCCGCCGTGATCGAGCGGCTCTTCAAGGTGCAGATCGTCCGCGACGCCCCGATGCAGCTGCCGGCCATGACGGCGCTCGCCGACGCGCGGGAGTCCCGCGGCGTGCTCGCCGGTGAGCCCGCGCGGGCGGCCGCGCCCGCGCAGCGCGTGCAGGCGGCACCCCGCACGCCGACCGGGGAGAAGATCGGCCGCAACGACCCCTGCTACTGCGGCTCCGGCAAGAAGTACAAGAAATGTCATTACCTCAAGACCTAGAGGGCCGATATCTAGGGTTTTAGGGCGCCGGCACCCCCACGGCTGGTGCTTTTTTCTTTGGTCGTATTGGGCCCCCCGTGCTAGAAAACCTCATGCGCCTCGAATCTGTCTCGCTGCACGGCTTCAAGTCCTTCGCGGAGAAGTCCGTTCTCAAGGTCATGCCGGGGATCACCGCGATCGTCGGGCCGAACGGATGCGGCAAGAGCAACATCTCGGAGTCGGTCCGCTGGGCTCTCGGCGAGCAGAGCGCGAAGTCACTCCGCGGCCAGCGGATGGAGGATCTGATCTTCCACGGCTCGGCGTCGCGCAAGCCCATCGGCTTCGCCGAGGTCGAGCTGACCTTCAGCAACGACGGCGTGCTCTCCGTGCCGTGGAGCGAGGTGGCGGTCAGCCGCCGTCTCTACCGGACGGGCGAGAGCGAATATCTCCTCAACAAGAATCCGTCGCGTCTGCGCGACATTCTCGATCTCTTCGCGGGCACGGGCGCCAACCCGCGCGCCTATTCGGTGATGGACCAGGACAAGCTCAACCATGTCCTGACGGCCAAGCCGCACGAGCGGCGCGTGTTCATCGAGGAAGCCGCGGGGATCGCGCGCTACAAGCAGCAGCGCAACGAGACGGAGGGCAAGCTCGACGCCACCCGTCAGAACCTGGTGCGCGTCCGCGACGTCATGGACGAGGTGCGTCGCCAGCTGAACTCGCTCGAGCGCCAGGCGAAGAAGGCGCAACAGTACAAAGTCTTGCAAAGCGAGAAGCGCGAACTAGGGCTGGCGCTCGTCGCCGCGGACTTCGCCGGGCTCACCGGCGAGGGCGAGCGCCTGACGAGCGAGCTCGTGCGGCTGCGCGACAGCGAGGAGGGCCTGCGCACGCGTCTGTCGTCGCTCGCCGCGCGGGAGGCTCAGGCGCGAGAATCGCTCCAGGAGAGCGACCATCGCCTGTCGGACCTGCGCCAGGCGGTCTCGAAGGTGCAGGGCGAGCTCGAGCGGCTTCTCGAGCGCCGGGAACAGATGGGCGTGCAGATCCGCGAGCTCGGCGACGAGAGTCTGCGGCTGGACGAGGAAGTCCGGACGACGACCGAGCGACAGGTTTCCATCGTCGGCGAGCGTGAGAGCGTCCGGCTGGCGCTCCGTGACGCCGAGCAGGTCGCGGCCGAGCGCTCGCGCGCGGCGACGGAGTTCGAAGCGGCCCTGGAGCGTCACCGCGCCGCCCTGGCGCTGGAGCGCGACCACGCGGAGGCGCTGCGCCTGGAGCAGGCGCGACTCGCCGCCGAGCGCGTCGATCTCATGCGGAGCGCGGGCGAGCTGCGCGAGCGCGAGATCCAGCTGGGGCGTCGCGCCGAGCGGCTTGCCGCCGAGCTCGCGCAGGCGGAGGCCGAGGCCGCGCGGCTCGCTGGGGAGCGCGGGACCCTGGCGGTGGCGCGCGACCGGGCGGCGGCCGAGCTGGTCTCGCTGGAAGAGCAGCGCCGGCGGCTCGAAGCGCAGGAGGCCGCTGCCGAGCAGCGCCTGACCGAGGCCGAGGCGCAGCTCGCCGACGCGCGCGTCGAGCTGGCGGCGCGCCGATCGAGCTTCGAGGCGCTCTCCGAGCTCGAGCGGGCGCGCGAAGGCTACGGCGCCGGCGTGCGCGCGGTTTTCGCGGACGGTTGCCGCGACGAGCTGCACGGCATCGTCGGGACCGTCGCCGATCTGCTCGAGGTCCCGTCCGGCATGGAGCGCGCCATCGAAGCCGTGCTCGGGGAGCGCCTGCAGTGGGTGATTGTCGAGCGGTTCGAGCACGCGCGCGCCGCCGTCACGTATCTGCACGACCACGCGCTCGGTTCGGCGACCTTCCTGCCGCTCGAGCACTTGCCGGCGCCGCCCGACCCAGTCCCGACCGACAATGGAGTCCGCTGGGTCGCCCGGAGCATCGGCGCGACGACCGCGAGCCTCGTGCACCATCTCCTGGGCCAGGTGGCGGTCGTCGAGCATCTGGACGAGGCCGAGCAGCTCTGGCGCCGTAACGGGGTGATCGCGACGTACGTCACGCCGAGCGGCGAAGTCCTCGGCCCGACCGGCCGGCTCCACGGCGGCGGCGCGCGGGCCGCCAGCGAGACGGAGCATTCGCTGCTCGCCCGGAAGCGGCAGCTGCGCGAGCTGGAAGCGGAGGTCGAGCGGCTCGCGATGGTCGTCGGGACGGGCCAGACCGAGATCACGACGCTCGGCGCCGAGTTCGCGAGCCTGCGCGAGCAAATCGGCGAGCTCGCGCGCGCGGTGCAGGCATGCCTCTCCGAGCGCCTCGCGAACGACAAGGACGTCGAGCGGGCGGGGCAGGAGCAGGCCCGGGTGCAGCGCCACGCCGAGACGGTCGAGGTGGAGTCGCGGCAGGTCGCGCGCGAGGCCGACGAGACGAGCGCAACCCTGGCCCGGCTGAGCCAGCGCATCGCGGTCGCGCGCGACGCGGAGGGCGCGCTCGAGGCGGCGGTGGCTCGCGTCCGGGACGCGATCGAGAGCGCGCAGTCGGACGAGACCGCGTTGGGCGCCGAGCTGACGGCGTGCCGAGTCGACCTCGCGTCCGTGACCGAGCGCGTCGAGGCGCTCGGCCGCGAGCTTTTGCGCGTCGACGAGATCGAGCGCGATCTGACCGAGCGTCTGGCCCAGGCGGGGCAGCGCCGGACACAGCTGGTCGAGCGGCGGGCGTGGCTCGCCGAAGAGCGTGAGCGCACCGACGTCGCGGCGCGCGACGTCGCGGTCGAGCGCGACCGCACCGACGCCGAGGCGCGCCGCGCGGCAGAGCACCACGAGGGCCTGGCCGCCGAGCTCCGCGCGGTCGAGCACGAGTCGCGCGGCGCCGAGAGCGAGCTCGGGCGGCTGGTCGCCTCGGCGCACGAGATCGATATCCGCGCGACCGAGTGTCGTGTCCGGCGCGAGGAGCTCGGTCAAGAGGCGTGGCGCGTCTACGGAGTGGATGCCCAGGCGCTGCTCGCCCATCACGACCCCGCGCGCGAGCTCACCACGGTTCGCGAGCGGGTGGCGGAGCTCGAGGAGCGGCTCGTCGCGATCGGGCCCGTGAACCTGGTGGCCGATGACGAGTACCGCGAGCTCGACGAGCGGCTGACATTCCTCAGGACGCAACACGACGATCTCACCGCCTCGATCAAGGACCTCGAGAAGGCTCTGCGGGGCATGACGCGCACGGCGCAGGAGCGGTTCGTGCAGGCGTTCGAGGAGATCAACGGCCACTTCGGGCGTCTCTTCGAGCGGCTCTTCGAGGGCGGCCGCGCCGAGCTCCGGCTGGTGGAAGCCGAGGAAGGCGGCGACCCGCTCGATACGGGCGTGGAGCTCATGGCCCAGCCCCGCGGCAAGCGGCTGCAGGCGGTGACTCTGCTCTCCGGAGGAGAGCGGGCGCTGACCGGGCTGGCGCTGCTCTTCGCCATCTTCTATTTCCGGCCAAGCCCGTTCTGCGTCCTCGACGAGGTCGACGCGCCGCTCGACGACGCGAACATCCATCGTTTTCTTCGTGTTCTCAGGGAATTGACGGGCCAGACTCAATTCCTGGTCATCACTCACAACCGCAAGACCATGGAAGCGGCTGACGTCCTCTACGGCGTGACCATGGAAGAGCCCGGCCTTTCGACTCTGGTCTCGGTCAACCTCAACGCTCAGTAACAGGATGAAGAAGCCGCCCGAATAAGCTACGCTCGAAGTATGGCGAGCGTCGGCGCGTACTTGCGCGGGTTGCGGGAGCGCCAGGGGATGTCGATCGACGAGCTCTCTCGGGCAACGCGCGTCCTTCATCATTACCTCGAAGCGCTCGAGACGGACCGCATGGCCTCGCTTCCGGCGCCCGTCTTTACGAAGGGATTCATCCGCGCCTATTGCCAGGCGGTCGGCATCGAGCCCGAAGAGGCGCTGCGCCTCTACGATCGGATGGGCGTGCCTGCTCCAGAACTGACGAAGGTGCCGGTGCGATCGGCGCGGATCGCGGCGGTGCCGGAGGCTCCGGACCGGCAGGCCCCACAACACCGCCAGGTGGCGCACCGCCGGGTCATCGACGAACCGCCCGACTTCCTCCCGGTGACTCCGGCCGGCGTGCCTGCGCAGGGGCAGCCGCGTGAGGGGCGCGCTCGGGGCACGGTGCTCATCAGCTTCATCCTGCTGGTGGTCCTCGGCGCGGCCTTCTTTGCCGTCACCTCGACGCTCCAATCGGATCGGGAAGGGGAGCCCAGTGCGCAAGTCACGCTCCCCGCGCCGCCGGCCGCGAGCGACGCGCCGTCGGCGCCATCCGCTTCGCCCGCCCCGGCGCCCGCCGCCGAAAGCCCGACGCCGAGGCCGCCCGCGGCGCCCGAGGTCGCCAGACAGTCCCCGAGTGTCACGCCCGGTACGCCCACGGCGAGCGTGCCGGCCGCGCGCACCTCGACGGTGCCGGGCGGGCAGCCTTCGCCGAACGCGCCCGCGACACCCAGCGCTCCTCCGGCATCGAGCGCTCCGGCCGCGCCGAGGGTGGCGGCCGCGCCCAGCGCGACGGTCGCGTCACCGGCCGCGACCGCGCCCGCCGAGGCTTCGGCGGCCGGCGCCCGCGGCGTCGCTTCGCCCTACCGCCTCATCGCGCGAACGACCGAGACCACGTGGATGCGCGTTCGGACCGAGGACGGGCGAACGACTGAGGAGACGATTCCCCCCAACGAGATCCGTGAATGGATCTCGAACGGGCCGTTCGTGATCACGATCGGCAACGCCGGCGGAGTGAGCCTCGAGCTCAACGGCCGGCCGATCCCCCGGCTCGGCGCCAGCGGCTCAGTCATCACGCGATTGGTCCTGCCCTCGGACAACCAGTGAAGTTTCTGTCCGGCCTGGGTGAGCGTCTCCGCGACGGGCTCAAGCGGTCGCAGGAGTACCTCGCGGGCAGCCTCGGCACCGTCCTCGATACCGACCGCCCCGTCGACGACACGCTACTCGAGGAGCTGGAAGAGCTGCTGATCGCGGCGGACCTCGGCGCCGCCCTCGCCGCCGACTTCACCAACCGCGCGCGGGAAGAGCTCATGTTCGGGACGGTGACCCGCGCGAGCCAGCTCCGGCCCCTCTTCCGCCGTTTCCTCCTCGACACGCTCGCGCCGGGGACGCAGGCGCTGAACCTCGACCATCGCCCCGCGGTCGTCCTGCTCCTCGGCGTCAACGGCTCGGGCAAGACGACGACGGCGGCCAAGCTGGCCGCCTCGCTGAAGGCATCGGGGAAGCGCGTGATCCTCGCGGCGGCCGACACGTTCCGCGCTGCCGCGATCGAGCAGCTCGAGCGCTGGGGCGAGCGCATCGAGGTCGAGGTGATCCGCCAGGCCGCGGGCTCCGACCCGGGCGCCGTTGTGTTCGACGCGGTGAAGGCGGCCACGGCCCGTGATCTGGACGCGCTGATCGTCGATACCGCCGGACGGCTGCACACCAAGACGAACCTCATGGACGAGCTGGCGAAGCTCCGCCGCGTGATCGAGCGCCAGCTTCCCGGCGCTCCGCACGAGACGCTCATGGTGCTCGACGCCCCGACGGGCCAGAACGGATTCGCGCAGGCCCGCATGTTTCACGAGGCCATCGGCCTCACGGGCGTCTGCCTGACCAAGCTCGACGGCACCGCCAAGGGTGGGATCGTCGTTCGCATCGTTCGCGAGCTCAAAGTTCCGGTGAAGCTGATCGGCCTCGGCGAGCAGCTCGAGGATCTCCAGGCGTTCGACCCGCAAGCGTTCGTGGACGCGCTGGTGGCCGAAGGGTGACCGAAGGAGAGACCGCCGAGCGCTTCATGCGACGGGCGCTCGAGCTGGCCGAGCGTGGCCGTGGCCTCACCTCGCCGAACCCGATGGTCGGCGCCGTGGTGGTCACGTCCGCGGGTGAGATCGTGGGCGAAGGCTTCCACGCCAGGGCCGGCGCTCCCCACGCCGAGGTCGAGGCGCTCCGGGCCGCGGGCGCGCGCGCCCGCGGCGCCACGCTCTACGTGACGCTCGAGCCGTGCGCGCATCAAGGGCGCACGCCTCCCTGCGCCCCAGCGGTGATCGAAGCGGGCGTGGTACGCGTCGTCGTGGCGGTGCCCGATCCCAACCCGCTCGTCTCGGGGCGCGGCGTTGCCGAGCTTCGCGACGCGGGCGTCGAGGTCGTGACTGGAGTCGCGGCCGCGGAGGGCGAGCGCCAGAACCGGGCGTTCTTCACCGCGATGCGCGAGCGCCGCCCTCACGTCACCGTGAAGGCGGGGATGACCCTCGACGGCAAGATCGCCGATCTGCACGGCGCCTCGAGGTGGATCACTGGAGAATCGGCCCGCCAGCACGCGCACCGGCTTCGGAGTGAATCGGACGCGGTCGTGGTGGGCATCGGGACCGTCCTGCGCGACGATCCCGAGCTGACCGTCCGCCTGGCGCAGCCATGGCCGCGAGAGCCTCTTCGGGTGGTTCTCGACACCGGGGCGCGTACTCCGCCCGGGGCCCGTCTCATCCGCGCCGGGCGTCCGACCTGCGCCGTGATCGCGGTCGGCTCGGAGGCTCCGGAGATGCGCGTCAAGGCGCTCGCCGCCGCCGGCGCGACGATCGTGGTGTGCCGAACGCGGGATGCCCGCGTCGATCTGGGCGCGCTGCTGACGGAGCTCTTCGCCCGCGAGGTTCGCGCTGTGCTCGTCGAGGGCGGCGGCGAGGTCCACGGAGCCTTTCTCGATGCCGGCCTGGTCGACCGCGTCGCGATGTTCGCGGCGCCGCTGCTGATCGGAGGACGCGGCGCGACGCCGGTCGTCGGCGGTGCCGGCCGCGAGCTCAAGAGCGCGGTGCGGTTGAGCGACTTCACTGTGACGCCCCTGGGCGACGACCTCCTCGTCGAGGCCGACGTGGTCCGCGGCCCGAGAGGCGGCTGATGTTCACGGGGATCGTGGAGGAAGTCGGCTCGATCCGCGCGATCGAGCTCGGCGAGCGTGTCGCGAGGCTCGAGATCGAAGCCCGCCTGACTTTGGACGGCGTCGACATCGGCGGAAGCGTCGCGGTGAACGGCGTGTGCCTGACGGTGGTCGAACGCCGGTCCGCGGGGTTCGTCTTCGAGATCGGCCCGGAAACGCTCTCCCGCACCGCGCTCCGGCACCTGACCCGGGGCGATTCCGTGAACCTCGAACGACCCCTCCGGTTCGGCGGCGCCCTCGGCGGCCACCTGGTCCTGGGGCATGTCGACGGTGTGGGAACCGTGGACACCGTATCCCGTGTAGAATCGACGGCGCGGGTGCGGGTGACCTTGCCGAGCCGCGACCTCGAGCCGCTGCTGATACCGCAGGGGTCGGTGGCCGTGGACGGTGTCAGCCTCACGGTGGCGGCGCTGGGCGACCAGAGCTTCGAGGTCATGTTGATCCCGCACACGCTGGCGGTGACGACGCTTGGACGGCTTCAGCCGGGACAGGCGACGAACATCGAAGCGGATGTGATTGGGAAGTATCTGGTGCGCTCGCTCGCGTTGAGGGGGACGACATGACCGGCTTTTCGACCATCGAGGAGGGCATCGAGGAGGTTCGTCAGGGGCGCATCCTGCTGGTCGTGGACGACGAGGACCGCGAGAACGAGGGCGACCTTGTGATGGCCGCCGAGCGGGTCACGCCGGAAGCCGTGAACTTCATGGCCAAGCACGGCCGCGGCCTGATCTGCGTCCCGCTGTTGGGCGAGCGCCTCGACGACCTGAAGATCTCGATGATGGTCTCCGACAATACGGCCCCCATGGGCACCGCGTTCACGGTCACCGTGGACGCGCGGCGGGGAGTCACCACCGGCACCTCCGCCCATGACCGCGCGGTGACGATTCGCACCCTGGTCGATCCCCTCATGCGCGCCGACGACCTGACGCGCCCGGGTCACATCCTGCCCCTGCGAGCGATGGGGGGCGGGGTCTTGCGTCGGGCGGGCCACACCGAAGCCGCGATCGATCTGGCCCGGCTGGCGGGTTGCTACCCCGCCGGGGTCATCTGCGAGGTCCTGGACGAGGACGGCGGGATGGCGCGCGTGCCGCAGCTGACCGCGCTCGCGGCCGCGCACGGCCTCAAGATGATCACGATCCGCGACCTCATCGAGTATCGGATTCACAAGGAAAAGCTGGTTCGGAGAATCGCGACGACCAAGCTTCCGACGGACTTCGGTGAGTTCACCGCCGTCGCGTACGACACCACGGTCGACAGCCGCGTGCCGCTCGCCCTGGTGATGGGCTCGGTGTCGGGAGATTCGCCCGTGCTGGTTCGCGTCCACTCCGAGTGCCTGACGGGCGACGTGTTCCACTCGCGCCGATGCGACTGCGGGCTCCAGCTCGACAAGGCGCTCCACCGGATCCAGGCCGAGGGCCGCGGAGTCTTCGTCTACATGCGGCAGGAGGGGCGGGGGATCGGCCTCCTGAACAAGATGCGCGCGTACGAGCTCCAGGATCAGGGCAAGGACACAGTCGAGGCCAACGTCGCGCTCGGATTCCACGCCGACCTGCGCGACTACGGCATCGGCGCGCAAATTCTGGTGGACCTCGGGGTTAAGAACCTGAAGCTCCTGACCAACAACCCGAAGAAAATCGTCGGCCTCGAGGGGTACGGCCTGCACATCTCCGAGCGCGTCCCGATCGAGATTCCCGCGACCGAGACGAACCGGAAGTACCTCAGCACGAAGCGCGACAAGCTCGGGCACCTCCTGTCGTCCCTGCCGGACTGATATGGCTGGTCGCGCTCCCGAAGTTTGGCCGGGCTGCCGGGAGCACAGGCGCGTTCCGGTTCGCGATCGTCGCGGCCCGCTTCAACGAGCGCATTACCCAGCGGCTCGTCGCCGGTGCGCTGCAAGCTCTGCGGGCCGCGCGCCTCGGCCCCGACGCGATCGAGGTCCACTGGGTTCCCGGCTCCTTCGAGCTTCCGCAAGCCGCGAACCACCTCGCGACCACCGGACGCTACTCGGGAATCGTGTGCGTCGGCGTCGTGATCCGCGGCCAGACCCCGCACTTCGAGCACGTCGCGCGCGAAGCCGCCGCGGGAATCCGCCACGTCGCGCTCACCACGGGCGTGCCGACGACGTTCGGCGTCATCACGGCGCTGACCGAAGAGCAGGCGTGGGCCCGCGCGGGCGGGGACGTGGGTAACCGCGGCGAAGAGGCCGCCGAGGCGGCCCTGCACATGGCCGAGTGGATTCGACAGCTGGGCGACCATCGGGCGGGGCGAAGCCCCGCGCGTCCGGGACATGTCAGGCGCCGGTAAGCGGCCCGGTCGCGGGCGCCGGTCCAGGGTCCCTCGGGGCCCGATGCCGTCGCACGGTCTCGGCAACCAGCTACGACGCGGCAGATAATGGGCAAGCGCCGGAAAGCTCGCGAGGTCGCGCTCCAGTTCCTGTACCAGCTCGACCTCAACAGCGACGACGATCCGAATCCGCACGAGGCGGAGTTCTGGGCGCGCCATCCCGTCGACGAAGAGACGCGCGCGTTCGCCGACGCGCTCGTGCACGGCGCCAAGACGAACCAGCCGAAGATCGACCACGCCATCTCCGAGTTCGCGGAGCACTGGGACCTCGAGCGCATGTCGGTCGTCGATCGCAACATCCTGCGTCTAGCCGTCTACGAGCTTCTCTGGACGGCGGACGTGCCCCCGAAGGTCGCGATCAATGAGGCCATCGAGATCGCCAAGAAGTTCGGCACGAAGGAGTCGAGCCGGTTCATCAACGGCTTGCTCGACCGCATCCACAAAGAATTGCGCCCGACGTTCTGAGTCTGCCCGTGCGGTACGCGGTGCTTTCGGACATCCACGCCAACCTCGAAGCGCTCGAGGCGGTGCTCGCCGACGCGGCGCCGCGGACGGATGCGCTCCTGTGTCTCGGCGATCTGGTGGGCTACGGCGCCGATCCCGTGGCGTGCATCGAGTCCGTGGCCGAGCGGGCGGAGGCGATGGTCTGCGGCAATCACGAGCACGCGGTCGCCGGGCTCATCGACCTGGAGTGGTTCAACGTGCACGCCCGGGCGGCCGCGGAGTGGACGCGCGAGCGGCTCGACGACGCCCATCGGGCATATCTCGGCTCGCTCCCGCTCATCGCCCAGGTGGGTGACGCCACGCTCGTGCACGCCTCGCCGGATCGTCCGGACGACTGGGACTATCTGCTGACTGCGCAGGACGGCTTCGACGCGTTCTCGGCGTTCACGACGCGGCTCTGCTTCGTCGGTCACTCGCATCTTCCCGGCATCTGGTCGCTCGGCTCCTCGGGGCCGGACCATCGGGTGGGTGCCGTCGAGCTCGAGCTCGAGCGGGGCCGCCGATACCTGGTCAACGTCGGCAGCGTTGGTCAGCCCCGCGATCGAGATCCCCGCGCGTCGTACGCGATCTGGGACGTCGATCGCGGCACGATCTCGATCCGTCGTGTCGTCTACGACGTTGCGGGGGCGCGCGAAAAGATCCTCCGCGGCGGATTGCCGCGATTTCTGGCCGATCGGCTCGCGTGGGGTTCCTGAGCCTGCGTCCGTCGCCCAGCCGCGCCCTCGTGCTGATGGCGACCGCGATTGCCATGGGCCTGGCGTTTCCCCGCACGGACTGGGAAGGCAACGTCTGGGTCGGCCTCACGCCGCTGATCGTCGATGCGCTGCGCCAGCCCGTACGGCAGGCCTTCGGCTGGGGATGGGCCTTCGGCACCGTGTTCTATTTGGTTCTCCTCTGGTGGCTCGATTTCACGTTCCAGACCTACAGCACGATCCCCTGGCCGCTCACCTGGGGACCGACGTTCGCGCTGGCCGCGTATTGCGCGCTTTACATCGGCGCGTTCGCCGCGGCCATCGCCTGGCTCGCGCGACGCTCGACCATCACGGCGCTCTGCGCCTCGCCCTTTCTCTGGGTCGCCGGCGAGTGGATTCGAGGTCATCTCTTCGGCGGCTTTCCCTGGGGCCTTCTCGGCTACTCCCAGTACATGCGCCTTCCGGTCATCCAGATCGCCGAGCTGACAGGGGTGTACGGCGTGTCGCTGGTGATCGTCGCCGTCAACGCCGCGATCGCCGGGTGCTTCGTGCTCGCGTGGCGCCCCGCGGTTGCCGGAGTCGCCATCGTGGGGCTCCTGGTCGGCGGCACCCTCGCCTTCGGGAACTGGCGGCTGGCCGCTCCCGCTCCCCCGAGCGAGGTGAACGTGGCGATCATGCAGCCCTCCATCGAGCAGCCCCTGAAGTTCGACCCGGCGTTCGCCTCGACGACCCTCGCGATCTACCTCACCCTGACGTCGCGCGCGGGAGCCGATCGTCCCGACCTGATCGTGTGGCCCGAGACGGCGGCGCCCGCTCCGCTCCGCCGCGATCCCGAGCTCCTGAGAACCCTCGGCGCGCTTGCGGGCTCGCTTCGAGTGCCGCTCCTGGTCGGCTCGATCGACATTGATGGATCGACTCCGCCAAAGGTACGTAACACTGCGTTTCTGCTTACGGAACGAGGCATCGTGGGGAGGTATGATAAGATCCGGCTTGTTCCCTTCGGCGAGTACGTGCCGCTGTCGGGATTGATCGGATTCGTCCGGGGCTGGGCCGAGTTCATCGCCGAGCTCGAGCCGGGCTCCACCGCGAGCGTCTTCTCGGGCCCGCCAGCCCCGTTCGGGGTCGTAATCTGTTACGAGGGAATCTTCCCGGAGCTCGTCCGCGAGTTCGTGAAAGGTGGCGCCCGACTGATCGTGAACATGACGAACGACGCATGGTTTGGCCGTACGAGCGGCCCGTGGCAACATCTCGCCATGTATCCGTTCCGCGCCGTCGAGCACCGCGTCGCCGTGGTGCGCGCGGCGAATACGGGGGTCTCGGCGTTCATCGCGCCCACCGGCAAGATCATGCGCCGTGTGCAGCTGTACGAGCGGACCACGGTGACCGAGCGGTTGCCGCTTCGGGCCAGGGAGACGGTGTACTCGCGTTTCGGCGACTGGCTCGCCTATCTCTCACTGGCGGTGGCGGCCGCGGTGCTCGCGCATCGCGCCTGGAAGCGAGCCGCATGATGCTTGGCGATTTCAAGCGCGACATCGCATTGCTGGCGGGCCGATTGACCGAGCTCCGAGGCCATCTTTGACGTCGCCGCCAAGGAACAGCGCCTCGCCGTCCTCGACGCCGACATGGCCAAGCCCGCCTTCTGGGAGGACAACCGCCGTGCTCAGGACGTCATCCGCGAGCGGACCGAGCTCTCGCGCGTCGTCGCACGTCTGAAAGAGCTCGGCGGAAAGGCCGACGACCTCACGGTGCTGCTCGAGCTGGCCGAGGAGGCCACCGACGGGAGCCTCGACGCCGAGATCGCCGACGGCATCGCGGGCCTCACGAAGGATCTCGACGAGTTCGCCCTCAAGATCATGCTCTCCGGTCCGCACGACACGAAGGCGGCGATCGTGTCGATCCATCCCGGTGCGGGCGGCACCGAGTCGCAGGACTGGGCTCAGATGCTTCTCCGCATGTACCTGCGCTGGTGCGAGCGTGCGGGGCTCAAGGCCGAGGTGGTGGATCTGCTACCTGGGGACGAAGCCGGCATCAAGTCGGCCACGGTGGAAGTGTCCGGCGAATACAGCTTCGGCTACCTGCGCGGCGAGACCGGCGTGCATCGTCTCGTGCGCATCTCGCCGTTCGACGCCTCCCGCCGGCGCCAGACCAGCTTCGCATCGGTCGCGGTCGTGCCCGAGGTCGACGACGTCGAGGTCAACGTGCGGGAGGACGAGCTCCGCATCGACGTGTTTCGCGCGTCGGGGCCGGGTGGGCAGGGGGTCAACACCGCCGACTCGGCCGTGCGGATCACGCACCTGCCGACGGGAATCGTCGTCTCGTGTCAGAACGAGCGCTCGCAGCTCCGGAACCGCGACACGGCGATGCGCATCGTCAAGGCGAGGCTCTACGAGATCGCCGAGAAGAAGCAGCGCGAGGAACTGGCCGAGCTGACCGGACATAAGAAGGAGATCGCGTTCGGCAGCCAGATCCGGTCCTACACATTTCACCCCTACCAGCTGATCAAGGACCATCGGACCGGGCTCGAGGTCGGCAACGTGGAGGGCGTCATGGACGGCGACCTCGACCCGTTCATCAAGGCGTACCTGCTCTGGGCGCGAGGCCGGGAAGCATGAGCGACGATCGGACGGGCGAATCCGTGCCGAATCAGGACGACAACGAGCTGATTCGCCTCCGGCGCGAGAAGCTCGACGCGCTCCGTAGCCGCGGGACCGACCCGTTCGGCGGCCGGTATCCGGTGACGCAGTGGGCGCGTGGCCTCGCCGAGCGGCTCGGCACGGCGACCGACGACGAGCTCAAGGGCTTCGGGCCGGTGAGCCTCGCCGGCCGCGTCGTGGCGATTCGCCATCACGGCAAGACGTGCTTCGCGCATCTCATGGATCAGACCGGACGCATCCAGCTCTACGCGCGCGCCGATGGTCTCGGCGACGAGTACGCGCGGTTTGTCGAGCTCGACACCGGCGACTTCGTCGGCGTGACCGGCGAGATGTTCCGCACGCGGACGGGCGAGCTGACCGTCGCCGTGAAGACCTTCGCGTTCCTCGCCAAGTCGCTGCGGCCCCTGCCCGAGAAGTGGCACGGCCTCAAGGACGTGGAGACGCGCTACCGACAGCGCTACGTGGATCTCATCGTCAACGCCGAGGCGCGCGAGATCTTCACGATGCGCTCTCGGCTCGTCCGGGGAATCCGCGCGTTCCTCGACGCGCGGGGGTTTCTCGAGGTCGAGACGCCGATGATGCAGCCGATTCCCGGCGGCGCGATCGCCCGGCCGTTCAAGACCCATCACAACGCGCTGGACCTGGATCTCTACCTGCGCATCGCGCCCGAGCTCTATCTCAAGCGGCTGCTGGTTGGCGGATTCGAGCGGGTCTACGAGATCAACCGGAACTTCCGGAACGAGGGGATCTCGAGCCTGCACAATCCCGAGTTCACGACGCTCGAGTTCTATCAGGCGTACGCCGACTACGCGGACCTGATGGAGCTGACGGAGTCGCTCTTCGTCGAGCTCGCCCACTCGCTGCGCGGCTCACTGTCCTTGACTTGGGGCGAGCATTCGCTCGACTTCAAGCCGCCGTGGCGGCGCCTGGCCTTCTTCGACGGACTCTCGCAGGCCCTTGGGATCCCGGTGACCCCCGCGACGGACGCCGAGACCATCGCGCGCGCGGCGTCGCCGCACGGGATCGTCCACCACGGCGGCCCGGCGTGGAAGCTCTGGAAGGACGTGTTCGAGACCCTTGTGGAGCCGACGCTCGTGCAGCCGACGTTCGTGATCGACTTTCCGACCGAGCTCTCGCCGCTGGCCAAGCGCAAGCGCGACACCCCCGAGCTCGTCGATCGGTTCGAGCTGTTCGTGGCGCGGCACGAGATGGCCAACGCCTACAGCGAGCTGAACGACCCGATCGACCAGCTCGCGCGCTTCCGCGAGCAGGCGGCCCTGCAGGCGCGCGGGGACGACGAGGCCCACTGGCTCGACGAGGACTACGTCCGCGCGCTGGAGTACGGGATGCCGCCGGCCGCGGGCGAGGGGATCGGTATCGACCGGCTGCTCATGATGTTCGCCGACCAGACGTCGATCCGCGAGACGATCCTGTTCCCGCTGCTGCGGCCCGAGGGCGGGCGATGAAGAGCGGGCTACCCTTCGAGCTCCTCCTCGGGTTCCGCTACCTTCGGGCGCGCGGCCAGCGGACGAATCTCTCGCTGTTCGTCTGGATCGGTCTCGGCGGCGTCTTCCTCGGCGTCGCCGCGCTGATCGTGGTCCTCGCGGTGATGACGGGCTTTCAGGATGGGATCCGCGACCGGATCATCGCCGGCAGCCCGCACCTGCTGATCTTCCAGGCGGGCGCGCAGGGGCTCGACGATGCCGACCAGGTCGCGGGCCGAGTGAAGGCGATCCGCGGCGTCCACTCGGCCACGCCCTTTGTGCATCAGCAGGCGCTCTTCACCTCGTCGAGCGGCGGGGCGCGCGGCGGTCTGATCCGTGGGGTAGATCTGGCGACGGCGGCTGTCCGCCAGGACGTTCGGTTGCAGCTGCGTCAGGGATCGATCGATCCGCTCGCCGACGGCGCCCCGGCGATCTTGCTCGGGCGCGAGCTGGCGCGAAATCTCGGCGTGTTCCCCGGCGAGTCGATCACGGTGATCTCCCCGGAAGGCGCCGTCACGGCCGTGGGCATGGTCCCCAAGATGCGGCGCTACCTGGTGGCCGGTACAGTCGAGATCGGCATGCACGAGTACGATTCCTCGGTCGCCTATCTGAGCCTTCCCAAGGCCAAGGAGTTCGCGGGGCTCGCGGGCGTCACCGGCATCGAGGTCAAGCTGAACGATCCGTTCGACGCCAAGAGCGTCAGCCGGCTCGTGTCCGCCCAGCTCGGCTTTCGGTTCTGGGTGCGCGACTGGATGGAGATGAACCGGAGTCTGTTCGCCGCGCTCCAGCTCGAGAAGCTCGCGCTCTTCGTCGTCGTGACGATCATCGTGCTGGTCGCTGCGTTCGCGATCATCGGGCATCTGGTGCTGCTGGTCGCCGAGAAGCGCAAGGAGATCGGGATCCTCAAGGCCGTCGGGGCCTCCTCGCGATCGATCACCCTGGTGTTCTTCGCCGTCGGCATGACGATCGGCGTCGCCGGCACGGCCGCCGGGGCGGCGGCAGGCCTCGCGCTCATCTGGGCCCAGAACACCTACAAGGTGATCCGGCTGGCGGGCGACGTGTATCAGATCGATCACCTCCCGATGAAGCTGACGATGAGCGACGGGCTCATGATCATCGGCGCCACCTTGCTCCTGTCCTTCCTGGCGACGATCATCCCCGCCAAGCGAGCCGGCTCGCTGGCGCCGGTCGACGTGCTCCGCTATGAGTGACGAGGCGCGTCCCGCGCTGCTCGTCGGCGAAGAGCTCGAGAAGGAATACCGGTCCGGGCCGGAGGTCGTGCGCGTTCTTCGTGGCGCGAGCGTCCGGATCGCACCGGGCGAGTTCGTCGCCCTCCTCGGAGCCTCGGGTGTCGGGAAGTCGACCCTGCTGCACCTGCTCGGCGGGCTCGACCGGCCGAGCGCCGGGCGCGTTCTGTTCCAGGGCGAGGATCTCGCCGGGTGGGCCGAGGCGGGGCTCGCGCGCTACCGGCGTCGCGATGTCGGATTCGTCTTCCAGTTCTACAACCTCCTCGGCGACATGAGCGCGCTCGAGAACGCGATGATTCCCGCGCTGATCGAGCGTAAGCCGGCGCGCGAGGTCCGAGAGCTCGCCGCCGCCGCACTCGCGGAAGTCGGGCTCGCCGATCGGTTGAACCATCTTCCCGGGGAGCTCTCGGGCGGCGAGCAGCAACGGGTCGCGATCGCTCGAGCCCTCATCAACAACCCCAAAGTGATCCTTGCGGACGAGCCAACCGGCAATCTCGACCCCAAGACGAGCGGGGTCATCTACGATCTCTTCCTCCGGCTCCAGGCCGAGCGGGGGCTGGCCTTTCTCGTGGCCACCCACAACCCCGACCTGGCCCAGAAGGCGGAGCGGGGCTATCGCCTGGTCGAGGGGCGCGCCCGCGAGATCCAGGGGGACCCGACGCCGATCTGATAGCGGTTTCGCGGAGTTAGTCGGCGCCGGGGAAAAACGCTAGCGAGCTTGGAAGCGGTGGGCTATACTGAATGCGCAGTCTGGTAACTATCTGTCAGTGCAAGTAAATTCGCATCCCGCGACCTGCGGAAGGGGTGGGGACGACCAGTGTTTGAACGGTTCACTGAACGGGCGCGACGGGTCATCATCTTGGCGCGTGAGGAAGCGGGGCGTTTCCGCCACGATTTCGTCGGAACGGAGCACGTCCTTCTCGGGCTGATCCGCGACGGAGAAGGAATCGCGACGGCCGTCCTGCAGCGGCTCGGGCTCCGGCTCGAGACGGTGAAGGCGGAGGTCGAGCGCGCCCTGGCCGGATTCCCGAAGACGCTCACGTTCGGGGAAGTGCCGTTCACGCCGCAGGCCAAGCGTGTGCTCGAGCTCTCCATCGAGGAAGCCCGGCAACTCGGCCACAACTACATCGGCACCGAGCATCTGCTCCTCGGTCTCATGAAAGAGGGGCAGTCGATCGCGGCCAAGATCCTCGAGTCACTCGGCGCCCGCCTCGACGAGGTCCGTCAGGAGACGTTGGCGCTGCTCGGCGACCAATACTATCCGAGACCCAAGAAGCGCTCGCAGACTCCGGTCCTCGACGAGTTCGCCCGCGACCTGACCCAGCTGGCCCGCGAGACCAAGCTCGATCCGGTCATCGGACGTGAGCAGGAAATCGAGCGCGTCATCCAGATCCTGGCGCGCCGCACGAAGAACAATCCCGTCCTGATCGGCGAACCGGGCGTGGGCAAGACGGCGATCGTCGAGGGACTCGCGCAGAAGATCATCGGCCACGACGTGCCCGATGTCCTCGTGAACAAGCGCCTGCTCCAGCTCGACCTGGGCGCCCTGGTGGCCGGGACGAAGTACCGCGGCCAGTTCGAGGAGCGGCTGAAGGCAGTGATGAAGGAGATCCGCCAGTCGGAGAACGTCGTGCTCTTCCTCGACGAGCTCCACACGCTCATCGGCGCCGGCGCGGCCGAGGGCGCGATCGACGCCTCGAATATGCTGAAGCCTGCCCTCTCGCGCGGCGAGATCCAGACGATCGGCGCGACGACCCTGGACGAGTACCGCAAGTACATCGAGAAGGACGGCGCCCTCGAGCGGCGCTTCCAGCCGGTCATCGTCAAGGCGCCGACCGTGCCGCAGGCGATCGAGATCATCCGCGGCCTCCGGCACAAGTACGAGGCCCATCACCGGGTGAAGATCAGCGAGCGCGCCATCTCCGCGGCGGTGCAGTTGGCCGATCGCTACATCACCGACCGCCAGCTCCCCGACAAGGCGATCGACGTGATCGACGAAGCCTCTTCGCGGACCCGCCTCATGGCGCTGACGCCGCCGCCCGAGCTGAAGGAGATCGAGAAGGAGCTCGAGCGCGTGATCCGCGAGAAGGACATGTACCTCGAGGCGCAGGAGTTCGAGAAGGCCGCCTCACTGCGCGAGAAGGAAAAGGTCCTTCGCCACCGCGACGAGGAGCTCAAGCGCGAGTGGGAGAAGAACAAGGGCAAGGGGACGCAATCGGTCGAAGAAGAGGACATCGAGTTCATCGTGTCGCGCTGGACCGGCATCCCGCTCGCCAAGCTCGAGGAGAAGGAGTCCGCGAAGCTCGCCCGGATGGAAGAGGCCCTCCACGACCGTATCATCGGGCAGAACGACGCGGTCGCGGCGGTCGCGCGCGCGATCCGCCGGTCGCGGGCCGGCCTCAAAGATGCCAAGCGGCCCGTCGGCTCGTTCGTCTTCCTCGGCCCCACGGGCGTCGGCAAGACCGAGCTGGCCCGGGCGCTCGCCGAGTACCTGTTCGGCGACGAGAACGCCCTGATCCGTGTGGACATGTCCGAGTACATGGAGAAGTTCTCGGTCTCGCGGCTGCTCGGCGCGCCTCCCGGCTACGTCGGCTATGAAGAGGGCGGGTTTCTGACCGAGAAGGTGCGGCGGCGCCCGTACTCCGTCGTGCTCTTCGACGAGATCGAGAAGGCGCATCCGGACGTGTTCAACATGATGCTCCAGGTCCTCGACGACGGCCGGCTCACCGACTCGCTGGGCCACGTCGTCGACTTCAAGAACACGATCCTGATCATGACCTCGAACCTCGGGACGAGCCTGATCGGTAAGCGTGTGTCTCCCGGATTCCTCCAGGAGAGCGACGAGTCGGGCTACGAGAAGATGAAGGAGCGCGTCCTCGAGGAGATGAAGCGGGCGTTCCGGCCAGAGTTCCTGAACCGGATCGACGACATCATCGTCTTCCACGCCCTCTCGCTCGACCACATCAAGGAAATCATTCGGTTGATGATCGGCAAGATCAACAAGCAGCTTTCCGAGAAGGGCATCGAGCTCCTGCTGACGCCGGCGGCCGAAGCGGCCCTGGTGGAGAAGGGGTACGATCAGACGTACGGCGCGCGGCAGCTCCGGCGGACGATCCAGAAGCACATCGAGGATCCCCTGGCCGAGGCGATCGTTCGGGGCCAGGTCGCGGAGAGCGCCCGCATCGAGGTGGACATCGAGGGCGCGAACTTCAAGTTCCGCGAAGCTCAGCCCGCCGACGCGCCCCTCGAGCTTGCTGAGCACTAGCGCGTCGTTCCCGCACGCCTGAGAGCCTGGTGACGACGGCAGGCCGGGTGTGTCTCGCGATCGCTATCGTTCTCACGGCGGGCCTCTTCATCGCTGCCGCGGCGCGGGCGCAGCAATCTCAGCCGCCGCCCATCATCATCAGGGACGTCCAAGTCGAGGGCAATCGGCGCGTCCAGGACGCCGTGATCCTCGGCCGCGTCAAGAGCACCGTCGGCTCGACCTTCAACCCCTCGCTTCTCTCCGAGGACATCCGCTCCATCTTCAGCCTCGGCTTCTTCGATGACGTCCAGCTCCGCGTCGAAGACTTCGAGGGCGGCGTGAAGATCGTCTTCGCGGTGTCCGAGCGGCCCTTCGTGCGCGACGTCGATTTCGTCGGCAACAAGAAAGAGGACCGAGAGTCGCTGCAGGACAAGATCGACATCAAGCTCGGCAGCGTCTACAACCCGGTCGAGGTGCAGCGCGCGGTGGAGAAGCTGCGCGATTTCTACGAGGACGAGGGCTACTTCGAGGTCCAGATCACCCCCACCGTCGAAAAGTTCGCCGACTCGGACGTCAAGCTGGTCTTCAACATCGTCGAGGGGCGCCAGATCACGATCGAATCGATCGTGTTCCGCGGCAACAAGGGGCTGCGGGACGATCAGCTCAAAGAGGCGATGGAGACGCGGGAGCGGCAGTACTTCATCTTGCGCGGCAAGGTGCAGCGTCAACGGCTCGAGACGGACATCGACCGCCTCATCGGCTTCTACAACGACAACGGCTACATCCAGGCGCGGGTGGAATCGCACGACGTCGCCGTCGACCGCGAGAAGGCGCGAGTGACCATCACGATCGACATCGTCGAGGGGCCGCAGTTCCGCGTCGGGGACGTCAAGCTGACCGGCGTCACTCTGCTGCCGGAGCGCGAGGTCGAGCGGCAGATCCGTCTCAAGACCGGCGACGTGTTCTCGGTGACTCGGATTCGCGAGAGCGTCGCCGGGATCCTGAACCTCTACAGCACGATCGGCCGGGCCTCGGCCGACGTGAACCCCAAGCGCGAGCAGCTGTCGGCGTTCAACCAGATCAACCTGACGTTCGAGATCACCGAGGGGCCCGAGGTCTACGTCGAGCGCATCAATATCACTGGCAACGTCCGAAGCGAAGACAAGATCCTCCGGCGCGAGCTTCCGATGCGCGAGGGCGACCTCTACACCCTGCAGGCCAAGGAGCGCGCGCGGCAGAAGCTCGTCAACCTGGGCTACTTCGAGAGCGTCAACATCAACACGCAGCCCGGGACCGACAAGACCCGGATCATCGTGAACGTCGAGGTGGTCGAGCGAGCCACCGGCATTTTCAGCATCGGCGGCGGCTACTCCTCGGTCGACTCCCTCGTCGGGACGATCGACCTCGCGCAGCGCAACTTCCTGGGGCGGGGCTGGGAGGTCGCGATCCGGGTTCGTGCCGGCGCCGTGACGCAGCAGGGGACCATCAGCTTCACCGATCCCTGGCTGTTCGATCGCCCGCTCTCGGGCGGCTTCGACATCTACAAGAGCATCCGCGACTACCAGGACTACACCTACGACACGACCGGCTTGAACCTCCGCATAAGCCATCCCTTCGCCGAATACTGGCGCTGGCACACCGGGTATCGCCTGTCGCAGGACATCGTCGACAATCTCAGCGCCAACGCGGCGCCCGATCTGGTGGAGCAGGAGGGGACCACGATTACCTCGGCGATCGGCGCGTCGCTCACCCGCGACAGTCGCGACGTGGTCGCGGCTCCCACCAAGGGCGGGCAGACCTTGCTCGCTATGGATTTTGCGGGCCTCGGGGGCGACTCGCAGTTCTACAAAGCGACCTTTCTCCAGACCTATTTCAAGCCGATCTGGTTCGGCCACATCCTGGGGACCCGATTCCAGGCCGGATACGGTACCGGCTGGGGGGGAAAGGACTTCCCGATCTTCGAGCGCTTCTACCTGGGCGGCCCGAACACGATCCGCGCCTTCAAGTTCCGGAGCGTTTCGCCAATTGACGACGCGGGGTTCAAGACGGGTGGGACCTCCGAGATCCTCGCCAATGTCGAGTACATCGTCCCCCTGCCGTTCGGCCTGCGGGTGGCGGCGTTCTTCGACATCGGCAACGCCTACGGGTTCGGCACCCCGTTTGACCTCACGGATCTGCGTTATGGGCCCGGCGGGGGTATACGATGGCAGTCGCCATTTGGGCCTATCCGGGTGGACTATGGTTTCAACATCTCCCCCCGGGCGGGTGAGGGCCCCGGGGCGTTCCACTTCTCTGTGGGCTCACCGTTTTAGGAGGGTCGGATGAGGAATTGCAGGAGTGTACTCGCACTGGTGGTGGGGCTCTGGGCGGTCGGCCTGAGCCCGGTCGCCGCCCAACAATCCACGCCGGCGTCCGCCCAGGGGCAGTCGATCCGGCTGGCCTATATCGACGTGCAGCGCGTCCTCGCGCGGTCGTCGGCCGGGGTCGCGGCGCGCGAGCAGCTCGAGCGCGAGAAGTCGACGATGCAGAAAGAGATGGACGGCAAGCGCCAGGAGCTCGAGAAGCTGCGGGACGAGTTGGAGAAGAAGGGGCCGCTGATGACGGCCGACTCCCGGCGCGACAAGCAGGAGGCGTTCGAGCGCAAGCGGCGTGACGCCGCGCGCATGATGGACGACTACCAGAAGGAGCTCGAGAAGAAAGAGCAGGCGCTCCTGCAGCGCGTGCTCCAAGAGCTCTCGGGCGTCATCGAGAAGGTCGGCAAGGATCGGGGCTACTACATGATCGTGGAAAAGCGGGGTGCCTCGGTGCTCTATGCGTCCCCCGACGCCGATCTGACCGACGAGATCATCCGCGCGTACGACACGCAGGCTCCGGCGAAGAAAACGCCCTGATGAGCAAGCCCGCCGGGTTCACGCTCGGTGAGCTCGCCGCGACCCTCGGCGCGACGCTCGAGGGCGATCCCGGCCGGCGTGTGACCGGAGTGGCGCCGCTCGACGCGGCGGGACCGGAGCAGATCTCCTTCCTGATCGACACGAGGTATCGGTCGGCCGCCGAGACGTCGCGCGCCGGCGCCCTGCTCGTGGCAGAGAGCATGTCGGGCTTGCCGGGGCCGCTCCTGCGCTCCAGCGCGCCGCAACAGGCCCTGATCGCGCTGCTCACCTTGTTTCACCCGACGGAGCCGCCGCCCGCCGGCATCGATTCGTCGGCGATCGTGGCGCGCGACGCGCGTGTCGACCCTACCGCGTCGGTCGGCGCCCTGGCGGTGATCGGCCCGGGCGCGGTGATCGGGCCTCGAGTTCGTGTCCATCCGCTCGTGTACGTCGGCGCGGCCGTCGAGGTGGGCGAGGGATCGGTGCTCTATCCCCGGGTCGTGCTGTGCGAGGGCGTCCGGCTCGGGTGTCGCGTGGTCGTCCAGGCCGGCGCGGTCATCGGCGGCGACGGGTTCGGCTACGTCTTCGACGGCGGGGGCCACCGGAAGATCCCGCAAGTCGGGATCGTGGTGATCGAGGACGACGTGGACATCGGGGCCAACACGACGATCGACCGCGCCATGCTGGGGCGAACGATCGTTCGCCGCGGCACCAAGATCGACAACCTGGTCCAGGTCGGCCACAACGTCGAGATCGGCGAGCACTCTATCATCGTGGCCCAGGTCGGTATTTCGGGCTCGTGCCGGCTTGGCCGCGGCGTGATCGCCGCCGGTCAGGTGGGGTTCGCCGACCATCTGACGATCGGCGACGGAGCGGTGCTCGGCGCCCAGGCCGGCGTCGCCGAGGATGTCCCCGCGGGCGAGCGGCGGCTGGGCTCGCCGGCCCTGCCGATGCTCCAGGCCAAGCGCCTCTTCGCGTCTCAGAAGCATCTGCCCGACATGTCTCGTCGGCTCCGGGCCGCGGAGCGCCGCCTCGAGCAGCTGGAAGCCCGCCTCGGGATCGCGCCGTCGCAGACGAGCGCGTCGGGAGCGGCCGATGATCGGGCCTGACGACATTCACCCGACCGCCGTGATCGACCCGAAGGCGACGCTCGCGCCCGGGGTCCGGATCGGCGCATTCTCGGTCATCGGGCCCGAAGTCACGCTCGGCGCCGGCGCCGAGGTGGGCCATCACTGCGTGCTGGAGGGCCGCGTCGAGGTCGGCGAGCGCGCCAAGGTCGGCCACGGGACGATCCTGGGTGGACGACCCCAGGACCTCAAGTTCAAGGACGGCACGCCGTCCGGAGTCAGGATCGGGGCGGATACGGATGTCCGGGAGTACGTGACGATCCATCGGGCGACCCACGCCGGAGAATGGACGGAGATCGGCGCGGGATGCCTCATCATGGCAATGAGCCACGTCGCCCACGATTGTCGGCTCGGAGACGGAGTCATCCTCATCAACTACGCGGGCATCACCGGGCACTGCGAGATCGGTGAGCGCGCCACCATCGGCGGCTATGTCGGTGTAGTGCCGTTCTCGCGGATCGGCGCGTACGCCTACGTCGGCGGCTGCTCGAAGGTCACCGCGGACATCCCACCGTACGTGCTCGCGGATGGAAACCCGGCGCTCGCCCACGCGATCAACGTCGTCGGGCTGAGGCGGGCCGGCATGCGTGCCGCGGATCGGCGTCTGCTGCAGGACGCGTTTCGACTGCTCTTCCGGAGCGGGCTCGCGACGGCAAGGGCGGTCGAGCGGATTCGCCAAGAGCTGTCGGTCGCCGGTCCTGTGGCTCAGCTGCTCGACTTCATCACGGGCTCGCGTCGAGGCATCGTCGCCGCCGCGCAGCTCGGGAGCGTGCCGGCCGATGGGCCGCTGGGCTCCGAGAGCGAGTCGGTGTGATGGCCGTCCGAGCCGGAGACGAGCGCAGGCTGCGCGCCGGGGTCGTAGGCGCGGGCCACATGGGGCAGTACCACATGCTGGCGTACGCCGAGCTCTGGGACATCGACCTGGTCGGCGTGGTCGACATCGATCGAGAGCGCGCGAAGCAGATCGCCGCCTACTACGACACGCAGGTGCTGTCCGACCACCACGAGCTGATCGGGAAGGTCGACCTCGCCAGCGTGGCCGTGCCGACCGAGCAGCATTTCCAGGTCGCCTCCGATCTCCTGGAAGCCGGCATCGGTGTTCTCGTCGAGAAGCCGATCACGCCCACGCTCGAGGAGGCGCGGGAGCTCTTCGCGATCGCCCGCCGCAACGGCGCCGTGCTGCACGTCGGTCACGTCGAACGGTTCAACGGCGCCGTGCAGGAGCTGAAGAAGATCGTGGAGCGCCCGATCCTCATCGAATCGCGGCGTCTCGGGCCCTTCGTCCCGCGCGTGCAGAAGGACAGCGTGGTGATGGACCTGATGATTCACGACCTCGACATCGTGCTCGGGCTGGTGGATTCGCCGCCGCGGCGGCTCACCGCGATGGGCTCGTCGGTTCACTCGGCGGCGACGGACGTCGCCAACGTCCAGATCGGCTTCGAGTCCGGCACGATCGCGCTCATCACCGCGAGCCGCGCGACCGAGGAGAAGATCCGCGTGCTGTCGGTCACGCAGCCGGACGCCTACGTCGTGCTCGACTATTCCGAGCAGGACATCCGAATCCACCGCCGCGCCGCGCAGGAATACACGCTCAATCGGGAGTCGATCCGCTACCGACGGGCCTCCTTCGTCGAGCACGTGCAGGTCCACAAGGATAACCCGCTCAAGCTCGAGGTCCTCAATCTGGTCCGGGCCGTCCGGCGGTCGCGCGCGGGCGAAACCGTCGTCCTGGCCGAGACCGAGGACGTGCGCTCGCTCGCCATGGCTCTCGAGATCGAGCAGATGATCCGGGAAGGCCGCTGCGAAATGGCCTACTCGGCCAACCCTCCGTGGAGCGCTCCCTCGGCTTGATATGCGGCGCCGGCGTCCTGCCGGCGCGCATGGCCGGCGAGGCGCGGCGCCACGGGTGGCGCGTGCTCGCGTTCAGCTTCGGTGAGGCGCCCGGCCTGACCGAACAGGCCGACCGCACGATCCCGAGCCGGGTCAACGAGGCGGGCGCCGTGCTGGCCACCCTTCAGGCCGAGCGTGTCGGCGCGGTGGTGTTCTCGGGCAAGTTCTGGAAGACTGACCTGCTCGATGAGCGCCGTCTGGATGCCACGCTCGCCGGGATGAAGGCGGAGGCGGGCGCGATGACCGACGAGAATATCGTCCAGGTCGTCGTGGCCACGCTCGGCCGGATAGGCATCGAGCTCCTCGACCAGCGGCCCTTCCTCGGCGACTGGATCGGTCGGAGCGGCTGCTGGTCGCGCCGAGCCCCGACCGATTCCGAGTGGGACGACGTGCGGCGGGGTTTCGCCGTCGCCCGCCTCGTGGCCGACGCGGGAGTCGGCCAGGCTGTCGTGATCAAGCAAGGTGCCGTCACCGCCGTCGAGGCGACCGAGGGGACGACCGAGACGATCCGGCGAGGCCTCGCGCAGGCCGGGCCAGGAGCGGTGGTGGTCAAAGCCGCGGCGCGCGAGCACGACTATCGTTTCGACACGCCCGGTGTCGGCCCGGAGACGATCGAGGTCGCGGCAGCGGGCGGGGCGACCGTGCTGGCGGTCGAGGCGGAGCGAGTTCTGGTGCTGGACCGGGACGAGTGCTTGCGCATCGCGAACGCGGCCGGCATGGCGCTGGTCGGCGTCGAGTGACCGTGTCGAAATCACCGGCCGTCATGCTCGTCGCCGGAGAAGCTTCCGGGGACCTCCATGGCGCCGCGCTGTGCCGTGCGCTGCGCGGGCTCGACCCGGGCTGCCGGCTGTTCGGCATGGGTGGCCCGCGCATGGCGGCGGAGGGAATGAAGCTCCTGGTAGACGTGACTGCGAAGGCAGCGGTCGGCGGGGGCCGCGAGGTGTTCGGTCAGGTGCCGCGCCTCTACCGGGCCTACCGCGAGCTTCGCACCTTGCTCGAGGGCGCCGAGCGCCCGGCGGTGCTCGTGCTGATCGACTTCCCGGAGTTCAATCTGCGCCTGGCGCGCGCCGCGCGGAGAGCGCACGTCCCGGTCGTGTATTTCATTCCGCCGCAGATCTGGGCGTGGCGCGGCGGCCGCGTGAAGACGATTCGGGAACTCGTCTCGCTCGTGCTGGCGGTGTTTCCGTTCGAGGCGCCGCTCTACCGCCGGGCTGGAGTGCCGGTCGAGTTCGTCGGGCATCCGCTGCTCGATCAGCTGCAGACCGCGCCGACCCGCGAGGCGGCGCGCCGCCGGCTCGGGATCGACGACCGGGCGGCCGTGGTCGGACTCCTGCCGGGCAGCCGGCACCAGGAGATGGTCGGCGTGCTGCCGGCAATGCGCGACGCCGCCGCGGAAGTTCTGCGGACGGCGCCCGGGACGCGCTTCGTGCTCGGGCTGGCCCCGACGATCGAGCGAGCGCTGGCCGCACGCCATCTCGCCGGCGGGCCGCCCGTCGACATCGTCGAAGGCCAGACCCACGCGGTGATCCGCGCCTCCGACCTGGCGCTGGTGACGTCCGGCACGGTCACGCTCGAAGCGGCTTTGCTCGGCACGCCGATGGTCGTTTGCTACCGTCTGTCGTTCTTGACCGAGTTCTTCGTCCGCCTGCTGATTCGCGTGCCATGGGTGAGCCTCGCCAACTTGACGCTCGGGCGCGCCGTCGTGCCGGAGCTCTATCGCCGGACGACGACCAGCCAGGCCCTCGCCAGCGAGGCCGTACGCTTGTTGACCGATGCCGGCGCCCGCGAGACGCAGCGCGCGGCGTTCACGGAGCTCACCGGGCAGCTCGGTGAGCCCGGCGTTGGAACGCGCGCGGCCCGGCTCGTCCTCGCGACGGCAGGCGCCGCGTGATAGCGTGGCGACGCCGGAGCGCTCGATGAATCCGCTGCTCGCGCTCGCGCCGCCGCTGGCCGCAGGGCTCGTTCGGCTCCTGGGCCCGACGCTTCGGCTTCGCGCCGAGGGTGTCGAGGCGCTGACGCCGAGCTGGACGGCGGCGCGCCCGCTGATCTACTGCGTCTGGCACGGCCGCATCCTCATGGTGCCCTGGCTCAACACGCGCTTGCGACGGAGCCACGGCGCGCGGACGGTCAGCGTGCTGGCGAGCCGGTCACGGGACGGAGGTCTTGTCAGCGACTACGCGCGCCGCTTCGGCCTCGACGTGGTCCGCGGCTCGTCGTCGCGCGGCGGAGCCGGCGCGCTCCGGGCTCTCGTCGCGGCGATCCGGGCCGGGCGGGACGTCGCGCTGGCGCCCGACGGCCCGCGCGGGCCGCGCGGTCAGCTCGGCTCCGGTGTCGTCGCGCTGGCGGCGCTCACCGGCGCGCCGGTCGTGCCGCTGGGGTTCGCGGCGCGCCCCGCCTGGCGTCTGGCGACCTGGGACGAGTTCCAGATCCCCTCGCCCTTCGCGCGCGCGGCGCTCGTGTTCGGCGCGATGACGTCGATCGCCCGCGAGGCCGACCACGATCGCGCCCGCAAGGAGATCCAGCGAAGCCTCGACGAGGCGACCGCCGCGGCCGATCGACTGGTGGGCGCGTGATGCACGCTCTCTACTCCGCCATCGCGCTGTTCGGGCTGGTGTTGTTCTGGCTGCCGGTCGCCGTGCTGAGAAAGCTCACGCGCGGCGTCGCGCTCAACGTGCGGGCGCGACTGGCGCGAGACACGGGCGGCGTGGGCCCGACATCGGGCTGGGTGCACGCGGTCTCCGTGGGCGAGGCGATCGCGGCCGGGCCCCTCGTCGAAGGGTTACGCCGCCTCCACCCGGAGCTGCCGCTCGTGATGACGACCGTGACGAGCACCGGCGCCCAGGTCGTGCGAGATCGGTTCGCCGGGCTCGCGACGCATCGCTTCTTCCCGCTCGACTTGCCGTCGGTCACGCGGCGCGCTGTCGCGGCGATCAATCCGGCGTTCCTGATCTGCATGGAGACCGAGCTCTGGCCGAACACCCTCAGGACCCTCGCGGCCCGCGGTGTGCCGGTGATGATCGCCAACGGACGGATCTCGGATCGGTCCTATCGCCGCTACCGCCTAGTGCGGCGCTTCATGACGTCCGTCCTCGACGACGTCCGCGTTTTCGCCATGCAGTCCGACGAGGACGCGCGGCGCATTATCGCGCTCGGCGCCCAGCCGGAGCGCGTCGTCGTCACGGGCAACATCAAGGTCGACGCCCCCGTTGCCGACCCGGCGGGCTCGGTCGATCTCTGGCGCCGCCTCCTCGGCCTGGCCCCCGGGCAGCGCGTATGGGTGGCCGGCAGCACGCACGCGGGCGAGGAAGCGCTCGTGCTCGATGCCCACCGCGCCGCGCTCGCCGAGTGTCCGGAGCTGGTTCTCGTGATCGCGCCGAGGCATCCGGAGCGAACCCGCGAGGTGCTGGCTCTCGTGGAGCGGCGCGGCTGGCCATCGGTGCGGCGCAGCGAGCTGCCGGCGGCGGTGACGAGCACGGATGCGCCGGTGCCACCCGTCGTGATCCTCGATACGATCGGCGAGCTCGCGATGCTCTACTCCATCGCCGACGTCGTCTTCGTGGGCGGCAGCATGGTCCCCATGGGCGGCCACAACGTGCTCGAGGCGGCCCAGCGGCACAAACCGGTCCTCGTCGGGCCGCATACCGGCAACTTCCGCGAAGCGGTCGGCCTGCTCGAAGCGGTCGGCGCCGCGCTCGTCGTTCGGGACGCCTCCGAGCTTTCCCGCGAACTCCGGCGGCTCCTCAACGATCAGGATCTCCGTTTGAAGCTGGGCGACACCGGGTACGAGGCGGTGGCCTCGCGCCACGGCGCCGTGCGCGAGACGCTCGATCTAGTCGGTCGCTATCTGTATCCGGGGCCGCGGCCGTGAACTCGCGAGAGCGCTTCGTCCGCGGCTGGGAAGAGGGCTTCCCCACGGGCCCGGCGCGCATGCTCGCGGTCGCGGGTGGCGGCTATCGCGGCCTTCTCGGCGCCCGCGAGTGGCTCTACGGCCGCGGCGTTCTGAGGTCGCGTGCATTGCCCTGCCGCGTGGTCTCCATCGGGAACCTGACCGTCGGCGGCACGGGAAAGACCCCCGCGGTGGAAGTGGCCATCCAGTCGCTGACGGCTCTCGGCCATCGCCCGGCGGTGGTCAGCCGCGGCTACGGACGGAGCACCCGCGGGGTTCAGGTCGTCGCCGACGCCGCCTCGATCCGGCTCGACCCCGAGGAGTCCGGCGACGAGCCCTTTCTGCTGGCGCGCCGGCTGCCGGGCATTCCCGTCGTGGTCGGCTCGAATCGCCACGACGCCGCGCGCGTTGCGATCGAGCGGTTTGGGGTGACCGCGATCGTCCTCGACGACGGCTTCCAGCATCGAACGTTGAAGAAGGATCTCGAGATCGTGATGGCGCGCGCGCGCCGGCCGTGGGGCAACGGGCACTTGCTCCCGGCCGGCCCTCTGCGCGAGCCGCTCGGCGCGCTCTCGAGAGCCGATCTCGTCGTCGCCACCGGCGCGCTCGATCTCGGTGACGCGCGCGAGGTGGTGGACGCCGTGGACGAGCACGCGCCGAGAGTTCCCGTCGTCACCGCCACCCTGGCTCCGGACGAGTGCTGGGAGGCCGGCCGCATGCGCTCGGTCCGGATCACCGAGCTCGCCGGAAAGCGTCTCGCCGCGTTCGCCGGAATCGCGGCGCCCGCGGCGTTCGCGGACACGCTTCGGAGCACCGGCGGGGTGGTGGAGGAGATGGCGGCGTTCGCCGACCATCACTGGTACTCGTCCGACGATCTTGCCCGGCTCGACGCCCGCGCCGGCGAGCTCGGGGTCGAGGCGCTCATCACGACCGAGAAGGACTGGGTCCGCTTGCGGCGGCTGCGCCTGCCGCGCCGGCCGCTCTACGTTTTGAGTGTCCGGCTGGTCGTCCAGACGGGCGAGACCGCGTGGCGGCAAGCATTCCGGCGCGCATGCCCGTGAAGATCGCCGTACGCCTTCCCAACTGGCTGGGCGACACGGTGATGGCCGTGCCGGCGCTCCGCGCGCTGCGCGAGAGTTCCCCGGAACCGCGGTGCTGCTCGCCGGTCCCTGGGTCGAGCTTCTCGCGGGCCAGGGCCTCGGCGACGTGCTCGTGGCCTATCCGCGCGCGTGGAGCGCGAGGCTGCGCGCCGCCGACTCCGTCCGGGGCTTCGGGGGCGACACGGTGGTGCTGTTTCCGAACTCGTTCGAGGCGGCTGCGAGTGCCTGGTACTGGGGCGGCCGGCGCCGCATCGGGTTCGCGGGCGATGGACGCCGCTGGCTCCTCACCGACGCGCCGACCCGGTCGGAGCCCCGGCTCCATCAAGTGGACGAATACCTGCGGCTCGTGGGCCTCCTCGGAGCGGTCACGCCGATCCGTGAGCCCCGTCTGGCACCGCCCGAGCCGTATGCCGACGTTCGGCAGCGCGTGCGTGACCTTCTGCTCCGAAATGGAGCGCCGGAGGGCAAGCCCATGGTCGGTGTGCACCTCGGCGCGGCGTTTGGGCCGGCCAAGGTCTGGGTCCGTGAGCGGATCGTCGAGTTCGGCCGCCTGGCGCCGTCGCTGGGGATGATGCCCGTGCTCCTCGGCGCGCCCTCCGACGAGCCGGCTGCGGCGGCGGTGCTGGACGAGGCGCCGATGGCGAGCCTCGTCGGGCGCGACAGTCCGGATCTCCTCCCGGCGGTGCTGGCGGAGATGGCCGCCCTGGTGTGCGGCGACACGGGCGTCGCGCATCTGGCCGCCGCGCTTGGCACCCCGGTCGTCACCTTGTTCGGGCCGACCGATCCGGCGTTGAGCGCGCCACTCGGGCGAGTCGCCGTCGTGCGCCACGCGGTTCCGTGCGCGCCGTGCTTCTACCGCGCCTGCCCGATCGATCATCCGTGCATGCGTGAGATCTCGGCTGCCGAGGTGGGCGCGCGAGTGGCGGCGCTCGTGTCGGAAGCCTCGTGACGCCGCTGACGATTCTGCATCTTGCCGCCAACCGCTGGTGGACCGGCAGCGCCGATCCGATCATCCACCTCGTCTCGGGTCTGCGCGCACGCGGCCATCGCGTCTTGCTGGGGCTGATCCCGGGAGACCGTTTCGAGGCCAAGGCGAAGCAGGCGGGGCTCGAGGTGGTCGACGGTCTGCACATGGACGCGCGCCGGGGGCCGCGCGCGCTGGCGCGCGACGTCCTGAGGCTGCGGGCGCTCATGCGCGACCAGCATGTTGATGTGGTGCACACGCACCATTCGCACGATCACTGGCTCGCGATGCTGACCCGACCCAAGCGGGCTCAGGGAGGCCGGCCGCCGGTGGTGCGGACCTTCCATAATTTGAGATCGGTCCGGCGTGACCGGCTTGGCTCGACGCTCTATCGCCGTACCGCCGCGGTGTTCGCGGCGTCCCGGATGATCGAGTCGCGGTGCCGCGAGGTGGGCATTCCTCACGATCGGATCTTCTGGATCCCCGGCGCCGTCGACCTGACGCGGTTCACCGCCGATGCGGACGGGACGCCCATCCGCGAGGAATTCAAGCTCGGCGATGCCCCGGTCGTCGCGTCGGTCTCGCGGCTAGCGACCAATCGAGGCCACGAGCTTCTGCTCTCGGGATTCCGCCAGCTGGTCAACGCGATGCCCCGCGCGCGCCTCCTGCTCGTCGGAAAAGGGGAGACCCGCTCCCGGCTCGAGCAGCTCGTGGCCGACCTCGGGCTCGGTGGCCACGTGATCTTCACGGGCTATCGGGACGCCGATCTTCCCTCGGTGCTCGCGGCCGCGGATTGCTTCGCGCTCATGGCCGCGGGCTCGGACGAATCGTGCCGCGCCGCGCTCGAGGCGATGGCGGCCGCGCGGCCCGTCATCGCTCGGCGCGTGGGCGCGCTGCCTGAAACGGTCGTGCATGGCGAGACCGGGCTCCTGATCGACGACGACCAGCCGGAAAGTGTCGCGCGCGCGTTCGAGACCATTCTCGGTGATTCGAGCCGTGGCCGCGCGATGGGCCTCGCGGGGCGCGCCAGTGCGGAGGAGCGGTTCAGCGCCGAGCGTTCGGTCGAGACGGTCGAGCGCGTCTATCAGGGCATCTGGTGAAGGTGCTCCAGCTGATGTCCTGTCGCGGATGGTCGTCCGACGCGTACTGGGCGGCGCGGATGACGCGAGAGCTCGCGCGCCGCGGGCACCTGGTGACGCTCGGATGCCGGGCGGGAACCGAGGCGCGGGTGATCGACCGCGCGCGGCGAGAGGGCGTCGACCAGGTGACCACCCTGTCGATGGCAAGCGGCGTCCGGCCCGTCGCGGACAGCCGAGACCTTCGGCGCTTGCGCGCGCTGATGCCGGGTGTCGACGTGGTCCACGTGCACCGGGGCAAGGAGCACTGGCTGGCGGCGGTCGCCAATCGCCTGATCGCCGAGCCGCGGCCCATCGTGAGGACGCGCCACATCGCGCAGGCGGTGAGACCGCACGCGGCGAATCGCTGGCTCTACCGGCGCGGCACCGCGTTCGTCGTGACGGTCACCGACGCCATCCGGCGTCAGTACATCGCGGCCGGCCTGCTCGATCCGAACCGGGTGGCCGCGCTGCCGGGCGGCGCCGATACCGAGCGCTACCGGCCCCTGCCGCGTGATCCCACGACCTACACGCGGCTCGGCGGACGTTCGGATCGCCCGCTGATCGGCATGATCGCCGGCCTGCGAATTATGAAGGGCCACGAGATCGTCGTCGAGGCCGCCGCGCGTCTGGCCGCCCGCGGCGTGCGACCGCACTTCGTCTTCGTCGGGCGCGGGCCCATGGAGCGCGCGGTGCAAGACGCGATCGCGCGCGCGGGCCTCGAGGCCCAGTTCACGTTCGCGGGGTTCGTGGACGACTTGCCGGCGGCGCTCGCCGCGCTCGACATCGTGCTCTACACGCCGCTCGAATCCGACGGCATGTCGCGCGTCATCTTCGAGTATCTTGCCGCGGGGCGCCCGCTGATCGCGGCGCGGGTCGGCGTCGTGCCCGAGGTACTGAGCGACGGTGAGTCCGCGGTGCTCGTGCCGGCCGGCGATAGCCAGGCGCTCGCCGCCGCGCTCGAGCGGCTCGTGGGCGATCCGGCGGCGGCCTCCCGCCTGGGCGAGGCCGGTCACCAGCTCGTCGAGGCGCGGTACTCGGGCGCTCGTGTCGCGGCGGCGCTCGAGGAGCGCTACGCGAGTCTCGTCACGCACGGGGCTGCGTGAAAGTCTCCGTCCTCGCCGCCGACCTGTCGGACAACGCGACGGGCCGGGCGGACCTGCTGGCGCGGCTCCTGTCGCCACGCTACGAGGTGGAGGTGGTCGGGCCTCGATTCGGCGCCGACGTCTGGATGCCCGCCCGGGACGGGGCGATCGCTCAGCGGAGTGTGAAGGTCGGCCGCTATCCCGGTTTTGCGCAGAGGATCCCCTCCTTGCTCGAGCTCGCCGACGGCGACGTGCTCGTCGCGTCCAAGCCACGGCCGACGAGCTTCGGCCTGGGACTCCTCGCCAGGTCCCGACGCCGCCGGCCTCTCGTGCTCGACATCGACGACTGGGAGGTCGGGTTCTTCTCCCGCTCCGGCCCCTGGGGCCGCGCCGGTCGAGCCCTCAACTTCGCCAATCCGAACGGGCTTCCGTGGACGTGGCTGGTCGAGAAGCTCGTGTCGCGCGCGGACGCGGTCACCGTGGCCTCGCGATTCCTGCAGCGCCGGTTCGGCGGCACGCTCCTGCCGCACGTCCGCGACACGGACACGTGGGATCCCGCCCGGTACGACCGCGCGGCCGCTCGCGCGCGACTGGGAGTGGGAGCGAGCAAGGTCGTCATGTTTCTCGGTACACCTCGCGGCCACAAGGGCGTCGACGACCTGGTCGAGGCCGTCGGCACGCTCGGGCCCGACGTCGTGCTGGCGCTGGTCGGCGTCGATCCGGCCCGGAGCGGCGCGCCGCGCTGGTCAGGTCCGTCGCACGTGCGGGTGACAGGTGAGATCCCGTTCGACGACGTGCCGTGCTACCTGATCGCCGCCGACGTTGTCGCCGTCCCCCAGCGATCCACGACCGACACGGTCGGGCAGGTGCCGGCGAAGCTCTTCGACGCCATGGCCCTCGGCCGTCCCATCGTGTCGACGTCGGTCTCGATGATTCCCGAGATTCTCGAGGGCTGCGGTGTCGTGGTCGAGCCCGGCGACGTGGCCGCGCTCGCCGGCGCGATCAAACGGCTGCTCGACGACCCCGGCGAAGCCTCGACACTCGGGCGCCGCGCGCGCGAGCGCTGCGAAGCGCGCTACAGCTTCCGCGTCGCCCGCGCGACCCTGTTCCCGTTACTCGACCGCCTGATCGCGAACCACCGGACATGAGCACGCGGGTTTCTCGGCCCGCACGGACCGAATCGTCGCGAGCTGGATCTCGACGTGTCGATTCGCTACGGGGTCGATTACGGCGTGTCGGAGCAATCACCGTGAACCGGAGCCGAACGACGCCTCGGCAAAGATCGGGCGTGCGGAGCTTCACCGCGTCTGTCCCAGGCCATCCTCGGTCCAAGCCGGCCTCGAGGCCCCCGCTCCAATGAGGCTTCTCATCATCGCGCGTCCGTTCGTGTTCCACGGAGGCGTCGAGCGGGCGACCGCGGGTCTGGTCGGCGCGCTCGTCGACCACGGGTACGACGTTCATCTCCTGAGTCCGCCGGGCCAGGCGCCGATGCCGGGGGTCACCCTTCACACGTTGTCCGTGCCGGCTCTGCCGTCGGCCGTGCGCGTTCTGGCGCTCGCCATGAGCGCTCGGCGGGCGGTCGCGGGGGGGAACTGGGACGTCGTCCAGAGCCACGAGCGGACGCTCGGTCAGGACGTGTACCGGGCGGGCGAAGGGTGCCATCGAGCCTACCTCGCGAGCGAGACGAGACCGCGGGCCCGCGGCCTCTATCATCGGATCGTCCTGGCGCTCGAGCGCCGGGTTTTCGCGCGGACATCGTACATCGTGGCGATCGCCGAGGCCGGACGTCGCGAGATCGAGGCGCTCTACGGCGTGCCGCCGAGCCGCCTGTCCGTGGTCTACAACGGCGTCGACCTCGAGCGCTTCCATCCGAGGAATCGCGCCCGATACCGCGACGCCGCGCGCGGCGAGGCGGGAATTCCGTCGGGCGCGTTCACCGTGCTCTTCGTCGGCAGCGGCTTCGCGCGAAAGGGACTCGCGATGGCGATCGAGGCGTTCGCGGAGCTCGGCGATCGGGGCAGCCGGCTGGTCGTTCTCGGCAAGGGTGACACGAGCGAGTACCGGGCTCTCGCGTCGCGGCTGGGAATCGGCGAGCGGATCATCTGGCTGGGCGCGCGCCACGATCCCGAGCGCTGGTACGCCGCCGCGGACATCGTCGTGCTGCCGAGCCGGTACGAGCCGTTCGGCAACGTCCATCTCGAGGCGCTCGCGGCGGGATTGCCCGTTGTGGCGAGCGCCCGCGCGGGCGGGGCCGAGGTGATCGCGGACGGGACCAACGGCGCCGTCGTGAATCCGACCGACGCGCGCGCGATCGCGTCGGCGCTCGAGCGGTTTCGCGCGCGCCCGGCCGCGGACGTCACGGAAACGGCGCGGCGCTCCGCCGAACCCTATACCTTCGCGGCCCAGGTCGACGGGTTCGCCCAAATCTACGGGCGAGTTACACGCGCAAGATGCGATTTTCCTTGAGAAATCCAGCCCAACGGCTTAGACTTTGCGCGTGGCTCCCAGGCCCGCGGTCTTCATGGATCGTGACGGGACGCTCACCGAGGAAGTGGGGTACGTCAACCATCCCAATCGACTTCGGCTCCTTCCGAGGTCGGCGGCGGCTGTCCGCCGCCTCAACGCCGCCGGCATCGCGGTCGTCGTCGTGACAAACCAGGCGGGGATCGCGCGTGGCTACTTCTCGCCGAGGTACTCGCCGCGGTGAACGCCGCGATGGTGTCGCAGCTCAAGGACGAGGGCGCACACGTGGACGGCGTCTACGTGTGCCCGCATCATCCGACCGAGGGCGAGCCGCCCTATCGCCTGGTGTGCGATTGCCGAAAGCCCAGGCCCGGCCTCCTCCTTCGCGCGGCCGCCGAGCTCGGCCTCGATCTCGAACGCTCGACCCTGGTCGGCGACAAGGGCTCCGACCTCGTCGCGGCCCGCGCGGTTGGCGCCCGCGCGGTGCTCGTGCTCACGGGCTACGGCCTGGGCGAGTGGGAATACCGGCGCAACGCGTTGCCGGCTCAGCCGGATCACGTGGCCGAGGACCTTCTCGGCGCGGCCGACTGGGTGATCGAGGGGCTCTCGCGGTGAACGAAGTCGTGAAAGCCATGCGCGGCGCCATCGACGGCTTTGCCGGACGCCACGTGATCGTCGTCGGCGATCTGATCCTCGACGAGTATCTCTTCGGGAAGCCCGGGCGGATCTCGCGCGAAGCTCCGGTGCTCATCCTGCGCTTCTCCGAGCGTCAGGTGTTCCTCGGGGGCGCGGCGAACGCCGCGCACAACGCCCACGCACTGGGTGCCCGGGTCACGCCGATCGGCGCGATCGGCCCGGACGGCGCCGGCGCGGAGCTCATGGCGCTCTTCCGCGCAGCCGGAATCGCGACCGACGGGATCGTCAGCGAGAGCGGCCGCACGACGCCGATGAAGACACGCATCATGGCGGGCGGCTATCAGGCGACACGCCAGCAGGTGGTGCGCCTCGACCGCGAGCCGGTCGGGGAGCCGCAGCCCACCACCGAGGACGCGCTGCTCGCGCGCCTCACCGCGCTCGCTCCGCGTGTCGACGCGATCGTGATCTCCGACTACGGCTACGGCACCGTCACGCCGCGGATCTTCGAGCACGTCAAGACGATCGCGCGGCGCGCGAACGCGGTCGTCAGCGTCGACAGCCGCTACCAGATGCCGCGATTCTTGGGTGCCACGGCCGCCACGCCCAACGAGGCCGAGCTCGAGCAGCTCACCGGCATGCCGGCCGAGGACGAGCGAACGGTCGAAAAGGCCGGCCGTCAGGTGCTCGAGCGGCTCGACGCGCGCCTGCTCCTCGTCACGCGAGGCAGCCGGGGCATGGCGCTGCTCGAGCGCGACGGAGCGACGACCTTCATCCCGATCCACGGCACCGATGAGATCGCCGACGTCACCGGGGCAGGGGACACGGTGATCAGCACCTTCACCCTGGCCCTGGCGAGCGGTGCGAACCCGCTCCAGGCAGCGACCCTGGCGAACGTCGCGGGCGGTATCGTCGTCATGAAGCGCGGGACGGCGACCGTCGCGCCGTCGGAGCTCAGGCAGGCGATCGCGCTGCATGACTCTTGACGAGGCCGTCGCGCTGGCCGATCGGCTCCGGGCCGAGCGAAAGCGCATCGTGCTGGCGAACGGCTGCTTCGATCTCCTCCACGTGGGCCACGTCCGCTATCTGCGGGCGGCCCGCGGGCTTGGCGACGTGCTCTTCGTGGGGATCAACTCGGACGCGGCGGTGGCGCGACTCAAGGGCAAAGGCCGCCCGCTGATGCCCGCGTCCGAACGCGCCGAAATCTTGATGTCGCTGCGCGAAGTCGACCACGTCGTCGTGTTCGAGGAGGACACCGCCGACCGGTTGATCGCGTCCCTGCGCCCCGACGTCCACGCGAAGGGAACGGACTATCGGTCCGGGACGGTCCCCGAGGAGGCGACGGTGCGATCGGTCGGCGGCCGGGTCGCGATCGTCGGCGATCCCAAGGACCACTCGACCCGCGACGTGATCGGCCGGATCCTCGAGCGGTTCCGATGAACATCGCCCTCGTCAAGCTCTCGTCGATCGGCGACGTCGTGCACGCGCTGCCGGTCGCCGCGGCCCTGCACGCCGATCTTCCGCAGGCGCGCCTGGTTTGGATCGTCGAACGCCGTGAGGCGGCGGTCCTGCGCGGTAACCCGGCGCTGAGCGAGATCGTGCCCGTCGACACCCGCGGCTGGCGGCGCGCCCGCCGGCCGCTCGCCGTGGCGGAGACCACCGGCGCGCTCGTCGCGCTGAGACGCCATCTCCGTGCCTCCGCCTTCGACGTGGCGATCGACCTGCAGGGCCTGATCAAGAGCGGGGTGATCACCGCCGCGACCGGGGCTCCGCTCCGAATCGGGTTTGCAGCGGCGCACTGCCGCGAAGGTCTGAACGCGATGTTCACGAACCAGCGGGTGACGCCCCCGCCGGCGGCGCGTCATGTCGTCGATCGCTACCTCACGCTCGTGGAACCGCTCGGCACGCGCGCGCGCTCGGTCGAGTTTCCCCTGCCGACCGACCGAGCCGCGGAAGCGCGCATCGACGAATTCCTGATGGGCGCGGGCATCAAGCCACGCGATCGTCTCGTGGTGCTCAATCCGGGGGCGGGTCGAGCCGACAAGCGGTGGCCCAACGAGAGCTTCCGCGGACTGGCGCGGCGGCTCGCCGACGAAGCGGGCGCCTCGGTGCTCGTCATCTGGGGCCCGAACGAGCTCGCGTGACGCGCGCGCCATCGTGGGCGTGGAGGTGTCGGGCCGGGCGATCCTGGCGCCGCCGACGAATCTCGACGAGCTGCTGGCCGTGCTCCGGCGCGCGAGCGTGGTCGTCGCCGGCGACACGGGTCCGCTGCATCTGGCCGCCGCGCTCGGCACGCGGTGCGTTGGACTCTATGGTCCGACGTCGCCCGAGCGGAACGGGCCCTACGGGCACGGGCACCGGTCGCTCGTCAGCCCGGACCGCACGATGGCGTCGCTCGCCGTCGATCCCGTGCTCCGCGCGGTTGTCGAGATTCTCGACGGACCCGCCGTCGATCAGGCGGGCTCGGAGATCGCCCCGTGACGCGTCGGCGGCTCTCGGTCGTCGTGGTGACCTTGAACGAGGAGGAGCGGCTGCGCGCGTGCCTGGAGAGCGTCGCCTGGGCGGACGAGGTGATCGTGGTCGACGCCCTCTCGCACGACAAGACCGTGCAGATCGCGCGGGAGTTCACGGATCGCGTGATCGTGCGGCCCTGGCCCGGCTTCGCGGCGCAGAAGAACTTCGGGCTGGCGGAGGCGGGCGGCGACTGGATCCTCTCGCTCGACGCCGACGAGCAGGTCTCTCCGGAGCTTCGCGACGAGATCCAGCGCGTGCTGGCCGCCGACGGCCCGCTCGACGGCTATCGCGTGCCGCGGCGAAATCTCTTCGGGGGGCAGTGGGTTCGCCACGGCGGCCTCTGGCCCGACTGGCAGCTCCGGCTCTTCCGGCGCGGCCGCGGGCGGTTCGTGGAGCGCGCCGTCCACGAGTCGGTCGAGGTGGCCGGCACGGTCGGCCGCTGTCGCGGACCGCTCGTGCATCGAAGCTACCGCGACGTCGCCGACTTCCTCGCGCGCGCCGACCGCTACTCGAGCCTGGCCGCCGATGAGTGGGCCAAGAGCGGCCGGCGAGTCCGCGCGACCGACTTCGTCCTGCGGCCGGCGGGGCGCTTCCTGTCCATGTATATCCTCAAGCTCGGGTGCCTCGACGGCGTGCGGGGTCTTCTGCTGGCGTGCCTCTACGCGTACTATGTGTTCATCCGCTCCGTGAAAGCGTGGGAGCGCGAGGGAGAATCGAGACGGTGACGAAGAGCGAGCGCGGCTGATGGCATCGAAGGAGCGCGTGCTGTCCGGAATGCGGCCGACCGGCAAGCTGCACCTGGGCAACTATCTCGGCGCCCTGGCCAGCTGGGTCAAGCTCCAGGACAGCCTGGACTGCTTCTATTTCGTCGCCGACTGGCACGCGCTGACCGACGATCTGGACGCGTCCGACGTGGCGAGTAACGCGGTCGAGATGCTGGCCGACTGGCTCGGCGCCGGGCTCGATCCCGAGCGCTCGACGCTCTTCATCCAGTCGCTCGTGCCCGAGCACGCGGAGCTGCACCTGCTGTTCTCGATGACCACACCGGTGGCCTGGCTCGAGCGGGTGCCGACCTACCGCGAGCGCATCGAGCAGCAGCATCTGGAGTCGCCCTCGTACGGACTCCTGGGCTATCCCTTGCTACAGTCGGCGGACATCTTGATGTACAAGCCCCGGTGGGTGCCGGTGGGCATCGATCAGGCGCCCCACGTGGAGCTGACGCGCGAAGTCGCGCGCCGCTTCAACAACGCGTACGGCGAGATCTTCCCCGAGCCCGACGTGAAGCTGACGGAGATCCCGAAGGTGCCGGGAACCGACGGGCGCAAGATGTCGAAATCCTACGGCAACACGATCGATCTCGCCGATACCGCCGAGACCATCACCAAGAAGGTTCGCCCGATGGTGACGGACCCGGCGCGCAAGCGGCGCACGGACCCGGGCAATCCCGACATCTGCCCGGTGTTCGATCTCCACAAGATCTTCACGCCGGCGCCCGATCAGGAATGGGCGGCGACCGGCTGCCGTACGGCCGGCATCGGCTGCCTCGACTGCAAGGACATGCTGCTCAAGCACATGCTGCCGCCCTTGACGGCGATCCGCGAGCGGCGCCAGCAGTTCGCCGAGAAGCCTGCCGCGATCGTCGAGATCCTGCACGAGGGCTCGCGGCGCGCGCGCAAGATCGCCCAGACCACGATGCAGGAGGTCCGGGCGGCGATCCGCCTGACTCCATGAGCGAAGAAGCCAACGTCGCCTCCGCGGGGCGTGACCTCACCCTTCGGGTCGGGAGCTTCGAGGGACCCTTCGATCTGCTCCTGCATCTCTGCCGCACGAGCGAGATCGATCTCACCGCGCTGCCGGTGCGCGCCATCACCGATCAGTACCTGGCCCACCTCGAGGCCATGGAGTTCCGCGACCTGGAGGCGGCCGGCGCGTACCTCGTGATGGCGGCCACGTTGATCTACCTCAAGTCCAAGCTTCTGGTGCCCCCCGACGAGACGCAAGAAGAGCAGCTCGACGAGGACGGCCTGGCCCTCCGGCTCGAGCTCGAGGCGAGACTGCGCGAGTACGCGCGGGTGAAGACGCTCGGCGAGTGGCTCTCGGCGCGCGAGGCCGCGCAGGGGCTGATCTGGGGCCGCCCGAGCAGCAGCCTGCCGCCGCCCGAAGAAGTGCCGCTGGAGGACCTCAGCGTCCACTTGCTCGAGCGGACCTTGCATCGGTTGATCGAGGAGCAATCTCGGCAGCGGCCGCGACAGGTCGAGCCCAACCCGCCGTCGGTGCTCGAGCGGATGACGATGATCCTCTCGGTGCTCCGCGATACCTGGTCCTTGCTGTTCTCGTCCTTGACCGCGGGCGATCGGCGCCGCTCCGAGATCGTGGTGTCGCTCCTGGCGGTGCTCGAGCTGGTCCGCCTGGGCCGCATCAAGACGCAGCAGACGGAGCTCTTCGGGGAGATCGTCATCGAACGCCAGACCACGGTACCGGCCAATGGGGAGCCAACTCGTGCCGACTCCTGACTGACGTCGTCGAAGCGCTGCTGTTCGCGTCCGATACGCCGCTGGAAGCCGAGCGCATCAGCGAGGTGCTCGATCTGGGCGACGTCGGCGAGGCGCGCCGCCTGATCGACGAGCTCCGCGCGCGCTACGAAGCCTCGAGCCAGGGGCTGCAGATCGTCGAGGTGGGCGGCGGCTATCGCATGGTCACGCGGCCCGAGGTTGCGCCCTGGCTCGTCCGGCTGGCACGGGCTCGAACGCGGACGCGGCTCTCGCGGCCGGCGCTCGAGGCGCTGGCGATCATCGCGTACAAGCAGCCCGTGTCGCGGCCCGAGATCGACGCGGTCCGCGGCGTGAACTCCGAGGGCGTCCTCGACAACCTGCTCGAGCGGCGGCTCGTGCGCATCGCCGGCCGGAAAGAAGCGCCGGGCCGTCCCTATCTCTTCGAGACGACGCGCGAGTTTCTGGTCGCGTTCGGCCTGCGGGACGTCGGCGATCTGCCGAAGGTCGAAGGTGAGCTCGTCGTCCCGGAGCTGGCGGCCGTCGCCGAGCATGGCGAAGCTGAGACTCAACAAGATCCTGGCCCAGGCGGGGCTGACCTCTCGACGGGGAGGTGACCGCCTGATCGTTGACGGCCACGTCGCCGTCAACGGCGTCGTCACTCTCAGCCCCGCGACCTTGGCCGATCCCGAGCTGGATGCCATCACGGTCGACGGTCGTGTGCTGCCGGCCGCCGAGGCGAAGCGCTACGTGCTGCTCAACAAGCCTCGCGGGTACGTGACCACGCTCAGCGATCCGCAGGGGCGCCCGGTGGTCGCGGATCTCGTGCAACGCGACGTGCGCCTGTACCCGGTGGGGCGTCTCGACTGGGATGTCGAGGGCGCCCTGCTCCTCACCAACGACGGACCGCTCACACACCGGCTCCTGCATCCGCGATACGCGCTCCCGCGGGTCTACGAGGCTCTCGTCGAGGGCAGCGTCCCAAGGAGCGATCTCGACCGGTGGCGGCGCGGCGTCGCCCTGGACGACGGTCCTGCCAGGCCCCTGGACGTAGAGCTCTTGCGCGCGGACCCGCGCCAGAGTCGGCTGCGGCTGACGTTCGCCGAGGGGCGCAAGCACGAGGTCAAGCGCTTCTGCGAGGCTCTCGGCCACCCCGTGACGGCGCTTCGGCGGATCGCGTTCGGTCCGGTGGCCCTCGGCGCGCTGGCGCCGGGCCAGTCGCGGCCGTTGACCGCGAGCGAGGTGGCCGCGTTGCGCGCCGCCGTCGCGGGGACGCCGGATCGGTCCCGAACGTGACTTGCTCTTGCCAGGGGTGGGGCCTATAATCCGCGATATCCCGAAGCCAGGCCCCACTGGGAGTTTCTATGAACCTGGACGATTGGCGTTCCAGGATTAACGACCTCGACAACCGAATCCTCCAACTCCTCAACCAACGCGCCGAGGCCGTCCTCCAGATCGGAGACCTCAAACGAAGGCAGGATGCGCCGGTCTATGCCCCGGACCGGGAGGCAGAGATTCTCCGGCGGCTGTCCGAATCCAGCCCCGGCCCGCTGGGAAGTGAGGCGATCGGTGCCATCTGGCGCGAGATCCTGTCGGCGAGTCGCGCCCTCGAAGCGGCCCTGACGGTCTCCTACTTCGGGCCGCAGGCCACCTTCACGCATCAGGCGGCACTCAGGCAGTTCGGTTCCTCGGCGAAGTATCATCCCGCCAAGACGATCGTCGACGTGTTCGATGACGTCGAGCGCGGACGGGCCCACTTCGGCGTGGTGCCTGTGGAGAACAACACCGAGGGCGCGGTCAACGTGACGCTCGATCGGCTGATCGACTCTGACGCGCTGATCTGCGGCGAGGTACGGCTCGAGATCACCCAGAATCTTCTCTCGCGGGCCACGGCTCTCGACGGGATCAAGCGCGTGCTGTCGCACCCGCAGGGACTCGCACAGTGCCGCCGCTGGCTGGCCCAGCATCTGCCGGACATCCCGACGGAGCAGTCACTCTCAACGGCGGCCGCGGCCGAGACCGCCGCCTCCGACGTGACCGTCGCCGCGATCGCCTCCGACCTGGCGGGAGAGCTGTACCACGTGCCCATCCTCCGGGGCGGCATCGAGGACAACCCGCACAACTCGACGCGCTTCCTGGTCGTCGGCCGCCAGCCCAGCGGTCCGACCGGCCATGACAAGACCTCGATCCTCTTCGCGATGCGCAACGAGCCCGGCACGCTCTACCGGATCCTCGAGCCGCTGGCGCGGCTGGGGATCAATCTCACGAAGATCGAGTCGCGGCCGGCCAAGCAGCGGCCGTGGGAGTACGTGATCTTCGTGGACGTCGAGGGCCATCGCGACACGCCGCCGGTCTCGTCGGTGCTCCGGGAGATCGGGGAGCGGACGCTGTTCCTGAAGGTTCTCGGATCGTATCCGGCCTTCTAAAGGAGAGCGCATGCCAACGCAGTGGGAGTCGCTAGCGAACGAGCACATCCTGGGCATCGCTCCCTACGAGCCCGGCAAGCCGATCGAGGAGCTCGAGCGCGAGCTGATGATCCACAACCCGATCAAGCTGGCGTCGAACGAGAACCCGCTGCCGCCGTCGGATCGGGTGCAGAAGGCGATCATCGCCGCGATCTCGTCCCTCGACCGCTATCCGGACGGAAGCGCCTTCTATCTCCGGCAAGCGCTCGCCAAGAAGCACGGGGTCATGCCGGACCAGGTCGTGCTCGGCAATGGCTCGAACGAGCTCATCGAGCTCCTGGTGCGCACGTTCCTGCGCCCCGGCGACGAGGCGGTGGTGCCGCATCCGTCGTTCGTCGTCTACCCGATGATCGTCCAGGCGGCCGGCGGCGTGCGCGTCATGGTGATGCTGAAGGACTTCCGTCTGGATCTCGACGCGATGGCGCGGGCGATCACGCCGATGACGAAGATCGTCTTCGTGGCGAACCCAAACAACCCGACCGCCACCATCGTCACCAAGGACGAGGTCGAGCACTTCATGGCCCGCGTGCCCGAGCGCACGATCGTCGTCTTCGACGAGGCGTACATCGAGTTCGCGATGGGCCCGGACTTCCCGGACATGATCGCCGCCGTCAAGCAGGGGCGGAAGGTGGTCGTCCTGCGCACGTTCTCGAAGGCGACGAGCCTCGCCGGGCTCCGGGTGGGCTACGGCGTGGCCGACGCGGACGCGATCGCGCTCATGAACCGGATCCGCCAGCCCTTCAACGTGAACTCGCTGGCGCAGGCCGCGGCGCTCGCGGCCCTCGACGATGATGCGCACGTCCTCGAGTGCGTCCGGATGATCGAGGCGGGCCGCCACTTCCTGTACGACGAGTTCAAGCGCATCGGGCTCCAGTTCGTGCCCTCTCGCGCCAACTTCATTTTGGTCGACGTCGGCCGCAGCGCCGCCGACATCTACCAGAAGCTTCTCCACAAGGGCGTGATCGTCCGGCCCATGACCCCCTTCGGACTCGAGACGGCCCTGCGGATCACGGTCGGAACGCCCGAAGAGAACCGCAAGCTGGTGAAGGCGCTCCGCGCCGTCCTGGGGAAGCCATCCGCGTGATCCGGCAACTCGCGATCGTCGGCGTCGGCCTGCTCGGCGGCTCCGTGGCGAAAGCGGCGCGGCAGGGCGGGCTCGCCCGCCGCATCCTCGGGATCGGCCGCATCGCCGAGCGGATGCAGCCGGCGCTGGACGACGGCACGCTCGATCTCGCGGTGACCGACCTCGACGCGGGCGTGCGCGAGGCGGATTTCGTCCTGCTGGCGACGCCCGTCCTGGCGATCGAAGGGCTGCTCGAGCGCGTGTGGCGCGCGGCGCCCGCCGGCGCGCTCGTCACCGACGTCGGCTCGACCAAGCGCAACATCGTCCGCGCGGCCGAGCGCCTGGCCGCGACACGGCCACTGGGCTTCGTCGGCAGCCACCCGCTTGCCGGCTCGGAGAAGTCCGGCTATCACGTGGCCCGTGCCGACCTGTTCCGCGGGGCGACGGTCGTCGTGACCCCGACCGAGGCGACGGAGCTCGCGGCCCTGAAAAGGACCACGGAGTTCTGGGAAGCCCTTGGGGCCCGCGTGAGCTCGCTCGATCCCGAGACGCACGACCGGACAGTCGCCGCGATCAGCCATCTGCCGCATCTGGTCGCCTGCGCCCTGGTCGACGGTGCCGTCCGGGCCGAGGCCTCCGCGCTCGAGCTCGCGGCACGCGGATTCCGGGACACGACGCGGATCGCCGCGGGCGATCCGGATATGTGGACCGAGATCTTCCTGGCCAACCGCGACGCCCTGTCGGCGACCGTCGAGTCGTTCCGCGAGGCGCTGGACGATCTGCAGCGCGTCATCGACGCCGGGCAGGCCGACGCGCTGCGCGAGGTGCTGGTGCGAATCAAGGCGATGCGGGACCAGCTGCGCTGATGGCGCGAAAGAATCCAGTGATCACGATCGATGGTCCGGCCGGGGCGGGGAAGAGCACGGTGGCCCGCGTGCTGGCCGAGCGCCTCGGCTACACCTTGATTCCAACCGGCGCGATGTACCGCGCCCTGGCACTCAGCATGATGCGGGCCGGCGTGCCCGCGCGCGAGAGCGAGGAGCTGCGCGCCCATCTGGCGCCGCTGTCGATCGTGGTCGCGGCGGGGCACGTGTACCTGAACGGTGAGGATGTGACCGAGTCGATCCGCAGCCGCGAGGTTGCTCAGGTCACCTCCGAGGTGACGAAGCTCGCCTCGGTGCGCGCCAAGGTGACTCCGCTGCAGCGCCAGATGGCGGCCGAGGGCGGCGTCGTGCTCGAGGGCCGAGACACCGGAACCATCGTCTGCCCGGACGCGGACGTGAAGTTTTATCTCACCGCGTCGCTGGACGCGCGCGCGCGGCGCCGCCAGGCGGAGCTGGCCGCGGCGGGGACGCCGGTAGCGCTCGCCGCCATTACCAGCGAGCTCGCCGCGCGGGACAAACAGGACGAGACGCGCGAGCTGGCGCCGCTGCGCCGCCCGGCGGGCGCGATCGAGCTCGACACCTCCGACCTCACCGCGGACCAGGTCGTCGAGCGTCTGTTAGCGGCAATCGAGCATCCTAAAGTAGGGAGTTGGGCCAAGCCGGCGTGGAGTCGGTTCTACGCCTCCTGCAGGGTCCCGGCGGTCGTGTTCATGCGCCTCATGTTCCGGCTCGAGGCGATCGGGCGCGAGAACATCCCCGCGCGCGGGCCGGTGCTGCTGGTGGCGAATCACTCGAGCCTGCTCGACCCGCCGCTCATCGGCGGGGCGTCGCACCGGCAGCTGACCTACCTGGCCAAGGCGGAGCTCTTCAAGATCCCCCTGTTCGGCGCGCTGATCCATGGGCTCAACGCGCGCCCGGTCCGCCGCGAGGGCGCCGATGCCGGAGCGCTCAGGACGGCCAAGCGGGTGCTCGAGGAAGGCGGCGCGCTGCTCGTGTTCCCCGAGGGGACGCGCGGCGAAGAGGGCGTCATCCGGCCAGCCAAGCCGGGTGCGGGACTGCTCGCGGTGTCGAGCGGTGCGGCAGTCGTGCCGGTATACGTGCGCGGCTCCGGCCGGGCGTGGCCGAAGGGCCGACGCCTGCCGCGCCCCGCCAAGGTCACGGTGACCTTCGGCAAACCGATGAAGTTCGACGCCGCCCGGGGCACGGATCGGAAGGCCCAGTACGAGATTGCGAGCCGCGAGATGATGGACGCCATTTCGCGGCTCCAGAACGGTATGATTGCCGGCACCGGTCAGGGCCGGCCGGAGTCGGTTGGGGTCGTAGGCGGTTCGGGCAAATAAAATGACTGGAGGAACGGGCGGTATGAAGAAGGACGAACCACGGCAGCACCTCGGCGGGCCGCGTTTGGAGGGCGGTGACGCAGCCGAGGAACGCATGGAGGATTGGTACGAGACCGGCGTGACCGAGTTCGAGGAAGGCGAGGTGGTCCGCGGTCGCGTGGTCCACATCGGCTCGAGTGAGGTCCTCGTCGACGTCGGCTACAAGAGCGAAGGGGCGATCCCCATCGAGGAGTTCCACCGGCACGGCAGCCTGCCGAAGGTGGGCGAAGAGATCGAGGTCTACCTCGAGGCCAAGGAAGACTCCGAGGGCCTCATCGTCCTGTCGAAGGACAAGGCCGACAAGATCAAGGTCTGGGACGCGATCACCCAGGCGTACGAAAAGGGCGCGCCGGTCGAGGGCCGCGTGGTCGAGGTCGTCAAGGGCGGCCTCGCCGTGGACGTCGGCGTCAAGGCGTTCCTGCCGGGCTCCCAGGTGGATCTCCGGCCGGTGAAGAACCTGGCGACCATGGTCGGCCAGACGATCCGCTCCAAGGTGATCAAGCTCAACCGGCGCCGCGGCAACGTCGTACTCTCGCGCCGGTCGGTTCTCGAGGAGGAGCGCGAGGAGAAGAAGAAGCACACGCTCCAGGTCCTTTCCGAAGGCATGGTGCTCACGGGCACCGTCAAGAACATCACCGACTACGGTGCCTTCATCGACCTCGGTGGCATTGATGGTCTTCTCCACGTGACCGACATGAGCTGGGGCCGCGTGGGCCATCCCTCGGAGATCTTCCAGGTCGGCGACCAGGTCGAGGTCGTCGTCCTCCACTTCGACCGCGAGACTGGCCGCGTGTCGCTCGGCTACAAGCAGAAGTCGTCGGATCCCTGGGAGCGCGTCGAGAAGACGTATGCCGCCGGCACCAAGACCAAGGGCAAGGTGGTGAGCCTGACGAACTACGGCGCCTTCATCGAGCTCGAGCCCGGCGTCGAAGGACTCGTCCACGTCTCGGAGATGTCCTGGACCCGCCGCGTGCGGCACCCCTCGAAGCTCGTCAACGTGGGCGACGAGGTCGACGTGATCGTCCTCGATGTCAATCGCGCGGCCAAGCGCATCTCGCTCGGCATGAAGCAGGTCGAGCCCGATCCCTGGGCGACGATCGAGCAGCGCTACAAGCCCGGCGCGCGGATGCTCGGGCGGGTGAGGAACCTCACCGATTTCGGCGCCTTCATCGAGCTCGAGCCGGGGGTCGACGGCCTCCTGCACATCTCGGACATGTCCTGGACCCGGAACGTGGGGCATCCGTCGGAGATCCTCAAGAAGGGCCAGGAGATCGAGACACAGATCCTGAATCTGGACCGCGACAACAAGCGAATCTCGCTCGGGCTCAAGCAGATCCAGCCCGATCCGTGGACGACGGTCGCGAGCCGGTACCCGATGGGCTCACGGGTGACGGGCAAGATCGTCCGCCTCACCGACTTCGGCGCGTTCGTCGAGCTGGAGGCCGGCGTGGACGGGCTGCTCCACATCTCCCAGATGTCGAATCGTCCGATCGGGCGGCCGGACGAGCTCGTCAGCGTCGGCGACGAGCTGACCTTGTTGGTCATCCGCGTGGATCCGAACGAACGGCGCATCGGCCTCTCCCTCAAGGAGCTGGCACACGCCATCGAGCCGCCGAAGGAAATGGAAGGTGAGCGTGGCGGCGGGCGTCGCGGCCAGGGCCGGCGCGGCAAGCACCGTGACGACTACGACGACGACGACGAGGAATAGACCGGCCCGCCGGCGTACGATCCTTCTCGCGGCGCTGGCGATCTATCTCGGAGTCGCCATCCTCTTCGTCGTCGCCCTGTCGGTGGGCACATCCTCGACGGGCGGCGGTGGAGCGGTCTTCGGCGCGCGGGTCGCCATCGTCGAGCTCGAGGGAACGATCGTCGACGTCGACGATCTCCTGCGCGAGATGAGGGCCCACCGCGACAATCCTCAGATCAAGGCGGTGGTGCTCAGGATCAACAGCCCCGGAGGCGTCGTCGGTCCCACGCAGGAGCTGCACGCTGCCGTGCTGCGGCTGCGCGAGTCCGGGAAGCCCGTGGTGGCGTCGCTCGGCGCCGTCGCCGCCTCCGGCGGATACTACGTCGCCGTCGCCGCCGACAAGATCTACGCCAATCCGGGCACCCTCACGGGCTCGATCGGCGTCATCTTCCAGCTCGCCAACCTTGACGGCCTGATGAAGAAGGTGGGCGTCGACTACGTCGTCGTGAAGGCCGGCCGGTACAAGGACATCGGCAATATCGCCCGCGCGATGACTCCCGAGGAACGCCGGGTCTTGCAGTCCCTGCTCGACGACGTGCACGCCCAGTTCATCTCGGCCGTCGCGGCCGGTCGCAAGCTCGACCGAGCCCATGTGCTGGGCTTCGCCGATGGACGGATCGTGTCGGGCGCTCAGGCGAAGGACCTGAGCATGATCGACGCCCTCGGTGGTCTCGAGGAAGCGCTCGACGGCGCCGCGGCCCTCGCCGGCCTGCCACGGCCTCCCAAGGTTGTCGGACCGCGCCGCAAGCTCTCGATCATGGAGCTGCTCCGCAATCAGTTCGACCTGCGAGGCTGGACCGGCGTCTCGCCCCTGTCGCTCCTGAAGACCCCGCTCTACCTGATGGATTGAGGTTCACGATTCGCCTCCAACGCTCAATCTAACTCCGAGCTCACATCGCTCAAGTCTCGTTAAAACAAGCATAAAAACGTCGTCCCTTGCCCGAGCCTCCGGCGTCGACCGATTCCCAACACAGCGTGGCTGTGAAGTTTCTCGTTCCGAGTGGGGAGATTCCTGGGGTAACCTGGCAGTGGTCGCTAAATGCTTACGATGGTGGACATTATCGTCGGCAGCGTGCTAACTTGCTATCCGGATCGAGCCCGGGTCACCCCCGAATTGGGACGGGAGTAGACGATGACGAAAGCCGACCTGATCGACGAGGTTTCGAAGATCTCGAGCCTGACCAAGAAGGAGACGGAAACAATCGTCAACACGATCTTCGACAACATCACGGACGCGTTGTCGAAGGGCGACAAGGTCGAGCTTCGGGGCTTCGGGAGCTTCCGGATCCGTCACCGCAATTCGCGGAAGGGACGCAATCCCAAGACAGGGTCGAGCGTGGACGTTCCGCAGAAGCGGGTTCCGTTCTTCAAGGTAGGAAAGCGACTGCGCGAGCTCGTCAACGGCTGAGGCTCCTCGAGGCGGTGTGAATCGCCTCTGGGCGCCCTGGCGCATGACCTACCTCACCACCGCCGGCACCCCGCGCGGGTGCGTGTTCTGCGAAGCCCTCTCCGGTTCCGACGACAGAACGAGCCTCCTTCTCGCCCGGCGCGCCCGGGCCTTCCTGATGCTGAACCTCTATCCCTACGCCGCCGGTCACCTGATGGCCGTCGTCAATCGGCACGTGGGCACCCTCCCTGAGGCCGCGCCTGACGAGGTAGCCGGGCTGATGGAGCTGGTCACCCTGGCGATCTCGCTCCTCTCGACCGAATATCGGCCGGAGGGTTTCAACATCGGCCTCAACCAGGGGCGGATCGCCGGCGCCGGCATCGTGGATCATCTGCACGTCCATGTCGTGCCACGGTGGGGCGGCGATCATAACTTCATCTCGGTGGTGGGCGATACGCGCGTCCTTCCCGAAGCTCTCGAAACCACGTACGATCGCCTCAAGAGCCGACTCGGTGACTGAGCGCGACGATCTCACCCCGATGATGCGGCAGTACCGCGAGCTCAAGGCGCGCTACCCGGACCACGTGCTCCTGTTCCGGCTCGGCGATTTCTACGAGACCTTCTTCGAGGACGCCGAGCTCGCGGCCCGGCTGCTCCAGATCACCCTGACCGCGCGCCAGGGCGCGCCGATGGCCGGAATTCCCCACCACGCCTCCGACGGCTACATCGCGCGGCTCGTGCGCGCCGGCCAGAAGATCGCGGTGTGCGAGCAGCTCGAGGCGCCCGGGCGTGAGAAGAAGCTCCTGCGCCGCGGCGTCGTGAGGATCATCACCCCGGGCACCTTGACGGACACCGCCTATCTCGAAGGGGCCGCGAACAACTTTCTCCTGGCGGTGATCGCCGCCCGCGACGCGACCGGCGTGGCGCTCGTCGACGTCTCGACCGGCGAGTTCTGGGCCGGTGAGGACGCGGGGAAGGGAACGGACGTGCTGGCGACGGCGCTCCTGCGGCGCCCGGCCGAGATCGTCCTGCCCGACTCCGCGCGCGCCGATCTTGCCTTTCTCGCGCCCCTGCAGGCGACCGGGGTCGCCCTGACCTTCTGCGACCCTCAGAGCTTCGCGCCGCGCCGCGCCGCCGCGGATCTGTGCGCGCACTTCCGCGTGGAGTCGCTCGCGGCATTCGGCGTGGCCGATCTGACGGCGGGGCTCGGCGCCGCGGCGGCGGCGCTCGCCTATCTCCGCGCGACGCAGGGCGACGCGCTGGGCCACCTGACGCGCCTGCAGCGCCTGACCTCGGCCGACGCGATGGTGCTGGACGAGACGGCCGTCGTGACGCTCGAGCTCTTGGCCTCGAGTGGCGGCAGCGCCCGCGAGTCGCTCTTCGGCGTGCTCGACGAGACGGTCACGCCGATGGGCGCTCGCCTCTTGCGGCAGTGGCTCCTGCGACCGCTCGTCGATCCGGCGGCGATCGCCCTGCGCCAGGAGGCGGTGGGCGCCCTCGTCGAGGCGCCGGCCGAGCGCGCCCGGCTCTCGAGCCTGCTGCGGCGAATCGGCGACGTCGAGCGGCTGACGAGCCGCGCGACGCTAGGCCAGGCCCACGCCCGCGATCTGGTCGGCCTCCGCGGGTGCCTCGCTCCGCTCCAGGACATCCGGCGGCTCGCCGCGCCGATCCCCGCGCGCGCGATCGCCGAGGCCGTCGGCGACCTGACGCCCCTCGACGACCTCCACGATTTCCTGACGGCAGCGCTCGAGGACGAGCCGCCGCTCGGTCTTCACGACGGCGGGTTGATCCGCGAGAACTGGCATGCCGAGCTCGCGGCGATCGTTCGCGACGCGCGCGAGGCGCGGGCTTGGATCGCGGGGCTCGAGGAGCGAGAGCGGGCGCGGACCGGTATTTCAAGCCTCCGGGTGCGCTTCAATCGAGTGTTCGGCTACGGCATCGAGGTGACGCACGCGCAGGCCTCGCGTGTGCCCGCCGAGTACGTCCGCCGGCAGACCTTGACCGGCGCCGAGCGATATGTGACGCCGGAGCTCAAGGAATACGAGGCGAAGGCGCTCGGCGCCGACGAGCGCCGTCGGCGGCTCGAGTATGAGCTGTTCGAGGACGTGCGCCGCCGGGTTGCCGCGCGGGCCGAGGAGCTCCTGACGACGGCGCGCGCGCTGGCGCGGCTGGACGTTTGCGCGTCGCTGGCCGAGGTGGCCCACAGCCGCGGCCACGTTCGGCCGACCGTCGACGACGGCGATGCGCTGGCGATCATCGAAGGGCGCCACCCCGTGCTCGAGGCGCGGGCCGGAAGCCCGGTGACGCCTAACGATCTGGCGCTCGACGACGAGGCTCGTATCGTCATCCTCACCGGCCCGAACATGTCCGGGAAGTCCGTCTACCTCCGGCAGATCGCCCACCTCGCGATCATGGCGCAGATCGGCGCCTTCGTGCCCGCGCGGGAGGTGCGCGTCGGCGTGGTCGATCGCGTGTTCACGCGGGTCGGTGCGCAGGACAACCTCGCGCGGGGCCAGAGCACGTTCCTCGTGGAGATGATCGAGACCGCGACGATCCTGAATAACGTGACCTCGCGAAGCCTCGTGCTGCTCGACGAAGTCGGCCGTGGCACGTCGACCTTCGATGGTCTCGCGATCGCCTGGGCGGTCGTGGAGGCCCTGCACGACCGCGGGCACGGCGCGAAGGTCCTGTTCGCGACCCACTTCCACGAGCTCACGCGGCTCGCCGGGCGGCTCGGCGGCGTCCGCAACTTCCACGTCGCGGTCCGCGAGTGGAACGATGAGATCGTGTTCCTCCACAAGGTGGAGCCCGGCGGCACCGACCGGAGCTACGGCGTTCAGGTTGCGCGGCTCGCCGGCTTGCCCGCCGCGGTGATCAGGCGCGCCAAGGCGCTGCTGGCCGAGCTCGAGGAGGCGGGACAGCTGCGGACCGATGCGAGCGACGCGGTGCAGCTCGGCCTCTTCGCGCCCGCTCAACCCGATCCGCTGCTGGCCGAGCTGGCGGGCCTCGACCTGGCCCATCTCACGCCACTCGAGGCGCTCAACATCCTGGCAAAGTGGCAGCAGCGTCTCGGAGGTCACTGATCCGCATCCGCAGGCTACCCGACCACCTCGTCAACAAGATCGCGGCCGGCGAGGTCGTCGAGCGACCGGCCTCTGCCGTGAAGGAGCTGGTCGAGAACGCCCTGGATGCCGGAGCCCTGACGGTTACGGTCGACCTGCGTGATGGGGGGACCGCGTTGCTCCGCGTTACCGATGACGGCATCGGCATGACGGCCGACGAGCTGCCGCTGGCCCTCGAGCGCCACGCGACGTCCAAGCTCGCGCGCGACGAGGATCTCGACGCGATCGCAACCCTGGGATTCCGTGGCGAGGCACTGGCCGCGATCTGCGCCGTCTCCCGCTTCACGCTCACCAGCTGCCCGCGCGGAGAGAAGCAGGGGCTCCGCCTGGCCGGCGAAGGCGGGACGGTCAAGCAGCGCCTCGAGGTGCCGGCCGACGCCGGGACGAGCGTCGAGGTCCGCGACCTCTTCTTCAACACGCCGGCGCGGCTCAAATTCTTGAAGTCGTCCGCGACCGAGCTGTCCGCGAGCCTGCGGGCGCTGACTCAGCTCGCGCTAGCGCACCCAGAGACCCACCTGCGTGTGGCCAACAACGGGCGGGCTGTGCTCACGGCACCGGCCGCGACCGACCTGCGCCCGCGCGTCGGCGCCGTATGGGGCCACGACGTCGCCGAGCGGCTGCTCGCCGTCGACCGCACCGAGCACGGCGTCGGCGTGCGCGGGCTGATCAGCCCGCCGGATCTCGCGCGCGGCAATCGCGACGAGATCGTTCTGATCGTGAACGGTCGTCCGGTGCGCGACCCGGCGCTTCTTCAGGCGACCTTGGACGCCTACCGGCCCCTCCTGCCGCGCGACCGGTTCCCGGTGGTGCTGCTCGCCATCAGCTTGCCGGAGGCCGACGTGGACGTCAACGTCCATCCGACCAAAGCGTGGGTGCGATTTCGGCATCCCCGACTGATCTACGAGATGGTGGCGACGGCGACGCTCAGCGGTCTGCGCCGTCCCGGGGTCGTTCCCGACGTGGGCGTGCGCGGGGGCGAGGCCCGTCTCGACGCGACGGCGCCCGGCGGCGTGGCCGAGCAGACGGCCCTCTTCGGCGCGACGACGGCGGTCGAGGCGCGGGCCCTGTTCGGGCGCGTGCTCGGCCAGGTGCAGGATACGTTCGTCGTCTCGACCTCCGACGACGAGGTGTTCTTTCTCGATCAGCACGTGGCGCACGAGCGCGTGCTGTTCGAGCGTCTCCAGAGAGAGCTGCGCGAGGGCACGCCCGCGGCCCAGAGCCTGCTGTTCCCCGAGCCGCTCGAGCTGCCGCCGGCTTCGTGCGCCTTGCTCGAGCGGTGGCGCGCGCCGCTCGAGCGCCTGGGCTTCGCGTTCGACGGGCTCGGCACCGCGACGGTCGTCGTGCGCGCGGTCCCGGCCCTTCTCAAGGGCAACGAGCCGAAGCGGCTCATCGAGGCCGCCGTGGACGAGTTCGGCGGGCCAGGGGCCGGAGAGCCGACTCTCGACCGGGCGCTTGCCTTCGTGGCGTGCCGGGCGGCGGTGAAGGCGAACATGCCGCTGGCCCGAGAGGAGATGGATCGCCTGGTCGCCGAGCTGTCCACGACCGAGACGCCGTACTTCTGTCCGCACGGTCGACCGATCGTCAGCCGCGTTTCGCTTCACGACATTCGCCGGGAGCTCAAGCGCACGTGGTAGCGCGCTCCTGTGACCGGCCAAATGATCGGGAATCGGGCTGATACACTGAGGTAGGTGAGCGAGGACGTGAAGGGTCCCCTGGTCGTGATCGCCGGGCCTACCGGTGTGGGGAAGACTGCGGTGGCGGCGGCGCTGGCGCGGAGGGTGGCGATCGAGGTCGTCAGCGCGGACTCGCGCCAAGTCTATCGCGGAATGGACGTGGCGACCGGCAAGCCGAGCCCCGAGGTACGGCGGGCGGTCGCGCATCATCTGGTCGACGTGGTCGATCCCGACGACCGTTATCAGGCCGCCCGGTTCCGCCAGGACGCCGCGGCGGCGATCGAGTCGATCCACGCCCGCGGATCTCTGCCGGTCGTCGTTGGCGGTACCGGACTCTACGTCCGCGCCCTCCTGCGCGGGCTCGACCCGGCGCCGCCGGCGGACCCCGCGTTCAGGCGCGAGCTCGCGTCGATGGCGGCCGCCGAGGGCCGCGCCTCGCTCCACGCCAGGCTCCAGGTCGCCGCGCCGGCCGCCGCGAGGCGCCTGCACCCCAACGACCACGTTCGCGTCATGCGCGCGCTCGAGCTGGCGCGCGCCGGTACCAGCACGCTCGACCAAGAACGCTGGCGCGCGCCGGTCGAATCGTACGCGGTGACGTACTTCGGCCTCACCATGGACCGCGAGGCGCTGGCCCGGCGTCTGGCCTTGCGGGCGGGCGCTTTCGTGGAGGCCGGGCTGCGGATCGAGGTCGAGCGTCTGCTCGCGCGAGGCTACGACCCCTCGCTGCCGTCGCTGCAGTCGATCGGGTATCGCGAGTTCGCGCGGGTCGTGCGGGGCGCTCTCGACCCCGCCGAGGCGCTTCGACTCATGCAGCGCGACACGGTGCGATACGCCAAGCGGCAGTGGACGTGGTTCGCGCGCGAGCCGGGCATCGAGTGGATCGACGTGGAGACGGCCGGAGGCGCCGAGGGCGCTGCCGAGCTGATCGCTTCGGCGCTGGCACGAGGAGGTGTACTCGGATGAAGCGAGCCGCGACCAGTACCCGGAGCACGCGGGAGCGCGCGGTGATCGCCGCGCTGCGCCGGCCCTCACAGCGCCGGTTTCAGATCGACGAGTCGCTGGAGGAGCTGGCCGGGCTGGTCACAGCGGCCGGCGGCACCGTCGTGGGCCGGATCACGCAAGACCGGGCCGCGCCGGCGCCGGGGCTTTTTTTCGGTCGCGGGAAGATCGACGAGATCGGCCAGGCGGCGCGCGATGCCTCGGCCGTGCTCTTCGTCTCCGACGACCCGCTCTCACCGATCCAGGAACGAAACATCTCCCAGGCGCTCGGCATCAAGGTGATCGACCGGACGGCACTGATCCTCGACATCTTCGCCCAGCGGGCGCGCACGAGCGAGGGCAAGCTCCAGGTCGAGCTCGCGCAGCTCACGTATCTCCTGCCACGGCTGGTCGGCCAGTGGACCCACCTCGAGCGGCTGGGCGGCGGCATCGGCACGCGGGGACCGGGCGAGACTCAGCTCGAGTCCGACCGTCGCGTGATTCGCCGGAAGGTGATGCAGATTCGCCGGCAGCTCGACAGCGTCCAGGTTCACCGGCGTCTTCAGCGTCGGGGCCGGCGGCGCTCCGGCGTTCCGGTCGTCGCTCTCGTCGGCTACACGAACGCCGGTAAGACGACTCTGCTGAACCGTCTCGCGGGCTCTCAGCTCACGGCGGCCGACCAGCTCTTCGTGACCCTCGATCCGGCCGCGCGTGTGGTGCACCCGGAGGGAGGCCGGCGGTTCGTTTTGACCGACACGGTCGGGTTCATCCGCAAGCTTCCGCACGAGCTCGTCGCGGCATTCCGCGCGACCCTGGAGGAGCTGGCCGACGCCGACGTGCTGCTCCACGTGGTGGACGCCAGTCACCCCGCCATCGACGATCACATGAAGGCCGTCGACGATCTGCTGGGCGAGCTCGGCGTCGCCGACCGGCCGACCATCCTGGTCATGAACAAGATCGACCGCCTCGAGACCGATCCGGCGGTCCTGGCGGCGCGGACCGACGCGGTCGCGATCTCGGCGTCGGACGGCACGGGCATCGATGCGCTGCTGACGGCGATCGAGCGCGCGCTGCCGCCGGTCGGCAACCTGACGCTTCGGATCCCGCATGGCGAAGGCGCATCCCTGGCGCTCTGCTACGAGCGCGGGCGGGTGCTCGCGCGCCGCGATACGCCGGGCCACGTCGAGCTGGACGTCGATCTTCCGGTCGGGCTGCTCGGCGCGCTGGCGCGTTACCGCGTCACCGAGCCCGGGCCTGCCGCCGGGATGGTAGACTGAGCGCTCCATGGGACTCGCCAACTGGCTGACCGTGCTCCGGATCCTCCTGATTCCGGTATTCGTGACGCTCCTGGTCTACCGGCGTCCGGGTCCGGCGCTGATCGTGTTCGGGGTGGCCGCGCTCACCGATCTCTTCGACGGCTGGGCGGCCCGTCACTGGAAAGACGAGAGCTCCTTGGGAGCGTTCCTGGATCCGATGGCCGACAAGCTCCTGCTCACGACGTCGTTCGTCACCCTCACGTACCTGAAGGCGCTCCCGTTCTGGATCTCGGCTCTGGTGATCAGCCGCGACGCGATCCTGGTCTTCGGCGCGCTGCTCATCTATATGCTCGGCGGCCGCATCCGGCCGCGTCCGACGTGGGCCGGGAAGGCGGCGACTCTGTTTCAGGTCCTCGCGGTTCTGAGCGGCCTGCTCGCGCGCTACTACCAGATTCAGGTGGTGCCCTGGGTCGTGCTCTGGCTGGCGGCGGCGTTCACGGTGATCTCGGGGCTGCAATACGTCGTGCAGGGTATGCGGTTCCTCAACGCCCCTCCCGCCGTCGAGCGGGAGAAGTCTCCTGAAAACGCCCTGTACCGCTGAGCCGGCGGGCGTGACCGTCGCCGCAATCGCGGCGCGCACGCCGGCGGCCGCCGCGGGCCTGGCTCCCGGCGACCGGATCGTTGCCGTCAACGGCCACCGGCTCCGCGACGCGATCGACTTCCAGTTCCACGCCGGCGACGAGCGGCTGGAGCTGACGGTCGAGCGGGCCGGGCTCACGTCGACGAAGCGGCTTCGGCGCCGCGGGCCGGCGCTCGGGCTCGAGCTGGAGCCGCCGCGCCCGGGTGACATTGCGACCTGCGCCAACAAGTGCGTGTTCTGCTTCATCCACCAGCTTCCGAAGGGTATGCGCAAGAGTCTCTACGTGAAGGACGACGACTTCAGGCTGTCGTTCCTGCACGGCAACTACATCACGCTGAGCGACCTCGACGAGGCCTCGTTCGAGCGGATCATCGCGCAGCGCCTGTCGCCGCTCTACATCTCGGTCCACGCCACCGACCCCGAGCTCCGGCACGCTCTGCTCGGGCGGCCGCGGCACTCGGCCGAGATCCTGCCGCGGCTCGAGCGCCTGGCCAAGGCCGGGATCCGGATGCACGCGCAGATCGTGCTCTGTCCCGGCCTGAACGACGGCGCGCACCTCGAGCGAACCGTCTTCGAGCTGGCGCCGCTGCATCCTCACGTCGCGACGACGGCGATCGTCCCGGTCGGGCTGACGCGACATCGCGAGCGGCTCCCCGCGCTGCGAAGCCTCACCGCGGACGAGGCGCGGGCGCTCGTGGAGACCGCGGAGCGGTGGCAGCGCCGCTGGCTGGGCGAGCTCGGGAGCCGGTTCGTCTTCCTCGCCGACGAGATCTACCTGGCTGCGGGACTGCCGCTTCCCGCCGCGGCGGCGTACGAAGGCTTCCCGATCGCCGAGGATGGCATCGGCCTGGTGCGGATGTTCGAGGACGGCTTCAATCGTGCCATCGCGCGTCGGATCCGCCACGGTCGTGGCGACGTGCGGACCGTCGTGACCGGCGAGATGTTCGCGCCCCGGCTCCGCGCGTTGCTCGCCCGGGGCGGACTCGATCCGGCCACGATCCGCGTTGCCGCCGTGCCCAACGACTTCTTCGGCCCGGCGATCGGCGTCGCGGGGCTGCTGACCGGACGCGATATCCAGCGCCACCTCGCGACGCAGCCCGAGCTCGGCCGCGCGGTGCTGGTGCCGGCCGTGGCCGTGCGCGACGGCGATGGGATCTTCCTCGACGATCTGACACCCGCCGACCTGGCGCGGGACCTCGGCGTGCCCGTCAAGGTGATCCCGCCGACGCCCGCCGCACTGCTCAGAGCGATCCGCGATTCCTGACGGGGCAGCGACCCGGATGATCCGCCCGATCATCGCGATCGTCGGTCGCCCCAACGTCGGCAAGTCGACGCTCTTCAATCGTCTCGTCGGCCGGCGTCAGGCGCTCGTCCGCGACACGCCGGGCGTGACGCGCGACCGGCTCTACGGCCGTGTGAGCTTCGAGCGATGGCAGGCGACCGTGATCGACACCGGCGGCTTCGATCCCTCGTCCGAGGAGCCCCTGATCGAGGGCGTGCGCCGTCAGGTGCTCGCCGCCGTCGAGGAGGCCGACCTCGTGCTGTTCGTCGTCGACACGCGCGACGGTCCCACGGCGCTCGACCTCGAGATCGCTCGGATCCTCCGGGTGGGGAGCCGCGCCGTCGTGCTGGCGGCGAACAAGGTGGACGCCGCGACCCAGGAGGCCGGGCTCGCGGATCTCTACCGACTGGGCTTCGGCGATCCGGTGCCCGTGTCGGCCGAGCACGGTCGGGGCGTCGCCGAGCTCCTCGAGATCCTGCGCGATCGCTGCCCGCCCTCCCCGGCGACGACGGCGCGTACCGACTCGCCGGTGCACGTCGCGGTGGTGGGGCGTCCCAACGTCGGCAAATCGTCGCTCGTCAACGCGATGGTCGGCGCCGAGCGCGTGCTCGTCCACGAGGCGCCCGGCACCACGCGCGACGCGGTCGACACGACCCTCGTCTACGAGGGGCGGACCTACGTGCTCGTCGACACCGCGGGCATCCGACGCAAGGGCCGGGTGCAGGAGCCGCTCGAGAAGCTGGCGGTCGTCATGGCCCTCAAGAGCCTCGAGCGCTGTCAGGTGGCCCTGGTGGTCGTCGACGCCTCCGAGGCCGTCGCGGCGCAAGACGCGCACATCGCCGGCTACGCCAATGACGCCGGGTCGCGCCACCGTCATCGTCGTCAACAAGTGGGATCTGGTGCCGCGCGGGATGGTCCGCAAGGCCGAGGTCGTCGAGCAGATCAGAGACCGGCTGCCGTTCCTCGACTATGCGCCCGTCTGCTTCACATCGGCGACGCGGCCCGAAGGCCTTCCCGAGCTCTTCGACACGATCACGCAGGTCGCGGCGGAGGCGCGGCGCCGGATTCCCGGCAGCGCCGTCACGGAGGCCCTGCGGGCGGCGGTGGCTCGCCGCCCGGCATCGTTGCGCGGCGACCCGCTGACGATCCAGTCGGCCTCCCAGGTCGCCGTCGAGCCTCCGACCTTCGCGCTGCGGGTGAACCGGCCCAACGACATCCACTTCTCGTACGAGCGCTACCTGGTGAAGTCGCTCCGCCACGCGTTCGGGCTGGCCGGCTCTCCGATCCGACTTTCGTTGCGGAAGGCGACGGGCTCGAGGTCGCGCCCGAGGCGCGTGCGCCGGTGAGGCTCAGGGGCGTGTGGGCGCGCCTCGGCGTTTGGCGCCTGTTCGTCATCCTGGTCGTCGTGGCCGGCGTGATTGCGATCGGAACGATCCCGCGCCTCCGAGCCTTCTATTTCGGGCCGGGGACCGAGCGCGTCGAGCGGGCCGCCGCGACGCTCGCGCGGCTGCCGACACAGCTCGAAGCGAGCGCCGCGGGATCGACGCCGGACCGCCCGCCGTTTCTCCCCGATGCCGAGGGCCGAATCCGGATCCGCGTGAGCGACCGGCTGCCGTCCCGGCTCCCGGCCGAAGGCATACCGGCAGGGTGGACGGCCAAGGAGTTCGTGGGCCAAGCCTCGGTCGAGCTCGTGCGGGACGACGCGCGATTGGCGCTCAGGCTCCGCAGCGAGCGGTCGTCGTTCGCCCTCTATCGCGACGTCGTCATCGACCTCAACGAGTTTCCGTTTCTCTCGTGGTCGTGGAAGGTCGTCCGCATGCCCGCCGAGGGCGACGTGCGGGACCGCGCCGTCGACGACCAGGCGGCGCAGGTCTATGTGATCTTTCCGCGCTGGCCCGCGCCGCTCAGGACCAGCGACGTGATCGGCTATGTCTGGGATAGCCGGGCGCCGGTGGGCACCCAGGTGACCAGCACCCAGGCCGGCAACGTCAAGATCATCGTGCTCGAGTCAGGCCGGACCCAGGCCGACACCTGGCGTGGAGAGCAGCGCGACGTCGCCAAGGACTACGCGACGCTCTTCGGCCGCCCGGTCCCCCGGGTCGGCCAGGTGGCCGTCATGATCGACACCAACGACACCCGGGGGGTCGCCGAGACCCTGATCGGCGATCTGATCTTCGCCCGGACGCGCGCTGAAAGCATGGAAAGCCCAACGTCTATGCTAAGATGACGCGCATGGCGGATCCTGAGCGCCCGCGCGACGAGCAAGACTACGACGACGAGCGTTTCGAAGACGAAGGACGCCGCTCGATTTTTTCGGCACTGTGGTTCCGCGCGATTCTCGTCGTGATCGTGCTCGGCGTGGTCGCGGCCGTCGCGGTTCCGTACGTGCTCGAGCTCGCGAATCAGCCGGCGCCTCCGACGGCGGCGCTCGGAAAACCCGAGACGACGCCGACGCCGGCCCCCGCGCCTGCGCCGGTCGTGCCGCCTACGCCGCCGGTCGCGAGCGCGCCTCCGGCGCCCGCGTCGGAAAAGCCGCCCGCGCCCGACAAGCCGTCCGCCGCGGACAAGCCGAGCGCGGGTGAGAGCTCCGCGTCGACGCCGATGACATCCGCGCCCGCGCCGGAAAAGCCGATGCCGGCCGCGCCGAAGAAATCGGAATCGAGCAAGAGCGTCGTCGCGAGCAAGAGCCCGGCTGCGAAAGAGCCGGTCGAGTCACGACCGAGAGCCCAGGCGGCGCCCAGCCCGACCGGCACGGGCAGCAGCGACTACTTCGTGCAGGTCGGCGCCTTCAAGAATCCCGATACGGCCAAGCGCCTCGCGGTGCGGCTGCGCGAGCAGAAATACAGCGTGGAGGAGACGTCGTCCAGCGGCGTCGCGCCGGCTCGTGCCGCGTCGACGAGCGCGCCGGCGGCTTCCGGACCGGCGAGCGATCGGTACGACGTGCACGTGACCGGTGGCACTCCCGCCGAGATCAACGCGAAGCTGACGGCGAGGGGACTCAGCGCCGAGCCGTCGGGCGCGGGCGTGGTCGTGAAGCCGAGCATGCCGCTTCGCGACGCCGTCGCGCTGTCGAAGGATCTCGCGGTCGACGGCCTGAAGGTGCAGGTCCGTCGCGCCGCCGGCGGCCCGGCGCCCGCGCCTGCAACGGCGAACAGCGTCGCCAGCGCGACGAGCGACGGGACTCTGTATCGTGTCCGCGTCGGTCCGTTCGACGACAAATCGGCCGCGACGTCGACCCTTCGCGAGCTCGAGCAAAAGGGCTATACGCCCTTCATCGCACGAGGCGGGCAGTGACCGCCGGGGACGCGCGGACTCCTCACGCCGCGTTCCCAGGGGGAGGTGACTTCCAACCGTGACGAAGAACGATCTGGTCAATGCCGTGGCCAACCACGGGCTTTCGAAGCGGCAGTCCTCTTCGGTGGTCGAATCGGTGTTCGACATCATCTTCCGCTGTTTCGAGAAGGGCGAGGATGTGAAGATCGTCGGCTTCGGTCATTTCCGGATCAGGCGGAAGGCGTCGCGGCGTGGACGCAATCCCCAGACCGGCGAATCGATCGAGATCACGGCGCGCAAGGTGCTCACCTTCAAGCCAAGTAAAGGGCTCAAACAACGGATCAACGTAACGGCGTGACGACGGAAGTCGCAGAAAAGCTCTACTATCGTATCGGTGAGGTCGAGTCGATCACCGGTATCCCTGCGTACGTCCTTCGCTACTGGGAGTCGGAGTTCAAGCTGCTCCGCCCGAAGAAGAATCCGGCGGGGCAGCGCCTGTATCGGCCGCGCGACCTCGAGCTCGTGCAGCGCATCAAGACCCTGCTCTACGAGGAGCGTCTGACCCTCGAGGGCGCCAAGAAGCGGCTCATCGGCGAGTCGCGGCGCACCGATCAGCTCGAGCTCGGCATGAAGGAAGCCACGTACGCGGAGACCTTGCGGCGCATCCGCGATCGTCTGGGCGTCCTGCGCGCGCGTCTCGGTTCTTGAAGGGCTTCGCGATATCTGCGACAATTCACGCCTGACGGTCGGGGCGTGGCGCAGCCCGGTAGCGCACATGACTGGGGGTCATGGGGTCGGAGGTTCAAATCCTCTCGCCCCGACCATTTTCTTCTCGTTCGCCGCTGAACAACCACTATGTCCCTCGTAGTCCTCACCAACGACGACGGCATCCACGCTCCCGGCCTCGCCGCGCTCGAGAGCGCGCTGGCCGAGCTCGGCGAGGTGTACGTCGTCGCGCCCGAGCGCGAACAGAGCGCCTGCGGGCACGCGCTGACCTTGCACCGGCCGCTCCGGCCGCTGCGGCTCGGCGAGCGCCGGTTCTCGGTGAACGGCACGCCGTCCGACTGCGTGAACCTCGCCGTGCTCGGCTTCCTGCCAGAGCCGCCCGTGCTGGTGGTGTCCGGCATCAACCACGGCGCCAATCTGGGGGACGACGTCACGTACTCCGGCACCGTCTCGGCGGCGATGGAGGGCACGATCCTGGGCGTGCCGTCGATCGCGGTGTCGCTCGTGGACGGCGGCGATTTTGCGGTCGCCGGCCGCGTGGCGCGCCTGATCGCGATGCGCGTGCTGGTCGGCGGGCTGCCCGACAACACCTTGCTCAACGTCAACGTCCCGCCGCAGCCGCCGCGCGGCATCAGGATGGCGCGCCTCGGGCACCGCGTGTACAAGGAAAAGATCGTCGAGCAGGCAGATCCCCGGGGACGGAGTCACTACTGGATCGGCGGCGGCGAAGCCCGCTGGGACGATCTCGAGGGCACCGACATGGGCGCGGTGCACGACGGCTACGTCGCCGTGACGCCGCTTCACCTGGATCTCACGAATCATCGCGCGCTGGTGCAGCTGAACGACTGGCAGGGCGGCCTCAACGCCCAGTTCCTGAGCGAGATCGGCCGCTCGCCCCGCCGGCCGGCGCCCGCGGCCGCGCCGAAGAGGAAGCCACGGAGAGGGTAGTGGAGCGGACGCGCGACGCATACGAGACGGCCCGCGCCCGGATGGTCGAGGAGCAGCTCGTGAATCGCGGGGTCACCGACGAGCGTGTGCTCGCCGCGATGCGACGAGTGCCGCGCCATCTGTTCGTCGAAGAGCCGTTGCGCGACCGCGCCCACGGTGATCATCCGCTTCCGATCGGTGAGGAGCAAACGATCTCCCAGCCCTACATCGTCGGCCTGATGACTCAGCTCCTCGAGCTGCGCGGTCAGGAGAAGGTCCTGGAGGTCGGCACCGGCTCGGGGTACCAGACCGCGGTGCTGGCCGAGCTCACCCGGCGCGTGTGCTCGATCGAGCGCTTGCCGCGCCTGGCCGAGCGCGCCCGCGCGCTCCTCGAGCAGCTCGGCCACGACAACGTGTGGGTCCGTGTGGGCAGCGGGACGCTCGGCTGGCCCGACGAGGCGCCCTTCGATCGGATCCTGGTCACGGCCGGCGGGCCGTCGGTGCCGCCGCCGCTCTTCCAGCAGCTCAGCGAGGGGGGGCGCATGGTGGTTCCCCTCGGGGACGTCGCGAACCAGACCTTGACGGTGGTGGAGAAGGTCCGCGGCGAGATGAAGACCCGCCTCTGCGGCGACTGCAAATTCGTCAAGCTTGTCGGCAAGTACGCGTGGGAAGCTTGACGACCTTGTGCAGGCTCGACGACCCTGTACAATAAGGCGCGTCGCGTCGGGGCGTAGCGCAGCCTGGTAGCGCGCACGGTTCGGGACCGTGAAGTCGGAGGTTCAAATCCTCTCGCCCCGACCATCTCTCTGACCGTCCGGCGGCCGCGACCTGGCTGCCGGACGGTCGCTGAAATCCGAGCCATCATCAGTGAGCGGATCGAAATCGGCCGCCGAGATCGTCGTCGCTGGAAGGGTCCAGGGCGTCGGCTATCGCAACTATGCGCAGCGACGGGCGTCGAATCTCGGGCTGGCCGGCTTCGTGATGAACCTCAAGGACGGTCGCGTGCGCGCGCGGGTCGAAGGCCCGCGTCCGATCATCGAGAAGTTCATCCAGGAGCTCGGTAAGGGACCGCCCCTCTCCCGTGTCGAGAACCTCAGCGTCCGCTGGCTGCCGGCCTCGGGCCGCTTCGACGCGTTCGGGATCCGCTACGCGGAGTTCGAGCAATGACCGCCGGCGTGATTCGTGGTGTCAAGCGCCTCGGGCTCGCCGCGCTCGGCTTGATCGTGGCGCTCGGTCCGGCGCCGAGCCATACCGAGCCTGTCGCTGGCCCGCGCACTGCGCAGCGCGTGTACGAGGTGAGGCCCGGCGACACCTTGACCTCGGTCGCGAAGCGGTTTGACGTGACCGTGGCCACGATCGTGAAGTCGAATAAGCTCCCCAGCGCCAACGCAGGGCTGAAGGTCGGCCAGCGACTCGTCATCCCGATGCCCGAGACGGCGTCGGCACCTGCGCAGCGGGGGACCACTCAGCCGGGAGCGGCGGCTCGGGCCGCCTCACCAGTCTCACGACCGCCCGCCAGACTCGCGCTGGTCGTGCCGGACTTCGACAGCGACACCTTGCTGCTCGGCTGGCCCGCCGAGGGCCCGGTGATCTCGGCCTTCGGACACCGCCGGAGCGGCTGGCACGGTGGGATCGATATCAAGGCGCCGCTCGGAACACCGGTGCAGGCCGCAGCGCCCGGCGTCGTCGTGACGGCCGGGGTCGAGACGTTATACGGCCTCGTCGTGAAGATCGAGCACAAGGCGGGCTTCATGACCGTCTATGCCCACAACGACGTGAACCTGGTCGAAGTCGGCGACCGGGTGGACGCCGGTGACCTGATCGCGCTTGTCGGCATGACCGGCCGGGCGACGACCTATCACGTGCATTTCGAGGTGCGCCGCGACGGGCTCGCCTACAACCCGCTCTACTTGCTGCCGATGCCGCCGCGAATCGCCCAGATCGACGAGACGGCCGAGCGCCCGCATGAGTAGCGAGGCCGAGGAGGTCGTTCCGGACGAGCCGCTCGACACGCTCGTCGACGCTGTCGATAACGAAGTTCGTGAGGAAACACGGGCCACAAGCCGTGAGAATCTCAGAGTCTACTTGAAGGAGATCGCGCGGATCCCGCTGCTCACGCGGGAGCAAGAAGGCGAGCTGGCGCGGAGTGTGCGCGCCGGCGACGCCGCCGCCAAGGCGAGGCTCACCGAGGCCAATCTGAGGCTCGTCGTGCAGATCGCCCGCCGCTATCTGAACCGCGGTCTCCCGCTCCCGGACCTGATCGAGGAAGGCAACATCGGGCTTCTGCGCGCCGTCGAGAAGTTCGACGGCAACCGCGGCACGCGGTTCTCGACGTACGCGACCTGGTGGATCCGCCAGGCGATCGTGCGGGCGCTCGCGAACCAGGCGCGGACCATCCGTTTGCCGGTACACGTCGAGCTGCTGCTCGGCCGCTACAAGCGCGAGCAGCAGCGCTTGACCCAGGAGCTCGAGCGCCCGCCGACCATGGAGGAGCTGGCCGCCGCTATGGGTACGACAGTCGAACAGCTGGAAGAGCTCGAGGAGATCCGCCAGCAACCGGTGTCGCTCGAAACGCCCATCGGAGAGGGGCAGGGCCGGGTGGAAGACATGATCGCCGACCCCTCGGCGGACCCGCGCGACGCGCTCGTGTCGCTCTTTCGCGAGCGCGCCGATTTGGTGTCGGTGCTCGATGACCTCGCCACCAACGAGCGAACGGTGCTCCGGCGCCGCTTCGGCCTGGAGGGCGATCCGCCCGAGAAGCTCGAGACCATCGGGCAGCGCCTCGGGCTGACCCGCGAGCGCATCCGGCAGATCGAGGCCGCCGGCCTCCGGAAGCTTCGCGCGCTCCTTGGGGCGCGCGGGATCGACGCGTCCGATCTTATTTGACCCAGACGGAGGATTCGCGATGAAGCACGGCTTCCGGGTGATGGACAGCGACCTGCATACGATGGAGCCGGATGGCCTCTGGGAGACCTATCTGGAGGAGCCGTTCCGGAAGTTTGCGCCCTCGTTCGTTCGCCGGACGGAGAACGCGTCGAACCAGCCCGTGATCCGGATCGGCGCGCTCGAGATCGGTGAGATGTCCATGCGGCCGCAGAGCGCGCTGGTCGGGAAGGATCTCCAGCGACGTGCCTTCGCCCGACACCCGCACTACGAGATCGCCCACGCGCGAGGCTACGACTCCGAGTCGCACGTGGCCGCGATGGACATCGAGGGCATCGACGTGGCCGTGATCTACGGCACGCGCGGGCGCCAGGTGCAGATGCATGACGACCTGGACCCCGAGGTGGCCGCCGCGCTGGCCCGAGCGCACAACAACTGGACGCGCGACTTCTGCAGCTACAGTCCCGAGCGGCTGAAGTTTGCCGCCCAGATCTCCTTTCACGACGTCGGCCTGGCCGTTCGCGAGGCCCGGCGGGCCGTGCGGGAGCTGGGTGCGGTCGCCGTGATCGGCAACCCGAATCCGGTCCGCGGGCGCCACATCCACGATCCGGAGTTCGAGCCCCTCTGGGCCGCCATTGAAGAGCTCGAGGTCCCCGTGGGCTTCCATCCGACCGGTCAGGCATCGCTGCGCGACGACATCGCGCGGCGATATCTCGATCACCCGAACGGGCGCGTCATCGGCGCCGCCGCGCGCAACCCGATGGAGCTGATGCTGGCGTTCGCGAGTTTCGCGGCCGGCGGTGTGCTCGAGCGGCATCCGCAGCTGCGCTGCGCGTTTCTCGAGGGCACCTGCGGCTGGCTTCCGTGGTGGCTCTGGCGCCTGGACGAGGCCTGGGAGAAGTTCGGGCCCGGCTCGGAGGTGCAGATCTCCCAGCTTCCGAGCCAGTACTTCTTCCGGCAGTGTTACGTGGCGACCGACGCCGACGAGAAGGTCCTCCGGCAGGTGGTGGAGGCGATCGGCGACGACAACATCGTCGTGTCGACCGACTACCCGCACTCGGACGGGCTCTTTCCGCAGGCGATCGAGGAGTTCGTGGCGCTGGAAGGCGTGAGCGACAAGACCAAGGCCAAGATTCTCTGGGACAACTGCGCGCGTCTCTACAAGCTGAACGGGGCCCGCTGAGTCAGGACAAGGTCACGATCGCGAACGAGGTGAGCCGAAGCTCCTTGTCCACGTGAGGCCGCGACCGGCGATCGGCGCGGCGTCGTTCCGTGGCGACGTCCGCCGTCTGCTGTCGCCGCTCCCCGTGCCGTCGATCGACGACCACCTGGACCGTGGCGTCGCCGGTGAAGTGGTGCTGAAGGTAGCTCGCCAGCTTCGCGTTGCCGCGCGAGACGATGAAGAGGAAGCGCTCCGGCGGGCTCGTCAGGTCCGTGGGGGAGCCCCCACCGGTCTCTTCGCGCGGCGCGGCATCGGCGAACAATATCGCACAAGGCCCGCCCGACGACGCACTTATAGCGAGAGCGACCGCGCGTGATAGGCTCGGTGTAGGCGAATGGCATCGCGGAAGCGTAAGCAGAGCCGAGAACGCGCGCATCGGACCGCCGCTCAGTGGCTGGCCCGGCTCAAGGGCGGCGAGGGGAAAGCGGCTCTTCATCTGCCGCCCGACTTCGTCCTCTGGGTGTTCGCCGGCCTCCTCTCACATCTCGATGATCGGGGCGACACGCATGTCGCCGACCTCGCCGAGGGTGCGCTCATGCACGGCGGTGGGCTGTCGGTCCACGACGGCACCGGCTGGCAGAGCGCCGGACCCGCGCACGAGGCGGCTCTTCGGGCGATCGCCCAGGCGTTCGCCGATCTCGATCTGGCCCGAGGCCGGCGTCAGGACCGAGGCGCGTGGGAGATGCTGGACAAGGTCGAAGGCGCCTTCACGAGCCTGTGCGTCGGCCTCAAACCCGACGGCACCGAATCCGATCGCGACTATGTCGACGAAGAGATGCGGCGACTCGGCCAGGAGAACCTCAGCGACTCCTCGATCCGCAAGAAATTCAGGGCGAACCTCCAACGCCGTCTGCTCCGCGCGGCGCTGGACGACGTCGCCCGCCGGCAGCTTCCCGCGCGCGCGACGAAACGCCAGGTGCGCGCGCGCGGTGACGAGATCCAGCGGCACCTGCAGCGCGCCGGCCTGCTGAAGCTGGTCGGCGGCTCCGTTCCCTTCGTCAGCGCCTGAGAGGGAGAAACGCTCGCGGCAACATCTGGCCGGATCCGTGGCGGCGGACGTCGTGTCGCCGCCCTCGTGCCGTGAAGAGAGCGTCAGGAGAGAACAGATGACAGTCAGCAAGAAGGCGTCAAGGCGCAAGACCTCGCCGTCGCGGGAAGCTGCCGGTCAGCAGGCCGCGGCCCGCAGCGCTCAGCGTCAGAAGGCCGTGACCAAAGAAGCAAGAGAGACGCAGAACGCCAGGCGGTTCGCCAAGACCGGTTCGCGGGCGATCCAGGCTCATATTCGAGCGCGAGGGCAACGGGGACAAGCCAAACGCGATTCCCGCTGAGACAAGGCACGAAGGTAAACGCCGACGGCCGAGCGCCGCGCCTCTCCGCGGCGCGCTATTCGATCACCTGGTCGGCCTGCACCTGCAACGTCTGCGGAATCGCCAGACCGAGCGCCTTGGCGGTCTTGAGATTCAGCGCGGTGTAGAAGTGGGTTGGCCGCTCGATGGGCAAATCTCCTGGTCGTGCTCCCTTCAGAATCCGATCGATGTACGACGTCGCTTGCTTGAAGAGATGCCCGAGGTTGGGTCCATAGCTCATCAACCCGCCCCCTTTCACAAAGTTCGGGAAGATGGCGATGGCCGGGAGACGGCTCTGGATCGCCAGGTCCGCGATGTGCTTGGCATTCGCGGTCATGAACGGCCCCTCGAGAACCAACACGGCATTCGAGCGTTCGCGCCGCGCTGCCTTGAACGCATCGGCGAACTCCTTGGGTCCCCGAATGTGAAGTATCTGGAAACGGATGCCGAAGGAAGGCGCGAGCGACTCCGTGGTCTTCAACAACGCCGGATCCAGGCTCGCGTCCCAGAGGACGGCGACCTGCGATAGACGGGGAAGAAGCTCCTTGAGCATCTGCAAACGCTTACCGTTCATCTGGTCGGCATCGAGAAACACACCCGTGATGTTGCCGCCCGGCCGACCGAGGCTGACGGCGAGCCCGCTGCCGATTGGATCAGTCTCGAGGTCCAGGGCGATGACCGGGATGGCGTGGCTCTCCTGTCGGACCCCGCGGACGGCGGCCGAGCTCACCGCGAAGATCAGTGCGACGTTCAGTCGTATCAGCTCCGCAGCCAACTGGCGGAACCGCTCATCGCTTCCTTCGTCAGTGTGCCGGCACTCGATGACGAGATTATGCCCGACGACATACCCGCGTTCCCGCAAGCCATCGAGGAACGTGGGAATGGTTCTCGCAGTCGGGCATCCGCCGGACGTCAAGTAGCCGATCGTGGGCGTTCTGGGTTGCGCCTCGGCGGCCAGCGGCGCGGCGCGAAGACAGAGCAGCAGGGCGACCGTGAGTGACCTGACGATCATCGAACGTGCTCCGATCCGGAATCTGAGCGTGCCGGCTCTCCTGTCGACGCTGCCCCGGGCGGCGGACACGGCATAGTAGCAGGCGAACCCTCGAGTGGAGCCGTGGTTTATCCTAAGGTGGTGCCGATTCGCGACGACGGGGGCACGGTGCGCATCCACTCCAATCGCACAGTGTTGATCCTTGCCCGCTTTCTGAAACTGTTGCTGTTCCTCATCGTTTTCCCCGCGCCGGCGTTCGCTTGCGGCGACTTCGCCAAGGCTCCGAGCTCACGCTGGCGGGTCGAGGCAGAAGGTGGCGTCGCCTGGTTGGTGACTCCGTGTGGAGATCGTTTTTTCTCGATCGGCGTCAATGTTATCGACGGTGGGTCACCGGAGCGCGATGGAGTGCACGGTTATGCCTGGAGTTCTTTCCAACCGAGCTTGGGTGTATGGGCCCAACGAGTACGCGAGCGACTGCTCGGGTGGGGCTTCAATACGGCTGGCGCCTGGTCACTCAGCCCTCGGCTTCTCAACATGCCGAGCACGATCGAGCTGTCACTTGGCCGCCTGGTCGGTGTCGTCTGGGGTGATCCCTTTCATCCTGACCTTCCGGCGCGGCTGAGGGCGACGGCCAAGCAGCTGATCGCTCCCTACAAGGGTGACCCGCGCCGGATCGGTTATTTCTCCGACAACGAGATCGGCTGGTGGAATGGTTCACTTTTCACCGCCTATACAAGCTACGCACCGAGCAACCACACGAAACAGCGGTTGATCCGGATGCTACGGGAGCGATATGGCAATGACTGGCAGGCGTTCAAGCTCGACTTCGAGCCGCCCGAGAACAACCGGAGTTTCGACGATTTGCTGCAGGAGACGCGCGCCACCACGCGGCTTCGGCCCGGCCGGCAGGGGTTCGCCGCCGTGCGGGAATGGACGCGTCTCGTCGTCGAGAACTATCATCTCATCATGCGCGCCGCAATTCGAACCGCCGACCCCGAGGCACTCTATCTGGGTGACCGCCTTCCCATCTACTATGATCCCGATGCTGTGAGGACCATGGGCCGTTATGTCGATGTCATTGCGACGAACTACAACGCTGACGGACCGGACGGCTGGATCGCGCGGTATTACTTCGAAGGATTACGGCAGCTTGCCCCGAAACCTGTGCTGGTCACCGAGTGGTTCTTCGCTGCCATCGAGAATCGTACCGGAAACCTGAATCGTACGGGGCCTGCCAAGGTGGCCAGGCGCGATCTCCCACCCAGCAATAACATCAACCGGATCGGTCATCTCATGACTGTGGGGACACAGGAGGCGCGTGCGATTGGGGCTGTCGCCGCCGCCCAAGCGCTCGCCCGCGAACCGAATGTGGTCGGACTCCATTGGTTCCAGCTTTACGATCACCCCAAAGGCGGCCGCCTGGACGGGGAGGATTACAACTTTGGACTGCTTGATGTCCGTGACAAGCCTTACGAGACGCTCCTTGACGCTTTAGGCCGGATCCATAGAGTGCTACCGAGGCTCCACAACGAACAGCCAAAACCGATAGTCCAGCAAGGCGAAGCCTCGTTGCCCTACGCGACGATCGATGCCCAGGACAGTAGTCTCACCGATTGGCCGAAGGCGGCCGCCCTCATTCCGTTGCAAGCCTCACCCGGCGAGGCGGTCTTCGGCGACGTCTACCTATCTTGGGACCATGAGGTGGTGAACGTCGCCATTATTGCAATGGATTACTACGACCCCGACCTCATGGCGGGGAGTGGCGCCTTCCCAGTCGAGGAGGCGTTTCGGCTCGATATCGGCGTCAGACGAAGGGAGCGCGCGCATCTCGTACGGCTTCACGTTATTCCAGAGTCGACGGCAGCCGACAGCGATAGACTCAGGTTCCACGTGCGCGCCTGCCGTGTCGTACGAGAAGCTTGCACGGACATCCCAATCACAGCGCGCTTCTTTGGTGTCGCGATGGACCAGCCGCGTGTAATCTTCGAAGCGAAGATCCCTTGGGCGCAGCTCGGTGGACGGCCGGTGGCCAGAACCGAAGTGGGTCTCGCCATCGCGGTGAGCTCGTTCTACCGCTCCCGGTGGATGTCGCTAGGCGGCGAGCCATTCGGCCAGTCGATTAAGCAACCGACCCGATGGCGAAGGGTGGTACTCGGCACACCGTCTCACCCCAGTTCGCCGACGCCGTAGTATTCGGATTCTCGTTTCGATCCCCCCAACCGAGTCTGAGCCAGCCGCAAGCCCCGCGCTAATGATCCGGCTCCTTCAGAGGTGCTTGCCGATCCAGAGCAGCACTCCGGCCATGCCAGCACGGTCAGCAGTTTGCCGTCCGGAGTTTGCTCGAGGTCAAGCCGTCGAGTCGTTCGACGCCGCCGGTTTGACCAGGCGCGACATCAGGATCTCTAGCTCGACGCCATCCTTCACGCCCCGAATCACCTCTTCTGTCTCCACCTGATATCCGACGTTGCGGAAGAGATCATGGTAGGTGCGGATGATCCACGGCAGGAGCAGGGGGTGCTCGATGCCGCACATCGTGTTCGCCATAATCATTCGCCCGCCGGCCGCCGTCGCCGCAAACAGCTCGGAGGCGAGCCAGGCGACGTTGAAGAACGGGTAGAGCCATCCGAGGAGGTAGATCATCTCGTTCATCACGACCAGGTCCCACGGGCCCTCGGACCGTGGATTGAACTCCATGACATTGGCCACCCGAAATGCGACGGCGTGGCCGAGGTTCAGGGCGCGCGCCCGCTCGATCGCGGTCGGCGCGATGTCCAGCGCGAGCACTGAATCCGAGATCGCGGCGAGGCGGCTGGTGAAGACCCCGGCCCCGCAGCCGATCTCCAAGACTCGTCGGTACCGCCGCCCCTCCACGAGTTCGATGAGACGGGCGTGCTCTCGGCGGGTGAGCTCGGCGGTCTCGATAGCCCAGGGGTCTCCTTTGGCCCAGAGGCCGTCGAAGAACTCCCGCGCATGCTGGCTGACCCGCTCCCGCTCGATCACGAGCGATGCTCGTTGCCTCGCAGGTCAAACACGACCAGGCGATCGTTCGCGAGCACGCAGGGGAAGCGTGCGCGCAGGTGGTCACGAAACTCGCGGTAGTGGTCCAGCCACCAGAAGCCGGGCTGGGCAAAGGCCAGGAAGGCAGCGCCGCCTGCCCGGAGCCGGTCGAGCTCGCGGAGCGCCGTGGCCTCGTCCGGCGGCGGTCCTGCGTACTGCCCGGCCTTCTCTACGAACGGCAGCGCCTCGGGACAAACGTGGTCGCGCACCTGCTCGTCGTCGACGAAGACTAGCTGGGCGCCCGGAGGGACGACGGCGTTCAGATCGTGCCGCAGATCGCGCACCAGGTGGATCCAGTCGATCAGCCAGAGGTACTTGCGCGGGTGCACCACTGACAGGGGTTGGAGGCGGGTCGCCTCGTAGGCGGCCCGCAGGCTCGGCTCGCGCTCGACCCGCTCACGTTCGACGTAGAGGAGCGTGTTCTGGGCATACCACCACTCCACCCGGTCGTCGCGCCAGACCCTTGGGCGGACCACGTCGATCGCCACATATCCGTTTCGGCCGAAGCGCTCGGCCCAGTAGTCGGGCCATTGCTCGTTGAGGTGGTGGACGCCCCCTTGATGGGGGATGGCGGCCGAGAAGAGCACGACCGAACCGAGCGCGGTCAGCGAATCGACAAACGTCGTGGCGCACTCGGGGGGAAGGTGCTCGGCGACCTCGACCGACACGATCAGGTCGAACCGCCGCGGCAGCCGGATCGGTTCGCGGAAGTCGGCCGGCTGGAACCGATCAGCGGGGATCTCCAGGAGCCGCCGCTCGACGTGGGGACCATCCACTCCCCAAATGTCCTCGATCCCTTGCTGGCGGAACACGGCCAGCCAAGCGCCCAGACCGCAGCCCACATCGATGACCGAGCGCGGCTGAACGAGTTCGACGATGATGGGCACGATCGCCTCGGCAGACCGGCGCGCGCCGTCGCGATGAGTCCGGTAGAAGTCCGCCGTGTAGTCTGTCATGGCGCTAGGCCAGCCCGACGGTTTCCAGAAGTCGCCGAGCCACGGCCGCGGCTTCGAAGAACTCCTCGGCGATGGCCCGGGCGGCCTTGGTGTGTCGTCGATAGTCAGCGTTGATCGCCTCCACGGCGGCTGCCGCCTCCTCGACGGTGGAGAACGCGAAGAGTCCTTCGCCCGTCGGCAGCATGTTGCTGAACCCGGTGTCCTGGGCGACCACCGGCTTGCCGGACGCGAGGTAGCAGGCGTCCCGCTCGCTGAACCAGCCGCTACGCAGACGCACGTTTTGGTCCTTGGCCACCGTCAGCTCGCCGCGAGAGCCGCGAATGTAGGCCGGGTAGGCACCGAAGACGTCGAGGGAAAACCGAAAGGGAGAGACCACTCGCCAGCCGTGGCCCTCCAGAACCTGACGGTCGGTGGCGTCGACGTTGACGGCGAGCTCGAACCGCTGCCCGGTGCGGCTCGGGAGCTCGATGATCTTCTCCCACTCGTAGTGCTTGCTCCACCGGTAGAGTTTGCCCTGGTACTCGACGTCTTTCCCCGTCTGCCGATAGCTGCCGATCGTCGTGAAGTCTCGCGCGTCGGGGGTGTAGGCCATCGGCCAGTGGTGGAGATCGACGGGCTGACGGGTGGTGCGGTACCGAATGCCGTTCAGTGGGACCCCGCAGTCGGCGTTCCCGTAGTTCTCGCCGTAGGTGACGATGACGTGGTGGAGATCGAAGGCCCAGCGTGTGTGGGGATCGCCGTTAGCCAGGGCCAGCTCCGAGGTGACCGGATCCGTCTGGATGTAGACACGAAGGGGAGCGGCCAGATGCTCTTCGCGCAGATCAGTGGCTCCGCTCACGTTGAATATAGCGTCACACTCGCGATACAGCGTGTCGAGCGCCTGCGAGGTGAGGCCCCAGCAGGCTTCGGTTCTCGGCGGGAGTCGGACCGCCCAGCGATCACCGAGCCCGACATTGGCCGCGGCACGGGCAACGTGTCGCACCGCATAGGCGCAGTCGTCGGTCACGGCATCCTGCTCGGGATCGTACGGCCACCACAGGTGATCCTCGACGTACCACACGTCGTGGCCGAGGGCCCGAAGGCCGCAGAGCCAGTGCAGGAACATCCACGTCTGCCCGCCGTACGGGCGCCCGCCGATGTCACCGAGCACGACGAGGCGCCGTCGCTTCACGGCATCGTCCCGACGAAGGCGCCCATGTCCTTGAACGAGATGAGTCGGATCTGCTGACGGTCCAGCGCTTCCGAGATGCGGGGGTCGCAGAGGGTGGAGAGCTCCCATGCCCGCTCCCGTTGGTACATGGTGTCCAGGTCCTCGGCGTGGCCCGGGTGGCACCCCAACTCGGTGATACCCGGCGGCAATGCCTCCAGTGTCCGAATCAGCCCGGCCACGCTGATGGCATCTGGCCACGGTTCCCCATCCGCCGTCTGACCGTAGAAAGCACCGGAGTAGCGGAGCCGTGGGTCCGCCTCGCGGAGCGGCACGCCGAGAGCGCTGGCCACGGCCGTCAGCGCCGACCGTGCGGGATCGCGGCGATGCACGTGCTGGTGCGAATCGAGATGCGTAGGATCGCGCCCCATCAACTCCTGGAAGCGGACGACCTGCCGGGCGATCTCGTCCCTGACCGCGCCAGCGTCGTCGACGGCCGTCACCGCGTACCGTGGTCGCCAGGCGCCGGCCTCGGTCGCCCATTCGCCCAGATCGACGTGCAGCCCGACGCTCAGGCCGGATCTCGAGCGAGCATAGGCGGCTGCCTCGGCGGCCGCCGGCCACCGTACCATCAGGCTGGCACTGGTCACGATCCCTCGCTCATGGGCCTCGATCACGCCGCGGTTGACCCCCCGGCTCTGACCGAAATCGTCCGCGTTGACGATTAGCCGGCGGTCAACCACGACTCGCGGCCTGGCCAATAAGTCGGCTGAGGACCCGCTCCGAGTCGAAATATTCGCGGGCGATGTCGAGGGCGGCTCGGCCGTGTCGGGCCGGGTCGGCGGCAACCTGCTCGATGCCGTCAACGGCCTCCTCCATGGTGCCGAACGGAAGCACGCCTCGGCCGGTAGGGATGGCGCAACCAAACCCGGTGTCCTGGACGATGACGGGGACGCCAAGGGCGAGGTAACAGGCGCTCCGACAGGAGAACCAACCGCTCCGGCTGGCAACGTACGCGTGTTTGGCGACGCTCCACTCGCCGAGCGACGTGGCCAGATAGTGACGGTAGCGCCAGGGATCGGCGGACAGGGGCTGAGGGTCCACCAGCCCCCACCCGTGGATGCGGAACTCTTCGGTCGGGACCTGGCCGCTAAGTGCTAACTCCAGGGGCAGGGCGCTTCGTTCCGGGAGCGTCACGAAGCGACCGAACTCGCGGCTCTTGCCGACGTAGGTGACCCCTCCCACGACGGTTCCGCGTCCGGACGGCTCCCAGGAGCCGACGGTGGTGAGCACCCGGCGCCGGCCCTCGACCGGTACTGATGCCGGCTCGAAACAGTCGAGCACGATGGGTTGGCGGATCGGGATCCACTCGAACAGCGCGGTCGGCACCCGGCAGTCGGGGGCACCGATGTTCTCGGCGAAGGTAAAGCAGACGTGGTGTCGTCGGAGCATCTCCACCCGCTCCTGGCTCAGGGCGTCGAGCGTACCCTTGAGATAGCCTTCCACCGACTCCTGTGTGTACATCGGGTCGGAGTCGACGAAGACGACCCGGCGAGCGGCGAAGTATTCGTCTCGCATCCAGCAAGAGGCCGAGATGTTGACGAAGAGGTCGGCCGTCCGGCAGAACTCGACGACGTCGGCCCAACGCCATCCGTAGGTCTGGCCGGTGCCGTCCCGATAGAACCAGCGCTCGGCCAGAACGGGACCGAAGGCCTTCAGCGTCTCCGCCAGGAGGGCCGCATTGCGCTCTCCGCTCTCCACGAACGTCCCCGCCACCGGGTCGTAGACCCATCGGCCCGTGTCTTCCACGTAGAGCACGTCGTGACCGAGGCGGGCGAAGCCGAGGGCCCATTGCAGATAGTCCCAGAACACACCACCGAACGGGTAGGTGGCAGCCAGGCCAGTGACGGCGATACGCAGGCGTTCCGCCATGGTTCAGGCGTCGGGCGCCACGGCCAGTGGTGACGGCAGCGTCCGCCGTCCGTGCTCGATCTGCTGCCGATACAGGCGCGCGAAGAGGCCGTCGGCCGCGATCAGCTCGGCGGGTCGCCCGTTCTCGACCACCTGACCGTGGTCGAGAACCAGGATACGATCGACGTCACGCAGCGTGGAGAGCCGGTGGGCGATGATCAGCGTCGTTCGCCCTCTCGTCAGGCGCTCCAGAGCCTCGACGATCAGCGTCTCCGTGGCCGCATCGAGCGACGACGTCGGCTCGTCGAGAATCAGGACGGGGGCGTCCTTGAGGAAGGCCCGGGCAATGGACAGGCGCTGTTTCTCGCCGCCGGAGAGGGTCATGCCGCGCTCTCCGAGCACGGTTTCGTACCCATCGGGAAGATGCGTGATGAAGTCGTGGGCGTTAGCGGCGCGGGCGGCCGCCACGATGTCGGCGGCGCTGGCCTCGGGGCGCCCGTAGCCGATGTTTTCACGGATCGTGGTCGAAAAGAGAACGGGATCCTGGAACACGACCGCGAACTGGTTGCGCAGATCGGCCAGTCGGTAATCGCGGATATCGACGCCGTCGAGGATGACCTGGCCCTGGGTCGGATCGTAGAAGCGGAAGAGCAAGCTCACGAGCGTAGTCTTGCCGGCCCCCGTCGGCCCCACGATCCCCATCCGGGTGCCGGGCTCGACCCGGAACGAGAGTTTGCGCAGCACGGCCTCGCGGTCGTAGGTGAAGCCGACCGCGCGGAATTCAAGGGCGCCGGCCGCCCGCCCCAGAGGCCGGGCTGCAGGCCGCTCGGTGACGTCTGGCAGCTCGTCGAGAAGCTCAAACGCGCGCCGGACGCTGGCCAGCGAATCCTGCAGGCTCGCCGCCTGGCTGCTGATCGTCTCGAGCGGACGGTAGAGCTGGGACAGGTAGGACAGGACCATCAGCAGCGCGCCGGTCGTGAGCTGCCCGACCAGAACGTTGCGGACGCCGATGAAGAGGACGAGCGCCGAGCCGACCCCAAGGGCGAGGTTGACGAGCACCCAATAGGTGCCCTCCGTGAAGGACAGCCGCATGCGCGCCTGGGCGCCCGCGTCGGACTGTCGGACGAAGCGCTTCTGCTCGCGCTCTTCGTGCCCGAAGGCCTTGACGACCCGCAGTGCCCCCAACACCTCCTGGACGATGCCGAGGGCACCCGACTCCAGCTCCTTGAGGTAGTGGTAGCGCGGCCGTGTCCGGCGGTCGAACGTCCGCGACAGCACGAACAGGACAGGCCCAACAACGAGGGCGACCAGGGCGAGCTCGAGGTCCATGCGTGCGATCACGTACACCATGCCCACGAACATGGCTCCTGCGGACAGGAAGGGAATGACGCCGTCGATGGTCACCCACTGGATGCCGGGCGCGTCCCACTGGATACGGTACACCGAGTCGGCCGTGCCTCGGCTGTCGTGGAACACGAGCGAGAGCCGCTGCGCATGCCGAAAGAGCCGGGCCCGGAAGGCGAGGGTCACCCCCAGACCCGCCCGCGCCCGTAGCACGTACACGGCGAGGTCTCGAAGCTGGCTCAGGAGAAGCACCGCGATCTGGAGCCCGGCGGCCAGGATGAGAAGGGTCAGGGTCGAGTCCGACCCCGTCGACGGCAGCAGGGCGCGGACGAACCCTGGCAGAGGCTCCGAGCCCACGACGTTGTCCACCGCGATCTTCAGGGGCACGGGGCCGAGCAGGGCCAAGGGTGTGGCCACGAGGTCGAGCAGGAAGATCGCGGCGAGGTGGGGCCAATAGGGTCTGGCTTGCCCAAACAAGCGCCCGAACAGGGCGAGATCCGCCCGCGTGAACGTAGCGATCAAACCGTCCCCTCTCTTGCATTACTGCCCCAGGCGCCGGAGGGCTTTCATCGAGGACGCCAGTCCTCGTCTATCACCGCGTCTCGGGCGCGCCACGCAGCGGCCACGGCACCGCCGGCGATCGCGACATCGACGGCGACCTGAACGGCAATCAAAAAGGCTGTGCCCGCCAGGATACCGGCCGCCGTCGCGGCGCCGTCGAGCACGGCCAGCAGTGCAAGGATCACCAGCCCGGCTTCGGCCGCTACTGCCACCCCGGCACAGTTTGGCCATGCGCGCAGACGCGCAAACTGCCGGCCCGCCCCGTGCTCCTCGACGACCATGAGGGCCCGAACGCCGCCCAGCCGTCCTCCGCGGATCTCGAGATCCCAGCGGTCGAAGTCCCCCCCGGCCACGACCGGAACACCCATGGCCTGCAGAGCGGACTGCACCGAGCGCACCCATTCGGCGGGGGCCAGCCAGCGCTCACTCCACGCGGTGAAGAGTAGCGGGCGGAAGATCAGGATCCAGGCCCGGGGACGGACCGGGCTCGGGCGGTTCTCCAGGCTCAGCCATCCGCGCAGCCGTGCCAGCGGCTGCAGGAGGTGGAGCAGGGCGGTCAGCCCGCGCAAGGCGAGGCGCTCGCGCGCCGGTCCCGGCCGGCCGTGGGTGACTTCGGCGGCGCTCACCCAGGCCCGTACCAGCGAGACGCCGACGGCCAACCCCAGCAAGGGCAGGACGGCGAGTAGCGGGCTCCAGAGCGTGCCGAGCAGCGTCAGGACGGCGAGGGCACCGATGACGAGGTACCACTCCGGCATCGCGATAACGGCGGCCAGCGGATTGGGCACCGGCTGGTACAGCGACTGAAATGGGGCGCTCCCCCAGCTGCCCTGGTAGATGCGTCCGCCGAACCAACTCGCCAGTTGGCCAGCCCACGGCCGTAGACACGTCCCGCCCACGCCGGGTGCCCGGCCCGGTTGTACTTCTCGGGCCACTTGCGCTCGAGGAGCGCCTCTGCGCGGCCATAACCTCGTTGCTGGCGCCAGTAGGCTTTCACCGAATTCCGCCGATGATGCCAGACCATGGCGGCGGGGTGGAAGCCGAGCGTCCATCCGCGCTGCTGCAGGCGCCAGCACACGTCGACGTCGTCGCCGGCCGTGCGGAACTGGACGTCGAAGCCGCCGATCGCCTCCAGGCATTCGCGCCGGAAGGCCATGTTGCAGCCCGGGATGTGCTCGGCCACGGTGTCGGACAGGAGCACGTGGGCTGGGCCGCCCGGCGCGTTGGCGACGCAGGTGGCAATCGGTCCGTCGTCGGGAGGCGGGATATTGGGGCCACCCACCGCCGCGTGCTCGGTGGTGGTGAAGGCGCGCGCGAGATAGGTCAGCCAGTGGGGATCGGGATACGCGTCGTCGTCGATGTAGGCGACGATCTCGCCGGTGGCGGCGGCCATGCCTGTATTGCGCGCGCTGCTGAGCCCGCGGTTGGGCGTGCGGATGAGGCGAAAACCGTAGGCGCTGACGATGGCGGCCGTGTCGTCGGTGGAGCCGTCGTCCACGACCACGACCTCGAAGTTCGGGTACTCGAGGCGGAGTAGCCCCTCCATGCACTCGGTGATGGTTCGGCTTCCGTTGTAGGTGCACACGACGACCGAAATGCGCGGCCACGGGTGCTCCTTGGGAATCGGGAGGTCGTCGAGCGCGCGCTGGACGGCAGCCAGGGCCGGCTTGGGCCGCCGCTGGCGGTCGACGACGCCGAAGTCCCAGTCTTCGATGTCGTACCCGCCCCGGTGCCACTCGTCGGTCCAGGCGAAGACGAAGGTCCCCGCGCACCCCGCCCCGAAAGCGGTCCGCACCTGCCAGTCCAGAACGCGGGCCTGCCCGGCTTCGCCATGGCGGCGACTGTCGAGCCCGATCTCGCTCAGCATGAGCGGACGGTCGCCGGCGATGTTCTGGAGGCGGGGCAGGTAAGCGGCCAGCCGGGTCTCCGACTCGAGGTACACGTTGAAGGTGACGAAGTCGAGGAACGGCAGTTCGAGATACTCGGTGGTCGGGTAGTTCACGTAGGTGACAAGTCCGTCCGGGTCGGCGCTCTTGGCGGCCTCGTATAGCAGGCGCAGGAATGCTTCCGTCCGGCGCCGACCGTGCCAGCGGACGATCGGCGCAGGAATCTCGTTACCGATCGCGTAGCCAAGCACCGCGGGATGGCGGGCACACGCGCGCACTCCGGCCCGCACCCGCTCGACAATGGTCCACGGCCGGGTCTGCTCGTCGAGAAAGGTGACGTGCTGCTCCCAGGGAATGCCGACGAGCACGCGCAACCCGTGGGCGGCGGCGGCGTCCAGGAGCGCGGGAGGTGGCACGGTGTACGTCCGGATCGTGTTCAGGCCGCGCGCGGTCATCAACGCGAAGTCGCGCACGAGCACGTCCGGAGTCGGATATTCCGAGCCGCGCGCATCGGGCCTGAAAGGACCGTACGTCACACCGCGGACCCAGAGCTTGGCGTCGCCGACGGCCAGGAACTTGCCAGCCGTGCGCGGACGCGGGACCGCGGAGTCGGTCGCGCTCTCCGGCCACGAAGAGGGTGCGGCCGGTTGATTCTCCCCTGTGTCTGGAGTCTGCATCAGGCACTCGTCTGCGTTGTGCACGGGCTTCAGTTCGGAAGCCGTGCGGAGTACGCCGCCTCGGGCGGGCATCGGAGGGCCTAGAAGGACATCAGCGCGGAGACGACCTGCAGGATGACAGGACCCTCGCGTCCGATGCCAGAGCGTTCTGGCGGTCGCCGGACCTAGATTCGCTGCAGATACTGTGCCTACGAGCCAGGGAGCGAGCCGGCTGTGTGTCACGACATAAACCGGGGGCGACGCCCGTCATGGTGACGGGAAGAGCCACGAGTCTAACTTCCCTTGATCAAACATCAAAATGGGGGCGACACCCGCCTGGACGACATCCCGATCGCCGTCGGCTGACCAGACGCGACGGCTCCTGGCCAGCACGGTGACTCCAGGGCCGCGGCGGCTTCTCGACAGTGGTGTCCGCCGGAAAACACCTGACGACGTCCCCAAAGGGCCCGCTCGCGGGAGCGCGCCGGGGGCGGCTGGTCGGCGCAGGTCAGGGTTCAGAATGCGGCGCGCGGAGGCCATACTTGAAGTCTAGCGAGCCGCTCAACTGGATCCTCGCCGCCGGAAGGCTGTAGGTCGAACGACCGTTAGCATGCCCGCTGCGTCCAATTCCATGTTGCGTTGGCGTCGATTTCCAAGACTGCGTCATACAAATCGACCAACACCACAGCTTCGTCGCAATTCCTGTACGCAATGGAGTTGTCGGTGAGCCGCTACGGCGACTGCGCGCCCCGGCCTCCACGAATTGCCGCAAGTTGTGGATCGTTGGCAAACGATATTGGCGCACGAGTGCGGCGACTTGTTTCGATCGATGAGCCAGAGATCGTAGCGAAAGAGGACCCCGCCGTTCTGCACCGCGTGCCCTTGGGAGCCATATGGGGCACCTTCACGATTAGCCAGATGGCCGACCTGTCGAGCGGCCAGCTCGTTGCGCTACCGACGCCCGTCGTGTTGCCCTTCAGGGGGACCTTTCGGATGCCGTTCGCAGTTGACCGCCATGGCGAAGCCATGAAGAGCGATCTCAAGAGTGCGACCTTCTACCTGGCGGACGATCTCCGAACGCTCCTCCCCATCCAGCAGACGGAGCGGTCCGTGGGCTTTCCGACTGTTCGACTGGAAGTGAGCTTCGGCCGATAGTGCGCGGCGCGGGCACACGCGGATAACGTACTAACTGCAAGCGCCTGATTGGGCCGAGGCACACAGCATCCCTCTCGCAACTCGAAGAGTCGCTGCAACTCCGGGCCGTAACGAGCATGAACGTCCGCAGCGGGCTTCCGCGGTGAGAAGAGACCCCGCTGACCATAGTGAACACAAGGTCCGGGCGCGCGCCGCCGCGGCCTTTCCTGTCCTGAACACAGCGTAGGGTCCCAGCGGAAGGTCCAAGCATTATCTACGGGGTCGCAAGCGCCCCGACGGCCCGGTTGAGAGGGATCGATCCGCTGGGAAGTGCCTGTTCGTGGTAGCCGCGATAGGGCTCGATCCGCTTGACTAACGCATACGCGACCCTCGCCATCTTCGCCGCGACGGCAGTCAGCGCCTTGCGGCGGACATCGGCATTGCCGGGGTCCTGTTTCACGTACCGTTCGTACTTGTCGCGGAACGAATTCTCGGTCATCCGCACGGCGCGCTGGGCCGCCATCCAGAACGCCATGCGCAAGCGGGCATTTCCTCGTTTCGAGAGCGTCTCGCGGCCGCGGAACTGCCCCGATTGACACTTCGCCAGGTCCAGGCCGCAATACTTCAAGAACTGCCGGTGGTGACCAAACCGTCGGAGGTCTCCACCCTCGGCGAGAATCACCATCGCCAGGACCGAGGCGACGCCGGGCAACGAGCAGAGGCACTGGTAGTCGGGACGGTCCTTCAGTAGCCGATGAGCCCGCGCTTCCAGCTCGCGGCGGAGCTCGGCCAGCCGCGCGAAGTGCGCGAGCTGTAGGCGAAACGTGTCGATGGCCGGCGAGTCCACCGCCACCGGCAAGGCGATGCTGGACTGGGCCAACTCGTAGAGCTCCTCGAGCTTCGCCCGCTTGTTGACCTTGCGCCCGATCAGCGGCCATGCGGCCTCGATGAACTGAGGAAGGCTAAGAGCGTAAACCGCGTGTGGCGTTGGGAAGCGCGATAGGAAGGCCACAAACCACTCGACGCGCGTGGACTCCCAGTACCGCGCCATCTCGGGAAAGTACAGGGGAAGGTAGTGGTTGAGGAGACTATCGGCGAGGCGTTTGCGCGCCATCGTCACCTGGTGATAGGTCTTCGCCAGCTCTTGCAGATCGTGATGACCCGCCAGCAGAGGGTCGTGGTAGTGCTGGACCAGGCCGTGCTTTAGGAGCTGCAGGATCACCGTCGCGTCCTTTGGGTCGTTCTTGTCCCGCGAATTGAACATCGCCTCCCGATATCGCGCGCCGGCGACGGACGAGACCGAGACCACCGAGATCCCTTCAGTGAGGAGGCGAAACGCCAGCGTCCGATGGAAATTCCCGGTAGGCTCGAGCGCCACCCGGATCCGGCCCGGCAGGGTCCGAAGGAAGGCCACCAACCGGCTGTAATCCTCGGCGCTGTTCGCCATCCGGAATCGCTGCTGAGCCCCGTCCGGGAACTCCACGAGGACCGTATGAAACGCCTTGCCGATGTCGATCGCCACGAACGACGTCCCTCCTGGATTCTGATCGCTGGCCATCCCGTCGCCCTCCCTGACTATCAAAGTGGAGAACCACGGATGCTGGTAGCACGACCTCACCAGGATTCTGCAGGTACTACGGGCATGAGTTCCCCTTTGCCTTTGCGTTGGCCGTGCAGGCGCTCGGGATCCGGCATCGCTATATCAAGCCGCGCCGCCCGCAGCAAAACGGCAAGGTCGAGCGTAGTCATCGGATCGACCAGGAGGAGTTCTGGGGGCGCCAGCACTTCTCCGATTTCGAAGCGGCTGCTATCGGCCTGCGCGGGTGGGAGACCCGATACAACCACGAGCGCTTCTCCTTGGCGCTTCAAGGCCGGACACCAGCCGAAAAGCTGGCGACCCTGCTGCCAGCGCCAGCGGCGTAACCCAGGTGTCTAACGTCATCGCTACGCTCCGCAGGTCCAGGTCAATCTTGACGAGACTAAACACCGTTCAGCCCGCTCACTTGCCCAGGCGAGCGCGTTCGCCTAGCCTGTCCTCGGCCGCGGCCGTGAAAGCGGCAAAGGGGAGACCGATGCGTCAGCGCCCGAAGCCATTGAAGCCCAAGGCCGAGCTCCCTGTCGCCCGCAAGCCGCCCAAGGACGACGGCGCCAAGGTCCGCGACCTTGAGAAGCGCCTGGCGGAAGCGTTGAAGCGCGAGGCAGAGGCGCTCGATCAGCAGACGGCGACCAGCGAGATTCTACGGGTGATCAGCCAGTCACCGACGGACGCGCAACCAGTCTTTGACGCCATCATGCGGAACGCAGTGCGCCTTTCCGGCGCCCTGCACGGCGGCGTGTATCGCTTCGACGGCGAGATGGTCCACTCTGTCGCCCACGCCGGTTACACACCCGAAGAACTTCGGCAATGGCGGGCGACGTGGCCTCAGCCCGTGACGGCGACGAGAGCGGTCTGCCAAGCGATCAGGACTCGCCGCCTTGTCCAATTTCCGGACCTCGAGGCCGTTCCCGAGCTGGTCGGGCTGACCCCGGGAGTGCTTGAGAATCTTCGCGCCCGGGGCGCTCGAAGCGTGATGGCGGTTCCGATGCTCCGCCAGAATGAGGTCATCGGCGCGGTCAGCAACGGAATCAATTTGTGAAATTCCCAGACCGAGCCTGGCCAATCCCGCTCGCTTCGGCGGCGATGCCAGGGACGCCTTCACGGTCATCGCGCCGTCGCTGCCTGGCTACGGGCTTTCGTTCCGTCCGCACCAGCCGCGTATGAATCGTGTCGCCATGGCCGACTTGTTCGCGGCGCTGATGACCGTACTGGGCTACCATCGCTTCGCTGCGCAAGGCGGAGATATTGGGGCGCAAGTCGCCATTCGGCTGGCGGTCGCGCATCCCGAACGTCTGTATGCAATTCATCTCAACTTCATTGGAGCGCTCCGAGACGTCGAACATCCAGAGAGCCCAACAGACGAGGAGAGACAATACCTCGATGAGTTGCAGCACTGGATGACGGAGGAGACGGGCTACCAGTGGATTCAGGGAACCAAACCTCAAACGCTCGCATACGGACTCACCGACTCGCCCGTCGGCTTGGCTGCCTGGATCGTCGAGAAGTTCCGGAGTTGGAGCGACTGCGGTGGAGAAATCGAGCGGTGCTTTACCAACGACGAACTGCTGACGGCCGTGATGCTGTACTGGGCCACCGGCGCCATTAACTCCTCCTTCTGGCCCTACTACGCGAACCGGCACGGAGACTGGTCCGTGGCCACGGGCCCGCGCATCGAAGTGCCCACTGCTTATCTCGCCTTTCCACGTGAGGTCGTACGGCCACCACGCTCGATGGCCGAGCAACGGCTGAACATCCAGCGCTGGACGACGATGGCGAGTGGCGGCCACTTCGCTGCGCTGGAGCAGCCTGAGGCACTGGCCGTGGACATTCGTGCCTTCTTTCGGTCGTTTCGTGTCTGAGGTGTACGCGGTGTCCGGCGCAACAACGTAAACTGACGCGAAAGGCCGCTAGCACATGCCCGATCAACGCGGACAGCCCCTGCGATCGACGGTCGTCTGCTAGACTCCCGCCAGCCATCCCCCACCGAGGTGCCGATGCGGCTAATCGGGTTCGTTGTCCTCGCTGCCGCCCTAACGCTTGCGCCGCTCGCCGATGAGGCGCAGCAGACGGGGAAGGTCTGGCGGATCGGACTCCTCGTTCCTGGCCTGCCGCCCGGCTGCGGCAGCGATACCCCTCCTGCCGTGTTGCTCGCGCTGCGGGAAGGGCTTCGCGAACTCGGGTACGTCGAGATGCAAAACTACGTCTTCGTCCCGCGCTGCGCCGTGCGAGAGGACGAGCAGATGCTGAGCGCAGCGAGGGACCTCGTCGGGCAAGATGTGGATGTCATCATGGTCGGCTCTAACGAACTCGCCCAGGCGCTCAAGAAGGCGACCGCCACCGTGCCGGTGGTGTTCATCGCGGTCGCCGATCCTGAGGAGCGCGGCCTGGTCGCGAGCCTCGCGCGTCCCGGCGGCAACATGACCGGCTTCAGCCACCTGACCGGCGAGCTGATGGGCAAGCGACTTCAACTGCTCAAGGAGACCCTGCCGAAGCTCAAGAGAGTTGCCACCCTTGCGACCCAGAAGCACCGTGAGATTGAGCGCGAAGCCGCCCGCCTGGGTCTGCAGATCCAGCACTTCATCGCCCGACAGCCGAGCGAGATCGGAGCGGCCTTCGCGGCGGCGCGCGCCGCACGGCCAGAGGCGCTGCTCGTCCATCCCCATCCAATGTTTTGGTTGGAGCGCCGGCGCATTGTGGAGCTCTCCTCGGAGATCGGCCTCCCGGCGATTTACGAGAACGCGGACTTCGTGGAGGCCGGTGGCCTCATGGCGTATGGCGCGAGTCTGGTCGATATGTCTCGGCGTGCCGCCGGGTACATCGACCGGATCGTCAAGGGCGCGAAGCCGGCCGAGCTGCCGGTGCAGCAGCCCACCAAGTTCGAGCTGGTCATCAATCTGAAGACAGCGAAGGCGCTCGGCCTCACGATCCCGCCGTCGGTGCTGGGGCGTGCCGACCAAGTCATCGAGTAAGCCATGCTCGACCAACGCGGCCAGCTCCTGCGAGCAGTCCTCGGAGACGCACAAACGAGGAAGCAGGTGCTTCGGGACGGCCGTATATGAGTTCAGACACTGATGGTTGATGACTTCATTGAAGGGCTCAAGCGTTTGGTAGCTCGTGGCAGATCGGCGTGGCCCGGTTACGCGCACAAGCAGGTCAGCGACGATACGCAAAACGGCGGGGTCGTTCGCGACGGCAACCACGGCCAAAGTGTTCGGCCTCGGTTGTGCGCCTGTACCAGTCTAGCCTGTGGAGCGCCACGCGGAAGTGGCAAGCGGAGACGGCTGTGAAGAGCCGGGCCTATGGCACCGCTTCTGTCTGCAGTTGTCGCGGCAGCTTTTCTAGGAACGGAGGGTGCGATGCGGCATAAGGATCGTCCCCTCCGGGCCTCCATTGTCCTTGCCCTGAGCGCCCTCGTGCTCATCGGGCTGCTCCTGCGTCTGCACGTCGCCTGGGAAAGGAATTACGCGAGTGCAGAAGACCTGGCCGCGAGACTGGTGGGCGACGAGACGAACTACGACGGTCTCGCCCGGGCGCTGCTGGCAGGCGGCCGTGTCGCTCGGTCCTGCCAACTCAAGCCTATCGGCTACGACAGCTTGGATCGCGCGCTGGAGCAGGGAGCGTTTCGCTGGCCCGGGCGGGTGCCTGTCTATCCGACGTTCATCGCCGCCGCCTACGCTGCGCTGGGTGAGTGCTCGCCGTCTCGACTCTTGTACATCCAGGCCGTGGTGGGCGTGACGGCGGTCCCGCTCACGTACCTGCTGGGGCGGCGGCTGCTCGCAACGACCCCCGCACTACTGGCGGCGGGGATGGTGGCGTTCGATGATCTGCTGATCGGGCAGACCGCGCAAATATACAGCGAAGTCCTCTATACACCGCTGCTCCTGGGCGCGTTGCTCCTGCTGCTGTGGGCGCTGCGGACAGCGCGGCCCGGATCCTTCGCCTGGGCGGGGGCGAGCATGGCCGTGGTCACGCTGTGCCGTCCCACGACAGGCCTCCTTCCTCTGGTCTTGCCCGCGATGCTCCCCAAGTTCTGGTCCCTGACACTGAAAGCTCGCGTCTGCCTCGTCTACGGGCTGACCATGGCCGCCGTCATCGCGCCGTGGACATACCACAACTGGCGCGCCTACCATCGTTTCCTCCCGTTGAATGTCTCGGCGGGCATCCTGTGGCTCGGAAGTCCGGAGTTCTATCACCTCGTGGACGTGACCGCCCCCATCTCGACATCTGGGCCAACGAATTGAACCCGCGCCGCAACGGCGGCCACGACCCCTTCAGCATCGACGGGGATCGTTATTTCAACCGGCGGGCGATCCAGTCGATCCGGGAGGAGCCGGTCGTGTACGTCATCTACTCGCTGCAGAAAGCCGCGTATTTCTGGCTCGGGAACCCGGCGGCCGAATGGGGGTACCTGGCCTTCGCCTGGTGGCGCCAGTGGCACACGCTACGTCAGTGGTACCCGTATGCCTGGCCGCGGCTATTCAACATGCTGCTGGCACGGGAACTGCCCCTGATCGCTTTGGCAGCCCTGATCTTCCTTGTCGCGCGCCGCCGCGTTCGACCGCTGCTGCCACTCCTTGTCGTTGGCGCCTACATCATGCTCATTCACATGTTGACCTGGTCCGAGCTTCGTTACAGCGGACCGTTGCATCCCTTGCTGGCCATCGTGGTGATGGCCGCTGGCCAGGAGGCGATCAGGCGCCGATCCCCATCTGGCCCAGGATGGCGAGGCTCAGCTCGCGCTTGGGCTCACCGGCGAGCGGGAAAAGGTCTCCAAGAACATAGTCGGCCGGATGGTGACGACTGGCAGGCCGGACCACGCGAGCGCCTGCTCGCTGAGCCAGTGCTGCCGCTGCTGACCGACCAGACGCGATCGACCAGGTCGAGCGGATGGCGAGCGCCGCAGACCGGCTCCGCGAAACCATCCAGCCATTGACTCGAATCACCCGGCTGGAGTCGTTCGATCACACCGATAGCCATCTCCCGCCGATGCTCGACATCCGCCGCTCCACCACCCCCTGACGCCCGGTCGCGGAGTCCGGTCGCCGTCCCTGACAGCCACCGCGGCCAACTTCTGAGAGCTGCACTCGGATTCGCGGGTCTCCCGAGGCCGTCATATGACCGCTCCCTCTGGGCACTACGGTCCTGGCTCGACTCCTGGTCCGGCATCGGACACGTTGCTGTGGAGGATGGCGCACCAGGGCTACGATCTGCAACTCACACGCTACGACGAAAAGAGCTGGCGGGCCACGTTCTACACGACGGGGATGAGGCACTCGCGCCGACGAGCGCCCCTGGCTCCGCCTGGGAGTCGACGTCCTGGCGAGCGGTTCAGGGCGCGGCGCGGGACGCGCTGCATAGGCCAAAGCACAGAAGGGCGATGAATCTGTTCGCCGACCTCGAGGAATTTGTCCACGACCACCGCCCCACGGCCCGCTAACTGGCAACGCCACCCAGCCCGCCTGGAACGGCTACCTGCTCACCGTCGCGTGCCCGTGTGGAGTGGTTGAGCGGTGAGTCACGCCTGAGGTTGCCGAGCTGGAGCTGCTTCACCTTCGCATCGCTAAACTGACCCGTCCCTCCAGGACTCTCCTAGACTGCGGGTCTGCTCGGGCCGAGCACTTGGGTGAGGAAGGAGTATTGCAATGAAGAAGCCAGCCTCGCTTGTAGCCGCAATCCTCTTCTGGCTGATCGCCCTCGCGCAGTTAGTCCTCGTCCTCTTGCGGGTAGAAGTGACAGCAGGGGGTGTCAACACCGCTCTGGGTCAGCGTCGTGGCTTCCTCATCCTCGCGGCGCTGGAGATCTGGCTGTGGTGGGAGCACCGAGATCTGAATGAACCCTCCTCCGCGCGGCGTCGCTGAACTGACCCCCGCGGCAACGGGTGGCTAAGAACCCGCGTCCGCGAGTGGTCACTTTTCTCTGTCTATAAGTGAGACGTGATTGTTGCGGTAGAGGTTCACTTATCGGACGGACTCGATCACACCCCCACCCTGGTGGGCTGACCCTAGGCCGTTTCGAAGCCTGCCCAAATTCGCATTGACTTCGCGTGCTCATTGGCGTATGCGTATCGATCGTCGTCGCAACGTTTATCCTATGCGTCTCCGGGCCCCCGGCCGCGGCGGGTTTGTAGCCCCGAGGAGAAGCGCGGATGACAGCGTCAAGTTCGCGAGGTGGTGTCGCGCGAACGAATCCGCAAGAGTCGCGCGTCCGCCACCACGGAATTCCCAGTCCACGTGGTCCACCCGAGCGGAGAGTTGTCGCAAGACGTCTGTCACAAACAGGAGGATGCCATGAGAGAGTTGGCGCTTGAGATCGAGGAGTTGGAGGAGCGGATCGCTCCTAGCGTCATCGGGAATCCCGGAAACAACAATCCCGGTCAGAACAACACCAATAACCCCGGTGCCGAAGGCGGTGGAGGTAACAACGTCTCGGCCGGCGCGACCCCGCAGCCGAATCCCTAACATCGTGACCGGGCTCCAGAGGGAGATCTGCGGGTCCTCAGAATTGCGTGTCACGCGGCCAAAACAGGCAAACACGAGAGGATTCAGTACGCCACAACGGAAGAGGGTCATTCGATGGGCGATAAAGCAGTCCTTCAACTCGAAGTCGAAGAACTCGAAGAGCGGATTGCCCCTTCGAGCGCCAACTTTCCACCTGGACAGTTCCCAGGGGGTAATCCGGCGAATGCGCCGGGTAACAGCAATCCCAATGAAGCACCAGGCAATCGTTGAGTGAAGGGCCAGGACGGATGAGGTGCTCTGACCAGGCATCTTGTCCGTCTGCCCAAACGCCCTGGGTTGACGGCCTCCGGGTTTGAGGACCGATGAGGCCGCAGGGCGAATTCGGCGGGGGCAAGGCTGCTCAGACGGCAGCCTTGCTCTTCCGCCGGCGCGTGCCACCGATGTGTGACTCGTAACGGGGCAGGTAGATGATGGCGGCCGCTGCGTGATGGAGCAAACGATCCCGAAACACTCCGATCGTGTCGACGCGAGGGACGATGCGGTCCTCGCGGCGAGTGGCCACGTCAAGCTTCGCGACGATTTGGTCGTTAGCCAGCAGAACACGTCCGCCGGCCCAATCTTCGTTATCAAGGATCCCCACACCGGTCGGCTCTTTCGCTTCCGCGCGCCCGAGCATTTCATCCTCCGACAACTCGACGGTCACACGCCTCTCGAGGTCATCCAGCGGCAGACGGAAGAGAAGTTCGGCGCCGCGCTCGCCTTGCCCACCCTGGCGCGATTCATCGCGACCGTTCAGCGAGCCGGACTGTTCGTCGGCGGGCACGGTCGGCCCGGACATTTGGATCAGCGCGGACGTATTCGCGGGAGTTTTCTGTATTTGAGGCTGAGGGCCTTTGACCCCGACCGGCTCTTGGCTGGGCTCCTCCCGCGGGTCCGATTCTTTTTCACACCGTACTTCATCGCGTCCGGCGCCGTGCTGATCTTGCTCGCGTTCCCGATCACGTTCCTCAATTGGAACGAGATCCTGAGGGACGGGTCAGGCCTGTTTCGGATGCAGACGTTTCTCCTGGCCTGGCTGATCACGTTCGCCACCATCACGGCACACGAATTCGCACATGGGCTGACGTGTAAGCGCTTCGGGGGTGAGGTCCACGAACTCGGCTTCATGCTCATCTACTTCCAGCCGGCGTTCTACTGCAACGTGAGCGACGCCTGGCTCTTCCCCGAGAAGGCCAAACGTTTGTGGGTCACCTTCGCGGGCCCATACCTGGACTTCGTGGGGTGGGCCGCGGCGACGCTCATCTGGCGGGTGACCGAGCCGGAGACGACTCTCCACTACTTGTCTTTGATCGTGATGGGCACCACGGCGATCCGGATGTTCTTCAACCTCAATCCCCTGATCAAGCTGGATGGCTACTATCTCTTGAGTGACGGGTTGGAGGTGCCGAACCTGCGGCAGAAAGCCTTCAGCTATCTGGGGGCTCGGATCAGAGCACTTTGGGGGGCCCGCACCCCGGTCGTATGGAATACGAGTCCGCGAGAACGGCGGATCTACCTCATCTACGGCCTCCTGGCAGGCGTCTATTCCTACTCACTGCTGGCCACTGTCGCACTTAGCTTAGGGAGTTATTTCACCAGAGAGTATCAATGGGTCGGCTTAATCCTGTTCGCCGGGCTTCTGGTGGGCATGTTCGGGAATCCCCTTCGCAAGCTGCGCAAAGAGCCTCCGGTGTCGGCGGACACAGAGGCCGGGCGTACGCGATCGCCCCGGAAGGGCGAGTTGGTCCCCGCGCTCCTGGCGGGCCTGGTGGTCCTCGTGTTCGGCAAGATGGAGCTGACCGTATCGGGACCGTTCACGGTGCTGCCGCTCGAGAATGCCGACGTCCGCACGAAGGTCAGCGGGCTCCTCGAAGACATCTACGTGGACGAGGGAGACGCGGTCAACGCCGGCCAGCTGATCGCCCGCCTTTCGGACCGCGACTCCCGTGCAGAGCTTCAGAAGACGGAAGCGACCATCGCCGAGAAGCGGGCGAAGCTCAAGATGCTCAAGGTGGGGGCACGACGAGAGGAGATCGACCTGGCCAGGGAGACGGTCGTGACGGCCAGGACCAGGCTGGATCAGGCGCAAGAGCGCCATGCCGAGGCCCAGCGAATGCTGACGGAACAGCTGACACGGGCCGATGCTTCGGTCTCGAAAGGTGACGAGAGGCTCAGATACGCGCGGATCCGGCGAGAGATGTTCGAGACCTTGCAGCGACAGGGGCTGGTGTCGTTGTTACAGTCACAGGAAGCTCAGGAAGCGGCGGCGGTCCGGCAGAAGGAACTGGAGGAGATCCTTGCAGAGCTCAAACTGTTGCAAGCGGATGACCTTGCGGAGCTTCGAAAGGCGATCGCCGTCTCGGAGAAGGAGCTGAAGGAGGCGGAGAGTAAGCTCACGCTGGTGCTCGCGGGAAGTCGGCAGGAGGAGGTCGAAGCGGTCGAAGCGGAGGTCGCCCGCCTGGAAGTCGAGCGGCGTCATCTTGAGGAGACGCTTCAGCGCCTGACCATTGTGAGCCCGATCACAGGAGTGATCACGACGCCCAAGCTGAAGGAGAGAGTCGGCGAGCATGTCCCTCAGGGGGCCCTGATCACGAAGGTCCACGAGCTAAAGACCATCAAAGCCCAGATCGCTATCCCGGAGAAAGAGATCGCCGATGCGCGGCTTGGCCAGCCGGTCGTTCTCAAGGCGAGGGCGGCGCCCGAGGAGACGTTCTCCGGCCGAGTGATCTCCGTGTCGCCCACCGCGACCAAAGCCGATGACACGCTGGGTCAGCGGACAGTCTTCGTCACCACGGAGATCGACAATAGCCTCCTGCGCTTGAGGCCCGAGATGAGCGGGCACGCCAAGATCTACTGCGGAACGCGGCGAATCGGTGAGCTGATCGCGCGACGGGTGGCGCGGTACGTCACGATCGAATTCTGGTCCTGGTGGTGAGTGCTCGCTGAGCGCATGGCACCGCCGCGTTGTCCGTGGCGACTCAAGGGTGTCCTGCCTGATCATTCCACGGCACCCGCCTCGGCCTGACGATCCCGCAGTCGGTGCTGCTGCGCGCAGATCAGGTCATCGAGTGATCATGAGCGCGGCGCTCACCCACGCAGTG
>CAVRLO010000019.1:0-140418 GCA_963721815.1 uncultured Candidatus Rokubacteria bacterium
GATCTTGCCGCGCGCCTCCCGGGTGAGCTGCTCGAGGACTGCGCGGGCGTCGCCGGCGATCGGCACGTCGGCCGGGCGGTTGTGATTGAGCTCGGTCGGGTTGACGTCGACATGGATGACCTTGGCGTCCGCGGCGAACCGCGGCGGCCGACCGAACTGGATCACGAAGTTGAAGCGGGTGCCCACGGCGAGCAGCACGTCGACCTCGCTGAACGCCTTCGCGCGAGCGTTGAGGAACGCGAGCTCGTGGTCTTCCGCCACGGTGCCGCGCGAGATCGGCGTGGTGTAAAACGGAATGCCCGTGGCCTCGACGAAGGCCTGGAACGCCGCCGCCGCGTCAGACCACCACACGCCGCTGCCGCCGAGGATCAGCGGACGCTCGGCCTTCGCGAGCAGCGCGATCGCTTCGGTGATCGCGGCCGGATCGCCATGGGTGCGCGGCGCCGGCGCCCACGGCTTGGGGTAGGTGATCGTCGACTCGTCAAGCGATTCACCGAGCACGTCGCCGGGCATGTCGATGTAGACCGGGCCCGGCTTGCCGGTCGTCGCCTGGCGGTAGGCCGTGGCGACCAGCTCGGGAATGCGCTTGGCATCGTAGACCCGGGTGGCCCACTTCGTGATCGGCTTGAAGACCGCGAGCTGGTCGATCTCCTGAAACGCCTCCATCTCGTAGAAGACGCGCGGGCTCGATCCCCCCACCGCGATCATCGGCGCAGCGTCGACGAACGCGTTGGCGACGCCGGTGACGAGGTTGGTCGCGCCTGGGCCCGAGGCGCCCATGCACACGCCGGGCTTTCTCGTGATGCGGCTGTAGGCGTGCGCCATCAGGCTCGCGGCCTGCTCGTGGCGCGTGTCGATCGCGCGGGCGCCGAGCTTGATGATGGCGGCCTCGGTTTCGATCATCGGACCGCCCATGATGTAGAAGAGCGTGTCCATCCCCTGCGAGACGAGCGACTTGGCGAGAATATCGGACCCGGTCAGTGTGGCCATGCCAGCGCCTCCCCTTGACTGCAGCCGGTCGTCAGAAGATACCCGAATTTGCCTCTCGTGTCTCGCCGGGCCGAGCGGTTCGCCTCGCCTGGCGGCTCGGCCGCGAGCGTGTCACACTGGGAGCATGCGGTACCGCATGAGCAAAGGCCTTCTAGGGCTCGGAACGGCGGCTGTCCTGCTGGCTTCCGCGGGCGCGATCAGCGGCCCCGCGCGCGCCGCGGAGCTCTATGCCCCGGAAACTCTGGAGCGTTACTTCAAGCTCGAGTGGGCGCGGGAGGGCCGGAACGTCAACGGCTACGTCTACAACACGGGGAACCGGCGCGCCGCGCAGATGATCCTGCTCGTCGAGGGTCTCGACGGCGACGGAAAACCCGTCGCCAAGACGACGACGTGGGTGCGGGACGTGCCGCCGAATAACCGCGCCTTCTTCGAGGTCGCCGTCCCGACCGCGGCAGCCTATCGGGTCTCGGTCCAGTCCTTCGACTGGGTCGAAGACCGTCTGGATCGCCGCAAGGTCTGGTAGAGCTCAGACCGCAGGCTCTCCGGCCGTCACCGCGATGCACTGGCCGGAGAGGTTCTTCGCGGCGTCGCTGCAGAGATAGACCGCCAGCGACGCGATGTCCTCGGCCGTCGACATGCGCTTGAGCGGCGACCGCTCGACGAACCGCGCCCGCTCTTCCTCGACCGACACACCCTTTACCTGCGCTTGCCCGGCGATCACGCGATCGATGCGATCGCCCGCGACGGCGCCGGGCGCGATCGCGTTGACCCGGATGTTGTGGGGCGCCAGCTCGAGCGCCAGGCCGTAGGTCATGCCGACCTGCCCGGCCTTGGCCGAGCAGTAGCCGATGCGGTAGGCGAGCCCGCGGCGGCCGGCCGTGGACGAGATGTTCACGATCGCTCCCCCGCCCGCCTTCATCATCTGGGGCACGGCGAAGCGCGTGCACATGTAGGAGCTCGTGAGGCAGGAGTTGATCGTGTAGAACCAGTCCTCGGCGGTATAGTCCTGAACCGGCTTGGTGACCCCGCCATCGCCGGCGTTGTTCACGAGCGTGTCGAGCTTGCCGAAGGCTCTTCACCCCGGCGTCCACGATCCGCAGCACGTCGGCTTCGACGGCCGCGTCACCCACGACCGCGATCGCCCGGCCGCCGTCGGCTTTGACCAGCGCCGTCGTCTCCTCCACCAGATCGCGCGAGCGCGCGGCGCAGATCACCGCGGCGCCTTCGGCCGCGAACATCCGGCTCATCACGCGACCGACACCTTTGCTGGCGCCCGTGATGAGCGCGACCCTGCCCGAGAGCTGTGCCATCGACCGGCCTCCCCGTACTTGTCAGCGAAACGCGGAGATCATTTCCTCGAGCGCGACCATCTGCCCGCCGCGGGTCGAGGACGCCACCACGATCAAGGTCCGCACCCCGGTCGCCAGCCACGCTTCGACGCCCTCGCGCACCTCCGCCGCCCTGCCGAACAAGGTGACGTCGCGCAGCCAGCGATCGGACATGAGCTCAGGGACGCGCTGGGGCTCGCCGCGCGCCAGCGCCGCGCGAATCGCGAGCATCTCGTCCTCGTACCCGGCCTCGATCCAGTAGTTCTGATAGTTCGGCAGGCGCACGTAGGAGGCGAGCGTACGGCGCATCACGGCCGCCGCCGCGGCGCGGTCGTCGTCGATGCAGGTCGGCACCATGTTGCCGATGAAGAACGCCGGGTCGCTTCGGGCCGATGCCGGCAGGTGGCGGAGCGAGGCCGCCATGTGCGAGCGCGCGCCGTTCGCCCACACGGCGCCCTGCGCGATCTCGCCGGAGAGCTCCACCATCCGACGGCGGAGCGTGGCGAGCACGATCGGCGGCAGCCCGCCGACCTGGGGCGCCAGCGCGGCCACGTCGCCGACGAACTTTCTGATGTCCGCGAGGGGCTGCCCCGGCTGGAGCCCGAGCCGCTCGTGCGTCGGACCGTGACTCACGCCGATCCCGAACCTGAACCGGCCGCCCGACAGCTCGTGGATCACCGCCGCGGTCTGGGCGTAGTCGAAGGGATGACGGGTGTAGATGTTCGCGATGCTGGTCCCGAACGTGATCTCGCGCGTCGAAAGTGCCAGGGCCTCGCAGAGCGCCAGACCGTCGCCCGGGCTGGGGCAATAGAGCCCGGTGAAGCCCTCGCGCTCGAGCCGCTGCGCCATCTCGAGCGTCGCGCGACGGCGCCCGGCCACCGCGACGAGACCGACCGCCGGCTTCGTGACCATTTGCGGGAGTATAAACGCTCCGGGGCCGCTTGCCACCGGGCGGCCGCGTCACTATGATCGGCCCACTTCCAAGGAGGAGATCCCATGAAGATCCATCGGCTCTACGCGGACAAGAACGGCGAGTCGCATTTCCAGGACGTCGAGATCGAATACGCGGAGTCGACCCGCTCGGGGCGGCTCTCGAAGCGGCTGCCGGCGACCGGCATCATCTTTCGCGAGGTCCAGCCCGACTACGATCTCGACTGGCATCCCGCGCCGCGGCGCCAATACATCATCAATCTGGACGCCGGAGTCCAGATCACGGCGAGCGACGGCGAGGCGCGACGCATCGGCGCCGGCGAAGTCCTGCTGGTCGAGGACACCCACGGCAAGGGACATCTGTCGAAGGCGCTCGACGGCAAGCTGCGCAACTGCATCTTCGTGACGCTCGAGTAGCGACGGCGCGCGCCGGTGCCAGATTGAGCCAGCATAGCGTCCACCGTGCGCCGAGTCATACGACACCGCGGCCCGCGCGCGCGATCCAGCGCCGCCCAGCCCCGCCGTAGGCACGCAGGGCGTCACCTGGACCAATCTCGTCAACGTCACGGCGAACGGCAACTCGGTGACCAAGATGGCAGCGCGGTCATGGCCAGCGGCCTCCAGGCCGCCGGCGCCGGGCGCTCCGCCTCGGGGTGGAGCGCCCGGCGCTCGGGCGCGACCCGGCCGGCCGCGGCGCGCTCGGGGAACAGCGCGCGTTCGACTCGCGGGCGCAGGCGCAGCGAGGGGCGAGCGACGAGATAGGAGGCCGCGATGTCAGATTGAGCTTCGGCTTGACCCGGCCGGCGACGGGCTGTCACGTCCCGCGTCGCGACCCTTCACCCGTCCCGCTCGGATCGCTCGCCCGGCTTCTGTGGCGCGTCGCGTGATTTCCAGATCTTGAGTTTTTCCGGCGCCACGAGCGCGTCGCCGTCGAGTCCGTGGCACCCGCCGTGCACTCCCGCTGCCCAGAGAGGCCTATCGGCATGACACGCCAGCGCGCCTGCATCTATTGCCGTATCGCGTTCCGAACCACGACTCTGACGGCCGAGCCCGTCCTGCCCGCCGGGCTGGGAGGACGGCTCGCGCTGAAACGCGCGGCCTGCCTGGCGTGCTCAGCGCGAATCCGGGAGCTGACCGACGATTTTCTCTCGACCCGGTTCGCCCTCACCGCCCGGGCGGCGGCGGCAACGGGTCGGCGCCGGCCCGCCCGGGCGCGCGGCCGCACACCGTTCGACTCACCCGTGGCGGAGGCTTCGCCGGATGACTGGCGTCGCGCGTACCGCGCGGCCGCGAAGATCCTCTATTGTTATCTGCTGCTCGAGCTCGGCCCGCCGGCCCTCGACGAGCCCGGCGTCGGAGATGCTGCGCCGGCTGCTGATGGACGATGAGAGCGCGCTCTCGCCGCCCACGCTGGGAGGTCACTCGACCGGCGCACTCGCCGTCGCCGAGCTGGCACGTGTTGATGTTCGACTCGGTGGGCTCGGCCGCGGCGGTCGGGCTGTTCGGGACCATCTGGTTCAGGTTCCGCCTCGACCTCGGCGCCCTGGCCCCGCACGGACGGCTCGTCGCCTTCGACGTCAAGGGAGCCCGCGGCCTGGCGGTGCTGAGAGCCCGCGGGGGCTGGCGCTACCGCGCGACCGTCCGCTGGGGGTGGAAGGTCTGAGCGCCGGCTGCGGGGCTACTGCGCGAGGAGCGCGCGTCGCACGACGCGCTTGACGCTCTCGACGGTGAATGGCTTTTCCAGCTGAGGCGCTCCCGTCCGCGCCAGGAACGCGCGCGTCCTCGGATTCAGGATGTCCCCGGTGACGAAGACGAAGCGCCGGGTCAGACGCGGCTCGCGCCGCTCCACCTCGCGATAGAGCTCGGGCCCGCTCAGCACGGGCATGCCGCTGTCGCTGACGATCAGATCGTAGTCCCGCACCCCGAGCATTCTGAGCGCCACGGCGCCGTTCGCGGCCAGATCGACCTTGTGGCCGTCGCGTGCCAGCGCCTCGGCCAGGAGCGAAGCGACGGCGGGCTCGTCGTCGACGACCAGGATCGTCTTGCCGGGCACGGCCGGCGCCGCGGCGAGATCGCCCCGCTCGCCGACGGGTCCAGGCGGCGTGCCCACGGGCAGCTCGATGGCGAACCGCGTGCCCTCGCTCGGCCCGCAATCGACCTCGATCGCGCCGCCGTGGCTCTCGACGATGCCTCGGGCCAGCGCCAGTCCGAGCCCGGTGCCTTCGCCGTCCGGCTTGGTCGTGAAGAACGGGTCGAAGATTCGTCGCCCTGATCTCGGGCGGAATTCCCGGGCCGCTGTCGGTGACCTCGATGCGCACACTGCGGCTCGCCGCGTCGTGGCGCGTCTTCAGGCAGAGCTTCCGCGGCCCCGGAATGTCCTGCATCGCCTGGCGCGCATTCGTGACGAGGTTCACCACGACCTGCTTCAGCTGATGCGTGTCGGCCCAGATGAGCGGCAGATCCTTGGCGAGGTCGAAGTTCACCTCGATGTTCGCGATCCGGAGCTCGAAGGCCAGGAGCTCCACCGTGTCCGGCAGCACGTGATTCAGCGACACGTGTCCGCGCTCGGGCGGGTGTCGGCGGGCCATCGTCAGAAAGCTTCGGACGATCCGCACGCATCGCTCGGCCGCCTCGCCGATGTCCTTGACCCGGGCCCGCGCGTTCGGATCGACGCCGCTCGGCGCGAACAACCCGACCTGGCCGAGGATGACCGACAGCGGGCTGTTGAGCTCGTGCGCGACGCCGGCTAACAGATTTCCCATCGTCGCCAGCTTCTCCGCCTCGAGCAGCTGACGCGTACGCTCCTGGATACGCGCCTCCAGGGTTTCGTTCTGGCGCCGCAAATCTTGATGAAGGAACCGCATCTCGAGGAGATTGCGCACGCGCAGGAGCAGCTCGATCTGCTCGAAGGGCTTGGTGACGAAATCGCTCGCGCCGGCCTCGAGCGCGGCTCGCTTGCTCTCGCGCGACACGTCGGCCGTGAGGACGAGCACCGGCAGGTAGGCGTCGGCCCGCTGCTGTTTGAGCTGGCGGAGCACCTGGACCCCGTCGAGGTTGGGCATTCTCAGATCCAGCAGGATCAGATCGGGCTGGAGCTCGGCGCAGTATCCGAGGACCTGTCGCGGGTCGGTCGTGCTCCGGAGATTGGCGTAGCCGGCGTGCGCGAGCAGCTCTTCCAGGAGGCGCACCATGGACCGCTCGTCGTCGACGATCAGAATTCCGGCGTCGCGAAACGGCTCCGGCGCCATCACGTCTCCTCGAAGCTCACGCGCGATCTGCGGTCCACAGTGAGCGGCCTTCCGTGTGACGCGGCCAGCATCGTTGATGCCAGGCACCCGGCGAACGTGCGGCGAGGACCGGTGAAGATCTGGAAATCACGTCGCATCGGACCGACGCCCCGGCGCGCGGGGCGCGGACGCGCCGGTGCCCGCGAGGCCGAACCGAGTCGACGGCGTGACAGTGCGAAGCAGGAATCTGACAGCGGGGCGGAACGCCGCGAGTCGCCTACCTGATCACCAGCGCCCAGCCGCGCGTCCGGAGCTCGGCGCCGATATCGCGCTGACGTCGACTCGTCCGCCGTCGCCCACCGGACGCCTCGCCGCCGGATCGGCGCCGCTCCCCCATCCGACGATCGACGATCACCTCGGTCGTCGGGTCGGCGAACATGTCGCGCAGGCTCTCGTAGCGCGCCGGTCCGTCGCGCGCGACGATGATGAGACAGCGCCGTGCCGACGCCGGCCCTGCGGGCGAAGCGGCGGAGGTCTCGTCGGCCTCCGCCTCGCTCGACCGGTTGAGATCCATCATCGGAGGCAGACCGGGGCAGCTCTCCAGCAGCTCCAGGCGGGTCAGATGCCGCATGCGCGCCACGATCACGCGGATACGATCGAGGGCGTCGAGAATCTCCGTGATCCGCTGGTGCGGCGTCCCGACGATCTCGTCGGTCAGGAGCTGGGCTTGGCCCATGACGACCGCCAGCGGGTTGTTGATCTCGTGCGCCGCTCCCGCCGCCAGGCTCGCGACCGACCGCAAGGTATCGCGCTCGCGCGTCGTCGCCTCGATCCGCTTGCGCTGCGTGATGTCGCGGGCGATCGACGAGGCGCCGACGATGCGATCGCTCGCGCCCCGCACCGGCGAGACCGTGACCGACATGTCGATTCGCCGGCCGTTCTTGGCCAGCCGCACGGTCTCGAAGTGCTCGATCCGCTCACCGCGCCTGAGCCGCTCGAGGATCTGCGGCAGCTCGGGATCGAGCTCCGGGGGAATGATCAGCGAGATCGGCCGCCCGATGGCCTCGCCGGCCGCGTATCCGTAGAGCCGCTCGGCTCCCTCGTTCCACGACGTGATGACGCCGTCGAGCGTCTTGCCGATGATCGCGTCGTCCGAGGAGGCGACGATTGCCGCGGTGCGCGCCAGGGCCGCCTTGCTCCGCTCGTGCTCGCGCACGACGGCCGCGAGCGGGATCGTCACGATCGTCAAGGTCATCAGGAAGGCCTGGAGCAGGAGCAGCGACTCGTTCTGGGAGCCTCGCGCGAATGGTCCGTGGCCCGCCAGGGTTCCCAAGATCGCGAGGCCGGCGATCAGCGCCACGCAGCTCGCCGCTTCGCGCCGGCCGAAACGAAACGCGGTGAAGACCAGCGGGGGGATGCAGAGGAACTCGAGGGGATACCCGCGCATCTGCGCCGAGCCGAGCCCGCCGAACACGACGGCGCCGACGAGGAGAACGCACGCAAGCACCAGCGCGAGCTCGAGCACGCGCGATCGCGTGAGCCGTCGGCTTCGATCTGTCGCCCAGAGCAACAAGACCGGCGTCACGACGAGCGCCCCCGCCATGTCCCCCAGCCACCACGTCAGCCAGATCGCGCCGAAGTCCGAGCGGCTCGCGTGCCCGCCGAGGATCAGGCTCGTCACGCCCACGGTGGCGCTCACGGCCGTCGCGGCGGCCCCCGCCAGCGCCGCGAACATGAAGAAGCTCCGAGCGCGGAGGAAGACGTCTCCCCCGCCGGCCCAGCGTTGCACCAGCCACACCCCCAGGAGCGCCTCGAGGGTATTGCCGGTGGCGATGCCGAGAGACGAAGCGACTGACCCGGCGGTGGTCACGTTCACGAGGAAGGCGCCGAGGAAAATCGCGGGCCACAACGAGCGGCCGTACAGCAGGAGCGCCGCCAGCGCGATGCCGGTCGGGGGCCATACGGCCGTCGCGCTGGCGTGGACGAAGGCGAGCGAGAGTCCGAGCTTTCCGGCGACGAAGTAGATGCCGGTGAGCGCCACGAGCTGCCACCAGGTCCACGCCGACAGCGACGGCCACCCGAGTCGGCGGGCTTCCCGGACGTCCACCGGGGACTCGGCTCGCCGACCGGCAACTGTAGCCATCAGCGCTCGCGCTCCACCCTCCATCCCGTCCACGCCACGTTACGTGCTGATCGCGCGAGCCTTCAATGCGGGAATCCCCGGGGGTCGGGGCCGGGAAAGTCCCGGAGACGAGGGCTCGGCGGGGGCGCGCGTGACCAGCCGACTCTCGCCGCACGCGGAGCAGACCCCGTACTCCCTGACGAATCCCCCGGCGCGCGCGATGCGCGTCGCCGCGCGGTGCCCCGTCGACGGATCGATCCCGACGGCGCGGCCGAGGCACCGCTCGCAAAAGAACTGGCCCCGGTGGGCCAGCAAGAACGCCGCAACCTTGTCTCGCGCGATCATCGTTAGTGGGCCCCTGACGCCGAGCCGCGCCGCCGGCTACGGGAGCGGGATCTCTTCCTCAAGTAGCGGCGACTCGCGCTCATCAGACGCGCCGTCGCGACGTTCCGGTCGAGGTATCCGCACATCGCATCCCTTCTCGATCAGGGTCTCGACGAGCCCGACCATCGGGCTTTCGCTGAGATCGTCGATCCCCGCATTGTAGGATAACCCGCGACGCCGAACGCGAGCCCCGGCCGCAGATACGCCTCGGGCACGTTGAGCTTCCGGGCCATGGCGAACACTGATCTCGAGACGTCGCGATCCATCGAGCGCGGAAGCAGGAAGGCGCGTGCCGGGCTCAGACCTGGATCAGACCCTGGCGGATCGCGTAGCGAACGACGCCGGCGGTATTCGACGCGTCGAGCTTCTGCATGATGTGCGTCCGGTGGGACTCGGCGGTCTTGACGCTGATCCCCAGCAGGCCGGCCACTTCCTTGGTGGTCTTGCCGGCCGCGACCAGCTGCAACACCTCGCGCTCGCGCGGCGTGAGCGGATCAGGGGGTAGCTCTGACTTCGCCAGGTACGCCTGGACGACCGTGCGCGAGACGCGCGGGCTCAGGTACATCATGCCGCTGAGCACCTCGTGGATCGCCCGCACCAGATCGGTCGGCGCCTGGCTCTTGACGACGTAGCCCTTCACGCCGAGGCGCATCGCCTCGAGTACGTAGCGGTCGTCGGCGTGCATCGTCAACAGGATCAGCTTCGCGCGCGGGCACGCCGTCATGATCTCTCGGGCCGCGGCGAGGCCGTTCATGGCCGGCATGCCGTAGTCGAGGACGACGACGTCGGGCATGGTCTCTGTCGGCCAGCCGCACCGCCTCCGCGCCGTTGGCCGCCTCGGCCACGACCTCGAACCCCTCGCGCTGGAGCAGAAGTCGCAGGCCTTGCCGCACGATCGTGTGGTCGTCCGCCAGGAGTACGCGCGTGGCCATGCTGCGAAGTCTAGAGGCGCCGGCGCGGGGGCGAATCAGGTAACCGCCTCAAACGATGGGGGGTAATACCCGGCCAGCGCGGGCGTCGCGCCTGGGGCAAGCGCCGCTCAGGCGGCCGAGCGCGGCTCAGGGCTGGATCAGGCCGCGGCGAACAGCGTAGCGGACGAGCCCGGCGGTCTCATGGATGTCGGTCTTCTTCATGATCCGCGTGCGATGGGACTCGGCGGTCTTGAAGCTGATGCCCAGGAGGCGCGCGATCTCCTTCGTCGACTTGCCCTCGGCGACCAGCTGGAGCACCTCGCGCTCTCGGGAGGTCAGCGGGTCGGGCGGCATCTCCGACTTGGCCAGGTAGGCTTCGACCACGGCGTGCGAGATGCCGGGGCTCAAGTACATCATGCCGCGCAGGACCTCGTTGATCGCGCGCACCAGGTCGGCCGACGCCTGGGTCTTGACCACGTAGCCCTTGATCCCCGCCCGGACCGCCTCCAGCACGTAGTGGTCGTCGGTGTGCATCGTGAGCAGAATGGCCCGCGCGCGCGGACAGACCTTGAGGATCTCGCGCGCGGCGTCGAGCCCGTTCAGGAGCGGCATCGAGAAGTCCAGCACGGCCACGTCGGGACAGCGCTCGCGGGCTTCGCGCAGCGCCTCCTGGCCGTCGCCCGCCTCCGCGACGACCGCGTAACCTTCGCGCTCCAGCAGAGCCTTCAGCCCCTGCCGGACGATCGCGTGGTCGTCAGCGAGGAGAATCCGATTCGGCATTGTCCGCCTCCACCGGTACGGTGAGGATCAATTGTGTTCCGCCACGCGGGGTGGCGACGATGTCCAGGGTGCCGCCGACGGCGTGCAGCCGTTCGCGAATCCCGGTGAGCCCGAGACCGCGCGAGCCCCGCCGCGTCAGCACGGCCGACACGTCGAACCCCACGCCGTCGTCCCGGATGACGCCCCGCAGGAAGCGGCGGTTGCGCATGAACTTGATGTGGACCCGCGTCGCCTGCGCGTGCTTGGTAACGTTGGTCAGCGCCTCCTGGACGATGCGATAGAGCGCCGTCTCGGTCGGCGCCGGCAGCCGCTTGCCGGGCGAGCCCTCGACGGCGATCTGGAGCCCGGTGCGACGGGAAACGCCCTCGGCCAGGAACTCGAGCGCGGGCACGAGCCCGAGGTCGTCGAGGATCGTCGGGCGGAGCTCGTGGGAGAGGTGGCGCAGCTGCTCCTCGATCTTGTCGAGGAGCCCGCGCACGTCTTCCAGGCGCCGCGCGGAGGGCGCTGGCAGATCGCGGGCGACGTCGGCCAGGCCGATGTAGACCGAGGCGAGCAGCTGGCCGGCCTCGTCGTGGAGCGCGTGGGCGATCCGCTTGACCTCTTCCTCCAGCGCCTCGTTCAGATGGCGCAGCGCGCGCTCGGCGCTCTTGCGGTCGGTGATGTCGCGCGCGACGCCGAGCACGCCGACGATGCGCGACCCCCGCGCCAGCGGCGTCGCGACGAACTCGCCGGGGATCGTGAACCCGGACTTGGCGCGCACGCCGAGCTCGAAGAGCGGCGGCACCTGTCCCTTCAGCACGGCCTGGTAGATCTCCGCGGCGCGGGGGCGATCGTCCGGCACCACGAGCGGCAGGAAGTCCTTGCCGATCCACTCCGTGCGCGACCAGCCGGTGACGGTCTCGAAGACGGGATTCATCGACATGATCTTGCCGTCGAGCGAGAGCGTGAAGATGATGTCGCGCGCCGTGTCGACCACGCTGCGATACCGCTCCTCGGACTCGCGCAGCGCGGCGTTGACCTCCTGGCTTCGCCGATGGGACATCTCGAACGGCAGGAGGCTCTCGACGATGAACCGGCTCGCCGCGCGCAAGGTGCTCGAGCTCTCCTCGCGCGTCCGCACGCGCATGAGCGACTTGAGCAGGGCGCGATGCTGGATCGCCGCCATGTCGTGGACGCCGACCCCGTCGCGCGAGCGCCTTGCGGCCCATGTCGCAGGCTTCCTGGAGCGCGGCCTCCCCGCGGCCCTCGACGTACTCCTGAAGGGCGCGCGCGTACTGCTTGGCGAGATCTCGGAGCTCCGGGTTCACGGAGGCCCGAGATAGCGGACGACGAGCACGAGCGCGTCGTCGGTCTGGGTGCCGAAACGTCTCAGGACGTGGTCGGCGAGAGCCTGCGGCTCCTGGTACGGCAACGACGCGTCGAGGAAATCGCTCCGGACGCCGTCGGTCGCGAGGATCAAGGTGTCGCCCCGGCGCAGCGGAACGACCTGGGACACCAGCGGGGGCAGGTGCGCGCCGACGACGCCGCCGCGCACGAGGAGCGATTCGGTCTGCGGCCTCCTGGAGCGCTGGGCGCCCGCAGCAGAAGACCTTCGACGTTGCCGACGCCGAGCCACGTCATCGTCTCGTCGTGGATGCTGAACGCCGCCGGCGCTGATGACCGCGCCGCGCGTTCCGATCAGGCTCTGGTGGCAATCTCGAAAGAGCTGGGGGACCGGCCGTTCCGCACCGCGCTCGAGCGCCTGCACCGCCACTTTCGCGGCGCTGGCCGCCTCGGCCCCGTGCCCGAGGCCGTCCACGACCGCGACGAGCCCGCCGTCGATGGTCGACAGCACCAGATGCCGGTCGCCGGACTCGCTCTGGCCCGGCTGGACCAGCTCGGCGACCGCCCACTCGAGCGCAGGGTTGATCAGCGTCTCCATCGCCTGACCGTGACCGTCGTACCTTTAATGTCTGACGTGATATCGAAGTCGTCGGGACCCCGCCGATCCGGCAAGCCCGGCCGAGACCAACGACGTGACGGGTTGATCAGCGTCTCCATCGCCTGACCGTGACCGTCGTGCCTTTGCCGAAGTCGGAGGTAATCTCGAAGTCGTCCATCAGCCGCCGCGTCCCCGGCAGGCCGAGGCCGAGCCCTCCCGAGGTCGAATAGCCGTCCTGCATGGCCAGGCTGATGTCGGGAATGCCCGGGCCACCGTCGGCGGCGACTACCTCGATCCCGCTCTTGCCGTTGTTCTGCACGAGCCGGAGGATGATCTCACCCCGCACGGCGTAGCGGACAATATTCCGCGCCAGCTCCGAGATCGCCGTGGCGACGACGGCCAGATCGGTCGATGGAAACCCGCACTGGCTCGCGAGCTCGCGCCCCTTCTGGCGGGCGGCGACGACGTCGGAATCACAATCTATCGAGACACGCACCTCATCGGCGATGAGCCCGAACCTCCTCGATCGTGACTCTTGCCCTTGCGGTCCAGATACGCGAGGCCCTCTTCCAGGTCCAGCGAGGTCGCGACGCCTTCGAGGGTGAGCCCCAGCTTGACCATCGAGAAGGCCACCTCCGGCTGGATCCCGACGATGACGGTCTCGGCGCCCCGCAGCCGGATCATGTACGCCACGTCCCGGAGGGTACGGGTCGCGAACGAGTCGATCACGTCCAGCGCGGTGACGTCCACGATGACTCCCCGCGCGCGCACTTTGCTCACCTGCAGCACCAGCGTGTCGCGCAGCTGCTTCAGATCCTCGTCGGTCAGGGCGGACTGTACCGTCGCGATCAGGTACGCGCCTTGCTTGAGGATCGGAACCTGCACGCTCGTCTCCTCTCAGGCGGAGTGCGCCACCGGCTCCTGCGTCAGGACGACCTTGTAGCCGAGCAGCCGCTCGGCCTCCTCGATGCCGCCCTGGAGATCGCCGACCGTGTTCATCTTCCCCAGGTCTACTCCGATATTAACAAGGGTCTGCGCGATCTCGGGTGACAGGCCGGTGACGATCACGATCGCGCCGAGGAGCCGCGCCGCCTCGACGGTCTGCACCAGGTGGTTCGCCACGGGCGAGTCGATGTACGGCACGCCCGTGATGTCCAGCACCACCACCTTGGCTCGATTGGTCCGGATGCCGCGGAGCAGCTGCTCGGTCAGCTGGCGCGCGCGCTGCGGATCGATGACGCCGATGATCGGCAGGATGAGCAGGCGCTCGCGTACTTGCAGCACGGGCGTCGACAGCTCCCGGATCGCCTCCTGCTGCTCGCGGATGATGCGCTCGCGCTCCTGCACGAAGCCGACGGCCACCGTGGCGGCGATACGGTTGGCGGCGGGCTCGTACGCGTCGAGGATGCGGTTGAGCTTGTTGAAGTCCTCGTGGTACGTCGCGAAGAGCGAGCGGGCGAGCACGTCGCGAAGAAGGAGCACGATCCCGACCACCTCGTGCGTCTCGACGCCCCGCGGAATGATGCGCTCCGAGAGGTTGCGCGCGTACGCCTGCAGCGCCTCGTACGTCCCGGTCTCCAGCGCCTCGACGTAGTTGTCGTACACGGACGTGGCCTCGGCGAAGATCTCTTCCTTCGTCATCGCGGTCAGCAGCTTCGCCTCGGTGATGAGTCGGGCCCACTCCTCGCGCAGTTGCGCCCGCTGATGTCGGAGGTGGGCCACCAGCTCGCGCAGTCGTGAGGCCGTGGTCTCGAGGCGGGCTTGCGTCACGGTCGCCACATCCTGGGTGCCACTCATCAGGCCCTCCTGGCCATGCTCGACGGGCGTCGAGGCCGCGTGGGTGTGCTGTACCGGACCAACGTTAGGGGTCATATGCTGACCCTCCCATCGGGTGTTTACCTGATCGTTCGCGCGGAAAACCCAGGCCGGATCTGCGCGAGCAGGTGGCGGGTGGATCGAAATGCGACTACGGCCCGCGACGGTCGAGGGAAATCCGGGGTGTCCTGACCTCGCGAAGCTCGGCGAGGAACGCGCGCACGTGCTCCTCGCAGATACCGTGAGAGATCATCGGGCGATCGAAGGGCTCCTTCTCACGGAGCACCGTCGTACGTCCCTGGCGTTCGCACCACGCGCACACGACCGTCATCAGCCTCTCCTTCCGTGCTTCACCGATCTTCGGCTCACTCTGGCGGCGGCAATCAGCCCGTCACAATCGGGCCTTTCCCCGACGGGGCGCGGGGAAGATCCTGCCCCTTCCAACGAGAAAGCCGCTTGCGCCGGGCCCTCCGAGAGCGCTATTCATGGGCGGCGGCCGGTGAGCCAGGCCGGCACGGTATGGGACGACTCGACGGCAAGGTGGTGGTCGTGACCGGCGCCTCACGCGGGATCGGCGCCGATATCGCCCGGCTCTTCGCGGCCGAAGGCGGCCGCGTGATCTGCGCGGCGCGCACCCTGCGCGAGGGCGACCACCAGCTCGCGGGCTCGCTCGAGACCACGGTGGCGGCGATCCGCGCCGCCGGCGGCGAGGCGCGAGCCTTCACCGCCAACATCGCCGAGCCCGCCGAGTGCGAGAAGCTGATGGGCGCCGCGCGGGAGGCCTACGGCCCCGTCGACGTCCTCGTCAACAATGCGGCGCTGACCTACTATCTGCCGACCAAGGACTTTCCGCTGAATCGCTGGCTACGCTCGTGGGCCGTGAACTTCCACGCGCCGTTCGTCCTGAGTCAGCTGGCGCTCGCCGAGATGATTCCCCGGCGCACGGGCGCGATCGTCAACATCTCGTCGGGCGCCGCGATCGGGCCCGGACGCGGCCCCTACCCCGACCCCGCGGTCGGCGCGCGCGGCGGCACGTGCTACGGCGCCGAGAAGGCCGCGCTCGAGCGGTTCTCGCAGGGCCTCGCCGCCGAGGTCTATCAGTACGGCGTCTCGGTCACGTGCGTGTCGCCCTCGCAGATCGTGCCGACGCCGGGTACGGTCTATCACCGTCTCGTGAAGAGCATCGACGATCCGCGCGGCGAGGCGCCGGAGCTCATGGCGAAGGCGGCGCTCCTGCTCGCCACCGAGCCGCTCGAGAAGGTTTCGGGTCGCGTGACGTACAGCCAGCAGATCCTCAAGGAATTTGGCTGGATCACCGACGCGCGCGGGCGGGGTGTCGAGACGCCGCGGTAGCGGCTACTCGCAGATCTAGCTGGACGACCGGTCGTGACGCGCTACGAAGGGATCCAGGCTGCGCGGGTAGGTCTGCCGGGCGGCCGCGAGAAGTCGACCTGGCGAGTCCTGAACGTCTGCCACTCGCAGAACGGCATCTCCGGCAGCACGACGGCGTCCGTGGGGTTCGCGCGCGGAGAGCAGACCAGATCGGCCCGGGCGGTTTCTCTGCGTGCCGTCTCGTCGGGGCGCTCGCACACGGTGATCTTCATCGTGTCGTCGCTCCGATTCGCAGCGCATCCCGCAGCGCCTGCGCCTCGCGCGGGCCGTACTTTGAGAAGGCCCTTCTCCGTGTCCCGCTCGCGGACCAGGATGTAGTCCGGCCACTCGCCGACGATCCGCATGATGATCTCGGCGACCTGAACTTCTTGTTCCACTGCCGGTCCTGTCGTGCTGAACTGGAAGCGTACCGAGCGCGGGGGCGTGAACGCCACGTACAGGTGCGGCCATCGCCGCACTTCGAGCCAACGTTGCTCCGCGACGGCGGGGCCAGCCTCGTACGTGGCGGACGCCAGCATCTCGACCGCCAGCTGTCCGACCTTCTCCTGATTCTCTAGAGCCTGCGGGAGCGGCCGACCCTCCTCCTGAAAGATCAGGACGGCGACCGTGTCCACGGCCGCGAAGCTCACGGCCGGAAACATCGCGAGGCCGAGCCAGAGGAGCGCCCGCACTATCTCCGCGATCCGCCCAGAATTCCGCCAAGGACGCCGCGGAGAATCTGGCGGCCGATCTGGCGAGCCGACCGTACGCGCCGCCTGCTTGGCCATGGCTTCCACCATGCCTTGCCGGCGCTTCGTGCCCCACAGGATGTCGCTCACCTGCGTGCCGAGACCCGGCTTGTCCTGCGCGGGCGTCGGCTCCTGCCTCGGGGCGCGCTCCGGCGCGGGGGCCTGGCTTCGCGAAGGGGCGTCGCTCGGGCGAGCCGCCGGCGCGTCCGTCGATACCGTGCGCTGGCTCAGGATCTCGTACGCCGACTCGCGATTCACTCGGGCGTCGTACTTACCGCTGATCGGGCTGCGCGAGCGGACCGTCGCGCGCTCCTCCGGCGTGATCGCTCCCATCCGGCAGCGGGGCGGGCAGACCAGCGTGCGCTCCACCGGCATGGGCACCCCCTTGTCCTGCAGCATCGACACGAGCGCCTCGCCGACGCCCAGCTCCGCGATGACCTTGCCGACGTCGAGCTTGGGGTTGGCCACGAACGTCTCGGCGGCGGTGCGCACCGCCTTCTGGTCGCGTGGCGTGTAGGCGCGCAGCGCGTGCTGGATCCGGTTACCCAGCTGGCCGAGAATCTCGTTCGGGACATCGTCGGGAAACTGCGAACAGAAGTACACGCCGACGCCCTTGGAGCGGATGATCCGCACGACCTGCTCGACCCGCTGGCGCAGCGCCGGCGGCGCGTCGTCGAAGAGCAGGTGCGCCTCGTCGAAGAAGAACACCAGCTTGGGTCGATCGAGATCGCCGACCTCCGGGAGGTTCTCGAAGAGCTCCGAGAGGAGCCACAGGAGAAAGCTCGAATAGAGCCGCGGCTTCAAGATCAGCTGGTCGGCGCGCCAGGACGTTGACGATGCCGCGGCCGCCGTATCCGTGCGCATCAAGATCCTTGAGGTCGAGCGCCGGCTCGCCGAACAACGCGTTGCCGCCCTCGCGCTCCAGCCCCAGCAGGGCGCGCTGGATCGCCGCGATCGACGGCGTGCTGATCAGTCCGTACCTGGTCGAGATCTCCTTGCGGTTGTCGGCGACGAACCCGAGGAGCGCGCGCAGATCGTCGAGGTCGAGCAGCAGGAGCCCCCGGTCGTCCGCGAGCTTGAAGGCGATCGCGAGCACTCCGGCCTGCGTGTCGTTGATCTCGAGCATGCGGCCGAGCAGGCTCGGGCCGACCTCGCTGACCGTCGCGCGGACGGGATGGCCCGCCTTGCCGTAGAGATCCCAGAACACCACCGGGCTGGCCTCGCTGGTGTAGCCCTGGACGCCGATCTGCGCGACGCGCTGCTGGATCTTGTCGTTCGCGGCGCCGGCCATCGCCAGGCCGGCGACGTCGCCCTTCACGTCGGCCATGAACACCGGAACGCCCAGGCGCGAAAAGCCTTCGGCCATCACCAGCAGCGAGATCGTCTTGCCGGTGCCGGTGGCGCCGGCGACCAGGCCGTGACGGTTGCCGTACCTGGGCAGCAGGTGGACGGGCCGTTCGCCCTTTCCGATGAGTATGTCGTCCACGCCGGGCCTCCCTCCGGGGCAGTGCGCCTATAGATAGGTAACACACCGCCGAGGCCGCCAGCCGCCCCGTATTCCGTCATCCGTCCCTCATGTCGGCCGTCCCTTATAATGACGGGGCCCTGAGGGAGGTGTGACGTGTCCGAGAACGCCGATCGTGACGATGGCCGCGACGTGAGGAGCTGGCTCGACGCTTTGACGAGGAAAGAGGAGCAAAAGCTCATCGAGCTCCTGCGCGAGAGGTTTCCGCCGCGCGGCGACGATCGCCGCCGCAAGGAATAGCGAGGCCGCGGCATGGACTGGCAAAAGGAGCTCGACGAGCTGAGGCGCCGCGAGGAGCTCGCCTCGCAGCTGGGCGGGCCCGAGCGCGTGAAGCGCCAGCACGACGGCGGGCGCCTGACGATCCTCGAGCGGGTCGCCAAGCTCGCCGACCCCGGCAGCTTCCACGAGATCGGCAAGATCGCCGGCAGCGCGCGCTACGACGCGAACAACGATCTGGTAGCCTTCACGCCGTCCAACTTCGTGTTCGGCCGCGCCGAGGTCGACGGCCGCCCCGTCGTGATCGGCGGCGACGACTTCACCGTGCGCGGCGGCTCCGCCGACGCGACCATCAGGGGCAAGCACAACCAGTGCGAGCGGATGGCGCACGACCTGCGCCTGCCGCTGATCCGCCTCGTCGAGGGCTCGGGCGGCGGCGGCTCGGTCAAGACGATCGAGACGACGGGCCGCGCCAACGTGCCGGGTGTCGACGGCTGGGAGTGGGTCGTCAATAATATGGCGACGATCCCGCGCGTGGCGCTCGGCCTCGGCTCGGTCGCGGGCCTCGGCGCCGCCCACCTCGCCGCCGCGCACTACTCCGTCATGGTCAAGAACCTCTCGGCGCTCTTCGTCGCCGGGCCGCCCGTGGTCGAGCGCCTCGGCCAGAAGCTCACCAAGAACGAGCTCGGCGGCTGGGAGATCCAGCTCAAGGCCGGCGCCGTCGACGACGCCGTCGACAGCGAGGAGGAGGCGTTCGCACGCGCGCGGCGCTTTCTCTCGTACTTCCCGTCGTCGATCGACGATCTGCCGCCGCGCGGACCGCGCGGCGACGATCCGCAGCGGCGCGATCCCGTGGCTCTTCGAGGCGATCCCGCACGACCAGCGAAAGCCGTACAAGATGCGGCGCATCGTCGAAGCGGTCGTCGACCAGGGCTCGTTCTTCGAGGTCGCGCCGCTCTACGGCCGCTCGGTCATCACCGGCTACGCGCGGCTCGACGGCTGGCCGGTGGCGCTGATGGCAAGCGATCCGTACTTCTACGGCGGCGCCTGGCCGGCGGACACCTGCCAGAAGGTCGAGCGCTTCCTCGACATCGCGCAGACGTTCCATCTGCCGGTCGTCTACCTGGTCGACTGCCCGGGCTTTCTCATCGGGCTCGACGCCGAGAAGTCCGGGACGATCAAGCAGGGCGTGCGCGCGATGTCGGCGATGTGGCAGACGACGATCCCCTGGTGCGCGATGATCGTGCGCAACTCGTTCGGCGTCGCCGGCGCCGCGCATCGCAACCAGAGCCGCTACTGCATGCGCTACGCGTGGCCCTCGGGCCGCTGGGGCTCCCTGCCGCTCGAGGGCGGGATCGAGGCCGCCTACCGCGCCGATCTCGACGCGGCGCCCGATCCGAAAGGCGAAGATGGCCGAGATCGAGGATCGCCTGAACAAGCTCCGCTCGCCGTTCCGCTCGGCCGAGACGTTCTGGATCGAGGAGATCGTCGACCCGCGCGACACGCGGCCGCTCCTCTGCGAGTTCGCCAACCTCACGGCGCCTCTCAGACGGCCGGGACCGTCGACCTTCGGGATGCGCGGCTAGACAGTACGGGCAGCACGATGGCGGACAAGAAGCGCAAGCCGCATACGCTCTCATCCGAGTTCACGCGCATCCTCTGCATCTCGGCACACCCGGACGACAACGAGTTCTCGATCGCCGGCAGTGTGGCCCGCTGGGCGCGTGAAGGCCGCGACGTCGTGTTCTGTCTCGTCACGACCGGCGGCTCCGGCACCAACGAGCACACGCCCGACAACACCGGGCTGATCCCGATCCGCGAGCGCGAGTCGTGGGACGCCGCGAAGATTCTCGGCGTGAAGGACGTCGTCTTCCTCGGCTATCAGGACGGCGTCGTCGAGCCGACCATCGCGCTCCGGCGCGACCTGACGCGCGTGATCCGGCGCGTCCGGCCCCACGTGGTCGTGTGCGGCGACCCGACGATGCGCTGGTACGGCAGCGAGTACCTGAACCACCCCGACCACCGCGCGGTCGCCAGCGCGGCGCTCGACGCGGTCTTTCCGTCATCGGAGACGCGCGTGATCTTCCAGGAGCTCCTGGCCGAGGGCCTCGAGCCGCACAAGGTGAAGGAGGTCTTCATCAGCGGCGCTCTCCACGACGACACCTACATCGACATCACCGACACCCTCGCGCTCAAGTGCCAGGCGCTCCGGGCCCACGTCTCGCAGGTGGGTAAGGGCGAGTGGGTCGACGATCTGCTCCGCGCGTGGGCCCTGCGCGACGGCAAGGGGGCCGGCGTGAAGCACGCCGAGGCCTACCGCCGCTTCGTGCTCGATCGTGGCTAAGCCCGGGACAGGCCTGATGCTGGCGGGCGCCATTGTGGCGTTCTCCGGCGTGTGCATCGTGCTGGTCCGGGTGTTCGGCGTGCCCGACTGGGGCGTCCTCCTGGTGGTCGGGCTCGGTCTCCTCGGGCTCGGTCTCATCCGCCGGTTCACCAGCGGCCGCGCCGACCCCTGACCCACCGGACGCGCTCCCGCTAGCCCGGTTTCTTCGCAGGCGTCAGCAACGAGAGCCGGACGGGTGGCGCCGGGCGCGGCCCCGCGGGGGCCGCACCCTGCGACAGGCCCCGCCCGCCGCGCGCATCGAGCGTTCGTGAATGACGCGGGCTAGCGGGATTCGACGATCTTGTGGCGCTGGGTGCCGAGACCGGTGATTCCCATCTCGACCACGTCGCCGGGCTGGAGATACCTCGGGCGGCTTCGCGCCGTGGCCCACGCCCGCCGGCGTGCCCGTGGAGATCACGTCACCGGCGCGCAGGGACATGAACCGGCTGACGTAGGCGATCAGGGACGCGACCGAGAAGATCATCTTGCCGGTGTTGCCGTCCTGGCGGCGCTCGCCGTTCACGGTCGTCCACAGCGCCATGGCTTGAGGGTCGCCGGCCTCGTCGGCCGTGACGAGCCACGGGCCCGTCGGGCCGAAGGTGTCGGCGCTCTTGCCCTTGGTGGTCGTGCCGCCGTGCTCCATCTGGAACGCGCGCTCGGAGACGTCGTTCACGAGGCAGTAGCCGGCGACGTAGCGAAGCGCGTCGGCCTCCTCGACATAGCGCGCGTCGCGCCCCAGCACGACGCCGAGCTCGACCTCGTAGTCGAGCTTCGCCGCGCCCGCGCGGGCGCACGATAGGATCGTCGGGGCCGCAGATCGCGCTCGGCGCCTTGATGAACAGGGTGGGCTCTTTGGGCAGCGCCATCCCCACCTCGGCCGCATGGTCGGTGTAGTTGAGCCCGATGCAGACCATCTTGCCCATGCCGGCCAGCGGACAGCCGAGCCGCGGGCGGCCGCGCACGACCGGCAGGCGCGCGAGGTTGACGGCGCGGAGCTTCTTGAGCATCGCCGGCGCGAGCGCCGCCGGGGTCACGTCCTTGATCACGCGTCCGAGGTCGTGGAGCTTGCCGTCGGGGTCGATCGCGCCGGGGCGCTCGGCGCCGGGCCGGCCGTATCGTACGAGCTTCATGTCAGCCGTGCCTCTCTCTCACGTGTGCGCTCAGGCGTACCGGACGCCGATGATCTCGCCGACCAGCGCGGGCTTCTCGTGCCCTTCGATCTCCACCGTCATCTCGGAGCTGACGCGCACGCCGTTGCCGGCCACCTCTTCGGCGCCGGTGATGCGCTGGCGCACGCGGATGCGCGCGCCGGCCTGGACGGGTGAGATGAAGCGGACCTTGTTCGAGCCGTAGTTGATCCCGCGGCTGCGCTTCTTGACCTCGAGCAGGGTCGAGGCCATTCGCGGCACCAGCGACAGGGTCAGATAGCCGTGGGCGATCGTCTTGCCGCCGGGCATCTCGCGCTTCGCCCGCTCGACGTCGACGTGGATCCACTGGTGGTCGCCGGTGGCCTCGGCGAACTTGTCGATCATCGCCTGGTCGACCGTGACCCACTCCGACGGGCCGAGCTCGCGCCCGACGAGCTTCAAGAGATCTTTGGGGTACTCCACGGTGAGCGTGGTCATCACTCTTCCTCCTGGGATCAGCTGCTCGCGCGCGGGGGGACGGCCCACGCCATCTCCCGCGCGTGGCGCGCCTCGAACTCGCGAATCTTCGCGTCGAAGCTTTCGAGTCAACCCGATCTCGTCTCGGCCGGTCAGCAGCATCTCCTTGCGAAATGCGTCGACCTCGAAGCGGTGCAGGGCGCCATCGGGCGCCGTCACCGTCTGCGCCTCGAGGTCGACCGTGAGCATGGCGCCGGGCCGGTCGTGGAGCTGGCGCCGCAGGCCCGCGACGACGTCGGCCGGCAGAATCACCGGCAGCAAGCCGTTCTTGAAGCTGTTCTGATGGAAGATGTCGCCCAGGCTCGGCGCGATCACCGAGCGAAATCCGTAGGCCGCGAGCGCCCACACCGCCGCCTCGCGCGACGAGCCGCAGCCGAAGTTCTCGGCCGCGACCACGATCCGGGCGGCGCGGTACGCCGCCTGGTTCAGGATGAACTCCGGGCGCTCGGCGCCGTCGGCGCCGAAGCGGACGTCGTGGAACAGGAAGCTCGAGTACTCCGGGACGCTCCGGTCCTTTCGGAGGAAGCGCGCAGGGATCACGCGATCGGTATCGACGTTCGGCAGATCGATCGGCAGGCCGACGGCGGTGACGCGCGTGAACGGCTCCATCTAGGCCCCGAGCGTCCGGACGTCGGTGAGCTTCCCGGTGACGGCAGCGGCCGCCGCCATCGCAGGGGACATCAGGTGGGTCCGGGCGCCCTTGCCCTGGCGTCCCTCGAAGTTGCGGTTCGACGTGGACGCGACGCGCTCGCCGGCCGCCGGCCGTCTCGCCGTTCATCCCGACGCACATCGAGCATCCGGCCTCGCGCCACTCGAAGCCCGCGTCGACGAAGACGCGATCGAGGCCCTCGGCCTCGGCCGCCCGCTTGATCAGCCCCGAGCCCGGCACGATCCACGCCGGCACCACCGCGCGGCGCCCCTTCGCCACGCGCGCCGCGGCGCGAAGGTCGTCGAGCCGGCTGTTCGTGCACGAGCCGATGAAGACGCGGTTGACCATGATGTCGCTGAGCGGCGTGCCCGGGATCGAGCCCCATGTAGGCGAGCGCGCGCGTCATGCTCTCGCGCCGTCCGGGCTCGGCGACCGCCGCCGGGTCGGGCACGCGCGCGGTGATCGGCAGCGCGTCCTGCGGGCTCGTCCCCCAGGTGACGGTCGGCGCGATGTCGCTCGCGGCCAGCTGCACCTCGCGGTCGAACTTTGCGTCCGCGTCGCTCGGCAGCGCCTTCCACTCGGCGAGCGCCCGGCGCCACGCCTCACCGCTCGGGGCCAGCGGCCGGCCTTCGATGTAGGCGTAGGTCGTCTCGTCGGGCGCGATCATGCCGGCGCGCGCGCCGGCCTCGATCGACATGTTGCAGACGGTCATGCGCTCGTCCATCGACATATCGCGGATCGTCGAGCCCGCGTACTCGATCGCGTGCCGCACGCCGCCGCCGGCGCCGATCTTCGCGATGATCGCCAGGATCACGTCCTTGGCGCCGACGCCTGGCGCCAGCCGCCCCTCGACCGAGATCCGCATGGTCAGCGGCTTCTTCTGCCACAAGGTCTGCGTGGCCAGCACGTGCTCGACCTCGCTCGAGCCGATGCCGAACGCGAGCGCGCCGAACGCCCCGTGGGTCGCCGTGTGCGAGTCGCCGCAGACGAGCGTGATGCCCGGCACCGTCAGCCCCTGCTCCGGGCCGATGATATGCACGATGCCGCGGCGGGGATCGCCGACGCCGAAGTAGAGGATGCGCTGCTCGGCGGTGTGGCGCCCGAGCGCGTCGACCATGCCTCGGGTCTCGGCGTCGGACGTCGGCGAGCCTGGCGAGGTCAAGAGGTAGTGGTCCGCCGTCGCGAAGCTGAGATCGGGGCGGCGCACCGTTCGCCCGCTCCGGGCTAGCCGCCCGAACGCGGCGGTCGTGCCCTCGTGGAGCAGGTGGCGATCGACGTAGAGGAGCACGTGTCCGCCCGGGCCTTCGGCCACCACGTGCCGGGCCCAGATCTTCTCGAACATCGTGCGCGGTGTCGACACCCCGGGCTCCCGGGCGGAAGATTACTCGGTGGCCCAGAGCACCTCAACTACTAATTGCGCTTGATCTCCTCGGCCGCGACGCGCATGCCTTCCTTCAAGCCGTCCGGCGGGCTCACGACGAGGCGCTCGCTGCCACTGAGCCCGGCGACGATCTCGATCGAATTCCCGAGGTCGCGGCCGAGCTGAACGGCCAGGTAGTGCACGGTGCCGTCGCGGCGCACGTCGACGACCTGCGGCCCGGCCGAGCGCGCCAGCAGCGCGGTCGCGGGCACGACCCACACGGCGTCCGCGGGCACCAGGCTGAACTTGACCTGCGCGTACATCCCGGGCATCAGCGCGTGATCCTGGTTCCTCAGGCGCACCTCCGTGAGCAAAGTGCGCGAGGTGGCATCGAGGGCGCCGGCGGTGCTCGCGATCTTCCCGACAAACGCTCGCTTCGGGTACTCGGGGACGAGCACCTGTACTTCCTGGCCCGGTACGATCGAGCGCACGAACGTCTGGGGAACGTTGACGAAGATGCGGAGGTTCTCGACGTGGGCGATCCGGAACAGTAGATTCGCGCCGCTCCCACTGCCCGAGGTGATCAAGGCGCCGCGGTCGATCCCGCGCGCCGTGATGATGCCGGCGAACGGCGCCTCGACCTTCTGGAAGGACTGGAGCGCCATCAGGCGCTGCACGTTGGCCTCGCTCGCCGCCACGTTCGCGCGCGCGGCTTCGACGCTGGCCTCGAGGGCGCCGAGGTTGGCCTGCATGGCCTCGACGTTGGCCTGGGAAACCGCCGTCGTCGCGCGCGCCGCGGCGAGCGCGGTCCGCTTCTCGTCGGCGTCCTGATGCGCGACCAGCTCGTCGCGCTCGAGCTTGGTGAAGCGATCGGAGGTGACGCCGGCGAAGGTCTCGTTCGCCTTCGATTGCTCGAGCCCCGCGCGTGCCTGGTTCAGGTTCGCCTGCGCCTGCGTGAAGCTCGCGCGGGCCTGCGCGAGACCCGAGCGAGTCTGGGCCAGCGCGGCGCGAGCCTGACTGAGCTCCTGATCGAGCTCGGGCGTGTCGATCTGCGCCAGGGCCTTCCCCGCCGCCACGCGGTCGCCGATGTCGACATAGCGCTCGCGGACGTAGCCGCTGGTCCGCGCGTAGATCGCCGCCTCCTCGATCGCCTGGATGTTGCTCGGCAGCAAGAGGTCGATCGGCCCATCGGCGCGCTTCGGGGGCACCACGCTCACCTGGACGATTCCGGCGTCGGGCGCCGTCGAGGCCGCGACGAGCTCGGCGTTCTGGCGCACGCGCGGCACGATGCCGATGACGACGAGCACCACGAGCAGCGCAACGCCGATGAGAAACCCCCACCCCGTTCGTGACTTGGGCATCGTTCACTCCTGAGCTGCTGGCGACGCCGAGCCGTGCCCGGAATCGACCAGGAAGTCCCGCCGGGGCGGACGGCGCCGGAGCACGCTGTAGACGACCGGCACGAAGAACAGCGTCGCGACCGTCGCCAGCGAGCAGGCCGCCGATCACCGCCCGGCCCGAGCGGCGCGTTCTGCTCGCCGCCCTCGCCCAGGCCCAGCGACATCGGCAGCATGCCGATGATCATCGCCAGCGCGGTCATCAGCACCGGCCGCAGCCGCGTGCGCGCCGGCCTCCAGCGCGGCGCTCGACGCGCGTCCTGCCCTCGCGCACGCTGCTCGTTGGCGAACGTGACCATCAGGATGCTGTTGGCCGTCGCCACGCCGATCGCACATGATCGCGCCCATCAGGGTCGGCACGCTGAACGTCGTCTGCGTCACGAACAGCATCCAGACGATGCCGACCAGAGCGCCGCCGGCAGGGCCGTGATGATGATGAACGGGTCGAGCCAGCTCTGGAAGTTCACCACCATCAGCAGGTAGACCAGCACCGCCGCGAAGACCAGGCCCAGGCCCAGCCGCGACGAACGCCGACTGCATGCTCTCCACCTGGCCGCGCATCGTGATCGTGTTGCCCGGCGGCAGCTTCGGCGCGGTACTCGGCCACGATCGCTGTCGATCGTCGCGCGGCGACGCTGCCGAGGTCGCGGCCCTGCACGTTGGCGTAGACGTCGAACACCGGCTGGACGTTGGAGTGGTTGACGACCTCCGGCGTCACGCCGCCGCTCGACCGTGGCCACGTTCGCCGAGCAGCTGCGGCTCGGCCGGACGTCGCCGGCGTCAGCGGCAGTCGTTCGATGAGCGCGTCGACGCGAGTCGACCTTGTGCGTGCGGCGTCTGCACCGTCGACGAGGTAGGAGATGCCGTTGCTGCGGATCGACCCAGTAGTTCGGCTGCACCTGCGCCGCTGCCGGACAGCGACACCAGCACGCTGTTGGCCACGTCCTGCTGCGTCAGGCCCAGCTCGCGCGGCCCGCGTCTGGTCGACGTCGACGTGCAGCTTCGGCACGTTGACCACCTGGTGCAGGTGCACGTCGACCGCGCCGCGGATCCTGCGCGCATCCGCGCGGCGATCTCGCGGCGCGATCGTCGTAGTTCTGCCTGCTGGTCGAAGCCCGGCGACCTGCACGTCGATCGGCGCCGGCAGGCCGAAGTTCAGGATCTGGCTGACGATGTCGGCCGGCTGGAAGTAGAACGTCAGCTCCGGAAACTCGCGCGGCAGCTCTCGCGCAGCGTCTGCGACGTACTCCGGCGTCGGCTCGTGGCGCTCGGTGCTTCAGCGCGACGAGGATCTCGCCGTCGCGCCGGGCCGGTGGTGGCGCTGTCGCCGAAGGCCAGGCTGTAGCTGCGGTTGCGGCAGGCCGATGTTGTCGATGATCAGCTCGACCTCGTCGCTCGGGGATGATCTCGCGGATCGCGTCCTCGACCTCGGCTGAAGTACCGCTCGGTCTCCTCGAGCCGCGTGCCGGCCGGGGCGCGGACGTGCAGGCGGAACTGGCCGGCATCGACCGTCGGGAAGAAGTCGTGGCCGACGAACGGCAGCAGCGCCAGCCCGCTGACGACGACCAGCGGCGAACGACGGCGAACACGCGCCCGCGGTGCGCGCAGGTTCCACGCCAGCACGCGCGACGTACGCCGTCGCGGAGCCGCTCGAACGCGCGCTCGAACGCCGGCGTGGATGCCGGCCGAAGAAGCCAGCCGCGCGCCGGCGCCTGGCCGTGGGCGTGCGACCTCGGCCGGCAGCAGGTACTGCACCATCGTCGGCACGAGCGTCCGCGACAGCAGGTACGAGGCCAGCATCGCGAACACGACGGCCAGGGCCAGCGGCGTGAACAGGTACTTCGCCGGGCCCGTCGAGGAACACCACCGAGACGAACACGATGCAGATCGTCAGCGTCGAGACGAACGCCGGCGCCGGCGATCTGCTGGGCGCCGTCGAGGATCGCCTGCCGCAGCGGCTTGCCCAGCGCCAGGTTGCGGTGGATGTTCTCGATCTCGACCGTGGCGTCGTCGACCAGGATGCCGACCGCCAGCGCCAGGCCGCCGAGCGTCATCACGTTGAGCGAGTGGCCCAGCGCGAACAGCAGCGACGATCGACGTCAGGATCGACAGCGGGATCGAGATGGCGACGATCAGCGTGCTGCGCCAGCTACCCGAGGAACAGCAGGATCATCGCCGCCGTCAGCAGCCGCGGCGATCGATGCTCTCGATGCACGCACGCCGTCGATCGGCCGCCGCGACGAACAGCGACTGGTCGAACAGCAGCTCGATCTCTCAGCCCCTGGCGGCGCCGCGGCCCGGATCGTCGGGCAGCATGCGCCTTCACCTGGTTGACGATGTCGAGCGTCGAGGCGTTGCCGTTCTTGAGGAGCGTGACCAGCGCCGCCGCGGCTGCCGTCGCTGGCGGACGACGTTGGTCTGCGACGGCGAAGCCGTCGCGGACCTGGGCCACGTCGCGCATGTAGACCGTCGCGCCGTTGACGACCTTGATCGGGATGTCGTTGAGCGCGACAGCGCGTCGCGGGCTGTTGTTCAGGCTGACCGGGTACTCCTGCGGCGCCGATCTTCGCGATGCCGGTCGGCAAGCGTCAGGTTCTGGGCGTTGATGGCGTCGCTCACGTCCTGCGGCCGAGATCGCCTTGCGCCTGCAGCGCCTGCGGGTCGAGATCGACCATGATCTGCCGCTGCTTGCCGCCGTAGGGCAGCGGCAGCGTCATGCCCTGGACGGCGCGAGCTGCTGGCGGATGCGATAGATGCCGTAGTCGTAGACCTCCGCCTCCGGCAGCGTCTTGCTGCTCAGGCTCATCTGGAGGATCGGCACGCTGGAGGCGTTGAAGCGCAGGATGATCGGCGGGTACGGTGCCCGGCGGCATGAGCCGCCGGATCGTCTGCGACACGCGCCGTCACCTGCGCCAGCGCCGCGCGACGTTCACGTCCGGGCTGGAAGTAGATCTTGATGACGCGCGACGCCGTGAGCGTCTGCGACTCGATCGTCTCGATGTCGTTGACGGCCGACGAGATCGCGTACTCGCTGAAGGTCGTGATGCGCGCTTCCATCTCCTCGGTCGTCATGCCCTTGTAGGTCCAGATGACGGTGACGACCGGGATGTCGATCTCGGGAAAGATGTCGGTCGGCGTAGTCGACGATGGCCGACACGCCGAGGACCAGGATCAGCAGCGCCATCACGACGAACGTGTAGGGCCGGCGCAGGGCGAGCCGAACGATCCACATGACGCCTCCTTCCTCCTCCCTCTGTTGATGCGGCGGCTATGCCGCACGATTCGTCGCCGGAGCGCGCCGCCGGAACTTTCAGCACGGCGTCAACCGCGTGACGAAGTGTTCGGGCAGAAAGCCCGAGCTCGCGCACCACGAGCGACGCGCAGATTACATCAATGTCGATCCGCTCGCCGCCCGGCGAGGCCCGTGAGCCACCAAGGACTCGGCGCCGCGGCGAACGCGGCGCGCGCCGATTGCCTTTGCGGACGGCGCCGGCGTCGGGAGAGACTCCACGAACGTCGCGATCTCGCGGTTCACCCATTCCGGAGCTTCCAGGACGACCGTCGGCACCTCGAACGCGGCCCCGGGAGTGTCAGGTCCATCGCCCGGGCGGCTCGCACGTCGCTCAGCATCGTCTCCGTTCGACACGAGCGCAGCTCCAGCATCGCGAGCACGACCGCGTTCGAGGTCGCTCGGCGCGAAGAGGACGGGGCCGGGGAGATACGCGACGAGCCGTTCGCTGACGCTGTCGACCAGAGGGAGTCTCAAGCAGCTCGCGATTAGCACGAGACCTCGTACCAACGCCGGACGGCGCGCGGCGAACGCGAGCGCGATCGAGCCGCCCAGCGAGTGACCGACGATGATCGCGGCTCCGCAGTCGAGCTCGATCAGAAAGTCGGCGACGGCGGCCGCGTACTCTTCGACGCTCGGGGCTGCCGGGGCTAACGGGACGTTCGTGCGACGCGCAGGATGGTGATCCTTCCCTCCTGGGCGAGCCGTCCGAGCAAAGAGGTCACCGCGTCGGTCGACATGCCGACCTTCTGGCCTAGCTCAGCCGGCGTCAACCACTCCTCATCGACGAGGCAGTTCAGGATTTCGTCATCGAGCTCGCTCCACCAATCCGTCATCGCAGCCTCCCGCTGGCTCGTCGGGTCCGTGGAGGTTCGAGCAGGCCGCGTGCCAACGATGCGCAAGCGGAGCCCGTCGTGCTAGGTCCCAACAGGAACGAGCATTTCGTGCCGCGGCGCCGTCAGCCGTCCCGGTCTGGGGCGCCGCCTAAACAGGCAGGTGACCGAGCTCGCAGCCTCGCGCGTCGCAGAAGTGGGCGGACTCCGTAGCGCCGCGCCGATCGGCGATCGCGGCGCTCTCGATCGCGAGCTCGGTCGCAGAGAGCAGATCATCCACTCGATCCTTCGCCGCGGTTGTGATCAGGACGTACTCGTTCGCGTCCAGCCACCCCATCACACCTTCATCCTGTGAGCGCGCGCCGCCGGGCGGAGCGAGCGAGAAATACCGCTCGCTCGCCCGGCTCGGCCGTCAGCCGCGCGGAGCCTGAATGTCCTCGTTGCGGTCGTGGGCAGCCCGCGAGCCGCGCGGCGCCTGGATGTCCTCCGCAGTCGTGCGGGGCGCCTGGATGTCCTCACTGCTTGTGCGCGGCGCCTGGATGTCGTCGTTCGATAAGCGGGGCGCCTGAACGTCCTGCAGCGACGCGGCGCTCGCCGCGCCTGCGAGCAATGCGGTCCCCAGAAAGATTGCGAGTGCGCTGATACGCTTCACGTGTTCGTCCTCCTTGTGTAGTTTGTTCGAGCCACACTGCGTAAAAGCAGAGGACGTGCCAGCCGCGAACGCGACGAAATCATTGATACGGCACCGGACGTCAGCGCTCGCGCGGGTTCCAAGCCGAAACGGCCGATTCACACTGAACCAGCCCGGGCGCCGATCGGCGGACTCGCCCGCCACGAGTTCCGCAGTGAAACGCCGTTTCGAAGTGAAACGCGCGCGCCGCGGTTCCGCGCGATTCGACGTGGTACCCGCGTGGCACGCGATTTGCGGCGCAGCGTAGACTGGACTGGAGGGTTGTGATGCCGGCGCCGCTGATTCTGACGTTCGTCTCGACGGTCGCGTTCGCGGTTCAGCTACTGATCTTCGCCTACCTGTATCAGTCGCACCGGGTCCGCTTCTTCCAGTACCTGCTCCTCGCGTGGGGCGCCTACACCCTGTCCAAGGGACTCAAGCTGATCGACGTGCTCGTGCTGGGCGTCGACCATCCGAGCTTCGTCACCGAGCTCACGACGGTCGCGGCGGTCGGCTTCACCCTGGCGGCCGCATTCGCGCATCGCTGGGCGTATCGGCTGCGCGCGCGCGACGTTCTGATCGGCATCGCGCTCGCGGTCGGCCTGACGGTCATGGGCGACTTGGGCACCACCGACGAACCGCAGCGTGCCGTGGGAATCGCGCTCGGCGTCGTCCAGATCGCCGCCGGCCTACTGTTCTGGCCACCGAACGCGAGCATGACCGGATTTCGCGGCGAGCGTCTGCTGGCGGGATTTCTCACGCTGTGGGGCGTGCACCGCATCGCGACGCAGTTCGTCAGCACGACCCCGGGCTCGACGGGGTACCTCTGCGTGCACGCGGTGTTCATCCTCCTGTACTTCCTCTCGACCTTTGCCGTGATCATCATGGTGCTCGAGCGGGCGCGCAGCGACAGCGAGCGGCTCAACACGCGTCTGCGCGAGGCCGAACGGCTGGCGACCGCCGGCGAGCTCGCCGCCGGGATGGCCCACGAGATCCGCAATCCGCTCGCGGCCATCCTCAACGCCACCGCGCTTCTGACCGACGACACTGGGCTCACTCCGGACGAGCGCTTGTCGACGCTCGCCGCGCTCCGGACGGAGGCGCGCCGGCTCAACCGCATCCTGTCCGACTTCCTCCAGTTCGCGCGCCCCCAGGAGGCGCGGCGGACACAAGGCGATATTCGCGAGGTGGTCCAGCACGTCAGCTCGCTCATCCGCGGCGATCGCTCGCGCGCGCCGCGCGTGGACGTGCGCGTCGCCGTCGACCCGGCCGTTCCGCGCTTCGCGTTCGACCGCGACCAGGTCATTCAGGTGCTGTGGAACGTCGCGCTCAACGCGGTCGAGGCGATGAACGGGCGCGGCCGGCTCTGGCTCGAGGTGAATCGCCAGAATGGCGACGTCGCGCTCTCGGTGAGCGACACCGGCTCCGGGATCTCCGCCGAGAATCTCCCGCGCGTGTTCGAGCCGTTCTACACCGGAAAGCCCAACGGCAGCGGGCTCGGGCTCACCATCGCCGAGCGCATCGTGGGCGCGCACGGAGGCCGGATCGAGATCGACTCCGAGCTCGGTCGCGGAACCCGCGTGACGCTCCTGTTTCCGCTCGAGGCGGCATGACGATGGCGCATCTGCTGGTGGTGGACGACGAACCGTCGGCGCGAAGCACCCTGGCCCTCCTGCTCCGCAAGCGTGGCCACCGCGTGCTCGAGGCCGACGGCCTGACATCGGCGACAGCGCGGCTGTCCGAGGAGGTGTTCGACCTCGTGGTGACCGATCTGCGCATGCCCGACGGCGACGGCCTCGACGTGCTGCGGGCGGCCAAGGCGCACGCGCCGGCGACCGAAGTTATCTTGTTGACCGCGTACGCCGAGTGGAAGTCGGCCAAGGAAGCGATCCGGCTCGGAGCCCTCGACTACTTCGAGAAGGGCCAGGAGCCCGACGAGCTCTATCACCGCATCGACAAGGCGCTGGCCGGGCGCGCGCTCCGTCGCGAGAACGAGAATCTGCGCGCGCAGCTCCGCGAGCGCTACGGCCTGCCCGGGCTGATCGCGCAGTCGGCGGCGATGCAGAGCGTGCTGGAGCTCGTCGAGCGCGTGGCGCCGACCGACGCGACCTTGCTCATTCAGGGCGAGTCCGGCACCGGCAAGGAGGTCATCGCGAAGGCCGTACACCACGCGAGCCCGCGCGCGTCGCGCCCGTTCGTGGCAGTGAACTGCGGCGCCGTGCCCGAGACCCTGCTCGAGTCCGAGCTGTTCGGGTACATGCGGGGGGCCTTCACCGGCGCCGCGGTGTCCAAGCTGGGCCTCTTCGAAGAAGCCGGAGGCGGCACCTTGTTCCTGGACGAGATCGCCGAGATGCCTGCCGCGCTCCAGGTGAAGCTCCTGCGCGCGCTGCAGAGCGGCGAGGTGCGCCGGCTCGGCGCGACCCAGTCGACGATCATCGACGTCCGCGTGATCGCGGCCACCCACGGCGATCTGTCGGCACTGCTCGCGCAGGGCAGCTTTCGCGAGGATCTCTTCTATCGGCTGAACGTCATCCAGGTGGTCCTGCCGCCGCTGCGCGATCGGCGCGAGGACATTCCGGCGCTGGCCGAGCACTTTCTGGGCCGATCGGGCGGCAAGCTGGGCCGCGAGCTGCGCCTCTCGCCCGCCACGATCGAACGGCTGCTCCGCTACGCGTGGCCCGGCAACGTGCGCGAGCTCGAGAACGCGATCGAGCGCGCGGCCATCCTGGCCCGCAGCGACGCCGTCGAGCCCGACGACCTGCCCCCGCACGTGTCGGCGGGGTTGCAGCTCGGTCCCTCGCCGCAGCTGCCGCGGCAGACCACGTTGGCCGACGCCGAGCGCGTGCACATCCTTCAGACTCTCGAACGCTACGGGCGCAATCACTCGAGCGCCGCCGAGGCGCTCGGGATCGGGCGTACGACTCTCTGGCGGAAGCTCAAAGAATACGGGATCGAGCGGTAGCTTTTCGTCGCTCGCGGGGGTGGCCGCGTGAGGCGGGCGGACGGCGCAGGGGGCGGCGCGGGCGGGGGGTCCGCGAGCGACTCCGTCACCCGCTCGCCCGAATCGCAGCGCTTCGCGCTGCGGGCGGGACGAGGGGGTCCCACTCCGCTGCTCGCGGACCCCCCGCCCGCACCGCCCCTGCGCCATCCGCCCGGCTCTCGCCCCGGCGGCGTCGTTGCTGACTTGCGCTCTACGCGGGTTAGCCTCATCGAGGCCAGAGCCGCACGTGCTCGAGGCACAGAACGAGCGTGGAGGTCAGCCATGGCCGAGTCTAGCAAGACGACCGTTTATATCGGGCTCGACGTTCACAAAGAGTCCATCGCCGTCGCCTACGCGCTCGACGAGCGTGGCGCTGACGTCGTATCGCTCGGCGCCATCGGCACGCGTCAGTGCGACATCGACAAGCTGATCCGCAAGCTCGAGTTGAAGGGCGCCACGCTGGTCTTCGTCTACGAGGCGGGGCCGTGCGGCTACTGGCTCTATCGAATCTGACCGCAAGGCTTCGCTGCCACGTCGTGGCGCCGTCGCTCATCGCGAGGAAGCCCGGCGACCGGGTGAAGACCGACCGCCGCGACGCGGCCACGCTGGCCCGCTTGATGCGCAGCGGCGATCTCAGCTCGATCTACGTCCCCCAGATCCAGGATGAAGCGCATTCGAGACCTGAGCCGCGGGCGCGAGGACGCGATGCGGGATCTCAAGGCCACGAAGTACCGGCTGAAAGCGCTCTGCTCCGGCAAGACATTCGCTATCAAGGCCGGGCCAACTGGAACGCCGCCCATCTGCGCTGGCTGTCCGAGGTGGTATGTCCACGCGCGCGCAGCAGATCGTCTTCCAGGAATACGTGCGCGCTGTGACCGAGCAACTTGAACGGCTGCAGCGCCTCGAACGCGAGCTCCTCGACGAGGCCAAGGGCTGGCGCCTGCGCCCAGTGGTCGAGGCCATCCAAGCGCTGCGCGGGATCGACGTCACAGGCGCGACGATCTTGATCGCCGAGGTGGGAGACCTGACGCGCTTCGATACCGCGCGCAAACTGATGAGCTATCTCGGCCTCACGCCCTCGGAGATACTCCTCGGAGAGCGGCGCCGGCAGGGCGGCATCACGAAGGACGGGGAACGGGCATGCTCGGCGCGCGCTAGTGGAAGGCGCGTGGGCCTATCGGTATCCAGCGAAGGTGAGCCGACATCTGCAGCTCCGACTGGAGAAGCTTCCGGCGAGACGTCCAAGCCATTGGGTGGAAGGCCCAGGTGCGCCTGTGTAAGCGAATGGCAGTTGACGGCGCGCGGCAAGCACGTCAACCAGGTCGTCGTCGCCATCGCGCGTGAGATGGCGGCCTTCGCGTGGGCGATCGCCCGCACGGTTCCCGTGGCTTCGAAGAGCTAAGCGAGCGGCGCAAAGAGCCTTGTGAGTGAGATCCCGACCTCGAGTCATCGGCGGAGACGCGGCCCCGGTGATCGGCGCAATCTTCGAGAGCGTTACGAGGCCACGATCCTCGCCCCTAGAGCGAAGCAGGCGCCGCGACGGACACAAGTAAGGTGGTAACCAACCCACGGATATCAGCATGATCGACCGTCGCAAGTTAATCATCTCTAGCGCTCTGATCAGTTGGCGTAGTCACTCGTGGCCGAGCCACTCGTGAGTCGGCTCTGGGTCTCGTGGTATGTCCGTAGTGGGTCCGTGATATGAGAACAGGGCATGAGGATCGTGGGGGGTTGCTCACGCGGCGGGCGGTGCTTGGCCTGATGGCTGCTGCGGCTGGGGCGGCGGTGCGGCCTGGTGGGGCGACAGGATCGCCGATTTTGAGTCGGGCGATTCCTTCCAGCGGGGAGATGATTCCGGTCGTGGGGTTGGGGACGTGGCGCGTGTTCGATGTGGGGGGCTCGCAATCGGAGCGGGCGCCGCTCAAGGACGTGCTGAAAAACCTCGTCGAGCTGGGCGGGCGCGTGGTCGATTCGTCACCGATGTATGGATCCGCCGAGTCGGTCGTCGGCGATCTCGCGGCTGAGCTCGGGATCACCGACAAGCTGTTCCTGGCCACGAAGGTGTGGACGAGCGGACGGGACGCGGGCGTCGCGCAGATGGAGCAGTCGCTCCGGCGGTTGCGGGCCGAGCGCCTCGATCTCATGCAGATCCACAACCTGCTCGACTGGCGCACGCACCTCCGGACGTTGCGAGAGTGGAAGGCGGCCGGCCGCATCCGCTATCTCGGCGTCACGCACTACACCTCGAGCGCTTACGACGAGCTCGAGCGCGTGCTTCGCGCCGAGTCGCTCGACTTCGTCCAGGTCAACTACTCGCTCGGCGAGCGCGAGGCCGAGCGCCGCATCCTGCCCCTGGCCCGCGACCGCGGCGTCGCCGTCCTCGCCAACCGCCCGTTCGCCGAGGGCGGCCTCTTCCAGCGGGTACGCACGCAGGCGGTGCCCTCGTGGGCGGCCGAGTTCGACTGCGACAGCTGGGCCCAGTTCTTCCTGAAGTGGATTCTGGCTCAGCCGGCGGTGACGTGCGTGATCCCTGGAACGAGCCGGCCGCAGCACATCATCGACAATCTCAAGGCCGGGGTCGGCAAGCTTCCTGATCCGGCGATGCGCGACCGGATGGCCGCTCACATCGGCGCGGGTTGACCTCGCCCTGACCGTTTCGCGGAGAAACGCCGTGTTCCGTTTGGGAACACGCGCGGCGCTGCAGGGCGACAATCTCGCGGAAACGCGGCGTTCGAGTATGGCATCGAAGTTGAGTACGCCCCGGGGCATGGACACTACGATCGTGCTCGACCGGTTCATGCCCTTCAAGCGAGACTCGGCAAGGCGTATCGACCGGGTGATCGACTACTTCGGCGAAACCCGGCCGACCCGAGCGCCTCGCGGCGGTCCCTGTTCGTCGTCCGTGGGCTTCAGCCGAGGAGTCGGGCCGGCACCGCCGTCTCCGTGAGCGCCTCGCCGTCGGCGGCCACGCGGTACACGCCGGCCGTCGGGCGCGACGTGATGCAGGCTTCCAGCCTCGTGTCGACGAAGTGGAGCGCCGCTCCGTCGTCCGCGCCGTAGCCCGTCGGGAAGCCCTCGCGAACGAGCTGCTGGTAGGTCGGCCGTCGGTCCTTCTCGCCGTCGTAATGAGGACAGGCGCTTCCCGGGAGAAACCCGAGGCCGTCACGCAGCGCCGCGAGCGGCCCGAAGGAATCCGTCACCCCGGCTTCGAACCAGCAGATCATCCCCGCGCTGACGCCGGTGAGGATCACGCCCCGCTCCCACGCCTCGCGCAGCATCCGATCGACGCCGTGAACCCGCCACACCGCGAGCATGTTCGCGGTGTTCCCGCCGCCGACGTAGATGATGTCCCGGCTCGCGAGCACGGCCGCCATGTCCGTGCGCGGGCGCCCGAAGAGGCCGAGGTGGCTCGCCTCGGCCCGCTCGCCGAACGCCTCGTAGAACTTCGTCACATACACCGCCGAGTCGCCGCTCGCGGTCGGGAGAAAGCAGATCTTCGGTCGCGGCTTGCCGGACAGCTCGAGCACGTACGCGTCGAGTCGCGAGCCTTCGGGCTCCGCGGCGAAGCTCCCGCCGCCCATGGCGACGATCTGCCGGCGCGTCGGGCGGCCGTCACGCCCGCGTCGGCTGGTGGCCGATCGAGCCGTCGTACTTCTCCAACTCTTCCGGCGGGAGGTACTGCGCCTCCCATTCTCGGAACGGTCGAAGCCGGCGAAGGTGTGCAGGTCGCCGAGGGGATGGCCCGCGAACCGCGCGGCAAAACGCTCCTCGGCCAGCGGTCCCTCGTCGCGGAGCGCGACGGCGAGATCGTAGACCGCCTCGATCGTCGCGCGGAAGGTCGCGCCGGGAAGGATCGTCACCGCGATGCCCAGCTCCTGCATCTGGGCCAGGCTGAACCGCGGCGACCCGCCCGTCTGGTTGTAGAAGACCGGCCCCTTCACCTCGCGGCAAATGCGCTGGACCTCCTCGACGCTCGTCGGTCCCTCGACGAACGCGAGATCGGCGCCCGCTTCGAGATAGGCGTTAGCGCGGCGGATCGCCTCGTCGAGCGAGCCGCCGCTGGCTCCGCGCGCGTCGGTGCGGGCGATGAGGACGAAGTCGGGATCGAGCTCGCGCCGCACGGCGTCGGCCGCCCGGTACTTGCCGACCGCCTCCTCGATCGGGATCACACGCCGCCCGGCCACGTGGCCGCAGCGCTTGGGGATCGCCTGGTCCTCGATGTGGATGCCCGCCACGCCGGTGCCGATGTACTCGCGCACCGTGCGCATCACGTTGATCGCATTGCCGTAGCCGTTGTCGGCGTCGGCGATGACCGGCACCCGCACCGCGCCGGCGATGTAGCGGGCGTTCAGGTGCATCTCGGTCATCGTCGCGAGCCCGGCGTCGGGCAGGCCGAGCAGCGCGAGCGACGTCCCGTAGCCGGTCATGTAGACGCCGGGAAACCCACCTCGGCGACGATCCGGGCGCTGAGCGCGTTGTAGCAGCCGGGCACGCACAGGGTCTTGCCCGACTTCAGGAGCTGGCGGAGCTGCGAGGTCGAACGCATGCGTTGTCCTCCCGTTCCCGCCGGCAGCGGCGGGTACGTCGGTTGATACGCGCGGGGCGCGGAGGTGTCAAGCGCGTCACGGCGCGAGACGCAGCGGGTTGCTATTCGGCGGACCAGCGCATTATTATTCTTTGGACTTGGGGTGTCATATGCGACAGGTCTGGGTTCCATTGCTTTCCGGAGTATTTCTCATCGCGGCCGCGGCCCACGCTCAAACGGCCGCGCCAGCGCCGGCTCCGGCGCCCGTCAAGGCCCCGGCCAAGGAGCCGTCGCCGAAACAAGAGCTCACCCTGTCCGGCAAAACGCTCGCAAAGTACACGGGCGACTTCGACGGCATGATCAAGCGGCGGTCGATCCGGGTGCTGGTGCCGTACTCGAAGACCTTCTACTTCGTCGACCGCGCGACCCCGCGAGGCCTCGCCTACGACGTCACCCGGCTCATCGAGAATGATCTCAACAAGAAGCTCAAGACCGGGAACGTTCGAAGCTGCACGTCGTGTGCATCCCCGTCGCCCGCGACGAGATGATCCCGGGCCTGCTGGAGGGCAAGGGCGACGTCGCCGCGGGCAATCTGACGATCACGCCCGAGCGCCTGAGCGAAGGTGGACTTCACCTACCCGACCGGGAAGAACGTCACGGAGATCGTGGTCAGGGTCCGGGCGCCGAGCCGATCAAGAGCGTGGAGGACCTGGCCGGGAAGGAGGTCTACATCCGCAAGTCCTCGAGCTACTACGAGAGCATCGAGAAGCTCAACGCGGAGCTGGCCAAGGCGAAAAAGGCGAAGGTGAAGGTGCGGCTCGCGCCCGAGAACCTCGAGGCCGAGGACATCCTCGAGATGGTGAACGCCGGCCTCGTCAAGATGACGATTACCGAGAACTACATCGCCGACTTCTGGAAGAAGATCTTCCCGAAGCTCACCCCCCATCCGGACGTCGCGGTCCGCACCGGCGGGGAGGTCGGCTGGATGATCCGCAAGGACAGCCCGCAGCTCAAGGCCGAGCTGGATGCCTGGCTCGTCCGCTTCGAGAAGTCGGGGCAGCGCAGCGACATCCTGGCGAGATATCTCAAGAACACCAAGTGGGCAAAGTCGGCGACGTCCAAGGAGGACATGGAGAGGTTCGAGCGGGCGGTCGCGCTCTTTCGCAAGTACGGCGAGCGCTATGACGTGGATCACCTGCTGCTGATGGCGCAGGGCTACCAGGAATCGCAGCTCAGGCAGGAGGCCCGGAGCCCCGTCGGGGCGATCGGGGTCATGCAGGTCATGCCCGCGACCGGCAAGGACATGAAGGTCGGCGACATCACGAAGATCGATCCCAACATCCACGCGGGCGTCAAATTCCTGCGCGTCATGATGAACGAGTACTACGCGAAGGAGCCGATGGACCCGCTGAACAAAGGGCTCTTCACCTTCGCCGCCTACAACGCCGGCCCCGGCCGCGTCCGTGCAGCTGCGCAGGCTCTCCGCCGAGCGCGGCCTCGACCCCAACGTCTGGTTCAACAACGTCGAGCTACTCGCGGCGGAGAAGATCGGCCGCGAGACGGTGACCTACGTCTCCAATATCTACAAGTACTATCTCGCGTACCAGATGATCGAGGAGGAGCGCGCCGACCGCGAGAAGCCAAGGCGGCGATCCAGGAGGGCAAGTAACGCCGGGAAACGCCCAGCCTTGCTGATGGCGGCGGCGCTGCTGGGTTCGGTGCCGGTCGCCATCATCTATTCGTTCTTCGTGGAATACTACGTGGCCGGTCTGACGGCCGGCTCGGAGCAAGGGCTAGACGATGCTGATCGTCCGCGCAGGCACGCTGATCGACGGCACCGGGGCGCAGCCCGTTCGCGACGCGGTCGGTCAGATCGACAATGGGCGGATCGAGGCGGTGACGACCGCCGCGCCGAGCGGCGCTCGCCGGCCGGCTCGGAGGTGATCGACGCCTCGGGCCTCACCGTGCTGCCCGGGCTCATCGACTGCCACGATCATCTCGCGTTCCACGGCTACGAGCTGCCAAGCGCTGGGGCCTCGACGAGCCGCAGAGCACGTGGCATCTCCGGACGGCCGGCGTCGCGCGCCAGATCCTCGAGTCGGGCTACACCGCGGTCCGCGACGCCGGCGGGCTCGACGCCGGCTTCCGACTCGCCGATCCAGGAAGGGTTGATCGCCGGACCGCGCCTGGTCGCTGTCGCTGGCGATCATCTCGCCGACCGGCGGGCTCGGCGACCGCGTGAGCCCGTCCGGCCACACAGCACCAGGGGACACGATCCCGGCCTGCCGCCGAGCGTCGCCGACGGCGTCGAGGCCGTGCGGACGACGGTGCGGACCATGGTTCGCGCCGGCGCCGACGCGATCAAGTGCGCGACGACCGGCGGCGCCAGCTCGCGTGCCGGCCACGGCCCGAAAGACTCCGAGTTCACGCTCGAGGAGATGAAGGCGCTGGTCGACGAGGCGCATGCCCTCGGGCGCCGCGTCATGTGCCACGCCCTCGGCGGGCGGGGCTGCGCGTGGCGGTCGAGGCGGGCGTCGATTCGATCGAGCACGGCTGCTATCTCGACGAGGACCGCGAGCTGATCCCGATGATGGCCGAGCGCAGGATCTTCTTCGTCCCGACCCTGACCGTCTACGAGTACCACCGCGAGTCGCCCGCCCCTACGTGCGCGAGCGCGCCCACGCCCTCCGCGCGCACCACGTCGAGAGCGTCCAGACGGGCGCTCGCCGCGGGCGTCAAGGTCGTCGCCGGCACCGACGCCGGGGGCCACGGCCATCCGAGCAACGCGCTCGAGCCCGCGTTGCTGGTCGCGTCCGGGATGACACCGATGCAGGCCCTGCAGGCCGCGACGAGCCGCGCCGCCGAGTGCCTCGGGCTCGAGGCGGAGATCGGCACGATCGAGAAGGGCAAGTGGGCCGATCTGGTCTTCGTCGAGGGCGATCCGCTGCGCGACATCACCGTGCTCCAGGACCGGCGCCGCATCAAGCGCGTGATCAAGGGCGGGGTGACCGTTCGCGGATAGTTCCCCCGGGAGCGCCCGACTATTAGTCATCCCCGCCGGCGACTGCCCAAGACGGAGGCAATCGGCTCGACGTCGGCGCGGTCAGCGGGTGGCCGCAGCAAGTAGAACGACGACTTAGTTACCTCTGTCGGCCTGGCTTGGTCCTTGCTGATTTGCGCGGTTTCACGGGTGCGGGTCGATGGCGCCCGGTGGACATCTGTCTGAACAAGGAGCCGGAATGAAGGAGCTCGTCGGGCGACTCGATCGTCGGGAACTCTTGCTGGGCCTCGCCGGCGCCGGGGCGGTCGGCGCATTCGCGGCCGCGACCCGGCGCTCGCGGCCGACAAGCTGGTCGTGGGCGTCATCTACGTCGGCCCGCGGGACGACTACGGCTACAACCAGGCCCAGGCGCAGGCGGCGGCGGCGCTCAAGAAGATGCCGGGCATCACGGTGGTCGAGCAGGAGAAGGTGCCGGAGACCACCGACGTGCAGAAGACGATGGGCGCGATGATCGAGCAGGACCGCGCGACACTCCTGTTCCCGACCTCGTTCGGCTACTTCGATCCCCACATCCTCCGCATGGCCGAGAAGTACCCGAAGGTGCGCTTCGCCCACTGCGGTGGGCTCTGGACCGAGGGCAAGCACCCCAAGAACGTCGGCAGCTACTTCGGCTACATCGACGAGTGCCAGTACCTGAACGGCGTCGTCGCCGGCCACACCACCAAGACGAAGAAGCTCGGCTTCATCGCCGCCAAGCCGATCCCGCAAGTCTTGCGCAACATCAACGCGTTCTCGATGGGCGCGCGCACCGTCGACCCGAAGATCACGACGCAGCTGATCGTCACCGGCGACTGGTCCTTGCCGGTCAAGGAGGCCGAGGCCGCCAACAGCCTGATCGATCAGGGCGTGGACGTGGTCACGTGTCACGTCGACAGCCCGAAGGTGGTGGTGGAGACGGCGGAGCGCCGTGGCATCTTCGTCTGCGGCTATCACGCCGATCAGTCGGCGCTCGCGCCCAAGGGCTACCTGATCGGGGCCGAGTGGAGCTGGACGACTCCGTACACCACGCACGTGAAGGACGCGATGGCCGGCAAGCCGATGACCAACTTCATGCGCGGCGGGCTGAAAGAGGGCTTCGTCAAGACCGGCGCCTACGGCCGGGCGGTGGCGGACAACGCGCGCATGAACGCCAACACCGTGAAGGCGCAGATGATGAAGGGCGACTTCGTCATCTTCAAGGGCCCGCTGAAGGACAACTCCGGCACCACCGTCATCGCCGCCGGGACCGCGCACAAGCAGACCGACGTGGTGCTCGAGCAGATGAACTATCTGGTCGAGGGCGTGATCGGCAAGGTCTGACACGGCGGCGATGGCGTCCGACCGCTCGGGTCCGTGGCGCCACGCCGCCGAGGCGCTGGTGATTCCGATCGGCGCGCTGACGGCGGCGCTGGTGGTCTTCGGGCTGTTCATGGCGGCGCTCGGCCAGAACCCCTTCGAGATCTACGCCCTCATCTACCAGGGCGCCTTCGCCAGCGCGTTTTCCTGGCAGAACACGCTCTCGCGCGCGGCGCCGCTGTTGCTCACGGCGCTCTGCGTGGCGCTCCCCGCGCAGGCGGGCCTGATGATCATCGGCGGCGAGGGCGCGGTCGTCCTCGGTGGGCTCATCGCCGCCGTCGTCGGTCATCTCCTGAGCGGCGCCGCGCCGACCGGGGTGAAGGTGGCGATGGCGTTGGCGGGCATGGCCATCGGCGGGGTCTGGATCGCGCTGGCCGGCGCGCTCCGCCAGTATCGCGGCGTCAACGAGACGATCTCGAGCCTCTTGCTGACGTACATCGCCGCCGCGCTCTTCAACCACTTCGTGGAGGGGCCGCTGCGTGACCCGTCGAGCCTCAACAAGCCCTCGACCTCCGCCATCGGCGAGGCCAACATGATCGGCAGCCTGCCTGGCCTCGACATCCACTGGGGGCTCGCCTTCGGCATCGTCTTCTGCGTGGCGATGCACGTGCTCGTCCGCTACACGACGTACGGGTTCGCGCTGCGCATCGTCGGGGGCAACCCGCGCGCGGCGCGCCTGGCGGGTCTGCCGGTCGGCCGACTCGTGCTCGCCGCGTGCGTGCTGGGCGGCGCCGCCGCCGGCCTGGCCGGCGCGGTGGAAGTCGCTGCGGTCCACGGCAGCGCCAACGCGTCCTTGATCGCGGGCTACGGCTACGCCGGGATCGTCGTGGCGTTCATCGCCCGTCAGAGTCCGCTCGCGATCGTGCCGGTCGCGGTGCTCGTGGGCGGTCTCTCCGCGTCGGGCGGAATGCTGCAGCGGCGGCTCGACCTGCCGGACGCGACCGTGCTCGTCCTGCAGGGCATCGCGTTCATGCTGATCCTCGGCAGCGAGGCGCTGTACGGCCGGCTCAAGCTTTTCCGACCCAGGGCGGTGTAGTCGTGGTCGAGCTCGGATGGTGGGGCGTGCCGATCGGCGTCCTGGGCGGAGCGATCCGGGTGAGCACGCCGTTTCTGTTCGTCAGCCTCGGCGAATGCATCACCGAGCGCAGCGGGCGCATCAATCTGGGCCTCGAGGGCATCCTGGTCATGGGCGCGATGAGCGGCTACGCCGTCTCGTACACGAGCGGCAACCCGTGGCTCGGCGTCCTGGCGGCCGGCGGCTCCGGCCTGCTGCTCGGTCTTCTCCACGGCCTCGCATGCAATCTACCCCGGGTCAACGACATCGCGGTGGGGATCGGGCTCATGCTGTTCGGCACCGGGCTCGCATTCTTCCTGGGCAAGCCGTACGTCCAGCCCAAGGCGCCCATCTTGCCGGGCATTCCGCTCGGCGCGTGGAGCGACTCGCCGCAGATCCGCGCGGCGCTCCAGGTGAACCCGCTCTTCCTGATCGGCCTGGCGCTCGCCATCGGGCTCGGCTGGGCGTTTCGCAACACGCGCTGGGGGCTGGTAGTCCGCATGGTCGGCGACAGCTCCGACGCCGCGCGGGCCATGGGCTACGCGGTATCGCGCGTGCGTGCGCTCTCGACGGCGCTCGGAGGGTGTCTGGCCGGCATCGGCGGCTCGTTCCTGTCGCTGTACTATCCCGGGAGCTGGAGCGAAGGACTGTCGAGCGGTCAGGGGTTGATGGCGGTAGCGCTCGTGATCTTCGCGCGCTGGAACCCGATCCAGTGCTTCTACGCCGCGCTGCTCTTCGGCGGCGCCGGCGCGCTGGGGCCGGCGCTGCAGTCTGTCGGTGTCACGTCCGGCTACTATCTCTTCAACGCCGCGCCCTACGTCGTCACGCTCGGCATCATGATCGCCACGTGCTCACCTCGCCGGACGCTCGCGGGGGCGCCGGGGGAGCTCAGCATCAATCGTTAAGCATGGGCGCTCGTCGTCAGGCCGGCTATTCATGAGCGATCGCGCTCGAGGCGGGCGGGGCCTGTCGCAGGGTCCGGCCCAGCCCGGCGGCTCCAGTGCCTGGCGCTTATGAATAGCCGGCGTGGCAACGCGTGCCCGAGCTTCGTTCTTCTTGCGTAGGACTCGGGGGAGCTTAGAACGGAGGAGGCATGAGTGACGGGGCGGGCGTGACGGGGCGGTACGTGAAATCGGAGCCGTATCCGTGGCCGTATGACGGGGATTTGCGGGCGGAGAATACGGCGGTGGTGGTCATCGATATGCAGACCGACTTCTGTGGCATCGGCGGGTATGTCGATCGGATGGGGTACGATCTGTCGCTGACGCGGGCGCCGATCGAGCCGATCCGGGCGGTGCTGGCGGCGGCGCGGGCCCGCGGCTTTCACGTGATGCACACGCGCGAAGGGCACCGACCGGATCTGTCGGATCTGCCGGCCAACAAGCGCTGGCGGTCGCGGCGCATCGGCGCCGGAATCGGCGATCCTGGGCCGTGCGGGCGCATCCTCGTTCGTGGCGAGCCTGGATGGGAGATCGTTCCCGAGCTCGCGCCACATCCCGGCGAGACCGTGATCGACAAGCCGGGCAAGGGCTCGTTCTGCGCGACCGACCTCGAGCTGATCCTGAGAACGCGCGGGATCCAGAATCTCGTGCTCACCGGGATCACCACCGACGTCTGCGTGCACACGACGATGCGCGAGGGCAACGACCGCGGCTTCGAGTGCCTGCTGCTCGAGGATTGCACCGGCGCGACGGACTACGGCAACTACCAGGCCGCGATCAAGATGGTCACGATGCAGGGTGGAGTCTTCGGCGCCGTGTCGCGCTCCGCCGATTTCATCGCGGCCATCCGGGAACCTGCCTGATGGCGATCGCCGACGCGTCGTCGCGCGGCCGCGCCCGCGCGGTCGACGTCGAGGTCCTCGGCATGACCAAGCGCTTCGGGGCCTTCACCGCGCTCGACGGCGTGTCTCTGCGCGTCGGCGCGGGCTCGTTCACGGCGCTCCTGGGCGAGAACGGCGCCGGCAAGAGCACCCTGGTGAAATGCCTCGTCGGCTATCACCGGCCGGATGCCGGCGAGATCACCGTGGGCGGTCGCGAGCGCGACATCCGATCCCCGCACGACGCGCACGCGCTCGGCATCGGCATGGTGTACCAGCATTTCACCCTGGTCCCGAGCATGACGGTGGCCGAGAACCTCGTGATGGCGCGCGACGACGTACCCGCCGTCGTCAACTGGCCGGCGGAGTGGGCCCGCCTGACCGCCTTCATGGCCACGGTTCCCTTCCGGCTCGACCTCGACCGGCCGGTCGCGCGCCTCGCCGCCGGCGAGAAGCAGAAGGTCGAGATCCTCAAGCAGCTCTATCTGCGCCGCCGCTTCATGATCCTCGACGAGCCGACGTCGGTGCTCACGCCGGCCGAGGCCGACGAGGTACTGGGCATGCTCAGGACGATGACGCGCGCCGGTGACGTCACCGTGCTGATGATCACGCACAAGCTCCGCGAGGTGATGGCGTTCGCGGACGACGTCGCGGTGCTGCGGCGGGGCAAGCTCATCGGGACAGGGCGGACCGCCGCGCTGACGCCGGCCGTGCTGGCTCAGATGATGGTCGGCACGCGCGAGATCCCCCAGTCGCACGCGAAGAAGACTGCTCTGCGCGGCGGAGGCGCGCCGGGGCTCGTCGTCCGGAACCTCCGGGTCGAGGACGACGCCGGGCGCCCCGCGGTGGACGGGCTGAGTCTCGCCATCCTTCCCGGCGAGATCGTGGGCGTCGCGGGTGTCTCGGGCAACGGCCAGCGCGAGCTGGTCGAGGCGCTCATCGGCCAGCGCCCCGCGGCCGGCGGCGAGATCCTCGTCGGCGGCGAGCCCTTCAACGCGACGCGCCGCGAGATCCGCCGCCACCGCGTCTTCAGCCTCCCCGAGGAGCCGCTACGCAACGCATGCGTGCCCACCATGAGCGTCGCCGAGAACATGACCTTGCGGAACTTCGACCGGCCGCCCCAGTCGTCGGGCCCGTGGCTCCGGCGCCGCGCGCTCCGCGCGCAGGCCGAGCGCTGGATCAGCGCGTTCGGCGTGACGACGCATGGCGCCGACGCGGCGATGGCCACGCTCTCGGGCGGCAACGTCCAGCGCGCCGTGCTCGCGCGCGAGCTGTCCGAGCCGGTGTCGGTGCTGGTCGCGGCCAATCCGGTCTTCGGGCTCGACTTCGCCGCCGTCGCCGAGATCCACGACCGGATCCTGGCGGCACGAAACGCGGGCGCGGCCGTCCTGCTGGTCAGCGAAGACCTCGACGAGCTGCTCGAGCTCTCGGATCGCATCACGGTCATCTTCGGCGGGCGCATCGTGCACGAGAGCGAGACCGCGGCCGCCGACATCGCGGTCATCGGTCCGTGCATGGCCGGGCATCACGCGGCCGCGCCGGCGCCGGCCGCCGACCGTGCCTGAGATCGCGGCGCGGCCGTACGCCTACCCGTTCCAGCCCGGCACCACGGCGCTGATCGTGATCGACATGCAGCGCGATTTTATCGAGCGCGGCGGCTTTGGCGAGGCCCTGGGCAACGACGTGAGCCGTCTGGCGGCGATCGTGCCGACCGTGCGAGAGCTGCTCGCGTGGGCTCGCGCTCATGGGATCCGTGTCGTGCACACGCGCGAGGGCCACCGTCCGGACCTCACGGACTGCCCGCCTGCGAAGCGCCAGCGCGGCCGGCCGGCGCTTCGAATCGGCGACGCCGGCCCGATGGGCCGCGTCCTGATCGACGGGCAACCCGGCAACGACATCGTCCCGGTGCTCGCCCCGCGCGCCGGCGAGACTGTCATCGTGAAGCCCGGCAAGGGCGCCTTCTACGCCACCAAGCTCGACGCGCTGCTGCGGTCGAACGGGATCACTCACTTGATCCTCGCCGGCGTCACGACAGAGGTCTGCGTGCAGACGACGATGCGCGAGGCCAACGACCGCGGCTACGAGTGTCTCCTGGTCGAAGATGCGACCGAGAGCTACTTCTCCGAGTTCAAGCAGGCGACGCTCGCCATGGTCCACGCGCAGGGCGGGATCGTGGGCTGGACGGCGCCGTTCGCCGCCGTGCGAGCGTCGCTGCCGTGAGTCTGAGTACATTCACCGGCCTGTCTAGAGCGCACGTTGGCCTTCTGTCTCATCGCGTGGCTCTTCGAGGCGTTCCGGCATCCGTGAGCGCCGCTCCGAAGTACATCCGGCGGACCCCCGCCTCGGCTGCGGCCGTCTCGCAAAAGCTGCACGGTCGAGCTGTGGAGTAGAGCACGGAACCGGAGAGCTCCGAGCGACCAAGACGGCGCTGTGCGTCGCGAATCGCCTCGCGTTCGGCGTGCGCGGTAATGTCTTGGTTCTTGAGCACTCGGCTTGGACCTTCGCCGATGAGCGCGCCATTCAGGACGAGCACCGCGCCGTAGGGTTGATCTCCCCAAGACTCCGCGAGCCGCTTCATTGCTGCGGCCGCTTCGTACCATCGACGGTCCGGCCCCTCGGCGGGCGCGTTCTCTGACGCCACGCTCAAGGCGCCTCGGGTCAGCACGAGCGCCGCCGCGCCAGCGATCGCGGCACGCCGATTGATCGGTGGAGCGTAGCTTCGGGCGATCTCAGCTGGAGTCATGCGACATATGAGGTCTAACGTCCAGCATCAGCGGCGACGCGCAGCGCCGGCCGCTGGATGCTGCTCTTGGGCCGCCGATGCAGCCCTCATCGGGAAGGTCGCTTCGTAGTCTGCCATCGCTGCCCTCACGACCTTGAGCGCATGGTTTCGCCCGTATACTCCGGCAACGCGTGCCTGTGCGCGACGCCCCGGCACTAGCTTATACGTGAGGAAGTAATGTTGAAGCCGCTCAACCAGCACGGAAGGGATGTCACCCACGTCCCGGGCGGCGCCCCACACGTAGTCGTTTTCGAGCACGCCCACGATTTTGTCGTCGGCTTCGCCGCCGTCAATCATCTGAAGGCCGCCAATGACACGGCAGGGCACGATGATCTCGTTTCTCGTGATCGCCCGCTCGCTGAGTACGCAGATGTCCAACGGGTCGCCGTCGCCACGTTTCGCCCCCGGCGCTAGCTTCCGGACGCGTTCGGCGCAGTACGTGCGCGGGACGAAGCCGTATAAGGTCGGGTGCTGCGCGGAGGAGCGTTGGGGCCGGTCCACGCGCAGATACCCTGAGGCCTTATCAACCTCATACTTCATCAGGTCGAATGGCGTGATCTCGATGAACGCATTCAGAATCTGTGGCGGGTCAGGCCCCACCTCCAGGCCATGCCAAGGATGGGGGCGGAATTGGATCACAGGTGTCGACCGAACGTCGGTCCGTCTTCTAGGCATTCGTGGTGTTTGTGCCCGCATCAGGAAGTCATGCTAAGTAGCTACTCGCCAGCTCAGCGCTGGACGTCCCCCGCACGCGGATGTTAGAGCGCGCACCTTCAATTCGCGACTGTCAGATCTCTACAGTGACGATGTGCGCCTGGATCTTGGAGTCCACAGCCCCCCGCCCGAACGTTGAGCGACCGCTTCGGCCGCGATGTCGGTGGCTTCGCCGACCAGCGAGGCGTTGCGCGCCTCGATCTCGTTTCGTAGTGGTGTCCCCTGGCAGTACGCGATCGCTGGGACCCGGGCAGAGTCTGCGCGACTGCGCGCTGCAACCGTCGTGACCTGAGGCGACCCAGTGAGTCCGCCGTCTGCAAGATCTCGCTTGATGGTCAGAGGGTCCCAATAGCCGTGGGGTGTGCGCGCGAGGAACCGAGGCGGATCCTTAGGAAACAAGGATTCGAGTGCCGTCGTCACGGTGTCCGCGAATTCGTTTTCTCTTGATCTGATCCCACGTGTTGAAAATGAAAACGCCTCCCGACCTGAGCACTCGGCGTGCCTCCGAAAACGCTTTCGGCCTTTCGGGGAAGAACATGACTCCGAACTGGCACACAACTGCGTCAAACGTTTCGTCTTGGAAGGGCAGTTGCATGGCATCCGCCTGACGCCACTCCACAGGGCGCTTGGTCCCGAGCGCAGAGGCGTGGTCTAGCATCGGCTGATTCAGATCCGTCGCGACGATGGACACGCCTTCAGGTAACATGGATGCCAAAGCACGAGTCACGACACCCGTGCCGGCTGCGATCTCGAGCACGCGAGTAAGAGACCTCGAAGCTAGCCGATTCACCAGGTCCGCAGCGTAGGGTTCGAAGATCAGCGGAACGAGATACGTTTCGTAAAGCTTGGCAATTGAGCCACTGAAGACTTTGTCGGTATCCGGACTACTCATATTGTTTGCTCGCCCTTCGGTGCCGTTGCGCTCTAACTAATAGTTACCCAGACCTGCCTCGCACCGCCCCCGCAGCGTATCTCGCAGCATATCGCGGCGGGAGCACGTCGGGTAAGAACGAATCGCCTTGCCTTGACGCGGACTTCCCTCATCCCACTGCCGGCGCATAGCGGGATATCTAGATCGGGGTATTCGCGAGCATCCCGAACGTCTCGGCGGTCGCAGGGTCTAGGACACGGTCTGCGGGACGCTGCGCGTCAGATGCTCCCGGTTGGGGATGCGGCCTTAGACGCTAGACGACCGCGAGCGCTTCGACTTCGATCATGTAATCCGGGTGCGAGAGCGAGGCCACCTGGACCATCGTGGAGGCCGGTCCCTTCTGGCCGAATACTTCATCGCGCACGACGCGAAAGTCGAGCCGGTAGCGCACGTCCGTCACGTAGGTCGTGATCTTCACGACGTTCGCGAGAGTGCCGCCGCCCGCCTCGACGAGCGCCTTGACCGCGCCGAACACCGCGCGCGCCTGGCCCCTGAAGTCGCCGCGATGCTTCACGGTTCCGTCCATCTCGTACGGCACCTGACCGGCCAGGAACAGGATCGTCTGAGCGCCCGTCACCTTGATGGCCTGGCTGTACCCGGGCGGGTCGTAGACGCCCGGCGCGCAATATTTTTCGATCTTCGCCGCCATGATTGGTCTCCTCCGGGACGATTCGCTGTGTGAGCGGCCCGGATCAGAGCTGCCCCGAATCGCCCCACTGCTCGACGAGCGCACGATACGCCGGATCGTCGTACCGGGACAACAGGAAGGCCGGCGCGTACCGCGGGAGCGGGCGCCCGGCGATGTGATCGGCCAGCAGATCCGCCGCGCCATTCGAGGACATGAGCCCGTAGCCGGAGAGCGCGCCCAGCACGTACGCCCCCTCCACCGGTAGCGGCCCGGACAGCAGGCGGTTCTCGCGCGTCTTCGTGTAGTAGCCGCCGTCGACGACGACGCGCGGCAGCCGCGTCGAGTACTGAGACAGCGCCGGAATCATCCGCGACATGCCGCGAATGCAGATTTCGCCGTAGGCGTCGTCGAACTGGATCGGGAACGTGGGCTCGACCGGCTCGATGTCGTAGGTCCAGATCAGCAGCACCACGGGGCTGTCGCCGGCGCCCTCCGGCCGGCCGTGCACGCCGGCTGGAAATTCCTCGACCAGGCGCTTGTGCTCGGCCGACGCCAGGAGCTCCTGCCGTTCCTCGTCGGACCACGGCAAGGTGATCGGATCGGTCCAGATCGTCATCGGCGCCCAGCGCGGCACCGCGCCGAGGGAGTCGTTGAACGCGACCTTCGCATGACGCTCGCAGAACACCGGCAGGTCGAGCCCAAGCAGGCGGCCGATACGGCCGACGAACGGACCCGCCGCGTTCACGAAGCGGCTCGTCGTGATGCGAACGTCGCTGCCCCGCGCGCTGACCTGCACGCCGCGCACGCGTCCGCCGGTCGTGTCGATCCGCTCGACACGTCCTTCGAGCAAGCGCACGCCATGATCGCGGGCGCGCTCGAGCAAGTGCATACCGAGCTGCTGAGCGCTGAACCAGCCACAGCGGCGGGCGTGCAATACGGCCAGCGTGTCGCCGGCGAGATGCGGGAAGTATCGGCGCAAGAGCGTCGGGTCGGTGATCACATCCGTGCCCGTCGGCTGATCCTCGAAGCCGTCGGCGGGGGCCGGCTCGTAGTCGCTCGACGCGTGGCTGTGGATACGCGCGGGGCCGACGCCGCGGGTCTCCGCTTCCCGCGCGCGCTCGACGAACACCGGCACCTGGGCCGGATCCGCCGTGGCGAAGAGGTAGCCGCGCCGGTTCAGGAGAAATCGGTTGCCGCTCTCGTGCGCCAGCTCCTCGAGGAGATCGATGCTCCGGTTCATGAGCGCGACCATGTCGTCGCCGGGGCCGGGCCACCAGTTTCGGTAGCACTCGGTGGACTTGTCGCTCGTAAGCGAGAGGGGCGGGCCCTCGTCGACGAGGACGACGCCGCTGACCCCCCGGCGCACCGCCAGGTGGTACGCGGCGGCGATCCCGGCGATGCCGGCGCCGCAGATGACGACTTCCGCGGTGGGCGCGCTCACTCCAACCGATTTGGTCATACGCCCGGCGACCTTGTCAACGAGACGTCGTGTCGAGCGGTGCTCTGCAAGATCTCTGGCGACGGGCCTGGGAAACGGCTACTTGATTGGCTGGATCGTCAGCTCGCCGGTGGAGCGGAGCGTGATCGAGTAGACGCGGTCCTTGCGCACGCGCGTCGACACCGCCTCGCCGTGCAGCGCGCGAACTCCCTTCCGCTTTGCTTCGTCGGGGTTGTTGGCCAGCTCCCAGAATCGCGCCCACAGCTCGCGCTCGAACGCTGTCGGCGCGCGCTCGGCCGCATAGCTCTGCGGGATCTGTCCTTCCTTGTCGAGCACTTCACCCTCGGCCGGCCGCTTGCGGTCGGTGAAGATCCGCCGGAAGAGCAGCAGCGCCTTGCCCTTGAGCGCGTCGCCGGCCAGCACGAAATCGTCCTCGAACTTGATGACGAGCGTGTCGACGTAGATCTCGTCGCCGTCGAGCGTGAGCTCGCGCGGCTCGCCGACCGGATCGCCCTGTGAGTCGAGCTCGGTGAATCGCACGCGCGTCCGCGGATGGCCTTCGGGGCCGGGAGCCTGATCCAGCACGACGAGTCGGGCGCGACGCTCGGCGTAGCGGAGCAGTCGAACGGCGGCCTCGAGCGCCTGATTGCGCTCGGTCAGCGCGCGGATCTGCGCGTCGCGCTCCTCAAGCTGGCGCTGCAGGGCGCGGCTCGGAGCCAGGACCATTCGGTCGGCCAGGTAAATGCCGCCGGCCGCCGCGGCGACGAAGACCAGTGCCCAGACGAATCTCATAGTCGGTCTTTCGATCGTACCCGGGAGCGCCCTCACCGACTCAATATTTAGAGATCGGATCCCGCACACGACGCAAAGACGCCGTCGAACTCTAACCAATGAAGACGTTTTCGCTGGTACACTCACCGCCGATGATCCCCCGCATCATTGCATTCCTGCTGTTCTGCACGGCTGCGCTGAGCCTCGCGCCGGGCACCGCCGTGGCCGCCGACGGCCTGCACCTGGTCCTCACGCCGTCGCAGAAGCCGACCGATCTGCTGGCGACCGGCGACGAGTTCGCGAAGGTGCTCACGAAGCTCACGGGGATTCCGGTCCGGGTCACCGTCGCCTCGGACTACGCCGCGGTGATCGAGGCGTTGCGGAATCGAACGGCCGATCTCGCCTTCGTGCACCCGGTCGGCTACGTGCTGGCCAGTCGCGAGGCGAAGGCGACGATCGTGGTGCGCAATCTCTGGCACGGCAAGAGCTCCTTCACCTCGCGCATCTACGTGCGCAAGGAGTCCGGGCTCAAGACGCTCGAGGACCTGCGCGGCAAGACGATGGCGTTCATCGATCCCGCCAGCTCCTCGGGCTACACCTATCCGATGGTGCTCCTGATCCAGCGCGGGCTCGTGAAGGACCGCGATCCGAAGAGCTTCTTCCGCGAGGTCCTCTTCGCGGGCGCGCACGACGCCGGGATGCGCGCCCTGCTCAACGGCCACGTCGACGCGCTGGCCTCGTTCGACATGGCGCGCGAGCAGTATTTGAAAGATCCGGCCGACCGCGAGCGCATCGTCTACGTCGCGGAGACGCCGGAGATCCCCGAGGCGGGCATCGCGGCGCGCGCCGGGCTCGATCCGGCCACGTTCGCGAAGGTGCGCGACGCGCTCCTGCAGATTCGCGCGCCGGCCTACACGGACCTGCTGCGCCGGCTCTACGAGATCGACGGGTTCGCCCCGGCGCAGGACCGCGACTACGATCCGGTGCGCGCAGCGGTCGAGCTGCTCGGCGTCAAACCGCGCTGACACCGTCCACGCCCGCTCCGATGATCGAGGTCGCGGGGCTGCGGGTCGTGCTGCCGCCATCCACGGTCGCGCTTCACGGGGTCGACCTCGTCATCGATCGCGGCGAGTTCGTCGTCGTCCTCGGACGAAGCGGCGCCGGCAAGACCACCTTCCTGCGGTCCTTGAATCGGCTCGTCGAGCCCACGGCGGGGACGATCCGCGTGGCCGGCCACACCGTCACCGGCGCCTCCGCGGTCGCGGTGCGCGCGGTGCGCCGTCAGATCGGAATGGTCTTCCAGCAGTTCAACCTGGTGCGACGCGCGTCCGCGATCGACAACGTCCTCGCGGGGCGGCTCGGCTACGTCCCGCCGGTTCCCAGCATGTTCGGAAGCTTTCCCGAACCCGATCGCGCGCTGGCGCGCGCGTGCCTGGATCAGGTGGGCCTCGGCCACCTCGCCGAGCGGCGTGCCGACACCCTCTCGGGCGGCGAGCAGCAGCGGGTCGCCATCGCGCGCGCCCTCGCGCAACGGCCGGCGGTCATCCTGGCCGATGAGCCGACGGCCAGCCTCGATCCCGCCCTCACCACCAGCATCATGGACATCCTCAAGGCCATCAACGTCGACCTGGGACTCACCCTGGTGGTGAGCCAGCACCAGCTCGAGACGGCGCTGGCCTACGCAACACGCATCATCGGCTTCCGCCAGGGGCGCGTCGCCTTCGACGGGCCACCCACCGCGGTAACTCCGACCGTGGTCCGCGCGATCTACGGCGAGACATGACCCGGGCCGCCATCTTCGTCACCGTCGTGGTGCTGGCGTGGCTCGTCTGGGACACGGGCGCCGACCCGGTGCGGCTGGCTCGCGGCCTGCCGTGGATCTTCGACTTCCTCCGTCGCATGATCCCGCCCGACCTGAGCGTGCTCCCGGCCGCGCTGCTGGGCGCGCTCAAGACGGTCGAGATCGCGCTGCTGGGCACGGCAGTGGCCGCCGTCCTGGCGCTGCCGCTCGGCTTCCTCTCCGCGCGCAACGTGGCGCCCCGCGCGGTCTTCTACCCGGCGCGCGCCGTGCTCAACTTCTTTCGGAGCGTGGACACGCTCGTCTATGCCCTGGTTTTCGTCGCCGCTGTAGGCCTCGGCCCCTTCCCCGGCGTCCTCGCCGTGGTGGCCTACACGACGACCTCGCTCGCCAAGCTCTACGGTGAAGCAGTCGAAGGCGTCGACCCCGGGCCCGTCGACGCGATCACGGCGACGGGCGCGACGCGACTGCAAGTCCTGCGTTTCGGGGTGATCCCCCAGGTCCTCCCGCTGTTCCTCTCCTACGTCCTCTATCGGCTCGAGACCAATATCCGCGCCGCGACCGTGCTGGGCTTCGTCGGCGCCGGGGGCATCGGCTTCTACCTCCAGACGTACCTTCGGATGATCGACTACCGCGCGGCATCCACCGTGCTGCTGGTCACGGTGGCCATGGTGATGGTGGTCGACGCGATCAGCTCGCGGTTACGCGATCGGCTCGTGTGACGAGTTCGTGGCGAGCCCTGACAAAGGCCACCGTCTGGGCTAGAATCGCGGCACCTCGCGAAGGGAGGGCCTGCATGGCTCACAGAACGGTCAAACTCTGCGTATTGCTGGTCGCTGTAACGGCGATCGGATTCGCGGCGACGAGCGTCCGCGCCGCCAAGGCGACCTTGACGGTCTACACGGCCGTCGAGGCCGACGACCTCAAGAAATACGCGGCGCGCTTCAACGAAGACCATCCGGACATCGAGATCAAGTGGGTGCGCGACTCGACCGGCGTCATCACCGCCAAGCTGCTCGCCGAGAAGGCGAATCCGCAGGCGGACGTGATCTGGGGGCTGGCCGCGACGAGCCTCCTGGTGCTGAAGCCCGAGGGATGCTCATGCCGTACGCACCGAAGGGTGTCGAGCGGCTCGACGCGCAGTTCCGCGACAAGGACAATCCGCCGGCATGGGTCGGCATGGACGCGTGGGTCGCGGCCCTCTGCTTCAACACGGTCGAGGCCCAGAAGAAGAATCTGCCCAAGCCGGCGTCGTGGAAGGACCTGACCAAGCCGGTCTACAAGGGCACGATCGTCATGCCGAACCCGGCCTCGTCGGGCACGGGCTTCCTCGACGTCTCGAGCTGGCTGCAGCTCTTCGGCGAGACCGAGGGCTGGAAGTACATGGACGCGCTCCATCAGAACATCGGGCGTGTACACGCATTCCGGCTCCAAGCCGTGCACGATGGCCGGCGCCGGCGAGTACCCGATCGGCGTGTCGTTCGAGTTCCGCGCCGCCCGGCCAGAAGAAGCAGGGCGCGCCGATCGACATCGTGTTCCCGTCGGAGGGCTCGGGCTGGGACATGGAGGCGACCGCGATCGTCAAGGGCACCAAGAATCTGGAAACCGCCAGGACGCTCGTGGACTGGTCGGTCACCGACAAGGCGATGAAGCTCTACAACGAAGGCTACGCGGTGGTGGCGATCTCGAAGATGTCGCAGCCGGTCGAGCACCTGCCGGGCAACATGCTCGCGCACATGGCCAAGAACGACTTCCAGTGGGCGGCGACGAACCGCGCCAAGATCCTCGCCGAGTGGGAGAAGCGCTACGGCGCGAAGTCCGAGCCGAAGAAGTAAGGAGACCGGGAACGACGCCTTACCTCCGGATCAGCCGGCTCACCAAGAAGTTCGGCGCCTTCACCGCCCTCGACGACATCTCGCTGGAGATCGTCGAGGGCGAGTTCGTCTGCTTCCTTGGCCCGTCGGGATGTGGCAAGACAACCTTGCTCCGGGCGATCGCCGGCCTGGACATCCAGACGACCGGCCGGATCGAGCAGAGCGGCCGCGACATCTCCGCGCTGCCGCCGACCAAGCGTGATTTCGGCATCGTGTTCCAGTCCTACGCGCTCTTCCCCAACCTGACCGCCGCCCGGAACGTCGCGTACGGGCTCGAGAACACGCGGATGCCTCGCGCCGAGATCGCCAGGCGCGTCCTGGAGCTGCTCGACCTGATGGGACTGGCCGACGCACGGCAACAAGTATCCTGCGCAGCTCTCCGGCGGCCAGCAGCAGCGCGTCGCGCTGGCCCGCGCGCTGGCGACCTCGCCGGGGCTCCTCTTGCTCGACGAGCCGCTGTCCGCGCTCGACGCGAAGGTGCGCGTGCACCTGCGCCACGAGATCAAGCAGCTCCAGCGGCGCCTGGGCGTGACGACGATCATGGTCACCCACGACCAGGAAGAGGCGCTCACGATGGCCGACCGCATCGTGGTGATGAACCTCGGCGCGATCGAGCAGATCGGCACGCCGCTCGAGATCTACCGCGAGCCGGCCTCGCCGTTCGTCGCCGACTTCATCGGCGTCATGAACTTCGTGGCCGGCACGGTCGTGCGAGAAGGCGCGGTGCGGCTCGGCGCGGACCGAGCTCGCCTGCGAGGTCGACGGCCTCGCCGCCGGGACGGAGGTGACGCTCGCGATCCGTCCGGAGGACATCGTGGTCCACGACGGCGGTCGGAGCGAGCTCAACACCCTCGCGGTACAGGTCGACACGCTCGCGTTTCTCGGCTCGTTCTTCCGCGCCGAGCTCGCCGGCGACGCCACGGCCGGGGTGCTCCTGCGCGCCGACCTTGCCGTCGATATGGTCCGGCGCCGCGGGATCGCCGAGAAGAGCCTGCTCTCGGTGCACCTGCCGGCGGAGCGGATCCGGGTCTACCCCGGGGGCACCGTCAATCGCTGACGCCGCGCTCGCGCGCGCGGATCAGGTCGCCCCCGTCGTTCGGCCCGAGACGAGCCGCGACGATCGGCTCATGCGCCTCTTCATCGGCGTCATCGGGCTCTATCTCGTCGTGGCCCTCGCGCTGCCGCTCGGCCTCATGCTCGCCAAGAGCCTGCAGGGGTCCGAAGGACGAATTCATCGGCCTCGCCAACTATGTCCGGTACTTCTCGACGCCGGCGCTCTTTCAGTCGATCGGCAACAGCCTCTGGGTCTCGAGCCTCAGCACCGTCATCACGGTGCCGCTGGCGTTCGTCTACGCCTACGCGCTCACGCGCTCCCGCATGCGCTTGCGCGGGTTCTTCAAGACGATGGCGCTCGTTCCGATTCTCGTTCCGTCGCTCCTGCCCGGGCCTCGGCGCTCGTCTACCTGTTCGGCAACCAGGGGCTCTTGAAGGGAGCGCTCTTCGGGCACAGCATCTACGGTCCGATCGGCATCGTGATGGCGGAGGTCTTCACGACGTTTCCCCACGCGCTGCTGATCATCCTGGCCGCGCTGGCCCTGGCCGACGCCCGGCTCTACGAAGCGGCGGTGGCGCTGCGGGCGTCGCGTCCCAAGATCTTCTGGACCGTGACGTTGCCCGGCGCGCGCTACGGCCTGATCAGCGCCACGTTCGTGGTCTTCACCACGTGATCACCGACTTCGGCGCCCCCAAGGTCATCGGCGGGCAGTACAACGTGCTGGCGACCGACGTCTACAAGCAGGTCATCGGCCAGCAGAACTTCCAGATGGGCGCGGTCGTCAGCGTGATGCTTACTGGTGCCCGCGATCTTCGCCTTCATGGTCGATCGCGTCGTGCGGCGCCGCCAGGTGGCGCTCCTGTCCGCGCGCGCCGTGCCCTACGAGCCGAAGCCGCAGCGGCTGTTCGATCTCCTGATGCTCGGCTACTGCGTCGTGATCGGACTGGCCATCTCGAGCATCGTCGCGATCTCGCAATTCGCCGCCGTGGTCAAGTTCTTCCCGTACAACCTGACCTTGACCTGGGCGCACTACGACTTCGATCAGAAGGGCGGGGGCGGCTGGGCCTCCTACTACAACTCGATCCGGCTGGCGCTCTTGACGAGCGTGCATCGGGACCGTGGTCGTCTTCGTGGGCGCCTATCTGGTCGAGAAGGCTCGCGGCTTCGCCCTGGTCCGCGGGATCTTCCATTTCCTGGCGATGCTCCCGATGGCGGTGCCGGGCCTCGTCCTCGGGCTCGCCTACATCTTCTTCTTCAACGCGCCGGCGAATCCGCTCAACGTGCTCTATCGCACGATGACCATTCTGGTCGTCAACACCGTCGTGCACTTCTACACCGTGGGTCATCTGACCGCGCTCACCGCCTTGCGCCAGATGGATCCGGAGTTCGAGACCGTGTCGGCCTCGCTGAAGCAGCCCGTTCTACCGGACCTTCTGGCGCGTGACGGTGCCGGTGTGCCTGCCGTCCACGCTCGACATCGCGATCTACATGTTCGTCAACGCGATGACGACCGTCTCGGGCGTCGTCTTCATCTACGGACCGAAGACCGAGCTGGCGTCGATCTCCGTCCTGAACATGGACGACACGGGCGAGATCGCCTCGGCCGCCGCAATGGCCATGATGATCTTCTACACGAACGTTGCCGCTCGCATGCTCCATCTGCTTCTCGCCCGTTCGCTCGAGCGCCGGACACAGGCGTGGCGTCGTCGCTAGCCGTCGCGTCTCCGGCTTCGGCGCTCGGCGCCGGGGGGCGGCGGGCGGCCGGGTGCGGTGCGGAGGGGGTCCCGGCGACCACGCGGCACGCTTCCGCTGCTCCGCGGCGGCTGGGCTCCATCCGGCGCGCTCGACCGCCATGGCGCTCGGAGGGAACGGGTCCGGTCGACCCCTCCCGCACCCCCGCGCCGCCCGCCGCCCCCCGACTCCCCGCGTCGGCCACTGACTCCGTGATCTGCGCCAGGCCGCGGGCTTTGTGTCGAGCTTAGATTCACTGCCGAAGCAGACTGGGTCATGGTGGGGCTTATGAGGGGGGAGGCGCGGGTGGTGTTGTTGGTGGGGGGATTGCGGGGTGTAGTGTCGCGTATCACCTCGCGCGGAAGGGGTGGACGGATGTTGTGCTCGTGGACAAGGGGGCGCTGACGAGCGGATCGACGTGGCATGCGGCGGGGATGGTGACGCACTTTCACACGTCGCCGACGCTCATGCGGATGCGGCAGTACAGCATCGGGCTCTATCGAAGCCTGCAGGCCGAGCCGGGCGCGGCGCAGCACTGGCACGAGGTCGGCAGTCTGCGCGTCGCGTCGAGCCGCGATCAGCTTCGGTTCCTCCAGCGCCAGGTGGGCATGGCTCGGGCGATCGGTCTCGATGTCGACACGATCTCGCCCGCGGAATCGCTGCGCATTTTCCCCCTCATGTCCTCCGACACCCTCCACGGCGCGATGTATCTGCCGGGCGATGGCTGGCTCGATCCGAGCGGGGCGACGATGGAGCTGGCGGCGCGCGCGCGCCGGCTGGGCGTCGAGATCAACACGGGCGTGCGCGTCACCGGGATCACGCGGACTTCGCGAGGGCACGTCGCGGCCGTCGAGACCGACCACGGAGCGATCCGCACGGAGATCCTGGTCGACGCCGGCGGGATGTGGGCCGGACAGATCGCGGCCATGGTCGGTGTGAGCCTGCCGATCACGCCGCTCGTCCACCAGCATCTCGCGACGAAACCGATTCCCGGCAGCGAGCTCGCGCGCACGACGCCGTGCCTGCGTGACCCCGAGAACCTCGTCTACATGCGCGAGGAAGTCGGCGGCTTTCTCGTCGGCGGCTTCGAGCGAAGCCCGGTCGCGTGGTCGATCGGCGGCGTTCCGTGGGATTTCACGCAGCAGCTCCTGCCATCGGACTGGGAGCTCTTCCAGGAGATCCTGGAAGGCGCGATCCGGCGCGTGCCCGTCCTGGCGAAGGCCGAGCTGGCGCATCTGGTGAACGGGCCCGAGGGCATCACGCCCGACAGCCGTCCGCTGCTCGGCCCGGTGCCGGGTGTCCCGGGGTTCTGGGTCGCCGCGGGCCTGTCGCACACCGGCTTCGGCGCCGGCGGCGCCATCGGCCACATCGTCGCCGACTGGCTCGTCGACGGCGAGCCGCCGCACGACGTGACGGAGCTGAACGTGCGGCGGTTCGGGCCGGTGTACGAGGACCGCGCGTACGCCGCGGAGCGCGCGCGCGAGTCGTACCGGTACTACTACATGCTGCGCTATCCCCACGACGAGAACGAGTGGGCCCGCGCCCGCCGGTTGAGTCCCCTCGACGCGCGCCTGGCCGCGATGGGCGCCGTGTTCGGCGAGAAGAACGGCTGGGAGCGCGCGAACTATTTCGAGCCGGGAAGACCCGGGCGCCGCGCCGGCGCGGACCAGCGCCGCTGGGGCTGGTCGCGGGCGGCGTTCTTCGATCGGGTGGGTGTCGAGCATCGGGCCGTTCGCGAGCGCGCCGGGATCTTCGACTTCACGTCGTTCGGCAAGCTCGACGTGAGCGGCCCGGGTGCCCTGGCGCTGCTGCAGCGGCTGGCCGACAACGACGTGGACCGGCCGGTCGGGAGCGTGATCTACACGCAGTTCCTCAACCCGCGCGGCGGGATCGAGAGCGATCTGACCGTCACGCGCTGGGGCGCGGACCGCTTCCGGGTGACGACGGGCAGCAACTTCGTCGCGAGCGATCTCGGCTGGATCCTGATGCATCTGCCGCGCGACGGCACGGTGCAGGTCCGCGACGTGACCGACCAGTTTGCGTGCATCGGCCTCTGGGGCCCCGACGCGCGCCGTGTCTTACAGGCTGTCACGTCGAGCGACGTGTCGAACGCCGCCTTCCCTTACATGTCGGCGCGAACGATCGAGATCGCGGGCGCCGCCGTTGGCGCTCAGCGCGTCACCTACGTCGGCGAGCTCGGCTGGGAGCTCTACGTCGAGAGCGGGCGCGCCGCCGCCGTGTGGGACGCGCTGGCGGGCGCCGGCCGGCCGCTCGGGCTCGAGCCCGTCGGCTACAAGGCCGTCGACTCGCTCCGGCTCGAGAAGGGTTATCGCTACTGGAGCACGGACCTCACGCCGGCCGAGAATCCGTACGAGGCGGGGCTGGCCTTCTGCGTACGCCTGCAGAAGGGCGATTTCGTCGGGCGCGAGGCGCTGCTGCGGATCAAGGCCGAGGGCGTTCAGCGGAAGCTCTGCACGATCACCTTGACGGCGCCGATGGCCGAAGACTCCGACCTGTACGGCGGCGAAGCCGTGTACGCCGACGGCCGCGTGATCGGGCGCCTGCGGAGCGCGGGCTGGGGCTACACGGTCTCCAGGCACATCGGCTTCGTCTATTTGCCGCCCTCGCTCTCGGCGACCGGCACGCCGCTCGAGGTCGAGGCCTTCGGCGCACGCTTCGCGGCCGAGGTGGCGCCGGACGTGCTCTACGACCCGACAGGAATCAGGCTTCGCCTTTGAGCCGTCTTTCCCGTAGAATCGGAGGGTTGGAATCGAGCGCGCCGCGGAATCGCCTGGGACCAAGGTCCGATGGACGCGTCCGGTTCAAACCGGCATCGTGGCCGGACGTGTTTCGCCCCGCCGCAACGGTTGTCGTGATCGTCTCCGTCCTCCTGGCGGCCATGCCGGCGCTTGCCGAGGAAGCCTTCAACGATTCGAGCGCGTGGTGGATGCAAGCGACTACCGAGGGGGCGCCCGAGAAGAAGTTCCACCTCCTGCCCGAAGACAACGAGGCGCCGCGAGACTGGGGCGGACTCGCGCGAGACACGGCGTTCCTGCTCACCTACCAGATCATCGGGGTCGGCGTTCTGTACGTGCTCCCGGCGAGCGTATCGAAGTGGTCCGAGAGCGCAAAGGACAACGTCGGCTTCGAGCGCTGGTGGGACAACGTCAACAATCCGGTGTGGGACGACGACGACTGGGCCATCAACTACATCGGGCACTCGTACTTCGGGGCCGCCTACTACATCCGCGCGCGCGAACGGGGCTTCGACCGAATCGACTCGTTTCTGTACTCGGCTCTGGCCTCGGCGCTCTACGAGTTCGGGGTCGAGTCGATCTTCGAGCGGCCCTCCTATACCGACTTGATCGTCACCCCGGTCGCGGGCGCGCTGCTCGGCGGGTTCGTCTTCGAGCCCATCAGGCACTGGATCCTGCGCAAGCCCGAGCTCAAGTGGTACGACCACGTTGGCCTCATCACCACCGACCCCGTCGGTGCGCTGAACTACGTGGTCGAACGACTGATCGGGATCAAATCGGACATTCGAGTCGGTATCCCGCGAGGAGGCGGCTTCCACGTCGAGCTGCGTGTGCCCCTGCACTGAGAGGCGCCTCGGCACGGCGCGCGCCGCGCCTATAATAGACAGGCGATGTCGAGCACGTTCCTCACGTCCTCCCAGATCGCTGACGCGCGCGCGCTCCTCGATCGTCTGATCGCCGACCACAAGCCCGGCCACGCCCTTCGACGCGAGTTCCAGACCGACCCGGGCATCTACCAGCTCGACCTCGAGCGTATCTGGCGTCGCGGCTGGCTCTTTGCCGGCCACACGTGCCAGATCAAGCGTCCCGGGCGACTACTTCGTGTTCGACGTCGACACCGACTCGATCATCGTGATCCGCGACGACGACGAGCGGATCCACGCCTTCCATAACACCTGCCGCCATCGCGGCATGAAGGTCTGTCAGGCCGAGGCCGGCCACCTCGCGCGGATCGTCTGCCCCTATCACCAGTGGTCCTACGCGCGAAACGGCGAGCTGGCGGCGTGCGGCGGGATGGACAAGGACGGCGATCTCGATCGGCGCGACTTCGGTCTGCACCGGGTCCACGTCCGCGAAGTCGGCGGGTTGATCTTCGTCTGCCTGGCCGAGGGCGCCGGCGGCGTTCGAGGGCGCCGAGCAGGCGCTCGGCCCTCTGCTGCGCCCACAGGGGCTCGCGCACGCCAAGGTCGCGGCGACGCGAACCTACGAGGTGCGCGCGAACTGGAAGCTCGTGTGGGAAAACAACCGCGAGTGCTGGCACTGCAACGTGAACCATCCGCAGTACGTCAAGGCCAACTACGACAACGCGCCGATCGACGACGCGGCGCTCAAGCGCGAGATCGAGGCGCAGGCCCGGGCGACCTCGGACCGCCTGGCGGCCGACGGCCTTCGCATCGACTACCAGGAAGCCGGCATGGTGCGCTTCCCGTCTGCCGACTGCTGGTGGTCGATCAACCGCACCCCGCTGGTGCCGGGCTGGGTCAGCGAGTCGATCGACGGGCGACCCGTCGCGCCGCTGATGGGCGCCTACCGGACGCGCGACGTCGGCACGCTCCGCATGCGGACGATGCCCAACTTCTGGAATCACTCGAGCGGCGATCATTCGGTGTCCACGCGGCTCTCGCCGGCTGGGCCGCAGACGACGCGCGTGCAGGTTCAGTGGCTCGTCGCCGAGGATGCCGTCGAGGGGAAGGACTACGCGCTGGACGTCTTGCTCCCGTTCTGGGAGCTCACCAGCGAGCAGGACTGGGACCTCTGCGAGAAGAATCAGGCCGGCGTGAACTCGTCGGCGTTCACGCCGGGGCCCTACTCGACGAAGCGCGAGTACAACGTGATCCGCTATACCGAATGGTACCTGCAGGAGATCGCCCGGCCCGCCGCGGGCTGATCCAGCGCCCGCGAAGTCCCGTCAACGGTCGGCGGAGCCCGCCTATAATGGCCGCTACGACAGTCGATCTGCGGATCGGAGGACGTTCGGTGGCGGTCCGTTACGCGTGGTGGCTGAAGAGCAGCGTGCTCGCGGCGCTCCTGATGTTCGGCTGCGCGCGGCCGATCGATCTGGCGAACAGCAACTCGCCGGATTCGGAGCTCGCAGCCCTGGTGGACTCGGACGCGGCGCGCCGGCTGCTCGCCGATCTTTTGGCCAGGCGCTCGGCCGATGCCCGGCGTCACGCCATGGCGGGAAGCTCTCGCCTGACCGACATCGTGCCGAGCGAGCCTCAGCTCGGAGGGGCCGCGTTCGACACGAGGCTGCCGGATCAGGCGTTTCTGAAGAAGCTCGCGGACAGGACGTCGATGGATTTCGCCGCGCTCGTCTTCGCGCGCGCCCTCTCGGGCGAGCCCCGCAGCCGCACGGTGCAAGCCGCGTTCGACCGCTACTTGCAAGAGGGGCCGGACCGCGCCGCGGCCGCGCTGGGCCGTCCGCACGGCTTCCCCTACACGCTCCTCTTCGCGCCGTCGTGGCTCTACAAGAGCCATCCCGAGAACGGCGCCGACTTCGCCAATCAGCGCCGCATGGCCGACACGCTCGGCGTCTCCAATCGCCTGATCGAGACCGGGGAAAGCGACTCGGTCGAGGACAACGCGGCCGTGATCGTGCGGACGATACGCGAGACCGGCTGCGGCGACGGGCCTATCGTGCTGGTGAGCGCCAGCAAGTCGGGCGCCGAGGCCGCGACGGCCTTATCCGGCCTGACGTCCGGGGAGACCGCGTGCGTCGCCGCCTGGATCAACATCGCCGGCTCGCTCCGCGGGACACCGCTTGCCGATTCGGCCCTGCGTGTGCCGGTGAGATGGGTGGCCCGGGGAATCTTCTGGCTGAGCGGCTGGAGCTGGGACGCGCTCGAATCGCTCGAGGCCGCGCGGAGCCGGCGCCGCTTCGAAACCTTGCGGTTGCCGCAGACGATCACGGTCCTCAACATCGTCGCGGTGCCCGTCTCCGGCAGCGTGGGCTACCAGGTCTACCCGGGCTATCAGGTGCTCAGCGCTCACGGCCCCAACGACGGCGTGGTGCTCCTCGCCGACACGGTGTGGCCGGGCGGTATCAACGTCGTCGCCCTCGGCGCCGACCACCTCTTCGCCCGCTGGCGAGAAGACATCTACATCCTCGCCATGCTCCGCGCCCTAGACCTTGCCATCCGCACCCCCACCCCCCCGCTCACCGCCGAAAGTCCCAGCACCCCGTCCCGCTAGACACTGCGAAGTTCAACCGACCCCATCCGCCTCCCACCGACGGCCTACCACGTCCGCCCTCGCCGCGTCCAAGCTGACCAGATCGCCGCCCCGAATCGCGCCGCCCCCATGATCCAGCCGCCACGGACTGCATGCGCGCAACGCTCGGCGCGCCGCGAACGACATCATCGGGGCGGCGCCGGGGCGGGGCAGTGAGGGGGGTGCCTGGACCCGTTCCCTCCAAGCACGCGCCGGACGAGGCGCGCCCAGATGGAGCCCAGCCACCCAGGAGCAGCGCACGCGTGCCGCGTGGTCCAGGCACCCCCCTCACTGCCCCGCCCCGGCGCCGCCCCGATAGAGCGTTCACGGCAAGGTGAAAGGAGGCGCGACCGAAGACCCCGTAGGGAGCAAGATCTTGATGGAAGCGCGACGACGAGCGTCGGCGAGCCACGTCGCCTGTGCTTCGGACGCCGCCTGACGCACGAGCCGCTCGCGCGCCCGTTCGCGAGCGGCCTCGTCGTGCTGCCCCGGGCCGAGCTCCCGGCTGATCGCGTCCTCGTCCGGGAACACGAATGCGGCGAAGCGCGCGTCGAGGAACTTCGCCTTCACGAGATCTTCCTCGACGAAGCGCCGGGCCCAATCGCGATCGATGGCCTTCGTCTCGAGCCAGCGTTCGAGCGCCGCCTCACCCCCGGCGCGGATGCCGACGGCGACCCACGCTGCGTCGATCGCGGCCGGCTCGACCTCGATGCCGATCCGCCCGGCTTCCGCGAGCATCAAGAGCGCGTCGACGAATCGATCGATGTCGGATCGCTCGATCGGCGAGCCCGACGGCGCGAAGCCGAACACGCCGAGCGCTCGCGCCAGCGCGATATCGCTCGACGAGATCGTTCGGGAGTCGACCTGCGCCAGCAAGGTGTCGACCGGTCCGGCCGACACGAACGCGACGTGCAGCAGAGCCATGAGCAGCGCGAGCGCCGCGAGCTCCCGTCGCCGGAGCCCGTACGGCGCCGGCCGCCGGCAGGCATCAGAAGGCCTGGCCAACCGTGAGATAGACCTGGATCCGGTCGTCGTCGCGGATCTGCCGGAGCCCGTAGCCCACGTCGAGGCGAATCGGACCGATCGGCGTGGCGATCCGCAGCCCGCCGCCGACACCCGGGTAGAAGGCGTTCCACGCGAAATCGGTCACACGGGGCGTGACCATGCCGGCGTCGAAGAAGACCACGCCGCCGAGCCAGCGGTAGAGCGGAAAACGCCACTCGAGGTTCAGGAGAATCCGGAGATCGCCTCCTTGTGGGTTGCCGCTCGCGTCGAGCGGCCCGACCTGATCCAGCTTGTAACCGCGTATGGTCGTGGAGCCGCCGGCCTTGAATCGGTCCTCGATGACGAGATCCGGGGTGTCCGCGTACGGCGCGGCGAGACCGAAGCGGGTCGAAACCGCCAGCACGGTCGGAGGAGGCCAGGAGAGAAGCAGGTATCCTCCAGCCGGAACTTCACGAAGTTGATGGTGCCGCCGAGCGCCGAGCTTCCGACCTCGAGCCCGGCGAAGTGATAGCTGCCGTGCCGTGGATCGCGACGGCAGGTCGCGAAGCTCGAGCGTGAGATAGGACGTCACGCTCGTGACGAGATCGTCCCGTTCCGGGATACTGCCGTCGGCGATGAGATCGGGATCGATGTCCTCGCGGCGGTACTCCTGCACCCGGTACCGGAACCCGCCGCGCAGGCTCTTGGGGTGATCCGTCGGCTCCTCGGGCCGGAAGAGGCTTGTGCAGCAGCTCACGCTCCACGGTCAATGTCGAGCCGAAACTATCGCTGATGTAGCCGATCTCCTGTGTCCGGTCGCGGAACAGGAGGGCCTCACCCATCCAGCTCGAGCCAAAGACCCAGGGCTCGCGATAGTTGACCTCCGAGCGACTCCCCTTCTGGCTGATGCGCTGGCGAACCGAGGCGCTGCGGCCGGTGCCGAACAGATTGTCGTAGCCGAGCGTCACGAAGCCGCGAAAGCCGTCGTCGGTATCGTAGCCCGCGCCGAACTCGAAGCGCCAGGGCTTCGCCTCGCGCACGACCACTTGCACGTCGCGGATCGGTGCGTTCGGATCACCGAGCGGCTCGACGTCCACGCGATCGAAGAGGCGCGTCGCATCCAGGCGGCGGCGCGCCTCCGAGAGCGTGACGGCCGTCAGCGGCTCGCCCGGCTCGAACTGAAGCTCACGCTCCACGACGTACGGCTTGGTGGCCGTGAGGCCCGAGATCGTGATCTGGCCGATCCGCGTGAGCTCGCCTTCCTGCACGGAGTAGCTCGCCGACACCGCGCCATCCTTGTCGGCCGTGCTCAGCCCGACGATCGTGCCGCGGTACCCGCGCCGCTGATAGAGCTGCTCCACCTTGCGTCGGGCATCCTCGGCTCGCACCGCGTCCCAGGGATCGCCGGCACGGAATCCGATCGCTTGAGAATCGGCTCGACGCCGAGCACGTGGTTGCCCGTGACGGTGACGGCCGGCACCATCCGCCGCGTCCCCTCGACGACCGGGACGACGATTCGCGCCCGCGTCCGGTCGTCGCTGAAGGTCGCCCTGGGCGGACCGACTTCCGCCGACGGAAACCCCTGTGTACGGTAGGTACTGCCGAAGCAGACGCATGTCCTCTTCGAGCCGTTCCTCGACGAAGAGACCTTTGAAGGGCCGAACGGGATCAGCCCCGCCGGCCGCGTCTGCATCTGCTCGGCCAGCTGCTTGGCGGGGAGCGTCGCGCGCCCTCGAACACGATGCTCTCGACGGCGACACGCGGGCCTTCGTCGATCTCGAATCTGACGACGCGCTCGCTCGCGTCGCCGCTGAGCGTTCCCGCCACCTTCGCGAAGTGGTAGCCCGCCTCGTGATAGGCCTTCTCGATCTGATCGGCGCTCGCCCGCACCTCGACGTCATCGACAGTGCGGTCGGCGGCGAAGACCATTCGCTCGCGCAGCGCCGCCTCGCTTGAGCGCGTCGCGACCCACGAACTCCACCCGGGTGCGTCGGCCCCTCGACGACCTCCACGGTCAGGTCGACACGGCCTGTCGCGGGGTCAAAGGCGGGCGGCGGTGTGGCGTGACACGGGCCTCGAAGAATCCCTGCGCGCGAAGGGCCGCCTCGAAGGCGCGGACGCTGTCGCGCCAGCGGCGGTCACGGAACACGTCGCCCTCGCTCGAGGTCCAGGGCTTTGCGGAGCGGCTCGACCTCGGCGCGTACGAGCCCCGTGATCTCGACCCGGCCCACCCAGGCCTCCTTCCGGCGTCGACGACGAAGGTCACGGCCCGACCGTTGGTCGCCGGGATTCACGCGCGCCTCGACCCGGACGGTCGGCGGCCGAGGTACCCTTCGCGGCGCAGCCGCGCGAGCACCTCGCTCCGCGCGCGCTCGAGACGCTCGGGCTCGGCCGGCCCGCCGATGCGCGAGCGCCGCCGCGGCGGCGAGGTCCGGCGGCCGTCGAGGCCGAGGTCCGGCCCGTCCAGTCCACGCTCTCGACGTGCGGGCGCCGCGAGACTCGGTACCGGAGCCGGACACCGCCGGGCTCGGGCACCATGTCGACCTCGACGCTCTCGAAGATCCCGAGCGCCCAGAGGCGATCGAGGCTCTCGCGGATCCGCGCGCGCGAGAGCGGCCGACCGGCAGATCCGTAAGGAACTGCTCGGGCGGAGGGCCGGTGAGCAGGTGGGCGGGCCGACCTCGACGGCCGTGACCATGGGCGCAGGCGGAGCGGACTGGCCGCGATGGTCGCGGGCAACGCGTGACGGACACGGCGTAGGGCCGCCGCGAGACGGCGGATCATCGGAAGCGAAGCGCAAGATCACGTCGCCGCCGAAGGCGCCATCGAAGGCCTGCTCCCCCGCGAGCAGCAACGGGCCCAAGACCTGATACTCGACGCGGAGCTTCTGCTTGCCGCCTTCGGCGAAGCTCCCCGTGTAGGTCACCAGCGTCCGGTCGTTGACGCGCTTGCCCACGCGAAATCGTTGCTGGCCCGTGTCGGTCTTGCCGAACTCGACGATGTCGACGATCGGGTCGTTGAGCCCCGCTGCCGATCAGCTCCTGTGCCACGAGCTGGGCGGCCTCGGCGGCGAACACCAGGCCGCCGCCGCTGCTCCCGAGCTCGTCTCGCGTCGCCCCGAGGGTGACCAGAGCGAGAAGGTCTTGCTGCGGCATCGGTGGCTCGGACGAGAGCCGGATCGTCAGATCATCGGCGCGACCCGAGAGCCACATGGTGACGTCGTACGTCCGGATCCGGGTGTTCGCGCGCACATCGAGGTACGGGTTGATGCGTCGCGGGTCATCGAAGCGCAACACCGGGTTCTCGAGAATGAACCGGTTCCGGCGAAACATGATACGCCCTTCCTGCGTCTCGACGCTGCCCATCATCATCGGCTGCGCCACGGTGCCGTGGAGCGCGAGCGTGCCGCCGGCCCGGACGTGGGCCTGGGGTGACCGCACGGACAGGTTGTCGTCCAGCGTGAACGTCGATTTGAGCGCGATCCGCGGCCCCATTCGACCGGTTCGTGCGCGGGCCGCTGTTGAGCAACAGCGGCAGGATCGAGAGATCTCGGGTATAGGCCCCGCGCACCAGCTGCGCTTCGCCCCGCACGAATCCGCGGTCGCCGCGCCCGACCAGCGTGAGGTCGGCGTTCCAGACGGTGTCGAGACCTTCGACCGGGGTGAGGCGCGACACTGCGGCCGGTGAGCGTGACCTGATAGGCGCCGAGGGCGCCGCCATCGAGCGCGGCTTCTCCGGTGGCGCGGAGCGGTTCCCGTCCCGACGCGGCCTTGAGCTCCTCGAGGCGAAGCCGCGCCGGCGCGAACGCGAGCCGGCCTTCGATATCGCGGAGTCACGAAGGGCAGGTCGCGTAGCGCGAGCAGCCCGCTCGCTGATCGTGCCCCGGCCCAGAAGGGTCGGGCTTCGCGAGCGGTGCCGCCGACGCGCACGTCGAGGTCGAGCTTGCCCGGCGGCCTCCCGAACCTCGCGACGCAAGACCGTCAGCAGGGCGAGCGGCACCTGACCGCGCAGCGTTCCATCGAGCGTGCCGCCGTCGTCGAGCCGGCCCGTGGCCGTGGCGGTGCCGAGTCGGCCGGTGACGTCGAGGCGCTCGAGGGTGAAGCGGCCCGGCTCGCGGCGGACGAGGATCGGCCCCTGCGCTTCCCAGCGCTCGCCGAGCATCTCGAGCCGCACGGGCTCGAGGCGGATCAGCCCGCGCGCGGCGCGCGGGTCGCGAGACGGCACGTCGAGCGTGGCCACGCACGGAGAGTCGGCCGTCGGCATCGGCGAAAAGATCCGGGCGGAGCTGGCGAAGGAGCGGCCCAAGCTCGAAGTCGGTTGCTGTGAGACGGGCGTCGCGACCACGCCGTCCAGCCGGCCCTGGGCGCTCGCCGCGATCCGCGCTTCGGGCAGGGCGACGTCTCCTGATCAGCGCGTATCGTTCAGCGCGACGTCGGCGGTGCCCGGTCCGAGCGCCCAGCCGGCGACGGCGAGGCGCTCGCCGAGCACCCGGCCCGAGCCGTGACGCGGCCGTCGCGGACCGCGCGGTGACACTCGCCCGCGCGCGGCCTTCGACGCGGAGCTGCTCCGGCAGGCCCGGCAGCCGCGCGAGATCGAGCCGACTGCGTGCCGCCTCGACCTCGCCGCCGCCCGCCCAGCGCCAGCGCCGCGCGCGGTGAGCGGCGCATCGAGCACGATCGCCTGCAGGCGGTAACCTCGATGCGCTCGGGCGTCGCCTCGAAGCGTCCCGTTGAGGTCGCGCGCCGGCGGGATCATGCGGCCCAGGTCAGGCCGCTCGACTCGATCTGTCCGGCCGCGCGCCAGGCGTCAGCGTGCCCTTCATCGCGACGCTCCGCTCGAATCGGTCCGCTGCCGCGGACCCGGCGGCGGAAGCCAGGGCCACGCATCCTCGAGGCTCACGTCCTGCGTCTGTGCCTGCAGGTCGACGCGGACCGCTCGACGGGCGGAATCGCGGGCGTGGCGCCCTGAGGCCAGGCGAGAGTGCCGGAGGCGACGAGCTGGGCGCGGCCGCGGCGAGCGCTCGCGGCGGTCAGGCGCAGCGAGCGCTGCGTGAGCTCGAAGGGCGGCACGATCTGGTCCGCGCGCAGAGCGGCGACCGCGGGCGAGCGGAGCTCGAGCTTGCCGGCCAGCACGGGATCGCGCCAACGGCCCGGTGAGATCAGCGGCGAGCATGGCGTCGCCGGACGCCGCGGCTCTGCCCGACCAGCGGGCCCAGCCGAGCGAGCTCGCCGGTCAGCGGTCAGCCGCAGCGCCGTCGGCCCGTCGAGGGTCGCCTGCCCGTCGCGCTTCGAGCTGAGGCCCGGCCAGCTCGCGACGCCACGCGAGAGCGACGAACGTGCCGCGCTGGCCCTGCGCCTCGGCCTCCACGGTACCCGGACCCGAGCGAGGCGAGGCCGTTCGGGCAGCCGGACATCGCGCGCCTGGACGCGGACGCGGCCCTGCATGCGCGCGGGGTCGCGCAGATCGCCGCGGGCGTCGACGTCGCCGTCGAGGCGTCCGCCGACGCCGGTCTTCACCCGGCGAGCGCCTCGAGCGCGGCGATCGAGACGCCACGCGCGGCGAGCAGCGTGCGTGCGCGCGGTCGAGATGCGCGAGATCGAGCACGAGCGAGCCGTTCACCGAGCCGTCGAACGCTCGCGCGTCGAGCTTGGTGACCGAGAGCACGCCGTCGGCGAGCGCGACGTGCGCCTTCCCGGCCCGCGCCTTCACGGGGCCGGCGGCGAGCTCGTCGAACGCGACGTCCGCGGTCACGCGCGGCGAGCGCGACCGGGCCCGCGAGCCGCGCGTCCACGCGCAGCAGCGCCGGCCAGCGGGCACGGTCGAGCCGACCCGTCGGGCGATCCCCGGCCAGCTCGACGGCGCCGCGCGCGGTCAGGTCGAGACGCGGTTGATCGAAGGGCCCTTCGACGCGGCCGGCGACGGTGACGCGCGCCTTCTCCCACGTGCCCGGCCAGGCGTCGGAGGTCGAGCCGCGTCGGCGCGATGCGCACGTCGGCCTCGAGCTGCTCGACGCGCTCGTGGAGCTTGTCGGCGTCGAGCCCGAGCTCTTGAGCGGCGAGAGTGGCGCTCATCGCCTCGCGTCCGGGCGAGAGGCTCGCCGTCACGCCCCGCGCCTCGATCCGCGTGGTCTTCGCCGGGTCGTCGTAGACGATGCGCCCGCGACGGAGCTCCACGGTCCCGAGCTCGACTTCCACCGGCCCGGCCTGGACGACCTCCGGGATCATCGGGATCTCGCGCAGCGCGGGACCGCCTCCGGCGCCGGATCGCGAGGTCGAGGTCGTCGAGTCGGATCGAGCGCAGGACCAGGCGGCGGCGCCACAGACTGCTGATGCCGAAGTTGACCTCGAACCGTCCCAGCTTGACGAGCTGGGGACCCGGGCTCGCCCGGTCGGGCGTCGGCGGTGACGTTGTCGATCACCACGCGTCCGAGCCACGGCTGGACGTCGACCCGTTCGACGCGTATCGGGCGCCCGAGCGCCGACGTGAGCGCGGTCTCCAGGCGCTCGCGCGCGAACTCCGGCCCCCAGACGCGCACGGCGAGCCACAAGCCGAGGACCAGGACGAGCGCAACGAGCCAGCACGGCGCCCGCGGCGTAGCCGAGATAGCGCCAGAGGCGAGCACGCCTCGGAGAAGTCTCGCTCATCGCGCGCTTAGCATACCAGCGCGGCCCGACCGCCGAGCCCCGAGGCCGGCCCGGACGCGGAGCGCCGGCGCCGCCTACTCGGGCAGCGCGTGCAAGGCGTACATCGCGATCAAGAGACTGCCGGGCTCGCCGAGCTTGCCGAACCAGCGGGCGTAGATCTGCATGACTTCGCGCGACCGGTAGAGGCTCGAGAGGACCCGGTTGACGGCCAGCCGGAACGGAGCGTCGCCCCGCCGCAGCATGAAGCCGTAGGGCTCGTAGGACAGGTACTGCTCGGCGATGGCGAATTTCCCGCTCCGCGGCCGTCACCGCGAGCCCGACGAGGATCACGCGGTCCGACGCATAGGCGTCGGCGCTGCCGCTCTCCACCGCGGCGAGCCCTTCTCGATGCTCCTTCACGGGAACGATCTGCGCCGTGACGAAAGACTTCTGGAGCGAGGCGCGCACCGCGGTCTCCGTCGTCGTGCCGGGGATGACGGCGATCTTCTTGCCGCCGAGGTCCTGCATAGCGGACACCTTGTCGGCCTTGACGAGCAGGCTGCCGCCGTCGACGAAGATCATGTGGCTGAAGTCGACCTGCTCCTGGCGGGAGAGCGTGTTCGTCGTCGAGCCGCACTCGAGATCGACCGTGCCGTTGACGACCGAGGCGATCCGCGTCTCGGGGGTTACCGGCACCCACTTCACGTCGAGCTTCGCCAGCTTGAGCTGCTGCTGGATGCCTGTCGCGATCCGCTGGCAGAGGTCGACGGAGTAGCCGCTCGGGCTTTCCGTCGTTGCCGCGGAAGGAAAAGGGTACCGACTGCTCTCGGTATCCGATCGAGATCGTTCCGCTGTCCTTGATCTTCTTCAAGGTCCCTTGAAGCTCCTGCGCCGGAGCGAGGCCCGGAAGCAAGAGTGCGAAGACTGCCGCGACGAGGATCCGACCCCGCGCGTTCATTGGCCGGCCCGGTCGAGCGTGACCGCCAGCGCCTGGGTGTAGGTCAGCTCCGCCACGTCGCCGGCTTCGACTCCCTTGAGGTTCGTCGCGTCCTTCACCTTGATAGTCTCCGTATTGCCACGAGGGCCTTTGATGGTCACGGTTTGCGCCTTTCTGTCTACCGCGGCGATCGTCGCGGTCACGGTAACCTCACGGCCGACCGCGCCCGATGGGGTTTCTCCGGGCTTCGAGGCGATTCTAGCTTCGGTCACACTCACGCCGGGCGTCGCGCCGGGGACCTTCTTGACCTGAAGCGCCAGCGCCTCGATGAAGGCCGCGACGACCGGGTCGCCCACGGCCACGGTGTCGAGCTTCGTCGGATCCTTCACGTCGAGCGTCACCGTCCCGCCCCGGGGCCCCTTCAAGGTCACGGTGCGGTTGGTCTTGTCGATCGCGTCGATCCATCCGCGGACTGTCACCATCACGGCCTCGCCGACGGGACCGCTGAGGGCCGGCGCGTCCTCTGCGCGCGGCGTGTCCGTCGACGTGCAGGCCTGGATCCCCAGAACCGCGGTCACGATGAGCACCGCGATCAGCGCCTTCATCGAGTCTCCTCCGTCACTGTTCGTTGCGCCTCGAATCCTCGACGGCCTGCCATGCGCCTCAGGATGTGCGACCGAGCGATCAAAACGCCCAGCCGACGCCGAAGAGGTAGCGTACATCGTCCTTCTTCGCTCCGGGCGCGGGCATGCTGTCGCGTCGAAACTCGATCTTGGCCTCGGCGAAGAGGCCCTCGTAGATCGTCGCTTGAAGCCCGGCGTCCACGTTCAGGTTGTAGTCACCGAACCAATCGGTGATGTTCGGCAGCCACTCGAGGTTGTGGAAGAGCTTGATCGTCTTGTACGGCGTCCAGTCCACGTGGTACGCGAACCGCGCCGCGATGTGATCTTCGCTGCCTCCGCCCTCGAAGTTTTCGTAGACCCACGCCAGGCCGACTTCCGTGAACAGGTTGAAGGTGGGCGTCTCGAACCACTGATACCCGGGGCCGGCGGCGAGCGTCAGGCGCAGGTCGAGGTCGGCGATCTTGTCCTGCTCGACGCGCGCCGAGCCGTACAGATAGAACTTCTTCGTCAGGAAGTAGTCGTACTTCCCGCGGAGGTACCAGTTGTCGATCGTAGTGTTCTTGTCGCCGGTATCCTTGTCCTCCTGCCGGCCGTAGTAGTAGGCGCCGCCCAGGATGATCCGGTCGATCTCGCTGCGCCGCACGGCGTTCAGGCTGACGCCGAAGTTCTCGGTCTCCGAGTTTCCGGTGGTGATCATCGCGTTGGCGACGAACGACCCGGTCCACTTGACCGGCGGCGGATTGATCTTCGCCACGTCCTTGAGCGCGATGACTTGGGGGCTCCCGCCGGCGACGGGCACCACCTGCACGGTGCCGTCGGCGCCGGGGGTGACCTTGGAGCTCAGGGTGGTGTCGCCGGTCTTGATGACGATGGGCTCGTCGGTCGAGAAGGTCTTGACCTTGGCCAGGTCCACGGTGACGTCGCCGGCGGTTTCGGTCTTGATCGTGAGCTTGCCGCCGTCGGCGCTGACGATCTTGCCGGTCAGCCGGTCACCATTCAGGAACAGGATCTCGTCGGCCGCGGCGCGGCCGGCGAGGGCCAGCGAAACCGCCAGCACGCACGTGAGTATCCGCAGTGGTCGAACCTCATCATGTCGGCGCCTCCCTACGCGCGCGGGACGATAGACAAGAGAGGTCGATCTCGTCAATCGGACCAACGACCTAATCGTCGCGACGAGCCTGGACGAAGGTCCAGGTATCGGCGAGAATCGCCCGCGTCAGCGGGGGGATCGGGCGCGCAGCTGGGCTACGAGCTGCTGCGCTTCGGGGTCGTCGGGATACTGCGCGGCCATCTGCTCGGCGTAGCGCAGCGCCGGGCCGAGAGCGCCCTGGTCGCGGTTGAACGTGGCCAGGGCCACGAGCACGTCACGGTCGTTCGGACGGCGGCGCAGGGCTTTCTCGAGGACAGCGATGGCCTCGCGAGCTCTGCCGGTCGAGTGCAGGCTGACCGCGTAGGTATAGACGAAGCGCACGTTGTCGGGCGCTCGGGCGGCCGCCCGCTCGATGTGCGTCAACCCCTCGGCGGTCCGCTGCGCCCGCACCAGCGCCAGCCCCAGCGCGTAGTGCAGAGACGCGTCGTCGGGCACGGCGGTCAATCCTTCCGCGAGCACGCGCCGGACGTCGGGCTCGCGCTGCTCGGCGCGGTAGAGGTCGGCGAGGTTCACGTAGGCGGGCACGAAGGTCGGGTCGAGGGCCAGCGCCGCGCGCAGCTCCGTCTCGGCCGCCGTCACGCGGCCTCGCGCGGCGAAGTACGTGCCCAGGTTCGTCCGCGACTCGGGCCGGTCGTCGTTCGAGCGCTGCGCGGCCACGAATTCGGCCGCCGCGCGCTCGTAGGCGGCGCGCGTCGCCTGGTCGAGCGACTCCGGCCGAACCGGCGCCAGCACCCGCGCAGCCTCGATCCTGACCAGACGCGCGGGGTCGCTCAGGCGACCGGCGGCGAGCGCGGCCCGCCGGTCGGGCGCCAAGGACTCCAGCGCCTCCACTGCGGCGCGGCGCACGAGCGGATCGGCGTCGCCGAGCGCCTGCCTCACCGCGTCCACGCCGGCCGGTGAGCGCGCGAGATCGCCGGGTACCTGCGCCAGGGCCGAGGCGCGGACGATGGCGGGCTGAGCCGGGTCGCGGGCTAGCGCGGCGAGCTGCTGGGGCGCGACACCGGCGCCCGTCTGCGCGGCGTGGAACGCCTCGGCGAATCGCTGGTAGCCGGCGGGGTCCCGGCCGTACCAGGCCCGCACCTGTGCCGCCGCCCAGTCGGGCTTGCGATCGGTGTGACAGCGCGTGCACGCGTTGGGCACGCCGAACGCGACCGATCGATCCGGCCGCGGCACCGTCAAGCCGTGGTCGTGGCGCGGGTCGACGATCATGTAGGGAGTGGACGGCATGTGGCAGCCGGCGCACTCGGCGCCGCGGCCGCCGGCGCGGTGAAAGTGATGCGTCGCGGCGTCGTACTTGGCCGGCGCGTGGCACTGCGCGCAGACCTGGTTGCCGGGCGCGCGCAGCTTCTGGCCGTGGGGCTCGTGGCAATCGCTGCACGTCACGCCGGCGGCGTGCATGCGGCTCTCGAGGAACGAGCCCCAGGTGTAGACCTCGTCTCGCTGTTGCCCGTCGGACCAGTAGAGCGGCGCCGAGAGGAGCGCCGGACGGTAGTGATCGAGGAACGGCCGGCCCGGAGTGTAGTCCGATGAGATCTGGCTGCGGCGCGCGTGACACTGCGCGCACACGTCGAGCTCGACCCCGGTGGTCCTGGGCACACTCCGCTTCGCGGTGCCCGACGCCGCGTCGATGGCCCACTGCGCGCCGCGCCGCTCGCGCAAGACGACCGTCAGCCCCTTGCGATCGTGCTCGTCGTAGGTTCGGCCGGCTCGTGTTGCCCCGGCCCAGGCCACGTGCCGAGAGCCCGGGCCGTGGCAGGCCTCGCACGCCACGTTGATCTCCGACCACGTGGTGGCGTAGCGGCCGGCGGCGGCGTCGTAGTTCTTGCGAACGTTCGTCGAGTGGCAGTCCGCGCACATGTAGTTCCAGTTCTGCTGGCGGCGGGTCCAGTGGAGCTCGTCGCGAAAGTCGATCGTCTCGTTCGGATAGAGGTGAAACCAGCGCTGGCCGCCCGCCTCGCGCGGGCGGGCGTCCCAGGCGATCGACAGCGCCTGAAGCCGCCCGCCCGGCAGCTCGACGAGATACTGCTGGAGCGGCCTCACGCCGAAGGTGTACTTGATCTCGAAGTCGTCCAGCTTGCCGTCCGGCCCGTCCGTCCTGACCATGAAGCGGCCGTCGCGCCGGAAGAACGTGGTGCTGACGCGGCCATGAGCGAAGCGGCGGTCGGCAAAATCGCCGAGCACGGTGGTCTCGCTCGCGACCTGCATCGCGCGCGCGTGATCCGACTCCGCCCAGCGCGCGTGCTCTTGCGGGTGACAGCCGGCGCACGCCTGGGCCCCGACCAACGCCGCGACCGGTTCGCGACCGTCGGTCGAGGTCGAGCCGCGCGGCCCGGCGTTGAAGTACCACCACGCTCCCGGAGCCGCCGCGAGCAGGACCAGGACACCAACGAGCACGGTCGCTCGCATGCGGGACGGCATACTCCGCGGGCGGTCGGACCTCTGACCAGCGGGCGCAGGCGGCGCGCCCTCAGCGCCGGGCGAGGTCGACATCACACGCTCGAGGAAGAATCAATGCGGTGCACGAGGGGAACCGGCGACGCACGCCTCGAATTCCGACCGCAATGTACGGTCACGACCGCGCCAACGCAAGCGAAGGGACGGCGCGGCGAAAGCAGGCCGACCTTCGCTGCGCGCGGCCGAGTGCCTGGCGAGTGGACCTTGGTCCGGGGAAGCCCGGTATCTGTGGCGCGCCGATACGACGAAGGTCCAACATGACGCGGAGATCAGGACCTGCTAGTGAAGCTCTCATGAGGCTGACGATCGCGCTGCTGACGGCGCTGACCTGCGCGCTCACGGCCGGGTGCGGGGTCGTGGCGCGAGCTCTCGTGCCTGCCGCCCACGCGCCGATGGCCAACGTCTCCGGCGTGTGGACGGGACGCGTCGAGACCCAGGGCAGGCTGGTTCCGGTCACGATGACCTTGATTCAGACCGGCGCGGACGTCGCCGGCGACATGAGTGTCGGAGGCTGGTCGCGGCTGACCGGCGGCGTCAAGGGATCCGTGCAGGGCGAGCTGTTGACCCTGTCGCTCGACCGCGTGACGCTCGGTGAGCTCACGGTCAGGCGAGGACACCATGACCGGACAGGTCTCGGCCGGGCTTCCCGTCAATCTCCGCCGCTCGAAGTAACGCCGGCTCGCATCCTCTCGGGTCGTGTACCATACTGACTTCGGAACCATAAGGGCTTCGGTCGAACGCAACGGCTCGTCCGGTTCGACGAGCCGCAGTGCCCTGACCCTGAGGGTGGTAAAGGGAGCGAGATGAATCGCTCGTCCGAAGGCCCGTGCGTCGCGTGGTGGCCGCGCTGCGGTCCGCGCGCGAACCTGGCGTCGTGGGCGCTGCTCGCGGCACTCGCTGATCGCGGCGTCGGCCATGGCCGCCGACGGCGAATCTCCCGCGATCGACCAGACCTCGCCGCCGGTCAACGTGCTCTTGCTCTTCGCCTCGCCGCGACTGACGCCGGCCCAGATCGTCCTCGATGAAGCGTTCCGATCGACCTTGACCTCTCGGTTGTCGTCGCCCGTCTACTTCTACACCGAGTACCTCGACCTGACCTTGTTCCAGGGCGACGAGCCGCGGCCCGAGCTCCGAGCTCTGCTCACGCACAAGTATCAGACGTCAAGCTCGACCTGGTCGTCGCGCTGGCCAGCCGGGCGCTGCGGTTCGCGGTCCAGAATCGCGCGGATCTCTTCCCGGGCGCGCCGATCGTGTTCTCCAGCGTCGACCGAGCCGCTCTCGGCGATCTCAAGCTCGACGACGACGTCACCGGCCTCTGGTTGAACGTCGACTGGGCGGGGACGCTCGACGCCGCGCTCGCTCTGCAGCCCGACACGCGCCAAGTGGTCGTGATCACGGGGACCTCGCCGACAGACCGGGTATGGCAGGCAGCCGCCAGACGTCAGCTCGACTCCGACCGCTATCGGGGGCGAGTCGCCGTCGAGTACCTCAGCGATCTGTCGGTCGACCAGGTGCTCGAGCGAGTCGCCGCGCTCTCGAAGGGCACGATCGTGCTGTTCGGCGGCTTCATCGCGCGACGCGACCGGTCAGAACCTTCTCGGAGCCGGAAGTCGTCCGGCGGATCTCCGCGAGCGCGAGCGTCCCAGTGTACGGACCGATCGAGACGTACATCGGCGGCGGCATGGTCGGCGGACACGTCGTGAGCTTCCATACCCAGGGCGTGCGAGCCGCCGAGCTCGCGGCGCGCGTGCTCGGCGGCGATCGACCTCGCCCGGCCGACGGCGCTACCAATCTCTACGCGTTCGACTGGCGTCAGCTGAGGCGGTGGGGGCTCGACGAGGCGCGGCTTCCGGCCGGGAGCGAGGTGCGCTTCCGGGAGCCCTCGCCGTGGGATCAGTACAAGTGGCCGGTGCTGGGCGGTGTCGCGCTGGTCGCGCTCCAGGCCGCCCTGATCGTCGGTCTGCTCGTGAACCGGCGCCAGCGCCGGCGGGCTCAGAAAGCACTCGCCGAGCGACTCCGCTTCGAGACGCTCGTCTCCGAGCTCTCCGCCGCGTTCGTCACGTTGCCGGCGCGCGAGGTGACCGGGCAGATCGAGAAGGCGCTCGCGCGCATCGTGGAGAGTCTGCGCCTGGACCGCGCGGTGCTCGCCGAGCTCGACGAGGGGCGCAACGACGTGATCGAGGTGACCCATTCGTGGACCCGCGAAGGTGTCGGGGCGTCTCGGGGCTGCTGGAGAAGAAGGCGTTTCCGTGGGTGGCGTCGCGTCTGCAGGCCGGTCACGTCGTGACCGCCGGGCAACTCGACGATCTCCCCTCCACGGCCACGACCGACCGGCGCAATCTGGTCGCGCTCGGCACCCGGTCGTTCGTGGCGGTGCCGTTGATCATCGAAGGCGTCGTGGGCGGCGCGCTCGCGTTCAGCTCGGTCAGCGCGGAGCGCGAGTGGCCCGACGAGCTGGCCCAGCGCCTGCGGCTCCTGGCCGAGATCTTCGCCAACGCGCTCGCGCGGCGCCGGGCCGCGAGCGCGGCGCGCGAGAGCGAGGACCGCTTCCGGCTGCTGGCCGAGCACCGCTCCGCTGATGATCTGGATGTCCGAGCCCGACGGCCGCAGGACGTACTTCAATAGGCGCTGGCTCGACCTGACGGGCCGGCACCCCGACGAGGAGCTGGCGGAGAGCTGGATCGACAGCGTGAATCCCGACGATCGGAAGGCCACCGACGAGGCGTATCACCAGGCGGTAGCCGAGCGACGATCGTTCACCATCGACTACCGGTTGCGCCGCGAGAACGGCGAGGATCGGTGGATTCTCGACCACGGCGTGCCCCGCATCGGCGAGGACGGCGCCTTCGTCGGCTACGTCGGCTCCGTCATCGATATCACCGCTCTGAATACCGCTCTGCAGGCGGTGCTCGAGAGCAACGCGCTCCGGAGCGCCATCTTCGGCTCGCTCTACGGCCAGGTCGCGGCGATCGACCGCGACGGCGTCATCATCGCCGTCAACCATTCGTGGACGCGCTTCGCCGACGAAGGCGCCGACCCGGCGCGCGGCCTGACGGTCGGCGCCAACTGCCTGGAGATCTGGCGGCAGGCCGCCGCGGCCGGCGACAGCGACGCCTTCCGCGCGGTGGACGCTATAACGACGGTCCTCAACGGCAAGAAGGACGACGTCCGGCTGGAGTACCCGCGCCGATCCCAGGCCGGCGAGCGCTGGTTCGAAATGGCGGTCGAGCCCTTCCGGCGTCCGGAGGGCGGCGCCGTGATCTCCTACATCGACATCACCCGCCGTCGCAACGCCGAGGCGGAGGCGCGCCGGCAGCGCGAGGAGCTCGCGCATGCCCAGCGAGTGACGACCCTCGGGGAGCTGAGCGCGTCGCTCGCGCACGAGATCAATCAGCCGCTGGCCGCGATCGTGACGAATGCCCAGGCCACGATCCGGCTGCTCGAGCGCGAGGGCGTCGCGCATTCGGACGTCTCGGAGGCCCTGACCGACATGGCCGCCGACGCGCGGCGGGCTTCGGCGATCATCCAGCGGCTCCGGGCGCTGTCGCGCAAGGAGCACACGCCCCAGGCGGGTCTCGATCTCAACGATCTGGTCGATGACGTCGTCAGCCTGCTCCGGCACGACTTCACGCGCAAGGAGATCACCATCCTTCGGGTGTTCGATCCTGTGATGCCGACGCTCGCCGGGGACCCGATTCAGCTCCAGCAGGTGATCCTGAATCTCCTCGTCAACGCGAGCGAGGCGATCGCCCATACCGACGGGGGCAAGCGCGAGGTCGCGATCGCCACCACCCACCGCACGCCGGGCCTGGTCGAGATCACGGTCCGCGACAGCGGCGTCGGCGCCGAGGAGTTGCACCTTGTCCGGATGTTCGATCGGTTCGTGAGCACAAAGCCCGGGGGACTCGGCATGGGTCTGGCGATCAGCCGATCGATCGTGGAGGCGCACGGCGGCCGGATCCGGGCCGTCGCCAATCCCGATCGCGGACTTACGCTCCACGTCGAGCTGCCCTGCGAGTGGCATACCGCTCCACGGAACGGGTCGCCCGCCCACTAAGCCAATCGGCCCGCCCGTATGCGACCAACTGCGCATTGGCGACGGGGACGCGCTCGGCCATAGTGCGGCCGCGTGCCCCAGGTTGAGTGTCCGGATGCCGGAGAAGAGATGGCGGACCGGTCGAGCCCGGCTCAGCCGCCGTTGCCGCTCGTCTACGTGATCGACGACGACGCGTCGCTCCTGCGCGCGCTCCGCCGCCTGCTCGGAGCGGGCGGATTCCGGGTGTGCACGTTCTCGTCGGCCGAGGAATTTCTGGAATCCGAGAGGGCCACCCCCGCCTGTCTCGTGCTCGACGTGCACCTGGGCGGGCTCAGCGGGCTCGACCTTCAAGAAAGACTCATTGCGGCCGGGCGGCGGATCCCCGTGGTCTTCATCACCGCCCACGACGACGCGCCGACGCGCGAGCGCGCGCGTCGCGTCGGAGCCATCGACTACCTCCGCAAGCCCTTCAACGACGAGTCGTTGCTCGCCGGCATCAATCGCGCCATCGGCGCCGCCTGACGGGCACCGCCGCGCGGATCATCGGGATCGGACAGAGCTGACGGGAGGAGTTTGTGCAACCCGCGGAAGCGCGCGAGGTCTTTGCGCGCTTCCGCGGATGACGCGTTCCTACTTCTCTTTGACCAGGAACATGTCTCGGCGATTCTGCCCCCAGCAGGCCTCATTGTTCTCTTTGCAGATCGGCCGCTCTTCGCCGAAGGACACGATCGTGATCCGGTCGGTCTGGACGCCCTGCGCGACCAGATAGTTCATCGCCGCCTTCGCGCGACGATCGCCGAGGGCCAGGTTGTAGGCCTCGGTGCCGCGCTCGTCGCAGTGGCCTTCGATGAGGACGATCTGGTTCGGATTCCCGGCGAGCCACTTGGCGGTCGCGTCGAGGATCTTCGTGTCCTCCTTGCGGATGTTCGCCGAGTCGAAGGCGAAGTGGATCGGCTTGAGGTTGTCGTCCGCCATGTACTCCTTCGGCGGCGCTGGACGCGGCGCCGGCGGCGGCGGTGCCGGAGCAGCGACGACCGGCGGCGGCGGCGGCGGCGCGACGGGAGCCGGCGCGGGCGGTGGCGGCGGTGCGGCCGGCGGCGGCGCAGGCGCAGGTGCCGGCGGCGCCTCTCTGACCGTGGCGACCGGGCGCTTGGCGCAGGCCGCGACGAAAAGGAGCCCGATGATGACCGTAGCGAGAATTGAACGATCAATGAACGTGCGCACGATTAGCCCTCCGCTCCTCTTCTGCTACACCAGTTCAGTGTTGCTACACCTAAACTGCCCGTCGAGTCTACTCAATGGGACGTTGGTCGGATATGTTCACGACCCCCGGGCACCGTGAGGCTACCACAGGAGCCGCGCGGAATGTCGATGTCCAGAACCGACGATGGCTCCAGGCGCTCGACGCGGTAAACTCTTGACGTTTTCGACATGCATCCGTCCCGGGAGGATCTGATGCGACCTGACAAATCAGGTATCTGTGCGCTGGGGCTGGTGATCGCGCTCGCGTTCGCCGGCTGCGCGGGCAGCGCGCCGGAGACGACGACCTCGCCGGTGGCGATCACCGACGTGGCCAGCATCGCCGGCAAGTGGGTCGGTCTTCTCGAGCTAGCGGGCTCCCGCGATCGCGAGGATTATCTGGAGGTCACGATCGCCGGCGATGGCACCTATCGGGCGGCCTCGGCGCGTACGATCGGCGTCATGGACGCCAGGGGTACTGTGACGGTCGCCGGCGGCAAGCTCGTGATCCAGGGCGAGCGCGGCGGCAAGGGGACGGCGACGCTCTTCACCCAAACCCAATCGGGGCAGCCGACGCGTCTCTTGCAGGTCAACGGCACCGCCACCGACGGGCGCCCATACATCGTGCGACTGCGGCCACAATCTTGAGATCGGGATGAGAAGGATCCCGACGGACCGAGCGTCGACGATCGTCGCGGCGGCACTCGTCTGCATCGGGTATTTCGTCGGCGCGCGGGTTGGCTTCGCGTTCACGATCCATCCGTCCCCGGTCTCCACCCTGTGGCCTCCCAACTCGATCCTGCTGGCCGCCCTGCTGCTCGCGCCGACGCGCTCGTGGGCGGTCTTGCTCCTCGCGGCCTTCCCCGCGCATCTGGCCATACAGCTCGCCAACGACGTCCCCGGGACGATGATCCTCCTCTGGTTCGTCAGCAATTGCTCGGAGGCGCTGATCGGCGCCCTCTGCATTCGCCGGCTCATCGGGGGCCGGCCGCTGCGATTCGACGACTCCCGTCATGTCGGGATCTTCGTCCTCGGCTCGATCGTCGGCGTGTTTGCGTCGAGCTTCCTGGATTCCGGCTTCGTGCTGCTCGTCGGGTGGGGCGAGGGGTCGTACTGGCAGCTCTGGCGCTCGCGCTTCTTCTCGAACGTCCTGGCCGAGCTGACCCTCGTCCCCATGATCATCGGGTGGATTCACGCCGGCCGGTCCACGCATCGCCGGGTGTCCCGCCGGACGTTCGCGGAGATCGTCGGCCTCGGAATCTGCCTCCTCGGTGTCTGCGTGACGGTCTTCGTGTGGCGCGACTCCGGCCTGGCCGGCATCCAGGCCCTGCTCTATGCGCCGCTGCCGTTCCTGGTCTGGGCGGCGGTGCGTTTCGGCTCGCTCGGCACGAGCACCGCGACGGTCGCAGTCGTGCTGCTTGAGACCCGCGGAGCGATGGACCGGGTCGGGCCGTTCGTCGCGAGCTCCCCGAGCGACAGCGCGCTGTCGATCCAGCTCTGCCTCATCCTGGCCTCCATCCCTCTCCTGCTGCTGAGCGCGGTCATTCAGGAGCGGCGGCGGGCGGAGCGCGCGGCGATCTTCAATGAGGAGAGCTTGAAGCTGGCGCTCAACGCCGCGCAGATGACGATCTGGGACTGGAGTCTGCCGTCGGGCGACACGACCTGGCGGCAGCAGTCGAGCTCCGCGCCGTTCGGCGCCATGCTCCGCGTGGTGCATCCTGACGACCAGCCGACAGTGGCCGAGGCGATCACGGCGGCGATCGAGAAGGGCGCGCCCTGGGACGTCGAATTCCGCGTGGCCAGCCCCGACGGCAGTGTCCGCTGGGTGATGGGCAAGGGCGAGGTGCTGCGCGACGAGCTCGGCCAGCCGATGCGGCTGCTCGGGGTCAACGTCGATATCACCGACCGCAAGCGAGCCGACGAGGCCCTGCGCGCGTCCGAGGAGCTCTTCGCTCGAGCCTTCCGGTCGAGCCCCGACGCGATGGTGATCAGCCGGCGTACCGACGGCCGGATCATCGACGTCAACGATCGCTGGGAAACGCTCTTCGGGTACACGCGTGCCGGCGCGGTGGGCCGCACCATGGCCGAGCTACCGCTCGCGGCGAGCCCCCAGGACCAGGCCACCTTGCGCCTCTTGATCGAGGCGCCGGGCCCGGTGCGCGACGTCGAAGCCCAGTTCCTCACGCGGTCCGGAGAAGTACGCGAGACCATCGTCGCGACCGAGACCGTCGAGCTGCGGGGAAATGCCTGCTTCATCACCACGATCCGCGACATCACCGAGCGCCAGCGCGCCCAGCGCGAGGCCCAGGAGCAGCGACAGCTCTTGACCCATCTCGGCCGTGTCGCCGTCCTGGGCGAGCTCTCCGGGGCCCTGGCCCACGAGCTCAGCCAGCCGCTGACGGCTATCCTGAGCAACGCGCAGGCCGCGCGGCGTATGCTCGCCCGTCAGCCCGTCGATCTCCGCGAGATCGACGAAATCCTGGAGGACATCGCCAGTGCCGATAGGCGCGCTGGTGAGGTGATCCGTCGCCTGCGCGCGATGTTCAAACGGGGGGAATCGAATCGGCAGCTGCTCGACCTCAACGAGATCACCCGCGACGTGCTCGATTTCGCGCGCAGCGACATCTTGACCCGGCACGTGCAGGTGACCACCCGGCTCGCCCCGGATTTGCCGAAGGTCCGCGGCGACAGCGTGCAGGTGCAGCAGGTGCTCCTGAACCTGATCGTCAACGGCTGCGAGGCGATGATCGGCAACGACCCGAACGACCGGGCACTCGTGATCGAGACGAGCCTCGTCGGTCACGATACGGTCGGGATCTCGGTCCTCGACAACGGCAGCGGTATCCGGGCCGACATCCTCGACCAGCTCTTCGAGCCGTTCGTCACGACCAAGCATCAGGGCCTGGGCCTCGGGCTGACGATCTGCCGCTCGATCGCCACCGCTCACGGCGGTCAGCTGTGGGCCGGCAACAACGAGGACCGGGGATCCGCCTTCCGGCTGTTGCTCCCGAGGAACGATAGCCTGACGCCAGCGGCCTGAGCGGCCCCGAGGTCCGGCGCCGGGCCGCGGTTACTCGCCGGAGCGGAGCCCGAGCCGGTCGGCCTGGCGGACGAGCTCGGCGACCGATCCGGCTTGCGTCTTCTCCATGACGCGGCCGCGGTGGAACTTCACCGTCTTCTCGCTGATGCCGAGATCTCCCGCGATCTGCTTGTTGAGCCGTCCCTGGATGACCAGCCGGAGCACGTCCCGCTCGCGCGGCGTGAGCGTGTCGAATCGTACGCGGATGCCGGCGACCTCCGCCCGATCCCGGCGCGCCTCACGGTCGCGACGCAGCGCGCCGTGAATGATGTCCAGGAGCGCCTGGTCGCTGAACGGCTTCTGCAAGAAATCGACCGCTCCCGCCTTGATCGCGCGCACGCTCGAGGGCACGTCGGCATGGCCGCTGATGAAGATGATGGGAAGGTCGTGGCCCGCTCGGAGCAGGTTTTCTTGAAGCTCGAGCCCGCTCGGGCCCGGCAGGCGCAGGTCCAGGACCACGCAGGACGGCCGCTCCGGCAGGGGCTTTCGAAGAAAGTCCTGGGCCGACGCGAACGTCTCCACCTCGAGGTCGACCGAGCGAAGGAGCCGATCGAGCGAGCGGCGCACCGAGTCGTCGTCGTCGATCACGAAGACGATCGGCTGTTCCGGTAATTCACCGGGAGACGTCGACATCGAACGCCCTCGCACACCTCGTATGTATCGACCGCTCTGACGACTCGGCCCGGCCTTCCTGCCGGTGGGCGCTAACCTAGTGGGTCCGGCGCCGCAGAGCAATCCGACTTTGGTCCCAGCGCGGACCCGCAGACCGTTTGCTATGATTATAATCAGCATCCATGACCTGCGATGCTCGCCGATCCCGACCGCTCGTTGCCGTCGTCGATGACGAGGAATCGATCCGAAAGTCTCTGCGTCGGCTGTTCATGGCGGCCGACCTGGACGCGGTCGTCTACGGGTCGGGGCAGGAGTTCCTCGACTCGCTGAGGGGTCGCCACCCGGACTGCCTCGTCCTGGATCTCCAGATGCCCGGGCTGACCGGCCTCGAGGTTCAGCGAACCCTCGCCGGAGCCGACGTGCGGTTTCCGACGATCATTATCACCGCCCACGACGAGCCGGAGACCCGTTCCCGCTGCCTGGCCGCCGGCGTTGCGGCGTATCTCTGCAAGCCGCTCCACGACGAGATGCTCCTGGATGCGATTGCGGAGGTGATGGGTCGCGTCGCGGCCTTCACCGACGATCCCCCGAGAGGCTAGCGCGCTCCACCGCTCGCGCTTCATCGCGGTCTCCGCCCGACGTCTGGACCTAGGTCTAATGGATGATTCGTCTGCCCGTCATACTCTGGGCCGGGAACGACGAGAAGCTCTGTCCCGCCGACGAAAAGCGCGAAGCGCGCTCGCGACCGAGCGTAGGGGTTGCGGCATGACGAACGAGGAACGCCGTCTCGAGGAATCCCGCCGGCCGGCGACGCCGTGGAAGAAGTGGGGGCCCTACCTCTCCGAGCGACAGGACGCCGAGGCGATCGTGACGCACCTGCGCGCGGACCCTGAGTATCAGCGGCGGTCGGCGCGCTTCCTCGAGAATCACGACGAGCCGCGCGCCGCCGCGACGTTCGCGCCCGACACTCACCGCGCGGCGGCCGTGCTGGCGCTGCTGGCGCCGGGGCTCCGGTTCGTCCACGAGGGCCAGCTGACCGGACGCCGGGTGCGCGCGTCAAATCATCTGCGCCGGCGCGCGCCCGAGCCGATCGATCGCGAGCTCGAGAGCTTCTACGGCCGACTGCTCGCGATCATGCGGCGCGAGGAAGTGCGCGAGGGCCAGTGGCAGCTCCTGGATCGGGAGCCAGCGTCGAACGGCGACGCCTCGTGGCGGCAGCTCGTCGCCTTCTCGTGGGAGCGAGCCGATCGCCGCCTGCCGGTCGTGGTGAACTGGGGCCGGGCCGCGCTCAGGGCTATGTCCGCCCGCGATTCTTCGCCCTCGACGGCTCGACGCGGCGACTGACCGAGCTCCTGGACCCGACGATTCGCTACGAGCGCGACGGCGCGGAGCTGGCGCGACGCGGGCTGTACGTCGATCTGCCCCGCTGGCGGCCCACCGTCTTTGCCCTGACCCCGGCCGGACGGTAGGCGCGCCTCGCCGAGGATCAGCCCCGGGTCACGATCGCGTCTTGAGCGGGAACTCGGGCAAGGGCAGCTTGCCTTCGGTGCGCCAGCGCTGCACGTCGGCCGCCGCGGCCTCGGCCCGCTCGGCGTCGAGACCGATGGCGCCGCTGTAGTTGGTCTGCGCGGGCAGCGCGAAGGCCGTCCCGGCAGCCGCCACGACGTCCATGACGCGCAGACAGAGATCCTCGCGCACCGCGAGGAATTCGAGCGGATCCCGCGTTCGGACGTAGACGAACAGCTCGACGTCGAGAGAGCTCGGTCCGAAGGCGCTGAATCGCGCGCGCGAGGTGTCGGCGTCGACCCGCGGGTGCGCATCGAGCAGGGCCCGCATCCGGACGAGGACCCAGCGCAGCTGGTCCGGGGAGGTCTCGTAGCGCAATCGCAAGGTCGTGTTGAACAGGATGCGGTCTCGCTCCTGGAGGTTCTCGACCTGCAGGGTAAGGAACTGGGCGTTCGGGATCGTGATCACGGAGCGTTCCGGTGTTCGCACCCGCGTGGACCAGAGTCCGACCCGCTCCACGGTCCCCTGCTGGGTGCCGAAGCGGCAGAAGTCGCCCTCCTGGACGGGCCGGTCGCCGACCACCGCGAGCCCGCCGAAGAGATTCTCGACAGTGCGCTGCGCGGCGAGCGCGATGCCGATGCCTCCGACCCCGATGGCGGCGACCAGCGCGCTGACCTGGACGCCGACGGCTTCCAGGAGCATCAGCACCGCCAGCACCGTGACCACGATCTTGAGCCCGCGCTGGATGAAGTCGATGACCGGCTGGCTCGGCGGCTCTTGACGTCGTAAGAGGCGCCGCCGGACGAGCTGGCTCGCGACTTCGATGAGACGGAGCGCGAGCCAGCTCATGATGATGACGAGCACGATCTTCTGGATGCCGATGATGATCGGCATGACGGCCATCGGCAGCCCGAGGCCGGATTCTCCGGCCTTGAACACGCTGAGCGCGACCAGCCCCCGGAGCGGCGAGAGCGCCCGGCCGAAGGCGGGATCGGCGACGTCGAAGCCCGCCCGCACCGCCAAGCGGCGTGTCACCGGCAGGCCGGGTCGGACGACGAGACACGCGGTGAGCCAGGACACCACGAGCAAGAGCGCGAGACCGATCCATTGCCACAGCGCCAGCCGCAGCACCCGCGTCTCGACCAGGAACGGAGGCAGCTTGTCACCGATGATCCCGTAGGTCAGCTCCCTGTAGAGCTCGGGAATTCGCGACACCGTGACGTTCGAGAACTGCCAGATCGGGACGCCGTCGTCGCGGGGTACGCGGTCGAGCAGGATCGAGAACGACCCCTTGTCGGTCCCGACTCGCCCCATGAGCTGACGGCCTCGCGGCAACCCGGTCTCCTGCCGCCCCTCGGGCTCGTCCGACAGCGCGCCGAGGTCGAACACCGTGTTGTCCAGCACGACCCGAAGCTGGCGCGCCAGCTCCGGTCCTCGGGTCGCGACCGCGGCCGCGGGAATGCGGCGCAGGTCGAGATAGCTCATGGCGCGGCGATAGTTGTGCAGGCTCGTGGCGTCGAGAAAGCCGCGGACGGTGTCCTGGGGAGTTCCGCGTCCGAACTCGTCAGGCGGCGCCGGGGTCGTGGCTTCGGGCGCCGAGACAGAGCCGCGGACGTGATTCGACGCCGCGGCCGGCGACGCCACGAGCGCGACCGCGATGACGCCGACGCCGAGAGCCAGTCGGCGCACGCCGAATCGGCGTGCGCGGGACTCGATCTTTCCCATCGGATTGCTCCCTTTCGATCAGGGGTCGAAGAAGGATCGCGATCCGGTCCCGCCGTCGAGCAAGTTGTCCTGGAGCATGCGGCGCCACAGCCTCTGAGCAATCTCGTCGACGGGTACGACTCGTTCGTGCCTGACCACTTCGCTCGCAGTGGCCACCTCGCCGGCCGACTCCCAGACGATGTGGCCCGTGCGCGTGTCCCAGAGCTGCAGCCACACGCGCAGAAGGGTCACTCGAGTCCTGATCACCTTGATCCCGGCGATCTCGAACCGGTCAAGGATGAGGTGATTCAGCTCGGCCAGGCCCGGCAAGAGCAGATAGCGGAAGCCGAGCGCCGACCCGATCCGCTGCAGCCGCTGACGGTCGAGGATGCCGGTGCGAGCGAAGCCCGAGAGCAGCTCGCCGTACTCGCTCGCGAGCCCCTGATCGTTGAGCGCATTCGCGACCTCGTAGGCGGCGATAGCGGGGATGGGCGGCGACACCTGCGCGAGCGCGGCCACGAGGGCGTGAGACATCGACGTGCTGTAGCCCTGGAGGCCGGCGGACGCGACGAGGTTCACCGTGGCCACCCTCTGCTGCGACAGTTCGCCGATGTCGAAGGACGGCGGTCTCGCCGTGGCAACGGTATTGGTGTCCCACGTGTAGATCGGCGTGCAGCCGGCGAGCAGAGCGGCCGCGAGCGCGAGGATCGGCCAGGTCGCGCGTCTCGTCACGGGGTCTCAGCGTACTCCGATCGCGGGGCGCGTGGAATGCCCAGCCTGCGCGCCGGGCGAAATGCCATGGTACTGTCAGTCGACTGGACCAAGGTCCAGTTCCGGGCCGGCGACGACCAGCGTAGTCCTTCGTCAGGAGGGCCCGCATGAGGGTCGATCGTCGAATGAGAAGACAGCGAATGGGAAAACAACCACTCAGAGGAGGAAGAAGACAGTGAAAGCAACAATTTTCGTGGCGCTCATGAGTCTCGTCATCGCGTTCGCCGCAGCCGATTCGTCGGCGCAGACGGCCGGATCAAGCGTGGTCAGCGTCTCGGTGTCGGAGCTGAAAGAAGTCATGAAGGGGTGGAGCGCGAAGAAGCAGATCCTCGGAAAGGACGTTTACAACGACACTGGCGAGAAGGTCGGCGAGATCAGCGACCTGATCGTGGCGCCGAACAAGTCAGTGTCGTACGCGATCGTTGGAGTCGGCGGATTCCTCGGCATCGGCGAGCACGACGTCGCCGTCCCGGTGAGCAAGCTCTCGCAGAATATGGGCAAGATCGTGCTGAAGGGCGCGACCAAGGACGCGCTGAAGGCGGCACCGAAGTTCGAGTACGCAAAGAACTAGGCGCTGATCGCGTGGCGCCCAGAGGGCCCCTGGGCGCCACGCATCACTGCGCTATCGCCGGAACCGGATGGCGACGCCGATGACCTTTCGTCCGGAGACCGATTCGACGCTGCGACCCCACCACGGCCCGGTGACGTAGGCGGCGACGGGCTGGACCCGGTCGAGCACCACGACCACCGCGTTGGCGCCCATCTTCGCCGCCGCCTGAGTGAGCTTCTGCTCGATCTCGGTCACGGGCGGCGCGGGATCGGTGCTCGCGTCGACCACGATTTCGCCCAGCCGATCGTGTGGGGCGGTCGGCTCGGTCCGTAGAATCTGGACACTGTTCGGCTCGGTCGGCTGGTAGCGCGGCGCGCCGACGTACTCCGTCGTCTGAACATCCACGCTCGCGCAGGCAGCGAGCGCTCCGGCGACGAGCGCCAGGGTCACGTATCGACACGTACGAGTCAGTGGGTTCATGGTGGGCGATGGGAACACCCGGTCCCCGGCTCGGCAATCCGACCTTGGTCCAATCCCGTCGACGGGGGCACGGCCGGTCTCGTGCCAGCGCCGAAGTTGCCAGTAACGATAGAATGGCCTTCCATGACTTCCTTCGGACGGGTCGGTTAGGCCGCCATGCCCTGGGATCCGCGAATCCAGGCGCTGGTCGATCGTTACCCCGTGTTGCGCGCGGTGGGCAACACGCCGCTCGTGCCGGTGGACGTCCTGCGGCGCGAGCTCCCGGACGTCGAGGTCTTCGCAAAGATGGAGTCGTTGAACCCCGGCGGCTCGCTCAAGGACCGGCCGGTGCTGCGGATGCTCCTCGGCGCGCTCGACGACGGCCAGCTCAAGCCGGGCAAGACCGTCCTCGACAGCTCGTCGGGCAACGCGGGCATCGCCTACGCGATGATCGGCCGGATCATCGGCGTGCCGGTCGAGATCGTGATTCCCAACAACGCGAGCGCGGAGCGCAAGAAGCGGATGCTCGCGCACGGGGCGCGTCTGACGTTCACGGACGCGCTGCTCGGGTACGACGAAGCGCTGCGTGAGGTGCGCCGCCGCTTCGAGGCCGATCCGGACCACTACTTCTTTTGCGATCAGTACAGCAACCAGGACAACTGGCGGGCCCACTACGAGACGACGGCGGTCGAGATCCTGCAACAGACCGGCGGCGGCGTGACCCACGTCGTCGTCGGGGTCGGCACCGGCGGCACCTTGACCGGCCTGGGCCGGCGACTCAAGGAGCACGATTCGTCGATCCGTCTCGTCTGCGTCATCCCCGAGGCGTTCCCCGGCGTCGAGGGCCTCAAGCCGCTCGGCCGCGCCGAGGACATCGTGCCGGCGATCCTGGACGAGAAGCTGATCGACGAGCGCGTGCCCGTCTCCGTCGACGAAGCCTACCGGATGTGCGTGCGGCTCGCGGCCGCCGGGTTGTTCGTCGGGCAGTCGTCGGGGGCATACATGGCCGGCGTCGAGCGGGTCGCGCGGCGGGTCGGCCGCGGTCGCTTCGTCACGCTCTTCAACGACATCGGCGAGCGCTACTTCTCCACCCGCCTCTGGGATTAGGCGCGCCGGGCGGGCCGACGCGTCAGGCCAGGCGCGGCGCGACGCGCTCGGCGAAGAGCCGCATCGACTTCAGCACGCGGGCGTTGGGAATCTGTCCGCCGGGATTCATCCACATCGACAAGGTCGAGAAGCCCATCTCCTGGCGCAGCGCCAGCAACCGCTCCGCGACGTCCTCGGGCGCGCCGACGATCGCGTAGTCGGCGAGCACCTCGTCGTAGGAGATCTCGGCCAGACGAGTGGCGCGCGCCTCGCGCGCCTCGGCCGTCTGCGCCGTGGCGCCGTCGGATTTCTTCAGCGCCTTGCTGATCGAGCGAAAGAATCCCATCGTGCTCGCCTCGGCCTCTTCCCGCGCCTGCCGTGCGGTCTCGGCCACGTAGAGCGGCACGCTCATGCCGACGTCGCCGCGGCCCGGGTGACCCGAAGCGGTCCACGCCGCCTGATAGGTCGGCAGGTGGCGCTTGAGATCCGAGAGCGCCACCGTGCGGACCGCCACGAACACCGGCGCCCCGAGTTGTCCAACCAGGGGGTACGTCTCGGGAGTCGTCGCCGCGATGCGGATCGGCGGATGCGGCTTTCTGATACGGCTTGGGCATGATGCAGACGTCCTGGAACTGAAAGTACTTGCCCTGATGCGAAAACCGGTCCTGCGTCCAGGCTTTGGTAAGGATGTCCAGGGTCTCGAGAAAGCGGTCGCGGCTCTCGCTGTACGGGATGTTGAAGCCCTGGTAGTGCCCGGGCAGGCCGCTCCGGCCCACGCCGAATTCAAGTCGTCCCTTGGAGAGATGGTCGACCGTCGCGACGTCCTCGGCCAGACGCAGGGGATGGCTCAAGGGCAGGACCTGGACGGCGATGCCGATCCTGACGCGCCGGGTACAGGCCGCCAGCGCCGCGGCGATCACCAGGGGTGACGCAAGTACCGATCGATCCTTCTGGAAATGGATCTCGGCGAGCCAGACGGCGTCGAAGCCCAGATCCTCCGCCGCCTTCATCTGGCCGAGCGATTCGTCGAACGCCGCGGCCTCGCTCACCCCCGGCGGACTCGGGAACTCCGTGAAGAGGCCGAATTCCATCCCACCCTCCCCTTGAAATTCGAGCTATCCTACGCCTGAGCGTCCCATGACGGGGGGCCAAGATGGAGGGGGCCAACAATGGCTGGTGACAGAGTGTTCGATCGGAACGCGGAAGACATCGGCAACATCATCCTGCTCGAGCACGTCAACGTGAAGATCCCGGACCAGGTCGTCGCGACCAACTTCTACGTGACAGCTCTCGGGCTCACCCGCGACCCGTACATCATGACGGGCACCGAGAACATGTGGATCAACGCGGGCCAGCAACAGTTCCACATGCCGACCGGGAAGCCCGAGGTGCTCCGCGGCGTCGTCGGGTTCGTCGTGCCGGATCTCGAGAGCCTGAAGATGCGCCTCACGAGCGCGCGCGAGAAGCTGGGCGGCACGAAGTTCATGTGCGCCGCCGACGACAAGTACGTCAGCGTCACCTGTCCCTGGGGCAACAAGATGCGGTTCCACGCCCCGGGCCCGGAGTTCGGCGACATGACCCTCGGCATTCCATACGTTGAATTCGCCGTGCGGCCCAACACCGCCGTCGGCATCGCGAAGTTCTACCAGACCGCGATGGGCGCGCCCGCGAGCGTCACGTTCAACGGCAACACCTCGGCGAAGATTCAGGTCGGCGCCAAGCAGCACCTGATCTTCCGCGAGACGACCGAGCCCGAGGTGCCGTACGACGGCCATCACATCGCGATCTACGTCACGAACTTCTCGGGCCCGCACCGGTGGCTGAAGGACCGCGGGCTCATCAGCGAAGAGTCGAACCCGGTGCAGTACCGGTTCAAGGACATCGTCGATCCGGAAACCTCGAAGGTGCTCTTCACCATCGAGCACGAGGTGCGCAGCGCGACGCATCCCATGTTTATGCGCCCGCTGGTTTCTCGGAATGCGGCCCAGCAGCAGAGGACCTACCAGCGCGGCCGCGACGCCTTCTACCCGGGAGCCAACTAGACCGTCCGAGGCAAGACCTTCCCGTCGCCGGCTCGTCCGGCGACGGGAAGAGACGTTCCCCCCAGCTACGCTTCGTTCCGTGCTCTCCGAACGAGTTTCTTCACGATGGCAGGTCGACGCGCGCCGCGCCCTCTTGCCCTGCGCGCGACGCGCGTGACGTCGGCTATGGCCGGTGCAGGAGGCCGGGGAGGATCGTTTTGGTGATCGGGTTCGTCACCGTGTTCACCGTGTTCGTGGCCGTCGTGGCCAGGTTGGTCACGGGACTCGTCACCGGAGTGAACACCGCCGTAGCGGCCTGCGTCACTGGGGCCGTCACGCCAGCGGCCACGCCGTTGAGCGTAGTCGTCACGCCGCCGGTCAATGTCGAGAGACTACCGGTCGCGGCCGCCGTCGCGCCGGTCGTCGTGTTCGTCACGCCGCCGACGACGACGCTCACAGTGCCGGTCACGCCGTCCACGGCGGTCGACCCGTCCGGGCTGGACGGACTCACCGTCGGATTCGGGCTGGTCACGCCTACGAGCTGCCTGGCATCACGCAGCGAGATTTCCTTCACCTCGGCGTTGAGCGCCTCGGTGCTGGCCGCCGGGGCGTTCTTCGGCACGAGGCTGAAATCCGACGCGAGCAGCGAGGCGGCCTCGCGCGTGATCTTTTGCGGCGCCGTCACGGGCTGCGCGCCGATGACGCTCACGCGCTCGAGGGCTCCGACCTTCACCGCGGGCCCGCTGAGCGCGCCCGTCCGATCGAGCCGGGTCACATCGACGAGACCGCGCAGGATCGTGATCGTCGAGTCGTGGCCGCCGGCCGCCGGCTGCACCTCGGCGATGACCACGGTGCCGCGGATCGCCGTGACCGCGTTCGGTGTCTTGATCTCGATCACCTCGCCCCGCTTCATCAGTCCCCTGGCGACCGCCACCGCGACGCGGCCGGCGCCGAGGTTGATCGTGGCGACGCCCGGCACCTCGGTGATCGTCAAGACCGACCGCTCGCGCGCGGTGACGGTGGCCTTGCCGCCCAGCAGCACCCGGACGATCGAGCGCTCGCCGGTCGTGATCCGGTCGCGGAGGAACAGGTCGTCCTTGAACTGGAGCGGCCGCGGCTCCGGCAGCGCCGCGCGCGCCACGGTCGCGACACCTTCGACGTTGGTCACCACGCCGACTCGCTCGAGCGCGAGCGCGGAGGACGCCAGCAGTAGCGCGGCGGCGCCGGTGAGCAACAGAGCTGCGATGACTCGCTTGACCAGACTCATAGATCTCCCCCGCCGTCGCCACTTCTCTCATTCCGTCTCTTCGGTGCGCGCGGCGAAGTGCTGAGAGAGCAAGCGAAATGCCACGAGATTCCGGATTTCCGGATAAATCAAACCGAAAGGTTCTTCTGGATTTGGACCACCGGCCCGGAAATGCACGCTGGTCACGCGTGAGCCAGACTGTCCGCTTCTGGCCAGCCTGACCGTGTCAGAACCGATTCCGGATTCTTGCGTTCGTCCGCCAGTGGGACTACCCTCGCCCTCACCCGCGCGGTCGCGTCGAACAAAGGAGCCGGACATGTCTCTCAAGGTGATGTCGGCCGACAGCCACATGGATCTCATCTATCTCCCGCCCGACACCTTCACGTCGCGGATGGCGTCCAGGTGGCGCGACCGCGCGCCGCAGGTGGTCGAGCGCGACGGACGCAAGGTCTGGGTCTCCGCCGAGGCGGTGCTCGGCCCGTGGGGCGTGTACGGTCCGGGCGTGACGGGTGGACGGCGCGGCCGCATCCTGGCCGAGGCGGGATTCGCCTCCGGCACGCAAACGCGGCCCTCGAACCCCGCCGAGCGTCGCCAGGACCAGGAGCGCGACGGGGTCGAGGCGGAGGTGATCTACGGGATCATCGGGATCTCCCGCGGCCTCTTCACGCACAGCGGCATCGTCGATCACGAGACCCTGGCGGCCGTGTACCGCGCGTACAACGACTACATCGCCGACTTCAATCGGTCCCAGGCCGGCCGCTTCTTTGGACTGGGCTGCCTGCCGAACCACGACGCAGCGGCGGCGGCCGAGGAGCTGCGTCACTGCGCCGAGCTCGGACTGCGCGGCGCCGTCTTCGTTCCGTGGGGCTCGGTGTTACCCGTGTGGCATGAGGTATGGGAGCCTCTCTGGTCGACCGCGGAGGAGACCGGTCTGGTCGTGTCCTTCCATGTCTTCGAGGGCGGCGCCGCGACGGTCGGCTACGCCGTTCAGGGCATCCAGAGCCCGGCGTCCGCTGGATCGTGGACGGTGGTCGCGCCGCTCCAGATGGACGAGATCTGCGCCTCGGTCATCCTGTCCGGCGTGTGCGAGCGCCACCCGAAGCTCACCCTGGTGCTCGGCGAGAGCGGGATCGGCTGGCTGCCGTACATGCTCGAGCGCCTCGACGACACGTACGAGGAGCGCCTCGCCGACGACCTCAAGCTCAAGCTGCCTCCGAGCGCCTACTTCAAACGGCAGATGTACGCGACGTTCCAGAAGGACTTCCACGGCGTGCGCGCGATGGCGGAGATCGCGCCCGACAACGTCATGTGGGGCTCGGACTACCCGCATCGCGACGGGACGTGGCCCTTCTCGCAGAAGGCGATCGAGGAGCAGTTCCGCGGCATCGCGCCGGCGGTCCAGTCCAAGATGCTCTGGGACAACGTGCGCCGCGTGTACAAGATAGACGAGGGCCGGGCGACCGCACGGTGAGAACGGGCGTGTCGGAGCCACGAGCTTCTCTCTCAGCCCGACCCTCGGTGCAAGCCGACCTCACGGTCCCCGCCACAATGACCCCCGCTACAACAAAAACAGTCGTCGCGCTCGGCGGCGAGGGCATCGGCGTCGAGGTCGTCGACGCGACGTGCGAGCTCCTGACGTCCGCGGGCTTTCCGCTGAAGATCCTCACGCCCGCGCACGGGGAGAGCGCGCAGCGGACGCACGGCTCGCCGCTCCCCGACGAGACCAGGCGCCTCTGCGCCGAAGCCGACGGCGTCCTGTTCGGCGCAGCCGGCAGCCCCGCGTCGTCCGCCGTGGTCTCGTATCTGCGCTGGCAGCAGGACGCGTACGCCGGCGTGCGCCCGGTGAAGTACTATCCCGGCGCCGCCTCGCCGCTCGCGAATCCGGAGGGCATCGACTTCATCGTCTTGCGCGAGAACTCGGAGGGCCTCTATCCCGGGCGCGAGGGCGACCTGGCCGATCTGCGCCGGGTGATGCCGGATCTGAGCGACCGGATCGGCCGGCGAGTCGGCGACTACGGCGAAGGGCGGTTCGCGGTGAAGCTGGTGACGCGCAAGGGCGCCGAGCGTATCGCGCGCTTCGCCTGCGAGCTGACGCGCAAGCGCAAGGCGCGAGGCCACGCCGGCACGCTCACCTGCGTGACCAAGTCGAACGTGCTGCGCCTCTCCGACGGCCTCTTTCGCGAGATCGTCGAGGGGGTCGTGAAAGACTATCCGGAGCTGACGTACGAGCATTTCCACGTGGACGACGCGGCCCGACGCCTCCTGCGGTTCCCCCAGCGCATGGACGTCGTCTTGTGCATGAACCTCTACGGCGACGTCCTGTCCGATCTCGCGGCGGAGGCGGCCGGCGGTCTCGGCATGGCGCCTTCGGGCTGCTTCGGCGATGGCTGGGCGTACTTCGAGTCGGTCCACGGCTCGGCGCCCGACATCGCGGGCCGGTCCATCGCGAATCCAACGGCGACCATTCTCTCGTCGGTGATGATGCTCGAGCACATGGGGCTCGGCGCCGAGGCGGCGCGGCTGGAAGCCGCCGTCGCGCGCGTCTATCGCGACGGCAAGCACCTCACGCGCGACCAGGGCGGGACCGCGACCACCAGCGAGCTGTGTCGGGCCGTTCTGGACGCACTGCGATGACGGCCGGCCGGTGAGGCGTCCCGGCTGATGCGGGAGGCCCAGCGACGGCGCGAGATCAAGGACTACTACCTCGGCATCTCCGCCGACGAGATCACCTCGTACCTCACGCCGGCGTCCTTCGACCTCTGGGAATCCGTCGCCCGATACCGCCGTGAATTCGGCCTCGGCGCCCGCTGGCTCGAGGTCGGCGGCGGCATGGGCGATCTCGCGGCCGCGGCGCTCGATCGCGGCTACGACGTGTTGATGACCGACGTCCAGCCCGAGCTCATCGAGACGGCGGCGGCCCGTCACCCGCGCCTCCGAGGCCGGCTCCAGCGCTCCGACGTCTTCGACCCCAAGGACGTCGCCGCGCTCGCGGCGCGCGGCCCCTTCTCGATCGTCGCGGCGGTCGGCGCTGTCCTCAACCATGCGCGCGATCACCGGCAGCTCACCTTGGGCTTCGGCCACCTCGTCACGCTCGCGCAGCCGGGCTCGCTCCTGATCGTCGACCTCATGCTGAGCGAGATGTTCCCCGGCCGGCCCGCGACCATCTGGGCCGACCTCCTGCACGTGCTGCCGGGTTTCGCCGACCTGGCGCACCTGACGCGCTCGTGGAGGCTCCAGGTGCTCGAGGCGCATTCGCTCTACCATCGGTATTCTCCGACACCGACGTTCAACGCGGAGTTCGACGAACGGATGCTGCGCCTCTTCCTGCGCACGGCAGAGACCGCCCGCCCCGCGCCGATCACAGCAGCGCGACGTGCACGACCTGGCTCTCCGCGACGAGCGCCGAGCCCCTCGCGCGACTCGGCCGGAGCTCGACGAGCCAGCCGGCGCCGACCCCGCGCCTGACCGAGTCCGGCGCTCCCGCCGCGGACTTCAAGAGATCGTCGACGTGCGCGCGCAGCCGGCGCTCGCCCGTTGCGTCGTCCACCTTGCGCCCGTACGCCTCGATGGTGCTGGCGCGCAGGAGCTTCGGCCACTCGCGCGCGAACAGCCCGCCATCCTGGAAGAGGTCGAGCCCCGCGAGGGTGTCTCCGACGAAGACCGCAGCGCCCTGCGCACCCGGCGCGATCTTCGCCCCGATCCCGGCCTCGACGTCGCGCTGGTGCGCCTGCACCTCGGGCTTGTCGGGGATCGCCTGGTAGCTCCCGGTCGCGGACGGCGCGGCGGCGCGCCTGGCGTAGTTCTGCACTTCAGCCCAGACCTGTTGCTGATCGCCGCGCTCCATCATGCGGGCCCGCAGCTTGGGCGCCGCGAGCGTGTCGCGCGTGGTGAATTGCTTGCCGACCCCCGCCCAGCGGCCTTGCTCGACGCAGTAGACCGGGAGCGTCAGCGGCCCGCTCCGCGGCGGAACGAGCACGTCCTCGACCACGATGCGGTTCTGCTTGCCGCCCTCCAAGATCTCGCCGGCGAGCAACAGGACGTGCACCGGGCCTCGGTTCTCGACGACGAGCGCGGACACGGTGGCCTGGTCGCGCTCGGTGACGAGGAGCTCACCGCGAGAGCGCGCCTCGTCGAGCGTGCGGATGGCGAACGGCGCGGCGGCGCCGGAGGCGTGGAGCCAGAAGACCGTGAGCCCGCCGTATGCCCGGCGCTCGCCGACGCGCGCACTTTCGAGAAAGCGACGGCGCCGCGGATGCGGCCCGATCGTCGCCGCCCGCCGCCGGCTCGCCGGCGGTCACCTGGGGAAGGATGCGAACCCGGTCGGCCCGCGCCGGCGTTCGCCACGGCAATGCCCAGTCCCGCACGCCGAGCACCCACAAGAGGCTTCGTCTGTTCATGCGCTTACCCTCCGGGCCTTCTCAGGCCGCGCTCGTTGTTCGGTCGTCGGAGTTAGACCGGATCGGCGCGAAAGAGTTCCCGAGGGCGGGATGCTGCCTTGCCCGGCGGGCAGCCCACTGCGATAATCGCTGCCACGCAGCATCGGGCGTGCGCAGCGCGCGACGTTGCGGGGCTGGGGCCCAGCCGGCGGCGGCGCACCTAAAAAACGAGGAGAGCGGCCATGCCAAACATCACGATCCAGTGGTACGCGGGACGCACCGACCAGCAGAAGCGCGAGATCACCGCTGCGATCACCGACGCGATGGTGAAGATCGGCAAGACGACCGCCGATCAGGTCCACATCGTCTTCCAGGACGTCGAGAAGGCGAACTGGGGCGTCAACGGAAAGCTGGCGAGCGACTAGGATGACGACCGACGCGCGCCTGAAGGGCTCTCGCCGAACAGCTCGACGGGGGGATGATCGCCCGCCGGGAGTTTCTCCGGAAATCCGCGATCGTCACCGGCGGAACCGCCGCGGGCCTGGCCGTGCTGCGGGGCATGGCGTACCGCGCAGCCGAAGACCAAGATGCGCATCTGGCTCTTCAAGAGCTACGTGACCGCCGGCAACGACATCCTCGCCAAGCACATCGAGGCCTGGGCCAAGGAGCGCAACGTCGAGGCCGAGTTCGACTGGGCCACCTTCGGCGACCGCGAGCAGAAGTTCGTCGCCGCGATCGAGGCCGGGAACCCGCCCGACGTGGCCGAGATGAACTACCAGGGGCCGATGCGCTACAAGGCCGGCGCTGCGCGACGAGACGAAGCTCGCCAAGGACCTCGCGGCCGCGCGCGGCGGCCTTCTGCCGTACGCCGACCGCGTCGTGCAGTTCAACGGCCAGTACTTCGGCATCGCCCGGCTGGCCTTCGGCGGCGGGCTGCACGTCCGCAAGGACCTGCTCGCCGAGAAGGGCCTCAAGATGCCCAAGGTCTACGACCCCGACGTGATCGACATGGCCAAGAAGGCCAGGACGCCTCGAAGGACCTCTGGGGCTTCGGCCAGACCCTCAACCGCTGCGACGACGGCAACGGGTTCATGCAGAACATCCTCTGGAACTACGGCGGGGGCGCCTGGGACAAGGACGGCAAGCCGGCCCTGGCGACGACGTTCCGAAAGCAGAACCTCGACGGCCCTGCAGTTCGCCGTCGACACGATCCAGAAGCACAAGGTCCAGCCGCCGGGCGTCATGGGCTGGAACGACGCCAGCAACAACGAGGCGTACATGGCGGGCAAGCTCGTCAGCACCAACAACGGCGCCAGCCTCTACTACGCGATGGGCGCAAGCGCAAGCATCCGCTGCTACGAGAAGACGCCAGGTCATCCTGACGCCGGGCGGGCCGGCCGGCTCGTTCGTCGTTCGCCGGCGCCTACAACTGGGGCATCTTCCAGAAGTCCAAGCACCACGAGCTCGCCGAGGACATGATCCGCTGGGTCGAGGACGAGAAGCGCTTCGAGGAGTTCATGAAGGTCGTGCAGCGGCCAGGCCGGGCCGGTCTACAAGTCGCGCGCCGAGCATCCCGTACTGGAAGACCGATCCCAACTACGAGGGCATGCTGCAGAACATCATGCGCAGCATGTGGCCGGGCTATCCCGGGCCGGTCACGCCCGCGGCGATCGAGGTGCAGGCGCAGTACATCCTCTGCGACATGGCCGGGCGCGTGGTGACGGCGGGGCTCTCGCCCGAGGCCGCGCTCAAGGAGGCCCACGGCGCGGGTCGAGGAGATCCACAAGATCAGAGGAGGCAAGTAGCGCCGAGCGCGACTCCGACCCATGGCCACCGTCGCCCAGGTACCCGTCGACCGAGCGCGCGCCGCCCGACCGGGCTCCGGACTCCGGCGCCGACTCGGGGCCGACTGGCATCTGGGCTATCTGTTCGTGCTGCCGATGGTGGTCATGGTGCTGGCCCTGGTCGCGTATCCGTTTTGCTACGCGGCCTACCTGAGCCTGACCCAGAAGTACGTCGGCGTTCCGCCGGTCTTCGTCGGCTTCGACAACTACATGCGCCTGGCCTACGACGGCTTCTTCCGCCGCGCCGTCTGGAACTCGTTCCTCTTCACCTTCGCCTCGGTCGGCTTCAAGCTCCTGCTGGGCATGGCGATGGCGCTCGTGCTGACCTCGCGCATCCGTTATCGCAACCTCTTCACCGGCTTGCTGCTGGTCCCGTGGGTCGCGCCGACGGTGGTGTCGGCGCTGAACTTCCTCTGGATCTTCGACGCGAGCCTGGGCGTGCTGAACTATCTGCTGGTCAAGGTCTTCCGCATCCTGCCCCAGGGCGTGGGCTGGCTCAGCGAGGCCGGCACGGCCATGGCGTCCGTGATCTTCGTCAACGTGTGGCGTGGGTTTCCGTTCTTCGGCATCTCGTTCCTCGCCGGGCTGAAGGCCGTTCCCGCCGAGCACTACGAGGCGGCCGCGGTGGACGGAGCCAACATCGTGCAGCGCTTCCGCCACGTGACCCTGCCGGCGCTCCGCAACATCGTCATCATCGTCACGCTGCTCTCGACGATCTGGACCTTCAACGACTTCGCGATCGTCTACATCCTCACCAAGGGCGGGCCCGGCGGCGCGACGCAGGTGCTGCCGGTCTTCACCTACGAGATGGCCTTCGGCGCCCAGCGGCTGGGCGAGGCCATCGCCGTCGCGCTCTACATGCTGCCGGCGCTGGCGATGGTGATCATCGTGCTCGCGCGCTACATGCGGCGGAGCCACGCGAAGTGAATCGGGCGGCCATCGAGCGGCTCCAGACGACGATCGCCTACGTCGTGCTCGGGCTCCTGCTCCTGCTGGTCCTGTTCCCGTTCTACTGGATGACGATCACGTCGTTCAAGACCGAGGACCAGATGCGGAGCCTGGTGTCGATGTTCTGGCCCGCGCCCTTCGTCGTCGAGAACTACACGCAGCTCCTGACCAAGACCGACTTCGGGATCTGGTACCGCAACAGCGCGCTCGTGGCGATCTCGAGCACGCTGGTGGCCACCGCCATCGGCACGATCGGCGCCTACGCGCTGGCTCGGCTGCGCTTCCTGGGCCGCGCCTTCCTGTCGAGCGCGACCCTGATCACGTACCTGGTGCCGCCCTCGATCCTGTTCATCCCGCTGTACGCCCAGATCCGGACCATGGGGCTGGCTGATAGCCTGGCCGGGCTCGTCGCCGCCTATCCGTCCTTCACGGTGCCGTTCGTGACCTGGCTCCTCATGGGCTATTTCGGCTCGATCCCGGAGGAGCTGGAAGAGGCGGCGATGATCGACGGGGCCACGCGCTTCGGCGCGTTCCGGCGCATCATCCTGCCGCTCGCGGCGCCCGGTGTACTGGCCGCCGGCCTCTTCGCCTTCACGCAGGCCTGGAACGAATTCCTCTACGCCCTGGTTTTCATCAGCGACGTAAAGCAGCGCACGTTGCCGGTCGGCCTCTCCACCTTCATCACGGGCGACGTCTACGGTTGGGGCTACCTCATGGCCGGCGCCGTCCTCACCACACTCCCGGTCATCCTCGTCTACACCTACCTCCAGCGCTACATGGTGGAGGGACTCACGGCCGGGAGCGTGAAGGGATGACGTGTCCCGCCTGCCAGCACGACAATCCCGACAACGCACGATTCTGTAACGGCTGCGGAACTCGCCTCACGGCGGCGACACAAGCCGCGGCGCCGCAGGCCTACACGCCCCCGCATCTCGCCGACAAGATCCTGACCTCGCGCGCCGCCATGGTCGGCGAGCGCAAGCAGGTCACCGTGCTCTTCGCCGACCTCAAGGCCTCGATGGAGCTCCTGGCCGATCGCGATCCCGAGGAAGCTCGCCGGCTGCTCGATGCCGTTCTCGAGCGCATGATGGAAGCGGTCCACCGCTACGAAGGCACCGTGAACCAGGTGATGGGCGACGGCATCATGGCGCTCTTCGGTGCGCCCCTGGCGCACGAAGACCACGCGGTGCGCGCCTGCTACGCCGCCCTGCGGATGCAGGAGACCGTCGGGCGCTACGCCGAGCAGATCCAGAAGAGCGAGGGCATCTCCGTCAGGATCCGGGTCGGGCTGAATTCCGGCGAGGTCGTCGTGCGCGAGATCGGGAGCGACACCAAGATGGACTACACGGCGGTGGGCCAGACGACCCACCTGGCGGCGCGCATGGAACAGATGGCCGACCCCGGCACCATCATCATCGCGCCGAGCACCTTGCGGCTCGCCGAAGGTGCGGTGCAGGTCACCTCGCTGGGCCTCCGGCCGATCAAGGGGCTCGAGACGACCATCGAGGTCTCGGAGCTCGTCGGCGGGGCGCCGGCACGCTCGAAGCTCCGCGCCGCCGAGACCCAGCAGCTCTCGCGATTCATCGGGCGCGTCGCGGAGCTCGAACGGCTACACGCGCTGCTCGAGCTCGCGCGCAACGGCCAGGGCCAGATCGCGGCGGTCAGCTCCGAGGCGGGAGTCGGCAAGACCCGTCTCATTCACGAGTTCCTGCGCTCGGCGAAGACGCAGACGTGGCGAGTTCTCGAGGGACGGTCCCACTCGTACGAGCGGGCGGCGTCCTACCGTCCGATCATCGAGCTGTTTCGCGCATACTTCGAGCTCGACGCGCTCGACCCCGCCTCGCGCGTGCACGAGAAGATCACCGCGACGCTCCGAGAGCTCGCCCCGGGGCTCGGTGACGTGGTCGCGCCGGTCCTGTCCGTGCTCGACGCGCTGCCGTCGGACGACCCGTTTCGTGCGCTCGACGCGCGCGAGCGGCACGACCGCGTGGTCGACGCGCTCACGCACGTGCTCCTGAAGGAGACCGAGCGCCAGCCGCTCGTGCTCGTCCTCGAAAACCTCCAGTGGGTCGACTCGGAGACGCAGGCCTTCCTCGACAGTCTGCTCCACAGGATCCCGAGCGTGCGGCTGCTCTTGCTCGTCGATTACCGGCCCGGATACGAGCACAAATGGGCCGGGCGCCCCGGCTTCACTCACCTGGAGATCGACGCGCTGTCGTCCGCGGCGACCGACGAGCTGCTCCGCGAGCTGCTCGGCGACGACCGCTCGCTGCGGCCGATCCGCGATCTGCTGATCCAACGGAGCAACGGCAACCCGTTCTTCCTCGAGGAGATCGTCCGCACCCTCGTCGAGACTAGGGTGCTCGTCGGCGAACGAAGTGCCTACCGGCTGCGCGGGGAGCTGGGAACGCTCCAGGTGCCGGCGACGGTCCAGGCCGTCCTCGCCGCCCGCATCGATCGGCTTCCGCGCGACGAGAAGCTCCTGCTCCAGTCGTCGGCCGTCGTCGGCTCGGACGTCCCGCAGGCGTTGCTCGAGGCGATCGTCGACGTGTCCGCCGAGAGCGTGGGGCGCGCCCTGGCGAGCCTCCAGGCCGCGGGGTTCCTCTACGAAGCGAGCCTCTTCCCCGACGTCGTCTATCGCTTCAAGAGCGCCCTCACCCGGGACGTCGCCTACGCCAGCCTTCTGCGCGAGCAGCGGCGCGTGCTGCACGCGCGGATCGTCGACGCGATCGAGCGGCTCTACCACGATCGCCGGACCAGCCACGTCGATCAGCTCGCGTTTCACGCGGCGCGCGGCGAGGTGTGGCCCAAGGCCCTCCTGTACAACCGCCAGGTCGGCGCGCGCGCGGTGCTGCACGCGGCGAACGGCGAGGCGGTCCAGGCGTTCCAGGACGCGCTCGCCGCGCTCAAGCGACTGCCGCAGACGCGCGAAACCACCGAGCAGGCGATCGACCTGCGGCTGGACCTGCGGCCTCCGCTGCTCCAGCTCGGCAGACTCGACGACGTCCTGGCCGTTTCGCGCGAAGCCGAGGGCCTGGCCAGCGGCCTCGGCGACGAGCCGCGGCTGGCCCGCGTCTACACCTATCTGATCAACTACCACTACCTCAAGGGCGAGACGACGCAGGCGATCGAGTACGGCCAGCGCTGTCTCGACGTGGGCCGCGCCATCGGCGATGCCGCGCTCGAGGGGCTGGCCCGGCAGTACATGGGCCAGAGCTATCACGCCCAGGGCGACTACGCGCGGGCCGAGCGCGCGCTGCGAGAGAACATCGAGGCGACCGCACGAGACCAGGCCACGATCTCGTACGTCGCATCCTGCGGATGGCTCGCCTTCAGCCTCGCCGACCGCGGCGCGTTCGACGCGGCCAACTCCTATCTGGCCGAGGCGCAGCGCGCCGCCGAGACGACACAGCACGCCTACAGTCGTCTCATCGCCTGGACCTTGATCGGCCTGGTCTGGATCCGACGCGGGCGGCTGGCGCGGGCCGTGCTACCGCTCGAGCGCGGTCTGGAAGCGTGCCGCAAGAAGCACCTCACCGTGTGGCTGCCCATTCCCCTGTCCTTGCTTGGCCTCGCGTTCGTCCGCATGGGCCACGTGCACGAGGGGCTCCGCCTGCTCGAGGACGGTGTGGCCCTGAGCCGCGAGCTGGGGATCCGCGCCTACCTCGCCGCCTGGCTCGTGAATCTCGCGGAGGGGTTCCTGGCCGACGGCCAGCTCCAGCGGGCGCGCGAGACGGCGCGCGAGGCGCTCGACATGGCGCGCGAGCACGGCGAGCGCGGTCACGAAGCGCAGGCGCTCGATGTGCTCGGCGACATCGCGGCCCGCGGCGAGCCCGCCGATCCCGCCGAGGCGCGCGCGCGCCACGGCGAGGCGCTGCGCCTCGCCGGCGAGCTCGGGCTGCGCCCGCTCGCCGCGTCCTGCCTGCTGAGCCTCGCCGCGCTCGACGCGGGGATGGGCGACGGCGAGGGCGCCGCCCGGCACCGGGCGCAGGCGCGGGAGGCGTTCGATGAGCTCGATATGCGCTCGGGACGGGAGCAGGCCGAGAAGGAGGTGACCGAGCTCGGTCATCTCTTCATCGTGGCGCGCTCGCAGCCCGACCTGTACGACTTCCTGGCCCAGGAGCTCTCCGGCGCCGAGAAGATCAGGGTGCTCTTCGATCGGCGGCGCGGCGAGCAGCGCCAGCGACTCGACGACTTGACGGAAGAGCGGCGGCGCGCCGAGCGGCGACGCGAGCAGCTCGACCAGGACCTCCGCGACTGGGGGTTCGGGGTGGCCCCGCGACGGGTCGGATGACGGCGCACTTCCTCGTCGAGCGCGACGGCCCGATCGCGCTGCTCACCTTCAATCGTCCCGACGCGCGCAACGCGATGACGTTCGAGATGTACGAGGCGCTCCACGACGCGTGCGCCGCGCTCGACACCGACCCGACCGTGCGCGCGATCGTGCTGCGCGGCGCGGGCGACAAGGCCTTCGCGAGCGGCACCGACATCCGTCAGTTCCTCGACTTCAAGACCCGCGAGGACGCGCTCGGCTACGAGGCCCGCCTGACCCGGGTGCTCTCGAAGCTCGCCGGCATGAGCAAGCCGACGATCGCCATGCTGCAAGGCGACGCGATCGGGGGCGGCCTCTTCATCGCGCTGGCCTGTGACCTGCGGCTGGCCGCCCCCCACGCCCGCTTCGGCGTGCCGGTGGCTCGCACCCTGGGCAATTTCCTGGCGCCCGTGAGCCTCACCTTGCTGGTGTCCGCGCTTGGTCCGGGCCGCGCCCGGGAGCTGGTGCTGACGGCCCGGCTGGTCGACGCGCAGGAGGCCAGGACGATCGGGCTGATCGATCGCGTCCACCCGGCGCCGGAGCTCGAATCACGCACGCGCGAGCTCGCCGCGAGCCTCGCCGAGCTGGCCCCTCTCACGCTCGCCGCGACGAAGGAGGCGACGCGCCGGACCTTGGCGGCGCTGGCGCCGCGAGACCTCGACGATCTCATTCTGTCCTGTTATCTGAGCCGCGATTTCCACGAGGGCGTGCGTGCGTTTCTCGAGAAGCGCAAGCCGGACTGGCAGGGGCGCTGATCCGCGTGGCGCGGAGTGTCGAGAGTCGGGACGATCTAGCGGGACGATCCGAGAGGAGTGCCGGTGAAACTCAGCTGTCGACCGAGCGGCCGCTGGTTGGCGGGGGTCCCAGGCCGTTCTGTCGAACGACCTCTACCCGTCGCGCCGAACCAGCACCTAGTTGTTGCTCGTCATGTTGAGGATGCGGCCCTCGAGCTGATGAAGCAGGGGGACGTACTCGTCGCTGCCGCAAGACGGGCAGGTCGGGTCGCCCAGCTCGAAGCACTCCTCGCACGCCACGCAGACGGCGAGGCTCCGGAGCGAGATCGGAACCCTCGAGAGCGTACGAACCATCGTGCTGATCATCGCCTGTTTCCTCCTGTACGGGTAGTAACGCAAAGGCGATACCAGGCCGACCTGGTCCTGTAAGATGCTGTATTTTCAAAATTTTTCCGAATTTCCGGCCGGGCGGATGCCCGCGATTGGATGCATTCTTACCGCTTCAGAACAGCCAGGGCTGCTCAGCCCCGCACCACCGAGATTGAGCACTCGGTGGCGCGACGCGTCGAGGCAGTCTAGAGTTGCTCCGATGAGCGGGCCCGTGGAGCGCCGATGGGCTCAGATCGCGGGAGTCGCGCTCATCGTGGTGACGTCCTTCCTGGTCCTGCGGCCGTTCTTCGTCCCGATCGCGTGGGCGGCGATCCTCGCCTATGCGAGCTGGCCGCTCCACACACGAATCGATCGGGCCATGGGCGGACGCCTGGGCCTCAGCGCCCTGGCGATGACCATGCTCATGGTCATCGTAGTGATCGTTCCCGCGGGGCTGGTGTCCGCAGCCCTGGTCGTCGAGATTCAGAATGCCTACGACAGCCTTCGGAGCTGGCTCCCTAGCGCCCCCGCGACGTTCACCGCGACGATTCGTGACATCCCGTGGGTCGGCGCCCGGGCGGCCGACTGGATCGAGGGCCTCGTCGCGAACCCGGGCCAGTTACAGCAATGGGTTCTTGCCCGCACAGGCCTGCTCGTCGGCGTGGCCGCGAGCACCGCGGGCGACCTGGGACGTGTGGTCCTCAACGCGATCCTGACGCTCGTGACGCTCTTTTTCTTCTATCGTCACGGCGGCGCTCTGCTGCCCGAGATCCACAACGCGGCGCGCAGCCTGGCCGGCGGTGCCGTGGATCCATTCTTCCTCACGCTCGGCGAGACAGTCCGCGCCGTGGTGTACGGCACCTTGTCGACGGCGCTCACTCAGGCGGTGCTGCTGGCGCTTGGAGCGTGGACGATCGGACTGGGCTCACCGGTGCTCCTGGGAGCGGCCGCCGGGATCCTGGCGCTCACGCCGCCGGTCGGTCCGCCGCTGGTCTACGTGCCCGCCGCCATCTGGCTGCTCGTGCAGGGGCGCATCGTCAGCGGCCTCGTGTTCCTGGGATGGGGCATCCTCGTGGTCAGCATGGTCGACAACGTGATCAAGTCGTGGTTCCTGCGCGGCGGAGCGCGCATCCCATTCCTTCTCGGCTTGTTCGGCATCCTCGGCGGTCTGGTGGCGTTCGGACCGCTCGGGGTTTTCGTCGGGCCGATCGCGATCGCGCTCCTCCTCACCTTGTGGCGGAGCTGGACCGCGCCTGGGTGACGCCTCGCGCGGCGTCGCGGGGGCCTCGGATCGCCCGTCGCCGGCGCCGGGGGATCCGAGCCGAGGGACACGTGCTAGAATTTCGTCGATGAGATCAACTGTGAGCGTTCGGTGAGTCGCGGGGGGCACTACGGCTTCGAGCGGCGACGCCGGGCCGATATCCAGAAGGCGAAGCAGGAAGCAAAGCGACAGCGCAAGACCGAGCGCGCGGAGTCCGGCGTCACCGGGCCCGAAGTCGGCGAAGCCCAGGACACCGGCGCGCCCACCGGCATGTGGGAGTGGTTTTCGCCGAGTCGCGGCCGCACCGTCACCTCAGCGCCCAAGACGCGGCCCGCACCAGACCCGCCTGACGACTGGGTGCTGCTGACCGACGTCGAGCCCGACGCCCGGCCCGAGTAGCTACTTCTTCGCGGCCTCCGCGGCCTGGAAGCCGACCTTGTTGTGCGTCCCGTCGCACATCGGCTTGTTGGACGACGCCCCGCACCGACAGAGCGCGATCTTCGCCTGCCCCGCCGTGTTGATCGGGGCCCCGGTCGGATCGTAAAGCTCGCACTCGCCCTCGATCAGGTACGGGCCGTTCGGCCGGGTCGTGATCTTGACGGCCATTGCGTGAGTCCTCCTTGGGATTGAGCAGCGCCCACAAGATACCACCGCGACGGCCGGCGGCGTGCGGCGGGGGTACACTCATGGCGTGAAGGAGCCCGGGGCGATCCTGCTCGTTGCCTGCTACGAGCTCGGCCATCAGCCGCTGGCCGTCGCGTGGCCGGCGGCGTTTCTCGAGCGTGAGGGCTACGCGCCGGCGGTGATGGACGTGTCGGTCGAGCCCTTCGACCCCGAGCGCGTCCGGCGGGCCAAGCTGGTCGCGATCTCGGTGCCGATGCACACGGCGCTCCGGCTCGGTGTGACCGTCGCCCGGCGCGTGCGCGCCGTGAACCCCACCTGCCACATCGCCTTCTACGGGCTCTACGCGACGCTCAATGCGAGCCACCTGCTGTCGGGGATCGCCGATTCGGTCATGAGCGGCGAGATCGAAGCGGCGCTGGTCGACCTGGCTCGGACGCTGGAAGCCGAGAGCCGACCCGCGGTGCCGCCCCAGCCCCGGCGCGTGCTCGCGAAGCTCGACTTTCCCATCCCGAGCCGGGCGGCCCTACCGTCGCTGAAGAAGTACGCGCATCTGGAACGAGACGACGGGCTCGAGCTCGTCGGCTACGTGGAGGCCAGCCGCGGCTGCAAGCATCTGTGCCGGCACTGTCCGATTCCTCCCGTGTACGGCGGGCGCTTCTTCGTGGTGCCGGTCGAGGTGCTCCTCGCGGACGTTCGGCAGCAAGTCGATGCCGGCGCCACCCACATCACCTTCGGTGATCCCGACTTCCTCAACGGCCCCGGCCATGCCCTGGCGGTCGCCCGGGCGCTCCACGAGACGTTTCCGGCGCTCACGTTCGATTTCACGGCGAAGATCGAGCACCTCCTGCGTCATCGCGATCGGCTGCCCGAGCTCGCGCGGCTGGGCTGCGCGTTCATCGTGTCCGCGGCCGAGTCGCTGAGCGATACGGTCCTGAGCCACCTCGACAAGGGGCACACGCGCGGGGACATCGAGACCGCGGTGCGGCTCGCCGCGGAAGCCGGCATCACTTTGCGTCCCACGTGGGTGGCGTTCACCCCGTGGACGACGCTCGAGGACTACCGCGAGCTGCTGGACTTCGTCGAGGCCAACGGGCTCGTCGACGCCGTCGATCCCGTGCAGTTCTCGGTCCGCCTCCTCGTCCCGCCCGGCTCGCTTCTGCTCGAGAGCCCCGCGCTGCGCCCGTTCCTCGGCGAGCTGATCGAAGACCACTTCTATCACCGCTGGACCCACCCCGACCCCCGCATGGAAGCGCTTCACGCGGATGTGTCGGCCCTGGTCGCCGGCGCCGCCGACCGCCGAGAAGACGCCGCGGTCACCTTCCAGCGCGTGCGCGAGCTCGCGGACGCAAGAGCCGGCGTGGCGCCACGACCTGTTTCGGCACCGGCGGCCCATCGCAAGCCGCCGCGGCTGACCGAACCCTGGTTCTGCTGAGCGGAGCCCACGGAGGGCCAGTTGGCCCTGGGCGTAAACTCGGGTAGAGTAACGATTTGAGAGGTGCCCCATGAGCGATGAACTGAAGACCCGCGTCCAGGAGCTGATCGACTCCATGATCAACCCTGCCGTCGCCGGCCACGGCGGGTTCGTCGAATTGGTCGACGTGCAGGATAACCGGGTCTATCTGCAGATGGGGGGCGGCTGCCAGGGCTGCGGAGCCGCGGACGTCACCTTGAAGCAGGGGATCGAGCGGCTGATCAAGGAAGAGATCCCCGAGGTCGCCGAAGTCCTCGACGCGACCGATCACTCCGCCGGGAGCAACCCCTACTACACGCCGGGCAAAGCGTAGCTCTTCGGCTCAGCATGGAGGGCTGACGCCGGTGTCCGTGGCGAGCCGGTTGCTGCTTCTCCTGCCCACGACGACCTATCGCACCGAGGCCTTCGTCGAGGCCGCCGCCAAGCTCGGAGTCGAGCTCGTGTGCGCATCGGAGCGGCCGAGCACGCTCGAGCACCTGACCCCCGATTCGCTCGTCACGCTCGATTTCGCCGATCCGGTCGCGAGCGCGGAGACGATCGCGCGGTTCGCGCGGCGGCGGCCGCTCGACGCCGTCGTCCCCGTGGACGACCTCACGACGGTCGTCGCCGCCGCCATCAGCGAGCGGCTCGGCCTCAAGGCCAACTCGGTACCCGCCGTCACGATCGCGCGGGACAAGCACGCGATGCGCCGCCGCCTCGCGGAGGCCGGCGTGCCGGTGCCGCGCTTCCGGCTGGTGCCCCTGGCCGACGACCTGGCCGCGCGCGCCGCGGAGGTCGAATACCCGTGCGTGCTCAAGCCGCTGGCGCTCTCGGCCAGCCGCGGTGTGATCCGCGCGAATGATCCGCGCGAGTTCGTGGCGGCGTTCCGACGAATCTCGGCGATCCTCCAGGCCGCGGACAGCCCGTCACTGCCGGACGAGGCGCGCCGCGCCCTGCTCGTCGAGGAATTCATTCCGGGACGTGAGGTCGCGCTCGAGGGGCTGCTGACCGGCGGCACCTTGCACGTGCTGGCGATCTTCGACAAGCCGGACCCGCTCGACGGTCCGTTCTTCGAGGAGACGATCTACGTCACCCCGTCGCGCCTGGCCGCGTCCGCGCAGTCCCGCATCGCGGCGGTGACGCGCGATGCGTGCGCGGCGCTCGAGCTCACCGAAGGGCCGATCCACGCCGAGCTGCGCCTGAACGAGCGAGGCCCATTCGTGCTGGAGGTCGCGGCGCGCTCGATCGGCGGTCTCTGCTCGCGCACCCTGACCTTCGGCACCGGCTTGAGCCTCGAGGAGCTGATCCTCCTGCACGCGCTCGGGCGTCCCCTCGAATCGCTCGAGCGCGAGCGGCCCGCCGCCGGCGTCATGATGATTCCGATCCCGCGCGCGGGCCGGCTCGCGGGGGTTCGCGGCATGGACGAAGCCGCGGCGGTCGATGGCGTCGACGAGGTCGCCATCACGATGCACCCGGGCCAGGAGGTGATTCCGCTGCCCGAGGGCTGGCAATACCTCGGATTCATCTTCGCCCGCGCCGACACGCCCGACGCCGTCGAGCAGGCGCTTCGCCAGGCGCACGCGCGATTGCACGTCGTCATTGAATAAGCGGCAGCGTCCCAAGCCCGCGAAGCGGGCGCGGACGGCCGATCCCCACCGACGAACTCTTCGCCAGGCGGACCAGCGTGCCGAGCGCCTGACCACTCTCAGCCGGCTCACGCGCCTGATGACTTCGGCGACCGACAGCGCCGCGGCGTTCCGCGGCATCGCCGAGGCCGCCACCATCCTCCTGAAAGCGAAGATGGCCTACGTCTGGGTCGACCACGGCGACGCGACCCTGCGAGAGGGCGGCAGCTTCTGGGCCGGGCTCGAGCTCGCGGGCCGGAGCGTGCGCACGGCGCCCGTTCCGCGCGGCGACGGGAGCCTCGCCGGCGCCGTGCTCATCTCGCGCCATCCGGAATACCTCGAGGACGTGCAGCGCGATCCGCGCTGGCATCACCGCGCGCTGGCCGAGATGAACGATCTGCACGCGTGCATCGCGCAGCCCCTGATCCACCAGGACGGCGCGGTCGGCGCGCTGATCGTCACGTTCGGCCGCCGGGGCGCCTTCACCCTCGAGGAAAAGAATCTCGCCGGCCTCCTGGCCGACCAGGCCGCGATCGTCATCGAGAACGCGCGCCTCTACGAAGAGTCCGGGCGGCGTCAGGGCGAGGCCGAGCTCCTCGCGGACGTGGTCAGGACCGTCAACACCTCGCTCGATCTCACGACAGTGCTCCGGCGGATCGCCGAGGGCGCGCGCGAGGTCTGCCGGAGCGACATGGCGTTCATCGCGCTCCGCGATCCCGGCATCGATGCCCTCGTCTTTCGTCAGTGGCCCGGCGCGCGCTACGAGGACTATCCCTCGTTCCGGCTCGGGCCCGGCCAGGGCGCGGGCGGACAGGTCCTCGCGACCGGCCTCCCGTTCCGGACGGACCGCTACCTCGAGGACTCGCGGATCACCCCGCAGTTCACGGTGGTCGCCCGCGAAGAGGGGATGCGCGCGTTCATGGCGGTGCCGATCAAGATCGAGGAGCACGTCGAGGGATTTCTCGCGGTCTCCAATCGGGACGATCGCGTCCTCACCGACCGTGACGAGCAGATCCTGCTCCGGCTCGCCGACCACGCCGCCGTGGCGATTCACAACGCGCGGCTGTTCTCCGACAACGCGGCGCGCCGCCAGGAGGCCGAGGCGCTCGCCGAGCTCGGCGGCGCGATCGCGTCGTCGCTCGAGGTCCAGAAGATCCTCTCGCTGGTCGTCGACCGCGTTTGCGCGTTGCTCGGGACCCAGCGATCCGCGGTCGCGCTGGTGAACGCGAGCCGGCCCGACACGGCGACGCTCTTCGTGGCCAGCCGCGGCATGAGCCGGGCGTTTCCGGCCTTGCGCCCGTTGCACCCGCGCGACGGCACCACGCCTACCGCGATCGCCGAGCGCCGCCCGGTGTGGTCGGCCGACCTGTTGAACGATCCGGCGTTCGACCTCACGCCGTCGACGCGCGCGGCCGTCGAGGCCGAGGGGTATCGGGCCGTGCTGTCCGTGCCCCTGCTCGTCGGCGAGCGCGTGCTCGGCGCCCTCGTCACGTACCGCGACGACGTCGGGCCGTTCTCCGTCCGGCACGTCGAGCTCATGCAGGCGTTCGCCCGCCAGGCCGCGCTCGCGCTGGAGAACTCACGCCTGTACGAGGAGAGCGAACGCCGGCGGCGGGAGTCCGAGGTCTTCGCGAGCGTCGCGCAGGCGATCACCTCGTCGCTCGATCTCGACACCGTGCTCCGCCGGATCACCGACAGCGCCAAGGAGCTCGTCGGCAGCGATCTGGCGATGATCGGCTTCCGCGAAGGCGAGTCGGAGACCGTCACCGTGCGCCACCGCGTCGGCTCGCGCTACACGTCGGACCGCGGGTTCAGCATCGAGCCGGGCAAGGGGTTCGGCGGTCAGGCCCTCACGAGCGGGCGCCCGATGCGGACCGACGACTACACGAACGATCCCGCGGTCGGCAAGGAGTATCTCGGCGCCGTCCTGAAGGACGAGAGCGTCACCGCCATGGTGGTGCCGATCAAGAGCGAGGGGCGCGTGGCCGGGCTCCTCTACGTCGCGAACCGCACGCACCGCCCGTTCAGCGACCACGACGAGGCCACCTTGCTGCGGCTCGCCGACGAGGCCGCCGTGGCGATCCGGAACGCCCAGCTCTTCGCCAGCGAGCGCGAGAGCCAGCGTCGCTATCGCACCCTGGTCGAGAGCTCGATCCAGGGCATCCACATCCACCGCAACTGGGTCACCCTGTTTGCCAACCCGGCGCTCGCACGGATGCTCGGCTACGACAGCGCCGCCGAGCTCGCCGGCATCGATGCGCGACGCTGGGTCGAGCCGCACGAGCTCGCGCGGCTCGAGAGCGACCGCGCGGCGCGCCTGCGCGGCGAGAGCGTCGCCTCCCAGTACGAGCTTCAGGCGGTCAGGCGAGACGGCTCGCTCATCTGGGTCGACGTCCAGGTGGCCGAGATCCTCTGGGAGGGTGAGCCGGCCGTCCAGTCGACCGTGCTCGACATCAGCGAGCGCAAGCGCGCGGAGCTGGCGCTCCGGCAGAGCGAGGCGCAGCTTCGTCAGGTCCAGAAGATAGAGGCGGTCGGCCAGCTCGCCGGCGGCGTCGCGCACGACTTCAACAACCTCCTGACGGTCATCACCGGGCGCGCCGAGCTGCTGCTGCTTCGCCTCGCGGCCGATGACCCGCGCCGGCGCGACGTCGAGCTGGTCCGGAAGACGGCCGATCGCGCGGCGTCCCTGACCCAGCAGCTCCTCGCGTTCAGCCGCAAGCAGATGCTCCAGCCCCGCGTGCTCGACCTGAACGGCATCGTCGCCGGCATGGCCCAGATGCTCAAACCGCTGATCGGCGAGACGATCGAGCTCGACACCTTGCTCGAGCCGGCCCTCGGCCGCGTGAAGGCCGATCCGGCGCAGATCGAGCAGATCATCCTGAACCTCGCCGTGAACGCGCGCGACGCGATGCCGCAGGGTGGACGGCTCACCATCGAGACCGGCAACGTCGAGCTCGACCGCGCCTTCGTCGAGACGCATCCCGGCGCGAGCGCCGGGCACCACGCGATGCTGAGCGTGCGCGACAGCGGGATCGGCATGAGCCCGGAGGTGCAGGCGCACCTGTTCGAGCCGTTCTTCACGACCAAAGGCGTCGGCAAGGGCACCGGCCTCGGTCTAGCGACCGTGTACGGCATCGTCAAGCAGCACGGCGGCTACATCCGGATCGAGAGCACCCCTGGCGCCGGCACGGTCGTGCGAATCTATCTCGCCCGAGTCGCGCCGGCTCCCGACGCCGCGCCCCCCCCGGTCGAGGCGCCGGCGGCGGTGGGCACGGGCACCGTGCTCGTCGTAGAGGACGAGAGCGAGCTGCGCGAGCTGGCGAGCGAGATCCTCGGCATCGCCGGCTATTCCGTCCTGTCAGCCGGGAGCCCGAGCGCGGCGCTGGAGATCGCCCGACGCCACGCCGGGCCGATTCACCTGCTGCTGACCGATGTGGTCATGCCGGAGATGAGCGGGCGCGATCTGGCGGACCGTCTCGTGCAGAGCCGGCGGGGGCTGAAGATCCTGTACATGTCGGGCTACACGGACGACGCGGTCGTCCACCACGGTGTGCTCGATCCGGGAACCGTCCTGCTCCAGAAGCCATTCACGCCCGACCGGCTCACGCGGATGGTGGGGGACTTGCTCGCTCAGCCAGACGCCTGAGCGGTCAGGGGCGCGGCTTGAGCTCGATCATGTGGCCGTCGGGATCACGCAGATAGAGCGACGGCCCGTCGCCCCACGCCCCGAAGCGCTGGACCACGTCCCCCTCGAGCGCGACGGCCTTTCGGCGCATCTCCTCGGCCACCGCCTTGAGGTCGTCGCAGTGAATCGACAGGCAGAAGTGATCGGGCCCGACCGGCCCCGCCTCGGTCGCCGGCATCAGGTCGATCAGCGCGTCGCCGAATCGCAGATGGATCAGCGAGATCCGCTCGTTGAACTTGGCGAGCGTGCAGCCCAGCACATCCTCGTAGAAGCGCTGCGACCGCGCCTGATCGCGAACCCGCAGAACGACGTGATCGATGCCGAGCGGCTTGAACATCGCCACCTCCAGGGGTCCTACGTGGGACTCGTCCTGGGGAGAGACTACCATGCGGCGCTCATTCCTGGCGGAGCACCGACAGGGGCTTCTCGCCGAGCAGGCGGACCGTCGCGAGCAGGCCGATCGCCAGCGAGACGAACGTCGTGAGGGCCACGCCGAGGATCAGGGTCTCGGGCTCGAGGGTCCACGGGGTATCGAGCACGAATCGGAGAACGATCCAGGCCAGCACCGCGGCCAGCGCCGTTCCGCCGACGCCCGCGGCCGCGCCGAGGCACGCGTACTCGACGGCGAACGCCCGGGCGATGGCCCACCGCGTGGCGCCGAGCGTCTTGAGGATGACCGACTCGTAGAGCCGCTGATAGCGGGTCGCCGCGAGCGCGCCGGCCATGACCACCAGGCCCGCAGCGATGCTGAAGAGCGCCATGAACCGCACGGCGAACGAGATCTGGCCGAGCACCTCCGTCACGCGTTCGAGCACGCCCCGTAGCGGAATCGCCGTGACGTTGGGAAAGGCCGCCACCACGCGATCTTGCAGTCGGGTCTCGAGGTCGGCCGGCACGCGCGCCGTCGCCAGGTAGATCACCGGCGCGCCATCGAGCGCGCCCGGCGAGAGCACCATGAAGAAATTCGCGCTCAAGCTCTGCCAGTCGATCTTCCGGAGGCTCATCACCTCGGCCTCGATCGGCACGCCCTGCACGTCGAACGTGAGCGTGCCGCCGACGCCGACGCCGAAGTACCTGGCGGCCTCGTCGTCCACGGAGACGCGCGGGCGCGCCGCGGCCTCGTCGGCGGTCCACCAGCGCCCGCGCGTGATCGCGTTCGCGGGCGGCGACGCCGCCCAGGTCAGCACGTACTCGCGCGTGAGATACCAGTTCTTCTCCGGCGCTTCGCGTCGGCGCCGGTCGATGAGCTCGCGCGTCACCGGCGTGCCGTCGATGGCAGCCAGCCGCGCCCGCACGACCGGCGTCACCACCGGCGTGACCCCGCTCACGTCGCCGACGAGTCGCGTGAACGGCTCGCGCTGGTCCGGCTGCACGTCGATGAAGAAGAAGGATGGCGCCTCGTGCTTCTGCTCGTAGGCGAGCTGTCGGCCCAGGTTCGCCTCGAGCAGCGCGATCGCCACGAGGAGCATGACGCCGAGCCCCACGGCCACCACGACCCTCACGGTGTGACCGCCCGGGCGATCCAGCCCGGCGAGCCCGTGGCGCCACGCGAGCCCGCGCGCGCGCGGCATCCACCGGGCCAGTCTCGCCAGCGCGCGCGAGAGGCCGAAGAGGATGGCGAGCGCGGCCAGCGCCGCACCGGCGAAGATCCCGCCGAGACGGAAGGATCCGGCCTGCCAGACGGCGAGCGCCGCCAGACCCGCGAGGATCGGGAGCGCCGCGCCCCACGGGCGACGCGCGCGCCAGTCGCTCTCGTCGACGTCGCGTCGGAGGATGAGCGACGGGGGCACGGCCCGGACCGCCAGCAGAGGCCAGAGCGCACAGAGCAGCGCGGCGAGCAGACCGAGCGCGATGCCGCGCGCCAGGGTGCCGGCGTCCCAGCGGACCTCGAGCGCGAACGGAGCGAACGGGGCGAGCGCGCGGACGAGCAGCGGCTGCGCCGCCACGCCGACGGCGGCGCCCACGAGGCTTCCGAGAAGCGCCAGGGCCAGAGTCTGGATCAAGTACGTCGCCAGGAGCACGCGCGAGCCGGCCCCGAGACACTTGAGGATCGCGATCGTCGCCAGCTGGCGCCGCAGGAACGTCGACACCGTCGAGGCGATGCCGACGCCGCCGACCAGCAGGCTCGCCAGGCCGACGAGGCCGAGATAGGTCGCGAGCTGTGAGAAGAACCGGCGAAGACCGGGCTGCGACTCGTCGAATGCCGCGATCCGAACCGCCGGGTCACCGATCGTCCGCGCCAGATCCTCCGCGGCGGCGCGCGCCGTCACCGCGGCGGGGAGCCGCGCGAGCGTCCGGTAGCGGACGCGGCTGCCGACCTGCAGGAGCCCGGTCCGCTCGAGTGCGGGAGCGGCCACGAACACGCGCGGACCCAGGGTGACAAGGCCGACCGCGCGATCGGGCTCACGCACGAGCACGCCGGTGACGGTGAAGCGCGCGGAGCCGATCACGAGGGGATCGCCGACCGCGATGCCGAGCCGCTGGAGCAGCGGCGCCTCGACCACCGCGCCGCCGTCGTCCCCGCGATCGGCCAGCAAGGCCTCGAGCGGCACCGGCGGCGCGGTCACGACCCGGCCGTACAGCGGATAGGCGCGCTCGACGGCTTTGAGCTCCACCAGCAGGCTCGCGCCGCGCGCCGGCACGCGCGCCATCGCCACCAGCTCCCGCGCCGTGGTGGTGACGGCGCCCCCGCGCACGAGCTCGTCGACGGCGGCGCGCGCCGCGGGATCGAGCGGCTGCGCCGAGCGAAGCTCGAGGTCACCGCCGGTGAGCGCGCGGGCTTCGCGAGTCAGGGTGCGATCGAGGTTCGCGGCGAAGGTGCCGACCGAGACGAGCGCGGCCACACCGAGGGCAACGCAGCCGAACAGCACCGCGAAGTGGCGCGCGGCGCCGCGGGTCTCGCGCCACGCCATGCGGAGCGCGAACGCGAGGCTCACGAGGTACCGTTGAGGATCCGACCGTCGTGCAGCCGAACGACGCGATCGGCGCGGCCCGCGAGCGCCTCGTCGTGGGTCACCAGCACGAGCGTGGATCCGCGCCGGCGATTGAGCGCCAGCAGGAGCTCGATGATCTGCACGCCCGTGGCGGAGTCGAGGTTGCCGGTCGGCTCGTCGGCCAGGAGCAGTCCGGGATCGAGCGCGACCGCGCGGGCGAGCGCGACGCGCTGCTGCTCGCCTCCCGAGAGCTGGACCGGATAGTGGTGCGTGCGGGCGCCGAGCCCGACATCGTCGAGCAAGGTGCGCGCACGCCCGAGCGCGTCGGGCGCGCCCACGATCTCGAGTGGGATCGCGACGTTCTCCGCGGCCGTCAAGGTCGGGATCAGATGATAGGACTGAAAGACGTAGCCGAGCGTGTCACGACGAAACCGCGCGAGCGCGTCCTCGCCGAGGTCGGTGATCTCGACCCCGGCGACGGTGATCGAGCCCGCGCTCGGGCGGTCGAGCCCTGCGATGAGCCCCAGCAAGGTGGACTTTCCGCTGCCGGAGGGGCCGGTGATCGCGCAGACCTCGCCCTCGGCGACGTCGAGCGTGACGCCGGCCAGAATCGTGAGCGGTCGTCCCCCGCTCGGCAGGCGCATGACGACGTCGCGAATCCTGATCATCTCCGAACCTCATACTACACTGGCCCTGTGGGGCGACTTCGCGCGGGCGCGCTCGTTCTGCTGTGCGTCACCTGGCTGAGCGTCGCGCCCGACGAGGCGCGCGCAGATGGCGTCGTGGTCGCGCTCGGCGATAGCCTCACCGCCGGGTTCGGCGTCGCGCCCGACGAGGCGTTCCCCGCGCGACTGCAGGCGCGCCTGCGCGCCGAGGGCTACGCGTACCGCGTCGTCAACGCGGGCGTGAGCGGCGATACCACGGCCGGGGGCCTGCGCCGCGTCGACTGGGTGCTGCGCGCGAGCCCAGACGTGGTCATCGTCGCCCTCGGCGCGAACGACGGCCTGCGAGGCCAGAGCCCGCAGGCGACGCGCGCCAACCTCGAGGGGATCGTCACACGGCTGCAGGCCGCCGGGGCGCGCGTGCTGCTGGCCGGCATGCGCCTGCCCCCCAACTACGGAGGGGAGTTCACGAAGGAGTTCGAGGCGGTATTTCCGGCCGTCGCGCGGCGCGCGAAGATTGCGCTGATGCCGTTTCTCCTGGACGGCGTGGCCGGCATCCAACGCCTGAACCAGGCCGATGGGATCCATCCAACCGCCGCCGGCCAGCAGGTGATCGCCGACCACCTCTGGCCCTATCTGCGGCCCCTGCTCCGGTCGGTGAAATAAGCCGCCGGCCTCCTTCGTCTCATCGGACGATCGCGCAGCACCCAACGGCCGGAACCGGAAGGGCAGGAAGTCTTGGGCAGCATCCGGCCGGGCTCCGCCGTCGTCCCGGTCAATGCCGGGTGGCGGCTCATCGATAAAGACGGGGCGCGCGCCCTGCGTTAGTGGCTCCTCGCGGGGCGCGCCCCCAGGTGTAGTCGCTGCGCGCGCCACGCCGTTATTTCCGCCACGTTCGCGCCGGTGCCTCCATAGGATGGACCGGCCATGCGTCGCTCACTCGCCGTCGTCGCGGTCCTGATCCTCGCGGCCGGATGCGCGCTGTTCCCGCCCTCGCATCCCGACTCGAGCTATTACCCTTCGCCGCGCGATCCGACTGCCACGAGGATCGCCCACACGCTCCATCGCGCCGCCCAGGCCGTCGGTGACGATCCGGACCGGTACTCGTTCGCGCTGATCCAGACACCGACCGTCACGTCGTTCGTCGCCGACGACGCGACGTTCTATTTTTCCGACGGCCTCGCGCGGCTGTCGCCGCGCCACCTCGACGCGCTCGTCGCCCAGGCGGTGGCGCACGAGGTCCTGGGACACGCTGGCAAGCGCCGCACCGTGACGATGTCGATCAGCGCCGGGTTCGGCGTGCTCGGCCTCATCAAGCCGGGCCTCGGCCTCGTCGATTTCGTCGTGAACCCGCTCGTCGTCCGCGCCTACTCGCGCGAGCAAGAGCTCGACGCCGATCAGCGGACGATCGAGATCCTGCGAGACATGGGCCATGCGACCCCGCGACTGGTGCTCGCCGGCGCCCTGCGCGCAGCGGCGGCGGCGAATCCGCCGGCATCGCCGTTTGTCGAGCAGCGCATCCTCGCTCGCGCGCCCGACCTCGAGGACCGGCTGGCCGCGCTCGAGCCGCTCGAGCCGACGACCGCGGTCCCGGTGCGCAAGGCCGCCCGCCGACGATAGGGCCGCGCGCCGCGATCGGCCGATCGCGCCGATCTCGGGTAGAATCGGGCTCCTGTGAACGGCATCGTCGCGTACGGCGCCTATCTCCCTTACTTCCGCCTCGATCGCAAGGCGATCGGCGACTCGCTGGGCGCCTCCGCCGGCGCCGGCACGCGGTCCGTCGCCTCCTACGACGAGGACACCACGTCGATGGCCGTCGAGGCCGCGCGCGCGGCGCTGCGCGGCCGCGCCGAGCGTGCGCCCCGCCGCCGTCTATTTCGCCACGGCGGCCCCGGGCTATCTGGACAAGACCAACGCGAGCGCCATTCACGCCGCCCTCGCGCTCGACGCGAGCGCCCCCGCGTTCGACATGCTGGGCTCGGTGCGCTCGGGCGCCGGCGCGCTGTCGGCGGCGATCGACGCGTCCCGGCCGACGCTCGCCGCGCTGGCCGACATCCGCACCGGTTTACCGGGAGGCGGCGACGAGCGCGAAGGCGGTGACGGAGCGGTCGCGTTCCTCCTGACCGAGTCGCGCGACCGGTCCGTGCTCGCCGAGCCAATGGCGCGGGCCTCGACCACGGCCGAGTTCCTCGAGCGCTGGCGCCTGCCGGGCGATGCGGTCTCGCGTCAGTGGGAGGAGCGGTTCGGCGAGCACGCGTACGTCCCGCTCGGCGAAGCCGCGGTCGCCGACGCCCTCAAGCAAGCGGGCGTGAGCGCCGCGGCCGTCAAGAGCTGGATCGTCACCGGGCCCCACAGCCGCGCCAGCCGGCGCCTCGCCTCGACGGTGGGCGCCGCCAAAGGCGCCGTCGCCGACGACCTCGCCGCGACCGTCGGCAACACCGGGACGGCGCACGCGGGGCTCATGCTCGCCGATGCGCTCGACCGCGCCAAGCCCGACGACCTGATCGCGGTGGTCTCACTGGCCGACGGCTGCGACGTCACGATCTGGCGGGCGACCGCGGCGATCGCGAGCAGAAAGCCGGCGCCCACGGTGGCGGCGCAGATCGCCTCGAGCGGTCGCGTCACGTACGCGACGTTCCTGACGTGGCGCGGCTTCCTGCCGCGCGAGCCGCCGCGCCGGCCCGATCCCGAGCGCCCGGCGGCGGCGCCGTCGTTCCGCGCCGAGTCGTGGAAGTTCGCCTTCACCGGCAGCCGCTGCGAAGCGTGCGGCGCTCGGCATGCCCCGCCGCAGCGGGTGTGCGTGAAGTGCCACGCCGTCGATCGAATGGCCCCGGAGCGGCTCGCCGATATCCCGGCGACGATCGCGACGTTCACGGTGGACCGGCTCGCCTACTCGCTCTCGCCGCCCGTGGTCGCCGCGGTCATCGACTTCGAGGGCGGCGGCCGATTCCAGTGCGAGCTGACCGACGTCGACCCGGCGGCCGTCAAGATCGGCGACCGGGTGGAGATGACCTTCCGTCGGCTCTTCACCGCCGGCGGCGTCCACAACTACTTCTGGAAGGCTCGACCGCTCCGCTGATCGGCCCGCCGACGATCTCCGCTACGGAGGCCCGGAGGACGCCACCACGTGCCGGGCCACGTCGGCGCGCACGATGCTGGAAGTCAGCCCCTCATCGGGCCCCGCGCCACGAAACGTCAACAGCGCCTCCTCGGACTCCCACTCCTCGTAGACGTTGACCCGGTCGGGCTCGATCGGATCCGCCGCCACGACAAAGTCGCGGCAGCCGCGTGAGGTACGTGCCTGCGCGACCGCGTCGAGTGAGGACGCCAAGAACTCCGTCCGGGCGCCGGGACGAACGTAGATCCGTCCGGAGACGATGATCATGTCGTTCCTCTCATCATGGTTCAGAGCCACGCGAGCATCAGCCAGCCAAGGACGAGCGTCGCCAACGTCACGGGGACGCCCACCTTGCAGTACTCGACGAATCCGATGTCGATCCTGGCGGCCCGGGCGGCCTCGACGACGATCAGGTTCGCGACGCTGCCGACGATCGTCAGATTGCCCGCGAGCGTCGAGGCCATGGCCAGCACGAGCCAGGCGCGGCGGGGCTCGGCGAACGAGGCGATCAGCGGCTTGAAGAGCAGCACCGCCGGGACATTGGACACGATGTTCGAGAGCACCGCGGTGACGACGGTGAGCACCGCCGGACTCTGGAGATTCGCCGCCTCGGCCCAGCGCAAGAGAACCGCGACCAGCCCGGAGTGCTCAAGGCCGGCGGTCACCACGAAGAGGCCGGCGAAGAGGACGAGCAAACCCCAATTGATCTCGCGGTAGACCTTCTCCGGGTTCACCCGTCGGGTGAAGAGCGTCCACGCGGCTCCGGCAATCGCGACGATCGCGATCGGCACGCCGGCCAGGAACGCGACGAGCATCACTAGGGTCGCGTTGATCGTCTTGAACATGAGCGGATAGTGCACGGCCAGCCGCGTGTCGGGCGTGATCTCCAGCGGCGCGTTCGGCAGCTGGCGCCGGTACACGAGGGCAATGACCGCGAACACGCAGACGAGGCCGACGACGGCGATCGGCGCTTCGCGGGCGAGGAAGGCCCGGTAGCTGATCCCCGAGAAGCTGCCGACGAGCATGTTCTGCGGGTTTCCTGTTAAGGTCGCCAGGCTCCCCACGTTCGCCGCGGTGACGAGGGCGATCAGGTACGGCACCGGCGGCAGCGCGAGCTGGCGCGTGGCCTCGAGCACCACCGGCGCCAGGACGAGGCACACCACGTCGTTGACGAAGAACGCCGACAGCACGCCCGAGGCCACGACGACCGCTCCGAGCAGCATCCGCGGCGTCCGGGCCCGGCGGAGCGCCCACGTCATCACGAGTCGAAAGAAGCCCGAGAGACGCAGGTACGCGGTGACGATCATCATCCCGAACAGGAGCACGAGCGTCGGCGCGTCGACGGCGGCCACGGCGTCGGGCCACGGGACCGCCCCGGACGCCACCATCACGGCCGCGCCGATGATCGCGACGCCGGTACGGTCGATCCGGAAGCCGGGAACGCGACCGAGTGCCAGCCCGACGTACGAAGCGACGAAGGCCGCGACCGCGATCGCCCGGCTGAGCTCGCTCACGGCCATGAACCAAAGCATACCTGCGCGCCCGCGAGCGCCCTGATAGAATTGATTTCCGCGAAGTCACTGTTCGGCGACCGGAGGAGGTCAGGGCGATGGCGAGCAACGGGATCCGCGACCGGGTGGCGATCATCGGCATGGGGTGCACGTCGTTCGGCGAGCACTGGGACAAGGGCGTCAACGACTTGCTGGTCGATTCCACGAAGGACGCGCTCGTGTCGGCGGGCATCGCGCTCTCCGACGTCGACGCGTTCTGGCTCGGCACGCTCTATTCCGGGCAGTCGGGCCTCACGCTCTCGCGCCCGCTCAAGATCGACTACAAGCCGGTGAGCCGGCTCGAGAACTACTGCGCCACCGGCTCCGAGGCGTTCCGCAACGCGTGCTACGCGGTTGCCTCCGGCGCCTACGACATCGCGATGGCGGTCGGCGTCGAGAAGCTGAAGGACTCGGGCATCTCGGGCCTTCCAGGCCAGCCCGTGCCCGGCGACGGTACCCGCGCCGGTCTCACCGCGCCCGCCACGTTCAGCCTGCTGGCGCCGGCCTACGGCAAGAAATACGGCGTCGAGGACGCGGCGCTCAAGGACGTGATGACGCGGATCGCGTGGAAGAACCACAAGAACGGCGCCCTGAACCCGCGCGCGCAGTTCCGGAAGGAAGTCCCGAAGGAGACGATCGCCTGCTCGCCGCTCGTCGCCGGCCCGCTCGGCATCTTCGACTGCTCGGGCGTCAGCGACGGCTCCGCCGCCGCCATCATCGTCCGAGCGGAGGACGCGCACCGCTACACCGACAAGCCGCTCTACGTGAAGGCGCTCTCGTTCGTCGCCGGACCGGCGGCCGGTCCGCTGGATCCCGACTACGACTACACGACGTTCCCCGAGGTCGTCGCGTCCGCCGTCGACGCCTACGCCCAGGCCGGGATCAAGGACCCGCGGCAGGAGCTCGCGATGGCCGAGGTCCACGACTGCTTCACGCCGACCGAGCTCGTGCTGATGGAAGACCTCGCCTTCGCCTCACGCGGCACCGCGTGGAAGGAAGTCCTCGCCGGCACCTTCGACCTCGACGGCGAGCTCGCGGTGAATCCGGACGGGGGACTGAAGTCCTTCGGCCACCCGATCGGCGCCTCCGGCCTGCGCATGCTCTTCGAAGCGTGGCTCCAGCTGCGCGGCGAGGCCGGCAAGCGGCAGATCGCGTCGGTCGCGCGCGGCCGCAAGCTCGCCCTCACCCACAACCTCGGCGGCGCGCCCGGCGAGTGCGTGTCCTTCGTCAGCGTGGTCGGCTCGGAACCGGCCGCGTAGCGGGCGCGAGCGCGCGAAGGGCGTCGAGCTGGATCGCGCGCCGTCGCGCCGGATCCTGCTCGAGGGTCGAGAGGGCCAGAAACGCGGTATCGACGCCGGCGTCCAGATAGCGCTGGATGTGAGCGCGGATCGCGTCCATCGATCCCCGGATGATCAGATCGTTGATGACCCGTTCGGGCACCGCCGCCACCGCCGCCTTCCGGTCGCCGCTCTGCCAGGCGCCCCACATGGGTCCGAGCGCCTCGCCGCGACCGAGCCATTCCTGGAACGCCCGATAGACCGGCACGTTCAGGTAGGCCGTGACGTGCCGGCGCACCGCCAGCTCCGACTGTGGGCTGGGCGGATCGACGTTGATCAAGAGACGCGCCGTGATCTCGAGCGCGGCGGGATCGCGGCCGACCCGTCGCGCCGCCTCGCGACAGACGGCTACTGACTTCGGCACGTCCTCCGCCGACAGCCAGTTGATGATCACGCCGTCGCCCACCTCGCCGGCGACACCGAGCATCCCAGGCCGGAGCGCGGCAACATAGATCGGGATCGGGTGCTCGGGCGGACGGCTCAGACGAAAGCCGTCGACGGCAAAGGTCTCGCCCCGGAATACGACGCGCTCGCCCGCGAGGGCGCGGCGCAGGAACTGCGCGGTCTCGCGCACGCGGGTCGCGGGCCGGCTGAACACGCCGCCGTTCCACGATTCGACGATCGGTTGCGAGCCCGAGCCGATGCCGAGGCAGAAGCGGCCGGGCGCCACCTCGGCGACGCCGGCCGCGCACATCGCCAGGGTCGCCGGGCCGCGCGTGAACACGTTGGCGATCGCCGTGCCCAGCCGCATCGACGTCGCCGCCCCCACCACCGCGAGCGGCGCGAAGCAGTCGATGCCGTCCGCCTCGAGCGACCACGCGTCGAGGTACCCCAGCCGCTCGGCCTCAAGGGCGATCTCCGCGTGCTCCGCCAGCGCGAACCCGTCGAGCGGCACCGACAGCGCCAGCCGCTTCTGTTTGTTCATAGGCTCGCCTCGGCCGGCGGGACCCCAGCCCCGCGACGGCCTGCGGCTCGCAAATCCGTCACGGCCGCGCCGGAGCCGGCTGCTTCACGTAGGCGATCGACGCGCTCGGGCCGTGATGCCGCTCGGCGAGGGCCACCGCCTCCTCGACGTCGCGCGCCACCTCGAAGCCGAGGTGGCGGGGTATCGCCGGCTCGCTCGGCGCGGCGACGATCACGCGGCCGACGTGGCTCAGGCGCTTGAGCGGGTAGACCGCGAAGATCGCGTGGACCGGATGAAAGCCGAACCGCCAGCGGTACGCCTCGACGTAGTCCGGCCGGCGCGCGTAGTCGTCGGCGAAGCGCCGCATGATCTCGTGGGGGTCGCGGGTCGTGCCGAGCACGCGCTCCCACACATCCGGATACGACGGGTGCGCGACGCGATCCCAGCGCTCGGGCACCGGCGTCGCCATGACCACGGTGCAACCCGGCTTGCCGATCGCCTCCACCAGCCCGCCGAGATAGCCGAGGCCCGACGAGATCAACGTGAGGATCGGGTTCACGTGCGAAAAGACGGCGTACGGGCTCCCGTCCGGCACGCCGTAGACGATGATATCGAAGCGCTCGCGCGCCTGCTCGCGACGCGGCGGGAACAGCCCCTCCATCGCGCTCACCATCGCCCGCCGCGTGTCGGCGACCGATCCCGTGACGACCTTGCCGACCGTGAACGGATCGGTGCCCAGGGTGTCGATCTTGAAGATTGGCCGGCCGAGTCGCCCTTGCAGATGTCGCCCCATCTCGTCGAGCACGGCGTGCATGCGGTTTCCGTGGACCGACATCGACATCCCGTCGGGCGTGTGGGTGACGCGGATCGAGTCGTAGGTCGAGAGCCCGACGCACACCGACTTCCAGCCGCCGTTGAAGCCCCGCATGTGCCCGGCGTTCACGTAGACGACCAGATCGGACTCGGCGACGCGCCGGTTCACGACGACCGGATAGCCGTGCTCCGGCGTCCGGCCGAGATCGACGAGGCCGTCGGGATCCTCGGCGTCGTGGCAGGTCAGGCGCTCGCCAAACTCGTCCACGAGCGCGGCGCCGATGATTCGCGCGAGCTCGGCCGGGCGAAGCTTTCGATGGAGCGCGTTCGCGCAGATCAAGGACACCTGTCCGCGCGCGACGCCGGCCGCCGCCAGCTCGCTCAGCACCGCGTCGATCGCGACCGAGCGAATCGGGCCGTAGGACGGCACCGTCGCGTCGTCGAACGCGATGGTGACCCGCGCGCGCGGCTCGACCAGGTCGGCCAGGCGAGGAAGGCCGAGCGGATGGGCGAGCGCCTGGCCCACGGCGGCCGTCAAGTCCTCGACCGGCTCCAGGGTGGCCGCCTCGGTGTTCGAGAAGACGCGCGTGCGCGGGGGGAGTGTCGCGGTCAAGGGCGTCTCGCCGTAGGGCAGCTCGACGTTCATGGCGACCACTCGCGGACGGGATCGAGGCTCACGGACTGCCGTAGATCCGGCGGTACTCCTCCCAGGAGAGGACAACCTTCTTGACGTAGAGCCTGGTCTCGTCGAACGGGATCTGCTCGACGAACGCCTCGATATCGTCGCTGCGCCGCGTGGAGAGCCACTGACGCACGCGGTTGGGTCCGGCGTTGTAGGCGGCCAGCGCCAGACGCGGATCGTTGAACTCGCGCATCAGGCCGGCGAGGAATCGGGTGCCGAGCTCGATGTTGAAGACGGGATCGTCGAGGTCGCCGCTCGGCGCCATCAGGCGCGCGGTCGCGGGCATGAGCTGCATCAACCCGCGCGCCCCCGCCCGCGAGATGGCGCGCGGGTAGTAGCTCGACTCCTCGCGCACGACCGCGGCGACCAGATACGGGTCGATCCCGCGCCGCTGCGCGGCATCGCGCACCTCGTCGCGCCACGCGTGCGGATAGAACATCTCCCAGAACGCGCGCGGCAAGGTCGGATCGCCGCTCGCCGCCTGCGACTGGAAATGCCGCCGCATGATGCGCAGCGCCATGTGATAGCGCTCCACCTCGATGTAGACCCCTGCCAGGCCGTAGAGGCGCACGGGATCGCTCGTCGCGCCCTGCACGACGTCCTCCAGCTCCACCGCCGCCTGGTCGACGAGGTTGAGCCGTCGGAGCAGCACGACCCGCGCAAAGCCCGCGTCCTCGGCCAGCGCCTCGCGCGGCATGGGCGGCAGCGCGAGCTTCGCCGACACGCCGCTCTGCAGCACTCGGCCGAGCCGTGCGGCCGCGAGCATTCCGTAGTAGCTCCGGGGCGCCTGGGCCAGGATCTGGGTGTAGAGATCCGCCGCGCTTCCGCCGCCGGCCTGCTCGCGCGCGCGCCCGGCCCAGTAGAGCGCGGGCATCCGGTAGGCACCGGCGCTTCCGAGCTCGGCCAGGCGCGTCCAGCTCCGCTGGGCGGCCGGCGCGTCGCGCTTGACGTAGGCGAGCCAGCCGAGCCGCCAGAGCGACGCGGCCGCGGCCTCACGGGTCGGGAACTGGGCGACGACCGCGCGGTACGCCGTGATCGCTTCGGCTTCGCGGTTGACGTCCTCGAGCACGCGTGCCTTCAGGAAGAGCGCCTCCGCCTTCTCTGCCTCGGTGCCCGTCGCCGCGACCGCGTCGAGACCCACCAGGGCGCGGGCCCGATCGTTGGCGCGCACGTAGATGCGAGCCTGCTCGAGCTTCAGCGCCGGGCGCCGCTCGGCCGAGGCGCGGTCGATCATGAGCCCGAGCGCGCGCGCCGCCACGTCGTGACGGTTGAGGCGGCGCGCGCTGTCGACCATGACGCGAAGCCCGCGCGTCACGATGGCGTTGTCCTTGATCTCGTCGACGATGCGCTCGGCCTCGCCCAGCGCCACGTCGGGCACGTTGCCGCGGAGCAGCCGCTCGGCCCGATCGATGCGCTGGGTCGGCGTCAGCGGGGCCACCCGGACGCCGGCGGCCTGCAGCGTGAGGATCCGATCGCTGGCTCCCTCGGCGTAGCCGCTGGCGGGTGCGAGGAGCCGCACGTCCCGGTAGGTCATCGCCGCCGCGTCGGGCTGGCCGAGCGCCTCGGCGGTCATCGCGAGCAGATAGAGCGCGCCGGGCAGCTCGGGCGCGTCGGGATACCCATTGATCAGACGGGCCAGGAGCGTCTGCGCGGACGCATCCTGTTCGGCGCGCAGGTCGAGCGTCGCGGCGAGCAAGAGCGCGCGCGGCGCCAGACGGCTCTTGGGGTAGCGGTCGACGACGCTCAGCGCGGAGGCGCGTGCGGCCGCCAGGTCGTCGCCGCGCGTAAGCGCCTCGGCCTGGAGGTAGCGGACGTAATCGCCGATCACGCTGTTTCTGGCCGCGTCGGTGGAGAACTCGCGGATCAACGGCTCGACGTCGCCCTGCTGGTAGGCCTCGACGGCAGCCGCCCACGTCCGCTCGGGCTGCGACTCGGTGCCCGGCGCCTCGGACTGCGCCACGACGGCCACCGGCGCCAGCAGCACGCCGGCGACGAGGAGCGTCCGCAGCAACGCGGTGTCGCGCGTCGCGCGCCAGGTGAAGGCGATGCGCTGGATGGCGGTGAGATTCGACAGCACCGCCAGGACCCACAGCGCCGGCTCGAGCAGGCCGAGCAGGGCGCCGACGATCAGACAGATCATGCGCTCCGGACGCTCCATCAGGCCCACGGTGCAGCGCACGCCGATCGACTCGGCGCGCGCCTTCGTGTAGCTCACCATCATCGAGCCGATCAAGCCGGCCATCGCCACGAGTGCGCCGCGCGTGTGGGACGTCTGGGCGTACAGCACGACGATCGCGATCAGCACCACCAGGTCGGAGTACCGATCGATCACCGAATCGAGGAAGGCGCCGAATGCCGAGACCTGACCCGAGGCGCGCGCGAGCGAGCCGTCGAAGAAATCGCAGAGACCGGCCAGGATGAGGAGCAGGCCTCCGGTGCGGATCCGCGCGGCGCCGAACGCCGTCGCCGCCAGGAGGCTCACGCCGAGCCCGATGAGCGTCAGATGGTTCGGGCGCAGGTGCAGGCGTCGATAGAGCGCGAGCCCGATCGGATCGATCCAGACGCGCACGGGCTCACGGTAGCGGCCGAGCATCGTCAGATCGGCTGGACGAGCGCTTGCTCGAGCGCCTCGCGAACCCGCCCGAGCGCGTCGGCATCCTCGATCTTCCGGCCCTGGCCGTCGTGCACGTAGAACGTGTCGACCGCCTGGTCGATCTCGGTCGCGATCCGCGCGGTCGCGATGTCCAGGCCGAGCGCCGCGAGCGTTCGCGTGACCAGGTAGAGCAGGCCCAGTCGGTCGGGGCACTTCACCTCGAGCACTGTGTAGTCGTCGGACAGCTGGTTGTCGAGGGTGATCTTCACGGACCCTTCGGCGCCGGCCGCGGCGCGCCCGGCGGCCCGCCGCTTCTCGAGCAAAACCGCCACCTGCGCCTCGCCGGTCAGCACCCTCCGCAAGGCGTCGAGGGTCCGGCCCCAGGACGCCGGCGACGTGTCGGCGTCGCGGGTCGGGTCGTTGACCTGGAACGTGTCGATGGCGATGCCGTCGCCGCGCGTGTGGATCTGGGCGGACATGATGTTCACGCCCTGCGAGGCGAGCGTGCCGGCGATCAGCGAGAAGAGCCCGGGCAGGTCGCGGGTGACCACGACCAGGTCGGACGAGCCGAGGTCGGGATGGTGAAACAGCTCGGTCACGACCGAGGCGGTGTTGAGCTGCTGGAGCATGCTCAGGTGCTCGGCCATACGCTGCACGCTGGTCGTCGCGAGATAGCGCTCCGACGTCATGGCGAGGTGCGCCTTGACCGCCTGCGCCGAGAGCTCTTCGCCGACGGCCTGACGCAGCCGCTCGGTCAGCTGCGTGCGGCTGGGCCGCTCGCGGCGGCCGCCGGTGAGCCGGGCGAGGCTCCGGCGGTAGAGCTCGTGCAGGATCGTCGCCTGCCAGGGCGTGAGGACGCCGGGGCCCACCGCGCGCATGTCGGCCCACGTCAGGAGATAAAGCATCCGCAGGCGCTGCGGATCGCCGGCGGTCGCCGCGAAGTCCGCGATGGTCTTCGGGTCGTCGATGTCGCGACGCTGGGCGATGTGCGACATCGTCAGGTGGTGCGCCACCAGGAACTCGACCAGCGCGCCATCCTCGGGCTCGAGCTCGATGCGGGCGACGAGCTCTCGGATCAGCGGAATGCCCTTCGCCACGTGGCCGTGGCCCCGCGCCTTGCCGACGTCGTGCAAGAGCATGCCGAGCATGAGGAGCTCGGGCTTCTCGACCTCGCTGAGGACCTGCGCGGCGCCCTCGGACTCCGCGGACTGGCCGGGCGCCAGCGCCTCGAGGTGCTCGACGGCGAGGAGCGAGTGCTGGTCGACCGAGAACTTGTGGTAGACGTCGTACTGCACCAGGCACGTCAGCGCGCCGAACTCCGGCAGGAACCGCCCCAGGAGTCCGATCTCGTGCATCTCGCGAAACGTCTGCGCGACGCGGCCCCACCCGCGGCAGATGTCGAGAAAGAGATCGCGCACGGGCGCCGAGCGCTGGAACGCGCCGTCGGCGAGGTACAACGAATCCTCGACGGCGCGCTCGAGGTCGAGCGACAGCTCGCAGCCGAGTCGGTGCAGGTGCCAGAAGACCTTCATCAGCCGAGCCGGCTCGGCGCGCAGGGGCCCCGAATCCCGGTCAACCAGATGGAGCTGGCCGTCGAAGAACACGAGCCCGTCGGCGAGCGCCTGCTGCCGCTGACGGCGCCCGGCCGAGCCGCGCCGCGACAGGGTCTCCTGGCAGCGCGCGATCAAGCGGCGTGAGACGCGATGGATCGCGCGCGCGTGCAGGTAGTAGTCGCGCATGAAGCGCTCGACGCCGAGCGAAGTCTCGTCGTTCTCGTAGCCGAGATTCTTCGCGATGCGCGGCTGGACGTCGCGCGAGAGCACGTCGTTCTTGTGGCCGGAGAAGAAGTGCAGCTCGTTGCGGACGCGCCAGAGGAAGGTGAGCGCCGCGTCGGTCGACGCCTGCTCGCGCGGCGTGATGAGCCCCTTGTCGCAGAGCTCGCGCAGGGTGCGTGCGCCGAACTTGGCGGCGCCGAGCCACATCGCGGTGTGGACGTCCCGGAGCCCGCCCGCCGACTCCTTGACGTTCGGCTCGCCGATGTAGGGCGAGGCGCCGTAGCGGCGGTAGCGCTGGTCGCGCTCGGTCAAGGTCGTCTCGAGGAACTGGCCGAAGTCGCGCCGGTAGACGTTCTCGCGTAGCACCTTGCCGAGCCGTCCGAAGAGGCGCCGGTCGCCGGCCAGGAACCGCGCCTCCTGCATCGAGGTGCGGCTCGGGAAGTCGGTGCGCGCCATCGCGACGCAGTCGTCGAGCGAGCGCAGGCTGTGGCCGACTTGCAGCCCGAGGTCCCAGAGCGAATACAGGAGCTCTTGCATCATGCGCTGCACGTACGGCGAGAGCTCGCCGTCGTACACCACCATCAGATCGATGTCGGAAAGCGGGTGCAGCTCGCCCCGGCCATAGCCGCCGAGGGCGGTAACGACCAGCGCGGTCGGCTCGAGCCGCGCCCGGTCGGCGTCCTCGGCGATGAGCCGGGTCAGCGAGAAGATGACCTCGTCCATCAGGCGGGCGTGTGTGCGGACCGATTCCTGTCCCGACGCGCCCTCGGCGTGTCTCACCTTCAGGGAGTCGAGGCCCTGAGCGAGCGCTTGACGGAAGAATTCGAGCCGAAGGCGACGCCGGTCTTCGGCGCGCTCGGCCCTTGCTTCGGCGCGCCGGGCCCGGCGAAACAGCTCGACCGACATGACAGAAGAGCGTAACAACCCGGCGGGAAGACTGTCAAATAGGACGCAGACTTACTAGAATGGGCGGGTGAGACGGCTCTGGCGCCCCGTCCTCGACGGTCTCGTCCCTTACGACGCGGGCCTGTCCATCGAGGCGCTCGCTCGAGAGCTCGGGCGGTCCGACCTGGTGCGGCTCTCGGCGAACGAAAATCCCCTCGGGACCCTCTCCACAGGCGGTCGCGGCCGTCGAGCGCGAGGCCTCGCGCATCCACCTCTACCCTGACGGCGGCTCGACCGCCTTGCGCGATGCGCTCGGGCGTGGCCTCGGGGTCGCACCGAACCAGATCGTGGTCGGCAACGGCGCCGACGAGCTGATTGCGCTCATCGCGACGGCCGCGTTCGAGCCCGGCGACGAGGTGATCGTCCCCGCGCCGTCGTTCGAGCCCTATGAGATCTCGGCGACCTTGGCCGGCGCCCGTGTGGTGGAGAGTCCCCTGGCAGGATACGACGCCGACCTGGATGACGTGTTGCGCCGGGTCAACGACCGGACGAAGGCGGTCATGCTGTGCTCGCCCCACAATCCGGCGACGACGATCATCCGCCGCGGCCCGCTCCTGGCCTTCCTCGACGCGCTGGGCCCGGACTCGCCGCTGGTCGTGCTCGACCAGGCGTACATCGATTTTTGCGACGATGCCGAGCATGTCGACGGCATCCGGCTCCTCGAGCGCTACCCGCGGCTGGTCGTGCTCCGCACGTTCTCGAAGATCGCGGGACTGGCCGGGTTGCGCATCGGCTACGCGGTGGCGAGCGCCGAGACGATCGATCGCTTCAATCGTGTCCGGGCCCCCTACAACGTGAACCGACTCGGCCAGGTCGCGGCCCTGGCGGCTCTCGAGGACCGCGCGCACGTGGACCAGACCGTGCGGCTGGTGCTCGACGAGCGGGTCTACCTCAGCGCCGAGCTGACCAAGCGCGGCTACGCGTTTCCGCCCTCGCACGCGAACTTCCTGCTGGTCGCGGTCCCGGATGCTCCGGGGCTTCGCGCGCATCTCATGCGGGCGGGGATCTTGGTGCGCGACGGCGCGAGCGTGGGCTTCCCCGGACACGTGCGCTTTTCCGTCGGCCTTCGCGAGACCAACGAGAAGCTACTGTCCCTGCTGTAGCCCCGCTTCGACGGTGTCGAGCCATGTATCGATGGCCCGGATGTGCAGGTCGATGAGCGCATCGATCTCGGTCGGCACCCCGAGATTTCGGGCGCGGCAGTAGTCGCCCACGGTCGCGTCCACGTCGAAGAACGACGTCGCGACGGCGCCGGCGTCCATCTCGTCCACCTCGGCCCGGCGCTCGGCGCGCCGCTCGTTCTCGGCCGGCGCCAGCCGCTCCAGCAGCGCCACCATCCGCTCGTAAAGCGCGCCGTACCGATCACCCATCGCGAAGTACGGCGCGAGCCCTTGAAGGGCGAGGTAGTCGGCGACAGTGCCCTGGTCGCCGTAGACACCGGCCGTCTGGGGATGCGGCTCCAGGTGGCCGAAGCTCTCGTTACCGTCGGGATCGACCCAGCGCGCCAGCGGATAGATACGGCACGCGAGCGGCCGGTCGGGATGGACGCTACAGCCGCGCTCGTCGAGGAACACACAGGACCGGTCCTCACGGCTTCTGAGGACGGTGCTGCCCGCCTCGGTGTGGCGGGCGAAGAACTCGGTAGTCGTCAGACCCAGCCTGCGGGCGAGGCGCAGCGCCTCGTAGGGCCCTACGCGGATCGCCTTGCCGTAGCAGCAGCGCTTGCACGCATTGCAGACATACGAGAAGCGGCTGCCCCGCTCGAGGCTGAAATCGACCTTCGCCAGGAGATCACGGTATGGAACGGCCGTGCTCCTGGCGAAGGCTCACCCTATTGCTTCCCTTGCGCCTTGCCTTCGGACTTGCCTTCGGTCTTGCCTTCGGACTTGCCGCCGGACTTGCCCTCAGTCTTGCCGCCGCTCTTCCCTTCCGTCTTCCCTTCGGTCTTCCCTTCGGTCTTACCCTCGGTCTTGCCCTGAGCGATCGAGTCGGCCGGGCGGACGCCCATGGCGACGCCGAACGCCGCGATCGCCGCGCCCAGGAGGGAACGATCCCGACGGATCGGAACGAGCAGTTCCGGAACAGGCCGGCGTGAGCCGGCGGGACGCCCTCAAGCTCGCCGCAATGTACCCGCGGGCGCAAGATAGCATAATCATTTGGACTACCGAAAAGTAGTAGCAGACCTGGCCTTGGGTCCTATCCGGGTCAGCGCGGCCGGCCGCGCGCGGCGGCGAGCTGTTTTTCGAGCTCTTCCAGCCGCCGGATCAGGACGTCCCGCTCGCTCGTGAGCGCGGAGACCTGCCGTTCCCGGACCGCGAACCGCTGATCCTGCTGCGCGATCCTCGTCTGGAGGTCCGCCTCCCGCTTGTAGAGGTCCTTCAGCTCCGCCTCGAGGCCGGCGACGCGTTGCTTGGACGGCAGATAACCGACGAACAGGACGTAGAGCACGAGCACGACAAGCACAATACTCGCCGCAACCAGGAACCAGGGTCTCGCAGTCGGCCGGTCCGCCACGGGCTCGGATTCTAACAAAATTCCGACTCGGCCCGAGACGGCTAACTGTGCGCGTCACCTTGGGAGCGCTCGAGATCCCACGCCGCGAAGCACCGGAGATGCAAGTGGTACTTGTCCAATCCGGGGACCGGCCCGGTGCGCGCGAACTCGATGGCGATCTCGATTTGATTCCGGGACGCGGGCCGATAGCAGATGGCGCAGACGGCCCCGACCCCGGAGACCGCCCCAAAGCCGGGTGGGTTCGGAAGCCAACTTGCCCAGACGGAGCGCTTCACGCGCGTCTTCTCGAAGATGTGCTTCGTCCGGCATTGGACTACCCAGGTTGTGCGGGTTCCGAGCCAACGCCAGATGCCACAAGGCCCGACGCCAGAATGCGTCAACCTGGGTGCCCGATGGAAGGCATTGCAAGTGTAACGCGTGTGCAAAGCTCGGCTATGTGTGCGGGCCGTAGTACCTGCAGAATCCTGGTGAGGTCGTGCTACCAGCATCCGTGGTTCTCCACTTTGATAGTCAGGGAGGGCGACGGGATGGCCAGCGATCAGAATCCAGGAGGGACGTCGTTCGTGGCGATCGACATCGGCAAGGCGTTTCATACGGTCCTCGTGGAGTTCCCGGACGGGGCTCAGCAGCGATTCCGGATGGCGAACAGCGCCGAGGATTACAGCCGGTTGGTGGCCTTCCTTCGGACCCTGCCGGGCCGGATCCGGGTGGCGCTCGAGCCTACCGGGAATTTCCATCGGACGCTGGCGTTTCGCCTCCTCACTGAAGGGATCTCGGTGGTCTCGGTCTCGTCCGTCGCCGGCGCGCGATATCGGGAGGCGATGTTCAATTCGCGGGACAAGAACGACCCAAAGGACGCGACGGTGATCCTGCAGCTCCTAAAGCACGGCCTGGTCCAGCACTACCACGACCCTCTGCTGGCGGGTCATCACGATCTGCAAGAGCTGGCGAAGACCTATCACCAGGTGACGATGGCGCGCAAACGCCTCGCCGATAGTCTCCTCAACCACTACCTTCCCCTGTACTTTCCCGAGATGGCGCGGTACTGGGAGTCCACGCGCGTCGAGTGGTTTGTGGCCTTCCTATCGCGCTTCCCAACGCCACACGCGGTTTACGCTCTTAGCCTTCCTCAGTTCATCGAGGCCGCATGGCCGCTGATCGGGCGCAAGGTCAACAAGCGGGCGAAGCTCGAGGAGCTCTACGAGTTGGCCCAGTCCAGCATCGCCTTGCCGGTGGCGGTGGACTCGCCGGCCATCGACACGTTTCGCCTACAGCTCGCGCACTTCGCGCGGCTGGCCGAGCTCCGCCGCGAGCTGGAAGCGCGGGCTCATCGGCTACTGAAGGACCGTCCCGACTACCAGTGCCTCTGCTCGTTGCCCGGCGTCGCCTCGGTCCTGGCGATGGTGATTCTCGCCGAGGGTGGAGACCTCCGACGGTTTGGTCACCACCGGCAGTTCTTGAAGTATTGCGGCCTGGACCTGGCGAAGTGTCAATCGGGGCAGTTCCGCGGCCGCGAGACGCTCTCGAAACGAGGAAATGCCCGCTTGCGCATGGCGTTCTGGATGGCGGCCCAGCGCGCCGTGCGGATGACCGAGAATTCGTTCCGCGACAAGTACGAACGGTACGTGAAACAGGACCCCGGCAATGCCGATGTCCGCCGCAAGGCGCTGACTGCCGTCGCGGCGAAGATGGCGAGGGTCGCGTATGCGTTAGTCAAGCGGATCGAGCCCTATCGCGGCTACCACGAACAGGCACTTCCCAGCGGATCGATCCCTCTCAACCGGGCCGTCGGGGCGCTTGCGACCCCGTAGATAATGCTTGGACCTTCCGCTGGGACCCTACGCTGTGTTCAGGACAGGAAAGGCCGCGGCGGCGCGCGCCCGGACCTTGTGTTCACTATGGTCAGCGGGGTCTCTTCTCACCGCGGAAGCCCGCTGCGGACGTTCATGCTCGTTACGGCCCGGAGTTGCAGCGACTCTTCGAGTTGCGAGAGGGATGCTGTGTGCCTCGGCCCAATCAGGCGCTTGCAGTTAGTACGTTGTCTCTCCGCTCGAACTCCCAGGCCGCGAAACACCGGATGTGGGTGTGAAACTTGTCCAATCCGGGCTCGGCGCCATCAGTCGCGAACTGGATCTCGAACTCCAGCTGCGTCTTGGTGACGGGTTCTGCGCAGACCGCGCAGCGCGCACAAACGCCGGGTCCGCCCCATGTACGGTCGGGTCGCTGATTTGGTAGCTTTCCAGCGCGGATCGCCTCGCGAGCTTTTGCACGAATGGCGGCCTCGTCAGGCATCACAGGTCTCCCAGGGGTCCGGCATGATGTACCAAAGCCAGATGCCACGAGGCCCGACGCTCGGGGCGCGTCAATCGGAAGCCCGATGGAAGGCAGCGTCAGTCTACTCCAGCGGTGACGTAGAGGCGACGCGGACCCTTCCACCGAACACAAATCGGAATTTGCTATGATCCCGGGTGTGGAGCTTCGCGCCTTCTTCGATCGGGCGATCCGAGCGAGCTTCCACGACCTGGCCATCGGGAACGACCCGGCCTCGCCGTATCTCGCTGATCTGTTGACACGCTTTGCGCGGACCGACCAGCTGTATCCGCGCGGGACGACGATCCCGAGGCTCGAGACCGTCGTCGAGATGCTGATGGAAGCGGGCACCGCGTGGGACGGGTCGCACTTCCAGCCCGAGCACGAAGTCGCCGTGTCCCAGCACATCGGCGACTTCACGCTCTTCATGACCGGCATCTTTCGCGAGCGCGTCGAGCGAACCGCGTCGATCGGGTACTACATCGGCCAGGGCAAGCGAGCGTACCAGTTCGTGTCCGAGCACGGCCGGGCCACGTCGCGCGCGAGCGCGGCGGCCGCGGCGCCGATCTTCCGTCGCCTCGCGGACCGGTTCGAGGCCTATGCCGGCGCGCTCGACTACGCGCGTCGCGTCCACTTCCTCGGTCACCCGTCGCATCCGTTCTTCCAGCTGCGCTTCGGATGAGCGATCCGGTGGCGAGCCTCGACCCGGCATCCTTGCGA
>CAVRLO010000020.1:0-90000 GCA_963721815.1 uncultured Candidatus Rokubacteria bacterium
AACGGCGGGACGCGCACCAGCACCGCGCCGCACCGGTAGCGGATCAGTTTGATTTGGGCCCGACTGGCCGCTTCTCGTCAGTGTTTCTGGCGTTCCGCCGACACGGCGTCGCGCAAATCCCGCGTCTTCTGAGTCAACCGCTCGATCTCCGGCGATCTTTTCGCATGACCCGCCATCGTCACCATGGATGTCGCGGACGGATTCGAGGTAGGAGACGAACTAGTCGAGGAAGGCGAGCAACTCCGTCAGCATCGGATATCCGCCAGCGCGTCGCCGAGTTTGGGGAAGGGCCTGTTGCGCGTTGACGACACGCGGTGCAAGAACGAGGCTGAGCAGCGAGAACGACCGCGAACCCGATCAGCCGCATGGGCACCCCGGTGGAGGATGGCTGGCGGGGAGTTTAGCAGAGGAACCGACTCAATGAGCCCCCAAGATAAACATCTCTATTTACGCCAATATTTCCGGGCCCGACCTCCGAAAGAGAATGCGGGCATTTACGTAGGTAGTTTGCCTATCTCGACGCCGACGCACGCTCGCTGCCTACTGTAAAGCGGTAGCAAGGACTCGCAGGTGATTGAGCAACTCATCCGGCTTCGACTCCAAAATGGTCGTCTCCCCCGCGACCGCGCCGTCGAGAGTGCGGGCGGGCCGGGGCAGCGGGCGGGTATGCGACGGATGTGGTGCCGCGAGGCCTGAGAAGCGACGAAATGAGGCCCTATTCCTTGCACGACGACGTGTATTTGGGCGGTATTAGCGTGCTTGTGGTCGACGACTACGCGCCGCTTCGCGCCGGGGTCGCCGCGATACTCGAATACTGCGGAGCGGCTGTGACGGCTGTCGGCTCGGCAGAAGAGGCGTTGGAGGCCTTCCAGCGCGAACGCCCAGATGTCCTGGTCAGCGACCTGGCGATGCCTGGCAAGGGCGGCTACTGGCTCATCGGCCAGGTTCGCGCCCTGCCACCCGAGTGGGGCGGCGCGACGCCTGCGGCTGCTCTCACTGGATTCAGCGGTCCCGAACACCGGGCGAGTATCTTGCGTGCGGGGTTCCAGTACCACATCGAGAAGCCGGTCACGCTGGAGAAACTGGTCGGGGTCGTTGGGCTTCTCGCGCGGAACGCCTGAGTAGGAAGTCTCGTCCATTGTTAGTCATCAACTTATCGCCGCAGCGGTCCTGCGGTGAAGGGGGATGCATTGAAGAAGCTGATGCTCGCAGGCCTCGTCGCAGTGCTCGGCTTCGCCCCGACGTTCGCGCTGGCTCAGGCGCAAGAGAAGATGCTGGTCGGTCAGGTGCAGAGCGTTGATGAAACTGGAACCGAGGTCACCCTCACAGACGGCACCAAACTACTGACACCGCTAGGATCGGTAATCCGGCCCGAGCGCTCCAAGAGGGCACGATGGTGGTCGCGATGTATCTGGAGGAAAATGGCGACAAGATCGTGACTAAACTTTCCCTGAGGCAAAGCGAGCCAGCCCCTTCAACGCCCAGCGAGTCGCCGAAGCGGTACGATCCAGACGGTGAGAGGAAGGCATGCGGACGCATCGTCGGGCGGATGATGCGCCCGGGCCTCAATTTAGAGCCGCGAGACGAAGTAATCCGCGTCCGCCTCTTCCGGGGTGACCCACCGCTCAAACACCACCCCGCACGAACACGCCACGGTGAGCAGGTAGCCATTCCAGGCTGGCGGAGTGGCGTCGGCGGTCAAGGGGCCGTGTGGGCGGTGATCGTGGACGAAGTCTTCAAGGTCGGCGAGGAGAGACATGCTCGCTTACTCGAAGGCCACGACCGCCATGCCGGCGGCGACTTGGATCGCCCCGCCAAGTCGTCGACCCCGAGAACGATGTGCCCCCGCGTTGTGACGTAGACCGAGTCGATGTTAATGCCCGCCTTAGACATCACGAGCGCCACGTCGCCGAGCATGCCCGGCTCGTCCAGAACCCGGACCACAAGTACCTCGCGCTTGCTGTAGGCAATCGCGGCCGCATCGAGCGTTAGAGCGGCCTTGTCCTCATCGTTCGGCACAAACTGGATAAAGCCCTTCCCTTGGCCGGGTTCGGGCCGAGGTGGCAGTGGGCGACGAGCGGGCGCATGCCCAGCTCGTCGGCTAACGTCAGCGACTCTTGGTAGAGATGGCCGGCCTTCGCGATATCGGACGGCTCGCTGTGGCTAACAGAGTCGCCAAGGAGCCGGAGGGACCAGGCCTCCCAGCCTCGTTCCCCCGATTCCTGGCTTGCTCGAGCGCCCGCCGCGCGCTCTGGGCCGCCTTGGGATCTGCCGAGCCAGAAGTCCAGCCTCGCCCAGGAATAGGAAAGGAAGGAGAACGGGGCGGATCGGTTGAACGTCGAGGGCTCGACGCTCTCCTTGAGCAGAAACAATCCCTCCGCGAATCGGCCTTGGAGCACGCGAGCATCACCCAGAGTGGAGAGCAATAGCGTGAGCTAGGCGGGCATCTCCACCGCCCGGCACAGCGTGAGGCCGCGTTCAAGGAGCGCTGCGGCACAATCAGAGCTCCCCCTGACGAAGGTGAAGGTACCCGGCCGTGAAGCGAGCCATCGTGATGCTGTATGGGTGGTCGGCATCCTCCGCGATCTGGACGGCCTCCTCTCCCCGGACGGTGCCCTCGGGAAAACGCCCGAGCTCGGCAAGGGACCAAACCAGAAAGCAGCGTGAGAAGACCGAGGGCAAACCAACCAGCCCGAACAGAGCGGTGCCTCGTAAAGGAACTCCGCCGACTGCAGCCGGGCGAGCCCCTCGCGAAGCTGCTCCTCCGGTTCCTCGGCGATCACCTCCAGCAACGGGAACGGCACGTCCTTGCCGATGACCGAGGCTGTCTCGAGCAGTTTTTTGTCTCCGGGAGCGAGACGGTCGATGCGGGCGGCGAGGATCGCCTGGACCGTGGCGGGGAGCTGGAGGGCTCCCCCGCGGCCCTTCAGACACTTCTGGGCCACGCGGCGCTGGCGATGACGATGCGCTACGCCCACCTGAGCCAGGGGCACCTTCGGGACGAGATCGCGCGCACTGAGCGGCCGGCAGCGGGCCCGAGCCTCGACAGCAAGCAGACAGCGAGCAACTCGCGCGAGAGCCTGTTGTCGGAAACGGGAGTCGCGTAAGTAGTTGAAGTAGCTGGAGCCGGCGGCGGGACTTGAACCCGCGACCTGCTGATTACGAATCAGCTGCTCTGCCACTGAGCTACACCGGCGCCGGAAGATCACGCTAGCACAACTCCATGTCGCGAGCGAGCCTCCGGGCCGAGCCGCGCGCAGGAGTGATAGAATGCCGGAGCCATGAAGTTCCTGTGTCTCGACTGCGACGAGCCGATGAAGCTGCACTCGACCGAGGGTCCCGACCAGGGCTCGCTGGCCGTCACGTTCCGCTGCCCCGAATGCGGGTTCCGCGTCGCGATGCTCACCAATCCCTTCGAAACGCAGATGGTGCGGAGTCTCGGCGTCAAAGTCGGCGGCGGCGCCGCGGCGCCCGCCCCGTTCGAGCACGTGCGCACGATGATGGCCAACCCGCGTGCCGACGCGTTCGAGGGCGACGTCGCCAAGCTCGGTGAACCGCAGACCGAGACTGCCGCGGAGGCGGGCGGCTGCCCGTTTGCGGCCATGGTCAACGAGGGCGCGGCCGCGGTGCCGGCATCCGTCCCCTGGACGACCGAAGCCGAGGCGCGCGTCGAGCGGATCCCGTCGTTCATCCGGCCCATGGCGCGCCGCGCGATCGAGCGATTCGCCGTCGAGCACGGGTACGCGACGATCGACGAGGCTGTGATGGACCAGGCGCGGGGCGCGTTCGGGAATGTGACGAAGGCTGACATCGTCGCGCGAATGGCAGCGGCCGCCGGCTGGCCCAAGGCCGGCACCGAGCGCGCGCTCCGGGCCGCGCTCGGCGGCATCCGGGCCTCGCTCAAGCGGGGCGACGCGGTCACCCTCGTCGGATTCGGAACGTTCTCGGTCGCGCGACGCAAGCCCCGGACCCTGAAGAACCCCCGGACCGGCCAGGCCGTCACGGTCGCGGGTCGCATCCCGCGCTTCAAACCCTCGAAAGAGTTGAAGCAGGCGGTCCGCTAGCCGGTTTTTCCTTGCTGCCCGCTTCGGGCGGTCGCTAGAATCGAATGCAGTGCACCCAGGCCGTATGCTCGCCGTTCTGGCGGCATTGATCGCCGCCCTAGTGCCCTTCGCCGCGACCGCTCAGTCAGCGCGGTCCGCTGCCAACGGCCGTCCGCCGGCGCTCACGGCGGAAGCCGTCCTTCTCCTCGATCCAGAGGGCCGCGTGCTCTTCGCCAAGAATCCGGAAGAGGACCGGGCGCCGGCGAGTCTCGTGAAGCTGATGACCTTGTATCTCGCGTTCGAGGACATCGAGGCCGGGCGCGCGGAGCTCGACGAGCTCGTGGCGGTGAGCCGCTACGCGTCGCTGACGCCGAAGGTCGCGGATGGGTCTGCGCGCGGGCGAGCTCGTCCCGCTGCATGTCCTCCTCGAGGGCGTGGCGATCGCCTCGGCGAACGACGCCGCGACCGCGCTGGCCGAGCGCCTCGCGGGCGACGAGTGGAGCTTCGTCGGCCGGATGAACGCGAAGGCTCAGGAGCTCGAGCTCCACGCGACACGATTCGCCAATCCCCACGGCCTGCCCGACCCGGCTCAGCGAAGCAACGCTCGCGATCTCGCCCAGCTCATCGCGCGGCTCCTCCGCGACCATCCCGCGTCGCGACCGATGCTGGGCGGGCAGACGTTCGTCTACCGGGGCCGCGTGCACGCCCGCCACATTCCCCTCTTCAACGATCCCCTCGGCGTGCAGGCGCTCAAGACCGGGTTCACCCTCGAGGCGGGCTACAACCTGGCGGTGTCGGCCTGGCGCGACGGGCAGCAGTTCATCATGATCGTGCTCGGCTCGCGCACCCGGACGTCGTCGTTCCTCGACGCGAAGAAGCTCCTGAAGTACGGCTTCGTCGAGGCGGGGCTGGACGCTCCGCCCGAGCCGGCCCCGACGCCGAGGCGGTCGCGCTCGCGCCGGGCGACGTACACCCGGTGAACCCGGTCCGCGGCTACGTCTTCGACGCCTACGGCACGCTCTTCGACGTTCACGCGGTCGTCGAAGCCGGCCGCGAGATCACGAGCGATCCGGCGGCCCTCTCGACCACGTGGCGGCAGAAGCAGCTGGAGTACACGTGGCTGCGCGCGCTGATGGGCGCCTACGTCGACTTCTGGGCCGTGACCGAGGCCGCGCTCCGCTACTCGATTCGCCGACTCGGCCTCGCCGCGACCGAGGCTCAGGTGCGGCGCCTGATGGAGGCGTACCTGACGCTGGCCTCTTTTCCCGAGGTGAAGGCCTCGCTGGCTCGCCTCGCCGGCCGTCCCCGTGCGGTGCTGTCGAACGGGGCACCGGCCATGCTGGCGGCCGCCGTCGCCGCGAGCGGGCTCACGAACTTGCTCGAGCACGTCATCTCCGTCGACCGCGTCAAGACGTACAAGCCCTCGCCGCTCGTGTACGCGCTCGGCCCGCAGACACTCGGGGTGCCCGCCGGCGAGCTGCTCTTCGTCTCCTCGAACGGCTGGGACGTCGCCGGCGCGAAGGCGTTCGGCTACCAGGTCGCCTGGTGCAATCGAACGGGCGCGCCGGAGGAAGAGCTCGGCGTGCGCGCCGACCTGGTCATCGACACCCTCGAGGCGCTGCCGCGGTGAGAGGGCGCGGGACAGGGCGCCAGGACAAAAACAAGGGCGGCTCGCCGAACGCGAGCCGCCCAATAACAGCAGAAAGACGCGGGAGTTCTACTTCTTGCCGGCCAGCTTCTTCCGCTTCACATAGGCCCAGATCTTCTTCGTCATCTCGGACGGCCCGATCGGCGTGCCGCCAAAGATCGCCTCGGCCGTGTCCTTGCAGCCCTTGAAGTTGATCGAATAGCCCCCGAACGCCTTCTTTCCCTTCGCCATAGCGCCTCCTTACCTCGTAATGGTGGTCGGGCCGCGCACTTTCCTCGGGGGTATCTCTACCACAGGCACGAGGGCATGGAAAGATAAAATACCATCCCTTGGGGGTAGTTCCCGACGGGGAAATACCCCTGTGGGGTATAGGATCCGCGGGCGCTCCCGGGGGACCTCAGCGCGTCTGGAACGCGGGCATCACGTCGCGCGCGAACCAGCGGAGCTGCTCCTTGAACTCCTTGGCCGACAGGCCTTCGGCCCAATGGATCATGAAGTCCTCGAGCCCGGGATATTTGGCCGCGATCGACTTGATCCCGTCGATCACGTGCGACGGCGGGCCGCAGAACCACGCCTTTTGCTGGATGCCGTCGGCGAGCGACGGGATGCGCGCCGGCGCCCCCGGCGTGCCCCACGTGCGCCCGTGCTCGTCGGCGTAGCGCACGAAGCCGAACGGCGCGAACCACTTGTAGCGCTCGTCGTGGGACGGCTCGACACGGCGCTTGGCCTCCTCGGGCGTGTCGGCCAGGTAGAGCCCCGCGCCCCAGATCATGTCCTCGCCGAGCTGCTTGCCGTGGCCGTACTTCCCGCAGGCGTCGCGGTAGGCCTTCACCACGTCGTCGAGGATCTTCTCGCCGTTGAGCGTGACCATCGCCTTGAAGTTCTTGCTGGCCATGTAGTCGATGGACTTGCTGCTGGCGATCGGCATCCAGACCTCGACCGGCAGGTGCTTGGGCCGCGGCACGCACGTGATGTCGCTCAGCTGATAGCCGCGATACTCGACCGGCGGCGGAGCCTCGTAGCGCTTGCCGTGGTGGCTGAACGAGCCCTCGTTGAAGCATTTCAGCATCAGGTCGACCTGCTCCTCGAACAGCTCGCGGTTGGCCGCCTGGTCGATGACGGGTGCGCCGAACGACTCGACTTCCCGAGAGTGATAGCCGCGGCCGACACCCATGATCACGCGGCCGTCGGTGACGATGTCGGCCATCGCGTAGTCCTCGGCCAGCCGGATCGGATGCCACATCGGGAGCACGTTGAACGCGCAGCCGAGCTTCAGCCGGCGCGTCTGGGTGGCGAGCCAGAGCGAGAGCTGGACGAGATTCGGGAACACCTCGTAGCCCTCTCGCTGGAAGTGATGCTCGGCCGTCCACAGCGCGTAGTAGCCGAGGTCGTCCATCAGCTGGGCGACGTCGCGCGCCGAGAAGAAGGGCTCGCTCAGCTTGTCGTTGTCGTAGCGTCGGGCGTTGGCCGGTGTCCCCTGCAGTCCGATATTCTCCAGATCCACCTGGCCGACGTAGAGCACGTGGAATCGCTTGATCATCTCGCTGTCCATCCTCCATCGACCACGAGCGTCGAGCCCGTGACGTAGTCCGCTTCTGCGCTGGCGAGGTAGCACGCGGCCGCCGCGATTTCTTCCAGCGTGCCGCGGCGGCCCGCCGGCGTGATCGCGCGCACGGCCGCCTCGTCGCCGCCGACCCCGCGCATCGGGGGCGCGTCGGCGCCGAGGATCCGCGTCGAGTTGTCGCGCAGCCCCGTCTGGATCGCGCCGGGACAGATCGCGTTCACCGTGATGCCGCGCCCGGCGTACGTGATCGCGAGCTGGCGCGTGAGACCGACCACGCCGTGCTTGGACGCGGTGTAGGCCGCGCCGCCGCCGGAGCCGACCAGGCCCGCGACCGAGGCGATGTTGACGATGCGGCCACGCCCGAGCGGGAGCATTTCAGCCAGCGCGCGCTTGCTGCCGTGGAACGTGCCGGTGAGGTTGATGCCGATGACGCGCTCCCACAGCGCGGAGCCGATCTCGTCGGCGGGCGCGTAGCCGTCGAGCACGCCCGCGGCGTTGACCATGATCCCGAGGGGGCCGAGCTCGCGCACGCCGGCGGCGACCGCGCGATCGACGTCGTCCCAGCGGCTCACGTCGCCCTGCACGAATGTCGCGCGCCCGCTCCTGGCCGCGATGGCGGCCACGGTGTCCTTGCCGCCTTCGGGCAGGAGATCCATGACCGCCACGGCCGCGCCCTGGGCCGCCAGCGCTTGAGCGATCGCGCGTCCGATTCCAGAGCCGCCGCCGGTGACGAACGCGCTACCGACGAGAAGGGTCACGAGGCCGCGAGCTCCACGACGGCGCGGGCGGCCGCCTCCGGCGCCTCGTGCAGGATCATGTGGCCGCCCGGCAGCAGACGGAGCGCCGCGCCCTTGATCCGCCGCTGCCACTGCTCGGCATAGATCACCGGATTCGCGCGATCCTCGTCGCCCCACATCAAGAGCGTCGGAGCGGCGACGCGATGCAGCCGCCGCTGGATCCCCTTGTCGGGGATGGGCCACACGAACTTGGCCATCGAGGATCGGCGCTGGAGCGACTCGACCTGGGCGGCGATGTCGTCCGGATCGCCGCCCGAGCCCACGGCCCAGTCCAGCGCGACACGCGAGGCCGGATCGCGCCACAGGACACCCGCCAGCTCGTCGGCGGGCAAGATCAAGATATCGGCCGGCTGCACGTCGTCGCGCCAGAGGCCGAGGGGCGAGACCAGTGTGAGGCTCTTCGCGCGAGCGGGAAACACCGCGGCGATCTCCGCGGCCGCCATGCCGCCGAACGCGTGGCCGACGAGGTGCGCGTGCTCGATCCCGAGCGCGCCGAGGAGCTCGTCGTAGGCGAGCGTGAGATCGAGGAGATCGTCGAGCGTCTCGATGCCGGTCGAGCCCGCCACGCCCGGGTGGGCCGGCGCGTACACGCTGAAGGACCGGGCCAGCAGATCGAGGAACGGCGACCACGCGCGGCGCTCGTAGTACGAGTGGAAGTAGACCAGCGGAGCCCCGCGCCCCGCGGCGAGAACCTCGAAGCTCACCGCGCCGCCGCGGATCTCGATCCTGCGCACGTCGGCCATCAGGCGGCTCTCCGCGATCGGCGCGCGCTCACACCGACCCGTTCCGCGCGCCGGTCGGCCACCACCGGTCCTTGTAGCCGGGCCACATGTCGCGCACGTGCGGCATGACTTCCTTCGCGAACAGCTCGGTGTTCTTGAACGCGAGCTCCTTCGGCATGCTCCCGATCTGGAGCAGGACCATCAGATGGCCGACGCGCAGGCGGCGGATGCAGTCGGCGAGCTGCTCGCGAACCGTCTTCGGGCTGCCGGCGATGATGTAGCCCTGGTCGACATACTGACCCCAGTCGAGCGACTGGCGCGCCTTGCGCGCCGCGGCGCCCACCTGGGCACGGCTGCCGCTCTGCACGGTCTTGACGGTACGGTAGCCCGGCGCCTCGGCGAAGCCCTCCCAGACGTTCAGACACTTCTGATAGAAGTAGTGCACGTGCGGGAAGTATTCCCGCTCGGCCTGAGCGTCGGTCTCCGAGACGCACACGAGCTGGAGAAAACCCGCGCGGAACGGATTGTCGTCGGCGCCGACCCGCGAGATCGCCTGCCAGAAGCCGTCCATGGTGGCCTGACCGCGCTTGTAGCCGAAGTAGGAGAGATAGCAGTAGACGTAGTCGAGCTTCGCCGTCCACTCCCACGTCTCGACGCTGCCGCCGCCCGGGATCCACACGGGCGGGTGCGGCTTCTGGAGCGGCTGAGGCCAGATGTTCGCGTAGCGGACCTGCGTGTACTTGCCGTTGAAGGCGAACACGTCGGGCCGCGTCCACGCCTGCATGACGAGGTCGTGCGCCTCGTAGTACCGGTCGCGCAGGGTGGCCGGATTGATGCCGTAGGCGAAGTTCATGTCCATCGAGGTGCCGACGGGAAAGCCGGCGACGAGCCGGCCGCCCGACAGCAGATCGAGCATCGCGAACTCTTCGGCCACTCGCAGCGGCGGATTGTAGGCGGCGAGGCTGTTGCCGAGAACCACGAGCGCCGCCTGCGACGTCCGACGCGTCAATGTCGCCGCCATGATGTTCGGCGACGGCATGAGCCCGTACGCGTTGTTGTGGTGCTCGTTCACGCAGAGGCCGTCGAAGCCCTGCTTCTCGGCGAATTCGAGCTCGTCCAGGAACTCCTGGTAGAGGCCCTGGGTCTTCTCGGCGTCGAAGAGATGGTGCGGCACGTCGACCCAGACCGATCGGTATTTCCGCTCGAAGTCGTCGGGCAGAAACCGGTACGGCATGAGGTGGAAGAAACAGATTTTCATGGTGATTCGGGATGATACCAATCCTCTCCGCAGCGCGCTAGCATAGCCCCCATGGCCGAAGTCCAGACGGTTCGTCATCGTGTTCGTCGTCGACGGGCTCCGGCCCGACGCCATCACCGCCGAGCGCACGCCGACGCTCTTCCGCTTGCGGGCCGAGGGTGTCGATTTCACGAACGGTCATTCCGTCTTTCCGACCGTGACCCGCGTCAACGCCGCGGCGATCGGCACGGGCATGCATCCGGGCTCGACCGGCATCCTGGGCAACCAGATGTACGCGGCTTCCGTGGATCCGCGCCGGGCTCTGGACACGGGCAACCACAGGAGACTGCTCGAGCTCGACCAGGCCTCGGGCGGCCGCCTCGTGCTCACCGAGACGCTCGGCGAGCGCCTTCACGCGCACGGGCTGAGCCTGGCGAGCGTTAGCTCGGGCTCGACCGGCAGCGCGTTGCTGACCAACGCCAGGGCGCCGCACGGGATCGGCGTGCTCGTCAACGGCGCCTTCGATCCGGGCAAGATGGTGGCGTGGCCCACAGAGGTGAGCGCGACGATTCTCGCCAAGTTCGGTCCGGCGCCCGCGAGAGGCGCGTTTCCCCGATACGACGCGGTCGTCACGTGGACCCAGCAGGTGTTGTGCGAGTACGTGCTGCCCGATCTCGCCCCCGACGTCGTGATCAACTGGCTCACCGAGCCGGACCACAGCCAGCACCACCTCGGCGTCGGCTCGCCGTCCTCGCTCGAAGCCCTCGCCAACGACGATCGCGAGATCGCGCGCGTGCTGACGACGCTCGACGCCCTCGGGCTGACGCCGTCGACCGACGTGCTGGTCGTCTCCGATCACGGGTTCACCACCAACGCGACCGGCGTCGACGTCGCCGGCGCGTTGGTCGAAGCCGGGCTGAAGGCGTCGGCCGAGTCCGCCGACGTGGTCCTGGCCAGCAGTGGCCAGACCGTCGCGGTGCACGTCGAGGGCCACGATCGCGAACGCGTAGCGAGGATCGCGCGCTTCGTGCAGTCGCGCGAGTGGGGCGGCGTCGTCTTCACGGCAGGTCGGGTGGCCGGTGACCCGCGAGGCACGATCGAGGGCACGTTCTCGCTCGAGCTGATCCACGTGGCCAACGCCGCACGGGGTCCCGATCTACTCTTCACGTTCCCCTGGACCTCGGAGGTGAACGCCTTCGGCGTGCCGGGAACCGATCTGGCGAGTATCAGCGGCGGCGCGAAGCTCTACGCCAGCGACCACGGCAGCATGAGCCCGTGGAACGTGCGCAACACGTTTCTGGCGTGGGGCGCCGGCTTCAAGAAGCGGACGACCGTCCGCGCGCCGGTGGGCAACGTGGACGTGGCGCCGACGATCCTGGCTCTGCTCGGCATCACGCAGGTCGGCGCACTCGACGGCCGCGTCCTCGTCGAGGCGCTCGAGGGCGGCCCCGATCCCGAGCAGATCGCGGCTGACACCAGCATCCACACCGTGGAGACCGGGGCCTACGGCGCCGCGATCCAAGTGTCGGAAGTCGACGGGCATCGCTACGTGGACAAGAGCTGGCGGACTCGCTGAGTATGGAACGCGCGCTGACTTGATCGGCGCGGGGTTCCGTCGTAGTCTTTGCGCTGGCAGCAACGCGCTAGCCCACGGGCTGTAAACGCGGGAGCTCGGGGAACCGGGCTGAGAGGGCGGCTCACCGCCGCCGACCGCATGAACCTGAACTGGTTAATGCCAGCGAAGGGAGGCTCCTCATGTCACAGTCACATTCGGCGTCCCGCAAGGTCTACCTCACCGGCTCTCGCTCGGACCTCCGCGTCCCGATGCGCGAGATCGCGCTGTCCGGCGGCAATCCGCCGCTTCGTCTCTACGACACGAGCGGCCCCTACACCGACCCCAGCGCCGACCTGGACCTCAAGCGCGGTCTGAGCCCCCTCAGGCTCGGGTGGATCATCGACCGCGGCGACGTTCAGGAGCTGCCCGGTCCGACGTCCGCGTATCGACGCAGTCGGGAGGAAAATCCCGAGCTCGGCGGCGTGAGGTTCGCGAGCGTGCGGCGACCGCTGCGCGCCATCCCCGGCCGCTGCGTGACCCAGATGCACTACGCGCGACGCGGCGAGATCACACCCGAGATGGAATTCATCGCGCTCCGCGAGGGCCTGGAGCCCGCGTTCGTGCGCGACGAGGTCGCGCGCGGCCGCGCGATCATCCCGTCGAACGTGAACCATCCGGAGACCGAGCCGATGATCATCGGCCGGAAGTTCCTGGTGAAGATCAACGCCAACATCGGCAACTCGGCGGTGGCTTCCTCGATCGAGGAAGAGGTCGAGAAGATGACGTGGGCCACGCGCTGGGGCGCCGACACGGTGATGGATCTCTCGACCGGCAAGAACATCCACGAGACCCGCGAGTGGATTCTCCGCAACTCGCCGGTGCCGATCGGCACCGTGCCGATCTATCAGGCGCTCGAGAAGGTGGGCGGCAAGGCCGAGGAGCTGACCTGGGAGATCTACCGCGACACGCTCATCGAGCAGGCCGAGCAGGGCGTCGACTACTTCACGATCCACGCCGGCGTGCGGCTGCCCTACATCCCGCTCACCGCCAAGCGCGTCACCGGCATCGTGTCGCGCGGCGGCTCGATCATGGCCAAGTGGTGTCTCGCGCACCACCGGGAGAGCTTCCTCTACACCAACTTCCGCGAGATCTGCGAGATCATGGCCGCCTACGACGTGGCGTTCTCGCTGGGCGACGGCCTACGCCCCGGCTCCAACGCCGACGCCAACGACGAGGCGCAATTCGCCGAGCTCGACACGCTCGGCGAGCTCACGACGATCGCCTGGGAGCGGGACGTGCAGGTGATGATCGAGGGCCCGGGCCACGTGCCGATGCACCTGATCAAGGAGAACATGGACCGTCAGCTCCAGGTCTGCCACGAGGCGCCCTTCTACACGCTCGGGACCGCTGACGACCGACGTGGCGCCGGGCTACGATCACATCACCTCGGCGATCGGCGCGGCGATGATCGGCTGGTACGGTACCGCGATGCTCTGCTACGTGACGCCCAAGGAGCACCTGGGTCTGCCCAATCGCAAGGACGTGAAGGACGGCGTGATCGCCTACAAGATCGCCGCCCACGCGGCCGACATCGCCAAGGGTCATCCGGGCGCCCGCGACTGGGACGACGCGCTCTCGCGGGCGCGGTTCGAGTTTCGCTGGGAGGATCAGTTCAACCTCTCGCTCGACCCCGAGACGGCGCGCGAGTTCCACGACGAGACCCTGCCGGCGGAGGGCGCGAAGATCGCGCACTTCTGCTCGATGTGCGGGCCGCACTTCTGCTCGATGAAGATCACGCAGGACGTCCGCGACTACGCCGCCAAGCACGGCATCGCGGAGGAGACCGCCGCCATCGTGCAGGGGCTCAGGGAGAAGGCGGAGGAGTTCAGGAAGGGCGGCGGTGAGATCTATCGCCGGGCGTGAGCGGAGAGCTCGAAGCGTCTGGAGCTCACGGAGTGCTCATAGGCCCGCCTTCGTGCGATGGGACTCGATGGCCTGCCTGGATGTACCGAGGGTAGAGCTGCAAGAGCGTCCCTACGGACGGGTCAAGCGACGCGGCCGTGGCCGGAGGCGCCACTGCCTACAGGCGAAGGCGCCACGGGCTACCGCCCCGGCGGCGCTCCGGGCTTCTCGATGGACAGCAGACTGTCGATCGCCTCCTTGAATACCGGGTAGGGGTGCGCGCCCGCGATCATTTTGACGACTTTCACGCTCGACCCGTCGGGCTCGGCGAACCCGAGAAGGAAGCTGGGCGTGGCTTGGAGGCCCACCTTCTGGGCTTCCGCCAGATCCTGCCGAATCTTTACCGCGTACTTGTTGCTGTCGAGACACCGTTTGAAGCTCGGAACGTCGAGCCCCAGGGCGCCGGCGTAGGCGGAAAGATGGTCAGCCGTGAGCGCGTTCTGCGCGTTGAAGAGCCGAGCATGCATTTGCCAGTATTGGCCTTGCTCGCCGGCGCAGTGAGCGGCTTCCGCTGCCTTGAGCGCGTCCTTGTGGATCGATTCGATGGGCAAGTCGCGAACGACGTATCTGACCCGACCGGTGTTGACATAGTCGCGCTCGATTTGCGGTGATGTCTGTTGGAAGTGCCGGCCACAAAAGGGGCACTGATAGTCCGTGAACTCGATGAGGATCAGTTTGGCGCTCTGATTCCCCTTCGAGGGATATCCACCGATCGTGAGCACGACGTTCTGGACGTCGGTCGCCGCAGGCTGGCGCCGCCGGAGCAGCGCGTTGATCTCCTGCAGTTCTCGTTGCAGCTGAAGTTGACCTCGTTTGAGCGCCTCGACTTCCTTCTTGAGCTCCGAGAGATCGTCGCCCGCTTGGCCCAGGGCTGTGCGATCGGCGGAGAGCGCGAGGACGGACAGGAGCGCGATGAACAAGAAGCCCTTCATATCCATCACGGAAGGTATCACGTCTATCGTCGCGCGTAGCAGCGCGGGGCTACGTCGTGGTGGAGACGGCGTCACCGGTCCTGGCGGTCTCCGCCTTCTCCAGCCAGTGCGACATTCCCATCTCGCGGAACAGTGTGCTCGCCGCCGTCAAGTGCCGCTCGGCCAGCTCATGCTCGCCGACCCGCCGGCCCAGCCGGCCCAGACCTAGGTGGCACTGAGCCATCAGGGGGCGCATCCCCAGCTCCTCGGTCAGGCCGAGCGCGAGCCGGTAAGCCGCCACAGCAGCCTCGACGTCGAGCGGCTCCTGATGCGCGGCGATCTCGGCAAGGAGCCGGAGGACATACGCCTCGTGTCCCCGCTCGCGCTGGGCCCGCGAGACCTCGAGGGCGCAGCGTGCGTGGTGGAGCGCCTCTTCTGTACGCCCCATCAGCAAGACGGCTTCTCCCAGGTGTGCCAGCCGCAGGGAGTGACCGAACATCGACTTCGTCGAGCTGGCCTGCTCGACCGCTTCGGTCAAGAGCGCTACCGCCTCGTCCAGACGACCCCCGAGCAGATGAGCGTAGCCGACGGTCGACGAAATCGACGCGGACCAGACCTCGAAATTGCCGAGTTGCTGAGCCTGGCGACACCTCTCGAGGAACTCGATGGCCCGCGCGGTGTCGCCTGTCTGGAGGTGAAGCCGACCGGCGGCAAGGCATGCCAGCATCAACTGGAATGGATCCTTGGATGAGGAGGACTCGGCCAGCCGGACTTGCCCATCACAAAGCTCCGTGGCGAACTCGCCCAGCTCGGCAAGACACCAGACGAGCCAGACGCGCGAGAGCACCGCCAGAAGCCCGGTCTTGGCACGTTGACTGCTGATGGTCGCAAGCAAGCTTTCGTCTTTACGGAACGGCGTGGGCGCCGTCGGAGTGACCAGGTTCATCCCAAGAAGATCCGCGGCCCGGCGATAGTCGCCGCGCGCATGACAGACCTGGCCAAGACGGAGCCGGGTCTCCAGTTGCAAGGTGATGTCTCCCAGAGCGGTGCCGATTTCCAAAGCCCGCTGGCCTGCTTCAAGCGCGCGATCGTGTTCGCTGACCGTCCTGAAGTATTCGCTCAAGTCGTTCGACACCCATCCGAGCCGCCAGTGATCGTCGAGGGCCTCGGCGACACGCTCGGCCTCGAGGAGATGCTCGAGCGCTTGGGCGGATTCCCCGACGAGGAGCAACGTATGCGCGAGCCCAATGCGCAGATCGATGCCGTGCTCGAGCGTGCGCCGGACCTTCGGGCGGTGCCCGAGGGCGTCGAGCGCTCGATCGAACAGGACGGCGGCTTCCCAGTTGGCCGAACGCGCGACCGCTTGCATCGCTGCGCGGGTGACGTACTCGAGCGCCTTGTCCCACACCTCGCCTTCAGAGAAGTGGTTGGCGAGCGCGGCGATGTGCGGCTCCAGGTCATCGGCGTAGAGCTGCTCGATCGCGCTCGCCACCCGACGGTGGAGCGCCTTACGGCGGTGCGACGAGATCTGGGTGACGGTAACTTCCCGGATCGTGTCGTGACTGAAGTCGAAGCTATCGCCGATCCCGTGAATCACGCCTTTCCGCACGAGCTCCTCGACGCCCGCGGTGGTCGGGAGCTCTCCAAGCGCCGCCGCCCGCTCTAGGAGCCCGAAGTCGAACTCGCGACCGATGGTCGCGGCGGCGGCGGCGATGTGGCGCGCTCGTGGGCTCAGCCGCTCCAGTCGTCCCGAGATGACTTCCCTGACCCTTTGCGGCAGCGGCAGGCGGCCGTGCACCGGCGCGATCTCTCCAGTCTCGAGGGCTCGCATGCTCTCCACCGCCATGAACGGATTGCCCTCGCTCAGGAGCCACACCTGATTGGCGAGTCGAACCGCCGCCGGCGCATCGATGTCCTGGCCCGCCAGCGCGCGCACGAGAGCGGCCGTGTCGGCCCGCGACAGCGCACCAAGAGAGAGCTGCCGGAGCGAGGATCGTCCATTTGACTCCTGAAGCAACCGGCGGAGCGTGGTTGACTCACCAAGCTCTTCCTTGCGGACGATTCCAACCATCAAGAGCGGCCACGCGTCGATGCGTCGCACCAGAAAGGTGAAGAGCCGAAGGCTTGTTTCGTCGGCCCACTGTAGGTTCTCGAGGACGAGCAGCAGCGGTCGGGACGAGACAACATCGCGTAGAAAGTGCGCCACCGCTTCGAACACCCGTAAAGGGTTTCCGCCGACGCCGACAGTGGCGCTTCGCGGCTCCCCGAGCTCCGGCAAGAGCCTAGCGAGCTCACCCTGCCAGACCGGATTCGGCCGCGGCGCGACCTCCTCCTCGTCGTAGAGTCGCAGTCCGTCTCGCAGGACATCGACCCAGGGGGCGAAAGGCAAGGTCCGTTCAGTCTCGTACGCATGCCCGGTCAGGACACGGCCGCCGCGCCGCTGCGTCTCACGAACGAGCTCTTCGGCCAGCCGAGTCTTGCCGATGCCGGCTTCCCCCAGGATGACCGTGGTTCCTCCCCGTCCAGTCAGTGCTTCGCCGAGTGCTTCGCGCAATGCGGCTAGCTCTTTGTGTCGGTTGATCAAGAGCGGATGGCTGGCAGGGCTGAAGAGCTTAGTCCCAGGGCTATGCACTCCTGCCCCTGGCCGTCCTCCGCGTCCGCGCGTCGAGGCCACGGCACGGCGGCGCGGAACGATCTCGCGATAGACGCGGCGCGTCTCTTCGGCTGGCTCTATCCCGAGCTCTCCATGCAAGGTGCTCACGCATGCCTGGTACTGGCGCAGCGCATCCCCAAGGCGGCCCTGCCGTGCATACAGGCGCATCAGCGTCCGGTGAGTCTCCTCCCTGAACTGGTCGAGGCTCAGGAGCCGAACGGCCGTCTGAATGGCAGACTCGACCGATTGAGATCTGGCCTGAAGGGCGGCGAGCCGCGTCAGGACGTGAACGAAGGTTTCGCGAAGCCGTGCCCGTTCAGCACGAAGCCACTCCTCGAACGGCTCCTCGCTGACGACGACCCCATCCAACAGGTCTCCCCTGTACAGGACAGCGGCCTGTTCGAGAGGCTTGAGGGCGTCTAAGGAGGCCAGCCGTTCGAACTCGACAATGTCGATGCTCAGTGCGGACGGGTCGAGCGCTACTAGCTCACCCTGGACGACCAGAATTTGACGCTGGGCGACGGAGAGCGCGCTTCGTAGAGCACTGAGGCTTTGGCGAAGGCTGTGCCGGGCCTGCTCCTTCCAGGCGCCGCTCCAGAAGAGAGCCGCCAGCTTGTCGCGTAGGTGAGCCTGTCCAGGTCGTGCCGCCAGGTAAGCGAAAAGGGCTTGAGCCTTCCTTGTCGGAAACCTCAGATCCCGCGCACCGAACCTCGCACGGAACCCCCCGAAGAGCTGAAGGCTGAAGAGCTGCACGTCACCCATCAGGAATCGGGGCCGAGCTCGGATTCGCACATTCGGGTCTCAGGTTCTGTCGGGACAGCGTCGAGCAGTTGCAAAGAGTTGCAGATAGTGGATCTCTTGGCTTGCTCCAAGTTCCTGTTTCCGATCATGTTTACGATGTTGGCCCTATCTTTGCCACAGGTCGCATGACGCCTCCGACAAAAAGCCTGCTGGGCATGTCAAGATTGACCGCGCCAATAGGTGCACGGCGGACTATAGGAGGATTGCCCGGGCAGATCAAGGGGGGTCGTAGAATTTTTGACGGTCGTTTGACGAACTTGTGACGAGTCGGCTTTAAGGTTGCTCGGCCATGGTAAAGGTCGTCGCGGAGTATCGCTCGGCGCATGTTCAGCGAAGCGAAAGGCCAACGGAGGTCTTGGTCGATAGTGGCGATGCAAAGAAAGAGTCTCTTGATTAGAGCGGAGTCAGTTCATCCAAGGTGGGAGGGTTAGGTGAAAAAGGTTACTGCATCGACGCTGTTCTTGTTGACCACGCTGATAGTCCCGATGGCCTCACACGCCCTGACAGTCAAGCTGTATCAGGCCACCATCGCTCAGGTGGACTCAGCCAGTCCCCCAGCGCCTCTCTTCACCTTTCCTTCTGGTTCCCCCTGTGTGAATCTTCCGGCTGGAACATACGGTGGCAAGATCCAGATTAGCGGCCTTGGCGGGACCGCGCAGGCCTGTGTCGTTAACGGCTTGACCACGGACGAAGTTCGTGTGTTCAGAGCAAAGATCCAGCCTCTGCAAGCCGGCACTTACGTAATGGAGATCAGCACTGGATTGAACGAACTCAAAAGCGGGGCGGCCGGGGGTTATTCTTTTGCCGCCGCATTGAAAAACGTCGCGGCGCTCAGTAGCGCAGGGAGTGCGAAAACCGCTAATGGCATTCTGTTTAGGGCCAAAGCGAATGGTAACGATATCAATTCCTCGGGGACGGTCTCTGTGACGTGTGGAACTACAAGCGCCGGGACTACTACCTGGACCAGCTCTTCGACATGTACTAAGGCGGAAAGCGAATCGCTGACCCTGGCTGCGAACTCCAACATCACTTTCGTCTCTAGATACGAATTCAAGACGACAGCAAGTAATGACTTCTTTACCTTTCCAGCTAGTGGGCATGCCCTCATATCGAAGGTCAAAGACGTCGATGGCGGACTCATCGAAATATTCATCAGCCTAGGTACCCAGACTGCCGTGCAATACCCGTTTACAAATAACTTTACGTCCCGCTTTTTTTCGCCCTTATCGGGCAGTCGCGCTTCATTGCGCAACTCGATACCAGTCAAAGCTGATTTGCTTCAGGCGACGGGCCTCGTTTCAAATCTGCCGCTCAACTGTGAGTCCATTCTTTCCAACGCTATCGAAGGTGACAACAAGTGCTCGATCGCTGTGCCCACGAGTCTGCAATGGCGGGATATCGACGTTCTAAAGGCCGTGTGGACCTTTGCCGGAGGAGACTGCAGGAGGTCTTTCCAGTTCATGATCGAACTGGCAGACTTTCGACGCTTCTTCTTCGACAACGCGAAAGCCTTGCCTGATGATAGCGGTAGCGACTGCACGACCACTCCCACCTTTTCCGGGGTTGACGTAGCCGACAGGCAGCTTAAAGCCCCAAACTGGGATCTCTCTCAGGTCGGTGGCGTCGTGAACGATACGTATGGCAAATCGTTAACGTTCGTCGGACAGGAGTTCCTCAGGCAGATCGCCATTACGCTTGGTCCTCATCCGGACAACATCGATCAACGCGTTCTGCTCTCTGAGTTGGTCGTGAACGGCGACACCTACCGGCCTTTGACCAGTGTTGACTTTGCGCCAGTGCCAACACTGGAGCTACCGTTGCAGGGGGTGGAGTATCGAGTAACCAGGGAAGGTGATCCGTCTTGTCCGGTTAAGATTCTCTCCCAGGATCTTGGACAGATTCGGATCAGCGGCGGAAAGTACATAGGCGACCTCGACACCGCGTCGTTGTGCGGTGTCGGCCACTATTTTATTCGCGTTCACCTAAATGGAGACCCTAGACCAATTCCGGGTTCGACAGACTTCTTCTTGGAGTAAGCGGAGCCGATAGTTCTTCGCTTGGGAAGATGTCCGCTGGCCTCCGTACGGCCTGGATGAAGGAATTTGTGTCTCTAATCCGTACTGTTTTCCGTGCGAGGAACAGCCGCGCTGGGATGTTGTTGGCTGGAATCATGCTGCAGGTCTCAGTCAGCGAGGCTCAGGTCACGACGAGCAACACCCCCAGCGGGCTGGGGACCAAGGTGACGTTGAGCCCGGCGGGAACAACGTACACCATCACAGGGGGGACACGGCCGGGGAACGGGCCCAACCTGTTCCACAGCTTTGTCCTCTTCAATCTTCCGAGCTCAGGAGACGTCGCAAACTTCAACAATGAGACCGGACGACCCACCTCAAATATCCTGGGGCGAGTCACCGGTGGTCAGACCTCCAGTATCTTCGGAACTATCCAGACAACCAATTTCGGCGCCGCGAATCTGTTCCTGATCAATCCGGCCGGCTGGATCTTTGGGCCGACCGCTGCCCTCAAGGTGGGTGGTTCTTTCCATGTCAGCACCGCGGACTACATTCGCTTTTCGGACGAGGCGCAATTTTACGCCGACTTGTCGAAGAATGGCATTCTCACCTCCGCCCCGCCCGCGGCCTTTGGTTTCCTGGGCTCTCCGCTGTGCCTGTCCCCTTGTATCTCTGTGAATGGAAGTCTTCTCCAAGTCCCTGATGGGAAGAGCCTTTCGCTGGTGGGCGGCAATGTTCAGATCACCGGAGCGGCGACGCTTTTGGCTCCTGGCGGTCGTGTCCAAATCGCGAGCTTTGCCTCAAAGGGTGAGGCGACGATCGATGGACTGGACGGCTCGTTCGCGAGTCTCGGGCGAGTCGAGGTTTCAGGTGGATCGTCCGTCAGCGCGGTCGGGGCCGTTGGCGCCGACTCCGACGGTAACCCGATAGTCTCCAACGGTGGGACGGTGCTGATCCGGGGTGGGCAGATCGACATTTTGGGACTCGCAGTTCTCAAAGCGAGCGGCGGTCAAGCACTTGACTCCGACGGTAACCCCCTTGCGGGAGCGGCGGGAGGGACGGTGGTCATTCGTGGGGGACGCCTCCTTGTCGATAGCTCCTCCATTCTGGCCGATACCTTTGGGACTGTGAACGGGGCTCCGGTCGGAATCGACATCCAGATGACCGATAGCGTTGAGCTCACCACCGCGACGACAATGGGAACGTCAACTTCAGGCGTGGGACGTGGAGGCGATATCCGGGTCACGGCAGACCAGGTGAGCGTCGACGGGTCAATTGTGAGCACTTCCACCTCTGGAGACGGCAGGGCCGGTGATCTCTCCATAGAGAATGTGGCGAGGCTCAGCCTCACAGGGTTTGCCGAGATCAGCAGCTTGAATCTCAGTTTTGGCTCAGGTAGGGCGGGAAACGTGACGGTTACGGCGACAGAGCTGATCGACATCTCCGGCGGAAGTAAGCTCAGCAACACAACATTTTTCAATGGCAATGGTGGTCAACTGACGATCACCGCTCCTTCCTTGAGGCTGGCAGGCGAGGGCACCGGTATCATCACCTCCACGACCGACATTTTCGGCGGGGGAATCCCGGGAAACGTCGCGATAGATGTGGGTGAACTGAGCGTCATCGATGGCGCCCAACTCGCCACCTTCGCCTCCACCGTTGAACACGGAGGGAACCTGACGGTCAAAGCCGATTCGGGTTTGATCTCTGGTAGAGATGCTGGCGGCTTTCCGAGCGGCATTTACAGCAGCAACGCGGGCGGAGGACCTGCGGGCGACATCTCCCTGAATATCGCGAGGCTCAGGCTTACAAGTGGCGCCGTGATCGAGAGTGGTAACATCACCGACCCTCAGGGGGGAGATGTGACAATTTCGGCGAACGAGTCGATTGTCATCTCCGACGGGAGCGGCATTACCCTTCGAGCCTTTTCTCAGGATGTCGGCCAGCTCGCTATCTCGTCGGCGGGAAGTTTGACCATCGATAATGGCTTCGTAAGCACGAGCACAACCGAAGCTGGCCAGGCGGGCGATATTGCAGTGAAGGCCCATACATTATCGCTGCTGCGCGGTGGCCAGATTACCAGCAGCAGCGAGGCGTTCGCCTCTGGCGGTGGTGGGAATGTAACGATCAACGCCGATTCGGTATCGATCTCGGGCAGCTCCCCAAGTGGTACGCCGAGCAGTCCCTTCAGCACTGATCCGAGAAGCGGTGTTTTCAGCACCACCGCGGGCTCCGGGTCAGGCGGCACGATTGCGATGTCGGCACCGAGCTTGACGTTGACCGACCGCGGAACGATTTCGGCAGCCACCTCGGGCAGTGGCAGTGCTGGTAATATCAACATCACGGTCCAGGCCATCGAGGTCGCCAACGGTGCCACCATCTCAGCGAGCACGACCGAAGCTGGCCAGGCGGGCGATATTGCAGTGAAAGCCCATACATTATCGTTGCTGCGCGGTGGCCAGATTACCAGCAACAGCGAGGCGTTCGCCTCTGGCGGTGGTGGGAATGTAATGATCAACGCCGATTTGGTATCGATCTCGGGCAGCTCCCCAAGCGGTCTACCGAGCAGTCCCTTCAGCACTGATCCGAGAAGCGGTGTTTTCAGCACCACCGCGGGCTCCGGGCCGGGCGGCACGATTGCGATGTCGGCACCGAGCTTAACGTTGAGCGACAGCGGAACGATTTCGGCAGCCACCTCGGGCAGTGGCAGTGCCGGTAATATCAACATCACGGTCCAGGCCATCGAGGTCGCCAACGGTGCCACCATCTCAGCGACGAGCACGGGGACCGCGGAGGCCCTCGCCGGTAACATCAACATCACGTTCGGCGACTCGCTCCGCCTGCAGAACAGCAGCCTCACGACGAGCTCGAACGCCGCCGACGGTGGTAGCATCGTCATCACCTCGACCGGCTCGCTCCTGTATCTCCTCGACAGCCAGATCACGACGAGCGTCCGGAGCGGCGTCGGTTCCGGAGGCAACATCACCATCGGCTCCGAGGCTCACCCGGTCGACTTCGTCGTCCTCAACGGCAGTCAGATCCGCGCCGACGCCTTCGGCGGTCCAGGGGGCAACATCAGGATCTTCGCAGACACCTTTCTCACCAGCGAAAGCTGCGGTTAGCGCCTCCTCGGCGCTGTCTACTCCGGGCACGATCAACGTCCAGGCGAGATTCACCAACCTCAGCGGAAACATCGCCCAGCTGCCGGAGAACGTGGTGCAGGCCGCCGCGCTCCTGCGCGCCGCTTGTGCGGCACGGCTCAGCGCGGGCAAGACCAGCAGTCTGGTCGTGGCCGGGCGCGAGGGTGTTCCGCTCGAGCCCGGCGGCGTCATGCCGAGTCCTCTCATTGCCGAGAGCTTGACCGACCTCGGGCCATCGCGAAGTGATGGACACGAGTGGACGCCGCTTCCCGGGGCCTGGCGGGTGTCGCTGCGCTCGAAGTGCTCGATGTAGCCATCCGGACCGTGCGTTCAGGACGAGACCGGCGAGGCTATCAGGTCTGGCCAGGGCTCATTGCTCCGTTCGTGACCGGCCTGCTCTTGATGGGCCTGTCGTGCGCCGTGGCGGATGCGCAGTTGGTTCCCCCCCCGCGCGAGCCGCCCACGTTGCCGCTCGAGGAACCCCGACCGCTACCGCCGCCCGGTCGGATCCTGCCCCCCATTCCGCCGGCACCTCCCCGCCAGCTCGAGCCGCTGCCCCGCGTGCGCGTGTTCGTCAGGGAGATCCGTGTCGTCGGGAGCACGATCTTCTCGGCTGAGGAGCTGGCCAAGGTCACCGCTCCGTACGTCAACCGCGAGGTGACGACAGAAGACCTCGAGGCACTCCGTCTGACCTTGACCCGCCTCTACGTCGACCGTGGATACGTGAGCTCAGGCGCGATCCTGCCCGACCAGCCGGTCACCGAGGGCGTGATCACCTACCAGATCATCGAGGGGCACCTGACGGCCATCGAAGTGGAAGGCAACCGGTGGTTTCGCTCCAGTTATTTCACGAAACGATTTTCGCTGGCTGCCGGGCCACCATTGAACGTCAACGCCCTGCAGGAGCGACTTCAGCTTTTCCTCGAGGACCCACGCATCCAGCGGCTCAATGCGCAGCTGAAGCCCGGTCTGAGGCCCGGCGAGGCAGTTCTCGACGTCCGGGTCGAGGACCGGATTCCTTTCAAGGCATGGCTCGACTTCAACAACTACCAGTCACCGTCGATCGGGGCGGAGCGGATTCTCGTCAACCTGGAGGACGACAATCTGACCGGCAACGGAGACGTGCTGACCTTGCAGTACGGCATGTCTCCGTTGCCGACGGGCAGCTTCTGGGACGCGAACTACGGTAAGTCGGTCGGCATGAACCCCCTGCTCGATATCAAGTACTCGCTGCCGTTCACTGCGCGCGATACGACCGCGAGCTTCGAGTACCGCAAGATCGACGAAACGGTCATCGAGAAACCGTTCGATCAGCTGGACATCCAGAGCAAGTCGGAAATCTTCAGCCTGGGGCTGCGACAGCCCGTCTATAGAACACCGGGGACCGAGATCGCGCTCGGGGTGCTGGGGGAACACCTCCAGGAGACAACGTTCTTGCTGGGCGAGCAGTTCAGCCTGTCGCCGGGCGCCCAGAAGGGCGTATCGACGGTGACGGCGATCCGGCCGATCCAGGAGTTCACCTATCGAACTCAGGACCAGGTCATCGCGGGGCGATCGCGCTTCTCGGTTGGACTCAACTTGCTCGGGGCGACCATCAACGACGAAAAAGACATACCGGATGGCCAATTCTTCGCCTGGCTCGGGCAGTTTCAGTGGGTCCGCCGGTTCCCGAGCCTGCTGGACAGCCTGCTCATCTTCCGTACCGATGTCCAGTTGACCCCGGACTCGCTGCTGACCCTGGAGCAGTTCCCCGTCGGAGGACGCTACAGCGTTCGCGGGTACCGAGAGAACACGCTGGTGAGGGACAACGCCCTGGTGATCTCGCTCGAGGGCAGGATCCCCATCATTCGCAACGTCCCGGTGGCCGACTACGTACAGCTGGCGCCCTTCTTCGACTACGGAAGATCATGGAACAGCCACCTCCCGACGTTGGGGCCTACCGATATCTACAGCATTGGTATCGGCCTTCGATGGGGCGTCTCTCTATCGTGGCCGATCCCCTGGCAGTCCCAGTTCGAGCTGTACTGGGGACACAAATTGAAGGACGTCGAGACTTTAGGAGGGAACCTTCAGGACAAGGGTCTTCATTTCCAGTTCATGATCGGGGCGTTCTAGCGCCCCGCGTCTCCGATCTCCGGCAAACCCACCTGAGTCAGCAGAGCGGAGCGCTGCTTGCGAAGTTGCGCATCGTTCGGCCTGAGCTCGATCAAATCCGAGATCGAGGCTAGAGCGTCGTACCAGAGCCCCGCCTCCGCGTAGATGAATGGCAACTCATCGCTAGGGGTCACCGCCAACTTCTGCCGCAAGCCCGTTGGGGCTTCCACCCGCTCGATCACGCCCCCGGCCAGGATGTCTCTGGAACGACGGTTGACGTCGGAAATGACGCTGACGGACCACCGGTACGCAACACCGGGGGCGAGGCGAACACCGTGGTCGGCCAGCTTGATCCGGTGCACACCCGGCTGGACCGGGCTGGGAAGCCGGGTCTCCAGGACCGGTTGAGTGGCCCGAGGGTCTGAGATCGCCACTTCAACAGGAAGCGTGGTCGCGTTCGAAATGAACCAGTAGAGCGCGGGCTGCTCGCTCATGGTGAGCCCGCTGTCGTCGGGTACCAGAGCCGAGAGGACGAACATGTCCCGCGCGCTCCCGCTACGCGTCCCGCCACCCACCCGACCACTCGGGGCCCCGCGCAACGGCGGCTTGTAGACGGGGGCAGTTGCCGTCGTCGTCTTAGTTCCCGACTTCGGCTCTTGCGCAACTCCCGGCAAGACCGTGGTTCCGACAGCGATGAGCCCAGCGATAAGAGTTGATGCGACTGCTATCCCAAGAGCTTTCATGTCCGTCCCCCGTACGCTTCTCCGTCCGGCCTCGCGCAAAGCATCCGATGGAATGGCCTGGTTCATGGCGATGTGCCAGCCCCGTCGTCGCCGACCGCCGGCAAGCCCACCTGGGCCAGGAGCGTGGCGCGCTGCTTGCGCAGCACGGCGTCGTTCGGAGCGCCGTCGATCAGATCTGAGATCGCCGCCAAAGCGTCGTACCACACCCCTGCCTCCGCATACAGAGAGGCGGTTTCGTCTTTGCGGGCCTGCGCCAGCTTCGCGGCGAGCCCCTCGGGCGGTACGACGCGCTCGATCGCGCCCCCGGCAAGAATGTCCCTGGACCGACGGTCGGAATTGGGAACGATCGTGACGAACCAGCGATAGGGCACGCCGGGCTCGAGACGCACGGCGTGATCGGCCAGACGGATTCGCTGCACGCCCGGCGCGGCCGGAGGAGCGAGCCGGGTCTCAAGAACCGGTTGCGTGGTCCGGAGGTCCATCACCGTCACCTCGATGGGCAGGGACGTCGTGCTGGAGATGAACCAAAAGAGGGAGGGCTGCTCGCTGACAGTCAGCGCGCTGTGGTCCGGGGCCAGGACCGTCAGCACGAACACCTCCCGCCCACTTCCGCGGGTTCCCCCTCCGACACGACCGCCCGGTGCGCCACGCAGCGGGGGTTTGTAGGTCGGCACGGCGGCAGTGGTCGTCGCAGCCTTGGGTTGAGATTCGCCGCGTGGCGCCTGCGGCGAGTCCTTCTTGTCCTGGGCGTAGCTGTACGTGGGAATCGCCACGGCGAGGACCGCCAGCCACACCAGTCTGGACAGCTTCACGGTTTCATCGTTCGACCTCCTTCGCCAGAGTCGGGCGATCCGCCCGGGACCGGCCGATCACGCGATGGACCCCTACAGTATGCTCTTTTCCCTTCAAATAGAAGTCTCCTACCCGGTCCGTCTCGAACTGATCGCCGATATACCGCAGGGTGGCCTCGCCGATGAAAATGCGGCATGGATTGACGTCGGGATCGGGTGCAAAGAGGTCTTTGTCGAGACTCTCCAGTCTCGACGCGGTATTGACGGCGTCGCCGACCACCACGTATTCGGAGCGCTCGGCGCTGCCCAGAGTTCCCGCAACCACAGGGCCGGTGTAGATCCCAACGCGCATTCCAGTCGTCGGCCGATGCTCTGCACGCCAGCGCTGGTTCAGCTCGCGGAGCGCGGTTTCCATGGCGAGAGCGCAATTCACGGCGTTGACGGCATCCTGGGCGATCTCGCTCTCGCTGTGCCGCACCACCGGCACGCCGAAGATGGCGACGATCGAATCGCCGGAATACTGCTTGATTACACCTCCGTGCTCGCTCACCCGCCCCGCCATGGCCTCCATGTACTCGTTCAGCCATTCCATCAGCAGCTCCGGAGAGAGCCTCTCGGAGACCGTGGTGTAACCCATCAGATCCGTGAACAGCGCGGTTGCGACCAGGCCCTGAGGGCGGGGTCGGCGACCATCCACGAACTGGTCGCGCTGCCGCCACATCTCTTCGGCGACTTCCTTCGACACGTGTCTCGAGAAGAGCCGCATCAGCGCCGCCCGCTGGAGCATCTCCTGGTAGGACATGTAGGCGGTGACGGCGGCCGCCGACAGGAGCCACGTCATCGCCGGTGGCACCAGCGGGATCCACCACCCTCTCGAGAACATCAGAAAGTCGCCGAGACCGAGGGTGAGGAGCCCTCCCCCCGCTGTGAGCGCCAGCCGCACGGGGGAGCGCAGACGGTATCCAGCCATTCCGCCCATCGCGCCCCACACGAGAATCCAGATGACCTCCCGTGATTCGGCCGGCGTGGCCATCGGTGGGATACCGTCGAGGCCCATTCGCAGCAGCTGGCTGGCGATGTCGGCGTGGATCGCGACCCCGGCGACATGCTGCTCGACCTCGAGCCCCCGGCTGTACGGCGTGTAGAAGTGGTCCTTGATGCTCTCGGCAACAACACCGATGAGGACGATCCTGCCCCTCACGAGACGAGGCTCGACTCGCCCGGCGAGCAGAGTCGCCAGGTCGACGACCGGGAACGATCCCGGACCGTCCTTGAAATCGAGCAGGAACTGATAGCCGCGGGTGTCGGCCGCCGCATAGCCGCCATCGTTGGGCTCGAGCGGCCGTATGGACACTCGTCCCAGGCGGAGGTATCGCGGGTCGGACGGATCGGCCTGCGGCGTCACGCCTTCGGCCTGCAAATGCAAGAGCGCCAGCCGCAGCGCGAACGAATAGAACGTCGTCTGGCCATCGTCCAGGAATACCAGCCCTCGGCGGACCGTCCCCCCGGGGTCGACGACGATGTCGTTGAAGCCCACCTGATCGGTGTTCTGCAGGACGGCTGGTGGCCGAACGCCGGCCGACGCCCCTTCCCCGAACTTCGTCACGACGATGATGCGAGGGTCCCGCGTGAGCATCTCGTTCAGCTCTGTCGCTTCCGGGCGGCACCGGAACGTCCCGATAGATGTCGAGTCCGATGGCGCGGGGCTCATGCTGCAGGAGCCTCAGCATCGCCTGCGCGAGGACCCCGTCCGGACAACGGCCAGCCGCCTTGCTCTGGATATCGCTTTCCGTGACCGTGACGAGCGTGATCCGAGGATCATGCGCCTGCGGCGTCGCTCTCAGCCGGAGGAACCAATCATATGCAGCCATCTCGAGGGCCTCGAGAAGCCCCGCGGTGCGCAGGGCGCAGACGCCGAGACCGACGACGAGGATGACAGCCAGGCGGCGGCGAGTGGACTTCGGGCGCGGCTGAGCGAACGACTCCCTCACTCCCACGGCGCGGTCTACAGCCAGTTGTTGATCAGCAGGAACGGCGCCCAGAAGCCGGGATGCTCGTAGCGGGGGTCGCTCAGCGTCTTCACCTGGGCGCGTTTCAGGGCAGTCGCTCGCGAAATGGTCGAATCCTGGAGCTCACGATAGAAGTCCGCGACCAGCCCCGCCGCGGCCACGTCGTTGATCTCCCAGAGGGTCGCCAGCGCGCTTCGAGCGCCCGCCTTGATGGCCACACCCGCCAGCCCCAAGGCGGCTCGATCGTCGCCTTCCGCCGTGTCGCAGGCGCTCAGCGTGAGCAGCTCCAGAGGCTCGTCGCGAAACTTGAACAGACCGATGTACTGGTCGAGTCGATCCATCGTCAGCTTGCCGTCGAACGCCAGGAGGAACGTCTTGCCCGGGTCGCTGCTGAACTCGCCGTGCGAGGCGATGTGGAGGATCGTGAACCGCTCTTGCTTCAGCGTCTCCTCGAACTTCGCCACGACGAATTCGCGGTCCACCAGCGTGGTGCTCGGGAAGATCGTTCGAAGACGCCTCGAGCTCTGCGGCCACGTTCGGCAGCGGCGGGAAGCCCTGCACGGCCTCCGTTACGCCGACCGCAAGGACCTTCGCCCCTTCACGCTTGATCGGCCGCGGATCGGTCAGGTTGAGCCCGGGCGTGATGGCCATCGCGTACTTGCTGATCAGAAACTGCTTGCCATCGTGGAGCGCGGCCATGGGGATCGTCAGCAGCGGCCCGTCCGGCACGAAGACCAGGGTGTCGATTCCGGCCTCTTTGAAATCGGCCTCGAGGGGTCGCATCAACCAATCGTACAACTGCTGGGCGTGCGGCAGATATTCCCGCGTCGTCCGCTTCTCGAGCATCCGACGGAACTGCCGCACCTCCTGGGTGAGCCGGTCGAGCCCGACCGGAACCGACACGCGCTTCAGGCCCGACGGCAGGCTGACCAGGAGCTCGATCCGATTCGGAAGGAGGATGGGGTACACGACCACTGCCGTCTGCGAAACGACGTCGAGCTTGGTGACCTTGGACAGCGCCGTGTCCACGCAGTCGTCGCGGAAGTAGTCCCGCAGCTCGGCCACCTTGAACAACTCGACGGTCTCGCGCGCCTCGATCAGGTACGGCGCGATCTCGTCACGGTTCTGCGCCGTCGCCGCCCGCTGGAGGAGCAGGTCCACCAGCTCGAAATACACCGGCCCCACGGTCTCACGGAACGAGGTGGGCTGGTGTTCCGTAGCCGATCGACAGCTCCTGACGAATCGTCTGGAGCGTGTAGATGGCCCGGCGGTAGGACGCGAAGCGCGTCATCGGCCGACCCGAGCTTCTTGAGCAGGCGTCCGGCCTGCCACTGCCAGCGGTACAGCGACTCCGGCGCGTTCACTTGCTGGGCGGCGAAGATAGCCCTGCGCGTCAGCTCCAGCGCTTCGGCGTGGCGTCCCTCGGTTTCGTACAGGCCCCCAAGGTAACCCCAGGCGTAGGAGACCATCCGGCGATCACCGAGCTGGTCAGCCTGAACCGAAGCCTCGGTGAGGGCACCCGCTGACCGGAGCAAGAGCTGATCCCCCGACGCCGGACAGTAAGGGGCGAAGATCGCGATAGCCGAGCCCCACATTGGTCCACGCGAAGGCAGTCTCGTGGGTCGCCTCGAGACCGCGAAGCTCGTCCGACGCGGCGTCCAGCAGGTCCCTGGATTCCTGAGCCGCTCCCGTCTGACGGAGACGTGTCGCCGCGTTGGTCAGCGCTCGCGCTCGTAACAGCGGGTGGCCGGCCTGCTTCGCGAGCGTCGCGCTCTCCTTATAGGCGGCGACGGCCTCGGCGTTCTTCTGCTGCGCCACCAGGAGATTTCCCCGGTTGTTCAGGATGACGGCGGTGAGAGTCGAGTCACCGGTCTGGCGGGACACGGCGAGCGCGCGATCGAGATACATCTCGGCGGTCTCCGGGGGCCCGAGCGCGATGTAGGCATTGCCGAGACCCGCCACGATCGACGCGATCCGCCGCAGGTCGCCCAGCTGCTCGGCGAGCTCGAGCGCGGCGCCGAGACTGCCGACCGCCTGCCGGTACTGACCGAGTGCCGACTGAGCCTGAGCCAGATGGACGAGCGCGGTGATTCGCGCGCTGGTGTTGCGCTCTCGTTCGTAGGCGCTGGCCGCGCCGCTCCAGCTCGCAGCGGCTTCTTCGAAGGCACCGCGGGCAAAGGCCTTCATGCCCTGCTCGAAGAGCGTCGCAGCCGGGAGCTCATCTCGCCTTCAGCCCGAGGCGACGAGGCACCAGCACGAGGATCATGCTGGAGAAGCAGAGCCGCTGCTCCCGGCGTCAGCCCTCTGGCCGCTCGCGCGAGTCTTCGAGCTAGTAGAAATCGCATGCAGGCATCGGAAGTGGCCGCATTATCGGCGAAATTCACGGCCTGTTCAAGGCTCACTGCACGTGCGGCGGCATGAATTCCGGAAATCTAGGCCTCAAGCCCTCCCGGATCGATCCCGTGCTCGAGCAGCTTCTTGCGCGAGCGTGTTCCGGTTGATCGCCGAGGATCTGCGCCGCCCGCACCTGATTGCCGGCCGGTCTCACGCAGCACCGCGCGCAGCAGCGGCTTCTCGACCAGGCCGATCATCAGGTCGTAGAGATTGGCGCTGGCGTGCTCGCGCAGGCCGCGGACGCACTCGATCGAGCTTCCGCTCGATGATCTCCTCGATCGGCGCGTCGACGGTGGCCGAGGCCGCGGCCGACACCGGGCCGATGGGCAGGTGCTCGGGCAAGATGATGCCGCTGGTCGCCATCACCATCGCGCGCTGGATCACGTTCTCCAGCTCGCGCACGTTGCCCGGCCAGTCGTAGCCGACCAGGCGATCGAGCGCCTCGGGCGCGACGCCGCGCTCGCCGAGCTCGGCCGCGTACTTCGCGAGCAGGTGCTCGATCAGCAGCGGGATGTCGCGGCGGCGCTCCCGCAGCGACGGCAGGTTCACGGTGACGACGTTCAGCCGGTAGTAGAGATCCTCGCGGAAGCGCCCTTCCTTCATCAGCGCTCTCGAGGTCACGGTTGGTGGCCGCCAGCACGCGCACGTCGATGCGGATCGGATCCTGGCCGCCCAGACGCTCGATGGTCCGCTCCTGGAGCGCGCGCAGCAGCTTCGTCTGCAGCTCGACCGGCATGTCGCCGATCTCGTCGAGGTAGAGCGTGCCGCCGTGGGCGAGCTCGAGCTTGCCGAGCCGGCGATCCTTGGCGTCGGTGAACGCGCCGCGCTCGTGCCCGAACATCTCCGACTCGAGGAGGGTGCGCGGGGATCGCCGCGCACGAGACGGCCACGAAGGGCCGCCCGGCGCGGCGGCTGTAGTGGTGGATCGCGCTGGCGACGAGCTCTTTGCCGGTGCCCGGACTCGCCGCGCAGCAGCACCGTCACGTCGCTCGCGGCGACGCGGCCGATGGTCTTGTAGACGTCCTGCATGCGCGGGTGCCGCCCGATGATGGCGCCGAACTCCCAGACCTCCTGCAGGCCGCTCCTGAGGCGCGTCACCTCCTGGGTCAGCCGGCGCGCCGCGAGGGCCCGCTCGGTGAGCAGGAGCACCTCGTCGAGGTCGAACGGCTTCGCGACGTAGTCGTAGGCGCCGCGCTGCATCGCCTGGATCGCGGTGTCCATGGTGCCGTGGGCGGTCATCACGATCACGCACGCGTCACTGTGGATCTCGCGCAGGCGGCCGCAGCGCGGTGAGGCCGTCGACGCCGGGCATCCGCACGTCGAGAAAGACCACATCGAACGGCTCGGCCTCGAACGCGCGAATCGCGGCCGTCGCCGTCCTTGACGGCGACCACGTCGTAGCCCCGCCTGGCGCAGGCCCTTTTCCAGGACCCAGCGCAGGCTGTCCTCGTCGTCGGCGACCAGGATGCGCGCGTTTATTGTAGCGATGGCCGTGAGCCGGTTTGGACCGAGGGCGGCCGATAGCACTTCGCGATCGGCAGGAAGCACGTCACGATCGTGCCGCGCCCTTCCGCGCTGTCCACCTGGATGGCGCCGCGGTGCTCCTCGAGGATGCGGTGGCAGATCGAGAGCCCGAGGCCGAGGCCCTTGTCCTTGGTCGTGAAGAACGGATCGAAGATGCGCGACGCGGACGTCGGCGGGGATGCCGGCGCCCTCGTCGGCCACCTGCGACCTCGACCATGCTGCGCTGGCCGGTGCCGACGTCGATCTTGCCGAAGAGCGGATTCAGGCTCACGCGCGTGGTCAGGGTCAGCCGTCCGCCGCTCGTCCATCGCGTCCAGGGCGTTGCGCACGAGGTTGTGGAAGACCTGCAATGAGCCGGTCCTCGTCGCCGAGGATCGGCGGCAGACTCGGGTCGTAGCGCCGGATCAAGCGCGACGCCGCGCTCGCGCGCGCCCTCCTCGTTCAGCAAGGTGACCCGCTCGAGCAGCTGGTGGAGATTCAGCGGGACCGCGCGGAGCTGGACCGGACGCGCCAGATCGAGGAGCATCTCGATGATACGGTTCACGCGGTCGACCTCGGTCAGCAGCACGTCCGTGTATTCGCCCAGCCGCGAATCGCCGCCGAGCTCGCGCTGGAGCAGCTGCACGGCTCCGCGGATCGCGCCGAGCGGATTGCGCACCTCGTGGGCGAGCCCGACCGCCATCCGGCCGGCCGCCGCCAGCGTCTCGCCCCGGCGAACCTCGGCCTCGAGCTGGCGGATCCGCGAGAGGTCGCGCAGCACGACGACCGCGGCCTCTACCTGCTCCGTCGCGGCCGCAGAGCGGTGCCGTGACGACCGACACGGGCACGCGGCGGCCCTCGCCACGCTCCACGAAGGTCTCGGCCTCGGAGCGGCTCTCTCCCGTGGCGAGGGTTTCCCCAGCCGGCGCACGACCGAGGCGTCCGGCGAGAAGATCTCCTTGATGTAGCGGCCCTCGGCGCGCCGGGCCGAGCGCTCGGTGAGCACCTCCGCCGCGGAGTTCCAGAAGACAATGCGCAGATCGGCATCGACCGCGATCACCGCGTCGGGCAGGCCGGCCAGAACCGCCTCGTAGTTCATGAGCGGGGTCCATGAGGCCGGCTTGGACCGAGGGTGGCCTGAAACAGATGCGAGCCGGCTCCGTCTCGCCCGTTCAACCCACATCATCGTTGCTGCCTTGGACGCGCGTTTCATTCCGCGAGCGCGAGGTCGGGGACGGCGTTCATGGTCAGCGGCGCGCGCGCGCCGGCCGCCAATCGGGCCGTGCCGGCTGCGGTGATCATGGCCGCGTTGTCCGTGCAGAGGTGGCGCGGCGGGATGTGCAGGCGCAGGCCGTGCTCGGTCGCCGCCGCATGCGAGCGGCCTCGCGCAGGCGGCCGTTCGCGGCCACCCCGCCGGTCAGCACGATGCGCTTGACGCCGTGATGCAGCGCCGCCTTGATCGGTCTTCCGCACCAGCATCTTCACGACCGCCGCCTGGAACGAGGCGGCGATGTCAGCGATCTCGGCGCCGGCGAGCGGGCGCCCGCTGCTTGACGTAGAGCGAGACCGACGTCTTGAGGCCGCTGAACGAGAAGTCGGGCGCGCCGTCGCTCATCTGCGCCAGCGGGAACGTGATGGCCTTGGGATCGCCGCCGGCCGCAATCCGCTCGATCACGGGCCCGCCCGGAAAGCCGAGGCCGAGGAGCTTCGCCACCTTGTCGAACGCCTCGCCGGCGGCGTCGTCGCGGGTCTGCCCCACCAGCGAGTACGTCGAGCGGTGCCCGCGCGCGGTAGAGCGCGGTGTGGCCGCCCGAGACGACCAGCGCCAGAAACGGGTGCTCCGGCGGGTCCTCGGTCAGGAACGCCGCGTAGATGTGGCCCTCGAGGTGGTTCACGCCGACCAGCGGTAGCCGGTGCACATAGGCGAGGGATTTCGCGACGGCACAGCCCACCAGCAGCGAGCCGACGAGCCCGGGCCCCTGCGTGACGGCCACCCCGTCGAGGTCCGGCAGCCTCACGCCCGCCTCGGTGAGCGCCTGCTCGACGACCGGCACGATGACTTCAAGGTGGCGGCGCGAGGCGAGCTCGGGAACGACCCCGCCGTACGGCGCGTGGATCGCGTCCTGCGAGGCGACGACGTTCGACAGCAGAGCCGCGGCCGTCGGCGAGCACTGCGGCCGCCGTCTCGTCACACGAGCTTTCGATCCCGAGCACGAGCATCCCCGTCCTTTCGCGCACGCTGCAACGGCCGCATAGCAGTGCGCGCCGCATGCCGTCGCGGGGCTGGGGCCCCGCCGGCCGAGGCGCGACTATGGATAGATGACAAGGGCGATGCGGCCGAGCCCCCGGGCGCTCGGCCTCGCATCGCCCTTGACGCGCGCGTCGCGACTACTGGGGCCGGATCTGGGCCTGCGGGTTCTGCCCCGGACGCTGCTGTTCGATGATGCGCATCGTCTTGATCACGTCGAGCGCCCGCTGCACCTGGATGTCCTTCTTCAGCTCTTCCATCGGGTCGAGGGACGCTGCGGCCGCTCCTTCGCCGCCGTCGTCGTCTCTTTGGGGATCTCCACCACGATGTCCGGCGTGATGCCCTTGCCGTGGATCGACCGGCCCTTGGGCGTGAAGTATTTGGCTGTGGTGAGTCGAAGCCCCGAGCCGTCGGACAGTGGGATGATCGTCTGCACGGACCCCTTCCCGAAGGTCTGGTTGCCGACGACGATGGCCCGTCCCCAATCTTGAAGCGCCCCGGCCACGATCTCGGACGCCGACGCGCTCCCCTGGTTGACCAGAACGACCATCGGCAGCGTGGGATAGGACTTCTTCGCGTGCGCCGTGAAGCGCATGTTCTGGTTGCGGACACGGCCCTCCGTGTACACGACGAGCTTGCCGTCGTCGATGAACTCCTCGGTGACCTCCACGGCCGCCGTCAGGAGCCCGCCCGGGTTGTTGCGCAGGTCGAGGATCAGCGCCTTCATGCCCGCCTTAGAGGCCTTCTCGAGCGCGGCGCCCAGATCGCCGGGCGACTGCTCCTGGAACTGCCGGAGTTTCACGTAGGCGATACCGCCGCCGAGGTCGTGCGAGCGCACCGACTGCACCCGGATCTGCTCACGCGTGATGTCGAAGTCCTTCGGCTCGGTCCAGCCTTCGCGCACCACGCTGATCGTCACCTTGGTGCCGGGCTTGCCGCGCATCCGCTTGACGGCGTCGGGCAGCTGCATGTCCTTCGTCACCAGCCCGTCGATCTTCACGATGCGGTCGCCGGTCTGCAGCCCGGCCCGATAGGCGGGCGTGCCCTCGATGGGGGAGACAACGGTGAGGACGTCGTCCCGGAGGGTGATTTCGATCCCGAGACCACCGAAGCTCCCGCTCGTCTCGACCTGCATCTCCTTGTAGCTGTCGGGGTCGAGAAAGGAGCTGTGCGCGTCCAGGCCGCGCAGCGTCCCCTTGATCGCGCTATAGATGAGATCCTTCGGCGGCACTTCGTCGACGTACTGGTTCTGCACGATCGAGAGGACCTCGGTGAACAGCTTCAGCTGTTCGTAGGTGGCGCTGCCGTCCGCGCTCTTGCTGGCGACGGACCCGCCCAGGGACAGTGTAAGCACCACCAAGAGCGTGCCGATCACGAAGGCCTTCTTCATGACTCTCCCCTCTTCCTGTCACCCACCCTGACGAAGCCACTGTTCTGGATCCAGCGGCCGGCCCTGATAGCGCACCTCGAAGTAGAGCCGCGGCCCGACGAGCGAGCCTGTCTCGCCCACGGTGCCGATCCGTTGTCCCTGGCGCACGTCCTCGCCTTCCTTCGCCTCGATCCCGGCGATGTGGGCGTAGAGCGTATAGTACTCGTTCCCGTGGTCCACGATGATCAGGTTCCCATATCCCTTGAACCACCCCGTATAGACGACATGGCCCGCGTGGACTGCGGTCACCTCTCGGCCAATCGCCGCTTCGATGTCCACGCCATTCCGGAAAGTCCGGGTCCCGAACCTCGGATGCACCTGCGCGCCGAACCCCGTGACGATCCGTCCCTCGGTCGGCCAGGGCAGGCGGCCCCTGAGAGTCCCGAACCCGACGGCGGGGGCCTCGATCCCACCCTTGGGTGGCGGCGACCCTCGCCAGCTTTCGCTGCTTGGCCTGGAGCTCGCGGATGAACGCCTCGAGGCGCTGAGCGGCTTCCGTCAATTCACCCACGATCCGCTCGTGATAGGCGCGCTCGTCGCGCACCTTCGCGAGGATCACCCGCCGCTTCGCCGCCTCGCGATCGACCTCCGCCTGCTCTTGCTTGGCCTCGTCGTGGAGGCCCGCGAGCTCCCGCTGCTGCGCCTCCTCACGACCCTTGCGATCGGCCAATCTCTCAGACGTCCCACGATACTCTTGAATCAAGCGGGCGTCCAGGGCCGCAAGACTTGCGAGGTGCCGCACGGCAGCGGCGCGGGTCACCGGATCGTCGCCGCTCAGGATCACCGGCAGGGCACCGCCTTGCGCGTGCACGCGGTACAGCGCCCGCAGCCGGCCGGCGAGCGCGTTGACCTGGCCGGCGCGCTGGCGCTCGAGCTTCCCGATCTCGCCGCGGAAGGTCTGGATCTCGGCCTGGGCCTGCTTGATGCGCACGTCCAGCCGCGCGATCTCCTGCTGCTTGCCCGCGAGGCGCTGCTCGATCGCCTCGAGCTCGGCGAGCAGCGACCTCTCGCGGGCGCGCGCCGCCGCGACGCGCTCCTTTTCTTCCTTCAGCTGCTTCTGCGTCTGCTGGAGCTTTCGCTGCTCGGTCTGCAGGGGATCGTCGCGCTTCGGCCCTGGGCGGCGACCGGCGCGACGATGCAGCATCGCGAGCAGGGTCATGAGCACGCCGCCGCTCATGGCTCGCGACGCGGCTCGGGCGAGCCATCCGCCGAGAGCTGCCGAGCAGCGTTCCGGCGCCGAGCAGCGCCACGACGCCGGCGGGGGTGAAGAAGACGAGCTCGGGGATGCCCGAGCGTGAGGTTGACGAGCGGCTCGAGCCGCGGCGCCACCACCGAGTGGGTGACGACGAGCGCGCCCAGGGCGAAGACCGCGCCCGCCGAGCCCTTGCATCATGCCCTGGAGAAGGACGGGCAGTCGGATCGTCAGCTCGGAGGCGCCCACGAGCCGCATGATCTCGGTCTCGTGCCGCCGCGCGTGCAGGACCAGGGTGGTCGCCGTCGTGACCGTCAGGATGGCGGCGACGGCGAGCACCGCCCCGACTCCCAGGCCGATCGTCGCCAGGAGCCGCTGCCAGTGCGAGAGGCGCTCGACCCAGTCCCCGCTGCCGGCGACCTCGTCGGCTTCGGGCAGCGCGGCCAGCGCGCGACAGAAGCTCGCGCGCGCCCTCGGGCGTCGCGGCGGCCGCGGCCGGCGTCACCTCGAGCGAGGCGGGCAGCGGGTTGGCCGGCAGCTGGTCGACGACGCCGGCGTCCTTGCCGAGGACCTGCTTCAGCGCGCGCAGCGCGTCGGCCTTGCTGATGAACGATCACGCCGGCGACGCCCGGCATCACCCGGACTCGCTCGACCAGCGCCGCGACGTCGCCGGCAGGTGGCTCGCGCTTGAGATAGACGACGATGCGGACCCGGTCACGCCACTGCGCGACGGCGCGTCCGATGTTCGAGGAGACGAGCCAGAAGCCGCCGAGCGCCGCCAGGGACAGCGTGATCAGCACGACGGCGCTGACGGCGACCCGCCCGGCCCTCCGCAGATCGCGCAACGCCTCGCCGACCAGGAAGCCGAGCACGCGGTCAGCCCTCGTCCTTCACGACGCGGCCGCCCTCGAGGATCAAGGTGCGCCGCCGAAGCGCCGCGGCAAGCCGCGCCTGATGCGTGGCCAGCACGATCGTGGTCCCGCCCGCCCCGATGTCCTTGATCACGTCGATGATCTCGCCCGGCCATGGCCTCGTCGAGGTTGCCGGTCGGCTCGTCGGCGAGCAGGAGCGGCGGCCGCCGCACGATGGCCCGCGCCAGCGCCGCGCGCTGGGCCTCGCCCTGCGAGAGCTGCGTGGGGTACGCCTGGGCGCGCGATGACAACCCGACCGCGCGGAGCGCGTCGAAGGCGCGCGCGGTGATCTCACGGCGGGGCGTGCCGAGGACCCGCAGCACGAACGCGACGTTTTCGTAGACGGTTCGAACGGGCAGGAGCTTGGCGTCCTGGAAGACGACGCCGATCGAGCGGCGGAGCGCCGCCACTTGCGACCCGCGCATCGGCACGAGACTGTGGCCGAGGACCTCGATATCGCCCTCGGTGGGCAGGTCGTCACGGTAGAGAAGGCGGAGCAGGGTCGTCTTGCCGGCGCCGCTGGCCCCGGTCAGGACGACGAACTCGCCCTTGTCGATCCGGAACGAAACCTCGCGGAGCGCAGGGACCTTCACGGGCCCGACCGAGTACACCTTCGAAACGCGGTGAAGCTCAATCATGGCCGCCGCTTCTTGATTATAGCCGCCGATTTTATGTTTTCGAGAGCTTGTCCTCCAGGAGGCGGTTCACGAGCGCCGGATTCGCCTTGCCGCCGGTGGCCTTCATGACCTGACCCACGAGGGCCCCCTTGGCCTCTTTCTTGCCCCGCTTGAAGTCGTCGATCGCCTTCGGGTTGGCGGCCATCACCGAGGCGATGACCTGGCTCAGCGCCGCCTCGTCGGCGACCTGCGTGAGCCCCTCGCGGCCCACGATCGTCGGAGCCTCCTCGCCGGACGCGAGCATCTTATGGAACACGTCCTTGGCGATCTTGCCGCTGATGGTCCCGTCCTCGATGAGACGCAGCAGGCCCGCCAGATGGCGCGGCGTGATCGGCGAGCGCTGGATGGCGTGCTCGTCGTCGCCGGGCAGGGCGCGCAGCAGCTCCGACATGATCCAGTTGGAGACCACCTTCGGACGTTCCCTTCGCTCCGCCGCGGACGGCCCCCACTCCCGCACGGCGGCCTCGTAGTAGTCCGCGAGCGCCCGCGACTGGGTGAGCACCTCGGCGTCGTACGCAGGCACACCGTACTGGGCGACGAAGCGCTGCCGCCGCCGTCGCGGCAGCTCGGGAAGCGCCGTCCGGATCTCGCCGACCCAGCCGACGGTCGATCTGGAGCGGCACCAGGTCCGGCTCGGGGAAATACCGATAGTCGTGCGCGAACTCCTTCGACCGCATGGACCGCGTGTAGCCGTGGTCGGCCTCCCAGAGGCGCGTCTCCTGCACGATGCGCTCGCCCGCGTCGAGGGCACGCGCCTGGCGTCGAACCTCGAACTCGAGCGCGCGCTGGACGTTGCGGAACGAGTTCAGGTTCTTGATCTCGACCTTGGTGCCGAGCTCGACGCTGGCCCCGCGGGCGCAACGAGACGTTCGCGTCGCACCGAAGCGAGCCCTCCTCCATGTTGCCGTCGCAGACGCTCGAGGAAGACCACGACGGCGCGAAAGGCTCTCAGGTAGGTCGGCGGCCTCCTCGGGAGAACGCAGCTCGGGCCTCGACACGGTCTCCATGAGCGCCACGCCCGAGCGGTTGAAGTCGACGAGGCTCGCCTGGGCCGTCTCGAGCGTGCCCTCGTGGAGGAGCTTGCCGACGTCCTCTTCGAGGTGGAGCCGCTGGATGCCGATCCTGCGCGAGTCGCCGTCGATGTCGAGTCTCGAGGAAGCCGTCCTCGGCCAGGGGCTCCTCGTACTGGCTGATCTGGTAGTTCTTCGGCATGTCCGGGTAGTAGTAATGCTTGCGCGCGAAGCGGCACGCCGCGTTGACGCGGCAGCTGAACGCGAGCGCCGTGCGGATGCCGAACTCGACCGCCCGCCGGTTGACGACCGGCAGCACGCCGGGCATGCCCTGACAGACCGGGCAGGTCTGGGAGTTGGGCGGCGCGCCGAACGTCGTCGGGCATCCGCAGAACATCTTCGATCGCGTCAGGAGCTGGGCGTGGACCTCCAGTCCGATGACGACGTCGTAATTTGTTGGAGCGGGGTCTCGTGAGACCGCCTTGGTCCGGGGGTGGCCTGCGAGAGATGCGACCCGGCTCCGTCATGCGAGCTCCGGGTGCCTCGCGCGCCATTCGGTCGCCTGCTCGTACGCATACGCGGCGCGCAGCACGCGGGCCTCGTCGAGCGGGCGGCCGAGGATCTGCAGCCCGATCGGCAACCCCGCCACGCTGAAGCCGCACGGCACGGACAGGCCCGGGATCCCGGACAGGTTGCCGGGGATGGTGAAGACGTCGTTCAGGTACATCGACAGCGGGTCTTCCTTCTCGCCGTGCTTGAAGGCGACGTTGGGCGTCGTGGGCGCCACGATGAGATCGACGCGCGCGAACGCGGCCGCGAACTCGCGGCGCACGAGCGTCCGGACACTCTGCGCCTTGCCGTAGTACGCGTCGTAGTAGCCGGCCGACAGCGCGTAGGTGCCGAGCATGATCCGGCGCTTGACCTCGGCGCCGAAGCCCGCCGCACGGGTCCGGCTTTCCATCTCGACGAGATCACGGCCGGGCACGCGCAGTCCGTACTTGACGCCGTCGTACCGCGCGAGGTTCGACGACGCCTCGGCGGGGAGAATCACGTAGTAGGCGGCCAGCGAGTGCCGGGTCGTCGGGAGCGACACGCGCTCGATCCGGGCGCCGAGCCCCTGGAGGACCTCGATCGCCCGCCGCACGGCGCGCTCCACGTCCGGGTCCATCCCGTCGATGAAGTACTCGTCGGGAAGCCCGAGCGTCAGGCCGGCGACGCCCCGGCGCAGCTCCGCGGCGTAGTCGGGTACGGGCGCGTCGATCGACGTCGCGTCGCGCCGGTCGTGTCCGGCGATGGCGCCCAGCAGGAGCGGCCGCGTCCTCGACGTCCTGGGCGAAGGGGCCGATCTGATCGAGCGAGGAGGCCAGGGCGACCAGACCGTAGCGCGATACGCGGCCGTAGGTCGGCTTCATGCCGACCACGCCGCAGAAGGCGGCGGGCTGGCGGATGGAGCCGCCCGTGTCGCTGCCGAAGGCGCCCGGCCGCGAGGCCTCCCGCCACCGCCGCGGCGGATCCGCCCGAGGAGCCGCCCGGGCACGCGCGCGAGATCCCACGGGTTACGCGTCGGGTGGAAGGCCGAGTGCTCGGTGGACGAGCCCATCGCGAACTCGTCCAGGTTGGTCTTGCCGAGGATCACCGCGCCGGCCGCCCGCAGCCGCTCGACGACCGTCGCGTCGTAGGGCGGCACGAACGCCTCGAGCATCTTCGAGCCGCACGTCGTCCGCACGCCCGCGCGTGCACAGCACGTCCTTGAGCGCCAGCGGCGCGCCGTCGAGCGGGCCGAGCGGAGCGCCGGCGCGCCAGCGGCGCTCGGATTCACGCGCGGCGGCCAGCGCGTGCTCCCGCACGACGGTGAGGTACGCGCCGACCTGGCCGTCGAGCGCGTCGATCCGCGCCAGGTAGCTCCTCCGCGACGGCGGTCGGCGTCAGGTCGCCTCGCCGGTAGGCGTCGGTCAGCTCGTGGATGGTCCGGTACATCACTCCTCGATGATCCGCGGGACGCGGAAGAGCTCGCCGCTGCGGGTCCGGCGCGTTGCGCGAGCGCCGCGTCCCGGGGCAGGCACGGCGCGACCTCGTCGTCGCGCATGACGTTGACGACGTCGACCGCGTGCGAGGTCGGCTCGACGCCTTCGTGTCGACACGGCGCGCAGCGTGTCGAGGTGCGCCAGGATCGAGTTCAGCTGCTCGCGCATCCGCTCGAGCTCCGCCTCGGTCAGGGCCAGGCGAGTCAGGCGCGCCACGTGCTCGACGTCCTTGCGGTCGATCATCGGCTCACATCTCCTCGAGATGAGCGTACTGGACCGAGAGGCGCTTGCGGCCGACGCTGGCGAAGCCCGACCGTCACGACGTAGTCGGCGCCGTCCCGCTCGATCCCGACCACCAGGCCCTCGCCGAAGCGCGCATGCCGCACCTCGGGCGCCGACCCGGAACGGCAGGTCCTCGCCCACCGTGTCGGCGGCCGCGGCGTAGGACGCCGCGTCGTCGGCGCAGCCGGGCGGCGCCTCGCGCCGGCGTGTTCAAGCGAGACGAGCTGGTTCTCCGGCATCTCGCGCAGGAAGCGCGAGGGCTCGCCGACGCCGTAGCCGTGGATGCGCCGATGCAGCGCGTACGAGAGGAAGAGCCGCTCCCGGGCGCGCGTGAGCCCGACGTAGCAGAGCCGGCGCTCCTCCTCGATCTCGTCCTCGTCGTTCATCGACCGGGCGTGGGGAAACACGCCCTCTTCCAGACCGGTCAGGAACACGGCCGGGAACTCGAGCCCCTTGGCCGAGTGGAGGTCATCAGCGTGACCCGCGCGCCCTCGTCCTTCAGCTCGTCGATGTCGCCCATCAGCGCGATCGCCGTCGAGGAATCCCTCGAGCGTCGGGCTCGGGCTCCGCGCGCATGTAGTCCTCCGCGGCTGCGATCAGCTCCTCGAGGTTCTCGAGCCGCGCCTCGGCCTCGGGCGAGCGCTCCTCGCGCAGCGCCTCGCGATAGCCCGACGCGTCCAGCAGGTGGTCGATGAAGGCCGGCGGCGCCATCTCGCCCGCGCCGGCCGGCCAGCCCGCGCATCAGCGCCGCGAACTCCTCGAGCGACGCGGCGCGGCTTGCCGGTGATCGCGTGCCGGGCGGCTCGCCGGCGACGGCGAGCAGGCCGCGGTCCGCCGCGCGCCTCGTCCAGGCGCGCGAGCGTCGCGGGCCCGATGCCGCGCACCGGCGTCTGGATCGCGCGCCGAAACGCGACGTCGTCGGTCGGGTTGACCGCGAGGCGCACGTACGCGAGCGCGTCCTTGATCTCCTTGCGCTCGTAGAAGCGGACGCCGCCGACGATCCCGTACGGGACGCGCGCGCGGCGCAGCGCGTCCTCGAGCACGCGGGACTGCGCGTTGGTCCGGTAGAAGACGGCGATCGCCGTTCCACGGCACGCCCTCGCCGCGCAGGCCGAGGATCGTCTGGGCGACGAAGTTCGCCTCCTCGTGCTCGTCCCAGGCCGCGGTAGACGCTTGGGCGGGCTCGCCCTCGGCGTTCTCGGTCCAGAGCGTCTTGTCCTTGCGCCGCCGGTTGTGATCGATCACCGCGGCGGCGAGCGAGAGGATGCGCTGGGTCGAGCGATAGTTCTGCTCGAGCTTCACGACCCGGGTGCCCGGATAGTCCTGCTCGAAATCGAGGATGTTCCGGATGTCGGCGCCGCGCCAATCGATAAACCGACTGGTCAGGATCGCCGACGACGCAGATGTTCCGGTGCTCGCCGGTCAGCAAGCGGATGATCCGGTACTGGGCGCGGTTGGTGTCCTGGTACTCGTCGACGAGCACGTGACGCCAGAGCCCGCGATACCAGGCGACCGCCTCGGGCACCTCTTCGTAGAGCCTGCACGGTCTTCAGGAGCAGGTCGTCGAAGTCGACGCCGCCGACGGCGCGCAGACGCTCTTCGTACCGACCGAAGACCAGCGCGATCTTCTCCTCCCACGGGCCCCGCGCCGTGCCGCCGGGCCGTCGTCGACGCCGAGCATGTGGTTCTTCCAGTAGCTGATGCGCTGGACGACGGCGCCGGGCGTGGTGGCGCGTTCGGTCAGATCGAGCTCCTTCATGCATTCCTTGACGAGGCTCTCGCGATCGTCCTCGTCGTAGATCATGAAGTGCGGCGGAAGCCCGATGTGGCCGGCCGTGCTGGCGCAGGATCCGGACGCACGCCGCGTGGAAGGTGGCGATGAGCGGCGCCTTGAGCCCGACGGGCAAGAGGAGCGCCTCGACCCGGCGGGCCATCTCCCCTGCCGCCTTGTTCGTGAACGTGACGGCCAGCAGGTTGCGCGGCGAGACGCCGCGAACTCGCCGGTGAGCCAGGCGATCCGGTGGGCGATGACGCGCGTCTTGCCGCTCCCGGCGCCGGCCAGCACCAGGAGCGGCCCGTCACCGGCGGTGACGGCCTCGCGCTGCGGGGGATTCAGATCGTCGAGGAGGCGGTCGAGCGCGGCTGGCACCGCTCGATTGTACCGGCCGATCGCCGCGGCGCAATAGAAGCGGGCTCCGCAGCCGGGCGCCGCCGGATGGAGGCGCCGTCTACTCGACCGTGACGCTCTTGGCCAGGTTCCGGGGCTGGTCCACGTCGCAGCCGAGTCGCACGGCGATGTGGTAGGCGAGGAGCTGCAGCGGGATCACCGTGATCAGCGGCGCCAGCAGATCGGCGCAGGCGCGGGACCTCGATCACGTGCTGCGCCTTCGGCGGCGACCGCGCGGTCGCCGGCGTGCACGACGGCGATGACCTGTCCGTCACGGGCGAGCACCTCCTCGATGTTGCCGAGCATGCGGTCGTAGGAGCCGTCGCGCGGCGCCAGGGCCACCACGGGCAGCCGGTCGGCGATGAGGGCGATGGGGCCGTGCTTCATCTCGCCGCCGGCGTAGCCCTCGGCGTGAATGTAGGAGATCTCCTTCAGCTTGAGCGCGCCCTTCGAGCGCGATCGGAAACTGCAGCCCGCGTCCGAGATAGAGGAAGTCGCGCGCGCCGACCAGGTCGCGGGCGATCGCCGCGATCTGGCCATCGAGCTCGAGCGTCTTCTCGACGAGGCGCGGGATCTCGACCAGGTCGTGGATCCGCTTCTTCACGTCCTCGGCCGTGATGGCGCCCCGCTGACGGCCGAGCCAGAGGCCGAGGAGGTAGGTCGCCACGATCATCGTCGAGAACGCCTTGGTCGACGCCACGCCGATCTCGGGGCCGGCGTGCATGTAGAGCACACCCGTCGCCTCGCGCGCCAGCGCCGAGCCGACGACGTTGGTGATGGCGAGGATCGGGCAGCCCTTGGCCGGGCCGCCTTGACCGCGCCGAGCGTGTCGGCGGTCTCGCCGGACTGGGAGATGGCGACCACCAGAGTCTCGGGACCCACAGCGCGTCACGGTAGCGGAACTCGCTGCCGAGGTCGACCTCGGCCGGGATGCCCGCGAGCCGCTCCATCATGGTGCGGCCGAGCATCGCGGCGTGGAACGCCGTGCCGCACGCGACGAGGACCACCCGCTCGATGGCGCGCACGGTGTCGGGCGCGAGGCTCACGTCGGGGAGGACGACGTTGCCGGTCTCGGGCGCGATCCGGCCGCGGAAGGTGTCGGTGATCGCGCGCGGCTGCTCGTGCATCTCCTTGAGCATGAAGTGCCGGTAGCCGCCCTTCTCGGCCATGATCGGATCCCACGAGGATCCGCACCGCCGCGCGCCGGACGGGCTCGCCGTCGAGGGTCGACAGCTCGACCGAGTCGGCCGTGACGACCGCCACCTCGTCGTCCTCGAGCACGACCACGTCGCGCGTGTGGGACAGGATCGCGGGAATGTCGGAGGCGACGAACATCTCGCCCTGGCCCAGACCGACGACGACGCTGCCCGCGCCTTGCTTGGCGGCGATCAATCGGTCGGGCGCCGCGGCCGAGACGACGCCGATCGCGTACGAGCCCCTGACCTCTTGCAGCGCGGCCTTCACGGCCCGGTCGAGCCGACCGGTGATCTTCAGGTGGTGCTCGATCAGGTGGGCGAGCACCTCGGTGTCGGTCTCCGACTTGAAGCGGTGGCCTTCGGCGACGCAGGCGCTCCTTGATCTCGAGGTAGTTCTCGATGATCCCGTTGTGGACGACGACGAGCGAGCCGTCGCAGTCGGTGTGCGGATGGGCGTTCTCCTCCGAGGGCCGGCCATGGGTCGCCCAGCGCGTGTGCCCGATGCCGAGCGAGCCCGTCAGCGGCCGCTCCCCAGAACGCCTTCGAGCATCTTGAGCTGGCCGGCGGCGCGCCGCACGTGGAGCGTGCCGTCGCTGAGCACCGCGATGCCCGCGGAGTCGTAGCCGCGATACTCGAGCCGCTTCAGGCCCTCGACGATGATGCCGACCGCGCTCCTTGTCCCCGACGTACCCGACGATTCCGCACATGGCCTGACGCTCAGTGCTCCTCGCGCTTCTTGGCCTTGCGCGGCCGCCCAGCCGTCCTTGACGATCTGCTGGGCGCGCCCGACCGCGAGCGCTCCGGGCGGGACGTCCTTGGTGATCGTGGAGCCGGCGCCGATGTAGGCGCCCTCGCCGACGGTGACGGGCGCGACCAGGCTCGAGTTGGTTCCGATGAAGGCGTCGATCGCCGATCTTGGTCTCGTGCTTGTGCGACGCCGTCGTAGTTGCAGGTGATCGTGCCGGCGCCGACGTTGACGCCCTCGCCGACGGTGGCGTCGCCGACGTAGGAGAGGTGCGGCACCTTCGACCCGCGGCCGATCGTCGACTTCTTCAGCTCGACGAAGTTGCCGATCTTCGCCTTCGGGCCGACGTGCGACAGCGGCCGCAGGTGGCAGAACGGGCCGAGCGTCGCGGCCTCTTCGATCACCGAGTCGCGCAGCACGCAGTACGGCAAGCAGCGTCACGCGATCGCCGATGCGAGCACGAGCTCACGTGGCAGCCGACCCCGATGACGCACTCGCCGCCGATGGTCGGACGCGCCCTCGATCACCACCTGGGGATAGACGGTCGTGTCCGGCGCCGATCGTGACCGTGTCCTCGACGTAGGTGCTGGCCGGATCGAGGATGGTGACGCCTCCTTCCATCAGCCGGTCGAGGATCCGTCGGCGCTGGACCGCGGCCGACCGCCGCGAGCTGCTTGCGGTCGTTGACGCCGACCGCCTCGCCGGGATCGGGGTCACGACCGCGTCGACGCGCGCTCCGGCGCGGGCCAGGATGCCGATCACGTCCGTCAGGTAGTACTCGCCCTGGTCGTTGTCGGCGCGGACCTTGCCGAGCGCGGCCAGAGCCGCGCGGCGGCGAAGCAGTAGACGGAGGTGTTGATCTCGGAGATCTTCTTCTCGGCGTCGGTGGCATCGCGGTCTTCGACGATCCGCTTGACGCGCCCGCCCTGGCGCAGGACGCGCCCGTAGCCCTGCGGCGCGCCGACGACCGCGGTCAGCACGGTCGCGGCGGCGCGGCTCTTTCGGTGATGGGCGAGCAGGCGGCTCGATCGTCTCGACGGACAGGAGAGGCATGTCGCCGGGCAGGACGAGGATCGTGCCGTCAGCGCACTCGGCCTGGCCTGCAGGACCGCGTGGCCGCTCCCGAGCCGCTCGCGCTGGACGACCGCCCGGACGTCGGAGCCGGCCAGCCGCGACGACGTCGTCGGCGTTCGGTCCGACGACCAGGACGATCCGGTCGGCCAGGGCTCGGGCGGCGCGAAGCGGGTACGCGATCAGCGGGCGGCCACACAGCGGGTGGAGCACCTTGGGCTGCCGCGAGCGCATGCGCTTGCCCTCTCCGGCGGCGAGAATGACAGCGGTCAGCTGGTCCATCGGGGTAGTCCTGATCTATAGCCTGACGCTACCTCGAGAACGTCCACGCGAGGGCGCCACATCAGGGTTTCCCCCGCGGAACGCGGCGCGTTCGCCGCTAGACGGCGTCGCGAAGCGTAACAGGAGCCGCTCGATCCGTGCGGGGATCGGCGCGGAGCACTCGATCACTTTCCGGAAACCGGGATGCACGAACGCGAGCGCGCGGCGGCGTGCAGCGCGTAGCCGTCGAGCTCACGGGCGCGCGCGACCGAGGCTTGCCGTACACCTGGTCGCCCGACGACCGGATGGCCCAGCGACGCCAGATGGACGCGGATCTGGTGGGTGCGGCCGGTCTCGAGGCGCACCTCGAGCACGCGTGAACGTGCGCGAAGCGCTCGAGCACGCGATACCGGGTGATCGCGCGCTTGCCGCGACCGACCGGGCGGAACGGCCATCTTCACCCGATCGCTCGGGTGGCGTCCGATCGGCGCGTCGACGACCGATTCGCTCGGTGCCGGACGCGCCCATGCACGACGGCGAGATAGCGCCGCGTCACCGTGCGGGCCGACGAGCTGCTCGACGAGAGCGTCGTAGGCTCTGGGCTGTCTTGGCCACGACGAGAAGCCCCGACGTGTCCTTGTCGAGGCGGTGGACGATGCCGGGGCGCCGCGGGCCTCCGACGCCGGCGGTAGCCGGGGCGTGGGCCAGAATCGCCGCGGCGAGCGTCCCGCCGGAGCGCCCGGCGCCGGGATGCACGACCATGCCGGCCGGCTTGTCGACGACGAGCACGTGATCGTCCTCGTAGACGACCGAGAGGGCGACCGGCTCGGGCGCGAGCGTCTCGACCGCGGCGGGCGGGACCTCGATCTCCACGCGCTCGCCGCCGCGTAGTCGATGCGCGGCCTTGAGGACGGCGCCGTCGACGCGAACGAGACCGCCGCGGATCAGCGCCTGGAGCCGCGCGCGCGAGAGAGCGGTCAGGCGCTCGCTGAGCCAGCGATCGAGCCTGGCGCCGGCCGATGCGGGCTCGACCGTGAGCACCGTCACGGCTCAGGAGCGAGCGGGACGGGCGACCGCTCGATCATCACGACGAGCGCCAGGGCCGCGACGCCCACCGTGATCGCCGAATCGGCCACATTGAAGGCCGGCCAGTGCCAGCCGCGAACGTAGACGTCCACGAAGTCGACCACCGCGCCGAAGCGCGTGCGATCGATCAAGTTCCCGACCGCGCCGCCGAAGATGAGCCCGATCGCCGACTGCTCGCGCCAGCCGCCGCTCGGGAGAACTCGCAGGGCCACGCGCAGCAGGACGACGAGCGCGACCAGCGAGAGCAGGCCGACGACCCAGCGCCAGCTCGCCGGGATGCCGGCGAGGAGCCCGAACGCGAGCCCGGGATTCATGACGAGCGTCAGCGCGAGGAAGCCCTCGACCAGCACGACCGGGACGCCGAGGGTCAGCCGGTCGAGCACGATCAGCTTGGTGATTTGATCGAGCACGACGACGACGGCGGCGATGGCGACGACGCGCGCGATTCGGGACCGGTCAGCGCGGATCGCCGGACCCACTCAACCGCGCGACGATCGGGACGCAGCGCTCGCAGAGCGTGGGGTGCTCGCGGTTCTCGCCGACGTGCTCGCTGCGCGTCCAGCAGCGCTCGCACTTCTCGCCGCGGGCGCGGTCGACGCCGATGACCAGCCCGGGGATGTCCTGGCTCTCGTACGTGACGCTCGCGCCCGACGCGGAGCGCTCGAGCTCCACGCGCGAGACGATGAAGAGCCGTCGGCAGGAGCTCGCGCTTGGCGCGCAGGAGCGCCGGCAGGTCTTCGGGCGCGTTCGCGATGCGCACCGCGGCCTCGAGCCCGCTGCCGATCAGCTTGCGCGGCCCGCGCCGTCTCGAGCGCCTTCGCGACCTCGCGGCGCACCTCGAGCAGCCGGTCCCAGTCGCGCTTGAGCGCGTCGTCGAGCCATTCCCGCGGCGCCTCCGGGAAGCGCTCGAGATGCACGCTCTCGCCGTGCGCGCCGGGCAGGTGGCGCCAGGCCTCTTCGCTCGTGAACGTCAGGATCGGCGCCAGGAGCCGGGCCAGCGCGCCGAAGACGTCGTAGCAGACCGTCTGCGCCGCGCGCCGCCGCGGGTCGTCGGGCAGCGAGGTGTAGAGCCGGTCCTTGATGATGTCGAGATAGAGCGCCGAGAGGTCGACCGCGCAGAAGTTATGCACGCTGTGGAACGACGGTGTGGAACTCGTACTCCTCGTAGGCGCGCCGGACGCGGTCGATCGAGGCGCGCCAGGCGGTCGAGCATCCAGCGGTCGACCTCGTCCAGCCGCGCGTAGGACTGGCGGTCGCGCGCGGGATCGAAGTCGCCGAGGTTGCCGAGCAGGAAGCGAAACGTGTTGCGCATCCGCCGGTAGGCGTCGGCGAGCCGGTCGAGGATCTCCATCGACACGCGGATGTCCTGCGGTGTAGTCCTCGGCCGCCACCCACAGACGCAGCACCTCGGCGCCGAACTTCGGCAGGACCTCGTCGAGGGTGATGACGTTGCCGAGGGACTTCGACATCTTCCGTCCCTCGCCGTCGACGAAGAACCCGTGAGTCACGACGCTCTTGTAGGGCGGCGCGTCGCGCGTGCCGACCGCCTCGAGCAGCGAGGAATGGAACCACCCGCGGTGCTGGTCCGAGCCTTCCAGGTAGAGCTCGGCCGGCCAGTGCAGCTCGGGGCGCGTCTCGAGCACCGCGGCGTGGCTGCAGCCCGAGTCGAACCACACGTCGAGGATGTCGGTGCTCTTTGCGGAAATGCTCGCCGCCGCACTTCGCGCAGCGCGTGCCCGGCGGGCAGGAGCTCGCGGGCCGCGCGCGCGTACCACTCGTCGGCGCCGCGACCCTGGCCGAAGATCGCCGCGACGTGCTCGACGATGCGGCTCCTCGAGCAGGAGCGTCTCACAGCCGGCGCAGTAGAAGGCGACGATCGGCACACCCCAGACGCGCTGGCGCGAGAGCACCCAGTCCGGACGGTGGGCCACCATGTTGTAGATGCGATCCTCGCCCCACGGCCGGGATCCACTGCACGTCGCGCTTGATCGCGTCGAGCGCGTGCGCCGCGAAAGTCGCGCTTGTCGAGGGCGACGAACCACTGCTCGGTCGCGCGGAAGAGCGTCGGGTTCTTGCAGCGCCAGCAGTGCGGGTAGGTGTGATCGAGCGGCCGCTGGGCGATCAACATGCCCACGCTCTTGCAGATGCTCGATGATCTTGGGATTCGCGTCCCAGACCGTGAGGCCCGCGAAGTGCTCGACGTCGGCGACGAATCGGCCGTCGTCGTCGACCGGGTTGTAGATCTTGAGCCCCAGCGACTTGCCGAGATCGTAGTCTTCCTCGCCGTGACCGGGCGCGATGTGGACGAGGCCGGTGCCCGCTGTCCATCGCGACGAAGTCCGCCGCGGCGATCTTGCCTTCCCGATCGATCCAGGGATGACGGAACCCGCTTCCGGCGAGCTTCTCGACCCGGCACGCTGGCCAGCACGCGTGTGCTCGCGGTCGGCGAACAGGCGAAGGAAGTCCTCCATCAGGGCGCGTGCGACCACGTACACCTCGCCGCCCTTCGCGAGCGCGACGTATTCCTGCGCGGGATGCACGGCGATCGCGAGGTTGGCCGGAAGGGTCCACGGGGTCGTGGTCCAGACCACCGCGAAGGCGCTCCGGCCGCCGAGGACTCGACTGGAGCTCCGGCGGGACGGACGTCAGCGGAAACTTGACCCAGACCGACGGCGTCTGCTGGTCTTCGTACTCGACCTCGGCCTGCGCGAGCGCGGTCTGGCAGTGCATGCACCAGTGGACGGGCTTGAGCCCCTTGTAGACGAGCCCGCGGCCGACGAAGCGCCCGAACTCGCGTGCGATGACCGCCTGGTACGCGGGGTCCATCGTCATGTACGGGTTGTCCCAGTCGCCGAACACGCCCAGGCGCTTGAACTCGCCGCGCTGGATGTCGATGAAGCGCAGCGCGTACTCGCGGCATTTCTTGCGCTTCTCGACTGGATCCATCGCGTTGCGCACGTCGATGCCGGGCTTGTCGAGCCCGAGCTCCTTGTCGACCTGGTGCTCGATCGGCAGCCCGTGGCAATCCCAGCCCGGCACGTAGACCGCGTTGAAGCCGGACATCGAGCGCGACTTGACGATCACGTCCTTCAGCACCTTGTTCAGCATGGTCCCGAGATGGATGTGGCCGTTCGCATACGGAGGTCCGTCGTGAAGGATCCAGAGGGGGCGGCCGGCGCGCGGCCTGGCGAACGCGCTTGTAGATGCCGAACGATTCCCACCAGGCGAGCATCTCGGGCTCGGTCTTGCGGGAGGTTCGCCTTCATCGGGAAGGCGGTTTTCGGCAGATTTAGCGTGGCCTTGTAGTCCATGACCCGAAGCGTCATCGTACCACAGGGCAGGCGGCGAGCTACTTGGGGGAGAGCGTCACCACGCCCTTGCTGGAGTCGATGCTGACGTTGAACTGGTCCAGGAAATCGCGGCCGAGGACGCCGTCACCCCCCGTGACCGGCACGTCTTGAGCGCCCACCGCCATCCGTCCGACTCGGGCCTCGCCGACCTCGAGGCTGTCGACGAAGACGAACTGCATCGGTGCGCTTCCCGTCGCGCCGGAGACCTGAGCCGTCGTCGTGGGCCCCGCGAGGCGAACGCCGGCCGCCACCAGCGCGCGCGGGCTGATGAGCGTCTTGTCGGAGCCGGTGTCGAGCAGCAGCTTGGCGTCGGCGTTGCCGTTGATCCGCACGTCGACCAGGATGCGCTGGCCCGGGATGAAGCGGATCGAAGTCTCGCTCGAGGCCGGCTTGGCACCGGGCGCGCCGGCCGGCGCCGGCGGGGCTGCCGGCGCATTCCTCATCCCGAGCGGCACCGCCTTCGAGCGATAGGGGCCGGGAACGCTCTCGATGCCGTCCGCGAAATGCGGCACGCCGTTTTCGTCGACCCAGCGATAGATCTGGGCGTCGACCGGCTGCCGGCCACCGGAGCACGAGCAGAATGGCCACGAGGAGGAATGCCATCCGTCGCATGGCGCGATCATACCGCACAGCGCATCAGGCGATACACGACCATTTCCGCGGCGCCGGCGACCTCGTTGCGCTCCAGATGCACGCGATAGATGGGCTGGAGCGTCTCCCGGCTCGCCGCGAGCCGTGGAAACCAGGCCGGGAAGATGATCACGTACTCGGGACACGTCTCCGACACGTACTCCATCACGCCTGACTCCCCGCGCCGCCGGTAGGGAATGATATCCGGCGTGACGAGCCCCATCAGGTCGATGACCTCTCGACGCGAGAAGAACGCGATCGCGCCGATGTCGTTCAGGGCGAGTCGCGCGGTCTTCGGCAGCTGCGCGTCCACCCAACGCCCGAGGTGGACCTGCATCGCGTTGATGTTCTGAACCGCCCACGCATATCGCGTCGCCGCCGGCACGAGCGCTACGCCCGCGATCGCGAGCCAGACTCCTAGCGCGACTGGACCCACCCAGGCGTAAGGTCGGGGGGCCGGGGCCGTGGGGGTGCGGGGGTCCCCGACCGACTCCGTCACCCGCTCGCCCGAGCGCGGCTCTTCGAGCCGCGGACGGGACGAGGGGGTCCCACTCCGCTGGTCGGGGACCCCCACACCCCCATGGCCCCGGCCCCCCAGCGCTACTGCAAGGATGAGCACCGCGAGCGGCAGGAGGTGGATCGAGTAGCGTCCCTCTTGGAAGGCGGGGCCGCGGTACGGGGCGAATAGCGCCATGCCGATCGGGTGAGCGAGGAGCACGAGCGAGATGAGGCCGAGGGCGCGGCCCGCGTGGCGCCATACCAGGACGAGGGCTGGGACGAGCGCGATCGGCAGGAGCCAGTGAGTCGTGGCGAGCCAGACGATCCATTCCGTCAAGTACGCGAGCGGCCGTCTGATCCACGTGAGCGCCGCGGGCTCGCGCACGCCGCCGAGCCAGCCGACGAGACCGCCCTCGACCTTGGCCGCGGCGGTCGCCGGGTACGGCGTGCCGGCGGTCCAGAGGCTGAAGAGGACGGCCGGCGCCACCACCACGAGCGTGACGACCGCGAAGATCGAAACGCGACGGACCGTCAGGGGGCGGGCGGCGACGAAGAACGGAACGAGGAGGAGGGCCTCCGGACGGGCCAGCACGGCCAGCGCTGCGCACGCCGCCGTCGCGAGCTCACGATCGCGCGCGTGAGCGAGAAGCGCGCCGGCCACCAGGAGCGCGGCGAGCGAGACCTCCATCCCGGAGAGCGCGCCCCATGCGACCGGCCCCATCCAGGAGAGCGCGATCGACGCGGCGAGCGCGACGTCTCCCCGCGCGCCCCAGGCGACGGCCGCCCGCCGCGTGACCAGCGCGGCCCCCAGAGTCGCGAGAATGCCGACGACCTTGGCCATCGCGAGGGATGCCGAGGAGACGGCGGCGCCCGCGCCGAGCAGGAGTGTCCACGCGGGCGCGGTCGATCCGGCCACCGGTATCCCAGGGTTGTAGGAAAAGCCGGCGCCGCTGGCGAGATTGCGCGCGAAGTGCAGATGGATCCACGAATCGTCGAGCGGAAACCCCGGAGCCCCGGCGATGTGCCACTCGCGCGCGGCGAAGAGCGCGAGCGGAAGCAGGCTCGCGGCGACTACGAGCGCGTCAGCGCGCCACCGGGTGAACGCCGCCGGCGGCTCACCGCGGCCGGGCACGCGCGGCGCCGACGGCGCGGCGAGGAGGCTGCGCGCGGACGAAGGTGTAGTCCTCGTAGTCGACGGGCTTCTTGCCGAGCGGCAGCACGTAGAGATAGCGGCCGTGCGGGATCTCGATCTCGACGAGCCCATCGGGCCGGACGGTCGTCGGGCTCCAGTGGTCGACGAACCAGACCAGTCGCTCGACGGTCGACGGGAGATTGATCTCGACCTCGGGGATCGTCGACATGGTGGCCGACAGCCGGGATGCGCGGAAGCCCGGCACGCGCCCTCCGACGTGGAGCTCGTACACCGCGTACTCCGGCAGGTAGAACATCGCGTGGCGGAACCATGGATAGGAGCGCGCGTTGCCCTGCTCGGTGACGACCACGGTCGTCTCCCCGGGGTAGAGGCCGCGGATCGACTCGACGAACCCGTTCACGACGTCTTCGTGCTCGCGCAGCGCGGCGGCGGTGCGGCTGAAGATCCAGTCGAACGCCTCGTCCTGAGCCTGACGGACCCACGGCGACCTCGGCGTGTCGAAGTCGCGCGGAGTGGGCCGGGCCGACACGAAGAACGATCCGTTGACCAGGACGACGAGCACGACCACCGCCGCCGTGAGCGCCACGCGCGCCCGCGCGTGGGGCAGCGATTCCGTCGCGTGCCCGAGCGCCGTCACCAGCACGCGCGAGAGGAAGATCACCAGCGCCGGCAGGAACGTCAGCACGTAGCCCGCCTGCCCGAAATGGACGAGCGTGTACACGAGCACCGGCGGCGCGGTCCAGGCCAGCAAGAACCACTCCCGAGAGGTCCAGCCCCAGCGCCGAACGTACCAGACGGCCAGGAGGCTCGCCGCGGCCAGCGGGCCGAGCCCGACGAGGACCGACTCCAGCAGGTAGCGCGACATGCGCAGGGTGACCTCGAAGGGGCCGCCGACGATCGACGTCGGCATGACGATCAAATCCGCCAGCTCGACCGACGCGGCGAGATAGCGCTCGAGTCCGCCCGTGAGCCAGATCATCGGCACGAACCAGGTCAGCACCGACGTGGTCAGGATGCCGAGGCCCACCAGCACGACACGCAGCCGTCGCACGCCCAGCGCCACGCAGCCGATCCAGAGCGGAAGGAGCAGGACGAGCAGCGACTGGCGCATGCCCCCCGCCATGCCGAGGCACCACGCGGCCAGGTACGCGTCGCTGCGGCTGCCGTTGAGCGCGCGGAAGCCGAAGTACGCGACCGTGGACGCGAAGAGTGCCTCGCCGGCGTACGTGAGGCCGACCGACCCGTAGAACCAGAAGAGCGGGCTCACGGCGAGGAGTGAGGCGGCCGCGAGCGCGGTCGCCCGGTCGTACACCGCGCGCGCGAGATAGTACACGACGAACGTCGTCAGGCCGCTGAACGCGACCGCGAGGGCCACGTAGGAGGCCGTCGGATCCTGGAGCCACGCGTTGACCACGCGGCCGAGCACGACGTAGAGGATGTAGCCCGGCGGGTGGGGCTGGTGCTTGAGGACGTCGTACTCGCGGAGGGCTAGGGCAAACTGGACGGCGTCCCAGTTGTAGAGCAGACGCGCGCGATACGGGAGGCGCGAGACGATCGTCAGGAGTGAGAGCGCGGCGGCGAAGAAGAAATCCGAGCGCGAGGTTACGTCTTGTTCTCCTCTGGCTTCTTCGCGGCGGCGGCGGTGTCGTCGGCCTTGACTTCGTTGACGCCCTTCTTGAACTCCTTGACGCTAGAGCCGAGCGATTTGGCAAGCTCCGGCAGGCGGTTCGCGCCGAAGAGAATCAGCACGATGACGAGAATGATCAGCAGTTCCTGATAGCCGAGCCCAAACATAAGGGACTCCTTTCCAACGACGCCATACCTTACTCCCCCCCTACCCCGCGCGCAAGATGCGCCTTTCCCCGACGCGCGCGGTCACCCGGCGCTGATCGAAGAATTCGAGGAGCGGAATGGCGTATTTCCGGGAAATGCCGAGCAGGTCCTTGATGTCGCTCGGGCCGATCTCCTTGCGCTCGCGCAAGAACGCCACGAGCTTGCCCTGGATCGAGTCGAGCGCCTGCGCGTGGAAGAAGAGCGAGTCTTTGACGCGCACGAGCTTGCCGGACTGGACGAGGACCTGGAAGAGCTCGTGCTCCTCGTCGCCGGCCACTCCGGCCCGGCCCAGCGCCTCCTCCGCGCTCGGCGGGGCGGCCTCGGCACGACTGAACTCGCCCTCCACCAGATCGATGACGCGCTGCTGCTCCGGCGAGGGTCGCACCTCGTGGGAGGCGAGCCGCACTTTGTCGCGGTCGGTCTTGACGACGCCCTCGGCGCTGAGGGACGAGAGCAGGAAGGCAAAGACGCGCTCGTCGGCGGCGCCGGCCCGGCCGCGGAGCTCCTCGCGCGACATGCCCGGCCTGAGCGGGTTCGCGCGGTGGAACGCCGCGAGCTCGTCCATGACGAGGCCGCGGAGCCGCGTGAAGCTCTCGGGATGGATGAACCAGTCGCGATCGACGCTGATCACCTGGCCGGCCGCCTGAAGCTCCCCCAGCAGCGCGCGCAGGCGCTCGGGTCCGAACGGCACGCGCCCTGAAAGGGTCGTCAGGCGCACGCCGCCCGCGCCGACGTGACGGATGTGCTCTCCCAGCACGACTTCCGGGCTCCCGGTCTGTAGCACCGAGAGATGAGCGACCAGGGCCGGGCCCTTGCGCTTGAAGCGCGGCGGATCGACGTCCAGCAAGGTCCCGCCGCCGATCGTCACGACCGGCGAGTACGATCGCACGACGAACCGATCACCCGGGCGCGCGACGAGCGGCGCCTCGAGGCGAAACCGCGCGAAGGCCGTCTCGCCGGGAGCCAGCTCCGCCCGGTCGAGCAGGAGCGCCCGCGCCATGATCTCGCTGGTGCCGACGTGGAAGCGCACGCGCGTGCGCGTCTTCACCGGGCGCGGCGCGTCCGGCAGAAGCTCGAGCGTGCCGTCGACCAATGACGAGGGGACGAGCGTGCCGGGCAGGCCGACCACGTCGCCGCGCGCGATCGAGGCCCGCTCGAGTCCCTGGAGGTTGATCGCCGTGCGCTGCCCCGCTCGCGCGGAGGTGACGGGACGCCCGTGCGCCTGCAGGCCACGGATCTTGGCCTCGGCTCCCCGCGGATAGACCTCGACGCGATCGTCGGCCGCGAGGGCACCGGCGGTGAGGGTGCCGGTGACGACCGTTCCGAACCCTCTGACCGTGAACACGCGATCGATCGGCAGACGCGGAAGCTCGTCGGTGCCACGCCGCGGAACCGACGCGGCGAGGGTTCGGAGCACGGCGCGGAGATCGTCGAGCCCCTGGCCTGTCTTGGAGGATACCGGCACGATCGGCGCGCCCTCGAGGAACGTCCCGCGCACGACGCCGGCCACGTCTTCGCGGACCAGCTCGAGCCAGTCGGGCTCGACCAGGTCGGCCTTCGTCAGCGCGATGAGCCCGGCCTTGATTTGCAGCAGAGAGCAGATCGCGAGGTGCTCTCGCGTCTGCGGCATCACGCCCTCGTCCGCCGCGATCACGAGCATCGCCAGGTCGATCCCACCCACGCCGGCCAGCATGTTCCTGACGAAGCGCTCGTGCCCCGGCACGTCGACGATCTCGATCGTGAGCCCGTCCGGCTCCTCGAGAAACGCGAAGCCCAGATCGATCGTGATGCCGCGGGCCTTTTCCTCGGGGAGCCGGTCGGTATCGGTGCCGGTCAGCGCCTTCACGAGCGAGGTCTTGCCGTGGTCGATATGACCGGCCGTGCCGACGACCACGTGCGTCGGGGTCGGCGCGCTCATAGACGCGCGGCGGCGGCGGTCAGCGCCTCGGCCAGGAGGCTCACTTGGGCGGGCAGCACGGTCCGGCAGTCCAGCAGCAGACGATCGTGGGCGATGCGGCCCACCACGGGCGGGTCGCCGCCGCGCAGCGCCTCGTCGAGTCGCATCGACGCCTCCGCGCTCGCCCCGACCGCGACCGCCGCGGTGGGAAGCTCGACCGTCGGCAACGCGCCGCCGCCGACCTTGCCGTGGTCGTCGACCAGAGTCGCGCCGAGACGCTGCCGCACGTCCGGAGCCAGACGTCTCAACACGCGGCGCGCGCGACCGCGTACGGAGGTGAGCGGCTCGGTCAACATGGCGAGCGTCGGCACGGTCTGAAGCGCCGTCCCCGCTTCGTAGGCGTAGAGGGTCGCCTCGAGCGCCGCGATCGTGAACTTGTCGATGCGCAGCGCCCGGTTCCACGGGTTCTTCTTCAGCCGCGTCACGATGTCGCGCCGGCCAACGACGATACCGGCCTGAGGCCCCCCGAGCAGCTTGTCACCGGAGAACGAAACGAGGTCGACTCCCGCGGACACCGTTTCCTGGACGGTCGGCTCGTACGGGAACCCCCACGGCCGGAGATCGACGAGCGAGCCGGAGCCGAGGTCTTCCATCACGGGGATCGCCCGCTCGCGTCCGAGCTCGACCAGCTCCCGGGACGACACCTCGGCGGTGAAGCCGACGACGCGGTAGTTCGAGGTGTGAACCTTGAGCAGGAGCGCCGTGTCGCCGGTGATGGCATCGGCGTAATCGCGCAGATGGGTTCGGTTCGTCGCGCCGACCTCGCGGAGGATCGCGCCGCTCCGCAGCATGATGTCGGGTATGCGGAACTCCCCGCCGATCTCGATCAGCTCGCCGCGCGAGACGATGACCTCGCGACCGTGAGCCAAGGTCTCGAGCGCCAGCAGCACCGCGGCCGCGTTGTTGTTGACGACGAGGGCGTCCTCGGCGCCGGTCAGGCGGCGCAGCACCGCCTCCACGTGGCTGTAGCGGGAGCCGCGCTCCTTTCGGACGAGGTCGAGCTCGAGATTCGAGTAGGTCGTCGCGACCGCCGACAGCCGCTCGAGGGCGAGCGGGCTCAGAAGCGCCCGACCCAGGTTGGTGTGGAGCACGACGCCCTGGGCGTTGACCACGGGACGCAGGGAAAAGGGGCCCGAGCGCCGCGCCCGCTCGACGACGCGCTCCGCGAGGAGCTCGGCCGTCGCCGGCGCTGTCCTGTCGGCCAGAACGCGGACGCGCTCCTGATCGAGCGTCTCGCGGACGAGGGCGGTCAGGCGAGCCCGGGTGAGCCGAAGGACCTCCGTCTGTCCCGTGAGCCGCCGGAGGAGCTGGTCGACCGACGGCAAGCCCCGCAGCGCTGTGGCGCGATCAACGCTCACCGAGCGCGGCCTCGACCTTCTGACGGACGCGAGCGACGACCTCTTGCGCCTCGTGCCGCCACGCCTGGGCCGTCCACTTCCCCTCACCCCCCGACTGCCGCCCACGCCGCACCGAATCCTCGACGAGCCCAGCCCAGAGCTCTTCGAGGTCCGTCGGCGACAGGCCCTGGCCGCGCAACGCGTGGGTCCATTCGCCGGCGAGATCCTCGATGAGGCGGTCCCGCTCGGCCGCGAGGCGACGCGCTTTCCGGATGAGGTCGGCCAGTCGCGACGGCACCGGCTACTCCTTCACCAGCTGGCGCACGGCGTCGAGCAGGTTCGCCTCGAACCGGCCCGTCGATGCGCACTGGTAGACGGGCGACGGGCGCAGCTTGCCGCTCGAGCCCTTGCGCTGCATATGAGTCCGCATCTTCGAATTGACCAGCAGCCGTGTCCAGGTACCGTTCGGCTCGGCGAAGAGCGTGAAGGCCACCAGAGCCTCCCCTTCCACGAGATCGCTCCCGACCCGGCCGCAGTCCGCGTAAACGCCGATCGGCGCGATGAAGTCGTCCGAGGCGATCACGCCCGAGTCCCGCGCGATCGCCCTGATCGGCACGTTTTCTCGGGCGAGGGCGCGCACCACGGCGGACCAGGTTGCGTCGTAGCGTGCGGCGACCTCGGCCTGGTACGGCGGGGGCGCCAGCGGAGACACGTGCAGGCCGGAGCACGCGGCGAGCCCGACGGCCAGGGTCGCCAAAACCGTGAGCCGCGCACAGGTTGCCCGCCTCGGGCCGGAGCCGTGTGCCTGCGCAGGCCGGCTACTTCTTGTGGTGGTCGATCCCACGATAGGCCTCGATGAAACGCGTGACGCGCCCCTCGTCGAGCTCGTCTCATGGTATCGAGCCGAGTCCACGCGGTCAGCGCGATCTTGTGCTGCATCCCGGGATAGGGCGCGAGGATGACGTGCCGGTCGTACCGGTCCACGATGGTCTTGAGCTTGGCGACGAGATCGGGGCACTCGCAGTTGTACTGCACGACCACGCCACCGTCCTCGAGGTTGTGCACTTGCAGCTCGCGGACGATCGGCCGGGTGTGGACGCCCCACGGGGCGATATACGGCAGGTGCGGTCCTGAGGTCGGGGGATCCGAGTTGTACGTCACGTGGGGCGCATCGGCGCTGGGAATGTGAAGGTTGCCCTGGTCCGCGAACTGGACCCCCGGCAGGTTTGCCTGCGCTCGGTAGGCGAAATATCCGACGACCGTCGCCACCAGCAGGGCGACTGCGCGCGGCGATCACGGTCCGTCGTTGCTTCGTCGTCCGTCGGGCTGGCCGTGCGCGGCGATCGCCTTTGGCCATATCGCTCCTTTGGCGGAAGCGTATGGGAGTCGAACCCATCGACCGTTTGTCTAGAACGGTCCACCGGATTTGAAGTCCGGGAGGCCCACCGGGTTCCTAGACGCTTCCGATTTTACTAATTCGCTACTTGCCGATTCAGGCTCACGACCCTTGCGGCCTGATTGTGCCCAAAATGTGCCCTGCGGTCACGCGCATCCTTCAAATCCTGGTCGCTGACGATGTCGTACCTTCTTGAATACCTGTGCGGTGGCGTGACCGAGATCGTCATGCACACCGATTCCGGGGTGCCTGACCTCACCATCGCGGCGGACTCCCGAACGCCGTAGGTCGTGCAACAGGGTGCCATCATACTCCGCCTCCGCGCAGGCCGAGCGCCACTGCTTGTTGAACTCCCGGACCCGGCAGACCCTGGAGGGGCCCCTTGGCAGTGCGCGCCGGCGGCCTGAGGGCGGGCCAAGGGCTGACGGCAGGCGCAGCGCGATCAGCTCCGCGAGCGGCGGCCGCGGCCGCCGACCGGGACGACGAGGTACTGTTGGTCCCCGGCGAAGTACGTCATCAGCGCGCCGGTCGCGTTCTCCGGCAGCTCGACCTTCGCGATCAGCTCGCCGCTCGTCTTGTCGAATACCTCCAGCCCCGGACCCTCGGTGGCGGCGCTGCGTCCCGCCGGCGGGGCCCATCTGAGCGACGAAAAGCAACGTCCGCGTCGCGAGCGGAAAGCTCCGGCGGTCCCATCCGAGCCTGCCGAGCTCGAGCGGCTCGAGCGCAGGATGGTGCCGCGGTCCTTCGCCGACGGGAACCATCCACAGGTGGCCCCGCTGGCTGAGATCGATCGCGGTCAGGCGCCCGAACGGCGGCTTGAACAGCGGGAGACCTTGTGGTCCTCGGAGCCCCTGGAGCCGTCCACGTAACGATCCTTGATCGAGCCGGCGGGCGGCGGGCTCAAGGTCACGACGTTGGGCGCGGTGATCGACGGCACGAAGAGACGGCCCGTGTCGGGATCGAACGCGGCGCCCGCCCAGTTGGCGCCGCCGCCGGCGCCGGGAACGAGCACCATGCCTCGCTCGCGTGGGAGGCGTGAACAGCGGGCCATGATCGTACTGCGCGAGAATCGCCAGCGCCTGCTCACGGAGCTCCGGCGTGAAGTCGATCACGTCCGCCGGGCTCGCGTCCTGGCGCTCGAAGGGCGCCGGCCTGCGTGGGGAACGGCTGCCGCGGGGCTGTCTTCTCGCCCGGCACGGTTGACTGCGGCACCGGGCGGTCTTCGATCGGCCACAGCGGCGTGCCGGTCGCGCGATCGAACACGTAGACGAATCCCTGCTTGGTGACCTGCGCGACGGCGCGCACGCGGCGTCCGCCGAGCGTGATGTCGACCAGGTTGGGCGCCGCGGGGATGTCGTAGTCCCAGAGCCCGTGGCGCACCAGCTGGAAGTGCCATACCCGCCGGCCGGTGGCGCCTCGAGACAGACGAGGCTGTCGGCGAAGAGGTTGTCGCCCTGTCGCTCGCCGCCGTAGTAATCGTTCGCCGCGCGGGCTGAAGGGCAGATAGACGTAGCCGAGCTCCTCGTCGGCGCTCATGATCGTCCACACGTTCACGCCACCGAACGTGCGCCACGACTCATCCTCCCAGGTCTCGTTGCCGAACTGATCCGCCTGAGGGATGGAGTGGAAGATCCACCGCTGCGCGCCGGTGCGGACGTCGAAGGCGCGGACATGGCCCGGCGGCATGTCGGGACGCAAGGGCCGGCGCCTCGATCGACGAGCCGACGATCACCAGATCGCCCGATGACCAGCGGCGGCGAAGTGACCGTGTACGAGCTTGCGATCGACCGGGCGCCCGAGCCCCTCGGTAAGATCGACGCGCCCGTCGACACCGAAGCTCGTGATCGGCGACTCCGGTTCGAGCGTCGAGCGCGATGAGATACGCGTGTCCCGTGCCGATCAGGATCCGCGCGTCGCGGCCGTCGGTCCAGTAGGCGACGCCGCGATGCACGAAGCCAAAATTGGGCGGCGTGCCGTGAATCCAGATCTTCGGGTCGTGGACCCAGAGCGTGCGGCCGCTGATCGCATCGATGGCCGCCACCTGGCTGGCCGAGGTGCTGACGTACAGCACGCCACCGATCATCAGCGGGGTGGCCTGGTTCACCACGTCCGGATCTGCGGCTGGCGCGCCATCAGCGCCTCGTCCGGAGACGTCCAGCGCCACGCGATGCGGAGCCGGCCCACGTTGTCGCGCGTGATCTGGTCGAGCGACGAGTAGCGCGCGTTCGCGTTGGTTCCGCCGTGAGTCGGCCATTCGCCGCGTGGTGGAACGGGCGAGGCCACGAGCGCGCGTCAAGGTGCAGCTCGCCAGGCCGACGAGAACGAGCGCGGCGAGCGAGAGGGCCACAAGGGAACGAGGCCGCGCGAGCATCGCGCTGGACACTAGCACGGGCGCGGGAGCGGAAGCCGCGGCGTGATCGGTCGCCCGGATCACGGCAGGAGGTAATGCGGAGCACACGCCCGCCGTGATCGTCCGACACGTAGAGCGCGCCGTCACGCTCCGACGAGCACGTCGACAGGGCGGCCCCATACCCGATCGCCCGTACGCCAACGCGTCGCGAAGTCCTCGACTCGTGGCGGCCGGTCGGCGGCGAGATCATCCGCACGATCTTGTAGCCCGCAGGGGCAAGCTCGGCGCGCGAGCCATGCAGGGCGACGAAGAGGCTCCGACGATAGGCGGCCGGGAACTGCGTCCCGGTATAGAAGGCGAGCCCGAGCGGCGCCGCGTGCGGCGGAAGCTCGATCGAGGGCAGCGTGAGGTCGCGGCAGTCGCTCGTCGCCGCGAAACTCGGGATCGGGCGCGAACGCGCCGCCCTTGAGCGTAGCAGTCGGGCCAGCCGTAGTTGGCGCCGTCGCGCATCAGGGCGAGAAAGTCCGGCGGCGCGCCGCCGTCGCGCCAGTCCCGTTCGTTCACGGACGTCCACAACGCGCGGGTCGTCGGGTCGAACGCGAGCCCGACCGGGTTCCGGAGCCCTCTGCGCGACGAGACGCTCGCCCGATCCGTCAGCGGCGTAGCTGACGATCGCGGCGCGTCGGCGGTCCGCCTCGCGGCAAATGTCGCACGAGGAGCCGATCGCGACGTAGAGCCGCCCGTCGGGACCGAAGGCGATCGATCGCGTCCAGTGGTGCGCGTCCGGCGGCAGGTCGGGGACGATCACGACCGGCTCGGTCGCGCGGCGAGTGGCGGTGTCATACCGGAACCGCAGCACGCGCCCGGTCTCGGCGACCCACAGGTGCCCGTCGCGGACCAGGAGGCCGTGGGGGAGCCGCAGTCCCTCGGCGACCGTCACGGGCGAACGAAGTCGGGCCGGCCGTCGGGGCCGCCGGAAGGGCGACAATGCGTCCCTGCCCGGAATCGACACCAGCAGCGTGCCGGAGCTATCGAGCGCGAGCATGCGCGGCGCCCCCAGGCCGTCGGCGACGAGCTCGGCGCGAAAACCCGCGGCGAGAGTCAGTGGCGGCGGCTCCGCCGCCGTCGCGGCCGACGCGCCGAGCACGCCGAGCGTCGCGACGAAGACGCGGATGGCGGTCCGTGCGCGCGGTGCTTGACCGTGCCCGCGGCGTCCTCTAGCATGCCGCCTCATGATGCCTCTCACTGCTCCCACACTCGACCGTCAGTGATCCACCCGATCGCTGGCTCGTTCTGTTGCGGGTGGTCGTCGGCGCATGGTTCGTGAAAGCCGTGTGGACCAAGTTCACCCTCGCGTACCTCTGGGACGTGATCCCGTATCCGACAGTGTCCCCGCGCTTTCTCGCGTTCCATCCCAAGCGCATCGCCGAGTTCGCCGCGGGGAACCCCGTCGACTGGTACAAGGAGTTCCTCGAGAGAACGGTGCTGCCCAACAGCCCGTCTTCGCGACGCTTCAGACGTTCGCCGAGGCCGCGGTGGGGCTCGGGCTCATTCTCGGCCTGCTCACGGGACTCACCGCCCTGGTCGGGCTGTTCCTGAGCCTGAACTATGGCCTCGCGAGCCAGTGGATGAGCTTCGGGCAGCAGGGCTTCCACGTCATGCTGGTGACGTCGATGATCGTCTTTTTCTTCGCACGCGCGGGCCGGACGTGGGGGCTCGATGGCCTGATCCTCAGCGCGGGGCGGCCGGGGCTGGCTCCGCCTGCTGATGTAAGGCTCCTCGCCCGTCAGGGCGTGTCGGCGATCGCCACGCCCCAGGGCAAGGCACCGCACGGGATCCGCGCAACCACGGTGTTCGAGCGAGTGTCGATCACCGCGAGCTCGTTCGCGCGCCCGACGGTGGCGTAGAGAAAGCGCGCGTCCGGACTGAGCACCGTCCACCAGGTGCGCGGGCCGGTCGGGATCACCGTGAGCACGTTCAGCGACGCGCTATCCAGCACGCGCACGTCGGCCGACTGTCCGTGCGACACATAGAGCCGGGAGCCATCCGGGGTCAGCACGATGTCGACCGGACGACTACCTCCGGTCGGCGCCGATTTGACCACGCGCATCTCGGCCATGTCGATCACGGAGACGACGTGGGCCTGCTCGCTGGCGACGTAGAGCTGGCGCGAATCGGCCGTGAACCGCATCCCCCGTGGATTCTTGGGCACCGCGATCTGCTTGACGACCGTGTCGCTAGCCGTCGCGATGATATGGATGTCGTCCGAGGTCTCGTTGGAGACCGCGATCCAGCGCCCGTCCGGAGAGGCCACCGCGGTCTCGGGCTCCTTGCCGACGACGATCTTCTTCTTGACCGCCAGTGAGGCGACGTCCAGCACCGTCACCGAGAGCTCGTTCTCGTTGACGACGTAGAGCACCGTTCCCGCCCGGTTCAACGTCAATCCTTCCGGATCGATTCCAGCCGGCACGGTGCTCAACACCTCCAGCGTCTTGGCGTCGATGACGCTGAGGCTGTCCGAGTTGCTGTTGCTCACATAGACGCGCCGGCCGTCGGGACTCACCGTGACGCCCCGGGGTCGCTTGCCGACCTTGATCGTCCCGACGACGGCTCGGGTCGCCGCGTCGATCACGGTCACGTCGTCGGACTTCTCGTTGGTCACGAAGACGCGGAGCTCGGCGCCGGCTGGCGTCGATCCCAGCACCAGCGAGGCCGCGATCAGGACGAAGACGGCGAGACGTGATCGGCGCATTGTCGGCGAGCCTCCTTCAGCTGGGCCCTGGAGTTCGAGAGTGGCGCGCATTCTACGGCTTGCGCTGGACGGACTCCAGGAACCCGAGCACGTTCTGGATCCCCTCCTCACCCAGGAGGTCCTTCCAGGCCGGCATCCCCTTGTCGATTCGTCCGACCGTGATCGTCGCGTACGCCGTCTCCCGCATCTTGGCGCCGTAGCGGAGCGCCAACCTGCGCAAGTCGCGGGTCGGCTCGGGACTCATGGCGTTGGGCGCATGGCAGTGCGAGCAATGCTGGTTGAACAGGCTGCGTCCGAGACGGATGAGGCCGTCGGGCATGGAGGGCGACGCCACCGCGGGCGGCGTCTCGGGTCTCGCGGTCTCTTGAAGCTCTGCGAGCTGGAATGGGCCGGCGCCACGCTCCGGTGACCGCAGCATCCCGCGCTGACCGTCGACGTTGACGGGTCGTCCGAGGGGAAAGCCGTACTTGTCCGCGAGCGTGGTGATCTCCGGCTTGAGCTGGTCGAGGACCCGGTCGAGATCGGCCCTGAGTGAATCCTGACCCTTTCTCACCCCGACGGCCGCGTGCCACTGAAGGCCTTCGCCCGCAATGGGCACGATCGCGTACGTGCCGCCGAGCCGGGTTTTGTTGAAGTAGCCCGCGGTCGGCCCCCAGAGAAACGCGACGTCGGCCTCTCCTCGGATCAGGGCCTCCATGGCCTCTTCCGCGAGCTTGAAGGTGACCGCCCGGAAGCCGGGACGGATCGCCAGGAGAAGCTGCGGCGTCGTTCCGTACTGGACCGCCACGCGACGGCCCTTGATGTCGTCGAGCGACGAGAGCGCGAGCGGCCGCGGCCCGATCACCGCGTACCCGACGCCGAGAAACGGCCGTGTGCGGATCACGCTTCGGCCCATGAACTCCGCATCGTCAGGCAGCCCGAAGTAGGCATCGCAGCGGTCGGCCAGAAGCGTGTTGCGGACGGCACGGCGGCCGTAGTTGGAAGGGAACCATGCGTACTCCGAACGAAGTCCGAGCCGGCGGGCAACCAGATCGGCCAGCTCCACGTAGAGTCCGCGATCGGGTCCCTCGGTCCGGCTGAACGGCAGATTGTCAGGGTCGGCGCACACTCGCAGGGTGTCGGCCGAGATGGCCGTGCCAGGTAGAGCAGCCGAGGCCGTCAGAGCGACGAAGAAGAACAGGACGAATCGAAGTGCGCCGCCCTTCGGGGCGACGCGGGCGACCGGAGCCGACGGCTCGTTCACGGTCGCCCGTATCCTCACGCGGTCCACTCCCCTCGCCGGGTCACGGAGTGGGAAGCTCGAAGACGAAGAGCGTGCCTCCCTCCGCGCTCGCGGCGACCATCTTCTCGCCGATGGGCCCGAAGAAGGCCGGAATTGCGAACGTGCGACCGGAGACCACCGCGAGGTACTGCTTGCCGCCCAGCTCGTACGTCATGGGAGCAGCACTGATGCCCGAGCCCGTCTGGAACTGCCAGACCGTGCGTCCGGTCCTGGCGTCGAGCGCTTTGAACCACCCTTTTAGATCGCCGTGAAAGACGAGCCCGCCCGCAGTGCTGAGCATCCCGCCCATAAACAGCAGCTCGTCCTTGTTACCCCAGACCTTCTGCTGCTTCACGGGATCCCAGGCCATGACCTCGCCGAGATGACCGCCAGGCCCGCTCTTCCCCAGCTCGAACTCAACGGCCAGGTAGAAGGCGCCGCGCTTGTACTGCGGCTGCGCGCCCTCCAGATCCATGCACAGGTTCATCGTCGGTAGGTACACGAGACCGGTCTGGAAGCTGTAGCTCATCGGCATCCAGTTTTTCCCGCCGATGAGGTTCGGGCAGATGTCCTTCGCCCTGAAGCCCAGGCGCGGTCGCTTGTCGGCGTTCTCGACTGGACGGCCCGTGGTCATGTCGATGGACTTGGCCCAGTTGAGGTCGACGAATTTCTCGGCCGACAGGAGCTTGCCGTTGCGCCGGTCCAGGACATAGAAGAAACCGTTTCGATCGGCCTTGAGCGCCACCGGCGTCTTCTGCCCCTTGATATCGAGGTCCACCAGCACGAGCTCGTTGACGCCGTCGTAGTCCCACGCGTCGTGCGGCGTGGTCTGGTAGTGCCACACGATCTTCCCGGTGTCCGGGTTGATGGCGAGCGTACTGGCCGTGTAGAGGTTGCTGTAGGGGTCGATGTTGCTGCTGTCGTTGCCGCGGATCGCCGCGCCCCAGGGCGAGGGATTGCTGGTCCCGTAGTAGAGGAGATTCAGCGCCGGATCGTACGAGCCGATGTGCCAGGCCACGCCGCCCCCGAACTTCCACGAGTCGCCCTTCCAGGTGTCGTTGCCCGGCTCTCCGGGCCCCGGCACCGTGTAGAGCTTCCACACCTCGCGGCCCGTCGCCTGATCGAATGCGGTGATGTAGCCCCGCACGCCGTACTCGCCGCCCCCGAAGCCCGTGATGACGAGATTCTTGACCACGATCGGCGGCGAGGTGATGACCGAGCCGCCCGTGTGGTCGATGACCTGGCTCTTCCACAGCTCCTTGCCGGTCTTGGCATCCAGCGCGACGAGATGCCCGTCGAGCCGCCCCACGAAGATCCTGCCGTTGGCGTGGGCGACTCCGCGATTGTTGACGTCACAGCAGGCGTACTGCTCGATGCCGGCCGGTACCTCGGGCGAATACCGCCACTTGACCTCACCCGTTCGTGCGTCGGCGGCGAACACGTTCTTTGGCCCGTGCGACGACGTCACGTAGAGGAGATCGCCGACCAGGATCGGCGTGGACTCTTGGGATCGCAGCGACCCGAGCTGCAGCGCCCAGGCGACCTTGAGTCGCCCGACGTTCGTGGCGTTGATCTGGTTCAACGTGCTGTAGCGCGTGTTGGCGTCGTCGCCGCCATACACGCCCCAGGTCGCCCCCGTCTGCGCCGCGACCGGCGAGGCGAGGCCGGTCAGCATGAGGGCTGAGATCGCGAGTAGTGCCGCGAACGTTTTCATGGCCCTTTTCTCCTTCCGAGACTCAGGCAGCCGGAGCATTCATCGCGTCAAGCGCACCGAGCATGGCCAAGCCAACGGTCCGGTGTCAAGAGGCTGGCGCGACGCTTGTGCTTCAGGGCACAGCGTCGTCGCCTCCACTGCTTGACATCGGATGGTGCACGGCGCTATCTCTCGGCCGCGCCCCGCCTTAGCCCGATCGCGAGGCGGCGCGACTACAACGGGGCGCCCCGCAATGGGACGAAACGCGGTCACAGCCGCCGGAGGTGTGAGGGAGAACGGCCATGCGACGTCTGGGGCAGCAACTGGTCGCGGTGGTAACGACGCTGAGCTTTTTGTTGCTGATGGTCCACACAACCCGGGCGGCCGATCCGGAGATCGATCGTCTGGTCCGGGGCCCGGTCGGCAAGGACTGGGTCACGAACGGCGGCAACCTGACCAACCAGCGCTACTCCACCCTGAAGCAGATCGACACCACCAACGTCGCGCAGCTCAAGGGCGCCTGGATGACCCGCCTCAAAGGCTCCGGCGCCGCCGGCAAGTATTCCTTCGAGGCTTCACCGCTCGTCAAAGACGGCATCATGTACGTCGTCACGGGCAACGACGACGTGTTCGCGCTCAACGCGAAGACCGGCGCGTTCATCTGGGAATACTGGTCCGGCATCGACCAGCGGATCTCCACCGCGTGCTGCGGCTGGGTCAACCGAGGACTCGCGATAGGCGAGGGGCTGCTCTTCTCCGGCCAGCTCGACGCCAACCTCGTGGCTCTGGACATGAAGACCGGCGAGGTGAAGTGGAAGACGGCGCTCGAAAAGTGGGAGAACGGCTACACCATCACGAGCGCGCCGCTCTACTACGAGGGGATCGTCTACAGCGGCATCGCGGGCGGTGAGTTCGGCGTGCGCGGGCGGCTGACCGCGCTCGACGCCAAGACCGGCGCCATCCTCTGGCGCTCGTACACGCTTCCCGCGCCCGGCGAGCGCGGCAGCGAGACCTGGCCGCCTGGCACCGATCATTCGATGCGCGGCGGCGCCACCATCTGGAACACCCCGGCGCTCGATCCCGATCTCGGGCTCGTCTACTTCGTCACCGGCAACTGCGGTCCGGACTACGACGGCTCGATGCGCGAGGGTGACAACCTCTACTGCGCCTCGATGATGGCGTTGAAGGCGAAGACGGGCGAGTACGTCTGGCACTTCCAGCAAGTGCATCACGACATCTGGGACTACGACGCCGCCAGCCCAGTGGTGCTGTTCGACACCGTGATCGATGGCAAGCCGCGCAAAGGGATCGCCGAGGCCGGCCGCACGGGCTGGGTCTACATCCTGGATCGGACTGACGGCAAGCCATTGATCGGCATCGACGAGAAGCCGGTGCCGCAAGATCCGCGACAAAAGACGGCCAAGACCCAGCCGATTCCGCGCGGCGACGCGACCGTGCCGCAATGCGCTGAGCTCCTGCCGGGCTACGAGAAGGCCGGCTGCATCTTCGACACCTTCTGGGAGACGCCGGTGCTGATGCAGCCCTCGGGGATTGGCGGCACAAACTGGTCACCGATGCCGTACAGCCCCGACACGGGCTACTTCTACGTACCGGGCACTGTGCGCACGAGCGCGTTCACACGCTTCGGCGACAAGTACATCCTCGGGCAGCGCTACACGGGTGGAAGCCAGTCGGCGCCGATCGGCTCACCGATGAGTGGCACGTTCACCGCGATCGACAGCAAGACCAACAAGATCGCGTGGCAACACAAGACTCCGTACCGGATTGGCGGTGGTGGCGGCTCGTCGGTCACCGCCGGCGGCCTCGTGTTCCGCGGCGAGCCCGACGGCAACTTCCTCGCGCTCGACGCCAAGACGGGCAAGGAGCTGTGGCGGTTCCAGACGGGATTCGGAGCCGACGCGCCACCCGTGTTCTACGAAGTGGACGGCGAGCAGTACGTCGCCATCGCCACGGGCGGCAATCAGCTGCAAGGTAGCGCGTACGGCGATGCGGTGTGGGCGTTCTCGTTGAAGGGGCAGCTCGGTCCGCTGTGGCCGCCGCCTCCGCCACAAACCACCGCGGGACCCACGGGGCCGATCGTCGCCGGAGCCAACGCGATCAGGATCGGCGCGAACAACGTCGAGTACAGCTTCGCGCCCGCCCGGATCCGGATCACGGCGGGCACGACCGTGACGTTTACCAACGTCGGCGATCTGCCACACTCGGCGACGTCGATGGAACGGGGCAAGTGGGACACCGGGGTGATGGTCAAGGGCGACTCGAAGGCCATCACGTTCGCGCAGCCAGGCAACTACTTCTACATCTGCTTGCCCCACCCCTGGCAGTACGGCCAGGTCATTGTGGAATAGGCAGCGCCTGCAGCCGTCCGTCGTCGCCGGCGTGGTCGCGCTGGGGCTTCTCGCCGTTTGCTCCGCCCAGCGTGACCGGCCGGCGGCCCAGCTCGCGGCGCCGACGACCGAGGGGCTTCAAGTCCTGCTCACGACGTCCGAGCTGGTGGTCGGGCAGAATCGACTCGCCTTCGGTCTCCTGAAGGACGGAAAGCTCCTCGCCGATGGCAGGGTCGTCGTGCGTCTCTATGTCCTCGAGGGCGAGGACGCGCGTCTCGTCACAGAGGCGCCGGCGCGCTACCAGCGGCTGGAAGTCATCGAAGCCGGCAAGCGGATCCATATCCATCCGGACGGCACGCGCCACGTGCACGGCGACGCGACCGACATGCTGGGTATTTACGTCGCACAGGTGACCTTTCCCCGCTCCGGCACGTGGGGCCTCGAGGTCCTGGCGCAATCGGGCGGCGGCGCCGTCGAGTCGGCGCGCCTGAGCGTCAGCGCTCTGGCGGCCCCGCTTGCGCCGCTTGTCGGGACGCCCGCCCCGCGTAGCCGCAACCGCATCGCGAGTGACGTCAGCGACTTGAAGCAGATCGATTCCAGCGATCCGCCCGATCCGCGCTTACATCGAACGCGCATCGCGGACGCGATTGCGCAGGGTAAGCCGCAGGTGATCGTATTCGCGACGCCCAGGTACTGTACGAGCCGAGTGTGCGGCCCAATGGTGGACATCGTGCGGACGTTGATCCCGACCTACGGCGACCGCGTCGCGTTCATCCACGAGGAGATCTGGGAAAGCGGAACCCTCCAGAAGCTCTCGCCCACGGTCGAGGAGTGGAATCTTCGCTCCGAGCCGTGGATCTTCATCGTGGACGGCGAAGGAATAGTCCGCGCCCGATTCGAGGGTGTGACGACGCGTCGCGAGCTCGAAGCGGCCCTCAAGCCCGTGCTCGCGGCGGGGCGGCGGTAACTTCGTCAGGGCACGCTGGTTTTCCAGGGGTGCACCAGAATGAAGTTGTCGCGATTCGGCATCTTCACTTTGGGCAGCGTGTCGGCGTTCATCACGTCCCGCTCCCCGATGATCCCGTTCAGGTTGAGCAGATACGCGGTGACCGAGTAGACCTCGCTGTCCGTCAGCGAGTGCGGCTGCGCGAACGGCATCGAGCGGCGGACGTAGTCGAACACGGTCGTCGCGTACGGCCAGTAACTGCCGACCGTCCGCACCGGCGTCTTGCTCGCGAGGGTTCCCTGTCCCCCGACGAGCCGGTCGTTCGGCCCGCCCACGCCCTTCTCTCCGTGGCAGGCCTGACACTTCTGCGCATAGACGATGGCGCCGTCTGCCGACGTTCCGCTGCCGCGCGGCAGCCCGCGCCCATCGGGAGCGATGCTGATGTCCCAGCCCGCCACTTCGGCCGCTGTCGCCGCGCGTCCGAGATTCGGCGTTTCCGGCGGGGTAGCCCCCGCGCAGCCGCTACACGCCAGCACGAGACTTGCGAGGACGAACGCCTCACGCGTAGACATTCTTGACCTCGCCATTGGGCTCCACGCGCCAGGCCTGGATCGCGTGATAGTGGTAGATCGCGTTGGCGCCATGCTGAGCGATCAGCTCATCGCGACTGGGCTGGACGCGGCCGGCGTCATCCGTCGCGCGACTCTTGAGCACGGTCGCGGCGCCGTTCCACTTCCAGGGGATCCGGAAGCGCACCAGCGCGTGCGCGAGCACGGGAGCTGACAGCGCGGCATCCGCCCAGGTCTGCCCGCCGTCCGCCGAGACTTCGACCTTGCGGATCTTTCCGCGGCCCGACCACGCGATCCCGGACACCTCGTAGAGACCCGGCCCGGTCATGAGCAGGCCGGGCGCCGGGCGCGTGATGACCGACTTCACCTCCATCGGGTACGTGAACATCAGAGACTTGCCGTCGGCCTGCAGATCGGTGTACTTCGACGTCTCGTCCTTCGTCATCGTCGGCGTGTCCGTTACCTTGATTCGCCGGAGCCACTTCACGCTCATGTTGCCTTCGTAGCCGGGCAGGAACAGTCGCACCGGGTAGCCGTTCTCCGGACGCAGGCGCTCGCCGTTCTGGTACAGCGCCAGTATCGCGTCGTCCATCGCCTTCGCCATCGGCACGCTCCGACTCATCCCGGCTGCGTCCGCGCCTTCCGCGAGAATCCAGTCCGCCCGCGAGTCGACGCCCGCCTCCGCCAGCAAGAGCCGCAGCGGAACGCCCGTCCACTCGCTGCACGACACCAGGCCATGAGTCTGCCCGCACGTGAGCGCGGGCGCCGTCGCGGCATACATCGCGCCGCTGTTGCCCGAGCACTCAAGGAAGTGGATCCGGGACACCATCGGGTAGCGCAGCAGCGAGGCCACCGTGAAGACCAGAGGCCGCGCGACCATCCCGTGGATCAGGAGCTGATGCTGCGCCGGGTCGATCGCGGGCACGCCGTTGTGGTGGCGCTCGAAGTGCAGCCCGCTCGGCGTGATGATTCCTTCCAGGGCCTCCAGTGGGGTCCGCGACGATCCGGCGCCCGTCGTACCCGGCTGGGACCGAATGAGCGTGCGCGTCACCTCACGCTCGTAGGTCGCCGGCGAGCCGTAGGCGCTCAGGGGTGCGCCGGCGACCTTCATCTCGTTGGGAGTCTCCGGCGGTCCGGCTGCGCCTGCCTCGCTGGGGGCGAAAGCCATGAACGCTCCGGTCGCAAGCGCACCGGTGCTTCCCGTCAAGAAGGCTCTGCGGTCGAGCAGCCCGTTCCCCGCGGCCTCGCGGGGATCGTCGAAACGGCGGTCAGGGTGTGATGCACGCATCGCTGTCCTCCTCGTCGAGGTGAGCTTCCCGAGGTGATCTTGCGCGTCGAGGGTAGTCGCACGGCCCGGGAGGGTCAAGACGCATGAGTCGGCCGCGCTCGCTCGTCGTATACTCCGACGGTCATGACGGCGCGCTGTCTGACCACCGTGCTGTTGGGACTCGCGCTCCTGTCAGCGATCGCCGCGCCGCCCGCCGCGGCAGCCGTGAGTCGCGTGACCGTCCAATCACGCCAGGACATCCTCGGCGGCCGACCTTTCGGAACAGTAGGCGGCTACGAGAAACTCGTGGGCGTGGTGGAGTTCGCGCTCGACCCGGCCAACGCCGCCAACGCGGCCATCGTCGACCTCGCGCGCGCGCCAAAGGACGCCGGCGGGCGGGTCATCGCCTCGGCGAATTTCATGGTCTTGCGCCCGAAGACGATGCCGCGTGAGCGCTCGGTCGCGCTGCTCGAGGTGTCCAACCGCGGCGGGAAGGCGGCGTTACCCTATTTCGCGCGCGCTGCGTGGAGCATGGACCCCGCCGCCGACGGCCGAGTTTGGCGACGCCCTTCCGTTGCGGCTCGGTCTCACGCTCATCTGGGTGGGCTGGCAGTTCGACGTGCCGCCCCGCGACGGCGCCTTGCGCCTGGACGCGCCCGTCGCGACCGACGGCGGTCGTCCGATCGAGGGCCTCGTGCGCTGCGACTGGACGGTGGACGATCGGACGATGACGCTGCCGCTCGGTCATCGCGGCCACCGGCCCTATCCCATCGTCGACGCGGACCACCCGGACAACGTGCTGACCGAGCGCGACGGCCGTGTGACGGCCCGGCGCATCGTGCCACGGGATCAGTGGCGCTTCGTGGACGGCGAGACGCGGATCGCGCGCGACAAAGGCTTCGAGCCGGGCAAGGTCTACGAGCTCGTCTATCGCGCGCGCGATCCGATCGTCGTCGGCATCGGTCTGGCCGCGGTGCGGGACATGATGTCGTACGCGAAATACGATGCGTCCAGTCTCTTTCCGGTCCGGTGGGGCCTTGGCCTCGGCATCTCGCAAACGGGCAGGTTCCTGCGGCACTTCATCTATCAAGGCTTCAACACGGACGAGGCGCAGCGCCGGGTCTTCGACGGTCTGTTCGTGCACACGGCCGGCGCCGGGCGCGGCAGCTTCAACCATCGGTTCGCGCAACCCTCACGCGACGCGCACCGGTTCTCGGCATTCTTCTATCCGACCGATGTCTTTCCGTTCACCGGACGAAGTCAGCGGGATCCGGAAACGGGCATCACCGACGGCCTCTTCGCCCACGAGGCGCACCTGCCGAAAGTCTTCTTTACCAACACCGGCTACGAATACTGGGGCCGCGCCGCCTCGCTGCTCCACGTGACGCCCGCCGCCAATGCGGACGTCGAGCCGGCGTCCAACGAGCGCATCTATCACCTGGCGGGCGGGCAGCACTTCGTCGTGGACCGGCCGGCCGTATCCGAGCAGTCCGACAGCGTCGTGACGTACCGCGGCAGTCCTCTGGATTTTCACCCGGCGCTACGATCGCTCTTGACGCGGCTGGTCGAGTGGGTGCGCGAAGGCCGCGAGCCACCCCGGAGCGCGTACCCTCGCCTCGACAGCGGCACGCTCGTCGCCGTGGATCGTGTGCGAGCTCCGGCGATTCCAGGAGCAAGATGGCCGCGCGTCGCACACGAGGCCTATCGGGTCGATTACGGGCCGCGATGGCGGGACGGTGTCATCACGCTCGAGCCGCCGCGGCTCGGTAAGCCGTTTCCGGTTCGCGTCCCTCAAGTCGACGCGGATGGCAACGAGCTGGGCGGCGTCCGGAGCCTGGAGCTCATGGCCCCGCTGGCGACGTACACTCCGTGGAGCCTCCGTCGCGGCCCCGCCAATCCCGATGAGCTCGAGGATTTCTACGGCACCTTCATTCCGCTGGCACGCGACCGAGCGGAGCGTGAGCGCAGGGGCGATCCGCGCGCGAGCGTGACCGAGCGCTACGGCGACCGGACGCAGTACATGAACGTCGTCAGGCGTCACGCCGAGACGCTCACGCGAGCGGGGTTTCTCCTCGTCGAGGACGTGCCGCGTGTCGTGGAGCAGGCCGAGCGCGGATGGACCTGGCTGATGCCGCCTCTCCCTGCCCCAAAGCAGTAAGGTGGGCTTGACATCGAGTGGACCTCCGACCGATTCTTCCGCTGCGGGCAAACCCGAAATGAGAGAGCCGCCACGACGACGAAGCGTGCCTGATCCAAAGCCCGCGCGCCGTACCGTGTTGAAGCTGGCCGTAGCCGCGGGACTGGCGCTGCCGCGAGCCGGCATCGTCGGCGCCCAGGACGACGCGCGGCGCAAAGCGCGACCGCAGCCGAACGATCGCCTCGTGTTCGCCGGCGGCGACCGCAAGGGACAGCTCATCATGCTCGCTGATCTCCCTGCCGGCGGCCGGCCGCTGACCGCCTATCCGATGGAGCCGACGGCCCGGGTCGTCCGAGACGATTCGCGGCTCAACCAGGTCCTGCTCGTCCGTCTCGACCCGAAAAGTCTCAACGGCGACACGCGCGAGCGGGCCGCGGACGGCATCGTCGCCTACTCCGCGGTGTGCACGCACACCGGGTGTGACGTCTGGGACTGGCAGCCGGCATCGAGCACGATCAAATGCCCGTGCCACTTCTCGGAGTTCGATCTCAAGGAGAGCGCGCGGGTCCTGAACGGTCCCGCGCCGCGACGACTGCCGGCCCTGCCGCTGAAGGTCGTCGACGGCGCGCCGGCCGTGGCGGGTGGTTTTGTCGGACGTCCTGGCTTCGAGACGGGAGGCTGATAAGCGTCGAGAGGTGCCCGCGCAGCGCAGTCGGCTTGTCAACGAAGTCGGCTTGTCAAGGAGAGGAGACGACGATGATGTCGGTGAGAACGGTGGCGATCCTGAGCTTCGCGCTCCTGATGGGGCTCGAACCCGCGGTGCTCACGGCGCAGAGCCCGATGAGCTACAGCGCGGTGACCGAGCAGCGGCTCCTCAACCCCGAGCCGCACAACTGGCTGATGTACCGGGGCACCTTCAACGGCTGGGGATACAGCCCGCTCGACCAGATCACGCCGGCGAACGTGAAGAAGCTCGTGCCGGTGTGGAGCTTCTCGACGGGCGTGAACGAGGGTCACCAGGCTCCGCCCCTCGTCAACAACGGCATCATGTTCGTCACGACGCCCCAGCAGCAGGTCATCGCGCTCAACGCCAAGACGGGCGACCTGCTCTGGAAGTACAAGAAGGAGCTGCCGGAGGATCTCCTGCAGCTGCATCCCACGAACCGCGGCGTGGCGCTCCTGGACGACCGGCTCTATCTCGCGACCGTCGATGCTCACCTGATCGCGCTCGACGCCAAGACGGGCACGGTCGTGTGGGATACCACCGTCGACAACTACAAGAACGGATACTACTTCACCCTGTCTCCGCTCATCGCCAAGGGCAAGGTGATGATCGGCACCTCGGGCGGCGAGCTCGGGATCCGCGGCTACGTCGCCGCGTTCGACGCGCGCGACGGCAAGCAAGTGTGGAAGACCTACACGATCCCGGGTCCGGGTGAGGCCGGTCACGACACCTGGCCAGGCGACACCTGGAAGACCGGCGGCGTCTCGGTATGGCTCACCGGGCACTACGATCCCCAGCTCGGCCTGAGCTACTGGGGGACCGGCAATGGGGCGCCGTGGATGGGCGACATGCGGCCCGGAGACAATCTCTACTCGTCGTCGGTGATCGCGCTCGACGTCGACACGGGCAAGATCCGTAACCATCACCAGTACCACTGGAACGACTCCTGGGACTGGGACGAGGTCTCCACGCCGTTGCTGATCGACTTTCCGAAGGACGGGCGCACGGTGAAGGGCCTGGTGCACCCGGGCCGCAACGGCTACCTCTGGCGGCTGGAGCGGGGCGCCGACAGCATCAAGTTCGTGGACGCGCGGCCGTTCGTCACCCAGGAAGTCTTCACCAAGATCGATCCGGTGACCGGACGCCCGAGCTACGACAACGAGCGGAAGCCGCGCGCGGGAGCCACGGTGACCTTCTGCCCCGGGCTCTGGGGCGGCAAGGACTGGACGCCGGCCGGCTACAGCCCGAAGACGCAGTACCTCTACATTCCAGCCAACGAGAACCTCTGCACGACCTTGGTGGGGCAGCCGAAGCCCGATCCCTACGAGCCCGGCAAGCTCTATCTCGGTGTCGACCGTCCGAAGACCACGATGAGCTGGAGGCAGGGCGCCAGCCACATCGGCGAGCTACAGGCCTGGGACATGACGACGGGTCAGCGGGTCTGGACGCACAAGTTCCCGTTCATGAACTGGGGCCCCATCCTTACGACCGGCGGCGGCCTCGTGTTCCTCGGCGGCACCAACGACCGTAACTTCTGGGCGTTCGACGCCAAGACCGGTGCCGAGCTCTGGAAGTTCAAGACCAACTCCGGGGTCACCGGCGTGCCGAGCTCGTTTGCCGTCGACGGTGTGCAGTACATCGCCGTGCAATCGGGCTGGGGCGTCGACGCGCAGCGGATGCAGGCCCGGCTCGACACGTTCCGCGGCACCAAGACCGAGGTGCCTCAGGGCGGCGTGATCTGGGTGTTCGCGGTCAGGGACTGAGCGGAGCTTCGCCGACGGGCCGGCCGCTCGACGGGCGGCTGGCCCGTCAATCACCGCGCCGCAGCTTCTCGAGCTCGGCGCTGGTGGCACTCCCGGCAGCGTCCGCTGAGGGGCGATTTCCTCAAAGCGCACCTTGGCGCCGACCCAGCCGGCGATGGGAGCGCCGGGGGCGGCGAATCTCTCGACGGCGATTGGGTCGGCGAAGGCGTTGAAATTCAGGGCACCGGCCGTCGAGTAGCGGGCGTTGGACACATTGTCGACCCGTCCCCACAACTCCAGATGCTTGATCGGAACGTAGCGGACGGCCAGATTCAGCGTCGTGTAGCCATCCAGCTTGGGCTGGTTGTTGCCGTCGTCGCCGCGCAGATAGCTCCCGGACGTGTGGATAGCGTTCGCGCCCACAAAGAGGGTTTTCAGGATTTCGACCTCCGCTCCCAGCTTGAGGTTCTGGGCCGGGATGCCGGGGATGTGGTCGCCGGTCTGGACCTGGACGCCGTTGGGATTGGTGACGCTCGCCAGCGTCTCGTCACTCCGGTAGGTGGCATCGACATAGGCGTAGTTCAGAAAGTACCGCAGCCGCTTCCACCGCCCTTGGCAGTCCAACCTCGACGCCCTGACGACGTGTCTTGGCGACATTCTGGAAGAAGCCGGCCCCTCCCGTCTCGGCGACGATGAACAGGATGTTGTCCTGCGGATCGGTGCGAAAGAGGGCGAGTCTCCACAGGAAGGCGTCCCCCAGCGGCAACTTTCCCCGCAGGCCGAATTCGTACGTGCGCGCGATGACAGGATCGAGCGGCGGATCGGCGGCGAATGCGTTGGAGTCGGCACGGAGCGTCGGGGTCGGCGCACGTGAGCTCCGCAGGAGTGGGAGCGCGGAACCCCTCGCTGTAGGAGAAGAAGGTCGTCAGATGGGTGAGCGGTTGGTAGGTGAACCCCACGGCCGGGCTAAAGCGATTGAAGTTGTGGTCTCCGTTGAGATCCAGATTCTCGCCCGATCGGTCGCGGATGGTGGACTCGTCGCGCAGCCGCTCTCATCGAGGACGTTGAAGCCGAGGAACCAGTCAAACGGGCGCCGCGAACCTCCATATTCGCCCTCGACGCGGAAGGCTGCCATCTTCGATCGGGTGCCGATTGGCGACCGCCTTGCCCGTCCGCGCGGCGGGCGACTACTTTGGTCTACGGTTCATCAGGACGATGATCCCGACCCCGGTCAAGCAGAAACCCCCAACGAGTGCCGGCCACGGGTTGAGGCGCGGCGCGTTGGCCGTGATGAAAAACGCTGTCACTGCCAGTAGGACGCCCGCGACGATAAGGAGCCAGCCAAAGACGCGCATCACACCCGGCGGGATGCTCGCTCTCTCGGATATCTCGACGCAGTCATCACTTTGGCGTCAAGGGTGGCCATGCATGAGTCCGAACGTCAACATCGCCAAATCCCGATGTGGCAAAGAGGTCTCTCCGATGACCCGCCACCGAGGGCCCAGCCTTGCGACCAGGTCCGCGCCACGGGAACAGGAGCTCTCGGGTGCTCGGCCCAGACTCCTACACGATCTCCCCGCCCCTGCTACGATGGGGCGCGAGGTGACCCCGCTGAGGCGAACGCGGCCGCGACGAGGCCGCACGGCGGCTTCCCCCTGGGCGCTCGGAGGGCTTTCCCTTCGGGGGCTGGGTGCCCGCGTCTATCAGAAGTCCTGGCAGGACGAAATTCTCGACCGCGCCGCCGAGCTCTCCTACTATGTCGCCTTCGCGCTCTTGCCAACCTTGCTCTTTCTTACCGCGCTGCTCGGCCTGGTACCGATCCCCGACCTCATGCCCCAGCTGATGCGCTACGTTGACCGCGTGCTGCCCGGAGATGCCGCCTCGCTGATCAAGAAGACCTTGGCCGAGGTCGTCAGGGGCGCCAGCGGCGGCCTCGTATCCGTGGGGGCGCTCGCGGCGCTCGTCGGCGCGTCGAGCGGCATGCTCTCGGTCATGAAGGCGCTGAACGTCGCCTACGGCATCACGGACGGCCGGAGCTGGTGGCGGAAGCGGCTCATCGCGATCGAGCTGACCCTCACGTTCACGCTCTTCGCCCTGACCGCCCTGCTGCTGCTGGTCTTCGGGGAACGGCTCGGAGAGGCGATCGGCGGCTTCGTGGGGCTTGGTCCGTCGTTCGCCTTGGCCTGGAAGCTTGCCCAGCTGCCAGTGGTGATCGTGCTGCTGCTGACAGGTCTGACACTCGTCTACTACCTGGCCCCCGCCACGGACCGTGTCTGGTCCTGGATCACGCCCGGCTCGGCGTTCGCGGTCGTCGCCTGGCTTCTGATGTCGCTCGGGCTCCGCTTCTACGTGGGGTACTTCGGCTACTACAACGCGACGTACGGCTCGATCGGGGGCTTGATCCTGTTGATGCTCTGGCTCTACTGGAGCGGCGTCGCGCTGCTGGTGGGTGCGGAGATCGATTCGACGATCGAGCAGGTCGGCGCCGAGCCCACCGCACGCTCCGGGGCCGGCTTCGGCCGGGTGGCGACGCGTCCCCGCGACTCCTAGTTCGCCCCGCCGGCCAACGGGGGAAAGATCGTCACGACATCACGAGCGGTGAGTGGCGCCTCCGACGAGGCATCTCGACCATTCACCAGGACGACTCGCGCGAGATCGGACGGGATCCCGAGGCGGCGGGTAATCTCGGTCACGGTGCTTCCGTCGGGAACCTCGAGCACTGCCGCGCCTTCAAGGCCGTCGGGGGGAAGAAACTCGGCGAGGGTGGCGAAGAGCCGGACTTCGACTCTCACCTGAACCCGCCCTGTCCGTCGAGCTCGACGGCGGGGCGAAGACTCGTGACGCGAAGCCGGTCACCCGGGCGAATCGCGTCGCCGTTCTCGAGATTGTTCCACCGGACGACGTCGCTGGTCGACACCCCGTAGAGCTTGGCGATCGAGCTCAGGGTGTCGCGCGCCCGAACAACGTGGATGCCCACGCTGGCCGTGCGGCGCTTCGGTTGGGCGCCGACCAGAGCGATCTTCGTCCGGGGCGTGAGGGCCGCCATCGCGGCTTCCCGTGTCCCGCCTGGCACGCGGACTTCCCAGGTCCTATCCGGCGGGCTGATGCCACGAATCAGCACGGGATTGAGCGAGCGCAAGGTCTGCGCCGAGATTCCGCTGCTCGCGGCCAGCTTCCGGAGGTCCGTGGAGGCCGGGACGCTCACGCGCTCGACATCCGGCGCCGCCAGTGGGCTCGGGTCGAATCCGAACTGACTGGGGTCGCGACCGATCACCATCGCCGCCTGGATCGCGGGGACGAAGTCCTTGGTCTCTCGACGGAGATACTTGGACTCCCGTAGGTCCCAGAAATCGGTCGACCCGGTGCCGCGGATGGCCCTGTCGACCTTGACCTCACCCGCGTTGTAGGCGGCCTGGGCGAGCTCCCAGGAGCCATATCGAACATAGAGGTCGTTGAGATATCGCGCGGCCGCCACAGTCGACTTCTCGGGATCAAGGCGCTCGTCCACCCAGCGGTCGACGCGCAGGCCGTACAACCGTGCGGTCGGCGCCATGAACTGCCAGAGTCCCTTGGCGCCCACACGGGATACCGCGACGGGATTGAACCCGCTCTCGATCATGGCGGTGAAGGCAAGATCGTCGGGGAGTCCCTTGGCCCTGAAGACGTGGTAGATCATTCCGAGATACTGTCCGGACCGACGTAACCACAACCCCACGACGTCGCGGCGGCTGGTGGTGAACCGGTCGAGGAAGTGTTTCACCGGCGAGTTCAGCGTCACGGAGTACTCGGGAACCTTCACGAGCCTGATCGATCGCGCCTGGAGTCGCGACGATTCCGCAAAAGCATACGCCCACGGATCGAAGTCCTCCGGGACCCATACGGACACGTCGTCTTGTAAGCTCGGCTCCTCCGGTTTCGTATCCAGCTCGGGAGCTGGCCGCGCGAATTCGTCGGACGACGCCGAGGGAACAGACGCCTCGAGAAAATCGGGCGACGTCGACTGCGCATCGGCGTAGGCGGACGAGATGGCGATCGGCGTGAAAATTCCGACGAAACTTGCCAACAACAGTCGAAAAGAGGCTCGAATCGCCATATACGAGGATTAAATCGTTTGTATCACGCACAGCCCGAATCGGTCAACGGCCCACACGGACGCCGTTCGCCAGAACAGGAGAATTTGGGATATCGCTCAGCCTTCCTGCACACTTAGGGAAAGAATAAATGCCGAGCCTCACGCCGTCCTATGGGCCGTAGGACGTTCTTTCCCCAACCCAAACCTGTAGCGAAGGAGTGACGAACGTGAAGAGATCTGTCGCGCTACTCATTGCAATGGCATTTGGTATCAGCCTCGCCGGGTCTGCCATCGCTCAGACGACAACCCCCGCTCCGGCGACACCGGCTCCAGCGGCGACTCCGGCGCCGGCCCAAAAGCCCGCCGAGATGAAGAAGTCCGACGTGAAGAAGGCGAAGACTGCCGTCGGCACGGTCAAGTCGGCTTCTGCTGACAGCCTCATGATGGCCGGCAAAGAGAAGGGAAAGGACGCCGAGTGGACGTTCGCGGTCGATTCGAAGACCGCCATCCGGAAATCCGGAAAGGCGATCACCGCCGCCGATCTGAAGCCGGGTGATCAAGTCCAGGTCCGATATATGGACCACGAGGGCAAGGCCACCGCGATGGCCGTTCAGGTCAAGCCGGGCGCTTCGGCCAAGGCGACGGCGCAGCCGGCCGAGAAGAAGTAACCTTTGCAGAATCCGGACGCCGGCCCTAGCGGCGGGCGTCCGGAGCTCGGCCGGCGTCCGGAGCTCGTTCTTCGACGACACCCGAGAACCAGGCCCCTCTGTCCGTCAACTCCAGATTCTCCGAACGCCCCTTCGTGACCGTGACTTCACGGAGCCAGACCGTCATTTGCTGAAAACCCGTCAGATGGGTCCTCGGAGTATAGACACCACGCTGCTTGGGTGGATCGGCCGGGGCCTTTTTGTCAGTCTTGACGCTGTAGGTGGCGATGAGAAGCCAGTCTCCCGCCGGAAGATCCGCCACGACGAATCGCCCCTCGGCGTCGGCCGTCGCGGCCTTCACCAGGTCCACGGCCCCGGAATCCCACAGCTCCTTCTCATAGGCTCGACGAATCGCCAGGATCGAGGGAGCGGCGGCGCGATAGGCGTCGACAGAATCGCGCGCCGTCCTCTTGATCTCCTCGAGCCTCCTCACGACGTCGGCCGAATTCGGGAGGATGAACACCGCGGCGCCGGTGAGCGGGAGGTCCGGTGCGCCCGGGCGCTTGCGCTCTTCATAGACCCGGCCGGCCACAGCGCCGACTGCGCCCGACGCGACGGCGACCCGATACGAATCAACGTCGATGGCGGGGGCCGGGAGCGGGATCGCCCCGACGACCGCCGCGACGAGCAGCGCCACCAGCACGTCTCTCCTGATCACGGTCGCGACTCCGCGGGAGGCGCCGGCTGGGTCCTCCAACGGTTGTGGACCCACAGCCACTGATCCGGGGCCGCGGCGATCGCGGACTCGGTGGTGGTCGCACAGCGTTGCGTGAGCTCGGCGACGGCTTGCTCGCTGTCGCCCACTGCGTCGACACCGAAGGAGGGATGGATCACGAGCCGGTGCTCATGGACCCGATCCCGGTAGATGAAGATCGGCACGACCGGGGTTCGCGTGCGCACCGCCAGGACGGCCAAGCTCTTTGAAGTCGACGCGGGCCGGCCGAAGAAGGAGACGAAGATGCCCTCGCGCCGGGAGGCGTTCTGATCCAGGAGCAGCGCGACGATCCGACCGCGATTGAGGGCGCCCAGGACGGGCCGAAGCGCGGCACGCTTGTCGACCAGCTCGATCCCGGACCGCCGCCGCAGTCGATCCGCCAGCACGTCGAGCCACACCGCATCGAGGGCCCGCATCACCACCGTTGTCGGGAAGCCCGTCAGCCGGTGGGCCAGAGCAAGAAGCTCCCAGTTTCCTAGATGGGCCGTCAGCACGAGCGCCCGACCATGCTTGGCCATCGCATCCTTGAGGTGCTCCAAGCCGTAGGACCGTGATCCCCGCGAGGATCCGCTCGGGGGGAGCGGTCAGCGCCGCGCAGAGCTCGACGAGCATCAGCCCGAGGTGCTGGAACGACCCACGGCAGATTCGGCGGCGATCGCTCTCCGTCATCGCCGGGAACGCACGCGCAAGGTTCGCCCGCGCCAGCCGGCGGCGACTCGCGAGCGCGACGTACGCGAGATCGCCGATGCCGCGGCCCAGCCACGTCGCCAGGCGCCCCGGAAGCCGCCCGACGACGCTCGCGAACGCGGAAAGAATCAGACCGACCGCCGCCGACGCTCCCGGACGATCTCGACGAGGATGGGAATGACGGACAGCACGATCACGACGACGACGACGATGTGAACGTAGTCACCGATGTTCGGGATCAGCTCGACCTAGCAGATAGCCCGCCCACGTCATGCTGGTCACCCATCCGACGCCGCCTGCCACATTGTAGAAGAGGAACCGGTGGTATTCCATCTGACCGACGCCCGCGACCACCGGCGCGAAGGTGCGGATAATCGGGACGAAGCGGGCGATGACGATCGTCTTCGCCCCGTGCCGCTCGTAGAAAGCCCTGGTCCGCTCGATATGGCGCGGATTGAACAGGAGCGACTTCGGCCGCGTGAACAGCCGCGGGCCCAGTCGCGCCCCGATGGCGTAACCGACGCTGTCGCCCGTGACCGCGGCGACGATGAGCAGGACGTTCAGCCACCAGATGTTGAGCCCGCCCGGCGGCGGCCACGACACCCGCCGTGATGAGCAGGGAATCACCGGGCAGGAAGAAGCCCACCAGGAGCCCCGTCTCGGTGAACACGATCGCGAACAGGACGACATAGCCGCCCCAGCGAATCAGATCGTCGAGCGAGTAGGCCCCGCTGACGACGCCGGAGAGGAACTCCACCTGGCGCTACTTGCCTCGCGCGGCCACGACCACCCGCCCCGCCGGGGCGCCCGTGGCCGGGGGCGCGCTGGCCTGGATGCGCATGCCATAGAACGAACGCCAGACGAAGACGACCGATACGGCGAAGAAGACTGCGGCCAGCGCCCGGCTCAAGAAGGGACCGCTCTCGGCCGTCAACGTGACCGCGAGCTCGACGGCCAGAAGGCCGAACAAGGTCGTGAACTTGATGACCGGATTCATCGCGACCGACGAGGTGTCCTTGAAGGGGTCGCCGACCGTATCGCCGACGACGGTCGCCGCGTGGAGCGCGGTGCCTTTCTCCTTCAGGTCCACCTCGACGATCTTCTTGGCGTTGTCCCAGGCGCCGCCGGCGTTCGCCATGAACACCGCCTGGTAGAGTCCGAAGAGCGCGATCGACATCAGATAGCCGATGAAGAAGTAGGGCTCCAGGAAGGCGAACGCCAGGGTCGAGAAGAACACGGTGAGGAAGATGTTGAACATGCCCTTCTGGGCGTACTGCGTGCAGATCTCGACCACGCGCTTGCTGTCGGTCACCGAGGCCTTCGTCGCGCCCTCGAGCCGGATGTTGGCCTTGATGAACTCCACCGCACGATAGGCGCCGGTCGTCACCGCCTGCATCGACGCGCCGGTGAACCAGTAGATGACGGCGCCGCCGGTGATGAGCCCGAGCAGGAACGGCGGATGGAGGAGCGAGAGCTTGTCGAGGTTCTGCGTGAGGCCGTGCGTGAGCACGACGATGATCGAGAAGATCATCGTCGTCGCGCCGACCACCGCCGTGCCGATGAGCACGGGCTTGGCCGTCGCCTTGAACGTGTTCCCGGCGCCGTCGTTCTCCTCGAGCAGGTGCTTGGCCGCCTCGAAGTTCACGTCGATGCCGTGGTCGCGCTTGAGCGACTGCTTCACGTTGGGAATCTGCTCGATGAGCGAGAGCTCGAAGACCGACTGGGCGTTGTCCGTGACCGGACCATACGAATCCACCGCGATCGTCACCGGTCCCATGCCGAGGAAGCCGAACGCGACCAGGCCGAACGCGAAGACCGCCGGCGCCGACCATGAGCACGCCGAGCCCGGCCGTGCTGACGGTGTACGCGATCCCCATCAGCACGACGATGACGATGCCGAGCCAGTACGCGCTGAAGTTTCCGGCGACGAGCCCTGACAGGATCCCGAGCGAGGGGCCGCCTTCCCGCGCCGACGTCACGACCTCGCGGACGTGGCCCGACTCGGTCGAGGTGAAGATCTTGACCAGCTCCGGGATGATCGCGCCCGCCAGCGTTCCGCAGGTGATGACCGTCGACAGCTTCCACCAGAGACTAGCCGTCACCCAGGTCGCGAATCAGCTCCCACGACGCGAAGTACGTCAGGAGCACGGATACGATCGACGTGATCCAGACCAGCGAGGTGAGCGGGGCCTCGAAGTTCATACGCGTCGGCGGTGCCGTACTTCGCGCGGGCCAACGCTCTCGTTGAGGAGGTAGGACACCCCGCTCGCGACGATCATGAGCACGCGCATCGTGAAGATCCAGACCAGCAGCTGCACCTGCACCGCCGGCTCCTTCACCGCGAGCAGGATGAACGAGATGAGGGCCACCCCGGTGACGCCGTACGTCTCGAATCCGTCCGCGCTCGGCCCCACCGAGTCGCCGGCGTTGTCGCCGGTGCAGTCGGCGATCACGCCCGGGTTGCGCGCGTCGTCCTCCTTGATGTTGAACACGATCTTCATGAGGTCGGAGCCGATGTCGGCGATCTTCGTGAAGATGCCGCCCGCGATCCGGAGCGCGGCGGCGCCGAGCGATTCGCCGATGGCGAATCCGATGAAGCATGGCCCGGCGTAGTCGCCTGGAATAAAGAGCAGGATGCAGAGCATGAGGAACAGCTCGACGCTGATCAGGAGCATCCCCACGCTCATCCCGGCTTTGAGCGGGATCGCGTACACCGGAAAGGGCTTGCCCGCGAGGCTCGCGAAGGCGGTGCGGGAGTTCGCGAAGGTATTGATCCGCATCCCGAACCACGCGACACCGTAGCTTCCCCCGATGCCGATCAGGCTGAAGGCGAGGATGATCAGCACCTTCGAGGCGTCGAACTTCAGGAGCACGCCGAAGTAGAGCACGATGATGACGCCGATGAACGCTTCGAGGACCAGGAGGAATTTCCCCTGGGTGATCAGGTACGTCTTGCAGGTCTCGTAGATCAGCTCGGAGATCTCCCGCATCGACGCGTGCACCGGCAGACTCTTCAGCTGCTTGAAGATCACGATGCCGAACAGAAGCCCGAGCGCGCAGACGACCAGGCCGATCATCAAGAGCGCACGGCCGTTCATCCCGCCGACCGCGACCGAGCCCAGGTCGGGAACGATGAGGTTCGCCTCACCCCCGCCGGGTGCTGGCCTTGGGGCGTCGCGGCCAGGGTGTCGGGCGCGGTGACGAGGCCACCGAAGATCAGGCCGGCCAGCAGCACCGGGGCGATCCAGAAGGCCAAGCGGGCAATCGCAGATTGCGTTCGATTCATGCAGTGGACTCCTCGGGTGGAGGGATCTCCGCAACTCTACGCGACGCTGTCGATGAGTGTCAACGAAAACCGTGGCTCACGCGGGCGCCAAGTGCCCGAGTTGACACGCTTTGCGGCCCCTCGTAGGATTCGAGCCAGGATGGACGACGCATTCGTCGTCAGCCATGTCGACCGCCGATGACGCCCTCTCCCGGACGCGAGCGCGCCGTGACCTGCCCGACGTCCAGCGCTCGTGCGCCGCGGCGGGGAAGTGCGGGCCGTTCTCTCTGCTCCCTCGCTTGCTGCGTCATCGATATCGGCGTGTGGCTCGATGAGGCCCACCGAGCGCGTCTCGACGAGGACCGCGATGTTCCGTAAGACGACCGGATCGATTCTCTGCCCTTCCTGCGGGAGGCTGACGCATGCCGCCGCACCCGTGTGCCTCGTCTGCGGGCGTCGCAATCCCGGCATGTGGGGATTCGCCGGTCCGTTGAGGCAGATCTTTCGCTCGTGGAACTTCACGAACGCAGTGACGCTCGCGTGCGTTGCGCTCTACGTCGCCACGCTCGTGTTCGATCCGGCGTCGGCCCTTCGTCCACGCGGCATCTTCGACGTGTTCGCGCCGAGCAACCGCGCGCTGTGGGCGTTCGGCGCCGCCGGCGCCATTCCCTGGCAGGCCGGACACTGGTGGACGGTGCTCACGGCGATCTACCTGCACGGCGGCCTCCTGCACATCATCTTCAATGTGCTGTGGATCCGTCAGCTCGGACCCGAGGTCGAGGGCTACTACGGCCCCGCGCGGCTGATCGTGATCTTCACCGTGTCGGGTGTAGCCGGGTTCGTACTGTCGAATACTTTCGACGTGCCGTTCACCGTCGGCGCCTCGGGCTCGATCTTCGGGCTGCTCGGGGCCCTCGTCGCCTACGGTCGAAGACGCGGCGGCGCATTCGGCCGGCTGTTCCTGCAACAGTACGGTCAGTGGGCGCTGGTCCTCTTCATCGCGGGCTTCTTCATGTCGGGCGTGAACAATCTGGCGCACGCCGGGGGGTTCGTGGGGGGCTTCGCTTCGGGTCTGGTGCTATCGCTGGCCGAGCGCCGGGCCGAGACGACGGTCGACTGGCTGCTCGCGCTTGCCGCCATCGCTCTCACGGTCGTCGGATTCGTCCTGGGCTTCGTCGCCGCGTTCGCGCACTGACGCGGTCCGATCGGGTCGCCGCCGCCTCGCGATAGGTGGCCCGGCGAAAAAGATGAGGGGGACCAAGATCGGCCCCCCTCATTGAATTAACCCGGCAGCGACCTACTCTCCCGTACCGTTGCCAGCACAGTACCATCGGCCCTGGAGGGCTTAACTTCCGTGTTCGGGATGGGAACGGGTGTGGCCCCTCCGGAATCGCCACCGGGAATCGAATTCTCGCATCGGCGGTGCTCGCCGATGCGCCGAACACGGAGACTCTCGAGCGTAGCCAGACGTTGCTCTCGCACGTGTGAGTGATGACCGAGAAAAAAACCGTGGTCAAGCCGCACGGGCGATTAGTACCGGTCAGCTGAACGCCTTACAGCGCTTACACCTCCGGCCTATCAACCTCGTAATCTGCGAGGGCCCTTCAGAGGGCTTACGCCCTGGGAGGTCTCATCTTCAGGCGGGTTTCGCGCTTAGATGCCTTCAGCGCTTATCCCTGCCGGACATAGCTACCGAGCGATGCTCCTGGCGGAACAGCTCGCACACTAGAGGT
>CAVRLO010000020.1:92500-384385 GCA_963721815.1 uncultured Candidatus Rokubacteria bacterium
GCCCGTTCGCTCGCCGCTACTAGGGCTATCGCGGTTGCTTTCTTTTCCCTCGAGGTACTGAGATGTTTCAGTTCCCTCGGTTCGCGTGCCGTGGCCTATGAATTCAGCCACGGACGAGTGGGCATTACCCCACCCAGGTTCCCCCATTCGGACATCCCCGGATCGATGCCTGCTTGCGGCTCCCCGAGGCTTATCGCAGCTTGCCACGTCCTTCATCGCTTCCCGGCGCCAAGGCATCCACCGTTCGCTCTTAGTAGCTTGACCACGAACTTGATTCTTGTGGAGAACATGCCTGGCTACACTCGAGAATCTCCGTATTCGGTTTTCAAAGATCGTAGCGAGTAAGACTCGCAGAGATCCTTCCTCATTCGCGCCTGGTGGAGATGACCGGATTCGAACCGGCGACCCCCTGCTTGCAAAGCAGGTGCTCTCCCAACTGAGCTACATCCCCGCTTGCCATCTGGTGGGCCTTCCTGGGATCGAACCAGGGACCTCGCGCTTATCAAGCGCGCGCTCTAGCCACCTGAGCTAAAGGCCCCAGGCGAAAAAAATGCTACTGGCCACGTGGAGGTGCGAACGAAAACGAAGCTGGAGAGCCCGACGACCAGAGACCCATCGGATCGAACAGATCGTCGAGGCTCTCGGAGCTCCTTAGAAAGGAGGTGATCCAGCCGCAGGTTCCCCTACGGCTACCTTGTTACGACTTCACCCCAATCACCAACCATACCTTGGGCGCCTGCGTCCTTGCGGTTAGCTCGGCGACTTCTGGTACAACTGGCTTTCGTGGTGTGACGGGCGGTGTGTACAAGGCCCGGGAACGTATTCAGCGCAGCCTGCTGATCTGCGCTTACTAGCGATTCCTACTTCATGCAGGCGAGTTGCAGCCTGCAATCCGAACTGAGATCGGCTTTATGGGATTGGCTCCCCCTCGCGGGTTGGCAACCCTCTGTACCGACCATTGTAGCATGTGTGTAGCCCTGGACATAAGGGGCATACGGACTTGACGTCATCCCCCCCTTCCTCCAGCTCTTCGCCGGCAGTTCCCTAAGAGTGCCCAGCCGAACTGATGGCAACATAGGGTGAGGGTTGCGCTCGTTGCGGGACTTAACCCAACACCTCACGGCACGAGCTGACGACAGCCATGCACCACCTGTGCTGGCTCCTGACTTAACAGGTCGTCCCCCTTTCGGGTTTCTACTTCCAGCATGTCAAGCCCAGGTAAGGTTCTTCGCTCTGCATCGAATTGAACCACATGCTCCACCGCTTGTGCGGGCCCCCGTCAATTCCTTTGAGTTTCAACCTTGCGGCCGTACTCCCCAGGCGGACGACTTAATGCGTTAGCTGCGGCACGGAAAGGACTAACCCCCCCCACACCTAGTCGTCATCGTTTACAGCGTGGACTACCGGGGTATCTAATCCCGTTTGCTCCCCACGCTTTCGCGCCTCAGCGTCAGGAAATGCCCAGAGACCCGCCTTCGCCACCGGTGTTCCTCCCGATCTCTACACATTTCACCGCTACACCGGGAATTCCAATCTCCTCTGCATCCCTCAAGAACGGCAGTATCGGCCGACGTTCTTCGGTTGAGCCGAAGGATTTCACGACCGACTTGCCATCCCGCCTACGCGCCCTTTACGCCCAGTGATTCCGAGCAACGCTTGCCCCCTCTGTCTTACCGCGGCTGCTGGCACAGAGTTGGCCGGGGCTTCCTCTGAAGGTACCGTCAAATGCCGGCGCTATTCACGCCGACACCCTTCTTTCCCTCTGACAGGGGTTTACGACCCGAAGGCCTTCGTCCCCCACGCGGCGTCACTCCGTCAGGCTTTCGCCCATTGCGGAAAATTCCCCACTGCTGCCTCCCGTAGGAGTCGGGACCGTATCTCAGTTCCCGTGTGGCTGGTCGTCCTCTCAGACCAGCTACCCGTCATAGCCTTGGTGAGCCGTTACCTCACCAACTAGCTGATAGGCCGCGAGCCCCTCCAAGAGCGGCAGCTTTCGCCACCTTTCCTCCCCAGATCTTGCGTCCCAGGGAACGTATCCAGTATTAGCCTCCCTTTCGAGAGGGTATCCCGGTCTCAAGGGTGGGTTACCCACGTGTTACTCACCCGTGCGCCACTAGAACCGCCGAATTATTGCTAACCCGACGATCCTCGTACGACTTGCATGTGTTAAGTACGCCGCCAGCGTTCGCTCTGAGCCAGGATCAAACTCGCCAAAAAAAGCGATGAACCTGGTCCTCAAGCTCGAACGTGTTACTGCGAACTACTGCAGTCACTCGGCCGAGCGCAAGGTACTCGTTAGAACGGATGGTGCTCACACCTTTTCGGTGAGCCAGTAGCATATTTGGCTTTCAAAGAGCACTACGGTCAGCTTGGAAGTGACCGGGCTTACGTCTGAGCGCCTCACGTCTCCGCGAGGCAACGACTGACTATACGGATCGACCTACCCCTTGTCAAGCTCTTAACCAGCCCCTTCGAGCACCACGCGCTTGAAGCGTCGCTTGCCCACCTGGATCAGGTAGGCGCTCCCGGGCGCCAGCGTTTCTTCGGTGCTCGTGACCCGCCGACGATCGACTTCGACCGCGCCCTGCTGGATCATGCGCCGCGCTTCGGACGTCGAGGGCACCAGGCCGGCTTCCTTGAGCACGAGCCACACCGGCCATGGCGAGCCTTTGGGCGGCAGACCACGGCCGGCGGCGCCGGTCGAGGGCACACGTGCGGTTTCGATTTCGTCGGGCACGTCGCGCTGCTGATGCACGCGGGCAAAGTGCTCTTCCGCTTCGTCGGCGCCGCGATCGCCGTGGTACTGCGCGGTGATGGTGCGGGCAAGCCGCTTCTTGGCTTCCATCGGATGTCCGGACCGGAGCGCGCCGATTTCAGATTCCGGAATTCGCGTGAGCAGCTCGAAGTAGCGCCACATCATCGCGTCGGAGACCGACATCAGCTTGCCGAAAATGTCTTCGGCCTTCTCGTTGATGCCGACGTAGTTACCGTAGCTCTTGGACATCTTCTGCACGCCATCGAGCCCCTCGAGTAACGGCACCGTCAGCGGCGATCTGCGGCTCCTGGCCGTGCGCGCGCTGCAAGTCGCGCCCTACCAGAAGATTGAACGTCTGATCGGTGCCGCCCATCTCGATATCGGCGTGGAGCGCGACCGAGTCGTACGCCTGCGCGATCGGATACAGGAACTCGTGCAAGCTGATCGGACGCTCGGCCGCGTACCGCGCCGCGAAGTCCTCGCGCTGGAGCATGCGCGCGACCGTCAGGCTGGCCGTTTCGCGAATGATGTGTTCGAACGTCAACGGCGCGAGCCACGTCGAGTTGAACTCCACGCGCGTGCGTGACATGTCGATGACCTTGCCGAGCTGTGCGCGGTACGTCTCCGCGTTCGCGAGAATCTCGTCTCGCGTGAGCGGCTTGCGGGTCTCCGAGCGGCCGGTCGGATCACCGATCATCCCGGTGAAGTCGCCGATGATCACGATGATCTGATGGCCGAGGTCCTGGAAGTCCCGGAGCTTTCTCAACACCACCGTGTGACCCAGATGGAGATCGGGCGCGGTCGGGTCGAGTCCGAGCTTGACGCGGAGCGGCGCCTTCGAGCGGCGGGAGCGTTCGAGCTTCTGGGCGAGCTCGGCCTCCACGATGATGTCGGCGACCCCTCGTCTGATGATGTGCAGTTGCTCGTCGACCGGGCGGAACTCCGCGAGGCTCAAAGCACCGGCGTTGTATCACACCGATTCGAGGGGTGCAAGGCAACGGACGGTTCGAGGGCCTCGGGGGCCTATAATGTCGGGGTGATGGCTGTCGCGACGGACAGTTCCCCGGGCCGCCCTCCGAAGCCTCCGCTCTGGCGTCGCCGCTGGTTGCGACGGCTGCTCGTCGGCATCGGCGGCCTCACGCTTCTTGGCCTCCTCGTGGTGGGCGCGGCCGCCCTCTATGCGTTCACGATTCTTCCCCGCTCGCTTCCTTCGGTTACCGCGCTCGAGACGCTCCAGCCCATCCAGGGCACCAAGATCTACGACGACAACGACGAGGCGATTACCGAGCTCCACGTCGAACGCCGCATCCTGGTGCCCCTGTCCCAGATCCCGCAGTCGCTCCGCGACGCGATCCTGGCGACCGAGGACCGTCGGTTCTACTCCCACTGGGGGATCGACCCGATCGGCGTGGCGCGGGCGGTCGTCCAGAACTATCGGCGCGGCCGGATCGTCGAGGGCGGCAGCACTATCACCCAGCAGCTCACCAAGGTGCTCTTTCTCACACCCGACAAGAGCCTCGAGCGGAAGCTGAAAGAGGCCGTGCTGGCTCTGGAGCTCGAGCGCCGGTACTCGAAGGACCGCATCCTCGAGATGTACTTGAACCAGGTGTACTTCGGCCACGGCTCGTACGGCGTCGAGGCCGCGGCGCGGACATACTTCGGCAAGTCTGTGTCGGAGCTGACGGTGCGCGAATCGGCGCTGATCGCCGGCCTGCCGCGGGCGCCGACGAACTACTCACCGTTCGATCGCGCCGAGGCGGCCAAGCGGCGGCGCGAGGTCGTGCTACGCCGGATGGCCGACTTCGGCACCATCAAGGACGACGAAGCCAAGCGTCTGGCGAAGACCGATCTCGGGCTGATCCCGCCCGAGCGGCGGCGCACGACCGGTCAGTACTTCATCGACTACGTCCAGCAGACGCTTGAAGCGAAGTACGGTCCCGACCTGGTCCTCAAGGGCGGACTGAACGTCTACACGACCTTGAACCCGACGATGCAGCTCACCGCCGAGCAATCACTTCGCGAAGGCCTCAAAGCGCTCCAGGGCCGCACGACGACCCAGGCGACGGCTGGGGCTGGGACCCGTCCCGAGTACCCCGAGGGCGCGGTGGTGACGGTCGAGCCGCAGACCGGCTACGTGAAGGCGATGGTCGGCGGCTCCGACTTCTTCCGCAGCGAGTTCAACCGAGCCGTGCAGGCCAAGCGGCAGCCCGGCTCTGCGTTCAAGCCCTTCATCTATATCGCCGCGCTCGAGGCCGGCTTCACCCCAGCCTCGCAGATCGAGGACTCCCCGGTGTCGTTCCCCGTCGGGGGGAAAAACGGCCAGGTCTGGAAGCCCGAAAACTACGATCGCAAGTTCCGCGGCTCGACCACGCTCCAGCAGGCGACTCGAGGAGTCGGTGAACGTGGTGACCGTCAAGCTTCAGGAGCGGGTCGGACTCGCCAAGACCATCCAGGTCGCGCGGCGCATGGGAATCACGAGCCCGCTCGACGTCAACTTGAGCTTGGCGCTCGGCACGTCGGACGTCTCGCTCCTCGAAATGACGTCGGCCTATGGCACGCTCGCGAACCAGGGCGTATTGATGCCCCCGGTGACGATTCGCTATGTCACCGACGCGCAGGGCAAGCTCCTCGAGGAGCACGTGCCGGAAGGCCGGGAGGCGCTGGCGCCCGAAACCGCATACGTGGTCACTCAAATGCTCCGGGGCGTCGTCGAGCGCGGGACCGGCCAGGCGGCGAAGGGGCTGGGGCGACCCGTGGCCGCTAAGACCGGGACGACGAACGACTATTCGAACGCGTGGTTCATGGGGTTCACGCCCCGCCTCGCCACCGGCGTCTGGGTCGGCTACGATCGCCCTCGCAGCCTCGGGAAGGACGAGACCGGCTCTCGAGTCGCGGTCCCGATCTGGGTCACGTTCATGGGCAAGGTTCTCGGTGAAAGCCCCAAAGAGGATTTCCCGGTCCCCGAGCAGGTCGTGTCGATGCTGTCGACGAGGATCCCTCGGGCGAGTGCCTCCGCCCGGTACCGATGGCGTTCGTGAAGGGAAGCGAGGCCGGGATGGCGTGTAACGGGGTCGGGCAACCAAGAGCTCAGCTGGCACCGCCGGCGGCGACGCCGCAGCCGCCGACCTCGGCACCGGCTCTGCCGTCACCGCCGCCGGCGACGACGGGTTCGGGACCCGTTCAGGCTCACCCCGCCGGTCCCCGGCGCTCCCCTCAAGGGCCAGACGCCTTAGTCGCACCGGCACGGGATAGCGCGCCGACACCTGAGACCACGGCGCGCCGTCGAGGAGCTCACGGAACACCGCTCCGAGCTCCGCGATGGGCGCTCTCGCCTGCTCCATCGAGTCGCGCTCGCGAATGGTCACTCGCAGGTCGCCGACCTCGCCGCGCTCGCTGTCCCCGACCGTCTGCACGTCGACCGTCACGCAGTAGGGGTGCCGACCTCGTCCTGGCGACGATAGAGTCGGCCGATGGCCGCCGTGTCGTCGTAGACGACACGCCAGTGCCTGGCGAGATCGGCGCGGATCGTCTGCGCCGTGCGCACGATATCGTCGCGCTTCTTCAGGAGCGGCAGCACCGCGATCTTGACGGGCGCCAGCTCGGGGTGAAGCTTGAGCACGACCCGCTTCTCGCCACGCACTTCTTCCTCGCGGTATGCGTCGGCCATGAACGCCAGCAGCGCGCGGTCGACGCCAGCGGCGGGCTCGACGACGAAGGGCACCACGTGCTCCTTCCGTTCCTCGTCGAAGTACGTGAGGGACTTGCCGCTCCATTTGGCGTGCTGCTTGAGGTCGAAGTCGGTGCGGTTGGCGATGCCCATCAGCTCGCTCCAGCCGATGGGGAAGTCTGTACTCGATGTCGACCGTGCGCTTCGCGTAGTGCGCCAGCTCGTCACGCTCGTGCTCGCGGAGCCGGAGATTGTCGGCGCGAGAGACCGTAGCGGCGGAACCACGCCATGCAGTCCTCGATCCACCGGTCGTGCCAGTACTCGTCGGCGGGACGTCCGTCGACACGATCGTTCGGGTTCACGAAGTACTCGATCTCCATCTGCTCGAACTCGCGCGTGCGAAAGATGAAGTTGCCGGGCGTGATCTCGTTGCGGAACGATCGGCCGGCCTGGGCGATTCCGAACGGGAGCTTGAGCCGCATGGACTGCAGCACGTTGTCGAAGTTGACGAACATCGCCTGCGCGGTCTCGGGGCGCAGATAGGTGACGGCCGCGTCCTCTTCGACGGGCCCCATGAAGGTCTTGAACATCAGATTGAACTGGCGGGGCGCCGTCAGCTCGCCCTTGCCGCACTCCGGGACACAGGGTCCGTCGCTGTCCGCAATGGCCGCACGGCCTCCCCGGCCGGGATCGTGAACTTGTTGCCCTTGGTGGCGGGGCAGATAGTGGACCCACGGGAGCGCATCGACATGGTCGGCGCGGAAGCGATGCTTGCACTCCCGGCAGTCGACCATGGGATCGGTGAAGTGATCGAGGTGGCCGCTCGCCTTCCATACCGTCGGATGCATGAGAATGGACGCATCGATGCCCGACCATGTCCGCGCGCGTTCTGCACGAAGTCGCGCCACCATACGCGCTTGATGTTGTTCTTGAGCTCCACGCCCAGCGGGCCATAGTCCCAGCACGAGCCCGTGCCGCCGTAGATCTCGCTCGACTGGAACACGAATCCCCGTCGCTTCGACAGGGAGACCAGCACGTCCATATTCATAGGCGAAACCTCGGCCGCCGGGGCCCCAGCCCCCGACGGCGTCGGCTCGCACGTCCATATTCATAGGCTCATCCTAGACTAGCCTCGTCGGCAATCACGCTTCCCGAGATCGGAGCCAGCCGCTGGACCTCTCGCTGAAACTGGGTCGACCGCGTCGGATGGCCGATGAGGCGCGCGACCTGAGCCTCCAGGAGGGCGTGAAGCTCGGCCTCGGCCGGCCGAGGGGAAGGGCCAGTGCCTCGTCCCACGAGACCGCGCGAGCCGCTCGAAGGCGCCGATCGTAGCGGGCTGAAATCGGACCGCGTCCGCACCGGCCGGGCGCAGGCCTCGCAATTGAGACCGCCGAGCCCAGCGCCGGACGCGGGAACGGGATAGGCGAGCCCGCACGCACGTACGCGTCGAGCCTCGGACGGTGGCCGAGAGCGTTCCATGCAGCGCACGCCGAAGGCGATCGCCACCTGCGCCGGCCGGCGTGGCCATTCCAGCGCGCCGGAGACCCGGACCAGCAGGGCGTACAGGGCGACTTGCCGGTCGCGTTCGGCGGTGAGTCGCGGCTACACACTCGACCATCCACGCCGCCTGCCCAGCCGCTCCAGATCGCTCGCGCACCCGCGCGAAGGGCCGGATGATGTCGAAGTGGTCGACTGGACCAGCTCGCTGCGGCCGCCTCGAAGAGACACGAGCTCGCCCAGCGTGCAGAGCTCGAGGGCGCTGCCGAAGCGTGAGCGAATGCGCCGGGCCGCTTTCGCGACCCCGCGGATCTTGCCCAGTCGCGCGCGAAGAGGGTCACGACCCGGTCGCTCTCGCCGAGCGGGAAGGAGCCGATGACGACCGCCGCCGTGTTGCCGAGCACGACCCTCACGATCATACACTCTCCCGCGCGAGCCCGTCCCATCCGGTCGGCCGGCCTCTCGATGGCGGTCCGGCGGAAGGTGTGTTCGCGGAGACGGCCATCCGGCTCTCGCAGGCCAATGCGGTTCCGTCGCGGGGCTCGAGACGGGCTGGCGTCGCCGGCGGATCCTCACCGACGATCTGGGCCCCGATGCTTCGGGATCGTCAGGAGGTCAGCCGGAATCCGAACTCGCGGAGCGCTCGCTCGTCACGTCGCCAGTTCTTTCGCACTTCGACCCTGAGCCCGAGAAACACTTTCATGCCGAAGAACGACTCGAGGTCGCCCCGCGCCTCCGTGCCGATCTGCTTCAGCATCGGCGCCGCCCTGGCCGATCATGATTCCCTTCTGCGACTCCTGCTCGACGAAGATCTCGGCCTGATCTCCAGACAGGCGGGATGCTCACGTCTCGGTCAGCTACTCCACGCGAACGGCGATCGCGTACGGGACCTCGTGCCGTGTCAGCATGAAGACCTGCTCACGGATCATCTCGGCGACCTAGAAGGTCTCGGGCTGGTCGCTGGTCGCGTCCGCCGGGAAGAACGGCGGATGCTCGGGCAATGCTCGACGATGCGGTCGACGAGGCGATCGCAGTTGGTGCCCTCGATCGCCGAGACGGGCACGATCTCGTCGAACGCGCGCGCCTCTTCGCCAGCGGTCGATCAGCGGCAGGATCCGGCCTTGGGTCGCACGCGGTCGACCTTGTTCAGCACGCAAAACACCGGGCCGTGTAAGTCGCGTAGCGGGCCAAGACGACGATCCGGTCAGGGCCGTCGACGCGTCGACGCATCGACGACCAGGCAGACCAGATCGACGTCCTCGACCGCGCGCTGCGCGGTCTTCTGCATGAACTCGCCGAGCTTGCCGTCGGCCTGGATAGAGCCCGGGCGTATCGACGAAGATCACCTGCGCGCCGGGCAGATTCTTGATCCCGGTGATGCGATTACGGGTCGTCTGGGGCCGGGGAGACACGATCGATAGCTTCTCGCCGACGAGGCGGTTGAGGAGCGTCGATTTCCCGGCGTTCGGCCGGCCGATGAGCGAGACGAACCCGGCGCGGCTGGTCATTGTAGCGGGGTCCATGAGGCCGGCTTCGGCCGAGGATGGCCTGAGACAGACGCGACACGGCTCCGTCGCGCCCGTTCCATCGCTTGTAGGGCGGCGCGGCGCCGCATCGCTCGTTTGGTACGCGCGGAATCAGGCCTCCTTCGACCACCAGCGGCCGCGGACGGGAGCGGCGCGTCCAGAAGGCCGTGCCAGAGTCTGGCGGGCGGCGGGCGGCGCCCGGCCGAGAGGATCTGGCGCTCACGCTCGTGCATCAGGCGCGCCTCGACCGGATCGCGGTCGTCGTAGCCGACCAGATGGAGCACGCCATGCGTGACGAGCAGGTCGAGCTCGGTCGCCAGCGCGACGTCGAGACGCCGCGCCTGGCGCCGGGCCGTCTCGGCCGAGATCACGATCTGGCCGACGAGCGGGCTGCGGCGTTCCGGGTGTCTCGAGCGGGAACGCCAGGACGTCCGTGCGCCGGGCGACGCCGCGATGACGTTCGGTTGAGCCGCTTGATCGCCGGATCGTCCACGATGAGCACGTCGACGTCACCCGCCGCGCGGCCCACCGCGCTGAGGGCGCGCTCGGCGGTCCGGGCCAGCCGCGCCGGTGACACCGCGACTCGATCCTGACGGTCCGTGACCGCCGCCGCCATCACGATGAAGGGGGGGCGGATCCGCGATCGCTCTTGCGGGCGTCGTGGGCGTCGTACGCCCTCACGATCGCCGACACCAGCTGATGCCGGACCACGTCGCCGTCGTCGAAAAAGACGAAGCGGATGCCCGGGACGCCGCGAAGCACCGACTGCACCTCGATGAGCCCGGAGCCGCGCGACGCCGGAAGTCGACCTGGGTCACGTCGCCGGTGATCACCATCTTCGAGTTGAAGCCGAGGCGGGTGAGGAACATCTTCATCTGCTCGGCGGTGCTGTTCTGCGCCTCGTCGAGGATGATGAAGGAGTCGTTCATGCGTGCGGCCTCGCATGTAGGCGAGCGGGGCGATCTCGATCGCGCCCTTCTCCATGAAGCTCGTCACCCGCTCCGTCTCGAGCATGTCGTAGAGCGCGTCGTAGAGAGGCCGCAGATACGGGTGGACTTTCTCGTAGAGGTCGCCCGGCAGGAAGCCGAGCCGCTCGCCCGCCTCGACCGCCGGACGCGTCAGGACGATCCGCGCGACCTCGCGCTTCATGAGCGCGGCCACCGCCATGGCCACCGCCAGGAACGACTTGCCGGTCCCGGCCGGGCCGATGGCGAAGACCATGTCGTGGTTCGCGGATCGCGTCGACGTAGCGCTTCTGGTTGACCGACTTCGGCGCGACCCACTTCTTGCGCGACGGCACCGCGATGGAGTCGGCGAACACGCTCTTCAGATCGGCCTGGTCGTCGTCCGAGAGCATCGCGGAGCGCCGCCCGGACCTCGCCCGCCCGCAGCGGGGTGCCGGCCCGGACCAGCTCCGCGAGCTGGACCAGCGCGCGCTCGGCCTTCTTCACCTGACGCTCGTCGCCCTTCAGCATGATGTCGTGGCCTCGGGCGACGATCCGGATGTCGAGCTCCGACTCCAGGGTCCGAAGGTGATCGTCGTTTCGCCCGAGGAGCGGCATGAGATCGAGGTCGGGGGCCAGCGTCAACCGACGGGTGATCGCGGTAGTTTCGCTCAACGCCTGGAACTCCTTCCCCGAGTCTTCACTCGGCAGATCGAGCTTGAGGTGCAGTTCCTTCAGCCGCTCGGGCGGCACCGGGCCGGGCGCTCTCATGAGGAGATCCTGGGCCTGCTGGTTCATCGGAAACGCGATGACTTCGCGGATGTTCGTCTCGCCGGCGAGCAGCATCACGATCCGATCGATGCCCGGCGCCGACCCGCCGTGGGGCGGGGCGCCGTACTTGAACGCGTTCAGCATGCCGCCGAACCGGGCCTCCACATCCTCGCGCCGGTAGCCGGCGAGCGCGAACGCCTTGTACATGATATCCGGCCGATGGTTGCGGATCGCGCCGCTCGACAGCTCGACACCGTTGCAGACGATGTCGTACTGATAGGCCTTGATCGTCAGCGGATCGGCTCGCTCGAGCGCCTCGAGCCCGCCCTGCGGCATCGAGAACGGGTTGTGGCTGAACTCGATCTTCTGGGTGTCTTCGTTCAGCTCGTACATCGGGAAGTCCGTCACCCAGCAGAACCGGAACGCGTTGGCCTCGACGAGTCCGAGCTCCTCGCCCAGCCGTGATCCGGACTCGGCCGGCCAGCTTCTCGGCGGCCGGTTTCTTGTCGCAGACGAAGAACACCGCGTCGCCGTCGCGGGCGCCGGTCGCCGCGACGAGCTGACCGAGCCGGTCCGCGTCCAGGAACTTCGCGAGCGGCCCCTTCGCGCCGCCGTCGCCGAGGATCGATGTAGCCGAGCCCCGGGGCTCCCTGATCGCGCGCCCACTGCCCGAGCTTGTCGAAGAAGCTCCGCGGCTGCGCCGAGGCGCCGGGCGCGGGCACCGCCCGGACCACCGCGCCCGCCGCGACCGCCGTCGCGAACGCCGAGAAGCTCGAGCCGCGGAAGACGCTCGGTCACATCGGCGATCAGCGAGGGATTCCGGAGATCGGGCTTGTCGGTCCCGTACTTCAGTCATCGCCTCGTCGAACGGGATCCGCGGAAACGGCGCCGGCGTCACCGCGGCGCCGCCGGCGAACTCCTCGAAGACGCCGTGAAGAACCGGCTCGATCGTGGCGAAGACGTCCTCCTGCGTGACGAAGGCCATCTCGAAGTCGAGCTGGTAGAACTCCCCGGGCGAGCGGTCGGCGCGGCCGTCCTCGTCGCGGAAGCACGGCGCGATCTGGAAGTAGCGGTCGAACCCGGCCGTCATCAGGAGCTGCTTGAACTGCTGCGGCGCCTGCGGCAGCGCATAGAACTTTCCGGGGTGCACCCGACTCGGCACCAGGTAGTCCCGTGCGCCTTCGGGCGAGCTCGAGGTGAGGATCGGGGTCTGGAACTCGGTGAAGCCCGCCTCGATCATCCGGCGACGGATGGAGGCGATGACGCGGCTTCGCAGCACGATGTTACGATGGAGCTTCTCGCGCCGCAGGTCGAGGAAGCGGTAGCGCAGGCGCGTCTCTTCGGGAAACTCGGCGTCGCTGTTGACCTGGAGCGGCAGCGGGTCGGCCGCGGACTGCACGATCAGCTCGGCGACCGCCAGCTCGACCTCGCCCGTCGGCAGCTTCGGGTTGACGGCGGCGGGCGCCCGCGGCACGACCTCGCCCGCCACGGTGATCACGCTCTCGAGGCGCAGCGGCTCGGCGACCTTGAACAACGGGCTCGAGCCATCGAGCACGCACTGCGTGATCCCGTAATGGTCTCGGAGATCGAGGAACAGCACGATTGCCGTGATCGCGCTTGCGGTGGAGCCAGCCCGACAGCCTGACGGTGCGCCCCGCGTGCTCACGCCGCAGCTCGCCGCAGGTGTGCGTTCGGAGGCTAGCCATCGACGCCACTCCCGGCTCGAGGCCCGCCGCGCCAGCACCTTGATCTCCGGGCGCATCCGCATCCGGTCGAAGCACGGCGTACGCGCCGAATCCCTCGCCGCGCCAGATCGTCCAGCTGCTTGGCGAGGTTCTTCCGCTTGAGGGTCAGTGACACGATCCGGTCTCCGGTTTCGCAGTCGACCGGCCGCGGCCACCACCTCGGTCAGCGGATCGTCGCGATCGAAGAGGAACGCGATCCGCTCGCGCTCCGATCCGGCGCTTCCACGTCGCTCCTCGAGGATCGAGACCACGCGCTCGAACCCGATCGAGAAGCCGCACGCCGGGACGTCGTTGCCGAGCAGCCGCCCGACCATCCGGTCGTATCGGCCGCCGCCGGCGATCGCCGACGTTCCCCCGCCGTACACCGCCTCGAAGATCGGGCCGGTGTAGTAGCCCATACCCCGTACCAGGCTCGGGTCGAACTCCAGCGACATGCGATCAGCCGGCCTCCTGCGTGACGGCCCGCGACGATCACGCGGAGGCTTTCCACGGCCTCGCGCGGCCGCGGGGACGACCCGCGCGAGCCGCTCGAGCCGCGCGTCGGGCGAGCCGTCCTCGGCCGACCGGAACGAGGTCGAACAGCTTGCCGATGGCGCGCTCGTCGTGACCGGCCTCGCGCAGCTCGCGCTCCACACCCTCGCGCCCGATCTTGTCGAGCTTGTCCAGCGTGACGAAGAACTCGCCGTGGCGGTCGGCGTCGACGCCGCAGTGCGTGGCGATCGCGGCCAGGACGCGCCGATCGTTCACCCGGATTCGTGGCTGCTCGAGCCCGAGCGTCCACGAGGGCCGCGGAGGTCGCCAGAATGAGCTCGATCTCGGCGATCTCGGAGGCGACACCGAGGATGTCGATGTCGCACTGGGTGAACTGGCGAAAGCGCCCCTTCTGCGGCCGCTCGGCCCGCCAGACCGGGCCGATCTGGATCGCCTTGAACGGATCCGGCAAGGTGGCCCGATTGTGCGCGTAGTACCGCGCGAGCGGCACGGTGAGATCGAAGCGCAGGCCGAGATCGGCGAGGTCGTCCTCGCGCTGCGTCGTCGCCGCGTCGAGCTTCGCGCCCCGCTTCAGGACCTTGTAGATCAGCTTCTCGTTCTCGCCTCCGCCGCTGCCCAGCAGCAGCCGCAGATTCTCGAGCGCCGGCGTCTCGACGCGTCGAAAGCCGTAACGCGCGTACGTGGCCAGGATCGTGGCCGACGCCCGGTCGCGAAGCTCCACCTCGGGCGGAAGCAGGTCCTTCATGCCGCGAGGCGGTGCCGTGTCGAGCTTCACAGCCGGTCCGATCCACCGACGGACGTGCGGGGGCGATCCTTCGCAAGCGCGGTCTGGTGACGGGGGGTCATAGGAGGGCAGCGGAACGGGATCAGGCCGACGGACGGACGCGTGCCGGGGTCACTCCGAGGTCGTCATGATGATCTGCGTCTCACCCTCGGTATTCCGAAAGTTCGTATAGCGCACGACCGCGGCGACGAGCGCCGGGGTTCCATCGCCCGTGATGGCGCCGAGAGCCATCACCGTGCCCTCGAAGCCCGAGTTGACCGTCTGGAAACGGTAGCCGGCCGGCCCCTTGTAGATGACCGCCAGCCGGCCCGGGATCTGATTCTGCGGCGCGATGATCTCTTCGATCCCGTCGCCGTCCAGGTCCACCGACAGCGGCATCGGCTCGGGAGAGTAGACGTAGGTCCGGCCACCCCGCTCGATTTGTGTCTCGACGCCGAGCTTCGCCATGCCGGTCCCGACCGGCGCCGACGACCTGAACGCATCCTCGCTTTCGACCGCGATCCGCAGACGATTGTACTCGTCGATGAAGGCCAGGGCGCGCGCGCCTTTACCGGCGATGTTGCTGTAGGTCGCGCCCGTCGCTCGGAAGGTACTCGGAACCCGGACCCTGCCATCCGAGACGAGCTTGCCATTTCGGAGCGTCATGCGCGTCGCGTCGCCCTGCTTGAAGAAGCCCGTCTGGGTGAACGCCTGGGCCCACAGCGTCTTCTTGACTCCGTCGCCGTTCGCGTCGACGGCAATGAGGATCTCGTTCACATCCTCGACGGTCAGGACCGGCCTCTGGTCCTTGGACGTCAGGATCAGCGAATTGAGGAGGATCGCCTGGATCGGGCTGTAGCGGTTGACCACGACGTGGACGGTGGCGTCATTGGACAGCTCCGCGAGCTGGACGCTGAAGATCTTCGCGCGGCTATCGGTCTTGTACGTCCACTCAGGCTCGAGGACGCGCTCGGGCGTGATGCGGTAGAGAAACACGCGCTCGCCGTCCGTGATCACCATCCGCGGAATCTTGTCCTTCGACCCGACCGCCATGTCCATCGACGCCACGATGAACGGGAACTTGGCGACCTCCTTCAGCGGGATGGCCTGCTCGCCGCTCGAGTACGTGCCGGCGTCGAGCTCGCCGTAGAGAAGTCGCGCGAGGAACGAGCGCTGCGGAGTCGCCGTCTGGCTGTCGCGCTTCTGGCCGGACGCCGAGTAATCGCCCTTGGCTGCGGGCTTGACCGACGTCGGCACGAAGAGCGCCGTGCTCAAGCGGCTGCTCGCGCCTGGGAAGCTGAACAGGCGGACGTCCATGTACGGCTTGTTCTGGACCCGCGAGAACGCGACGACCAGGAGATTGCTCCACCTTAAAGCGCTCCGCGACGGCGTCGAGCCCCTTGCCGGCCATGACGTCGTCACGCTTGGCGCCCTGCTGGTTGATCCACACGCCGATGGCGTCGCCCAGGCCGATCTGAAAGCGCCCCGTTCGATTGAGAGCCTCGATCATCTCGTGAACGGCCGCGTCGGCCAGTGTGTCTTTGACGCCCGCCTCGACGAGAGGCACCACGCTCAGCTTGATCTTTCCCGCCGAGATCCTGGCTCGGTCACCCGGCTGCACCTCGCTGCCCGGGCTCGCCTTGCCGGTCGAGTAGGCTTCGAACACCTGCTGGATGGCGAGCCGACCAAGCTGTTGCTCAGTCCGACCGAGGACCTCACCGGTCTTTGGATGACGGAGCTCACGACCCTGCCGGTAGAGGGCCAGCTCGACGCCGGGGACCAGACCGTCCTTGGTGCCGAGCGCGAGCGTGATCGTGCCGCTCTGGACCTCGATCACCTCGCCGTCGACCTTGGGGAACAGGGCCTGGACTTGATCGACGAGCACTCCGAGGCTGGGTGCCGGAGTCTGGGCTCCCGACGTCCCGGAGCCCCACAGAGCGACGAGGACGCCGAGGGCGACGATACGAGCCGCGGACGGGCTCATGAGGGTACTGACGCCAGCATCAGCCCGAGGCTAGCCCAGGGGGTAGGGAGAGTCAAGGAATGGGAAAACAAAACGGGGCATGGGCGATCCGGCCACCCATGCCCCGTCCTGACTTCGACGACTCGGACTGACCTAGAAGGACAGCCTCACGCGCGCTGCGGCGTAGTAGGCGTTTTCCGCCTCGCGCTTCACCTTAACTCCGTTCAGGTTCTCCGACATGTCGAGCGCCGACCCAGCCACGAGATAGTAACCAGCCAGGTCGAACGCCACGTTCGGAGCGAACCGCCACGTGAATCCGGCGTTGATCTCGGTACCGATGTATTGGGAGTCACCATCCGCGAAGCTGGCGGGCCCCACACCGCCGACCGCGACTCGACTGGCGCAACCGGTGCTGCTGGTCGCCACGGTGAGCGCCGGGCACCCGGTGTCCGTGTCGACCTTCTCCGCCGACCAGGCCGGAGAAACAACGCCGTACACGCTCAGCGCGGGCGTGATGCTGTAGGTCGCCCTCAGGGCGAACTGAGCACGACCGTAGCGGTCGTAGCCGACGTTCGTGTCCATGCCCTGGTTGGCGCCGCCGCCGCCGTTGAAGTAGTCGACGCCGAGGGCGAGGATGCCGAGCCAGCCACCGCCCCAGAACCCGGTGTCCAGGTTGAGCGGCTCGAAGTACCGCTTGCGCTTCGACAGATCGCCACGCGCGCTGTTGCCCGGGCTGTACGTAGCCCGCGCCTCGAGGAGTAGCGGGCCGATCTGCCAGCTCCCGATGACGTCGGCCAGCCAGGCCGAGGCGTCACCCTCGACGCGCCCGACCGTGCCGTTCGTCCTCTGCGCCTGCGTGTTGTACTGACCCCACTGGTAAGCGATGGTGGGGTCGAGGCCGAACGGCCCGATACGCCACCGCGCGTCCAGGCCGATCGTGTAGCGATCTTCCGCGTTGGTCGCATCACCGGCCGGCGAGGGGCCGGTGGCCCCCACGGCGTTCATGGCGCCGCCGATCGTCCGGAGGTTGGTGGCGTTGCGCCGGGCCGAGGTGGTCGTGAGGCCGTCCGCGTGGAACCACGAGAACATCGGCTTCAGGTCCAGCCCCTTGGTCGGCGTGAACTCGGGGCTGACGATGAACGCGAAGTCCTCGCCGCGGTTCGTCCGCGCGGTCGCGGCCGCCCGGTTACCGCCGGCCAGCTTGTCCTCGACGACCACGAAGGCCAGGTGATTCCTGATCCCCGGGGTGAACGTGGAGTACATGTCCACCCCCGCGAAGTCGCCGTTCGCGTAATACACCTTGTAGTTGGCGATGGTGCCGTACGGCTGACCGCCCAAGCGCGCCACCGTCAAGAACGGGATGAACGGCATCAGACTGTCTTTGCCGGTCAGGTCGAACTCGGTGTAGATCCACTTGATCTCGATCATGCCGCCGACGTCGGTGTTGGTGTCCAGAGCGCCGTTCGTCCCGGACTTGGACCCGCCGCTGAATCCGCCGGCAAACCCGGAGACGTTCCCCGGGAACCCGCCGTCGTTGGACCCGGCCTGGCCGTACATCAGGTCGATTTCGAGACCGAGCACGGCCTTGGTCCGGCCGACGGCGAACTCGAAGTCGGGCCGGAAGCGCGTCCGGGCGTACCACTCATGATCGCTGTCGCGGGAGTAGTTACCGTCGTAGAAGTTCCGACCAGCCGACGTGATCTGGTCGAACAGACCAGTGATCGTCACCTTCGGCGCCGGCGGCTGCGCGAACGCAGCCGGAGCCAGCATCGCCAAGGCGACGAAGGCAAGTACTGCGGTGACTAGCCATCTCCTCATTACTACCTCCTCAGGTATGGTGAGCAGCAATCAGCCTGTTGCCCAAAACTCAACGCCGACATCACCAACCACTGCGATACGTGACACCTCGATGATCGTCACCTTGGGCGCCGTCCCTTTAGAAGGCCAGTCGCACGCGCGCAGCCAGCTGGTAGGCATCGCGGGGATCGCGGCGCGTGTGCACCCCGTTCAGCAGCTCCGCGGTTCCCAATGCTGCGCCTGCGAAGAGATACGAGCCCTCGAGGTCGAACGCTGCGTTCGGGGCAAAACCTCCACGTGAGTCCCAGGTCCACCTCGGTGCCGATGTAGTTGGAGTCGCCCTCTACCCAGCTTTCTCGCTCACGGTCGTCCGGAGTGACGGAGCCCGCGCCAAGACCCGGCGCGGCGCCCGTATCGGTATCGACCTTTTCCGCCGTCCATGTCGGGCTCACGATGTTGTATACAGACGAGCGCGGGCGTGAAGCTGTAGGTGCCCTGAAGCCGAACCCGGCGCGGCCATAGCGGTCGTAGCCGATGAGGCGGCCCATGTTGGTCAGCAGACTGGCCGTTGAAGTAGTCGACTCCGATGGCCAGGATCGCGGCCCAGCCCGCCCAGTAGCTCCGCGTCCATGCTGAGTGGCTGGTAGTAGCGGACCGCTTTGGCGAGGTTGTCGCGAGCCTTGTTGCCCGGGGTGTAGACGCCACGCGCTTCGAGGAGCAGCGGACCGAGCTGGTAGCTGGCGGTGATGTCGACGATCCAGGCGCTCATGTCGGCCTGGACCTTCCCGATCTGCGCCGTTCGTCCTCACCGCCATGTGGTCACGCGTACCCCACTGGTATATGATCGTCGGATCGAGGCCGAAGGCGGCCCGAGCGCCAGCGCGCGTCGATACCGATCGTGTAGCGATCCTCGTGGTACGGACGGCGTCGCCCGCGGGGGCGCCGCCGCCGAGCGTCGCCGCCGAGTTGGTCGTGTTGCTGTACCGCGGCGCCTGGACGAACCGACGATTGACCAGGGCGCGTCGCGACGCCGCCGCTCGTCACGCCATCGGCGTGGAACCACGAGAACAGCGGCTTCAGGTCGAGTCCCTTGATCGGTGTGATACTCCGGGCTCGACGATGAGCGCCTAGTCCTCGCCGCGGCTCGGTCTTGCGCGGTAGGGTTGCCCGGTTGGCGCCCGCGAGCTGGTCCTCGACGATGCCCAGGCGAGGTTGGTCTTGAGGTTGGGCTGAACGTCGTGACCGTCGAGATCCCGGCAAAGTCGCCGTTCGCGTAGAGTGACCTTGTAGTTGGCGAGGGTGCCCCAAGGGCTGGCCGCCGGCCCGAGCCATGGTCTCGACCGGGATGAACGGCATGAGGCTGTCCTTGCCCGGTCAGCGGAAACTCGGTGTAGATCCACTTGATCTCGATCATGCCGCCGACGTCGGTGTTGAGGTCGAGACAGCCGTTCGCGTTGTTCTTGCAACCGGTGGTCGAGTTGCCGGGGCCGACCGTGCCCGGCCGCCCGCCACGCCCGTGTTGTTGCCCGGGAACCCGCCGTCGTTGGGCCCGGCCTGACCGTACTGTAGGTCGATCTCGATGCCGAGCACCGCCTTGACCCGCCCGACCTCGAACTCGAAGTCGGGACGGAACCGGGTCCGGGCGTACCACTCCGTGTCGCTGTTGCGGGCGCAAGTTGCCGTCGTAGAAGTTCCGGCCCGCCGAGGTGACCTGGTCGAAGAGGCCGTTGAGCGTCACTTTCGGCGCCGGCGCCTGGGCGAAGGCGGTAGTTACCAGGATCACCAGAAGCGCCGGAGCGAGAAGGGCGGGAGCAAAGGATCCTTTTCATCTCGCACCTCCCCGAAGCCGATCGGCACTGCCATGAGAAGCTCTCGCGAGGGTCGTCACGGCTGATATCAAGTGGGCACGGCAAACCCTTGCACACCGCGCAATTTTTACTGCATAGACAGCAATAACGTCAAGAAAAAATCGCGGCAGGAAAAACAGCTACTTAGAGATGTGAATCGGGTGGCTTAGCCGCCCTCTCCCATGGCTTTCAGCCGATCGCGGGCCGCCTGGCCCACCGGGGAGTCGGGCCCGAGCTGGCGGGCCTGACGGAACGCCGCCTTGGCCTCGTCCCTTCGATTCTCGGCGATGAAAACGAGGCCGAGATTGTAGTAGGCGGTTTGCATCTTGGGATCGAGGCTGATCGCGAACCGCAGGGTCTGCTCGGCTTCGCGATACTTCTTTAGGTGGTACAGGGCAAGACCAAGGTTCTGGTTCGCGGTCTCGGGGATCGTGAGGGTGGGTAGCTCGAGCGCCTTCCGGTAACTCACGACTGCCTCTTCCCAGCGCCGCGACTCGGCGAGCGCCGTGCCCATGTGGAAGTGAGCATCGGCGTACATCGGAGTCAGCTCGATCGCCTTCTTGAAATGCTCGAGCGCCATGTCGGGGCGTCCGAGTTCGAGGAGGACCACGCCGAGAGTGTCGCGATAGAGCGCGTTCGAAGGGTTGACGTTGATCGCCTCCTGAAGGGAAGTCGAGTCGCGCCCGCCGGCTGCTTGTCGTTGAGATAGCTCAGCGCGCGATCATAGGCCGCACGCGCCTGCAGCTTCTGAACCTCAGCCTGCTTCTCCGCCTCCTTCGTGCTGGAGCACCCGACCAGGACAGCGAGAGTCAACAGAGCCACCCAAATCCCGTGTCTTCTTGACACGCTCAATCCTCCCCATGTAGCCTCAACAGGATGCCTACCTACGAGTATGAATGCCTCAAGTGCAGACGCGTTTTCGAAATTCGCCAGCGGATCTCCGAGCCGGCGTTGACCGCGTGCGACGTGTGCGGCGGTGAAGTGCGCCGACTCCTCTCTGCCGCCCCCTTCATCTTGAAGGGCGGGGGTTGGTACGTCACCGACTATCCATCGGAGTCTCGCAAGAAAGCCCTGCGAATCCGAAAAGTCATCGGAGAAGACCGTCGGACAAGGCGACCGACAAGGCCGCCGACAAGCCTGCCGACAAGCCCGCCGCCGAAGGGAGCGACGGCACTACTACCTCCTCCACGCCCGCCGCTCCGCCCTCGACGAAGTCCGACTGACGACGACCGGGGTGCCCGCGCGCGCTCTCAGCGCGGCTTCGCGGCGCTTCCGGCGTTCACCGCGATCTCCAGCCGATTGCTCGAGCCCAGGAGCGCTCCCGGCCGCCCCGCGTCTCAGGTCGGCGTAGGTCCTGCACGAGCGGCAGCGGCCTGCCGCGCGACGCGAACGGCGACACCGCGACCCGAGCGACGGCGATCGCGTCGGCGGGGATCGAGGTCACGAGGTTGCCGAACCGGTCGACATGGAGGACGGCGCCACCGACCCTGCCCTGGCTCACGCGGACCTCGGGCCACGCCAGGCGGACCGGGTCTTTCACCGCGGGGTCCGAGCGCTCGCCGGCTCGACGCCCCGCGCAAGGTGCGCCGCCGCCGGCGCGAAGACGTCGCGCCCGTGAAACGTGCGGCTGACGCCGGCGCTGCGGAACTCCGGCGCGCGCGAGCTCGAAGGCGCGCCAGCGCGCCTCGCCCGAGGAACGGCGTGAACAGCCCGTTGTCGGGCCCGATGAACATCTGCATCGCCGGCGGCCACCGCGAGACCTCGGCGCGCGGTGCCGACGCCCGGATCGACCACCGCCACGTGGATCGTGCCCGCCGGGAAGCAGGGCGCGGCGGCCTCGAGCGCCAGGGCCCCTTCGAGGACGTCGTCGGGGGCGACGTCGTGCGTGATGTCCACGACGTGCACGTCGCGGCGTGATGGAGAGGATCACGCCCTTCATCTCGGCCACGTAGGGGTCACGTGTGCCGAAGTCGGTCGTCAGGGTGATGACCGCCACGTCAGCGATCGCGATCGACCACGAAGTCCGCGATCAAGCGCCAGCGATCTCTCGCTCCTCGGACGGCGGGAACGCCGCGAGGCGCAGCCTTCGCCGCCTGCGCGTAGCCGTGCGCCCGCGCCAGCGCGTACTCGACGCCGTCGTGCTCGACGACGTAGCCGCCGGATCTCGTCGATCTCCTCGGCGTCGAGGGCGTGGCGCTTGAGGAGGCTCTGCACGCGCTCGGCCTCGGCGGGCGTTGCGCGCGCCAGCATCGCGATGAGCGGCAACGTGCGCTTCCCCTCGCGGAGGTCGGCGCCGATCGCCTTGCCGAGGCGATCCTGATCGGCGACGAAGTCGAGCGAGTCGTCGGAGATCTGGAACGCGATGCCGATGTCCAGCCCGTACCGCGTGAGGGCGTCGACGCTGTCCGGCCGGCAGGCCGCCGAGCAGCCCGCCGATGCGGCAGCACGCGGAGATGAAGGAGGCGGTCTTCTGCGTGATGATCCGGAGGTAGTCCGCCTCGGTCGTGACGCCGCTCCGCTTGAGCTCGAGCTGGAAGACCTCGGCCTCGGTCATCGAGACCGTCGAGCGCGCGAGGGTCTCCATCACCGCGCGATCGTTGTCGCGCACGAGCATAGCGAACGACTTCGAGTACAGGTGGTCGCCCACGAGGACGGACGGCGTCGTCGCCCCACTGCGCGTTCGCCGACGGCCGGCCGCGCCGGAGCGGCGCCTGGTCGACGACGTCGTCGTGGATGAGCGTCGCCGTGTGGAGCAGCTCGACGACGCAGGCCAGGCGCACGCTGCGCGGGCCGACGTAGCCCGCCAGGCGCGCCGCCAGCAGCAGGAGGATCGGACGCAGGCGCTTGCCGCCCGCGCCGGCGATGTACCCGCCCATCTCCTGGATCAGGGCCACGGGCGAGTCCGAGCTCGCGCCGGATCTCCGCCTCGACCGCGCTCCAGGTCGAGCGCCGACCAGGCCGGCGACGCGCTCCTTCAGAGACCCGCTCGAGGGTGGGCGTGGCCACGCGCGCGGCTACTTCGGGACGACGCGATCCTTGATCTGGATCCGCGCGCCCGGCGGCCACGCGTCTGCACGTCCGCGACCGAGAACCGCTCGCGCATCTCGGTGACGCGCGCCGTGCGCGACCTCTTCGTCGAGCTCACCGAGCATCTCGCCCGTCACGGGATGCACGATGCGGGATCGCGTCACGCCGAAGACTGACGACGGTCCCGGGCCGGATGCCGTCGACGGCGGTGAGGTCGATGACGATGCGCGTCGTGTCCACGTAGACGACGAGTCCCCTGCTTGGGGCCCTCCGGCAGCTTCCCGTTCGTGGGCGTGGACGCGGGGCGACGGCCGCGCCTCGTGGCGGCGCCGCGGCCGTTAGGCGGAGTCGCAGCCGTCTGAGCGGGCGGCGGCACCGCGGCGGGTGCCTGCGCCGGCATGCCCTGACGCGAGCTGATCTTGCCGCCGCCGGGCGGCGACCCGTAGCGGGCGACGATCTCGGGCTGCGCGATGATCGAGCCCTTGCCGAGCATCAGCGTCGTGAGCGTCATCGGGATCTTGTCTTCCTCGACCCAGATGTACTCAGGCTCGCTCGGCACGTCGCCGAAGCGTCGGATTCTTGATCAGGAGCCACCGCGTCTCGGCCGACTTGATCGTGACGGACGGATCACCGGCGTTGGGGACGCCGATCACGCTCTTTCCGTCGAGCAGCCGCACGCCGTGACGGCGACGACGACGACGAGTAGCGCGAAGCGATCGCACTGTCATGGCGCCGCCCATACCATAGCAGGGTCGCGCGGGCAAGACATCAGTCTTCGCTGGCCGGCTCCCACGGGAAGCGCTGCTCCTCGGCGGCCGCGGGCGGCAGAAGTGGCTCGCCGGCGGGAGAACAGCGCCGTGCCCGTGACCGCGGAGATCCACGTCGTGTCGAGGTAGACGACGCCCCGCCGCTCGATCAGGACGGGCACGATCCAGCCCGCCACGTCGAACTTCTTCGAGACGCGCATCGCCCGCTCCGGGAGGGCCAGGACCTCCTGGACGTGCGCGCCGCCGTTGGCGAAGAGCGTCCGCTGACCGTGAGCGGATCGAGCACCTGGAAGCGCTTCGAGCGCTCGAGCGCCACGGCCAGGAGGTAGGGAACGCGGCGGAGGTCGGGCTGCGCCTTCGATTGCGTCAGGTCGAGCACCGGAGTGATCGCGACCTTGATCCGTCCTCGCGTGATCCGACGCCGTCGTCGGAGTGGGGGAGCGGCTGGCCCTCGATCGGGACGTACAGGGCCTCGGAGAAGCGGGGCTGGACCGAGCGAACCTGGGCGAAGCCGAGGACTTCCTCGTAGCGTCCGAGCGACTTTGCGGGTGATCGGGTGGTGGAACTCGGCGCCCTTGCGGAAGATGGTGAACTCCTGACCCGACCTGGGCCCCCGTGCTCGCCCCGATGTCCAGGTAGAGGGCGTTCCCTTCGTAGCCGATCACGAGGCCTTCGAGCGGGCTGAAGGCCTTGGTGAAGTCGTCCGACCATCAGCGCGAAGGTCGCCCCGACCCGATCCGCCATCCCCGCGGCGGCGCTCGCAGCGCTCCCGAGCGCGGCCAGCGCAACGAGGCCGATGACAGTCCAGGTCCGCATGCTCAGAACGTCACCGACGGCCTGTGGACGCCGAACACCCCGCGCAGACGGTCACAGATCTCGCCGAGCGTGACGCCGACCTCGACCGCCGCGACGAGAAGCGGCAGGAGGTTGTCGCGGCCGCGCGCCGCCTTTTCCAGCACGTCGAGGGCGCGCCCGGCGGCGTCGCCATCGCGCATCGAACGCGCGCGGGCCACCCGCTCGGCGAGGGCGTCGCCGACGGCCGCATCCACCTGGAAGAGGTTCGCCGGGCGGCAGCTCGTCGGTCACGTACTCGTTGACGCCGACCACGATCCGCGCGTGCTCCTCGACCTCGCGCTGGTAGCGGTAGGCCGCGTCCTGGATCTCGCGCTGCATGTAGGGGATGGCCGCGACGGCGCCGCCGAGGTCGTCGATCTTGCCGAATGTAGGTCCGCGCCGCCTCTTCGATGTCGGCGGTCAGGCGCTCGACCGCGAAGGCCCCGCCGAGCGAGTCGGCGACATCGGCGACGCCCGATTCGTGGGCCAGGATCTGCTGGGTCCGGAGGGCGATCCGCACGGCGCTCTCGGTGGGCAAGGCGAGCGCCTCGTCCATCGAGTTCGTGTGCAGGGATTGGCAGCCGCCCAGCACCGCCGCGAGCGCCTGGATCGTCACCCTGACGATGTTGTTCTCGGGCTGCTGCGCGGTCAGCATGCTGCCCGCCGTCTGCGCGTGGAATCGCAGCGCCAGCGACCGCGGATCCCGGGCGGAAAACCGCTCGCGCATGATCCGCGCCCACAGCCGCCGGGCCGCCCGGAATTTCGCGACCTCCTCGAGGAGGTCGTTGTGCGCGTTGAAGAAGAACGAGAGCTGCGGAGCGAAGACGTCGACGCCGAGCCCGGCGTCGACCGCCGCCTGCACGTAGGCGATCCCGTTGGCGAGGGTGAAGGCGACCTCCTGCACCGCCGTGCTCCCGGCCTCGCGCATGTGATAGCCGGAGATCGAGATCGTGTTCCAGCGGGGGACGCGATCCTTGCAGTACGCGAAGGTGTCGGTGATCAGCCGCATCGAGGGGCCGGGCGGGAAGATATAGGTCCCGCGCGCGATGTATTCCTTGAGGATGTCGTTCTGAACCGTCCCGCTGAGGCGATCGGCCGCACGCCCTGGCGGCTGCGCCGTCGCCACATAGAGCGACAACAGGATCGAGGCGGTGGCGTTGATCGTCATCGAGGTCGACACGCGGTCGAGCGGAATGCCCTCGAAGAGGTCCTGCATGTCCTCGAGCGAGGCGATGGACACGCCCACCTTGCCGGCTTCACCGCGCGCCATCGGCGCGTCGGGATCGTAGCCCATCTGGGTCGGCAGATCGAACGCGACCGACAGCCCCGTCTGCCCTTGCTCGAGGAGGAAGCGGTAGCGCTTGTTCGTCTCGACGGCGGATCCGAAGCCGGCGTACTGGCGCATCGTCCAGAGGCGCTTACGATGCATCTCCGGATGTACGCCGCGCGTGAACGGAAACTCGCCGGGCGCGCCGAGCTCCTCGGCCGGGGTATCCGGCGGCCCGTACACGGGCTTCAGCGGAGCCCCCCACGACGTCTTGAATTCTTTCGGCCGGTCCATCACAGGGGCAGATTACCGTGCTTCTTGGGTGGGTTGCTGTCTCGTTTCGTCCGCACGAGCTCCAGCACCTCGCAGAGCCGCGCGCGCGTATCCCTGCGGCTCGATCACCTCGTCGATGTAGCCGTGCTCGGCCGCCACGTACGGTGTCGCGAGCATCTCGCGATACTCGCGGGCCTTGTCGGCCCGGAAGCTCGGCCGGGTCGCCCGCCTGCTCCGCCTCGCGCCGATAGAGGATGTTCACCGCGCCCTCGGGGCCCATGACCGCGATCTCCGCCGTCGGATACGCGAAGTTCGCGTCGCCGCGGATGTGCTTCGAGGACATGACGCAGTACGCGCCCCCGTACGCCTTGCGCGTGATCACTGTGAGCTTGGGCACGGTCGCCTCGCAGAACGCGTAGAGCAGCTTGGCGCCGTGCTTGATGATCCCGCCGAACTCCTGGGTCGTGCCGGGCAAGAATCCGGGCACATCCTCGAACGTCACCAGCGGGATGTTGAAGCAGTCGCAGAACCGGACGAACCGGGCGCCCTTGAGCGAGGCGTTGATGTCGAGGCATCCGGCCAGATGCGCCGGCTGATTGGCGACGATCCCGACGGGCCGCCCGCCCAACCGCCCGAAGCCGACGATGAGGTTCGGCGCGAAGCCGGCGTGGACCTCGAAGAAGTAGTTCTCGTCGAGCACCGTGCGGACGATGTCGAGCATGTCGTACGGCTTGTTCGGCTGGTCCGGCACGATGGTTTGGAGGCGTTCGTCCCGACGGTCCACAGGGTCTCGCGTCGGCCGCCGGGGCGGCTCCTCGAGGTTGTTCTGCGGCAGGAAGGACAGCAGCTCGCGGATCAGGGCGAGGCACTCTTCCTCGCTGTCGGCGGCGAAGTGGGCGACGCCGGACGTCGTGCTGTGCGTGCGCGGCGCCGCCGAGATCCTCGGCCGAGACGGCCTCGTGGGTGACCGCGCGGATGACGTCGGGGCCGGTGACGAACATGTACGACGTGTTCTTCACCATGAGGATGAAGTCCGTGAGCGCCGGCGAGTACACCGCGCCTCCCGCGCACGGCCCCATGATCGCCGAGATCTGGGGCACGACGCCGGACGCCAGGGTGTTGCGCAAGAAGACGTCGGCGTACCCGGCGAGCGAGACGACACCCTCCTGGATCCGGGCGCCCCCGGAGTCGTTGAGTCCGATGATGGGCGCGCCCGTCTTCACCGCGAGATCCATGATCTTGCAGATCTTGCGGGCGTGCGCTTCGGACAGCGAGCCGCCGAACACGGTGAAGTCCTGGGCGAACACGAACACCGGACGACCGTGGATGCGGCCCGCGCCCGTCACGACGCCGTCGCCCGGCGTCCGCTGACCCGCCATGTCGAAATCGTGGCTCTGATGGACGACGAGCTTGTCGATCTCCAGGAGGGATCCGGCGTCGAGGAGAATCTCGAGCCGCTCCCGCGCGGTCTTCTTGCCGGCCTTGTGTTGGCGACGAACACGCTCCTCGCCTCCGGCCAGCTCGGCTCCTGCCTGTCGGCGATGGAGCTCGTCGAAGCGATCCTGATGCGACATCAAGGCCTTAGTATAATTGACACCCATGCCCTTCTGGGTCCAGATGCTCCTCTCGTTGGCGGCGTTTGCGCTGTTGGTGGCGCTCGTCGCCGCGGTCTGGGCTCTGCGAGGGGTGGCCCAGCGGGCCGAAGCGGTGCTGGCCATCGTCGAGCAGGAGCTGCGCCCGCTGATCGGCCAGGGGCTGGCGCTCACCGAGGACGTGCGCGGGCTCACGCGCGAGGCGGGTCACGAGCTCGAGCGCGTCGGCGCCGTCACCGAGCGGGTCGAGGTCATCGCCGCCGGTCTCGGCCGGATCGTCACGACGCTCGGCACCCTGACCCGCGCGGGCCAGATCGTCGGCGTGGCGGCGGGGCTCAAGAGGGGCATCGATGTGTTCGTTCATCGCCTCAGGCGACAAGGAGATCACCATGAGCAATGATCGACGCGACGGCGGGGGATACATGGGCTGGTTCCTGTTCGGCGCGATGCTTGGCGCCGGAGTTGCGCTGCTGATGACGCCGAAGACCGGCGCGCAGGCACGCGAGCTTCTGGCCGAGCGCGGCGGCGGCGTGGCGCGCCGCGCCCAGGAGTTCGCCAACGAGGCTCAGGGCCGCGCCGGCGAATGGCTCGACAAGAGCCGCGAGATCTTCGAGGAGCAAACGCAGCGCCTCATGAGCGCGTTCGAGGCCGGCCGTGATGCCATGCGAGAGGAGATTCGAAGGGGATCCAGCGAGTCGCGTGGCTGAGATCGAGGTTTCCAACCCTCACGAGATCCACGAGCGCGGCGAGACGACATTCGGCCGTCGCGCCGCGCTCACCACGGCCATCTACGCGGTCGTCCTGTCGATCGCCTCGCTCGGCGGCACCAACACGGTCAAGGAGATGCTCCTCGCTCAGCAGCAGTCGCCAGTACCGCGGCCAGAAGATGCTGCTCGAGACGCAGCTGGCCGAGCCCTCGAGCCTCAAGGGCGCCGAGCGCGCCAAGGTCGTAGCGCTCACGCAGAAGTTCGCCGACGAGGAGAAGCGCTACAACACCGAGAAGAAGGAGATCGAGGCGGACGCCAAGAAGCTCGAAGGGACGCGCGACCACCGCCGCGACCGGCCCGATCTTCACGCTGCCCTTCCTGCACCACCACTGACCGGCCTCGGCCTCAACGCGTCCGCGCTTTCGCAGCCTCCGAGAGCGCATGATCAAGGTTCGCCGACGCGAGCGGATAGTTGGGTCTCCGGCTGAGGGCCTGCCGGTATCTGACGATCGCTTCGTCCCACTTCGCCTGTCGGGCGAGCGCCATCGCCCAGTTGTTGTACGCCTCGGCTGCGTCGGGGTCGAGCCGGACAGCCTCGCGGTAGTGGGCGATTGCGCCATCGAAATCGCCTGCGGCGAACAGCGCGTTGCCCCAGTTGTAGTGCGGCACGCTCAGAGGCTTGATCCGAAGGGCCTCGCGATACTTCGCGATCGCCTCCTCCCGCTTGCCCTGCATTGCAAGCGCTCGGCCCCAGTTGGTGTACGCCTCGGCGCTCTGCGGCTCGAGCCCGACGGCTTCGCGGTATTGGGCGATCGCACCTTCGATATCTCCCGCGGCGAGGAGAGCGTTGCCCCAGTTGTAGTGCGAGGCGCCGCCCTCGGGTCGGAGGCGGACCGCCCGGCTGAAGCGGTCGATCGCTTCGGCGAGCCGCCCCTGTTGAGCCAGGGCAACACCCCACTGGATCAGGATGTCGGGCGAGTCAGGCCGTATCGACGAGGCCTGGCGATAGTGCTCGTTCGCTTCGGCCCAGCGAGCCTGCTGGCGGCGCACGTTGCCGAGGCTGAGGTGGGCCACTGACGATGGCGCGAGGGCGAGGGCGTGCGTCCAGAGCCGATCCGCATCGCGCCAGATCCCGATCTGATTCCACGTGAGTATTGTCAGCGTCGTCACCAGAAGAGCACCGCCGCCGGTCAGACAGAGTCCGGGGACCCGGCCACCCTGTCGGCCCTTCCACGCACGCCAGGCACCCAGTGCGGCCGCGCCAGTCAGCAGAGCCAGCGATAGCGATGGTAGATAACTGTAGCGATCGGCACTGATCTGCGGTCCATTCTGGAAGATCCCCGACACCGGCAGGAGTGTCACCACGTATACGAGCCAGACCGCGCCCAGCGCCGGCCATCGACGGCGTACGAGGATCACGAACGCCGTGACCACGACGACGACGCCACCGCTGAGGAGGATACGGACCCGTCAGTGGCTGGATCGGACCTCCGCAACGGGTAGAAAGGCGAGAGATCGAGCGGAACGACCGTCTTGCCCAAGTAGAACGCCAATCCGTAGAGGCTGATCGCCAGGCGCTCGAGGAGCCCCACGTGCGCGACCGAAAGGAGGTTCGCGTCGCTTCGGGCAGCGAAGAGCGCGACTGGCGTGACGACAGCGCTCGCGAGGATGAACGGGACCTTCTCAGCCCACCGCCGTCGAGCTGGCCCACTCCACCAGCCGTCCGTGCTACGACCGATGCGCAGGAGCGGATAGATGTCCAGCACGACGAGGACCATCGGGAGCGTCACGGTGATCGCCTTGGACAACAAGGCCAGCACGAAACAAGCGAGCGACACCCAGTACCACGGCCGCTGGCGAAGGCGCTCGTCGATCGGCGACCTCTGCGTCACGCAGGTACGCCCAGACTGCGAGGAGGTAACAGAACCCGGAGAGTACGTCGCGGCGCTCGGTGACCCACGCCACCGACTCGACCCTGAGCGGGTGGACCGCGAAGAGGAGCGCCGCGAGGGCCGCGCTCAGTCGCCACGCCAGGGGATAGGCTGTCGCGGCGTCGAGCATCGAACGTTGAATGAGACGCTGCGCAACGAGATAGAACACGGCCGCGTTGGCCGAATGGAAGAGCACGTTCGTGAGGTGATAGCCGGTTGGATTCATCCCCCAGGCGAGATAGTCGACACCAAGCGTCATCCAGCTGATCGGGATGTAGTGCCCCAGGAGCACCGTCGTCCACATCCACTTGAGCTGGGCCCAGCCAAGGCCCCGATAGTGAGGATTGGTGACGAAGTTCTCCACGTCGTCCCAGTCCACGAATCCGTGGTTCAGCGAGGACGCGAACCCGATGAACGTCGCGCCGGCGACACCAAACAGGATCCAGGGTTGAAGCGATCGAACGCTCGATGGCTCGGTTCGCCTGTTCGGGCGTCGCTTGCCGCGTTTCTTCATCGACCGGTCGACTCGTCGGCCCCTCCCGCAGCGCGGGGAATCACGCTGATCCCGCCGTTCTCTTCCAGCACGGCGACCCGCACGTGCTCGACAGTGGCCACGCCGCTGCGGCGTAGTGCCGCGTGCAGATCGTCGAGCGTCACGCGCTCGCTGGCCAGGTTAGCGTGGAGGATGCGTCCGTTGTGGATCAGCAGGGTCGGCTGCGCCTCGAGCAGCCGGCGGGCGCGCTTGGACCGGAACGTGACCTCGACGACGAGGTAGTTGGCCAGCAGGATGACCGCCGCGCCGATGAGGCCCCCGCCGAGGGAGTTGTCAGGGCCAATGACGGCGTTCTGGACGACGTTGGAGATGATCAGCAGCACGACCAGGTCGAAGGGCGTGAGCTGACCGATCTGACGCTTGCCCGTCAGGCGGAAGGCGACGAGCAGGAACACGTACACGACGAGCGATCTGAGCACCTTCTCCCAGATCGCGACTTCGGGCAGCCAGAGACTCGGCATCGAGTCCTAGATGTGGATCGCCTGGCCGAGCGCGGCCAGGGTCGCCTCCAGGGCGGCTTCCGACAGGGTCGGATGGGCGTGGATCGTGTGGATGATCTCCTCGAGCGTGGCCTCGAGGGTGCGGCCGACCGCGAACTCATGGATGATCTCGGTCGCCTCGGGGCCGATGATGTGCACGCCGAGGATCTCGCCGGTCGCCTTGTCGGCGAGCACCTTGATGAAGCCCTCCGTCTCGCCCAGCGCGACGGCCTTGCCGCTGGCGGTGAACGGAAAGCGGCCCACCGACACCTCGCGGCCCGCTTCCCGAGCGCGCGCCTCCGTCGAGCCGATCGAGGCGATCTGCGGACGGCAATAGGTGCACGAGGGGACGTTGCCGTAGTCGACGGGCCTCGGGCTCTTGCCCGCGATCGCCTCGGCCGCCACGACGCCCTCGGCCATGGCCTTGTGCGCGAGGAGCGGCGCGCCCGCCATGTCGCCGATCGCGTAGAGCCCTTTCACGGAGGTCTCCATGGTCGGCGAGACCTTGACGAACCCGCGCTCGAGCTGGACGCCCGCGCCCTCGAGTCCGAGGCCGGCCACCTTCGCCGCGCGGCCGACGGCCATCAGCACCTGCTCGACCTCGAGCTTCTCGCCGCCGAGATCGACGACGGCCCCGGCCCCGCCGGGCTTCACCGAGGCGACCTTGACGCCGGTCTTGATGGTGATCCCGCGGCGCGTGAAGGTGCGCGCCAGCTCCTTCGAGACCTCTTCGTCCTCCACCGGCACCACGCGCGGCAGCGCCTCGAGAATCGTGACCTGGACCCCGTACGAGGCGAAGACGTCCGCGAACTCGACGCCGACCGCGCCGGCGCCGATGACGGCGATCGACTTGGGAGCGCGCTCGTTGCGCACGGCGCCGTTCGAGGAGATCACGGTCTTCTCGTCGATCGTGACGCCCGGGAGCGATTTCGGCTCCGAGCCGGTCGCCAGGATGACCGCGCGCGCCTCGAGCGTCTCGGTGCCGGCGGCGCCCTTCACTTCCACCACGTTCTTCGCCTTGAGCGTGCCCCGACCGGGGAACAGGGTGATCTTGTTCTTCCGGAAGAGGAACTCGACCCCCTTGGCCATCCGGTCCGCGACCCGGCGGCTCCGCTGAACCGCCTCGGGGTAGCTCGCTTCGAAGCCGGTGAGGCGGATGCCGAAGTCCGCGGCGTGGCCCATGAGGTTCACCACCTCCGCGTTGCGGAGCAGCGCCTTGGTGGGGATGCAGCCCCAGTTCAGGCACACGCCGCCCGGGCGATCGTCCTCGACCGTCGCGACCGAGAGACCGAGCTGGGCGCACCGGATGGCCGCCACGTAGCCGCCCGGGCCGGTGCCGACAACCGCGACGTCGAACTTGTGGGAGGCCATCGCGCTAGACGAGGAGCCGCAGCGGCTCTTCGAGCAGGCGCTTGACGTCCTGGAGGAACCGGGCGCCCATCGCGCCGTCCATCACGCGGTGATCGCACGAGATCGTCAGCATCATCCGCCGGCCGACGCCGAGGCCGGTGTCGTCCACGACCGGCACGCGGCGGACGGACCCGACGGCCAGGATCGCGCCCTCGGGCGGATTGATGATGGCGGAGAACTCGGCGACGTCGAACATGCCGAGATTCGAGATCGAAAAGGTCGCGCCGGACATCTCCTGCGCGCGAAGCTTGCGATTTCGTGCGCGCTCGACGAGGTCGCGCGCCTCGACGGCGATCTGGGCGAGAGGCTTGGCGTGGCAGTCGCGCAGCACGGGCGTGATGAGGCCGTCGTCGAGCGCGACCGCGACGCCGATGTGCGCCCGGTGGTAGACGCGGATCGCCTCGCCCTGCAGCGAGGCGTTGACCCCCGGGTGCTTCAAGAGCGCCAGGGCGCACGCGCGGATCACGAAGTCGTTGACGGAGATCTTGGGCTGGCCTTCGAGCGCGTTCAGCTGCTCGCGCAGCTCCCACGCGCGGTCCATCGCCACCTCGCTCGTGACGTAGAAGTGCGGCACCGGCGCCTTCGACAGCGGCATCCGGCGCGCGATCGCCGCGCGGATCTGCGTCAGCGGTACGTCCTCGAACTCGGCGCCCGAGACTACCGCGGGCGCCGACGCCACGGCCGCGCTCGACCCTGCTGCTTCGACGTCTCGCCGAATGATCCGCCCTCCGGGCCCCGACCCCTGGATCAGCCGCAGATCGACCCCCGCCTGCGCCGCAATCTTCTTCGCCAGCGGCGACGCCTTCACCCGCCCGGCCGACGCTCCCTGCCCTACGCCAGCGGGAGCAGCAGCGGGCGCGCCGACCACCGCCGCCGGCCGAGCGACCGCTGTCGCCGGAACCGCCGGCGGCGTCGCGGCTGCGGGACGAGGCGCAGGCGCGGTCGCCGAGGCCGCGCCGGCGGGGGCGGGTGCCGGGGCAGGCTCGGCGCGAAGTCGGGGTTTTCTGAGCGACCGGGCCTGCCCCGGCACCCGCCCCCGCCGGCGCGGAAGCGACGAGAGCAGCAATGTCATCGCCTGGCTCAGCGATGACCCCGATGAGAGCCCCGATGGGAACCGTCTCCCCCGCCGGGACGAGAATCTTGCGCAAAACGCCCGCGCCGAACGCTTCCATTTCGACGTCGGCCTTGTCGGTCTCGACCTCGGCCAGGATGTCGCCGCCCTGGATCTTGTCGCCTTCCTTCTTGAGCCACTTGATGATCTTGCCGCTCTCCATCGCGTCGGAGAGCTTGGGCATGACGACCTTCGTGACCGCCATCGCTCAGCTCCCGTTCGCGTTGCACACGCGGCGGACCGCGGCGATGATCCAGTCCTTCGACGGCGTCTTGAGCTTCTCGAGGTTTCGCGCGTACGGCATTGGCGCGGCCGCGCCGGTCACCCGCTCCACCGGCGCGTCGAGATCGTCGAACGCCTGCTCGGTGACCGACGCGGCGATCTCAGAGCCCATGCCGGCGAAACCCGCACCCGCCTCGACGACGACGACGCGATGGGTCTTCCGAACCGAATTGATGATCGTCTCCGTATCCATGGGGCGAAGCGTACGCGGATCGACCAGCTCGACCGAAATCCCTTCCTTTTCCAGCTCCTCAGCGGCCTCCATCGCCCGATACATCATGCCCATGTAGGCGATCACGGTGACGTCGGTCCCCTCGCGCCGCACGATCGCCTTGCCGAGCGGGATCAGGAAGTCCGGATCCTCGGGAACCTCGCCCTTGACGTTGTAGAGCGTCTCGGACTCGATGAAGATGACCGGGTTGTCGTCGCGGATCGACGACTTCAGGAGGCCCTTGGCGTCCATCGGCGTCGTTGGGCGGACGACCTTCAGGCCGGGCACGTGATAGAAGTACGTCTCCATCGACTGCGAGTGCTGCGCGGCCAACTGCGCGGCCGGCCCGCCCGGGCCCCGGATGACGATCGGCACGTTGAACTGCCCGCCGGACATGTAATACATCTTGGCGGCCGAGTTGACGATCTGGTCGAGGGCCAGCAGGGCGAAGTTGAACGTCATCATCTCGACGACCGGGCGCAGGCCGGCCATCGCCGCGCCGATCCCGACCCCCGTGAATCCGGATTCGCAGATCGGCGTATCGACGACGCGCTGGGCGCCGAACTCCTTCAGGAGCCCCTGCGTGACCTTGTAGGCGCCCTCGTACAGACCGACCTCTTCCCCGATCACGAAGACGTTCGGATCGCGGTGCATCTCCTCGCGGAGCGCCATGTTCAACGCCTCGCGATAGGTCATCACCGCCATCGTCATGCCTCCTTGTAGATGTCGGTGAAGAGCCACTCTCCGGGCGGCTCGGGCGAGGCATCGGCGAAGGCCACCGCCTCGTCGATACGGTCGTTGACGTCCTTCTCGACCGCCCGGATGTCGGCCTCCGAGAGGAGACCCGCGCTCAGGATCTTGTCGCGGAACAGCGCGATCGGATCCCGGAGCTTCTCGCGCTCGACTTCTTCCTTCGTGCGGTAGACGGCGCCCGCCGGATCGCGCATCGAATGGCCGCGATAGCGGTAGGTGTCGGCCTCGATGAGCGCCGGGATCTTCTCCTGCCGGGTCCGCGCGACCGCCCGGCCGACGGCCTCGCGGACGGCCAGGACGTCCATTCCGTCCACCTTTTCCGCCGGAACGCCGTAGGTCTGGCCGAACTTCCAGATCTCCGTCTGCGCGAGCGCCCGCTCGACCGAAGTCCCCATCGCGTAGCGGTTGTTCTCGCACAGGAAGATGACCGGCAGCTTCCACAGCGCGGCCAGATTCATCGACTCGTGAAATTCCCCTTCCGGCACCGCGCCGTCGCCGAAGTAGCAGACGACACCTGATCGCCGCCCTGGTACTTGATGGCGAAGGCGACCCCGACCGCGATCGGCAGGTGCGCCCCGACGATCGCGTGGCCGCCGAGGAAGTTGGTGCTCCGATCGAACAGGTGCATCGATCCGCCCTTGCCCTTGGAGAGCCCGTCACGTCGGCCGTAGAGCTCGGCCATCATCGCGCTTCGGATCCGAGCCCTTGGCCAGGCAGTGGCCGTGCTCGCGGTACGCGGAGATCGCGTAGTCGTCGGGGCGGAGCATCGACGTGGCGCCGACCGCGACCGCCTCTTCACCGATATAGAGATGGAGGAAGCCGCCGATCTTGCCGAGCGCGTAGGCCTCGGCCGCCTTTTCCTCGAACCGGCGGATCAAGAGCATGTCGGACAAGAGCCGCTTCGCGGCCTCGGCGTCGACGCCGAACCCTGGAGAGGACCCGGCACTCAGTGTCAGTGTCTTGGCCATGGAGTCCTCCCTACCAGCGCATCATGCTCAGATCGTCGACCGACAGCCGCCGGCGGACGCGAAAGATCGTCACGATGATTGCCAGCCCGACGGCCACCTCGGCCGCTGCCACTGCCATCACGAAAAAGACGATGGCCTGGCCGTCGAGGTTGCCAACGCGCTGGCCGAAAGCGACCAGCGCAAGATTCGCCGCGTTCAACATCAGCTCGATCGACATGAAGATGATGAGAGGGTTGCGCCGGATCACGACGCCCACGACGCCGATCGAGAACAGCACCGCCGACAGCGCCACATAGTAGCTCTCAGGCACCATGTTGTTCCATCATCCCGTCGCGGGGCCGGCCGGTCACGCGCGGCGCCTCGCGAGGAGCAGCACGCCGACCATCGCCGCCAGCAACAGCACCGAGGTCAGCTCGAACGGGAACAGGTAGCTCGTGAAGAGGAGCCGGCCGACCGCGGCGGCGCTGCCGCTCGGCCCCGCCGGCGCGCTGGGAACGCTCCAGCGCCCCACCACGGCGACGACGAGCACAAGCAACAGGAGTCCCCCGACCGGCACCGCGAGCCACCGCGCGCCGCGCCGAGGATCCGGCCCGGTTTCCTCCTTGCCGGGGATCAACACCATGATCGCGAAGACGAACAGCACCATGATCGCGCCGGCATAGACGATCACCTGCGCGGCGGCGAGGAACTCGGCGCCCAGCATGAGATAGAGGGCGGCGACCGCCCCGAGATTGACCACCAGGAACAGCGCGCCGTGGATGGCGTTCGGTCTCAGGATGAGCCCCAGCGCCGACCCGACGGCGATCGCCGCGATCAGGAAGAACGCCACGTGCGCCATCAGCGCCCTCCGGTCGGCCGGAATCGGGATGGGCGATCGCGGGCGTCCCGACGCGTCGGCGGGCTCGAGCGACAACAACATCTCCTTGCTATAGATCATCCCACCGCGGCTGTAGGACGAAAACTCCAGGATGCCCGTATCCATGCGGATCGCGTCCTCGGGACACGCCTCGACGCAGTAGCCGCAGAAGACGCATTTGCCCGAGATCGATGTCGAACCGCCGGGGCACCTTCTCGATCTCGGGGTTCGGGTGCTCGTCCGCGACGATGTAGATGCAGTGCGCGGGGCACACCGTCTCGCACATCATGCAGGCCACGCAGCGCGGCGAGCCGTCTTCGCGGCGGACCAGGCGATGCAGCGAGCGCAGTCGGGGCGAGTACGGCCGCCGCTCCTCCGGATACTGGATCGTGACCGCGCCGCTCGCGCCCCGGCGCCCGAAGGCGCGGGCGGTGTGGCGCGCCATGTTGCGGAAGAAGTGCGCCGCGGTCAGGCCGAGCCCGGAGAGCACCTCGACCAGATAGAACCGCTGGCGGAGATTCATCGGGCTCATCGGCTCCCCCACGCGGCGAGCACCAGCCCGGTCAGCACGATGTTGGCGATCGCGAGCGGAAACAGGCCGAGCCATCCCAGGCGCATCGCCTGGTCGTAGCGGAAGCGCGGCAAGGTCCAGCGGATCAGCATGAGCACGAAGATCACGACCGCTACCTTCCCCACGAAGGCGCCCACCTGGCAGGATCGTCACCAGCAGCGGCGAGAGCGCGACACGGCGCCCCACGGGAGGCTGGAACCCCTCGGCGAAGAGGTACGGGAATCTGCCAGCCGCCCAGGAACAGCGAGGTGCTCATGACCCGCGAGCACGATCGTCTCGACCATGTCGGCCATCAGCGAACATCCCGAACTTCATGCCGCTGTACTCGACGAAGTAGCCGATGATCTCGGACTCGCCCTCGGGCATGTCGAACGGGAATGCGCTTGGTCGCCGCGATGCCGGCGGTGACGAAGAGGATGAAGGCGAGCGGCTGGGTCACGATGCCCCAGGCCGGCAGCCATCCGAACAGCAGATGGCCCTGCCCTCTCGACGATGTCCATCAGGTTGAGCGAGCCGTGGATCATGACGACGCCCATGATCGAGGCGCCGATCGCGATCTCGGCCGAGATCATCAGCGCCGCGGCGCGCTGGCCGCCGAGGAGCGCGTAGATTGTTGGCCGACGACCAGCCGGCCATCATGACTCCGTACACGCCGAGCGAGAGCATCGCGAACACGTAGAGGACGCCGACGTTGAGCGTCACCGCCTGCAGCGGCACCACGCGGCCGGCCATCTGGAGCGTGTCGCCGAACGGGATCGAGGCGAACGCGACCAGGGCGAAGAAGACGGACACCGCCGGCGCCAGCTCGAACAGCAGCCGGTCGGCGCGCGCCGGGCGGAAATCCTCCTTGGTGAGCATCTTCAGCGTGTCGGCCAGCGGGTGAAACAAGCCGAGCGCGCGGAAGCCGAAGATCGACGCGCGGTTGGCGCCGATCCGGTCCTGCATGATCGCCGACTGTTTGCGCTCCACCCAGCCGAGGAGCGCGGCCGAGATTCAGGACGAACAGCATCACGAACGCGACGCGCCCGAACGCGATGCCGAGATCGATCAGCATCTAGGTGGCCAGCGCGCCCGCGGCGACCGGAGCGCCCGGTGTCGCCGAGCAGCTGATAGCTGAGGCCCGCGAACGCCGGCACCGCGCCCGCGAGCTGGCGGAACCAGTGCTCCGCGCGCGTCGCCGTCGGCGGCTCGCCGAGCGCGGCCATGACCCGGCCGACGATGTCCCATTCGGCCAGCGCCTGGCCCAGCGGCTCGACCGCCGTCCGGAAGCGCTGCACCCGGCCCTTCGAAATTCGTGTACGTCCCCTCGCGCTCGACCCAGGCGGCCGCCGGCAGGACCCAGTGCGAATGGGCGCTCGTCCAGTTCGCGTTGGAGCCCGTGAAGACGACGGTGTCGACGACCCGCAACGCTTCGAGCACGTCCCCCTCCGGCAGGGCGCCCGCCAGCAGGTCGTGTCCGAAGATCCACAGGAGCTTGAGTCGCCGCAGGCCGGCGGCTTCGATGACGCTCCGCGCCTCGCCGCCGAAGCCCAGGAGCTCCGCGCCGCGCGAGTTCGGATTCTTGTCCGCCCGGATCAGGAAGTCGTCCTGGTCGCCCGGAACGCGCGGCGGCACCTGAAGCCGCGACCTGCCGGATTCCGAGCCCGTCCAGGAGGCGACGCAGCGCGAAGAGATCCTCGTTCGCCATCTTCGGCGACGCGATGACGCCGATCTGCTCGGGCGCACAGCCGCCGGAGCGCGCCGGCCACGGGCGCTGATCGCCTCGTCCCACGTCGAGTCGCGTCTCGTCTCGCCGTGCATCCGCGCGTGGAACGAGGAGCCGCTCCGGGGCGTCGACGAACCCGAAGCCGTAGCGCCCGGCGTCGCAGAGCCACCACTTGATTGACCTCGGCGTTGAAGCGCGGCTTGAGTCGCGCGACGCGGCGCCCTTCGGCGTGATGCGGCCGCCGGCGGTTCACGTGGACCTCGATGTTGCAGCCGCGCGCGCAGCCCGGGGCAGATCGGACTTGGCGGTGTCGAGGTACCACACACGCACCTGGAACCGGAAGTCGCGGTCGGTCAGGGCGCCGACGGGGCAGATGTCCACCACGTTGGCCGAGTACTTGTTGTCGAGGCTCATGGCCCGGGAAAGAGCCCGATCTCCGAGTGGTCGCCGCGCTCGAAGATGCCGAGCTCGCCGGTGCGGGTGATCTCGTCGCAGAAACGCACGCAGCGCGAGCAGAGGATGCAGCGCTCGGCGTCGAGGATGACGTGCGGCCCGAGCGGCACCGCCTTCGGCTTGTGGACCTTCTCGTCCGTCATCCGCGGGTCGTAGAGACCGTGCTTCATGTAGTAGATCTGCAGCCAGCACTCTCCGGCCTGGTCGCACACCGGACAGTCGAGCGGGTGGTTGATCAGGTGGAACTCCATGATCGACTTCCGCGTCTCGCGCACCCGGTCGGTCTCGGTCTGGACGACCATGCCCTCGGTCGGCGACCGTGTTGCAGGCGATCGTGGGCCGCGGCGTCTTCTCGATGTCCACCATGCAGAGGCGGCACTGGCCCGCGATCGAGAGGCCCGGGATGGTAGCAGTAGTGCGGCACCTCGACACCGACGCGCGCGCGCGGCCTCGATGAGGTTGGTCCCGGCCGGGACCTCGACCTCCTTGCCGTTCACGGTGAGCTTAGGCATCGTATTGGGAATCAGCGCCTCGAACTCGCTCCGGAACTTCTCGATGTAGGAGATGTACGGCCCGACCGCGCCGTCGTAGAACGCGCAGATCGTCGTGCCGGCGCCGCGCTTGGCGACGTCCAGGATGGTGTCGAGGTCCTCCTTGCGGCCGCGCCCCTCGACGATCCGGTGGACCATCTTGTAGATCCAGCCCGTGGACTCCCGGCAGGGCGTGCATTGTCCGCACGATCTCGTGCGCGTAGAAGCGCGCGAGGACCATGAGGGCCTCGGGAATGGACACGCTCTCGTCCATGACCACGACGCCGGCCGAGCCGATCATGGTGCCGGCGGTTCTGGAGCCCGTCGACGTCCATCGTGACGTCGATCTCGTCGGCGGTCAGGATCGCGGCCGACGATCCGCCCGGCACGACCGCCTTCAGCCGGCCGGTGCCGCTGACGCCGCCGGCGCGCTTTCGATCAACTGCCGAAGGGTAATCGACACCGGCGCCTCGTACACCGCGGGCTTCTTGACCCGGCCGGACACCGAGTACATGCGCGTGCCGCCCTGCGTCTTGGTGCCGAGCCCGGCGAACCACTCGGCGCCGCGGTCGATGATCGGGCGGCACGCAGCACAGCGTCTCGACGTTGTTGACGATCGTCGGCTGCGCCGAACGCGCCCTTGATCGCCGGGAACGGAGGCTTGATCTTCGGCCAGCCCTTCTTGCCCTCGAGCGACGAGAAGCAGTCCGGTCTCCTCGCCGCAGATGTAGGCGCCGGCCCCCCGGTGCACGACGACTCGAAGCCCCTGGCCCAGCAGACCGGCGCTCGTGCGCCTCCTCACCGCCGCGCTGAAGCGCCGCCAGGGCTCCACGTATTCGCCGCGAATGTAGACGAAGGCCAGCGCTGCAGCGGATGGCACGCGCCGCGATCAGCATGCCCTCGATCAGCGCGTGCGGGTCGCGCTCGAGCAGGTAGCGGTCCTTGAAGGTGCCCGGCTCGCCTTCGTCGGCATTGACGAGAGGTAGACCGGACCGGTGTGGGTCTTGGGGATGAACGACCACTTGGTGCCCGTCGGGAACCCGGCGCCGCCCGAGCCCGCGGAGGTTGGCCTGCTTCACCTCCTCGGTGATCGCCGCCGGCTCCATCTCGCGCGCCTTGTCCCATGCCGCGTAGCCGCCGCTCGCCCGATAGACGTCAGCGTGTGGGAATTCGGATCCGCGAAGTTCCGCATCAGGAGCGATGTCGGCCATCAGCGAAGCCCCTCGAGGATGCGGTCGATCTTCTCCGGCGTGAGATTCAGCTCGTAGCGATCGTCCACCTGGGCCATCGGCGCGGCCTCGCAGGCGCAGAGGCACTCGACCGTGAGAAACGTCACCCGACCGTCCTCGGTCGTCTCGCCGGGATCGATCCCGAGCTTCTGCTTCACGTGGGCGATGATCCGCGGCGCGCCGGCGAGGTGGCAGGAGAGGTTGTGGCAGACCGCCAGACGACGTGGCGGCCCGGCCGCTCGCGGAAGTAGAGCGTGTAGAACGTGACGACCTCGTGCACGTGGGCCGGCGACAGATCGAAGAGCGCGGCGACGTATTCCTCGGCGTCGAGCGAGATGTAGCCGAACGTCTCCTGCGCCATGTGCGAGCACCGGCAGGAGCGCGCCGCGCGCGTCGGGATAGAGCGACTGCAGCCGGCGGACCTCGCCGAGCTGCGCCTCGGAGAACTGGATGGCCGTGCCGCGGCGCGTCGCTCATCGATCGAGCTCTCCGCCGATCATGTTGACCGAGCCGAACGTCGGGATCAGGTCGGCCACCATCTCGCCGACGATCATGCGGTGGAGCGCCGCGAGCGGCGGCAGACACGGCGGCCGGCAGCGGACCCGATAGGGGCGGTCCGAGCCGTCGGACACGACGTAGAACCCGAGCTCGCCGTTCGCGCCCTCCACCGGGAAGTACGCCTCGCCCGCCGGGGGCCGGATGCCGTAGCCTTCCATGATCAGCATGAAGTGGTTCATCAGGCCCTCGATCGAGCCGTAGGCGGTTTCCTTCGGCGGAAGCGACGACGCGCTTGTCGGCCACGTTGACGCGGCGGTGCGCCGCCCGCTGCTGGCCCTGGAGGTTCGGCGAGAGCGTGATCGGCACCAGCAGCAGCCCCTCGGTCTTTCCCTGCTTGCCCCGGTCGACGTACGCGGCCGGGTCGATGCGGACGTCCCTCGAAATCCACGTTGATCGGGCCGCGTCGGGATCGCGGCGAGCGCCTGCTCGCACGATCCGCATCGACTGCTCCATCTCGGCCATGCGCACGAGGTAGCGCGCGTAGTTGTCGCCGTCCTTCTGCGTCGGGAACCTCGAACTCCAGGCGATCGTAGACGTAGTACGGCTGGGCGCGGCGGACGTCGTACGGCACGCCGACGGCGCGGAGCAGCGGCCCGGTGATCGCGTAGGCGATCGTCTCCTCGCGCGAAAGGATGCCGACGCCGATCATGCGGTCCATGAAGATGCGGTTGCCGGTCAGAAGCCGATGCACCTCGTCGAGGACCTCGCGCGTCTGCTTGAACGCATGCAGGGTCTTCTCGGCGAACCCGTCGGGCAGGTCGGCCTTGACGCCGCCCACGCGGCCGTACGAGATCGTCAGCCGGGCGCCGGTCACGTCCTCGACCAGCTCCCACAGGAACTCGCGCGCCTTGATCATGTAGAGGAAGACGGTGAAGGCGCCGAGCTCCATGGCCGAGGCGCCGACGCACGTCAGGTGATCGCAGATCCGCGAGATCTCGGACATGATCACGCGGATGTACTTGCACCGCTCGGTCACGTCGATGCCGAGCAGCTTCTCGACGGCGGACGCGTAGCCGAAATTGTTGATCAGCGGCGACACGTAGTTGAGCCGGTCGGTGAACGGGATCGCGTTGTTCCAGCCGCCCTGCTCGCAATCCTTCTCGAACGCCCGGTGCAGATAGCCGATCTCGACGTCGGCCTTCACGATCGTCTCGCCGTCGAGCTCGGTGACGATCCGGATGATCCCGTGCATCGCCGGGTGGGCCGGTCCGACGCCGACGTGCAGGTTCTGGGGCCCGCCGCCGGTGCCGCTCCCTTCCCCGAGCATGAATTCGCGCCGCGTCGTTCTGGCCATCGACCCGTCTAGGTCGCCGGTCCGATCAGCGGCTGGCGCCGGTTGATCGGGTAGTCCTTGCGCAGCGGATGACCCACGAACTCCTCGTAGAGCAGGAGCCGTCGCAGGTCGGGATGTCCCTCGAAACGCACCCCGAACATGTCCCACACCTCGCGCTCCAGCCAGTTCGCGATCGGCCAGAGCCCGAGCGCGGTCGGCACGCGCGCGTCGTCCTCGTCGACGCGTACCTTCAGCCGCAGCCGGTGATTGCGCGCGAGCGAATGGAGGTGATACACGACCTCGAAGCGCGGACCGTCCTCCCGGCCGGGAAACTTCTGGTAGTCGACCGCGGTGAGGTCCATGAGCACGTCGAAGGCCAAGGTCGCGTCGTCGCTGCAGTGGGCCAGCACGCCGAGGCAGCGCGTCGCGCGCCACGACCGCCGTCAGGTCGCCTCGATGGTCGTCCGTCTCGACGATGGCGTCGCCGAACCGTCGCCGCAGCTCGTCGAGAATCGCCACGCGCTCAGTACCTCTGCGCCTGCGTGGCGATCTTGTCCTGCAGCTTCATGAGCCCGTCGATCACCGACTCGGGGCGGGGCGGACAGCCCGGGATGTAGATGTCGACCGGGATGATCGTGTCGATACCCTGCACGGTGGCGTAGTTGTCGTAGAAGCCGCCGGTGCACGTGCACACGCCGAAGGCGACGACCCACTTCGGCTCGGTCATCTGGTCGTAGATCGCGCTTGAGGACGGGCGCCATCTTGTGGCTGATCGTTCCGACCACGAAGAGGACGTCGGCCTGGCGGGGCGAGAAGCGCGGCAGCCCGGCGCCGAAGCGGTCGATGTCGTAGTGCGAGCACGCCGTGGCCATGTACTCCATCCCGCAGCACGCCGTCACGAACGGATACTGGAAGATCGAGTACTTCCTGGCCCAGCCGATGGCCTCGTCGAGCTTCGCTGGTGAAGAACGCGCCTACTCCCATTCGAGGCCCCCCTTGCGCCATATGTACGCGAACCCGAGCATCAGAATGCCCAGGAACACGAGCATCTCGACGAAGCCGAACCAGCCGAGCTGCCGGTACAGCATCGCCCACGGCCAGATGAACAGCAGCTCGATGTCGATCAGGATGAAGAAGATCGCGACCGTCGAGAACTTGATCGCGAAGCGCCCTTCCGCAGACCTCGATCGCGTCCTTGCCGCACTCGAAGGGCTCGGCCTTGACCCGCGTCGGCCGCCGCGGCGCGATCAGGCTCGGCAGGTAGCACGAGGGCTCCGGCCACGAGCGGCCGAGATCGCGAACACCATGAGCATCGGCGCGTAGGTCATTGGAGCGGAGTCCGTGAGGCCGGCTCGGACCGAGGGTGGCCTGATGCAGGCGCTTACGGCTCCGGCTCCGACACGCGCGTTCGACCCTGGTGCACGCACTTCTGCTCCGAGCGCGCTCATCGCTCGCGCGTCGGCCTGTCATCCGCGAGGTGGGCCTGGCGCTTGGCGTGATACGAGCTGCGGACCAGCGGTCCGGACTCGACATGACCGAAGCCGAGCTCACGGCCGATCGGTGGCCAGCTCGGCGAACTCGTCGGGGTGATAGTACTTCTCGACCGGCAGGTGCCGCGACCGAGGGCCGAAGATACTGGCCGAGCGTCAGGATGCGCGACGCCGACCTCGCGCAGATCGCGCATCGTGGCGATCGAGCTCGTCTCGCGTCTCGCCCAATCCCAGGATGATCCCCGACTTCGCGGAGCTCCGGCGCCACGGCCCGAGCGCGGCGGAACAGCCCGAGCGTTCGCTCGTAGCGGCCCCCGTGCCGAGCGACCTTGTAGAGGCGCGGCACCGTCTCGGTGTTGTGGTTCAGTATGTCCGGGCCGGCCGCGATGACGGTCTCGAGCGATGAAGGCGCTTCCCTGGAAGTCGGGGATCAGCACCTCGACCCGGCACCGGGGCGCAAGGCGTCGAACGGCCTGAATCGTGGCCGCCCAGTGAGCGGCGCCCCCGTCGGCCAGGTCGTCGCGATTCACCGAGGTGATGACGAGGTACTCGAGGCCCAGATCGCCGGCGGCCCGTCCGATCCGCTCGGGCTCCTCGCGGTCCTCCCAGACGGGCTTACCGTGCGTCACGGCGCAGTAGCCGCAGTTACGCGTACAGACGTCGCCCAGGATCATGAACGTCGCGGTCGCGTCTTCCCAGCACTCGCCGATGTTCGGGACAGTGGGCCTCCTCGCAGACGGTATGGAGGTTCCACTCGCGCAGGCGGCCCTTGAGCCGCAGGTAGTTCGGCCCGCCGGGCGCGCGGACCTTGAGCCACCCGGCTTTCGACCCAGGAGCGGCAAGACGGTCGGGCTGGATCACCGGAAGTGAGTGCAACATGAGCAGCCGTTCGTGTTCGTTCCAACCGGGCCATTATGCCATACGGACCTTTTGTCCAGCCGACGGGGGACCCAAGGCAGGGAGGAGCGGGCCGCGGCACCGCTTCCCGGCGCCTTCCCTGATACAATCCCCTCGGTGAGAACGGGGCGAACGAGCGTCAGAGCCCGTGGTGAGTGAGTCAGAAAAGGCGGATCGGGCGGCGGCCGAGCGGCGCCAGCAGGCCATCGGGGTCGAAAGCGGCGCGGCGCGGGCGGCGGTGCTCGGAATCAACGATGGGCTGGTCACCAACACCGCGCTGATTCTGGGCGTCGTGGGGGCCACCGACGCGGTCGGCGTCGTGCAGCTCACCGGGCTCGCCAGCCTCGTCGCCGGCGCGTGCTCCATGGCCGCCGGCGAGTACGTCTCGATGCGCGCTCAGGTCGAGCTCCTCGAGCGGCTGCTCGAGGACGAGCGCCGGGCCTTGATCGCGGCCCCTGACCGCGAGCGCGCGGTGATCCGCGGCAGCTCGAGAAGCACGGGTTCGATCCCGCCATGTCGAGCAGGCGACCCGAGACCTGACCCGAAACGTCGACCGCGCGTCAACGTCTACCCCGCGCGTCCTGAGGCAGAACCCGGACGAGCTCGGACCCCGGGCGGCCGCGCTCTCCTCGGCCGGTCGCCTTCGTGACCGGCGCGCTGATCCCGCTGCCCCGTGTAGTCGCCTCTCACCCCGTCGCGCTCGGCGCCTCGTCGCAGTTCAGGTCTGGCGGCGTCGGAATCGGTGGCGCCCTGGGCCACCTCTCCAATCACCGTGTGATTCCTGGGCGCTCGAGGCGGCTCTGGTCGTCGCGCTCGCCTCGGCGGTCACCTACCCGATGGGCAGGCTTTCGGCGTCGTAACGCGGCTAGCCGGTGGATTTGAGCGTGAGAGGTAGCTGGGTGCGTCGTCGGGCCGTTCGTGGTTCTGATTCGGACCGTCGAAGGTATTCAGCGGGAAAAGAGGAAATGGTGCCGAAGGGGGGACTCGAACCCCCACGGGTTGCCCCACACGCCCCTCAAACGTGCGCGTCTGCCAGTTCCGCCACTTCGGCGAGAGGAGCGAGGCATCGCACCGGGCCACACCGGGCTGATCCGGCCTCGCGGCTTCGTTACAACGAGTTGGGAGTATATCGCTATCGCGCCCGGCTGACAATTCTGCCGACGTTCTGTCGGAGCCTCGGGTCGAGCGCGTCGCGAATCCCCTCGCCGAGGAGGTTGTAGGACAGCACCGTGACGAGGATCGCGACGCCGGGATAGGCCGAGAGCCACCAGCCGATCTCGATCGCGTCCTTGCCTTCGTTCAGGATGTTGCCCCAGGTCGCATGGGGCGGCTGGACGCCGAGCCCGAGGAAGGACAGGCCCGACTCGGTCAGGATCGCGGCGGGGATGCCGAGCGTCATCGCGACGAGCACCGGGCCCGACCGCATTCGGCAGGATGTGCCGCCAGATGATGCGGAACGAGCTTGCGCCGATCGACTGCGACCAGAGAACGAACTCGCGCTCCTTGAGCGAGAGGAATTCGGCGCGCACGAGACGGGCGACGCTCATCCAGCCGGTGAGGCCGATCACCGCCATGATCGTCCAGATGGACGGCCGCAGGAAGGCGAGCACCGCGAGCAGCAGGAACAGGCGCGGAAACACCAGCATGAGGTCGACGAGGCGCATCACCATGGCGTCGATCGTGCCGCCGTGGTATCCGGCTGCCGCGCCGAGCGCGAGGCCGATCAAGGTGGCGATGCCGACCGACACGAAGCCGACGGCCAGGGAGACACGCGCGCCGTACAGCATCCGCGAGAAGACGTCGCGGCCGAGCTGATCGGTCCCGAGCGGATGAGCCCGCGAGGGCCCGTCGAGGATCTTTCGCACGTCGGGGCGGTTCGGGTCCCACGGCGCGATCTTCGGGGCCAGCACGCCAGCACCACCAGAATGACGACGACGACCCCGCCGATCAGCGCGAGCTGGTTGCGGCGAAACGCCCGCCAGAACCCCTCACGCGGTCACCGGCGGCGGCGCGCGGCCACCCGGATCCGCGGATCGACCAGACTATAGGTGAGGTCGGCGATCAGGTTGGCGATCAGGGTGATGATCGCGACGATGACGAGGTTGCCCATGATCACGGGGTAGTCGCGCTCGAAGACGGCCTGGACCATGAGCTGGCCCATACCGGGAATCGCGAAGATCGACTCCACGATCACGCTGCCGCCGATGAGACCGGGCAACGAGAGCCCGAGCACCGTGACGATCGGCAGCAGGGCGTTGCGCAGCGCGTGCTTGCCGATCACCACACCCTCGGACAGCCCCTTTGCCCGCGCCGACTGGATGTAGTCCTGGCGCACCACTTCGAGCATCGACTGGCGCATGTAGCGCGAGAAGCCGGCGAGCCCGCCGAAGGTGGCGACCAGGATCGGCAGGATGAGGTGCGCGACGAAATCCCATTGCTGCCGCCAGAAGGCCAGGTACTCCCAGCTGGGCGACCGGAGCCCCGAGATCGGCAGCCAGCCCAGCTGGACGCCGAAGACGATCATGAGCATGAGGGCCAGCCAGAAGTCGGGCGTGGCGAAGCCCACGAACACGAAGACCGTGGTGACCTTGTCGAACCTCGAGTACTGGCGGGTCGCCGAGAGCACGCCGATCGGGATCGCGAGCAAGACGATGATCATCAGCTCGACGATGTTGAGGAGCAAGGTGATCGGCAGCCGCTCGCCGATTTTCTGGAGCACCGGCCGCGCGTCCGGCGAGAATGAGCGTCCGAAATCGAGCCGCGCGAGCCGCGTCACCCAGGTCCAGTACTGGACGTGCAGCGGCTTGTCGAGTTCGTAGATCTCCCGCAGCCGCTCACGGAGCTTCGCGTCCGACTGGGTGCTGCTCACGCCCTCCTGGCTGTCGACCGGCTCGCCGGGAGCCAGGTGGATCACCAGAAACGAGACGAAGGTGATACCGATCAGGAGGGGAATCGCGAGGATGAGCCGCCGCAGCGCGTAGCCGAGCATGGCGCGCTATTCTATCGCGGCGGCGCCGGATCTAACCGGCTGTATAGCGCTGTAGATTCAGCGGGACGAACCACTCGGGGAAGTTGTAGTTGATGCCGATCGGGGCCGGCACGATGCCCCGGATCCGGGAGGCGACGACCGGAAGGCCGTCGCGGAAGTACAGGAAGACGATCGGCTGATCCACGGCGAGCACTTCCTGCAGTCGATCGTAGTACTTCTTGCGGTCGGCCTCGACGCACGTGCTCCGCCCCTTCTCGAGGAGCTCGTCGACCTCGGCGTTCGCGTAGCCGATACGGTTGAGCTCATCCGGGGAGGTCTTGGACGAGTGCCAGATGTCGTACTGATCCGGATCGGGCGTGATCCCCCAGGCCAGGATCGTCGCTTCGAAGTTTCGCTTCTTGATGTACTCCTTCAGGAGCGCCGCCCACTCGATGACGCGGATCTCGACCTGGACGCCGATGTCCTTGAGCGCGGACTGGATGATCTCGGCGACCTTCCGGCCTTCGTCGCTCCCCTGCGCGCTCAAGAGGTCGAACTTGAACGGCACGCCGTTCTTGGCCAGCACACCGTCGGCCGTCTTGTCGGTCCATCCGGCCTGAGCCAGGAGCGCACGCGCCTTGGCGGGATCGTACGGGTACTGCTGGACGTTGGGGTTGTACTGCCACGTGCCGGGCTTGTAGGGGCCGGTCGCCTCGCGCGCGAGACCCAGCCGCACTCCCTCGATCAGCTCGCGCTTGTTGATCGCATGGGCGAACGCCTGGCGCACGCGCCGGTCGGCGAAGCGCGGATCCCGCAAGTTCATGCCCAGGTAAACGTAGACGTTCGCCGCGTACTGGTACTTGTTGTACGCCTTGCGAAAGGCCGGGTACTCGGTCTGCCGCTTGAACTGGAGCGCGGTGAGCTTCGCCCCGTCGACGCCCTTGGCCTTCAGCTCCAGGAAGGTCGTCGCCGAGCTCGGGATGATGCGGTACACGACGCGCGAGAGGTACGGACGGCCCGCGAAGTAGTCGAGATTGGCGGCCAGGACGACCTTCTCGCCGGCCTTCCATTCCTTGAACACGTACGGTCCGGTGCCCACGGGATTCGTGCGATTCTGCGGGGCCTCGCGCAGCTTACCCTCGCGGGCGTACGACTCGAGCAAGTGCTTGGGCAGCATCCAGAGGCTCCAGCTCTGGAGTGCCTTGGCGTTGGGGTGCTTGTAGCGGATGCGCACCGTGTAGGGATCCACCGCTTGCACCGACTCGACGGATTTGAAGTCGCCGCCGTACGCGGTCGGCGTCTGCGGATTGATCATCGTCTCGTAGGTGAAGACGACGTCGGCGGCGGTGAACGGCTGGTTGTCGTGCCAGCGCACGTTGCGGCGAAGCTTGAACGTGAGATCGAGACAGTCGCGGCTGTATTGCCAGGACTCGGCGAGCTCGCCCTGGAGATTGAGGTCCTTGTCGTACCTGACGAGGCCGTTGTAGATCAGCCCGGCAACCTCGAACGACGGTCCGTCGGTGAGCACGTTCGGGATGAGGCCCGAGATGTTCCCCGACAGCGCTTCGATGTAGGTATCGCCGTACGCCGGCTTTTCCGTCCCCTGCGCCGCCGCGACGTCGACGGCGCTGTCCGCCTCGCCCCCGCACCCGGCCAGCGCGACTATCAGAAGTAGGCCCGAGGCGCGGAGGAGGCGGCGAGGAGCTCATGCCCGTCAACGGGGCTGGGCCGGGGCCGGCGGAGCCGGAACCGCCGGCGTAGCCGGGATCGTGGGTGACGAGGGCGCGAGGGCGCCGCCGGAGCGGCCGGCGCGCTGGCCGGGGCCGGCGCCGGCTCGCGCACGACTGAGCTGCCGCGCTCGCCGCCCATTATCGCGAGCGTGAACGACGTCAGCGTGAAGACGATCGCGATGCCGGTGGTGATCTTGCCGAGCAAGGTCGGCGTGCCCATCGAGCCGAACACCGCCTGGCTGCCCGCGCCGCCGAACGCCGAGCCGATGTCGGCGCCCTTGCCCGATTGCAGCAGGACGATGGCGATGATGCCGAAGCACGCGAGGATGTGGATGACGGTCAGGGCGATTTGCACCCGCTCACTCCTTGGCGGCGGTGCCGATGCGCGCCGCCTTCCGCACGATGCCGATGAATCCCTGCGCGTTCAGGCTCGCGCCGCCGACGAGCGCCCCGTCGACCTCAGGCTCGGCCATCAACGTCTCGGCGTTCTCGGCTTTCACGCTGCCACCGTATAGGATCCGCACGGTCTGCGCGATCTCCTTCGATGCGAGCTCGGACAGGAGCCCGCGCAGATAGCCTTGCACCTCGGCGGCCTGACCGGGCGTCGCGTTGACGCCCGTCCCGATGGCCCACACCGGCTCGTAGGCGAGGACGGTCTTGGCGATCTGGTCCCCGGAGAGCCCCGCGAGGCCCGCCCGCAGCTGGCCCTCGACGGTGGTGAAGGTCAGCCCCTGGCGACGCTCATCGGCAGTCTCGCCCACGCAGAGGACCGGTGTCAGATCGTGTGACAGGATCGCGCGGACCTTCAGCTTGATCTGCTCGTCCGACTCGCCCATCTCCTTGCGCCGCTCGGAGTGACCCGCGAGGACCCAGCGACAGCCGAGCTCGGCGAGCATGGGCACCGAAATCTCGCCCGTGTGGGCGCCGGCGGGCTCGTGATGACAGGTCTGGGCGCCGAGCTGGATCGGCGAGCCGGCCAGGATCTCCGACACGCCGGCCAGGGCCGTGAACGGCGGGCACACCGCGACCTGGACGCCGCGCGGGCGACGGAGCCCGTCCCGGATCCCGGTGGCGAGCACTCGGGCCTCCGCGATCGTGCCGTGCATCTTCCAGTTGCCGATGACGAGCGGTGTTCTCATCTGGTCGCGTCCGTCAGCGCCTCGACGCCCGGCAGCTTGCGGCCCTCGAGGAACTCGAGGAACGCGCCGCCGGCCGTCGAAATATACCCGATCTGCTCGGTGACGCCAGCCTGTGACACGGCGGCGACGGTGTCACCGCCGCCGATCACCGTGAACGCCGACGCGCCCGCCACGGCGCGCGCGAGCGCGAGCGTGCCCGCCGCAAAGGCGGGGCGCTCGAAGACGCCCATGGGCCCGTTCCACACGATGGTGCGCGCACCGCTCAGGGCCGCGGTGAAGCGCTCGACGGTGCGCGGTCCGATGTCGAGCCCCATCTGATCAGCCGGGATCTCGCGGATCCCGACGGTGCGGCCCCGCGTGCTCTCGAGGCCGGCGGCGACGACCGCGTCGAGCGGGAGCACGAGCGCGACACCGCGGCGGCGCGCGGCGTCGAGCGTGCGGCGTGCCGTCTCGAGCTGGTCGGCCTCGACGAGCGAGCGGCCGACCGCGTGGCCGAGCGCGCGCAGGAAGGTGAAGGCCATGCCCCCGCCGATGAGCAGCGCGTCGACCTTCTCGAGCAGGTGCTCGACGAGGGTCAGCTTGTCCGAGACCTTCGCCCCGCCCAGGATCGCGACGAGCGGTCGTTCCGGCGACTCGAGGATCCGGCCCAGCGCCGTCAGCTCTTGCTGCATCAAGAGCCCGGCCGCGGCCGGCTGCAGGTGCTTCGTGATCGCGGCGATCGAGGCGTGCGCCCGATGCGCCGCCGCGAACGCGTCGTTCACGTAGCAGTCGGCGAGCTCGGCGAGCGAGCGGGCGAAGCCGTCGTCGTTGGCTTCTTCCTCGGGGTGGAATCTGCAGATTTTCGAGCAAGAGCACCTGCCCCGGTGCGAGCGACCGCGCGCGCGCGAGGGGCGCGGGCCCGACGCAGTCCGGCGCGAGCTCCACCGGCTGGTCGAGCAGCGATTCGAGGCGCTCGGCGATGGGGCGCAGCGAGAACTCCGGCGCGATCTTCCCCTTGGGGCGGCCGAGATGCGAGGCGAGCACGATGGCGGCGCCGGCTTTGCGCGCGTGCTGGATCGTTGGGACCACCGCGCGCAGCCGCGTGTCGTCCGTGACCGTGCCGCCGTCGAGCGGCGCGTTGAGGTCGGCGCGCACGAAGACACGCCGCCCGGCGAGATCCAGTTGCGCGATCGTCAGCTTCGCCAGGACGTAAAGCGTCTTGGCGACAAACCGGATCAGATCGCGCACCCGCGACGAATAGCCCCACTCGTTGTCGTACCAGGCGAGCACCTTGACGAGGTTGCCCTCGATCAGCGCCGTCGACGGCAGATCGATGATGGACGAGTGCGGGTTGCCGTTGAAATCGGAGGACACCAGCTCCTCGTCCGTCGCGTCGAGGATCCCGCGGAGCTTTCCGGACGCCGCCTCGCGGAACGCGTCGTTCACGGCCGCGACGGAGGCGGGCTTCTCCAGCTCGGCGACGAGATCGACGACCGAGACGTTGATGGTCGGCACGCGGATCGCGATGCCGTCGAGCTTGCCCTTGAGCTTGGGCAGGACGAGACCGACGGCCGTCGCCGCGCCGGTCGTCGTCGGGATCATGCTCACCGCGGCGGCGCGCGCGCGGCGGAGGTCCTTGTGCGGAAAGTCGTGGACGGGCTGGTCGTTCGTGTACGAGTGCACCGTCGAGGCGAAGCCGCGCTTGATGCCGAACTTGTCGTCGAGCACCTTCGCGGTCGTCGCCAGACAGTTGGTCGTGCACGACGCGTTGGAGATGATCCGGTGCTTCGAGGCATCGTACGTCTGCTCGTTCACGCCGAGCACGATCGTCGCGTCGGGATCCTTCGCCGGCGCGGTGATGATCACCTTCTTGGCGCCCGCCTGGATGTGCTTGGAGGCGGTGGCGGTGTCGCGGAATATGCCGGTCGACTCGACGACGACGTCGACGCCGAGCTCGCGCCAAGGGAGCGTCGCCGGGTCCTTGAGCGCGCAGACCCGGATCTCGCGCCCATCCACGAAGATCGCCTCGCCTTTCGCCACGACTTCCGCCTTGAGCGTGCCGTGCACCGAATCGTGCTTCAAGAGGTGGGCAAGGGTCTTCGCGTCAGCGAGGTCGTTGACCCCGACGACTTCGATGTCCTTCGACTCCAGCGCGGTACGGAAGAACACGCGTCCGATCCGACCGAATCCGTTGACGCCGACTCGAACACTCATGGCGAGCTCCTTGTGGGGACCGTGGGACTACAACTCTGCCAAATTATACGGCTGGATGCACGACACGGGCAACTGTTAGCACCCCGACGCGCAACCCCCCGGCGGCGCGCAGCGCGCGCGCACACTCGTCGAGCGTGGCGCCCGTCGTGAGGATATCGTCGACCAGCAGCAGGTGGAGGCCCGCGACGCGGGCGGACGCCCGGAAAGCGCCGCGAACGTTGGCGCGGCGCTCCGCGGCCGAGAGGTCGCTTTGGGGTCGTGTCGACCGGATGCGCGCGAGCCAGCCCGGACGCGTCGGAATGCCGAGCCGACTTCCGATCCGGCGGGCGAGCAGCGCCGCCTGGTTGAACCCGCGCTCGCGCTCGCGCTCCCGGTCGAGCGGCACCGGAATCAGGGCATCGACCCCGTCCGGTAGCGACCGCATACACTGCTCGGTCGCCAGATCGCCGAGCGGGTTCGACACGGCGCGGCGGCCCGCGAACTTGAGAGCGTGGAGGGCTTCGCGCAGCGCGCCCTCGTACACCGCCGCCGACCGCGCGTAGTCGTAGAACGGAGGGCTCGTTGTGCAGGCCGCGCACGGGGCCGCAGCGGAGGGGGCGGGGGTCCACGAGCGACTCCGTCACCCACTCGCCCGAATCGCAGCGCTTCGCGCTGCGGGCGGGACGAGGGGGTCCCACTCCGCTGCTCGTGGACCCCCGCCCCTCTCCGCTGCGGCCCCGTGCGCGACGCTTTGCGGTCGTTCGTAGGAGGCTCGTGACGGTCGGGGCTGCGCCGCAGACGTCGCAGGTCGGCGGACCGAGGCGGGTGATCGCGCTCCAGCAGAGTCCGCAGAGAGGATCGCGGCGTCCTGGGCCCAGTGAGGCTTCGCACACGGGGCAGAGTGCCGGGAATACTAGATCGAGGGCGGCCAGGGTGAAGCTCGAGAGCACGCGGTCAGCTACGCGCCCACCGGGCGCAGCGCGTTCCAGCGATGGCACTGAGAGCAGCGGTCCTGCCACATCGGTGCCGACGCGCCGCACGCTTCGCATCGATAGGGCCAGTCGAACGCGTGGCCGAGCTGCAGCGCACGGCGGTATTCCTCGAACGCCTCACGCGTCTCGCCGCGGCGCTCGAACACGGCGCCGAGGAGCGCGTGGACCGCGGCCGAACCGGGCGCCCGCACCTCGACCTTCTCGAACTGGTCGGCCGCCTCGTCGAGCATCTCGAGCTCGAGGAAGACGCGACCGAGGGCTACCGCCAGGGCGAGATCGTCCGGCGCCCGCTCGATCGCGGAGCGATAGAGGGCGATCATCCGACTCGGACGGCCCTCTTGCCGGTAGGCCCGCTCGAGCCGGGCGAGGAGCGGAAGGGCCGGCAGGGATTCGGCGGCGCGCTCCCAGGTGCGGACGGCCTCTCGATGATCTCCGCTCAGCTCGTAGGCATCGCCGAGCGCGAGCGCCGCCGGAAGGAAGAAGCGGTCGGCCCGCGCGGCGCTCTTGAAATGCCCGAGCGCGCCGCCCGCGTTGGACCGCGCGACCTCCGCGCGGCCGAGCTCGTAATAGATGGCGGCCAGCCACTCGGTCTCCGGGGAGCGTTCGGTGGAACCGACGGCGCCGAGCACCCGCTGTTGCGTATCCAGAGCTTCGCGCCATCGCCCCGCCTCGGCGGCGAGATCGCGGAGACCCCGGAGCGCGCCGAGATGATCGCGACGCCTCTGCAGGATCAGCCGGAAGTGCGTGGCCGGCCTCGTCGTTGCGGCCCAGCCGGCGCGCTTCGTGAGCGCGCTGCAATAGCTCGAGCGTCGGCGAGTCATCGGCCTCGGCGCGCCGGCTCGCGCCGACCTTGAAGAAGCTCTTGAGCGTCAGGCCGAGGGACAGGAGCGAACGGACCGAGACGGGCAGCGTCACGGGCGCGGTGATGCCTGCACCGGACCGCGCAGACGCCGGCGGGCCCGCGGCACGTCTAGCCCGTGGCCATCCGCTCCTCTTCCTCGATCACGCGCTGGCAGTCGATGCAGTGACGCGCGAACGGCAGCGCCTCGAGCCGCTTTTCCGAGATCGGCTCGTTGCACCGCTCGCACGACCCGAACGCACCGTCGTCGAGCTTCTGGAGGGCCGAGACGACGTCGCGCAGCAGCCGACGGTCGCCGTTGCCGAGCTCGAAGAAGAACTCTCGCGTGTACGCCGTGTTCGCCTGGTCGCCCAGGTCCTTGATCGAGTCGTCCTCCGCGTCTTTTCCGTACAAAGCGGTCCGGCCGACCTCCTCGGTCAGCTGCCGCTGCTTTTCGACGAGCTGCTTCTTGAAGTATGCCAGCCGGTCCTTCCGCATCGCGGCCTCCTTCAGTACGTCGATCGCGGGCACTCAAGAAACCAACGCTAGCACGCACCTTGAGAGCGCGCAATACCAACGGGCCACCCGGACACGTGTTCGTCACGACTCGTCGAGGGAGAGAGCCGGCGCGTCGCCCCACAGCCGCTCGAGCGCAGTAGTACATGCGGGTGTCTTCCAGAAACACGTGCATGAGCACGTCGCCGTAGTCGAGCAGGACCCAGCCGCTCTCGGCGACGCCCTCGGCGTGCAGGACGTTCACGCCCTCACCCCGGAGCTCGACGCGGATGGCGTCGGTGATCGTCTCCAGGTGCGTCGTCGACTTACCGCTGCAGATCAGGAAGTAGTCGGTGACACTCGACACGCGCTGCACGTCGAGCACCACCAGGTCGCCGGCGCGCTTGTCCAGTGCGGCGCGGGCGGCGCGACGAGCCTTCCACTCCGCGGACGGGGCGGTCACGAGCCTTCGGCGCGGTAGAGGCGCCTGGCGCGAATGTACGCGTCGACCGCCTCGGGAAGTCGGTAGGCGATGGATCGCCCCTCGCGCACGCGACGCCGGAGGTCGGACGCCGAGATCGGCAGCGAGCTCGCGTGGACGACGACGGGCTCCTGTCCGATCTCGTGCACCACTTTCCGGGCCGCCGCGCTCTCCGGATCGAAGGCGCTGCCGAGCCGCGGCACGACGGCCAGCTGCGCGAGCTCGGGCCACGCGCCGGGGCGTGCGCCAGCTGAGCAGATCGAGGAACGTCTCCGAGCCGACGATCAGAAAGAGCTCCGCCCCCGCGCCGCACAGGGCTTCGAGCGTGTCGACCGTGTACGAGGGACCGGGTCGTCGAAACTCGATATCGGAGACCGCGAACTTCGGGTGGCCGGCGATGGCGAGCTCGACCATCGCGTATCGGTCCTGGGCCGGGCGCGAGGTCGGCGTTGGGCTTGTGCGGCGGTCGCGCGGCGGGCACGAAGAGCACGCGGTCGAGGCCGAGCAGGTCGGCCACGTCGTCGGCGAGCAGCAAGTGGCCATAGTGAATCGGATTGAACGAGCCGCCGAGAACGGCCGTGCGCGCCAAGTCCTAGCGCCGCGTCGATACGATCGGGAGCCGCACCTAGTCCCGCACCTGCCCGTCGCCCTGCACGACGAACTTGGTCGTCGTCAGCTCTCTCACGCCGACCGGCCCGCGCGCGTGCACGCGAGAGGTCGAGATCCCCATCTCGGCGCCCATTCCGAACTGGCCGCCGTCCACGAGGCGGGTCGACGCGTTCACGAGCACGGCGGCCGCATCCACCTCGCGCGTGAAGCGCCGGGCGTGCCCGAGGTCGTTGGTCACGATCGCTTCGGCGAGGCCGGTGCCGTGACGCGCGATATGGTCGATGGCGGCGTCGAGATCGTCGACCACGCGGATCGAGAGGACCAGATCGAGGTACTCGGTGTCCCAGTCGGCCTCGGTGGCGGGGCTCATGCCGGGCACCAGCGCGAGCGTCTGCGGACATCCGCGGAGCGCGACGCCGGCCTCGCCCAGCCGGGCGGCCAGGGACGGCAGCAGGCTCGGGGCGATCGCGCGATGGACCAGCAGCGTCTCGAGCGCGTTACACACGCTCGGCCGTTGCGCCTTCGCATTGACCGCGAGCGCCGCGGCCATGGAATGGTCCGCATCCGCGTCGACGAACAGGTGCACGACACCCTTGTCGTGCTTCAGCACCGGCACGCGGGAGTTGCGGCTCACCCACCGCACCAGCTCCTCGCCGCCGCGCGGAATGATCAGGTCCACCAGCTCGTCGAGCTCGAGCAGCGCGGCCACCGCCGCGCGGTCCGTGGTGTCGACGAACTGCACCGCGTCGGCGGGCGCTCCCACCTTCTCCAGGGCCTTGGCGAGGACCGTCGCGATGGCGATGTTCGACTCGATCGCCTCGCTGCCTCCGCGCAGCACGACCGCGTTCCCCGACTTCACGCAGAGGCCGGCGGCGTCGGCGGTGACGTTCGGTCGCGATTCGTAGATGAACCCGACCACGCCGAGCGGCACGCGGACGCGCGAGATCTCGATGCCGTTGGGCCGGCGCCACGTCTCGACGACGGCGCCCACCGGATCGGGAAGCCCGGCGATCTCCCGGAGCCCCTGCGCCATCTCCTCGATCCGCGACTCGCTGAGCGTCAGGCGATCGAGAAACGCCTTGGCCACTCGACCGCGCGCCCGCTCGACGTCGGCGCGATTGGCCTCGAGGAGCACCTGGCTCTTCTCGACGAGCCCGCGCGCCATCTGCTGGAGCGCCTCGTTCTTCGTCTTCGTCGGGCAGAGCGCCATGCGCGCGCGCTGCCGCCCGCGCCGCCCGCGCGCGTGTCTCGATGAGGATCTTGGGGTCCATCGTCATCCCCGAGTTTCCAGGCGCACCTCGGCCGGCGGGGTCCCAGCCCCGCGACGGCCTGCAGCGCGCGCCGCCGAGTTCAGAGAATCACCAGATTGTCGCGGTGGATCACTTCGTCGAAGCTCTTGTAGCCGAGCCGGTGCTCGATCTCCTGCGTCTTCACCCCACGGATCTTGCGGAGCTCGGTCGCGTCGAAGTTCACGACTCCCCGGGCGAACTCCTTGCCGCCGGCGCCCCCCAGGAGAGCCACCACCTCCCCCGAGTCGAAGTCCCCCTCGATCTCGACTATGCCTGAAGGTAAGAGGCTCTTGCCACGCTGAGTTAATGCCGCCAGCGCCCCCGCGTCAACCGTGAGCCGTCCCTGCGGCGGAACGGCGAACGCGATCCAGCGCTTGCGCGCCCCCAGGCGGTCGGCCTTGGGCGCGAAGTAGGTCCCCACCGACTCGCCGTCGAGGATCCGCCGGAGCACGCCGGGCTCGAGCCCGCTGGCGATGACCATCGGCACCCCGGCGGCGGCCGCCTTGCGCGCCGCCTGGAGCTTCGTTGCCATGCCCCCGACCGACACGCGATCCGCGCGATCGTGCGCGAGGCCGACGATCTCGTCGGTGACCGCGTCCACCGTATCGAGCTTGCGGGCGCGCGCGTTCACCGTGGGGTCGTCCGTGTACAGGCCGTCCACGTCGGTCAGCAGCACGAGGAGGTCCGCGTCGATCAGCGAGGCGACCAGGGCGCTCAGGTTGTCGTTGTCCCCGACCTTGATCTCCTCCACCGCGACGGTGTCGTTCTCGTTGACGATCGGCATGACGTCGAAGTTGAGCAGCGCCAGCAAGGTGTTCTTGGCGTTCAGGTATCGCGCGCGATCGCTGATGTCCTGCGCCGTCAGGAGCACCTGGCCGACCGGGATACGATGGCGCCCGAACGCCGCCTCGTACTGCCACATCAGCGCCGACTGGCCGACGGCCGCGGCCGCCTGCTTCTCGGGGATCGAGCGCGGCCGCTCGACGAGCCCGAGGCGCGCCATGCCCGTCGCGATCGCGCCCGAGGACACCAGCACGATCCGTCGCCCCTCACTGACCGACGCGATGTCGGCCGCGAGGGCCTCGATGCGGGCGGGGCTGGCGCCGGCGCCCTGTGCGGTCACGAGACCGCTGCCGACCTTCACCACGAGCCGCCGTACTCGGCCGAGCCGGCGCGTGCCGCTCATCGGGCGCGCCCCTGCCGCCCACCCGCACTCGACGCGCGGGGCGATGGGCTCGATCCGGCCTCCGGCGCCGGGAGCGAGGCGAGGCGCGCAGCGATCCCCCGCACGAGCTCGGTGAGACCGCTGCCGGTGACGGCCGAGATGACGAAGAGCGTCAGGCCGTTCGGCGGCGCAGTGCTGCTCGACCCGCTCGCGGTTCGGCGCCGCGTCCGGCAAATCCGCTTTGTTGCCCACGATGATCTGGGGACGGGCCGCCAGCTCGGCCGAATACGCCGCGAGCTCGCCGTCGATCACCTGCAGATCCTCGAGCGGGTCGCGCCCGGTCTGCGGGTCGAGGTCGAGCATGTGCAGGAGCAGGCGCGTCCGTTCGGTGTGGCGGAGAAACTGGTGCCCGAGCCCCTTGCCGGCGGCGGCGCCCGGGATGAGCCCGGGAAGGTCGGCGATCACGAACGAGTGGTCTTCGTCGGCGCGCACGATGCCGAGCGTGGGCTCGAGTGTCGTGAACGGATAGTTCGCGATCTTCGGGCGCGCCGCGGAGAGACGGGAAACCAGGGTCGACTTGCCGGCGTTGGGAAAGCCGATCACGCCGACGTCGGCCAGGAGCTTCAGCTCGAGATGGAGCCAGCGCTCGGGACCGGGTCGGCCGAGGTCGGCGCGGCGGGGCGCCTGGTTGGTGGAGGTCGCGAAGCGCGCGTTGCCGCGGCCGCCTCGCGAGCCGCGAACCGCGAGCACGCGCTGGCCGGGTGTCGTCAGGTCGCCGACAGGCTCGCCGGTGTCGCGGTCGGCCACGACGGTCCCCAGCGGGACCTTCAGGATCAGATCGTCGCCGCTGGCGCCGTGACGGTTCGAGCCCTGGCCGTGTGTGCCGCGCTCGGCGTGGTAGTGGCGGCGGTAGTGAAAATCGAGGAGCGTGGTCAGGCGGGGTGCGGCCTCGAGCCAGATACTCCCGCCGTCACCCCCGTCGCCGCCGTCGGGACCCCCGTACGGCACGAATTTCTCGCGGCGGAAGCTGACGCAGCCGGCGCCTCCGTCGCCACCCTTGACGAAGACATCGATCTCGTCGACGAACATGGTTTGCACCGCGGGCCCGGGCGGGCCCGGCGGAGGTCACACCGGGTTGGAGGCGATGCTCACGAAGCGCGAGTATCCGCGCCGCTCGAACCGGACGTAGCCATCCACCTTCGCGAACAGCGTGTCGTCCGAGCCGATCCCGACGTTGAGGCCGGGCTTGAACCGTGTACCGCGCTGGCGAACGAGAATGGAGCCACCCGTCACGAACTGGCCGCCGAACCGCTTCACGCCGAGCATCTGGGGATTCGAGTCACGGCCGTTCCTGGAGCTGCCGACGCCCTTCTTGTGAGCCATCGCGCCTAGACCTCGATCTTCGTGATACGGACCGTCGTCGCCGCCTGGCGGTGGCCACGGTTCCGTCGATAGTTCTTCCGACGCTTGAATTTCACGACTCTCACCTTCCGACGACGTCCCTGCGCCACGACCTCGCCCGAGACCCTGGCGCGGCTGAGCGCCTGCGTACCCGAGATCACCTGGCCATCGCGGTTGACGAGCAGGACCGACTTGAACTCGACGGCCGCCCCCTTCTCACCCGGGAGCTTCTCGACCGAGATGACCTGCCCGGTCGTCACGCAGTACTGCTTGCCTCCGGTCGCGATCACGGCTTCCATGGCTCAGACCTTTCTCTTCCGGTGACTTCGGCGAGGCCCCATGAAACCACACGCCGACGCCTTGCGTCAACCAGCCTGCGGCGGCCCGATGGGCCTCAGGCCGTCTTCATGTACTCCGCGAGGCGCTTGCGCACGAACAGGCGCGAGCGATGCACCCGCGACTTCACGGCCGGCAGGCTGATCCCGAGCGCCTCGGCGATGTCCGGGTTGGACAGGCCCTCCACGTCGTGGAGCACGAGGGCGGTTCGGTAGTCCGGCGGCAACCCGTCGATCGCGTCGCCCAGCACCCGCCGCAGCTCGCCCTGGAGGGCCTGCTCGTCGACTCGATCCGACCAGTCGGCCATGGGCTCGAAGTGCCGGCCGTCGTCGTCGAACGTCGGCAAGACGTCGTCGATCGCGATCTCGTGCGACTTCGACCGGCGCGCGCGCAGCTTCTGATAGGCGGCGTTGGCGGCGATCCGGTAGAGCCAGCTGCCGAAGGCGGACTCGCCCTTGAAGGTGGAGATCTTCCGGGCGGCGGTCCACAGCGCGTCCTGCGCGGCCTCTTCGGCGTCCTCGTTCGACCCGGTGATGCGCAGGGCGAGCCGGTACACGCGATCGCCGTACGTGTCGACCAGGTGCTCCGGAGCTTCGGGGTCCTCGCGGCGCAGCGCCTCGACCAGCGCCGCGTCGCCGTCCGGCTTCGTCCTGTCCATGACCGTCATACCCTCGGCTCGAACAGCGACAGGTAGCGTTTCGTCTCCGCCACGCACTGCTCCATGACGGCGATATCTTTCGTCAGCTTCGTCAGTAAGATCGCGCCCTCCAGCGAGGCGACGAGAAAGTCGGCGACCGCTTCGGGCCGGCACGCGGCATCGACCGTGCCCCGGCTCTGCGCCGACCGGAGGACGACGGTCAGCCGCTCGCGCCACGCGGCGAACACCGACGCGAGGCGCCCGCGGAAACCCTCGTGAACGTCGGACAGCTCCGATGCGAGATTGCCGAGCGGGCAGCCGCCGACGCAGTTACGCGCGCGCTGCGCCTCGAGGAGGCGATCGAGAAAGCACCGGATCTGCGCGAGCGCTTCGCCCTCCGGATCCGAGAAGCACGGCTCGAGCGTGCGCTCGAGGAACGACCCGATGATCTGATCCAGGATGGCGTAGCCGAGGTCTTCCTTGCTCTTGAAGTGGTAGTAGAAGTTCCCCTTGCCGACGCCGCTCTCGCGCAGCACGTCATCGAGCGAGGTGTGGTTATAGCCGTGCACGTGGATCAGCCGGCTCGCCGCCTCGAGGATCGCCTCGCGGGTCGAGCGGCCGTCCCGAACCTTTCCGTTCTCGGTCGTCTTTGTCGTCACGGTGTACTGACCAGTCGGTACAGACGATACCCGCGGGCAGCCTAGGCTGTCAAGATATCGGAGTATTCGTAACAATTACATAGCCTTATAGACAGAGTCCGCACGGCTAGCGGCGATCAAACGATTCCGGAAACTCCGCTTGCCCTACGGCCTCCGTCGCCGTCGACACCTCGCCCATCACTCCCTATGACACCGCGCCTCACTGGATGTGACGGGCGTCCACCAAAAGACGCGGCGAAGGGCCAGAAGCGCGAAGGGCCGCTCAGAACAGCGGCGTGGCGATCCGCAGGGCAGCCATCACGATCGGCTTGGGGTAGACGCCGAGCGCGACCACGCCGAGCGCGCAGAGGACGACGGCCAGGGCGAGGGTGGGCGAAGGGCGAATGCGCCCGGCGGACGGCCTCGGGGGCCTCGATGTACATGCGCTTGGCGACGACCAGGTAGTAGAACAGCGCCACGACGGTCAACACGGCGCCGACGAGAACGAGCCAGTAGAGGCCCGCTTTGGCCGCGGCCCAGAACACGTAGAGCTTCGCCCAGAAGCCAGCCACGAACGGGATGCCGCCGAGGGACAGGAGAAAGAGCAGCATCGCCAAGGCCAGCAAGGGTGAGCGCTGGGCGAGGCCGCGCAGCGCGACCGTCGCCTCCGAGCGCTCCGAGCGCGCGACCGCCTCGACGACGAGGAACGCGCCCATGTTCCCGAACACGTAGGCCACCAGATAGAAGAGCACCATCGCCATGCCCGACGCCGACGCCGCGGCGAATCCCACCAGCATGTAGCCGATGTGCGCGATGCCGGAGTAGGCCAGGAGACGCTTGGTGTTCTGTTGCGGCAGCGCCATCAGGTTGCCCCCGACGATCGTGATCGCGGCGAGGCCCGCCGCGATCGGAATCCACGCCGCCGCGCGCTCACCCATCCCCTCGAAATAGACGCGGAAGAGCGCGACGAAGCCCGCCGCCTTCGGGGCCACGGAGAGCCACGCCACGAACGGCGTCGACGCGGCCTCGTACGTGTCGGGCACCCACATGTGGAACGGGAACGCCGCGATCTTGAACGCGAAGCCGGCGAACACCAACAGCAGCCCCAGGGTGAGGAGCGGCTCGTCCCGCGGAGAACACCTGCGCGACGCGGGCGAGGTCGGTCGTGCGCGTGGCGCCGTACACGAACGAGAGCCCGTACGCCATCACGGCGGACGACACGCTGCCGACCAGGAAGAACTTGAGCGCCGCCTCGACCGATTCGTCCTGGCTCTTGAGAAAGCCCGCGAGCACGTAGAGCGGGATCGACATCAGCTCGAAGGCGACGAACAACAAGATCAGGTCGCGGGCCGACGCCAGGACGAGCATCCCGAGCAAGGAGGACAGGAGCAGCAAGTGGTACTCGCCGGCGCGCCGGCCGCACGCGACGCCGTCCTTGGAAATGCCGGCCAGCAATCCAATGAATGTGGCGGCCAGGAAGAGCTGCTTGGCGAAGATCGCGAGCCCGTCCTGGACGAACATGCCGAAGAGCGCGGGAGCGGTGGGCTTCACGAGGGCGCTGACGATCCCGAGCGCCAGGATGCCCACGGTGGCGACCCAGGCGATCCAGCGCCGGTCGGTTCCGCGCGCGACCAGGGTCCCGCCGAAAACCACGAGCATGAGGGCGCCGAGGCCGAGCTCGAGGATGAACGGGCTCATGGGCTTACGATCCGCGCCAGGAGCGGCACCGTCGCCGTGTCGATCGGCGCGATCGCCAGCCCCGGCACCATGCCGAAAACGACCAGCACGGCGACCAGCACGACCAGCGCGACCCATTCCGGTCCGCGCGCATCCTCGAGATCGTGGAAGTGGGGGGAGGGCGGTCCCCAGAAGATCTGCTTGACGACGCGCAGCACGTACACGGCGGTCAGGAACGTCCCCGCGACGGCCGGATAGAGCCACCAGCGGATGTGCGGAGCGCCACGCCCCGAGGAAGGTCAGGAGCTCGGCGATGAAGCCCGCAGTGGCCGGCAGCCCCAAGCGACGAGAGGCCGCCGATCGTGAACGCGGTCGCGATGCCCGGCATCACCTTGCCGAAGCCGCCCATCTTGCCGATCTCGCGCGAGTGCGATTTCTCGTAGACGAGCCCCACGAGCGCGAAGAACAGCCCCGTCATGATGCCGTGGGCGAACATCTGGAATACCGAGCCGTTGAGCCCCGCCTCGGTCAGGGTGGCGGCGCCGAGCATGACGATCCCCATGTGCGAAACGGACGAATAGGCGATCACGTACTTGAGATCCGTCTGCGCCATGGACGAGAGCGCGCCGTACACGATGTTGACGCAGGCGATCGTGCCGACCAGCCAGACGAGGTCCGCCGCGCCGTCGGGCAGGAGGCCCATCCCCACCCGCACGACGCCGTAGGCGCCGAGCTTCATGAGCACGCCCGCGTGGAGCATCGAGACCGCCGTCGGCGCCGAGGCGTGCCCGTCGGGCGACCACGTGTGGAGCGGCCAGATCCCCGCGAGGACGCCGAAGCCGACGTAGAACGCGAGGAAGACCCAGCGCTGGAGCGGACGCGAAAACGCGGTCGCCTCGAAGTCGAGGAACGAGAACGAGCCGGACCCGGCGTTGACGTAGAGGGCCAGGATACCGACCAGGATGAACGCCGAGCCGAAGAGGAGATAGAGGGTGAGCTTCATGGCGGCGTACTCTTTCGTCCCGACGCCGGTCTCCCGGAACGCCCAGGCGAAGATCCCGCGCGGCCGCACCTCGCCCGTCGAGCCCCAGATGCCGATCAGCAGGTACATCGGGAGCACCGCGAGCTCGTAGAAGAGGAACAGGACGAAGAGATCGAGGGACACGAACACGCCGTAGACGCCGGTCACGAGCGCGAGCAGCAGCGCGTAGAACTCCTGGCTCCGGACCGTCACGGTCCACGACGCGAAGACGCCGGCCACGATGATGATGGACGTGAGCAAGACCATCACGAGGCTGATCCCGTCGACGCCGAGCTCGTACGAGATGCCGAGCGGCGGCACGAGCGGGACCTTCTCGTAGAACTGGAACCCGGCATTCTCTCCGTCGTAGGCCGCGTAGATCCAGACCGACAGCACGGCCGAGATGCCGGTCGTGACCACCGAGATCAGGCGCACGGCGCGCGGCCTTTCGCGCGCGGTGAACATGATGAGCAGGGCGCCGATGAACGGCGACCACGTGATGATCGAGAGCAGCGGCACCGTCACCGCCATAGCTGGGCCCAGACGAAGAGCAGCAGCACGCCGAAGGCCACGCCGTAGACGTAGTCCTGCGCCCGACCGGTCTGCATGTGGCGGAGGCCGTCGCCGGCCCGCAGGGTGAGTGCCGTCAGCACGTTCAGGATCCCGTCGACGATGTAGCGGTCGAGCCAGCCGATCAGCCGCGAGAACCCGAGGATGAACTCGCGTGATAGAGGCCGCGGTAGAGCCCGTCGAGCCCGTAGCGGCGGCGCGCCAGGTAGTCGACCGGCGCCAGCGCGGCCGCGACCCTTGCGGGATCGATCGCGCCACGCTGGTACATCGCCCACGCCAGCGCGAAACCCGCCGCGGCGAGGCCGACCGACAGCACCGGCAGCCACCCCGGCGCCTCCTCGTGGTCCGTCGCCGCCCCCGATGGCGAGCCGCGGACGCCGACGAGCACGGTGAGCGCCGCGAGGAGCCAGAGCGGTCCGCGCATCAGCCAGGGCGCCTCGTGCGGGTGGCCGCCCGCGTGCGCGCGCCCGAAGAACGCCACGAAGACGACGCGGAACATGTAGAACGCCGTCAGCAGCGCCGTGAGCGCCAGCATCAGGAACGGTCCGGTGAGATGGGCTTCCCACACGCCGCCCAGCACCGCTTCCTTCGAGAAGAAACCCGCGAGCGGCGGTACGCCGGCGAGCGCCAGGGTCCCGACGACGAAGACGATGCCGGTGTGCGGCATCGCGCGGAACAGGCCGCCCATGCGGAAGATGTCATTGGTGCCGACGGCGTGGATCACCGCGCCGGCGGCGAGGAACAGGAGCGCCTTGAAGAGCCCGTGCGTGAGCAGATGCAGGAATCCCGCGTCGGACGCGCCGGCGCCCGCGGCGGCCATCATGTACCCGAGCTGCGAGACGGTCGAGTACGCGAGCACGCGCTTGATGTCGCCCTCGACGCACGCCATCGTCGCGGCCAGCAGCGCCGTGAACGCGCCGACCCAGGCGATCAAGCGTCAGAACCTGGGGCACGAGCGCGAACAGCGGCTCGGCCCGCGTCACCATGAACACGCCGGCGGTCACCATCGTCGCCGCGTGGATGAGCGCGGAGACCGGCGTCGGCCCCTCCATCGCGTCGGGGAGCCACACGTGGAGCGGAAACTGGGCCGACTTGCCGACCGCGCCCAGATAGATGAGGAACATGATCGTCGCCAGGCCCGGATGACGACCAGCGCCTGCGCCTGGGCCTTCTCGAAGAGCTCCGTGAACTCGAAGGTCCCGGTCGCCGACCACAGGAGCACGATGCCGACGATGAAGCCGACGTCGCCGAGCTTCGTGATCCAGAACGCCTTCACCGCGGCGCTGCGCGGCGGCCGGACGCTCGTACCAGAAGCCGATCAGGAGATACGAGCAGAGCCCGACCAGCTCCCAGAAGACGAACATCTGCAGGAATCCGGGAGCGAGCACGAGGCCCAGCATCGAGAAGACGAAGAGCGACTGGTAGGTGTAGTAGCGGCCGAGCCGAGCCCGGCGCGCTCGTCGCTGAGGTACGCGAGCGAGTAGATCTGGACGAGCAGCGAGACCAGGGTGACCAGGACGAGCATCGCGTTGCTGAGCGGATCGACCAGGACGCCGACGGTGGCGATGGGTCCGCCGTCGGCCGGGATCCATCCCCACGTCCGCTCGGCGACGAAGTCTCTGCGCGCGAACGATCAGGGCCGCGCCGAACGAAGACCAGTGATCGCCGCGATCGATACCAGGCCGGCCGCGCGACCGGTGCGGCGCAGCGGCCCCACGATCGCCAGCAGCACGAACGACACGAACGGCATCGCGAGGACGAGCGAGCGGGAGCCCGACGCTCGGGGGCACGGCGCTATCCCCGGAGCAGGTCGAGGCGGTCTGCCTCGACCGTCCGCCGCACGCGGAAGATCGCGATGACGATCGCGAGCCCCACGGCGACCTCGGCAACGGTGATGGAGATCGTGAACAGCGTGAAGATCAGGCCGACCAGGTCGCCGTTGAAGCGCGCGAACGCGACCAGGTTGATGTTGACGGCGTTCAGCATCAGCTCGATCCCGAGCAGGATCCCGATCGCGTTGCGGCGGGTCAGGACGCCGAAGAGACCGATCGAGAACACGAGCGCCGCCAGGACCAGGTACGACGAGAGGCAGATCAATCCTCGCCCCGCGCGAAGTAGAGGGCGCCGATGAGCGCGGTCACCAGGAGCACGCCCAGGAGCTCGAGGGTGACGGCGAACGGGTCCGACGAGCGCGCGGCCGATCGCCGCCGTCGCGTCGGGGGCTCGGCTCGGGCCGCGGAGTCGCCAGCGACGCCCGGAGCAGGAATCCCGCGATGCCGGCGAAGACCGCGGCGGCGACGATCGCGCCGTTGATCAGGTGGCGACTCGTCTGCCGGATGCGCTCGCCCACCAGTCGCTCGGTCAGCATGATCGCGAACACGACGATCGTGACGACGCCACCCGCATAGAGCAGGAGCTGGACGGCGAAGAGAAAGGGCTGCTCCAGCAGGAGGAAGACCGCGCCGGTCGCGACCAGCGCCGCCGCGAGATAGAGAACGGCGTGGAACAGGTTCGGGGTGAGCACGACGGCAAGGCTCGAGGCGAGTAGCACCGCGGCTACCACCCAGAACCCCACCGTTTCGAGGGTCACTCGGCCGGCTCCTTCGCTCTCTCCCTTGGCGTCTGCCGCTGGCCTCGGATCGCGCCGGCTTCGGGGGCGCCTGCATGTCGCGCAGCCGATTGCCGGTGGCCCACGACGGCTCGAACTGCAGGCCGAGGGCATGAAGACGGTCCTTGTCGAGCAGGAGGTCGCGCCGATCCGCGGTCGCGAGATCGAATGACTTCATCATGATGATCGCGTCGGTGGGGCACACCTGCACGCACAGCTCGCAGAACTCGCACGCGTAGAGCTCGAGCGTGAACGTCTTCGCGTAGTTCCGCTTCTCCTTCTTCAGCATCTCGACCTTGATGACCTGCGGCGGGCAGACGTACTCGCAGAGTCGGCAGCCGATGCAGGCCTCCTCGCCGGTCTCCTTTTCGTACGCGAGCGCGAGGATGCCGCGGAAGCGATCCGGGTACGGCCGCTGGACGTCGGGATAGTGCACCGTCACCGGCTTGCGGAAGAGATTCCGCAAGCGTGACGGACATCGCGCGACCGACGGCGCCCACGAGCTGCGCCGTTTCCCGCCAGAACCCCGCCGGGCGCGCCGCCGTTATCCGCCACCGCCGCCTCGCGTCGCGACGACGAACCCGGTCGCCAGCAAGCAGGACCAGGGTCGCCGGCAGCAGGAGCTTCCACGAGATCGCCAGGATCTGGTCCACGCGGATCCGCACGAAGGACCAGCGTATCCACGTGACGACGAGGAAGATCGCCAGCGCCTTCAGCGAGCAGCCACAGCGGTCCGAGCGCCGCCGGCCCGGGCCCGAGCCAGCCGCCCAGGAACAGCAGGGCGCCGAGGAAGCTCGTGCCGAGCATGTGGGCGTACTCGGCCAGCTGGATCAAGGCGAACTTCATACCGCTGTACTCGACCCGGAACCCGGCGACCAGCTCCGACTCGGCCTCGAGGATGTCGAACGGCACGCGGTTCTCGGCGGCCAGGGTCGCGACCAGGAAGGCGACGAACGCCAGCTGGCCGATGACCGGGTACGCCACGAACCAGAGGCCCTGCTGCGCCGCCACGATCCCCGACATCTGCATCGAGCCGGCGAGGACCACCGGGACGAGCGCCGCGAAGATGAACGGCAGGTCGTAGGAGATGATCTGGTTCACCGCCCGCATCGCGGACAGGAGCGCGTACTTGTTGTTCGATCCCCAGCCGCCCATGAAGAGGCCGACGATCTCCAGCGACGAGACGGCCAGGAAGAACAGCACGCCGATGTTCAGGTCGGCGACGCCGAGCTCGGGCGCGAACGGAATCGTCGCGAAGATCAAGAGGCACGGAACGAGGAAGACGATCGGCGCCAGATTGTAGACCGCGCGGTCGCTGGCGGTGGGCACGATGTCTTCTTTCATCATGAGCTTGAGCGCGTCGGCGATCGGCTGGAGCCAGCCGTGCGGGCGGCCCACGTAGTAGGGGCCGATCCGCGACTGCATCCGGGCCGCGAACTTACGCTCGAGGAGCGTGACGTACGCCACCAGCCCGAGCAGGACGTTCAGGACGACGAACGCCTCGATCGCGTGCCACGCCGCCGGCGGCAGGGTCATTGTAGCGGGTGCCTTGAGACCGGCTTGGACCGAGGGTGGCCTGAGATAGGCGCGACCCGGCTCCGTTGTAGCGGGTGCCTTGAGACCGGCTTGGACCGAGGGTGGCCTGAGATAGGCGCGACCCGGCTCCGTCTCGCCCGTTCATTCCCTTGTGGTGCGATCCTGCTTTGTCTCGCCCGGCCCGTCATCGGTCGACTTCCCCGAAGACGGGGTCGACCGAGCCCATGATCGCGACGACGTCGGCCACTTTGTGGCCGGGCACGATGTGCGGCAGCACCGCGAGATTCGAGAAGGACGCTCCCCGCCACTTCAGGCGATACGGCTTCGGCCCGCCGTCGCTGACGATGTAGCACCCGATCTCGCCGCGGGCGCCCTCGATGCGCGTGTAGCCTTCACCCTTGGGCACCCGGACCTGCGCGACCGACTTCACGCCCGGCCGCGACGAGATCGGGCCCTCGGGGAGCCCGTCGAGCGCTTGCCGGATGATCCGGATCGACTGGCGGAACTCGACCATTCGCACGCGGTAGCGCGCGTAGCAGTCGCCCGCGGTCTCCACCGGCACGACGAAGTCGAAGTCGCCGTACGACGAATACGGTTCCGCCCGCCGAACGTCGTAGCTCACCCCGGAGCCGCGGATCAGCGGGCCCGACACGCCGACCCCCTCGGCCACCTCGCGCGAGATCACGCCGACGCCCTGCGTGCGCACGCGGAAGAAGGTGTTCTGCTCCAGCATCGCCTCGTACTCGTCGAGGCGCCCCTCGATGAAGTCGACCGTCTCGCGCACCTTCTTGTCCCAGCCCGACGGCATGTCGTAGCGGGTGCCGCCCGTCTGGTGAAAGCCATAGAGCAGACGCGCGCCGGTCAGCTCCTCGAAGCGATCGAGCACCAGCTCGCGCTCGCGGATGCAATAGAGGAAGACCGTCGCGCCGCCCCCGAGCGCGCCGCCCATGTCCAGGCACCAGGTGCCGAGCCAGAGGCAGTGCGAGGCGATCCGCTGCAGCTCGGCGACGATCACGCGAAGGTACTGCGCGCGGCGCGGCACCTCGATCTTCGCGATCTTCTCGACGGTGGCGACGTACGCGAGCTCCGCGGTCATGGCCGCGACGTAGTCGGTCTTCGACGCGATCGACGGGTACTGGACGTAGGTCAGGCTTTCGCCGAGCTTCTCGTGGCAGCGATGCAGGTAGCCGATGACGGCGTCGACCGCGACGACCGTCTCCCCCTCGAGGGTGAGAATCATCCGGAACACGCCGTGAGACGACGGGTGCTGCGGCCCCATGTTCATCATGAGGCGCTCGTTGCCGCCGTAGCCTACCTCGACGACCTGCTTGGTTTGCGTCTCGGGCACGCGCCTGCCTTCTTGTCTTGGGTTCGCTTGGGACTGGCGGGCCTTGTGGATGGCTCCCGCGACGTCCCGCGCGGCTCGCGCCGCTATTTCATGGGAGACGACGGCGCCGGAATCAGCGCGACCGAGCGCATCTCGACGAGCAGCGGCGTGGCCTTGCCGAGAAAGGCCTGCCACTCCGGATCCTGCATGGTCTTGCCGCGCACGGCCGCCCGATCGTTCAGATCGCGGTACGCCCACAGGTGCACGACCTCGTTGAGCTGCGCGACCTCGGTCTGGAAGACGCCGACGTTCTTCGAGTACTTCTCGCGCACCGGCATGATGCCCTTGAAGTGGCCGAGCCACTCCCCCGCCTTGCCGACCTGCGTGCGATACGTCCGGAGCTCGTAGATGTGCCCGCCGTCGGCCGGCGGCTTGAGCGGCAGCTGCGCCGACAGGATCTTGTTTTCCTGGGCGAGGAGCAGCGGCCGGATCTTCGAGACGTAGTCGCGACTCCACGCCTCGTTCTTCGCGAGCTCGCCCCGCAGCCGCTCGCGCTCGACGAGGTCCGCGTAGGCCCAGAGGTGGACGTACTGATTCAAGGTGCCGAACTCGGTCGTCCAGGAGCCTTCGAGCTTGCCGTACTTGTCGCCGCGGATCGGACGTCCGACCTCGGAGTTGAGCTTGAGGTACTCGCCCTGCTTGCCCGGCGTCAAGGTGTAGGTCCGCAGCTCGTAGATCATCGGCGGCTTCTCCTCTGGTGAGCGATCATCGGTACGGGGCCATCGGAGTGTCGACGGCGTAGTCCTTCCGGAGCGGGTAGCCTTCCCAGTCGTCCGAGAGGAGAATGCGTCGCAGGTCGGGATGGCCCTCGAAGACGATCCCGAACATGTCGTAGCACTCCCGCTCCATCCAGTCGGCGCCGCGATAGAGCGAGGTCAGCGAAGGACAACGGGTCTCGCCGCCGGCCAGCCGCGTGCGCATCGTGACCACGAGCGGCGCGGCGAGGTTCTCGACGCGGCAGAGCACCTCGAGCCCCTGATCCTTCCAGTCGACGGCCGAGAGCCAGTTGAAATAGCGGCAGGCCAGCTCGTCGTGGGCGAAGCGCGCGAACTCCTGCCAGCGCTCGCGCGGCAGGGTGACGGTAAGTCCACCGTCGGCCACCGCATCCACTCCGAACCGCTCCTGGATCCGCGCACGCGCGTCGGCGGCCGTCATGCTCCCCCGGGCTCGGACGCAGCGCTGCGTTTCCCGGTCTTCTGGAACTCCTCGACCTGGGTCTGGAGCTTGAGCAGCCCGTACATCAACGAGTCGGGCGTGGGCGGACAGCCGGGAACGTAGACATCGACCGGGACGACACGATCGACACCCTTCACGACGTGATAGCCGTGGCGAAAGGGGCCGCCGGAGTTCGCGCACGAGCCCATGGAGACGACCCACTTGGGATCGGGCATCTGCTCGTAGATGCGCTTGAGCATCGGCGCCATCTTGATGGTCACGGTCCCGGAGACGATCATCAGATCCGAGTGCCGCGGCGACGCCCAGGGCACCATACCGAACCGCTCGACGTCGAAGCGCGAGGCGAAGGTGGCCATCATCTCGATCGCGCAGCACGCCAGGCCGAAGGTGACCGGCCAGATCGACGACTTCCGCGCCCAGTTGAAGATCTTGTCGGTGGACGTCGTGACGATCCAGCCGCCCGGCATGTGGTGGATCGCGTCGGCGATCGAGGCGAGCGCGTTCGAGGTCTTGTCGTCCGACGAGCGCGTCTGATGGTACTTCTCCCACTCCTGCAGATCTTTGAACTCGCCCCAGACGGGAGCTGGGATCTGCGGGATGGGCGGCTTCACTTCCATTCCAGTACTCCCTCCCGATACGCGTAGAGCCAGCCGAGTCCCAGGACGCCGACGAACGCCGCCATCACCCAGAACGCGCTAGGACCGACGGCCCGGAGCACGAGCGCCCACGGGAACAGGAAGACCGCCAGCGCGTCGAAGACGATGAACACGAGCGCGACGAGGTAGAAGCCGACGGGAAACTGCACCCACGCGGTCCCGATGGGCTCGGCGCCGCACTCGTAGTTCATCAGCTTGACGGCGCCGGGGCGGCTCGGGCGCAGCAACCGCGCCACTGCGAGCGAGACGACGCCGAAGCCGATGATCAGCGCGGCGAAGATGAGCACGGGCAGGTAGCCCGACAAGATACTCCTCCTTCGAAATGCACCCGGGCGCTCAGTATAGCACCTTAGTCCGAGGCCTCCGCGCGCTCTCCGATCGTCGGGGGAGTCACACCTATCGTGCTAAGCTCGACCCAGAATGCGGGTGCTGGTGGTCGAGGACCAGGTCGACCTCGGCGAAGTATTTCGCGACTTTCTCGTCGAGCTCGGCCATCACCCGCTGGTCGTGCACACGGCCGAGGCCGCGCTCGCCCGCCTCCAGACCGAGCGCCTCGACGCGATCCTGCTCGATGTCCAGCTCCCCGGCATGAGCGGGCTCGACTTCCTCCAGCTCCGCCCGGTACGCGCGCTCGGCGTCCCGATCGTCGCGGTCTCCGGAGTCACCAACGAGAGCCAGGCCCGTGAGTGCCTCAGGCTCGGCGCGGCCGACTTCATGGGCAAGCCCGTCCGGCTCGACCGCCTGAACGAGGTCCTGACCTTCCTCGAGCCGCACGCCATGACCCGCGCCGCCGAGCTCGAGGGGCGCCCGGAAAAGCGCGGCTCGACGCGCGCGCGGCTGGCGATACCCGTTCGGCTCTCGGAGTACAACGGCCGCGAGCACGATGGGACCTTGATCGAAGTGGGGCTGTCGGGAATGAAGGCGCGCTTCGCGGCCGGCCTCGACCCTGACACGATCGGCAGGGCCATCTTCACGCCGCCCGACGCGGGCCCGCCGATCGAGGTCATCGCCATTCTCGTCCGCGTCGACAACGACGGCCAGGCCTTCACGTTCGTCCGCCTCGCCCCCGGCGACGTCGAGCGGCTGCGAGAGCTGATCCGCCGCGCGCCCGCGTAGTCGCGGGCGAGTCAGGCTAGGGCCGGGCTGACGGCTCGGCGGCCAGCGCGGCGGCTTGGGCCTCCGAGTCCGGCCCCTGCAGGACCAGGGTGCGGTAGCGTGAGGCGAGCGATCGCGACGCCGCGAATGTTTGCCCGGTCGCGGCCTCGCGCTCGGCGGTCCGGATCACGACCTCGAGGAGACGGTCGAAGTGGGCGGCCATGCGCCGCCGTACGTCCCCGTACCCTTTGACGAGCTGCGCCGCTCGCGCGACCTCGCACGCGAGCGCGCCATCCCACTTCGCGCACCGGGCGACCGCGGCCAGCCAGCGGTCCATCCGGGCGTGCTCCTCGCGCGCCCGGTACGAGATCGGGCGAAACGGCTTGAGCCATGTGAGCATCCAAACGCGGAAGAATCCGCTCACCGTCGTCGTCTTCACGTGCTGGCCGAGCGTCGGCCGACCGAGCGGCCACCGGCGCTCGGCCCAGCGCGCGAACGGCGCGACCAGTCGGTACGGCAGGACGCCGTAGATCTCGTCGAGGTCCGGCTTGAGAAAGTCTGTCACCACGATCTCGCCGGCGCCGACGCTCTTGTCCCGACGAATGCGCTCGAATCGGCTGGACCGCGTCTTGAGCTGTGCGACACGCACCGCGTCCTCGTAGGTCATCAAGACCGCCAGATGACGTGCCACAATCCGACCGAGCTCGAGATCCCCCTCGCGCACGAACGGCCGTAACCGCTCCAGATACCGCTCCGCATACTCCCGATCCTGATAGTCGACAAGTCGCGCAAGGGCGCTAAGCAGCACCGCCCGCAGGGCTTCGGGGAACTCAGCCGCCATGCGCTCGATGTCCGGGCTCGCCGTCGCCCACTCGGCGGCGGAGGGCGGAGCCGCGGTGAGGTCAGGGGCGAGTGGGGTTCCGAAGCCCCGCGACCCCACCGCGGCTCCGCCCTCCGCCGCCGAGCGAGCGACCGCCAAGCCGGCCTCGAATCCACGAAGGTTGGCCTCGACCTGAACGCCCTTGGCGCGAATAGCCTCGCGATACGCGTCCTCACGAAGCGGCAGGGTGCCGGAGCCTGCGAGCGCTCCGAGCAGTACCGCGTTCGCCTCGGTCCCGTGCTCGCGCGCGAGCGCCAGAGCGTCGAAGGCGATGAGCCGCCTGGAAAAGGCTCGGGCCGCGCCCTGGAGCTTCTCGATCGGATAGATACCGTGCCCGGTCACGATCTTCTCGTGGATCGAGTAGAGGCGATGCGTGCTGGCGATGATCGTGGTCCGGCCGGGCGATGGAAAACCGAGCTCGATCGAGCGCCCGACCTCGAGGAACTCGGGGGCCAGGAGGACGTCGAGAGCTCCCGGCACGGGATACAGCGAGAAGATCGGCGTGCCGTCCGCCGCCGGGTTGCGCTCGGCGGAGAGCTCCACGTAGTAGGTCGTGGATCCTGTCCGCTGCGCCACCCCCGGGATCGACGTGCCGTGGACGGGATATCCGTCGATGAGGGCGGCGTCCACGATCCAGTCGAGCAGCACGCCGCCCCCCTGCCCGCCGACGGCCGGAACCAGGAGGCTCAGGAGTGGCGGATCGGTCACGTCCCGACGGCCGCGAGCCGACGAATGACCGCCGCGCGCATCCGACTCACGAGCCGCGTCCACCAGGTGGGGTTCGTGATCACCTTGACTTCGTAGAACGACGGGCAGAGGACGGCGGCGTGGGCGACTTCGCCGCAGACGCCGCAACCCACGCAGGTGTCGTCCACGTGGGCGATCGGATCGTCGCGCAGCGGATCGGGGCTCTCGCGCAAGGTCAGTGACGGGCAACCGTTCAGGCGCATGCACGAGTGGTCGCCCGTGCACACATCGGGGTCGACGCCGAAGCGCGGCTGGACGACTTGTCGGCCGGCGGCCGCTTCCCGGCGCAGCCGCGGCCGCTCGCGACGCTGGAGCTCGAGCATGCACTCGTTCTTGGCGATGACCACCTTGAGCCCCGGGACGCGCGTCGTCAGCGCTTCGCGCATAGTGCCGATCACCTCGGCGATCCGGTAGGAGTTCACGGTGCGGATCCACTTCACGCCGAGACCTCGGAGCGCGTCCGGGATCGTCATCAGCAGGGGCTCGTTCCGAGCGTTCTTGCCGGTCGACGGCACGTGGTGCTGGCCGGTCGCCGCCGCGTAAAAGTTGTCGAGGATCACGAGGACCGAGTCCTGGCGGTTGTACATCGCGTTCGCGACGCCGTTGGTGAGGCCGTTGTGCCAGAAGCCGCCGTCGCCCATCACCGAGATCGTCCGCTTGCCGAAGAGCGGTGAAACTGCGCTCGACGACGCCAGCCCCATGCCGTAGCCGAGGACCGAGTTGCCCACGTTGAACGGCGCCTGCGTCGAGAACGTCGAGCAGCCGATGTCGGCCGCGACGTGCGTGTCGCCGATGGCCGGCTCTCGCTGGCGGAGAATCTTCAGCGCGCTGAACACGGGCCGCTCCGGACAGCCCGTGCAAAAGGACGGCGGGCGCTTGGCCACCGGCTCGGGCAGGACCTCGCCGACCTTCTCCCGATGCGCGGTCAGCGCCCGATACCGCTCCTCGATCGCGACGGTCGACTGCGACTTGACGCCGGCCGAGGCGAGAAACCGCCGGAGTCCGCCGATCACGAGGTGGGGAACGTACTCGCCGTGCGGCGACAGGAGCTCCTTGCCCTGGATCTCGACGCCGAGCCGCGCCTCGTGGGCGAGCGCCTTCAGCTCGCGCTCGATGTAGTTCGGCATCCCTTCCTCCACCACGAAGACGCGCTGCTTGCCCCGCATGAACTCGATCAGCTCCTCGGGGACCAGCGGGTGGATGGCGTTGAGCACCAGGAGCGGGATCGGCGTCCGGCCGCGCGTGTCGGCGAGCCCGAGCACGTGCAGCCCGCGCATGGTCGTGTTCCAGAGACCGCCCTGCATGATGATCCCCAGGTGGTCCTCGTCGCCGCGGAAGTGCTCGTTGAGCCGGCGCTCGACGATGTAGCGCTTCGCGGCCGGCAGGCGCTTCTCGAACTTCTGCGCCTCCATCTGGTACGTGAAGGGCGGCAGGTTGATCCGATCGATGCTGAAGCTCGGCGCGCCGAGCGGCGAGAGCATGCTGATCGCCGGACGCACGTTGTCGCGACAGCGGAGGCTGCCGCGCATGTGGCAGGCCCGGATCCGGATCGAGAAGAAGACCGGCTCGTTGCACGCCTCGGAGAGCCCGAAGCCTTCCCCCACGAAGCGGGCGAAGGAGTCCAGGCTGTTTCGAGGATCGAGGAGCGGGATCGACGACTTGAGCGCGCTCGAGTGGGTCCGCTCCTGCAGGATCGAGGCGCCCTCGCCGTAGTCCTCGCCGATCACGATGACCGAGCCGCCGATGACCCCGGCCGAGGCGACATGCGAGAGCGCGTCGGACGCCACGTTGGTGCCGACGACCGACTTCCACGTGACGGCGCCCCGCATCGGATAGTTGATGGAGGCGCCGAGGAGCGCGGCCGCCGCCGCCTCGCTCCCGGACTGCTCGAAGTAGATACCGAGCGGCTTGAGGAGCGGGTCGTTCGCGTCGGCCAGGACGTCGATCAGGTACGAGACCGGCGCTCCCGGATAGCCGCCGACGTAGCTCACGCCGGACTGGAGTAGCGCCTTGGTGATGGCGAGAATGCCTTCGCCGCGAAGGATCTCGCCCTCCCCGTATCCGAGCTGCTTGACGTCCTCCGCGAACGACCGCTCACCCATGCCGCGACCCCGTGGTCTCCGGAGCTACTTTTGCTTGGCGATGATCTGGTCCTTGATCTTGTCGTAGGTGGCCTGAGGCACGATCTTCTTCTTGGTCAGATCGTCCTTCCGCGCGTAGGGACGGCCATCGACGATCTTTTTAGCGTACGCATCGCCGATCCCAGGCAACGCCTTGAGGTCATCCGCCGACGCGGTGTTGATGTCGAGCGGCTCCTTCTTCTTCGTGTCGGCCTTGGTGTCGGTCTTCGCCGGCATATCCTTCTTGGCCGGCGCGTCGGTCTTGGTCTGTGCCAGCACCGGCGAGGCTGATAGCGAGACCACGGCGAACAGGACGGCGATCAACATGGCGACGAGTCTGACCATCGGTGTCCTCCTCGTGACGGATCGTGAGCGCCGAAGTAGCGTCGGCCCAGTATACATCAAACAATTTCAATGATTTGCCTGGCGCCTCCGACTGGTGACAGTGGAGAAATGGCGGACCCTTGACCTCGAGCGGAACGCATCGCCGAACTTCAATGCTGGACCTCGACAGGCATTCGCGTCGAGACGAGCACCGCGGTCGGATGGTTGTACACTGGGGCGGCTACCGAACGAAGTGGATCCGGGCCGGGGTGGTGTAACGGCAGCCACGCTGGACTCAAAATCCAGTGCCCGTGAGGGCGTGCGGGTTCAACTCCCGCCCCCGGTACCAATCAAATCAGAACGTCACCCGGAGCGCGATCGATGGGGCGGCAAAGGGCCCACCATGAAGCTCCATCGGTAGGACGCGGCGCTCTGCCGACGCTGCCCGCTCGCGCTCTTCTCGGGGCGGGGCAGCCGTCTTACTTTTTGCCGAACCGTTCGAGTAGTTCGCGTTCGTTCTTCACGGACGTATCGTCGAAAACGCACGCGTCGACGAACGTCTTCAGGTCTGCTCTGGCGAGTGAGTACTGGCGAAGCGGATCGTCTCCGGTCTGCGCGGCGGCCCGCTCCCGCGCCAACCGGATCTCGTCAGATGTTCTAAGGTTGGTGACCCCTGCGACCAGCAGGCCGTGCAGCGCGCGGGTCTGGTTGGTGCGAACGAGAAGCGCGTACCGTTGGACGACCCTGTCGATTCGGTGATCTGCGTCGTGGTCAGCCGCAGCGGCCCGGTCCTCCTCTCGATACCTCTTGCCGCGCCTCACGCCGACGAAGTAGGTCAGCACCGAGAGAAGGAGCCCACCGATCGCGAGCGCGATCTCGAGCCAGAGGCGGGCGTCGGTCGGGTTCACGTAGAACGTGGCCCGCTAGGCCCGCCCGTCGTACCGGGTGAGTTGAAAAGTCCAAGCCCTGGCGGGCCATGCCGACGGCCCCCGATGTGTTCCAGGTTGGGAGAGGAACCCGACCCGGGTCCTCGGGCCGTGAGACGAGGCGCGGTTCCCATCAATCGACATCCGAACCTGTCGGTAAACCTATCAATAGCGCAAGTCCGGGAGGCGCAGGGATATCTAAGTATCCGGAATCCCGTTGTTCTTGAACTCGGCACGAACGATGCTCCGGTTCCCTGTAGTGAGGACAGGGGTGTGAGGAGCATCTCTGACCAAAGAAACCAGCGGGGCCCAGCAACCGCAAAGGAGCCTTCGATGAGGTTCAAGTCGACGTTAATTATCGCCTGTGTGCTACTGCTTCCGTCCTCTGCGTTCGCGAGCCTCATCTTCGATAGTAGTCTGGGCGGGCAGACTGGGTCCGGTCTTGGAAGCGTTGCCACAATCCTGACGATCACGAGCCCAGGCTCAACGTCAACCGAGTCCGGCAGCGTAAGTCGGAGCGGCGCCACGGATGTGACCTCGAGCACTGGCGTCGTTGCGGGCGGAGCCCCGATCTCTGTAGGTAACATCCAGAACGGACAGACGCAAACGCAGACGCTGGGCAGCGTCGGAATCACAGATTCCGCGCAGTTCGCCATTGTGTTCAATGCAGCCGAGCCAGGAAATGCCCTCTCCATTACGCTGACGGGCCTCAGGGTCGACATTTTTAACGCAGCTGGCACGTCAATCTTTAACGCTTCGCTCGCGTCAAGCGTCAACTTCCCGACGACGTTCTCCGGTGTCGGCAAGGAGGGCTTCGTCTTTGTTTTAGACGCCCCGCAGGCCGCGGCGTTTGACACGGCTATTGCAGGTCTGACTGCCTCCGAGATCGCAGCCCTACGCGTCGGAGTGTCCGCCTCCGTCAGTGAGGCGACCGGCGCCCCAGAGAGTTTCAACGTGGCTCAGGCTCAAGTCACGTCGACTGCGGTCCCCGAGCCGGGGATAACGCTGTTGCTCAGTACCGCGCTGATCGGGGTTGCCTGGAGCTACCGGCGAACCCGTCGCTAAGATAACCAGTCGCCCTGCTGCGTCAGCGTCGCCACGCCGTACCACGCGGGCGACTGACCGTTGCGGAAGCCCTTCTCGGGAGATACTGGTGACTGCGTGCGGGCCGGTCTGGTGATAAGGACGCATCCGTCAGTCCAGCAAACTCGCTGAGATGGCCCGCCCGGGGAGATGCCGCCTCATCGGCTCCGCCGCATCCGTCGTCGGACTCAAAATCCAGTGCCGGTGAGGGCGTGCGGGTTCAACTCCCGCCTCCGGTAGCATTCCTTGACAAGGTTCCGCGCCGGCTTGTAGGGTGATCTCTCGCGTGGGGCTGTAGCTCAGTTGGGAGAGCACAAGGCTGGCAGTCTTGGGGTCAGGGGTTCGACTCCCCTCAGCTCCACCATTTCTTCGCCCTCGTAGATCCCCGCAAGTCGAACGGGCGCTCGCCCGGCGAATTCGATCGAGTCAAATGCTGACGAGTCGAGATCGGCGGCGGTTCGAGCAGGCTGCGGCGCGCGCGCGGCGCCCGTCCGGGCGCGTGTCGCTGGGCGCAATCGTCGCCAGCCTGTCGACGCGGCCGGTCGTCGTGGGGCTCGCGCTCGTGGGCATTGCCGGCGCCGCCCTGGGCCTCTACGCGTGGCGCTCGCCCGACCCGCCGCCGAAGGCCGACGTCGCGCTCGGGGGCAAACCGTCAACGGCGCCCGAACCAGTCAAGGCGGCGGAAGCACCCCGCGAGACCGATAACCGGCAGGCTCACGCGACCGAGGTCCGGCAGGTCCATCTGCGCCAGCTCCAGCCCGTTCTGCGCACCGACGCCGAGCGACTGGCGCAGGTCGCACGCCGGATGCGCGCCGAGGGGCGCGTGACGGACGTCCGCAAGGACCGATCCGACAACGCGGTCGAGCTCAGATCGCTCTTCAGCCCCCACCGGGTGCTGAGCGCGGACCTGCCGAATCATTTCGAAGAGTACTCCGAGGCCAAGGAGCGTCTGCGCAAGAGTGTCGCCGAGCAGGAAGAGGAGTTTCATCAGACCGTCGTGCTGGTGATGACGAAGCTGTCGCTGTCGCCGGTGGGCGAGCCGAGGCGGTCGGAGATCGCCTGGGCCCTTCTCGAGAAGTGCCTCGACCGGGGCCCGGGCATGACCTTGACCACGCGCGCCGACGGCTACCAGTACACGGTGCGCGGGCGCACGCACCGATACAGCGGAACGACCGTGGCCGAAGACGAGGGCGCCGCCTTCGCGGCCTTCACGTCATTCTCGCCCGAGAGCGACGTGGTCGGGCGCTGTGACAGCCTGAAGAGGCGTGCGGCGGGGATCGTCGCGACCGCGGAGAAGCTTTCGGCCGACGCGCGCGGGCTGGCCGAGCAGACGACCTTGCCCGGGGAGTGCAAGTACACGAAGCCGGAGTGAGTCGCTAGCGCCTCGAGGCCACGCAGCCGTCCTGCCGCGCGTCCTCGGCCGTCGCGTAGCAGCGGTCGGCCTTGGTCGCGCTGTAGCGGTCGCCGTCCGGCAGATGGTAGACACACCGTCCGCCGCCCGTGTAGGTCGTGTACTGGCCCTTGATCGGCTGCTGCGCCGGACACGCCCACGCGTTTTCGGGCGCGACGCCACGACGAGCCTCGGTGACCTCCCGAGGGCGCGGCTCGACCGACGTCGGTGTGGTCGGCTCCGAGGGATCGGCCCACAATCCGCGGCGATTGTCCCGGGCCTCCTGCTCGAGCGTCACGAGCAGGTCGCGATGGCGCACGTTGGGCAGGACCGTCATGACCTCGGCAGAGCCGCGACGTACGAGCTCGGCGTTGACCATCGTGTCCGCGACGTATACGTACGCGAGAAGGCGCCCGTCCCGATCGCGCTCCACGGTGTCGAGCTCCATGCGCACCTGCTGGCGCGCGACCAGTTGGCGGTTGGCCTGGAGTGCTTCGGCCGGGGCGGGCTCTGCGCCGGGCGGCCGGCGGTTTGCCCCCAGCGTGTTGATACCGATGTAGCGCACGGTCTCCGCGCGTTCGCCCAGGTTCACGAGGATCGTGCTTCCGTCGATGACCTCGACGACCTGGCCGACAAGGACGTTGGGAGCTCCCGGGCCCTGGGCCGGGCTCGCCCACGCGGCCCACAGCTGCGCGCGGGAGAGCGCGATCTCGTGGGCCGGCAGGAACACGCGGCACTCGAACGCGTTCAGCATCCGCTCGACGTGGACACCGGAGACGGCATAGATCGCGCCGTCCTCGGAGCGCGTCAGCGAGAGCGTCCAGCGCTTGCCGTCGCACGAGAGGTCGACCGTCGGATAGGTTGGCGCTGCCGGGCCCGTGATTCGGATGTAGCGCTGACCGCCCTTCGCATCACTGCCGAGGGAAACGCGCGGTCCTTGGCCGACACCGGCCTGGGCGTCGACTCGCGCGAATGCCAGGCAGAGAATCGTAGGAGTCGTGACGAGGACCAGGAGAAGGGATACGACGGGGGCGAGCCGTAGCCGCAGGAGCACTGAATCAAGCCGGAGCCGGAGCGCGGCGGACGTCCCGCGCTCCGGCTCCTTCGTTCATCATCCGTTCAGCGGCTCTTGACGCGGAAGTCGGCGCGACGATTGTGCGCCCGGCACGCCTCGGTGGGCTCGACGCAGGCCGGCCGTTCCTTGCCGTTCGACAAGGTCGACAGGCGGTCCTTGGTGATCCCGTTGGCCTCGAGGTAATCCATCGCCGCCCGGGCCCGCCGATCGCCGAGCGCCAGGTTGTACTCCGCCGTGCCGCGCTCGTCCGCGTTGCCTTCGATCAGCACGAACGTGTCCGCGTTCTCCTTGAGCCACGTCACGTTGCTCGAGAGCGCGTCGACCGCGTCGGGTCTCAGGACCGACTTGTCGAAGTCGAAGTGAAGCGACTTCAGCTCGGGCGCCGTCACGTACTCCTCGTTCCGCGGCCGCTGCACCGGCTCCTCCGCCTTCGGCGTCTCGACCGGCGCCTGAGCTTGGGGCTGAGCCGGCATCGCGGCGGGTGCCGGCTGAGGCGCGTTCGCGACGATCGTCGGCGGCATCACCTGCGCGGCCTGCGGCGGCACCTCTCGAGCCGGCGCGTTCGAGCCGTTCTGACGAGCCAGCAGCAAGCGAACCCTCCGTCCTTTGACGTAGCCCACCATCTGATCGCCCGAGACGGTCAGGTCCGCCGTGAACAGCCGGTCGTCCAGCTCGTGCGTGAGCCGCACCTTCGAGCCGTCGATCGCGGCGAACACGCGAATCCCGCCCAGGCCTTGCTGCCGGACGTCCCACGGAACCGACTCGGCGGCCGTCGCCGAGTCGAGGACCATGCGGCCGTAACCGGCCTCACCCTTCTGCGCGAGATCCAAGGTGAGGTTTTCCTGCCGCGGAGAATTGAACAATCCCGTGCCGATCCACGAGCCTATCCACTTGCCGGAGATATCAGGGACGGTCGAGGTGATCGGCGCATGGGCGGGCGCTGGGGTCTTGGCAGCCACAGGCGCGCTCGCCGCGGGGGCGGTCGCCGCAGGCGCTGTCGCGGGGGCGGCAGAGGCCGCTGTCCCATTAGCCGCGGTCGGTGTGATCTCGGTCGCTGGGACCTCGGTGCTGTCGGGCGCGCCGGCCGCGGTCTCGGTGCCAGGCGGGACATCCACGAGGGTCGCCGACGGCTCCGAAGAGGTAAACACCGAGCACGCCGCGAGAAGAGGAATCATAGCCAGCACCAGTAGCACGCGCATAGAGCCTCCCTTGACGCAGACTGCGGTCGCATTTGCCAGGGGCACGTCCCGTGCCAGATGTGAAACGTCAGTGTCGGTAGAACTTAGAGCGCAGAACGGCGACGGGGGTGCCAGGATTACACGAGATGTCGTGACAGCTTTGGCAGAACTACGACTCGGGTGCCCGCCGTGGCGAGGGCCCCGGCGCGGGACTACCGAATCGTCGCGGTCAGGGCCATCGTGGTTTCGGTGGCGGTCTCGCCGGCTCGATAGCCAAGGATCCGGCGGGTGATCTCGTGGGTCTGGGTGGTCGTGCCCCCGAGGACCACCGGCCGGCCGCTGCGCACGATCAGCTCCGTCGAGGCCTCATTGACCTCGATCACCCCCGACCGGTCGGCCGACAGCCAGCTGATCGTAGGCGTCAGCCTGACCCGCACCTGGTTGCCGGGGAGGATCGTGGCGCCCACCTTCAGCGAGGTGCCCACGTCCTTGAACTGCACGCCGGTCGCGACGTACCCGGCGCCCGTCAAATAGTCGCGATAGAACGCGACCTGGGGATACGGGATCTGGCTGGCCACGAGCAAGGTCGACTCTCCGCCGTCCTGGACGATCGTGAAGATGCCGGTCGACGACCGCACGCGCCGCTGGGTGCTGTCCACGCCGACACGCCCCGACGCGCGCGCCCCCCCTGGGTCGGTGATGATCACGCGGCCGCTCGCGTCGGCCGCGTCGCGGCTCTGCGTGCTCGACTGCCGGAAGTCGAACGCGACCCGCACCTGGCGACCGCTCTGGGCGCCTGGATACCCCGGCGATGCGGCGAGCAAGGCCAGCACGACCGCGAGAATGCGAATCCCAATCACAGCTTCAGAGTAGTCCGCTCGGCCTCAGGCGGCCAAAAAGCTTGAACCTCTGGGCGGCGATTGGCACCCTGCTGCCATGTCCGCGCTCCGGTCTCGCCTCGCCCTCGTCGCGGTGCTGGCGTTCGCGGCGATCGTGGTCGGGCTTCCGGCGGGACGGGCACCCCTGTGGGATCCGAACGAGGCGCGCTACATGCTCCTGGCGCGCGACATCCTCGACCGAGGCCGCTGGCTCATTCCCGACTTGCGCGGCGAGCCGTACCTCAACAAGCCCCAGCTCTTTTTCTGGTCCGTCGCGGTCGCGTCGCTGCCCGGCGGCCAGGTGACGGAGCGGACGGCGGCGTTGCCCGCGGTGGTGTCGTCGATCGCGACGGTCGCGGCGGTCTTCGCGATCGGCGCCCGAACCTGGGGCGTCGGCGCGGGCGCGATGGCGTCGCTGGTGCTCGCCTCCACGATCGGTTTCTTTGCGATCGGCCACCACGGGCAGTCGGACGTGATGGTGACGGCTTGGACGTGGTGGGCGCTCTACGGCCTGCTGGTGGCGCGCCGAGCCGGCTACACCGTGCTTCCGCTCGTCGCATTCTACGCCTGTGTCGCCGGCGCGATCATGAGCAAGGGGCCGATGGGGCTGCTCGCGCTCGTCGCCGGCTTCTGCGCGGTCGCGCTCGCCGACGGCTGGCGCGAGATGATCCGGCTGAGGCCCGTCGTCGGGCTCCTGGTCCTCGGCGTGTTGCTGGCGCCCTGGTACGGCGCCTATCTCTCCGGCTACTCGTCGGCGTTCGTGGGCGACACCGTCGTCGGCCACTACGGCAGCTGGGCGTTCCGCCGCGGTGCGCTCGCGCGTCTCGAAAGCCTGTGGGTCCTCGCCTACGCGCTACCGTGGACGCTCTTCCTCGTGGGCGCGGCGACGTGGTGGCGGCGCCTGCCCGATGCGGAGCGCCGGCTGATCGCCGCCTGGACGATCACGATCTGGGCGCTGATCGGGTTGAGCGGCATCCACCGCGCGCGCTATCTGATTCCGATCTACCCCGGGCTGGCCCTCCTCGTCGGCGAGTTCATCACGCGCGCCGCGCCGCACGGCGGCGCCCGCGCGCTGCGCGCCGCGCTGCTCGCCTTCGCGGCCCTCGCCGGAGCGGTCGCGGTGTTCGCGCTCTCGCCCGCCGCGCGGCTGATCGACGGAGAGGGCCGGCCCTGGGTTCCGGACACACACGCCGAGACGGCGCTGATCGTGGCCCTGCTCGTGGCGACCGCCGTGGCTGCGGTGGTCGCCGCGCGCCGCGCGGCGTTCGCCCGCGGCGGGCTCGTCGTGGCGCTGGGCGTCGGCGCGATTCTCCTGATCGAGGGCGCCCGCTACCCGGCGAGGTTCGCGCGGCAGTTCGATGTCCGGCCGATCGCCGACGCCGCCAGGGCCTTGACCCCGCCCGGCGCTGTGGTCCGGGTGTACCCTGACATCTGGCTGACCTACGATTTCTATCTCCGCCGGCCCGTCGTCGAGCTCGACCGCACGCGCATCGAGCAGCTTCTGGCGGGCTCGGCGAGTGGGGCCGTGATCATGTCCAGGAAGTCGTGGACCGGGCTTCAGCCTCTGGCGCATCCGTCGTGGCGGGTCGTCGCGGCGCGCCGCGTAGCCAACGACGAGATGGTCGTCCTGGGCGGAGGCGCGTGACGCCGAGCCCGGTCGAGCTCTCCATCGTCCTTCCCGTCTTCAACGAGGCTCAGAGCCTGCCCATCCTCTGGGAAGAGCTTCAGGCGGTCCTCAAGACCCTCGACGATTCGGCCGAGGTGATCGTGGTCGACGACGGGTCGACCGACGCGAGCGTCGAGTTCGTGAGGCTCTTGCAGGTCAGTGACTCGCGCGTGCGCCTGATCCGTCTCGCCGCCAACCGCGGGCTCTCGTCGGCGCTTGCGGCCGGGCTCCGCGCGGTCCGCGGGCGCATCGTCGTCACCCTCGACTCGGACCTGCAGTCCGATCCGCGGGACATTCCCCTGCTGCTGGCAGAGCTCGATCGCTGGGACGCGGCGGTCGGCTGGCGCCAGGCTCGGCGCGATCCGTGGCTCAAGCGCCTCTCGTCGCGGATTGCCAACCGCGTGCGCGGCGCTGTCCTCGGCGACGAGGTCCGCGACAGCGCCTGCTCGCTCCGCGCGATGCACCGCCGCTGCGTCGACAGCCTGCAGTTCTTCGACGGCTTCCACCGGTTCGTCCCGGCCCTCCTGCGCCAGGCCGGCCACCGCGTGATCGTGGTGCCCGTGCATCATCGCGCGCGTCGGTTCGGCGCCTCACACTACGGCGTCCGCAATCGCGCGTGGCGCGGCGTCGTCGACACGCTGGGCGTGCGCTGGCTCGAGGCGCGGCGGCTCCGTTACGAGGCCCGCGAGGAGCCGCCGGAAAGCTCGTGACGGCGGTCGGCGGTTGTGATGCGCCCGCAGGCGGTCGCGAGGCTGGGGCCCTGCCGGCCGAGGCGCGCCTCTAACGAGGCCGGCGGGTCGCGATGTGGATGACGTGCGGATACGGCAGGAAATCGAGCATCGCGTGACGGCGCACGTCGAACCCCGCCGCCCGAAGCGCCGCGCCTAGCTCGTCGCCGCTCCAGTACCGCACCGGTGTCGTCGGCGCCATCAGCTTGTCGAGCGTCCACGTGAACCAGCGTTTCGGCGCCGGATGCGTGTCCACGTCTTTCACGATCAGGACGCCGCCCGGAGTGAGGCAGTCGTGGAGCGTTCGCAGAAGCGGGGCCACCGCGTCCGGAGGGATGTGGTGCACGATGTCGAGCATGTACGCCGCCGCGACCTCGCCATCGCCCTTGAAGGTCCGCGCGTCGCCTTCTTCGTACGCGACGTTCTCCACCCCGAGCCGCGACGCCGCCCGGCGCGCCATGGCGATGCGCTTGGGGTTCAGATCGACGCCCCGCACGAAACGGGCGGGCGCCGTCGCGGCGTAGTACAGCGAGAAGAGCCCGAAGCCGCAGCCGATGTCGAGCACTGGCCCCGCCTCCGGAAGGTACTGACCGATCTCGTCGAGAAAGCGCTGGCGGAGGATCCAGAATCGCACCCAGCAGTAGGCGCACACGATCGGATCGTCGTACGCGCGGATGATGCGGCGGATGATGTCAGCGCGCATACACGATGTAGCCGTCTCGCCGCCGGTCGACCCGGTAGGCCGAGAGCCGGTGCCGGAGGCCAGGGAACTCCTCCACGCGGTCGTAGCCGCCCCGAGGCCAGCCGCGCTCGAGCAGCACGACGAACTTCGGCGGGTGCGCGTCGAAGCCGGCCAGGAATTCCTCGCGCAGACTTTGGATCGTCCGCGTTTGGGCGTCATGGAAGAAGTGGAAGTCGTAGATGAACCGCGTCGGCTGGACGGCGTGGAGCCGCAGCAGCGCGTGAATACCGGCTCCGGTCGTGTCCAGCACCTGCACGAAGTCCCCCGTCGCGATCCGCCCGTCGAGGTCCGCCGCGATCGCGTTCACCCGACGCTCCTTCGCCGCGATCCACGCGGCGTCGCCGGCCTCGACGCCTTTCAGGCCGAGCATGGTCCCCGCCGCGACGATACACCCGAGAAGAGGCCATGCCGCGAGGCGGCCGGCTTCGAGGAGCCTCTGCGTCTCGGCGAACAGCGCGACCGCCGCGAACGCCGCGAGCGGATAGAGATGGTACTCCCAGCCCTTGCCCTGGCCGACGAAGTGGACGACCCCGTAGCCCACGCCGAGCGCGACGACCGCGTGCCGAGCCACCGAGGCGGCGGCTCGCGAGGATGGATGCGAGCGAGAGCGCCACGCCGGCGGCGATCGGGATCCACACGTGCCACCGATAGAACGTCCAGCGTTCCGGCCGCCCGAGGCGCGAGTAGAGGGGCACCAGGTAGCCGGCGACGATCTCGTACCACGCGGGCAGGGCGCCCGCGACGACGAGCCATGTGATGACGGCCAGCGGCGGCGCGGCGATGCCGGCCGCGAAGATCGCGACCGGCGCCGCGAGCGCGCGGCCCCGTCCGCGCGCGACGACCGCGACGAGGATCAGGAGCATCGCAGCGAACAGGCCGGCATGCGGCTTGATCGTGATGCCGGCGCCCAGGGCCAGCCCGCCCCACGCGAGGCTCGCGCGGCGGCCGGGGCGCTCGGCCCAGCGCGCGACGCCGAGCGCGGCCAGCAGGAGGAAGGGACAGAGCAGGAAATCGCGTTGCCCCGTCTGCCAGGCGCCGGCGGCCAGGTGGTACGCCGCGAAGAACAGGCCGGCGCCGGCCGCCGCGAGCCGCCCCCAGGGCGCGGCGAGCGCCGCGGCGGCGAGCGACGTCGCGGCGAGCCAGGTGAGATCGAAGGCGCGCCATCCGGCATCGCCGGCACCGAACAGCGCGAGCACCGCCATGTGCATCAGGTACACGCCCGGGAAATTCATGTCGAAGAGGTCCCGATACGGCACCGCGCCCTCGCCGATCCGCCAGGCGATGTAGTGCATCAGCGGCGCGTCGTGGATCAGCGGCCAGCCGCGCGAGCGCCATGCGAGCACGCCCACCAGCACGGCCAGGGCGAGGACGACCAGCACGCCGACCAGCGGCGGCCGCTTACTCGCGGAACTCTTGATCGAGGATCTCGCGGATGAACCGGTCGATCGACACGGGATAGAAGCGCACGTCCGGGGTCGCGATGACGCCGGTGTTGATGACCTCGCGCTGCGACAGCTCCTCGAGGACCCTCTCGATGTGACCGGGCGCGTCCCGCTCCTGGCGCCGAATCCGGAGCTCCTCGCTCTCGAGCGACACCCGCGAGGCGTACCGAAAGCTGAACACCCTCGCGATCAGCCGATGGTCCATCAGCTCGGTCTCGTTGAACATCTCGCCGTAGGTCGGGCCGGCGCCGGCGCCGATGACGAGTCGGGGCGACACCTTGATGCGGCCGCGAACCTCGACCGAGCGGCCGGGCCGGTCGTGCTCGGGTCCCACCAGGATGTAGGGCAGCACGTGATAGCCCGTGATGATCCCGGTGAGCGGCTTACGCACCACCTGCGTCTCGTCGAAGACGTGGCGCAGAAACTCCAGATCTTGCCAGTCGTCGGCCATGCGGGGTAGTGTACCAGCGGCATGGAGCCGAGCCCGAGCCTCCCGCCGTCTTCCGCCGGACCCCAGTGGGTGCACCACTGCGAGCGCTGCGGCGAGCGGATGGAAGAGCGCCAGTGCAAGATCGTTTGCAAGAATTGCGGGTCCTTCAGGGATTGCTCCGATCCCTGATCCCTGAACGTCGACCTACCGAGTCGTAGACAAGAAGTCGTGCCCTCCAACACCGAGCGCGCGTGGGCTCTCTTTCCAGCGGGCTCGCCCGGCGAGTACAACCTGCCCCGCGAGCTCGCGCTCGTGCTCGCCCGCGGCGAAGGCGCCACCGTCTGGGACACGGACGGCCGCGCATTCAGCGACTTCACGATGGGCTGGGGGTCTGTGATCCTCGGCCATGCCCACCCGGCGATCGTGGAGGCGGTCCGCGGCCGCGCGGCGCTCGGCTCGAACTTCGCGTACGTCACCGACGCGTCGCTCGAGCTCGCCGAGGAGCTGGCGCGCGCCGTCCCCTGCGCCGAGCGGCTGCGCTTCTGCGCATCGGGCACCGAGGCCACCGCCTACGCCGTGCGGCTGGCGCGGGCTTACACCGGGCGCTCGCGCGTGCTGAAATTCGAGGGCGCGTATCACGGCGCCAACGAGGTCGGCACGGTGAGCCTCTTCCCGCGGCGCCTCCTCGCGTTTCCTCAGGGAGAACCGACCTCCGCCGGGGTCACCGCGGGCGCCGTCGCCGACGTGCTCGTCGCGCCGTACAACGACCTCCGGGCGACCACGGCGATCCTCGCGGCCCATCGAGACGTCGCCGCGGTCATCGTCGAGCCGCTCCATCGCTGCACGCCACCCCAGCCGGGATTCCTCGCGGGCCTCCGCGAGCTCACGTCCGAGCTCGGCATGCTGCTGGTCTTCGACGAGACGGTGACGGGCTTCCGGCTCGCGTACGGCGGCGCCCAGGAGTACTACGGCGTGCGCCCGGACCTGGCGACCTACGGCAAGGCGCTCGGTGGCGGCTATCCCATCGGCGTCGTCGCGGGACGCGCCGACGTGCTCGATCTCGTGCGGGAAGATCGGCTCGGCGAGGACCGCTACGTCTGGTTCGCCTCGAGCATCGGCGGCAATCCCGTCTCCGCCGCGGCGGCGGTGGCGACCCTGACCGAGCTGCGGCGCCCGGGAACGTATCCGCGCCTCTTCGCGCTCGGCCAATCGTTGCGCGCCGGCCTCACGACGGTGCTGAAGGACGAAGGAGTCACCGCGCAGGTCCAGGGCGATGGGCCGCTCGCGGCGATCGTCTTCACGGGTCACGAGGTCGTCGACTATCGCAGCGCCTTCGACTCCGACCGGGCGCGCGCCCGGGCGTTCCTGCTGGGTCTCTTCCGCCGCGGCATCTTCTTGAACCCGATGTCGACGAAGCTCTACCTCTCCCTCGCCCACACCGAGGCCGACATTCAGCGCTTTCTCGCCCTCGCCCGCTCAACCCTGCGCGAAGACTGTCGCTGAGCGGCGGCCCGCGCCACCGCGCCGCGCGGTCGACTCCCGCCCGGGCGCGTCGGGCCGCCCGGCGCAGGCGAGGGGTCGGCGGGGGCGATGTGGTCCATGTCGGGCTCGAGCTGCAGGGTGTCCGCGATCTTGGTGTAGCTCGAGAACATCTGGGTGACGCCGAGCACTTCCATCACGCCGCGCTCACCGACGCCCAGGCGCCGCATCTCGCCCAGGTGGAACGCCGTGCCGAACGGCGAGCGGGTCGTGACCGAGACCGCGAACGCGAGCGCCTCCTTGTGGCGGCGCGTGAGCGCGTTGTCATCGAACACGCGCCGGACGGCGCCCCACAGGTCGGCCAGGTAGCCCGGGTCCGCCGCCAGCCGGCGAAACGCCGTCGGCACGTCGACGCGATCGTAGAAGGCGCGGATCTCGGCGAAGGTCGCCTGCGCCTCGGCGCTCGGGCCCGCCGGCTCGAGCGACTCCAGCGGCGAGTCGGCGACCACGTTGAGCGCGTTCGTGACGCCCACGAGCAGCGCGGCTTCGTACCAGGGCGCGTCGCCGGCCATTCCCTGCAGCTTCCCGGCTGCAGTATGAGCGCGTACTCAGTAGGCGCAGGCGTTGGCGCCGCTCACGACCGCGGCGACCATCTCTTTCTCGGCCCGGCTCCACTCGCCCGGCGCCATCGCGCGCTTCATCGCGCGCCCGTGGAAGGCGCCGAGCTCCGGGTCCCACGCCATCACCCGGCTCATCGCCGGCGGTTGCGCGAAGTCGTACTTGAACCAGGCCTTCGCGACCTCGAAGAGCTTCTGCGTGGGCTCGGGATACTCGGAGGCGTCTCTCAGTCTGACCGTCGGCATCGGTTCAGCTCCTTTCGGCGCGCCGCAGATTCCCCGCGGCCGCCCGGTGGATCAGCCAGCGTCCCGGCCAGCCGTCGATCGCGCAGTCAGGCGTGATCGCGCGCGAGCGCACGAGACTCGTAACCGCGCGCGCGATCTCGTCGGCTCGGAGGCTGAACAGACGCGCCAGCAGCCGCTCGGTCGTGAACACCGCGCCGCGCGTGTAGCGCTCGATCAAGCCCGCGACGGCCGACGCGCGAGAGAGTCGCCGCCCCTCGGCGACCTCATCGGGCAGCCACGCCTCGAGCAGGTCCCAGCGGTACGAGAACGTCGGCTCGTAGCGCTCCTCGCTCTTGACGAGCCAGAGCCCCTGCTGGAGCTCGGCCATCGCGCGCTCGAACTCGCGCGTCTTCGAAGGCTCCAGCATGAAGGCGTTCGCCCGCAGCTCGCGCGTGTACTGCGGATGCTCGTCGAGCATCGCGTCCATGATCCGCCGGGCGGTGTGCGACAGTCGCCCCGCGTCGTACTCGAGCCGGTAGTCGCGCGCCCGCTGGCGGCCGCGCACGAGCGCGTAGAACATCGGGAGGAGATCGAGCGAGACCAGGAGCGGCCGGCCCTTGAGGAGCTTGCCGTAGTACACGCGCTTCTCGGCCGGCAGCGTGTGCTTCAGATCCCAGGTGAGGCCGATCCCGGCGTCGTGGTGCGAGTGCCGGGGCCAGCGCGGATTCGCCTTGCCGGCCACCGCCTCCCACAGGCAGGCGACGCCCTCGGGGAACCGGTAGAAGGTCGAGCAGAAGCCGACGGCGCGCACGAACGCGAGCGCGCCGCGCTCGCCCTGAACGCGATGGGCCGGCACGCGGCGGAACGTGCGCTCGCGGAGCCGACTGAGCGAGTCGGCGGTCACCGACGGTTCCTCACGCCCGCGACGGCCTTCAGAGTACGCAGGCCTCTCATTGACCACATTTCCGTCGCTGTTGTAAAGTGCGCTGCATGAAAAAGAAGAAAGCGACGACGAAGGCGGCAGCGCGGAAGCGGGCCGGCAAGAAGCCGGCTGCGCCCAAGCAGGCCAAGTCGGCCAAGAGCTACACGCCCAAGCCGCTCCAGGGGAACGGGTGGGCGCCGTTCCGCTACCCGCCGCAGTAACCGACGCACCTGGACAGGCTCCTGCCTCATCTGGCGCCCGGCGCCGTGCTGCTGCTGGGCGTCACGGTTATCTTGCAGTCCGCGTCGATCCGGGAGGCGGTCGCGACCTCCGCGCCGGTGTATTCGTGGGTCATCTTCGGCGTGGGGATCCTCCTGGGGTGGCGATTCAAGCGCCGCCAGCTCGTCGTCGCGCTGGCGGTCCTCTTCGCCGCGGAGCGGGCGATCGCGTTCTTCCCGGTGGTCGGCCCGTCCGCGCCGGACGGGGAGATCGTGTTCGCGGCCGTCGCGCTGCTGCTGCCGCTCAACCTGGCGGCGATCGCCTGGCTCTCGGAGCGCACGATGTCCACGTGGCAGGGCCGGCTCGTCGAGGGCGCAATCCTGCTTCAACCCCTCGCCATCGCACTGCTCCTGCGTCCCGAGCTGTCGGCCGTCGCCCAGGCCCTCGAGCAGGAGATCGTGATCGGTCGGCGTACGCCTGACCAGAATACCGGCCCTGGCGCTGGTGGCGTTCGTGGTGGCGATCGCGCTGACCGGGCTTCGCTTCGTCCTCCGGCGCACCGTTATCCAGGCGAGCCTCGCCTGGGCGCTCCTGGCCGCGCTGCTGGGGCTCCACGGCGACGGCGCCGCGTCGACCGTGTACCTGGCGACCGGCGGGCTCGCCCTCATCGTGTCGTTGATCGAGACCTCGCACCGGATGGCGTTCAGCGACGAGCTGACGGGGCTGCCGTCGCGCCGCGCGCTGACCGACGCGCTCATGCGGCTGCCCGACCTCTACACCGTCGCGATGATCGACATCGATCACTTCAAGAAGCTCAACGACGAGTACGGTCACGCGGCGGGCGACCAGGTGCTCCGCATGATCGGCTCGACCCTGACGCGGACCGAAGGCGGCGGCCGGCCGTTCCGCTACGGCGGTGAGGAGTTCGCGGTGCTGTTTCCGGGCAAGTCGGCCGAAGAGGCGTTGCCCTACGTGGAAGATCTCCGCGAGACGATCGAAGCGTCGAGCTTCACCCTCCGCGGGCGCGATCGGCCCACGGTGCGGCCCGAGAAGCCGGTGCGCTCGAGCGGCGGACGGCGCAAGCTCGCGATCACCGTGAGCATCGGCGTCGCGGAGCCGGACGAGATCGGCGGCGACCCCGACGACGTCATCCGCGCCGCCGACCACGCCCTGTACGAGGCCAAGCGCAGGGGCCGCAACCGCGTCTGCGTCGCCGAGTAGCAGGCGGCTGAAAAAGGCCCATCTGCTTCGTTGGCGCCCTCGGCTGCACGCTCAACGTACAGCGAGTACGCCTCGCGTGCAGCCGTCGGGCGCCGCCTCGCAGCTGGACCTTTTTGAGCCGCCTGCGCTCAGTCGAGGCCCCAGGTGAAGACGCGGACCGGCGTCACTTCGATGACGACCGAGTCCGACTCGTCGAGCGTCGCGTCGCGGGAATACTGCGGATACTTCCGGTACAGGAGGGCCCGGATCTTCCGGAACCGCGGCCCCTTGTCGTAGACGCGCGCCCGGCCCTGCACCGTGGCGCCCTTGATGTGAGACCAGTCGTCGGAGTAGATGTCGACCGTCACCGCCACCCGCGGATTCTCGGCGAGGTTCAGCGCCTTGCGGCCGTCGCTCGCCGAGGCGAAGTAGATCTTGCCGTCGACCACCACCTGACACACTGGAACGAGATGCGGCATGCCGTGCGAGTTCGCGGTGGCCACGCGACAGATCCGCTCGCGGTCGAACCAGCGCGCCAAGGATTTCGTGAACCGCATCGCGCTCAGGCCGTTTGCCGGCTCGCCGACGAATCTCAGGATGGCCTCGATCACCGCCGCCGGCTGCTCCTCGGGGATGAAGTGCCCGGAACCGGGTACGGCGTGGCCCACGACCTGGGCGCAGCGCTCCTTCCACACGCCGAGCATGTCGGCCACCTGCGGCTTCCGGCCGCCGGCCTCGCCCCACAGCACGAGGGTCGGCGCGGCCACCTTCGTGTCGCGATCGGCGCCATCCTGCTCGAGATCGATCGTCGCGCCGGCCCGGTAGTCGTCGAAGGCGGCACGCATCGCGCCGGGCTGCCGGAAGCAGCGGACGTACTCCTGCACCGCCTCTTCCTCGATGGCCGCGGGATTGTACGCGGAGGTCCGGTACATGTAGCGCAGATAGATCTCCTCGCGGCCGGCGGTGAGCGCCTCGGGCAGGTCGGGAAGCTGATGGAAGAACCAGTGCCACCGCGCGCGGGCGCTCACCTGATCGGTGCGTGCGAAGACGTCGTACGTGGGCGCGATGTCGAGCAGCACGAGCCGCGTCAGCAGCGCCGGATGATCGAGCGCGAAGCGGTGCGCGACGCGCGCGCCGCGGTCGTGGCCGACCAGCACGACCGGCTGGATGCCGAGCGCCTGGATCAGGTCGGCGATGTCGGCCGCCATCGTGCGTTTGTCGTAGCCGCGCACCGGACGGTCGGAGTCGCCGTAGCCGCGCAGATCGGGCGCCACCACCGTGAATCGCTCGGCGAGCGCGGGCATCACCTTGCGCCACATGTGACCGGTCTGCGGGTAACCGTGCAGCAGCACCATGCCCGGCCCCTGTCCGAGGCGGCGGTAGTGGATGCGTGTCTTGTCACGGACGCTGACGACGTCACGGATCATCGGCGATAGTCCTCCGCCCGGTCGCTCGGCTCGAAGCCGAGGACGGCGCGCGCGTGCTCGAGGTCGCGGTAGCCCCAGCGGTTGTCGGAGACCGCGTAGAAGACGTCGAACCTGAGCGTGGCCGGCGCGGCGATACACAGCTCGAGCATGCGCACGACGTCGCGCTGGCTGCAGAACACCGAGAATTCGCGCGCCGACGTGGGACGGTCCTCGGCTCGAACGCGGCCGATCCGGACGCAGAGTGCCGACAGGCCGTACGTGTCGGCGTAGTGCCGCGCGATCGACTCGCCCCAGATCTTACTCGCGCCATAGAGGCCCGCGGGGCGCAGCGGCATTTCGTGCGTCATCATCGTCCACGATCCGGCCTCGTCGTAGCGCCCGGCGACCAGCGCGCTGTAGGGTGGATCGCGCTCCCAGGCGCTCACGGTCGCGCCGCTCGACGCGTAGACCACCCGGGCGACCCCCGCGCGGCGCGCCGCCTCGAAGACGTTGTAGGTGCCGATGACGTTCGCCTGGAGGATCTCCTGGAAAACGTCGCTCGAGCCGGTGCGGGCCGCGAGGTGCACGACCGTGTCGATGCCGGCGAACGCCGGGGCGATCGCGTCGAGGTCGGCGATGTCGGCCTGGTGGCACTTCACGCCGGGAATCGGCCGCCGGTTGAGCGCGGACAACTCGTATCGGCCGTCGAGGTGGCGGCGAAGGGCCCCGCCGATGAGCCCCGTCATGCCGGTCACGAGCACCCTGCGCGGCGCCATGGCCGACGGAGCGCTACACGATCGAGGCGTGAACGAGGTTGCTGACGCGATCGAGCCGCGCCGAATGCCAAGGGTCGGGCACGCGGCTATTCGTCAGATACGCGAACGAGACGCCGGAATCCGGATCGCCCCAGCAATACGAGGAGCCGACACCGCCGTGTCCGAACGTCCGCGGCGACGCGAGCGAGCCGAGGCCGCGAATCGTCTCGGTGGTTCCGCGCAGGTGCGGGCCGAGCCCGCGATGCATCGGCATGCCCATGTAGGCGTCGACGCGATCGCCCGTGTAGTTGCGCGTGACGTAGGCGATCGTCCGCGGCGAGAGGAGCCGCGTGCCGCCGAGCTGCCCGCCCTGGAGCAGCATCTGATAGAAAGCCGCCATCGCGCGCGCCGTCGCGTAGCCGCCGCCGCCCGGCGATCCGGCGCGCCGTGCCTCGGCGGAGCTCTCCTCGCCCCGCCGCACCTGGCGCGCGCCGTCCTGCGCGGGCTCGTGCATGTCGACCGCTCGAGCGTGCGCCGAGTCGGGCAGGCCGACAAACAGGTCGTCCGCGAGGCCGAGCGGCTCGGCGACGTTTTCGCGGATGAAAGCCCGATAGTCCGTCTTGGTCAGCGCCTCGATCAGGACCGCGGCAACCCAGTGCGCGGCGCCGCGGTGATAGTGCACACGCGAGCCCGGCGTCCACTCGAGCGTGAAGCTCGAGACCGAGCGGCGCAGGAGCTCGTGGTCCTCCCACGCCGCCTTCGGCACCTCGGCGTTCGGAAACCCGCCCTGGTGCGAGAGCAGCTGGATGATCGAGATGTCGCCCTTGCCGTTGGCCTCGAATCCCGGCACGTGATCGGCGATCCGGTCCGTGAACGCGAGCGCGCCGCGCTCGACGAGGATCCAGACCGCGCAGGCGGTGATGACCTTCGTGTTCGAGAAGAGCAGCCAGAGCGTCTCGTCGCGCGCCGGCACGCGCTGGGGATCGAGCCGGGCATCGCCCAACGTCCACACGAGCCCGAGCTTGCCGTGGCGGGCCACCGCGATCTGCGCCGCCGGATAACGGCTCTCGGCGACGTGGGCCGTGATCAGCTCGCGCAGGCGGGCGAGCGGTTTGGGATCGAGACCGAGCGCTTCTACGCTGGACGTCGCAAGCGGGAATGTCATGCGCGCAACTCTAGCATGAGTCGGTTTGCGGCGGCGGGCGGGGGCAGGAGGCTAGCGGGCGGGGGGTCGCGCGACCACGCGGCACGCGTGCGCTTGCTCCGCGGCGGCTGGGCTCCATCTGGGCGCGCGACGCCCGTCGCCGCCTTGGAGGGAACGGGTCGCGTCGACCCCGCCCGCTAGCCTCCTGCCCCTCGCCCGCCGGTCACAGTCGCTTCCGCCGGCTGGTGCTCGCGCAGCCAGTACGTCGACCTGCGCTCTCAGGGTCGCTCGTTCGCTCGGGCTCAGGCCGGCGGGGTCGAAGCGGTAGCGGTAGTGAAGATTCAGGATCGGGGCGAGGTCCGTCGCGTGGATGCGCTCGATCCAGGCGGACGGTGGCTCGGCGCTCTGGCGGCCGAGGCCCTCGATCTGCAGGCGCGCTTCGATCCGATAGAACTCGGAGTCCTCGCCCGGGCGTACGATCGCGGGCCCCGGCTGGAGGCGGGGCGCCTCGCGGCCCACTCGGCGTCGCGAGTAGAGACGCCAGACGAGCAGGAGCACGAGCGGGATGAGAAGCCAGGCGACGTGGCGGCCGATCCCGCTGTCGTCCTCGCTCCATCGCCACCGCGAGAACAAGAACCCGGCGAAGGACCAGAGATCGCGCAGGGGCTCCAGAATGGACGCCTCGCTCTGCTCGGTATCGGCCCACACCGGCGGCGTCGTGTCCACGTCACGCCAGGCGCCGTTCACGTACGCCAGAGTCCACGAATGGGCGTGGCGCGCCCGCACGATGTAGCGCTGCTCGAGGCGGCTCCACTCCTGGACCGAGAAGCCGACCGCGTAGCGGGCCGGCACGCCGGCCGCGCGCAAGAGCAAGGTCGTCGCGGTGGCGAAATACTCGCAGTGCCCGGCGCGTGAGTTCAGCAGGAATTCTTCGAGCGCCGACTCCTTCCGCGGCCGTTCGCCTTTCCAGGTCGAGTACCGAAAATTTCTCCGGAAGTATGCGGCGACCGTGTCGACCTTCTCGGCCGCCGAGGCGCCGGCGAGGTTCAGGTCTGTCGCGACGAGCGAGGCGAGCGCGGCTTCTCGCGGCGGGACGTGCAGATCGGCCTCGACCGGCGGCCCGTCGAGGGGACCGTCGGGCGCAAAGAGCGCCGTGTAGGTGACGAGCCCGAGGCCCTCCTCGACCTTCACCGCCCCGAGCCGGTTTCGGTGGACGCCGACGACGGCGAGGCGATCGATCTCGAACACGCCGCCCGGCAAGGTGAGCACGCCCCGGCCGCGATTCAGGTACGCCGAGATCGTGATCCGCTCGGACGGGCTCCGCCCGGTCGCGAATCGCCACGTCTCGCCGTCGGCCTCGGGCTGGACGGCGGTGAACGCCGCGCCCGAGGCCAGCCACGCCGGCGAATTGTAAACGTCGTAGCTCGCCTCGCGCAGGAGGAACGGCAGGTGGAGCCCCTCCCGGGGCTCGACGCGGAGCACCGTGCGATCCGAGAGCTTCAGGCGACCGAGATGGCCGATGGCCGTCGTCACCCGGAACGGGTCCGCGTCGCCGCGGACCATGCTGAAGAGGTAGTCGAACACCGTCTGCTCGACCACCTGCTGCGCCCGATGCAGCGCCACGTGACCGCCGTACCCCGCGACGGCCGCGACGCCGAGCATCGGCACCCACCAGAGCGGCGAGAACCGTCTCGAGCGCCATGGCCAGAGCGCCCAGGCCGCCAGCACGCAGAGGCCCGACGTAGAACTCGAGCGTGCGGCGATTGGCGGCGCTGGCGGCGAGGACGCACAGCGCGAAGTAGAGGTAGCCGAGATCGACCAGCCCGGGCCGCGTCTCGGGTGCGCGGGCCGCCTGGCGCCGGAGCGCCCAGAAGAACGCCGTCAGCGGGACCTTCCCGGCCGTGCTGTAGAACTGGCTCGCGATCAGCGGAAAGAGCAGGAGCGGCAGCCACTGGAACAGCAGGGTCATCGCGCGCGGCCCGTCGGCGGCGCGCGAGGTGCCGGTGGTCGAGAAGAGATAGACGCCGCTGACGACGATCAGCAAGGTGCAGAGGTCGGTGAGGCGATGGAAGTCGGTCGCGGACAGCTCGAGCCGCCACGTCAGGGCGCGCGCGGCCTCGATGAGGACCGCCAGCGGCAGCGCGAGGAACAGAAAGCCCGGTCTGCCATCCCCAGAAGAGGAGCGCGGCACCGAGCAGCATCGGGGGCGGCGCTACAAGCACGCGAGCCCCTCGGCGATCCGGCCGACCTCCAGGCGATGCACGTGGCCGGGCAACGCCAGCCGGTCCAGCGTCTCACGCCGGCCGACGACCAGCACGCGCGTCGGGGTACCGAGCGCCTCCAGCTGGCGGACCAGCTCTTGCCGCGCGTCGTCCCATCCGAGCAGCACGCACACGCAGCCGCTCAACGCATCGTGACGATCGAGCACGGCGTGGTGCAGCGCGCGAAACGGCTTGTCGCGACACGGGCCGACGCACGCCAGCACCTCGAGCAGCTGCTCGGTGTGGGCGACGCCGCGCCCCGCCGTGAAGCAGTAGGCCTCCGGCCCCACGAACATCAGATCGAGCAGCGACTCCTGGGTCTGCATCGAGATCGCGACCGACGCCGCGACGGAGACCGCCTCCTCGAAGACCGGGTCGCCGGCGTGGCTCGTGAACGTGTCGAGGACCAGCGCGTGGCGCACGAAGAACTCGTCGAGATATTCCTTCACGACCGGGCGGCCGAGGCGGGCGAAGCTCTTCCAGTGGATACGGCGCATCGGATCTCCGGCCCGATAGTCGCGCAGCGACACGAACTCCTCCGAGTCGCCGACGGTCGACGCCAGCGCGACGCCGCCCGGCTGATACTTGCGCGGTCCCCGCGATGCGGATCTCGGCCATCGGATACCGCTTGGGCAGGACGAGCAGCGATTGGGGCAGCGCGATCGACTTCAGCGCCTGGATCAATCCCAGCGGATCCGGCCGCGCGAGCGTGACACCCTGGAAGCGCAGGTGACCGCGGCGCAGCGGGGTGATCTCGAGCGTGACCTCGGTCTCGCCCACGTCGAGCGGGGGCAGCGGGCGCGGCGGAATCACGGCGCCCCGCTTCTGCGACACGAGCCAGGCCCAGCGCGGATAGCCGACCTGCCGGTCGAACCAGTTCCGCCGCTCCTCGCCGGGCTCGCGCGCGGTCACGAACTCCTCGAACGAGGGCCGCGGATCGGTCGAGCTCCTCCAGCAGCACCAGCCCGTCCTGGCGCTGGCCGGTCTCGTTGGTGATCGCCACGCGGTAGGTCAACGGCACGCCGGCGGAGGCGAAGCGCGGCAGGATCCGGCGCACCGCGAACCGCCCGCGGAAGACGAGGCTCGAGGCCGCCGACAGGACGACGAGGGCCAGCACGAGCGTGAAGACCTGATAGCCCACGGTGCGGTTGGTGTCGAGGCCGATCACGACGGCGGCGCCGAGGACCCCCAGCGCCAGCGAGCCGGCGCGCGTGCACCGCCGATCGAGCCGGTACTGGAACGCCGAGAAGGAGCTGAACCAGCGATACAGGAGCCGCTTCACTGCGCTACGACGGCATCGGGACTTTCGCCAGGATCTCCTCGACGATGACCGGCCGTCGTCACGCCGGCGAAGCGCGCCTGCGGCTCGACGACCATGCGATGCGCGATGACGGGCACCGCCATCTCTCGGACGTCTTCCGGAATCACGAACTCGCGCCCCTCGGACAAGGCGAGCGCCTGCCCGGCCTTCATGAGCGCGAGCGACGCGCGCGGGCTGGCGCCGAGCTGGACCCCGTTCGCCGCGCGCGTGGCGCGCACCACGTCGACCGACATAGCGCTTCAGCTCGTCGCTCATGCGCACAGCCGCGGCGCGCCGGCGCACCATGAGCACGTCGTCGATCGAGACGCACGGGGCCAGGGTGTCGATCGGATGGCGCTGCGCCTGCGCGGAGAGAATCGCCACCTCGTCCTCGGGCGCCACGTACCCGAGGCTCAGCTGCACGGCGAACCGATCCATCTGCGCCTCGGGCAAGGGATAGGTGCCGCGGAATTCGACCGGGTTCTGCGTGGCGATGACGAAGAACAGCTCGGCGAGGCGATAGGAGCTGCCCTCGACCGAGACCTGCCCCTCGGCCATCGCCTCCAGGAGCGCGGACTGGGTGCGAGGCGACGCGCGGTTGATCTCGTCCGCCAGCAGGACGTTGGTGAAGACCGGGCCCTCGTGGAAGTGAAAGGCGTGATCGCGCTGGTCGAACACGGACACCCCGAGGATGTCCGACGGCAGCAGATCAGGCGTGAACTGGATGCGCTTGAAGCGCCCGCCGATCGATCGCGCGAGCGCCTTCGCCAGGGTCGTCTTGCCGGTGCCGGGATAGTCCTCGAGCAGGACGTGACCGCCGCTCGCGAAGGCGGCGAGCAGTCGCCGGATCGCGCCGGACTGGCCGCGCATCACCGTCTCGACGTTCTGCGCGAGCTTCCGGAAGACGTCCTGGGGTTGGAGGCTCATGCGTCAACTCAGCGCTTCCGCCGCAGCCCTTCGATCACGTCGAGCACGCGAAGGATTTCGCGCCCGTCGCGGACCATCTCGCGATCACCGGCCTGGCCCCAGCGGAGCACGCCGTCCCGGTCCACCACGAAGGTCGAGCGATAGGCGACGTTGCGATCGGCGTCGAGCACGCCGTAGGCGCGGATCGCCGTACGATGCACGTCGCTCAGGAGCGGAAACGGCAGGTTGCGCGCCTTCATGAATGCGGCGTGGCAGAACGGGCTGTCACCGCTGATGGCGAGCACGGCGGCGCCCCGGCCGGCGATCTCTTCGGCGACCCGACCCAGGTCGCTCAGCTCGGGCGTTCAGATACCCCCCCAGTCGTAGCAATAGAAGACGAGCACGACATCCTTGCCCTTGAAGTCGGCCAGGGACGTCTCGCCGCCCGCGCTCGATGGCAACGAGAAGCCCGGTGCCGCCTGCCCGAAGCGGAGACCGGTCACGGGGAACCTCCCAGGCGTTCGAAGCCGACGCGGATGGTCACGCGGCGTGTGGTCCTCCGGTATACCACGTTCGGCACCGTGGCCGGAAAGGCGAGATCACGGCCTCCGGACAGGCAATTTCCGCGCTCGTGAGCGCTAGAAGCGCGCCCGCGAGCGCTAGAATCGGCGCGTGAGTCCTCCGTCGGCCATCGCGTGCGAGGCCTGCGGACGCGAGCGCGTCCGGCGTGCTGTTTCTCTTCCGGACCGGTGCCGGCTCCGTTCACAAGTGCGGCTGGTGCGCCCTCCGACACCGGCCTCTGCTGAAGCGCTCGCTCGGGATCGCCGCCATCGTGGGCAGCGTGCTCCTGGCCATCAACCAGGGCGACGTGCTGCTCTCGCCTCACTGGCCGGGCGCGCTCGTCTGGAAGGTGCCGCTCACCTACCTCGTGCCCTTCCTGGTAGCGACCTGGGGCGCGCTCCTGAACAGCCGCGTGCCCGGGTCTGGATCGTAGGGCCCGAGGGGACCAGGCCCGCGAGGACGTCACGCCCCGGCCGGCGCGGTCGGTACAATGCCCGGCATGAACGCTCACGAACCGTCCGTCGGCATCATCGGGCTCGGGTACGGCCGCGCTCACATCCCCGCGTTCCAGGCCAACGGGTGCCGCGTCGTCGCGGTCTGTCAGCGCGACGAGGCCACCGCGAAAGCGGTCGCGGGCCGCTACTCCGTCCCGCGGGTCTTCACCAGCTGGGAGGACATGCTCGAGCGAGCGAGGCCCGAGATCGTGGTGATTGCGACGCCGCCGCACCTGCATCACGCGATCGCGCTCCGGGCCTTCGCCGCCGGCGCCCACGTGCTCTGCGAGAAGCCGCTCGCGATGACTCGCGCCGAGGCGCAGTCGATGGCGGACGCCGCGGCGCGAGCGGGGCGAATCGGCATGACCGCCTTCAACTGGCGGTTCACCGCCGCGATGCAGCAGATGCGCGCGACGGTGGCCGAGGGTGTGCTCGGGCGCATCTTCCATCTCGCCGCGCGCTGGTTCGGCTCGCGTCTGGCCGACGAGACCGTCGCACCCTCCTGGCGGCAGGACCGGGCTCAGGCCGGGCACGGCGCGATGGGCGACCAGGGTGTACACGTCATCGACCTGATCCGCTGGAGCTTCGGCGAGTTCACCAGAGTCGTCGTCAACTCCGGGGTCGCGTATCCGGCGCGGTCGGCGCCCGGCGTGAACCGCCCCGCCGACACCGACGACTATGGCACCGTCCTAGCCGAGCTGGCCTCGGGAGCGCAGGTGAGCTTCTCGGTGAGCCGAGTCGCGCACGCCACGAACGATCAATCGCTCGAGGTGTGGGGCACCGGCGGCGCCCTCCGCTATCGGCTCGTGCGCGAGGGACCGCGCTGGTTCGAGGGCGAGCTCTACGCGAGCCGCGGCAGCGCCGGCTTCACGCGGGTCGCACCGCGCTCCACGCCGCCGCCGCCCTCGGCGGGCGAGGGCGATCCAACCGAGGTCATCGGCAAAGCGTTGATCGCGCCGCTCGTCGGAGAGTTGCTCCACGGCATCCGCACCGGGACAACGCCGTCGCCGTCGTTCGCCGATGGCCTCCGCGCTCAGAGCGTGCTGGACAGCGTGCTCGAATCCTCGCGGCGCCGGACGTGGGTCGCCGTGGACGCGTGACGAGCCACCAGATCCGGTAGCCGCCGCCGTCGGCGGCGCCCACCTCTCGCGTCTGCGATTTCCTTCGTGGGCTGAAGAACCGGATTGCTAGCGTGTCTCCCCGAAACATCCTTCTCAGGGGGAGAGCGATGGGCGATCCCGACGGACGATGGATCGAGTTCACCACCCAGGACGGCCGCACGAGCCGCATGCGCGTCGAGCAGATCGACACGGTGATCCGCGCGGAGGGCGGCGACGCGGGCGTCATCCACACCAGCCTGGGGGAGCTCATCAGGGTGCTCAATGTCACCCACGTCCTCAAGCAGTGGCGGCATCGGCTTCTCTTCATCGTCTCTCGCCAGGCGACCAGCTATCACGGCTATCTCCAGCGTGCGTTCGCCGACGTCGACTGGGCCGAGGTGATCTTCGATCGCCGACAGGGCGAGCGGCGTCAGCAGGATTCGCCATGGATGGTCGAGCGGCGTGCGCGCGGCCGCCGCGCGCGGCCCGACGTCGACGCGCGCGTGCGCGCGTTCGGCTGGGCGATCGTCCGGGTCAACCGAACCTAGGCGAGTCCCGACCAGAGCCCGGCGAGCCGCTCGAGCGCCGCCGGGGGCAGCGGGCCGCGGTTGACCGCGGCCGCCGCGGCCTCGAGATGCTCGAGGCTCGAGTAGCCGACGAGGATCGTCGAGACCGCCTCCGAGCTCACCGCGAGGCGGATCGACGCCTCGATCAAATTCTCGACGTATCCCTCCCGCACCAGCTCGCCGAGCCGCTGCGCGCGGGCCACGTCGGTTCGGTAGTCCGGCGCCGTCGCGATCGGATCCACCGAGGGCACCGCGACGGGATGCCGCGCCTCGACGCCGCTCAGCGCTCCGGCGGCCAGCGCGCGGATCACGATGACACCCACGCGGCGCTCACGCGTGCGGTCGAGCAGCCGGCCGAAGTCCTGGGCGGGAAAGCCCGGCGGGACCGCCGCGCCGGCGCTCGGGTTGAGCAGGTTGTAGCAGACCTGCGCCGTGTCGATCGTGCCGGCGTCGATCGCCTGGTGCAGCGCCTGCGTCTCGCCGAGCGCAGTGATGCCGCAGAATCCGACCTTCCCCTGCTGGCGGAGCTTCTGCACGGCCGGCACGACTTCGCTCAGGACGTCGCCGAGGCTCAGGGCGCCCGCGCCTCGCGCCGGCTCGATGCGATTGTGGAGCTGAAACAGGTCGACGCGCTCCATACCCAACCGCTTCAGGCTCGCGTCGAGGGAGCGCGCGACCGCCCCGGGGATATCGCGTAGATCGGGTGGATCGAGGCGGAACTTCGTGCCGAGGTAGACCGGCGCCTTCAAGGTCCTGAGCACCTGTCCGATGTTGCGCTCGGACTCGCCGTCACCGTACGACGGCGCGGTGTCGAAGTAGTTGACGCCGAGCTCCATCGCCCGCGCGACCGCGCGCTCGCGGTCGGCCGGCGTGCCGCGGATGATGAGCCCGCCGACGTTGCCGCAGCCGAATCCGAGCGTCGAGACCCTGAGGCCGGTCTTGCCGAGACTGCGAGATTCCATGCGTGCGCCTCCCGTTGCTGTCGTCGGAACTATTCGCCGATGCCCCGCGCGTTGTCAAGCCGGGCGACCGCGTTCAGCCGGGCGACCGCGTTCGGGTCGCGGCCGCCCCGCTCTTCGGGTAGAGTCGGGGCAGACGCCGCAACGGCGTCGGGAGGTGCGCATGGGCCCGTCGTACGTCACCGAGAACAACCACGAGCGCGCGCGCCTGCGCGCCCTCGTCGACCGCCTGAGCGACGGCGAGCTCAGCCGATCGCTCGACGCCGGCTGGACGGTCGGCGCCGTCCTCGGGCACCTGGCGTTCTGGGATCAGCGCACGCTGATCCTGATCGATCGCTGGGAGAAGGAAGGTCTGCGCGCGGTTCCGCGATCGCTCGACGATCGGGATATCGACTGGATCAACGACTCGGCCAAGGCGCTCTGTCTGGCGTTGCCGCCTCGGGCGGCCGCGCGGCTGGCGGTGGCCGTCGCGGACGAAGTGGACCGAAGGGTCGAGACGATGTCCGACGAGCTCGTGGCGGCGAACGCCGAGGGAGGACGCCCGATCAATCTGCTCCGCGCCGAGCACCGGCGGGAGCATCTCGACGAGATCGAGCGGGCGTTCGGTCAGAGCCCGGCGCGCTAGACACCCGCGCGCGTCGGGGTGTCATCTGGCAGGGCGCGCGGCTCGCGCGCGGCGGGCGGCCTCCCCGTAGCGCTCGGCCGCGTCCTGGTACGCCCGCGCGGCCGCGGCAAAATCCTTGCGGCCGGCCAGTCCGTCGCCCTCGACCTGCCTGGTCTGCGCCTGGTCGAACACATCCCTCGCGAGCGATCCGCCTCCGCGGCCAGGGCCTGCTGACGACGTGCCGCGACGGCCGCGTGCGCTTGATCGAGGTTGGCCCTCAGCCGGCGAGCTGGCGCTCCTTTTCCTCTTCCTGCGGAGCCTCGGCCGTCGCCGCCTGGTAGTCGGACTGCGCCGCCGAGAACAGGTCGGCGGCCGCCGCATAGTTCGACTTGCCCAGCGCGGCCATCCCATCGCGCTCCTTGGTCTGAGCCGATGCGAAGCGGTTGCGGGCGTAGAACGCGGCGGCGACCCGCTCGGCCGCCTGCTTGGCGGACGGCCATTCGTGCCCGGGCTTGCTCGGCTTGCTCGCGCGGCCCCGACGGGTCACGGCGACGGCCTGAGCTCGGTTGCGCTCCTGCAAAGGGGCGCTGGGCCGTTGCGTCTGGTCGGGGACGCCGCGGAAGTCGTCGACGGGGGGAGGTCGACTCCGCGGGCGGCTGAGGAAGCCGCGTCCACTGCACGCGGCGTCTCCTGACGACTGGCGCGGAGGCGATTGGGCTGCGGCAGCCGCCTCGGTTTTCACGAGGTCGTGCTCGACGCAGTCGCGTCAGGCTTGTCGACGATGGGAGCCGGCCTCTCGGCGACCGAGCCGCGCGGAGTGGCCGGGAGCCACCAGTAGAGAGCGAGACCGACGAACGCGGCGAGGGCCACGCCGGTCCCGAGCGCGATCGGCGGCAGGCGACGAACGGGTACCGGGCCGGTGTCCCATGCGGCATCGTCGCTCGGCGGTTGCCAGCGGCGTGCGGACCCTGCGCGGCCGGTCGCCGCTGTGGGCGGCGTCGTCGCGGCGGCCGGGAGCGGCGGATCGGCGACGGACGTCGTCTGCGCCACCGGCCTTTCCTCGACCGCGCGCACCCCGTCGGCGCCGTCGGGGAGCGCCCGCTGCAGCGGCTCGAGCTGCCGCACCATCTCAGCGAGGTCGGCAAAGCGATCACCGGGCTCCTTCTGCAGGGCGCGCTCCACGATGTCGGCCAGCTCGGACGGAAGGCTCGGGTCGAGCTCGGTGAGCCGGGGCGGCGTGGCGATCCGGAGCTGCTCGAGGATCTGCAGCGGATCGTCCCCCGGAAAGGGCGGGCGGCCGCTCAGGAGCTCGTAGGACACGGCCGCGACCGAAAAGATGTCCGAGCGCCGATCCGCCTGGCCGCGCACCTGCTCGGGAGCCATGTAGCGGAGCGTCCCCATGAACATCCCGCTCCGGGTGAGATCCCGCTGGGTGGCCGCTCCGGCGATTTGCGCGATCCCGAAGTCGAGGATCTTCACCTGGCCCGTGCCCAGCACCAGGATGTTCGCGGGCTTGATGTCGCGGTGCACGACACCTTTCTGGTGCGCGTAGTGCAGCCCGTCGCAGATCTGCCGCACGATGTCGAGCTTGTCCTTCAGCGGTAGCCGCGCCTGCCGGGCGATGACTCGCCGGAGCTCCTCGCCCTCGAGCAGCTCCATCACGATGAACAGCCGCCCGTCGTCTTCTCCCATGTCGTGGATGATGACGATATTCGGATGGGTGATCCGGGCGCACGCCTGAGCTTCGCGGAAGAAGCGCGCGCGCAGCTCGGGAGTGACCTCGAGGTTGGTGATGACCTTGAGCGCCACGGAACGCTGCAGGATCGGATCGCGCGCCCTGAAGATCGTGCCCATGCCGCCCCGGCCGATCTGGTCGACGACCTCGTACTTGCCGATCTTCTCAGTCATCGGTCCTGCGCTCACTCCTGATCCTGCGCGTCGAGCCGGCGGCACGCCGCCGCTCAGATTGCGCCGCTCGCAGATCCCGCCCGGTGCGCGAGGGCTCGGCCCTATACCGAGGCGCGCTTCTCGAAGACGAGCGGCTGATCGCGATCGTGACGCCCCTCGCGGAAGAGCTCCGGGGCGTTCGGCAGCTCGTAGTAGATCTCGAGGTAGTTCCCGTCGGGGTCGTGGAAATAGATGCTCTTCTGGCTCACGTGGTCACGGCGCGGACGATCGGAATCCCGTGCTCTTGCAAGGTGAAGTAGGCATCCGCCAGCGCGGCCTCGCTCCGCACGTGAAAGGCGACGTGATGAACGCCCACACCGCCCGGCACGACGCGCTGGGCCGTTTCGGAGATTCTGAACCGGGAAGAGGTCCACGGTGTGCCCCTGCCCTTCGAGCGCCATGAAGACCCCGCCGTGCTCGGGATCCTCCTCGACGACCTTGAGCCCGAGGATGGTGGAGTAGAAGGCCCGCGACCGCTCCACGTCGCTCACGCGCAACAGCACATGTCCGATCCCGTCGAGTCGAATCATCGCCCCCTCCTCAAGTGGAATGTCAGGTGAGGCCGACCTTCCGCGCGGCCTCCGAGGCCCGGGACACCTCGTGCGGACCACGGGGCCAGGCGTCTCGAGGCTAGCGGGGTGGTCGATCCAGGTCAAGCGGGAGACGCGGCGCCGGCGAATCCCGGCGCATGGCCCAGAGGGCCCCGGCCTGCAGAACCAGCGCGCAGACGATGGCCGCGGAAAAGGCGCGACCGATACCGGCCCGCTCGAACATCAGCGCGAGGACGAAAAAGAACCCGGCGAAGGCGAAAAGCCCGAGCAGCAACCCGCGGAGCACGCGAATAGCGGGGCCGGGTCCCTCGAGGTGATGCGCGAACCCCGCGAGGATGGCGCCATAGAGCGGGTAGGTCGCCAGCAGGCCCGTGAGCGACGGCCCGAGCACGGGCGCGAGTCCGGTGAGCAGCAGCACGATCGCGGTCGTGACGACGAGCCTGGCCGGGATGTCCCAGCGCGGCGGCCGCGCGGGGTGAGGATCACCCGAATCCCTTGGCATGAAGAACAGGGCCACGACGACCGTACTGACCACGAGCGCCAGGAGCGGCAGCAGCGCCAGGGTCGTGAGCTGGAGCAGGACGGTTGCGGCCGCGAACCCCAGGCTGCCGGCCAGGAGAGCCGGCACCCAGCGACGGCGGCGCGCCCGGCGTCCGTAGAGGACGCAGAACACGGCCTGCGCGGCGGCTCCCGTCATCGAGCCGATCGCCGCTCCCGCGGCGAACGACACGCCCTGGTCGAGAGCCAGGAAGAACGCCACCGGGCCCGACGTGAGCGGAAACCCCACGAGCCAGCCGCTGATGCCTGGCCCCCACCGCCGCCCGGCCATGCTGACCGCGCCGATCAAGGCCGGGGTGAGCACGAGCTTGAGAGCCAGACCGTCCATGCCTCGGAGCTTATCGCGAGGCGGTCGAGGATGTGGGCTTCGAGGTGACGGGTTACAGGATGTTCGCGGCAGGCGAGGCGGACTGAGCGCACGGCACGATGAAGTAGAACGTCGCGCCGTGACCTTCTTCCGATTCGCAGCCGACACGCCCGCCGAGCTGCTCGACGATCAGGCGCACGAGATAGAGGCCGAGCCCCGTGCCGTCGGTCTCCAGGGTCGCCACGTTGTCGGCGCGGTAGAACTTCTCGAACAGGTGCCGCTGGCTCTCCTTGGGGATCCCGATCCCCGTGTCCTTGATCTGCCAGCGCACGACGTCCCGTTCCCGCGTCAGCCGCACACAGATGGTGCCGCGGCTCGGCGAATACTTGATCGCGTTCGAGGTGAGATTGAGCACGACCTGGCGAAGGAGCTGCGGGTCGGCGAACACCTCCGGCAGGTCGGCGACCGGTTCCAGCATCAACTGATGGTCCTTGTCCTCGAGCTGCAGCTTCAGATCGTCCAGGACTGTCCGCGTCAGCCCCAGCAGGTCGACGGGCTGGGGCGTCGCCTTCATCCGGCCGCTCTCGAGCCTGGACACGTCGAGCAGGTCGTTGACGAGCTGGATGAGGCGCTGGGAGGCGTCGAGCGCGTCCTTCATGTAGCTGGTCGCGCTGTCGGGCACGCCGGGCTCCTGCATCCCCAGCTCCAGCATCCACTTGATGCCGGACAGCGGCGTGCGGAGCTGGTGGGTGGCGAACGAGACGAAATCGCTCTTCATCTGCGCGATCTCACGTTCCTGCGTCACGTCGTGCACGGTGATCGTCAGGCCCGTCGTCCGGCCGGCGACATCCCGTGTGGCGCGCGCCTCCCAGTGCAGGAGGCGGCTGAGGCTCGGCATCTCGAGATCGCCGTTGGCTCCCTCCACTGCGGCCGCGCCGAGCCCTCTGGTGCACGCGAGGAGAAGATGCTCGGTCGAGGCCGCCGAGCACTCGCGCCCGACGATCTCGCCGAGGTCGCTGCCGACCATGGACGCCGCCGCACACTCGAGCAGATCTCCGGCGTGTCGGTTGGCCGCCTGAACGCGGCGGTCGGGGCCGACGAAGAGCACGCCGTCGGAGGTCGACTCGAGGATCTGCGTGAGCTGGATCCGATGGGTCTGCGACTCGGCGTAGAGGCTCGCGTTCTGGAGCGCGATGGCCGCCTGGTCGGCGAAGGCCTGGAGAAGGACGACCTCGTCGTGGGTGAACTCGCGCCGCGATCCGTCACCGAGCGAGAGCACGCCGATCGTGCGGGCGTTGACGGCCACCGGCACGCAGAGCACGGCGCAGTCTCCCGTGGTCTGCAGGCGAGCGCGGTGCTCGTCGGGCACGACGAGGCCGGGCTCCGCCAGGACGTCGGTCGTCCAGACGGGTCGACCCTCGCTGGCGGCCCGCCCGGCCATCGAGGCCCCGTCCGGCAACACGTCGCCCCGACGAACGAGCTCCCGTGCCCGGCCGCTGATCCCGACGGCGACGAGCGCGTCGCCAGGCTGGCGCAACCAGAGCACGGACGACTGAACGGCGAAGAGCTTGAGGATCGGCTGGACGACACGATCGGCCACCTGGTGCACGTCGAGGTCTTCCGTCAACGTCCTCGCGACCCGGGCCAGCTCTTCGGCCTCTCGCTGGCGCCGCGCCAGATCGCGGGTGGCGTCGCGGATCCGTTCCTCCAGACGTGCGTGCGAGGCGCCCAGCTCGGTCGCCATCTGGTTGAACTGCAGCGCAAGCTCGCCGATCTCATCGGTGGTCTCGATCGGAACGCGATGATCGAGCTCGCCGCGGCCGAACCGCTGCACACCCAGGCGAAGCCGCTCGAGAGGCCGGGTCAGGCGGGCGCTCAGCACGTGCGCGGCCCCGGCGCTGACCAGGACACCGGCCGCGGTGAGCGCGGCGAAGAACCAGAGCTTCTGGCCGACCGCCGCCGTCACCACGGCCCGCGGGTGCTCGACGACCACGCCCCAGCCGACGCGATCGACGCGCAGGCCCGTCGCCATCGCCTCGACGCCGCGCTCGTTCGTGTAGGAGCCGGTGACGCCCGCGACACCAACCGGCCGGTCCTGCTCGAGAAGGCTCCGCACGAAGGGCCGGCTGATCAGCGACAAACGCTTCAACACGAGATTGGCGTCGTCAGCAGCGATGAGACCGCCTCGGCGGTCGACGACGTACGCGCGGCCGTCCTGACCCAGACGCAGGTCGGCGATCAACGACCAGAGATCCTTGAGGTTCAGAACGCCGATGACCAGCAGCCGTCCGTCCCCGGCGCCGGAGAGCGGCGTGGCGATGGTCACCCACGGCTCGGACGTCTCGGTCGTCGTGACCGCGCCCCAGGCGACGCCGCGGAGCGGTGGCAGGCCGTCGAGCGCCGGCGGCGCGTCGTCGCTCGAGCTCGTCATCACCTCGCGGCGGGACAGGCGGTAGCGCCACGTGCGTGGCGTCTCGAAGATGCCGACCTCCTCGAAGGCCCGCTCACGCGCGAGAAATCGCTGACCCACGACGGCGACGCCCTTGGGGTCTCCGTCGATGACGGCCGCGCGAAACAGCTGCGCGACCGTCGTCATCGCGCCTTCCTTGTCGGCGAGAAAGAAATCGATCTGATCCCGCACCCCGCGCACCGCGACGAGCTCGAGCTCGCTCCGGGCCCCGTGGACGTCCCGCAGGGCGCCGGGCAGCCAGATGAGGTTGACGCCCACGACGGCGATGACGCTCGCCGCCGCGAGGAGCAGGAAGAGTCGTCGACGCAAGGTGCCGAGGCGCAGGCCGAACGCGGGAAGCATCGGCACTGGCAGGAGCTACTCGACGAGGCGCTCGGCGCGCTCGAGGAGCGTGAGCGGAGGCTTCAGTCCGATCGCGCGCGCGGTGACCAGGTTGATGGCGAGCATGAGCTTGTCCGGGACCTGGATCGGAATCTCGGCCGGCGCCACGCCCCCGAGGACACGGTCCACGACGCGCGCCGTCTGCTGGCCCATCCGCCGGTAGTTCGCGCCGTACGAGATGAGCGCGCCGGCCGGGACCAGCTCGTCCTCGTGAGCCATCAGCGCCACCTTGTCCTCGCGCGCGCGCTGGATGAGCAGGCTGATGTGGGCGGTCACGACGCCGGATGGCACGTGATAGATCGCGTCGAACGCGCCTTTCGGAAACGCCCCCAGCTCGCGCACGATGTCGTCGCGGCTGGCGACGTCGCGACGGATCAGCGTCAACCCGAGCTGATCGGCGGTCCGCTGCGCGAGGCTGAAGCTGATCTCGGCGATGTTCTCCTTGGCGACCAGACAGAGCACGCGGCGCGAGTCGGGCGCGATCTCCTTCAGGATCTCGAGCCGCTTGCCGGAGAGCGGCCCCGAGTAGACGGACACGCCCGTGAGATTGTTGCCGGAGGAGGCGTAGTTCGGAACCAGTCCTGAGCGGACGGGATCGCCGACCCACGTGAACACGATCGGGATCGTCGACGTCGCGGCCTTGGCGGCCACCGTGTGAGAGGTGCCGACGGTGACGACCACGTCGGGCTTCGCCGCGACCAGCGTCTGGGCCTGCGCCTTGACGTCGGCGCCGGTGCCCTTCGTGTCCTCGACCAGCAGGGTGAGGTTAGCGTTCTCGTACCCGAGCTGACGCAGTCCTTCGCGGAATCCCTCGAGCACATCGCTGAAGCTCAGCCCTGGTGTCAGCACGGCGATTTTGACCGCTCGAGCGGGCGGTGCCGCGTGCGAGGCGACGGCGAGGAGGATCGCGAGCGCGACGACGACGAGAACGGCCGTCTTCCATGGACTGTGCCGCATGTTCCCCTCCTGGAGGTCGACCCTATAACGGCAAGAGTCGAGCCACCGGAAGGCCGACAGCGGCGGCGACTGAAAACGACAGACTTTCTGCTATGAACGGCGTGTCAGATGAGCCGCAGCCGGTCAGGCGCGAAGGCGAGGCGTGACAGGAATGCCAGACCAGCGCCAGGAGTGGCGGAAGCCGGGCGCGGGTTCAGCGCGTGGCGCGCAGAGTGAAGCGCCGACCCTGATCGCTGAGCTCCACGCCGTCTTCACGGATCTCTTCGATCCGAAGCCGCCCGTCGATCGCGTCGCCTTCGCGGTACCGGCGCCCATTGATGAAGACCATGCGCTCCGCGGGCGCGTCGGCATAGATCAGCGCCTCGACCCTGAGGCCCGCCGAATCCTGAGGCGCCGCAGGCCTGGCGGCGGCGCCGGGCGGCGGCGCCGATGGCGTCGGTGTCGGCTGGACCGTCGGTGTCGAGACGCGAGGACTGGCCGGGAGCGGGACGCTCGGCTTCGGCTGCGTGAGTCGGCGCCGCGTCGGCTCGCGGCTCGCGTGTCGGCGACGATGGCTTGGCAGCCCCCGTGGGCGATGGCTTCTCGACGGTCGCGTCGGTCGTCGGCATCGGCTCGAGCTTCACGAGGGGGCGAGGGCTCGCCGGGCTCGGCGCCGGCGCGACGGTGGGCTCCGGGGGAGCTGGAGTCGAAGCCGGGTTCAGCCACCAGACGGAGCACGACGCTCAGGAGGACCGCGTTCAGCGCGAGCGCCGCGAGGAGACGCCCGGAGACGTGGCTCCACGGCGATCGTGCTCTCGGCGCGGGCGAGAGGAGCCGCTGCACGGCGGGAGCCTGTCGATCTCGCTGCTGAGCTGCTTTCGTGAGCGCGTCGAGAATGTAGGACACGCTATGGCCGCTCCTTGTTGAGCGATGGACCGTTGGCGCCCGGCGTCGTCGCGACCAGACGGACAAGCGTCTCTTCCCCCGCGATGCCGTCGGGCACGAGCGCCTCGCCCTGCTGGAAGACGGCGACGCGCCGCTTGAGCTCGTCGTCGTAGGCCTGGACGGCCTTCGCCGTCACCGGGCGCCCGTCGAGCGCCCCGAGCCGCTCGCGAAGCCACGCGACGTCGCGGCCCCCCATGCCCGGCTGGAGCGGTACCGGCCCGCTCACCGGCGACTTCCAGATCATCACGAACGCGCCGTCCCAGAAGCGCTCGACCTCGCTGCTCGGAAGCGTGACTCGGCGGGAGCCGATCTCGAGCGTGGCCCGGTCGCCGTCGAGGCTCGCCAGGACAACGTGATGCTTTTTCCCGTCCGGCGTCGCGAGCTCGAGGATGGCCGGAAGATTGAGACGCCGCAGCACTGTCCACGTGCCGGTCCGGGTCAGACAGCGCAGGCCGGCCGCGCGCCCGAGCTCGCAGCCGCGGTCGGCGTTCACGCTCCTGGCATCGAGGCCCCAGAGCGCGTACAGGTTCACGAAGGCGCCCGCCCGGTCGGCGGTGAGCGAGGGGTCCTCTAGGATCGCCGATAGGGTGGGCTCGGGCGCCTGGCGCTCGTCCGCTCATCGCGGCGGGCGCCGGGGCGGTCACCGGCGGGGGGCCCGACTTCTCCGTCCGCGACAGCGCCCAGGCGCCGAGTGAGCGAAGACCGCCCGTCGCCACCAGCACGATCGTGCTGCCTACGACGACGAGGACCACGGCCGCTCCCGTCGCCGCCACCCAGCGGCGGTTCCGTCGCGGGCCGAGCACCTCATTGGCCGCTCGGCGGACAACCGCCTCCTTGACGCGCGTCTGCCCGGTCGCGTACGCGCCGAGGAGCGCGCGATCGCAGATCGTGTTCAAGAGGCGCGGGATGCCGCGGGACAGGCGGTGGGCGGCGCGTAAGGCCTGTTTGGTGAAGATCGGCTGGCGCTGTCCCGCCGTCTCCATCCGATGCTGCACGTATCGCTGCGACTCCTCCTCGTTGAACGGCCGCAGGTGATAGCGCGCCGTCACGCGCTGCGAGAGCTGACGCAGGTTGCGCCGGGAGAGCAGATCGGCGAGCTCGGGCTGGCCGATCAAGATCACTTGAAGGAGCTTTTCCTTCGTCGTCTCCAGATTCGTCAGGAGACGGACCTCCTCCAGCACGCGGGCGCTCAGGTTCTGGGCCTCGTCGATGATGAGGACGGTCCGCCGGCCGCGGGCGTGGGCGTCGAGCATCGACTGCGACAGGGCGTCGACCAGGACTTTCAAGCTCGTCGTGCCCGGCGGGTACGGGACGCGCAGCTCGTCGCACACCGCGGCCAGGAGCTCGACCGAGGTGAGCCGCGGATTGAAGATCATGGCGACGTCGACGTCGGGCGGGAGCTGCTCGAGCAAGGTACGGCACACCGTGGTCTTGCCGGTTCCGACCTCACCCGTCAGCTGCACGAAGCTGCCGCCCTCCCCGATCCCATAGAGCAGATGGGCCAGGGCTTCCCGGTGCGCGTCGCTCAGATAGAGGTAGCGCGGATCCGGGGCCAGCGAGAACGGCCGCTCCGTCAGCCCGAAGTGTCCAGCGTACATGGGGTATCGCCAATGGTGACGCTAGAGAAAGACCCGCCCAACGTCAAGTTCCTGCTGCGGCGCTCCAGCCGGCCCGACTATTGCCCCCGGAGCCGCACCTCTTCGTAGGCTGGAAAGGGTATCAGATGCATCGAGTCGAGCATGTGCTCGGCGATCCGCGGCCCGACGCCTCGCAACGTGCGGTAATCCATGATCGGCGCGAACATGACCCGGTCGATCGACATCTGCTGGATGCGATGGAGCAGCGCCTCGCGCTTGGCGTGGTCGCGCTCGCGTGCCTGCTGGTGGAACAGATCGTCGAGGTCGGGGTAGCCGCCATAGGCATTGCTCCCCTTGGTGTACATGAACGCCTCGACGCGGCTGGCGGCGTTGCCGGAGTTCCCGACCGCGGCCATGAACAGGCCGCGTAGCTTCTTCTCGCGCCAGGCGGCGAGGAACGCCGCGCGCTCCATGAGCCGCATCTTCGTGCGGACCCCGACCGCGCCGAGATAGTTGGTCGTCGCTTCCGCGGTCGTCACGAACGGCGGTGTCGGGACGAAGTCGCCGGCGTCGATGCCGTTGGGATAGCCGGCCTCGGCGAGGAGCTGCTTGGCCTTCTGGGGGTCGTAGGGGAGCGGGGCCGTCTGCAGCGCGAACTCCATCACGCGAGGCACGATGACGCCGGCCGGCGGGCAGAAGCCCAGACACGAGACCTCGTTGATCGCCTGGCGGTCCAGGGCGTAATTGACCGCCAGCCGCATCCGCTTGTCGTGCCACGGCGATTTGGGATCCCACTGCTCGGCGAACTCGATCCAGTAGATCGACGCGTGCTTGGAGGGCACGAGCTGCAGCCGCAGGTCCCGCTTCACGTTCAGGGCGTCCTCGCCGTCGAGCGCGTAGGCGATGTCGGCCTCGCCGTTCTTAAGCATCGCGACTCGCGTCGTGCCCTCGGGCACGCTCTTCATGACGAACCGCTTGACGATGGGCACGCGGCGCCAGTAGCCCGGGTAGGCCTCGACGACGACCTCGACGCCGGGCTTGTGGCTCACGAACCGGTATGGCCCGGCGCCGATCGGATGCTTCCTGAAGCCTTCGTCGCCGACCTGGGTCACGTACTTCTTCGGGCACGACGATCCCGGCCGCCGTGGCCGTGGTCCCGTAGAAGGTCATGAAATCCGGCCACGGCTCCGTCGAGGTGGAAGCGCACCATCAGGGCATCGACGATCTCGACCTGACGCACGCGCGCCTGGATCTCCTTGGCGCCGGCGCCGCGATAGCGCTCGAAGCTGAACTTCACGTCCTCGGTGGTGACGGGATCACCGTTGTGGAATTTGAGATCGCGTCGCAGCTTGAACTCGTACACGAGCCCGTCGGGGCTCTCCGTCCACGACTCGGCCAGGCTCGGCGACATCTTGCCCTTGCCCGGCAGCGGACGGACGAGCGCGTCGTGGAGGGCGAAGAGAATTCCGAACGGCGTGATCTGGGGCGGCGAGGTCGACGGATCGAACCAGGTCGGTGCGATCGTCACGTGCCAGGCGATGACGACGTCGCCGGCGGGCGCCGCCTGGGCCGCGACCTCCTGGACCGCTCCGAGCGTCACCAGCATGAACGTCAGGACCACGACGACGCCACATCGATGTGCGCGCATGTCCCTCTCCATTCGAAGGCGATCCGCGTCAGCCTTCGGACGCGAGTATATTCGGAAAATGATCGCGCGCAGACCTTGCGGCCGCCGGTCAGGCGCGATCGTACATGATGACATCGGGCTCGCTGCGCTGCTCAGCGCCTGCACGGCGCCGCCCGCGCTGACGACGCCGGTGGGGGAGATGCCCGATCTCCGCGGAACCTGGACGGGCACGTGGGGTGGCACTCCCTTGACGCTCGTCGTGCTCGAGCAGCGGGACGCCGAGGCCTTCGACGGCGTCTCGGTCGGTTCCTGGCAGGTGTTCGGTCGAAACCTGCCTGCGCGTGGCCGGCATCCTGACTGTCAAGATCCGGAGTGAAATGGTCTCGGTCAACGTGCAGGGGCGGCTCGGGACCTCGAACGGACGGCTCACGCTCGTGCTCGAGCCGGCCACCGTGAACGGCGGGTGGATCACGTCTGACGCGGCTCGACGAGAACAGGCTGGCTGGGAAGCGGGAGGGCTCAGATGAGCTGGGAGCCGCAGGGACCCGTGGAGCTGATTCGGCAGCCTCGGGACCCCGCGGCCAATCCGCCGGCTTAGAAGAACGGTCTCTGCAGCTCAGTGCTTGCCGCCGTCGTCGGACTGGAACCAGGTGTAGTCCCAGACGCTAACCCGGTAGCTCGCGGTCGCCGGCAAGTTAGGGACCTCGAAGTACGCGCGTCCCCATCCGCCCACGCCTCCAGGCACGTAGGCGATCCGCTGACCGACGACGGCCCCCGCGGAGTCGACCGCCTGCGCGAGCACGCGAAGATGGGTCGCAAACTCGCCGTTCTTGTTGGTGATGTAGCCGGCGACTTTCCGCGAATTCTGGCCTTGGTCGGCGGCGGACCACTCGAGGCGTGAAGTGGTACTCCCACCCGGAAGTGAGAGTCGTGGTCGCCGCCGCGCTGAGCGGAGGCGTGGCGCCGGTTCCCGCGCACGCCGCACACGCGGTGGCGATCAGACCAATCAGAAGCCCGAATCGCATCGCTTTCATGGAGCCCTTCCTCACTTTTGTGTCACTAGGATTTTACTCTTAACCCTTGGGTCCGGCACGCGGTTCCGGACGGGCCGTGGCCGGGGAGATGTGCTAGCCTTCCGATCCTGGCGGAGGGAGGCCTCGATGCACGCGATCCAGTCGTCCCGTCGGCGCTTTCTCGTGGGCTCCGCTTCGGTGACCGCGGGACTCCTGCTGCCGCGGCTCGCACACTCGCAGCGGGCGCCCGCGCGCCCGCTCGTCCCCCGCGAGACCTTCTTCGGCGACCCTGACGTCGCCTCGGCGCACCTCTCGTTCGACGGCGCGTGGGTGGCATACGTTTCGCCGGTCGACGGCGTGCGCAACCTCTGGGTGGCGCCGGTCGGCGACCTTGGGGCCGCCCGGCCTCTCACCCGCGTGACCGATCGGCCGATCAGCTCGTTCGTCCAGTGGGCATACACGCACCGCCACGTCGTCTTCTTCGAGGAGCGCGACGGCGACGAGAACTGGCGCGCCTCGAGCGTCGACATCCACGACGGGACGATCGTACCGCTGACGCCGCCGCGCGGCGTGCGCACCTGGGTGCAGGAGGTGAGCCAGCGCTTCCCGCGGGAGATCCTCTTGACCCACAACGAACGCGAGAAGCGATTCTTCGACCTCTATCGCATCGACGTGGTGACCGGAAAGTCGACGCTCCTCTTCGAGAACCACCAGTTCGGGCGGCTCATCACGGACAGCGCATTCCAGCTGCGGCTGGCCTTACGCTGGCTCAAGGACGGCAGTGTCGAGGTGCTCGAGCGCCGGCCCAGCGGCACCTTTGTGCTCTTCATGTCGATCCCGCGCGGCGAGGTCGACGGCACTCGGATGCTGGACTTCAGCGTCGACGGCAAGACGTTCTACCTCTTCGACACGCGGGACCGCGACAAGGCGGCGCTCGTCGCCGTCGACATGGCGACGCGCCGGGCGCGCGTGCTCGCCGCGGACCCGGACGCCGACGTGACGAGGGTGCTTCTCCACCGCGTCACGCGGCGCCCGCTCGCCGCGGCCGCCGTGGTCGATCGCCGGCGATGGCACGTGGTCGATCCGAGCTTCGCGGCGGATTTGAAGACGATCCAGTCGTCGACGACCGGCGATGTCGATCTGGTCGGCCTCAGCGCCGACGCGAGCCGCGTCATGGTCCTGATCCAGCACGACGCCGCGAGCCCGGAATGGATCCTCTACGACCGCGCCGCGCGCCGGACCCGTCCGCTCTTCAAGGCGCGGCCCAACCTCGACGGCCTGCCGCTGCGGCCGCTCGAGCCGGTGACCTTCCCGGCGCGCGACGGCCTCAAGATCCAGGGCTATCTGACCCGCCCGGCGCCCGACGCGCAAAACGTGCCGATGGTCCTGGTGATCCACGGCGGGCCGTATCTTCGCGACGTGTGGGGATTCAATCCCACGCACCAGTGGCTCGCCAATCGAGGCTACGCCGTTCTCAGCATCAACTATCGAGGGTCGACCGGCTTCGGCAAGGCCTTCGTGACGGCCGCCGATCGCGAGTGGGGCCGCAAGATGCACGACGATCTGATCGCCGGCGTCGACTGGGCGGTCGCGCGCGGCATCGCCGATCCCAAGCGCGTCGGCTTCTACGGCGGCAGCTACGGCGGCTACGCGGCGCTCACGGCGGCGACCCGGACGCCGGAGGTGTTCGCGTGCATCGTCGACATCTATGGGATCGCCAATCTCCTGACCTTCATGGCCGCGGTCCCGCCCTACTGGGCGCCGGTCTTCAGCGTGTGGAAGAACCGCGTCGGCGATCCCGACACCGAGGAGGGCCGGGCGTTTCTGAGGGAGCGCTCGCCGCTGACCCACATCGACCGCGCGTTCCGGCCGATCCTGATCGTGCAGGGGCTCGAGGACGTGCGCGTGACGCGCGCCGAATCGGAGCAGATGGTGGCCGCGCTCCGGCGCCGCAACGTCCCCGTGACCTACGTCGTCTTCCCCGACGAGGGCCACGACTTCTCGAAACCGCGCAACGAGATCGCCTTCCGTGCGGTCACCGAAGCATTCCTCGCCAAGCACCTCGGCGGCTCCGCTCAGCCGATCGACCGCGCCCGCGACTTCGCCGGCTCCTCGATCATCATCGAAGTCGGCCCGGACCTGATCCCCGGTCTAGCCAGCTAAACCGCTCCGCGATCACAGCAGCAGGCAGTCGAGAAGCACGCCAGGTGACCGAGAAGAGCACCAGGTAGCCGAGAAGGGTCCAGCCGCGAGGCGGCGCCCGAAGGCTACGCGCGAGGCGTACTCGCTGGACGGTGAGCGTGGAGCCGAGGGCGCCAACGAAGCGGATGGGCCCTGCTCGGCCGCCTGGGCTTGAATACGGGCGGCGACCGCGCGAGACTCGTCGCGCTCCCGTCGAGCGCGGGAGCCCGACGACCGGACGCGCGGCGCGCGCAGGCGTCGACGACGTCATCCCGACGCTCTTCAACGAGGAGGAAGCGACGATGAGGATCCGAGCGAGCATCGCGACCATCGCCATGGTCGCGCTGGTGGCGGCCGCGGGCACGAGCACACCGAGCGCGGCCCAGGACAAGACGCTCACGATCGGCGTGCTGGGCCCGCTCTCGGGCGGCGCGGCGTCGTACGGCGTGGAGCTGGTGCGCGGCGCCGAGATGAAGGCCGAGGAGATCAACAAGGCCGGCGGCCTCAAGGTCGGCGCCGACGTCTACCGGATCAAGATCGTGAGCTACGACCATAAGGCGCTCGCCGCCGACGCGGCCACCGCCGCCAACAAGCTCGTGTTCCAGGACAAGGTGAAGTTCATCATCGGCAACGCGGTCGGCGCCACCTGCAACGCCGTCCAGACGGTGACCGAGCCCGAGAAGGTCCTGTTCTCGTTCGTGTGCTGGGGCACCAGCAACCTCGGGCCCGACAAACCGCACTCCTTCCGCGCGATGCTGAGCCAGTGGGAAGTGGCCGAGCCCTTCTATCGCTGGGTGAAGGAGAAGCACCCGCAAGTGAAGCGCGTGGCCGCGATCTCGCCGAACGACACGAGCGGCAAGGACACCAACACCGCGGTAGTGAAGGCTCTGAAGGGCCTCGGCTACGAGGTTGCCGCCGACGAGTACTACGAGCGCGGCACCAAGGACTTCTATCCGATCCTCACCAAGATTCTGGCTACCAAGCCGGACATGCTCGACGTCGCGGCGGCGCCCCCCGGCGAGGCCGGCCTGATCCTGAAGCAAGCCCGCGAGCTCGGCTTCAAGGGCCCGAAGGGCTGGACGGCGGGAGTCAACCCGGTCACCCTCGTCGGCGTCGCCGGCAAGGAAGCATCCGAGGGCGTGTGGAGTCCCGCCAACATCAACGTGAAGAGCGACTTCGTCAGTCCCACGGTGCGCCGCTTCGGTGAGGAATACGAGAAGCGCTACAAGGAAGTGCCCGGCGTCATCGCCGTGGCCAACTACGCGGCCTTCGACGTGTTCACCAAGGCCATGCAGGACGCGCGCTCGCTCGAGACCGACAAGGTGCTGGCGGCGCTGACTCAGAAGCCCTTCGATACGGTCTGGGGCAAGCTGGTCCTCGGCGGCAAGGACACCTACGGGATCGACCGCCAGTTCCTCTATCCGATGGTCATCAGCGAGATCCGGGACGGCAAGGTGGTCGACATCGCCCAGGTGCTCCCGGCCGCGCTGAAGAAGTGAGGGATCCGGCGAGATAAGGTCGCGGGCGACTCGTGTCGATCGACCTCCTCGTCCAGGCGCTGCTCAACGGTTTCGGCCTGGCGATGGTCTACGTGCTGGTCGCCCTCGGCCTCACCCTCATCTTCTCGATCCTCGAGATCATCAACTTCGCCCACGGCGAGTTCTACATGCTGGGGGGCTATGTCACCTATTACGTCTACGCGCTCTTCGGCTTGAACTACTTCGCGACTCTCGCCCTCGCCATCCTCACGGTTGGGCTCGCCGGGGTCGTGGCCGAACGGTTCATCTTCCACGACCTGCGCGGCAAGGCGCTCAACGCGTTCATCGTATCGCTGGGGCTCCTGTGGGTCATGCAGGCCGGGGCGCAGCTCGCGTTCGGCGTGCTCGACAAGCCCGTGCCGTCCGCGTTCTCCGGCGTCGTGCGCGTGTTCGGGCTGGTGATGTCGGTCGAGCGGCTGGTGGTGACGCTCGCCGCCATCGTCCTGATCGCCGCGCTCTATCTGTTCCTGCGCTGGAGCCGGCCCGGCCGCGCCATGCGCGCAGTGGCGCAGGACCCGGACGCCGCCGCGCTCCAGGGCGTCAATATCGACTTCGTGTCAGCGCTCGGCTTCGGCGTCGGCTGCGCGCTGGCCGGGGGCGCCGGCGGTCTGCTCGCTCCGCTCTTCGCGGTCAGCCCGGCGATGGGAGCGCTGCCGGTCGTCAAGGCGTTCATCATCATCATCGTCGGGGGCATGGGAAGCCTCCCGGGGGCCGTCCTCGGCGGGCTCTTGCTGGGCGGGGTCGAGGGGCTCGGCGCGCTCTTCATGGGCAGCGCAGCCGTCAACATCCTCGGCTTCGTCATGGTGATCGTGGTTCTGCTCGTGCGGCCGCGGGGGCTCGTCGGTGGCGCCTAGATAATTCGGAGGGGGCCTCGACGGCCCCCTCCGAGACCTCCCCCAGCATCGATGGCGCCGGCAAAGCCGACGCTCGAATCGGAACCGCGTCCGCGGGTGGGCCAGGAGCGCGCCAAGGGGGACGCGGTCTCGCGGCACCCGCGGCGGGTGTGGCGGCGGTCGCGCTCGCGATGGCCACGCTGCCGCTGATCACGCGCGACTCCTACTACCTCGACGTCGCGACCACCATCCTCATGAATCTTACCCTGACGATGAGCTTCCGCCTTCAAGTCAGCACCGGACAGATCAACATGGCCCACATCTCCTTCATGGCGATCGGCGCCTACACGTCGGCGCTCCTGGTGACGCGGGTCGGGCTGTCCTTCTGGGCGACGCTCTGGATCGGCGCGCTCGTCGCCGCCTTGCTGGCCGTGCCCATCGGGAGCGTCGCGCTGCGGGTGAGCGGTCCGTACTACTTCCTGATCACGTTCGCCTTCTCGGAAGTCGTGCGGCTCTTCTTCAACAACTTCTTCGAGGGGCTCTTCGGCGGTCCCTCGGGCCTGGTCGGAATTCCGAAACCCGGTCGGCTGCTCGGGATGGCCTTCGACGGCAAGCCCGCGCTCTACGGGCTGATGGCCGTGCTCTGCCTCGCCGTGATCGTGGCGCTCGTCCGGCTGGATTGCTCGCGGTTCGGCCTCACGGCCGGCGCGATCCGCCAGGCCGATCTCGTGGCCGAGACCCTTGGCGTGAACGTCTTCCGCTACAAGCTGACGGCGTTCGTGCTCGGCAGCTTCGTGGCCGGGCTCGCCGGCGTCTTCTTCGCCCACTTCCGCCAGGTCCTGCACTCGAGCGACTTCGGCCTGGAGCCGATGGTGCTGCTGGTCGTCTTCACCGTGATCGGTGGCACCGGAAGCGTGTGGGGGCCGGTCGTCGGCACGATCTTGATGACGATCGCGTCCGAGCTCCTGCGCGAGCTCCACCACTACGAGATCCTCGTCTTCGGCGCCGTCCTGATCCTCACGATGCTCTTCGCGCCCGAAGGGCTCGTGGCGCTTCCCGGCGCGGCCCGCCGGCTGCTTCGCAAGCTGCGCGGACGGCCGACCGCGCCCGCGGGAGCCGGCCTTGCTCCTTGAGCTCTCCTCTGTCTCTCGGCGCTTCGGGGGATTGCAGGCCGTCGCGGATCTCTCCATGACGATCGTGCCGGGCTCGATCCACGGCCTCATCGGGCCCAACGGCGCCGGCAAGAGCACGGTCTTCAACCTGGTCACCGGCGTCCTGCCCCTCACCGCCGGCGAGATCCTCTTCAAGCGTGAGCGGATCTCCGGCCTCAGGCCATCGGAGATCTGCCGGCGCGGGATCGCGCGGACGTTCCAGGCGACGGCGCTGTTCCGCGAGTACACCGTGCTCCAGAACGTACTCGTCGGCGCCCACCTGCTGGCGGCGCCGGGGCTCGCGCCGGCGCTCCTGTGGTCGCGCGTCTATCGCGAGCGCGAGCGGCGGGCGCGCGAGCGCGGGCGCGCCTTGCTGGATTCGCTCGGCCTCGGATCGGTCGCGAGCGAGGTGGCCGGCCAGCTCCCGCACCGCGACCAGAAAGCCCTCGCACTGGCGATGGCGCTCGCCACCGGCGCGGAGCTCGTCATCCTGGACGAGCCGCTGGCCGGGCTCACCGATCAGGAGAAGGCGGAGACGCTCGCCGGCCTGCGACGTCTGCGCAGCCAGAACGTCACGGTGCTCCTGGTCGAGCACGACATGAAGGCGGTCATGGGAGTCTGCGACACGGTGACCGTGCTCGACCACGGGGTTCGTATCGCGGAGGGCACGCCGCGCGAGATCCAGACGAATCCCACGGTGATCGAAGCCTACCTGGGCGCGGAGGAGCCGGGTGCTTGAGCTGACCGATGTCTCCGTCCACTACGGAAACGTCGCCGCCGTCGACGGCGTCTCGGTCAAGGTGGAGGAGGGCGAGATCGTCGCGATCATCGGCCCCAACGGAGCCGGGAAGACCTCGACCCTGCGTGCGCTCTCGGGGCTCGTCCGACCGAGCGGCGGGCGCATCGTCTTTCGCGGCATCGACATCTCGCGGTGGCGGGCGCATCGCATCGTCACGCTCGGACTCTCCCACGCGCCGGAGGGCCGGCGGCTCTTTCCGCAGATGACGGTCCTCGAGAATCTCCGCATGGGCGCCTATCGGCGGCGCGACGTCCCGGCGATCGAGCGCACGCTCGGCGAGGTCCTCGAGCGGTTCCCGCGGCTCGGCGAGCGGCGGCGCCAGCTCGCCGGCACCTTGAGCGGCGGCGAGCAGCAGATGCTCACGATCGGCCGCGCGCTGATGTCGAGCCCGACCATGCTCGTGCTCGACGAGCCGTCGTTCGGCCTGGCCCCGTTGATCGTGCGCGAGATCCGGACGATCGTCGAATCGATCAACCGCGACCGGAACGTCGCCGTGTTGCTGGTGGAGCAGAATGCGCGGATGGCGCTGGCCGTCGCCGCCCGCGCGTATGTGATGGAGACCGGGCGGATCGTGCTGAGCGGCCCCGCCGCGGCGCTCCGCGAGAGCCCGCACGTCAGGGCCGCCTACCTCGGCGGATGACGGGCCAGCTGGAGGCATCGCCATGAAATTCCAGACCAGGCTCGCCGACGACCTCGCCGCGCGCTATCGGAGGTCGGGGCACTGGGGTACCGAGACCTTCTATTCGATCCTCGCGGCACGGGCCTCGGCGCATCCCGACCGAGTCGCGATCGTCGACCGCGGGCGCCGCGTCACCTACGCCGAGCTTCGAACGCGGGTGGACCGGGTCACGGCTGGATTCGCGGCGCTCGGCATCGGCTCGCGAGACGTGGTCACGATCCAGCTGCCGAACTGGGCGGAGTTCGCCTACGTCTTCTTCGCCCTGGAGCGGCTGGGCGCGGTCGCAAACCAGATCGGGCCCGATTTCCGCAGTCGCGAGGTGGACTACATCCTGCGCTTCTCGGAGAGCCGCGCCTTCGTGTGCCCGGCGAGCTTCAAGAGCTTCGACTACGTGAAGATGATCGGCGAGCTCAGACCCGGCCTGCCCGACCTCAAGGCGGTCTGCGTCCTCGGGAGCCCCGGCGGCCCTCTCGCGGCCGGGCTCGTGTCGCTCGACGCGCTCGTGGAGAACCCCGCCGCCGTGCCGCCACCGGGCGCCGGCCAGCAAGCCGACGACGTCATGCGGATGGCGTTCACCTCGGGCACGACCGGCAACCCCAAGGGCGTGATCCACAGCCACAACACCACGCTCTCGACGTGCCGGACCCTGAACGCGGACATGCGTGTGACCGCCGACGAGGTGTTCCTGATCTATCTGCCGCTCGGCCTCAACTGGGGCTACCTCACGCTCGTGCAGGCCGTGATGGCCGGCGCGCGGGCGGTCCTCCTCGACCAGTTCGGCGCTCGGGCGGCCCTCGAGCTGATCCAGCGCGAGCGGGTCACGTACATCCCCACGGCACCCGCGTCGATCATCGCCATGCTGAACGAGCCCGACCTCAGCCGGTACGACCTCGCCTCGCTCCGCGTGGTCATCACCGGCGGCGCCTCGTGTCCGATCGAGACCATCCGCGACTTCCGCGCGCGGATGCACGGCCACCTGATCGAGCTCTACGGAATGCTCGAGACGGGCTTCCACACCTACACACGGCTCGACGACGACCCCGAGGCGGTGACCGGGACAGTCGGCACCGTCTCCTCCGGCCTCGGCCTGCGCCTCATCGACGAGTCGGGGCGCGACGTCGCGGCGGGTGCCGAGGGCGAGATCGCGGCGCTGGGGCCGTCGGTCCATCTGGGCTACCACAAGAATCCGGCGGCGAACGCCGAGCTCTTCACCGCCGACGGCTGGTTCCGCACGGGCGACCTCGGCCAGTTCGATGGCGCCGGCAACGTGAAGATCGTCGGCCGGCTCAAGGAGATGATCAACCGCGGCGGCAAGAAGTTCTTTCCGCGGGAGATCGAGGAAATTCTCTACACGCACCCGAAGATTCTGCACGCGGCCATCGTGGGCGTCCCTGACCCGCGGCTCGGCGAGCGAAACTGTCTCTGCGTGATCCCGCGCCCCGGCCAGACGCTCACGCTCGACGAGGTGGTGGGCTATCTCAGGGACGGGGTGGCGACCTACAAGCTACCGGAGACGATCGAGCTGTTCGACGAGCTGCCCTTCACGCCGACCGGGAAGGTCCAGCGCCACGTGCTGGTCCGGCGTGTGCTCGAGCGTCGCGGACCTTAGTCGTTGCCGAACCGGATGATCGTGTAGCCCAGGGCGGACACTTCGCCCTGCCGAATTCGCCGATCGAGGCCGCGATGCTCGTCGGCGACGCCTTGGTCTTTCTCCCGGCGGTCCCCGCGGCGCCGATCGAGCATCACCTTCACGCCGCTGACGCCGGCCAGCTCACGCTGAAGATGCTCGTACAGGGCGGTGTCCTCGGCGCCGACGACGAGCAGGAGGCGAACCCCGGGGAACGAGCGCGACGGCATCCGGTCGAGGAGGTCGAGGGTGTGGCGCCGGCAGATGCCGTGGGTCTCAGCCGGGTCGTCGAGCGGCGCCCGCTCGCCCAGGGCGGCCGGCCGCCCCTCGTGCTGACACCAGGCGCAGGTGACTTTCATGTCCTGCCGCTCGTGCCATACGCCGGTGCGCTCATCGTGCCTGGCTGTTCCATGCTGGGCTCTTCACAACGTGTGAAAGCACGGCCAGTGCCACCGGATTGCGGATTTCGCCCGGCCCCGCGCTCGAAAGTTCTCGGCAACTTGTGGCTCACGCGCGCTTGGTTCCCAAGCCTGATTGGCAAACCCTTGACAATTTTGGATGGACGGATCAGGGCGCCGTCGCGGGGCGGCTTCGCGGTCGGGCCGGGCCGCGCCGGTCTCGAGCCACGCTCGCGCGCAGGAATTCGGCTTGGGAATGAACCCGATACAGCCGGCTTTCACGAGCCGGTTCGCCTCGGCGGCGGTGCCGGACGTGAACGCGACCACCACGGGGATGCTCCGGGTGACGGCGTCGGACTTCAGCGCGTCGAGCACGGCCAGGCCGTCCATGTCGGGCATGTGATGGTCAAGCAGGATCAGGTCGGGGCGCTCGGCTCGCGTCAGGTCGAGGCCGTCGCGCCCCTTCGCCGCGTGAATGACTAGATGGCCATGGGCACGGAGGAGCTCGGCGAGCGTGCTCAGGACGAGCGCGTCGTCGTCGATGACGAGGATGGTGAACGGCATCGACGGCGCGACGAGTCCCGAAGACGGCCTCGCAGAGCTCATCGGCGTGCCCTTCTCGTCGCGGCCGGACGCGCTCGTCGATGGCGGCCGACCTTTTCGCGGCGGTGCGCGGGCGCCGCGCTCATCCCGGCGGGGGCGGTGTCCGCGTCGAGGAGCGCTGTGATCTGACGACCGAGGGCGGCGAGGCCCGCGCGCTTCCTGACGAAGGCATCGGCGCCGCACGTCATCGCCAGCTGCTCCGCCTCCTGGTCGTCGAACCCGGTCATCGCCACGATCTTCGTGGCTCTGGTCGCCGGCGTTTCCTTGACTCGCCGGCACACCTCGAAGCCGTCGAGCCCGGGCATGCGCAGATCGAGCAGGAGGAGCGTGGGCTGGAACGAGCCGATCAGGAGGAGGGCTTCGTAGCCGCCGCACGCGCCCTCGACCCGCGCGCCGGGCAGGAGATCCTTGAGCGTGTCGAGAACGAGATCCACGAAATCCTGCTGGTCGTCGACCACCAGAATTCTCGGCATCTCGTCGGTCTCGGAGCCGAAGCCGAACGCGGCCTGGAATCGCCTGAGCTCACTTGCGCGAATCCGAAAATGTCGGCCCGGCGTCCGGAACGCTGCGAGCTGCCCCGCCTCGATCCAGTTCTTGACGGTGCCGATCGACACCTGGCACCGCCTGGCAACCTCGCCCGTGGTCAGATAGCGCATATGGACCTCAAAACGGAAGCAATCCAGCAAAATGGCTCAATTCCAGTGTGTAACAGAGGTCTATTTTCGCCAAATTGATCTTTTTTGCGGATTGAGGGCGAAAGAGACGGACTGGGGGCGAGTGTTGCTCGCCCCCAGGAAGTCAGGAGGTTAATGCGGGAAGGGTCTGGTTAGCTCGTGAAGCCTTTGCCCTCGTTCGTGAGCCGATCGAGCAGAGGCGCCGGCGTCCAGAACGCGTCGCCGCTCTGCTTCTTGAACTCGAGCAGCCGGTCTCGTAGCGACGTGAGCCCGATCGAGTCGGCCCAGAACATCGGACCTCCGCGGTAGACGGGCCAGCCGTATCCGTAGACCCAGATCACGTCGATGTCGCTCGCGCGGATCGCGATCTTTTCCTCGAGAATCTTCGCGCCTTCGTTGACCATCGGGTAGAGCAGGCGCTGCAAGATCTCGTCGTCGGCGATGGGGCGCCGGGTGATCCCCATGGATGTGGCCACGTCGACGATGATCTTCTCTACCTCGGGATCCGGAATCGGCGTGCGGTCGCCCTTCTCGTACTTGAAATAGCCCGCGCCCGTCTTCTGTCCGAACCGACCGAGCTCGCAGATGCGATCGGCCACCGGGGCCTTCGCCCCACGCCCCTTGCGGATCCGCCAGCCGACGTCGAGACCCGCCAGGTCGCCCATCGCGAACGGCCCCATCGGAAAGCCGAAGTCCGTGAGCACGCGATCCACCTGGTGAGGCGCGGCGCCCTCGAGAATGAGCTTCTCGGCCTGCAGGCCGCGCTGATGCAGCATGCGATTGCCGACGAAGCCGTAGCAGACGCCGACCAGGACCGGCACCTTGCCGATGCGGCGGCCGACGGTCATCGCGGTGGCGATCGTGGTCTTCGACGACTTCTGACCGCGCACGTTCTCGAGCAGGCGCATCACGTTGGCCGGGCTGAAGAAGTGCGTGCCGATCACGCTTTCGGGACGCTTCGTTGCCGACGCGATCTCGTCGACGTCGAGCGTGGACGTGTTGGTCGCCAGCACCGCGTCCGGCTTGCAGATGGCGTCGAGCTTGGCGAAGACTTCCTTCTTGATCGGCATCTCCTCGAACACCGCCTCGATGACCATGTCCGCGTCCGCCGCCGCCTTGAAGTCGACGCTGCCGGTGATGAGCCCCATCCGCTTCTCGACGTCGGCCTGGGTCAGCCGGCCGCGCGAGGCGGTGGCCTCGTAGTTCTTCCGGACGATGCCGAGCCCGCGGTCGAGCGCGTCCTGCGCGACCTCGACGACGGTGACGGGAATCCCGGCGTTGGCGAAGTTCATCGCGATGCCGCCGCCCATCGTGCCGGCGCCGATCACCGCGGCCTTCTTGATCTCCTTGGCCGGCGTGTCCGCCGCGACGTCCGGGATCTTGGCCGCCTCGCGCTCGGCGAAGAAGAAGTAGCGCTGGGCCTTCGACTCGGGCGAGTTGAGGAGCTCGACGAAGAGCTCACGCTCGCGCTTGATGCCCTCCGCGAACGGCAGGTTCACGGCGGCCTCGACCGCCTTGATGCAGTTCTCCGGCGCGCGGAAGCCCCGCGTCTGGCGCGCCACGCTCTTTCTGAACTCGGCGAAGATCTCCGGCTTGCCCCGCGCCGGCGCGATCTTGTCGTCGAGGTCGCGGATCTTCTTGAGCGGGCGCTTCTCGTTCAGCGCCTTCTCGGCGAACGCGACGCCGGCGGCGGTGAGGTCGCCGTCCACGATCTCGTCGATGAGGCCGACCTTGAGCGCCTCGTCGGCGCCGATGGGATCGCCGCTCACGATCATCTGCAGAGCCTTCTGCGGACCGACCACTCGAGGCAGCCGCTGGGTGCCGCCGGCGCCAGGGAGAATGCCGAGCTTCACCTCGGGCAGGCCGAAGCGAGCGCCCTTCGCGCCCACGCGATAGTGGCAGGCCAAGGTGACCTCGAGTCCGCCGCCGAGCGCGGTGCCGTGGATGGCGGAGACGACGGGCTTGGGCGAGCTCTCGATCATGTCGAGCACCGCGTGCAGGCCGGGCTCCACCGGAGGCTTGCCGAACTCGGTGATGTCGGCGCCGGCGATGAACGTGCGCCCGGAGCAGGCGATGACGATCGCCTGGACGGCGCTATCCGCGATCGCCTGCTCGATCCCGTCGTGCAGTCCCTTGCGCACGTGCTGGCTCAACGCGTTGACGGGGGGATTGTCCACGGTGAGCACAGCCACGCGGCCGCGGCTGCCGAGGTCTACGGATTGAGTGATCTTCGCCATGTCCGGCTCCTCTGAAAAGCTCGCCTCGCGGCGCGATCGCCGCTCGGCTCACACTGCCTCGCGAGTTCGAACGTGGCGCCTATGATACTCGGGAACGATCGGGCCGGGGCTCAGCAGCCCAGACGGGTCGCGAGATCCACGAAGTCACTGGCGACGACGTCCCACTCGCGCGCCGGTTTCACGTCCTTGGCCTGCCCCGGCCCGTGCTCGTTCGGGCGCGGCACGAACGCGGTGCGCAGACCGACCGCGCTCGCCGCGGCGAGGTCTCCGTTGTGGGCGGCGACCATCATGCACTCACCCGGCGTGAGCCCGAGGAGCGCGGCCGTGGTCAGGTACGCCTCGGGCTGGGGCTTGTAATAGTGCGCGACCTCCGCGCCGAGGACGGCGTCCCACGGGAGACTGCCGTACTTGGCCATGTTCACGATCAGGGCGACGTTGCCGTTGGAGAGCGTCGCCAGGACGAACTTCTTCTTGAGGCGCGAGAGACCGGGCACGGAGTCGGGCCAGGGATCGAGACGGTGCCAGGCCCGGTTCAGATGATCGATCTCGGGCTCCGAGAGGCCCTTGATACCGAACTGGACCAGGAGCTTGTCGAGGCTCTCCCGATGGAGATCGTCGAGCTTCGTCCACGGCCGGCGCCCGTTCCGCACCTCGTCCATCGCGGGCTGGTAGAGCCCGCGCCAGGCGTCGGCGAACTTGGGCCAGTCGACGCCGAGCCCCGTCTTCTTGCCGAGTGCCTCGCCCTCGCGGATGAGGCTCGACCGCCAGTCCACCACGGTGCCGAAGACATCGAAGGTGAGCGCTTTGACGTTCTCGATGGCCATGGCCGCTCCGATCTAGTGGTGGTGCGCGCTCGAGGCCGGCGCGGGGTTGGAGCCCCGCCGGCCGAGATGCACCTCTGGTTCGATGAGGTTGGTTCGTTCGAGGATCGCCTGGAGCTCAGCCCGCGTGACGTCGTCGAGGGTCGGGCCGGGCGGCCGGACATGACTCGTCCGGATGGCGCCGCGCAGGCGCAGCACTTCCTTGCGGAGCGCGAGTCCGATCCCCTGCTGCCCCTCGTAGCGGATGTAGGACGCGTACCGGTCGTACATCGCAGCGGCCCCCGCCGCATCCCCGGCGCGGAACAGGTCGTAGATCTGCACGAGCACGTCGGGCACGGCGACCCCGGTCATGATCCCGACGGCACCGCGCGAGAGCTCTTCGAAGAAGAACATGCCGTTCATCCCGCCGAAGATCCGGAACCGTTCGCCGCCCGGGAGTCGCTTGAGCGCGGTGATCTTGGTCGGCGTGGGCGGCTCCTCGAGCTTGACGTAGCGACATGTCGGCAGCTCGTTCGCGATCCTCGCGAGGAGATCCGGCGGCATGATCACGCCGGTCGTGACCGGCTCGTCCTGAACGACGATCGGCACCGAGACCGCGGCCGCCACCGCGCGGTAATGCGCGAGGATCGCGCCCTCGCCCCGGAGGCCGGGCGGCGGCGCGACCATGAGCGCAGCGGCGCCCGCCGCTTCCGCGGCCTGCGAGAGCTCGATGCAGACTCCGGTCCCGGCATGGGACGTCCCGACCACGATCGGGAATCGACCGGCCGCGCTCTTGATGAAGACCTCGGCGACGCGGCGGCGCTCTGACTCCGTCAGCTTGTGAAACTCGCCCATGATCCCCAGGACGTTGAGGCCGTGCACCCCGCACCGGGCCTCGAACTCGACGAGCGAGACGATGCTGTCTTCGTCGACTCGTCCGTCGGCATCGAACGGCGTCGCGGTGATCGGGATCACTCCGGACAGATCATTCATGGACGCCTCGTGTGTGGACGCCTCATACGTGGTGGTGATCGCCGCTGTCATAGTGGGCTCGGAGCGGGTCCACGCCGAAATCGTTCCGGGGATCGTGCCAGACCGAGTGGATGTGGTTGGCGCGATTCTGCGAGTTGTCGTACTCGATCAGGAGCGTCGGGCCATGCAGCCGATAGTAGTGCGGCTGCTTGGGATCGATGGCCCCGGCCCACGCGAACCGGATGTTCTCGGCGCCCGCCTCGCGCACACGGCGCAGCTCTTCGTCGGCCACGTCGGCGCGCATGTTGCGGGCGTAGGTCTCGACCAGGCGCAGGGCGAGCGTCCGCTGCTCGGCGCCGAGCTCGCCCAGAGCGATGCCGGCCGGCGTCTTCAGGCTGTCGGCGCGACCCGGCCCGCTCACGATGTCACCCGGCGACTCGGGGGCGATGACGAATCGGCCGCGCAGCCGCGGATCGACGCCGCGCGCGAGCGCGAACGCAAGGTCCTGCTCGTCGGCGAGCGTCCGCAGACCGCGCTGCGGGCCCGAGGGCACCTCGGCCGGATTGGCGCCGAAGAACGCCGGCGTGACAGAGACGTCACGGCCGGGAACCAGGGTGAAGTTGAGCGACAGGTGGTGCCCCTCGAGACGCCAGCCCCAGGGCGCCGCCGCGTCGGGCACGCCGAAGACGCTGACGTAGTATTTCTCGGGATCGCGCAGGAGCCCGCCGAAGGTCTCGAGCTGGCGCAGAACCTCCTCGAGGCGCATCACGTTGACGGCCTTCGCGTAGCCGACGCTCGAGAGCGAGGCCTTGATCAGCTCGTGCGCGGCCGCGCGCCCGCCCGCCGACATCTCCTTGAACGCGACGCCCGAGCGCGAGCGCGGCACGTAGTGCCAGTTCATCCGCTCGTCCTGAGCGAACGGAAACGTCGCGGCACGGCGCTGGGCCGGCTCGAGTGCCGCGAGGAAGGCGGTCGCCGCCCGCGCCATGGCCGAGCGCGCGTCGGCGACCTGGGCGCGCGCCGACCGCGCGGCGGCCAGCACGGCCGAGGCCAGGGTTCCGTGAAAAAGCTGTCGGCGGCCTAGCATGTCGACGGCGCCCCCAATGCTACACTCGACGCCACGCCGAGTCTCGTGATGCGATGGTGCCTTCTTCTCCTCGCCGCGCTCATGGCCGCCGGACCGTCACGGGCGGCCGCCGACGAAAAGGTCTGGGAGCTGCTGCGCGGCGGCGGCCAGGTCATCTTCATGCGACACGCCGTGACGACTCCCGGGGTCGGCGATCCGGCCGGCTTCCGGCTCGAGGATTGCTCGACGCAGCGCAATCTCACCGACGCCGGACGCGAGGACGCGCGGCGGGTCGGGGCCACGTTTCGGACGCGCGGCGTTCCGGTCGGCCGCGTGCTCTCGAGCCCGTGGTGTCGCTGTCTCGAGACCGCGCGGCTCGCCTTCGGCGCCGCGGAGCCCTGGACGCCTCTCAGTAACCTCTACGACAATCGCGCCCGCGAGGCCGAGCAGACGCGTGCGCTGCGCGAGATCGCCGGCCGCCGCCCCGCCAGCGGCAATCTCGTGCTCGTCACGCACGGCTCCGTCGTCCTTCCGCTCACGGGCATCCAACCGGCCCCCGCCGAGCTGGTCATCCTCACCCCCGAAGGCCCCAACCGCTTCAAACTAGCCGGCCGCCTCACCCCCTAACCCCCGCCGGACACCCCGGCGACAGTCTCTTCGCGGACATCCGCAAGATCTCGCGGCACCCTGCCCTGCCGCTGTCGCGTCTGAACGTAGCAGGGGGCCGAGAAAGGTCCGGATGCGAGGCGGCGCCCGAAGGCTACGCGCGAGGCGTACTGGCGGTACGTTGAGCGCGTAGCCGAGGGCGCCAACGAAGCAGCCGGGCCTTTCTCGGCCCCCTGCTAGCGGGCGATGCCGAAGGCGGCTGCTTTGCTGCGCGGATCCGCCGACGCGTCGAGCCGGTCGCGGACTCGGCGGAGCAGGCGGCCCGCGCCGGTCTCGGCCCAGAACCACCGCGCGATCTCCTCGCCGCCGGCCGCCGGCTTCATGGCCAGATGGCCTTCGAAGTAGAGCGTCTTGAGGTCGTCGGCGCAGTAGCGAATGAAGTTCGGCAGCGGCATGTCCGGCGGGCGCTCGGGCATGTCCGTCTCCTGACCGTCGGCGAATTCTTCGAGAAAGCGCACGACGCCGCGGAACCGCGTCGCCGGAATCCCGCTCAGGCCGAGATGAGTCCGGCCGCCGTTCGTTTCGAGCCAGCGCTCGTGATAGCGGCGCATTTGCGTCGTCTCCATGGCCACGTCGTCCGCGACGCGCTCCGCCGGCGTGATCGCCGATGCCTGGGGCGGCGCGGGAGGCTGATCGCCCGGCTCGGCGTCCTCGGGGAAATCGCGGAGCACAGGTCCGGCGGGCTCCGCCAGCAGATCGAGCGTGGCGCGCAGAACGCGATGCTGCAGCTCCGAGTCGCCGGGGCGCCCGAGCGCCATGCCGAAGGGAAACGGGACGAACAGCGCCCGCGGCGGCTTCACCTTCTCGGTGTGTTCGCGAACGAGGCTGATCGACGTCGTGGAGACCCCCGCCTGCTCGAGAGCTCGGGCGAGCACACCGCCGGTGTGCGTGCAGTTCGGTCAGGTGGGCGTGATCAAAGCCACGTCGACGCCCTCGTCACGCAGGCGGCGCCCGACCTCGGGGCCGGTCTCGCGCTCGATCCGCGCGACCTCGCGCTGAGCGCCCATGAACGAATAGCAGCTGGGTCCGAGCCCGCCGAGCTCGCCCCGGACGATCAGCTCACGCAGACGATCGATCGGAAAACAGATGTTGACGTCCCGCATCGTCGGCACGCGATCGAAGCCGATGCTCGTGTGGCTCTGGATGATATCGACCGTCGGCGTGTCGGAGGCAATCACGCGATACGTCTGGTCGCCGGGCGTGAAGAGCCGATCGCCGCGGCGATGGAGGCCGGCGGTCGTGACGATCGCGAGCCGGCAGGCGCCCAGCGGCTTCGCGGGGGGCACGAAGGGCGCGGTGTCGTTGACCTGCGCCGGGAAGGTCAGCAGGTTGTTACGCGAGATCTGGGGCAGCCGGTCGAGCCGTGGCATCGATATCTGGCCTCTCTGTTGGTGCCGTCGGGCCCCGAACATAGCACGCGCCGCCGGCCGCTCCCGCCTCACCGCTTGACCGCGCCGGCCGCCGCCACTAAGCTGCGCGGCACTGGTGGTGCGCGCTCGAGGCCGGCGCGACGCGGCCCCGCCGGCCGAGGCGAGACAAACTATGACGACGTTCCTGATGCTGCCCCCGCAGACTCCGACGACGCGCGGCTGGGCCTCACGGCTCGGGTCCGCGCTTCCGCAGCTCTCCGTCGTGGTGGCCGAGACCGAGGCCGAGGCCGCACGGGCCGTCGGCGACGCCGACGCGGCGTTCGGGACCATGCCGGACGCGTTGATCCGCGAGGCCCGGCGACTGCGGTGGCTCCAGGCGCCCCAGGCGGCGCCGCCCGCCGGCTACTACTCGGCGGCGCTCATCACGCACTCGGCGACCGTGACCAACTTCCGCGAGATCTTCAACGACCATATCGGTGCCCACATCATGGCCTTCGTCCTGGCCTTCGCCCGCGGGTTCCACCACTACCTGCCGCGACAGCTCAGGCGGGAGTGGCGCCGGGAGCCGATGGACGGCGGGGTCATCCACCTGCCGGAGGCCACCGCGCTGATCGTCGGTGTCGGCGGAATCGGCAGCGAGGCGGCGCGGCTGGCGGCCTCGTTCGGGATGCACGTCATGGGGATCGACGCGCGGCGCCGCGAAGCGCCTCCCGGCGTGGTGAAGCTCGACGGGCCCGAGGCGCTCGACTCGCTCCTGTCGCTGGCCGACTTCGTCATCCTCACGGTCCCCCACACACCGGCGACCGAGCACTTCATGCATCGCGCCCGCTTTCAGCTCATGAAGCGCACCGCCTTCTTCATCAATATCGGGCGCGGCATGACGACGCGGCTCGACGATCTGGTGGCCGCGCTCCGCGCGGGCGAGATCGCCGGCGCCGGCCTCGACGTCTTCGAGCAGGAGCCGCTCCCGGCGGACCACCCGCTGTGGACGATGCCCGGCGTCCTCATCACACCCCACACCGCCGGCCACGGCCCGCATCTGGACGAGCGACGCTTCGAGATCCTGCTCGACAACTCGCGCCGCTTCCTCTCCGATTTGCCGCTTCGCAACGTGGTGGACAAGGCCAACTGGTTCTGACGGAGGACCGACGATGATCCAGGTTCAACGCCTCGGGTCGCAGATCGGCGCGGAGATCCACGGAGTCGACGTCAGGAAGCTCGACGACGCGGGCTTCGCGGAGATCTACCGCGCGTGGCTCGGCCACAACGTGGTCGTCGTGCCGGGCCAGGATCTCGAGATCGAAGACTTCCTGACCTACAGTCGCCGCTTCGGCTTCGTGACCCCGCATCCGTCGAAGACGACCCGCCATCCGGACTTTCCCGAGATCACGTTGCTCGGGGTCAACAAGTTCGGCGCCGACGGCGCGCTCGACATGGCGATCTATCGGCGCGGCGCAGAGGGATGGCACACCGACGGGGCCTACGATCAGGAGCCGTTCAAGGCGACGCAGCTCTACGCCCTCGCCGTCCCGAGCCGGGGCGGCGACACCTTGTTCGCCAGCATGTACGCCGCGTACGACGCGTTGCCGCCGCGGCTCAAGGACCGCCTGGAGGGCCGGGTCGGCGCCTTCACCTACGGCGGGCGACGGCAGGCGACCGCGCTGCTGAACGCGGAGGACCGCGACTGGAAACCGGTCTTCCATCCGATCGTCCGCACCCATCCCGAGACCGGACGCAAGGCGCTCTACTTCGATCCGGGTAAGATTCTGCGGATCGAAGGGCTCGACGCGGCGGAGAGCGACGCGCTGATCGACGAGCTCACCGGTTACATGATCCAGCCCGAAGGCCAGTACCGTCACAAGTGGCGCAAGGGCGACATCGTGATCTGGGACAATCGCTGCTCGTATCACAGGGCGGCGGGGGACTATCCGCCGGAGGAAGACCGCATCCACTGGCGCGTGTCGATCAAGGAGCGCGCCGACGGCCACGGAGACGGGCGATGACGATCGACGCGCGGATGCTCACGCTCGAGCAGGACGGGATTCCCGGCTACGCCGCGCGCCCGAGCGGGCCGGGCCCGCATCCGGGAATCCTGATGGCCCACCACGCGCACGGCGTCACGGCCGACTACAAGATCGACGCGTATCGGCTCGCCGCGCTCGGCTTCAACGTCCTGGCACCGAGCCTCTTCAACATGTTCGGCGTCCCGGGGACGAACCAGATCGGCCACGGCGCCGACCTGCAGGCGAAGCATTCCGACGGCGAGTTCCTCGGCAAGCTGACCGAGGCCTGGCACTACCTCGTCGAGCGCATGAGCTCGGACCCGGCGCGCACGGCGGCGATCGGGCATTGCATGGGCGGGCGGCTCCTCATTCCGTTCGCGGCCGATAACCGGAAGCTGCGCGCGATCGTCCTCTACTACCCGTCCGTCCGCGACGAGCCGGAAACCTCGCACCGGCCGCGCCACGCGTTCCAGCTGGCGAGGACGCTCACGTGCGCGTCGCTGGTGTTCTGCGGCGGCAAGGACTACATCGCGACGCCGGCGATCCAGGGCCCGCTATGGCAGAGCTTCATCGCGAATGGGCAGCCGGTCGAGTGGCATTTCTTCTCCGATGCCAATCACGGCTTCCGCCATCCCGACAACGACGGCTTCCAGCCTCACTATGCCGACCTCACCTGGCCGATCGTGACCGACTTCTTGCTCCGCCGGGTGTGACCGCCGCCTCGCGCTAGTCCCGGATGCCGAGGAGCCTCGCGGCCGTCTCGCCGAGCATCGCCACGCGCTCGGCGTCGCTCAGGCCCGGCGTCCCCAGGATGTGATCGACCGAGGTCTTTGTCCACGGGAACGGATAGTCGGTGCCCATCACGATCTGCCCCGGTCCGGTCTCGGCCACCAGATGTCGCAGCGCCTCCGCGGTGAACACGATCGAGTCGAAGTAGAGCTGGCGCAGGTACTCCGTCGGCTTCTTCTTGAGCGGGGTCGTGAACCGATTGGGAAAGGTGACACAGATCGCATCGGAGCGCGCCGCGTAGGACGGAAGATACCCGCCGCCGTGCGCCGCGCAGATCTTCAGCGCGGGAAAACGGTCCAGGGTGCCTTCGAAGATCAGGTGGGAGAGCGCGATCGTGGTCTCGAGCGGATTGCCGATGGCGTTCTCGAGCCCGCCGCTGCCCCGAAGCCGCGGCGCGAGGTCGGCCGCAGCGCCGTCGGCCTGCGGGTGGATGAACACCAGCACACCGAGCTGCTCGGCCTTGGCCCAGAACGGATGGAACTTCGGGTCGGACAGATCCTCGCCGTTGACGCTGCCGCCGATTCCCGCGCCGCGCAGGCCGTGCTTCTTGACGCCCTCTTCCAGCTGCTCGGCGGCGAGGTCCGGATGCTGCAGCGCCACCGAGGCAAAGGCAACGAACCGATCGGGATTCGCCGCGCAGGCCTCGGCAAGCTTCTCGTTCTGGATCCGGATCAACTCACGCGCGACGTCCCGGTCGGCCCCGTACCAGTAGGGATTGATGCTGAGCGCCTCGACGTCGATGCCCTGCTCGTCCATCGCCTGGATCCGGTCGGCGGCCCGCGACATGAGCAAGGCCGGCGGCTCGACCTTCCGCCCCATCAGCGCCATCGCCTCGGGGACGGCGCAGTGCGCGTGCACGTCGACCGTCTTGACGCGTCGGCCGTTCACGACGACGTGGCGACGCCGCGCCTGCGCCTGAGCCGGTGTGGCGCCGGCGAGGCCGCAGCCGACAAACGCGATGCCCTCCGCGGCTCGGGCGGATTCGTCGACGCGCTCGCGGCCAGTGTTCATCGTCTCCTCCCGATGTCGCGCGTGCCCCGCGCGCCGGTTTTCGCCCCCAACCCGCGCGCAGGGTATCACACGCGCAACGGACGTCGAGCGTCGGCCCGCCCGGAGTCTCGCTTCGCTCCGTCCATGGTCCCTGTGCCGAAAGTCCCATGGCGGCCCGTCTCGCCGTCGCTCTACCGTTCGGGCCACCACCATCTCGACGAATGGAGGTCATCCATGGGGCTCCTCGACCAGCTGCTCGCTAGTCTCACCGGCCAGTCCGCGAGCGGTCAGCAGGGCAACTCCCTTCTGGATCTCGCGGCCGCGGTCATCCAGGCGCATCCCGGCGGGCTCGCCGGGCTCGTTCAGCAGTTCACCGCGGCGGGTCTCGGCAACGAGGCCAGCTCGTGGGTCAGCACGGGCCAGAACATGCCGATCTCGGCGGAGCAGCTCTCGCAGGCGCTCGGTGCGAACAACGTGCGCGCGCTCGGCGAGAAGTTCAACGTCAGCTCGGAGTCGGCGTCGTCAGGGCTGGCGAGCCTGCTTCCGGCCCTGGTCGACCATCTCACGCCGAAGGGTCAGGTCGACCCCGACACGTCGCTGAACACGGCGCTGAGCACCTTGCGCGGGCGCTACAGCCTGTAGGGACCTAGAACAAGGGGCTGTTCGACTCGAGCCCGAGCACGGTGCGCCCCACCGCCTCGTAGTTCACGAACTGCAGCTGGTTGTGGCGCGTGACCACCTCGGCGTCGCGCGCGTAGCGCTCGAGCGGGCTCGAGGTGAAGATCGACGTGGTGCCTGCGGTCGCGCAGACCATGTGGGTGGCCGTGGCCGCGCTCTGTGCCGCGTGGGTCATCGCCAGGCGCAGATCGGCGCGCTGACGCTCGGTGATCGGCCGCGCGGCGACAGCGGCCTGCCACATCTCGCCGACGACGTCGAACAGGAGCGCGCGGCCCGACCTCAAGATGGCCTCGGCTTCGCCGACCTTGGACTGCACGAGGGCGCGGTCGCGCAGGAGCTCCGACGACGATCGCGGGACCTTGATCTGCGCCAGCTCGACGAACGCGTCGATGGTGGCGCGGGCAACCCCGAGCCCCACGCAGCAAAAGCCGCATCCGGCCAGATCGAAGCCGTGCATGCGGTTCATCGGGCCGGTGACCCGCGCGCGCAGATCCAGGGCCGAGAAGGTGCGCGCCTCGGGCACGAAGAGGTCCTCGACCTCGATGTCGTGGCTCCCGGTACCGCGCAGGCCGCTCACGTTCCAGGTGTCGACGATGCGCGCGATCGACTTCGGATAGAAGTAAGCGATCCGGATCTCCTGATCGCCGTTAGGCCGGAGCCGAGGCTTGTCGCCGTCGAAGACCTTGCAGGCGCCGTGGAGCGCGGACGAATGCATGCAGCCGCTGGCGAAGAACCAGTGGCCCGTCACGCGATAGCCGCCCGGCGCCGCGACGGCGCGCCCGCGGGGATTCGCCGAGCCGGCCGAGATCCCCACCGGATCGCTGAAGAAGATCTCGCGGCGGACCTCGGGCGCGAACTGCGCGCTCTGGCGCAGGGTGTTAATCCCCATAGCCAGGCACCAGCCCGTCGAGCCGTCGGCCCGCGCGACTTCCTCGATGACTTGCAAGGTTGTCAGGACATCGGCGCCCAGCCCGCCTTCGGCCTCCGGGAGCGCGACCCTGAACAGTCGGGCGTCGGCGATTTTCAGGATTAGATCGCGGGGAAGCTGTCGGGCGGACTCGATCTCCGCCGCTCGCTCCCGGATGCGCGGCGCGAGCGCCCGGGCGATCGCCAACGGCGTGGTCGCTGCCGGCACGGTGTCGGTGATCATGGAGTCGGCGAGCGGCGAGACCCCGCTCGCACCGGCCCATCCTGCGCCCGCCGCCGGCGCGCCGTCAAGCCGTCGCCGAAGCAGTCGATGCACCGACGACGATCCGCTCGTGGAGCGCGGACAGCATCTCGTCGACGGCGGCGCTCGCCCACATCGGGAAGAACGGCGAGCCCTGCAGTGCCCGCCAGTCGCGAATGAAGCGCTCCCAGGCCTGCTCACGGTTCTCTCCAGTCCTGGCGACCTGCATCGCCCCGGCCAGGCGATCCTTGTGATAGATCGCCGGGAACTCGAAGTAGCTGTAGAGCGCTGCGAGGTCAAGGAAGACGGCCTTGCCCGCCTCGCACGACGTTGCCACTCTGGCCATCGGGAGCCCTCGCTAGTGAAGCGATTTTTCGGTCTTCTTGCCAGCCAGGCTCATGGCACCGCGCATGCTCAACCTTCTCTCGGGAGAGTCGTCCATAAATACGGGCCCGATTCCGGAGGAGCCAACGCCATGAGACGGGTACTTCTGATCCTGGCCACGATCGCCCTGATGCTGCCGCCCACCGTGTTGCTGGCCCAATCCCCGACACCCGAGGTGAAGAAGACCGCGAAGGCGGACGAATCCGCGAAGCCGAGCGGCGCCGGCCAGGCCATGAAGGATTCCTGGATCACGACCAAGGCCAAGCTCGCGCTCAGCACGGACGGCCGCACGAAGGCCCGGCACATCTCGGTCGAGACGCAGGGCGCGACCGTCATGCTGCGCGGTAAGGTCTCGAGCGCCGAGGAGCGCGCCGCGGCCGAGGAGATCGCCCGCGGTATCTCGGGCGTGGCCTACGTGAACAACGCGCTCCAGATCGTGCCGGACGACCAGCGCCAGACGGTCGACGCGAAGGACGACGGGATCGAGACCGCGATACGGGAACGGCTGATGAACGATACGCAGCTCAAGGACGCTGCGATCAAGGTGCGCTCGGACAACAGCGTCGTGACCTTGAGGGGCAAGGTGTCCGACCCGAAGGCGAAGTCGCGCGCGTCCGATGTGGTGCGCGGCGTTCCGGGGGTCAGGTCGGTGCGGAACGAGCTCGGTCTGAAAGGCTAGCCCCGCGTTCGGCGAACCATGCTGGCTCAGGCGGAGTTCCAGAGAACCTTTTCGCTCGCGCTCGGCGAGCTCGCGCCCGCGTGGACGATCGTCGGCGATTGCGCGCCGGTCGATCGCTTCGACCCGAGCCACTGGGGCTCGGGCCCGCTCAGCTTTCAGGTCACGCTTCGCCATCGAGTGACCGGCCATCTGAAAGTGCTCGGCCGTCGGACGGCGTATGAGCCGGGCGCGACCGTGCATCCCGCGGTGGCGCTCTCGCTCATCGGCGCCTATCGTCACGGCAACTCCGAACCGCTCCGCGTCTACCTCGAGGAGGTCGGCGTCGCCGCCGGCATCGCCAGCGACGGGGCGCGCTTCTTCGGCCGTCCCTCGGCCGCCCCGTCAGCGCGCGCGTCGAGCGCGGAGCCGCTCGAGATCCTGGCGGCGGGTCTGTCCGTCGCGTCTCCCATCTCCGCGACCAGCGCGACCTCGGTCGTCGGAGCAGTCGACAGCCTGGAGGGCGAGACCGAGAGCGCGTCCCGGCGCACCGCGGCGGCCAGATCGTGGAGCCTGAAACCGAGATGGCCCTCGCTCCTGACGGTGGGCTCGCGCGCGCCCCGCGACGAGATCCCCGCGCCGCCCCGGCCGCCCGTCAGGCGCAAAGTCCACGTGCCCCCGCCGGCCGACACGCGAAGGCCGATGCTCGGCCGGCTCAGGCGCGAGCTTCAGATCTGGTACTGGCGCCGGGCCGCGGGCAGCGGCTCGGACAAGTGGCACGCGCGGGATTGAGACGGGCGGGACGGTCGCGCACGGCCGCCCCGCCCGTTCCTCCCGCTAGTTCTTGCGGAAGGCGTCGAACAGCTCTCCGTACAGATCCCACTTCTCGCCGTTGAACTTGGCCAGCTGCTCCTGCTCGATCGGCGCGAAGTCGGTCCCGCTCGTGTTGACCTTGATCCCCGGCAGCAGCAGCGGCAGCTCCAGATTCTTGACGCTGGCCGCCTGCCGCATGATGTTCTCGCGCGAGAGATCGTTGCCGCACTGCTTGAGGACGTGGGTCATCAGGATGGCGACGTTGTAGCCGTAGGCGTTGGACTGATCGTCGAGAGCGCCTTCCGGATAGTACTTCTTCATGAAGGCCACCCAGTCCGTATAGCCCTTGTCGTTGCGCCACTGCGGATCGGTGACTTCCTTCATGTAGAGCGCGGTGATGAGATCCTTCGAGGCCTCGAGGCCGGCCGGCTTGAGCACCGTGGCCAGGGAGCTCGACACGTTGTTCAGGTAGTGCACCGGCTTCCAGCCGATGTCGTGCGCCTTCTTGATGGCCTGCACGGCGAACTTCGGGATCGTGATGTTGAAGAACACGGTCGCGCCGCTGTTCTTCAGATTCACGATCTGCGAGTCGATCGTGGGATCGGTGACCTCATAGCTCTGCTTGAGCACGATCATCTTCTTCGCCGCCTCGCCCAGCCCGTCCTCGAAGCCCTTCAGGTAGTCCTTGCCGTAGTCGTCGTTCTGATAGAGGATCCCGACCTTCGCGTTGGGATGGTTCTTGAGCACGTTGGACGCGTAGACGCGCCCTTCCGTCTGGTAGTTGGGCTGAAAGCCCATCGTCCACGGGAAGTTCTGCGGGTCGTTCCACTTGGTGGCGCCGGTGGCCACGAAGAGGTGCGGCACCTTCTGCTGGTTCATGTACTTGTGGATGGCGCTGTTCGGAGGCGTGCCGAGCGTCTGGAAGAGGGCCGCGACCTGGTCCTGCTCGACCAGCTTGCGCACCATCTCGACGGTCTTGGGCGGCGAGTAGCCGTCGTCGTAGGTGATGTAGTTGATCTTCCGTCCGTTGACGCCGCCGTCGTCGTTGACCTTCTTGAAGTAGGCGCCGATGACCTTCCCGATCGTCCCATAGGCCGAGGCCGGGCCGCTGTAGGGGTTGGTGTTGCCGATCTTGATCTCGGTGGCGGTGACGCCGACCACAGTCTGGGCGCCGGCCGGGGCCGTGGCCAACGCGGCCACCCCGAGCGCGAGCACGAAGGTACAGAGTTGCCAGGCACGTCTCATGAGCACTCCTCCATTTACGTCGTGGTATGGGCCTGCGAGGGAACGCCCGTCCGCCCCTCTTGTTGAACTCGAGAGCGGGTGGCCCGGATCCAGAGTAGCCGGATCCCCCCGGCGATGCCAAACGGCATGAGGTACATGAACCCGATCAGGAACACGCCGAAGATCGCCCACGGGGCCGCCTTGGAGATGTCCTGGGCCCAGTTCGGGACGAACTGGATGAACAGGGCCCCGAAGACGGCGCCGGAGATCGACGCCAGACCGCCGATGACGCTGCCGATCAGGAGCGTCACGGACAGGAACACGTTGAAGGAATCCGGCGCGACGTAGGCGATGACGGAGGCGGACAGGGCGCCCGCCACCCCGGTGTAGGCCGCGCTCACGCCGAAGACCAGCGACTTGTAGAGCGCGGTGTTGATCCCCATCGCCTCCGCGGCGATGTGATTGTCGCGGATTGCGACGATGGCGCGGCCGATCCGCCCCTTCAGGAGATTGGCGCCCAGCCAGAACAGCACCACCAGCACGCCCAGGGTCACGAAGTACAGCCACTGGTCGGAGTTCAGTCGCAAGCCGAGCGGGGCATTGGGCTTGCTCAGCACGATGCCCTGCGAGCCGCCGGTCCAGTGCTCGAAGTATTTGAGGATCTGAGGCACCGCCAGCGCCAGCGAGAAGGTGGCCAGGGCGAGATAGAGCCCTTCGAGACGGAGCGCGGGCAGCCCGAAGAGGAAGCCGATGATCAGGCAGAGCACGCCGGCCACCGGGATCGTCCATCCATAGGAGATGTTCCAGCGGTCCATCATGATGGCGGAGACGTAGGCCCCGACCGCGTAGAACGCGCCGTGGCCCAGCGAGAACTGGCCGTTGTAGCCGGTCAGCATGTTCAGGCCGAGGATCGCGATCGCGTAGATGTACACCTGCGAGAACTGGAACAGCCGAAAGTTGCTGAGGATGAACGGCAGCGCGCACGCCGCGAGCACGAGCGCCAGCAGACCAACGGTGCGCGGCCACCGCGAGGCGCTCACACCCGCTTCACCACCGTGCTGCCGAAGAGCCCGGTCGGCTTGACCAGCAACACCACGATGATCATCGCCAGCGCGACCGTGAACTTGAGCTCGGTGCCGATGAAGCTCACGTAGGTGCCCACCAGGTTCTCGACGACGCCGACGATGAATCCGCCCAGCACCGCGCCGCCCGGGCTGGTGAAGCCGCCGAGGGTGGCCGCGGCGAAGGCGTAGATCTGGACGCCACCCATCAGGTTGGGCTCGAGCGTCAGCACCGGCGCCACCATCATTCCGGCGACCGCGCCGAACACGGCCGCCAGCCCCCAGCCGAGTGCCAGCATCCAGCCCACGCGGATTCCGACCAGGCGGCTCGAGACCGGGTTGTGCGCGGCCGCGCGCATGGCGAGGCCGAGCGGCGTGAACCGAAAGAACAGATAGATGCAGAGCAGCACCAGCAAGGTGACCTCGATCTGCCCGAGGTCGTGGGCGCCGAGGACGATGTTGCCGGCCTTGAACGGCTTCGCGGAGAAGGGGCTCGGGAAGGGCTTCTGCACGTAGGTCCAGATCCAGCCCGCGACGCTGTTGCAGATGACCAGCAAGCCGAGCGTGACCATGACGATCGACAGGATCGGCGCGTTCTCGACTGGACGGATCACCACGCGCTCGATCACGACGCCGCCGACGAACGCGATCGCCAGGGTGGACACGAACGCGACCCAATAGGGGAACCCCGCGTTGATGAACGTCCAGCAGATGTACGTGGCGAACATCGCTAGCTCGCCCTGCGCGAAGTTCACGACGTCGGTGGCCTGATAGATCATGACCAGGGCCAGCGCCAGGCTGGCGTAGATCCCGCCGGTAGCGAGCCCCGAGACGACCTGCTGGATGAAGATGTCCATTCAGTACCCCAAGTACGCGCGGCGGATCGCGTCGTTCCGGCGCAGCACGTCCGACGGCCCTTCCATCACGACGCGTCCGGTCTCGAGCAGGAACACGTGGTCGGCGAGGTCGAGCGCGAGCGCCGCGTTCTGCTCGACGAGCAGAATGCTGACTCCGGTTTTATTGATCGTCCTGAGAATTCTGAAGATCTCGCGCACGACGAGCGGCGCCAGGCCCAGCGACGGCTCGTCGAGCAGCAGGAGCCGCGGACGCAGCATCAGCGCGCGCGCCACCGCGAGCATCTGCTGCTCGCCGCCCGAGAGCGTGCCGGCCGCCTGCCGCCGCCGCTCGCGCAACACCGGGAAGTAGCCGAACACACGCTCGAAGTCGTCCTTGAGATTGCCGCGCTCGCGGCGGCCCCAGGCGCCCAGTCTCAGGTTTTCTTCGACGGTGAGATGAACGAAGGTGCCGCGGCCCTCGGGCGCGTGCGCGATACCGAGCTGCACGACGTCCTCCGTGGCCTTGCGCTCGAGCGCCTCGTTCTCGAAACGGATCGAGCCGGTCGTCCGGACCATCCGCGAGATGGCGCGCAAGGTCGTCGTCTTGCCCGCGCCGTTCGCGCCGAGGATCGTCGTGATGCCGCCCGACACCATGCTGAAGCTGACCCCGTGCAGGGCCTTCGTCCGTCCGTAGAAGGCCTCGAGGCCCTGCACTTCAAGGAGCGCGCTCACGCGGCCTCCCCGAGATAGGCGCGGATCACCTCGGGGTTGCGCTGCACCTCGGCCGGCGTGCCCTCGGCGATCTTCCGGCCGAAGTCGAGCACGACTACCTTGTCCGACACCTGCATGACCAGGCTCATGTGGTGCTCCACCAGCAGGATCGTCAGCCCGCGCTCGGCGCGGACACGCTGGATCAGGGCGCCGAGCGTGCCGACTTCCTCGTGGTTGAGCCCGCTCGCCGGCTCGTCGAGGAGCAGGAGCTTCGGGCGGCTGGCCAGCGCCCGCGCGAGCTCGACGCGCTTGAGCGTGGCGAACGGCAGTCCGGCGGCCGGATGGTGCGCGACGGGGCCGAGATCGAGGAACTCGAGAAGCTCCTCGGCGTAGGCCCGACACGCGGCCTCCTCACGGGCAACCCAGCCGAGCTTGAGCGCGTTCGAGAGAAAGTCGCTCGACGTGCGGCAATGGGCGCCGACCATGACGTTCTGCAGAACACTCTGCGTCGGGAAGAGGGCGAGGTTCTGGAAGGTGCGGCCGATCCCGAGCCCGACGATATTGTGGGCCGGCTGTGTCAGGAGCGGCGCGCCCTCGAACGAGACGGTCCCCGCCGACGCCGTGTAGAGCCGGCTCAAACAGTTGAACAGGGTGGTCTTGCCCGCGCCGTTCGGCCCGATCAACCCCACGATCTGACGGGGCTCGATGTCGAACGAGACCCCGTCGAGGGCGACGATGCCGCCGAACCTGACCGTGACGTCACGAACGCTGAGGATGGGCACCTGGTTCTCCGCGCGGGGAGTCGGTCTCCCTGTTGGGCGCGGAGAGTATATGCGAAGGACGGCCTTTCGAGAAGCGAGGTTACTTCGCGGCCCGGGCCTCTTCGTAGAGCGGCATCACCTTCTGGGCGAACACCGTCAAATCCTGGATGCGGTCTTCGTGCGACGGGTGCGTCGAGAGGAGCTTCGGCGGCGCGCCGCCGCTCGAGAGCTTGGCCATCTTCTGCCAGAGAGCGATCGCCGCCCGGGGATCGTAGCCGGCGCGCGCGGCCAGCTCGACGCCCATGCGATCGGCTTCGGTCTCGTGGATACGCGAGTACGGCAGCACGTAGGTGACCTGGCCGACCGCGCCGGCGAGACCGGTGCTGATTTGTCCGGTACCAGGCAGGAAGACCTCGGCCACGGCCCCCGCCAGGCTCGCGCCGACCCCGGCGGCGACCTGCTGCGACACGCGCTCGCGACCGTGCTCGCGCAGGGCGTGGGCGATTTCGTGCCCCATCACGGCGGCGAGCTCGTCGTCCGTGATCTGCAGCTTCTCGATGATGCCGGTGTAGACCGCGATCTTGCCGCCCGGCATGCACCACGCGTTGACCTCGGGTGAGGTCAGCACGTTCACTTCCCACTTCCACTCCAGCGCGTCTTTGCGAAAGACCGCGGTCTGCGGGATGAGGCGCTTGGCGATTCCGCGAACGCGCTCGACCTGCTGGGGGTCCCGATTGACGTTGCCCTTCGGCGTCTCGGTCTTGATCACTTTCTGGTACTGCGCCGCGGCCGCCTGGTCCACCTCGGCCGAGGAAACCAGGAGGAGCTGGCTCCGCTGGACGCCGACGCTGCCCTGCTCGGTCGTCGTCGTGCACGCGGCGAAGGTCATCGCCGTCGACATCACCACGGCCGCACGGCGGATCAGTCGTCCCTTCAAGGGTGCCTCCTGTCCCCCGCGCCGAGGGTGATGCCGGGGGCGTCATCTCGAGCACGCGTCGATGATTTCGATGATAGAGGCTAACGCGAAGCGGTCAAGCGGGCCTGGAGCGCCGCTCCTTGACGCGCCGAGGCCGGCGGCGCAGTATGGCCCCGCCGGCCGGGCCACTCTGCGCCGTCGTGACCGGGACCGTTCGTTCCTGGAAGGAGGCTTTCATGGATCGCCGAGACATTCTCGCCGAACGCCCACTCGAGAGCGGACGTGGCTTCATGCCCGGCGTGAGCGTCAATCCGTCGAGGATTCTGTTCACCGCGGGGCTGACCGGCCGAGGACCGGACGGTAACCTCGTCGCCGGAGGGATGGGGCCGCAGGCGCGGCGCACCTTCGAGCGTCTGCAGGCCATCCTGACGCGCGCCGAGGCGAGATTCGACCACATCATCAAGCAGCTGGTCTACGTGACCGACCTCGATGCCTACAACGCGAGCGGTCGGGCGGAGCGGGCCAAATTCTTCGGCGCCAGGCCGGCGTCGACGGGCCTGGTCGTACGGCGATTGGCCGATCCGGCGATGCTGATCGAGGTGGAGCTGGTCGTCGACCTTGGCGGGTCCGCCGCCGGTAAGCCGCTGCTCGACAAGTACAACGCCGAGAACCACGGCGGCGACTTCTATCAAGGCGTGATCGTCAACGGCGGGCGGCTGCTCTACCTGGCCGGGCAGGTCGCGAACAATCCGGATGGCTCGGTCGCGGGGGTCGGTGACTGGCGACGTCAGGCGGAGAAGGTGTACGAGAACATCGCGCACGTGCTGCACGCCGCGGGCGCGACAGCCGCCAGCGTCGTGAAGGAAACCACGTGGGTTCTCGGCATCGATTCATGGCGCCAGCACGGCGCCGCGGTGCGCCGCGCGTTCTACTCGACCGACTTCCCGGCCTCGACCCTGGTCGAGATCCCAGGACTGGCGAAGCCAGAGTTTCTTGTGGAAATCGAAGTCATCGCGGCGATCGCATAGACGGCGGGGAGGAGCGACCATGCCATTCAGCACGATTTCGACGCCCGAGGCGAAGCCGGTGGCGAACTACAAGATGGCGACGCGGATGGAGGGAGGCCGGCTCCTCTATGTCTCCGGACAGGTCGCGTGGGACGCGTCCGGCAACATCGTCGGCAAGGGCGACGTGCGCGCGCAGGCCCGACAGGTGTTCGAAAATCTCCGCGGCGTGTTGCGCGCGGCCGGCGGCGACCTGCCGAACCTCATGAAGATCACGACCTACATCACCAAGCTCGAGGACTTCCCCGCCGTCGCGCAGGCGCGCAGCGAGGTGTTTCAGGGCGAGCTTCCGGCCAGCACCCTCATCGTGGTCAAGAGTCTGTTCCATCCGGACTTCCTGATCGAGGTGGAGGGTATGGCGGCGGTGTGAGCGACGGCGGAACGCGAAGGGCGACGGCGAGCGCGACACCCATCAGGGCGAGGATCGACGCCAGCACGCACCCGGCGCTGAACGACCCGGTGAGGTCGCGCACCCAGCCGGTCGCGGTGGGCCCGACGATGGCCCCGACGAAGCCGATGCTGTTGCTGAAGCCGAACGCCGTGCCCAGCCCCTCCGGGTGCACCATCCGCGCCAGGAGCGTGTAGACCGCGCCCCAGATCGACCAGCAGAAGAAGGCGGCCACGAACAGCACCACCGCCAGGCCCGGGATCGACCGCTGAGCGATGACGAGAGCCATCGCCAGCATCGACACGGCGAGCCCGCCGAGCCCGGCGACGATGACGGTCTTCGAGGCATAGCCCCTCTCGACCAGGCGGTCGTGCGCCCATCCGCTGACCACCATTCCGAGTGACGCGGCGATCCCCTGGAGCGCCGCGTAGCTGCCGGCGCGTCCGAGGTCGGTCACCCCGACTTCGGCGAAGAATAGCGGCGCCCACGTCGCCAGGATGAACTGATCGGCGATCGCGCAGAGGCTGACGAGCGCGAGCACGCAGAGCCGTCCGTTCGAGAAAAGACTCTTGAGGTGCTGCAGGACCGGCACGCGCGCCGCCGGGGCGGTCGGGGCCAGCACATATCGCGCGATGAGCAGCGCCGCGGCGATCGGCCCGAGGCCGAAGAGCATCATCACGGTCCGCCAGGGCAGGATCTCTACCAGCAGGCCGCCGACGACGAGCCCAAACGTCAGTCCAAGGCCGGGCCCGGAGAACGAGACACCCTGGCCGAGGCCGATGCGATCGGGCGGCGTGACCGTCGCGATGATCGCCCGATCGTTCGAGAAGAGCGACCCCTGAAAGGCCCCCGTCAGCGCCCGCGCGAGGAAGAGCGTGGCGAACGATCCGGCCAGGCCCGTGAGCCCGGCCGCGAGCGCGCCGCCGAGAAGGCCGAGCAGCAAGATGCGCCGCCGGCCGAAGCGATCACCCAGAAAACCCGACGGAATCTGCACGAGCACGTAGGCGTAGAAGAACGCCGACGCGAGCAGGCCGGCTCGCGTGTAGGACAGCTGGAGCTCGTCGATGATCGAGGGTAGTAGCGCCGAGAACCCGATGCGGATGACGAAGTTCGCCGCCCACGCGAAGATGAGCAGCATCCACACGACCACGTACACGGGCATGGGCGACACGCGTTCCGGAGTTTAGCACCGCGACTCTCTGGCGCGATTCGCACGATGAATGACGCCGATCGCGCGCTTCACGTCAAGGTGCGCGCACGGCACGCTTTCGCACAACTTCGACATTCTCAAAATCGCGACGTCAATATCTCGACGCCGAGTGTTCGAATCGGTCCGTTGTGGCATGCGGCTACGAAGCCCCGTCGCTCGTGCTCGTTGCGTTGGAGACTTCCTATTCTTCGCCACTTCGCGCTTTCACCGCGATGCGACCGTGATATGGCATCGCTAGTGCACAGGCCTTCGCTCGCTGAAGAGACTTGCGACGCGAAGGAGGTGACATGCGCCAGCAGCAAACAGCTGGGAAGGCCACGAGGCCGGAGACGAACGCGTGGTTCGTGGGTATCTGCGTTGGACTCGGCTTACTCCTGTTGGAGCTCTTCCTCGTAGCGACTCCGGGCCAGGCCGGATTTCTGGACGCGTCCTGGACCGCACCGACGACGAACACTGATGGAAGTCCGCTCAAGGATCTTGGGTCGTATCGCGTCTACTATGGGACTCAGAGCTCACCGTGCCCCGGATCTTCCCGCACGCAGATCGCCTCTCCCACATCCAGCCCTACTTCTAACCAGACCGTCAGCACGAGGCTCACGGGGCTGAGTGTCGGCACTCTTTACAATGTCGCCGTGACCGCCGTGGATACGGCGGGCAATGAGAGCCCCTGTTCAGCCGTCGCGAGCGCTGTCGCTCGCCCCGATTTCGCCGTGAGTCCGACCGGCACCGTGGCTTTCGGCGACGTGAACCTCGGAACCTTCGCGGAACGAACCTTCACAGTGACGAACACGGGCGGTGGGACAGTCTCCGGGGCGGTGTCGGTCGCTGCACCGTTCACGATCAAGTCGGGCAGTCCGTTCTCCGTCAGCGGAGTTGGAGCGAGCACGACCGTGACCGTGCGATTCACCCCGACGACAACCACGACGGTGAGCGCCACCGTGAGCTTCACCGCGGGAGGCGGCACCATCGCTCCTATCGTGACTGGACGCGGGGTGGCGGGCGCGGACACGACGCGGCCCACGGTGACGATTACCTCGCCGACCTCCAGCCCGACCTATATCGCGACCGGCTCATCGCTCACTCTCCAGGGGACCGCCTCGGACAACATAGGGGTCACCGGGATCACGTGGGTCAACAGCCTCGGAGGAAGCGGGACCGCGACCGGGACGAGTGCCTGGATCGCCAGCGTCAGTGGCCTCAAGATCGGCACGAACGTGCTGACCGTCACGGCGCGCGACGCCGCCGGCAACACGGCGGTCGACACCCTGACCGTGACCTACACGCCGCCAACGACGTCACAAACCACGCAATCCGACACAACCCAGCCGACTGTGACGATCACTACGCCGAGCTCGAACCCGACCTTAACTGTGACAGCAACCCCGCTCAGCATCGGCGGCACTGCGAGCGACAACGTTGGCGTGACGCAGGTGACGTGGGTCAACGATCACGGCGGCAGCGGGACGGCTTCAGGCACGACAAACTGGAGCGTGCTCGGCATCGCGCTCCAACCGGGCTTGAACTCAGTGACCGTGACGGCGCGCGACGCCGCGGGCAACACCGCCCAGGACACGCTGGCCGTGACGTACACGCCTGCGACTCCCGCCGGCCTCGTGGCCGCGTGGGGCTTCAACGAAGGCACTGGCACCACGACGGCCGATACCTCCGGGAACGGCAACACGGGCACGATCTCCGGGGCGACGTGGACAACAGCGGGACGGTACGGGAATGCGCTCGCATTCGACGGTGCGAACGACCTGGTGGTGGTCAACGCGTCGAGTTCGCTCAACTTGACGACGGCGATGACGCTGTCGGCGTGGGTGTATCCGACAGCGGAGCAAACGGGATGGCGGACTATTCTGCAGCGGCAGGTGGACGCGTATTTCCTGCATGCGAGCAACTGGAGTGGGCCGCGGTTTCCGGCAGGGGGCGGGACATTCAGCGGGACCGTGAGCTTCGTGAGCGGTAGCGCGTCCCTCGCGTTGAACACCTGGACGCACGTCGCGGTGACCTGGAACGGCGCGACGCTGCGGCTCTGGGTGAACGGAACACAGGTGGCGAGCGGGGCGCAGGGGGGAGTGCTGGAAACCAATAACAGCCCCCTGCGGATCGGCGGAAACGTTCCATACGGGGAGTGGTTCCAGGGCCGGCTCGACGACATTCGGATCTACAACCGAGCGCTGAGTCAGGCCGAGATCCAGGCGGACATGACCACCCCCGTCGGTGGCACCGCGCCTTCAGACCCAACGCCGCCAACGATCGCGATCACGACCCCGATCTCAAACCCCACCTACACGGCAGTGGCGACCGCACTCAGCATCGGCGGCACCGCGAGCGACAACGTCGGCGTGACGCAGGTGACGTGGGTCAACGATCGCGGCGGCAGCGGCGTAGCCTCCGGCACATCGAACTGGACCGCGTCGAGTATCGCGCTCCAGCAGGGCGTGAACAGAGTGACGGTGACGGCGCGCGACGCCGCCGGCAACACCGCCCAGGACATGCTGACCGTGACATACACGCCCGGCCTCGTGGGCGCGTGGGGCTTCAACGAAGGCACTGGGACCACTACGGCCGATACCTCCGGAAACGGCAACACGGGAACGATCTCCGGGGCGACGTGGACAACAGCGGGACGGTACGGAAAGGCGCTCACGTTCGACGGTGTGAACGACTTCGTGAACCTAGGGAACCCGGGGGAACTGCAGTTGACGGGGAGCATGACGGTGAGCGGATGGATTAATGCCGCCGCCTTCCCGGTCGATGACGCGGCGGTGGTGTCGAAGCGGCGCAGCGACACGGTGGGGTACCAACTGGACACTACGGTGGATCGAGGGCCGCGCACGATTGGATTCAAGATCTCGAATGCGGCCGGGACTAGCAGTGTGGCGCGGTATGGGGCGACGACCTTGCAAGTGAGCACGTGGTACCACGTGGCGGGGGTGTACGACGCAGCCGCGCAGACGCTGAAAGTGTACCTCAATGGGCAGCTCGACAACGGAGTGTTACTCGGAACGGTGCCGACATCGCAACCGAGCACCAACGTGAATGTCCACGTGGGGCAGCGGCCGGGGGCACCGGGGACGTACAACTTCCAGGGCCGGCTCGACGACATTCGGATCTACAATCGAGCGCTGAGTCAGGCCGAGATCCAGGCGGACATGACCACCTCCGTTGGTGGCACTGCGCCTTGAGACCCAGCGCCGCCAACGATCGCGTTCACGACCCCGACCTCAAAACCGGCCTACACGGCGGTGGCGGCGCACTGCGGGGCAGCATCGAGCGGCAACAGGTGACGTGGGTCGACGATCGCGGCGGCAGCGGGACAGCAGCACGCCGCCGACGACGAGCCCGAACGTGAGTCCGAGGCTGGGGCCTTAGAACGAGACGCCCTGGCCGGAGGCCGATGCGATCGGGCGGCGTGACCGTCACGATGATCGCCCGATCATTCGAGAAGAGCGACCCCTGAAAGGCTCCCGTCAAGGCTCTCGCGAGGAGGAGCGTGGCGAACGAGCCGGCCAGACCCGTGAGCCCGGCCGCGAGCGCGCCGCCGAAAAGGCCGAGCAGCAAGATGCGCCGCCGGCCGAAGCGATCACTCAGGAGGCCCGACGGGAGCTGCATGAGCGCGTAGGCATAGAAGAATGCCGACGCGCGCAGGCGGCTCGCGTGTACGACAGCTGGCGCTCGTCGATGATCGAGGGCAGTAGCGCCACTCGTTGTCGCGTCTCGCACGATGAATGACGCCGATCGCGCGCATCACGTCAAGGGCGCGCGCACGGCACGCTTTCGCACAACTGCGACGTTCTCAAAATTGCGGCGTCAACATCTCAACGCTCGTGCCTTCGGCTCGGTCCGTTGTGGCATAGGCAGCGGTCGCACGAAGCCGCGCCGATCGTGCTCGTTGCAGTAGAGGCATCCTATTCTTCGCCACTTCGCGCGTTCACCCGAGGCTTCCGCGATGTGGCATCGCTGATGCACCACCACTCGCTCGCTGAAAGGACTTGCGACGCGATGGAGGTGGTGACATGCGCCAGCAGCGAACAGTTGGGAAGGCCACGAGGCCGGAGACGAACGCGTGGTTCGTCGGTATCTGCGTTGGACTCGGCTTACTCCTGTTGGAGCTCTTCCTCGTAGCGACTCCGGGCCAGGCCGGAATTCTGGACGCGTCCTGGACCGCGCCGACGACGAATACTGATGGGAGTCAACTCACGGATCTTGCGTCGTATCGGGTCTACTACGGGACTCCGAGCCCACCGTGCCCCGGATCATCCAGCACGCAGATCCCCTCTCCGACATCCAGTCCGGCCCTTAGCCCGACGATTAGCCCGATCGTCAGCATGAGGCTCACGGGGCTGACGGTCGGCCCTCTCTACAATGTCGCCGTCACCGCGGTAGATACGGCCGGCAATGAGAGCGCCTGTTCGAGCGTCGCGAGCGCCGTCGCTCGCCTCGATTTCGGCGTGAGTCCGATCGGCCCGGTGGCTTTCGGCGACGTGAACCTCGGAACCTTCGCGGAACGAACCTTCACGATTTCGAACACGGGCGGTGGGACGGTTTCCGGGGCGGCATCGGTGGCTGCGCCGTTCACGATCCAGTCGGGCAGCCCGTTCTCCCTCAGCGGAGCTGGAGCGAGCAAGACCGTGACCGTGCGATTCACGCCAACGACAACCGCGACGGTGAGCGCCACCGTGAGCTTCACCGCGGACGGCGGCACCATCGCTCCTATCGTGACGGGCCGCGGGGCGGCTGGCGTGGACACGACGCCGCCCACAGTGACGATTATTTCGCCAGTGACGAGTACGTCGCCGACCTCTAGCCTGACCACCTCTAGCCTGGCCTCTGTCGCGACCGGCTCATCGCTCACTCTCCAGGGCACCGCCTGGGACAACATAGGGGTCATCGGGGTCACGTGGGTCAACAGCCGCGGGGGAAGCGGGACCGCAACCGGGACGAGTTCCTGGACCGCCACCGCGACCGGCCTCAAGATCGGCACGAACGTGCTGACCGTCACGGCGCGCGACGCCGCCGGCAACACGAGCGACCGTGAATTTGACCGTGACCCGAAGCAATAAGCGGTCACGGTAAATTTCGCCAATCCGGCGCCGCCGACGTCGTTTTCGAGTCTCGCCGGCGTATTAGCCGGCATCGACTGGGGCACCAATCAGTGGCGCTGGGAAGACCCGTGGGGCGCCGATCCCACTCGCCACGTCTTCTTCGCGCCACAAACCGCCAGCAGCGTGACCTTCAGGTTCTCGCCGGCATTGCGCCAGCTGGTCTCGGTTCGGGTCTGCTCCGCCGTGGCCGGAACGCTCACGCTGACCGACGACGCCGGCCAGTTCGAGACCCAGGCGATTCGCGGCCTGGCACTCGTGACCGTGACCACGGCCTGGACCCGGCCGTCGACGACGGTCAGCGTTGCGTTCACTGGCTGATGGGAGCTCTGCGTGACGAGCGTGATACATGCTGCGTCGCCGACTCAGTAGCCCGAGATAGGCTTCCGGCGGCTCCAAATCCCGGATACGCGCGACGATCTCGCGCGTCGCCCCGAGGAAGTACGATTGCCGGGGTACGACCCCCCGGATGGAACCGCCGCAGTCGGCGGCGCACGATGCATTCCGGAGATTCGCAAAATTGCGAACGTTTGAAAGTGTCACGCTCTGAACGCTCGAGTGTCCGGTGTGGCGCTTCGTGGCACTGAGTCTTCGTCGCTCCACGCGCGCTCGCCGGCCGGCGCCGCGGTCTCGAGCGATCTGATTTCCAACCGTTAGTTGGCATCACGACGACGCGGCCACCCGCGTGGCATCTCGGCTGCACTGGGTTGTCGCTCGAGACCAACGGCCTGCGACAAGAGCACGACCAACACAACTCACAATCGAGGAGATCGCGATGTCGTGGACGTTCGCGCGGTCGACGGCTGTTGGCGTCGGCGTCAGTCTGTTCCTTCTCGCGCTCCTCGTCAGGGCTCCGGCGGCCACAGCCGGGGTCCTGGACGCGAGATGGACGGCGCCGACGACGAACTCGGATGGCAGCCGCCTCACCGATCTGGCGTCGTATCGCGTCTACTACGGGACCCAGGGCGCGCCGTGTCCGGGGCCTTCTCGAGCTCAGGTGGCGTCGCCGACGTCCAGTCCGAGCGCCAACACGACCGTCCGCTTCAGGCTGACGGGCCTCACCACCGGCACGCGCTACAGCGTGTCCGTGACCGCCGTCGACTCGGCCGGCAACGAAAGCCCGTGCTCGAGCGTGGCGAGCGCCGTGGCGCGGGCCGAATTCACCGTGAGCCCGACCGGCACCGTGAGTTTCGGCAGCGTGCGGGCGGGGAGCTTCGCGGACAGGACTTTCACGGTCTACGAACACGGGCGGCGGGACCGTCTCCGGGTCGGCATCCGTCACGGCGCCGTTCCGCGTCGTGTCGGGAACACCGTTCAACCTCAGCGGGGTCGGCGCGAGTCAGGTCGTCACGGTGCGATTCAGCCCGACCAGCGCCACGACCTTCAGCACTAATCTCAGGTTCTCGAGTGGTGGAAGCACCGTCTCCGTGGTCACGACCGGTAGTGGGACCAGCGGCGGGACCGGCAGCGACGCGACCCGGCCGACCGTGAAAATCACTTCACCGACCTCCGCGTCGACCTACACCACGACCGTCCGATCGCTGACGCTCCGGGGGACGGCCGCCGACAACATCGGGGTGACCCAGGTTACGTGGACGAACAGCCTCGGCGGAAGCGGTATCGCGGCCGGGACTAGCAGCTGGAGCACCAGCTGGATCGTGCTCCAACTCGGCGCGAACGTCCTCACCGTGAGGGCGCGCGACGCCGCCGGAAACGTGGGGACGGCCAGTCTGACAGTGACGGTGACGGGGACCTCGAGCGACACGACTCGGCCCACCGTCGCCCTCACCGCCCCCGCCGCAGGCACGACCGTGAGGGGCACGGTGTTGGTCACGGCGAGCGTGACAGACAATGTCCGCGTGGCCGGAGTTCAGTTCAAGCTCGACGGGGTCAATCTCGGGCCTGAGCGGACCTTTGCGCCTTACGCCGCGACGTGGTACACGACGATGACAGCCGATGGCCGACACATCCTGACAGCCGTGGCGCGCGACACAGCGGGCAACACGTCGACCTCCGCGGGCGTCTCGGTGACGGTGGCCAATGCCAATGACAACAGTCCGCCGGTGATTTCCCGGGTGACTGTAACGATGTCGTCCTCCCGGGCCACGATCGGCTGGACCACGAACGAGCCGAGCAATACGCAGGTCGAGTACGGCGTGACGCACTACGCATTCCGGACGCCGCTGAACGCGACCCTCACGACGTCGCACTCACGGGTCATCGACGGCCTCAGGCCGAACACCTTGTACCGCTTCCGGATGAGGTCGACAGACGCCGCCGGCAACATCGGCGTGTCGGACTTCTGGGCCAGGACGCGCAGCCCTTGAGGTCCCCGACTAGCGCTCGCCCTGGAATCGGCTGACCACGTCGGTCGCGAATCGCTCGAGCTGCTCCAGGTCGTAGTCGCAGGTCGCCAGGACCATGTCCTGAACGCCGGCGGCTTCCAGATCTCGGATGCGGTCGACGATGTCGCGCGTCGTCCCGAGGAAGTACGACTCCTGGAGGTTCTCGAACGTCCGGTGCGTGCCCATCACGCGCTCGAAGACGGGGCGCTGCAGGCGCAGCGCCTCGTCGCGATCGGTCGTGTCGACCAGGTGCAGGAAGTTCAGGTGGCCGTACCGCAAGGAGCCGGGGTCGCGCCCGACCTTGACGAAGTGCTCGCGGATGGCACGGACGTCGTCCTTGACCATCTGCTGGCTGCCGGCGGCGCGCGCCAGCCAGCCGTCGGCGCCGGCGATCCGCGAGAGCACCGCGGGCACGATGTAGGGCTTGTCGGGTGAGAGCGACGTCTGGATCTTCGACCCGCCGCCGACCCAGAGCTCGGGGAAGCGCGGCAGCCGCGGCTCGATCGTCACGTGGCGGAACTGGTAGTAGCGCCCGGCGAAGCTCACGTCGCGTTCGGTGAGGAGGCGGCGGAGCGCCGCGATGATCTCGTCGGTGCGCCGGCCGCGCTCGGAGAGCTGCATCCCGAGCGTCTCGAACTCGTGCTGGTCCCAGCCCGGTCCGACGCCCAGCACGAAGCGGCCCCCCGACAGATGCCAGAGTGTCTGGATCTCGCGGGCCAGCGGGACCGGATGATAGTAAGGCGCGATCAAGAGCCCGGTCGCCAGGCGGATCCGCGTCGTGACGCTCGCGGCGTGAGCCAGGCAGAGCAGCGGTGACATCCAGACCGTACCGTACAGGCCGGGGGCCTCCAGGAAATGCTCGGCCACCCACAGCGCGTCGAATCCCAGCGCTTCAGCCTTGCGGGCGAACTCCTTGACACGCGCGGCCTGGTCGAAGCGGAGATCTCGCCAGGCGAACGTCGGAAGGTAGACGCCGAATCTCATCGCGGGGTCGGAGCGATGGTGGCACAAACAGTTGGGGGTTGCCAGACCGCCCTGTCTGGCGGTCTCGCGCGCGGTCGCGCCGTCGCGTACACTTCCCGACACGACGCCGTGCGACGAAGCGCAACGACCGCGACCCCGCCCGGCCGGCCGGGCGGAGATGCGGGAGGCCAGCGATGCGATGGCAGATGGGCAGGCGAAGCGACAACATCGAGGATCGCCGTGGCATGCCGGTTGGGCGTGGGGCCGCCGTCGGGGGTGGCATCGGAACCCTGGTGCTCGTGCTGCTGGCGGTGTGGTTCGGCGTCGACCCGAGCGTCGTGCTCCAGGGAGCCGATCCGGGCGATCCGCGTCCCGCGCCGAGCGTTCAACAGGGGGCGCCGGGCCGCGACGACCAGCTTCGCGATTTCGTCTCGGTCGTCCTCGCCGACACCGAAGACACGTGGCGCGAGCTCTTCCGCCAGATGGGCCGGCAATATGAGGAGCCGCGGCTCGTGCTGTTCAGCGGCGCCGTCCAATCCGCCTGCGGCTTCGCCCAGGCGGCGGTCGGGCCCTTCTACTGTCCCGGCGACCGGAAGCTCTACATCGATCTGTCGTTCTACCGCGATCTGCGCGAGCGGATCGGGGCGCCGGGCGACTTCGCCCAGGCCTACGTCATCGCGCACGAGGTCGGCCATCACGTGCAGAATCTGCTCGGGATCGCCGAGCGCATCCACGCGGCCCGAAGCCGGCGAAGCCAGGCCGAGGGCAACGCGCTCCAGGTGCGCATGGAGCTGCAGGCCGATTGCCTGGCGGGGGTCTGGGCCAGCAACGCCCAGCGCGCCCGCCAGATTCTCGAGGCCGGTGACATCGAGGAAGGCCTGAACGCCGCCGCCGCGATCGGGGACGACCGCCTCCAGCGCCAGTCACAGGGGCACGTCGTGCCGGAGTCGTTCACCCACGGGCAGCTCCGCCCAGCGCGTGCGCTGGTTCAAGCGCGGGATCGAGACCGGCAACCCCGGTGAGTGCGACACGTTCACGGCGTCGAAGCTCTGACGCGAACGCCCGCGTCGTGGCCGAGAATTCGTGGCCGGGCCCGCTCACCGTGATGCATGATGTTCGAGAACGACCATGGACGGCGTGAACGATCGGTGGGCCTACGATGTCGCGGTGATCGGTGGGGGACCGGGAGGTTCGAGCGCCGCCACCGAGCTGGTCAGGCGTGGCCGGCGCGTGGTCGTGCTGGAGCGCGAGCGATTCCCGCGCTTCCACATCGGCGAATCGCAGCTGCCGTGGACCAACGAGATCCTGCGCTCGCTCGGCGTTCGCGACACGATCGCGGCGTCCGGATTCGTCGAGAAGTGGGGGGCTAGCTTCCAGCCTTTCGACGGCGCGTTCGAGCAGTATGCCGATTTTTCGGCCGCCATCGAAACTCCGACGCCTCAGACGTTCCAGGTCCTGCGCGAGCGATTCGACGAAATCCTGCTTCGCCATTCCGAGAAGTGCGGCGCCGAGGTGCTCGAAGAGCATCAGGTTCTCGATGTGGTCATCGAGCCCGACGGTGTCAGCCTGCGCGTCTCGGCGCGTGAGGGTGGTGAGAGGACTCTCCGGGTCGGCGTCGTCGTCGACGCGTCCGGACGCGCCGGGCTGCTGGTGAAGCGCTTCGGGCGGCACGAAGCCGACCCAATATTACGGAATATCGCGGTGCACGCGCAGTACGAAGGCATTCCATGCGCCGTGGGCCGGCGGGCCGGCGACATCCGCATGTTCATGCGGCCGGACATGGGCTGGCTCTGGTTCATCCCCCTCTCGCCCACCGTGATCAGCGTCGGTGCCGTCATCCCACAGGTCGTTCATCGTCGTGAATCGCAGGCCGACCCCGGAGGAAAGCCTGGCCCACTATCTGGCCAACACACCGGCCGCCGCGCCGCTGCTCGAGCGGGCGCGGCGTGTCTCACCCGCCCGGTTCGACGCCGACTATTCCTATCTGGCCACCAGGATAGCCGGAGATCGTTGGGTGGCGGTCGGCGACGCGGCAGCCTTCCTGGATCCCGTCTTCTCGACCGGCGTCATGCTGGCCATGCAGGGCGGGCTCGAGGCGGCCGAGGCCATCGACGTGGGGCTCTCCTCGGGCGACGTGACGGCGCGCGCCTTCGCGGGTTACGAGCGCCTCGTGCGCAAGCGGTACCATCACTTCCGACGGTTCGCGATCGGCTTCTACGAGCCGGCGTTCCGCGAGCTGTGGTTCACGCGCCCCCTGTTCATGGGCATCTACCGCGCCGTCGTGTCGGTTCTGGCGGGAAACTGGCGGCCCTCGATGGCGACCCGGGCCCGCATCGCGGCGTTTTTCGCGGTGGTCGCCGTGAAGCGCGGGCTCCGGAGGTTTCGGCGCGCGCCGGAGTGAGCCGTCGGGCGGCCTGATGCGGGCCGGCTCGCGCCCCTCTCGACCGGCTCCCCGAATGGCGGGGACAAATCTGCAATAGCTCCGTGCACGCCGTGTCCACGGCGCGCCGGGCGCACGCGGCTCGCGTCTTCGCGTTTGACATGCGCGCGAGCGCGGATGGACAATTCACGGCGGCGATCCGGCGCCGTCAACGTGAAGAAGGAGCTCGTTCATGGTCGCGAGCCGCCTCCGTCTCGTCTATGTGCTGTTCGCATTGTTGCTCGGCGCGTGCGGGGCCGATCATCCCGGCCCTGGGAACGTGCAGGACGAAGCCGCACAAGCCAAGCGGACGGTCCAGTCCCTGCCCGCAGCGGACGAGAATTACTTCCGTGAGATGGACGACGCGATCGGCCTGGCGCCGGAGGAAGTCCGCGGCCGGAATATGTGGATCGTGTGGACGGGCGGCAACGACCGCTTCTGGGACACGATCACGGTCAACAGCGTGGGCGCGTTCGACCTGCTGAAGATCCTGTCCTCGCACCCGAGCCTCAAGTTCGGTCGGGACAACCGGTGGCGCTATCTCGGCCTCGTGAACGAGCCGTGCTTCGAGAAACCGACCGGACCCGACCCGCAGCGGCACGGACTCTGGCTCGACAAACGCAGCGCCGACTGCCCGCCTGACCCCTTCGAGAACGACAAGAAATACCCGGGCGTGGCCGTCGGCGCGCGCGGCAAGAACATGCCGGTCGGCTCCTACTACGGCTGGGCCACGGGCATCGTCGGTCTGCGGCTCTTTCCCAACCCGGACTTCAACGAGGCCGCCGCGAAGAAGTGGGATCCGGTGCGCTACTACACCGACGAAAGGTACTACCTCTCCAAGGACCTCGTGCGGCCGTATCGGGTCGGGATGTCGTGCGGCTTCTGCCACGTCGGCCCCAATCCGATCAAGCCGCCCGCCGACCCCGAGCACCCGAAGTGGGAGAACCTCAGCGCCAACGTCGGCGCCCAGTACTTCTGGGTGGACCGCATCTTCACCTGGAATGACGACCCGTCGAACTACATGTTCCAGCTCCTCCACGCTTCGCGGCCGGGCAGCCTCGATACCTCCCTCGTGTCCACCGACTACATCAACAACCCGCGGACCATGAACGCGGTCTACGCTCTGGGGCCGCGGCTCGAGATCGGCAAGCGCTGGGGCAAGGAGAAGCTCACCGGGGGCGCCCTCAACAACGCCCAGTTCAACGACTACGTCAAAGAGGGACCGCTCACGCAGTTCTTCGAGAAGCCGGACACCGTGGCGACGCCTCGCGTGCTGAAGGACGGCGCCGACTCGGTCGGCGCCCTCGGCGCCCTCAATCGCGTCTACCTCAATATCGGGCTCTTCAGCGAGGAGTGGATGCTGCACTTCAACGCGCTCGCCGGCGGCAAGCCGATCACGCCGATCGAGATCGCCGTGGCACGGAAGAACTCGGTGTACTGGCGGGCGACGGAGGCCGGCACGCCCGACATGGCGCTCTTCTTCCTCAAGGCGTCCCGACCCCATCGGCTCAAGGACGCGCCGGGCGGTGAGGCATACCTCACGAAAGATGCGCAGGCGCTCCAGCGCGGCAAGGTCGTCTTCGCGGAGCGCTGCGCGCGCTGCCACTCGAGCAAGCTGCCGGAGCCGGCGCCGGGGCTCGATCCCGGCGGCGGCGCGGGGCCCGGCTACCTCGACGCCTGGAACCGCTACTGGGAGTGGACCAAGACCGACGAGTTCAAGCGGAAGATGCGCGACATCGTCCTCGCCGTCGACTTCCTCGAGAACAATTACTTATCCACGGACGTCAGGGTGCCCGTGACCTTGCTCGAGACCAACGCGTGCAGCCCCCTGGCCACCAACGCGATCGCCGGGAACATCTGGGACAACTTCGCCTCGCAGTCGTACAAGGACCTGCCGTCGGTGGGCACGATCACCGTGCACCATCCCCTCACCGGCGAGCCGTCGCAGTACACGATGCCGGCTGGGGGTCGCGGCTACACGCGGCCGGCCTCGCTCATCAGCGCGTGGTCGACGGCGCCCTTCCTCCTCAACAACAGCGTGGGCAAGTTCGAGTGGAGCCCGTCGGTCGAGGCCCGGATGAAATCGTTCCAGGACTCCATCGAGCAGATGCTCTGGCCCGAGCGCCGTGACCGAGACAAAGTGCTCGGCGACAAGGTCCCCGGCCTCATCGATCGCACCACCACCCGGAGCTATCTGCGAGTGGCGGCCGGCTACCTGCCCGAATTCCTTCGGCCGCTGCTCGACCCCCTGCACCGCTATGCGCCGTGGATCGTCGGCGAAGGCGGCGTCGAGATCGGCCCCATCCCGGCCGGCACGCCGATCAATCTGCTGGCCAACCTCGACCTGGTGCCGGACGGCGGCGGTGACACGCTCGAGCACAAGAAGAAGCTCCTGAAGGTCTTAGTGGACATCAAGCAGGCGCTCAAGTCGCTCCCGTCCGGCGCGAGCGACGACGAGGCGCGCCGGGCCTTTGCGCCGCTGGTGCCGGCGATGCTCAGCCTGAGCAAGTGCCCCGACTTCGTCGTGAACCGGGGCCACTATTTCGGCACGAGCTTCTTCAAGCAAGAGCCGCCCCTCGCCGACGAGGACAAGCGCGCGCTCATCGAATTCGTCAAAACGTTCTGAAGCATGGCCGTGCCCGCCGCCGGCTGTCGCGTGGCTGGGGTCCCCGCCGGCCGAGGTGCGCCATAGCGTGATGGAGGGCACCCGGCAGGGCGAGTACGAGTATGTCGTCGTCGGCTCCGGGGCCGGCGGGGGCACGGTGGCGGCGCGTCTCGCCGAGGCCGGCCGCAAGGTCGTGCTCCTGGAGGCCGGCGGCGACGCCAAAGCCATGCCCGGCGCCGGCCGCCTACCCGCCGACTACGACGTCCCGGTGTTCCACCCCTTCGCGGCAGAGAACGAGGCGATGGCGTGGAACTTCTTCGTCCGTCACTACGGCGACGACGCGCAGCAGCGGCGCGACCCGAAGTACCGCGAGACGTGGAACGGCTCTCGCACGGACGGCGTCCTCTACCCTCGAGCGGGAACCCTCGGCGGCTGCACCGCCCACAACGCGATGATCATGGTGTACCCGCACAACGCGGACTGGGATGCGATCGCTCGCGACACCGGCGACGCGTCCTGGCGCGCGGAGCGGATGCGAGGATATTTCCAGCGGCTCGAGCGCTGCCGCCACCGTCCGCTTCACCGACTGACGTCCTGGCTCGGAATCAACCCGACGCGCCACGGCTTCGGCGGCTGGCTCAGCACCGAGCACGAGATTCCCAAGGCCTCGCTCGAAGATCGGCCGCTGGTCAAGGTCCTGCGCAACTGCTTCCACGAAGGTCTCCACGTCGTGGGGCGGCCGCTGGAGCGGGCGCGCTGGCTGTTCAAGGGCAAGCTCGATCCCAACGACTGGCGGCTGGTGAAGGACGACGCGGTCGGTCTCCGATACATGCCGCTCACGACGCGCGGGCACGCGCGCACGGGCACGCGCGAGCGCGTTCTCGAGACCGCGCGGCGCCATCCCGATCGCCTGCGGATCGAGCTGAACGCGCTGGCCACACGGGTGATCTTCGACGGGCCGCGCGCCGTCGGCGTCGAGTACCTCTCGGGCGAGCGGCTCTATCGCGCCGATCCCCAGGCGAGCCGCGCCCAGGGGCAGCGCCGCGAGGTGCGGGCGTCCCGCGAGGTGATCCTTGCCGGCGGCGCGTTCAACACGCCGCAGCTCCTGATGCTCTCGGGGATCGGCCCGCGTGACACCCTCGCACGCCACGGCATCGACGTACGGGTCGATCTGCCGGGCGTGGGCAAGAATCTCCAGGACCGCTACGAGACCAGCGTGATCCATCGGATGAGCTTCGATCACTGGGACTGCCTGAAGGGCGCGCGCTTCTGCGCCGGCGATCCTCACCACGACCAGTGGACGAGGCGCCGGCGTGGCGTCTACGCGACCAACGGCGGCATGTTCGGCATGATCACGCGCTCCGCGCCTGACCGTTCGCTGCCCGACCTGTTCATCCTGGTCCTGCTCGGGTACTTCCAGGGGTACTTCCCGGCCTACTCGGCGGAAATCCCCGAGAATCCCAACTGCCTGACGTGGACAATCCTCAAAGCGCACACGAACAACCGGGCCGGCGAGGTCACGCTGGCGTCGGCCGATCCGCGGGACCCGCCGAGCGTGAACTTCCGGTACTTCGACGAGGGCGGGGACGCGAGCGGAGAGGACCTCGACTCCGTCGTCGAGGGCGTGAAGCTCGTCCGCGCGATGGCCTCGCCGCTCGCGCGCCGAGGGCTCATCACCACGGAGGAGCTGCCTGGAGAGCACCGGGGGTCCGACGACGATCTGCGGCAGTTCGTGCGCGACAACGCCTGGGGTCATCACGCCTCGTGCAGCTGTCACATCGCGCCCAGGAACGAGGGCGGCGTGCTTGGCCCCGACTTCCGCGTGCACGGCACCCGCGGCCTGCGCGTCGTGGACGCCTCGGTGTTCCCGCGGATCCCGGGCTTCTTCATCGCCAGCGCCGTCTACATGATCGGCGAGAAGGCCGCCGACGCGATCTTGAGCGATGCCGCGCGCGGCGCGGCCGTGTGAGCGTGAAACCATCGCACCAGGCCCGTATGGGCCAGTCAGAGGAGGACCGGACATGGCGTACGACGTCCCGCAGCTCTTGACAATGTCCCAGGCCGAGCTCGACACGTTGTTCACAAACAGCACGCCCGGCGAGATCCCCAACGGCGAGGCGCGGGGCACCGCCATCGTCGCCCCGGGCACGACCTATTCGATGGACATCGCGAGCATGGTCAATACCTTCGCCTGGCAGGGCAAGACCTTCGACGCCAAGAACGGCGTGCTGCGCAACCGCATCACCGCGCTCGGGCTCAACGCCATCATCGCCAAGGTCTATCAGAGCCAGAGCTGGCTCGACAACAAGCCGTGCATCGTCCTCGACTATTCAGACACCTCGCTCGTCGCCCGCTGGATCCGCGACGAGATCCGCCTGATCGGGCCCAAGCTGTACCTTGGCAAGGTGTACTGGGACAAGAAGCGCCTGATCGATTTCGCGCTGGAGTTCTGAAGGGCCCGGGGGCGTCGTGACCCCACAGTCCGGCTTCATGCTGGTGGCGCCGGTCGCGGCGGGCCGGGAGGACGAGCTGCGAAAGCTGCTCGCCTCCATGAATCGCCGGCCCGGCGTCGTCGAGCCTCAGAATCCGCTCGTCCCGTTCCGTCGTCTGCATCGCCTGCACTTCTCGCGGTTCACGATCCTCGACGACGCCACCCTCGACGACGTGACACGGCACGGCCTGCCCCGCGTGGACTATGGCCTCTCCCTGGCATTTCTCGCCGACTTCGACGGGCCCGTCGACGAGTTCCTGGCCGATCTGCTGCGCCACGCCGATCAGGGGCTCCGGCGCATCTTCGCCCATTGCGAGGGCTTCGCGCCGGACGGCGACCTGCTCGCCTGGATGAAAGCCCGCGCGCACCGCCCGGCCGCCAGCTACGTGAACTGGCGCGGGCGCACGATGCGCCAGATCCGCGAAGAGGCGGCGTTACGCGACGCGCTGGTCGCTCACCTCCGCTCGAACGCGGCGGCCATCGCCGCCATGGACCCGCGCGGGGCGCGCGAGAGCCTCGTGAGCTTCGTGAAGCGCGAGCAGCAAGCCGGCCGCCTCCCGCTCACGGCGGAGGAATCGACGCCGCTCGGGTGGTGGCTGCGCAACGCCGCGCACGCCGTCTTCATCCCGCTCGCGGGCCTGTTCCTGCTGCCCCCGCTCCTGTTCTATCTCCCGATCTTCCTGGTCCAGCTCCGTCGTCGCGAGCGCCAGGACCCGGAGATCGTGCCGAGGCCCGATCCCGAGCACGTGCGCAAGCTGGCCGACCTCGAAGACCACGACGTGACCAACCAGTTCGGCGCGCTGGGGACCGCGAAGCCGGGGCTGTTCCGGCGCCTCGTCTTGCGAGTGGCCCTCCTGGGTCTCGACTACGCGGCGCGGCACGTCTACAAGCGCGGCCACCTCACGCGCGTGAGCACGATTCACTTCGCGCGCTGGGTGTACGTCGACGGTCACCGGCGGATCTTGTTCGCCAGCAACTACGACGGGAGCCTGGAGAGCTACATGGACGACTTCATCAACAAGGTCGGGTGGGGCCTGAACCTCGTGTTCAGCAACGGCGTCGGCTACCCGCGCACGGACTATCTGGTGAAGGGCGGCGCCTGGGACGAGCAAAAGTTCAAGCGCTACATCCGCCGGCACGAGCTGGCGACGGAGGTGTGGTACAACGCGCACCCCGGATTGACGGCGGTGGATCTCGTGCGGAACACGAAGATCCGCCGGGGAGTCGAGGAGACGTCGATGAGCGACGCGCAGGCCCGCGCATGGCTGCAGCTGCTCTGATGGAGGCGTGACCGTGCCAGCCTGGATCGACGACAGCGATGTTCAGGGTCTCGTCCGCTTCGGGTACGGCGACATGACGGAAGCCTGCTTCTATCTCCTCGAAGTGCGGGACCGCGCCGCCGCCCGCGCGTGGCTGGGCGCGCGGTCGGTCACCACGGCCGTCAAAGTCCCTCGGACCGAGAGACCGGAGAAGGCCTTGCAGGTGGCATTCTCGTGGGACGGGCTCAAAGCGCTGGGCCTCCCGCCGACAGTCGAGGGATTCTCGCTGGAGTTCATCTCGGGGATGGCCGGCGACGAGAGCCGCTCGCGCCGGCTCGGCGACCACGGCGCCAGCGCGCCCAGCACGTGGTACTGGGGTGCGCCCGGTCGAGTTCCTCACGTGCTCGTGATGCTCTACGCTCGCGCCGGGCTCCTCGAGAGCTGGAAGCAGGAGATCCGAAGCGGCTCCTGGGCGGCGGCGTTCCGCGAGACACTCCTGTCGACCTCGGACCTGGACAACGTCGAGCCCTTCGGCTTCAAGGACGGGATCAGCCAGCCCGAGCTCGACTGGGAGCTACAGCGCGCGACCGGCGGCGACGAGGTACGCTTCACCAATCTCCTGGCGCTCGGCGAGGTCCTGCTCGGCTACCGCAACGAGTACGGGAAATACACCGAACGCCCGCTCCTGCCCGCGAGCGATGATCCGCAAAGCATTCTGCCGGTCGCCGAGAGCGATTCCTCGCGGCGCGACTTCGGGCAAAACGGGACGTACCTCGTTTTTCGCGACATGCGCCAGGACGTGCGCAGCTTCTGGCGATTTCTCGATGCGCAGGCGGGCGGCGATCGGACCCTGCGAGAACGGCTCGCCAGCGCGATGGTCGGCCGCACCATGACGGGCGAGCCCCTGATGCCGCTCGCCGATCACGAGATCGACGGCATCGGCCCCAAGGAAGCGGCGTCGAATCGCTTCACCTACGACGCCGATCACCTTGGCACGCGCTGCCCGATCGGCGCGCACATCCGGCGGGCCAATCCACGATCCGGCGACTATCCGGCCGACACCACGGGTCTGGTTTCACGGCTCCTCCGCCTCCTCGGCTTCGGCGGCCGGGGCTTCGAGGACGATCTCATCGCCTCGGCACGCTTCCATCGCGTCCTGCGCCGCGGACGCGAGTACGGCCCGGGGCTGTCGCCGGAGGATGCGTTGCGCCCCGGCGCCGACGAGGATCGTGGCCTGCGCTTCATCTGCCTGAACGCCAACATCGGGCGCCAGTTCGAGTTCGTCCAGAACGCCTGGATCATGGGGACGAAGTTCGGCGGGCTCACCGACGAGCGCGACGCGATCATCGGATCCCGCGAGCCGATCCCAGGCTGTCCCGTCACCGACACGTTCTCCGTTCCCCGGGAGGGCGGGGTGGCGCGTCGGATCACGGGAATGCCGGCGTTCGTGACGATGCGCGGCGGTGGGTACTTCTTCCTGCCGAGCGTACGGGCGGTGCGTTACCTCGCGAACCTGCGAACCTAGCTGTCGAAGCGGCGACGTTCCGTCAGGGAGAGCCGGGAAACACCTCGTCGCCGGTTGGCTCGTAGTGCTGCACGTCGTTCATCTGCTGCCGGAAGCGCGACAGCTCGCTATACATCCGCCGTCTGGCTCGGCTCTGGTTGCCCAGCGGCCGATGCTCGGGAATGCAGTGCCACGGGTTGTACTTGAGCACCCGCGCGAAGGCGAGCTGCTCGGGCGAGTCGAACTTCTGCCTCGGAATCCGGAGCACGGCGGCCGGCACTCGCGGCGAGAGCCTTGTCGGCCACAGCACGGCGTTGTTCTCGATGGGCATCAGAAATGGATCGGTCTGCCGCTGGAGCAGGATGTCGAATTCGACGTCCTGTTTGGCGAGCGTGGCGACCATCGCGTCGCGCAGATAGTTGTCGGGCGGGCGGAACGGCAGGCGCGGCACCGGCGTTCGCGTGGTCAGGCGCGAGCGAAAGGAATACTGCATCGCCTGTCGGTCGCCGAGCAGATAGGGCACGCAGCTGAAGTACTGGTCTTCCAGCGGGCTCGACTGGGTCTTCGTCCACAAGAGCTGCATGATCGAGTCGAGGATGTGCGATTCCCTGAAGTTCACGAAGTAGAAGACCTGAGCGTTCTTGTAGCTCCAGTGCTGCAGCTGGGCGTTGGCCCTGGTGTCCGGCGTCACGAACGTCGGTGTGGAGACGCCGAGCATGTCTTGCGTGTACTTCTCTTCGTCCAGGAGCTTCGGTCCGGGCACGCCCATGAGCTTGATGCTCATGCTCATGAAGCCGACGTCGTCGATGTCCCGCGTCACGTAGGGCCCGGGGCCGGCAAACCGCACCCAAGCGCGGTACGTCCGCGGCTCGGCGAAGATGCCACGGCGCATGGGCTGCGGCAGGTCGTCGCGCACGGTGAGCTCGGCGCGCACGAGGCCGTGCGTCTTCGTGTTTCCCCCGCGCTCGAAGTGCCCCGGGGTCCACAGACGCCGTAGCTGGGCCGTGAACGTCGTGATGATGTCGTCGAGACTGGCGTCCTCGCCGGGCTGGAGCCGCTCTTCGGCGAGGCCGAGTCCGTCGGGCTTGCGCTGTCGGTTGATGAGCGCCGTGAACAGCGAAGACAATCGATCTCGCAAGAGCCAGTCGAAGGCCGGCCGAAAGAACGGATCGAACCGGCGCTCGAGGGCGATCAGCCGCAATCCGGTATCGCTGATCCAGTCCAGGAGGCGGTTGCCGGTGTCGGCGGGAGGCAGCCCAAAGCCCGGACCGGGATAGGAAGGATCGGTTTCCGACGCCTGCCTCTGGATGAGTCCCCTCCTGGCGGCGATAGGCCATCCCCCTGATACAGCGGGGATCATGGGTCGTCAAGCGGCCGAGTCTTCGCGTCAATCCGTGGCGGCGAGACCGGTTGGGCGTGCCGCGCGTGGCGTGCGCCACAGGGATCCCGCGAGCGCCAGGAGCAGCATGGCCGCCGCGGTCACCAGCACGACTTGCCAGCCCCTGTGGTGCAGAAGCTGCCCGGATGACAGCGAGGTCAGGGCCGCCGTCCCGAAGACGAGGAAGTCGTTGGCGGCCTGCGTGCGGGAGCGCTCGGCGGGGGCGTAGGCCCTGGTCACCAAGGTCGAGCCGGCGACGAACATGAAGTTCCAGCCGATCCCGTTGAGGGTCATCGCCAGCCAGAAGTTGTGAACGCCCACGTCGAGAAAAGCCGCCGCCACGGCGAGCATGTTGAGGCCGATGCCGAGCACGATCACCATTCGCTCGCCCCAGCGCTGGACGAGCGCGCCGGTGAAAAAGCCCGGCAGGAACATTCCCACCACGTGCCACTGGATGACGAAGGCCGTGTCCGCGAACGTGTGGTGGTGGGCCATCATGGCCAGCGGGGTACCGGTCATCAGAAGGTTCATCACCCCCTGCCCCATCATCTGGGCGAGGACCGCCACGATGAAGATCGGCTGGCGCACGATCTCCATGATCGAACGGGCGGGCCCGCCAGCGCGGACGGCCTCCTCCGCCGGCGGCGGCATCCGCAGGCCGACGAGCAACGCGGAGGTGAGCAGGCCGAGCACGGGCACGCAGAGGTACGCGCCCAGGTACGTCGTATCGAAGAGCCGCACCGTTCCCCGAGCGAGCATCGGGCCGATGAACGCGGCGGCCAGGCCGCCGGCCAGGACGAAGGAGATGGCCCGGCTTCGGAACTCGGTAACCGCGGTCTCGGCCGCCGCGAAACGATACTGCTGGGCGAAGGCCACCGAGACGCCGAGGAACAGCGCGCCCGCGGTGAGGAGCCAGAAGCGTCCCTGCGCCATCGCGGCCACGCTGATGAGGCCGCCGGCCGTCGCGAACAGAGCGCCTACGACGAAGCCGAGGCGGCGGCCGACGCGCTTCATGAGCAGCGAAGCGGGAATGGTGCTGAGGGCGGCGCCGATCACCGACATCGTCGAGGGCAGAGTGGCCAGGGCCTTGTTGCTGGCCAGCGCGTAGCCGGCAAGGGCGCCGACGGCGGCGACGAGCGTCACCGAGGTTGAGGACGTCGCCTGGGTCAGGGTGAGAAGGAGCACGTTCCGGAGACGGACGTTCAAGAACGCGAGATTACCATGCGGCCGGGCGACGCCGGCTCGGTGAGGGGCCCGGCCCAAGGTTGGGGCGGGGCGCGGCAGCGGTTGTGAAGAACGCCTCTTTTCCCCTATGCTGGTCGAGCTTACGAACAGCGCGAGCTGCCGAAATCGACGAGCGAGGAATTCTTCATGAGCGGAGCCCGCAAGCCGGTCGCCGTGGTGGTTGGGGCCACTTCCAAGTGGCAGTCGGATGGACGCAACACCAAGCTGGCGCACGGCAAGGTGCTCGACGACAGCGAGATCCCAATCGGTATGCGCTGGGGCGTCGGCGGCGCCATCGCCCAGAAGTTCGCCAAGGAGGGGTTCTTCGTCGTTCTGACGACCCGCCGCGCGGCGAATGCCTCAGCGCTGGAGAAGGCCATCATCGAGCAAGGCGGCGAAGGCATGATCGTCGAGCTGGACCTGGTGTCGCGCGAATCCATATCACGTGCGTTCGCCAGGATTCGTGAGCACGTCGGCGACCCCGATGTGTTGGTCTACAACGCCGGCTATCTCGAGGGGCGTGACTTGCCGCCGGACAAGGAGCTGCTGGAGCATGTCCCCGTCGAGATCTTCGAGACCGCCCAGCACATCGCCAGCCGCGGGCCGTTCCTGGTCGCGCAAGAAGTGTTGCCCGGCATGCGCAAACGAGGCGCCGGCTCGTTCCTCATTTCGAACAACCAGTTCTCGCTGCGGGGCCGCAAACGCCTGACCGGACAGTCGCTGTACTATCCGCGCGTCATGATGCGCACCTTGGCGCAGGTGCTCACGGAGGAGTATTCCGAGCACGGCGTTCACGTGGCCAATGTCGTGATCGACGGCCTCATCGACTCGCCCGGCACCAGAGCGCTCCCGAGGGCGCAGAAGAATCCTGAGATCGTGATGAATCCCGTGAAGATCGCCGAGGCTTTCTATTACCTGCACATCCAGGACAAGTCCTGTTGGACGCACGAGCTGCAGCTGACGCCATTCGCGACGAAGCCGAGCTTTTGAGGCTTACACTGTCGAGAGGATGATCATGGACCACGTAGAATTTGATCGCGAGCCGCCGGCCAACCTGACCACCCTGGTGATGGCGTTTGGAGGATGGATCGACGCCGGCCAGGCGGCGACGGGCGCCCTGCGCCATCTCGTCCGCGACCTCTTGGCCGCGCGGCTGGCCCGGATCGACCCCGAGCAGTTCTTCATGTTCACTCAGGAACGGCCCGACGTGCGGATGCGGTCCGATGAGAGCCGCGAGATCCACTGGCCTCGAAGCGAGTTCTTCGCGAGCCCTCCCGGTGACGGCCGGGAGGGGCTGCTCCTCTTCAGCGGCCCGGAGCCGCATCAACGGTGGCGCACGTATGCGAAGGCGTTCCTCGATGTGGCCGAGCGCTGTGGAGTCAAGCGCATCGTCTCGCTCGGCGCGCTTCTCGCGGGCGCCCCTCACACTCGCCCGGTACGTGTCACGGCTCGTTCGACGGATCCCGGGTGGCGGTCGCTGGTCGAAGCCTGGGGCATCTATCGTCGTCCGACCTATGAGGGCCCGACCGGCATTTCCACGATCCTTCTGGACGCCGCGGAGCAACGTGGCATCTCGCACCTCGGCCTGATGGGCCAGGCGCCCCACTACCTGCAAAACAACGAGAATCCGGCGGCGATCGAGGCGCTCGTGACCTATGTCGCCCGCCTGCTTCAACTGAAGCCGGACATGTCTCACTTCGCCGAGGCCATCCAGGAGTTCCGCACGCAATGTGATCGTGAGGTGGCCCGGAATCGCGCGAGCCGAGAGCACGTACAGCAGCTCGAGCAGCAGTACGACGCGACGGCCAGCGAGGAGCAGCAAGCGCTCCCGGACGGAGAGCTCGACTCCGAGAAGCTGATGCAAGACCTACAGGAATTCCTGCGGCGGCAGCGCGAAGGGGGCGGGGGAGGCTGAGTGCGGAGGCCGATGGATCAGCGGCGATGACTAACGGGTCGAGGCGTCGAGTCGTGAGTACACGCGTGCGTGCGCCTCGATGGAAAGCGCTTGCGGTCGCGGCGCTCGCGTTGGTGCTGGCGGGGCCGGTAGCGCCCTCCTACAGCAACGGCCGCCATGATGCGCGCGGGATCGATGAGCCGCCGACAAGGTTCGAACGGTTCGTGCTTTCGGGCTGCACCCCGTGTGTCACGGAATCGTATCCGGTCGCGACGCTTCCGATCCGGCCGCAGAAGCTGCCGGCGTTCGCTCGAGGCGTCAGCAGCTCACGGCCGGGCGAGCTTCGCGTCGAGACGATCCGCGCGTACGAGCTCGGGCGGCCAAGCCGGCAACTGCTCGCGATGCGACTCGTGCTGTTCGTGGCCTCACCCACACCGTCGGGAATGGAGCTCTACCGGCTGGCTGTCGGTGTGCTCGACGAGGACGAGGTCCCGGCCCTCGCGAGCGCCGCGGCGGAGATCGCCAATCTTGGCGCCGCACCGGTGGCTGCGGGTGCCGAGAGCGCCGAAGCGAGCTTTCGAGGAGGATCGCTGCGCATCGGCGTGCTGCGGTTCCAGGGAGAGGCCGTGGCCTACGTGCAGGCCGGCGACCCTCAGACCCTGACACTACGGCCTGTCTGGGAAGTGCCGAGCACTATGTTCCTGGCCCCGGACGACTTGTCGACCTTGGCCGGCGCAGTTGGCCGGCTCGCCGCGAAGATCAAGCAGCTGCGTGGACCGTAGTCGATTCGTCTTGGTCGTCGCCGCCCTTACGGCAGGTCTTCTGCTCGGAACATACGTCGCGACCGCCGAGCCGCGTGTCTTCGACCTCCAGCTCCGTGGCGGTGAGCTCGTCGCGGCCGCACGGCTCGTGCGCGTGCAACAGGGCGACGAGGTCACGCTGCGCTGGACGACGGACAGGCCGGTGACCATTCACCTGCACGGCTACGACGTCGAGCAGAAGGTCGTGCCGGGGGCTCCAGTCTCGATGCGGCTGACCGCCCGCGCGACGGGCCGATTCGCCATCGAGGTCCATGCCCACGGCGCCGGTGGAGATCGGACGATAGGCTATCTCGAAGTCCATCCCCGCTAGTCCGAAAGGCGTCATAGGTCGACGACGCCCCCGGTGGCCCCTGACCTGCGCGCTGCTGGTGACCACGGCCAGTGCCGGGCCTGCTCGCGCCCACGGCTTCGGTCAGCGGTACGATCTCCCGGTCCCGCTTTGGCTCTGGGTGGCTGGCGCCGCCGCCGCCGTTCTGCTCTCCTTCGTGGTCATCGGCCTCTTCGCGCGAAGCGGCCGGCGCGACGGCGGGTACCCTCGCGTGAATCTCCTGCGCTGGAGGCTGGCTCGTCTCCTCGCCGATCGCCGTGTGCGACTGGGGGCACAAGTTGTAGCGGTCGGATTGCTGGTCCTCGTCGTCACCGCGGGACTGTTCGGAGACCAGAACCCGACGCGGAACTTCGCGCCGATCTGGGTCTGGGTAGTCTGGTGGGTCGGCTTCGCGTACGTCTCCGCGCTCGCCGGCAACCTCTGGGCCGTGGTGAACCCGTGGTCCACGATCTTCGGCTGGGTCGAGGCGTTCGTCGGTCGCGCTGACAACGACACGCGCTCGCGCCGTCGGCAGGACGTTCAGTGGCTCGGGATGTGGCCCGCGATCGGCCTCTTCGCTGCCTTCGCCTGGCTCGAGCTAGTCTACGGCGGACGCGCCATCCCCGCGCAGCTCGCGCTGATGGTGATGGTGTACTCGTTGATCACCTGGGGCGGGATGCTTTTCTTCGGCCGCGGCGTGTGGCTGCGGCGCGGAGACCCGTTCGCCGCCGCGTTCGGCATCCTCGCGCGCTTCTCGCCGACCGAGATTCTCGTGACGGACCCGGCCGCGTGTCGCGGGTGCAGTGCGGACTGCCAACGCGGTCGCGATGGTTGCCGTGACTGCGGCGAATGCTTCGAGCGCGCGGCGCCCCCTGACCGCGCGTGGAACCTGCGCCCATACGGCGCCGGGCTCCTGGACACCGATGACGTATCGCCCTCCATGGTCGTGTTCGTGCTGCTCCTGCTCGCCACCGTGGCCTTCGACGGCTTCACCGCGACGCCGGCCTGGGCGGCCGTCGAGACCGCGCTGTACTCGACCTTGGCGCCTCTCGGCGGGGTACGCTCCCCCCTTATCGGCACCGCCGGGCTCCTAGGCTTCGCCGTGGCGTTCGTCGTTATCTACGCCCTCTTCGCCACCGCAATGGCCCGGGCGGGAAACGGCGCGCTGTCAACAGGCGAGGTCGCCCGAGTCTTCGTGCTCTCGCTCGTTCCGATCGCGATCGCGTACCATCTGGCCCACTACTTCACGTATCTGCTGATCCAGGGGCAGTTCGTGATCCGGCTCGCGTCAGATCCGTTCGGTTCGGGCTGGAACATCTTCGGCACATCGCGCTACCGACCCGACATCGGCATCGTGGGCGCCCGCTTCGCCTGGTACACCGCTGTGGCGGCGATCGTGCTCGGGCACATCGTGGCGGTGTGGATCGCCCACGCGGTCGCGGTCCGGCGCTATCCGGATCGGTGGACGGCCATCCGCAGCCAGATTCCGATGCTCGTGCTCATGGTGGGCTACACGATCGTGAGCCTCTGGATCATCGCCCAGCCGATCGTCGAGTCAAGTCCGAAGGGATAGCACCAGAGGAGGCCGAGATGACGACGTTCGTTCTGCTGATCGCGATCCTCGCCATCGCCCTGAGTCCCGGGGCGGCGGCGGCCCAGTCTCCGGCGACGCAGATTATCCTGGATAACCCGTCGGTGCGCGTGACGGTCGTGACGCTTCCGCCTGGGGGCGGGACCGGGCGGCACCAGGGTATCGAAGGCGAGGTAGGCATCGTCGCCGAGGGGGACCTGACCATCGAGAGCCCGCTCGGGCGCATCGCTCTACGTCCCGGGACGGCCTACTGGCTTCCAGGACTGACACCGCACGACACTCGCAACGAGGGTCAGCGACCCGCGCGGATGTTCGAGATCCTCCTCAAGCGTTGCGACTGACCGCCACGGTGACCTCTGCGGCCATTCATTCGGCGGGACCTGACACCGTTCCTTGTGCGATAGTTCTCGGGGTGCGCCGCGATCAGCCTCATGAGCTCTGTCCGACTCCAACCCGGGCTACTCCCGAACGACGGGACAGAACGAAAACTGGAGACGAGGCAGGAAGCAGTTGTCCTGGCTCTTCGTCCCGGTGATCGCCGGCTGCGGCGTCACGCTCTACGACAGGGCCCGCAACTGACGGACCTGCTCGCTTCAGCTCGCCTATCTGCGTTGTGGCCGTCGCCAGGCGACGCCCCAGAGGCCCACGAGTCCAGTTCCGAGGATCATGAGCGACGTCGGCTCTGGTACACCTGTCGCGCCGGTGTCCAGCACGACATTGTCGAGACGCCCCTGGTTCGGCGCCGCTGACGAACTCGCCGCGAATCCTGAGAGCGGTGAGTGCGGACAGGACCGTCTCGAGCTGCTCCTCGGTCGCGCCCGACCCGCCGAGCGTATCGATGTGCCATCCGGCGGCCGAGTCGAGCGGCACCTCGTAATGCGTGAAGTTCGGGAAGGCGGCAGGGCTTGGCGCCGTGTCGAACGCCAGCGTGAGGCCGCCGCCGATCAGCACGACGTCGCTGGAGTTGAACTGGGTCGTCGTCGCCGATTGGCTCATATCGAAGCTCAGGAGCGACGCGGCGGACTTGTCGCCGAGAAAGCTCGCCGGCGCGCTGAAGTACCACACCTGGCCGAGGACAACGTCGGTCCCGATGATGTCACCCGGCGGATTGCCCACCCCAGGCTCGAACATCGGACCGGTCCCGTCGCTGAAGATCGTCCAGCCGTCGGTACCGGTGTCGAAGGTGCTGACCGCCAGGGGGGCCGCGGACGTGGGGTGGGCACTCAGGAGCGCGAGAGATCCGATGAGGAGCGACAACCCGCGATGTTTCATGTGCTTCCTCCCGAACAGCTGGGCCGCTTTACCTTTCGGACGCGTAGCCGCTCTTCCAATGTTAACAGGGACACGCGAATGCCGACCCCGCGGCGTTGGCCAGCCCGGCGCGCACGCGCGTTCGACGGACGCTCACGGCCCCCTATGACGGAACGAAGACTGGAGACAAGGCATGAAGCGGTGGTCCTGGCTCTTGGTCCCGATAATCGCCGGCTGCGGAGTCACGATCTACGACAAAGGGAGCGACGTCTACACCAGCGGCGGCATCAGTCTCATTTACGCCGAGTGGGTCACGCCGAAAGATCGCGACTGGCAGAAGGACTCGTACGAGTGCGACACCGAGGCACGGGAGGCCATCCCCACCCTTGTTCGTCGACCCGGGGAGCGCCAGATTCTTGCCGAGCGATGTCTCACTGCGAGGGGATACGTCAGGCGATGATGTGCGGCCGCGCCGCGCAGCCGGCGCGAGCCCGGTCGCGGCGCGGCGAGAAAACTGGTGGGCACGGACGGGATTGTACCGCCAACACCAGGATTTTCAGTTCTCGCCGTCAATCCCCGCATCGTTCGTCATTTCATTTCTCGCGCCCCCGGAAGGGCGTAGCCGAGATAAACGGCCATTGTCGGAACTCGTCGCTCTCCTTCCCGCGTCAGCGGGGGGCTCTCGCGACCCCCCCCCAGGTTCAGTCTGGACTGTGCCGTTGCGGTATTGCCGCTCGATGGCGGTCGCGAGATCGCTCTGTCGTGAAAGTATTTGTCGAGGTTTCTCTGCGCCAGCCGCTTGGTCGTCCACCAGTTGTTCAATATCTTCCTGGTGATCCGCGCACCGAACAGCTTTTCGAGCGGGTAGTTCTTCCAGCTGGCGCGCGGTGGCGGCAGCTCTCCACCCAGCGTCCTCGCCACTTCGCGCAGCTCACCCAGAAAGCTGTCGTCTATCCCGTAGAAGTACGGTACGAGCGTATGCAGGAACCGGAGGCACGCTGCCCGGGTCCTCTCGCTGTCCTCTAGGGCAAGCAGGTGTTCCACCTGGAGCCTGTAGGCAAGGCACAAGGAGCGCAGGCTCTTCTCACTCCACTCCAAGTTCCAGCTCAGGCTTCCTACCGTGCCGATGCGGTAGTAGGCGCGCGCCTCCGTCACGAACCTCACTTCTGTACTCGCAGACACTACCCGGCAGATGTACTCGCCGTCGTCGTCGCCCGAGGTCGCCAGGCGAACGTCCCAGAGACCAGCCAGCTCGGTGAGGCGCCGGCTGACCAGCCAGCAGGCGGGATTCATCCAGCAGCTCTGACCGAGCTTGGTCAGGATCCAATCCACGGGTGCCAGGTCGCGCCACAGGGCATCGGACACGAAGGCGGTCTTCTCGAGCCGAAAGAAGAACTTGCCCCATGCTGCGGTGAGCAGCGCGAGTGGATCGCCGCATTCCTCGGCTATCGCCATCTGGCGCGCGATCTTCTCCGGGTGCAGAACGTCATCCGCGTCCAGCCACTGGATGTAGTCGCCCTGCGCCATGCTGAACGCGTGGTTGCGCGCCGCGCAGGCGCCCGCATTGGGCTGCGTGACCACCTTCACGGTTGCCGACTGGAACAGCCCGGCGATCTCGAGCGTACGGTCGCTCGACCCATCGTCGATCACGATGACTTCTTTGTGCGGCCATGTCTGATTGGTAGCTGAGGAGAGGGTCTCGTGGACCCACTGCGCTGCGTTGTACGCGGGAATCAAGATCGACACCAACGGCTTCATCTCAGATCACTCCATCAACTGTCAGGACCCTTGGCGCCGTGACTGCGTGCTGCGGAGCGATTGTACCGCGATCCGGCACTTGTCCCTTCATCAGCGATAAAACTGCCGAAGCCTGGGCGTTACTCCCGAGGGCACGGTTTGAGCGTGTAGAGCGCATAGATGGGATGAAGCGGCTGGCCTCTCGCTTGACGTGGTGGCCTACGCGGCCCCACAAGAGCACACCCGCGGTCAACGCCGCAGTGAGGAGAGGCCAGCCATGGATCATACTGGCATCGACGTCCACAAGAGAGAAAGCCAGATCTGCATCCTGGCCGAGGGCGGTGAACTGATCGAGTGCAGGATTCGGACGGAGCCAGCGCGCTTCGCGGCCGTGCTTGGCAATCGACCCCGGGCGCGGATCGTGATCGAGGCCTCGACCGACTGCGAATGGGTCGCGCGGTGTCTCGAGGCGTTGGGGCATGAGGTCATCGTCGCCGACCCGAACTTCGCCCCCATGTACGCGACGCGCACGCGGAAGGTGAAGACCGATCGCCGGGACGCGCGCGCCCTGGCCGAGGCCTGCGTGCTCGGCGCCTACCGCCGGGCGCATCGCCTCTCCGACCCCCAGCGCCACGTGCGCGGCCGGCTCCTCGTCCGGGACGCGCTCGTGCGCACCCGCACGCGGTACATCTCCCTCATCCGGGCGCTCCTCCGCCAGCAGGGCTACCGCGTGCCCTCCGGCAGCGCCGAGGCCTTCGCGACTCGGGTGCGCGCCCTGGCCCTGCCGGGGCCCCTGCTCTCGCTGATCGCCCCGCTTCTGGCGATCATGCGGCACCTCAACCGCCAACTCGCGTATTCCGACGAGACGATCGAGCGCGTGGCCGCGCTGGATGCGCGGGTGCAGCGCCTGCGCACCGTCCCCAGCGTCGGGCCCGTAACCGCGGCCGCCTTCGTCGCGACGCTCGACGACGTCCGGCGCTTCCCCCACGCGCACCAGGTCGAAGCCTACCTCGGCCTGGTGCCGCGCGAGCTCAGCTCGGGCGACCGTCAGCACCGCGGCGCCATCACGCAAAGCTGGCCCCGGCCGCCCGCGCTGGCTCTTGATTCAAGCCGCCGTCTCCATCCTCCGCCGCCGGCCGCCCGCGGCCGAGGCGCTCCGCGCCTGGGCGCTCCGCATCGCCGCCCGCCGCGGCAAGCAGATCGCCGTCGTCGCGCTCGCTCGCCACCTGGCCGGGATCCTCTATGCACTCCTCCGCGATGGCACGGTCTTCGAGCCCCGCCAGCCTGTGTCCGCCGCCACGCTCCCAGGCTGCGCGAACGTCTGAGCGATCGACCGAGACTCGGTGCGTGCACTGGCCTCGCGCGGGTTCGACGGGTGGGTGAGCGCGAATGTCGCCTTGGCCGCCGTTCCAGGGCCGCCGCATAGATGGCGCCCCCACCCTCGACTCCCCTCCTGCGCCGGCGAGCCACACCCCTCGCCACTCATGAGCGCGAATAGAAAGGGATGACGGAACCTCGCGAAGCCGGCGCCCACCCTCAGGGAACAGACCATGCCCACCGAAAGAGCGAAGGACTCATCGATCAACCCACGAGGACTTGACACGGCCAGCCGCTTCATAGAAGGCGACATAAACGGCCATTGTCGACCCCTCCCAGGAACAGCGGGGACAACGGCCGTGTCAAGGGGATCCTCCCTATTGACGATCCTCCGCCGGCCTACACCTGATCAACATTTGTCTCCCGCGGGGTTTCCAGGGTGACAGCAGATACAGGCGGATCAGCAGAGGGTGGACGGGCAGTCGCGACACGACTGATAGCGGGAGAAAGCGGGGGGAGCAGCTAAGAATCTCGAATCCCTCAGATTGCAAGAAATCGCACACGCTCACGTGAGAGTAGATCGCCACGTGCGTATAGTCGTCGAAGTACTGCCGGTAAGCGTACGCGAAGTTTGGCTGGAGAATGCAGAGCGTTCCCTCGTTGGCAAATGCGCGCCTCAACTGTCCGAGCACGGCACGGAAGACGTCTTGAGACACGTGCTCGAAGATGTTGCTGGCCAGCACGAAATTGACGGACCGATCCGCCAGGAATGACAGATCGTCGATCGAGCCCGCGTGGAATTCCACGCCGGCTTGGAGATACTTGCGAGCGTCCGCCCACGAGTCGACGGCGATCCTCCGGCGGGCGATCACGGCGTTGATGAAGTGACCATACCCGCAGCCCAGGTCGACCACCGTGTCCCCAGGCCCAATGAAACGGGAGAAGTAGTAACGGCAGAGCGCCTCCCACAGGATCTGTCGGCGCGGATCCTCGGGGAACCTGGTCGCGAAATACCCGCAATTCACTGGCGGACCCACCTCCATCCGAACGAGAGTCCCACGACCATCCTGACGCCCACGTTGAAAGCTCGAAGGTTATCGACGTTGCCGCCCTTGCTCTTGCCGACCCGCGCATGAAACGTTATGGGACACTCGAGGACGAACAACTCACGGTGGAGCGCAGTGTCCATGAAGTGAGCATTGAACTCCAGGTTGACGCGGGGATCGAGGTGGGGCAAGAGCCGCGCCAGGGCGTCTCGTCGCATGAGCTTGTACGTGGTCCCGACGTCAGTGAACGTTCCCTTGCCGAAGTGCTTCAGTTCAAGAAGCTTCCCGACAAAGAAGTTCCCGTAGTACATCAAGGTGGTCAGTTGAGTCCTGTATGCGCGGAGTTGTTCCACGATTCGTGTTCCATTGACCACGTCGGCGTGCCCGCGATAGCTTACGAGCTTGTCGATATCTCTGGCGCGGAATGTCCGATCTCCCTCGGACAGCACGATGTAGTTCGTGTCTTCGTACCGCAGCGCCTCCTGCAGACAGCGATACACGCAGTGTCCGTACCCCTGGTGAGGTTCGTTATACACGATGGCCCCGGCCCCGCGGGCGCGCGCTTCCGTCGAATCACGACTGTTGTTGCTGACGACGATCACTCGCCGGACGAGTGGGTGGTCGACGAAATCTCGAACCGCGTCGGAAATGCTCGCCTCGTCGTTGTAAGCGGTCAACGCGACGGTGATGCGGGGACGCTCGAGTTCCTCGACATCCTCTCGTCGAGTGATCTTCCGCTTGAACGGGAACAGAAAGGCCAGATCGACTCCGATCATCAGCAGACCCACGGTGGTCGGAACACCGCTGTACCAGATGATGATCGCAACCCAGTGTCGCAGAGGCTCATCGAGCCACAAGACGAGACGAAGAATCGATAGAATCACAGCCGTCGAGTAGAGAGCGACCCCGGCTGCGTAGCTAATCGCTCCCCAGTAGATGAGGGGGGCCCCCCTCATGGGTATCGATATGCCAGTGCGCTCACGAGCCCCCGCCGTTCTCCGTTCGAAAATTGTGACGGTCTCCTCAGTCGCGCGATCCGCCGGTGGCCTGACGGGGCCGGAGTATCCGGTAACGGCCAGCCGGACCGCCGGCGTCCGCATAGGCCTCTTCGATTGCGGCGCGGATGGCAGGACTGTGGAAGAGAGGCCTGTCCAAAAGACGCACGACGATCAACTCGAACTTCCCGGTTCTGATCATTTCGAGCGCCGGTCGTTCGTCCCACACGCCAACGGCAGCCAGTAGCGTCGCGATGTTGGGCTCCCATGGCACTTCCTTTCCCGCCTTCATCAACAACGTCATGTCGTCGGAGAACACGGGACCGCCGGTGGCGCGCATTGCATCGAGGGCACGGCGCGCATCCGCCGCGATCTGGTTGATCTCGACGTTGCGGCCGGCGATGATTTCCGATTGTCGAACCGTCATGCCGAGACGGCTGAATGCCACGACGCCGACGATCAGGATGATCGCCGTCGCGGTGGGACTTCGGGACCAGGTCCGGTCGTGTCGTAGCACCCGTCCGATCAGCAAACCAGTCAAGATGCAGCATGAGAAATTCCACTCCAGAAAATAGTACCTCCATGCGCCGAGCTTTCCGGCGCTGAAGGAGATACCGAAGGCCGCGACGAAATACAGTGTGGCGGTGAGCAGGACGGCGCGCCCCCTGTCGAACCGACACACCCCAGGTCGACGACGCCGCGCCTCGTGGCGATCAACGTGAGAGGCAGCGCCAGCGCCAAGGCAGTCAGGGCGTTCATGCCAAGGAGGTTCGCGTACATGAAACGCGAGAGCTGTCCGAGGTCGAAAGGATTCGCATTGTATCTCAACGTGTGTCGCAGAAATTCTCCGCCGGTGGCCGCGGCAAGAAGGCTGACCAGGCCTCCACCGATCGCGGCCATGACGACGACCATCGTCGCCGCCTCTCGGGTGCGCTTGGTCAGCAGCAACGCGGCCACGGTCGCGGTCGGCGCCGCGATCATGGTCTGCTTCGTGAAAAGGGCCGCGACGAAGACGACGGCGGCCACCGAGCATCCTCGGGCGCCGGGCCACCGCAGGCACACGAAGAATCCGAGCAACGATAGCCAGAGCGCCGTCATGTCGACCCGCATGTTGGGAACCCAGGTGATGTTGGGTATGTGAAATACAAGGAGCGAGGCGATCAGCGCAGCCAGAAACCTAACCCGTCTTCCTCCGACCGTGCCGAGTCCAACGATGAGGCCCGCACATGCGGATACGCCGAGCGCCGAGATCCACGCGACCACACGCCCCGCTACCAACGGATCGTCAAAGACCGTTTGGGAGAGCCGGACGAGGAGGTGGTAAAGGGGCGGATAGTGAAACACGATGTAGGGATAGCGCTGTAGCGGATGATAGGCTTCATCGAGTCGCAGCACGCGATCCACCTGCCAGAGCACGATGCCTTCGCCATAGTCGAGTTCGAAGGGAAACCGCGTCAGGACCCACGCCCCGGCCAGGAAAGCGGCCGCGTTCAGCGCGAGCAGCCCCACCACACCGACCAACAGCGCGCGGTGGATCACGACGTTGAAGCCTCCGGCGCACGCAAGACATGGACTGCCACTACCGCCACGCGCGTGCGCCTCCGACGGTGGCACACGGATTCTGTAGCCATCCCGCGAAAACACTGGAACCAGTTCGTTGAACTTTGTCGCCCTGAAGGGCTGATTCGGCCTCGGCGGTCGGAAACGCGCACTCCAACGCTCAAAATCCGCGTTGAAGATCACGCACGGGCGAGCGAAGCGAGGAAGTCGTGCCGTAAGCGCTCCTGGGTCCGCGCATCGAAGAGCACCATAGCGGCTGACACGATGAATCCGTTTGGATGAGGCACGCCGGACCCGATATGACAACTGTTCATTCCGGGAATGGTCATCAAGTGGTCACAGGAGCATAGGCGGTACAAAGGCCCAGTTGACGGAACCGCCGTTCTCGGCACCCCCACCCCCGTCGCCGTTCCTCCCCTCCGTCCGACACAGCGCGGAAAACCAGCGTGTCACGGGATTCTCTGCCGGAGCAGGGCGCCTGTCCAGAGGGATCCCCCCGCCCCAAGACGCCACCGAACAGACTTCGGCGGCCGCGGCGGCCGCACGCCGCTCAGGCACCGAGCACCCCGCAGGACTGGGCGGCTCCCCCGGCCGCTCTCGGCGGCGCCCGCCCTTCCCGCTCGCGCGACGCGACACCACTCCACGCCTGGATTCCGTGTCTCGTATGGTTGAGTCGCCAGGTAGTCGCATTGCAGTTGGGCGTGCGAGTGTTTATTTCGCGGCGAGCCGCGCGTTCAGTGGTGCGGTGTACACATATTGGAGCGATGGCGTTCCTTGGTATTATGCAGTGGCTCTCTTCGAAACGTGGCGCCGCAACAGTCCATTGCCTGGTCTGGCAACTTCGTTGACGGTTGGACCGTCTGTGGCGGCTTACTACCGGCTACTCAGGTCACATCAATCATACGAATCTGGTGAGGCTTGTGAACGACCTAGAAGCTCATTCTGCGGTATTTGATCGCCTGGCAAGACGATGGAAATTTATCCTACATCAGATCCTACATCAGCTCGCCGATGTCCTAAATCGCTATCGTTACTTAGTTCTCGTGCTCTTTTCATCTGTCTACTTTGTAATCACCTGCTACCGTGCTTCACGAAAATTGTTCTGGTCTGATGAATTGTATACGGTCTACATCTCGCGTCTGCCGGACCTTGCATCCGTTTGGAGCGCTGTAACACACGGTGTAGATTTCAATCCGCCGCTCTCTTACGTGCTCACTCGATTTGCGCAGGCCGTGTTTGGAGAGGGAGAGATTGCCACCAGGCTGCCTGCTATTGTCGGGTTTTGGGTTTTTTGTCTATGCCTGTACAGATTCGCGTCGGCAAAAACCTCACCATTGGCTGGATTCATCAGCATGTTGATTCCGATGGTTACGCTTGCCTACCATTATGCCTATGAAGCCAGGCCTCACGGAATCGTTCTCGGATGGGCTGGGATAGCGCTCGTATGCTGGCAGCAGGCTACTCAGGATCGCCGCTCTTCGTGGTACTTGCTGGGCTTCGGCGCAGCCTTAGCATGCGCCCTATTTACACACAGCTATGCGCTGATGGTGTTCCTCCCGTTCATTGTTGGAGAAACGATACGAACTGTGCGTTTGCGGCGCGTGGATTGGCTGCTGTGGGCAACCATCGCATTATCCTCGACCGCGGTGCTAGCGTCCGTTCCGCTGCTGCGCGCCGTGAGGACGTATGTTGGCACAGCGGTGCCTGGCCCTGACCTCCGTATGTTCGCGGAGTCCTATCGAGCGTATTTCGGTCCAGCCGTCGGTGTGCTCGCCGGAGCCTCGGCTCTATCGTGGATTGCTCATTTGAGCCGACGTCAGCTTACTCCGGAGAGGAACACAACCGACCGGCTTGAGTCGGAGGAGATCGTGACTCTGCTCGCTTTCCTGGTACTTCCTGTCTTTGGGATCCTAGCGGCGAGACTCGCGGGAGCGCCAGTACTTGACCGCTATCTGATTTCCTGCGTTGCGGGTCTGGCATGCCTGGTTGGCATCGCTGGAGCGAAGCGTCCCGGCGTGGGGCTCGGCATCCTGCTGCTGCTGTGTGGTCAAATTGCTCTCGATTTCAAAGGCTTTAGGCAGAGCTCAGATCTGTTAGAACCGAGCACCGTTCTGTTTTCCCCCTACGTTCCCGCTCAGAATTGGAACGGTCAAGCCGGCATTCGCGGAGACGTACAACTGGCTGGACTCCGCACAGTATGCTGATCTACCGATCGTTCTCCTGGACCCCTGGGAGTTCTTGCCAATCGCGTTTTACGCGCGTCCCGAGTTGGCATCTCGATTCGTTTATCTTTCCTGGCCGGATTTTAACGGCGATAACTATAAGAACCTGCAAAAGTATTATCAAGCCAAGTGCGCGGTCGTCGAGCGTTCGGAGTTTCTTCGGACCCACGATAGCTTTCTGGTATACGGCGGCCCGAGGTCTTCCTGGCGAGTAGACTACTTTATTCATGACGGTGCTGAGGTATCTGTCATCAAAATGTCCGCAGAGCATTTTCTGATGTCTGTAACTTACAGGAGATAGGTAGAAATCCGTGCCAGCGGCGGCCGCGTCGCATAGTGGGGATTCCGCCAACGAATCGGGCGTTCATCCGGCCTATGGTCCGATCGCTGTACGTGTTCGCGCTGTCGGAAATGAAGTAAGAGGAGACGCGGGGCTCCAGGCTCCGGTCTTCCGCGTGGTCCGCGTCCAGTCGTCCCGAACCGGCGCCACCAGCTCGCGCCATTCCTCGGTCTGGTCGGGGTTCAGGTTGACGATGGTGTGCTTGCCGGCCGCCTTGACCATGGCTCGGCCTTCCGTAAGCTTCCCCGTCAAGTAGACACCACGAACGTAGACTCGGCGGGCTCTTGACGTTGGCCCCGTAACGAGACAGTTCTCAACTAGAAACGGCGACTTCTTCGGCGACCCGTATCGCCTGACGTTGCTCGACGAACTCGGTCGGCGTCAGGTGGCCGAGCGAGCCGTGTGGCCGGCGCTGATTGTAGTCGACGCGCCACGCTTCGATCTTCGCCTGGGCGTCGGCCACCGAGGCGAACTGCTCCACGTTCAAACATTCGTCCCGTAGTCGCCCGTTGAACGACTCGATGAACGCGTTTTCCACGGGTTTGCCGGGGCGGATGAAGTCGAGGAGCACGCCGCGACGATACGCCCAGTCTTCGAGCGCCCGCGACTGGAACTCCGTGCCGTGATCCACCGTGATCGAGCGCGGCCTCGGCGCCGTCCCGAGCACGCGGTCCAAGGCCTCTCCGACCGTGTGCCCCGACATTCTCGACGCCACCGCCAGTAATGGGCTCGAGCGACTCCACTGATCGACGACCGTGAGGATCCGAAACGGCCGGCCGTCGGCCAGCGCGTCATGCACGAAATCCATGCTCCAGCGCTCCGTGGGGCCCGCCGGAACCGGCGCCGGCCCTCGGTGCAGCGCGATGTGCTGGCGCCGTCGGACGCGCATGCGGACTTGCAAGCCATCGAGCCGATAGAGCCGGCGCACCCGCTTACGATTCACGCCCCATCCTTCTCGACGCAACAGCACCCAGATCCGAAGGTACCCGAACCGCGGCCGCGCATGCGCCAGCTCACGTATCCGCAGCCGCAGCGCCGATTGGTCGCGCGCGCGACTGCGCCGATACCAGGCGGCGCGACTGAAGTGCGCCAGCCGACAGGCCCGCACGCAGCTGACCTGGAACGTCACCCGAAACCACCCGGCGAGCTCCCGACGGCGCGCGGGCCTCAGGCGTTTTTTCGCAGCGCCTCCGACAGCATGTGTTTGTCGAGCGTGAGATCGGCGACCAGACGCTTCAACCGCGCGTTTTCGTCCTCCAGCTGCCGTAGGCGGCGGAGCTCGCTCACGCCCAGGTGCGCGTACTTCTTCTTCCACGCGTAGAACGTGGCCTCGCTGACCCCCAGCTGGCGGCAGACGTCGCCGACCGGGGTGCCGGCCTCGACTTGACGGAGGGCATAGGCGACCTGCTCTTCGGAGAATTTCGACCGCTTCATTGGTCCCGTCCTTTCGTGGTGGACCGCCGAAGCCGTCACCTTACTCTAGTTTTGAGCTGCCGTCGTTTTCGGGGAGACGTCAGCTCGGGCCCATCGCCGATTCCGAAGTTTGCTGAACCGGACCACCCGCCACACAACTTCCCGGGCACCATTGGAAAAGCCGCAGGCTCTACAGACGAGGATTAACGAGAGTGAGCTCTTGTCGTGAGCTGTTGTCTGGGCAAATAGCCTCGCCATTGTTGACAGGGCCTATAGCGCGTGCTAGACGTTCGCCATTCGCGCTCCTTCGAATGGCTCTCTTCGTCCTTGGCGGCCCGGACCGGGAGATCGGCGCGATGAACGAGATAGACCGAGCACGCCCTTCTTCCGCTCCGTCCCCACGCCCACCGTCCGGCGCAGCACGAATGCCCGCGCGCGGACCAACGTCCTTGGGAGGTGTGTCATGAAGTTCATGCTCTTCATTCTTCCGACAGTGCCTGGTACGCTCGAGGATCGGAAACGGCTCCGCCCCATTGGCCGGAACACGGAGCGGTACCAGCAGATGCTCGACGAGATGCGAAAGCTGGCGGTCCTCGCCGATGATGCCGGATTCGATGTCTTCGCAACCACCGAGCATCACTTTCACTCAGAGGGTTATGAGACCTCAGTGGCTCCCCTGATGATCTACGCTGACTTGGCCGCCAGAACTCGGAGGATCAAGTTTGCCCCGCTCGGCTTGGTCCTGCCCGCTTGGGATCCCATTCGAGCTGCGGAAGAGCTTGCCGTCCTCGACCAACTGACGAAAGGGCGGCTCTATGCCGGCTTCGCGCGGGGTTATCAGGACCGCTGGGTGAATGTGCTCGGGCAGCAGTACCACGTCACCGGTGCGCCGATGGATGGCTCGGCGATTGATCAGCACAATCGCAAGGTCTACGAGGAAGCCGTCAAGATCATTAAGAAGAGCTGGACGGAAGAAACCTGGGAGCACAACGGCCAGTACTACAAGGTGCCGTTTCCCTACGAGGAGGGAATCCGACGCTGGCCAGCCGCCGAGTGGACGCGGCAATACGGCGCACCTGGCGAGGTCGATGAGCAGGGAGTCATCCGGAAGATCTGCGTGGTGCCTAGACCCTTCCAGAAGCCGCACCCCACGCTGTTCCAACCCTTCTCCGTCAGTGAGAACACCATCCGTTACACCGCTCGCGAGGGCATCGTGCCGTGGATCCTGACTTCCTACCCGCCGGCGTTCAAGGATCTCTGCCGCGTGTATCGCGAGGTCGCCGCAGAGAACGGGCGACAGCTCGGGATCGGCGAGAGCGTCGGGGCCTTCCGCGCCGTCCACTTCGGCCGCACCGAGGACGAGGCAGTAGAACTGTTTCGCACGACAAACTACGCAGGCTTCCATGACTATTTCTACGGCTTCGGCTTCGCGGAGGCCTTCCGTATCCCCGAAGACAATGCAAAGTACCCGCTCGAGCCCTACACGGCGCTGCCACTGGAGGAATTGACGGTGGAGCGCTTGCGGCGGGTGAAGTACGCCCTCGCCGGTACCCCTGAGCAAGTGCGGACGGAGATCGAGGCGGTGCAGGCGGTGCACGACGGAGGAAACCTCGAGTGGTTCGGCTGGTTCTTCGATCAGGGGTTCATGCCATGGGACGAGGAAGTTCGGCAGATCGAACTATTCGCCAAACACATCATCCCCTACTTTCGTTAGGACGCTTGCGGGCCGACGGCGGTTTCGCCCGCGAGCTCAGGCGAGCGTGGCACGACGGGACGCGCGCGCTCGTGCTCGAGCCGCTGGAGCTATTGGAACGCTTGGCCGCGATGACCCCGCGGCCAGAGACCAACCGGCTCATCTGCCATGGCGTGTTGGCGTCGCGCGCCCGAGGGCGGAGCGAGTGGCCGTGTACGGCCGAAGTCAGTCCGTCGCGTCGACTCTCCCGACCCGGGGTCGCAACCTATCGATTGCGGACGACATAGCGGGGCTTGCTAGACGACGGCCATAGATCTCTCGAAGAGTCGGAGCGCACAGTGTGAGGACGGTCACCGCGCCGAAAGCGAGACCCGGCAGCGCGAGCATCGGCCCGGCGCCGAACCCGTCGGCCAGACGGCCGGTGGCGAGGTTGCTGAAGGCCATCACCCCGCCGGTCGACCCCCAGTACAACCCCAGCACCCGGCCACGGACGTGATCGGGGGTGGCGATCTGGAGCAAGGTCGTCGCAAGCGCGATGAACATCGACTGCGTCAGACCGACAGCCGCCGCCGCGAACAACGCACCGGGCCAGGAGACGGCGTAGCCCAGGGACACCAGCGTCAGCCCGCTGAGGATGCTCGTCGCGAAGAACAGATACCCGCAGTGGACCCGGCGCGCGAAGCCGGCAAGCAAGAAGGCACCGACGAGCGAGCCGCCGCCCATCGCCATCATGAGCAGGCTATAGGCGGTGCCGGTCGCACCGAGCACATCAGACGCTCGCCGGGGCAGCGCGGCGTCGTAGCCCATCGTGAAAGCGCAGTGGAGGAAGACGAGCGTGATTACCGAACACACGGCCGGGGCGCGGAAGACGTAACGGACGCCCTGGGCGAACTGCGCAAGCGGATTGTGATCCGAGCCGCTGCGCTGGTGCGGTACCTCGCCTAACACCCAGATCGCCCAGAAGGCCAGGGCGAAGAGCGCGGCGGCGACAAGGAAGGCGCCGGCACCACCGCCGACATGGAGCAACGGCGCGGCTAGCAGTGGCCCCAGCAGCCGTGCGCCGTTCAGGTTCGCCTGGAGAAGGGAGACGGCGTTGAGCAGGTCGCGCGCAGGGACAAGGCTCCCGAGCATCGCCTGCTCCATCGGCGTGCTCGACGAGCGGGACGCGCCTAGGAGGAAGGAGACCACGACGAGCGGCCAGGTGCTCAGGTCTCCGGCCCATGCGAACCAGGCGAGCCCGAGAGTCGAAAGCAGGCCGATCGCGTTCATGGTGAGCAACATCGTCCGCCGGTCGTAGCGGTCGGCGAAGACACCGGCGAACGGGGTGATGATGAGCGATGGCAGAAAGGAAGCGAACACCACGAGGCCGACGGTGCTCGAGTGGTGGTGCAGGTCGAACGCCACCCAGCCGCACGCCGTGAGCGCGGTCATGTAGGCGACGCCCGACAGGATCGACGCCGTCCACAGCGGCCGAAAACGCTTGTGCTGGACGGCTGAAAAAATGCCCGCCCGATCTTCGCCCGCCACGATAGTGATCGCCATGCCGTGTCTAGGCGGGGCCCCTTCCCCCCGACGTCAGGCGTGCCGCTTCATTTCGTCCGGCGACGCCTCGAGCAAGAGCACGGGAACACCAGGCTCAGGACCACCCCAGTGGCGTTGATGGTCAAAGGTCTTCTCTTCCTCATCGTCCCTGCTCCCTCTCCGAGCGCGATCAAGCGCATCACCGCAGCCGTCGATTCAACGTGCATCGGCCGGCCGAGCGTAACGCCCGGTTCCACTAGGGTCAAGGACGGGACACGGAACACCTTCGGGTGATCGCGGCATGAAGCCAGGGAAGCCAGCTTGCCAGAAGCCGCTTGACATGAACCTGCTTTAGGCAGATCGTCGCGCGCATCCGACGACCCGCGTGGGCGCTCGACCGGATTGAGCAGGCGCCATACGGAGGGCAGCCAGACGAGGAACGGGATCCGGACGGCGGCAGACATGGCTCCACAACTCCGACAACATCCATTATCCGGTATCCGGTCGGTTGATTTTATGAGCTAGAAAGCTTGGCAGCCTCAAGGAAGGAATAGCCGATGCGGTATGTCATCTGGATGGTCGCCCTTACGGTTATCGCCGTGCTCCTTTTCACCGCCAAAAGAAACTTGCCTGAGATCCGCGACTACAGGCAATCCAAGATCCTTTACCTGGCCAGTTTCCTAAAGCCGGGAGGCTATTTGATCCTTGCACTCATGGCCTTGAGCACTTTTTTCGCCTCCGTCCATCAAGTGCCGGCCGGCCATATAGGTGTCGTCTATGATTTCGGGCATCAAAGGCCAGATCGGCGAGGGACTCCAGTTTGTGGCGCCTCGGCGCGACGTCTTGCTTGCCAATATCCAGGTGCGGCGTCGCGTCTTCGACAAGCTCAACGCCTTCAGTGAAGAAAGCCAGGACGTCTTTGTCAGAGCAAGTCTGAATGTTCGCGTTTCTCCTCAAACCATCCAACAGCTCTATCGGACAGTCGGCCCCAACTTTTTCAATGTCCTAGTTGAATCGAGGGTCATCCAGAACTTCAAGGATGAAACCGTGAAATACAAGAGCGTCGAGATTCACCCAACCGCGAAAACATCAGAAAGGCCGTCCGGGAAAGACTGGAGAAAGAGCTTTCCCCCTTTTCGATAGAGATGATCGATCTGCTTCTGGACAACATCGACTTCAACCCGGAGTTCAAGAAAGCTATCGAAGACAAACAGATAGCCACGCAACGCGCCCTGGAAGAGCAACAAAAGATTGAGAGGGAAAGGCACAAAGCTCAGCAGGCCATCGAAGGGTCGAAGGAGAAGGCAGCGCCATTTTATTCCGCGCCGAGAAGGAGGCAGAGGCGAACAGAAAATTGGCTGCTTCTCTTACGCCGGACCTGGTGCGCTACGCCATGGTTCAAAAGCTGAGCGACAAGATCCAGGTCATGATGCTGCCTTCAGGCCAGAACTTCATCTTAGACTCGGATCTCTTACGAGGCACTCCAAGGGAAAAGAAATAGGGCTCCAGGTCACTCACGGAACTAACCCGAATCCTTGAACGGGTGGCGCGCCGGCTCAGGCCGAGGACTAAGAGTCCTGGCTCGTTCGAGGATCTGTGCTCGTGCCGAATCTCCGGAAACTCTGGAACTCCTCGACCTGAAACGAAGAACCTCGACGCAATCGTTCGCTGGAGTGTGCTGGAGTGATCAGGGATGCGCTCGAGTCGGGCATATTTTGGGCACACTCTTCCGTTGCCGAAGAGCGCATCCGGCGAGCGTAGCCTGCTCGCAAGGAGAACCCCGGAGGTGCGCGTGATGAGCGCGCTGTCCTCTGCGGACCGGATCGATTGACCTGAGGTGCAGCGCGTGCGACACTCTTTGCTGGTTCTGGTTAGCTCAAGGTTTGGTAGCTCGTCCTTAGAGACAAGAGCGAGACACACGCCGCGCGGGGATCCAGTTCGCGCGGCGTTTTTGTTTTGCCCTCGAGTTTCGCGCGGCAACGCCTTCGGGTGACCGGAATACGACAACCGGGGTTCGCCCCGAAGGAAAGGTTCGAGTCATGGCACACGGTCGAGTCAAGTGGTTCAACGATGCGAAGGGCTTCGGCTTCATCACGCAGGAGGGCGGCGAAGACGTCTTCGTCCACTTCAGCGCCGTCGTCGCGCAGGGCTTCAAGAGTCTGGCGGAAGGTGACCAGGTGGAGTTCGAGGTTACACGCGGCCCCAAGGGTCTCCAGGCCGCGAACGTTCGCAAGGCCTAGTTCGAGGATCCCCGGCGGCGGACAGGGCGAGTGCTCTGCGCCGACGCCGGGGCCGTCAGCGTCGAGGTGCTTCCGAAGCAACTCAAGTGCGAGCATCCGCCTGATGAAGTGGTCATGCCGAAAGAGGCCCCAGGTCTAACTGCTAAGAAAACTGGTGGGCAGGGACGGGATTGAACCGCCGACACCAGGATTTTCAGTCCTGTGCTCTACCAACTGAGCTACCTGCCCACCAGACGCGTGAGGATAGCAGACGGGCGCGGAGGCGTCCACTTCCGCGGCGCGAAAGCGCGGCTACTCGACGGACGAGACGACGCCGAGAGCGCCCGACTTCTCGAAGAAGAGCGTGACGATGACGGCCTCGCCGGCTTTCAGCTCGCGCGTAAGCTCGGACAGCGCGATGCGCTCGCCGCCCGAATGCAGACGCGTGAGGGTCGTGGGCGGCACGGTGATGCGGGCCACGGTTTCCCCGGTCTGGGCCAGGAGCTGGGCGCGCTTGGCGATCGGTGTTTCGACGCCGACGATGGCATCCTCGAACATGCCCGTGCTGTTGATGTCGACGAAAAATAGTGCGCCGTCGCCGTTTCGCACGACTCGGCCGCGCTCGGGTGAGAGCCGCACGCCGCCGACATCCTCGACGGTCGGGTAGTAGACGCAGCCGCCGACGAGCAATCCGCTCACGAAGTAGAGGAAGGAGCAGCAGCGCCGTCGTCCGTTCGACGGCGCGGCCTCGGCGGGCTGGCGTCATGCGTCCTTGAACGCGCCTTCGGCGACCATCGCTCCGAGCGCTCGCTCGAACGCCTGCACGGTGCGCTCGAGGTCCTCGTCTCCGTGGACCGCCGAGATCCACCCGTGATTCATCGAGGAGTCCACACCCTGGTTCATGAGCGCGCATCGCAGGAGGTGGTAGAGGCCGGAGCGGCGCGGGCGGTCCGGGCCGGCGAGCCCGGGCTTGCCCTCGAACGACACGTGGAAGATCGACGCCTCGCCGTAGCAGGTGCCGGGAACGCCCGCGCGCTTCATCACCTCGGAGAGGCTCCGGCGGAGCTCGTCGCCGGCCTTGTTCGCGCGGGCCTGGAGCGAAGCGTCCGCGCACAGTCCGAGCGTCGCGATGGCCGCGGAGGCGCAGAGCGGGTTCGCGTTGAACGTCCCGGCGTGCGCCACGCGCTGGCTCCGATCCCAGTCGGGATCGCCCCGGAAGGCCAGGAGCGACATCAGAGGACGCCGTCCGCAGAGGGCGCCGCCCGGCAGTCCACCCGCGACGATCTTGGCGAGCGTGGTGAGGTCGGGCGTGACGCCGAAGTACGCCTGGGCGCCGCCGGGCGCGTAGCGGAACCCTGTGATCACCTCGTCGAAGATCAGCACGACGCCGTGACGCGTCGTCATCGCGCGCAGTTCCTGGAGGTAGCCCGGAATCGTCGGCGTCGTGCCCGACTGGCCGCCCGCCGGCTCGAGGATGACCGCGGCCACGTCGCCGCGCTCGAGCGCCACCTGCACCGCCTTGATGTCGTTCGGCGGGCAGATCACCACCTGGTCGAGCGTCGCGCCGGGCACCCCGGCGGACATCGGCACCTCGTACGGCGGGTTCACGCCGGCGACGGCGCCGTCGTGCCATCCATGGAAGTGGCCCGTGAACTTCACGATCCGCGACCGCCCCGTGTACGCGCGCGCCACGCGCATCGCGAGATGCGTCGCCTCGGTGCCCGACATGGTGAAGCGCACGAGCTCGGCGCAGGGGACGAGCTGCGTGACGAGCTCGGCCCAGCGCACCTCGAGCTCGTGGCACGCGCCCAGGTGCGTACCGCGCGCGATCTGGTCTTGCACCGCGCGGACCACGGCGGGGTGGCAGTGGCCCAGAAAGAGCGCGCCGTGCCCCATCCAGTAGTCGATGTACTCGTTGCCGTCGACGTCCCACTTGCGCGTACCGGCCGCGCGCTCGACGTAGGTCGGAAACGGAGCCAGATGACGGATGTCGTGGGTAATGCCGCCGGGGATCGAGCGCCGCGCGCGCTCCCAGAGCGTAGCGGACTTCGCGTGCTTGGCGCGATACTCGTCGTGGATCGTCATCGTCGTGTTCCTCTCCTGCCCGTGCTGGCACCCATGATACCGGAACGCGACGCCAATCGAAGCAGGTCGACGACGGCCGCGTGCGTGTCGGGCCCGAGGCTGTCCACGGTGGGCTCGCGCCGGCGGGTCACACCGTCGCAGCCGCCGGCCGCGACGCACGCCGCGATGAGGCGGCGCTCGACCTCGGGGGTGTGCAAGAGGTCCTTCCCCACGAGCCGGCCGAGCGCGGCGACGACGCCGTAGCCGCCCCAGTTCGAGACGCCGGCCACGACCAGGTGGTCGGCGCGAACCACGGTGGCGATCCGAGCCCGCAGCGCGTCGAGCCGGGCGATCTTCGCCCGCACCACGCCCATACCGATCTCGTTCCCGCCGTCGCCGATGCCGATCGTGACCGGCCGGCGGCCGGCGCGACCCACAAACAGCTCGTCGATGGGCGGATTCCACGCGGCCACCGAGCCGCCCCGCATATTCAGGTAGTCGCCGGACCGGTTCCGGCCTGGCCGCTCGATCGCCAGGAGATGTGTCGGCCGCTCCGACGCGAGCAGCCGCCGCGCGCCGTCGGCGCCGCCCGGATAGACGACGACGTCGGACGGCTCGTCCAGGACCTTCAGGGCCGCCTCGACGAGCGGCACGTTGGCCGTATCGGTCACGTAGGTGACACGCGCGCCGAGACGGCGCAGCGCGCGGCCGAGCACCGCGGCGCCGGGCGGGCCGTCGGTCTCGGGCATGTCGGGCTCGACGGTGAAGCCGGTGACAATCAGGACATGCTTCGCTCCGCGAAGCGCACGCGCAGCCTCGGCGGCGGCGCCGGGGGTCGAGAACGCCGCGATGTCGCGGTGGCCGGGATCGAGGGCGAGAATCTGGTCGACGAGGTCGGGGGCGCGCGTCACGAGCCGGACGCTATCACCGCCTCGCCTCGTACAGCAAGCACTGGTAGGGCGCCAGCGCCACCGCGGTGCCGCTTCCGCCGAAGCTCTCGGCGTCACTGTCGATCAGCACGCGCCAGGTCGGCGAGTCCACGCTCGACGCCTGGCTCTTCGCCGTGAGATTCGCGACGAGCTTGACCTCGTCCCCGTCCGGGGTCGCGCGCGTCACGACCAGCACGGCGCCGTCGGCATCGCGCGTCACCCGCGTCAGCTCCTTGTGCCGCGTGCCGAGCGCGGGATGGGTCCGCCGGAGCGTCAGCCAGCGCCGGTAGTATTCCCGGAGCCCGCGATGGCGCGGCGCACCGGCGAGCGAATGATTGAGCCTCGAGCTGACGAACGTGTTGGGCGCGTTGGGATCGGCGATCGGGCCGCGCCAGTCCCACCGGCTCATCTCCTCCGTGCGGCCCTTGCGCACGGCCTCGGCGAGATTCCTGTCGAGGAACGAGCTGAAGAACTGAAAGCGCGCGGTCTCGCCGTACTCCTCGCCCATGAAGAGCAGCGGGATGGACGGGGTCACGAACATCAGGCTGGCCGCGAGCTTCACCGCTTCGAAGGGCACCAAGGTGCCGAGCCGGTCGCCCTGGGGACGGTTGCCGACCTGGTCGTGGTTCTGCACGAAGATGACGAAGTGCTCGCCGGCCAGATCCGCGCTCGGGGTGCCGCGCGGCCGCCCGAAATACTCGGACGGCTCGCCCTGATAGGCGAACCCCTCGGCGATCGCGCGGTCCAGGTGGTGCTCGGCGCCGAAATCGACGTAGTAGCTCGTGGACTCGCCGGTGAGCTTCCTGTGCAGCGCGTGGTGGAAGTCGTCCGACCAGACCGCGTCCAGGCCGAGCCCCCCCGCGCTCGAGGGCAGCACGATCCGCCGATCGTTGTCGTGGGATTCGGCGATCACGTGGACGCGCCGGCCCAGGCGCGCGGCCTCGCCCCGCACGGCGTCCGCGAACTCGGTGAGGACGTGGACAGGGCTCGTGTCGTAGATCGCGTGAATCGCGTCGAGACGAAAGCCGTCGATGTGGAACTCGCTGGCCCACATGCGTCCGTTCTCGATCACGTGACGGCGCGCGCCCTCGGCGCCCGTGCCGTCGTAGTTCACGGCCGGCCCCCAGGCGGTCGTCGTGCGGTCGGCGAAGTACGGGCCGAACTCGGACAGATAGTTGCCCTCCGGGCCGAGGTGGTTGTAGACGACGTCGAGGAAGACCGACAGGCCGCGCGCGTGGCAGGCGTCGACGAAGCGTCGGAGACCTCGCGGTCCGCCGTAGGTCGACTGCGGCGCCCACAGGTGCACGCCGTCGTAGCCCCAGTTGCGCGAGCCCGGAAACTCGGCGATCGGCATCAGCTCGATCGCCGTCACTCCGAGCTCGACGAGCCGGGCGAGATGGGGAATGATCGCCTCGAAGGTTCCCGGCGGCGTGAACGTGCCCACGTGAACCTCGTAGAAGGCGAGCTCGCCCAGCGTGTGGCCGCCGAATTCCTGATCGGTCCAGACGAAGCGGTTCGGGTCGACCACGACCGACGGACCGTGAACACCCTCGGGCTGAAACCGCGAGGCCGGATCCGGTCGATAGCGGGTCGCGTCGAGCCGGTACTTGTAGCGGGCCCCTTCGGCCAGCCCTTCGAGCGTCACGTCGAACAGTCCGCTTTCGCGCGGCACGAGCGCTTCGATGGCTCGACCGTCGACGACGACGTCGACCGAACGGCATCGGGGCGCCCAGACCCTGAATGTGACGCCGTTCGCGAGAAGGCTTGCACCGAGCGCGCTCATACGGTCCAATGAAGACCCCATGGCCTCACCATTTGCCCTGGTACTCCATACCCATCTTCCGATGGTGGTCAATCACGGCCGCTGGCCCCATGGCAGCGACTGGCTCTGCGAGGCGGCGTTCGAGTGCTACTTGCCGCTGCTCGAGACGGCGCACCGTCTGGTCGCTGATGGAATCTCGCCCAAATGGACGATCAACCTGTCGCCCGTCCTGACCGAGCAACTCGCCTCGCCCGAATTCCAGAAGGAGCTATCTTTCTACCACGATAACGTCCGGCGCGCTTGCGTCGAGTCGCGGGAGCACTTCACGCGCGCCGGTCATAAGGAGATCGTCCTTCTCTCCCACTTCTGGGAGGAGTTCTTCGAGCGGATGTGGGAAATGCACCGGAGGATCGGGGGGGATATTCCCGGCACCTTCGCCGATCTCCAGCGGGCGGGCCATGTGGAGATCATCACCTGCGCGGCGACCCACGGCTACCTGCCGCTGCTCGCGCGGGATGAATCGATCCATCTGCAGCTCCGAACCGCCGTCCAGACCCACCGCCGGCATTTCGGCCGCGCCCCGCGGGGCATCTGGTTGCCGGAGTGCGCCTATCGGCCGCGGTACGAGTGGACGGCCCCGACCGGGCCCGACAGCGTCCGCGAACGGCGCGTACGGCCCGGCATCGAGGAGATGCTGGCCACGCACGGCCTCGAGTACTTCATCGCCGACGCCCACCTGGTCTCGGCCAGTCAGCCGCTGTTCATGTATCGCGACTTTCTTCCCTTCAGGAAAGAAGCCAAGACCGAGCCCCCGCCGGCACTGCCCACAAGTCAGGCACGCTCGCCGTACCTTCCATATCGGGTTGCCTCGAGGGGGGGCCACGGTGAGGCCATCGCCTTCTTCCGCGACCCAAAGACCACCCTTCAGGTGTGGAGCCGCGAGCACGGCTACCCAGGCGACTACGCGTTCCTCGAATTCCACAAGAAGCACTTCCCGGGCGGGCTGCGGTTCTGGCGGATCAGCGACAACCAGGGCGACCTCGGTACCAAGGCGGTCTACGACCCCGCCGTCGCGGCTCAGAAAGCCGGCCTTCAAGCCGGCCACTTCGTCGACCTGGTGCAGGACACCCTGGCGCGGGCCGGCAAGGGCCCCTCGCTCGTCTGCTCTCCTTACGACGCGGAGCTGTTCGGTCACTGGTGGTTCGAGGGCCCCCTGTGGCTCGAGCACATCGCGCGTGAGATGGAGCGCCGCAACGTGCCGCGCATGACGCTCGGCGAGGCGCTCGAGTCGGTGCCGGCGCGCACCACCCTGGCGCTTCCGGAGGGCTCGTGGGGCGAGGGCGGCGATCACCGGGTGTGGCTCAACCGGGAGACCGAGTGGACCTGGGACCGCGTGTACAGTGCCGAGGTGGAGTGGGTCGGTCATCTCACCCGTCTGGCGGGTAACGGCCGCCCCGAGCTCCAGCGCGTGCTCGCCCAGGCGACGCGGGAGCTCCTGCTGCTGCAGTCCTCCGACTGGCAGTTCCTGATCACGACCGGAACCGCGTCCGACTATGCCGAGCGGCGGGTGGCCGAGCACTACGCCGAGTTCAAGCGCCTGTGCGAGATGGCGCGGGCGCTGGAGGCCGGCGACGCGCTTTCAAGCGACGCCGCGCAATCGCTCGAGCGGCTCGAGCGCGATGACTTCTGCTTCCCGGACCTCGACCCGCGCTGGGGTCTCGGGGCGCCCGCCGCGAGCTAGCTCGGATGCCGCGGCGCGCACGTGTCCTCGCGATGGTCATGGCCGGCGGCCGGGGCGATCGCTTGCAGCCGCTGACGCGCGAGCGCTCGAAGTCGGCCGTGCCCTTCGGGGGCCGACACCGCCTGATCGATTTCGTCCTCTCGAACTTCGTGAACTCGGACATGCCGTCGCTCTACGTCCTCGTGCAGTACAAGGCGCAGTCGCTGATCGAGCACCTGCGCCTGGCCTGGCGGACGAGCGGCATGCTCCCCGACTTCTTCGTGACCGTCGTCCCGCCGCAGATGCGGGTCGGCGCCGCTTGGTATCGAGGAACGGCTGATGCGGTGCTGCAGAACCTCAACCTGATCGACGACTTCAACGCGGACGTGGTCGCGGTGTTCGGCTCCGATCACGTGTACCGGATGGACGTGAACCAGATGCTCGCGTTCCATCAGGAATCGGGCGCCGACGCGACCATCGCGGCCCGGCCGGTCGCGCTGGCCGAAGCCCGCCAGTTCGGCGTGCTGGCCGTGGACCGCGCGGGGCGGGTCGTCCAGTTCGATGAGAAGCCCGCCAACCCCGCGCCGCTCCCCGACGACCCCGAGCGGGCGCTCGTGTCGATGGGGAACTACATCTTCTCCCGCCAGCCGCTCGTCGACGCGCTCGTGGCCGACGCGCGGCGCTCCACCGATCACGACTTCGGCCGCTCGATCATTCCGGAGCTGGTGCCGACCGGCCGCGTGTTCGCTTACGACTTCCAGAAGAACGAGGTCCCCGGCGTCAAGCCGTACGAGGAGCAGGCGTACTGGCGCGACGTCGGCACGGTCGCCTCGTACTGGGAAGCCCACATGGACCTCCTGGGCGAGTCGCCGCGCTTCGACCTCGACAACCGGCTCTGGCCGATCCGCAGCGAGCACCACGCCGGTCCCGCCGCCCGCTTCATCGGGGGCGACGTCGACAACGCGCAGATCGGCGAGTCGTCGCTGGTCAAGCGGGCGACGATCCGCAATTCGATTCTCGGCCGGTCCGTGTGGGTCAACGAAGGCGCGGTGATCGAGGATTCGATCGTCATGGACCACACCACCGTGGGCAAGGGCGCCCACCTCCGGCGCGCCATCATCGACCGGTTCAACATCATTCCGGCCGGCGCCGAGATCGGCCACGACGCGGCCGCCGACCGCCGTCAGTACCACGTCGACGCCTCGGGCCTGGTGGTGCTCGCCCGCGGGGGCCGCCGCGAGTTCCTGCGTGGCATGGAGGAATTTTGAACCGCGCGATCGTCATCCACGGCCACTTCTACCAGCCGCCGCGGGAGAACCCCTGGCTCGAGTCGGTGGAGGTGCAGGACTCGGCGTCGCCGTACCACGACTGGAACGAGCGCGTGACCGCCGAGTGCTACGCGCCGAACACGGCGGCCCGGAGCGTCGACGAGCAGAACCGCGTGCTGGACATCGTCAACAACTTCGAGAAGATCTCGTTCAACATCGGGCCGACGCTCTTCGCCTGGCTCGAGCGCCACCGGCCGGCCGTGTACGCGAAGATCATCGAGGCTGACCGCGCGAGCGTCGAGGCCCGGGGCCACGGTAACGCGTGCGCTCAGGTCTTCAACCACATGATCATGCCGCTGGCCACGCGCCGCGACAAGGTCACGCAGGTACGCTGGGGGATCGACGACTTCCGCGCGCGGTTCGGTCGCGAGCCCGAAGGGCTCTGGCTTCCCGAGACGGCGGTCGACAACGAGTCGCTCGAGGTGCTCGCCGAGGCCGGCGTGAAGTTCACGATCCTGGCGCCCCATCAGGCCCAGCGCGTGCGGCCGCTCGGTACCGGGGCCTGGCAGGACACCAGCGGCGGGATCGATCCGAGCCGACCCTATCTCTGGCGCGGTCCGCGCGGGCTCAGCCTGGCGCTGTTCTTCTACGACGGGCACATCTCGCGCGCGATCGCGTTCGAGCGATTGCTGGAGCGCGCCGAGAATCTCGTGGCGTGGCTCAACGCGGCCTTCTCGGACGCGCGCACGTCGCCGCAACTCGTCCACTGCGCGACCGACGGCGAGACCTACGGCCATCACAGCCGCTTCGGCGAGATGGCGCTGGCGGCGGCGGTCCAGCAGATCGAGGCCGAGGGGACCGCGACCCTCACGAACTACGGCTCGTTCCTGGCCGCCAACCCGCCCACGCACGAGGTCGAGATCCGCGAGCGCACCTCGTGGAGCTGCGCCCACGGGATCGAGCGCTGGCGGTCTGATTGCGGCTGCCGCACGCGCGGCGACTGGCATCAGCGCTGGCGGGCCCCGCTCCGCGAGGCTCTCGACTGGCTCCGCGACCAGATCGATCCCTACTTCGAGGCGCGCGCCTCGGCGCACCTCAAAGACCCGTGGGCGGCGCGCGACGACTACGCTGCGGTGCTTCTCGACCGGAGTCCGGAGCGGCTCGCCGCGTTCTTCGCCGCTCACGCCCACGGCAACCTCGACCCGGCCGCGCACGTCGAGGCGCGGCGCCTGCTCGAGCTCGAGCGGCACCGGCTCCTCATGTACACCTCGTGCGGGTGGTTCTTCGACGAGATCTCGGCCATCGAGCCCGTGCAGATCCTGCGCTACGCGGCGATGGCGCTCCAGTACCTGAACGACGTCGGCGGGGGGCGACTCGAGGACGAGTTCGTCCGCCGGCTCACGGCGGCACCGAGCAACGTGCCCGAGATGCGCGACGGCGGCGAGGTCTACCGGCGCCTGGTTCGGCCGACGGCGGTCAACCTGAGCCGAGTCGTGACGCACTACGCGATCACCGGCCTCCTCGAGGAATACCCCCCCGACACGAACATCTACGCCTATCGGGTCGAACGGATGGACGACGCGCGGGAGAGCGCCGACGGCACGACGCTCGTCGTCGCTCACGTGCGCGTGAGCTCCGCGATGCCGGGCGAGACGCGGGAGATGATGTACGCGCTCGTCTACTTCGGCGGCCACGACTTCTCGTGCGGTGTCCGGACCTGGGACGATCAGGCGACGTACGACGCGCTGAAGACCGACCTGCTCGCGCGCTGCGCGCGCCAGAGCGTCGCCGACCTCGTCCGGGGTCTCGACGAGTACTTCCCGGGCGGTCTCTCGTCGCTCGGCCACCTCTTCCTGGACGAGCGCCGGCGCGTCCTGACCAACGTGATCCGGGCGACGCTCGAGCGTTACGAGGAAACCTACCGGAAGATCTGGGAGGAAAATCGAAAACTCGTCCACTACCTGCGCGAGGCGGACGCGCCGATTCCCGAGACGCTCGCCATCGTGGCGCGTCACGTGCTGGAGCAGCAGATCGCCGCTGAGCTCGAGCCCCTCGCCGAGCTCGGGGCGCTTCCCGACCGCGCCGTCGCCATCATTGACGAAGCGAAGGTCCTCGGCCTGACGCTCGACCTCATGCCGGAGCGGTTGGTCATGCAGCGCGCGGTGGCGCGCGCCCTCGACGCCGTCGCCGAGGAGCCCTCGCGCGAGCGCGTCGCGCAGGCGACCGCCCTGGTCGAGGGCGCGCGCCGCCTCGGCATCCGGTACGGACACTGGGCGACCCAGAACCGATTTTTCCAGATCTGGAGCGAGCGGCCCGATGCGCGCGGCGATCTCCTGCCGCTCGCGGCCGCTCTCGGCTTCAGTCTCGCTCCGTAGCGCGGCCATGAGCGCGCGGTCGATCGACACACCCCGGCGCACCGTCGTCATCGAGAGCATCGCCCCGGCGGTGGACGGCGGCCGCTATCCGATCAAGCGCGAGGTCGGGGCCTCGCTCGAGGTCTCCGCCGACATCTTCAAGGACGGCCACGACGTGCTCGCCGCCTACCTGCGCTATCGCCGCGACGGCGACCGCGCGTGGCGCGAGACGCCGATGCGCCACGTGGACAACGACCGCTGGGCCGGCGCGTTCACCCTGGCCGCGATGGGGCGGTATCGCTACACGATCGAAGCGCTCACGGAGACGTTCCGATCGTGGCTGGTCGACCTCGAGAAGCGCCGCGCCGGCGGCCAGGACCTCGAGAGCGCGCTGGGCGAAGGGCTGACATTGATCCAAGCCGCGGCGTCGCGGGCGACCGCGGACGCCGACCGTACCGCGCTCGACACGTACGCCGGCCGGCTCGAGCGGGCCGCGTCGCCGGCGGAGGCCGTGGCGGTGGCTGCCGACCCGGAGCTGGCCGCCCTGATGACGCGCCATCTCGACCGGGCGGAGTCGACGTGGGCCCAACACGAGCTCGAGGTGATCGTCGACCCGGAGCGCGCTCGGTTCGCCGCCTGGTACGAGTTCTTCCCGCGCTCCGGCACGTCGGCTGACCGGAGCGCGACCTTCAAGGAGGCCGAAGCGCAGCTGGCGCGGGCCGCGGCAATGGGCTTCGACGTGGTGTACCTGCCGCCGATCCACCCGATCGGGCGGGCTCACCGAAAGGGGCGCAACAACGCCCTCGTCGCGGCCGTCGGCGATCCCGGCAGCCCGTGGGCCATCGGCAGCGCCGACGGCGGCTACACCGCCGTGCATCCGGATCTCGGCACGCTCGAGGACTTCGACCGGTTCGTCGAGTCCGCGCGACGGCTCGGGCTCGAGGTCGCGCTCGACTTCGCCATCCAGTGCTCGCCGGATCATCCCTGGGTTCGCGAGCACCCGGAGTGGTTCTTCCACCGTCCCGACGGCACGATCAAGTACGCCGAGAACCCGCCGAAGAAGTACCAGGATATCTACCCGCTGAATTTTCAGGGCGAGGCGGCGCGCGAGCTCTGGGAGGAGATGCGGCGGATCCTCGAGTTCTGGATCGGCCACGGCGTGAGCACGTTCCGCGTCGACAATCCCCACACCAAGCCCGTGAAGTTCTGGGAATGGTTGATCGGCGCGATCAAGGACACGCATCCCGAGGTCGTCTTCCTGGCCGAAGCGTTCACACGCCCCAAGATGATGAAGGCGCTCGCCAAGGCGGGCTTCAGCCAGTCGTACACGTACTTCACCTGGCGCAACACGAAGCAGGAGCTCACGGATTATCTCGTGGAGATCACCACCCCGCCGGTGGCGGAGTATTTTCGCGGCAACCTCTGGCCGAACACGCCCGACATCCTGCACGAGACCTTGCAGCAGGGCGGTCGGCCCGCCTTCAAGCTGCGCCTCGCCCTGGCCGCCACGCTCTCGTCCCTGTACGGGATCTACTCCGGCTACGAGCTCTGCGAAAACGTGCCGCGAGAGCCCGGCTCGGAGGAGTACTTGAACTCGGAGAAGTACGAGTACAAGGCACGGGACTGGGACGCGCCCGGCAACCTCGTGGATTACGTGACGCGGATCAACCGGATCCGGCGCGAGAACCGCGCCTTCCACGACTACACGAATCTCCGGTTCTACAACGCCGACGACCCTAACATCCTCTTCTACGGCAAGATGACTCCCGAGCGGGACAACCTCGTCTTCGTCGCGGTCAATTTCGACCCCTTCGCGACGCACGCCAGCGTGGTCGACGTGCCGATCGCGGAGCTGGGGATCGGCGCGTCCCAGCGCTACCGCGTGCACGAGCTCGTCAGCGACCAGTGGTACGAGTGGACGGGCGCGCGGAACTACGTGGAGCTACGGCCAGACGTCGAGCCTGCGCAGATCTTCGTCCTTCACCGCTGAGGCGCGCTCGGAGGCGGGGCCGTCGCGGGCGGCAGCTTCTGGCGCACGGTGAAGATCATGAGGGTCACCTCTTGCGCGTCCTTGCCGAAGTAGACCAGCAGCCCTTCCTCGTAGAGGAAGAATTCCAGGTCACCGTCCTTGCCGATGCGGGACGGCGGCCCCCAGCCGTCTACCACGAGCTTGCGGTTGAAGATGTCGTGCTTGGGCTCGAGCCTGAACGTGCGCACGACCTCCTTCCGGTAGCCCGCGGGCGAGAGGAGGCCGAAGTCGACGATCATCCTCACGATCCCGGCCGGCGCCTGAGCGCCTTCGTACACCCACTGTAGCGCGTCGTAGCCTTCGATCTTCTGGGGCGTCTCCCTGGTAGGCGCGCCGTATCGCGAGCGAACATCGGGCTGCGTGGTCGTTCCGGGGGTGATCTGGCCCCAGTCCGCCGCCGCCGACGGCGTCACGAGAAGAACCACGAGCCCCAGCGCCCGGACGACGGCTCGCATCGCTAGAAGCCCAACGCGATGCCGTCGCCCCGCGGATCGGCGCCCCCCATCAGGGTGCCGTCGCGAAGGACGATCCCGTGGGCGTGGCCGCATCGCCAGAAGAGCTCGGGAGCGGCTTTCATTCGATGGCCCCGGGCTATCAGACCGGCGAGCACCTCGGCGGGCACGCGCGCCTCGACGTGCGTCATGTCATCCGAATCCCCCGGCAGGAACGCGCCGATCAGGAAGCGCGGGCGCTCGATCGCCTCCTGGATGTCCATTCCGTAGTCGTAGAGATTCGTCAGCACCTGCAGATGGAACATCGCCTGCCCGTTGCCGCCCATGGTCGCGAAGCCGAGCACGGGCCGCTCGTCCCGGGTCGCGATGGACGCCATCAACGTGTGAAAGGGGCGCTTGCCCGGCGCGAGCGCCGACGGATGCGACGGGTCGGTGCTGAAGTGGCGTCCGCGGTTCTGGAGCACCACGCCCGTACCCGGCGCGACGACTCCCGAGCCGAAGGCGTTGAAGAGGCTCTGGATCACGCTGATCAGGTTACCGCGCTCGTCGGCCACGACGAAGCCCGTGGTGTCGCCTCGCGGATCGCCGAAGGCGTGGGACTGCGCCTTCGACGGATCGAAGTCGGCCCGCCGCCGGGCGGCGTAGGACTTGGACAGAAGCCCGGCGACCGGCACTCTCGTTTGCGCCGGATCGCCGATCCACCGATCCCGGTCGGCGTACGCCAGCTTCGAGACCTCGACGAGCATGTGCAGATGCTCGACCGAGTGCGGTGGATGGTCGGCGAGCGCCAGCCCCTCCAGAATGTTGAGCCCGAGGAGCGCGGCGATCCCCTGAGTCGGCGGCGGTGTCTCGTAGACGGTCACACCGCGGTAGGTCGTCGAGATTGGCTCATCCCACTCGCCGATGTGACGGGCCAGATCGTCGGAGGTCAGGAAACCCTCGGCTTCCATCCGTCGCGCGATCGCCTGACCGACGCGCCCGCGATAGAAGAGGTCGGGGCCTTCGGCGGCCAGGTCGGCCAAGGTGCGGCCCAGATCGGATTGCGCCCAGACCTCCCCGAACGCCGGGCGCTTGCCACCAGGAGCGAAGATGCGCCGCCACTCTGGATCCGTGTGAACAGGCATACTTTCGCGGATCGTCTGACTCAACAGCGATCCCATCGGGATTCCGCGAGAGGCCCAGTGGATCGCGGGCTGGAGAAGCTCGCCGAGCGGACGCGTGCCGAATCGCTCCAGCAGCATCGCCCAGCCCCGCACACAGCCGGGAACGCTGACTGTGGCCGGACCGGTGACGGGCAGCTTGTCCATGCCGCGACGGCGCAGCTCGTCGAGGCTCGCGCGGGAGCCCGAGCGGCCGCTCCCGTTGAGATAGTGGACGCTCCCGGTCGCGGCTTCGTAGTAGAGACAGAAGATGTCGCCGCCCACCCCGCAGTTTTCGGGCTGCGTGACGCCGAGCACGGCGTTCACCGCGACCGCCGCGTCGGCCGCGGTGCCGCCGGCCCTCAGGATGTCGAGACCGGCGACGGTGGCGTAGGAGTGCGCCGAGGCGACCATGCCCCGCCGCCCGAGCGCGACGGGGCGATGCGAGTAGCCAACGAGGGGCATGCCGTCAGCCGCCCTGGAACAACCGGGTGATCTCGTCCTGCGCGAACACCGGCATCGGCTCCTGGCGGCTCCCGCTCATCAGGGTGACGCCCTGCTCGCGCGGCACGACCTGGCCGATGAAGTGACAGTCGATCGACTCGCGCGCGAGAGCGTGGATCACGATGCCGGCATCGGCGGGTGCCAGAGTCATGAGGAGCGCACCCGACGCGATCGTGCCCAAGGGATCGAGCCCGAGCGCCTCGCAGATCGCCCGGCCCTCCGGCAGTACCATGACGCGGTCGCGATCGATGCGAAGCCCGACCCCGGCGGCATCGGCCAGCTCGACGAGCGCGGTGGCGATCCCGCCTTCGGTCGGATCGTGCATCGAGTGCACGGTGGCCAGCTCGCAGGCGATCTCGGCCTCGGGGACCACGCTGAGCCCGGGGGCCTTGAGAAAGCCCTTCGCCCGGCGAATCGCCGCCGGCGACACGCCGCGCTCCCGCAGCTCGGCCTCTTTTTCGCGGGCGAGGATCGCCGCGCCCTCGAGCGGAACGCCCTTCGTCATCACGACAGCATCGCCCACCCGCGCGCCCGCCGTCGTCACGAGCTTGTCCTTGTCGACCTCGCCCAGCATCGTCCCGGCCACGATCGGGCGATCGAGCCCGTGCGTGACCTCCGTGTGGCCACCGACCAGGGCCACCTCCAGCTCCTCGCACGCCGCGTGCAGGTTGGCGAACAGCGCCTCGACCGAGGCGTCGCTGCTGGCGCCCGCGGGCAGCAGCAAGGTGGCCAGGAACCATCGCGGGCGAGCGCCGCGAACCGCGATGTCGTTGGCGTTCACATGGAGGGCATACCACCCGATTTCGGCGGTCGCGAACGTGATGGGGTCACTCGTCGCGATGAGGTACCGGTCGCCCATGTCGATGACGGCGGCGTCTTCACCGACCCGGGGACCGACGACGACGCGGGGATCCTTGGTGTGGTGCTTGTCGAAGATCGCCTGCAGCGTCTCGGCACGAAGCTTGCCGATGGGCAGGGACTGCATGCCGACGGGTAGTATACACCGCAGGACGTGCTGGGGATTCCCGCCGGCGAGCCGGCTCAGGTCAAAAGCTTGAGCAGATCCGACGTCAGGTCGTAGAGCTGGGCGCAGCCGGTCTCGCCGCCGAGGTGGCTCTGGATGCGCCGCCGGAGGCCTCCGTCGGCGCTCTCGCCGACGAGTGCGGCGATCTTCCGTTGCGGCTCCGAGCAGATGCCCATGTACGGCAGGCGCGGTGTGATGTGCTCCGCTCGCACGATCCTGCCGGTCGTCAGATCGATCTCGTAGGTGATCTCGAAGCCGTGGACGTTGTCGTGCATCGAGTGGAAGAGCGCCAGGCGTCCATCCCGACGGGTCAGGCGCGCGACCTTCTTGCGCTCGAACACGCGCCGCTGACCCAGCCGCGAGCTATAGAGGTCGGGCTGCATCGGCGTCGTGATGGCGCGCGAGCCGAAGAGGCTTCGTCCCGCGTCGGTGTACGTAAAGCAGGAATTGGGCAGATCGACCCATCCGGTCATGTCGAGCTGCCAGCATTCCCGCGCGTTGCCGCCGGCCGCGCGCTCGGCGAGGTCGCGCGGCAGCTTGGCCGTCTGACGCGCGAGCCGCGCGACTTCGACCACCGCACCGAGGACGAAGGCGGCCCCTGGGCCCGACCCGGTGAGCTCGGCGACCCGGAGGGTCAGGCCGCCGACCATCGCGGTGCCGGCGAGCCGCTCGACGCTCGCCAGAAGGGCCGGATCGAGCGCCCCGGCGACACGCCGGCAGCGCGCCTCCTTGATGAGATAGCTCGGCGACGGCTCGGCCACCACCGAAAGCTCGACGGCCTGATCGTCGTCGCTGAGCGCGACCGTGTGGGTGAACGCGTCCGGATGGGTGTTGTCCACCCATCCGTCCATCACGCGTTCGTACCGGTCGCGGTCCCGGAGCAGTGCCGGCGTGATCACGAGATCACTTGGCCAGGTACTTCTCGGGTTCTTTGTCGAACTGCTGCTTGCAGCCGACGGCGCAGAAGTAGTAGGTCTGGCCTCGGTACGTCGACTGCGCGGCCGCCCGGGCGGGCTCCACGGTCATCTTGCACACGGGATCGACGGCCATCGTCTGGCCTCCCTTCGAGTCGGAGAGCTCGGCCCGCGCCGAATCGGCGACGGCCGCGCTCCGCCATTTCTTGAGCCTGAGACTGTTCGTGACCACCGACACCGACGAGAACGCCATCGCGGCGCCGGCCAGGATCGGCGAGAGCAGGACTCCCCAGATCGGGTAGAGCACGCCGGCCGCCACCGGGATCAGCACGACGTTGTATCCGAACGCCCAGACCAGATTCTCCTTGATGATGCGAATGGTCCGGCGCGAGAGATCGATGGCGGCCACGACGCCACGCAGATCGCCGCGGACGAGGGTCACGTCGGCGGCCTCGATCGCCACGTCGGTGCCCGAACCCATCGCGATTCCGACGTCGGCGCGGGCGAGCGCCGGCGCGTCGTTGATGCCGTCGCCCACCATCGCCACCCGCCGGCCTTCCTCCTGGAGCGTCGCGATCTCGCGGGCCTTGTCCTCGGGCAAGACTTCGGCGAGGACCCGCCGGATGCCCGCGCGGGCGGCGATGGCCTCGGCGGTCGGCCGCGCGTCGCCGGTCAGCATCACGACGGCCAGCCCTCGCCGCGCGAGGGCCGCGAGCGCTTCGGGCGCCTCGGTCTTGAGCGCGTCGGCGACGGCGATGACGCCGAGCGCCCGTCCGCCGAGGGCCACGTAGACCGCGGTCTTGCCTTCCGCCGCGAGGGTCCTCGCTCGTGGAGTCAGGGCCTCGACGTCGATGCCTCGCGCGTCCATCAGCGTACGGTTGCCGAGCAGGACGCGGCCGTCGGCCGCCAGCGCGTCGATCCCCTGGCCCGGCACCGTCGTGAATTCCGCGATCGGCGGCAGCGCCAGGCCGCGCTCCTTGGCCCGGGCCACGATCGACTCGCCCAGCGGGTGCTCCGAGCCCTGCTCGGCCGCCGCCGCGAGCGCCAGGAGCTCGTCCGCGCCAACGTCAGCGCCGGCCGCGGTGATCACGTCGGTGACCACGACGCGGCCGACGGTCAAGGTGCCGGTCTTGTCGAACACGATCGTGTCGACGCGATCGAGCAGCTCGAGCGCCGTGGCGTTCTTGACGAGGATCCCGAGCTCGGCGCCGCGGCCCGTGGCGACCATGATCGCGGTCGGCGTCGCGAGGCCCATGGCGCAGGGGCACGCGATGACCAGAACCGCCACCGCGTTCGTCAGCGCGTAGACCGCCGACGGCGCCGGTCCAAAGGCCCACCACGCGAAAAAGGTCAAGGTGGCGATCCCCAGCACGATCGGCACGAAGACTGCCGCGACGCGATCGGCGAGCCGCTGGATGGGCGCGCGCGAGCCCTGGGCGTCGGCGACGAGCTTGACGATACGCGCCAGAGTGGTCTCGCTGCCGACACGCGCCGCGCGAAACACGAAGCTCCCCGTCCGGTTGACGGTGCCCGCGAAGACTTTCGAATCGAGCATCTTCTCGACGGGCAGACTCTCGCCGGTCAGCATCGACTCGTCGATCGTGGAGGCGCCCTCGGTGACGACTCCGTCGACCGGCACCCGCTCGCCCGGCCGAATGCGAACGACGTCACCGACACGCACGTCGGCCGTCGGCACATCCACTTCGACGCCGTCGCGGACGAGTCGCGCGGTGCGCGGGGCGAGGCTCACCAGGCGGCGGATCGCCTCCGAGGTTCGTCCCCGCGCGCGCACCTCGAGCCACCGCCCGAGCACGACCAGGGTGATGACAACCGCGCTGACGTCGTAGTAGGTCATCGCGCCGTGCGGGAACGCGTGGGGCCAGACGGTCACCGCGACGCTGAAGAAATATGCGGCATTCGTGCCGACCGAGACCAGGGTCGACATCGATGCGCTCCGGTAGCGCAGGTCGTGCAGGAATCCGCGATGGAACGGCCAGCCGACCCAGAACTGGACGGGCGTCGTGAGGGCCAGCAGGACCCACGGGTCGCGGAGCACCGCCGGCACCCATGGCAGGAGGTGGGACATCCCGCCGAGGAGCACGGGCACCGAGAGCACAGCACCGACGACCAGCCGGTTTCTCTGGCGCCGCTGGTCTGCGTTCCGCGCGGTTTGCTCGGCGTCGTCGACCGGTCCGCCGCCGGCACGGGGCTCGGCCAGCTCGTAGCCGGCGGCGGCGACCGCCGTCTGCAGCGCGTCGAGGCTCGTCAGCGCCGGATCGAACGACACGGTGGCCTGCTCGGTCGCGAGATTGACCGACGCCCGATCGACGCCGGGTACCGACGTCAGCGCGCGCTCGACCTTGCCGACGCACGCCGCGCAGTGCATGCCGCGGACGGACGCGACGACATCGGTCGCGTGTTGCTCCGCCATCATTTGCCCCGGAAGCGCGCGAACACATCGAGCAGCTCGTCGATCTTCTGCTGGCGCTCGCTCTTCGATCCGGTGCGCAGCGCGTCGGCGACGCACGACTCGATGTGCCGGCCGAGCAAGAGCTTTTCGACCTGCTCGAGGGCGCCCTGCACGGCCGAGACCTGCAGCAGGATGTCGACGCAGTACGCCTCGCCGTCGATCATCCGCTGAAGGCCCTGCACCTGTCCTTCGATTCGGCGCAGGCGCCCAAGGGCCTTGGCTTTCGTTTCCTCGTTGATCATTCGCGAGGTATACCCCCTGGGGGTAGTATCGTCCTGGCTCACCGCGGTGTCAACCGACGCTCAGCAGGACGCTCAGCACCGCAGGCGAAGCGCTCGATGTGAGACCCGGTAAGTCACCGGGGTGTCCTGGGTCGGCTCGCCGTCGACGTGGGTCGGCAAGGGCGCGGCGCCCACGACGCTCACGCGGCGGACTCGACGGAGGGTGATCTTGGGGTTCGCGAGGTGGCCGCCGCGGTAGACTGTGGGGAGCCACCGGACGAGCGCCGCGCGACCGAGCGCGCCGATGACGACCAGGTCGAGGACGCCGTCGGCCGGGTCCGCCAAAGGCGCGATCTTCATACCACCCCCGTAGTGGGCGCCGTTGGCGACGACGACGGTCGTGAGATCCGCGGACTGCTCGGCCTCGCCATCGGCCTGAAGCGTCGTCGAAAGGGGCCGGTGGGCGACGAGCCCCTCGATCACCGCGAGCACATAGGGAAGCGTGCCGACGCCGCCGCGCGAGGCCGCGCGGCGCGCCACGGCCGCGTCGAAGCCCGCGCCCGCCGCGTTGACGAAGTACCGGCGCGCGCCGCCCGACCATTCGGCCACGCCCAGATCGAACGGCACGTCGTCGCCCTCGACGAGCCGACGGACCGCGAGGCGCCAGTCTGAGGCGAGGCCGAAGTTCCGGCACGCATCGCGGCCGCGACCCGTGAGGATCGCGCCGGTCGTCGCGAGCGGCGTCGCGCGCTCGCCGGTCACCCCGTTGACGACCTCGTTCACGGTGCCGTCGCCGCCGACGGCGACCACGAGCGGCCAGCCCGCGCCGGCGGCTCGCCGAGCCAGATCGGTGGCATGACCTCGCCGAGTGGTACAGACACTCTCGAAGGCGAGCCCGGAGCGGCCAAGCTCGGCGGCGACCTCGGGCCACGCGCGTGCCGTGCGGCCGCCGCCGGCCGCGGGATTGACGATGACGAACGCGCGCGTCACCGGCATCGGCCGGCAGAGCGGCTCAGACCTCGAAGAGGGAGGGCTGCTCTGCCGTGGACGTCCGTCGGCGGGCGGCCCGGTCTCGTCTTGACTCCCTTCCGTCTAGCCTTGGGCTTCGCCGGCTGAGGTCTCGGGAGCTTCCATCCCTTCTGGTAGGCAATGCGATCGCCCTGCTTGATGACGAGCAGGTCGACGAGGCGGGCGAGCGGATTGGACAGGAGCGCCAGGTACTTCTCCCAGTATCGGGGCGAATGGGCCAGGGTGCGCATCTGATCGAGGGCCAGCGACAGCGCCGTGCGGTCCCCGCGCTTGGCGGCGAGCTTCAGATCGCCGACCAGCCTGGCCTGGCTGATGCGAGACGCGCGCTGCTTGGCCATCAGCGGGTCACTGCGGCGCTCCGCCGCGCAGCCTGACCTCGTAGCCTTCGCGCTCGGCGAGGTTCGGCTGAATGGTGATCTTGCGGTCGAGGGCTCGCGAGAGCCGCTCCAGACCGTCCTGACCGTCGCCCTCGAAGTACCGCCCGAGGTCCGGATGGACGCGGATGACCACGTCCCGGCCGTTCGCGTCCCCGGCGGTGGCGACCTTCGCCTGAACGGCGCGGAAGATCTCGGCGGCGATCGTCGCATCCGATTTCGTGATGCCGCTCCCCTTGCACGTCGGACACACGACCGAGAGCAACGAGCGCAGGTCCTGGCGTACGCGCTTGCGGGTCATCTCCACCAGGCCCAGCTCGGAGATCTCGAGCACGTTCGTGCGGGCCTTGTCCTCGGCCAGAGCGCGCTTGAGCGCGCGGTACACCTGCTCGCGATGCTCCGCCGACTCCATGTCGATGAAGTCGATGATGATGATCCCGCCGAGGTCGCGCAGACGGATCTGGCGAACGACCTCGCCGACCGCCTCGAGATTGATCTTGAGCACGGTCTGCTCGAAGTCCCGCTTGCCGACGTACTTGCCCGTATTCACGTCGATGGAGACGAGCGCCTCGGTATGGTCGATCACGATGTAGCCGCCGGACTTGAGCCACACGCGCCGACGCAGCGCCTTCTCGATGTCCTTCTCGATGCCGAGCGCCTCGAAGATCGGCGTCGGCTCCTCCCACAGCCGCACCCGGTCGCGCAGCGCGGGCACGAGCGCCGCGACGTAGCCGGCGCACTTGTCGTAGACCTCGCGGGAGTCGACGACGAACTCGTCGACCTCCGGTGAGAACAGATCGCGCACGACCCGGAAGGTGAGGTCGCCCTCCTCGTGCAAGACCGCCGGCGCGGCCGCCTGCTCGTAGCGAGCTTGCACCTGCGCCCACAGGCGGGTCAGGAACTCGACGTCGGCGGCGAACTCGCTCTCGCTCTTGCCCTCGGCGTTCGTCCTCAGGATGAAGCCGCCCGGCGGCAGGTTCACGGAGCGAAGCGCGGCGCGCAGGCGCTCGCGCTCGCGGTCGTCGCGGATGCGGCGCGAGACACCGATGTGGCGCGCCTGCGGCATGTAGACGAGATACCGACCCGGCAGCGAGATGAACGACGTGATCCGGGCGCCTTTGGTCCCGAGCGACTCCTTCGAGACCTGGACGAGGACGGTCTGGTTCTTGTGGAGGAGGTCTTCGATCGGCGCGGCCTCGCGGCGCGGCTCCAGCTCCTCGTCGTCGAGATCGACATCAGCGTCGTCGTCCTCGTCGGCGCCCGCCAGCATCGCGCCGGCGAGATCGCCGAGATTGGACGTGTAGTCGCCGGCATAGAGGAAGGCGTCCTTCGCGAGCCCGATGTCGACGAACGCCGCCTGCATGCCGGGCAGGACGTTCGTCACGACTCCCTTGTAGACGCTCCCCACGATCGAGCGGTGCCGATGCCGCTCGAGATAGAGCTCGGTGAGGAGATTACCCTCCTGGACTCCGACCCGCGTTTCGGTGAGGCCCGCATTGACGACGATACGTTTGCGCACGGCAGCACCTCGCCGACACGGCCGCCCGCGTCTTACATGCGCGTCGTCCGTGTCTCATTGGAACTGCCGCATTCGTACCGAGAGGAGGAGGCCAAGCGTCATGAAGGAGGCGACCATCGAGGAGCCACCGTAGCTCATCAACGGTAACGGGATCCCGACGACAGGCAGAAGCCCGGTCACCATTCCGACGTTGATCAAGACCTGCGCCGCTAACAGCGACGTGGCGCCCAACGCCACGAGCCGACCTACCGGCTCGCGCGCGGTCGCCGCGATGTCGAAGCCCCGCAGGAGGAGCAAGACATAACACAGCAGCAGGACGAGGCAGCCGACGAACCCCCACATCTCGGCGAATACGGCGAAGATGAAATCCGTGTGACGCTCCGGGAGAAAGGCCAGCCGGCTCTGCGTCGCGCCGGCTACGCCCTTGCCCAGGAGCTGGCCCGATCCAATCGCGATCTTCGCCTGGATCACGTTGTACGCGCTCCCGAGCGGATCGCGAAACGGGTCCAGGAAGACGAGAATCCGTTCACGCTGGTATTCCCGCATCGCCAGCCAGCCGAGCGGCAGCGCCGACAGCGCCACGAGGGCCAGGCCCCCGAGGAGCTTGAGGCGCAGGCCGGCTCCGATCAACAGAATGACCAGCACCGGGACGAGCAAGAGGGCGGTACCGAGGTCGGGCTGCTTGATGATCAGCACGACCGGGACCGCCACGATCGGAAACATCAAGGTCAGGGTGAGCTTGCCCACCGGTTGCGCCCAGCGGGAGGTCAAGGCCCAGACCATCATTAGCAGGAAGCATACCTTGAAGAGCTCGGACGGCTGCACGGAGAGCGGGCCCCATACGACCCACCGCCGCGCACCCGACACGGTGCGCCCGAGCACGAAGACGGAGGCCAGCCCGGCGAGGCCCAGCAGGTACAGCGCCGGCGCCGCGCGAACGAGGCGGCGGGAGTCGAGGCTGGCCACGAAGACCATGACGACGAGACCGACGACGAACCAGATGATCTGGCGCGCGACGACAGTGCCGCCCGCCCGTCCCACGTGGAGGCTCGAGAGCGTCACCGTGCTGATCACGACCAGCCCGAACGCCGTCACCAGCAACAGCCAGTCGACGTTCTGCAGCAGGCGCCGGTCGATCCGAAGCACTAGCCGGCGATCTCCACCGCGGCGATCTTCTCGAAGAAGATCGCGTTCAGGATCTTTCTCGCGATCGGCGCCGCGACCTGGCCGCCCTTACCGCCTCGCTCGACGATCACGACGACGACGACCTCCGGCGCCTTCGCCGGCGCGAAGGACGCGAACCACGCGTGGTCCTGGCCCTTCTCGGCCTTGGACTTGGCGATCATCTGCGCGGTGCCGGTCTTGCCCGCGATGTCGAGCCCGGGAATCCGCGCCGCCACGCCCGTCCCATTGTCGTTGACGACCGCCCAGAGGCTCTGGCGCAGGAACGCCCACACCACCGGCGAGAGCTCGACGTGGCCGGCGACCTGCCCCTGATCGCTCCAGACGACGCGGTCCGGCCGCTCGACTCGTTGCACAAGACGCGGCCGCCAGAGCACCCCGCCGTTGGCGACGGCGGCCATAAAGCGGGCTACCTGCATCGGGGTCACCAGCACCGTGCCCTGCCCGATCGACATGTTGACCGTCTCGCCGGGCGGGTATGCGCGATTCTGACGCCCGCGCGCAGGCGCGGGCCGTGGCAGCAGCCCGCTCTTTTCCCCGGGCAGGTCGATGGCCGTCGGCTGGCCGAATCCGAACATGCTCGCATACCGCACGATCGCCGCGCCGCCGATCTTGAGCCCTGCCTCGTAAAAGAAGATGTTGCAGGATTGCGCGATCGCCCGATGAAGGTCGACGGTGCCGTGGCCACCTTCCTTCCAATCCTTGAACGTCGACGTGCCCAGATGGAATTCACCGTTGCAGTGGGTCCGGTCGAGCGGCGTGATGCTGCCTTCCTGCAGGCCCGCCGCCGCGACGAGGATCTTGAACACGGATCCAGGCGCGTACTGAGTCTGGATCGTGCGGTTGAGCAGCGGGAAGTTCGGATCCTGGACCACGCGCAGCCACGCCTCGCGATCGATCGTGCCGGTGAAGCGATCGATCTCGAACGCCGGGGTGGAGACCATCGCGAGCACGTCGCCGTTGCGCGGATCCATGACGACGACCGCCCCCGCCAGCCCGTCCATGGCGCGCTCGGCGGCCTCCTGGATGCCCCGATCCACCGTGGTGATCACCTGCGCGCCGGAGTGCGGCTCCGTCGCCTGCACCCGACGGACCGGGCGGCCCATCGCGTCGACCTCGATACGCTCACCGCCGTCCTGTCCGCGCAGGTACTCGTCGAGCAGACGCTCGAGACCGCTCTGCCCGACCATCTCCCCGCGCCGGTACCGCCCCTGCTTGAGCTGCTCGTCGTTGGCCTCCCGGACGTAGCCCAGGAGGTGCGCGGCGAACCGGCTCGTCGGATAGACGCGCTGGGGCTCGACTTCGGTGATGACGCCCGGCAGCTCGAGCTTCCACTCCTCCACCTTGGCGACGTCGGCGAGCGTCAGGCCGCGCCGCACGCGCACCGGGAGGAGCGAGTCGGGCGGCACCCGCGCGACGGCGTCCGTCAGATCCTGGTACGGAATCCGGAGCAGCGAAGCCACGCGGCCCAGCACGGCATCGCGACTCTCCTCGTCGCGCGGGAGCTCGCGCGGTATCAGCGAGAGCGTGAAGGCCGGGCGGTTGTCGACGAGCGGCATCCCGTGGCGATCGAAGAGGATGCCGCGCGGCGCGGCGATCGGACGCACGCGGATCCGGTTCTTGTCGGACGCGTCGAGAAACCGGCCGCCCTCGAGCACCTGGAGATACCAGAGCTGGCCGATCAGGACGAGAAACGCGAATACCACGGAGGTGGCGACCACCATGACGCGCCGGTGGCCGGCATCGCGCCGCGGTAGCGATCGACGCGTGACGCTCACGGCCGGCTACCCTCGAAGTGGTCGCGCAGGGTCTGCGCCCCGGCCAAGGTCAGGACAAAGGCCGCGCCGATGAACCCGTTGCAGAGCGCCTGCGGGAGCACGACGTACATCATCAGCTCACCGAACGGCGCTGGGAAGCGGAAGATCTGCAGGAGCGCGAAGCGCGCGAGCCCTTCGGCGATCGTCAGCACCACGAGCCCGGGCACCTGGACCAGAGGCTGGCTCACTCTGAGCCGGCCGCCGGCGACGCCGATCCCGAACCCGATCACCGCCTTGGTCAGCGCCTGGACACCGATCAAGCCGCCGCCGATCGCGTCCTGCATCAGGCCGGTGACGAACCCGGTCATAGCGCCGAACTCGGGGCCGCGCCGCAGCGCCAGGAGAACGACCATGATCAGGGGAACGTCCGGCGTCACGCCCGCGATGCTGACGAGAGGGGTCAAGGTCGCGTGCGCGACCGAGCCACCTGCCACCGTCAGGATCAGCAGCGCGCGCATTCAGCCGCCCGTCTGAAAGTAGGCGGTGAGATCCCGCTGGGAGTCGCCCGTCACCAGCAAGACATCGTCGATCCGCGCGAAGTCCACCGCGGGCGTCAGATCGGCGTAGTGAAAGAGCGCGGCGCCGCGGTTATCGATGGAGCGAACCGTCCCGATCGGGATGCCGCGGGGAAAGAGCCCGCCCTGCCCGGCCGTTACGAGCACGTCACCGTTCTGGATCGAGGCACCGTCGCGGGCCATGAACTTGAAGCGCAAGGTTCCGCGCGGATCCCCCTCGACGATCCCGGGAGTGCGCGTCCTCAGCACGTGGGCGCCAACGGTGGACGTCGGGTCGGTCAGCACCTGCACGATCGACACGCCGACGCGGACGTCGACGACGCGACCAATGAGGCCGCTGGGCGAGATCACCGCCGTCAGACGCGGGACATTGTCGCCGCGACCCCGATTGACCGTGAGCGACCGGATCCAGCCGCCCCATTCGCGGGCGATGATCTCCCCCGACAAGGTCGTCAGCGGAAGATTCTCCTGCAAGGCGAGCAGCCGGCGCAGCCGGCGGTTCTCGTCGTCGGTCTCGCTCACACGCAGCGCGCGGACCCGAAGCTCCTGCACTTCTTCACGCAGTCGCCGGTTCTCGGCGCGCACGTTCTTCCAGTCGAGATAGGTGGCCCAGAGGCCGAAGGTGGCGCGGCTCGCCTTGGCGAGCCCGGTCTGGATGGGCGTGGCGACGACGGCGAAGACGTCGCGGGCGGTCGAGCCGTATCCGCGCGTCTGCAAGGTGAGGAGCACCAGGCAAGCCGCCACCAGGGAGCCGAGCAGTACGACCTTCCGAATCTTCACCTTCCGACCCCCTGCGAGAAGCCTGAGACCCTGTTAGGCCCTGTTAGGCGGGGATCGCGACCTTTTTCAGGAGATCGAGCTCGTCGAGCACTCGGCCGGTGCCGAGCGCGACGCACGACAGCGGCTCGTCGCCTGGCGTCACCGGAAGATTCGTCTCCTGACGCAGGAGATGATCCAGACCCCGGAGCAGCGCGCCGCCTCCAGTGATCACGATACCCTTGTCCACGATGTCCGCCGCGAGCTCCGGCGGGGTCCGCTCGAGGCACGTGCGGACCGTCTCGACGATCGTCATGACGGGCTCGCGCAGGGCCTCGCGGATCTCCTCGTCGGTGATCACGATGGTCTTCGGGATTCCATCGATCAGGTCGCGACCCTTGACTTCCATCGTGCGGCGGTCGCCGCCCATCGGATAGGCCGACCCGAGCGTGACCTTGATTTCCTCGGCTCGCCGCTCGCCGACGAGCAGGTTGTAGTGCTTGCGGATGTACTGGACGATCGCCTCGTCCATCTCGTCGCCGGCGATGCGTACCGACTTCGAGTAGACGATTCCGGAAAGGGAGATCACCGCGACCTCCGTCGTCCCGCCGCCGATGTCCACGATCATGTTGCCTCCGGGCTCCTGGATCGGCAACCCGGCGCCGATCGCGGCGGCCATCGGCTCCTCGATCAGATACACCTCGCGGGCGCCGGCCTGCATGGCCGAGTCTCGGACGGCCCGCTTTTCGACCTGTGTAATGCCCGAAGGTACCCCGATCACGATGCGCGGCCGGACGAGGGTGCGCCGGCGGTGCACTTTCGAGATGAAGTAATGCAGCATCTTCTCGGTCACGTCGAAATCGGCGATGACCCCGTCCTTCAGCGGCCGGATCGCGATGATGTTGCCGGGCGTCCGCCCGAGCATCGCCTTGGCTTCATGGCCGACCGCGAGTACCGAGTGGTCCGCCTGATGAATGGCGACGATTGACGGCTCGTTGAGCACGATGCCTTCACCGCGGACGTAAACCAGCGTGTTCGCGGTCCCCAGATCGACGGCGAGGTCGTTAGAGAACATTCCGGCCAAGAGGTTGTAGAACATCACCGCTCCATCCGTCTGCGATTGAACGCCCGCGTCGGGCTTTTCACAGTAGCACAGTTCGTGCCACCCAGAAACGAAAACTCCATTTTTCCAAGGCTTTAGAAGGCGGTTGCGGTGACGCCCCGCCTCGTCCCGGACGTACGGTTAAAAGCCAATATTTTTCAGACGGTTCCATCTGAATGGCGGCTCACATTGTCGCGCGATCGAGCCGGGAAACTGCCTCGTCAATTGAGCCCAGCGAGCGGCCAGTTTCGCGAGGTGGCTCGGATTGGCCACCCAGGATGGCACCTTTGGTGACAGCCAGCGTCATTCGCGAGAACTCATGGATCCGTCCGGAGCCGAGTCCGGGACGCGGGCCGGAATTGTCGGAAAGCCTCGCCACAGGATAGCATCGCGGCCGTGACGGCGGGCGACGAGTTCGAGGTGTGGTTCGACAAGGGCGTGACCGATGGGCTGCCCGTCGTGCCGCCTACCCGGGAGCGGGTCGAGCGGATGCTGGCCGGCCCCGCGAGGTCACGAGATGAGCTGCTCGGGGAAATGCCGCCGAACTATGGGCGGCTCACCGTCGAGAAAGCTGCCATCAACGCCGTGCTAGCCGGGTGCCGGCCCGAGTATCTGCCGGTCGTCGTGGCCGCCGCCGAGTGCGCCTGCGATCCGGCCTTCAACCTGCACGGCGTTTCGACTTCGACCCATTTCAGTGCGCCGCTCATCGTTGTCAACGGCCCGATCCGGGGCCGGATCGGCCTCAATAGCGCGTTCGGCGTCTTCGGGCCGGGCTACCGTGCGAACGCGACGATCGGTCGGGCCCTGCGTCTGCTCATGATCAACGTCGGTGGCGCGCGGCCGGGCGAGATCTCGATGTCCACGTTCGGCCACCCCGGGCGCTACACCTATTGCATCGGCGAGAACGAGGAAGCGAGCCCGTGGCCACCGTTTCACACGAGCCGTGGATTCTCGGCGGAGCGCTCGGCCGTCACCTTGTTCGCCGGCGACGCGCCGCACGGGATCTCGGATCATGCGAGCCGGACGGCGCGTGAGCTCGGCGGATCGCTGGGCTGGTCGATGGCCGGACTCTGGAACAGCAAACACTTCCCGCTCTATTCCCACACGATGCTGGTGGTGGGTCCGGAGCACGCCCGCACCTTCGCCGACGGCGGCTGGTCGAAGGACGATCTCAAGCGCCACCTGCACACGACGGTGCGACGCCCCTACCAGGCGCTTCTGCCCGACGCCGACCACGGCGAGGGCACCAACCTGCGTTACGGCACGAGCGAAGCTCGGCGCGAGCCCGACGCTCTGATTCCCAAATTCGCGTCGATGGACGAGATTCACGTCGTCGTCGCGGGCGGAACCGCGGGGCGTTTCTCGGTCGCGATTCCCGGTTGGCTCGGCACGAGGAATGGTTCTCGCCCGGTCACGCGCCCGGTGGAATAAATTCCATTGACTTCGCGGAAATCGCATGCGATTCTACCCGGCGGTTCTGGCACACACGGAGTCAGGTAACGATTGTGATAGATCGAGACACACGCCGCGCGGGCCCAGGTCGCGCGGCGTTTTTGTTTGCCTTCCAATTCCGGAAGGTGACCCCGCCACGATGGCGGGAGCACAGGGGCTTGAAGACCCCCTAAAGAGAGGTTCGAGGTATGGCTCAAGGACAGGTAAAGTGGTTTAACGATGCAAAAGGATACGGCTTCATCACGCAAGAGGGCGGCGAGGACGTATTCGTCCACTACAGCGCCATTCAAGCCCAGGGGTTCAAGAGCCTCGCGGAAGGTGATCGGGTCGAGTTCGAAGTAACTCGCGGTCCGAAGGGTCTTCAGGCAGCCAACGTCAGGAAGGTCTAGATACTCCCCTGTTCATTCCCGCCCGGGCCCGGCAATGGGCCCGGGTGCCCAACACAAAGAGACAGCTCAGAAAGGTGTTCTATCCTCATGTTCCGTTCGTTTGATGATTCTCGACTCACACCGGCGGTGCGCGACGCCATCGCCCGCGCCGGCTATGCCACGCCAACTCCGATTCAGGCCCAGGCGATCGGGCCGATCCTCGAAGGCCGCGACGTGATCGGATGCGCGCAGACCGGCACCGGCAAGACCGCCGCATTCGCGATTCCGATGCTCGAACGCCTCACCCGCGTGGATTCCCCGCTCGCCGGTCGCGGCGGGACGGGGCCGCGCGCGCTCGTGCTCGCGCCGACGCGCGAGCTCGCGCTGCAGATCGCGGAGACGTTCGACATGCTCGGCGGCGCCCAGGGCGTCCGTACGCTGGTCGCTCATCGGGGGCGAGTCGATGGGCCCGCAGCTCGCGGGGCTCCAGAAGCGGCCCGACGTCATCGTGGCGACTCCAGGCCGGCTTTTCGATCATCTCGAGCGTCGATCGCTTCGGGCTGGGCGGCGTGCGCATCGTCGTCCTCGACGAAGCCGATCGCATGCTCGACATGGGCTTCGCGCCTCAGGTTGAGCGCATCCTGCGCGTGACTCCGCTCGACCGCCAGACGCTCTGCTTCTCCGCGACGATGCCGACCGAGGTCGAGACCCTGGTTCGCCGCCATCTCGTCCGTCCCGTCAGAATCGAGGTCGGCGTGAGCGCCAAGCCGGTCGCGAAAGTCACGCAGCGCCTGTACAAGGCGCCGGGACAGGACAAGACGCCGCTCCTCCTGAAGCTTCTCGTCGAGGAGGGCGGTCGGACGCTCGTCTTCACGCGCACCAAGCATCGTGCCGATCGGGTGGCGCGCGCCGTGGGCGCGGCCGGTCACCGGGTGACGCGCCTGCACGCCGATCGCTCGATGTCGCAGCGGCGGGAGGCTCTCGACGGGTTCCGAAGCGGCCGCTATCGCGTCTTGATCGCCACCGACATCGCCGCCCGCGGGATCGACGTGCCGGAGATCGCGCACGTGGTGAACTTCGATCTGCCGCACACGGCGGAGGACTACATCCATCGGATCGGTCGAACCGCGCGAGCGGAAGCGAGCGGCCGGGCGACGAGCTTCGCGTCGCCCGAGGAGCACGACCAGCTTCGCGTGATCGAGCGACACCTGGGACATCCCGTCCCGAGGAATTGATGCGATTTCGATTCGCGCCCCAGCCGACGGGCATCAAGCCTCGCCACGGCGTGCGGCGCGTAACACCCCGGCCATCGAAGGCCGGGATCAACGGGGCGTAAGGCTCCCCGTCAGAGAAAGAGGAACGTCATGGCACAAGGAACAGTGAAGTGGTTCAACGACGCGAAGGGCTTCGGCTTCATCACTCAGGAGGGTGGCGAGGACGTCTTCGTTCATTTCAGCGCCATCCAGGCCCAGGGCTTCAAGAGCCTCACCGAGGGTGATCGCGTCGAGTTCGAGGTGACCCGCGGCCCGAAAGGCCTGCAGGCCGCCAACGTCCGCAAAGCCTAGCCCCATAGCCAACAAGCGCCGGGGGCCCAGCCCCCGGCACACACAAACCGCGCCGGGGAGCACCGGACCGACGCCCCGATAGCCGTACGCCCTGCGGCAGACGAGGGGCTCAAAACTCTCGGCCGTACGTGTCCAGACGAGAGACTGCCGGGGGAGCATGAGGGGGGTCGCCCCCCTCACAAAAACAAAGCCCCGACGGTGGCTGCGGCGCGTTCTGCTTTCACTCGCGCGTCGCGCCGCCCCGCTGGTGAAAGCGGGACCGTCGGGGCCGGTGGCGCCTGGACTCCCAGGCGTTCCACCCGAGCTAGCGTGGACCCTGCCTAGGAGGCAACCACCTCACAGATCACCGTAGGGTTACACATCGGCTGGATCACCTCCTATTCTCGGCAAGGCCGCCACGCGGGCCCAGTTCCCACCCACCCAGAACCGGATGCCGACTCCCGGCCCGGGGCTCGACCACGTCAGCCGTCGGCGTAATTGCCGGCGGGGACGCTACTGGGACGCTGTGACGTCCCGGTCGATTTGGTCCAATCCTACACCCGGGTCGGTCGTGACCCAAAACACAAAGTGGCAGGCCGCTACTTGATCACGATCCGCGTGCGATTGCGCTCCCAGAGGCTGTCGCCGACGCCCTCGACCTTCCGCAGCTCGTCCGGCTTCTTGAACGGGCCATGGGCATCGCGATACTCGACGATCTTCTCGGCGACACGACGGCCGACGCCTTCGAGCTTCATCAACTCCTTGACGTCCGCAGTGTTGATGTTGACCCGAGCGGTGTCGGGCGCGGACGTCGTCGTCGCGCCGCTGCGTGACGGCGGCGCGGCGTCGGCCGACCACGGCGACAACGATCCGAGCGCGACGAGTCCGGCGACGATCACGACACGAGCAGGATTCATGGGTGCCTCCTTCGTTCGGGGGTGCACGGCAGTCACTCGAGCGCGCGCGCGCGAAAGTCATTGAACCTGTCCGCGGCGGAACCCGTCAATGTCCAATGTCCGATACGCGAATTGAAGCCGCCTGGCGAAGCGAGCCGCGGTGCCGCCGAATGCGAGCTGCCGCGCCCACCGGCACGATCACACCAATCGGTAATCGAGGACGCGGATCCGGATTTCTCCGGTGCGCGAATCCGGCTTTCACCCGAGTGGCCGCGGCCGCGAAGCGCCATACAGTCGGTCTCGGGCACGGCGGTGCGGTCGCGAGCCCGTCGCGTGGATCAGGGACACGGCCACAACGAACACGTGTTCCGCGGTTCCAGACACTCGACGTCAAGATCCTCGTGACGGTGGCTCTGAGCGTGATCCTCGGACTCAGCGTCCTGTGGCTCGCGAACGACGAGCTTCTACGGCGCCATGCTGCCGAGTGCGATTCCTGGGCGCTGAACCCGCGCGGGCGAGCCGCGACATCACGCCCACGTTCCCGCTCGAAGTTCGTCCCCACGCGGATCAGGAGGCGCTGGCGTGCGAGTGCTCACGGGAGTCTCAGGCGATGCGTCAGTGATTCGGTTGCTGCGAGCGTGCGCGTTCCTCGGCCTGGTCGTATGCGCGGCCGCGTCTCACGCGTGAGGCCAGGAATCTCGCCCGAGCAGCGCCCGGCAGCAACCCTCGGAACCGGAGGAGGGACAGGAAGCGCGGCGATCCTCGCCGCTGCTGCGAATCCCGGCGCTGGGCACCACGCTCGGTCAGACGTATCCGGTCCTGTCCGGCTATCCCCTCGAGCTGCTAGGGCGCTGATGGCTCCCCTCGAGCGCCGCGAAGTCAACCTGGTGCCTTCGCTCGCCATCGCCGAGGAATTCACCGACAACATCTTCATGAACAACGCGAACAAGCAGTCCGAGTTCATCACGAGCTTCACCCCTGCTCTCATGCTCTTGGCGAACCGCCCTCGGTTCCAGCTGGCCGCCGGCTTCTCCAACGCCGCCGAGCTGTACGCGCGCGACAGCAGCCCCAACGACGCCTTCGCGCGCCAGAATGCCGTCGCCGGCGTCTTCTACCAGCCGACGCCGCACCTGACGTTCACCGTCGCCGATACGTTCTTGCGGGATCAGAGTCCGGACGCCACGGCGGGAGGGTTCAGCCTCGATGGACAGGGGTCAACGAGCAACAATCTCGCGCCGGCCTTCGGATGGCAGATGGCGCCGCAGACGAGGCTCGATATCGGGGCCATCTACAATCTGCTCCGTTTCGAGGGGCAGGGCGCGGGGATCGACTCGGATACCTATGGGGTGCTGACCAATGTCGGTCACGCGTTCACGCCCCGCTTCACGGGCCTGATCGGGTACAACTTCACGTACCTGGACCTGCGCTCCGGTCACGGCGACACAACGCGACGACGCACAATCCCACGCTTGGCGTCAGCCTCCGCCTGACCCAGTCCCTCACCGTCAGCGCCGACGGGGGCCCGGCATTCACCCAGCTGGATGACGAGAGCTTCATCACCCCGGCCTTCAGCGCCGGCCTCGTGCAACTCCTGCCGTTCGGGACGGCGAGCGTCTTCTACACGCGCGGCGTCGGTGTCGCCGGCGGATTCGGCGGCCCGACGGATACCCAAACGGTCTCCGGGACGCTGGTCATGCCGACCTGGCGGGATCTCCTCATCATCCTCAACGTGGGGTGGACCAAGGCCGAGTCGCTGAGTGACGAGCAGATCCAGAACATCGATGTCAGCGCGGTCACCGTGGGCCTGGGCGCCGCCTATCGAATCAACTCCTACATCACGGTCTTTGGCGGCTACTCGTTCCTACGCCAGCGCGTCGGGCAGTCGTCGACGACGCAGGACTTCGATGCCGACACGAACCGCGTCAAGGTCGGTATTCAGTTCGGCTATCCGATCGCGTTCGATCTGTAGCGAGGCGGCCGTCTCGGGCCAGCGCCCCGAACGTCAGTCGGTCGAGGCGGCGTGAAGTCGGTCGAGGTAGGCCTGCCATTCGAACGGCACGAGCGCCTTCTTGTTCGTGTTGCACGCCTTGCAGGAGGGCACGACGTTGCCGCGGGTCGATCGACCGCCGCGCCCCAGCGGAACCTGGTGGTCCATCGTCAGCGCGCGGTGCCCAACGCGCCGCCGGCAGTAGTAGCAGACCCCGTCGGCGATGCGCCGCTTCCACCACTGACTCTGACGCAGCTCGCGCGCCTTCGCGCGCTCCCGGCGCAGAACCTCGGGATCGATGGGCGCGCCGAAATCACTCATGCGCCGCGAGCGCCGTGGACAGCTGCTCCCACTCGCGCATGAGCCACGTGACCTGCTCCTCGGCGCTCTTGCGCTCCGCGGCCACCGCGCGCACGCGTTCGCCGTCGGCGTAGAAAGCCGGATCGCCCAGCCGCTCGCCGATCTCGGCCAGTCGGGCCTCGAGCTCGTGGATTTGACGCTCCACGTCCCCCAGACGCCGCCGCAGCTCGCGCACGTCCTTCGCGACCTTTCCGGTGCGCTTCGGCGCGTCCGTCCGGGATGCGCGAACCGCCGGCTCCGGTCGAGCGGGCGGCGCTGAGGCTGGCCGAGGCCGAGGCGTGGGGACGGGGCTCGCCTCGGCGGCAGCGCGCGCCTTGGCGTCGAGGTAGTCGTCGTAGCTACCGAGATAGGTGACGAGCGTGCCGTGCGTGACCTCGACGATCGCGGTCGCGATGCGATTGATGAAGTAGCGGTCGTGCGAGATGAACACGATCGTGCCCGGAAACGCGGCCAGCGCCCCCTCGAGCACCTCGCGCGACGCGAGATCGAGGTGGTTGGTCGGCTCGTCGAGGCACAGGAGCGCGGCGGGCCGCACGAGCATCTTCGCCAGCGCGACGCGCGCCTTCTCGCCGCCCGACAGCACCGAGATCTTCTTCTCGACCGCATCGCCCGAGAACAGGAACGTGCCGAGGATGGTCCGCAGCCGCGTCTGACCGAGCTCGGGCGCCGCCCGCTCCAGCTCCTCCAGCACCGTGAGCGTCGGCGTCAGCGCCTCGAGCTGGTGCTGCGCGTAGTAGTGAACGGCGACATGGGCGCCGAGCGTGCGCTCGCCGCGGTCGAAGGCCAGGGCGCCGGCCAGTATCCGGAGCAAGGTCGACTTGCCCGCGCCGTTCGGTCCGACCAGCGCGATCTTCGCGCCGCGCTCGACCTCGAAATCGATGTCCGCGTACACGACGTTGTCGCCGTACGCCTTGTGGATCCCCCTGAGCGAGCCCACCCGGCGTCCCGTCCGCGGCGGCTGCGGGAACGAGAAGCGGATCACCCGCGCTTCGTCCTCGACGTGGACTCGATCGATGCGATCGAGCATCTTGACGCGGCTCTGAACCTGCCGCGCCTTGCTGGCCTGATAGCGGAAGCGCTCGATGAATCGCTCGATCTCGGCGATACGCTTGGCCTGGTTGCGCGCCTGCGCCTCGAGCAGCTCCCGCCGAGCTTCCCGCTGCACCAGATACTCGTCGTAATCGCCGGGGTAGACCGTGAGCCCAGCCGGGGCGAGCTCGGCGATCGAGGTGACCATCCGATTCAGGAAGTAGCGGTCGTGCGACACGATCACGACCGTCCCTTCGTAGTCGGCCAGGAACGACTCGAGCCACTCGAGCGATTCGATGTCGAGATGGTTCGTCGGCTCGTCGAGCAGCAAGAGGGACGGACGCTGGAGCAGGAGTCGCGCAAGCATGCCGCGCATCCGCCAGCCGCCCGAGAACTCCGCGAGCGGGCGCGGGAAATCCACGGGCCGGAAGCCGAGCCCGCTCAAGATCGCGTTGGCCTCCGTCTCGAGGCGGTAGCCGCCGAGCGCCTCGAAGCGGTGCTGCAGATCGCCGTAACGCGCCGTCAGCGCGGCGCTCTCGGCGCCGGCCGCCGCGGCCAGCCGGGCCGCGACGTCTTCCATCTCGCGCTCGACCTGCCACACGTCTGCGAAGCCGGCGAGCACCTCGGCGAGGACCGACCCCTCCGGGTGGCCCGCCGCCTCCTGAGGCAGATAGCCGACGGTCGTCTCCCGAGGCCGGACGATCCGCCCCTCGTCCGGCTCCTCGACGCCGGCCAGAAGCCGGCAGAGCGTCGTCTTGCCGGCTCCGTTCGGGCCGACCAGCCCGATGCGCTCGCGATCGGGGATCCGCCACGACAGGTCGCGGAGGATCGGCTGGCCGGCATAGGCCTTCGCGACCGACTCGACCTGGATCATGGGCGCGCCAGAGTCCGGGAGCGGCGACCGTTCATCCCATGCTCTGGATCGTCTCGGGAAGGACCTTGACGGTGATGCGGACTTCCCCGGGGCGGCGGTGCGCGTAGCGCTCCTGCCCCGTGTACTTCTTGGCCAGCGCGTCGATGTGGTCGTCGGCGCCTTTCTCGGTGACCTCGACGACACGACCGCGGATCTGCAGATAGCGGTATGGGTTGTCGGGATCCTGGATCGACAGGGCGATTCGGGGATTGCGCTGGAGGTTCTTGTCCTTCACACGTCCCCGGGCGGTGTTGAACCGGACGTGCGTGCCGTCGTAATCGATCCACACCGGCGTCACCTGCGGCGCGCCGTCGCGGCCGACGGTCGCGACGTGGGCGAACGATTTCTTCGTCAGGACATCACGGTAGCTCTCGGGCACCATCGCCATCGTCGTCTCTCCTGGCTCTCGATCGAGTCGAGAACGTTCGGTCAACCGATCGTCGTTGTCAGCTCAGCGCCGCGGGCGTCGGCCATGGTCCGCAGCGCCAGCAGTATCCTGACCACGCACTGCTGCACGAGCAGCGCATCCTGCGTGAACGGGTCGGCGAGCCACTCGCGTGCCCACTCGGGCTTCTCGGCCGCGAAGCCCAGGGTCGGTGACAAGGTCCCGAGCTTCAGCAGGAGGTCGTCCGCGGGCAGACCCGACGCACGCAGCCGCGCGACGACCGCGGCGCGGACGGCCGCGTTCCAGATGCCGGTCAGTCCCTCGATGAGCGCCGCGTAGCACGTCAGCTCCGCCCGGTCGGCCAGCTGCTTGAGCACCGCCGGCACCAGGGGGCTCACGCCCACGTCGCCGTCCTCGTCGACGCCGAACAGCGGCCCGATGACCGGATCGGCCTGGGGCTTGGCGAGCCGTTCGAGGAGCTGCACGGCCTCCGCCGCCGGCAGCGCCGGCAGCCTGGCCAACCGCTCGAGCAACGGCGCGTCACCAGCCATGATTCATCCTCCCACACGCGTGGGCTCACCGCGCAGGTCGCTCCGGGCCAGATCCTGGGCGCGACCGGACGGCACCAGGAACGCGGACGCGAGGGCGGCGACGCAGACGGCCGAACCCACCACGAAGACCCCGTGCAGCGCATCGGCCATCGGCAGCCCGGCGTGGAGCCGCTGCGACATCACGGCCCCCATCAGCGAGAGCCCCAGCGCGCCGCCGATGGACATGAAGAACTGCGTCAACGAGGTGGCGGCGCCGAGATCGCTGCGCGCGACCACGCTCTGGACGGCGATCAGCATGGGCACCACGACCATCCCCATGCCGATCCCGGCCAAAAGAACGTCGACCATCGCGCTCCCGGACGAGAGCGTCGGCGACCAGCGCCGGAAGAGCAGGAACGCGACGGTGAGACTGCCCATACCGGTCAGCACGACGGTTCGGTAGCCGATCCGTAGAACCAGGCGCGCGCTGACGACCGACATCACTACCCAGCCCAGTACGAACGGTGTGAGGACGAGGCCGGCACGGGTCGCCGACGCGCCCGTGACCGACTGCAGAAACAGCGGCACGAACGACAGCGCGCCGAACATCGCCATGCCGGCCAGGAACCGGGTCACGACGGCGGCGAGGACCATCCGGTTCTTGAACAATCGCAGCGGAACGATCGGCTCCGCCGCGCGCTGTTCGACCGCCACGAACGCGACGAGCACGATCGCGCCCGCCGCCAGGAGCAGGACGACCTCGATCTGCGACCAGGATCCCACGCGCCCGGCCTCGACGATTCCGAGCAGGAGCGCGGAGACGCCCGCCGCGAACAGGGCCACGCCGGTCCCGTCGACGACCGGACGCCGCGCCGGCTGAGCAACCGGCCTCAACGCGCCCGCGATGAGCGCCATCGCCACCGCGCCCACGGGCAGGTTGATGTAGAAGACCCAGCGCCAGGACACGTGATCGGCCAGCAGACCGCCAGCCCACGGGCCCATGAGCGAGGCGAGGCCCCACACGCTCGAGATGTAGCCCTGCATGCGCGCGCGACGCTCCAGCCCGAACAGCTCCCCGATGATCGTGTAGCCCAGGGTCATCAAGGCCCCGGCGCCCAGCCCTTGCACCATCCGGAACAGGATCAGCTGCACCATATCCTGGGCCGCGCCCGAGAGCGCCGAGCCGACCAGGAAGGTCGCCAGGCCGGCCAGATAGACTCGCCGCCGGCCGTAGAGGTCGGAGAAGCGTCCCCAGAGCGGCATCGTCACCGTCTGGGTGAGCAGGAATCCCGAGAAGACCCACGAGTAGATTCGAATGCCGCCGAGGCTCGCCACGACCGTCGGCATCGCCGTCGCGACGACCGTCGACTCGATCGCCGCCAGGAAGATGGACAGCATGATGCCGACGAAGACCCACCGCTTGCGCGCTTCGTCGTGCATCAATGGCCGCCGGTGCAGCCGGCGCACCGGCACAGCGCACGCAGCGCGAGATAGGGATAGAGGCTCGCGTGTCGGTCGACCCACGTCACCCGCAAGCCCTCGTCGGTCCGCTTGATCTCCGAGGGCCACGTCGTTTCGGGCCCCAGCGCTTCGAGCGTGGCGCACTGCCCGCACGCGCAATCGAGCCGGAGGCGGTCGAAGGGATAGATCGACCCGTGGCCGTCGGCCCAGTCGACTCCAAGCGCGTATCGTCCGACGAGGTGCACGTCCTTGGGGACGCCGGGATCGGGCTGGCCGAAGATCTTGAGCCCACCGGTCTTTTTCACGCGCCGCCGCCCGCCGCCGGACCTTGCAGACGCATGCCGGCCAGGATGTAGTGCACGGCGAGATTCTGGTGCTCGCCCCACGCGCGCGCGCGGCGTCGGATCGTGTCCTCGCTCAACGCCCGCCCGCGGCCGTAGTAGTGCACGAACGCCTTACGGACCGCGAGGTCGCCGGCCGGACAGACGTCGCCGCGGCCCAGGCAGCGGGCCAGAAACCAGTCGGCGGTCCACCGCCCGAGACCGCGCAGGGCCGTGAGCTTCTCGATCACGAGCACCGAGTCAGCGGCGCAGACCGCGTCGAGGTCGAGCGCGCCGGAGACGACGGCGCGCGCGAGGTCGCGGATGTACTCGGCCTTCCGCGTCGAGTACTTGAGCGCCCGGAGCTCACGCACGCGCGCCACCGCGAGCCGCGAGGGCTCGGGGAACGCCCAGACCGTCTCCCGCCCGATCTTCACGGGTGTGCCGAACCGCCGAACGAGCCGCGCGCGGCACGCGAAGGCGAACGAGAGATTGACCTGCTGGGCGGTGATCGAGCCGACGAGCATTTCGAACGGCGTCGGCGCGAGCGTCGGGCGCAATCCGTAGAGCGGCTCGATGAGCGTGGCCAGCGCGGCATCGGCCTTCGCCATCCGATAGAAGCCGGCGAGATCGAGGTCGAGGCCGAGCAGGCGCCGCACTTCCTGGACCACGGCCGCGCCGACGGCACCGTCGGTGCCCGGAGCGCGGATCGTGATCCGCGCGTCGTCCACGGGGCCGCTCCACCGCACCTCGTACGGCACGAGCCGGCCGCCGTGCCGGAGCACGCGACGGAAGACGTCGCCCGCGATCCGGTTCGTCGGGTCCTCTCCCCAGAGGTGGTAGCGTGCGAGCGTCCCGCTGGTGTCGAGAGGGCCGTCGGGGGCCAGAACGATTTTCATCGAGTGATCACGCGGCTTTCGAGTGTACCAGAGTGTTGCCCAGCCCTCGTCCGTCGACTGGTCTAGGCTCGAGGTTCGCGCGAGCGCGACGACGACGTCGCTCAGTGGCGCAGGTGATAGGGAACGTCGGTGACGATGACGTTTTTGCGGAAGAGCATCGCGCCTTTGATGAGGAACGCGGTCTGGTTGTGCAGACCGAGCTGCCACCAGCGGGCCGGAATGAACTCGGGCAGGACGATCGTCACGACGTGATTCTCGCCCTGCTCCTGGAGATGATCGATGTAGTCGGTCAGCGGGCCGAGAAGCGACCGGTACGGCGACGTCAGCACGATCAGCGGGATGCCCATCCCGTATCGTCCCCACTTTTCTTCCAGCCGCCGGGTCCTCTCGGGGTCGGTCTCGACGAAGACCGCCTTGGCGTTGGGCGACAGCGTCTGCGCGTACTGGATCGCCTTGATCACCCCGCGATGGATGTCGCCGACCAACACCAAAACGGTGTTGGTCATCGGCGGCGGCGGTGAGAAGGCGTCGAGCGAGAGCTGGACCGCGACCTCCTCGTAATGGCGATGGACCATCGCGAACACCGCGACCAGGGTCGGGATCAACAAGACCACGATCCACGCGCCGTGGGTGAATTTCGTCGCGGCGATCGTGAGCATCACCAGCCCCGTCACGATCGCCCCCACCGCGTTGAGCCACCAGCGCCACCGCCATCCCTCTTCCTTCAGGCGGAGCCAGCGACGCACCATGCTCGCCTGGGAGAGCGTGAAGGAGAGGAAGACGCCGACCGCGTAGAGCGGGATGAGCGCGTGGGTGTCGCCGCCGAAGATCACCAGCAACAGCGCGGCGAGCCCGCTCAGGATCAGGATGCCGTTGGAAAACACGAGCCGGTCGCCCTGCGTCGCGAACTGGCGCGGAATGAAGCGGTCGCGCGCGAGGAAGAACGAGAGCCGCGGAAAGTCGGCGAAGGACGTGTTGGCGGCCAGCAAGAGGATCAGCATCGTGACCGCCTGGATTTCGTAGTACATCGTGCCGCCGCCGAACACGTGCCGCGCGAGCTGCGAGACCACGGTCTCTTCCTGGCGCGGCACGATGCCGAAGTCGTACGCCAGGTACGTGATTCCGAGGAAGAGGACGATCAGGATCAGCCCGAGCCACGTCAGCACGATCCGCGCGTTGTGCGCCTCCGGCGGCTTGAACGCCGGCACGCCGTCCGAGACGGCCTCGACGCCGGTGAGAGCGGTACAGCCCGACGCGAAGGCTCTCAAGAGCAGGAAGAGCCCGACGCCCTCCAGGCCCGGCGGATGGCGCTGATAGGGAGCCTCCGGAAGAAGGTCGAAGAGCGCCCCGGCCCCGCCGTACACGATCAGGACCCCGAGGCTCGCGATGAAGAGGTAGGTCGGCGCCGCGAAGAGCTTGCCGGACTCGCGGATGCCGCGGAGGTTCGCGACGGCGATGCCGACCACCGCCGCGACGCAGAGCCACGGCCGGTACGGAAACAGCGCCGGCACGGCCGACGTCAGGGCCGCGATGCCCGCGGCCACGCTCACGGCCACGGTGAGCACGTAGTCGATCAGGAGCGCGGCGCCGGCCACCAACCCGGCGGGCACGCCCAGGTTGTCCTTGCTCACGATGTACGCGCCGCCGCCCTGCGGGTACGCGCGGATCGTCTGACGATACGACGAGACGACGATCGCGATCAGGATCGCGATCGCGATGGCGATCGGAATCGAGTAGCTGAGCGCCATGGCGCCGGCCAGCACCAGCACCAGCAAGATCTCCTCGGTGGCGTACGCGACGGAGGAGAGCGCGTCGGAGGCGAAGACCGCGAGCGCCGTCGATTTCGCGAGCCGTTCGTGGCGGGATTGCGCGGTCGGGAGCGGGCTCCCGACGAACAGACGCTTCAGCCGACTCAGGCGCACAGGGCTCATCATACGACGAGCCGCGTCGGAAGATCTAAAACGGCTGGGGCTGGCGGTGCTGGTCCGCGATGTTCTCGAAGCGCGCGTACTGCGGCAGGAAGACCACTTTCACGGTGCCGACCGGGCCGTTGCGCTGCTTGCCGATGATGACCTCGGCAATGTTCTTCTCGTCGGGCGGCAGATCCTCCTTGTACTGCGACGACCGGTAGAGGAACAGGATGACGTCCGCGTCTTGCTCTAAGGCTCCACTTTCGCGAAGGTCGGAGAGCTGCGGCTTGAAGTCGCGTGCCTGGCGAGCTTCGACCGCGCGTGACAGCTGCGAGAGCGCGACCACCGGGACATTCAGCTCCTTGGCGAGCGCCTTCAACGAGCGCGAGATCTCCGAGATCTCCTGCTGGCGACTCTCCATGGACGCGCGGCCGCGCATCAGCTGGAGATAGTCGATGACGAGCAGGTCGAGCCCGTGCTCGGCCTTCATCCGGCGCGCCTTGGCGCGCGCCTCGAGCACCGTGAGCCCGGGGCTGTCGTCGATGAAGATCGACGCTTCGGAGAGGCGGCCCGCCGCCGCCGTGAGGCGATGCCAGTCCGATGACGTCAGATACCCCGTCCGCACCGCCTGCGAATCCACCTTCGCCTCCGAGCAGAGCATGCGCTGCACGATCTGCTGAGACGACATCTCGAGGCTCAGCACCAGCACGCGTCCGTGAAGCGCGATCCCGACGTGCTGGGCGACGTTCAGCGCGAAGGCCGTCTTGCCCATACTCGGTCGTCCGGCGATGATGATGAAGTCCGAGGGCTGAAAGCCCGAGGTCTCGAGGTCGAGCTTCTCGAAGCCCGTCGCGACGCCGGTGACGTGCTCCTTGCGCTCGTAGAGACGCTCGATGTATTCGAAGGTGTTGCGGAGGATCCTGCCGATCGGCAGCGCGCTGCCCTCGAGCCGGCGCTCCGCGAGGCTGAAGATCCTCCGCTCGGCGTCGTCCACCAGGGTCTGGACGTCTTCCTTGGCCTCGAACGCCTGCGCGATGATCTGGCTGGAGGTCTGGATCAGCTCGCGCAGCACCGCCATGTCCCGCACGATCGACGCGTACGAGTTGAGGTACGCGGAGATCGACCCCTGCTCGACCAGCAGGGCCAGCGCCGCGGGTCCGCCCACGTGCTCGAGCTGGTCGCCGCGGCGGAGCTCCTCGGTCAGGGTGAGGACGTCGACGGGCTCGCTGCGGTTGAAGAGCGTGAGCATGGCCTGATAGGTGAGTCGATGCGCCTCGGTATAGAAGTCCGAGGGCTTGAGAAGCTCGATCACCCGCGGCAGGGTCTCGCGGCCCTCGAGGAGGATCGCGCCCAGCACCGCGCGCTCGGCGTCCAGGTTGTGCGGCGGGATTCTCGTCGGAACTTCGAGACGACTCATGCGCGGGAGCCACCACGGATCATCGATGCATCCTCAAGCGAAGCGGCGATGCACGTCAACGAAATTCAGCCGCGCGGCGTTTTCGGCGAGTGATCCGTGGACATCCGGTGGATATCCGACGCAAGTCCGTGGATGGTCGGTGGATCGCGAGTGAATAAACAGCGACCCCCGAGTGGTCTCGGGGGTCGCGTGTCACGACACGTCGCGGTCAGCGGGCGGCCGCTACTCGCGGACGATGTTGATCCGCAGCTGCGCGACGACGTCCGCGTGCAGCCGCATGGAGACCGAATGCTCGCCGAGCGCCTTGATGGGCTCGTCGAGCGTGATGCGCTTGCGGTCCATCGGGACCCCACGCGTGCCGAGGAAGTCGGCGATGTCCTGCGAGGTGACCGAACCGAAGAGCTTGCCCTCCTCGGAGGCCTGACGGCGCTCCTCGTAGACCAGCGCTTCGATCTTCGCGCGCAGGGCGTCCGCGTCGGCCTTGACGCGGTCGGCCTTCGCGTCCTGCTGTCGCTTGATGTGCGCGAGGTTCTTCAGATTCCCGGCGGTGGCGGAGAGTGCGAGCTTCTTGGGGATCAGGAAGTTACGCGCGTACCCGTCGGAGACATCGCGCACCTCGCCGCGGCGCCCGACCTTCGTGACGTCGTCCAGCAGAATGATTTTCATGGTCTGGCCTAGTCCGCCGCCAGGTACGGCAGCAGGGCGATCGTGCGCGCCCGCTTGATCGCGTGCGTCAACTCGCGCTGATGCCGCGCGCAGCTACCCGAGATGCGACGGGGAATGATCTTGCCGCGCTCACTGACGAAGCTTCTCAGACGCCGGACATCCTTGTAGTCGACCAGGTCGACCTTGTCCGCGCAGAACTTGCAGATCTTCCGCCGGCCGAACCGGCGGCGCTTGACGGGCTTCTGGGCTGTCGGGGGAATGGCTCGCTCCTTTTCTAAACGCTAGAACGGAACATCGTCGTTACTGGAGCCGGCGTCCTCCGCGAACGGCTCTGCCGACGCTGGAACAGTCGCCGGGGCGGCGGCACGGCTGCGCCCCATGAACTGGACGCGCTCCGCCACGACCTCGATGACGGTTCGCTTGCCGCCGTCCTTGGCCTCCCATTCGCGCGTCTGCAGCCGCCCCTCGACGAGAATCGGACTGCCCTTGTCGAGGTACTCGCCGCAACTCTCCGCCTGCTTGCCCCATACCACCACCGTGAGGAAGCAGGTGTCTTCGCGCTTCTCACCGCCCTGCGTCGTATAGTTGCGATTGACCGCGAGCCGCAGGTCGGCGACGGCGGTACCGCTGGGCGTGTAACGCAGCTCCGGGGGCTTCGTCAGGTTGCCGATCAGGAACACCTTGTTGAGGCTCGCCATCAACTGACCTCCTCGACCACTTCCTGAGTTTTGGCCGGCCGAGCCTTCTTGCGGATCGGAACCCGCGTGCTGACGAAACGCAGCACGTTCTCGTTGAGGCGCACCTGTCGCTCGAACTCTTTCACCATGGACGGCTCGGCAGAAACTTCGAGGATCGCGTACGTCCCTTCACGCTGCTTGCGAATGTCGTACGCGAGCCGGCGCTTTCCCCAGTTGTCGACTTTGATGACCTCGGCACCGAGTGCCTTGAGTTGCTCGCCGAGCTGCTCGAGCAGCGCGGTGACTTCCTCATCAGTCGGACGCGGATCGACGATTACGAGGACTTCGTACGGTCGCAGTTCTCACTCACCTCCCGCCAGACTCCAGTTGAGCGCCTAAACGTATCAAACATCCAAGTACGGTGCAAGGTCAACGCCGACAAAACAATACGGCCCGGACCATCCTTCGGCCCGGGCCGCACGACACTCATCGCGCAACAACCGCTCCCTCCCCACTTCGAGCGCTGGCTCGCCAGCGCTGCTGCCTCGTTCGAGCGGCGGCTTTGCCGCCGCAATTCTTCCTGGGGGAGGCAGGGCAAGAGCGGGCCGCGACGGCCCGCTCAGCCCGCCGGAAGGGGGCGAAGCCCCCTCCGAGTGCCTAGTACATGTCCCCGTGAGGCATGGCGGGCGCGGCCGCCGGCTTCTCCTCCGGGATATCGGTGATCAGCGCCTCGGTCGTCAACAGCAAGGACGCGATTGACGCCGCGTTCTGCAGCGCCACCCGCTCGACCTTGGTCGGGTCGATGATGCCGGCCTGCACCATGTCCACGTACTCCATGCTGTCCGCGTCGTAGCCGCGGTTGGCCACCGTCTCGCTCTTGATCTTCTCGACGATCACGCTGCCTTCGAGACCCGCGTTCTCGACGATCTGGCGGATCGGCTCCTCGAGCGCCCGCTTCACGATCATGGCGCCCACCTTCTCGTCGCCATCGGCCTTCACGCGGTCGATGGCCTTCGACGCGCGCAACAGCGCCACGCCGCCGCCCGGCACGATGCCTTCCTCGACGGCCGCACGGGTCGCGTTCAACGCGTCCTCGACCCGGGCCTTCTTCTCCTTCATCGCCGTCTCGGTCGCCGCGCCGACCTTGATGACCGCCACGCCGCCGGCCAGCTTGGCCAGCCGCTCCTGCAGCTTCTCGCGGTCGTAGTCCGAGGTTGTCTCCTCGATCTGGGCGCGGATCTGCTTGATGCGCCCCTCGATCTCCTTCGCCTTGCCGGCGCCCTCGACGATCGTCGTGTTGTCCTTGTCGACGACCACCTTCTTGGCGCGGCCGAGGTCCTCGAGCTTGATGTTCTCGAGCTTGATGCCGAGATCCTCGGTGATCGCCTTACCGCCGGTGAGGGTCGCGATGTCTTCGAGCATCGCCTTTCGACGGTCGCCGAATCCCGGCGCCTTCACGGCGCAGGTGTGCAGGGTGCCGCGCAGCTTGTTGACGACGAGCGTCGCCAGCGCCTCACCCTCGATGTCCTCGGCGATGATCAGGAACGGCTTGCCGGACCGCGCCACCTGCTCGAGCAGCGGCAGCATGTCCTTCATCACGCTGATCTTCTTCTCGTGGATCAGGACCAGCGCGTCCTCGAGCGACACTTCCATGCGCTCGGGATCGGTGACGAAATACGGCGAGAGATAGCCGCGGTCGAACTGCATGCCCTCGACCACGTCCAGGACGGTGTCGGCCGACTTCGACTCCTCGACCGTGATGACGCCGTCCTTGCCGACCTTCTCCATCGCCTCGGCGATCAGGTTGCCGATCGTCTTGTCGTTGTTCGAGGCGATCGTGGCCACCTGGGCGATTTCCTTCTTGTCCTTGGTCGACTTGGAGAGCTTCTTCAGCTCGTCGGTCACCGCCTCGACGGCCGCCTCGATGCCCCGCTTGAGGCCCATCGGGTTGGCGCCGGCGGTCACGTTCTTCAGGCCCTCGCGGAAAATCGCCTGGGCCAGCACGGTCGCGGTCGTCGTGCCGTCACCGGCGATGTCGGAGGTCTTGGACGCCACTTCCTTCAGCATCTGGGCGCCCATGTCCTCGTACGGATCCTTCAGCTCGATCTCCTTGGCGACGGTGACGCCGTCCTTGGTGATCGTCGGGCTACCGAACTTCTTGTCGATGACGACGTTGCGGCCCTTCGGGCCCAGGGTCGCCTTCACGGCCTCGGCCATGATGTTGACGCCCTTGAGCAGAGCGCTCCGGGCCTCCTCGTCGAACTTCAGCTGCTTGGGCATAGATCGCGTTCCTCCCTTACTCGAGAATGGCGAGGACGTCTTCCTCGCGCAGGATGAGATATTCCTTGTCGTCGATCTTGACCTCGGAGCCCGAATACTTCCCGAACAGGATCTTGTCCCCCGCCTTCACGTCCAGCGGGATCTTCTTGCCGTCGTCGCCGACCTTACCCGTCCCGGCGGCGATGACCTTGCCCTCTTGCGGCTTCTCCTTCGCCGTGTCCGGGATGATGATCCCGCCCCGGCGGACCTCCTGCTCCTCGAGCCGCTCGACGAGGATGCGGTCGTGCAGCGGACGAATCTTCATGGTGTCTCTGCCTCCTTGGTGCTTTGTTGATGTTGCGCTAGCCTTCTGCGGGCGATGGGCTTGACCGTCCTCCAACTGCCAATGCCGTTGCTAGCACTCAGAAATGTCGAGTGCTAAATATACGGGCGCGGTCAAGCCCCTGCAAGCGGAATAAATCCGGAAGGGGGATTCATGGCGAAAAACATATTAATTTCCAATGTGTTACCGGACGAGGCGCTGGCCATCATCCCCCGCGATGTGACCGTCGACTACAACAACGCGCTCTCGGGACTATCCAAGACCGAACTCATCGCCCGCCTTCGTGGCAAGGACGGGCTGATCTGCCACATCATCAGCACGATCGACGATGAAGTGCTGGCCGCGGTTCCCACCGTGAAAGTCGTCGCCAACGTCGCGGTCGGCTACAACAATATCGACGTCGCGGCCGCGCGCCGCCGCGGGGTGGTCGTCACCAACACTCCCGACGTCCTGACCGAGACCACCGCCGACTTCGCCTGGGCCCTCTTGATGGCGGCCGCGCGGCGGGTCGTCGAGGCCGACCGCTTTGCGCGCTCGGGCCTGTGGCACCGCTGGGAGTGGGATCTTCTCTGGGGCGTCGACGTCTACGGAAAGACGCTCGGCGTCGTCGGGTTCGGGCGCATCGGCCGGGCGGTCGCACGGCGCGCGCTCGGATTCAACATGCGGGTCCTCTATCAGGACGCCCTCCGCGCTGATCCGACTGTCGAGCGCGAGCTGCGCGCCACCAGGATGGATCTGGAGCCCCTCCTGGCGGAGGCCGACTTCGTCAGCCTGCACACGCCGCTCTTGTCCGAGACCCGTCACCTCATGAACGAGCGCACCCTGCGTCTCATGAAGAGGTCCGCGGTGCTCGTGAATGCGTCCCGGGGCCCCGTCGTGGACGAGGCGGCCCTGGTCCGAGCCCTCCAGGAGGGGTGGATCGCCGGCGCGGGGCTCGACGTCTTCGAAGAGGAGCCGAAGGTCCATCCAGGTCTGGCGCCCCTGCAGAACGTCGTGCTCGCGCCGCACATCGCCAGCGCGTCGTTCGATACGCGGCTCGCGATGGCCACACTCGCCGTCCGCAACTGCCTGGCCGTGCTCGACGGCAAACCGCCGCTGACCCCGGTGCCATGACGAACGGCTGAGCACAGCTCGAATGGCCCTGATCCATCTCGATCGCGTCACGAAGCGCTTCAGCCCCGACGGGCCGCCGGCGACCGATCGGCTCTCCTTCACGCTCGAGAGCGGCCGGATCCTCGCGCTCCTCGGGCCATCGGGGTGCGGCAAGACGACGACACTCCGGTTGATCGCGGGGTTCGAGACGCCGAACGAGGGGCAGATCTCGATCGCCGGTCGCACCGTGGCCGACCCGGCTCGAGGCATCCACGTCGCGCCGGAGGCGCGGGGAGTCGGGGTGGTCTTCCAGGACTACGCGCTGTTCCCTCACCTCACCGTGGGGCAAAACATCGGCTTCGGGCTCGAGCGCGCCAGCCGCAGCGATCGGCGGGCCCGGGTCGCACAGGTCCTGGGACTCGTCGGCCTGATCGATTTTTCCGAGCGCTATCCGCACGAGCTCTCGGGCGGCCAGCAACAGCGTGTGGCCGTGGCGCGCGCCCTGGCGCCCGCGCCGGCGCTGATCCTCCTGGACGAGCCGTTCTCCAATCTCGACACGGACCTGCGCGCCCAGATGCGCGACGAGGTCGAAAAGATCTTGCGGGCCACGGCCACCACCGCGATCTTCGTCACGCACGACCAGGAGGAGGCGTTTACCATCGCCGACCAGGTGGGCGTCCTCGACCAGGGCCGGCTCGAGCAGCTCGCATCGCCCGAGACGATCTACCACAATCCCTCGACGCCGTTCGTCGCCGAGTTCGTGGGCGCCGCGGATTTCCTGCCCGGCGTGGTGACCGCCGAGGGTGTCGCCACCGAGATCGGGCTCTTCGACGGCGCGGACGGCCGCGCTCCGGGCGATCGGGTCCGCGTGATGATCCGGCCGGACGACGTCACCTTCGTGCCCGACGAGACCGCCGACGCCGTGATCACGAGGCGCTACTTCCGCGGGTCGGAGACGCTCTACTGTCTCGATCTGCCCTCAGGCCATCGCGTGCATTCGTCGCAGCCCTCGTCCGCCACGTTCCCGATCGGGCTCCGCGTGCGTCCCCGGGCGCACGTCCTGCACGTCGTCACGTTCCCGTTGCCCTGACCGGGTGGAGCATCCAGACGTTCGGCTCGACGTAGCGGCCGCGGTTTCGCCGGCGGTCGATCGTCACCGGCACCAGCGCGCCGGGGACCGTGTAGCGGCCGCTCGCCGGCATCCTCATCGCCGTCCACGCCTCCCACTGCGCGACGGTGCCCGTGACCACCATCGAGCGTGGCGCCACGCGGAGGAACCGGGCGCCCAGCCGCCAGTGAAGCCGGAGCCAGGGATCGAACGGCGCGCCGTCGGCTCGCCTCCAGCGGACGTACCGGCGCATCGGCGCCATCGGATAGCGGTGCTTGAGCGTGGGGCGGACCGGCGCGATCAGCTCGCGCAGACCGTGCCGGGCGGCGATCGATCGCATGGCGCGGATCACTCGCACGCTGTGGCCGCGGCCCTGATGGTCGGGCGCGACGGCCGCCAGGAGAGCTGACAAGGTCGTCGCCGACCGGCCTCGCGCCCGACCGCCGACGCCGCGCTCCAGAGCCCCGTCGACGCCAGAAGGGAGATCGCGAACACGACCACTCCACGCGAGAGGGATCGTGAAGCCGGCGGCGATCACGACGCCGCGCGAGTCGCACAGCACGGGTTGGAATTCGGCGAACTTCCGGTACAGCGCGCCCCAGTGACGTCGGCACACCCGATCGTGATGGAGGTACTCCATCTCGGGCGGCCAGAGGGACGCGACGAGACGGTGCACCGCCGCTTCCAGGTCGGGGCGCTCGCCGAGGGTGAAGGCGCCGCAACGCGCGCGCCCGGCGCGGCTCACGCGGGTCGAGGCTCTTGGAGCTCCGCGCCGTCCGGCTTTGCGCTCACGGCTCGCTACCCGCCGGCCCGGCCGCGATGGTCAAGCGGCGCTCCAGGCGTCCGAGCCGATGCGTGAACGCGTCGACCGTCCTGATCGAAGCGCCGGCGGCTCCGGCCAGCCCGAGAGCGTCCGTGACGACCGAGCGGGCGGCGACGAAGTCGCGGCGACGGTGCTCGTGGAATTTGGCCAGCTCTTCCCACGGGCGCGGGTCGAACCCAGCGTCGCGCGCCGCCTCCTCCCACAGCGAGCAGGCGGCTTCCCAGCGGGCGAAGCGCTTTTCCCATCTGGCCAATCGGAGCCGCACGGCCTGCGCCGGGACGCCCGACAGGCCGGCCGCGAGCGCGGCCCGATAGCAATCGAGCGCACGCTCGACGTCCACCGGCTCCCAGAGCCGCCCGAGGCCGCCGAGCTCGCCCGCCTTCAGCTCCTCGCGCGACGTGAGCGCTCGGCCGAACCATCCGAGGAGTCCCACCAGGGTGAGGATGTCGTCCCGGTTGTGGGCGAGCACGCGGCCGAGCGGGGCGGCCCGCCGCGACCGGAGGAAGTCGAAGTAGAGTGCCGGAATCAAGCCGCCGGCGATGTCGTCTTCGCGCAGGACCCCGACCACCTCGCGCTCGAGCGTCGCCAGCCGGCAATCGGCCAGGCACGATGTCCACACGCGGCGCGCCGGGCGCAGCAGGTCGAGATGCGGCAACGTCGCGGGCCAGCGCCGGCGCGTCATGATGAAGCGCGTCTCGAGCAACGGCAGGTCGAAGCTCGCCCCGTTGAAGGTCACCAGGCCGCTCGCCCGTTCGAGCAGCGGCCGCAAGGCCGCCAGCAGCGCCGGCTCCTCGTCGAAGTCCCGCATGAAGTGCTGGGTCAACACGAGACGATCGTCCTCGAGCCAGGCAGTGCCCACCAGGAACGCGTAGGTGCCGGTGCCGCCGGCGAGCCCGGTCGTCTCGGCGTCCAGGAAGAGGAGCCGACGCGCGTCCTCGAGCGGGCGCTCGGTCCGCGCGACCGCGCTCAGAAGATCGAGCGGGGCCTCCAGCACGGCGCCGAGCGCCTGGTGCCCGTGCCGGTACGCGAGCGGAAACTCGCGACGGACCACCAGGAGCTTGCCCTCGCCGGTGTCCACGAGCTCGCCGCCCAGCACCTCTTCGACCGGCTGCGCAGCGGGACGCTTGGGACGCCGCGTCTCGATGCGCCGGATGACGCGACGCAGATCGTCGAGCGAGTGAGCGGCCACGCGACCTCAGTCGGTCAGCGCGCGCAGGAGCGCCCGCGCCGTGCCCTTGGCTCGGCGGCCTACTTCGTTCACGGGCCCGACGCACGAGGGACAGCCGTCGCGGCAGGCGCACGTCTCGAGCGTCTCGAGCCCGCGGCGGAGCAGATCGGGCAGGATCTCGAAGAGGTGCTCGGCGAGGCCGATGCCGCCGGCGTGGGAATCGTAGAGATAGATGGTCGGGTTGAAGTGCGCGGAGTCCATCAGACGGCGCTTCGTCGACTCGCGGGTCGCCACGGCGCCGCTCGTGGCCGGCGTGGTGTCGCCGAGCCAGGAGCCGAGGTCGCGGATGTCGCAGAGCAGGAAGATCGGCGCCAGGTGGTGGAGCAGGTACGTCACCGCGCGCAGCCCGTCGATCAGCTCCTCGCGCGAGGGGCTGACCCGCGCGAGCGTCTCGGGCCCGACGGTGATCCACGCGGCGGTCGTCTGCATCTCCTGCTGGGGCAGCTCGACCTCGCCCGAGCCGACGTTCTCGAGCGTCCCCATCTTGATCTTCTTGAACCCGACGACCTTCTCGGCCACGAGCACCTCGCCCTGCTCGGCCAGATACGGAGCCGGCGGGGCCTCGGCCAGGCGCTGCAGGATCCAGACGCCCTTGGCGCTGATCGCGTCGGTGAAGTAGTCGACGGCGACGCGCTTGACGTAGGCGACCTTCTCCTCGTCCTCGCGGAAGTGGAGCTCCTGGACCTCGTAGGGCTCGCTCTCCACCAGGTAGATCGCCTTGGGATAGATCGTCGCGAACGCGCTGCCCCAGTCGACCTCGGCGATGATCTGGCGCCGCTTCGTCTGCTTCTCGTCGCGCGCGGTGGTATCGATCACCAGGAAGTTGTCGGTCGTCACGGTACGGAGCGACGTGTGGTCGGCCGGGTAGGTCTCGGCCGCCCAGTGCCAGTGGCGCCCGGCGTGGTGGAGGACGCCCTCGTCGTCGAGCGCCGATAGAAACTTCCGGACGTCGAGCTCGCCGAACCGCTCGGCCTCCGCGATGGGCAGCTCGAAGGCGGCGCACTTGAGATGGTTCACGAGGATGAACGGGTTGTTCGGATTCACGCGTGCGTGCTCGGGCGGCGTCCCGAAGAGGTACTCGGGGTGCGTGACCATGAACTGGTCCAGCGGCGCGCTCGTCGCCACCAGAACGGCCGCCGACCGGCCGCTGCGACGGCCGGCGCGGCCGGCCTGCTGCCAGAGCGACGCGATCCCGCCGGGATAGCCGGCCAGCACCGCGACGTCCAGGTGGCCGATGTCGACGCCGAGCTCGAGCGCGTTGGTCGAGACGACGCCGAGCACCTCGCCCTCGCGCAGGCCCTTCTCGACCGCCCGGCGCCGCGTGGGCAGGTAGCCGCCGCGATAGCCCCGCACGATCCCGCTATCGCCCGTCTTGTCGGCGACGCCGCTCTTGATCGCCGTCAGCAAGACCTCGGTGGCGAGGCGGCTCTGCGCGAAGACGATCGTCGCGATCTTCGCCTTGAGGAATCGCAGCGCGAGCTTCGCGGCCTCGCCGAGATAGGGCGCGCGGATGCCGAGCTCGGGGTTGACGACCGGCGGGTTGTAGCAGACGAACACCTTGTCGCCGGTCGGCGCCCCGCTCTCGGTGATCTCCTCGACCGGCTCGCCGATGAGGCGGCTGGCCAGCTCGCCCGGGTTCGCGATCGTCGCCGACGCCATGATGAACTGGGGCGCCGAGCCGTAGTGCCGGCAGATCCGGCGCAGCCGTCGCAGCACGTTGGCCAGATGCGAGCCGAAGACGCCGCGATAGGCGTGCAGCTCGTCGATCACGACGTAGCGCAAGTTCTGGAAGAGCGTCGCCCACTTCGTGTGGTGCGGAAGGATCCCGGAGTGGAGCATGTCGGGGTTCGTCAGGACGAGGTTCGCGCGGGCGCGCACCGCGCGCCGCGCGTCCTGAGGCGTGTCGCCGTCGTAGGTGAACATCCGCATCTCGGGCAGCTGCCGGGCGAGCTCCTCGAGCTCGGCCAGCTGATCCTGGGCGAGCGCCTTCGTCGGAAAGAGGTAGAGGATGCGCGCGTCCGGCTGGTGCACGAGCGCCTGGAGCGCCGGCAGGTTGTAGCAGAGCGTCTTGCCCGACGCGGTCGGCGTGACGACGACGACGTTCTGCCCCTTCGCGATCAGATCCCACGCGCGCGCCTGGTGCGAATAGAGCTCGTCGATACCCCGCGCGCGGAGCGCGTCGCCGATGCGTGGGTCGAGCGAGGCGGGGAACGGAGCGAGGACTGGCGGGCGCGCAGGAAAGTGCCGGGTCGCCGTAATGCACGGCCCCGTCGACGGTGAGGTCAGCAGATCGTCGAGGATCCCGCCGAGCATCGCGGTCACTCTAGCACGGCGGGTACCGACTTCTATCTCGAGATCGGCGTCGCGGTTTGTATCATTGCGGCGTGCCGCTCAAGTACTGGCTCCCGCCGGCCCTCTGGATGGCCGCGATCATGACGCTCTCGTCCGACCTGGGCAGCGCCGAGCACTCCGAGCACTGGCTCGTGCCCTTCCTGCGTGTGCTCGCGCCATGGGCGACGCCGTTGCAGCTCGACGCCCTGCACGGGCTCGCGCGCAAGGCCGGGCATCTGACCGAATATGCGGTGCTCGCGACACTCTGGTATCGAGCCTTCGCGCGGGGCCGGGATCTGTCTCCGCGCACCGCCGCGGCCGTCGCGTTCGCGATCAGCCTGGTCTGGGCGATGCTGGACGAGGCGCGTCCAGTCGCTCGTGCCCACGCGCACCGCGAGCCTCATGGACGTCGCGATCGACGGCCTCGGCGCGCTCCTGGCGACCCTGGTCGCCAGCGTCGGCTGGCGCCTCGCGATCGATCGCACCACCACCGTGCTGCTCTGGGCCGCCCTTTTCGGCAGCCTCGCGTTCCTCATCCTCAACACCCTCACCGGCGTCCCATCCGGCCTCCTCTGGCTCACCGCCCCCCTCGCCGCCATCCTCCTCCTCGCCCGCTCGATCTACACCCGCCACCACGTATCCTCCCGCCGATAGCCCACAGATCACACGAGCAGAAATCTCGCGAGAAGCCAGCAGGTGGACCAGCCAGAAACGTTCGGAAGCGTGAGCTAAGCACGCGCAACCTCGACCGCCAAGCCGGAGCGCTGAAGCAGCGACGGGCAGCCGATCATGTGTTGGCGGTCGCGTCGCTCGGCACTAGGCACGCGTACGCTCGACCCGCCAAGCCAAGCCGCAACGGCCGGGCGCGGGGGGCGCTGGGGCTGGGGAGGTCTAGGCCATCCTGTGTAGGCAGCGTTGCCTAGGCCGAATCCGCAGATGTCGTCCGAAACGGTCGAGGATGCGGTCAGGATGGCCCAGACCTCCCCAGCCCCAGCGCCCCCGCGCCCGGACCTGGCCGCTAGAGCTTCAAGCGAGGATCGAGCGTATCTCGCAACCCATCGCCGAACAGATTGATCCCGAGCACCGTAACGAGGATCGCGAGGCCAGGGAAAGTCGCGAGCCACCAAGCGGTCGAGATGTACACGCGGCCGTCGGCGAGCATGCCGCCCCACGTGGGCGTCGGCGGCTGCACGCCGAGGCCGAGGAACGACAGCGCCGACTCGATCACGATCACGCGAGCCATGTCGAGCGTCGCGACCACGAGCCACGGCGTAAAGGCATTGGGGAGGATGTGCCGTACGAGCACGCGGCCGTCGCGGCTGCCGAGGGCGTGCGCCGCCTGAACGAACTCGCGCTCGCGCAAGGACAGGACGGCGCCGCGGACGACGCGGGCGTATACGACCCAGCTCGAGACTCCGATGACCACGATGATGACCGGCAGGCTCGGGCCGAGGACGCCGATCACCGCGATGGCGAGCAGGATGAACGGAAACGCCAGCTGGATGTCGGCGAGCCGCATGAACACGTCGTCGACGCGTCCGCCGAAGTAGCCTGAGATCAGTCCCACACCCATCCCGAGCACGCCCGAGATCGCGACGGCCGCGAAGCCGACCATGAGCGCCGGGCGCGCCCCGAAGATCATGCGCGCCAGCAGGTCGCGGCCGAGGTGGTCGGTGCCCAGGACGTGGGTACGCCCGGCCGCGTCGAGTGATCCGGGCGGCTTCAGCCGGTTGGTGATGTCCTGCTCGATCGGATCGTACGCGGCGAGCCACGGCGCGCCGAGCGCGGCGATGATCACGATCGTCACGACCGCCAGGCCGAAGAGCGCCGTCCGTCGCCGGGCGAGGCGACGGGCGAACATGGCCCACTCGCGCCGCGCCGGGCTGCGCGGGCCGGCGAGGTCCACGGGGCGAGCGCTGATCGGAACGCTCACCTCAAGCGGATCCGCGGGTCGAGATAGGTGTAGACGACGTCGACGAATAGATTGACGAGCACGAAGGTGGACGAGAGCAAGAACACGGCTGCTTGCACCACCGGATAGTCGCGGTTGTAGATGGCCTGGACCGACAGGCGGCCCACGCCCGGCCAGGCGAAGATCGTCTCCGTGATGACCGATCCGCCGAGCAACGTGCCCAGCTCGATGCCGACGATGGTCACGATCGGGATCGCGGCGTTCTTGAGCGCGTGCTTCCAGACGACGGGCGGGTTGCTCACGCCCTTCGCGCGCGCCGTGCGGATGTAGTCCTGGCTCAGCACCTCGAGCATCCCGGATCGCGTGAGCCGCGTGATGCGTGCGGTGGTGAAGAGTCCGAGGGTGATCGCCGGCAGGATGAGGTGCTCGAGCGTGCCCCGGCCCGAGGACGGGAGCAGGTTGAACTGGACCGAGAAGAGCAAGATCAGCATGATCCCGAGCCAGAAGGTTGGCATCGACTGCCCGAGCAGCGCCACGATCGTCGAGACGTAGTCGAGCAGGGTGTTGCGCCGCACGGCCGAGACGATGCCGGCCGGAATCGCCAGGCAGAGCGCCACCAGCAGCGCGGCGCCGGCCAGCTCGAAGGTCGCGGGCATGCGCTCCACGACCAGGTTGAAGGCGGGCTCGCCGTGGCGCACCGACTGCCCGAAGTTGCCTTGCAGCGCGCCGACGAGGAAGCGGCCGTACTGCACGATGAATGGATCGTTGAAGCCCATCGCCTCCCGGAACTTCTGCACGTCCTCCTCGGAGGAGTCGGGCGGCAGCAGCACCAGCGCCGGATCCCCGGTCAGATAGAGGATGAAGAAGACGATGAACGAGACCCCCAGCAGGACCAGCAGCGACTGGGCCAGACGGCGGGCGAGGAAGATCTTCATGGCGCCCGACGAAGACGGGCGACGGCCTCGATGTGCGGCGTCTGCGGAAACATGTCGACCGGCTCGACCCACTCCAGCCGATAGCCCTGACGCACCAGGTCGCCGAGGTCGCGCGCGAGCGTCGACGGATTGCACGACACGTAGACGATCCGCGCCGGGCCGAGCACGGCCAGCGCATTGAGCGCCTTGGGATGGAAGCCGGCGCGCGGCGGATCGGCGACCACGACGTCCGCGCGGATGCCGTCGCGCGTCAGGGTCGGGAGGACGTGGCGCACCTCGCCGGGCAGGAACGTGCAGTTCTCGATCCCGTTCTCGCGCGCGTTCCGCACCGCGTCGGTCACGGCGGCCGAGGAGACCTCGATCCCATAGACCCAGCGGCTGCGTCGGGCGAGCAGCAGGCTGATCGCGCCGGTCCCGGAGTAGAGATCCATGAGCGTCTGGGTCCCGTCGAGGTCGCACGCCGCCTCGACCCGCGCGAACAGCCGCTCGGCCTGTACCGTGTTGGTCTGGAAGAACGAGCTCGCCGACACCTGAAACGTGAGCCCGCCCAGCGACTCCCGGATGTGCTCGCGACCGAGCAAGAGGTGCTCTTCCGTCCCCACCGCGACCGAGGCCTTCTTCGCGTTTACGTTCAGGACGACGCTGGCCAGCGCCGGGACCCGCGCGCGGAGCTCTTCGGCGACCGGCGTCAACGTCTCCACGTCGGGCGCGGCGGCCACGATGTTCACCATCGCCTCGCCGGTGCGTCGGCCCTCGCGCACGGTCGCGAAGCGCAGGAGCCCCGCGCCCGAATCCTGGTCGTAGACCGAGAGTCGTCGCGCGCGCGCCTGCCCCCGCAGCTCCCCGAGCAAGGTGTTCATCGTCTCCGACTGCAACATGACACCGGTCGATGTCCAGCACGACATCGTAGCGGTCGGCCTGATGGAGCCCGATCTCGGGGCGCGTCGGCGCCCTGCACGATCGTGAACTCCATCTTGTTGCGATACCCGTAGGGGTCCGGCGCGGCCAGAATCGGCCGGAGCTCGAATTCGCCGAGCCCGCCGATCCGCTCGAGGCAGTCACGCACCTGCTTTTCCTTGTAGGCAAGCTGCACGGGATACGCGACGTGCTGCAGGCGGCAGCCGCCACATCGGCCGAAGTAGGCGCAGGGAGCCTCGACCCGATCCGGCGACGGTGCCTCCAGCGACTCGACCACCGCGCGCCCGAATCTAGACCGGGCCTCGACGACTCGTGCCCGCACACGGTCGCCCGGGACCGTGCCGCGGACGAAGAGCACGTAGCCCTGGACGCGGCCGACGCCCTCGCCACCGAAGGCAAGGTCGTCGATCGTCAAATCCAGGACGTCGCCGCGCCTCGGTTTCGCCATGATTGACGCCACTATATCAGGGTTCTCAACCGCCCTCGCGGCCCGCTGTGGAGAGGAGGATGTATGATACGAAAGCATGGACAGCTCGACCGCCGCGCGCCGTCGCTGATCTTCTGCTCACTGCAGTCCCCGACCTGCGAGACCGGCTGCTCGAGCATCGGATCCGGCGCGCCTGGTCTCAGATCGTCGGCGCCGACGCCGCGCGCCGCGCGCAGGCCCGGAGCTTCGCCGACGGATGCCTCACCGTGGCCGTCGACAATTCGCCCTGGCTCCACGAGCTCACCCTGCGTAGCGAAGAGCTGACCCGCCGCCTCGCGAGCGCTTCGACGCCGTTCGGTCTCTGCGATTCGTCGTCGGGAGCGATCGAGGCGGACGCGTCTTCTCGTACGACGACGGCCGCGCGCGCTCCGGCGCTCGATCGCGGGCGCTGCGGGAGATCGACGAGGCGACGAGCGGCCATCCCGGATGCCGAGGTCGCCTCCGCGGCACGGCGCCTACTCGAAGAAGGCGTGGCCGGGCACAGCTGTGATCGTGCTGCGTGACGGCGCTGGCCGGCTGCGCCAGCGCTGAGAGAGCCGACGCCCGCCGAGGGTGAGGTCATTCCGCGCCGCGTCGCGGTCGTCGACCCGCGTGGCGACGCGTACTACGCCTACACCCTCGCCCAGATGAACGTGCAGGCGGGCCGGTTCAAGGACGCGGTCCCCTACATGAGGGCCGCGATCAAGAAGGACCCGAATTCGGCCGCCCTCTGGACACAGCTCGCCCAGCTGCTCGTGCGCGCCGACAACGTCGACGAGGCGGTCGTCGCGGCCCGTCGCGCGGTCGAGCTGGCTCCGGACCAGGCCTCGACGCACATGACCCTGGCGGAGCTCTTGCGCACGCAGCGGAAGATTCCCGAGGCGGAGGCCGAGCTCGAGCGCGCCATCGCGCTGAATCCGAGCGCCGAAGAGCCCTATCTCATCCTGGCCCGGATCTACGTCGAGCAGAAGGCGTATGACAAGGCGCGCGCCGTGCTGCTCCGGCTGGTCGAGCAGCAGCCTCGGTTGGCCCAGGCGCAGTTCCTCCTCGGTCGCCTCGCGATCGAGACCGAGTCCTGGGACGAGGCGATCAAGCGGCTCACCGCCGCGGTCGAGCTCGACCCCGACCACGACGGGGCCTGGAGCGCGCTTGGCGCGGTCTACGCGTGAGGCGCTCCACAAGAGCGACGAGGCGATCGCCGTCTACCGGCGGGCGGTCAGGGCCAATCCGGACAATCCTGCCTTCGCGGACAAGCTGGCAGACCTGCTGATCCGGCTCGGGCGCCTGCCCGAGGCCCAGACCGAGCTGGAAGCGCTCGCCGACGCCACGCCCCAGAACCCGCGCGCGTGGATGAAGCTCGGCGCCGTGTACTACGAGCAGAAGATGTGGGACAAGGCCATCGAGGCGTTTCGGCGCGTCGTGGCGCTCGAGCCGGCGAATCTGCGCGCTCGCTATTTCCTCGCCACGACGTACATGGACGCCGGACGCGACGCTGAAGCGAAGGGCGAGCTCGAGCGGATCTTGAGGGCCGACCCGCGGTCGATCGACGCGCGGGTCCAGCTGGGGTTCCTCTACGGCCGGGCCAAACGCTACGACGAAGCGATCTCGACCCTTCGCGAAGCCGTCAACATGGAGCCCAAGCGGCCCGAGCTCTTCCTCTATCTCGGCACCGCGTACTACCGGGCCAAGGAGTACGACCGGGCGGCCGAGACCCTTCTGGAAGGGCTGGGGCTCGACGACAAGCAAAAGGATCTGCACTTTCAGCTCGGGGTCGTTTACGAGAAGCAGTCGCGATTTGACGACGCGGTCAGCTCCTTCCGGCGCGTGATCGCGCTCGATCCCAAGAACGCCGAGGCATACAACTACGTCGGCTACATGTACGCCGAGCGCGGACAGAACCTCGACGAGGCGATCAAGCTGATCGGCAAGGCGCTCGATCTCGAGCCCGACAACGGCTACTTCATCGACAGTCTCGGCTGGGCGTACTACCAGCAGGGCAAGTATCCGGAGGCGTTGAAGGAGCTCAAGCGCGCCGTCACGAAGACCAAGGAGCCGGATCCCGTCATCTACGAGCACCTGGGCGACGCCCTGGTGAAGAACGGCCTCGACGAGGATGCGCTCGCCGCGTGGGAAAAGGCCCTCCAGCTCGACCCGGCCGCCGACGGGGTCAAGAAGAAGGTCGATGACCTCAAGGATCGCCAGCGCCGGGTCAAGGCTGGCCCGAAAGCCTCTCAGTAGTCTTCTTCTCGTCGTGCAGCTGACGCTGGTCGCCGCGTGCGCGACCACGTCGCCCCGAGAACCGATCGCGGACGATGCGCGACGAGCCCTCGCCCTGCTCGCGGAGCGCTATGCCGAGTTCACGAGCATGCGCGCGCTCGCCGATGTCTCGCTGAAGAGAGGCGGAGAGCGCCAGCGCGTGCAAGGGGCCTTGTTGGTCCGAACGCCGAGCTCGGTTCGCCTGGAGGCGCTCTCGCCGTTCGGTCCCCCCCTCATGGTCGTCACCGTCCACGGGGGGCAGATCGCCGCCTACGATGCCTTGAAGAACGTGGCCCATGTCGGACCCGCCGACGCCGAGACGGTCGCCAAGATTCTCCGGCTGCCCTTGGACCCCGATGACCTCGTTTCGGTCCTGACCGGCCGCTTCGCCGGCCCCCGCGACGTGCGAAGCGCCGAGCTGCTCGCGCCGGACGCCACGGGACCATCGCTGAATCTGGTGGACAGCGCGGGCGGACAACAGCGCGTGTGGCTCGACCTCGCGACCGGCGTGATCCGAGCAGCGGCAGATCTTTGGCAGCCGCTTCAACGCGCTGGTCAAGTACCGGCGCGACGGCGCGGGGACCTTGACCGGATTCGACCTCGATGCGGCCATGTCGTATATCACCGGGTCGGTCACCTATCAGAACCTGGTCGAGGGCGAGGGCATCGACGACGAGCGCTTCATCCTGACGATCCCGAAAGGGGCGAAAACACAGCCCATCCGTTGAAAGGCCCTCGGGCCCGTGCTATGGTTCGTTGTCTTGTCGAAGCGGTCGGGGAGGCCCCGTCGCCTCGCGCTCAGCGCAGCGGCCAAAGTGAACCTCGCACTCGAGGTCCTTGGACGGCGGGACGACGGTTACCATGAGATCGCCACGGTCATGCAGGCCGTGGATCTGTCAGACCGGCTGGTGCTCGAGGAGGCGGACGCCCTGGAGCTCCGGACCGCCGCTTCAGACGTTCCGACGGACGGGACCAACCTGGCGCTCAAGGCGGCGTTGACCCTGCGCGACATGGCGGGGGTGAGCCGGGGGGTACGGATCACCTTGGACAAGCGGATCCCGGTCGCCGCCGGCCTGGGTGGCGGATCGACCGACGCCGCGGCGGTGCTCGTGGGGTTGAATCGGTTGTGGGGGCTCGGGTGGTCGACCGCGCGACTGGCCGAAGCGGCGGTGAAGCTCGGGATGGACGTCCCGTTTTTCCTGCGCGGCGGCGCGGCGCTGGGGACCGGGCGCGGCGAACGGCTCGAGCCTCTGGCCACCTCGGCGCTCGCGCTCGTGCTCGTGAATCCGGGCGTCGCGGCGAGCACGGCGGAGATCTACGGCGGGGTCGCGGCCGCGATGTATTCTGACGGTGCCCGAGCTCGGAGGATGGCGGCAGCGCTCCGGAGCCGCCAGCCGAGCCGGATCGCGGCGACGCTGGGCAACACGCTGGAGCGTGTCGCGACCACGCGGTACCGTGAAGTGGAGCAGATGGAGGCCGCGCTCCTCGCCGCGGGTGCTCTGGGCGCGGCGATGTCGGGGAGCGGGCTCACGGTATTCGGCATCGCGCGCTCGTACGATCACGCGCGGCAGATCCGCGCGCGGGTCGCGCGTGCCCGCTGGGGGTGCTGGGCGGTCCGGGCGCTGCGCGGCCCCGCGATCCGCATGCGCTGAACACGATGGGGCGTGGCCAAGCGGCAAGGCGCGGGACTTTGGATCCCGTATTCGGAGGTTCGAATCCTCCCGCCCCAACCACACGCAAGGACGAGGCGACGATGGCGTACGAGCTGAAGCTCTTGACCGGCAACGCGAACCGCCCCCTCGCGGAAGAGATCGCGCAATACCTCCACGTCCCGATGGCCGACGCCGAGGTGACGAGGTTCTCGGACGGCGAGGTCTACGTGCAGGTCAACGAAAACGTGCGCGGCGCCGACGTGTTCGTCATCCAGCCGACGTGTCCGCCGGTGAACGACACGCTGATGGAGCTTCTGATCATGGTCGACGCCATGAAGCGCGCGTCGGCCCGGCGAATCACCGCCGTGCTGCCCTACTACGGCTACGCGCGTCAGGACCGGAAGGTGCAGTCGCGCGTGCCGATCTCGGCCCGGCTCGTGGCCGACCTCCTGGAGGCGGCGGGGATCGACCGGGTGCTGGCGCTCGACCTGCACGCCGGCCAGATCCAGGGCTTCTTCAGCGTCCCGGTCGACCATCTCTTCGCCGGCCCGGTCGTGATGATCGACTACCTGCGGAAGAAAGATCTGAAGGATCCGGTCATCGTCGCTCCCGACGCCGGCGGCGTCGAGCGGGCGCGCGCCATGGCCAAGCGATTCGACGCGGGGCTGGCCATCATCGACAAGCGGCGTGAGGGCCCGAACTCGGCGGTCGCCATGCACCTCATCGGCGACGTCAAGGGCCGCGACGCCGTCGTCATCGACGACATCATCGACACCGCCGGGCACGCTTGTCGCAGGCGGTGACCGCGATCGAGCGCGAGGGTGCCCGGCGCATCCTCGCCTGCGGCGTCCACGCCGTCCTGTCGGGCCCGGCGATCGAGCGCATCAAGGCGTCGCCGATCGAGGAGGTCGTGGTCACGAACTCGATCCCGGTGCCCGACGGCCAAGCGCAGCCCGTCACGCGTCACCGTACTCACGGTCGCGCCGCTCCTGGGCGAGGCCATCCGGCGCATCCACGACGAGGAATCCGTTTCGACCTTGTTCCTGTAACTCGACGGCAAGGAGCTCAAGTCATGGCGACGAAGCAAGAGCTGACGATCAAGCGACGCGACGGAAGCCGGCAAGGAGGTCGCCAAGCGGCTGCGCCGCGCGGGTGCCGTTCCGGCGGTTCGTCTACGACGGCAAGAAGGCCGAGCCGTCACCGTGGACCCGAAGGCAGTGCTCCGGATGATCCACGGGCACGAGGGCACGACCCAGCTGCTCACCCTCAAGGTCGACGGTGAGAACGGGCAACGGCACGCGGCTCGCGATCATCCGCGATCTGCAGTTCGATCCGGTCACCGATCTGCTTCTCCACGTCGATCTGCAAGAGGTGGCCGCTGGACCGCGCCGATCACCGTCCGGGTGGCCGTGCGTGCCATCGGGGAAGCCGCCGGGCGTGAAGGAGCAGAAGGGCATCCTCAACCTCGTGCTCCACGAGCTGACGGTGGCATGCCTGCCCACCGCGATCCCCGAGCGCATCGACGCCGACGTCAGCGCGCTCATGATCGGCGACGTGCTGACGGTGGCCGAGCTCCGCGCGCCCGAAGGCGTGCGGATCGTGAACGATCCCGGGCAGGCGGTCGCGACCGTGGCTCCGCCGATGGCGGAGGAAGTGGCGGCGGTGGTGGCGCCGACAGCGGCGGCGGTCACCGAGCCGGAGGTGCTCACCGAGCGCAAGCCGAAGGAAGGCGAGGAAGCGGCGGCCGACGACGGCAAGAAGCGGCGCGGAGCGACGCGCGGGGAGAAATCCGAGAAGGACAAGTAACGGAGCGAGAACCGCGTGGCCCACGCGGAGGGCCGGGCGACCGGCCGAATAGTCATGGGGCTTGGGAACCCGGGGCCGGAGTACCAGGACACCCGCCACAACGTCGGCCAGCGCGTTCTCGACGTCCTCGCCAGAACGTTCGCGGGGTCATGGCGGCGCGACGGCTCGACGATCGTGGCCCGCGGACGGTGGCGGGGCGAAGCAGGTTCGCCTCGTCAAGCCGGTCTCCTTCATGAACGAGAGCGGGCCGGTCGTCGCGAAGGCGCTGCGCCGCGCGGACGCCGGACCCGCCGACCTGATCCTGGTCTACGACGACATCGACCTGCCGCTCGGGACGGTTCGCCTTCGCATGAAGGGCTAGCCACGGCGGCCACAACGGCGTGCGGTCGGTGATCGACGCGCTCGGCACGGACGAGATCAAGCGCGTCAAGGTGGGCATCGGGCGCCCCGATCAGAAGGGCGACGTCCCCGACCATGTGCTCGACCTCGTTCGAGCCTGAAGAGCTGCCGATCGTCGACGCCGCCGTGGCCGAAGCGGTCGAAAAGGTCCTCGCCCTCCTCGGCTAGCCGCCCGCTCCCTAGAAGAACACCAAGGTGACGACCACGAACAGCGGCAGGAGAATCCCGCCGCTGTAGAGCATGTAGCCGAAGAAGCTCGGCATCTTCACGCCCTGCTCCTCGGCGATCGACTTGACCATGAAGTTCGGCGCGTTGCCGATGTAGCTGTTGGCCCCCATCGAGACGGCGCCGACGCTGATGGCCGCCAGGATCGCGTGCGGGACGCCGACGACCTCGCGCGCCAGGCCGAGTCCCTGGCCGAGCGCCAGGAACGCCAGGTAGGTCGGCGCGTTGTCGAGGAACGACGAGAGCATGCCCGGAGGCCCAGAAGAACTGCCAGGGCTCGCGCACGCCGAGCTCTCCGCCGCGCAGCCGCAGGAGCTCCAGGGCCGGGATCATCGTGAGGAAGATTCCGGCGAAGAGCACCGCGACTTCGACGATCGGATAGGTGGTGAAGCCGTTGGCGCGCCGCACGGTCGCGCCGGCGTCCGCCAGAGGGACGACGGCGGCCGAGCGCCACGATGGCGGCCTCGCGCCAGGGCGCGTGCAGGAAGCGCGACCGCGAGCACGACGAGCCCGAGGCCGAGGACGTTCAGCGCGCCGCGCAGCCGAAGCGGCTCGATCTGCGACGCGATCCCGCCGCAGCGCCGCGATCGGCTCTCGCGGGTGAATTGCCGGGTGTCCCAGACGAAGTACAGCGCGAGCAGCACGGCCACCTGAAGCCCCCAGTGCGCCCAGCAGCCGGAAGGTCCAGGCGAACGGCACGCCCTGCAGATAGCCGAGGAAGAGCGGCGGGTCGCCGAGCGGCGTCAGCATGCCGCCGATGTTGGACACGAGAAAGATGAAGAAGACGACGGTGTGGCGCACGTGGGCGCGCTCGCGGTTGGTCTGCAAGCAGCGGACGGATCAGGAGCATCGAGGCGCCGGTGGTGCCGACGAAGGACGCCAGCACCGACCCCGAGCGCGAGGAATGCGGTGTTGGTGAGGGGCGTCGCCGACGAGGTCGCCGCGCAAGCAGGACGCCGCCGGAGATCACGAACAGCCCGGCCAGGAGGACGATGAACGAGACGTACTCCTCGGCCATCGTCAGCGAGCGCGCCCGGCTGCCGGGCCGCAGGTAGAGCGACGAGAATCGGGCAGGCCGAGGAAGAGGGAGACCACGAGCTTGTTGCGGTTGGACTCCCACCAGTGCGGGACCCAGAGCGGGAACACGGCGATCGCCAGGAGCATCGCGACGAAGGGCAGCGACGGTGAAGAGCGGCAACGTACCGGTGGCGATCAGGGCCGAAGCTCTCCCCTCGGGATGGCCTGCGAGCCGCCCCAGTCTACAGGATCGCGCTCGATTGCCCGAGGGTGGGGCACATGGTATATAGTTGTTGGTTATCCGGTGGTGTGGTCGTCCTGAGGGGGAGTTGCTGCGTGACCAAGGTCATCGTCGAGCCGGACGAGTCTTTCGAGAACGCGCTCAAGCGATTCAAGAAACAGTGCGAGAAAGCCGGCCTCCTCTCAGAGTTCAAGAAGCGTCAGCATTATGAAAAGCCCAGCGTTCGGCGCAAGCGCAAAGCCCTCGCCGCCCGCAAGAAGGCCAAGCGGCGCGAACGGGTATCCGATTAGCCGGGACATCGCCTGATGGACGCCGGCACTCCCGGGACCCGGATCGGGAGCGAGTGAGGCGAAGGTTGGAGGCAGGCCGAATCTGGGAGCCCGGCACCGAATGGAACGCAGTGCGGGCGCTCCTGGCCCACGAAGCTCTGACCCAGATGGGACATGACCGGGCGACGGCGGCCGAGCCGTTCACCGACCCCTCCGAAGTCCAGGCAGCGATCGAGATGACCCGGCAAGCCCGCCTGGCGCTTGCCAGCTGCCGGCTCGCTCCCGCTGGACGCCCTCCCCGACATCCGCCCGATCCTCACGCGGTGTCGAGCCGAGGGCAGCGTGCTCGACGGCGCCGAGATGATCCAGATCGTTCCCGTCCTCGACGCGAGCCCCAAGCTCCGGGCCTACGGTCGGAGCGTGCGCGAGGCGAGCCCCGGCGTGGCGGCGATCACCGACGCGCTGCCCCGCTTCGCCGAGCTCGCGGATCGGCTTCGCCGCGCCCTCGACGCGAGCGGCGCCGTGACCGACGACGCGAGCCCGACGCTCAAGCGCCTGCGCCGCGAGATCCGCGACCGGCGCCGACAGATCGCCGTCGAGCTCGAGCGCGCCTTTCAGGGCAGCGACGCCGACCGGCTCTTCGCCGACCGGTACGTCACGCTTCGCCACGGCCGGTACGTCCTGCCGGTACGGAGCGAGGCGCGCGGCCGCGTGCGCGGCATCGTCCACGATCGCTCGCAGAGCGGCCAGACGCTCTTCATCGAGCCCGAGCACGCCGTCGACGCCAACAACGATCTCGTGCAGGCGACCCGCGAGGAGGAGCACGAAACAGCGCGAATCCTGGCCGAGCTGACCGCCGCAGTCCACGCGCGCCTCGACGATCTGGCGAGCCTCGTGACCTCGATCGGCGAGCTCGACTGGACCTTCGCGCGCGCTCACGCCGCCGAGCGCATGGGCGCGACGGCGCCGGCGATCGACACCGCGCGGACGGTCTCGCTGCGGGGTGCCCGCCACCCGCTCCTGCTCGCCCAGAGCTGGAAGGATCCGAGCCGCACGGTCGTCCCGATGGATCTCGAGCTCAGCCCCGAACGTCCGCTGCTCGTCATCACGGGTCCGAACGCCGGCGGCAAGACGATCGCCCTCAAGACGCTCGCCGTCCAGGCCCTCATGGCCCAGGTCGGCTGCCACGTGCCGGCCGACGACGGCTCGCGCCTGCCGGTATTCGACGACGTCTTCGCGATCATCGGCGACGACCAGTCCGTGGCCGAGAACCTCTCGACCTTCTCGGCGTTCGTCAAGCAAGCGCGCGAGATCCTCGAGCGGGCCGATCACCGCTCGCTCGTGCTCCTGGACGAGCTCGGCGCGGGAACCGACCCCGACGAGGGCGCGGCCCTCGCCCAGGCGATCCTCGAGGAGCTGGCCGAGCGCGGCGCCCTGGTGATCGCGACGACCCACCTCGAGCCGCTCAAGGCATTCGCGTCGACCCATCCCCGCGCGCGCAACGCGTCGGTCGAGTTCGACACCGCGAGCGCTCGCGCCGACATTCCGTCTGCGCTACGACCAGCCGGGTCAGAGCTACGCGCTGACGATCGCCGCGCGGCTCGGACTCGGCGCTGAGCTGATCGCCCGCGCGAACGCTCATCGGTCCGAGCACGCGGCGCGGCTTGCCGACCTCCTGGCGACGCTCGATGCCAGCGCCCGCACCGAGGCCGAGCGGGCGCGCGAGATCGAGCGCATCCGCGCCGAGGCCGCGGCCCAGCCTGGCGAAGGCGCGCCAGGCCGAGGCGGCCGCGGAGAGCCGCGCACAGGCGATCGTCGCCCGCGCCAAGGCCGAGGCGACGGCGCTCGTCGGCGAGATCCGCCGGGCGCTCACCGCCGAGTGGGACAAGCTCAAGCGCTCGGACCGCTCGCGCCGCTCGCTCGACGAGAGCCGCCGCCGGGTTCGAGAGGTCGCGGCCGGCGGATGGAGGCGCTCGCGCGCCGAGACGCCCGAGGAGCGGCCCGTGGCCCTGGCGCCCGGTGCGACCGTCGCGGCCGAGCACCTGGGCATCCGCGGCGAGCTCGTCGAGATCGCCGGAGGCTCGGCGACGGTGCGCTCGGGCTCCGTCACCGTCCGCGTCCCTGCTCTCCGTCCCTACGGCCCGCTCCTACGCCGACCGTAGCGACTGGGCGGGAGGCCGCCGGGAGGGGTCCGGGGCGAGCGGGGTTCCGACGCCGCGGATCTCTCCCGGCGGCCTCGCCGCCCCGTCGCGGCCGAGATCTTGCTGCTCGGGCAGACGACGGACGAGGCTCGAGACCGCGTCGAGAAATATCTCGATGACGCCTTTCTCGCGGGCCTGGCGAGCGTACGATTGGTCCATGGCAAGGGCACCGGCGCCCTCCGCAAGACGGTGCGTGACCTCCTGGCGGGCCATCCCCTGGTCGAGTCGTTCCGCGACGGCGAGCCGGCCGAGGGTGGCACGGGCGCGACCGTGGCCGCGTTGAAGGTCGGCTGATGCAGTATTCGCAGAACGTGCTCGACGACATCCGCGCCGCCGTCGACATCGTCGATCTCGTCAGCCGGTTCGTGAATCTCCGCAAGGCCGGATCGCCGCTGGAAGGGCCTCTGCCCGTTCCACGCCGAGAAGACGCCGTCTTTCACGGTCAATCCCCAAAAGGACATCTTCCATTGCTTCGGCTGCGGAGTCGGCGGCGATGCCTTCAACTTCGTCATGCGCCAGGATCGCCTCTCGTTCCCCGAGGCGATGCGCGCCCTGGCGACGAGCGCCGGGATCGCGCTGCCCGAGGAGCGCGGGCGCCAGGAGCGGCGATTCGGGCCGCGAAGAGCTCTGCGGGTGATGGATCTCGCCGGCCGCTTCTACGCCGACGCGCTCTGGAAGCCGATCGGCGAGCGGGCGCGCGAGTATCTCGGACAGCGCGGGATCGACACCGGCATCGCGCGGCGTTTCGGCCTCGGCTGGGCCCCCGAGGGCTGGGAAACACTGCTCACCTTCATGAAGGGTGAGCACGTCGCCGAGGAGACGCTGATCGCCGCCGGCCTGGCGATCGCGCGCGAAAATCGCGCCGGCGCCTACGATCGCTTCCGGGGCCGCCTCCTCTTCCCGATCCGGGATCTGCAGGGGCGAGTCGTCGCGTTCGGCGGTCGCGGGTTCGGCGACGAGCAGCCGAAGTACCTCAACTCGCCCGAGACACCTCTCTACACCAAGGGCAACCTGCTCTACGCGGCCGATCTCGCCCGCACCGACGATCCAGTCGCAGAACCGCGCGCTGCTCGTCGAGGGCTACGTCGACTGCATCATGGCGCATCAATACGGCTTCACCGGAACGGTCGCCGCGCTCGGCACGGCGTTCACTCCGGCGCAGCTCGCCCTTCTCCGTCGTTACTGCGACGAGGTCGTCACATTCTTCGACGCCGACGCCGCCGGCCAGAAGGCCGCCGCACGAGCCGAGGAGCTCCTCGAGCCCACGGGACGCGGGCATGGCGTGGGCCGTGAACCGCTCGGGAGCGTTCGAGGGCGCCGGAACGCTCAGGGTGAAGGTCGCGCTGCTCCCCGCCGGCCACGATCCGGACACGTTCTTGAGATCGGCCGGCAGCGAGGGCTTCACCGAGCGCATCGCCGCGGCCCGGAGCATCCTTTCCTATGCGCTCGACCGCGCGATGGTCGACCCCGATGGCGGCACCGGACCCCGGGCGCGGACCACCGCGTTCGCCCGGGTGCCCTAATGCTGGCGAAGGTCGTCGACGGAGAGGAGGCCGCGGCGCTCTCGCGCGAGGCCGCCACCAAGCTCGGGGTGGACCCGACCCAGCTCTGGATCGAGGCGCAGCGCCTGCAGTCCTCGCTGCGGACGCCGCCGTCTGCTGCCGCAGCCGCCGGCCGCGTCCACGCCGCCGGTCGAGCGCGATCTCGTGGCGCTCCTGCTGCACTCCGACGAGGCCCGCGCGGCCCTCCTGGCGCTGCTGGCCGAGTCGGACGAGATCGGCCACGCCTCGCTCCGGGCGATCGTGGACGCGCTCCGGCAGCGGCCCGAGGCGTCGGCCGAGAGCCTGATGACCGACCTGCCGACCGACGAGGCCCGGTCGGTTCTTTCCGTCCCTGCTCGTGGAAGATCGCGAAAGCATTGACGCTCGGGTTAGCATCGGACAGTTCCAGCGACGGCTCGAGCGCAGCCAGCGGCTGCGCCGGGCGCGGGAGGTCAGCCAGGCGATCGCCGAGACTCAGGCGAAGACCGGAGTCGCGGCGCCGATGCACGCCGAGCTCAGGACCCTGCACAAGGAGAGCGCCGTCGTGTACGAGATCACAGGTGGTGTCGCCCAGTCGTTAGAACACGGGACGCCGACGTCCCCAAGGAGCTCAGACGAATGAGCGAAGAACCAAAGCTGGAGGAGCTCGACCGGCTGATCTCGATGGGGAAGCAAAAGGGCTTCCTCACCTACGACGAAGTGAATGACGCCCTCCCTTCGGACCTCGTCTCGCTCGACCAGCTCGATGACATCATGATGATGTTCGGCGCGATGGACATCGAGGTCGTCGACTCGGCGAAGGCCGGCCGCCTGCCCTCCGAGGTCCGCGAGCGCAAGGCGCAGCAGGAGCCCGAGGAGAACGACGACGACGGTCCGCCGGAGCCGATCGACCTCACGCCGGGTCCGGTCGGGCGCACCGAGGACCCCGTCCGCCTCTATCTGCGCGAGATGGGGCGCGTCGCGCTCCTCACGCGCGAGGGCGAAATCGCGCTCGCCAAGCGCATCGAAGAGGGCAAGAACCAGGTCACGTCCGCAATCCTCAGCACCAACCTCGCCGTCGAGCGCTTCCGCGAGCTGCGCGAGCAGCTCCGCCGGCACGACATCTCCGTCAAGGAAGTCGTGGACGTCAACGAAGAAGAGTTCACCGAGGAGAAGGAAGCGGATCTCACGCGTGTGGTCATCACCGCGTTCGCGATGGTCGACCGTCTGCTCCGCGAGCGGGACAAGCTGGTCGCCCAGGCGCGCAAGCTCAAGGGTAAGTCGTCGGGCCGGCCGGCGCCCGACGAAGGGCAAGGAGCCGGCGTGGAAGCGGCTCGAGGGGCAGGCGCAACAGCGCCAGACGAAGGTGCTCGAGAAGCTCCGCGCGCTGAACATCGGCAACCAGATCATCGATCGCGAAGACGCCGAGTTGAACCGCCGTGGCCTGGTCCAGCGCCTGCGCGACCTGCTCGACGACATCGAGCGCGCCGAGCGCGTGATCCGGCTCTGGACCAACGGCCGCCGGCCGTCGACGGACGAGGTGCAGAACCTCATCTACGTCTCGTTCCGCGATCCGGCCACCAACGGCGCCGCCGCCGGGGTCGGCGACCTCCATCTGAGGGCCGCCAAGAAGTTCCCGTCGCCCAAGCAGCAGCAAGTCTGGGTCGCCCAGCAGGAGATCAAGGTCGCCGAGGGGCGGGCCAACGCCAAGGCCGACGAGATCAAGCGCGTCATGACCATCATCAAGGCGGGCCAGGTCAAGGCGGCTCAGGCCAAGAAGGAGATGGTCGAGGCGAACTTGCGCCTGGTCATCTCGATCGCGAAAAAATATACGAATCGAGGCCTTCAATTCTTGGACTTGATCCAGGAAGGGAATATTGGGCTGATGAAGGCCGTCGACAAGTTCGAGTACCGCCGCGGCTACAAGTTCTCGACGTACGCCACCTGGTGGATCCGCCAGGCCATCACGCGGGCGATCGCCGACCAGGCGCGCACGATCCGAATCCCCGTGCACATGATCGAGACCATCAACAAGCTGATCCGGACCTCCCGTCAGCTCGTGCAGGAGCTCGGCCGCGAGCCGACGCCCGAAGAGATCGCGACCAAGATGGAAGTGCCGGTCGACAAGGTGAGAAAAGTTCTGAAAATCGCTCAGGAACCGATTTCACTGGAAACGCCCGATCGGAGAGGAAGAGGACAGTCACCTCGGCGATTTTATAGAAGACAAGCAGGTCGTCTCGCCGGTCGAGTCGATCATCGGCCTGTCCCTGCGTGAGCAGACCAACAAGGTCCTCAACACGCTCACGCCGCGCGAGGAGAAGGTGCTGCGCTTGCGCTTCGGCCTCTCCGACGGCTGCGAGCACACGCTCGAGGAAGTCGGGCAAGATTTCGCCGTGACGCGGGAGCGCATTCGCCAGATCGAGGCCAAGGCGCTGCGCAAGCTCCGCCATCCGTCGCGCTCCAAGAAGCTCCGGAGCTTCCTGGAATCGTGATCGGCATCGAGCGTCGGACACGATGACCCTGCGGGCCCATAGCTCAATGGCAGAGCAGCCGGCTCATAACCGGTTAGGTCTTGGTTCGAGTCCAGGTGGGCCCACTGTTGTAGCGAGTGCCGTGAGCACGGTTTGTACCGAGGGTGGCCTGATAGAGGTGCTCGTGGCTCCGCTCCGCGGACAACCCGCGCGGGTGGCGTCGGTCGGCGGACAGCGCATACAATCAGGAGCGGCGTGGATTCTCAACTCCTGACCCTGATCGATTTACAGGGCTTCGACACGCGGCTCGCCGCGCTCGAAGCCGAGGCCGCCCGCCTCCCCAAGCAGATCGAAGCGATCAACGCGGCCCTCGCCGAAGCCAAGAAAGCCCTCGACACGATCAAGACGAAGGCCGACACGACGCGGAAAGATCTGCGCACCAAGGAAAAGGACCTCGAAGTCGTCACGGCCAAGCGGGCGAAGGCCGAAGGGCGTCTCTGGGAGGTCAAGAACAACACCGAGTACTCCGCCGTGCTCTCCGAGATCGAGGCCATCAAGCAGGAGAAGGCGCGGGGCGAAGAAGAGATCCTCGGCCTGATGGAGCTCCAGGAGCGTCTGGCGGCCGAGAGTCGCGAGGCCGAGTCGCGCCTGAAGGCCCGCGAGGAGCAAGGGCGGCAGGACGAGGGCGTTGTGCGCAAGAAGCTCGCGGCGGTCGAGGCCGAGCTGGCCGGCCTCCGCGCCGATCGTGACTCCCGGGCGCGGGAGCTACCCCGCCCGCTGCTGGCCGACTACGAGAAAATCTTGAAGGCACGCAGCGGCATTGCGGTGGCCAGCGTGACCTCCTCGGCAGTCTGCAGCGGTTGTCGGGTGTCGATCCGGCCCCAGGCCATCCAGGAGCTCAAGGCCGCGCAGGCGCCGATGCTCTGCGAGAACTGCGGCCGCTACCTCTACTGGCAGGACACCGCCTGACGGCTCGATCCGCCGGCGCCTCACCCCGGCGCGCCGCCCCAAAATCCACGGGCGCGCCCCGACCGGGGCCCCAGACCCGCGACGGCCAGCGCGCAGAGCCACCAGACGTCACGATCTACACCGACGGCGCCTGCTCCGGCAATCCGGGGCCCGGCGGCTGGGCCGCGATCATCAGGGACGGCGACGAGGAGCACATCGTCTCCGGCGCTTCCCCGCATACGACCAACCAGCGGATGGAGCTGCCAGGCCGTCGCCGAAGGCCTCGCCGCAGTGCCGGGACGCCGGCGGGTCCACATCCACTCCGACAGCGCCTACATCGTCAACTGCTTCCTCGAGCGGTGGTGGGAGCGCTGGGAGAAGAACGGCTGGAGGAACAGCCAAAAGAAGGACGTGGCGAATCGAGATCTCTGGGAGCGCCTTCTGGCCGAGACGCGCCGCCACGACGTCGTATGGCACAAGGTGGCCGGCCACGCGGGCGATCCCATGAACGAGCGGGTCGACGCCCTCGCGCGCGGCGCGATCGCCGGCTGAGCAGTCGGCTATACTGTGAGAGCGCCAGAGAAGGCTGGATGATCGCCGGCCGCAGCGATGCGGCGGGAGGAAAGTCCGGGCTCCGCAGGGCAGGGTGCTGGGTAACGCCCAGGGGGGGAAACCCCACGGACCAGTGCCACAGAGAAGAGACCGCCGTCTCGTCGGGCCCGCGAGGGTCGCGGGGCGGTAAGGGTGAAACGGTGAGGTAAGAGCTCACCAGCGGCGCGGGTGACCGCGCTGGCTAGGCAAACCCCACCCGGAGCAAGGCCAAATAGGGGAGCTATGGCGTGGCCCGCGCCGCTCCCGGGTTCGGCCGCTGGAGACGTCGGGTAACCGGCGCCCTAGAGAAATGATCGTCGCCCCGATCAGGCAACTGCTCGGGGAACAAAACCCGGCTTACAGGTCTTCTCTGGCGCTTTTTCTTCATCGGCCATCACTGGGCCTATGATCACAGCGGCGATCACCTCGCCTCGATCACGCTGAGCTCTTGTCGGCGCCCGGAAGCGAGAAGTGGATGGTCGCTCCTGCGAGTGAGTTGTTCACGGCCCAGATGAGTCCGCCGTGAGCCTCGATGATCGACTTCGAGATCGCGAGCCCCATTCCCATCCCTGAGAGCTTCGTGCTGTAGAACGGCTGGAAGATCAGGTGCTGTGTGTCCTGGGGGAACCCCGGCCCCGCGTCCTGCACGGACAACTGCACGGCACCGAGCTCGGTGTTCTCGCTCCGCACGGTGATGGTCCGCCTGTTCTCGGCGCACTCGGCCATCGCCTCCATGGCATTGAGCAGCAGATTCAGGGCGACCTGCTGCAGCTGAACGGCGTCCCCGCTCACCAACAGTGGCCCCGGGTCGAGCTCTAGCTTGACCGAAATGTTACGAATGCCGGCATCGCTGCTCAGGAGCTTGGCCACGTCCCGGATCAACACGTTGATGTCGAGGAGTTTGAACTGGACTTCCTCCTTCCGGAGCAGGGCGCGCAGGCGCCGGATCACCTCCCCCGCGCGCTTGTCGTCGTCGACGATATCGGACAGGATGCTCCGGATCTCCAGGAGATCGGGCGGTGTCCTGTCCAAGAAGCGCAAGCCGGCCTGGGCGTTGGCAAGGATCCCTGTCAGCGGTTGGTTCAGCTCGTGAGCCAGCGAGGCGGTCAGCTCGCCGATCGTCGAGACGCGCGTGAAGTGCGCCAGCTCCTGACGGCTCCGCTGCGCTTCCAGCTCCGCGCGCTTGCGCTCGGTGATATCGGTATGCGAGACGACGGCACCACCTTCCGGCACGCTCAGCGGTACCACGGAAATCGCGAACCAGAGCTCGCCGCTCGGCACGCGACTGGGATACTCGAGCGCGAAGCGTTCTCTGGACCGGTTCAGCACCGCCTCGATCCCGGCGAGCGCCTCGCCGGCATACGGTGTACCCTCACCGGCGGCGCGTCGGCAGACGTCGAGATAGCTCGCGCCCACTTCGGCCTCTGGCGTCCCGCCGTTTTCGCGCGCGAAGCGCATCCAGCTGTCGTTGACGGTGACGATCCGGCCCTGGCGATCCAGCACCGCGACATTGCTGCTGAGGGAGGCGAGGATGGCCGACTTCATCAGCTCGCTCCCGCGTACAGTGTCCTCCGCCTCCTTGTGCGCGAGCGCGTTCGCGAAAACCTCCCCGACGAGACGCAGGCGCTGCACCAGCTCGTCCGGCCAGGCCCGCTCGATCGTAAGCGTCACGAAGGCGAGACTGCCGAGGACGCGGCCGCCGGCCACCATCGGGATGGCGAGGTTCGAACGAACTCCCCGCCGGAGGAACGTCTCGGCGTCGCGCGCTGCTTCCGGCGGTAGCTCGTCCGGGCGGGAGAAAGCGACGGGCTCTTCGCAGAGGATCTGAGAGGTGATCCAGGGAAAGTCTCGGCTCGCGTAAACGCGCGGCGCCGGCCCCACCGCGAGACCGCTCCATGTGTAGGCGGCCACGAACTCCTCGGGGTCGCGGGAGAGACGATAGAGCGTGACTCTGTCGAGCCCGAGGAATTCTCCGAGCTGTCGCAGCGAGGTCTCGAACGCGGTCTCAACCTTGTGGCTCGGCAGGTGAACGAACGTGCTGGAGAGGCGGACCAGAAGCTCCTCGAAGCGCAGCCGATCCGCCAAGGCCTCGTTGGACCTTCGCCGCTCGTCGAAGACGGCTGCCAGGCACGCGAGCGGAATTGCGGCGACGCACAGGAGTATCTGAAGGGCGGTCAGGCCTTCGGCCGGTGGCAGCGTCGTGGCCAGCCCGCCTCCGTGGGTATTCAGGACGATCGCCAGCAAGACGGTATTCAGAAGTACGAGACTGGCACCCCCCGATCCGAAGCGCACGGACGCCCACAGCATGAACGGGAGGAGAAGCGCCAGCAGTGTGTAGGGCGCGCCCGGAATGACACTCGGGCCGTGGATGGGCCCGGTCACGACAAAAAAGCTGACGGTCAAGGTCGCCACGGCCAGGAGCGCGGCTTCGATGTACCGGCGAAGGGCGGTGCTCCCTCCCCAGCCCGATCGCAAGGCGACGATCGTCACGATGGCCGGCACGAACGTGAGCTCCGTCAGGGCGTTGCAGAAAAATCGGGTCCCCCAAACGAGCCAGTACGGCTCGTGCAGCAACCCCGCTACTGCGGCCGCAGCCGGAAATGAGGACACGAAGGCAGCGACCAGAACGGCGCCGATGAAAACCGCCACCCGGCGCATCGTGTCGAAGCGCGCGGACGCATCGCTGAATCGGCGCACGAAGACGGCGGCCACGAGGGCCTCGCTGCACAGGGTCGTGAATAGCGCCAGGACGAGCGAGAGCGGCCCGGAGACCCCGAGCTCTGCCGCCAGATGGGCGGGCAAGGCTGCCAGCAGGTAGATCCACCACCGCCGCACCGGCGCGAGCAATAGCGTGGCGGTCAAGACCGCGGCGGGCGGACAGAGAAGCGAGAGGGTTGACGAGGGTAATCGAAGGATGAAGCCGACCTGCGCGCCGACATAGTATGCGACCGACACCAGCAGGGCGGTTGCCACGACGCGCTGGGCCGATGGTCGCCGAGGGCTGAGTCGCGGCGGGGACACTACACTCATCGTCCCGGCAGCATCCATGCCTTCTCAGGGTTCCAGCGATTCCGCCCCCTGCTTCTGGCGATCATGGTGCGAAGACCAAGGTTACTCCTTGCGGTCGGGCCTGTCAGCCGGCCTGAAGACTGCTCGCCGCAGATGGCGTCCGGCGCGGGCGAGCACATGCGAATCGCAATGCAGGCCACGACCAGGGAACCGAGATTCGGGAGAGAGAGCATCGGCTCAACCTGCAGCCACCGGCTGGATTGTCAGCGGCTCCACCGGGAAGCGATGCTCGCGCCAAGCTTGTAGCCCACCCGCCAGCGGCCGGATCCGCAAGATGCCCTGCTTCCGCAATAGGAGCGCCACCCGGGCGCTCGTGGCTTCGTTCGGTCAGGAGCAGTAGAGCACCACGTCGCGGTCTCGCGGGATCGCAGCGCTGCCTTGCTCGAGCGTCGCGGGAGCCAGGTGCACCGCTCCCCGAATCATTATGGGGTCGGCCTGCACGTCGAGTTCGTGTCGCAGATCGACGACGAACACGGGCTCGCCGGCGGTGAGCTTCGCTTCAAGTTCCTCCGGGCTGATTCGCGCGATGCGCAACTGGCGGAGAAAGAGCTGACGGCGCGTCACCTTGACGCCCAGGTAAAACGCAAAGGCACCAGCGACGATCGCGATGGCCCAGCCGCCGAGGCGCGCGGCGAGGACGGCCGCCTCGGCCAGCTGATCGTGGAAGGCGTAGCCCAATCCGACGTAGATTCCCACCCACAGCGCTGCCCCCAGCACGTCGAAGATCACAAAACGCCGTCTCGGCATGCCGAGCGCGCCGGCGAGAGGTTGCCCGATGCTGTTGAGTCCCGGCAGAAACTTCGCAACCAAGAGCGCGCTCGCGCCCCGGCGCGCAAAGGTATCCTCCCCACTTCGCACGCACGTGTCCGGTTCGATCGAGAGCCGGCATATCCACTTGAGGACCCGATGGCCACCCTGGCGCCCGATCTCGTACCAGACGAGGTCGCCTACCACCGTGCCTGCGAGCGCGAGCGCCGCGGTGAACCACAAGCGCAAGTGGCCGGTGCCGGCGAGTGCGCCGGCACCGAGGAGCACCGGCTCTCCCGGCATCGGTGGCACGAACTGCTCGATGATCATGACGCCAAAGAGCGCTGGATAGCCGTACGTGCGAATGAAGACGTCCAGGCCTTCCATGAACGGCCTTACCGTGTCCCTTCGATGGTCTCGTCAGCCGGCCTGCGAGGCGTGATCGGCACGCCGCGCCTCCGCCACGACGCGAGCCGCTCCACCGCGACATAGAACGCGGGCACGAGGAGCACACCGAGCACAGTCACCGCGAGCATCCCACCCACCACCGTGGTGCCCATGGAGTGCCGGCTGGCCGCGCCCGCGCCGGAAGCGAACACCAGCGGAAGCGAGCCCAGGATGAAGGCTAACGAGGTCATCAGGATGGGGCGGAAGCGCAGCCGGGCCGCTTCCCGCGCCGCTTCCCGGACCTCGATCCCGCGCTCGCGACGCTCCTTCGCGAACTCCACGATGAGGATGGCGTTCTTGCTCGACAGCCCGAGTCATCGGGCAAGGTGATGGTGATGCCGGAGCCCGGCTTCGCTTGAATCTCCGCTCGACGCCGGTTCCACACGGACAGCGCCTCGCGTTCGCTCACGCTGAAGCTGACGTACATTGGATCGATCGTGGACACCGTTGCGAGAAGCGTGGCGTCACCCTTGCCGACCAGCGCCCTGACCCGCACTTCGGCCCGGCCCATGCGTCCATCGAGCGGCGACCTGATGGATGTATACCCGAGCTGGAGCCGGGCGCTGTCGGCGAGAGCCTCGTCGGCGCGCACCGCGGCCCGCGCGTTCTCGATCGCGGCTCGAGAAGCCGCAAGCGCGGCCCGCGCGTTCTCGAGAGCGGCGCGGTCGGCCTGCACGGTGGCATCCAGCGCAGTCATGTTGGTGTGGACCTGATCGTACTGTTCCTTGGAGACCAGCTCCTGCTGGAAGAGCGTGCGATAGCGTCCCTCCTGCGCATGGGCGTTCTCGACCTGCGCAAGGTCGCGATCGAGATTGGCCTGCGCTTGCCGCACATCAGCCTCTCGCTGGGTGAGTGCCGCCTCCGCCTGGTGTAGCGCGGCCGTGTCGCGGGCGACGTTGGCCTCGGCCTGGCGGAGGGCTGCCTCCAGGGGGCGCGGATCGATCGTGAAGAGAAGATCGCCGGCCTTGACATCCGCGCCGTCGGGCGCCACCTGCCGCTCGATGAAGCCCTCGACCCGAGCGCGCACCTCGACGGTCTTCACCGCCTCCGTCTGCCCCACGTATTGGCCATACACCGGGACCGAGCGTTGAGCCGCCGCAACCACAGTGACGGAGGGCGGTTTCGGGGCAGCTCTCACCTCGGGTGATCGATCGCACGCAGTCAGTCCCAGAAGCAGCGCAATCAGCGCGATGCCGGCCAAGCGACATGCGTCTGCTGTGCCAGACCCCGGGCGAGGTCGCTTCACGTGCTTATGATGCTTCGGTATCCGCCCGAGCTTCCGACGGCCCATCGTCATGTGTCCCTCATGCAGATCGCGAAGCGGCATTCTGGCCCGATAGCCCTCACCGAATCAGCGCGCAGGACACGAGGCGGCCGCGGCTCCTACTTCCCGCTCGCTCCACCCTATTGCGGCGAGGCTTTTGATTGCCTCCTGGTTCACCGTGCCGCGGTCGACTGACCGCGGGGCATGCGCGTGGAGAGCCAGGAGACTGGCGATCACATATTGGCCACACTGGGTGCCCACGATGTCTCCCCGAAGCCAGATGCTGATGCCGCCGAAGCCGCCCTTCCAGAACGGCACCCTTTCTATGAGGCCGAGATTGTCCTCCGGGGCCCAGCCGCCGTGGACAAGAACTCGGGGATGCAGGGCATTGGCGAGCCGTTGGTGGTCTTCCAACTGTGGAGAGAGCGCCTGGGGTGCGGCGGTCGCGCATCCGGCCAGCAGGACCGCGGACAGCAGCCCGATCACCCCATCCGACGTCGTCATGAGCCCCCCTTGCGCGCGTCTTCGCCGCTCAGGCCATCGCGAGGGCGGCCCTGGTCGCATCGTCGCCGATGCCGGTGACCGGCAGCCCTCGTTCTTCCTGGTAGCGTCGCAACGCCGCCTCCGTGCGATATCCGAAATCGCCGTCGACCCGGACCACCACGCCGGCTCGGGCCATCGCGCGCTGCAGCGCGCGAACGTCGTCGCCCTTGCAGCCGCACGCGATCCGGCGCGTTCCGGTGTCCAGCAGCCGCTCGTCGATGACGGCGCCACGAATGCTGAATGGCAGGCTGAGGCTCCAGTTGGTCTCGTCCGCGAGCGCGCGATAGGCGTCCATCCGGTACACCGTCGCGCGCAGGTCCTCGCGCGGGTGTGTGACCAGCCACTCCCGGCGCACGTCGAGATAGTGGTTGAGCCACGCCGTCTCGCCGAGCATGGCGACGGTACCGAAGCGCTGGGTGGTGCGGTCGCGCATGGCGCCCCACGAGCCCTGGATGAATCCGTCGAAGACGACGGAGGCGCCGAGCGGCGAGGCGATTCCGCTGCGTGCGGCGGCCGCCTGGCTCCGCGCCCAATAGGCCTCGTCGAAGAAACGGTCCTGTACCTCGCGCATCACGGGATCCTCGCCGGCCTCCTCCAGCAGCTCGTGCAGGGCGGTGTCGCGATCGAGGACGATGTCGCGCTGCTGGAGGCGGTCGAGATATCCCCTGAGCGCGTCCGCGCGGAGCGCACGCGGCGCCTGGCAGTAGCGCTGGATCAACGCGTGGAGGTTGCCGCTTCCAAGGGCCGCCTGGAGTCGGCCGTACGTCAGGTGCCCCGTGTCGCCGGGGATTACCGTTACCGCGCCGTAGTCACCACGTGGATCGCCGGTTTCGAAGACGACCACGATGGCCTGGGCGCCCCGGATCTGGAGCGGGGTCAACACGCTGCGCCTCCTTCAAGAGCGGCACGGCCCGCGCGGGCGAGGAGCCCCGATCTGGGAACCCCCCTCTCCCGGTGAACCACTGCCCGACGGCACGGCATCATAGCGCTTGGCGGGAGCGGCCGGATGGTCGCGTGCGCCATGCCTTCCGCAAGGCCACCGCCGCGACTATGATTGTCCCGATCGACCGGGGAGGGTGCAATGGCTGCCTCGGAGACATAACGCGTCGTGAAGCTGCTCCTGACCGGCCAGCTGCCCTTCATCCTGCTGCTCGCAACGTTGCTCGCGCTCCCGACCTCGTTCGGCCTCCTTCACCGGTATCGCCGAGCGGTCGTGCGCTCGATGCGCGCCTCCGGGAACTCGTCCGGCATCGCGGCCGAACCGTCGCGGCAGACTCCGCCCCCTGAAGATCGATCGGGCGCCCGGCCGACGGCAGCATCGCTCGAAACGGCGCTCGTGCGCGGCCCGTGGCACACGGCGGGCATCTATGCGATCGCAGGGCTCGCGTACGCCGCGGTGATCGTCACCGGCGTGCTGCTGTCCGCGGGCTTCGAGTTCTTCCCGATGCGGGCTCTGTTCCTGATCGTGAGCTTCGCCTGGCCCATCGTGCTCACCGTCAATCTCGTGGCCGCGACCGTCCCGAGAGCCAGGAGGTGGGCGCCGGCCGGATACTTCGCCGTTCTCGGTGTCATCACGACCGTAGCCGTCGTTCGCAGCCCGACGTTCACCGTCGGCCAGGCCCTGCTCTTCTGGGGCATCACGAATATTCCGCCGACCCTGGCGGTGTGGATCGTGCTCGCTCGGCCCGTGCGGGCGGTGGGCCCCCTCGTGCTCACCTTCATGGTCATCGCCACGGCCGGTGCGAACGTCGCCTTGTCAGCCGCCGGAGCCGACGACCGCGGGCTGCGGCAGATCGTAGTCGCGGGCCAAGCAGTCGGTCTCGGCGCGACGGGGATCTTCATCGCCCTCATCGCGATCGGCGCACTCGTCTTCGGCTTCGGCGGCTGGCTGGCGAGGCGTTCCTGCAGGAAACGATCGAGCGCGCGCGTGGCCAGATGAGTGCCCAGTCGCCCAATCGTTCGGCGGCCGACGCGCGGCCCTCGATGGTGCGACTGCGCGAGCCGCGCCTTCGTGAGCTTCCGCTGGTTCTGTCCGCGCTGTCCCGTGCGGCTCACGCATGAGAATCCAGACGGGGCGCTCGGCGCGGGCCATCTGACGGCCATCAGGGCCGGGTCGGCCTCGACGTCCGCCGGGCTCCGCCTTTTCATATTTTTCAGTATCTTTCGGAGCGTCTCCGTGCGGCGCGCCCAGCCTTTTCTCCTTTGTGTATGCGCCAGCCCCGGTCACACTAGGAGATGACCAGGAACTCTGTCGTGGGCTTGCCTTGGAGGGCCGAACCTCGGTGACCGTTCTGTGAAGCTCCGCGAAGCGGCGAGCACCATCTTCGCGCTGACCGCCATCCTGCCGCTGCTGGTGTTCGTGTACTTCATGTGGCGGTTCGGCCTCCTGGAGTCGACCGAAGCGCAGGTCGGAATCTTCTTCGCCCTCGCCATCGCCCTGCTCGGGTACGTCCTCTTCCGCCGCCTCACTCAGCGCGTCTCCGATCTCGGGCGGGCTCTGGGCCAGGCTCTCAACGTGCCGCGAGCTCAGGCGGAGAAGAACGTGGCTCCCGCTCCGGTGTCGGCACCCAGGGGATCCGCGACGGCCGCCGTGCCCGGCCTCGGGCAGGTGCACGAGATCGGTGAGATCGCCCAGGCATTCGGGCGCATGCTCGTCGAGCTGCGCGCCTCGACCGAGCGCCTCGAGGACCTCGTGTTCAAGCTGGGCGCGCTCAACGACATGGTCGAGATGGCCGCCCGCATCCCCCGGATCGAGGACCTGCTCTCCCACGTGCTCGAGCGCACCATGCGCGCCGTGAGCGCGGGCATCGGCTCGATCATGCTCCTCGACCGCGACCGCCAGACCTTGCGTGTCGCGGTCGGGCGCGGGCTCCAGGAAGCGGGCCGCGGGCCGGTCGAGGTGAAGGTCGGCGAAGGCATCGCCGGCAAGGTCGTCGAGATGGGCGAGGCCGTGGTGGTCGAGGACATCGAGAAGGATCCGCGCTTCGGTCAGGCGAACGACCCGCGCTACGGCGGCGGATCGTTCATCTGCATGCCGCTGCGCGTCGCCGAGCGGATCGTCGGCGTGGTCAACCTCTCGAAGAAGGAAGTCGCGCCGGGCGGCACCGGCGTGTTCAGCCAGACCGATCTGCAGTTCCTGAACGCGCTGGCCACCTACACCGCGTACGCGGTCGACAACGCCCGGCTCTTCGAGGAAGCGCAGCAGGCGGCCCAGCAGCTGCAGGAAGTGGTCGAGGACCAGAAGCTCCGGCTTTCACTCGCCCAGCAGCAGATGATCCAGGCCGCGAAGCTCTCCGCCCTCGGCGAGCTCGTCGCCGGAGTCGCCCACGAGCTCAACAATCCGCTGACCGTCCTCGTCGGCGCGAGCGACATCCTCGAGCAGCAGGCGCCCGACGATCTGAAAGAGTACGCGCAGATGATCCGCGAGGCGACCGACGCGGCGCGCCACATCGTGCGCGGCCTGCTGACGTTCGGCCGGCAGATGCCGCTCGAGCGGCGTCACGTGATGCTCGACGAGCTCATCGACAAGGTCCTCGCCCTCACCGCGGCCGACCTTCGCATCGAGAGCGTGAAGATCGACCGGGACATGGAGGCCGATCTGCCCCCCGTGTGGGCCGACGGCAATCAGCTCCAGCAGGTCCTCGTCAATCTGGTGACGAACGCCAAACAAGCGATGGCCGATCAGCCGGAGGGGCAGCGCCGCCTGAAGATCATCACCAAGGCGCTCGGCCCTGATCGCGTGCGGATCTCCCTGGAGGACACCGGCCCGGGGATCCCCGCCGACGTCTTGCCGAAGATCTTCGATCCGTTCGTCACCACCAAGGGCTCGGCCGGCACCGGTCTCGGGCTCAGCATCTCCTACGGAATCATCCGCGAGCACGGCGGCCACATCACGGCTGACAGCCGCCCGGGCCACGGCGCGACGTTCACGATCGACCTGCCCGTGGGCAGCGCCGGCGGCTCCGCGCCCGACGCGGGCGGCTCGTCGATCAACCTGGACGGCAAGCGCATCCTCATCGTGGAGCACGACCAGGCGGTGCAGAAGATCCTGCTCGAGCATCTCGAGCCGACGGGCTGCACGGCCCTCACCGTCGCCCGCGCCGACGAGGCGCGCCAGCACCTCCGCGACGGGATCGATCTGGTCGTCGCCGACTTCAATCTGGACGGAGTCGACTGGCTCGAGCTGCTCGGCCAGGTCGCGGCCCGCGGCGCCGCCGTCGGGCACCGATTCATCTTCATCACGGCCGGTCCGGTCGGGGAAGCGGCGGACCGCGCGCTCCGCGCCGCCGGGGCCGCGCTCCTCTACAAGCCGTTCACCGGCGCCCAGTTCCTCGACGCGGTGCGCGCCACCGCGAGCTAGACTCGCGTCGCACCGCGGGGCTCCGGCCCCGTAGAAATTTCTTCCGGTTGCCGAGGGCGACCCCCTACCCTGTTGGCGGACTCTGCTGCGTCGCGTGCTCGCGAATACGGCCGAGAGGTGCTCCGATGTTCTTGCACAAGTTCTCGAGGGATGTCGCGATCGACCTGGGCACGTCGAACACATTGGTGTTCGTCAGGGGCGAAGGCATCGTCGTCAACGAGCCCTCGATCGTGTCGATTCACGAGGACGACCACTCGATCCTCGCCGTGGGGAACCGAGGCGAAGGCGATGATCGGACGCACGCCCCCAGAGATCCGCGTCATCCAGCCGCTGAAGGACGGGGTCATCGCGGACTTCGAGATGACCGAGCAGATGCTGAGCTACTTCATCGCGCGGACGCAGCGGTGGCTCCGTACTGTGGTCAAGCCTCAGGTCGTGATCGGAGTACCGGCCGGGATCACTCAGGTCGAGCGACGGGCGGTACGGGATTCGGCGCGGCACGCCGGTGCCCGCGAGGTGTACCTCGTGGAAGAGCCGGTCGCGGCCGCGGTCGGCGCCGGGCTGCCGGTCCAGGAGCCCGGCGGCAATCTGATCGTGGACATCGGCGGCGGCACCACGGAGGTCGCGGTGATCTCGCTCGCCGGCGTCATCTTCTGCACGTCGGTGCGGGTCGCGGGCGACGAGATGAACGAGGCGATCCTGCAGCACGTCAGGAAGCACTACAACCTCCTGATCGGCGACCGCCAGGCCGAGGAGCTCAAGCTGACGCTCGGCTCCGCCTGCCCCGGCGACGGCCCCACTCGCTCCGTGGAGGTGAAGGGCCGGGACCTGGCAGACGGCATCCCGAAGACGATCACCCTCAACGAGGACGAGGTCCGCGAAGCGCTCCGCGAGCCCATCACGACGATCATCGAGACGGTCCGTACCTGTCTCGAGCGGACTCCACCCGAGCTGGCGGCCGACCTGGTGGACTCCGGCATCGTCTTGACCGGCGGCGGCAGTCTCCTGCGCGGGCTCGATCGGCTGCTCGTCCAGGAGACCCAGCTTCCCGTGAAGATCGCCCCGGATCCGATGTCCTGCGTCGTGCTGGGGCTCGGGCAGATGCTCGGCGAGACGGACCTTCTGCGACGCGTGGCCGGGCCGGCGTGATGGCTCGGCTGGCCTCGCGCCAGGCCTACTCAATCCTTGGGAAGGTCACGGGTCTCGGTCTATCCTTGGGCCGATGACGGTCCTCATCCCCCCGCGACCCGCGACCCGCCCGACCTCGGCTCCGAGCCGCCCGGCGCTGTTCATCGTGTCGCGCGATCTTCCCGAGCGCTACAACTCGCTGGCGTTCGCGTTCGACGGCGACCGCGACGTGCGGGTGATCTTCGATCGCCGCCGGAGCGATCGGCGGCGCCAGGTGGGGGAGCCCCTGGTCGAGCGCCGCAAAGAAGACCGCCGGTCGCCGGACCGCGACCTGGCGATGCGCGCGACCGGCTGGCTCCAGGTCGAGCCCGAGTAGCCGTCCCGCCGCGGCGCGTCGACCCGCCGCGCGGCTAGTTCTTGATCCACTCCTTCATGAAGCGTCCGTAGCAGTCCCGCTCGCCCGGCATCTTCGGCCAGCCCGCGAGGAGCCGCGCCGACGCGAGAAGCAGCCGATCCCGAAGGTGGGTCGAGTTGTGACCGTACTCCTCGAACGTCGAGTGCGTGATCTTCTGATTGTGCGGGTCGTCCTGGAACTTGCACGCCGTGACGGCGACCGCCGCGAGATAGGCGGAACGGTCCGCGCCCGTCTTGAGGTAGCTATCGGCCAGCGCGGTGGTCCGCGCGATGTCGAACGCCAGGATGGCCTCGTCCAGCTCCCGCAAGAGCTCGTGCGGCGCACGACCCGTCCGGTCGAAGCCCTCCCGCTCGCGCTCGAGCAAGGACGTGGAGAGCTTGTTCGAGCGCGCGACGTCGTTGACGAAGCTCGCCATCATGTACAGGATGCGCGGCTGATAGGGATTCTGGCTCGTGCGCATCCAGTAGTTCGCCACGTTGCAGTAGTCGAAGGGATGCTGGCCGTCCGTGAACTGCCGCGGCACCGTGGTCCTCAGAATCAGCTCGGCCGCGCCGACCTGGATGGTGTCGCCGAGGCTCGTGAGCGACTTGCCGTTGCGCAGGTGCGTCGTGACGAGATTCCAGATCGTCTGCGCGTCGGCCTCCATGAGGAGCTGCACCATCTCCTCGACCTCGGCCGGCGTGAGCGGCGTGGTATTCGCCTGCTTGAGACCCTTGCCCGCGTCGGGAAACTCGGCGCTCACTGTCACGCACGCCGCATCGTAGAGCGAGTAGTAGAGCGGGCCGACGGCCATGTCCGGCACGCAGATGTAGAAGACACCGCGCGCCCGGTCCCAGCCGATGAGATCGGCCAGGTCCATCGCCGCGCGAGCCCGCAAGGCCTTGTGTCCGGTGTTGCGCGCCTTGCGTCCGACCACGGTGTCCTGAAGGTCGATCAAGCCCAGGAAGAGCATCTGATCGCGGAGCAGCGCCCGGGCGCTCTCGTCCTGGGCCAGACCGAGGAACAGGCCGTACGATTGCCGCACGTCGCCGCTGATCGTCGCCACCATGTGCGCGTGCAACCGCTCCTCGATGGGCCCCTCTTGCACGATCGGCGGCTGTTCCTGATGCCACACGACCGGCCCGTAGCTCGGGGGCGGCACGTTCATGCCCTTCATCGTCGCGTAGCGCCCGGGATAGCGGCCCAGGAGCTGGTTCCAGATGTCGAGGCCCGCCGGGATGTACCAGACACCCTGCAGGAGCGGGAGGAGCCGATACGGCTCGGGCAGATACGGCGCCAGGCTCGCGGCGGTGCGCAGACCGAGGATCGTGTGGTCGTTGTTGATGAGGGTGATCTGGCCGTCGCGGACGTTGATGTGGCTCGGCACCTGCACGAACGGCGCCTCCGCCGTCGTGACCACGTCGAGCGCGTCGCTCAACGACTGTCCCTCGCGCTTCACCATCCGGAAAAAGAGGTCGGTCGTTCGAGGCTGATCGCGTTCCAGGATGGCTTCGGTCAGTAGACCCAAGGACTTGGTCATGGCTCTCTCCCGGCGACATCGTGCCCCGGGCGCGGGCCCGCCGTCAAGAGGCCGAGCGGTGCCCGCCGAGCTTCGGCGCGACCTCTTCGGCGAAGAGCCGCATCGACCGCAGCGCCAGATCGGTCGCGAGCCCCGGCAGCGCCATCAGCAGCAGCACACGCTGGTATCCGGTGTCGTCGAGATACCGGCCGAGCCCGTCTCTCACCTCCTCCGGCGTGCCGATGAGCGCCCAGCCGTCGGCCAGATAGTCCTTGAAGGCGCGCAAGCGAAGGAGCGAGCGATCGAACGAGCTCGGCACCGAGCCCCCGGTCGCATCGGACCGCAGGACCGACATGCGCCGCTGATAGCCCATGAACGGCGCCTCGGTCGCCCGCAACGCCTCGTCGTGATCCGGCGCGACGTACACCACGCGCATGCCCCATCCCTGCCGCTCGAGCGAGGCGATCTCCGGCTCCGCGCGGCCGGCGTCGCGCGCGGTCTCGCGATAGAGCGTGTGCCGCCGCTGAAGGTCCGCGACCGGCACGAAGAACGACGAGAGCGTCGGCAGGCCCAGGCGCGCCGCCGAGAGCACGCTTTCCTCGCTGTTGGCCGCGATGTAGAGCGGCGGATGCGGCCGCTGCGTCGTGGCCGGGCGCACGTGCAGCCGCTCCGCGGAGTGGAAGCGCCCCTGAAAGTCGAACGGCGCGCCGCTCCAGGCCCGGCGCATGAGCGCGATGCCCTCTTCGACACGCTCGCGGCTGTCGGCGCGGTCGGACTGGAACGTCTGGTAGTCCTGCAAGGTGCCGCCGCGGCCGATGCCGATATCGAGACGTCCGCCGCTCACCACGTCGAGCACCGCCAGCTCCTCCGCGAGGTCCACCGGGTGGTGCAAGGGCAAGAGGCTCACCCCCATGCCGAGCCGCAACGTGGTGGTACGCGCGGCGACGTACGACGCGAGCACCTGCGGGGCCGGACACAGACCGTAGTCGTTGAAGTGATGCTCGGCGATCCAGACTGACGAGTAGGCGAGGGACTCGGCGGCCAGCATCTGGGCGAGGCCGGATTCGTACACGCTCCGCTCGCTCCACGCCTCGTCGCGCTGCATAAGGAAAAAGAGACCGAACTCCATCGCACCCTCCGTCGACGGCCTAAGGCGATTCGATCCTGTCGGGGAGACGTACCGGAGTGTACGACACGAGGACCTTGCCGATCTTCGTGTCCGTATTGAAGAGGCCCATGGCCGCGATCCGCCGGTGCTCGGCCTCGGCGACTTTGCCCACGCCTTCGGCGTAGAACGTGTACAGGGTGTCCCGGACGGAGACCACGGCGAGGATGTCGATCTGGTACTCCGTCTTGATCAGCGCCGCGCGGAACACGCCCGCCGGCGTGGTGACGCGATACACGCCGGTGTACACCGTCGTCGCGCGAATTCGGCCGGTGTACCACCTGATCGCCGGATTGTTAACGCTGAAGACGTCCATTCGACCGTCGAACACCCGCGATTCCCCCGGCCCCAGCCCCGCGATCAGATAGCTCAGCGGGGGCTCGAAGTGCACGAGCGCTTGATGGGCGTGCGTGACCTGGCTCGGTAAGACGAGGCCGCCTCCGACGACCTCGCGCAGGTACAGGGTCGAGTCCTCGCCGATCGTCCGCTTCCAGGTTTCGCCTCGAGCGGTGGCGCTGATCAGCGCGAGGCTCTCGACTTCGGTTTGGCCCCGGCGCGCGCCGGACGTGATCCGGTACTGCCACTGGCCGGTTTCCCAACGCGCGATCCGGCGGGGATCTCGCAGGGGCGGCGCCGACTCCGCGCTTCCGATGACGCCTTCGCCGAGGACCTGAAGCAGCTCGTTGCCCGCCAGGCTCGGGGAGACGGCCTGCGCGCTGACCGGCACCGTCAGGAGCCCAGTGATCGAGCCGCAGACGAACGCCACGGCCGCTACCACGCACGCGGTCCTCACAACTGGGCATCGCGGGTGCGAATGATACCGCCGCCGAGCCGTCGGGGGCCGGCATCTGACGGCCGACACGACTCAGGTGGCCGTGAGCAGCCGACCGAATCCGGTGACCGGCTCGCGGACGCCGGCCAGGCGCAGGGCGCGCCAGAGCGAGGCCTGATTCGATGAGATCACGGGCTTACCGAGATCGCGCTCGAGGACTTCCAGCACGCCGATCGTCGGCAGCCCGGTGCCGCTCAGCAGCACGGCATCGGCGTTCGGCGCGTCGGCTTGCCGCGCCAGCCGGTATGCGCGCTCTTCGCTCTCGTCGTAGATGTTCTCGACGCCGGCGAGCCGCGCGTAGCCGACGACCTCCCGCCCGGCCGCCTCCCAGTACGCTCGGCCCAGCGCGCTGATGGCCTCGGGATAGGGCGTTCCGAGGGCGAGTCGCTTGACGCCGAGATGCTCCAGCGCGGCGAGGATCGCCTGGGCCGCCGTGATCGCGGGCGAGCCGGTCAGGGACGCGATCCGATCGGCGAGACTCTGCTCCCGGGCAAACCCGTTGGCGTAGCTCGCGGCGGTGAACGCGAGCACGGTGACCGCCGGATTCACCGCGGCGAGCGGCGGCGCGACGGTCTGCAGGGAGTCGACGTAGGCGCGCGTGCGATCCTCCATCCCGCCTGGAGCGCCCGGCGCGCTCGCCGACACGCTCGAATCGAGTCGGGCAAAGTGGATCGACACACCGGGTGGGGCCATCCGATAGAGCTCCGGCTCGACCGTGGGGTTACCCGGCGGCACGAGCACGCCGATTCGAGCACGCCAGCCAAGCATGGTGATTGGCATCCTCGCGCACCTGGCGGACGGAGTAAAGGCGGTCGCTGATCCCGTCGACGAACACGCCACCGCCGGCCGACGCGCGAGGCGGCTCGCGCCTGCGGCCGGCCGGGGTGATTGGCGAGGAGGAGCTACCGCCCGACGCCGAGCAGGAACAGGATCAAGATGAGGGTGAGCGGCGCCCCCAGAAGCCACAGCAGGATGTAGATCATCGTGTCTCTCCCCACGCACGGCCATTCTGGCGGTGCGGTCTGTTCGAGTAGTGCAGGCTCATACGCTCGCCAGAGCCCATCCAGCCTCCGACGACCGACCCGGCGAGGCCCAGGAGCAGCGCGGTGAGCGCGCCGAGAGCGGCGTTACGCGCGGCGAGCGCGGCCGCGGCGCTCTCTGCCATCGGTGTCGCCTGAGGCGCCCAGGGCGGCGGCGCGGCGAGCCCGCCGTACCACGCGCCGAGATAGCCGCCGGCGCCGAGCGCGGCGAAGAACAGGAGGCCCGGGACGCTCACGAGCCAGCTGATCGCGCCGTGCAGCATGGCGGTCTCGGCCCGGCGCGTCCCGGTGACTCGCGCGGCGGCCCAGCCGCCGAGCGCGAACGAGAGGAAGGAGCCGAACACGCTGAACGCCAGGGTGATCAAACCAAACTCATGCCAGCTCGCGTAGCGCTGACCGATCTGGTGCGCGCCAACCGCGATCCCGGTCAGACCGAACACCAGCAACAGGGCGAGCGCCGACAGCGCGCCGACGAACACGCCGCTCCACGACACGTACCAGGGTAGAAACCCCTCGTCGGGCTCCAGCGCGACGACTTCTTCGACTTCAATTCTTGCCATGACCCTTTCCCTCGGGTGCGCGAGACTCGCGCTCCCAGTACTTCGCCCGGCCCAGATGCGTGTGCAGCCGGTCTTCATGCTCGCGGGCGAGCGGCATGCTCGGATCGAACTCGGGCGCGGCCTCGATGTGTCGCTGCGAGAGATCGACGTAGACTTTCGAATCTTCCCAGCTCACGCGCTGAATCCATTCCGGCGAAATCAGCACCTTCCGGCCGGGCAGCCAGTTCCGCGTGTCGACGATGCAATAGCGAATCGCCCACGTCTCGTCGTCGACGAGGAAGTCTTCCACGTGGCCGACGTCGCCGTCCGTCGCCTGGATGTAGTAGCCCATCACGTCACGGGCGCTCCGGAGATGCGGGTCCCCGCTCTCCTGGTCACGAGCGAGTATGTCCTGCTCGAGAGCGCTCGGCTGCGGCGGTGTGAGCGGCAGCGCGGGAGACGCCAGATCGCCCCAGCGATACGGGCCGAGCCAGTAGTAGGGATAGCCGTAGTACTGCGAGAACGCGATCTCGCGCTGGCGGTCGACGGCTCGATCCGTATCGATCGACGGGCTGTCCCGCACCTGCTCCTTCGTCAGCGAAGTCCGCAGGCGCGAGGCACTCTGAACCACCTGAAAGGCGAACGGCGAGATCAGCACCTGACGGCCCGGGAGCCACGTTCCGGTGTCGACGACGACATAGCGAACGGTCCAGGTCTGATCGTCGAAATACAGATCCTGAACGCTGCCGATGTCACCGTCCATCGCCTCGATCGTGATGCCCTTGAGATTGCCGGCGGTCCTGAGCATGTCGTTCCTCCTTCCTGAGGCCTTCGCGTCCCCGTGGTGGCCCTGATGCCTCGCGCCTGCAGCCCGCCCCGCTACTTCACGCGGGCGGGAATGCACTCCTGCTCGTGCTTGCGCAGCTCTTCCTGCGAATTGAATTTCCTGCCGCACTGCTGACACTTGAAGAGTTCCATCGTGTCCTCCCTTCCCTACTTCTCGCTCACTTCGTCTTGGCTGCCGGCGCGTTCTCCTTCAGCGCGAGCTCGACCGTCACGCTGTCGCCCTTCTTCACGTTCTGGAGCACCGAGGGCGGGAAGTGCAGCAGCATCCGACCCTCGGGCGTCTTGACGAGCAGTCGCCCCTTGTCCGGTGTCACGCTCGTGACCTCGCCCATCATCGTGTGCCGGCCCAGCATGGCGGCGTCCTTCGCCGAGTGAGGCATCGGAGGCTGCGGCGGCGCTGTCGCGGGACCCTGCGCAACCGCGAAACCTGCGAGCAGCAAGCCGGCGGTCGCACCGGCGAGCGCAGCTGGCAGCTTCATGGGTTTTCTCCTTTGGTCGTTCTCTTCTTCGGCGTTCCGGCCAACTCCGGAAGGGAGCAACGCACGTGCCAGCGATGCAGCGGGCTCGAAACGACCGAAAAGCCCAGCGACTGCGCGTCTGCGCGCTGGGGACGGACCTGATTTACCCGGGCGTTACTTCCCGCGGGGTGCGTTCTTACCGTGTAAATCGTTCACCGCGATTCTCGGCCGTCACGCGATCAGAGCCGTCGGCTCGACACGTTCCGTCCCGTGTTTTCTGAGCCTTCTGCGCGAATCGATTCGATGTGCCGAGATCGGCACGTGACTTGCGGACCATCGGGATGGCTCTGCCGAGAGCGTTCATCTGCAATCGGGACGCGTGGGAGAAATGGCGAATGGCACTGACTGCGGCTGACGTGCTGATCGAGACGATCCAGGAGTGGGGGGTCGAGGTTGTCTTTGGTCTGCCGGGCGACGGCATCAACGGGATCATGGAAGCGCTGCGCACGCGCCGCGATCAGATCCGCTTCATCCAGGTCCGGCACGAAGAAAGCGCGGCCTTGATGGCGTGCGGGTATGCAAAGTTCACCGGCCGGCTCGGCGTCTGCCTCGCGACCTCGGGCCCGGGCGGCATCCATCTGCTGAACGGCCTGTACGACGCCGCCCTCGACGGGCAGCCCGTCCTCGCCATCACCGGCATGGCGTACCACGATCTGATCGGCACGCACACCCAGCAGGACGTCGCGCTCGATCGCTTGTTCGCCGACGTCGCGAAGTTCAACGAACGGATCATGGGACCGTCGCACGTCGAGAACGTGACGCACCTGGCATGCCGCACCGCGCTCGCCTACCGCGGCGTCGCGCACCTCACCTTCCCGGTGGACCTCCAGGAAATGGAGGCCGGCGCGTACCGCTCGAAACGCAACATCAAGCATCACACCTCCGACGTGTATGGGCGCAGCGCGCGCCTGCCGGCCGAGGACGAGCTGTCCGCCGCGGCCGACGTCCTCAACGCCGGCAAGAAGGTCGCGATCCTCGCCGGCCGCGGCGCGCTGCAGGCGACCGACGCGCTCGAGCAGACCGCCGATCGGCTCGCCGCGCCGATCGTCAAGGCCTTGTTGGGCAAGGCCGCGGTTCCGGACGACAGCCCCTATACGACGGGCTCGATCGGGCTGCTCGGCACGAAGCCTTCCCAGGAAGCGCTGGAGGAGTGCGACACCCTCCTGATGGTCGGCACGTCGTTTCCGTACATCGAGTTCTTGCCCAAGCCCGGACAGGCTCGCGGCGTGCAGATCGAGCTCGATCCGATGAGGATCGGTCTGCGCTATCCCGTGGAGGTCGGGCTGGTCGGCGACAGCGCCCGCACCTTGCAGGCGCTCCTGCCGCGGCTCGCTCGCAAGACCGAGCGCGGGTTCCTGGAGTCGGCGCAGGAGCGGATGAAGAGCTGGCACGAGCTGATGGAAGGGCGGGTGACGCGCAGCGACGCTCCGATGAAGCCGCAGGTGCTGGCGCACGAATTGGGCCGGCGGCTCGCGACCGACGCCATCGTGGCCTGCGACAGCGGCACCATCGCAACCTGGTGGGCCCGCCACATCCCGGCACGCCGCGGCCAGATGCACTCGCTCTCCGGGAATCTCGCCACCATGGCGGCCGGACTCCCCTACGCGATCGCCGCGCAGGTCGCCTATCCCGGCCGCCAGGTGGTCGCGTTCGTCGGCGACGGGGGCTTCTCGATGCTGATGGCCGAGATCGCGACCTGCGTGAAGTACGACCTTCCCGTCAAGGTCGTGATCGTCAAGAACGACACGCTCGGCCAGATCAAGTGGGAGCAGATCGTCTTTCTCGGAAACCCCGAGTACGGATGCGAGCTGCAGCCGATGGACTTCGCGCTGTTCGCGCGTGCGTGCGGTGCTGCCGGGTTCACCATCGAGAACCCGGCGGACTGCGGGCGCATGCTCGACGAAGCGCTGGCGACGCCTGGTCCCGTGGTCGTGCAAGGCGTCGTCGATCCCTTCGAGCCGCCTCTGCCGGCCAAGGTGACTCTGGACCAGGCGGCGAAGTTTGCCAAGTCGCTCCTCCGGGGCGAGCCCAACCGACAAAAAATCGCGCTCACCGTGCTGGGCGAACGCATTCGCGAGCTGGTCTGAGCGCGCCACGGGAAGGAAACCCAACATGAACTTCTTGAAGACTCTCGTCGTGGTGGTTCTGGCGGCCGGCTGCGCCGTGCAGTCGTCCGGCCAGGCCGAGCGTCCTCGGCCGCAGCCACAGCCGCAACCGACCGCCGGCGCGCCCGCGCCGTCCAACAAGAAGATCGACCCTGCGGTCGTCGAACGGCTCCGGCGCGTGATGCTGCCTCTCGTCGCGAAGATGAACAAGCCGCTCCAGGCCGGCCAGATCAAGGTGGGCATCATGGACGATCCCCACATCAACGCGGCCAGCGCCGGAGGCGGGGAGTTCTACGTGACGACCGGCCTGCTCGAAAAGGCGAACGACGACCAGATGCGCGGCGTGCTGGCCCACGAGGTCGCCCACGACGACCTCGGTCATGTCGCCAAGGCCCAGCGTCTCGGCGCCGGGCTGCAGATCGGGATGGTCCTGCTCGACCAGATCTTTCCGGGCAGCGGCGCCGTCACGCCGATCGCCGGACAGCTGATCGCGCGCTCGTACAGCCGCAAGGAAGAGTACGAGGCGGACCGCCACGGCGCCGAGATCCTCCAGCGGGCCGGCTTCTCCAAGGACGTCATGATCAATACGCTCACGTGGCTCAACGAGACCGAAGGCAGCAGCAGCGGCGGCTTCTTCGCCACTCACCCGGCGACGGGGGATCGGATCGAGGCCCTCAAGAAGGGCTAGGCGGCGCTTCGACGAACCGGGGCTCCCCCTGTTTAGTCTCGTCAAGATTGACCTGGACCTGCGGAGCGTAGCGATGACGTTAGACACCTGGGTTACGCCGCTGGCGCTGGCAGCAGGGTCGCCAGCTTTTCGGCTGGTGTCCGGCCTTGAAGCGCCAAGGAGAAGCGCTCGTGGTTGTATCGGGTCTCCCACCCGCGCAGGCCGATAGCAGCCGCTTCGAAATCGGAGAAGTGCTGGCGCCCCCAGAACTCCTCCTGGTCGATCCGATGACTGCGCTCGACCTTGCCGTTTTGCTGCGGGCGGCGCGGCTTGATATAGCGATGCCGGATCCCGAGCGCCTGCACGGCCAACGCAAAGGCAAAGGGGAACTCATGCCCGTAGTACCTGCAGAATCCTGGTGAGGTCGTGCTACCAGCATCCGTGGTTTACACTTTGATAGTCAGGGAGGGCGACGGGATGGCCAGCGATCAGAATCCAGGAGGGACGTCGTTCGTGGCGATCGACATCGGCAAGGCGTTTCATACGGTCCTCGTGGAGTTCCCGGACGGGGCTCAGCAGCGATTCCGGATGGCGAACAGCGCCGAGGATTACAGCCGGTTGGTGGCCTTCCTTCGGACCCTGCCGGGCCGGATCCGGGTGGCGCTCGAGCCTACCGGGAATTTCCATCGGACGCTGGCGTTTCGCCTCCTCACTGAAGGGATCTCGGTGGTCTCGGTATCGTCCGTCGCCGGCGCGCGATATCGGGAGGCGATTTCGATTCGCGGGACAAGAACGACCCAAAGGACGCCCGGTGATCCTGCAGCTCCTGAAGCACGGCCTGGTCCAGCACTACCACGACCCTCTGCTGGCGGGTCATCACGATCTGCAAGAGCTGGCGAAGACCTATCACCAGGTGACGATGGCGCGCAAACGCCTCGCCGATAGTCTCCTCAACCACTACCTTCCCCTGTACTTTCCGAGATGGCGCGGTACTGGGAGTCCACGCGCGTCGAGTGGTTTGTGGCCTTCCTATCGCGCTTCCCAACGCCACACGCGGTTTACGCTCTTAGCCTTCCTCAGTTCATCGAGGCCGCATGGCCGCTGATCGGGCGCAAGGTCAACAAGCGGGCGAAGCTCGAGGAGCTCTACAAGTCCGCCCAGTCCAGCATCGCCTTGCCGGTGGCGGTGGACTCGCCGGCCATCGACACGTTCCGCCTACAGCTCGCGGACTTCGCGCGGCCGGCCGAGCTCCGCCGCGAGCTGGAAGCGCGGGCTCATCGGCTACTGAAGGACCGTCCGACTACCAGTGCCTCTGGTCGTTGCCCGGCGTCGCCTCGGTCCTGGCGATGGTGATTCTCGCCGAGGGTGGAGACCTCCGACGGTTTGGTCACCACCGGCAGTTCTTGAAGTATTGCGGCCTGGACCTGGCGAAGTGTCAATCGGGGCAGTTCCGCGGCCGCGAGACGCTCTCGAAACGAGGAAATGCCCGCTTGCGCATGGCGTTCTGGATGGCGGCCCAGCGCGCCGTGCGGATAACTGAGAATTCGTTCCGCGACAAGTACGAACGGTACGTGAAACAGGACCCCGGCAATGCCGATGTCCGCCGCAAGGCGCTGACTGCCGTCGCGGCGAAGATGGCGAGGGTCGCGTAGCGTTAGTCAAGCGGATCGAGCCCTATCGCGGCTACCACGAACAGGCACTTCCCAGCGGATCGATCCCTCTCAACCGGGCCGTCGGGGCGCTTGCGACCCCGTAGATAATGCTTGGACCTTCCGCTGGGACCCTACGCTGTGTTCAGGACAGGAAAGTCCGCGGCGGCGCGCGCCCGGACCTTGTGTTCACTATGGTCAGCGGGGTCTTTCACCGCGGGAGGCCGTGACGTCATGGTCGTTTCGGCCCAAAGTCGCAGTGACCTTCGAGTTGCGAAAGGATGCTGTGTGCCTCGGCCCAATCAGGCGCTTGCAGTTAGTACGTTGTCACACTGGAACTTGCGGACCCGGAAGGGAAACGCCCGGCACAGTTCAGTTAGGAACGTCAGGCTCGAGCTCTGGTGCAGGCGGCGATAGAGCCGCAGGACGCGAAACCGAGTGCAGTCATCGAGGCGGTTACTGACATGCTCACCGCCCGGCGATTTGACAAACTTCACGTCGACCTGGACACTTTCGCCAGGCTCGTCTTTTTCGAACAGCTTCATCTGTCGGGGGACCCGTTTCAGGTTCCGCCGCAAACGGGCAGCCCCAGTCGCGGAAGATCCGCTGGGTCGTGCCCACCGCCACGCGCAACTCGTGGACCCGGCGCAGCCACAGTTGCCTGCGCGCGCCCTATAAGCCAAATCTCGACGCGCTTGGCCAATCAGCTCGACGATCCGGAAGTGATGCGCCGGCCTCGGCGGCTGGGACAGGGCGAAACTAGCCCTTGAAGGCGCGCTCTTATGGCCACCGCGCCGCTTGCCAGCGCGCTCAATCCCGCGGACGCTAACGCCGAAGCGGCGCCCGGCCGCCGTCGAGCCATTCAGC
>CAVRLO010000021.1:0-1010808 GCA_963721815.1 uncultured Candidatus Rokubacteria bacterium
TCTTCGCGCCGCAGGGGGCGCCAGAAGGTATCGCGCGCCCACACCTCGATGTTCGCGCTGCCCTCACGGAGACCGAGCGCCGCGCTGTCGACCACGATCGGAATCTCGACGCGCCGGGCGAGGGCGCCTTCTTTCGTGGCGATCGGCGTCGATACTTGCCCGATTGCTCGATACGGACCTCGACGTGGGCCACGTCGCCCCGTCGAGCCTCGACGACCACCGTGAAGGGCGTCTTCTGCCCGATGAAGCGCGGCGCCGTCGTGAGCGATTGCACGCCGGGCACCGTTTGCCGCCAGACGAGATACGCGACAGAGCCGACAACGGCCACCAGGAGAAGCAGGGCGAGCAGCACCCAGGCCTTCGCGCGGGACCGCTTGGGCACGAGCGATGATACCATGTTGACCCGTCGCCAACCTCGGAGGTGGTCGCGTCATGAGCCCTCGCCTGGTGCTCACGTCCCTTGGGCTGTTCGTCCTGGCGGGACTGTGCGAGATCGGCGTGGATATCTCGTGTGGCTGTGGCTCCGCGAGGGCCGCAGCGCGCTCCTGGCGGTCCTCGGGGGCGCGATCCTGTTCGTCTACGGTGTCGTGCCGACGCTCCAGCGGCGCCGTTCGGCCGCGTCTACGCGGCGTACGGCGGTGTCTTCGTGCTGCTCTCGCTCCTGGGGGCGACCTGGTCGCCCGCGAACTCCCCGATCGGTTCGACCTGACAGGAGGTCTTCTGTGTCTCGCGGGCGTCGCGGTGACGATGTACGCGCCGCGAGGCTGACGTTGCTTGACACCCCCGGTGGGCGCTCGCTAGCATGACCCGGTGCCGACCCCCGTCTGGCTGATCCCCCCTTTCCGCTCGCCGGCGCGCTCCTCAACATCTTCTTCGGCCGGCCACGGCCGTCGCGCGCACTGGGTCGCGGTGCCCGCGCTCGCTGGATCGTTCCTCGCCTCGTGCTGCTGTTCTCGCGCGTCGCTCGGGCGAGCGTGATCACGACGCCGCTCTTCAGCTGGATCGTCGCGGGCACTTCGAGACCGCGGTGGCGGCGTACGTGGACCCGCTCACGGGCGTCATGCTGCTGGTCGTCACCGGCGTGGGCGCGCTGATCCATCTCTACTCGATCGGCTACATGCACGACGATCCGGGCTACGCCGCGCTTCTTCGCGTACCTGAACCTGTTCGTGTTCTCGATGACGATGCTGGTGCTCGCCGGCAACTTCCTCCTGCTCTACGTCTTCTGGGAGGCGGTCGGGCTCTGCTCGTACCTGCTGATCGGCTTCTGGTACACGCGGCCGGCCGCGGCCAGGCCGGCAAGAAGGCGTTCATCGTCAACCGCGTCGGCGACTTCGGCTTCGGCCTCGGCATCATGTGGCTCTGGACCGCGCGTCGGCACGCTCGACTACGACGCGGTCGTTCAAGCGGCCGCCGAGACGCATCCCGCCGGTACCGCGACCGGCATCGCGCTGCTGCTCTTCCTGGGCGCGTGCGGCAAGTCGGCGCAGCTCCCGCTCCACGTGTGGCTGCCCGACGCGATGGAAGGGCCCACGCCGGTGTCGGCCCTCATCCACGCGGCGACGATGGTGACGGCCGGCGTCTACATGGTCGCGCGCAGCCGCGTGCTCTTCGAGCGCTCGGCGGTCGCGCTCGAGGTGGTCGCGTGGGTCGGGGTGGCGCACCGCGCTCTTCGCGGCCACGATCGGCCTCGTGCAGACCGACATCAAGCGCGTGCTCGCGTACTCGACGGTGAGCCAGCTCGGCTACATGTTCGCCGCCGTCGGCGTCGGCGCCTACGCGGCCGGCATCTTCCACCTGGTGACCCACGCCTTCTTCAAGGCGCTCCTGTTCCTCGGCGCCGGCAGCGTGATCCACGGCCTCGGCGGCGAGCAGGATCTGCGGAAGATGGGCGGCCTGTCGCCGCGGATGGTGATGACGACGATCACGATGACGGTCGGCGCGCTCGGTCTCGCCGGGCTGCCGGGGCTCGCCGGGTTCTTCTCGAAGGACGAGATCCTCGCGGCCGCGTACGCGAGCGGCCACACGGTGCATGTGGGCGCTCCTGCTGCTGGGCGCGTTCCTCACGGCCTTCTACACGGTCCGGCTGCTGTTCCTCGCCTTCTTCGGCGGGCCGCGCATGTCGAAGGAAGCCGCCCACCACGTCCACGAGTCGCCCGGCGTGATGACCGGGCCGCTCGTCGTCCTGGCGCTGCTCACGGTCGTCGACCGGCGTGGCATTCGGCATTCCATCGGAGCACGGCACGCCGGTTCGCGCGCTTCCTGGCGCCGGTCGTTTCCCGTCGCACGAGGCCGGGCACGGCGGCGTCGTCGCGCTCATGCTGCTCGTCGTCGGCGGTCCTCGTGTTCGCGGCGGGCATCGGTGCTCGCCTGGTTCATGTACATGGCCCGCCGGTGCGGCCCGAGACATCGGCGCGCCCGCACACGGCCGTCCACGCGCTCCTGCTCAACGCCTACTACGTCGACGGGCTCTACGACCGCGTGATCGTGCGGCCGCTGCTCGCGCTCTCCGCGCTTCCTGGCCGCGGTCTTCGACCTGCGGCTGATCGACGGGCTCGTCAACGCGCTGGGCCGCGCGGTCGTCGCGTGCGCGGCGGGGCTCCGCCGGCTCCAGACCGGCTACATCGTCAACTACGCGCTCACGATGCTGGCCGGCGCCGTCGCCATCGTCGGCTTCTCCTGAGTCGGTGACGTCGATGACGCACGACGCCACGCGCTCGGAGCATGATCCCGCTCTGTCGCGTGGTCACGTTCCTGCCGGCGTCGGCCGGGCTCGCCCTGCTGTTCTGCCGCGGCGCGCCGTCGGCGTGCTGCGCCGCGCCTCGCTCGCTGTCGCGTCGGTCACCTTCGTGCTCTCGCTGCCGCTCTACTTCGCGGTTCGACGCCGAGCCCGTCGGCTACCAGTTCGAGGAGACGCGCCCTGGATGCCGACGCTCGGCGTCAGCTACCACGTCGGCATCGACGGCATCAGCCTCCTGCTCGTGCTGCTCACGACGTTCCTCACGCCGCTGGCGCTCGCCTCGGCGTGGGGCGTCATCGAGGACCGGCTCGAAGGAGTTCGTGGTCGACGATGCTGGTCCTCGAGACCGGGATGCTCGGCGTCTTCGTGAGCCTCGACCTCTTCCTCTTCTACGTCTTCTGGGAAGCGATGCTGATCCCGATGTACTTCGTCATCGGGGTCTGGGGCGGGCCGCAGCGCGTCTACGCCGCGATGAAGTTCGTGCTCTACACGATGGTCGGGCTCGCGTGCTCATGCTGGTGGCGATCCTCGCCCTCTACTACCAGTACGGCGCGCGCGACCGGGACGTACACGTTCGACCTGCCCGCGCTGGCGCAGCTACGTGATGGCGCCCGGCCGCGCGCAGGACCTCATGTTCCTGGCCTTCGCCCTGGCCTTCGCCATCAAGGTGCCGCTGTTCCCGTTCCACACCTGGCTGCCCGACGCCCACGTCGAGGCGCCGACCGCGGGCAGCGTGATCCTGGCCGGCGTGCTCCTGAAGATGGGGACCTACGGGTTCCTGCGCTTCTGCCTGCCGCTCTTCCCGGACGCGAGCCTCGCGTTCGGGCCGCTGGTCTTCGACCCTCGCGGTGATCGGCGTCATCTACGGCGCCTGGGTGTCGACGGTGCAGCCCGACATCAAGAAGCTCGTGGCCTACTCGAGCGTGAGCCACCTCGGCTTCGTGATGCTCGGCATCTTCACGCTCAACCAGCAGGGGCTCGTGGGCGGCGTCATCCAGATGGTGAACCACGGGCTCTCCACGGGCGCGCTCTTCCTGATGGTCGGGATGATCTACGAGCGCCGGCACACGCGGCTCATCGCCGACTTCGGCGGCCTGTGGCAGGTCGTGCCGGCCTTCTCGGCGCTCTTCCTGGTCGTCGTCGCTGTCGTCGCTCGGGCTGCCGGGGCTGAACGGGTTCGTCGGCGAGTTCCTGATCCTGGTCGGCGCGTTCCAGCGTGAACCCGTGGCTGGCCGCGCTGGCGACGAGCGGCATCATCTTCGCCGCGGTCTACCTGCTCTGGATGTACCAGCGCGTGATCTTCGGCGCCGTCACGCACGAGGAGAACCGGCGTGCTCGCGCGACCTCACGACCGCGCGAGTGGGCGGTGCTGGCGCCGGTCGTCGTGCTGATCGTGTGGATCGGCGTGCTATCCGACGGCCTTCACCGGCAAGACGGAGACGGCGGTCGAGGCGCTCATCGCCCAGGTGCAGGCGAAGACCGGCGCGGCCACCGCTGACCTGGACGCGATCGTCTTCCCGCCGGTCGCGCTGCCTCGGCCCGCTGCTGCCGGCCCTCGATCGTGCTGGCGCCGGCGGCGCTCGTGCTGGCTGCTCGACCTCGGCCGCGCCCGCTCCCGCGCGAAGTGCTCCTGGCGAGTGGTCGCGCTCGCCGGCATGGTCGGGGCGCTGCTCGCCACGCTCGCGCGCTGGAGTACGGACGGGCCGCGCGTTCCGCGACATGGTCGTGCTCGACAACTACGCGCTCTTCTTCACGTGATCATCTGCTACGCCGGCGCGCTCGTCGTGCTGCTCTCGATGGACTACCTGCGGCGGACGGGTGCCGACTCGGGCGAGTACTACGCGCTCGTGCTCTTCGCGACCGCCGGCATGATGCTCCTCGCCTCGGCCGGCGACCTGATCGTCGTGTTCCTGGCGCTCGAGCTCATGTCGCTGTCCCTCTACGTCCTGGCGGGGCTCTTCAAGCGCGAGCTCGCCTCGGGCGAGGCCTCGATGAAGTACTTCCTGCTCGGCGCGTTCGCCTCGTCGTTCCTGCTCTACGGCATCGCGCTCATCTACGGCGCCACCGGGACGACGAACCTCGACCGCGATCGCCGCGGCCATCGCCTCGAGGCCGCGCGACCCGCTGTTCGTCATCGGCCTCGGCCTCTCGCTGGTCGGCTTCGGCTTCAAGATCTCCTCGGTGCCCTTCCACATGTGGGCGCCCGACGTCTACCAGGGCGCGCCGACGAGCGTGACGGCGCTGATCGCGACCGGGTCCAAGGCGGGCGCCTTCGCGGCCTTGATCCGCGTGCTCACGGTGACGCCTGCGCGGCGGCCAGCCCGACTGGACGGCGCTGCTGTGGGTGGTCGCCGCGGTCACGATGACGCTGGGCAACGTCGTGGCGATCGCGCAGTCGAACCTCAAGCGCATGCTCGCCTACTCGTCGATCGCGCACGTCGGCTACATGCTGGTCGGCCTGGTGGCGGGCGGCGTGGGCGGCGCCGGGCGCGGTGCTCTTCTATCTGCTGGCCTACACGTTCACGACCGCGGGCGCGTTCGGCGTGATCACCCTGTGCGAGCGCGCGCGGGGCGAGGCGGTCGAGGTCGCCGACTACGCGGGCCTCGCGCGGCGGCACCCGCTGCTGGCCGCGGCGCTCGGGCTCTTTCTGCTCTCGCTGATCGGCATTCCGCCGCTGGCCGGCTTCGTCGGCAAGTTCTACGTGTTCGGCGCCGCCGTGCGCGCGGGCTATTTCTGGCTGGCCGTCATCGCCGTGCTGAACTCCGCGGTGGCCGCCTACTACTACCTGCGTATGATCGTCTACATGTACATGCGCGAGCCAGAGGGAGCCGCCACCGACCTACGCATCGTCTTTCGCCGGCGGCCTCGCGCTGGCGATCGCGCTGGTCGGCGATCGTGCTGCTCGGCGTGATGCCCGCCCCGTTCGTCGACCTCGCCCAGGCCGCCGTCGCCCCGCTCCTCCGCTGACGCTAAGACTCACATCGCGAGCAATTCGTGGCGACTCATGAACGACTCGCATCGACGGGCGGGTGACGGCGGGTGGGGGCCGGGTCGTCGGGGCGGAATGGGACCCCTTCGTACCTCCACACTTCGAAGAAGTGCGTCGAGGTCGAACGGGTGATGGAGCCCCGAGGGCCCGGCCCCCACCCGCCGTCACCCGCCCGCCGATCGCGTCATTCGTGAACCGCACGGGGTGAGCCAAATGCCAAGCTTCGCGCTGCCGCATCGCGGCTGGCTCTTCGACCTCGACGGGACCGTCTATCGCGGCGAGACGCTGATTCCCGGGTGCCGAGGAGCGATCGCGGCCCTGCGCGCGGCGGGCCGGCGGGTCGCCTTCCTCTCCAACAAGCCGCTCCAGACCCGCGCGGACTACGCCCGAAAGCTGACGCGCCTGGGTATCCCGACCGGCGAGGACGACGTGATCAACTCGTCGCTCGTGCTGGCGCGCCATCTGGCGCGCCTCGACAGCGGGCGCGCCCGTGTTCGTCATCGGCGAGCCGCCGCTGATCGTGGAGCTCCGCGCGCACGGGTTCGAGGTGCGCGGCGACCACCGTGTCCGCTGGGTGGTGATCGCCTTCGACCGCACCTTCGACTACGCGAAGCTCAACACGGCGCTCCAGGCGGTGCGCCAGGGGGCCCGGCTGATCGCCACGAACCCGGACCGGACGTGTCCCGACCGAGGACGGCGAGATTCCGGACTGCGCCGGGATGATCGGCCGCCGTCGAGGCGGTGACGGGACGGCACGGTCGAGGTCATCGTCGGCAAGCCGTCGCCGATCATTCTCGAGGTCGCCCTGGAGCGGCTCGGGGTGAGGCCCGCGAGTGCGTCATCGTCGGCGACCGCCTCGAGACCGATATCGCCATGGGCAAGCGCCTCGGACTGGCCACCGTGCTGGTCCTCACGGGCATCACGTCGGCGCGCGACCCGCGCATCGCCGAGGCGGCGCCGGACCTCATCCTGCCGTCGATCCGGGAGCTCGTGCATTCATGACCGCGCCTCGGCCCCGGAAGCGTCGCGAAGTCTGGCGGTGCCGTCGCCGAAGTTGACGGCCGTTGTCGCCGGGCAGTACGGTGATGGCTGGCGCCGCTCGGCGGGCGCCCGAGGGAGCGAGCGCATGAGCGGCACCACGACCCGGCGGCGGAGCGCCTGACGGTGCAGGGGCGTCCCTGGCCGCTGGAGGACGGCGACTACGACGTCGTCATCATCGGCGGCGGCATGGCCGGTGCCGGGGTCGCGCGCGAGCTGGCCCAGCGCGGGGTGTCGGTCGCGCTGGTCGAAAAGGGCGACTTCGCGTGCGGCGACGACCTCCCAGTCCTCGAAGCTCGTCCACGGCGGCCTCCGCTATCTCGAGCTGTTCGACTTCGGCCTGGTGCGCGAGTCGCTGCGCGAGCGCGAGACTCTGCGGCGCCTGGCGCCGCATCTGGTGCGGCCGCTCCCGTTCCTGGTGCCGATCTACCGCGATTCCTCGCGGAGCCTGATCAAGGTGCGCATCGGCTTGAAGCTCTACGACTGGCTGACGCCCGGTCGGGAGCGCGAGCGCTATCGCGTGCTGCGCGCGGTCGACGCCCTCTCCCTCGAGCCGACGCTTGCGGGCCGAGCGATCTTCGCGGCGCCGGCTACTACTTCGACGACCTGCTGGTCTTCCCCGAGCGGCTCTGCCTCGAGAACATTCTGTCGGCCTGCCGGCTCGGGGCGCGGGCGTTCAACTACAGCCAGGTCGACCGAGATCGCGCGTGACGAGCGGGGGGCCATCACGGGTGTCCTCGCGCGCGATCTTCTGACCGGGCGCGTCGCGACCCTGGGCGCGCGCGTCGTGGTCAACGCGACCGGGCCCTGGGTCGACGAGCTCCGCGCGGTGGCCGCCGTGTCCGAGCGCGGCCCGCAGATCCTGCAGGCGGACGAAGGGCATCCACTGTCTCCTGCCGCGACTCACCGACCACGCCATCTACCACTCGACCGGCGACGACCGCATGATCTTCGTCATCCCGTGGCGCGAGTTCTCGCTGGTCGGCGCGACCGACACCGATTTCAACGGTGACCTCGAGCGGCTGCACGCGACCGGCGACGAGGTCGCCTATCTCCTGGGCGAGGTGCGCAAGGTCCTGCCCGACCCGCGCGTCGCGCTCGATCAGGTCGTGTACACGTACGCCGGCGTGCGTCCGCTGTCGTTCGAGAAGGGCAAGCGCGAGTCCGACGTCTCGCGCGCGCACAAGGTGGTCGCCGAGGAGCGCGGGCGCTTCCTGTCGATCACCGGGACCAAGCTCACGTGCTTCCGGAGCCTGGCGGCAGAGCTGGGCGATCAGGTCATGCGCACGCTCGGCCGCCGCGGCGCGAGCCGGAGCGAGCGCGTCGCCCTCGACGGAACCGACGACGAGGTCTCGTCGCGGACCGAAGCGCGCGCGTGGCTCGACGTCTCGGGCGAGAGTGGCCGCCACGCGGGCTCGGCGCGGAGACCCTCGAGACGCTCGTGTCGGCGTACGGTCGCGGCTGGACACGGGTGGTCGAGCTCGCCGGGAAGGTGGCGGGCGGCACCGAGCGGCTGTGTCCCTCGAACCCCGACATCGTCGCCGAGCTCCATCACGCGGTGCAGGACGAGATGGCGGTCTCGCTCCAGGACGTCCTGCTGCGGCGGACCGGCATCGGCACCAGCCGCTGCCAGGGACAGGACTGCGCGGAGTCGATCGGCCAGCGCATGGCGCAGCTCCTCGGCTGGACGCCGCGGCGGCTCGACGCCGAGCTCGAGGCGTATCACGCGCACGTCGCGCGCTCGCACAAGTTCCGGACGTAGCGGCGCGCCCCGATTCCTGGTCACGACCTCGCGCGCCGTCATCGAGCCGTCGCACCCGTGTGCTATAGTGCGGCGCACCTGGCACGGATGATTCCCCGCACGAACCCCGTGAAACTATGGAGGCTCTCATGAAGCGCTCCGCCTTGAGCGTTCTCGTCGCGGTGGTGCTCCTCGCCGCGATGCCGACGATGTCGATCGCCGCGACCGAGATCCAGTTCTGGCACGCGATGACGTCGGTCAGCTGGGCGAGCGAGTCAACGAGATCGCCACCAAGTTCAACGCCTCGCAGAGCCAGTACGTGGTCAAGGCGGTCCACAAGGGCTCGTACGCGGAAACGCTCAACGCCGCGATCGCCGCCTACCGGGAGAAGCAGCCGCCGCACATCGTCCAGGTGTTCGAGGTCGGCACGCAGACGATGCTGTCGTCCGGCGCCGTGTATCCGGTGTATCAGCTCATGAAGGATCAGGGGATCGCGATCGACTGGAACGACTTCATCGGGCCGGTGAAGAGCTACTACTCAACCGGCGGCAACCTCTACTCGATGGCGTTCAACTCGTCGACGCCGATCCTCTTCTACAACAAGGATCTCTTCAAGAAGGCGGGCCTGCCCGACAAGGCACCGACGACCTGGGACGAGGTCGAGGCGATGGCGAAGAAGCTCCAGGCGGCCGGCGTGAAGTGCGCCTACGGCTCGGCGTGGCCGTCGTGGGTGCTGGTCGAGAACATGCACGCCTATCACGATCAGCCCTTCGCCGACCAGGCGAACGGCTTCGACGGGCTCGCGACGACGCTCAAGATCAACGGCCCCTTCGGCGTGAAGATGATGGAGATCCTCGCGCGCGGCACCAAGGAAGGCTGGTTCACGTATGGCGGGCGGGCCAACAAGGCCGAGGCGCTCATGACCGCCGGCGAGTGCGGGATCTTCACGACCTCGTCGGCCTACATCGGCAACCTCACGCGCGCCTCCGAGGGGAAGTTCACGTGGAGCACGGGCTCGCTGCCTCGGCTCGCCGGCTTTCCGCAGGGAAACTCGATCATCGGCGGCGCCACGCTCTGGGTGATGAAGGGCGCCAAGCCCGAGGAGTACAAGGGCGCCGCGCAGTTCTTCAAATATCTCGCCTCGACCGAGAACCAGACGTGGTGGGCGGGCGTGACGGGCTATCTGCCGCTCACGAACGCCGCGGCCAAGGCCCTGGAGGCTCGGGCCACTACGCGAAGCATCCTGACCAGAAGACCGCCGTGAGCCAGATGAACAGCGGCAAGACGACCCCGAACAGCCAGGGGATCCGGCTCGGCAACTTCACCTCGATCCGCGACGCGATCGAGGAGCAGATGGAGAACATCTTCGGCGGCAACAAGACGGCCAAGCAGGGCCTCGACGACGCGGTGGCGAAGTCCAACGAGATCTTGAAGGAGTTCGCCGCGCTCAACAAATGACGGCGGCGCGCGCGGATGAAACGCACGGTCTTCCGCAACCGCTGGCTGCCGTACGTGCTGGTCGCTCCGCAGCTGGCGGTGACCATTGTGTTCTTCTTCTGGCCGGCGTTTGACTCGCTGCGTCTGTCGCTCTACCGGGCCTCGCCGTTCGGCGACCGGCTGATCTTCATCGGCCTCGGCAACTTCGAGCGGCTCCTGTCCGATCCGGCCTATTTCCGCAGCGTCGCCACGAGCTTCGTCTTCTCGGCGCTCGTGACCGTCGCAGGCCTGGCGATCGCGCTCCTGCTGGCCGCCCTCGCCAACGCGAAGATCCGCGGGCTCGCGATCTACCGGACCTTGCTCCTGTGGCCGTACGGGATCGCGCCGGCGATCGCCGGCATCATCTGGCTGTTCGTCTTCCATCCGTCCTTCGGCGTGCTGCCGTACGTCCTCTCATTCGTGACGGCCTACGAGTTCAACTGGTTCTTGAAGGGGTGGGTCGCGCTGGTGTTGATCGTCGTCGCCGCGATCTGGAAGCACGTTCGGCTACAACATGGCCTTCTACCTGGCCGGGCTCCAGGCCATCCCCAGCTCGGTCCTCGAGGCGGCCAGCGTGGACGGTGCCGGGCCCATCCGACGATTCTTCGCGATCACGTTCCCGCTGCTGTCGCCCGTCACCTTCTTCCTGTTCACGCTCAACATGATGTTCTCGTTCTTCGAGACGTTCGGCGTGGTGCACGCGGTGACGCAGGGCGGGCCGGGCGACGCCACTTACATCCTGGTGTTCCGCGCCTGGAAGGACGGCTTCGAGGGCCTGCAGCTCGGCTACTCCGCCGCCCAGTCGGTGATCCTGATGCTGCTGGTGGTCGCGCTGACCGCGGCGCAGTTCCGTTTCGCCGAGAAGAAGGTCACCTACTGATGGCGCGCGAGCACTCGCCTCGCCACCGCCGGCGCCGTCGCCACCGCCGAGATCGCCGGGCGCGTGCCCGCCACCCGGCGGCGCGACATGGGGCGGCGCGATCGCCCACGCGATCCTCATCGCCTCGCGTGGCCGTGATCGCCTTCCCGCTCTACTACGCGTTCGTCATCTGCACCCAGACGCTCGAGGAGGTGACGACGCGCCCGCCGAAGCTCGTGCCCTCGACCCACCTGCTCCAGAACTACGCCGAGGCCTGGGCGCGGGCGCAGATGGGCCGGCTCCTGCTCGAACAGCGCGATCGTGGCGCTCGCCGTCGCCATCGGCAAGATCGCGATCTCGCTGCTGTCGGCGTTCGCGATCGTCTACTTCAACTTTCGCGGCAAGCAGCGCGGTCTTCTGGATGATCTTCATCACCTTGATGCTGCCGGTCCCGGTGCGGATCGTGTCCACCTACAGGTCGTCAGCGATCTCGGCTGGGTCGACACGTACTGGGGGCTCACCGTGCCGCTGATGGCGTCCGCGACCGCCACCTTCCTGTTCCGCCAGTTCTACCAGACCATTCCGAACTAGCTCGCCGAAGCCGCGCAGCTCGACGGCGCCGGCCCGTTGCGCTTCCTGTGGTCGTTCCTGCTGCCGCTGTCGTGGGCGAACATCGCCGCCCTCTTCGTCGTCCTCTTCATCTACGGCTGGAACGAGTACCTCTGGCCGCTGATCATGACGAACACCGAGGAGATGCGGACGGCCGTGATCGGGATCGACTCGCTGATCCCGCGCACCTGGCGCAGCTGCCCGAGTGGAACGTCATGATGGCGGCCGCGATGATGGTGCTGCTCCCCCCGGTCGTCGTGATCATCGTCATGCAGCGCTGGTTCGTGAAAGGCCTGATCGAGACCGAGAAGTGACGCGGATCGCGGCCCATCGCGGCGGCGCGGCCCTCTGGCCCGAGAACAGCCTGCTCGCCTTCAGCAGCGCGATCGCGCTCGGCAGCGACCTCCTGGAGCTCGACGTGCACCTGACGCGCGACGGCACCATCGCGGTGATCCACGATGCCACGCTCGAGCGCACCACGGACGGCACGGGGCCCGTCGCGTCCTCGACGGCGGCCGGACCTGCGCCGCGTCCGGCTGCGAGGCCCTGGCGCGGCGCTGACCGCCGAGCACGTGCCGACGCTCGACGAGGTGCTCGCGGCGGCCGCAGCGTCCACCACGCCGGTGGGGTTGCTGGTCGAGGTGAAGGGCCCCGCGACGGGTGTCCGCTACGAGGGGCTCGAGGAGCTGATCCTCGCCGCGCTCGCCCGCGCGGGGCTCCAGGCGCGCGCGACGATCATGGCGTTCAACCCCGAGGTGATCGCGCGGGTCCGAGCGCTCGCGCCGCGGGCGCGCACGACGTTCCTGGTCTCGCGCGGCGCGGTCGAGCGGGCGCGGGCGAGGCCGGAGCGAGACGGTCGACTGGGCGGTCGGCGCCGGCGCCACCGATCTCGGCGTCGAGTACACCCTGGCCGACGAACGGCTGGTCGCGGCGGCGCGGGCGGCCAACCTGGCCCTCGGCGTCTGGACGGTGAACGAGGCGGAGGAGATCCAAAGGATGCTGGACCTCGGCGTCGACGTCATCACCAGCGACCGCCCTGACCTCGCCAAGCGCCTGCAGCGGGGCGACGTGTGAGGTCGGCTGCGTCGGCGGTGATCGGCGCGCTGGTGCTGTCGCTCGCGGCCGTCGCGGCGACCTTGGCCGGCGCGGCCGACGACGCTCGTGGCCGCCCACCGGGGCGGCGCGGCGCTCTGGCCGGAGAACAGCCTGCTCGCCTTCCGTCAGCGCGCTCGCCCTGGGCGTCGACGCGCTCGAATTCGATCTGCACATGACGGCCGACGGCGAGGTCGTCGTGCTCCACGATCCGACGCTCGACCGCACGAGCACCGGCCGCGGGCCGGTGCGCGACCTGAGGCTTGCCGACCTCGCCGCGGTGAGGCTCAAGGCGCGTGACGGCGCCGTCACCGAGCGAGCGGATCCCGACCCTCGCCGAGGTGCTGGAGCTCGCCGCGCCGGCGCCGGTCGAGCTCATGCCGGAGATCAAGGTCGACGCGAATCGGCAGCGGTACGACGGGATCGAAGAGAAGGCTCTGGCGCTGGTCCGGGCGCGCGGCCTCCTGACCGCGGACGACCCTTCAGGCCTTCCAGGCCGAGACGATTCGCCGCCTGCGCGCGCTGGAGCCGACGGCTCGCACGATGCTCCTGGTGGCGCGCGGCGACGTCGAGCGCGACCGCGCGCGCCCGGCCGAGGCGGTGCGCCGGGCCCGCGAGCTCGGGGCGACGGACCTCGGCATGAACCATCGGCTGATCGACGCCGACGTCATGGCCGCGGCGCGCGCCGCGAGGTATCCGGCTCTCCGCGTGGACCGTCAACGAGGAGCGCGACATTCGGCGGATGGTGGACCTCGGCGTGGACGTCGTGATGAGCGATCGCCCCGATCTCGCGAAGCGGCTCACGGGGCGATGAGCGCCCGTCGCTACATTCTTGCTCTCGATCAGGGCACCACCGGATCGACCGCGCTCGTCGTCGATCTCGACGGCCGCGTGCTCGCGCGGGGCTACGCCGAGCTCCCGCAGTACTATCCTCAGCCCGGCTGGGTCGAGCACGATCCGGAGGAGATCTGGTCGACCGTCGAGCGGTCGGCCCGGGCGGCGCTCTCGGAGGCCCGCGTAACCGGGGCCGAGATCGCCGCGGTCGGGATCACGAACCAGCGCGAGACGGCCATCGTGTGGGACCGCGCGACCGGCGCGCCGATCCACCGGGCGATCGTCTGGCAGTGCCGCCGAACGGCGCCCTTGTGCGAACAGCTCCGCGCCGACGGCGCCGAGGGCGTGGTGCGCCGGACGCACCGGGTTCGTCCTCGACGCCTACTTCTCCGGCACCAAGATCCGCTGGCTGCTCGACGAGGTCCCCGGCGCGCGCCGTCGCGCCGAGCGCGGTGAGCTGGCCTTCGGCACGGTCGACTCGTGGCTCGTCTGGAAGCTGACTGGCGGCCGCGTCCACACGACCGACGCGACGAACGCTTCGCGCACGCTCTGCCTGGATCTTCGGACCGGCGAGTGGAGCGACGAGATGCTGGAGATCCTCGGTGTACCTCGCGCGATCTTGCCGGCCGTCGCGCCCTCCTCGGGCGTGTTCGGCGAGACGGTCCGACCTCGGCTGGCTGCCCCGTGGCGTGCCGATCGCCGGGATCGCCGGGGACCAGCAGGCGGCGCTGTTCGGCCAGGCGTGCCTGGCGCCCGGTACGGCGAAGAACACCTACGGGACCGGATGCTTCATGCTGCTGAACACCGGGCCGGAGCCGGTCGCCTCGTCGCACGGCCTCCTGACGACGATTGCCTGGCGGATCGGCGGCGCGACGACGTACGCTCTCGAGGGCAGCGTGTTCATCGCGGGCGCCGCCGTCCAGTGGCTGCGCGACGGGCTCGGGCTCGATCCGCAGCGCCGCCGAGAGCCAGGCGCTGGCCGAGTCGGTGCCCGACACCGGCGGAGTCCACTTCGTCCCGGCCTTCGTCGGTCTGGGCGCGCCGTACTGGGACATGTACGCGCGGGGGACGATCGTCGGGCTGACGCGCGGCACCACCGGCGCCCATCTGGCGCGCGCCGCGCTCGAGGCGATCGCCTTTCAGAGCCGCGACGTGCTGGAAGCGATGGCCGCGGATGCCGGGATCGGCGTCCGCGAGCTTCGCGTGGACGGAGGCGCGGCGGCGAACGACTTCCTGTGCCAGTTCCAGGCCGACGTGCTGAAGGTGGCCGTGCTGAGGCCGCGGGTCATCGAGACGACCGCCCTCGGCGCCGCCTACCTGGCGGGCCTGGGCGCGGGCCTCTGGCGCTCGCTCGACGAGGTCGAACGGCGCTGGACGCTCGAGCGGCGGTTCGAGCCGCGATTGGACGAGGCGACACGGGCGGCGCGATACGATGGCTGGCGGCGGGCGGTGGAGAGAGCCAGAGCATGGGTGGTCCCCTGAGACCGAATGGAGACGAAGGCGATGGAGGTCGCGCGCGAAGTCGCGTTCTCGCACTCGCCCCCCGTGGTCGCGTCTTCGAGCGTCAGTACGATTCGCAGGCGCGAGCGTGGTACGAGGTAGGGCGGTTCGAGTGGGCGCGAGGCATAGTCCGCGTGGACAGTAGAACGCTTGACGTCGAGATGAAGAGACTCCCGTGATTACGGGACATCCGAGAGACCTTGCGGCGTTGTTCGCGGGCGTCGAGAAGCTGCTCTCAGACTAGCGCGCCGTGCTGGTGCGCGTCGTGCCGTTCAGTTAGACTCCCGCCAGCCATCCTCCACCGAGCTGCTCATGCGGCTGATCGGGCTCGCGGTCGTGCTCAGTCTCAGCCTTCTTGCACTGCTCGCCGCCGAGGGGCAGACGAGAGGTCTATCGTGTCGATTTCCTGGCACAGGGTTCACCTCCAGTCCCCTGGGCAGCCCCGGGTACTTCCGGCCTGCGATGCGGGAGCTCGGGCTACGTCGAGGGCCAGAACCTCACCCTTGAATTTCGGTTCGCCGAAGGGAGAAACGAGCGCTTTCCCGGTCTTGCTGGCGAGCTTGTCGCGCTGAAACCGGACGTTATCGTCGCTGATTCAACCCCGGCGGCCCTTGCGACGAAACGTGCGACTACGGCGATTCCGATCGTGTTCGTAAACGTCTCGGAACCCGAGTGGGCAAATGGGATTGTGCAGAGCCATGCGCGACCTGGGGGCAACATCTACTGGCGGAACGGACTTCGGGCACAGCCTTGGTCGTGAAACAGCTGGACCTGCTACAGGAATTGCTTCCGAAGAAGCCCTCCCGCGATCGCGCGTTCTGATGTGCCGACAACCCGGTCCATCCTCTCCAGCTCAAACTGATTCAGGACGCGGCGAAGAACAGCCTCGACGATCTCAATCGGCCAGGTCTTTGCGGCGCAAGAGGCCGGGCGACGCGGTACCAGACGGACGCTCGCCCGCCTCGTGGGCGTCCATGGTCGATTGACCATAGCAGGGCGCTCCGGGTGTCGGCAATGTCCGAGGACTCAGTACAGTCAGTGGCTAGGCCGTCCGAGAAGAAACGAAACCTAGATCGACGGCGCGGCGATCTTCGTGCGCTCGAGCTCCCAGGCCGCGAAGCACCGCAGGTGAACGTGGTAGCTCTGAACGGTAGACGCGCCGTCGTGACGGAACTGGATCTCGAGTTCCAACTGGTCCAGTTTGATGCTTTCGCCACATGCGGTGCAGATCTCACCGATTCCGGGGCCGCTCAATGTGCGGTCTGGTCGTCGCGAAGGGAGACTTCCGGCGCGGATCGCCACTCGGACCTTGTCTCGAAGCATACGCTCGTCGGGCATCCGGCGCTCCTAAGTCCAACGGGTGAATCACGCCAGATGCCACAAGGCTTAACGCCAGCTCGCGTCAACCTGGAAAGCCGGATGGGAGGCAGCCCTTAGTGTATCTCATGTCAATTCCGGCCGCCGAGACGTTCTGACCCCGATGGCTAGGTCGCCAGAGAAGAAACCGGAGCCGTCGAAGCCGCCAGCGCTGCGCGTCTTGCCGATGGCGCTCCGCATCGGCGACCGGCTCACGGACGAGACCGGAGAGTACGAGGTCATCGGCCGGGCCGTACACGACCGCCGCAGGCAAGACCGCGAACGTCCGTGTGAAGCGAGTGGATTCCGAGGCCACGATGATTCGAGTTTGGGGCGCGCACGAGAGCGTCACCGTTAGGCGCGCGTGAACGACGCCCGCCTCTGGCATCCCTGGCTCCGCATCAACCGCGTCCTGCGCGTGATGTATCTATGCCCCTATCCTCGGCTGTGTTCCTCGTCTTTATCCTCGTCCGTGATGAGCATGACGTGGCCCGCGACCTCGATCACTTCCAGGAGGAGGTTGTCGTCGTCTCCGACGAACACCGTCGCGTCACGTGGCATCTGCTGGAGTTTCTCGATCAGATCCGCAACCGTCATCATCGGATGATCCCTCCCATGAACATCGAGCCCCTCTACCCCGTCGTCAGGGCGAGGTAGAGGGGAGCTTCTCCCACTCAGTACCTCACACGCTCGATGGCTTCCTTCTTCGCCTGGATCGTATGCCCTGACCCATACCGAGACTGCATCCGAGTCTGCATCGAACCGAGAATCTCGTCCATGAGGCTCTCAGCAACGCCAGCTCTGACGGAGGCGTGTGGCGAGGGAATGTCGCACAGCGGAGCGCACCGGCTTTCGGCCTATCCGCGACGATGGTCCCGAGTAGCGGCCAGAGAACTTGTCATACGCTCCGGCGACGCTCCGATAGGCGTCCGGTCTGGTCCCTCTGGTAAGGCGGCGGCTGCATCGAGCAAGGCCCTGGCTTCTTCCGTCGTGTAGGGCAGGCGGTCACTCTTCCCGTTCGTCCCACGAGCGAGTGAGAGCCCCGTCGCTACGTTCGACTCCGTCCAGCCTTGCGTGAGCGCATACCCGAGGAGCGCCTTGATCGCGTTCAAGTCCTTCACAGCCGATGCTGCTGCCAGCGTACCGCCACGTCGCGACGGCAGCTTGAGCAGCGAATCTTTGAAGCGGATCAAGTGTGGCCTCGTCACGGAGCGACAAGACAAATCCACACCATCGCAAGCAAGACTCCTGAAACGCTGCAACGCCACGTTCCAGGCGAACCTGGACTTGGCCGTTGGGGACATTTCAGCTTCCCGCTTGGCGAGGGCAATGGAGAGCAGGGGATTCTCCGGGGTACCCGCTGGTGGCGCGTTGAAATACGCCTTGAATCGAGCACGGGTGACAGGAGCGAGGCGTCCCTTGTTGTGGCCACGCTCCCGCGCTTCGTCGTCGTCTTCCAGTTTCATCACGAGATACGACTCGAAGGCGTCGCGCTGTTCCTCGTCCAGGTGAGTCGTGAGCTTCGCCAGCGTGGACGGGAGAGGGACGGTGATGCCTCGCCTGGCAGTGGAGAGCATGGCGTCCACCTTCGTGCTCACGAGCTTCCACCGCTGTTTCGCTAGTTCTGGATCGCGTGTCTTGAGGCTGATCAGCAATTCTTTGCGACCGCCCATCACAGCGCGGCAGGACTTTCGGGATGGCTTTGCGGAGGTAGAGGAAACCGTTCTTGCGTCGAAGCATGGTCGGAAAGAGCATGTCACACCCTCGCGTCACCGGGTAACTAAACCGGAGCAATCTGCTACATTCGCGTCGTAAGATCGCGTCGTTACAAGCCGTGGGTGGTGACCTGAGAGGAGACGCGCGATGAGACGATTCGGGATCCTGACGCTCGCGATGCTGCTGGTCGCGGGCTCGTTCGGTGGCACCGTGGCGCAGACGCCGCCGATCGAGAGCGAGCTGGCGCTGATCACGCCGGTCTCGAAGTTCATCCACGACGCGGCGCTCAAGGCGTTCGCCGACTACGCCAAGGAGAAGTGGAACATCGCCGTGAAGGTCAGCGCGATCCCGGCGGGCACGCCGGTCGCGTACGGCCGCATCGTGGAGTGGAAAGGGAGGCCGGAGGTCGACATCTTCTGGGGCGGCGAGTCGGCGCTCTTCGAAAAGCTCGCCGACCAGAAATTACTACAGAAGGTCGAGGTCTCCCGCGAGGCGTGGGACTCGATCCCGGCGTCGATCGGGACGCCGAAGCCGATCCCGCTCAAGGACAAGGACGGCTACTGGGTCGGCACGGCGCTCGAGCCGTACGGGCTCGTCTACCATCCGAAGAAGTTCCAGCGGCTGGGCATTCCCGAGCCGCGCGAGTGGGACGACCTGTTGAACTCGAAGCTCCGCGGCGAGGTCGCCCAGTGCGCGCCCACGCGGTCCTCGTCGTCGAATGCCACCTACGAGGTGATCCTGTCGATGTACGGCGAGGATAAGGGCTGGGAGTGGCTCCGCAAGCTCGCCGGCAACACGGGGCTCTTCACCGCGCGCAGCCGCGACGTGCCGACGGTCGTGGCCAAGGGCGAGTTCAGCGCGGGCTTCGCCGTGCCGTCCTACATGGCGTTCGAGGAGAAGCTCGCCGGCTTCGATCTGAAGTTCGTGGCGCCGAAGAACGCCTTCGTCACGCCCGAGCCCATGGCGATCCTCGCGGGCGCCCGCAATCCGAAGGCGGCCCGCGCCTTCATCGAGTTCCTCCTGAGCGAGCGCGGGCAGCGCGTGTTCATGGAGCGCGGGCTGTTCCCGATCACGCCGAAGTACAAGGTGCAGGGGCCGCCGGGCTCGCCCGCCGAGATGGCCGTGGAGTTCACCGGCGGCGTGCGCTCGTACTTCGAGCGCGACGTCTCGAACGTGTACGACGAGGCGGCCGCGCAGAAGCGCTCGGACGCGCTCAAGCAGAAGTTCCGGACCGAGATCGAAGCGACCTGGAAGAAGACCCTGAAGATCCGGCTTCACGAGATCCAGAAACGGTTCGGCAGCGTGGCGGCCGTCGACGGCGCGAGCCTCGAGATCGGCGACGGCGAGCTGTTCACCCTGCTCGGGCCGTCGGGGTGCGGCAAGACGACCCTGCTCCGGCTGATCGGCGGGCTTCTACACGCCGGACGGTGGCGAGATCTGGTTCGGCGAACGTCGGGTCGACGCGCTCCGGCCCTACGAGCGCAACATCGGCATGGTGTTCCAGAACTACGCGCTCTGGCCGCACATGACGGTGCGCGCGAACGTCGCCTACGGGCTCAAGCTGCGAAAGCTCGACCGCGCCACGATCGCCGAGCGCGTCGCGGCCGGGCTCGACAAGGTGAACCTGGCCGGGCTCGAGCTCCGCTATCCGGGCCAGCTCTCTGGCGGCCAGCAGCAGCGGGTCGCGCTGGCACGGGCGCTCGTGCTGAACCCGGACATCTTGCTGCTCGATGAGCCGCTGTCGAACCTGGACGCGAAGATCCGGGTGCAGGTGCGCGCGGAGATCCGCAAGCTGCAGAAAGACCTCGGGCATCACGACCGTGTACGTGACGCACGACCAGGAAGAGGCGCTCTCGCTCTCGGATCGCGTGGCGGTCATGCGCGAGGGTCGGGTGCTCCAGGTCGCTCCGCCCAAGGAGCTCTACGAGCGGCCGGTCGGACGATTCGTCGCCGACTTCGTCGGTACCAACAATTTCCTGGCGGGGACGTGCCGCGAGATCACGGCCGACCGGCTTTGCGCCGAGACCCCCGTCGGCACTCGTGCGCGGCTCCCCCACGTCGCGGGTTCGCGTGGGCCAGCGCTGCGTGCTCGCCGTACGCCCCGAGAACATCGCGCTCGGCGCCGGCCCCGAGAACACCTTCGCGGGCCGGATCGTCCTCGCCTCGTATCTCGGCAGCACGCTTCGCTACGACGTCGCGGTGCGGGACGGCGTCGTGCTCAAGGTGGACGTCGGCGATCCGTGGCATCACGAGCTCTTGCCGACGGGCGCGGCGGTCCACGTCACCTTTCCGGCGTCGGCCGCGCTGACGCTCCCCGACGAATGAGCAGCCCGGCGACCGCCTCCACCGCCCGGCGCCGCGTGTCCTGGAGCGCGGGCCGTGTCGCCCCGGCCCTCGGCGTCGGCGTCGTCTGGCTGTTCCTGCTCGTCTTCCTCGTCTATCCGCTGCTGCGGATCCTCTACGACGCGTTCAGCGACGAGGCGGGCCGCTTGACGCTCGCGAACTTCGTCGAGTTCGTCGCGCGACCCCTACTATCTGCGCTCGCTCTTGAATTCGCTGCTGCTCGGGTCTGGGCACCGTGGTGGCGACCTCGGTCGCTGGGCTTCGCGGTCGCGTTTCTGCTCGTCCGCTACGACTTCGTCGGCCGCAACGCTCTTCAGCTACTCTGACGCTGATTCCGATCATCTCGCCTCCGCTGGTCGGCGTGCTCGGGTTCACGTTCATCATGGGGCGCGCCGGGACGGTGAACGTCCTGCTCGAGGACTGGTTCGGGCTCGCCCGGCCGATGAACTTCGTCTACGGGCTGCACGGCGTGCTGCTGGTGGAGACGCTCCACCTCTTCCCGATGATCACCCTGAACGTCGTCGACGCCCTCGCGAAGATCGACCCTGCGCTCGAGGAGGCCGCCGAGAGCGTCGGCGCCCGCCCCTTCACGAAGCTCGTCACGAATCACGCTTGCCGCTCACGACGCCGGGCTACGTGGCGGGTGCGCTCCTCGTCTTCATCTGGACCTTCTCCGATTTCGCCACGCCGCTCGTGCTCGGCGTCCACGACCTCCTCGCGTCGCAGGCGTATCTCAACATCGTCCAGTTCGTGGACCGGCGCCTGTTCCGGATGGGTATCGTGATCTCGGCGCTCATGGTGGTCGCTCGCCGCTCGTGTTCCTGGTGGCGGCGCGCCGCTACGTCGCGATCAAGGACTATTCGTCGCTGTCGTACTCGAAGGTCGCGCGCCGGCGCCTGTCGCCGCTGGGCCAGACGGCGGCGTCGCGTTCCTGTCGTTCCTGATGCTGCTGTCGTTCATTCCGTATCTCGGCGTGGTGCTGGCGTCGGTCGGGAAGGGGTGGTCGCTGACGCCGTTTCCGGTGAGCTACACGCTCGCCTACTTCGAGCGGGTCATCGTGGAGACGCCGAAGTACATCGTGAACAGCTTCCTCTACGCCGGCGCTCGCGGTCGGTGATCTGCATCGCGGTCGGCGTGCCGATCGCCTGGATCCTGGCGCGCACGCGCCTGCCCGGCCGGGACACGCTCGACGGGCTCAACACCTTGATCCTCGCGATCCCCGGGACCGCCATCGGCATCGCGTACATCCGCGCGTTCCACTTCGACGTGCCCGGAGTCGACCGCGGGCTCACGAGCTTCTGGATCATCCTGCCGCTCGTCCTCGCGATCCGGCGGCTGCCCTACACGGTGCGCGGCTCCTACTCCTCGCTCCTGCTCGTCCACCGATCGATGGAGGAGGCGGCGGCGAGCGTGGGGGCGCGCGGACTGCCGCTCGTTCAGCGACGTGACGCTGCCGCTGATCTGGCGCGGCGTGCTGGTCGGGGCGCTCTTTTCGTTCATGACCTCGCTGCAGGAGGCCTCGGCCGTGCTCTTCCTGTCGCTCGGAGGCTGGGAGACGATCACCGTCGGCATCTTCTCGTTCTACATCGCCGGCAGCGCCAACGAGGCCGCAGCGCTCGGCGTCATCCTGATCGTCGTGGCGGCGATCAGCCTCGCGGTGATCAACCGCGTCGCCGGCGCGCGCATGGGAGGGATGTTCGGCTGAGGTTGTGCAGCACGGACCTCCTGCCGATCGTCAGCAACGCAGCGAAATCAGCCACTTCCGATCGCTTGTTCGTCCGGAAGCATTGTGCTAGTGTCCATCTTCACATGGCGCCGTCCGGGGATCAGGGGACCTGGAAAGCGCTCGGCGAGCTTTCCTCGATCGGGCTCGCGCTGGTGATCGCAACGGTGATCGGGCTCGTCGGGGGCTACTGCGCGGATCGCTGCCTGGGAACGTCGCCCTGGCTCTTGCTGCTCGGGCTCGGGACTCGGGATCGCGGCGGGATTCGTGAACCTCTTTCGATCGGTGAAGCGCGCCGACCGGGAACTCGATGACACCAAGTGAGCTGACGGGGCGGGTGACGCTCGACACGGCGGCGGCCGTGGCCGTCGCTCGCCGCGCCGGCTGGCTGGCTCGCGGGCGCGCCGTCGGCGCTGGGCGTCCTGGCGGGCGGCAGTCCTCGCGATCCTGAACTTCCGGTGGCTGGTGGCGCTCGCCGCGTCGGTCGACCGACTCGGGGGCCGGCGGCGCGGCGGCGCGCGCGTGGTTCTCGGCGCGGGACTGCGGTTCGCCGCGTGCGCTCGCCGCCTGCGGAGCTTCTCCTCGCCAACGGCTGGGCGCATCCGATCGCGCTCGTGGCTGGGACTCACGGTCGCTGCCTTGCGACCTGATCGCGCGCGGCCTCGCGTCGGCGCGCACGGAGCGCTGAGCATGGAAGCGATCGAGCACCCGCCGATCTTCCGCCTGCCCGGCATCCCCGACCACGTGACCTACACGTGGCTCGCCATGGTGATCCTGGCGGCGGTGGCGTTCGCGGCGTCGCGGAATCTGCAGCTCGTGCCGCGCGGCGCTCAGAACGTCCTGGAGGTCGTGCTCGAGCAGTTCGGCCAGATGATCGACGACGTCATGGGCCACGAAGGGCGGCGCTACCTGCCCCTCCTGGCGACGCTCGGGCTGTTCATCCTGACCGGGAACCTGATGAGCCTGGTGCCGGGGCTGGCGGGCCCGACCGGCAACCTCAACACGACGGCCGCCTGCGCGCTCGTCGTGTTCGTCGCCTACCACTGGATCGGCGTCCGGAAGCACGGCCTGCGTGCCGTACCTCAAGCATTTCGCGGGGCCGGTCCCGCTGGCGCTCAAGCCGCTGATGTTCGTGATCGAGCTGATCAGCCACCTCGCGCGTCCCCTCTCGCTGACGCTCCGGCTCTTTGGCAACATGGTCGGCGGCCACATCCTGCTCGCCGTCATCTTTCTCCTGATGGGCCTGGACGGGCTCATCGGCTGGGCGCTCTCCGGCAGCGTGGTGGGCGCCGTCGTCGGCGGGATCGGCGGCGCGGTGACGATCGTCTTCACCGTCGGGTTCCTCTACCCCCTGAAGATTCTGGTGGCGTTTCTGCAGGCGTTCATCTTCGTGATGCTGACGATGCTCTACATCTCCGGAGCGACCGAAGAGGCCGAGCACCATTCCGAGCACCACTAGCAGATCAACACGCACAGAGGAGGGAGTCGTGCGACGTTCACTGATTTTGGGCGGTGTGGCGGTTCTGGCGTTTCCGACCGCGGCGCTCGCGGCCGACGGCGGCGACGGGCAGCTGGATCGCGTCCGTTCGCGGTCATCGCGGCCGGCATCGGCATGGCGATCGCGGCTGGGTTGTGCGGGCTCGGTCAGGGCAGGGCGGTGGCGTCGGCCGTCGACGCGATGGCGCGACAGCCGGGGGCCGCGGCGCGGATCCAGACCGCGATGATCATCGGTCTGGCGCTCATCGAGTCCCTCGCGATCTACACGCTCGTCATCGCGTTGATCCTCCTGTTCGTAAAAGGCATCCAGTTTCGCGTGACGCTCCACGGATAGCGGAGTCGACAACGGGCGGCGCGCCGCGCGCGCGAACGCTGCGGCGCGCCGCGCCGCCCGATGACGCCTCGCTCGAACGTCCGCCTCCCGAAGATTCCGGAGATGACGATCCGCCGTCTCTCGGTCTACACCCGGTGCCTGCTGCAGCTCGAGGAGGACGGGGTCAAGACCGTGTCCTCGCAGGAGCTGGCGGAGCGATTCAATCTCAACTCCGCGCAGGTTCGCAAGGATCTCGCGTATTTCGGCGAGTTCGGCGTGCGCGGCATCGGCTACTACGTCTCCGGCCTCAAGGCCGAGCTGCAGCGCATCCTCGGCCTCGACCGCGAATGGCCGGTGGCGCTCGTCGGCTTCGGCAATCTCGGGTCGGCGCTCGTTCCACTATCGGGGCTTCGCCCGCCAGGGGTTCCGGATCGCGGCGATCTTCGACGAGGATCCGCGCGAAGATCGCGCGCGAGATCGACGCGACCCGATCTTCGCGAGCCGCGACCTCGCCCGCGAGGTGAAGGCGCGCGGGATCCAGATCGCGATCGTCGCGGTGCCGGCGAAGCGGCGCAGGTCGTGGCCGACCAGCTGGTGGCCGCCGGGATCAAAGCGATCCTGAACTTCGCGCCCGCCCGCATCAAGGTTCCGCAAGCGACGTCCGCCTCAAGAACGTCGACCTCTCGATCGAGCTCGAGACTCTCTCCTTCTATCTCGCCAAGACCTCTCGCTAGCTCGACGCGCGTGTGCCGGGCCGGCGGGCGGGGGCGGGGGGCGGGAGGGGTCGCAGACGACCACGCGGCACGCGTCCGCTGCCCCGGGGCGGCTGGGCTCCATCCGGGCGCGCCTCTCCCGCCGCCGCTAGGAGGGAACGGGTCCCGTCGACCCCTCCCCGACCCCCCGCCCCCGCCCGCCGGCCCTCCCTCTGCGCCCAGCAGCCAGGAGCCCGGCGACCAGCCGCGGCGTCGAGCTCGCCGAGCAGCGTCGAGCCTAGCCCCTGCGGCTCGATCCGCTTCGAGGTAAGCACCAAACTGCTTCGAATGGCGGCTCGTCGCATCCGACACCGAGGGTGAGCGGGCCAAGGCACGGGGGACGGGCAGGCGGGTGGAGCGGCGGGGTGCGGGGGGGTCCCGGGACCCGTTCCCTCCAAGTGGCGGCGGACGAGGCGCGCCCGGATGGAGCCCAGCCGCCCCGGGGGCAGCGCACGCGTGCCGCGTGGTCGCCGGGACCCCCTCCGCACCCCCGCCCGCCGCTCCACCCGCCTGCCCGACGCAAGCGGACGTGATACCGTAGGAGTGCTCGGTTCGATGTTGAGAGAGTGGCCGGCATTCGAAGCGCTGGCGAAATCGTTCGCCGAGGGAGAAGCCTGTCTCCGCGTCGCCGGCCTCACCGGCTCCGCGCGCGCGCTCGTCGTGGCCGAGCTCCTTCAAGCCCATCCCCGTCCCGCCCTCGTCGTGGTCGGCGGCCTCGCCGACGCCCATCGCTGGACGCAGGACCTGAGGCTCTTCGGCGCGCCCGCGCTCGAGTTCCCGTCCGCCCGAGCCTCGGCTCTGGCGAGGCGGCCACCATCGGGAGGCGGACGCCGAGCGTGCGGTGATCGCGCGCCGGCTCGCCGTCGCCGAGCCCGATCACCGTGGTCGCGACGCCGGCCGCGCTGAGTGTCGCCGCTCCTGGAGGCGCGACGAGTTCGCGGCGCGCACGCTGCGGCTCGCCACCGGCGACCGCCTCGACCGCGAGCTCCTGCTCGAGGCGCTCGAGCGATGCGGCTACGAGACGGGTCGAGACGGTGGTGACGGTGGGGCAGTGGAGCTTGCGCGGCGGCATCGTCGACGTCTTCTCGCCGAGCCAGCCGAGTCCGGCGCGGCTCGAGTTCTTCGGCGACGACATCGAGTCGATCCGCCTCTTCGATCCCGACCTCTCAACGCTCGGTCGGCGCGCTCGACGAGCTGCTCGTGCTGCCGCTCGTCGCCGGAAGACGGCGCGACCGGAGCGCGCCGCGCGACTCCTCGACTATCTGCCGGCGGCGGCGCCGGTCTGGTCGACTGCGCCGAAGCTGCTCGACGGGCCGACCGAGGAGACGGCTGGCCGAGCCGCCTCTGCGCGAGCGGCTCGCCGGCCGCCAGCTCGTCGAGCTGAGCCTGGTCGCCGGCACGTCCAGCGCGGCGGCGGGAGCCGCCGCGGCGACCGAGTTCATCGCTGGAGACGCACGAGGTCGCGCGCTTCACCGGCCGGTTCAACCAGCTCACCGCCGAGATCGGGCGCTGGCGCGTCGAGGGCTTCCGCGTCCGGTTGACCGCGGCCGACGAGCGTCAGGCCGAGCACCTGCGCCAGATTCTGCGCGAGCACCAGGTCGAGGCCGAGATCGTGGCCCACGCGTTCGACGGGATCCGAGACGCTCGCGATCGTCGTCGGCGAGTGCTCGACCGGATTCGCGATCCCGGCGCTCGGCGTCATCGTGCTCACCGAGGGCGAAGTCTTCGGCTCGCGGCGCCGATCGCTGCGGCGGCCGAAGTACCAGCGAGGCGCCGCCCTCACGGCGTTCACCGATCTCGCGCTCGGCGACATCGTCGTCCACGAGGACCACGGGCTCGGGCGCTATCTCGGGCTTGCAGACGATGAGGGTCGGCGACCGCGAGAGCGACTTCCTCCTGCTCGAGTACTCCGAGGGCAATCGGCTCTACCTGCCCGTCGAGCGGCTCGAGCTCATCTCGAAGTACCTCGGCGGCGACGCCGGCGCGGCGCGGCTCGATCGGCTCGGCGGCGCGTCCTGGCAGCGCGTGAAGGAATCGGTGCGCGCGGCGCTGCGCGAGATGGCCGAGGGGCTGCTCCGCCTCTACGCGCAGCGTGCGCGTGGCCGAGGGCCACGCCTTCGCGCCCGACACGCCGTGGCAGCGCGAGTTCGAGGCGGCCTTCCGCTTCGAGGAGACGGCCGATCAGCTCAGGGCGATCGAGGACGCCAAGCGCGACATGGAGTCCGGACCGCCCGATGGACCGGCTCGTCGCCGGGCGACGTCGGGTACGGCAAGACCGAGGTCGCGCTCCGCGCCGCCTTCAAGGCGGTTGGCCGAGGGCACGCAGGTCGCCGTGCTCGTGCCGACGACGGTGCTGGCCCAGCAGCACTGGGCGACGTTCGCCGACCGCTTCGCGCCGTTTCCGGCCCGGGTCGAGCTCCTGTCCCGCTTTCGCTCGCCCAAGGAGCAGAAGGCGGTCGTCGAAGGGCTGCGCCAGGGCACGGTGGACGTCGTGATCGGCACGCACCGGCTCCTCTCGAAGGACGTCGCGTTCAAGAACCTCGGCCTGCTCGTCGTCGACGAGGAGCATCGGTTCGGCGTCGCCCACAAGGAGCGGATGAAGCAGCTGCGCGCCTCGGTGGACGTGCTCGCCCTCACCGCGACTCCGATTCCACGCACGCTCTACATGTCGCTCTCGGGCGTGCGGGACATGTCCGTGATCGAGACCGCGCCGCTCGACCGGCTGCCCGTCGAGACCGTCATCCGCCGCTTCAGCCGCGGCGTCATCAAGGAGGCGCTCGAACGCGAGCTCGCGCGGGGCGGCCAGGTCTTCTTCGTCCACAACCGGGTGCAGTCGCTGCCGTCGATGGCGAAGCTGGTCCAGGAGCTGGTTCCGGACGCGCGCGTCATCATGGGCCACGGCCAGATGAAGGAGCGCGAGCTCGAAGCGACCATGGTGAAGTTCGTCACCGGCCAGGCGGACGTGCTCGTCTCCACCGCCATCGTCGAGTCGGGGCTGGACATCCCGGCCTCCAACACGATCATCATCAACCGCGCCGACCGCTTCGGGCTCGCGCAGCTCTACCAGCTGCGCGGACGCGTCGGGCGCGAGCGCCAGCAGGCCTACGCCTATCTCCTGGTCCCGGCGGACGGCCGGGTCGACGAGCAGGCGCAGCGGCGGCTCCGCGCGCTGCAGGAGCTGACCGAGCTCGGCTCGGGGTTCAAGCTGGCCATGCGGGACCTCGAGATCCGGGGCGCCGGCAATCTCCTCGGGGCCCAGCAACACGGCCACATCGCCGCCGTCGGCTACGATCTTTATTCGAAGCTCCTGGCCGAGGCCGTGCGAGAATTGGCCGGCGGTCCGACCGACCGCACGGTCGATCCGGTGATCAGCGTGGCAGTGGAAGGGTTCTTGCCCGACGAATATGTGCCCGAGGTCAATCAGCGACTCGCCCTCTACAAGCGCCTCGCCGGCGCCGACCAGCGACGCCGAGGTGGCCGATCTCCGCACGGAGCTGGCCGACCGGTTCGGTCCCTTGCCGGCCGCCGCCGAGCAGCTGCTCGACATCGTGCGCATCCGCGTGGCGGCGCGCGCGGTGGGCGTCGAGAAGGTCGAGGCGGGTGACGGCAAGGCGCTGGTCACGTTCTCGCCCGGCGACCACCTTGGACCCGGACCATTCGTGCGCGTCATCCAGAGGAGCCGCGGCCGACTCAAGATGAAGCGCGAGTTCACGCTCGAGGCGACGATCGCGCGCGGCGAGTGGCCGCGCGTGCGAGATTCGCTGCTCGGGCTGCTCGCCGATCTGGGCCGCCGTTCGTGAGCCGTCCGCCTGGCGCGTCGCGGTCCTCCTGGCGCTGGCCCTCGTCCGACGGCTGCTCGGTGCCGCAGTGGATGCCGCTCATCGGCGGCGACAAGCCGCCCGCGAGACGCCGAGCCGCCGAAGCCGGCCGCGCCGCGCCCGACCTCGGCGGTCCCGGTACGGCTGGCGGCCACGGGGCAGCCGCCGGCGCCGCCCGACGAGCGAGTGACCGACCGCGTGCTGGCCGTCGTCAACAACGACGCGATCACGCTCGTCCGAGCTGCAGGAAGCGATCGCCGTCTACAGGCACGAGAACCGCGAGCGAACGACGGAGAGCGCCGACGAGCTCGCCCAGCAGTTCCTCACCCGCCTGATCGACAGCCGGCTCCAGATCCAGGAGGCGGAGCGGGAAAAGATCGTGGTCGACGAGGCCGAGATCGACGAGGAGCTGGCGGACCGGCATCAAGAAGATGAACATGAAGAGCCGCGAGGAATTCGAGGCGGCTCTGAAGGCGCAGGGCATCCCCATGACCGCGGTCCGCAAGCGGATCGCGCGACGAGCTGCGGCGCGGCCGGATCGTGAGCCGGAAGGTCCGGCTCCGCGTGTCGGTGACGGAGGCGGAGGTCACGCAGTACCTCGAGGCCAACCGCGCGAAGCTCGAAACCGGCCTGGCGTACCACGCGCGCCACATCCTGGTCCTGCCGGAGACGGGCGCCGAGCGACGCGGCCTGGGAGAACGCGCGCATCCGCGCCGAGCTCATGCGGACCCAGCTCCTGGAGGGCGCCGACTTCGCCGAGCTGGCGCAGCAGCACTCGCGCGATGCGAGCGCGCGGGACGGCGGCGATCTGGGAACACTCAAGCGCGGCGAGCTCGCCCAGGACATCGAGACACAGATCCTCGGCCCTGACGGCCGGGCAGATCTCGTCTCCCTATCCGCTCGGCGCTCGGCTATCACATCTTCCGGCTCGAGTCGAAGGAGGCCCTCGAGGGCGATGGTCTGGCCCGGGTCAGGGCGCAGATCCGCGAAATCCTCTTCCGCGAGAAGTTCGACACGCGTCTGGACGCGTGGCTCAGGGAGATCAAGCAGCGCGCCGATCATCGACGTGCGCCTGGACGGACAGCTGTGAAAAGCATTGACAATCGGGGCGTGAAATGGCAGGATAATTTGCGGCGTTAGCTATCCAACCCCGCAGAAAACCTAGGGAAACAGCTAACCGACTCACTTGCTTGCGGCGCCAAGCCGCCGCGCCCGGAGCCCTTTGATGAGCGCCCGCCGAGAAAGAAGCCAGAGCCAAGGAAGCCCGACGCCAGAACCCCGAAGTGAACGGGATGAATCTTTCCGAGCTGAAGGAAAAGAGCATCTCGGACCTCAACGTCATCGCGCGCGATCTGAACGTCCAGAACATGGGCGGCCTGCGCAAGCAGGAGCTCGATCTTCAAGATCCTGCAGTCGCAGGCCGAGAAGGACGGGCTGATCTTCGCCGAGGGCGTGCTCGAGGTTCTGCCCGATGGGTTCGGATTCCTGCGGGCGCCCGACTACAACTATCTGCCGGGTCCGGACGATATCTACGTCTCGCCCTCGCAGATCCGGCGCTTCGACCTCCGCACCGGCGACACGATCTCCGGCCAGGTGCGTCCGCCGAAGGACACGGAGCGGTACTTCGCGCTGCTCAAGGTCGAGGCGATCAACTTCGAGACGCCGGAGCAGGCGCGCGAGAAGATCTTCTTCGACAACCTCACGCCGCTCTATCCGATGGAGCGGCTGCGCCTCGAGCACGACTCCGAGAACCTGACGACGCGCGTGATGGATCTCCTGTGTCCCGATCGGCAAGGGCCAGCGCGGCATGATCGTGGCCGCCCCGCGCACCGGCAAGACGATGATGCTGCAGTCGATCGCCCACGCGATCGCGACGAACCACCCCGAGGTCTACCTCATCGTCCTGCTCATCGACGAGCGGCCGGAGGAAGTCACCGACATGCAGCGGTCCGTGAAGGGCGAGGTCATCTCGTCCACGTTCGACGAGCCGCCGCAGCGGCACATCCAGGTCGCCGACATGGTGATCGAGAAGGCCAAGCGGCTCGTCGAGCACAAGCGGGACGTCGTGATCCTGCTCGACTCGCTCACCCGCTTCGCGCGCGCCCACAACGCCGTCATCCCGTCCTCGGGCAAGGTGCTGTCGGGCGGTCTCGACGCCAACGCGCTGCAGCGTCCGCGGCGCTTCTTCGCGACGGCGCGGAACATCGAGGAGGGCGGCTCGCTCACGATCATGGCGACGGCCATCGTCGACACCGGCAGCCGGATGGACGACGTCATCTTCGAGGAGTTCAAGGGGACCGGCAACATGGAGGTCCACCTCGACCGCCGGCTGATGGACAAGCGGATCTTCCCGACGATCAACATCGAGCAGTCGGGCACGCGCAAGGAAGAGCTGCTGCTCGAGAAGGACGAGCTCCAGAAGGTCTGGCTCCTTCGCAAGGCGCTCTCCCAGCTCAACCCGGTGGAGGGCGATGGAGCTCCTGCTGGACAAGCTCAAGCTCACCAAGACCAACAAGGAGTTCCTGGCCTCGATGCATTCGATGGGCTAGGCGGGCCGAATTCCCCGGTTTTGCGTGTTCCGGCCGGGGCTGGTATTCTTGGTGGCCTTGAGGGGGTGGCGACAGTGAAGGTGGGCATTCATCCGGACTATGTGGACACGACCATCACGTGTGCGTGCGGAGAGGTGGTTCACACCCGCTCCACTCGACCCGACATCCGCGTCGAAGTGTGCTCGAAGTGCCACCCGTTCTACACCGGAAAGCACAAGCTCATGGACACCGCGGGCCGGGTCGAGCGGTTCCAGCGGAAGTACAAGCGCCAGCCGCGGCACGACTTCGTAACTCGCGCTCCGAAGCCGGCGGGATCGCGACTCCCGCCGGCCTTTCTTGCTCTCATGCGCGCCTGCCCGGCCCCGGACTGCCTGCGGCGCGCTGCCCCGCGAAGGGGCGCTGAGTCGCGATGCTGTTTGACAAGCTCCGCCAGATCGAAGAGCGATCCAACGAGATCGCGCGGCTCGCTGTCCGATCCCGGCCATCTTCGGCCAGCCGGACGAGTACGCGCGGCTCCGCAAGGAGCACGCCGACACCGTCGAGATCGTCGAGCGGTTCAGCGCCTACCGCGACGTGCTGCGGCGCATCGGCGAAGCGCGCCACATCCTCGCCGAGGGCGGCGACCGTGAGCTCACCGAGCTCGCGCAGGCGGAGATCGACGAGCTCGCCGGCCGGCAGACCGCGCTCGAGGAGGAGCTGAAGCGGCTCCTGCTGCCGCGCGATCCCGAACGACGAGAAGAACGTCTTCGTCGAGATCCGCGCGGGCGCCGGCGGCGACGAGGCGGCGCTGTTCGCGGCCGACCTCAGCCGCATGTACACGAAGTACGCCGAGCGGCAGCGCTGGCGGGTCGAGGTCATGGACGCGAGCCCGACCGGCGTCGGCGGATTCAAGGACGTGATCCTGTTCATCCAGGGGCGCGGCGCCTGGAGCCGGCTGAAGTTCGAGCGCGGCGTGCATCGGGTCCAGCGCGTGCCCGTCACCGAGTCGTGCGGCCGCATCCACACGTCGACCGTCACCGTCGCGGTGCTCCCGGAGGCCGAGGACGTCGACGTCAAGGTCGAGGAAAAGGACCTCCGGGTCGACGTGTACCGATCATCGGGCCCGGGCGGGCAGGGGGTCAACACGACCGACTCGGCGGTGCGGATCACGCACCTGCCGACCGGCCTCGTCGTGACCTGCCAGGACGAGCGCTCGCAGATCAAGAACCGGGCGAAGGCGATGCGCGTCCTCAAGGCTCGACTGCTCGAGCGGGCCCAGGAGGAGCAGCAGGCGGCGATCGCGGCGGACCGGCAAGCAGCCAGGTCGGCACCGGCGAGCGCAGCGAGCGGATCCGCACCTACAACTTCCCGCAGACGCGCGTCACCGATCACCGCATCGGTCTCACGCTCCATCGGCTGCCGACCGTGCTCGAAGGCGACCTCGACGAGCTGATCGATGCCCTCGTCGCCGCCGAGGAGGCCGAGCGGCTCCAGCGGGTGGAGCACTGATGGGCCGCCGCGACATCTCGCCGACCAGCTCGACGCCGCGACCGAGACGCCTTGGAGGCCGCCGGCGTCTCGAGCGCCCGGGTCGACGCCGAGTGGCTGCTCGCCGGCCTCCTGGGCGTCGGGCGCGGCGGCGGTGCGGCTCGAGACTCGGCGAGCGCTGCGCCCGGCGGCCGCTCGCCGAGCGCTACGCCCGACGCCGTGCGCCGGCGCGCGCGGCGCGAGCCGCTCCAGCGGATCCTCGGCTGGGAGGAGTTCCGCGGGCTGCGCCTCCGGCTCACCGATGCGGTGCTCGTGCCGCGGCCCGAGACCGAGGTGCTCGTGGAGTGGGCGCTCGCGCTCCTGCCCCCGTCGCGGCGATCGACGTCTGCTGGCGATCGACGTCGGGACCGGCTCGGGATGCATCGCGTGCGCGCTGGCGGCGGAGCGGGCCGACCTCGACGTGCTCGCCGTCGACGTCTCGCCCGCCGCCGCGGTGGTCGCGCGGGAGAACGTCCGGGCCCTCGGTCTCGACGCGCGAGTCCGGGTCGTCGCGGCGGATCTGCTCGACGGGATCCGCGATCTCCGACGCCGACCTCATCGTCAGCAACCCGCCGTACCTGCCGAGCGACGCTCGTGCCGACCCTCCGCCGGAGGTGCGGAGTCACGAGCCGAGGCTGGCGCTCGACGGCGGCCCCGACGGCCTCGCGGTGATCCGGAGGATCGCCGCGGCCGCGCGGCGCTACGTGCGTCCGCAGGCGCGCTCGTCGTCGAGACGGCCGGGGGCGATCAGGCGGCGGCGGCCGCGGCGCTGCTGCGCGAGACGGGCTGGAACCAGGTGACCGTGCGCGCCGATCTCGCCGGCGTCGCCCGGTTCGTCGCCGGGAGCGCCTGATGCCCGCGGGTCGGATGGCGCTGGGCGCGCGCATCGAGAGGCGCACGTGAAGGCGCGGCTCACGCTCGCGCTGCCGAAGGGACGCCTGCTCGACGGCGCCATCGAGCTCTTGCGCGAGCTCGGCGTCGAGGGCATCGACCAGGACTCGCGGCGGCTGATCTTCACCGATCCTCGCAGCGGCCTGCGCATGCTCTTCCTCAAGCCGGTCGACGTCCCGGCGTACGTGCTGTACGGCGCGGCCGACCTGGGCATCGTCGGCAAGGACATCCTGCTGGAGCAGGAGCCGGACGTCTACGAGCCGCTCGACCTCGGATTCGGCTTCTGCCGGCTCGTCGTCGCCGAGCCGCGCGAGCTTTGGGAGCGCGACGATCCAGCGAAGTGGTCGTGGGTGCGCGTCGCGACGAAGTATCCGCGGCTCGCCGAGCAGTACTTCACGGATCGCGGCGTCCAGGTGGAGATCGTGCGCCTCGACGGCTCGATCGAGCTGGCGCCGCTCGTCGGCCTGGCCGAGCGCATCGTCGACCTGGTCCAGTCGGGGGAGACGCTGAGGGCGAACGGTCTGGTCGAAGTGGCCGAGATCACCCGGTCGACCGCGCGCCTGATCGTGAACCGCGCCTCGATGAAGACGGAGCACGCGGCGGTCGACGCGCTCATCGACGAGATGAAACGCGCGCTGCACGCCGCGCCCTCGGCGCCGCGGGCATGATCCGTACGCTCGACGCGCGGGCGGGCATCGACGCCGTCGTGGCGGTGCTCGAGCGCTCGCCCGAGACGGTCGCGCCCGAGATCCATCGGACGGTCGACGAGATCCTCGCGTCGGTCCGGGCGCGCGGCGATGCCGCGCTCTGCGAGTAGACGGCGCGACTCGACGGGTGGAACCCCGCCCGCCGGCGGATCTCGCCGTGGCCCCGGCCGACTTCGAGGGCGCCGGGCGCGCCGTCGCCCCCGACGTCCGGGCCGCGCTCGAGTACGCCGCCGAGCGCATCGAGCGCTACCACGCCGCGGCGATGCCGAAGTCGTGGCGCATGACCGACGAGCACGGCTCGGTCCTGGGCCAGGAGGTTCGCGCGCTCGACCGTGTCGGCGTCTACGTCCCGGGAGGGCGGGCCGCGTACCCGTCGACCGTGCTGATGACGGTCGTTCCGGCTCGCGTCGCCGGCGTGCGCGAGATCGTGCTCGTCACCCCGCCGGGAGCCGGCGGCCGCGTCGACCCCGGCGGTGCTCGCCGCCGCGCGCCTGGCCGGCGTCACCGAGGGCTATCGCATCGGCGGCGCGCAGGCGGTCGCCGCGCTCGCCTACGGCACCGCGCTGATCCGCCGGGTCGACAAGATCGTCGGGCCGGGCAACATCTACGTCGCCCTCGCCAAGGCGCGCGTCTTCGGCGAGGTCGGGCATCGACATGGTCGCCGGACCCAGCGAAGTCGTCGTCGTCGCCGACGCGACGGCCGACGCGGACTGGGTCGCCGGCGACATGCTCGCCCAGGCCGAGCACGACCCGATGGCGCGGGCGCTCCTGATCACCGACGCGAGCGAGCTGATCCCGCGCGTGGCCGCGGCGCTCGAGCGCCAGCTCGCCGCGCTGCCGCGCCGCGCGATCGCGGCGCAGTCGCTGCAGGCGAACGGCGCGCTGATCCGCGTGGCGAACCTCGACGACGCGGTGGCGCTCGCCAACCGGCTCGCACCCGAGCATCTGGAGCTGCTGGTCGCCGTGCCCGCGGCCTTGCTGCCGCGCGTGCGGCACGCCGGCGCGGTGTTCCTGGGCGCGCCACACCCCGGAGGTCGTGGGCGACTACGTCGCCGGCCCGAACCACGTGCTGCCGACCGCCGGCACGGCGCGGTTCGCGTCGCCGCTGTCGACCGAGGACTTCGTGAAGCGGTCGAGCGTCATCGAGTACTCGCGCGGCGGATTGCGCGCTGCCGCGCCGCATCTCAGGACCCTGACGCGCGTCGAGGGCCTGGCCGGGCACGGGAACGCCGCCGCCTTGCGACTGGACGCCGACGGAGGAAGGAGCCGCATGAGCCCCGACATGACCGCCCGGCAGGCGCGCGTCGAGCGCAAGACGAAGGAAACCGAGATCACGCTGCAGCTCGAACCTCGACGGCACCGGCGCCGCGAAGGTGCAGACGCCGATCCCGTTCTTCAGCCACATGCTGGAGGCGTGGTCGAAGCACGGCCTGATGGATCTCGCCGTCGAGGCGCAGGGCGACATCGAGGTCGACCAGCACCACACCGTGGAGGACGTCGGCATCGTCCTCGGCCAGGCGCTGCGCCAGGCGCTCGGCGACAAGAAGGGCATCGTGCGCTACGGCACGGCGTCGATCCCGATGGACGAGACGCTCGTGTCGGCCGCCGTGGACCTCTCGGGCCGGCCCTTCCTCGTCTTCAGCGTGCCGGTCGCCCGCACGCGCGTGTCGAACTTCGACCTCGACCTGCTCCAGGAGTTTTTCCGCGCCTTCGCGTTCAACGCCGAGATCACGCTGCACGTGACCATGCACTACGGCCACAACCTCCACCACGTCACCGAGGCGGTGTTCAAGGCCGTGGGGCGCGCGCTCGCCGACGCGACCCGCCTCGAATCCGCGGATCGCCGGCATCTTGCCCTCGACGAAGGGCACGTTGTGATCGCCATCATCGACTACGGGCGCGGAAATCTCGGGTCGCGTCGAGAAGGCGTTCCGCCGCGTCGGCAGTTCCGGCGGCGATCACGCAGGATCCGCGCGAGCGTCGACGACGCGGAGGCGGTGGTCCTGCCGGGTGACGGCGCGTTCCACGACGCGATGTCGACCTCGATCGTCTCGGGCTCGTCCCGGCGCTGCGCCGGGCGCTCGACGGCAGCCGGCCGTTCCTCGGGATCTGTCTCGGCTATCAGCTGCTGTTCTCGACGAGCGAGGAGTTCGGCGAAGGCCGCGGGCTCGACGTCGTCCCCGGCGCCGTGCGCCGGCTTCCGGCGGGCCGGAAGGTCCCCACATGGGATGGAACCGCGTGGAGCACGCCGGGGACCTCAGGCTCTTCGACGGCATCCCGTCGGGCTCTCATTTCTACTTCGTCCATTCGTACTATCCGGTTGTAGCGGGGGCCGTGAGGCCGGCTTGGACCGAGGGTGGCCTGAGACCGGAACGTGGGGCTCCGGATGCCCGATCTGGCGCTTCGGACGCGCGATCCGTGGCTCCGCACACCCTATCGACCGCTTCCGACGTGCGATCTGGCGCTTCCGGTGCTCTGACTCCGGGGTTGCGGATCGCGTGGTGCGAGTACGGTGTGAGGTTCGCGGCGGCGATCGAGGTCGGGCGGATCTACGCGACCCAGTTCCATCCCGAGAAGAGCCAGCGATGGGGTCTCCGCCTGCTCGAGAACTTCGCGGCGCGTCGTGAAGGAGCGGCCGGTGATCGTCATCCCGGCCATCGATCTCCGCGGCGGGCGGTGCGTCCGCCTGCACCAGGGCCGGAGCGATCGTCGAGACCGTGTTCTCCGACGATCCGCATCGCGGTGGCGATCGCGGTGGAAGGAGCTCGGCGCCGAGCGGCTGCACGTCGTCGATCTCGACGGCGCCTTCGCCGGCGAGCCGCGCCAGAGCGCGCTCGTCGCGCAGATCGTCGCCGCCGATGGCGCCCGTTCCGGTCGAGGTCGGCGGCGGCCTCCGCGACCTCCAGGCCGTCGAGACCGCGCTCGAGACCGGCGCGCAGCTGGGCGGTGATCGGGACGCGCGCGGCGCTCGACCGCGCGTTCCTGCGCGACGTGCTGCCGCCGCCATCGCCGGCCGGATCATCGTCGCCGTCGACGCGCGCGGCGAGCGCGTGGCCGTGAAGGGCTGGACCGAGGTGGTCGACGACACGGTTGTCGAAGTCGGCACGCGCGCGCGCGACGCCGGCGCGGCGGCGCTCCTCTACACCGACGTGAGCCGCGACGGCACCGAGACGGGCCCCAACGTCGAGGACACCGCCGCGCTCGCGCGCGAGGTCGAGATGCCCATCCTCGCCTCGGGCGGCGTGGGCCGCGTCGAGGACCTGGGGCGGCTCGCGGCCATCCCCGGGGTGGTCGGCACGGTCGTCGGCCGCGCGCTCTACACGGGAGCGATCGATCTGCGCCGGGCGCAGGCAGTCGCGGCGGTGGGCATCGGCCCGAGCGCCGCGGCCGGCGTACTGAGCATGCTGGCCAAGCGCGTCATCCCGTGCCTCGACGTGAAGGACGGCCGCGTCGTCAAAGGCGTGCGGTTCGTCGACCTGCGCGACGCCGGTGACCCGGTCGAAGCCGCGCTGGCGTACGACGCGCAGGGGGCCGACGAGCTCGTGTTTCTGGACATCACCGCCTCGCACGAGGCGCGCGACATCATGCTCGACGTCGTCCGCCGCACGGCCGAGGGCATCTACATGCCGCTGACGGTCGGCGGCGGGATCCGTTCCGTCGACGACGTGCGCCGCTCCTCCGCGCCGGCGCCGACAAGGTCTCGCTGAACACGGCCGCCCTCGAGCGTCCCGGCGGTGATCCGCGAGGCGGTGGAGCGGTTCGGGAGCCAGTGCATCGTGGTGGCGATCGACGCGCGCCGTGAGCCGGGCCGCCGCCGAGGAGCCGCCCCGCTGGGGCGTGTACACCCACGGCGGTCGGCGCCCGGCCGGGCGCGACGCCGATCGACTGGGCGCAGCGAGGCGGTGGCGCTCGGCGCCGGGGAGATCCTCCTGACGAGCATGGATCGCGACGGGACCAAGGACGGCTACGACCTCGAGCTCACGCGCGCCGTCTCGCAGGCCGTGTCCGTCCCGGTCATCGCCTCCGGCGGGCGCCGGCTCGCTCGAGCATCTCTACGAGGGGCTCGTCGAGGGCTGCGCCGACGCGGTGCTCGCCGCCTCGATCTTCCACTTCGGCACCCACACGATCGCCGAGGCGAAGGCGTACCTGCGCGAGCGCGGCGTCGAGGTGCGGAGCGCGCCGTGACCGCTCGACGAGCTGCGGTTCGACGCGTCAGGGCCTGATCCCGGCCGTCGTCCAGGAGGCGGACACGGGCGAGGTCCTGATGGTCGCCTGGATGGATCGCGCCGCCGTCGAGGCGACCCTGTCCAGCGGGGTCACTCACTTCTGGTCGCGCTCGCGCCAGGCGCCCTGGAGGAAGGGCGAGACGTCCGGCCACGTCCAGCACGTCCAGTCGGCTTACGCCGACTGCGACGGCGACACGCTGCTCGTGCAGGTGCACCAGGAAGGCGTCGCCTGTCACACCGGGCAGCGCACGTGCTTCTTCACGCCGCTCAAGGGCGGCGCCGGCGACGATCCGCGCCCGGCTCCGTCGACCATGCTCGAGCGGCTCGAGCGCGACCATCGAGGAGCGGAAAGCAGAACCCGCCTGCCGGGTCGTACGTCGCCGGCGCTCCTGGCGGCGGGCGAGCCGGCACGTGTGCCGGAAGATCGGCGAGGAGGCGATCGAGGTGATCACCGCGGCGCTCGGCGGTGAGGGCGACCGGCGCGTCACGGAAGAGGTCGCCGACCTGTGGTTCCACACTCTCGTGCTGCTCGGCGCGCGCGGGATTCCGCTCCGCGAGGTGCTGAAGGAGCTGGCGCGACGCCACGCGGGACGGCCCACGCCGGATCGGTAGCGGGCGCGTGTGCGGGGCGCCGCTGGCGCTCGTGCTCGCAACGGTCACTCGCGCTCGGCCGGGTGCGCGCGGCCGGCGAATCGAGAACGGCGTCTATCATTCGCCCAAGGGCTACCGCCTCACCTGCCGGGGCCCGACGTGGTCCGTGGCCGAGGAGAGCAAGGCCGATCTCGAGCTCAGGCATCACGGATGGGACGGCGGCGATGCTGGCCAACGCCGAGTGCGACGATCGCGCGAAGGCCCGCAGCGCCGGCCTGCTCCTGGGCACAGCTGTTGATCGGGGTTCGCGACCGCGAGACCATCGAGCAGAACGAGGTCTCGCTGAACGGGCGGCAGGCACTGCGTCGCGTGCTCGACGGGCGGGTGGCCGCCGAGGGCGCGCCGACGCGGATCGAGGCGTACGTGGTGAAGGACGGGCGCTGCGTCTACGACTTCGCTGTACGTGGCGCCGCCGGCGTCGTTCGACGCGTGGCGCGCCGACTTTCGTCAGTTTCGTCGAGAGCTTCGCGAAGGAGCGCGCGGACTGACCAATGGACGCCTATCTGAGACGAACGGCGGTGTGGTACGGCGGGGTGGGCCTGCTGACGGGCCAGGTGTTCCGGAGTCTCGCGCTGCCCCCGAAGTACTTCCGCCTCGTGGTGCAAGAGATCGAGGTGATGGGCGTGCGGTCGCTCGGCGTCGCGCTCACGGCCGCGATCTTCACCGGCATGGTCTTCACGATCCAGAGCGCGGTCAACATGGCGCGCTTCGGCGCCGAGAACTACGTCGGCCCGCTCGCCGCCCTGGCGATCCTGCGCGAGCTCGGGCCGGTGCTGACCGCGATCCTCGTCGGCGGCAAGGTGGCGTCCGGGATCACGGCCGAGCTCGGCTCGATGAAGGTGACCGAGCAGATCGACGCCCTGCGCACGCTCGGCGTGAACTACATCAAGCGTCTGGTGGTCCCGCGGGTCCTGGCGGCGCTGGTCGTGTTCCCGCTCCTGACCGTGCTGGCCGACGCGGTCGGCGTGCTGGGCGGCATGCTGATCATGTTCCTCGAGCGCGGCGCCGACATGTACGCGTACTGGAACATGACGACCTACTGGGTCGTACCCAAGGATTTCCTGACCGGCGTCGGCAAATCGGTGTTCTTCGGGGTGATCGTGACGCTCATCGGCTGCTACAACGGGCTCAGCACGGAAGGCGGCACCGAGGGGCTCGGTCGGGCGACCACGGCGACGGTCGTCCACGTGACCATGGGGGTCATCGTGTCCGACTTCTTCCTCACGAAGCTCTTCCTGACGCTCTTCTACTGAGAACCATGCCGCGAGCCGATCGTCGAGGCCGATGGATCTGCGGAAGAGCTTCGACACGACCGAGGTCCTCCGCGGCGTGTCGTTCGACGCTGGCCAAGGGCGAGACCCTCGTCGTCATGGGAGGCAGCGGCGCCGGCAAGACCGTCCTGCTCCGCCTGCGTCGCGGGCCTGATCCGTCCGGACGGCGGGACGGCTTCGGCGTGTTCGGGCACAGCATCGAGCACCTCTAGCGAGGAGGAGCTGCTCCCGCTGCGCCGCCGCATGGGCTACGTCTTCCAGGGCGCGGCGCTCTTCGATTCGCTGTCCGTTCACGAGAACGTCGCGTATCCTCTTCGCGAGCACACCAGCCTCGGGGAGGCGGAGATCGACGAGCGTGTCGTGCGGAACCTGTCGGTCGTGGGCCTCTCGAGCGACGTGCTGCCGCTGCTGCCGTCCGAGCTGTCGGGCGGCATGCGCAAGCGCGTCGGGATCGCCCGCGCGCTCTCGGTCGAGCCCGAGATGCTGCTGTTCGACGAGCCGACGGCGGGGCTCGATCCGACCAACTCGAAGCTCGTCGCCGAGCTCATGCGCGACCTGCGCGGCGGACGTGTGCGACACGGCGATGGTCGTCACTCACGACGTCGAGCTGGCGCGGACGGTCGCCGACCGCGTGGCCGTCCTGATCCAGGGGCGGTTCGCGGCCCTCGGCCCGGCCGACGAGGTCCTCGGCGGACACAATCCGGCAGTCCAGGCCTTCCTGGCCGGCACGGTGAGCCGGTGAGCGCGAGCCGATGAACGAGAAGCGCGAGACTGCGGTGAAGTTCCGCGTCGGCGTCTTCGTCCTCGTGGCGCTCGCGGCCTTTCTCGGGGCGGTCTACGCGCTCGGGGCCCGGGCGAAGCTGTTCGAGGCGCGCTACACGATCCATGCCGACTTCACCGAGGTGGGGGGCCTCGTCGAGGGCGCGACCGTCCGGCTCGCCGGCGTGCAGATCGGGCGGGTCAGCGCCGTGAACCTTCCGCCGCAGCCCGGCGGCAAGGTCCGGGTCGACCTCACCATCGCCCGGCGCTTCTCGGACCGGATCCGCAAGAACTCCGTCGCGCGCATCGAGACCCAGGGACTCCTCGGCGACCGGATCGTGGAGATCACCGTCGGGAGACGCGAGCGCGCCGCCGGTCGGCCCTGGCGAAGTGCTGGCCTCGCGCGATCCGGCCGACTTCGGGCGGGTCATCGCCGCCGGCGCCGAGACGGCGAAGAACGTCGCCGCGCTCGCCGACGCGCTTGCGCGAGACGGCGGACAAGGTGCAACAAGTCGAAGATGATCGAGGACGCCGCGGCGACGGTGAACAAGCTCGGACGCGTCGTCGACCAGGTCGAGCACGGCCGCGGCTGGGCTCACACCCTCCTCTACGAGGAGCCGATCGCGCTGCGGCGGCTCAACGAGCTGATCGCGACCACGCAGGCGTTGCTCGAGCGAGTCGAGAAGGGGCAGGGCGCGGCCGGGGTGCTGGTCTCACCCGAAAGCACCGCCTCCGCGAAGCGGTTCGTGGCGGCGATGGATCGGATCAGCGCCATGGTCGAGCAGCCGGAGCGCGAGCCGGGCCTCCTGCCGGGGCTCCTGTTCGATCCGAAGTACAAGGCCGTTCTCGACGACCTCAAGGTGGTCACGCACAACCTGCGTCTGAGGTCTCGGATCGCGTGGCGGGTGGCCGCGGCACGCTCGGCAGCCTGGTGGCCGATTCCGGCGACGACGGCTCGCTCTCGCTCACGATGCAGGACCTGCGAGCGGCCATGGCCAACCTGAAATCGATCAGCGAGAAGATCGACGAGGGCGAAGGGACGGTGGGCGCGCTCATCGCCGACCCCACGATCTACGAGCGCCTCGTCACGATTCTCGACGGCGCGCAACGGAGCTTTCTCCTGCGATCGATGATTCGCAGCCTCGGGGACAAGGGAGCGAAGTCGACGGATGACGACTCGCGGCGCTAGCGTCTACCGGTGCCAGGAATGCGGGTTCGCGAGCCCCAAGCCCGGCACGTGCCCCGACTGCCGGCGCGCCGGCAACAACTGGGTGCAGCTCGTCGAGGAGCGGCCCGGCCGCCGCGCGCTCGTCGCGTCGGCGCGAGCGTGGCCGTCCGGCCGCCCCCGCGCGCTGAAGGAAATCTCGATGGAGCCGGACGACCGCGTGCGCACCGGCATCGGCGAGCTCGACCGCGTGCTGGGCGGCGGCGTGGTGCGCGGCTCGCTGGTGTTGATCGGGGGCGACCCGGGCGTTGGCAAGAGCACCTTGCTCCTGCAAGCGGCACGGGCGCTGGCGCATGGCCGCCCCGCCGGTCCTGTACGTGACCGCCGAGGAGTCCGCGGCGCAGGTGAAGATGCGCGCCGATCGGCTGGGTATCGCGACCGACGGGCTCTTGCTGTGGCCGGAGAACGACCTGTCGGTCGTGCAGGCGCAGCTCGACGACGTGAAGCCGCGCGCGCTGGTCATCGACTCGATCCAGACCGTGTTCCTGCCCGATCTGGAATCGGCGCCGGGCAGCGTCGCGCAGGTTCGCGAGTGCGGAGCGCGCCTGATGACCCTCGCCAAGGGGCTCGGCATCGCCACCTTCCTGGTCGGTCACGTCACCAAGGAAGGCGCACTCGCCGGGCCGCGCGTGCTCGAGCACCTGGTCGACACCGTGCTCTATTTCGAGGGCGAACGTCATCACTCGTACCGCGTGCTCCGTGCGGTGAAGAACCGCTTCGGTTCGACGAACGAGATCGGGGTTTTCGAGATGGTGGAGGGCGGGCTCGTCGAGGTGAAGAATCCGTCCGGGTTCTTCCTGGCCGAGCGTCCCCGCGAGGCGCCCGGCTCGGTCGTGGTCTCGAGCCTCGAGGGCACGCGGCCGGTGCTGCTCGAGCTCCAGGCGCTCGTTTCCCAGGCGGCGATCGGCACGCCGCGGCGCACCGTGCTCGGCGCCGACTACAATCGCGTCTGTCTGCTCCTGGCGGTGCTCGAGAAGCGCGCCGGCGTTCCGCTCGGGAGCCAGGACGTGTTCGTGAACGTCGCCGGAGGCGGTCGCGTCACCGAGCCCGCGGCCGATCTTGGGATCGTCGTCGCCGCGGCATCGAGCTACATGGATCGCGTGGTGCCGCCGGACGTGCTCGTCGTCGGCGAGGTCGGCCTCACCGGAGAGGTCCGCGCGGTCGCGGGTCTCGAGCTGCGCCTGCGCGAGGCGGCGGCCCTGGGCTTCCGCCGAGCCATCGTGCCCCGGAGCAACGTGCTCGAGCCGACGAAGGTGTCGCTCGATGTCCGCGGCGTGGCGACGGTCGGCGACGCCCTGACCGCGCTGCTCGGCTGACTGGTAGTGCGCGCCGCAGGCCGTCGCGGGGCTGGGGCCCCGCCGGCCGAGGCGCGCCTATAGACAAGGTAGTGCGCGCCGCAGGCCGTCGCGGCTTCCCCGCCGACCGAGGCGCGCCTGTGGACAGGGGAGGCATGCCGGAAAGGCCAAAGGCTCAGAAGCTGGCGGTGATCGTCCCGGCCGGCGGCGTGGGGACCCGATTCGGAAGCCGTCTCCCGAAGCAGTTCGTCAAGCTCGGGCACGCTCCCATCATGGTCGAGACGGTCGGTCACTTCACGCGCCATCCCGCGGTGATCGCGATCGTCGTCGCCGCGCCGGAGATCCACGTGGAGCGTACGCGGCGCGCGCTGGCGCCGATAACTCGACGCGCACCCGTGATGGTCGTTCAGGGCGGCGGGATGCGCCAGGACTCGGTGTGGCTCGCGCTGCAGGCGGTGCCGCGCACCGCCGACATCATCGTGGTCCACGACGCCGTTCGGCCGCTGATCACCCGCGGCCTCATCGATGCCGTCGTGAGGGCGGGGGCGGAGGCCGGCGCCGCGATCTGCGCCTTGCCCATCACGGAGACCATCAAGCGCGTGCGGCAGGACGTGGTCGAGGCGACGCTCGACCGCTCGGAGCTGTGGGCGGTTCAAACGCCTCAGGCGTTTCGTGCCGCGTTGCTGCGCGAGGCTCACGAGAAGGCGCGACGGGACGGAGTGGTCGGCACCGACGACGCCGTGCTGGTCGAGCGGCTCGGCCATCAGGTGCGCGTGGTGCGGGGGCTCGCCGAGAACGTGAAGATCACGACGCCTGACGATCTTCGCCGGGCGCGACGAGCGTGGGCCCGATGACGCGCGTCGGCTTCGGATTCGACGTCCACCCGCTCGCGGCCGGCCGGCCGCTCGTGCTGGGCGGAGTTACGGTAGAGTTCGAGCGCGGGCTCGCCGGGCATTCGGACGCCGACGTGCTGTCGCATGCGATCGGCGAGGCGATGCTCGGAGCGCTGGCGCTGGGCGATCTGGGCCGCCATTTCCCGGACACCGATCCGCGCTATCGCGGGATCTCGAGCCTGCTGCTCCTCCGGAGCGTCGCCGAGCTCGTGACCGCGCGCGGGGGCCGGCTGGTGAACGTGGACGCGACCGTGCTCGCGCAGGCGCCGCGCCTGGCGCCGCTGCTGCCGGAGATGGCCAAGCGGGTGGCCGACGCGCTGGGACTCGAGATCGAGCGCGTGAGCGTGAAGGCGAAGAGCCCCGAAGGACTCGGCCTGGTGGGCAGGCAAGAGGGGATGGCGGCGATGGCGGTGGTCAGTGTCGAGGTGACGGAATGATCCGGATCTCCAACACGATGACGCGAACGAAGGAGGAATTCGTTCCTCTCACGCCGGGCGAAGTCCGCATGTACGTGTGCGGGGTGACCGTGTACGACTACTCGCACATCGGGCACGCGCGGAGCGCCCTGGTCTTCGACATGATCCGCCGCTACCTCACCTTCAAGGGCTATCGCGTCACGTTCGTGAAGAACTACACGGACGTCGACGATCGGATCATCAAGCGCGCCAACGACGCGGGTGTGACCGCGCGGGAATTCGCCGAGCGCTTCATCGCCGCCGAGCGGGAGGACATGGCCTCGCTCGGCGTGCAGGCACCCGACGTCGACCCGAAGGCGACCGAGCACGTGAGCGAGATGATCGACCTCATCGGCCGCCTGATCGCCGGCGGCCACGCCTACCCGGTCGAGGGCGACGTCTACTTCGCGATCCGCAGCTTTCCCCCGTACGGGCGGCTCTCCGGGAAGAATCTCGACGAGCTGCTCGCCGGCGCTCGCGTCGAAGTCGACGAGCGCAAGCGCGATCCGCGCGATTTCGCCCTCTGGAAGGGCTCGAAGCCGGGCGAGCCCGCGTGGGAGAGTCCGTGGGGCCCGGGACGGCCGGGCTGGCACATCGAGTGCTCGGCGATGGCCATGAAATATCTCGGCCCGTCGTTCGACCTGCACGGGGGCGGCGAGGACCTGATCTTCCCGCATCACGAATGCGAGATCGCCCAGACCGAAGCCTGCACGGGCAAGCCGTTCGCCCGCTACTGGGTGCACAACGGCATGGTCAACATGGGCAAGGAGAAGATGTCGAAGTCGCTCGGCAATACGCTGAACATCCGGGAGGTCGTCAAGCGCCACTCCGCCGACACGCTCAGGCTCTGGGTGCTCGGGACCCACTACCGGAACATGATCGAGTGGTCCGAGGAGCGCGTCGAGGAGAGCAAGCGGGCGCTCGATCGGCTGACGCGCCTTCTCCACGACGCCGCCGCGGTGCGCGACGGCGGCGGACCGGCCTCGCTGCCGCCGGCGTTCGCGGAGTTCCGCCCGCGCTTCGAGAGGGCGATGGACGACGACTTCAATACTCCGCAGGCGCTCGGCGTGCTCTTCGATTTCGCGCGGGCGCTGGCCGACGCGCGCGACCGGGGCGCCGGCCCGTCCGGGGCGTTCGTCGCCGGTGTCGACGAGCTGGTCCAGCTTGCGCGCGTGCTCGGGCTCTTCGGCCGCGGCGCGGCGATGGACGGGCCGCCGCCGAAGGTCCATCAGCTCGTCACCGCGCGCGCCGAGGCGCGGGCGCGGCGCGACTTCAAGCGCGGGGACGAGCTGCGTGACGAGATCGCGCGGCTCGGCTGGCTGGTCGAGGACACGCCGGCGCGGCCCGCGACTCACCCCGAAAGGCCGCGAGTGACCGAGGGCCGTATCTACGGCCGGAACCCTGTGCTGGAGCTGCTTCGCGCGCACGGGCGGCGCGCCGACGAGATCGCCGTGCTCGCGGGCGCCCGCGGTCCGCTCGCCGAGATCGTCGCCCTGGCGCGACGCGCCGGCGTCAAGGTCTCGTACCGCACGCGCGAGCAGCTCACGGCGATCGCCGGCTCCGATCGACACCAGGGAGTCGTCGCGCGCGTCGCGTCGGCCGAGTATGCGGACCTGGCCGCGCTCCTCGAGGTTCCCGCCGCACGGCGGGAGGCTGCCTTCTTCGTGGCGCTCGACCAGGTCCAGGATCCCAGGAACTTCGGCGCGCTCCTGAGGACCGCCGAGGTCTTCGGCGCCCACGGGGTGATCGTCCCGAAGCACCATCAGGTCGGTCTCACGGACGCCGCGGCGCGGGCGGCTATGGGGGCGGTCGAGTACCTGCCCGTCGCCCGCGAGACGAATCTGGTAAACGCGCTGGAAGTGGTGAAGAAAGCTGGTGTCTGGGTATATGGCGGAGTCACTGGCTCGGGCGTGCCGGTCTGGGGCGCGGACCTGACAGGTCCCCTTTGTCTGGTGCTGGGGAGCGAGGGTGGTGGGCTCCGACCGCTCGTCGCTCAGGCGTGCGATGTGCTGCTCACGATCCCGATGCAGGGCAAGGTCGGATCGCTGAACGTGGCGGCCGCCGGTGCGGTGCTCTGCTACGAAGTCGCGCGGCAGCGCGCCGCCGGGGGCAAAGTGCTTGACTTATCTAAAAGTCAAGCCTAATGTGACCTTTTGTCTGTGCTGGCGTAGCTCAGGGGCAGAGCAACTGCCTTGTAAGCAGTGGGTCGGGGGTTCAAATCCTCCCGCCAGCGCCAGCTTTTTCGAGGAGTTGCCAGGTGCGGCCGGCGGATTCGGGGAGGTACCCAAGTGGCCAAAGGGGGCAGACTGTAAATCTGCTGGCGTACGCCTTCGGGGGTTCAAATCCTCCCCTCCCCACCATTGTAGCGGGTGCCTCGAGGCCGGTTTTACCGAGGGTGGGCTGAGAAAGGTGCGGGTGGAGAGGCACGCGCGCTTACGCGGTTTGAGGCAGTGCGGGTTTCGCGGTTTGAGGCACGCGCGTTTACGCGGTTTGAGGCATGAGCGGTTTCGCGGTTGAGGCATGCGCGGTTCTGCCGTTGAGACAGGCGCGGTTCCGCGGTTGAGAAAGGTGCACGTGGCTCCGCAGTTGAGAAAGGCGCAGTTGGTTCTGCATTCGGGCGGGAATAGCTCAGCGGTAGAGCGCCAGCCTTCCAAGCTGGGGGTCGCGGGTTCGAATCCCGTTTCCCGCTCCAGGTCTCGTGTGTTCGCCCATGTAGCTCAGTCGGTAGAGCGCGTCCTTGGTAAGGACGAGGTCTCCGGTTCAATCCCGGACATGGGCTCCAGGATTCATGGGCGCGTCTGGGCCGGGCGGGGAAGCCCCCGACGGTCTGCGGCGCGCACGACGTTGATCGCTACCGCCAACGGGAGGGCGTGAGGAATGGCGAAAGCGAAGTACGAGCGGACGAAGCCGCACGTGAACGTGGGGACGATCGGGCACATCGACCACGGCAAGACGACGTTGACGGCGGCGATCACGAAGGTGCTGCACACGAAGAACAAGGGGATCGCGGTGCGGGAGTACGGGTCGATCGACAACGCTCCGGAAGAGCGGGAGCGGGGGATCACGATCGCGGTGGCGCACGTGGAGTACGAGACGGACAAGCGGCACTACGCGCACATCGACTGCCCGGGCCACGCGGACTACATCAAGAACATGATCACGGGGGCGGCGCAGATGGACGGCGCGATTCTGGTGGTGGCGGCCAATGACGGGCCGATGCCGCAGACGCGGGAGCATGTGCTGCTGGCGCGGCAGGTGAACGTGCCGTTCTTGGTGGTGTTCATGAACAAGGTGGACATGGTGGACGACGCGGAGATTCTGGACCTGGTGGAGCTGGAGGTCCGGGAGCTCTTGAAGAAGTATCAGTTTCCGGGGGACGACGTGCCGGTGATGCGGGGCTCGGCGCTGCAGGCGAACGAGAAGCCGGACGACAAGACGGCGGCGGAGCCGATCTGGAAGCTGATGGAGGCGGTGGATAGCTATATTCCGACGCCGCCGCGGCCGGTGGACAAGCCGTTTCTGATGCCGATCGAGGACATTTTCTCGATCACGGGGCGGGGGACGGTGGTGACCGGGCGAGTGGAGCGGGGGATCGTGAAGGTGGGCGAGGAAGTGGAGATCGTGGGGGTGCACGACACGCGCAAGACGGTGGTGACCGGGGTGGAGATGTTCCGCAAGCTGCTGGACGAGGGGCAGGCGGGGGACAACGTGGGCGCCCTGTTGCGCGGGATCGACAAGGAAGAAGTGGAGCGGGGGCAGGTGCTGGCGAAGCCGGGCACGATCAAGCCGCACAAGAAGTTCAAGGCGGAGGTGTACGTCCTGACGAAGGAAGAGGGCGGGCGGCACACGCCGTACTTCAACGGGTACCGGCCGCAGTTTTACTTCCGGACGACGGACGTGACGGGGGTGTGCACGTTGCCCCAGGGGGTGGAGATGGTGATGCCGGGGGACAACGTGACGATGGCGATCGAGCTGATCGTGCCGATCGCGATGGAGAAGGAGCTGCGGTTCGCGATTCGCGAGGGCGGGCGGACGGTGGGCGCGGGCGTCGTCACGGAGATCGTGGAGTAGGCGATGCGCGACATCATCTCGCTCGCGTGCTCGACGTGTCAGCGCCGGAATTACGCGACGACGAAGAACCGGCGCACGCACCCCGATCGCCTGGAGCTCAAGAAGTACTGCCGGTGGTGCCGCAAGCACACACCGCACAGAGAGACAAAGTAAGTAGGGGTGTAGCTCTAACGGCTAGAGCACCGGACTCCAAATCCGGGGGATGGGGGTTCGAATCCCTCCACCCCTGCCATTGTTCGGCGGACTAGGGAGCAGATGGATTTTCTGAGGCGCGTACAGGAGTTCGTCCGAGAAGTCTTGGCGGAGTTTCGCAAGGTGACGTGGCCCAGCCGCCAGGAGCTGATCAACTCCACGGTCGTCGTGATCACGGTGACCGTGGTGGTGTCCCTGTTCTTGGGCGCCGTGGACGTCGTGCTGGCGCGGATCGTCGAAAGGATTTTGCGATGAGCGATGATGCGGCGGCGACCACGACAAAGCAGTGGTTCGTCGTCCACACGTACTCGGGATTCGAGAACAAGGTCAAGGAGGCGATCGAGTCGCGCGCCAAGATCTTCGGGATGTCCGAGCGGATCACGCGCGTGCTCGTACCGACCGAGAAGGTCGTCGAGGTCCGCAACAAGCAGAAGCGCGAGACCGAGCAGAAGTTCTTCCCGGGCTACGTGCTGGTCGAGATGGAGCTGACGGACGACACGTGGCACCTCGTGCGCTCGACGCCCAAGGTGACCGGGTTCGTCGGCTCGGGCTCGAAGCCGGTTGCGCTGCCGCACGACCAGGTCGACGACATCCTCCGGCAGATGGAGGCGGGCGCCGAGAAGCCCAAGCCCAAGTCCGTGTTCCAGCGCGGCGACAAGGTGCGCGTCATCGACGGGCCGTTCGTGAACTTCCAGGGCGTGGTGGACGACATGAACCCCGAGCGGGGACGGATGAAGGTGGTCGTGCCGGTCTTCGGCCGGCCCACGTCCGTCGAGCTCGAGTACTACCAGGTGGAGCGGATCTGATGCGTGCGGCGTCGAACGGGGTCTCGCGATGAAGAAAGTCCAGGCGATCGTGAAGCTGCAAATCCCGGCCGGCAAGGCGAACCCGTCGCCGCCGGTGGGTCCCGCGCTCGGCCAGCACGGCGTCAACATCATGGAGTTCTGCAAGGGCTTCAACGCTCAGACGGGCGCGCAGGACGGCCTGATCCTGCCGGTGGTCGTCACGATCTTCGTGGACCGTTCGTTCACGTTCATCGTGAAGACACCGCCGGCCGCGGTGCTTCTCAAGCGCGCGGCCGGGATCGCGAAGGCCTCCGCGGTGCCGCACAAGGACAAGATCGGCAAGGTGACGCGCCAGCAGGTGCGGGACATCGCGCAGACCAAGCTCGTGGACCTCAACACCGACTCGATCGACTCCGCGATGCGGATCATCGAGGGCACCGCCCGCAGCATGGGCATCGATGTGGTCTAGGGCGTTGCGGGCGAGCAATCGGTAGGGACTAGCGAGGAGAGACGACATGGCGACGATCGTTCGGAGACGGGGGGGCAAACGCTACGAGGCGGCCGCGGCGAAGCTCGCCCCGGACAAGCAGTATTCCCTCGACGAGGCGGTCGCGATCGTCAAGGAAATGCCGGCGGCGAAGTTCGATCAGTCGGTCGACCTCTCGTTCCGGCTGGGCGTCGATCCCAAGCACGCGGATCAGATGGTCCGCGGCGCGGTGGTGCTGCCCCACGGCATCGGCAAGACCGTGCGCGTGGCCGTCTTCGCCAAGGGCGAGAAGGATCGCGAGGCGCGCGACGCCGGCGCAGACGTCGTCGGCGCGGAGGACCTGGTCGAGCGCGTGCAAGGCGGCTGGATGGAGTTCGACACGGCGGTGGCGACGCCGGATCTCATGGGCCAGGTCGGTCGGCTCGGTAAGGTCCTGGGTCCGCGCGGGCTCATGCCGAACCCGAAGCTCGGCACGGTGACGTTCGACGTGGGCCGCGCCGTCCGCGAGGCCAAGGCGGGCAAGGTCGAGTTCCGCGTGGACAAGGCCGGTAACGTGCACACGCCGATCGGCAAGCACTCGTTCGGCGCCGACGCGCTCGCGGCCAACGGCATGGCGCTCATCGAGGCGATCGTCCGGGCGAAGCCGGCGGCGGCGAAGGGTGTCTATCTGCGGTCGCTGACCGTGTCGACGACGATGGGGCCGGGCGTCCCGGTCGACGCGCTGGCGGTGGCCAATCTGTTCAAGAAGGCAGTCTAGGCAGGACGACAGGGAGCCTCAGGTGCCAACGCAAGAGAAGGTCTCGGCGGTCGAAGACCTCAAATCGCGGTTCGACGGTGTGAAGACCGTGGTGCTCACCGAGTACCGCGGCCTCACCGTCCAGGAGCTCAGCGAGCTGCGTAAGCAGCTGCGCGCGGTGTCGGCGCAGTACAAGGTCGTCAAGAACCGGCTGGCGCGGCTCGCGATCGCGTCGTCCGCGCTCGAGGGGCTCGGCACGCATCTCAAGGGACCGACGGCGATCATCCTTTCGAAGGAAGATCCGGTGGCGGTCGCCAAGGCGCTGCACGCGTTCGCGCGCACGCACCAAGCGCTGGCGATCAAGGCCGGGTACGTCGAAGGGCAGATGCTGCCGCCGCCCGAGCTCAAGGCCCTCGCCGACTTGCCGTCGCGCGAGGCGCTCCGGGCACAGCTGATCGGGACGATCCAGGGGGGGCTGGCCGCGTTGGTCGGGCTCCTCACGGCGCCGCATCGCGAGCTGGTCTACATCCTGGAACAGCGCGGCGCGGCGGCTGCCGCCGAGGCGGCGAAGACGGAAGCGAAAACCGAATAGGTCGCGGGGGACAACGGCGGGGCGAGCCGAGCGGGTTGACCGCGGCTCGCGCCCCGCGAGTGGATAGCGAGAGCGGGAGACAGCGGCGGGGCACGATCGGGCACGGCCCGGGTGCTCGCGCCCAGTCCAAAGGAGATTTCGATGGCGACGGTTGAGCAGATCGCGGAGGAACTCGGCAAGCTGACCCTACTGGAAGCGGCCCAGCTCTCGAAGCTTCTTCAGGAGCAGTGGGGCGTGTCCGCGGCGGCGCCGATGGCGGTCGCGGCGATGCCGGGGGCGGCCGGCGGCGCGGCGGCCGGAGCGGCCGCGGTCGAGGAGAAGACCGAGTTCGACGTCATCCTGGGCGCGGCGGGCGAAAAGAAGATCCAGGTCATCAAGGTCGTCCGCGAGCTCACGGGGCTCGGCCTCAAGGAGGCCAAGGACCTGGTGGACGGCGCGCCGAAGGCGGTGAAGGAGAGGGTCACCAAGGCCGAGGCGGATGACATGAAGAAGAAGCTCGAGGAGCAGGGCGCGACGGTGTCGGTCAAGTAGTGAGCCGGTCTCACGGGGACGCGGATGCGTACGCGGCGGCCTGGCCGCCGCAATCCCTAGGCGGAGACCTCGGACCGGGCGGAAGCCTCGTCCGATCGAGGAGAGGGTATGGCAGGCACTATTCAATGTGGGCGCCGCAGCCGCAAAGACTTCGGCAAGATCCCGTCGATCGTCGAGATCCCGAACCTGATCGAGGTTCAGAAGCGATCGTACGAGACCTTCTTGCAGAAGGACGGGCCCGCGGACCGACGCGAGGAGCTCGGATTGCAGGCGGTCTTCAAGTCGGTGTTCCCGGTCGCCGACTACAACGACAACGCACTGCTCGAGTTCGACTCGTATCACTTCGGCGAGCCGAAGTACACGGTGGAGGAGTGCCACGACCGCGGAATGACGTTCGCGATTCCGTTGAAGGTCACGCTCCGGCTCGTCGTCTTCGATCACGACAAAGAGGCCAAGACCAAGACGATCCGGGAGCAGCGCGGCCAGGAGGTCTATCTGGGCGAGCTGCCCCTGATGACCGACAAGGGCACGTTCATCATCAACGGCACCGAGCGCGTCGTGGTCAGCCAGCTGCAGCGCTCGGCGGGCGTGTTCTTCGACGACGACAAGGGTAAGACCCTGGCGTCGGGGAAGCCGCTCTTCTCCGCGCGCGTCATTCCGTATCGCGGGTCGTGGGTCGAGTTCGACTTCGACGCCAACGACATCCTCCATGTCCGCGTCGACCGTCGCCGGAAGATGCTCGCGACCGCGTTCTTGAGGGCGTTCTGGTTCCTGGAGCGCAACGTCATCCTCTCCGACGAGGAGGTCCTGTCGCACTTCTACGAGGCCGAAGAGGTGCTGTCCTTCGAGGACGGCAACGCCTGGGTCAAGCTGAGCGCCGAGGCGCACACCGGCGTGCGGCCGGCGGACGACGTCAAGGCGCCCCGCCACAAGCGAGCCGCTGGCTCCGGCCGGGCGGCCGCTGACCGCTAAGGTGCTCGAGAAGCTGCTCGAGGCGAACGTCGAGAAGATTCCGGTCCGGGCCGAATCGCTCGTCGGGCGCCGGACCGCCTCCCGCATCGTCGACACGGAGAGCGGTGAGGTGCTGGTGCAGACCAACGCCGAGATCACCTCGACCGTGCTGTCGCAGGTGATGAGCCGGCGGGTGGCGCCGTTCAAGCTCCTGGTGCTGAGCGCGGGCAAGGTCGACCAGTCCATCTACGAGACCCTGGCGCGCGACCACTTCAAGAACCCGGACGAGGCGCTCGTGGAGATCTACCGCCGGCTGCGGCCCGGCGACCCGCCGACCGTGGAGTCGGCGCGGGCGCTGTTCCGCGGCATGTTCATGGATCCACGGCGCTACGACCTGGCCCGCGTCGGCCGCTTCATGATCAACGAGAAGCTCGGCATGGAGGCGCCGGCCAACGCCAAGACGATCCGCAGCGAGGACATCATCTCGGTCATCCGGCACCTGATGCTGGTCCGGCTCGGGACGAAGGCGACCGACGACATCGACCATCTTGGCAACCGCCGCGTGCGGTCGGTCGGAGAATTGCTGGAGAACCAGTTCCGGGTCGGTCTCACGCGGATGGAGCGGGCGGTCAAGGAGCGGATGTCGATCTCCGACATCACCAACCTGATGCCGCACGACCTGATCAACGCCAAGCCCGTCTCGGCGGTGGTCAAGGAGTTCTTCGGCTCGTCGCAGCTCTCGCAGTTCATGGACCAGACGAATCCGCTGGCCGAGCTGACCCACAAGCGGCGGCTCTCGGCGCTGGGTCCCCGCGGTCTGAGCCGCGAGCGCGCGGGATTCGAAGTGCGCGACGTGCATCCCACGCACTACGGTCGGATCTGCCCGATCGAGACGCCGGAAGGCCCGAACATCGGCCTGATCTCGTCGCTGTCCACGTACGCCCGCACCAACGAGTTCGGCTTCATCGAGACGCCCTACCGCAAGGTCGTCAACGGGCGGGTCACCGACGACATCGAGTTCCTGACCGCGCTGAAGGAAGAGAAGTTCGTCATCGCCCAGGCCAACGCCGAGATCGACCGCACCGGCAAGTTCGTCCAGGAGCGGGTGTCGGCGCGCAAGGGCGGTGAGTTCCGCATGGTGTCGCCGGAAGAGCTGAACTACATGGACGTCTCGCCCAAGCAGCTCGTATCGGTGGCCGCCTCGCTGATCCCGTTCCTCGAGAACGACGACGCGAACCGGGCCCTGATGGGCTCGAACATGCAGCGCCAGGCGGTGCCGCTGCTGCAGCCAGAGGCGCCGCTGGTCGGCACCGGCATGGAGCACGTGGTGGCACGCGACTCGGGCGCCGTCATCGTCGCCAAGCGGCCGGGCGTCGTCGAGTACGTCGCGGCCGATCGCGTCGTGGTGCGCGCCGAGGGCCGGTCGAAGAAGGCCGACCCGGTGGCGGATCTGCCGCTCGACATCTTCAACCTGACGAAGTACCGGCGGTCGAATCAGAACACGTGCCTCAACCAGAAGCCGATCGTCAAGAAGGGCCAGCGGGTCAATCAGGGCGACATCATCGCCGACGGCCCGGGCACCGATCAGGGTGAGCTGGCGCTCGGCCGCAACGTGCTCGTCGCCTTCATGCCCTGGGGCGGGTACAACTTCGAGGACGCGATCCTGGTCTCGGAGCGGCTCGTCAAGGACGATCGCTTCACCTCGATCCACATCGAGGAGTTCGAGATCCAGGCGCGAGACACCAAGCTCGGGAAGGAAGAGGTCACCAGAGATATTCCGAATGTCTCTGAAGAAGCACTGAAAGATCTGGACGAATCAGGAATCGTTCGGATCGGCGCGAAGGTGAAGCCCAGCGACATCCTCGTCGGCAAGATCACGCCGAAGGGCGAGACGCAGCTGACGCCGGAGGAGAAGCTGCTCCGCGCGATCTTCGGCGAGAAGGCCGGCGACGTGCGCGACACCTCGCTGACCGTGCCGCCCGGTATCGAGGGCACCGTGGTCGACGTGAAGGTGTTCTCGCGGCGCGGGATCGACAAGGACGAGCGGGCGAAGTCGATCGAAGAGGAAGAGATCGCCCGGCTCGAGAAGGACTACCAGGACGAGATCGCGATGGTCGAGATGGAGCGCGACCAGAAGCTGAAGAACCTCCTGGTCGGCAAGACCGCGTTCCAGGATCTCTTCGATCCGACCAATAAGATGAAGCGCCTCACCAAGAAGGGCGACCACATCGAGCGCGAGGAGCTCGACAACTTCTCGTGGAACGAGCTGAAGAAGATCAAGGTCAAGGAAGACGAGAACCTCGCCCAGACCATCAAGCGCATCGAGGACATGGCCGATGAGCAGATCGGTGTCTACGACGCCATGTTCGAGGAGCGCAAGTCGCGGCTGCGCCGCGGCGACGATCTGCCGCCGGGCGTCATCAAGATGGTCAAGGTGTACGTGGCCGTGAAGCGCAAGCTGTCGGTCGGCGACAAGATGGCCGGCCGCCACGGCAACAAGGGTGTCGTCTCCAAGGTTCTCCCCGAAGAGGACATGCCGTACCTGCCGGATGGAACGCCGGTCGAGATCGTGCTGAACCCGCTCGGCGTGCCGTCCCGTATGAACGTCGGTCAGATCCTCGAGACCCATCTGGGATGGGCGGCGCGCGCGCTCGGCATGTGGGTGGCGAGCCCCGTGTTCGACGGCGCGACCGAGCAGGAGATCAAGGAACACCTGAAGCAGGCGAGCCTGCCGACCTCCGGTAAGACCGTCCTCTACGACGGCCGTACCGGGCGGCGGTTCCACCAGGAGGTCACGGTCGGCCAGATCTACATCTTGAAGTTGGCCCACCTCGTGGACGATAAGATGCACGCGCGCTCGATCGGCCCGTACTCGCTGGTGACGCAGCAGCCGCTCGGCGGCAAGGCCCAGTTCGGCGGGCAGCGGTTCGGCGAGATGGAGGTGTGGGCGCTCGAAGCCTACGGCGCCGCCCACACGCTCCAGGAGATGTTGACGGTCAAGTCCGACGACGTCGAAGGCCGCAACCGCATCTACGAGGCGATCGTCAAGGGCGAAAACTTCCTCGAGCCGGGTACGCCGGAATCGTTCAACGTGCTCGTGAAGGAACTCCAGAGTCTGGCGCTCGACGTCGAGCTGGTGACGAAGGACGGGAAGAAGGCTTCCTGACAATGGGAGAAGGCTTCCCAAAGGAGAATAGCGAATGTTGACGGATCGGCCTTTCGGCAGCCTGATCAGAGAGGACAAGCCAACCAAGGACCTTTGGGGCATCCTCGATCGGCATGCGAAGCCCATCACGTTTGACGCGATCCGGATCAAACTGGCCGCGCCCCAGAAGATTCGCGACTGGTCGCACGGCGAGGTGAAGAAGCCGGAGACCATCAACTACCGGACGTTCAAGCCCGAGCGCGACGGCCTGTTCTGCGCGCGCATCTTCGGACCGACCAAGGACTACGAGTGCGCCTGCGGCAAGTACAAGCGCATGAAGTTCGCCGGCGTCGTCTGCGACAAGTGCGGCGTCGAGGTGACCCGGGCGCGCGTGCGCCGCGAGCGGATGGGCCACATCGAGCTGGCCTCGCCCGTCTCGCACGTGTGGTTCTTCAAGGGGCTGCCGAGCCGGATCGGCCAGCTCCTCGACATGTCGCTGCGCGAGCTGGAGAAGATCCTCTACTTCGAGGAGCACGTCGTTCTCGAGAGCCGCCTGCAGGGCATCAAGAAGAAGGACCTGATGGCGGTCGACAAGGCGCGCAAGCTCATCGAGGAGCACGGCCCCGAGGCCCTCAAGGTGGGCATGGGCGCCGAGGCGATCCGCGAGCTGCTGCGCGACATGGACCTCGATTCGATGGCCCGCGATCTCCGCGCGCAGATGCTCGGTGAGTCGTCCGTGCAGAAGCGGAAGAAGATCGTCAAGCGGCTGAAGGTCATCGAGGCGTTCCTGAAGTCCGGTAACCAGCCCGACTGGATGATCCTCGAGGTGGTGCCGGTCATTCCGCCGGAGCTCCGCCCGCTGGTGCCTCTCGACGGGGGCCGCTTCGCGACCTCGGACCTGAACGACCTGTATCGCCGGGTCATCAATCGGAACAACCGGCTGAAGCGGTTGATGGATCTGAAGGCGCCGGAAATCATCATCCGCAACGAAAAGCGGATGCTTCAAGAAGCGGTCGACGCGCTCTTCGACAACGGTCGTCGGGGGCGGGTCATTACTGGTCCCAACAATCGTCCTCTCAAGTCCCTGTCCGACACTCTCAAGGGCAAGCAGGGCCGCTTCCGTCAGAATCTGCTCGGCAAGCGCGTGGACTACTCGGGTCGGTCCGTCATCGTGGTCGGGCCCTACCTGAAGCTTCACCAGTGCGGCCTGCCCAAGAAGATGGCCCTCGAGCTCTTCAAGCCGTTCATCCTGAGAAAGCTCGAGGAGCGCGGCATCGCGTCGTCGATCAAGGCGGCGAAGAAGTTCGTCGAGAAAGAGCGCCCCGAGGTCTGGGACATTCTCGAGGACGTCATCAAGGAGCATCCGATTCTGCTCAATCGGGCGCCCGACGCTCCATCGCCTGGGTATCCAGGCCTTCGAGCCCATCCTGGTCGAGGGCAAGGCGATCGAGATCCATCCGCTGGTCTGCACGGCCTTCAACGCCGACTTCGACGGCGACCAGATGGCGGTGCACATCCCGCTCTCGATGGAGGCGCAGCTCGAGGCGCAGGTGCTGATGCTGTCCGCGAACAACATCCTGTCGCCGGCGAACGGCGCGCCGCTGGCGGTCCCGACCCAGGACATGGTGCTCGGGATCTACTACCTGACGAAGGAGCGGATCAGCACGCCGGAACGCCCGGTCACGCGGCGAGGGGCGCCTGTTCTCGGACGCCGAAGAGGTCCGGATCGCCTACGACAACGAAGACGTCGATCTGCAGGCGCGGATCCGTCTGCGCTGGAACGGCGGTCATCATCGAGACGACGGTCGGGCGCACCCTGCTCAACGAGATCGTGCCCGAGCAGCTCCGGTTCGTGAACCAGGAGCTCAAGAAGAAGGAAGTCACGGCGCTGGTCGGCCGCTGCTACAACACGCTCGGCAACGAGGCGACGGTCCATTTCCTGGACGAGCTGAAGGACCTCGGATTCCGCTACGCGACCCTGTCGGGCCTGTCGATCGGCATCGACGACATGCACATCCCGTCGTCGAAGGAGCGGCAGATCGCCTCGGCCCGCGAGCAGGTCAACGAGGTGGAGCAGCAGTACCAGGACGGCGTCATCACCAACGGCGAGCGCTACAACAAGGTCGTCGACATCTGGGCGCACGTCACCGAGCTCATCGCCGAGGAGATGTTCCGCGAGCTGGAAGGCGGCGAGCAGGGCGGCGAGTTCAATCCGATCTACATGATGGCCGACTCCGGCGCGCGAGGCAGCAAGCAGCAGATCCGCCAGCTGGCCGGCATGCGCGGCCTGATGGCCAAGCCGAGCGGCGAGATCATCGAAACGCCGATCACCTCGAACTTCCGCGAGGGCCTCACCGTCCTCGAGTACTTCACCTCGACGCACGGCGCCCGTAAGGGCCTCGCCGACACCGCGCTCAAGACCGCCGACTCCGGCTATCTGACGCGGCGGCTGGTCGACGTCTCCCAGGACGTCATCGTCAGCGAATACGATTGCGGCACCGTGAAGTATCATCGACGCGACCCCGCTGGTCGAGGGCGGCGATATCATCCAGTCGTTGCGCGACCGTATTCTCGGCCGCGTCGCCGCCGAGGACATCCGCGATCCGCTCTCGAACGAGATCATCGTCCAGGCCAATACCGAGATCACCGAGGAGCTGGCGCAGAAGATCGAGGACTCGGGCCTGGAGCGGGTGCGCATCCGGTCGACCCTGACCTGCGACACCAAGCGCGGCATCTGCGTCATGTGCTACGGCCGTAACCTGGGCACCGGGCGGCTGGCCGAGCTCGGCGAGGCGGTCGGCATCATCGCCGCGCAGTCGATCGGCGAGCCCGGCACACAGCTCACGATGCGGACCTTCCACATCGGCGGGACCGCGAGCCGCGTGGTCGAGGCCTCGAAGCACGAGGCCAAGAGCGCCGGCGTCGTCAAGTACCACAACCTCAGGACGGTCGTGAACCGCGACGGCGATCTGGTCGCGACGAACCGTAACGGCGAGATCGGTGTGGCCGACGAGCGCGGCCGCGAGCGCGAGCGCTACCCGGTCGTGTACGGGGCCAAGATCAAGGTGAAGGCGGAGCAGAAGATCAAGACGCGGACCGTGCTGGTCGAGTGGGATCCGTTCACCAACCCGATCCTCACCGAGTTCACGGGGCGGGTGGAATACCAGGACATCATCGAGGGCGTGACGATCCGGGAAGAGTTCGACGAGGTCACCGGCCTCGCGCGCAAGGTGGTCATCGAGGACCCGGAGGGCAAGCTTCAGCCGGGCATCATCCTCCGGTCGGCGGGCGAGCAGGCCGGGGCGGTCGAGGCGAGCGAGCGTCACCGGTACGCGCTTCCGGTGGGCGCCAATCTCAACGTGCCCGACGGCGCCGAGATCTTCGCGGCCGACATCATCGCCAAGATCCCGCGCGAGACGACCAAGACCAAGGACATCACCGGTGGTCTGCCGCGCGTCGCGGAGCTGTTCGAGGCCCGCAAGCCCAAGGAGCAGGCCGTCATCACCGAGATCGACGGCCGGGTCGAGATGGGCGGGTTCGTGAAGGGCATGCGCAAGATCGTGATCCGGGCCGACAACGCCGAGACCAAGGAATACTTGATCCCGCGCGGCAAGCACATCAGCGTTCACGAGGGCGACCGCGTCCGCGCCGGCGAAGCCCTCATGGACGGGTCGCCCAATCCGCACGACTATCTGGCGGTGCTCGGCGACCGCGAGCTGCAGCGGTACCTGGTCAACGAGGTGCAGGAGGTCTATCGCCTGCAGGGCGTGACCATCAACGACAAGCACATCGAGATCATCGTCCGCCAGATGCTCCGGCGGGTGCGCATCGAGGAGGTCGGAGACACAGAGTTCGTCGTGGGCGAGCTGGTCGACAAGTTCGTCTTCCAGGAGGAGAACGACCGGGTCCTGGCGCAGGGCAAGCGCGCCGCGACGGCCAAGCCGGTGCTCCTGGGGATCACGAAGGCGTCGCTCTCGACCGACAGCTTCATCTCGGCGGCCTCGTTCCAGGAGACCACCCGGGTGCTGACGGAGGCCGCGATCTCCGGAAAAACGGACGACCTCCGCGGGCTGAAGGAGAACGTGATCGTCGGCCGCCTGATCCCCGCGGGCACGGGGTTGTCGAATTACACGCGGGTGGAGGTGCTGACGCCGGGCGGCGAGGCGGTGAAGACGCTCGACAGTGTGCTCGCGATGACGCCGCCGGTGGTCGACGCGGGCGACGCGGACGACTCGGTCGCGGTTGCCGGATAGCGGCTAAATCGTTGACAGGACAGGGCATCTCGGTTATAACGTGGGAGTTTTGTCGCCTCTAACGGCGACGGTGAGCCATGCCGACTATCAATCAGCTAGTCCATCAAGGTCGCGAGGCGGTGCGGCGGAAGTCGAAAACGCCCGCGATGCAAGGCTGTCCCCAGAAGCGGGGCGTCTGCATCCGCGTGTACACGACGACGCCGAAGAAGCCGAACTCCGCCCTCCGGAAAGTCGCACGTGTCCGGCTGACGAACGGGCTCGAGGTCACCTCGTACATCCCGGGCGTCGGCCACAACCTACAGGAGCACTCGATCGTGATGATCCGCGGCGGACGCGTGAAGGATCTGCCCGGCATCCGTTATCACATCATCCGCGGCACCCTCGACACCGCCGGTGTCGCGGGCCGCAAGCAGAGCCGCTCGAAGTACGGCGCCAAGGCCACCAAGGGCACCGCGGGATAAGCCGATGAGACGGGCGGGCGCAGCGAAGCGCGAAGTGCTGCCGGATCCGAAGTACGGGAGCCGGCTGGTGGCGAAGTTCGTCAACATCATGATGATCAGGGGCAAGAAGTCGACGGCCGAGCGCATCATGTACGACGCCCTGGTGTCGGTCGAGGACCGGAGCAAGCAGGACGCCCTCAAGATGTTCAAGTCGGCCATCGACAACGTGAAGCCGGCCGTCGAGGTGAAGTCACGGCGGGTCGGCGGCTCGACCTATCAGGTGCCGGTCGAGGTGCGCCCCGATCGGCGGACGTCGCTGGCGATGCGGTGGGTCATCGGCGCGGCTCGTCGGCGCGCCGAGCGGAGCATGGCCGACAAGCTCGCCGCCGAGCTGCTCGACGCCGCCAGCAATCGGGGCACCGCGGTGAAGAAACGAGAAGACACGCACAAGATGGCGGAGGCCAACAAGGCGTTCGCGCATTATCGCTGGTAGCCAGGCCAACACAACGAAGAGGGGGGCGCAGCCTGACCCCCCTCTTCGCATGTCATAGATCGCAGAGAAAGCAGAGGACGAGGCGGTGGAACGGCAGTACTCGCTGGAGCGGACGCGCAACATCGGCATCATGGCCCACATCGACGCGGGCAAGACGACGACGACCGAGCGGATCCTCTACTACACCGGTCGGTCGTACAAGATCGGCGAAGTCCACGAAGGCACCGCGACGATGGACTGGATGGTGCAGGAGCAGGAGCGCGGCATCACGATCACGTCGGCCGCGACGACCTGCTTCTGGCGCGACTGCCGCGTCAACATCATCGACACGCCGGGCCACGTCGACTTCACGGTCGAGGTGGAGCGCTCGCTCCGTGTTCTGGACGGCGCGGTCGCGATCCTCGACGCCGTCGTCGGGCGTCGAGCCGCAGACCGAGACGGTGTGGCGTCAGGCCGACAAGTACCGCGTCCCGCGGATGGTCTACGTCAACAAGATGGACCGCGTCGGCGCCGACTTCTATCCAGTGCGTCGACCTGGTGCGCGAGCGCCTGGGCGCCCATCCGGTCGCGCTGCAGATCCCGATCGGCCGCGAGGACCAGTATCGCGGGCTCGTCGACCTGATCGACGAGGTCGGGCTGGTGTGGAACGACGACGACGACTCGCTGGGCAAGGAGTACACGAAGATCGAGATTCCCGCGGACATGCGGGAGCAGGTCAAGGAGTACCGGGAGAAGATGATCGAAGGGCTCGCCGAGGTCGACGAGCACCTGATGGAGAAGTACGTGCACGGCGAGCCGATCACGCCCGCCGAGCTGAAGGCGGCCGTGCGCAAGGGCACGATCAGCATGAAGCTCTTCCCGATCCTCTGCGGCGCGTCCTTCAAGAACAAGGGCGTGCAGCCGCTGCTGGACGCGGTCATCGACTATCTGCCGTCGCCGCTCGACATCCCGCCGATGCAGGGCATCAACCCCGAGACCAAGGAGGTCGAGGAGCGCAAGGCGGCCGACGACGCGCCGTTCGCGGCGCTGGCGTTCAAGATCATGAACGACCAGCACGTCGGTCAGCTCGTGTTCCTCCGCGTCTACTCGGGCACGCTCGAGGCCGGGTCGGGCGTCTACAACTCGACCAAGGACAAGAAGGAGCGTGTCGGGCGGCTTCTCCGGATGCACGCGAACAAGAAGGAAGAGGTCGAGGCCGTCGCGGCCGGTGACATCGCGGCCGCCATCGGGCTGAAGCTGACGACGACCGGCGACACCTTGTGCGATCCAGACCGGCCGATCGTGCTCGAGTCGATGACCTTCCCGGAGCCGGTGATCGCGGTGGCGATCGAGCCGAAGACGCGCGCCGACGAGGAGAAGCTCGGCGTGTCGCTCTCGCGGCTGGCGCTCGAGGATCCGACGTTCCGGGTGACCAGCGACGAGGAGACGGCGCAGACCTTGATCCACGGGATGGGCGAGCTTCACCTGGAGATCATCGTCGACCGCCTCCTGCGCGAGTTCAAGGTCGAGGCCAACGTCGGCAAGCCCCAGGTCGCCTATCGCGAGACGGTCCGCAAGATGGCCGAGGCGCAGGGGCGCTACGTCCGGCAGACGGGCGGTCGCGGTCAGTACGGCGACGTCTACCTCGAGGTGGAGCCGAACGAGGCCGGCAAGGGCTTCGAGTTCGAGAACAAGATCGTCGGCGGCACGATCCCGCGGGAGTACATTCCGGCGGTCGAGAAGGGTATCCGCGAGGCGCTCGACACCGGCGTGCTGGCCGGCTACCCGATCGTCGACATCAAGGTGCGGCTGACCGACGGCTCGTATCACGACGTCGACTCGTCCGAGATGGCGTTCAAGATCGCCGCCTCGATGGGCTTCAAGGAAGCCTGCCGCCGAGCCAAGCCCGTGCTGCTCGAGCCGGTGATGGACGTCGAGGTCGTGACGCCCGAGGAATACATGGGCGCGATCGTCGGCGACTTGAACAGCCGCCGCGGCCGGATCGTCTCGATGGAAGCGCGCGGCAGCTCGCAGGTCATCCGCGCGACGGTGCCGCTGGGACAGATGTTCGGATACGCGACGGAAATGCGGTCGATGACGCAGGGACGCGCTACCTACACGATGCAGTTCTCGCGCTACGAGGAAGTCCCGCCCGCGATCGCCGAAGAGATCATGGCCAAAGTCGCCGGCAAGCCGCCGGGGCGGGCCGGATCCCGCTAGACGACCAGTCGGAGGCCACACCATGGCGAAAGCGAAGTACGAGCGGACGAAGCCGCACGTGAACGTGGGGACGATCGGGCACATCGACCACGGCAAGACGACGTTGACGGCGGCGATCACGAAGGTGCTGCACACGAAGAACAAGGGGATCGCGGTGCGGGAGTACGGGTCGATCGACAACGCTCCGGAAGAGCGGGAGCGGGGGATCACGATCGCGGTGGCGCACGTGGAGTACGAGACGGACAAGCGGCACTACGCGCACATCGACTGCCCGGGCCACGCGGACTACATCAAGAACATGATCACGGGGGCGGCGCAGATGGACGGCGCGATCCTGGTGGTGGCGGCGAATGACGGTCCGATGCCGCAGACGCGGGAGCACGTGCTGCTGGCGCGGCAGGTGAACGTGCCGTTCTTGGTGGTGTTCATGAACAAGGTGGACATGGTGGACGACGCGGAGATTCTGGACCTGGTGGAGCTGGAGGTCCGGGAGCTGCTGAAGAAGTATCAGTTTCCGGGGGACGACGTGCCGGTGGTGCGGGGCTCGGCGCTGCAGGCGAACGAGAAGCCGGACGACAAGACGGCGGCGGAGCCGATCTGGAAGCTGATGGAGGCGGTGGACAGCTATATTCCGACGCCGCCGCGGCCGGTGGACAAGCCGTTTCTGATGCCGATCGAGGACATCTTCTCGATCACGGGGCGGGGGACGGTGGTGACCGGGCGAGTGGAGCGGGGGATCGTGAAGGTGGGCGAGGAAGTGGAGATCGTGGGGGTGCACGACACGCGCAAGACGGTGGTGACCGGGGTGGAGATGTTCCGCAAGCTGCTGGACGAGGGGCAGGCGGGGGACAACGTGGGCGCGCTGCTGCGCGGGATCGACAAGGAAGAAGTGGAGCGGGGGCAGGTGCTGGCGAAGCCGGGCACGATCAAGCCGCACAAGAAGTTCAAGGCGGAGGTGTACGTCCTGACGAAGGAAGAGGGCGGGCGGCACACGCCGTACTTCAACGGGTACCGGCCGCAGTTTTACTTTCGGACGACGGACGTGACGGGGGTGTGCACGTTGCCCAGGGGGTGGAGATGGTGATGCCGGGGGACAACGTGACGATGGCGATCGAGCTGATCGTGCCGATCGCGATGGAGAAGGAGCTGCGGTTCGCGATTCGCGAGGGCGGGCGGACGGTGGGCGCGGGCGTCGTCACGGAGATCGTGGAGTAACGCATGGCAACCTTGGCCGCTGATCAGAAAATTCGGATTCGCTTGAAGGCGTACGATCACCAGCTGCTCGATCGGTCGGTCAAGGAGATCGTGGAGACCGTGCGCCGCACCGGCGCTCGCGTGTCCGGCCCGGTCCTGCTGCCCACCATCATCAACCGGTGGACGGTGCTGCGGAGCCCGCACGTCGACAAGACGTCGCGCGAGCAGTTCGAGATGCGCACGCACAAGCGCCTCCTCGATATCGTCGATCCCACGCCTCAGACGGTCGACTCGCTGATGAAGCTGGACTTGCCTGCGGGCGTCGACGTCGAGATCAAGCTCTGAGAGGACGATGAAAACAGCCCATCTGCAACGTTCTGTCGGAGGGGGCCTCGACGGCCCCCCCGAATCCTCCCGCCGGGTTGCGCGGGCGACGCCCGCGCTCGGAGCGGCGAATCGCCTCGCATCTGGGACGGTTTTGATCGGCCGCGAAATGCAGGAGCTCGAGCCGCAGTAAATGCGGCGGGGATAGAGATGGCGCGTAAAGAAGGGTTGATTGGGCGAAAGGTCGGGATGACGCAGGTGTTTGCCGAGGACGGAAGTCACGTGCCCGTGACGGTCATCGAGGCCGGGCCCTGCACGGTCATCGGGATCAAGACGGCAGAGTCGCACGGATACGATGCGCTGCAGATCGGGTTCGGCGCGAAGAAGAAGAACGTGTCGAAGCCGGCCGCGGGCGTCTTCAAGAAGGTCAACGTGGCCCCGATGCAGGTCGTGCGTGAGGTCCGGCTCGAGAAGACCGAGAAGCTCCAGGGCTATCAGGTCGGACAGGCGCTTACCGTCGAGATGTTCGCGCCGGGCGAGCTGGTCGACGTCGTCGGCGTCACGAAGGGCAAGGGCTTCCAGGGCGGCGTCAGGCGTTACGGCTGGTACGGCGGCGACGCGACGCACGGCTCGATGTTCCATCGCGCCCCGGGCTCGATCGGCGCCTCGTCGGATCCCTCGCGCGTGTGGCCGGGTCACCATCATGCCCGGACGGATGGGCGGCGACCGTCGGACCGTGCTCAACATCACCGTCGTGCGCGTGATGGCCGAGCAGAATCTCGTCCTGGTACGCGGCGCGGTGCCCGGCGCCAACGGATCCCTGGTGATGCTGCGGAAGTCCGTGAAGGCGACCAAGGCGCAGCAGCAGAAGGTCGCGGAAAAGAAATAGCGATGCCGACCGTACAGGTGCTGGACGCGAAGGGCAAGGCGGCCGGATCACTCGAGCTGAAGGCGGATGTCTTCGGCTCCGAGATCCGAGGGCCGCTCCTCCATCAGGCCGTGACCCGCGAGCTCGCCGATCGTCGCGCCGGTACGCACGACACCAAGGGTCGCAGCGAGGTCTCCGGCGGCGGACGCAAGCCGTGGAAGCAGAAGGGGACCGGCCGCGCCCGTCAGGGCTCGACGCGGGCCGTCCAGTGGAAGGGCGGCGGCAAGCCGTTCGGCCCGACACCGCGGAAATACGACCAAGGATATGCCGCGCGAGATGCGGCGTCAGGCGCTTCGCGCGGCCGTGGCCGCCAAGATCGCCTCCGGCACCTTGTCGGCGGTCGAGACCCTCGACGTCCGCGACGGCAAGACGAAGTCGCTGGTCACCAGGCTCGTGGGGCTCGGAGTCGCGGACGCGCCGACGCTCATCGTCGTGCGCGAGCTGGACAGCGGGCTGGCGCGCGCGGCGCGCAACGTGCCCTGGCTCACCGTCGAGACGCCGGCGCACGTGTCGGTGTATCAGCTCCTGCATGCCCATCGCGTCGTGTGCGAGCGCGCGAGCCTGGTCGCCCTCGAGGAGGCATTGTCGTCGAGCCGAACGGCGCGCGAGATCCTGATCCGTCCGCTGATGACGGAAAAGAGCATGCGACAGAAGGAAGAGCAGAACACGGTGGCGTTCCGTGTCCGACCCGACGCGAACAAGGTCGAGATCCGCGCGGCGGTCGAGACCGTGTTCAACGTCAAGGTGTCGTCGGTCCGGACCGCGTCGTTCGAGGGCAAGCTGAAGCGTATGGGTCGCTCCGAGGGAAAGCGCGCCGACTGGAAGAAGGCGATCGTGACGCTCGCCCCCGGCCACAAGATCGAGCTCGTCGAGGGGGCGTAGCGCATGGCGATCCGCACCGTCAAGCCGACGTCGCCGTCTCTCCGCTACCTGACGTACGTCACGTACGACGAGATCACGAAGACCGAGCCGGAAAAGGGCCTGCTGGTTCCCAAGCGCCGGACGAACGGCCGCAACGTCTACGGGCGGATCACGGTGCGCCACCGCGGCGGCGGCGCCAAGCAGATGATTCGCCAGGTCGACTTCCGGCGCGAGAAGTACGGGATTCCCGCGCGCGTCGCCGCGATCGAGTACGATCCGAACCGCTCGGCGCGCCTGGCGCTGCTCCACTACAAGGACGGCGAGAAGCGCTACATCATTGCTCCGAATCGGAATCCGCGTCGGGGACACTGTGATGTCGGGTCCGCAGGCCGATATCCTGCCCGGCAACGCGCTGCCCGTGCGGAACATCCCGGTCGGCACGCTCGTGCACAATGTCGAGCTCCAGCCCGGCCGCGGCGCGCAGCTCTGCCGGAGCGCGGGCACCCAGGCCCAGCTTCTCGCGAAGGAGGGCGAACGCGCGACGCTCAAGCTGCCCTCGGGCGAGGTGCGGTTGGTCGCGCTCGCGTGCATGGCCACGATCGGCCAGGTCGGCAACCTCGACCACGAGAACGTCTCGATCGGCAAGGCGGGTCGGGTCCGCTGGCGCGGGTTCCGTCCGACGGTCCGCGGCACGGTCATGAATCCCGTCGATCACCCGATGGGCGGCGGCGAGGGCAAGGGGAAGGGCAACCATCCGATGACCCCGTGGGGCAAGCCGACGAAGGGCTACAAGACCCGGCGCGGCGCCAGACCGTCGGACCGCTTCATCGTGACGCGGCGGAAGAAATAGGAGCACGCGATGGGACGCTCGCTGAAGAAGGGTCCGTACATCGATGAAACGCTGTTCGCGCGGATCGAGGAACTGAACCGGACCCGGCAGAAGAAGGTGCTCAAGACGTGGTCCCGGCGGACGACGATCCCGCCGGAGTTCGTCGGCCACACGGTCGCCGTTCACAACGGCAAGAAGTTCATCCCCGTGTACATGACCGAGAACATGGTCGGCCACCGGCTGGGAGAGTTCGCGATGACCCGGACGTTCAGGGCGCACGGCACCGCGGAAAAGGCGGCGACGTCGCCGACCGGCAAGACCTGATCGCGATGCGAACGATGGCGCGCGCCCGATTCGTCCGCGTGTCGGCCCGAAAGGCCCGACTCGTCCTCGATCAGATCCGCGGCAAGCCGGTGGCCGAGGCCCTGGCGACGCTCGAGTACACGCCGCGGGCCGCGGCGCGGCTCATCGAGAAGGTGCTGCGGTCGGCCGTGGCGAATGCCGAGCACAACCACCAGGTGCGCGATCTCGACGATCTCCGCGTCGTCCAGGCGTACGCGGACGGCGGGCCCGTGCTCAAGCGCGTGCAGCCGCGCGCGATGGGCCGCGCGTTCTCGATCAAGCACCGCACGAGCCATCTCACGATCAGCGTCAGCGACGAGACGAACGGCACCGTCGCGGTGCCCGCGGCTCCGCGGCGGCCCGGCCGAGCGCGCCGCCTCCGCGCGAGGAGCGTCCGGCTCCCGCCCGGCGGGCGCCGGCGCGTCGCGGGTCGTCACGAAGCGGAGACAAGCCGGCGAGAAGAACCACTCGGAAGCCGAAGGAGAAAAAGTAAGCGATGGGACAGAAAACACATCCGATCGGCTTCCGCATCGGCGTGACTCGGAGCTGGAGCTCGCGCTGGTTCGCGACGAAGGCCTACGCGAATCTCCTTCACGAGGACGTCAAGATCCGGCGCTTCATCAAGGACCAGCTCTACCACGCCGGCATCGCGAAGATCGACATCGAGCGCTCGGCCAACCGCGCGCGCATCACGATCTCGACGGCGCGTCCCGGCATCATCATCGGCCGCAAAGGGTCCGAGGTGGAGAAGCTGAAGAACGAGCTGCAGATGCGGACGGGGAAGGAAATCTACCTCAACATCGAGGAGGTCATCCACCCCGAGCTCGACGCGCAGCTCGTGGCCGAGAACGTCGCGCTGCAGCTCCAGAAGCGCGTCGCCTTCCGGCGGGCGATGAAGAAGGCCGTGACCTCCGCGCTGCGCCTGGGCGCCGACGGCATCCGGATCGCGTGCGCGGGGCGGCTGGGCGGCGGCGAGATCGCGCGGCGCGAGTGGTATCGCGACGGACGGGTGCCGCTGCACACGCTTCGCGCCGACATCGACTACGGCCTGGCGACCGCGCACACGACCTACGGGACCATCGGGGTCAAGGTGTGGGTCTTCAAGGGCGAGGTGCTTCGCGCCGCGCCGGCTGAAGCCTGAGGCGAGTCCGCCATGTTGATGCCCAAGCGCGTCAAGTACCGGAAGGCCCAGCGCGGCCGGATGAAGGGCATCGCCGTGCGCGGGTCGAGCCTCGCCTTCGGCGACTTCGGCCTCAAGGCCCTCGAGCCCGGCTGGGTGACGAATCGACAGATCGAAGCCGCGCGCGTGGCGCTCACCCGCAGCCTCAAGCGCGGTGGTAAGGTCTGGATCCGTATCTTCCCGGACAAGCCGGTCACAAAGAAGCCGGCGGAGACCCGGATGGGCAAGGGCAAGGGCAACCCGGAGGAGTGGGTCGCCGTCGTGAAGCCCGGGCGAATCCTCTACGAGATGATCGGCGTGCCCGAGGACATCGCCCGTGACGCGTTCCGGACGGCGGCGCAGAAGATCGGCATCACGACGAAGTTCGTGTCACGCACGAGGGCGTTGTAGTGCGAGCCGAGGCGCGTCGAGCGGCGAGGCGAGCCCTGTAAAGGATCGACCATGAAAGCGGCGAAGTGGCGTGAGTTCTCCACGGACGAGCTCCAGCAGAAGGCGCGGGAGCTGACCGAGGAGATTTTCAATCTGCAGGTTCCAGCTCTCGATGGGGATGGCCAAGAACCCCTCGCGGCTGAGCCAGGCGAAGAAGGATCTGGCGCGGGCCAGCACAGTGCTCCGCGAGAAGAAGGGCGCCTCCGGTGGGTGAGCGAAAAAGTCGTGAAGGCGTGGTCGTGTCAGACGCGATGCAGAAGACGCGAGTGGTGCGGATCGAGCGCGTGTTCCGCCATCCGCGCTATCAGCGGGTCGTCCGGGCCTCGAAGAAGCTGAAGGCCCACGACGAGACCAACGAGAGCCGGGTCGGCGACCGGGTGCTGATCGAGGAGACCCGACCCTTGTCGAAGGAGAAGCGCTGGCGGATCCGCAAGGTTCTGAGCCGCGTGTCCTGACGATGATCCAGCCTCGTTCGATGCTCGACGTCGCCGACAACTCCGGAGCCAAGAAGGTCCAGTGCATCCGGGTGATGGGCGGCGCCAACAAACGGTACGCCTCGCTGGGAGACACCGTCATCGTCGCCATCAAGGAGGCGACGCCCGACGGAACCGTGAAGAAGGGCGAAGTGGCGCGCGCGGTCGTGGTGCGGACGGTCAAGGAAGTTCGGCGGCGGGACGGGTCGTACATCCGGTTCGACCGCAACGCGGTGGTCCTGATCAAGCCCGACGAGAATCCGGTGGGCACGCGCATCTTCGGGCCGGTGGCCCGCGAGCTGCGGGAGCGCCAGTTCACCAAGATCATCTCGCTCGCGCCCGAGGTCATCTGATGCAACACGTCCACGTGCGACGGGGCGATACGGTCGCGGTGATCGCCGGCCGGGAGCGCGGCAAGCGCGGGAAGGTGCTGCGCGTGCTGCCGATCGGCGGGCGGGTGCTGGTCGAGAAGATCAACATGATGAAGAAGCATCAGCGGCCGACGCAGAAGCTGCGCCAGGGCGGCATCATCGAGCGCGAGAGCCCGCTGGCGCTGTCCAACGTGCTGGTCGTCTGCAACCGGTGCGACAAGCCGTCGCGCAGCGGGATCAAAACGCTCGCCGACGGGCGCAAGCTCCGCGTCTGCAAGCGCTGCGGCGAATCGATCGACAAGGGCTGACACCATGGCGAAGGAAACGACGGCTCCACCGAAGGCACCCGCGGCACAGAAGCCGGCGCGCGAAGGCCCAGACCCAGCCCCGGAAGGGCGGGCCGGCCGCGGCGGCGGCGCCCGTCGCCAAGGGCCGTCCCAAGGGCACCGGCGACACGAAGCCCCGGATGAAGGAGATGTTCCACAAGACCGTCATCCAGGCGGTCATGAAGGAGCGCGGGTTTTCCAACCCGTTCCAGGTGCCGCGGCTGGAGAAGGTCGTCATCAACATGGGCGTCGGCGAGGGACGCGAGAACGCCAAGGTGCTCGACTTCGCGACGGCCGACCTGCAGCTGATCTCCGGCCAGCGGCCGATCGTCACGCGGGCCAAGAAGTCGATCGCGAACTTCAAGCTGCGCGAGGGCGTGCCGATCGGCGCGAAGGTGACCCTGCGGGGCGCTCGGATGTACGAGTTCCTCGATCGCCTGATCAACGTTGCGCTGCCGCGCGTGCGCGACTTCCGCGGCGTGCCGCCCAAGGGCTTCGACGGGCGCGGCAACTACGCGCTCGGGCTGCGCGAGCAGCTGATCTTCCCGGAGATCGTCTACGACAAGATCGACAAGGTCCGCGGCATGGACATCAGCATCGTCACGACGGCGCGCACGGACGAGGACGCCAAGGTGCTGCTCACGCACCTGGGCATGCCGTTCAGGGAGTAGCTTCGCATGGCCAAGACCGCGCTCATCATGAAGTCCCAGCGCAAACCGAAATTCTCGACGCGCGCCTATTCTCGGTGCAAGCTGTGCGGCCGGCCGCGCGGCTACCTCCGGAAGTTCGAGATGTGCCGGCTCTGCTTCCGCGAGCTGGCGCTCAAGGGCGAGGTTCCGGGCATCGTGAAGGCGAGCTGGTAGGGACCGTATGCGAAGCGATCCGATCGCCGATCTGCTGACGCGCATCCGCAACGCGAGCCGCGCCGAGCACGAGAAGGTGGACATTCCCGCCTCCAAGCTCAAGGTGCGGATCGCCGAGATCCTGAAGGACGAGGGCTTCATCAAGAACTTCCGCGTGCTCGAGGACGAGAAGCAGGGCACGCTGCGCGTCTACCTCAAGTACGGCGTCGCCAACGAGAAGATGATCTCCGGGCTCGTCCGGGTCTCGACCCCCGGCCGGCGCGTGTACGTCACGCACGACCGGATTCCGTCGATCCTGGCCGGGATGGGCGTGGCGCTGGTTTCCACGTCGAAGGGTGTCGTGACCGGCCGCGACGCGCGTAAGCAGAAGGTCGGCGGCGAAGTGCTCGCCTACGTGTGGTAGAGGAGCGCCATGTCACGGATCGGCCGACAGCCCGTCAACATCCCCCAGGGAGTGAAGGTCCAGATCGACGGGACCATCGTACGCGCCGAAGGCCCGAAGGGTAAGCTGATGCAGCCGGTCCCGGAGGGGCTCAGCGCGAAGCTCGAGAACAACCAGCTCCTGATCTCGCGCACCGGCGACGATCGGAAGATCCGCGCGCTGCACGGACTCGCGCGGGCGCTGGTGGCGAACATGGTCACCGGCGTGAAGGACGGATTCGAGCGCAAGCTCGACATCGTGGGTATCGGCTACCGGGCCCAGATTCAGGGGCGCGTGATCACGCTGGCGCTCGGCTACTCGCACCCCGTGGTCTTTCCGTTGCCGGAAGGCATCACGGCGGACATCGAACGCCAGGTCGCCATCACCTTGAGGGGCGCCGACAAGGCGCTGCTCGGCCAGACCGCCGCGAAGCTCCGCGCGCTCCGTGAGCCCGATCCGTACAAGGGCAAGGGCATCAAGTATTCGGACGAGGTGATCCGCCGCAAGGTCGGCAAGAAGGCGGGGGCGGGGGCCAAGTGATCACGAAAGAACGGCGGGCTTCGCGAGACATCCGGCACCGGCGCCTGCGACGATACGTGCGGGGCTCTGGGGCGCGGCCACGGCTGGCCGTGTTCCGCAGCCTGAACCACATCTACGCCCAGCTGGTCGACGACGACACCGGGCGCACCTTGCTCGCGGTCGACAGCCGAAGCAAGGAGTTCCGCGCGCGGCAGCCCTCGGGCGGCAACGTCGCCGCCGCCAAGCTCGTCGGCGAGCTTCTGGCGGGCAAGGCCAAGGCGCAGGGGATCGAGCGCGTGGTGTTCGATCGCGGCGGATATATGTACCACGGACGAGTGAAGGCGCTCGCCGACGCAGCTCGCGCCGGCGGCCTGGTCTTCTAGGAGAGCCTAGTGGCGGAAGCGAAGATCGATCCGAGCGTGCTCGAGCTGAACGATCGCGTCGTCTCCATCAACCGCGTCGCGAAGGTCGTCAAGGGCGGACGCCGGTTCTCGTTCACGGCGCTGGTCGTGGTCGGTGACGGGCGCGGCCATGTGGGGGTCGGTCTGGGCAAGGCCCACGAGGTCCCCGAGGCGATCCGCAAGGCGGTGGAGCACGCCAAGAAGGACCTGATCTTCGTCCCGCTGAAGGAGACGACGATCCCCTGCGAGATCACCGGCCATTTCGGCGCCGGCCGGGTGTTTCTCAAGCCGGCGGTGCCGGGCACGGGCGTCATCGCCGGCGGCGCGGTGCGGCCCATCCTCGAGGCCGCGGGCGTGCAGGACATCCTCACGAAGACGCTCGGCTCGAACAATCCTCACAACGTGCTCAAGGCGACGATCGACGCGCTGCGCCGGATCAAGCGACTTCAAGACCTGCATGCGGCGCGGCGACGCGGCGATGGGGTCGTCGCCCCGGCGGAGGAGATGGCCGGTGCCCGACAAGAAGCTTAAGGTCACCCTGACCAAGTCGCTGATCGGTCTCTCGCCCAAGCAAGAGGCGACGGTGCGGGCGCTGGGACTGCGTCGCATACGCCAGTCGGTCAGCCACGACGACTCGGCGACGGTGCGCGGCATGATCGCCAAGGTAACCCACGTGTTGAGCGTGACCCGTGAAGCTTGACGAGCTCCGCCCGGCACCGGGCGCCACGAAGCGACGGAAGAAGATCGGCCGAGGCCCGGGATCGGGCCACGGAAAGACGTCGACGAAGGGGCACAAGGGGCACAGCGCCCGGTCTGGCGGCGGCAAGGCCGGTGGCTTCGAGGGCGGCCAGATGCCGCTCTACCGGCGGTTGCCCAAGCGCGGCTTCATGCCGTACGGCGGCAAGACCACGTATGCCGTCGTGAATCTCGAGTCGCTCGCCGTGTTCGCGGCGAACGCCGTGGTCGATCCCGACGGTCTCGCCCAGGCCGGCCTCATCAAGCTGAGCGGGCGCTCGCGCGTCAAGATACTCGGCACCGGCGACGTCGCCCACGCGCTGACGGTGCGCGCGCACGCGGTGAGCGAGTCCGCGCGCGCCAAGATCGAGGCGAAGGGCGGTCGGGTCGAGACGCTCCCGGAGCGGGTGCCGGCTTCGTGATCGAGAGCCTCCAGAGCTTCCAGAACGTCTTCAAGATCCCGGAGCTGAAGCGCCGCGTCATCATGACGGTGGTGCTCCTCGTCGCGTACCGCGTCGGGGCGCACGTACCGACACCGGGGATCGACGGACACGCGCTCTCGCAATTCTTCGACCAGGTCCAGGGCACGTTGCTCGGCATGGTCGACCTCTTCTCGGGCGGCAACCTGCGCCGGCTGTCGATCTTCGCGCTCGGCATCATGCCGTACATCTCGGCGTCGATCATCCTGCAGCTGCTCACCGTCGTCGTTCCGGCCCTCGAGCGACTGGCGAAGGAAGGCGAAGCGGGCCGCAAGAAGATCACCCAGTACACGCGGTACAGCACGATCGTCCTCTCGTGCGTGCAGTCGCTCGGTATCGCCTACGGACTCGAGAGCATGCGCAGCCCGACGGGCCTCTCGATCGTGCCGGTGCCGGGCTGGGGATTCCGCCTCCTGGTGATGATCACCCTGACCGCGGGGACCGCGCTGATCATGTGGATGGGCGAGCAGATCTCCGAGAAGGGGATCGGGAACGGGATCTCGCTGATCATCTTCGCGGGCATCGTCGTCCGTCTGCCGTCGGCCATCACGGCGTCCTACACGCTCATCTCGACCGGCGAGCTCAAGCTGATCGTCGTCGCCGCGATCATCGCGGTGATGATCGCCGTCACGGCGGCGGTCGTCCTGATGCAGGAGGGCCAGCGGAAGATACCCGTGCAATACGCCAAGCGCGTCGTCGGCCGGCGCGTGTACGGCGGCCAGTCGACGCACATCCCGCTGCGGATCAATACCGCCGGCGTCATCCCGGTCATCTTCGCGTCCTCGCTGATCCTGTTCCCGGCGACCCTGACGCGCTTCGTCCCGCATCCGTGGATGCAGGCGATCTCCGACGCGATGTCGCCGGGGCAGCTCTTCTACACCGTGTCGTACATGGCGCTGATCGTCTTCTTCGCGTATTTCTACACGGCGATCGTGTTCAACCCGATCGACCTGGCCGACAACATGAAGAAGTACGGCGGCTTCATCCCAGGTGTCCGGCCGGGCAAGAAGACGGCGGAGTACATCGACCGGACCCTGACGCGCATCACGTTGCCGGGCGCCTTGTTCCTGGCGCTGATCTCGGTGTTGCCGGACTACCTGATCCGCTGGTTCAACGTGCCGTTCTATTTCGGCGGCACGAGCCTCTTGATCGTCGTCGGCGTGGCCCTCGACACCGTGCGGCAGATGGAATCGCACCTGCTCATGCGGAACTACGAGGGCTTCCTGAAGAAGTCCAAGTCCCGCTCGAGCGGATACGGCAGTTGAGCGTGCGGATCGCGTTTCTCGGACCGCCGGGCGCTGGCAAGGGCACGCAGGCCCGCGATCTCGCGAACGAGTGGGGCGTGCTCCACCTGGCGACCGGCGACATGCTGCGCGAGGCGGTGGCGGCGGGAAGCCCGCTCGGCCGCGAGGCCAAGAGCTACATGGACCGGGGCGCGCTCGTGCCGGACGACGTGATCATCCGGATGATGGCCGAGCGTCTGGGCGCCGCCGATGCCGGCCGAGGATTCATCCTCGACGGGTTCCCGCGGACCATCGCCCAGGCGGAGGCGCTCGCGCGGCTGCTGAAGGACATCGGCCAGACGCTCGACACGGTGGTCTACTTCGACGTCTCCGAGCCCGAGCTGCTGCGCCGGCTGACCGGACGCCGGGTGTGCCGCAAGTGCGGCCACACGTATCACCTGACGTCGAACCCGCCGAAGCGCGCCGGGGTCTGCGACGCGTGCGGCGGCGAGCTCTACCAGCGGGACGACGACGCGCGAGGCCACCGTGCGGAACCGTCTCGAGGTCTATCAGCGCCAGACCGCGCCGCTCCTCGACTACTACCGCCAGCGAACGCCTCGACGACGCGTGTCCGGCGAGGGGCCGCTCGCGACGATTCGGCGACGCGATCCGCGTGGCGGCGGGGGCCTCGCGGTGATCGTGCTGAAGTCGGCGCGCGAGATCGCGCTCATGCGGCGCGCGGGCCACATCCTGGCCGGCGTCGTGGAGCGGCTGCGCGGCTTCGTCCGCCCGGGCATGTCGACGCTCGAGATCGACGAGGACGTCGAGGCGTACATCCATCGCGAGGGCGCCGCGCCGGCCTTCAAGGGGTATCGAGGGTTCCCGGCGACGGCCTGCATCTCGATCAACGAGGAAGTCGTGCACGGCATCCCGTCGGCTCGACGCAAGATCCGCGAAGGCGACATCGTCGGCCTTGACCTCGGGTGCATCGTAGAGGGGTACTACGCTGACTGCGCCTTCACCTTGCCCATCGGTGCGGTGCCGGCGAACGTGCAGAAGCTCCTGGACGTGACGCGGGAGAGCCTGGACCTGGCGATCCAGGAATGTCGGCCCGGCCGGCGGCTCTCGGACGTCTCGCACGCGGTCCAGTCGCACGTCGAGGCGAACGGGTTCGCGGTCGTGCGCGCCTTCGTCGGGCATGGGATCGGGCGGGCGCTCCACGAAGAGCCGCAGATTCCCAACTTCGGCGATCCGGGCCGCGGGCCGCAGCTCAAGCCCGGAATGGTCCTGGCGATCGAGCCCATGGTGACCATGGGCAGCTGGGAGGTCCGGATCCTCGATGACGGCTGGACCGCGGTGACCCAGGACGGCAGCCTGGCGGCGCACTTCGAGCACACCGTCGCGGTGACGGACAACGGCCCGGAGGTGTTGACGAGCCTCGCGGGGCAATCATCGCCGACGGCCCCGGCGAGTCGAGGGCGATGACCAAGGAAGACGCGATCGAGGTCGAGGGGACGGTGGTCGAGCCGTTGCCCAACGCGATGTTCCGGGTGGAGCTCGAGAACGGTCACAAGGTGCTCGCGCACGTCAGCGGCAAGATGCGGATGAACTTCATCCGGATCCTGCCCGGCGATCGCGTGAAGGTCGAGCTCTCGCCGTACGACCTGACCCGAGGCCGAATCACCTATCGGTTCAAGTGAGCAGGAGCCGGTGGAAGCAGGGATGAAGACGCGATGAAGGTACGACCGTCGGTCAAGGCGCGCTGCGAGCATTGCAAGATCGTGAAGCGTGAGGGCGTGACCCGGATCATCTGCAAGAATCCGCGGCACAAGGCCCGGCAGGGGTAGAGCCTCGGAGGGGGGCTTTCCCCCGCTCGAAGGAAACGGAGAGGGCATATGGCGCGAGTGGCTGGAGTGGATCTTCCGAGAGAGAAGCGGGGCGAAGTCGCGGTGACGTATATCTACGGGCTCGGGAGGTCGACCGGGCGGCGGGTGCTCCTCAAGGCCAACGTCGATCCCAGCAAGCGGGTGAAGGCGTGGACCGACGACGAGGTGAACCGGATCCGCGAGCTCATCGAGCGCGAGCTCAAGGTCGAGGGCGATCTGCGCCGCGACATCTCGATGAACGTCAAGCGCCTCATGGACATCGGCGCGTATCGCGGCATCCGCCACCGGCGCGGTCTGCCGGTGCGCGGCCAGCGGACCCATACCAACGCCCGCACGCGGAAGGGTCCGAAGCGCGGCGTGATGGTCAAGAAGAAGTCGGCGGCGGCGCTTCGGCGCCCGCGGCACCAGCGGCGGCGGCGCCGAAGAAGGCGGGAGCGTAAGGCATGGCCGAAGAAGCGAAACCGGCACCACGGAAGAAGGGCGGCAAGCAGCGCGAGCGGCGCGAAGTACGCACCGGCATCGCCCACATCCAGGCGACGTTCAACAACACGATCGTCACGCTCACCGACCGGATGGGCAACGTCGTGTCGTGGTCGAGCGCCGGCAGCGCCGGGTTCAAGGGCTCGCGCAAGAGCACGCCCTTCGCCGCCCAGACCGCCTCCGAGCTGGCCGCGCGCAAAGCGATGGAGTACGGCCTCAAGCAGATCGAGGTCTTCGTGCGCGGCCCCGGGGCGGGCCGCGAGGCGGCCATCCGCTCGCTACAGGCGGCCGGACTGGAGATCACCGCGATCCGCGACGTGACGCCGATTCCGCACGACGGGTGCCGCCCGCCGAAGCGGCGGCGGGTGTAGGGGGCGGCCATGGCGCGGTATCGTGACGCGAAGTGCCGGCTGTGCCGACGCGAGGGCATGAAGCTCTTCTTGAAGGGCGCCCGCTGCTTCACCGACAAGTGCGCGATCGAGCGACGCAACTATCCGCCGGGCCAGCATGGGCTGAACCGCGGCAAGCTGACCGCCTTCGGCGTGCAGCTACGCGAGAAGCAGAAGGCCAAGCGGATCTACGGCGTGCTCGAGAGCCAGTTCCGGAAGTATTTCCAGTGGGCGGAGGCCGAGAAGGGCGTCACCGGCGAGAACCTGCTGCGGCTCCTCGAGCTCCGGCTCGACAACGTCGTGCACCGGCTCGGATTCGCCGCCTCCCGCCGCGAGGGCCGGCAGATGGTCGCGCACGGCCACTTCCAGGTCAACGGCCGGAAGGTCTCGGTGCCGTCGTTTCTGGTGAAGGTGGGGGACGCGGTCCAGCTGCGCCCGACGTCGAAAATGCAGGCGCGACATCGACGATAACGTCAACGCCGGCCGGGGGCAGGTGCCCCAGTGGCTGGAGCTCGATCCGAACGAGAAGAAGGGCGTCGTCAGAAGCCTGCCGTTGCGCGACGACATCCAGCTCCCGGTCGCCGAGCAGCTCATCGTCGAGCTCTACAGCAAGTGAGGTGCGCGCCGCAGGCCGTCGCGGGGCTGGGGCCCCGCCGGCCGAGGCGCGACTCCTAAATAAGGAAGGCTATGCCACGTATTCCATTTCAGAGGCCGAAGAAGGTCGAGTGGGAGATTCTGAGTGACCGGTACGGCCGGCTCGTCGCCGAGCCCTTCGAGAAGGGCTACGCGCTGACCGTCGGCAACTCGCTCAGGCGAACCCTGCTCGCGGTCGTGCCCGGCGCGGCCGTGTCGTGGGTCCGGATCGACGGCGTCAAGAACGTCGAGACGAAGATCCCGGGCGTCACGGAGAGCACGGTCGATATCCTGCTCAACCTCAAGAAGCTGTCGATCCAGGTCCCGTCGGGGGAGGCCAAGGTCCTCCGGATCGAGGTGACCGGGCCGAAGGTCGTGACGGGCGCCGACGTGCCCGAGACCGACTGCGAGGTCGTGAATCCCGAGATCCACCTCTTCACGATCGAGTCCAGCACGCGGGTGACGGTCGAGCTCGGCGTGGGCATGGGCCGCGGCTACGAGGCGGTCGACCGCGCGACGGTCGCTACGCCGGCCGGCGCACTCGCGCTCGACGCCGCGTATTCGCCGATCACGCGGGTCTCGTACAACGTCGAGATGTCGCGGCTCGGGAAGATCACCGACTACGAGAAGCTGGTGCTCGAGGTGTGGACGAACGGCTCCGTGAGCCCCGACGATGCGCTCACGCGCGCGTCCACCTGTCTCAAGGATCACTTTCGCCCGCTGGCCGCCGGCGTGCCGCGGGAGGACGAGGAGGCGGAAGGCGCGGAGGGCGAGGCGTTCCTACGCGACGCCCTCGGCAAGACGCTCGAGGAGCTGGCGCTGCCGGCTCGGGCGATCAACGCGCTGAAGAACGCCGAGCTGAATCTGGTCGTGGACCTCGTGCAGAAGAACGAAGGCGACCTGGAGCACGTGAAGAACCTCGGAGAGAAGTCGATCGACGAGATCAAGACGGCGCTCGCCGGCTCTGGGCCTGTCGCTCGGCATGCGGATCGACCCGAACGTCCTGGGGGCGCTCGGACGAGGCAGCGTGAAATGATCGCAGAAGGAGCCACGCGATGAGGCACCGGAACGCCGGCTACAAGCTCGGCCGGCTCACGCAGCACCGGTGGGCGCTGTTTCGCAACTTGCTCGTCGCGCTGTTCCGGCACGAGCGCATCGCCACCACCGACGCGAAAGCCCGGGCGGTTCGCGGGCTCGCCGAGCACATGATCACCCTGGCCAAGCGCGAGAATCTTCACGCGCGGCGCCAGGTGCTGTCGATGGTCCCCGACACGGAGGTCGTCGGCCGGCTGTTCGACACGATCGCCGCGCGGTTCGCCGACCGCAACGGCGGCTACACGCGGATCATCAAGACCGGCCCCCGTCCCGGCGATGCGGCCCCGATGGTCTTCCTCGAGCTGGTCGACCGCGCCGAGGCGCCCAAGGAGAAGGAAAAGAAGTCCGAGAAGAAGGAGCGGGCGCCCAGGGGCGAGGCCGGCGCTACCGGTCGGCGCAAGCGCAAGGAGAAGGCTGCCGCCGCGTCCGCGTAACGGCGTTCAGAGCGCCGCGATCAGGCGGGCGATCTCCGGATGCTCCTGCCGGGCCGCGGCAGCGTCCTCCTTGAGGAGGCGCAGCGCCTCGGGGACGTGCTTCAGGAAGTACTTCTTCCCCTTCACCTCGGAGAGGAATCCATAGGCGCCCAGCGCCTGCATGTGGCGCTGGAGCCGGCAGGCGACGAGGCTGTCCACGAAGGCGTTCTCGTCGAACGGCCTCGCTCGATCGGCCTTCATCTCGTCCACGTAGTAGCCGAGCAGCCGGTCCCGGAGGCCATCGTCCAGCCGGTGATAGGGATCCCAGAGCACCGACGCGATGTCGTAGGCGGGCGGCGCCATCCGCGCCCCCTGATAGTCGATGATCCGCGGGCCCCCGGCGTGCACCATGATGTTCTGGCACTGGAAGTCCCGGTGGATGATGACCTTGGGCTTGGCAAACACCCGTTGGGCGAGGCGATGCAGCGCCTCGTCGAGCGCGGCCCGGTTCTCGATCTCGGCCTTACGGAGCCCGGTGACGAAGCGGTCGAGAAAATACGTCGTCTCCCACCGGAGGTAGTCGTAGTCGAAGACCCGCGCTTGCAGGAGCGGGCACTCGGCGACGTGCGCGGTCGCCGTCGAGTGCAAGGTCACGAGGCTCCGGAGGACGTCGCGGTACATGCTCTCGATGCTCTCCTGATCGCGCGGCAGCTTCAGGTACGCGTAGAGCGAGGTGTCGCCGAGATCTTCGAACAGCGCGCGCTTGTTCGCGCTGTCCTCCGTCAGGAGCGCCGGGACGGGGACGGTGTGCTGTGCGAAGAATCGCGTGTACGCGAGATGCCGCTCGAAGTCCGGATCCTCCGGCCGGCATTCCATCAGAATCGCGGTCCAGCGGTCGTTCCGCACGCGGAAGTAGCGTCGGTCGGACCCGCCGAGTCCGACCAGAATCGCATCCGACCACACCGGTGAGCCCGTCGCTTGTGTCGGACCGCGTCCGGCGCCGGCGCGTGTCTTGAAGTGTCGCGCGAAGAGCGGCTCCGCCAGCGAGACGCGCCTTTTCTCCACAGCGTGGACCGAGGGCTGCATGTCGGATTCGGAGAGCGAGATCACGTAGTCGGGTCCGACGATCGAGTTCTCATGATCGCCCGACGCGTCGGCGCCCGGCATAAGGATGCAGTTCCTGATGCGCGCGCCGTCGCGGATCTGGCTACCGGATTCGAGGACGACGTACCCGTCGATCTCGACCTTTCCGCACCGGGCGCCCGTCGAGCGGTACACCGTCTCGCCACCTTCCCGTAGCGCGTCGAGAACACCGCGCGCGTAGGTGGCCGGATCTCCGACATCGTTCCAGGAGGCGCCCGTGACGTCCATCGCGCGGATCTTGAGACCGGCCTTCGACGCCGCGACCCAGGCGACCGTGGCGTGGGACACGCCCTCGGGAAGAAATCCGAGGATCTCCGGTGAGTAGACGGCGATGCCGGTGTAGGCGACCTTGTCGGCGACATGGGAGTGATCGGGGCGCGAGGCTCCGGGGTTCTCCACGTCGAGCACCTGACCGCGCTCGTCGACGACCACGTTGCTCAGGTGCGGCAGCCGATGGCACACGAGCGTCGCGGTATTGCGCGATGCGAGGTGCTCCTCGAGCAGGTGCCGGAAATCGATGTCCAGGAGGATGTCCGAGTTGTGGACGATGAACGGGCGTCGCGACAGCATCGATGCGGCGTTCTTGAGCGCGCCCCCGGTTCCGAGGATCGGGTCCTCGGGGAAGAAGACGATACGGTCGCTCCACGGCGACGCGGCGGCCCAGGCGCGCAAGAGGTCGGCCTTCCAGTGCAGGTTGATGCCGATCTTGCCGCCGCACGCCCCGGCGAGCTTGCCGAGGATCCGCTCGATGATCGGCGTTCCCAGGATCGGCAAGAGCGGTTTGGGCAGATGACCCGTGGCCGGTCGGAGCCGCTCGCCGAAGCCAGCCGCGGGGAGGAAGACGTCGACCGGATACGCGCGCATCTTCACGAGCTTATCGCTCGGCGAGGCCCGAAGCACTATGAAACCGGACCGTCACGGCCGGGCGTGACGAGGGGCCGCTCGGGCGAGCCGGCCCCTCGGTGCCGGAAGGGGCGTGGAGCGATTACTTCACGTTCTGGCGGAAGAACCCCAAGGTGCGCTTCCAGGCGTCCGACGCGGCGGCTTTGTCGTACACATCCGGCCGCTCGTCGTTGAAGAACCCGTGGTCCACGCCCGGGTAGACGTTGATCTCGGATTGCTTGCCGGCCTTCTTGATGGCGGCGTCGGTGTCCTTGGCCACCTGAGGCGTCACGAACCCGTCCTTCTCCGCGAAGAGGCCGAGCACCGGCCCCGAGAGCTTCGTGTAATCGGGCTTCACGTTCGGATGGATGCCGTAGAAGTTGACGCACGCGGAAACCGAGGGGTTCAAGGTGGCGGCATAGAGGGCGAGCTGCCCGCCCATGCAGAAGCCCACGGCGCCGATCTTCGTGGTGGACGACTGCCCGAGAAGGTACGCGGCGGCGCCTCTGAGATCGCGCTCGGCCTGCGAGATGTTGAGCGCCATGAAGAGCTTGCCGGCTCCGTCGGGCTCGCTGGCGGTCTTGCCGTGGTACATGTCCGGCGCGAGCGCCGTGAATCCCTCGGCGGCGAATCGGTCGCACACGTTCTTGATGTGACCGACGAGCCCCCACCACTCCTGGAGCACCAGCACGCCCGGCCCTTTGCCGCCGGCGGGCGTCGCCAGGTATCCCGCGGTCTTGCTGCCGTTCGACGCGAACTCGACCATGCTTCCAGCCATGCTCAGACCCTCCCTATGAAGTGGCGCCGACGGGAACGATCTTGACCGAGACGACCCGCCGGGCATCGGATTCGAGGACGGTGATCGAGTAACCCGCGATCTGGAACTCCTCGCCGGCGCGAGGGATCCGATGCAGGGTGGCGAGCACGAGCCCGGCCACTGTCTCGTAGTCGCGCTTGGGCAAGCTCCAATCGAGCGCCTCGTTCAGCTCGTCGATGTTCGCACGCGCCGCGACCCGGTAGCTGCCGTCGGGCAGGCGCTCGGCCGGCGCGCTCGCCCGCTCGTGCTCGTCGTGGATGTCGCCCACGATCTGCTCGAGGATGTCCTCGAGGGTCACGACGCCGGTCGACCCGCCGTACTCGTCGACGACGACGGCCATGTGCGTACGGTTTCGTTGCATCTCGCGGAGCAAGTCGTCGATGCGCTTGGTTTCGGGCACATAGTACGGCTGGCGCTTGAGCTCGTCCAGGGTCCGCACCGCGGCACCGCGACTCAGGATGTCCTTGGCGCCGACCACTCCCACGATGTTGGTCTCACGCAGACGGAAGACGGGTACGCGCGAGAAGCCGCGGTCCATGACGAACGCGACGGCGTCGCGCGGCGTGGAGGTGTCGGGCAGCATCGCGACTTCGACCAGCGGGACCATGATCTCGCGGACCGTCGTGTCGCCCAGGTCGAAGATCTTGTCGATCAGCTGGGCCTCGATGGTCGTCACGTCCGCCTCGCCCGGTTCGAGCTGGAGCAGCGCCTTCAGCTCTTCGCGCGAGACGAAGGCGCGCAAGTCGCCCTGGCGGCCGCCGAACGTTCGCAGGACGGCACCGACCACGAAGTTCGCGAACGACACGAACGGGACGAGCAAGACCGCGGCCCAGGTCAGCGGCCGGTAGAGCCGCAGGATCAGGCTGGTCGCCCACGCTCGCGCGACCGCTTTCGGGATGATCTCGCCGAAGACGAGCATCACCGGCGTCAGCAGAACGGTTACTAAGATCGGCGCCATCCCGCCGAGCGCCGGCAGCAGCGCCCACGTCATGGCCGAGGCGGCCACGATGTGAGAGATCGTCACACCGATCATCGCGGTGGACAGCACGCGCTCGGGATGGCGAAACGCCTCGAGGTAGTTTCGGGCCGTGCCGCTGCCTTCCTCGGCGAGGTACTTGAGCCGGAGGCGGTTGGCGGCGATGAACGCCATCTCGGCCGCCGAGAAGAACATCGTGAGGATCAGGCACAGGACGGCCAGCCAGATCAGACTCACGCGGCCGCCTCCTTCGCGGGCTTTTTCAGCGAGACCAGCACCTCGACGATCCGCGTCCGCTCCACCTTCTCGACCGTCAGCTGGAGCTCGGCCGTCTCGGCACGCTCGGCCCGTCGGGGGACACGCCCGAAGAGGTCGAGGACCCAACCGCCGACCGTGTCGTAGCTCTCGTTGGAAATCTTGAGGCCGACCGCGGCGTTCAGCTGCTCGATCGGCAGCTTGCCGGCCACCCGATAGGTCGTCGCGTCGACTCGCTGGATGAGCCGCTCGGGCTCGTCGTACTCGTCGGCAATCTCGCCCACCAGCTCCTCGAGGAGGTCCTCGAGCGTGACGAGCCCCGCCGTGCCGCCGTACTCGTCGACGACGATGGCCATCTGGACCCGCTTGGCCTGGAATTCCTGCAGCAGCGCGTCGGCGCGCTTGGACTCCGGGACGAAGTACGGCGGGTGCAGGTGGGCGCGCAGATCGAAGTCCGAGGGCAGCCCCTCCATGAACGGCAGGAGATCCTTCGCGTAGAGGATGCCAACGATGACGTCGATCGAGCCCTCGTAGACCGGCACCCGCGAATGCAGGTGCTCGCGGAGCGCCGGCAAGATCTCGGCCGGGGGCGTCTCGACGTCGAGGCACACCATGTCCGTGCGCGGCACCATGACCGACCGGACAAGGGTGTCCTCGAGCTCGAACACCTTGTGGATCATCTCGCGCTCCTCGCGCTCGACCACACCCTCGCTGGCGCCTACGTCCACCAAGGTGCGCAGCTCTTCCTCGCTGAGCGTCGCTTGCTCCGTGCGCCCGCGGCTGACGAGCCGCACCATCAGCGCGGTCAACCCCGCCAGCGCGGCCCGAACCGGAGCCAGGACCAAGCCTAGCCATGCTACGGGACGGCCGACGACGGCGAGGAACCGCTCGGGGTACTTGACCGCCAGGGTCATCGGCAGGACTTCCCCGAAGGTCGTGAGCACGAAGACCAGCACGATGATCTCAACGAACAGGCCCACGGTCGGACCGAAGATCGCGTCGGCGATCGTCGCGGCGAGCGCGGCGGCACCGATATTGATCACGGTGATGCCGACGAGCAAGGTGACGAGCAGCTCGTGCGGGCGCTCGATGAGCGGTTTCGGCGCGCCCAGGGGCTCGTCCTCGTCTTTCGGGGCCACGTGCTTCAGCCGGGCGCGGCCGAGCGAGAAGTAGGCGGCTTCGGCGCCCGTGAGGATCGCCGAGCAGACGATCAGCACGCACAGCGCGAGGAGCTTGAGGCCGAGCCCTTCAGGCACGGGCGCGTCCCGTCACGAAGTGCTCGAACCCCGGGCGAACGGACACGGCGTGCCCTTCGGCGTCGACGTACCGGATCGCCTCGTCGGCTGGCACGATCCGACCCACCGCGGTGAGCGTTGTCCCGGTCGCGCGCGTCAGGCCGGCGGCCAGGCGATCGAACGCGTCGGGTGAGGCTGTGAGCAGAAGCTCGTAGTCTTCGCCGCCTCCGGTCGCCCACGCGAGCGCATCGCGCTCGAGCGCTCGCGCAACGGTGCGTACCGAGGCGTCCACCGGGACCCGTCCGAGATCGACCCGCGCCCCGGTCCCGCTCTCCTCGCAAAGATGGCCGATGTCGGTCGCGAGGCCGTCGGAGAGATCGATCATCGCGGTGACGCCGCCGGCCTCGGAGAGCCATTGCGCCTCCCGAGTCCGTGGCCGCGGCCGCAAGTGCGCGGCGGTCACCTCGGCACGTGCCTCCCCGGCCACGCCACCGGGCGCGGAAAGCGGCTTCCAGGAGCGCCAGTCCGGCTGCGGAGCGGCCGAGCGATCCCGTCACGGCGAGCACGTCTCCCACGCGTGCCGTCGACCTGAGCAGGGGGCGCACCGCCTCACCAAGGAGTGTCACGTTGATGATCCAGCCCCGGGGGGACGCCGAGGTGTCTCCGCCCACGATCGCGACGTCGTGCTCGGTCGCGATCGCCTTCACGCCGGCGTAGAAGCCCTCGGCCTCCTCGATGGTCACGTCCTCCGGGCAAGCCAGCGCGATCAGCCCCCATCGAGGCCGGCCCCCCATCGCCGCGATGTCCGAGATGTTCACCGCGAGCGACTTCCAGCCGATATCCATGGGGGTGGCCCAGCGCCGGCGGAAATGCACGTCTTCGATGAGCAGATCGGTCGTCGCGAGGAGCAGGCTCCCCGGCGCCGGCTCGAGCACGGCGCAATCGTCGCCGATTCCGACCCGGACTGCCGGCGCCCGCCGGGCCGCCCGCCGGATGATCTCGATCAGGCGTCGCTCGGTCGCCGCTTCGGGCTGACTCATCCGGAGAGAAAGTTCCCGAGCAGCTGCTTTCCCTCGACCGTCAGAATGGACTCGGGATGGAACTGGACGCCCTCGACGGGGTCGCGCCGATGGCGAAGGCCCATGATCTCGCCGTCCTCGGACCAGGCCGTCACCTCCAGCGCGTCGGGTACGGTCTCGCGCATCACGGCGAGCGAGTGATAGCGCGTGGCGACGAATGGATTGCCGAGCCCCGCAAACACGCCGCGCCCGTCGTGACGGATCGCCGAGGTCTTGCCGTGCATCTGCGTCTTGGCGCGGGCGACCGTGGCCCCGTACGCCTGGCCGATCGATTGGTGACCGAGACAGACGCCGAGAATCGGCGTCGTGCGGGCCGAGGCGGCGAATGACCTCGAGCGACACGCCCGCCTGGTCGGGATTGCCGGGGCCCGGAGAGATCACCACGCGCTCCGGTCGCCTGGCGATGATCTCGTCGCAGCTGAGCGCGTCATTGCGCACGACTTCGAGCGTCGCGCCCAGCTCACCGAGATACTGCACCAGGTTGTAGGTGAAGGAGTCGTAGTTGTCGATGACGAGGATCATCGTTCGGTTCCCGCCGCGAGCCGCAGCGCCAGGATCATGCCGCGCGCCTTGGAGCCGGTCTCGAGCCATTCGGTCTTCGGGTCCGAATCGGCGACGATGCCGGCGCCGACCTGGACGGAGGCGCGACGGCCGTGACACACGATGGTCCGGATGGTGATGCAGGAGTCGAGGTTCCCGGAGTAGGACACGTATCCCACCGCGCCACCGTAGGGGCCGCGCTGGGTCGGCTCCAGGTGGTCGATGATCTCCATCGCGCGGATCTTGGGCGCGCCGCTCAAGCGTGCCGGCCGGAAACGAAGCCTCGAGCACGTCGAGCGCGTCGCACCCGGATTTGAGCTTGCCGGTCACGTGACTCACCAGGTGCATGACGTGCGAGTACCGCTCGATCTCCATGAACTCGGTAACCTTGACCGAGCCCAGCTCGGAAATCCGGCCGACGTCGTTCCGCCCGAGGTCGACCAGCATGACGTGCTCGGCGCGCTCCTTCGGGTCGTTCTTGAGGCGCTCCTCGATCTCGCGGTCCTCGATCTCGGTGGCGCCCCGTGGGTGTGTCCCGGCGATCGGCCTGAGGTCAACCCGGTCGCCCTCGACGCGCACGAGCACCTCCGGAGACGAGCCCACGATGGACATGGGGCCCAGCCGAAGGAAGAAGAGGTACGGCGACGGATTGACCGTCCGCAGCGCGCGGTAGACGGTGAACGGATCCGCCGTTGAGGCGGCAATCGAGCCTGCGCGAGAGCACGATCTGATAGGCATCGCCGGCGGCGATGAACTCTTTGGCGCGGTGCACGGCGTCGATGAACTGCGCCTCGTTCATGGTCGACGTGAACCCCGCCTCGCCCTCGGCGAGAAGCGGAGCCGACGCCGGGAGCGACGAGCGTGGCGGGCGCCCGCGCCGGGCGCGCCAGCTTGGCGAGCGTCATCCCGATACGCACGGCCGCCCGGTCGTAGGCGCGGTCCAGCGCCGCGGGGTCGTGCCGCTCGATCACCGCGTTGGCGATGACGAGCAGCCGATGGCGGAGGTTGTCGAACACGAGCAAGGTATCGGTGAAGAGGAATACCGCGTCCGGCAGGTCGAGATCGTCCTTCGTCGTGCGCGGCAGCCGCTCCATGTGGTGGACCATGTCGTACGCGAGAAAGCCGACCGCCCCGCCCTGGAATCTCGGGAAGGCCCGGCACCGCGAACCGGCTGGAACTGCTTGAGAAGATCGCGCACGGCGCCGAGCGGATTGCCCTCCGGAAGTCGTTCGGTGCGGCCGTTGCGGGTGAGCGTGAGCCGACCGTTCTTCGCCGAGAGGACCATCAGCGGATCCGCGCCCAGGAACGAATATCGCGCCCACACCTCGCCGCCCTCGACCGATTCCAGCAAGAACGAGTAGGGGCCGGGCCGCAGCCGGAGGTATGCGGAGAGCGGGCGTGTCGAGATCGGCCGGGAGCTCAGCGAACACGGGCACAAGGTTGCCCTGTGCCGCGAGAACCCGGAACTCCTCGCGGCTGGGAGAAAGCGACGGGATGCCTGTGCCGGCGGTACTGATGCGGACCCCGTTGGGGGCGGCGCTAGGCGAGAGCGTCCAGCTTTGCTTGAAGCTTGGCCTCGCGGTACCGCGCCGATCACCTGATCGGAGACCTTGCCCTGCTTCACGAACAGGATCGTCGGAATCGAGCGGATCCCGTAGCGCGCCGCGAGCCCCGGGTTCTCGTCGACGTTCACCTTGGCGAGCGTCACCTTGCCGGCGGATTCCCTGGCGAGGTCCTCCAGAACCGGCGCGATGGCGCGGCACGGCCCACACCATTCAGCCCAGAAGTCCACCATCATCAGGCCGGTTTCGCGGCCGATCGCCGCATCGAAATTGTCTTCGGTCAGGTGGACGGTTTCGGCGTTGGCCATGTGCCGGTCTCCTCGGTAAAAAGTCAACGTCTACGCTAACATGGCGTCGCCCGCATTCGCAAGTCGGGCATTCCCGGAAAGGTTATATAGCTTGTCAGTTTGACATGTTGACCATGCTAGAGTCGGTAAAGACATGGAAGTCGCCAAGATCCTCGTCGTCGACGACGAACCCTCGATCCTGAAACTGCTCGAAGGAAGCCCTGACCCAATGGGGCTACCACGTCGGCTGCGTCGGCACCGGAGCCGAGGCGCTCGAAGCGATCCGCAGCGAGTTGTTCGACGCCGCGATCACCGACATCCGCATGCCGGAGATGAGCGGGCTCGATCTCCTCCGCGAGATCAAGCGTCACGACGATTCGATCGAGGTCATCGTGATGACCGGCTACCCCACGATCGCCTCGGCCGTCGAAGCCCTCAAGGAAGGCGCGTACGACTACCTGTCCAAGCCGCTGATCCTCGACGAGCTGCGCCACCTGATGGCGCGGGTGACGGAGCGCCGGTTCCTGAAGGGCGAGGTTCAGTCGCTCCGCGCGCGCCTGGGCGAAGAGCTCACCGTCAACGAGCTGGTCGGCAACGCCCCGCCGATGCGCGCGTGAAGGAGATCATCAGCAAGGTGGCGACCACGGACTCCCCGGTACTCATCGAGGGGGAGAGCGGAACCGGCAAGGAGCTCGTCGCCGCGGCGATCCACCGCCTCTCCGGGCGCGCAACAAGGGGCCCTTCATCCCGGTGAACTGCAGCGCGATCCCGGAGGACCTGCTCGAGTCCGAGTTCTTCGGTCACGTCCGCGGGGCCTTCTCGGGCGCGGTCTCCGACGCGCTCGGCCTGTTCCGGGGCGCCAACGAGGGCACGATCTTCCTGGACGAGATCGCCGAGCTGTCCCCGGGCCTCCAAGTCAAGCTCCTGCGCGTGCTGCAGGAGATGCAGGTCCGTCCGGTCGGGTCGACGAAGGCGCATCCGGTCGACGTCCGCGTCATCGCGGCGACGAACCGTGACCTCGATCGATCGATCGCCGACGGGCGGTTCCGCCAGGATCTCTACTACCGGCTGAACGTGGTCCGGGTGAGCTTGCCGCCGCTGCGCATCCGCCGTGAGGACATTCCGGCGCTCGTGAACCATTTCCTCCGCCGCTACAACCGGCGGTTCCGGCGGGACGTGAAGGGCATCACGCCCGACGCGCTGGCCGCGCTCGGCGGCTACGACTTCCCGGGCAACGTGCGCGAGCTCGAGAACGTCGATCGAGCGCGCCTTCGCCATGGGCGCGCGCGAGCAGATCACGATCGCCGGATCTGCCTGTCCTCGGCACGCGTGCGGTTCCCGCGGTGTCTGCGCCCGCAGCGGGTCGGTTCCCCGGCTGGCCGACGTAGAGAAGGATCTGATCCTGCGCGCCCTGCCTTCTACAAGGACGACAAGGAGGCGGCCGCGAGCGCCCTGGGCATCTCGCGAAGGACGATCTACCGCCGACTGAAGGAGTACGGGATGCTCTAAATAGCACACTTGGTTGCCGAACTGACACCCCCCGCTGCCTTCATTCCGGGAAAGTCCCTGATCTTCAAGCGTCTTCCGGATTGGCACCTGTGCTGCAGATACTACCGAGCCATGTAAGCGACCATTCCTGTCGAAACAGAGTCGAAGACCCTCCAGATCGGTATCGGGTTCGCCTCGCACCAGGACGCGATCTGGGCGGCTGTACGCGCGACCGCGATGGCGCGCACAGGGCTGCATGGAACCTCGCCAGATCTCGTTCTCCTGGTCACAGCGGGCGTGCCGGCGCAGGACGTCGTGCCGATCATCCGCGGGGTGCTGGGTCCCGTCGGCGTGGCTGGGGGGCAACCTCGGCAATTCTGACCCACAATGGGGCCGTGACGGCAGGCGCTCTGGTGGTCTGCCTCACCAACGGCGAGGGCGCCGTGAGCGGCGTGGCCGCTGCAGCGGGACGCGATCTCACCGAGGCAGGGCAGGGCGCCGCGCGGCTGATCCTCTCCGGTTGGCCCTTCCGGATGCGGTATCCGCGGGGTCTTGGCCTCGCGTTCGTGAAGCCGGGATTCGGCGCGCCTGCAGAGGTCGTTCCTGCAGCCCTGGCGAGTCCTGATGGGCCCCAAGATGCGAACAGTCTGCAGCGTCCTCTCGTCGCCGGTCGTGTACGGCGCCTCGGCCAGCGAGCCGCTCGCCAGCGCCGCCTGTCTCGAGGCCGCTTACTCGACCGGACTTGGCTATGCCGAGGGATTCGAGGCGCGCGTCGGCGCCGGACCCCGAAACCCTCATCCAGGGGTCCGTCGAGGCGCCGCGCATCGGCCCTGAAACGGCTCGAAGGGCGACGGTGCAAGGCTGGTTCTCGTCGATGGAGTCGAGCGCGCGCCACCAGGCGCTCGGCCGCGCCGCCGCCGACGAATGGGCCGCGATCAAGAGCGAGATGGACTCCCGGACACCCTGCGTCGGCTGGCTCTGCGACCATGTCGCGGGCGTACGGACGGGGCGTCCGGCCGGTCGACTGCTACGGCTCGCTCGTCGTCGTGGCGCTCGGCGACGCTCCCCGCCGCTGAGAAGCTAGCTTCTGCAGACTCGCCTGACATCTGCCCAGTCGCGTCCGGGAGGAGCGGACGGGACGCGGTGCGTGTGCGACGCGGCCAGCCGCTTGAGGCTCTCGACCCGATCGCCGGCGAGCGGATGCGTGGCCAGATAGCGCATGGCGGTGGGCAGGCCCGCTCCTTGTGCCCGCATGTTCGAAGAACGCGATCATCCCCTGCGGATCGACGTCGGCCGCCAGCAGCATCCGTAGCCCTTCGAGGTCGGCTTCGCTCTCGAGATCGCGGCTGTAGCGCAAGCGTTCCCAGCACCCGCGCGCTCTCGATCCCGTACGCCATCACCCCGGTGAGGTCCCCGACACGGCGATGATCAGGAGGCCGGTGGAGGCGTGCTGCAGGAGCAGACGCGTCGTGTGGCGCTGAGCACGTGCTGCATCTCGTGAGCGAGCACGCCGGCCAGCTCCTCGGGCGTCCGCGCACGCTCGATAAGACCGCGAAGGAGAATGACCTGGCCGCCCGGCACGGCGTACGCGTTCACCGTCGGGTCGTCCAGGATCGATCACGCGGAACGTGTAGGGGACGCGGGGCGCGGGCTCGAGCAGCCGCTTCACGATCGCGCCGATGAGCCGCCTCGCGCTGGGGATCGGCACAGCGGCGCGTCGACGTCGTGAGATCTCCGTACGGCCGCGTGTTCCGAGCCGCTCCTCCCACGAGACCGGCACGCGGGCGGCGAGCAGGCCGGCGGCCGCCGGGATGCCCCACATGTAGAGAACCGGCGCCGATCGCCGCGGCGAGGTCAGCGCGGCGCCGACCGTGAAGGAGCACGCGTGCCCGTCGCCGTCTTGGGTCGTGAAAACGACGCCCGAAGCCCGGGCCGTCGCGTGCAGCGCCGTGAGAAAGCCGGGGTCGTCGACGAGCAGAGGCTCCGGAAACGGCGCGCCGCGTTCGAGACGGATCTGCTCGCCGACGTAGAAGCCCTGCGTCTGGCGAACGTCCCGGAACGGCCACCACAGACGCGGACCATCCGAGAGCTCGATCTCGAGCCCACTCGCGGCGAGGCGAACCGACGCCTGACGGCGGGCGGCACTGCGGCCGTCGAGGTAGTGGCCCGCGAATGCGCCCGGCATCTCGAGACGACTACGCGAAACCGACGTCGGCGCCGAGCAGGCTCGAGAGCGCGTCCCCGTGGCGGTGGCCAGCTGGGGCTCCTGAACGATCCCGCGAGGTCGAGCGGGCCCTCGACGGTGAGGTTCGCGAACTCGAACCGTGTACGGCGGATCAGCACCCAGGGCCACGCCAGGCCGAGCGTGAAGACAGCATGGCCCAGTTCTGAGCGTCAGGATCATCAGCCCCCCGCCCGTCATCGTCGAGCGGAAGCGGGCCGTCTCGAAGTAGGTGTGCTCCCAGAAATAGCGAGTCTTCTTCGCGCGCTGAACCAGAAGAGATAGACCCCGAGCGTCGGCAGGAGCAGGAGCAGGGCATGACGTACGCGCCGAAGAGATCGCGTCCGCGCCCGTCGAAGCGGAACGGCCGGCGGCCGAAATGCGAATTCGAGATCATGAACGCTGCTGCTTTGTCTGGAAGAACGGGTAGTAGAGGGAGAGCGTCACCGCGCTCAGAGCGAGCCCAGCATGAAGATCCTGACGAACGCCCATGCGCGGCCGCGGAACGAGAAGCGGATTCCGCGCCACGAGGTGCGGCTCAGGCGATATCGGCGAGCCCCAACCATCGCGACCGGGATGAAGACGAGGACGAGGAGCGACGTGAACACCTGAGTCGCGATATGGATCGTCGTGTCGCCGAGACAGTCGAGCCGCCGCGCTCAGCGCCGTGATCGGCATGCCGACGAACAGGACGGCCTTGGCGAAGCCGTGCAGGAGCTCCTTGCCGGTGCCGTGATAGGCGAAGCGATCGCCCTCGAAGCCCGTCTGGCTCAGCATGAAGCGCCGGATCTTGACCTTGCCCCAGAACCGATAAAAGCCGAAGGTCACGATCGTCAGGAGGATGTTCACGACGTAGATCCCGAAGAGGGTACCGCCCGAGCCGTGGAACGTCAGCCGACGCGACCCGCCGGTCGAGCGGTCGCCGGCGCGGCGGTCGTCAGGGTCGCGGTGCTCGTCGCGCCCGACCCGTTGGGGGCCGATCGGGTCGGCTGAGGCGCCGGAACGCGCGCGGGGGCGGCCGGAGCTGCCGCCGTCGGAGCGGTGCTCGGGCGGGGGGCAGCGGGTGCCGCCGGCGGCGGCGTCGGCGGCCGCCGCATCTTCTCCAGAGCCGCGGTGTAGACGGAGGCGACGACGCCGCACTGCGCGCACTTGTCACGTTCCACAGCCGGGGCGCTGCAACGAGGACACGCGGTCGCCATCACTTCACCCCCGGTCGCGGCGCCGGCTGAGCCGGGCATCGCGGCGCGGCGCCCATCGATCGAGCGGAACGGCGCGGACCAGCTCGGACGCGGTCTGCTCGACGGCTTTGCCGATCGCGCTCGACCATCGCCTTGCGCATCGCCGTGTTGTACCAGCGGCCCGCGTCGGACCCCGCGAATAGCACGTAGTCCGAGAGCTCGCCATCCGTCAGAGCGCCTGGTAGCGTATGGTGCATCGACATCATGCGCACCTCACGCAGGCCGATTCGTTTGCCCGAGCTCGCACCTGGGCCGCTCGGTCTTCGATCTGTCCCGGCCTCAGCCGGCTGTTCCGGCGGCCCGGCCGCCGACACGGCGCTTGACAGGCCGCGCGCGATCGCCGCGACGAGGTCGGCCGATGTTTCGTTGGCGCCCGTCACCCAATCGAGTCGCTGGAGCAGCTCGAGACGGCCCCGCCGGCGGCGGGTTCGCCTTGACCAGGGCCGCGTAGTCGGCCACCTGCTGCTCGGCGCTCGGCTCCGAGGACGCGGTCTCCAGCGCGACGATCTTGCGGGCCACCGCCGTACGGAGCCACGCGGCGGCCGCTTCCAGATTCGGTCGATCGACCTGGAGGAGAAACGCGTCCCGCACGGCTCCGTAGACCGCGTCGTGACGGAGGGATTGGGCGAGGACCCGATCGATGGTGGTCGTCTCCTTGGCGCTCATCTGGCCCGGCGGCGGCCGCAGGTCTGCGGCGACGCGGCTCAGAAGCCCGCCGAGCTGAGCGCGAATTCCCGACAGCTCGAGGAGCTCGTCGATCTTCGTCGGACCCGTTCGAGGAATCGGAGTGGGCGGGACGGTCGCCTTCGCGTCCCGAGCCTTGGGCGGCGACGCCTGAGAGTCGGACCCTTTCGGCTCGGGGGTCCTGGCCTCCGGAGCCTTCGGCTCGGGCACCTTCACCTCTGGAGCCCTGACGTCGGGCGCGGGTTTCGCCTCCGGCGTCGTCGCGCCGGTTTCCCTGGGCTGCGGCGCGCGATCGGAGTATGTGACGTTGCCCTGGTCGTCTACCCAGCGGTACGTCTCGCCGCCGCTCGCTGGGGAAACGAGCGTGAGCGTGGCGGCCAGCAGGACCGGCACGATCCGGTCAGTCATGGTTCCATCCAACGGTGACCTGGGGATCTGGAGCGGGCGGCAGCGCTGCGCCCGGTCCCCAGCGGTCGTACTTCGAGAGGAAATCCTTCACGTCGGAGACGGGCGCCTTCAAGGCCACGAAGAGGGTGACCGCGGCCCGAGCCTCTTTGGCGAAATCGTCGTACTTGCCCTGCGCGTACAGCACGCGCGCGAGGGCCAGGCGCCCGCCCGCGTCGTCACCGAAGAGCTGAACGGTCCTCCTCAGGTGCATCTCGGCCTCGGAGTAGCGCTCGAGATCCAGCAGCAGCCTGCCGAGGTTGCGGTGGGTGCGCCACGAATCGGGATCGGCTTGCAGCGCGCGCTGGAGCCACGTGAGCGCCGCCTCGCGGTCGCCCAGCTCCACCGCGATCGCCGCACGATAGTGGTAGGGGCGCGCGAACGCCGGTGCCAGGCGGATCGACTCATCGAAGAGTCGCATCGCGCCGTCGACGTCGCCATCCCGGATGTAGCGCTGGCGCGCGGTACGGAAGAGCTGTTCGGCGCGCTTGGGGACTTCTCGGTTGCCGCCGAGGCGGATCTTGAGATAGCGGCCGCCGGACTCCTTGGCGCCGGGGGCCGTCGCCGCCCGTGTGCTCTCGACCACCATGAGCCGGGCCAGACGCACGTACCCTTCGTCCGACAGCCACTGGCCGTACCACCAGCTGCAATCGGCCGCTTCGGGCTGGCCCAGGGTGGCCAGGCGAAAGGCCTTGAAGATCTCCTCGCGCTCGGCGCCGGCGCGTGCTTTCGCCTGCGCTTCACCGCAGTAGTTCTCGCCCGTCTTCACGATGGCGTACGAGCGCGCCAGCTGGCGCGCCTGCGCGAGATCGCCCTTCTCGGTGAGGATGTCCAGCTTGATCTGCACGATGTGCTCGAGCGACGGATGATCGCGCAGGAGGCCCGGCTGCATGTAGGTCGGCGCCCACTGGAAGAGCCAGCGTACGTGGGGCGGATGGAGGGCGAGCAGCCGGTCGAGCTGTGCGAGAGCCCGATCGTACTCACCCACGCGCACCGCGAACGAGGCCGTCTGGGAGATCAGCTCCGCGTCGTCGGGCGCGAGCGCGAGTGCCCGGTCATAGAACGTGCGTGCCTCGTCGAGCTCGCCCATGGACTCGGCCGTGCCCGCACGCACAGCCTGTGCGCGCACCGACGTGGGCGCCGCGATCGGCCGCGCGCCGCGCCAAGGCGAGCGCTTCGGTGTAACGGCCGGCTTCGAGCGCCGCCTGCGCGCGGTCGAGATCACCGGCCGCCGGCGCCGGTCGGTCCTGAGCGGCGTTCGCCGCCGCGACGCAGAGCGCCAGCGCAATCGCCGACGCGATGGCGCACAGCGTACCCATGGTCGCCGCACGCCGAACGGTGTGCAGTGCGCAACGAGCGTCGGACGCGAGCTGCGCGTCGAGGAACGGTTGGATCCCCACGTCCACCTGGCCCATCCGATCGGCCATCGTGCCAAGACGGAGCCAGGTCCCTCGCGGAAGGAGCGCGTCGAGTCGCCGCCTGGTAGGCGCTCGGCGGGCCGTGTACAGCCCACCTTCCAGGATTAGCGTGTGCGCGGGAGGTCGACAAACAATCCTTTCGGTGGCACCCCGAGGGGAGATGTCGGCCATGCACACCAGCGGTTGGGGCGGTCTGTGGGTAGGAACACGGCGGAGGATCGGGCGTCGGGATCGAAAGCCGCCCGGCGGGCGCCTGCGACGTGCGAGCACGAGTAAGATCAGACCATGAATCGATTCTGCGCGATTCTGCTGGCTGCGCTGATCGGTGCGTGGAGCGCGGCGAGCGGCGCGGATGACCCGGTGATCGATCCCGACATCCGTGCCGCGATCGGGGCGGGGACGGTACGAGTCCTCGTCGATCTGCGCATGTCTCATCCCGACCCTTCGGCGATCCGGAGCCTGCAGGACGAGCTGCTGCGTCGGCTGGCCGGCACCGGCGCGCGCGTCGCGCGCCGCTTCTCGACGACGCCGCTGCTGGCTCTCGAGATCGATGCGCCGGCGTTGGCGCGCCTCGAAGCGATGCGCGACATCGTGACGCGCGTTCGCAAGGATCGGATCACGCCGCCCTGACGACGATCGCGCGCCGAGTCGCTGATCTCCCCGAGTGACGTCGTCGGTCACTCCGACTGCCAAAGCGTCACGCGCCCGTGGCGGTGAAACCCTTCTGTAAAAGGGGGTTGCGGATGGCATGGCGGTTGCGCACTATAACCGGCCATGACGGCCTGGATACGTTCGCTAATTTCCGTAAATCTGTTGTTGCTGGGCGTCGTTCTGCCCACGCAGGCGCTCGCGGCGTCGGCGGATCAAAGGCCGCGCGCGGTGCCGAGCCGCCTTCACGACCGTGCCGTCGCTGAAGGCGAGGTGCGCGTGCTCGTCGAGCTCGCGCTCCCGTCAGGTCGCGTCGCGGAGAGCGCACTGGCAGTCCAAGCGCGCGCCGCGTATCGACAGGAGATCACCGACACCGCTTCGCGCATCCTGAGCCGTCTGGCGAAGCATCCGCATCGGGTGATGCGCCGATACATGACGTCGCCGCTGATCGCGCTCAGCGTCGGCCCTGCCGCGCTCAAAGAGCTCGACGCGTCGAACCTGCCGGTGAAGCGCGTGATGGAAGACAGGCTGCACAAGCCGGTCTTGTGGGACAGCGTCCCGCTCATCGGCGCCGACCAGGCCTGGGAGGTCGGCTTCGACGGCTCCGGCCGAACGGTGGCGGTGATCGACAGCGGCGTCGACTCCACGCATCCATTCCTCGCCGGCAGGGTCGTGGAAGAGGCGTGCTACTCCACGACGTCCGGGTCGCAGAGCACGACGCTCTGCCCGAACGGCGCGGACGAGCAGATCGGTCCTGGCGCCGGCAGGCACTGCTCGCTCGAGCTCGAGGGCTGCTGGCACGGCACGCACGTGGCGGGCATCGTCGCCGGTGACGGACGTGCGTTCGACCTGCCGATCTGGGGAGTCGGGCGCGGCGCCAGCATCATGGCGGTCCAGGTGTTCTCGCGGGTCAACAGCTTCCTGCTCTGCGGCGGCGCGCCGCCGTGCCTGGGCGCGTTCACCTCCGACATCCTCGCCGGCCTCGAGCGGGTCTACGAGCTGCGGACCACGCACAACTTTGCCGCGGTCAACATGAGTCTCGGCGGTGGACAGTTCGCCTCGGCCTGCGACGACGAGCCGTACAAGCCGTTCATCGACAACCTGCGCGCGGCGGGCATCGCGACCATCGTGGCCGCAGGAAACGACGGATCGACGAGCCAGCTCAGCGCCCCGGCGTGCGTGTCCAGCGCCGTGAGCGTCGGCGCCACGACGAAGGACGACCGCGTGGCGGACTATTCGAACGTGGCGCCCTTCCTGTCGCTGTTCGCTCCCGGCGACGAGATCATCTCGTCGTACCCCTTCGAAAACTTCGCGGTGGCGAGCGGAACGTCGATGGCCGCCCCGCACGTCGCGGGTGCCTGGGCCATCCTCAGGCAGGCCGCGCCGACGGCGAGCGTCGACGAGATCCTCCAGGCCATCACGAGCAGCGGGCTCCCGGTCACCGACCATCGGGCGGGAACGGGCACCACCCGACCCAGGATCCAGGTCGATCTGGCGTTGAGCGTCCTGCTCGGAGAGAACCAGGAGCCGCCGGTCCTCTCCGTGACACCCGGTTCGCAGGATTTCGGCATCGTGACGGCGGGAAGCTCTGCCGACAGAACCTTCGTCGTCCAGAACACCGGGGGCGGTATTCTCACCGGCACCGCCGCGACGACTGCGCCGTTCAGCATCGTCTCGGGCGCCTCCTTCAATCGAGGCCCCGACTCCACCAAGACCGTCGTAGTGCGATTCAGCCCGACGACGCCCGGCGTCTTCAGCGCGAACGTGACCTTCACCACCAATGGCGGCAACGTCACGGTTGCCGTCACCGGCGTAGGCGGAGGCGTCAGCGCCATCGCTCCCGACTCCGTCGACCTCGTGAGCCCGCCGGCTAGCTTCACGGTCACGGGTCACGGCTTCGCGAACCTAGGATTCGGGCTGCCGGTCGTGAACTTCATGCGTGGCGGCACCTTGATCGCGCAAGCACGGGCCACGGCGCTCGCCGGGGGCACGACCTTGACGGTTCCTTACCCGACCCAGGCCACCTCGATCACGCCCAACATGCCCGGGCTATCGGTGGGCCCGGTTCAGGCCCAGGTCTGGCAGCAGACGTCGAGCACGCCGACCTTCACTCTGATCGGGAGCAAGGCGCTGACGATCACCGACTCGCGGGGCGTCAGCGGCATCAGCCGAACTCGATCAACCTCGCCACCCCGCCGGCGACCTTCACGATCACGGGCGGCGGGTTCGCGAACCTCGGGTTCGGGCTGCCGATGGTGAACTTCGTGCGGGGCGGCACTGTGATCGCGCAAGCGCGGGCCACCGAGCTTGTCGGAGGTAAGACCTTGACGGTGCCGTTTCCGACGCAGCTCACCGCGATCACCCCCAACGTGCCGGGACTGTCGGCGGGTACGGTTCAGGCCCAGGTCTGGCAGCAGACGTCGACGCGCCGCGCCTTCAGTCTGATCGGGAGCGCAACGCTCACGATCACCGATACGCGGCCCGTCCCCGGCGTGAGCGGCATCAGCCCGAACGAGGTCGACCTGGCGAGCCCGCCGGCCAGCTTCACGATCAACGGGCAACGGGTTCGCGAACCTCGGGTTCGGGTTGCCGATGGTGAACTTCATGCGCGGCAGCACGTTGATCGCGCAAGCGCGGGCCACGGCGCTCACCGAGACCGACGCTGACGGTGCCCTACCCGACGCAGGCCACCTCGATCACGCCCAACATGCCCGGGCTGTCGGTGGGCACGGTCCAGGCCCAGGTCTGGCAGCAGACGTCGAGCACGCCGACCTTCAGTCTGGTCGGGAGCGCCGCGCTCACGGTCATCGACAGGCGGCCGGTTCCCAGCGTGACCGGTATCATCCCGAAGCTCGATCGACCTGGCGAACCCGCCGGCCACCTTCACGATCACGGGCACGGGCTTCGCGAACTTCGGGCTTCGGGCTGCCGATGGTGAACTTCATGCGCGGCACCACCTTGATCGCGCAGGCGCGGGCGACGGCCCTCGCGGGCAGCACGACCTTGACGGTGCCCGTTCCGACGCCGGCCACCGCGCTCACGCCGAACCTGCCCGGGCTGTCGGCGGGCCCGGTGCAGGCGCAGGTGTGGCAGCAGATGGGGCAGAGCACCTTCATGGCCGGTCGCCGCCGCGCTCACGCTCACGGACACCGGCCCACTCCGGAGCGTGAGCACCATCATGCCCGAACCCGGTCGACCTGCTGACCCGCCGGCGCCCTTCACGATCACGGGCAACGGGTTCGCGAACCTCGGCTTCGGGCTGCCGATGGTGAACTTCGTGCGGGGCACGACCCTGATCGCGCAAGCGCGGGCCACGCTGCTGACGGGGAGCACGACCTTGACGGTGCCGTTTCCGACGCAAGCGACCGCGATCACGCCCAACATGCCCGGGCTGTCGGTGGGGCCCGTCCAGGCGCAGGTCTGGCAGCAGACGGGGACCGGCACCTTCAGCTTGATCGGCACCGTGACGTTGACGGTCACGGCGAGCTCTCCGTAGCGGCCCACGAGGCGGGCCGAGCCGCTCACTCCGGGTGGTAACGCAGAGCCCAGAGCTGGAAGGCGAGGAGCGTGTAGAGCTTCTTCCGGTGATCGCGCCGCCCGCTCTCGTGCTCGGAGAAGAGCCGCTCGACTACCTCTGGGCGAAAAAGGCCAAGGCGACGGATCGCGTCGGGCCCGCACACCTCGCGCGCGAGCGGACGGAGCGCGCCGCGGAACCAGTGGCCGAGCGGGATCCCGAAGCCCTTCTTCGGCCGCGCGAGCGTTTCGGCCGGAAGAGCGTCGGCGAAGGCACGCTTGAGGATGTACTTCGTCGTGAGGCCACGGAGCTTCAGGCCCATCGGTAGCCGGGCCGCCAGCTCGACGACACGGCGATCGAGGAGCGGCACCCGGACCTCCAGCGAGCACGCCATGCTGGCGCGGTCGGTCTTCGTCAGGACTCCCTCGCCCAGGTAGCCCTTGAGATCGAGATACAGCATGCGCTCGAGGCCCTGCACCGTCGGCGCGTGCCGCGAGAATCTCGTGGAACGCGGCATAGGACGGTGCGCTCCATGCGCCCGAGGGCGTCGGCCGTGAACAGCTCCCGCTGCTCGGCCGGCGTGAACGAGCCAAGCCAGACGCGCGTGGCGCTCGACATCGGCGATAGTCCAGGCCCTCGAAGAACCGCTTGAGCTTGAAGTCGAGGCTCAGGTTGCCGAGCGAGACGGGGAGTCGCTCGATGGCGGGCTGAAGGAGCCGTCGCCGTAGCCAGCGCGGGACCGGCTCCATCGCGCGGGCGAGGCGATGTGCCTGGTACGTCGGGTAACCGGCGAAGAGCTCGTCGCCGCCGTCGCCCGAGAGCGCGACCGTCACCGAGCGGCGGGTGAAGCGCGAGAGCATGAACGTGGGGATCAGCGACGCGTCGCCGAGGGGCTCGTCGAGGAGGTCCGGCAATCGCTCGACGAGCTCGAGTGCGCCGTGGGGCATCCAGGATCTCCTCATGGTGGTCGGTCCCGAGTGCCCGCGCCACGCGGCGGGCGTGGGCGGATTCGTCGAAGGACGGATCCTCGAAGCCGATCGAGAAGGTCTTGAGGCGCCCCCCGCGTGCCGAGCGGCGAGGGCCGCGACCGCGCTCGAGTCGATCCCGCCGGAGAGAAAGACGCCGAGCGGCACATCGCTGATCAGATGCTCGCGCACGGCGAGGTCGAGGGCCCCGCGGAGCCGTCTCGACCGCTTCCGCGGCGTCGATCGCACGGTCGGGGCGGAACGTGGAGCGTCCAGTACGGCTCGACCTTGACGCGCCCATCCGTGTACGTCAGCCAGTGGCCGGCGGGAAGCTTGCGGATCGAGCGGAAGATCGACGACGGCGCCGGGACGTACTCGTGGGCGAGGTAGCGCGAGAGCGCCGTGAGGTCGAGCGCGCGGTCGATCGCCGGGTGCTCGACGAGGGCCTTGAGCTCGGAGGCGAAGACGATCTGGTCGGGCAGCGCCGCGTAGTAGAGCGGCTTGATCCCGATCCGGTCACGCGCGAGCACGAGCGTGCGCGCCGGGCGCGTCCCAGAGCGCGATCGCGAACATCCCTTCGAGGTCGCCGAGCGAGGCGAGCCCCCGCTCCTCGTACCCGTGCACGATGACTTCGGTGTCGGAGCGCGTCCGGAAGGTATGGCCGCGGCGCGGCGAGCGCGGCGGTCAGCTCGCGGTAGTTGTAGATCTCGCCGTTGAAGACCGTCCAGACGCGGCCGTGCTCGCCGCTCATGGGCTGATGGCCCGTCGCGAGATCGATGATCTTGAGCCGACGCATCGCCAGGGCGGCCGGACCCTCGACGAAGAATCCCTCGTCGTCGGGGCCGCGATGGACGAGCCGATCGTTCATCCGCTTCAGGACGCCGGGTCCGGCGCCCGGTCCCCGCGCGCGAGGACGTTACCGACGATGCCGCACACGTCGCCTAGTCCAGCCGGTCGACGCCCACCGACTCGCGCACGTAGTACGTCGGCTTGCGCTGCGGGATCGTAGAAGCCACGGATGATGATGTCGGCGAGGAAGCCGATGAACAGCGAGAAGACGCCGGTCATGGAGAACATCACCATCAGGAAGACCAGCGGTGTCGCTTCGAGATGCCGCAGGACCAGGACCCGATAGGCGACGACGGCGAACGCGAGGAAGCCGAGGGCGAGGTTCAGGAGCCCGAAGCCGCCGAAGATGTAGTTGGGGCGCGACGAGAAATCGCCGATGAACTTCAGGGTGACCAGATCCACGAGCACCTTGAAGATGCGCGTCAGCCCGTACTTGGAGACGCCGCGAGTCCTCGGATGATGGGTCACTTCCAACTCGGTCACCCGGCCGCCGACCCACGCGGCGAGGACCGGGAGGAACCGGTGCATGTCACCGTAGAGGCTCACGTCCTGGATGACCTCGCGCCGGTACGCCTTGAGCGTGCAGCCGAAGTCGTGGAGCGGCACGCCGCTGACCTTGCGGATCAGGAAGTTCGCCGCGTTCGATGGCAGGCGCCGCGAGAGCCAGAGATCGTTCCGGCGGCGCCGCCATCCCGAGACCACGTCGTACGAATCGCCGAGCGCCTCGAGCAGCCGCGGGATGTCGCGAGGATCGTTCTGCAGTCGGCGTCCAAGGTGACGAGGATCGGGTAGCGCGAATGAGCGAGCCCCGCCGACAGCGCCGGCGTCTGGCCGAAGTTCTTCCGCAGCCGGACCAGTCGCACGTGGGAGTCGCCCGCGGCCAGCGCTCGCAGCACGTCCCAGGAGCCGTCGGCGGAGCCATCGTCCACGTAGATGATCTCGTAGTCGCGGCCGAGAGGCTTGAGCGCCTCGGTGAGGCGCGCGTGGAGCGGCTCCAGGTTGTCGCGCTCGTTGAGGACCGGCAGGACGACCGAGACGCCCTCTCGCTCTGCCATCACGGCGCCCGATCGTCGGCTTCGCAGCGCACGACATAGCGAAGCGGAAGCCAACGGAACGGGATGCCCTCGATGCGCGTGACCCGCAGCCCGGGCGGGATCAGCGCGAGCAGCGCCGCGAGATCGAAGACGTGCAGGTGCCACTCGTCGTCCATGCGCTCGGGCATCTGGTAGTCCCCGGAGCGCGAGCCCAGCAGGACGCGGTAGAGACCGCTCGCGCGAAGCATCGCCTTGAGCGTGTTGATCAGTCGCTCGTTGGGCACGGAGACGACGGCGACGCCACCGCTCGCGACGACGCGACGCATCTCGGCGAGCGCGGCGGCCGGCGAGGGGATGTGCTCGAGCACCTCCGAGCAATAGACGCGTTCCCACGCGCGATCTCGGAAGGGCAGATGCTCGGCGTCGCCCTGCACGAGGGCGCCGCGCTTCATCAGCCGGCGCGCCGCCTTCGCCAGCAGCGACTCGGCGAGGTCGATCCCGACGCGCCGGGCGCTGGGTATCTGCGCCAGGATGTTGCCGGCGCCGCAGCCGATCTCCAGGACGCGATCTCCCGGCCGTGCCCCGAGCAGAGCGAGGATGCGCCGGACGCGCTTGCGCTCGACGTACCGGATCAGCGGGCTCGGATGATCGTGGAACTGCTCGACGTCGTACTTCGAGACCATCGCGTCGTTCCACGACTTGAACTCGCGCATGTCTCGGAAGGTGCGCGCGCTCACCGCTCCACCGCCTGGCGCGATTCAAGCATGCCGGGCAAGGGCTCCGAGCCCGATCAGCACGAACGACAGGAGCGCGTGCATCCCAACCAGCGCGGTCACGACGAGCGCTGGGACACGGAGAGGGGCCACCTCACACTGTCGCCAGTAGAAGAACAGCATGGGCAGGATGGGAAGAGGTACCGACCCTGGCCTTGAAAATCATAGGTCCAGGACCGGTAGACCGATTGTGTGAGCACGAGCGCGGCGCAGACCGCGACGCCGACCAGCAACGACCATGCTCGTCGAGACCCGCGCAGGACGACCGGGAGGATGAGGATCGCAAGCAGAGCGACGTAGAGCCCGGCGAAGGCGCGATAGAACCATGGAACGGCGACGACGCTCATCCATCCGTAAAGGCCGCAGAAACTCCGGAAGGAGAGCCCCAACCAGTCGAGCGTCGTGAGGACATCCCAGAGGGGCACGCCCTTGGCCCGCAGCGCCATGAAGGGAAACGAGTTCGGAGTGGTCTGGGCCGATGGCTTCATCTCCGGAACGGCGACCTTCTCGACGTGCTCGAAGATCCTCTGTTCGGTGTGGAAGTCGTTCACCCAGCCGTGGTACGTCATCCACGGGAGTGCCACGGCCGCGGCGATGACGCCCAAAATGGCCGCGCGCTTCCAGTGCCTCGCGTCGTTGCCGAGCCACGCGAGGACTCCGCCGACGAACACGACGCCGACCATGTAGTTCAGCTTGGAGAGGACGAGGAGCCCGAGCAACGCTCCCACGACGAACACGCCGCCGGTCGGCCGCACCTTCGCGCCGCTCAAGAAGGACCGAACACTGGAGTCGGGCCAGCCCAGCTCCATCAGAATGACCGTGAGCAGCGCGAAGGGAAGCGCGTCGCCGTTGATGTACGAAAAGACGTACCAGACTTGGGGGGTCAACACGAGGAACCCCAGAGCCGGTGTGAACCGTCTCGCGCGAACGATCGTCCACGCGACCAGGCCGCAATAGAGCAACACCTGAAACCACCGCATCGCGACTGGAGGGGCCACGCCGACGCGCTCGCCAAGGGCGGCGGCCGCACCGAACATCCAGTAGACGATGTCCCCTTCATCGACGTAGGACCGGCCGTACTTGCTGTACGACGCGGCGCTGTCCGGCGCGCCTACGGGAGGGGGTAGCCAGTTGTCGACGAAGTATCGGCCGGCGTCGAGATGAAGCGTCTCATCGGGGTGAGCGTTGATCGGGCTTCTCACCGCCATGAGAACGACCACCACCGCCGACAGGGCGAGCTGCAGCAACAGCACGACGGCGAGCGAACGCTGTGCACCGGCGGCGCGTAGGGCCAGCGATGGCGCGGGCGCGCCTAGTGACCGAGTGGTTTCGGCGAGCGCGCCGGGCGCCTCGCCGACCTCGAGGCTCAGGTCCTGAGTACGCATCGCGCTCGTGTCGCCGCGCTTCACCGCAAGGCCACAAGCGTGCAAGCGACGAGCCAGGCGCCGTTCCGTCGGGGTGAGTCCCAAACGATTGATATCAGGGGAAATCTTCGAGCCTCATCCCATCGCCGGGATGCCGGGCAGCGATCGCGCCATCGTGCCCTGACACATGTGACTCGGATGGCGGACTCACTGTCCCGGACGAATCCTGATCCAGACCGCGAACTATCGTGTCGGGGGCACGTCGAGGCGGCTGCCTCTCCGGACGAGAAGCACGTAGCTTCCACGATCGCCGCTGCCCGCCATGGCCACGTAGTGGGTCTGGGCCCAGTCCAGAATGGGATGGCGGGCCCGTGCCCGGAAACTCAAGTTGACGACGAACATCGTTGGCGATCGGCTGTCGAGATCGGCCACGGCGCGCACGGTGAGTGGCGCCGCGGCCGGCCCCTCCACCAGAGGAAACACGTAAAACGCGCCGCTCGGCGGCGAATGCCGACTCTCGAAGTAAAGCCCGGTCTCGGCGCCCCATTCGTAGAAGGTCTCGCCCGGCGCCAGCAGCGCACCCAGCTCGCGGCCGAGTTCCTGCTCCATGACGAACACGTCGCCGTATTTGAGCCGTGACCACGCTTCGGGCGGCGCCTGGTAGAGCGGGGCTTGCTGGGCGAGCAGCAGGACGACCGCGGCCGAAGCGGTGAGTGACGGCACCCATCTGCGGATTCGCCGCGCGTCCGGAGCACACGGGGCCGCGGCTGCCCAGCCTGCGCCGACCGCGAGCAGCGGGAGCCAGAGCTGGTAGTAGTGTGGGCGCCACTGGCCGGGAAGCGCCACGGCGAGGTGAGTCCCGATACCGAGCCCGAGCAGCAGCAGCCACGGGCGGCGTGGACCGGAGAGCGCGCCACGCACCGCGCCGGCGACAGTGAAGACCGCGAGCGTCGTCGCGAGCGAGAGGATTTGGGGAAGAGCTCATCGGGGAGAACGCTGTTGAGGAGATTCCCCGCCAGGCTCTGGGAGCTCACCGTGTTGTTGTCGGACCAGTATTGGGAAGAATAGAAGTGGTTGTAGGTGAACACGGCCTGGTAGAAGTCGGCGAAGTGCCCGCGAGCGGCGAAGTACGCGCCGGTGGCGAGCCAGGCGGCCGCACCGACACCACCGATGAGGAGAGCGTCGGCGAGAGCCCGACGTCGCGAGCAGCCGGGCCAGGGCGCAACGATGTGAGCGAGCGCCAGCAGGGTCGCGGGAGCGACCGCGACCGGCTTGTAGAGAGAGGCGAGCGCGAATAGGCCGCCCGTTGCGAGGACGCGCCAGACGCGCGGCTGCCCGCTGGCACGGACGAGGAGGGCAAATGCCCAGACGATGCAGGCGTTGATGAAGACCTCGGCATTGGGCTGGTTGGCCTGCAGCCACACGTCGCCGGAGACGAGCGTCCAGAAGACCGCGCCCCAGAGCCCGCCGGCGACCCCGCCGACGCCGGAGGCCGCGGCGTAGACGCCCAGCAGCGTCGCGATCGCGGCGGCGACGTTGAGGAGGTAGATGGCGCTCGGGCCGTGGCCCACGAGCAGGATCGCCAGCGCGTGGGTCAAGTGGATCGCGGGCGGCTTGTGGTCCCACATGTCGGCGTACAGCGACCGGCCGCCGAGCATCTCGTGGGCGATCACCGCCGCCGACGTGATGTCGCGCTCGAGCGGCTCGTCGTAGGTGTGCAGCCGCGCCGCGGCGATGAGGAGCGCGAGCGCGCCGAGAACGACGACGACCGTCGAGGTCTGCCCGGACGGCGTTTTCACTTACGGAGGAACACGCCGGAGTTGGCTCGGACTGGATCGAAATAGGTCGTTTCGGGCGTGCCGTCGAGCAACCGGTCGGCGAGCTCCACGCCCTGCATGAAGCTGTGGTCCTGGTTCGCGACCTCGTATTTCCAGCCTCCGAACCGCCCGCGAGAGTAGATGTGGTGATCGGCCAGTGCGGGGATCAGCTGGCCGAGCACCTCGTCGCGGCCGAGAAACGGCGTCGGGTAGCCGTGCTCGACGCGCCGATGCCAGAAGCTGACGACGTCGGCGTCGGCGCCGATCAGGCCATCCTTTCGCATCGCGGCGAGCACCCAATCCCGAAGCGAGGATTCATCGACCGGCCTGTCCGGCGACTCGCACACCTCGGCCATCAGCGAGAAATAGCGCTCGGCGTCCGGGACGTTGGCGGGTGAGTAGTTCGAGAAGACGGTCACCCGGTAATAGGGATTGTGATCCTCCGGATAGTACATCCAGCACTTGCGGCCGAGCTCGGTGGGTAACGGACCCCTGAGGCCGACGCCGACGATGTGGACCGAGCTGTGAACGAGCGCCCGTGCGGCCCGTCTCGTGTCGGCCGCCAGGCCCTCACACGCCTCGGCCAACAGGTCGACAGGCATCGACGTGATCAGCGTGTCGTATCGCATCGTCCGGCCGTTGGCGAGCGTCACGGTGCGGCCGGCGGCGTCGACGCGGGCGAATCGATGGTCGAAGAGCAGATGCGTGGGCGCGATGAGCTCGGCGACTCGCCGCCAGATTGCGCCGGTGCCACCCTGCTTGGGGAATCTAAAGCGATGGTTCGGCCCCCACGAGACGTCGTCGCGGCCTTCGGCGATATTCCTTCGGATGCGCTCGATATCAGGGACGGCGACGCGCTCGCCCATCCACGTGACGCCCATTCGCTCCGGCGGCACTCCCCAGACCTTGAGGTTGTAAGGGGAGAGGAAGAGCTGGGCGATGCCTTCGCCGAATGTCGTGTGGATCCACTCGTCGAAGTGGGCGGCCGGCCGTCGTTGGACGGGCTGCGGCGGCGCGCTCGAGCCCTCGCAGCGCGAGATCCATGTCTTCGCGATCGAGCCGGTGAATGTTGTTCTGGAACGGATACGGAACGAAGCGTCCCTTGATCCACACCCACGACTCGCGCTCGTGCCAGAACCACTCGTCGCCGAGGGCGGCGTCGAGGACGTCGTCGTAGTACGGCGTAGTGGCTGAACTGCACGTGGCCACCGAGGTCCCACGTGAAGCCCTGTTCGTCCACGACGCTCGTCGCGAGGCCACCCGCCGCGTGCGCCGACTCGAGGACGTGGAAGTCGTGGAAGCCGAGTTGCTGGAACCGATGAGCGGCGCCAAGCCCCGTCGGTCCGGCGCCGAGGATGAGAACCCGGCCGGGATCGTGCGTCAGCGCCACCCAGGCGCTCCGTGCGCGCAGCGCGGCCGTCACGGTCTGGCCGAAGGCCCGTGCCGCGGCCTTCCACAGGCGCCATTTGACGATCGAGACCGTTCCCGTCCGCCGTCCGCGGTGAGGCACCCACACCTCGCGAACTCGCAGCCCTCGCCGGGCTGCCAGCCCCGAGATGATCACGTTCGGCGCGAACGTCTCGGCCGGGATCACGGCAAGAATCGACTCCAGGCTCGAGCGGCGCATGAGCCGATAGGGTGCATTGACGTCCGTCACGGCGTGACCGAACAACGTCCACACCGTGGCCCGGGACACCGCGGTGATGAGCCGGCGCGCCAGCGGGGAGTCTCGGTGTTGTCGCCGGCCGACCAGCAGATCGAAGTCGTCTCGTCGCGCCCAGAGCCCCTCGAAGTGCTCAGGTCCCATCTCGTCGTCACTGTCGACCTGAAAGACCCATTCGCCGCGAGCCTCGCGATAGCCGCGGAGGATCGTCGGCCCGTGACCCGAGTTCGCCTTGCGCGTCACGACGAGGCCGGGCTGATCGTCGGCGAGCCGCTCGAGGATGCGGCCCGTCTCGTCCCGCGACCCGTCGTCGTACGCGAGGAACTCGTAGTCGAGGCCGAGGCGCTCGAGCTCTTGCAGCCACGAGGTTACGACTTCGGCGATCACGGCGCCCTCGTTGTACACGGGCATCACGATCGACAACTCCGGCTGGGCGAGGTCGCCGTGACGTCGACCGCGTGCCTCTCTGGGTTCGACGGGCGACCGGAACGATGGCAAGCCGCTGCTCTCCTTTGTTGCATCCAGTCGGTGCAATCGATAAGCCACGCCTGACCGGCGGCGAAATTCTGGCCGACGAGCGCGCTCGTTGGCGCAAGTGGCTGATCCCTATGGCGCCTTTCCGGACAGCCCACTGTCTCGTGCGGGACATCAGAAGGAGTGTCTGACAGGGATGGTTAGCCTCTTGCCGGACTGTCCATGGCCACTAGCGCCGTCGATGGCTCGTTTCTGGCCAACCCGACCGGAAACTACCGTTCGCGGAAGGTCAAAATCTCGCAGGAACGATAGTTAAATCAGCTAGTTGCCATTGGTATACCTCTTGCCTCTCAGAAGCGGAGAGTTTGACTCGAGGACCGGAGACCATGGCGACAGCCGAGTCCGTGGAGCACACAGTCGAGCGTCCCTCCGTCGGCGAGCGGGCGCCGCTCTTCTCGCTTCCTTCGGTCCGTGGACCGATGGTGGACCTGGCCTCCTACCGGGAGCGTCGCAACGTGGTCGTGTGGTTCTCGCGCGGCTTCACGTGCCCCTTCTGTCGAATCTACACGGACGGCATCCGGAGCAACTACGAGGCGCTCCGGAGCGCCGAGACCGAGGTCATCCAGGTGGCGCCGAATCTCCTGGAGAGCGCGCGGCGATATTTCGGCCCCGCGCCGCTGCCGTTCCCGTTCGTGTGCGATCCCGACAAGCGGCTCTTCGCGGTCTACGGCCTCGGCGATCGGGGTGCGCTCGAGGCGACCCGCACGGCAGTGGTGAGCTTCGCTCACGCGTTCACACACGGCGACAGCGTCAACCAGACGCGCGGGGCGTTCTTCGACGTCATGAACCGGAACTTCGTGCGCCGCCTTCATCACCACGCGATGACCGCGCACGAGCAGGGCATGTTCCTGATCGACAAGCACGGCGTGATCCGGAACGTCACGGTGGTCGGCCCGATCGATCCGGTTCCAAGCGGCGCGGAGCTCGCCGAGCTGGCGCGCGCCCGCTGCGTCCCGATGTACGTACCGGCATGAGCCAGGCCGAACGCCTCACGCGGCTGAGCGAGCTTCTGATCGAGCTGTTCCGTTCGCCGATTCCCACCCACTTCTTCCAGACCCTCGGCGACCACGCGGGCAGCGTGGTCGCGCGCGACTATCTCGCGGTGTGTCTGTCGGATCCCGACAAAGGGAGCTACCTCGTGCATACGCTCGCCGGCCTCGACACCGGCGCCGTGAGCCTGCGGGCATTCCCGCTCTACGAGGGGCTACCGGGGCGCGCGATCACCACGGGGCATGCGCAACGGATCGACGATCTGAGCGACGTCCGCGAGGGCGTCCACGATCTCGAAGGTGTGCTGATCGCGGCCGGTTTGCGCGCGACCCTGGTCGTACCGATCCGCCGGGGGCTCGACGTGCTGGGCGCGCTGCTCGTTCGCGGCCCGCCGTCCGATCACGTACGGCGACGAGGACGTCCAGGTGGCGACCCTGCTGGCGGCGGGGCTCTCGGCCGCGCTCGAGACCTCGCAGGCCTACCAGTCGCTCGCCGACGAGCGCATGACGATGCTCGGCGTGCTCGGCAGCACCGCGGACGCGGTGATCGCGATGAACCAGGGCGGCCTCGTGCTGCTCGCGAACGGAGCGGTGCGCCAGATGCTCGGCTTGTCGCCGGACGCGGTCGAGGGCCGGCCGCTGCTCGAGGTCGTCGACTACGACCCGCTGCGCGAGCTGTTCGTGAAGGGCGAGCCCGGCATCTCCGAGCTGCCGCTGCCCGACGGCCGGACCGCGCAGGCGAGCCTGGTCCAGGTCGTGACCCCCTTTGGCGAGCCCGTCGGACTGGCGGTCGTGCTCCGCGACATCACCTTGCTGAAGAACCTCGAGCAGATGAAGAACGACTTCGTCAACACCGTCTCGCACGATCTGAAGAGCCCGATCACGGTCATCGCGGGTCTCGCGGACCTGATGCGGATGGCCGGGCCGACGGATCCGAATTTCGAGGCGCACTGGTCCAGAACATCCGCGATACGGCTCAGCACATGGCCGACCTCGTCACCGACCTCCTCGACATCGGGAAGATCGAAGCCGGGCTCGATGCCGCCCGGGAGCCGATGGACTGGTGCCCGCCGCCGGGGAGGCCATGCGGATCGTGGCACCCAACGCGGAGCGCAAGACGATCGAGCTCCAGACGGATCTGCCCGAAGAGGCGATCGTCATGGCCGCCCCGATTCGAATCCGACAAGCGCTCGTCAATCTCATCGACAACGGCATCAAGTACACGCCGTCGGGGGGGCGGGTCACGGTTTCGGCCGCGTTCTCCGCCGACAGCGACGGCGCCCAGACCGTGACGATTCGCGTGTCGGACACGGGCCTGGGGATTCCGGCCCGCGACCTGCCTCACGTGTTCGACAAGTTCTATCGGGTCCAGAGCAAGGCGACCCGCGAGATCGCCGGCACCGGGCTCGGGCTCGCGATCACCAAGACCATCGTGGAGTCGGTCGGCGGGCGAATCTCCGTCGAGAGCCTCGAGGGAGCCGGCACGACGTTCGCTGTCGCGCTACCGGTCGCTCAGCCGAGATAGGACGCCACGAAGGTTCCGCTCGATCCTTGCGCGCCGAAGCGCCCGAGGGCGAACGGCGCGGGCTCGACCGGCGGTGTGGCGCCGGTGATCAGCGCCGCCATCATCTCCCCGACGGCGGGCGACAGCTTGAAGCCGTGCCCGCTCATGCCGGCGGCGATCCAGAAGCCGCTCAGCGGCGACTCGTCGAGGATCGGCATCCAGTCGGGGGTGATGTCGAACGCTCCGGCCCAGCCGCGACGGTAGCGCGCCTCGGCCAGGCGCGGGATCGCGCGGCCGGTGCGCTCGAGCACTTCGGACGCTTCGTCGAGACCCACGTCGGCGCCGAGCAGCTCGGGCTCCATCGGGTGCTGTGTCTCGTCGTCGGTGAGCGAGCCGGTGAGGGTGAGTCCGCCCGTTTCGGGGCGCGCGTAGCTTCCACCAGCAAGATCGAGATAGACGAGATGCGGCCGGCCGAACGACGCGTCGCGCTCGACCACGAACACCGGATGGCGGCCGATCACGATCGGGAGCTCGACCCCGGCCAGGCGCGCGACGGCCGGCGACCAGAGGCCCGCCGCGTTGACGACGACCGGCGTGTCGATGCGCTCGCCCGCGGCGGTGTCGACGCCCTCGACGCGGCCGGCCGCGCTACGGATCGCGACGACCTCGACACCCTGTTCGATACGCGCGCCGTTGCGGCGTGCCGCGTCGGCGTAGCCGTTCGTGACCGCGGTCGGATCGCCGTAGCCCGATTCGGGCTCGTAGAGGACGGCGCCGACGGTCTCGGGATCGATCCGCGGCTCGACGCGCGCGAGGTCTCTCGGGCTCCAGCACTTCGGCGCGGACGCCGACGGACCGCTGCAGCTTGACCGTCGCTTCGAGCTTCGCCCGCATCGTGCGCCGAGACGCCGATCAACGCGCCGCACGCGACGTAGCCGGCTTCGCCGCCGACCGCGTCGCCGAAGCGCTGGAACACGCCGAGCGAGCGCACGACCATGCGGCTGGTCTCCGCTGTCGGGTAGAGCTGGCGGACGATGCCGACGGATCGGCCCGTGCCCCCGGACGCCAGGGTCCTTCGCTCGAGCAAGAGGACGTCGCGCACGCCGGCGACAGTGAGGTGAAAGGCGATCGAAGCGCCGGTGACGCCACCGCCGATGATGACGACGGAGGCCCGGCGGCTCACCTGGAGGCGGCGGCGCGTCAGCTCGGCGGCCCGGATCTCGTCGAGCAGGCGCACCGGATCGTCACGGCGGATCGTGCCCTCGACCAGCACCCGCGCGTAGACGCGACTCCAGCCGGGATGACGCTTCTGGGACACGCGGGCGAACTCACCGTCCTTGAAGGCGCCCACGATGTTGACGCACGGGCTCGTGTAGCGCGTCACCTGGACGAGCACCTGGTCGCCGAGCAGCATGTGGTCGCCCGGCACGACGGCGGACCAGTCGAGTCCCCCGACCGTCACGTTCTCGCCGATGCCGCCGGGCATGATCGAGTGGCCCTCGGCCTGGAGGCGCTCGATCGCCTCGATCGAATAGAGGCAGACGGCGCGCTCCGGGCCCCCGTGAAGCTCACGATTGCGTTGCGCGTCGCCCTCGAGTCCCTTGGTCGTCACTCGCGCCGCGGGAACGGCCGTCTTCGGAACCCCGCCCCGCGAGATGCTGATCTGAACGATCCTGGCGTTCACTTCCTGCGCCTCCACTCGAGAATTCTCCGGCGATTGTACGCGAGCGGCACCGCTCAGCGGTTGTCGCGGCGGATCATCCGCTGCACTCGCGCCTCCAGCACCTGCTCGTCGCGCTGGTTGAGCACTCGGTGGAGGTAGGTGACGATCCCGCGGTCGGCCTTCTTGGTCTCTCGCTTGTCGGTGACCTTGATCTCCACCGTCAGGGTGTCGCCCTCGAGCACCGGCGCCGTCAGGCGCATCTCGCCGCCGAGATAGGCCATCCCCGTGCCGTGGATGAGCCCGGTCTGCATGATGAGTCCCTCGGAGAGCGCGAAGGTCAAGGCTCCGGGGGCCGCGCGCCGCTTGAACACCGACTCGCGCGCGACGTATTCCATGTCCATGAAGAGCGGCTCGGTGAAGCCGCACAAGTTGACGAAGGTCACGATGTCGGTCTCCGACACGGTCCGACTGAGGGTGCGGAAGGTGGCGCCGACTTCGTGCTGCTCGAAGGTCAAACCGTGGCTTCTCATCGCCGGGTCCTTTCGTCGGTGGCGGGCGCCGCGCGGCGCTCGTAGACGGCGATCCAGCGGTCCGTGACGGGCGTGTAGGCCGCCGCCGCCTCGCCCCAAAGATAGCGCGTCTGCTCGGGCGAGATGATGTCGATGATGCCGACGCGCTGGAATCGCTTCTGGTACTCGTCGAACCAGCGGAAGATCGTCTGATCCGACTCCGCGCGGATGAGCCACGAGGACCACACGTGCACGAAGACCACGAAACGTGGATTCCCCGTCTCGATCTCGCGCACCATGTCCTGCTGCATCACGGTCGCGTACGGCCGGGGCTCCATCAGCGGATACGTGTAGACGAATCCGGTGGCGCCGCGTCGCTGCGCGTAGAAGTAGATCTCCGGCTCCGAGCCCACCACGGCGATGCGGTCGTCGACCGCGGTCCGTTCCTTGAGGTATCTGCTGATCTCGACCGCTTCGGGAAACGGATTCATGCCGTACAGGGCGCGGCCCACCTGGCGGGGCGTGGCGGTGAAGAGGATCGCGCGCTCCAGGTAGAGGAGGTGTAAGAGCGGAACGGCCGTGAGCAGGACCGCGATGGCCGCCCGCGCGGTTGGCGCCGCGCCGGAGGCCAGGCGGCGGGTGACGGCGTCGACCGCGAGACCCGCAAGGAGCGCGACGGCTGGAAGCACGAGGATGAAGTACTGGTTCCGGAAGTAGAGGCCCGCCGACGTCCCGATGAAGCCGGAGACCAGGAGGAGGCCGATCGGGGCGACTCGCGAACGGGCGGCGCGATCCCAGACGACGGCGGTGAGCCCGAGGGCGGAGAGGGCCACCGTGAGGTAGCAGGTAGGCAGGATGGATCCGAGCGCGGCCCAGAGGTTGCTTCGCGCCACGCGCCAGCGGCTCGCTGGTGCCGTAGTGATATGCGTACGTGAACGTCCACAACCAGAACGAGCCGAGGGTGCCGGCGGAGAGCAGCAGCAGACAGAGCGCCGCGAACGGCGCCACGGCGCCGGCCACGAACGTCGCGCCGGCGAGCAGCCTCGACCGCTTATCGCCTCGCGCGCGCAGCCAGCACGTACCCAAGACCGAGCAGCGCGAAGGCGCCGCCGCTCTGCTTCACCAGAAATGCCGCGCCGAAGAGCGCCCCGGCGCCCAGCAGCGCGATCCGTCGGGGCTCGCTCAGGCCGGTGAGCGCCAGGATGCCCAGGAGTACGGGTACCACCACGAAGTGCTCGGCGTAGGCCACCGGCGAGAACAGCCGCGGGCTGAGGGCTAGCGTGGCATACGCCGCGCTTGCGACCACGCCGCCGAGCGTACCGATCAGGCGGCGCCCAACCAGGAACATCAGGACGATCGCGATCGCGTTGGCGATCAGGAGCCCCACGTGGACCGCCGTCGGCGTCTGGCCGAGCGCGGCGAGCATCGCGGCGTAGACGAGGTAGATGCCGGGCATCTTGAAGTTGTACGCGGCTGCGTACGGCGGAATACCCTGCAGCAGGAGCTGCCCGAAGTACGCGTACTCACCCTCGTCTCGATCGAGCGGTAGGTCGACCAGCCGCATGCGGACCATCGCCACACCCGCCAGGATCAGGACCACGACAATCCAGGCCCAGAGCCCCCCGCGTCCGGATTCCGGGCTCGCGGAGCCTCCCGGCACGGCCGAGTCGAGCGCGATCACCGCGGGCGTGCTCGCTCGAACACCATCAGCCAGACGTCGGAGCGCGGCGCATAGCCGCCCGCCGCGTCACCCCACCGGTACACGGTCTCCTGCGGTGAGACGATGTCCGCCACGCCCACCCGGGTGAAGCCACGCTGGTAGGCCTCGAACCAGCCGAAGATCGTCTGATCGGAGCCCGGCCGCGCGATCCACGATCGAGTCGCGCTGACGAAGACGAGGAACCGAGGCGCTGCGGTCTCGATCTCCCTGATCATCTCCCGCTGCATCGCCGAGGCGTACGGCTGCAGCTCCATCAGCGGATACGTGTAGATGTAGCCGGTCGCCGATCGACGGGCCGCGTAGAAATAGATCTGCGGCTCCGAGCCGACGACGGCGACTCGATCGTCCGTCGCGCTGTGCTCCCGGATGTAGCGCGCGATCTCCACCGACTCTGGAAACGGGTTGCGCCCATAGATGGCTCGCGAGACTTGATCCGGGTCCAGCGCGAAGAGCACCGCGCGCGATGCGTGCAGCGGCTGGCCAAGGGCGGCGGCGAGCAGGAGACACGGCAGCGCCCAGCGGAGCGCGCCCGGCCGCCGCGCCGCCAGAAGATCGGCCAGCGCGGCCAGCCCGAGGCCCGCGAGCAGCGCCAGAGCCGGGATGGCAATCAGGAAGTAGTGCGGCCTGAACTGCAGGCCCAGGGTCGTTCCCAGAAGCGACGAGGCCACCAGGATCAGCACGAGACGCTCGGCGATCGCGGCGTCGATCGCGGAGGATCGCGACGAGCCCGATGGCGGCCAGGGCCAGCGCCACCGATACGGACGGCACGACCGCGCCGAGAGTCCGAGCCAGATTGCCCCAGCCCGTCGAAAGATCCGCCTGGTAGTAGGGCGCGTACGAGAACACCCAGAACCAAAAGGTTCTGAAGGTCCCAGCCGCCAGGAGCGCGAGGCACGCGAGCGCCAGCGGCGTGGCGGCGCCGCCGAGAACGATGGCGACAGCGGAGGCTCGTCCGATACGGGGCCTCTCCGAGGATTCGGAGACGAGCAAGTAGAACACTGCGCCGGCGATGAAGATCGCCGCGCTCTGGCGCACGAGAAGCCCCAGGCCGAACAGGATTCCACACGCGAGCACGTGAAGCGGCCGCCGCTCGCGGGCGGTCTTTCCCAAGGCGAGCGCTCCCGCGACGATCGGAAGGAGCGCGAAGTGCTCGGCATAGGCGGCGAGGCCGAGGACCTTGGGGTTGAGCGAGAGAGCGGCGAAGACCGCGGCCGAGACGACCCCCACGACCGGTCCGGCGAGGCGAGCGCCGAGAAGATAGGTGCCCACCGTGGTAGCCGAGGTCGCCAGGATCAGGCCGGCGTGGATCCCCGCCTGTGTCTGGCCAAAGGCGGCGAGGATCAGGGCGTAGACGCCGTAGATCCCCGGGAGCTTGAGGTTGTAGGCCAGGGCGTACGGCGGGATGCCGTCGAGCAGGAGCTGGCCGAAGTACGCGTACTCGCCCTCGTCGCGATCGAGCGGGACGTCGAGCAGCCGGAGCCGGATCGCGGCGGCCGCGGCGACCACCGCCGCCACCGCGAGCCACGCCCACACGCGGAGCGTCACGGGCGCGCCTTCTCGTGCACGGTGATCCTGGGCCGGTCGGCGGGCTCGCGGAACACGTGCCGGTCCGGTTCCGGGATGTTCTCCCAGACCGTGTCGGCGACGGGGAGGTCGATCCGTCGGTACGCGTCCTGCGGAACCTCGGTCCTCAAATAGTGGAGCGTGCGCTCGGCATCCTCCCGGGCACCCGGCGCCGCTGGCTGGAATCTGAAGAAGTAGCGCACGATCACCCAGTCGGGCGGTGGCCAACCGGCGAGGCTCTGGCAGCCCTGCCCACCTCGGATATCGAGCTTCGTGTAGAAGCGGAGCGGCAGATCTCCGTAAGAGATGAAGAGCCGGTCTCCCGGCCGCGATGCGGTCGCGAGGTGGCGAACGATCCCGTCGATCGGACCCGTGACGTGGTGCGTGATCTCATCGACGTACCGCGCCAGGGTGAACGAGACCCGACCGCGAACCAGGTCGGCGCGGTCGGGCAGGAGGGCCAGCACCAGGATCGCGGCGGCGAGCACGCGGCTCCGGCTGGCCAGCGCCCGGATCGCCCAGGCTTGAAGGAGCGCAAAGACGGGCAAGAGCGTGATCACGTACCGGAAGAACACGAACGGCACCGTCGAGACGACAAGGATGTGGCCCAGCGCGAACACGCACAGCGCGAGACACGCGTGCCCGCCGCCCGACCGCAGATCCGGTCGCGAGCGCGTGGCGACCGCCAGCACGACGAGCGCCGCCGCGAGCAGCACGGCCGGAAAGGCGTAGAGCTCGATGCGGGTGGCGTAGGCGGCGAGATTCCACGCGAACGACTTCAGCGATCCAAGGGCCAGGAGCCGGCCGCTGGTCTGCCCGACACTCGACCCGAGGAGCCAGGGAAGATTCCCGACGACCGAAGCGGCCACGGCGGCGCCGAGCCACGGGAGCAGAGCCCGGTCCCGCATCACGGCGGCCGCCGCCAGCGCCAGCCCGGCCACGGCCCCGAAGAACAGGAGGTGGCTCGCGTGCAGGAGCACCGTGAGGGCCAGGGCCAGGCCCGCGGCGGCGAGGCGCCGGCGCACGGGCAGCAGGAAGAAAAAGTAGAGGACCCAGATCGCGGCGATGATGGCCACGGCGTAGTAGCGGCACTGACGCGTGTGCAGGAGGAACGGCACCGACAGGAGCAGCGAGCCGGCCCCGATCAGCGCGGTCAGCCGATCGGCGGAGGTGCGGCGCGCCAGGAGATACATCGAGGGCACCGCGAGAAGACCCAGGAGCGCGAACGGCAGGCGGGCCGTGAAGGTCGAGACGTCGAGCAGCGCGAACGAGGCCGCGGCGAGGTAGATCGGGAGCCAGGGCGTCTGGCGCCACAGATAGTTCTCGTCGTAGTCGGCGCCGCACTCCTGCGAGACCAGGCTGACGCCGTCCCACGCGACGGGGACGCCGAAGCGCAGCGTGTTCTGCGCGAGGAGCGCGGTCTCTGCCTCGTCGTCCCAGAGGCGGCGGTCGTCCAGATTCGCGAAGATCAGGAGCGCGGCGAGGAGCAGGAGCCCCGCAACCGCGCTATTCGCCCAGATACGCTCGCCGGACATCCGCGTTGTCGGACAGCTCGGCCGCGCTCCCCGTGAGCGCGATCGAGCCGGTCTCCAGCACGTACCCCCGGTGCGCGATCGAGAGCGCCATGGCGGCGTTCTGCTCGACTAGCAAGATCGTCATGCCCTGGCGGTTGATGTCGATGATCGTGTCGAAGATCTGCTCCACGAGAACCGGCGCCAGCCCCATGCTCGGCTCGTCGAGCAGCAAGACCCGAGGGTTTGCCATCAGCGCGCGCCCGATGGCGAGCATCTGCTGCTCGCCGCCCGACAAGGTGCCGGCGATCTGGGTGATCCGCTCGGACAGCCGCGGGAACAGTCCGAAGACCCGCTCGAGGTCCGCCGCGACCCGCGTGTCGCTTCTCAGATAGGCGCCCATCGTGAGGTTCTCGCGGACCGTAAGCCGGTTGAAGATCCGCCGGCCCTCGGGCACGTGCGCGACGCCGCGGGAGACGATCGTGTGCGGCGGCACGTCGACGAGCGACTGGTTCTCGAGCGTGATGGTGCCGCGAGTCGGTTGCAAGCAGCCCGGAGATCGTCTTGAGCGTGGTCGTCTTGCCGGCGCCGTTGTTGCCGAGGATCGTGACGATCTCGCCCGGCCCACCTCGAGCGCCACGTCCTTGAGCGCCCGGATCTCGCCGTACGCGACGTCGAGCGACTCGACCTTAAGCACGCGGCCTCACCCTCGGCGCGGGCCCCGCGCTTGCCGAGGTAGGCCTCGATCACGCGCGGGCATCGCGCTGGACCTCGCGCGGCGGCCCCTCGGCGATCTTCTCGCCGTGATCCAGCACGGTCACCCGGTCGGAGATCTCCATGACCACGCGCATGTTGTGCTCGATCAGGATGATGGCGAGCCCCAGGTCGGCGACGAGGCCGCGCAGGAGGTTCATGAGCGCGGAGGCCTCTCCCTGGGTCATTCCCGCCGTCGGCTCGTCCAGAAGCAGCAGCGCGGGCTCGGACGCGAGCGCCCGCGCCAGCTCGAGCCGCCGCCGATCGCCGTACGGCAGGATTGCGCGCGACGACGTTCGCGCTGGCCTGCAGCCCGACCCGATCGAGCAGCCCGACGGCGCGCGCGGCGCAGCTCGGATTCGGTCCGCCGAAAAGCGGGGCCGCGCGAGAGGACATCCCACAGACGGAGCGAGATGCGCGAGTTCATGCCGACGAGCACGTTCTCGATCGCCGTCATGTTGGCGAAGAGCCGGATGTTCTGGAACGTCCGGCAGATGCCCAGCGCCGTGATCTGGTCGGGGCGCAAGCCGAGCAGCGGCCGGTCGCGGAAGGTCACGCGGCCCTCGTCCGCGGCGTAGAGCCCGGTGAAGATGTTGAAGAGCGTGGTCTTGCCGGCGCCGTTCGGCCCGATGATCGATGAGATCCCGCGGTCGAGCGGCGAAGTCCACCTCGTGCAGCGCGGTGAGCCCGCCGAACCGCTTCGTGACGCCTCGGGCTTCGAACAGGGCCGGCACGATCGCGGCTCTACGCCGCCGCGCGCGGTCGACGCGACGCGCGCGCCGGCCTCAACGGGCGAGCTCGCGCTGGCGGCGCCGCGCCGGGAAGATGCCCTGCGGACGGAAGATCATCATCAGCACGAGGATCACGCCGAAGACCATGCGCTCGTACTTGGCGGGCTCGAACTGCGTCGGGAGATCGGCGAGGCTGTAGCCGAGGATCGTCACGCCGGCGTTCTTCAGCTCGTTGAGCCAGAGCGAGAACCCCTTCAATACTTGAAGGTTCAGCACGGTCACGACCGTGGCGCCGAGCGATCGGCGCCCGGAATCGAGCCCATGCCGCCCAGGATGACCATGGCGAGCACACCGATCGACTCGAGGAAGGTGAAGGACTCCGGGTTGATGAAGATCTGCTTGGCCGAGAAGACCACGCCCATGACGCCGGCGAAGGACGCGCCGCACGCGAAGGCCATGAGCTTCATCCGGACCAGCGGCACGCCCATGGCCCGGGCCGCCAGCTCGTCCTCGCGAATGGCCTCCCACGCCCGCCCGATGTGGGAGTCCTCGAGCCGGCGGTTGACGATGACGACGGCGACCACGATGAGCAGGACGAGGAAGTAGAAGTACTCGCCGTACGGCAGCCCGAACGGCGTCGGAGGCCGGGAGATCGGCGTGATCCCCTTGGGGCCGTTGGTCAGGTTGATCGGCTTGTCGAGGTTGTTGGCGAGCACGCGGATGACCTCGCCGAAGCCCAGCGTGACGATGGCGAGATAGTCGCCGTGCAGCCGCAACACGGGCAGCCCGAGAAGGATCCCGGTGATCGCCGCCGTGCACAGCCCGACGAACAGGAACACGTAGAACCACCCGCCGGCCAGCGGGAAGCCGCCGCCGAAGATGATGTTGGCGTGCGGCGAGCCGAAGATGGCCCATGAGTACGCGCCGACCGCGAAGAACGCCACGTAGCCGAGGTCCAGGAGCCCGCCAGGCCGACCACGATGTTGAGGCCGAGGGCCAGCGCGACGAAGATGCCGACCTGGGTCGCCACTTCGAGGTAGTAGCCGTTGAAATACCCGATGACCGGCATCAGGACGAGGAGGGCCACGATCAGGAGGCCCCAGCGGAGCGGCTCGGGAATCCGGGCACGATAGACGAACACGAGCGAGCCCTGGAAGAGGAGAAACACGAGGACCGACCGGGGAAACGTGGCGACGGCGAACGCCGAGACTCCCACCAGCCCGACGCTGAGCAGCGTCTGGATCACGCGCGCTCCCGCACGACTTCTCCGAGAAGTCCCTTGGGCCGGAAGATCAGGATCAGGATCAGCGCCGAGAAGGCGAAGATGTCCTTGTATTCCGCCCCGAAGGCCCCGCCCGTGAGCAGCGAGAGATACGGCGCCGCGAATGCCTCCAGGAGTCCCAGGACGAGCCCGCCGACCATCGCGCCGGGGATGTTGCCGATGCCGCCGAGCACGGCCGCGGTGAACGCCTTCAGCCCGGGAATGAAGCCGCTGTACGGGTTGATCAGCCCGTACTGCACGCCGAAGAGCACGCCGGCGGCTCCGCCCATCGCGCCCCCGATCAGGAACGTGAGCGAGATGATCCGGTTGACGTCGATGCCCATGAGGCTCGCCGCCGCCTGGTCCTCGGCGACGGCGCGGATGGCGGTGCCGACCTTCGTCCGGTTGACGATCAGATGGAGGGCCCACAGCATCAGCAGCGCGCCGGCGACGACGACGAGGGACTTGACCGACACGTCGATCGTCCGGTCAGCTCGAAGCGGATGTTGAGCACATCCATGCTCGGGTAGACCAGGTTGAACGAGTTTCGCCAGAGCGATTCGAACAGTCGGATGAGATCTTGCAGAAAGAAGGAGACGCCGATGGCCGAGATCAGGGGAATCAAGCGGGGCGCACTGCGCAGCGGACGGTAGGCGATTCGCTCCACCTGACCGCCAGCAGCCCACTGACGGCCATGCCCGCGATCAGAGCCAGAGCGAGGACGAGGGGCCAGGGAAGCCCGTCGAGGAGCCCGACGCCCTTGAGCCCGAGCAGGATCTCCACGCCGACGAAGGCGCCCACGATGAAGATCTCGGAGTGGGCGAAATTGATGAACTCCAGGACGCCGTACACCATCGTGTAGCCGAGCGCGATCAGGGCGTACATGAAGCCGAGGATGATGCCGTCGAGGAGAACCTCGGGGAAGATGCGGACGAGGAGTTCGACGTCCATGCCTAAGCCACGTTTGAGGGGGCGGTCGGGCGGGGGGCCGGGGGAGGGGGTCCGCGGGGACGCCTCCCCCGGCCGTCCGCTTACTTTTTCAGCGGCGGCGCTGCGATGGCGAGGCGCTTTGCTTCCTTGTTCTCTCCCCACTTCTCGGGGTTCTCGTTGGCGACCTGCATCACATAGTACGAGGCCTTCTTCGGGTCGCCCTTGTCGTCGAACTCGATGGCCCCCGTCATGCCTGTGTATTTGACCTTGCGGATCGCCGTCGCCACGGCCGCGCGCGTCGGCACCTTGCCGCCGGTCACGGTGGACTCGAGGGCCTTGAGGGCGATGGCGGTGGCGACGTAGGCCTCGGCCGCGTAGGGCTCGGGGTTCTTGCCGAATTTCTTCTTGAAGTCGTCGCCGAACTGCTTGGCCTGGGGGCTCGTGGACGGCGCCGCGGCCGTCGTGTAGTAGATGCCGACGACGGCCTTGCCGGCGATCTTCACCAGGTCGGACGAATCGAGGCCGTCCGGTCCGAGGAATTTCGACTTGACGCCCTTCTCACGGGCCTGCTTGAAGAAGGGCGCGCCCTGATCGTAGATGCCGCCGAAGTAGACGAGATCGGGGTTCTTGGCCTTGATCGGCGTGATGATCGGGTCGAAGTTCGACTTCTCTTCCGTGCCCTCGAACGCGACCACCTTCACGCCCTTCTTCTCCACGTCGTTCTTGAAGGCCTCGGCAACGCCCTGGCCGTAGGTCGTCTTGTCGTGGACGATGTACACCGACTTGACCTTGAGCGTCTGGGCGGCGAACTCGGCCCCGACGGGCGCCCTGGACGTCGTCACGGCCGCAGACGCGATTGATATTCGGGTAGCCCCGGTCGGTGACCTTCCGTTGGTGTTTGCCGGCGAGATCATCGGGAGATCGACTTCCTTGTAGACCTCGGACGACGGGATGGCGACGCCGGAGTTGAGGTGGCCGATCACGACGAGAATGTCCTTGTCGGCGATGATGTTCTTCGCGTTCGCCACGCCGACGTCGGGCTTGGCCTGATCGTCGAACGGGACGAGCTCGACCTTGAAGCCTTGCTTCGTCGAGATTGCCCTTGAGCGTCTCGAGGGCGAGCTGGGCGCCGAGCTTGATGCCCTCACCGAGCGCCGCCTGGCCCCCGCTGAGGGGGCTCTGCGTGGCGATCTTGATCGTGCCCTTGCTCGCTTGCGCCATCAGCTCCGACGCCGGAACCAGCGCCACGGCCAGGACCGCGAGGAGCGCCAGAACGAGGCGGACCCTGTGACGGATCATTGCTGCCCTCCTTAGATTAAGGCGCGCCTCGGCCCGCGAGGCCCAGCCCCGCGACGGCCTGCAGCACGCACTGCCGCAGAGTTCGGTCCGATGATGGATTCGGCCGGTGCAGCGACATTATAGGACGCGACGCGTCAAGTCACGTTCCGCGCGGATCGCCGCGAGGAATTCGCGGGTCGCGGCGGCCGGGTCGGGCGCTCCGCAGACGGCCGAGATGACCGCGACGCCATCAGCGCCCGCGCGGATCACGTGGGCGACGTTCTCGCGCGTGACTCCCCCGATGCCGACCAGGGGGGCCCTGGTCTCCGGCCGCACGGCGCGGATGAGCTCCGGGCCCACGAGCTCGAAGTCGGGCTTGGTCTGAGTCGGGTACATCGAGCCCACGGCGATGTAGTCGGCGCCGTCCGCCTGCGCCGTCCGAGCCTGGGCGACGCTGTGCGTCGAGCGGCCGAGCACCATGCCCGGCCGCAGGAGCTGGCGGGCGGCCCGGCGGGGGATCCATCAATTCCGGCGGCGCACCATCTCGACGCTGCTGACTCGTCCCTCGAGAAACGCCGGATCGTCCAGGAGCCTCAGGTGAAACGGGATCGAGGTCTTGACGCCTTCGAGCACGGTCTCGCGCAGGGCCCGGCGCATCCGGTCGATCGCCTCGGCGCGGTCCCCGCCGCGCACGACGATCTTGGCCAGCAGCGAGTCGTAGAACGGCGGCACCGCGTACGGCGCCATCAGATGGCTGTCCACCCGCACGTTGAAGCCACCCGGGGGCACCCATGCGGTGACGCGGCCGGCGCTCGGGGCGAAGGTCTCGGGATCCTCCGCGTTGATCCGGCACTCCATCGCATGCCCTTCGAGCCGCACGGCGTCCTGGCGGTAGCCGAGGGCGTCGCCGCTGGCGATCCGGATCTGCTCCCGGACGAGGTCGATGCCGGTGATCAGCTCGGTCACCGGATGCTCGACCTGAATTCGCGTGTTCATCTCGATGAAGTAGAAGTGGCCGTCGCCGTCGACGAGGAACTCGACCGTGCCCGCGTTCACGTAGTTGACCGCCGCGGCCACCGTGAGCGCGGCCCGGCGCAGGCCGTCGCGGGTCTCGGCGGGCAGCAGCGGCGCCGGCGACTCCTCGAGCAGCTTCTGGTGGCGTCGCTGGACCGAGCAGTCACGCTCGCCCATGTGGACCCGCAGGCCGTTGCGGTCACCCAGCACCTGAACCTCGACGTGGCGCGCGTTCTGGATGAACTTCTCGCAGTAGACCGCCGACGAGTCGAAGGCGGCCCCGGCTTCCGACTGGCAGGCGTCGAACGCCTGCGCCACGTCGCCCCGCTCCTTGACGATGCGCATCCCGCGCCCGCCGCCGCCGGCCGCGGCCTTGAAGATGAGCGGATAGCCGATCCGCTCCGCGACCTCGAGCGCCTCGGCGGAATCCTTCAGCGGGGCCTCGCTCCCGGGAACGACGGGCACGCCCGCCTGCATGGCGATCTGGCGCGCCTGCGCCTTGTCGCCCATGAGTCGGATCGCCTCCGGCGACGGCCCGATGAACGTGATCGAGCACGCCCGGCACACCTCGGCGAACGCGGGGTTCTCGGCGAGGAAGCCGTAGCCCGGGTGAATCGCCTCGCTGTCGGTGACCGCGGCGGCCGAGATGATGGCCGGAATGTTGAGATAGGAGAGCCGCGGGGCGTCGGGTCCGACGCAGATCGTCTCGTCGGCGATCTTCATCGGGAGCGAGTGGGCGTCGGCCTTCGAGTGGGCGAGCACCGAGCGAATGCCGAGCTCGCGACAGGTGCGGATGATCCGCAGCGCGATCTCGCCTCGATTCGCGATCAGAATCTTATGGAACATTGCATCCGTCCGGCGATCGCGCACCCGGCGACGGGTCCCGGGCGTGGCGGGGGTCAAGACGACCACGCGGTACGCGTCCGCTGCTCCGCGCGGCTGGGCTCCATCCCGGCGGGGTCGCCCGTCGTCGCGTGCAGGGAACGGGTCCCTTTGACCCCCACCACGCCCGGGACCCGTCGGCCGGGTGAGCGATCGCCGGCGTCATCATCAGCTGCCGAGAGTGCGGCGCCATTGGGATTCGAGCTCGGCGAGGCGGAGGCCGTAGATGCGTGGCATCGCTTCGGCGATGCGCTCGCCGGCGCCGAGTCGTCGCAAGAGCTCCTGCAGCGACTCGATGCCGCCCCGATCGAGGAGGTCGGACACGAGCCAGAGCGAGATATCGTAGCCGGTGCGGGCGCGCAGGGGATCGGGCTCCCCGGCCAGCGCTTCCACGCCGGCCAGCGTCAGACCTCCGGGGATCTGGAGCATCGGGTCAGCCGTCGCCCCCTCGAGGATCTGCGCCAGCCCCTCGTGGAGCCAGCGCGGTGCCCGGCCGCGGGAGAGGTCGTGAATGGCCGCGTGGGCATATTCGTGGACGACCAACCGCTCGACCTCGCGGGCCGGCGGGCGGCTCGCGCCGATCAGCAGCCGAATCTTCCCGTCGAAGAGCCCGGAGGCCCACGAGTGCGCGCGAGTCACGCCCCGAAACTCGTGGTGCTCGTACAGCACGACGGTCGTTCGTTCCCGGGGAGAGTAGGCGAGCATCCGCCCGACGCGCTCGGCGGCCGCGTCGAGGTGCGCGATGATCGCCCGGCGGGCGTCGGGGTCGTGGGTGCCGGCGTACTTCACGACGAAGCGCGGCGTGACGTCGCGCTGGAAGCCGGCCTCGGCCCGCTGCTCGCGCTCGACCTTCTCGAGGAGCCGGCGCGCGGCCGCGTTGGTGGGCTCGCGCTCGAGCACCACCCTGAGGTTCGAGATCGCCGGCGCCGGGTCGTCGCGGCGATCGTGCAAGATGGGCGAGCAGGAGCCAGACCTCCGGGTCGTACTCCGCGCGCACGGCTCGCTCGAGCGGCGCGAACGCGTCGTCGGGCCGGCCCGCGTGGACGGCGGCGAGCCCCAGCCCCTTCAGAAGCGCCGGATCATCCGGCGTCTCGGTCAGCCCCTGGCCGAACAGCAACGCGGCTTCGTCCGGTCGTCCCTCGCGGAGCGCGTGCCAGCCCCAGCCCTCGAAGCAGCGCACGACGTCCTGCCGCCGCGTCGCGCTGCCTGGCTCGTCCGCCGCGGCCCGGCCGAACTTCTCGCAGGCGCGGGGGAACTGGCCGGCGGCGTACAGGCGGATCGCCTCGTCGGCGAGCGCGCGCGAATCCCGCGCTCGGGTGGATGCGAACACGGCGGTCCGCTCGGCGTCGGGCGGCCCGGGCCGACGGCCTTCCCGCCAGCCCAGCACCAGGGTCGCCGCGACCCGAGCGTCGCCGCAACGAGGACCAGCAGGCGGAGCGTTGCGGGAAGACGCCACGCCCGTGCTCAGCGGGAGGGGTCGATCAGGAACAGCGATTGACCGAACTCGACGGGGTGCGCGTTCTCGACGAAGATCTTGACGATCCGGCCGGCCGCCTTGGACTCGATCTCGTTCATGAGCTTCATCGCCTCGATGATGCAGAGGATCTGTCCTTCCTTCACGAGATCGCCTTCGCTCACGTAGGGCTCGGCCGTCGGCGATGACGCCCGGTAGAAGGTTCCGACCATGGGGGCCTCGATGGTGACCATCGAGGCGGACTCCGCCGAGACCGGCGCCGACGTGGGCGCCGGCTCGACCGCGGAGCCCGCCCCGGACGACACGGGCGCCGTCGCCGGCGCACCGCCGCGCTGCAGGCGAACACGGATCCCGCCGACGGCCGCCTCGATCTCGGACAGGCCGAGCTCGCCGAGGAGCGTGCCGAGCCGTCGCGCAAGATCGACGACCGCGCCGTCCTTCGGATCGCGCTGCCGGGGTCGCCGCGCCATCAGCCCGCCGTCGCGACGCGGCCGAGATATTCGCCGGTTCGAGTATCCACCTTCACGACGTCGCCCTCGTTCAGGAACAGGGGGACCTGAACGACGGCGCCGGTCTCGAGGGTCGCGGGCTTCGTCCCGCCCTGCGCCGTGTCGCCGCGCACCCCCGGGTCGGTGTGGGCGATTGCCAGCTCGACGAAGTTGGGCAGCGCGACCGCTATCGGAGCGCCCCCGACGTAGAGCACGTCGACCTCGGCGTTCTCCTGCAGATACTCGCGCGCGTCGCCGATCTCGTCGGCGGACAGCGAGACCTGCTCGTACGTCTCCAGGTCCATCAAGTGGTACCGCTCGTCGCGGTAGAGGAACTGCATGTGCTTCTCTTCGAAATCGACGAGCTCCACTTTCTCGCCCGATCGGAACGTGTTGTCGATGACCTTGCCGAGCTTCATGTGCTTGAGCTTCGTCCGGACGAATGCACCGCCCTTGCCGGGCTTGACGTGCTGGAAGTCGACGATCGTGTACGGATGGCCGTCGAAGACGATTCGAAGCCCCTTCTTGAACTCGGCCGTTGACACCTGCATCGCCTCTAACCCTTTCGTCGCTGACGGGCGCGGAGCGCGTTCTCCAGCCGATCGCGCGCTTCTCGATGATCGGGATTTTTTCTCACGATGCGGGTGAACACCTGGGCGGCTTCCTCGACACATCCCTGCTCGAGGCAGAGGGCGCCGAAGGTGATCGTCGTGAACGTGTCGTCGACCAGGACCCGGGCCAGGCCCGCGGCCTCGCCCGGCGCCGGCGCGGCCGCGCGCAGCAGCGCGAGGAGCGCGCGCGACTCCCGGTCGCCCGGATCGAGCGCGACCGCCGCGTCCAGATGGTACACCGCCTCGTCGATGTGGCCGAGTCGCCGATGGACTTCCGCCGCCAGGCGATGGCACTGGATGTCCCGCGGGCTCACCTCGAGGATGGCGTTGAGCTCGACCAGCGCGGCCGCGAGCTGCTCGTCGGCCACGAGCGCCTTGGCGAGGATGAGCCGGGCGGTGGTGTAGTGCGGGTAGCGCCCGAGCCCGTCCCGGCAGAGCGCGACCGCGTCGCGCGTCCGTCCGGCCTTGCGGTAGAGATCCGCGAGCTGTGCGAAGGCGAGGGAGGCGGGTTCCCGCGCCAGCCGCTCTTCCTGCCGGCGGATGGCGCCGCCGAGCGCTGGATCGTGGCCGGACATCTCGAGGCGCGTTATACGGAGCGAGCGTCTGCGTTGTCAATTGCGCCTCGGGTCATCACGATTCGAGCGACGCGACGGCCGCGCGAACCTCGGCGACCGGAACGTCGTACACCAGGCGGAACGCGCCGATGCTCGGCGCCAGCACGAAGGGCACGCGGCCGTCCTTCGCCTTCTTGTCGCGGGCGATCGCCCCCACGACGGGGTCGACGTCGATCGAGGGCGCCCGGACGGGGAGCCCGAGCGCCGCCAGCAGGCGCTCCTGCCGCGCTGACCGTCTCGGCGTCGGCGACCCCGATCCGCCGCGCGAGGCGGGCCTCGGCGACGATGCCCAGCGCGACCGCTTCGCCATGCGCGTAGCGCGCGTATCCGGTGGCCGCCTCGAGCGCGTGGCCGATGGTGTGGCCGTAGTTGAGGACGTGGCGCAGCTCGGCCTCACGCTCGTCGCGCTCGACGACGGAGGCCTTGAGCCGGCACGATCCCCCGATGATCCGCTCGAGCACGCCGAGCTCGCGGGCCACGAGCGGCTCCACGTCGCGCTCGATCTCGGCGAAATAGTCGGCGTCCAGCACGATGCCGTGCTTGGCGACCTCGGCGAGCCCGGAGCGGAATTCGCGCTCCGGCAAGCGTTCGCGCGACGGCCGGGATCGACGAGACGAGCCGCGGCTGGTGGAACGCCCCGATCAGGTTCTTGGCGAGCGGCGTGATCGATCGCCGTCTTGCCGCCGATCGAGGCGTCGACCTGGGCCAGCACCGTCGTCGGCAGCTGCACGAAGTTGATGCCGCGCATGTAGGTGGCGGCGGCGAAGCCGGCCACGTCGCCGACCGCGCCGCCTCCAGTGCCAGGACGGTCGAGGTCCGGTCGAGGCCGGCCGTCATGAGCTCGTCCCAGCAGCGCTGCGCGACCGCCGAGGGTCTTCGCGGCCTCGCCCTCCGGCACCTCGATCGTGGCCACCGCGAAGCCCGGCCGATTCGAGGCTGGCGACGACCGTCTTGCCGTAGAGGCGCCCGACCGCGGCGTCGCTGACCAGCGCGGCGCGCGTGCCCGGCGACAGCTCGCGCAGGCGCGGGCCGACGCTCGCGAGCGCGCCGGACGGCGACGACGATGCGGTACGACCGGGCTCCGAGATTGACGTCGACGTTCATGTGGATTATTTGCCGGCTCGCCCCGGACGGCGAAGGGCCGCCCAGTCAAGGCTACCAGGTTTTCCGGGTGGGGAGACGGGTGTCGTCGTGGCGGTGCAAGGCACGGCCACGTCCGGTCGGCGCCCTGGCGGCGCCTCAGGTCACCGCGGGAGTCGCCCGCGGTGTGGAACCCGAACGTCCGGCTCATCGTACTACTTCTTGGTGCGGGCGTGGCCTGGGCCGCGTCGACCTTCAGGACCGAGGGCGTGATGAACACGACCAGCTCGCGGCCAACGGTCTGCGAGGCCGTCTGCTTGAAGAGCCAGCCGAGACCGGGATATCGCCGAAGAGCGGGATCTTCCGCGTCTCGTCCTGAGTCGAGGTTCGTCGTCACACCGCCGATGACGAGCCGCTCGCCCTCCTTGATGAGGACTTCCGTCTGCGCCTTGCGCTTGTTGATGGCCGGGGGGCTTACCGGCGGTCGTGCCCAGGATCACGTTCTGTACTGCGCGAATTGTTCTCGATGATCACCTTCATCTTGATCTTGGTGATGTCGCCTTCGCGATGACGGTCGGCACACGTCGAGCTTGCAGCAGCGCTTCCTTGAACTGGATACTGCGTACCGGCCGCGCTGACCGTCGCGTACGGGATTTCTTCGCCGAGGGAGATGGACGCGGTGCCGTTCTCCACCGTCACGACCTCGGGACGCGCCAGCGTCCGCGTCTTGCTCTGCAGGCGGAGCGCCTCGAGCGCGAGGTTGACGTTGTATCGGCTGCCGGTGATGCCGAACGCGATACCGCCGGCGCCACCGCTCGCGACCGCCGGGCTGCCGCCGAGGGCGGCGCAGATGACCGGGAGATTGACGAGGTTGCCCCCGAGCGGCAGTCCGGTCTGCCACTGATCGGGAGCAGATCCGGGAAGGGGCTGCCCGAGGGGACGTTCGGGGGCCCGAACACGCCGGCCATGGGCTGAGCCCCCGGCACCGCGAGCGAGTTGCCGGGTCAGCTGGTGAATCCGCGGCCGACCAGGATCGAGTTGGCTGTTGGCCTGGAGGACGCCGCCGCCGCCCCACTGGACACCGATGGCGAAGAGATCGTCGCGATCGAGGATTTCCATCCGCGCTTCGATCTTCACCTGCGGCAGCGGGATGTCGAGCTTCTCGCGGATCAGCTTCTTGATGCGCTCCAGATCCGCCTCGTAGTGGCGGATGAAGATCGAGTTCGTGGGCTTGTACGGCGCGGATCGTGATGCCCTTCGCCAGCACCTCGGCGAGTGGGCATCGGCGGCCGGCGCTGCGGCGATCTGCGGCGCCGTCCCGTAGAGCGCCGAGAACGGCGGTCCCGGGATGGGCGGCATGCCCTCCGCGTCGGCGACCGGCGCGATCTGGGCCTGGACCCCCTAGGCCGGAATTCCGAGGATGCCTTGCAGGGTCTTGGCGACCTCCTCGGGATCGGCGTAGGAGAGGCGGATCGTCTCTTCGCGCAGCGGCCCCCGCGCTCGCAGCTCGGCCGCCGCCGCGTCCGCGAGCCGCTTCTTGTCGATCGCCTCCTGCTCCTTGAGCTGGGCTTCGGCGATCTTCGCGCGGACGTCGCTCTCGGCCTTGATCCGCGCCTCCTCGACCCGCACCGAGGCCTCGCGCTCCCTGATCAGCTGCTCGTTGGAGACGATGCGGAGCACATCCGTCCTTCTCCACCTTCGGAGCCCGCGGGTCTCCAGGATCGTGTCGAGCGCGAGGTCCCAGGGGACGTTCTTCAGGGTGATCGACATCTTGCCCTTCACGTCGTCGCCGATCACGACGTTCTTGTTGCTCTCGGCGGCCAGGATGCGGAGCAGGTTCACGACATCCGCGTCCTTGAAGTCGAAGGAGATGAGCCGCTGGCCGTTGCTCGGAGCCGGCGTGGCGGGCGACGGGGTCGCCTGCGCCAGCTGCACGGGGCGCGGGCCGGGTGCCGGCTGAGTCTCGCGCGGAGCGGGCGCCGCGGCGACATCGAGCCGGCCGCCGCGGGAGGCGCCGCCGTGCGGAATGACGATCGCCAGACCGTCGGACTCTTCGCGGATCGCGTATCCGACGGTGCGGCTCAGATCGAGGACAACCCGGGCGACGCCCTGGCGATACTGGCTACCGCGGATCTGCTTGACCGGATCCTTCCCGACGCTCAACGGGGTCTTGCGCCATGCGTAGACGGTGTTCTCGAGGTCGATGACCAGCCGGTTGGGTGAGTCCACCAGATCGGCCTTGTACGGCGCCTCGCGAGACGTCTTCACGAACACGGTGACGGAATCCGGATGCGGCGTCACCGTCACATCGCTGAGGCGCGCCGGGTCGGTCTGGGCCCATGGACTCGCCGGGACCAGGAGCACCAGCGCGAGGCTCACCACGACCAGCACAATGGGAATCCGTCTTTCAGCGTTCATTTAGTTTGTCGCCAGTCTGAGAACCACGCGGTTTGAAGGGGCGCCGGTCTTGGGCGCCACCACGAACACCACACTGTCGGAGCCGATCTCCAGCAGGCGGCCATCCCCGAGCGTGTCGCCGGGTTTGAGGATGTACCCGATACCATCCGGCGCTTCGACCAGCGCGAGCGCGACGCGATTACTGCGGACGATCCCCGTGAGACGAGTCGCTGCCACCGTTAGGCCTCCCGAGCCCTCGCGTACCTCGAGGGTCTCGAATGGATCGCGGCGCCCCGTTGCCGTCGTACTTCGGCACCGCGACGACGACTTCGGGCGGCACTGCCGGCGCCGCGGCGGCTGCGGGCTGGGTCGGATGCGGGCGGGCGGCTTCGGCGGAGCGGAGGGAGGTGTGCTCTCGCACGCCCCCAGCATCATGGCCAGCCCGACCGACGTCAGCACCCCCCGGTGTGCATGCATAGGTCTCGTCCTCACCTGTGGCTTCGGCGCCGGCGCCGAGCCGACGGGACGGTACATGTACGTCGCCAGAACCAGCTCGGCGCGGATCGGGCTTCGCGGCCGGTTGAGGCCGCTCAGCTTGATCTCCGTGACGTTCACGACACGCGCGAGCTTGGCGACACGCTCGAAGAACTCGCCGACCTGGTGGTAGCCCGCCTCGGCGTTCACCGCGATCGGGATCTCGCTGTAGTAGTCCCGTACCACCGGCGCGCGAGGCTGGAAGAGCGAGACGGCAAGCCCAGACGCCGTCGCGGCATCGGAAACCGACCGATAGAGGGTCGGGATCTCCTTCTCGCCCGGAAGCCTGTCTTTCAGCGCGTTGAGGCGCGCCTCGAGCTCCGCGACTTCGCGGCGGTACTTGAGCAGGTCGGCGACGATCGCCTGGCTCCGTGCGATCTCACTCTGGAGCGAGCTCAGCTGCGCGCGAAGCTGGGAGACCTGAGCTTCGGCCGGCGCCAGCAGGAGGAAGTACGCAGCGGCGGCGATCACGATCGCTCCCATGATGCCGACGACGAGCTTCTGCGACTTGGGGGCGTTGACGATCGGGTCGAAGAACGGGGGGAGCGCCATATCAGCCCTCGAACCGGCAGGTGACTTCGAACGTCACCAGCGGCGATGGCCGGGCCAGATCCCGGCGAGTGACCACGAGGTCGACATCTTTGAACTTTCCAGAGGCGCGAAGGTTCGACATGAAGTCGGCGACCGCGGTGGCTGAGAACGCAGATCCGGTGATCTTGATCTGGCCGCCTCGCTCCTCGAACGCGGTCACCCAGAGATCGTTCGGGAGGACGGTCGCGAAGGCCTCGACGAGCTCGGATCTTCTGCCCCGGCGCCTTGGTGATCGCCTCGATCACGTCCACGCGCTTGCGCAGCTCGGTGGCCAGATCGCGAACCTTGCTCTCCTGGCCGATCTGGGCCTTGAGCAGGGCGAGATCCTTCTGCGCGCGATCGATGTCGGCGGTGAGGCTCGCCTGCATGCTCGTCAGCCACCACCAGTACACGCCGATCCCGAGCAACAGGGCGAGGTAGACGACGCCGAACAGCCAGCCCAGATTGAAGGCCGGCAAGCCCAGCTTGATTCCCTTGAAGCCGACCTTACGCCGCCGACCCCGCTCGGGTGCGAGGTTGATTCTGATCATTGGGATTTGTCCCCCGGCCGCCGCAGCGCCAGCCCGACCGCGACCGCGAGAGACGGCCCGGCGGCATGGACTTCGTCCGCGTACCCCGGGTCGATCTCGATGCGCTGGAACGGCTTGGTCAGCTCGACCGGGATGCCCCAGTTCGACGACAGATAGTCGCTCAGCCCGGGCAGCTGGGCGCAGCCTCCGGCGAGAACGATCTTTCCGATGCGCTCGGATTCAGCCGTCGACGCGAAATAGTCGAAGGTCCGCTGCACTTCGAGCGACAACTCGCGCGACACCGCTTCCAGAGCCGGCACGACGGTCTCCCAGCGGACGCCGACGTCGCGGCCGAGCTTGGCCGCTTCGGCTTGCTCGAACGGGATCTTGAGCTGCTGGGCGATGGCCTGCGTGTAGTTGTTGCCGCCGAAGGGGATGTCGCGGGCGAAGATCGTCGAGCCGCTGCGCACGACGTTGGTCTTCATGATCGAGGCGCCGATGTCGATGAGCGCGACCGTTTCTCCGCGATCGCTCGGATAGTTCAGCTCGAACTGATTGCCGAGCGCGAAGCTGTCGACGTCGACGATTGACGGCACGAGGCCTGCCTCCTCGACGACCGCCGCGTACTCGAGCACTTTGGATTTCTTGACGGCGACCAGGATGAGGTCGAGGACCCCGTTGTGCTGACCGATGCTCTGGTAGTCGAGGAACACTTCATCGATCGCGAAGGGAACATGGTGCTCCGCTTCGAGCTGGACGACGTCGCCGACTTCCTTCGCGGGCACTTCCGGAATCTGCACCTTCTTGATGATCAGCTCGCGGCCGCAGACCGCGATCGCGCAGCTCGTGCCCTTGAGTCCGGCCCGGGATACGGCGCTCCGAATCGCCTCCACCACGGTGGTGGGGTCCTTGATGGTGCCGTCGGTGATGGCATCCGGGGGCAGGGGTGCCACCCCCAGAGAGGTCAGCGTGTGGGACCCGCCCGACTCCTTGACGTGGACCGCCTTCACACCGCTCGACCCGATGTCGAGGCCGAAGATTTCCGGAGACTTGCGGAAGAACGCCATATTAAACGCCTTTCTCCCTGTTGGCTATGTAGTATAGGGCGCCGCCCCCCGGGGGGGGCAATATTTTCCCATCTACTACATTCGGGGCCTTAGAGACCCCCGGCCCCCAGACCATGGAACGCTTTGAGCCAGCCTCTGAGGCCCCCATCCGGGCCTCGGTCCCTTCCCCAAAGGGGATGCCGCCATGAATTCGTGACCGCGGGCTCGTCCGGCCCTGTTTTGTGGAGTTCGCCGGGGACGTTTCAATTCCGGGGCACTCGCGTTCCACGGCGCCTACTGGTCGCTCCAGCTTTGGGTCGTCACGAGCCGGCGATTGAGAGCGTTCTGGACGAGGCCAAGGGCCTCGTTGCTGTATAGAATATGTGGTTTGCCCGCGACGCCGCCCTCGATCCCCGCCGCGGCGGCCGGATTGAGCTCGTTCACGATCATGGCGCCGTACACGAGCTGGCTGCCGTCGCCTCGGAAGCGAATGCCGACGTTCCGTCCGGTGGCGACGATGGGGCCGTTCCATCGGAAGTCCTCGCCGATCTCGACGATGCCGTTCTCGACGATCAGAATGCCCGTACCCGAGCTCGCGCCGGAGAGGGTCAGCGACGGCGAGCGCGCGCCCACGCTGGGCAGGGTGCCGCGAATGTATACGATCTTGGGGCGCGCGGTCGTGCCCCAGCACGTCGAGCTCTCGACATCGGACGCGCAGGTCGAGCCGATGTTGCCGAGCGTGAACCCATTGCCGGGTGTGGCACTGATCGTCACGTCGGCCGCCGACTTCGCGGCGTGAACGAAATCGATGACCGCTTGCGATGTGAGCGCGCCGTCGGCCAAGACGGTATTGGCGCCGCGAACCGTCGCGCTCGGGTCGGTCTCGTCCTTTCCGCGGACGTCGTGCTGCCCCCCGGCCGTCAGCGCTGTCTCGAGACGGGCGGCGAGGGCTGGAAGGCCCGCATTGACCGCGACGCCGTAGACCGCCGCCGCCGCGCCCGTTGGCACGCCGGGGCGATCGGCGATCCGCGTGTCACGCCCGTCGATCACGAAGCTGGAGGCACGGACGTTGACGTCCGCCTGCGAGCCGGGGAACGTGAGGGCGCCGTTGAGCGGGAGCACGGTCTTCGAGACGACGACGGTGATCGTGCGAGTGGTGGTTCCGATGGTGCCCGTGGATGTGACGATGACCTTGCAGTTGCCGTCGTGGGTCGCGTCGCCGGCGGCCGCGAGGTCGCAGCTGCCCGGGGCGTTGTCGACCGAGACACCAGTGAGCCGCTCGTCACCCGGGTTGCAGTCGTTACGGATCCTGACCGTGAACGTCCCGTGCGCGCTGCCGAGCCCGGGAAGCGTCGACTCGGGCCCGCCGAGCACCGCTCCCTGAGCGCACGTGGCCTCGGCGAGGTAGTTGTTCCAGGAGCTGACGTTCGAAGCGAGCGTGTCGTACGCGTACTCGATGCCGGCTTCGGCCACGTAGCGTGCGCGCACCGTTTCGCCGTGATTGCGCGAGATCTGCGGCTCGAAGGCGCTCGCCGAGAGGAACGCCAGAACGAGCCCGGTGAGGGTCAGGAGAATCATCAACGCCATGACCAGCGCGACGCCCTGTTCGTTGTCGATGAGCCGGCTGATTCTCCGCATGACGTGTGCCTCAGTCCTCGCGCCAAGGGGCGCGTCAGCTTCGCGTCACGAGCATCGTGACCACATCCAAGCGCCGCTCCTGATCGAGTTGGCCGCTGCCCGTGACCGGCCTGTAGAAGACGGTCACCTGCACGAGCTTGCAGCGCGCGGCGCACGCGCCCCCCGGGCTGTTGGTGATCGTCGTCACGCGCCGGTAGAGCGCCGCGTCGGCTATGGAGCCATAGCCTTCCGTCGTGGTGCCGGCGTCCAGGGTCGCGCTCGTCCAGTTGGAGAGGGCGAGAGACTTGAGCCATTCGACCCGCTGCTCGGCGAGGAAGGCGGCCGTCGTCTCGCCCTTGCCGATCTCGACACCGCTGGTGGCGTACTGGAATCCGGTCGCGATCCCGACCAGCCCGACGGCGAGCACCAAGGTCGCCACGAGCACCTCACCCAGGGTGAAGCCCCGCTCGTTGCGCATGCGGCCTCTCACCGCACGCTCACGCGGCCGGTGGCGGCCACGACCACGGTCCGCATGCCGGTGCCCACGGCGTGCGTCAGCGCGTAGCTGCCGGCCGGGCTCGCGGCGCCGAGGCTCGTGAAGACCACGTTCGCCGTCGCGCTGACCTGGAACGCGCCCGAGTCCGAGACCTTGATCGCGCCAGAGCCGTCCGTGCCGGGTCCGGTCCAGACTGCGCCGCCGCACCCTCCGGTCCTGAGGCGAATGTTCGTCGCCGAGGCAAGCTCGACGCACACCGACGTGTTCCGAGAGATCGCCAGCTGACGGCCGAGGTTGATCGAGGTGGCGAGATCGCGCGCCGCCGCCTGGAGCGCCGCCGTCCTCGCATAGCTGGCGAGTGAGGGCGCCACGAGCGCGGCGAGGACGCCGGCGACCGCGACGATGAGCATGAGCTCCGCCAAGCTGAACCCGCGGGCATTCATCCGCCGAAGCCGCCCACCCACCAGCCGAACGCTTGCTCGCCCCAGAACAGAGCCATCACCCCGCCCACGGCAAGGAACGGGCCAAATGGAATGGGGTCCTTCCGGCCTCGCACGCCCGTGGCCAGGAGCACGGCCCCGATCGCGCCCCCCAGCACGATCGCGACGAACAGGGCGAACAGCAGCGCCTTCCAGCCGAGGAACGCGCCGAGCATCGCGCCGAGCTTCATGTCGCCACCACCCATGCCGCCCCGGCTCGCGAGGATGATCACGAGAAACAGGCCGCCGCCGAGAAGGATTCCAATGCCGGAGTCGAGCCAGGAGAGCCGTCCGGTCGCGAGGTTGATCACCAGCCCGACCGGGATCCCGGGCAAGGTGATCGCATCCGGAATCATCTGGTGCTGCAGATCGATCGCGGTCATGGCGATGAGCGCCGGGAGCAGCACGCACGCGATCAGGAACCCGGCGGAGGGGCCGAAGGCGGCGTACGAGAGCACCAGGGCGGCCGCGGTGACGGCCTCCACGATCGGATAACGCCAGGAGATCGGCATTCCGCACGCACGACAACGGGCGCGCAGCGCCACGAACGACACCACGGGAATGTTGTCGTACCACGCCAGTGGTGCACTGCAGCCTGGGCAGGCCGACCGGGGATGCACGAGGCTGCGCCCGGCCGGGACACGTGCGATCACGACGTTGAGGAAGCTGCCCAGAGCAAGCCCGAAGAGGCCGACAACCACGAGTATTCCGGCCGGCCAGGCCTCGTCGACGGCGAGCAACGGCGCCACGCTCACCAGGTTTGTAGGAATGCGGGCCCGAAGCGACCGGCGAGCGCGGGGTCGAGCTGTCCGAGAAGACCCCACGCCTTGTGCGCGGCATCGAAGTGTCCGGTCTGGAGGTGGAGCGCGGGCGAGTCCGTACCACGCCTGCGGCAGGTCGTACTTGCAGGGTGATCGCCTCGCGGAACAGGCTCCTGGCCCGCGGCCGGTCTCCGAGCTCCCTGTAGGCGAAGCCCAGGCTGAGCGTGAGACATGGAGTGCCGGGGCTTGAGCTTCAGCGCGCGTTGTAAAGGTTCGAGCGCCTCTCGCGGCCGCTTGTCGTTGACGAGCGCGGCTCCCAGGTTGTTGAGCCCCTCGACGTCGTTCGGATATCGCGCGATGAACTGCCTGAAATTGTCGACCGCCGCGGGTGAACTCGCCGAGCATCGCGTGCATGTATCCGATGTGCAAGTGCACCTTCTTGCTGTCGGGGCGCAGCGCCTGGACGCGCTCGAACTCGTCCTTCGCCACCTGATGGTATCCCTGGTGCAGCAGGTTGACGCCGAGGTTTCCGTGGCAGATGGAGCAGTCAGGATCGACCTCGATCGCGTATCTCCACAGGTTCTCGGTATCCCGCCAGATCTGGACCTGCTGGGCGCTGAGATAGGCGAGCCCGCCCAGCCATACGCGCCATCAGCCCGACCAGGGTTTTCGCCAGCGCAGGCCGGAGTACGCCGGCCGCGCTCGCCCGGACGACGGCTCCGGCGGCGGCGCCGACGATGAGCGCGAAGCCGATCGTCGGGTAGGTAGCTGTATCGATCGTTGGTCAGCTGGTGCCCGGAGTGGACGATGCCGATCACCGGGCCGAGCGCGATCGCGTAGTACACCCAGGCCGCGAGCCCCGCGGGCCACCGCCGTCGGAGCAGCACGACCGTCGCGGTGATCGCGGTCACGGCGACAGCTGGCAACAAGAATCGCCGGTCGAGCAGGCTCACCCGCGCCGGGAGCTCGTAGAGCGGCGAGAGGCCCAGCGGCATGACCGTCTTCTCGAGATAGAACCACAGACTGTAGAAGACCATCGCCGGGCGCGCGGTCAGTGGATACCGCTCGAGCGGCGTGATGAACGAGTTCGCGTTCTGCGCGTAGTACGTGACCGCGGCCCCCGCCACGCCCAGCACCGCGAACGGAATCTTCTCCAGCCACACGGCACGCGCCGCCGGCCCCACCCAGTCCCGCCAGCGACCGCCGAGCCGGCGGAGCGGGTACACGTCGAGCACGAGCAGCGCCGGCGGAAGCACCATGACGCTTGCCTTGGAGACGAGCGCCAGGACGTACAGGCCGACCGAGGCCGTGAGAAGCCGGCTGCGGCGCTTTCCGGTTTCGTCCTGGGCCTTGAGATACATCAGGACGGTCAGCAGGAAGAAGAGGCCGGAAAGCACGTCGCGTCGCTCGGTCGCCCATCCGACCGACTCGGCGCGGAGCGGATGCAGCGCGAAGAAGAGCGACGCCGTCACGGCCGACAGACGAAGCGAGACCCTCACCGAAGCTGGTCGCCCGCCGAATCACGCGCAGCGCGACGAAGTAGAACGCGGGGACGTTGGCGGCGAAGATCACCAGGCTCGTCAGGTGGTATCCGAACGGCTTCATTCCCCAGAGGACGTAGTCGAGACCGAACGTGAGCCAGGTGAGCGGGATCCAGTGCCCCATCAGGACGCTGCTGAACATCCAGCGAATCTGTGGCCAGGTGAGGCCTCGATAGTCGGGGTTCTCGTAGAGGTTGACCTGATCGTCCCACTCGACGAACCCGTTCCAGAGTGCCGGCAGGAACACGAGGAACGTGACGACGGCGAGCGCCAGCGGGATCATCCATGGGCGCAGCAGGTGGGCGCTCTGCGAGCGCGGGCGCGCGCCTAGCGTTCGCTCGATCGGTCGTGGGGACGGACCGACGGCGACCTCGACGGTTTCGATCCCCGGACATGACGTTCCTCTCAGTGCGCGGCGGCGAATTCAGCGTGTCGACACAAACAAGCGCACGGGAAGGGGTGACCCTTCCCGTGCGCGGTGGAGCCGTAGATGCGTTACGGCAGGGCGACGGTGGTGCCGTCACCCGACGCGGAGATCAAGAACGTCCCGCCCGCGCTGTTGGGGCTGTAGGAGTACGGCGTCGTCCAGCCCGTGGGCGGAGTCGGGATCGTGGCCATGAACGGACCGGCCGTCTGGCCCTGGCCGTTGGTCGCCACCGCCGTGAGGTCGGTGAGCGCCGCGGCGACGTTACCCATGTGAGCGCTGTAGATCGAGACCGCCGAGGCGAGGGCCCGGGCGTCGGCCTGGGCCTTGGCAATCCGCGCGCGCGCCTGCACGTTGGCGTAGAGCGGGATGGCGATGGCCGCCAGGATGCCGATGATCGCGACGACGATCATCAGCTCGATGAGGGTGAAGCCTCGCTGATTCGCTGCCGTGAGCCGCTTCTTCGTCCACCACTGAAACATTGCGTTCCCCCTGTTAGGCCTCTTGGCCTTGTTGGCCATGTGGGCTATGTGCTTCCAACTGCGTTGCACAATCGTAAATGCAGCTTCAATGCCATCCTGTGAAGGCCCAGAAACGATGGGAAATCAGATACTTGCGTGGAGAATTTCCGGCAATCTTGCTCGCGTTTGACAGGCCGTGGCATTCTGAGTGACGAAATCCGTCAGGAAGGACATCCTAAAACAAAAATGCGCACGGGAAGGGGTGACCCTTCCCGTGCGCGGTGGAGCTGTAGATGCGTTACGGCAGGGCGACGGTGGTGCCGTCACCCGACGCGGAGATGAAGAACGTCCCGGCCGCGCTGTTGGGGCTGTAGGAGTACGGCGTCGTCCAGCCCGTGGGCGGAGTCGGGATCGAGGCCATGAACGGACCGGCCGTCTGGCCCTGGCCGTTGGTCGCCACCGCCGTGAGGTCGGTGAGCGCCGCGGCGACGTTACCCATGTGAGCGCTGTAGATCGAGACCGCCGAGGCGAGGGCTCGGGCGTCGGCCTGGGCCTTGGCAATCCGCGCGCGCGCCTGCACGTTGGCGTAGAGCGGGATGGCGATGGCCGCCAGGATGCCGATGATCGCGACGACGATCATCAGCTCGATGAGAGTGAAGCCTCGCTTGTTCCCTACCTTCTTCGTCCAGAACCGCATCATTGTCGGATCCTCCTTGCTTTGTTTTTGTCCCGTCGCTTCGAATCGTTTTTGTTTCTCGCAAGGGGTTAGTGCAGGCGCGGTGCCATCGATAGGATTGATGGAAACGCCAGGTCTCTCGCGGAGATACGGGAAAATTTCCGGACACGCCGACCACGACGTTGACGGCCCCGGGCATCTCGGTTGACGAGGAGCGTCAGGCGACCCTTGTTTCCGGATTCGCGTCGGGGAGGATTCCGAGCTTCGCGCGGCGAGCGTCAGCTCTGAGGCTGCGTTCGCTGGCTGTGCTTCTGGAGCTTGTATCGGAATTGGCGGAAGCTGACTCGCAGGAGCTCGGCAGCCCGCGTCTGAACGCCCCCGGTGCGGGCTAGGGCCATCTGCAGGTACCGATTCTCGATCCGGTCCAGGGTGGCCTCGAGGTCGAGGCCGTCGGCGGGAATCTCAACCGGTACTTCCTGGGTTGCCCGCGACTGCTGCAGGTCGGGCGGCAGTGCGTCGGCCTCGAGAGCATCGCCACTGCCGAGGACCAGCGCTCGTTCGATCACGTTCTCGAGCTCGCGGATATTGCCGGGCCACCGGTAGTTCTCGAGAATCGCCAGCGCTTCCGGACTCACCCCCTTCACGGCCTTGCCGAGCTCGGCGGAGATTTTCCGGACGAAATGCGCGGCCAGCAGCGGAATGTCCTCACGACGCTCGCGGAGCGGTGGCAGCTGGATCGGAATGACGTTAAGCCGGTAGAAGAGGTCCTCGCGGAGGATTCCGTCGGCGACCGCCTTGGCCACGTCTCGGTTCGACGCCGCGATGAGCCGCACGTCGACCTTGACGTCGCGCGTGTCGCCGACGCGGCGGATCTCGCGCTCCTGAATCGCCCGCAGCAGCTTGACCTGGACGGACTGCGGCACCTCGGTGACCTCGTCGAGGAAGAGGCTGCCCCCGCTGGCCGCCGAGAACAGTCCGACGGTGTTGGCGACGGCGCCGGTGAATGCGCCCTTCACGTGCCCGAAGAGCTCGGATTCCATCAGGGTCTCTGGGATGGCGCCGCAATTGACCGAGACGAAGGGGCCGGCCCGGCGCGGGCTCTCCTGATGGATCGCCTGCGCGACCAGCTCCTTGCCGGTTCCGCTCTCGCCCGTGACCATCACCGTTGAGAGCCCGTCGGCGGTCTTTCGAATGACCTCGAGCAGCTCGACCATCTGCCGGCTCTTGCCGATGAAGCTCTCGAATCCGCGCTCTCGCCGGAGCTGCGTCCGAAGCTCGCGGTTCTCGTCCTGAAGCCGCTTGCGCTCGAGCGCATTGGCGATCGTCAGCTTGATCTCGTCGAGCTTGAACGGCTTGGTGACGTAGTCGTAGGCGCCGAGCTTCATAGCCTCGACCGCGGTCTCGGTGGACGCGAACGCGGTGACCACGAGGACGACGGTACTGGGCGAGTGCTCCTTCGCGGCGCGCAGCACCGCGATGCCGTCCACCTTGCGCATCCGCAGGTCGGTGATCACGAGGTCGAACGGCTCGCTCTTGATCACGTCGATGGCCTGCTCGCCGCCCTCGGCGAGCGTGACGTCGTGCCCGGCTTGTCTCAGCATGATCGCGAGGAGCTCGCGCATGCTCCGTTCGTCGTCGACAACGAGCACCCGGGTGTCAGGCATGGTGGGATGGCAAGGTGAGGGTGAACGTCGTACCCAGGCCGGGCGCGCTCCGCACGTCGATCTCGCCGCCGTGCTCCTGGACGACCCGGTGGACAAGGGCCAGACCGAGTCCGGTACCCTCCGACTTGGTGGAGAAGAAGGGCTCGAAGACGTGCGAGACGTCGCCCGCCGCGATGCCCTCGCCCGTATCGGTCACCGTGATCTCGAGCGTGTCTCCGCGAACGGCCGCGGCGACGCGAAGCTCACCGCCCTCCGGCATCGCCTCGACCGCGTTCAGGCAGAGATTCCACAGAATCTGCCGGAACTGCTGGGCGTCGACCGGCCAGAGCAGGGACGGCGGGAACTCGCGGATCACCTTGAGGCTGCCCTCACTGGCACGATGCTCCAGCAGCAACAGGACCTCCTCGGCGGCGGCCGCCACGTCGAACGCTCCGATCGACAGCGGGGCGGGGCGCGCGTACTCGAGGAAATTCTTGATGATGTGATTGAGTCGCTCGGACTCGCGCGCCACGATCTGCGAGAGGCGTTCGCGCGCATCCTCGGCCGTGTGCGGGCTGGTCAGGACCTCGATCGCTCCCGTGAGGGAGGCGAGGGGATTGCGAATCTCATGGGCGATGTTCGCGGACATTCGCCCGAGCGTCGCCAGTCGATCGGCCTGCCGCATCCGCGACTCCATCGCCCGAATCTTCGAGAGGTCCTCGCAGGCGCCGATCAGGCCCAGCCGCACGCCCTCTCCGGACCGGAGCGCGGAAAACGTCATGCGCACCGGCACCGTGGAGTTGTCGGGCCGGCGCAGCACCGTCTCGTGGCGCACCGACGCGCGCGGGTTGCCCTCGATCGCCGCCTCGATGGCGGCGAGCGGTACCGCCGCTCCCATGAGCGTCTCCGAGCTATGACCGATCGCCTGCGTCGACGGCACTCCGGTGATCTCTTCCGCGGCGCGGTTGAACGCCGTGATCCGATGCGCGCGGTCGAACGCGATCAGCCCCGTGTCGACGGACTGGAAGATCAGGTCCTTGAAAGCCTGGAGGTCCCGGAGGTCCTTCTGCCGGGTCTCGAGCTCCTGGTGGGTGGCGCGGTACCGTTCGCCGAGACCGCCAGCGACGATCGCGACGGCGAGGAGGGTCGCCGCGTTGAGGAACATCGTCACGAGCTCGAGCGCCGTCGTCTCCTGCGGCGCGTTCAGGAACACCGTCAACGGGAGCACCGTGCGCGTGATCACGACCGCGGTGTACAGCACGCTGGACATTGCCGCGATCGCGAGACCACGGGTGCGTGACAGCATGACGCACGCGGCGGTGACCGACAGCACGTACAGGAAGGCGAAGATCGATCGCGCGCCGCCGGTGGCGGCGACGACGGCCGTGATGAGCGTGGCGTCGAGCAGGCAGATGAACCACGCGAGCCGGCGGGGCTGAGACGGCGGCCCGAGCAGGAGCATCGCGCTCGACGACGTCAACGCGATGATGAGCGCTGCCGCGAGAATCTGGCTCTCGCCCGCCATCAGGCCGGGCGGCACGAACGGCGCGAGCGCCAGGAGGACCAGCGAGACCGCGAGCCGCGCCCAGGCGAATCCCTGGAGCGGCCCGCCGACCGTGAGCGCCTTCACTACTTCATCAAGGTGACCAGACGGAAGATCGGGAGGTACATCGCGACCACGAGGCCGCCGACGACCACGCCCAGGAAGACGATCATGATCGGCTCGAGCAACGACGTGAGCGCCGTGACCGCCGTGTCGACCTCGTCGTCGTAGAAGTCGGCGATCTTGGAGAGCATCTGGTCGAGCGCACCGGTGTTCTCACCCACGCTGATCATGTGGACGACCATGGGCGGGAAGACGGTGCTGCCCTTGAGGGGCTCGGAGAGCGTTCGACCGGAGGTGACCGCCGTGCGAGCCTGCATGACGGTCCGCTCGACCACCCGGTTGCCGGCCGAGCGCGCGGTGATGAGCAGCCCTTCGAGGATCGGGACGCCGGAAGAGATGAGCGTACCGAGCGTGCGGGTGAAGCGCGCGACGGCGACCTTGCGGATGAGCATGCCGACGACCGGCACCTTCAGCAGGAAGGTGTCGATTACGGTGCTGCCCTGATCGGTATTGTAGTAGCGCTTGATTGCGTAGATGATGCCGGCGCCCACGCCGATCATGACCAGGATATATCTCTGCGTGAACTCCGAGATGAACATGACGATCTTGGTCGGCAGCGGCAGATCGGCGCCGAGTCCCTGGAACATCTTCGCGAACGTCGGGATGACGAAGATCATCATGAACACGATGACCAGCACCGCCACGCTGATGATCGTGACCGGGTACACCATGGCGCCCTTCACCTTGCTCTTGAGCTTGGCGGCCTTCTCGATGTAGCCCGACAACCGCTGCAGGACGACGTCGAGCACACCGCCCGACTCACCGACCTGGAGCATGTTGGTGAAGAGATCGTTGAAGACCTTGGGGTACTTCCGGAACGACTCGGCCAAGGTCGCGCCACCCTCGACCTCGCGCGCGATCTTACCGGTGACTTGGCGAAGGTTCTTGGAGTCGCTCTGCTCCGAGAGGATCGACAGGCACTGCGCGATCGGAAGGCCGGCGTCGACCATCGTGGAAAACTGGCGCGTGTAGATCGCCAGGTCCTTGTCCTTGACCTTGCCGCCGATCTTCTTGATGCCGACGGGCTTGGCCAACCGTTCCTGGACCGACGTCGCGACGACGCCCCGCGCCCGCAGCGCCGTGACGGCCGCGGGTCGGTCGTTCGCTTCGATCTCGCCGGAGACGACGGCTCCGCCGGATCGGCCGCGAAAGGCGTACATGGCCATGATCTGCGCTCCTCCTACCGTTTGGCGAACGGTGAGACGCCGGCGCCCGCACTGGCAGTGGCCGCCGGACCTTCGTGCGCGAGGAGCTGCAAGAGCTCCTCGACCAGCGTCGATCTGTTCAGCGCGTCCTCACGCGTGATCAGGTGCCGCTTCGTCAGATCCGCCAGGGACTGATTCATCGTCTGCATGCCGAACTTCTGCCCGGTGGCGATCGCCGAGTAGACCTGGTGGATCTTCTCCTCGCGGATGAGGTTGCGAATGGCGGGCGTGGCCACCATGATCTCCAGCGACATCACCCGTCCGCCGCCGACCTTGGGGATGAGGGTCTGCGAGAGAACCCCCTCGAGCACGAGCGAGAGCTGCGCCCGGACCTGCGCCTGCTGGGTCGTCGGAAACACGTCGATGATGCGGTTCATCGTCTGCGCGCACGAGTTCGTGTGCAAGGTGCCGAACGTCAGGTGCCCGGTCTCCGCGATCGTCAGCGCTGCCGCGATCGTCTCCAGGTCGCGCATCTCGCCGACGAGGACCACGTCCGGGTCCTGCCGGAGGATCGACTTGAGCGCCTTGGTGAACGACTGCGTGTCGGCGAAGACCTCGCGCTGGTTGACGAGGCACTGCTTGTGCGGATGGACGAACTCGATCGGGTCCTCGATCGTCATGATGTGGTCGTGGCGCTCGTTGTTGATCTTGTCGATCATGGCGGCGAGCGTCGTCGACTTGCCGGACCCCGTGGGCCCGGTCACGAGGATCAACCCTTTGGGACGATCCGCGAGCTGCTGGACGATCTGCGGCAGCCCCAGCTCGTCGAACGAGCGGATCTTGTACGGGATGACGCGGATCGCGCACCCGACCGCCCCGCGCTGCCGGTAGACGTTACAGCGAAAGCGCGCGAGACCCTGGATGCCGAAGGAGAGGTCGAGCTCGTTCTCTTCCTCGAACTTCTGCTTCTGACCCTCGTTCAGCACGCTGTACGCGAGCCGCTGCGTATCCTGCGGCGCCAGGACCTCGAATTGGTTGAGCTGGGTGAGGCGGCCGCTGACGCGGATCTGCGGATACGTCCCGCTCGTGATGTGCAGATCCGACGCGCCACGGTCCACCATAAGCTGCAGAAGATCGGCCATGTTGGCGGCCATCGTGCCTCCCTACAACGCAATGCCCCTGTTTAAGACAGGGTAACTCTGAGGACTTCCTCGATCGTCGTAGTTCCTTCAATGACCTTCATGAGGCCGGCCTGTCGCAAAGACTTCATACCCGCCGTCTCGGCGATCGACCGCAGCTCGGCGGTCGGGGCATTCTTGAGAATCGCGCTGCGGAGCTCCTCGCCGATCGGCATGACCTCGTAGATCGCGATGCGGCCCTTCATTCCCGTGAAGTTACAGGTCGCACAGCCCTTGCCCTTGTAGAACTGGGTCTTCCCCTTCCCGATCGGGACGTGTCCATATTGCACGAGGCTTTCCTCGTCGGCGTCGTAGGGCTCCCGGCACTGTTTACAGACCTTCCGGCCCAGTCGCTGGGCCAGGACGAGCAGCAGCGACGACGCCACCAGGAACGCCGGGATCCCCATGTCGAGGAGCCGCGCGATCGTGGAGGGGCAATCGTTGGTGTGCAGGGTGGAGAAGACCAGGTGGCCCGTGAGCGCAGCGCGAATGCTGATCTGCGCGGTCTCGAGGTCGCGCGTCTCACCAACGAGGATGACGTCCGGGTCCTGACGGAGGAAGGAGCGGAGCGCAGCGGCGAACGTCCGGCCGACACCCTCGTTGATCTGGACCTGGTTGACGCCCTTCAGGTTGTACTCGACCGGGTCCTCGGCGGTCATGATGTTCACGTCGGGCGAGTTGATCGTGTGGATGCCCGAGTAGAGCGTGGTGGTCTTGCCCGATCCGGTCGGCCCGGTGATCAGCACCATCCCGTATGGCTGGTGAATCGCGGCGCTGAACTTCTCGAGGCTCCAGTCGTCGAAGCCTAACTGCGTCAGGTCGAGCTTCAACGCGTCCTTGTCGAGAATTCGGAGAACCGCCTTCTCGCCGAAGATCGTCGGCAGGGTCGAGACGCGGAAGTCGATCTCGCGGTTGGTGTAGCGAAGCTTGATGCGTCCGTCCTGCGGAAGCCGGCGCTCGGCGATGTCGAGGTTCGACATGATCTTCAGGCGAGAGAGGATCGCCGATTCCAATCGCTTCGGCGGCGCCAGCATCTCGTGCAGCACGCCGTCCATCCGGAAGCGAATGCGGAAGATCTTCTCGTAAGACTCGAAGTGAATATCGGAGGCGCCCTTCTGGATGGCGTCGACCAGCACCATGTTGACCAGCTTCACGACGGGCGCTTCGTCGGCCGATTCCTTCAGCTCGAAGACGTCGACCTTGGAGCCTTCTTCGCCTTCCTCGACGACCTCGACGTTGGACAGGTCGGTCTGCATGTCCGACAGAACGCTGGAGATGGCCTCCGTCTTCGACTCGTAGTTCCGGTCGATGGCCTTTTTGATCGACGTCTGCGACGCGACCAGCGGCAACACCTGGAGGTTGGTCATGAACGAGATGTCGTCGAGCGCGAACACGTTCGTCGGATCCGCCATCGCGAGCGCGAGCGAGTTGCCCATCCTCCGGACCGGGATGACCTCGTACTTGCGCGCGATGGGCGACGGCACGAGCTTGAGCACGTCCGGATCGATGTCGAGCTGGCCGAGCGTGATCGACGGGACGCCGTACTGTCGCGACAAGAATCCAATGAGCTGGTCTTCGTTGACGAAGTTCAGACGGATCAGGACCGAGCCCAGCTTTTCGGGAGAGCCCTTCTGTTCCGCGAGCGCCTTCTTGAGCTGTTCGGCGGTGAGGAGTCCGTCGGCGACGAGAAGGTCCCCGAGGCGTCGGTTGACCGGCTGCCCGAGCTTCACCTGCTGCTGCTGAGCCATTGTAATCTTCTACTGTACCCCACCGAGTCTTTTCAACGTATCGGTAAAGGCCTTGTACGCATCATCTTGGTAAAGCACGAAAACAACGCGCTTCAAGCCCGGTCGGGCTGCCCTTCAAGTGAGACACCACAGCGTTGAGCATGGCATTCGCGGACACGGCCGGCGGAACGTGGCCCACGCCGGTCCCGAGGGCCGGCAGCGCCAGCGACGTGATGCGGTGCTTGGCCGCCAGCGCGAGGACTGCGCGTGTCGTCGTCGCGATCTGCTCGCCGTCGGCCTTGAGGTCGGGGCCCATGACGGCCGCGTGGATCACGTGGGTCGCTGCCAGGTTGCCGCCGGTGGTCAACACGGCTTCGCCGATCTCGACGGGGCCCTGGCGCATTGCCTCTTCTTCGATGATGACCCCGCCCTTGCGCTTGATGGTGCTCGCGACGCCGGTGCTCATGGAGAGCGTCGAGTTCGCCGCGTTGATGATCGCGTCGACCTCCCAGTCGGTGATGTCGCCGCGTTCGATCGAGATGGATGATTGACCGAGTCCTGAGCCTCATGACCGTTTCTCGTCGCGCTCCCCAGCTTTCGCTGCCTCCCACGACCGCTCGAGCTCATCGGGCGCTACCCCGCTGACCGACTTGCCTCGCGCGGCCAGATCGGTTTCCATGTCCGTGAAGCGCCGCCGAAACTTCTCGATCGTGCCGTGGAGTGCGTCGTCGGCGTCGAGCCCCGAAAGACGCGCAACGTTCACGAGCGAGAAGAGTGCGTCGCCCAGCTCTTCGCGGATACGCCGGGCGTCGCCCGAGGCCAGCGCCTCGGCGGCCTCCCGGATCTCCTCCTCGACCTTGAGCCACGCCGCGCGCGCGTCGGGCCAGTCGAAATTCACGCGGGCCGCCTTGCTCTGAACCCGCTGCGCGCGCAGCAGCGAAGGCAGCGCGCGCGGCACGCCGTCGAGAAGCGAACGCCGCTGTCCCCGCTCCTCGGCCTCGCGCTGCTTGATGGCTTCCCACTGGACGAGTGCCTCGTTCGCGGTGCCGACCGAGGCATCACTGAAGACGTGCGGGTGACGCCGCACCATCTTGTCGATGAGGTGCCCGAGTAGATCACTCATGGTGAAGTCGCCACGCTCCTCGGCGAGGCGAGCGTGGAAGACGATCTGGAACAACAGATCGCCCAGCTCCTCGCGGACGGCGGGACTGCGGCCGGACTCGATCGCCTCCAGCACTTCGTACGCTTCCTCGATTAGAAACGGCTTGAGCGAGGTCGGCGTCTGCTCGCGATCCCACGGGCAGCCATCGGGTTCGCGGAGTCGCTGCATGACATCCAGGAGCCGTTGAAAGAGAACACCGGCGGAGTCGGTCATGGCCGTTCCTGAGGCTAACCGATTATACAGCAAGGGTTTTCGCGTGTGCTAGGCTCACCCTGATGGCACCGGGCGAGCCCGAGGACGTTTTCAAGGTCACAGACCGGCGCAGACGGCACGACGAGGATGAAGCGCCGGGACCCGCGCCCGCCGACGCCGGGCCATCCCACGTCTTGCCGCACGACCTCGGCCCGGTCGGCGAGCGAAGCCTCGCCGGCCTCTTTATGATGCTCGCGAGCTCGGCTGTCGTGGCGCTGGGGGACGCGCCAGATCCCCTCACGGGCCAACGCCAGGTCGACCTGGCTCAAGCCGCGGACGCGATCGATCTCCTGATCCTTCTGCGCGAGAAGACAGAGGGCCACCGCTCACCGGAGGAGCACCGGATCCTCGAGGAGGTGCTGTACGACCTCCAGCTTCGCTACGTTCGCGCTACGAAGAAGTCTTGATCACGACGGCCCCCGGGTCGATCGTGATGGCCTCGATCGACTCGGGCACTCGCCATCGGAGCAGATCCTGGAGCGCAGGACTTGGTAGCAGGGTGAGCAGCATGCCCGGCAGCGGCTGTCGTCCGATCGCGAAGCGCTGAACGTCGAATCGAAGGTAGCGGCGTTGACCGCGGGTCGTTCCGACTTCCAGGCTTGCCCGCGCGCTGAGGTGGAGCCAGACCGGCCGCTCCAACCAGTCGGCGGGAGTGAGGTCGGCGAGAGGCGAGGCCGACAGGACATCCCGAAGCTTGAGAAGGCCTTTGAATTCGACGATTCCATCTCCGGCGAGGCGGACGGCTCTGACCGTCACCGGCATTCGCGCCACCTCGACGAGATTCTTCGAGAGGAATCGGTTCAGCTCGGCTTCGGTGAGAGTCACCTGACGGGCGCGTCCTCGGGCGGCCCCGGCCCGAGCCAGGTCGAAGAGCTTTTGCTGGCCCCGAGTGCCGTCTTCCGGCGTGCCGGTCGCGGCCGGCACATCGGGTTCCTGGAGGAGCTTGGAGCCCACCCACAGCGATGCCGCCCCAACCCCCAGGACCGCGACGATCCCCGCCACGGCCAGCGCACACCCTCCCCGCATCGGCTCACCCTACCACCCACGAACGTAAGGTGCCGTCATATCGGGAATTCGGCCCGCTTCCTTGACAGTAAAGCACTCAGCTGATATATAACTGTCGTACTCAATAGTGGCCGGATCCAAGGAGACGGCTGATTAGCCAGAGGAGGGCTTTAAAGATGGCGATTGAGCGTTGGCGTCCGTTCGGGTCGATGGAGAGGTGGGATCCATTTCGCAACATGTCCGACATGCAGGGAGAGGTGAACCGCCTCTTCGATAGCTTCCTTGGGAGGCCGACAACCTCTTCGACCGGATCGGCGACCCGAACCTGGGCGCCGGTTCTCGACGTTCACGAGACCAAGGATGACTTGGTTCTGAACTTCGAGCTTCCAGGCATCACCGAGAAGGACGTGTCGCTGTCGATCACCGGAGACTTGCTGACGCTGAAGGGTGAGCGTACGGCCAACCGAGACTTCAAGGACGAGAACGCGTACCACGTGGAGCGCGTGTACGGGAAGTTCGAGCGCAGCGTGCAGCTGCCAATGCCGGTCCAGGCCGACAAAGTCAAGGCGACGTACCGCGACGGAGTGCTCGAAGTGAAGCTCCCGAAGGCGGAAGAGGTCAAGCCCAAGGCGATCAAGATCGACATCATCTAAGTCGGTCGCGCTGAACGAAGTACGAAGAGACGCGACGGGGCGGGTTCACCCGCTCCGTCGCCATTCAGACCAAGGAGAAGGGGGATTCGACATGGCGAAGGTGATCGGCATTGACCTCGGGACGACCAACTCGGTCGTGGCAGTCGTCGAGGGCGGCAACCCCACGGTGATCGCGAACCAGGAGGGCAGCCGTCTCACGCCCTCCGTCGCGGGATTCACGAAGGAAGGCGAGATTCTCGTTGGACAGGTCGCCAAGCGACAGGCGATCACGAATCCCGAGAACACCGTGTTTTCGATCAAGCGGTTCATGGGGCGCCGCCACGACGAGGTGCTCCAGGAGACCAAGCTCGTCCCGTACAAAGCGGTCAAGGCCGCCAACGGCGACGTCCGGATCGAGGTGAGGGGCAAGCAGTATTCCCCGCCGGAGATCTCGGCGATGATCCTGCGAAAGCTGAAGGAAGCCGCCGAGGCGTATCTGGGCGAGAAGGTCACCCAGGCCGTCATCACCGTCCCCGCCTACTTCAACGACAGTCAGCGCCAGGCGACCAAAGACGCCGGCCGCGTGGCGGGCCTCGAGGTGCTTCGTATCATCAACGAGCCGACCGCGGCGGCGCTGGCGTACGGTCTCGACAAGAAGAAAGACGAGACGATCGCGGTCTATGACCTCGGCGGCGGGACCTTCGACATCTCGATTCTCGAGATCGGCGAGGGGGTCTTCGAGGTCAAGGCGACCAACGGCGACACGCATCTGGGCGGCGACGACTTCGACCAGCGCGTGATGGACTGGATCGCGGGCGAGTTCAAGAAGGAGCACGGCATCGACCTCCTGAAGGACCGGATGGCCCTTCAGCGGCTGAAGGAAGCGGCCGAAAAGGCCAAGTGCGAGCTCTCGACGACCCTGCAGACCGAAATCAACCTGCCCTTCATCACGGCCGACGCGAGCGGGCCCAAGCATCTCGTGCTCACCTTGACGCGGGCAAAGCTCGAAGCGCTCGTGGCCGATCTCGTCGAGCGCACCCTCGGTCCGTGCCGCCAAGCGATGCAGGACGCCGGGGTCAGCCCCAAGGACATCAACGAGGTCATCCTCGTGGGCGGTCAGATCCGGATGCCCAAGGTTCAGGAAGCGGTCAAGCAGCTCTTCGGCCGCGAGCCCCACAAGGGCGTCAACCCCGACGAAGTCGTGGCGGTCGGCGCGGCGGTGCAGGGCGCGGTGCTCACGGGTGAAGTCAAAGACCTGCTGCTGCTCGACGTCACCCCGCTTTCACTCGGGATCGAGACGCTCGGCGGCGTGATGACGCAGCTGATCACCCGCAACACGACCATCCCGACGAAGAAGAGCGAGGTCTTCACGACGGCGGCCGACAACCAGACCTCGGTCGAGGTCCACGTGCTCCAGGGCGAGCGGCCCATGGCGCGCGACAACCGGACCCTCGGGAAGTTCCATCTGGTGGGCATCCCGCCGGCGCCGCGGCAGATGCCGCAGATCGAGGTGACGTTCGACATCGACGCGAACGGCATCTTGAACGTCGCCGCGCAGGACAAGGCGACCGGCAAGCAGCAGAACATCACCATCACCGCGTCGTCCGGCCTGACCAAGGACGAGATCGATCGGATGGTGAAGGAAGCCGAGGCAAACTCCGCCGAGGACTCGAAGCGGAAGCAGGAGATCGAGGTGCGCAACCAGACCGACTCGCTCGTCTACTCGACCGAGCGAACGCTCGGCGAGCACGGCGCCAAGCTGGCGGAGAACGATCGCAAGGCGATCGACGACGCGCTCGCCGAGGCGCGCGAAGCCCTGAAGGGCGAAGACATCGAGCGCATGAAGCGGGCGCAGGAGGCCTTGAGCCAGGCGTCGCACAAGCTCGCGGAGATCATGTACCGCGAAGCGCAGGCGCAGGGCCAGCCGGCCGGCTCGAACACGCCCGGCGAGGCGGGCCAGAGCGCGCCGGGTCCGAAGGAAGGCGAAGTGGTCGATGCCGACTTCGAGGATCTGGGCGACAAGAAGAAGTAGCGCGGTATGCGTCGCGACTACTACGCGGTTCTAGGCATCGCGGCGACGGCGGCGCCGCGCGAGGTGCGCCGAGCGTATCAGCGCCTCGCGCGGCAGTATTCGCCCGACGTCAATTTCTGGGACGAGCGGGCCCGCGAGCTCTTCGAGGAGATCGCGGAGGCATTCAGGGTGCTGGGCGACCCGACCGCGCGCCAGATGTACGACCAGTATGGGCCCGCGACCGGCGCCGACGACTCACTCGAGCGCGGGCCGGCGCGGCGACGACGTCCACGCGGTGGTCGACCTCGCGTTCGCCGAGGTCGTTCGGGGAGCGAGCGTGCGGCTCGACGTCCAGCGGTTCTCGGCCTGTACGGCGTGCGCGGCGAGCGGCGCCGGCCGGGAGGGCCGATGCTCGACGTGCCAGGGGCGCGGTGTCCGCCGCGTCGTCGAGTCGGTGGGCGTCACGGTCCCCGCCGGCGTCGATTCCGGCGCGCAGATCCGTGTGGCGGGCGAAGGCAATGCCGGCCCGTTCGGCGGGCCGCGGGGCGATCTGATCCTCAGCACGCGCGTCGCCGAGCACCCATTCTTCCGCCGTAAAGGGGACAGCGTCCACTGCGAGGTCCCGATCAGCGTGTGGGAGGCCTTGCTGGGCGCCCGCATTCGAGTCCCGACTCCGTCCGGGGAGGCGGTGCTGGTGGTCCCGCCGGGGACCACGGGCGGGCAGGTGTTCCGGCTGCGCGGTCAGGGGTTGCCCAAGTTGACCGGCGAAGCGACGGGTGACCTCTACGTGACGGCTCGCGTCGAGGTTCCGACCGGACTCGACGCGCGGACGCACGAGCTCGTGCGCGAGCTCGCGCGGCTCATGCCCGTCGAAACACGGACCGCGCTGGAGCGCTATCGGGGAGGTGCCGAGTGACGGATCGCGGGAAACCGCTCTACATGATCGGGGTGGTCGCCGACATGCTGAACGTCCACCCGCAGACCTTGCGCTTCTACGAAAAGAAGGGACTCGTGCGCCCGAGCCGAACCGTCGGTCGCACGCGCATGTACTCCGCCGAGGACGTGGACGAGCTGGCGCGGCTGCTCCGGCTCACGCGCGACCTCGGCGTGAATCTCGCCGGCATCGAGGTCATCCTAAAGATGAGACGCCGGATGATCGAGATGCAGAAACAGATCGAGGATCTGGTGACCTACCTCCGAGAGGAGGGCGGCGAGACGGCGGGGCAGAGCCGGCCGCAGGAGCCGAGAGAGGCTCTGGTCCGCGCGGCATCCGGTCAGCTCAAGCCCGTCGATCTGTTCTAGGCTCGAAAGGAGAACCATGACTGGCGAGCGTGACGAGAACGAGCTCAACATCCCCGATGTCCTGGGGATTCTGCCTCTGCGCGGCACGGTGGTGTTTCCCCATGCCGTGACACCCCTGGCGGTTGGTCGTCCTGCATCGGTCCGGCTGGTCCAGGAAGCGCTCCAGGGCAGTCGGATCGTCGGTGCGCTCATGCAGCGCGATCCGGCGGCCGAGGATCCGCGCGCCCAGGAGCTTCACTCGATCGGGACGGTGATCACTCATCCACAAGGCGCTGAAGCAGCCGGATGGCACCCTGCGGCTCATCGTGCAGGGCCTCGGCCGGTTCCGTGTGGGCGACGTCGTGCAGGAGGCGCCGTTTCTCCGGGCACGGATCCAGCGCCTCACCGACGAGGCGCCGTCGACGGCCACCGTCGAGGTCGAAGCGCTCGCGCGCACGGCCACCGGCCTGTTCCAGAAGGTCGTCGCGCTGTCGCCGACCTTGCCTGACGAGCTGGCCAACATTCTCGGCGCCGCGGAGGGACGCGGGCGCCATCGCGGACCTCATCGCCGGCGCGCTGCCGACGACTCCCGATGCCCCTGCGGCAGGAGCTGCTCGAGACGGTCAGCGTCGCCGAGCGTCTGCAGCGGCTCGTCGGGGCGTTGACGAAGGAAGTCGAGGTCCTCGAGCTCGGCTCGAAGATCCAGTCGGAAGCGCAGTCGGAGATGTCGAAGACGCAGCGGGAGTACTACCTGCGCGAGCAGATGAAGGCGATCCAGAAGGAGCTCGGCGACGCCGACGATCGGACGCAGGAGATCGATGCGACTGCGGGAGAAGATCGAGGCGGCCGGGATGACCGAGGAGGCGAAGAAGGAAGCGCTGCGCGAGCTCGATCGACTGGCCAAGATGCCGCCGGCCGCGGCGGAGTATACGGTGGCGCGGACGTACATCGACTGGCTCGTGTCGATGCCGTGGCAGCGGGAGACGGCCGACAACGTCGACATCGATGCGGCGCGGAGCGATCCTCGACGAGGATCACGAAGGGGCTCGAGAAGATCAAGGACCGGATCCTCGGAATACCTCGCCGTGAAGAAGATCCGGCCGTCCGGGAAGGATCCGATCCTCTGCTTCGTGGGCCCGCCGGGCGTCGGCAAGACGTCGCTCGGGCGCTCGATCGCTCGCGCGCTCGGCCGGAAGTTCCATCGCATCTCGCTGGGCGGCATGCGCGACGAGGCCGAGATCCGCGGCCATCGCCGGACCTACATCGGCGCGCTGCCGGGCCAGATCATCCAGGGGCTCCGGCGCGCCGGAACGAAGAATCCGGTGTTCATGCTCGACGAGATCGACAAGCTCGGGATGGATTTCCGCGGCGATCCGGCCTCGGCCCTCCTCGAGGTGCTCGATCCGGAGCAGAACGTCTCGTTCCGCGACCACTATCTGGACGTGGCGTTCGATCTGTCGCGCGTGCTGTTCGTCACGACCGCGAACGTGATCGACACGGTGCCTCCGGCGCTGCGCGACCGGATGGAGATCATCCCCCTCGCCGGATACACCGAGGAGGAGAAGATCGCGATCGCGCAGCGCCACCTGGTGCCGAAAGTGGACGCGCGAGCACGGGCTCGATCGCGGAGGCGGACATCCAGTTCACGCCCGAGGCGCTGCGCCTCCTGGCCCGCGGCTATACCCGTGAGGCCGGCGTGCGGAATCTCGAGCGGGAGATCGCGAGCGTCTGTCGGAAGGTGGCGCGGCGGCGTGCCGAAGGGCGCACGGAGACGGTGCGGATCACGCCCGATCTGGTCACGACGTTCCTCGGCGTGCCGCGCTTCGAGCTCGAGGAGGTCGAGGAGCGGACGCAGCGTCCCGGGTGTCGCGATCGGGCTCGCGTGGACGCCGGTCGGCGGCGACGTTCTGTTCATCGAGGCGACTCGGATGAAGGGCAGGCCCGCACCCTGACGCTTGACCGGGCAGCTCGGCGACGTCATGAAGGAGTCGGTCCAGGCGGCGCTCTCGTGGGTGCGGTCCCATGCGACGAGCTCGGCATCGCGCGGGAATTCTGGGAGACGTCGGACATCCACGTCCACGTTCCGGCCGGCGCGATCCCCAAGGACGGGCCCTCGGCGGGCGTCACGATGACGACGGCGCTGGTGTCGCTGCTCACGGGCCGTCGCGTACGGTCGGGGCTGGCCATGACGGGCGAGGTCAGCCTGGCCGGGCGGGTGCTGCCGGTCGGCGGCATCAAGGAGAAAGTGCTGGCCGCGCATCGCGCCGGGATCCGGACGTTGCTGATGCCTGCGCGGAACGCGAAGAATCTGATGGAGGACGTGCCGGCCCGGGTTCGTGACGAGATGACGATCCATCTCGTGGACTCGGTGCCCGACGTCCTCAAGCTCGCGCTCGAGAGCGCGCCGACGTGGCCGGAGATGGAGCCGATGGCGCTATCGTCCTGATACCAAGGGCTTGCGACATTCCCGGAAGCGACGTTCTATCTTGATGGGGAAGCGGCGCGTCGGCTACCATAGCCATATGTCGCGCTTCAGGGCTCTTCCTGGGCTGGTGACCACGGCTCGCCTCTTCTCGGCGTCGGCCGAGCGCTGAAGTCTTCCGGCTCTCCGAGAAAGATGGGACCGTTCACTTCACCAACGCGCCCACCGATCCTCGCTACAAGAATCTCGCCGGGTACTCGTCCGGAACATCGCTGCAGGATTGTCTGCGGCATGCCGCGCGCCGACACCGCGCGCTACGCCGCCGAGATCAAGGAGGCTTCCGACCGATACGGCGTCCCGGAGCGGCTGGTGCAAGCGGTCATTCGGGTCGAATCGGCGTTCAACCCGAAGCGCGGTGTCCGTGAAGGGCGCGCAGGGTCTGATGCAGCTCATGCCGGAAACGGCGTCGATGCTGGGGGTCCGCAACAGCTTCGACCCTCGAGCAGAACATCAACGGCGGGGTGCGGCATCTGCGCGGGCTGATCGAGCGGTTCGGGAATGACGTGCCCCTGGCTCTGGCGGCGTACAATGCGGGCGAGAAAGCCGTCCTGTCCGTATCGAGGGATCCCGCCGTTCCAGGAGACCCGCGACTACGTGTCGCGCGTGCTCCATCACTACGACGGCAGCACCAACGGGGGGCGGCCCTCCGACGGCCGTGTACCGGACCGTCGGCGACGACGGCTCGATCGTCTACACGAACATCCCGCCGCGCGGCCGTCGCTAGCTTCCGCTACTGCCGATCGTCGATCGGCACAGCCGTCCTCGCGAGGTTTCTCCGTATCGCGATCTTCTCCGTCAGGCGCTGACCACGAAGGTCGATCGCGTGGGACGACCACCCACGCCGGGCCAGCTCTTCCTGCCAGAAAACCCACACGCGTCCTGAATTCCCCGCCACGTGCCGAGCCAGGAGGGTTCTCGCCCGCGCACCAGAAGAGCGTCCGCTCGCAAGCTCGGCAACCCGCGCATCCAGGACGAGCGGTCGAAGTCGGCATGCTGGATCGAGACCGGGTGGAAGAGCGGAGAGCGGAGAACGCGGTGACCATCGCAACATGCGAGCGCGTTGGCCGTGAGCGTGCTCATCGTGCTCAGCCAGGCGGGCGACGTCAGGCCGCCGACCTCTCGCCCGACCAACGACGCGGCGATCCGCGAGCAGCCCGCGTAGACCCGGTCCCTGCGGCGGGATCCGGCGCCAGCTCGCGGCCTGCCGAGGTCGCGCCTCCGCCAGTCGTGTCTCCAAAGACCTCGGCCGCGACGCGCCCGACCGAGCCACGCCGTCGACTCAGCGAAAGCGCCGGCAGCCGAAGCGCCCGGAGGGCGGACCGCACCCACGCAGGCGGAGCCCGCGGCGGAAAGCACAACGCAGAAGGAACGCACGCCGCCGACAGTAGCCCGCCGCGGAGCGGAGCCGCGCCGGGGATCGAGGCTCCGCCTCCACGAATCCGCGGGCCGGCGGCGGTGGCCACCCTCGATCTGAGCTCGCTCGAGAAGCGACTGCGCGAGACCAAGCGCGATCGGCGTGTTCACCAAGCTCTCGCTGAAGAATCAGGTCGACGACCTGATGGAGGAGTTCGCGAGTTCCACCGGTCGCGAGACCAGGCGCATGCTCGGAAAGCTCCGGCAGGCCTACGATCTGCTGCTCCTCAAGGTATTGTCTCTTCTCCAGGACGACGATCCAGCGCTGGCCCGCGACATTTCGTCGTCGCGCGAAGCGCTGTGGAAGGTCCTGACGGATCCCGACAGGTTCGAGCGTCTGTGATTCTTTTGGAGGAGGAGCGATGAGCACGCGAACCAAGCTCCGGGCTTCGATCGTATCGTCGGCGATTCTCTGCGGCGGCCCCTCGCTGAGCGGCGGATGACCCGGTCGTGATGAAGGATCTGACGGCCGTGATTGCCCTGCAGGGCCAGCCGTGCGGGCAGGTCGTGACCGCGAAGAAGAACGGTGACAGCGACTATGCCGTGGCGTGCAAGGACGGCAGCCGCTACCGCGTATTCGTGAACGCCGAGGGTCGGGTGGTCGTGCAGAAGCAGTGACCCGGGCGGTGGTCTGGCCGGTCATGCTCGCCACTGACGGTCGAGCCCGCGATACTGGATGGCTTCCGCGCAGTGCTCGGCCGTCAGTGCGTCGGCGCCGACGAGATCCGCGATCGAGCGAGCGACCTTGAGGACGCGATCGTGGCCGCGAGCCGAGAGGCCCAGGCGGGTCATGGCCGCGGCGAGCAGACGCTCGGCGTCGGCCGACACCGGACAGAAGCGCCGAACCTGGCGCGGGCTCATCGCGGCGTTCGACGCGCGATCCCGCTCGCGCGAAAGCGGTCGCGTTGTCGCTGGCGAGCCGCGGTCACGCGCGTGCCCGGATCGTCGTCGCTGGCGTCGCCCAAGGCCGCGACTCGTGAAGCTCGCCTTGCAGCAACGCCGGGAGCTCGACCTGCAGATCGATGCGGTCAAGGAGCGGGCGCGAAAGGCGGCCGAGGTAGCGGGCCCGCTCGGCGGGCGTGCAGACACAGCCGTCGAGAGAAGGGCAGCCGCGTCGGCAAGGGTTGGCGGCGGCGACGAGCTGAAATCCGGCGGGGAAATCGCTGACGCCGCTCGCGCGGGCAATCGTGACCCGGCCGTCCTCGAGCGGCTGGCGCAGCGACTCGAGGACGTGCTGCTGGAACTCCGGTAGCTCGTCCAGGAAGAGGACGCCGAGATGTGCGAGAGTCACCTCGCCTGGATGCGGCGGGCTGCCCCCGCCGATGAGGCCGGAGACCGAGATCGTGTGGTGCGGCGCCCGGAACGGGCGTCGGCTCATCAGCTCCCCATGACGCGGCAACAAGCCCGGCGACCGACCAGATCGTGGACGCCTCGATCACTTCATCGCGCGTCAGCGGGGGCAGGATGGCCGCCAGCCGCCGCGCCAGCATCGTCTTGCCCCCTCCGGGAGGACCCACGAGCAGCACGTTGTGCGCGCCGGCCGCCGCGATCTCGAGCGCGCGCTTGGCGTGCGCCTGGCCTCGGACGTCCGACAAATCGAGATCGTCCGCACCGACGACCGGGATCGCGGGCGTGGCCGGCGGGACCGACGGGAGGATCTCCACCGTTCAGGAGACTCACCGCTTCGCCCAGGTTGAACGCGGCGAGCACCCGAAGGCCGTCGACGGCCAGCGCCTCTCCGTGATTCGCGAGCGGCACCACGAGCGTGCCGATCCCTCGCCGCCGGCACGCGAGTCCGACGGCGAGCGCCCCGCGGACGCCCTGAATGTGGCCGTCTGAGGGCCAGCTCGCCGACCACCGCGAACGGGCCGATGCATCCGCTCTTGATCGCCCCCGTGGCCTCGAGGATACCGAGCGCGATCGGTAGATCGAACGAGGCGCCCTCCTTGCGGAGGTCCGCGGGAGCGAGATTCACCGTGATCCGATCGGATGGGAATGCGAAGCCGGCGTTGCGGATCGCGGTGCGGACACGCTCGCGGCTCTCGCGAACCGCGGAATCCGGCAGACCCACGGTGGTGAACGTCGGCAATCCCGGCGTGACGTCGACCTCAACCCGCACGAGCGAAGCCTCGACTCCCACGAGCGCCGCGGAGAGGACCTGCGCGAGCACGAGGCAATTGTTCGATCGCTCCGCCGACGCGTCAATGTCACGGTTCGGAGACGCTGCATTAGGCTCGCCGGCGCCGGTCGGCCGAGGTCGCCGTCGGAGTCGCCGCGATTGGTGCTAGAGTCCGGGAATGGCGCGCCCCGTCGTCCTGGTCGTCGATGACGATCTCGGTGTCCGCGAGTCGTTCCGGCTGATCCTCGAGGACCACTTCGACCTCATCGACGCGCCCGACGGCCCCAGCGCGCTCGAGGTCGTGCGCACCTCCGCGATCGACCTCGTGCTCCTCGACATCCGACTGCCCGGGATGGACGGCATCGAGGTGCTCGAGCGCATCAAGGCCCTCGACGAGAGCATCGAGGTGATTCTCGTCACGGCCGTGAAGACCGTGCGCACCGCGGTCGCCGCCATGAAGCTCGGCGCCTTCGACTATCTGACCAAGCCGTTCGAGGATGACGAGCTCCTGTCGCTGTCCCGACGCGCCCTCGAGCGTCGGGCGCTCGAGCGCGAGGTCGCGTTCCTCCGCTCCGAGCTGGCGCGCGCGCACGATCTCGACGAGATCGTCGGTCGCCACGCATCGATCGAGAAGCTGCACGGCCTCATCGCGCAGGTCGCCCGTACGTCGACGACCGTGCTGATCACCGGCGAGAGCGGAACCGGCAAGGAGCTGGTCGCGCGGGCCATCCACCATCAAGGACCGAGGCGCGAAGGGCCCTTCGTCGCGGTCAATCCGGCCGCGATCGCCGAGACCCTCATCGAATCCGAGCTGTTCGGTCACGAGAAGGGCGCATTCACCGGCGCCCATCAGCGGAAGCTCGGGACGATTCGAGCTGGCGCAGGGGGGCACCTTGTTCCTCGACGAGATCGGCACCTTGCGGTCCGATCTCCAGGTGAAGCTCTTGCGCGTCCTCCAGGAGCGCGAGATCGAGCGGGTCGGGGGCACGCGACCCGGTGCGGATCGACGTCCGGTTCATCGCCGCGACGAACACGAACCTCAAGGAGGCCGTCAGCCCGCGGCGCGTTCCGTGAAGATCTCTACTATCGACTCAACGTCGTGCCGGTCGTCGTGCCGCCGCTCCGGGAACGCATCCAGGACGTCGCGCTGCTGGTCGATCACTTCATCCGGCGCGACAACCGCCGGTTCCGCAAGCGGATCCAGGGGCTCTCGCCCGAGGCGCTCGCCGCGCTGCAGGCGTACCGCTGGCCGGGCAACGTGCGCGAGCTGGAGAACGTCATCGAGCGGTGCATGGTCCTGGCGGAAGGCCCCGTCATCCAGCTCAACGATCTGCCGCTCGACGTCTCGCTGCCTCAGCAGGTCACAAAGGTTCGCGCGGCGGAGGCGCTCCCGCTGAACGAGGCGACGGACCAGTTCGAGCGCCAGATCGTGCTGCGAGTTCTCGAGCGCGTGGGCTGGAATCTCACCGAGGCCGGCCGGATTCTCGAGGTCCACCGTAATTCGCTGCGCGTGAAGCTCGCCCGCTGGGGAGTGCGCGCGCCGGGCGGCGAGCACTGACCGCCCACTAGTTGGGCGCCCAGCGGCTGGGCAGCCCGCCCAACCATTGTGCGACGGCGCGGCGGCATCCGGCGCGGGCTGCCGAGCCCGCCGTTACGAAACAAATACTTGGCGTGCGCCTACGACTTTAGTCCAGCATGTGGTCGTCGAATTGCTTAGCCTCTTCCCGGTTGTTTCCCGGACCCCTCATAGGGAGGGTCCTCACCGTTGAGGAGGAAAACATGGTGAAGGCATGGGCGGCGGGTATCGTGGTCGCGGCGGCGGTGATCGGGTCGTTCTTGCTGGTCGCGCCGGTGATCGAGTCGGCGACGTCCAGCTCCACGCAGTACTTCCAGGCGATCGGGACCGCGGAAGCCGGCGCGGACTAGCCTTCGGCAGCGTGTCCGTCCCGACTTCGTTGTCGAGTCGCCTCAGGGTGGGGAGGGGAGGTATACGTCCTCCCTTCCTCTGTCTGATTCTCTTGTCGGCCGCGCTCCTGTGTGCGCAGCCGTCGCCCGCTGCGCGCCCAGGACAAGGACCAGGACGCCGCGAACAGCGTCTATCGGCGGCCGCTCGGTCACGACCCAAAGACCCTCGATCCGGCGCGTGTCAGCGACGTGTACAGCCTGTCCATCTCGCAGCAGATCTTCGATGGTCTCGTGCAGTACGACAACGCGCTCACGATCGTGCCGGCGCTCGCGGAGTTCTGGCGGGCGTCGCGCGACGGGCTCGTGTGGACCTTCACCATTCGCCGCGGCGCGAAGTTCCACCACGGGCGCGAGGTCACCGCGGAGGACGTCGTCTATTCGTTCACGCGCATTCTCGACCCGAAGACGCGTTCGGGCGCGGCCGAGCTGTTCCTCAACGTGAAGGGCGCGCGTGACTTCAGAGACGGGCGCGCGAAGAGCGTGGCGGGGCTGGTCGCACTCGACCGGCGGACCGTGCAGGTGACGCTCGATGAAGGCATCACGCCGTTCGTGGCGGTCGCGGCGGTCGGCCACGCCAAGATCGTGCCCCGCGACCTCGTCGAGACGCTGGGCGAGGCGTTCGGCGCCCACCCGGTCGGCACGGGGCCGTTCAAGTTCGTCCGCTGGGAGCGGGGCAAAGAAGTCGTGCTCGAGGCCAACAAGGACTACTTCGACGGCGCACCCCGACTCGCCCGGCTCGTCTTCCGGATCTTCGCGGGCGAGCAGCGCGACGCCATGCACGAGGAGTTCCAGAAGGGAAACCTCGAGGATGCGCCGGTGCCCGCCCGCGTCGACCGGAAGGAGCTGACGGCCCACGGCGGCTACATCTACGTGAAGCGGCCGATGATCAGCGCACGGTTCTACGGGCTCAACACACGCGCCAAGCCGCTCAACGATCGGCGGATCCGGCAGGCGATCATCCAGGCGATCGATCGTGAGGCCATCGTCGAAAGCGTGTACCTCGGTCAGGTCGCCTTCGCGCGGGGCATCCTGCCTCCGGGAATGCTCGGCTTCAATCCCGGGCTCGCCGGCTATTCGTACAACCCACAGAGGGCGCACGAGCTGCTCGCCCAGGCCGGCTATCCCGGCGGTCGCGGCCTGCCACCGCTCACGATCTGGTCGGGCGCGCGCCAGGCCGACATCGTCCGCGAGCACGCGCTGATCAAGAAGTGGCTGGCCGCGGTCGGGATCACCGCCGACTTCCAGTACAACACCGACTGGCAGGCATACTCGAAGCTGCTCGACGAGGGCAAGGCGCCGATCTTCCTGATCGCCTGGTACGCGGACGTCCCCGACCCGGACAATTTCCTCTCGAAGCTCTTCCATTCGAAGAGCCCGCGCAACTTCTTTGGCTATACGAACCCGGTCGTCGACGATCTCCTCGCGAGCGCCCGGAGCGCGGGAGACGTGCAGCGGCGCGTCGAGCTGTACCGGAAGGCGGAGCAGCTGATTCTCGATGACGCCCCGATCGTCCCCGTGTTCCACCGCGCGTACGAGCGCCTGTTCCAGCCCTACGTGAGGAGCATCGAGGTGAACGGCCTCGGCGATCCCTACATTCCCTTGCGCAAGGTCTGGCTCGAGCGGGCGCGATGAGAGTGCGTTCGCTCCGCGCGCAGCTCCTGGTGGGAACGATTCTCGTGATCGTCCTCGTCATGACGGCCGTCATGGTGGTGGTCGACCATCAGCAGCGCGCCGGAATCATCTCGGAGATGGAGCGGCGCGGCGAGGCGCTGGCCCGGAACCTGGCGGCGATCTCCTATGCGCCTCTCCTCCTCTACAACTTCACGGCGCTGGAGCAGAACGTCGTGCGAATGGCGGACGAACCCGACGTCGTGTACGCGGTTGTGCTCGACGCCGACGGCAAGGTCGCGGCCCACAGCCGGTACCCGGAGCGGGTGGGACTGCTCCTGCACGGCGCCGTGCACGAGCGCGCGGCCGGCGCGGCCGAGCTACTGACCCAGGAGACCGTCACGCCCGCCGGCGAGGCCGTGTACGACTTCGCCGTGCCGGTGATCGTCGACAGCCGCAAATGGGGCACCGTGCGGCTCGGCCTCTCCAAGGAGCGGATGCAAGCCGAGCTTCAGCGCACCCGGCTCGAGCTCGGCGCTCTGACCCTCGTGACGCTCCTGCTCGGAAGCGTGGCGGCGGCGCTGGTCGCCCGCCGGATCGCGCGTCCCGTCCAGCAGCTCGCCGAAGGGGCTGCCGCCATCTCGCGCGGCGAGCTCAACCAGCGGATCGAGCCCTCGACCGGCGACGAGATCGGCCGGCTCGCGGCAGCGTTCAATCACATGGCCGCGCAGCTCCTGCAGCAGCGGACGGCGCTGGAAGAGGCGCACGGCGGCCTGCGGCGGCAGTTCGAGGAGCTCGCCGATCTCAAGAGCTACACCGACAACATTCTCGGGTCGCTCACGAGCGGCATCGTGACGATCGATCTGGATGGCCGCGTGGTCACGCTCAACCCGGCCGCCGAGCTGCTCACCGGGTTCTTCCGGGGCGAGGCCGCCGGACGGTATTGCACCGAGCTGTTCGTCCACACGCCGGAGGTCAGCGACCTCCTGACGGAGACCCTCGCGAGCCGTGCGCCGATCGCCAGCGTGCCGCTCACGCTCCGGCGCCGGAACGGCTCGGCCTTGCCGATCGAGTTCAGCACGGCGCCGCTCAAGGGCGGTGAGGGAAAGGACCTGGGCGTCATCGGGGTGTTCCGCGACGTGACGCTCGTGCGCCAGCTCGAGAGCGACCTGCGGCGGTCGGATCGGCTGGCCGCGCTCGGCACGCTCGCCGCCGGCCTCGCGCACGAGATCAAGAATCCGTTGACCTCGCTCCTGACGTTCAGCCGGCATCTGGACCGGAAGGTCGACGACCCGAACTTCCGCGAACGCTTCAGCAACGTCGTGCCGCGCGAGCTGGAGCGGATCAACGGGATCATCGAGCGCTTGCTCGAGCTCGCGCGCTCGCCCCGGATGAGCTTCACCCTCGTGAGGCTTCCCGATCTCCTCGAGCGCGCCGTCGAGCTGTACGTCGAGCAGCTCGACGAGCACCACGTCGAGGTCACGCGCGAGTACGCCCGGGACGTGCCGCCGATCCAGGCTGACAAGGACGCGCTCTACCGCGTGTTCGTCAACCTGATCGCCAACGCGCTCGACGCGATGCCGCGGGGCGGGCGGCTGACGGTGCGGGCGGGCTGGGCCGGCACGGGTGACGCCGTCCGCGCAGGGTGGCGCCGGTCTGCGAACCGGGTGAAGGTGGAAGTCGAGGACACCGGCGTCGGGATCAAGCCGTCGGACACCGATCGGGTCTTCAATCCCTTCTACACCACGCGCGACAGCGGAACTGGTCTCGGCCTCGCCCTCGCGCACAAGATCGTCGAGGACCACGGCGGCGTGATCAGCTTCCAGAGCGCACCCGGCCGCGGCACGACGTTCACGATCATCCTGTCGCTGGTCGCCGGAGCCGACCAGTTTCCCCGACGACGAGGCGCCCCGATGAGCGAAGGCGGTGCCGTGTCAGCGCGCGATCCGTCCGCCCGACTCGAGGAGGCGCTGGCCGACAACGCGACGCTCCGCCGCCACGCCAGCAGCGTCGCTCACGACTTCAACAACCTGCTCGCGGTCATCACGGGCTACACCGAGATGATGCTCAAGCGGTTGCGCGCCGACGATCCGCTGCGCCGCAACGCCGAGGCGATCAAGCGCGCGACCGAGTGGGGCGCGGCGCTGGCGCAGCAGATCCTCTCGGGAAGCCGCCGCGCGGCCCCGGCCCCGGTGCCGGTCGATCTCAACCAGCTCGTGGGCAACGTGACGCGCGTGCTCCAGCCGTTGCTCGGCGACTCCATCGAGATGGTGACGCGACTCAGTCCCAGCCTCGCGCGCGTGAGCGCGAACCCTCACCGCATCGGCCAGGTGATCATGAACCTCGTGGTCAACGCGCGTGACGCGATGCCGAGCGGCGGGCGCCTCACCATCGAGACCAGCAATGTCGGTCAGACCGTGATGCTGGCGGTCGGCGACACCGGATGCGGCATGAACGACGAGACCCGCGCGCGGCTCTTCGAGCCGTATTTCACCACCAAGGAGCCCGGGCGCGGCAGCGGGCTCGGCCTCGCGACGGTGTACGACGTCGTCACGCAGTGCGGCGGCCAGATCAGCGTCACGAGCGACGCCGGCGCGGGCTCGACGTTCAAGATCTACCTGCCGCGGGTTGCCGAGACCGCGACGGTGATGGAAGCGCCGGCGCCGTCGGCCACGCCGACCGCGCTGGCTGCCGAGGGCAAGACCGTGCTCGTCGTCGAGAACGAGCGCGAGGTGCGCGATCTGATCCGGGAGATCCTCCAGCTCCAGAACTACGTGGTCCTCGAAGCCGGAGACCGGGACGAGGCGCTCGCCATCAGCCAGCAGCACGGCAGCCGGATCGACCTGATGGTCGTGGACGTCGGCATCCCGCCGTCGTTCGCCGACGAGTGGGTCGTCCGCGTCGAGAGCCTCGCGGCCGGAGATCAAGGTGCTCTACGTCTCGGGCTATCTCAGCGACAGCGGAGCGTCGGATGCGCCGCAAGCTCGGACCGCTGCTCCAGAAGCCGTTCACGGTGGGCGCCTTCACGAAGGCGATAGGCCTGGTGCTCGGCCGGACGAAGTAGCGGTCAGCGAAACCGCGGGATGACCTCGCGCGCGAAGAGCTCCATCGAGCGCCGTACCCGGTCCTGAGGCAGACCGCCGAAGTTCATCCAGCACAGCATCTCGCCGATTCCGAGACGCCGGAACTCCTCGACCCGCTCGGCGACCGTATCGGGGGAGCCGAACGCGACGCTCTCCGCCACGAGCTGCTCGAACGACACCTGGGCGAATCGCTCCTCGAGCGTCCGGAAGCCCGGCTGGAGCAGCGGATGTACGCGATCGATGCGCTCGGGAATGAGGAATCGCCGCAGCGATTCCTGGTACCACATCTCCGCGTCCTTCGCCTCGGCGAGCGCTTCGGCGTCGGTCGGCGCCACGTAGACGTGTCGCGACACGCCCCAGCGGCCCAGGAGGCTCGCGATCTCGTCGGCGCTCCGGCCGGCCTTTCTCGCACGCCTTGACGTACGTGTCGCGACTCTTGGCGAGCTGCTCGGGGCCTCCGCGCAGGAGCGAGTTGAGCATCGGAGCCCCGCGCAGCGCGGTGGCCTCGATCGTGTCGGGGCTCGTGCACACGACGTACACCGGCGGGTGCGGCCGCTGGAGCGGCTTGGGGATCACGCGGACCTCGGGAATATTGAAGTGGCGCCCCTCGAAGGCGAAGCGCTCGGTGGTCCACGCCTTCAGCATGATCGCGAGGCACTCCTCGAAGCGCTCGCGATTCTCGATCTGTGGCACCCGGTAGCCCTCGAACTCGACGGGCCGGTTGCCGCGACCGACGCCGACGTCGAGACGGCCTTCGCTCAGGATGTCCACGATCGCGAGCTCCTCGGCGAGCCGAACCGGATCGTGGAACGGTAAGATCGCGGCGGCCAGGCCGATGCGCACACGGTGCGTCCGCATCGCGGCGGCGGCCGCCAGCACGGCCGGCGAGACGGAGAGGCCGTAGTCGATGAAGTGATGCTCCGTCAGCCAGATGCTGTCGAAGCCCAGCTCCTCGGTCCACACCATCTGCTCGATCTCACGCCGGACCACGTCCGGGTGAGCGATCGAGGGCGGCGCCTGGAGGAAGTAGTAGGTACCGAAGCGCATCGGCAGGTCGACTCTACCTCATCTAGCTCTGGAGATCGACGAGCAGCGCGGCGTGATCGCTGAGACGACGCCCTGGGCGGCCGGCGCGCCGGCCCCAATCGTAGCGGACGTCGCGAAGGCGGGGCCGCAGCTGATGATTCACGAACGCCTGATCGAGGCGAAACCCGTTGCCGCCGTTCGGCGAGTACCACGTGTACGCGCGTGCCGTCCCGCGGACGAGGCGAAACGCGTCGTGCCACCCCGATTGCTCGAGCCCCGACAGCCACGCCTCCTCCCGCCGTCCGAACACCGGCGTCTCTTCGTCGATGCCAGGGCGGCCGGAGTTCGTGTCACCGACCAGCACGGTTGGTCCGCGCCGCCATCGATTGAGCACCGCGAGCACGGCCGCGTAGAAGAGATCCTTTCGCCCGGTGACCCGATTCGGAACGTGCATCGCGCCCAGGGTCAGCGGCTCGGGCGCCTCGACCGAGGCGAGCAGCAGCAGGCGGCCGGGATCCCCCGGTCCGAGCCGCAAGCGCAGCCGTCGCATCGGGAATCGCGTCGCGAGGAACACGCGATTGGCGTTGGGCTGCGACGGCTCCGCCGTCGTGCACTGATAGCGGAGCCCGAGCCGCGCGAGCGAGCGGGCCAGCTCGACGCTCGGCGGGGTCGCGCGGAACTCGCAGAGGGCCACCGCATCCGGCGTCCAGCGCTCGAGCTGCGTGGCGATCCGGCAGGCCCGGACGCCGCCGCCGGCCCGGATGTTCCAGAAGACGATTCGCATCGGGCCGGCTCCTATCGCTTGCCGAGCGCCGCCTCCAGGAGCTCGAGCGCTCGCTTCGCGAACGCCCACATATTCTTCTCTCGGTCGCCGTGACCCGTCTCGAGCGTGATGACGCGCTCGACCGGACCCGCCACCGCGATGCACGCGTGTCCCGCCGAATCGCCGTAGCGATTGCCGGTGGGCCCGGTGGCTCCGGTTTCGGCGAGTCCCCACGAGGAGCCGAGGAGCTCGCGGATCGTTCGGGCCTTCAAGAGGGCGTAGGGCTCGCTGCTGGATCGGATGCCTTTGACGGCGTCGTCCGGTACCCGAAGCAGCGCGCGCCGCGCGGCCTGGGTGTAGATCACCCCGCCGCCCAGGAAGTACGCCGAGGCGCCGGGCACGGAGAGGAGCGCTGCGGAAATCAAGCCGCCCGCCGACGACTCGGCGACGGCGATGGTTTCCTTTCGGTCCTTGAGGGTAGTCGCGAGCGACCTGGCGAGCGCGTCGAGCTCGTTCATAGGGCTGCGACGTTAGGGGGTCCGCCCGCGGCTTGTCAAGTCGCGGATGCTTGGGCCGCCGAGAGCGGCCCTGAGCTCAGGAGAGTCGACGGGCGGGCGCCGCCAGCTCGCACTCGGCGATCTTGTTGAGCAGGGTCTTGTAGCTGACTTTCAAGATTCGCGACGCCTCGGCGCGATTCCAGCGTACGCGCTCCAGCACCTCGGCGAGGGCATGTCGCTCGGCGTCGCGCGCGCCGCGCCGTGCAATTTCCCGCAAGCTCTCGCTGACCGAGTGCGTGGGCGGCGCGACCTCGGTACGCACGGGTCGGACCCGCGCCGCGTGGGCCTCGAAATCGCGCTCTCCATCCGCGAGCACGACCATGCGGCGGATGATGTTCTCCAGCTCCCGGACGTTGCCCGACCAGGGATGCTCGGTGAGGAGGGTCAGGGTCAGCGGCGAGAGTCTCTTCTGCCGTCCGTACTGCGCGTTGAACTTGTCCAGGAACCACGTGACCAGCGCGGGGATCTCCTCTCGCCGCTCACGCAGCGGCGGCACCTGGATCTCGACCACATTGAGGCGGTAGTAGAGGTCCTCGCGGAACTCGCCGCGCGTCATGGCTTCCTCGAGTCGCCGGTTGGTGGCGGCGATCACCCGCGCATCGACATCGATCGGCGCGTGCCCGCCTACCCGGTTGAAGCGGAAGTCCTGCAGCACGTGGAGGAGCTTGGCCTGCAGGCCGAGCGGCAGCTCACCGATCTCGTCGAGGTAGATCGTCCCCTGGTTCGCGAATTCGAATTGTCCTGGCTTCCGGCGATGGGCGCCGGTGAACGCGCCCTTCTCATGACCGAAGAGCTCGGACTCGAGCAGCTCCTGCGGGATCGCGGCGCAGTTGACCTTGATGAACGGGCCCTTGCAGCGGTCGGACGCGAAGTGGACCGCGCGGGCGATGAGGTCCTTGCCGACCCCGCTCTCCCCACGGATCAACACGGTCGTGTCCGTGTCCGCGATGCTCTCGATGATGGAGCGAATGGCTCGCATCCGGGGGTGGCCATCGAAGAGCGGAGGCTCGGGCGTCGGTAGAGGCTCGATCAGATCAATTCCCACTGTATCCCTCCCGGATGGAGTATCAGCCGACGGTAACAGTATGCAAAGTAAGTGCTATTCGACGGCTACGAGAATTCAGCTACTTACGGACGATCTAGGCCGCCTAATTCTGGCCACTGGTAAGAACATGATTAGTCAACTGGCTCGATCCTTACCGCTGACCTTACCCAGGGCGTATGACGCGCCGAGGACGAAGCGGTGAAGATTCGGCGACGACCGCAGGCCTGGTAGGCTTACGTACGCGGCAAGAGGACGGTGAAGCGGCTACCCTTGCCCTCTCGAGATTCGACGGTCACACGACCGCCGTGGGCTTCTGTGATGCCGCGCACAATGGCCAAGCCGAGGCCCGTGCCGCCCCGTTCCCGATGCGCCTGCCGATACGCATCGAAGATGTGCGGGAGTGCGTCCGCCGGGATGCCGACCCCGGTGTCCTCCATCTGAAGCTCGAACTCCGGACCGGCGTCGATGACCCGCGCGACGACGCGGCCGCCGGGCTGGGTGAAGCGAATCGCGTTGGCGCCGAGGTTCACGAGCACCTGATGGAGGCGCTCTCCGTCGCCGCAGTACGTGAAGCTGGCGCCGATGCGCTCGCACTCGAGGGCTACGGACGCCTCGGCGGCCAGGGGGTGAAGCTCCTCGACGGCCCGATCGACCAGCTCGGCCAGATCAAGGGAGGTCCGTTCGAGCTCCACGATCCCGGCCTGCAGGCGCGACATCTCGAGGATCTGGTTGACGAGCCGCAGCAGGCGCCCGGAGCTCACCGAGACGATGTCGACCAGGCGCTTCTGCTTGTCGCCGAGCGGACCAGGGACACCCTCGCGTAGCAGCTCGGCGGCGCCACGGATGGACGTGAGCGGCGACCGGAGCTCGTGCGAGACGGTGGCGAAGAAATCGCGTCGCGTCTCCTCGACCCGGCGGAGCTGACCGACCATCGAGTTGAACGACCGCGCGAGCGAGCCGATCTCGTCGCCGCTCCTGACCGCGATCGGTTCGCGAAACTTGCCGGCCGCGACCGCGGACGCGGCCGTGGACACCGCGTCGAGCGATCGCGTCATCCGGTGGGCGAGAAATGCGGCGCCGAGCAATGCCAGGCCGACCGCGGCCCCGAGCGCGACCAGCACCGCGGTCCAGATGCGCCCTTCGACCCGCGCGGCGTCGGCTTCGACCGCCAGGACGCGCGTGTGGGTTGCCGACATCAGCGCCCCGAGGCGCTCCTCGACCCGCTCGGCCAGCACCCGTGCCTCGACGTCGCTGAGACGTACAGCACCGCGGCGATCTCCCATGTGAACGAGCGCCCGCTGCTGCGCGACGACGCGCCGGTAGCCATCGAACGCGGCGCTCGCTTCGCGCAGATACTGCTTCTCCCAGTTGCTCTTCGCGTATTCGCCGAGCTGTTCGAGATCGTCGGCGACCTGCGCCGCCCGCACCGTCCACGCCGTCGTGTAGCGCGGGTCGCCGAGGGCGACCGCCTGCGCCTCGAGGCGCATCAGCGGCTCGATCGCCTCGCGCGCCGCCGCGGTGAGGCGCAGCGCGGGAACCGTACGCGTGACGATGTCCCGGTTGGCCGAGACGAGCCGGTCGATGGCGCGCAGGCTCAGAGCCGCGACACCGCCGAGCACGACGATGACGAGTGCCGAGGTCAAAAAGATCTTCGACGCCAGCCGCATGAGTTGTCTCCAGGAGCCCGGCCGCGTCGATCGCGCGCGCGAACGAACGCGGAGTAGCTCGATCGATGATTGCGCCAGGTCCTTGAAAGGACCCACGCGCTTTGGGCGACTACTGGAGCGAACTAGATGGCGGGTGAGGCGTCGGTCAGAAAACGCCGCGACCGAGGAGGCGAAATGCCGGAGGAATCCTCGTCGGCTTTTCCACGATTCGGTACTCTATTAAACCGGCTCGCGCGTGTCAACTATCGCGTTACAGGTACACCCGCTCCGCCCGGCGGAGGGCCCGGTAGCGCTCGAAAGACCTTCGCTCGTCCTCGAGGCCGAGCATCGACCGGAGGGTCGTTCCCCTGAAGGTGTGCCACAACATCTTGATTCCGTTGCGCATCGCGAAGAGCGGCGCGTGAACCAGAGCTACCGGGAGATGCTTCAGCTTGATCCACCGCTCGGCCCGCCAGCGCAGGAACTCGATCTCGTCCGGCTCGAGGTAGGCGGTCCGCACCACGGCGGTCGTGCCGTCGTACTCATCGAGCCGTTCGTTGATGATCAGGCCCTGGTCCCGGAACGCCTTTGTCATCGGCGTCCTCGGATACGGCGTCGGATGCTGGATGTAGGGCACGTCGACGTAGCGGCGGACGAAGTCCAGGTTGGCCTCGATCGACGCCTGTGTGTCCTGGGGGTTGCCGACGATCAGCCCGCCCACGACGTACATCTTGTGCTCGTGCAGACAGTCGATCGCGGTCACCGCAGCGTTGCCCCCGGCGGCCCCCTCACCCCGCCGCCGGTTCTTCGCCTCGGCTCTGAGGAACGCGAGATCTTCCTCGAGAATGTTCTCGATGCCCAGGAACACGTACCGGAAACCCGCCTGCCGCATGAGGGGCGCCAGGGTGCGGCCGTGGTTGGCGATGGCCGACGTCATCGCCTGCACCGTGTAGTCGAGGTCGTTGAGCCCCGCCTCGATGATGGCGCGACAGAGCCCCTCGAATCGCCGCACGTTCAGGGTGATGTTGTCGTCGACGAGGAAGATCGCCTGGGCCCCGTGCGCCCGCGCGTCGCGGATGTCCGCCAGGACGCGGTCGAACTTGTAGGTGTGAAAGTTGCGTCCCCGCATCTCGATGATCGAGCAGAAGCTGCAATCGAAGGTGCACCCACGGGAGGTCTCGACGACGTCGACCTGCCGGCCGACCATCGTGTAGCCCTTGAGCACCCGCGCCCCGCGGTTGGGCAAGCGCACCTCACCCTCGTCGAGGCCGTTGACCCGACGGTCGGGATTGTGCGTGAAGCTCTCGCCGCACTTGAAGGAGAGGCCTTCCACGGCGGCGAAATCCCCGGCATGCTCGATGGCTCTCACGAGCTCGCGAAAGGTGATCTCGCCCTCGCCGCGCACGATGAAGTCGACACCCGCGCACGCGTCCGTGTAGGCGTCCGGGGCCAGGCTGGCGTCGTAGCCGCCGACCACCACTCGCGCGGTGGGCCGAAGACGCCGGATGAGCTGGATGATCCGGAGCGCGGTGTGCCGCTGGAAGGTCATGACCGAGAGCCCCACCACGTCCGGCTCCACCTCGCGCACCAGACGCTCGAGCGTCTCGCGCACCCGGCGCTGGACCAGGATCAGGTCGGCGATAGCGACCCGATGGTGAGGATCGACGTTCCCGGCCAGCGACGCGAGGGCGCCGTTGGGCATACGGATCGCAACGGACGGCATGTGCTCGAACGAGTCCGGCATCGACAGCAGCAAGATGTTCATCGGTAATCCTATGAACGGCCCTCGAGCCCGATCGCGCGCGCCACGGCCTCCAGATGGAGCTGCGTGTCGCCGAAGTCGAGGCTCGCCGCCTGGATGCGTTTGTGTAGGAGGTGGAGCGGGTGCTCCTCGCAGTAGCTGATGGCCCCGAAGATCTGGTGGCCGCGGCGCGCCACCGCCAGGCATGCTTCCCCTGCATAGGCCTTGGCCAGCGCGACGTCGGCCTCGGCGGACCGGCCCTCGGCGGCCTTCCAGGCCGCCACGCGGAGGAGCCCGCGCGCCGCGTCGACGTCGCGGACGAGGTCGGCGCAGGAGTGCTGGATGGCCTGGTATCCGCCGATCGGGCGCCCGCCCTGAACGCGCGTCTTGGCGTGCTCGACTGCCAGCTCGAGCACGCGCTGCGCCCCGCCGACCATCTCGGCCGTCCGCGCGAGCGATCCCGCCAGCAGCGCCGGCGGTAGGAGCGCCTCGCCGTCGCCGACGGCGCCGAGCAGATCGTCGGGCCGAATCTCTACACGGTCGAACGTCACCTCGAAGACCTTCTCGCCGCTGATCGCGTCGAGCGGCGCGAGCGCGATGCCCGGGCGGTCCGTCGGCACGACAACCAGGCTCGAGGCAGCGCCGACGCGAAGGGCGACGATGAGCTCGTCGGCGATGTGGGCGTCCTTGACGAAGAGCTTCCGACCGCTCAGTCGTCCAGGCACGTCGCACCCGAGCGAGAGCGAATCGAGATCGAACGAGCCGCTTTCTTCGACGAGCGCCAGCGAAGCGATGCGCTCGCCGGCGGCGAGCGCCGGGAGCAGGCGCTTCTGCTGCGCCGGGTTTCCCGCCGCAATGATGAGGGAGCGTCGCGACCACCGCGCTGGTGACGAAGGGCCCGGGAAGGCCGGCGTGGCCCATCTCCTCGACGAGCAGCATGACGTCGAGCAGCGACCCGTCGCTGCCCCCGAGCTCGGACGGGATCAGGAGCCCCGGCCACCCCAGCTCGGCCATCCGGCGCCAGAGCGTCTCGTCGAAACCGCGCTCGTCGAGGGCCAGCCGCTGCACGAGCTCGGGCGGGCAGTGCTGCCGGAGGAACGCGCGGGCCGTCGTGATCACGATCTGCTGGGCAGGCGACGGGCGAAAGTCCATGTCAAGGCACCTTCGCCTCGACGGCGGCCTTCGGCTCCGCCGGCAGGCCGAGCCCGCGCACAGCGACCGAGGTGCGTAGGATCTCGGCGGTGCCGCCCGCGATCGTGTGCCCGAGCGTCGTCTGATAGAGGTGTGAGATCTGTCCGCCGAGTTTCACCCATCGCGAGCCCTCGCGCAGCGGGCCCCAGATTCCGAGCAGGTCCATGCCCAGGCGGGCCAGCTTCTGCCCGGTCTCGTCGGCGTAGACCTTCGCCATCGCGGTCTCGTAGGTGAGGGGTGCGCCATCGCGGATGAGGCAACCGGCGCGATAGAATATGAGGCGAAGCGCCGCGATGTCGGCCGCGACCGCGGCGAGCCGGCGCCGCACGAACGGATCACGCGCCAGCGGCGCGCCCCGGACGATGGTCGTGTTGGCGTAGTCCACGAGCTGACGGAGCACCCGCGCGAGCGCCGGCGCCTTGTAGAAGCGCCCCCAGAACCTGTCGGCGTCGAGGCCGTTCAGCAGCGCTTGGAAGCCGTCACCGGGCGGCCCGAGCATCAGGTCCGCGGACACGCGCACGTCGTCCAGGAAGACCTCGTGGTGATAGACCTCGCCGGTCATGCTCCGGATCGGGCGGATGTCCATGCCCGGCGTGCCGTTGGCCACGACGAACATGCTGAAGCCCCGGCTTCGGCGCGCCTCGCGGCTCGTCCGCGCGAACACGAGCCCGTGCGACGCGATGCCGGCGTGGCTCGACCAGATCTTGTGGCCGCGGATCATGTAGTGGTCGCCGTCGCGGCGCGCCTCGGTCTTGAGCGCCAGGAGATCGGAGCCTGCGTCGGGCTCGCTGTAGCCCTGCCAGAAGGTCGCCTCGCCGCGGGCGATCGCCGGCAGCACCTCGCGGCGCAGACGGTCGGTGCCGAGCTCGATGATCGCGTCGGCCGTCTGCCAGGCGCCCGCGAGCGGTCCAAACGGCGCGCCGGCGAGCGCCAGCTCTTCCATCAGGACGAGCTTCATGAACATCGGCTGCTCGCGGCCGCCGAGCGCCTTCGGCCAGCACATGCTGAGCCAGCCCTGGGCGCCGAGCGCGCGCATGAAGGCGCGCGAATTGGCGCCCGAGCCGTAGCCCGCGTCCATCCCGTCGACGGGGAACGTGTCCGGCGGGTTCGCGCCGAGGAATCGGCGGACCTCGTGGGCGAACGTCTGCTCGGCCTCGGTGAAATCGAAGTTCATCGAACGCGGCGGTCAGGATAACGCGTCCGCCGGGCGACCACCAGCGACCCCGGTTGATGTATGGTGTGGGCCATGCGCTACGGCTTCTATCTTCCGACTCGTGGTCAGACGGCGTCGCCGGAGGCGCTCGAGACCCTCGTCCAGCGCGGCGAGCGCCTGGGATTCGCCTCCGTCATGATCGCCGACCACCTGGTGTTCCCGGTCACGATCAAGTCCAGGTATCCCTACACGGTCTCGGGCGACTTTCCGGGGAAGGGTGACGTCCTCGATCAGCTGTCCTTGATGGCCTTCGTCGCCGCCAAGACCTCCCGGCTGCGCCTGGTCACGAGCGTGATGATCGTGCCCTACCGAAATCCGGTGCTGACGGCGAAGGCGCTGGCGACAATCGACGTGCTCTCGAACGGGCGGGTGACGCTCGGGGTCGGGGTGGGGTGGATGCGCGAGGAGTTCGAGGCACTCGGCGCGCCGGAGTTCGATCACCGTGGCGCGGTGACCGACGAGTACATTCGCGTCTTCAAGACCCTGTGGACCGAAAGTCCCGCCTCGTTCTCCGGGCGCTTCTATCGGTTCGACGCGCTCCATTGTCGGCCCCATCCCGTTCAGAAGCCGCACCCGCCGATCTGGGTGGGCGGCCACAGCAAGGCCGCCCTGCGGAGGGCGGCGCGCCTCGGTGACGGCTGGCATCCCGTTGGCGCCAACGCCGCCGTCCCGCTGCCGCCCTCGGAGCTGCGCGGGCTCCTCGACGAGCTGTACCGGCTCACCGAGGCCGAGGGGCGCGATCCCAAGTCGCTCACCATCTCGTACAAGGCTCCGGTGTACGACGTGAGGCCAGCGCCAGCTCCCGGGCGGGGAGCGGCGGCCGTTCTCGGGGAGCGCTGCGCAGGTCGCGGACGACATCGGGGCGTTCGCGCGCCTGGGCGTGAGCGAGATCGTCTTCGACTTCCGCAGCGAGAGCCTCGCCGAGAGCCTCGAGCGAATGGAGAGCTTCGCGCCGATTATCCGGCAGACCGCGAAGAACTAGCCCGGCGGCCTTACCCGTCCTCGGTACTGCAGATAGCGCGCGCCCAGCCAGCAGAGAAGCGCCCACGCCAAGCCCGCGGACCAGCCGGCCAGCACGTCCGTCGGATAGTGGACGCCGAGGTATACCCGACTGAGCCCGACCAGCAGCGCTAGCACCAGCGAGACCGCCACGCAATAGGTCCGGCTTCGCCGGCGCGGCAGGAACCGTGCGAGCAGCGCCCCCAGGGTGAGGTAGGTCACCAGGGCGAGCATCGAGTGGCCGCTCGGGAAGCTGGCGCTGCCGACGTTGACCAGATGGGGGACGATCGCCGGTCGCGCCCGGGCGAACCACCACTTCATTCCCTCGCCCAGGAGACCCCCGCCGGCGGTCGCGACCACGACGAGCAGGATGGCGTCGTAGCGGTGCTCGAGCGCGAGGTAGCCCACGACGATCGTCAGGAGGAGCGCCAGAACGGTCGTGCCGCCCAGCGCGGTGACGTCGATCGCCGCCTGCACGAGCCACGTCGGGCCGATCGGAACGCTGTGATCGTCGGGGGATCGCATCATGCGCAGGATCCCGTCATCGAATTCCCGCAGATCGCCCTCCAGCATCTCCCCGGCGGTCTTCGCGAAGACGGTGAGCGACAGCACGATGCCGAGCGCGGCCAGGAGCACCACGGCCTCCCGGGCCGTGAGCCACCGGATCGCGAGCCGTAACGCTCTGGCGGACGGGAGTACCATCGTTCGTCAGCCCTCTCTACATCGTACCGCTGTGATACGCTCTCGCCGGGAGAGGACAAAGTGACGGTCGAACGCGCGCAGATCGCCGTCGTCGGCGATTTCAATCCCTCCAATCCGACGCATCAGCTCACGAACGCAGCGCTCGAGCACGTGGGGCTCGACTTCACGTGGGTGCCGACCGACTCTTCCGGAGACTGGGAAGCGCGCCTCACGGCGTACGACGGTGTCTGGATCGCGCCGGCCAGCCCATACCGCAGCATGGAGGGCGCCCTCGACGGCGGTTCGCTACGCGCGCGAGCGGGGAGTTCCACTGGTCGGTACCTGAGGAGGCTTCCAGCACGCGATCGTCGAGTTCGCGCGCAACGTCCTCGGGTACCGAGACGCCGACCACGCCGAGACGAGCCCCGATGCCCCACGGCTCGTGATCACCCCGCTGGCGTGCTCGCTGGTCGGGCAGGAGCAGCGCGTCGTCCTGGTCCCCCGCACTCGCGCCGCCCGGCTCTACGGCGTCCCGGACGCCACCGAGCCGTATTACTGTAACTACGGCGTGAACCCCGACTACCGGTTGCAGTTCGAGGCGGGCGGCCTCCGAGTGAGCGGAGTCGGCTCCGAGGGCGAGATCAGGATCGTGGAGATCCCGGAGCATCCGTTCTTCGTCGCCACATTGTTTCTTCCGCAGGCCCGCTCGACCCCTGAGAATCCACATCCGCTGCTCAAGGGGTACGCGGCCGCCGTGATCGCCTGCCGCGAAGCACGCGCCCGGCTGTCGCTCGCCAAGTCCTGAGACGCCGGCGCGACCCTCAGGCGTTGAGCCGTCGGCGCAGGAAGCCGAGGAGTCCCTGCGGCAGGAAGATGATCATGATGATGAAGACGATGCCCAGCGGAATCAGGTAGTACTCGGTGAGGAAGCGCGAGAGCCCCTCGCGCAAGAGCAGGAAGAACGCCGCGCCCGCGAACGGCCCTACCAGAGTGCCCATCCCGCCCATCACGTTGAAGATCACGACTTCACCCGAGACGACGAAGAAGACGAAATCGGGCGCCGCGAACTTGTTCTGGAGCGCGTAGAGCACGCCGGAGAGCCCGGCGAAGAGTCCGGACAGCATCACCGCGACGATCTTGTAACGCTCGACGTGATAGCCGATCGCGCGCGTTCGCGGCTCGTTCTCGCGGATGGACTGGAGCACCTTGCCGAACGGCGACTGGGTGATCCGCCGGACCAGCAGATAGGAGACGACGACCACCGTCAGCACGAACCAGTGGAAGGTGGTGGGCGTGAAGCGATCGCTCCACAACCCGAGGAGCGACAGGCGCGGCTGGCTGAAGGTGAGCCCGTTCTCGCCGCCGGTGACCTCGGTCCACGTGAAGATGATGACGTAGAAGATCTGCGAGAACACGAGCGTTGAGATCGAGAAGTAGATCTCGCGCAGGCGCGTCGCGAAGTACGCGACGAATACGGCGGCGAGCCCGGCGGCGACCAGACCATAGAGCACGGCGAGCCCGAGGCTCGGCGGCTTCACCGTGAGCAGCGCGGCGGCGGCGCCGTACATGCCGAGCCCGAAGAACGCCGAGTGCCCGAACGAGACCATCCCGGTGTAGCCGATCAAGATGTCCGAGGACATCGCCAGGAGCCCCCAGATCAGGATCTCGGTGACGAAGCGCTGCCAGAACGGGGGAAGCACGAGCGGGGCGATGACCAGGAGCACGACGACGACCGCGAACCCGATCCAGTACCCGACGGCGGGTGGCCTCGGCCGCGCGGCCGGCGTCACGCTCATTTCGGCGTCGGGACGAAGAGGCCCGTGGGCCGGAAGAGCATGGTCAGGACGAGCACGATGAACGACACGATCACCGCCTGGGCCGGGCTCACGACGATCGCGGCGTAGGACTCGAGCAGGCTCACGAAGATCGAGGCCAGGATCGAACCGCCGAGGTTGCCCATGCCGCCGACGACGACCACGATGAAGGCGCGGAGCGTGAAGTCGAAGCCCATCGTCTGGGTGACGCCCGCGAACGGGCCGAAGAGCACGCCGCTCGCCGCCGCCATCGCCGAGCCGATCGCGAAGACCGCCGTGTAGACGAGCGGAACCGGGATGCCCATGGCCTGGGCCATGACGCGGTCCTGGGTCGTGGCGCGGATCCAGATGCCGTACTTGCCGTATTTCAAGAAGAGCCAGAGGCCGAGGAGGATGAGGCCGGCCAGCACCGCCGTCGCGATGCGGTACCAGGGGTACTGAAGATGGAACAGGGTGAAGTCGCCCGGCACCGGCTCGCTGATGCGGCGCACCGACGGGCCCCACTGCCACAGCGCGTACTTCTGCATGACGAGCGAGAGGCCGAACGTCGCCAGGATCGTCGTGAGCGGGTCGCGCCCGATCAGCGGCCGCAGGGTCGTGATCTGGAGCAGGGCGCCGAGGATCGCGATGACGATCGCCGCGACGAGCAGCGCCAGCCAGTAGTTGCCGGTCACGCCCAGCACGCTGGCGCCGACGAACGCGCCGAGCATGAGCAGGTCGCCGTGAGCGAAGTTCACGATGTCCATGATCCCGAAGATCAGGGTGAGGCCCGAGGCGACGATGGCCAGCACCATCCCGTTGACCAGGCCGTGGAGCGTCTGGACGAGGATCTGCTCCATTACACCCCCAGGTATTCGTGGATGACGCGCTGGTCGGCGCGCAGCTCGGCCGACGAGGCGTGGTGGCGCACCGCGCCCTTTTCCATGATGTAGACGCGTCCGGCGGCGTCCAGGGTCAGCGGGACGTTCTGCTCCACGAGCAGGATGGCCACTCCGTCTCGGTGGAGCGCGTGCACGATCTCCTGGATCTGCCCGACCATGCGCGGCATGAGCCCCTCGGTCGGCTCGTCGAGCAGGATGATCTTGGGCTCGAGCATCATCGCGCGCGCGATCGCGAGCATCTGCTGCTCGCCGCCGGAAAGCGTGCCGCCGGCCTGGCCGCGTCGCTCCTTCAGAATGGGGAAGTAGGCATAGACCTTCTCGAGCAGCGCCTCGCGGCGCGTCGGCGTCATCCCGGGGCGGTCGAGCCCGGTTCGCAGATTCTCGAGCACGGTGAGGAGGCGGAAGATCCGGCGCTCCTCCGGCACCCAGGCGATCCCGAGACGGGCGAGCCCGTGCGGCGGCACGCCCTGCAGGTCACGGCCTTCGAACGTGATCCGGCCTCCGGTGCGCCGCGCCATCCCCATGATGGCCTTGAGCGTCGTCGTCTTGCCCACGCCGTTGCGTCCGAGCAGGCCGACCACCTCGCCGGCGCGCACCTCGATCGACACGCCGTGCAACACGTGGGATTTTCCGTAGTGGGCGTCGACGTTCTCGAGGACCAGCATCAGGTCTTGAGGTAGACCTCTTGAACCCGCGGATTGGCCTGGATCTCGGTGGGCCTGCCCTCGGCCAGCACCTCGCCGTAGTTCAGCACCGTGATCGTGTGCGCGAGCCCCATCACGACTTCCATGTCGTGCTCGACGATGATGATCGTGAGATCGCGCGCGATGCGGCGGACCAGGTCCACGGTGGCGTGTGTCTCGGCCACGCTCATGCCGGCGGTCGGCTCGTCGAGGCACAGGAGCTTCGGCTCCGTGGCGAGCGCGATACCGATCTCGAGGTTGCGCTGCTCGCCGTGCGAGAGATTCGACGCGAGCTCGTCTTCTTTGTCGGCGAGGCCCACGTCCGCGAGGACAGCGCGCGCGCGGGCGATGACGTCCCCGTACGATCGGTAATGACGCAGCATGCTCCAGTTGTGGTGGCGGGACTGGCTGGCGATCCGCACGTTCTCGAGGACGGTGGCGCCCGGCAGGATATTGGTGATCTGGTAGGAGCGGGCGATGGCCTTGCGCGAGATGGCGTGGGGCGGCAGCCCTGCGATGTTCTCGCCGTTGAACACGATCCGGCCGCTCGTCGGGCGCAGGACGCCGGTCAGGCAGTTGAAGAAGGTGGACTTTCCGGCGCCGTTGGGGCCGATGATCCCGCGGATCTCGCCGCGCGGCACCGAGATGCGTCACGTTGTTGACGGCCGCCAGACCGCCGAACCGCACGGTCAGCGACTCCGTCTTCAGGATCGGAGCGGATTCGGTCAGCGTCCCCACGCGCGCCGCCAATCAGAGGGGCGCCCCGGATTTCCCGGGGCGCTCCGAACGCTGGGGGGTATGGGGGGCCATTTCGTGGCCCCCCAAAACCGCAAGGCACGATCGAGGCGCGCCCCGGCTATGCCGGGGCGTGTCCGAGCGCGGGGGGCGTGGGGGGCCCGCCGAGGCCCCCCATCTTCTTAAACGAACTTGCACGCCGGCGGGACGAGCGTCTTCTCCCTCGGCAATCGTCTCCAGGAGCTTGTGCTTGTTGTTCTGGATCGTGAAGATGAACTCGCGGAGGAAGGCCTGGTGGTCCTCTTTCCGCAAGGTCTTGTCGCCCTGCGGAAAGTCGTCGCTCTCCTTGACCTCCATGCCTTCCAGCGCCTCGATCAGGTTCATCGTGTCTTCGCGGCCGCGGAACTTCGATTTCTGCATGCCGAGCTTGAGGAAGTTCATCGCCTCGAAGTTCGACTGGACGTAGCGGTCCGGCAGCGGGCCGGACGGGTCGATCTGCTTGAGCGCCGCGACGGCCTGGTCGAAGAACTTCTTGTGGTACGGCGTATTCAGCGGCGGGTCCATGACCGGGATGTAGCGGTTGATGCCGACGAACCCCTCGATCTTCTGACCCAGCGCGGACAGGTGCGTCGACTCCGCGATGGCGCCGTCACCGGCGTACTTGTACTTCTTGGTGAGCCCGAGGTCGTAGATCGCGCTCGTGAAGTTGACGGCGTTCGCGCCGAAGAAGATGCCGAAGAGGCCGTCGAAGTTCCCGCTGATCTTCGAGACGAACGGCGCCATGTCGGCCGTGCCGAGCGGAACGCCGGTGGTGCCGACGACCTCGCCCCCGTTCTTCTTGATCTGCTCGATGTACGCGTCGCGCGTCGACTGGCCCCACGCGTAGTCGAGGAACGCGATGTGCCACTTCTTGCCCATCTTGCTGGTCAGATACGGGGAGATCGCGACGGCCTGGGCCGGTGCGTAGTCGAAGGGCCGGAAGACGTAGCGGCTGCACTTGGTCGTGGTGATCGTGGTGTCCAGGCAGACCCCGATCATCCAGACGGTCTTGTGCTCCTCGAAGACCGGCATGCAGGCCAGGCAGACGTTCGAGAGGTAGCCGCCCTCGGCGACGTCGACCTTGTCCTCGAGCACCATCTTCTCGGCCTTGCGGCGCCCGACGTCGGGCTTGGACTCGTAGTCGGCGACCACCAGCTCGACCGGCCGGCCGTTGATGCCGCCGGAGTTATTGATCCGTTCGACCGCCATCTGGGTGCCGACGAGCGCGGTCTTGCCGCCGGCCGCGCCCGTGCCGGAGAGCGGCTGGAGCACGCCGACCTTGTACGGCTTGGCCTGACCGAAGGCATCGCGCCACGGCGCCGGAACCAGCATCGTCGCGCCGAGGGCGCCGGCCGTCGCCGACGTGAGCGCGAGGAACCGGCGGCGTGTCGTCTTGCCGCTCCACCACATGTGCTTCGCCCAGGCTTCGTCGTGCCAGCGTTCAGCCATCGGATGCTCCTCCTTGCGGTGCGCGTCACGCGGCGAGTGCCTGCCGCGCGGGCACCGGGATAGCCAGTAAGAGAATTGACCCTAATTACACTAACCCTCCCGAGCGTGCAAGGGTTCACCTTTAGCGGCCGTAGGGGCGCCGGCCCCGCGCGCGGGTCGCCGGCACCCCCTGCGCCCGCTACAGGGTGCCGGGGTAGGCGCCGCCGTCGAGCACGAAATTCTGCCCGGTGATGTAGCCGGCCTGGGCGCTGCAGACGAACGCGCACACCTCGCCGAACTCGGCCGCGGTGCCGAAGCGTCCGGCCGGGTTCTGGGCCTGACGCTCCCGGGTGATCTCCTCGACTGATCTCCCGGTCGACTTCGCGACCGGCGCGATGGTGGAGCGAACCGGTCGGTATCGAACGGGCCGGGCAGGATGTTGTTGATCGTGACGTTGTGGGCGACGGTCTTGCGGCTGAGCCCGGCGATGAAGCCCGTGAGCCCGGCGCGGGCGCCGTTGGAGAGGCCGAGGATGTCGATCGGCGATTTCACCGACACCGACGTGATATTGACGATGCGGCCGAAGCGCCGCGCGATCATCCCGTCGACGGTGGCCTTGATCAGGAAGATCGGGGTGAGCATGTTGGCGTCGAGCGCGCGCAGCCACACGTCGCGATCCCACTCGCGGAAGTCGCCGGGCGGCGGGCCGCCCGCGTTGTTCACGAGGATATCGGGGCTGGGGCACGCCTGGAGCAGCGCCGCCCGCACGGCGTCGGTCGTGATGTCGCCCGCCACGGTGGTCACGCGACGCCGGTCGCGTCGCGGATCTCCTTGGCGGCCGCCTCGAGCGCGTCCTTCGTGCGCGCGTTCATCGTGATGTTCACGCCCTCGCGGGCGAGCGACATGGCGCAGCCTTTGCCGAGGCCCTTGCTGGCGGCGCAGACGATCGCGTTCTTGCCCTTGATCCCGAGATCCATGGTCGCCTCGCTCTTCTCAGAGGTTAGAAAGCCTGGCGCCGCTCCGCGACGAGACCGGAGGCGGCGAGCGCCCTACGGATCGCCTCGCGCTCGGCGCTGCTGACGGGTGTCAGGGGAGGCCGGACGTGGGCGGCCGGGATCCGTCCGAGGAGGACCAGCGCTTCCTTCATCCGGTTGTGCATGTCCACGAAGGGCGGCGCATAGAAGACGGACACCAGCGGCGCCAGCCGGTCGTTGATGCGCCGGGCCCCGTCCAGGTCGCCTTTGCCGCACGCCTCGAAGAGCTCGGCCTGAAGATCGGCGGTGACGCTGCCCATGCCCGGAGATCGCGCCGTCGGCGCCCAGCAGGAAGGTCGCCATCAGCGACATCGTGAAGGCCGACAGCATCGCCACCGGACGGCGCGACGCGCGCAGCGCCCGTAGATTCGCCTCGAAGGCGACGATCTCGTTCGACCAGTCCTTGACCGCCGCCACCTGGGGGATCTCGGCGAGCTCGCGCAGGGTCTCGGGCGCGTAGCCGATGCCGGAGGCGGGTGGATATTCGAACACGACGATCGGCAGGTCGGCGCGCGCGGCGATCTCGGAGAAGTGTCGCAGCACCATCTCGGGCTTGAGCTGGGCGCCCCACATGAAGAGCGTGGGCGGGAAGACCAGCACGCCGGCCGCGCCGGCGTCCCGGGCGTCGCGAGCGAGGTCGACCGCCTCCTCGGTGCCGTCGGCAGTAGACGCCCGCGATGACCGGGCATGCGCTGCCCACCTCGTCCAGCGCGATGGCGAGCGAGCGCTTGCGCTCCTCGCGGTTCAGCGAGGAGACTTCGGACGCATGGCCGTTGGCGACGATGCCGGTGACGCCCCGGCGTGTCGGCGAGCCAGCGGAGGTGGCGCCGATAGGCGGGCTCGTCGATCGCGAGATCCGACGGTGAACGGAAGCACGTTGGCGGGCATCACGCCCGAGAAGCGCAGCGGTCGGCTTCATCGCGCCCTCCTCAGTCAGCTGCGCACGGCTCCAGGTCGAGATCTGGTCGATGACTTCCTTGGCGGTCATGACGCGGCCGTAGGCCCGGCCGATGATGTCGAGCGTGGCCCGCTGGATCTCGGGCCAGAGCGTCGCCACGCCGTCCTCGACCACGGTGACCCGGTACTCGCGGTGGAGCGCGGCCGATCACCGTCGCCAGCACGCAGATGTCGGTCATCGTACCGGTGACGACGAGCGAAGTCACGTTCCGCGCCCGCAGGGCGCCGTCCAGCGGCGTGCCGGCGAAGGCGTCGTATCCGCGCTTGCGGACGACGATCTCGCCGGGACGCGGCGCCAGCTCCGGCACGGTCTCGGCGCTCGGGGTGCCCTCCAGGCACGACGAGGACGGCAGGCCGAAGCCGCGCGGCGCTCCGGGCGGCGCGGGCTGGTGCTCGGGGTGGAGGCTCCCGATGAGGACCGGCGCATTCTCGGAGTAGACGAACTCGGTGAACACGACCGGCAGGCGCCTGGCGCGGAAGACGTCCAGCAGACTCTGGATCACCGGCACGATCTCCCGCGCCGGCGGGACTTCCATCGCCTCGCCCGGGTCGAGAAAGCCGCGCTGCATGTCGACCACCACGAGCGCCGTCCTCCCGGGCTCCGGCGCCAGCACGCGCTCGAACAGCTCGGCTCGGGTCATCGCAGGCGCGGCAGGATGTCCCGGGCGATCAGCTCGACCTGCTCGGGCTCGTAGCGGTAGGGAATGAGGACGAGGCGATCCACGCCCGATTCGGCGTGGGCGCGGAGCTGCTCGACGCACTCGTCCGCGCTGCCGCGTATCGCGTGCTCGATCGTCGACTCGCTCCAGGCGGCCACGTCCCATTCCGTCTCGAGCCAGCGGCGCATCGGCGCCTCGGTCGCCTCGCGCGAGCGGCCGACGTAGATGGCGAGCTGATTCGTCCCGCTGAGCGTCTTCGGGTCGCGCCCGGCCTCGCGGGCGAAGCCGACGATCTTCTCCCACGAGCGCCGATAGCTCTCCGGCGTGTAGAAGTACGTGAGCCACCCGTCGCCGCTCGTGGCGACGCGCTTGAGCACGGCGTCGACGTAGCCGCCGATCAGGATGGGCGGTCGCGGGCGCTGGCTCGGGCGCGGCCGCATCACGGCCTCGCGCAGGTTGTGCTCGTCGACCTGGAGCGTGACGCGGTCTTCCGTCCAGAGCCGCATGAGGATGTCGAGATTGCGCTCGAAGAGCCGGCCGCGCCGCTTGAACGGCACGCCGACGGCGTCGAACTCCCGCGCGTACCAGCCCGCGGCGACGCCGAGGATCAGACGGCCCTTTGAGATCACGTCGAGCGTGCCGAGGGCCTTCGCGGCGACGGTCGGGTTCCGCAGCGGGAGCACGAGCACGCCCGTGCCCAGCTTGATCCGGCTGGTCCGCGCCGCGATGGCGGTCAGCGTGCCGACGGCGTCGAGAATCGGAAAGGACGGCTCGACCCCGAGGATCACGTGATCCCACGCCCAGAGCGACTCGAAGCCGAGCGCCTCCGCTCGCTGCGCGTAGGCATAGAGCGCGTCGATGTCGGGGCGTCTCGGCCGGTCCCACGAAGTTCTTGATCGCGAGCCCGAATCTCATCGCGCCCTCTCTCCCGCGGCCTAGCGCCAGTCGTCGACGACGAACACGTCGGGTCGGTCGTACCCGGGCGCGTTGTGCCGGTGCATCGCGATTCCGATGAAGTCCATGCGGAAGCCCCGCGCGAGCATGCGCCGGTATGCATCGTGGCGCCCGGTGTTGACGCAGGCGACGAGCTGCGCGTGGCCCTGATCGGCGGCGAGCGCCTCGCAGGCGTCGAGCAGGCGTTCGAAGCGCTCGCCGCGCCGGCCCCCCGCACCGCCCGAAGTTGACGAAGCAGACGTCTTTCGTCTCCGCCTCCGAGGCGAGACCGTAGTGGCAGACCCCGAAGCCGGCCAGCGCGGCGTCGTCCTGGAGCAGCACGGTGTCGCCGATCACCTGCGAGGCGACGGCCGTGATCTCGCGCTCGACGTTCAACCCGTCGTAGACGCGGTCGGTCACCTCGCGACAGGCACGGACCGCGCCGCCGTGTTCGCTCGGGGGGAGCGTCGACAGGCGAGACGCTCGCGCGAGCGGGCGGCTCTGCGCCAGAGACTTCGTCATGACGGTGATCAGGCTTCGGGGCCAGTAGCCGAACCTCTGATAGAGACCGAGGTGCTTGGGGCTGCCGGGGAAGGTGAAGAGGCCCAAGTGCGCACTTCGCCAGGAGTCGAAGCGTTCCATCGTGGCCTCGAGCAGGCGCTTGGCCACGCCCCGATCCCACAGATCCGGGCGGACGGTGAGAGGACCGAACAGCCCGACGCTGCCCCAGTTGATGAGGCAGTTCGAGCCGACAAGCTCCCCCGCCAGCTCCGCGGCCAGCACCGAGCCTGGATCGGCCCGCCAGCGCGAGCCGATGATGTCGGCCTGCCGCCCGAAGGTCATCGGATCGGGCAACCCGATGAAGGTGCCGAAGGCGACCCGGAAGATGCGATCCGCTACACGCAGCTCACTCTCCCGGAGCGGGCGAACGACCGCGGTCGTCACGAGGTCGCCCTCACGCGCCGAGAAACCGCCGCTCGGGGTCGAGCGCGCGCAGCATCTCGAGCTCCTCGTCCGATGGCGGCTCGGTGGTCTCGATGCCGCGGAGCGTCGAGCAGCGGGAAGCCGGTGTTCTGGCGGATCGTGTCGGGCGTGACGCCCGGCGTGCGTGGCCTCGATCCGCATGCGCCGGGAGTCCGGGTCGAAGCCGAGGATGCCGAGCGTGGTAACGACGCGCGAGACGCCGCCGAACAGGAGCCCGGCGGCCCGGCGCGAGCCGTCGCCGGAGAGCCACGACGGGCTCGTGACGAAGTCGACGCGCTCGACGAAGCGCCGCTTCTCGTGCGCCGTCACGATGATCACCTCGCGGCACAGCGAGGCGATGTCGTTGGCGCCGCCGGTCCCGGGCAGGCGGACTTTCGGCTGCCAGTAGTCGGCGCCGAGCACGCTCGTGTTGATGTTGCCGTACTGGTCGATCTGCGCGCCGCCCATGAAGCCGACGTCGACGAAGCCGCGCTGGGCGAACAGGAACGCGTCGGTGATGCCCGGCAGCATCGTCGCCCGATGGCCGGCGCGCATCTCGTTGGTGGAGACCGGCAGCCGCCCCGGCGCGATCTGGGGGCCGATGATGCCGCCCTCGATGACCATCGTCAGCCGCGGCGCGTGACGGCGCTTGGCGAGCGCGGCGGCCAGCAGCGGCACGCCGACGCCCGCGAAGACCGTCGTGTCGTCGCGGAGCTGGCGCGCGGCGATCACGGCCAGAAGCTCGGAGGCGTTGAAGGCGGGCCCGGTCATTGTATCGAGCGCCCCAGCCCGGCGCCGACCGAGGGTAGCCTGAGAGAGGCGCGTGGCTCGGTCATCGCGTGAGCTCCTTCGCGCGCTTGGCTTGAAGCGCCATCCGCTCGCCCCCGAAGAGGTCGAGATAGTCGCCCCACGTCGGCGGCGCGTAGACGTAGCGCTCGAGGTAGTCACCGACCGCCGCCGGGCCGCGCGCGTCGATCGCGGCGCAGTACTCGGCGAAATGGTCGTAGTCGGCTTCGTAGAGACCGTAGCACTCGTGCGGGAACGAGCCGAACGGCACGTGCACGAGCGCGTCGACGACGAAGCCGGGAACGACGGTGCGATCGGGATATCGCCGCGTCTCTTCCTCGGAGATGATCTCCTCGGTCGTCACGAGGACCGTCGTCGCCGCGCGCGCGATGTCGGCGTCCATGTGCGGGTAGCCGTCGATCTGGCAATTGCCGAAGCGATCGGCGCGATGCACGTGCAGCAGCGCCACGTCGGGAAAGAGCGCGGGCACCGCCGCGAGCGTCTCGCCGGTGTAGGGATCCTGCACCGTCTTCAGGCCGCCGACCCCGACCAGATCCGAGCCGAGCATCGTCAGCGCCGGCAGGAACGGCACGCCCATCGCCCCGGCGCGGAAGCGGAGCCCGAGCGCCAGGTGGCTCCATTCTTCCAGCGCGACCGCGCCCGACTCGACGTAGTGGCGGAGGATCTTCGACACGCCCCACGGCAGCCCGATCGACATCCACGCGGTCATGACGCGGCTCGCCGCGCCGGCCGCCATGAAGAGCTCGCCCTCGTTGCACGTGAGATTCCGCGCGAGCGTGAGCGCCGCGGCGGCGCTGCCGGAGGATCTCGCGCATGAGCGCCAGGGGCGTGCGCGAGAACAGGCAGCCGCCGACGCCGATCGTGGTCGCCGTCCTTGACGCGCGCCGCCGCGTCCTCGAGGCTCGTCAGCTTTTCGGCGGCCGACTTGGCCTTGGCCTCGATGCGGTGCCGAGCCGCGACGAAGTCGTACTCGGCCGGCTTCAGCGTGAGGATCTCCCACTTCGGCTGGTAGAGGTCGAGCTCGCGCCGCGTCCGCGGATCCATCGGATGCTCCCGCTCCGGGACCTCGACGTGCTTGTCCTCGCCGCAGAGCGCGGTCGTGAAGTAGCGCTGGCCCGTGTCGTTCGCCATCGTCACGATCGACGGAAGATCCGGGCGGTGGCGCGCCAGCTTGAGCGCGGCCGCGACGTTGCAGCCGGTGGAAATGCCGCAGAAGATGCCTTCCTCGGAAGCGAGGCGACGCGCCATCGCCAGGCTCTCGGCGGTGGTGGTGGTGATGACGCCCGACAGGAGCGCGACGTCGAGGTTCTCGGGGATGAAGCCGTCGCCGATGCCCTCGATGCCGTGCGGTCCCCACTCGCGCCGCGCGAGCAGCGCGCACTCCTCGGGCTCGACCGCGTAGAGGCGCACGCGCGAATCCCGCTCGCGCAGGAAGCGCCCGACACCCGTCAGCGTGCCGCCGCTGCCCTGCGAGGCGACGAACGCGCCGACGATGCCGCCGCTCTGCTCCCAGATCTCGGGCCCGGTCGTCCGGTAGTGCGCCTCGACGTTGTCGGCGTTGTCGAACTGGCCCGGGACCCAGTAGCCCGTGGGATCACCCGCGCGGATCTCCTCGAGGCGCTGCAAGCGAGAGGTCGACGTCGCTCTCGCCGCCTTGCGTGAAGACGAGGTCGGCGCCGTACGCGCGCATGATCTTCTTGCGCTCGTCGCTCATGCCCTCGGGCATGACGATCGTGCAGTGGTAGCCCTTGACCGCTGCGACGAAGGCGCAGGCGATCCCGGCGTTGCCGGTCGAGCACTCGAGCACGCGCATGCCCGGGCGCAAATCGCCCCGCGCCTCCGCCCGCTCGAACATGTGCAGGTAGATGCGGTCCTTGAGGCTGCCGGTCGCGCCGTACCACTCGAGCTTCACGTGAATCGGCGGCGTGACGCCGGCGGTCACGCGATTGAGGGTGACGAGCGGCGTGCGGCCTACCGCCTGGGCGATCGACCCGAGCGCGCTGCGGTACGCATCCCAGAGAATCGTCACGGGAGCGTGATTGTACCCGAAATCTCATGCGCTCGACTCTCGCGACACGACCCCGGTCGCGTCGAAGGCGGCGCGGAATATGGCGGATCTCGAAGCGGCCGTCGCCGCGCGGGGTGACGGCGACCACGTCGAACCGGCAATGCGCCTCGCCGATGCGCATCCACTTCAGGTAGTCTTGGGCCAGGCGGATGAGCCGGCGCCGCTTCCACCAGGACACGGCGGCGGCGGGCCCATCGTCCCAGCGCTCTTGCCGGCACTTCACCTCGACGAAGACCCAGACTTCACGATCGCGGCAGACCAGGTCGATCTCGCCGTGGCGGAGCTTGACGTTGCGCGCGACGATGCGCAGCCCGGAGCGCTCGAGGAGCTTCGCCGCCGCTTCCTCGGCCGCGCGTCCGAGCACGTGGCGTGGGTCGCCCATGCCTGGGATCGTGAACGAGCGGCCGGCGGCTGAAAATGCCCAATGTTCGATACGGCTCGTGGCGCGCCGGGATCCGACGGCGTAGGCTCGAATCGGCCGTAGGGGCGCCGTGCATCTCTAGATGTAGGAGGGGAGCGCGTATGAGCCAGACATCGCGCCCGGTCGCTCATGTCGTCACGCCCGAGCCCGTCGTGGAGGGTGCCGGCGTCCACCTGCGCCGCAGCATCGGCACGCGGAGGCTCGACCATCTCGACCCGTTCCTGCTGCTCGACCACTTCGAGTCGGTCGCGCCGGCCGACTACGAGGCAGGGCTTTCCCTACCATCCGCATCGCGGGATCGAGACCGTCACACTGGTCGCGCAAGGGCGAAGTGAAGCACCGCGACTCGCTCGGTCACCAGGGCTCCATCGGTGCGGACGATATCCAGTGGATGACGTCCGGCAGCGGCATCCTCCACGAGGAGATGCCGCAGGTGCGGCCCGAGGGCATCGCCGGGCTGCAGATCTGGCTCAACCTGCCGGCGAGAGAGAAGATGAGCCGCCCCAAGTACCGCGATCTCCAGGGCGATCGTTTGGCGGAGACGAAGACCGGTGAAGGGGCGGGCCTGCGCGTGATCGCGGGTGATGCGCAGGGCGGACGGCTCGCCGGGCCGGTCGAGGGCCTCGCCGTCGCGCCGAAGTTCATCGACGTCGTCCTGCCGCCCGGCGCGACCTTCCGCGAGGAGGTGCCCCGGGGCCACACGGCGTTCGCTTACGTCGACAACGGTGAGGTTCGCTTCGGACCCGACCAGAAGGCGGCGCACGCGCCGGCGCTCGTCGTCTTCGGCGAGGGCGATGTCGTCGAAGCTTCGGCGGGCGCGGGAGGCGGGCGCTTCCTGCTCGCCGCCGCGCGGCCGCTCGACGAGCCGATCGCGCGCTACGGCCCGTTCGTGATGAATACGCGCGCCGAGATCGAGCAGACCCTGGAGGATCTCCGGAGCGGCCGGTTCGCGCGCTCCGAGCCGCGCGACGAATAGGGCGGCGCGCGCCTGCTTCGTCGGGCCGCTACGCCGACGGAAACGGCGCGCTGCGCGCCTCGGCCGGCAGCCTGAGGCTGTTCGCGAAGAACGACACCGTGTGGTAGAAGCCGACCAGCGCGATCAGCTCGAGGATCTGCTCGATGCTGAAGGCGGCGGCGAGCGCGTCCCAGAGCTCCTCGGAGAGGTCGCCGAGTCGTGCAGCTCGTCGACCATTCGAATCAGCAGCCGCTCCTCGTCGCTCCACGCGGCGTCGTCTCGCGTCGCCGCGCACCGTTGCCCGGACTTGCGCCGGCGTCAAGGCGGCGCGCTGCGCGAAGAACGCGACGTGCACGCCCCACTCGTAGTGCGAGCCGCAGCGCGCGCACGTGCGGTCGATCACGATCTCGCGATGGCGGAGCGAGACCGGCCCGCGGTCCAGGAGACTGCCGGCGCGGAAGCGATCCCAGATGCGCGGAACGCGAGCCAAGGTCGTGAAGAGCGAGAGCGGCGGGACGCCGGGCGGCATGATGGAGTCGAACACCTTCTGGAGCTCGGGAGGATACGGGGGCTGTACCGGCTCGATGCGAGGGGTCACGCCGAGAGTCCTTTCATGCACGGCCGTCATTTCTTGCCCCAGCCCAGCGGGGCGGCTGCCCTTGAGGTAGCAGATCGCGATGAGGGCGGCGCACAGGATGACGGCGTACGCGGCGAAGAACGACGGACTCTTGCCGAGGCACGAGGACGAGCGCGCCCAGGGCGAGCAGGACGACGAAGGCTGCCAGCACGAGCCAGCCCTGCCAGGTTCGAGGCGGCCCCCAACCCCAACCGTAGCGTTTCGCCGGGAACCAGTACTCCGGCGCCGCCATGCTCACTTCACCGTGACCGCGTAGGTGGCAATCTGAGACGGCGCGACGTCCTGTTCCCACGGACGGCGATATTCGAAGCGGACCTGCTGCTGCCCGGCCTTGAGCGGCGCGAGCTTCCAGATCTCCGTTCCGCCGGCGCCGGCCGTGCCGCCGGAGGTCTGGGCGGCTTCGTACGTGGACGGGCCGTCGACTCTGAGGACCGCCTCCTTCGGCTCGACGTAGACCCAGCGATAGCCCGTCGTGGGATTGCTCGCCAACCGCACGACGAGGGCTTGCCCCGACGCCAGCTCCACTTTCGTCCCCGACTGCATGGAGCTGACGGTCACGGGCTCGGGAGGCGGCTTCTCACTCTTTTTCAGCAAGCCGCAGCCCGCGGCGATCACGACCGCCGCGGCCATGATGCTCGGTACCAGAATTCGCTGAAGCACGGTCTGCCTCCTCGTTCGTCGGGCCAGATCGAAGAGACTCCCATCACCGGATTTTCGTCGACGGCCATCATCCCCCGAGATACGCGCGGCGGACGTGGTCGTCGTCGAGCAGGTCGCGGGCGCGCCCCTCGAGCACGATGCGTCCGGTCTCCAGCACGTATGCGCGGTCGGCCATCCGGAGCGCGGCGTAGGCGTTCTGCTCGACCATCAGCACCGTCGTTCCGCGCCGCCGGATATCGGCGATGATCGCGAAGGTCATCTCGACCACGGTCGGCGCCAGGCCGAGGGACGGCTCGTCGAACAGGACGAGCCGCGGGCGCGCCATCAGCGCGCGGGCGATGGCCAGCATCTGCTGCTCGCCGCCCGAGAGGGTGCCGGCCATCTGGTGCCGGCGCTCGACGAGGATGGGGAAGTGGCGTCCGACCTCCTCAACGTCGGCGGCGATCGCGCGTCGATCGGTCCGGACGTACGCGCCCATGGCCAGATTCTCCTCGACGGTCATGTACGGAAAGACGCGGCGTCCTTCGGGGCAGTGGGCGATGCCGGCGTTGAGGATGGCCGCCGGCGCCTCGGCCTGGATCTCGCGGCCGTCGAACACGATGCGACCCTGGGACGGCGGCAGCAGGCCCGAGATCGCCCGCAGGGTCGAGCTCTTGCCGGCGCCGTTGGCGCCGATCAGGCAGACCAGCTCGCCCGGCGCAACTGTCAGGTCGAGGCCGCGCAGCGCCGTGATCGGGCCGTAACCGGCGTGGACGTCCTCGAGACGGAGCAATGGAGACGACTCAGGCCGGACCAGCCGAGGCCCCGAGATACGCGCGGATCACTTCCGGGTTCGCCTGGATCGCGGCCGGTGCCCCCTCGGCGATGACGCGGCCGCCGTTGAGGACGATCACCGTGTCCGAGATCCCCATCACCATGCGCATGTCGTGCTCGACCAGCAGGACGGTGACGCCCTGCTCGCGGACTCGCCGGATGAGCCCGCTCACCGCGACTTTCTCGGCGCCCGTCATGCCGGCGCCGGGCTCGTCGAGCAGGAGCACGCGCGGCCGCGCCGCGAGGGCCACCGCCAGCTCGACGAGCCGCTGCTCGCCGTACGGCAAGCCGCTGGCGGCTTCGCGCCGGCGGTGGCCCAGGCCGACGAACTCGATGATCGCGGCGGCCTCGTCGGCGAGCGCTCGCTCCTCGCCGGCGAGCCGGCGGCGGCCGGCGAGGACGGCGAAGAACCCGGCGGTCGCGCGCAGGTGGAGGCCGGTCAGCACGTTGTCGTCGACGCTCAGCGCGGGAAACACGCTCGTCTTCTGGAACGTGCGGACGATGCCCGCGCCGCGCGATCGCCGACGGGCGCAGTCCCGTCAACGCGTCGCCGTCGTACGTGATGCGGCCGCCGGTGGGCCGAAGATAGCCGGTGATCGCGTTGAACGCGGTCGTCTTGCCGGCGCCGTTCGGGCCGATGACACCCGTGATCGAGCCGGGCCGCACCTCGAAGGATACGCGCTCGAGCGCGGTGACGCCGCCGAACCGGACGGCGAGATCATTGACGGCGAGCACTAGCGTCGGCTCGCGAACGCCGCGGCCAGCCGCGGCACGATGCCGCGCGGCAGGAAGAACATGAGCAGCACGAGCAGCACGCCGTACGCGAGCATCTGCCACTGCCACGACGCGGCGGCGCGCAGTGCCTCCGGGAGCACCGTGAAGAGCACCGCGCCGACCAGCGGGCCGGCGAGCGTGCCTTTGCCCCCCGCGACGACCATGATGACCATCGTCACCGTGTAGGTGAAGAGAAAGACCTCCGGGCTCACGAACCGCGTGTAGTGAGCGTAGAGGCTGCCTCCCAGTCCCGCCATCGCCGCGCTGACGACGGCCCCCAGGACCAGATAGTGCGTCACGTCCACCCCGATCGATTCGGCGAGGGCTTCGTTCTCTCGGAGCGCCACGAGGGCCCGGCCGATCCGCGATCGGACGAGGCGCCGGCACACCACGTAGGAGAGCCCGACCGCCGTGAGCACCAGATAGTAATAGGCGGTCTTGGTGCGGAGCGACCACGGCCCGATCTCAGGCGCCGGCACGCCGGGAAGCCCGAGCGGGCCGTTCGTCAGCTCGATCCAGTTGACGCTGACGAGCGAGATGACGCCCGCGAAGCTGATCGTGACCAGCACGAAATAGGCTCCGCGCAGCTTCAACGCGAGGCGCCCGATGAGCCAGCCTGCCGCCCCGGCGAGCGCGACGGCGGCCGCAAGCGCCGGCCAGAACGACCACTCGAGCTTCACGGTGAGCAAGGCCGAGGTGTAGGCGCCGATGCCGAAGAAGGCCGCGTGGCCGAGCGAGAGCTGGCCGGTATAGCCGAGCAGCAGATTCAGCGACATCGCGAGCACGCCGAAGATGCCGGCCATGATCGCGACGTGCAGGTGATACGGGCTCTGAAGCCAGAGCGGCAGGGTGATCGCGCTCGCCGCGAGGAGCCAAGCGCCAGCCCGCCTCATGCGATGCGCTCTTGACGCGCGAAGAGCCCGGAAGGCCGGAAGAGCAGTACCAGGATGATGATGATGAAGCCCACCGCGTCGCGATAGCCGGACGAGATATACCCGGCGCCCAGCTCTTCCGCGATGCCGAGCAGCAGGCCGCCCACGGTCGCGCCCGGCAGGTTGCCGAGGCCGCCGAGGATCACGACCGAGAAGGCCTTCAGGGACGCGAGGTCGCCCATCGACGGGTAGACGAGGAAGATCGGACCCAGAAGCGCGCCCGCCGCCGCCGCGAGACCGGAGCCGAACGCGAACGTCGCGGCGTGGATGCGGCCGATACCGACGCCCATGAGGGCCGCGGTGTCGCGGTCCTGGAACGTGGCCCGCATCGCCCGGCCGAGCTTCGTCTTCTGGATGAGCAGCCAGGAGGCCGCGATGAGGACCGCGGCCAGGAGCAGGACGAACAGGCGCAGCGGCGCGATCGCGACCGGGCCCAGCACGAGGGGCGCCGTCGGGAACGGATGCGGGATCGACTTGGCGACGCCGCCCCAGCCGAGGAGCTCGGCATTCTGCATGGCAATCCAGACGCCGATCATCACGAGCATGGTCGTGTCGATCGATTCGTGGCGAAGCGGACGCAGGAGCGCAACCTCGCAGAGCCAGCCGAGCGCCGCGCCGGCGACGATCGCGATCAGCAGTGCCAGGAAGAAGTCGAGGCCGGCGAGGGCCAGCGCGGCGAACGAGACGTAGGCCCCGAGCGTGTAGAACTCGCCGTGGGCGAAGTTCACGACGTTCATCAGGCCGAAGATCAGGGTGAGCCCGATGCCCAGCAGGGCGTAGGTTCCGCCGAGCACCAGGCCGTTCAGCAGGTGCTGAAGGAGCTGCTCCATCCGGTCAGTGGGCTACTTCTTCGCGAGAAAGTCGGGCAGCGCCACCTTGCCGTCACGGATCTGGACGACGAAGATGCTCGGCTTGCTCTGGCCGCTCTCCTTGCCGGCCGGGCCGTCCTTCTCGAACTTGATCGGGCCGTTGACGCCCATGAGGCTCACGTTCCAGAGCGCGTCGCGCACGGCCTTGGGATCGTCCTTGCCGGCCACCCGGATCGCCTCGGCGATCGTGGCGATCCCGTCGTGGCCGCGGAAGCCCTCCGTCAGGCCCTCGAACGGATGGCCGCGCTTGGCCCACTCGTCGACGAACGCCTTGGCGAGCTTGCCGTCGGGCATCGACTCGGGGAACCACGGCATGAAGAAGACGATGTGATAGCTGCCCTCGGCCGCGGCGCCGGCCTGTTTGATGAGCTGGGTCGGCGAGGAGCTTCCGCCGGTCGTCACGATCTTGCGGCCGAGCCGCTGCTCCTGCGCCTGCTTCATCACGAGCGTGATCTGCTCGACGGCCGTCGTCAGGAAGAGCGTGTCGCCGCCGGTCGCCTTGATCTTCGTGATCTGGGCGTTCATGTCGGTGGCGGACTGATCCATGAACTCGGCGGCGCCGACCACCGCGCCCTTCTTCTTCAGCATGTCGCCGAACGCGGTGATGGCGCCGCGCCCCCAGTCGGTGTTGACGGCCAGGAAGTCCGCGCGCTTGACGCCGAGCTTGTCCACGTACTGCTCGAGGCCGAGCGCCTCCATCTCGGAGGGCGGGCTGATGCGGAAGATCCACGGATTGCCGCGCTTGGTGATCGAGACGGCGCTGGAGGTCTCGACGACCATCGGCACGCCGTACTCCTCCAGCTTCGGCATCGCCGCCAGGGTCATCGAGCTGCCCCAGGCGCCCATGATCGCCGGCACCTTGTCGCGCACGATCAGCTTCTCCGCGGCGCTCGCGGCTTCCTTGGGGTCGGATTTGTTGTCCTCGATCAGGAGGTCGATCTTCCGGCCGCCGATCCCGCCCTTGGCGTTGAGCCAGTCCCGCGCGATCTCGGCGCCCATCCGGACGTAGTTGCCGGACGCCGCGACGGGACCGGAGAGCGGCTGGATGACGCCGATCTTGACCGGCGCCTGCGATTCGCCGGGAACCGTCGGGCCGGCGAGCGCCAGCAGGACGAGAGCCAGCAGCATCATCGGACGTCTGCGCATCGAAACCTCCTGCGGGATCTGGGATGTGCCCCCGCGAGGATAGCGCACGATTCCACTCGCGGGAAGCGGGTGTATAGTCGCGGGCTGGGCGAGCCATGGGCGCGAAATTCTTCGGCGCGGCGGTGAAGCGGCGGGAAGATCCGCGATTCCTTCGCGGTGAAGGCCGCTTTGTCGACGACGTCGTCGTGCCCGGCATGCTCCACGCGGCGTTCCTCCGGTCGCCTCACGCGCACGCACGCATCGTGAGCATCGACACGACGGCGGCGGCTACCGCGCCAGGCGTCGTGCGAGTGCTGACGTTCCGCGACCTCGAGCGCTGGATGAAGCCGTTGCCGCTCTTCGGCGCGGTGCCGCCCGGCCTCGCGGCCGTCGTCAAGTTCGACATCCGGCAGGCGCCCCAGTGGGCGCTCTGCCGGGATCGCGCGCGCTACGTCGGCGAGATCGTCGCGATGGTGGTGGCCGACAGCCCCGAGCAAGCCGAAGACGCGGTGGACCTGATCCGGGTCGAATGGGATCTCCTGCCGCCCGTCGTCGACATGACCCGTGCCGCCGAGCCCGGCGCGCCGCTCATTCATCCCGAATGGGGCAACAACGTCGGCATCGGCTTCACGCATTCGATCGGCGACGCCGACCGCGCGTTCGCCGGGGCGGACGTGACCGTCGGCGAGACTTTCCACATCCAGCGCTACGTGGGCATGCCGCTCGAGAACCGAGGTGTCGTCGCGGCGTGGGACCGACGCGACGGGACCATGACCACGTGGAACTCGACGCAGGTCTCGCACTTCGTCCAGCAGGGGCTCACCGGCGCGCTCGGGCTGCCGCCTCACAAGATCCGCGTGATCGCACCGGATCTCGGCGGCGGGTTCGGAACGAAAGCGTCGGGATATCGCGGAGGACGCGCTGATCCCCATCGCCGCGATGGCGCTCAGCCGGCCGGTGAAGTGGATCGAGAGCCGGCGCGAGCACATGTCCGGCGCCGCGCACGCGCGCCATCAGGTGCACGCGATCTCGCTCGCGGCCAACCGTGACGGCACGATCCTCGCGGTGCGCGACCGCATCTGGCTCGACCTGGGCGCCTACAACGTCTGGGGTGTCGTGCTCCCGTACAACACCGTCGCCCACTTGATCGGGCCGCACCGCATCAAGAACATGCGGGTCGACGTCCAGGCGGTGGTCACGAACAAGACGCCCAACGCGCCCTACCGAGGCGCCGGCCGGCCCGAGACCGTGTTCGCGATGGACCGGATCGTCGATTGCCTGGCGCGCGAGCTCCGAATGGATCCGGCCGAGATCCGGCGCCGCAACTACATCCGCCCGGACGAGCTTCCGTACGACTTCGGCATGCCCTACCGCGACGGCAACCCGCTCGTCTACGACACCGGCGACTTTCCCGAGGCGCTCGCGAAGGCGCTGGAGGCCGCGGGCTACCGCCAGTTCCGAGCCGAGCAGCCGGCGCTGCGGGCTCGCGGCGTCCACCGCGGCATCGGCATCTCCGGCTACGTCGAAGGCACTGCGATCGGCCCGTACGAGGGTGCGACGGTGAAGCTCGACCTGGCCGGCCGCGTGCTCGTGGCGACGGGCGCGATCAACTCGGGGCAGGGGCACGAGACCAGCTTCGCCCAGATCGCCGCCGACGCCCTGGACGTTCCACTGGACTGGGTGACGGTGGTCGGTGGCGACACCGCCGCGGTGCCCTTCGGCGTCGGGACGTTCGCGAGCCGGAGCGCAGTGACGGCCGGGAGCTCGATCGCCGACGCCTGCCGCGAGGTGCGGACGAAGCTGATTCGCGCCGCCGCGGCGCTGCTCGAGGCCGCCCCCGCCGACATCGAGATCGAGGACGGCCGGGTATTCGTCAAGGGCTCGCCGGGCTCGGCGGTCGACATCGCGCGGGTTATCCAGGCGTCGATCCCGACGTTCGCGAAGCCCGGCGTGGCCTCCCCGGACTTCGAGGCGAGCGCCTATCACCACGTGCCCACCGTGACCTACGCCAGCGCGGTCCACGTCGCTCAGGTCGAGGTCGACGCGGCGACCGGCCGCGTCAAGCTCCTGCGCTACGTCGTCGCCCACGACTGCGGGCGCGTCATCAATCCGACGATCGTCGAGGGGCAGGTGCACGGCGGCGTCGCGCAGGGCATCGGCGGCGCCCTCTTCGAAGAGATGGTCTACGACGAAACGGGCCAGCTCCTGACCGGCTCGCTGATGGACTACGCGGTGCCCAAGGCGGACGACCTGCCGCTGATCGAGACGGTGCACCTGGAGTTTCCGTCGCCCCGCAATCCGCTCGGGGTCAAGGGGCTCGGCGAGGGCGGCGCCATCTCGCCGCCCGCGGCGATCGCCAACGCGATCGAGGACGCGCTGGCTCCATTCGGCGTGCGCGTCACCGAGACGCCGGTGACGGCGTCGCGCATCGTGGCGCTCCTGCAGCGGCATGCGTGACCACGGCCCATTCTTGGTATAGTCCGGATCGACTATGGCGACCAGAGTGACGCAACCAGGCTGGGTGACCATACATGGAGTGCGGCTGGAGATCGTCGAGCGCGGGCAGGGGCAGCCGATCCTCTGGCTCCACGGTGAGGAAGGCCTCGATCCGGGCGCGCCGTTCCTGGACCTGCTCGCGGGCCACGGCAGCGTGCTCGCGCCCTCGCATCCCGGCTTCGGCCATTCGCCGGACGTGGCGAGCATCGACACCGTCGACGACCTGTCCTATCTCTATCTGGACCTCCTCGCCGAACGGAACCTGCGCGACGTCGTCGTGGTCGGGTCGTCCATGGGAGGCTGGATCGCGGCGGAGATGGCGGTGAAGTGCAGTGATCGCTTCGCCGGGCTCATCCTCGTCGCGCCCCTCGGCATCAAGGTCGGCGACCGCGAGACCCGCGACATCCCCGACATCTTCGCGCTCCCGCCCGACGAGGTGACGCGCCTGCAATACCGAGATCCGGCGCGCGCCGTCGTCGATCACGGCAAGCTCTCCGACGACCAGCTCACCGTGATCGCGCGCAATCGCGAGGCGACGGCCCTCTACGCCTGGGAGCCCTACTTTCACAATCCCAAGCTCCGGCAATGGCTGCACCGGATCAAGCTGCCGACCTTGCTCCTGTGGGGCGCCGACGATCGGTTCGTCACCGCGGCCTACTACGGTGCCGCTTACCGGACCGCGATCCCGGGCGCACGGTTCGAAACGATCGATCGGGCCGGCCACTTCCCCCACATCGAGGAGCCGGGGGCCTTCGCCGAGCGCATCCGCGGATTCATCGCCCAGCGAAAGGCGTAGATCGGCCGTGGGCATGCGGGCCTGGTTCTTCAGCGAGAACGCGTATCACCTCCTGCCCGATCCCAAGGAGTACGACTCGATCCGGGTGAAGCTTCCCAACCGTTACTACGATCCCAAGATCGGCGCCGATCTCTATCACCGCTTCATCGACGAGTGGCAGATCGCCGAGGACCTAGGCCTCGAGATCATGGTGAACGAGCATCACCAGACGGCGACCAATCTGAACCCGTCGGCGGCGGTCGTGATGGGCGCGCTCGCGCGCGACACGCGCAAGGCCCGCCTGCTGATCCTCGGCAATCCAATCGCGAACCGGCGCGAGCCGGTTCGGGTGGCCGAGGAGATGGCGATGGTCGACGTCTACTCGCGCGGCCGGCTCGAGTGCGGCTTCGTACGCGGCGTGCCCTACGAGATGTCGGCGGGCAACCATCGGCCGACGCGGATGATGGACCGCTTCTGGGAAGCCCACGACCTGATCGTCAAGGCGTGGACCAGCCACGATGGCCCGTTCAACTGGGAAGGCAAGTACTTCCATCACCGCCAGGTGAACATCTGGCCGCGGCCCTACCAGGAACCGCACCCGCCGATCTGGATCACCGCGCTCAGCCCCGCGAGCGCCCGCGCCGTCGGCGAGCGGGGCTACATCGTCGCCTGCTTCCTGACGGGCTTCGAGGGCACGAAGAGCGTCTTCGACTCGTATCGGGAGCGGCGCGCGGAGCTCGCGCTCTCGACGCCGGCGCTCGATCGCTTCGCGTACGCGGCGCTCGTGTACGTGGGCGAGACAGACGAGGAAGGGTACGCCGGTGCGCGCAAGCTGATGTGGTACCTCGAGTCGAACAAGGTGCCGCCGCAGTTCACGAGCCCGCCGGGCTATCACCCGACCGTCGCCGCGGTGAATGCGATGAAGGGGGCCAACCCGGGCATCTTCAAGATGTTCCAGAATCCGGCCCTCGGGCCACTCATGGAACACGGCCTCGTCTTCGCCGGCAACCCGGACTCGGTCTATCGGCAGATCATGAAGATGTACGAGCACGTCGGCGGCTTCGGCCACCTGCTCATCATGGGTCAGGCCGGCTTCCTCGACCACGACGAGACGGTCAAGGGTATGCAGATGTTCGTTCGCGAGGTTTACCCGCGGCTCAAGGCGCTCGCGTAGGCTCCCGGGCCTGACGGCGGGCCGGGGGAGGGGTCGCTGCGACCACGCGGCACGCGTGCGCTGGCCCGCGGCGGCTGGGCTCCATCCGGGCGCGCGACTTCCGACGACGCTTTTCGGGAACGGGTCCCAGCGACCCCTCCCCCGGCCCGCCGTCAGGCCCGGGAGCTTTGCGGAGACTTAGTTCCGCCCGACCTGCTTCAGGCCGACAGCCTGTGCGGCGAACGAGCCCAACGCATTCGGTCACAACGTCTTCTTCTGGAAGGCTGGCATGACTTGCTCGGCGAAGAGGCGTAGGGAGCGGAGCGATTGTTCCTGGGTGAGGTCGCCCCAGGCGAAGCTGCTGATGAGGTAGTTCGCGCCCGTCGATTCGAGGAGGCGGGCGATCTGATCGCGAACGCGCTCGGGCGATCCCGCCAGGATGGTCTCGTGGCGCAAGGCGTTATCGAGGTTGACGCGGTGAGCGTAGGTCGTATCGCCGTGATCGGCCCAGAGCTTCACGAAGCTTGCGGCCCAGCGAGGATGCGCCGCGCGCGCGATCGCCTCCGCGTCCTTGTCCGTGTCGGCGACGACGACCTGGCGGTTGATGCCGATGCGCGGCGCCTCGACGTGCGGGTTGAGGCGCCGCGGGTCGTCGCGATGCTGGGGCCAGACGGCGCGATATCTCTCGACGAAGGGGCGATAGGCCTCCGCCGGGCCGAGCCCGACCATATTCATGTTCTGGGCGGCGGCCCACGCGACGCTCTCGACGTTGCTCGTCGCGTACCAGAGCGGGGGATAGGGCCGTTGAAGCGGCGTCAGCTCCATCGGCACGTCGTCGTAGCGGTAGTGCTCGCCGCGGTAGGTCAGCCGCTCGCTCGTCATCCCTGCGACGAGCACCTCCAGCGCCTCCTCGAACATGGGCCGCGTCCGCGCGGGATCGAAGCCGTGGTATCCGACCTCGTAAGGCGACACGCCGCGGCCCACGCCGAGCTCGAGCCGGCCGCCGCTCAGGTGATCGAGCATGCAGATCTCGCCCAGCAAGCGGAGCGGCGAGTAGAGCGGCAGGAGAAAGACGAGCGATCCCAGCCGAATGTGCCGCGTGCGCTGGGCCGCCGCGGCCAGGAACACCGACGGCGACGGCGCCATGCCGAGCGGCGTCGCATGGTGCTCGGCCAGGTGATAGCAGAAGAAGCCCGCCGCGTCCGCCTCCTGCAGGAGGCGAAGCCGATCCTCGTAGAGCTGCCCGAGCGGTCCCTGCTGCCGGCGATCGATCCAGTCGAACATTCCGAACTCGACGTTGGCCATGAGTCCCTCCGAGCTTGCTGGTCCGGCATTCTCGCATCGGTGGGGACCCCGTGGGGATCACTTCACGGAGGCGGCCTCGACACGCGCGGACGCCGCCCGCCGGAAGCGGATCTTGTAGTAGGTGACCCATAGCGCGATCAGCGGCGTGCCGACGGCGGTCGGCCAGAGCCAGCGCACGGCGGTCGGGAGAAACGTGAAGTTGACGACGGAGAAGGCCGACACCGCCGCGATGTACGACCCGAGCATGCCCCCCATGTGAGCGAACCACCACGCGTTCCGATCTGCCGGTGGGCGGATGAAGCTCCGGATGTCGAGCCCGGCGAGGATCATCCCGAGAGCTCCGAAGACCACCGGGACGACGCCGAGCCGCTGCCAGCTGGCGCCGGGCCGGGCGAGCCCGAGGCCAGCCAGGGCGGCGCTCGCCGCGAACGTCGCGAGCGCGGCCGCCCAGTCGATCGCGGCCGGTCCTTGGCCCTGATCGGGACGCTTGCGCGCGAGCGCCCGATAGCCGGTGAACGCCTGATAGAAGCTGAACACGGCGAGCAGTGCCAGGAAGATCTGCGGCCGCCAGATCGCGAGCGCGACGGCCGTCGAGGCGACCACCGCCATCGCCCAGTAATAGACCTTGCCCCACCGCCGGTGGGCCCGGCCGCCCTTCACGGTGAGCATCGCCACCGGCGCCACGCCGAGGGCGAGAATACCGGCCGAGATGTGGATCCAGCGAAGGCTCGTAGCGAGCATCTCCATGTTCAATCTCCTCAGCGCCGCCGTCGCCGGTGGCGTCGACCCTCGAGCCGCTCGAGGGCGCGGATCGACTCCGCGCACCACGCGAGCATGGCGCGGCAGCGGTGCTGGCCGTAGTGCAGGGTCACCAGCGAGAACGGAAGCTGCGGGTGGCCGGCCATCTCCTTGCGGAGCCGCCGCTCGATGGCGATGTAGGTCTCGAGGAGCCCGCGCTGGCCGGACTCGTAGTGCTCGATCTGGGCGATCGCATCCGCCACGCGGCCGGCGTCCCCGAGGAAGAGCTTGAGCAGGAGCTCACTGCGGAAGGGCTCGTGCCGCGCCGGGACGGCGAGCCAGCGCGCGAGCTCCTCACGCCCTTTCGGGGTGAGCGAGTAGACGTGACGGTCGGGCTTGCCGCGCTGCTTTTCGCGCCTCCGCTCGGCGAAGCCCTCGGCGGCCAGACGATTGAGGCTCGGGTAGATCTGGCCGTAGCTCTCGTTCCAGAAGTGGGCGATCGACCGCTCGATCAGCTTCTTGACGTCGTAGCCGGACATCGCGCCGAGGCTCAGCACCCCGAGGATCGCGAAGCGGCTGGTGCTCGCGCGGGGCGATCGGGTCACCGAGCCCTCAGGAGTCCGATGCCGAGACTCACGACACTCGCCGCGAGGAGCACCGCGCCCACGTAGATCAAGACGATCGCCCGGCCCGGCTCGGCGGCCCCGGGCGCCAGCATCGAAAGGAAGAATCCGGCCGAGATCAAGATGCCCGAGAGTGGCGCGCCGATCCTGACCAGCCAGGCGAGTGCCTGCGAGAGGCGGGCCACGTCCACGAAGATCTGGCAGAGCAGCGAGAGGATCGTCAGCACCCCCGCGTGCGCGTGCCCGGCCCGGACGAAGCTCTGGCGCAGCGCGTTCGTCGCGTAGCCGGAGTCGCGATCGATCAGGGACACGAGCAAGAAAGAGCCGCCGAGCTGGATCGTCGGCACCAGGACCAGGGTCAGACCGGCCATCAGTCGCGTCGCTCGACTCATAGGGCCTCCTGTAGCTGTGCGCTATATATCTTAAAGATATATAGCGCCGAAGGCCTGCGTCAAGGAGGCCGCCGGTGGACCGGGGTCAGTCGTCCTTTTCCAGCACGAACAGCTCGCCCTGACGCCAGACGCCGGCGAAGGTGCGTCGGTGCAGGGGGCAGGGCCCCCAGCGATCGAGGGCGGCCAGGTGTTCCGGGGTCGCGTAGCCCTTGTGGCGCGCGAAGCCGTACTCGGGGAAGGCGCGGTCGGCCTCGAGCATGAGGCGATCGCGGGTCACCTTGGCGATGATCGAGGCCGCGGCGACGCTGGCGCAGCGCGCGTCGCCGTCGACGAGGTTGCGCTGTGGGCAGGTCAGGTCGCGGAGCGCGACGAAGTCGGTGATGACGAAGTCGGGCGCGACGGTGAGCCGCGCGAGCGCCTCGGCCATCGCCAGGCGCGTCGCCTGCAGGATATTCACGCGGTCGATCGTCCCGTGGTCGACGATGCCGACGCCCACGGCGACGGCGCGCTCGCTGATGACGTGGAAGAGCGCCTCACGCTGCTCGGGCGTGAGGAGCTTCGAGTCGGCGAGCCCTCGAATGCGTCGCTCGGGCCCGATGATGACCGCCGCGGCCACGACCGGCCCGGCCAGCGGCCCGCGCCCCGCCTCGTCGATGCCTGCTAGCCGAGTGACGCCCGTCTTCCAGGCGCGAGCCTCGTAGTGGTAGGGCGCCGACGGGGGCGGCGTCACGAGCCGTCGATCGACTACTGCTCGGTGGCGCCGGTGACGGGAACCAGGGGCACGCGCTTCTCCTTGAGGCGCGCGGCCTTGCCGGCCAGCCCGCGAAGATAGTAGAGCTTCGAGCGCCGCACTCGGCTGCGCCGCGCGACCTCGACCCGCTCGATCCGGGGCGAGTGCAGCGGGAAGGTGCGTTCGACGCCGACTCCGTACGAGATGCGCCGCACCGTGAACGAGGCGCGGCCGCCCTCCCCGCGTCGCCGGATGACGATGCCCTCGAAGAGCTGCAGCCGCTCCTTCTCGCCCTCGATGACCTTCACGTGTACCCGCACGGTGTCGCCGGGCGCGAAGCCCGCGCGATCCTTCTTCAGCTGCGCGGCCTCGACCAGTTGAATCGCGTCCATCACGACAGTCCTTTCATGCCTCTTTATAGGCCATAAGATCGGCGGGGCCCCAGCCCCGCGACGATCTGCGGCTCGCACTACCGTCATAGGCTCGCCTCGGACGGCGGGGCCCCAGCCCCGCGACGTCCTGCGGCTCGCACTACCGTTCGTCGAGCTGGTCCGGCGTCTCGCCGCGCTCGAATCGTTCCACCAGCTTCCGTTCCTCGGGCGTCAGGCGCGCCGTCGCCAGGAGATCCGGGCGTTCGCGCCACGTGAGCCAGATCGCCTGCACCCGGCGCCACCGCGCGATCCGCGCGTGGTCACCCGACAGCAGCACCGCCGGCACGTGCGCGCCCCGGTACGCCTCGGGCCGTGTGTACTGCGGCGGCTCCAGGAGCCCGTCGGCGAACGACTCGCGCGTCGCGGCGCCTTCCGCTCCCAGCACCCCCGGGAGCAGGCGAGTCACCGCGTCGGTCACCACCAGCGCCGGGAGCTCGCCGCCCGTCACCACGTAGTCGCCGATCGAGAGCGCGTCGTCCGCGAGCTCCTCGCCGACGCGCGCGTCGACGCCCTCGTAGCGTCCGGCTAACAAGATCACGTGCGCCTCGCGCGCGAGCTCGGCCGCCACCTCGTGCGTGAACGTGCGGCCGCGCGGATCCATCAGCACCACGCGCGCTCCCGGTGTGCGCAAGGCCTCCACCGCGGTGAACAGGGGCTCCGGCTTCAGCACCATGCCGCCGCCGCCGCCGAACTGATAATCGTCCGTGACGCGGTGCCGGCCCTCCGCGTAGTCTCGGAGATTGACCACCCGGATGTCAACGAGTCCGCGCGTCTGCGCGCGTCCAAGCATCGACTCGGCGAGCACCGGCGTGATCATGCCCGGAAAGAGCGTCACGATGTCGATGCGCATGACGCCACGTTCCCGCTACAGCTCGAGCAGCCCGGCCGGCGGACGGATCACGACGCGGCCCGCCGTCACGTCGACCTCCAGCACGATCTCGGCGACCGCGGGGATCAGATGCTCGCGGGCGCCGTCGCTCACGACCCACAGATCCTGCGCGGCCGATTGCTCGATCCGGATCACCCGCCCGACCTCGCGCCCGTCGTCCGTCGACACGCGGCAGCCCTCGAGCTGCCACGGATAGAACTGACCCGGGGGCAACGGCATCGCCGCGGCCTCGGGCAGCGCCAGCAGCCGCCCTACCAGGGCACTCGCCGCCTCGATAGTGTCGCATCCGGCCAGCGAGAGCAGGACCGCGGCGCCCTGCCGGCGGGTCCCGGTGATTCGACACGGCTCGCGCGTGTCGCGCGCGCGATCCCACAGGACGCAATCGGTGACGTCCGCGAACCGCTCGGGGTGATCGGTCAGCGGCGTCACCCGCATTTCGCCGCGCAGGCCGTGGGGCCGGACGATCTCGCCGATCACCACGAGACGCTGGCCCATCGCGCCCGCTACGTCTTTTCGGGCGCGCTCGCGATCGTCGTGTTCGGCGCGTTCGCGATCAGCCTCCGAACGGTGTTCGACGGCTGGGCGCCCTTCTTGATCCACTCCTCCACCTTCGCCCGGTCGATCGACACGGTCGGCGGCTCGGTCAGCGGGCTGTAGTGCCCGAGTATCTCGATGAACCGTCCGTCGCGCGGCGAACGCGAGTCCGCCACCACCACGCGATAGGCCGGGCGCTTGGTCGTCCCGGTTCGTCTCAGTCGAATCGTCACTGGCACGTGCTCACCCCCTTCATAGGCTCGCCTCGGACGGCGGGGTCTCTTCGTATTGCTCGCCTCGGGCCTGGGGGCCCCAGCCCCCCGGCCGGCCCTGCGGCTCGCACTGCGGCCCCGCGACGTCTTGCGGCTCGCACTACCGTGGAAACCCCGGAAGATTCTTCATGCTGCGGGGAAGTTTCCCCTCCATGCCCTTGAACTGCCTCATGACCTTGCGCAGCTGCGCGTACTGCTTCAGCAGCCGGTTCACGTCCTGCACGTTGGTGCCGCTGCCCCGCGCGATCCGCTGGCGGCGGCTGCCGTTGATGATCTCGGGATTGTGCCGCTCGCCCGGCGTCATCGAGCCGATGATCGCGTCGAACCGATCGAGATCGGCCGACTCGCCGTCGAGGTCCTTGGGGGCGCCCTTGAGCATCTTGCCGAATGGGAGCATGCCGAGGATCTGATCGAGCGGGCCCATCTGGCGCAGCTGTTTGAGCTGATCGCGGAAGTCTTCCAGCGAGAAGGTGTCCTCGCGAAGCTTCTTGGCCAGGGCCTCGGCCTTGGTCTGATCGACCGCCGCCTGCGCCTTCTCGACCAGCGAGAGCACGTCGCCCATGCCGAGGATGCGCGAGGCCAGTCGGTCGGGATGGAACGGCTCGAGCGCGTCGGTCTTCTCGCCCACGCCGACGAAGGCGATGGGCCGTCCCGTGACGTGGCGGACGGAGAGCGCGGCGCCGCCGCGCGAATCGCCGTCCATCTTGGTGAGGACGACCGCGTCGATGCCGACGGCCTGGTTGAACTTGTCGGCGACCGTGACGGCGTCCTGGCCGGTCATCGCGTCGACGACGAGCAGCACATGATGGGGCGCCACCTCTCGCCGGATCGCCTGCAGCTCGCCGAGCAGGGCTTCGTCGATGTGAAGCCGCCCGGCGGTGTCGAGGATGAGCGGGGTCAGCCCGCGGCTCGCCGCCTCGTCTCGCGCGGCTCGACAGATCTCGAGCGGTGTCTGGCCGGGTGCGCCGGTCACCGGGACGCCGAGCTGCGCGCCCAGGGTCCGGAGCTGGTCCATCGCGGCTGGCCGCTGGGTGTCGGCCGCCGCCAGCAGCGGGTGCTGCCCCTGCTTGGTATAGAGGCGGGCGAGCTTGGCCGCGGTCGTCGTCTTGCCCGAGCCCTGCAGGCCCATCAGCATGATCACCGTCGGCGGGTGGGGGGCCGACGACAGGCGATGGCCGCTGCCGCCGAGCAGCTCGACGAGCTCGCCGTGAACGACCTTCACGACCTGCTGTCCGGGCGTCAGCGACGTCAGCACGTCCTGCCCCACGGCCTTTTCCTTCACCCGGTCGATGAAGGCGCGGACGACCTTGAAGTTGACGTCGGCTTCGAGGAGCGCCAAGCGAACCTCGCGCAGCGCCTCCTGGATGTTCTCCTCCGACAGCCGGCCGCGGCCGCCGAGCTTGTCGAAGATGGCTTGCAGTCTCGTACTCAGGGAATCGAGCATGGGAACGCCTGACTTTACAGGAACATCAGCGGAATATCAACGCGACGCCGCGGCAGGCTGAGTCTAGCGGCTGCTGCTCGGAACGAACTGCTCGGGCGCCTTCCGCCACTGGTAGACGCCGCCGGTGACCTGGTCGAGGACCCACCGCTCGGGTAGCACGACCCCAGTCGTGGTCTGCGTGGCATAGAATCCCGGCACCTCGGCGTACATCGTCTGGTACCTGGCGGGGATGCCCTCCGGCATCGGCACGTACACCTGCATCACGACGGGTCGGGGGGGTATCCAGACCTGTTGCACGGCATACCCCAGCCCCGCATTGGGCAGCATCGGGTGAGGGTTGTTGAGCTGGTGCGGCTCGTCCCTGAACGGGATCGTCTGGCGCGAGAACGGAAAGCCCGGCGGCACCACCACGAAGGGCCCGGTCGGACTCGGCCGAACGATGAACACCGGCCCCTGGGGGTTTGGAGTACCTAAGGTTCCGGCACTCGGGGCACCCACCTGCTGGGCGGCCACCGGCCCGACCGTCCCGGCCAGCAGCAGGAGCAGGGTGGACACGACCGACGTCCGCATAGGCTTTCAGTATACCCCAGCGGGACGAAACGGGGCGCAGCCTCAGTACGCCGGCGGCGCGTAGACGGTCACGAAGAAGAGCGGCGTCTGGCCCGGATTCTTCACGTGGTGGCGGGTGCGCGCCGGGATCATGACGAGCGAGCCCGCCGCCGCGCGGTGCTCCTTGCCGGCGATGCGCACGAGCGCCTCACCCTCGACGACGTACAGGACCTGATCGCCGGCGTGCTCCTCTTCGGGGCCGCCGTCCTCGCCCGGGCCGATCGTCATGACGGCGGTCTGGCTGCGCTCGGTCTGCTGGAGCACGCGGAAGAAACGGCCGCGGTGAGCGAGCGCGTCGACGACGTCCATGGCGCTATGCCGCGCTGGCGGCCGCGCGCAACGCGCGGACCGCGGCGGCCGGGTCGGCGGCGCCGAAGACCGCCGAGCCGGCCACCAAGGTGGAGGCGCCGTCGGCGGCGAGCGATCGCGCGAGATCCGCCTTCACGCCGCCGTCGACGGAGACGTCGACGGACCGGGCCTCCAGGAGCTTCTTGATCTCGCGGATCTTGCGATGCGCGCTCGGGATGAACGACTGACCGCCGAAGCCCGGGTTGACCGACATCACCAGCACGAGGTCGAGGTCGTCGAGCACGAACTCGAGAGCCGACGGCGGCGTCGACGGGTTCAGCGCGGCACCGGCTCGCGCGCCGAGCTCGCGGATCTGCGCGAGCGTGCGTTGCAGATGCGTGCAGGCCTCGACGTGCACGGTGACCATGTCGGCGCCGGCCGACACGAACTCGGGAACGTAGCGCTCGGGCTCGACGATCATCAGGTGGACGTCGAGCGGCAGGCGCGTACGCTTGCGGATCGCCGCGACGACGACGGGGCCGATCGTGATGTTCGGGACGAACCGCCCGTCCATGACGTCGACGTGGAGCTGGTCGGCGCCGCCGGCCTCGACGCGCGCGATGTCGGCGCCGAGCGCGGCGAAGTCGGCCGACAGGATCGACGGCGCGATCTTGATCACGGAGTTGTTATACCTCGAAAGCTAGGAGCGGCGGAAGCGGACGGCGCGAAAACCCGTCGGTGCCGTGGCGGTGCGGCAGGCACCGCAGCCAGCCGCCGGCGTCGAGCGGCAGCGGAAAATCGTCGGGCGGCTCGACCCGGAAGTCCGCCTTCGCGGCCAGGAAGGCGCGCGCGACGTCGTCGTTTTCCTCGGGCTCGAGGGAGCACGTGGCATAGACCAGTCGGCCGCCCGGCCGGACCATCGTGGCGGCGGCGGCGAGGATCTCCGACTGGCGCCGGCTCGCGAGAGCGAGATCCGACGGCTGGCGGCGCCATTTCACCTCGGGGTTGCGTCGCAGGACGCCCAGGTTCGAGCACGGCGCGTCGACGAGCACGCCGTCGCACGCGTCGCGGAAGCCGGGCGCCAGGGCTTCGACCGGTCCGTCACGGGCGTCGATGATCGACACGCCGAGCCGCGTGGCCGCCTCCCCGACTCGCGCCAGGCGCGCAGGCTCGCGATCGAACGCGAGGACCCGGCCGCGGTTGTCCATGAGCTCCGCCAGATGCGTCGTCTTGGTCCCGGGCGCCGCGCACACGTCGGCGACCGTGGACCCGGGCTCGGGCGCCAGCAGCCGCGCGATCAGCATCGAAGCCTCGTCCTGCACGGCGAAGCCGCCGTCGGCGAACGCGCGCCACTCGCCGGGCGCGCCGCCGGGACCGACCACGAGGCCCTCCGGGGCGAGGCCGGTCGGCCGCCAGTCGAGCCCGTCCTCGTCGGCCAGGCGGCGGCCGAGCGCGTCGCGCGTGGTGCGAAGCCGGTTGGCGCGAAGGGTCAGGGGCGGGCGCTCGTTCAGCGCCCGCATCAGCGATTCGGCGTCGGCGCGCCCGTAGCGCGCCGACCCACCGCTCGACGATCCACGTGGGGAAGGAGCAGCGCGCCGCCAGCGCCTCGCTCGGATCGCGGGGCGGCGCCGGCTCCCGCTCGCGCGCGCCGCGCCTCGTGAACGAGCGGAGCACGGCGTTGACGAAGGCGCTCACCCCCGGCGTCGGCGGCGCCAGCGTGACGGCGTCGTTGACCGCGGCGAACGCCGGCACGCGCTCGAGGAAGGCGATCTGGTACGCGGTCATGCGCAAGAGGACGCGGACGCGCGGGTCGAGCGACTCGAGCCCTCGGCGCGAGTGCGGCGCCAGGATCCAGTCGAGATAGCGCTGCCAGCGGAGCGTGCCGTACGCGAGCTCGGTCGCCAGGGCCGCGTCGCGGGTTTCGAGGTGGTCGCGATGTCAGCTCGGCCTCGAGCGCGCTGTCGGCAAAGCTCGCGTCGGCCTCGACTCGCTCGAGCACTCGCGCCGCGACTTCGCGGGCGGGGGACGCGTGCCGCGCGGCGGCCCCGCGAGCCGCTCCGTCGCCGCGGCGTCTCGCCGGCCCGCGCGGCCGGCGCCGCGGGCTCACGACGCGGGCCGCACGGCATCCGGCTTCGCGAACACGACGCCGGCCGAGATGCGCGCGCCGCGAAGATAATCCAGCCAGGACATCGCGCGCCGATTCTCGGGCTGCACCTCGACTGGACGGACCCAGCCGTCCGAGGTGGCGATCGCGAGCTCGTCGCCGCTGTCGTCGGTCGGGCGACCCAGAGTGCCCGGGGCAAGTGTCTGCTCGGTGTTCAGCGCGGTCGCGCGCCAGATCGTGAGCATGCCGGCTGGCCCGCGCGCGAGAGCGCCCGGCCACGGATTACAGCCGCGAACCAGGTCGACGAGCTCGCGCGCCGAGCGAGTCCAGTCGAGAAAGCCGTCGCTGCGCTTGAGGCGCGGCGCCAGGGTCGCGTCCGCGTGACGTTGGGGCGATCGGCGTCAGCGCGTCGAGCCGCGCGAGGGTGTCGATCAGGACGTCGGCGCCGAGCGTCGCGAGCCGTGCGGCCAGCGCTCCGGCGGTCTCCTCCGGGCCGATCGGCGTCGGCGCGGAGAGCAGCATCGGCCCGGTGTCCATCCCCTCGTCCATCTGGAACGTCGTGATCCCGGTCACGGTCTCGCCGCGCATGATCGCCCACTGGATCGGTGCGGCGCCGCGATAGCGCGGCAGGAGCGAGCCGTGGACGTTGATCGAGCCGCGCCGCGCGGCGTCCAGCACGGCCCTCGGCAGGATCTGACCGAACGCGGCGACCACCGCCACGTCGGCGCCGAGTGCCCGAAGACGATCGGGCCACTCGGGATCGCGCAGGCGAGGCGGCTGTAGGATTTCGAGCCCGGCGGCCGCCGCGCGCGTCTTGACGGGCGGCGCCGTCACGCGCTGCCCTCGATGAGCCGGCCGATCCGGCTGCGTGACGACCGCGACGACCTCGTGGTGGAGCAACAGCGCCTCGAGGGTCGGCAGCGCGAACGCGGGAGTGCCGTAGAAGAGAACCCGAAAGCGGTTGGCCACAGCACCACCAAGCTACCAACTCACTGCGGGCTTGTCATAGGCCTTAAGGACCACTTTACACAGCCTGGTGCCGCCTGCGAGGCTGCCGTGGCAGCCGAGGCGTGTGGTTCCTGACGACACGAGGGGAAAATCATGGACGATGTGAACACCGCTCCGCGCAGCTGGGACCTGACCCGGATCGTCCTCGCCGTGATGACCATCGGCGGCCTGACATTGGCGAGCTTCTGGGTGCTCAGACCGTTCTTGCTCGCGGGAATCTGGGCCACCATGATCGTCGTGGCCACCTGGCCCGCCTTGCGCATGGTCCAGGCGAGGCTCTGGGGAAGCCGCAGCCTCGCGGTGGCCGCGATGACGCTCATCATGATCCTCGTCATCGCGGCGCCGCTGGCGACCGCCGTCCTCGGCATCGCCGACCGGACCGACGATATCGTCGCGTGGTTCAGAACGCTGGCCGTATCCTCTGTCCCGCCCCCGCCCGAGTGGGTGGACCGGATTCCGATGGTGGGCCGGAAGATCGCGAGGGAGTGGGCGTTGATCGCGGCCAGCTCGTCCGAGGATCTGATCGCGCGAGGGGCTCCGTACTTGAGGGCGATCGCGCGTTGGGTGCTCGGCGAGCTCGGGGCCATCGGGACCCTCCTGGTGCAGATGCTTCTGGCCGTGTCGATCTCGGCGATCCTGTACGCGAAAGGGGAGATGGCCGCCGCGGGGGTTCTGGCCTTTGCGCGTCGGCTGGCCGGGCCGGCGGGCGAGCGGGTCACCGTGCTCGCGGCCAGCGCGATTCGCGCGGTCGCCCTCGGCATCGTGGTCACCGCGCTGGTTCAGTCGATCATCGGCGGGATCGGTCTCGTGATCGTCGGCGTTCCCTATGCCTTGTTGCTGACCTCGCTCATGTTCCTGCTCGGCGTCGCCCAGATCGGAGCGGTCCCGGTGCTGCTCGGCGCCGTGATCTGGGCGTACTGGAGCAGCGGGACGTTCTGGGGGACCTTGATGCTGGTGTGGGCGATCGGGACCGGCAGTCTCGACAACGTCCTGCGGCCGATCCTCATCAAGCGGGGCGCCGACCTGCCGCTGCTCCTGATATTCGCGGGCGTGGTCGGCGGCCTGCTGGCGTTCGGACTGATCGGCCTGTTCGTCGGCCCGGTGGTGCTCTCGGTCACCTACACACTGCTCGAGGCATGGGTGAACCAGGGCGCCGCGCCGTCCGACCTACGGAATCCAGCGATGGTGGAGTCGCGAGTGAGAGGCGAGCTCTAGAGCGCGAAGGCGTGGCGGGACGCGTCCTCGCGGAGACCTTCTTTCTTGATCTTCCGCTTGATGCGATCGCGCACCATCGGGTCCACGCGGTCGATGAAGAGCACGCCGTCCAGGTGGTCGATCTCGTGCTGCAGTACTCGCGCGCGCAGCCCGCGCGCGTTGATGGTCAGGGGCTGGCCGTCGACGGAGCGCGCCTCGACCTTGACCCATGCCGCGCGCGTCACCGGGGCGAACACACCGGGGATCGAGAGGCAGCCCTCCTCTCCCGTCACCTCGCCGCCTCGCTCGACGATCGCCGGGTTCAGGAGCGCCTGCACGCCCCGGCCCTGCTCGTCGGAGAGGACGATGAGCCGCAGCGAGATGCCCACCTGGGGCGCCGCGAGACCGATGCCGACCTCGTCGTACATCGTCTCGGTCATGTCGCCGATGATCGCGCGAACCTCCGGCGTCACCTCGCCGATGGGCGCGGCGCTGCGCCGGAGCGCGGGATCGCCGTATTTCCGGACTTTCAGAACGGCCATTCGACTGGATCGACCTCCACATCAATGATACCCCGGCCGGTCGGCGCTTTGAACTCCCGCAGCGCCTCGTCGAGCAGGCGCGGCAGCTCGGCGTCGCCCTTGGCGACGATGCGCCGCGAGCGGTCGGTCCGGTCGGCGACCGGCGGATAGACGGTGAGACCCTTGTTCCCCCGGAGGGCCGCGCCGACGGCGTCGGCGAGGCGGCGAGTCTCGTCCTTCTGACCGGCCCGCGTGGTGACGACGGCGAGACGACGGAAGGGCGGATACCCGAGCTCGGCGCGAAACTTGAGCTCCTGGCGGTAGAACTCGCTGAGGCTCTGGCGGGCGACGGCTTCGAACGCGTAGTGACCGGGGTTCTGCGACTGAATGATCAGGGCGCCGTCCGCGGCGACCCGCTCGGCGGCCGCCCACGCGAGCGCGAGCGTGCGCTCGCCGGCGCGAAAGTCCGGCGCTCGCAGGAGCTGATCCGGCGCGACGAAGGCCGCGAGGCCCAGCGCGGCCGGACCGAAGAGCCGTAGCGCGCCCCGCGTGCCGATCACCACGTCGGCGCCCGCGGCCGCCGCGCGCTGCGCCTCGCCCCGGGCGCCGCGCGCCGACTCGGGGTCCCACCGCGCGATGCGCGCGTCCGGGAACCGGCGGCGGACGGCATGCTCGACGCGCTCGGCCCCCCAGCCGAAGGGTGTGAGCCGCCGTCCGTGACACGACGAGCAGGTGTCGGGCAGCGGATGCGAAGCGCCGCAGACGCGGCAGACCAGCCGGGCCGTGGCGCGCGAGTACGCGAACGCGATCGCGCACTCGGCGCAGCGAACGACGGCTCCGCATTCGTCGCAGGCGAGCGAGGACGTGAGCCGGCTGACCACGAGGAACACGCGCCGCTTCGCCGCCAGGGTTTCGCGAATGGCGCGCGCGAGCGGGGGGGTGAGCGGCTCCCGCCTGAGGATGCCGCGCGTGTCGGCGATGCTCACCACCGGCCACGGGCCGGGCTCCCGAGCGGGCATGTCGATGAGCCCCGACTCCGCGCGCCACCACGCCTCGACGCTGGGCGTCGCCGCCGTGAGCAGGAGCGCGAACGGCTCGCGGGCGGCGCGCTCGAGCGCGATGTCGCGCGAGTGCATCCGCGGCGGGCCGGGCGGTTTGTGGGCGGCTTCGTGCTCGTCGATCAAGACCATCGCGGCGGGCGACGGGAGCGGGGCGAGCAACGCCGAGCGCGTTCCGGCGGCGAGTCGCGCAGAGCCGTCGCGGAGCGCGCGCCAGGCCGCGACGCGCTCCGCGTCGGGCACACCCGAGTCGAGCCTCACCGCGCGGTCGATCTTCGTCAGACGCTGGGCCCATCGCGCAGCCGTCTCGACGTCGGCGGCGATCACGAGCGCCGCCCCGTTCATCGCCTCGAGCCGCTCGAGCACGCGCTTCTCGCGGCCCGCGCCGATGAGGAGCGCGGGTTTGGGCGCTGCGGCGCGGGCGGCCCCCGCCGTCGTGCGCTCCCCGGATCCGCCGCTGTCCGCGCTCGCCGGGGGCGGCAGCAGCGCGGCGCAGGTCGAGCCGACCGACGACAGACTCTGCGCGGCGATCCAGTTGACGAGATCGAGCTGCGCGGTCGAGAGGACGGGCTCGGCGTCGGCGAGGCGCGCGAGGGGCTTGAGCTCGTCCTCGGCGCCGGCGCGTGTGGCCACGACCATCCCGACCCGCGCGGCGCCTCGCAGGGGCGCCCGCACGCGCTGGCCGGGCGCGACCGTCAAGCCGTCGGGGACCCGATACGAGAACGAATGGCGCACCGGAGCGTCGAAGGCGACGTCCGCGATGGTCATGGATCCGAGCGCGCAGCCGCCGTCATCGGGTGCGGCGGCGATCGTACTCCCGTCGAGCGAGCTGGAGGTCCTCCCACGCCATGCGCTTGTACTCCTCGCCGGGATTGCGCAGCAGGAAGGCGGGATGGAAAGTCGGGATCAGGACCGCGGAGCCGTACGGGTGCACGCGCCCGCGGAGCTTGCCGATCGGCTCGCGCGTGCCGAGGAGACTCTGGGTCGCCACGCTGCCCAGCGCCAGGATGACCTTCGGCTGGAGCACGGCGAGCTTCGCGGCGAAGAAGGGGGCGCAGGCCGCGAGCTCGTCGGCCTCGGGATTGCGATTGCCGGGAGGCCGACACATGACGGCGTTCGTGATGTAGACCTCGGCCCGGGATAGCTCGACCTTCCGGGCCTCGAGCATCTTCGTCAGGAGCTGCCCGGCGCGCCCGACGAATGGAAGCCCCTGGGCGTCTTCGTCCGCGCCCGGCCCCTCGCCGACGACGACCAGCTCCGCGCGCGGATTGCCCGAGCCGAACACGATCGTCGAGCGCCCTTCGCAGAGCTTGCACTTGCGGCAACCCTGGACGGCTCGCTCCTGGGCGCGCAGCGCCTCGGTCGGGCCGAGCAGATAGTCGCCGTCGAGCGGCAGGTCCGTGAACCCGAGATCGCGGTGATGGCGGAGCGTCTCGCCGAGCGCGCCGAGCGCGTCGGCGAGCAGCGCGCGCGGATCGCCGGTCGCCATACGGCTAGGCAGGAGCCTTGCGGATGGCGGCGGCGGCGCGGAGCGAGAGGACGTGGGAGAGGATCGCGTCGGCGACGTCGGACTTCGGCATCCGCGGGAGCGCGCGCGCCCCGCCCCAGCGGTCGAGCAGGAGCACCTCGTTGTCTTCGGCGTCGAAGCCGATGCCCTGCTGGCTCACGTCGTTCGCCACCAGGAGATCGATGCCCTTGCGCTCGAGCTTCGCGCGGGCGTTCGCGGCGACGTCGTGCGTCTCGGCGGCGAACCCGACCACGAACGCGTTCGGTCGCCGGGCCGCGACCTCCGCGAGGATATCGGCGTTCGGGGTCAGCTCGAGCGTGAGATCGCTGCTTGCCCTTGATCTTCGTGCTCGAGGCCTGCCGGGCGCGGTAGTCGGCCACCGCCGCGGCCTTGACGACGATCGTCGCGCGGTCGAGGTGCTGCAGGACCGCTTCGCGCATCTCCTCGGCGGTCTGCACCGGGACGAAGACGGCCCCGGCCGGCGGCGTCAGCGCGGTCGGGCCGGAGACCAGCGTGACCGCCGCTCCGCGCCGGAGCGCAGCCGTCGCCAGGCCGTAGCCCATCTTGCCCGAGGATCGGTTCGAGATGTAGCGCACCGGATCGATCGGCTCTCGCGTGGGCCCGGCCGTGACGAGCAGACGCTCGGCGGCCAGGTCGCGCGCCGGCGCCAGCAGGCGTCGCAGCGCCTCGACGATCTCGTCGATCTCGGGGAACCGGCCCTTGCCGCTGAGCCCCGACGCGAGCGCGCCGGTGTCGGGCTCGAGCACGGTGACGCCGCGGCGCCGCAGGGTGGCGACGTTGGCGGCGACCGCCGCGTGCTCCCACATGCCGCCGTCCATCGCCGGCACCATCAGCACGGGCGCTCGGGCCGCCAGCAGGAGCGTCGTCAGGAAATCATCGGCGATGCCGTGCGCGGCCTTCGCGAGCACGTTCGCGGTGGCCGGCGCGACGACGACGGCGTGGGCGCGCTCGGCTAGGGCGACGTGCTCGACGGCGTCGGGGCTCTGCGGATCGAAGAGATTCGAAAGCACCGCGCGCCCCGACAGGGTGCGGAACGTGAGCGGCCCCACGAACTCGCGGGCGTGCTCGGAGAGGCAGACCGTGACGGCGGCACCGAGCCGGGTCAGCTCGCGCAACAGGTAGACCGCCTTGTACGCGGCGATCGACCCGGTGACGCCGAGGATCAGCTCACGGCCTTCGAGGCTCATGCCTTGGGTGAGTCGTCTTCCTTCACGCGGTACTCGACCTTGGCCGCCGCGATCTCCTCCAGCGCGCCGCTCGTCGGCTTCTTGTGGCGGCTCTCGACGCGCGCCGCCGCGCCGCGGTTGAGCTGACGCGACCGCTTCGCCGCCAGCACGACGAGGAGATACCGGTTCGAAACCTTGTTCAGCGCGCTCTCAAGCGAGGGGAATGCCATCAATTCTGTACCTCCAGATCGGGCAGGGTGAGGTCGATGCGTGCCGTACGACAACGCTCGGCCATGATGATGGACTCGAGCTGGTCCAGGGCCTCCTTCAGGTCACGGTTCACGATCAGGTAGTCGTACTGCCGCCACAGCGCGATCTCCTCGCGCGCGCGTATCAGACGCCGCTCGATCTCCATCTCGGCGTCGGACCGGCGCTCGCGCAGGCGCTGCTCCAGGTCCTTCACCGACGGCGCCAGGATGAAGATCAGCACCGCGTCCGGATAGCGCCCGCGGAGCTGCGCGGCCCCGTGCGTGTCGATGTCGAGCAGCACGTCGCGGCCGACCGCCAGGGCGTCCTCGAGCGAGCGCGCCCGCGTGCCGTAGAGATTGCCGTGCACGGTGGCCCACTCGGCGAGCTCGCCGCGGCTCAGCATCGCGCGGAACTCGTCCACGCCGACGAAGCGAAAATCGATGCCATCCATCTCGCCCGGCCGCGGCGCCCGCGTCGTCACCGAGACCGAGTACGCCAGATCGGGCACGCGCAGCCGGATCTCGCGGCACAGCGTCGTCTTGCCGGCGCCCGACGGCGCCGAGACGACGAACAGCGTGCCGCGTCGTCTAATCACCCGGCGTGCCCCGCTCCGTCACGAGCCGCTGGGCGAGCGTGGCGGGCTCGAGCGACGACAGGATGAGATGGTCGCTCCCGGTCACGATGACCGCCCGCGTGCGGCGCCCGTTCGTGGCGTCCACCAGCTTGGTGCTGCCCTTGGCGCTCTCGATGAGCCGCTTCACCGGCAGGGAATCCAGCGCGACGATCGCCACGATCTGATCGGCGACGACGACGTTGCCGTGTCCCACGTTCACTAGATGCGTCAGCACCGACCCCCGCCGTTCGCGCGGCTATTCAAGGTTCTGCGCCTGCTCGCGCATTTTTTCGATGATTCCCTTGGCGGCGAGCGCCGACTGGGAGAGCTCGAGATCGTCCGCCTTCGAGGCGATGGTGTTGACCTCGCGATTCAGCTCCTGGATCAGGAAGTCCAGTGGCCGGCCGACGGCGCCGCCACGCTCGATGAGCAGGCCGAGCTGCTCGAGGTGCGCGCCGAGCCGCGTCAGCTCTTCCCGCACGTCCGTCTTCTCCGCCCAGATCGCCACCTCGGTGAGGATCCGGCCCTCGTCGAGCACCGTGTCGCCGAGCAGCGCCGCGATGCGCTCGCGGAGACGCTCCTGGTACGCGCGCGAGCGCCGCGGGCGTACGCGCCGCGATCGCGTCGACTTGGGCCCGGAGCGCCGCGTGCTGCGCGCCGAGCTCGGCGCCGAGGGCGTCGCCTTCCGTCGCGCGGCACGCGACGAGCGCGTCGAGCGCGCGGCCGAGCACCTCCGCCAGCGCCGGCCAGGCGAGCCCTCCCGCCGAGGTCTCGGACTCTTCCGCGCGCACGACGCCCGAACGCTCGAGCACCCACGCGAGCGGCACGTCCCCGCCCAGGCCGACGGCCTGGCCGAGCGCTCGCGCCTGCTCGACGTACTGCGCGGCGAGCGCCGCATCGACGCGGATCTGCTGGGTGGACTGGCCCGGCGCCGGGCCGACCTGCACGGCGACGTCGACCCGACCGCGCTCGAGACGTGACTGGATCAGTCGGCGCGCGTCCATTTCGAACGCGCCGAGGGCTCGCGGCAGGCGCAGCGCGATGTCGAGGTGACGGTGATTGACGGAGCGCGCCTCGACGCTGACGGCGAATCCATCGGTCAGGGCCTCGGCCCGGCCGAATCCCGTCATGCTGCGAAGAGACGGGTTCGGGGAGAGCCGGGTGGGTGGCATCCCGTGATGATAAGGCGAAATAGCCTGTAGTGTCAATATGTTGCGGTTGACAGGGGAGGACCGGCCCGCTAGACTCGCTCGGGGTCGCGCGGATCGCGATGAACGTCGGCGTCGGACGCGTGGCACAGATCGTGCGGTCCGTTCGGCTTCCGCGCCGGCAGACATCGCGGCCGGTCCGATGACCCGCTGGGCCCTCGTCACACTCGGCGTGCTCCTCCTGCTCGGCGTGGGGGCCGTGATGGTGGCGCGGCTGTTCGGCAAATCCGGTTCGCGTGCCTCCCTCGGTGTCTCCATCATCGCGCACTGGCTCGCGGCCTACGTCCTCTGGAGCTTCGCGGCCGGAATGGCCGTCGCCGCCGGCCTGCTCACCACGTATCAGACGGCGGCGTTCGCCGCCATCTGTCTCCTCGGCGCCTTCTTCCAGTATCGCGCGCACCTGCAAGCCGGGCGCGATCGCGGGCTGGCGATTTTCGTCGGCGTTCAGCTCGGCGTGGCTCGTGTTCGTCCTCTTCCAGAACGGTATGCTCACTGCCGGGTGGTGATAGGCTCAGAGGAATGGGCGAGCAGGATGCCATCCTGGTCATCGACCATGACCCCGACGCCGCCCTGCTCCTGAGCGACTTCCTCGAGCGCGAAGGGTACGCGGTCGCGGTCGCCTCCACCGGCGCCGACGGGCTCCGGCTGATCCGCCAGGGCGCCTTCGCGCTCGTCCTCCTCGATCTCGACCTTCCCGACGCCGACGGCCCGAGCCTCATGCGCGAAGGCGCGCGCGTCGACGCACCGCCCGAGATCATCGTCATGACCGGCCGCGCGACGCTCGATTCGGCGATCCAGGCCGTCGAGAGCCGGAGCGCCGGCTACATCCTGAAGCCCGTCGATCTATCTCGCCTCGGCGCGATCGTCGCGCGGGTCTTCGACCGGCGGCGCCTGTGCGCAGGACAACGCGCGGCTCCACGCCGAGCTGGCCGAACGGCTCGCCGAGAGCGAAGCCCTCGCCGCGATCTCGGCGACGGTCAGCTCGACCCTCGACCTCCGCGAGGCGCTCCGCCGAATCTGCCGGGAGCTCGTCCGCCTGCTCGGCGCGGACACGGCCGCTGTCTATCTGCAAGATCTCGGCGGCGAACGGCTCGTGCCGGCCGCGGCGTACCACGTGCCCCGCGAGTATCTGGACACGCTGTCCTCGACCCCGCTGCCGCTCAAGGAGCAGGGCTTCTTCCTGCCGCTCTGGAGGGAGCGGCGTCCGGTGTACTCGGACGACGTCGCGCGGGACGAGCGCTTCACGCACGGGATGTTCCAGAGCATCGCGCATCAGTCCGGCCTCCTGCTGCCGCTGATCGTCGAGGGCGAGGTGATCGGCGGCTTCTACGTCGTCTGGTGGACGGACGCGCCGCAGCTTCTCCGAGCGCGAGCTGCGCGGGCTCGATCACGTGTGCGAGCAGGTCGGGTCGTTTCTTCGCAACGCCCGGCTCTACGAGCAGGCGGAGCGCAACCAGCATCGGCTCGAGGTGCTCAACGACGTGTCGCGGCGGCTGGCCGCCGTCCACGATCCCGAGGAGGTCCTGACGATCATCGTCAACGAGGCCGCCCGGCTCGTCGGCGCCGAAGCCGCCGGCCTTCGCCTGCTGGAAGGCGACGATCTGGTGGTCGGCGCCCGGACCGAATCGGCGGCCGGCGTGATGGCCCGGCCTCGGCTCAAGGTCGGCGAGAGCCTGAGCGGTCTGGTGGTGGCCGCGGGCGCGCCCCTCGTGGTCGAGGATCTGGCTGAGGATACCCGCCACGATCCCGCGCACAAGCGCGGCGCGCTCGAGCGTGGCTTTCGGGGCTTCATCGGCGTGCCGCTTCGAGCCCACGGGCTCGTCGTCGGCTACGCTCAACGTCTTCACCAAGGGGGCGCGCCACTTCTTGCCGGACGACGTCGCGCTGCTCTCGGCGCTGGCTGACCAGGCCTCGCTCGCGATCGAGAAGGCGCGACTGCTGCGCGAGGCCGAGGCCGGGCGCGCCCTGCTCGAGCGGCTCTCGCACGCCGCGATCGCGATGCAGAGCTCCTGGGCTCGGGACGATCGGCTCGCCGCGTTCGTTCGCGCCGCCCGCGACGTCGTCGGCTTCGACCGGGTGAATGTGTTTCTCCTGACCGCCGACGGCTCCGAGCTCGAGCCGGTGACGATCGGCGACGACGAGCCCCCCGGACTCCGGCTGCCGGTCACCGCTGCCGCCGGGCCGTACCACGAAGCGCTCAGGAGCCGCCGTCCGATCGCGGTGCTCTCCGACGCGGATCTGGCGCGCGTGCTGCCGCTCGATCGCGCGCACCTGGATCAACCGTACCTCCGATCGCGGCGTTTCGTCATCGCGCCGCTCGTCGTCGGCGATCGGGTGATCGGCGTCGTGAGCGCGGACAACAAGCCGAGCCGCCGGCCGATCGGCCCCTGGAGCATCGAGCCGTTCAGCTCGCTCTGCCAGAACCTCGCGATGGCGCTCGAGGAGAGCCGTCTCTACGCCGAGACCCGCGCCCGCGAGGAAGCGACGACGCGGCTCTACGCCGTGACCCGGCAGCTGGCGACCAGCCTCGACCGCGAGCGTCTGCTCGACGTCATCGCCGAGCAGGCGACCGAGCTGACTGGATGCGACGCCGTCGGGGTCTTCGTCTTCGACGTGACGCGGGGCGTTCTCGTCTTCCACCGGGGCCTGCACCTGCCCGGCGAGCTGACGCGCGGCCTCGCGCTCGCGCCCGGTGATGGCGTCGCGGGCCGGGCGTACGAGGAGCGCCGGCCCGTCTGGACGCGGGACCAACTGACGGACCCGGCCTTGCGACTCTCGCCGGCCATGCGGCAGCTGGTCCAGGCGGCGGCGCCGCGCGCCTTTCTGGGCGTGCCCATCATCAGCGGCGAACAGACCCACGGGGTCCTCGTCGTGTACTTCTTCGCGCCTCACGACTTCACCGCGCGCGAGATCCAGCTGGCGTCCACCCTGGCCGATCACGCGGCGGTCGCGCTCCAGAACTCGCGCCTCTTCGAGGAGACGCGGCGGCGCGAGGGCGAGGCCAAGACGCTGTCCGACGGTCTCGCGCTCCTGAACCAGGCGGCGCGAGCGCTGCACCGCACGCTCGATGTCGACGCGATGCTCGACGAGGCGCTCCGAGAGCTCGCCAAGGCGTTCGCCGCCGCCGGCGCGCTCCTGCACCTCTTGGCCGATGACGGCACCTTGAGCCGGAGCGTCGGCCACTGGGTGTCGAGCGGGCGTCACCCGGGCGATCCGGGCCGGCTGGGCGGGCTCAGCGAGCACGTGCGCCGCACGCGCTCGGCGCTGCTCCTCCGCGACGTGACGGAGCATCCTGAGTTCGTGCATCCGGCGAACCTCGCGCACGGCGTGTGCTCCATCGCCGCGTACCCGATCGTGGGCCAGAACGAGCGCGTGCTGGGCGTGCTCGTCCTCTACTACACGACGGCGCAGGCGTTCGGCGAGACCGAGACGCGGCTTCTGGCCTCCTACGCGGATCAGCTGGCGACGGCGCTCGAGAACGCCGGGCTCTACGAGGAGACGCAGACGCAGCGCGTCCGGCTGGCGCAGATCTTCGACTCGACTTCCGACGGCATCGTGCTCGTCACCCGAGACGGCGAGATCCAGGCCGCGAACCGACAGGCCGGAGAGCTCCTCGGATTCGACGCGAGCGCCGTCATCGGGGTCCGCCTGGCACAGCTTGCGGCCGGCCGCCGCAGCGCAGGACCCGACCACGATCGCGTCTTCGACGACCTCGCGGCGATCCTTCAGAGGCCGGATCAGGGCGGCGAAGGGGATCTCGAGCTCCAGCGGAGCGGCCGGACCGTTCACTGGGTCGGGCGGCCGATCAAGGATCCGGCCGGCGCGACGGTCGGATTCACCTTGACGCTCCACGATGTGACGCACGAGCGGCAGGTGAGCCAGATGAAGACCGACTTCGTGTCGTTCGTGACGCACCAGCTCCGCACCCCGCTGGCCGGCATCAAGTGGATGCTGGAGCTCGCGGCTCAGGCTCCGAACGTCCCCGAGGAGGCGGGCAGCTACGTCGACGACGCCCGCACCGCCGCCGAGCGGTTGATCGGCCTCGTCAACGACCTGCTCGACATCTCCCGGCTCGAGAGCGGCAAGCTGACGGTGACGCTCCAGCCGACGAGCCTCGGGACGCTCACGCGGAGCTCGGTCGACGACCTGGGCGCCCTCATCCGCGACAAGAGCCTCCGGCTCTCGATGGCCGGCGTGGACGACGGGCCGATGGTGATGGCCGACCCGCAGCTGCTCCGGCAGGCCATCGTCAATCTCACGTCCAACGCGCTCAAGTACACGCCGAGCGGCGGTGACATCTCGATCCGCGTCGAGCGCGAGAACGATCGTAAGGCGCGGTGGACGATCACCGACAGCGGCATCGGGATCCCCAAGACGGCGCTGGGCCGGCTCTTCGAGAAGTTCTATCGAGCCGACAACGTCCATGCGGTCGAGACGGAAGGCACGGGGCTGGGCCTCTACCTGGTCCGGCTCATCATCGAACGGCTGGCCGGCGAGGTCTGGTGCGAGTCCGAGGAAGGCCGGGGCTCGGCGTTCATCTTTACGCTGCCAATCAGCGGGTGAGGTCGATGGAGACAACGGGCAAACGAGTCTTGCTGGTCGAGGACGATCGGTTCCTGCGGCGGGCGTGCGAGGCGAGCCTGCGGCAGCGCGGGCTCGCGGTGACCACCGCGGCCGACGGCGAGGAAGGGCTCCGGCTTGCGCGGAGCCAGCAGCCCGATCTGATCCTGCTGGACATGCTGATGCCGAAGCTGTCGGGCCTGGAGGTGCTGCGCGCGCTCCGCAGCGACGAGGCGACGCGGAGCATGAAGATCCTCATCCTCTCCAATTCGTCTCGCGAGCAGGACATCGCCGAGGTCAGCAGCCTCGGGATCTCCGGCTACTTCGTGAAGTCCAACCTGTCGCTCCAGGAGCTGGGCGAGCTGGTCGGCCGCCTGCTGGCTGGCCAGAGTGCCTGAGGGCGCGCGGCGGGTCCTCCTCGCGGAGGACGATCGGTTCTTGCGCCGCGCCGCGGAGGCTCGCCTGCGCCGGCACGGCCTCGACGTCCTGACGGTGGCCGACGGCGAGGAGGCCTTGCGTGTCGCGCGCGCGGAGCCGCTCGATCTCATCCTCCTCGACGTCATCATGCCCAAGCTCGAAGGCTTCCAAGTCCTCAAGGCGCTGAAGGAGGACGAGGCCACGGCGCGGATCCCGGTCATCATCCTGTCCAATCTGGGACAGGAGCGCGACGTGGCTCAGGCCAAGGCACTCGGAGCCATCGCCTTTCTCGTCAAGGCGAACCTCTCGCTGCAGGACCTCGTGGATCGAGTGGACGCCGCGCTCGCGACGGGGACCTCGTAGCGGCGCCGATGCACCGTCCACGCGCGGTCGCGACCGTGTGGCTGGCCCTGATGGTCGTCGCGGCTCGGCCCGTCCACGCGATCGACCGCACGCCGGCCGATCTGGTCCTGGCCCAACCCGGAACCTTGCCGATCATCCTGACGGCGCCGCACGGCGGGCGCGAGGCGATCCCGTCGGTCGAGCCGCGTCGCGGGGAGGACAAGACGTCGCGCAAGTGGGGTGGCTTCAAGACCGGCGGCGACGCGAACACCGACGTCCTCGCGGAACGTATCGCCGCCGAGATCACGCAGCTCACGGGCCGCGCCCCCTACCTGGTGGTGGTGAAGTTCCAGCGCAAGTACGTCGACGCCAACCGCCCGCCGGAGCTCGCGCTGGAGGATCCGCGGGCGCGACCGTACTACGACTACTATCATCAGTCCGTCCGCCGCTTCATCGACGAGGTCCGCAATGGCTACCCGGCCGGGCTGCTCATCGACGTGCACGGCCAGAGCAAGGTCCCGGACGTCGTCATGCGCGGCACGCTCAACGGCCGCGGTGTCGAACGGCTGCTGCGACGTGCCGGCGTGGACGGAGTGATCGGCCCCAACGGCGTCTTCGGCCAGCTCGAGGCGAACGGGTTCAAGGTCTTTCCGGCCAACCACGTCCCGCCGCGCGGCACCAGCGAAGACGCCGGCTTCAACGGCGGCTATACCGTGTTCACGTACGGCAGCCACAACCGCGATGGCATCGATGCCGTGCAGATGGAGTTCGGCGCCCGGTATCGCGAGCGGATCGTCCTCGACAGGTCGGCGCGAAGCGCCGCAAAGGCCATCGCGGCGTTCTCCGAGGCGTACTTGAGGCAGGCGGAGGGCCGATAGCGTCCGGTCGGCGTCCGCCCCCGGTGTGTGCCGCGACCCGATCAGACGCGACTGCCAGGCTTGATCGCCTGGCCGCCCGCCTTGCAGAGCGGGCACTCCTCCGGCTTCCAGGTCGTCGCCTTCACCGCCGCCAGCGTCGCGCGCTTCACCGGGAAGCTCGCGCCGCCGCTCCGATCGATCAGCGAGCCGACTCCGACCACGGTGCCGCCGAGCCCCTCGACGCAGGTTACGACCTCGCGGATCGAGCCGCCCGTGGTCATGACGTCTTCGACCACGAGGCATCGCTCGCCGCGCGCCAGGGTGAATCCGCGGCGGAGCCGCATCACTCCGTCTTCCCGCTCGGTGAAGAGCGCCCGCACGCCGAGGGCGCGAGCGACCTCGTGGGCGACCAGGATGCCGCCGATCGCCGGCGCCAGAACCGTCTGGACGCCCTCGCCGCGGAACGGCGCCGCCAGCGCCGCGCCGAGCGTCGCGGCGTGTGCGGGGTACTGCAGGACCAGCGCCGACTGCAGATAGACGTCGGAGTGCAGGCCCGAGGTGAGCCGGAAATGGCCGCGCATCAGGGCCCCGGTGGCCTCGTAGAGGTCGAGCGTCTCGCGGTCGGTCACAGGCCGCTGAGGTCGGCGACGATCGCGGCCGCGGCGGCGGCCGGATCCTTCGCCGCGCTGATCGGGCGGCCTACGACCAGGTAGTCGGCGCCGGCGGCGAGCGCCCGCCGCGGCGTCGCGACCCGAACCTGATCGTCGGCGCGCGTCGCGCCGGACGTCGAGGCCGCCGCGTCCCAGCGGATGCCCGGGGTGACGATCACCCATCGCGCGCCCATCGCGAGACGCAGCGGGCTGATCTCCTGCGGTGAGGCGACGCAGCCGTCGAGACCCGCCTCGCGCGCGAGCGCGGCGAGGTGCAGCACGTGGGACTCGACGCTCGCTCGGCACGCCGACCTCGCGCTGCAGCGCGCGGCGGTCGAGGCTGGTCAGCACGGTCACGCCGAGGCAGAGCGGCCGCGGCGTCGCGAAATCACCCGCCGCCTTCGTCGCCGCTTCGGCGGCGGCGCGCGCCATCGCGAGGCCGCCGCTGGCGTGGATGTTCAGCATGAAGACCCCCAGGCGGGTCGCCTCGCGGACGGCCGCGCCGACGGTATTCGGGATGTCGTGGTACTTCAGGTCGAGGAAGACGCGGAATCCCCGCTTGCGCGCGACCTCGATCGCCGCGGGCCCGGCGGCGGTGAAGAGCTGCGAGCCGATCTTGCAGCCGGTGAGCACCCCGTCCAGGCGCCCGAGCAAGGAATCCGCCTCGTCCAGGCTCGGGACATCGAGCGCCACCAGCACGCGATCGGCCGGGCTAGCGGAGGGCAGCGTGGTACTCCTGCAGGCTCAGAACCAGCGAGCTCCCCTTTGAGCAGAGCCTCGATCGCGCCGATGGCGGCCTGCGCGCCGTCGAGCGTCGTGTAGTGGGGGATGTCCTGGGCTACCGCGGTGCGCCGGATGATCGTCGAGTCCTTCCGCGCGCGGCCGTCGTCCGGCGTGTTGATGACCAGGGCGATCTCGCCGCTGCTTCATGAGGTCGATCACGTTCGGACGATAGCCTTCGGCGACCTTGTGGATCGTCTCGACCGTCATGCCGTGACGCGCCTAGCACGCGCGCGGTGCCGGTGCGTCGCGACGAGCGAGAAACCCAGGTCGATGAGCCGTTGGGCCAGCGGCGCCACCGCGCGCTGGTCACGCGGTTCTGCACAGAGACGAAGATCTTGCCCGAGGGTTGGCATTGGCAATGCCGACGCCACCTGCGATTTGAGATAGGCCTTGCGGAAGTCGTGGTCGATCCCCATGACCTCGCCCGTGGACTTCATCTCCGGACCCGAGGACGGTGTCGACGCCGGGAAACTTGACGAACGGGAAGACGGACTCCTTGACGGCGATGTGGGCGAAGCTCGCGACCTCGATCCCACGCGCAGCCACGGCTCGAGCGTCTCGCCGAGCATGGCGCGCGTCGCGAGCTTGGCGAGCGGCAGCCCGATCGCCTTGGACACGAACGGCACCGTGCGGGACGCGCGCGGGTTCACCTCCAGCACGTAGATCGTGTCGTTGCGAATCGCGAACTGCACGTTGATGAGCCCGATCACGCCGAGGGCTGGGCCAGCGCGCGCGTCTGGGCGCGCAGCGCCTGGATCTGCGTCCTCGCCGAACGAGTACGGTGGGAGCGCGCAGGCGGCGTCGCCGGAGTGGATGCCGGCCTTCTCGATGTGCTCCATGACGCCGCCCACGAGCACGCGCTGCCGTCGGCCACCGCGTCGACGTCGATCTCGATGGCGTCCTCGAGGAACTTGTCGATGAGGACCGGATGCTCGGGCGAAACGCTGCACCGCCTCGGCATGAACTCGCCGAGGTCCTGATCGTCGTGGACGATCCGCATCGCGCGACCGCCGAGCACGTAGGAGGGGCGGACGAGCACCGGGATAGCCGATCTTGACGGCGATCGCCCGCGCCTCGTCGAGCGAGCGCGCGGTCGCGCCCGCCGCCTGGTGGAGCCCGAGCTCGGCGATCAGCGCGTTGAAGCGCTGCCGATCCTCGGCGCGATCGATCGCGTCGGGCGAGGTGCCGAGGATCGGCACGCCCGCGTCGCGCAACGGCACCGCCAGCTTCAACGGCGTCTGGCCGCCGAACTGGACGACCACGCCCAGCGGCCGTTCGCGCTCGACGATGTTGAGGACGTCCTCGAGGGTCAGGGGCTCGAAGTAGAGCCGATCGGAGGTGTCGTAGTCGGTGGAGACCGTCTCCGGGTTGCAATTGACCATGATGGCCTCCACGCCGAGGTCGCGCAGCGCGAACGCGGCGTGGACGCAGCAGTAGTCGAACTCGACCCCCTGGCCGATGCGGTTCGGGCCCGAGCCCAGGATGACGACCTTCGGGCGCGCGGTCGGCGGCGCCTCGTCTTCCTCCTCGTACGTCGAGTAGAGATACGGCGTGTGGGCGACGAATTCGGCGGCGCACGTGTCCACCGTCTTGAACGTCGCGCGGATGCCCTGCGCGAGCCGGCGCGCGCGGACGGCCAGCTCGGTGGCGCCGGTGAGCTCGGCGATGCGCCGGTCGGCGAAGCCGAGCTGCTTGGCCCGCCGCAGCACCTCGGGATCGCTGGCCGCCGCCGCGCCGATCTCTCGCTCGAACTCGACGACCTCGCGCATGTTCTCGAGGAACCAGGGGTCGATGCGCGTCAGCGAATGGATCTCGGCGGTCGTGAATCCGGCCCGGTAGGCGTCGCCGATGGCGAACATCCGATCGGGGGTCGGGACGCTCAGCAGGCGGCGGAGCTCGTCGTCGGCGAGCGGCCGGCCCAGGGTCAGCGCCCAGCGGTCCTGCTCGAGCGAGCGGATCGACTTCTGGAGCGCTTCCTTGAAGGTGCGGCCGATCGCCATGACCTCGCCGACCGACTTCATCTGCGTCGTCAAGGTGCGGTCGGCCTCGGGGAATTTCTCGAACGCCCAGCGCGGGAACTTGACCACGCAGTAGTCGATGGCCGGCTCGAACGACGCCGGCGTCTCTCGCGTGATGTCGTTGCGGATCTCGTCGAGCGTGTAGCCGACCGCGAGCTTGGCGGCGATCTTCGCGATCGGGAAGCCGGTGGCCTTCGACGCGAGCGCCGAGGAGCGGGACACGCGCGGGTTCATCTCGATGACGACCAGCCGCCCATCGGCGGGGTTCACGGCGAACTGGATGTTCGAGCCGCCGGTCTCGACGCCGATCTCGCGGATGATCGCGATCGCGGCGTCGCGCATCAGCTGGTATTCCTTGTCGGTCAGGGTCTGCGCCGGCGCCACGGTGACCGAGTCGCCCGTGTGCACGCCCATCGGATCGACGTTCTCGATCGAGCAGATGATGACGACGTTGTCGGCGAGGTCGCGCATGACCTCGAGCTCGAACTCTTTCCAGCCGATCACCGACTCCTCGACCAGGACGGTGCCGACCGGCGACATCTGGAGGCCCCAACGCACGGCGCTCTCGAGCTCGTCGGGATTGTAGGCGATCGAGCCACCGGTGCCACCGAGCGTGAACGACGGGCGGATGATCGCAGGGTAGCCGACCTCGGCGACGATGGCGCGCGCGTCCTCGAGGCTCCGGGCGTGGCCCGAGCGCGGCAGCGCGAGGCCGATACGCTCCATGGCCTGCTTGAAGAGCGCACGGTCTTCGGCCTTCTTGATCGCCTCGAGCTTGGCGCCGATCAGCTCGACGCCGAACCGATCGAGCGTGCCGTGCCTCCGCGAGTGCGACCGCGATGTTGAGGCCGGTCTGACCGCCGAGCGTCGGCAGGAGCGCCTGCGGACGCTCCCGCTCGATGATCTTCGTGACGAACTCCGGCGTGAGCGGCTCGATGTAGGTCCGGTCCGCGAGCTCGGGGTCCGTCATGATCGTGGCGGGGTTCGAGTTCACCAGGACGACCTCGAACCCTTCTTCCCTGAGCGCGCGACACCCCTGCGTGCCGGAATAGTCGAACTCGCACGCCTGACCGATGACGATCGGCCCGGAGCCGATGATCAGGATGCGCTTGAGGTCGGTACGCTTGGGCATTCCGCTCCGAGGCGGCGCGGGCCGCGCCGGCTACTCCTCCACGAGTCCGTAGACGATCGAGGTCTCCGGCGCGGCTTCTTCTCGGCGGTACAGAACATCGTCGAGGCGGCCGTTGCCGACCCACGACGACCTCACCGCTGCCCCAGAGCTGCTCGCCGAGCACGCTCATCCGCCGGTCGACTCGCTCGCGGATCGCGTGGGCTTCGAGCGAAGCCTCGCTCTGCGTGGTGAACGAGGTCCATTCGGGTTTCTGGCCGCCCCCTTCCGTCTTCCGGTACGAGATCAAGTACTTGGGCATGACGAGGTCAGCCTCCCTTCTCGCTCATCAGATCGACGAAGCGATGAAACAGGTAGTTGGCGTCGTGCGGACCGGGCGAGGCCTCCGGGTGATACTGCACCGAGTACACGGGCCACTCGCGGTGCCGCAGCCCCTCGCACGTGCCGTCGTTGAGATTGAGATGCGTCGGCTCCCAGCCGTGAGCCGACACCGACGCCGGGTCGACGGCGAACCCGTGATTCTGCGCGGTGATCTCGACCTTGCCGGTCGCGAGATCTTTGACCGGGTGATTGGCGCCGTGGTGGCCGAACGGCAGCTTGTACGTGCGTCCGCCGGCCGCCAGCCCGAGGATCTGGTGGCCGAGGCAGATTCCGAAGATCGGCACGCGCCCGAGCAGCCCGCGCACCGATTCGATCAGGTAGGGCACGCCTTCGGGATCGCCCGGACCGTTGGAAATGAACACACCGTCCGGCTTCGCGCCGAGGACGTCGGCGGCCGTCGTCGAGGCCGGCACGACCGACACGTCGCAGCCGATCGTGCGGAGCTGACGCAGGATGTTGTACTTGATCCCACAGTCGTACGCGACCACGCGGAAGCGCGGGGGCGGAGGCGCGACGTATCCGCGCCCGAGCTCCCAGCCGCCCTCGGACCATGTGTAGGGCGCCTGCGCGGTCACCTCGGCCACCAGATCGCGGCCGACGAGTCCGGGCAGCGCCCGCGCGCGCTCCAACAGCCGCGCGGGATCGCTCTCGACCGAGGAGATGATGCCGTCCTGGGCGCCGCGGTCGCGCAGGTGACGGGTCAGCGCGCGCGTATCGATGTCCTGGATCCCCACGATGCCGTGACGCGCGAGGTACGCGTCGAGGCTCGAGCCGGACCGAAAATTCGACGCGACGGACGAGGCTTCCTTGACGATGAACCCGTTGACCCACGGTCGCCGCGACTCGACGTCCTCCTCGTTGACGCCGTAGTTGCCGATCATTGGGTATGTCATCGTCACGATCTGCCCTCGGTAGGACGGATCGGTCAGGATCTCCTGATACCCCTGCATCGCGGTATTGAAGATCACTTCACCCGAGGCTTCCCCCACCGCCCCGAGCGATCGGCCCCTGAACGTCCGCCCGTCGCGCAGCACGAGCCAGGCGGGCTTCATCTCGCGCCCGCTCGAGCGATCGTGCCGCCCACCACCGTCATCCACGGGCCGCCGCGCAGCTGCCATCCGCCGAAGGGCGTGTTGCGGCTCCGAGAATGAAACCGCGCGGGGTCCACGGTCGTCTCCGCGTCGAGATCGAGCACGGTGACGTCGCCCGGGGCGCCGACCGACAGGGTTCCGCCCGGCAGGTTGAGCAGCCGTGCCGGGTCCCGGCTCCACCGCGCGACCAGCGTCGCCAGCGGCAGGTGGCCGGGCCGGACCAGCCGGTCCAGCACCACCGCCACCGCCGTCTCGAGCCCGACGATGCCGAAGGCGGCGCGGTCGAACTCGCCCTCCTTCTCGGAGAGAGCGTGCGGGGCGTGGTCGGTCGCGACGCAGTCGATGGTGCCGTCGGCGAGCCCCTCGATCAACGCCTCGACGTCGCGCTTGGTCCGGAGCGGGGGCGCCATCTTCGTGTTGGCGTCCCAGCTCCGCACCGCGTCGTCAGTCAGGACCAGGTGGTGCGGCGTGACCTCGGCGGTGACCCGGATCCCGCGCGCCTTCGCGTCGCGTACGAGACGCACCGTGCCGGCGGTGGACGCGTGCGCGATGTGCACGTGGGCGCCGGTCAGCTCGGCGAGCAAGATGTCGCGGGCCACCATCACGTCTTCGGCCGCGGCCGGCTGTCCGGGGAGGCCGAGCTCGGTGGAGACGACGCCTTCGTTGATCGAGGCGCCCGCGCTCAGGGTGGAGTCCTCGGCATGGCTGATGATCGGCGCGCCGAAGGGCAGGGTGTATTCCATGGCGTGGCGGTAGAGGCCGGCGTTCATGACGCACCGGCCGTCGTCCGAGAAAGCCACGCACCCCGACTCGGCGAGCTCGGCCAGCTCGGCGAGCTCCTCGCCGCGGAGGTTCTTCGTGACCGCGCCGATCGGGTAGACGCGCACGAGGCCTTCCACCCTCGCCTTGGCGAGGATGTAGTCCGTCACCGCGCCGTTGTCGTTGACGGGATGAGTGTTCGCCATGCAGCACACGGCGGTGAATCCGCCGGCGGCGGCCGCCCGCGTGCCGGTCGCGACCGTCTCCTTGTACTCCTGTCCGGGCTCGCGCAGATGGACGTGCATGTCGATGAATCCGGGGCAGACGATCTTCCCGGTCGCGTCGACGACCTCGGCGTCGGCCGGCGCCTCGAGGCTCCGCCCGAGCCGCGCGATCTTGCCGTGCTCGATCAGCACGTCCTGGACGGCGTCGAGATTGTTCGCCGGATCGATCACGCGGCCGTTCCGGATCACGAGGCTCATGCGCCGTCTCCGCCCTTACGGCCGGCCAGCAGGAGCAAGACGCCCATGCGCACGGCCACGCCGCGGGACACCTGGTCGAGGATGACGGAGTACGGGCCGTCGGCGACCTCCGGCGACAGCTCGATCCCGCGGTTCACCGGACCGGGATGCATGATCAGGACGTCGGGCCGCGCGTGCCGCGCCAGCTTGTCGAGCGTGAGACCCCAGTAACGCGCGTACTCCCGGAGCGACGGGATCAGTCCCTGGGTCATGCGCTCCTGTTGCAGGCGGAGCATCATGATCACGTCCACGTCGCCGATCGCGTCCTCCAGCCGGTAGCTCACCTTCGCGCCCAGCTCCTGCACGAACGGCGGGATGAGCGTGGGCGGCCCGGCCACGGTGACCGTCATGCCGAGCTTGCGCATCCCGTGGATGTCGGAGCGCGCCACCCGGCTGTGGGCCACGTCGCCGACGATCGCGACGTGGAGACCGTCGAAGTGGCCCTTCTTCTCGCGGATCGTCAGGAGATCCAGCAGCGCCTGGGTCGGATGCTCGTGCGCGCCGTCGCCCGCATTCACGATCGCGCACGGCAGCTCACGCGCGAGCAGGTCGGCGGCGCCCGCCGACGAGTGGCGGACCACGACGATGTCGGGGCTCATCGCGGCGATGTTCTTGGCGGTATCGATGAAGCTTTCACCCTTGCTCGAGCTCGATCCACTCGACGAGAAGTTGATGACGTCCGCGGACAGCCATTTCCCGGCGATCTCGAACGACGTGCGCGTGCGCGTGGACGGTTCGTAGAAGAGGTTGACGACCGTCTTGCCGCGGAGCGCCGGCACCTTCTTGATGTCGCGCGACGCGATCTCCTGGAGCGACGCGGCGGTATCTACCAGCAGAGTGATCTCGCCGGCGTCGAGCTCGCGCATCGAGAGCAGATCCTTCCGCGTCCAGCCCATCCTAGGCCTCCTCGGGTTCTTCGATGACGACGCGGTCTTCGCCGTCGTGCTCGCGCAGGCGTACAGCGACGCTTTCGCGGCGCGAGGTCGGGAGGTTCTTGCCGACGTAATCGGGGCGTATCGGCAGCTCGCGATGACCGCGATCGACAAGGCATGCCAGCTGGATCGCGGTCGGACGGCCCAGATCGATGATCGCATCGAGCGCGGCGCGAATGGTGCGGCCGGTGAACAGGACGTCGTCCACGAGGATCACCGTCTTGTCCTTGATCGAGAACGGGATGTCCGTCCCGCGGATGACGGGTGTCCCCCGCATGCCCAGGTCGTCCCGATAGAGGGTGATGTCGAGCGTCCCGACGGGGAGCGTCGTGCCGTCGATCTGGGCGATCTTCGCGCCGAGCCGGTGCGCGAGGCTGACCCCGCGTGTGCGCAGGCCGACGAACGCCAGGTCCTTGGCGCCGCCGTTCTTCTCGAGGATCTCGTGGGCGATGCGGGTGAGGGCCCGGTCGAGGGCGATCTCGTCGAGAACCTGGGCCTTCTCGCGGGGGCGTGGGGCGGAGCTACTCATCATCTCTCCTTGCGGGCCTCTCCGGGCTCGCTTAAAGGAAAGCTCCCGAACTGACTTCCGTCACTCTACACGGCCAGCTTCGCTCGTGTCAACCGACGAGGCGCCCCGGCGGGCCGCCGTCGCGCCAGCGCTCGACGGTCCGCCGGTGATGCTCGACGCTGACGCGCCCGGACTTGATCACGAGACGCCTCGGCGGCAGGCCCATCACGATCTCTTCGACCCGCTCGCACTCCCCACCACGAGGTCGGCCCGGCACCCCACCGCGCACCCGTAGTGCGACTCGACCAGACCCGGGGTGACGAGCCGGCCGGCGACGTCGATCGTCTCGCGCGCCGGCTCGCTCGCCCGGCCGACGCCGGTGATGCGTCCCCCGGCGATCGACAGGTCGATCGGCTCGGCGCGCTCGGGCTGGCGACAGGCGCGTAGAAGCAGATCGAGCACCGGTCAGTGGTCCCGGGCGCTCAGACCGGCTCCGGAGAGGCCGCGGGCGCGAAGGCGAGGATGACGCCGCCCTGGATCGGTCAGGCGTCGCGCTTCGGCGGATTGATGGTGTAAGCCTTGAGCTTGCGGTAGAGGTGGCTGCGCTCGATGCCCAGGCGCTCGGCGGTGCGCGTGACGTTCCAGTCGTTGGCGCGCAGCTCGGCAAGGATGTACGCGCGCTCGAAATTGTCGCGCGCGTCCTTGAGCGACCGGTCGCGGGCCTCGCCCGCGGGTGGCGTGGCCTCCTTCGGGCGCAGCGGCGCCGGCAGGTCGTCGGCGGTGATCACGTCGCCCGGCGCCATGATGACGAGCCGCTCGACCATGTTCCGGAGCTCACGCACGTTGCCGGGCCAGTCGTACGCCAGGAAATAGCCCAGCGCCTCGCTGGAGAGCGTCTTCGCGCGCTTGCCGTTCTCGGCGCAGAACTGCGCGATGAAGTGACTCACGTGCGCGGGGATGTCGTCCTTGCGGGTGCGCAGCGCGGGAACCTCGATCGGGATGACGTTGAGTCGATAGTAGAGGTCTTCGCGAAACTGCCCCTCGCGAATCAGGCCCGCCAGGTCCCGGTTGGACGCGGCGATCACCCGCACGTCCACGCGGAGCGTGTCCTTACCACCCACGCGCTCGAACGCCTGCTCCTCGAGCGAGCGCAGGACCTTCGCCTGCGTCTTCAGGCTCATGTCGCCGATCTCGTCGAGGAAGAGCGTGCCGCCGTCGGCGAGCTCGAACTTGCCGCGGCGCCGCGCCAGCGCCCCGGTGAACGCGCCCTTCTCGTGGCCGAACAGCTCGGACTCGATCAGCTCCTCGGGGATCGCGGCGCAGTTGACCTCGACGAAGGGCCGCTCGCGGCGCGCGGACTGCACGTGGATGGCGCGGGCAACTAGCTCCTTGCCGCTGCCGTTCTCGCCGTGGATCAGCACCCGGCCGGTGGTGGGCGCGGCGGTCGCGATCTGCTCGCGGAGCGCCCGGATCGCTCCGCTCTCGCCGACGATCTCGGCCCGCTGCTCGAAGCCCGCGCGCAGCGCCGCGTTCTCACGCTCGAGCCGCGCGTGCTCGAGGGCGCGGCTGACCGTGACCAGGATCTTCTCGAGGGACAGCGGCTTCTCGACGAAGTCGTAGGCGCCCAGCCGCGTCGCCCGCACGGCCGTCTCGATCGTGCCGTGGCCCGAGATCATCACCACGACCGCCTCGGGGCGCGCCCGCTTGATCTCGGCGAGGGTCTCGAGGCCGTCCATCCGATCCATCCAGATGTCGAGAAAGGTCACGTCGGGGAGCTCGTCGGCGAAGAAGCGGAGCGCGTCCGCGCCGCTGCCGACCGCCGAGACGCGATAGCTCTCGTCCTCCAGGACGTCGCGCAGGGTGGATCTGATGGCCGGCTCGTCGTCGACTATTAGGATGTGCTCGCCGGCCATGTTTGTCCTCGGAGGGGTGCCCCAGGCACAAGCGCGCTATCGCGCGCGAGGAGGTTTCGGTCGCGCGGGATGTTCCGGTTGCGCGCGACGTTCCGGTTGCGCGCGAAGAGGCTCTGGTTGTGCGTCGAGTCGTGCGGCATCTCAGGCCTCGACCGTCACGCCGGCGCGGGAGACGGGGACCTCGATGACGAAGCGGGTGCCCTTGGGCTCGTTGTCTTCGATCCAGATCGTGCCGCCGTGCTCGCTCACGATCTCGTGCACGATCGGCAGGCCGAGGCCCATGCCCGCGACCTTCGTCGAGAAGTACGGCAGGAAGAGCTTCTCCTTGTCCTCGGCGCTGATGCCCGGACCGTTGTCGACCACGACGATCCGCGCGTGGCCGGTCTCGGCCAGGTACACGGTCTCGACCCGGACGTCGCCGGTGGCGCCGACGGCCGCGACCGCGTTGTCGACCAGATTCAGCACGGCGCGCTTGATGTGGTCCGGATCGACCTCGAGCAGGGGCAGATCGTCGGGATGACGCGTCGTGATCGAGAGCGCCGCATGCGACTCGCGGTAGAGGCTCGCGATGCTGTCGACGAGCTGGCGGACGTCGGTCGGACGCGGGGCGAGCACCGGCATGCGCGCGAAGCGCGAGAACTCGTCGACGAGGCGCTTGAGCCCGTCGACTTCGTGGATGATCGTCTCGGTCGCCTCGAGCACGAGCCGCTCCTCGCCCGGCGTGCGCGCCAGGCGCCGGCGAAGCCGCTGGGCGGAGAGCTGGATCGGCGTCAGCGGATTCTTGATCTCGTGGGCGATCCGCTGCGCAACCTCGCGCCACGCCGCCACGCGCTGGGCCTTCAAGAGCTCGGTCAGATCGTCGAGGACCACCACGCTGCCGGCGTACTCGTTGTCCGGCCCTCGAAGCGCCGTCGTGGACGCGACGAGGGAGAGCGTGACGCCGCCTCGCCGCAGCTGCACCGCGAGCTCCGCGCCGGCCGCGTTGGGGCGCCGCATGCGCTGCACCTGGGCGACCACGGGCCGCAGATCGGGCCCCGCAAAGACCTCCTCGAGCAGGCGGCCGGGGGCGGTCGCCTCGTTCACGCCGAGCATGCGGGCCGCGGCGCGGTTGATCGTCGTCAAGCGCCCCAGCGGATCGAAGGAGACCACGCCGGTAGTGATGGCCTCGAGGACCGTCTCGATGTAGACGCGCCGGTCCTCGAGCTCGGTGTGCTTGTCCGACAGGTCGAGGTACGCCTCCTCGAGCTGGCGCTTGGACTTTCCCAGATCGTCGGTCATGCGATTGAACGAGTTGACCAGGACGCCGATCTCGTCGTCGCCCCGCGCCTCGACCTTATAGGCGAGGTTGCCGGCGGCGACCTCGCGCGTGCCTTCCGCGAGCTGCTCGATGGGTCCCGTGATGCCCCGCGCGAGGTACAGGGCGAACCACGTGAACGAGAACACGACGATGAGGGTCATGAGCAGGAACAGCAGGATGTAGATGCCCTTGATCGGCGCCTTCAGGAGCTTGAGCTGCTTGTATTCGCGGAACGCTTGCGAGATGGCGCGCACCCGGGCCTCGAGGCGCTCGGTGACGTGCGTGCCCACGACCACGACGCCCACGACGCTGCGCGTGCCGCCGCGGGTCGTCCAGATCGGCACCACCGCCTCGACGAGGTCGCCGGATGAGAGCTCCCGCACGGTGGTGAGCTCCTGGCCGGCAGCGCCCTGTCGCAGCTGACCCTCGTTGACCTCTCGGGTCGCGAGGTCGCCGAGGATCGGATCCTTGACGTGGATCAGCTCCTGGCCTTGCGCGCCGAAGACGGTGATGGCGCTGAGCCCGAGCCGGTCCTGCTGCTCGACCAGGTACGTCGCCAGCGATTGGCGCCGGTCGTCGTCGAGCATCCCTTCGCGATCGACGACGCGACCGATTTGTTGGGCGTGGCGCAGCGCGGTGCGCTCGAGATTGCCGTAGTACGTCTGCGCCACCGCGAGGGCCTGATCGAGCGGGCGCTCGACCTGCGGCTTGAACCAGCCCTCGATCGACTTGTTGATGAAATTGGAGGCGATGAGGAAGATCAACGTCGACGGGATGAGCGAGAGCGAGAGAAACGCCAGCACGAGCTTGGCCTTGAACTGGGCGCCGATCACCTTCTCGCGCCGCTCGAACCAGAGCTTCACGAGATTTCGGAGCAGGAGCAGCACGAGCAGCAGCAGCACGATCAGATTCAGGTTGAGCAGGGCGAAGACCGCGATGTTGGAGGCGAGCGGCAGCTCGGGGGCGTAGACGCCGACGTCCAGGAGATTCGCCGTGGCCACCAGCACGGCGAACCCGGTCAGGATCACCAGGTTGCGCTTGGTCCGGTTCTCGTCGCTCAGGAGCGGCACTATTGCACCCGCTGGATCGTGCGGTAGTCGGACTGGCGCATGGTCTGCTCCGCGGTGCCGTTCATCCGGGCCACGAAGGTGTTCTCGCCGTTCAGCGCCGTCTCGGCGTGGACGCGCACGTAGATGACCGCGGTCGGATCCAGGGCCGCCGCCGGCGTGATCTTGACGCCGCGGATGTCGGAGAGGACCCGCTGGGCATCCCGAAGGTCACGAGTCGTGAAAACGGGACGGGACTCGCCCAGGACCGACGCCACCTTGAATTCCCGGGTGACCACGTTGTAGGTCAGGGTGCGCTCGACGGTCTTCGTGATCAACAGCCGGTCCGGGATCATCCGCTGATACTGCCAGAGCTCGATGACCAGGCGGATGTGCGCCGGGATCCCGCTCTGGATGCCCTCGTTCAGGGCTTCGGGGACGGCTCCGAGCAACACGACGTGAACGGTGACCTCATGGTCGTTGAGGAAAACGTCCAGGTCGCTGATACGCAACTCGGCGCGAGCCGGCGCGGCCACGGCGAGGGCCAGCGCTGCCGCAACGACATGACTGGGAAACCACAGGGCACGCATACGGCGGACGGGCAATTATAGCGTGGCAAATGCGAGACAGGCGTGGCAAAAGCGAGACGGCGACGGCTTAGATCGCGGCGAGGCCTGGCGCCGGCACGAAGCCCTCGCGCCGAGCGGCCTCTCTGGACGCCTCGTCGGCCGCCGCCGCGGGGAGGCTCACCGCAACCCGTCGCTCGAGCCCGACGGCGCGCTGAACCGCCTGTACGAGCTCGAGGTTGAGCGCATGGCCGCCGTTGCGCGCGATGACGTGGCCGCCGATCGGCCGACCGACCAGGGCGAGGTCGCCGAGCAGATCCAGGATCTTGTGCCGGACGAACTCGTCGCCATAGCGAAGGCCGTTGAGCGGCCCGCTATTGCCCAGCACGATCGCGTTGTCGAGCGAGCCGCCGCGCGCCAGGCCGTTCTTCCGCATGAGCCCGAGGTCACGCAGGAAGCCGTACGTCCGAGCCGGGGCGAACTCCTCGACGAACGACCGCTCGGTCGGCGCCCACGAGAGAACCTGCGTGCCGATCGCCGGGTGGTCGTTGTCCAGGGTGTAGCTGATCCGGAACGTGTCGGAGGGCACGATCTGAATCCAGCGTCCGGCGCTGCCCACCCGAAGGGGACACGGAAGCGAAAGTATCCGGCGCCGCGCGGACTGTTGCACGCGGCCCGCGAATGCGAGCAGCGCCACGAACGGCTTCGCGCTGCCGTCGAGGGCGGGGATCTCCGGCCCGTCTACGTCGATCTCGACATTGTCGATCCCCAGCCCGGCCGCCGCCGCCATCAGGTGCTCGACGGTCTGGATACGTGTGCCGTTAACCCCGAGGGTCGTCGCGTAGTTCGAGTTGACGACGCTCTCGGGTCTCGCCGGGATTCTCTCCCCCGTCGCGTGCACCTTGAATACGATGCCCGCATCGACCGGGGCAGGCGAGACTGTGACTCGGGCGACCTTGCCGGAGTGCAGCCCAACGCCCTCGATGCTAACGGGCTTTCGAATGGTGTGCTGTCGCATAGACCGAAACCGGAAATTAGCAACCCTGGTGCCATGGGCCCGTTTGGCTGTAAGTATTTGTTTTTTAGCGAGCCGTTCCGGCTGTGGGCCTGCCTAGGTGGCGTGGATGACACGCGTTTGTTGGCGTCGTGTCTCGGATGTGAGACGTCACACGTCGACGATGACTTCGACCTCGTGGCGGCCGCCGGACTCGGCGACGACCACCCTGTGAAGGGTCGCCGCCTTGACGATGGTCCCGGGTCGATGGCGGCTGATGTCGATCTCCTCTCCGTGAAGCACACCGTGGACGACGGTGTCCGAGCACGCGTCCACGTCCACCCGCCGAACCACAAAGCCCTCGATCTCGTGCACGTACAGGCACTCGTTGATCCAGCCGACCAGCAGGCGCTCGCGGGAATCCGCCTGGGCCCGGACCTCGCGACGCTCACGCGCTTCGACTTCCTCGGGCCTCACGATCAGAGCGAACACCCCCAGCGCGGCCTGCGCGAAGGCGTCGGCGCGCGTCGCGGCCCAGGCGCGAACGCCCACGTCCGCCTCCGTCTCGAAATGCTCCCAGCCGGCGCCGGTGCTCAACCGCCGGCTCCTAGATCGCCGAAGCGCGCTTGCAGCACCGCGATGATCGCCGGCCCAGCCGTCTCGGTTCGCAGAATGCGCGGCCCCGCGCCGACGATCGTCCAGCCACGAGTCCGCGCGCCCTCGACCTCGTCCACGGCAAGTCCGCCCTCTGGCCCGATGAGTAGAGCGATCCGCGAGCCGCCGGGCAGGGTGAGGGGCAGGCTCGCGGCGAGTGTCGTTCCGAGCAAGCGAGCCTGCCCCTCACCCTGCCCGGCGGCGTGGCCGCGCGCTCCTTCCCAGAGGCAGAGTCGGAAATCGGCCTCGGCGAGCTCCAGGGCGTCGCCGAGCGGGCGGGGCGCGTCGATCGGCGGAATGACGGCGCGGCCGCACTGCTTGGCCGCCTCCTTCGCGACGCGCTGCCAGCGCCGAGCGCGATCACGCCAGCGGGCCGGGTCGAGCGCGACGATGGTGCGCGCCGTCAGCACCGGGACGATCCGCGCCACGCCGAGCTCCGTGGCCGCGCGCACGATCGACTCCATCTTGTCGCCTTTCGGCACCCCCTGGAAAAGCGTGATCCGGATCGGAGACTCGTGCGCGTTCGCGCCGACCCCCAGTACCGTGCCCGTCGCCTCTTCGCCGACCGTCTCGAGACGCACCGTGTACTCGTGGCCGGCGCCGTCGGCGGCGACCACCGTGTCGCCGGACCGGAGCCGGAGGACCCGTGCGAGATGGCGCGACTCGTCGCGATCGAAGACGACGCGCCCGTCGCGGAGCCGCTCAGGCGTGATCGTGAAGCGGCGCACGGAGCTCGAGCGTCGTCCAGCCCTCCACCGAGAACGACGCGCGGTGGGCGAGCTCGTGATCGGCCAGCGCCGCCGCGACGTCCGCCGCCTCCGCGTCGAGGATGCCGCCGAGGAGCAAGGTTCCGTGCGGGGTCAACGAGCGGCGGTACTGAGCGCCGAGGCGCCGATGGGCGGCGGAGAGCAGATTGGCGACCAGCAGCGGCGCCCGAGGCTCTCGAAGCGCCGCCGCGTCGGCCAGCACGCAGCGGACGCGGTCGGAGACGTGATTGCGAGCGGCGTTCGCCATCGCGCACGCGACGGCGTCGGGGTCGTCGTCCACCGCGAGCACCGCGCCCACCCCCAGCCGCGCGGCCGCGATCGCGAGGATGCCGGACCCGGTGCCGACGTCGATCATCCGCGAGGGGTGGTCGCGGTCCACCACCGATTCGAGCGCGGCGAGGCATCCGGCGGTGGTTCCGTGATGACCTGTTCCGAACGCGCGCCCCGGCTCGATCGTGATCACGATCCGTCCGTTCGAGGGCCGCTCGTCCCAGGGCGGGACGATCAGGAGCCGCCGCCCGACGGCGCGGGGCGTGAAGTGGGCCCGCCAGGCGTCGGCCCAGTTTTCGTCGGCGAGCGCCGCGACACGAAGGTCGCGCACGGGCGCAAAGCCGAGCTCCCGCAGCCCGTCGAGGTATCGGCGCATGCTCTCCTCGAGCGTCCCCGCCGCCACAGTCTCGGGGAAGAAGGCGCGAAGCGTGGCCCCGCGGCCGGGCTGCTCTTCCTCGACGACACCGAGTGCGCCGAGCTCCCAGGCGAAATTGGTCAGCCCTTCGGAGAGATCGTGGGGTACGCCGACGGTGAGCTCCCAGTAGCCCGGGGCGCGCGCCGCAGGCTGTCCCGGGGCCGGGGCCCCGTCGGCCGAGGCGCGACCGTGAATCGAGGATGACATCGACTAGCCGAGGAGCTTCTTTACTCGCTCGAAGAACGCCGCCGCCAGGGGACCCCGTTCGTCCTTCGAGGCCGCCTCGAAGCTCGCGAGCGCCTCGCGCTGGCGCGCGTTGAGCTTCTGCGGGACTTCGAGCACGACCCGGTAGCAAGCGTCGCCGTGGCCACGCTGGCGCAGGTGCGGCATGCCCTTGCCGCGAATTCGCAGCACCTCGTCGGGCTGAGTTCCCGCAGGGACCTTCAGCTTGGCCCCGCCGCCCAGCACCGGCACCTCGACTTCGTGGCCAAGGGCCAGGTTGGTGAAGGTGAGCGGCAGGTCGCAGTGAAGGTCGGCGCCCTCGCGCGCGAAGATGTCGTGCTCGCGGACGCGCACGAGGACATAGAGATCGCCTGAAGGGCCGCCGCCGAGACCGCCGGAACCTTCGCCGCTGATGCGAAGCTGCATCCGGTCCTCGATCCCCGCGGGGATCTTGACGCTCAGGAGCCGCTCGGCGCGCCGCCGGCCTTCGCCGCGGCACTCCTTGCATGGCGAACGATTGAGCTGGCCGGCACCGCGGCATTTGGGGCAGGTCTGCGCCACGGTCAGGAAGCCATGATTGCGCCGGACCTCGCCGGCGCCGCGGCACATGTCGCAGGTTTCCAGCCGGCTTCCGGGCTCGACGCCGGCTCCGGAGCACGCTTCGCAACGTTCGAGACGCGGGATCTGGATCTTCGTCTCGAGGCCGGCGGCGGCGTCCTCGAGCGTGATCTTGAGCTCGTACTGGAGATCTTCGCCGCGGGCGGCGCGCGACCCACGTCCGCGACCGCCGCCGGCAAAGAAGTTCTCGAAGATGTCCTCGAAGAGGGTTCCGAATCCCGTGTCGCCGAACCCGGGGCCCGCGCCCGGACCCGCGGTTCCGAATCGATCGAAGTGGGCGCGCTTGTCCGGGTCGGACAGGACCGCGTACGCCTCGTTCGCCTCTTTGAATCGCTCTTCGGCGTCCTTGTTGCCGCGGTTGCGGTCGGGGTGATACTGCATCGCCAGCTGGCGATAGGCCTTCTTGATCTCGGCGTCGCTCGCGTTGCGCGCGACGCCGAGGATCTCGTAGTAGTCGCGCGCCACCGGGCTCAGTTGTCCTCGTCCGGCGCGGCGGCGACTGAGACGAGCGCGGCACGGAGCACGCGGTTGTGCAACAGGTAGCCGGGCATCGTCTCGCCCACCACGGTGCCGGGCTTCGTGTCCGCGCTGACGACTCGGGCGATCGCCTCGTGGCGGGTGGGATCGAACGGCTGGCCGAGCGCGGAATAGCGGGTGACGCCCGCGCGCTCCAGCACCTTGAGGAGCTCGCGCTGGATCAGCTCGACGCCCCCCACGACGCCCTCGGCGCCCCCGCCCGCCCGCGCCGCCCCGAGCGCCCGCTCGAGGTTGTCGAGGACGGGGATGAGATCGCGGAGCAGCGACTCGTTGGCGTACCGGACCGACTCGTCACGCTCGCGCTGCGTCCTCCGCTTGAAGTTCTCGGCCTCAGCCAGCGCCCGCAGCAGCCGATCCTGCTTCTCCTCGACCTGCCGCCGCAACTCCTCCACCGTCTCCGCGCCAGCCTCCGCAGACGGAGCGGACTCGAGCGGCTCCCGGTCCCGAACCTCTGACTCGTCCATAACAGATGAATTATAGCAGCGCCCCAGCGCGATCCCGTCGGGCGGGCGGCTCCGGGGCATCCGGGGCCTCCCGGGATCTGTGTAGGCAGCGTCGCCCGCGCGCAGAACTCAGGCCTGACTCGCCGCGGGGTCGGCCGTCAGATCCCGGGAGGCCCCGGATGCCCCGGAGCCGCCCGCCCGACGTCTCAAGCGCTAGGAGGGCAGATACAGATCTTGGCGGACTCGGGAAAGAGCGTCGGTAACGTGGCGAGCCGTCTCGTTGACGATCGAGATGACCTCGGGATACGGCAGGCGCCGGGGACCGACGACGCCGAGGATCCCGATGACCTGGTCGCGATAGAGATAGGTGGAGGTGATCAGGGTGCACTCGCGCATCTCGGCGACGGGATTCTCTTCGCCGATCGTCACGTTCACGCCTTCGCTGCCGGCCAGCTCGGTCATCAGGTCGGCCAGCCGCTCCTTCTGCTCGAAGGTCCGGAGTAGCTCGCGGGTCGTCTCGAGGTTCAAGAACTCCGGATGGTCGAGCATGTTGATGGCGCCGCTGACGTAGAGCGTGCGGCCGCGGAGCACCGCGACGATCTGCTCGGTGACCGCGCGGGCGCGGGTGTGCAAGGTGTCGAGCGGATCGCTGGGCTCCGCCTCCATGTCGACGACGTCCTGCACGGTGCGGCCGCGGTAGCGCCGGTTCAGCTCGCGCCCGATCGCGCGCACCTCTTCGATGCCGAGCGGGGGATCGAGCGTCACCGCGCGGGCGGTGACCCAGCCCGCGTCGGTCACGAGCACGGCGAGCGCCCGATCGTCCTCGAGCGGGATCAGGTCGACCCGCGCAAGGGTCGTCTGCTTGAGCGGCGGCGCCAGCAGGAGGCCCGTCAGCTTCGTCGCGCTCGACAGGTGCGAGGACGTCCGCTCCATGAAGCCGTCGATCCCGGAGCGGCGCTGCGGCAAGCGTATCGCCGGCCCTGGCGCCCTTCGAGCTCTGGGGCGGCGGGAACGACTCCACGTAGAAGCGATAGGCCTTGTCGGTCGGTACGCGGCCCGCGCTCGTGTGGGGCTGGACGAGGTAGCCCATCTCCTCGAGGTCGGCCATGACGTTCCGGAGCGTCGCCGCCGAAAGATTCGGAAAGTGACGCTGGGCCAGCACACGCGAGCCGACCGGTTCGGTCGAGTCGACGTACTCACGGATGAGCGCGACGAGCACGTCGCGATGTCGGGAATCCATCAGGCCGAAATTATAACAATTCGACGAAGAGCGCGTCGGACAGCAGAAACCCGGCTTCCGTCAGCCGTACGCGGTCGTCGGCGTCGGTCAGCAGCATCCGGGCGCGCCACGCATCGGCCAGCCCGCGGAGGCGGCCGTCGCCCTCGAGCCGCATCTCGAGCCACTCCGCCGGGATGCCGTCGGCCGTCCGAAGACCGAGGATGAGCCGCTCGGCCAGCCGCTGTCGTGCCGACAGGTGCTCGGAGGACGCGACGGGGAGGGCGCCGCCGGCGAGGGTGTCGCAGTAGCGCGGCGTGGCCTTGACGTTCGCGTAACGCATCCGGCCGACGAACCCGCACGCCCCGGGGCCGGCGGCGAGGTATTCGGCCGCGCGCCAGTAGATCTGATTGTGACGCGAGCGAAAGCCCGGCCGCGCGTAGTTCGAGATCTCGTAGTGCTCCAGGCCGCGTGCCGCCGCGGCGCGGGCCAGACGCCAGTACTGGTCGATCTGCGCGTCCTCCGTCGGCAGGCCTTCGATGCCGGCGGCCCCCCAGAGGCTGCCCGCGTCCAGGGTCAGGCCGTAGGCGGAAAGGTGATCGGGCCTCCAGTCGAGCACGGCCTCGACGGCGCGCGTCCAGCCGTCGGGATCGAGACCGGGCAGCCCGTACATGAGGTCGACGCTCAAGTTGTCGCAGCCGGCCTCGCGCGCGGCCTCGAAGGCCGCTCGGGCGCCGCGCGCGTCGTGGAGCCGACCGAGCTGCGGCAGGATCGAGTCGTCGAGCGACTGCACGCCGAGGCTCAACCGGTTGACGCCGGCGGCGCGGTAGCCCGCGAGCTTGTCGCGCGTCACGCTCTCGGGGTTGCACTCGACCGTGATCTCGGCGTCCGCGTCGACGTCGAAACGCGAGCGGATGCGGTCGAGCATCGCCGCCATGGCCTCGACGGCCAGCAGCGACGGCGTGCCGCCGCCGAGGAAGATCGTCGAGAGCCGCACGCGCGGAGACCACGCGATGCCGCTGAGCAGGTCGATCTCGCGGTGGAGCGCCTCGAGGTAGCGCACCATCGCGCCGTCCTCGAGCGGCGCAGTGTTGAAGCTACAGTACCCGCACCGCTTCGCGCAGAACGGCACGTGCACATAAAACCCAAGCTCGTTGGATTCCGGCGGATTCTCCGCCAGCCCCGCCGCCAGCAGAACCTCAGAAGGGTTGTCCGCGGATACAACAAACTGAGGGTTGTCCGCGGAACCGGAGCCGGCTCGCATCTGTGTCAGGCCACCCTCGGTCAAAGCCGGCCTCAAGGCCCCCGCTACAACAACAGGGCGTTCGCGCGACCCAGCTCAGCTTATTCGCCACCGCGGGCTACGGAATATAGTTCGCGAGCCGCCACCAGCGGAGCCAGTGCCGGTCGCCATCCCAGGACCAGTAGATGAGGAAGGCCTTGCCCTTGATCTTGTCGCGCTTCACGAAGCCCCAGTAGCGGCTGTCCTGAGAGTTGTCCCGGTTGTCACCCATCACGAAATACGAGTCGGGCGGCACGAGCGTGGGCTCGCACCCGTAGGCGTATCCGCAATAGGCCTCGCTGCCACGTACGCCGCCGTCGACGGGCTTCGTGTAGGGCTCGCGGAGAGGCTTGCCGTTGACCAGGACCTGATGGCCGCGGACCTGCACACGCTCGCCCGCCGTCGCGACGATCCGCTTGATGAAGTCGCGCTTCTCGTCCTGCGGATACTTGAAGACGATGATGTCGCCGCGCTGAGGGTCGCGGAGCGCCGGCAAGCGCAGCTCGATCAGCGGAAGCTCGGGGCCGTACAGGAACTTGTTGACGAGGATGTAGTCGCCGACCAGCAGGGTGTCCATCATCGAGCCGGACGGGATCGTGAAGGCCTGCACCACGAGCGACCGGATGACGAGCGCCAGCAGCACCGCGATGGCGATCGCCTCCGCGTACTCGCGAACGATGGATTTCCGGCGCCGTTTCGGCTCGACCGCTTCGGTCGGGAGCGCGGGGTGGGCTTCGATCTCGACCTTCCGCTCGTCCATCGTCAGCTCTTGAGCACCGAGAGAAACGCTTCCTGAGGAACCTCCACCTTCCCGACCTGCTTCATCCGCTTCTTTCCTTCTTTCTGCCGCTCCAGCAGCTTCCGCTTCCGCGTGATGTCGCCCCCGTAGCACTTGGCCGTCACGTTCTTACCCATGGCCTTGACCGTCTCGCGGGCGATGACCCGGCTCCCGATCGCGGCCTGGATGGCAACCTCGAAGAGCTGCCGCGGGATCACCGCGCGCAGCTTCTCGGCCAGCGCCTTGCCCTTCTCGTACGCCTTGTCGCGGTGCACGATGATGGACAGCGCGTCGACCGGGTCGCCGTTCAGCAGGATGTCGAGCTTCACCAGATCGGACGGGCGGAACTCCGACAGCTCGTAGTCGAACGACGCGTAGCCCTTCGAGATCGACTTCAGCCGGTCGTAGAAGTCGACGACGATCTCGGCCAGTGGAAAGTCGAACTGGATGTGAACGCGCTTGCCGTGATACTCGAGCGACCGGTGCTCACCGCGTTTTTCCTGGGCGAGCTTGTAGATCGCGGTCATGAACTCGGTCGGCACCAGGACCGAGGACTTCACGTACGGCTCGTCCATCTGCTCGATGCGGTCGGGCGGCGGCAGCTTGGACGGGTTGTCGACGTCGAGCACCTCGCCGGCCGTCGTGAGCACCTTGTACTGCACGCTCGGCGCCGTGACGATCAACGAGAGGTTGAACTCCCGCTCGAGCCGCTCCTGGACGATCTCCATGTGCAGCATGCCGAGGAACCCGCAGCGAAAGCCGTAGCCCAGCGCCAGCGAGGTCTCGGGCTCGTACGTGAACGCCGGATCGTTGAGGCGGAGCTTTTCGAGAGCGTCGCGCAGCGCCTCGTATTCGGTGTCCTCGATCGAGTAGAGCCCCGCGAACACCATGGGCTTGGCGTCGCGATAGCCCGGAAACGCCGTGGCCGTGGGCCGGGCGGTCTCGGTGATGGTCTCGCCGACTTTTGCGTCGGCGACGCGCTTGATCGACGCGGTCAGGTAGCCGACCTGCCCGGCCGAGAGCTCCTCGACCGGCCGCATGTCGGGGCTGAAGACGCCGACCTGCTGCACGTCGTACGACCGCCCGTTCGACATCAACAAGATGCGCGTGCCCGGCCGCACGCGGCCGTCGGTGAGGCGCACGTAGACGACCACGCCCTGGTAGGAGTCGTAGAACGAGTCGAACACGAGGGCCTTGAGCGGCGCGTCCGGATCGCCCTCCGGCGGCGGCACGCGGGCCACGATCGCTTCGAGCACCTCCGGCACGCCGGTCCCGTGCTTGGCCGAGATCGCGAGCGCCTCGCTGCCGTCGAGATCGAGCGTGTCGGTGATCTGATTGCGCGTGGTCTCGACGTCGGCGGCCGGGAGATCGATCTTGTTGATGACGGGGATGATGGCGAGGTTGGCGTCGCTCGCGAGGTAGAAGTTCGCCAGGGTCTGGGCCTCGATCCCCTGCGCGGCGTCGATGATGAGCACCGCGCCCTCGCACGCCGCCAGCGCCCGCGACACCTCGTACGAAAAGTCGACGTGACCCGGCGTGTCGATGAGGTTGAGCGTGTATTCGTGGCCGTCGCGCGCCCGATAGAGCAGTCGCACCGTGTGCGCCTTGATCGTGATCCCGCGCTCGCGCTCGAGATCCATCGAGTCGAGCACCTGATCGACCGCCTTCTTGGCGTCCATTGTGCCCGTGAGGGACAGGAGCCGATCCGCGAGCGTCGATTTCCCGTGGTCGATGTGCGCGACGATGGAGAAATTGCGGATGCGACTCAGGACCATCGGCCCAGTCTAACACGCCGCGTCGCGGACGACGGGCGTCGGCGGCGGCCGCATTTCGTCTCAGCAGGTGAGCGTCGCGCGCTCGGGCACCGTCGTCCCGGACGCGAGAACGACGTCGGGCCCCACGCGCGCGCCGGCGCCGATTTTCACGTCGGCGCCGAGCACGCAGTCCTGCAGCAGGGCGCCGGCGCCCACCTCGACCCGCTCCCACAGGATCGCGCCCTCGATCTGGGCGTCCGGGCCGATGCGCGCGTGGTCGCCGAGCACGGCGCCCGGCCCGACGCGACACCCTGGGCCCAGCACGACGCCCGCGCCGACGACGGCCGGCGCGACGATCCGGGCGGTCGGGTCGACGGTGCCTCCAGCGCCGAGCCAGATCCCATCCCGGTCTTGCCCGGGCGGCGCCAGCGGCATCGCCGCGCGCCCCTGGAGCAGGTCCATCTGGGCGGCGCGGTACGCCGACGGATTTCCGATGTCGCGCCAGTAAGCGCTGGGACACCAGCCGAAGCACGGAACCCCGTCGGCGATGAGCGCGGGGAAGAACTCGCGCTCGATCGAGCTCGCGCGGTCGCGCGGGATCCGGCCGAGCAGCTCCGCGTCGATGAGATAGATCCCCGCGTTGATCGTGTTCGTCGTGATCTGCTCGTCGGCGGTCGGCTTCTCCCGGAAGGCGCGCAGGCGCCCGTCGGCCTCGGTCTCGACCAGCCCGTACTGACGCGGATCCGGCACCGGCTGGAGATAGATCGTCGTGCGTGAGCCGCGCGTCTCGTGGAGCCGCCGCATCTCCGACAGATCGGGGTCGGTGAGAATGTCGCCGTTCAGCACGAACAAGGTCCCCGAGACCAGGTCCGCGGCGTTGCGGACGCCGCCGCCGGTCCCCAGAGGCTCGTCCTCGACGACGTACCGGAGCCTGACGCCGAGGTGCTCGGCATCGCCCAGCGCCGCGCGCACGTCGTCGACGCGGTACGAGCACGCCAGGATGACGTCGGACACCCCGTGCGCGCGCAGCAGCGCGAGCTGGTAGGCGAGGAACGGGCGATTCAGGAGCGGGACGACGGGCTTCGCCCGCGCGAGCGTCAGCGGGCGCAGGCGCGTCCCCTGGCCGCCGGCCAGAATGACCGCCTGCAGGGACTGGCGTCCCGCCACTACCTACCGGGCGCCCAGGGCTCGGCCTCGCTGATGAGCATCACCGGGATGCCGTCGCGAATCGGATAGGCCTTGCGGCAGGCGGGGCAGATGATCCGGGTCTCCTCGAAGAGGAGGTCGCCCTTGCACGCCGGACACGCGAGGATTGCCTTCAGTTCTTCGTCGATCATTTTTGGAGCTCCTTCCGGAACCACGCCACGGTCTGGGCGAGGCCCTCGTCGAGCGATGTGGTCGTGCTCCAGCCCAGCAGCGCCTTGGCACGGCTCGCATCGAGGACGCTCCGGCGTTGCTCGCCGGGCCGTGCCGGGCCGTGCTCGGCAGGGCGGCCCGCGCCGGTGAGCCGCATGAGCTGCCGATAGAGCTCGTTGACGGTCGTCTCGGCGCCGGTGCCGATGTTCGCGACCCCGACAGCGTCCGACTTCACCGCGCGCGCGATCGCGTCGGCGACGTCGCCGACGTAGACGTAGTCACGCGTTTGCTCCCCGTCGCCGTTCACGACGCAGGGAGCGCCGGACAGTAGCCGCGACGTGAAGATCGCGATCACGCCGGCTTCGCCCGCGGGATCCTGGCGCGGGCCGTACACGTTCGCCAGCCGCAAGGTCAACGCGCGACTGTCGGTCAGGCCGGCCCAGCATTCGAGGTAGCGCTCGGCGGTGGTCTTCGACACACCGTACGGAGAGGCGGGCCTGAGCGGATGGTCCTCAGGAGTCGGGACCACATCGGTGTCTCCGTATGCCGCGCCCCCCGTCGAGGTGTAGACGGCCCGCCGCACACCGGCGCGGCGGCACGCCTCGAGCAGGCCGATCGTGCCGAGCACGTTGACGCTTGCGTCGAAGCGCGGATCGGCGACCGACCGGGAGACCGCGGCCTGAGCCGCGACGTGGACGACGACCTCCGGCCGCGCGGCGGCGAGCAGGGCGTCGAGCCTCCTGTCGCGCAGGTCGCACACATGAAGCCGCGCCGCGGCCGGTACCCGCTCGCGCCGACCGGTGGCCAGGTTGTCGACCACGTCCACCGCGTGCCCGGCCGCGAGCAGCCGATCGACGGCGTGCGAGCCGATGAACCCGGCGCCGCCCGTGACGAGGACCTTCACTTGCGCAGCTTCTCTCGGAACCACTCGACGGTGAGCCGAAGACCCTCGTCGGTCTCGACGCGCGGCTCCCATCCGAGTAGCGCGCGGGCGCGCCCGATATCAGGCTGACGGACCTTGGGGTCGTCGACCGGGAGTGGACGAAATACGATCTCGCTGCGGGAGCCGGTGAGCCGGATGATGCGCTTGGCCAGTTCCAGCAGTGTCATCTCCTGAGGATTGCCAATGTTGACGGGGTCGTTCACCGGAGCCTGCATGAGTCGCCACAGCCCGTCGATGAGATCGGTGATGTACTGAAACGAACGCGTCTGTGCGCCGTCGCCAAAGACAGTGATGGGCGCACCGGTCAGGGCCTGGCCCATGAACGCGGGAATCGCGCGCCCATCCTTGAGCCTCATGCGCGGCCCGAACGTGTTGAAGATCCGAACGATGCGCGTATCGATCCGGTGATACCGGTGGTACGCCATCGTGATCGCTTCGCCGAAGCGCTTGGCTTCGTCGTACACGCCCCGCGGCCCGACTGGATTGACGTGTCCCCAGTAGTCCTCGCGCTGGGGATGCACGAGCGGATCGCCGTACACCTCGGAAGTCGAGGCGAGCAGGAACCGCGCGCTCTTAGCCTTCGCGATGCCGAGGGCATTGTGGGTACCGAGCGCGCCGACCTTCAGCGTCTGAATCGGCAGCTCCAAATAGTCGAGGGGCGACGCGGGACTCGCGAAGTGCAAGACCCAGTCGAGGTGACCGTCGAGTCGAATGTACTCGGTGACGTCGTGCTCGATGAGCGTGAAGCCGGGCCGGGACTCGACGGCCGCGAGGTTGTCCCGAGAACCCGTGACGAAGTCGTCCATGCAGACAACGTCCCAGCCCTTGCCGAGGAAGAACTCGCAGAGGTGCGAGCCGATGAACCCTGCTCCGCCCGTCACCAGAACCCGCATCGAGGATCCTACGTATCGGCGAACGGGCTTGCGGCCGATCGAGTAGTACTCGAAGCTCAGGCGCCGCATGCGCTCGGCTTCCCAGAGGTTCCGTCCGTCGAAGACGACGGGACGCCGCATGACGGTCCGGAGGCGCTCTAGGTTCAGAAATTTGAACTCGTTCCACTCCGTGATGAGCGCGACACCGTCCGCGCCGGTCGCGGCGGCGTACGGCGAATCGGCATACTCGACGACCGTCGGGAGCATCTTGCGCGCGTTCGTCATGGCGACGGGGTCGTAGACGCAGACCGTCGCGCCTTTCTCGACGAGCCGAGAGATGACTTCGACCGACTTCGCCTCGCGCATGTCGTCGGTATTCGGCTTGAACGCGAGACCCAGGATCGCGATCCGCCGCGTGGGCAGCGGCGCGAGGGCCCGCTCGATCATCGACACGAAGTGCGCGGAGCGTCCGGCGTTGACGTCGACGACCGCGCGCAGGATGTCGAAGTGGTAGCCGAGGGTCGCGGCGGTGTGGACCAGCGAGTCCGTGTCCTTCGGGAAGCAGCTGCCGCCGTAGCCGAGACCGGCTTGCAGGAAGGCCGCGCCGATCCGCGCGTCGAGCCCCATGCCTTTCATGACCTGCGTGACGTCGGCGCCCGCGAGCTCGCAGATGTTAGCGATCGCGTTGATGAACGAGATCTTCGTCGCCAGAAAGGCGTTGGATGCGTACTTGATCATCTCGGCCGACGGCACGTCGGTGATGATCATAGGCCGCTCGAGCGGCGCGTACAGCTCCAGCAGCGTCATGGCGACCTGCTGCGTCGGAGCGCCGATCACGATCCGGTCGGGCCGCAGCGTGTCCTCGATCGCGGAGCCTTCCCGGAGGAATTCCGGATTTGACACGACGTCGAAGGGGATCGGTTGCCGCTGATGGCGCTCGATCACCTCGCGGACGAACTCGCCGGTGCCCACCGGGACGGTCGACTTGTTGACGACGACCGTGTAGCGGTCCATCACCCGTCCGATCTCGCGCGCGACCGCCTCGACGGCGCCGAGATCCGTCTGGCCATCGGCCTTCGGAGGCGTGCCGACAGCGATGAAGACGATCACGGATTTCCGGACGGCGCCCGCCAGATCGGTCGAGAAGGACAGGCGGCCGTCGCCGACGTTGCGCGCCACCATCTCCTCGAGCCCGGGCTCGTAGATGGGGAGGTGCCCTGACTGGAGCGCCACGATCTTGTCGTCGACGTTGTCGACGCACACGACCTCGTTCCCGAGGTCGGCGAAGACCGCGCCGGTCACGAGACCAACGTAGCCGGCGCCGACGACGCAAATGTTCATGAGTCATTGAGCATAGCAGAGGTCTGTTCGGGCTTGAAATCGTCGGCCTCCGCCTCGGCGGCCGCCCAGCGGAAGAAGACGACGGTGAAGGCGAGGAGCGGGATCAAGCCGGCCGGGACCCACATGATGAGCCCGCCCAGCCGCTGGTCGGCGAGCGCCGTGAGCTCGAAGAGCCGGGGCGCGGCCGCATAGAAGGGATAGAGCGTGCTCTCGGCGCCGGTGATCATCGCGGCGACGACGGTCATCGGGATCCCGAACGCGAAGAGGTACAGGATCTGGGCTCCGTAGTGGAGACGCGGGAGCAGGCGCGAGGGCGACAGCACCGGCCACCACGCCACCAGAGCGGTCGCGATGAGCGCCAGGTGCTCGACCACGTGCCAGCGATGGTCCTCGAGCGCCGCGCCGTAGGGGCCCGGGAGATGCCAGCCGATCAGCGCCACCGCGTAGAGCGCGAGCGCCGGCACCGGCCGCGTCACGACGCGAGCCAGCGCGCCGAGCGCCGGGGGGCGTCTGAGCCGGACGACGAGCGCGTCCGCCATCCATCGAGGCGTGCCGGCCAGCAGTAAGGGCGGCACGACGAGCGTCAGCAGGAGGTGCTGCACCATATGGGCGCTGAAGAGGTAGTAGTCGCTCAGGTCGTGCAAGGGGCCGTTCAACGCAACGAGCAGCACGACCAGGGAAGCCATGAACAGCGCCGGAAGGTGGGCCTGGTCCGCGGGCCGCGCGACCACGCGATGGCGTAGGTCAGGGCCAGGAGGCCGACCACGAACACCACGTCGGCGTGAACTTCGCCCGACGTCCACGTGAAAGGCGGCGGCGCGGCCATCAGCGGCCGAACACCAGAAAGGCGCCGGTCAACGTCATCAGGGCGACCGCGAGCCCGGACGCGAGGAGCAACGGCCCGACGAACAGGAACGTGAGCACGCGCGATTCGTATCGCAAGTGCATGAAGAAGAGGGCGACGAGCGCGAACTTCGCCACCGACATCGCCAGCAGGAGCGGCACGACGATCGGCGCGAGCCGCCGGACGTAGATCACGCCGACCTCGAGCGCCGTCACCACGGTCAGCACGAGCGCCACCTTGACGTACGTTCCGACCGTCGCGTGCTCGTCGCCTCGATGCGCGTCGCTCACCGTTCTGTCTCCGTTACGGGATGAGATAGACGAGCGTGAAGATGGCGATCCACACGACGTCGACGAAGTGCCAGTAGAGTCCCGCGATCTCGACCTTGACGGCGTCGGCGGCGCCGAGCCGCCCGCGGAGGGCGAGGACCCAGAGGGAGAGCAGCCAGAACACGCCGATCGCGACGTGCGCGCCGTGCAGGCCCGTGAGCACGAAGAACGCCGAGCCGAACAGGTTTCGCTGGAGCGTGAATCCTTCGTGGACGAACTCGGTGAACTCGTACACCTGGAAGCCGAGGAAGATCATGCCGAAGAACGCGGTCCCGAAGAGCCAGAGCCGCGCCTGCCGCTGGTCGCCGCGCTGAACGGCGGCGAGGGCGAGGACCATGAGCAAGCTCGACATCAGGAGGTCGAACGTGGAGACCGACGTGACGGGCACGTTGAGGATCTCGTGCGGCGCGGGTCCGACCACACTCCGGCCGCGGTACGCGAGGTAGGTCGCGACGAGCGTGCCGAAGAAAAAGCACTCGGAGCCGAGGAAGACCCACATCGCCATCTTGCGGTGGTCGAGTCCCAGGCCGCCGGTCTGGTCGGCGTGCTCTCGGGTCCGGTGATGCTCGAGGGCGAAGCCGCAGATCGCCCAGATCGTCCACAAGCCGCCGATCACGACGATCGAGAGGTGGGTGAGGGCGCCTGCCGCCGCGATCAGCATCCCGAGCGCGACCATTGCCGGCCAGTACGACGGCGCGGGCAGGTGGATCGACGCGTGCGGCTCGGCGGCGCCCGCGGCGGGCGCGCCGCCCGCCGCGGCCCGTCGCGGACCGTGCTTCTCGCGCCAAAAGGAATCGCGGCCGTACACGGGTGGGATCGCGTCGAAATCGTGCGCCGGCGGCGGTGACGAAGTCCGCCACTCGAGCGTGCGCCCGTCCCAGGGATCCCCGGGTGCCGGCGTCCCGCGCGAGAGGCTCCGCCAGGCGTTCACGATGAAGATCAGTACGGCCACCCCGATGCCGAACGCCCCGATCGTCGAGGCGAAGTTGGCGGCGTTCCAGCCGAGGTCGGGGCGATAGGTGTAGATGCGTCTCGGCATCCCCAGCGCGCCGAGGTAGTGCTGGGGGAAGAACGCGAGGTTGAAGCCCGCGAACAGCACCCAGAAGCTCAGCCGGCCGAGCCCCTCGCCGAGCAGGCGACCCGTCATCTTGGGCCACCAGTAGTGGATCCCGGCGAAGAGCCCGAAGAGGCTGCCGCCGATCAGCACGTAGTGCAGGTGGGCGACCACGAAGTAGCTGTCGGTCTGCTGCAGATCCACCGGCGGCGAGGCGTGCATGACGCCCGACAGGCCGCCGATGGTGAAGAGCCCGACCAGGCCGACCGCGTAGTGAAACGCGCTCGTCGTCCGGATCGAGCCGCCCCAGAGTGTCGCCAGCCAGTTGAAGATCTTCACTCCCGTCGGAATCGCGATGAGCATCGTCGCGATCGAGAACGCCGCGTCGGCCACGGGGCCCATCCCGGCCGCGAACATGTGATGGCTCCAGACGCCGAACCCGAAGAAGCCGATCAGCACGCCCGAATAGATGACGACGGGCGCGCCGAAGAGCGGCTTGCGCGCGAACGTCGGGAGCACCTCGGAGACGATGCCGAATGCCGGAAGAATCAGGATGTAGACCTCGGGATGGCCGAAGATCCAGAAGAGATGCTGCCACAGGTGCAGGTCGCCGCCGGCCGCGACGTCGAAGAAGTGGGTCCCGAAGAAACGGTCGAACATCAGATAGATCAACCCGACCGTGATCGGCGGGAAGGCCAGGGCGATCAGGAACTGCACCACGAGGGTCATCCACACGAATACCGGCATGCGCATCATGGTCATGCCCGGCGCGCGCATGCTGAGGATCGTCACGATGAAGTTGACGGCCGCGATGATGGACGAGACGCCGAGGATCTGGAGGCTCAAGATCCAGAAATCGACGCCGAGGCCGGGCGCGTAGTGTTTCGACGTCAGATTGGCGTAGCCGAACCATCCGACGTCCGGCGGGGTCCCGACCAGGAGACTCGCGTTGAGCAGGAGCCCGCCCGCCAGGAAGATCCAGTACGAGAGCGCGTTCAGGCGCGGGAACGCAACGTCGCGCGCGCCGATCAGCAGCGGCACCATGTAGTTGAAGAACATGGCGTTGAACGGCATGACCGCCAGGAAGATCATCGTCGTGCCGTGCATCGTGAAGAGCGCGTTGTAGGCGTGCGCGCTGACGACCGTGTTGTTGGGGACCGCCAGCTGCACGCGGATCAGCAGCGCCTCGAGCCCGCCGAGCAGGAAGAACGCGAAGCCGGTCACACCGTAGAGGATGCCGATGCGCTTGTGGTCGACCGTGGTGAGCCACGCGAGCACCGCCGCCATCGGGCCTGCCCCGGCCACGGCGGCCGGTGCGTGAAGGACACGATCCGCGGACGGCGTGCTCATCACTTCAGGCCGATCAAGTAGGTCGCGACGGCGCGCGCCTGGTCGTCGGTGAGGCCGAGCGCCGGCATCTTCGCGTCCGGCTTCAGGGCTGGTGGATTCTTGAGCCACTCGGTGACGGTATCGACCGTGATCGGGAGGATCCCGGCGGCCAGAGTGTGGCGGCTTCCGAACGTGGTGAGATCGGGGCCGAGCGTCCCCGTCGAGACCCCCCGGATCGTGTGGCAGCCGACGCACGCGCTGCGCGCGAAGATCGCCTTGCCGTCCGCCGCTGGCCCGGCCGCCGGCTCGGCGGGCTCCGTCTTCTGCGCCGCGACCCACCGCGCGAACACCTCGGGCGGGTCGACGATGATCCGCATGCCCATGTTGGCGTGCGAGACGCCGCAGAACTCGGCGCACTGGCCTTGGTACTCGCCCGGCACCTCGGGGGTGAAGACGAGTCGGTTGGCGCGGCCGGGGACCACGTCACGCTTTCCGCCGAGCATCGGCACCCAGAAGCTGTGGATCACGTCGGGGCCGTCGAGCGCCAGCGCCACCGGCCGGCCCGCCGGCACGTGCAGCTCGTTCGCCGTGACGACCCCGAGCGACGGGTAACGAAACTCCCACCACCACTGCCGCCCGAGCACGCGGACTTGAAGCGCGTCGCGCGGCGGCGCCGCCTGAGTCCGGAAGACCACCTGGATCGTCGGAATCGCGATGACGAGCAGGACGATCGCGGGCGCGATCGTCCACGAGATCTCGAGCAGGGTATGACCGCGCGTCTGCGTCGGCATCCCCGGAGTGCCAGGTCGAGCTCGGAAGCGGACGATGACCCACGCCAGGGCGACGCCCACGACCAGGAGGATCCCGACGCTGATCCAGGTGATGATGCCGTAGACGTGCAGGATGTCGCGCGCCACGTCCGAGCGCGCCACGACGGTGCTCATCGGAGCGTCCCACGCACAGCCGCCCAGTCCGAGCGTGAGGGCGAGTGCCCCGTCGCGGAGCGCCGAGCGACGCGCGGATCTCATGCTCCCCTCACTTGGCCAGGCACGTGCCGAAGGCTCCCTGCGGAAGATGTCCAGGCGTCGAGGCCGCCGCGATCTCTTCCAGCGTGCCATGGGCGAGCGCGATCAGCATCCTCAAGCGCAGGCAGGGTACCCGCGATGGACGACATCGCGAGTCCTCCGCCGCCGTCAGGCGGTGGTGTCGGCGAGAGCCAGCAAGGTATGGAGCAGCGCGTTCGCGCCGCGCTCGATCGCCTGCCAGTCGCTCATCTCGTCCACGCGATGGCTGCGTCCCGCCCAGCGAAGGGATGAAGATCATCCCGGAATCGGTGACGCGGGCCAGGTTCTGGGCGTCGTGTCCCGCGGCCGAGTACAGACGGCGGGTCGCGAGCCTGAGGGTCCCGCACACCTTCTCGGTCGTCGCCTGGATCCGCGGCGAGCACGGTGCCGGCGTCGTGGCCGACATGGGCTGGATCTCGACGTCGAGCCGGTGCTTGCCGGCGATCTCGCGCGCCAGCGCCGCGCACTCTCCGGCCAGACGCTCCAGCACCGTGACGTCCGGGTCACGCATTTCGTGGACGATCTCGGCGCGGCCGGGGACGATGTTGGACGCGCCGGGATGCACACGGACCACGCCGAAGTTGGTCACGCTCGCCTTGCTGCCGCGCGTGACGACGTGCTCGCGCACGCGCAGCGCGTAGTCGGCGGCCGCCAGGAAGGCGTCGCGGCGGCGATCCATCGGCGTCGTGCCGGCGTGGTCGGCCTGGCCCAGGAAGATGACGCGCGCACGGCGCACGCCGACGATCGTCTCGACGACGCCTATGGGAATGCCCGCCTCTTCGAGGCGCGCGCCCTGCTCGATGTGGAGCTCGACGTAGGCGGCGACGGCGCCAGCCGGTGCCTGCGCCTCCGGGGCGCGGTGCGCGTCGAATCCCGCACCCGCCATCGCGTCGACGAGGCGGACGCCGTCGACGGCCGCCATCTCGTCGAGCTTCGCGCCTTCGAGCATCCCGCAGAACGCCCGCGAGCCGAAGAGACTCCCGTACCGCCCCTCCTCGTCGCTCCACGCCGCGACGACCAGCGGTCGCGGCATGGGCCGTGCTCGTCTCGGTGATCGCCTGGATGCACTCGAGCCCCGCGAGGACGCCGAGCGCGCCGTCGAGGATGCCGCCTTCCGGTACGGTGTCGATGTGCGAGCCGGTGAGGACGGCCGGCGTTTCCGGACGAAGTGCGCGGATCCCGGTCGCGCCGAAGATGTTGCCGGCGGTGTCGATCCACGTCTCGAGGCCCGCCGCCCGCATCTCACCGACCAGCCATGCGCGGGCTTCCTCGTGGGGCGGCGACCAGCACATGCGCGTCACGCCGCCGCCGGGCAGCCCACCGAACCGCGCGAGCGTGTTGATCCGAGAGGTGAGGCGCGGCAACGAGATGGAGATCACCGTGGACGGAGTATAAGCCTTGACTTCGCCGGCGAAGGATTCGAGAATGAACCACCGTTCAGTCGTTCGGTCGTCGCCCACCTTCAGGAGGGGAAATGGATCTCTCGCTGACTCCCGAACAGGAGAGCGTTCCGGGCGACCGTCCGCTCCTGGCTCAAGACGAACATCCCGCGCGAGTGGAAGCCGATGGGCAGCTCCGAGATCCCGCGAGCCGAAGCAGTACGAGCTCCTGCGGGGCTGGCAGCGCACGCTCTTCGACGCCGGCTTCATCGGCCTCACATGGCCCAAGGAATACGGCGGCGCGCGGCCTCACCTTCATGGAAGAGCTGATCCTCCAGCAGGAGATGGCGCTGGCCAAGGCGCCCCCGATCCTCAACGTGCTCGGGGTCGGCATGGCCGGCCCGACGATCATCGCGTGGGGCAACGAGGAGCAGAAGAAGCGTTATCCCGCGAAGATCCTCTCGTGCGAGGAGATCTGGTGCCAGGGCTACTCAGAGCCGAACGTCGGGCTCCGACCTCGCGTCCTTGCAGACGCGCGCGGTCAAGGACGGCGAGCACTGGGTCATCAACGGGCAGAAGGTGTGGACGTCGTTCGCCCACGTCTCCGACTACATGATGCTGCTGGCCCGCACCGACCCGAACGTGCCCAAGCACAAGGGCATCACCTATTTCCTCCTCGACATGCAAGCTCCCGGGCGTCACCGTGAAGCCGCTGCGGCAGCTCACCGGCGAGGCCGAGTTCAACGAGGTCTTCTTCGACAACGTCCGCGTGCACGAGTCGCAGGTGCTGGGCGGTGTCAACAACGGCTGGGCGGTCGGGCTCACGACGCTGATGTACGAGCGGCTGACGCTGGGCTTCGGCCTGCAGATGCGGCTGCGCATCGCGCTCGACGGGCTGATCGAGCTCGCGAAGCGCATGGAGAAGAGCGGCCGCGTCGTGACGAAGGATCCGGTCATGCGCCAGAAGCTGGCGCAGCTCTGGATCGACACCGAGTGCCTCAAGTACACGGGCGCGCGCGCGATCACCAAGCTCCTCCGCGGCGAGATGCCGGGGCCCGAGGCGTCGACCGGCAAGATGGCGTGGGTCGACACGCACCAGCGGCTTCAGGAGCTGGCGGTGGAGATCGAGGGGCCGTACTCGCAGCTCGTGAAGGGCTCGGACTGGGCGGTCGAGGGAGGCGTGTGGGCCCACTCGTTCCTCCGCTCGCGCGCCAACTCGATCGAGGGCGGCACGACCGAGATCCAGAAGAACATCATCGCCGAGCGGCTGCTCGGCCTGCCGAAGGACTAGACGCCCATGGATTTCGGCTTCAGCCAGGAACAGGAGCTGCTCCGCGCGACCGCGCGCAAGTTCCTCGAGAACGAGTGCACCTCCGGGTTCGTGCGGGCGCGGATGGACGAGCCCGCGGGGGTCGACCGACGAGTTCTGGGCCAAGCTCGCCGAGCAAGGCTGGCTCGGCCTGATCTACCCCGAAGAGCACGGCGGCTCGGGGCTCGGCTTCGTCGACCTCACGGTGCTGATGGAGGAGATGGGCCGCGTCGTGATGCCCGGGCCGTTCTTCTCCACCGTGCTGCTCGGCGGCCTGGCCATCCGCGAGGCGGGCTCGGCGGCGCAGAAGAAGGAGTGGCTGACCCGCATCGCAGCCGGGGCAGGCCAAGGCGACGCTCGCGTGGACCGAGCCGAGCGCCCGCTGGGACGCCGCGGGCGTCATGTGCACGGCGCAAGAAGAGCAAGGGCGGGTTCGTGCTCAACGGCACGAAGCTCTTCGTGCCCGACGCGCACCTGGCCGATGTCGATCGTCGTGGTCGCGCGCACGGCGAGGGCGAAGGCCGAGGAAGGCGTCGAGCCTCCTCCTGGTGCCCGAAGGGCACGCGCGGCGTCGACGGTGAAGCTGCTTCCGACGATGGATCAGACGCGCAAGCTCTGCGAGGTCACGTTCAAGGACGTGGCCGTGCCGGCCGACGCGCTGATGGGCGTCACGGGCGCGGCGTGGCCGACGCTCTCGCGCGTGGTGGAGCGCGCCACCGTGGCGCTCTGCGCCGAGATGTGCGGCGGCGCCCAGCGCGTGCTCGACATGACGACCGACTACGCGAAGATCCGCATCGCCTTCGGCAAGCCCATCGGGACCTACCAGGGCGTCAAGCACAAGGCCGCCGACATGCTCGTCGACGTCGAGAACGCGAAGTCGCTCACGTACTACGCCGCCTGGGCGGTCGACGAGAACGCGCCCGAGGCCGCGCTGGCGGCCTCGATGGCGAAGGCGTACGTCACGGACGCGTACCGCAAGGTCGCCGGCGCCGGCATCCAGCTCCACGGCGGCATCGGCTTCACCTGGGAGCACGACCTGCACCTCTACTTCAAGCGCGCCAAGTCGTCCGAGTTCACGTTCGGCGACGCGACGTACCATCGCGAGCGGGTCGCGCAGCTGATTAATCTGTAGCTGGGGGGGGAGACGCGGTGATGAACCTGGGGGGACACGAGACGCATCCCCCCAGACCCCCCGATTCGCATGTCCGAGCGAGCCTGCGGCTCGCTCGCGCCTGCGGCTATCGCTCTACTGATACGCTCTCGATGCGCCTACTAATTCGTTCGCGACGCGCTACTGGTTCGCTCGCGATGCGCTTGCTAATGTTGTTCGCCATGAGACCGCTGATTCGCTCGATGTGGGCGCACACGAGTCGCTCATGAGCGCTCCTGCGACGGGCCGCCGAGAACGCCCGGTGGAGCCGAAGCCGGCGGCGTCCGTCGTGCTCGTGCGGGACGCGCCGCCCGGCTCGCCCGAGCCGCTCGAGGTGTACATGATCCGGCGGAACCGCGAACATGCGGTTCCTCGGCGGGTACTATGCGTTTCCGGGCGGCAAGGTCGATCCCGGCGATGGCGCGCCGCCGAGCGCTCGCCCGCTGTCGGGGAATCGATGTCGGCCGAGGCCGAGGCGATCTTCCCGGGGCACGACGGGGTCCCGGCGCTCGCCTTCTGGGTGACCGCGGTGCGCGAGCTCCTCGAGGAGAGCGGCGTCCTGCTCGCGTGCGACGAGGGAGGCCGCGCACTCGATCCTGCGACGCCGCGGTCAGGGAAGGAATCGAGCGCTGCCGCAAGTCGCTCATGGCCGGCGAGGCGGCGTTCGCTGAGCTGATCGCCCGCGAAGGCTGGTACTGCGACCTGCGGCCTCTCCGCTATCTCTCGCACTTCATCACGCCGACCTCGAGCCCGATCCGATTCACCGCGCGATTCTTCCTCGGCCGGCTCCCGCACGGGCCAGGAGCCGCGGCTGTTCACCGAGGAGACGTCGGAGGGATTCTGGATCTTCCCGGGCGAGGGCTACCGGCGCTTCCTGTCGGGCGAGATGAAGATGGCCGAGCCGGCCGAGTACGGCCTCGGCTATCTGGCGCAGTTCGCCTCGGCTCGAGGAGCTGTGGCCGCCCACGCCGACGGTCGCCACAAGTTCCAGGGCATCGCCGATCGGATGGACGTCGCTCTGGTCGAGCTTCGACTGGAAGCAGAACCGGTTTCCGCGCTTAAGTAGCTAAGACAAAGAGTCGTATCTCCTCAGCTCGGCCTGGGGATATCCCCGTCGCGCCAACGTTTGCGGCTTCCATCGCGCTAACCCGGTCGACGGCGTGATCGACCTGATGAGCGACTTCACCCAGCGCGTTTAGCCCCGCCGCGGCGGGGCGTATCTTCGGCGGCATTTTCGCCGTCGCGCGACACGGGCCCGCCCACTACCTCGGAGTACACGCGATCAGAACATCTTCACGGGCCTCGACCGGACCACGCATCTACTCACGCTGCCCGTCGGCGGGGTGCGACGCCCTCGAGAAGAGGCTCCTGTTCCCCCAAGGAAGCTGCGACTCCGACCTCGACGGAATAGGTCGATACCGATACGACCAAGGTCCCATAGGACCGATTCGTGACGGCTACCAAAATTCGATCTGCCGACGATTGCGCAGGGAGGCGGTGAGCCAGCCGAGCGAGCGACCGCAGGGAAATTCTGCACGCGATGTGGCTGCACCCTCACGGAGGCGCAGTGGAGCGAACAGGCGAAGTCGAGCGTCGGTTGATGCCTGTCGAGACCCGCCCTGCCGGATTCCTGCCGCATGTCGTCATTGTCGGCGGCGGATTCGGCGGCCTCGCGGCGGCGCGCGCGCTCGCACGCGCGCCCGTCCGCGTGACCCTGATCGACCGGACGAACCACCACCTGTTCCAACCGCTGCTCTATCAGGTCGCCACGTGCGTCCTTTCCTCCGTCGACATCGCCGCCCCCATCCGCCATCTGCTGCGTCGGCAGAAAAACGCCTCCGTCGAGATGACGGCGGTCCTCGGCGTGGATCCCCAGAGGCGCGTCGTCTCGGTCGGCGAGCCCGGGCAGAGTGGGCGGCTCGTCCACTACGACTATTTGGTCCTGGCCACCGGCGCCACCGGAAGCTACTTCGGGCACGACGAGTGGGCGAAGCTGGCGCCCTATCCAAAGACGGTCGCGGATGCACTGACGATGCGCGACAAGATCTTGAAGCTGTTCGAGCTCGCGGAGACCGAGGCCGATCCGAGCCAGCACCGAGATCTGCTGACGTTCGTCCTCGTGGGGGCGGGCCCCACGGGAGTCGAGATGGCGGGCGCCCTGGCGACCATGACGCATGCCACTCTCAAGTCCGAGTTCCGCCGCATCGATCCCGCTTCGGCCCGGATTGTCCTGCTGGACGCCGGCCCGCGCATCCTGGCCGCGTACTCGGAAACACTGGCCGGCAAGACACATCACTATCTCACTCGCATGGGTGTGGAGATTCGCACCGGCGCCCGGGTCGAGCACGTGGATGGAGAAGGCGTCGTCGTCAATGGCGAGCGTGTCCGAAGCCGTTGCGTCTTCTGGACGGCGGGCGTGCATGCGTCGCCGGCAGGCACGTGGCTCGGGGCCGAGGTCGATCATGTCGGTCGCGTGAAAGTCCTCTCCGACCTGACCGTGCCCGGCCATCCGGAGATCTTCGTGGTCGGCGACACCGCCTCCATCCTGCACAACGGCCGCCCGCTGCCGGGAGTGGCCCAGGTGGCAATCCAGAGCGGGCACTACGCAGGGCAGACGATCCACCGCACTCTCGCCAACGAGCCGGCGATGCCACCGTTCAGGTATCTCGACAAGGGCAATCTGGCCACCGTCAGCGCGACCTTCGCCATCTTCGAGAAGGGGCGCTGGCGGTCGAGCGGATTCCTCGCCAAGTTGATGTGGGCGTTCATTCACATACTCTATCTCTCGGGCTTCGAGAACCGGTTGGTCGTGCTGCTGGCCTGGACGTGGGCGATCGTGACCCGGCGGGGGGGCGCCCGTCTGATCGAGGATCCGAGCTACGCACGCCTCGCGTCGATCGATGCCCGATCGCCGATGCCGTCATGAGCCCGAGCATCTTCGACCCGGTCTCGACGCCGGCCTACGCCATCCGCGAGGTGGCCTTCTTCGTTGTCGGCATCACCGCCGTCATCTTCCTTCTGGTGGCTGGGCTGGCCGTCATACTCATTCATCCGCTTCCGCCGCCGCCGGGGCGACGATGGGCGCGAGCCTCCCCAGGTGTACGGCAGCCACCAGATCGAGCTGGCCTGGACGGTGGCGCCGCTCCTGATCGTGGTCGTGCTGTTCCTCGTAACGGTCCGCTACATCTACGGGATCGAGCGGCAGAAGCCGTCGCCGGACGCGCTCGAGGTCACCATCGTCGGACACCAGTGGTGGTGGGAGATCCGCTACCCGAGGCTCGGGATCGTCACCGCCAACGAGCTGCACCTGCCGCAGAGCGACCCCGCGAAGCTCGACGCCGACCTTCGTCACGCTCGAGTCCGCGGACGTGATCCACAGCTTCTGGATCCCTCAGCTGGCCGGGAAGATGGACGTGATCCCGAACAAGACCAACCGGATCTGGATCGATCCGCAAAGACCGGGCACGTACGTCGGCCAGTGCGCCGAATACTGCGGGATGCAGCACGCGGGCATGCTCCTCACCGTGACCGTCCATTCCAGGGAGGACTTCGCCCGGTGGACGGCCGCCCAGCAGGCGCCGGCGTCCGAAGACGTCCAGGTGCGAGGGGGGCGCCAGCTGTTCTCATCACTGGCGTGCATCAACTGCCACACGGTGCGGGGGACGACGGCCAATGGCGTGTTCGGACCGGACCTGACGCACCTGATGAGCCGGTCCACGATCGGAGCCGGCATTGTCCGGAACACGCCCGAGAGTCTCCGCGCCTGGGTCGCCGACCCGGCCACGCTGAAGCCGGGCGCGCTCATGCCGGCCATGAAGCTCTCGCGCGACGACCTGGACAAGGTCACCGCGTATCTCTTGTCCCTGCGCTGACCAGAACGAGGATGCGATGAGCGCCGTGTCCCACACGATGGCGGTCAGGCCCGGCACCGACGCGCGCCGGCCGCTGCTCGTGCGGCTCCACGACTGGGTGGTCACCGTCGATCACAAGCGGCTCGGGATCATGTACGTGGTGACCGGGATCGTCTTCCTGATCGTGGCCGGCCTCGAGGCGTCCACGATGCGCTTGCAGCTCGCCTTTCCCGGCCTTCACGTGGTGCCCCCGGAGACGTTCAACCGGCTCTTCACCATGCACGGCACGACCATGGTCTTCCTGGTCGGCATCCCCATCGTGTTCGGCTTCGGCAACTATCTGGTGCCCTTGATGATCGGCGCCCGAGACCTCGCTTTCCCTCGCCTGAACGCGTTCGGATTCTGGATCTTCCTGTTCGGCGGCCTTCTCCTTCACTTCAGCGTCATCGGCGGTGACGGGCTCTACGGCGCCGGCTCCGCTCCAGCCGTCGGCTGGTTCGCCTACGCCCCGCTCACCTCACGGGCCTTCACTCCGGGAAACGCGACCGACTACTGGAACCTCGCGATCCTGATCGCGGGGTTCGGGACCATCGCGACCGCCATCAACCTGGTCACCACGATCCTCACCATGCGCGGCCCGGGGATGACGCTGGGCCGCATCCCGATCTTCGTGTGGGAGATGCTGACGGTCTCGGCGCTGACCCTGATCATCCTGCCTCCGTTGTCGGCCGCCCAGATCATGCTGCTGCTCGACCGCTTCCTAGGGGCACACTTCTTCGACACTCAGGCGGGCGGCTCGGCCGTGATGTGGCAGCACTTCTTCTGGTTCTTCGGTCATCCGGAGGTCTACATCCTCATCCTGCCGGGCTTCGGTTTCGCTTCGGAGATCATCCCGGTGTTCGCGCGCAAGGTGCTTTTCGGTTACGCCACGCTCGTGGCCGCCTCGGTCGGGATCGGCCTCATCGCCATGGGCACCTGGGCGCATCACATGTTCGTGGTCGGCATGGGGAGCGCGCTCAACTCGGCCTTCGCCGCCTCCACCATGCTGGTGGCGGTTCCCACCGGGATCAAGATCTTCAACTGGCTGGGGACGATCTACGGCGGGAAGATCCGCTTCAACACGCCGATGTTGTTCTGCTGCGCGTTTCTCTTCCAGTTCCTCTGCGCGGGGCTGACCGGGATCATGCTGTCGGTGGCCCCCTTCGACTGGCAGCTCTCCGACTCCTACTTCGTGGTGGCGCACTTCCACTTCGTGCTGATCGGGGGCCTGATCTTCACCGTGTTCGGGGCGATCTACTACTGGTTTCCGAAAGCGACGGGCCGGATGCTCAGCGAGCGGCTGGGGCGCTGGCACTTCTGGCTGTTCGTGATCGGCTTCAACCTGACCTTCCTGACGATGCACATCCCCGGGATTCTCGGCATGCCCAGGCGGATCTACACCTATGCCGCCGACCGCGGCTGGGAAACCTGGAATCTCATCACGACCTTGGGGGTGCCGTTCCAGATCCTCGGCGTCCTGGTCTTCCTGGTGAACATCGTGGTCTCACTGCGTCGCGGGCAGCGGGCCGGGGACGACCCCTGGGACGCCTGGACGCTCGAGTGGGCCACCACCTCGCCGCCGCCTCTCTACAACTTCGAAGTCGTGCCCGAGGTCTCGAGCCGGCGGCCCCTGTGGGATCTGAAGCATCCCGACGACCCGGACGGGCCCCACGAATGACACCGCACGGATGCCGATGAATCCCGTGGCCACGATCGGGCCAACGGCCGTGAGTCACGCCTGGCGCGGGCGCGCGGGCATGATCGGTCTCATCCTCGCTGAGACCTCGCTCTTCGCCGTGTTCGTGGTCGCCTATCTCTTCTACATCGGCAAGAGCCTGAATGGACCGTATCCAAAGGACGTGCTGCACCTGCCCATCCTGAACACGGTCTGCCTGTTGTCGAGCAGCGTCACCGTCGCATTCGCCGTCCGCGCCCTCCGACGCGGGGCGTCGGGCCGGTCCGCGGTGTGGTTCCTCGTCACCATCGTGCTCGGCGCGATCTTCCTGGTCGGCACGGCGAGAGAGTGGTACGGGCTGATCGTGGGAAAGGGTCTCACGATCGGCACGAATCTCTTCGGCACTCCGTTCTACTCCGTGGTCGGGCTCCACGCCGGCCACGTGATCATCGGGCTCGTCATCCTGACGCTGCTCTGCATCTTCGCCTTCTCCGGCGTGCTGGGACGGCATGTCGAGCGCGCCGAGTTGGCCTCCTGGTACTGGCATTTCGTCGACGCCGTGTGGGTCGTGGTGTTCACCGTGGTTTACGTGATCGGTCGATGAGGGAATCCACGTCCCCCCGGGAGCCCGAAACCATCGAGCTGCCGGCGCCGACGGTCTGGCCGATGGTCCTGGCTCTCGGCATCACGCTGCTCTTCGCGGGGCTGGTGACGAACGCGATCGTGTCCGCGGTGGGGCTGGTTCTGGCGCTGGTGGCCGCCGTCGGCTGGTGGCGACAGGTCCTGCCCGTGCCGGAGCTCGAGCACGTGCCAGTGCGACCGGTGGCGGAGCGGGCGAAGCCGATTCAGCCGTCGCCAGCCGCGGTCGAACGGCTCAGGCTCGGCGAGGCCGGCCACCGGGTTCGGATCCCCACCGAAGTGCAACCCCTCTCGGCCGGCGTCAAGGGCGGGATCGTCGGGGGTGTGGTGATGGCGGTCGTCGCCCTCGCCTACGGGATCCTCGTCCAGGGGAGCGTGTGGTATCCCATCAATCTCCTCTCAGCCGTGGCGATGCCCGGGATGTCGCACGCGGCGGTGACCGAGCTCCGCGCGTTCAACCGGACGGCCCTGATCATCGGCACGATCGCGCACGGGCTGATCTCGGTCCTGACCGGGCTGCTCTATGCCGTCATCCTGCCGATGCTGCCGCGCCGTCACATGCTCTGGGGCGGCCTGCTGGCGCCATTGCTGTGGACCGGCGGAGTCTGGGCCGTGCTGGGTGTCATCAATCCGGTGATGAACGCCCGCGTCGACTGGTCCTGGTTCGTCGTGTCCCAGATCGCGTTCGGGCTCGCCGCCGGCTACGTGATATCGCGGGCGCAGCCCGTTGCCACGATGCAAACGTGGCCGCTCGCCGCGCGCGCGGGCGTCGAGGCCCCGGGGGTGAGCGGGCCGCGGGAGCGCGGCTGATGAGACGGCGCGCCCGCTGGCCCGCACCTGCCATCGCCGTTGTCATCTATCTCGGCCTCGCCGGGTGCGACTCGTTCCCTGGGCGGCCGAACTCGGCCAATCGTGAGGTCGTGGCCGCGCAGGTCGTGGGATTCGAGGTGCTCTACGCCCGAAACTGCGCCGGCTGTCACGGCGCCGATGGTCGTCTGGGTGCGGCCCGCCCACTGAACGATCCCGTCTACCTCGCGCTGGTCCCTCACGAGCGGCTCCGCACGATTCTGGCCGAGGGTGTGCCGGGCACCTCGATGCCGGCTTTCGCGGCGAGCGCGGGTGGTGATCTCACGGACGCGCAGATCGACGCGCTGGCCAAAGGGATGCTCGCCCGCTGGGGGCAACCGGATGCAGTGAAGGGCCTGACCTTGCCGGCATATGAAGCCCCGGACAAACGCTCGAGCCCTGCGGCAAGGGAACAGGGCGCGGCGGTCTACGCCAGCGCCTGCGCGAGGTGCCATGGACCCGGTGGCCGGGGTGGGCCGACGGCCGGCTCGATCGTGGATCCATCGTTTCTGGCGCTGGTGAGCGACCAGTCGCTCGCGGACCACGGTGATTGCAGGACGTCCGGATCTAGGTAAGCCCGACTGGCGAGCCGATGTCCCGGGGCAGCCTCTGACGCCCGCGCAGATCTCCGACGTTGTGGCCTGGCTCGTCGGGCATCGTCAGCCGGTGCCGGGGCGGCCAGGCTCGAGCAGCGATCCGTCGAGGATCGCGGCCATGATCGCGCCCGCGCGGGAGGACTGAGTCTATGTGCACCGGACACGAGCCATTTCCGCCGCCGACATCTCTCGCGTCGCAGCTTTCTGTTCAAGCTGGGCCTCGCGCTCAACGTGGTCGCGGCCACCCTGGTCGGGATCCCCGTGGTCGGCTACATCCTTGGCCCCGTTCGTCGGCGCGCCGCCCAGGCCTGGATCGAGCTGGGACCGCTCCGCAATTTCCCCGAGGGCCAGACACGGCTGGCCACGTACGAAAATCCGTTCCGGGTGGCCTGGGACGGGGCCACCGCCGAACATCCCGTGCTGGGTGCGGCGACTCGACGGCGAGCGGTTCCAGGTCTTCGCGATCAACTGCGCCCATCTCGGCTGCCCCGTCCGCTGGTTCGCGCAGTCGCGGCTCTTCATGTGTCCTTGTCATGGGGGCGTGTATTACGAAGACGGTTCCCGCGCGTCGGGTCCACCGCCTCGGGGGTTGTTCGAGTACGAGCACCAGGTGCGAGACGGGCGGCTCTGGGTGCGCGGGGGGCAGATTCCCACGCTGTCCGAGTCAGCCTGAGGCGCGCCGTGAAGAGAGGACGCTGAGGACGCGAATGCTGCGATCGATCGGCGACTGGTTCGAGCAGCGCACGGGCCTTGGCGCCATCCTGGCCGTCCCCATGGCCCATCGGGTGCCGCGGAGCACCGCGAGCTGGGCTTACGTGTTCGGCAGCGCGACGCTGATCCTCTTCGTCATGCAGATCGTCACCGGCATCTGCCTCGCCCTCGTCTACGTTCCCTCCGCGGACCAGGCCTTCCAGAGTCTCGAATATCTGAACTACGAGGCGGTGCTCGGGTGGTACCTGCGGGCCGTGCACTTCTGGGGCTCGAACGCCATGGTCCTCGTGATGACGCTCCACATGATCCAGGTCTTTCTCTGGGGCGCTCACAAGTATCCGCGCGAGCTGACCTGGGTGGTCGGCGTGCTCCTCTTCCTGTGCACGCTGGGCATGGCCTTCACAGGCCAGATCCTCAGGTGGGATCAGGACGCCTACTGGGGGCTCGGCATCGGCACTTCGATCGTGGCCCGGGTGCCGTACGCGGGATCGGTGCTGGTGCACGCGCTCCTGGGCGGGCCGATCATCGCCGGGCGCACGCTTTCGCGGTTCTTCACCCTCCACGTGTTCGTGATCCCGGGACTGCTGATCGCGCTCGTGGGCGTGCACCTCTGGCTCGTGCTACGGCTCGGCATCAACGAGTGGCCGATGCCCGGCCGGCTCGTCGATCGCGAGACGTACCGGAAGCGCTACGAGGACGAGGTCGCGAAGGACGGCGTCCCCTTCTTCCCGGTGGCCGCGCGCAAGGACATGGTCGGCATGGGTGTGGTCATCCTTGCCGTGCTGGTCTGCGCCGCGATCTTCGGCCCGTATGGGCCCAACGGGATCCCGAATCCCACGATCATCGACACGGTGCCGAAGCCGGATTTCTACTTCCTGTCCCTCTACGCTCTGTTCGCGCTGCTGCCGCCGTGGACGGAGACGGCGGTTCTTCTGGTCGGCCTTCCCCTCGGTATCGTGTTCCTCCTGGTCGTTCCCTTCCTCGCCGGGACGGGCGAGAAGAGCTGGCGGCGGCGGCCGGTCGCCGTGCTCGGCGTGGTGTTGATCCTCCTGACGATCGTGACCTTGGCCTCGCTCGGTGTGATGGTCCCCTGGTCCCCGATCATGGACGCTTGGAGTGCTGTTCCCACGCCCGTGCGCTACGTGAAGGGGCGCACTCCGCTCGAGCTGCAAGGGGCCCTCGTGCTCCAGAACAAGCAGTGCCGTAACTGTCACAGCCTGGCCGGCCAGGGAGGGCGGCGTGGTCCCGACCTCGACGGCGTCGCGACGCGCCTGACGCGCGACCAGCTGATCCGCCAGGTCCTCCAGGGGGGCGGGAACATGCCGGCCTACGGCAAGAACCTGACCCCGGCCGAGGTGACTGCGCTGGTGGCGTTCATGCAGACCCTGCGTCCCGAGAACGCGCCGCCGGCCCGGACATCCATCGCGCCAGCCACTCCCGGGCGCTGACATCGGATTCCTCATGTGATGACAACCTGGCTCCGGCAGTCGGCACTCGATCCGTGGATCGTGATTCCGCTGCTGATCGCGCTGGGACTCTACCTGCGGGGCTGGGAGTCGCTGCGGCGCCGGCGGCACGGGCGGATCATTGTGTGGAACGCAGTGGCTTTCGTCGGCGGGACGTCGACGATCTTCGTGGCACTGGCATCGCCGATCGACGACCTCGCTGGCGTGCTGTTGCAAGTCCACATGACCCAGCATCTCCTGCTCATGATGGTGGCGCCGCCGCTGTTCTGGCTCAGCCTGCCGATCGCTCCGATGCTGCGGGGACTCCCGCGGTCCATCGCGACGGTTGTCGTGGGCCTGGTGTCTCGGCGTGGCATCCGGCGGGTCGGGCGGATCGTGGGACATCCGGTCGTGACCTGGGGCGTGTTCATGGCCTGCCTCTGGGCGTGGCACACGCCCGCGCTCTACGAGATGGCCCTCCGCTCGCACGCCTGGCATCACGTCGAGCACGCATGTTTCGTCGGCGCCGGGCTCCTCTTCTGGTGGCCGGTGATCCAGCCTTGGCCGAGCCATCCGATCTGGCCGCGCTGGACGATGATCCCGTACCTGGCCCTCGCAGATCTGCAGAACACGGCCCTAGGCGCCATCCTGACCTTTGCGGACCGTGTCATTTATCCGACGTACAACGCGGTGCCTCGGCTCTGGGGGATCTCGGCTCTCGAGGATCAAGCGACGGCCGGCGTGATCATGTGGATCCCCGGCTCGATCGCCTTCCTCATTCCACTGGGCTGGTTGGTCACCCGAGAGCTCGCGCCGCGCCAGGCTCATCGATCGGGAGAATCACTTCATGATGCCCGGCTCGAATCCTGAGCAGCAGCGTCTCGACGAGATCCACGTTGCCGGGAGAGCCTGGCGGCAGTGGGGAACCTATCTGAGCGAGCGCCAGTGGGGAACGGTCCGCGAAGACTACAGCGCGGACGGCAACGCGTGGAACTATCTGCCCCACGACCACGCACGCAGCCGCGCGTATCGCTGGGGCGAGGACGGGATCGGCGGCTTCTCCGACGATCGGCAGTTGCTGTGTCTCTCGGTCGCCCTCTGGAACGGGAAGGACCCGATTCTCAAGGAGCGGCTGTTCGGCCTGACCAACGCGCAGGGTAATCACGGCGAGGACGTCAAGGAGCTGTACTACTACCTGGACGCGACCCCGACCTGCTCCTACGCGCGGATGCTCTACAAATACCCGCAGGCCGCGTACCCCTATCAGCAGCTCATCGACGAGAACGCTCGCCGCGGCCGCCACGACCCCGAGTTCGAGCTGATCGACACCGGGCTCTTCGACGACGACCGCTACTTCGACGTCGAGATCGAGTATGCGAAGGCCGACGTCGCCGACGTGCTACTGCGAATCACCATCCAAAACCGCGGGCCGGAGACGGCCACGCTCTGCGCACTGCCTCAGATGTGGTTCCGTAACACCTGGAGCTGGTCCAAGAACGCCCTCCGGCCCTCGCTCACCGCCGACGGCCCGAGCGGCGTCGTCGCCTCGCACACGGAACTGGGCGCCTACCACGTCGACTTCGAGCGGCCGAGCACGCTCCTCTTTTGCGACAACGAGACCAATGTTCGGCGGCTCTTCGGAGAGCGGGACGCGACGGGGTTCTTCAAGGACGCCTTCGACGAATATGTCGTGCACGGGCGACCGGAGGCGGTGAATCCCGCCCGGACGGGAACCAAGGCCGCCGGCCTGTACGTCCTCGACGTTCCCGCTCGGGGCAGGTCTGTGATCCGTGTGCGCCTGCGCGCGGGAAGGCACAGTGCCACGCCCTTCGCCGATTTCGACGCGGTGGTGGCGACGCGCCGGCAGGAGGCCGACCGCTTCTACGCCCAGGTGCAGCAAGGCATCGCGGACGAAGAGGCGCGGCGTGTCCAGCGCCAGGCCCTGGCCGGCATGCTCTGGTGCAAGCAGTTTTATCGCTACGACGTCGCGCGGTGGCTCGAAGGCGATCCGGTCACGCCCCCGCCGCCGCCCGCACGCCAGCACGGCCGCAACAGCGACTGGCGCCACCTCGACAGCGCCGACATCCTGATGATGCCCGACAGCTGGGAGTATCCCTGGTTCGCGGCCTGGGATCATGCCTTCCACTGCGTCACCGCCGCCCTCGTCGATCCCGCCCTCGCGAAGGCGCAGCTCATCCTGCTCGGTCGCGAGTGGTACATGCACCCCAACGGCCAGCTGCCCGCCTACGAGTGGAACTTCAGCGACGTGAACCCGCCCGTCCACGCGTGGGCAGCGCTCAGGATTTATCACCTCGAGCGTCGCCGGGGCGGCCAGGGCGACCGCGCCTTCCTGGAGCGTGTCTTCCACAAGCTGATGCTCAACTTCACCTGGTGGGTGAACCGGCGCGACGGCCAGGGGCGCAACATCTTCCAGGGCGGGTTTCTCGGGCTCGACAACATCGGCGTCTTCGATCGCTCGGCTCCGCTGCCCACCGGCGGCTTCATCAACCAGTCGGATGGCACCGCCTGGATGGCGATGTACAGCCTGAGCCTGATGCGGATGGCCCTCGAGCTGGCGGAGGAGGATCACGTCTACGAGGACATCGCCACCAAGTTCTTCGAGCACTTTCTCTACATCGCCCATGCCATGACGAACATGGGTGGCGGGCACATCGGCCTCTGGGACGACCAGGACGCCTTCTATTACGACGTCCTGAGCATGCCCAACGGCATCGCGCTGCCCATGCGGCTACGCTCCATGGTCGGGCTGATCCCGCTCTGTGCCGTCGAGGTCCTCGAGGGCGACCACCTCGAGCGCTGGCCCGGCTTCCAGGCGCGGCTGGAGTGGCTCCTCAACCATCGGCCGGAACTGGCGGCGCTCGTATCGCGCTGGGAGCAGCCCGGCCAGCAGAAGCGGCGCCTGTTGTCCCTGGCGCGCGCCTATCGCATGAAGAAGATCCTGACTCGCATGCTCGACCCCAACGAGTTCCTCTCGGACTACGGCGTGCGTGCCCTCTCGCGTCAGTACCTCGAGCATCCCTACGTTCTGGATTGGGGGGGCCGGCGCTACGAGGTGACGTACACGCCGGGCGAGTCGGACTCCGGGCTCTTCGGCGGCAACTCGAACTGGCGCGGGCCGATCTGGATGCCGGTCAACTACCTGTTGATCGAGAGCCTCCGGCGCTTCCACGACTACTACGGGCCGAGCTTCACGGTCGAGTGCCCGACGGGCTCGGGGACGATGCTGTCGCTCGGCGAGGTGGCGAACGAGCTGTCCCGGCGGCTCCTGCGGATCTTCGTACCGGGGTCAGATGGCGGCCGGCCGGTGTTCGGCGCCTGCGAGAAGATGCGGAAGGACCTCAACTTCCGGAATCACGTGCTCTTCTATGAGTACTTTCACGGCGACACCGGGCGAGGCGTGGGCGCGTCGCACCAGACAGGCTGGACCGGGCTGATGGCCGTCGTGATCGACGAATTGAACGCCGCGAGCGTCGCTCCTGAAGGGGAGTCCCTATGGCCACGACCTACGACGTGATCATCATCGGCAGCGGTGCCGGCGGGGGCACTCTGGCCCGTCACCTCGCGCCTTCGGGCAAGAGCGTCCTGCTGCTCGAGCGGGGCGATTGGCTCCCGCGCGAGCCGGAGAACTGGAGCGCGGAAGAGGTGTTCGTGAAGAACCGATACGTCTCCGCGGAGACGTGGTACGACCAGCACGGCCGGGCCTTCCAGCCCGGGGTCCACTACTTCGTCGGCGGGGCAACGAAGATGTACGGGGCCGCCCTCTACCGGCTGCGCCGGGAGGACTTCGGTGAGATCCGGCACTACGACGGCATCTCGCCGGCCTGGCCCATCTCGTACGACGAGATGGAGCCGTACTACACGAAGGCCGAGCAGATGTACCACGTCCACGGCACGCGCGGTGAGGATCCCACCGAGCCGCCGGCCAGCGCGCCCTATCCACACCCGGCGGTGACGCACGAGCCGCGGCTCCAGCAGCTTCACGACGACCTGGCGCGGACGGGCTACCACCCGTTCCACGCCCCCTGCGGCATCATGCTCGACGAGCAGCGCATGCCGTTCAGCGCGTGCATTCGCTGTAAGGACTGCGATGGCTTTCCCTGTCTGGTCCACGCCAAATCGGACGCCGAAGTGTTGGGCGTGCGCCCCGCCCTCCAGTATCCGACCGTCATCCTGCTGACTCACGCCTTCGTCCGCACGCTCAAGACCAACGCGGCCGGCACCGCGGTGACCGAGGTCGTCGTCGAGCGCAACGGGGAGATCGAGAGCTATCGCGGCGGCATCGTGGTCGTGGCGTGCGGGGCGGCCAACTCCGCCAGGCTGCTGTTGCAGTCGGCCAACGATCGCCATCCCCGTGGCCTGGCCAACGGCTCGGACCAGGTCGGGCGCCACTACATGTTTCACAACAGCATGGCGGTGCTGGCCATCTCACGAGAACCGAATCCGACCAAGTACCAGAAGACCCTCGGGCTGAACGATTTCTACTTCGGCATGGACGGCTTCGCGTACCCGATGGGCAACATCCAGATGGTCGGCAAGTCGCAGGGGCCTATGTACAAGGGGGAGAAGCCGATCGAGGCCGGCCTGGCGCCGGGGTGGGCACTAGACAAGCTGGCCGAGCACGCCGTCGACTTCTGGCTTTCGACCGAGGATCTGCCCAGACCGGACAACAGGGTCACCCTGGCCCGAGACGGTCGCATCCAGCTCAGCTACGATCCCAGCAACCAGGTGCCCAAGCAGAAGCTCTACGACAAGCTGCGGTCGATGCTGAAGCACCTCGACCTGCACGAGCATTTGATCCCGCGCACCCTTTACATGAAGAACGACATCGGCATCGCCGGGGTGGCGCACCAGGCCGGCACCTGTCGCTTCGGGACCGATCCTCGCACCTCGGTGCTGGACACGAACTGCAAGGCGCACGAGCTGGACAACCTGTACGTGGTCGACACCAGCTTCTTCCCCAGCATCGGCGCCGTGAACCCCGCCTTGACGGCGATGGCGAACGCGCTGCGCGTCGGTGACCACCTGCTCGAGCGCCTCGAGTAGGCCGGAACGGACCGAGACGTCCTTTGGCCCAGCGCCAAGAGATCGCTGCCGTCTACGCCGCCGGTGTCGTGCAGGGCGTGGCCCTGGTCACCTTCCCGGCCGCCAGCGCCATCTTCACGAGCCCGCGGTACTACCGCCTGTCGAGCACGGCCTACGGTGCCATGTTCCTGCCCCAGGCGGTCATGGCGGTGGCGGCGCCGCTGGTGGGCGCCCGGCTCGTCCGGCGCCTCGGCATCAAGCGTGTCTACCGGCTGGGCCTCGTCGCCAACCTGCTCGCGATGGGGCTGCTCGTCGCGAGCGAGTTCGTCAGGGACACGGAAACGCTCGCTTACGCGCTGCTGCTGTTGGCCACGGGAAGTCTGGGCACAGGCTTCGGCCTGACCGTGCCCGCGCTCAACACGTATGCGAACGCCTTCTTCCCCACGAAGGCGGACTCTGCGGTGCTGATCCTGAACGCGCTGCTGGGATTGGGCACGGCGCTGGCGCCGGTGTTCGTGACCCTCTTCGTGGAGCTCGGTATCTGGTGGGGATTGCCGGTGCTCGTGGCCGCGCTGCTTCTCGGCCTTCTGCTCTTCAGCATGCGTCTCCCGCTTCAGATCGAGACGACGGATCGCGACGCGCCGGGGCAGAAGGACGACGCGGCGCGGCCGGCGCGCTTCTGGATCTACGCCGGCTTCGCCTTCCTCTACGGCATCGTGGAGACGATGAACGGCAACTGGGCGACGTTCTACATGCGCGAGAGCCTGGGCGCCACCACTACCGTCGCCTCGCTGGCGCTCACTGTCTTCTGGGCGATGGTGACCGGCGGCCGCGTCCTGTTCGCGGCGGTCGAGCGGTGGATGCCGGAGCCACGCGTTTACCGGATGCTGCCAATCATCGCCGCCGCCGCGCTGGTCGTCACCGCCTCGCTCCCGGCCGGCAATCCTTGGCTCGGAGTGCTGGCCGTCGGCCTGGCCGGCCTGGGGTGCTCCGCCCTCCTGCCGCTGACCATCAGCTTTGGACAGAGGGAGCTGACGGCCATCGCGGCCTCGGTAGCCGGTGGCCTGATCGCCTTCTATCAGATAGGTTACGGTATCGCCGCCTTCGGCGTGGGGCCGCTGCACGACCGCGCCGGGCTGAGCCTCGACGCTATCTTCGGCGCCACCGCCGGCGTGGCGCTGGCGATGGCGGCGCTGGCCCCGCTCGTCGTCCGTCGTCACCTGGATTAGCAATGCTGTGCAGCTCACTCGACCGACGTTGAAGGAGATTCCATCATGGCGCTGAAGGGAAAAGTCGCCATCGTCACCGGCGGCAACAGCGGCATCGGCAAGGCCATCGCGCTGGCCCTCGCCCGGCACGGCGCCAGCATCGTCATCGACTACGTCGCCCATCCGGAGGCCACCGACGAATTGGAAAAGCAGCTGGCGGCCCTGGGTGCGCAGTCCGTCGGCGTGAACGCCGACGTGAGCCAGGTGACGGATCTGGAGAGACTGGTCGGCACCGCCGTCACGGCCTTCGGCCGAGTCGATATCATGGTCAACAACGCCGGCGTCGAGACGCGCACCTCGGTGCTCGACACCACCGAGGGACAGTACGACAAGGTGATGCAGATCAACTTGAAGTCCGCGTTCTTCGGCACCCAGATCGCGGCCCGGCAGATGATCAAGCAGGGCGGGGGCGGGCGCATCATCAACATCACGTCAGTGCACGAGGACTGGCCCATGCCCGGCAACACCCCTTACTGTCTGTCCAAGGGAGGCATGCGTATGCTCACGCGCTCGGCCGGCGTCGAGCTGGCCCCCCACAGCATCCGCGTGGTCGGGGTCGGCCCGGGGGCGGTGGCCACGCCCATCAACCTGGTCACGATGAAGGACCCGGCCCTGATGCAGCGCCTGAATGCGGCCATCCCGATGGGGCGCATGGCCAACCCGGAAGAGATCGGCAACGTGGTAGCGTTCCTGGCTGACGACGGCGCCAGCTATATCACCGCCACCACTGTCTTCGCCGACGGCGGCATGATGCACCAGAGCCCGGGGCTGTGAGCCCCCATCGCGATTGCGGACCTATCGTAGCTAACGGCCCGCCGGTCGCGGACGCAACACGCGTTGCACGCCGGTCACGACAGCCAGTACCAGCGCACCGGCCACGACGCCTATGAGGGCATCGAGCAGGAGGGAAGTCGCGAGTCGAAGCGTGCCGCCGATGCCAGGGCGCGCGGCGAGGCCTTCAGAGACGCCTTCGATCCAGCCGTGTAGCCCGGGAATGCCATGGACGAGGATGCCGCCGCCCACCAGGAACATCGCGGCCGTGCCGGCGATGGACAGACCCTTCATGAGAAATGGCGCGGCCTTGAGAATGCCCGCCCCGACGCGGCGCTGAATCCGGGCGACCACTGCGTCACCCTCGCGCCGGCTGAGATACAGTCCGCCGTCGTCGAGCTTGACGATGCCCGCGACCAGGCCGTAAACGCCCGCCGTCATGAGGAGCGCGATGCCGATGAGCACCGCACCCCGAGTCATGAAGGGCGCGTCCGATACGATGCCCAGCGTGATGACGATGATCTCGGCCGAGAGGACGAAGTCGGTGCGCACGGCCCCCTTGATCTTCGCCTTCTCGGCCGAGACGAGGTCTATCCTGGGATCGGACCTTGCCTGCACCAGCTCGGCATGGTGCGCGTCGTCCTTCGCCGGGCTGTAGAGGAACTTGTGCGCGAGCTTCTCGAAGCCTTCGTAGCAGAGATATGCGCCGCCGATCATGAGCAGTGGCATCACGGCCCACGGCGCGAAGGCGCTGATGGCCAGCGCCGACGGCACGAGGATGGCCTTGTTCAGGAGCGAACCCTTGGCGACGGCCCACACGATCGGCAGCTCGCGATCGGCCCTCAGGCCAGCCATCTGCTGGGCGTTGAGCGCGAGGTCGTCGCCAAGCACGCCCGCGGTCTTCTGCGTGGCGACCTTGGTGAGCACCGACACGTCGTCGAGCAAGGTGGCGATGTCGTCGAGCAGGGCGAGCAGGCTCGATGCCACGGGGGCTATTGCACGCGGAGACCGGCGGCCTTCGCCACCTGACCCCACACTCCGATTTCGTTGCGGACGAATTCACCCATGTGCGTGGAAGTATCCGTGAGCGGCTCGGCACCTTGCGCGAATCAGTTTCTCCCCGACATCGGCGAGCTGCAAGGTGCGCGTCACGGCGTCGCCAACCGCATGATTGTGTCGCGCGGCGTGCGCGCGGGCGCTATCATCCCGTACCACGTGCTCGACTCGAATCCGGGATGTCGACACGTCCCGTTGTCATGACTTCGGATCATTCATTCACGCCTGTTGAGGGAACCCCGCCGCCGGGCGCCCAGCCCGAGCGCCGCGAGAAACAGCGCATCCCCTTTCGCGAACAACTGGCGCAGCCCACGCTAGCGTACCGATCCGCCGTCGGGAAGTGGCTGTCGCGCGGTGAGTCCGTGGGCGACCACGCAGGGCAGGAGGCCGCGACTCATCCCTGGTGGAAGGTCATCTGGTTGACGGGCGTCGACTACTTCTCGACCCTCGGCTACCAGCCCGGCATCGCGCTGCTCGCGGCAGGCGCGGTGGCCCCGATCGCCACCGTCATCCTCGTCCTCGTGACGCTGTTCGGCGCTCTGCCAGTCTACGCGCAGGTGGCCAGGCGCAGCTACGCCGGGCAGGGGTCCATCGCCATGCTCGAGAATCTGCTCGGCGGCTGGAAGGGCAAGGGGCTCGTCCTGGTTCTGCTCGGCTTTGCGGCCACCGACTTCGTGATCACGATGACGCTGTCGGCCGCCGACGCGGCCAAGCACGCCATCGAGAATCCGTTCCTCGAGCCCGTGCTCGGGGACCACCCGATCCTCGTCACGCTCGCGATCCTCACCGTGCTCGCGGCGGTCTTCTTGAAGGGGTTCAACGAGGCGATCGGCCTGGCGGCCGTCGCTGCCCTGCCCTACCTGGCCCTCAACCTGGTCGTCCTCGGCCGCGGCGCCCTGGAAGTGATCGCGAACCCGGCCTTGCTGGCCGGCTGGCGCTCTGCGCTCGACGCGCAGGGCAGCTTCCCCCTGCTGATCGCCGGAGCCGTGCTGGTGTTCCCGAAGCTCGCCCTGGGGCTGAGCGGCTTCGAGACGGGGGTCTCCGTCATGCCGCTGATCGACGGCGGGGAAACGGATCGAGCCCACAAGCCGCGGGCGGGCGGCGCGCCGATGGGCCGCGTGGCCAATACCCGCAAGCTCCTGCTGACCGCCGCCGTCATCATGAGCGGCACGCTGATTCTTTCGAGCATCGTCACCACGCTGCTCATCGACCCGGTGGACTATATGGAGGGCGGCAAGGCAAGTGGGCGCGCCATCGCGTTCTTGGCCCACCGCTACCTCGGACCCGGTTTCGGCACGGTGTACGACGCGTCGACGATCCTCATCCTCGGTCTCGCCGGCGCGTCGGCGATGGCCGGCCTCCTCCATCTGATCCCGCGGTACCTGCCGCGTTACGGGATGGCCCCCCGGTGGGCCGCGCTCTCCCGGCCGCTCGTGCTGGTGCTGTTCGCCATCGATGTCGTCATCACGCTGGTCTTCGGCGCGTCCGTGGAGGCGCAGAGCGGCGCCTACGCCACGGGCGTCCTGGTGCTGATCCTGTCGGCCGCCTTTGCGGCCACGCTCGCGCTGTGGCGCGAGCGCCGTTGGGCGCTGGCCTCCTACACGGGGATCCTCTGCCTGGTGTTCGCCTACACGCTGGCGGATAACTGTTGGGAGCGCCCCGACGGGTTGATCATCGGTACCGTCTTCACGGTGCTCCTGATCCTGGCGTGTGCCCTCAGCCGGTCGATACGCTCGGTGGAGTTCCGCATTCCGTATGGATACTTCACGGACGTCGAGAGCTGGCGTCTGGGGCCGGAGACGAGGGGCAAGAAAGTGCACCTGGTCCCCATCCCGAGCTCCTCGGCGGACGCCCGCCGCAAGACGAGCGCCAAGATCGTCCGGCACTACAACGTGCGCGGGCCGTTCCTGTTCCTTCACGTGAACCTGCTCGACAACCGCAGCGAGTTCTCCGCGCCGCTCGAGGTCAGCCTCCGGAAGGAGGGTGACGACTACGTGGGAGAGGTGTTTGGGGCGATCGCCATCGCGAACACCATCGCCTACGTCAGCGAGGCCATGGATCCAATATCGATCTTCATCGGCCTCACTCGGCGTGGCCTGATGGGCCAGGCCGCCCGCTATCTCCTGTTCGGTGAGGGCGAGACCGGGCTGATGGTCTACACGATCCTGCTGCGCTACTGGGACTGGACGCCGGAGGAGGATGTGCGTCCCCTCATCTTCTTGATGTCCGATTGACGAAGCTTCGCTCGAACCGAAGGCACGCTCCGTACGAAAATCGTAGTCGTTGGCCATGCACTCGGCGCGCATTGCGGCAACCGGCCTGAGTCACCTATACTGCCGGCCTCGAAGCAGGCGATCCTCCTGGGCAGAGGTAGCACTGCCGATACCGAGATGGCGAGCTGGGGGAAGCGGAGGTTGCCGTGTTCCTGATGCGCCAGACGAAGGCACAGGTCGCAACTCGGGCGGCGTGGGAGGCTATGCGATGACGCGTCGGGTTCTCCATCCGTCCGATTTCTCGTCGGCCTCGGACGCGGCTTTCAAGAAGGCGATCGACATGGCCAAGGCCAGCCGAGCCGAGCTGCTGGTCGCGCATGTCATCAGCCCGATCGTGCCGTACGGCGACGAGTACATCCCTCAGATGTACGAGGACATCAAGGCGTCGAGCCGGGCGCGGGCCAGCAAGCAGCTCGACCGGCTGGTGGCGACGGCGAAGAAGTCGGGCGTCCGCGCGACAGCATTGCTCGCCGAAGGGGTTGCTCACGAGCAGATCGTTCGCCTCGCAAAGACGAAGCGCGCGGATCTCGTGGTCATGGGCACGCACGGGCGCTCGGGCCTCCAGAAGCTGTTTCTCGGAAGCGTGGCCGGGCGGGTCGTGACCGCAGCGCCCTGCCCAGTCCTGACCGTCCGCGGCGGATAGCTCCGGACGCCAGCGCCTCGCCTGCCTGACCGGCGCGGACCTCGCCGTCGCGCCGGGCGATGAACGTGGTCACCAGGCCACCATGCGTTCGCGGCGCACCACTGCAAATCGCGCCATCACGATGTCAGCATCGTAGTCGCGGCCAATGCCGAGGAGGTGGTACAGACCGCCATACCGCACATCTCCTCCCGCGAGTGCGCGTAACCGCCCGTTCGTCATGACGAGATATCCATCGAAGTGGGTCAAGAGGGGCTGTTGTCCCCACTTTTCCGCCGCGCCCAGTCGGAGGTGGACATCTGGAGGAATACAGACGAGCCGGAAGACCTGAGGATCGAGGCCGAGCTGCTGTTCCAGTAGGCTAGCACCGCGAGCGAGCAGGGCCTGCTCGATTGCGATGCGCGTGAGCCCGCGACGCCTTGGGAACCCCAGGGCCGTGAGCAGCCCAGACCCAGGTGGCTCCTCACCTTCCTTGGGATCTGGGAAGTCCTCCACCAGCACGTCCTCGGCAACGAGCGTCGGCAGGTGCCGGGCCCCGCCGGAGTTCAGGAGCGGACGGATCATGAACATTTCCAGACGCTCCCGGAAACTTTCGGGGGTGCCGGCAGGCAGCGACACCGGCTTGACCACGCCCATCCCCGACTCGTCTGTGAGGAGAGGACTCCAGGCGTACTGGCGAAGCGAGGCCAACTCGGCCTTCGACTCCAGCCGACGGGCAGCCAGTCCGAGGCCCCGCGCTCCCTTCATAGTGTCATCGGAAAAGGACGTGAGCAGATCGATGGAGGGCTGCCCCGGTGCTCGAGTCGACTGGTCTGTCGGCTCTTGCCGAGTGGGGCCTCCGGTTCTTTCCGTCCCTGCCGCCATCAGCGTGCCGGCGAGCCGCGCCAGCCCCTTCATGTCGCCGACGTTCAGGGCGCGCTTAGCCGCCTCCCGAGGGTCCATGGAGGCCGCCGCGGCGGGTGATTGCTCGTCAGTAGTGAGTGTGACGGCCTGCAACGCCGACCGCCGTCCCCCGTAGAAGCCCTTCCACGGCCCATCCTCGTGCTCCAGCGCGGCGAGATGCTCGAGGGCCCGAGTCCGGAGTGCCACGAGATCCTTCACGGTGCGGCGGGTGAACGATTGCAGACCGGGCGAGAACGGATCGAGCTTGACGTCGTCGTTGTCGTAGACTTCTCGAGCCGTCTCGATCTGTCGGCGCTTGCTACTCACCGCTCGGCGAAGCGCGTCGACGCGGTCGCTGAGCTCCTTGACCTGCGCCCAGTCGGCCTTGTCCAGCGCGCGGCCGATCATGAGCGGCAGCGTCGCGAGATCCGCCTTTTGCTGCTCGATTCCCCGGAATTCCTCGATCGAGAACACTCCGCTCAGCATCGTTCGGGCGCGCTGCAGATAGATGTCGCGGTACACCGTGTCGATGTTTCCGATGTCGACCAGCTTGGAAACGAGCGAGAACGGATCGGCACTCTTGGGGCTCTTTGCCGTCATGACGAATTCCTCCGCGCGCCGGGTGGAACCGGCGAAGCGTAGTTCGCGTTCGGATCTTGTCACAGTGACGGTGATACGCCGCGCACATAGTATCCCTCACGTTCGTTGTGAACCTCACCGTCGAGTCGGGCGTCCTCGTGAGACGTCTGATGATCACGTTCCTGCTGGTCGGGCTGTCTCGGCGCTGATCGCGAACTCGGCGGCTCGGATGGGAGCGTTGTCGAGTGATCGCACGATCCCGCAGTACGCGGAGGAGATCCGAGCCGTTGCACTGGTGCGCGTTCGGGACGGCGCTCCTTGAGAGCGTCACGATATCTCAGCGGTCATGTAACGGACTCGTAATCGACCTTGCGTCTAGTATGCTCCGGTCGCGGCGGTTGTGCCGCGGCAGCGCCGAGTCGGCGAGGCGTTCGTCGGTCATCCCACGGAGAGGAAGAGGGTCAGCGACCGGACCGTGAAATACCTGATCAATGGGACTCTTCGCCCGGAGAAGTCCCGCGCGGATTTCCTTGCAAGGATCAGCGAAATCGTTTATCCGACGAAGCCTGGGAACTCGTGCGGAAAGGGATGATAGCACACGGCTTCAAGGTCGGTCAACGGGCCGGATTCATCCTCATTATGGAAGGCGATTCTGAAGAAGCCGTGCAGGCGGTGATCTCACGTATTCCCGTCCTGCGAGATGGCTGGTTCGATATCGAAGTCGATCCGATGAGTCCGTTCCTCTCGGATATTCGCTAGCTTCGGGAGCGCGTCTGTAGGCGCCCCCATCCAAGAACAGCGACACCTCTGTATTCAGTTGTTCGGGCTCCTCGCATCACACGCGCCCGGACCGGAAGCGTATAATCCGGCCGGCTGGACCTCGGCTGGGCACGCGATGTTGGCACGACCGGCCACAGCATCGGCATGGAGACCTTCGGGGCGTCGGCGCCGCTCAAAGAACTGCAAAGGGAATTCGGCTTTACCACCGAGGACGTCTTGGAGGCCGCGAAAGCGCCAGTAGCCCAGGCGCGGTGACGATGCGTATCGTGATCGGCTCTGACCATGCGGGGTTTCCGTTGAAGGAAGAGTTGGTCACGGCCTCCCTGGGTGCCACGTTCACCGGCGAGGAGCGCCACCGGCGACGGTTGCACACGGTCCACGCCCTGGAAGGACGCTGCTCGAGAGGGGAGGAACCACGCCGATGAAGATCCACTTCCACGGGGCGGCGGGGGACGTGACCGGGGCCGCATTCCAGCTCACCACCGAGCGTGCCAGCGTCCTCGTCGACTGCGGCCTCTACCAGGGGAGCCGTCAGACGGTCGCCCAGAACCGCAAGATTCCCAAGCTGGCGCGCCGGCACGTGGATGCCGTCGTCGTCAGCCACGCCCACCTCGACCACATCGGCCGGCTACCATTCCTCACGAAGCGTGGTTACACCGGCCCCATCTTCGGCACCAGGCCGACCTTCGACCTGGGGAGGGTGATCATGCGTGACGCCCTCTCGCCTCCAGCTCGGAGACTTGGAGCGCGAGAACCGGCGCCGGAAGCGTGCGAGCCAGCCGCTCCTCGAGCCCCTGTACGACGAGGGAGGACGTCACGCGCGCTGGGGCGCCTGCTCCGCCCCGTACGCTACGATGCACGGGTCGAGATCGCGCCCGGCGTCTCGGCTCGCTTCGTCGACGCGGGGCACATCCTGGGCTCTGCCAGCATCGAGCTGACCGTCGAGGAGGACGGCCGCGCGAGGACGGTGGTCTTCTCCGGCGACCTCGGTGCCCGCGGCGCCCCGCTTCTTGCTGATCCGGTGCCCTTCGCGCACGCGGACGTCGTGGTCATGGAGTCGACCTACGGCGACCGCAACCATCGATCGTTGCAGGAGACGGCCGATCGAGGCGCGAGAAGATCGTCCAGAGGGCCATCGAGGCGAAGGCCAAGATCCTCGTGCCAGTCTTCGCCATCGGCCGGACTCAGCTACTCCTCTATCTGTTGGCCGGCGCCTTCCGGCGCAAGACGCTGCTGCGATTCCCGATCTACGTCGACAGCCCGATGGCGATCGAGGCGACCGAAGCTCTACGGGCAGAGCACGTCGAAATCTTCGACGCCGAGGCGAGAGCCATGCTGAAGTCGGGCGAGCTCCGACGCGGCCTCGGACCGTGCGCGTCCTGCCCCAGCGCGCAGGACTCCCGTGCTCTCAACGGCGTCACCGGCCCCTGCATGATCATGGCGGGCAGCGGAATGTGCTCCGGCGGGAGAATCATGCACCACCTGCGCCACAATCTGGACCGTCCTGAGACGGCGGTGCTCATCGTCGGCTACCAGTCTCACGGGCTCGCTTGGCCGGCGCTCGTGGATGGCGAAGAAGAGGGTGACCATCCTCGGCGAGAAGGTCACCGTCCAGGGCTCGATCCACACCCTGGGCGGATTCAGCGGCCACGCGGGGCAGGACGAGCTGGTGCAGTGGTTCGCCACATGGCGCCCGCGCGGCCGCAGCTGATCCTGGCACATGGTGAGGATCGCGCCCGCCGGACGCTCGCGCAGCGGATCGAGTCCGAGCACGGGATCCGGGCACGCTGTCCCGATCTCGGCGAGGTGATCGAGGTCTGAGAACGGGAGGCACAGTCAATGAGTGCTCAGCGAAGAACACGACGGACGAGCCGACACCATCAGCCTGTCCGACGAGGACGCGGTCAAGCAGGTACTGGTGGACTCCGTTCTCGGATTGTGGGATGTCGTCAACAGCTTGACGCGCCTGCGGCCATCGCGACGCGATCGGTACCGGGTGACGATCTTCGGCTCGGCGCGCGCCCGACCCGGAAGCTTCGCGTACGAGGAGACGAAACGGGTTGCCGGCGTCTTGGGCGCGCTCGGCTGCGACATCATCACCGGTGGCGGGCCCGGGCTGATGCAGGCTGCCAACGAGGGCGCCGCGGCCGGGGGGGCAGGCGCATTCCGTGGGTATCCGGGTCGACCTGCCGTTCGAGCAAGAGGTCAACGCCTTCGTCGGGATGGCCTTCGAGCACCGGACCTTCTTCACGCGGCTCCACCAGTTCGTCCTCACCTCGGACGCGTTCGTCGTGGCGCCGGGCGGGATCGGCACCGTGCTCGAGACGATGATGATCTGGCAGCTACTCCAGGTGCGGCACTTGATCGACACCCCGCTGATCCTCGTGGGCCGGATGTGGCCCGGCCTCGTCGAATGGGCGAGGGCGTCCATGCTTTCCGCCGATCCGCCGCTGGCCGGCCCGGACGACGTGAGCATTCCGCGATGCGTCGCCTCCGGCGACGAGGCCATCGCGCTGCTCCGGGAGCATCACGACCGGTGGGTCAGGGCCCGCGCCAGCTGAGCGCAGACGCGAGATGGCGGAAGCGCCGAACAGCCTTGCGGGCATCGCACGGCCTTATCTGCGCGGTAGCGACGGATCAGCGTATTCGAACGAGTCGATCTGCCAAATGCCGCCTTGCGTGAAGACGCTGTGCTCTAAGAGGAAGGAGACCATAGAGGAAGGAGACCATCCCTGCCCGGTGGAACAGCGTGAAACAATCCTGGAACACGCGCCAGTCTCTCCGAGCGGATGGCAGCTTCCCGACGCCCGTCGCGGGGCTGGCGCTGGGTATCGCAACCTCGGACTGGCGTGGGAGAACGTGCTGCCCGGCACCCGGAATGCCGAGAGTGCCGCGGTCATCGCCGGGGCGCTGCTCCCACACTTGACCGTGCGCTTCATCCGTATCCGGCAACGCTGGCCCGCGACCTCGCCAACCCGGTGGTGGGGGGAGTAGCGCCCACGTTTGCGATGGGCTGGATGCTCGTCTCGTTGAGCGTCTGGCAAGTCAGTCACCTGGGATGGGCATTGCTCTGGCTGTGTGCGCTGGGCGTGCATGTGGTTTTCTTGTCGGTGTTTGCCCGGCATCAGTCGGCCCAGTTCGCGCTCGCGCGCATGGGGCCCAGCTGGTTCGTCCCGCCTGTCGGCATCATCGTCGCCGCGGTGTCCTTCTGCGGCCCGCACGAGGGGCCGTTGTTCATCCTGGCGGTGGGCGCGTTGTACTTCGGCATCATCGCCTATGCTGCGATGCTGCCAGTCATGTTCTACCGGTTCATCTTCGCCGAGAACGTCCCGGTCACGGCGATGCCGACGCTGGGCATCCTTGCCGCGCCGGCCAGTCTGTCACTGGTCGGCTATCTGTCGCTGGTCGATGACCCCCAACCGTTGCCCGTTGTCCTGCTGATCGGCATCGCGGTGCTCATGACCTCCATCGTGTACGTCGCGTTCACCCGATTGCTCGTGCTTCCGTTCTCACCCGGCTACGCGGCCTATACCTTTCCCATGGCGATCGGGGCGACGGCGCTGTTCAAAACGGTCGGCCTGCTCGAGGCGTGGCCGATCCGGCAGAAGCTGATCGACCAGCTCCATGGACTGGCGGTCTTCGAGTTGCTGGTCGCCACCGCAGTCATCGCCTACGTGATCGTGCGGTTCGGCCAGTTCGCCTGGACGCACTGGTGGAAGTCGCCTGGCGCGGAGTCCCCCGACGTCTAGTTCCGCAATCGCCACCATCACGGGGGTTCGGGTTGAAAGAGGAGTTTGTCGCACGGCTCCGCGCCATCGGCCACGAGGTAGTCGATTCGGTGGGCGGGCTTCGGCGCGCTGGCCGAGGTCACGGCAAGGCGTCGAGACCTCGCCTGAACTGATTCAGCTCGAGGAGCCGCACCCGGCTCGTTCCTGCCGGCGGCGGCTCGCGTCTGGGGAGTGTTGTAGCCCCAGGCCGCGAGGAAGAGGCCCACGTCGCCGAGATCGGGATGGGCGGTGACATGCTCCAAGGTCTCGAGCCGGTCCTCGACGAACCACACGCGCGGCCGGCGGCCGTGAACGGCGGCGTACGCCGCGATCTGCGCGCGCAAATTGTCACACTTGTGGATTCCGGTTTCCTTGCCCTGGACATCGGCCAGGCGCACGCCCCAGGCGTCCAGGATGAGGCGCGCGAACTCCCCCTCCTTGGTGGTGACGAGGACGGCGCCTCGGGCTCGGCGACGAGTCGGCGCACTTCCTCGAGCGGACAGTACGGCGTGTGCTCCTTGAGCCAGCCCGACGGGTCGGCGGTGATCCACTCGCGCCGGACCTGATCGAGCGTGGCTCGTGAGCATCGCGATCAGGGCTGCCCCGTGGCGCAGGCCGAGCCACCGCCACGTCGTCGCGCACGGCCTCCCAGTGGTCGAGAATCTCCTCGTCAGCGCGACCGCCGGCAATGGCCCGGAGCAACAGTGGCATCTCCCAACCCGACAGGATCACCGGGCGGAGCCGGCGGAAGGCGGCGAAGAACTCGTCGCCGGGGATCGGCTCATCCGGCCAGGTCTGGCCGTAGGTGCGCCGGCTCGTCTCGAAGTACTCTCGCATCCCGTCGCACAGCACCCCATCGAAGTCGAGCGCCAGCACGTCGGGAATCGCCATCACCCTAGAAACCGAGGTTCCGTGCGCCGTGGAAGGGTCGGTGTCCATCTCCGTCATCTCATATTCCTGCTCTTCCGATAGCGCCGGATGAGATTGTTCGTCGAGCTGTCGTGGCCGAGCGCGGGCTCCGACTCGCTCTCGAGCTCCGGGATGATGCGCTGGGCCAGCACCTTGCCCAGTTCGACCCCCCACTGATCGAACGAGTCGATGTCCCAGATGACGCCCTGGGTGAACACGCTGTGCTCGTAGAGCGCGACGAGCTTGCCGAGCGTTTCGGGCGTGAGCCGCTCCGCGAGAATCGTGTTCGAGGGACGGTTGCCGTGGAACACCCGATGGGGAACAAGGCCAGCCGGCGTGCCTTCGGCCTTGACCTCTTCCGGCGTCTTGCCGAAGGCCAACGCCTCGGTCTGCGCGAACACGTTCGCCAGCAGGAAGTCGTGATGCCGACCGAGCGGATTCAGGGCGCGGTCGAAGGCGATGAAGTCGCAAGGGATCAGTCGGGTCCCCTGATGGATCAGCTGGTAGAAGGAGTGCTGACCGTTGGTTCCCGGCTCTCCCCAGTAGATGGGCCCGGTCGGATAGCTGATCTCGGCCCCCTCACGCGTGACGTGCTTGCCGTTGCTCTCCATCGCCAGCTGCTGCAGGTAGGCCGGGAAGCGCTTGAGGTATTGCTCGTAAGGCAGGACCGCGACCGTCTCGGCGCCGAAGAAATCCGTGTACCAGACCGTCAGGAGGCCCAGGAGGACCGGTAGGTTGCGCTCGAACGGGGCGGTCCGGAAGTGCTCGTCCATCTGGTGGAAGCCGTCCAGCAGACCGCGGAAGTTGTCGGGACCGACGGCGAGCATCGTCGACAGGCCGATCGCCGAGTCCATGGAGTAGCGCCCGCCCACCCAGTCCCAAAATCCGAACATGTTCGCGGTATCGATCCCGAACTCCGACACCTTCTGGGCGTTGGTGGATACGGCGACGAAATGCTTGGCCACGGCCTTGACGTCGCCGCCGAGTCCTGCGAGCAACCACTGGCGCGCGCTCTCGGCGTTGGTCATCGTTTCGAGTGTCGTAAAGGTCTTCGACGACACGATGAAGAGGGTCTCCGTCGGATCCAGGTCACGGGTCGCCTCGGCAAGATCGGTCCCGTCGACGTTCGATACGAAGCGAAAGACCATGGCGCGGTCGCTGTAGTGCCTGAGCGCCTCATAGGCCATCACGGGGCCGAGGTCGGAGCCGCCGATGCCGATGTTGACGACGTTGCGAATGCGCTTGCCGCTGTGTCCCTGCCACACGCCGCTCCGTACGCGGTCCGAGAAGTCCGCCATGGCGTCGAGGACGGCGTGAACCTCGGGCACGACGTTCTTGCCGTCCACGACGATCGAGGTACCGCGCGGGGCGCGCAAGGCGACGTGCAGGACGGCCCGATCCTCCGTCAGGTTGATCTTGTCTCCACGGAACATCGCATCGATGCGCTCGCGCAGGCCGGACTCCTCGGCCAGTTGACATAGCAGCGTGAGGGTCTCGTCCGTGACGCGATTCTTGGAGTAATCGAGATAGATGCCGGCCGCCTCCGCGGTCAGGCGCTCACCACGAGTCCCGTCGCCCGCGAAGAGCGTCCGGAGGTGCAGCGATCGGATCGTTTTCAGATGCGCCTGGAGCGCCTTCCACGAAGGCCGTGCCGTTAGCGCCGACTTCGCCGTCATGACTCATCCTTTCATTGCGTCGGATGCGCTCGTCCCATTCTCTCGGCCATGAGTCGAGCCGGGCCGGGTCCACCAGCATCGTCTTCGGCGCCGGCTTGCCCGCCAGGGGGGAGGTGGTCACGGATCCCTCTACGACACCGGGCACGGCTTTGCCCCCCAGATGCCGGCCGCGTACTCGGCGATGGTGCGGTCGCTGGAGAATTTCCCGGAGGAGGCCACGTTCAGGACGGCCTTGTGCGCCCATCCCTTGGAGTCCGCGTAGAGCTGCACCAGACGCCGGTCCGCCTCGAGATAGGAGGTGAGGTCGGCCAGGTGCATATAGTGGTCGCCGCCCGTCAGCAACGTGTCGCGCAACGGGGCGAAGACGCCCGGCTCGTTGCGGCTGAAGTGGTCGGAGAAGATCAGGTCGAGTGCCGCGTGCGTCTCCGCCTCGTTGTCGTAGTGCCAGTGAGGGTTGTACCGGCTGCGGCTGCCGGCGACCTGGTCCGCCGTGAGGCCGAACAGGAAGAAGTTCTCCTCGCCCGCTTCCTGGGCCATCTCGATCGTTGCGCCATCGCGCGTGCCGATGGTCAGCGCGCCGTTCATCATGAACTTCATGTTGCTGGTGCCGCTGGCCTCGTAGCCCGCGGTCGAGATCTGGTTTGAGACGTCGGTGGCGGGGATCAGCCGCTCCGCCAGCGACACGCAGTAGTCGGGCAGAAACAAGACCTTGAGCCGCCCGCGCACGGCGGGGTCGCCGTCGATCGTGCCGGCCAGGTTGTTGAGGAACTTGATGATGAGCTTGGCCAGCCGGTAGGCCGGCGCTGCCTTGCCCGCGAAAAAGAACGTTCGCGGCATCATCGAGAGCGCCGGGTTCGCTCGCAGACGGTTGTAGAGCACCACGATCCGGAGGCCGTTGAGAAGCTGCCGCTTGTATTCGTGGATGCGCTTGACCTGGCTGTCGAAGATGGACTCCGGATCCACCGTGAGCCCGGCCGCCACTTTCAGCCAGTCGGCGAATTGCGACTTCGCTTCGAGCTTGGCCTTCCGGAAGTCGTCCAGGAAGCCCGCGTCCGCGGCGAGCGGCGCGAGGCGCCGGAGCTGGCCCAGGTCCGTGATCCAGCCGTCGCCGATGGCCGCGCTGATCGTGCGGGCGAGCGCCGGGTTGGCCAGCAGCAGCCAGCGTCGTGGCGTGACGCCATTGGTCTTGTTGTTGAAGCGCTCGGGGAACATCTCGGCCAGGTCGTTGACCGTCGTCGCGCGGAGCAACTCGGAGTGGATCGCGGCCACGCCGTTGGTGCTGTGCGAGCCCACGATGGCCAGGTTGGCCATTCGGATCTTGCGCTCGCTACCCTCCTCGACGAGGCTCACGCGTGCGACGCGGCCCTCGTCGCCGGGGAAGCGGGTCCGAACCTCATCGAGCAGGCGGCGGTTGATCTCGAAGATGATCTCCAGGTGGCGGGGCAGCATCTGCTCGAACCACGTGAGCGGCCACTTCTCCAGGGCCTCGGGCAGCAGCGTGTGATTGGTATACGCGAGCGCCCGCTGCGTGAGGTCCCAGGCCACGTCCCAGCGGAGGTGCGCCTCGTCGAGCAGGATGCGCATCAGCTCGGGGACGGCCATCGCCGGGTGCGTATCGTTGAGCTGGATGGCGACCTTCTCGGGTAGCGCGCTCCAGTCGGCGTTGTGGCGCCGGAAGCGCCGCACAAGATCGGCCAACGAGCAGGCGACCAGGAAGTACTCCTGCACGAAGCGCAGTCCCTGTCCCAAGCTCGTGGAGTCGTCCGGGTACAGCACCCGGGTCAGGGACTCGCCCGCGAGCCTCTCGGCCAGCGCGCCCACGAACTCGCCGTGACTGAAGGCCTGGAAGTCGAACTGATCCGTCGCCGCGGCGGCCCAGAGCCTGAGGGTGTTGATGGTCTTGCCGCCATAGCCCACGACGGGGCGATCGAAGGGGATTCCGATCAGCGTGGAGGGCTGGCCAGCGACGGCGCGCAGGGTGCCGCCACGCACTTCGAACGAGCAGTTCAGCGCGACCTCGACCTTTTCGTGCGGCCGCGCCACCTCCCACGGGTCCGGGCGGCGGAGCCAGTTGTCCGGCTGCTCCAGCTGCCAGCCGTCCCGGAGGGCCTGCTTGAAGATGCCGTACTCGTAGCGCAGCCCGTAGCCCATGGCCGGTAGTTGCAGCGTCGCCATCGAGTCGAGGAAGCACGCGGCCAGGCGCCCGAGGCCGCCGTTGCCCAGTCCGGCGTCGGGCTCCTCCTCGAGCACGTGGAGCCAGTCGAGGTGCTTTTGTGCAGCGGCGCCCCGGGCGATGGGGCCTAGCAGCAGGTTGGTGACGTTGTTGGCCAGCGACCGGCCGATGAGGAATTCCATCGATAGGTAGTAGATGCGCTTGGGGTTCTCCTGCTCGTACGTGCTCTCCGTGCGCACCCAGCGCTGGGAGAGGACGTCTCGCACAGAGCGAGCGATCGCCTCGAAGCGCTCGCGAGCGCCGGCAGCCGTCGGGGCGACGACGCTGTCGAACAGCAGGTGGCGTTCGTAGAGCCCGTCGCCCGTGCCCGAGAACGAGATGGGGCCGCATCCGTATTGTTCGAGTAGCTTCTCGACACCGGACGCGCGCGTGTTCGTCATGATGCCACCTTCCTTGCGTCTCAATACGATCGCCATGCCTGCGGTCCACCGGGCGACGTCGCGTTTGCGATCACCAGGCGACCATGCGCTCGCGGCGCACCACCGCGAAGCGCGCCATCACGCGGTCCGAGTCGTAATCCCGGCCTGTGAATAACTCCCTCGTCCTGGCGTGCCGGGCGGCGCGTCGCGCCTCCTTCACTCGCTCTCGAGCAAGCGTCGCGTGTGGCGCGCGATCATGAGCTCCTCGTTGGTGGGGATCACCCACGCGGCCACGCGGCTGTCCGCCGCGCTGATTCGGGGCCCGCCTGTCGCATTGGCCGCCGGGTCGAGCGTGAGCCCGAGCCATCCCGCATCACGGCAGACGCGCTCGCGGATCGCGGCGGCGTTCTCGCCCACACCGGCCGTGAACACGAGTGCGTCGAGCCCGCCGAGGGCGCCCGCGAGCGACCCCAGCTCGCGCCGGATGCGATACACATAGACGTCGATGGCCAGCCTCGCGCGGGGTTCGGCGCTCCCCAGCAGCGTTCGCATGTCGCTCGAGACGCCGGACACGCCGAGTAGTCCGGACTCGTGGTAGATGAGCTGCTCGACGGCTTGGACGCTCATCCTGCGCTCGTTCAGGAGATACAGGATCACGCCGGGATCCAGGGTTCCGCAGCGCGTGCCCATGGGGAGCCCGTCGACAGCCGTGAAACCCATCGTGCTCGCCAGGCTCCGGCCGTCCGCGAGCGCGCACATGCTCGAGCCGTTGCCCAGATGCAGCACGATCGTCTTGCCCGCGGCCCCCCTGGCGTCGAACCGCGCCAGCACGGAGGCGATGTACTCGTAGGACAGGCCGTGGAAGCCGTAGCGCCGAACGCCGGCGTCGTGGAGCTCGGGCGGCAGGGCGAATCGCTGTGCGACATCAGGGTTCGTGCGGTGGAATGCCGTGTCGAAGCAGACCACCTGCGGAAGCTCCGGCGCGCGCTCGAGTAGTGCCGCGATCGGGGACAGATTGTGGGGTTGGTGCAAGGGCGCCAGCGGGACGAACTGCTCCAGGGCCTTGAGCACGCTCGCATCCACGCGGACCGGCGCGGTGTAGTCGAGGCCGCCGTGGACGACCCGGTGACCGACGCCGACGAGTCGGTCACCGGCGAGGTGCTCGCGGAGGAACCCCCTGAGGTGCTCCACGGCGCCATCGTGGCCGAGTCTCACATCCTCGCCCCACGACCGCTCGGCTACGGTTCGGCCGGACGAGTCCCTGACCACCATACGCGGCGACGTGGCGAGGCCCTCGACCTGACCGCGCACCTCGAGCGTGAGGTCGCCATCGCGCGCGAGAAACAATGAGAACTTGACACTCGACGAGCCGGCATTGATGACGGCAATCGCGTCGGGCATGCTGGCCTCAGCGCGGCGCGCTTCCCATCTCGCCCACCGGGTCTCCACGGGGTGCCGAGCTAGCTGAAGGGAGCATTCCAGATCTTCACGGCAGGGGTCCCCCGGTAGTAGCCAAGGACGTTCAATGTGCCCGTATCGAGCAGAAAGTGCTGGCCGGCCCCGGCGGGCAGCCCGATCCAGCGCGCCACGAGCACGCGCAGCACGTGTCCGTGCGCGAACACCGCGACGTCACCCTCGACGCTCCGCGCCCGGGCGATCGCCCGATCCGCCCGCGCACCAACCTGGTCCGGCGCTTCGCCGCCCGGGCATCCATCCCGGAAGATCAGCCAGCCCGGTGCCTCCTCATGGATCTGCTTGGGCGTGAGCCCCTCGTACTTGCCGTAGTTCCACTCGACGAGATCGGAGTCGATCACAGCCTTGCCGCCGAGACCCGCCCGCTCACACGTCTCTCGCGCCCGCTGCAGTGGGCTCACGAGCACGAGGGCGAACTTCTCCCTGGCCAGCACCGGTCGCATCCGCTCGGCCAGTCGCCGGCCGTTGTCGGTCAACGGGATGTCCGTCGTGCCCGTGTGCTGCCCGCTCAGGCTCCACGCGGTCTCCCCGTGCCTGATCGCGAAGACGTTCACGGCCCTCCACCTCCCGGCTCAGGCGTTGTCGGCCTCCGTCGACCGGACGCCGCCGGCCGCCGGCGCCTGCCCCCACTTCCAGTCGGTGATCTCGGGCATGTCGTCGCCATGCCGTGCGATGTATTCCTTGTGCTCGATGAGCCGGTCGCGAATAGCCTGCTTGGCGTACGCGGCCCGCGCGCCGAGCTTCGGCACGCGGTCGATCACGTCGCCCACCAGATGGAAGCGGTCGATGTCGTTCATCACGCACATGTCGAACGGCGTGCTGGTGGTGCCCTCCTCCTTGTAGCCACGCACGTGGAGGTTCTGGTGACCGGCCCGCCGGTAGGTCAGCCGGTGTATGAGCCACGGGTAGCCGTGGAAGGCGAAGATGATCGGCTTGTCCGTGGTGAACAGCGCGTTGAAGTCGTGGTCCGACAGGCCGTGCGGGTGCTCGCTCGCGGGCTGCAGCTTCATGAGGTTCACGATGTTGATGACGCGTACTTTGAGGTCGGGCGCGTGCTGGCGGAGCAGGTCGACGGCGGCCAGGGTCTCCAGGGTCGGCACGTCACCGCAGCAGGCCATCACGACGTCGGGCTCATCGCCCCGGTCGTTGCTGGCCCATTCCCAAATCCCGAGTCCGGCTGCGCAGTGCTTGACCGCCTCGTCCATCGTCAACCACTGGGGCGCCGGCTGCTTGCCGGCGACGACGACGTTGACGTAGTTCCGGCTGCGCAGGCAGTGATCGGTGACCGAGAGCAGGCAGTTGGCGTCGGGCGGCAGGTACACGCGCACCACCTCGGCCTTCTTGTTGACGACGTGGTCGATGAAGCCGGGGTCCTGGTGGCTGAAGCCGTTGTGGTCCTGTCGCCAGACGTGCGACGACAGCAGGTAGTTGAGCGAGGCGATGGGCCGGCGCCAGGGGATGTCGTTGCACACCTTCAGCCACTTGGCGTGCTGGTTGAACATCGAGTCGATGATGTGGATGAACGCCTCGTAGCAGGAGAAGAAGCCATGGCGGCCGGTCAGCAGATAGCCCTCCAGCCAGCCCTGGCACTGGTGCTCGCTGAGCATCTCCATCACCCGGCCGTCGGGAGCCAGATGGTCGTCCCACGGATGGGTCTCCGCCACCCAGGCGCGGTTGGTGACCTCCAGCGCGTCCTGCCAGCGGTTCGAGTTGTTCTCGTCCGGGCTGAAGAGCCGGAAGTTCCGGGCCTCCAGGTTGAGCTTCATCACGTCGCGGAGGAACTTGCCCATGACCCGGGTCGACTCGGCGGTGACGGCGCCCGGAGCCGTCACCTGGACGGCGTAGTCGCGGAAATCCGGCAGGCGCAGGTCGCGGAGAAGCAGGCCGCCGTTGGTGTGCGGGTTGGCGCTCATGCGACGGCTGCCCCGCGGGGCGAGCTCGGCCAGCTCGGGCCGGAGCCGCCCGGTGTCGCCGAAGACCTCGTCGGGCCTGTAGCTCTTCATCCACTGCTCGAGGATTTGCACGTGGGCCGGGTTGGAGTGCATCTCTCCCATCGGCACCTGGTGGGCGCGCCAGTAATCCTCGGTGCGCTTGCCGTCGATCTCCTTCGGGCAGGTCCAGCCCTTGGGGGTGCGGAGCACGATCATGGGCCAGCGGGGCCGTTCCGTGAAGCCCTTGCGCAGCGCATCGGTCTTGACGCGCTTGATCTCGTCGACGATGGTGTCCAGGGTGGACGCCATGAGCTCGTGCATCTTGTCCGGCTCGTGGCCCTCGACGAAATACGGCGTGTAGCCATACCCCCGGAACAGCTGGTCCAGCTCCTCGTGGCTGATCCGGGCCAGCACGCAGGGATTGGCGATCTTGTAGCCGTTCAGATGAAGGATCGGCAGCACGACCCCGTCGGTCACCGGGTTCAGGAACTTGTTGGAATGCCAGCTCGTGGCCAGCGGCCCGGTCTCCGCCTCGCCGTCGCCCACGACGCAGGCGACGATCAGATCGGGGTTGTCGAAGGCGGCGCCGTACGCGTGCGAGATGGCGTAGCCGAGCTCACCGCCCTCGTGCATCGAGCCAGGAGTCTCCGGCGCGACGTGGCTGGGAATGCCGCCGGGGAACGAGAACTGGGTGAAGAGGCGCTTCATGCCCTCCTCGTCCGCAGAGATGTTCGGATAGACCTCGCTGTAGGTCCCCTCGAGGTAAGCGTTCGCGACCAGTCCGGGGCCGCCATGCCCGGGCCCGGTGATGTAGAGCATGTTGAGATCGTGCTTCTTGATCACCCGGTTCAGGTGGGCGTAGATGAAGTTCAGGCCAGGGGTGGTCCCCCAGTGCCCCAGCAGCCGCGGTTTGATGTGCTCCTTGGTCAGGGGTTTCTTGAGCAAGGGGTTGTCGTAGAGATAGATCTGGCCGACCGACAGATAGTTCGCCGCCCGCCAGTACGCGTCCAGGAGTGCCTGTTCCTTGTCTGATAGCGCCTTCGCCATGAGCGCCTCCTCTGATTCCTCGGCCTCAGCGTTTCCGCGTGGGCGTCCGCTCCGTCTGAAGACGGTGCGTGCCCGCCGTGCGTGTCAGTCGTCGTGCCCCTCGCGGCGATGCGCCGGAGTGCCGACCCCCGCCGACTTCGCCTCCATCTCCTCGGTGTACGTCCCGCGACTGGCCGCGCCGTTGCACCGAGCCCGCTGGGCCAGGGCCTCCTGGCCGGATTTCAGATTCTCGTCCCGCCCGTGCCAGGCCTCCAGCGCCGGATCCTGGAGCGCGCGCCCGTAGGAGAAGCTGATCTTCCAGGGCTTGGGCCCCGGCAGCCGGTTGATCGCGTCCAGGTGGGCGGTCGCCACCCGGTCGCTCTGGCCGCCCGACAGGAACACGATGCCGGGTACGGCCGCGGGCACGTGTCGGCGCAGGCAGCGGAGCGTGGCCGTCGCGACCTGCTGCACCGAGGCCGGACGGGGGCTCTGCGTGCCCGCGATGACCATGTTGGGCTTGAGCAGCATGGCCTCCAGCGAGACACCCTGCTCGAGGAGGGCTTGGAACACGGCGTGCAAGACCATGCCGGTAACCTCCTCGCAGCGCTCGATGGGATGCGATCCGTCCATCAGCACTTCGGGCTCGACGATCGGCACGAGGCGCTGCTCCTGACAGAGCGCGGCGTATCGGCCGAGGGCGTGCGCGTTCGCAATCACGCATGCCGGGCTCGGCAGCGCGTCCGCGATGCGAATGACGGCCCGCCACTTCGCGAAGCGCGCGCCCATGCCGTGGTACTCCGCGAGGCGGTCCCGGAGCCCGTCGAGCCCCTCGGTGATCGTCTCGCCGGGCGCCGCGGCGAGAGGCTTCGCGCCGGTATCGACCTTGATTCCGGGAACGATGCCCTGGCTCGAGAGCACCTGAACGAGGGGCGTCCCGCCGGAGCTCTTCTGCCGGATGGTCTCGTCTTGCATGATGACGCCGCTGATGAATTCCGCCGCGCCCGTGGCGGTGAAGAGCATCTCCCGGTACGTGCGCCGGCTCTGCTCGGTGGACGGGATCCCGAGCGCGTCGAACCGCTTGGTCAAGGTACCGACGGTCTCGTCGGCCGCGAGGATGCCCTTCCCGTCGGCCGTCAGCGTCGCCGCGACGTTCGCCAGATCATCGTTGCTCATCGCACGACCCTCCTGCGTCGGAGCTCACACCTGTGCGCTATCACGCTGCCAGTCTCTTCTGCCGAGTTCAAGCTGTTGCCATCAGGATCGATCGAGGCGGTCCGCTTCAACTCCAGAGGGGTATGAGAGGCGCCCTTTGCCGGTTGGGTCCAGTGAGACCTAAGTCCCACATCCGTTACTCCGGCGAGGGAGTGCGACGGGGAGGGAGCTCGACTCCTGGCGCGGCGTCGGCCAGGTCGCTGTCGGATTGCAACGCCCGGGCTGATGGTCTACACGATCCTGCTACGCTACTGGGACTGGACGCCCGAGGAGGATGTGCGTCCCCTCATCTTCTTGATGTCCGATTGAACTTCGATTCTATGGATCACGGCCGGCGGTCGAGGGCAGCCAGGACCAGGAATGGTACGGTCCACGCCACGTACTGCAGGAAGAAGACGGTATTGAAATCCAGGAACGTGGCGAAGACGAGCAGTACAGCTAGATAGCGTCCAATCTCGCCGCGCGCCGCCGCCACCAGCACGAGCGCTATCAAGAGGAGCATTGGCAGGCGGGCGGGCAGCCCCGTGAGCCCCAGTTGGGTGTCGAAGGAGAACGCGCTTACGTGGCTGTCCGCGTTGCGGGTAGCCGAGAAAAGGATCGAGCGCACGAATGCCTCGGCGTTCCAAGCCAGGAACGGCAGCGACAGCAACCCCGGCACGAGGGCGATCCACCCCGCAGCCCCCGCCACCTCCCGGAGGCGAGCGCTCGGGTCGGATGCTTTACGCCAAGTCCAGACAAGGTAGAGCGGTGTGACGAGGATCGCTATGTGTTTCAAGGCTAGGGAGAGGCCGAAGAGCAGCAGCGAGGCGCGACGACGCGTGTCGAACAGGAGCAGTGAGCCGAGCAGACACAGGATAGGGAGGAAGTCCACCTGGGCGATCTTGGCAACGTAGAGTGTCCAGCGATTCAGGCCCCAGAAAAGCCCCGCGAACACCCCGAGGACGGGGTAGCCAGCCCGCCGACACGCCACGAAGAGGAGGACACCGATGCCGATTTGAGTCACCAACACGAGCGCCCGCCAGAGCCGCAGCCAGTCGTCGTACTCGGTCACGCCGAGGATGCGGGTGCCGGCCACGAGGATGTATAAGAGCGGGAGGTGTGTCGGGTACTTCCGGTTCTCCTGCATGTTGCCGGTCATGATCCGCGCGTAGGGGTTCTCGCCGGCGGCCAACCGGCTGCCCTCGAGCCAGATGTGGTAGATGTCCGGACCCTTGAGCTCGACGGCCACTGGCTTCGGCGTGGGGGCTAGCGGCGACGGGGGGACGGGTGGCGAATCCGCGGCGGCCATGACTGCCACGACGGTGAGGGCGAGCGCCGCGACGACCGACAAGTCAACACTCCGTCGGGCCGGTCTCTTCGGGTGAGGGCCGCAGCGCCGTCGTGGGCGGAGCGAACCGCAGCGCCCAGACCTTGGTCAGGGACTCCAGGACGATGCCCAACGACATCTTGGACTGACCGGCGCGACGCTCCTCGAAGACGATCGGGATCTCCACAACCCGAAAGCCGTTCCTCGCGAAGATGTAGCTCAGCTCGATCTGGAAGGAGTACCCCTCGGACGTGATGCGCGACAGATTGAACCGCCGGAGAGCGGCGACCCGGAAGCACTTGAACCCGGCCGTGAGGTCGCACAGGTTGGAGCCGAGCACGGCGCGCGCGTACAGGTTGCCGCCGCGGCTGATTAGCCGTCGGAGCACACTCCAACTGGCGATACCGCCCCCGGGCACGTAGCGCGAACCCACGACGAGGTCCGCCTCACGGATGCGCTCCAGGAACACAGGGAGATAGCGCGGCGGATGGGAGAAGTCCGCGTCCATCTCGAAGACGAGATCGTACCCCTCCCGGACGGCGTGGTCGAAGCCAGCCAGGTAGGCCGAGGCGAGACCGAGCCGCCGGGGCCGGGCGAGGAGGTAGACCGCTGCGTCATCCGCCCGTGCGGCCGCCACCGCATCGGCCGTGCCATCGGGCGAGCCATCGTCGACAACGAGGACGTCCACATCGGCGACCTTGCGCACTTCGCGGAGCAATGCGCCGATGCTCTCGCGCTCGTTGTAGGTTGGGATCACCACGAGGGTGCGCGGGTTCGCAGGCAACGACCCCACCAAAGCTCCCGCAGCCATCACGCCCACTCCGTCCGAGTCCGGCGCCAGGTCATCGTCGCGGCGGGAGGCCGCTCGTGCCATCTCCTGTTCACGCCGTTTACCTTTCTGGCAACCCGGCCTTACGTACTCCCTCGATGATCCGCTGATACTCCTTGCGGAACGTTGGGTTGTCGGAAAAACTGAATCCTTCCTCGGTCAATTGCTGCACCGTGAATCCCGGTCTCAGCTTCAGGAGCTCCCGAACCGCGGCCGCCGCTTCTGCGTTCTGCGCGCGCCACGCGTAAGCGGAGGCCAGATCCACGTAGGCGAAAAAGAACGTCTTACCGGTCGCAATCGACTTGAGGCACCATTCGATGGCCTGAGCGTCGCGCGCCAGGTGCGTGTTCGCGTGGCAGAGGACGAAATACCAGACGTACAAATCAGGATCGCGCGGACTTAGGCGTATCGCCTTCTCGACGGGCGCCAATGCATCCGCCGCCCGACCAATCCCAACTAAGTTCCGGGCCCGTCCAACGTAGGCCGCAGCATGGTTCCGATCGAGGGCGATGGCGCTGTCGTACGTCGCGAGCGCAGCATCAAACCGGTTGGACAATCCGAGAACCTCGGCCTTCACATAGTGAGCATGGGCATAGTTGGGCGCGGCAGCGACGGCCCGCGCGGCCGCTTCGTCGGCACGGGCCAGCACCTTGGCAGCTTCGGGATCCCAACGGTTGCGGTATACGAGGGTAAGGGCCTGAGCGAGCCCGACTCGGGCCTGACTATTGTCGGGATCGATTCGAAGAGCATCCTCGAACAACGCGACAGATTTGTGCACGTCGTCCTTGTTCGTAGGCCCTCCATTCAAGAGGGACCAGCCGCGCATGGTGAGGTCCACCGCATCTGGGTCCGCGCGCGGCGGCCGGCGACCCTCGACATTGACGAGTTCAACACTGAGCGTCCGTGCAAGTCGGTTCGCGATGGCGAAGTTGTTCTGGAGGGTCCCCAGCGCGCTTTGGTCGATGTCCATCTGTTCGGCCCACAGATGCGCGCCAGTGCCCGCGTCGATGAGCTGCGCGTTGACGCGGACGGTTCCTCCCATCCGGCGTACGCTCCCCTCGAGCACATATCGGACGCCCAGCTCCCGGCCGATTTGCCGGACATCCACGGCCTTGCCCTTGAACGTGAACGCAGTGTTCCTCGCGATGACAAAGCTTCCAGCAATTCGCGATAGATCACTTGTCAGGTCTTCGGTGATGCCATCGGCAAAGTAGTCCTCGCCCGGATTGCCACTGAGATTCTGAAAGGGCAGCACGACGATTGAGAGACGCGGCGCCTCTGTGCTGTCTGCTCGCTGGCCTGGAAAGAACGGCGAGCCCATCCACCAAGCTCCGCCTGCCACGAGGAGAACCAGGAACGCCGCCAGGCCCCACACCATCCAACGCCTGCGGCCCATTAGGGTGGGGCGTCTGACGAGCGTGGCCACCGCCTTGGAGGCTGCACCCGGGATGTGGAGTTGATACATTCGCACGGGCTGCTCGATGTTCTTGACCTGCCGCTCGCCCACATCCTCGAAGGTGAACGGCAGCTTGCCGCGGACCTGATCGTAGACGGTATTGGAAACGAGCACGCCGCCCGGCTGAGCCAGCGCTTCCAGCCGCGCCGCGATGTTGATGCCGTCACCGTAGATCCGGGTCTCGTCGTGGATCACATCTCCCAGATTGATCCCGATGCGAAACCGCATGCGGCGACTCTCGAGCACCCGCTGGTTGCGCTCGGCCATGACGGTCTGGATCTCGACCGCACACTCGGTGGCGCCGATGACGCTGGGAAACTCGGCCATGATGCCATCGCCGGCGGTGTCGATGATCCGCCCACCGTGCTGGCCGACCAGCGGCAGGATCACGCTCTGATGGGACTTGAGGTCGCGCACGGTCGCGGGCTCGTCCTCGTGCATGAGTCGGCTGTAGCCCGCGATATCGGCGGCAAGAATGGCGGCGAGCCGGCGCTGTATCGAGGGCTCTTCGTCCATGACGTGTTCTCTGCGCTCGCCGGGCGAGCAGAGGGTAGTGTTGCACATCGTCCTGCGGATCGCGAGGAGGGTAGGTCCTTCGCTTCAGTGAAGGACGCGACGAGCGAGCGGAGAAGCGTGTCCGCGTTGTGGATCCACCGCGCCACGCGGACAGGCGTGTGAGACTCATCGCGCTCCTGAGCTCGAGCGATCTTGCCTCCTGGCTCCGGGCGATCTTCAGAGCGCGGCGAAAGCACGCCTCAACCCGTGGCCGGTACTCGTTGGGGGTTTCTGCTTGACCGGGGTCGGGATCATCGTCCTGATGAACCGTAGACCAAAGTCGTCGCCTGCCGCGCGGACGGCCAATCGGAACCGCCGCAACTAGGCATTTCGCCCATACTCTCTATAGGCAAGTGCTTATTGATCGGACACGCCGATATGGAATCCTGCTATGTATGGCCCCAGATGTTGTTCGACAGCTCATTCGGCACCGGATCGAAGATGGCAGCCTTCCGCGTGACCGCACGATTGAGCTTTGGCACGGTGACGGCTACGGCTTCGGTCACACCTGCGATGGATGCGGGCTCACGATCACAACGGCTGACAGAATGAGCCTGATTTGCGGGGATGATTGGAGAGCGCTTCGCTTTCACGTCGACTGCTTTCAGGTCTGGGATGCCGAGAGGCAGGCCAGGCACGACCAAGAGGCCTAACTATCCCTGTAGCTCAGAGGCTCGGACCCCTCCTACCTGGACCTTGGTCGCGGTGTTCACTCTTGAACACTTTTCGCGTATGGCCCCCGGTAGAGTCGCGTTCTGATACGGCACGTATGGGGGTGACACATGACGAGTCCCGCAGTGCGGCTCAGGGGTGCTCGTCTCAGTGGCGTCCGCGTGCTGGTCGTCGACGACACGCCCTACGTGCTCCAGGTCGTAGCTGACATCCTCACGGAGGATGGCGCCGAGGTCACTGCGGTCGGTTCCGCCGAGGAAGCGCTCGCGGCCCTGCAATGGGAGCGCCCCGACGTGCTTCTGAGCGACCTCGGGATGCCGGGGAAAGGCGGGTACTGGCTGATCCGGCAGATTCGAGCGCTACCACCGGAACGTGGCGGAGACACACCTGCCGCCGCCCTCACCGCCTTCACCGGTATCGAGGACCGCGAGAGCGTGCTGCGTGCGGGGTTCCAGCTCCATGTGGAAAAGCCCGTCGGTCTCGAGGCGTTGATCGGCGCGGTGGCGCTCCTGGTGCAGCACCGGGTGGGAGCGCACGCCCTGGCACGCGACGCAGCGGGCGGCGTGGGAGGCGCTGAGTAGAGAGGTCGACAGGCTGAAAGCCGCGCATCGCTGCCGCGTCGATCTCTCCCAACCGACACGCTCAGGATGCTGCCGACGAGGCGAAGCAGTGACACCGGCTCGAACGGCTTCGGGATGAACACGTTCGTGCTGCCCCGTCCCGCCGTCGCAGCCAGTTCCATCAAGCGGAAGTCGAGGCCGCATGACAGGCATTGGACGACGCCGGCGCCCCGTTTCGGTGTCCGCCGCAGACGTGGTAGCCCCAGATCTCGGAAGAGCCGCTGGATCGTGCCCACCACCACGCGCACCTCGTGGACCCGGCGCAGCCACAATTGCGTGCTCGGCGCTCACAAGCCAAGTCTCGACACGCTTGGCCAATGAGCTCGACGATCCTGGGGGTAGATACGCCGGCCTCGGCGGCGTGGATATCAGGTCACCAGCCCTTGCAGAGCGTCTTGCCGCCACCGCGCACGCCCGCGCCGAATCGTCCGGACGCTAAACGCCGAAGCGGCGCCCGGCCACCGTCGGGCCATTCAGCCTGGCGAAGCGAGCACCATGAGCCGCTGTCGGACCCTCGGCCGGTACTGTATGCGCACCTTCACATCGGTCAGCTTGATCACTTGACCCTCCCTTCGGGCAGCTCCGCTGCCCATCAAGGCAGGAGCGGTCAATCTTGAGTAGATACTTCAGCCTCGTCGTGGTGGTCCAAGCGGATGGAGGAGCAGCCTTGCCGCTGCCGCAGTCAGGGAACACTCGCGCAGATCCTCGAATTCAAGTTGAAGACGCGGGATTGAGCCCGTCCGGGAAGACCGCGATGGCCGCGACGCCGATCAACTAGCGCGCGAAGATGCATACAGAGGCTTGGAGAGCCGAGGAGACCGCAGATGGACATCGAGCATGGTCGTCTCGAAGAAGCCCGCACTAAGCAGGTTCCGTGGCGGAAATGGGGACCGTATCTTTCGGACCGGCAGTGGGGGACGGTCCGGGAGGATTACAGCGAAAACGGAGATGCCTGGAACTTCTTCACCCACGATCACGCCCGGTCCCGGGCGTATCGCTGGGGCGAGGACGGCCTGGGAGGGATCTCCGACGACAAGCAGCGCCTCTGCTTCGCCCTCGCTCTGTGGAACGGCAAGGACCCGATCCTGAAGGAGCGGCTCTTCGGGCTCACGAACAGCGAAGCCAACCACGGCGAGGACGTCAAGGAGTACTACTTCTACCTCGACTCGACGCCGACCCACTCGTACATGAAGTTCCTGTACAAGTACCCGCAGGCGGCCTATCCCTACGCCGACCTGGTGGAGACGAACCGGCGGCGCAGCCGCGACGAGATGGAGTACGAGCTCCTCGACACCGGGGTCTTCGAGCAGGACCGCTACTTCGACGTGTTCGTGGAGTATGCCAAAGCATCGCCCGAGGACATCCTGATCCAGATCACGGCCTGTAACCGCGGCCCGCAGGACGCCGAACTACACGTGCTGCCGACCCTCTGGTTCCGCAACGACTGGGCACCGTGGATCGTCCATCGCGCTGAGAAACCGATGCTCGAGCAGATCGACGGCACGGCGGGCACGAGCACGATCGCAGCAGCCCATGCCGGGCTGGGCACCTACTATCTGTACTGCGAAGGCACGGCGCCTCTCCTCTTTACCGAGAACTCGACCAACCATGCCAAGCTCCACCTCGACTACCCGGACGCGGGCCCGTATCTGAAGGACGGCATCAACGACTATGTGGTCCAGGGTCGGCAGGAGGCTGTGAACCCCGAGCGGCGCGGCACCAAGGCTGCCGCGCACTACCGGCTGAAGATCGGCGCCGGCCGATCGGCGACGGTGCGGCTGCGCCTCACCGCCCAGACTCCGGCCGGGTCGCGCACGCCGACCAAAGGGAGCGCCGGCCCCTTCGGGAAGGACTTCGACGAGACGCTGGCCGCTCGCCTGCAGGAGGCTGACGCGTTCTACAAGTCCGTGACGCCGCCATCGGTCTCGCCGGATGCGGCCAGCGTGATGCGCCAGGCCATCGCCGGCATGCTGTGGTCCAAGCAGTATTACTACTGGGACGCTGATGACTGGCTGGAGGAGCACCGCGCCCATCCCCTGCACCGTGGCAGCCGTGACTTCCGGAACCGAGAGTGGTTCCACATGATCAACGACGACATCATCTCTATGCCCGACAAGTGGGAGTACCCCTGGTACGCCGCCTGGGACCTCGCCTTCCACACGCTCCCCATCTCGATCGTGGACCCCGACTTCGCGAAGGATCAGATGGAGCTGATGCTCCGCGGGGCGTACCTGCATCCCAGCGGCCAGATTCCCGCCTACGAGTGGAACTTCAGCGACGTGAACCCGCCGGTGCACGCCTGGGCGACGCTGTTCCTGCACCGCACCGAGCAGGCCCTCCGGGGCGAGGTCGATCTCGACTTCCTCAGGGCGGCGTTCAACAAGCTCATGCTGAACTTCACCTGGTGGGTGAACCGCAAGGACCGGTTCGGCAAGAACGTCTTCGAGGGCGGGTTCCTCGGCCTCGACAACATCGGGGTCTTCGACCGGAGCGCCCCGCTGCCCACCGGGGGCTACCTGGAGCAGGCGGACGGCACCGCCTGGATGGCCCTCTTCACCCAGAACATGCTGGAGCTCGCCGTCGAGCTCGCCAGCCACGACAAGACCTACGAGGACATGGCCTTCAAGTTCGTGGAGCATTTTCTTTATATCGCCGCGGCCATGAACAAGCCCGGACAGGACGGCATGTGGGACGAGGAGGACGGCTTCTACTACGACCTCTTGCGGCTCCCCGACGGCAGCGCCACCCGGCTCAAGGTGCGCTCGATGGTGGGGCTCCTGCCCCTGTGCGCCACGACGGTGATCGAGAAGTGGCAGCGCGAGCGCGTTCCGCGGGTCATGGCCGCGGATTTCGACACGCGTGCGCCAGATGCCGGAACTCCTGGAGTCGATCCATCCTACGGGTCCAGGTCACTTTGGCGTGGCCGAGCGGGGTATCTTTGCTTTGATCAACCCCGAGCGGCTCCGTCGGATCCTCTCGAAGATGCTCGACGAGGCCGAGTTCCTGAGCCCCTACGGCATCCGGTCGCTCTCCAAGTTCCACGAGCGGCACCCCTACGTCTTCCACGTCCACGGCCAGGAGTACCGGGTGGACTATCTGCCGGCCGAGTCGAACACGGGCATGTTCGGCGGCAATTCCAACTGGCGGGGGCCGGTCTGGATGCCCGTCAATGCCGTGCTCATCAGGGCGCTCCTGAACTTCTACCTGTACTACGGCGACAGCTTCAAGATCGAATGCCCGACCGGTTCCGGCCACATGATGAACCTCTTCGAGGTCGCCAAGGAGATCTCGGACCGGCTCACCCGCATCTTCCTTCGCGATGAGCGCGGCCGGCGGGCCGTCTACGGCGGGACCGAGAAGTTCCAGACCGATCCCCACTGGCGCGACCACGTGCTGTTCTATGAGTACTTCCACGGGGACAACGGGGCGGGGCTGGGCGCGAGCCACCAGACGGGATGGACGGGCGTGGTGGCGAAGCTGATCCAGCTCTTCGGGATGCTCGACGCGGGGAAGGTGCTCGAGGCTGGCAAGATGGCCGCCTTCACCCGCGGGAAGGCGGAAGGTGGCGCGACGACATGAAGGCCTTGCCCGCACATCCCTCGCTCTATCAGATCAACACGCGCGTCTGGTTGACGGAGCTGTCCCGGGCCTTGGGCCGGCCGGCCACGCTGGAGGACATTCCGGACATCGAGCTGGACCGCGTCGCAGGGATGGGGTTCGACTGGGTCTGGTTTCTGAGCGTCTGGCGCACGGGGGCGGCCGCGCAGCGGATCTCGCGCTCCAATCCCGAATGGCGACGGGAGTTCGAGGAGACGCTGCCGGACCTGCGCGAAGAGGACATCGGGGGCTCCGGGTTTGCGATCACGGGCTACACGGTGCATCCGGGGCTGGGCGGGGAGGCGGCGCTGGCGCGATTGCGCGAGCGGCTGCGCAAGCGCGGACTCCGGCTGCTGCTGGACTTCGTTCCCAACCACATGGCGCCGGATCATCCCTGGGCGGAGGACCACCCGGAGTATTTCGTGGCGGGGACGGAGCTCGACCTGGCGAAGGCGCCGCAAAACTATACGCGCGTCAAGCGGAAGGGGGGCGACCTGATCCTGGCTTATGGCCGGGACCCGTACTTCGCCGGCTGGCCGGACACGCTGCAGCTCGACTACAGCAATCCCGCCACGCAGGAGGCGATGATCGGGGAGCTGCAGAGGATCGCCGGCCAATGCGACGGCGTGCGCTGCGACATGGCCATGCTCGTGCTGCCCGACGTGTTCGAGCGGACCTGGGGCCATCGGGCGCCGCTGTTCTGGCCCAACGCGACGCGGCGCGTGCGGGAGCGGGTGCCGGGCTTCCGATTCATGGCCGAGGTGTACTGGGATCTCGAGTGGACGATGCTGCAGCAGGGCTTCGACTACGCCTACGACAAGCGGCTGTACGACCGGCTGCGGGAGGGACACGCGCGGCCGGTGCGGGAGCATCTCTATGCGGGGCTGGACTACCAGAACAAGCTCGCCCGGTTCCTGGAAAACCATGACGAGCCCCGGGCGGCCGCGACCTTCTCGCCGCGGATGCACGAGGCGGCGGCCATCATCACGTTCTTGTCACCGGGCCTGCGGTTCTTCCACCAGGGCCAGTTCGAAGGCCGGCGGAAGCGCATCTCGCCGCACCTGGTCCGCGCGCCGCAGGAGCCGGTCGACGACACGCTCAAACGCTTCTACGACGGGCTCTTGAAGGTGCTGCGGCAGCCCGTCGTGCGCGACGGGCAGTGGCGGCTGCTGGAGTGCGTGCCGGCGTGGGAGGGCAACGGGACGTGGGATGGATTCTTGGCCTGGTGCTGGGAGACGCCGGACGGGCAGCGGCGGCTCATCGCCGTGAACTATGCCGGGAACGAGGGGCAGTGCTACGTCCGGCTGCCGTTTCCAGACCTGGGCGGCCGCGGAGTACGGCTCAAGGACCTGACGAGCTCCGCCTGCTACGATCGCGATGGAAGTGACCTCGTGTCCCGCGGTCTCTACCTCGATGTGCCCGCGTGGAGCTACCACGTGTTCGAGATAACCAACACGGTCGGGCAGACCACGTAGCCGTGCGTGACCACTCGGATGTTGAAGGGACGACGCCTCACCGTCCTTCTCGCCTGGCTTGGCCGACGCGCGGATGGGTGGCCACCGTACCTCTACGGCATCCTCTTCCATCGAGACGCTCGGCGCGAGTTGTTGAGGACCGGCTTCGAGAGCGTGGTGAACCTCCTGCTGATTGGGATCCTGCTAGATTCCGTCAGCCAGTGGCTCATCTTCGGCGTTTCGCATCCCGGCGCCGCGCTCCTCGTGGGGCCGGTCTTGATCGGGCTGCCGTACGCATTTGCGCGGGCTCTGTCGAATCGCCTCGCCCGGCGGCGCCGGTAGGCGGCATGCGCCGTCGCTATTCGAGCCGACTGGTGTTCATGCGCTTCGATCCCCATGTCGTGAGTCCGGTTCTTCGCGCCAGCTCGCCGTCGGCCCGACGCCGGCGATCTCGATGCTGGTCGGCATGACGGTCGCCGGCATGGCGCAACGGCTCGTCCGTGCTGGCGCGGTTCCTCGGCACCTGGATCGATCTCAGCGCAAGAACGGCACGATCCAGGCCCTCTACGACCACTGGATTCTGGGACGCGATGCGCGGCCAAGGCAGCCGCGTTGGTGATTCGTGTTTTGCATGGTCTGGGTGTGGTCGCAGCGGCTAGACGAGGAGGAGCAGGGAAGCGCCGGTGCGGCGGTGAACCGATCGCGTCCTGCATCCGAGCGCGGATGCCATCGGCATCGTCCATGTCTCGGAGAAGGAGAGTTCTCTACCTACGACCGTTACGACCAGTAGCGCCAGTTGGGGCAACGTGGTGCCAGCCGACGAGCGAATCGACGCTCACCTTCGACATGAAACACGCAAGGAGAGTTAGTCATGAAGGTCACTCTTTTGCTCGTATCTGCAATGTTGCTGACCGGATGTGCTAGCACGCAGCAAGCGCTCCCGGTTCCCACCGGGACGTTCTGGGGCTACACGGCAGAGTCTTCGCCGGGTGAGCCCACGCTCGTCGTGACGACCGATCAGAGCATCTGTGAGAGTGCTCATGACGCGGACATAAAGCGGGTTCCGGGTACTCCGACCGAGTGTCGTGCCCTCACCTTGGCCCGAGGCTCTGATTTCTGGATCGTGCCGGCCATCAACCTCCCAGCTGGTAGCTACTGGGGTGCGCGCAATCGCGCGCGATGTGAGGAGGTCGAGCGCCTCCAGTCGCGCGGGCTGTGCCAGGCCGTGCGGGTCGAGTTCAGGTAGGAGGTCCATTGGGCAATCGTGTGCTTCCCCGGCGAGCAAGATGGTCACTGACCACGCGGCTTCCCTTCGGAAGGAGCCGCCCATTCGTCCGGGCACTCCGGATCTCTACGTTCCGAGGGCGCAGAGGGTCGAGATGTTCATTCAAGCTGGGAGGAGGGTCCGTCCATGCAGGTAGCCTCGTGGACACAGGTTCTGGCGAGCCTGTTCCTCCTGACGGGCTGCGCGTCGGCCGATGTGCTCCGCTTCCCTAAAGCCGGCGCCGACGTGCCCTGCATCACGCCGGCCAGAGATCAGGACCTGGTCGTGGGCGTCGCCCTCTCGGGCGGCGGCAGCCGAGCGGCCCTCTTCGGGGCAGCCGGCATGGAGGCGCTGGGCCGGCTGCGTACCCCCGAGGGGGGATCGGTGCTGGAGAAGGTCTCCTATCTCTCCAGCGTCTCCGGAGGTAGCCTGACAGCAGCCTACTACGCCTTACACAAGCCCCCGCGCGAGACGCCAGTTCTCGGGCCGGACGGGGCGATGACGGAGGCCTACCGGACCTTCTTCGCCGGCCTCAAGGCGAAGCTCACCCAGGACTTCGAGAGCGCCCTCATCTGGCGCCAGCTCAGCTCGTTCCGGTTCATCCTCAACTCGGCCCTGGCGGCGCGCTCGCTATTCGAGATCCTCGACAGGCGCCTCCTGGGCCCGGCCACCTTCGACGACCTGAGCGCGCGGGAGATACGGGGGGACAGCCCCAAGGTGATCTTCAACACCACGCTCTATAACAACGGCCGGCGTTTCTTGTTCACGACGCTCCCCCCGAGGAGCTGCTCTACGACTTCCCCGCGGATCTGAAGCGGTCGCTGGCCGGCAAGGGGATACCCCGCACGTACCACCACGAGGTCATGGAGCAACGCTGGGATTCGCTGCTCCCGGTCACCCCGCTCGACATCCAGATGGATCCCTGCCCCGGGCAGGTGGCCCAGGCGGTAGCCGCTTCGGCCTCGTTCCCGCCCCTGGTGGGGCCGATCACGTTCGCCGTGGGCCCGGAGGGGGATGAGGCGGAGGATGAGGAGGAGGAGCACTACTGGCACACCGGGGATGGCGGGCTCTACGAGAACCTCGGCCTCGAGTCCCTGATGCTGGTCTTCCTGAACCAACTTCAAGACAAAAAGGTGCGCCGCGCCCTCATCCTGTCGTTCAACAGCTCCTACCCCTTCTCGGTGGGCTACCGGATCCTCGGCCGGCGCCAGACGCCCTGGACCCTCTTCAGCTACGACTTCTCCCGCATCCCCGGCATCATGGAGGAACGCGCGACGGCCTTTTTGGTCCCTCTTCTACCGCAGCCTCCAGGCCGAGGGGGTGTTTCCTGACGACCAGACCTTGCAGATCGTCTTCCTGAACCACACCCACGCGCTGTGGGAGGACGATCTCAGCGATCTTCCCGAGGCCTGCCGCAACGCGAAGCCTCCCTTGACCTCGCCGGAGGAAGTGCAGGAGCGCATCGCCGAGATCCCGACGCGGCTCGTCCTAGATTCGGAGTGCGACCGGCAGTTGCTCATCACCGCCGCCGCCAAGGTGGTCGCGCAGAACCGGCGGCAGATCGAGGACTTCCTGGCTGGCCGCCCGACGCCGGGGGAACCCCGCGCGGTGAGGCCGGGGGGGCGGAGGAAGTCATGAGAACACCCGTGAACCGCAGGGCCACGACGGTCGCCGTCTTCCTCCTTGCCGCGGCGATCGCCCTCCTCGGCGGGGTAGCTGACGCCGAGGCCAAGGCCGAGATCTACTTCTGGCACGCCATGGAGGGCCAGCTCGGCGAGGCCGTCGAAGAGCTGGTGAAGCAGTTCAACCAGAGCCAGGGGGAGTTCGAGGTCAAGGCTCTCTTCAAGGGAACGTATCCGGTACTGCTGACGTCCGCTATCGCGGCCTACCGCCACAAGAACCATCCCCACATCGTGCAGGTCTATGAGGTCGGCACTCAGCGGATGCTCCGGTCGCGTGCCGTCACCCCGGTCTACGCACTGATGAAGCAACAGGCGCTCGCGGTCGACTGGGACGACTTCATCGCGCCGGTCCGCAGCTACTACTCGCAGGACGGCAAGCTCTACGCCATGCCGTTCAACTCGTCGAGTCCGATCCTCTACTACAACAAGGACGTCTTCAAAAAGGCCGGGCTCGGCGACTCGCCCCCGGCAACCTGGAAGGACGTCGAGGCCGCCTCCCGGAAGATCCTGGCCGCCGGCGCCGCCAAGTGCGGCTTCAGCTCGCCATCGCCATCCTGGACGATGCTGGAGAACACGTTCGCCTGGCACGACCAGCCCTTCGCCACCAACGACAACGGCTACGCGGGCCTCGACACCAAGCTCCTCATCAACAGTGACTTTGGCCGCATGCATATCGGGGCCCTTGCCAGGTGGCACAAGGAGAACATCTATTCCCCCGGCGGCCCGATGGGGCTGCCGGATCCCAAGTTCATCAACGGCGACTGCGCCATGTTCGTGCAGTCGTCGGCGTTTATCGGCGGCTTCAAGAAATCCCTCAAGTTCGAATGGGGCACCGGCCAGCTCCCCCACTGGGGACCGCCCTACCCGAAAGCAAACACCATCGTGGGCGGCGCCACCCTGTGGGTGCTGCAGAAGCAGAAGCCGGAGGATTACAAGGGTGTCGCCCAGTTCCTCAAGTTCATCTCCGAGCCACCGCAGCAGATGCGGTGGGCGGTTACCACCGGCTACGTGCCCGTCACCAAGACGGTCGTGAGGAGCCTGGAGGACGGTCACTTCTTCGAGAAGAATCCCGAGCAGTGGACGGCCATGAGCGGGCTGCTCAACGCCGTGCCCACTCCGAACAGCCGTGGCTTCCGCCTCGGCAACTTCGGCCAGGTGCGCGAGGTCATCGAACACGAGCTGGACCACATCTTCGACGGCAGGAAGACAGTTCAGGATGGGCTCGACCGCGCGGTGATCAGGGGCAACGCGATCCTCCGGGCGTTCGCGGCCACCCATAAGCCGTGGCCGGGGGAGATTTGAGGCTGAACGAGGCGGCTCACGCTGGCCCCGCCGTCATGGCTGCGCTGATCTCCCCGGTTCGCTGGTCGATCCGTGCTATTCGTGGTCGACGACCGCGCGAAGTGAGGCGCGGGCCCGGCAGGAATGCGTGATAGAGTGCGCGATAAACGACGGACGGCATCGCGATTGATCGGCGCTGGGGGTCGCATGTCTGAGTCGAGAGCGCGACGTCGTCACCCGAGGTCGCGCAATGTTGACCTGCGGCGCGGCTGCGTCACGTTGTATCTCGCTTACGTCGGCTTCGTGGGCGGTTTGACCGGCGTACTACTGTGGCCGGCGGTCGTCCTGCACGTGATCCTGACGGCACTGGTTGACTCGAGCATACAACAAGCAGACACGGAGACGAAATGAAGACGCAACTTTCCGGTGAAAGGCGTTGTCGAATACGACTCAGCTCCCACAGTCGATCCTGGTGCAGGCGGAGCAGATGATCGAATGAGTCGTCCGCTCACAGGCTTGCGAAACCGGTTCGTCTACGACGATATCTCCTCCTACTGAAGGTCAAAAAGACGCCCGGGTCGTTGGGATCCGACGATCACCCGGATCCAGTGCGCTTCGGGAAAACCGAACGACTCCACCACGGATGGAAAGTTCTCGATCTGGCGGCCACGATCTCCCGGGGCCTCTTCACCGGTCCTGAACAGGGGATTTGTCCACGCGGAAGGTAGTGCGTGTCCACCATGGAGAAACGCCACCGGCTTGCCGAACGCCACCACTTCAGCTTGAGGGCCGTGAGGAAGGCCGGTGAAGCCGGATGGGGTCGTCGGCGACGGGACCGAGCCCCATCGATCCGCACGCGTCCGGCGGGAAAATCGCCGTTCGAACCGAGGGTTGGCCTGCGTGAAGATCGCCACGGCGCGGCGGTCCTCCCGCTTTGCTGCGTCGAAGATCTCCTTGAGCCACGCCAGATTGGCGGCGTCGCGCTCGCGGTATTCGGCATCTTGCTCGGGCGTTCGCCCGAGATTGTTGTTGTCGCCCACCATGTGGATCGTGGCGAAGAGGATGTTCTCGTGGCTCCAGCGAAGGTTCTCGCGGAACTTCGCGTAACGGGGGTCGGCGCCTTGGCCGAGTAGAGCGAGCTTCCGCCGCCCGAGGCTTCGGCCATCCGCGAAGAAGATCTCCCGCAGCTTCGCCAGCCGCTCGATCGGTTCGTATTTGCCGGCCCTCTCGTTGTGGCAGTCCGTCCACTCGTTGTCGCCGGGGGTGTAGATGAACGGATGTCGAGAGGCGTCGAACTGCTCCTTGCGGCTCCTGAAGAGCTCGTCGGTGCAGGGCATCGAAGTGCCGGCCTTGAAGTCGCCGACGTGAACGACGAAGGCGAGATTCGACCGGTCCACGTCCGCGCATGAGGCGCTCGGAATTGCGCTTCTGACTGCGCGTTGTATTGCTGGTCGCCGATCAGGGCGAACGCGAACCTCCCCGGTCCGACGTCGTCGGTCGGTCGGACCGGGGCGCATCCAAGCAACAAGACAAGACACGAGGCCGCGATGCGTTCGATCGAGGGGGAATCTACCTGTTCTCGAGGGCGTTCCTCGAGGACATCCCGAGACGCCTCACTGGCCCTGGTCGGCATCCACATGGTGGGCGACAACAACAATCTCGGGCGAACGCCCGAGCAAGATGCCGAATACCGCGAGCGCGACGCCGCCAATCTGGCGTGGCTCTAAGGAGATCTTCTTGCTTGGATGCGCCCCGGTCCGACCGACCGACGACGTCGGACCGCGCCGAGACGTACCCGGGCGCCGATCGCCCACGCAGACCGCTGAGGCCCAGACGCTGGTCGTCGGGCTCGGGACGCGCGGAACAATCAGGTCCCGATGACGCCACCGTCGTTCTTGGTGATGGCGACGACCGACGGCCGCGGCGGCATGTCGTCCTTGAAATCCGGCCAGCGGGTCGACGGCTTGTCGAAGGTCGAGCCCGGATCGTCGGCCGCCGGGTGCTGAACCGCGACGAACAGCGTCTTGTCGTCGGGCGTGAAGCACGGGCCGGTCATCTCGGCGCCGGTCGGGGTGCGGTAAAAGAACCTGGTCACCGCGCGACCGGGGCCCGTCGTGTCGGTCGCCCAGATCCCGTCACCGATCGCCGAATTTCGACTGCGCCGTGCCCTGGTCGGACGCGATCCACATGCGGCCCTTGCTGTCGAACGCCATACCGTCCGGGCATGCCGTCCAGCCGGCGGCCGATGTTCCTGGCCCGTACTTGCCGCCCTTCTCGGTCGGTCCGGCGACGAGGAACATCTCCCAGCGATGCTCGAGCGCCGTGTGATCGCTGGCCTTGCCGTCGCCGGGCGGGATGAGCTCGATGATGTGGCCGTATTCATTGCTCGGCCGCGGATTGGCCTTCGTGACCTCTTCGGGCTTGCGTCGGATGTTGTTCGTCATGACGACGTACGTCCGGCCGGTGACTGGATTGGTCTCGATGTCCTCCGGCCGGTCCATCGGCGTGGCCTTGAGGAGATCGGCCGCGCGCCGCGTCTCGATCACCACGTCGGCCTGGCTGCTGAAGCCGTTGGCCGAGGTGAGCGGCCCCTGGCCGAATACCAGCGGTAACCACTTGACCATGCCGTCGTCGCTGAACTGTGCGGCGTAGAGCGTCCCTTCGTCGAGCAGGTTTCGGTTGGCCGCCCGGTCGTTTGGATTGTAGCGGCCGAGGCTGACGAACTTGTAGACATAGTCGTTGGCCTCGTCGTCCCCTGAATAGACCGTCACCGTGCCGTTCGGGTTCACCCACACCTGCCCGGCCTCGTGCTTGAAGCGGCCGAGCGCCGTGCGCTTCACCGGCACGGAATTGGGGTCGTACGGGTCGATCTCGACGAGCCAGCCGAAGCGGTTGGCTTCGTTGGTCTCCTTCTCCACGTCGAAGCGATCGTAGAAGCGCGAGAACGCGTATCGCGACTTCACCGCGAAGCCGTAGCGCTTGTAGTTGTTCGCCTCTGCCGTCTTGGTGAAGTCGCCCCCGAAATAGCCGTTGAAATTCTCTTCGGCCGACAACACGGTGCCCCACGGCGTGAAGCCGCCGGCGCAGTTGTTGGCCATGCCGATGACGGAGGTGCCCGTCGGGTCGACCTTGGTCTTCATCCGGGCATGACCCGCTGCCGGGCCCGAGATGCGCATCTTGGTGCTCATGAGATCGATGCGCCGAGCGTAGCGGCTGCCCTCGACCATCTGCCAGCTGCCGCCGCTCTTGCGTATCTCGATGACCGAGCCGCCGTGCGCCGCGAGCTCGACGTCCACCATCTCCTTGGTCGCGGTCTCGACCATGGTTTTCGGGTTGAGCCCCGGGAACATCATGTGGAGCTCGGTGTATTCGTGATTGACCCAGAGCAGGCCGTGATCTGCGGTGCTCGAGCCCACGGGCAGGGGGGCATAGGCGATGAAGTCGCAGTTGTACCCGAACTGTTGGCCCTGGGCGGCGGCGCTCTGCTGGCGCACGTTGAACGCCGGCGCGTTGGGCAGCACCTTGTCGCCCCACCGGATGACCACCTGCGCCTTGTATCCCGGTGCAACGGCATGATCGGGTTGGGGTCCCGGCGCGACCTCGCTGAAGGTCAGGGTGGACCCGCTCTGCGCGCGCGCCGCGGCTCCGGTCAGCGTGTCGCCAACCGACAGCGACAGCGGCCGTCGCGGCGGCGCCCTTCAGCAGCCCACGGCGCGACAGCCGCGCGGCCGCAATCTGCCGAAACGGGCGCTCGGTCGACTCATTGACGCCGATGTCTTCGTCAGCGATCGGATTACGATCTCGTGTCATGTGCCCCCCCAAGGTATGTTTCCAACGCTGTCATAGCGCGCCGAGGATGACCCAAGCATGACGGTGTGGTGACAATATGATTACGCCAGCCCTGGAACCTCGCGGTAGTCCCGCGCCCGCCCTCCACGACTGACGATCGAGCTGCTCCGCGACGTGGACCGCGAGCCGTGGTCGCAGACAATCAGGCGAGCAGCACGATCTGACCGCTGGTGCGTCGCGCCTCGAGGTCGCGGTGGGCATCGGCCGCGGCCGCGAGGGGATAGCGGTGGCGGACATCGGGTCGGAGGATCCCGTCGCGCAGCGCGGCGAACACGCGGCCCGCCATCTGCTGCAGGTGCTCCTCGGTGTAGTGAAAGAGCACCGGCTGAGAGAAGGTGCCGGACTTTCCGCTCAGGTTCATGGGATCCAGGGCGCCGGTCGCCTGGCCGTAGCTCACCCAGTGGCCGCGCATGGCGAGGGCCGCGAGATTCTCCTGCGCCGCGTCGCGGCCGAGACCATCGTAGATCACGTCGGCGCCGCGGCCGCCGGTGAACCGCTTCGTCTCCTCCGCGAAGGAGTAGCTTCGGGTCACGATCGGATGCTCGCAGCCGTTCGCGCGCGCGAGCTCGGCCTTGGCTTCGCTCGACACCGTCCCGACGACGCGCGCGCCGAGCGCCCTGGCCCATTGGCAAATTAGCAGCCCGACGCCGCCGGCCGCGGCGTGTACCAATACCGCGTCGCCCGGCTTGAGACGGTGCGTGCGGTGCAGGAGGTATTCGGCGGTCATGCCCTTCAGCATGAGCGCGGCCGCCGCTTCCTCGCTCACGTGGTCCGGGAGCAGAACGAGCTGCGATGCCGGCAAGGCACGCACCGTCACGTACGCTCCCGGCGGCATGCAGGCGTACGCGACCCGGTCGCCGGGGCTGAAGCCCGGGGCATTGCTCTCGAGGACGACGCCGGCCGCTTCCATGCCGATCGGCGCCGGAGGCTCGATCAGCGGGTAGAGCCCCTTGCGAATGTAGACGTCGATGTAGTTGACGCCGATCGCCACCTGTCGCAGGAGCACCTCGCCGCTCTTCGGCGCCGGGGAGTCGAGTCTTCTCACTTGAAGGACTTCGGGACCTCCGAAGGAGGTCGCGACCACGCCTTGCGAGTCCACCGCACTCGGCCGAGAGAACGGGCGCCGGTCGCTTCTCAGGTGGGCGGCCAGCGCGGCGAAGCCGGCCTCGTACACGCCGCCGCCGACGAGCTGGTCGAACTCGCGCTCGCGGCCGCGCGGCACGTCGAACGTCGACTCCCAGTGCCAGAAGGTGCGATCACCGTCGGTCACGCGCTTGAGCTGCACCGTCGCGACATAGTTGCGCATCGGCAAGGTTGCGTCGAGGATGCAGTAGGTGGAGACGTAGTCGCGGTCGGAGAGTGCCAGGAGCTGCTCGCGGATCTGGTTGCCGTCCTTGAGCGTGAAGCTGCGCACGCAGCCGACCTGGTCGGACGGCTCGCCGTTCTCGATCTCGGAAGGGCCGACCGCGGGATGCCAGGCGGAGTGGCTGTTGAAGTCGCGAAGCACCGCCCACACGCGCTCGATCGGCGCGTCGATCACGGCGGACCGCCGAACCCGGATCACTGCTTACCTCGCGAGAGCCTTCTTCAGCGCGTCGAAGGCCGCCTGGAACACGCCGTGCCCGATCTGCTCGGCCAGCGCTCCTTCGCGCTCCGGCGCGCAGTCGAACTCGGCCCACCACTCGGCGAAGGTGCGGTTGCCGTCCGTGACCGGGGTCAGCTTGAAGGTGGCGACGTAGTTCTCGACCCCCATCGGGGATTCCAGGATGGAGTAGCTGCACTGGTAGTCGTAGTCCGAGAGCGTGAGCAGGCGCTCACGGATCACGCCGCCGTCCCGGAGCCGGAAGTTGCGCACGCAACCGATACGGTCCGCCGGCAAGCCCTCTTCGATGCGCGACTCGGCGACGAACGGCGTCCACTGCGGCAGCCCGTTGAAGTCGCGCACCCGCGCCCAGACGGTGTCCGCGGGCGCGTCGATCACGCTCGACGTGTAGACCTTGATCATTCCGTCGGCGTCGGCGTGTTCTCGAGCAACGCCTTCGCGGCCTGGCCGACATCGCCGCCGTGCACGCCGATCTCGCGCAGCAGCTGGTCGATGAGGGGCGCCTGGGCGCGGAAGCGCAGCGCCGAGTTCACCACGCTGTCGGCGAAGTTGCCGCCATTCGGCTGGGCGCCGCCCCCGCCGCCGCCCAGGCCGTCGACGTGCAGGATACGGATGCCCTCGATGCGCTCCATCGGCTTCACCGACTCCCGGATGATGCCCTCGAGCTTGTCGACCAGCTGACGGCGAAGCGCGGACTGGCGCGCTTCCGGGGTGAGCAAGTTCGCCGCCTGGTTCATGAGCGTGAGGCCTTCGGCTTCGACCTCGTGTCTGATCTTCGCCGCGAGCGCGCGGATGCGGCTGGTCTCTGCGTCCGCCTCGGCCTGCGCGATCTCGACGAGCTTGCGGCGCTCGGCGGTCTCGGTGTCACGCGCGGTGAACACGCGCTCCTCCTCGGTCACGGCCTTCGCCCGCGCCTGGTCGGCGGCGGCCTGCGCTTGGGACTGGAGCTTCGACTGCTCGGCGACGGCGATGGCGCGCTGCTGCTCGGCAAGCTCGACGGTCTTGCGTCGATCGATCTCGAGCGCCTCGATCTGACGCTCACGCGCGATGCGCTCCTCCTCGATCGCGCGCTCGGACGTGATCCGCGCGCGCTCGACCGCCTCGCGCGCCTGGATCTGCGCGCGCTCGGCCTCCTGCTCCTTGAGGGCCCTCTCACGCGCCACGTCGGCGCGCTGGGTCGCGCGCTTCACCTCCAGCTCGCGCCCCTGCTCCAGGCGCGCGTACTCGAGGTCGCGGTCGATCTCGAGCGCCTGGCGCTCGGTGTCCAGGTTCTTGTTGCGGATCTGGATCATCGTGTCCTGCTCGATGTCGTTACGCGCCTTCTTGCGGGTCTCGATGGTCTCGGTGAGGCGCGTCAGACCCTCGGCGTCGAAGGCGTTCGAGGGGTTGAAGAACTCCATCGCCGTCTGGTCGAGCTGGGTGAGCGAGACCGTCTCGAGCTCGAGGCCGTTCTGCAGCAGGTCGGCGGAGACCACGCCCCGCACGCGCTTCACGTAGTCGCCGCGCTTCTCGTGCATCTCCTCCATGGTCATCGCCGCGGCCACCGTGCGCAGGGCGTCGACGAACTTGCCCTCCACGAGCTCCTTCAGCATCTCCGGCTGCATGGTCCGCTGGCCCAAGGTCTGCGCCGCGGCGGCGATCGCCTCCGCCGCCGCCTGCACGCGGACGTAGAACTCCGCGGTGACGTCCACGCGCATGCGGTCCTTGGTGATGATCGCGCGCTCGCGGCCCCGGGTGACCTCGAGGCGGAGCGTATTCATGTTCACCGGGATCACCTCGTGGACGATCGGCAGCACCAGCGCGCCGCCGTTCAGCACGACCTTCTGCCCGCCGAAGCCGGTGCGCACGAAGGCCCGCTCTTTCGACGAGCGCAGGTAGAGCCAGTTCAGCAGCCAGACGACGATCGCGACGAGCGCCGCGACGACGACGAGCACGAGGACGAGCTGTCCAAATTGAGCCCCGGTCATGACGCAGTCTCCTTCAATGTGACGCCGATACGTTTGAACGTACGGGTGGTCTCGGTCAGAGCGGTCTCCGTGGGCAGGCGCTCCATGCTGGACGCGCCGTAGAATCCATGGCAGCCCTTGGCGTTCGCCAGGATGTAGGCGGCGTTTTCGGGGGTCGCGATCGGTCCGCCGTGGCACAGCACGAGGACGTCCGGGTTGACGGAGCGCGCGGCGGCCGCCCAGGCGTCGATCAGGGGAACACAGTCCGGGAGCGTCACCGCGGTATGCGCGCCGATCGCGCCTCCGGTCGTGAGCCCCAGGTGGCAGACGACGATGTCGGCGCCGGCCCGGGCCATGTCGCGCGCGTTGTCCTCCGAAAAGACGTAGGGCGTGGTGAGCAGGTCGAGTTTCCTGGCTCGCTCGATCAGCTGAACCTCGAGCGCGTAGCCCATGCCGGTTTCTTCGAGCTGCGCCCGGATCACGCCGTCGAACAGCCCCACCGTCGGGAAGTTCTGGATGCCCGAGAATCCGAGCTCGCCGAGGCTGCTGCAAGAATGGATCGACCAGAAGGAAGGGGTCGGTGCCGTTGACCCCGGCGAGCACCGGCGTGTGCCGGACCACCGGCAGCACCTCGTGCGCCATCTCGACCACGATCTCGTTGGCGTTGCCGTAGGCCAAGAGGCCGGCCAGCGAGCCGCGCCCGGCCATGCGGTAACGTCCCGAGTTGTAGATCACGATGAGGTCGATGCCGCCGGCCTCCTCGCACTTCGCGGACAGGCCGGTGCCCGCGCCGCCGCCGATGATCGGCTCGCCGCGCCGCACCATCCCGCGCAGCCGGGTCAGGATATCCGAGCGCGCAATTCTGGCCATGGGGTCCTGATCTCGTTGGGCGCGCGGAGGATGTCGTGGGGCTGGGGCCCCACCATCCGAGGTGCGCATCTCAAGGAAGTTCGCGACCAGCGCGTCGGCGAACGCCTGGTCGTTGATGTGATGCGGGAGCTTCAGCAACTTCCGGTTCGTGCCGGCGCGGAAGTTCGAGGCGATGACGTCGAACAGAGCACGGTCGGCCACCGGGTCCCAGAACGGGCCGCCCGGCCGGTCGACACCGGAGAGGCCGCCCTCGGGGATGAGAAAGCGCACGGGCCCTTCCATACGGTTGAGCTTGTCGACGATGAAGCGGCCGATTCGCGTCGCCTCGTCGGCGGTGGTCCGCATCAACGTGACGTTCGGGTTGTGCACGTGCAGGGCCCGGTCCTTGAATCGCGCCGGGCACCGTCGACTGGGCCCAGAAATTGACCATGTCCAGCGCCCCGCAAGAACCGACGTAGGGGAGTCCGGCTCTCGCGAAGACGTCCATCCTGGACGGGCCCGCGGTGAGCACGCCGCCCACGATCTCGTCGGTCACTTCGGTGGTGGTGATGTCGAGCACGCCGGCGAGCAGGCCCGAGTCGGCGAGCTTCTCCATGGTCTGGCCGCCGGTGCCCGTGGCGTGGAAGACCAGGCAGTCGTACTCCGCCTCGAGCTGCTTGCACACCGCCTGGACGCACGGCGTGGTCAGGCCGAACATCGTCAGGCCGAGGGCCGGCTTGGCTTGCTGCTCGACGGAGGCAGGCGGACGTGAGAACGCGAGCATGCCCGCCAGCGCGTTCGCCGCGTTCGCGAGCACCTTCTCGGAGATGCGGTTGATCCCCGCAATGTCCGTGACCGAGTACATCATGCAGATGTCCGAGGGCCCGACGTAAGGTCTCACGTCGCCGGACGCGACCGTGGACACCATCACCTTGGGCACGCCGATCGGGAGCCGGCGCATCGCGCGCGTCGCGAGCGCGGTGCCGCCGGAGCCACCGGCGGAGATGAGCCCGCCGATGTCGCGCCGCCTGAGGACGAACTCCTCGAACGCGACGGCCATCTCGGTCACCGCGGAGCCGCGATCGCCCGTGAACACCGCGCGCTCGCCGCCGGGATGATGCCGGGCCACCTCGCGCGGGTGGACCATGGCGGGCGACGGCTTGCCGGAGGTGGCGAGGTCCACCGTCACGGTACGCAAGCCCAGCTTCTCCAGGCAGCTGCGCAGATAGAAGAGCTCGCGCCCCTTGGTGTCGAACGTCCCGGCGATGTAGGCGGCACGGTCGACGGTCTGGGCCACCGGGAACTCGACGACGCGCGGTTCGGGCGTTCGGGCCTCTCGCGGCTCGTCCGTCCCCACCGCGTGGTCGCGGTTGCTGGAACCCCACCGCGTGAAGCCGCGGATCGTGCGCTCTTCGCGAGGTGCCGGCGGTTCAGCGACCACGGAGTCCGAGGCGCGCTTGACCGTCAGGATCTGAACCGGCTGCGGTCCTGCGTCCTCGGCCGGCGCGTCCGGTGAAGGATCGGCTTCCATCTTCACGCCGAGCAGACGCTGCTGGAGCTCGCGGTCGGCGGCAAGCTCGGCCGCCGTCATCGAGCGCGCGATGCGGCCGTTCACCATCACGTCGACGGTGTCGGCGACGTCGATGGCGACCCCGAGATTCTGTTCGATCAGCAGCACCGAGATCTGGCCCTCGGCGGCGAGCGCCTTCAGCATCGTCAGGACCTGCTGCACGATGATCGGCGCGAGACCCTCGGTCGGCTCGTCCATGACCAGGAGCTTGGGGTTGAACAGCAGCGCGCGCCCGATCGCCAGCATCTGTTGCTCGCCGCCCGACAGCTCGGCGCCGCCGTTGGCCTTGCGCTCCGCGAGCCGCGGGAACGTCTGATAGATCCGCTCGACCGTCCATGGGCCCCGGCGCCGCGCCAGCCGGAGATGCTCGTCCACCGAGAGCGAGGGCCACACCCGCCGGCCTTGCGGCACGTAGCCGACGCCTTTCCCGGTGATCACGTTCGGCGCCGATCCTAGGATCTCCTCGCCGGCGAGCTTCACGCTTCCCGAAGCCCGCACGAGCCCGGTCACGGCGTTGCACAAGGTCGTTTTGCCCATGCCGTTGCGGCCGACGACGGCCCGGACGCCATGGTCGAGCGCCAGCGACACGCCCTGCAGCGCATGGGCGCGGCCGTAGTAGACGTCGAGGTTCTGGATCTCGAGGATCAGCGGACTCTCTCTCCCATGTAGATCGATTGCACTTCCGCGTCGTTCTCGATCTCGGCCGGGCTGCCGTGCTTGAGGACGTGCGAGTTGTGCATCACGGTGACGCGGTCGACGACGCGCAGCGCGATGTCGAGGTCGTGCTCGATCAGGACGAAGCCCATGTGCGCCGGCAGGGCCCTGAGCAGCGCCACCAGCTCCGCGCGCTCGCCGGGCGACAGGCCCGCGGCGGGCTCGTCGAAGAGGATCAACCGCGGCGCGCCCGCGAGCGCCATGCCGATCTCGAGCTGGCGTTGCTGGCCGTGGGACAGCGAGGCCACCGGGTGAGTCGGCGACCTGGGTGAGTCGCACCCGCTCGAGGAGCTCATCGGCCGGGCCTGACCTCGGCGCTCGGATGAAGCTGAAGCGGTTGCGCGAGACGCCGCGCACCGCGAGAAACAGATTGTCGCGCACCGTGAGCTCGCGGAACAGGAGCGAGGACTGATACGTGCGCCGCATCCCCATGCGGATGCGCTCGATGGGGCGGCATGGCGGTCACGTCCTCGCCAAAGAACAGCACCCGGCCGCTGGTCGCCGGGAAATCGCCGGTGACGACGTTGAACAGGGTGGTCTTGCCGGCGCCGTTGGCGCCGATCACGGCACGGCGCTCGCCCGCGGCGACCGAGAACGAGATGTTCTCGATCGCCGTGAGCGCCCCGAAGACGCGGGTGACGCTCTCCAGGCGGAGCGCGTCACCCGGCGCCGTGCCGTTGGTGGCCATTACGGGCAGTTGGCCCCGCAACCGTTCCAGAGGCGCGCCACGGCTTCGCCGGGGCGTGCCGAACGCTGGGGGGCGTGGGGGGCCATTTCTTGGCCCCCATTACGGGCAGTTGGGCTCGTCGCGCGAACCGATCTTGAACTCGGCCGGCGACATGCCGAGCGTCTGGTTCACGTTGTCGATCTTCCGGAGCACCCGGTTGTAAAGATTCCCTTGCCCGTCCTTCACCACCTCCGTGACGAACGTTGTGCCGATGGCCTGGCGGTTCGCGTCGAGCTTCACGTCGCCGACCGGAGTTTTCAAGGTCATTTTCGCAAGGGCGTCGCGATATTTCTTCTGCCCGTCCGATAGGTCGCCCTTCACGGTCTCCAGGCCGTCGAGCGTCGCCTTCATGTTGATGTAGTAGACGAGCGCGAACAGCGAGGGGCTCGGATATCCGTCCGGGAAGTTCTTCTTGTAGTCGGCGACGAACGCCTTGAACTCGGGCGCCTCGTACGCGTCGGCGATCGGCGAGCCGGCGATGCGTGCCGACCAGCGAGTCACGGCGCTTGCCCTTGTAGTTGAGGATGTCCTGGCTCACCGTGATCGAGCCGCCGATGATCGGCTTGTCGCCGCCCGCCTGCTCGTACTGGTTCAGGAAGTTCACCGCGTCGGCGCCGCCGAGCACCACCGCCAGCGCGTCCACGTCCTTCGGGATGCGCGCGATCACGGAGGCGTAGTCCTTGCCGCCGAGCGGCACCCACGCCTTGACCGGCACCTTGCCGCCGAGCTTGCAGTACTCGGTCATGAGGCCCTGCACCTGCGAGTAGGGGAAGGCGTAGTCCTCGGCGATCACCATCATCTTCTTGTAGCCCTTGTCGAGCGCGGCCTTGCCGACGCCCACCATCCACTGGCCGCCATCGGTGTTGAAGCGGAAGAAGTTCGGCGACGGGCTGACGAGCGTCGTGGCCTGCGCGCCCGAGGAGCCGTTGATGAAGGTGATGTTGGGCTGGGTCTTGGAGTACTCCTTGACCGCGATGCCCTCGGAGCCCGAGAGCGGGCCGACCATGATGTCGACCTTGTCCTGCTCGACCAGCTTGCGCGTCGCGTTCACCGCGACGTCGGGCTTGGCGTCGGACGAGGCCTTGACGATCTCGATCTTGCGGCCGGCGACGACGCCGTTCCGCTGGCGCACCGCGAGCTCGGCGCCGCGCATGCCGTCCTGGCCGCCGGCCGCGAACGGGCCTTCGAGCGTCGCCAGCAGGCCGATCTTGACCGGCGGCGCCTGCGCGAACGCGCCGGCGCCGAACGCGGCGACCACCAGGACCACGGCTAGCGTGCGTACAACCGTCTTCTTGCTGAGCTCCATCTGTTCTCTCCTCTTTGAGTTGACAGCCGACCGCTCAGGGCGGACCACCATCCGAGCAGACCGTCGTGCGAGAACAGGACGATCGCCAGGAACACCGCGCCGATCACCAGGTTGAAGCGCTCGCGATCGATGACGTCGATGGCGAAGTTCTGCAGCAGCACGAAGACGATCGCGCCGAGAAACGCGCCGACCGGGTGGCGCATGCCACCGAGCACCGCGATGATCAGGATGTTGATGAGCCAGCTCGTCCCCACCGAGCCGGGCGTGACCAGCCCGTTGTACCAGGTGAACAGCACCCCGCCCACCGCGGCGATCGCGCCGGCGACGGCATAGGCCGTCACGCGGTGTGCGGTCACGTTGAAGCCGAGCGCGTGCATGCGGCGCGGGTTGTCACGAATGCCCTGGAGTGCGATGCCGAAGGGCGTGCGCAACAGGTAGAGCACGAAGAGGTAGCCGGCCAGCGCCCAGAACAGCGCCAGGTAATAGAACGGCATCGGGTCGCGCCAGTAGATGCCGAGGAGCGTCGGCGGGAACACCTTCTGCTTGCCCTGGAAGCCGTTGAAGACGGCGTAGTTCTGCAGGCACGAGGTAGTAGAAGGCGATGCCGATCGCGAGCGTGATCATGATCGTGTAGATGCCCTCGGTGCGCACCGAGAGCCAGCCGATGAATGCGGCCGCGAGCGTCGCCACCACGATCGCGATCAGCACGGCGAGCCACCACGGCCAGCCCAGGCTCACGCCGTCGGTGGCCGCCGTGCCGAAGATCGCCACCATGTAGCCGGCGATGCCGGCCACCGTCATCTGCGCCAGCGAGATCATGCCGCCGTAGCCGCCGAGGAAGGTGAGCGACAGCGCGATCAGCCCGAGCGCCAGCGACTGCGCGCCGATCTGGTACGTGAAGAACGGCGTCGCGAACCAGGGATAGGCGAGCAGGAACGCGAGCACCACGAGGTGCCGCAGCGCGCAGCGGGATTCTGGAAATCCGGCCGCGCGGCCCGATGGTCCACCAGCCGCCCGAGCGGGCGCGGCCGCGGCGCGATTCGCGCCCTGAGCACGCCTGCGCGGAGTTCATCGCCTCGCGCCAGTTGGCCGCGCTCAAGCCGGCCTCCCGAGGATGCCGCGCGGGCGGAAGGCGAGCACCAGCACCAGGATCACGAAGGTGAACACCACGCTGTAGGTGGGCGCGTAGGCGAGGCCGTACGTCTCGGCGAGGCCGAAGATGGCCGCGCCGATGGCCGCGCCGACCACGCTGCCCATGCCGCCGACGATCACCACGATGAGCGAGGCGAGCAGCAGGCGCGTGTCCTCGCCGGGCGCCATCGACAGCTCGACCGCGCCGATGACGCCGCCGAAGCCGGCGAGGCCCGGCGCCGATGGCGAAGGTGGTCGGCGAACACCAGGTTCACATTGACGCCGGCGGCCGCGAGCATCGCGCGGTCATCGACGCCGGCGCGGATCATCATGCCGACCCGCGTGCGGTTGAGGAACAGCCACAGCGCCACGCCGATGGCGATGCCGATCGGCAGCAGCGCGAGGCGGTACGTCGAGTAGGCCTTGATGACCGGGATGCCGCGGAGCGGCCCGATCGAGCCACGCCGGGCGGCGACATCTGGTGCACCTGCGCGCCGATCGCCCACATCAGGCAGGTCGGCGATGACGATCGACAGACCGATCGTGACCAGGGTCTGGCGCAGGTCCTGGCCCGGCATGAAGCGGAAGATGCGACACCTGCATGACGCAGGCCGACCAGCGCCGCGGCCGCGAAGCCCGCGGCGAGCGCGAGCAGCCACGAGCCGGTGTACTGCGCGGCGAAGAACCCGAGGTAGCCGCCGAGCAGATACAGCGAGCCGTGCGCGAGGTTCACGTTGCGCATCAGGCCGAACACCAGCGTGAACCCGCCGCGACGATGAAGTAGAGCGATGCGAGGGTCATGCCGTTGAGAAACGTGACCACGAACAGGCGCGCGTTGTCCCACAGCCCCCAGGTCGACGAACGCCACGATCGGCAGCGCCGATCACGAGCGCCCAGAACCATTTCCAGCTTCTGTTTCATGCGACGAACCGGCTGCGCTGCGAGCGGATCTCCGGCATCTTCGCGAACTCGCCGTCCTTCATGATCGCGAGCAGCTTGGACTTGTCCTGCAGCATCGAGATGTTCGAGAGCGGGTCGCCGTCGACGAGCAGCAGGTCGGCGAGCCAGCCCTCGCGGATCTCGCCGAGGTCCTTGCTTCATCATGATCTGCCCGCCCCAGCGCGTCGCCGAGATGAGCGTCTCCATCGGCGTCATGCCGAGGTACTTGACGAAGTACTCGAGGTCCTTCGCGTTCTCGCCGTGCGGCGCCCAGGCGAAGCCGTAGTCGCCGCCGGGCAGCACGCGGATGCCGCGCTTGAGCATCGCCTTCATGCTCTTCACCGCCGCCTCGAGCTCGAGCTCGTAGCCCATGTCCTTCGCGATCGTGTTGTCGATGCCGACCACCTCGCCCTCGTAGAGCAGGCGGATGATCACCGAGAGGCCGGGCGCGACGAAGATCTTGTCCTTCGTGCGCCTCCATCATGTCGAGCGCTTCTTCGTCGGCGAAGCTCGCGTGGTAGATCACCTCGAAGCCGTGGCGCATGCTCTGCTTCACCGACTCGCTCGAGCGCGCGTGGCACGCCAGGCGCTTGCCGCGCACCTTGGTCTCGTGCGCGGCGACCGCCACCTCCTCGTCGCTCATCCAGTTGGTGCGCGCGTCCGCGCCCGGCACCAGGTTGTCGCCCGACAGGTTGAGCTTCACCTGGTCGACGCCGTACTTGAGGAACATGCGCACGGCCTTGCGCATGCCCTCCGGGCCCGTCGACCACGCAGCCGAACGACATCTCCGGGAACGGCAGGTGCGGCAGCATGTCGTCGCCGAGCGAGCCGGTGACGGTGATCTCCTGGCTCGCCGCCAGGTAGCGCGGGCCCGGGATCTGCCCGGAGTTGATGGCGTTGCGGATCACGCAGTCGAGGCGCGGCTTGGGCGTGGCCGCGCCGACGCAGGACGTCCAGCCGTAGTCGAGGTACTGCTTCGCCACCTGCGCCGCCCACAGGGTGTGCTCCTCGTGCGGCATCTTCTGGATCGCGTCCAGCGTCTTGGAGTTGGTCCAGCCGAAGTGCGTATGCGCCTCGCACATGCCGGGCATCAGCGTCGCGCCGGCGCCGTCGATCACCGTCACCCCGGCGACGGGCAGGCTGCGGGTGCCGCGGCCGACGCGCGAGATGCGGTTGCCCTGCACCAGCACCTCGCCCGGGTAGGGCTGCGCGCCGGTGGCGTCGATTATGCGTACGTTCGTGAAGAGGACGTTCGCCATGTCGGTCTCCTTTCGGAGAAGGAATCGCTTCAACAGATCCGACTGCATCCTCGGCTTTTCCACCGGCGTCCAATGCCCGCAGCCGCGCAGCACCTCGACCCGGCTGCCGGACGATCTTCTGCGCCCATCATGCGCACCGACTGCGGCGGGGCGACGATGTCCTCGTCGCCGGTGACGAGCAAGCGTGGGGCACGTCGATCCTGGAGGTATCGGCGGCTGCGTCGTCGGCGAGCGCCTCGCAGCTGCGCGCATAGCCGTCGGGGTCCTGCGCGCATCAGCGACTCGCGCACGAAGGCGACCGCCGTAGTGCCGTCTTTGTCTCGTCTCGGCCGAGAGTGGCGGCCTGAACCAGTGCGTCGGCGATCGGCTGCATGCCTTCTTGCCGCGCCTTGGCCGCGCGCGCGCGGATCGCGGCGCTCGCCTGCTCCGGCGGCGCGAGCAGCGGGCCGAAGAGCGCGAGGCTCGCTCACCTTGCCGGGCTCGGCGCGGCGAGGTGCGCCGCGACGATAGTGCCCATCGAATGCGCCGACGACGTGCGCTTGCTCGACCTTCGGCGCGCTGCCATGAGCGCGCTTCGCTGCTTCGACGAATTTGCTCTATGGAGAGAGGACCTTCCACGCGGCGCGAGCGGCCGGAGCCGGGCAGGTCGAATCGCACGCGCTTGATGCGCGCGAAGGCGCGCGAGCAAGGGAGTGAAGGTATTGGTGGTGCCGCCGAGGCCGTGGATCATGACCACCGGCTCGCCCTCGCCGTCGACCTCCACCGCCATGCGCTCGACGAAGACCGATCCTCCTCGCATGCCGCGGAGGCACGAAATGAGACGCGCGTCTCAAATCGCTGTGCGAGACTACCCGCAAGTGAAAAAAAGCGCCAGACCCTTTCTACGACCTTGCCCGACCTCGGCACGCGGCCACCGCGGCCGGGTGTTCCGCCGCCTGCTCGACGAGGCGGTGCGTCTTGTGCGGCGCGGAAGAATTCCGTCGGTGGCGGAAGTGGCTCAAAGCGCAGGGGTTTCCCGCGCCACCGCGTATCGCTACTTCCCCTCGCGCTCGAAGCTGGTGAGCGCGGTGATCGCCGAAGCGCTGGCGCCGGTGCGGCGCGCGGTGCCGCAGGAAGGCGACGCCAAGCAGCGACTGCACGAGCTCCTCGACCGCACCTACTCGCGCTTCCACGAGTACGAGCCGCACATGCGCGCCGCGCTGCAGCTCGCGCTCGAGCACCAGTCGCTGGAGGCCGCCGGGCTGCTGGAGGAGGAGCCCTTCCGCCGCGGCCAGCGCACCGAGATTCTCGCCACCACGATTGCGCCGCTCAAAGGAGAAGCTGAATCCGAAGAAGACTATCAGCGCCTGCTGAGGGCGCTGGCGGTGGTCTACGGCATCGAGCCGATGGTCATCCTCAAGGACATCTGCGGCGCGAGCGATCGCGAGACCGAGGCGGTGGTGCGCTGGATGATGGATGCGCTGGTCGACGCGGCGTTGCGGGAGAGCACATAGGCCATGGTCGAGCACACGACCGCAGGTGCAGATCCGATGGAGCGACGTCGACCCGGCGGGCATCGTCTTCTATCCGCGCTTCTTCGAGTGGTACGACCTCGGGTGCGAATCGCTCTTCGCCTCGCTCGGGCTGCCGTGGCCCGAGGCCTTTCCGAAGTACGACATCGTCGGCGTGCCCATCGTCGAATCCGGCTCGAAGTTCATGAGTCCCGCGCGCTACGGCGACGTCTTGACCATCCGGTCGAAGGTCGCCTGGGTGCGGACGAAGACCTTTCGCATGGAGCACGAGATCGCGGTCGGGGCGCGGCTCTGCTCGCAGGGCTTCGAGGTCCGCGCGTGGGTGGGCCGGCCGAAGTCGACCGGCGAGCCGCTGCATGCTCGCGCGATTCCCGACGACGTCGCCGCGCGGCTCCGGGGCTGACGGGTCCGGCCGCACGGGTCGGCCCATGTATACTCGGGCCGCGCCGCACGGGCGCCGGGGACGACGGCAAGATCTTCTGGTCCCGCGGCCCGTTTGCTAGAATCGCGCAACTCGTTTCGGCTGGAGGTTCCTATCGTGCGAACAACACTCGTTCACAGGCGCGCCTCGGCCGGCGGAGCCCCAGCCCCGCGACGGCCTGAGGCGGCGCACGACACGTGCTGCTCTCGCTGGACTTCTCGTCGCCCTCGTCGCCGCTCCGGCGGCCGCCCAGACGGTGAAGATCGGCTTCATCACCACGCTGTCCGGGCCGCAGGGCGTCGATCGGCGAGCACATGAAGAGCTCGGTCGAGCTGGCGCTCGATCATCTCGGCCGGAAGGTCGGCGGGCCTCGACGTCGAGGTGATCTACGGCGACGATCAGGTCAAGCCCGACGTCGGCAAGCAGCTCGCCGACGAGATGCTCAAGAAGCACAAGGTCCACTTCGTCTCGGGCGTCATCTGGTCGAACGTGATGCTGGCGGTGGCGCCCACCGTGACGGGTGCCGGCACCTTCATGATCGGCACGAACGCCGGCCCCCACGAGCTCGCCGGCAAGATGTGCCACGAGCTCTTCTTCACGACGTCGTGGCAGAACGATCAGACGCCCGAGGCGATGGGCAAGTACATGCAGGACCAGAACATCACCGACGTGTACGCGATGGCGCCCAACTATGCCGCCGGCAAGGACATGGTCTCGGGGTTCAAGCGCTACTTCAAGAACAAGATCGTCGGCGAGGTCTACACCCAGCTCGGGCAGCAGGACTACCAGGCCGAGATCAGCCAGCTCCGCGCCGCCAACCCGAAGGCGGTGTTCGTCTTCTATCCGGGCGGCATGGGCATCCAGTTCCTCAAGCAGTACGCGCAGGCCGGGCTGCGCGACCAGATCCCGCTCTACTCCGTGTACACGGTCGACGAGATCTCGCTGCCCGCCGTCAAGGAAGCGGCGCTCGGCCAGTTCGAGACGCGCTACTGGAGCCCGGATCTGAAGAACGAGGCGAACCAGAAGTACGTCGCCGAGTTCCGGAAGAAGTACGGCAAAGATGCCGGTGTTCTACGGGGCCCAGAGCTACGACGGCATCATGCTGATCGACTCCGCGGTCCGGGCGGTGAAGGGCGACCTCGACCAACAAGAAGGGCATGATCGCGGCGATGCGCCAGGCCGACTACAAGTCGACCCGCGGGCCGTACAAGTACAACGTGAACCACTTCCCGATCCAGAACTTCTACCTGCTGAAGGCCGTGCAGGATCCGGGCGGCGAGCTCGAGATGCAGATCCAGCGGACCGTCTTCGAGAGCCACAAGGATTCCTACGCCGCCGAGTGCCCGATGAAGTGGTAGCGGGCCGCGGCGCGGGATCGGGGGCGCGGCCGACGCGCTCCCGGGGGGCGCGGCGCGGCCGCGCCCCTTTTCTTCGCCCGGGGGCGCGGGTGTCGATGACGCCCGGCGCTCGTCCTCGAGCAGGCGCTCAACGGCCTGCAGTACGGCGTGATGCTCTTCCTGATGGCGGCGGGGCTGACGCTCGTCTTCGGCATCATGAACCTCGTCAACCTCGCCCACGGCTCGCTCTACATGGTCGGGGCCTATCTGGCGACGGCGTTCACGCGAGGACGGGCTCGTTCCTCCTCGGCGTCGCGCTCGCGCTGCCGGCCACCCTGCTGGTCGGCGTCGTCGTGGAGGTCGTCGCGCTGCGGACGCTCTACGAGCGCGACCACCTCGACCAGGTGCTGGCGACGTTCGGTCTGATCCTCTTCTTCAACGAGCTGGTGGCGATCATCTGGGGCCGCGCCGCGATCTACACGAGCGTGCCGCCGTTCCTGAGCGGCCACATCCGCGTGCTGCCCGGCGTGCCGCTACCCGACGTATCGGGCCGCTATCATCCTGGTCGGCGTCGCGGTGGCCGTCCTCCTGTGGGTCCTGGTGACGCGCACGCGGCTGGGCATGCGTGATCCGCGCCGGCGCCAGCAACCGCACGATGGTCTCGGCGCTCGGCGTCAACATCCGCCTGCTCTACACGCTGGTCTTCGGTCTGGGCGCCGCGCTGGCCGGGCTGGCCGGCGCGATGGCCGGCCCCATCTACGCCGTGCAGCCCGGCATGGGCGAGGCGATCCTGATCCAGGTCTTCGTCGTCATCGTCATCGGCGGCATCGGCTCGATCCGCGGCGCGATCGTCGGCGCCATCGTGGTGGGCATGGCGGACACGCTGGGGCGCGCGTTCCTCAAGCCCGATGCTGGCCACGGTCATCTCGCCGCCCGCCGCCGACAAGGCGCGGGCCCGCGCTCGCCTCCATGCTGATCTATCTTCTGATGGCGGCGGTGCTCGTTCTTCCGTCCCGAAGGGCTCTTCCCGGCGCGGGGCCGCTCCTGATGGCGCTCTCGCGGCGCACCGTCGCTCTCGCCGCGGGCTGCGTCGCGCTGGCGCTGGTTCCGCCGATCGCGGCCCTCACCAATCAGCCGTTCTACGTCGACCTGTTCCGGCGCATGATGATCTTCGCCATCGCCGCCGTGAGCCTCGACCTCATCCTCGGCTACGGCGGCATGGTGAGCTTCGGCCACGCGGCCTATCTCGGCATCGGCGCCTACGCGGTCGGCATCCCCGCGTTCCACGGGTCGACAACGGCTTCGTCCAGTGGGGCGCTGGCCATCGCGGCCTCCGCGCTGGCGGCGCTGGTGATCGGCGCGATCTCGCTCCGGACCAGCGGCGTCTACTTCATCATGATCACGCTCGCCTTCGCCCAGATGCTCTACTACCTGGGCATCAGCCTCGAGACGTACGGCGGCGACAACGGCATGCGGCTCGCCGCGCGCAGCCGGTTCGGTGGCCGTCGATCTGCGCGAGCCCGCGGTCTTCTACTACGTCGTGCTGGCGATCCTCGTCCTGTTCCTGGCGCTCGGCAACCGGCTGGTCGCCTCGCGCTTCGGGATGGTGATCCGCGCCGCGAGGTCGAACGAGCCGCGTGCGCGCGCGATCGGCTTCTCGCCGTTTCCGCTACAAGCTCACCGCGTTCGTCATCGCCGGGGGCGCGGGCGGGCTGGCCGGCGCCCTGCTGGCCAATCAGACCGAGTACCTGACGCCGGACTTCATGCACTGGACCCGGTCGGGCGAGATCATGTTCATGGTGATCCTCGGCGGCATGGGCACGCTGGTCGGGCCGGTGATCGGCGCGGTCGTGCTCCTGCTGCTCGAGGACGTGCTGTCCGCGCTGACCGCGCACTGGCAGATCATCCTCGGGCCCATCCTGATCCTGGTCGTGCTGTTCGCGAAGCGCGGCCTGTTCGGTCTCGTGCGCGGCGAAGAGGCGCAGGATGGCTGAGGCGCTGCTGGCGATCCGCGGTCTCACCAAGCGATTCGGCGGCCTGCTCGCCAGCGACCGCATCGACCTCGACGTCGCAGCGGGCGAGACGCACGCGATCATCGGCCCCAACGGCGCGGGCAAGACGACGCTCATCGGGCAGCTCGCGGGCGACCTGCGCCCCGATGCTGGCATCGATCCGGTTCGCCGGTCAGGACGTCACGCGGCTGGACGCGCCGCGTCGGGCGCGGCGGGGGCTGGCGCGCTCGTTCCAGATCACGAGCATCTTCCGCGACTTCTCGGCGCTCGACAACGTGGCGCTCGCCGTGCAGGCGCACACCGGCCACGAGCTTCCGATTCTGGCGGTCGGCGCGCGCGCGAGCCGGCGCTGCGCGAGCCGGCGCGCGCCGCGCTGGAGTCGGTGGGCCTCGGCGCGCGGGCCGACGTCCGGCCGCCAATCTCGCCCACGGCGAGCAGCGCCAGCTCGAGATCGCGATGGCGCTGGCGACCGAGCCGCGCCTGCTCCTGCTCGACGAGCCGGTGGCCGGCATGGGGCTCGAGGAGTCGCAGCGGATGGTCCGCGTTCCTCTCGACGCTCAAGGCGCCGGATCACGATCGTGCTCGTCGAGCACGACATGGACGCCGTCTTCGCCCTCGCCGACCGGATCTCGGTGCATGGTCTACGGACGGATCATCGCCACCGGAACGCCGGCGGAGGTCCGCGGCAACGAGGAAGTCCGCCGAGCCTACCTCGGTGAGGACCAGGCCTGATGCTCGCCGTCGACGTCGCTCGAGACGGCGTACGGCGTGAGCCAGGTGCTGTTCGGGGTGAGCCTCGACGTCGGCGCCGGGCAGGTCGTGACGCTTGCTCGGCCGCAACGGCATGGGCAAGACGACGACGGTCCGCTCGATCATGGGCATCACGCCGCCGAAGGCCGGCACGATTCACTTCGAGGGCCGCCCGATCCACGGACTGCCCTCCTATCAGCGTGGCGCAGGCCGGGCTCGGCCTGGTGCCGGAGGGGCGCCAGGTGTTCCCGAACCTGACCGTGCGGGAGAACCTGGTGGCGACGGCGGCGAATCGGGTCGCGGAGCAATTCGCCCTGGCGCGTCGGCGAGGTCTTCGAGCTCTTCCCGCAGCTCGCGGCGCGCGCGCGCAGCCTCGGCGGCGCGCTCTCCGGCGGCGAGCAGCAGATGCTCGCGATCGGCCGCGCGCTGATGACGAACCCGCGCCTGCTCATCCTCGACGAGGCGACCGAGGGTCTCGCCCCCCTCGTTCGCGCCGAGATCTGGCGCTGCGTGGAACGGCTCAAGGCGCGCGGGCAGTCGATCCTGCTCATCGACAAGGACGTGGCGGCACTCACGCGGATCGCGGACCTGCACTACATCCTCGAAAAGGGGCAGATCGTCTGGACGCGGCACCTCGGCGGAGCCTTCGGCGTCCGAGCGGACATTCAGCACCGATACCTCGGCGTATGAGAAGACTGCGCGGCGTGAGCTGGATCGACCGCTCGTTTCCGACCACCGCGACCCCGAGCGATCGGGTCGGCCGCGTGCTGGGGCTCAACCCCGGCATGATGACCGGGCCCGGCACCAACACCTACCTGGTCGGGCGCCGGGATCCGATCCTCATCGACACCGGGGCGGGGCTCGCCGAGTATCCGCCGCTGCTCTCGCGCTATCTCGCCGAGCGCGGGTGGTCTCAGCCCTCACGAATCATCCTCACGCATCGCCACGCCGATCACCTCGGGGGCGTCTCCCAGCTGCGGGCGCGTTTCCGGGGCATCCACGTCTCGAAGATGCTCTTCCGCGATCCATCGCTGCCGGAGTCGGTCCAAGACCTGCGCGACGGGCAGAAGATCGAAGCCGACGGCGCCACGCTCATCGCCATCCACACGCCGGGCCACGCTTCCGACCACCTCTGCTACTACCTCGTGGAGGAAAAGGCGCTGTTCACGGGCGACGTGGTCCTGGCCGGATCCACGACGGTCATCCCGGCCGGCGACGGCGATCTCCTCGACTACATGAGCTCGTTGAAGCGACTGCAGGGGCTCGACGTTCGCCGGATCTATCCGGCGCACGGGCCGGTCATCGAGGACGGCCCGGGGCGGATCCAGGAGTACATCGAGCATCGCCTGATGCGTGAGCGCCAGATCCTGACCGCGCTGGGCGACGGGCTGGCCACGATTCCGGAGATGGTCGCGAAGATCTACGCGGACGTCGTCCCCGCGCTGCACCCGATGGCGGCGCAGTCGGTGGAGTCACACCTGAAGAAGCTCGTGCGGGAAGGGCGCGTGCTCGAGACCGTCGTGCGTGACGCGCCCTCGCGCTGGCTTCTGGTGCGCTAGGCCCGCTCTCGCGCCCGCTCGACGAGCGCGGCGAAGAGATTGAACGCCGCGCGATCGCGTCCGACCAGCTCCTCCGGGTGCCACTGGACGCCGACGACGAACTGATCGGCGTCGACGAGCTCGACGCCCTCGACGATCGAATCGGGTGCCCACGCCACGTCCGTGAGCCCCCGGCCCAGCTGCTTGATGGCCTGATGGTGGAAGCTGTTGACGTCGACCTCCAGCGCGCCCAGGATCCGGGCGAGCCGCGAGCCGTCACGAACTTTCACCTCGTGTGTCGGGATGTTTCGAGCCTTGCCCTGCAGCTCGGCCTGGCTGTGATCGAGCGGCGAGCCCGGCTCGCTCGGAATGTTCTGATAGAGGCTGCCGCCGAGCGCGACGTTGAGCACCTGAAGGCCGCGGCAGACGGCGAGCAGCGGCCGGTGGCTCGCGCACGCCCAGTGCGCCAGATCGATCTCGAGCGCGTCCCGCGCGGCGGAGACTTCCGTGGTGGTCGGGTGCGGTGCTTCGCCGAAGCGCGCCGGATCCACGTCGCCGCCACCGGTCAGGAGCACGCCGTGCACATGCTTCAGGATCTCGGCGCGCTCCGCCGGCCCCAGCTGCGGCGGCATCGGAACCGGCACGCCGCCGGCCTGCTGGACCGCATGGAGGTACGACGCGTTGACGTAGGCGCGTTCCGGATACTTACCGACGGTGACGGACGTCGAAACGGCGATGAGCGGCGGCATCGTTCCAGCGTAGCACGAGGCCCCCTTGGCTGGAGCCCGCCCGACGAGTATCATTGCCCCCATTATGAGCCTTGACTCCGCGAGCTCTCAGCAGAAGGCGCCGGCCCACACTCCGACTTCTTCGCCCCAGGTGATCGGTACCCGCTGGGCCGTGGCCGCGGGCCACGCGCTCGCCGCCGAAGCGGGAGCGCGGGTGCTTGCCGCCGGCGGCAACGCCATCGACGCCGGCGTCGCGGCCGGCATGACGCTCGGCGTCGTCCACTGCGACATGGTGAGCGTCGCGGGCGTCGCGCCGATCCTCGTGCACATCGCGCGTACCGGCGAGACCTGGCAGGTCTCCGGTGTCGGCCCGTACCCGCGCGCCACGACGGCGGCGTACTTCCGCGAGCGGCACGGCGGCCAGATCCCCGCGGGTCTCCCGCGTACGGTCGTGCCGGCGGCGCCGCGACGCGTGGTGCGCCGCGCTCGAGCGCTGGGGCACGATGTCCTTCGCCGACGTCGCCCTGGCCGCGACCGAGCACGCGGAGCGTGGCTTCGCGGTCTCGCAGTTCACGGCCTATCAGATGGGGGCCAACGCCGACAAGTACCGCCGGTGGCCGTCGTCGGCCGCGCTCTACCTGCGAGACGACCGGGCGCTCCGGATGGGTGAGGTGCTCGTGCAGCGCGAGCTCGGCGAAACGCTTCGCCGGATGGCCCGCGCCGAGGCGAAGGCCGGCGGCAGCCGCGAGGCGGGGATCCGCGCGGCGCGCGACGAGTTCTATCGGGGCGAGACCGCCAAGCGCATCGCCGAGTTCCACCGCGCCGAGGGCGGGCCCCTCGCGGCCAGCGACCTCGCCGAGTTCGAGGTCGAGGTTGGTCCGGCGCTGCGCACCAGCTTCGGGCGCTACGAGGTCGCCGCGTGCGGCTTCTGGTGTCAGGGGCCGTCGTTCCTCCAGATGCTGAACCTCCTCGACGGGATCGATCTCAAGGCGCTCGGCCACAACTCGGCGGCGTACCTGCACCGTCTCATCGAGACGATCAAGCTCGCCTTCGCCGACCGCGACGCCTACTACGGCGACCCGCACTTCGTGAAGGTGCCGGCCGACGGGCTCCTCTCGAAGGCGTACGCGGCGGTGCGGCGCGAGCTCGTGAAGGATCGCGCGTGGCCGCAGATGCCGCCCGCCGGCGATCCCGACCGGCTCGACAGCGTGAGGCGCCCGGAGGCGGCGCTGCCGCTCGCGGGAGGCTCGCACCCGCTACCCGGGCAAGAGACCGACGCGCTCGACACGAGCTACGTCGCCGTCGTGGACGAGGCCGGCAACGGCTTCTCGGCGACGCCGAGCGACCCGAACGTCGACTCGCCGGTCGTCAGCGGCGTCGGGTGCGTCGTATCGCCGCGGGGGTCGCAGGGCTGGCTGGACCCGGAGCACCCGAGCGTCGTCGCGCCCGGCAAGCGGCCGCGCCTGACCCCGGCGCCGGCGATGGCCTTTGCCGAGGGCCGGCTCCTCATGCCGTTCGGCACGCCCGGCGGCGACGTCCAGCAACAGGCGATGCTCCAGGTTTTCCTCAACACGACGGTCTTCGGCATGGACCTGCAGGCCGCCATCGAAGCGCCGCGCGTCGCGTCGCGGAGCCACCCCGACTCCTTCTGGCCGCACGCGGTTTCGCCGGGCAAGCTCGAGGCGGAGCGCCGCATTCCGCGCGAAGCGCTCGACGGGCTGGCCGCCCTCGGTCACACAGTCGGCGAGTGGCCGGAGTGGGAGTGGCGCGCGGGGGCCGTGTGCGGGGTCAAGGTCGGGTCGGAAGGCACCCGATGGGCCGGCGCGGATCCGCGCCGCGGCGCCCTCGCCATCGGCCGCTAGCTCAGGAGACGGCGGGCGCGGGGCTCGGCGTCGGGCGCGAGGCGACGGGCTCTTCGCGGATGGCGAGCGCCAGACCCGCGGCGATGAAGCCCATGATCGCGGCAGACACGAAAGCGATCTCGTAGCCTCCGGTCCATTCGTAGATCCAGCCCGCCAGCGCCGCTCCGAGCGCTGACCCCACCTGGTGCGAGAAGAAGATCCAGCCCGAGAGCTCGCCGACCGAGTAGCGCCCGAAGATGTTCGCGGTGAGCGTCGTCGTCGGCGGCACCGTCGAGATGTAGTTCAGCCCGAACACCGCGGCCCAGACGTGCAGGGAGGGCGCGTTCCAGACGTAGAGCAGAAACAGGAGCGAGACGCCGCGGAAGAAGTAGTAAAACGCCAGCGGTCCACGCCGGCCGAGCCGGTCGCAGATCCAGCCGGACGAGATCGTCCCGACCACGTTCATGGCGCCCATCACGCCGAGTGCCGTCGAGGCCTGGAACTCGGTGAAGTTGTGCTCGAGGGCGTGCGGCATGAAGTGGGTGAGCACCATGCCGTTGGAGGTGTAGCCGCAGACGAAGAACGTCGCCATCAGGAGCCAGAACTGCGGAACGTGCATGGCCTCCTGGATGCCGACGCGTTGCGACTTCTCGACCGCCGCGATCTGCGCCGCGGCGAGCGCCGTGCCCGTCGCGCCGTAGGGCCGAAGCCCGCGCTCGGCGGGATCGTCGCGGAGGAAGAAGAACGCGATCGGGAGCACGACGACCAGCAGCGCGATGCCCAGCCAGAGGTAGCTCGCGCGCCAGCCGAACCAGAGCGTCAGCGCCGCGGCGAGCGGAATCATGACCAGCTGACCCGCAGACATGCCGCCGGCCGAGATGCCGATGGCCATGCCGCGGCGCGTTTCGAACCAGCGCGCGGCCACCGACGATCCGGTCGTCATCGAGAGCGCCGCCCGCGCCGAGCGCCATGAGAAACCCGGTCGTAAGGTAGACGTGCCACAGTTTCTGCACGTAGGCGGCACCGATCGAGCCGATGCCGAGGAGGAGGAGCGCGACGATGACGATGCGCCGGGGACCCCAGCGATCGGCAAGGCGTCCGACCACCGGTCCGGCGGCGCCCAGCAGGAGCAGCGAGATCGGCCGCGGCGCCGGAGAGGGCGCCGCGGCCCCAGCCGAACTCGGCCTCCATGGGTTTGATGTAGACGCCGAAGACCGACCGGATGCCGGACGCCGCGAGCATGCAGATCGTCACGGCACCCAGCACGATCCACGCCGGGTGCACGCGGCGGATCGAGCTCACGGGCTTAGGATACCGGCGCCCCGCGGCACGGATTCACATCCGATCGAGAAACGGGCGGCGGCCCGGGCATCCGGCGGCGCGACACCGGATGCCCGGGCCGATCGGCTATGGCTAGCGGGCGACCGCGGCGGCCGCCTTCGGCCTCAGGACGATCGTGTCGCCCTCGGCGTCGACCGTGATGGTGTCGCCGTCGGCCAGCTCGCGCTGGAGCAGCTTGAGCGAGAGCGGATCCTGAACCAGGCGCTGGATCGTCCGCTTGAGCGGCCGCGCGCCGAACGTCGGATCGTAGCCCTCGCGTCCGAGCACGCTCCGCGCCGCGTCGGTCACCTCGAGCTCGATCCGCCGGGCCGCCAGTCGGCGCCGCAGATGTCCGAGCTGGATGTCCACGATGCGCGCGATCTCGTCGCGCCCCAGGGGCGAGAAGATCACGATCTCGTCGATCCGGTTGAGAAACTCCGGCCGGAGCGCGTTGCGCAGCTCCTGCATCAGGAGCGGACGAACCTTCTCGGGCTTCTCGTACTCGCGGAAGATGTGGCTTCCGAGGTTCGACGTCATGATCACGACCGTGTTGCGGAAGTCGACCGTGCGGCCGTGGCCGTCGGTCAGGCGCCCGTCGTCGAGCAGCTGGAGCAGGACGTTGAAGACGTCCCCGTGCGCCTTTTCGATCTCGTCGAAGAGGATCACCGAGTACGGCCGGCGGCGCACCGCTTCGGTGAGCTGGCCGCCTTCGTCGTAGCCGACGTATCCGGGCGGGGCGCCGATCAGACGCGCCACCGTGTGCTTCTCCATGTACTCGGACATGTCGATGCGGATCATGGCGCGCTCGTCGTCGAAGATGAACTCGGCGAGCGCCCGCGCCAGCTCGGTCTTGCCGACCCCGGTGGGCCCGAGGAACAGGAACGAGCCGATCGGCCGATTGGGATCGGCCAGTCCCGACCGCGCGCGGCGGACCGCATTCGCGACCGCGCGAATGGCCTCGTCCTGGCCGACGACGCGCTGCCCGAGCCGCTCCTCCATGTTGACGAGCTTCTGGATCTCGCCCTCGAGCAGCCGCGTGACCGGGATCCCGGTCCACTTGGCGACGGTGACGGCGATGTCTTCCTCGTCGACCTCCTCGCGCAACATCCGACCGTGCTCGTGCTGCGCGGCGAGCCCCGCGTCGAGCTCGGTGAGCTGCTTCTCGAGGGTCATCAGGGTGCCGTAGCGGAGCTCGGCGGCGCGGTTGAGATCGCCGCGGCGCTCGGCGTCGGCCATCGCGTGGCGGGTCGTCTCGATCTCTTCCTTGATCTTGCCGATCTGCGTGATGCCGGCCTTCTCGGCCTGCCACCGCGCCTTGAGCGCGTCGCCCTTCTCGCGGAGCTCGGCCAGCTCGGCGTCGATCTTGGCCAGGCGCTCGCGCGACACGGCGTCGTCCTCCCGCGCCACCGACACTCGCTCGATCTGGAGCTGCATGACCCGGCGCTCGATCTCGTCGATCTCTTGCGGCATCGAATCGATCTGCATCCGGATGCGCGCCGCGGCCTCGTCGACCAGGTCGATCGCCTTGTCGGGCAGGAACCGGTCGCCGATGTAGCGGTGCGAGAGCACGGCGGCCGCCACCAGGGCTGCGTCCTTGATCTTCACCTTGTGGTGGACCTCGTACTTGTCCTTCAGGCCGCGCAGAATCGCGATCGTGTCCTCGACCGAAGGCTCGCGCACCATGACGGGCTGGAAGCGCCGCTCGAGCGCGGCGTCCTTCTCGATGTGCTTGCGGTATTCGTCGAGCGTCGTCGCGCCGACGCAGCGCAGCTCGCCGCGCGCCAGCGCGGGCTTGAGCATGTTGGCGGCGTCGACCGCGCCCTCGGCGGCGCCCGCGCCGACGAGCGTGTGGAGCTCGTCGATGAAGCAGATGATCTGCGCCGTCGGACTCGATGATCTCCTTCAGGACGGCCTTCAGCCGATCCTCGAACTCGCCGCGGTATTTCGAGCCCGCCACCAACGCAGCCGATGTCCAGCGCGACGAGGGTCTTGCCCTTCAACCCCTCGGGCACGTCGCCGGCGACGATCCGCTGGGCGAGGCCCTCGACGATGGCCGTCTTGCCCACGCCGGGCTCGCCGATCAGGACCGGGTTGTTCTTCGTGCGGCGCGAGAGCACCTGGATCACGCGTCGGATCTCTTCGTCCCGGCCGATGACCGGGTCGAGCTTGCCGCGGCGCGCGAGGTCGGTGAGGTCGCGCGAGTAGCGCTGGAGACGCCTGGTATTTCTCCTCCGGGTTCGGGTCGGTCACGCGCTGGGTGCCGCGGATCTCGACGAGCGCCTTGTAGATCGCCTCGGCGTTGACGCCGGCGGCGGCGAGCGTGCGGCCCGCGGCGCCGTCGCGATCCTGGGCGAGCGCCAGCAGGAGGTGCTCGGTGGAGACGTAGTCGTCCTTGAGCCGCTCGAGCCTCTTTCTGCGCGCGCTCGAGCGTCTTCTGCGTGCGGTCGCTCGAGGTACTGACCGCTGGCGCCTCTGCACGGCCGGCAGCTTGCCGAGCGCCGCTTCGAGCTCGCGCTGGATCGCGTCGGGACGCGCCCCGAGCTTGGCGAGCACGGGGCCGACGACGCCTTCACGCTGCTCGAGCAGCGCCGCGAGCAGGTGCTCGGGCTCGATGGCTTGATGATTGTGCTGGTCGGCCTTCGACTGCGCCGCCTGCAGACGCTTCTTGTGCCTTGACCGTGAGCTTGTCCAGTCTCAGTCCTGTTCCGCTTCTTTCCGCCTCATTGTAGCGGGATTCGCCGGCGGTATCGTCTAGCCCAGGTACGCGCGCGGGTTGTCGGCTCGCAGCGCCTTGAGCTTCTCGTACAGCTCGCGTTCGCCTGACGTCACATCGCTCGGCATCACGATCCGCACCGCCACCAGTTGATCGCCGGCGCCGCCGCCCTTGAGGCGCGGCATCCCGTAGCCGGGCAGCCTGAAGGTGCGCCCGCTCGACGTCGCGGGCGGGATCTTCATCGACACCTTGCCGCGCAGGGTCGGCACTTCCAGCGCCGCGCCCAGCGCGGCCTCGGGGGCCGTCACCGGCAAGGTCAGGTGGATGTCGTCGCCCTTGCGCTCGAAGAACGGATGGGGCGCCACGGTGACGCTCAGGTAGAGGTCGCCGCGCGCTCCGGCCGTGCCGGCGCCTTCGCCGGCGACGCGTACGCGCTGGCCGCTCTTCACACCCGCGGGAATCTTCACGTCGACCTGTCGGCGAACGTGCTGCCAGCCACCGCCGCCGCACGCGGTGCACGGCTGCCGCTTGACGTGTCCGGCGCCGTGGCACGTCGCGCACGGCTCCTCGACGTCCATCGCGAACGTCTTGCGGGCCCCGTGGAACGCCTCGTCGAGCGAGATCTCGATGCCCGCCTGCACGTCGCCGCCGCGGCTCCGGCGCCCGCGTCGAAGCAGATCCTCGAGACGAACCCCTTCGGCGCGAGACCCGCGTCGGCCGGACAGGTCACCGAAGATCGAGCGGAAGAACTCCGAGAAGTCGCCGGCGCCGCCGAGGTCGCCGCCATACTCGACCCGGAACCCGCCGCCCTGACCCGCTGGGCGGGGCCTGGGTGTATCGCTGCCAGTCCGGCCCGAGCGAGTCGTACCGACGACGCTTCTCCGGATCGGAGAGGACCTCGTAGGCTTCGTTGATTTCCTTGAAGCGGTCGGCCTGATTCTTTGCCTTTGCGACGTCCGGATGATGCTTTCTCGCGAGCCGGCGATAGGCGGACTTGATCGTCTTGTCGTCCGCCTTTCGGTCGACGCCTAGAATCCTGTAGTAGTCCTTGAAATCGACGGCCATGCGTCCTCATATCCTACAAGGAAGTATAGCAGATGATTTGAGCTGTCACGCTAATGCCTGGACCATGGCTCCTCCATCGTAAGAGCAATTCCGGAAGCTATTACGCGATTATCGCGGGCTTACCCACGCCCGACGCGGAACGCCACGTAGAGGGACATGGCGCCGCGCTGCAGCAGGACGGTGAGCGGATCGCCCTCTTTCATGTCGCGGGTCAGCCGCTCGAAGTCGGCCATCGTCCGCACCTTCTGGCCGTTGAGCTGTTTGACGACGTCGCCCCGCTGCACGCCGGCCTCGCGGCCGAGCTCCCGTCCTCGACTCGGACGACGATCACGCCGTCGGTCGTCCGCAGATTGAGCTGCCGGGCGATCTCGGGCGTGACCGGACGCACCTCGAGCCCCAGCATCGAGCGCGCGCGCCCGCTACCGGGCCGCTGCTGCTGCTGAGCCTGGCGCTCGTCGGGCGCCTGGCCGACCTTGACCTCGACGGTCTTCTCGGCCTGGTCGCGCCAGATCTTGACCTTCGCGCTCCGGTCGGGCGAGAAGAAGCCGACGGCGCGCTGCAGGTCGCCGGGGCCCTCCATCGGGCGTCCTTCGAACTCGAGCAGGATGTCGCCCGGCTTGAGCCCGGACTTCGCGGCCGGGCTGTCCGGCATGACCTCGTTGATCGAGACGCCCTTGGCGTCCTTCGAGCCGAACGAGCGCGCGAGCTCGGGGGTCAGCGGCTGGATCGAGACGCCGAGCCAGCCGCGCGTCACGCGACCCTTTTCCCGGAGCTCGGTGTAGATCTTTCGCGCCATGTTCGACGGGATCGCGAAGCCGATGCCCGAGCCGCCGGCGACGATCGCGGTGTTGATGCCGACGACCTCGCCCTGCATGTTCACCAGCGGCCCACCGGAGTTGCCTGGATTGATGGCGGCGTCGGTCTGGAGAAAATCGTCGAACGGGCCCCTGGTCGAGCTGCCGAGCTTTGGCGCTGATGATGCCGGCGGTGACCGTCGCCTGGAGACCGAACGGAGAGCCGACAGCCAGGACCCAGTCTCCAACCTGAACCCGGTCCGAATCGCCCAGGCGCGCGTACTTGAACGCGCCCTTCCCGTCGTCGAGCTTGAGCACGGCGAGGTCGGTCTTCTTGTCCACGCCGATGACCTTCGCCCGGTGCTTGCCGCCGTCGAGGGTCACGACCTCGATCTCCGTGGCCTTGTCCACCACGTGGGCGTTCGTGAGCGCGATGCCGGTCGGATCGACGATGACCCCGGAGCCGAGGCTCCGCTGCGGGATCCGCTCGGGCACCTCGCCGAAGAACCGACGGAAGAACTCCTCGCCGAAGTACTCCTCGAACGGCGTCCGGCCCTGTGGCCCCGCCGTCTTGGACACGGTGTTGATGTTGATCACGGCCGGCTTGATGGCGTCCGCGATCGAGGCGAACGTGCCTCCCTGGGGCGGCATCTGGACCGGAAGGATCGGGGGACCGGACTCTGGGGCCCTTGCGACACGACAGGGGACGCCCGAGCTCGGCGCGCGTCGCCGAAAACGCCCCCAGGGCGACACCCGCCGCCAGGGCGATCGCGACCGCTCCGAGGAAGGTCCGTCGCCTGAGCTGCATCGTCATCGCGCACTCTCCATCGTACTCTCGCCAGCGAGGGCCCGCCGGAGCCGCTCACCGTCGAGAGTCTCCGTCCGCTTCAGCTCCTGAGCCGCGGAGACCAGGGTGGCCTTCTTCGTCGTCAGCATTCCCCGGACCCTGTCGTGGGTACGCTCGAGGATGGACCGTACCTCCTCGTCGATCGTCCGGGCGGTCTCCTCGCTGTAGTCGCGCTCGCTGCCGATCCCCGTGCCCCTGAGGAAGAGCGGCGTGCGGTCGCCGAACGTCGCGAGGCCCACGCGCTCGGACATCCCGTACTTCGTCACCATCAGGCGGGCGATCTCGGTCGCGCGCTCGAGGTCGTTGTGAGCGCCGGTCGAGACCTCGCCGTAGACGAGCTCCTCGGCGACGCGTCCGCCCAGGAGCACGGCGATGCGGTCTTCCAGCTCGCTCCGGGTCATCAGGAAGCGCTCTTCGGTCGGCAGCTGGTAGGTCATCCCGAGCGCGGCGATCCCGCGGGGGATGATCGTCACCTTGTGGACGGGGTCGGCGTGGGCCACCGACGTGGCGACGAGCGCGTGGCCCATCTCATGGTGGGCGACGATATCGCGCTCCTTCTCCGAGAGGACGCGGCTCTTCTTCTCGAGCCCGGCGACAACTCGATCGATGGCCTCCTCGAAATCGGCCATCTCGACCGCGTGCTTTTCCTTGCGCGCGGCGAGCAGCGCCGCCTCGTTGACGATGTTCGCGAGGTCGGCGCCCGCGAAGCCCGGCGTGCGCGCGGCGATGACGCCGAGGTCGACGCCCGGCGCCAGGACCACGGCGCGGGCGTGCAGTCGCAGGATGGCCTCGCGTCCCCTGAGGTCGGGCTTGTCGACGACGACCTGGCGGTCGAAGCGGCCCGGGACGCAGGAGCGCCTGGTCGAGCACCTCGGGCCGGTTCGTCGCGGCCATGATGATGACGCCCTTCGAGGAGTCGAAGCCGTCCATCTCGGCCAGGAGCTGGTTCAGGGTCTGCTCGCGCTCGTCGTGGCCGCCGACGAACCCGGTGCTGCCGGCGCGCGACTTGCCGATCGCGTCGAGCTCGTCGATGAAGATGATGCACGGGGCCTTGTCCTTGGCCTGCTCGAACAGGTCGCGAACGCGCGCGGCGCCGACGCCGACGAACATCTCGACGAACTCCGAGCCGGACAGGGTGAAGAAGGGGACATCGGCCTCGCCGGCGACGGCGCGCGCCAGGAGCGTCTTGCCCGTCCCCGGGGGCCCCACCAGAAGGACGCCCTTGGGGATCCGGCCGCCGAGCCGCTGGTACTTCTTGGGGTTCTTCAGGAAGTCGACGATCTCGACGAGCTCGGCCTTGGCCTCGTCGACGCCCGGCGACGTCGACGAAGGTGGTCTTGAGCTCCTTGCGATCGAAGATCTTGTGCTTGGAGCGCCCGAACGACAGGGCCTGCGTCGGCCCGCCGCCGACCCGTCGCATCAGGAACATCCAGATGGCGACCATGACGCCCAGCGGGATGATCCATCCGAAGAAAAGGTCGCGGACGAACGTCGACTCGATACGGCCGGTGAACTCGACCTTGTGCTTTTCGAGCTCTGCGACGAGAGGCGCCTCGTCGACGCCGGGGATCCGCGTCACGGTGAAGACCCGCACTTCGGCGTCGGAGCCGAGCCACTGGCGCAGCCGGTCACCGGGCCCGCTGGGCGGTGTGGTCAGGGCGTCGGGCTTGGCGAGACCGCGGATCTCCTTCTCCGTCAGGGCGACTTTCTCGACCTTGTCGGTGCGGACGAGCTCGAGGAACTTCGACATCGGGATCTCGACCGTGCGAGGGGCCTGCAGCCAGGACTGGAGCAGGAGAAGGACCATGGCCGCGACCAGCACGTAGGCCAGCGAGAACTGGATGCGCTGGTTGAGCCGCGGCCTCATGGGTGTCCCCATTCGCCATGCTAGCGTTCGGGGCCTGGAGTGTCAAACATCCAGCCTCTTTTCGCTTGACACTTCAAGCCCTTTGGCCTAAAAGTTGGCCCTGATCGCTCGTGTGAAACTGAGAACAAGCTCCTCTCTCGCGAGGGTCCACCAACACCGTTGCGGGTTTCTGGTTCGGTAGTCGACGCAATGAAGCGCCGCGCGGTTTGCCGGAGGGCCTGGACGGCTCTGGCCGTGGTGGCGCTTCGTCATGCTGTCTCGGCGCTCCCCGCGCTGGCCCAGGACGCGGCCAAGGAGCCCGCGTACCGGTCGTTCCCCTGATCGGCTCGCGGCTCGCGGTGTGGGCGGTCGCGCAGCTCCACCTGAATTTCGCGGCCTTCATCCTCGGCGTGCCCATCTTCGCCGTCATCATCGAGATCATCGGCTGGCGTACGGGCAACGCCAAGTACGACTGGCTCTCGCACGAGTTCGTCAAGCTGACGTTCGCGGCGTTCTCGACCACGGCGCTCCTGGGGGCGCTCCTCCTGTTCCTGCTCGATCGGCTACTACCCGAAGTTCTGGACGTACATGACGTCGATCTTCTTCCCGACGTACGGGATCTACGCCGGCCTGTTCTTCGCCGAGACCTTCACCGTCTACATCTGGTACTACGGCTGGGACTGGCTCAGCGGCCCTCGCAAGTGGATCCACGTGAGCCTCGGCGTCCTCTCGAACCTCTTCGGCACGGCCATCCTGTTGGTGGCGAACTCCTGGGTCACGTTCATGATCTCGCCGGCCGGCGTCGACGACTCGGGCGCCCTCAAGGGCTCGGTGTGGGCGGCGGTCAACAACTTCACGTGGATGCCGATCAACATCCACCGGCTGATCGCCAACATCGTGTTCGGCGGCACGATCGCGGCGGCCTACGCCGCGTTCCGTTTCCTCGGCGCCAAGACGGACGAGGAGCGCGCCCGCTACGACTGGATGGGCTACATCGGCAACTTCGTGGCGCTCTCGGCCTTCATCGTCCTGCCGTTCGCCGGCTACTACCTCGGCCGCGAGATCTACGCGTTCAACCAGACCATGGGCATCACGATGATGGGCGGCTTCATGTCGTGGCTCTGGATCATCCAGGCGATCCTGATCGGCGTGCTCTTCATGGGCTCGAACTACTATCTCTGGCTCGGCATGGAGCGGATCCCGGGCTCCGAGCGGTATCGCCGCTACGTTCCGATCCTGATCGGGATCCTCGCCTTCGGCTTCATGGTCTGGGCGACGCCGCGCTCGATGGTCGTCACGCTCGACGAGGCGCGGGTGATGGGCGGCACCCACCATCCCGTGCTCGGCTTCCTCGGCGTCATGTCCGCGAAGAACACCGCCGTGAACATGATGATCCTCACGACCTTCCTCTCGTTCGTGCTCTACCGGCGCGCGAACCGGATCTCGAGCAAGTCGTGGGCCGGGACCGGCATGGCGATCCAGTGGGCGGCGCTCGGGCTCGCGGCGGTCATCGTGATCTTCTACGGCGTCTACGGGTACTTCGTCGAGTCGCTGGTCCGGATCGGGTTCTCCGTGTATCAGGTGCTCGCGGTGCTCGGCGCCATCTTCATCGTGATGGCGATCGACATTCCGATGTTCAAGGGCGCCCGCTCGACCGGCCCGATCCGGTGGGGCACGATCGCGCCCCGCTCGCAGTACGTGTTGATCCTGCTCGCCGTGACCTTCACCTGGCTCATGGGCCTGATGGGCTTCGCGCGCTCCGGTATCCGCCAGCACTGGCACATCTACGGGCTCATGCGCGACAACTCGGTCGACGCGGTGACGCCCGCGATCGGGTACGCGTCCAACGTCATCACCCTGGTCACGATCGCGTTCTTCGCGCTCGTGATGTTCATCTTCTGGCTCGGCGGTCTCGGCGAGAAGGGCAAGGCCGAGGCGCACGGCCACGCCGCGGCGCCGGTCATCGCCGGCGGCAGCGGCCCGGTGGCGGGTGAGTCGAGAGGGGGGCGGAGCCCCCGTCTCGAGTAGGCGATGCGCGTCCCGGTCGCGGTCAAAGTCGGTGCGTTCTCGCTGGTCGTGATGGGTACCTACACGTACTACGCGAACTCGATTCCGCAGATCCAGTCGAAGCCCCCGGCCGAGCTCTCGCTCGAGGGCGGCAACGTGACGACGGCCCAGCTGGTGAAGGCCGGCGAGGAGATCTTCAAGACCAAGGGCACGTGCGAGATCTGCCATCGCATCGGTCAGAAGGGCACGCGAGCGCCCGATCTCGCCGGCATCGGCGCCCGCGCCGGCAAGACGAAGGCGGGCATGAGCGGCAAGCAGTACATCATCGAGTCGCTGCTGCAGCCGGGCGCCTTCCTCGTCGAGGGGTATCCGAACATCATGCCCGCGGTCGACAAGCCGCCAATCGCGCTCAACCGCTCCGAGGTCTGGGCGATGACGGCGTTCCTCGAGTCGCTGGGCGGCACGGTCGAGGTCAAGCTCGACGACATCCCGAAGACCGCCGGCGCGGCGGCCGCGGGCGGCGCGCCGGCCGAGCTGAAGGTGCCGGGTGACCCCAAGGCCGGCGAAGCCGTCTTCAGCGGAAAGGGCGGCTGCATCGCCTGCCACAAGGCGGGCAAGATCGGCGCCTCGCCGGTCGGCCCCGATCTCTCGCAGATCGCCAAGATCCAGACCCCCGACTACATCATGAAGAAGATCATCGATCCGGCCGGCGCGGGGACGGTGGCGGGCTTCCCGAAGGGCGTGATGCCGCCGATGTTCGGACAGTCGCTGACGGCGAAGGAGTACATGGATCTGGTCGCGTTCATGCTGACGCTCAAGTGACGAGATGAGCTTCTTCCGCTCGCGCTTCGCCCAGGCGGTCCTCGTTCTCGTGCTCGCGTTCGTGATCTTCCGCGTCGCCATTCGGCCGGCGGCGCCGTGGAGCGTACTGACGCTCTACATGTCGATCGTGCTCCTGGCCGTCCTGATCTTCGTCTCGTCCGACTCCGACTCGTGGCGCGAGTTCATGCGTCCGATCCGCTCGACCCTGGTCGCTCCCGACAAGCGCTTCACGCGGCTCGCGCTTCTGATCGTCGTGCCGCTCCTGCTCGGCTACTACGCCTACACGCAGGCCGCGGCCAAGCCGCAAGCCCCTCCGGAGCTGCGCGCCGTCCATCCGGCGCCGCCGGCGTCGATCCAATTTCGCGGTAAGGAGATTCAGATCACGGGGCTGGACAACCCGTTGCGCAAGGACCAGGCGGGCTTCAAGAAGCACGTCGCGGCCGGGGCCGACATCTACATCCGCAACTGCATGTACTGCCACGGCGACAACCTCGACGGGAAAGGGCCACTTCGCGCACGGCTTCAACCCACCGCCCGCGAACTTCCAGGACCCGGGCACGATCGCGATGCTCCAGGAGGCATACCTCTTCTGGCGGATCGCGAAGGGCGGCCCGGGGTTGCCCAAGGAATCGACGCCCTGGAACTCGGTGATGCCCGCGTGGGAGGACCGTCTGACCGAGGAGCAGACCTGGCAGGTCATCATGTACCTCTACGCCGCGACCGGCCAGCAGCCGCGGCGCTGGGAGAGCGCGCATTGAGGCCTGCTGGCACGGATCACCGGCTCGCGTTGAGCGCCCTGCTCATGGCCGTCGTCGCGGCGCTCGTCTGCGGCGCACCGGCGCTCGCCGCCGCGCAGGCGGGCGACGCGGCCGCCGGCAAGCCCGTCTACGACCTGCGCTGCGCCGGTTGCCACGGCGAGAAGGGGGACGGCAAGGGCCCCGCCGCCGACCTCCTGATGCCGCGGCCGCGCGACTTCACGTCGGGCCTCTACAAGATCCGGACGACATCGACCAAGGCGCCGACGGACCAGGACCTCTTCCGCATCATCACCGACGGCATGCCCGGCACGTCGATGCCCGCCTGGGCGGTGCTTCCCGATAAGGACCGCCGGAATCTCGTCGCGTACATCAAGGCTTTCGCGGCGGACAAGTTCAAGGAGGCGCCGAAGCAGCAGGAGCTTCCCAAGGACGTCGCCTCGTCGGTCGAGTCGATCAAGCGCGGCAAGGAGATGTTCGAAGCCATCGAGTGCCACAAGTGTCACGGCGCCGAGGGCCGCGGCGACGGCCCGTCGCGCGCGGAGCTGAAGGACGAGTGGGGTTATCCGATCGCGCCGGCGAATCTCACCAAGCGCTGGACGTTCCGCGGCGGCGCGTCCCGGACCGAGATCGCCATGCGGCTCGCCGCCGGCGTCCTCGGCACGCCGATGCCCGCGTTCATCGACAGCGTCGAGAAGCCCGAGGACATCTGGCACCTGACGAACTTCATCCTCTCGCTCGGGCCCGAGTCGCCGGGCTACGCGACGCTCGTCACGGTCACCGCGGTGTCGGACGCGATCCCCGACGACCCGAACGCCGACTTCTGGAAGAAGCTCGCGCCGAACAACGTCCCGCTCATGGGCCAGGTGATCGTCGACCCGCGCAACTTCAATCCGTCGATCGACCTGGTCTCGGTGCGCGCCGTGTACAACGACAAGGAGATCGCGTTCCATCTGACGTGGGACGACCCGACCCAGTCGACCGACGATCCCGGCAAGAAGCTCTTCGCCGACGCGATCTCGCTGCAGTTCCCGCCGCAGGCGACGGCCGGCCCCGAGCGGCCGTACTTCTTGATGGGCGACTCCTCCGACGCCGTGTACCTGTTGCGCTGGGAGAACGGCAAGGGCGTGACGGAGTCGACCGCGAACGGTCCGACGAAGCTCGCGGCGATCCAGGGCGGGGAAGCGGCCGGCAAAGCGGTGTACGCGAACGGCCAGTACCGCCTCGTGATGAAGCGCCCGCTCGTCTCCAAGAGCGACACGCGCCCCACGTTCACGCCGGCAGACTTCATGCCGGTCGCGTTCCAGGCGTGGGACGGCGGAGCGGGGGAGAGCGGTACCAGGATGTCGCTGACCTCATGGTACTATCTGCGGCTGGAGGAGCCGCAGTCGGGCCGTCGTTTCGTCATTCCTCCGGTCGTAGCAATCCTCACATTGGCGGTGATGTTGCTGGTGGTGCGAGTTGCGAATAGACGAGCATGACTCGAATTCAGGAGGATCAACGGCAATGCGTAAGGTAATCGGACTGCTTCTGGCGATCGCGCTCGTGACGGGCGTCGCCCTCGTCGCTCATCGCCCCGGACCGGCCGGCGCGCAGGGCGGCGGGACGATCGAGGCCGCGGTGACGTTCGCCGGCGCGCCGGTCGTCGAGAAGCTCAAGGTGAACAAGGACACCGAGAAGTGCGGGACCGAGGCGACGATCGAGAAGGTCGTGGTCGGCGCGAACAAGGGCTTGGCCAACGCGGTCGTGTCCGTGCCGGGCGCCAAGGGCGCGCCGAAGGCCGTGAAGGCGACGGTCGACCAGCACGGCTGCAAGTTCGTGCCGCACGTCGTCGCGATGACGCCGGGCGAGCTCGAGATCAAGAACTCCGACGACATCCTGCACAACATCCATACGTACTCGACGGCGAACCCGTCCATCAACAAGGCGCAGCCGAAGTTCAAGAAGGTGATGACCGAGAAGTTCGAGAAGCCGGAGTTCATCAAGCTGACCTGCGACGTGCACAGCTGGATGCTCGGCTGGGTGGCGGTGATGCCGAATCCGTTCTTCGGCGTGACCGACGGGAGCGGCAACGCCAAGATCGAGAACGTGCCGCCGGGCAAGTACACGGTCGAGGCATGGCACGAGACGCTCGGCAAGCAGACGAAAGAGGTCGAGGTCAAGGCCGGGCAGTCGACGAAGGTCGCGATCGAGATGAAGAAGTAAGAGCCAGGAGGCTCTGCGAGCATGCTTGACTGGTGGCTGCCGGAGAACGTTTCGACGTACGGCCAGGAGATCGACTGGCTCTTCCACCTGATCTACTACATCACGGGCGTGACGTTCATCCTGGTCTTCGCCGTGATGCTGGCGTTCCTGGTGATGTATCGGGACCGGCCGGGGCGGAAGGCGCGCTACACCCACGGCAACACCACGCTCGAGATCGTCTGGACGGTGGTGCCGGCGCTGATCCTGGTCGTCCTCACGCTGCTCAGCGTGCCGGCGTGGTCGAAGATCAAGATGACCATGCCGGAGACGGACTTCGAAGTGCAGGTGACCGCCAAGCAGTTCAACTGGCAGGTGACCTATCCCGGCGCCGACGGGAAGTTCGGCACCGCCGACGACAAGACCGTGCTGGACGAGATGCACGTTCCGGTCAACAAGGTCGTCCGCGTCATCCTGAAATCCCAGGACGTCATCCATAGCTTCTTCGTCCCGGCCTTCCGGATGAAGCAGGACGCGGTCCCCGGCCGCGAGATCCGCGCAGTGGTTCGAGGCGACCAAGCCCGGCAAGTACGAGTGGCCCTGCGCCGAGCTCTGCGGGTTCGGGCACTCGGGTATGCGCGGCTGGATCTACGTCCACACCCCCGATGACTACGGGAAGTGGGCCGCCGAAAACCTGAAAGCCGAAGCGGCGCGCGCCGGCCATGGCTCAGGCCACCGAGCCCAAGAAAGAGGAGAAAGCCAAGCAATGAGCGCCTCCAGCGCGACCGCTCACGCGCACGACGTGCACGCCGGCCACCACGAGCTCGGCTTCGTGCGGACGTACATCTTCTCGACGGATCACAAGATGATCGCGCGGCAGTTCCTGTTCATGGGGCTCTTCATGATGGTCCTCGGGGGGCTGCTCGCGCTCGTCGTTCGCTGGCAGCTCGCCTGGCCCGAGACGGCCGTGCCGGGCCTCGGCGGCATCCTGAAGGAGACGGGCGGCATCCTCGAGCCGAGCACCTACAACATGGCGTTCACGATGCACGCCACCATCATGATCTTCTTCGTGATCATGCCGATCCTGGCGGGCGCCTTCGGGAACTTCTGCATTCCGCTGATGATCGGCGCGCGCGACATGGCGTTCCCGCTCCTCAACATGCTCTCGTTCTGGGTGACGTTCAGCGCCGGCCTCATCATGCTCTCCGGCTTCTTCGTCGAGGGCGGTCACGCGGCGGCGGGCTGGACTTCATATGCTCCACTATCGTCGGTGGCTTCGTACACCGGCGTCAACTGGGGTCAGAACCTCTGGTGCATCAGCCTGTTCACGATGGGTATCGGCTCGATGATGGGGTCGATCAACTACATCACGACGATCATCAACATGCGGGCGCCGGGCATGCAGCTCTTCCGGATGCCGCTCGTGGTCTGGTCGCTCTTCATCACCGCGATCCTGCTGCTGCTGGCCCTGCCGGTGCTCACCTCGGGCGTCGCGATGCTCCTGTTCGACCGCACGCTCGGCACCAGCTGGTTCTTGCCGTCCGGCGGCGGCGAGCCGCTGCTGTGGCAGCACCTCTTCTGGTACTTCGGCCACCCGGAGGTCTACATCCTGATCCTGCCGGCGATGGGCATCGCCTCCGAGATCCTGCCGGTGTTCTGCCGCAAGCCGATCTTCGGCTACCACGCGATGGCGTTCTCGATGATCGCGATCGCGTTCCTGTCGTGGATCGTCTACGGCCACCACATGTTCGTCAGCGGCATGAGCCCGGCGCTCGGGATGGCCTTCACGGTCTCGACGATGATCATCGCGGTACCGTCCGCCATCAAGACGTTCAACTGGCTGGGCACGATGTGGGGCGCCCGGATCCAGTTCACGGTCCCGATGCTCAACGCACTGGCGTTCGTGTCGATGTTCGTCATCGGCGGGCTCTCGGGCATCTTCATGGCCTCGACGCCGGTGGACATCTACATCCAGGACACCTACTTCATCGTCGCGCACATCCACTACGTCGTGTTCGGCGGCTCGATCTTCGGCGCGTTCGCGGCGATCTACTTCTGGTTTCCGAAGATGTTCGGCCGCATGACGAACACCGCGCTGGGCCACCTGCACTTCTGGCCGACGTTCGTGTTCTTCAACCTGACCTTCTTCCCGATGCACATCATCGGGGTCGGCGGTCAGATGCGTCGCATCTACAACCCGATGCAGTACGAGTTCCTCCAGCACCAGCAGCACTGGAACGTGATCATCACCTACGGCGCGCTCGCGCTCGGCATCTCCCAGATCCCGTTCGTGATCAACTTCTTCTGGTCGCTGTTCGCCGGCGCCAAGGCGCCGCTGAATCCGTGGAACTCGAACACGCTCGAGTGGACCGCGGCGTCCCCGCCGCCGCACCTGAACTGGGGCCCGACCTTGCCCACGGTGTACCGCGGCCCCTACGAGTACAGCTCGCCGGACTCGCGGGAAGACTTCCTGCCGCAATCCGCGCCCCCGGTCGGGGCGGCCGGAGCGCGGCGGCACTGATCGAGAGGGCGACCGGTGGCCTATCGTCTGGCGCTCGCCACTCTGGTGGCGACGTGCGTCCTGATCCTCCTGGGAGGGCTGGTCACGAACACCGGCGCGGCCCTGGCGGTACCCGACTGGCCGAGCACGTTCGGCTACAACATGATTCTCTTCCCCTGGTCGCGCATGGTGGGCGGCATCCTCTACGAGCACAGCCACCGGCTGATGGGCGCGCTCGTCGGTCTGCTCACGCTCGCGCTGGCCGGGGCATTGTGGCGTGAAGGCGGCCGGCTCCGCCGCCTCGGCATCGTCGCCGTGGCCGCCGTCGTCGTGCAGGGCGTGCTGGGCGGGCTTCGCGTGGTCGTGCTCTGCAGGACACGCTGGCGATTCTCCACGGGTGCCTGGCGCAGGCCTTCTTCGCGCTGCTCGCCGTGATCCTGCTGCTGACCGCTCCGCGCGGGCGCATCGCTGCCGCGCCGGTCGAGCCGGCGCTCAGGGGTTTGGCGGTGCTCGCCGCCGTCCTCGTCTACGTGCAGATCGTGTTCGGCGCGCTGCTGACCCACGCCGGACGCATCGATCTCCACCTGGCCGGAGCCGTCGCTCGTGTTCGTCCTGGTTCCGATCGTCACGGCTCAGCTTCGTCGCAGCGGCGACGCCATCGCGGCACCGGTCGCGCGGCTCGTGCATCGTGCTGCTCGGCGTCCAGCTGCTGCTCGGCGTCGGGAGCTTTCTGGCGAGGTTCTCGCCGCTCTGGATCCCGGGCGAGCAGCTCACGGTGACCGCTCCTGCCGGTCGCGCATCGGCTGGTCGGCAGCCTCATCCTGGCCGCCGTCGTCGTCCTGGCCGTCAGGGTCCGGCTGGCTGGAAGAGCGCAGGAGCCCGACGAAGCTCGAAACAGCCGGCTCCCGAGCGCCACTCATGGCAGCCGCCGCGGGAGGTTCGGGCGTGCGGAGCCGGGTCGCGCCTGTCTCAGGCCACCCTCGGTCCGAGCCGGCCTCGCGGACCCCGCTACAACTGTCATGACTCCGCCGACCCTCGAGACGGCGGCGCGCGTGTCGTCGCAGGCCACGGTCGTGGCGCTGCCGCGCGAGCGCCGTCGTGTCGCCGCCGACCTGGTCGCGCTCACGAAGCCGCGGGTCGTCCTCATGGTGCTCGTGACGACCGTCGTCGGGTACTACGTCGGGCTGACGGGCGCGCCGGACTACGCGCGGCTCGTGCACCTGCTGATCGGCACGATGCTGGCGGCCGGCGGCACGCTCGCGCTCAACCAGTACTGGGAGCGGGACGTCGACGCCCGCATGGAGCGCACGCGCGTGCGGCCCCTGCCGGATGGCCGGCTCTCGCCGCTCGAGGCGCTCGTCTTCGGTAGCGCGGTCACGGTCGGTCGGTCTCGGCTACCTCGGAGCGTTCGTCGGAAGCCTCGCCATGCTGGTGACCGCGGCGACCACCGTGCTCTACCTCTTCGCGTACACGCCGCTCAAGCTGCGGACGCCGCTCTGCACGATCGTCGGCGCGGTGCCCGGCGCGCTGCCGCCCGTGACCGGATGGGTGGCCTCGCACGAGTCCTTCGGGCTCGGCGCCTGGGTCCTGTTCGGGATCCTGTTCCTCTGGCAGCTGCCGCACACGCTCGCGATCGCGCGACTCTATCGAGACGACTACGCGCGCGCCGGCGTCCGGCTGCTTCCGGTCGTCGACGTCCATGGAACCTCGACGGAGCGGCAGATCGTCACCGGCTGCCTGGCGCTGCTCGCGGTCAGTCTGCTGCCGACCTTGATCGGTCTGGCCGGCCCCTTCTACTTCGTCGGCGCCTTCGTGCTCGGCGCCGCCTTCGTCGGCGCTCGGGACTCGCCAGGCCCTATCGCCCTCGGCCAGCTCGGCCCGGCGCGTCCTGTACGCGTCCTTACTCTATCTGCCGATCCTGCTCGCCCTGCTGGCGTTCGACAAGGCATGACCAGCGACGCGCGGAACCGTCAGACCGTGCGGATTCTCCTGACGATCGTCGGAGCGCTCGTCGTCGCGGCGTTCCTCATCGGGATCCGCTGGTGACGACCCTCACCCTCGAGCGCCCACGGCGCGCCAACGGACACCTCCCGCCGCCTCCACCGCCGCCGGGCGGCGGTGACGGCCCCGAGCGTGAGCCCGGGCCGCGCCGGCCGCTGCTGGACAATGTGAGGCTCGCGATGCTGTTCCTGATCTGCGGCGAGGTGATGTTCTTCGGCGGGCTCGTGTCGGCGCTCCTGGTCTTGCGTGCGACCGCCGCGCAGTGGCCGCCTCCGTTGCAGCCGCGGCTGCCGATCGGCGTGACCGGCCTCAACACCTTGGTGCTGCTGACCTCGAGCGTCGCGATGGCGGCGGCGAGCCGGACGCTCGCGCCCAATGGCTCACGCGTGCTCGCGCGCCGGCTGCTGCTCGCCGGCGGGTCTCGGCGCAGTCTTCCTGCTCGTGCAGGGCTACGAGTGGGTTCGCCTCGTCGGCTACGGGCTCACCGTCTCGTCGGGCGCCTACGGGACGACGTTCTACACCGTGATCGGGGCGCACGCGGCGCACGTCGTCACGGCGGTCGTCTGGGTGTGCGTCACCGCGTGGCTCGCCGCCCGCGGCCGGTTCGTCGACGGCCGGACGGGCGCCGTGCGGGCGTGCGCGATCTACTGGCATTTCGTCGTCGCGCTGTGGCCGATCCTCTACGTGGCGGTCTATCTCCTGTGAGGGCCGCGGCACTCGCGTTCCTCGCCCTGGTCCTGGCGCCGCGCTCGGCGCTGGCGTGCGCCACGTGCATCTCCTCGCCGTTCGGCGATCAGACCTACGCCTGGCCGTATCTCGGGCTCATCCTGCTGCCGTTCGGCCTGATCGTCGCGATCGGCGGAATCTTCGGGTACCTCAGCTATGCGAGGGCGCGCTTCGGAAGCGCCGTCGGCGCCAAGGACGATTCTCAGATCATCAAGGAGACGACATGAGTCAGGCAGCCGCGATACACGGGGCGGTCGAGCCCGCCGAATCGCCAGTCACCCCAGAGAGCTGGGGCAAGCTCGGCATGTGGATCTTCCTGGCCGGCGACGCCGTCGGCTTCGGCACCTTGCTCGCCGGCTACGGCGCGATGCGGGCGACCAGCGCCGACTGGCCCTCGCCCTACGAAGTCCTCGGCATCAACCTGACCGCCGCTCATGACCTTCCTGCTCATCTGCTCGAGCGTCACGATGGTGAAGGCGCTCGAGTGGCTCGGGAAGGGCGACCGGGTCCGGGCGCAGAAGTATCCTGTTCTACACCGCGCTCGGCGGCGCGATCTTCGTGAGCCTCCAGGCCTACGAGTGGACGCACCTGATCCATCGCGGTCTGCACATCAACGGCAATCCGTGGGGCGCCTCGCTCTTCGGCACCTCGTTCTTCCTCGTCACCGGGTTCCACGGGCTTGCACGTCACCGCCGGGGTGCTCTACCTGCTCGCGATCCTCAGGGTCGTCGCGAAGCGCCCGCAGGCCGGCGGCCAGCTATAACGCGGTCGAGATCGCCGGGCTCTACTGGCACTTCGTCGACCTCGTTTGGATCATGGTGTTCACCTTCATGTACCTGCTGTAGGGGGTCGAGCGAGGCGATGGCGACGTCGAGCACAAGCATCCGAACTACATGGCGATCTTCTGGTATCTCGCGATCCTCACCGTGATCGAGATCGGGGTGATCTACCTGCCGCTCGGGAAAGTTCACGATCGGCGTGCTGCTCTGCGCGCTGGCCCTCGGCAAGGCCGCGCTGGTCGCGATGTACTTCATGCATCTCAAGTTCGAGACGCGGACCCTTGGCATGGTCGCCGTCACGCCCCTGCTCATCGCGACCTTGCTGGTCTTCGTGCTGCTCCCGGACGGGTTCGCCGTGATGAAGCGGACGGCGGGCGTCAAGGCGGCCACGACCGCGCCCGCGAAGCGCTGAGTGCGCGGGCCTGAGGCCGCTCGCGTGAGCGATGGAAGCCGGCGGCCGGCCGATCGTCGTCACGCGTCGCCCTGGGCCGAGCGATCCGACTGCGCTGCCCCCGCTGCGGGGCGACGCCGCTCTTCCGCGGCTGGTTCTCGATGGCGGAGGCGTGCGCGCTCTGTGGGCTCAAGTTCGAGCGGGCGCAGGGATACTTCGTCGGCGCGATCTACATCAACTATGCGGTGACGACCGGCATCGCGGTCTGCGGCTTCTTCCTGCTGTGGGGACTGACCGGGCTCTCGACGACCGCGACAGCTGCGGTGCTGGTGCCGTTCGTGGTGGTCTTTCCGCTGTGGTTCTTCCGCTACAGCCGGAGCCTCTGGCTCGCCCTCGAGTGGCTCGTTCAACCGCGAGCCCTGAAGCGCCGGGCGTGCGTCGCCGCCGGCGTGCTCGCCGCGCTCGGCCTCGCGCTCCTGCTCGCCGCGACCGGGCGGCGCCTACGAAGTGGCCACGGTGCAGGACGGCGGCACGGTCACCGGCATCGTCAGGTTCGTCGGCACACCGCCGAAGCTCGATCCGATCCCCGTGAACAAGAACCGCGACGTCTGCGGCGACCAAGAAGCCGGCCGAGGCGCTCGTGCTCGGCCCGCCGACCGGGGCGTGCAAGGGCAGCGTCGTCCTGATCGAGGCGGTGCCGCGCGGGAAGAAGGGCGCGGGCGATGTCGTACGTGGACAATCACCAGTGCGTCTTCGTGAGCCACGTCACGGCGGTCGCCCCGAAGGAGCCGGGTGCGCGATCCGGAACTCCGATGCCGATTCTCCACAACACGCACGGCTTCCTCGGCCGCCGACCGTCTTCAACCTCGCGCTGCCCACCAAGGGGCAGGTCATCGAGGTGACGAAGTATCTGAAGAAGCCCTGGCGTGGTCCGCGTGCTGTGCGACGCGCACCCGCACATGTCGCGTGGATGATCGTGCACGACAGCCCGTACTACGACGGTGACCGACGACAAGGGCGCGTTCCGCATCACCGACGTCCCGCCGGGCACCTACAAGGTCACGATGTGGCACGCCGGATTCCGGCCCAAGGGCGCCGACAAGGACGGACGGGTGGTCTACGACGAGCCGAGAACGGTGACGCGCGAGCTCACGGTCGCCCCGAAGGCGACCGCGACGGTCGACTTCGAGCTGAAGTAACAGGCATCCGGTAGTGCGACGCTGCAGGCCGTCGCGGGGCTGGAAAGAGGCCCCGCCGGCCAGAGGTGCGCGTATGATAGAGGGGGACTTCATGTTCAAGCACATCTGCGTTCCGGTGGACAACTCGGACTGCTCGAACCGCGCGATCGACCTGGCGGTCGAGGTGGGCCGGACGTTCGGCGCTCGAAGCTCACGGGCATCCACGTCTACGCCGCGCGGCTCCACGACTACCGGTTCAAGCAGATGGAGTACACCCTCCCCGAGGAGTACAAGGACGAGAACGAGCTCGAGCGCCAGCGGAAGATCCACGACTCGCTGATCGCGATGGGACTGCAGCTCATCTCCGAGTCGTATCTGGACGTCATGGCCCGGAAGGCGTCGGAGGCCGGGCTCGACTTCGAGCCCAAGATGATCGACGGCAAGCACTACAAGGTCCTGATCGAGGACACCCTGGCCTCCGACTACGACCTCGTCGTCATGGGTGCCCTCGGCATGGGCGCGGTGAAGGACAGCCAGATCGGGTCGGTCACCGAGCGGTTCGTGCGCCGGGTGACGCGCGACACGTTGATCGTGCGCAACGCCGATGCGCTGAAGGACCAGCACGGCGCGATCGTCGTCTGCCTCGACGGCTCGCCGCAGTCCTTCAACGGCCTCAAGCTCGGGATCGCGCTCGCGGCGGCGCTCCACCGGCCGCTGCAGGCCGTGGCCGTCTACGATCCGTATCTCCACTACGCGATGTTCAACGGCATCGTCGGCGTGCTCAGCGAGAAGGCGTCGAAGATCTTCCGCTTCAAGGAGCAGGAGCAGCTTCACGAGGAGATCATCGATACCGGGCTCGCCAAGATCTACCAGTCGCACCTCGAGATCGGCCGCAAGCTCGCCGCCGATGCCGGAGTGGAGCTGGCCATCACGCTCCTCGACGGCAAGTGCTTCGAGAAGATTTTGACCTTTGCCCGCAAGGAGCAGCCGTGGCTCCTGATCCTGGGCCGGGTCGGGCGTGCACTCGGACGAGAACGAGGTCGATCTCGGCTCCAACACCGAGAACATCCTGAGATTGGCGCCCTGCAACGTGCTCCTGACGGGCGGCAAGTTCTATCCGCCCCTCGACGTGAAGGCCGAGGAGATCATCTCGTGGACCGAAGAGGCCGAGGCGCGGATGGAGCGGGTGCCGCCCCAGGTCAAGGGCGTCGCGAGGACCGCGCTCTTGCGTTACGCGATCGAGCAGGGCCACACCGTCATCACCAACAAGGTCATCGACGAGGCGATGGCGATCTTCATGCCCACGCGGATGGCCGAGCGCATGCAGATCCTGGCCGAGGACGTGGCGGTCGCCAAGCTCCGCGTCGAGTCCCAGCCGGCGACGGCCATCTGCTCCGTGTGCGGCTACACGGTCAAGGGACCCGAACGCCGTCGTCACGTGCCCCGTGTGCAAGGCCGCGCGCCGACAAGTTCCAGATCATCTCGAAGCGAAGCGGTCGAAGCGATCGCCACCCAGGAGGGCGGGGTCGAGTCCGAGGAGTCGATGCCGGGCGTGCAGGTGAAGTGGTCGGCTGAGGCGCGCGACGCGCTGCGCGAAGTGACCGACGCGTACCTGCGGCGCCGCGCCAAGGCGCGGGTCGAGAAGTACGCGCGCTCGCGGAAGATCCCGGTCATCACCTGTCAGCTCGCGCTGCCGATGATCGAGGAAACCGTCGGGCGCGAAAAGCTCGGTGCCGGCTGGGACACCTTGCTCGCCAAGACGAAGTTCGAGCCCGCCGACCTTCCGGGCATCGTGTCGGCCGACGAGCGGCACCGGCTTTGCCTGGACCGAAGAGGCGACGGCCCGACTCAATCGCGTGCCCGCCGGGTTCATGCGCGACATGACGCGCGAGGAAGTTGAGCGGGTCGCGTCCGCCAAGGACGTGACCGATCATCGACCTCGCCGTCTGTGAGGAGGGAATCGGCCACGCTCGGGAGACCATGAACGAGGTGATCGCTGGGTACGTATCGAACAAGAAACCGCGATAAGCGCAGGGCGAGGGGGTGGGGGGGCTCCCCGGAGCCGACTGCTTACTCCGGGTGCGGCCGGGCACTGTGCTTCGCGTGATTGCGACGCTGCCTACACGGCTCCGGGGAGGCCACCCCCACCCCCTCGCCCCGCGCTTCCATGGATCCCGAGCGCTAGCGCCTCGCGCCTGATCTGGGTCGCCATCCGGGTTCTCGGGCATGGGTGTAGGTCATGAGCGATTCAGGATCCGCGCATGGCGCCGCCGGACGCTGCGGATCGGCCGCGGGGACGCCGTCCGTAGCGTCTCGGCCGCGTCGGCGGCGGCTCGCCGTATACGGCGTATAGCGTGTCGTGGAATCTGACGCAGCGGTGCAATCTCGAGTGCTCGCACTGCTACATGTCCGCGTTCGCGGGCGCCGAGACGCGGGGCGAGCTGTCGACCGCGGAGTGCCGGCGGGTGATGGACGAGATCGCCCTCGTCAATCCGAACGTCTTCTTGATCCTCACCGGCGGCGAGCCGCTGCTCCGAAAGGACATCTGGGACATCGCCGCTTACGCCGCGGAGAAGCGAGTTCACGACGGTGCTCGGCACCAACGGCGTGCTTCTGCGCGAGACGCGAGGCGAAGGCGGATGCGCGAGCACGGCGTCCTCGGCGCCTCGATCAGCCTCGACTCGATCGATCCGAGCCAGGCACGACGCGTTCCGGCATCTCCCGGGCGCCTGGGACGCCGCGGTGCGGGCCACGCGCGTGCTGACCGACGCCGGCCTCGACTTCTCGCTGCACATGTCGGTGACGGACTGGAACGTGGCCGAGGTTCCCGCGATGATCGATCTGGCGCGGGAGCTCGGCGCCAAGGTGCTGAACTTCTTCTTCCTGGTCCGGACCGGCCGCGGCAAGGAGCCTCACCGACATCGATCACCGCCGCCTACGAGCGCATCCTGACCTATCTCGCCCGGGCTCAGGGGGTCGGCGGCGGCCCGCCGTCCTTCGTGCAGGCGCTTGCTCGGCCTGGGCGCCGCCGGCCGGCCGGCGCGCCGGAGCGTTCGAGGATCCGTGGTCCACCCCGGTGGGCCGGGCCGACGGACTGCTGATCCGGCGCCAAGTGCGCGCCGCACTTCCGCCGCATCCTGTACGAGATGAACCCGTCGTCGCCGCTGCTTCGGAACTACGCGTCACGGCTCGTGCCCGGCCGGCAAGTACTACTGCCGGATCACGCCGGAAGGCGACGTCACGCCGTGCCCCTACATGCCGGTCGCGGCCGGCAACCTGCGCGAGCGTTCGTTCGCCGATCTCTGGCGAGACCGCGCCGGTGTTCGACGACCTGCGCGATCCGAAGCTCGGCGGGCGCTGCGGCGCCTGCGAGTTCGCGAAGGTCTGCGGCGGCTGCCGCTGCCGCGCCTACGCGACCCACGGCGACTACCTCGCCGAGGATCCGGCGTGCGGCTACCAGCCGGGCGCGCACGGCGGCGAGCTGATCGACCTGCCGGCGACCTGACGTTCGGGCTCCCGGTCGATTACGAGCTGGTCTGGGACGAGGACGCGCGCGCGCGGCTGCAGGCGATTCCCTCGTTCGCGCGCGGCATGGTGATCAAGGCGGTCGAGGCGTACGCGCGTGGGCGCGGCGAGACCACGATCACGAAGGAGCTCCTCGCGGACGTCCGCGCGAAGTGGGGCTCTCGCTTCCGGGCGCGCGTCGTGATGGATCGCTTTCGACCTCGCCGCGCGCGCGTACCTGGTCTACGGGGTCATCTACTGGCTCGGCGGCTTCTACCTCGCGACGCAAGGAGTCGGCGTGCGCGGCGGGCGCGTGATGCAGGCGGGTGTGGTGTGGATCGTCCTCGGCCTCGTCTTCGTCGTGGCGATTCCGTACCTGCTCGCCCGGCGTCGCGCGTGGTTCGAGCGCTGGGTTCTCTCGCGCCGGGACTTCGCGCGAGTGCTGACCGCCTTCATGGCCTTCCGCGCCTGGCACGTGCTGCGGGTCGCGCTGCGCCCGGAGACCGCCAGCGTCGCGGCGCCGTGGGGCGGCGAGATCACCTTCCGGGTCGGAGCGATCGTCTTCGTGATCGTCACCGTGGCCGCGCTGCTCCTGATCGGCCGGGCGGCCTGGGCCAGGGACGACGGCATGAAGCGCTACCGGGACATCGCGGGCGACGGCGGCTCGAACATCGCGGGCCAGGTCGAGGCCCAGCAGGGCCGGCTCCGACAGCGACTCGGCGCGGTCGACGCGATCGTCGCTGTCGTGTCGGGCAAGGGCGGCGTCGGGAAGTCGACGCTTGACCGCGAGTCTCGCGTGCTAGCTTCGCGCTCGACGGCTGGAAGGTCGGCGTCCTCGACGCGGACCTCAACGGTCCGACGCAGGCCAAGGTCCTGGGCGTCCGCGGCCGGCGCCTCGCTCATCGCCGACGGCGGCGTCGAGCCGCCCGACCACGAACCTGGGTGTGAAGGTGATGTCGATGGACTTGCTGCTGCCCACGGATGCCGCGCCGCTCACCTGGGATGCGCCGGTGCAGGACGAGGCGCACACGTGGCGCGGCGCCATGGAGGCGAACGCGCTCCGCGAGTTCCTGGCGGACACCAACTGGGGAGCGCTCGACCTGCTCCTGCTCGATCTGCCGCCCGGCACCGATCGGCTCGCGACGATCGCGTCGCTCGTCCCGACCCTCTCCGGAGTCGTCGTCGTGACGATTCCCTCCGACGTGTCGCATCTGGTCGTGAGGCGATCGATCACGGTGGCCGCCAACACGCAGGCGCCCGTGCTCGGGCTCGTCGAGAACATGGCGGGCCTCTTCCCGGGGCCGGACGCGGCCAAGCTCGCCGCCGACGCGGGCATCCCGTTTCTGGGCAGCGTGCCATTCGATCGGGCGATCGCCGTCGCCGCCGATCAGGGCGATCCGTTCGTGCGCGAGCGCGGCAGAACATCGTCCGCGAAGGCTCTCGACGGATCGCCGAGGGCATTCGCGCGGCGCTGGCACCTCGCCCGGCGTGAGCGCACTACCAAAAAAATTCGGCCCCGGACGGTGCCGGGGCCGAAGGGGGTGCGAGAGGGTCGTCTATCTCAGGTGCAGGCGACTTTGGGGTCCGGGGTGTAGCCCGCGACCTTGTACGTCAGCACGAAGTCATCGGCCCACGCCTTCGGCTTGACGGTGCCGAGCTTGGTCTCGCCGTCCCACGCGATCACATGAGCGCCCTCAGCGAGCTGCGCGACGTTCGCCTGTCCGCGCAGGAAGTTCGAAACCAGCCCCTTGGGAAGGAACGCCGCGGCGGTTTCCATGACCGCCGGCTGTCCGCTCGCGGGCTCGGCCTTCAGCCAGCTCACGATCACGGTGAAGCCCTCGAGGTTGGGATCCTTGAGCATGTCGCCGTGGCCATCGGGACGCAGGAGGTGCGGCACGTAGCGCGAGAACATCGACGAAACCCGGTCCTGGACGACTGAGCTTTGTGAACTCCGGGGCCGGCTGCTGGTCGACGTTGACGTTCAGCGACAGGTACCGCACGTCACCGTCGAGGTGCTTGGGCTTGTAGAAGCCGATGCCTTCGGGCTTCACGTCCAACCAGGGCATGCAATGGTAGATCTTCGCGTTGAGATCCCGAAGGGGTCCCTGATACTTCTGGCCGAGCGCGCGTCCCTTGTCCGACGTGTACTTGTCGGGCTGGAGCACCCGGTTAGGTGTGTCCGCGGCCGAAGCCGCGGTGGTGACAAGGGTCAACGTGACGGCCGCGGCCAAACCAGCGATCGCGCGTCCGAGCTTTGTGTTTATCATGCGTGACAGACGTGGCATGTGTCGTGCCATCTCGCAGCGACGCCCTAAGCCTCTGGAACTCCGAGGGTCGGCCCGCGGCGTCGGGTATACCCCCGACGCCAAACTGCCCCCCGAATCGTCAGGATGGTGCCGCTGTGACCGTGGGCTCGCGACTAACGATCGAGGATCTGCCCCTGGTCGACGGTGACGGCCTGGCCGAACCAGTTCTGGCGTTGCGCCAACGCGACGTCCTGGCGGGTCACCGTCGCCGTGCCGCCCCGGTTCTTCATGGAGAAGTCGAAGTGCTCCTTCGACGCGAAGTGGCTCGTGTTAGAACGCCACGTGTTCCACTCTTCGCCGCTTGCGCAGCCAGCCAGCAGGAGCGCGGTTCCCATCACGACTGAGCGCCAGTGCTTCGCGTACATGGCCAGGCCCTCCCTGGGGGGAATTCAGACTGCGCGGTATCCTACCCTTGTGCGTGAGATTGGTCAATCGGCCGTTCGTGCTAGACTCCCACTTACAACGTCGAGTGGAGGGCGGATGACCGACCATCGGGGGGGCCCGGGCCAAAGCGAGACCGTATGGATGCCCTAAAGGTTCATTCGCGCCCGACGGGCCTCCGCCGGCCTCTCTTGATCATGGCCTTCGGCGGCTGGAACGACGCGGCCGAGTCGGCGACGACGGCGGTCCGGTACCTGGGAACGGCGTTTCGCGCCGAGAAGTTCGCCGAGATCGATCCCGAGGAGTTCTATCATTTCGGGCTCTCCCGGCCCACCGTCCGATTCAAGCCCGGCTCGGAGACCGAGCGCGAGATCACCTGGCCCACGACCGACTTCTCGATCGCCCGGGCCCCCGACCTGGCCCGTGACGTCATCGTGGGGGTCGCCATCGAGCCCCACATGCGGTGGAAGAGCTACTGCAGCCTGGTCCTCGACCTCGCCAGGACGTGCGACGCCGGGCTGGTTTTGACGCTGGGCGCTCTGCTCGCGGAGGTGCCCCACACCCGGCCCGTCCGCCTGTCCGGCAGCGCCTCTGATCCGGAGCTCGGCGTTCAACTCGGGGTCCGTCCGACCAGCTACGAGGGGCCGACCGGTATCGTCGGCGTACTCAGCACGGTCTGCCGGGAGCAGGGATTCGCGATGGGCGAGCCTCTGGGCGAACGTCCCCCACTACATCTCAGGGATCGAGAACCCCAAGGCAACCCTGGCGCTCGTTCGGCGTGTGGCCCCGCTCCTGGGAGCCACGATCGACACGGCCGAACTCGAGGAGGCCGGCAAGCAGTTCGACACCAACTTGAAAGAGATCGTGGCGCAGAACAACAAGATCGCCAACTACGTCAAGAAGCTGGAGTCGCGTGACACCGAGGACACCGCGCCCGCAGCCCCGGGCGGACAGAGCGACCTCCCGCCAGCCTCCGAGCTCGTCGCCGAGATCGAGCAGTTCCTCCGCCAGCAGCGCCCGGAGTGACCTGGGCCGGGCTCGTCCTCGCAACGCTCGGCCTCTTCCTGGCGGCAGAAGCTTCCTCGGCGCGCCGAAAAGGCCCGCGTCGCCTGGCATCCGTCGAAGCCCCGCATCGGCGATGTCGCCTGGGTTCTCGTGCAGGACGTGGCCGCATACCGCGACCGTCGAGGGCTCGGTCGATGGCAAGCCCCTGACGTTCTTTCCATACGCCGGTGGCCACGCGGCGCTGTTCGGCATCGATCTGGACATGAAGCCCGGGGCCCATGCCTGGCGGGTCGGGGTCGTCGAGCCCGGGCGTGAGCCGCGGGGCGCGCAAGGGAGCGTGAAGATCGCCCGGCGCGATTCCACGTCAGCGGCTCACGCTTGCCGAACACGATGGTCGATCTCGACCCCGAGACCGAGCGCCGCGCGGTGGCCGAGAGCAAGCAGCTGGCGGCGCTCTACCGGACGATCACGCCCGAGCGATTCTGGCGGGGCAAGTTCACGATCCCGGTGGGAATGGCGGGCGGCCGGCACGGGATTCGGCGCGCGCAGGGTCATCAATGGCCAGCCTCGGTCACCGCACTGCGGCATCGACTACTCGGCGCCGCTGGGGACGCCGGTGGTCGCGGTGAACTCCGGGAAGGTTGCGCTCGTCGCGGAGTTCTTCTTCCCGGGACGGCTGGTCATCCTCGACCACGGTCTCGGGCTCTACACCGCGTACTTCCACCTCGACTCAATCGCGGTCGCCGAAGGTGAGCGGGTCGAGCAGGGCCAGACCCTCGGGACGGTCGGGGCGACAGGCCGGGCGACGGGCCCGCACCTGCACTTCGGGGCCCAGGTGGCCGGGGCGCGGGTCGACCCTACGATCCTCCTGGGCCTCGCGCTCATCGACTAGCGACGCCGGCGCGCCTTCGCCTTCTTCTTCTCTTGCGCTTGGCCTACGCTTTGGCCTTCTTCTTCGGACGGGCCTTGGTCTTCTTGCGCGCCTTCGCCTTGGCTTTGGCTTTGGCTTGGGCTTCGCCGCCGTCGGAGCTGCTGGCGCCTGGAGGGCGCCGGCCTTGGCGCGGCGGGCGCGCAGGGGCCGGTGGTGCCATCGGAGCGGGGGCGGCGTCCAGGGCTCAGGCTGACCGAACATGCGTTCCATCGTCTCCTCCATGTGAGGTCGATCGACTCGCGCCTTGTCTACCCTGCGGTCGACGGCCTCACGAGCGCAAGAAAGAAATTAGACCGCGATACGCGCGCGCAGCCGATCGGCGTGTGCGGCCAGGGCTCGGTTGGACCAGATCGTGAGCGACGACTGCGCGAGCAAAGCGCGCACGGCCCCGCGCGAGATCTTGATCGGCGTCTTCGCGCTCAGAGGATTCGGGTGGGCGGCGAGCTTGGCAAGCGTGGCGAGCCCGATCAAGAGCGGCCACGCGCACGCCAGCCGCATTCGCCACTCGCGCCGCGGGATCGCGAGCGTGTAGTCCCACGCGACGTCGTAGTGCTCGAGCGCCAGCCCGACCAGCCGGCGATACAGCGGGCAGCGCGCGGGCCGCCCCGGCTGGGTCGAGCAGGTCGCGCGGCCCAAGCCCCAGCGCGGCCAACTCGCGCGCGGGCAGGTAGCATCGGCCGTTGGCGAGGTCGCTGGGCACGTCGCGCAGCACGTTGGTGACCTGCAGCGCCTTGCCGAAGCTCACGGCCTCCTCACTCATCTCGCGAAGGGCCCAGTCGCCGAGCCGCTTCCGATGGGTGACGTGGAGCGCCGTCCAGAAGGGCCCGACACAGCCGGCCACCATGATACGTGTAGTGGTCGAGCTCCTCGAGCGTCTCGATCGCCGCCAGGCCCGTCTGGCGTCCTCGCCCGGAAAGCGCGTCAGGTCGAAGATCATCCCCGACGTGAGGGTCGCCAGCACGGCGCGCACCTCGTGACGGTCGGTCGGCGCCAGGGCCTCGAGCCGGGCGAGCGCCTCGGGGAGGCGCTCGAGCAGCTGCCGCTCCGCGGCGTGGCTCTGGTGAGGCCGCGCACGCCCGGGCAACCCCCGGACGTCGGCAGGCTCGCCGGCGCACGCGCAGCGGAGGGTTTCGAGGTGGGCCAGGCGGTCCTTGCGCGCGACGAGCGTCGTGTCGGCGATGGTGTCGGCCGCTCGCGCGAGCAGGTAGGCCAGGCCGATCGGCTCGCGCAGGGGGCGCGGCAGGACGGCGAGAGAGAGATAGAAGCTTCGGCTGACCTGCCGCAGGAGGTTGCCCAGCAGGTCGCCGGCCATGCTAGTCGTAGTCGTACGGTCGTTTCGGCGGCGCCGGGATCGTCCTTCGCCTTCTTCAGGCCTTCCTGGAACTTCCGGTCGAGGAGCTTGCCCTTCTCGCCCTCGGCGCGGAGCTGCTCCTTGAAGCGCTCCTCGCGCTCGGCGGACTTGGCGCGAAGCTTGTCGAACGCGGCGCCGAGATCGTCGACGGAGCGCGTCGGGGGCGGTGCCTCGTGCGCGATGACGGCTCGAAGCTCCGCGTCGAGCGTGAGCTTGGCCTTGCAACACGGGCACTCGACGGTGAACGACGCGTCCTGCCATGGCGCCACGCTAGCAGCGAGGCCCCGAGGGCGTCAAGCCATGCGACAATGCCGGCGATGGCCGACCTCGCCAACGAGTTTTCCTGGTCCCGTAGTCGGGACAATACCTTCCAGGAATGTCGGCGCCGGTACTTCTACCACTACTATGGCGCGTGGGGCGGGTGGGACGCGGGCTCGCCCGAGGACATGCGCCGTCTCTACATCCTGAAGCAGCTCGCGTCGCGCCAGATGTGGGCGGGCCGGGTCGTCCACGACGCGATCGAGATGGTCTTCCACGCGTTCGCCGGCGGCCGCGAGCTGCCCATCGAGCCGTTCATCGCCGACGTCGTCGAGCGGATGCGCGGCGAGTGGCGTTCGTCGAAGGCCGCGCGCTACCGTGACAATCCGAAGACGGTCGCCCTGTTCGAGCACGAGTACGCCGTCGACCTGAAGCCCGAGGTGTGGCAGGCGCTGTCGCGCAACGTCGCCGTGTGCCTCCGGAACTTCTTCCGTCTTCCCCTCGTGGCGTCGATCCGCAAGACCTCGCCCGAGCACTGGTCGATCGAGCACTGGTCCAAGGTCTTCCAGTTCGAGGGAACCCCCGTATGGATGGCGCCGGACTTCGGCTTCTGGAACGAGGACGGGCGGCTGGCGCTCGTCGACTGGAAGACCGGCGGCGCGACGCCTGATGGCGCCGCGTTCCAGCTGGGCTGCTACGCGCTCTACGCCGCCGAAGTGCTCGGCGTGCCGCCGGCCAAGGTCGACCTGTTCGAGGCGAACCTGCGCGAGCCGGAAGTGACGCAGCTCACGTGGACCGACGAGCGGCTCTCCGCCATCAAGGAGCAGCTGCGCCTCTCGGTACGCTCGATGAAAGCCTACCTCACCGATCCCGCCGCGAACGTCGCCGCGATCGACGACTTCGAGAAGGCCGAAGACTTGAGAATCTGCCGATGGTGTAACTTCCGGGCGGTGTGCCGCCCGGAGCTCGGGCCGTAGCTTCCGTTCCCATTCGATCACACAGGAGAGCGTCGTGAGAGAGAACACACTGAGGAAGATCTGGGCGCGCGGTGAGGCGGTCGTGAACGGGTGGTTGTCGATCCCGAGCTCGTTCTCGGCCGAGGTGATGGCCCACCAGGGGTTCGACTCGCTCACGGTGGACATGCAGCACGGCGTGGTCGACTACCAGACGGCGGTGACGATGCTCCAGGCCATCTCGACGACGCCGGTCATTCCGCTGGCTCGCGTCCCGTGGAACGATCCCGCGCTCCTCATGAAGATCCTCGACGCAGGCGTGTACGGCGTGATCTGCCCGATGATCAACACGAAGGCCCAGGCCGAGGCGTTGGTGGCGGCCTGCAAGTACGCGCCCCGCGGCTACCGCAGCTGGGGCCCGGTGCGCGCGTCGATCTACGCGGGCGCCGACTACGGCGATCACGCCAACGACGATCTGATCGTGATGCCGATGATCGAGACCGCCGAGGCTGTGAAGAACATCGACGAGATCCTGAAAGTGCCCGGGGTCGACGCGGTCTACGTCGGCCCGTCGGATCTCTCGCTCACGATGGGCTGCAAGCCGCGGCTGGACCAGACGGATCCGCCGGTCGTGGAGGCGCAGCTGAAGATCGTCGAGGCGTGCAAGCGGCACGGCGTGGCCGCCGGGATCCACAACGGGACCGCCGCCTATGCGCTGAAGATGATCACGGCGGGCTATCAGTTCGTCACGCTCGCGAGCGACAGCCGTTACATGGCGGTCAAGTCCGCCGAAGAGGTCGCGGCCGTTCGCAAGACCGGCGTGACCGCCGGCAAGGTGCCGGCGTACTAACGGTGTAGGCGTACTCGATGGGGCTCGACGACCGGCGCATCCAGGGCTTCCTCGCCACGAAGGAGGTCGCGGTGCTGGCCACCGTGCAGGCCGACGGCGCGCCGCTGGCGATGCCGATGTGGTTCCTGCACGGGCCGTCGGCGCTGACCATGATCAGCGTGGCCGACACGCAGAAGGTCCGGAACCTTCGCCGCGATGCTCGCGTGTCGGTCGTGGCCGAGGCGGTGTCGGAGAGCGGCGAGGTGCGCGGCCTGACCCTGCAGGGCCGCGCCGAGTTTCTGTCGGACGGTCCGGAGCGCCGGGCGCTCATCGAGCGGTTCCACACGAAGTATCGCGGCCTCGAGCGCCTCTGGAACGGCAAGGCCATGCCGGCGAACCGCGTCATGTTCTCGATCGCCCCCTCGCGCGTGCGGAGCTGGGGGCTTGGATGATCCGGCGCTAACGGATTCAGGCCGATTCGACGACGCGCTCAGGGCGCGGGTTCAGAAGAACCTCGCCGGATTCGAGCGGCAGACGATCGCTCCTGACGGCCGCCGTCCCGCCGCGGTGGCGGTCGTGCTGCTCGCCGACGAGCAAGGCCGCGCCTGCTTTCTCCTTACACGGCGCACGGCCACGTTGCGCGCCCACGCGCGGCAATGGGCTCTGCCCGGCGGGCGGATCGACGGCGGCGAGACCGCCGAGGGTGCTGCGCTGCGCGAGCTCCGCGAAGAGGTCGGTCTCGCGCTCGAGAACACCTCGGTGCTGGGGCTCCTGGACGACTACGGCACGCGCTCGGGCTTCATCATCACACCCGTGGTGGCATGGGCCGGCGAGCGCGTCGAGCTGACACCCAATCCCGACGAGGTCGCGACCATCTACCGGGTGCCGCTCACCGAGCTCGACAAGCCGGATGTCCCGAGACTGATCACGATTCCCGAGAGCGACCGGCCCGTGATCCAGGTACCGCTCCTGTCGTCGCTCATCCACGCGCCGACCGCCGCCGTCCTCTACCAGATTCGTGAAGTCGTCGTCCACGGCCGGCCCACCCGCGTCGCCCACTTCGAGCAACCGACCTGGGCCTGGAAGTAGGGGAACGAAAGCCCGCGAAGGATCGGGCGTGCGGAGCCGGCTCGCGCGTATCTCAGGCCACCCTCGGTCAAAGCCGGCCTCATGGACCCCGCTACAAACAAGCCGGGTCGCCTAGCTGTGACGAAGCAAGAGGTTGTTCACCCAGGCCGACCTGGGGAAAGTAGTGGCTGCCAAGTCATTACTCACCCGGGACAGGAGGCCTGGATGAACGTCCACAAGAATGCCCGACTCACGCTGCGCCGTCGACAAGAACTGGTGATGCGGCTGGAAGCCGGCGAACCCCTCAAGCGCCTGGCGCGCGGGTTCGCCGTATCGGCCCATACTGCCCGGAAGTGGCGCGCTCGCTATCAGGCCGACGGCTGGGCCGGCTTGGCCGACCGGTCGAGCCGGCCCCACACCAGTCCCCGGCTCACGGCCGCGCGCCTGCAGCTCGCCGCCAAGGTGTTGCGGCGCCAGCAGTGGACCTGCGGGCAGATCGCGGTCGCGCTCGAGGTGAGTGCGGCCACCGTCGCCCGCGTGCTGCGGCGGTGTGGGCTCTCGCGGCGCGGGCGGCTCACGGCCCCCCTGGTCGCCCAGCGCTACGAGCACGCGGCGGTCGGCGATCTGCTCCACCTCGATTCCAAGAAGCTGGGCCGGATTCGCGGCCTGGGGCACCGCGTGACCGGGCAGCGCTTCCACCGGTTCAGCGGCGCCGGCTGGGAATACTTGCACGTCGCCGTCGATGATCACTCGCGCGTCGCCTACGTGGAGTTGCTCCCCGACGAAGGCCAACTGACCGCCCGTCGCTTTCTGCGGGGCGCGCTGCGCTGGTTTCGCGCCCACGGCGTGCGCGTGCGCCGGATCCTGACCGACAACGGCTCGGCCTATCGCTCCCGGAGCTTTCGGGCCGCCTGTCGAGCCCTGCGCGTGATCCATCGCCGGACCCGCCCCTACACGCCCCGCACGAACGGCAAAGCGGAGCGCTTCATCCAGACCGCGCTGCGCGAGTGGGCGTACCGGCGGCCCTACTACACCTCGGCGGATCGTGGCCGGGTCCTCCCGGGCTGGCTGGAGCACTACAATTGCGCTCGACCGCATACGAGTCTCAACCGGCAGCCACCCATGAGTCGGTTCCCGCGGGGGAACAACCTCATGCTCGTTCACACCTAGCTCAGGCCACCCTCGGCCAAAGCCGACCTCATGGCCCTCGCTACAACAAACCTCGTTACAACATAGTATTCTCGTCTGGCTCAGGAGGAGCCTGGATGGGCGCGCTCGATGGACAGGTGGCGATCGTGACCGGCGCCGGCAGCGGGATCGGCCGGGAGACGGCGAAGCTCTTGGCGGAAGAGGGCGCCCAGGTCGTCGTCACCGGGCGGCGCAAAGCCCCGCTGGACGCCGTCGTCGCCGAGATCGGTGCCAACGGTGGGCGCGCGGCGGCCCGCGTGGTCGACATCGAGGATCGCGACGCCGCGGTGGGGCTCGTCCGTTGGACGATCGAGACGTTCGGCCGGGTGGACGTGCTCGTTAACAACGCCGGCTATTCGAGCCGGGCCCGGTCGATCCGCTGGGTCCCGAAGGACGAGTGGGACGGTGTGATCAACGTGAACCTGAACGCGGTGTATACGCTGACGCAGGCAGTGCTGCCGGACATGATCGAGCGGGGCGGCGGCACCATCGTCACCGTGTCCTCGGCCGCCGCGCTGCGGCCCGGGCTGATCGGGGGCGCCCCGTACGGCGCCGCCAAGGCGGGCGTGCGCAACCTGATGGGCCACGTCCACAACGTGCTGCGCGCCAAGGGGATCCGGGCGACGACGATCATGCCGGGCGAGGTCGACACGCCGATCCTGTCCAACCGCCCTCTGGTGCCCGACGACAAGGCGCGGGCGACGATGATGCAGCCCGAGGACGTCGCGCGTGCCGTGCTGCTCTGCGCGACGCTCCCGCCGCGGACCGTGATCGAGGAGATCGTCATGAGCCCGACGGTCGCCCGCGACTGGAGCGTGGACGTCGCAGTGGCGGCGCGCGAAGGCGGGCCCGACGGGTCCTGAGCGAAAGAGGAGAGTGATGGCGGAGAACACACGGTTCACGGTCATCGACGGTGGGCGCGTGACCGAGACCGACGAGCCCGGCGGCATCGCGCTCGCGAAGCGGGCCGAGGCCGCCGGCCGGCCGGTGGCGATCGACCGCGACGAGCGCGCCGCGTATCTCGGCGTGAGCGCCGCCGCGCGGGCGAAAGCGCTCGCGTCGCTCGAGGCGCCGGATTTCACGCTTCCCGACCTCGACGGGCGGCTCCACACACTGTCGGCGCATCGCGGCAAGAAGGTCTTGCTGGTCGCCTATGCGTCGTGGTGAGGGTGCCGCCTCGACCTGCCGGTCTGGCAGGGAGTGTACGAAGAGCTCCGGGGGCTCGGCTTCACCGTGATCACGGTGGCGATCGACCGGAGCGCCGATGACGCGCGCCCGTGGATCGAGGCAGCGAACCCCGCGCACCCGTCTCTGGTGGACACGACCCACGTCCTCGCGGATCTCTACAACATCGTCAACGTGCCGACGATCCTCTGGGTCGACGAGCGCGGCCGCATCGTGCGGCCGAACGACGTCGCGTTCGGCACCGACACGTTCAAGCACATCACCGGCCTCCAGGCGGCCACGCACCTCGCGGCGCTTCGCGCATGGGTGCGCGGCGAGACCACGGCCTTGCCGGAGGCCCGGATTCGCGCGCTCCAGTCGTTGCCCACGGACGACGATCAGCGGGCGCGCGCCGAGTTCGGACTCGGCGAATGGCTCTGCAATCAGGGACGAGTCGAGGCGGCCGCGCGCCATTTCGCGAAAGCCGGCGAGCTGGCGCCTCACGACTTCACGATCCGACGCGGGACGATGCCCATGCGCGGGATCGATCCGATGGGCCCGCAGTTTCGCGAGATGCACGGAGCGTGGGTCAAGGCAGGGAACCCTTACTATCGACCGTTGGCGGAGTGACCATGGGAATGCTCGACGGAAAGACAGCGCTGGTGACGGGGGCCGGACGGGGTATCGGACGCGGGATCGCGATCGCGCTGGCCGCGGCGGGGGCGAAGGTGGTCGTCAACGACCTCGGCGCGTCCCTGAGCGGTGAGGGCACAGAGAACACGCCCGCGCAGACGGTGGTCGACGAGATCGTGAAGTACGGCGGCACGGCGAAGGCCAACTACGGCTCGGTGGCCGACTTCGGTCAGGCGGCCGCGATGGTGCAGCAGGCCATCGACTCGTGGGGCCGCATCGACATCGTGGTGCACGTCGCGGGCATCCTGCGCGACCGGATGATCTTCAACATGACCGAGGACGAGTGGGACGCGGTGATCAACGTGCACCTGAAGGGCATGTTCAACGTCGTGCGCGCGGCCTCGGTCTCGATGCGCGAGCAGAAGGGCGGCCGCATCATCAGCATGTCGTCGGTGTCCGCGCTCGGGGCGCCCGGGCAGCCCAACTATGCCGCCGCCAAGGCCGGGATCATCGGGCTCACCTGGTCGACCGCGAACGCGATGGCCAAGTACGGCGTGACCGTGAACGCGATCATGCCGAGCGGTGCCACCCGCATGATCGACTCGACGCCGCGGGGCCGGCAGGTCTTCGAGCAGACCGGCAAGTGGCCGAGCGAGCAGGCGGTCGGGACCGACCGCGACCCGGACAACGTCGCGCCGATCGTGGTCTACCTGGCGAGCGACGCGGCCGCGAACGTCAACGGGCAGGTCTTCCACGCGCGCGGGTTCGGCTACACCTTGCTCGCGCAGCCGCACGCCGTGCGGCACGTCAAGCACGTGCGTCGCTGGGACCCCGAGGAGCTGACCAAGCTCTTCCCCGAGACCCTCGGCGGCAACCTCAAGCAGCCCCCGAGCATCGAGTTCGGCCAGAAGATCGACGAGCGTCCCGCGGAGGAGTGGCGGGATCTCGGCGGGGGCCGGCGGTTCTGGAAGTCGCGGTACGAGGAGCCGTGAAAACCGTCCTGATGGTGTGCCACGCCAACACCGCTCGGAGCGTCATGGCCCAGGTGCTGCTGGAGCGGATGTTGGCGCGGCATGGCGTCAACGGCGCCATCCGCGTGCGGTCGGGCGGGATCGCGAACTACGCGCGCGACGGTATGATCGCCTCGCTCGACGCGCGGCTGGCGCTCCGGGACGAGGGCATCACCCTGGGGGAGAACGACTTCGTCTCGACCGACCTCCGCCGCCACCGCGATCTGCTCGGCGGCGCGGACCTGATCCTGACGATGACGGTGCTCCAGAAGCAGATGCTCGCCGCTTTCGACGAGGTCCGCGACCGGCCGGTGTTCACGCTGCGGGAATTCGTCGGAGAAGAGGGCGACATCGACGACCCCGCGACCCAGGGCGAGGACGTCTTTCGCGCCTGCCGCGACGAGATCAAGCGCTGCCTGGAAAAGTCTTTCCCGCGGCTCCTGATGCTATTGTCGGGGTGAAGCGGGATACCCCCATGATCGACGCGTCGTTCGACATGCGCTCGGTGGGCCGGTCGTCGAACGACGAAGCGAGCCCCGCGTGACCCCGCGCGGCCGTCTCTTCCGGAAGTACGTGATCGTCTTCGCCGGCCTGGTCAGCGGAGCCCTCCTGGCTTCCGGCGCCATCGAGCTCTACTTCTCCTACTACGAAAACCGCGAGGCGCTGATCGCCCTGCAGCGCGAGAAGGCGCTGGGTGTGGCCGAGCGCATCGACGCTTACATCAAGGAGATCGAGCGGCAGATCAGCTGGACGACCCAGCCGCAGCTCGGCGCGCCGTCGGCGGCGATGTACCAGCGCCGCGTCGACTATCTGCGCCTCTTGCGCCAGGCGCTGCCGATCACCGAGATCAGCCACCTCGACGCCGAGGGCAAGGAGCAGCTGCGCGTCTCGCGTCTGGCGATGGACGTCGCCGGAAGCGGCACCGACTACTCGCGCGAGCCGAAGTTTCTCGAGGCCAAGGCCGGCCGGATCTACCACGGCCCGGTGTATTTCCGGAAAGAGTCCGAGCCCTACATGACGATCGCCATGGCCGGGAGCGGGAAAGACGCAGGGGTCACCGCGGCCGAGGTCAATCTCAAGTTCATCTGGGACGTCGTGTCCCAGATCAAGATCGGCAAGGCCGGGCACGCCTTCGTCGTCGACGGCCAAGGCGTCCTCATCGCGCATCCCGACATCAGCCTGGTCCTCCAGAAGACGACCTTCATCGGGCTCGACCAGGTCAAGACTGCGCTGGCTGCCGCCCCGGGGCCCGGTGAGCCGCGCTCTCAGGTGGCCATCGCCCGCGATCTCAAGGACCGGCGCGTCATGACCGCCTACGCGACGATCGCGCCCCTCAGATGGACAGTGTTCGTGGAGCAGCCGCTCGAGGAAGCCTTCGCGAGTCTCAACGCGTCGATCCAGCGAACGATCCTCCTCCTCGTCGCGGGCGTGATCCTGGCAGTCGCGGCGAGCCTGATCCTCGCCCGGCGCATGGTCACGCCGATCCAGGCGCTGCAGGCCGGTGCGGCCCGGATCGGTGCCGGCGAGCTCGACCAGCGGATCGACGTCCGGACGGGCGACGAGCTGCAGGCGCTGGGCGACCAGTTCAACAGCATGGCGGGTCAGCTCAAGGAGTCGTACGCCGGCCTGGAGCGCAAAGTCGAGGAGCGCACCCACGAGCTCAGCGAGGCGCTCGAGCAGCAGACGGCGACCGCCGAGATCCTGCGCGTCATCTCGAGCTCGCCGACCGACGTCCAGCCGGTGTTCGATGCGGTCCTGGCGAGCGGCGTGCGCCTGTGCGGCGCCCTCTTCGGCGGAGTCTTTCGTTTCGATGGCCAGCTCATTCATTTCGTGACGTCCTATCAGTGGCCGGCCCAGCAGCTGGAGGCGGTGGGGCGCCATTTCCCGATGCCACCCGGAGATGGAAGCCTGGTCGGTCGCGCGATCCGTGATCGCCGTGTCGTGCAGACGCCCGACTACCCGGCCGAAGCGCACGACATACGGTGGGTCGCCGACGGTGACCAGCGTCCGCGGAGCACGATCGCCATTCCGATGCTGCGTGAGGGCAACCCGATCGGCGGCATTGTCCTGGCCCGCGCCGCGACGGGCCTGTTCTCTGACGAGCACATCGCGTTGCTGCAGACTTTCGCCGACCAGGCCGTGATCGCGATCGAGAACGTGCGCCTGTTCCAGGAACTGCAGACGCGGACGCGCGATCTGGCGCGGTCGGTCGACGAGCTGCAAGCGCTCGGCGAGGTCGGGCGAGCCGTCAGCTCGACCCTTGATCTCGAGACGGTGCTGTCGACGATCGTGTCTCAGGCCAGCCAGCTCTCCGGCACGGACGGCGGCGCGATCTACGAATACGACGAGGAGGCCGAAGCGTTTCATCTGCGCGCCACCCAGAACCTCGCCATGGAGTTCGTCGAGCTGCTGCGCTCGACGCGTATCCCCAAGGGCGAGGGCGCGGTCGGCCGAATGGCGGTGACCTTCCAGCCGACGCAGATCCCCGACATCGAGCAGGACGCGTCGTATCAGAGCCGGCTCAGGGACGCGGCCCTTCGTGAGGGCTATCACGCGCTCCTGGCGGTGCCGCTGCTCCGGGAGAGCCGCATCATCGGCGGGCTCATCGTGAACCGCAAGGCGCCCGGCGAGTTCGCGCCCGACGTCATCGAGCTCCTGAGAACCTTCGCCGCCCAGTCGGCCCTGGCGATCCAGAACGCGCAGCTCTTCCAGGAAATCGAGGAGAAGAGCCGTCAGCTCCAGATTGCCGACCGGCACAAGTCCGAGTTCCTGGCCAGCATGTCGCACGAGCTCCGTACGCCGCTCAACGCGGTGATCGGCTTCTCCGAAGTGCTGCTCGACCGGATGTTCGGCGAGCTCAACCCCAAGCAGGACGAGTATCTGCAAGACATCCTCTCCTCAGGCCGCCACCTCCTGTCGCTGATCAACGACATCCTCGACCTGGCAAAGATCGAGGCCGGGCGCATGGAGCTGGAGGTGGCCGACTTCCATCTGCCGCAGGCGATCGACAACGCGATCACCCTGATCCGCGAGCGCGCCGCGCGGCGCGCGATCACGCTCGAGGTCGAGGTCGATCCGCGTCTGGGCGAGATCAAGGGCGACGAGCGCAAGGTCAAGCAGGTGCTCCTGAACCTCCTGTCCAACGCGATCAAGTTCACGCCCGAGGGCGGCCGTGTCGGCGTCCAGGCCGGACTCGTCGACGGCTTCGCCGAGATCTCGGTGATCGACACCGGCGTCGGCATCGCGCCCGAGGACCATGAGGCCGTGTTCGAGGAGTTCCGCCAGGTCGGGTCCGACTACGCCAAGAAGCACGAGGGCACCGGGCTCGGGCTGACCCTGTCGCGCCGCTTCGTCGAGCTGCACGGCGGTAAGATCTGGGTGAAGAGCCAGCTCGGTCAGGGGGCGACGTTCACCTTCACACTACCGGTGACCGCATGGCCAACGAGCTGATCCTGATCGTCGAGGACAACGAGAAGAACCTGAAGCTGGTGCGGGACGTGCTCCAGTACCAGGGCTATCAGACGATCGAGGCCGGCACCGGCGAGGACGCGGTGCGGCTGGCCAAGGCGCGTACGCCCGACCTGATCCTGATGGACATCCAGCTGCCCGGCATGAACGGCATCACGGCGCTCGGCGAGCTCCGCGCGGATCCGGGGACGCGCGCGATCCCGGTGATCGCGGTGACGGCCTCGGCCATGACCCAGGACCGCAAGAAGATCATCGCCGCCGGCTTCGACGGATACCAGAGCAAGCCGATCCGGGTGAAGGAGCTCATGGACGTGGTCCGCCAGATGCTCGACCGTCGAGGCGGAGCTTAGCGCGCGATGCCCGAGAGGATCCTCGTCGTCGACGACGTGCCGGTCAACGTGAAGCTGCTCGCCGACCTGCTCGGCGTGAAGGGCTACGCGGTGGTCACCGCGGCCGGCGGCGCCGAGGCGCTCGAGAAGATCGACAAGGAGCAGCCGAGCCTCGTCCTGCTCGACGTCATGATGCCCGGGATGAGCGGGTACGACGTGTGCCGGAAGATCCGCCAGAACCCGGCGACGGCGATGCTGCCGGTCATCATGGTGACGGCCCTCGATCCCACGCAGGAGCGCGTGAAGGGCATCGACGCGGGCGCCGACGACTTCCTGACCAAGCCCATCAACCAGCCCGAGCTCCTCGCCCGCGTCAGGTCACTGCTGCGGATCAAGCTGCTCCACGACGAGCTCGCCGACTGGAACCGCACCCTCGAGCGTCGCGTGGAGCAGCAGCTCGCGCAGCTCGACCGCCTCGAGCGGCTCAAGCGCTTCTTCTCGCCCCAGCTCGCCGAGCTGATCGTCAGCGGCGACGCCGAGGATCCCCTCAAGAGCCATCGGCGCGAGATCACCGTGGTCTTCCTGGACCTGCGCGGCTTCACGGCCTTCGCGGAGACCTCCGAGCCCGAGGAGGTCATGGGCGTGCTGCGCGAGTATCACGTCGCGATGGGGCGGGTGATCGTGGAGCACGAAGGCACGCTCGAGCGATTCACGGGCGACGGGATGATGATCTTCTTCAACGACCCCGTGCTGGTTCCGGACGGGCCGGAGCGCGCCGTCCGCATGGCGGTGGCGATGCGCGAGCGAGTCGACGAGCTGCTCGTGAAGTGGCGCCGGCGCGGCTACGATCTCGACTTCGGCGTCGGCATCGCGCAGGGCTACGCGACGATCGGCGCGATCGGATTCGAGGGCCGGATGGACTACGGGGCGATCGGCACCGTGACCAACCTGGCCGCCCGGCTCTGCGGCGAGGCCAAGCCGCGGCAGATCCTCATCTCGCAGCGTGTGCTCGGCGCGGTCGATTCGCTGGTCGAGATTGAGGAGCTCGGCGGTCTCGCGTTGAAGGGCTTCTCGAAGCCCGTTCCCGCCTTCAACGTGGTCAGATTTTCCGACCGCGTCCCACCCAGTACGGATCGCGGAGCAGCCGCTTGATGAGCTTGCCGGCGGTGTCGCGCGGGAAATCCGACGGGAACGACACCTCGCGCGGCACCTTGTAGTCGGCCAGGTGGCTCCGGGCGAACGCCCGGAGCTCGTCCGCGGTGAGCGTCTGGTTCGGCCGCAGCTGCACCGCGGCGTGCACGCGCTCGCCCCAGTCGTCGTCCGGGACGCCGAAGACGGCGACGTCCTCGATGGCCGGGTGCCGATGCAGCGCATCCTCGATCTCGGCGGGGTAGATGTTGACGCCGCCGGAGATGATCATGTCGCGCTTCCGGTCGCAGAGGGTGTAGAACCCCTCCGCGTCCACCCAGGCCACGTCGCCGACGGAGTGCCAGCCGCCGCGCTCGGTCTGCCGGGTCGCCTCGGAGTTCTTGTAGTACGCGTCGAACATGCCGCCGAAGCGACGCACGTAGACCTCGCCCGGCTCACCGACCGGAACCGGACGGCCGTCGTCGTCGAGCAGCGCGATCTCGACGTTGGGCGCCGCCCGTCCGCACGAGCCCGGCTTCCGCAAGACGTCCTCGGGTCGCAGGATCGTGTTGAGCCCGAGCTCGGTGGAGCCGTAGAACTCGTAGAGGCACGGGCCGAAGTAGGCGAGGGCCGCTTCCTTGACGCGCATCGGGCACGGAGCCGCGGCCACGACGAGCGACCGCATCGACGAGACGTCGTAGCGCGCGCGCACCGATTCGGGAAGGTCGACGATGCGTTTGATCAGGGTGGGCGCCATGAACGTGCTGGTGACCCGGTGCTGCTGGATCAGGTGGAGCGCCTGCTCGGGATCGAATCGGGGCATGACCACGACGGTCCCGCCGAGCACGGCCGCGAACAGGGCGAAGGAGCCCGGGGCCGAATGATAGAGGGGGCCCGCGACCAGGTGCACGTGGCCCTCGTGGATCATCCCGAGCGCCTGCATGAAGGCGAGCGTGATCTGGGCGTCGCTGGCGGCGCGGAAGCGCGCCCTTGGGCTTTCCGGTGGTTCCGCCGGTGTAGATCATGGAGCCGCCGAGCCCCTGGGCCGGGTCGACATCCGGCGGCTCGGCGCTGCCCTCGTCGAGAAGCTCGGCGAGGCTCGTGGCCCACTCCCGGCGCTCGGATCCGAGCGTGATCCAGAGGCGCACCCGTGACGCGTGTCCCCGGACCTCGTCCGCCATCGCCACGAAGGGACCGCCGACGAACGCCGCCACGGCGTCGGAGTGATCGAGGATGTAGCTCACCTCTTCGGCGACCAGGCGGTGGTTCATCGGGATCGGCACGGCATTGGCCGCGCGGGTGGCGGCCGACGCCAGGAGATACTCGAGCGAGTTGGGCGCGTAGACGATCACGTGCTCGCGGCGGCCGATCCCGTGCTTGACGAGCGAGCTGGCGACCCGGTTGCGGCGCTGCAGGAGCTCTCGCCACGTCACGCGCCGGTCGCCCTCGATCTGCGCGACCGCGTCGGGCTTCGACTGCGCGTGGATCGAGACGTAGTCCAACCGCGCTCCTACTTCGGGTACAGGTGGCAGGCGACCAGTCGACTGGATTCCAGGAGAAGCTTGGGCTCCTCGCTCGAGCAGCGCGGCAGCGCGTGGGGGCAGCGCGGGTGGAAGCGGCAGCCGCGCCGGCGGCGCCAGCGGGCTCGGCACCTCGCCGGCCAGGATGATCTCGTCGCGCCGCTCGTCCGGATGCGACGGGCAGCGCCGCCGAGAAGAGCGCCTGCGTGTAGGGGTGCTTGGGCGACTTCGCGACCGTCTCGGCGTCTCCGAGCTCCACGATCTTCCCGAGGTACATCACGGCGATCGTGTGGCTCATGTGCGCGACTGCGGCGAGGTCGTGGGCGATGAAGAGATACGACACGCCGAGCTGGGCCTGGAGATCCCTCAAGAGATTGAGGATCTGGGCGCGGATGGACACGTCGAGCGCCGAGACCGGCTCGTCGAGCACGATGACCTTGGGCGAGAGCGACAGCGCGCGCGCGATCGCGATCCGCTGACGCTGGCCGCCCGAGAACTCGTGCGGGAACAGATCGGCGGAGCGCTCAGGGAGGCCCACCAGGTCGAGCAATCGCAGCAGGCGCTTCTGGACTTCCGCCGACGCCAGCGACTCGTTGGTGGTGAGCGGCTCCATGATGATCGAGCCGACCCGCATGCGCGGATTCAGTGAGGCGTAGGGGTCCTGGAACACCGCCTGCACGGCGCGGCGGTAGGCGCGCAGGCTTCCGCCGTCGAGGTCCTGCAGATCGCGGCCCTCGAAGCGCATGATGCCGCCCGTCGGGCGCTCGAGCAGCAGCACCATCTTCGCCGTGGTGGTCTTGCCGCAGCCCGACTCGCCCACGACCCCGAGGGTCTTGCCGGGGTCGATCGAGAACGAGATGTCGTCGACGGCGCGGACGACCGCGACCTGCCGCGAGAGGATGCCGCGCTTCACCGCGAAGTGCTTGACGAGGCCCTTGGCTTCGAGAACGGGTCCGGCCATGGTCGCTACGCCCTCAGCTCGTCGCGGGCGCCGACAGCCAGCAGCGGCTCGTCTGCGAATCCGCGACGCGGAACTCGGGCGGGGCCTCGGAGCGGCAACGGTCCATGACCTTCGGACAGCGCGGATGGAACGCGCAGCCGGGGGGCAGCGCCGAGGGATCCGGCGGCTGGCCGTCGATCGCGGTGAGCCGCTTGCGACTGTCGCCGAGCCGGGGGATCGACTCCAGGAGCGCCCGGGTGTAGGGATGCGCGGGCGTGTTGTAGATCTGCTTGACCGGGCCCGCCTCGACCATGCGGCCCGCGTACATGACCGCCACCTGATCGCACATCTTGGCGACGATGCCGAGGTTGTGGGTGATGAAGATCAGCGCGAGGTTGTGCGCGCGCTGCAGGTCGCGCAGGAGCTTCAGGTACTGCGCCTGGATCGTAAGGTCGAGGCTCGTGGTGGGTTCATCAGCGATGAGGATCCGCGGCTCGCACGAGATCGCGATCGCGCCGACGATGCGCTGCCGCATGCCCCCCGAGAGCTGGTGCGGGTACTCGCGCACGCGCGTCTCCGGGGCCGCGATGCGGACGGCCTTCAGGAGCTCGGTCGCCCGCTTCCACGCGCTGCGGCGGGCGGCGCCTTCGTGGACGCGGATCGGCTCGGCGACCTGGTCACCCACCGTGAAGAGCGGGTTCAGCGACATCATCGGATCCTGCAGGATCATCGCGATCCGCTTGCCGCGGATCCGCCGCATCTCGTGTTCGGGCTTCTTGATCAGATCGGAGCCCTCGAAGAGCATCTCCCCCGAGACGATCCGCGCGGCCGGCGGGAGCATCCGCAGCAGGGTCAGGGCCAGGGTCGTTTTGCCCGAGCCCGACTCGCCGACGATCCCGAGCGTCTGGCCCTGGTCGAGCATCAAGGTGACGTCGTCCACGGCGCGCGTCACCCGGGTGCCGCGGGCGCTCACGTAGTGCGTGGACAGGTGCCGGATGTCGAGGAGCGGGCCGCTCACAGCTGGCGGAGCTGCGGATCGAACTTCACCCGGAGCCAGTCGCCCAGGAGGTTCGCCGAAAGGACCATGAGCATGATGCAGGAGCCCGGCAGCACGGTGAGCCACCAGTAGCCCGCCATCAAGCCCTTCTTGCCGTCCGCGAGCATCAAGCCCCACGCCGGCAGGGGCGGCGGCACGCCGACCCCGAGGAACGAAAGCCCCGCCTCGGCGATGATCACCTGGCCGAGCTGCAGAGTGGCCAGCACGATCGCGGAGTTGATCACGTTGGGCAGGATGTGCTTGCGCATGATTGTCCACTTCGAGCAGCCAGCGACGACCGCCAGGCGCACGAAGTCGCGCTCGCGGACGGACAGGACCTCGCCGCGCACGACACGCGCGTAGCGCGTCCACCACACGGCGGCCAGGATGATGATGATGTTGGACACGCCGGGCCCGACGATGGCTGCCAGAAAGATCGCGAGCATGAGTGCGGGCAGGGCGAGCCAGGCGTCGGTGACGCGCATGATGACCTGATCGACCCACCGGCCGAGATAGCCGGAGATGATGCCGAGCGTCGTTCCGATGAACCCGGCCACGATGATGACCATGAGGCCGACGATCACCGAGATCCGCGCGCCGAAGATGAGCCGCGAGAGCACGTCCCGGCCGAGATGATCGGTGCCGAGGAGGTGATCGATGGTGCCGTTCGTCTGCCACGCCGGCGGCCGGAAGCGGTCGCCCAGCACGCCGACCTCGGGATTGTGCGGCGCAATCGCCGGCGCGACGATCGCCACCACCATGATGGTGAGCAGGATCAAGCTCGGGATGAGCGGGAATCCCTCCGAGCGGATGAACGCCAGGCGCGAAGGGAGCGTCAGGATCGCGGACGCGGCGCGGCTGTTGGCGGCGCTACCGTTCATAGGTTTCTCCGCAGGGCGCTAGCCCTCATATCTGATCCTCGGGTCGATGACGGCGTAGAGGATGTCGACCACCAGGTTCACGAGCGACGATCATCGTGCCGCCGAGCAGGATCGAGGCCTGCACGATCGGGAAGTCGCGGAAGGCGATGCCCTCGAAGAGAAGGCGGCCGACGCCTGGCCAGGCGAAGACCGTCTCGACGATGACCGCCGTATTGACCATGATCACGAGATTGACCCCGGCGAGGGTGAGCACCGGGATCAACGCGTTCTTGAAGGCGTGCTTCGAGATGACGAGCGCTTCCGGCAGCCCTTTGAGCCGCGCGAGCTTGACGTACTCGGAGCCGAGCACCTCGAGCATCGACGAGCGCGTCAATCGCATGTGGGCGGCCGCGAAGACCCAGCCCAGCGCGATGGCCGGCATCACGAGGTGGAGCACCGTCCCGGATCCTGACGACGGAAGCCAGCCGAGGTAGACGGAGAAGAAGAGGATCATGACCAGGCCGACCCAGAACGACGGCATCGAGAGCCCGAGTAGCGCGAAGATCTTCCCGATGCTGTCCTGCCATTTGTTGACCCGCACCGCCGCGACGATCCCCGTGGGAATGCCGATGATCAACGAGAACACCATCGCTGCGGCGGCCAGCATCAACGACGCCGGGAGCCGCGAGAGATAGAGCTCGAAGACGTCGGTGCGGTAGTAGAACGACTGGCCGAAGTCGGCGCGGAAGAGATGCGAGATGAAGCTCACGTACTGGATCCAGAGCGGACGATTGAGGCCGAACTGATTTCGGATCGCCTCGAGGTCAGCGGCGCTGGCGCCGGGCTCTGCGAGGAGCACGGCGGGATCGCCGGAGATCCGGATCAAGAGAAAGATCGTCAGCGAGAGAAGGAAAAGCGAGATGGCCGCCAGTCCGAGCCTCTTGACGATGAACTTCTTCATAGCGTCCTGCCCCTCACGGCGTGGTTCTCAATGATAAGCCTCCTCGCTACCGGCCGACCCGACTGCTTGCGGGAGAGGTGCGAGGGCCGAAAAGCGACGGGATTATGCCCGATTCTACTGCAGTGTCAATGTCCTACCGCGTCAACCGAGCGCGCTGACGGATCGCCGGCGCGGGACGTACGCCCGCGCCGGGCGGTCGAGGTTTCCGGAAGAGGCTCGCCGGCGCGCCGGCCCCGATCCTAGAGCAGATCCTGGAGCTCCGGGATGACCCAGAGCGGCTTTCGCCCCGCCGCGACTCGCTGGACGTTGTCGAAGGCGTTGCGAAACGCCTTCGCCCAGTTTTCCCAGGTCGGTCCGGCGGAGTGCGGGGTGATCGTGATGTTCTCGAGGCCGAAGAGGGGGTGGTTCGCCGCCGGCGGCTCCTCGACCATGACGTCGAGCCCGGCCGCGGCGATCTGGCCCGATGCCAGCGCCACCTGCAGGGCCGCCTCGTCGACGACGGGCCCGCGGCAGGTATTGATCAGGATCGCGCTGCGTTTCATGGTCGCGAACTCGCGGGCTCCCATCAGGTTGCGGGTCGCGTTCGTCAGCGGCACGTGCAGGCTGACCACGTCGGACGTACGCAAGAGCTCGGGGAAGAGCACGAAGCGGACGTCGAGCGCATCCTCCGCATGCTCGGTGAGGCGGACGATGTCGTAGTACTGCACGTGCATGTCGAAGGCCTGGGCCCGCTTGGCGACCTTCTTGCCGATGGTCCCGAGACCTACGATCCCGAGCGTCTTTCCGGCCAGCTCGTACGTCCGGGTCTGACCGAAGTCGCCCACGCGCCACTTGCCGGTGATGACGTTGTGGTGATGCCAGGCGAGCTTCTTGTAGACGGCCAGGATGAGCATCAAGGTGTGCTCGGCGACGGCGACGGAGTTCGAGCCGCCGTTGTTGGCCACCGGCACCTTCGCCTGGCGCGCCGCCGCGATGTCCAGGCGGTCGTAGCCCGCGCTGATCAGCTGGATCAGCTTCAGCTTGGGGGCTCCGCGGTAGAAGTCCGGGCCGAGACTCTCGCGCGCGAAGCCCACGAGATACTCGGCGTCCTTCATGGCGGCGGGAAACTCCGGCGTGCCCTGGTCGGCCACCTGCATCTCGTACTCGGCCGGCAACAGCGAGCGGGCGACGTCGACGAGCGCGGCGGGGAGCTTCGGGGAGAGGACGATCTTGGTCGGCACGGCGGTCTCCTTTCTACTCCTACTGATGCGACTCTACAGCGTCACGCCAGCGCGACGATACCGGCGGCGGCGAGGCGCTCGATCTCGTCCTTGGGCAGACCGAGCTCGCCGAGGACCTCGGCGGTGTGCTCGCCGAGGCGCGGGGCCGGGCGCCTGACCGCGCCCGGCGTCGCCGAGGCCCGGACCGGGAAGTCGAGCATGCGCGCGGCCCGTAGCCCGGCTGCTCCACGTCGGTCACCAGGCCGAGGTGCTTGACCTGGGGGTCCTCGAAGACCTCGTCGAACTCGTAGATCGGCCCGGCGGCGACCTGCTCGGCCTCGAACCGCGCGACCCACACGGCCGTCGGTCGCCGCGCAAGCGCCCGCTCGACCCGCGCCCGCAACTCGTCGTGATGCGCGAGCCGGCTGTCGTTGGTCGCGAACTTCGGGTCGGTCGCCAGCGACTCGTCGCCGAGCGCCCGGCTGAAGCGCGCGTACTGATCGGGGTTCATGATCACGACGATCTGGACCCAGCCGTCCTTGCGTCCGGAACGCCTCGGCCGGCGTGAGGTACGGGTTCCGGTTGCCCACGCGCGGCGGCCGCTGGCCCAGAGTCGAAGTAGTGGGCGGCCGGGTCGGGCAGCAGCGAGAGCGTCGAGGCGAGCAGGCTCACGTCGAGGTGCTGGCCCCGTCCGGTGCGCAGGCGATGGACGAGCGCGGCGTTCGCGGCGCCGAACGCGAGGAAGGCCGCCGCGAGGTCGGCGGCGGAGCCGCCGACCTTGGTCGGGCGGATGCCCGGGCATGCCCGTGAGGGCCATGATGCCGCTCATGCCCTGGGCGATCGTGTTGTAGCCGGCCCGCCTGGCGTGCGGCCCGGTCTGGCCGAAGCCGGTCACCGAGACGTAGACCGACCGCGGGGTTCACGGCGCTCACGGCGGCGTAGCCGAGGCCGAGCCGGTCGGCGACGCCGGGCAGGAAGTTCTCGACGACGACGTCGGCCCGCCGGGCCAGCTCGAAGACCAGCTTGCTGCCCTCGGGATGCTGCAGATCCACGGCGATGCCGCGCTTGTTCGCGGTTGATCGCGGCGAAGGTCGCGCTCATCCCGCCGCCGCGCCACGCGCGCAGATCGTCGCCGCGGCCCGGACGCTCCACCTTCACCACGTCGGCGCCGAGGTCGGCCACAAGCGTGGCGCAGTAGGGACCCGCGATCACGCGGGAGAGGTCGAGCACGCGGATGCCGTCGAGCATCATCGGGCGTCAGCCACGATCGAGGAATCCCTCCGTCATCGCGTTGACCTCCGGAATGCCGGTGCGCGCGATGGCGTTGATGCGGGCCTTGACCTCCGCCATCGGCCTTGAACGGCTTGGCGGCCAGGTCTCGGCGTAGGCGCGCACCTCTTTCGCGAGCGCGACGCCGGGCACGACGCGGTGGACGAGCCCCCACGACTGAGCCTCGGCGGCGGAGTAGCGCCGGCACTCCATGATGATCTCCTTGGCGCGCGCGGGGCCGACGAGGCGCACGAAGCGGGTGGTCGACGCGACGCCGAGCGGCACGCCGAGGTCGACCTCGGGAATCCAGAGCTGCGCCTCGGCGGCGGCCCAGCGGAAGTCGCAGGCGAGGGTCAGGCCCCACCCGCCGCCGACCGCGTGGCCGTTGATCATCGCGATCGTCGCCTGCTCGAGCCTCTCCAGCAACGTGTTGGCGCGCTCGAAGAGGCGGCGGAACTGGCTCTTGCGCTGGCCGAAGGCCTGGCGGCGCTCGTCCGCCGACATCGTCGATTGAGCCCGGCGTCGGCGCCCGCCGAGAAGACCGGCGGCGCGCCGGTCACGACGACGACGCGGGTGGCGTCGTCGTCGCGCAGCTCCGCGAAGGCGGCGGCCAGCTCGGTCAGCATCGCGTCGCTCAGCGAGTTGCGGCGATCCGGGCGGCTCAGGGTGACGGTCGCGATCGCGCCGTCGCGTGCAAGCGTGACGTTCTCCCCCATGCGCGCGCACGCTACCACACGGCAGGCGGCTGGAAAAAGGCCCATCTGCAACGTTTTATCGGAGAGAGCCTCGACGGCTCCCTCCGAATCCTCCCCCAAAGATTGCGCGGGCAAAGCCCGCGCTCGAACGCGGGCGCCGCGGCGCATCTGGACCTTTTTGCGCAGCCTGCCGCGGCTCGTTCGCTCGGCGGTCAGGCGAGGATGCCGAGAGGCGGTTGCGTGGGCTTGAAGCCCGGGAAGATCGGGGCGGTGGGGATGCCGAGATGGTGCGCGGCGACCTCGGCGAAGAGGCCGCGGAAGTCGGTCGTGACCGCGAGGTCGCGGCCCTCGAAGAGCTGGTCGGCGGCCGAGTCCCGGCCACCGCCCGTAGACCCGGCCGCCGCGCACGCCGCCGCCCAGGACGAGCATCGCCGTCGCGTGGCCGTGGTCGGTGCCGCGGTTGCCGTTCTCGCGCGACGGTCCGGCCGAACTCCGACATCGTGAGCACGACGACGTCCGCCATCTTGTCGCCGAGGTCCTGGGCGAACGCGGCGAGCGCCGCGCCGAAGTCGCGCGAGGCGCAGCGCGAGCTGCCCGCGCTCGGCGCCCTGGCCGACGTGCGTGTCCCAGCCCTGCATGTCGGCGAAGGCGACCTCGAGCCCGACGTCGGCCTTGATGAGCTGGGCGATCTGGCGCAGCGCCGCGCCGAAGCGGCCCCGCGGATACTCGGCGCCGTTCGCCGGCGCGAGGCGCGAGGCGCCGGCGCTCTTGAGCATGCTCACGGCGTCGAAGGTCTCGCGCCCCGTCCCGTGGAGGAGATCGCGGACGCCCTGCTCGTAGAGCGACTCGAAGCCCGGCGCACGCCGTCCCGTCGGCTCCGGCCCGGACGTCGAAGCCGGTCGAGGGACTGCATCGAGATCGCGCCGGTGTCGCCCTGCAAGCGTGCGCGGCAGCGCCGGGCCGATCGCGACCGCCCTGAACGGCGACGGCTTCGCCGGCCGTGCGCCGACGGCACGCGGTCGAGCCAGCCGTCCGTCGGTCGACTTCACGCCGGGCGTTCCGCTCTCCATGTAGTCCTGCGCGTCGAAGTGCGAGCGCGTCGTGTCGGGGGAGCCGCAGGCGTGGACCACCGCGAGCGTGCGATTGGCCCAGAGCGGCACGAGCGGTGCCAGCGCCGGATGGAGACGCGAAGAAGCCGTCGAGGTCAGCCGCGCGCTCGCTCTCGCCGCGCCGGGGCGGCTGGAGCGCGATCGACGGTCGCACGGCGGCATAACTCGGAATCGCCGTGCGGCATCACCATGCTGAGCCCGTCGACGGCGCCGCGCTGGAAGATCGCGACGAGCACCTTGCCGCTCGCCTCGCCGGCGTGTGCCGTCCGGAGGAGGAATCGAGGCGCTCCGGCGTACGCGACCAGCGCGCAGCCGCCGGCTTTCACGAACGTCCGCCGCGTGATCATCCCTGAGCGCCTCTCACCGCCGCTGGAACTCGGGCGAGCCGATCACGAGCGCGGCGAGCTTGGCGACGTCGGTGTTCGCCGGGCCGCGGTCGTCCGGCGACAGCCGCGTGATCTGAGGCTCGGTCAACTGCGCCGTCAGCACGGCGCGCGTCTGCGCCCGGGCCTGGTCGGCGACGATCGTCGGCCAGGAGGCGATCGAGCACGGCCGCGGGCGAGCGTGGATCGGCGCCGGCGACGAGAGGGGCCAACTCGACGCTCACGTCGGGATAGCGGCCCGACGCCAGACCGAGCGCGAAGTTCATGCGCGCCAGCGAGGCGCCGGCGTTCACCCACGCCTCGCGCGCGGTCCGCGTAGCCCGTCGGCGGCTGCGCCTGGTAGAGCGGCTCGCCGATCTCGGCGCTCGCCCGCGCGAGCGCCATGGCGCCCTGCGCGTCGGTGTGGCCGCCGAGGGCGCGCACCGCGCTCGCCACGAACTCGAACGGTTTCTTGATCTTCGCCCGGTAGGCCTCCTCGCTGGAGAACTCCGGCGATTCGAAGATCGTCCGGAGCATCGAGGGAATGTCGCCGGCCGTGCTCGTGTAGGTACCGGCGACCCTCGTGACCAGCGCGGGCGGGGGAGTGTCGGAGACGAAGCGGCGGACGAGCTTCGTCGCGACGAAGCGCGCAGTCGCCGGGTGACGCACGAGGATCTCGATCACCCGCTCGCCGTCGTCGCGCCCGCCGCCGGCCGGGATCCGATGGCCGAGGACGAGCTTCTCGCCCGTATCGTGCATCCTCGGCCGGAAGACGAACCGTCCGTCGGTCTGCGGTCGGTCGATCGTCCAGCCGGTGAACGCCCGGGCGACCTCGGTGACGTCCTTCTGCGCGTAGCCGCCGTCAACGCCGAGCGTGTGCAGCTCCATCAGCTCGCGGGCGTAGTTCTCGTTGAGCCCCGCCTGTCGACCGCGGTTCGGTCCCGCGGGCACGGTGAAGTCGGGGCGGGCGCTCAGCCCAGTTGTCGAGATAGAAGAGCATCGCCGGATGGTGGGCGGTGGCGCGCACCAGGTCGGGGAACCTTCCCATCGCGTACGGACGGATCGCCTCGCGCTCGTAGGCCGACACGTACCAGCGCACGTCGCCCTTGCCGGCGAACACGTTGAAGTGGTTGAACCAGAAGTCCACCATGACTTCTTCGAGCTGGCGCTCGCTCGTCACGGCCCGCAGCACCTTCGCGGCCTGGAGCTCGAGCGCGATCCTGACGGGGCGCTTCTCCATCGGATAGCGCTCCAGCATCTCCTGGCGCGACATCTCGCCGCTGGCGATCTGCGCTCGCATCTTGGGATCCGGCCGCGGAAACTCCCGCAAGAGCTCGTGGATGGGCATACGGAGCGTCGGCAGCTCGGCCAGTGCCCGCTCGGTGACGGAGTCGTCGATCGTTCGCGGACGAAGCTGGCGATCGATCCAGGCCGAGACGCCCATCGCCCGCACGCGCTCGAGATCGCCGGGCCGCGGCCCGTAGCTCAGCCGACTCAGCGTGTGAACGATCCGGCGGTCACCGTCGACGGCGGCCGCCGGCGCGGCCGCGGGAGGCGGTGCGGGCGCGGCGGCGGCAGGGCGTTCGCCGCCGGCGGCCCTCGCCGTCGCCGCGCTGCATCCGTCCAGCAGACCGAGCCCGAGAGCCGCATAGACCAGGGTTCTCGCCGCCCAGTCCCGTGCCGTCCGGCTCATCGGGACCGCGACGCTGCTGGCGCAGTCGCTCGCGCTCCTCGGGAGACATTTGCCGCCAGCGCTCGCGGATGCGCTCGCGCTCCTCGGGGCTCATCTGCCGCCAGCGCTCCTGGTTGCGGAGCACGCGGTCGCGCTCTTCTTGTGTCATCGACTCCCACTGGTCCAGCCGCTGCTGGATCCGGTCCCGCCGCTCTTGCGGCAGCTGCTGGTAGCGCTCGTACGCCTTCTGGAGCTCCTGCTGTCGCTCCTTGGGAAGCTCGTTCCAGCGCTGGAAGTCCTTGAGGATCTGCGCCCGCTGCTCGGGCGGGAGCTCGCGGAACCGCCGGTAGTTCCGGCGTGCGGCCTCCCGCTCCTCCGGCGTGAGCTTGCTGGGATCCTGGACCGCGGGCGGCGGCGTCTGGGCCCAAGCCGTGCCCATGTCCGCGAGCACCAGGATGGTGCCCAACAAGAGCAGCGCCGGCAGCCCGCGGCCGGTGGGACTCCGATGCACCGCTAGCCCTGTTCCGAGGCGAGGCCGTCGAGGTTGCGGATGACCTCGAGATCTTCGAGGAGGTCGAGTCGCTCGACGGTCCGAAGGTCTTGCAGCAGGTCGAGCTCTTGACCGATGACCACCTCGGCCGGGCCGACGGGATCCGTGCTCTTGGAGAGCTCGCGCCCGCCCCACACCGCGACGAGCAGCAGGATCCCGGCGAGGCTCGCGGAGAGCGCCACCGGCATGGGACGCCGCCACCACGCGATCCGCTCGCGTCGAGCCTCGAGCTTCGCGCGGAGCTCCGCGCGATAGCGGGGCCAGCTCACCTCGGGCGGCTGCCCGATCGCGCGCGTGAGATTGCCGAGGAGGTCGCGGAGCAGCTCGGTGTCCTGCCGGCAGTCCGGACACTCCTCGAGATGCCGCGCGACGCGCTCGCGCTCGGCCGGAGGCAGCTGCCCCCGAAGATACGGAACCAGATCGTTCTCGGGATGCCTCGCCATGTCAGTGCTTCTCCACCGTCTTCTTCAGGGTCACGAGCGCCCTGTGCAGATGAACGCGGACGGTTGCCTCGGAGCATTTGAGCACCCGCGCGATATCGTACGTCGCCATGTCCTCCTGAACCCGGAGCAGCAGCGCCGCCCGCTGGCGCGGGGCCAGCCGATCCACTGCCGATCCCAGCGCCTTCAACGCCTCGTCCCGGCTCAGCTTGTCGACGGGATCGTTGACCGGTGCCGGCTGCCGGTCGAGGATCGTGTCGGCGCGATCGTCGTCGTCATCGCGAACCCAGAGCTTCCACCACTTGTGCTTGCGCTTGTGGTCGAGACACAGGTTGACCAGGATCCGATAAAACCAGGTCGAGAACTTGGACCGCCCGCGGAAGCTGCCCGCCATCTCGTAGAGCCGGACGAAAGCGTCCTGCGAGACGTCACGCGCGTCCTCGGGGTGCCGGAGGATGGACCAGGCGAGGCGATAGGCTCGCTCCTGATAGCGCGACACGAGGAGGTCGAACGCCGCCTCGTCGCGCCCGGCCACGCGCTCACAGAGCGCTTCGTCCGATGGCTCCACTCGCCTGTCGTCCCTTCACCCTTCACCTTGTCACTCCAGACTGTCCGGCGGCAAGTGTTCCCGGCCGCTACCGACTCCGCTCGTCGCGCGCCAGCTCGCGCCGATCTTGCCGGAGGTCGCGCCGGTCGTCACGGCGATCCCGCACGTCCTCGCGCAGCTCGCGCCGATCGCCGGCGAGTTCGCGCCGATCCTGTTTCACCTCGTCTGGGCGTCTGCAGCCTGGCAACCCAGCGCCAACACAATCGCTCCCACCGCCATCGTCGTCAGGGGCTTCATCGGTCCCTCCTGGCTCGGATTCTGACCGCTCAAACCACTGATTGATTGGACGGATGGGGTATCCGATCGTTTACGGCCGGATAGGCTTTCGAGGGGCGCGTTTTCGGAACGCCCCCGAAGGCGGGGATGGCACCCCTCAGATCGCCAGAAGGGTGCCGGTGATGTGCGCCGATGCCTCGCGCGAGAGCACGGCGATCGCGTCGGCCACGGCCTCGACCGGGACCCAGCCTTTCCGGTCACTGTCGGGCATCGCCGCGCGGTTCGCGGGGGTATCCATGGTGCTCGGCAGCACCGCGTTCACCGTGATGCCGTGCGCGCGCGTCTCCTGGGACAGCGCCTGAGTGAACGCGATCGCGCCGGCCTTGGCGACCGTATAGGCGATGAAGCCGTCCGGCTGGTGGCACGACCGCCCGTGAGGCGACCACGACGACCCGGCCATAGCGCGCCCGGACCATCGCGGGGACCACGGCCTTCGCGGCGCTGAAGGCGCTGGTCAGGTTGAGATCGAGCATGCGCGTCCACGTGTCGAGGTCGGTCTCGACGAGCGAGCCCCCTGCGAAGCCCCCGACGCCGGCCACGAGGATGTCGATCTTGCCGCGGGCGGCGACGACGCTCTCGGCGAAGGCGGTCATGGCCTTGAGATCGATCACGTCGGCGGGCTGCACGATGAGCCGCTGGCGGTCGGCGGCGGCGATCCGCTGAGTCAGCCGCTCGCGCTCCTCTTCGACCGCGTACGGCACGGCCACGATCGCCCCGTCGGCGAGCAGACGCAGGGCGACCGCTTGCCCCAGCGCCCCGGTTCCGCCGGTGACGACGGCGACCCGCCCCGTGAGTATGGCCATCACTCGGAGGAGGAGGACATGATCGCCGAGCGCTGGATCTCGTCGTAGCGGACTTTGCTGACGTCGAACTCTTCGAGGTTCTCGCGCAGCTTCTTGAAGGTCTGCTCGAACGAGGGCAAGGTCTTGCGGGCGCGCGTGAGCGGTGTCGTCCGCGCCAGCAGATAGTTCTTCACGTAGGGATGGTTGATCCCGCGCTTCTTGATCTTCGCGACGGCGACGGCGAGCGCCGCGTCGGCCGCCCGGACCATGTCGGCGCGCTCCGTCCTCGAATCGATGCCCTTCGCCACGGTCTGCTTCAAGAACTTGTCGACGCGGCGGAGGATCGGGGCGAAGGCCCCGCCCGCGAACCGCTTGTTCTCCTCGTAGAGGAGGCCCAGGGTGATGAAGTGCGGCGACTCGAACTGCGAAGCCCACTTCTCCTCCGTGGTGTCCGGCTCCTCCTTCACGAGCCCGCGGTACATCCGGATGACCTCGAGCGACTTCTCCTTCAGGTTGTGGGCCTTCTCAACGTTGAGGGGGAGCACCTCGAAGAGCATCTCCGGCTCGACCACCAGGATGACCGGAATGAAGTCGGTCTTCAGCTTGTCGAGCACGGCGCGGCGATGGTTGCCGTTCGGCGTCCAGTAGACGCCCGGCCGCGGCGAGATCGCGACGATCGGGTCCACGAAGCGATCGAGGCGCTTGATCGATTCGGTGAGCCGCTTGACGTGGGTCGGTGAGAGGTCGCGCTGGTACGGGCTCGCCTCGCACTTGGCGCGAGGCAGGAGGCAGAAGATCTGCCAGTGGTCGCCCACCGGCTCCTGGTAGAGCGCCAGGACTCGCCCGCCGTCGCGCTCGATCTGGGAGGCGAGCTCCTGCACCGGTTTCGAGGGTTCTTTGTCAGCCATCGCTCTCGCGTCCGCGTCGGTCGTACGGTAGCACAGGCGGGTCGGCGTCTCTCACGCGGGCGCGTTGACCCGGCGCAAGAGGACCATCCACTCCTGACCGAGCCGGGCCCTCACCGAGCGGGGCTGATACGCGCGCTCGATGCGAAATCCGGGCGCGAACAGCCGGCGCACCTCGCCCTCGGAGACGGGGAACGGCGGGCCGGCGGCGCGAGGCCGCAGGGGAAAGAAGCACGCGAGCAGCCAGCCGCCCGGCTTCAGGATCGCGCCCATCGTTCGCACGTACTCGGCGCGCCGCCTGGGATCGATGGCGCAAAAGCACGTGTACTCCCAGATGCCGTCGAAGGCGTGCCCGTAGTCGACGCCGAGCGTGAAGAGGTCGCGCTCGACGAACTCGGCCGCGACGTTGTCCGTCTTCGCGAGCGCGCGGGCCTCGGCGACCGCGGTGGCCGAGAAGTCGAATCCGACGGCCGCGAAGCCGCGGCGGGCCAGGAAACGCACGTCGTGACCCCGCCCGCAGCCCGGCACCGCGACGCGGCCGGGCGCGAAGGGCGTGCGGTCCATGAACTCGACGAGCGCCGGCGCCGGCTGGCGGAGATCCCACCCGTCGCCGCCTCGCGTATACAGATCGGTCCAGAACTCTGACGTGCTCACGCTGGCCATGAGACTTCCTCGAAGTCCTCGACGGCGCGTTCGGCGCCGGCCGCGCGAAGCTCGGTTTCGGTATGCGCGGTGCTCACGCCGATGGCCCGCATGCCGGCGCTTCGCGCGGCCTGCACGCCCACCACCGCGTCCTCGAACACCAGACAGTGCGCGGGCGCGACCCCGAGGCGTCGGGCCGCGAGCAGGTACACCTCGGGATCGGGCTTACCCCGGCGGACGTCCTCGGCGGTGACGACGATCTCGAATCGATCCCGCAGGCCGGCCCGCGCGAGCAGCGCGTCGACGTCGTGCCGCGCGGCCGAGGTGGCTACCGCGCGCGGCACGCCGCGCGCGGCAAGCTCCGAGACGAAGTCCGCGACGCCGCGAACGAGGGCCGGCCCGCCGGCGGCGAGTCGCCGATAGTGCTCCTGCTTGCGCGTGGCCAGACGCTGCGCCTCGGCCCACGACGTCGCACGCCCGAGGAGCAGGGGCACGGCCTCGATGCTCGGACGCCCGATCGTCAGCCGCCAGTAGTCGGGCGCGGCCGGCACCACGCCCAGCTCGTCGAGGAGCGCGTGCCAGGCCGCGCGGTGGTGCGCCCCGGAGTCGACCAGCACGCCGTCCATGTCGAAGATGACGGCGCGGCTCTCCACGCCTACCGGAGCCGGTAGAGAGGCGCCAGGGTGCGGAACGTCTCGAGCGCGGCGGAGCGGTACTGGGCGTCCGTCCAGCGCGCCGCCTCCTCCGCCGGCACCGCGCGCCCGATGACGAGCTGACCGTCGCGCGTGCGGGTCAGCTCGTCGGCCAGCTCACCGAGCTTCTGGAGCGTGAAGTCGGAGAGGGGAGACGCGGGCTCTTCATCGTGCTCGTTCTTGAACCACGCCAGGTGCTTCACCCGCCCCAGGACCGGCCCGATCTTCGGCGCGTTCTTTTTCCACGTGGCCGCCCAGCGGCGCTTGTCGGCGTGCTCCGGGCCGATCTCGAAGAGGAAGCGCACACAGCGGCGCGAGACGGCGATCTTGAAGTGGCTGTGCTTCTTGTAGCCGCGGGCATCGGGCCCGAACGCGACCCACGTGTCGTCGGGGGCGTTCACCGTCCGGCGGGCGTGCTTGGCGACGTGCGCGAACACCGCGCCGCCGACCGAGCGCCCGACCGAGGAGGACAGGGTCTCGCCGAGCGCGTCGAGCTTGGGGCGGAGGCGAGCGCGGATCTCGCTCATGCGCGGCTTGAAGCCCAACACGTCGAAGATCTTGAAATCGCCTGCGACGAACGCTGGGGACGCCATCGGTGCTCTCCTCGCCTCAGAGGTCGTCGGATCCCTCGGGACTGCGGTCGGCCTTGCTCATCGCGAATCGCTCGGATGATCGGTCGTCGGCGCGTGGACGTCAACCTCGTTTTGCACGCCGCGAAGGTTACTATGGGCGCGTGATTCGCGTCCTGCAGCTCTTGACGACGACCGAGCTCGGCGGCGGGCCGCGTCAGGTCTTTCATCTCGTTCGCCACCTCCCGAAGACCGAATTCGACCTCTCCGTCGCGGGTCCGTGGGACGAGCGCTTCGCCGCTGACCTCCGGACGGTCGGTGTCGAGCTCGCGGAGGTTGCCGTCGACAGCCTCCGCGCGTTCGCGCCGACGCTCCGGCGTGTCACCAAGCTCGTTCGCGACGCGCGCGCGGACGTCGTTCACACCCACGGCAAGGGCGCCGGTTTCTACGGCCGACTGGCCGCGCGGTGGGCCGGCGTGCCGTCGGTCCACACCTTCCACGGCATCCACTACGAGAGCTATTCGCCCGCGGGCCAGCTCCTCTATCTCGCGCTCGAGCGATGGCTGGCGCGCCTCACCCACACCGTGATCAACGTCTCGAAGACGCAGGACGAGGAAGCGCGGCGGCTGGGCGTGGCCCGCGCCGGGCGGAGCGCGGTCATCGTGAACGGGATCGACGTCGGCGAGCTCGACGCACGACCGCCGAGCGAACGAGCGACGCTCGGGCTGAACGCCGACGATCAGGTCGTCGGCTGCGTGGCGCGCTTCGATCCGGTCAAGAAGCACGACGTTCTCCTGAGGGCATTCGAGCGCGTCACCAGGCGGTACCCGAACGCCGTGCTCCTGCTGGTCGGCGAGGGGCCGGAGAAGGTCGAGATCGACCGGCTCGCGGGCCGGCTGGGCGTCCGTGTCGTCAGTCCCGGCGCGATCGGCTGGGAGGCGAACGCGTATTCGGCCTGCACCCTCTATGCAACCGCCTCCTCGAAGGAGGGCCTTCCGTTGGCTCCGCTGGAGGCGATGGCATCGGGCCTCGCCGTGGTCGCCACGGACGTTCCCGGTCATCGGGACGTCGTCGATCACGAGGCGACGGGGCTGCTCGTGCCGGCCGAGGACGACGCGAAGCTGGCCGCCGCCATCGAATCGCTGCTCGGCGATCCCGAGCGTCGGGCGCGCATGGGCCGGGCGGGACGCGCGCGCGTGCTGAGAGAATTCACCTTGCAGTCCATGGTCGACAAGACAGCGGAGGTGTACCGGGCGGCGGCTCGTTCCCGAGCGGCTAGTCGTCGAGCGTGAGACGCGCCGACGCCGCCGCGCCGAAGCGCCGCCGGCAATAGAGGAGGTCGCCGACGCACCCCGTGCGGAGCTTGCCGGTGCGCTCCTTCTCGGCCAAAGGCCACCTCCCCGCGAGACAGGCTTCGCGGAGCTCGCCGACGGTCAGTTCGTGCAATAGCACAGGAGCATCGAATCGACAGGCTCGCGGGTGCTCATCGGGGCCGATTCACCGTGCCCCGTCGATTTCGAGCTCGTCAAGACGCCGCATCGACTCAAAACTTCGGTTACCGAACGGGAGGGCCTAGATCAGAAGTCACGGTTACCAATCCGGTCGAGGAGGCCGCCGTGACGCGAGCGAGCTTGCGAGAGTACGCCGCCGTGCAGCGCCCGCGGTACCAGCAGGCCACCCGCGCCGAGAAGCGCCGGCTGCTGGATGAAGTGGTGGCGGTCACCGGCATCCATCGCAAGGCGGCGATCCGGTTGCTCCGCCGGGCCCGCGCCCGCGCCCGAGCCTGGGCCGGGGGGCCGGCCTCGGACATACGGCCGGGAGGTCGCGGCGGCGGCCGCGATCCTGTGGCAGGCCAGCGGCCGAATCGGCGCCATCGCCTGCATCCTTTCGTGCCCGACCTCGTCGACCGGCTCGCGCGGTGCGGCGAACTGACGTTGTCCGCCGACGTCGAGAAACGGCTTCGCCACGCCAGCCGCCCCACGCTCGCCCGTTTGCTGGCCCCGGCCCGGGCGCTGTTCCCCGGCGCAGCGCCACCATCACGCGTCCCGGCAACTGGCTGCGCCAAGAGATCCCCGTGCGCACCTTCACGGAGTGGGACGATGCGCGCCCCGGCTTCTGCGAGGTCGATCTGGTGGCCCACTGTGGCACCAGTACGGAGGGCTTCTATCTCTGCACGCTCTGCACGGTGGACATTGCCACGACGTGGGTCGAGCTCGAAGCCGTCTGGGGCAAGACGCAGAAGCGCGTGGGCGGCGCCATCCATCACGTCTGGGAGCGCTTCCCGGTCCCGCTGGTGGGAATCGACTCCGACAACGTACTAACTGCAAGCGCCTGATTGGGCCGAGGCACACAGCATCCCTCTCGCAACTCGAAGAGTCGCTGCAACTCCGGGCCGTAACGAGCATGAACGTCCGCAGCGGGCTTCCGCGGTGAGAAGAGACCCCGCTGACCATAGTGAACACAAGGTCCGGGCGCGCGCCGCCGCGGCCTTTCCTGTCCTGAACACAGCGTAGGGTCCCAGCGGAAGGTCCAAGCATTATCTACGGGGTCGCAAGCGCCCCGACGGCCCGGTTGAGAGGGATCGATCCGCTGGGAAGTGCCTGTTCGTGGTAGCCGCGATAGGGCTCGATCCGCTTGACTAACGCATACGCGACCCTCGCCATCTTCGCCGCGACGGCAGTCAGCGCCTTGCGGCGGACATCGGCATTGCCGGGGTCCTGTTTCACGTACCGTTCGTACTTGTCGCGGAACGAATTCTCGGTCATCCGCACGGCGCGCTGGGCCGCCATCCAGAACGCCATGCGCAAGCGGGCATTTCCTCGTTTCGAGAGCGTCTCGCGGCCGCGGAACTGCCCCGATTGACACTTCGCCAGGTCCAGGCCGCAATACTTCAAGAACTGCCGGTGGTGACCAAACCGTCGGAGGTCTCCACCCTCGGCGAGAATCACCATCGCCAGGACCGAGGCGACGCCGGGCAACGAGCAGAGGCACTGGTAGTCGGGACGGTCCTTCAGTAGCCGATGAGCCCGCGCTTCCAGCTCGCGGCGGAGCTCGGCCAGCCGCGCGAAGTGCGCGAGCTGTAGGCGAAACGTGTCGATGGCCGGCGAGTCCACCGCCACCGGCAAGGCGATGCTGGACTGGGCCAACTCGTAGAGCTCCTCGAGCTTCGCCCGCTTGTTGACCTTGCGCCCGATCAGCGGCCATGCGGCCTCGATGAACTGAGGAAGGCTAAGAGCGTAAACCGCGTGTGGCGTTGGGAAGCGCGATAGGAAGGCCACAAACGACTCGACGCGCGTGGACTCCCAGTACCGCGCCATCTCGGGAAAGTACAGGGGAAGGTAGTGGTTGAGGAGACTATCGGCGAGGCGTTTGCGCGCCATCGTCACCTGGTGATAGGTCTTCGCCAGCTCTTGCAGATCGTGATGACCCGCCAGCAGAGGGTCGTGGTAGTGCTGGACCAGGCCGTGCTTTAGGAGCTGCAGGATCACCGTCGCGTCCTTTGGGTCGTTCTTGTCCCGCGAATTGAACATCGCCTCCCGATATCGCGCGCCGGCGACGGACGAGACCGAGACCACCGAGATCCCTTCAGTGAGGAGGCGAAACGCCAGCGTCCGATGGAAATTCCCGGTAGGCTCGAGCGCCACCCGGATCCGGCCCGGCAGGGTCCGAAGGAAGGCCACCAACCGGCTGTAATCCTCGGCGCTGTTCGCCATCCGGAATCGCTGCTGAGCCCCGTCCGGGAACTCCACGAGGACCGTATGAAACGCCTTGCCGATGTCGATCGCCACGAACGACGTCCCTCCTGGATTCTGATCGCTGGCCATCCCGTCGCCCTCCCTGACTATCAAAGTGGAGAACCACGGATGCTGGTAGCACGACCTCACCAGGATTCTGCAGGTACTATGGCTCGGAGTTCATCAACCGTGGCCTCTTCGATTGGTGTCGCCGCCACACCATCACCTTCACACGCAGTCGCCCGTGGAACAAAAACGACAGCGCCCACGTCGAGCAAAAGAACGGCGCCGTCGTCCGACAGCTCGTCGGCTATGATCGCTTCGCGTCCGCGCCCGCCTTTCGGCAACTGCAACGCGTGTACCGGCTCGCGCGCCTGCATGTGAATTTCTTTCAGCCGGTGGAGAAGCTCGTGCGCAAAACGCGCCAGGGCGCCCGGGCCTATCGCGTCTACGATCGGGCGCAGACCCCCTACCAGCGCCTCTGCGCCGCCCGGATCCTCACCGCGAGCAGCGCCAGACACTCGAGGCCCTCTACCAGAGCCTCAACCCGCTTCAGCTCCGGCGCGAGCTCGACGCCGCACTCGACCGCCTCTGGGCGCTCGCCGCCCCGGATCCCCGCCGCGCTGCCAGCTTGCCCGCCACCTCCCGCAACTCGGTAACTCTCAGTTATGAGTCGACGAGAACAGGAGAGTAACCCTTAGTTATGAGATACCGTGATGTCCATCAAGCGATTTCTTCACGGGCGGGCCTCCGCGGTGAGGAGATGGGCCACGAACGGACGACGATGGGTGGCCACGCTGTAGACGGCGTGCAGCAACTTCCGCATCGCGGCCACCAGGGCGACTTTCGGCAACTTGCCCCGCGCGATGAGCCGCTCATAGTAAGCACGCAGCCACGGATTGGTCCGGACCGCCGTGAGCACTGGCATCCAGAGCTTGGCCCGCAAGCGGGCCGCGCCAATGGGCGTGAGACTCGCGCGCTGGAAGGTCCGCTTCCCGGATTGCTTGAGCGCCGGCACGGCGCCGACGTAGGACGCCAGGGCCCCGGCGTTTGGGAAGCTACTGAAGTCCCCGAACGTCGCGACCAGACGGGCCGACGTCTGCGGCCCGATCCCCTCGATCGTCGTCAACAGCCGGCCGATCTCGTGCGTGCTCGAGCAGCCGATCGATATCGCGCTCGAGATCTCGCAAGCGCCGCCGCAGCACATCCAGATCTTCGCAGGTGTACCGCACTTGGAGGCGATAGGCTTCCCCGTGGTGGCGGCCCACGGAGCTGGCGGCCGCCGCGATCAGGGCGGCGGCGAGCTCGTCGCCGACTTTGTGGCGCCCATCGTAGCGGAGGGCCGCCACGCGACGCACCGGCACGCCCTGAAAGCTGGCCGCGGTGGGGTAGGCACGGAGGACCGCGGTCGCCAGCTCGCGCCCGAGATCGCGCACATAGCGGGTGAACTCTGGAAAGCCGAGGTCCACCAGACGGTGGAGTTGGCGCACACGGTCGCCGAAGTCCTGGCGCAGGCGGTCGCGAAACCGGACGAGCTCGCGCAGTTCTTCCGTCGCTCGATCAGGCAACCGACTGGCCGGTGGACGCTTCTGGGCGGCGAAGCGCGCGATCCCCACCGCATCGATCGCATCGGTCTGGGTCCGTTGCAGATCCTCCCCGGCGAAGCGGCGCGTCCGCAGCGGGTTCAACAGGGCGACGGCAAAACCAGCCGCGACCAGCGCGGCGAAGAGATTCTTCCAGTAATGGCCCGTCGCCTCCATGGCGACCAGGGCGTCGGTGGGCGCGCCGAGCACCCCGAACAGCTTGGTGTACCCGTCGGCGTCTTCGGTGAAGGGCGTCGCCTTGATGAGAACGCGGTCAGCTTCGTCGACCACGGCGACGACATGTCGCTCCGCTGCCACATCGATGCCCACGAAGCGCATTCGCATCCTTTCCGACGCGATCGATCGGGAGCCTCGCCGCCGGTGCTCTTGCTCACGCTTGTCCACGCGAGGACGCCCGCGGCGCCTCAGGATACCGTCCGAGTCTTGAGCACCGGGCGAGGGCGCCAATCTCATAACCGAGGACCGAGCCTCAAGCCACCTGCGGCGACCCTCTCCCGGATCCCGTCTGCGTACCGTTATACCCGCAGGCCGTCGTGAGTGGGGATCGTACAAGCTACGACGGACGCCGGGCGCCCGGCGGTGCCACGAGCCTGCGATGATACAATCGGCGCGTGAACGATCTCGCGCTCGTGACGGGCGGCGCCGGCTTCATCGGCTCCCACCTCGTCGAGCGGCTCCTGGTGGACGGCGGCCGCGTCCGCATCCTCGACAATTTCTCGACCGGCGCCCGGACCAACCTCGCGTTCGCGCCGAAGTTCCGCCGCCAGCTCCAGGTGATCCGCGGAGACATCCGCAATCTTTCGGTGCTCCTCCGCGCCGCGCGGGGTGTGCGCGTGATCTACCACCAGGCGGCGATGCGCTCGGTGCCCCGCTCGGTCAAGGATCCGCTCGGCGCCAACGACAACAACGTCACCGGCACCTTGCACGTGCTCGAGGCCGCGCGGCGCTGCAAGGTCCCGCGGGTCGTCTACGCGTCGTCCTCGTCGGTCTACGGCGACCGACCGGAGCTGCCCAAGCGCGAAGACCAGCCGACGGCGCCGGTGTCGCCCTACGCGGTCTCCAAGGCGGCCGGTGAGCAGTACGCCGCGGCCTGGACCCGCCTCTACAAGGTCGAGACGGTCGGGCTCCGCTACTTCAACGTCTTCGGCCCGCGTCAGGACCCGAAGTCGCAATACGCGGCGGTCATCGCGCGCTTCATCCAGTGGGGGCTCCGCGGGCAGCCGCTCGAGGTGCACGGCGACGGCTCGCAGTCGCGCGACTTCACCTACATCGACAACGTCGTCGAGGCCAACCTGCTCGCCGGCACGGCGCCCGCGGCGGCGGGCGAGGTGTTCAACGTCGGCTGCGGCGGCCGCGTGAGCCTGCTGGACATCATCGCCCGGCTCGAGGCGCTCCTGGGCCGCCGACTCGAGCGGCGCCACACGCCGTCGCGCGCCGGCGACGTGCCGCACACGCTCGCCGACGTGTCGAAGGCCAAGCGGCTCATGGGCTATTCGCCGCTGGTCGACTTCGACGAAGGGTTCCGGCGGACGGTCGAGTACTTCAAGTCGTCGTCCAAGCGCTAGGAGGATCGTCCGATGCGGCACCTCGCCAGGCTCCTGCTCGTCGCGCTCGCGCTGCTCCCGCTCGCGGCTCCCGCCACGACCGCCGCGCAGAACCTGATCCTGCAAGCGGCGACGGAGCCGCCCGGCCTGGATCTCACGGCGACGCCGGCCTCCGCCACCGCGACGGTGGTCTTCTACAACGTGCAGGAGGCGCTCGTGAAGGTGGATCGCCACGGCAAGATCGTGCCGTGGCTGGCCGAGCGCTGGAACACCTCGGACAACAAGAACTACACGTTCTTCCTCAAGCGGGGCGTGCGCTTCCACAACGGGCGCGAGCTCAAGGCCGCCGACGTGAAATTCGTCATCGACCGGGCGATGAACCCGGAGACCAAGCATCCCGCGGTGGCGAACTACGCGGTCATCAGCGACATCATCGTCAAGGACGACTACACCATCACGGTCGCCCTCAAGACCACCACCGCCAATTTTCTCCTCAACATGGCGCGCCAGGGCTCCGTCATCTACCCGCGCGAGGCGGTCGACACGCTGAAGAGCGAGCCCATGGGCACTGGGCCCTACAAGGTCGCCGAGTGGGTGCGCGGCGACCGCATCGTGCTCGCGAAGAACTCCGACTATCACGTCAAGGGCCTGCCGAAGATCGATCGCGTGACCTACCGCTTCATCCCGGACCCGAACGCCGCGCTGGCCGCGCTCAAGGCCGGCGACGTCGACGCGGTCGATGTTCGGTCTCGGCCCCGAGCACATTCCCGATCTCCAGAAGGACGCGCGCTTCCAGGTGATCATCGGTGAGACGACGAACGACGTCATCATGTCGATGAACAACTCGAAGAAGCCGTTCAACGACGTGCGCGTGCGCCGCGCGGTCACGTACGGCATCAACAAGCCCGACGTCGTCAAGGGCGCGATGTTCGGTCTGGGCCGCGTGCTCGGCACCAACGTCGATCCGCTCAATCCCTACTTCGTCGATATGTCCGGCGCCATGCCGTACGACCCGGCCAAGGCCAAGAAGCTCCTGGCCGAGGCCGGCTATCCCAACGGGTTCGAGGCGGTGCTGAAGGTCGCGCCCCAGTACTACTACACGGTGCGCACGGGCGAGGTCCTGGCCGATCAGCTGCAGAAGATCGGCGTGAAGATCAAGATCGAGCAGATCGAGTGGGGCCAGTGGCTCTCGCGCGTGTGGAAGGACGCCGACTACGACCTGACGATCATCGGGCACGCCGAGGCGTGGGACATCTCCAACTACGCGAACCCGAAGTACTACTACCGCTACGACAGCGCCGATTTCCAGAAGCTGTTCAAGGATTCCGAGGTCACCGTCGACGACAAGGCGCGGCGCGAGCTGTACGTCAAGATGCAGAAGAAGCTCGTCGAGGACGCGCCGGTCGTCTGGCTCTACATCCATCCCCGGCTGGCCGTGACCAAGAAGGGCTTGCATGGCATCTGGAAAGATCTGCCGGCCGGCGCCGGCGTGAACGATCTCTCCGAGGTCGCGTGGGTCAAGTAGCCGGGGCGACCGCGTAGCGCGTGCGGGGGTACATCGCCCGGAGGGTCGCGGCGTTCGTCGCGACCCTCTTCTTCGTCTCGGCACTGGTGTTCGTCGTCGTCCGCGTGCTCCCCGGCGATCCGGCGCTGGTGATCATCGGCGCCGAGGGCAGTCCGGAGGCGGCGGCTCGGCTGCGCGAGGCGCTCGGGCTGAACCGTCCGATCCTGGTCCAGTACACCGAATGGCTCTCGCGCGCGGCGCGCGGCGATCTCGGCGTGTCGCTGCAGTACGACGTGCCGGTCGGGCGATTGATCCTGAGCCGGCTGCCGGTGACCCTCCCGCTCACCTTGATGGCGGCGGTCCTCATGGCCGTGACCGCGTTGCCCCTGGGCCTCTACGCCGCGCGCCGGCACCGGCGCGCCGGCGACTACCTGGCGATGGTCGTCTCGCAGATCGGCATCGCGATACCAGGCTTCTGGGCCGGCCTGCTCCTGATCCTCTTGTTCTCGGTGCACCTGGGCTGGGTGCAGTCCGGCGGCTTCGCCGGCTGGTCGAACGGGCTCTGGCCCGGCGTGCGCTCGCTGCTCTTGCCGGCCATCGCGCTGGGATTCTTCCAGACGGCGGTTCTGGTGCGCGCCACGCGCTCCTCGGTGCTCGACGTGCTGCGCGAGGACTACGTCCGCACCGCGCGCGCCAAGGGCGTGAGCGAGCTCTCGGTGATCGCCAAGCACACCCTGCGCAACGCCATGATCCCGATCGTGACGGTGGCCGGCCTCCAGCTGGGCCAGCTCATGGCCGGCGCGATCATCCTCGAGTCGGTGTTCGCGCTGCCGGGGCTCGGGCGCCTGGCGCTCGGCGCCATCACCGCGCGCGACCTGCCGGTGGTGCAGGGCGTGACCCTCTTCGTCGCGTCGACGATCGTGCTGATCAACTTCGTCGTCGATCTGCTCTACGTACTCCTGGATCCGCGCATCCGGTATGAGTAGCGTGATGACGCGGCCCGGCGCCGAGGGTCGGTGATGCGGCGGCGGCCGCTGCGGCACGTGACGTTCACGCTCGGCGTCGCGATCACCGCGCTCTTGATCGCGACCGCGGCGCTGAGCCTCGTCTACACCCCGGCCGATCCGCTCGCGATGTCCATCACCGGCCGCCTCCAGGGACCGTCGGGCCCGCACCCGTTCGGTACCGACCAGTACGGCCGCGACGTGCTCTCGCGTGTGATGACGGGCACCGTCATCTCCATCGCCGTCGGAGTGATCGCGGTCGGTATCGGCGCCGCCCTCGGGATGCTGATCGGCATCCTCAGCGGCTACGTCGGCGGATGGGTCGACGAGGCCTTCATGCGCCTGATCGACGCGATCCAGGGCTTTCCCGGCGATTCTCTCCGCGCTCTTGTTCGCCGCGGTGTTCGCTCCCGGCATCGTCATCAGCATGGTCGCGATCGGCATCGCGTTCGTGCCGGCGTTCGCGCGACTGACCCGCGCGGGCTTCCTCGAGCTTCGCGAGCGCGAGTTCGTCGTGGCCGCTCAGAGCCCTCGGCGCGCGTGATCGACGGCTCATTGCGCGACACATCCTGCCGAACACGCTCGCGCCGCTGATCGTCCAGGCCACGACCAGCTTTCCGATCGCCATCCTCGCCGAGGCCGGGCTTGCGTACCTGGGCCTCGGAACGCAGCCTCCGCATCCCTCCTGGGGGCTCATGCTTCGGGAGGCGCAGAACTTCCTATCGATGAATCCATGGTTCGCCGTGTTCCCGGGCGGAGCGATCGCGCTGACCGTTCTGGGGCTCAACCTCCTGGGCGACGGGCTGCGCGATCTGCTCGACCCCAAGACGGCGTGACGCGCGGGGGGCTGCGCGCTCTCCAGCGGAGCCCGGGGAAGGCCCAAAGAAGTTTGACATTTCCAGAAATATGTCGGTATCGTAACGGTTGATCATGGCGCAGCCTTGCTGGGGTGCCGGTCGGTTCAAGGGGCGCGCCGCGGAGAGTGCACGACGATGAAGGTTTACAACACGTCCTTCACCCTGTCGACGGACGAGCGGACCGAGATCTCGGACATCACCAAGCTCGTGCGCGACGCGGTGCAACAGTTCACCGTCACCACCGGCATCGCGCTCGTCAACACGCTTCACACGACTTGCGCGTTATTCGTCAATGAGTTCCAGAGCGCGCTGATCGACGACCTGCGCTCATTGATCGAGCGGCTCGTGCCGGAGCGCGACGGCTATCGCCACGACGACCCGCGGGTGTCCGATTGCGAGCGCGGCAACGCGCACGCGCACCTCCGGGCGGCGCTCCTCGGGCGCAACATCGCGGTCGGCGTGAACAACGGCGAGCTGACCCTCGGCCGATTCCAGTCGGTCATCTTCGCCGAGCTCGACGGCCCGCGGAAGCGGGAGATCAGCATCCAGGTGATCGGGGAGTAGCCGCGCCTACCGCTTCCTCACCACCGACGGCCTGATGTCCGAGCCGTCCACCGTGACGTGCCCCTCGACGATCTCGAAATTGTCCAGCACGAACTGCAACGGCGGCAGACGGTCGCGCAGCGCCGCGACCGTCTCGAGTCCGTCCCCTCCGAGCGAATGAAATCGAAGACCAGGTGACCGCCCGGCCGTAGCGCGCGGTGCAGGTGCTGGACGACGGCGATTGCACGCGGCGCTGCGGTACACGCCGTACAAGAAGTAGAAATCGTGCGGCTGCAGCGATCGGTTGCCCAGCGCCCGCCGTCCAGTACCGGGAAATCGGCGAGCCAGCCCCGTCGCAAGCCCGCGTAGATCGGCCGCCGGTGAAGGCCCGACGCGCCGGCACGTCGGGGCGGAAGTCGTCGTAACGATTCACGGGCCGGGAGCCTGCCATCGTCCCGCAGTCGTCACGCGGCTACGAATGGATCTTCGTGGCGAAGAAGACCTGTTCGGCCTCTTTGATCCGCGTTCGCGGCTCGAAGCGACGGAGACTATACTGCCCGGCCCAGTCGGCAGTACCGACCGTCGCGGTGGAAGCACCTCTGGCCCTGAAGATCCGGGCGCGTCGGCTCCAGCAGAGCAGGGTCGACGCGCAGGTGCCGAAGCTGCGGCGAGCTCGCGCGGGTCGTAGCGGACCAGCTCGGCGCCGGGCCAGTGCCCGAGGTCGGAGGCTTCTCGGCGCTCTCCGTGATTCGTCGGACCGTCGTGCCACAGGATGACGACGCGGTGGCGGCGGTCGAGCCCGGTCTGGAGCAGGCTGCCTAGGACAGGACCTTGAGATAGCTGTGGCGCAGCACGAGGACAGCGAGGGTTACCGCGAGGCCTCGAACTGCAGGTGATAAAGCCGGGAGTACGTCGGGCTCGACTCGAGCAGCTCCGCGTGCGGCGCCACGGCCTCGATCCGGCGATCGTTCAGGACCACGATCCGATCCGCGTGGAGGATCGTCGAGAGACGATGGGCGATCACGATCGAGGTCGAGCCGGTGACCACCCGATCGATCGCGTCCTGCACGAGGCGCTCCGACTCGCTGTCGAGGGAGCTCGTGGCCTCGTCCAGGATCAGGATCTGCGGTCGCCCGACGATGGCACGGGCGATCGCGACGCGCTGACGCTGGCCGCCGGAAAGGCCGACGCCGCGCTCGCCCACGACGGTGTCGTAGCCTTGCGGGAGCTCGGAGATGAAGTCGTGGGCGTTCGCGATCCGGGCCGCCGCGACGATGTCCGCGTCGGTTAGCCTCTCCCGGCCGTGGGCGATGTTCTCGCGGATCGTCATGTTGAACAGCACGGCCTCCTGCGACACGACCCCGAAGAGCGCGCGATAGCCGGACTGGCGGAGGCGGCGGACGTCGCGCCCATCGATCGTGACAAGACCCTTCTGCGGATCGTAGAACCGCAGAAGCAGGTCGGCGAGTGTCGACTTGCCGATGCCGCTCGGCCCGACGACGGCGACGAGCTCCCCACGGCGAATCTCGAGGTCGATGTTGTCCAGCACCGCGTCTTCGTCGCCGTAGCCGAAGGTGACGCCGCGCAGCGCCAGGCGGTCGCGAAAGTCCTCGATCGGCTCGGTGCCGTCGGGCACATCCGGCTCCGTCTCGAGCAGCTCCGTCAGACGGGCGGAGCTGGCCAGCACGGACTGGATCTGGATCCACGCGGTGCCGAGCCGGCCGATCTGGACGAGGATGACGCGGCCGACGTACATGAACAGGAAAAAGGCCGGCGCCCCCATCCGGCCGGCCAGGAGCTCCCACGCGCCGACCAGCACGATCGCCGCCTCGACCATGTAGTTGGCGGCGCCGCGCGCGGGCTCGTCGATGTGCTTGTAGAGGCCGTGGCGGACGCGGAGACGAAGCAGATCGCGGAGCGTCCGCCGAGCCCGTCCCGCCTCGAGCGCTTCGGCGCCGAGCGCCTTCACCTCCCGGATGTTCGCCAGCACCTCGTGAAAGTGCGCGAGCAGAGCGCCGAGTATGGAGAGGTCTTCGCGGCCGAGACGCCGGACCGGCCCCTTGACGAAGCCAGTGATCGCATAGTGGGCGACACCGGCACCGGCGGCGGCCAGGACCAGATACGGGCTGGTACGAACGAGGAGGAAACCGTACGCGGCGATCAAGACGGGCGCGGTGACGACGGTGATGGCGATGATCTCGAGGGGCGCTGCGGTGGACTGCGCGTCGGCCTCCAGCCGCGACACGAGCTCGCCGGTGCGGTGGCGCTTGAAGAATCCGAGCGAGAGGCTCAACAGGTGCTCGAACAGCCGAGCCTGAATCGCCGCGATCACCCGGACGCGAATCCAGAGACCGAGCAGGTAGGTGCCGAAATCGGTGGCGCTCTTCAGCAATCCCACGATCACGTACGCGCCCGCCAGGAACGCGATCACGCGCTGCGGGCTCGGTGGACCGGCAACGCCCAGCCACTGGAGGACCGCGGCGCCCAACGTTCCGAGGCTCAGATTGCCGAAGCCGACGCGCGGCGCAGCGGGGCTCGCCGCCAGACCGCCGAGCGCCAGGTCGAGGATCGGGGCCATGATGAGTGGAAGCAGTCCGGTCAGGATCGTGGACAGTCCGCTCAAGGCCAGCAGCAGCGCGACCGCCCGCCAGTGCGGCCGCACGTAGGCGCGCAGGAGCAGCAGGAAGCGGTGGGGGTCCGTCACTGGCGCAGCATCACGAGGCGGTCGCGCGGCACGCCCTGCGCCGTCAACGCGGTGACGTGCGCATCCGGCTTGTCGAAGGTCGCGACCACGATCGCATCGAACTCTCGCGGAGCGAGCTCGCGCAGATCGCGGACCTCGAGCCCGAGGAAGCTGCGGCCCGGGTGGCCGGCGAAGACGGCGATCGGCTCCAGGCCGAGCTCGCAAAGGGTCAGGTAGGCGAGCTCGGCGGCATCCTCGGCGCCGTAGAGGGCGACCTTTCGGGCGTCGCGATTCGGGAGCTCGGCCATCGCTTCGCGCAGGTGAGCCCGCGCTCGCCGATACAGGCGGAGCGAGTGCGTCATGTACTCGTAGGTCAGGCGGGATTTCTCCGCGATCCCCTTGCCGGTGAGAACGTAGCGGAGCCGTTTACCCACGGCGGGCTTGCGTGGGAAGCCGCCGACCTTGATGAGCCCTTTGCGCATCAACCGGCGCAGATACAGGTTGGTCAGCCCGACGGCAACTCCGAGCCGCTGCGCGAGGGCACGCTGTGTCAGGGGCTTTCCTTCACCGATGGCGATCAGGATCTCGAGCTCGCGCTCGGCTTGACGTTCCATTCGCTAGCGTTCAATATTTGAACAAACTTGCGTCGAGCGTGTCAAGGTTAACGCTCCACGGAGAAAGGCGGATTAGAATAGCGTCCGTGCCGAGTCGGCTCGACTCCGCTCTCGTCGTCTCGCCCGGGACTTCACTGCGGCAGGTCTTGGCCGCCATGACCGGAAACGACCGGCAGGCGGCGGCGCGGGCCTCTCGCTTCCGTGCTCGGTGAGCATCACGGGCCTGACGCGCGGCACCATCGTGCGCGCCTTCGCCGCAGCGGGCGTCACCGACCTGACGTTCTACGACGACGACCGGCCGAGCGAAACCCTGGGCCGGCTGCGTGTTCTCACCGGCGCCTACGATCGGCTGTCGGGTGTGGCCTCGTACCTCGAGCTCGTCGCAAAGAAGCCGTGATGACAGAGGCGCGCCCCGTGCTGTTCGCGAGCGAGTACTATCCGCCCTTCGCGCCAGGCGGCGCGGAGTGGAGCAACGCCGAGTGGGCGAAGGCGCTCGCGCGCCGCGGCCAGCCGGTCGTGGTCGTCACCGCCAACTACGGCGCAGCGCGACGCGAGAGCGCAGCGGGGGTCGATGTCATCCGCGTGCCGTTTCCGCGCCTGCCCTTTCTCCTGAAGCGCAGATCCGGTCAGGTGGAAGTCCCGGCTCTGGTGCACCGGAACCCGCTCTGGAGCAGTTACTTCGCGCTGTGCATCACCTGGATCGCGTACCGCCGCAACGCCCGCGCGATCCACGCCCAGGGCAAGGGCGCCCTCGTCGCTGCGCGGCGCGCGGCGCGATGGCTCGGACGGCCGGTGCTCGCGACGATCCGCGACCTCGGCCTCGCCTGCCCGCTCGGCTCCTGCGCGCTCTTCGAGCCGTGGGAGACCTTCGATTGCTCGTTCCGCCAGTACACGGCGAAATGCGCTCGCTTCCACCTCGTGAATTATCATCGCGACGCCGGCTTCGCCCGACGTGTGTGGCTCTGGACGTCGGTCCGTCTGCAGTGGCTCGATCATGTGGCTCGGCGTCGGGCGCTCGGCCGCGTCGATCGCGTGATCGGGGTCAGCCGGGGGATCCTCGCGGTCTATCCGACGCGCGTCGTCCCGGCGGCGCGGCGCCACGTCGTCTACACCTTGCCGCCGTCCGGCGTGGTGCCGAGCGCCGCCGACGCCGCGCGCGTGCGCCGGCAGCTCGGCATCGCCGACGGACCGCTCGTGCTCAATGTCGGCAAGCGCTCGCTCGGCAAGGGCACTCCGGTCCTTCTCGAGGCCCTCGACCGGATTCGTGCTGCTGTTCCGGGCGTGCGCTTCGCGTTCGCCGGGAAGGGCGATACCGAGCTGCCGGCCCGGGACGACGTCCATGCGCTGGGGGTCTTGGATCACGCGCGTCTCTTTCCGCTCTATCGCGCCGCGGACGTGATCGTCGTGCCCTCCGTATGGCCCGAGCCGCTGAGCCGCGTGCTCGTGGAGGCGATGCACTTCGGCCGGCCCGTGGTCGCGACGCTCACGGGCGGCTCGCCCGAGGCCGTCGAGGACGGCGTGACGGGTCTGCTCGTGCAGAAGAACGACGCCGGGGCGCTCGCCGACGCGATCATCGCGCTCCTGCGCGATCCGGCCCGCCGCGAGCGAATGGGCGCCGCCGCCCGGGCGCGGCTCGCTGCGGTGTTCAACGAAGACAAGATCGTCGCCTCGCTCCTCGATGCTTACGCGGCGGCCGGCCGGAGGCCCGCGTGACGGCGCGGCTCAGCGTCTATCTGGGTACCTCGTATCGCCGCCGGCTCATCGACGCCGACCTCGAGGCGATGAAGGAGCGCTTTTCGGGCCGAGTCCTGGACATCGGCGGTGGACGCCGGCGGGGGAGCTTCCAGGCCCCGGACGGCGCGCGCTGGGTCGTCGCCGACATGTCGCGCGCGGGTCGCCCCCACGTGTGCGCCGACGTCCGGGCCCTCCCGTTCCGCGACGCCGCGTTCGACGCGCTCAAGATCACCGAGGTCCTCGAGCATGTGCCCGATACCGCCGCGGCGCTTCGCGAGTGCTGCCGCGTGCTGCGCCCGGGCGGCCGCCTGGTGGCGACGGCGCCGTTCCTGGAGCGTCTGCACGGCGATCCCCACGACTACGTCCGCTACACCGACGCTATGTGGCGACGCCTGCTCGCCGAGAGCGGGCTCGCCGTCGACTCGGTCACGCCCCAGGGGGGCTACTTCACCCAGCTCGCCGGGATGCTCAGGTTCCTCGTCCATTGCTCGCCGATCGGACTTCGTCACGCCGGCTACGTGCTCTTCCCGCTGCTCGACCTCCTGGCACGGGTCGACCGACTGGCGAGCGTGCGTCGTTCAGAACTCGCGACGTACGTGGGCGGCTACCTCATCACGGCCAGGCGCTGACCGATGCGCATCTGCACCCCTCACTGCGGTGTCGCGCCCGAAACGACCTCGGGCGGAGAGACTTACGAGCGCGAGATCCTGACAAGGCTCGGGCGCGCGGGCGTTTCGATCGAGATCATCCTGGCGCGCGGGAAGCCTCACCCGACGGACGTCCCGAACTGGACGGTTCACCGCTTCGCGATCGAAAGGGGGCTCCGGTGGTACGTGGCTCCGTTCGTGGTGCCGCCGGCGATTCGGCGCGTTCACGAGCGCGTCGGCTTCGATCTGCTGCGCGTCCATTCGCTCAGGTACATCGGCCCGGCCGCGCTCCGGGCCCGACGCCGGCTTCGTCTCGACATGCCCGTCGTGGCGCATCATCACCATCTCGACCCGAGCCGGCTCAATCCGCTGATCGAGAAGCGCGTGATCGACGCGGTCGACGCGGTGGTCGTCGGCAGCGAGTTCTCGCGCCGGCAGCTTCGCGAGACGCTCGGCGTGCGGATCGATCACGTCGCCGTCGTGCCCTACGGGGTCGATACAAAGTTCGCGCCTCGCCCGGCCCGGATGGATCTCGCTGAGCGGTGGGGGCTCTCCGGCCGTCAAGTCGTCCTGTTCTTTGGAGGGCTCAAACCGCGGAAGAACCTCGAAACCATGCTCGACGTCTGGACGGCCGTCGCGCCGGCCCATCCGGACGCGCGGCTCGTCGTCGCCGGCGCCGGCGCGCTGCTCGGCGATCTGCGGCGCCGCGCCGAGCGACTCGGGCTCGCCCAGTCGGTCGTGTTCACCGGCTACGTGCCCGAGGCCGAGAAGGCCGACTATTTCAACCTCGCCGACGTGTTCTTCTTCCCGTCGGCGATGGAGGGCTTCGGTCTGGCGGTCGGCGAGGCGATGTCATCTGGGCTGCCGGTCGTCGTCTCGAATCGCGGCTCGATCCCGGAGCTGGTCGTGGACGGCGAGGGCGGCTTCGTCTCGGATCCGGCCGACCCGGCGCGATTCGCCGAGCGGCTCCGTCTTCTGCTCGGCGACGCCGCGCTCCGACGGAAGCTCGGCCAGGCGAATGCCGCCCGCATCGAGGAGCGCTTTCGCTGGGATCGCTGCGTCGACGGCACGCGGCGCGTCTACGAAGCCACGCTCGAGGCCTGGCACCGCCGGGCCGTGGGATCGCGCGCATGACACCGCTCGGGAGGCTCGTCGTGAGCGGGATCGACGTCGTTAACCGGCGCGGCAAGGCGGTCGGTGTCCGGCTCGTGCGGCTCACCGGCAAGCGCGGGTACGCGATCCACCCCAAGCACCTCGTCGATCATCCCTGGCACGACTGGTACCTGCCGCACCTCCGGGCCGGCGATCGAGTGCTCGACGTGGGCTGCGGCAACGGCGCGCACCTCGTACAAGCCGCGCGCCACTGCCGGGCGATCGTCGGCATGGACTACGACGCGCGACATCTCGCGGTCGGCGCGCGGATGGCCCGCGAGGGGGGAGTCGCCAACGCGGCCCTCTTCGCCCAGGACGTCTCCGCGCCGTTTCCATTCAGAGCCCGGACGTTCGACGCCGTATTGTTCCTCGACGTCATCGAGCACATTCACCCGCGAGTCGAGGTGCTGCACGAGATCCACCGTGTGCTCAAGGTCGACGGCCGGCTGCTCGTCTCGGCGCCGAACCGCGACACGCGCTGGCGGCGCACCTTGCGCGACGCCGGCCTCTTCGCGTACTCAGATCCCGACCACAAGATCGAGTACACCCGCGAGGAGTTCATTGCCGAGCTCCGGGCCGGCGGCTTCGAGGTCGAGGGCGAGCTCGAGCCCGTCGTGCACGACACGCCGCTGGGCCGGCGTGATCGACGCGCTCGGCGGCGTGTCGCTCGCAGCGTACGATCGGCTGAGCCGCTGGCGGAGGCGGGCGGCGCTGCGGCGGCCCGGCGACAGCACGGGATTCCGGGCGCGGGCGGTGAAGGCCCGCCGATGATCCTCGGGCTCCTGCCGGCGATCCGCGGCGGAATCGGCGAGCTGGCGCAGACCGGTCAGCATTCGCGGCTGATCGACGGCTATCTGACGCCCTACGCGCGGGCCTTTGGCGACGTCCGCTACTTCAGCTATCTCGACGAGTCGCTCGCGTCGTTCACCACCGACCGCGAGCTGCTCGCGCGCGCACGCGTGCTGCCCGGCGGGCCCGGCCATCCGTGGCGCTACGCGTTTGCGATGCCCTGGCGCCACGGCGCCGCGATGCGCGAGTGCTCCGTGCTCCGCGTCTTCCAGGTCACCGGCGTGATTCCCGCGTTGCTCGCGCGGCGCCGCTGGGGCACGCCGTTCGTCACGACGTACGGATTCCACTACCAGCGCCTGGCCCGCTCGCGGTGGAGCGGGTTGCTGCGCGGCCTCGTGGCCCGCCTCGGCGTGCGCGCGGCCGCCGCCGTGATCGTGCCGACGCCCGAGCTCAGGGACGTCGTCGTCTCGCAGGGCGGCTCGGGCAAGGTGGAGCTGGTGCCCAACGGAGTCGACACCCGTCGCTTTCAGCCCGCGCCCGACTCGGCGGGCACGCCGTCGACCTTGCTCTATGTCGGAAGGCTCTCGGCGGAAAAGGACCTCGCGACGTTGCTGGAGGCTGCGGGAAAGCTTCTGGCCCGATTCGACGTCGCGGTCGTCATGGTCGGGGAGGGGCCCGAGCGCGGGCCGCTCGAGGCGAGGGCCCGAGCGCTGGGCGTGCCGCTCACGATCACCCCGTTCGTCGACCACCGGGACCTGCCGCGCCGTCTACACGAGCGCGCGGGTCTTCGTGCTTCCCTCGCTGACCGAGGGTCACCCCAAGGTGTTGCTCGAGGCGATGAGCTGCGGCGTAGCCGTGCGTCGCGTCGAACGTCGGCGGCAGTCGCTCGATCCTCGCCGAGGCCGACACGGGGCTCTTGTTCGAGCCCGGTGACGCCGGCGGCCTCGCCGCGCGCCTGGAGCACATCCTGGCCCAGCCCGACGTGGCGCGCCGTCTGGGCGAGCGGGCGCGCGCGGTGGCCGTCGAGCGCTATGATCTGGCGCGCCTGGTGGCGAGCGAGATCGAGCTGCTCCGGCGCGTAGCGCGCTCGTGAAGGGCCGCTATACTCGTCCTCGATGGCCAGTCTGAACTACAGCATCGAGGATCTTGGGGATCGGCGCGTGCTCACTATGGAGGGAAGGACCTACCCGCCGACCCGATACAGCAAACGTGTGATCGAGATGCTGATCGAGCGCAAGGGCGAACGGGCACCGCTCTACTTCTCGTACAAGGGGCAGCGGGCTCCCCTCTACCTTGATCCGCTGTTCCGATGGCTGCGTGCACGCGGCACCCGTGGTCTGACCGTGCTCGAAATCGGGTGCTCCTTCGGCCATATCACGGAATACCTTGCCGAGCAGCCCGAGGTCGCGACGATCGACACGTTCGATACCGACCGTACATTCGTCGATATCGTCTGCGCCAAGCGCGACGAGATGCGGCTCGACAAGGTCCGTGATGTCCTGTTCCTGTCGAACGACGAGACGACACACCTGCCGTGGCCCGACGGAGCATACGACCTCGTGCTGGCACTGGCTATCGTCGAGCATCTGCCGTGGCATCGACGGGCGCACGTGGACGAGTACTATCGGGTACTGGCGCCCGGTGGGCACATCGCCATTCTGGACACACCGAATCGCTGGTTTCCGATCGAAACACACTCGATTGGCCTCCCACTGGTGCAGTGGTTGCCGGCCCCCCTGGCGCACCGCTACACACGCCGCTTCTCCCGCCGAAAGCAGCTCCGCAACGTTGCCTACGAAGACTTCGTTGCCGACGGCACGGGTTGGCGCAATGCCACACTCGCGCAGTGTCTGCCGTCCTCGGGGTGGCGAGGCCTCACGGACGTGACCGAGGAGGCGGGCTACGGCTGGCGGTTCTTCCGCGACACGGCGCGCTCGCGCAAACGACGCGTGCTCCTGCCGCTCTTCGGCGTGTGCGTCGCCGCACTTCGCCGTGTCGGGCTGACTCCCTCGCTCTGCCTGCCGTATCTGAATCTGCTCTTGCGCAAGGATGCGGGCGCGGAGCGGAGAGCGTGAGCCTGATCGAGATCGGCGGACAGAACTATTTCCTCTACTGATCCTGCCGCATCCGATGAAGATGGCGCTGCTGTCGCGTGAATCGCGGGCCAGGCTCGACCGGATCAACACCGGCTTCAATGAGCAGGTGTATTCCGGCGAAGGCGCGAAGGAGTACGAGCGGACCGCGGTCCTGGCCATGAAGGCGCGGCGGCGGGCGTGACGACACCCGCCGTGTCCGTGGTGATGGCGGTGTTCGATGGCGCGCGGTGGGTCGGCGCCGCGGTCGAGTCCCTGCTCGGCCAGACCCTCGCGGACCTCGAGCTGATCGTCATCGACGACGGCTCGACGGATGCGACGCCCGAGGTGCTGGCCTCGCTTCGCGATCCGCGGCTTCGCGTCGAGCGCCGCGGTCGGCAGGGGCTGACGCTTTCACTGAACCGGGCGCTCGAGCTGGCGAGGGCGCCGCTCATCGCGCGGCTCGACGCCGACGATCTCGCGCTGCCCGAGCGGCTCGACCGGCAGCGCTGGTATCTCGACGCGCATCCGGACGTCGGGCTCCTGGGTACGGGAGCCCGCGAGGTGGACGCGAGCGGCCGCGAGGTCGCGGTCGTGCGCCCGCCGGTCGACGACGCCGCGATCCGGCGCGCGCTCATCCGCGCCAACCCCTTCGTGCACTCGTCCGTGATCGTCCGCCGAGCCGTGCTGGACCGCGCCGGCGGGTACGACCCGTCCTTCCCGGTCGCGCAGGATTACGATCTGTGGATGCGCCTGTCGCGCGTCACCCGCCTGGCGAACCTGGCCGAGCCCCTCGTGATCCGGCGGCTCGCCCCCGGCCGTGTTTCGGCGGTCCGCGACGACGACCGGCTCCGCGCCGAGGCGCGCGTGCGCTGGCGAGCGGTTCGGACTCGCGCGTACCCGTGGTGGTGCGCCGTCTTCGCCCTGAGGCCCCTGGCGGCGCTCGCCCTGCCCGCCGCTTGGCGGCGGGCGTTTCGGCCAACGCGTATGGACGGCTCGCCGCACGGGCTGTAGTACTATTACCCGAGATGCGAATTTTGATCACGGGTATCACAGGTTTCGTCGGGAGCCACCTGGCCGAGTACGCCCTCGAACGTGGCGCCGAAGTGTTCGGCTCGGTGCGCTGGCGTAGCAAGACGGAGCACATCGAGGGCTTTCGCGATCGGGTGACCCTCATCGAGTCGGATCTGCGCGATCTGCTGTCGGTCAGGACGGTGCTCGAGCAGTCGCGGCCCGACTACATCATCCACCTGGCCGCGCAGAGCTTCGTGCAGGCGTCGTGGCAGACTCCGGTCGAGACGTTCTATACGAACGTCGTCAGTCAGATGAACCTGTTCGAGGCGATGCGCCAGCTCGGATCCTCGGCGCGATTTCTCGTGATCGGCTCGAGCGAGGAGTACGGCCTCGTGGAGCCCGACGAGCTGCCGATCCGCGAGACGAACCCGCTGCGGCCCCTCTCGCCCTACGCCGTGAGCAAGGTGGCGCAGGACCTGATGGGCTGGCAGTACTTCAAGAGCTACGGGCTGCACGTGCTGCGGTCGCGCGCCTTCAACCACACCGGGCCGCGTCGGGGCGACGCCTTCGCCGAATCGAACTTCGCGAAGCAGATCGCCGAGATGGAAGCGGGCCTGCGCGAGCCGGTGGTACACGTCGGCGACCTGAAGCCCACGCGCGATTTCTCCGACGTGCGCGACATCGTGCGCGGCTACTGGCTCCTGCTCGAGCGGGGCACGCCCGGCGAGGTCTACAACCTCTGCTCCGGCCTCGAGTGGTCGATCGAGCGCCTCCTGAATTTCCTGATCGGGAAATCGACCTTGCCGCACATCGAGATTCGTCAGGATCCAGCGCGCCTGCGTCCCTCCGACGTGCCGGTCCTCCTCGGCTCGCGGCAGAAGGTCGAGAGCGCGCTCGGATGGCGCACGACGATCCCGCTCGAGCAGACGCTCACCGATCTGCTCGAGTACTGGCGCCGACGGCTCGGGTCACGCCCGCGCTAGCGGGACCGAGCTTGATTCCGGGCGGTCGAGTCGCCCTGGTCCACGACTGGCTGACCGGAATGCGAGGCGGCGAGCGCTGCCTCGAAGTCCTCTGCGAGCTCTTCCCGGACGCGCCCCTGTTCACGCTCCTGCACGTTCCGGGCACCGTCACGCCGACGATCGAGCGCCGGCGCATCGTCACGTCGTTCGTCCAGCGGCTGCCGCGGGCCGCCGCGCGGTACCGCTACTATCTGCCGGCGTTTCCGCTCGCGATCAGCCGGTTCGATCTCTCCGGGTACGACCTCGTCCTGTCGATGAGCCACTGCGTTGCCAAGGGCGTCCGCGTGCTGCCCGGGGCGCTTCATCTGTGCTATTGCTTTTCTCCGATGCGGTACGTCTGGGACCTCTCGGACGACTACTTCGGCCCCGGCCACGGTATGGTCGCCCGAGTGCTCGGACCGCCCGTGGCGGCTGCCCTCCGGCGATGGGATCGGAAGACCGCCGGCGTGCATCGGTTCGTCGCGATCTCGCAGCACATCGCCGCGCGGATCCGCCGGGCCTACGATCGGCCGGCGGACGTGATCTATCCGCCCGTCGACGTGCAGCGCTTCGCGATCGCCGAGGCGGCCGACGACTACTACCTGGTCGTGAGCGCCCTCGTGCCCTACAAGCGCATCGACCTCGCGATCGGCGCGGCCAATCGCCTGGGCCGGCGGCTCGTCGTCGTCGGCACGGGCCCCGAGCATTCGCGCCTGCGCGCGCTGGCCGGGCCGACGGTGACCTTTCTGGGGTGGCGACCGGACGACGAGATCGCCGAGCTCTATGCGCGCTGCCGGGCCCTCATCTTCCCGGCGGTCGAGGATTTCGGCATCACGCCCCTCGAAGCGGCCGCGTCCGGACGGCCGACGATCGCGCTGGCCCAGGGCGGCGCGCTCGAGACGATGGTCGGGCTCGACGCCAGCGACGCGTCACCGACCGCCGTGTTCTTCGCGGAGCAGACGGTCGATTCGCTCAGCGACGCGATCTCTCGATTCGAGAGCGCCGAGACGCGGTTCGATGGCAAGGCCCTCCGGGAGCGCGCCGAGGCCTTCGACCGACCGATGTTCAAGCAGAAGCTCGGCGACTACATCGCCGCGCGCTGGAGCGAGTTCCGGGCGGGGGCCACATGCTGAAGGCCCACTCCCGACTCGTCGAGAACCTCGCGCTCGCCGGGGATCTCTGTCTGATCGCCGGCTGTTGGCTGTCCGCGTACGCGATCCGGTTCTACCTGCTGCCCGTGGGCGACATACCCCCGTTCCGCGACTACGCGTTGCAGCTGCTGCCGATCCTGATCGTGTGGGGTATCGCGTTTCGCACGTTCGACCTCTACCGGCCCAACAGGCTCGGCTCGCGCGTGTCCGAGTGGTTCGACGTCGCCAAGGCCTCGACCCTCGGCGCGCTGATCCTCGTCGCGATCATGACGTTCGTGTTCCGCCATCAGGAGTACTCGCGGCTCGTCATCATCTTGTTCCTGGTCCAGTCGGTCATCGCGGTCAGCCTGGCTCGCGCGGCGCTCCGCGAGGTGCTCCGGTTCGCGCGCCGACACGGCTACAATCTTCGCTACGCGATCGTCGTGGGCGGGGGCGAGCCGGCCGCCGAGGTACTCCGCGTCCTCGACCGACGGCGCGACGTGGGCATCTTCGTCCTGGGTCTCTTGAGCGACAAGCGCGAAGTGCCCGACAACGTGCGGTGGCTCGGCGGCATCGAGGACGTGCGCGCGGTGCTCGATCGCCAGCATGTGGACATCGTGTTCATCGCGCTCCCGCATGCCGACGCCTCCAGGCTAACCGCGGTGCTGCGCGGGATCGGGGACGAGCCGATCGCGATCCACCTGGTGCCGGACGTATTCAGCCTCGTCCCGGCGCGGGGCGGCGTCGAAGAGTTCGAGATGATCCCGTTCATCCATCTGCGCGAATCGCGGCTCTACGGCTGGAATCGCGTCCTCAAGCGGGCGTTCGACCTGGTCTTCGGCACGATCGCGCTCGTGGTCGCGTCCCCGGTGATGCTGGCGATCGTCGTCGCGTTCAAGCTGACCTCGCCGGGGCCCGTTCTCTATCGGCAGGAGCGCATGGGCGTCGACGGCCGGCGCTTCCGGATGCTGAAGTTCCGGACGATGCGGGTGGACGCCGAGGCCGAGACCGGGCCCGTGTGGGCGCGCGAGGATGATCCGCGGCGAACCGCGCTCGGGATCTTCCTTCGCCGCACCAGTCTCGACGAGCTGCCCCAGCTCTTCAACGTATTGCACGGCGAGATGAGCCTGGTGGGGCCGCGACCCGAGCGCCCGAGCTTCGTCGAGGAATTCAGGCGGCGCGTGCCCGGGTACATGCTCCGTCACAAGGTGAAGGCGGGGATCACCGGCTGGGCCCAGATCAACGGGTGGCGGGGCAACACGTCGATCGAGAGACGGATCGAGTGCGACCTGCAGTACATCGAGCGCTGGAGCCTCGCCTTCGATTTGAAGATCCTCCTGCAGACCCTCTGGTACGGCTTCCGCATCAACCGCAACGCGCATTGAGCGCTCTGCGAGACTGGCTGCTCCGGGCTCTCACGCTCGGCCTGGTCGCGTCGATCTCGCTCTCCGAGATCACCCTCGTGGTCCTCGGGGTCCTGCTCGCCGTCGGCCCCCGGTCCGACCGGCCGCGCAGCGGCTGGCCGCTGATCGGGCCGGTGATCGCCTTCGCGGTCTGGACCCTGGTGACCGCGCTCGCGTCCGCGCGCCCCGCGGAGAGTCTCATGGCCGCGCGCGGGATTCTCACCTTCGGCGCCTTCTATGTGGTTCTGTACGCCTTGCCGGACATGCGCGCGGCCCGCCGCTTCGCCGGCGGCCTCCTGATCGCCGTCGCGGTCGTGGCGCTCCTGTCGATCGTCCAGGTCGGCTTCTGTCCGCCCGGCGGGACCGTCGATTCGAGCCACGCGGCGGTCCGGCTGCTCATGCGGAAGTGCGCGCGAGCTCGCGGGTTTTTCTCGATCTACATGACGTTCGCCGGCGTCCTCATGCTCGTGCTCGTCGCCGCACTGCCGCGCGTCGCGCTGGGCGGGCGTTCGATCGCCTGGGCCCTTCCGGCCTGGCTCGCCGGCCTCCTGGCCCTCGGCCTCACCTCGGTGCGTGGCGCCTGGGTCGGGTTCGCCGCCGGCTGCGCGGGATGCGCGCTCGGACTCCGGCGTCGCTGGCTCGTCCTGGGCGCACTGGCGGTCGTCGTCGCCGGCGGCCTCGTCGCCGAGCCGCGCGTGCTCGCGCGCGTGAAGAGCTTCGGAAACTTCGCCGACGACACAGCGCGTGATCGGCTGGCGATGCTCCACGCCGGGCTCGCCCTCGCCATCGCGCATCCGCTGATCGGGATCGGCCCCGGACAGGTCAAGCACGTGTACCCGACCGTGGCGCCGCCGGAGGCGTTACGGCGCTCGACCAGTCACCTGCACAACACCCCGCTCCAGATCGCGGTGGAGCGCGGGCTTCCGGGGCTGGCGGCGTGGCTCTCGATCTGGGTGGGCTTCTTCGGTGCGACGTGGCGGGTGTTCAGGCGTGTTCCGCCCTCTGACGAGGAGGCCCGCGCGCTCGTGCTGGGCTCGATGGCGGCGATCACAGCGTTCCTGATCGCCGGGCTCTTCGAATACAACTTCGGCGACACCGAAGTGCTGCTGGTCGCGCTCGCCGTGATGGCGCTGCCCTTCGTCGTCGAGCGCGACCTCTCCCGGGCGGAGACCGCGAGCTAGACGACCGTCGGCGCAAGCGCTGGAGGCGGGGTCCGGCTCAGCTGCGCGAGTGTCGCGCGCGGTCGTAGCGGCCGAGCACCTGACCGAGCGTCTCGGCCTGAATCAGGCCCTGCGACTTCATGGCCTGGAAGACGTCGCCCCACTTCCGTCCGCTCCGGCGCTCTTGCGCGATCTGCTCGAGCGTCATCGGCGTGATGCCGCCGGCGGTGGTGGTCTGAGCTTCGAACAGCGCGGTCGCGATCCGCTTGTTGCCGGGCGACAGCGACTCGAAGGCGTTCGGGGAAGGGGCCGACACAACCTCGGGCTGCGTCGTGGGTTTGGACTGAGCCTCGGCGAACGTGCCCGTCGCCGTGACGAGCATGAAAACGCCGAACGTGGCCGCAAACGATCGTCTCATGGGACGCTCCATCCAGTCTCTACCGGGCACATCTCGCGCTCACCGCTTCTCGATTTCGCAAGACTGCACGGGCGATGCCAGGGCCTCGCGGAGCGAGCCCTTTCCGATTTCTCAGGGACTTAGCGGAAGCCGGACATTTCGAGTCGGTGGTCGGGGATTGGACAGGCTGGCGCAGTGCTTCCGGACCGATGACAAATTACGGCCAGGACGCTCCGGGGATATTATCGTGACTTCGCTGCTCACGTCAGGTACCTGGGGGATTGCTCATGGGTGAGGCTCGCGGCACAACGGGCTCGACGCGCAGGGACTTCTTGCGAACCAGCGGGATGCTGGCGGCCGGGATGAGCGCCGCTCCGCTTCTCGCGGCCTGCGCCACCGTCGGGATACCCGGCGCCGGCATCAACCTCGAGGAGATCAGCGTCGTCCAGCTCCAGGCGGCGATGACCGCGGGGCGCCTCGACTCCGAGACGCTCGTGGGGATGTACCTCGCGCGCATCCAGGCTATCGACCGCAGCGGGCCCACGTTGCGCTCGGTCCAGGAGATCAATCCCGACGCGGTCCCGATCGCTCGAGCCCTCGATGAGGACCGGCGAGCCGGGCGTGTCCGCGGTCCGCTCCACGGTATCCCGGTCTTGCTGAAGGACAACATCGCGACCGCGGACAAGATGGAGACGACGGCGGGCGCCCTGGCCCTCGTCGGCGCGCGGCCGCGTGAGGATTCGACGATCGCGCAGCGGCTCCGTCAGGCCGGCGCCGTCATCCTCGGCAAGGCGTCGATGAGCGAGTGGGCGTACTTCAAGTCGACGCCGGGCTCGAGCGGCTGGAGCGCCCGAAGCGGTCAGGCGCGTAATCCTTATGTCCTCAATCGCACGCCGTGCGGCTCGAGCTCCGGCTCCGCGATCGCGGTGGCGGCGAATCTCGTCACGGTGTCGATCGGGACTGAGACAGACGGGTCGATCATCTGCCCCGCCGGCGTCAACGGTGTGGTGGGCATCAAGCCGACCGTCGGGCTCACGAGCCGCGCGGGTGTGATCCCGATCTCGGTGACGCAGGACACGGTGGGCCCGTTCGGGCGCTCGGTCGCCGACGCCGCCGCGGTCCTGGGGGCGCTCGTCGGCGTCGACCAGCGCGACCCCGCGACCCAGGCCAGCACCCGCCGCGCGCAGACCGACTACGTCAAATACCTCGAGCTCAACGGCCTTCGGGGCGCCCGCATCGGCATACCTCGCGAGGGATATTTCGGCTACAGCCCGAAGGCGGACGCGGTCGTCAATCAGGCGATCGACGCCCTGCGCAACGGTGGCGCGGTGATCATCGATCCCGTCAAGATCCCCAACTTCGATCGGGCGGCGCTCTCGGCCGACGAGCTCACGGTGCTCCTCTACGAGTTCAAAGCCGGCGTGAACGCGTATCTGTCCAGCGTGGCCCCGGGTGCACTGGTGCGGACGCTCGACGACGTCATCGAGTTCAACAAGCGCAATCCGCTCGAGAACCTGCCGTACTTCGGCCAGGAGCTGCTCGTGCGCGCGCAGGCCAAGGGTGACCTGACCGAGGCCCGAGTACCTGGAAGCGCTCGAGAAGTGCCGCCGCCTGGCGGGCAAGGAAGGCATCGACGCCGTCATGGACGAGCAGCAGCTCGACGCGCTGGTCGCGCCCACGACGACGCCGGCATGGCCGGTCGATCTCGTCAACGGCGATCAGTTCCGCGGCAGTAGCGCCAAGAGCGCCGCGCTCGTCGGCTATCCGCTCGTCAGCGTCCCGGCGGGCGCCGCGATGGGACTTCCGGTCGGCATCACGTTCATGGGACGCGCCTGGAGCGAGCCGACGCTCCTCAAGCTCGCGTATGCGTACGAGCAGGCGACGAAGGCGCGGCGGCCTCCCCAGTATCTCAACGCGACGCCCTAGGGGGTCATCAGCCATGCGTGCCGTGATCTGTCGAGCGTGGGGAGAGGTCGACGATCTGCGAGTGGAGGAGGTGGCTGCGCCGGCTCCGGGACCGGACGACGTGTTGATCGCCGTCGAGGCGACCGCCGTCAACTACGCGGACGCCCTCATGACCGCCGGGCGCTACCAGACGAAGCCGGACCTGCCGTTCAGCCCCGGGCTCGAGACCGCCGGGGTCGTCGCCGCGTGCGGCGCGCGGGTGACGCGGCTCAAGCCCGGCGATCGCGTGATGGCGATCCTCGCCTACGGCGGGCTCGCCGAGATGGCGGTGGCGCCGGCGGCCGAGACCTTCGCCATCCCGGCCCGAATGAGCTTCGAGGAGGCCGGTGCCTTTCCCGTCGCGTACATCTCGAGCCACGTCGCGATTCGCTGGCAGGGTCGCCTCGAGGCGGGGGAGACCTTGCTCGTTCTCGGCGCCGCGGGTGGCGTCGGCCTGACGGCGGTCGAGATCGGCAAGGCGATGGGAGCGCGCGTGATCGCGGCGGCGAGCACGGCCGAGAAGCTCGCAGTGGCGCGCGAGCGCGGCGCCGACGACCTCGTCAACTACTCGACGGAGAAGCTGACCGACCGGGTGATGGCGCTGACCGACGGCAATGGCGCCGACGTGTGCTTCGACCCGGTCGGCGGTGATCTCTTCGATGCGGCGCTCTCGGCGCTCGGCTGGGGCGGCCGCATCCTGGTCGTCGGCTTCGTGGGCGGCGTGCAGCAGATTCCCGCGAATCGCCTCCTGGTCAAGAACCGGTCGGCCATGGGAACGTCCTTGCGCTACTTCCGCTGGCACGCTCCGGACAAGCTCCGACAGTCGGTCGACGAGCTGCTGCACTGGTACGACGAAGGCAAGCTCCGGCCGTGCATCTCGCACCGTCTTCCGCTCGAGCGAAGCGTCGAGGCGATCCGGCTCCTGACCGATCGCCGCGCGTACGGCAAGGTCGTCGTCGTCCCGGGATTGCGGGACTGAGCATGCAGATCCAGGTGCGCGAGCACGGCCGGCACGTCGTGGTTCTCACGATCGACAACCCGCCGCGGCTCAACGCGATGTCGCGCCAGATGATGGCGGACCTCGCCCGGCTGTGGGACGAGCTCGACCGCGGCGGCTGCCGGTGTGTGGTCCTCACCGGCGTCGGCGCGCGCGCCTTCTGCGCCGGCGCGGACATGAGCGGCGACCTGTCCGCAGCGCCCGAGGCGGCCCGCGTCGTCAGTCACGCGCTCTTGAAGCATCACGTGTTTTCGAAGCCGATCGTCGCGGCTGTCAACGGCGACTGCGTCGGGGGCGGCGTCGAGCTGCTCCTGTCCACCGACGTCCGTGCCGCGGCGCCTCACGCGCGCTTCGGCCTGCCGGAGGTGCGCTGGTCGATCTATCCGTTCGGCGGCGCGACGGTGAAGCTCACCCAGCAGATCGGCTACGTGCATGCGATGGATCTCTTGCTGACCGGCCGGCTCATCGACGCGGCCGAGGCCGCGCGCCTCGGGCTCGTCAATCGCGTCGTGCCGGCGGAGGGGCTCATGGCCTGGGCGCTCGAGACCGCCGAGACGATCGCCGGCAACAGTCCGGCGGCAGTGCAGGCGGTGAAGCGCCAGATCAGCTCCACGATCGCCGAGCATGCGCTTTCGCGCGAGGCGCTCGAGCAGGAGCTCGGCGACCGCGTGCGGGCCAGCGTCTACTTCCAGGAGGGTGTCGCCGCCTTCCGCGAAAAGCGGGCGCCGCGTTACGACTAGATGGGGGGCCCCGAAATGGCCCCCCAAACCCCCCAGCGCTCGGACACGCCCCGGCAGAGCCGTGGCGCGCCTCGATATTGCGGTGCGGTTCCGGGGCCCCGAAATGGCCCCCGATACCCCCCGTTTTCGCGGGACACTCGCCTCCCGGTGCTCGTAAGCGCCGTGACCGAGCCGCGCCGCTCAGGCGCCGTGAGCCGGCCGCGAGCGTAGGCCGCGCGCGCCGAAGAGGAGCAGCGCCGCCGCGGCCCAGGCGAGCGCGCCGTCGAACAAGAACGCGCCGGGGATGCTGACCGCGGCCAGGGCTCCGCTCGCGAGCGGGCTGGCCGCGGTGCCGATCTGAAGGCCGAGCCCCAGCCAACCGAACGCCGCGCCGCGATGCTCGGCGGGCACGATCGTGGCTCCCAGCGAGTACGTCAAGGTGATCGCCGCGCCCAGACAGAGCCCGGTGAGCAGGCGCAGGACGAGTAGCATCGGCCAGCTGCTGGGCAGCGCCATCGCCGCGCAGAGCGGGCCACCGACGAGCAGGCCGATCAATAAGATCCGTGCGGCGGGCACTTCGCGCGAGAGCCGCGCGGCGACGTTGGCGGAGATCGTCGCGGCGATCGCGCCGATGGAGACGATCGCGCCCGAGATGGCGGCGATCTTCTCGATGCCCGGCAGATGCGCGACCTGTAAGGGGATCAGGAGCGCGAGCCCGCGGTCGACGAACTGCGCCGCGAAGAGCAGCGCCATCACGGTCGCGAAGTGGGGGTACTTGAACACCTCGCTGAGCGGCATCTTCGACGCCGGCGGGCGCTGGGCCCCGGTACCCGGCGACACCTCCTGGAACAGCACGATGAGCCCGACGAGCGCCAGCGCGCAGAGGGCCGCCGTCGCGAAGAAGGCGTACCGGATCCCGAAGTGCGAAGCGACATAGCCGCCGATCGCGGGGCCGACCGCGACGCTCAGGAGCTGGGCCGACTGCACCATACCGATCGCCGCCGGCACCTTGTCCTTGGGGGCCGACGTCGTGGCCAGCGCCATGACCATCGGCGTGAAGCCGGCGAAGAACCCCATGACCACCCGCGCGAGGAAGAGCTGCTCCACGGACGTGACGAGGCCCATCGCCGCGACGATGACGACGAAGCCGACCAGCGAGCGGATCAGCATCATCTTGCGCCCGAAACGGTCGGCGAGACGGCCGAAGACCGGCGAGAGGATCCCGGACATCGCGGGCGTGACGGCGGCCTGGAGGCCGGACCACAGCGCGATCTTCGCCGGATCCGTCACGCCGAGCTCGCGGATGTAGAGAGGCAGGAAGGGCGAGAAGAACTGGAAGCCGACGAAGGAGATGAAGACGGTCAGGGTGAGGGCCCAGACGTTCCGCCGCCAGTCGGTCGGTAGGATCCGCATCACGCGCTCACGGCGCCGCGCTCCTGGCCGAGCATCTCGGCGAGCCGGTGCTTCTGCACCTTGCCGGTGGCGGTCACCGGCAGCGCGTCGCGCCGCATCAGGCGGAACTCCTGCGGCACCTTGAACGCGGCGAGCGCCTGCTTGCAGAAGGCGCGCAGCGCCTCGGGCTCGGCGGCGTGACCGTCGCGGAGGACCACGACCGCGGCGAGGATCTCTTCTCGCCGCGCGTCCGGAAGCCCCACGACGTAGGCCTGTTCGACGGCCGGATGGCCCAGCAAGACCTCCTCGACCTCGAGCGGCGCGACGTTGATCCCGCCGGTCTTGACCATCTCCTTGATCCGTCCGCGGAACCTGAGCCGGCCGTCGTCGCCGATCGCGCCGAGGTCGCCCGTGACCAGGAAGCCCTCAGCGTCGAAGGCGGCCGCGTTCTTCTCCGGGTCCTTGTAGTAGCCGGGCGTCAGATAGCCGCGCACGAGGATCTCGCCGACCTCGCCCGCCGGCAGCGGCCGTCGCGTCTCGCGGTCGACGATGCGGATCTCCATGCCCGGAAGTGGAAAGCCGACCGTGGACCGGCGAACGTCGGGAGAGTCGTGGGCGTCGGTCACGCTGCAGTTGCCGTAGGTCTCGGTGAGACCGTAGACGTTGCAGATCTCGCGGACGCCGAGATCCATCACCATCTGCATCGCGGGCGGCGGGCCGATGGCGGCGCCGGTTCGGAGCGACGACAGATCGCGCCGCGCGCGATCCGGATGCTCGGCGAGGGCCAGCGCGATATTCGGGGTGCCGTAGTAGACCGAGCACCGCTCGCGCTCGATCAGCGCGAGCGCCGCGCCCGGCTCCAGCGACTCCTGCAGCACGATCGTGCCGCCGTGGGTCATCACCGCCAGCAGCGCGTTCGCGCAGCCGAAGCTCCAGAAGAGCGAGATCCCCATCCACATGCGGTCCGCCGGCGTCAGGTGCTGGCGCTCGCCGATGTTCCACATGTTCTCGATGAGACCGCCGTGTGCGAGCTGAACGCCCTTCGGTGTCGAGGTGGTCCCCGACGTGTAGAGGATGTAGGCGACATCGTCGGGCGCTGACGGCGTGCTGAGCGGCGTCGAGCTCGGCATCGGTGGCCGCAGCCCCGAGGTCCCAGAGCGAGTCGAATGCCGTCAGCGCGCTCCCGCGGTCGCCGTCGACGACGACGACTCGGGCGAGCTTCGGCAGGCGGGCTGAGCCCGGCCCCCCGAGCTCGGCCAGCATGGCCAGATAGTCCTGGCCGGCGAAGCGCGGCGATCGTGATCAGGGTCGTCGCGTCACAGTGGTCGAGCACGTAGCCGAGCTCGCGGCCGCTCGACCAGGTGCTGATGGGGACGAGCGTGGCGCCGAGCATCGTGACGGCGAAGTCGATCACCAGCCACTCCGGGCGGTTGCCCATCAGCAGAGCGACCTTGTCACCTCGCCGGACACCGAGCCGCAGGAGTCCCTTCGCGAGCCGTCGGGCCCGGGCGCGCGTTTCGGCGTAGCTGAGGCGCTCGCCGCCGCCGACGATGAGCTCGTGTCTCGGGTCGCGGGCGGTGATCTCGTCGAGCAGGTCGGGCAGGGTGCGGCTCCGCGGGTGGGCCACGACCCATCATAAGCCGACGCGCCGTTCATCCGGTATAGTGACCGGGTTGACCCCGCACGCGCTCGCGCTGTCCAGCGCCGTATGCTCGGCTGTCGCGACGATGCTGATCCAGCGCGGCCTCAAGCGCTCGAACTTCTACGCGGGCTTCTGGCTCAACGTGGCCGTCGGCGCGGTCGGGCTGTGGTCGGCCGTCCTCCTGCTCGTCCCGCGGGATGAGTACAACTGGCATGCGGCCCCGTATTTCATCGCCTCGGGCGTCGTCGGCACCGCCGCGGGCCGGCTCTTCCGGGTCGCCGCGATCGAGAAGGTCGGCGCGTCCGTCTCGGCGGCGATCCTCAATCTGGCGCCGCTGATCTCGACCGTGCTCGCCATAATCTTGCTGGGCGAGCGGATCACGCTGCCGATTCTCACCGGCACCCTCGTCGTGGTCCTCGGGACCGTCCTACTCTCGGCAAGCGGGCGGTACGTCGGGTTTCGGCCGCGCGATCTCATCTATCCCTTCGTGTCGGCCATGTGCTTCGGCGTGGTCGCAATTCTTCGAAAGCTCGGCCTGAGTCTGGCCGGGCCGCTCTTCGACTCGGCGATCAACATCACGGCCGCGCTGATCGCGTCCAGCGCGTTCGTGCTCGCGTCGGGCAAGCTCGGCGCGATTCGATACGACCGGCGGAGCTTTCTGTATTTCGCCGCCGGCGGCGCCTTCGAGAACACCGGCGTCTTTCTGCTGATCTTCGCGCTGGGCCTCGGCGAGGTGAGCGTGGTCGTGCCGTTGGCCGGCACCTCGCCGTTGTTCGTGCTGCTCCTGGCGTATTGCTTTCCGAGCGGGATCGACCGGCTGAGCTGGCGTCTGGTCACCGGCGCGGTGCTGATCGTGCTCGGGGTGTTCCTGCTCACCGGCTGGGGCATCGGCCGTCTGGCTTGACGCACGCTCGCGCGGGGCGCTACTCTGCCCGCCATGTCATGGGCCCATCCCGAGTATCTCGTCGAGACCGACTGGCTGGCGGCGAATCTCGAGGACCCGGCGCTGCGCGTGCTCGAGTGCACGACGATCCTTCATCCGCTGCCGGACGGCGGCTACAAGGCCGAGTCGGGGCGCGCGTCGTGGGCCGCCGGACACATCCCGCGGAGCGGGTTCGCCGACCTCACCGACGAGCTTTGCGACCGCGCGGCCCCGACGCCGTATATGATGCCGCCCACCGAGCAGATGGCGGCGTCGATGGCGCGGCTCGGCGTCGGCGAGGGCACGCGCGTCGTGCTGTACGACCGCGCCGTGAACATGTGGGCCGCGCGCGTCTGGTGGATGCTGCGCGCGGTCGGCTTCGATCAGGCCGCGGTGCTGAACGGGGGCTGGAAGAAGTGGACGGTCGAGCAGCGTCCGACCTCCACCGCGGCGTGCGCCTATCCGCCGGCGCGCTTCATGGCGCGGCCACGGCCCGAGCTCTTCGTCGGCAAGAGCGCGGTGCTGGCGGGCCTGGGCGAGCGGGCGACCTGCGTCATCAACGCGCTGTCGGAAGAGCAGCATCGCGGCACCGGCGGGGTCGCGTACGCGCGATCAGGCCGCATCGCCGGTAGCGGCAACGTGCCAGCGCGCGAGATGGTCGATCCGGCGACGCACGCATATCTCGCGCCCGACATGTTGCGCCAGCGCTTCGCCGCGTCGGGAGCGCTCGCGGCCGGACGGGTGATCACCTATTGCGGCGCCGGCATCGCGGCCAGCAGCGACGCCTTCGTGCTCACGCTCCTCGGCCACGACCAGGTGTCGGTGTACGACGCCTCGCTGTCCGAATGGGCCGCCGACCCGACGCTGCCGATGGAAACGGGGTGATTCGCCGGACCTTCCTGCCGCTGGTCGCCGTTGTCATCGCAGCACTCGTGATCGTGGCATTTTTCGTCTGGCGGGATGGGCCCGCGCCGGCGCTGCGGGGCGACCAGGTGGCGATCAACCTCATGGTCGTAAAGGCGCTTCACCCGGGCTGGTTCATCGGCGACCCGTTCTATGGCTCGGACTACTACAGGTTCTACATCCCCGCGTTTCTTGGACTGCAGACCACGATCGCGAGGCTCGCCGGAGGGGATCCGCTCTCGGCGATCAAGATCCTCGTGTGGCCGCTCGGCGTCCTCGTCATCGTCGGCCACTATCTGCTCTTCCGGGCGCTGATCGGCTCGCCGCTGGCGGCCGCCCTCGGCGCTGTCTCGGCGCTCGCCGTGCGCAATGCCCTCGGCGGCGAGTACTGGGGATTCGACGGCGCCGCGTCCGTCCAGCCCCGCGTATTTGCCGTGGCGCTCGTGCCGCCGCTCGTCTTGGCGTTCCTGCGCTGGCGGCAGCGCCGTCTGGTCCTCGTGTTTTTCCTGGCGGTGGGGCTCCTCACGAACATCCATCCGGTTACGGGCCTACACCTGTTCGAGATCAGCGTTCTCGCGCATCTGGCACTCGCGCGCTTCCGCGTATCTGCGTGGAGCGACGCGGCGTGCGGAGCCGGGCTCTTCGCTCTCGGCGCGCTTCCGTTTCTCGTCCAATATCTACCGAACCGGGAAAACGTCGTGGATCCTGCGGCACTCGGGGCGGTGCGCGCCGCCCTCGACTACCGCTTCGATTACCTGCTCCTCCCGCAGCGGCTCAATGCGATCCTCAGCGTCCTGTTCCACGCGTTGCTCCCTGCGTGTGTCTTCGGGTGGCTGGTTCGGCGGCGGGGATGGTCGGACGATCTCCGGACGCTCACGGTGCTCGGGTGCGCTGCGCTCGTCGTCGGCGTCGCGGGTATCGCGGCGATCCAGGGGGTCGCGAAGCTCTCTGATCGTCCGTACGTGGACATCATGCAGCTGAGAGCGACGAAGTTCGCGTACCTCCCACTCCTCGCCGCATTTCCGCTGGCGTTTCAGGAGCTCCTCGCACGACACTCGACGACCGCTCGGCTCTTCTTGCTCGCGCTGTTCGCGCTGTCGTTGATTCCACCCGGGTGGATGATCCACTCTTTCTCCGAGGAAGTTCGGGACAGCGTGAAGCAACGTCTCGGTCTCACCAGAGCGGCGGTGCAGCCCACGAGATCTGGCTCGGGAACCGCCGAGCCCCCGCCTCTGGACGCCCTCCATCGATGGGTCATGACGCACGCCGATCGCAACGAGCTGTTCCTGACCGATTCGGATGCCTTTCGGCTCGGGACGCTGCGGCCGATCACCGGAACATTCAAGGACGGCGCCTATCTCGTCCACGCGGGCAGCGCACCGTTCTATCGCTGGTACGTTTACATGCGCGACGTCGAAGGCTGTCGTGGAAGGCTCGGAGTCGACTGCTGGTTCGAGGCCGCCGTCCGGTATCGGGCGCGTTACGTGGTAGTCGATCCGCAGGTATCCGGGGCCGTGGCGCCGGCCGGGTTCGAGCGGGTCTGGTCCTCCGGCGGCTGGTCGGTATGGCGTCGGCGGTGATGTGCCGAGCTTGCGTTCAGGCGCCCAGGTAGGCGCGCTGGACGCGCGCGTCGGCCAGCAGCGCGTCGCGCGCGCCGGCGAGCACGACGCGGCCGGTCTCGAGCACGTAGCCGCGGTCGCACAGCTCGAGCGCCTCGACGACACGCTGCTCTACCAGCAAGATCGTGATCCGCCGCTCCCGCCGGATGCGATCGATGGTCTCGAAGATCTGCTCGACGATACGCGGGCCCAGGCCCTGCGACGGCTCGTCGAGCAGCAGCAGATCGGGCTGGGCCATGAGCCCGCGGCCGAGGGCCAGCATCTGCTGCTCGCCCCCGGAGAGCGAGCCGGCGAGCTGGCTCTTGCGCTGACGCAGGATGGGAAATAGCTCCAGCACCTCGGCGAGGGCTCGGGCCCGGCCCGGGCGCGCGGCACGGCGATACGAGCCGAGCTCGAGGTTCTCGCTGACCGTGAGCGAGGGGAACACGCGACGGCCTTCGGGGACGTGCGCGATCCCGAGCGCGGCGCGCTCGCTCGCGCGGAGCGGGCCGAGGTCGCGCCCGCGATAGACGATGCGGCCCGTGGCGGCGGCGGTGCCGGAGATGGCCTTCAGCAACGTCGTCTTGCCCGCGCCGTTGGGGCCGACGAGCGTGACGAACTCGCCCTCAGCCACCTCGAGCGACAGGTCGACGAGCGCTCGCAGGCCGCCGTACGAGACGCCGAGCGCCGCGATGGTCAGCACGACGGCGCCCCCGCCCGGGCCAGCCAGCGCTTGCCCAGATAGGCTTCGATGACGGCGCGGTCCTGCGTCACGCGGGTCGGCGCGCCCTCGGCGAGGCGCCGGCCCTGATCGAGGACGACGAGCCGATCGGCCAGCTTGAGCAGCGCCTGCATCGTGTGCTCGATGATCACCACCGTCACGCCGGTGGCCCGCACGCGCCTGATCATCGCGATCATCACGTCGACGCCGTCGGCCGAGAGTCCCGCCAGCGGCTCGTCGAGCAGCACGAGGCGCGGCGCCGTCGCCAGACAGCGGGCGAGCTCCATCAGCCTGAGCTCGAGCGTGGTGAGGCCGCCGGGCAGCGCCTCGCCACGGTCGGCCAGCGAGACCTCCTGGAGAGCGGCCGCCGCCTTGGCGCGCGCACGGTCGACGGCGGCCTCGCGGGCGAAGGCTCCGACCATGACGTTTTCGAGCACAGTCAGGTGCGGGAACGTGCGGACGACCTGGAAGGTGCGGCCGACGCCGCGCCGGCAGAGCGCGCTCGGCAGCAGGCCCGTCACGGTCTGGCCGAGGAAGCGAACTTCGCCCTGGTCCGGGACGAGGAAGCCGTTGAGCACGTTGAAGAGCGTCGTCTTGCCGGCGCCGTTCGGGCCGATGACGCCGAGGATCTCGCGCTCGCGGACCTCGAAGCTCACGTCGGAGAGCGCCTGCAGGCCGAGGAACGACTTCGAGATTCCGCGCACGTCGAGGAGCACCTCGCCGGTCTCGGCAGCTCGTGTGCGGTGGCACGACGGGCACGGCGATCGGCGTGGCGCGCGCGCCCTCGGTCGCGCGAGCCCGGCGCGCGCGCACGCGCTGGAGCACACCCCAGTAGAGGCCCTCGGGCGCGAACAGGATGATCAGGACGAGCGCCGCGCCATAGACGACGCCCTGGATCCCGGGCAGGGCGTCGCCGACCGTGGTGTCGAGGATCTCGCTGACCGGCACCATCACGGCCGCGCCGATGACCGGGCCCCACATCGTGCCCGTCCCGCCGACCAGGCAGACCACCAGGGTCTGAGAGATCACGAGGAGGCCGAAGACGGCCTCGGGCGTCACGATGAACAGGATCGCGTGGATGTACACGGCCCCGGCGACCGCCGCCGGCACCGCGCTCAGCATGTACGCCGCCATCTTGCAGCGGAAGCTGTCGGCCCCCATCGCCTCGGCCGCCTGCTCGTTCTCGCGGATCGCCCGGAGCCAGTAACCCAGGCGCGAGGTCTCGATCAAGTTGGAGAGCGCCAAGGTGCCCGCCAGCACGCCGAGCGCGACGAAGTCGAAGCTCCGCGGCTCGGTGAACTGCATGAACCAGCCCGAGTGCTCGCGCTTCATCGGGATGGCGACTTCCTGGTAGCCGAGCCAGTCCATCACGATTCGCAGGATGAGCGGGTAGGCGAGCGTGGCGAGGCCGAAGTAGATCCCGGCCAGCCGGAACGTCGGCAGGCCGATGAGCACCGCGGCCAGCACCGCGGCGGCGATCGCCACGACCATGCCGAGCCACGGCGTGAGCCCGACCTTGACGACCAGCAGCACCGTGACGTAGGCGCCGATGCCGAAGAAGGCCTGATGCCCGAACGAGATCTGCCCCGCGTACCCGCTGATGATGTTCCACGCGAGCCCCATCGCCGCCCAGAGAAACACCAACGTGAGCACGCGATGGTGATACCGCTCCTGCACCACGAACGACGCCACCACCCCCACCGCGATCACGACCGCGATCGCCAGCCACCCCCGCCCCCTCGACGGCATGCGCTACTGTCCTAGGGTCCCGACTGGGCTATGCCCGCTACGGCGAATCGCGCGCGGCTGGCGAACGGCAGACGCGGGCCGGAGCGCCGGTGCTGGAGGGGTCGAAGGGACCCGTTCCCGCCAAGCGGCGCCGAACGACGCGCGCCAGGGTGGAGCCCAGCCGCCGCGGGGTAGCGCACGCGTGCCGCGTGGTCCTCTCGACCCCTCCAGCGCCGGTGCTTCGGCCCGCGCCTGCCGCGACATCAGACCGTCCGAGCGCGGCGCCCGAATAGGCCCTGGGGCCGCAGATAGAGGACGAGCAGGAACGCGATGAAGACGCCCGTGTTCTGGAGCTGGAACGGCAGGACGAGCAGGGTGAGCGACTGAACGAGGCCGATGACGATGCCGCCGACGAACGCGCCCGGAATGGAGCCGAGCCCGCCGAGGACGACGGCGACGAACATCAGCACGATGAAGTTGCCGGCCACGTTCGGCTCGATCGGGTAGTAGGTGGCCAGCAGCCCGCCGGCGGCGGCCACCAGCGCGATGCCGACGCCGAAGGCGAGCCCGTGCATGGTGCGTACGTCGATCGCTTGGTAGCTCGCCGCCTCGGGATCGTCCGCGGCCGCGCGCAGCGCCTTGCCGAGGTCGGTCCGCGTCAGGAAGAGATAGACCACGCCGGCGAGCACGAGCGCCATCACGAAGGCGTACGAGCGCGCCTGGTTGAGGAGCACCGGGCCGAACGCGAACGCCTGCGTCGCGTAGCTCGTCCGGATGCCGCGGGGCGTCGGGGTCAGGATCATCGTCGTCGCGTTGGTGATCACGAGCGAGAGGCCCAAGGTCAGGATGAGCTGGGCGTCGTGCTGGCGGCCCGGATCGCCGCCGGTGACGCGCGCCAGCAGGAGCGCGGTGCACGATCCAGCCGAGCGCGAAGAAGGGCGGCAAGGTGAGGAGCGCGCCGGCCAGCGGATCGATCGAGCCCGCCACGGCGTAGAAGAAGGTCAGGTACATGCCGAGCATCATGAAGTCGCCCTGCGCGAAGTTCACCACGCGCATGACGCCGAAGATGAGGCCGAGCCCGATGCTCATCAGGGCATAGACGCCGCCGACGAGCAGTCCGGTGACGACGTACTGGACGAGCTCGGCGAAGACCACCGATGCGGCGCGCCGGCTACTTGTGCCAGACGATGGGCCGCGTCGCGACGGCGGTCGGCACCACGGTGTACGGCTCGCCGTCCTGCCACTGCACGATGAGCGGCGTCGCGCCGACGCGCCGGCCGCGCTCGTCGAACTTGATGCGCGCCGGATAGAACGCGCTGGCCGCCGGGCCGGACGAGATGTCGATCTTCGCCAGCGCGTCGCGGATGGCCTTGGGGTCGGCCGACTTCGCCTGCTCGATGGCCTCCTTGATCAGCCAGACGTGGGCGTAGGTGCAGAGCGGGTCCTGGGTCATGAACGGCTCGCCCGTGCGCTGCTTGAACTTCTTGACGAGCTCGTCCTGGCCCTTCATCGGGTGCGCGGCCACGACCGTCTGGATGTTGTCGAGCACGTCCTTGCCGACGGTCTTCACGTACTCCGGCGTGACCAGCCAGGCGCCGACGCCCTGGATCGGCGACTTCACGCTGAACTCCTTGACCTTCTGCAGCACTTGGATCGAGTCGGGGAAGTTGGTGGCGCCGTAGAAGACGATGTCGGGCTGGGTCGAGCGAAGCTTCTGCACGATGGCGGTCGCGTCGGCCAGCGGGCGGCGTCCACACGTCGTCCACCACCAGCTCGATGCCCTTGGCGGCCAGCAGCTTCTCGCGCAGCGGCTTGTAGAAGAACATCGAGGCCGCCGTGTTGTCGCCGACGATCCCGGCCTTCTTGATCGGCCGGTTGTTCTTCTTGGCGAGATCGGCGACGAGGTCGAGCGCCTGCTCGGCCTGCAGCGACGAGACCGGCGAGGTCTGGAACGTGTACTTGAAGCCGCGCTCGGTGATGCTGTCGGCGTAGGAGAGCGAGAGCCACGGCACCTGCAGCCGCTCGGCCACCTCGGTCACGCCCAGGGTGAACGAGCTGACAGCCAGGAGCCGATGCCGGCGCTGATCTTCTCGCGCGTGAGCACGCGCTGCGCCGCGCTGACCGCCTTCTCCACGCTGTCGCCGGCGTCCGCCTCGCGGAGCACGATCTTGGCGCCGCCCGAGCGCCTTGATCCCGCCCTGGCTGTTGATCTCCTCGATCGCCATGTCGGCGCCCATCTTCTTGAGCTGGCCCTGGCGTGCCCAGCGGCCGGACAGCGGCGCGACCAGCGCGATCTTGACGTCGTCGGCGGCGGGCGCCGGGCGAATGAAGAGCACAGGGACGACGAGGGCGAACACCAGCGCGACGATGAGCATGCGGGAGAGAGGACGCATCACTGTAGTCTCCTTCAGGGATCGGGTCAGTGCCGTGTGGATCCGGACGGCGACCGACTATACCACCTCGAGCCGTGGCACTCGCGCCTGCCGTGGTCTAAGATCCAGCTAACCGAGGAAAGAAGGAGCCAGCCATGGCGACGAAGAAGAAGGGCACCGGACTCATGATGGTGTGGACGGACGTGCCGGCGGACAAGGAGAAGGAGTTCAACCGCTGGTACAACGACGAGCATCTGGCCGAGCGCCTCGAGCTGCCCGGGTTCTTGAACGGCGCCCGGTACGAAGCGGTGAAGGGCGGGCCCAAGCATCTCGCCGTCTACGAGCTCGAGAGCGTCGCGGCGCTCGAGACGCCTGAGTACAAGAAAATTCGCGCGAACCCGACGGCGTGGACCAAGAAGTGCTCACCCGAGGTCATCGGCACGAACTACATCCGCAATGTGTACACCTTGATCCATCCGAAGAGCATGACGCCGCAGGTGGCCGAGAGCCCGATGGCGCCGGCGCTCCAGCTCGGGCGGATGGACGTGCCGCCGGAGATCGACGCCGACTTCAACACCTGGTACAACACGATCTACATCCCGAACTACGAGAAGGTGCCGGGTGTGATCCGCGGGCGGCGCTTCCGTGCCGTGACCGGCACGCCGACCTATCTGACGTTCTACGAGTTCCAGAATCCGAAAGTCTCGGAGACGCCGGCGTGGCTCGCGCAGCGGGACATCGCGCCGGAGACGCAACGCATCCGGCCCCACATGAAGCACGCGCAGGGCTCGCCGGGCGTCTACGTCAAGACGTTCGAGCTCCAGGGGTAGGCGCGCGCAGGCCGGCGGCTCCTCGCGAGCTCCGCCGGCCTGCGCCATCGACCCGCTCCACGCCGCCCATCCAGCCCTTAAAGTTCCGTATCCCCTGAGCTACCGGACGCGCTCGGTGACCTCCGTCCAACGCTGGACGGAGCGCTAGACCAAGGTCCCATGGCTCGCGCTGGGGACGTCGACGAACATGCGGGGCGATAGAACGGCGGCTACACTTCAGCGCCTCGCGGAGCCCCCGGTGGGTGGCAAGGTCCGGACGGCGTCGAGCGCACCGAGAAATCCACGTGCGAGGAGGAGATGGCATGAGGGACGCGCGAAGAGGGTTGCTGGTTCTGGTCGCACTGCTCACCGCCGTGGGGCTCACGGCGATGCCGGCGGCCGCGCAGCCGAAGCCGAATATCGTCGTGATCATGGGCGACGACATCGGCATCTGGAACATCGGCGCCTACCACCGCGGCATGATGGCGGGCCGGACGCCGAACCTCGACAAGATCGCGGCCGAGGGGATGCTGTTCACCGACTACTACGCCGAGGCGAGCTGCACGGCGGGACGCGCCAACTTCATCACCGGCGAGCTGCCGATCCGTACCGGCATGACCACCGTCGGTCAGGCCGGCGCCACCATCGGCATACCGGCAGAGGCGGTGACCATCGCGACCGCGCTCAAGGCGATGGGGTACGCCACCGGTCAGTTCGGCAAGAACCACCTGGGCGATCGCAACGAGTTCCTGCCCACGGTGCACGGGTTCGACGAGTTCTTCGGTTATCTCTATCACCTGGACGCGATGGAAGACCCCTGCCATCCGAACTATCCGCAAGATTTGAGATCGCAGGTCGGCCCGCGCAACATGCTCCACTCCTTTGCGACCACCGTCGACGATGCCACCGTAGATCCGCGCTGGGGCAAGGTCGGCAAGCAGAGGATCCAGGACGCGGGCGAGCTGTGCCCGAAGCGCATGGAAACCGTGGACGACGAGATCCGCGACAAGCGCCCTGGCGTTCCTCGACAAGGCCAAGGCCGACGGCAAGCCGTTCTTCCTGTGGCTCAATCCGACCCGCATGCACATCGTCACGCACCTGTCGCCGAAGTACCAGGCGATGCGCAACTCCAAGAACGGCTGGTCGATCCACGAAGCCGGCATGGCGCAGCTCGACGACGACATCGGCGTCGTGATGAAGAAGCTCAAGGACATGGGGGTGGACGACAACACGATCGTCGTGTTCACCACCGACAACGGCACCGAGGTCTTCACCTGGCCGGATGGCGGCCAGACCCCGTTCGCCCAGAGCAAGGGCACGGTCATGGAAGGCGGCTTCCGCGCGCCGGCGATGATCCGCTGGCCGGGCAAGGTGCCCGCGGGCAAGGTCGAGAACGGCATCATCTCCGGGCTCGACTGGTTCCCGACGTTCCTGGCCGCCGCCGGCAACCCGAACATCATCGAAGAGCTGAAGAAGGGCAAGCAGCTGGGTGACCGCACCTACAAGGTGCATCTCGACGGCTACAACCAGATGGACATGATCACCGGCAAGGGGCCGTCGAATCGCCACGAGATCTTCTACTTCGGCGAGAGCACGCTGGGCGCCGTGCGCGTCGACGACTTCAAGTATCGGTTCATCGACCAGCCCGGCGGCTGGCTCGGCGCCAAGGTCCACGTCGACGTGCCCTACCTGACCAACCTTCGCCTCGATCCGTTCGAGCGCACGGGCTGGCCCGAGAGCGGGACCAAAGGCGGGGCGCAGCAATACTTCGATTGGTTCAAGTACGAATTCTGGCGCTTCGTGTTCGTCCAGCAGCAGGTGGAGAAGCTCGCCATGACGGCCATCGAGTTCCCGCCGATGCAGAAAGGGGCCAGCTTCAATCTCGATGCGGTGAAAGCGCAGATCGAGGCGGCCCGGAAGGCGCGGGGGCAATAGGCAAGTAAAGCAACGAGGTATCTTCTGATCTTCAACGCGGGCGGCCCAACACGGGCCGCCCGCCCCGCCGACGAAAGCTAGTTCGCCGGGACGGGATCCGTCGCGAGGCGCAGCTTGACGAAGTAGTCCTTGAAGCGCTCCACGTCCGACTCGGACACCATGTCGGCCACGATGAAGCAGGCCAGGTCGCCCTGGCGCCACACCCAGGCCGAGAACCCGCTGTCGCCCATGAGCGCCGGCCGCCACCGGTTCTGGATCTGGATCCGACGGGCTTCCGGTATCGGCAATCCGGGCCACGGGAGCACTGTGTAGTTGACCAGATGCCCGTCGGGGTCGCGGTAGTAGAGCGCGATGCCGCGGCGTCCCTCGAGGTACACCGGCTCGGCTCCGACGAACAGGAGCCGGTCGTCGCCGACGAAGAACTTGCGCAGACCGATGCCGGATTCCTGGGTCAGCCACGGGAGCGCCGTCGGCATCACTTCGGGGCGCCGGGCCCCCCACATCAGCGCGCGCGTGTGCTCGGCCACGACGGAGCGGACCAGCCGCTCGGTCGGATCGGCGGGGACGATCCGCGGCAGGAACGGGATTGCCCCGAGCACGAGCAGCAGCGCCGTGGCGGCGGCCGCCAGGGTGGGCGGGAGCCACGCGGGTCGCCCGCGCGGTGGCTCGGCCGAGGCCCCGATGGAGCCGCGCAGGTACGCGGGCGCGGCGTACCGTCGGAGCTCGGAGCGCAGTCGCTCGCCGAGAGCGTCGTCGGATTCGGGAGAGTGGTTGCTCATTCTTTGGTGTAGTCGCGCAGGAGTCCGCGCAGCCGCTCCTTCGCCCTGAAGATCCGCGACTTGACGGTGCCGACCGGACAAGCCAGCACGCGGGCCACGTCCTCCAGCGCCATGCCTTCCACTTCAGCGAGCAGCAGCACGGTGCGAAATTCCTCGGGGAGCTGCCGGAGAGCGCGCTCGAGATCGGTGTGCGCCTCGACGGCGCCGCTCGACTCCTCGGGCGCATCGTGAAACATCGGAGCGTCCCAGGCAGGAACACCGTCCTCGGCGAGCGCCGATTCCCGCTCGCGGAGCCGATAGAACGTCAAGAACGTATTCCTCAAGATTTGAAACAGCCAGGCTCGGAGATGGGTTCCCGGCTGGAACCGGTGGGAAAACCGGAAGGCGCGGAGGTAGGTTTCCTGGACGAGGTCGTCCGCCTCCGGGGGATTTCGCGTCAGATACATCGCGAAGTTGTACAGCGCGTCCAGATGCTCGAGCGCCGCCCGATGGAACTCGTCCGAGGCCATCGAGCTCGCTCAGTCGGCGAACCAGCGCGCCGGGTAGTCGCCCGGGCGCACGTGGTGCTCGTCCACGAGCTCGTCGAGCAGCTCGCGCACGGAGCGATAGAGGACGGGGTGCTCGAAATCGGGTGCGAGGTCGGCCAGCGGCTGAAGGACGAAGCCGCGCTCGGCCAGAAGCAGGTGGGGAACGTGAAGGTCGTCGCCCGCGCTGAGCACCTCGTCGCCGTAGAAGAGGATGTCGATGTCCAGGGTCCGGGCCGAAAATCGCTGGGCCTCCGGCGTGCCCGGCGGGCGGGTCCGTCCGTGCGAGGTTTCGATGGCCTGCAGCTCCGCCAGCAGGGCCCGTGGCGCCAAGGACGTTTCGATCGCCACGACGCAGTTGAGAAACCAGCGCTGCTCGCTCACCGTCTTTCCGGGCTCGGTCTCCCACGGCTCGGAGTCGTAGAGCGGCGAGGCGTCGATGAACCGGATCGTGTCCCGTTCGAGCAGGCGCCGCACCGCGGATTTGAGGGTGGCGAGCCGGTCGCCGACGTTCGAGCCGAGGGAGAGATAGACGCGCGTCACGACCGGCTCCGCGTCAGCTCGACCGAGGGCGTCCCGACGAGGCCCTCCATCGGCGGCGTCAGCTTCCGCACGCGCACCCGGATCTCGCGCGCCGGGAACTCTCGCAGGAGCGCCTCGACGATGAGGCCGGCCAGGCGCTCGATCAGGTTCACGCGGTTCTTGGTGCCGATCTCGACGATGCGGCGGGCGACCACGCCGTAGTCCACCGTCGCCGACACCTGGTCGGAGACCACCGCGGAGGCCAGATCGAGGGCCATCTCGACGTCGACGGAGAACCAGGCACCCACCACTTGCTCGGCGCGCGTCAGCCCGTGCTGGCCATAGAAGCGCACGTCCTCCAGCAGGAGCCTGTCGGCCATCAGAACTTCACGACGGTATTCTTCAGGCTGCCGATTCCCTCGATTCGCACCTCGACCCGGTCGCCCGGCTCGAGCGGCCCCGTGCCGCCGGGCGTGCCGGTGACGACCACGTCGCCCGGCAGGAGCGTCATCACCTGGGCGATGCGCGCCACGATCTCGTCGACGGGGTAGATCAGCTCCTTCGTCGACGACGACTGCCGGAGCCCTCCGTTGACGAACGTCTCGATCACCACCGCGTCGGGGTCGATGTCGGTCGCAATGCAGGGGCCGAGAGGGCAGAAGGTGTCGAACGCCTTGGCCCTCAGCCAGTAGCCCTTCGCGGCCAGATCGCGCGCGGTGACGTCGTTGAGGCACGTGTAGCCCAGCACGTACTCGCGCACGCGCTCGGCGAGAACGTTGCGGCACCGGCGCTTGATCACGACCGCGAGCCCCGCCCCGTACTCGACCAGCGCGCTGAGGCTCGGATACACGATCGGGTCGCCCGGGCCGACGAGCGTGGTCGCCGGCTTCAGGAAAAAGCGCGGCTCGGCCGGCGCCGTGCGCTCCATCTCGGCCGCGCGGCACCGATAGTTGAGCTCGACGCCGACGATCTTGGTGGGCAGGGTCGGCGCCAGCAGCACCGCGTGCTTGAGAGGGACGCGGCGCCGGCCGCGACGAAACGGGCTCCACGGCGTCCCCGTGTAGTGGACGACATCGCCGCCCTCGAGCGCGCCATACGATGTGTTCGTGTCCGTCTTGAAGCGCACGATCTGCATGGCAGCCCGTCACGCGAGGCCGAGGACGTCGGCCATCGAGTACAGCCCCGGCGGACGTCCCACGATGAACCGCGCGGCGCGCAGGGCGCCGCGCGCGTACGTGTCGCGATTGTGGGCTCGGTGCACCAGCTCGAGCCGCTCGCCCAGGGTGCCGAAGGACACGGTGTGCTCGCCGACGACGTCGCCGGACCGCAGGGAGAGGATGCCGATCTCGGCGCCTGGTGCGCTCGCCGGGCAGCCCCTGTCGGCCGTAGACCGCGACCTGATCCAGATCGCGTCCGAGCGCGGCGGCGACGACCTCCGCCATGCGGAGCGCGGTGCCGCTGGGCGCGTCCTTCTTGAACCGGTGATGGATCTCCGTGATCTCGACGTCGTACTCGTCGCCGAGCGCCTTGGCCATGGTGGCCAGCAAGGTGAACGCGACGTTGGTGGCGACCGACATGTTCGGCGAGAGCAAGATGGCCGCCCGCTTCGCGAGCTCGGCGATCTCGGCGCGCTGCGCCGGGGTGAACCCGGTCGTGCCGATCACCGCGCGGGCGCCGGCCTGCGCGACGAGCCGCAGGTGGGCCAGCGACGCCTCGGGCACCGAGAACTCGATCAGCACGCGGTCGCGCGCGATCTCGGCCGCGGCGTCGACGCCGATGCTGACGCCGGTCTTCCCGACGCCGGCCACCTCGCCGGCGTCGCGTCCCGTGGCGGCATGGCCGGGCGCCTCGAGCGCGGCGACCAGGCGCAGATCGGGCAGGCCGGTCAGGCACGCGATGATGCGATTGCCCATCCGGCCGGCGGCGCCCGCCACAACGATATCCGCCGTCGAGGCGCCCGCGCGCCCGACGTTCGGGGATGTCTCCCCGCCGGCAACGCTCATGGGCGCTACTTGATCAGGCCGTACGGCTTGAGGATCGCGCGGAGCTTCTCGCGATTGGCGTCGCTCATCCGGCACATCGGCAGGCGGAACTCGGGCTCGAGCATGCCGGCCATCGCCATCGCTTCCTTGATCGGAATGGGGTTGGTCTCGAGGAACGCCGCGCGCGCCAGCGGGAAGAGTCGGAAATGAAGATCGCGGGCGCGCTTCCAGTCGCCGTCGAGTGCTGCGTGCACCAGGTCGGCTGTCTCGCGCGGCACGATGTTCGCGATGACCGACACGACACCGCTGCCGCCGATCGCCAGGAGCGGCAGGGTGATGTTGTCGTCGCCCGAAAGGACCGAGAAGTCGGGACCGCACGCCGCGATGACCTGGCTCATCTGGTCGAGCGATCCGGACGCTTCCTTCACCCCGACGATGTTCTTCACGTCGCGGGCGAGGCGGGCCATGGTGTCGGTCTCGACGTTGATCGCCGTGCGCCCCTGGATGTTGTAGACCAGGATCGGAATGGCGACCGACTCGGCCACCGCGCGGAAGTGGCGGTAGAGACCTTCCTGCGTGGGCTTGTTGTAGTACGGGTTCACGACGAGCGCGCCGGCCGCCCCGGCCCGCTCGGCGTGCTTGGTCATCTCGATCGCGTCGCTGGTCGAGTAGGAGCCGGTGCCCGCCACGACCCGGATGCGGCCGCGGGCGGCCTCGATCACGAGCTCGACCACGCGGTGGTGCTCGTCGTGACTCAGGGTCGGCGACTCGCCGGTGGTCCCGCAGGGGATCAGTCCGTCGGTGCCGTTGGTGACGTGGAACTCGACCAGCTCGCGGAGCTTCGCCTCGTCGACCTTGCCGTTTCGGAAGGGGGTGACCATCGCGACGAATGAACCCTGGAATGTCTGGCTCATGGGGCTGTCTCCCCCGCCACCAGGTCCTCGTAGGTCTCCCGGCGGCGCACGATCGTGTACCGGTTGCCGTCCACGAGCACTTCGACGGCCCGCGGTCGCGTGTTGTAGTTGGACGCCATCACGAAGCCGTACGCGCCCGCGCTCATGACGGCGAGCAGGTCTTCCTGCTCGACGCGGGCCAGCTCGCGATCCTTCGCCAGGAAGTCGCCCGACTCGCAGATCGGGCCCACGACGTCGACGGTCTCGCGATCCCTCGACTGACGGCTCTGGTCGACTGGAAGGATCTCGTGATAGGAGCCGTAGAGCGAGGGGCGGATCAGGTCGTTCATCGCGCCGTCGATCACCACGAACTTCTTGGCGCCGGTGTCCTTGCGGTAGAGCACCCGCGTCAGCAAGATTCCGGCGTTGCCGACGATCGACCGGCCCGGCTCGAGCAGGACCGTCACGCCGGCCTCGCGGAGCGCGGGCATGAGCAGGGTCGCGAACTCCTGATGTGTCGGGGGCGTCTCGTCGCGATAGCGGATACCGAGCCCGCCGCCGATGTCGATCATGCGGATCTCGATCCGCCGCTCGCGGAGGGCCTTCACCAGCGCGACCACGCGCGCCACCGCGTCGGCGACCGGCGTGGCCTTGGTGAGTTGCGAGCCGATGTGCATGTCCGCGCCGACGACCTCGAGCCCCTGAAGCTTCGCGGCTTCTTCGTACGCCTCGAGCGCATCGTCGTACGGAATCCCGAACTTGGAGGTCTTGAGACCGGTCGCGATGTACGGATGCGTCTGCGGATCGACGTCCGGGTTCACGCGGAGCGCGACCGGCGCGCGCGCGCCCATCTCGAGCGCCACCTCGTCGAGCACCCGCAGCTCGGCGCGGGATTCGACGTTGAACATCAGGATGTCCGCCTTCAGCGCCTCCCGCATCTCGTCGCGGCTCTTGCCGACGCCCGAGAAGATGATCTTCTTGGGCGGCACGCCGGCGCGCAGCGCGCGGTACAACTCGCCGCCGGAGACGATGTCGGCGCCCGCGCCAGCCTTGGCCAGCACCGAGAGGACACCGAGGTTCGAGTTGGCCTTGACGGAGTAGCACACGACGTGGGGCAGGGCCTGGAACGCGCGGCCATAGCCGGCGAGGCTCTCGAGCAGCGCCGCCTTCGAGTAGATGTAGGCGGGTGTGCCGGCGACGGCCGCCAGCGCGCGCAGCGAGACCTCTTCGCAGCAGAGCTCGGAATCTCGATACTGGAACGGGTCCATGTATCCGTTGTTCGTAGCATCCGGGCCAGGTGAAGTCAAGGCACGCTGGCCCTCACCTCGTTCGAGCGCCCGCTCTCGTTCGGTCGCGCGGCGCGATCGTGCGCGGTGACCGCGTAGCGGTAGGTGCCGCGCGTCACCGCGCGGTCGAGGAACGTCGTCGAGGGCGTGCTGGTCGACCCGATGCGCTCGAAGTCGCCCCCTTCCGGAGCGCGATAGACGATGTAGCCGGCGACGTCGGGCTCAGGGCTCGGGCTCCAGGACAGGCGCACGACGCCCTCCGAGGGGATCGCGGCGAGATTCGCGGGCGGCGACGGGGGCGTCACGTCCCGTGGCGTCGCCGCGAGCCGCGCCGTCGGACGACCGTAGAGGGTCGTACCCGCCGCGGTCCGCACAGCGCGGACGGCATAGTAGTAGGCGCGGTCGTTCTCGAGCTTGGCGTCGGTCAAGACGTGGGCGGAGACCGGCGGGCTCACCGGCGCCAGCTCTGCATCGGCCGACGGCGCGCGCAGGACCTCGTACTGCAGCGGGTCGGTCACCGCGCTCCCGTCGAGGAGGCGCGCCGGGGCGCTCCAGCTGAGGCGCACCGCCCCGTCCTGCGGCTCGGCGGCGAAGCCATCGGGCTCCGCGGGAGCGGCGGCGTAGGTCACCGAGACTCGGCGAGAGGGCGAACCGATACGCCCCTGCGAATCGCCGGTGAGGACCACGTACGTATAGCGGCGCCCGTGCGTGAGCCCCCTCTGATCGGTGAACACCAGGCGCGGGCCGCGCCGGACCGCGGGCTGCGGCTGCGTCGCTGCGAATCGCGGCGATCTCCTCGTAGCCGGCGATCCGCCCGTCGACGAGCATCGCCGACTTCGGGTCACCGGCGCCGCTGTCCCCCACCCGGAACAGGCGCATCACGGTGAAGCCGCGCAGGCGCGTATTATCGGCGCGGCGGTTCGTCGGCACCCACGAGATCAGGATCGCCGCCTCGTCGACGACGGCCGCCAGCTCGGCGACCGGCTGGGGCGCGCGGTGCTCCGGCACGACCGGCGGAGATTTCTTGCCGCACGCGGTGAGGGCCAGCGCGGCGAGCCCGAGGCACGCGGCGAGGCGCCGCCCGCGCCCGATCATGCGCGCGCGATCAGCGTGCGGGCGAGCGCGAGCGAGCGGCGTACGGCCTCGGGCGCGGTCCCGCCGGTGACGGCGCGGGCGCGCAGCGAGGCCTCGACGGTGACGGCGTCCTTGGCGTCGTCCTCGAACAGCGGAGAGAATCGACGCAGCTCGACGAGGCCGAGCGCCTCGAGCGACTTGCCCTCGGTCTCGCAGAACCGCACGATCTGCCCGACGACCCCGTGGGCCTGCCGGAATGCCAGGCCCTTGCGCACGAGATAGTCGGCCAGATCGGTCGCCGTCGCGAAGTTCTCCGCGGCGGCGCGCCGCATCCGCTCCGTCCGGAAGGCGAGTGAGGCGAGCATCGGCGGCAGCACCTCGAAGATCGCCTCGAGCGTGTCGACCGAGTCGAAAAACGGCTCCTTGTCTTCCTGCATGTCCGAGTTGTAGGCGAGCGGCAGCCCTTTCATCGTCGTCAGCACGGCGACGAGATTGCCGTAGAGCCGCCCGCTCTTGCCGCGGACCAGCTCGGCGACATCGGGGTTCTTCTTCTGCGGCATGATCGAGGAGCCGGTCGCGAAGGCGTCGGAGAACTCCACGAAGCCGAACTCCGCGGTGGCCCAGAGCGTCAGGTCGGCGGCGAGCCGCGACAGGTGCATCCCGGTGATCGCGGCCGCGGCCAGGAACTCGAGGAGCGTGTCGCGGTCGCTGACCGAGTCGAGGCTGTTGGGCGAGACGGCGGCGAAGCCGAGATCCTTGGCGAGCGCCTCGAGATCGATCGGGAACGCCGTGCCGGCGAGCGCCGCGGCGCCCAGCGGCATCGTGTTGGCCCGCGCGCCGCAGTCGCCGAATCGGTCGCGGTCGCGCTGCAGCATGAAGACGTACGCGAGGAGGTAGTGGCCGAGGACGACGGGCTGGGCCCGCTGCAGATGCGTGTAGCCTGGCAGCGGCGCGTCGATCGTCTCGGCGGCGCGCGCGACGAGCGTCTCCTGCACGCGGCGCAGGCCGGCCCGCACACGCGCGATGACCTCGCGGAGATAGAGCCGCTCGTCGACCGCGATCTGGTCGTTACGGGAGCGGCCGGTGTGGAGCTTGCCGCCGACCTCGCCGATCAGCTCTTGCAGCCGCCGCTCGATGTTGGAGTGAATGTCCTCGAGCTCGGCCCGGTACGGGAAGGTGCCCGCCGCGAGCTCGTCACGGACGGCCGCCAGCCCGCGCACGATCGCGTCGCGCTCCGCGGCGGACAGGAGCCCGGCCCTGGCCAGGGCCTTGGCCCACGCGACACTGCCGGCGACGTCGTGCGGCCAGAGCCGCCGATCGAACGCCAGGGAGCCGGTGAACCGCTCGGCGGTCGGATCGGCGCCCGTGGTGAACCGTCCGCCCCAGAGCTTCTCCGACTTCCCCGAGCCGCTTCGCGCGGCCGCGCGCTTGCGGGGCCGTGACTTCACGGCAGCAGCGCCGCGATGTCGTCCATGATCCGACGAGTCACGTGGAAGCGAGCGCTCCGCCGTCCGGGCGATCCGTCTCGCGAGAAGCAGCGCGCCGGTCCGAACCGGACGCCGAGCGGAACGCGGCGCGGAATGTAGCCGCGGCGTCCCGCCAGCGCCTCGTAGGTGCCGCGGATGCCGGCGGGGACCACCGGCACGCCCGAGCGCAGTGCGAGCAGCGCGACGCCGGGAAGGCCGGGCTCGAGCCGGCCGCGAACGCTGAAGGGGCCTTCCGGGAAGATGCCGACCACGCGGCCTTCGTGGAGAATCTCGAGCGCGCGGCGAAGGGCGCCGACGTCGGCGCGCTCGAGGTCGATCGGGATCGAGCCGATGTTCCGGTGGAATACGGGATGAAGCGGTGTCGCGCGCCAGACGCGCGGCATCACGAGGAACGAGATCTGCGCCGGGACGGTGACGCCGAGGACGATGCCGTCGAGATAGTTGTGATGGTTCGCCGCGATGAGATACGGGCCGCTCGCCGGGAGATGCTCGAGCCCGTCGACGCGAAGATCGAACCAGTGCTGGAGCGCCTGCCGAAGCGGTCCGCGGAGCGCGCGATACAGGAACGGCACCGGCGACGCCTCGCGCGTGAGGCGCCCGGTTGCGGCGAGCGTCGTGGGGCCGGCCATGTCGCGCGTTTTATAGCACGGTTCACCGAGCGCGGGCGAGCCGGTACCGGGCCACCGCCGCGTTGTGCTCGGCGATCGTCGCCGAGAAGTGATGATGACTGTCGTCCATCGCGACGAAGTAGAGGTACTTCACCGGCGCCGGATCGAGCGCCGCCTCGATCGCCGCGAGGCCGGGGCTCGCGATCGGCCCGGGCGGCAGCCCCGCGTTGCGGTACGTGTTGTACGGATGGTCGGTCCGGAGATCCGCGCGGGTGAGCGCGCGCCGCTCCTTGCCGGTCGCGTACTGCACGGTCGGATCGGCCTGGAGCGGCATCTTCACCTTGAGCCGATTCCAGAAGACCCCGGAGATCGTTCGCATCTCCTCCCGCGCCACCGCCTCACGCTCGATGATCGAGGCGAGGGTGAGGAGCTGGTGCACGGTGAGCCCGCGGGCGGCGGCGCGCGCCGTGACGTCCGGCCCCAGCTTCGCGCGCAGACGCTGCACCATCCGGGTCAGGATCTCCTCGGGGGTCATGCCCCGAACGAACTGGTAGGTGTCGGGAAACAGATAGCCTTCGATGCTCGGCCCCTCGATCCCGAGTGTCGAGAGGAAGGCGGGGTCGGTCGCGACCCGCCGGACCGCGGCGCTCGGCGCGAGCCGCTCCGCCTCGAGCACGCGCGCGAGCTCGGCGACGGTCGCTCCTTCGGGCAGGAGGACGACGTGCTGCTTGACCCGTCCGGCCTCGAGCTGGGCCAGGACGCCGAACGTCGTGGCGCCCCGGTCGAGCTCGTACTCGCCCGCCTTCAGATAGCGAGCGGTGCCTCGAAACACCGCCAGCATGACGAAGCCCGTGCGGCTGCGGATCGCGCCCGCCTGGGAAAGGCGCGAGGCAATGGTCAGGATCCCGTCGTGGGCCGGAATCTCGATCGACACCGGCTCCGGCCTGGATCACGGCGGTCGGAGTGAGAACCTCGTGACCCAGGAAGACGGCGACACCGACTCCGAGGAGCATGAGGAGGGCGAGGGCGGCACGCAACCCCATGATTTCCCAGTGTAACATCCGGGCTCTGGTATACTCTGATGCCTTGGTAGCCGAATCACCCCGATCACACTGGCTCGCTTCTAGGGGGTCCCATGCTTGAGTTGCAACTACCCACCCGTCACGATTGGACTGTCCAGGACAAGGTTTACGGCAAGCTGTCCATCGAGCCTCTCGAGGCCGGCTTCGCCCTGACCATCGGCATCGCCTATCGCCGCGCGCTTCTGTCGGCGATCCACGGCGCCGCGCCGACCTGGGTCAAGATCGAGAACGTCCTGCACGAGTTCTCGCATCTGCCGGGTGTGATGGAAGACACCCTCGACATCATGATGAATCTCCGCAAGGTCGTGTTCATGCTCCACGTGAACCGGCCCAAGATCCTCCGCCTCCGGGCCCAGGGCGGCTCGGTCGTCAAGGCCAGCGACTTCGAGACGGACGCGGACATCGAGGTCCTCACGCCCGATGTGGTGCTGGCAACGCTCGACAAGGACGGCGTGCTCGAGATGGAGGTCTGCGTCGAGCGCGGGCGCGGCTACGTGTCGGCCGAGAAGCGGGAGCCGGAGGCCCTGCCGATCAACGCGATCCTGCTGGACGCCGACTTCTCGCCGGTCAAGCGCGTGAACTTTCACGTCGAGCCGGTCAGCGACGGGCCGCGAGCGGCTGGTGCTCGAGGTGTGGACCGACGGCAGCGTGAGCCCGGCCACCGCGGTCGGCGAGGCCTCGCGGATCCTCGAGGACCACTTCGAGCTGCTGATGGACTTCCCGGAGGTCTCGCCCCAGGAAGAGGCCGCCGAGCGTGACGAGGCGCGGCCGCGCACCGAGCTGAACGAGAACCTCTTCCGCAACGTCGACGAGCTGGAGCTGTCGGTGCGCGCGTCGAACTGCCTCAAGACCGCGAACATCCGGACGATCGCCGACCTCGTGCAGAAGAGCGAGGCCGAGCTGCTCAAGACCAAGAACTTCGGCAAGAAGTCGCTGAACGAGATCAAGACGATCCTGGGCGAGATGAGCCTCTCGCTCGGCATGCGACTCGATCCGGAGGAGCTCGAGCGGCTGCGCTCGCAGTACGAGCGCGCCTACGAAGCCTAGGGCGGGCGGCTGAAAAGGGCCAGCTGCTTCGTTGGCGCCCTCGGCTACGCGCTCGACGTACAGCGAGTACGCCTCGCGCGTAGCCTTCGGGCGCCGCCTCGCATCTGGACCCTTTTGAGCCGCCCGCCGGCGTCCGCTGCCAGCGTCCCAGCTGACCCGAGAACTCGTTCGCTAGAGCGAGAACCCGTTCGCGTGCGGGGTGATCTCCGTGGCTAGCGGGAGAGGCGGGTTCTGATGCGGTCGACGGCTTCTTCGGTGGAGGCTCGGCCGCCGAAGGCGGTGAGACGGAAGTAGCCCTCGCCGCTCGGTCCGAAGCCCGCGCCGGGTGTTCCGACGACGTGGGCCTCATTCAGGAGCTTGTCGAAGAAGTCCCACGAGGAGAGCGCCCGGCGTCTTCACCCAGATGTACGGGGCGTTCCGGGCGCCGTACACGGTGAGCCCCGCCGCCTCGAGCCCCTCACGGATGATGCGCGCGTTCTCCATGTAGTAGTCGACGATCGCGGTCACCTGCTTCTTGCCCTCGGCGGTGTACGTCGCCGCCGCGGCGCGCTGGATCACGTAGGCCACGCCGTTGAACTTGGTGGATTGCCGGCGGACCCACAGCGCGTTGATACTCACGGGCTCACCCGCGGCCGACCGTCCCTGGAGCTCCTTCGGCACGACCGTGTACGCGCAGCGGGTGCCCGTGAATCCGGCCGTCTTCGAAAACGAGCGGAACTCGATCGCGACCTCGCGCGCGCCCTCGATCTCGTAGATCGAGTGCGGGACGGCCGGGTCGCGGATGTACGCCTCGTACGCCGCGTCGTAGAGGATGACGGCGCTACGCTCGCGCGCGAAGTCGACCCACGTCTTCAGCGCCGCGCGCGTCAGCACCGCGCCGGTCGGATTGTTCGGATAGCAGAGGAAGATCAGATCGACCGGCCGGTCGGGAAGGCGCGGCTGGAAGTTGTTCTCGGCGGTGCACGGCAGGTACACGATCCGATCGTAGCGACCGCTCGCGTCGGCGTTGCCGGCGCGCCCGCCCATGACGGTGACGTCGAGATACGCGGGATAGACGGGGTCGCTGAGCGCGACGACGCACTCCGGCCCGAAGATCTCCTGGATGTTGCCGGTGTCGCTCTTGGCCCCGTCGCTCACGACGATCTCGTCGGCGGTGAGCTTGATGCCGCGCTCGCCGTAGTCGTGGCGGATGATCGCGTCGACGAGGAAGTCCCAGCCGGTCTCGGGCGGATAGCCGCGGAAGGTCTCCGGCCGCGCCATCTCGTCGACGGCCTCGTGCATCGCGCGGATCACGGCCTCGGGCAGCGGCCGTGTCACGTCGCCGATGCCCAGGCGGATGAGCTTCGCGTCCGGGTGCGCCGTCTGGAACTCGCGCGTGCGCCGGCCGGTCTCGCTGAAGAGATAGCTGGCGCGCAGCTTCAGGTAGTGGTCGTTGATCCGGGCCATGGCGCTCGATTCTAGCAGATCGCTTCGGGGTCGAGGCAGAAGCGCTCGATCCGTTGCGCGGCCCAGCGAGTGACCGTCAAGGTCCCGCCGTCGGTCTCGAAGATGAGCGCGCCGTCGCGGTCGGTCCGATAGATCTCTGCGCCGACCGCCGCAAGCCGTCCCGTCACGCCGGCGTCCGGGTGGCCGTACGGATTGCGCGCGCCCACCGAGATCGCCGCGAGCCTCGGGCCGACCGCGCGGAGGAGATCGGCGCTGGTGGAAGAGCGCGAGCCGTGGTGGGCGACCTTGAGGATGGTCGAGTCGAGGCGAGCGCCCGAGGCCACGAGCTCGCGCTCACGGGGCGCGCCGATGTCGGACGCGAGCAGGAACGAAGCGAGCCCCATCTCGATTCGCAGCACGAGCGCCGCCTCGTTGGTTCGTGTGCCGATCGCCGCGATCGAAGGGAGGGGCGCGATGGCCGCGCGTCCGAACCGGCGCGGCTCCCGCGGTGGGTTCGAGGCCGTCCATTCCTCGGCGATCGAGAAGAGGCGCCGGATCGCCGCTGTGCCCCCGGCGTGATCGCTGTCGTCGTGCGTGACGGCCATGCCGGCGAGGCGGAGAATGCCGCGATTCCAGAGGAACGGCGCGACCACTCGTTCGCCGGCGTCGAGCCGCATCGGCCCGCCGGATCCCGCGTCGACGAGCAGCGCCCGGCCGTCGGGCATCTCGACGACGATGGCATCGCCCTGGCCGACGTCGAGGATCGTGAGCCGCAGCCGGCCATCGGCCGGCCGCACGAGCGGCCACGCCGCGAGGCCGGCGGCGAGGCCGACGAGGGCGATTCCGAGAAGCAGTACGATCCTGCGAACGCGAGGATCCCGGGCGGCGCGCCCGTCCCGATCTCGACTCCGATGCCACACGAGAAGCGCCGCGAGTCCCCCGACGTAGCAGCTCACGGCGAGCCAGCCCGGAGCCGGGAGATGGACGACGGCGCCCGGTGTCCTGGCGGCGAGCATGACGACGCCCCGTAGCGCCATCAGAACGGGCCAGACGGCATCGAACGCCACCGCGGCGACCGCCTCGCTGACGAACGACAGGCCGACGGCGACGAGGCCCATGATGGTCGCGACACCGGCAAGGGGAACCACGGCGAGGTTCGCGACCACGCCGATCGTGGAGAGCTGGTTGAAGTGGCTCAGCGCGATCGGCAGTACCGCCGCCTGGGCGGCCGCGCTTGCGCCGAGCGCGGCGGCGATCATCCCGCGCGGCAACGGCGCGACGACGATGCCGAACGTGGCGGCGAACGAGAGCTGGAAGCCCGGGTCGAGAAGGTCGCCCGGTCGGACCGCGAGGATCGCGAGTGCCGCGAGCGCCAGGCTGTTCGTCACCGAAGCGTCGCGGTCGAGGAGCGACGCGACCAGGACGAGCACGGCCATGAGGACGGCGCGGAGCACGGAAGGCTCCGGGCCCACGACCAGGGCGAACCCGATCACGACGACGATCGCGATCACGGCCGACGGACGATGGGACAGCCGCAGGAGTCGGCAGAGCGCCCAGACCGACGCCGCCAGGATTGCCACGTTGAAGCCGGAGACGGCCAGGACGTGATAGACGCCCGCGCGCCGGAAGGCGTCGTCGATGTCGCGCGGCAGCTCGGTTCGGTCGCCGAGCAGGAGCCCGGCGAGCAGCGCGGCCGACGCGGGCGGCAGGGCGTTCGCCATGGCTTTCACCGACTCGCGTCTGACGCGGACCGGCCAGCGCGGCGGTGGATCGTCGAGTGGCGTCACCGATTCTGCGCGCGTCGTGGCCACGACGTGGATGCCCTCGCGCGCGAGATGTGCGGCGTAGTCGTACGTCCCCGGGTTGCGAAAGCCGGTCGCGCGGTGAAGCCGGAGCGTGGCCGCCACGCGCTGCCCTTCGGTGAGGGACGGCAGCGCCCCGTAGGTCGCCACCTGGATACGCCCCGAACCGGGCGCGCCCTCCACCCGGTCGGCGTCGACCAGGAGCCGAGCGCGATCGGGCGCCCAAGGCCGCGGCTCGGCGGCCAGCCGCCCCTCGACGCGGAGTGTGCGCGGCAGACCGAGGTTCCCGACGTGATCGGGCGGCAACGGCGCCTGGTCGCCACGAAGCCCGCCCGTAGCGGCCACGCCCACGAGCAGCACCGCGGCGGCCGCCATCGTTCGGCCGATCGCCAGAAACGCCAGGCAGGCGGCGACGGCGAGCAGCCACGAGACCAGGAAGACCTCGGACCCCGCCAGCGAGCTGATGGCGATCCCGACTCCGAAGGCGGCGGCGACCGGCGCCAGCGGTGTCCGCTTCAGATTCATCGGGCGATCGTGACCAGAGCGCGGAGCCGCTCGACCTTGCGAGCGCTCATCCCGCCACGCGCTCGAGATCGGCGACGCGTGCGAACGGCCCCTGCGCGTCGCGCGCGTCGACGATCCGGCGCGCGAGCGTGGGCCCGACACCTGGCAGTCGCGTCAGCTCGACCATGGTCGCGCGGTTGAGGTCGATCGGGCTGGGCGACGCGCCGGCGGCAGCGCTTCGGAGGATGGCCGATTCGTCCGTCGACTGGCCGCCGCGCGAGCGCGGAGACCTTGCGTCCTCCGCGCGCGGCGTCGTCGAGCTCGCTGGCGACGCCGGCGTGCGATCGAGCTGCTCCAGTTGGTCCATGACGTCCGGCCTGACTCGTCGCCAGTGACCGACGGCCAGCCCGATGCCGGCAATCGTGAGCAGGATCAGCAGCACCACCAGCTGACGACGCGTGTAGAGCGTCATGATCGGACGATCCCACGCCGCCGGCGCCGCGACTAGAGTCGAAGATTTCAGACGGACATGGCAGCGGCCGAGTCTGTGCGCTGCGTCAAGACAATCGCCGGACGTCGCCCGCCGATCTGCGTATCATGCTGCCGGCGGGGCCCGAGCCCCGCGGCGGTTGCGCGTACACGACTCGAGCCCAGGAGGCCGTCATGATCTCGTTCACCGTCAACGGCAAACAGCGCCAGGTCGATGTCCCGCCCGAGATGCCCCTTCTCTGGGTGCTTCGCGAATCGCTCCATCTGACGGGGACCAAGTACGGATGCGGCATCGCCGTCTGCGGGGCGTGCACCGTGCACGTCGACGGCACCGCGGTTCGTTCGTGCGTCACGCCGGCCTCGGCGATCGCCGGCCGGCGCGTGACCACGATCGAAGGGCTGTCGGAGCGTGGCGACCATCCGGTCCAGCGCGCGTGGACGGAAGTCGATGTCCCGCAGTGCGGCTACTGCCAGTCGGGGCAGATCATGTCGGCGGTCGCGCTGCTGGCTCGCAAGCCCGCGCCGACCGACGCCGACATCGACGACGGGATGTCCGGCAACATCTGCCGCTGCGGCACCTATCAGCGGATCCGGGCCGCCGTCCATCGTGCCGCCGCCCTCAAGAAGGGAGGCGCGTGATGCCGACGCTCGTCACCCGCCGCGAGATTCTCAAGGGCAGCCTCGCGCTCGGCGCGGGGCTCACTGTCGGTTTCACGCTCCCGTTGCGCGGGCGCGCGCAGACTGCGGGCGTCTTCGCGCCGAACCAGTGGCTGCGCATCGACCGTGACGGGGTCGTGACGATCACGAATTCGGTGCCCGAGATGGGGCAGGGCTCGCTGACCACCACGCCGATGATCATCGCCGACGAGCTCGACGCCAAGCTCGACGACGTGAAGGTCGAGCAGGCGCCGGCGAATCCGGCGCTCTACAAGAACCCGGTGACCGGGAACCAGTCCTACGGCGGGAGCCGAGGCGTCCGCGATCACATGGAAATGTGGCGCAAGGCCGCGGCTTCCGCGCGCGACATGCTCAAGCAGGCGGCCGCGGACGAGTGGGGTGTGCCGGTCGAAAGCGTGCAGACCGAGGACGGCGCTGTGATCCATCGGCCGACCGGCCGGCGCCTGCAATACGGACAGCTCGTGGACAAGGCCCAGGCGCTGCCCGTGCCGCAGAATCCGACGCTGAAGAGCCCCGACCAATTCAAGTACATCGGCAAGGCCGTCAAGCGGCGCGATACCCCCGACAAGGTCACCGGCCGCGGCGTCTACGGCATCGACGTGAGGGTGCCCGGGATGCTCGTCGGCTCGATCGAGCGGTGCCCCGTCTTCGGCGGGAAGGTCCAGAGCTTCGACGCGTCGGCCGCCAAGGCGATCAAGGGCGTGAAGGACGTTGTGCAGGTGTCGAACGGCGTCGCCGTCGTCGCCGACGACTTCTGGACGGCGGTGCAGGGGCGGCGGGCGCTGAAGGTCACGTGGGACGAAGGGCCCGTCGCCCAGGTCTCGAGCGCCAGCATCACGCGCGAGCACGAGGCGGCGTCCAAGCAGGCGGGCCAGGTGGCGAGAAACGACGGCGATGTCGAGAAGGCGCTGGCCGGCGGCGGCAAGATCTACGAGGCCGTGTATCAGGTGCCGTTTCTCGAGCACGCGTGCATGGAGCCGATGAACGCGACGGCGCAGGTCAGTCTCGACTCGTGCGTGATCTGGGCGCCGACCCAGAGTCCCGGCGGGGCCCAGGCCACGGGCGCCCGGATCACGGGCCTCCCCCCCGACCGGGTCTTCGTGAACACGACCTTGCTCGGCGGCGGCTTCGGCCGGCGGGCCGAGCAAGACTTCGTCGTCGACGCGGTCGAGACCTCGAAAGCCGTCGGCGCGCCCGTCAAGGTCGTGTGGACGCGCGAGGACGATATCACCCACGGCTTCTACCGCCCGGCGACGTACAACGTGTTTCGCGCGGCCCTCGACGCGAACGGCATGCCCTCGGCGTGGTTCACGCGTGTCGTCGGCCCGGGCATTCTCCTGCAGAAGGGGATAGCCCAACCCAACACGATCGACGGAGCCGCGATGGCCGCCGTCCGTGACATGCCGTACACCATCCCAAATATGAGAATCGAATACGTGCACAAGGAGTTCGGCATTCCGCTCGGCTTCTGGCGCTCGGTGGGCTCCTCTCAGAACGGCTTCATCGTGGAGAGCTTCATCGACGAGCTGGCGCACGCCGCCGGCAAGGACCCCTTCGAGTACCGGAAGGCGCTCCTCGGCAAGTCACCGCGTCACAAAGCGATCCTCGAGCTGGTCGCCAAGCGCGCCAACTGGGGCGCGCCGATGCCGGCCGGCCAGGGCCGCGGTATCGCCGTCGTCTTCTCGTATGGAAGCTACGCGGCCACCGTGGCGGAGGTGTCGGTGGCGCCCGACGGCGCGGTCAAGGTGAACCGCCTCGTTTGCGGGATCGACGCGGGCATCGCGGTGAATCCCGATGCCGTGAAGGCGCAGATGGAAGGCGGCGCCGTCTACGCCCTCACCGCCGCGTATTACGGTCAGATCACGATCGACCGCGGCCGCGTGCAGCAGTCGAACTTCCACGACTACCCGATGCTGCGAATCAACGAGATGCCGGTGGTCGACGTGCAGATCCTCGACTCCGGCGAGGCCCCGGGAGGCCTCGGCGAGCCCGGCGTACCGAGCGTCGCTCCCGCCGTCACCAACGCGATCTTCGCCGCAACCGGCAAGCGCATCCGCAAACTCCCCATCGACCGCGCCGAGCTCAAACGAACCTAAGCCGATCTAGGAACCAGAGCCGGGACCAGCAAACCTGGTCCCGGCCCTGTGCTCGGGCTCCCGACTCCCGCTAAGAGTCGACGCTAAGACCGCCGACGGCTAGGGGACGAGAGCAGCACGCGTGATGGAGGTCGTGTCCTTTGCGTGCCACTCGGACTCCGCGAATGCCTGGTTGATGTGCTCGAGCGGATATTTGTGCGAGATGAGCCGATCGAACGGCCAGCGTTCCCGGTTTCGGACGAGGAAGTCGAGCGCCCGCGGAATCACGCCGGGGTCGTACTGGATCACGCCCACGATCTTCTTCGATCCCCACACGAGCAGCGAAGGCTCGAGCTCGATCTTGGCGCCGCGGCTGATCGTCCCGATCTCCAGATACGTTCCGCCGGAGCGGAGCATCTCGATCCCTTCCGGGATGACGTGAGGAAATCCGACGAAGTCGCACGCGACATCCGCGCCCGCTCCGCCGGTCCACTTGCGGACGAGGCTGACGCGCTCGCGCCGGTCGGTCACCTCTTTCACGTTGATCGTGTGGTCGGCGCCGAAGGCGCGCGCGAGCTCGAGCCGTCCGGCCAGCTGGTCGACGACGATCACCGTGGCCGCGCCCATGTCCTTGGCGACCGCGGCCGCCTGAATCCCGAGCCCGCCGGCGCCCTGGATGACGACCGTGCCGCCGAACGCGAGCCCCGCGCGATCGAGACCGAAGATCACCTGCGAGAGGGCGCAATTGACCGGCGCCACCAGCTCGTCGGGCAGGGCGTCCGGCACGACGAAGATGGCCCCGCGGCTTCGGAGGTAATAGTACTCGGCGAACGCGCCGTGGAAGTGCGGGAACTGCGAGGGACCGAGCGGGCGCTCGATCTTCGCCGGGCAGGCCGCCGGCTCGTTCGCGAGGCACGCGTAGCAGCGTCCGCACGGATAGAAATAGGTGTAGGCGACCCGGTCGCCCTCCTTGAGCGGGCGGCCCAGCGAGTCGGTCTTGACGCGCGCGCCGAGCTTGGCGACGCGGCCGGTCATCTCGTGGCCGTAGATCCAGCCGTCCTCCGGCAGCCGCAGGGGCGCGTCGCCCCGCCAGAAATGGAGGTCCGAGCCGCAGACGTTGGCCAGCGCGACGCGAATGAGGACGGCGTCGGGCTCGACGTCGGGCACGGGCACCTCGCGGATCTCGAAGGGCTTGCCCGGACCGAAGAAGACCGCCGCCCTGCCGCGGCTCATCGGCGGGCCCCCCGCGCGACGTCGAACGCGTCGTGCAGGCTCCGCACCGCCAGCTCGGCGTACTTGTCCTCGATCACGCACGACACCGCGATCTCGGACGTCGAGATCATCTGGATGTTGATGCCCTCGCGGGCGAGCGTGGCGAACATCATCGAGGCGACGCCGGAGTGGCTGCGCATCCCGACGCCGACGATCGAGACCTTCGCGACCCGCTCGTTGTGGACGATCCCGCGCGCGCCGATCTCTCGGACCACCTCGGTGAGCTCCGCGACTGCGCGCGCGTGGTCGCCGCGCGGAAGGGTGAAGGACATATCGGTATAGCCGTCCTGGCTGATGTTCTGCACGATCATGTCCACGACGATGTTGCTGGCGGCGATGGCCCCGAAGACCCGCGCGGCGATGCCGGGCCGGTCGGGCACGCGCAGGATCGAGATCTTTGCCTGGCTCCGGTCGTGCGTCACGCCGGTGACCACCGCCTGTTCCATGCCGACATCCTCCTTCGCCACGAGCGTGCCCGGGTCCGGGCGGAACGTAGAACGCACGTGGACGGTGACACCGTACTTCTTGGCGAACTCGACGGAGCGCGTTTGGAGCACCTTCGCGCCGAGGCTCGCCAGCTCGAGCATCTCGTCGTAGGCGACGCGCGCGAGCTTGCGCGCGTCGGGCACGATGTTCGGGTCGGCGGTGTACACGCCGTCGACGTCGGTGTAGATCTCGCACACGTCCGCCTTCAGCGCCGCCGCCAGCGCGACGGCGGTGAGGTCGGAGCCGCCCCGTCCGAGGGTCGTGATCTCGTCCTCGTCGGAGAGTCCTTGGAACCCGGCGACGACCGCGATCTCGCCGGCGTCGAGCGCGCGCCGTACGCGATCGGCGTCGATCTGCGTGATGCGCGCCTGGGTGTGCGAGTGGTCGGTGCGCATGCCGATCTGCGGGCCGGTGAAGGACCGCGCCTTGAGACCGAGCGACTGGAGCGCCAGCGCCAGGAGGGCGATCGTGACCTGCTCGCCCGTGGACAGCAGCATGTCCATCTCGCGCAGGTCGGGCGTGGTCGAGATCTGACGCGACAGGGCCAGGAGACCGTCGGTGGTCTTGCCCATGGCCGACACGACGACGATCATCTGGTTGCCGGGCGCGCTCGCGGCGACCCGTCGCGCGACGTTCATGATCTTCTCGGCGTCGGCGACGGACGATCCTCCGAACTTCTGGACGAGCAGCGCCATGTCTGCGAGAGCCTACACGACGCCTGTGCCGACCGCAAAGATCGGAGGCGTCGGACGTCGCCGGTGGCGCGGCACAACTAGCGGGCGGCGCCGGGCTCGACGCCCGGTCGCGTGTGCGTGGCCTCGCCGAGGCTCATCTGCTCGCGCATCAGATAGAGCCAGCCCAGGAGCGTGATCGGCAGAATCTGGCTGGCATGGTAGAGCAGCGCGTAGCCGAACCCGGTGGACCGCGACACGCCGAAGAGACCGACGGCGAGGACCGCGGCGGCGTGAAAGACGCCGACGTAGCCCGGAGCGGACGGGATCGAGATGCCGAGCCCGACGAACGCGAGCACCGCCCACGCCGCGATAAAGGGCAGGTGGAGATCGATCGCGAACAGGACCGTCCACGCCGCCAGCGCGGGCACGACCCAGACCAGCACCGTCCACGCGAGCAGCGGCAGGATGTGGGACGGCGCGCGGATCCCATCGAGGCCGTGCACGAACGTCTCGAACGCCGTCAGCGCCCGCCGCTGGAGCGTGGGCCAACGCGCGGACAGCCGCGTGATCAGCCGCGCGAAGGCCTGGGGCGCCGCCACCAGCGCGATCAGCACCGCAACGCCCACCAGATCGATCGCCAGCACGACGATGGCGGCCACCTCGAGGAATCGCGGTACGGGCACGACGAGCACGAGCACCGCCAGGATCAGCACGACGGCCAGGCTGTCCAGGACGCGCTCGACGACGAGCGTGGCGAGCGTGGTCCAAAAGGGGTGCGAGCGCCCGGTCTCGCCGAGCCGCGCGCTCCACCGTCGCGCGACCACGTAGACGCGCACGACCTCGCCCGCGCGAAGGGGGAGCACGTTGTTGGCCATGTAGCCGATCATCATGGCCGGGGTGATGCCCTGGGGATTCGTGCCCGGCGGAAAGAGGTACCACCACCGCCGTCCGCGTATCCAGATCTGCACCGGCGCCAGGACGACCGCGAGCAGCATCCAGCCCCAGTGGGCGCCCCGGAGTTGGCGCCCGAGCTCCGCCAGATCGACGCTGCGGAACAGATAGACGAGGAGGGCGACGCTGACAGCGACGCCGATCCCGATCTTGAGCTTGCTCAGAGACCGAGCTGCGCCAGGACGGCGTCGACTCGCGGCGGCACCGCGGTCGGACGAGACGCGGACTCGAGCGCGGTGTCCGGGTCCTTCAGTCCGTGGCCGGTGAGAGTGAGGACGAGCGTCGATCCGGGCTCGAATCGCCCGGCCTTGACCAGCTTGATCAGGCCCGCCACCGTCGCGGCCGAGGCCGATTCCATGAAGATCCCCTCCTCGCGGGCGAGCAGCCGATAGGCGCGAAGGATCTCTTCGTCGGTAACGATGTCGATCCAGCCCCGCGAGTCTTTCATTGCCTCCAGGGCCGGGCCCCAGGACGCGGGATTGCCGATCTTGATGGCGGTGGCCACCGTCCGCGGCTCGTCGATGACCCGGTTCTCGTAGATCGGCGCGGCGCCCGCCGCCTGGAAGCCGACCATTCGCGGCAGCTCCTTCACGCGCCCGGCGCGGTGGTACTCGCGGTACCCGCGCCAGTAGGCGGTGATGTTGCCCGCGTTGCCGACGGGAATCAGGTGGTAGTCCGGCGCCCGCCCGAGCTGATCGCAGACCTCGAAGGCGCCGGTCTTCTGCCCCTCGAGCCGGAACGGATTCACCGAGTTCACGAGCGTGACCGGATAGCGCTCGGCGATCTGGCGGACGATCGTCAGCGCCTGGTCGAAGTTGCCATCGACCATGAGGACCCTGGCGCCGTGGATGGCGGCCTGCGAGAGCTTGCCGAGCGCGACCGAGCCCTTCGGCACCATGACGAAGGCGCGAATGCCGGCGCGCGCGGCGAACGCGGCGGCCGCGGCCGACGTGTTGCCGGTCGAGGCGCAGATCACGGCGCGCGAGCCCGTCTCGAGCGCTTTCGAGATCGCCACCGTCATGCCGCGGTCCTTGAAGGAGCCGGTCGGGTTGAAGCCTTCGCACTTCAAGTAGATCTGCATGCGCGCGTCGGTCGCCTCGGCCAGCCGGGGCGCGGGTACCAGCGGCGTGTTGCCCTCGAAGAGGGTGACGATCGGCGTCTTGTCCGTGACCGGGAGAAAGTCCCGGTACTCCTCGATCACGCCGCGCCACGCTTTCACGCCGGACTGCCCTCCACGCGGATCATGGTCGTGGCCGCGGCGACGTCGCGCAGCCGGTCGATCTTCGCCAGCGCCGCCCGCATGTCGCGCTCGCGTGCCTCGTGGGTCAGCATCACGACCGGCACGGCCTCACGAATACCGCGGCCCTTCTGGATGACGTTGGCGATCGAGATGTCGTTCTCGCCGAGGATGCCCGCGACCTTCGACAGCACACCCGGTCGATCCTGAGCGGTCACGCGCAGGTAGTACCGACAGTGGATCGCCTCCATCGGCGTCAGTGGCAACGGCGCGAGCCCGATGGACGGCAGGTCGAGGGAGAGCGAGGGAATACCGTGGGCGATCCGCCGCGCGATCTCGACGACGTCCGACAGCACCGCCGAGGCCGTCGGCATCTGGCCCGCGCCGCGGCCGTAGAACATGAGGTCGCCGACGGCGTCGCCGGTCAGGAAGATCCCGTTGAAGACTCCGGACACCGCCGCGAGCGGCGAGGCCGCCGGAATCATCGTGGGATGCACGCGGACTTCCACGCCGGCGCCGCCCGGCGCGTCGGAGGCCGTCGCCTTGGCGATGGCCAGGAGCTTGATCCGGTAGCCCAGCTCGCGCGCGTAGTCGATGTCCTGCGCCGTGACGCGCGAGATGCCCTCGGTGTGGATGTGCTTGAGATCGACGAAAGTGCGGAACGCCAGCGCCACGAGGATCTGCAGCTTGTGAGCCGAGTCCATCCCCTCGATGTCGAGGGTCGGATCGGCCTCGGCGTAGCCGTGAGCCTGCGCTTCCTTGAGGACGAGCGAGAAGTCGAGGCCCTCGTCGGTCATCTTGCTCAAGATGTAGTTGCAGGTTCCGTTGACGATGCCGGCCAGTGACAGCACCCGGTTGGCGACCAGTCCGTCCTTGACCGCACGGATCAGCGGGATCCCGCCGGCCACCGCCGCCTCGAAACCGAGCGCGACGCCGGAGCGCCGCGCTTCTTCGTAGAGCTCGACGCCGTGGTGGGCGAGGAGCGCCTTGTTCGCGGTGACCACGTGCTTGCCGGCGGCGAGGGCCCGCGAGATGAACGAGCGCGCCGGCTCGAGGCCTCCAACCAGCTCGATCACGACCTGGACCGACGGATCCGCGAGGACGCTTGCGGCGTCGTTCGTCAGCGGCAGCGACTTGAGATCGAGGCCTTCACGGGCGCGGGTGAGGTCGGTGTCGGCGATCGCGGCTACGGTGAGCCGGGCGCCGGCGCGCTCTTCCAGCATCTCGCGGCGGCCCTGGAGGATCTTCACGACCCCGGCCCCGACGGTGCCGAGCCCCAACAGACCGATGCGTACGTCCCGCGCGCCGCTCACGATGGAATTCCGCCGGTCAGGTCAGCGGCTCAGCTGCTTGAGCCCGCGCAGCGCCTGGCGAATCCGCTGCTCGTTCTCCACGAGTGCGAACCGCACGTAGCCCTCGCCGTACTCGCCGAAACCGATACCCGGCGACACGGCCACCCTGGCCTCCTGGATCAGCAGCTTGGAGAACTCGAGCGAGCCCAGGCTGCGAAACGCGTCCGGGATGGGCGCCCACACGAACATTGTGCCCTTCGGCTTCGGCACGCTCCAGCCCATCTTGTTGAGCCCGTCCACCAGGATGTCTCGGCGCTTTCGGTGCACCTCGACGATCTCGCCGACGCACTTCTGGTCGGCCTCGAGCGCGACGATGCCGGCGATCTGGATCGGCTGGAACGCGCCGTAGTCCAGATAGGACTTGATGCGGGCCAGCGCGGAGATCATCCGGGAATTGCCGCAGACGAAGCCGAGCCGCCAGCCGGCCATGTTGTACGACTTCGAGGTCGAGAAGATCTCGACGCCGACGTCGCGCGCGCCCGGCACCTCGAGGAACGATGGCGGTTGATAGCCGTCGAACGTGAAGTCGGCGTATGCGAAGTCGTGGACGACCATCAGGCGGTGCTCGCGGGCGAAGTCGACGACTTTCACGAAGAAGTCGCGGTCCACGCACATCGTCGTCGGGTTGTGCGGGAAGGAGAGGATCAAGAGCTTGGCTTTCGGCCACGCCAGCCGCGCGGTCTCCTCCAGCCGCCCGAAGAAGTCCCCGTCGGGTGTGAGCGGGACCGACCGGAGATCGCCGTCGGCGATGACGACCGAGTAGGAGTGGATCGGATAGGTCGGGTTCGGCACGAGCGCGCCGTCGCCCGGCTGCAGCACCGCCAGCGCCAGATGGGCCATGCCTTCCTTGGCGCCGATGGTGGCGATCACTTCGGAGTCCGGGTTGAGCTCGACCTTGTAGCGGTCGCGATACCACTTCGCCATCGCGACCCGCAGCCGCGTGATGCCGCGCGAGGCGGAGTAGCGGTGATTCTTCGGATTCTTCGCTGCCTCGACGAGCTTGTCGACGATGTGCTTGGGCGTGGCCATGTCCGGATTGCCCATGCCCAGATCGATGACGTCCTCGCCGCGAGCTCGAGCCTTGCTCTTGAGGTCGTTGACGATGGCAAAAACGTACGGCGGCAGACGCTTGATCCGATAAAACTCGTCCATGGGAGGACTCCTCTTCCAGTAGCCTACCGATGATACGCGGGACCGCGCGGGAGTGTCAAGAAAGGTACATGCTCATGCGGGGTTAGGGGCCATGCTCATGCCGAAACTGGCGCGAAATGTCGTCGGTATTGTCGTTATGGCAGGGGGTGTCCTCCAAACCCTTGATACTGCGTGCCGGACTTCCGGCACGCGCCTTGCCCCCAGAGGACCATCGTGGTCGCCCAGGAATCGTCTGTTGACAGTTTGACCGAACCTGCCAGGCCCCCTGTGCCAAGCGCCGGCGCGGCTCGCCCCCGCCGCCCCGGCCGGAAACAGTTCAGCCTGCTCATCGTGCGGGGCGACGGCACCCGCGTGGTCCGCTTCAACTTCCCCCGTCCGGCCGCCATCGCGGCCTTCGCCGGTGTCGCCGTCGCGGTGACGACGTTCGGCGGCCTCCTCACCGACTGGATCCAGCTCCGCCAGCTCACGGTCGAGGCGCGGACGTTCCAGGCGCAGATCGCCGAGCAGCATGCGACGATCGACTCCTTCAACCGCCGCGTCGTCGAGCTGCGCACGGAGATGACGAGCTGGCGCGACCTGCACGCGAGAATCTGGGATCCGTTCGGTCCCGAGCTTCAGCCCGGCGGTCGCGATCGCGCGATCGGTGGTGGCGCGCTCCGTGCCGATCGGGTCACCGGCAAGCTCTCCCCGCGCGACGAGCTCGAGCGTCTGGCCGAGAGCGTGGCGGAGCAGGGTGAGAGCCTCAAGGCGCTCGACCGGCTCGTCACCCGAGCGGGCAAGGCCCTCGCGGCCCTGCCTTCGCGCTGGCCGATCCGGGGTGCCGTCAACTCCGAATTCGGCATGCGGCAATCGCCGTGGTCCTCGGGCAACGAGTTCCACAGCGGCCTCGACATCCGCGCCCAGCACGGAACGCCGATCCGCGCTCCGGCCGGCGGTGTCGTCACGATCGCCGGGACGTACCAGGAGTATGGGATCACCGTGATGCTCGATCATGGCCAGGACGTCAAGAGCGTCTATGGCCACCTCTCGAAGACGAACGTCAAAGTGGGTGAGCGGGTCGAGCGCGGCGTGGTGGTCGGCTGGTCCGGCAATACCGGTCGCTCCACCGGAGCGCACCTGCACTACGAGATCCTCGTCAAAGGGCAGTCGGTCAACCCCCGCGCGTATCTCTGGGATTAGGGGGCCTCGAAGGGCCCCCTGAGACCCCCAACGCTCGGCACGCCCCGGCGTAGCCGTGGCGCGCCTCGATCTGGCTTGACGGTCTCGGGGCCTCGAAGGGCCGCTAAGACCCCCAACGCTCGGAGACGCCCCGGCGCAGCCAGGGCGCCCCTCGATCTTGCTTCGCGGCCTGGGGCCTCGAGGGCCTCCTAAAGCCCCCCGCGGTCGATTCGAGGTGACTAGGTCTTGCGGGACGCGCGCGCGAGGAAATCGAGGCTCAGCTCGTTGAAGACGTCCGGCCGTTCGAGGAAGTAGCCGTGGCCGGCGGCGGGGACCGTCCGGAGCTCGGCGCCGGGGATCCTGGCCGCGATCTCGCGCGCGAAGCGCGGCGGCACGAGGATGTCGTCTTCGGCGACGCTGACCAACGTCGGGCAGCGGATGGCCGCCAGACGCTCCAAGGCGTCGTGGGCGGCGACCGCTTCGCCCTGCCGAAGGAATCCCACCAGCGACTGCGGATGGGGATTCGCCAGGGAATTCTGCAGCAGCGCCTCGATCAGCTCCGGGCGCTCTGCGTAGGTCGTCGGCGAGAAGAGCCACAGGCCCAGGGTGCGCAAGCGTCGACTCGCGGCCCAGGCCGATCCGCATCTCGCGCCACGCCGCGTTCAGCGCCAGCATGTAGGCGTCCGGGCGCGCGAACGTACAGGCCAGGTGCAGTGAGCGCACGCGATCCGGCCGCGCGAGCACCAGCTCCTGGGCGATCATGCCGCCCATCGACACGCCGAGCACGTGGGCGTTGTCGACGCCGAGCGCATCCATGAGGCCGAGCGCATCGCCGGCCATCATGCGAGTCGTGTACGGGTGATCCGGAGCGTCGCTCTGGCCGACACCGCGGTTGTCGAACGCGATCACCCGGTACCGCTCGGCGAAAGCGGCCATCTGAAACGCCCACGCCGTCTGATCGCCGCCAAACCCCATGATCAACACGAGCGGCTCACCCTCGCCCACATCCTGGTAAAACATCTCGACGTCCCCGACCCGCACCCTCGGCATCAGGAGAGTTCTAGGTACGCGCGCGGACGCGGTCGTGAGTGTCAGGAGCGGGGACGGGCGAGCGGGGGGCCCCCGGGAGCCCTGTGTAGGCACGGTTGCCGAGATCGTGAAGCACCAATTAAGTCTACAGCACGAATTCGCGCGCAGGGCTCCCGGGGCCCGCCCGCTCGCCCGTCCCCGCTCCGGCGACTACCGAATTGCGACGCCGGTGCGAACCTGGCAGGCGACCCAGTGCCCGGGAGAGATTTCCTTGAGCACCTGCTCGTTCTCCGAGCAGGACGGCACGCGCAAGGAGCACCGCGTGTGGAAGCGGCAGCCGGAGGGCGGGTTGATCGGGCTCGGCACGTCGCCTTCGAGCAGGATCCGCTTGCGCTTCATCGTGGGGTCGGGGATCGGCACGGCGGACAGGAGCGCCTCGGTATACGGGATGCCGCGGATTGGTGTAGAGCTCCTTGGCCGCGCGCGATCTCGACGATCTTGCCGAGGTACATCACGGCCACGCGCGTCGAGATGTGCTCGACGACCGAGAGGTCGTGGGCGATGAACAGGTACGTCAGACCGAACTTCGCCTGGAGATCCTCGAGCAGGTTCACGATCTGCGCCTGGATCGAGACGTCGAGGGCGGAGACCGGCTCGTCGGCGACGATGAGCTTCGGGCTCACCGCCAGCGCCCGCGCGATCCCGATGCGCTGACGCTGGCCGCCGGAGAACTCGTGCGGATAACGCCGCAGGTGATCGGGAAGGAGGCCGACGGTTTCCAGCAGCTGCGACGACGCGCTCCTCGCGCTGCTTGCGCGTGGGCGCCAGCTTGTGGATGACCAGCGCCTCGCCGATGATCGAGCCGACCGTCATCCTCGGGTTCAGCGACGCGTACGGGTCCTGGAAGATGATCTGCATCTCCTTCCGGAGCGCGCGCAGCGAGCGCTTGTCGAGCGTCGTCACGTTCTTCCCCTGGAAGGTGACCTCGCCCGATGTCGGCTCGATCAGCCGGAGGATGGCGCGGCCAGTCGTCGACTTGCCGCAGCCCGATTCGCCGACGAGTCCGAGCGTCTCGCCGGGCATGATGTCGAAGGAGACGTCGTCGACGGCGTGGACGCGCGCCACCTCCCGCGAGAGGAGCCCACCCCGGATCGGGAAGTACTTCTTGAGGTTCTTGACCTTGAGCAGCGCGTCTGGCATGGCGGGCCCTCAGTAGAGGAAGCAGGCCACCTTGTGGCCCGGCCGGACTTCTTTCAACGGGGGCGTGTTTTCAAAGTGCATCGGCTTCGCGAGCGCGCAGCGCGGCGCGAACCGGCAGCCCGGCTTGATGTCGCCGCGCAACGTCGGCACGGTGCCGGGAATCGCCTCGAGCTTCTGCTTCTGCGTGGCGGCCAGATCGATCCGCGGGATCGAGCGCAGAAGGCCCTGCGTGTAGGGATGGAGCGGCTCCTTGAACAGCTCGCCGACCGGCGCTTCTTCGACCACCTGCGCGCCGTACATGACGATGACCCGCTGCGCGGTCTCCGCGATCACGCCCATGTCGTGGGTGATCAACAAGATCGCCATCCCGAGCTTCGCCTTCAGCTCGTTCAGGAGCTCGAGGATCTGCGCCTGGATCGTCACGTCGAGCGCGGTCGTCGGCTCGTCGGCGATCAGGAGCTTCGGATTGCACGACAGCGCCATCGCGATCATGATCGCGCTGCCGCATACCGCCGGAGAGCTGGTGGGGATACTCCTTCACCCGCCGCTCGGCGTTGGGGATGTGGACGAGCTTGAGCATGTCGACGGTCTTGGCCATCGCGTCGCGCCGCCCCAGCCCCTCGTGGAGCCGGACGGCCTCGGCGATCTGCTCGCCCACCGTGAACACCGGATTCAGCGAGGTCATCGGCTCCTGGAAGATCATCGAGATCTCTTTGCCACGGATCTTCCGCATCTGGGGCGGCGGGAGCTCGAGAAGGTTCCTTCCGTTGTAGTGGATCGTGCCCTCGACGATACGGCCGGGGGGCGTCGGAATCAGGCGCATGATCGACAGCGCGGTGACGCTCTTGCCAGAGCCCGACTCGCCGACGATCCCGAGCGTCTCGCCCTTGTTGATGTAGAGATCAATTCCATCGACGGCGCGCACGACGCCCTCGTCGGTGAAAAAGTGTGTCTTCAGGCCCTTGACCTCGAGCAGTCGTTCCGCCATGGCGCCCCCTCGAGCTACCACTTGCGTGTGATTTCAGCGAAGGCATCGAGCGTCCGCGCGATGTCCTCCGCGTCGACGTCCTTGTGGGTCACGCACCGGATCGAGGCGGGGCCGATCGCATGGATCTTCACCTTGCGCGCCACACACCCCGCGACCAGCTCGGCCGTGGCGGCCGCGGCCGACGCCGGGGTCCCGCCGCGCTCGACCCGGAAGATCACGATGTTCGTCTGTACGCTGACCAGATCGACGCCAAGCCCGGGAAGCTTCGCGACGCCCTCGGCGAGCGCGCGCGCGTTCGCGTGATCCTCGGCGAGCCGGTCCACCATGCGCTCGAGCGCGACGATGCCGGCCGCCGCGATGATCCCGGCCTGCCGCATCCCGCCGCCCAGCATCTTCCGCACACGTCGCGCCTTGGCGACGACCTCGCTCGAGCCGCAGATCACCGAGCCGACCGGCGCGCCGAGTCCCTTCGAGACGCAGAACGTCACCGAGTCGACGTGTCGGACGAAGTCGCGAGCCGGGCGGTTGAGCGCGACCGCGGCGTTGAAGAGGCGGGCCCCATCCAGATGCACCGGGACCGATGCCTCGTGGGCCACGGCGGCGATGGCGCTGATCTCTTCGGGCGTGCAGCAGGTGCCGCCATGACGATTGTGGGTGTTCTCGACGCAGACCAGACCGGTCGACGGCAGATGGATGTTCGCCGGACGCAGCGCCTCTCGAACCTGGTCGGGCGTGAGAAACCCGCGCGCCGTCTTGACCGGCCGCATCTGGACGTTGCCGACCACCGCGGCGCCGGCGACCTCGTAGTTGAAGATGTGCGAGTCCAGGTCGAGGACGACTTCCTGACCCGTCTGCGTCTGGCTGACGACGGAGATGAGGTTGCCCATGGTGCCGGAGGCGACGAAGAGCCCGGCGGCCTTGCCGAGCCGCTCGGCCGCCAGCGCTTCCAGCCGCTTGACGGTCGGATCCTCCTCCCAGACGTCGTCGCCGACGGGGGCGCGCGCCATGGCCTCGCGCATCTCCGGGGTCGGCAACGTCAAGGTGTCGGAGCGGAGGTCGACGATGTCGTGCACGGTTATTTCTTGGTTCCGGCGAACCCGGAGCTGTTGAGCGTTGCTTGCCGCGACGACCCCACTCGGTGAAGTCGTAGTCGACCGACAGCCGCCGGAGCAGCTCGATCGCCTCGGCGTTCTTGCCCTCGTAGAAGTTCACCTCGGCGAGCAGGAAGAGCGTCTCCGGAATGACGGCGGTGCGCGAATAGTCCTTCAGCACCAGCTCGAGCCGCTGCCGCGCCGCGCTCGGGTTGCCCTGGGTGAAGTAGTAGTTCGCCACCCACAGCTTCCTTCTGCGCGATCCGCTCGCGGCACTTGTCGATCTTCGCGAGCCCATCGGTCGCGTATCGGCTCTGGGGGTACTCCTTCACGAGCCTTTTGAACTGGTCGAGCGCCTTCTGGGTCAGCGCCTGGTCCTGCTCGACGGGCTTCATCTGGTCGTAGTAGCTCATCGCCAGCCGGTACTGGACGAGATCGGCGATCTCATGCCGGGGAAAGAAGGCCAGGAACCCTTCGAACTCCTTCACCGCCTTGTCGAACTCGGCCTCGCGATAATAGGCCTCGCCGACGTAGAACCGCGCCTTGCGGCGCGTACGAGGAGTTCGGGTGGCGCTCCACGATCTTCCGGAAATTGAGCCGCGCCTCTTCGTAGCGGCGGTTGCTCAGCTCCGTCTCGCCGGTCTTGTAGAGCTCCTCTGGAGGCAGGATCGGCGTCGGCGCAGGCGTGAGCCATGCGCAGCCGCCCCCGAGGAGCAGCAGGCCTATGACGAGGACGCGTACCAGGCAAGGCGGGATACCCTAACATCGAAATTGGCCCATACATATAGCACACTCCTAGCGGAAAAACCCGCTACCCCGAGCCGCCTTCTGATCGGACGCCTGCCCTATCCCCCGGCGGCCTCACGGGGTAAGATGTGGGTCGCCCAATGAAGCGCAAGCTGCTCTTTACGCTCGGCTGCCTCGTCGGCCTGGCGACACTTTCATACGGCGGTTACGCCTGGTACAACGCGATCACGTACGTCTCGACCGACGATGCGTACGTCGACGGCACGATCTCACCCGTCAGCGCGAAGGTGGCGGGGCACGTCGTCGAGCTCCTGGTCCAGGACAATCAGGCGGTGAAGAAGGGTGATTTGCTGATGCGGGTCGATCCCCGCGATTTCCAGGCCAAGCGCGAGCAGGCGCGCGCCGCGGTCGCCACCGCGGAGGCGGCGCTCCGCTCGGCGCGGTCCGAAGTGCCGCTGACGCGCGAGGGCACCCGCGCGCAGATCGACCAGGCGCGCGCCGCGGTGCAGGTGGCGATGGTCGGTGTGAAGTCGGCCGAATCGGCCGTCGAGGAGTCGCGCGCGCGCCTCGAGGCGCGGCGCGCGGCCACCGACGCGATGCGCGCCGATATCAGCGGAGCCCAGAGCACGTACCGGCAGGCCGGACGTGAGCTCGAGCGGGTCCGGAGCCTGCTGAAGACCGATCTCGTTGCCCGCCGCGAGTACGACGTGGCCGAGTCCGCCTACGAGACCGCCGGCTCGACGGTCGAGGCACTGCAGCGGCGGATGGCGCAGTCCGAGCGGGAGATCCAGCAGGCGGAGGCCGAGCTCGGCAACCGCGTGCACGCCGTCGATCAGGCGCGCCAGCGTGTGGTCGAGTCGCGCGCGGCGCTGGCGCTGGCCGAGAGCCAGATCCACCAGGTGACGATCAAGGACGCCGAGGCGAGCCGCGCCGAAGCCCGGCTGCGCGAGATGCAGGCCGACCTCGCCGTGGCCGATCTCCAGATCGAGCACACCGAGGTGCGCGCCGCGGTCGACGGCGTCGTGTCCAAGCGGAGCGTCGAGCTCGGTCAGGTGGTCCAGATGGGCCAGCCGCTCCTGGCGATCGTGCCCCTCCAGGACGTCTGGGTGGTCGCCAACTTCAAGGAGACGCAGCTCAACCGCCTCCGGACCGGCATGAAGGCCACCGTCGAGGTCGACGGCTATCCCGACAAGTCCTACACCGGCACCATCGACTCGATGAGCGCGGGCACCGGGGCGCGCTTTTCGCTCCTGCCTCCGGAGAACGCGACCGGCAACTGGGTGAAGGTCGTGCAGCGGGTCCCGGTGAGGATTCACCTGGACGGAAAGGCAGTCGGCAACCCGCACACGCTTGCGCGCGGGGATGTCGGTGGTCGTCACGATCCGCGTCCGGTGACGGACGAGCCGCTCTCGCCCGGCCATCGCTGGGCGATCACCGTGGCGGTCATGCTCGTGACGGTGATGCAGATCATCGACACCAGCGTCACCAACGTCGTTCTTCCGCACCTTCAAGGCTCGCTCTCGGCCGGCGTCGAAGAGGTGGCGTGGGTGGTCACCTCCTACCTGGCGGCGAACGCCATCGTGATTCCGGCGACCGGGTGGCTCTCGGCGCTCTTCGGCCGCCGGCGGTTCTTCCTGATCTGCACTATCCTCTTCACGGTCTCGTCGTTCCTCTCGGGGATCGCGCCCAACCTCGAATTCTTGATCGTCGCGCGCGTCTTCCAGGGGATCGGCGGCGGGCCGATCATCCCGATGTCCCAGGCGATCATGTGGGAGATCTTCCCGCTCAAGCAGCGCGGCCTGGCGATGTCCGTGTGGGGCATCGGGATCATGATGGGCCCGATCTTCGGCCCGACCCTCGGGGGCTGGATCGCCGACAACTGGTCGTGGCGCTGGATCTTCTACATCAACCTGCCGATCGGCCTCGCCGGCTTCTTCATGGCCAGCGCGTTCCTGTTCGATCCGTCGTACCTGAAGAAGCCCGGGCGGGTCGACGCGCTCGGGCTCGTGCTGATGGTGCTGGGGTTCGCGTGCCTACAGCTGATGCTCGACCGCGGTGAGCGGCAGGAGTGGTTCGACTCGTGGATGATCGTGACCCTCGGCGTCGTCGCGGCGGCGGGGCTCGTCGGGTTCGTGCTGCGCGAGCTGACCACGGACGAGCCGGTCCTCGACCTGTCGGTCTTCTCCGACCGGAACTTCGCCGTCGGCACGGGCTTCATGGCGGTGGTCGGCATCGGCTTCTATTCGAGCATGGTCCTGCTCGCGCTCTACACGCAGAAGCTCCTCGGCTACGACGCGTGGACGTCGGGCCTCGTGCTGGCGCCGGCGGGCGTTGGCAACCTGATCGCGCTGCTCATCGCCGGGCGGCTCGTGGCGCGCGTCGACCAGCGTCCCCTCCTCGCCCTGGGTTTTCTCTTGAACGGGATCGCGCTGCACCTCATGTCGAACCTGACCCTGGGCGTCGACTACTGGACGCTCGTGTGGCCGCGCTTCATTCAGGGCTTCGGTCAGGGCTTCATCTTCGTCCCGCTCAGCACCTTGGCGCTGGCGACGGTCCGGAAGGACCGGCTCGGCAACGCGACGGCGGCGTTCAACGTGATTCGAAACGTCGGCGGCTCGTGCGGCGTCGCGCTGGCCGCGACGCTCCTCTCGCGGCGCAGCCAGTATCACCAGACGACCCTGGTCGGCCACGTCAACGTCTGGAGCGTGGACACCACGGCGCGGCTCAAGGACTGGAGCGACCACTTCGTCCGGGAGGGCGGCGACCCGTTCACCGCGCAGAGCCGGGCGCTGGCGATGCTCTATCGCGATACGGTGGGCCAGGCGCAGGTACTGGCGTACGCGGACGAGTTCTGGCTGCTCTCCATCATGTTCTTCGCGATCACCTTGCTGGTCCCGCTGATGCGGCGGATCCGCACCGAGCCGCTCGTCGCCGAGGCCCGGCGTCCGGATCGGGTCGACGAGCTCAGGCCGACAAGAGCTTCTCCATGACGATCGTGTCCACCCACTTGCCGTCGAGCTGCCCCTGCTCGCGGTAGATCCCAACCGGGCGGAATCCGGACCTGGTGTAGAGGGCGATGCCGCCCGCGTTGCCCGGGAACGCGGACAGCACGAGCTTGTGATAGCCGTGGGTGCGGCCGAGATCGGTCAGCGTGTCGAGCAGGACCCGGCCCACGCCCTTGCCGCGCCAGCCGCGCTCGACGTACACCGAGATGTCGGCGACGAAGCGGTAGGCCTCGCGCGCGTTGAAGACATTGAGACTCGCCCAGCCTACAGGGCCGGAAGGGTTGTCCGCAGACCCGGAGCCGGCTCGCACCTGTCTCAGGCCACCCTCGGTCAGAGCCGGGCTCATGGTCCCCGCTACAAAAAATTCAGCAGATTCAGCCACGATCACCGGGTGTCGGGCGTCGCGGTCCGCCAGCCACTGCCGGCGCTCGTCGGGCGTGCGGAGCTCGGTCTCGAGCGTGGCGACGCGGTCCTCGATCCCCTGGTTATAGATGTGGCAGATGGCCTCGGCGTCCGTCGCCGTCGCGGGCTGGACACGATAGGCCGTCACGTCAGCTCTCGGCTGTCGAGCCGTCCGTCCTTCTTGAGCCGCTCGAACTCGTCGAGCGTTTTCGCGACGCCGTCGGCCAGCGCGGTGGCGGGAGCGGGACCGAGATCCTTCTGGTAGCGCGCGTCGCCGAGCGCGGCCGGGAACGGCAGGGCCTGCTCCACGTGCGTGATCGTCCCCTTCGCCGACGGCCGCGCCGCCTCGATCGTCCGCACCACGTCGGCGACCGACGCCGAGGCGCCGTGGAGGTTGTAGACGCGGGCGCCGTCGAGCCCCGAGCCCGCCGCTGCCAGCAACGCGCGCGCGACGTCCTCGGTATAGATGAGATCGGTCGAGCCGCCCCAGCGGATCTGGAAGGGACGGCCGAGCACCGCGGCCTTCATCGCCAGGGTCGGATCGGCCGTGAGACCGAAGTCGCGACCCGGCCCATAGACCGTCAGCGGGCGAAAGCCGGACGACGGGATCCGGTGCTCCTCCCAGTAGACGCGCGCCGTCTCCTCGTTGGTGACCTTGTACACGCCGTAGTGCGTGGCCGGGTGCGTCGGCGCGTCGTCCGCGATCGGCCCGGGCGGATAGAGACCGGGCGCGCCGAAGACGGCCGCGGAGGAGGCGTACACGACCCGATCGATCTGACCGGCGGCGGCGCGCGCGACCTCGAAGACGTTCGCGGTGCCCATGACGTTGATGGCGGCGCCGCGCGGCGGGTCCTGCCGGCAGAGCGGCACCTGCCAGGCGGCGAGGTGGATCACCCGGCGGATCGCGTGATCGCGCACGACGCGCGCGAGGCTCTCGCGGTCGGTGATGTCACCGCGCACGACCACCGCGCGGCTCGGCGCGTCGGGCCCGGCGATCATGCGCACGCGCCACGGATCGTCGCCCAGGTCGAAGACGACGGAACGCTCGCCCGCGGCGAGCAGCGCGCGCACGACCCACGCGCCGATGCAGCCGAATGCGCCCGTGACCAGCGTCGTCATGAACCGGAATATAATGCCCCTCGTGTTCCAGAGCGAGCGGTTCTTCCGAGAAGCGTGGCCCCAGATCTCGCAGTCGGTCGACTCCGGCACGGACGCGGCGAGCGACGTCCAGTGGATCGCCGGCGCCACCGGGCTCGAGGACGGCGCGCGCGTGCTCGACGCGCCCTGCGGCTTCGGACGGCACTCGGTCGAGTTCGCGCGCCGCGGCTGCGCGCACGACCGGCGTGGACTTCAGCGAGACGGAGCTCGGCCGCGCGCGCAAGGCGGCCGGCGAGGCGGGCGTCTCGCTCTCGCTGGCGTGCCAGGACATCCGCGACATGGAGTTCTCGAGCGAGTTCGATCTCGCCGTCAACCTGTTCAGCTCGATCGGCTACTTTTCGGAGGACGAGGACCGGCTCGTGCTGGACCGGTTCTGGCGCGCGCTCAAGCCCGGCGGCGCCTTCGTGGTCGACACGCGCAACCGCGATCAGTGTGTGCGCTCGCTGCCGCCGGAAGAGCGGATGCGGCGCGGCAGCTCGACGATCCGGGTCGAGAACGAGTTCGATCCGACGACGAGCCGCTGGCGCGCCCGCTGGTGGCGCCTCAAGCGCGCCTCGGCGAAGTCGGATGACAGCCCTCAGGAGCTGATCGGCGAGAGCGAGATCCGGCTCTACTCGGCCCACGAGCTCTTGCACATGCTGCGACCGGAGCGCTGGCGCAAGGTCGAGCTCTTCGGCGGCCTCGACGGCACACCGTTCTCGCTGGACGCCCACCGGCTCGTCGTCGTCGCCTGGAAGTAGTAGAATCCGACACCTGCGCTCCGGGCGCCCATGAATCCCCAGCTTCAAGGAGATCCGCTCGATGGCCACTGAGCGTCCGCTGGTCGTGCTCGCCGGTGCGATTCATCCCGATGGCAAGGCGCTGCTCGAGAAGGAAGCCCGGGTCGTCGTGTGCGAGGACGAGACCGAGGCCGGCCTGGTCAAGGCGGCCGCCGAGGCGCAGGCGATCCTGTTTCGCATCCGGCCGCGGTGCACCGAGAGCCTGATGGCGGCCTGCCGCGCGCTCAAGGTGGTCGGCCGGCACGGCGTCGGGCTCGACACCGTCGACATCCCCGCCGCGACGCGGCTCGGCGTCGCGGTCGTCCACGCCCCCGGCTCCAACTCGCAGGCCGTGGCCGAGCACGCGCTGATGCTGATGCTGACCTGCGTCAAGCGGACGTTCGCGGTCGACAAGGCGACGCGCGCGGGGGATTGGAACACTGCGCGAGCCGGCAACACCGAGCTCGGCGGCAAGACGCCTCGGGATCGTCGGCGTCGGCAACGTCGGTCGGCGCGTCGCGAAGTTCGCGGGCGCGCTCGGGATGCGCGTGCTCGGCTACGACAAGTACGTGCCCGAGGACGAGCTGCGGCGTCGCGGCGCCGAGCCGGTGGCGAGCCTCGAAGCAGTTGCTGCCGCAGGTGGACGTGCTGACGTGCCACACGCCGCTGACGCCCGAGACGCGGCACATGGTCAACGAGAAGACCATCGGGCTCATGAAGCCGGGCGCGATCTACATCAACACCTCGCGCGGCCCCGTCCAGGACGAGCGCGCGCTCTTCGAGGCGCTCACCCGCGGCAAGCTCGGCGCCGCCGGGCTCGACGTCTGGGAAGAGGAGCCCACGTCGGCGGACAACCCGATCCTCAATCTGCAGAACGTGGTGTGCTCCTCGCATGTCGCCGGCGTCACGCGCGAGGCGACCCGCCAGGCGGCGATGCAGGTCTCCGGCGAGATGCTCCGTGTCCTGCGCGGCGAGCGGCCCGACGTGCTCGTCAATCCGGAGGTGTGGCCGCGCCTCGGCCAGAGGTAGCGCCGCGCGACCGTGAGAGCCCGCCGCCGGCCCGAAGCGAGGTAGAATCCCGCTATGCCGATCGACACGCGCCATCCGCGAGAGATCCGGCGGGACATCCGAAACGGCAAGCTCACCGGGATCACCGCGGGTCTCGGCCAGAACTTCGTCCAGGCCAATCTGGCGGTGCTCCCGAAGGAGCAGGCGTACGACTTCCTCCTGTTCTGCCAGCGCAACCCGCGGCCGTGCCCGCTGATCGAGGTGACGGACGTGGGTTCGCCGGAGCCCGTCGGCGTGGCGCCGGGAGCGGATCTCCGGACCGATATCCCGCGCTACCGGATCTACAAGGACGGCGTCCTCGCCGACGAGGTGACCGACGCCACGCCCTACTGGCGGGACGACCTGGTGGCCTTCCTGCTGGGGTGCTCCTTCACCTTCGAGTGGGCGCTGCTCGAGGCCGGCATCAAGCTGTGGCACGTGGAGCACGGCAAGAACGTCGCCATGTGGCGCACGTCGACCCAGTGCCGACCCGCCGGTGTCTTCCACGGGCCGATGGTCGTCTCGATGCGACCGATCGCGGCCGTGCATCTCGCGAAGGCCGTGACCGCGAGCGCACGGTTCCCCGGCGCCCACGGCGCGCCCGGTGCACGTCGGCGACCCCGCCGCCATCGGCATCGCGGACATCGCGCGCCCCGATTGGGGCGACGCGCAAGAGTTCGCGCGCGGGGACGTGCCGGTCTTCTGGGCGTGCGGCGTCACCCCGCAGGCCGTGGCGCTCGCGTCGCGACCGCCGTTCATGATCACGCACAGCCCGGGGCACATGTTCATCACGGACGTGCCGAACTCCGCGCTGGCGGCGATCTAGCGCGTTGCGGTTTCTGCCGGCGGGCGATCTCGCCGTTTGCGTCGAGCTCGGCGAGGCGATCAGCGTCGAGGTCAACACGCGAGTCCGCGCGCTCGAGTTCTTGATCCAGCAGAAGGGGCTGACCGGCGTCGTCGAGACGGTTCCGGCCTACTCGTCCTTGCTCGTGTACTACGATCCTCGCGTGGTGGGATACGAGCCGCTGTGCGGAGCGATCGCCGCGCTGGTGGACCAGGCGACCACCGCGGTCCTGCCGCCGCCCCGGACGGTCGAGCTGCCCGTGCTGCTACGACGACCCCGAGCTCGGCTTCGACCTGACCGCCGCCGCCGCGCGGCTCGAGCTCTCGGCCGACGATCTGGTCCGCCTGCACGCCGGCGCCGAGTATCTCGTCTACTTCATCGGCTTCACGCCGGGGCTCCCGTACATGACCGGGATGCCCGAGCGGATCAACATCCCGCGCCTCGACACGCCGCGCACGAAGACTCCGCCGGGCAGCGTCGGCATCGGCGGCATCCAGTGCTGCATCTACTCGGTGGAGAGCCCGGGCGGCTTCTGGATTCTCGGGCGGACGCCGCTGCCCCTCTATGATCCAGGCGCGTCCGAGCCGACGCTCTTGCGCCCGGGCGATCGGGTCGTGTTTCGACGGATCGATCGCAGAGCGTTCGACGCGATCGGTGCCGCGGTCGCGGCCCGGACCTACCAGCCGGTGATCACGTGATCAAGATCCTCGACGCCGGCCCCCAGACCACCGTGCAGGACCTCGGCCGAGTCGGGCAGATGCGCTACGGCATCCCGCCGTCGGGTCCCGTCGACCGATTCGCATTCGTGCTCGCCAACCGCCTCGTCGGCAACCCGGACACGGCCGCCGCGCTCGAGTGCACCCTGATCGGTCCGCGCTTCGAGATCACCACCGCGGGTGCGGTGTCGGTGACGGGCGCCGACATGCCGTTGAGCGTGAACGGCCAGGCGGTGGCTGGATGGGCGACGGTCGCCGTGAAGCCCGGCGACGTCGTGAAGCTCGGCGCGGCACGCACGGGCGTCAGGTCGTACATCGGGTTTGCCGGCGGGCTCGACGTCCCGCTCGTGCTGGGATCGCGCTCGACCTATCTTCGCGGCCGGGTGGGAGGGCTTCAGGGGCGCGCGCTCAGGAAAGGCGACCAGCTCGAGATCTTTCTGTCTGGCCCCGTCACACCGCGCCGGGTCGCCGAGCGCGCGATCCCGGACTACACGGGCGAGCCGACGATCCGTGCGGTCCTCGGGCCCTCAGGACGACCGCTTCACGGCCGAGGGTCTCGAGGCGTTGTTCGGCGGGCGCTACGAGGTGCTGCCGCAGTCGGATCGGATGGGCGCGCGCCTGCACGGGCCGCGGATCGCCCACGCGCGAGGCCACGACATCGTCTCCGACGGGATCGCGCTCGGGTCCATCCAGGTTCCCGGCGACGGGCAGCCGATCGTGCTCCTGGTCGACCGGCAATCGACGGGCGGCTACACGAAGGTGGCCACCATCTGTTCGAGTGACATCTGGCGCGTCGGCCAGGCGAGGCCCGGTCAGTCGCTCCGCTTCCAGCCCATCGGCGTGGACGCGGCGCACCGGCTCTTGCGCGAGTCCGACACCGCGCTGGACACAGCGGTGAGAGAGGAGATCGCATGAGCGTAGAGAAAGAACTGAACGAGTACACCGCGAAGTCGGGCCGATCGCGCGTCCTGCACGAGGAAGCGCTGGCGGTCATGCCGGGCGGCAACAGCCGCACGACGACCTTCTTCGATCCCTATCCCTTCGCCATCCAGCGGGGCCAGGGCGCCCACATCTGGGACGCCGACGGGATCGATCGTCTGGACTTCAACGGCAACTACACGAGCCTGATCCTGGGCCATGCGCCGCCGGACGTCGTGAAGGCCGTGCAGCAGGCGGTCGAGCTCGGCCTGTCGTTCCCGGGGCCCGACCGAGCACGAGGTGCGCCTGGCCGAGCTCCTGACCCGCCGGGTGCCCTCCGTGCAGGCGATTCGGTTCACCAACTCGGGCACCGAGGCCACGATGAACGCGGTGCGGCTGGCGCGCGCCTTCACCGGTCGGACGAAGATCGCGAAGTTCGAGGGCGCCTATCACGGCACGCACGACTGGGTGATGGTGAGCGTGAGCGGCGAGCGAAGTCGGCCGGCAGCCGCAAGCGACCCAAGCCCGTAGCCTGGTCGGCGGGGGTGCCGCCGGCGGTGCTCAAGCACGTCGTGGTCCTGCCGTGGAACGACGTCGAGGCCTGCGCGGAGATCCTCGAGGCGGAGGCGGCGCAACTCGCCTGTCTCATCGTGGACCCGATGATGTGCAACGCCGGCCTGCTGCCGCCGGCCGACGGCTTCCTCGCGCGGCTGCGCGAGATCACCGAGCGGCACGGGATCGTGCTGATCTTCGACGAGGTCATCTCGTTCCGGACCGCGTGGGGCGGCGCCCAGGAGCGCTTCGGCGTCCGGCCCGACCTCACGACCTTCGGCAAGATCATCGGCGGCGGGCTGCCGGTCGGCGCGTTCGGCGGCCGGCGCGACATCATGGACTTCTACGATCCGCGCAAGGGGGGCGCCCGCATCAGCCACGGCGGCACCTTCAACGCGAACCCGGTGACGATGGCGGCCGGGCTGGCGACCATGAACGCCTTGACGCCCGAGGCGTACACGCGCCTGGACGTGCTCGGCGAGCGCCTGCGCGGAGGCGTCGCGCGACTGCTCGCGGGGACGCGGCGCCGGGGCCAGGTGACCGGGCTCGGCTCGCTGTTCTGGCTACACTGGACCTCGGAGGCGCTGACCGATTATCGTTCTGCGCGGCCCAAGGACGGCGAGACGCCGCTGCGCGTGTTCCTCGGGCTCCTGAACGAGGGGATCCTCATGACCCAGCGGGGACTCGGCGCCTGCTCGCTCGCGATGACCGACGAGGACGTCGACCGCTTCATCAACGCGCTCGCGCGCGTGCTCGCGCGAGGATAGGAGCTCACGATGGCCAAGTTCATCGATCTCAACGCCGACATGGGCGAGAGCTACGGCCGCTGGACGCTCGGCGCGGACGACGAGATCATGCCGAACATCACCTCGGCCAACGTCGCCTGCGGCTTCCACGGCGGCGATCCGCACGTGATGCGCAAGACCGTCGAGCTGGCGATCCGGCACGGCGTGGCGATCGGCTCGCATCCCTCGCTGCCGGACCTCATGGGCTTCGGGCGCCGGGTGATGGACGTCTCGCCGCAGGAGCTGAAGGACTACCTCTGCTACCAGACCGGCGCGCTCCGCGAGTTCGTCCGCGCCGCGGGCGGCGAGCTGCAGCACACGAAGCCGCACGGCATCCTCTACTCGATGATCGAGAAGGACGAGCCGCTCGCCACCGCGGTCGGCGGAGTCGGCGCGCGAGTCCGGAAAGCGACCTGATCCTGATGGCGCTGGGCTCGGGCAAGTACGACCGGCACTGCGCGCAAGATGGGCGTGCGCGTGGCGTCCGAGGGCTTCGCCGACCGCGCGTACAACGTCGACCTCACCCTGGTCTCGCGCAAGCTCCCGGGCTCGCTCATCACCGACCCCGAGCGGGCGGCGGCCCAGGCCGTGAAGATGGCGATGGAGGGCAAGGTGCGCACGATCGACGGCGTCGAGATCGACATCTCGGTCCAGACCATCTGCTGCCACGGCGACACGCCGGGCGCCCAGCAGATCGTTCGTGCCGTCCGCGAAGCGCTCGACCGTGCGGGCTGTCAGGTCAAGCCGCTCCGCGACTGTCTGCCGAAGGCGTGAACGCGCAGCCGCTCAAGCGCACGCCGCTGTATCAGGCGCACGTCGAGGCCGGCGCGCGCATGGTGCCCTTCGGCGGCTGGGAGATGCCGGTGCAGTACACCGGCATCATCGAGGAGCACCGGACGATGCGCAGCGCCGTCGGCCTGTTCGACGTGAGCCACATGGGCGAGTTCGAGGTCGAGGGCCCCGGCGCCCTCGCCGCGCTCCAGCTTCTGACCACCAACGACGTGGCGGCCCTGCAGGTGGGCCAGATCCAGTACTCGGTCCTCTGCTACCCGAGCGGCGACGATCGTCGACGACCTCACCGTCTATCGCGTCGGCGACGACCGGTACATGATCACCGTCAACGCGGGGAACATCGACAAGGACTGGGCGTGGGTGACGAAGTCGACGGAGCACGTTCGGGACGCGCGCTGGCGCAACGCGTCCGAGGGCACCGGGCTCATCGCGGTGCAGGGGCCGAAGGCCGAGGCGCTCGTCGGCCGCCTCGCCGACCGCGACGTGACGGCGATCGGCTACTACCGCTTCGCGCGCGGCAACGTCGGCGAGGTGCCGACGCTGATCTCGCGAACGGGCTACACCGGCGAGGACGGCTTCGAGCTGTACGCGCCCGGCCGACGGGACCGAGCAGCTCTGGAAGGCGCTCCTGAGCGCCGGCCGCGCCGACGGCGTCGCCCCGATCGGGCTCGGCGCGCGCGATACCCTGCGGCTCGAGATGAAGTACGCGCTCTACGGCAACGACATCGACGAGACGACGAACCCGCTCGAGGCCGGCCTCGGCTGGGTCGTCAAGCCCGCCAAGGGCGAGTTCATCGGCCGCGAGGCGCTCGAGAAGATCCGGGCCGAGGGCGTCCGGCGCCGGCTGGTCGGCATCGAGATGGCCGAGCGCGCCGTGGCGCGCCACGGCTATCCGGTGCTGAAGGACGGCCGCGCCGTCGGCGTCGGTGACGTCGGGCTCGTACGGCCCTCGGTCGACAAGTACATCGCGATCGCGTACGTGGAGACGGCGCTGGCGACGCGTCGGCACCGAGCTCGCGGTGGAGATCCGCGGCCAGGGCAAGGCGGCCCGGGTCGTCGAGCACGCCGTTCTACCCCGTCAAAGGTGAAGAAGGCTGGCTAAGCGCGAGGAGATCATGGCCAACGTTCCCAAGGACCTGAAGTACACGCGCGAGCACGAGTGGGCCAAGCAGGACGGCGACCGCATGCGCGTGGGCATCACCGCCTACGCGCAGGAGCAGCTCGGCGACGTGGTCTTCGTCGAGCTGCCGAAGGTCGGCGCGAAGGTGACGGCCAGCCAAGAACTTCGGCGTCGTCGAGTCGGTCAAGGCGGTGTCCGATCTCTTCGCGCCGATCTCGGGCGAGGTCGTCGAGGTCAACGGCGAGCTCGCGCAGAAGCCCGAGATCGTCAACCAGGATCCGTACGGCAAGGGCTGGATGATCGTCGTCAAGCCGTCGAGCAAGGGCGAGTGGGACCAGCTCCTGACCGCGGAGCAGTACGAGGAGTTCATCGCGCAGGGAGGCCACTGATGGCCTCGCGCTACATCGCCAACACGCCGGACGAGCAGAAGAAGATGCTCGGCGTGATCGGCGCGGGCTCGCTCGAGGAGCTGCTCGTCAAGATCCCGCCCAAGGCGCGGCTGGCTCGGCCGCTCGGTCTGGTACCGGCCCTGGCCGAGACGGACCTGATCCGGCACATGTCGGCGCTGGCCGGACGCAACGCGCGACGCCGAGTCGCACGTGTGCTTCCTCGGTGCGGGCTCGTACGATCACTACATCCCGAGCCCGATCAACCACATGATCCTGCGCGGCGAGTTCTTCACCGCCTACACGCCGTACCAGCCCGAGGCGAGCCAGGGGACGCTCCGGACGATCTACGAGTACCAGACGATGATCGCCGAGCTGACGGGCATGGACGTGGCCAACGCGTCGATCTACGACGGCGCGTCGTCGCTCGCCGAGGCGGCGCTGATGGCCCATGCGGTCACGGAGCGCAAGGAGATCGTGCTCTCGCGCGCGCGTCCATCCGCTCTACAGGCGGGTCACCGCGACCTACTGCGAAGGCCCGGGTGTGCGTCTTCGCGACGTGCCGCGCGCCTGACGGGGTGCACCGACCTCGACGGCAGCGCGGCAGCTCGTGGGCGCGAAGACGGCGGCGCTCGTCATCCAGACGCCGAACTTCTACGGCTGCCTCGAGGACGTGGCCGCCGCGGCCGAGATCGCGCACGCGGCCGGTGCGCTCTGCTGGTGGTCGTCGCCGATCCGGTGAACCTCGGCGTGCTCGAGGGGCCGGGCAAGCTCGGCGCCGACATCGTCGTGGGCGAAGGGCAGGGGCTCGGCGTGCCGATGGGCTTCGGCGGGCCCGAACCTCGGCGTGTTCGCCGCGAAGAACGAGCTCGTGCGCCGGATGCCGGGACGCCTCGTCGGCGCCACGGTGGACCGCGACGGCAAGCGCGGCTTCGTGCTGACGCTGCAGACGCGCGAGCAGCACATTCGCCGCGCCAAGGCGACCTCGAACATCTGCACCAACGTGGCGCTCTGCGCCCTGATGGCCACGATCTACCTCGCCACGCTCGGGCGCCGCGGGCTCGTCCGGGTCGGGGAGCTGTCGACGGCAAAGGCCCACTACGCGGCCGAGCGCCTGGCCAAGGTTCCCGGCGTGTCGCTGCGATTCGCCGCGCCGTTCTTCAAGGAGTTCGCGCTCAAGCTGCCGAAGCCGCCGGAGCGCGTCGATCGCCGCGGCTCGCGCGGCAGGGGATCCTCGCCGGCGTCGCCGCTCAAGACGTTCGACCGCGCGCCTCGCCGACTGCCTGCTGGTGGCGGTGACCGAGAAGCGGACGAAGGCGGAGATCGACGCGTTCGCGGCGGCGCTCGAGAAGGCGGTGGCGTGATGGCCGACGCGCTACGACAAGCTGATCTTCGAGCTGTCCTCGCCCGGCGCGTGTCGCCTGGTCGCTCGCCGAGGCCGACGTCCCCGAGGCCGACGCCGCGGAAGCTGCCTGCCGGCCCAGTACCTTCGCGACGAGGCGCACCGCGCTGCCGGAGGTCTCCGAGTTCGACGTGGTCCGCCACTACTCGCGCCTGTCGCGGATGAACTACGGCGTCGACACGCACTTCTATCCGCTCGGCTCGTGCACGATGAAGTACAACCCCAAGATCAACGAGGACATGGCGCGCCTGGCCGGCTTCGCGCGCCTGCATCCCCACGCGGCGCCGAGGCGCTGGCGCAGGGCGCCCTCCAGCTCATGCACGAGCTGGCGCGGGACCTGGCCGAGATCGCCGGCATGGACGCCGTCTCGCTCCAGCCCGCGGCGGGCGCCCAGGGCGAGCTCGCCGGCGTCCTCATGATCCGCGCGTATCACCGGTCGCGCGGCGAGAAGCGGACGAAGGTGCTCGTGCCCGACTCCGCCCACGGGACCAACCCGGCGTCCACTGCGATCGCCGGCTACGAGGTCGTCGAGGTGAAGTCGCTGCCCGAACGGCGAGGTGGACGTGGACGCGCTCGCGCGCACGCTGGACACGGACGTGGCCGCGTTCATGATCACGGTGCCGAACACGCTCGGCGATGTTCGAGCCGCGCATCGTCGAGATCACCGAGCTGTGCCACGCCAAGGGCGTGCAGGTCTACATGGACGGCGCCAACCTCAACGCGATCCTCGGCATCACGCGCCCGGGCGACCTCGGCTTCGACGTCTGCCACTTCAACCTGCACAAGACGTTCACGACGCCGCACGGCGGCGGCGGCCCCGGCGCGGGCCCGGTCGGCGTCAAGGCGCACCTCGAGCCCTTCCTGCCGGTGCCGGTGGTCACGAAGGACGGCGACGCGTACGCGCTCGACTGGAAGCGGCCGAAGTCGATCGGCAAGCTCCAGGCCTTCTGGGGCAACTTCGGCATGCTCGTGCGCGCCTACACGTACATCCGCACGATGGGCCCCGACGGCCTGCGCGCCGTGTCCGACAACGCGATCCTGAACGCGAACTACATCATGAAGCGGCTGGAGCAGGATTACGACGTCGCGGTGCCCGGGCCGTGCATGCACGAGTGCGTGCTGTCGGCCCGCCGTCAGAAGAAGCTCGGCGTCACCGCGACCGACATCGCCAAGCGCCTGCTCGATCTCGGCTTCTACGCGCCCTCGACGTACTTCCCGCTGATCGTCGAGGAGGCGCTGATGATCGAGCCGACGGAGACCGAGGCGAAGGAGACGCTCGACGCTTTCTGCGACGCGATGATCCAGATCGCGCGCGAGGCCGAGACGAACGCTGGCCTGATCCACGAGGCGCCGGTCACCACGCCGGTGCGCCGGCTCGACCAGACCAAGGCCGCGCGCGAGCCGAATCTCAGGTGGACGCGGCGGGCCTAGCCAGGCTCCGCGCCGTTCACGCCGATATCACCACGCTCTCGGTCGACGCCATCGTCAACGCGGCGAACTCATCCTTGCTCGGCGGCGGCGGCGTCGACGGCGCGATCCACCGCGCCGCTGGGCCCGAGCTGCTCGCCGAGTGCCGCCAGCTCGGTGGCTGCCGGACCGGTGACGCCAAGCTCACCAACGCCTATCGGTTGCCGTCCAGGTTCGTCATCCACACCGTGGGACCGGTGTGGCGTGACGGCGCCAGCGGCGAGCCCGAGCTGCTCGCCTCGTGCTATCGGCGCTCGATCGAGGTCGCGGCGTCGCACGACATTCGCACGCTCGCCTTCCCGAGCATCAGCACGGGCGTCTTCGGCTACCCGTTCGAGCCTGCCGCGAGGGTCGCGGTGACGACGGCACGAGCTGCGGTGCGGGAGTTTCCCACGATCGAGGAGATCGTCTTCTGCTGCTTCTCGGCCTCCGACCACGCCGTCTACACACGGTGGCTCGGTGACACCGAGCCCTGACGACGTCAGCGCGGCGCGAGGCGCCCCATCGTCCTGATTGCCATCGCGGCCGGCGTGGTCGGAATCGCCATCGGCATCCCGCTCGGGATCGCCCTGTCGCGGCGGTTTTCGAATCCCCGGGCGAAGGTCGCCGTCCGGATCGCCGCCGTCGTCCTCGCCATCGTCCTGGCCGAGGGCGGTGCGCTCACGGCGATCCGGACGGGCATGGCCGAGCGATTCGGCGTGGGCCTCGACGCCCGGACGATCCGCGACGCGGTCGCGTCCGGTCGGTATCGCGATGAATACAAGAAGCTCGTGTCCCACCCCGAGATTCCGCGAGGTCACGAGCGGCAAATCGCCCGCCGAGATCAGGGCGCTGGCCGGGAGCCTCACGACGCGCGGCCTGCAGTATCTCGAGCCGGCCGACCTGCAGGACTGGGCGCGTATCAAAGCCCGGATGGCCGAGCGCTCGCCGGCGCTCTGCGCCGCGATGTGGAAGGGCCGCGTCGACGACCCCGCGCTCGGCGCCCGGACCCTGACCGAGCTCGGGGAACCCGACGCGCGAGCCTGGGCGCGACTGAGCGCCAAGGCCAGCCTGCTCGCGCTGGACGACGCGCCGCCTCTGTCGGTCGACCACGAGGCGCGGGTGCGGGCGCTGCAATCCATCGTGGCGAAGCTTCCCGAGGGCGACCGCCCGGCGGTGATGGCGGACGTCGTCAAGCGAGCGGAGCTGTCCGACGAGCGGGCGTGCCAGCTCATGCGGATGATGCTCGAGGGCGCCGGCACCTTGCCGGCGGAGCTCCGGCATGCCTTCCTCCGCGCGCTGTCACAGCAGTAATCCCGCGGTGGGGCGCAGCGGCCGCGGCGGTCTCGTGCGATGCTAGGGGCCGTGACCGACAGCCGAAGCGGCCGGACCTGGCGGCTTCTCGTGACCGAGCCCACCGACGGCGCCACCAACATGGCGATCGACGAGGCGCTCTGGCTCGGACGGCGCGCGGGCGACTTCGCCGCCGACGATCCGCTTCTTCGCCTGGGCGCCGCCGACGGTGTCGCTCGGCTACGGCCAGCCGCTCGACCGCCACGTCGACGTCGCCGCGTGCCGGCGCCTCGGCGTCGGGCTCGTGCGACGGCCACCGGCGGGAGCGCGATCTACCACGATGGTCCGGAGCGCGAGCTGACGTACAGCGTCGTCGCCGCGGCCGAGGACATCGGCGGCGGCGCGCGCGATCTGCTGTACAGCTACCAGTGGATCGGGCGGGCGCTCGCCGCCGGGCTGCGCGGCGCTCGGCGCCCCCGTCGAGATGGTGGGCGTCGCCCGAGGCGACGAGCCGACGCCCGCGTTCTGCTTCGCGCGCACCGGCAGCTGCGAGATCGAGCTTGACGGGCGCAAGCTCGTCGGGAGCGCGCAGCGCCGTTACGGCAGCACGTTTCTCCAGCACGGCTCGATCCTGCTCGGCGTCGACGCGGCCGCGTCGCCGAGATCTTCCCGACGACCGACGATCCGCTCGCCACGCTTGACGACGCTGGAGACCGCGCTCGGTCATCGCGCCGAAGTTGGACGACGTGGCCGCGCGCTCGCGGCCGCGTTCGAGCGCGAGCACGGGCTCGACGCTGCGGCCCGACGGGCTCAGCGCGGACGAGGCCGCGAGCGTCGAGCGGCTGGCGCGCGACAAGTACGCGACCGACGCCTGGCTGACGGGCCCCCGATGAGCCGCGAGTACCCGGACTATCCCCGGGTCGGCGTCGGGCGCCGTCATCCTCCACGAGGACAAGGTGCTGCTCGTCCGGCGCGGCCAGTCGCCGTCGTTCGGGAAATGGAGCCTGCCCGGCGGCCTCGTCGAGCTCGGCGAGACCACCGCGAGGCGATCGCGCGCGAGATCATCGAGGAGTGCGCGATCGAGCATCCGGGTCGTCGACGTCGCGGGCGTCCTCACCGCGTCGTGAAGGATGACGCGGGCCGTATTCGCTATCATTACGTACTGGTGGACTACCTGGCGTATCCCGACTCGCATGGACGTCGTGGCGGGCGAGCGACGCCGCCGATGCGCAGTGGGTCGAGATCGGCCGGGTGGCGGAGCTCGACACGACCCAGGGGCTCCTGGACATGATCCGGCGGGCCGAGGCGCTTGAGAGGGAGGAACGTGCGGGTGAAGGTCGAGATCGTCACGAAGCGGCTCGAGGACGTCACCGGCCGACGCGCTCGTCGTCGGTCTCTACACCGGCGAAACGAAGCTGCCCGAGCGGCTGGCGCGTCTCGATCGCGCGGCGCAGGGCCAGCTCAAGCGGGTGCTCGACGCCGAGAAGTTCTCGGCGAAGGCGGGACAGGTCACGCACGCCCACGCCGACGGGCGCCGCATCGTCGTCGCCGGGCTCGGCCCGCGCGCCGAGGCGACCTCCGAGGTGCTGCGCCGGGCGGCCGCGGCGGCGGTGCGCCGGGCGCGCGACCTCGGCGCGCGCGACGGTCGCCATGGAGGTGCTCGGCGACCGACTGACCGCGCGCCAGCGGGCGCAGGCCGTCGTCGAAGGCGCCATCCTCGGCACCTACCACTTCGACCGCTACAAGCGCGAGAAAGCAGAGAAAACGGTGACCGAGCTCCGCATCGTCGAGCCCGACGCGCGCCGAGCGCGCGAGGCCGCCGACGGCATGCGTCGCGGCGAGAGCTTCGCGCTGGCGACGTCGTTGGCGCGCGACCTGATCAACGCGCCCGCCAACGACCTGCACCCGACCGATCTCGCCCGCGCGGCGACCGAGCTCGGGGAGGACGGATCGCGGCTCAGCGTCAAGGTGTACGACCGGGCCGAGTGCCGGAAAATGGGCATGGGTGCGTTCCTCGGCGTCGCCGCCGGGAGCGAGCAGCCGCCGAAGTTCATCCATCTGACCTACAACCCGCCCGGCCGGCCCGCCGCGCGGCCGCAAGCGCAAGAAGGTCGTGCTCATCGGCAAGGGCATCACGTTCGACTCCGGCGGGCTCGATCTCAAGCCTCCCGACGGCATGCTGCGCATGAAGTACGACATGGCCGGCGCCGCCGCCGTGCTCGGGGATCATGCGCGCGCTGCCGGCGCTCAAGCCCGCCGGTCGAGGTGCACGGACTGATCGCGGCGACCGAGAACATGCCGTCGGGCTCGGCCATCCGCCCGGGCGACGTGCTGCGCGCCATGAACGGCACCACGATCGAGATCGGCAACACGGACGCCGAGGGACGGCTGACGCTCGCCGACGGGCTCTGCTACGCCATCACGAATATCCAGGCCGACGAGATCATCGACATGGCGACGTTGACCGGCGCGTGCGTCATCGCGCTCGGCCAGCTCTGCTCGGGGCTCATGACGAACAACCAGGCGCTGGCCAATCGGCTCCTGAGGGCGGCGGACGCCGCGGGCGAGCGGCTCTGGCAGCTGCCGCTGATCGACGAGTACCGCGAGAACCTCAAGAGCGAGGTGGCGGATCTCAACAACGTCGGCCCGCGCGGCGGTGGCGCCATCACCGCCGGGCTGTTCCTGAAAGAGTTCGCGGGCAAGACGCCGTGGGCGCACCTGGACATCGCGGGGCCGGCCTTCACCGAAAAGGATCTGCCGCTGGCTCCGAAGGGCGCCACCGGATTCGCGGTGCGTACGGTCCTGACCTACTTGGGCGACTAGACGATGGGGGCCGCGGTCGACCTGCACTCGCACACGACCGCGTCCGACGGAACGCTCGCCCCGCGCGAGCTGGTTCGACTGGCGGCCCGCCACGGCGTGCGCGTCCTCGCCGTGACCGACCACGACTCCACCGGCGGCCTGGCGCGAGGCCATAGACGAGGCGCGCAGGCTCGCGCCGCTCGAGATCGTCCCCGGCCTCGAGATCAACTGCGACGTCCCGGGCGCCGAGATCCACGTGCTCGGCTACTGCGTCGACTGGGAAGCGCGCGTGGTTCCAGGAGTTCCTGCGCGCGCAGCGCGAAGAGCGGCGGCAGCGCGTCTATCGGATCGCGCGAGCGGCTCGCGGAGCTCGGCATGCCGATCGATCCCGCCGAGGTCTTCGCGCTCGTGAAGGAGGGCTCGGCCGGCCGCCCGCACGTGGCGCAGGCGATGGTCGACCGCGGCTACGTCAAGTCGGTGCGCGAGGCGTTCGACCGCTATCTCTCGACTGAACGGTCCGGCGAACGTGCCGCGCAGGCGCTTCACGCCCGTCGAGGCCGTCGCAGGTCATCCGGCGCGCGCGCGGCGTGCCGGTGCTCGCTCATCCCGGGCTCGCGAACCGCGACGAGCTGATCCCCGAGCTGGTGGACGGCCGGGCTGCTGGGCATCGAGACGTTCTATCCGGAGCACTCGCCCGCGCAGACGAGCGACATATCGGGCGATGTGCGCGCGGCTCGGGCTCGTCGCGACGGGCGGCTCGGACTTCCACGGCCCGCGCGTCGGCGAGCGCCCGCCACCCGGGCCGCCGAGCCGGTGCCGGAGAGCGCCTGGCAGGGATTGCGGCGCCGCCTCGCGTCGCTCGCCGCCGAGGCGCCGTGCGCGTCTCCGTCGGCGAGCCCGGCGCCAGTGACGACGGTCCAGGCGCAGATCTTCGGCTTCACCGACTGCCAGGACACGCGCAAGGCGCAGCGCTTCTTCAAGGAGCGGGGCGTCTCCGTGCACTTCGTCGACCTGAAGGAGCGCCCGGCCGCCCGCGGCGAGCTCAGGCGCTTCGCCGAGAAGTTCGGCGCCGGGGCGCTGATCGACCGCGAGGGCGCGCGCTTCCGGGCGCTCGGCCTCCGCGTGGCGGGCGACTCGCCCGAGCGTCTGCTCGAGCGCGCGCTGACCGAGCCGCGCCTGCTCCGGACGCCGCTCGTGCGCTGCGGCGGCCGCGTGGCCATCGGTCACGCGCCCGAGGCCTGGCAGGCGTGGGTGGAAGCCGCGAAGCAGGGATTCGGGGACAGCCGCGCGTGACGCCGCGCCCGTTCACGATCAAGGTGGACCGAGGACGGTGCTCGCCGACCTGCGCGCCCGGCTCGAGCGCGTGCGCTGGCCCGACGAGCCGCCGGACGCCGGCTGGCGCTACGGCACGAGCCTCGCGTACATGAAGGAGCTCGTCGACTACTGGCGCACGCGGTACGACTGGCGCGCGCACGAGGCGCGCCTGAACAGGCTCCGAGCAGTTCACGGTGGACCTCGACGGGATCGACCTCCACTTCATCCACGAGCCCGGCGTCGGGTCCGGCGCCGATGCCGCTCCTGCTCTCGCACGGCTGGCCCGGATCGATCGTGGAGTTCGAGCGGATCCTGCCGATGCTGACCGATCCCGCGCGCTTCGGCGGCGACCCGGCCGACGCCTTCACGGTCGTGGCGCCGTCGTTGCCGGGCTACGGCTTCTCGTTCCGCCCGAATCAGCCGCGCTTCGGCGTCGAGGAGATCGCCGACGTCTTCGCGCGCCTGATGACCGACGTCCTCGGCTATCGGCCGCTTCGCCGCGCAGGGCGGCGACTGGGGCGCCTTCATCACGTCGCGGCTCGGCCTGCAGATATCCCGAGCGCCTGGCGGGGATTCACTTGAACCTGCTCGCCGTGCGCCGCGACCCGGCGCTGCCCGCCGCCCCGACCGACGAGGAGCGCGCCTACATCAAGCAGCTCCAGCACTGGCTGCGCGAGGAAACGGGCTATCAGTGCGATCCAGGGCACGAAGCCGCAGACGCTTGGCCTACGGCCTCAGCGACTCGCCGGTGGGGCTCGCCGCGTGGATCGTCGAGAAGTTCCGGACGTGGAGCGACTGCGGCGGCGACGTCGAGCGCCGCTTCTCGAAGGACACCCTGCTCACCAACGTGACGCTCTACTGGATCACCGGCGCGATCAACTCGCTCGTTCTGGCCGTACTACGCGCGCGTCCATCGTCCGTGGCCGATCCCCGACGGCCAGCGCATCACGGTGCCCACGGCCTACGCCGCGTTCCCGCGCGAGATCCTGCTGCCGCCCCGGCCATGGGCCGAGCGCAGCTACAACATCCAGCGCTGGACCATGATGCCGGCCGGCGGCCACTTCGCCGCCCTCGAGGAGCCCGAAGCCCTGGCCGCCGACATCCGCGCGTTCTTTCGCCCCCTGCGCTGACCCGCCTGCGCTGACCGGCGCCCGCTGACCGGGCATGGAAACGAGCTAAGACTGGATCGGTTGCTGCGTTGAGCGCCGCCACGGACAGCTCTCGTCCCGGCCGATAGCGTCAGACGTGCCGGACGGCGCGGAGGCGGGGACGGATGCGAGGCCCCGCCTGCGTCCCGTGTAGGCACCGCTGCCTCAACGTGGCCCGACAAATCAAAGTCCCGGAATGTTTGCAGTCGGGACGCAGTCGGGCCTCGCATCCCTCCCCGCCCCCGCCCGCCCCGAGCCGGGCGGGCTAAATTAGTTGATGAGCCGCCGCGCCTTGGCGGGGTTGGAGACGGTGATGATGACGGTGGCGCCGCCACGGCCGGCCGTCGTCGCGTACGCGGACTTGATGTTGACGCGGGCGCGCGCCAGCTTCTCCGCGACGCGCGCGAGGGAGCCGGGCTTGTTGCGGAGCCGCTTGGCGAACGCGACCTCTTCGACGAAGCGAACGCGCGCCTTCCGGAGCGCCCGCTTGGCGAGGGCCGGCTTGTTGACCACCATGCGGATCTTTCCGCGGCCGGCCGCCTCGGCGGCCGAGAGCGAGAGAATGTTGACCTTGGCCTCGGCCAGTGCGCGGCCGATGCCGGCCAGGACGCCGGTCTTGGACCGGAGCGACAGGACGAGCTGGGTAGTCTTGGGCATCATGCGTCTCCTTCTGTCCGCCTCAGTGAGCTGCACCGCACCCGGTTGCGACGACGCCATCGACGACGACGCCTGTCGCCACCGGCGGTCGTGGCGCGCCGACCACCGACCCGCTAGCGTGTATAGGCGGGGAACACGCGCCGCACGCAGGCCGGATCGTTCATCGCCAGCATCCCGGTGACGAGCCGGCGGGCCGCGCCGCGCACGGCGACGAACGTGATGCGCGCCGTCGCCACGACCTGACCATCGGCGAACGCGGCGACCTCGGTCTCCTGGTAGCGCGGGTCGCCCCGCGCGGGCGCACGGTGTCGCGGACGCCGGTCACCGTCACGGGCGCGCCGAACCGGGCGGGCCAGGAGGAGCGACACGCAGAGCTCGGTCGTCATGCCGGATTCGCCCGTGGCGAGCGCGCCGAGCCAGAAGGCGGTCTCGTCGAGCAGCGTCGTCAGCGCCGCGGGGGCCAGCGAGCCGTCGGCCTGCCGGAACGAAGGGCGCGGCTGCCACGTCGCCCGGACCGCGTCGGCGTCGAAGCCGAGCCGGACGCGGAGCCCCAGATCGTTGTCGGTTCCGCACGCGAAGCACGTGCGTGAGATCGGCAGCGGATCTGCGTCTGAGGCTCATCGTCGCGCCGGTCGAGCGGGGCGGCGATGGGCGTCCGCGGCCAGGGACGCGACGCGTCCGTCGACCAGGACGCCGCCGGCGGGATCGGACAGCACGAACGTCTCCGTCGAGTCCGCGCGGCTCCGGAGGAGCATCAGCGGCGCGCCGAGGGGGACGCGGCGGCGATACACGCCGGAGACCTCTCGGGGCCCCGACACGTCCGACAGCGTGTCGAACACGGCGAGCACCGAGCCGCCGTGCGCGGTCTCGGGAAGGCCCTGGAGCGCGGGATCGAGCGTCAGGATCAGATCGCGACCGCTCACCTCGAGAGCGTGGCGAAGCGTGGCGTCTATCGTGGTCATGCGATAATTTTCGAGTGTCATCGCCCATTTTAGCCGACAAGGCTTTCGTTCGGGCGACGATCACCAACTTCTTTTTCTTCTTCAGCCTGAATTGCTTCATCCTCCTGCCGCTCTACATCGAGGGCGCGGGCGGCACCGAAATCGAGATCGGCATCGTCATGGGTCTCTACAACGCGGTGGGCATCCTCTGCCAGCCGGTCGTCGGCCCGTTCGTCGATGCGTTGGGTCGACGGCCCTTCATGCTCCTGGGAGCCGGCCTCGTCATCGGCTCGGCCCTCCTCGCGGCCCTCGTGCCCACGATCCCGATGCTGGCCTTGTCCGCGTGCTCCAGGGCGTCGGCTTCTCGGCCTTCTTCGTGGCGAACTATTCCTACGTCATCGATCTGACCCCGCCCGCGCGCCGGGGCTGGGCGCTCGGCATCTACGGCGTCGCCGGGCTCGTGGCGACCGCCATTGCGCCGCTCATCGGCGAGGTGATGGTCCGCCGGATGGGATTTCAGGCCGCTCTTCATGGATGGCCGCCGCCATGGCGGTCGTGGCGGCCGGATACGTCTGGAGCCTGCCGGGTGGACGACCAGGAGGCCCCTTGCCGGTGGCCGGGTCACTCTGGGAGCGCGGCGGTCTGGACGAGCTCCGCCATCGCCACATGGTGGTCACCTTCTTCTTCGGTCTCGGCGCCGGCACGATCTTCGTCTTCCTGCCGACCTTTGCGGACAGCCTGGGAGTGGAGACCCTTGTCGCTCTTCTACACGGCCTTCGCCGTCGCCGCGATCGGCGTGCGCGTGTTCGGCGGGCGGCTGATCGATTCGCGCGGGCGGCGGGCGGTGATCGTCCCTCGATGTTCGTGTACGCCGGCGCGACGGCGCTGCTGGCCCTGCTCGGCTTCCTCGTCAGCCGCACGAGCCTCACGCCGGTCGTCCCCGTGCTCTTCGTCATCGGGCTGATGTCGGGAGGGGCCCACGGCTTGCTCTATCCCGGCCTCGCGGCGATGGTGACGGACCACGCGCCGGAGGACGCGGCGCGCCGTCATCATCGCCATGTTCAGCACGGTCTTCCTGGTCGGCCAGACGGTGGGCTCGTTCGCATTCGGCTACATCACGCACGCCATCGGCTACGCGTTCATGTGGATGCATGCTGGCGTCGTGCATGCTGCTCGGCTCGACGCTCAGCATGGCCCTGACCGACCGTCGCGCCGCCTGACGGGCGGCGCTATACTGGCGCCACCGTTTCGGTGGACAGGAGCCAGCATGAAGACGAGGGTCCGGATCAGCGTGATCGTGCCTGCTGATCCTTGCAGTGCTCGGATGCCCCACCGCGACGACGACTGGCTCCGGATCGTCCGGAGGTGGCACCGCCGAAGCCGATCGGCGCGCAGGAGGTCGAGGTGGTCGCGGTCCTCGTCGATCAGAGCCACGCAGCAGCCGACCGTGCTGCTCCAGGGCAAGCGCGACAAGCCGCTCGGTCGCGCTCGCCATCGGGCTGGCGGAGGCGACCGGGATCGCCGTTCCGCTCCAGGGCGTGACGCCGCCGCGGCCGCTCACCCACGATCTCTTCCTGACGCTCTTCGGCCGGCTCAAGGTGACGCTCACCCGCGTGGTCATCACCGACCTGCGCGACGATATCTTCTACGCGATCGTCTATCTGAACGCCGGCGGCCCGGAGTTCCAGCTCGACGCGCGCCCGTCGGACGCGATCGCGCTCGCGATCCGCGCCAAGGTGCCGGTACTGGTCGAGGAGCGCGTCTTCGACAAGGCCGGCGAGCAGCGGCGCCGCCGCGCCGCCCGTCGATCTGACGGCCATGGCCGAGCCCGAGCGGACCGACCAGGAGTGGGCGCTCCAGCGTCGCCTCGAAGACGTCTTCGTCAAGCTCGGCGAGAAGTACGGTGACCTCACCGGCCGGGTCGAGACCAAGATCAGGTCGACCGTCACCTTCGACGACGTCGGCGGGCTTCCGGCAGGCGAAGACGGCCTCAAGGGGTTCGCCCTCGCGCTCAGCGCGCCCGACCTCTACCGGCAATGGGGCATCGAGCCGCCGAAGGGCATCCTGCTCTACGGGCCGCCCGGCACCGGTAAATCGAAGCTCGCCCAGGCGCTGGCGACCGCGTCGGGCGCGATCTTCTATCATCTGAAGCTGATGAACCTCACCTCGAAGTTCGCCGCCAACACCGGTGATCTGCTGCAGGAAATCTTGAGGATCGCGATGGCCGAGGGGCCGGCCGTGTTGTTTCTCGACGAGGCCGAGGCGCTCTCGCTCGAGCACCTGCTGCCGCCGCCCCAGGCGCGAGAGGCGAGCGCCCGGCTGGTCGCGGCCCTGTGCGAGAAGCTCGACGCGATGAGCACACTGCGCGAATCCTGGTGATCGGCGTCGACCACCCACACCGACGCGCTCGACCCCGCGCTCGTCGCGCCCGGGCCGGCTCGACCATCTCATCGAGATCCCGTTGCCCGATCCGGCGCCCAGCAGGAGATCCTGGAGCTGATCCGCGTCCGGACGGAGAAGACCGCCGGGCCGTCCGCTCTTCGCGAAGATCGACTACGACAAGATCTTGCCGGTCATGGGCAGCATGAGCGGCGCCGATCATCTCGATGATCGTCGGCGCGCCCTCGAGGTCAAGGTGCGCGCCGCCGCCGAGCGGGCGGGCGTGCTCGCTCGTCAGTCCACGGAGGACTTGCTGGAGGCGATCGACAGCTACAAGGGCGTACGGGGGGTCGTCGAGAAGATCCGCTACGGCCAGTATCTCTAGGGATGGAGCCGGCCACCACCGCCAGCGGGCCACCCTCGAAACGATCCGGCCTCACGGCCCCCGCTCCAAAGTCGCCTGCACGAACATTCGCGTCCGATACAAGGACACGGATTGCATGAAGGTCGTGTACTACGGCAACTACCTCACCTACTTCGAGGTAGGCCGCGTCGAGTACCTCCGCCAGCAGGGGCTCGCGATGTCGGACGTCGATCGGCACGATCCATCTGCCGGTCGTGGAGGCGCTCGTCCGCTTCCGCAAGCCGGCGCGGCTCGACGACCTCCTGGAGGTGCGGTGCTGGGTGAGCGAGCGCCGGCGGGCGAGCTTTCGCTTCGCCTACGAGATCAGGAACGAAGAGGGCGAGCCGGTGGCCACCGGGTCCACCCTCCACGCCTGCCTGGACCCCGCGACGAGCGCGATGGTGGCCGTGCCGTCCTGGCTCCTGCGAGCGGATGCCGATCGTTACCGAGTCGAAGTGAGCGGGCGACCGTTGTATACTCGGTAACCGGCCTCGATGATCGAAGTCGATCACCTCACCAAGAACTACGGCCTCGTCTCGGCAATCCGAGACGTGTCGTTCACGCGTCGCACCGGGCCAGATCGTGGGCTTCCTCGGGCCCAACGGCGCCGGGAAGTCGACGACCATGCGCATTCTCGCCTGCTTCATGCCGGCCTCCGGCGGCACGGCGCAGGGTCGCGGGGTACGACGTGTTTCGCCAGTCGATGGAGGTGCGACGCCGCATCGGCTACCTGCCGGAAAACGTCCCGCTCTACTCCGACATGCGGGTCGCGCCGTACCTCGACTTCGTGGCGGAGGTGAAGGGGGTCGGGCGAGCGGAGCGACGGCGGCGGGTGGCCGACGTCATGGACCGCTGCATGGTCGCGGACGTCCAGAATCGTCTGATCGCGAAGCTGTCCAAGGGCTATCGGCAGCGCGTGGGGCTCGCCCAGGCGATCGTGAACGATCCGGAGGTGCTCATCCTGGACGAGCCGACGATCGGGCTCGACCCCAAGCAGATCACCGAGATCCGGTCGCTCATCAAATCGCTCGCCGGCAAGCACACCGTGATCCTGTCGACGCACATCCTCCCGGAGGTCTCGATGGTGTGCGGCGCGGTGGTCATCATCAACAAGGGCGCCATCGTCGCGCAGGGCCCGATCGACACCCTGGTCGAGCAGTTCTTCCCGACCTCACGGCTCGAGGTCGAGATCGTCGGTCCGCCGTCGGCGGTCGGCGACCGGATCCGCGCGATTCCCGGCGTCCTGTCCGTGCAGGATCAGGCGCCCGCGAACGGCGCCGGACGGTACACGGTCGAGGCGGCGCGCGGCCGCGACGTGCGCGCCGAGATCTTCCAGATGGCCGCCCAGCAGCGGTGGGATCTGCTCGAGCTCAAGCGGGTGGGAATGACGCTCGAGGAGGTCTTCATCCGGGTCGTCGCGGGCGAGGAAGCCGGCGAGGGATCCCCGGCGCCGATCCGTGACCGGAGGCGGCGTCCTGAAGATCTGGGCGATCTTCAAGAAGGAGATGCGGCTCTACTTCACCTCGCCGGTGGCGTGGGCGGTCTTCACGATCTTCCTGCTGATCGGCGGCTACTTCTTCTACTCGATCTTCGCGTTCTTCACGCTCGCCTCCATGCAGTCGGCGATGAACCCGCAGATGGCACGCGACCTGAACGTCACCGACAGCGTCTTGCGGCCGCTCTTCTCGAACATCAGCGTGATCCTGCTCCTGCTCATGCCGCTGGTGACGATGCGGCTCTTCGCCGAGGAGCGCCGCGCCGGCACGATCGAGCTCTTGCTCACGTACCCGGTGCGCGACGGCGCCGTGCTGGCCGGCAAGTACCTCGCGGCGCTCGCGCTCTATGCGATCATGATCGGCCTCACGTTGCTCTACCCGGGGATCGTGGTGTACTTCGCGCGGCTCGAGTGGGGGCCGGTGCTCACGGGCTATCTCGGGCTGCTCCTCATGGGCGCGACGTTCATCGCCGTCGGCGTATTCGCCTCGTCGTTGACCGAGAATCAGATCGTCGCCGCGATCACCACATTCGGCGCGCTGCTCCTGCTTCTGGATCCTCGGCTGGAGCGCGGACTACGCGGGCGGGACCGCCGGACCGGGTGCTGCAGTTCCTGTCGATCATCGAGCACAACGACAGCTTCTCGAAGGGCGTCCTCGACACGAAGGACATCCTCTACTACCTGAACTTCACGGGTCTCGCCCTGTTCATGACCTTGCGCTCGCTGGAGGCTCGACGGTGGAAGGGATGATCCGCCGGCTGCTCGACTGGGGCGGCTACCTCGGGGTCGGCCGTGCTCGGCTTCGGGGCGATCCTGCCGTTCGTGCGTCCGGAGTGGCATCGGTTCCGGCTGGACGATCCTCGCGGTGGGCGTCTGCTCGTCCTGGCGTCGCTCCTCGCCCGCGTGGAGGACTACCGCGGTCTCTTCGGCCGGCGGTCGATGCGCTACGGCATCAACACCGCGGTCGCGGTCCTGCTGGTGCTGGGCGCGACGGTCGTCGTCCAGGCGCTGTCGTTCCGCCACAGCGCCCGGTGGGATCTCACGGAGAACAAGCGGTTCAGTCTGTCGCCGCAAACCATCCAGCTCCTCGGCAGCCTCAAGACCGACGTCAGCGCGGTCGCCTTCTATCCGCAGCGATCAGCCCGGCAAGCGGACGGCGGAGGATCTGCTCAAGCAATACGCACGCTACTCGAACGGCAAGCTCACGTGGAAGAGCGCCGACCCCGACCGCGAGCCCGGCCTGGCGCGACGCTACGGGATCGAGTCGTACGGCACGATCGTGCTGGAGACCAAGGCGAAGTCCGAGAAGGTGCTCGACGCCGACGAAGAGAAGCTGACGAACGGCCTCGTCAAGGTCACGCGCGAGGGCAAGCGCGTCGTCTACGTGATCCAGGGGCACGGCGAGGCCGAGCTCGGCAACACCGACGGCCCGGGATTCAGCGAAGCGAAGTCGGCGATGGAGAAGGCGAACTACGAGGTCAAGCCGCTCGTCCTGGCGCGCGCCGGCAAGGTGCCGGACGACGCGACCGTCGTCATCCTCGCCGGGCCGCGCAACGATCTCTTTCCGCCGGAGGTCGAGGCCCTCGACGCGTACCTGGGACGCGGCGGCAAGGTGCTCGCGATGGTAAATCCGTTCCAGAACGAGGGGCTCAAGAAACACCTCGTGAAGTACGGATTCCAGCTCGACGAGGACCTGGTGGTAGAGCAGAACCCGATCGGACGGCATCTTCGGGATCGGCCCCGAAGTGCCGATCATCCAGCAGTACGAGTCGCATCCGATCACGCGCGACCTCGGCGGCGTCACGACCCTGTTTCCGCTGACCCGCTCGATCACGGCGCTCAAGACGCCGCCCAAGGGCGTCAACGTCCAGGTCGCTCGCGCGCACCAGCCCGGACAGCTGGGGTGAGACGAACCGCGCCGATCTGCAGCAGCGGCGTGGCGAAGCCCGATCCACAAGACTTGAAGGGGCCGCTCGCCGTCGCGGCGGTCGCCACCGATGGACAAGGCCCGCATCGTGGTGTACGGCACGTCCAACCTCGCCGCGAATCAGTTCCTGAACATCCAGGGCAATCGCGACTTCTTCTTCAACACCGTGAGCTGGCTGGCCGAGGAAGAGGACCAGATCTCGGTCCGTCCCAAGGACGTGAAGCAGACGCCCGTCTTCATGAGCTCGAACCAGGCGCAGGCCGTCTTCCTCCTGCCGGTCATCGTCCTGCCGGCGCTCGTGCTCGTGGGCGGCATCATCGCCGTCGTTCGCCGCCGCGCGGCGAACTAGCCGGCCGGTCATGCGCTGGCAGACGACCGCAGTCCTGGCCGTCATCCTGATCGCGCTCGGCGCCTTCTACTACGTCTACGAGGTCCGCCTGGGCCCCGAGCGAGAGAAGACCGAGGGGCGCAAGGGTCGGGTCTTCGCGGTCGAGCCGGCCGACGTCACCGAGGTCGAGCTCAAGCGGCAGCGATTCCACCGTCAAGCTCAAGCGCGAAGGCGACGGCTGGCAGATTCTCGCGCCGGTGAGCGCGCGCGGCGATCGCGGCCCCATCGACGAGACCGTGACGTCGATCGTCACGGCCCGCATGGACCGAGAGATCGAGGCGACCCCGAAGTCGCTCGGCGATTTCGGCCTCGACAAGCCCGGCCGCCGAGGTCGACGCTCAAGCTCAAGGACGGCAAAGCAGATCGGTCTGGTCCTCGGCGCCAAGAGCCCCACCGGCGTGTGGGTGTACGCGCGCGAGGCGGGCAAGCCGGCGGTCTTCGTGGTCGGCGACTCGGTCCTGCGAGACACGACACGGCCGGTCGCCGAGTTCCGCGACAAGACCGTGCTGGCGTTCGACCAGAAGGACGTGACCGGGCTCGAGATCGACATGCGCGACGAAAAGATCGGACTGCGAGCACGCCGACGGCCGGTGGAAGCTGACGAAGCCGCGACCGCTGCCGGCGGACAACGACACGGTGCGCGACTTCCTCGAGAAGCTCCGTACGGCGCGCGTCAAGGAGTTCGCGGCGGACGCGCCCCGTTCGCTGGAGCCGTTCGGGCTCGACAAGCCGGTTCGCCTCGACGTCCACACCGGCCGCGACAAGGACCGCGCGACGAAGACCCTGCTGGTCGGGCGCGTGGACGCGGCGAAGAAGGGCGTCTTCGCCATGCGCCCGGGCGAGTCGACGGTCCTGCTGATCCCGGACGAGACGTGGACCGCCGTGCCGAAGAACGTCGCGGTCCTGCGTGACAAGTCGATCGTCGGATTCGACCGGGACAAGGTGACGCAGATCGAGATCGAGAGCGCGAAGGGCGCGGTCACCCTCGCCAAGGACGGCGACCGCTGGAAGATCACCGCGCCCGCAGGCGCTGGCCGCCGACCAGGTCGAAGCGGGCGCCGTGCTCTTCAAGCTGCGCGACCTCCGCGCCCAGGCGTTTCTGACCGACGACGCTTCGGGAATTCCGCGCTACCTCGGCAAGCCCACGGTGCGCGTGAACATCACCGAGCAGGGCGCGGCGGCCCCGCGGACCGTTCTCCTGGCGCCCTCGCCCGAGAAGCGCGGCGGCGCGCCCAGCGCCTACGCGGCGGTGGCGGGCCAGGGGCCGGTGGTCATCGTCGACGGCCGCGCGCTCGAGGAGCTGGGCCGATCGCTCGACGAGCTACGGGACCGCACGCTCCTGTCCGGGCTCGAGCCGAGGGACGTCAAGCGTATGCGGGTGCGCGTCGGCGGCCAGACGGTGGTGGTCGAGCGCAGCGGCGAGAGCGACTGGAAGCTCGTCGAAGGCGGTAGCGGCGCGGCGAAGGCCGCGACCGTCGACAATCTGCTCTACTCGCTCAGGGCGCTCAAGTGGAAGACGATCGCTGCGCCGACCGGCGACGAGCCCGCCAAATACGGCCTCGACGCCCCGACGCTCGAGGTGACCTTGCTGAAGGCCGACGGCAAGGAGGCCGGCGCGCTCCTCGTCGGCAAGCGGGAGGGTGACCAGGCGTGGGTCAAGCTGAAGGCGGCGCCGGCGATCTACACCGTGGACGTCAAGCAGCTCGGCGAGGCTCCGAAGGTCCCGGACGACTTCAAAGGCTGATCAGTCGAGCAGACCGAGCTCCCGGTAGCGCGGCGCGATCCGCTCCGAGACGAGCCCGAGCCGCTTGAGCCGCGGCATCAAGTTCTCCTGGAACAGAAAGCTGTTGAAGGACTTCGTCGTCTGGGAATTGCGGAGCGTATCCTGCCAGATGGCCTCGCCGTCCCAGCCCATCTCGGTCCAGACGCTCTTCACCGACTGAAAGCCCGTCCGGTCGTCGCGCGCGTACATGTGGTCGCACGCCTTGAAGGTGAAGTCCTCGAGATACTCGCGCTTGGCGGGCTCCAGGTTCGGGATCGAGCGACGGAGCGCGAAGTAGCCGAAGTTCACGTGTCGGCCCTCGTCCTGGAGGACGTAGTCGAGCAGCTGCGCGAGCGTCGGATCGCCCGTCTGCTTGCGCATGACGTTGAAGGCGGCGATGGCGAGCCCCTCGACGATCATCTGCATGCCCAGGAGCTTCAGCTCCCAGAGATTGGTGGTCAGGATCTCGTCCAGCAGCGACTTGAGCAGCGGATCGACCGGGTAGATCTTGTGGAGCTTCTTGACGTAGCGCTCGAAGACCTCGACGTGCCGGCCTTCGTCGACGACCTGCGTCGACGCGTAGAGCTTTGCGTCGAGCTCGGGAATCGAATTCACGAGCTGTCCGCACACGACCAGAGCTCCCTGTTCGCCGTGGAGGAACTGCGAGAGGCGCCAGGCGGAGACGCGGATCTCGACTTCCTTGCGCTCGTCGGGCGTGAGCTTCGGGAAGAAGTCGGTTCCCATGAACGCCATCTGCACGTTCAGCACCGGCCCCTCGGCGCCGAGCGGACGGCTCCAGTCGATCGTGGTGGCCCCGTTCCACTGGTTCTTCTTGGCGGTCTCGTACAGGGTCGCAAGCTCGTCGTGCGTGGGCACGTAGTCGTAGTCCCACAAGGTCTCGAGCTGATAGGTCACCCGTCGGGCCGCCGCCGCCACAGTCGTCGTCACGCGCTCACCTCGGATCGCCGTTGGTCGCGCCATTCTACCGCGCCGACGCCGCGCGTGCTCGTATCCGCCGGCCTGCTCGCCTGGTCGATGGACCTGGAGTACGATGGACGCCGTGCCGGACGAGACGATCTACCTGAAGCAGATGGAGCTGGGGCCGATGCAGAACTTCGTCTATCTCATCGGCGACCCGCAGGCGCGCGAGTGCGTCGTGGTCGACCCGGCGTGGGAGATCGACACGATCGTCGAGACCGCCCAGGCCCAGGGCATGACGATCACGGGCGCGCTCGTCACCCACACCCACCAGGATCACGTCGGCGGCAGCCTCGAGTCCTGGGGCATGCCGGGGCGCATTCCTGGTGTCGAGGAGCTGCTGGAGCGCGTGAAGGCAAAGGTCTACGTGCACAAAGCGGAGCGCGAGTTCCTGAAGGGCTTCGGCTCCGATCTGGTGAAGGTGGACAACCACGCGACCCTGACGATCGGGCGGCTCACCCTGACGTTCATGCACACGCCCGGACACACACCGGGCTCGCAGTGCTTCCTGGTCGACGGCCGCCTCGTATCCGGCGATACGCTCTTCATCGGCTCGTGCGGCCGGACCGATCTGCCGGGCAGCGATCCGACCGAGATGTACTATTCGCTCACGCAGCGCCTCGGCGCGCTGCCCGAATCCACCATCCTGCTGCCCGGACACAACTACGGCGGCTCGGCCTCGACGATCGGCGACGAGAAACGCGGCAACCCCTTCATGCGCTTCGCGTCCCTCGGTGATTTCCTGCGCGTGATGGGCGGCGGCCGGATCGTCGCGCCCTAAGTCCGCGTCCTCCCTCCGCTCGCGCCGCCAGCCCCCGGCGCGCTCGTCCCGGCGCGTTGCGGCCGTTCAATACCGTCGCCGGTGGCGCGGAGGTGCTATTCTCGAATCACGCATGTCTACCGGTCTCCGGAACTGGCTCAAGGTCCGCTTCATCGCAGGCTTCTTCGTCACGGTTCCCGCGTTCCTCACGGCGTGGCTCCTCTGGATCTTCTGGAGCCGGATCGACGACGTCTTCGCTCCGATGTACCAGCGGATCCTCGGACGCGATGTCCCCGGACTCGGGTTTCTCACGGCCGTCGGCATCATCCTGATCATGGGTACGATCGCGAGGAACGTGGTGGGCCGGCGCGTCCTCGCGTGGGGCGACAAGCTCCTGCTGCGCGTGCCGATCTACCGCCGGCTCTATCCGTCGGTCAAGATGCTGATCGATTCGTTCTCGCCCGAGCGTCGCAGCGCCTTCGGCGCCGTCGTGCTCATCGAGCATCCCCGTCAGGGCGAGTACGCGTTCGGCTTCGTCACGAGCCACGTCGTCGTCGAGACGCCGCACGGCAAGCGTGAGATGGTGACCGTCTTCATCCCGACGAACAACCTCTATCTGGGCGACGTCGTCCTCGTCCCTCGCGACGACGTGCTGCCGACGGGGCTGCCGGTCGAGGAGGGGGTGCGCATCATCCTGTCGGCGGGCAACGCAACGCCCCGCCAGCTTCCGCGAGAGCGCTAGCGCGCCTGGCGCTCCGCGCGGCAGCCGCCGCGCCCACTCGGTCACGGCCGTGCCCAGCGGGAACAGCTTACCGAAGAAGAAGTGGTCGGCACCCTCGATCGTGAGTGCGTCGAGCCACGGCCGAGCGGCCGTGAACCTCGCGAAGTCGTCGGGCGGACAATAGCTGATCTCGAGTGCCCGCGACGACCAGAGTCGGCGCCCGCGTGTCCTCGAGGAATTCGAAATCGGCCATCGCGAGGGGCGGGGCGATCAGCGCCATGCCTGCGATTCGGCCATCGCGCGCGCCGACCTGCGCGGCGATGCGCGAGCCGAACGAGTAGCCGGCGATCGCGAGCGCGCCACCGCCGGTTGCCTTCGCCAGAGCGTCGAGCGCCGCCGCGGCGTCTTCCTGCTCCCCCACGCCACCGCCGTGGACTCCGCCGGACGCGCCGACCCCCCGAAAATTGAATCGCAAGGTCGCGAGGCCGAGCTCGGCGCAGACCTCCTGGACACGGACGACGACCGGATTCTCCATGTCGCCCCCGTACAGCGGATGGGGATGGCAGATCACGACGCCGGCCGCCGGTGACTCGGGCAGGGCCAGGCGAGCCTCGAGGTTCAGATCGGCTCCAACGGTCACCGTCACGGGCTGTTCGGGTATCATGTGCCGCCATGAGAATACGGGTGGGGGCTGCGCACGTCCAATGGTCGTGTTGACCTGTCTCTTGACCCGTCGCCGGATCGGCGCCTATCTCGACGGGGCTTTGGACAGTCGAGCGAGCCGGTCCATCGCCGGACACCTGAGCGGGTGCACCCGGTGTCAGGGCGAGGCCGAGAATATCCGGAGGGTCCGAGCCCTTCTCCAGCGCACGCTGAGCCTCGGCCAGAACCGTGCCGAGCCCGACTGGTCGGGCTTCTGGCCGGGCATCGTCCGCGGCATCGAGGACGGCAAGCAGTCGCGAAATACTCGCGCCCGTCGCCATCCGAAGAGCGCTGGTCGTGGCGACCCCGACTGGCGCTCGGCGGTGCGCTCGTGGCCGTCGGGCTCGCCTCGGTCACGCTCTGGCAGATGACGTCCGGCCCTCTCACGCCAGAAGCTCCCATCTTCGTCAACTCGGCCCACACCGACGATCCCCGCGGGACCGTCGTGGTCTATTCGCCCCACGAGCAGCAGGACGTCGCGGTCGTGTGGGTGTTCGGGCTCGACGAATCTTCTGACTGACCGCGCGCGGGGCGGCGGGGGCGGGTTGGGGCTGCCCACGACCTGCTCGCGTTCTGCGCTGCTCGGGTTGCCGGCTTGGGCTACACAGGTCGTGGGCAGCCCCAACCCGCCCCCGCCCCCCGCGCCGGTCAGCCCTTTCGGGCTTAGGATTTTGGACACCGGACTCGCATGGCGCGCTCCCGTTGTTAGTCAGTGGCGATCGTCGGTGTGCTATTCGGCGGTTGGTCGGAGTTCGGCTCGGGGTTTCGGGGCGAGGAGCGGGCTGGTTCTGCGGTTGGAGCTTAGGCGGGTGGTGCGGGAGGGGTTAGCGGGGGTTTTTCAGGTTGGTGAGGCGTTCGCGAGCGAGGGAGGTTTCTTCGGCTCGCGGGAAGTTGTCGACGAGGTACTGGAGGCGAGCCTGGGCGAGCTGCGGCTGCTTGAGGTCGAGGAGCGCGAGCGCTTCCTTGTAGAGAGCGGTCGGGACCTTGTCGGCCCTCGGGTAGTTGGCCTGCACCTTCTTGAACTCCTGCACCGCCTGCTCGAGCGACTCGGACGCTTTGTCGCCCTGGCTCGCATCGGTGAATCCGCGGGCCAGTGAGAGATAGGCCTCGCCGATCCAGTATTGGGCGCTGCCGGCGAGCTCGTGATCCGGGATAGCGCCGGAGGAACTCGCGGAACCCCGCGATCGCGAGCGAATAACTGCCCTTGCTGAAATCGATGTACGCCGCCTGATAGATGTCCTGGGGCTGGAGCGCGCCGGTCGTCGGCCGAGGCGGCACGGCCGCGATGAGTCCCGGGGGCGCTCCTGCCGGCGTCCCGGGCGAGGCTCCGTGGGAGCGGACGACACGCCGGCGGAGGTGCCAGAAGAGGCGCCTGACGAGGTGCCGGGCGTCGCAGGCCGAGGTGTCGCCGCCGCCGGGGCGCCGGCCGCGGGTGCCGTTCCGCGGAGCTGCCGATTCATCGTATCGAGCCGGGTGGCGAGCTCGTCGACTCGACCGCGAGAGCGTCGCCACCGTGTCGTTGAGGCTGTCGATCTGGCGGGTGAGCGCTGGCGGTCTGCCGGTCGTTCGCTCCTGTTTGCTCGCGCACACGCCGGTCGACCTGTGCGTTGATGCTGTCCGCGTCGACCTTCGCCCGCTGCGCCGCCCGCTGGGCCTCCGCCACGTCCTGGCGGATCTGCAAGATGTCCTGCTGAGTCGCGACGCCGGTGACTTCCTGGACCCCGGCGCAGCCGGCGAGCGACAGCGCGAGGAGAAGGCCGAGCCGTCTCCCCGCCGGCAGGATCCTACGCGAGCCTAGCGCGGCTTGACGAGGAAGTTCGCGCGGCGATTCTTCGCCCAGCACGCCTCGGTCTTCTCGCTGCAAACCGGCCGCTCCTCGCCGTAGCTGATGATGGTGATGCGATTGGCCTGGATGCCCTGCGAGACGAGATAGTTCATCGTCGCCTTCGCGCGACGCTCGCCGAGCGCCAGGTTGTATTCGTTCGTGCCCCGCTCGTCGCAGTGGCCTTCGATCAGGACCAGGTTCTCGGCGTTCGACTTCAGCCAGGTCGCGTTGGCATCGAGGGTCTTCGCGTCCTCGGCGCGGATGTCGTACTTGTCGAAGTCGAAATAGACTTCCTTCAGGGCCGCCACGGCCATGAACTCCTTCGGGACCGGCCGCGGAGCCGCCGCTGCGGCTGCCGCCGGGGCGGGCGCGGCCGCCGGCGGAGCGGGCGCCGGTGTGGGCTGGGTGGCGCCGGGGTTGCGGCGCGCGGCGCGGGCGCCGGGGCCGGCGCTGCCGTCGACGCCGCCGTCGTGGCGGGCCGCTTCGCGCAGCCGGTGATGATCAGTCCTACCAGCAGCAGCGACATCAACGTCGACTTGCGCGGCGCGCGTTACCATGACGCCTCCTTTGGCCTCCGCTCTCGACGCCCGTTGTTCGGCGCACCAATCCTATCACGGCAGGCGCGGCGACCATGAGGGACTTGTGGACTCCGCCGCGCCGGACGTGATCTGTGTCGTCGTCGATCCGTCGAGCAGCATGATGAACACCTGCCAGCGGCCCGAACGATTCGATTGGAACGCGAGATGGCGCCCGTCCGGCGCCCACGTCGGCGCCCTGATTGTCGCCCTGACCGCTCGTCAGCGGGCGCGGGTTGGAGCCGCCAGGGCCGATCGCCCAGAGGTTGTGCGTCGCCCTCGCGCTGGGTGTAGACGATCGTGTCACCCTTCGGCGACCAGCGGGGCTGCGTGTGAAAGCCGCCGTCGTGAGCTGGCGCACGTTCGCAGCCGTCCCGGTCCATCACGAAGATGCGCGGCTGCCCGGGCCGGTCGGAGACGAACGCGATCTGCTGGCCGGTCGGCGACCACGTCGGCTCCGTGTCGATCGAGGCGTGTCGCGTGAGGCGCTGGAGCACGCCCGGTCGCGACCGTGAGCACGTAGATCTCGGGGTTGCCGTCCTTCGAGAGCGTGAGCGCGAGGAAGCGTCCGTCCGGGACTCCAGCGCCGGGGACGAGTTGATCCCGTGAAACGAGGCGAGCGTCTGCACGGGCCGCGTCGCGGCTCGAACGGGAAGAGGCGGAAGAGGTCGGGATAGCCGTTCATGAACGACGTGAACGCGATCGACCGCGCGTCGGGGCTCCAGACGGGCGAGAGGTTGATCGAGCCGTTCCGGGTCACCCGGCTCGTGCCGACCCCGTCGTAGTCGGCGACGACGATCTCCTTCGCGCCGGCCGGCCCGACGACGTACGCGATCTTCGTGTCGGCCACTCCCGCCTCGCCGGTGAACTGGTGGCACGATCTCGTCAGCGATCTTGTGGGCGAGCCGCCGGCGCCAGTCGAACTCGAGTCGGGGGCTGCGGCGCGGCGCCTCGAACTTCCTCGACGCGATCAGCCGGTGGTCCGGCGCCGTGAGGTCGTACAGGCGCATCTCCGCCTCGACCGCTCGCCGCGGATCGTCATGAGGCCGTGCACGCCGGCATGGGCGCCGGCCGCTGCGAAGTGCTCCACGTCCGCGCGAGCGCCGCGGCGATTGTTCGCCGGGATGCGAGCTCCGAGCCGCGACGACGCTGAAGAGGCCCGGAGAGCGTGAGGTCGTTGCCGGCGACCGGGGCGAGCAGCCTTCGAGAGCCCTGCGCCGTCGCTTCCACTGAGGACCGTGAAGTCGGGAAGGGCGATGTTGAGCTTGGTGCTTCCGCCCCCCGTGACGTTGATGTACACGTCCGGCGGAGCTTGGGCGCAGGACCGGCGGCGGCGGCGCCCAGAGGCCGACGGCCCGCGACGAACGCGAGCACGGTGAGCAGAGCGGCTGATGGCGAGACGTCGCACAGGCTTATCCCCCTGTCGGATCGAAGACGAACTGCAGCCCGATCCTCAGCACGGGTTTCTTGAAATCGTCGGGAAGCGGTGGAAACGGGCCCGCATCGTTGATCGCGCGGAGCGCGACCTGATCGTAGTACGCGTTGCCCGAGCTCTTGTCGATGCCTGGCCAGATTGAGTCGGCCGTCCCGCCCGATCTCGAAGATCACGGCGGGCTGCTGGCCGGGAATGGCTTTCCCGTCCCATTTTTCCCGGATCTTCCCGGCGACCTGACGGATGTAGTACGCGTACGGGAAGTCGGAGACGCTGAGCGTGAGCGGTCCTGCGCCGGACGCCGAGCCGGTTGCCGCGCCGAGCGGTTGGGGCGGCGGGCACACTCGGCTCGCGCCGGGCCGGCGCGGGAGTCGGCACGGCCGATGGCGTCGCGCTCGCGAGGGCCGGCAGCTCCTTGTCGTTGGGGCGCGGCCGGGCGGGCTCGCGGGATGGGAGGCTACGATCGGGTAGCCCGATCGAGTCTCGCGACGGCGGCAGCTCGCGCGCGGGCAGATCGCGTGAGGGGAGCTCGCGCGCGGCCTCGCGCCGAGGCAGCTCGGCCGGGGGCGCTGGCTTCGGAGCCGGCGGCTCCTCCGCACGCGGAGGCATCGACACGGCTCCCTTGGGCGACCCGATGGCCGCGGTCGCCGGCGCGAGCACGACATAGACAGGCTTCGTTCGCGAACCGCTCCACATCGAGGCGGCGAGGATCACGACCGCCAGGAGGACAACATGCAGGATCGCCGAGACGACCGTCGGCCCCACCGGCAGCCGCAGTCGGCCGAGCGCCGGGCCGATGTGGAAATGCGCGCGCAGAGCCCCAGCAGGCACTGCCGTCGTGGTCTCAGCGCTCCCGAGCCGGCTCGGTGACCATTCCGAGTCGCTCGATGCCCGCGCGACGGACGCGGTCCATCGTCTCCACCACCGCGCCGTAGGAGAGCGCGGAATCAGCCTTCAGATAGAGGGTCTTGTCATTCCGGTTCGCGAACGCCTGCCGGAGGGTCGCTTCGAGCCCTGTCGGTGGCACGCGGCGTTCGTTCAAGAAGAGCGACTGGTCCTTCGTGACGGTGAGGACCATGCGCTCCTCGACGGCGGTGGGCTTCGACGCGGCCTTGGGCAGGTTGACGTCGATCCCCCGGTACATCATGGGTGCGGTCAACATGAAGATCAGCAGCAGGACGAGCACCACGTCGACGAGCGGAATGATGTTGATCTCGGCGAGATTGGTGCCGATCCGGCGCGGACCCTGCGGCTCCTCGGCCTTGAACATCGTCGCCGGCTCAGCCCGCTTTCGCGGCGGGGCGGCTCAACAGGTTGAGGAGGTCCATGGAGAAGCCTTCCATCTCGACGGCCCAATGCTTCACACGATTGACGAAGTAGTTGTATCCGATGACGGCGGGGATCGCGGCGCCGAGGCCGGCCGCCGTCGCGACCAACGCCTCGGAGATGCCGGGCGCCACGACCGCGAGACTCGCCGAGCCCTGGGATCCGATACCGTGGAACGCTGCCATGACCCCCCACACCGTGCCGAAGAGACCGATGAAGGGCGTGGCGCTCGCCGTGGTCGCCAGGAAGGGCAAGTAGTGCTCGAGTCGAGCGACTTCGAGGGCCGCGGCCCGGCGCAGCGCGCGATTCACCGCCTCGAGCCGCTCGGCGCTGAGCCCGTCGTCGAGGTCGTCGAGCACCTTGTCGAGAACCTCGGGGATGCCCGCGACTTCTTGATAGGCCGCGAAGTAGAGCTGAGCAAGCGGGCTCTGCCGCAGCTTGCGGGCTGCGCTGTGTACGATCGACGGGCGCCGCGCCTCGCGGAAGACCCGGAGGAATTCGAACGTCTGCCGCCGCACCCTCCGAAACTGCCATGCCTTCTCCACGATCAGCGCCCAGCTCACGATGGAAAAGGTCATGAGCACGAGGAGGACGACCTTCGCGGTCGGTCCCGCATTCCAGACGAGAGCGAGGATGCCACCACTCAGAGTGTCGCCCGCCACAGACGCTCCTTTCAGTTGCGTTCGCGTATCTACGGCATTATAACCACATCCGTGCGGCTCGCCCTCGTCCTGCCGCTCGTCGTCGCCGCGATCGGCGTGGGTGCCCCGGCGGCGGACGCCCAGGACGCACGGGCCGCCGTCGAGGCCTTCGTCGCCCGCGTGTCCGACGTCCACATCAACGACCTCGTCATCGACCAAAGCATGACCCTGTACCACCCCGACGGGCAGCACCGCGTGTCGGGAGGCGAGCAGCGCATGCTGTTCAAGCTCCCGCAGCGACAGCGCGTCGAGCAGACGGTCGAGGGGCAGCGGGAGATCCAGCTCACGGTGGGCGACCGCGTCTGGGTGCGCCGGGCCGACGGCAAAGTATCTCAAGTCGCCGCCGCGGATCCGACCCGCGCGCTCGCGCACGTCCTGGTCCCGGTCAAGCGCCGTGCCGCAGACCTCATGACGGAATGGCGCTCGCGGGGGGTGCGGGACGACGTGAGCCACGTGGCGCGCCTGGGCGGCCGTCAGGTGACGGTGATCGGCGCGCACGCGGGAGATCGTGACGTGCCGGCGGTGTGGCTCGACCCGGACTACGGAGTCGTGCGCATCGTCACTCGCGAGCGGCTGCCGAACGGCTCGCGGCTGGTCGATCTCACGCTCTCGGAGCATCGACCGCTGGTCGGCAAGCTCTACTTCCCGTATCGTCAGGAGGTGTTCGTCGACGCCAAGCTGCTGGTGCTGTTCACCGTCCGCTCCGTCGCGATCAACACCAATCCGGCCGACGCCCTCTTCGATCCTGCGAGCCTGAAGGCGCCCTGATGCACTTCGCGTTTCTGGGCACGTCGGGCTCGGTCCCGTCGGCCGTGCGCGATACGACCTCGATCGTCGTCGTCGCGCCGGCCGGCGCCGTGCTGATCGACTGCGGCGGCAGCCCGATCCAGAAACTCCGCCGCGCCGGCGTCGAGCCGCAGGCGCTCGCCGCGGTCGTCATCACCCACCTGCACCCCGATCATTCCTACGGGCTGCCGGCCCTTGTGCGGAACTTCGGCGTGCTCGGACGTCAGGCGCCGCTGACCATTTACTGCCGCCCGGAGCACGTCGAGCCGCTGCGGAGCCTCCTCAGTCTGTTCAACACGCTCGAACGTCCCGGCATGTTCGCGGTCACCGTGCGCGCCATCGACCTCGCGGAGGGGGCCCACGCCTTCGACCTGGGACCGCTCACGGTCCGAACCTCACCGAACGAGCACGGCACGATGCCCAACTTCGCCGTGCGGGTGGACGTGGCGCAGGGCCGGAGCGTCGTGTACTCGTCCGACACCCGGCCCTGCGACGCGGTGGTCGCGCTCGCCCGCGGCACTCACACGCTCGTTCACGATGCGACGTACTCCGAGCGTCACCGAAGCCGAGCCGGCGGGCACGCGCACTCGACGGCGGCGGAGGCCGGCGAGGTCGCCGCGCGCTCGGGCGTGCGGCGCCTGATCCTCACGCACATCGGCGCGGAGTATCACGAGGACGTGGACGCGCTGGCCGCGGAAGCTCGTGAGCGGTTCTCCGGCGAGGTCGAGGTCGCGCGCGAGCTCGTTCCGTACCCTCTCTAGCTTTCCCCATTCTGCATTTACGGGCGCGTGAGGCGCCGTCCCCAGGCGAGGGCCGCGGGGCACGCGACCGGCTCCGTCACCTGCTCGCCCGAATCGCGGCTCTTCGAGCCGCGGGCGGGACGAGGGGGTCCCACTCCGCCGGTCGCGTACCCCGCGGCCCTCGCCGGAGCCGTCGAGCTTCGGCGGTTCTTTCTCTGGCCTAGTCTTCGGCTTTCGGGTCAGCGGGAGGTGAATGGGTTTTGGTGGATCCAGAAGCGGAGGCGGAGGTCGACGGCGCGGGTGATACCGATGCGGGGGCCGGAGGCGATGCGGAAGTCGCGGGGGCGGTCGGGGGGCTCGATGGTGAAGAGGCCGCGCGTGAGATCGGCGCCGTTCTCGCGCAGGGTGATGCCGAGCGCCCGCGTGAGGTTGCCGGGTCCGCTGGCGAGCCGCGTCGAGTCGGCGCCGACGCCGCGCCGGCGCGCCATCGTCGAGAGCCCGGCGACCGGCTCGAGCGCGCGGATGAGGACGCATCCGGGTCGTCCCGCCGCTCCGGCGATGGTGTTCAGGCAGCAGTGGATACCGTAGTTCAGATAGACGTAGGCGAAGCCGCCCTCGCCATAGAAGAGCGCGCGGCTGCCGGGTCTGAATGCGGCATGGGAGGCCGCGTCCTGGGGACCGAGGTACGCTTCCGTCTCGACGATGCGGCCCGCCGTGAGCGAGCGGCCGCGCCGTGACACGACCAGGCACCCGAGCAGGTCGCGCGCCACGGCGCGGGCCGGCCGCAGATAGAAGCGGCGCGGCAGCGGCACCTAGGCGAGGCGCTCGGCGACGAGGCGTCTGAGCGAGTCGAAGTCGAAGGCGACGCCGGTGCGGCTCGGCGGCTCGCCCTCGGTCTTGAGCCCCGTTTCGCTGATGATGGCGCAGATGGTCTGCGCGGGGTCGAGCTGCTTCTGCGCCAGCAGCCGGGCCAGCACCGCCAGGGTCGCGACGCCAGTCGGCCCGGCCCAGACGCCCTCCACCCGGGCGAGCCGTCGCTGCATCTCGAGGATCTCGTCGTCCTCGGCGTCGCCGGCCAGCCCCTTGCCCTCGCGGAGGAGCCGCAGGACCCACGCGCCCTTCTTGCCGGGATTTCCCGCCGCCAGGCCCTCGGCCACGGTGTAACCGATCTTCAGCGGGGTGATCGGCGTCCCGTCGCGGAAGGCGCGGGCGACGGCGTTCGCGCGCGTCGCCTGCGCGGCGACCATCAGCGGCGCGCCGGCGATCCAGCCGGCCTCGCGCATCTCACGAAAGCCGCGCGCCGTCGCGATGAACGTCTCGCCGACGGCGACCGGCGCGACCACGACGTCGGGCACCGCCCAGCCCGTCTGCTCGGCGATCTCGTAGGCGAGCGTCTTCTTGCCCTCTTGCTTGTAGGCGTTGCGCGAGGCGCCGCAATCGAAGAACAGATGCTCCTCGACGAGCCGGTCCCAGATCGTGATGAGGTCGTCGTAGACGCCCTTGTAGATGATCAGGTTCGCCGTGGTAGCCGCCATGTGCAGGAGCTTCGGCGCCGACGCCCGCTCGTAGGCGAAGATCAGCGAGCGAAGCCCGGCGCGCGAGGAATAGGCGGCGATCGACGAGCCGGCGTTGCCCGAGCTGACGACCGATGTCGCGCGATAGCCGAAGCGCAACGCGGCGGCGACGGCCGTCGCCGACGAGCGGTCCTTGACGGTCCCGGTCGGATTCGCGCCGTCGAGCTTCAGGAGCAGCCGGCGCACGCCCAGCTCCCGGGCGAGCCGCGGGCAGTCGAGCAGGGGCGTCCCCCCTTCGCCGAGCGTCACCCGGTGGGCCGGATCGGCGATCGGGAGCACCGGGGCGTAGCGCCAGAGGCCCGAGCCCGCGAGCACCTCGGGGCCGGCCGCGCGCATCCTGGCGATGTCGTAGCGAAGCTCGAGGAGCCCCCGGCACGCCTCGCACTCGAGCCGGTAGGTGAGCGGGTAGAGCGCGCCGCAATCGATGCAGGCGAGGTTCTGCGCCAGCGAGTCGGTCACGTTCGTTTTCCGAACCGCTCGTCGACCATCGCCAGTATCGTCTCGATGCGATGGCGCAAGGTGTGTTCGGCGAGGGCGCGCCGGCGCGCGTTCTCACCGATCGCGCGGGCCTCCTCGGGGTGCTCGAGATGGACGTCGATCTGGCGGCGGAGCTCGCCGAGGTCGCGATAGCCGACGATCTCCTCGCCCGGCTTGAAGAGATCGAGGAGATCCTCCTTGAGGTCCACGACCTGGCAGGCGCCGGCCGCGGCTAGCTCGAAGGTCCGGGTGTTCACGCCGACGATGTCGTTCATCGGATGATGATGGTTGAGCGATAGGGTGGACGCCGCGTACACCAGGAGCTTCTCGTTGCCGAACACCGGTGGTCCCGCGATGGCGCGGACCAGCGGGTCCTCGGCGGTGGTCCAGCCGCTGCCCCAGAGCTTCAGTGGATAATCCCGCAGGGCCCGGACGAAGCGCTCGCGATACGGATAGCGGTTGCCGACGAACGAAATCTGCGCGCCGTAGCGTTGCGCCTCGTCCGTCGTGGGTGTCACCGGATGGTGCGCGGACGGCACACAGTACATCGGCAGGTAGGCGAGGTTGCGTAGCCCGACCTGCTCGAGGCTCTTCATCGCGTAGCGCTCCTTCGTGAAGAAGAGGTCGTACGCCTCGATCGCCTCGAACGGCATCATCCAGAGCGGATTGTCGGGAAAGAAATTCAGAAAGAGCGTGTCGACCTTCCGCTTCACGCGGGTGATCAGCGAGGCGGTGATGGGCCCGCCCTTGATGACCAGGACCAGGTGGGGCTGCCACGCCAGGCACACGCGCTCGAGCGATCGCAGCAGGAGCGCCTGATACGCGCTCTTCGTCCCGCGGTTCTTGTAGAGCGGGTTGTCCTTGCGGTACTCGAACGTGCGGACGTCGTGGCCGAGCTCGCGCAGCTCGTCGGCGAAATCCATCCCCATGAGCCCGGGCCGTTCAAAGGGGAGGACGACCAGCCAGCGCACGGGTCGTAGCGTAGCATATGCGTCGCGAGGCGCCGTTTCGCCGCGCCGCCCGCAGGGCCGGGCGGGGGCGCGGCGTCAGGCGACTTCGGCGGTGCGGATCTGACGGAAGCGCGCGGCGAACAGCGGATCGAACAGCGCGGCGGTCGCGACGAGCGCCGCGTCGGCACCCTCGCGCAGGACGTCGCGGGCGCGCTCGACGGTCGAGATCCCACCGACGGCGAGAATGGCGCGGTCCCAGGCGCCCGCCTTGCGCCACGCCAGCAGCTCGGCCACCTGCCGGGAGGCGACTGTAAACGTCTGAGCCCCCACGACGTCGGCGCGCTCGCGCCCGGCGCCCTCGAAGGCGGGGGACCCCTTGTCGTCGAAGACCTTCCGGTTGATGGCATGGATGAGCACGTAGCCGTGGGCCCACGGCGCGAGGCGGGTCGCCGTCTCGTGGAGCAGCCGCGGTGTCTTGAATGCGCCGAGCCTCGCCAGGACGGGCACCCCCACCGTCGTCCTCGTACGGTGAAGGATCCGCGCGGCGAGGGGGACGTTCTCGTAGATCATCTGCGGCTGCTCGACGAACGGGTCAGGCGTCGCCAGGTGGACCTCGACCGCGTCCGCTCCGCTCTCGGCGGCCCAGCCGGCGCACAGGGCGTAGTCCGCGATGAGCGCCTCGGCGTCGCCCCCGGGGCGCGGCGTGCCGATCACGCTCGCGATCAAGACCTGGCCGCGCACGATACGCTCCTTGGCCCGGCGCAGATCCTTGCGCCACACCTCGGGCTCCATCGAGGGCTCGCCCAGCGAGACCGCGATCGTGGCGCCGCCGTTGATGGCCGCGCGCGAGACGACCGCCGCCTGCTCGCGGTTATCCACATGACGGATGTTGGGCTGGGCGTGGGCGGCCTGGAACGTCGATCGAACGGTCGCGTAGGTCAGGATGTCGTAGCCGAGCCGCCCGTAGGCTTCCACCCACTTCGAGTTGAGCAAGGGCCCCGCGGCGATGCCGAGGCTCGAGTTGAGCAGGACGGCCGAAAAGCACTCCCCCGGGGCTTGGAGGAAGACGACGCACCCGTGGAAGCACGGGGGCGTGGGAATAGTTCCACTGATAAGAACGATCGAGTCGATAGGCGCCTTGGGAAATGGTTCTCACAACTCCTCTCCTCTCCCTTTCCCCAACAATGACCTGGTAAGCGCCTAGTTTATCACATAGTTACGCGCCATGCCTACTTAAATGCTGGCGCCACCTCCCTCGCGATCAGCTCGAGCTCCCGCATGATGTGCGCGTGTGACATGCCCGGGAAGAAGGTCCGGCAGATCAGATGCGTCATTCCGTACTCTTCGGTGAACCGCCGGATCTGCGCCACGCACTGTTCGGGCCCACCGATGATGAAGCGGTCGGTCATCAGCCGATCCAGGTCGGTCGCGATCGAGGCGTCGATGAACGGGTGGCGCCACCCGCCGGCGTACTCCTTCCGATACGCGATCATGATGTGCTCTTCGGCGAGCTCCCGGGCCTTCTTGTCGGTGTCGGCGATGATGAGATCGCGGGTCAGAGGCCATTCGGTGATCGCCTGGCTCCGGCCGGCTGCCCGGCGGTTGTCCAGGAAGCGCTGCTTACCCGCGAGCAAACGCTTGAGATCCGCGGTCGGCCCGGGAATCCAGTTGTCGGCCAGGGTGGCGGCGCGCTTGAGCGTGATGTCACCCCAGCCGCCGATCCAGACCGGGGGGTGTGGGCGGGTAACAGGCTTGGGCTCGAGCCGTCCCTCGACCGTGTAGTAGGCCCCCTTGAAGCTCACGCGTTCCTGGGTCCAGAGCCCCTTGATGATCGCGAGCTGCTCCTCGAACCTGGCACCCCGCTTCTCGAGATCGACGCCGTAGAGCGCGAACTCGTCCGGCTTATAGCCGATCGCGATCCCGAGCGTGATTCGGCCCTGGGACATGACGTCGAGCATCGCGACGTCTTCGGCGAGCCGGACCGGGTGGTGAAAGGCGGCGACGACGATGTCGGTGCCGAGCATCATGCGCGAGGTGCACGTCGCGAAGCCGGCGAGCACCGTCAACGGTGACGGCCAGTAGTGGTTCGTCACGGAATGATGCTCTTCCATCCAGACCGAATCGAATCCGAGCGCCTCGGCCCGCGTGACCTCTTCGAGCGCTTCCTTGTAATACTCGCCGCCCTCGATGGGAATGAAGCCGATCTTGAGTCGCGCCATGGGGCGAGAGCCTAGCATGGGCGCGCACCCGAGTCACTTGACAGAGCCTCTCGCGGCGATTAAACCGTGATGCATCACACCGCGGTTCTGGATCAGGGAGGTTGCGATGCCCAGCATGAAGGGCTACCACGCGCTCAAGAATCTTCCCGACGAGAAAGTCACCGACAACATCTCCCGCCGCATCCTTGCGGGCGACCAGGAAATGATCGTCTGGTGGTCGATGAAGGCGGGCGCGCATGCCGCGGCCCACCAGCATCCGCACGAGCAGATCTTCTGGGTGCTCAAGGGAAAGATGGAGTTTAGGCTCGGAACCGACCGGAGGATATGTGGCCCGGGCGATCTCGGCGTGATCCCCGGCGGCGTCGAGCACGAGGCGTGGTTCCCCGAGGATACGGACGTGATCGACATCTTTGCGCCGCCGCGCGAAGACTTTCTCACGTCGGACGTCCCGGCGTACATGCGAAAGGGGTGATCGAGCGCATCCGAGTGGCTGCCACGGTGTGAAGCGAACTCAACGACGAGGAGGCGAACGATGCAGCCCGGTTGGCTCAAGGAATACTTCAAGCTCCAGGACAGCGGCGCCGGCGAGCAGGCCCCCGACGCTCAGGACGGGACCTCCGCGAACACGGACGTCTCGCGACGAGAATTCGTCAAATCGGGGTTCGCCGCGGGAGTGGCCGCCGGCGTGGTGGCGGGAAGTGTGGCGGGCGAGGTGGCCCAGGCCGAAGCACAGGCGCAGCCGACGAACCCGATCGCGACCACATGGTGGCCATCGCCGTGGGGACCGAACGATCAGCGCGGCGCGAACAACCGAATGACGCCGGCCAAGGCCCTCGAGGCGGCCAAGCTCATCAAGACCGGCAAGGTCTACCAGCTCGGCTACACTCTCGAGAAGGGCATCCCGCTCTTCGGAGAGCGTCTCGGCGCCCACGTCGTGCTGCCCGGAACACCGACGGGCGGGCCCTTCGGCAAGCACAACCTCTATTACCACGACGAGCTGTTCGTGGGAGAGATCGGGCAGATCGGCTCGCAGTTCGACGGCCTCGGGCACATCGGGATGGTCGGAGGCGACGGCAAGATTCGCTACTACAACGGCTTGACCCAGGAAGAGGTCGGCGGCGCGTACGGCCTGAAGAAGCTCGGTGTCGAGCACCTGAAGCCGTTCTTCACGCGCGGCATCCTGCTGGACGTCCTGGCGACGAAGGGCGGGGATCGGCTGCCCATCGGCTACGTGATCACGCTGGCCGACGTTCGCGCCACATTACAGCGGCAGGGCACGCGCGAGCCCGGCGAGGGCGACGCCGTGCTCTTCCGCACGGGGCACGCGAAGCTGTGGAAGAAGGACAACGCGGAGTACAACAAGGGCTGCCCGGGACCTGGTGCGACGGTCGGCAAGTGGCTCGCCGAACGCAAGGTCGCGGTCGTCGGCGGCGATACGTGGCCGGTCGAAGCGGTGCCGGGCGAGGACGCCGACGTCCCGTTCGCCTGTCACACGATCTGGCTTACCGTGAACGGCATCTTCATCAACGAGAACCTCAACCTCGAGGAGCTGGCGGCGGACAAGGCGTACGAGTTCGCGTGGTCGTTCAACCCGGTGCCCATCAAGGGGGCGACCGGCTCGCCGGGCAATTCGGTCGCGATCGCGTAGCGGCGCATCTCGTCCATCACGACGCCCCGGGGTAACCCGGGGCGTCGCCTTCTCTGATACCATCGGCCGAGATGGCGGAAGACTTCACCCGCGAGGAGCAGGCCGCCCTCGCTCCGTACGTCACCAACCTCACCGAGCCCGTGTTCGCCCTCGTGAATTTGCCTGAGGTCGTGAAGGGCGCCCTCTTCGCCCGCTACTCGCGTTCGCCCAAGTCGCTTCGCCGCCTGTTCCTGGACGAGTTCCTGGGTCCCGGCGGCCTCGCCGCCGCGGCGGGACGCATTGCGGCTCACGGCGAGGCGGGCGCTGGTCGGGCCGAGCAGCTGTTCGAACGTGTCTTCGTCGAATACGGTGACGACTCGGTCGCTCAGCTCGGCGGTGTACACCTGGCGTGCGAAGGCTCGTCGAACATCTTGACCAAGGTGCTCGAGTGGGGACGGCTCATGGCCTACCTCGAGCAGTCGACGCGCTACATCCCCTACGACGACCGTCCCGACGGCCGGTACCGCTACCACGTGCCCGCCGAGCTGACTGGCCCGCTCCGCGAGCGGTATGTCGCGACGCTCGATCGAGCCTTCGACAGCTACCGTACGTGGTTGCCCAAGATGCGCGCATTCTACGAGTCGAGGTTCCCGAGGGACCCGGCTGAATCCGAGACCGTCTATCGCATGACGATCCGCGCGAAGGCGCTCGACACCTTGCGCGGGATGCTGCCGGCCGCCACGACCTCGAACGTGGGCATCTACGGCACCGGCCAGGCCTACGAGCAGCTCTTGCTCCGAATGCGCGCGCATCCGCTGCGCGAGGTTCACGACTGCGCGGACCGGATGCTCGTCGAGCTGCGCAAGGTCATCCCGGCGTTCCTCAAGCGCGTGGACGTTCCCGAGCGCGGCGGAGTCTGGTCGACGTACCTCGACGAGACGCGCCGCGATACGGGGGATGTCGCCCGGCGACTCCTGTCTCCCGAGCCGCCGCGCGAGAGCGAACGAGATCGCCGCGGGGGGCTCGTCGCGTCAGAGGACGTCGTGCTCAGCGATTTCGATCCCGACGGCGAGGTCAAGGTCGTCGCCGCGGCGCTCTATGCCGTCTCGAGCCGCGCGGACGTCGAGCTCCTCGAGATCGCCCGGCGCATGACACCGGACGAACGGAATGCGGTGCTGGCGGCGTACGTCGGCAAACGACTGAACCGGCGCCACCGTCCGGGTCGCGCGTTCGAGCGCACGTCCTATCGCTTCGACGTGCTGGCCGACTACGGCGCATTCCGCGACCTGCAGCGACACCGGCTCCTGACGCTCGAGTGGCAGCGACTGACGCCGCGGCACGGTTCCATCGTGCCGGAGGCGATCGCCGAGGCGGGCGCGGCCGGTGACTGGCGGCGCGTCCTGAGCGAATCCGCCGAGCTGTACGACGCGATCGAGGCGTCCGGTCTGTCCGAGGTCGCCTCCTACGTGGTCTCCATGGCCTATCGTGTCCGCTTCTACATGGAGATGAACGCCCGCGAAGCGATGCACGTGATCGAGCTCAGGACGACGCCCGCAAGGCCACCCGTCGTACCGGCGGATCTGCCAGGCGATGCACCGGCTCATCGGCGGAGCGCCATCCGGCCATCGCCGCCGCGATGACCTTCGCCGATCACTCGGCGGTCGACCTCGAGCGCCTCGACGCCGAGCGCGCGGCGGAGCGCCGCCGCAGCCGGCGCCTGGCCTAGCGCCGCCATCCGCGCGCCGCGCCCGCTTGACGCGGCGGTCTCGAGCAAAGATAATTGGTCGTCCAATCAAGAAAGGATCGGCCGATGAGCCCCAAGCGCGGCGTGGCGCCCCTGCGGCGCGCCGAGATCGTGCGCGCCACCATCCGGTGCCTCGCGCGCGACGGCTACTCCGGGCTCACGATGAAGAAGGTCGCGCGCGAGGCGAAGGTGAGCCAGGGCATCCTGCACTACTACTTCGTCGACAAGCGGGCGATCCTGGTGGCCGCCCTCGAGACGGTCACCGCCGATCTCGATCGGCGCGTCGCGGCGGCCCAGTCGAGGGAGGGCCGGGACGCGCGGGCGCGCCTGCTCGCGCTGGTCGGCGCCTGCCTGCGGCTGGCCGTCGAGGAGCGCGCCTTCTGGATCGTGTTCGTCGAGTTCTGGGGCGAGATGATGCACGACCGGCGGCTGCGAGAGATCAACGCGGCGCTCTACGCGCGCATGCGGCGGCTCATCGGCGCCGTGGTGGCCCAGGGTATCCGGGCGGGCGCCTTTCGCCGGGTGGACGTCTTGCGCGCCGCCGCGGTGATCCTGGCACTCGTCGACGGCGTCTCTCTCCAGCTCACGTTCGACCCGGCCGCATTCCGCGTCGCGGATGCGACGCGGTTCTGCGGCGATGCCGTGATGCGCTATCTCGCGCGGGAGGCCTCATGAACCCGGACGTCGTGGCTCAGGCGAAGACGAAAGCCCGCGACTATTTCGCGACGAAGGGCACGCTCGTTCCCGCGTCGGCGATCCACGAGCGGATCGCCGACGCGTTCGGCGCGCTCGAGACGTTTCTCGAGCCGATCTCGGCCCCGACGGCGAGCCGCGTCGGCATCCCCGGCGAGTGGACGATCCAGGAGATCGTCGACCATCTGATCGAGACCCACCGGCCGGGGCTGGACGAGCTCTGGTGTCTGCTGGCCGGCCGCCGGCCGCCGGGCGAGCCGATTCCGGCGAGCCTCCAGTCGAAGGCGCCGCTCCAGCGGCCGTGGTCGTGGCTTCGCGCGGAGCTCGACCGGATCCACGGCGAGATCCTGCGAACGCTGGCGGCGGTGCCGGCGAATTTCGCGACCGAGGCGCGCGCGCCGATCGTGATGGTGGTGAACGTGCCGGACGAGCACGGCCGACGATCGTGCCGCTGCACTGGGTCGAGGACCTCGACTGGAAGGCGTACGCGATCGTCTGGCGCCTGCACGTGATCGACCACCTGAAGCAGGCGAGGAAGGTCCACGCCGCGGCGGAGCGTTGAGGGATGGCGCTCGCCGCGACGGAGGCCGAGCTGCGGGACATCCTCGAGGAGGTCGCGTTCACGCGGTCGTACGGCTTTCGGCTGCACGCGATCGACGAGGGCCAGTGCACGCTGGACGTCCCGTTCCAGGCCGCCTTCGAGCGGCCCGGAGGGATCGTGAGCGGTCAGGTGCTCATGGCCGCGGCCGACGTCGCGATGTGGCTCGCGATCATGACCCGACTGGGTGCGCACGACGGCTCGGTGACGGCCGGGATGACCAGCGCGTTCCTTGGCGCCGCGCGCCGGGAATCGTTTCGGTGCACCGCGCGCATCGTGAAGCTCGGCGGCCGGCTCGTATACGGCGTCGCCGAGAGCGTCGGGGCCGGCGGGCGGTTGCTGGCGCACCACTCGCTGACGTACGCCCGCGCGAAGACGGAGGTGCCTGGGGGCTAGCGGCCGCGCCGCTGGTGCATTCGCACCACGTGCCAGCCCGCGCGCTCGTCGTCGGTCGTCTCCGGCGGCGCCGCCGCGCGCCGCCAGCCAGTAGGCGAGGTCCCAGAGGTCGTCGTCTTCGAGCACCTGGTAGTACGAAGGCATCGGCGTGCCGTCGAGCCCGGTCACGAGCGTGCGCACGATATCCCGCGCCGTGGGGCCGCTCTTGAGTGGGCGCCGCGTCAGGTCGGACGGCTTGACCGACAGATCTTTGGCCGACGGGCCGTCGCCGCGGGCGTCCTTGCCGTGGCACTCGGCGCATTCTCCCTTCACATAGATCGTCGCGCCGCGGGCGACGGCCTCCGGGGCTCGCCGGCCGGCGCCGGCGGAATCACCGCGAGCTGGGCGCCGGCCGTGTCGCGAAGCGGGGCGACAGACTCTTGACGAACGCGATCACCGCCCGCACCTCGGCGTCGCTCAGATGGTTCTGCGGCACCATGCCGGTCGAGGGGATGCCCTCGACGATCGTGCGCGCGAGGTCGGCATCCGTCGGCACCTGGCCGGAGGCGGTCGAGCGGAACTTGAACCGACCCTTCGTCAGATCTCGCGGCGGCGTCTTGAAGTGATGCGCCGCCATGCCCCGGCCGTCGCCGGTGGGGCCGTGGCAGACCGCGCAGTTGTCGCGAAAGACGCGCTCGCCCGGGCGAGGTCGGGCGGCTGTCCCGCGGCGCCCGCCGCCAGCCCGAGGAACCGCGGCGACCAGGGCGAACGCCCCGGGGCGCGAACCGACAACGGCGCTACTCGAGGACGACGAACTGGCCCGACCACGTGCGCCGGGTGCAGATGGCACTTGATCGGGAAGATGCCCGCCTTGTCGGCGGTGAATTTCACGTTAGGTGGTCTTCTCGCCGGGCACGACTTCCTTCACGCCAAACGCGGCGATCTCGAATCCGTGCTCGTCGGCGTGGCGATTGACGAGCTGCAGCATCACGGTGTCGCCCTTCTTCGCGGTGATCGACGTGGGCTCCCAGATCTTGATGTCCTGCGGCGTGACCACGTTCACGATACGCAGCGAGATCTCGTCCGCCCGAGCCGCGGCGAGACCGAGCACGACGATGACCAGGGCGATCGCGAGCACTCTCATCGCTTGAAGTCCTCCTTAGCCGCCTTGAGTTTGTCGGGCGCGGCCAGGAGGTCGAGCGCCGTGAGCGCCAGCGCCTTGGCGCCCGCCACCATGCCCGCGCGCGCGATTGGCGAGCGAGCCCACTCGGCGAACTCGCGCGAGTGCCCGGGAACGCCGTCGGGTGAGATGCGAATGTACGGATGGATCGTCGGAAGCGCCTGGCTCACGTTGCCGCAATCGGTCGAGCCGTACCCGGCTTCGCCGTCGTCGGAGTCGACCGGGAAACCGATCACGCCGAGGTTCTGCTCGAAGAGTCTCGGCCATGGTCCGATTCGGCTTCAGCGGATCGTGGATGGTCGGACTCGGCGGTCACCTCGACCCGGCAGCCGGTCGCCGCGGCGGCGCCCTCGGCGCAGCCCGTGAACCGGCGGAGCAGCTCCTGGCAGTAGTCCTTGGTCAGCGCGCGCAGATAGAAGTCGGCGCGCGTGTATTCCGGGATGATGTTCGGCTGGTCGCCGCCCTTGACGATGATGCCGTGCACGCGCGCATCGGTCCGGAGCTGCTGGCGCATCTGATCGAGCCCGACGAAGAGCTGGATGACCGCGTTCAGCGCGTTCACGCCGCGCCAGGGCCAGGACGAGGCGTGAGTCGCCTTGCCGTGAAACTCGGCCTTGACCTTGATGATGCCGAGTGACGGCCGCCAGACCTGCGTCCCGCAGCGCCCGTGGATCATCATCGCGGCGTCGACGTCGCGGAACACGCCGGCCTCCATCAAGCGCACCTTGCCGGCGCCCCCTTCCTCCGCCGGCGTGCCGATCACCTGGATCCGGCCTGCGAACGGCAAGGTGCCGAGCGCGGCGGCGAGCGCGGCGCCGGCGCCCACGCCGGCGGTGGCAATCACGTTGTGGCCGCAGGCGTGGCCGATCGACGGCAGCGCGTCGTACTCGGCCATGATCGCGATGGTCGGCCCCGAGCCTGAGCCCGCGATCGTCGCGCGGAACGCCGTCGCTAGGCCGCCGACCCCGCGCTCGACCCGGGCGCCGTGCTTCTCGAGGAACTCGGTGAGCCAGGCGTGCGCCTTCTCTTCCTTGAAGCAGAGCTCCGGATTGTCGTGGATCTTGTGGGACAGCGCCTCGAGGTCGTCGGCGATGCGATCGACCGCTCCGGCGACCTGCTGCTTCAGGTCACCCGGAGCGCTCACTTCGCTCTCCTGGAACTCGTCCTGAGCCCGCTTGACCAGGCCGGGCTCGCTGAGCAGGTCGAGGGTCGTCATCGCCATCGCCTTCGCGGCGGTGAGCATGCCGGTGCGCGCCAGCGGGCTCACCGCGGCCGCCTCGAACGCGCGCGAGTGGATCGGCGTGTTGTCCGGCGCGATTTTCATAAGCGGCTGGATCGTCGGGATGACCTGGCTCACGTTGCCCACGTCCGAGGATCCCAGCCGGTCGACGAGCGGCGGCGCCTCGACGACGCCCAGCGCGGTGAGGTTGGCGCGATACGCGCCCAGCAGGGCCTCGTTGCGCTTCATCGGCTCGTAGACGGTGTCGTTGTGGGCGATCACCTTGACGGCGCAGCCGGTCGACTTCGCGGCGCCCTCGGCGCAGGCGATCACCCGCTTTTGCAGCTCCCACATGTAGTCGAGGTTGATCGAGCGCACGTAGAACATCGCCGACGCGAACTCGGGAATGATGTTCGGCGCCGCGCCGCCGTTCGTGATGATGCCGTGAATCCGCGAGTCCGGGCGCACCTGCTGGCGGAGCATGCTGACGTTGTTGTAGGTCTGGATGGCCGCGTCGAGCGCGTTGACGCCCTCCCACGGATCGGCCGAGGCATGCGCCGCCTTGCCCGTGAACTCGAAGCCGACCCGCACGATCCCGAGCAGATCCATGTGGCCGACCCACTGATCGAAGCCGTGCACCATCATCGCCGCGTCCACGTCCTTGAAGATGCCGCCCTGGAGCAGCTTCACCTTGCCGCCGCCGCCCTCCTCGGCCGGCGTGCCGACGACGTGGATCCGCCCCTTCGGCAGCTTGTCGCGCACGGCGGCCAGCCCGGCGCCCGCTCCGGCGCCGGCGGTCGCGATCGCGTTGTGGCCGCAGGCGTGGCCGATCGACGGCAGCGCGTCGTATTCGCACATGATGGCGATCGTCGGGCCCTCGCCGGTTTCGATCGTCGCGCGAAACGCGGTCTCGACTCCGGCCACGCCGCGCTCGACCTTGAAGCCCTGGGCGGCGAGGAACTCGGTGAGCCAGCCGGCGGCCTTGACCTCCTGGTAGCAGAGCTCGGGATTGTCGTGGATCCGGCGCGAGAGCTTCTCGAGGTCGTCGCCGAGGCGGTCGATCGCCGCAGCGATCGCGTCTTTGAGGGGGGTCATGTCTAGTCTCCTGAGAGGGCGGAATCGGGCCTGTGTTTACAGGCGGTCAACTATACCATCAGCCTCCGTGTGCTAGGATTCGGCCGTGCCACCCGGCGTGCGGCTCGGCATCGCGATTCCGCAGACGATTTCCGCGGGCGCGTTCGACGTGCGAGGGCTTCGCGGATTCCTCGCGCGCGCCGAGGCGCTCGGCTTCGAGAGCGTATGGGTCGTCGAGCAGATCCTGGGCTCGATCGCGAGCCTCGAGCCGGTCACCGTGCTGACCTACGCCGCCGCGTGCACCGAGCGGATCCGGCTCGGCTCCGCCGTTCTGCTGACCGCGCTCAGGAGCCCCGTCCACCTCGCCAAGGCCGTCGCGACTCTCGATCACCTGAGCGGTGGGCGAATCGACGTCGGCGTCGGCCTCGGCGGCAACCCGAGGATCTACCCGGCGTTCGGGCTTTCCGCGGAGCGGCGCGCCGCCCGGTTCACCGAGGGCCTGCGGCTGATGAAGCGGCTCTGGACCGAGGAGCGCGTCACCCTGGACGGCGAGTTCTTCAAGCTCCAGAACGCCTCGATGGAGCCCAAGCCGCTGCAGAAGCCGCACCCGCCGCTCTGGTTCGGCGGCCACCATCCGAACGCGCTCCGGCGCTCCGTGGAGCTCGGCGACGGGTTCATCGGCGCCGGCTCCGTCTCCACGAAGGTCTTTCTCGACGAGGTGAAGATTCTCCGCGCCCTGATCAAGGAGCGCGGCCGCGATGCCGGCCGGTTTCCGCTCGGCAAGCGCGTCTACATCGCGGTCGACCGCGACCGGGCGCGCGCCGGGCGCCGGCTCGAGGAGTGGTTCAGGGCCTTCTACGGCCGGCCGGAGCTCGCCGCGGAGGTGTCGGTGTGGGGTGAGCCGCAGGAGTGCGTCGAACGTCTGTCCGAGCTCACGGCGGCGGGCGTCGGCTTCCTGATGCTGAACCCGGTGTTCGACGAGCTCGAGCAGCTCGAGGTCGTCGCCTCGGCGCTGGCGCCGAAGCTCTAGCAGGCCTTCTCGGATCCGGCGATCGGGACAGGGCGCATCGTCTCCAGCCCGATACGGCGGCCCGTGATGTGTCGAACCTCACCTGCCACGGTGAACGAGCCGACCTCGTCGCTCTGGACGTCGATCCAGCAGATCTTGCCGAGCCTCAGCGCCGTCGTCGGCGCGAGCGTCACCCAGAGCCCGTGACGGCTCACGTCCTCGGCGCGTCCGAGGAGCGGCTCGTCGTCCACCCACAGGCGGACGGGCCACGCGACCGGAAATCGGGGATGGCGGCGGCGCTCGGAGGTCGGGTTCATCCGTGGAATCGTCTCACGAGAACGCTCGACGCGCCGCTGCGGTGTTGGTGAACGAGCGATGAGGCACAGTGCCCGACGCCCGGGTACACGTTCCGTGCCACCCGCGAAGGGCTTGCCGCTACGAGGGGTTCGGGCACGCCCGCTGGGAGCTGATCGCGAATCGTAAACTTCGTTGACGGTGTCATATACTGGGTGAGTGACCAAGCGAGTCCTGATCGTCGACGACGAGCCCCCGGTAGTCGAGGTCCTCAAGGATTTCTTCCGGCAATTCCGCCACGACGAACTCGTACGAGACCGAATCGGCGAAGGACGGCGCGGAAGCCCTGATCGTTCTCCTGCGCGGGAAGTTCGATCTCATTCTGCTCGACATGCACATGCCACGGATGGGCGGCCTCGAGCTCCTCAAGCAGATCCGCGGCCTCGGCGTGAACGTGCCGATCATCATGATCACCGCCAACGCCGACACCCGCGCCGCCGCTGAGGCGCTGGGCGGCGGCGTCTTCGCCTACATCCCGAAGCCGTTCGACATTCGGCACCTCGACCATCTCGTCGCCCTCGCCATCGCGACCGGCTCCAGCCCGAGGTGACTGGATCGCCGCGCCGCCGCGGAGCGCCGGGCGAGCGCTATGTGCTCATCGGCGCCACCGGACAGCTCGGAACCGATCTCGCCCGGACCTTCGATCAGGCCGGCGAGCTCGTGCCCCTGAGCACGCGCGACATCGACATTCGCGACGCCGACGCGACCCGCTCGAAGCTGGAGGCGCTCGAGCCCACCTGCGTCATCAATACGGCCGCCTATAACCTCGTCGACCGGGCCGAGGAGGACGAGCGCAGCGCGTTCGCGCTCAACGCCGAGGCGGTCGGCTCGCTGGCGACGGTCTGCCAGACGATGGGCGCGAGACTCGTTCATTTCTCGACCGACTACGTCTTCGACGGCGCCAAGCGCACGCCCTATCTCGAGACCGATCCGCCACGGCCGATCTCAGTGTACGGCGAGTCGAAGCTCGCCGGCGAGCGCCTGGCGCTCGAGCGCTGCGAGCGCGCGGTGATCTTCCGCGTCTGCGGTCTCTTCGGCCTCGCCGGGAGCCAGGGCAAGGGGAAGGGGAATTTCGTCGAGACGATGCTGCGACTCGCCCGCGAGGGCCGACCGCTGCGCGTCGTGTCAGATCAGGTGCTGTGCCCGAGCTACACACTCGACCTCGCGCGCAAGGTGTGGGCGGTGCTCCCGAAGACGGCTCACACGATCTACCACCTGACCAGCGCGGGGCAGACGAGCTGGTACGACTTCGCGAGGCGCGCCCTCGATCTGGCCGGGGTGAGGGCCGACCTCGCGCCCGTGACGGCGGCCGAGTACGGCGCCAGGGCGCGGCGGCCGGCCTATTCCGTTCTCGCGCACGCGCACCTCGCCGCGCTCGGCGAGGACGACCTGCGACCGTGGGACGCGGCCCTGGCGGCCTATGTCGCCGAGCGGTCGTCGTCCCGGTAGCGCTCCGCCAGCGCGAGCTGCGCGCCCACTCCGATCAGCTCGTTGAACTCGCCGAACGGCATGTAGCGGTCGGCGAGTGAGCGCACGTCGTCGCGGCCCTTCACCTCGCCGAGGAACGCGCGAATCGCCTGGACCGCGACGAGCATGGTGTCCACCGGGAGCAGGATGATGGCGAAGCCGAGCTCGCGCAGGCGCCCGAACGGCAGGAGCGGCGAGCGGCCGCCGGGCGCGTAGTTGTAGAGGAGCGGCGTGTCGAAGCCCCGCGCCACGCGCTCGACCTGAGCCTCGGTGCGCGGGGCCTCGACGAACAGCACATCTGCGCCGGCCTTGGCCGCCGCCTCACCACGCGAGAGCGCTTCGTCGAAGCCGATCGCGGAGATCGCATCGGTCCGCGCGATGATCATGAGGTCGGGATCGGTTCGAGCCTCGACGGCGGCGCGGATCTTGCCCACGAACTCGCTCCGCGGGACGACCTGGTGGCCGGAGAGGTGACCGCAGCGCTTCGGCGTGATCTGGTCCTCGATGTGGAGCGCGGCCACCCCCGCCGCCTCGTACGTCTGCACGGTGCGCCGGACGTTCAGCGCGTTGCCGTAGCCGGTATCGGCGTCGGCGATCAGGGGGACGTCGAGGACCGCGGCCAGGTTCCGCGCGTGATCGGCCATCTCGCCGAGCCCCGCGAATCCGAGATCCGGCAGACCCAGCCGGGACGCGGCGGTGCCGTAGCCGGTCATGTACACGGCGGGAAACCCCGCGTCCTGAACCAGCCGCGCCGAGATTCCGTCGTAGGCGCCGGGCACGACGAGTCCCTGTTTCTTCGCCACGAGTGCCCGAAGCGCGGCTCGACGAGCGGTCATGCGACACCTCCTCGGCCCGCGGTCGCGCCGCGGCCGGCTTCCCAGACGGGTGATGAGCCGCGCCCGGCGCGCTCCGCGCGCGCGATCCGGCGTGCGAGCGACGGATGCGAGTAGAGGAAGATCTCCTTCAGTCGGCTCGGCCGGCGCTCGGCCAGATTCAGCCCGGCGAGCCGCTCCATCGCGCCGACGAAGGCGGCGGAGTTGCCGGTCGTGGCCAGCGCGAAGTCGTCGGCCTGGCGCTCGATCCGGCGCGAGAAGCCGTTCGCGAGCGGGAGCTGAACCAGCCCGAGCGCCAGCACCACGAGCGCGAGCCACGGTAGCCCGGCCGGATCCGCGGGCCCGGCGAGCCCGAGCAACGGCACACCGGCGTCGAGACAGAGCGCGGCGAGCCAGGCCGTGACGAGCGTCAGCGCGGCGTTGACGGCGAGCCCGCGGCGCATGTCGCCGTGGGCATGGTGTCCGAGCTCGTGGGCGAGGACGGACTCGATCTCGTCGGGAGAAAACTCCGCGAGCAACGTGTCGAACAGGATGATCCGGCGCGTGCGGCCGAGGCCCACCACTGCGGCGTTGGCGGTGCGGCTCTTCCGGGACTGGTCGGCGACGAAGACGCCGATCGCCGCGACCCCGGCCCGCCGCGCGAGCGCGAGGAGCCGATCGCGGAGCCCGTCGTCGGCGAGGCGGGTCAGCCGGTAGAAGAGCGGGACGATCCAGATCGGCAGGACGGCGGTCAGCGCGATCTGGGCGGCGATGAAGACCGCCGCGGTCGCGAGCCACCAGAGCGGCGTCAGCTCCAGCAGCGCGTAGACGATCTCGACGGCCGCCGAGCGCGAGCGCGCCGCCGATCAACGCGGCCTTCAGCTGATCGCCGAGCCAGGCGGGGAGCGGCTTGGTGGAGAAGCCCGAATCGTCGCGGGAGCCAGAAGCCCCGGATGAGCTTCAGCGGAAGCGTAAGCATCCCTTGCCCGGCGCCGAGTGCCAGCGCGACCAGCGCGACCTGACCCCATCGGGCGGACGTGAGGCGCGCCGCCCAGCGCGCTACCTCGGCGCCGGCGCCCGTCACGATGAGCGCGAGCAGATACGCGATCGAAAGGCCGAGGGCGAGGAGGGCCAGGAGGAGCTGCAGCCGATGGTAGCGGCCGGCGTCGGCCATGTGGCATTGTACACGTCCGGTCGGGCGCGCCAGGCCCGGGGAAATGCCTGCTACAATGGCCGAAACTCAGGAGCAAGGGAGCCATCATGTTCGAGTCCGTCGAGGAAGTTCAGCAGCGGTTCAGGGACGCCCGGTACATCGCGAGCCGCCGAGTGTCCACCGTCGTGTTCCTGGCCGCGCGGATGGGTCGTCCGGTCCTGATCGAGGGCCCGGCGGGGGTCGGGAAGACCGAGCTGGCGAAGACGCTCTCGGAGATCACGGCGCGACCGCTCATCCGGCTTCAGTGCTACGAGGGACTCGACGAGGGTAAGGCGCTCTACGAGTGGAAGTACGCCAAGCAGCTCCTCTACACGCAGCTCCTGCGCGAACGCATCGGCGAGCTGATCGCCGACGCGCCCTCGCTCCCCGACGCGGTGGCGAAGATCGCCGGTCAGGAGGACGCGTTCTTCTCGTTCCGCTTTCTCTCGCCGCGCCCGCTCCTCTCGGCGATCCAGGCCGAGGAGCCGGTCGTCTTGCTGGTGGACGAGATCGACAAGGCCGAGCCCGAGTTCGAGGCCTTTCTGCTCGAGGTGCTCTCGGACTTCCAGGTCTCCGTGCCCGAGCTCGGGACTGTGCGCGCCAAGCACATCCCGCTCGTCGTCCTGACCTCGAACAACGCCCGCGAGCTCTCGGACGGGCTCAAGCGGCGCTGCCTGCACCTCTTCATCGACTTTCCGATCGGCGGCCGACGAGCTGCAGATCATCCGGCTGAAGGTGCCGGAGGTTCCCGACCAGCTCGCCCGGGCCGTCGTCGCCGCCGTCCAGAAGATCCGCGCGATGGATCTCCGCAAGCTCCCGTCGGTCTCGGAATCGCTCGACTGGGCGCGCTCGCTCGTGATCCTGAACGCACGCGCGCTCGATCCCGGAATCGTGGAGTCGACGCTGACGATGCTGGTCAAGCACGAGAAGGACCTCGAGCGCGTGAAGGGCTCGCTCGACAAGGTGCTGGCGGATTGAGGGGCCGAACGTCGGGCGCGAAGGCGCCTCGACGGCGAATCTGATGGACGAGCGAATCCTCGAGTTCATCGGCGACCTCCGCCGCGCCGAGATCCGCATCTCGCCCTCGGAGGCGCTCGACGCGCTGGCCGCGAGCGCCGAGGTCGGCCTGGCCGACCGCGAGACCTTCAAGTCGACGCTCGCGGCGACCTTGATCAAGGAGTTCCGCGACCAGCCGACCTTCGATCGTCTGTTCAACCTCTACTTCCTCGATCTCGAGGCGCTCGGCGAGGGCCTCAAGAAGGCGCTCGGCCCGGAGGATCCGCGCGTGCAGGATCTCCTGGACGAGCGTGATGGCCGACGAGAATCTGGACCTCGACGAGCTGACCGAGCTGCTCATGCGCGGGCAGGGCAGCGAGATGGAGATGGCGATCCGCTCCGGCGGCCAGAACGCCGGCCTCGAGCGGCTCATGTACTTCCTCCAGGTCGGGTTCTTCTCGCGCCGGATCTCGGACAAGTTCGACTGGTCGGCCATCGAGGGCGATCTCGAGCGGATCATGAAGGCGCTCGAGGAGCGCGGGCTCGATCCCGGTCAGCTGGCGCGCATCCGGAACTATCTCGAGCTCAGGCTCGAGGCGTTCAAGCGCATGATCCGCCAGCACGTCGAGCGCGAGCTGGAGCGCCGCGCGTACCGTCAGGGCGAGAAGCTCACCCGCGAGGTGCTTTCCGACAAGCCGCTCTTCGCGCTGACCCCGGACGAGATCGCCCAGATGAAGAGCGTCGTCGCGCGGCTGGCTCGCAAGATCAAGGACGCGCTGGCGCTGCGGCAGCGGCAGGAGCACAAGGGGCGCCTGGACTCGCGGCGGACCACGCGCAAGAGCCTCCAGTACGGCGGCGTGCCGATGGAGATCTTCCTCAAGCGCCGGCACCGCGAGAAGCCGAAGCTGATCACGATCTGCGACGTGTCGGACTCGGTCCGCAACGCCTCGCGCTTCATGCTGCAGCTGGTCTGGAGTCTCCAGGAGTGCTTCAGCCGGGTCCGTTCCTACGTATTCGTCTCCGAGATCGCCGAGGTGACGCAGGCCTTCAGCACCTATCCGGTCGAGCGCGCCATCGAGTGGGCGCTCAAGGGCGCGCCGGTCGACTACCATTGCCGATCGGACTTCGGATTCGCCTTCAGCCAGTTCACGAAGACCGAGCTCGACTCGCTCGACCGCAAGACGACGATCCTCATGCTGGGCGACGCGCGCAACAACTACAACGATCCGCAGGCGTGGGCCCTTCGACTCATCCGCGAGCGCGTCCGGGGCATCATCTGGCTGAATCCGGAAGGTCAGTGGGGCTGGGGCATCGGCGACAGCGTGATGCCGCTCTACGCGCCCTCGTGCGACTTCGTGCGCGAGTGCCGGACGATCGGCCAGCTCGGTGAGGTCGTCGACAATCTCGTGCACCACTGGTGGCGCCGCGGACGCTGACGCGTTCGCAATCTCGCGATCGGGCCGTGCAGTCGCCACTGGCCGGATATTTCCGGTCAAATTTCGTGACGAATTTCGTTGGTCTGCTGCCGTTTCGTCCGGCCGTTCTGACGCTCGCGCGCAGCTAACTCCGCGCGTATCCACTCGACCGATCTCGATTCTCACTGATGGCATCGCCACTGCATCGTCCTCAAGGCATGAAGACTAAATGCCCGCTCCCCAAGGGATTTTCCGGAACGAAGCGCGTTTCCGGAATACTCGTCGCACTCGCTGGCGCTTGCCCTGGTCATCGCTTCGGGGGCGGGCGCCGAGCCGTTCGCGTACATCTCGAACTTCAGCTCCGAACAACGTGACCGTCATCGACGGCACGACGGTGCTCACGCCGCCGATGGGGATTCCCGTCGGCGCTCAGCCCCTCGGCGTCGCGGTGAATCCGGCGGGGACACGCGCGTACGTCGCCAACTCCAACATGTTCGAAAGCGGCGTTCCGTCCGTGTCTGTCATCGATACGGCGAACCTCTCGGTGGTGGCCACGATCACGACGGGCATCACCGGACAGCCGTCGGGGGTCGCGGTGAGCGACGACGGAACGCTGGTCTACGTCGCCAACAACAACGGGACGGTCGCGGTGATCGACGCCGCCACCAACACCGTCGTGAACACGCTGAGTCCTCCGCCGGGTCAGCCGAGACAGCTGGCCGGAATCGTCGTAGCGGGTGGGTCGGTGTGGGCTACCGATCTCTTTACGGGCGAAGTTCTCAACGTGACCGATAACACGATGCCCGGGCTCTTCATCAGCTTCGGCATGATGGGCGTCGCGGCCGATCCTTCAGGCTCTCGCCTCTACGTCTCCTACGGCGAGTCCGCCGACGGCAACTTGAAGATCGCGATCATCGACGTCGCGACGTCCTTCGCCCAGCAGACGCTCACGTCGGTACAGATCAGCACGAGCGGTATGGATTCGGGATCCAACCCGGGCGGCATCGCCGTGAGTCCCTCTGGCGCGTTCGTGTATGCCCCGGTCCTCAGCGAGAACAAGCTGGCAGTGATGAACACGTCGAACAATAGCGTTCGCCCATTGATCCCGGTTGGCCCCGCGCCCTTCGGCGTCGCGGTCGACCCCATGGGCACGCGCGTGTACGTCGGCGTCTCCGGCAACCGCACCGTGACCGTCCTGGATGCGGCCACGAATGCGGTCCTGCAGACGGGCGTGGCGGTTGGTACGAATCCGATGGTGTTCGGGTCGTTCGTGGCCGGCGCGCGACCGGCTCCGCCTCCGCCCCAGTACGCGCTGACCGTGCAGACGGCAGGGAACGGGTTCGGGTCGGTGATGGCGAATCCGATGCCGACGAACGGGACGTATGCCGCCGGAACCGTCGTCGCTCTCACGGCCACGCCGAACTCCAGCTCTCAGTTCGGCGGCTGGTCGGGCGTTTGTTCAGGAACCGGCGCCTGCAGCGTCACGATGGACTCAGCCAAGAGTGTGACCGCGACCTTCACGCTTGAAGCAGTACGCGTTGACCGTATTGACGGCCGCGGAACGGGACGGTCAGTCCTTCGGGCGGAACGTATAACCACGGCACGGTCGTGTCGCTCACGGCCACGCCGGGCTCAGGCTATCAGTTCAGCAGCTGGTCGGGCTGCTCGGGGAGCGGCAACACCTGCAGCGTGACGATGGACGCGGCCAAGAGTGTGACCGCGAACTTTACGGCCGCGCCGCCCCCACCGCCGGCGCAGTTCACCTTGACCACGACGACGAACGGGACCGGGTCCGGATCGGTCACGGCCAATCCGGCGTCGGCGACGGGTAAGTACAACGCCGGGACCGTCGTGAATCTCGCGGCTGCGGCGGCCGCGGGCTAGAAGTTCGGCGGCTGGTCCGGCGCCTGTACGGGCACCGGTGCCTGCAGCGTGACGATGAACGCGGCCAAGAGTGTGACCGCGAGCTTCACCGTGCCGCCGCCCTCGACGTGTGACGACAAGATCAAGGACCTCCTGAATAAGGTGGCTGCCCACAAGCATCCCTGGTGGCAGGACCACCAGCTGAAGGTGGCCCTCAAGACTGTACGGCTTGGCCTCCAGACGAGCTCGGTAAGGCGAAGGCGAAGGTGGGTGGCCAAGACAAGCGGGTCGTGCGCGCCCAGAAGGAGTTCGACAACGGTAAGGCGGGGCTCTGCTCCGCCCGCTATCTGGCGCGCCGACCACGAGTTCTGGGAGGCGTACGAGATCGCTCACCAGATTCTCAAGCACCCCCGGCGCTAACGCCGCCGGCGCTCTCCCCGGGGCCGGCGTGTGCTAGCCTTCAGGCATGGCACACGCCGGCCCCAAGCCGTCTCATGAAGGGGTGGCGGCGGCGCGGGCGGCGAGAACGCTGACGCTGGCGGCGACGATCACCGGCCTCGTGCTCATCGTCCTCCTCACCCGTACCGCCGCGCAGCCCGACTGCCGCACTATCGACGACTTCTCGAAGGCCAAGATCGGCGAGCTGCCGGCCGACTGGAAGCTCCGAAAGGACTCCGCCAAGGAGACTATCGAGTCGCGGAGGAAGCGGGGATCCGGTTCCTTCGGGCCACGGCCAAGGACCTCGGCGTCCAGGCTGCGAAGGAGTACGAGTGGGACCTCGACGCCTATCCGATGCTCGTGTGGTCCTGGCGCCCCATCGAGTTTCCGAAAGGCGGCGACGAGCGCGATTCGAAGAGCAACGACAGCGTCCTCGCGGTCTACATGCTCGTGCCCTATTCTCGTGTCCGGGGACCAAAGGCCGTCAAGTACATCTGGAGCGAGAAGGTCCCGGTCGGCACGCGGCTCGATTCGAACATGGGTCTCACGCAAGTCCGGGTGCTGCGGAGCGGCGTGCCCGAGAAGAAGGGTGAGTGGGTCGAGGAGCGGGTGAACGTGCTCGAGGACTACAAGAAGTTCTTCAACGTGAACGAGGCGCCAAAGCCTGCCGGCATCGCCGTGTTGACCGACTCCGACGACACGAATTCCTCGGCGCAGGGAGATTACGCGAACTTCAGGGTCTGTCGCCAATAGGCGATGGCCCGCGAGGTTCTCGTGGTCGAGGACGAGCCGGACATCCGCCGGCTCGTCGTTCTGCACCTCGAGCGCGACGGCTTCCGCTGCCGGACGGCCGCCAGCGGCTCCGACGCGCTTCGCGAAGTCAAAGCCTCGATTCCCGATCTGGTCGTGCTGGATCTCATGCTGCCCGAGCTCGACGGGCTCGAGGTGTGCCGCCGGCTGCGTCGCGACACGAGCACGGCCTCGGTCCCGATCATCATGCTCACGGCAAAGTCCGACGAGGTCGACCGCGTCGTCGGGCTCGAGGTCGGCGCCGACGACTACGTGGGCAAGCCGTTCTCTCCGAAGGAGCTCGTGGCGCGGGTGCGGGCCGTGCTGCGGCGCGCCCAGCCTCGTCAGTCGACACAAGTGCTCTCGGGGGGCCCGATCACGCTCGACGCCGCGCGCCACGCGGTGAGGCTGCACGGCCAGGCGATCGTCCTCACGCCCAAGGAGTTCGACCTGCTGCAAGCGCTGCTCGAATCGGCCGGGCGAGTACTCTCGCGCGAGTATCTCCTGAACCACGTGTGGGGCTACGCCCGCGCGGACGTGATCGAATCGCGCACCGTGGACGTGCACGTCCGGCGTCTGCGGGCCAAGCTCGGGGAGGCCGGGAGCCGGATCGCGACGGTGAAGTCCGTCGGCTATCGGTTCGAGACCGACCCGCCATGACCCAGGCGTTCATCAGCTTTCTGCGCCGCAGCATCGCCCGCAAGCTCACCTTGACGCTCGTCGGCTTCGTCGCCGTCACGACGGTCGCGGCCGGCCTCTACTTGAACCGCGCGCTGGAGGCGTTCGCCGTCGATACCCTCGAGGCCCGCCTGGTCAGCACCGGCCGGCTCTTACACGACGAGGCCCGCGCACTGATCTCGCGGGGCGCCACGCCGGCCGAGCTTCGCGCCTTCGCCTTGCGCGCTTCGCGGCCGACGGACTCCCGGATCAGCGTGATCGCGGCCGACGGCCGCGTGCTGGGCGATTCCGACGTGGCCGTCGACGATCTGCCGCGCGTCGAGAATCACGCCGCGCGGCCCGAGGTGCTCGCGGCGCTCGCCGGCCGTGTCGGGCGGGATCGACGGACCAGCGCGACGATCGGGGCCTCGCTCCTCTACGTCGCGCTCCCGATCGTCGACGGCGCGAGGGTGATCGGCGTGCTCCGGGTGGCGCTGCCGGTGGCGGCGGTGACGTCATCGTACGCGGCGATCCACCGGGTGATGCTCGCCGGCGGTCTGGTCGCGCTCGCCGTCGCGTTCGGCATCGGCCTCTTCGTGGCCCGCCGGGTCACCAAGCCGGTGGTGCAGATGCAGGCGATCGCGCATCAGATGAGCCAGGGCGATTTCACGGTACGCGCGCCGATCCGCTCGCCGGACGAGATCGGCGCGCTCGGCCGCGCGCTCAACGGGCTCGCGGCGCGCCTGCGCGAGAAGGTCCACGATCTGGGCCACGAGCAGGCCAAGGCGACCGCGATCCTCGACGGGATGATCGAAGGCGTCATCGCGGTCGACGGGCGAGACGTCATCCTTCTCCTGAACGAGCGGGCGCGGGCCATGTTCGGTCTCGACGCGACGCGAGGGGAGGGAAAGCCCTTCCTCGAGGTCATCCGCAACGCCGAGCTGCACGAGGCGTTCCGGGCGGGCCGCGCCGCCGGTGAGAGCAACGTCTCCAACCGCGAGCTCAGGCTCGCGAGTCCGGTCGAGCGGCGCGTCCAGGTGAACGCGGTGCCCCTCCGCCTGGGTGAGACCGAGGTCGGTGTCGTCATGGTCCTCCACGACGTCACCGAGCTCCGACGACTCGAGCAGGTGCGCACCGAGTTCGTCGCCAACGTGTCGCACGAGCTCCGGACGCCGCTGACCGCGATCCAGGGCTATCTGGAGACGCTCCTGACCGGCGCCCTCGAAGAGCAGGAGAACGCGCGGCGGTTCCTGGAGATCGTCTTCCGGCACACCGAGCGGCTCGGCCGCCTGTTGAACGATTTGACGGACCTCTCGAACATCGAGCTCGGGCGCGTGTCGCTGAAGCTCGCGCCGACCCGGCTCGACGAAGCCGCCGACGCGGTGCTGGCGATCATGGACACCAAGGCGAAGAGCGGGAAGGTCGCGCTGGAGAGCCAGCTGCCGCGCGACCTGCCGCTGGTGCACGCCGACCGTGATCGACTCGTTCAGATCCTGATCAACCTGGTCGACAACGCCATCAAGTACACGCCCGAGGGGGGGCGCGTGACCCTGCGCGTCCAGGAGCCGGCCGACGGCGGCATCGAGATCGACGTGGTCGACACCGGCATCGGAATCCCGCCGGCCGATCTCCCGAGGATCACCGAGCGGTTCTACCGAGTCGACAAGGCCCGATCGCGCGAGCTCGGCGGCACCGGTCTTGGGCTCGCGATCGTCAAGCACCTCGTGTTCGCCCACGGCGGCCACCTCCGGATCGAGAGCGAGCCCGGCCGCGGCACCACCGTGAGCGTGTGGCTCGCCTGCGCCGACGGCGCGGAGAAGCCCGACTTCGCCGCTCCAGCATAGGTGGGGCAATCGGCGCGGGTCGGCGCTCGCGCCCTGATTCCGGTCACTCCCAGCCGAAGAAGTCGCGCGCCCAGACGAACGTGCCGACTCCCGCGGCTCTCGCGGCGTCGCGGTCCTTCTCGGAATCTCCGACGTGGGTCGAAGCGCCCAGGTTCACGTCGTGCAGGCCGGCCAGCTCGAGGAACATCCCCGGCCGGGGCTTGCGGCAGCGGCAGTCGGCCGAGTCCGTGTGGGGGCAGAGGCGCCACCCCGTGAACGGACCTCCCAGCTGCTCGTTGGCCCAGGCGAATCGCCTGATGACCTCGGCGTCCGAAATCTCACCCGTCGAGATGCGCGCCTGATTCGACACGATGAAGCACACGTCGAAACGCGGGCGCTCGCGGTGCGAGCGTGGCGACGACGTTCGGCATGAGCACGGGATGGCCGGCCGCGTCGACGACCGTCCGGCTCCTCTCGGTGAGGACGAGAGTGCCACCCCAGTCGAGGAACAGGGCGCGTTTCGTCCCGGGCACCGCGCGACCCTATCACGCCGCCGATCGTCGTCGCCAGGTTGTCGTGAAAACTTCACGGTCTCGAGATACGCCTCACCCTACGCTCAGGCCATGCCGGAAGCAGCGGTCGCCCGATCCGCGCCGTCACCTCGCGAGCGCGGCTAAGCGACGGTCGCCACCACCAAGCCGCTGTCGCGACGGGCGCATGGCCCGTCACCGAAACTTCACGCGGAGAGTGACAGACCGTTCACACTCCGTCGCCAGACTCGTCGATGATGAGAACGAGTCCTTACGGCCGCGCCGACCTGCACGTACACACCGTGTGGAGCGACGGCGCCCAGCGTCCCGAGGCGATTCTGGACGCCATCCAGGGCCGGGTCGACGTCGTGGCCATCACCGATCACGACGAGATCCGCGGGGCACTCCGGGCGCGTGAGTGGGCGCGCGAGCATCCCGAGCTCGGCGTCGACGTGGTCGTGGGCGAGGAGATCAGCACCCTCAACGGCCACCTCCTCGGTCTGTTTCTCGAAGAGCGCGTGCCGCCAGGCCTCAGCGCGCTCGAGACCATCAGCGAGATCCACGCGCAGGGCGGGCTCGCCGTCGCGGCCCACCCGTTCCACCCGATCCGCGGCGTGAGCCGCGGGCACGTCTCGATCGGGCGGATGATCCGCGATCTGCCGCTCGACGCGATCGAGGCGGTCAACAATGCCGGCGTGTTTTCGGCGCCGTACAACGCGTGGGCGGCCCTCTCCAACCTGGAGCTGATGCTGCCGGTCACGGCCGGTAGCGACGCCCACGACGTCTGGTACGTCGGCAGCGCGGTCACGCGGTTCGAGGGCTTCGACGCGGTCGCCCTGCGGCGAGCGCTCCTGGCCGGCCGCACGCGTGCCCACGTCGACTGGTCGTGGACGGCCGGCAAGCTCCCTTTTCATCTTGCAGTTCAGGTTCGCGCCGCCTATCGCTTTCTCCGGCGCGACCGGCAACGCATCAGTGTGGGAACTCTGCCGTGACGGACCCCATCGCCCTCTGAAGGAGGCCACCATGATTGCGCCAACCAACACGCGATTTCGCTGGCTGGAGCGTGGCGACGGCGAGCCCGTCCTGCTGCTGCACGGACTCATGGGCGAGATGGACCACTGGGAGACCACGCTCGAGGCCCTGGGCCCGTTCCGCCGGCCGATCGCCCTCGAGCTACCGATCTTCGATCCCGGCCTGGCCGACGTATCGGTGCCGGCCCTGGCCGACTACGTACGGCGCTTCATGGAAGCGATCGAGCTGCCGCCTGCGATCGTTTGCGGGAATTCGCTCGGGGGGCACGTCGCGCTCGAGCTGGCGCTGTCCCACCCGGGCTGGGTCGAGGGTCTGATCCTCACCGGCTCGTCGGGTCTCTTCGAGCGAACCTTCACCGGGCGCGTGCCGCATCAGCCGACCCGCGCCTACGTGCGCGAGCGGATGGAGGAGATCTTCTACGACCCGACCCTGGTCACCCCGGAGTGGGTCGAGTCGATCCGTCGCATCGTCACCACGCGCCGCACCGCGCTTCGCGTGCTCCAGGTAGCCCGCTCGGCCAAACGCGATAACGTCGAGGACCGGCTCGGCCAGATCCGCGTCCCCACTCTGCTCGTCTGGGGCAAGGACGACCGCATCACGCCCATCGACGTCGCCGAACGGTTCCACGCGCGCATCCGCGGCTCCCAGCTCGTGTATCTGCCCAACTGCGGGCACGCGCCGATGCTCGAGAGGCCGGAGGCGTTCAACGCGGCCGTCGGCGACTGGCTCGTCGAAACCCGGGCCCGCCGCGCCCTGCCGGGAGGCCGCTCGTGATCGAGCGAGTCGGGGGCGCGGCGCTTCGCGTCTACGCGGCACACCGCCGCCGGGCGCTCGAGGGCGTGACGCGCGGCGCCGGTCGAGTGCAGGAGGCGGCGCTGCTCGATCTCGTGAACGCCGCGCGCGAGACCGCGTTCGGACGCTCGCACCGGTTCGAGCAGGTCCGCTCCGTCGCGGACTACCAGGCGCGCACTCCCCTCGGCGACTATCTTCGCTTCCAGCCGCTGTGGACCCGTGCCCTCAACGGTGAACGAGATCTCACCTGGCCGGGGCGGCCTCGCTACTGGGTGAAGACGTCGGGAACCACCGCCGGAGACAAGATGATTCCGGTGACCTCGGAGGCATTTCGCGCGCACCGGAAGGGCGGCTGGGATGCCCTCCTGATCGCCGCCGAGCGAGCCGGCTTCGAGAGCATCGCCGGCGGCCCGCTCCTGTTCCTCGGCGGCTGCACGAGCCTGAAGCCGGCCGGACAGGGCTGCTGGGTCGGCGATCTCTCGGGCCTCATGGTGCAGGACTTGCCGCCCGGGTTCCGCTCCCGTTACTCGCCGGGGCGCGCCATCGCGTCGATCCCCGACTGGGACCAGCGGATCGACGCCGTCGCCGAGCTGATCCAGCGGCAGGATCTTCGGCTCATCTCGGGTATGCCCTCGTGGCTCCTGATCCTCTTCGAGCGCGTGGCGCGGGCCCGGCGCGCGGCCGGGCGGCCGGTCGCGAGCCTCGGTGAGTGCTGGACGAATCTGGGCGCGCTCATCCACGGCGGCGTCTCGTTCTCGCCGTATCGCGCCACCGTCGAGGAGTGGATGGGTCGGCCGATCGAATACGTCGAGGTGTACCCGGCCTCCGAGGGATTCGTCGCGCTCCAGACCGAGCGGACGGGCGGACTGACGCTCATGCTCGACTACGGAATCTTCTACGAGTTCGTGCCGGTCGAGGATCTCGGACGCGCTCGGCCTCAGCGCCATACCGTCGCCGACGTCGAGCTCGACCGCCCGTACGCGGTCGCGCTGACGACCCCCGGCGGGCTCTGGTCCTATCTGCTCGGCGACACAGTTCGCTTCACGGCGCGCGATCCACTCCGACTCGTGATCACCGGCCGCACGCGTCACTTCGTCAACGCGTTCGGCGAAAACGTCATCATCGAGGAAGTCGAGCAGGCGCTGGTGGTCGCGTGTCGCCGAACGGGCGCGGAGCCGGCGGAGTTCACGGTGGCGCCGCGGTACCCGTCGGCGGGCGAGGCGCGCGGCGGCCACGAATGGCTCGTCGAGTTCCGCGTTCCGCCGCGCGACCGTGGCGTCTTCGTCCGCGAGCTCGACGAGGCTCTGGCCGCGCTCAACACCGATTACCGCACCAAGCGGACCGACGATGTCGGCATGGTCGCGCCGCGGCTCGTCGAGATGCCGCCAGGCTCGTTCCATCGATGGATGCGCGAGGCCGGCAAGCTGGGCGATCAGCACAAGGTCCCCCGCGTCCTGAACGACCGCGCCGTCGCCGAGGCCCTGCTGGCCGCGGGCGGCGCACGCGACAGGGAGCCGCTCGTTCAGTCAGTAGGCTCCTGAGGGACGGCGCCGGGGGACGCGTACTCCCGACGCGTCCTCCGGGCCGCTCTCGTCGCGCCCACTCCGCGCAGCTCCGCTCTGCCCGGCGGCGGAGCCCACCGTGAAACACTCTAGAGTGCTATCCTCAAGTTCAAGAGACTCCCCGTGCGAGTCCCTGAACCACGCACGGAAAACCTGGAAATGCTGGGCAGCGAGCGATGGAGCTTTTGAGCAGGCGGTCCATCCTGATCGTCGAGGACAACGAGGACGCCGCGGAGGTGCTGCGCATGGCGCTCGAGCTGAGCGGCCATCACGTGAGAACGGCGACCAGCGGCCGGCAGGGGATCGAGCAGGCGCTGGCTGAGCCACCGGACGTCGCGTTCGTCGACATCGGCCTTCCCGACATCGACGGCTACGAGGTCGGCCGGACCGTTCGCGATCAGCTCGGCCGCGGCGGCGTGTACCTCGTCGCGCTCACCGGGCACAGCAGTTCCGCGGACCGCGAGCGCGCGTTGCGATCCGGGTTCGACTCCTACCTGGTCAAACCGGTCGCCTCCGACGCGCTTCTGACTGGTCATTGCCCAGGCTCCCGCGCACCGCACGTAGTCGTTCGCTAGCCGTCGCGGCCGAATCGTCACCGTGTCGTAGTCAATCGGCAACGAAGGTTGGCTAGCGTCCGCTCCGGATGGAGGACGTCATGAACCGTCGCAGATTCCTCGGAAAGTCCGCGCTCGCCGTCGGCGGTCTCGCGACCACGTCTCTCGTTCGGCGCCCGGTATGGGCCCAGGGGCCGGGCCCGGCGGTCGTCACCTCGGACCGAATGCGCCCGACGATTCCGTACGGCGTGCAGAGCGGCGACGTGACGAGCGACCGGGCGATCGTGTGGAGCCGGACCGACCGGCCGGCGCGGCTCTACGTCGAGTGGGCGACGAGCGACTCGTTCCGCGACGCGGCGCGCATCGTCGGCCCCGCCGCGCTCGCCGAAACCGACTTCACAGCGCGTGTCGATCTCACGGGCTTGCCTGCCGGACAGCAGATCTTCTATCGCGTGCTGTTCGAGGACCTGGCGGACCCGCGGGTGCTCAGCGAGCCGGCGCCGGGCCGGTTCCGGACGCCGGCGTCGAGCCGCCGGACGGTCAGCTTCGCGTTCTCGGGTGACGAGGCGGGGCAGGGTTGGGGCATCAACACCGCGTGGGGCGGCATGAAGATGTACGAGACCATGCGGCGCACGAATCCCGACTTCTTCATCCACTCCGGCGACCAGATCTACGCCGACGGGCCGATCAAGGCCGAGGTCACGCTCGACGACGGCACGGTCTGGCGCAACGTGACGACGCCGGTGAAGGCGAAGGTCGCCGAGTCGCTCGAGGAGTTCCGCGGCAACTTCGTCTACAACCTGCTCGACGACAACAAGCGCCGCTTCTGCGCCGAGGTGCCGATGCTGGTGCAGTGGGACGACCACGAGGTGCGCAACAACTGGTACCCGGGCCAGATGCTCGGCGACGAGCGCTACCGAGTTCGGAGCGCCTCGCTGCTGGCCGCGCTCGCCAAGCGCGCCATGCTCGAATACAACCCGTTCCGGTTCGATCCGATCGATCCGGAGCGCATCTACCGGTCGTTCTCCCACGGTCCTTCGCTCGAGGTCTTCATGATCGACGAGCGCAGCTATCGCGGGCCGAACACGCCGAACCGCCAGGCTGTCCTCGACGACGAGTCGGCGTTCCTGGGCACGGCCCAGCTGCGCTGGCTCAAGCAGGCGCTTCTGGCCTCGCGCGCTACCTGGAAGGTGATTGCGAGCAACATGCCGATCAGCATCGTCGTCGCGGACCTGAACCCCGACGTGCCCAAGGGCACGTACGAGGCGTGGGCGAACGGCGACCACGGCGCGCCGCTGGGGCGCGAGCTCGAGCTCGCGAGCCTGTTCGGCTTCATCAAGCAGAACCGGATCAAGAACGTGGTGTGGGTCACCGCCGACGTCCACTATGCGTCGGCGACGTACTACGACCCGGCCCGGGCGCAGCGCACCGATTTCACGCCCTTCTGGGAGTTCGTGGCCGGCCCGATCAACGCGGGCACCTTCGGCCCGGGCGAGATCGACCGCACGTTCGGCCCCGACGTCAAATTCTCCTCGGTACCCGCCGGCATGAAGCAGAACCGCCCGCCGACCGAGGGCATGCAGTATTTCGGGCTGGCGAAGATCGACGGCGCCACCGAGGTCCTGACCGTTTCGCTGAACGACCTGACGGGCAAGACCTTGTACAAGATCGACGTCAGCCCGGCCTAGAGGCGTTCACCGCCCCGCTCCGTGCTCAGCGGCCGAGGGAAACTTCAGGTCGAGGAGCTGGACGAAGAGCTGACGCGGCAGCGGCGAGACTTCGCGGGCGCCTAGCGCCGGCCCGACCCGCCGCACAACCTTCGCGCTCCCGTCACGAAATCGCAACGCGACGGCGTTACGTTTGGCCCGGACATGGTGGTCGACCGTTCGCCGACCGTGACGCTCGACGCCGTCGCCAAGATCTTCCCGGGTAAAGCGGCGCCCGCCCTCGTCGACCTGTCGGCCACGATCGAGCCCGGGCAGTTCGTCGCGGTCATCGGGAAGTCGGGCGCCGGGAAGACGACCCTGCTCCGCTGCCTCTCGCGCGCGACGCTCGTCACGCGGGGCGCCATCCGGTTCGACCGGACGGATCTCGCGGGGCTCCGCGGTGCGGCGCTTCGCGCCCACCAAACCCGTGTCGGAATGATCTACCAGCAGTTCAATCTGGTCCGGCGCCTGCCCGTCGTCGACAATGTGCTCATCGGACGGCTGGGTCGGTTGCGCGGCTGGTCGCGCTGGGCGGCCCTGGCCCATCACTTCGACGCGAGCCAGCGCGCGATCGCGTTCCGGTGCCTCGATCACGTGGGGCTCCTCGATCGCGTCTGGCAGCGGACCGACACGCTCTCCGGCGGCGAGCAGCAGCGCGTCGCGATCGCCAAGATCCTGGCGCAGGAGCCCACGGTCGTCCTGGCCGACGAGCCGGTCGCCAGTCTCGATCTGAGCAACGGGCGGCTGGTCATGCAGACCTTGCGGCGCGTCGCCTCGGCGGTCGGCATCACCGTCATCGCGACCCTTCACCACGTGGAGCTGGCGCGGACCTACGCAGACCGGATCCTCGGTCTCAAGGCAGGGCGGCTCGTCTTCGACGGGACGCCCGCGCAGCTCACCGATGCCGCGCTGTTCGAGATCTTCGGCGAGTTCGTGGCCGAGCCCGCGAGATCCGAAGGCGAACGCTTCGGGGAGCTGGCGGCGTCGTGAGCACCGCCTTCAGCTCGATCCACGCCGGGCCCGTGCCGCCGGTTCCGACGCGAGCGTCGACCGCCGGCCGGACCATGCTGGCGACGCTCGCCCTGGCGGTCGTGTTCGGGCTCGCGGCCCGCGTCGTCGAGCTGCGGCCGCTCGAGCTCGTCCGCGACATCGGCAACATCGGCGTATTTCTGCGGGGCTACCTGCACCCGTCCTTCGGGAACGTCGGCGAGTACGCCTGGCAGTGCGTGGTCACCGTCTGCATCGCCCTCTGGGGCACCGTGCTGGCACTCGTGGTGTCGGTGCCGCTCGGTCTGCTCGGCGCGCGTAATCTGAGCCCGCACCCGCTCGTGTACTTCGCCGCGCGGCGGGTCATGGACGTCCTTCGCGCCGTGAACGAGTTCGTCTTCGCGCTCATGTTCGTCACCGCGGTCGGCCTCGGCCCGTTCGCCGGCATGCTGGCGCTCGGCATCCATACCGGCGGCGTCCTCGGTAAGCTCCTGTCCGAAACGATCGAGGCGGTCGACCCCGGCCAGGTCGAAGGGGTGACGGCCGTCGGCGCCGGGCGTCTTCAAGTCATCGCCTTCGGCGTCGTGCCCCAGGTCCTGCCGAACTTCCTCTCGTACGTGCTGCTCCGGCTCGAGTCCGACATCCGCTCGGCGTCGGTCATCGGGATGGTCGGCGGCGGCGGCATCGGGTTCTACCTCTGGGACACGATCCGATCCTTCAAGGACGGCGAAGCGGCGACCGTGATCTTGCTGATCGTGGCGATGGTGATGTGCATCGACGTCGTCTCCGCTCGCGTGCGGCGAGCGGCCATCTAGAGGAGGCCTTCAATGCGCCTGTTCCGAGTAACGCTCGCGGCGGTGCTGGCGCATGGTCGTGGTGATCGGCGCGGCGAACGCGGCCGATCCGAGCTGGCCCAAGGAGGTCACCTTCGCGCTCTTGTCCACCGAGAACGCCGCCGAGATCACGCGCCGCTGGGGGCCGATCCTCGCCCAGCTCGAGAAGGATCTGGGCGTGAAGGTCAGGCAGGTGAACGCGACGGACTACCGCGGCACGATCGAGGCGCTGAAGTTCAAGAAGGCCGAGCTCGGCCACCTCGGGCCCAAGTCGTACGTCGAGGCCTCGACCAACAACTACGCGAACGTCGAGCCGGTCGCCCAGCTTCAGCTGGCGAACGGCTCGCTCGGATATCGCTCGTGTCTGATCGTGAACGCCGAGTCCGACATCTTCAGCCCGGAGGACATAGCGGGCAAGACCTTCGCCTTCAACGACCCGAACTCCACGTCGGGCTATCTGGTGCCGTCGGCGTTCTTCATGATGGAGATGGGCGTCGATCCGAAGAAGCACTTCTCGAAGGTCACGTTCTCGGGCTCCCACGAGGCGTCGATCCTGGCGGTGGCCGCCAAGAAGGTCGAGATCGCGTCGACCAACCTGCCCGATCTCCAGCAGCTCACCCGGGAGAACAAGGTGCCGCGGGGCGCCCTGCGGGTCATCTGGGTCTCGAAGCTGATTCCCAACGATCCCATCGTCGTCCGGAAGGATCTGCCGGCGAGCTTCAAGTCGGCGATCCAGGAATCGCTGACGACGATGCGCGCGCGCAACCCGGAAGCGTTCAAGGAGATCGGCGCCTGGGTCGGCAACTTCGTGGTGGCCGACGACGGCAAGTACCAGGTGATCCGCGAGCTCAACGAGACCGCCAAGAAGCTCGCCGCGCAGAAGTAATGAGCCCGACGGACGCCCGGCGGCGCTGGATGTCGGTGCTGGCGCAGGCGCCGCGGGAGGAGCTCGAGGCGCGCTGGAGCGCGGTGACCGCGGCGCCTCGACACCGCGTGCTGCGGCGGCCCGAAACAGGCCTGGTGATGGCGCGCGGCCGGTCGGGCGGCACCGGCGTGAGATTCAACGTGGGCGAGGTGACGGTCACGCGCTGCGCCGTCGAGCTGGACGGGGGCGCGGTCGGCGTGGCCTACGTCCGCGGACGCGATCGGCGCCATGCCGAGCTTGCCGCGCTGCTGGATGCCCTCCTTCAAGATCCGGCGCGTCATGACGCGCTCGAACAGGCGATCGTCGCGCCCCTGGCTGCCGCACAGGCGGCTCGGCGGCGAGCGGCCGCCGAGCGCGTGGCGCCCTCGCGTGTCGAGTTCTTCACGATGGTCCGCGGGGACGAGTGACGATGCTGCCCGGGCTCGCCGATCCGACGCTCGATAGCCAGCGCATCTTCCGGAGCGCCCTCGAAGCGGTTTCGCGACCCGGCCGGATCGTCGAGGTGGCGGCCGTGATCCAGGCACCGGTGCCGCTTCATCCGGCCACCGCGGCGCTCTGTCTGGCGCTGCTCGACTTCGACACCCCGCTCTGGCTCGACGACGCCGCGGCTCGGCCGGAGGTCGTCGAATGGCTGAAGTTTCACTGCAGCGTGCGGCTCTCGGCCGAGCCGGAGGCGGCGCGCTTCGCACTCGTCGCCGACTCGGAGCGCATGCCGCCTCTCAGCGCGTTCAGCGGCGGAACCGCCGAGCATCCGGACCGCTCGGCGACCCTCATCGTCCAGGTCAGAGCACTCCTCGGCGGAACCGGGCGCCGGCTGACGGGTCCGGGCATCGAAGGCGCGATCCACCTCGATGTCGCCGGAACGCCCGAGACCTTCTGGACGTGGGCGTCCGCCAACCACGCACTGTTCCCGCGTGGCGTCGACGTCTTCCTGAGCGCGGGGCAGGTGATCGCCGCTCTGCCCCGCACGACCTGCGTGGAGGACTGAGCGTGTACGTGGCCGTGAAGGGGGGCGAGCGGGCGATCGCGAACGCGCACCGGCTCCTGGCCGAGGAGCGGCGCGGTGATCCGTCGGTGCCGGAGCTCAGCCTGGCCCAGATCGACCAGCAGCTCGCTCTTGCGGTGGACCGGGTCATGATCGAGGGTTCGCTCTACGATCGCGAGCTCGCCGCGCTGGCGATCAAGCAAGCGCGCGGCGATCTCATCGAGGCGATCTTCCTCGCCCGCGCCTATCGGACGACCTTGCCCCGGTTCGGCGCGACCCTGCCGATCGACACGGCCGGCATGACGATCCGGCGCCGCGTGTCGGCGACGTTCAAGGACGTCCCGGGCGGACAGATTCTCGGCGCCACGTTCGACTATACTCACCGGCTTCTCGACTTCGAGCTGGTCCGCGGACAGGGAGAGCGCGATGCCGGGGCGGGCGATGCAGGGACTCACGAATCCGAGAGAGCCGGCGACCAGGCGGCCCCGGGTGGCGACCTGGCCGTGCCCGGCGCGGATCTGGCGGCTCTCGGCGGAAGGCTCCCGCGCGTCATCGACATCCTCGACCGGGATGGTCTCATCGAGCCCGAAGAGCCGGATTCGGACGATCGGGCCGTCGGCGATCTGACCCGCGAGCCGCTCGGCTTTCCCGCCGAGCGCGATGTGAGGCTGCAGAGCCTGGCGCGCGCCGACGAGGGATTCGTGCTGGCACTCGGCTACGCCACACAGCGCGGCTACGGCCGGAACCATCCCTTCGCCGGAGAGATCCGCGTGGGCGAGGTCGAGCTCGAGCTCGTTCCGGAAGAGCTCGGATTTCCGATCACGATCGGCGAGATCACCGTGACCGAATGCCAGATGGTGAACCAGTTCAAGGGCTCGGCGACGGCTCCGCCGCAGTTCACGCGCGGCTATGGCCTCGTGTTCGGCCACGCCGAGCGCAAGGCGATGACGATGGCCCTGGTGGACCGGGCCTTGCGCGGCCGCGAGCTCGGCGAGACGCCGGCCTCGCCAGCGCAGGACGAGGAGTTCGTCCTCTCTCACGGTGACAACGTGGAGGCGTCGGGCTTCGTCCAGCACCTGAAGCTGCCCCACCACGTGGACTTCCAGTCCGAGCTGGTGCTGATTCGCACGCTCCGCGCCGAGGCCGAGGTGCGTGCCCGATGAGTCCCTACAACTTCGCGTTCCTCGACGAGCAGACGAAGCGGATGATCCGACGCGCGATCCTGAAGGCCGTGGCGATCCCCGGCTACCAGGTGCCGTTCGGGAGCCGCGAGATGCCGCTGTCGTACGGCTGGGGGACCGGTGGCGTCCAGGTGACGGCGAGCGTCATCGGGCCCGACGACGTCCTCAAGGTCATCGATCAGGGCGCCGATGACACCACCAACGCCGTCAGCATCCGCGGGTTCTTCGAGCGGACGACCGGCGTGCGAACGACCACCCGGACCGACCGCGCCACCTTGATCCAGACCCGCCACCGGATCCCGGAGACTCCGCTCGCCGAGGGGCAGATCGTCGTGTTCCAGGTGCCGATCCCCGAGCCCCTGCGCTGGCTCGAGCCGCGCGAGACCGAGACCCGCAAGATGCACGCGCTCGAGGAGTACGGCGTCATGCACGTGCGGCTCTACGAGGACATCACCCGGCACGGTCACGTCGAGACCGCCTACGACTACCCGGTCCTGGTCAACGGGCGGTACATCATGCGGCCTTCGCCGATCCCGAAGTTCGACAATCCGAAGCTCGACCGGAATCCGGCGCTCCTGCTCTTCGGCGCCGGCCGTGAGAAGCGAATCTACGCCGTCCCGCCCTTCACGTCCGTGCGGAGCCTCGATTTCGAGGACCACCCGTTCACGATCGAGCGCTGGGACCAGTCGTGCGCGCTCTGCGGCGCAGCCGACGTCTTCATGGACGAGATCGTCGTGGACGACAAGGGCGGACGGATGTTCGTCTGCTCCGACACGGATTTCTGCGAGCGCCGCCGTGGACGTTGACCGGCCGCTGCTGCGCGTCCGCGGTGTGACCCGATACTACGGTTCGCGAGTCGGCTGCCTCGACGTCGGCTTCGACCTCTGGCCCGGCGAGGTCGTGGGCATCGTCGGCGAATCCGGCTCGGGCAAGACCACCTTGCTGGGCTGCCTCTCGGGGCGCCTCGAGCCGACGGGCGGCGCCGTCGAGTTCGCCTTGCGTGACGGCACCGTCGTAGACGTGCTGCGGATGCCCGAGCCCGCGCTGCGCAAGCTCGCCCGGACCGACTGGGGGATCGTCCACCAGAACCCCCGCGACGGGTTGCGGCTCGACGTGACCGCCGGTGCCAACGTCGGTGAGCGGCTGATGGCGCTCGGCGTCCGTCACTACGGCCGGATCCGCGGCGAGGCGCTGGACTGGCTCGGTCGCGTCGAGATCGATCGCGAGCGCATCGACGACCGCCCCGATACGTTCTCCAGCGGCATGCAGCAGCGCCTGCAGATCGCCCGCAACCTCGTGACTCGCCCGCGGCTGGTCTTCATGGACGAGCCGACGGGCGGCCTGGACGTCTCGGTGCAGGCGCGGCTTCTGGATCTGGTGCGAGGCCTGGTCGCCGATCTCGGGCTCTCCGCCATCATCGTGACCCACGACCTGGCGGTCACCCGCTTGCTGGCGCACCGGCTCCTCGTGATGCGCGGCGGGCAGGTGGTGGAGTCGGGGCTGACCGATCAGGTGCTCGACGATCCGCAGCATCCTTACACCCAGCTGCTCGTCTCCTCGGTGCTCCAGCCGTGACGGCAACGGGCAACCGTCCGATCGACGGGGCCGCAATCGTCGTGCAGGGCGTGCGCAAGACGTTCACACTCCACACGCAAGGCGGGATTCAGCTCCACGTGCTGCGCGGCGTCGACCTGGTGGTGCATCCCGGCGAGTGCGTGGTGCTGACCGATCCGTCCGGATCGGGCAAATCCACCTTGCTCCGCTCGATCTACGCCAACTACCGGCCGCAGTCGGGCCGTATTCTCGTCGCGCACGATCGAGATCGCGTGGACATGGTGAGCGCCGAGCCGCGCGAGCTCCTGGCGGTCCGCCGGCGGACGATCGGCTACGTCAGCCAGTTCTTACGGGTGATCCCGCGGGTCCCGGCGCTCGAGGTGGTGATCGAGCCGCTTCGCGCCGTCGGCGTGCCGAGAGAGGCGGCGCTCGAGCGTGGTCGCACGCTGCTCACGCGGCTCGGGATTCCGGAGCGCTTGTGGAGCTTGTCCCCCGTAACCTTCTCGGGCGGCGAGCAACAGCGCGTGAACCTGGCGCGGGGGTTCGTCGCCGACTTTCCGATCCTCTTGCTCGACGAGCCCACGGCGTCGCTCGATGCCGCGAGCCGAGCGATCGTCGTGGACCTGATCCGTGAAGCGCGCGAGCGGCGCGCGGCGATCGTCGGCACCTTCCACGACACCGAGGTGCGCGAGGCGGTCGCGACGCGGGCGATCAGCCTGCGCGCCGCCGAGGCCGCGGCGTGAGCGAGCTCGTCCTCGCGAACGCGCGCGTCGTCCTGCGCGACGAGGTAGTGCACGGTGCCGTTCGCCTCGTGGCGAGGCGGATCGAGAGCGTCACGGCGACGGGACGGGTGCTCGCGGGCGAGACGGATCTCGAAGGGGACTATCTGATTCCGGGGATCGTCGAGCTGCACACGGACGTGCTCGAGAAGCACGCGTTTCCGCGGCCGGGTGCCCGGTGGCCCGAGCTGGCGGCCGTCGTCGCCCACGATGGCCAGCTGATCGCCGCCGGCATCACGACCGTGCTCGACAGCCTCGCGTTCGGCTACGTCATCGAGAGCGGTCAGCGCGCCCGTGATCCGGGGGTTCTGATCGCGGCGATCCGCGCGGCTCGCGCGGCCGGGCTCGTGAAAGCCGAGCATCTCCTTCATCTGCGCTGCGAGGTCTCGACCCAGCACGTCGTCAAGGACTTCGCCCCGCACGCGGAGGACCCGCTCGTGCGGCTCGTGTCGATCATGGACCACGCGCCCGGCCAGCGCCAGTTCACCAACGTCACCACCTATCGCGACTACAACAAGGGCAAGTACGGGCTGAGCGACGCCGAGCTGGACACGCTCGTGGCCAAACGGGTCGCCGACCGTCTGAAGTACGGCGACGCCCACCGCGCCGCTATCCTCGGGGTGTGCGAGGCGGGCCGCCTGCCACTGGCCAGCCACGACGACGCGACGATCGCCCACGTCGAGGAGGCGGCGAAGGCCGGGATGGTCATCGCCGAGTTCCCGACCACGCTCGAGGCCGCGCGGGCCTCCAAGGCCTATGGCCTCGCGATCGTCGCGGGCGCGCCCAATCTCGTGATGGGGCGCTCGCACTCGGGGAACGTGTCGGCGGGAGAGCTCGCCGCCGAGAGACTCCTGGACATACTGTCCTCCGACTACGTCCCCGCGAGCGCGCTCCACGGCGCCTTCCTGCTTCACGGCCGTCACGGCTGGACGTTGCCCGACGCGATCGCCTGCGTGACGGCGACGCCGGCCGAGCGTGTCGGCCTCGACGATCGGGGCGAGATCACGCCCGGCCGGCTCGCCGATCTCGTGCGCGTGCGCCTCGTCGGCGATCTTCCCCTCGTCGTCGCGGTCTGGCGCGACGGGGCGCGCGTCGCGTGAGCGGCATGGCCCTTGGCTGACTTCCTCGACGACGTGAAGACCCAGAGCCCCTGCCGGTGAGTGACCGTCGGGGCGAAGCCGCGACGGAGCTCGCCAGGCTCGCCGGAAAGATCGCGCTCGACTACTTCGAGCGCGCCGAGGTCTCCTGGAAGCCCGACGACTCGATGGTCACCGACGCGGACGTGGCCGTACAGGCCTGGCTCGAGGACGAGATCGCGGCGGCGTTCCCCTCCGACGGGATCCTGGGCGAGGAAGGGTTGACTCCGCGCCGACGTCGGCCGGGTGCGCGCTTCGTGTGGATCCTCGATCCCGTGGACGGCACCAACAACTTCGGCCGTGGGATTCCCGGCTTTGCCGTGTCCGTCGGCGTGATGCGCGATGGGATGCCGTTCGCGGGCGCCGTGTACGACCCGGTGGCCGGCCAGCTCTTCAGCGCGTGCGTGGGCCAGGGAGCGCGCCTCAACGGGCGCCGGCTGCGCGTGGCGCCCGCCGAGCCGGGGCCGCGCACGCTCTTCTCGATTCGCTCATCGTTCGAGGGCCCGCTTCCGCCGTATGTGGAGCGGTGGCTCGGGCGCTACCGTCTACGGCGCTTCGGCTCGACCGCGCTGCAGCTCTGCTACGTCGCCGCCGGCGCCCTGTCCTTCGTGCACGACCATCGCGCGTCGCTCTGGGACATCGCGGCCGCCGCGGTGATCGTCGCCGAAGCCGGCGGACTCATGACCGCGCCCGACGGCGCGCTGCTGTTCCCCATCGATCCCCATGTCTACGCCGGGGAGTCGATCGGGTTTCTCGGGGGCGATCCCATCGGTCATCGCGTGGGCCTCGCCGATATCGTGGGAGGGTCATCATGAAGCGACTCGCGATCATCGCGCACGACAACAAGAAGGTCGACCTCGTCGCCTGGGCGACCTTCAACCGGGAGACCTTGGGGCACTTCTCGTTGATCGCCACGCGACACACCGCGCGTCTGATCGAGCGGAAGATCGGGCTTCCGGTCGAAGAGGTTCTTTCGGGTCCCGAGGGCGGCGACACGCAGATCGCCGCCCGCGTGGCGATGCGGGCGATCGAGGCGGTGTTCTTCTTCGTCGATCCGTTGTCCGCGCAGCCGCACGAGCCCGACATCCGCGCGCTGCTGCGTGTGTGCAATGTCCACAACGTGCCGCTGGCGACCAATCTCGCCACGGCCGACTTGATCATCACGGCCTTCGGTCGGCTCGAAGAGCTTCACGTCGGCCCCGAGCTCGTGCTGTAGCGCGCCGATTCCGGGAGCAGGTATTTCCGGTCGGCGTGCTCGGCGAGAAAGCTCGCCAGCTGTCGCGTCAGTCCAGGGGAGCGAAAGCGCATCGCCAGCCCTTGCTTCTCGGTGTTCTTGATCACCGTCGATGGGTTGAAGTATGCGGCGGCGTTGTCGGGGGTGAGGACGAAGGGAGGCTCGTTCCCGCTGACGAGGATATAGCTGATGGCCAGCGCTCCCGTCCGGTGATTGCCCTTCGACGAAGAGCTGCGGCCGGCTCAGGAGCCGAACGTACAAGCCGGCGGCTCGCATCCACACCGATTCGGCGTCGCGGCCGTGATTCCACTCGACCAGGTCGCGAATCCCGCCGTCCTGCTCCTCGTAGAACCGCTCCTCGGTGGTCTGCCGGTGCCGCGCGTACTCCGCCCGCTCCATCGGGTCGGTGCCGCACAGGACGGTCGTGTTCAGCTCGAGCCAGTACTTGAGGTTTCCCATGGCGAACAGATCGATGCGATGGGCGGCGAGCTCGTCCACCAGCGCGTAGCCCGCGATCATGTTGCGGATCACGCGGTCGTCCATCGGATCCCGTGGCGGGTTCAGGCGCTCGTTGATGAACTGAAAGTCGCGCTGGATGTCGCGCAGAGAGGCCTCGATGACGCGAAGGTCGAGCCGGTGGCCGACCGCGTCACGCGTCGAGTCGTCACTCGGACGAGGCGAGGCTACTGGATCCGCTCCAGCGCGGCGCGCGACCGCGAGGTGACTTCGGCCGGCAGGGCGATGTAGCCGAGCTCCGGGCCGTACGATTGGCCCAACGAAAGCCCCCACGTGACGAACCGCTTGAGCGCGGCGCTCTTCTGCGGATCGGGATGACGCTCGTACAGCAGGAGCCAGGTCAACGAGACGATCGGATACGAATCCTCGCCTTCCGGATCTGGAAGATAGAGGCGTAGGTTGTCCGGCATCTGCCGAACGCCGCTCGCCAGGGCCGCCTGTCCGCTGCGATCGCTCGGCGCGACGTACCGTCCGGCCTTGTTCTGGAGCTGCGCCATGGGCAGCCGGAGCCGCTCGGCGAATCCGTATTCCATGTAGCCGAGCGCGCCCTCGCTCAACTTGACGAGCCCGGCGACGCCTTCGTTGCCGCGCGCCAGCATCGCCGCGGCCCGACCAATCGATCGGCGTAGCCCACGCCGGGCCCTCGCTGCCATTCCGGGCTGATCGCGTTGAGGTGGTTGGCGAGCGCGAATGTCGTCCCGCTGCGGTCCTGACGCGCGGCGATCACGATGCTCCGGTTCGGGAGCTTCAGGTCGGGATTGAGCGCCTGGATCTGCGGATCGTTCCACTTCACGATCTTCCGGAGGAAGATATCGGCGTACACCTCCCGGCTGAGCTTCAGCGCGCCCCGCACACCGGGCAGATTGTACGCGAGCACGACCATGCCGGCCGTGGCCGGCACCAGCCGCGCACCATTGGCCACGCGCGCCATCTGCTCGTCGGTCATGGCCGCGTCACTGGCGCCGAAGTCGACGGTCTGCGCGAGAAAGCGCTGGACGCCTTCGCCGCTGCCGACATCCTTGTACTCGACGCCGACGTCCGGGTTCTGCGCCGTGAAGACCCCGATCCACTTCTTGTAGAGGGGAGCGGGGAAGGTGGCGCCAGCGCCCTGGAGGACGACCTTGCCGCCCGCGCTCGTCTGCGCGATCGCGGGGGAAGCCGCGCTCAGCTGGAGACCGAGCGCCGTCAGGACGAGCGAGCCACGCCGCGCCGCGAAGGTTCATCGCCCGTCCGCCCTCTAGCTGAAGTGTCCGGCGATGTAGTCCTTGGTGAGCTTCTGCTGCGGATTTTCGAACACCTGCTGGGTCGGGCCCATCTCGACGAGATACCCGGTGCGCCCGCCCTTGGCCATCTCGACCGAGAAGAACGCGGTCGTGTCCGCCACCCGCATGGCCTGCTGCATGTTGTGTGTGACGATGGCGATCGTGTAGTTCTGCTTGAGCTCGATCATCAGCTCCTCGATACGCCGGGTCGCGATGGGGTCCAGCGCCGAGCACGGCTCGTCCATCAACAGCACCGAAGGCTCGGTCGCGATCGCGCGGGCGATGCACAGACGCTGCTGCTGCCCGCCCGAGAGCGAGAGCCCGTTGTTCTTGAGCTTGTCCTTCACCTCGTCCCACAGGGCCGCGCGCCCGAGCGCCTGCTCGACGCGATCGGCGACCTTGCCGCGGTAGCGGTTGAGCCGGAGCCCGAAGGCGACGTTGTCGAAGATGCTCATCTGGAACGGGTTGGGCTGCTGGAACACCATCCCGATGTGGCGACGCAGGACCACGGGGTCGATGTTGCGCGCGTACACGTCCTGGCCGTGGAAGTGCACGTGCCCCTCGAAGCGGAAGCCGCGGATCAGGTCGTTCATGCGGTTCAGGCTGCGCAGCACCGTGCTCTTGCCGCAGCCCGACGGGCCGATGAAGCCCGTGATCTTGCCCTTCTCGATCGGCACATGGCTGTCTCGCACGGCGAGGAACTCGCCGTAGTAGACCTCCTTCAGCTTGCAATCGATCGCGACGTTGCCGATGGTCGTTGTCGTGTGTCCGTTCATGACGGCCGATTCAGTGATCAAGGCTGATCCTCGGCTCCGTCGGGCTCATACTCGGCGCCGCCCGAGCAGTCGACTGACGATGTTGACGAAGAGCACGATCATCACGAGAACCAGCGACGCGGCCCACGCCAGCTCGATCTGGTTCTCGAAGGGCATACCGGAGAAGTTGTAGATGAGCACGGCCAGGGACGCCGTCGGCTGCATGAGCCGGCCCGCGCCGTGCTCGACCAGCCAGTAGCTGCTGAAGAGCGCCGTGAACAGGAGAGGCGCGGTCTCGCCGGCGGCCCGCGCCACCGCCAGCATGACGCCGGTGAGGATGCCCGGGAGCGCCGTCGGCAGCACGATCTTCCAGATCACCTGGCTGCGCGTGCAACCCATCCCGTAGGCGGCGTCCTTAGTGATCCGCGGCACCATCTTCATCGCCTCTTCGGCCGTGAGCACGACCGTGGGCACCATCAGCACGGCGAGGGCGACGGCACCCGCCGGGGCCGAGTACGAGCCCGTGATGAGCACCACGCTCGCGTACGCGAAGACCCCGGCCAGGATCGACGGAAGCCCCGTCAAGGTCTTTGCGCCGAAGCGCGCCGCGCTGGCCAGGGTGCTGTGCGGTCCGAGCTCGGCCAGGAACACCGCGCAGACGATGCCGACCGGCACACTGATGAGCGCCGCCAGTCCGACCATGACCAGGGTCCCGACGATCGCGTTCCCGAAGCCGCCGCCCATCTCGAACCCGGCCGGCGGGAGCTCGACCAGCACATCCCAGTGCAGACGAGCACCGCCGCGCAGGATGAGCATGTAGAGGACGGAGAAGAGCGGGACGCTCGCGACGATGGCCGCTGCCCAGGCGCCGCCGGTCAGTAGCGCGCTGCGCAGCGCGCGCCGCTCCCACGGAGAGCGCCGCAGACTCAGAGCGCTGGGGCGGGACTCCGGCGGCCGCGGGCTGGCTGAATGCCGCGATCGACCGCGGGAATCGTACCGGGGCTCACTTGCCGATCTTCCTTCCGGCCACGGCCATGATCGCGCCGCCCGCGATGTTGACCAGCAACGTGATGCCCAGGAGCACGAGAGCCGCGTACATGAGCACCGCGACCTCGCGCGGCCCGGCCTCAGGGAAGTTCAGCGCGAGCAGCGCCGCGAGCGTGTTGGCGGGCGAGAAGAGCGACAGCGTCAGCTGGTTCGAGTTCCCGATGAGCATCGCCAGCGCCATGGTCTCGCCGAGGGCCCGTCCGAAGCCGAGCACGAGCGCGCCGAAGATTCCGGTCGACGCGGTCGGCAGCATCACCTTCAGGATCGCCTCCCAGCGCGTGGTTCCCATGCCGTAGGCGGCTTCCTTCACTCGATACGGCACCTGCCGGAGCGCGTCCTGCGACACCGCCGCCACCGTCGGCAAGATCATGATGGCCAGCACGAGCGCGGCGGGCAGGAGCCCGGGACCGCTCAAGGTAGACCCGAAGAACGGGATCCAGCCCAGATGCGCGTAGAGCCAGTCGGTCGCGGGGCGAATCGTCGGAACGACGACGAAGATGCCCCAGAGGCCATAGACGACGCTCGGGATCGCCGCGAGCAGCTCGACCGTGGTGCGGAACACCACGGCGAGCCGCGGCGGAAGGAAGTCCTGAGTGAGAAAGATCGCCATGACGACGCCGAAGAAGCCGCCGATCACGAGCGCCAGGAACGAGCTGTAGAGCGTGCCCCAGATCGCCGGGAGAATTCCGAAGTGGCCACGGCCGACGTCCCAGGTCGTCGAGGTGAGAAAGCCGAGCCCGTAGTCGCGGATCCCGGGCCACGCCTTGCGACCGATCTGCCAGAGGATGAAGGCGAGGAGCAGCAGGATCAGGTAGGCGCCCGCCTTGGACAGCGCGCGGAACGCGCGATCGGCGAAGATGTCCCACGCAGATGGCGAGGCGGCCACCGCTCCGGGCGGACCGGCGTGCTCGAGCGAGCTCATTGAATGTTCGCGGCGGCCTTTTTCACGGCGCTCGCAATGTTCTCCGGCAGCGGGATGTAGCCCATCTGCGAGCTCACCTTCTGGCCCTCGGTGAGGCAGTAGTCGACCAGCTCGCGGAGCGCCGCGGCCTTCTTCGGATCCGAGTTCTTCTTGTAGAGCAGGAGCCACGTGTAGGTCGCGATCGGGTAGGCCTGCGGCCCTTCGGGATCGGGCAGCCAGGCCCTCAGGTCGGCAGGCAGCTTGACGCTCGCCAGCGCCTCTTCGCCGCCTTTGCCGCCCGGGGCCACGAACTGGCCGGCCTTGTTCTGGATGACTGGCCATCTCGAGCTTGGCGAACTTGGCGAAGGCGTACTCGACGTAGCCGATCGAGCCGGGAGTTTGGCGCAATGTCGCGGCGACACCGTCGTTCTTCGGCGAGGCGACGAACTTGTCGCTGGCCGCCCACTTGACGGTGGTCCCGACGCCGGGGCCCTTCTTCCATTCTTCGCTGATGGCCGCCAGGTGCGTCGTGAACACGAAGGTGGTGCCGCTGCTGTCAGCTCGCCGGACGACCGTGATGTCCTGATCCGGCAGGCTCACGCCGGGATTCGCCGCCTTGATCTTGGGATCGCTCCACTTGGTGACCTTGCCCAGGAAGATTCCGGCATAGACGTCACGCGGCAGCTTGAGCCCCTTGACGCCGGCGAGGTTGTAGGCCAGCGCGATCTCGCCGCCGGTCATCGGCAGCAACTGGACGCCGCCCGGGACCTTGGCGATTTCTTCGTCGGTCATGGCGGCGTCGCTGGCCGCGAAATCGACCGTGCGGTTGATGAAGTCCTGGATCCCGGCGCCGCTGCCTTTCGCCTGGTAGTCGACCGAGATGCTCTTGCTGGTGGAGCTGAAGGACTTGAACCACGCCGAGTACAAGGGAAACGGGAAGCTCGCCCCGGATCCGGTGAGCCGCACCCGGTCCTGGGCTCCCGCGGATGACGTCGAGAGCAGGCACGCTGCGGCACCGGTCGCGAGCAGGAGCGCAATGCCGTACGCTTCACCAGGAGATCCTCCGTTGATGAATGGCGATACTCCTGGCCCGCGATGACGGGCGGATACGGTCCGAACAGTACCGCCGCGATCATTACCGTTCCGTTAAGAACAGGTTGAGATCGTGTGGCGCCGTGACGTCTGAGGCACGCGCGTAACGATCCCGTAATTTGACTGGCCCGTGACCGGTCTCGATACTCCGGCCATGTCCGAGCGGCTCGCGGTGCTCGACCTCGGCTCCAACGCGGTCCGTCTGATTCTCGCCACGGTCACTCCGGGCGTCGAGTTCCGCGTGCTGCGTCAGGAGCGCGTTCCAGACGCAGGCTTGCCGGCCACCGCCGCGGACTGCTTCCGCGCGCGGGAGTCGAGCAGACCCTCCGGGCCGTCAGCCGGTTTCTGGCCGAGGTGCGCGAGGACAGCACGCCTCGTGTCGTGGCGGTGGCGACCGCGGCGATACGCGACGCGCCGAACGCCGATCGGCTGCTCGGCGCGCTGCGACGCGACGAGGGGGTGAAGGTCAGAGTGCTGAGCGGTCCGGAGGAGGCGCGGCTGGGCGCGGCGGCGGTCCTGTGGCGCAGGCCGCTGGACCGCGGCGCGATCGTCGACCTGGGCGGAGGGAGCCTTCAGGTCACGCGGGTGCGCGCGGGCCGGATCGCGCGGGTGGCCAGCGTGCCGCTCGGCGCGCGTGCGAACGACCCTGCGATTTTTCAGACACGATCCGCCGCGGGCCCGCGAGATCCAGGCGCTGCGCCGCGAGACGCGCCAGCGTCTGCTCGGCGTGCTGCCCCGCGCCCACGCCGGCGACGCGCTGATCGGTCTCGGCGGCAGCCTGCGCGCGCTCGGCCGCATCTTCCTGCGAACCGTCGACCGTAACGGCGCCTCGCTCCACTGGCTGCGGCTGCGCGCGCGAGGACGTCGCGGCGCTGCGCGAGCGGCTGGAGCCGCTCACCGTGCGCCAGCGTCGTCGCGTGCGCGGTCTGAAGGCCGAGCGCGCCGACGTCATCCTGGCGGGCGCCGTTGTGATCGAGGAGCTGATGGCGCTCGGCGGCTACGAGATCCTCACGGTCTGCGACGAGGGCGTCCGCCACGGGCTCTTGCTCCAGGAGACGTTCCGGCGGGGCGTCGACCGCGTGAACAGCGACGCCTTCGTCAACCGCGAGCTGTCGTGGCTCGAGTTCGACCGTCGAGTCCTCGAAGAAGCCGAGGACTCGACGGTGCCGCTCCTCGAGCGGATCAAGTTCCTGGCGATCGTCAGCTCGAACCTCGACGAGTTCTTCATGGTCCGAGTGGCCGGGCTCAAGCGCCGGATCCGCGAGAACGACGGCACGACCGGTCCCGACGGCCTCACCGCCGCCCAGACCCTGGCCGCCGTCGCGGAGCGCGCGCGCGAGCCTGAGCGACGAGCAGCACCGGTGCTTCCTCGATCAGCTGGAGCCGCTGCTGGCCGCCGAGGGGATCCGCCTGCTGAACGCGGCGGAGCTCACGCCGGAGCAGGAGAAGTTCCTCGACGCCTACTTCCATCGGACCGTCTTGCCCGTCGTCACGCCGCTTGCGATCGATCCCGGGCCATCCCTTTCCCCATCTCGGCAACCGCTCGCTCTGCCTGATCGCGTCGCTCACGCCGTCGACGCCGTCGCCGCTTCCGCACGCGGCGCTCTCGGTCGTCCACATTCCCACGCAGGTGGTGCCGCGCTTCGTGCAGCTTCCGGCCCCGCCGGGCGAGCACGCGTTCATCTTGCTCGAGCACGTGATCCGCCTCTACCTGTCAGCGCATCTATCAGGGCTACACGATCAACTCGTGTCACGCGATCCGCGTGACGCGCGACGCCGATCTCGCGGCGCCGGTGGGGCCGCGACGAGGACCTACTGACGGCGATCGAGGAGAGTCTGCGCGACCGGCGGATGGGCACGGCAGTCCGCCTGCAGTACGACGTGGATCTGCCGCCCGAGATCCTCGCGACCATCGTCGAGGCGCTCGAGCTCGAGCCCGCGGACCTCTACGAGGCGCGCGGGTTCATCGCCTTCGCGGATCTGTTCCAGCTCTACTCGGCGGTGGATCTGCCACGACTGAAAGACCGTCCGCTGGCGCCGCAGCCGGTCCCGGCTTTCGAGACCGCGCCCGACCTCTGGTCCGCCATCCGCGGCGGCGACGTGCTGGTGCACCATCCGTATCACTCGTTCGACGCGGTGACCCGCTTCGTCCACGAGGCGGCCGTCGATCCAAAAGTACTGGCGATCAAGATGACGCTCTACCGGGTGAGCCCGGCCTCGCCGATCGCGCAGGCGCTCCGGCTCGCCGCCGAGCGGGGCAAGGAGGTCGCGGTGCTCGTCGAGCTGCAGGCGCGCTTCGACGAGGAAGCGAACATCCGGTGGGCGCGCGCGCTCGAGGCGGTCGGCGCTCACGTCGTGTACGGGCTCGTCGGATACAAGACGCACTGCAAGGCGTGTCTCGTCGTGCGTCAGGAGACGGACGGGATCCGGCGCTACTGCCATCTGGCGACCGGGAACTACAACGTCCGCACGGCGGGTGTCTACGGCGATCTCGGCTTGTTCACGTGTCGCGAATCCTTCGGCGAGGACCTGACCGAGCTGTTCAATCTGTTGACCGGTTACACGCGGCCCCGTCGGTTCAATCATCTCGTCGTCGCGCCGACCGATCTGCGCGACGGGCTGGTGATGCGCATCCGCCGCGAAGCCGAGCATGCCCGGGCCGGGCGGCCGCGCGCGGATCATCGCCAAGCTCAACAGCCTGGTCGACCCGACGTTGATCGAGGAGCTCTACCGCGCGAGCGGCGCCGGCGTCCAGATCGACCTCATCATCCGAGGGATCTGCTGTCTGCGCCCGGGGGTGCCGGGGCTGTCCGAGCGCATTCGCGCGGTCTCGATCGTCGACCGTTTCCTCGAGCACGCGCGCATCTTCTACTTCGGCAACCACGAGGCGCCGGAATATCTGCTCGCCTCGGCGGATTGGATGCCGCGAAACCTCGACCGGCGGGTCGAGATCGCGTTTCCGGTGCTGGACCCTGGGCTTCGCGCCCAGATCGCCGCGATCCTCGACGTGCAGCTCGGCGACACCGTGAAGGCGCGGCTCATCCGCGCGGACGGCACCTCGCAGCGGATCTCGGCGTCGTCCGCGCTGCGCTCACAAGAGCGCCTCTGGGAGCTGACCCAGCCGCTCCGCGTCGTAGCTCGGCGCCGCCGAATTTCACGGTTCCGTCATCAATTCGTAACGAATCTGCGTGGACCATGCCGGCCATGATCGATCTGCTCGGGGTCGGCGCGCCTCGCGAAGATGGCGGCTGGAGGCTGCACCGCGTCTGCGCGAGCTTCCGACGGGGCGAAGCGATCCTGGTCGTCTCGCAGCTGCCCGAGGAGCGGCACGCGCTGCTCGACGCGGTCGCCGCCCGCATCGTCCCCGAAGAGGGGCGCGTGTGGGTCGCGCACGTCCCGGTGGCCCGCGATACCGTGCGCAAGATCCGCGGGATGGTCGCGGACGTCGACGTGCGCGCCCGCCCCGTCGAGCATCGCTCGCTGCTCTGGAACGTTCTCGTCGCCGGCAAGTCGGGCCACCGCGCCCTTCACGGGCTCCTGCGACTGCCCCGAAAGTCGGAGCGTCTCGCGGCCCGGCGCGCGCTCGAGCGCGTGGGGCTGGGAGGCCGTGAGGTCGAGACGGCGTCAGGCGCTCGGCGCGGTCGATCGCGCGCGGCTGGCGACTGCCGGCGCGCTCGTGAAGAGCCCGGAGCGTGCTCGTGGCGCGCGAGATCGATCGCGGGCTCGACGGCGCCGAGGCGGCCGATCGTGCGCAGGCCTGCTCCAGTCGCTCGCGCATCGCGAGCGGCCTCGCGGTGCTGGCCAGCGCTGCGACGCCCGCCGCCGCGTCCGGCTTCGCCGATCGACTCGTGGCCATCGCCGACGGCCTTCTGGTCTTCGACGGCGCGCCGGCCGCCTTCAGCGGCCAGCGGGTCGCCTGGCGCTTCGGCACCGCGTAGCCTTCCCGGCCGCATCGGAAGTTTCTACATATCCACACAATCCACACGGGCAACTCCCCGTCTGTCCCCAGCAACACACTATTTGCGGTCCTGTAATACGCGAGCAACAATATATTGGGTATGCTGGGCCCGTGCTCCGGGCACTGGCCGGTTCACTTCGGGTTGGTGGAGGTTTTGCAGCGTGGATGCCTGTGGATGACGGTGGATGAACTCCGAGAGGAGGCGAACGGTTTGAAGCGGATCGACACCCATTCGCACCCGAAGATGTCCAAGCATTTCAAGTTCGACTCCGGTGTCCGTGGAGCGCATGGTGCGCATGGCCCGGCGGGTCGGACTCGACGGTCTCGCGCTCACCGAGCATTTCCACGCGCACCGACTTCTGGGCGGTTCACGAGCATCTCGAGCGCACGCTATCCGGTCGAGGGCGGTGTCTTCTGGGCCGACGGCCTCGCGCTGATTCCGGGCGCCGAGATCAATATCCGTGAAGGCGCGCACGTCATCGTCCTCGGTGAGGTCAGCCGAGCTTCGCCGGCTCGACCGCGCGTTTCCCGAGTGGCTGTCGCATCGCTACGAGCCGACGCTTCGCGAGTTCCTCGACGTCAGCGAGTACTTCGACGTCGCGCGGATCGGCGCGCACATGTTCCGTCGCGAAGAAGGAGCTCGGGAAATTTCGCATCGACGATCTGCGGCGACTGCACGCGCTCGAGGTGAACGGCAAGGATTTCGGGACGGAGGTGATGCTCCTCGTTCAGGCGCGCGCGCTCGGCTTGCCGATCGTCGCCGGGAGCGACGCGCATCACTGGCTCCAGCTCGGCGTTCGCCATACGCTCATGCATCTGGACGAGATCAGGATCGCCACCGTGCTGAAGACGATCAGAGAGGGCTTGACGGGCTTTGCGACATCCCCCTATACTCCGCTCCGCGTCAGGGGCGCTAAGTCCCTGAAAAGAATTACGAAATTGTTACGAAAATGTTACGGGACGAGTCGATCGCCAGTGGTACCCCGCGGCCTGTAGTATCGACCGCCAGCAGCTGATTGCCCCGTGACCGAATGCCCCGGGAAGTGGCTGGCCGGGGCGAGATCGCAGCGAAGCCGCTCGCAGTGTGCGCATCAGAAATCGACGCGTACGGCCGGCCACGAAGGCCGCGGTGCCGGCTGTCCGGCGACCGGCCTGCGCCGGAGCCGGCCCAGAGGGAGCTCCGAGGAGTGATCGCCGCGATTCCGGCGAAGTTTCACGCTCGCGCCCGCCGGGACGCGGCGGCGTTCTATCTGACGCAGCTCGCGAAGGGTGTCCTCTCGGGCGAGCTGGCGATCGCCGTCGGCGACCAGCAGATCCGCTCGCGACGTCCGAGTTCGTCATTCTCAAGATCGAGGCCAAGCAACGGAAGCGCGCGAATCACGTCAGCGTCAAGCTTCGATGGCCGAGGCGTCCACTGATCCGGGTCGCTGCGGCCGGAGGGAATCGTGATGGGGGATAGCCGGGAGTTCGAGTTCGAGGGAGCCGCAACGCCCTCCGAGGCCGCGGATGCGCTGAATCGTATCGCGGACGGGATCCGGGCACGCTCGCTGTCGCTCTCGATGGGCGAGGAGGAGATCACCGTCTACCCCGACGGCGACCTGGCGATGGAGATCGAAGCGAGCGAGAAGAAGGGCAAGGCGAAGATCGAGATCGCCATCGCCTGGAAGCGGGCCAAGGACCGCGCCAAGGACGATGACGACGACGACGACTAGGCCGAAAGGGGCTCACGATGGCAAAGAACAGTGTTCAGTTCGCCCGGATCGCGTCGCCCGAGGAGATCGCGGAGTATCTCACGTCGCTGGCCGTCGGGCTCAAGCGTGGTGAGATCAGCCTCGAGTCGGGCGAGCGCTCGCTTCACCTCTCGCCCGCCAGCGACGTCAAGCTCGAGCTGAGGGCAGGACAGAAGGAGCACAAGGGGCGCATCGAGCTCGAGATCGGCTGGAAGCGCTCGACGGCGACGAAGACGTCGGAGCTCCGCGTCGCGGTCGGGCCGCGCCCGAGCCGCGCGTAGCCGTTTCCGCTCTCGCCCACGACCCGATCCCGGATCGGACCGGAGCGATCCGTGACTAGCGTCCTGCGCGAAGACCTGGGTCAGGACCTCGCCATGATGGCGAGGCTCGTCCAGTCGCAGCTCATCCGAGGCATGACGGCCTTCTTCCAGCGCGACGCGCGGCTCGCCGAGCAGGTCACGCAGAAGGACGACCAGGTCGACAACCTGCTCGGGCTCATCGAGGTGAAGTGCTTCGAGCGCATCGCCGGCGAGGAGCCCAACGGCGTGCGCTCGCGGCAGCTCCGCGGCGTCTTCCGTGTGGCGCTGAATCTCGAGAAGCTCGGCGACTACGCCGTCAACATCGCCGAGCAGGCGGTCCACGTCTCCCGCCTCAAGGCCCGCCCCATCCCGTTCGACCTGGCCGGGCCGGCCCGGGTCGCGCTGGCGGCGCTCGACGAGGTGATCACGGCGTTCACCGACGCGAGCGCCGACAAGGCCAAGCACGCGTGCCGCTGCGAGCTCGATCTCGACCGTCAATACCGCGACGCGCTCGCACGAGGCGTTCCGCCGCCTCGCGCAGCCCCATCAGGATCCGGCGTTCGTCATCACGAATCTGTTCGTCGCGAAGTTCCTCGAGCGGATCGGCGACTCGATCCTGAACATCGGCGAGACGACGCTCTTCATCCTGACCGGCGAGCGGCTCAAGCTCCACCAGTACCTCCACCTGGAGCAGGTGGCCGGGCCCGTCGCGCCGCACGCCGAGGGCGCGCTCGACTTCCGCCAGATCTGGGGCGGCATCAGCGGCGCCCGCGTCGGCCGCGTCGCGGTCGGCGAGAGCGAGCCCCTGATCTGGAAGGAGGGCGACGAGCGGAAGATCGACGAGGAGATCCGCGAGATGGAGGCGTGGAACCGGATCGTCCCGGGTCTCGTGCCCGACGTCAAGGCGCGCCATCGCGAGGACGGCCGGCTCTCGTTCCTGGGCCAGTTCCTGCGCGGGAGCCTGCTGCGCGACGTCTACATCACGCGGAGCTGGGACGAGAAGGTCCGCGTGACGCAGCCGGCTGCTCGAGACCGTCCGCGACATCTGGTCGGCCACGCTCGTGAAGGAGCCGCCGCGGATCGACTACGCGCGGCAGATCCGGGAACGGCTGCCCGAGCTCTTCGCGCTCCACCCCAAGCTCGAATCGCTGCGCGGCGGCGAGAGCCGGGTGTTCGGGATCGCGCACGGCTCGCTCGCCGACCTGCTCGAGCGCGCCGCCGAGCTGGAGGCCTCGCTGGCGCCGCCGGTGTCGGTGCGGCTGCACGGCGACTTCAACGCCAACAACATCGTCTACGACCCCGAGCAGGACCGCGTGCACTTCATCGACGTGCACCGCAGCGGTCACGGCGACTATCTGCAAGACATCGGCGTCCTGCTCGTGTCCGAACGTTCGCAACCCGATCGAGGACGAGCGAGTCGCCGGCGATCTGCGGCGGTTGAACGAGCTCGTCCGCGAGTTCGCGCTCGAATTCGCGCGGCTGATCGGCGACGACCATTTCGAGACGCGGCTGACCTTGTCCCAGGCGCGCTCGTTCATCACCTCGGGCCGGGTCGTGGCGGATTTCGAGTTCGCGCGGTCGATCTTCCTGCAGGGCGTGCGCCTCCTCGAGCGCGCGACCGCGCTGGCCGTGTGAAGATCGCCGTCGTCGGCCAGCCCGGCGCGTGGTCCACCGAGCGCCTGGCGGACGCGCTCCGCTCGGCGGGGGCCGAGGCCGCGGTGGTCGATCTCGCGGCCTGCAGCCTCCGGCTGCCCGACCGCCGGCTCTTCCATCGCGGCGAGCCGCTGGAGGGGCTCGACGGCGCCGTCGTCAAGAAGCTGGGCGACACCGCGGATGGGTGGGCCGTCCAGGAGCGGATCGGCATGCTGCGCCACCTGGAAGCCGCCGGGCGTCCCGGTGCTGAGCGCCCCGGACTGTCTGCACGTCGCGGTGAATCGCTATCGGATGACGTGCGAGCTCGTGCGGGCCGGACTGCCGGTCCCGCCGACGACGGTCACGGAGGACATGGACGAAGCGGCCTCCGCGGTCGCGCGATTCGGCACCGCCGTCATCAAGCCGTTGTTCACCTCGAAAGGGCGCGGCATGCGACGGCTCGAGCCGACGCGCGACCTTCGCGGCGCGCTCGAATCGCACCGCGACGGCGGGCTCGGACCGTTCTACCTCCAGCGCTTCGTGAAGCATCCCGGGACGCGACCTCGGCGTCGCGGTGCTCGACGGCCGGTGCATCGGCGCGTACTGGCGTATCGCGGCCGGCGATCAATGGATGACGACGATCCTCTCGGGTGGCCACTACGAGCGCGCGGACATCGAGCCTGAGACGGCCGCGATGGCGGTCGCCGCCGCGCGCCACTTCGGCCTCGTCTTCACGGGCGTCGATCTCATCGAGGACGCGGACGGGCGCTTCAAGGTGCTCGAGGTGAGCGCCTTCGGCGGGTTTCGCGGGCTGCTGAAGGGCTGCGGAGTCGACGCGGCGCCGATGCTGGCCGAGGTCGTGCTCCGCCGATTTCGCGAGGCGCGCCGATGAGCCCCGAGTCGCTCATCTCGGACATCGAGACGACCCCACAGCCTCTCGCTCCGCTTTGCCGGCGTGCCGGTTCGGGTGACGACGAACGACCCCGAGATCCTGGCCCGCCTGGCGTCCTACTTCCGGCCATTCGTCACGACCGGGGCGACGCCGCTGGCGGAGGTCAGTCTCATCCAGGGCTCGGTCCCCGTCTCCGGCGAGTTCGTCGACGTCGTGCGGAACGCCGGTCGCCGGCCGAAGGAGGCGATCCGCGAGGTGCCGGAGGGCCGGCTCGTCCTCAAGCGCGCGACGGGGTCGTTGATCGGGCTGTCGCCGGGCAGGCGCCTTCGCGGTCGGGCGACATCCGCGCGCAACCTCAATCAGGGCATCAATCTCGTCAACAACTGCTACGCGAAGGTGGTGCTGCGACGGGGCCACGTGCTCCTTCATGCCTCGGCGGTGACACGCAAGGAACGCACCGCCGTGCTCGCCGGGCCGCCCGGCGCGGGGAAGTCCACGTCGGCGCTCCATCTCGTCGAGGCGGGCTTCCGCTGTCTCTCGAACGACCGTGTCCTCGCCAGACCGACTGCCCGGACTCGTCGAGGTGCTCGGCTATCCCAAGCAGCCCCGTGTCAATCCCGGGCACGCTCCTCGGACATCCGCGGCTCTCGACCTGCTCGATCCCGCCGACCGCGCCGCGCTCGACGGCGCTGCCCGCTCGCGAGCTGTGGGATCTCGAGCGCAAGTCGGACGTGGATCTCGACACGCATCTACGGCGACGGCACCGTCGAGCTCGAGTGGGCGGATGGAGGCGCTGGTGCTCCTGAAGTGGCGGCGCGACGGCCAGGGGCTCGACGTCCGCCGCCTTTCTGATCGACGCAGGCGCTGGCGGCACTGCCGCTCGTCTAAAAGAATCTCGGCGCCTTCGATCTCGACCGCGCGACCGGCTCCGGGACGACCGAGACCGAGCGCGAGCGTTACCGCGAGCTCTTCGGTCGGGTGACGCTGGTCGAGGTCACGGGCCGCGTCGATTTCTCCGCGCTCGTCCCTCTCGGTCGACGAGCCTCCTGCTCGCACGTGAGCCGCTCGCATTCGCCGCTGGGCCGCTGTCACCCAAGATTTACCCCCCCGTCATCGTCCTGTAACCGCGCATCGGTCGAGACTTCCAGTTGAGATGGGCACCGCCCAGGAGGATCAACATGATGACCGCGGACCGGCGCCGGGTCCCGCCGGGGGCGGCACAGCCGGGCCGCCAACGTCTCGGACGGGTGCTCCTCGTCGAGGACGAGCAGGACGTGGCCGAGATGATCCGCTACAACCTCACGAAGGAAGGCTACGACGTCGTGCTGAGCGCCAACGGCAACGAGGCGCTCCGCCTGGCGCGCGAGCATCGTCCCGACGTGCATCCTGCTGGACATCATGGTGCCGCAGCTCAATGGCTGGGAGGTGTGCCGGCGCCTCAAGAAGGACCCCGACCTGCGCAGATCCCCGTGATCATGGTGAGCGGGCGCGTCGAGGAAGGAGACAAGGTACTCGGCTTCGAGGTCGGCGCCGACGACTACGTCACCAAGCCGTTCTCGCCCCGCGAGCTGATCGCCCGCGTCCGCGCCGTGCTCCGGCGGGGCCGGCCGATCGACGCCAAGGAAAAGAAGGCCAGCCTCAAGGTCGGCGATCTCGAGATCGACCGCTATCGCTTCGAGGTGCGGATGAAGGGCCGGCCGGTCGAGCTCACGCCGAAGGAGTTCGAGCTGCTGGCGACCCTGGTGGCGACCCCGGGGCGCGTGTTCGGGCGCGAGGAGCTGCTCGACCTGGTCTGGGGCCGCGACGGCTTCGTCGAGCCCCGCACCGTGGACGTCCACGTCGCGCGCCTGCGCGGCAAGTTCGCGGCCGCGAAGCTCGAGGAGCCCGGCATCGAGACGGTCCGGGGCGTCGGCTACCGCTTCCGGGACAAGCCGTAACACGTTTGTAACGTCGTCGTTTATGTCGCCGCAACATGGGCGCGCGACCATTGCCCCGAACATCGACAAAAGGAGAACTGACGAGATGAAGACATGTGTGCGCGGTGGCCCGTGGCGGTGACCGTAGTCATTGGCGCGGAGCCTGGCGCTGGCTGCGGGCCCGGTGAAGCTCGACCCGGCGCTGCCGACCTACAAGCCGGTCAGCGGCGTCAGCGGCAACATCATCAGCATCGGCTCGGACACGCTCAACAACCTGATGACCCTCTGGGCCGAGAGCTTCAACAAGTACTATCCGAACGCCAAGATCCAGATCGAGGGCAAGGGGTCGTCGACGGCGCCGCCCGCGCTCATCGCCGGCACCGCCCAGCTCGGGCCGATGTCCCGCGCGATGAAGGGCACCGAGATCGACCAGTTCGAGAAGAAGTACGGCTACAAGCCGACGCCGATCCGGACCTCGGTCGACGCGCTCGCCGTGTTCGTCAACAAGGACAACCCGCATCAAGTGCCTGACCATCGCCCAGGTCGACGCGATCTTCTCGAAGTCGCGCCGCTATGGCTACAAGGAAGACATCACGACCTGGGGACAGCTCGGCCTGACCGGCGAATGGGCCGCCAAGCCGATCAGCCTCTACGGCCGCAACTCCGCCTCGGGCACGTACGGATTCTTCAAGGAGCACATGCTCGAAGAACGGCGACTACAAGGACGCGGTCAAGGAGCAGCCCGGCTCGGCCTCGGTGGTCCAGGGCGTCACGGTGGACCGGTTCGCGATCGGCTACAGCGGCATCGGCTACGCGACCGCCGGCGTGCGGGCCGTCCCGCTCGCCGAGAAGGAAGGCGGCAAGTGCTACGAGGCCGACCCGGACAACGCCTACGCCGGGAGCTACCCGCTCTCTCGCTTCCTCTACGTCTACATCAACCAGGCGCCGGGCAAGCCGCTCGATCCGCTGACGCGTGAGTTCATCAAGCTGGTGCTCTCGAAGGAGGGGCAGGAGGTCGTGATCAAGGACGGCTACTTCCCGATCCCGGCGTCCATCTCGAAGGAAGAGCTCAGGCAAGATCCAGTAAGTGGCGATCAACTCCGAGACGCTTCGCGGGACGGTGACGCGGCCCCGCCGGCTCGGCCGCTCACGTCCCCCGGGCCCGCACGAGCCGCCGCATCCTGCTCGACCGCGTCTCGTCCCGCCTGGTCGTCCTCGGCGGCATTGATCATCATCGCCTCGATCCTGGCCATCCTCCTCGTCATCGCCGCCGAGGTCTATCCGCTGTTCGTGAAGCCGACCGCCACGTTCGTCCGCGCCTATCCGCCGGATCGGTCGGCCGCCGCGCCCGCCGCGGTGCCGACTCGATCGGCGTGGACGAGTATCGAGAAGTCGCCTTCGCGATCACCGAGGAACGGCGCGCTGGCGCTGACGGCGCTCGACGGGAACGATCACTGCCCGCCGTGGCCACACCGGGCCTGCGGCGCGGCCACGATCACGACCGTCGCGGCCGCCTGGACAAGGGTACGCTATCTCCTGGGCACCTCCGACGGCCGCGTCATTCCGCTCGACGTGAAGTTCGAGATCGCGTTTACGCCCGCGGGCGCACGGTGACGCCGCGGCCCGATGTTCGGGATGCCCAGCGTCGCTCGATCCCGAGCGCAAGCGCCCGATCGTGCGCCTGGGCAGCGCGTCGACCGCGACTGGGCCGCTCACGATCGCCCAGGTCGGGCCCGCCGAGCTGCTCGTCCACCGGTCGTCGAGAAGAAAGCGCTGGTCGGAGGGGGGCGCAAGGAGGAGTCGAGCGCCGCGCTGGCGATCCCCATCGAGGGTGAGATCACGGCCATGCAGGTCGACTCGCGGGGCGAAGATCTGTTCGTCGGGACCTCGCGCGGGCGGGTGGTTCGGTACGACCTGCGTGAAGTCCGCGGCGAGCCTCAGCAGGCCGGGACGGCGGCGGTCGGCGAGGCGGCCGGTGACGACGCTCGGATTCTTGCTCGGCGACCGCACGCTGGTGACGGGCGACGGCCAGGGTGGCGGTCGCGACCTGGCAGATCGTCTCGACCGGCGGGCCGCGCCGCGCTCGCGCTGATCCACCAGTTCGAGGGCCATCGCGGGCCGGTCGTCGCTGTTCGACGCCTCGCAGCGCGACAAGGGCTTCGCGACGGCCGACGCGCGCGGGCGATGTGCGCGTCCACTACGGCACGTCCGGTCAGACGCTCTTGTCGGGCTCGGCCGCCGGCGGCGGCCGATCTGCGCATCCGTGGTGCTTCGCGCCCAAGGCCGACGCGCTGCTCGTCGCCGACGGTGCGGGCGGATTGCGCCAGTGGACGCGTCGACAACCCGCATCCGGAGGTGACGCTCCGCACGCTCTTCGGCAAGGTCTGGTACGAGGGATATCCCGAGCCCGCGTACGTCTGGCAGTCGACCGGCGGCACCGACGACTTCGAGGCGAAGTTCAGCCTCACGCCGCTCGTCTACGGCACGCTCAAGGGCACGTTCTACGCGCTGCTCTTCGCCGTGCCGATCGCGCTCCTGGCCGCCATCTACGTGAGCGAGTTCATGCACGCCGCGCGATGAAGGAGTACGTGAAGCCGGTCGTCGAGATCATGGCGGCGCTGCCGAGCGTCGTGCTCGGATTCCTCGCCGGCCTCTGGCTCGCGCCGATCGTCGAGCGGGTCGTCCCGGGCCTCTTCGCTGATGCCGCTCGTCGTGGCCCTCGGCATCCTGGTCGCGCTGCTCGGCGTGGCGAATGGCTGCCGGCGCCGATCCGCGGCCGCTTCAGGGCCGGGACGGAGATGCTGCTGGTCGTGCCGGTCGTGTCGTCGGCGGGCTGGCTCTGCGCTTGCGCTCGGCGGGGTGGTCGAAGCCGACGCTGCTCGGCGGCAACTACCGCGCCTGGCTCCTGACCGACGCTCGGCGCTCACCTACGACCAGCGCAACTCGCTCGTCGTCGGGATCGCGATGGGCTTCGCGGTGATCCCGATCATCTTCACGATCGCCGAGGACTCGCTCGCGAACGTGCCGCAGCATCTGCGGCGCCGGCTCGCTCGCGCTCGGCGCGAACCGCTGGCAGACGGCGGTCCGGGTCGTGCTGCCGACCGCGAGCCCCGGGATCTTCTCGGCCATCATGATCGGCTTCGGCCGCGCGGTGGGCGAGACGATGATCGTGCTGATGGCGACCGGCAACACGCCGGTCATGGACTGGTCGATCTTCAACGGGTTCCGCGCCCTGTCGGCCAACATCGCCGTCGAGCTGCCCGAGGCGCCCGAGGGCGGCACGCTGTTCCGCGTGCTGTTCCTCGCCGCGCTCCTGCTCTTCTGCCTGACCTTCGCTCGTCAACACGCGTCGCCGAGCTCGATCCGCCTGCGGCTCCGGCAGAGGTACCGGTACCTGTGAGCACCGAGCGCGGCAGTTCTGGCGGAGCGGCGAGCCGTTCATCTGGCTGACGGGCGGCGCCCTGGCGCTCGCCCTCGTCCTGGTCGCTCGGCCTGCTGGCGCTCATCCTCGCCAACGGGCTCGGCTTCTTCTGGCCGAGCGACTGTCGATGCGCCTGACGCTCACGGACGGCGCGGACGATCACCGGCGTGCGTCGTCGACCCGCGAAGCCGATGCCCGGCACCGCCGGCGCGCTACCGGATCAAGCTCAAGGTCGCGCAACCGCGACCTCTACGGCGCCGACTTCGAGTGGGTCGACGAGGCCGCCGATCGCGCGCCGGGACTACCCGCGCGACGTCGTGGTGATCGAGCGCACCGAGTGGGGGCTTCTATCGGGACGATCAAGGAGGTCCGCGACGGCCGGCGGACGTGGCCGTCGGTCGCCGACCAGGGCCTCGCCGCGCTCGAGCGCCGGCTGCCCGACGCGGCGCGAGCCCGCCGGGAGATCAGCGAGCATCGAGAAGGGCGAGGTCGGCGCGATCAACCACGCGCAGGAGAAGATCCGTCTCGGCCTCCGGCGCCTCGCGCTCGGCGGCGTGACCGACCGGGCCGGCGGTCGAGTCGCTGCAGCGCGAGATGGCCGCGCTCCAGGCCGCAGTACGCGAGCCAGCGAAGCGCGGCTGGCCGAGCTCGCGCAGGCGCCAGACCGCGAGCGTCGTCGTCACCGCCGACGGCGGCAAGGAGAAGGACCTGCCGCTGATCCAGGTCGTGCACGTCGACCAGCCGAACGCGATGAGCCTGGCCGGCCAAGGGCGCCCGGTATCTGGCCGGCGTCCTGGGAGTTCGTCGTCGGAGCGATCCGCGCGAGTCGAACACCGAGGGCGGCGTGTTTCCCGGCGATCTTCGGCACCGTGATGATGGTCCTGATCATGTCGCGTGATGGTCACGCCCGCTCGGCGTGCTCGCGGCGTTCTACCTGCGCGAGTACGCGCGGCAGGGCACGTTCGTCAGCGCGGTGCGGATCGCCGTCAACAACCTCGCCGGCGTGCCGTCGATCGTCTTCGGCGTGTTCGGCGTCGGCTTCTTCATCTACTTCGTCGGCGGCACGATCGACCGGCTGTTCTTCGCCGAGGCGCTGCCGACGCCGACCTTCGGCACCGGCGGGATCCTGTGGGCCTCGCTCACGCTGGCGCTGCTGACGGTGCCGGTGGTGATCGTCGCGACCGAGGAGGGGCTCGCGGCGGTTCCGCGGGGCATGCGCGAGGCCTCGCTGGCGCTGGGCGCGACCAAGCTCGAGACGACCTTGCGCGTGGTCCTGCCGGCGGTCATGCCGTCGATCCTCACCGGGCTGATCCTGGCGATGGCCCGCGCGGCCGGCGAGGTCGCGCCGCTGATGATCACCGGCGTGGTCAAGCTCGCGCCGGCGCTGCCCGATCGACGGCTATCTGGCCGTTCGTCCACCTCGACCGCAAGTTCATGCACCTCGGGCTTCCACATCTACGACGTCGGCTTCCAGTCGCCCAACGTGGACGCCGCGCGGCCGATGGTGTTCGTGACGACCATGCTGCTGCTGCTGATCGTCGTGCTGCTGAACCTGTTCGCCATCGCGCTCCGCAACCGCCTGCGCCGGCAAGTACGCGATGTCGGCGGTCGTAGCCGTGGCGACCACGGCGAGCTCGAGGAGGAACACCGAATGTCCACGCCGGATCCGCGTCGACCGCGAGCCTGAATCCCCAGGCGCAGTCGCCGCGGGTATCATGGAGATGCCGATGGTCGAGATCGAGCACGCTCTCGCTCTGGTACGGCGACAAGCAGGCGCTGAAGGACATCTCCATGTCCGTCCCCAAGCACCGGGTCACCGCCTTCATCGGCCCCTCGGGCTGCGGCAAGTCGACCCTGCTGCGCTGCCTCAACCGGATGAACGACCTGGTCGACGGGGTCGCGCCTGGCCGGCCACATCCGGATCGGCGGCGTCGACATCCACGATCCGACGCTCGACGTGATCGAGCTGCGCAAGCGCGTCGGCATGGTGTTCCAGAAGTCGAACCCGTTCCCGAAGTCGATCTTCGAGAACGTCGCCTACGGCCCGCGCATCCTCGGGGTGAGCGGGCGGAGCGACCTCGACGCGGTCGTCGAGCGGAGCCTGCGCGCCGCGGCGCTCTGGGACGAGGTCAAGGACCGCCTCGAGCGACAGCGCGCTCGGCCTCTCGGGCGGCCAGCAGCAGCGGCTGTGCATCGCCCGCGCCATCGCCGTCGAGCCGGACGTCATGCTGATGGACGAGCCGTGCTCGGCGCTCGATCCCATCGCCACCGCGAAGATCGAGGAGCTGATGCTCGAGCTGAAGAACAGCTATACGATCGTCATCGTGACCCACAACATGCAGCAGGCGGCGCGCGTCTCGGACTACACCGGCTTCATGCTGCTGGGCGAGCTGGTCGAGTTCGGCGTGACGCGGGAGCTGTTCACGAATCCGCACGACAAGCGGACCGAGGACTACATCACCGGCCGGTTCGGGTGAGAGCGGAGAACGCGTCATGCAGCGCCATTTCCACGAAGAGCTGGACGCGCTCAAGCAGACGCTGCTGGCCATGGGCGGCCTGGTCGAGGATCAGATCCGCCGGGTCGATGCGAGCGCTCATCGAGCGCGACAGCGAGCTGGCCCAGGAAGTCATCGACCGCGACCGGCAGGTGAACGCGTACGACGTCGAGATCGACGAGAAGTGCGTCGAGCTGCTGGCGCTCCACCAGCCGACGGCGGGCGATCTGCGCTTCATCACGACCGCGATGAAGATCGTCACCGACCTCGAGCGCATCGGCGATCAGGCGGTCAACATCGGCCAGCGCACGATCGAGCTGAACCCGGAGCCCCAGCTCAAGCCCTACGTGGACCTGCCGCGGATGGCCGAGAAGGCGCAGCGCATGGTGAAAGAAAGCCTCGACGCGTTCGTCAGCCGCGACACCGAGCTGGCGCGCCGGGTGTGCGGCGAGGACGCCGACGTCGACGCGCTGAAGGAGCAGATCTTCCGCGAGCTCCTGACCTACATGATGGAGGACCCGAAGACGATCCCCCGCGCCATCCGGCTCATCCTGCGTCTCACGCTTCCTCGAGCGCGTGGCCGACCACGCGACCAACATCGCCGAGATGGTGGTCTACCTGGTCGAGAGCAAGATGGTCCGCCACACGCTCGCGTAACCGACTCGCAGATCTCCCGCGGCCCTCGGCCTCAGTCTCGCAGCACGAGAGTCGGGACCGGAGCCTCCTGGATCACGCGATCGGCCACGCCGGGGCGCAGCACGCTCCCCAGACGGCTTCGACGGCTCGTCGCCAGGGTGACCAGATCGGCGTTGAACGCCTCGGCCTCGAGCCGGATCTCTTCGGCGGGCTCTCCGAACCGCACGACGCGCTCCACCGGGACGCCTTCGAGCTGGGCTTCCACGAGCGCGAGCTCGTCCTGGCCGAGCGCGGTGAGGCGCGCCATCTCCTGGTCGACGTACGCGATGGTCCGCCCGTGCGGGTCGATCACGCGCTCCGGGACCGGGAACACTCGTAGCAGGCGCACGGTCGAGCCGGCGTCGCGCGCGAGCGCGGCGACCACCGGAACGATCGTGGCGCTTTCCTCACAACCATCGATAGGTGTCAATATCCTCTTGGCCATCGTCGTTCTCCTCCCATCACTCTTCATCGCCATACTGATTGTGACGTGGCCGCCCGGGCTGCCGATTCGCGCGGCGACGGCCCGGAAGAATCTTTTCATCCCGGGGTGACGTCTCAACATCTACCGTGACTTGTAGCGGGTGACGCCGTCCGGCGGTATCCGGAAAGCCTCTGGCCGCTGGTCCTTTTTGTTCACTTCTTGAGCGTCCGATGGGTGCCAACGCTGACAAGTTCGCGGCGGCCTGTGGGCTTGATTTACGGATATTTGGCCGGCGGGGGCCTATGGTTCGCCGTTTGCACCGTAAGGAGTCGTGCGATTTTCGATGAGACGGCGCGAGAGCCCGAGGAGGCCCGGCAGAGGCGGCTCACCACGTGCGCGAAGGCCTGGTGACGGTCGCCGGCCTCGGTGTCGTGCTCCTCGCTCTCGTCGCGTGGCGTCTGGGCCACTTCGCGACCCTGGCGCCCGCGCTCGTCAGCGGAGTGGTGCTCGCCGTCCTGACCCCTACAGTTCTCGTGGTCCGGCGCCGCTACCGGCACGTCGTGGCCGGCGCGTTCGTGCTGACGTTGATGCTCGGATTGCTCGCCGCCGCGGTCCATCGCTCGGGATCCGTGGCGCCGGTCGGTTTCGTCGTCGGCCCCACGCCGTCGGCGATCGCCGGCGCTGCCTCGCCGCGCTGATCCGCCGCCCGATCGAGCGGCCGGCGGCTCGCACGACTGTGTTAGCCTCTGGGCATGTCGCCGGCTCGACCCCGATCTGGATTCTGACGCGATCGAGCGTCTCTTCGATCGGGGCGTCACCGATGGGCTGCCGGTCGTTCCGCCGACCCGGCGACTGGTCGATCGCGCCATCGCCGCTTCGGGTCGCGCCGCCGACGAGCTGGTGGCCCTGGTCCCCCCCAACTACGGCCGCGCGACGGTCGAGAAGATCGCGATCAACGCCGTCATGGCCGGCTGCCGCGCGGAGTATCTGCCGGTGGTGCTGGCCGCCGTCGAGGCGATGTGCGACGAGGCCTTCGACCTGCACGGCGTGTCGGCCACGACCAACGCGCCGGCGCCCCTCGTGATCGTCAACGGCCCGATCCGGGCGGAGCTCGAGATCAACTCGGGCGCCGGCGTGTTCGGCCCGGGCTGGCGCGCCAACGCGACGATCGGGCGGGCGGTGCGCCTCGTGTGCCGTCAACCTCGGTGGAGCGAAGCCCGGCGACGTCAGCATGTCCACGCTCGCCCACCCCGGGCGCTACACGTATTGCATCGGCGAGCACGAAGAGGCCAGCCCGTGGGAGTCGCTCGCGGTCGAGCACGGCTTCGGCGCCGAGCAGAGCACCGTCGCGCTGCTCGCGGCCGACGCTCCGCTCGGCGTCTACGCGCAGCGCAGCCGCACGCCCGAGGACCTCATGCCGACGCTCGCCGCGAGCATGGCCGTCGTCTCCCACCACCGGATGACCCACTGGGGGGACACCTTGCTCGTGCTCTCGCCCGAGCACGCGAAGATCCTGGGCGACGCCGGCTGGAAGAAGGCCGACGTCCGCCGCTGGCTCCACGAGCGCCTGCAGTGGCCGGTGCGCGAGCTCTTGCCCGGACGTCGACGGAGGCGAAGGGCTGCCCGAGCACGTGGTCGCGAAGTACCGCGATCCGCGACCGCGAGGCCACCCTGATCCCGAAATTCCGCTCGCCCGAGAACATCAAGGTCATGGTGGCCGGCGGCGCCGCCGGACGCTTCTCCGCGATCGTGCCGGGCTGGACGTTCTCCAAGGGCTCGAATCTCGTCTTCAGGAGGATCGCATCGATGACCGAGTACCTCGACCCTACCGATTCCGTCGCCGTGCCCCGAAAGACGGCGTCGCGACCCTCGAGCCTCGACGGCAAGGTCGTCACCTTGCTCGACATCTCGAAGGCGCAGGGCAATCATCTGCTCGACCGCCTCGAGGAGCTCCTGCGCGAGCGCGCGCGGCCGAAGGCGATCATCCGGAAGAAGAAACCGACCTTCGCCCGCCCGGCGCCCGACGCGCTTCGCCGGGAGATCGTCGGCGCCACCGATGTCGTCGTGGAGGGGCTCGCCGACTGAGGGTCGTGCACAACGTGCAGTGTGCACGACGGCGTGTTCTTCGAAGACAACGGCGTTCCCGTGGCGACGGTCATCTCGTCCGAGTTCGTGCGCGCGGCGCGCGCCCAGGCGGACGCTCTGGGCGCCGCCGACTATCGGACGGTCGTGGTGGCGCATCCGATCCAGCCGCTGACGCGCGAAGAGGTGAGGGCGCTCGCCGACCGCGCGTTCGACGAGATCGTCAGGAGGATCACCGCGTGACGAGATGGTGCATCCCGGCCGCGGGCGAGGCCGCGGCCCGAGGCTGACGCCATGCTCGTCGGCGCGTTCGCCTGCGCTCACACACCGCAGCTCCTCGCCCGTCCGGCCACCGAGGACCGCGATCTCGTTCTGCAGGGTCCACGCGGCTTTCGCCCGGGTGAAGCGCCGGCTCGAGGCGCTTGGCGCCGAGGCGATCGCGATCGTGGCCGGCGACCACGTCGAGGCCTTTTTTCTCGACGCCGTGCCGGCGCTCGCCGTCTACGTCGGCGCGGAATGCGCGGGAACGTTCGGGCGCTATCGGTACCGGTTCCCGATCCACGAGCCGCTGGCCAGAGCCGTCGTCGAGCAGGGGGTCGAGCGCGGCTTCGATCTCGTCTACACCCAGCACGCGCCGCTCGACTACGCGTTCTACGTCCCGCTCCATTTCACGATGCCCGAGCCCGCCGTGCCGATCGTTCCGCTCCACGTGAACGTGTACCTGCCGCCTCAGCCCACGCCGCGTCGCTGCTACGAGTGGGGCCGCGCGCTCGGCGAGATCCTCGGATCGCGGCCGGAGCGGGTGGTGCTGATGGCGTCGGGCGGCATGTCTCACTTCCCGGGCACGGACCGGTACGCGTCGCCCGAGTTCGAATACGATCGACGGCTGCTGGACTCGCTGAAGGCGGGACGCGGCCGCGACCTGGCCGCGGTCACCGGCGAGGAGCTGGACAAGATGGGCAACATCGAGCTCAGGACGTGGGCGACGCTCCTCGGCGCGGTTGGCGAGGCGAAGGCCGATGTGTACTGCTACGAGCCCTCGTGGCACCACGGCAACGCGGTCGTCGAGTGGCCGGTATGAACGATCCAGCCGCACTATCGATTTCCGCCGGCTTCGGCCTATCGGCTCAATCGCTGCCTCTTCGCGCTCAAATCCGACGACGCGTTCCGCGCGCGGTTCTTGAAGGACGCGAGGGCCGCGATGAGCGAGCTGGAGCTCGAGGCCGACGACGCGGCCGCGATCCTGCGCGGCGACCGCGACTCGCTCCTGGCCCGCGGGGCGCACCCGTATCTCGTCTTCATGGCGGACCTGCGGCTCCGCATGGAGCGCGACCCCGTCGCGTTCGAGTTCTTCTGAGCCGCGCGGCGCCTCAATCGGCCTGGACGCGCGCGGTCGGATTACCGTAGACGACGTACGCCAGCCAGGACGCGCCGACCTTCCTGGCGGCCTGACGGCCGGCCACGGCGGCCTCGGCCAAGGGTTTGCCGCCTCGCAGCGCGTCGTAGAATGCCTCGGCGAACGACTCCGAGGGCCCGGCCGGCGAGTCGGTCACCCTCGCGTAATACCGGTTCCCCTGCGCCCAGATGCTGAGCTCGAAATCGAGATAGTCACCCGTGGGGCTGTCCAGTGCCATCGGTCTCCTCCATAAGGCCCGGACGGTCGGCACGATCGCCGAAAGGGGAAGAGGCAAACCGAATGCCAAGCGAAATAGCTAGAGACTTCAGATGGTTGCTGCCGGACACCGCGCCGGCGCCGCCGGTCATCTATTCAAGCTTTGATCAACCGGTTGATCAGTGGGACGGGTCGCGGGATCGGATGTTGCGGCCGGACGCCCCTCCGAGATAGCTTCGGGGCCGCAAGCCGAGGAGGATTCGATGACGACGAGCCTGACCGACGACGATGTGATCAAGATGATCTCGAGCCTCAGCAACTGGGGCCGATGGGGCGCCGACGACCAGCTGGGCACGATGAACCTGATCACACCCGCGAAGCGCAAGCGGGCCGCCGCGCTCGTGCAGGACGGCGTGCCGGTGAGCTGCGCGCGCCCGATCGTGACGAACGAGATCGGCCCGGACACCACGATTCAGCCCGTGCGCTTCATGGTGGACTCGGGCGAGGGACGCGATCACGACTCGTCCGAGCGCATCCTGCAGCGCCGCGGCGCCGCCGAGTTCATCGGCATGGTCTTTCACGGCTACTCGATCACCCACATCGACACGCCGGCGCACTACTTCTGGCAGGGCAAGATGTACAACGGCCGCTCGGCGAACCTGATCACGTCTCGCGAGGGCGCGCAGGTGGAGTCGGTCGATCTGCTTCGCGACGGTGTCGTGAGCCGCGGCGTGCTGCTCGACGTGGCCGCGCTCAAGGGGCGCTGGCTCGAGGCGGGCGAGGGCGTCATGCCCGAGGATCTCGAAGCGGCCGAGAAGGCGCAGGGCGTCCGGATCGAGGCCGGCGACATCCTCCTGATCCGGACGGGCTACTACGCGCGGCGCCTCCGGGAGCCGCGCAACCCGGGCAAGGACGGCTCGCCGGCGGCCCACGTGGCGTCGATGCCGTGGTTCCGCGCCCGCGACATCGCGATGCTCGGCACCGACACGCACAACGACGTGAGCCCGCTCAGCCATCCCGGGCTCGGCAACGTCGTCCACATCGTGGGCCTCGTCGGCATGGGGCTCTGGCTGATCGACAACGGCAACCTCGAGGATCTGGCGCAGGCGTGCGCGGCGCGCCGGCGCTGGGAGTTCCTGCTCATCGTCGCGCCGCTGCGCCTGCAGCACACGACAGGCTCGCCGGTCAACCCCATCGCGCTCTTCTGATCTCTCGACCGGTCGACGAGGTCGGGACCACGTCGATCCGCGACTTGATCCTGACCCGCACGGAGAGCTCGGCGGTCGCGGTGCGCTTGACGCGAAGAAGCACGGCTCGCTTGAGCTCTCCCGACGGCACCTCGCCGGCCACGCGGATGATGACGGGCGAGCCGCTCAAGAGCGGGACGCGCACGGTCGCCGTGAGCGGTAAGCCGAATAAATCCGGGTCGCGGTCGAGCGCATCGGCGATCAGGCCCTTCACCGCGACCGTTTCGCCGTCGCGCTTGAGCCGCAAGTCGAGCACCTTGCCGACGAGGCCCAGGACGAGCAAGACTCCGGCCGCCACGGTCAGGACCACTCCGACCGGCCCTTCGAACCGCGCCGGATCAGCTCCGTGCAACGTGGCGTCGGCGGTCTGCGCCCAGCCGGGCCCGGCGCATGCCACCACGACGGGCCCCCAGCGCGACGCCGGGACCGGCGCGACGTGACCGCGAAGAAAACGACGACGCCACGAGCGTTGTCACTCTTCCCAGGGCGAGGCAACAGCGGTGCCAGATCCGAAGAACCCTGACGCGGAAAGAGGTTCGAGGCCGCTACGCGAGGTGGCGGCGGGCGGCAGGCGTAAGACTTACACGTCCCTCGTGTAGTTCCTCCCGCTAGCTCGAAAGGAACTTCAGCAGCACCTTCTGGCCGAGCAGCCGGATCGAGCGCAGGACCTTCTCCTGCTCCATCCCCGGCCACTGGACACGGAAGATCATCGTCGTGACGCCGAGCCGCTCGCGACAGCGCGCGATCTCGTCGACCACGCGCGCCGGGTCGCCGATGATGAAGCGATCGCGCGCGAGCTGGCCGAAGCTCGCGTCGAAGCTCTCGCCCGCCGGCAGGGCCTTGTCCTGCTCCCAGCTGCGGTACGCGCTGTACTTCGGCCCGATGTACGCCGCGGCCTCCGCGAGCGCGGCGGGCCGTCCGGCGCCACGTAGCATTCCTTGATCAGCGGAGTCTCGATGGCCGGCGGCCGTCCGAGCTCGCGGCGCGTGCGTCGAAACAGCTCCAGCTGACGCTCGAGTGTCGGCAGGGTCGCGTGAGGATTCATCAGCCACGCGTCGCCCAGGCGAGCCGCGCGCCGCACCCCCGAATCGCTGTTGGCGGCCAGCCAGACCGGCGGGCGCGGGCTCTGCATCGGGCGCATCGAGATCCGCGCCGACCGCAAGGTGAAATACCGTCCCGCGTAGTCCACCGGCTCGCCGCTCCACAGCCGCTCGACGGCCTCGAGGCCCTCCACGAGGCGGCCGACGCGCTCTTTCGGGTCCTGTCCGAGTGCCCGGTTCTCGACGTCGCGATAGCCGAGCCCCACGCCGAAGATCAGACGACCGTCCGCGATGACGTCGAGCGTGGCGAGCTGCTCGGCGATCTCGACGGGATGATGCAGCGGAAGCAAGAGGACGCCGGTGCCGAGGATCATGCCGCGCGCGTCGGCGGCCAGGCGCGCGAGGGTAGGAATCGGCTGGAAGTACGTGAACGGATCGGACAGATAGTGCTGGCTCGCCCAGATCGAGCTGAAACCGACGGCGCGCGCGAGGCGCACCTGCTCGACGTGCTCGCGGAAGCGAACGGCCTGCGGCTCCTCCGGCAGATGCTGGACGGAGAGGCCCAGGCCGAATTTCACTCGGGCAGTCTCCAGACGCGCCCGACCGGAGGCTCGTCGGTCAAGGTGAACTGGGGCAGCGCCATGTGATCGGCGAGATCCTGGAACACCACGCGTACGCGCCGGCCGATCTGCAACGTTGGCCTCGGCCTCGGCCGTGAAGTCCGGCTTGACCAGATTCGCGATGACCCGGAGCGCCTCGTCCGGAGTCGGCTGACCGCGCTGCTCGTCCAGCTCGATCAGGACCACCGCGTACGGGGTCATCTCCTTGAAGCCCGGCTGGATCGCGTGGGCGACGATCTCGTACGAATAGATCGTGCCGCGCCCGGAGACCTCGTGCCACGTCCACCCGAGCTCCATGCACCAGGGGCAGGCGTGGGTCGGCGGATAGCGCATGAGGCCGCAGGCCTTGCACTTGCGCACGACGAGCCGGTGGGCGCGCGCGTGCTCGTAGAATTCCTTCCACTCGCTGTCGTTATCGGGAACGATCAGCGCCATGCCGCGGTACTGGACTGGCTGTGGCATCGGAGGCTCCTTGGCTAGCGCCGCATGATCAGGGCGCTGCCGGTCGCGGGCATGGCCCAGCCGAGATTCATCGTGATCTCGGCGTCCTTGACCTGACGGCAGTGGCCCGGCGAGTAGTCGTAGGTGTGGACGCCCTCGGCGGCGCGCGGGCAGTAGTCGTCCACGGTGCCGCGCAGCTGGCGCACGTTCTCGATCACCATCGACATGCCGTGGGTGTAGCCCTCGCAGAGGTGGCTGCCCGAGGTGTTGTTCGGGACGCTTGCCGCCGAGCTCGATGATGCCGCTCGAGACGTAGGCGCCGCCCTCGCCCTTCTTGCAGAATCCGTACTCCTCGAGCTGCAGCATCGTGGTGAACGTGAACGCGTCGTACGAGCCGGTGACGTGCACGTCGTCGGGGCCGATCCCGGCCTGGGGGAAGATGATGTCCTTGGCGTAGTAGCCCGCCACCCGCGAGATCGGACCATGCGCCCAGTGGAAGTCGAGCCGGGGCTTCGACACGCGGCCCGCCACGCCCATGATGTAGACCGGGCGGTGGCGCAGATTGCGCGCGCGCTCGGCCGACGTGACGATGATGCAGGTCGCGTTGTCGGTCTCCAGGCAGCAGTCCAGCAGGTGGAGCGGCTTGACGATCCACCGCGAGGCCAGGACGTCCTGCACCGTCACGCGCTGCTTCAGGAGCGCCTTCGGGTTCTGCGAGGCGTGCTTGCTGTGCGCGACCCGCACGTGGGCGACCTGCTCCGAGGTCGTCCCGTACTCGTACATGTGGCGCATGAAGGTCGGCGCGAAGTTCTGGCCGGCGCTGCGCATGCCGTAGGGCACCTGGGCCAGGTCCAGCCCGCGCACCGGCTGCGCGGCCCGCGCGCCGGTGCCGCCGATGCGGAACTCGGAGTAGCCGTTCATCGAGCGGTAGATCGCGACGGTATTGCACATGCCCGTCTCGATCGCGCCCATGGCGAGGCCGACGAGCGCCTCGGTGGACGAGCCGCCGCCCATCACGTCCATGTAGAAGTTGAAGCGGATGCCGAGGTCGGAGGCGACGCTGTTGGCGAGGGTCGAGTCGCCGCCCTGATAGTCGAGCATGCCGTCGACGTCGGCCGCCTTGAGGCCGGCATCGAGGATCGCCTTGCGGATCGCCTCGACGGCCATGGCGCGCGTCGTTCGGGCCGAGGCGCGCGAGTACTCCGTTTCACCGACGCCGACGATGCAGTACTTGTCACGAAGCCCGCGACTCTGAACGGCCATCTCTCCGGTGCCTCCTCGCTGATTCGGGGCGCTGCGTCTGCTGCGACCGTGATCCGGCGGCCGCGAGATGCTACCACTTATGAACCGGGACTGTCCTGCCCATCGGGCGGTCGTGGCGACGCCGCAGGATCCCCGTCCGGCGCGCGGTTCAATCGGGTGCGGAGATCGGTCACGACCTCGATCGCCCGGCCGATGCAGGACTCGAGCTCGGCCAGCTCCTTCCCGGACCGGTCGATCTCGGCGCGCAGCCGCTCGTTCTCCTGCTTGATCGCCGATGTCTCGTGCTGCAGCCGATCGTGGTCGTCGAGCGCGCCGCGAACCGCCTTCACCCCGCGCTGCATCGCCTCGACCCACCGGCGGGCCTCGCTCGCGGCTGGCGCCGCCGCGGCCGTCGGCGCCGTGACGACGGCGAGGGCGCTCGTCCGCAGCTGGTCGTCGACTTCGGGACGCGGCGCGGCGGTCGACCCGGCGGCGCTCCGCCGCCGCGGGCAGCGCCCGCCGCCGCCGCGGCGCCTGCCGACGGTCGAGGAGCACCGTCGACAGTCGCGTCGTCGGCGAAGCGAGCGCTCAGGTAGTCGTAGAGCTCGGGATGACGACGGGCGACGATGAGCATCTGGTCCGGCATCGCGCGTTCCACGGCCACGGCGCTAGTGATGGCCGTTCTTGCCGTTCGGCCGGGGAAGGACCTCCGCCAGAAACTTGCCCGTGTACGAGCCCGGCGTCTGGGCGACCGTCTCGGGCGGGCCCTCGGCGACGATCTCTCCGCCCTCCTCGCCGCCCTCGGGCCCGAGGTCGATCACGTAGTCGGCCGACTTGATGACGTCGAGATGGTGCTCGACCACGAGCACCGTGTTGCCCGCGTCGACCAGGCGGTTGAGCACGCCCAGCAGCTTCTTCACGTCGTCGAGGTGCAGTCCGGTCGTCGGCTCGTCGAGGATGTAGAGCATCTCGCCGGTCGCGCGGGCCCCGAGCTCGGCGGCGATCTTGAGGCGCTGCGCTTCGCCGCCCGACAGGGTCGTCGCCGCCTGCCCGAGCCGGAGATAGCCGAGGCCGACCGATTGCAAGATCGCGAGCCGCCGCGCCAGGCCGTTCTGGGACGCGAAGAAATCGACGGACTCGTCGACGGTCATCTGCAGCACGTCGCTGATGGACCGGTTTCGGAGCTTCACGCCGAGCACGTCGGGCCGGTAGCGCCGGCCCTCGCACTCCTGGCAGGCGACGTACACATCCTCGAAGAAGTACATCTCCAGCTTCTGGAATCCGTCGCCCTGACACGACTCGCAGCGGCCGCCCTGGACGTTGAACGAAAACGCGCCCGAGTCGAGCCCGAGCGCCTTGGCCCGGGGGAGCGCGGCGAAGAGCTTGCGGATCTCGTCGAACGCCTTCACGTACGTGATCGGGTTCGAGCGCGGCGTGCGGCCGATCGGCTCCTGGTCGATGAGCCGGACGCCCTTGAGGTACTCGATGCCCGTCAAGGTGTCGTACGCGCCGGGCGGCGCGAACTCGGTCTTGAAGACGCGCGCGACGGCCCGATACAGCGTGTCGTGGATCAGGGTCGACTTGCCGGAGCCCGATACACCCGACACGGCAGTGAGCGTGTGCAGCGGCACGCGGATCGTCACGTCCTTGAGGTTGTGCTGTCGCGCGCCGGCGAGCGTCAGCACGCGCCGACCGCTTCGCCGGAACGCTGGCACCGGGATCGACTCGCGGCCGGAGACGTAGCGCGCGGTGAGCGAGTGAGTCGCCTTCTGGAACTCGGCCTGCGATCCGTTGAACACGATCTCGCCGCCGCGCTCGCCGGAGCCCGGCCCCAGCTCGACGATGTGATCCGCCGCGGCGATGAACTCGCGGTCGTGCTCGACCACCACGACGGTGTTGCCGGCCTGAGCGAGCTCCCGGCAGAGGTCGGTGAGCCGCGCGGTGTCGCGCGCATGCAGGCCGATGGACGGCTCGTCCAGCACGTAGAGGGTGCCGACCAGCTGTGAGCCCAGCTGGTTCGCCAGGTTGATCCGCTGCGCCTCGCCGCCCGACAGGGTACGCGTCTGACGGGAGAGCGTGAGATAGCCGAGTCCGACCCGCAGGAGAAAGGTGAGCTTCGCGTTCAGCTGGCGCAGGATCTCGCGGGCGACGACCGACTCCCACGCGGTGAGGCCGAGATCGCCGAGGAGCCGGGCTGCCGCGTCGATCGTGAGCACGGCGAACTCGGCGATCGTGAGGCCGGCGATGCGAACCGCGAGCGCGGCCGGCTTCAGCCGCGCGCCGTGGCAGAGCCGGCAGATCGACTGGCTGCGATAGCGGGAAAGGAAGACGCGGACGTGCAGCTTGTAGCGGTAGGACTCGACCTCCTCGAAGAAGCCGTGGATGCCGGGGAAGCTCCCGTCGCCGCCGTAGACGAGCGCGCGCGTGTCCGCCGGAAGCTTCTCCCAGGCCGTCGAGGTGTCGATCTTCAGCCGGCGGGCCGCCTTCATCAGCTCGCGCTGGTACCACTTGCCCGATGGGTGGGTCCACGGCTCGACCGCGCCGTCGGCGAGGCTCAGGGTGCAGTCGGGCACCACGCGGGCCTCGTCGTACTTGAGGACGTTGCCGAATCCCTTGCACTCCGGGCACGCGCCGAGCGGATGGTTGAACGAGAACAGGAGCGGCTGCGGGCGCTCGAGCGCGGCGCCGCACCCGCTGCAGCGGAAGTCCTCGCCGAATTCGCGGACGGCGCCGCCGACGATCTCCACTGCGACCTGGCCGCCGCCCTCGCGCAGCGCCGACTCGACCGACTCGACGATGCGGGCGCGATGGGCGGCCTCCAGCACGACGCGATCGAGGACCACCGCGATCGCCTTGCGGTCGCCGAAGTCGGCCGGCGGCGGCCCGGCGACGTCGAGGACGTCGCCGTCGACGCGGACGCGGGCGAAGCCGCGTCGGGTGAGGTTCGCCCACAGCTCCGCGGGCGGAAGGCCGGCGGGCACCGCGAGGCGGAAGGTGATCAGCGCGCGCGCGCCCGGATGCGCCTCGAGCAGCGCGTCGACGATCGACTCGGGCGAGTGGGACACGGCCGGCGCGCCGCAGGCGGGGCAGTGGACGCGCCCGATCTTCGCGTAGAGCAGCCGCAGGTAGTCGTAGATCTCGGTCGCGGTGCCGACGGTGGAGCGGGCCGTCCGCACCGGATTCTTCTGTTCCAGCGCGACGGCCGGGCGGATCTGCTCGATCTTGTCGACGTCGGGGCGATCGACCCGGTCGAGGAACATTCGGGCGTAGGTGGACAGCGATTCGATGTAGCGCCACTGGCCCTCGGCGAAGAGCGTGTCGAACGCCAGGGAGGACTTACCGGAGCCGGAAACTCCCGTCACGACGGTGAGGCGGTCGTGCGGGATCTCGAGGGAGACGTTCTTGAGGTTGTTCTGTCGGGCTCCTTGAATCCGAAGCCCGGGGGGCCGAGCCATTCGAACGGTCCTCCTGAGGTGGGTAGTCTACTGGAAGTCCCTCGGGCGCGCTAGATGGACGGCGCTTGACACGCGCCCGCCGCGGTGTGTACTCTGCGGGTCGAGCAGTAATTGATAATGATTCCTAACAAGACGATCGACACCCTGCGCGACCGGGGGCTGCGGCTGACGCGGCCCCGCCGGATCATTCTCGACGTCGTCCGCGCGACCGACGCGCATCCGACCGCGGCGTTCGTGTACCGGCGCGTCCGGCGCCGCCTGCCGCGCGTGAGCCTCGCGACGGTCTACCGGAACCTCCGGATGCTGGCCGCCGAGGGGTTCCTGGCCGAGCGGGCCGACGAGGCCGGCATGCGCTTCGACGGCAACACCGGGCCGCACGACCACTTCACATGTCTCACGTGCGGCCGGATCTACGACGTGCCGGCGCCCGCCGAGCGGCCCGTCCCGCGCCGGCTCCCCGCGCGCACCGGCTTCGAGGTCCTCGAGCATCGAACCGAGTACTACGGCCGCTGCGGCGCCTGCCGTCGGCCGGGCGGCCGCTCATCTCTCACCCGTCAAAGGAGGATCCATGGCAGGCCTCAAGGGCAGTAAGAGCTTCGAAAACCTGAAAGACGCGTTCGCCGGCGAGTCGCAGGCGAACCGGCGGTACCTCTATTTCGCGCGCGTCGCGGACATCGAGGGCTTCCCGGACATCGCGGGCCTGTTCAAGGACACGGCGGACGCCGAGACCGGCCACGCCTTCGGGCACCTCGACTTCCTGAAGGAAGTCGGCGACCCGGCGACCGGCGAGCCGATCGGGAAGACCGAGAAGAACCTCAAGGCCGCGGTGGCCGGCGAAACCTACGAGTACACGCAGATGTACCCGGGCATGGCCAAGACGGCGCGCACCGAGGGGTTCAACGAGCTGGCGGAGTGGTTTGAGACGCTCGCCAAGGCTGAGAAGTCGCACGCCGGACGGTTCAACAAGGGTCTGCAGCAGATCGCCGGCAAGGATCCCGCCGAAGCGATTTAGGCTACGACGGGCTTCGGCGAGAGGGGGCGCGGGGGAGGGGTCGACGGGACCACGCGGCCCTCGTGCGCTGCCCCGCGGCGGCTGGGCTCCATCCGGGTGCGCGGCGTCCGCCGCCGCTGGGCGGGAACGGGTCCTCGCAACCCCTCCCCCGCGCCCCCTCCCGCCGGAAGCCGTGCGGTAGCTAAACGCTCTGGCCTTCTTCTCATGGGGACGCTCGATCTTAAGAACCCGGAGTTTTGGGATCTGGCTGCGGTGGATAAGGAGCTGCGGCGGGTCTATGACATCTGCGGGGGGTGTCGGCGGTGTTTGCCGCTGTGCCCGTCGTTCAAGGTGTTGTTCGATCGGATGGATGTCGAGGCGGTCGATGGCGATGTCGACAAGCTGCCGGCGGCCGACGTCAAGGAAGTGGTCGACCTCTGCTACCAGTGCAAGCTCTGCTTCAATCACTGCCCGTACACGCCGCCGCATCGGTGGGAGGTCGACTTTCCACGGCTGATGCTCCGCGCCCGCGCCGCCCAGGCGCGCAAGAACGGCGTCACCCTTCAAGACAGGCTCCTCGGTAACGCCGATCTCGTCGGTAAGCTCGGAAGCCTCGGCGCGCCCCTGTCCAACTGGATGAACGAGCTCGGCGTGCACCGCGCCTTCATGCAGGCCGTCGTGGGGATCCACAAGGATCGGAACCTGCCGAAGTTCGCGCGTCCGACCTTCTCGTCCTGGTTCGAGGGTCGGGCGCGGTCTCGAAGCGCCGAGGTCAAGGCGCCCGCGGGCGGCGTCGCGTCGCCGGCCCGCAAGGTCGCGCTGTTCGCGACGTGCAGCGTCGAATACTACGAGACGTCGACGGGCCGCGCCGCCGTGAACGTCCTCGAGCGTAACCGCGTGGACGTCAGTCTGCCGCCGCAGCGGTGCTGCGGCATGCCGTATCTCGACGGCGGCGCGGTGGACCAGGCCAAGGCGCTCATCCGCGAGAACGTGGCGAGCCTGGCGGCGGCGGTCCGCGACGGGCGCGAGATCGTCGTGCCCGGCCCGACGTGCAGCTACATGCTCAAGCAGGAATATCCATGGCTCGACGGCTCGGCGGACGCCCGGCTCGTCGCGGCCAACACGCGGGACCTGTTCGAGTATCTGGCGAAGCTCAACGCGGCCGGCGAGCTCGACACGAACTTCACGAAGCCCGTCGGCGCCGTGACCTACCACGTGCCCTGCCACCTGCGCGCGCAGAACATCGGGCACAAGTCGGCCGACGTGCTGCGGGCGATTCCCGGCGCCTCGGTCGACGTCGTCGAGAAGTGCTCGGCGGTGGACGGCACCTGGGGCTTCAAGAAGGAATACTACGAGCTGTCGCTGAAGCTGGCCAAGCCGCTCTTCGACGCGGTGACGACCGGCGCGCCGGTGGCCGCCACCGACTGCCCGCTGGCCGCGCTCCAGATCGAGCAGGGGACGGGTCGGAAGCCGAAGCATCCCGTCGAGGTTCTCGCGGCGGCCTACGGGTTCGAGGAGTGATGGCATGAAGCCGCTGGAGCGTCCCGAGATCCTGGATCTCGTCGAGTATGAAAAAGTCCGCGTCGCGCGCCGGCGGGAGATCGTCGAGCTGAAGCGGGCGCGACGGGTCTCGGTCGGCCGGTACCTCACGTTCGTGTTCGAGAACCGCGCGACGGTCTGGTTCCAGATCCAGGAGATGGTGCGGGCCGAGCGCATCGTGGACGATTCGAAGATCGCCGAGGAGGTCGAAGTGTACAACGGTCTCCTCCCGCGGCCGGGCGAGCTGGCGGCGACCTTGATGATCGAGATCGACCAGGCCGAAGAGATCAAGCCGGTTCTCGATCGGCTCCTCGGCATCGACACGCGCGACTACGTGAAGATGACCATCGGTCCGCACGTCGTCGTCGGCGAGTTCGAGACCGGCCACTCGGACGAGGAGCGGGGCAAGCTGAGCGCCGTGCACTTCGTCCGCTTCGCCCTGCCGCCGGAGGCGCGCGAGCGGTTCTCCACCAGCGAGGTCGCGCTGGTCGTCGAGCACCCGAACGAGCGCGCCCACACCGTGCTCTCCGACGAGACGCAGCGTAGTCTGAAAGACGATCTGGCGTGAGGGCGGCGCCTCTGGCCCTGCTCGCGCTGGTCGTCGCGGCGGGCGGCTGTTCGGACGCAGGGCTTTCGCCGTTGGCCGAGCGCGGCCGGCAGGCCTATCTCGCCCACTGCGTCGCCTGCCACAACACGGATCCTGCCCAGCCAGGAGCTCTCGGCCCGCCGGTCAAGGGCTCGTCGCGGGAGCTCCTCGAGGCGAAGGTGCTGCACGGAACATACCCACCCGGCTACACGCCGAAGCGGCCGACGAAGGTGATGATACCGATCCCGGCGGTCGCGCCGGAGATCGCGGCGCTCGCCGAGTACTTGCGCTGACGCGGGAAGGCCCGGCGGCGATCCGCCGGGCCTCCGCGACGGGCGTTGAGTCCGATCAGGCGAAGATGATCTTGAGCGCGACCACGAAGATCGCGGTGAGCACGAAGCCCGCCCACAAAGTGCCCTTGACCGTGCTGAGGAGCTTCTTGCCCGCGCTCGCCTTGTCCGGCGTCGCCGCTCCCAGCACTGCGTTGCCCTCGACGATGGCGAGGATGATCAAGAAGACAACGAGCATCGCGATCTTCGCCGGCCGTGCCGTAGGAGTGAAGAACGCGAAGTGGCTCGCGGCGCCCATGAAGAACAGCATCGGGATCGAAAGCATCGTGTTCGTACGGGAGGTGACGCCGCCGCGCGCGCCGCGCGCCGCCGCCTCGGGGATGGCCTGGCCACCCTCCTTGACGCGGGCCGTCGACGCCATGACGACTTGCTGCGCCGGCCAGATGATGAACCAGACGTTGAACCACATCAGGGTGCCGATGACGCCGCCCATGAAGATCGCCCAGCCGTACGGTTGATTGAAGAAGCCAAGGAACCCGAACTGGGCCCACTTGTGCAGCAGGTACAGGCCGCCGGTGATGAAGGTGATCATCGCGCCCCAGCGGAACCACCAGAGCGCTCGACTGACGAGTCCACCCGCGATCATGCCGGTCCTCACCGGCGGCTCGGCCCCCGCGAAGAACGGGACCTGCACAAAGTTGAAGTAGTACAACATCCCGATCCAGGTGATGCCGGCCAGAAGGTGAAACCAGCGCAGTAGGAACAGCCAAGCATCCATTCTTGCCGCCTCCTCGTCGCGTGGTGGGCTACCGGCTACTCCTCTTCCTCATCCTCCTCGGCGTCGTCCTCGACGACATCAGCGTCGGGAGCCTCCTCGTCCAGATCGTCGAGATCGTCGTCGTCTAAATCATCGTCATCGAGATCGTCATCGTCGAAGTCGTCGTCATCGTCGAAGTCGTCGTCGTCTTCGTCGTCCTTGTCGAGCTCTTCGGCGTCTTCGGCGTCGCCGTCCTCGGCCGTATCGTTCTGGCCCAACTCGACGTCATCGTGCCACGAGTGCTCCCGCAACTGCATGTGAAGACTCCTTCGGATGAATTGTCCGGGCGGATTATAGCAAACGCCGTGCGATCCTCGCGCGCGGCGCGACGAGCTCCTTCTCCGCCATGGGTATGTTTTCGGGCGCGACCCGAGGGGTCCGCGGTAAAATCCCGTTCTGCGTCAGCTCTCGAGGTTCCGGACGGCGGTGTAGCTCAGCGGCAGAGCAGGGGTCTCATAAGCCCCGTGTCGGAGGTTCAATTCCTCCCACCGCCACCAACTCACTCAGCGCGCTTCCGAGGCGGTCAGGCCGGATCCCTCACGATCAGCCGGATCGGCGTCGGATTGAAGCCGTTGCAGGGGTTGCGAGTCTGCGGGCAGTTCGAGATCACCGCCAGCACGTCCACCTCGGCCCGCAAGTCGACGTAGTCACCCGGCTTCGAGAGCCCGTCGACGATTCCCATCGTCCCGTCGGGCTCGACCGGCACGTTCATGAAGAAGTTGAGGTTGGCGACGACGTCCCGGCGCCCGAGCCCGAACGGAGCCAGCGCGCGCAAGAAGTTCGCCCGGCAGCTCGGCGTGTCCGTGACGCCGTAGCGGAGCTCGTTGCTCTCGGCGCTGCAGCAGCCCCCGATCGTGTCGTGGCGGCCGCAGGTGTCTTCGACGATCGTGAGCAGGCGACGGCCGAGGTCCGAGTAGAGGCCGTGGCCGCGCGTGAGGAAGATCGTCTTCGCATACTTCATCGTGTCGGCCGCGTTGTAGCGCTCTTCGGGATTCGCCGCGTTGTAGCAGAGGAAGTCCACGGCCTGCCGACCCTCGAGGTCGACGATCCGGAGGATCTGCCCTCGCTGCAGCACTCTGGCCCAGGGCTCGCCGGCCGGGATCACTCGATCCTCGACCACGCGTCCCACGGCGTTGCCGACCGTTCCGGAGCCCACGGGCGATGAGTATAGCGCCGACGCCGCCGGTCGGGCGGAAGTGGTAAGGTGGCTCACCAACCCTGATCGAGGTGGACGCATGACCGACATTCTGGTGCAGCACGATGGGCCGATCGCCACGGTCGTCATCAACCGACCGGCGATGCGCAATGCGATCAGCCTCGTGATGTGGACCGAGCTCGCGCGCGTGACCGAAGAGCTGGGCAAGACCGACACGGTCCGCGCGGTCGTCTACCGCGGCGCGGGCACCGTGGCGTTCGCCTCGGGCGCCGACATCTCGGAGTTCAAGGAGCAGCGCAAGGACGCGGCGAGCGCCTCGCGCTACAACGAGCAGACCGGGGCGGCCTACTCGACGATTCGCGAGTGCCCCAAGCCGACGGTCGCCATGATCTTCGGCTTCTGCATGGGCGGGGCGATGGCGGTCGCGATGGCGTGCGACATGCGGTTCGCCGCCGAGGGCTCGAAGTTCGGGATTCCCGCCGCGCGCCTGAGCATCATCTACGGCCCGGACTCCGTCGGCCAGCTGGTGGACCTGGTCGGCCCCGCCTACGCGAAGGACATTCTGTACTCCGCGCGGACGGTCGAGGACCGGGAGGCCCTGGCGATGGGCTTCATCCAGCGCCTGCTGCCGGCCGCCGAGCTCGAGGGGTACACCTACGACTACCTCCGGAAGGTCACCGACAACGCGCCGCTCTCGGTGCGCGGCGCCAAGGCGACGATCGAGTCCTATCTGCTCGGGCTCACCGACGAGCGCCGCAAGAGACTCCGGGATCTTGCCGTCGAGGCGACCGAGAGCGAGGACTACAAGGAGGGGACCCGCGCCTTCCTCGAGAAGCGCGCGGCGCGATTCCTGGGGCGCTAGCTCCGGGTCGTGCGCTTCGAGTTCCTCACCTCCACGCCGCTCTCTCCGACCGAGGGCAGCGGGACGTTCGTCGCCATCGACGGCCTCGTGCGTGGCCTCTCGATTCTGGGCCATACGGTCGCGATCCGCCCGCTCGACACCCGCACCGGCTTCCATACGCTCGACCGCTGGCTCTACAACGCGAAGGTCGCGCTGACGCCGCGGGCGGCCGACGTCACGGTCGGCGTCGACCTCGACGGCTTTCTGTGGGCGCGCCGGCGCCGCGGGCCCTTCGTCGTCATGCTGAAAGGGATCATCGCCGACGAGCTTCGGAACGAGCGCGGCTGGGTGCGCGCGCTCCTCACGGTGCAGGCGCGCTGGGAGCGGTCCAACACGGCGCGCGCCGATCGCGTCGTGGTCCCGAGCGCGTACTCCGCATCGGTCGCGCACGACGTCTACGCGATTCCGCGAGCAAAGCTCGCGGTCGTTCCCGAGCCGATCGATCTCGCCGACTGGCGGCGGCGCTTCGCCGAGGCGTCCGGCGTGCGCGCGGCCCGTCCCACCGTTCTGTCGGTCGCGCGAATGTACCCGCGCAAGCGGCTGGAGGACCTGCTCCGCGCCGCGGCGGGGCTCCGCGAGCGAATCCCGGCGGCTCAGGTTCGCATCGTCGGGGCAGGCCCCGAGCTCGCGCGACTGCGCGCGCTGCATCAGGAGCTTCGGCTGGGCGACGCGGCGATGCTGCTGGGCGAGGTGACGCGGCGGACGCTCGCGGTAGAATATATGAGGGCCCACTGCTTCTGCCTTCCGACGATCCAGGAAGGATTCGGATTGGTCTTCGCCGAGGCGATGGCGGCCGGATTGCCGGTGGTGGCGTGTCGTGCCGCGGCGGTGCCCGAGGTCGTCGAGGACCGGCGGACCGGTATCCTCGTCAATCCGCGGAGTCCAGGTGAGCTGGCCACCGCGCTGGAGACGCTATTGATGAACAAGAAGCTCAGCGAAGAATACGGCAGCGCCGCGAGGCAGCGGGTCGAGGCGTTCGGCCTCGAATCGGTGGCGCGCCGCTTCCTCGAGGTCCTGCCATGACGGACGGCGGCCGGGCGGCCAGCACGCGCCGCTTCACGTTCGCCGCCGGCCACCGCTACTGGGTCGAGAGCTGGTCCCCGGAGGAGAACGAGCGGTTCTTCGGACGGCTCACGGTTCCGCACGGACACAACTACACGCTCGACGTCACCGTGCGCGGCCCCATCGACCCCAAGACCGGTATGGTCATCGATCTCGCCGAGCTCAAGCGCGTGGTGGGCGAGACCGTGGTCGAGCGCTTCGATCACGCGGATCTGAACGCCGACCCGTTGTTCCGCGGTCGGGTCCCGACGACGGAGAATCTCGCGATCACCGTGTGGGAGCTGCTGGCGCCCAAGCTCGGCGCGGACCGGCTGTGGCAGGTTCGCGTGTGGGAGGATCCGAGCTTGTTCGTGGACTATCGAGGGCCCGATGCTTGAGCTCACGCGCGTCTATCATTTCAGCGCGGGGCACCGGCTGGCCCATCCGGCTCTCTCGGACGAGGCGAACGAGGCGCTCTATGGGCCCTGCTACCGTCCGCACGGCCACAACTACTATCTCGAAATCACCGTGGCCGGCCGGCCCGACCCGGTGACGGGCATGTCGGTGGACCTCGAGCGGATCGACGGCGCCGTGAACGAGCGCGTGCTCGACCACGTCGATCACCGTACCCTGGAGGACGTGCCGGCGCTGGCCGGCGTCGTCACGACGGGCGAGGGGTTGGCGCGCGCGTTCTGGCGTCTCCTGGCGCCGGCCATGCCGGCCGGAGCGCTGCGGCGCGTCACCGTCGTCGAGACGGCGAAGAATCGATTCCAGTACGAAGGCGAGGCGGCGTGATGAGCGAAGACGGAATGATCGCGGACCTGATCACGAAGATCCTGGGAGAGCTGGGCGAGGACGTCGAGCGGGAGGGCCTCGAGCGGACGCCCGAGCGCGTCGAGAAGGCGCTGCGCTATCTGACCTCCGGGTACGGCAAGGACGCGAAGGAGATCCTGAACGGCGCCATGTTCGTCGAGGACTACGACGAGATGGTGATCGTGAAAGATATCGACTTCAGCTCCCTGTGCGAGCACCACCTGCTGCCGTTCATCGGCAAGTGCCACGTGGCCTACATGCCCGGCCGCAAGATCGTCGGCCTGTCCAAGATCCCGCGGCTGGTCGAGATGTTCAGCCGCCGGCTCCAGGTGCAGGAGCGGCTGACGACGCAGATCGCGAGCACCATCAACGAGGTCCTGCAGCCGCGTGGCGTGGCGGTGGTGATGGAGGCGGTCCACCTGTGCATGCTCGTGCGCGGCGTGGAGAAGCAGAACTCGAAGGCGATCACCTCGGCCATGCTCGGTTCGTTCCGCGACCGGCCGGAGACGCGCGCCGAGTTCATGGACCTGATCAAGTCGAGCCGGGGGCTTCAGATTTGAGCGGGCAGGGCGCGCTGCAGGGCCAGGTCGCGATCGTCACGGGCGCCGGGCGCGGAATCGGCCACGCGGTGGCCACGGCCCTCGCGCGCGAGGGAGCCACGGTCGTGCTCGCTGCTCGCACGCGCCAGCAGCTGGCGGCGATCGCGGCGGCGATCCGCGAGAGTGGTGGGGCGGCGCTCGCCATTCCCACCGACGTCACGCAAGACGCGGCCGTTGAGGCAATGGTGGAGCAGGCCATCGCCGAGCTCGGGCGTCTGGACATCCTCGTCACGGCGGCCGGGGGGGCGTCCTTCGGCCCAGTGGTGGCGACCAAGCCAGAGGACTGGGACGGGATGCTCGCGGTCAATCTTCGCGCGGTAATGGTCACCTGCCGCGCCGTCCTGCCGATGATGATTCGCCAGCGCCGAGGCACCATTATCAACATCGCCTCGGTGGCCACCCAGCGGGCGATCCCAGGGGCCGCCGTGTACACAGCCACCAAGGCCGGGGTCGTCGGCTTCAGTCGCGTCCTCGCCGAGGAGCTTCGAATGGAGGGGGTCCGGGTGGGGGTGCTTGTTCCCGGGGCTGTGGATACGCCACTTTGGGACACGATTCCGAATTCGCCAGACCGTAGCCGGATGCTTCGTCCAGAAGACGTCGCCCGCGCCGCGGTTCTGATGGCCTCGCTGGCGCCGGGTGCCTCGCTCGAGGAGCTCACGCTCCTGCCGCAGGGCGGTATCCTCTGACGCCCCGCAGCGCGCCACCTGTGATACGATGACCTCGAATCGAGTCAAATCCGGAAACGCCTGCTAGATCGGGAGGATCGCATGGTTACGATGACCGAAACGGCCGCGAAGAAAGTCTCCGAGCTTCGCCTGGAAGAGGGCAAGCCCGAATGGGGCCTTCGGATCCGTGTGGTTGGCGGGGGCTGCTCGGGCATGTCCTACGAGCTCGGCTGGGAAGACCAGGCCGCGGCTGACGACAACGTGCTCGACGCCCAGGGCATCAAGGTCTACATCGACAAGCACAGCGCGCCCTACCTCGACGGTAGCGAGATCGATTTCGTCGACAACAACATGATGGGCGCCGGATTCGCGATCAAGAATCCGAACGTGAAGTCGAGCTGCGGCTGCGGCCAGTCGCACCGCTTCTAAGCTAGTCTCCAAGGTGCGCGTCCGGGTTCGTCTCTTTGCCCGGTACCGAGAGGCGCTCGGACGCGAACAGCTCGAAGTCGATCTGCCGGACGGCGGGACCGTCGAGTCCGCCTGGTCGGCGATTGCCGACCGCCATCCCGAGCTCGCGCCGTTTCGTCCCTTCACGTTGTTCGCGGTCGGCCACGACTACGTCGCGGCCGACCATCGCCTGACGGCCGGCGACGAGCTCTGTCTGTTCCCGCCCGTGAGCGGCGGTTCCGCGCCCGACATCTTTCGCGTCGTGACCGAGCCGCTGTCACCGGACGCGATCACCCGCGAGGTCGACGATCCGGGCGCCGGCGGCATCGTCATCTTCTCCGGGGTCGTGCGAAACCAGACCGACGGGCGCCCGGTCAAATATCTGGAGTACGAGGCCCACGCGCCGATGGCCGAAGTGCAGATGCGTGAGATCGGCCAGACCGTGCGCTCACGCTGGCCCGGCGTGCGGCGTATCGCGATGCTCCACCGCACCGGGCGGCTCGAGATCGGCGAAGCCAGCGTGCTGATCGCCGTGTCCGCCCAGCATCGCGGCGACGCGTTCGAGGCGTGCCGGTACGCGATCGACACCCTCAAGCGCACCGTGCCGGTGTGGAAGAAGGAGCACTTCGAGGACGGCGAGGTCTGGGTGGGGCTCCAGGGCGGCTAGACGGGTTGGCTCTGCGCGACCAGCTGGAGCGCACCATTCGCCGCCACGCGATGCTCGCGGGCGGCGAAACCGTTTTGGTCGCCGTCTCGGGCGGCGCGGACTCCGTGGCGCTGCTCCATCTCCTCCTGAGCCTGGCCCCGGCGTGGCAACTCCGGCTTCACGCCCTGCATGTGGACCATCAGCTGCGCGCCAACTCGGCCGCCGACGCCGACTTCGTCAAGAAGCTCGGCTCGCGGCTCGGCGTTCGGGTTGACGTCGCGACGGTCGCGGTCGATCGACAGGGCTCCCTCGAAGCCGCGGCGCGGGCGGCGCGGTACGCGGCGCTCGAGGAGTGCGCCGCGCGAGTCGGCGCCGAGCGTATCGCAGTCGGACACACCGCCGACGATCAGGCCGAGACCGTGCTGATGCGGCTCGTCCAGGGCGCGGGCGTGCGCGGCCTGTCCGGGATCCCGCCGGTGCGCGGGCCGATCATCCGCCCGCTCATCGAGCTCCGCCGGTCCGCCCTCGAGACCGAGCTCAAGCGCGCGGGCCTTTCGTGGGTCGAGGACGAGACCAACCGGGATCCGAAGCTTCTCCGCAATCGCATCCGCCACGAGCTGCTCCCGCTCCTCTCCGATTCGTACAACCCCGAGGTCGCGGCCGCGCTCGTGCGCATGGCGTCCCTGGCGCGCGAGACCGTCCGCGCGCTCGACCAGACGGCGGGCGACGAGCTCGATCGGCTGACGGTGTGGAGCGACCGCGGCGCGACGCTCCGGCTCGAAGCCTTGCGCGCGCTGCCGCGCCTGGTCGCCGCCGAGGTCTTGCGTCAGGTCGCGGGCCGCCTCGGAAGCCGGGCCCCGCTGCGAGCGTGGGCGCATCGAGGGCTCAAGCGCGTCGTCGCGATTCCGGCACCGCGCCGTCCATTCAGACTGGGCGGGGTGACCGTCGAAGTCAGCGGCGCGCTCGCGCGCCTGGCGACGGCTCCGCTGCCCACCCTGGTCACGCGCGCGGTCGCGGTGCCCGGGCGCACCGAGCTGCCCGAGATCGGTCAGGCGCTCGAGGCCCGGCTGGTCGGCGCCGATGCCTACGCGATCCCGCGCGAGCCGAGCCGCGTCGCCTTCGACGCCGACGATCTCGTCGAGCCGCTCGTCGTCCGTGCCCGTCGGCGTGGCGAGCGCTTCGTCGCCTTCGGCGGCGCCGAGCGGCGGCTGAAGACCCTGCTGATCGAAGCCAAGGTGCCGCGCTGGGACCGCGGCCGCGTGCCGGTGATCGAGGCCGGCGGCACGATCGTCTGGGTCGGCCACCTGCGCCGGGGCGCCGCGGGCCGCGTGACCGCGCGGACCCGGCGAGTGCTGGAGCTGGCGCTCGTCCCTCTGGCGCAGACCGACCTCCCCCAGTAGAGTAGGGGGCCGAACCGATGAATCCAGTCGTCGTCCTGATCTTTGCCCTGCTGCTGGCCACTCCCGCCTGGGCGCAGTCGCGCCCGCCGGCGGCGGAGTCGCGTCAGGCTCCAAAGGCGGATCCTCGCGCCGTCCTCCGCGCCATGGAGGACGCGTTCAGCGCGGTCGCGGACCGCGTCACGCCGGCGGTCGTCCACGTGAGCACGGTGCCGAAGAAGGGCGCCGCCGGCGCTCCCGAGGAGGGACCCGAGCGCTTCCGCGAATTCTTCGGCGACGAGTTCTACGACCGCTACTTCCGCCGACGGCCCCGCGAAGACTCGCGCGCCACCGGCTCGGGCGTCCTGGTGGATCCGAAGGGATACATCTTGACGAACAACCACGTGATCGAGAACGCTCAGGACATCATCGTGCGCCTCTCCGATCAGCGGAAGTTCACCGCGAAGCTCGTCGGCCGCGACCCGAAGACCGACATCGCCGTGCTCAAGGTCGACGCGCCGCGCCCGCTGCCGGCGGCCGAGCTGGGCGATTCCGACCAGCTCCGGGTCGGCCAGTGGGCGATCGCGATCGGAAACCCGTTCGGCCTCGATCGCACCGTGACGGTCGGAATCATCTCCGCCACCGCGCGCACCCGCGTGGGAGTGACGCAGTACGACAACTTCATTCAGACCGACGCCTCGATCAATCCCGGCAACTCGGGCGGCCCGCTCCTCAACATCGACGGCAAGGTGATCGGGATCAACACGGCCATCGTCGCGGCCGGGCAGGGCATCGGCTTCTCGATTCCGATCAACCAGGCGCGCGACGTGATGCAGCAGCTCATCACGCGCGGCAAGGTCGTGCGCGGCTGGCTCGGCATCGTCATCCAGGACGTCACCGATCAGCTCGCCGGCAGCTTCGGCGTCAAGGAGCGCGAAGGCGTGCTCGTCGCCGAAGTGATGAAGGGAAGCCCCGCCGAGACCGCCGGCCTGCGAGCCGGCGACGTGGTCGTCGAGCTCAGCGGCACGCCGATCAAGGAGGTGCCCGACCTCCAGCGAAAAATCGCGGCCATCCGTCCGGGCCAGACGATGAAGCTCGTCGTGATCCGCGACAAGAAGCCGGTGCCGGTCACCGTGAAGATCGGCGAGATGCCGGCCGACGAGCCGCTCGTCGCCGAGGCGCCCGGCAACGACGAGTGGGGGCTCAGCGTCGAGGCGCTCACAGGCGACGCCGCGCTACGCCAGGATCTGCCGATCTCCCGCGGCCTGCTCGTCACCGAGGTGCAGCCCGGTTCCCCGGCCGAGAAGGCGGGCCTCCGGCGTGGAGACGTGATCCTGGAAATCTCGCGCCGTCCGGCCGACGAGCCGGCCACGCTCTTCAAGGCGCTCTCGGCGCTCAAGCCCGGCGAGACGATCCTGATCTACGTGCACCGCGCCGGCGGCGGCGGCAGCGGAGCCAATCAGTACCTCACGATGGAACGCTCGCGTCCGCCGGTGACGGGCGTGGACACGCAGGCGGCGCGCCGGGGCACGGTTCTCGTCGTCGACGACGAGGCGGGCGTGCGCGCCTCGGTGCGGGCCATCCTCGAGGAGACCTGCGACGTCCTGGAAGCCGCCAACGGCGCCAAGGCGCTCGAAATCCTGAAAACCCAGGAGGTCGACCTGGTCATGCTCGACCAGAAGATGCCCGGCGAGGCCGGGATCGACGTCCTGCCGCGCATCAAGGCCGCGGACCCGTCGACCGTCGTGGTGATCGCCACCGCCGTCCGCGAGCTCAGGACCGCCGTCGAAGCGCTCAAGCGCGGCGCGTACGACTACCTCACCAAGCCCTTCGACGTGGACGACATCCTCATGCTGGCGCAGCGCGCGCTCGACAAGCGCGCCCTCGAGCGCGAGGTGCTCTATCTGCGCTCGGCGCTGGCCGGCGGCCCGCCCGACGCGAGCGGCCTCGCGGGATCCTTTGAACGGATGGTCGGGCGCCACCCGGCGATGGCCCGCATCTACCAGCTGATCACCCAGATCGCGTCGACGCCCACCACGGTGCTGATCACCGGGGAGAGCGGCACCGGCAAGGAGCTCGTCGCGCGCGCGATCCACGCGCGGAGCGAGCGGCGCGGCCAGCCCTTCGTGGCCGTCAACGTGGCCGCGATCCCCGACACCCTCGTGGAGTCCGAGCTGTTCGGTCACGAGAAGGGCGCCTTCACGGGCGCCCACGCGAAGAAGCTCGGCCGCTTCGAGCTGGCGCACGGCGGCACGGTGTTCCTCGACGAGATCGGCACCTTGCGCCTCGACCTCCAGGCGAAGCTGCTGCGCGTCCTGCAGGAGCGGGAGATCGAGCGGCTGGGCGGGATCCGGCCGGTGCCGGTCGACGTGCGGATCCTCGCGGCGACGAACGTGAATCTACGGAACGCCGTGAGGACGCGTGCGTTCCGCGAAGATCTCTACTACCGGCTCAACGTGGTGCCGATCCACGTCCCGCCGCTGCGCGAGCGGCGCGAGGACATTCCCACGCTCGTCGAGCACTTCGTGCGCAAGATCGCGCGCGAGTGCAACCGCGACGTGCGTGGCGTCTCCACGGGCGCCCTCGAGGTGCTGACGCGCTACGACTGGCCGGGTAACGTGCGCGAGCTCGAGAACGTGCTGCACCGGGCGGTGGTGCTGACCCGGAGCCCGGTCATCCACCTGCAGGACGTGCCGCTCGACGTCGCGATGCCGGAGACCGGATCGCGCCTGGGCGAGGACACCGGGCTACCGCTGCGCGAGGCGATGGAGCAGTTCGAGCGCCAGTACATCTTGAGAGTGCTCGAGGGAGCCGGCTGGAACGTGAGCCGCGCGGCGCGCCGCCTCGGCGTGCACCGCAACACGGTCCTGACCAAGCTCTCAGGCTGGGGCATCCAGCGTCCCGGCACCGGTGAAGGAAGAAATCTGAGCCTGTAGGCGGAGGCGTCGACATGCCCGAAGACACCGCGATCGAGACCCAGGCCACCGAGCTGCTCCGCACCTTGATCCGGAACGGCTGCGTCAATACCGGCGAAGCGACGTCCGGTCACGAGGAGCGCAGCGTGGCCGCGCTGGAAGACTTCTTCGCCGGCTCCGGCCTCTCCTGCGAGCGCTACACCTCCGAGCCCGGGCGCATGAGTCTCATCACCCGGATCGAGGGCAGCGATCCCAAGGCGCCGACCCTCCTGCTGATGGGACACACCGACGTGGTGCCCGTCACCCTCTCGGGCTGGCAGCGCGACCCGTTCGCGGCCGAGCTGGTGGACGGCATCGTCTGGGGCCGCGGGGCCGTCGACATGCTGAACCTGACGTCCACGATGGCCGTCGCCACGCGTCGGCTCGCCACCAGCAGCTGGCGCCCCCGCGGCACGCTTATCTTCCTGGCCGTGGCCGACGAGGAGGCGGGCGGCTTCCTGGGTGCCGGCCATCTGGTCGAGCGTCACGCCGACGCCGTGAAGTGCGACTACGTCATCACCGAGAGCGGCGGCGTGCCGATCCCGACCAAGGCCGGCCACACCTTGAAGGTGACCGTGGGCGAGAAGGGCGGCAACTGGCGCCGCCTGATCGTGCACGGCACGCCCGGCCACGGCTCGCGGCCGTTCAAGACCGACAATGCTCTGGTGACGGCCGCGAAGGTCGTGCAGCGGCTGGCCGAGTACCGGCCGAAGGCGCGCATCCTCGACGCCTGGCGCGGCTACGTGCAGTCGCTGACTCTGGAGCCGGGCCTGACCGAGGCGCTCACCGATCCCGATCGCGTCTATGACGCCGTGTGCGATCTCGATAACCTCGCCCTGGCCCGCGAGGCCCACGCGTGTACCCACACGACGTTCTCGCCCAACATCGCGCACGGCGGCACCAAGGTGAACGTGATCCCCGACCGTGTCGACATCGACGTCGACATCCGCTCGCTACCCGGAGTGGAGCAGCACGAGGTGGAAGCGATGATCAAGGAGGCGCTGGGCCCGCTCGCGCCACGCGTGACGGTCGAGTCGCCGTCCGATCGCCGGCGCGGCGGCACCGTATCGCCGACCGATACGCCGCTGATCGCCGCGATCCGCCGCGTGACCAAGCGGATGATGCCGGACAGCACGGTGGTCCCCGCCATCACGACCGGCGGCACCGACGCCAAGTTTTTCCGCTGGAAGGGGATCCCGGCCTACGGCTTCGGCCTACATTCGCTGCGCATCCCGTACACCGAGTATCCGGTGATGTTCCACGGCCACAACGAGCGCGTGGACACCGAGAGCCTGAAGCTCTCGGCGGTGATGTGGGAGGCGCTCTGCCGCGAGTTCCTGAGCTGAGCCCCTACCAGGTGAAGAGGTTGGTGAAGAAGTCCTTCACGCGCTGCGTGAACGACGGGTCACTCTTTGCGGGCCTCGTCTCACTCTCCAGCACCATCCCGGGCTCGAGGGTCGCGGACGCTTTCGGGGTACCTGCGGCCTTTGGCTCCTCCACGCCGGTCGCCAGCGCGGCCGGGGGCGTGTCGCTGCCGGTCTGCACCGGGGCGGACGGCAGCAGCTCGGAGGCGTTGATCGCCAGGTAGGTGTACCAGAGCCCTTCGTAGACGTGGGTCTCCAGCACGGCGCTGTCCTTCTCGTAGACCTGCCGCGTCCCGTCCTTGGACGTGGTGATCCGCGAGATCTGACGCCAGCCGGTCGACTCGAGTCGCGTGCGCATCGCCTCCGAGACGGTGATCGGCTCCAGACGTCCGCGGTACACGAGCTGCGCCGCCTTGAGAGTTTGCGACTCGATCACGATCGAGTCCTGCGGCTGATAGACCAGGCCCGAAGGCACGTTGATGTCGGCGAAGTGGCTCCGGGCCGCTGTCGTCGTCGCGCATCCAGTAGCGAACAGCATGAGCACGGCGGTCGCGAAAAATTTTGTATTCATGCGCGCAGCCTAGCAGGGGGCCACCGGCCGGACCAAGAAATTTGACGCGCGTCACGCGCGGCTCGCGCTCAACAGCGTGTACATCACGCGCCACAGCGCGAGGAGGTCGCGGGCCTCGCGCCAGATTCCCGCGCGCGCGCCCTCGACGTGCTCCACGACACCGACCAGGACGAGCGCGGTCCGATCGGGCCGCGCTGCGGCCAGCCGCAGGCTCTCCGTGTAGGGCACGGCGCGGTCGGCGCGACCGTGAACCAGGATCAGGCGCGCGCCGATGGCGGGGGCCACCCGAAGGGGCGAGAGGGCGTCGAGATACTGCTGGAGATCCGGGGGAGGAGCCTCGAGCAGTCGGTCGACGGCCGCTCGGTCTCCTCTATGCAGGGCCGCGCGCCAGACCGGGTCGAGGCGATCGGCGTTGGCGCGGACGAACGCTCGCACGAGCTCCGGATCATGGTCGACTCGACCGCGAACGTTTTCGTACGCATACACTCCGGTGAGCCAGAAGCGCAGCAGCTCGGCGGCGGACGCGTAACCGCCGAGGCTCAAGACCGTGCTCACACGGTCGCGAACGCGCGGGTCGGCGGCGGCAAGGAGCGCCGGGCCCGCCCCGACACTCACGCCGACGAGGGCGGTCCGATGGGTGCGCGCGGCAAGCGTGGCGATGACGGGCTCGACGTCCTCGGGCCCGAGCCGACCGCGGGTGAGCCCGGGAATCGTCGGCACCGCGACGTCGAACCCGGCTCGGGCCAGGAGCCCCGCGGCATCGCGGACCCGAGGATCGTCCTTTCCGGCCGGCGCTAAGCCGTGAACGAGCACGAGCGGCCGGCCGGTCGCGAGCCCGGCGTGGACATAGAGGTCGGCCCCGGTGCCCGGCAGGGCGAGAGGCTGGCGGGCCGGCGGCTCGGTCAGCGCCGAGAGGACGGCGGGGCGGCCCTGGGTCAGGAACTCGATGACGAACGCGCCGGCAAGCAGCGCGGTCCGCCCGGCGCAAACGGCCGGCGCGACGACGACGAGGGCAAGGAGGAGGCCGGTGAGGCGGGCTACTTCCGGTTGATGCACTTCACGAGCCGCCACCCCTTGAACATGTTGACGTGGGTGACCGACTCGGGGACCAGCCCTACCTGCTCGAGCAAGGGCTCCATCATGAGGTTCGACTTCCAGCCCAGGCGCGTGCACACCGGCGCCAGCAGATCCTCGGTCCAGCCGGTGACCCGGCGCTGGCTCCTGAAGTGGTTCAGGATGATGATGATGCCGTCGGGCTTCACCACGCGGCGCATCTCGCGCAGCACGGCAACCGGGTCCGGCACCGCCGAGATCGTGTAGGTCGCCGCCGCCTTGTCGAACTCGTTTTCGCCGAAGTCCAGGGACGTGGCGTCCATGACTTTCAGCACCACGTTGGGCATGGCCAGGTTCTGGACACGGTCGACGGCCTTGTCCAGCATCTCCTGCGAGAGATCGATGCCGGTGAGGCGACAGGACCACGGGTAGAGCGGAAGGTTCAGCCCGGTGCCGATCCCGACCTCGAGGACCGAGTCGCTACGTTGCAAGGCCAGCCCATCGATCGCGGCGGAGCGGCCTGGAGCGAAGATCCAGTCGAAGATGAAGTCGTACACCGGAGCCAACAGCTCGTACGCCCGCTGGACCTGCCTCTTCTCTAACGCTACGTCCACGATCAGAGCCCTCCGGCGATGTCGATTTGGGGGTGAGGCGGTCAAAGCCGAGAGCCGGGCGTATTCTAACCATGGCCGGCGGCCGTTGCCAAGCTACTTTTCGCCTGACGCCCTCTTCACAGCAGGAACCTGATCAGGAGCGTGGCAAGCCCCAGAAACGAAAAGAATCCGAATACATCTGTGAACGTGGTGCTGATCACGCTCGACGCGATCGCCGGATCGACCCGGAAGGTCTTCAGGGCGATCGGGATCAAGGTGCCGACGACGGCCGCTACCATCATGTTGGCCACGAGGGCGACGGCGAGGATCAACGAGAGGAGCAGCTGTCCCTTCCAGATGTAGGCGATCGCCGCGATCACCAACGCATTCGCCCCGCCGGTCATCAGGCCGAGCCACAGCTCCTTCAAGAGGACGCGCCGCAAGACGGCCGTGGTCATGTCCCCGAGCGCGATCCCCCGGACGACCACCGTTGCGGTCTGGGTCGTCGCGATGCCACCCATCGAGGCGACGATCGGCATGAAGATCGCCAGGGTGGCCAGGGCCTGAATCGAGGATTCAAAGAGCCCGATGACCGAGGCCGCGACCACCGCGGTACCGAGGTTGATCAACCGCCAGAGGTTGCGCCTGACGAAGACCGCGCGGGGCGGATCCAGGACCGTCTCGTCGCCGCCGACGCCACCGAGGCGCTGGATGTCCTCGGTCGCCTCCTCGCGGATGACGTCGATCACGTCGTCGACGCCGATCGTCCCCAGCAGGCGCCGGTTGACGTCGACCACCGGGACCTGGATCAGGTTGTAGTGCTGGACCAGGCGGGCGACTTCCTCCTGGTCCGTGTCAACGCGGACGCTTTCGACCTCGTCGGTGCGGATAGCGCTGATCGGCGTCCTCGCGTCGGCGGCCAGGAGCCGGTGCAACGGGACGTTGCCGACCAGGTGGTCGTGATCGTCCACGACGTACAGGTAGAACGCGCCCTCGCCGGACGCCGCCTTGCGGATGTGCTCGATCGCTTCGGCGACGTTCGCGTCTTCGCGGACCGCGACGAACTCGGGGGACATGAGACGTCCCGCCGTGCCTTCCCGGTACTCGAGGAGCTCCTGGACCTCCTCGGACTTTTCCTCCTGCATGAGCTCGAGGATTTCGTCTGCCTGCTCCTTGGGCAGCTCCTCGACGACGTCGACGACCTGCTCGGGCGGCATGCGGTCCAGAACCCGTGAGACCTCGAGCTCCGGGAGCGAGCCGACCAGCTCGCGCAAGGTCGGGTCGTCCAGCTCGGCGAGCACTTCGCCCGCGTGCTGCGGGCTGAGCAAGCGGAAGAGGCGAACCTGATCGTCGTGCGAGAGCTCGCGAATGACGCGCGACAGGTCGGCCGGGTGCGCGTCCTCGACGAGGTCGGACAGTCGCTCGTCCCGGCCCTCGACGAGGAGCAGTTTGATGGATTCGCGCAGCCGCTCGAGCTCTTCCATGATTTTGTCGGCGCACCTCGGCCGGCGGGGGAGCCCCGACGGCCTGCGGCGCGCGAGACCTCACTTGGAGTATGACGCCGCCCGGACACCGGGCAAGGGAATTTTCCCCGTGTAGAGAGGGCGGAGCGGCTCCCGTCAGGCGCCGAACTTGGTGAGCCGGAGCGCGTTCGCCAGGACCAGCGGCATCAGATGTTGCGAGGGCATGACGCCGAGACTGCCGGCGCCGCAGGCGCGCTCGGTGAACGCCGTCACGCCGTCGGCGCCGCAGTAGCGGCTCCAGATCAGGACCGGAACCGGCTGCCAGCCGTGGCCGGCCAGCACGGACGGAGTCGCGTGGTCTCCGGTGATGATCAGGACGTCGGGCTTGAGCGCGCGGATCTCGGGGATCGCCCGATCGAGGCGCTCGAGCGCCTGCACCTTTGCGTCGAAGTCGCCGTCCTCGCCCGCCTTGTCCGTGTCCTTGTAGTGGACGAAGAAGAAGTCGTGCGTGTCCCAGTGCTCCCTGAGGGTCGCGAGCTCGTCGTCGAAGGTGGTGCCGGTTTTGAGGACTTCCATGCCGACCAGCTTCGCGAGCCCGCGGTACATCGGGTAGGCCGCGATCGCCCCGCTGCGGAGGCCGAACACTTCGGGAAACCGCGGGAGCTTCGGCAGCTGGTCGAAGCCGCGCAGGAGCACCATGTTGGCCGGGGCCGCATCGGCGAGCAGGCGCCGGGCTTCGGCGGCGAAGCGATTCACGAGCGCCGCGGTGGCCTTCGCGCGCGGATTGAGCGGCCTTCACGAGCAAGGGCGGCTGCCCGGTCGCTTGTGGGTCGGTCTCGGACAGCCCCGCCGCCAGGCGGGCTCCGCCGCGGGCGCGCGCGCGCAGCACGAGCACGAAACGATAGTCCTTCACGGATTCGACGAAGACTTCGACGCCGGGCAGCCGGATCCGCCGCAGGCGCTCGGTGAGCCGCACGTTGATCTCGGTCGCGAGCCGGCCCGGCGCGCCGGTCGGTGATGCGGCCCGCGCCGTCGATCGTGCAGAAGTTGCCGCGCGCGGCCACGTCCCCGGCGCGCAGGTCGAACTCGATGCCCAGCGCTTCGAGGACACCGCGCCCGACTTGGTAGTGGAGCGGATCGTAGCCGAAGAGCCCGAGGTGGCCGGGCCCGCTGCCCGGCGTGATGCCCGGCGCCACGTGGCGAATGAGGCCGCAGGCGGCCTCGGCGGCGAGCTGGGAGAGATTCGGCAGGTGCCCCGTCTCGAGCTCCGAGCGCCCGGTCTCGGGACGCGGCAGTCCGCCGAGACCATCGAGCGACACGAGGACGATCTTCGTCGTGTTCCGAACGACGAGCGGCGCGACTAGATCGAGCATGGGCCGGTCTCCTCAGGCCTCCTTCACGGGGTTCTCGATCTGGCCCAGACCGGTGATCTCCAGCCGGCACGTGTCGCCCGGCTGCAGGAACACCGGCGGCTTGCGGGCGAAGCCCACGCCGGGGGGCGTGCCCGTCGCGATGAGGTCGCCGGGCGAGAGCGTCATCAGCCCGGAGAGGTAGCTGACGATGTACCGGACGTCGAAGATGAACGTCTTCGTGTTGCCGCTCTGCATCTGCTTTCCGTTGACCCAGAGCTTGAGCTCGAGCACGTGAGGGTCGGGAATATCGGTGCGATCGGCGATGTAGGGCCCGACCGGCGCGAACGTCTCCGGGATCTTCCCGGCCATCCACTGGCTTCCGATGAACTGGAAGTCGCGCGAGCTGACGTCATTGATGATCGTGTAGCCCCAGACGTAATCGAGCGCCTTCTCTTTGCTAGACGAAGCGCGCCGTCTTGCCGATCACCACGCCCAGCTCGACTTCCCAGTCGAGCTGGTTCGAGCCGCGCGGCCGCAGGATCGGCTCGTTCGGGTCGATGATGGCGTTCGCCCACTTCGCGAAAATCGGAGGCTCCTTCGGAATCGGCTGGTTGGCCTCCTCCGCGTGGTCTCGGTAGTTGAGCCCGATGCAGATGAACTTGCCGGGATCGGTGATCGGCGCGTGCAGGCGCGCCGAGTTCGCGGGCACGGTGACCCATTCCTTGATGCCGGCGACCGTCTCCTCGACCAACGGGCCATTCTCGAGGAACGCGCGCGTGCTGCTGGGAACGAGCGCCGCAGCGATCTCCGGAGCACGGCTCACGCCGCGCCGCGTCAAGGTAGCAGCGACGCTCGCCTGGAGGTCGGCGATGCGATCGCCCTGCAGGACGCCGAGCCGTGGAGTCTGGCCATTGGTGGAGAAGCGCACGAGCTTCATGGGTGACGGCCTCCTGGAGAGAATGTGCCGCCGATTATAGCGTTTGTCGAGCTTACGCGCCGCTCGGCCGTTTGCTATGATCAAGGGGCTGCCGGAATTGTTGCGGCGGCGTGCCCCCTGGGGGCGGACAATATCTCCCTGAGGTCTGTTAGGGAGGAGGTTCCCTTGATCAAGATCGGAAGCCGGATCCTCACTGTCTTGGTGGCGCTCGCAATCCTCGCCACCGGTCCGCTCGCCCCGCTTGCGGCGGCCCAGCAGCCCGCTCCAACGTCACCGCCGCCTCAGCAGCCTGTGCCTCAACCCATGGCGGAGCTGCCGCAGGATGTCCCGGAGCAGGAGTCGCGCCTGGCCGAGTCCGCCGCGTACAACGTCGGCGCCGGCATCGCCAACGTCTTCTACATTCCGGGCAAGGGGATTCTGTGCGGCGTCGGCGGTGCCGTGGGAATCTTCATCCTGATCATCAGCATCGGCTCTGCGCCCAGACCCGCCGCCTACTTCGCGCGCGAGGGCTGCGGCGGCAGGTGGATCCTGACCGGCGACGACCTTCGGCCTCAGGCAGAGGCCACGTTCGACTGGGAAAGGGACAGCAAGTACTAGGGCCGTTTCGCACCGTACCGTAACCGGCCTGCTCTTCGTCGTCCTGCTCGCGGCGTTCGCCGCGGGCATCTGGGGAACGATCATTCGGCCCGCGGCCTACGAGGTTCGCGGAACGATCGTCGCGCGCCCCAGCCCCGACATGCTCCTGGTCCGCCACGAGCCCGTGTCCGCGCTGGGCATGGGCGCCATGGAGCTGATGGCGGTCTCGGCGAGCCCGGACCTGCTCGATCCGGTCGGACCCAAGCCGGGCGACCGCGTGAAGCTGGCTGTGCGCCAGCGGGACGATCAGCTCATCTTGATCAGGATCGAGAAGCTCCCCTGAGTCAGCGCGCGCGGGACAACGAGCGCACGTAACGGACCAGCTCGGCGATCTCGTTGTCGCTGAGGGTCGAGCCGAAGCCCGGCATTCCCGGCCTCCCGATGGGCGCCCCGCCGTGCTTGATCAGATCGAAGAGGTATTGATCGGAGCGGCGATCGATCGTCGCGGCGTCGGCCAGGTCGCCGGGGCGGACCAGGAAGAGCGCCGCGCGCCACGAGCCCCGTCCGTCGGCTCCATGGCAGGTGGCGCAGAGTCCCAGGTAGAGGCGCTCGGCCCTCGACGCGCCGGGCGGCGGTTTCGGGGTGTCCAGGAGCCACGCGAGCCCGCCCGTGAAAGCGCCGACCGCCGCGAGGACGACCAGAAGGGCCAGGAGCGGGCGGCGCATGGCGGCGAGGATAGCACCCGGTCCGACCCGACTACGGTCCGACCCGACTACTTGACAACTGGCCGCCAGGCAGCATAAAGAATTCATTCCTTACGAGGGTTGCCAGCTGCCAACCCCTATAGGCGCCCGGATCGCCCGAGGAGGCTCACGATGACGGTCCCGCAACCAACCAGACCCGCGCCGTCAACCCTCAACCGCAGGAGATTCATCGCGGCCGCCGGCGCCGGGGTCGCAGGCAGCTCGCTGCTGACGATGCTCGATGCCCGGCAGGCCCCAGCGCAGATCAAGGGAACGACCCTGCGCATTCTCCAGTGGAGTCACTTCATCCCGGCGTACGACGCCTGGTACGACAAGTTCGCCAAGGAATGGGGCGACAAGAACGGCGTCAAGGTGCGCGTCGACCACATTCCGCATCTCGACATTCCCGCGCGAATGGCGGCGGAGTTCGCGGCCGGTGCGGGCCACGACATCATCTACAACGGCTCCTCGATCCTGACCCGGCTCTACTACAAGAACCTGGTCGACCTCACCGACGTCGCCGATGCGGCGGCGAAGAAGTACGGCGGCTGGATTCCCGCGGCGCGGTCGCTCGTCGAGGTGGAAGGGCGCTGGTACGGTCTGCCGATCTTCTACATCCTGGCGCCGATGCTCTATCGGAAGGACCTGTTCGACGCCAACAACCTGAAGTATCCGGACACCTGGGAGTTGGCGCGAGTGGCGGCGCGCACGCTCAAGCCGAAGGGACATCCCACAGGGATCGCGCTGTCCCAGTGCGCTGACGCGAATCTCTTCTGGCGGTCGATGTTCTGGAGCTTCGGCGGCACCGAGGCGACTCCCTCCGGCGATGCGCCCACGATCGACTCCAAGGAGCTGCGCGAGTTTCTCAAGTTCGCCAAGGCGCTCTTCGATGAGGGCATGACGCCCGAGGTCTTCTCCTGGGACGACGCGTCCGACAATCGCTACCTAGCTTCGGGCATCGCGTGCTGGGTCCACGACGCGATCTCTGCGTACCGCACGACCGAGGACACCAATCCTCCGGTGTTCCAGAACACGTTCCTCGGGCTCGAGCCCCAGGGGCTGCCCGGCAAGCGGGTGAGCGCCGCGGCGCCGAACGTCTGGATGGTGTGGAAGTTCTCCAAGAATCAGCAAGCGGCAAAGGAGTGGCTGGCGTACCTCATCGACAACGACCTCGAGGGCATGGTGCAGAGCCGCGGCTACAACATGCCGTACCTCAACGATCGCTACAAGAAGCCCATGCCCGTAATCGGGGCCGATCCCAAGCTCCAGATCCTCCAGGACTTCCCGAAGATTGTCGCGTTCTACGGGCAGCCCGGGCCGTCGACCACCCCCATCCAGGAGATCGTGAACACGTTCGTCTTCCCCGACATGATCACCAAGTTCTGCCGCGGCATGGCGTTGGAAGACGCGATCAAGTGGGGGGTGGGCGAGTACGGTCGGGTCTACGCCAAGCACAAGCACGCATGACGCCAAGCTCGTCGAGTAGCGGCCCGGACGCGGCAAGCGCCCGGGCCGCTGCCGTGTCGGTCGCTGCTCGGGCGCGCCCTCGGAGGTGGTTCGCGCGCCAGACGTCCAGGCGACTCGCCTTCGGCTACCTCTTGCTCGCGCCCGCCGTCCTCTACGTTCTCCTGCTCGTCGGAGCCCCGTTCCTGTTCTCGCTGTTTCTGGCGCTGAGCGACGCCTCGGTCGCCGACACCTCGGCGAGCTTCGTGGGGCTGGAGAACTTCCGGGCCGCCTTCGAGAGCGACGTCTTCTACATCGCGCTCCGCAACAGCATCGGCTTCACCGTGGTGGCCGCCATCTTCAAGGGCTTGCTCGGCACGAGCCTCGCGTTTCTGCTGCTCCAGCCCTTCTGGGGACGGAAGTTCGTGCGCGGCCTGGTCGTGATCCCGTTCACGCTTCCCATCAGCATCAGCGTGCTCGGCTGGAAGTGGATGTACGACTCCCAGTTCAGCGTCATCAACTGGTTCCTGAGCCGGATCGGGGTTATCGGGAGCTACGGCTCGGCGGACTGGCCGGTGTGGCTCGGCGAGCCCCACCTGGCGCTGGCCGCGTGCATCATGGTGAACGTGTGGCGCAATTTCCCATTCTCGGCCATTGTACTGCTCGCGGGGTTCACGTCGGTGCCCAACGAGGTCCTCGACGCGGCTCGCGTGGACGGGACCAACTTCTTCCAGCGCTTCCGCCATGTCGTGGTTCCCATGATCGCGCCCATCTTGTTGATCGGGTTCCTCTTCGATACCGTGTTCACGCTGTCCGATCTCGGCGTCGTCTATCTCCTGACCCAGGGCGGTCCGGCAAACGCCACGAAGATCTTGCCCGTGCTCGCCTACCAGGTCGGGATCCAGGCCGGAGCCCTCGGTCGAGGGGCGGCGATCGCGCTGTTCCTGTTTCCCCTGCTCCTGCCTCTCATGATCCTGATGCTCAGAAACTTGAAGCGTAGAGAGTACTGACCGATGGCGACGGCCCCGCGCACGCACCGCCAGCGCGAAATCCGGCGGCACCTCTTCATCTACGGAGCGCTCACGCCCTACGTCATCCTCGCGATCTTCCCGATCTACTGGATGGCCATCACGGCCCTGAAGCAGGACCCCGATCTCTACCGGATGGACCAGTTCCCGCTCTGGTTCCACCTGCCGCCCACGTGGAAGAACTTCTCGTATCTCTTCTACAGCACGAACTTCGGCGCCTGGATCGTCAACACGATGACCATCGCGTTCTGGGTCGCCATCATCACGTTGCTCGTCGCGGTGCCGGCGGGTTACGCGCTGGCACGTCTCCGGATCCCCGGGGCCGAGAATCTCGGGATCGCCATATTCATGACCTATCTGGTCCCGGGCATCATCCTCTTCATCCCGCTGGCGCGGGTCGTGTCGATGGCCGGTCTTCAAGATTCCTGGTGGGCGCTGGTGCTGGTCTATCCGACCATCACGATCCCGTTCTGTACCTGGCTGCTCATGGGATTCTTCAAAACCGTTCCGATGGAGATGGAAGAGGCCGCGCGCGTCGACGGCTGCGGCTACCTCGGCGCGCTCCTCCGCGTCGTGCTACCCGTGAGTGTTCCCGGCATCCTCACCGCGGTGATCTTCGCCTTCACGCTCTCGATGCAGGACTTTCTCTACGGGCTGGCCTTCGTCGCCCCGGGCGATCAGAAGCCGGTCACGGTGGGCGTGCCGACGGAGCTGATCCGGGGCGACGTGTACTACTGGGGCTCGCTGATGGCAGCGGCCTTGCTGGTGGGACTACCGGTGGCGATCCTCTACAACTTTTTCCTGGACCGGTTCATCCAGGGGATCACCGGCGGGGCTGGGAAGTAGTCTAGTCGTCCTTGTCCGCTTTCTGGATCGGATCGGGCCGACCGGGGTAGCCGAGGTGGAGTATCAGGTACTTGACGGGCTTTGGCGATCTGTTGGAGTGATTGTGCCACCATCCGCCGTTGTCCATGAACGACTGCCCCGCCGCGTGATACTGCGCGCCCTTGATGCCGACGGGACCGACTTCGTAGTCCGTCGTGAGAATACCTTCGATGACGTAGACGTAAGTCGGCACGCGAAACTGCTGCCGCCCCGTCTGCCCACCGGGTTCCAGCTCCACGGTGGAGCCCGTGACGAGGAGCGGCGCGTTGACGGTGGCGGAAAATCCTCCGAGAGAGGTGACCAGTCCCCGGATGTTGACACCTTTCGGCTCCGGGGCTTTCGCGTCCTGGGCATCGGTGAGGTTCGCGGAACCGACGACGAGCAGGCTGGCCAGCGCAGCGATCAATGCCTTGGTGATCATCGGTGTGCTCCCCGGGAGAAAATGTGAGCTGCCTCCTGCGATTCGAGCCGACGCCCTCAGCACCGCACTATCCCGTGAACGCGCCGGGCCACGCGGAGGCTAGCAGAGGCGCTTCGCGGATGTCAAGACAGACATGGCCCTGCGCCGTGCTCGCCTCGGCGATCTGGCTCACGCTGACAGGACCTGGCGCGTGGGGTCCTCGAGGGGCGGTCGCGACCGAAGTGGCTCTGGGATACCGAGTCGACGTGGTGGCCACCGGGGTTCCCCGTCCGATCCAACTCGCGCTCGACCCTCGCGGGAGGCTCGTGGTGCTGAGCCCGGGATGGTTCGGAGACGCGGCCGGCGAGATCTATCATCTGGATCTGCGTGGGCCCCTGCCGATCGACGCCACCCAGCTGCCTCGCGTCGTGATCCCCTTCGTCACCGACGCCCGCAAGACGGTTTTCGGGAGTCTCGCCATCGACGCGCGAAGCGGCGACCTCTTCCTCGGAGAGGAGAACGGCAATCGCATCTATCGCCTGGGAGGCGACCACCGGCTCCAGGCGATGGTCGTTGGGCTGAATCATCTCCTGGGCGGGACCGCGCTGACGCTCGACAGGCAAGGGCGGCTCGCCTACGTCGACTACGCGAGCGCGGAGACCCATCTTCGGTCGGAGACGCCGCTGCCTCCCTCGCTCAGCTGGCTCGTCGACGAGGGCTATCGTGGTCCGCTGGTCTTCCGCGTCGACCCCGCCGAGGAGCGATCACTCCCCCGGCGGGCCGATTTGCTCGTCCCGATCTTCCCGAGAAAGGAACGCGCGCGTCCCGACCGCGAGCCGCTCTGGCGCTTCATCGGTGTGACCGCCACGCCGGGCGACGAGCTCGTATTCTTGAGCGTCGTCGGCGAGGTGCTGAAGCTCGGATCCGATGGGATGCTCCGTCTCATCGTCAGGCTTCCCGGTGGTCACTACCATCGCACGAACCTGACGACCGGCCCCGACGGCAGCATCTTCGTCTGCGCCGGCTACCAGATTCGTCAGATCTTCCGGATCTCGCCGTCAGGGGCGGTCAGCGTCGTGGCCAGCGAGCTCGGCGATCCTGGCGGTATCGTGCTCGACGCCACCGGCGCCCTCTACGTTGCGGAGACCGCGCTTCACCGCATCATCCGGATCGCGCCCATTCGCTGAGGCGTTCGGTCAGGCGCCCTCGACCATCGAGGCCGTGAGACCGCGCACGTAGCCCCGCGCGAAGATCGCGGAGATCGTCACCACCGGGATCGCCAGCAGATTCACGCCCGCCACCGCGGCCAGTTCGTCGAGGGCGACGTCGAAGGTGCCCAGCCCGGCCGTGATGGTCTGGTTGTTCGCGGTCAGCAAGAACATCGAGGCGATCATGAAGTCGCTGGCGACGGTGCCGAGGCTGAAGATGCCCGCGGCGACGAGAACCGGGCGGCTCATGGGCAGGATGATGCGGAAGAACGCCGTGGCGCGGCTCGCCCCTTCGAGCAGCGCCGCGTCCTCGATTTCCCGCGGCAGATTCTGGAAGTAGCCGGAGAGCATCCACACGCAGAAGGGCAGGGCCAGCGTCGGATAAATCAGGAGCAGGGCCATGAGGCTGTCGTCCAGTCCCAGCGTGTTCACCACCTGGTACAGCGGGATGAAAAGCAGAGTCTGTGGAACGACGTAGGCGGCGAAGATCCCGCGCCGCCACCACCGGAACCCGGGTGGGCGCAGCCGGCCCAGCGCGTAGGCCGCCGCGACGCTCGCCACCAGGGTGATCGCGACGGACCCCGCGAAGACGACGATCGTGTTCACGAGCCAGTCCAGGAACGGATAGGAGCGGCGCAGCACGCTCCCCACGAAGCCGCGGACCTCGCCCTGGCGGTCGAAGAGCTCCTCGAAGTTCTCGAGGGTGGGATTGACGACGATGAACGGGTTGCCGAAGACGTCCTCGCGCGGAGTCTTCAGCGACTGCACCAGCATGAAGTAGATCGGGAAGACGCAGTAGACCGTGACCAGGAAGATGAGGCTGGCATGGCCGAGCTTCGCCCACCGGGACCTTGGATTCATGCGGCGACCGCTCCGTCCGCTCGGCGCGATCGAAGAGCCGGAACAGCACGAGCAGGACGACGAGCAGCAACGGGACCATCGTCAGCGCCAGCGCCGACGCGAGTCCAAACTGGCCGATCTTGACGGCCAGCCAGTACGCGTGGGTGCCGACGACCGGGAAGACGATGCGGCCCGCGGTGAGCATCCAGACGTTGGACAGGTCGGCGAAGGCGCTGGTCAGCGAGAGAAAGACCGCCAGCGCGAGGAACGGCTTCAGCAGCGGAACGGTCACCAGCCAGAAGCGGCGCCACGGGCTCTTCGACTCCAGCAGCGCGCACTCGAATAGCTCGGGCGGGATCGAGTTGATGCCGGCCAGCAGCAGCACCGCGATGAACGAGCTGCCGCGCCAGATGTTGAACAGCATGACGCTCGTGAAGGCCCAGGCGCCGCCGCCAAAGGCGCTGTCCACGTAGAACTTCAGGTGGCCCATGAACAGGGCGTAGGCGGTGATGGTCGGCGGGTTCAGCGTCCAGTACCAGCCGATCACGCTCACGCCGGCGGGGTAGGCCCAGGGGAGAAAGATGGCCAGGAAGACGAGGGCCCGACCCCGGAACGGCCGCGCCAACAGCAGCGCGAAGGCGAGCCCGAGCCCCAGCTTCCCGGCGCTCGTGACCACGGCGTAGACGACGGTGACGACCGTGGCCCGCAAGAACATGGGGTCGGCCAGCAGGCGGCTGTAGTTGCTCAGCCCGACGAACTCGGTGGAGCCGTCCTTCAGGGGGGACAGGTCGGTGAGGCTCGTCCACACCTCCCATCCGACGGGGTACGCAACGACCACGCCGAACAGGAGCAGCGTCGGGGCGAGAAGCAGGTACGCGAGCCGTATGTCGCGGGCGCGCCCCACCGACCTCGCCGCCGCCGCCACGCGAATCTAGATCGCCAGCTCGGTCTTGTTGTCGAAGAAGTGCACGCGCTCCGGGTGGAGCGACAGCCGCATCTTGTCCTGGTGCTTCACGCGCACGGTCGGCTCGACGCGCGCCACGATGACGTTCGGTCCGGCCTTGAGGTCGAGCAGGATCTCGGATCCAAGCGGCTCGACGACCTCGACGATCGTGTCGAAGCTGTAGTCCGCCCCGTCGCCCCCGGCCGCGACGCGCAAGTCTTCCGGACGGATGCCCAGGGTCACGCGCTGGCCCTTGTACGGCCCGAGCCGGCCCGCGCTCGCCGGCGGCACCTTGACCCGAAGGCCCGGCGTATCCGCCCACAGGGCGCCGTTGGCGTCGGCGACGGTCACCTCGACGAAGTTCATCGACGGGGAGCCGATGAAGCCCGCCACGAACCGGTTGGCCGGGTGCCCGTAGAGCTCGAGCGGCTCGCCCACCTGCTGGATCCAGCCGTCCTTCATGACCACGACGCGGTCGCCGAGCGTCATCGCCTCGACCTGGTCGTGCGTGACGTAGATCGCCGTCGTCTCGAGACGTTCGTGCAGGCGCTTGAGCTCGACCCGCATCTGGACGCGGAGCTTGGCGTCCAGGTTCGAGAGCGGCTCGTCGAAGAGGAACACCTGGGGATGGCGCACGATCGCGCGGCCCACCGCGACGCGCTGCCGCTGGCCGCCGGAGAGCTGGCGCGGCTTGCGCTTGAGCAGCTCCTGGATGCCCAGGATCTCGGCGGCTTCGCCGACCCGCTTGGCGATCTCGGGCTTGGGGAACTTCCGCATCTTGAGCCCGAAGGCCATGTTGTCGTAGACGGTCATGTGCGGGTACAGCGCGTAGTTCTGGAACACCATCGCGATGTCGCGGTCCTTCGGCGGCAGATCGTTGACGACCCGGTCGCCGATCGTGATCTCGCCGGCGGTGATCTCTTCGAGCCCGGCGACCATCCGCAAGCGTCGTCGACTTGCCGCACCCGGACGGGCCGACCAGCACCACGAACTCCTTGTCCCGGATGTGGAGGTTCACGTCTTTGACAGCGTGGACCTCGTCGTATTTCTTGTTCAGGTCCTTCATCATCACCTGGGCCATCGAGCGTATCTCCTTGGGCGGTAGCCGCGTCTCGGGTCTCGGCTGCTACCCTTTCACCGAGCCGGTCAAGCCGGTGACATAGTACTCGACAAAGAAGGAATAGACGAGGGCCACCGGGATCGAGCCGAGCAGCGCGCCGGCCATCAGCTGGCCCCAGAAGTAGATGTCCCCTCGGATCAGCTCCGACACGACGCCGACCGGCACCGTCTTGCGCTCCGGCGACGACAGGAAGATCAGCGCGTAGATGAACTCGTTCCACGACAGCGTGAACGCGAAGATGCCGGCCGACAGGATACCGGGCACGGCGATCGGAAAGATGATCCGCGTCATCGCCCCGAAGCGCGTCGCGCCGTCGATGCGCGCGCACTCCTCGAGCTCCTTCGGGATCGTCTTGAAGTAGCCCATCAAGAGCCACGTGCAGAACGGGATCAGGAACGTGGGATACGTGAGGATCAGGGCCCACGGCGTGTTCCCGAGCTGGAAGTCACGGATGATGTCGGCCAGCGGGATGAACAGCAAGGTCGGCGGCACCAGATAGGTCACGAAGATCGACGTGCCCAGGCATCCCGGCCATCGGGAACCGGAGCCGCGCCAGCGCGTAGCCCGCCAGCAGCCCGCACGCGAGCGAGATCACCGTCGAGGCGACCGCGATGTAGAAGGTGTTCCACAGCCACCGCGGGAACATGGTCTTGCGCCATCAGGTCGCGGAAGTGCTCGAGCGTCGGCTGGAGCGTCCAGAACGGCGCATTGTTCACCGCCCGCCAGGACCGGTAGAGCTCGGCATCCGGTCGAATCGCGGTGATGAGCATCCAGTAGAACGGGAACAAGGTGCCGATCACGAAGACGGTCAGCGGGATGTAGAAGAACACCCACTTTTTCCAGCGCCGCTCGCATGACCAGCGCCGGGCTCAGGGCCCCATCGAGCCCTCGACGCAGGTAGCGGAGCTGGATCCAGACCACGATGAAGAGAACGGGAAGCATGAAGAGCGAGATCGCCGCGCCCTCGCCGAGGAGGCCCGTGGCGACGCCGATCTGGTAGGCGTACGTCGCCAGGAGATGCGTGGAGTTCGCCGGGCCGCCGCCGGTCAAGACGTAGATCAGCTGGAAGTCGGAGAACGTCTGGATGATCGAGAAGACGACCACCACGACGGTGACCGGCTTCAGGAGCGGCCACGTCATGTGCCAGAACCGCTTCCAGCCGTTCGCGCCGTCGAGCGAGGCCGCCTCGTGGAGATCGGTATTGATCGTCTGCAGCCCGGCCAGGAGTGTGATGGCGAAGAACGGCATGCCCGCGCCACGTGTTGACCACGATCGCGCACCAGAGCGCCCAGGTCGCCGTTGGACAGGAACGGGCAGCTTCGCGTCGACGATGAAGCCGAGGCTGGTAGAGGGTCCAGTTGAGGACGCTGAAGGTCGGGTCGAACATCCAGCGCCACGCGAAGGTCGAGAGCACGGTGGGAATGATGAACGGAAGCAGCATGGACGCCCGGACCAGGCGCTTGCCGCGGAAATGCCGGTTCAGCAGGATCGCGAGCCACATGCCGAGCGCGAGCTTGCAGATCGTCGCGCAGAACGTGTAGAAGGACGTGTTCCGGGGCGCCTGCTGGAAGATCGAGTCGTTCCACGCCTTGACGAAGTTCTTGAGCCCAACGAACTCGGCCGGGTCCCGACGCTGATGCTCGAGAGCGAGAGCCACACGCCCATCACGAACGGATACGCGATGAACAGCGCCCAGCAGCATGACGGTCGGGACGAGCAGGAGGGCGAAGGCCAGGAGCGCTCGTTCTCGAGGAGTCGCGCGAGCGCGCGCCGTTGTCGCGCGTCGCGCGGTAGCGGCGAGCGCGACCTCGACACGGGCGGCTCCGCCCGGCCCCTCCGGCGATCGGATTCTTCAAGCCAATGCCCTGCCGTCGGGCCTAGGCGTAGATCTTCTTCAGCTCGCCCTCGGCCCACTTCACGGCGTCCTCGGCCTTCGTGCCCTGCACGGCCTTGGCGTACATGTCGACGATGATGTACTTCGTGTAGGCTTCGGTGGCCTTGGCGCGTCGCCGGCCCCGGCGTACCCGAAGGCGCGCGTGCAGGCGCGGCGGCCTGACGGAAGACATGGAGCGGCTTGTCGACCTTGCCCACATCGGGTGTGTCTTCCCACTTCTTGGTGGCGCCGACGCTGTAGCCCTCGTTGACCTCGAACCATTTCCCATAGTTGCGTCCTGACGTGCAGCCACTCAGGAAGTCCTTGGCGAGCTTCTGGTTCTTCGAGTACCTCATCATCGAGTGCTGAAGGCCGCTGTAGGGCGAACTGGCCCGCCGGGCCCTTTCGGCATCAGCGCGGCGTGGTCGATGTCCTGGAAGAGCGGCTCGCCCTTGTCGTCCTTGATCTTGTCCTTCTGGCGCTTGGCGCACGATGTAGATCGAGGCGCCGTTGAGAGTGGCGCCGATCTCGCCGGCGTGGAAGGCGCGGTTGTTGTTGGTGTCGTCCCACGCGAGCCCGCCCTCGTCGCAGGCGTCCTTCCAGAAGCCTGCAGGAACTTCACGGACTCGACCGTGCCCTTGGAGTTGATCGCGACGTTCTTGCCGCTCGCGTCGACCTCGGCGCCGCCGAAGTCCCACAGGAACGGATAGCGAACGTCTGGCGCGATCGCCGAAGGTGTGGCCGAGCGGTCTGCCCGATCGGCTTGCCCTTGGCCTTGAGCTTCTTGCCGACCTCGCGGTACTCGTCCCAGGTCTTCGGGAACTCCTTGGCGCCGACCTCGTTGAACCACGACCGCCGATACGCGACGGCGTTGCCGACTGATCGCGTGGGGCACGGCCAGCCACTTGCCGCCCACCCTGGCCGCAGACTCGAACACGTCGTAGAAGCCGCCCTGCGCCTTGCCGATGGGCTCGGCGACGTCCGACACGTCGACGAGGCGCGTTGGCGTAGAGATGCGGCCAGTTCCAGAGCATCTGGATGATGTCGGCGCCGGAGCCCGACTGAGACCGCCGCCGTGATGCGCGGCTGCAGGTCGTTGGCGTTGATGAACTCGAGGGTGACCTCGGCGCCCGAGCGCCTTCGAGGCCTCCGGGCGCCTGGCGCTTGAGCTCGACGTCGCCGCCTCGGGAATGAAGTCGACCCAGCGGACGATGTGAAGCTTGGTGCCCTGGGCGTAGGCCGGCGCCCGACGCGCCGCGAGAATCCCCTCGATACCGGCGGTCGCCAGGGCCGCTGCCGCCCGGAGACCTTGATGAACTGCCTGCGATTGAGTCCCTGACGATCCATGCGTGATCCTCCTTGATCAGAAGCTTGCGAGCGCCGGGATGAGGCCTAACCACCGGGAAAAGCGACGAATTAGTACCATCCCGGACTCGAAGGTGTCAACCGCCAATGGCAGCCGGTGCGCCGATAGGCGCACCTCAGCGCGGCTCCGCGCACGTGGCCGGACGCGCCCCGGCCACCAGCGCGTGGCGCCCGGAACGTCAGCCCCAGCACCATCGCCATCAGCCCGATCGCGGCCGAGCTGATGAAGAGCCAGGCGTAGCTCCCGAAGGCGTCGTGAATGAAGCCTCCGGCCCAGGAGCCGAGGCCCATCCCGAGCGTCGAGATCAGGAACACCGCGCCGTACGCGCTCCCCATCACCTTTTCGCCGAAGTACTCGCGCGTGACCAGCGCGTAGAGCGGCATCACACCACCGTACGAGATCCCGAACATCACCGCGGCGGCGTAGAAGCTGACCGTGTCGCGGGTGAAGAGGTAGGAGAAGACCATGACCGCCTGGAGCGCAAGGCCGACGAGCAGGGTGGGCTTGGCGCCGAAACGGTCGGCGATCATCCCGCACGCGATCCGCCCGCCGATCGAGGCGAGCCCGGACACGCCCAGGACTGTCGCGGCGACCATCGCGGCCACGCCCTGGTCGATCGCGTGGGTCACCATGTGGAAGATCGGCCCGGCGTGGGCGGCGCAGCAGGCGAAGTGCGTGAGCGCGATCGCCCAGAATTGCGGCGCGCGCAGGACTTCGCGGGTGGAGAAATCGCGCTGCCGCGCGGCCGCGCCGCCGAGCGCGACGGCGCCCATCTCGGCGGGCGCGTTCTTGATCAGCAACGCGACCGGGATGACGACCAGCCAGGCGAGGTCGCCCAGCACGATCATCGCCACGCGCCAGTCGTACGCCGAGGTGACCCAGCGAGTCAGCGGCGAGAGCAGGAGCATGCCGGCGCCGCCGCCGGCCGAGATGATGCCCAGCGCGAGCCCGCGGTTGCTCGGTGAACCACTTCGTGGCCGTCGCGGACAGCGGCGTGAGGAAGGCGCCGGCCGCGAAGCCCACGCCGAAGCCGAACGTCACGTGCAGATGCCAGAGCGCGGTCGCCTGGCTCGACAGCACGAGACTGAGCCCCAGCAGCAGACCGCCGGCGATCGTCACGAAGCGGCTCCCGAGCCGGTCCGAGATCGCGCCCCAGCAGAACGAGCCGATGCCCATCGCCATCCAGTTGATCAGCGCGGTCACCGAGACCGCGCTGCGGCTCCAGCGCATCGAGTCCTCGAGCGGCTTCAAGAACACGCCGAGCGAGAAGAGCGAGCCCTGTCCGAACGCGACGACCGTAGCGGCGGCGAAGACGACGACCCAGCCGTAGAAGAGTCCGCGCTGACTCATGGGCGCCAACTACGATAGCATGTAGCGCCATGCGCCAGCTCGCGTGGCCCGCCTTCGCGTTCGGCGTCGCCACGCTCGTCGCGTTGTTGCTTCGCGCCCTCCTGATGTCCCTGCTGCGCCGGTGGACCGACGGCTGGGCCTCGCTGCATCAGGCGGTCCGCGTTCCCTCGGTCCTCTGGGCCATCGTGCTCGGGATCTGGACGGGCAACGAGGTCGCGCGCCAGACCGAGAGCCTGCCGCAGCGCCTGTCCCACCAGGTGGGCATGTTGCTCGAAGTCGCGGTGATTCTCTCCGTGACCATCACGGTCTCCAACACGCTGACCACCCTCGTGCGGAGCGCGAGCGAGCGCCGAGCCCTCTCGGCACCCGATCACCGGGCTCGGCCAAGCGGTCGTCCGCGGCGGCGTGTACATCATCGGGCTCCTGGTGCTGCTGGACGCGCTCGGCATCCAGATCACGCCGATCCTCACCGCGCTGGGCGTGGGCGGTCTCGCGGTGGCGCTGGCCCTGCAGGACACGCTCTCGAATCTCTTCGCGGGCGTGCACCTGCTCGCCGACAAGCCGATCCGCGTCGGGGACTACGTCAAGCTCGCCGACGCGGTCGAGGGGCTTGTCGTGGACATCGGGTGGCGGTCGACCCGCGTGCGCATGCTCCAGAACGTCGTCGTCACGATTCCCAACAAGCGGGTCGCGGAGTCGATCATCACCAACTACGACCTGCCGGAGTCGCGGATGGCGCTGCCGATCCGCATTGCCGTGGACTACGGCGCCGATCCCGATCTGGTCGAGCGCATCCTCTTGGAGGAGACGAGGCAGGCGTTGAACGAGGAGGTGACGGGCCTCCTCCCGGAGCCCGAGCCTACCGTCCGACTCATTCCCGGCTTCGGCGAGTACTCGCTGGATTTCACGCTCCTTTGCCACGTGAAGTCGTTCACCGACCAGTTCCTCGTCCAGCACGATCTCCGCAAGCGGATCCTGCGGCGGCTGGCCGCGGAGGGGATTCGGATTCCCGTGCAGGTACGGGGCGTGGAGCTCCGATCGGCAGGGGGCGACGCCCGCACCTAGCAGCACGTCGTCGAGTTGCACTTTAGCTCGTCTCTTGTATAGTAGTCGGCTGTCGTGGACCTCCGAACCAGAGTCACGGTCCTCTCGGAAACCGCCGACCGGGACGGCCCACAGGGCCTCCAGATGCGCCCTGGAGACCCGGTGGGCATCACGAAGGTCCGCTACCCGGGTCGGAGGGGTAACTCGGCTCATGCGGGTCATGCAGACCAACGCGTGCTCGCTGTCCTGCGGCTACTGCCCGACCTTCTGCGGCGGCAAGGTGCGGCGCACGTACCTGAGCCCCGAGGAGGTCGCGCGCGTCTTCATGGACGCCCACCGCGCGGGTCTCGCCGACGGGCTCTTTCTTGACGTCGGGAGTTCCGGGGCGGCCTTCCAAGATGACCGACCGGATGCTCGCCGCGGTCGAGCTGCTTCGTCGCCGGGAGGACTTTCACGGCTACGTGCACCTGAAGCTTCTCCCGGGCGCCGAGTCGGCGCAGGTCGAGACGGCCGTTCAGCTGGCGAGCCGCGTGTCGGTCAACCTCGAGGCGCCCGGCGCGGCGTACGTCCGGGCGCTCGCCCGCGAGAAGGACTTCGACGGCGATCTCTTGCCGAACCTCGAGCTGGCGGGCCGCTCTGATGCTCGAGCGGCAGCGAGCCAAGGCGCCATCGACGTTCTCCGCGGTCGGCACGACGACTCAGTTCGTGGTCGGCGCCGCCGGCGAGCAGGACCGCGAGATTCTCGGCGTCGTGACAGGGCTCGAGCGGCGGCGGCTTCTGCACCACGCTCACTTCAGCGCGTTCCAGCCGGTCGTCGGCACGCCGTTCGAGGGCCGGCCGCCGACGCCTGCGACGCGAGAGCTGCGGCTCTACCAGGCCGAGCACCTCGTACGCCAGTACGGCTTCGGCTACGACGAGCTCGTCTTCGCCGCCGACGGTAACCTGCCGCTCGACGACGACCCGAAGACGGCCTGGGCTCTCGCGCATCCCGAGCGCTTTCCCGTCGAGGTTTCCCGCGCGCCTTACGAGACCTTGGTGCGCGTACCGGGGATCGGCCCGGCCACCGCTCGCGCCCTCGTCGCGGCAAGGCGGCGCGCCGTGATCCGATGGTCGGGCGATCTGCGAGCGGCAGGGGTCGACCTGGCGCGTGCGGGCTGGTTCCTCACGTTGCGCGATCGGCGACTTGCGCGCGACCCGGCGCCCCGACAGCTGCGTCTCTTCCCACACGGGGGGCACCTGACGCAGGCGCCGTTCCGGACTCCCGTCCCGCCGTGCGCGTACCGCTGAAGAGCTCCGCGGCTTCTGGCGATGCGCCCGAACGTTCGGGCACGGCGCCATCCGCCTGACGCTTCACTCGAGACCCATCGGAGCTCGAAGACCGCGTCAGAATGAAGATTTCTGCCCGCGCACGCGTGTGGCATCGTGTGCGCATATGCGCCGACCGGACCTACAACGAAGAGAGGAGCGTCCATGCGTACTCATCGGCTGATTCCCACGTCCGCCCTGCTGCTCCTTCTGGGAGGTTGCGCGGGGCAAGGACAGGACGCCGCGCAGACGTCGGCACACGGAGCCCACACCACCCCCGTCGACAGCGGCCGTCCCGTTCTCTACAACACGCTCGGAACCTACTCTTACCGGATCACCACGACCTCCGCCGAGGCTCAGCGCTGGTTCGACCAGGGCCTACGCCTCACGTACGCGTTCAACCATCTCGAGGCGCAGCGGGCCTTCCAGGAAGCCTCGCGTCTCGACCCGGCCTGCGCGATGTGCTTCTGGGGGATCGCGATCACCGAGGGCGCCAACTACAACCATCCCACCGACGCCGACCGGGAGAAGAAGGCCGCGACCGCCGCGCAAGAGGCCGTGCGCCGCTCGGTCGAACGTCAAGCCGCCGGAGCGGGCCATGATCGAGGCCATCGCCAAGCGCCACTCGACCGATCCCGCGGCCCAGCGCGCCGAGCTCGACCGCGCGTACGCCGACGCGATGCGCGAGGCCGCCCGGCAGTTCCCGGACGACCTCGAGGTCTCCACCTTCTTCGCCGATTCGATGATGAACTTGCGGCCCTGGCACCTCTGGACGCCCGACGGGGCACCGCAACCGGGCACCGAGGAGATCGTCGCCACGCTCGAGCGCGTCATCGCCAGGAATCCGAATCATCCCGGCGCGCTGCACCTCTACATCCACGCGGTCGAGGCGAGCCGCGAGCCGGGGCGCGCCGAAGCCGCCGCCGACCGTCTACTCCCGCTGATGCCGGGCGCGGGACATCTGGTGCACATGCCGGCGCACATCTACTGGCGTGTCGGCCGCTATGCGGACGCCGTCCGAGTCAACGTCGCCGCGGCGGACGCCGATCGCGCATACTTCAAGACCGCGACGCCGAGCCCGATCTACCGCGGGCTCTACTACCCGCACAACATCGACTTCATCTGGCAGTCGGCGTCGATGCAGGGGCGCAGCGCGGAGACTCTGCGCGCCGCCCGCGAGTTCGCCTCGAACGCTCCGGCGGAAATGATCAAGGCCATGCCGGACATGGAGACGGCGCCGGTCGCGCCGATCGTGGCGCTCGCGCGATTCGGCCGGTGGGACGAGGTGCTGGCCTATCCGGCGCCGCCCCGCGAGTGGCCCTACACGTCGGGTGTGTGGTACTACGCGCGCGGGCTCGCCTTCAACGCCAAGGGTCGGGCCGCCGACGCCGCGCGCGAGCTGCGCGCACTCGAGGCCGTTCTCCAGTCGGTACCGCCGGATCGCACCGTGGCGTTTTTCTTCCGCTCCAAGAACATGCTCCAGCTCGCGGCGAATCTCCTGGCCGGCGAGATCGCGGCGAAGGCCGGCGACTACACGAGCGCGGAGCGCTTGTTGCGCGCCGCGGTGACCGAGCAGGACTCTCACTGGTTCACCGAGCCGCCGCCGTGGTACTTCCCGGTCCGCCAGTCGCTGGGTGCCGTGCTGCTTCAGGCCGGCCGGGCGGGAGACGCCGAGCAGGTCTACCGCGAAGATCTGCGACGCAACCCGGGCAACGGCTGGTCGCTGTACGGGCTCGCCCAGAGCCTGCGCGCTCAGGGCAAGACCGCCGAGGCCGTGCAGGCCGACGGCGAGCTTTCAGAAGGCGTGGGCGCAGGCTGACGTGAAACTGGCGGCGTCCCGCTTCTAGCGAAGCGAGAGCCCGGAGCGCCGCCGCTCCGGGCTACTTTCCCTTCTGGATGACCTCTGCCAGCTCTTGCGCGCGAGTCTTGTCGAGCGGGCGCAGCTGGTCGAGGATCCGGCGGGCGTCGTCGAGCCGGCCGAGGTGCACGTAGGCCTCGCCGAGATACTCGAGCGCCTCCGGGTAGTTCGGGCGGAGCCTGAGCGCCTCGTCGTAGGCCTGGAGCGACTCCGGGTAACGGCCCTGATTGCGGAGCGCGAATCCGAGCTCGTTCCACGCTTCGGGGAACGCAGGGCGCATGGCTACCGCGCTGCGGAAGGCTTCCACGGCCGCGTTCCAGTCCTTCGCGAGGCGGGCGCGCACACCCCGGTCATACTCGCTCTCCGCGCTCGGCGTCGCCGTTGGCTGCCGCACCGAGCCGGCGGCGGGGCTGCTCGGCTCGGCGAGCGCGGAGGACGGCAGCAAGGTCGAGGCCGCGATCGCCAAGCCCACGACGGCGCGTCGAACGGTCAGACCGGATCGAGCCTGTCTTCAACATGCCGTCAGCGTACCCCACCTACCACACGGACGTTACCGCGCAGCCTGACGCCCGGCCATGAGCGCGGCGACGGCCTGCAGATCGGCTTCCGTGTCCACGCCGATCGTCGGCTCCGTCGTCTCGACAACGATGATGTCGATGCCGTTCTCCAGGAAGCGCAGCTGCTCGAGCTTCTCCGTCCGCTCGAGGGGAGACGGGGCGAGACGGTGAAACGCGTCCAGCGCCGCCTTGCGATAGGCGTAGAAGCCCGGATGCTTGAACCGCACGACGCCGATCCCGTCGCGATCGTAGGGGATCGGGTACTTCGAGAAATAGAGCGCGCGGCCGTCCACGCCGCAGACGACCTTGTTCACGTTCGGGTTCGAGACCTCCTCCGGGGCCAGCTGGATCTTGAGCGTGGTGACCTGGGTGTCCGGACGCTCTCTGAACGGGCCGACGAGAAGCCGGACGTGATCCGCCGTGATCAGCGGCTCGTCACCCTGCACGTTCACGTAGACGTCGGCGGCCTGGGTCTGCGCGACCTCCCAGATCCGATCGGTCCCCGAGGGATGCTCGGAGGAGGTCATCACCGTCGGGATGCCGTACTTCGCGCACGCGTCGACCACCTCGACGGAATCCGTCGCCACCAGCAGCTCGGACAGGTCCGGCGCGCGGCGCGCCGCTTCGTAGACGTGGACGATCAGCGGTTTGCCGGCGATCTCGCGGAGAACCTTGCGCGGCAGGCGCGTGGACTGTAGACGCGCCGGAATGACGCCGAGCACGCGCAGCGGGCGCGACGCGCTCACGGGAAGGCGCGGAGGGTCCGAAGCTGAGCCGAGCGCGCGTCAGCGCCCGCACCCGGCGCGAATGGCACGATCACCGGCTGGGTGAGGCCCGCGCGCGTGAATTCCGCGATGCGCTCGCGGCAGAACGCCTCCGGCCCCACGACGCCGAGACCGTCGAGGAACCGGGCCGAGACCTGCTTCACGGCGCCGGAACGGTCGCCGGCACGCCACGCGGTGTTCACCGCCTCGATCTCTTCGGCAAAGCCGGCGCTTCGGAAGAAGCTCGCGTAGGCGTCCACCGTCGCGTAGCCGGTGATGTCCCGCGCCAGGGTCTCGCGGGCGGCCGCCGGCTCGTCGGTGACGCACGTGCGAATGAACGAGGCGATCTCGAAGTCCGCGAGCGTCCGGCCGCTCTTGCGCGCTCCGGCTTCGAGGTGCTCGATCGAGGCGGGGACGGCCTCCGGCGGGATCCAGTTCAGCACCACGCCGTCGGCGATTTCTCCGGCGAGCTCGAGCATCTCCGGCCCGAGCGCCGCGAGCACGACGCGGACCGGCCGGGCCGGCGGCGGGGCGGTCAGACGAAAGTTCTTGACCCGGTAGAACTTGCCCTCGAAGTTCACGCGCTCGCCCGAGGCGACCAACCGGATGACCTGCACGGCCTCGCGAATCTGCTGGAGCGAGGGCGCGAAGGCCAGCCCATGCCAGTCGTCGACGATGACCTTGCTCGACAGCCCGATTCCGAGCACGACCCGGCCGGGCGCCAGGTGGTTGAGCGTCGCCGCGCTCTGGCCGAGGACGACGGGTGTGCGCGTCTGCACGGGCACGACCGCGGAGCCGACGTGCAGCCGCTCCGTGTGGGTCGCGATCGTCGCCATGAGCGAAATCGCGTCGTAGCCCGACGCCTCGCCGGTCCACGCGGCGTGGTAGCCGCGCGCCTCGGTCTCGCGCGCCATGGCGACGAACTCGGCCGTCGGGAGCGTCGCGAACGGAGCCAGGACGACGCCGAGTCGCGCCATATCGCGCGAGTATACCGCCTCAGCCGTGACCGTGATCGTGGTGGATGTCGGGAGTGTGCGGGTGCGCGTGCTCCACCGGGCCGGTCGGATGCGGATGGCTGTGCGGCTCCGGACCCTCCCAGCCCTCGTGCGCGTGCTGGTGGTGTTCGTCGTGGACGTGCACGTGAACGTGCGTGCCCGTCGGGTGGTCGTGGTGATGCACGTGGCGCTCGTGGACCAGGAGCCACGTCGCCACCGCCATGAGCGCCGCGGCGCCCAGGAGCGCTCCGGTCGGCGGCTCACCGAGGATGACGAGGCTGCCCGCGGCGCCGAAGAACGGCGCCGTCGCGAAATAGGCGCCGGTGCGGGCCGCGCCGAGCTTGCGCATCGCGAGGATGAACAGGACGATGCTGGTCCCGTAGCTCACGGCTCCCAGCACCAGGCCCGCGACGATCGTTCCCGGCGCCGGCGGGGCCTGACCGACGGCGAGGGCCAGCAGGACGTTGACGGTGCCGGCGACCAGTCCCTTGACCTGCACGATCAGGAGCGGGTCGGCCTCCGCGATGAGGCGAGTCAGGTTGTTGTCGAGCGCCCATAGCAGGCACGCCGCGGTGACGGCCGCGGTTCCCGCCGCGATCGCCGGGTCGCCCGGCGTCCAGCCGAGCACGACGCCGCCGAGCGGCCATGACGATGGCCGCGACAGCGATCCGCGGGCCCAGATGCTCCTTGAAGACGATCCCGGCGAGCAGCACCGTGAAGACGACCTCGAGGTTGAGAAGGAGCGCCGTCGTCGTGGCCGAGCTTCGCTCGAGACCCCACAGGAGCAGCGGTGGGGCGAGCAGGCCTCCCGCGAGGACGACGCCGGCCAGGATCCAGCGATCGCGCGCGGTCAGCGGACGCCCGGCCGCCGGCCGGCGGCGCCAGACCAGGCGCGCCAGACCCAGGAACACGCCGGCGCCGAGATAGAGGATGCCCGCCAGGAACAGCGGCGGCACCACGTCGAGGAGCCACTTGGCCAGCGGCGCGCTGAGCCCGAAGGCGAGCGCGGCGATCAGCGCGTTGAGGATCGCCATGGCGTCGCGCGCCATTGTACTCACGCGCACCGCGGACTCACGCACGCCTCTGATGGCCGTGCGCCGGACCGAGGCGCGCCTCTGATGGCCGTGCGCGCTGCAGGCCGTCGCGGGGCTGGGGCCCCGCCGGCCGAGGCGCGCCTCTGATAGAGTGACGCGTGATGAACCCGCTCACCGAGCGTCCGGCCGCGCCGGTCCGCGCGCCGCGCGGCACCGCGCTCTCCTGCAAGGGCTGGCCGCAGGAAGCGGCGCTTCGGATGCTCATGAACAACCTAGATCCAGACGTCGCGGAGCGCTGGGAAGACCTGGTCGTCTACGGCGGGTCCGGGAAGGCGGCCCGGAGCTGGCAGGCCTATCACACGATCGTGCGAACGCTCCAGCGCCTCGAGGGCGACGAGACCTTGCTCGTCCAGTCGGGAAAGCCCGTCGGCGTGTTCAGGACTCACCCGGACGCGCCGCGCGTCCTCATCGCCAACTCGCTCCTCGTGCCGGAGTGGGGCGACTGGGAGCATTTCCGACGCTACGAGGCGATGGGGCTGACGATGTATGGCCAGATGACGGCGGGCTCCTGGATCTACATCGGCACGCAGGGGATCCTGCAGGGCACCTACGAAACCTTCGCCGCATGCGCGCGCAAGCACTTCGGCGGCTCGCTGGCCGGCCGGCTCGTGCTCTCCGCCGGTCTCGGCGGAATGGGCGGCGCCCAGCCGCTCGCGGTCACCCTGAACGGCGGCGTCGGGCTCTTCGTCGAGGTCGACCGCGAGCGCATCGAGCGGCGGCTACGGCTCCGCTACGTCGACCGGGCGACGTCGTCCCTGGACGAGGCGCTCCGCTGGGCCGACGAGGCGCGGGCGCGCCGCGAGCCCCTCTCGATCGCGATGCACGGCAACGCCGCTACGGTGCATCCCGAGCTCGCCCGCCGCGGCGTGCGCGTCGACGTCGTGACCGATCAGACCTCGGCTCACGACGTGATCTCGGGCTACGTCCCGTCCGAGCTGACGGTGGACGAGGCGCACGCGCTGCGCACGCGAGATCCCGAGGCCTACCGCACGCGGGCATACGCGTCGATCGCCGCGCAGATGCGCGCGATGCTCGAGCTCCAGCGCGCCGGCGCCGTCCTCTTCGACTACGGCAACAACTTCCGGCGCGAGGCCGAGAACGCGGGCGTCTCGGACTTCAGCTACCCCGGGTTCGTTCCCGCCTTCATCCGCCCGCTCTTCTGCGAGGGGCAGGGGCCGTTTCGCTGGGTGGCGCTGTCGGGCGATCCGGAGGACATCTACGCGACCGACCGCGCGCTGATCGAAGCGATGCCGGAGAACGAGCCGCTCGGGCGCTGGCTCCGCCTGGCCCGCGAACGCGTCAGCTTTCAGGGGCTGCCCGCGCGGATCTGCTGGCTCGGCTACGGCGATCGCGCCCGGGCCGGGAAGATCTTCAACGATCTCGTCGCGCGCGGCACCGTGAAGGCCCCGATCGTCATCGGCCGCGACCATCTCGACTCGGGCTCGGTCGCCTCCCCGAACCGCGAGACCGAGTCGATGCGCGACGGCTCCGACGCGATCGCCGACTGGCCGGTGCTCAATGCCCTGCTCAACACGGCATCGGGCGCCACGTGGGTGTCGGTGCACCACGGCGGCGGCGTGGGCATCGGCTACTCGATCCATGCCGGCATGGTCGCCGTGGCCGACGGCACCGTCGACGCGGCCCGCCGGCTCGAGCGCGTGCTGACGACCGATCCCGGCACGGGCATCATGCGCCACGCCGATGCGGGCTATCCGGAGGCGATCGCTGCGGCGCGACGCCATTCGATCGATCTGCCGGGGATCACCGCGTGACCCTGCCGTGCGCGCCGCAGGCCGTCGCGGGGCTGGGGTGCCGGGAGCGACTCTGAGGCTCGTCCCCGACCTGGTCCTGACCGAAGGCGGCTGGATGCCGGGGCGGGCGGTGACGCTCGCGGGAGGCCGGATCACCTCGATCGAGCCGATCGACCGGGCCGATCCCGGCGACGTCCTGCTCGACGGCAAGGCGCTCCTGCCCGGAACCGTGAACGCGCATTGCCATACCTTCCAGTCGCTGCTGAGGGGCCTCGGCGACGACCTCGACTTCGCCGGCTGGCGCGATCGTGTGCTCTACCCGTTCTCGGAGCGGCTCGACCGCCGCGGCATCGCGCTCGGCGCCTCGTTCGCGTTCGCCGAGATGCTCCGCCACGGCGCCACCACATGTGTCGACTTCTTCTACCTTCAGGACGAGGGAAACGAAAACGCCGAGGGGGTGATCGAGGCCGCGCGCGCGGTCGGGATCCGCCTCGTCCTGGCCCGCACCATGTACGACTGGGCGGGCGCGCCCCGCCGGTATCGCGAGACGCCGGCCGACGCCGCGCGGCGCACGCGCGAGCTCATGGCCGCGCACCGCCGCGACGAGACCACCGTGGTCCAGCCCGCGCCGCACAGCCCGCATGGGGCGTCGCCCGCGATGATCCGCGCCGGCTTCGAACTGGCCGAGGCCGAGGCGACGCGCTTTCACATCCACGTCGCGGAGGGCCGCTACGAGGGCGAGCGGACCTTGCGCGACCACGGCGCCACGCCGATCCGCTATCTCGACCGTCTCGGGGTTCTCGGCCCGCGGATGATCGGGGTCCACTGCGTCTGGCTCGACGACGAGGAGGTCACGGCCATGGGCGCGCGCCGCGCCGCGCTGGCCTATTGCCCGAGCTCGAACATGTTCCTCGGCGACGGCATCACGCGGCTGCCCGAGCTCCTCAAGGCCGGTGTCAGGGTCGGGCTCGGGACCGACGGGGGCTGCACGAACAATCGACTCTCGGTCTTCGAGGAGATGCGCATGGCGGCGCTCCTTCAGCGAGTGCGGCTGCTCGATGGCCAGGCCTTCGACGCGGTGACCGCGTTCGATCTCGGCACCCGGTCGGGCGCCGAGATCCTCGGCATCGAGGCCGGCGCGATCGCGCCGGGGCTGCTGGCCGACCTCGTCGCGATCGACCTCGGCGACGCCTCGCTCCATCCGCGCACGGATATCCTGAAATCCGTCGTGTACGCGATGTCGGATCGCGCGGTGACGGACGTCTGGGTCCACGGGCGGCACGTCGTGAAGTCCGGCCGCCTCACCACCGTCGACGAGCACGAGCTCCTGGCGCGAGTGCGTGAGCTGACGCGAGGGTGGAGCGTGCCCGAGGCGGGACCGAGGCACAGCGGCAGGTCATGATCGAGCTGAACGGCGGTCCGCTCACGCTCGAGGCGGTCGAAGCCGTCGCCCGGCACGGCGAAGAGGTGAGGCTGGCCCCGGCCGCGGCACGAACGCTCGGCGAGTCGCGCGCCTTCGTCGATCGGCTCGCGGCGGGCGCCGAGCCGATCTACGGGATCACGACCGGGGTGGGCAAGCTCAAGGACGTCGTCATTCCGCCCGGCGAGCGCGCCGAGCTCCAGCGAAACCTCGTGTTGAGCCACGCCGGCGGCATGGGCGCGCCGCTGCCCTCGGACGAGGTGCGCGCGATCATGCTCCTGCTCGGAGCCTCGCTCGCCCGCGGCGCGTCCGGCGTGAGGCCGATGGTGGTCGAGACGGTGATCGCGTGCCTGAACCGGCGTGTCCATCCGGTCGTGCCCGAGCTCGGCTCCGTCGGCGCCTCGGGAGACCTGGCCCCGCTCGCCCACGTGGCGCTCTGCCTGGTGGGCGAGGGCGTGGTGTCGGACGAGGGCCGCCAGATCCCGGCCGCCGACGCGCTGTCGCGCGCCGGCGTGCGGCCGCTGGTCCTCGAGACGAAGGAAGGCCTGGCCCTCCTCAACGGCACGCATCTCATGACCGGGCTCGGCGCGCTCGCGGTCCTCGATGCCGTGCGACTCACGCGCCTGGCCGACCTGACCGGCGCGATGTCACTCGAGGCGCTGATGGGCTCGAACGCCGCGTTCGACCCGAGGATCCACGCGCTCCGGCCTCATCCGGGCCAGCTGGCGGCGGCCGGCAACTTGCGTCGCCTCACGGCCGACAGCGCCATCATCGCCAGCCACCGGGATTGCACGCGCGTCCAGGACGCCTACAGCCTCCGCTGCATGCCGCAGGTGCACGGCTCGGCCCGGGAGGCGGTGGGATTCGCGCGGTCGATCATCGAACGCGAGCTGGCGTCGGTCTCCGACAATCCTCTCGTGTTCCCCGCCGACGGCGCCGTCCTGAGCGGCGGCAATTTCCATGGCGAGGTGCTGGGGCTGGCGCTCGATACGTTGACGCTGGGGCTCGGCCAGCTCGCCGGCATCTGCGAGCGGCGCATCGATCGGCTCGTGAACCCGCTGACGAACGAGGCGCTGCCGCCCTTCCTCTCTCCGCACGGCGGCGTGCACTCCGGCTACATGATCGCGCAGTACGGGGCCGCGGCGCTGGCCTCCGAGCTCAGGACGCAGGCCGTTCCGGCGAGCGTGGAGTCCATACCGACCTCGGGGCTTCAGGAGGACTACAACTCGATGGCGGCCGGCTCGGCGTTGAAGGCGCGCCGCGCGGTCGGGCTCGCGCGTCAGGTCGTCGCGATCGAGCTACTGCTGGCGACGCAGGCGCTCGATTTCCGGGCGCCGCTGGCGCCGGGACGCGGGAGCGCCGCGGCGCGAGCCGCTGTGCGCGCGCGGATCGCGCCGCTCGACCGCGACCGCTACCTGAAGGCGGACCTGGACGCCGCGCTGGAGCTCTGTGAGAGCGGCGTGGTGCTCGCGGCGGTGGAGGCGGCGGTCGGACCTCTGGAGTGAGAGCGCGCTACCGGTTCAGGCCGAGTGGCTCTCGGTCGGCGGACGTCGCGTCCGCCGACCGGGCCTTCGTCATCTTGCAGTGGCCTTCGAAGAGCACGCCTTCCTCGACGACGATCACGGGAGCCTCGACGTCGCCGTAGACGCGCGCGGTGCCGCGGAGCTCGACTCGCTCGGTGGCGAAGACGTTGCCGATCACCTCACCGTTGATCAGGACGACTCCCGCGCGAACGGTGGCGCTGACGACGCCCTTCTCGCCGATGATGAGACTGTCGTTGGAGACGATCTCGCCGCTGAACTTGCCGTTCAGCATGACGGTTCCGTTGAAGCTGTACTTGCCCTCGATCTCGGAGCCTTCGTCGATGAAGGCCGTGAGGTCGCTGCTTCGGCTCGGCTTGCTCTTGCGCCACCGCATGGCGTTCCGCCCCGGCCGGGGCGATTACCTCTGACCGCTCAGCTGGGCGGCCCGCAGGTCGTCCATCAGGTAGATCGGCCGCTGGCCGTTGGGGAGCTCGTTCATCTTGGAGACGTTGCCGTTGAAGAAGCCGCCCTTCGAGATCACCAGCGAATCGGTCGTGATGTTGCCGGTGACACGGCCCGAGTCGGTGATCTCGACGTTGCCGGTGGCGATCATGTTGCCCTGGTAGTGGCCCATGATGACCGCGTCGACCGTCTGGACGTTGGCGTTGACCACGCCTTTTTCGCCGATGACGAGCTTGCCGCCGACGTTCATCTCGCCGCCGACCTCGCACTCCACCTGGATCGAGTCCGCGATGTCGAACTTGCCCTCCATGCGCGCGCGCTCGCCGACCACCGAGAGCAGCTGGATCGCCGGGGCGGCGGGCTGCCCGTTCTCCGACGCCGGCAGAGACCCCGGCTTCTGGGCACCTTCTGGTTACTGAACATCGGAAACTCCTTACGCTGTGAGGCCGCTCGGATGAGCGGGGAAGGCTTTAACTCAGCATCTTCAGGCGTAGCATCCCCGAACAGACGGTGTCAACCTTTGCGACCGGCCCCTTCCCGTGGTGCGTGGACACCTCGGAGCGGCTCCCGGTTGTGTCCGATCTGACGGTTCCCGCGAGCCCCGACGAGGGGCGGCGCGTCCCTTTGATGTCGGGGAGCTAGAACGAGCGGATGAGGCGCTCGACCCGCTCGTCGTGGGACTGGAAGGGGTCCTTGCAGAGGATCGTCTCGCGCTCCGGGTCGTTGAGCTTCAGGTAGACCCAGTCCACGCGGTAGTCCTTGCCCTTCAGGTTCGCCTGCCGGATGAACTCACCGCGCAGCCGCGCCCGCGTGGTCTGCGGCGGGACGTGCTTGGCCTGCTCGATGGTCTCGTCGTCGGTGATCCGGTCGACGTGGTCGTTGGAGACCATGCGGTAGTAGACGCCCTTATCGGGCCGGATGTCGTGATATTGAAGATCCAGCAGCGACACCTTCGGATCCCGCCAGGAGAGCCGATGGCGGTTCATGAAGTTGTCGATCAGCTGGCGCTTGATGACCCAGTCGAGCTCGCGGCTGAGCTGCATCGGATCGGCCTCGAGCTTGGTGAGCACGTCGGTCCAGCGGGCGAGGACGTCCTTGGTGGTCGCGTCCGCGTTGATCGAGGCGACGTACCGCGTGGCGTACTCGAGATACTCGAGCTGCATCTGCAGCGCCGTGATCGAGCGACCGTCCTTGAGCTTGACCGCCTCTCTCAACGTCGGATCGTGCGAGATATCGCGGATCGCCTGCACCGGCGACTGCAGCGAGTAATCGCGGTCGAAGAAGCCGTCCTCGATCATGTCGAGCACGAGCGCCGTCGTGCCGATCTTCAGATAGGTGGCGACCTCGGACATGTTCGAGTCGCCGACGATCACGTGCAACCGGCGGTACCGCTCGGCATCGGCGTGCGGCTCGTCGCGGGTGTTGATGATCGAGCGCGACGAGGTCGTGGCCCCCGAGATCTCCTGGCAGATGTGCTGCGCGCGCTGCGACAGGCAGTAGTGGAAGCCGCGCGGCGTCTGCAGCACCTTGCCGGCGCCGGCGAAGATCTGCCGGGTGACGAAGAAGGGGATCAGGGCCTCGGCGAGCCGCTGGAACGAGACGTCGCGCGAGACCAGGTAGTTCTCGTGGCAGCCATAGGAGTTACCGGCCGAGTCGGTGTTGTTCTTGAACAGCAGGATGTTGCCGGAGATTCCGTCTTCCCGCAGACGCTTTTCGGCCTGGTGCAGGAGATCCTCGACGATCCGCTCGCCCGCCTTGTCGTGGATGACCAGCTCGGCGACGTCGTCGCACTCGGGGGTCGCGTACTCCGGGTGGAACCCCGTGTCGAGATACAGCCGGGCGCCGTTTTCGAGGAACACGTTCGCGTTGCGGGCGCCGGGAATGACCTTCTCGAACAGGTACCGCGCGACGTTATCGGGTGACAGCCGGCGTTGGCCGTTGAGGGTGCAGGTGAGGCCGTATTCGTTCTCGAGGCCGAAGATCCGCCGCTTCATGGGCCCGACCTGCCCCAGCCTAGCACGGCTTACTTCGCTGCGCCCAGGAGTTGACCCAGTGCCTCCAGCGGGATGCGTCGGAACTTGCGTCGCGCCTTCGTGCGGTCGAGCACCGCGACTTCCAGGTCGCGCTCGGTCAAGCGTCTTGTTCTGTGTCACCGTGAGGGCGCGGACCCCGAGCTGCAGCGCCTCGTCGAGCGGTCATGCCCTCCTTGTGGTGGTCCTTCAGGAAGCGGCGGATCTCGTCGGACTGGCCGCCCATGGCGGCGTAGTTCCGCTCGTCCTCGATCGTGCCGTCGTAGAGGATGTGATAGATCTCGTTGCTGCGCGCCGTTGGCGTCGCCGACCTCGGCCACCAGCACCTCGACCTCGAAGGGCTTGATGTCCTGCGTGAAGATGTTGCCGAGGGCCTGCGAGTACGCGTTGGCCAGCGCCTTGGCCGTCACGTCGCCCCGGCTGTAGGAATAGCCCTTGACGTCCGCGTGCCGGATGCCGGCGATGCGCAGATTCTCGAACTCGTTGTACTTGCCGACGCCGGCGAAGGCGATGCGGTCGTAGATTTCCGAGATCTTGTGCAGGAGCGTGGAGGGGTTCTCGGCGACCAGGAGGATGCCGTCGCCGTACTCGAGCGTGACGAGGGACCGGCCGCGCGAGATGCCCTTGCGGGCATACTCCGCCTTGTCCTTCATCATTTGCTCGGGACTCACATAGTAGGGAAGCGGCATGGCGTCAGGCCCCGTTTCCGCTGCGCGCGCGCTCCGCCAGGATCGCCTCGCAGAGACGCTTCACCTCTTCCTCAGGAACGTCCCCGAATCCGGACCGCGTGATGGTCTTCACCGACGGGAAGATCCCGCGGACCAGGTCGGGCCCGCCGGTGCCGACGTCCTCGTCGGCCGCGTCGATGAGCGCCTCGAGCGTGACGCGCAGCGCCTCGTCGCGGGGCATGTCGCGCTTCCAGAGCTTCTTCAGCGAGTCGCGCGCGTCCTTCGAGCCCGAGCCCTGCGCGTCGAAGTTGGTTTCCTCGTAGCGGCCGCCGGTGATGTCGTACTTGAACAGCCGGCCCACGCCCGCCTTCTCGTCGAAGCCCGCGAAGATCGGCACGACCACCAGGCCCTGCATCGCCGCGGGCAGATTCATGCGGATCATCTGGGAGAGCCGGTTGGCCTTGCCGTCCAGCGAGAGGTTCTCGCCCTCGACCTTCTCGTAGTGCTCGAGCTCGGTCTGGAAGAGCTTCGCCATTTCCATCGCCGGGCCGGCGGCGCCCGCGATGCCGACGCCCGACAGCTCGTCGGACTTGAAGATCTTCTCCATGTGGCGGCTGGCCACCTGATAGCCCGCGGTCGCCTGGCGGTCGCCGGCCATGATCACACCGTCACGGAAGCGCACCGAAAGGACCGTCGTGCCGTGGACTGGGCTCGGGCAGGCTGACCGCCTGCGGAGTCTCGTGCCCGGGAATGAGATGCGGCGACTCCCGGCGCAGCACTTCGAGAAAGCTCGAGTTGGAGTAGTCGTTGAAGAGCGACCGCCAGCGTTCGCCGTCCATCGTCACATCCCGGATGCGCGCGAGATGTTGCGCAAGAGATCCGCGGCCGTCGGCGACTCGGTCAGGAGCTGGCGCACGTGCGCCTCGGTCCCGCGCAGAGGCTCCAGCATGAAGATCTTCTTCAGCGGGCCCTCCTTGAGGTCGAAGATCACCGAATCCCAGCTCGCCGAGACGATCTCGTCCGCGTAGCGCTGCAGGCACATGCCGCGGAAATAGGCCCGCGTGTCCTTCGGCGGGTCGTAGATGGCCTTCGCGATCTCGTCGTCGGTCGCGATGCGGTCGACCGCCTCGGATTCCTCGAGCTTGTAGTAGAGCCCGCGGCCGGGCCGGATGTCGTGGTATTGAAGGTCGATCATCGCCACGCGCGAGTCGTTCCACTCCAGCTCGTGCTTGGCCATGTAGTTCTCGATGAGCTGGCGCTTGATCACCCAGTCGAGCTCGCGGCCGAGCTGCATCGGATCCTCGGCCAGCCGGTCGAGAGTCGATTCCCAGCGCGCCAGGACCTCGCGCACCCAGGGCTCGGCCTCGCGGTCGCGATAGTAGCGGTGCGCCAGGGCGAGGAACTCGCGCTGCAGGTCCACGGCGGTGATGCTGCGGCCATCCTTGAGCCGGAACGTCTCCCGGCAGGTGAGGTCGCGCGACACCACGCGGAAGGCGCCCACCGGGCCATCGACCGAGAGGTCGCGCTCGATGAAGTCGTCCTCGACCATGCTCAGCACGATCGCCATCGTGCCGACCTTGAGGTAGTTGGAGACCTCGCTCATGTTGGCGTCGCCGACGATGACGTGCAGGCGGCGGTACTTCTCCGGGTCGGCATGCGGCTCGTCGCGCGTGTTGATGATCGGGCGCGAGTGCATCGTCTCGAGACCGACTTCGGTCTCGAGGAAGTCCGCGCGCTGCGAGATCTGGTAGTCGCACGGATCGGCGTTGTTTTCCGCGCCCACCTTGCCGGCGCCGGTGAAGACCTGGCGGCTCACGAAGAACGGCATCATGTGCTGCACGATGCGCGCGAACGGCACCTGCCGGTCCATGAGGTAGTTCTCGTGGGTGCCGTACGAGTTGCCCTTGTTGTCGGTGTTGTTCTTGTAGATCAGGATTCGCTGCTCCGGCGGGGAGACCGCCTCGGCTCTCTGCCGCGAAAGGTTCAGGATTCGCTCGCCCGCTCGGTCCCAGATCACGAGGTCCCTGGGATTCGTCGTCTCCGGGCTCGAGTACTCGGGATGAGCGTGATCGACGTAGAAGCGGGCGCCGTTGGAGAGGATCAGGTTGATGAGCCGCGATTCTTCCTTCGAGGTGCCCTCCTTCTCCTCCATGTACTCGAACCCCGAGCGTCGCGGAGCGGGCTCTCGGCCTCGTAGTCCCAGCGCACTCGCGAGGAGCGAAAGGTCTCGTAGGAGTTGATCAGCAGCAGCGAGGAGAGGATCGGGTTGAAATCGGGCTGGTTCTTGACCGTGATCCCGTACTCGGTCTCGATGCCCATGACTTTCGGGATCGCCATGCCGTCCTCTAGAAAGACCGCCCCCCGGTCTGCGGGCGCCGGGGGGAAATGGGGGGGCGTCCACGCCCCCCCATTGCCAACTGAAGGTGGGGGGCGCGCGCGGCGCCCCCCGGCTTCGTTACAGGTACTGACCGGTATTGACGACCCTCTCGACGCTCCGGAGCTTCTCTTTCGTCTCGCCCATGAGCGGCTTCACGTAGACGATCCGCTCACCCTTCTTCCCGGCGATCTTGGCCCAGTCGTCGGGGTTGGTGGTGTTCGGGAGATCCTCGTTCTCCTTGAACTCCTCGCGGACGGCCGTCAGCAGGTCGTCGGCCATGATGCCCTTCTCGCCGCGGCCGATGTAGCGCTTGAGCGCCAGCTTCTTGGCGCGACGCACGACCGACTCGATCATGGCGCCGGACGAGAAATCCTTGAAGTAGAGCACTTCCTTGTCGCCGTTGGCGTAGGTGACCTCGAGGAAGCGGTTTTCCTCGCTGAGCGCGTACATGGCCTCCACGGTGGCGCGATCATGGAGGTGATGGCGCTGGGCACGTCGGTGCCCCGCGTCTCGGATTCCGCGAAGGGGATGTCGGCCGTGAGGTACTTGGCGAAGATGTCGGCGGCGGAGCCGCGGTCGGGCCGCTCGATCTTGATCTTCACGTCGAGCCGGCCGGGACGCAGGATGGCCGGATCGATGAGGTCCTGGCGGTTGGAGGCGCCGATGACGATGACGTTCTTGAGACCCTCGACGCCGTCGATCTCGGCCAGGAGCTGGGGCACGATCGTGGTCTCGACGTCGGAGGAGATGCCGGTGCCGCGCGTCCGGAAGAGGGCGTCCATCTCGTCGAAGAAGACGATGACGGGGACGTCCTCGGCGGCCTTTTCCTTGGCCTTGATGAAGATCTCGCGGATCTTCCGCTCGGTCTCTCCGACGTACTTGTTGAGGCAGCTCGGGGCCCTTGATGTTGAGGAAGAAGCCCTTGATCTTCTCGCCGCGCTTTTCGGAGATCTTCTCGGCGAGGTTGTTGGCGACGGCCTTGGCGATCATGGTTTTGCCGCAGCCGGGGGGGCCGTAGAGGAGCACGCCCTTGGGCGGGGTGAGCTTGTGCTCCTTGTAGTAGTCGGCATAGAGGTACGGCAGCTCGACGGCGTCCTTGATGGCCTCGATCTGGTCGCCGAGCCCGCCAATATCGTCGTAGCCGACGTCGGGGACTTCCTCGAGCGTGAGGTCCTCGACTTCACTCTTGGGCAGTTTTTCGAGCAGGTAGCCGCTCTTGGCGTCGAGCAGCAGGTGATCGCCGGTTTTCAGGCGCAGGGTGCGCAGGGGCTCGGCGATGATGCCGACCTTTTCCTCGTCGGCGCGGAGGGTGACGAGGGCGCGCTCGGCGTCGAGCTGCTCCTTGAGGATGACGACCTCGCCCTGGATCTCGTAGCCGGCGGCCTCGATGACGTTGAGGCCCTCGTTGAGGATGAGCTCCTGGCCGGGCTTGAGGGCATCTACGGGCTTGAGGGCGGGGTGGAGGTTGACCTTCACCTTGCGGCCCTGGGAGAGGATGGTGACGGTGTTGTCCTCGTTGGCGGCGAGATAGACGCCGTAGGTCGAGGGCGGCGCGCAGAGCTTGTCGACCTCTTCCTTGAGCGCGGTGATCTGCTCGCGCGCCTCGTAGAGGGCGTTCACCAGCTTTTCGTTCTGGTTGAACGCCTGCACGAGCTGACGGTTCGCCTCGCGCAGCTTGTTCTCGAGGACCATGAAGTCCTTCGGCGTGTCCTCGAGCTTTTTCCGGAGGTGAACGGTCTCCGCTTCGAGCGACCGGATGTATGCCTGAAGGTCCTGCACTTGGATTTCGTACTCCGTCAGACGACGACGAGTGCTCGAATCCGACATGGAGGCGGGAAGGAACTTCGAGAAGCCCTCGCGACTCGGGCTACTCTTCTTGTCGAACTCCTTCATAGCCCATCCCTTCTCACTTGACCCCCTGTGCGCCGCTCAAGCACAAGCATTCGCCATGTGCTCGAAGTATAGGCGGCTGCAAAAAAGAAAGTCAAGGTTGGTCGGTAACTTACCGCTGGTTGACATGTTGAATTTTTTGTGTTTTTCCCCAACTGTCGTAGAACCGTTGACCTCTCGTCGCCCACTCGCCATGGCCGGCGCTCACGCGGTTCGAACGGTCAGCAAGTTCTGTACCCGACGCGGCCCGGCTCTTCCACTCTCGAAACGAGTGGCGTGAATAGAGGGTTCCACCGTATAAAAGCCGATGATGCCCGCTCTGGCGTTCGGTCGTGTCGCTGCCGTTCTGGCTCCGCCGGTGACGATCCTGGTGACGTTCTTGGTCGCGGCGTGGGAGGCCGGGATCGTCGTCGGCGCTCAGGGCCAGAACGTGCCCTTGCCGTCCCAGGTGCGTGCGGCGCGAGCTGCGTATCGGCATGCCCGGCGTGCCTGCCGCGCTCGAGCCGGGCGCCGCGCTCGAGGGGAGCAAGCCCACTCATCGCCCGTCAGGTCTTCGATACGCTCGTCGCCTGGCGCGAGGGAGCACGGACATCGAGCCGGCGCTCGCCACCCGCTGGCACGCGTCGCGCGATGGGCTCGTGTGGTCGTTCACGTTGCGCGAAGGGGTCAGGTTTCACGACGGTAGCCCTCTCACGGCCCTCGAGGTCGCCGCGAGCTTCGAGCGCCAGCTGAAGCCCGAGGCCCAGGGCGCGGAACCGGGCGTGGCCCGCGCTGCTTCGCGGTGCGCCCGGAGTCATCAAGGAGGTCCGCGCCCCTGGCGCTCGGACGGTCGAGATCGTTCTGGTCCAGCCGTACGCGCGCTCGTCACAGTGCTGGCCCACCCGGGCCTCGCCATCGCGAAGCACTCGGTAGCGGCCGACGGGGCCGGGCGGCTGATCGGTACCGGGCCCTATCGCGTCGTCGATGCCTCGACCGGGCGGCTGGCGCTCGAGGCGATGCCTGGACATTGGGCGGGACCGGCGAAATCCGAGCGCCTGGTGTTCCTCGATGTGAGCGCTGACGACCAGGCCGAGTCCGAGCTCGACTCGCGGTCGCTCGACGTCTGGTTTCCCGCTGTGCCCACCGCGCCGCACGCAGGGCGCCCTGTCGGCTCCCGGGCTTCGGATCGGATACCTGGCATTCCAGACCGAGAAGGAGCCCTTCGTGAAGAAGACGCTTCGCCAGGCTGTCGCCGCGGCGATCGATCCCGGCGACCTGGGCCAGATTCTCGATCGGGCGGCCGTTCCGCTGCAGTCGTTCCTGCCTCCGGGGTTTGGGCGCGTCGCGAGGGCTCGCCGATCCTCGGAGGGGGCCGCGCGACGTGAGGGCGCTGCTCAAGGAGAGCCGGTGGCCGAAGGGCGCGAGGCCGACACTTGCTGGTGACCGGCGAGAACGAAACCGCTCAACTCGCCGAAGCTGGCCGAAACGATCCAGCTGCTCCTGGGCGCGGACGACCTGTTCCTCAACGTCCAGGCGGAGCCCGAGGGACCGCGGTGCGCTCGCTCTTGCAAGCGGGAGCCTATCGATCTGGCCCTGACGGAGGCGACGGTCGCCGGAGGGGACCCGCATCTTCTCCTGTACCCGCTCTCGACGAGCGAGGCGGCGACAAAGGGTCCACGCGCGATGAACTTCTCCTTCTATCGCAACGCGCGGCTGGACGACGTGCTGATCCGGGCGAGTCAGCTCTCGTTCCGGCCCGAGCGTCAACGGCTCTACCAGCGGAGTCAGGCGATGCTGGCCGAGGATCTGCCGTGGCTGCCGATCTACGTGCGCCTGCAATGGGCCGTGGCGCGAGCCGGAGGTCCGGGGCCTGCGGCTGCACCCGACGCGGCATTCACCGCCTCGACACGGTGATCCTCGAGATCCCGCCCGCCCTGGCGCCGGCCCCCGGCGCCAGCCGCTGACCCACGATGCCTTCGATCGCCGACACCACCCTGGAGATGATCGAGTGGGTGTTTCCGGAACATGCCGGAGGGCCGGGACAGATTCACGGCGGACGGATGATGGAGTGGATCACCAAGGCCGGGACCTTGGCCGCCTCCCGCGTGGCGCGTGGCACGGTGGTCCTCGGCGCGATGGACGACATCGACTTTCTCCACCCCGTCAAGGTCGGCCAGATCGCGATCCTGAGGGCGCGCGTGGAGTACGTGGGCACGAGCTCGCTCGAAGTCGGGCGTGCGGGTGTTCGCCGAGGACGTGCTGACCGGGGCGCGGCGGGTCACCCTGAACTCGCATCTGGTTTTCGTGAAGGTCGACGAGGGCGTGCGTCCGCGCCCGGTCGAGGCTAAGATCCGTCCGCGGGACGGTGCCGAGTCCGCGCTGGTCGAGGCGGCGCGGGCTCGCCGGGAGCAGCGGCTGGCGCGGTTCGCCCGGCGGGCGTCGCGGCTCTCCGAGAGCGCCGAGTCCGACGCCGACGCCAGCGACGTGGACGTCGGCTGGCGGTTCGAGTCGGTGCGAAGCGTGCTGCCCGAGGACGCGCTCTTCGGGAACACGATGTTCGTGGGCAAGATGCTGATGGCGCTCGACGAGGCGGGCGGGATCCTGTCGATGCGATACTGCAAGGGGCTGGTGATGACGGCGTGCGTGGACGCGATGGATTTCTACTCGCCGATCTTCACGCACGAGGTCGTCACGTTCAAGGCGGGGCTGAACCACGTCGGCACCTCGTCGCTCGAGGTCGGTGTCAAGGTGATGGCGGAAGTCCCGTCGACCGGCGAGGTCCGGCACGCCTGCACCGCGTTCGTGACGTACGTGCACCTCGGGCCTGACCTGCGTCCGCGGCCGTGTCCCCCGTACACGCCGGCCACCGCGGACGCCCGGCGCCGATGGGAGGCCGCGCTCGATCGGCGAGCGCAGCGACTCGAGCGCGTGAAGGGACTCAAGGCGATGCTGCTCAACGAAAGAGGGTAGGGCGATGTCAGGGCACTCCCGGTGGTCGCAGATCAAGCGCAAGAAGGGTAAGACCGACGTCCAGCGCGGCAAGCTCTTCTCCAAGATCCTCCGCGAGATCACGGTGGCGGCGAAGAACGGCGGCGGCGATCCCAAGGCCAACATGCGCCTGAAGGCCGCGATCGAGTCCGCCAAGGAAGCGAACATGCCGCAGGAGAACATGAAGCGGGCGATCCAGAAGGGCACCGGGGAGCTGCCGGGCGAGTCCTACGAAGAGATCTCGTACGAGGGGTACGCGGCCGGCGGAGTCGCCGTGCTGGTCCAGGTGCTCACCGACAACCGCAATCGAACCGGTCCCGAGATCCGCCACACGTTCGAGAAGTTCGGGGGCAACATGGGCTCCTCGGGCGCCGTCGCATGGATGTTCGAGCGCCAGGGGATCATCCAGGTCGACTCCTCGAAGATCGACGAGGACGATCTGCTCGGCAAGGCGCTCGAAGCCGGCGCCACCGACATGCGTCGGGGCGAAAAAGCTTTCGAGATCATCACCTCGCCTGCTGAAATGGACGCCGTGCGCGACGCGCTGAGTCGGGCACGCGTTCCCGTGCTGGAGGGCCAGGTCAGCTTCGTTCCGCAGTCGACGGTGCGGGTCGAGGGCAAAGACGCGACCGCCGTGGTGCGCCTGGTCGAGGCGCTAGAGGAGTTGGACGACGTCCAGTCCGTCTACGCTAACTACGACATTCCTGACGAGGTTCTCGAGGCCATCTCGGCCGCATAGCCTCAGGGTCCTCGGCGTCGACCCCGGTCTGGTCGGAACCGGCTTCGGACTGATCGAGCCGGCCGCGGGCGGGGTCGCCGTGCTCGGCACCGGCGTCATCTCGACGAGCGCGGATCTGCCGCTCGAAGCGCGGATCCATCTGATCTACGACGGCGTGCGGCGCCTCCTCGAGACTCAGTTGCCGACGGTGCTCGTGCTCGAAGATCTCTACGCCGAGTACAAGTTTCCGCGGACCGCGCTGCTGATGGCCCACGCCCGCGGGGTGATCTGTCTCGCGGCGCGCCAGTGCGACGTGGCGGTGCTGGCGCTGGCACCCGCCGAGGTCAAGCGCGCGGTCGCCGCGGCGGGCGCCGCCTCGAAGCACCAGGTGCAGCACTCCGTCCGGCGCATCCTCAAGCTCGACGCGCTCCCGACGCCGTCCCACGTCGCCGACGCGCTCGCGCTGGCGCTCACCGGGTTTTCGCGCCTGGGCGGGCGGCTGACGTGATCGCGACCCTCAGCGGGCGGCTGCGGCGCAAGCTCGAGGACCGCGTGGTCGTCGAGTGCGGCGGCCTCGGCTACGAGGTGTTCCTGCCGCCGATCGCGATGCGCCAGATCGAGCACGTCGGCGCCGGCCCAGGCGAGAAGGGAAGCGATCTCGAGCTGGTCATCTACTACCACGCGACGCGCGATCAGCCGCGCCCGGTCCTGATCGGCTTCACCTCCGACCTCGACAAGGAGTTCTTCGAGAAGCTGATCACGGTGAAGGACATCGGTCCGATGGTCGCCGCGCGCGCGCTCGCGCTGCCGGTCGGCGAGCTGGCCGCCGCCATCGCGCGCCAGGACGAGAAGTTCTTGCGCGGTCTTCCGGGTGTGGGCCCGCAGAAGGCCAAGAACATCGTCGCGCAGCTCCAGAACAAGGTGGCGAAGTTCGCCCTGGCCCGCCGAGGGCGCGCCGACCGAGCCGATCGCCGCGGCGCCGGCCCCGATCGACGCCGACGGTCTGCGCGAGCTGGTGTGGGAGATCATGGTCAAGCAGCTCGGCCACCGGCCCTCCGAGGCCTCGCAGCTGATCACCGACGCCTTGCGCCGCCGCCCGTCGATCATGTCGCCGGAAGAGCTGTTCGACGAGATCTACCGCGGACAGAAGGCGTGATGGCCGCCACGGCGGACGACGGAAAGATCCTGAGCCGCGCCGCGGCGCCCGAAGAGGCGCAGTTCGAGCGCCAGCTGCGGCCGCGCACGTTCGAGGAGTACGTCGGCCAGGAGCAAGCCGTCTCGAGCCTGCGCGTGTCGGTGGACGCAGCGAAGATGCGGCAGGAGTGCGTGGACCACGTGCTGCTCTACGGCCCGCCCGGGCTCGGCAAGACGACGCTCGCCGGGATCCTGGCCAACGAGATGGGCACGACCCTGGTGACGACCTCCGGCCCGGCCATCGAGCGGGGCGCCGACCTGATGGGGATCCTGACGAACCTCGGCGAGAAGGACGTCCTCTTCATCGACGAGGTCCACCGGCTGCCGCGCGCCGTCGAGGAGCTTCTGTATCCGGCGATGGAAGACTTCGCCGTCAACTTCGTCATCGACAAGGGGCTCCACGCCCGCACGCTCAAGTACTCGCTCCGGCCCTTCACGCTCGTCGCGGCGACGACGCGCCCCGGCATGCTCTCGGCGCCGCTGCGCGAGCGCTTCGGGATCTTCCATCACCTGGATTTCTACTCCGAAGTCGAGCTCACGAGGATCGTGAACCGCTCGGCGGCGATTCTCGAGTCGAAGATCGCCCCTGACGGCGGCGCACGAGATCGCGCGCCGCGCGCGCGGGACCCCACGCATCGCCAACCGCCTGCTGCGCCGCGTGCGCGACTACGCGCAGGTGAAGGGAGACGGCGGCATTGGCGAGGACATCGCGCGCCGAGCGCTCGACAGCGAGGGCGTCGACGCGCGCGGTCTGGACCGGCTCGACCGGCGCTTTCTCGGCGGCGATCGTCGACCACTACGACGGGGGACCGGTCGGGCTCGAAGCGATCGCCGCCACCATCAACGACGAGGCCGAGACCCTCTCGGAGCTGGTCGAGCCCTATCTCCTGAAGATCGGCTTCGTCGTGCGGACGCCCAACGGACGCCGGGTCACGCGCGAGGCCTACCGGCATCTGGGCAAGCAGCCGCCCGCCGCCGCCCCGGGCCAGCAGGGCTTGTTCGAGTGAATCGTGAACGATGTTGGTAAGGTCCTCATCGCCTTCGGTCTGCTCATCGTCCTCACCGGCGTGGTGCTCGTACTCGTCGGGCCGCGTGCCGTGGCTCGGCCGGCTCCCCGGGGACATCCATTTCCAGCGCGGGAACTTCACCTTCTATTTCCCGCTCGCGACGTCCTTGCTCCTGAGCGTCGTCCTGACCCTCATCCTGTATTTCCTGGGCCGTCGTTGAGCACGCCTCTTCGCGGCGGCGGCGCTGCTGGCGCTGTCGGCAACCGCGATGGTCGGAGTCGGACACGATCCGTGTGGCCATCGCCGAGAACGCGCGCGCGGCAGACCTGCGCGGGCTCAACATCGAGGTGAGCGAGCTCGGCTGCACCGCGTGCCCGCGGAGCGGATGGCGCGCCGACAGCATTCGGGCCGTCGCCAACGGTCAGGCCGTGGAGATCAGCGGCCGGCTCGCGCCGGGGTTTCGGCTGACCAGCGACGCCCCGATCCGAATGAACGGGCGTGAATATCCGGCGACCTTGGAGATCGTTCGCTACGGCGAAGGCCTCGCGATCGTGAACGAGCTGCGCCTCGAGGAATACCTCGTCGGCGTCCTGCGGGCCGAGACCAGCGAGCGCTGGCCGCACGAGACCCTGCGCGCGCAGGCCATCGTGGCGCGGACCTACGCGGCCTTCCATCGGTCGTCGAGCGGCCCCAGGCCCTACCATCTCGTCGCCTCGACCACCCACCAGATGTACCTGGGACACGTGCCCGCGACCTCGCCGATCTGGGACGCCGTGCGCGACACCGCCGGCCAGGTGCTGCTGTGGGACGGCGAGCTGTTCCCGGCGTTCTATCACTCGACGAGCGGCGGCTACACGGAGGATCCCCGCACGGTGTTCGCGCGCGCGGAACATGCCGGCGCTCAAGGCGGTTCGCGACGAGTTCTCGGTGGCGGCGCCGCATTTCTACTGGACGCTCGATCTCAAGCTCGCGGATCTGTCCGACATCCTCAAGCGAAACGGCTACGAGGTGGGCACGGTGACCGCCATCGAGGTCACCGAGCGCACGGCCTCGCTCCGGGTGGCGAAGCTGACCGTTCACGGCACCCGAAGCTCCGCGCGGCTGCGCGGCAACGACTTCCGTCGCATGGTCGGCTACGAGATCGTCAAGTCGACGCTCTTCGCGGTCGCGATCGACGACGCGGTCGCGCGCTTCTCCGGCCGCGGCTACGGCCACGGCGTCGGCATGTCCCAGTGGGGCGCCAAGGGCATGGCCGAGCAGGGCTACAAGGCCGAGAAGATCCTCGAGTACTACTATCCCGGGACGACCTTCGGCCTCCTCGGCGACGCGCTCGCCGCGGTGGACGATCTCCTGGCAGGGACTTCGAGAAGGTCGACATGCGCGTCGGTGTCGTCACCGACGCCAAGGAATTTCCCGAAGCGCGGCGCCCCGCCTACCGGCTCTGGATCGACTTCGGCCCGGTGCTCGGGGTGAAGCGCTCGAGCGCGCAGATCACCGCGCATTACCGGCCCGCCGACCTGATCGGCCGGCGCGTCGTCGCGGTCGTCAACTTCCCGCCGAAGCAGATCGGCCCATTCGTTTCCGAGGTGCTCGTGCTCGGCGCCTACGACGAGGCCGGGGAGGTGATCCTGCTCGACCCCGACCAGCCCGTCGCGCCCGGGCTCCAAGATCGGCTAAGCTCTCGCACCGGAGGGCCCCCGACGATGAGAGTCGGGATCTCGCTGACGAGCGGTCACGCCGTGAAGGATCCGCGAGAAGGCGCGCGCTGGATGATCGAGCGGGCCGCGGCCGCGCGCCAGGCCGGCCTCGACTCGTTGTTCGTCGGCGACCATCACTCGACGCCGGGCCCGTACTACCAGAACGTGCCGATCCTCGGCCGACTGCTCGCCGAGTGGGGCGATGCGCCGGCCGGGTGCCTGTTCCTGTTGCCGCTGTGGAATCCCGTGCTCGTCGCGGAGCAGGTCGGGACCCTCGCGTCGGTCGCCCGCGGCCGCTTCATCTTCCAGTGCGGACTCGGGTACGACGAGGCGCAGTTCGCCGCGATGGGCACGAGCCAGAAGTATCGTCCGTCGGCGTTCGAGGAATCGTTCTCGATCGTCCAGCGTCTGCTACGGGGCGAAACCGTCAGCTCGTCCGGGCGCTTCACGTTTCGGGACGCCAGGGTGGCGCTGCGCCCCGCCGAGAACGTCGAGTACTGGATCGGCGCCAGCGCGCGCCCGGCGATCGATCGCGCGGCGCGCCTCGCGGACGGCTTCCTCGCCTCGCCCTCGCTCACGCTCGACGAGGCGCGCGACCAGGCCGCGTTCTACCTGGAGCGCTGCAAGGCCCACGGCCGCACGCCGAAGGCCGTCGCGGTCCGGCGCGACATCTACGTCGGCGAATCGGCCGCCGACGCCGACGAAGTCAAGGCCAAGGTGCTGGCTGCGGGCTATCGCGGCATTCCCGCGCCGGCGCTCGTCGCCGGCTCAGTCGAGCAGGTCGTCGAGCAGTTTCGCCGAGCTCGCCACGCTCGGCTACACCGACGTGATCGTGCGCCATCTCACCACCGACCATGCGAAGGTGCTCGGCTCGCTCGGCGCGCCTGCGCCAAGTGCGGGAAGCACTTGCCAGCGTGTAGCCGAGGCGCCGGCTGAGGCGGCACCAACCTCACGCTACACGGGGCGGGGTGGGCTTGGGGTGCCCACCGTGACCTGTGTAGGCACCGTTACTTGAACTCCAACCGACTGGTGTCGCCGCGCCGCAGCGAACGCGCGCAGGTCGCGGTGGGCACCCCAAGCCCGCCCCGCCCCGTCGCAACGCGTGGAGGCCGAAGAGCTAGGGCTGACGCCGGCGGAGCATCTGCTGCAGGCTCTGGCGGCTCAAGCCCAGGCGCTCCGCGGCGCGCGTCTTCGAGCCGCATTCGCGGAGCGCGTCGTCGATCATCCGCACCTTGAGCCGCTCGATGGCCTCGTTGAGCGTGAGGCTCGCGGCCGGCGTACTCGGCGGCCTGACGGATGCGATCCGACAGATGCTCGGCGCCGATCGGCCTGCCGTCGTCGGCGAGCGCGACGGCGCGCTCGATCTCGTTCTCGAGCTCGCGCACGTTGCCGGGGAATGGATAACCGCGCAGGCAGCGGAGCGCCTCCGGCGAGATCGACGGCACCACGCGCCGCGCGCGCTGGCGGTGCAGGCGGAGAAAGTAGTCGGCCAGGGCCGGGATATCCTCGGGCCGCTCGCGGAGCGCGCGGCAGCCGGATCGGGAACACGTTGAGGCGGTAGTAGAGGTCCTTGCGAAAGCGACCGCCGCCGCACCTCCGCGTCGAGATCGGCGTTGGTGGCGGCGATGACGCCTGACGTTCACCTTGCGGTCGGACGACGTGCCGACGCGGCGGATCTCGCCTTCCTGGAGCACGCGCAGCAGACGGAGCTGCATCGGCGTCGGCATCTCGCCGACCTCGTCGAGGAAGATCGTGCCGCCGTCGGCCTCCTCGAAGAGGCCCTTGCGCTCGCCGGTCGCCCCGGTGAACGCGCCGCGCGCGTGGCCGAACAGCTCCGACTCGAGCAGCGATTCGGCGAGCGCGCCGCAGTTCTGGGCCACGAACCGCGCGGCCCGCCGCGGGCTGTTCTCGTGGATCAGGCGCGCGAACAGCTCCTTGCCGGTGCCGGTCTCGCCGAGCAGGAGCACGGTGGTGTCACCATCGAGAACGCGCCGCGCCAGCTCGACGGCGGCGCGCAGACCCGACTGCGCCCCGACGACCTTCTCGAGCGACAGCGGCCGCTCGCGCGCGGCCGACGCTTCGCGCTGCATGGCGTTGCACGCCAGCTCGAGCTCGTCCTTGAGGCGTGCGTTTTCGCGCGCGAGCTCGTAGCGTTCTGCGGCGCGCCGGACGACCACCAGGACCTCGGGGGGATCCCACGGCTTTGGGATGAAGTGATAGATCCGGCCGGTGTTGATCGCTTCCATGAGGCTGTCGACGTCGGTGTAGGCGGTGAGCACGATGCGGATCGCGTGCGGGGCGATCTCCTGGCTCCGCCGCAAGAGCTCGACTCCGGTCATGCCGGGCATCCGGTGGTCCGTGAGGATCACCGCCACCTCCTGGCGCTCGAGGACGCCGAGCGCTTCCTCGCCGTGAGCCGCGCGAACCACCGGGAACTCGGCGGCCAGGATCGCCTCGAGCGCGTCGAGCACGCGCGGCTCGTCGTCCACGATCAGGACCGTCGGTCGTTCCACGTCGGCTCCTCGCCGCGACTGGGCAGGGGTGGATCGAACGGCGCCGAGCTCGGCGTCTCGGTAACCGAGAATCTCGAACAGCGCCTGCCGATGCTTGATGCCCTTCAGGCGGGGCGTGCCGAGCTCGCGGTATCTCACCAGATCACCGACCTGCCGGAACGTCTCCTCGCTCGCGATGATATGCGCGTCGAAGAGTCTTGTCATGCGCTGGATGCGAGCGGCGGCGATCATCGCGCGACCGACGACGATCAGCTCGCGGCGCCGCGCCGAGCCGATGGTGCCGGCCATGACGCGCCCCGAGCTGATCCCCACGCCGATGTCGAACGTGGGAAGGCCGGCCTCCGCCCAGCGCGCGCCGAGCTTTTGCACGGCCGCGACCATGTCGATCGCCGCGCCTACGGCGCGCAGCGGCGCGTCCTCCGCGCCCTCGGGCACGCCGAACAGCGCCACGATCTCGTCACCGATCAGCTGCTCGACCGTTCCCTGGTGGCTGAAGATGACCTCGATCATCTCCGTGAAGTAGTCGTTCAGTAGGCCGATCATGATCGGCGCCGGCGTATTCTCGGTGAGCTGCGTGAAGCCGCGGATGTCGGCGAACAGGACCGTGGCCTCGCGCCAGTCGCCCGGAAGCTCGAGCAGCTTCGGATTGGCGACGGCGAGGTCGACCAGCCTCGGGGACACGTAGCGCTGGAGCTGCGCGCGCAGCGCGGCCTCGCGCACCAGATCGCCCTGCGCGGCCGAGAGCCGCGCGAAGGCGGCCTGCAAGTCGCGGTTCTTCGCCTCGAGGTCGCCGATGAGCCGCTCGCGCTCGCGCGTCAGACGGTACCGCTCGACTCCGCCCCGCACCGTGTGGAGCAGCTCCGTGGGATCCCAGGGCTTGGAGATGAAATGATAGATGTTGGCCGCGTTGATCGATTCCATCAGCGCGTCGGCGTCGGTGAAGGCGGTGAGGAGGATCCGTACCGTGTCGGGCGACACGTCCCGGCTCCGCGCGAGCAGATCCGTCCCGCTCATACCGGGCATCCTTTGATCGCTGATGATCACGGCGATCGACCCTGTCAGCAGGAGGTCGATCGCCTCGTCGGCCCGCTGAGCGCGGAGGATCTGATAGTCGCTCGCCAGGAGGGCCTCGAGCGAGTCGAGCACCCGGGGCTCGTCGTCGACCAGCAGCAAGGTCTCGCTGCCGCGCAACGCCTACCTCGAACGGCTCAGCGGGATGGAGACCGTGAAGGTGGCGCCCCCGCCGCGCGGGCTCTCCGCGCGGATGTGGCCGCCGTGCTTCTTCACGATCTCGTAGCTGATCGAGAGTCCGAGTCCGGTGCCCTCGCCGACCGGCTTGGTCGTGTAGAACGGATCGAAGATGCGCCCCAGAATCTCCGGCGCGATGCCCGGACCGGTGTCGCTGATCGCGACGACCGCGCTGCCGTTCTCGCGTCGAGTCTCGATCGTGATCGCGCCCTCGGCGTGGATCGCCTGCGCGGCGTTCGCGAGCAGGTTGAGGAACACCTGATCGATCTGTGAGCGGACACACTCGACCGGCGGCAGGTCGCCGAACTTGCGATGGATCGTGATCCGATCCTTCAAGAGGTGATTCAGCAAGGTCAGGCTCGACTCGAGGTCCTCGTGCAGATCGACCGGCAGCCAGATGTCGTCCTGGCTCCGCGCGAACACGCGAAGATCGCGCACGATCTTTCGCGCCCGCTCGGCGCCCTCCCGGATTCCCTGCGTCATCGAGTCGAGGTACTTGAGCGCGTAGTCCACCTTCAGCTCGGCCCACTGTCGCTCCATTCGCTCCGTGTCCGCCGGCTCCAGGGCCAGGGCGCGATAGCCCTCGAGCATCGCGCGCAGGCGCTTGACGAAGTCGTCGAGCGTCGAGACGTTGGAGAACACGAACCCGATCGGGTTGTTCAGCTCGTGGGCGACCCCGGCGACGAGCTGACCGACCGAGGCCATCTTCTCGCGGTGGATGAGCTGCATCTGCGTGGCTTGAAGGTCGCGATACGCGGCGCGCAGCTCCTCGTTGGCGGCCCGCAGCTGCTCGGTCCGCACCCGCACTTTCTCCTCGAGGCCGCGGGACAGATCTTCGATCGTCCGGAAGCTGTCGGCCTTGTCCACGGCCAGCGCGACGTGGTTGGCCACGGCGATCAAGAGCTCGACGTCGGCGGCACCGAGCCCACGCGCGTCGCTCGACACCGCCTCGATCACCCCGAAGACTCGCCCCCTGACCGTGAGGGGCACCGCGACGCCCGAGCGCACGTTCAGCGCTCGGGCCAGCTCCCGATCGGCCGGCTCGCTGGTCGTCTCGACGTCCTCGACGAGGACCGCGGCGCCGGTGGTCGCCACCTTCGCGGCCACGCTCGCCCGCGCGTCCAGCGGCAGCTCCACCTTCTCGAACGCGACTCCCGATCGGCCGCCGATTCCCGTGTGGCCGACGATCCGCTGGCGCTCGCGGTCGACCAGGAAGAAATAGACGCCCTGGTAGCCCATGCGGTGGACGAGCTGGTCGAGGGCTTGCTGATAGATCCGCTCCGGGTCGAGCGTGGCGTTCACCGCGGCGCTGAGATCGCTCAGCATCGAGAGCTGCTCGACCTTGGTGCCGAGATCGCGGAACTTCTTCTCGAGCTCGAGGCTCGAGTAGACGATCTCGTCGGCCTGCACTTTCAGAAGCTTCTGGAAATGCGCGCGACGATGATGCTGGAGCATCGCGTACCCGAGCGTGCCGCCGCAGAGAGCGGGGAGCGCGACGAGCGCGGCCGTCGCCGGCCACGGCAGAGCCGGTGGTGGTAGCGAGGAGCGCACCGAGGGCCGCCGAGGCGGCGAGGCCGCCCGCGGCGGACGCCCAGAACCGGGTGCCGAACGACGGGTTCTTCCAGCGGATCTCCCACTCGCAGCATTCGTCTCCGCGGGCGGCGCATCGATGTTCCGTCACACGCGCGCGCGGAAGCAGCCAGTTGGTGGGATATCGCTCGTGGACGACGCGCGCCAGGGTGCAGAGCCAGCGCGGGATCGTGACGCCGGGGTTCGGCGTCGTGCGATAGACCGCGCGCCGGCGCCCCATCGAGACGATCTCGGAACGTGCCCAGCCCTGCTGCAGGATGAGGTTGAAGGTGTCCGCGTACACCGCGCGCGGACTTCCGAGACTCATCGTGTAGGCCCCGACCCAGCTCCGCTCCTCGCGCGACGGCTTCCAGTCCATGAAGTCGTCGGCGAAGCGCCGTGCCCAGCGGTCCTGGTCCGGCTCGCCCATGAGCTTCATCACGAGCCGGATGAGCTGGTCGGCGAGCGAAAGGGGAATCCAGTTGTACTCCGCCGTCAGGTATTCACGGGGGCGGCCTGCGGTCCGGAGTAGAGCCGCCACACCCTCCGGGCCGACGGTCCGCTCGACGAAAGGAACGAGCCCCTTCGTGAGAAGGCAACTGATTTCCGCCGACATCGCCGACCAGCCCCCGACTACCTCGGCTTGTACACGAAGTCCGAGGTGATGCGAACCGGGTTCGCCAGCGTGTCGCGCACGGGCGACTTGCGGTCGATCGTCTCCTTGCACCGGCGGACCTTGTCCTCGGGCGCCGGGCTCTTGATCGTGACCGTGTACCGGATGTCGCTGAACCCGGTGCGGACCGACTTGTCGTGTCCAAGGAGACCGCGGAAGTCGAGCGCCGCCTCCATGTCGATGTCGATCCCGTCGAGCGGCACGTCGAACATCGCCGCGTTGCTGGCGATGCCGGAGGTCACGCAGCCCGCCAGGGCGGCCACGAGCGTCTCCGCCGGCGTCGGGCCGCTGTCCACACCGCCCAGGACGTCCGGATCGTCGGTCATGATCCAGAACTTGCGCGTCGGCGGAAACAGATCCTGGCCGACCGCCTGGATCGTGCCGACCTCGACCAGGGTCTTCGTGCCGCGACGCCACGTCGACTTCAGCTTGAAGGTGGCCTTCGTGAGGGCGGGATTGGCCCGCATCATGCCGTCGAGCTCCTTGAACTTCCCGACGTTGACGTCGTTGATCTGCTCGCCCATGACACTCTCCTCGCTTTCAGAGCAGGTTGGCGATCATTCGGGCGGCGCGCTCGGTCCCACCGACCGGCACGTCGCGAGGATGAACGGGTTTGCCGAGGTGATCGAGGATCGCGGCGCCGAGCTCCTCCGGTGAGGTCCGGTCGAAGTCCATCCGGACACCGGCGCCGAGCCGCTCGAGGCGGCGCGAGACGAAGAACTGCTGCTCGAAGTGATTCCGGAGCGGGAAGTAGAAGAAGGGCGTGTGGAGGGCGGCCAGCTCCATGGTGGTCGTGAGCCCGCCCTGCACGATCGCGAGATCGGCGGCCGCGTGATGCTCGAACAGTCGCGGGATGAACGGCCGCACCTCGATCTGCGGGCTCGTCGGCAGCTCGCTCGGATCGAGCCGCGGCCCGGCCACCAGGACCATCCGCGCGTCCGGGACCTTGTGCGCCACCGGCGCGAAGGCCTCGGCGCACTTGCGCAGGAGATGGCGCCCGGCGCGTGTCCCCCCGACCGAGACGAGGATCACGCGCTCGCCGTCGGGGTAGCCGAGGGCTCGCCGAAGAGCCGGCTTGTCGCGATACGCGCCCGGATCGAAGTGATACGTGTAGCCCGAGAACTGGAAGTGCTCGCGCGCCCACTGGCGCATGTTCGGCAGATTCGGGCCGAACTCGCGGTCGAGCACGTCGTCCGGATCGCCGACCATCAGCGAAAGGTCGCGGACGTCCGGGTGCAGGCGCAGATGGTCGATGTTCTCGGCGTTCTTCTCCCACGCGCGCCGAAACTCTACGGAATCGGGGTCGTCCCGCATCGGCAGCATGCCGACGAAGTCGGTGATGAAGACGTAGGGTGCCTGCTTGAGGTCCGGGTTCTCGTGCAGGAAATAGTCGAGGTCCCACCCCTCGTCGCCGACCCAGAGGTCGTAGTCCTCGGCCTCGACGACGTCGGCGAAGGTCATGAAGTTGGTGGTGAAGATCTCGTCCATGTCCCAGAGCGCGTTGAACGCGTGCAGCTCGTGGTCCCGCGCCCAGCCTTCGACGTGCGCGCTCTCGTTCAGCAGAAGCTTCGTCGCGGGATGCAGGCGTTCGCCCCAGTTCGCCACGACGCGGTCGGCCGGATCGGCGGCCAGGAAGTCCACCGTCGTATCGGGGCTGATCTCCCGAAGCTTCTTGGCGATGGCGAGATCGCGCTGGATGTGGCCTAGCCCGATCGGGCTCGAGAGCCAGAGCACGCGCCGCTGCGAGCTCCGGCGGGGCCGCGGCCGCGGGGTCGCGCGCCCGGTCGTCGCGGGAATCGCGTGGGCCTCGACGGGTCGGTCGCGGACGAAATCGCGGATGAGCCGGTTGACCTTCACCGCGTCGCGGCCCTGGAGCGCGTGGCCGCCGCCCTCGAAGGTGACCAGACGCGCCCCCGGCACCGCCTCCGCGAGCTTCTTGGCGTGCGTGTATGGGACGATCTTGTCTTGCGTGCCGTGAAGCACCAGGGTCGGTGTGGTGAGGCGCGGCAGCATGTCGTACACACTGGTTCCGTCGATCGCTCGAAGCGACTCGACGAGGACGTCGGGTGTCGTCTCACCGGCCCACGCGAACATGTCCTCGATGCCCTTGAGCGAGTGCGGCTCCTGGAACACTCGCTTGAACAGCCGCTGGCGCCAGCCGTCGAAATCGCTCCGGATGACCGCCGCGACCTTCTCCTCGAAGGGCTGCGGCACGGACTCGGAGTACTGACCGGCGATGAGGATCAGGTGCGAGACCCGCTCGGGGTGCTCGACGACGTAGCGGAACGCCAGCATGGCCGCGCAGGACAGCGCGACGAGCGCGAAGGGCGACCGCGCCGTCGCGTCCACCACGGCCGCGAAGTCCTCGTAGCGCGTGTCCAGGTCGTAGCCGCTCGCGGGTCGATCGGAGCGCCCGTTGCCGCGCTGATCGAACGTGACGACGCGGAAGTAGCGGGACAGATACGGGATCTGATATTTCCACATGCGGCTGTACGACACCGGCTGACACTGCGGGCACAGGACGATGTCGCGACTGCCGCTGCCCGTTGCCTGATAGAAGATCTTCGCGTCCGGACGATAGACGTACATGGTGATCAGGCCTCCCGCTGCCCTCGACGCTTGAGCTCGTAGAGAACCAGCGCCGCGGCGCCTCGCATCGTCCGGCGCTTGTGTGCCGGGACGATGCAGATTCGCGTGTTCGAGAGCGCTGCCGCATACGCGTAGCGGCTGGCGCGCTGCAGAATGTCGCTCTCGAGCGGCACGAGTGATTCGGCGACACCGCCGGTGATGACGATGACCTCGGGATTCAGACCGTTGACGAGTCCGCCGAGGCTCGCGCCCAGCGCCTCGCACGCTTCCTCGACCATGGCCCGCGCCAGCGGGTCGCCGGCGCGCGCCGCTTGGAACACGAGGCTCGAGGTGATCGCTGAGACTTCGCCGCGGGCGAGCTCGAGCAGCGGGGACGGCTGCCGCGGATCGACGCGCCGCTGGGCCTCGAGCGCCATCTGGGCGCCCCCGAGATAGACGCCGAGGCAGCCCCTGCCGCCGCAGAAACAGCGAGGCCCGTCGAAGTTGACCGGCACGTGACCGAGCTCGCCGGCGAATCCACTGTGGCCACGTACGACGCGACGATCGTGAATGATCCCGCCGCCGATGTTCGTTCCGATCGCCAGGAGCACCAGCGAGGCAGCGCCGCGCGCGACTCCGAACGTCCACTCGCCGAGCGCCAGCGCGTTCGCGTCGTTGTCTACGAATGCCGGGATTCCCGTCCGGGCGCTGATCTGCTCGCCGAGGCGCATGTCGGCCAGCTCGGGAACGGGATGGTGCGGCGGCCTGATCATCGCGCCCTTCTCGGGATCGATGGCGCCGGGCACGCCGACACCGACGCCGACCGGGCTCAGGTCTCGCTCGGTCGTCTTCGCGAGCAGGCCGTCGACGACTTCGAAGAGGGTGTCGACGGCCGTTCCGGGCCCATGCGCGTGCGTCCGCGCCTGCACGACTTCGAGGACGTCGCCGGCGCCGGTGACGAGACCGCCGGCAATGGTCGTCGCGCCCACGTCGATCCCCATCGTCGTGACGTTCCCATCCAGGCCGATCGGATCCGGGACGATTGCAGGTCCTCCTCGCTCGAGTCGCGACGTGCTCGAGTTCAGCAAGCCTCGTACCACGCGATGCACCGAGCCTCTGGGCCGATCCTCGGATGCCGGGTGCAATGCCGTCTTGCGGGGTACCGCCGAGACCGGCGCGGCGATCCGCTCGATTCGGCCATTTCACCCTGCAAGAGAGCCTGGCGGTGGGGACCCTCGACATGCCGTCTGGCATGGCGCGGGTGGGCGGTCGGCGCGAGGTACACTGACGAGCCGTGGACCTGTCCGAGCTCGACTACGACCTTCCACCAGAGCTGATCGCGCAGACGCCGGCGCCGACCCGCGACGCCTCGCGGCTCCTGGTGATCGACCGCGCGAGCGGCGGCATCGAGGATCACACGTTCATCGAGCTTCCCGGTCTGCTGCGGACCGGGGACTGCCTCGTCGTCAACAACTCCCGCGTGATTGCCGCGAGGGTCCTGGCACGCGACGCCGATGGACGCGAAATCGAGCTGCTGTTCATCGAGCCGGTCGACGGGCGCGGCTGGCGGGCGTTGACGCGCCCGGGACGCCGGAGCCGTGTGGGGGTCGACCTCCTGGTCGGCGACGGGCCCGCCGCCCGGCTGCGCGTCGTCGGCGCCGACGCGGATGGTCCGCGCATGGTCGAGCGACTGGACGGCTCGATCGAGGACCTGTTGCGCGAGCACGGCCGGGTGCCGCTGCCGCCATACATCGATCGATTCGCCGCGCCCACCGCGGAGGACCTCGAACGCTACCAGACTGTCTACGCGCGGCCGCTCGGGTCGATCGCGGCGCCGACCGCCGGCCTTCACTTCACGCCGGGCCTGCTCGACGCCATCCGGCGTCACGGCGTCGAGGTTCACGAGCTCACCTTGCACGTCGGGCCCGGCACGTTTCGCCCGATCAAGACGGTGCGGATCGAGGATCACGCGCTGCCGCCGGAGCGAATCGCGATCCCGCCGAGCGTCGCCGATGCGGTGAATCGGGCGCGGGCCGAACGCCGCCGGGTGATCGCGGTCGGCACCACGACGGCGCGGGCGCTGGAGAGCGCGGCCGCATCGGACGGGCGGGTGGGCGCCGGCGACGGCGAGGCCCGGCTCTACATCACGCCCGGCTACGCGTTCCGCGCGGTCGACGCGCTTCTGACGAACTTCCACCTGCCGCGCTCGTCGCTCCTGGCCCTGGTCTCCGCGTTCGCCGGGCGCGAGCTGATCTTGAAATCCTACGGCCACGCCGTCGGCGCCGGCTATCGCTTCTACTCCTACGGCGACGCGACGTTGATCCTGTGAAGTTCGAGCTGGTCGCCATCGATGGCGCCGCCCGCGCCGGCCGGCTGACCACGCCGAACGGCGTCGTCGAGACGCCGATCTTCATGCCGGTCGGCACACACGCCGCCGTGAAGGCGCTGGGGCCGGACGACCTCCGCGCGGCCGGCGCCCAGATCGTGCTCGCCAACACGTATCACCTGCTTCTCAGGCCCGGCCACGACCTCGTCCGTGAGCTCGGCGGCCTCCATCGTTTCATGGGCTGGGACGGCGCCATTCTGACCGACTCCGGCGGATTCCAGGTGTGGAGCCTCTCCAAGCTCAGGAAGATCAGCGAGGCCGGCGTCGAGTTCCGCTCGCCGGTCGACGGCTCGACCCACTTCCTCTCGCCCGAGCTCGTCGTCGAGGTGCAGCAGGCGCTGGGCGCCGACATCATCCATCCGCTCGACGAGTGCCTCGCGTATCCCGTGTCACGCGCGGACGCCGAGCGCTCGCTCGCGCTGACCTTGCGCTGGGCCGCGCGCTCGAAGACAGCGCACGCCGCGACGGGCGCGGGCCGCCAGGCGATGTTCGGGATCGTGCAGGGGGGCGTGGACGCCGACCTCCGGAGGCAGGCGGCGCGGGCGACCGTGGAGCTCGGCTTCGACGGCTACGCGATCGGCGGCATGGCGGTGGGAGAGCCGAAGCCGGCGATGTACGACCTCACCGAGCTGGTCGCGAGCCTCTTGCCGTCGGACCAGCCGCGCTATCTCATGGGAGTCGGCAAGCCCGAGGATCTCGTCCAGTCGGTCGCGCGCGGCGTGGACATGTTCGACTGCGTGCTGCCCACGCGGAACGCGCGCAACGGTCAGGCCTTCACGACCGACGGCCCCGTCACGCTCAAGCAGGCCCGGTACGCGCGCGACGGCGCGCCGCTCGACGCCGAGTGCGTCTGCTATGCGTGCCGCGGGTTCTCGCGCGCATACCTGCGCCACCTGTTCATGGCCGGCGAGCTCCTCGCGTACCGCCTGCTCACTCTGCACAACATCACGTTCTTTCTCCGGCTCGCGCATGACATGCGCGCGGCGATCGCGGCGGGCGCGTTCGGGCCGTTCCACGCCCGGTTCTTCTCGCGCTACCCCGTCTCGGCGGCCGCCGAGGAGTGACGCGCGCGTTTCAGCGCTCGCGTCACGCTCGCGCGCCCATCTTCTCGACCAGCTCCCGTAGCGGCGCCTCGTAGGCCTCGCTGAACGTCGGGAACGCGTGGACGACGTCGGCCAGCACCTCGATCGCGACCTCGGCGCGGATCGCGAGCACGGCCTCGCCCATCCACTCCTCCGCGTGGGGCCCGATCGCGGCGGCTCCGAGCAGGGTGCGGCGCTTTCGGTCGCCGACGAGGACCAGCCGCCCCGTCGTCCATCCGGTCGTGCTGGCGCGCGCGGTCTGGCCGATCTCCATGGACGCGACGATCACGTCGTGGCCGCGCTCGCGCGCCTTGGCCGACGTGAGCCCCACGCACGCCACCGCCGGCTCCGTGTAGACGGATCGAGGGATGGCGCGATGATCCGCCCGCGCTTCACGTCCGAGCAGATTCGCCGCGATGATCCGCCCGTGATAGCTGGCGGTGTGCGTGTACTCGGCGATGCCGGTGACGTCCCCGCCGGCCCACACGTGCTCCTGGCCGCGTACCCGGCAGCGGTCATCCACCTGGAGAAAGCCGCCTGGCCCCGGCTCGATACTCAACGCCTCCAGGCCGAGTCCCTGCAGGCGGGGCGACCGTCCGACGGCGACGATGAGCTTTTGAGCCGTAAGCTGCGTCCCGTCGCGCAAGGCGAGCCGGCAGGCATCGGCGGAGAGCTCCGTCCGGATGGCCTTGGCGTTCAGACGCACCTCGATTCCCTCGTGGCCGAGGACGTCGGCCAAGAGCTCGGCCACGGCGGGCTCTTCGCCCGGGATCAGGCGCGGCCCTTGCTGGACGATCGTGACGCGCGCGCCGAACCGCGCCAGGACTTGCGCGATCTCGCAGCCCACGGGACCGCCGCCGAGCACGAGCGCCGACTGGGGGAGCTCCGGCGTCGTATAGACGTCTTCGCTCGTCCAGATCGATGCCCGGTCCAGGCCCTCGATCTCGGGGATGTCGGCGACGGTGCCGACCGAGACGACGAGATCGCGCCAGCCGATCGTTCGCCCGTCGATCTCGAGAGCGCCGGGCCGATCGACGCGCCCGCGCCCGCGGTGAACGGCGATGCCTTGCGACGAAAGCTCGCGCACCCGGTCGGAATCGTCGAGGCGGTCCGCGATGCGGTGGCGCCGGGCGGCCGCGGCGCCGTAGGCGAGTCGCCCCTCGTCCAGACTCAGCGGCCGGCTCACCGCGCCGGCCGTGTGGGCGTCGCCGATCTGATGGCGAATCGCCGCCGAATGCAGCATCGCCTTGCTGGGCATGCAAGCGAAGTACGGACACTCGCCTCCGAGCAGCCTGTCCTCGACGACGGCCACCGACTTGCCGCCTCGCGCGACCGTCGTCGCCACCGTTTCGCCCGCGGAACCCCCACCGAGCACCACGACGTCGTACGTTTCCATGGGTCGGCCGTCCTTCCTCGGCGTCTGATCCATTCTCCGGCGGGTGTCGACGACGTCAAGGTCGGGCGCCGTGCGGCGCTCGGAAGTGGGCGATAGCTCGATGTTTCTGGACCGACCTCTGTCTATGCAGTATCATCCGTTGATGTTTTGCGCGACCAGTCGCTTTGCGCGCACCACCACCCGCGGAGGCGTCGGACTCGATGCTCTTTCCTGATCTAGCGTACGCGGCCGGGACGGCACCCGGCGGCGGCTCTCAGAGCATGCTGCCCACGGTCATCATGATCGCGTCGATGCTCGCGATCTTTTACTTCCTCTTACTGCGTCCGCAGCAGAAGCAGAAGCAGGAGCGCGAGCAGATGCTGGCGTCGATCAAGAGGGGCGATCGCATCGTGACCACGGGCGGGTTGCACGGCACCGTGACGGGGCTCAGCGAGCACACCGTGACCCTGCGGGTCGCCGACCAGGTCAAGCTCGAGTTCGACCGCTCCGCCATCGGCCGTGTGACGGCAGGGCAGGGCGAGAAGGATGCCTAAGCACCTCCGGCTGCGTATCGCGCTCGTGCTCGTCGTCGTCGCCGTGTCCGTGTGGTATCTGTACCCCCTCAAGAGCGCGATCAACCTCGGGCTCGATCTGCAGGGCGGAATCCATCTCATGCTGGGCGTCGAGGCCGAGCGGCACGTCGCCAGCCAGACCGATCGCGTGGCCGAGGACCTCAAGACGGCGCTCGAGCGCAAGGGCATCCCCGTCAAGCGGATCACGCGCGACGGGACCACCGCGATCCAGGTCGAGCTGGCGAACCCGCAGTCGTGGAACGACGCCCGGACCGTCGTCGCGGAGTTCGAGTCGTTCGAGCGGCGCGACGACGACCAGGCGGCGGGACGCTTCCGGCTCGTGATGAGCGAGCGCCGCGTCAATCAGCTGCGGGACGACGCCGTCCGGCAAGGGCTGGAGACGATCCGCAACCGCGTCGATCAGTTCGGGGTCAGCGAGCCCACCATCACGCGGCAGGGCGCCGACAAGATCCTGATCCAGCTGCCGGGTGTGCAGGATCCCGCGCGCGCCAAGGCCCTCATCGGCAAGACGGCGCTGCTCGAGTTCAAGCTGCTCGACGAGCGGACGCCGGTCGAACAGGCGCTGGCCGGCCAGCTGCCGGAGGGCTCCGAGATCCTCTACGGGCGCGAGGTAGACAAGCAGACCAAGGCCGAGCGGAAGATCCCATACGTGGTCCAGAAGCGGAGCCTGCTCACCGGCGCCGAGCTGACGCGCGCCGAGGTCTCGGCCGACCCGAACTCGATGGGGAACTGGCAGGTCGCGATCGAGTTCACGTCGACCGGCACGCGGATCTTCGGCGACGTCACCGAGCACAACGTCGGCCGGCGGCTGGCGATCATCCTGGACGGCACCGTGTACTCGGCGCCGCGCATCAACGAGCGCATCCCAGGTGGGCGCGCGGTGATCACGGGACAGTTCACCGTCGAGGACGCGCGCGATCTCGCCATCGTGCTGCGCGCCGGCGCCTTGCCCGCCCCGGTCGTCATCCTCGAGGAGCGCACGGTGGGCCCGTCGCTCGGCGCCGACTCGATCCGGCAGGGGCTCATCGCAATCGCCGGCTCGGCCGTCGTGGTCTTCGTCTTCATGCTCGTCTACTACCGACTCTCCGGGCTCGTGGCGGACGTGGCGCTCGGCCTGAACCTCCTGATCCTCTTCGCCTGCATGGCCGCCATCAACGCGACGTTGACCCTGCCGGGCCTGGCGGGTGTCGCGCTGACGATCGGCATGGCCGTCGACACGAACATCCTGATCTTCGAGCGGATCCGGGAAGAGATGCGGGTGGGGAAGACGCCGCGGGCGGCGATCGAGGCCGGATTCCGCCGCGCGTTGCGCACCGTCGTCGACACGCACCTCACCGTGATGGGGACGGCGATCATCCTCCTGTCGTTCGGCACCAGCTCGGTCAAGGGTTTCGGGGTCTCGCTGTTCATCGGCCTCGGGGCGAGCCTCTTCACCGCCTACTTCTTCACGCGCCTGCTCTTCGACCTCCTGTACATGGGGCGGCGGAAGGTGGACGCCGATCTCGATATGATCGAGCTCTTCAAGAACCCGAACTACGACTTCATCGGCAAGCGGAAGTGGGCGTATCTCTTCTCGCTCGTGATTACCCTGATCGGGCTGGGCTCGCTCGTCGTCCAGGGCGGGCTGCGTTACGACATCGACTTCACCGGCGGCACCTTGATACAGGTCCGCTTCGAGCAGCCGCCGGCGATCGCCAAGATCCGGGCGAGCCTCGCCACGATCCAGCTCGGCGACAGCATCATCCAGGAGTTCGGCGACGTCCGCGAGTACCTCATCCGGCTGCCGCTGACCGCGGCCGGCTCGGAAGAGGTCGCACGGCGCGTACAGGGCGCGCTCGAGCGCCGAGCCGTCGCTGGGCAAGTTCGAGATCCGGCGGGTCGAGTTCGTCGGCCCCCAGGTCGGCCGAGAGCTGCAGCTCCAGGCGGTGTATCTGGTGCTGGCCGGCCTCGTCTGGATCGCCATCTACCTCGCCTTCCGGTTCGATCTGCGGGGCGGAGTCGCCGCGGTGGTCGCCGTCGTGCACGACGTGATCGTGTGCCTCGGCGCGCTGTCGCTGACCCATCGCGAGTTCTCGCTGCCGGTGCTGGCGGCGCTGCTGACGATCATCGGATATTCGGTCAACGACACGATCGTCGCCTACGACCGGCTCCGCGAGAACCGCGGCCGGTCCGCGCCGAAAGGGCGCAGCTTCGCGCAGCTGATGAACGACGCGGTCAACCAGACCCTGTCGCGAACGATCCTGACCTCGCTGACCACCTTTTTCTCGACGGCCGTCGTGCTCTTCTTCGGGGGCAAGACGCTCGAGGATTTCGCCTTCGTCCTCTTCGTCGGCGTCATCACCGGCACGTATTCCACGATCTACGTGGCGGGAGCGCTCGTCGTCGACTGGACGAGCCACGTCGAGGGACGACTGCGGCGCGGCAAGAAAGCGGTGGCGAAAGCCTGATCAGCGTGTCAAACTAGTTGGTCAACCAAAGGTTTTGGTCACTTGACACAACTAGAGACCCTGATCGAGGAGATTCCGAAGTACCAGCCGGGCGCTGATCTCGACGTTCTCGCGCGCGCCTATCGATTCTCTGCCGCCTCCCACCAGGGCCAGCAGCGCGCCTCCGGTGAGCCGTATCTGAGCCATCCCCTGGAGGTCGCCAACCTCCTCGTCGACTTCAAGATGGACGTGACCACCGTGACCGCGGGGCTGCTGCACGACGTCCTCGAGGACACGACCGCCACCAAGGCCGACCTCGAGCGCGAGTTCGGCGGCGAGATCGCTGAGCTGGTCGACGGCGTCACCAAGATCGGCAAGCTCGCGTTCTCGTCGCGGGAAGAGCGGCAGGCCGAGAACTTCCGGAAGATGCTCGTCGCGATGGCGCGCGACCTCCGCGTGCTCATGATCAAGCTCGCCGATCGGCTGCACAACATGCGCACCCTCGACTATCTGTCGCCCGACAGAGCCAAGAAGATCGCGCAGGAGACCCTCGACATCTACGCGCCGCTGGCCCACCGACTCGGCATGGCCAAGGTGAAGGCCGAGCTCGAGGACCTGGCGCTCCGCTCGCTGAGCCCGGGCGACTACGTCGACCTCCAGAAGCGCGTCGCCAAGCGCCGCCTCGAGCGCGAGGCCGACATCAATCAGGTGATCGCGATCCTCCAGCGCAAGCTCTCCGAGGTCGGGATCGACTCGCAGATCCGCGGCCGGCCCAAGCACTTCTATTCGATCTGGAAGAAGATGCACGATCAGGGCCGCGAGTTCGACGAGATCTACGACCTGACGGCCGTCCGCGTCATCACCGCGTCGGTGCGCGATTGCTACGGCGCCCTCGGGGTGATCCACTCGCTCTGGAAGCCGGTGCCGGGGCGCTTCAAGGACTTCATCGCGATGCCGAAGGTCAACATGTACCAGTCGCTCCACACGACGGTGATCGGCCCCAAGGGCGATCCGGTCGAGATCCAGATCCGCACGCGCGAGATGCACCGCATCGCCGAGGAGGGCATCGCGGCCCACTGGCTCTACAAGGAGCGCAAGGCCGGCAAGGACAAGCTCGACGAGTCGCTGGTGTGGCTGCGCCAGCTGATCGAGACGCAGCAGGACACCAAGGACCCGCGCGAGTTCATGGACACGGTGCGGGTCGACCTCTTCCCCGACGAGGTCTACGTCTTCACGCCCAAGGGCGACGTGAAGGCGCTTCCGGAAGGCGCGACGCCGCTCGACTTCGCCTATGCGGTCCACACGAAGGTGGGCGAGCATTGCGTCGGGGCGAAGGTGAACGCCAAGCTCGTCCCGCTCCGGTTCACCCTGCGCCAGGGCGACATCGTCGAGATCGTGACGTCGCCGAACCAGCACCCGAGCCGCGACTGGCTGAAGATCGTCAAGTCGACGCGGGCGCGCGCGAAGATCAACCAGTGGCTCAAGGTCGAGGAGCGCGCGCGCTCGATCGAGCTCGGCCGCGAGATGTTCGAGCGCGAGGCTCGCAAATACCGCCTGAATCCCACCGCGCTGCTCGGCGGCGAGGAGATCAAGAAGGCGGCGGCCGATTTCGGCTTCGCCGGGGCCGACGAGCTGCTGGCGGCGATCGGCTATGGCAAGAGCTCCGTTCATCAAGTTCTGAACAAGCTGGCGCCCAACGCGCTCCTGGAGACGCCCGAGAAGCCGAAGCCGTCGGCGACGCGCCCGGCGCCGGTCGACGGCGTGCGCATCCGCGGCGTCGACGACCTGCTGGTGCGGTTCGCGCGCTGCTGCAACCCGCTGCCGGGCGATCCGATCGTCGGCTTCATCACGCGCGGCCGCGGCCTCACCGTGCACGCGCGCGACTGCCTCACGGTCGCCAAGAGCGTGCTCGACCGGGAGCGGCTGATCGACGTCGAGTGGGACGTGGAAGAGCCGGGCAAGCGGCCCGTCCGGATCGCGGTCTACATCGGCAAGGACCGGCCGGGACTCCTCTCGGAGATCACCGGCGCCATCTCGGCCCGCAACGGCAACATCACGAAGGCCGAGGTCACCGTGACCGACGACCGGCGCGGGATCAACAACTTCGTCGTCGAGGTCGCCGACCTCCGGCAGCTCCAGGACATCATCGCCGCCATTCGCGACGTCCGAGACGTCATCAACGTCGAGCGCGTCCGAGGCCTCTAGTGCCGCTCGCGGCCCCGGTCGCCGCGCCGCCCGCGGGTCGCCGATGACCCGCCGACAGTTCGAGGCGCTGGTCGAGAAGGCCATGCGGCGCCTGCCCAAGCGGTTCAAGAGCAAGATCCAGAACATCGCCGTGGTCGTCGAGGACTGGGCCGACGACGAGACCCTCGCCGATCTCGGCATCGAGCCGCCCGACACGCTCTACGGGCTCTACCGCGGCATCGATCTCACGCGCCGCGACTCGAGCTACGGCAACGTCATGCCCGATACGATCACGATCTATCAGGGGCCGATCGAGGAAGACTGCGCCGACGAAGCGGAGATGGCGGAGCTGGTACGCGACACGGTCATCCACGAGCTCGGTCACTATCTTCGGCCTCGACGACGAGACCATGGAGCGTATCGAAGATTCCGAGCCGTAGAGGGCTCCAGCCAGCGCAGAGGAACGCCACGGCTTCGCCGGGGCGCTCCGAACGTCGGGGGGCTTGGGGGGCGCTCGGAGCTCCCCATGCAGTAAGATCGCGTCGCCTCGTCGAGGCACTCGCCGCGGCCGCCTCTCGCTACGCCCCCGACGATCGGTCGCACAAGCAGGCACTCCTCGAAGAGCTCGAGGGCACCGCGCTCCGTCACGCCCCGACCGTGCTTCGCTTCCACGAAACGCTGTGCTTCCTGCAGGCCTATCCCGACGACCCCGAAATCCTCGAGCTCGTCGACAGAGCGCTCGCGACGTTCGGCGCCCGCGTGGAACGGCTCGGTCGCGCGGCGCGGCGGCGCCTGTACGATTCCGGGCATCACGGGCACCACGCTCGACTATCCCTTCGGCTTTCCCATGGCACGCTGGCTCGCGGCGCGATTTCCGCGCGAGGCGGAGGTTGCCTGGGCCGCGCTCACCGACGCGGATCGACTCGACGAGACGCTGTCACTGCTCGCGACGACGGCGGAAGGCGACGCGTTCAGCGAAGGCGGGATGGGCTGGCGGCAGTGGATTCGAGTCGCGAAGGGCGGCCGCCGCCTCAGCGACCTGCAGCTCATCGTGGAAGTCTTCGAGCGGGCGCGGCTGCCGGCGGAGACGCGCGACTGGCTCTTCGAGAGCCTGGCCTTCCGATTCTCTGGCGCCCCGGGACCGCCGGGGGCTCGCGAACGCTCGCGCGCGCCGCCTCGCACGCCACCTTCTTCCACGATGGAGCCGCTCGAGCGGAGCGACGTCGACCTCGTCCAGGCGCTCGAGCGGCCTTTGCCGCTGACCCCCGCGCCGCGGCCGCTGGCGGAGGCGATGATCGAGGCGGCGCGGGTGGCCATGGCGACCCGCCAGCGAGAGCTCCACGCGTTTTCGTACCCGAACGCCGATGACGTGCTCACCGTGGACGCCGGACGCGGCTTCCGGCTCGCCTTCATCGGGATCGAGCCCGACTTCCGGCTGCCCCTCGAGGGCTACTACGGCTTCCTGGCGCTGAAGAACGGGGTGCCGGTGAGCTACGGCGGCGGCTGGGAGCTGTTCGGGACGCTCGACTTCGCCATCAACATCTTTCCGTCGTTTCGTCAGGGCGAGTCGCCGTACCTCGCGACGCAGCTCCTTCGCGCGTACCGCGGGATCTTCGGGATGCGGACCGTCGTGATCGACCGCTATCAGCTCGGGCACGAGAGCGCCGAAGCGCTCCGCTCGGGCTCGTTCTATTTCTATCATCGCCTCGGTTTCCGACCACGCGACCCGGCCGTCGTCCAGACGCCTCGCCCACGAGCGGGCGAAGATCGTCGCCGACCCCGCGTATCGCTCGCCGATCCCGACCTTGAAGCGGCTCGCCGCGGCCGAGGTGTTCCTGACGCTCCCGGGCGGTCAGAAGGCGCCCGAGCGCCGTCTCCGGGCGACGCGACGTTTCGGCGCTGGTCGCGCGCGACATCGCTCGCCGGTTCGACGGCGACCGCGCCCGGGCCACGCGCGACGCGGCCGAGCGCGTCGCGCGTGCGCTCGGCGCCCGACGGCGCGGGACGTGGCCGCCTGGTGAGCGGCGCGCGTTCGAGCGCATGTCGCTCGTGGCTGCGCTCATCCCGGATCTTTCGGCGTGGTCGCTCGCCGAGCGGCGCGCGCTCCTGGCCGTCATGCGGAGCAAGGGAAGCGGGAGCGAGATGGCCTATGCGCGCCGGCTCGACGGACACCGCCGCTTGCGCCGAGCCCTCGCAGCACTCGCTCGCGCATAGCGCGCCGCATCACTGCCTCGCTGTTCTAGCTCTGACCCGTAAGTTTTCGCTTGACAGGTACTTTCAATAGTACTTATGGTTTCAGCAGATGCTGAAACGTCCGGAGCAAGAGAAACATGCTGAAATCCGAGGAGGTACGGCGACAGGTAGCCCAACGCTTGCGGGAGCTTCTCCCGAAGGCCAAGGCCTGGCAGGAGAGCTCCGACGCGAAGTTCGGAGGTCAAGTCGCCGATTTGGTAGCTCGATTCCATCTGGCCGGCCAGGAGCACACATTGGTCGTTGAAGTGACGCCTCTGGGACAACCGCGCCAGATTCGCGCCGCCGTGACGCGACTGAACGAGATCCGCCGGGAGGTCCCTGACGCTTACCCGGTGGCCGCAGCTGTCTACATCGGCCCCCAGAGCTCTCGCATCCTCAAGAGCAACAACCTCGGGTTCGTCGATCTGTCGGGCAACTGCTATCTCGCTCTGGAAAACGCCCTGATCGAGAAGGAGGGCAAGCGCAACGTCCGGCCGTCGACCCGGCCTCTACGCTCGCTCTTCGCCCCGCGGGCGACGCGAGTCATTCGTGTGCTGCTCGTCGAGCCCGGCCGCGCGTGGCGGCTCGAGGAGCTTGGACGGGCTGCCGAAGTGAGCTTGGGCCACTCCCACAACGTCATCAAGCGGCTCGAGGAGCTCGCGTGGGTCGAGCGCGACGATAGCCAGCGCTTCCGGTTGTCGAAGCCGGCCGATCTGCTCGAGGGGTGGTGCGAGTCGTACTCGTATCGAATGAACGAGCGGACGTCGTACCTCGCTCCGGAGCGCGTCACGCGGAAGTTCATGGGCGAGATCGCGCGGGTCGCGGCCGCCGAGGGGCGGCGCTACGCGTTCACCTTGAACGCGGGCGCCGCTTTGCTGGCGCCGAGCCTGCGATTTCCGGCGGTGCACGGCTACCTCGAGGGAGATCCCGCGCCGGTCGCGCGGGCTCTCGGCCTGCGTCCCGCCGCCGAGGCGGACGGTGCGCTTCACTTCTTCGCGCCATACGACCTGGGCGTGTTCTACGGCGCCTTCGAGAAGGGCGGGCTCAAGATCGTGTGTCTGCCGCAGCTCTATGCCGATCTCGTGAACTACGAGGGCCGCGGACGGGAGCAGGCCGACCACCTGAGGCGCGAGGCGATGGGTTACTGAATGCTCGATGGGCGATTCAGCGCTCGCGGAAGGAGGTGATCTCATGGCGAAGAAGAAGGCGACGAAGAAAAAGAAGAAGTAGATCGTCGACGGCAACACCACGCAGCTACCCGGAAGGAGGTGAGACGATCGATGAAGAAGAAGGCCAAGAAGAAGAAGAAGTAGTAACGCGGTTTCGCTGGTGGGGGGTGGCGGCCTCCCACCATTGCCCATTCGGGAGGGGGCGGGCAAACGCCCCCTCCCGTCTGTGCTTAAATGACCTTCGTGACCTTTCCCGCCTTGAGGCAGCGGGTGCACACGCGCACGCGCCGAGGCTTTCCGGCCATCAGGGCGCGCATCGAAACCAGATTCGGAAGCCACCGCCGTCGCGACAGCTTGTGAGCGTGACTGATCGTATTGCCGACGGACGGGCCTTTGCCGCAGACGTCACACCGCTGAGCCATTTGTGCTCCCTGGAGTCGAGTTTCCGAGGACAGAGCCGAAGGCACTGTATAGCACGGGGACGGCCATGAAGCAAACAGACGCCGCGCCCGGTCTGCGGACGCCCCTGCAGTTCGTGAAAGGCGTCGGCCCCCACCGCGCGAGCCAGCTCGAGCGGAAAGGGCTTCGCACCATCGAGGATGCGCTCTTCTTCGTGCCGCTCCGTCACGAGGACAGAACCCGGCTGACTCCGTTCCGCGCGCTCGTGCCCGGTCAGGCCGCCACGTGCTCGGGCGTGATCGTCGGCGTGAGCCCGCCGCCCCCCGGACGCTCCCGCGTGCCGTTCACCGTGATGCTCCGCGACACCAGCGGCTACGCCACCGCCAGCTGGTTCGGCTGGCGCTACCTCTCGCGCGTCCTCAAGCGGGGCCAGCAGCTCGTGCTGCACGGTCGCGTCGGGCGCTACAAGGGGGCGATCGTTCTCCAGCAGCCGGACTACGAGATCGTCGAGCACGGCGAGGACGAGCGTCTGCATACGGGTCGGCTCGTGCCGGTGTACTCGCTGACGGAAGGACTGCCCCAGCGCGCGCTCCGATCGCTCATGTGGCGCCTCGTCGAGGCCCATGCCGCCGAGGTGGACGAGGTGCTGCCGGAGACTGTCCGGGCGCGGCGGGGCCTCGTCGGCCTGGCGCAGGCGATCCGGGACGCGCACTTCCCCGAGACCGACGCGGCCCTGTCGACGGCGAGCCGCCGCCTCTCGTTCGACGAGGGCCTGCTCCTGCAGCTCGGGCTCGCGATCCTGCGCGCCCGGGTGGCGCGGGCGCGCGGGCTCGCGTTGAATCCGCGCGGCGATCTGGTGGCCCGCCTGCGCGCGCGCCTGCCCTGGAAGCTGACGGGGGCGCAGGAGCGCGTGTGGGAGGAGATCAGGCGCGACATGGCGGAGCCGCATCCCATGCATCGGCTCCTCCAGGGCGACGTCGGCTCGGGCAAGACGATCGTTGCAGCCCAGGGCGTGCTGACGGCGATCGAGGCCGGCTATCAGGCAGCGGTCATGGCGCCGACCGAGATCCTGGCCGAGCAGCACTTCATGACGTTCCGGCAGCTCCTCGAGCCGCTCGGCGTGCGGCTCACGCTCTTGACCTCGTCGCTCAAGGCACGCGAGCGGGCGGCGCGGCGCGCCGTGCTGGCGGCGGGCGAGATCGAGTGCATCGTGGGCACCCACGCGCTCGTCCAGGAAGGCGTCGACTTCCGCCGTCTCGGGCTCGTGGTGGTCGACGAGCAGCACCGCTTCGGAGTCGAGCAGCGCGCGCGGCTGCGCGGGAAAGGTGAGCATCCCGATCTCCTGGTGATGACCGCGACGCCCATTCCGCGCACCCTGGCCCTCACGATCTACGGGGACCTGGACGTGTCGGTCCTCGACGAATTGCCGCCCGGTCGACGCCCGATCGTCACGGTCGCGCGCACCGAAGGCAAGCGCCGGGCGATCTACAAATTTCTCCGGGATCAAGTCGCCGCCGGCCGCCAGATCTACGTCGTGTATCCGCTGGTCGAGGAATCCGAGGTGCTCGACCTCAAGGCGGCGACCGATATGGCCCGCCACCTCGCGGACGAGGTCTTCCCCGACCTCGTGGTCGGCCTGCTGCACGGGCGTCTCGGCTTCGAGGAGAAGGACGCGATCATGCGCCGCTTCAAGGCCGGCGAGATCCACGTGCTGGTCTCGACGACCGTGATCGAGGTCGGCATCGACGTGCCGAACGCGTCCGTCATGCTGATCGAGCACGCCGAGCGCTTCGGGCTCTCACAGCTGCACCAGCTTCGTGGACGCGTGGGACGCGGCGAGTGGAAGTCGTACTGCATCCTGCTGACCGCCGGCCATCTCACCGAAGAGGCCCAGCGCCGGATCGACGCGATGACCTCGACGAACGACGGCTTCCGCATCGCCGAGGTCGATCTGGAGCTGCGCGGTCCGGGCGAGTTCTTCGGCACGCGCCAGTCGGGGCTCCCCGAGTTCCGGGCGGTCGATCTCCTGCGCGACACGAACTTGCTCGAGGAAGCGCGGCGCGAGGCGAGCGCCATCGTCGCGCGCGATCGTGAGCTCTCCGAGCCGGCGCATCGGGCTCTTCGCGCCGCGCTGCTCGCGCGCTGGCGGGGCAAGCTCGCGCTGGCGACTGCCGGCTAGCGACGCGCGTTGGAATATATAAGAAATATATGTTGACACCGGCGGCCGAAGGGTCCAGCGTGTCCGCAGTTGTAAAAGCTGGTGACGTGCCTTCGGGGTAGGGAACCTTTAGGGCGCGCCGGCTGAACGCCGCGACCAGATGTCGCGAGGTGCAGTGAGGTGCACCCCCCGCTTCCCTGACGGTCTCCGCAGGCCGCCCGCCCGGTAGCTCTTCGACGTTCTGAATCGCCCCGGCAGGTCTCGCTGCCACGGCTCGGCCCTGGAGGCTACCTCTCCAGGCTGGGAAAGGCGCGATCACATGCCCGGTCTGCCGAATGGGACACCGGTGGCGATTTTCAACTCCCATGCGGAGTTCCTCCACGCGCTCCGCGAGGCCCTCGAGCGCGAGGGGTTGATGACTGTCACCGCGCTCCTGGCCGAGATTCAGGACGGCACGCTCGATCTCGTCGCCTTCCTGGAAGCGCACAACCCCCAGGTGATCGTGTACGACCTCCCCCGTCCCTTCGAGCGGCACTGGAACTTCCTGCGCCTCCTAAAGCAAACCCATGGTCTGCGCAGGAAGGCCTGGATTCTCACCACTACCGACAAGACGGCGCTGGACGCGGCAGTGGGAGCGTCGGGCGTGATCGAGATCATTTTCGGCGAGCCCTATGGCGTCGGTGAGGTCGTGGAGGCGGTGCGCAACGCGCTGTCGAACGGCCGGCCGCTCAAGCCTGAGGAGTAACACGGATGAGTGCGAACAGTTCTTCGCCTGATCGCGTGTACCTGGGGGGCGTGCGAGTCCTCCTCGTCGACAGCTCTCCGTACATCCGTGCGGTGGTCACTTCAATGCTCGAGGAATACGGCGCCACCGTGACGGTGGTCGCGACCGCCGAAGAGGCCCTTGAGGTGCTCGAGCGCGAGCGCCCCGAGGTTCTCGTGAGCGCGCTGGCGATGCCCGACAAGGGCGGCTACTGGCTCATCGGCAAGGTTCGGGAGTTGCCGCCCGAGCGCGGGGGCGCGACACCGGCCGCCGCTCTGACCGGGTTCACCGGTCCTGAGCACCGGGCGAGCATCCTGCGCGCGGGGTTTCAGTACCACATCGAGAAGCCGGTCACTCCGGACAACCTCTCCGGGATCGTCGCGCTGCTGGCGCTGAAAGCTCCATCCCCTCCGCAACCCTGATTCCGGCATCGCGGTCGCGCGGCAGGGGCGACGGAGGACCCCACGCCGTCTTCGGATCTCGCCACCCGCCCGCTGTGTTACCTTCCCCGCGTCATGACGCGAAAGCGAAGCCCGTCGGTCCATCGCGCCCTCTGGTCGGCGTGCGCGTGATCGCCGGAGCGTTGAAGGGCCGGCGGCTCGTGATGCCGCGGGGCGCCACGACGCGCCCGACGGCCGATCAGGTGCGTATCGCGTTGATGGATACGCTCGGGCCCTGGTTGCCCGACGCGCGCGTGCTCGATCTGTTCGCCGGCGCGGGCGGCGTCGGGCTCGAGGCGCTCTCGCGCGGGGCCGCGCATGCGACCTTCGTCGAGCGCGACCCCCGCGCGCTCGACGCGCTCGTCGAGAATATCCGGACGCTCGACCTCGAGCCCCGCACGCACGTCGCGCGCGGCGATGTCGCTCGGCAGCTCGGACGGCTCGCGGGCGAAGGCCGAAAGTTCGAGATCGTCTTTCTCGACCCGCCCTACGCCACGGATGACGGCGAGCGCGCGCTCGCCGCGCTGGGCGGGGGTGCCTTGATCGCGCCGGAGGGACTTGTCATCGCGCAACACTTGACCAAGCGGCGTCCCCAGGAATACGGCGTGTTACGCGCGTTTCGCGACCGCCGATTCGGGGAGACGACCTTGACTTTCTTTCGAGCCGGAGGGTAGCCTACCGCCGTGGCCAAGCGAGCCGTCTATCCCGGCATGTTCGATCCCGTGCACAACGGCCACGTCGACGTCATCCAGCGCAGCTTGCAGATCTTCGATGAGCTCATCGTCGCCGTCGTCGCCAATCCCTCGAAGGAGCCGCTCTTCTCGATGAAGGAGCGGCTCGAGATGATCGACGAGGCCACCTCGGAGCTCAGCAACTTTCGCATCGTCGCCTTCGACGGCCTCCTGATCGATCTGGTCGCGCGCGAGCGCGCCGATTGCATCGTGCGGGGGATCCGCGCCGTCTCCGATTTCGAGTACGAGTTTCAGATGGCGCTGATGAACCGGAAGCTCCGCAGCACCGTCGAAACCGTCTTCTTGATGCCGCACGAGAAGTACACCTATATCTCGTCGCGCCTGATCAAGGAAGTCGCCAGCTTCGGCACGTCGGTAGCCGGAATGGTGCCGCCGATCGTCGACAAGCGACTGACCGAGAAGTACCCTCCCAAGTAACCCGGCGGTCCGCCGCCGAAGGAGCCACGCCGTGCTGGCCGATCGCTTGAAGACGCTTGCCCCATCGTCGACGCTCGCCGTGCAGGCGAAGGCGCGTGAGCTGCGCCGTCGCGGCGTCGACGTGATCTCGTTCGGTGCCGGCGAGCCCGACTTTGACACGCCCGAGCGGATCAAGGACGCGGCGATCCAGGCGATACGGCAGGGCCACACGAAGTACACCGAGGTCGGCGGTATTCCGGAGCTGCGCATGGCGGTGTGCGGCAAGTTCAAGCGCGACAACGGGCTCGACTACGAGCCGGCCGACGTGCTGGTCTCCTGCGGAGCCAAGCACACGCTCTTCAACATGGTCGTCGCGCTGCTCAACCCGGGCGACGAGGTGCTCGTGCCGAGTCCGTTCTGGGTCTCCTATCCCGAGCAAGCGCGGCTCGTCGGCGCGGTGCCGGTGGCGGTCCCGACGCAGGAGCGGACCGGGTTCGACCTGGACCCCGAGCGACTGCGCGCCGCGGTCACGCCCCGGACGAAGGCGATCATTCTCAACAGTCCCAACAACCCGACCGGCGCGGTGTTCTCGCCCGCGGCGGTGGCCGCGGTCGCCGCGCCTCGCCGTGGAGCGGAAGCTGCTGGTCGTGTCCGACGAGTGCTACGAGGCGCTCACGTTCGAGGGCCGTCATCGGTCGATCGCCGGCCTCGGTCCGGAGATCAAGGCGCTCACGCTCACCATCAACACGTGCTCGAAGGCCTACGCGATGACCGGCTGGCGTATCGGCTTCGCCGCGGGCCCGCGCGAGCTGATCCGTGCCATGACGGACGTCCAGAGCCAGGTGACGTCGAACCCGTCGTCGGTCGCCCAGTGGGCCGCCATCGAGGCGCTCGGCGGGCCCCAGAACGAAGTGGCCACGATGGCCGCCGAGTTCGATCGCCGCCGACGGCTCATCGTCCAGGGGCTCAACGCGCTCCCCGGCGTGTCGTGCGTCATGCCGAAAGGCGCGTTCTACGCCTTCGCCAATGTCTCGGGGCTGTTCGGGCGCGAGTGGAAATCGTCCGAGGGCGTGAAGAGTCTCAAGGGCTCCGTCGACGTCACCGCGTTCCTCCTCGAGGAGGCGAAGGTGGCCGTCGTGCCGGGAGTCGACTTCGGCTCCGACGACCACGTGCGGCTGTCGTACGCGACCAGCGAGGGGCTCATCCGCGACGGCCTGTCGCGCATGCAGGCGGCGCTGACGCGGCTCGCGTGAGCGGTCCGCCGCGCCTTGACAGCCCGCGCGACATTCTCTACTAAGGAGAGCTACCGATGAAGCTTGAAGGCTCCTACGAGGTGAAGGCGCCCCGCGAGAAGGTCTGGGCCGCGTTTCTCGATCCCGTGACGCTCCAGAAGGCGATCCCCGGCTGCGAGAAGCTCGAGCTGGTGGGCCCCGACGAATACAAGGCCACGCTCAAGATCGGCGTCGGCGCCGTGAAGGGAACCTTCGAGGGCAAGGTGCGGCTACAAGACAAGAAGCCCCCCGAGTCCTATCGCCTGAGCGCCGAAGGGAGCGGCGGACCGGGGTTCGTGCGCTCCGACACCGTGATCACGCTCTCGGACATCGAGAGCGGCACGCGCGTCGCGTACAGCGCCGATGTCCAGGTCGGCGGGCTCATCGCGGGCGTGGGCCAGCGGATGCTCGGCGGGGTCTCCAAGATGATGGCCGATCAGTTCTTCAACCGGATGGGCGAGCTGCTGACGACCGCCTGACCGACACCGAATGCCCTCCCGCTATCTCGAGCCGCGTCTGGAGCGTATGTCACGCGCCGAGATGACGCGGGTGCAGACGCGGCGCCTGCGGGCGCAGCTGGCGCACGCCGGGGCGGCGAGCCCGTTCTATCGGCGCAAGCTCAAGGCGGCCGGCATCAAGCCGGCGGCCGTCCGCACGCTCGCCGACCTTCCGAAGCTGCCCTTCACGACCAAGGACGAGCTGAAGGACAACCAGGCGGAGAGCCCGCCGTGGGGCGACGTCCTCGCCGTGCCGCTGGCCGACGTGCTCCGCATCCACATGACCTCGGCCACGACCGGCCGCCCTCTCGCGTTCCTCGACACGCGCGAGGACTGGTACGGCTTCTATCATTCCTACGCGCGCGCCCTTCACGCCTTCGGCGTGCGCAAGTCCGACGTCGTGATGGCGGCGTTCTCGTACGGCCCCTGGATCGGCTACTGGTCCGGCTTCTACGCGGCGCAGGATCTCGGCTGCCTCGTGTTCCCGGTCGGGCGGCCTCTCGACCGACCAGCGGATCGACGCGCTCCTGACCTATCCGATCACGGTGCTCGGCTGCACGCCGTCGTACGCGCTCTTCCTGGCGCGAGGCGGCGGCGAAGAAGGGCATCGACCTGGCGAAGGACACGAAGATCCGCATCACCTGGCACACCGGCGAGCCCGGCGCGTCCATTCCCGGCGACGCGCGCGAGGATCGAAGCGGCGTTCGGCGCCAGAGCGTACGACCTGCCCGGGCTCACCGAGATCGCGGCGTGGGGATTCGAGTGCGAGGCGCGCTCGGGGCTCACGCACGTGCACGAGGACTACTGCTATCCCGAGGTGCTCGACGAGCAAGGGCGCCCGGTCGCCCCGGGCGAGCGCGGCGAGCTGATCTTCACGAGCCTCTATCGAAAGGCGATGCCGCTCATGCGGTATCGCACGCGCGACATCGTCCAGCTGGCCTCCCGGCGGTGCCCGTGCGGGCGCACGTTGACCGCGTTCGAGGGCGGCGTGCTCGGCCGGCTCGACGACATGAAGAAGATTCGCGGCGTGATCGTCTACCCGCGGCGCGTCGAGGAGCTGGTGCGGCCGCACGCGAACGTGGACGAGTTCCAGATCGTCTTCCGCCGTCACGAGGGTCTCGACGACATCCTGATCCGCATCGATCCCTCGCCGTCGCTCTCGCTCGGCGAGCGCGGCGGGCTGCACGACGAAGCTCGCCGAGGATCTCAGGATCGGGCTCGGGATTCGCGTCACCGTCGATATCGGCGAGCCGGGATCCTTGCCGCGCTGGGATCACAAGGCCCGCCGCGTGCGGGACGAGCGGACGGAGGTGCCGTTTTGAAGGCTGCCCTCTTCCGGGAGCACGGTGGCGCCGAGAAGATCCTGTACGAGGACTATCGCGATCCGGCGATCGGGCCGGGAGACGTTCTGGTCCGGGTTCGGGCGTGCGCGCTCAATCAGGTGGACATGCTGCTGCTCGACGGCCGCTTCCCGCCGCCCGAAGGGCTGCCCCACGTCAACGGCTGCGAGGTGACCGGCACGGTCGGAGGCGACCGGCGCCGGGGTGACGCGGCGCTACCCGCGGGGCAGCGCGTGATCGTGTTTCCCGGCTTCGCGTGCGGGAGCTGCGAATACTGCCTGCTCGGCGAGCGGACGGTGTGCGTCCGCTACGGGTACCTGGGCGCCCACAAGGACGGCGGCTACGCCGAACTGGTGAAGGTGCCGGCGGGCAACGTCCTGCCGCTGCCCGAGGCGATTGCCTTCGAGCCGGGTGCCGCGGTCCCGCTCGCGATGCTCACCTCGTGGCACGCGCTCGTGGCGCAGGCGGAGGTGAGGCCCGGGCAGACCGTGCTCGTCCAGGCCGCGGGCAGCGGCGTGGGCAGCGCGGCGATCCAGATCGCGCGCCTCTGCGGCGCCCGCGTCATCACCACCGTCGGCTCCGACGACAAGATCGACTTCGCCCGGGCGCTGGGCGCCGACCACGTCGTGAACTACCGCACGCAGGACTTCGTCGAGGAGACGAGGAAGTGGACCGGCAAGCGCGGCGTCGACGTGGTCATCGAGCACATCGGCGGCGACACCTTCGAGCGGTCGCGTCTACGCGCTGACCCGGCTCGGCACGCTCGTCACGATCGGCTCCCACGACACCCACTGGGGGCGGCTCGACCTGCGCCACGTCTACTCGAAGAACCTCCGGATCCTCGGGACGAACCTCGGCTCGATCGTCGAGCTCAAGACCGTTCTCGACCACGTGGTTCGCGGACAGCTTCGGCCCGTCATCGACCGCGCGTTTCCCCTCAAGGACGCGCGCGCCGCCGTGCAGCACGTGCTGGACCGGAAGAACAAGGGGAAGGTCCTCCTGGTCTCGTGACGCTCGGGGCTCTCCTCGCGCGCGCCGCGCTCCGCCGACCCGACGCCGAGGCCGTCGTCGACGGCCGGCGGCGGCTCACGTACGCCGAGCTCGACAGCCGCGCGACCGCGGGGGCCCACGGATTCGCCCGCCTCGGCGTCGCCCGCGGCGACCGCGTTCTGCTCGTCCTCAGGAACCGCCTCGAGCACGTCATCGCCTACTGGGCGCTCCAGAAACTCGGCGCCGTCGCCGTCCCCGTAAATTTCCGCCTCGCCGCCAACGAGCTCCGCTACGTCCTCAACGACTCCGGCGCCCAGCTCGCCCTCTACGAAGACTCCACCGCCAGCGCGATGCTCGAAGCCGCGACCGGCACCCCCACACGCCTCGTGTTCGTCGGCGAGACACCACCAACCGGCTCTACGTCCTCAGCGGTTCTAAGTTTCGACGGTCAACTCGGGGAGGGGGGCGGCGGGGGCTGGGGGGGTGTCGTGCGGCGAAGTGGGACCCCCTCGTCCCGCCCGCAGCTCGAAGAGCTGCGATCGGGCGAGCGGGTGACGCAGCCGCACGGCACCCCCCCAGCCCCCGCCGCCCCCCTCCCCGAGCCACCAAGCTCCGAGCCGCCAAGCGAGAGAGATCTCTCGCTGATCCTTTACACGTCAGGAACAACGGGAAGACCGAAGGGAGTGCCGCGCACGCACAAGAACCACTACGCGGGTGCCATGGCGCACGTGATCCAGTGCGGCTACACCTGGGGCGAGCGCACCCTGGGCGTTATGCCGCTCTATCACACGATGGGGATTCACGCGCTGACCAGCATGGCGGCGGTCAACGGCTGCTTCGTCTGCCAGCCCGACTGGGCGAGCGCCCAGGCCCTCCAGCTGATCGCCGGCGAGCGGCTCACCGCGCTCTACCTGATTCCGACACTCTTCTGGGAGCTGATTCGCGCGCCGGAGCTCACCCGGACCGACGTGTCTTCCGTGAAGAAGCTCGCGTACGCGGGCGCGCCGATGCTGGCGCCGCTGACCGAGGCGTGCGCGAAGACATTCCGTCCGGACGTCTTCGTGAATCACTACGGCTCGACCGAGATCTACACGTTCTCGATCCATCCGGACGTGCGCGTCAAGCCGGGCTGCGCGGGTCGGCCGGGGATCCACTCGACGCTCCGGGTCGTCGTCGCCAGCACGGAGCGGCGGGTCGGGCCCGACGAGATCGAGTCCGCCGGTACCAAAGGGAGAGATCGTCGCGAGCCTCGACTCCGACGAGGCGTTCGCCGGCTACTGGAACCGTCCGGACGCCGATGCGCGGGCGCTTCGCGAGGGCTGGTATTTCACGGGCGATATGGGCTGGATCGACGCCGAGGGCGATCTGTGGGTCGCCGGCCGCGTCGACGACATGATCATCAGCGGCGGCGAGAACATCCATCCGGTCGAGATCGAGGACGTGCTGGCCCGCCACGCCGGCGTGAAGGACGTGGCGGTGATCGGCGAGCCCGACGAGAAGTGGGGCGAGCGCGTGGTGGCCTTCGTCGTGCCGGCCGGCGCGCTCACGGCGGACGCGCTCGACCGCCACTGCAGGGCGAGCGGCGATCTCGCGAACTTCAAGCGGCCCGCGCCGCTTCGTGTTCGTCGCCGAGATTCCCAAGACGGCCTCGGGCAAGATATTGCGGCGGCTCTGCGCGACGGCCAGTACACGGAGGTGCGACCATGAGCGAGTTTCTTCGAGTCGAGCGCGCCGGGGCCGTGGCGACCATCTGGATCGATCGCCAGCCCAAGATGAACACGATGACCGTCGCGATGCGCAACGAGTTTCCCGGCATCTTCGCGGGGCTCGAGGCCGACGAGAGCGTGCGCGTGGTCGTGATCCGCGGCGCCGGCGGCAAGGCGTTCAGCGCCGGCGGCGACGTGTCCGAGTTCCTTCAGCAGGAGCCCGCCGATCTCGAGCTCTGGGGCGACACGCTCACCGCCGCCGAGCGGTGCCGCAAGCCGGTCATCGCCGCCATCGACGGGTATACGATGGGGGCCGGTCTCGAGCTGGCCGTCGCCTGCGACTTTCGGCTGGCGACCATGCGGTCCGAGTTCGCGTTCCCGGAAGTGCGGCTGGGCATGATCCCGGGAAGCGGCGGAACCCAGCGCGCCTTGCGGCTCATCGGCATGACGCGCGGCAAGCTCTTCATGATGACGGGCCAGCGAATCTCGGCGGAGCGCGCCGAGGCGTGGGGCCTGATCACCATGGCCGTACCCAACGACAAGCTCGACGAGGCCGTGGCCGCGCTGGCGGGCGAGCTCGCCGATCGCGCCCCGCTGGCGCTGCGAACCTTGAAAATGGTACTCAATCGTGGTGCCGAGGCGCCGCTCGAGACCGCGCTCGAGCTCGAGCGCAAGGCGTACGCGTGGCTTCGCTCGACCCACGACTACGCGGAGGGCGTGACCGCCTTTCTCGAGAAGCGGCCGCCCAAGTACACGGGGAGGTAGACGATGGCCCGATCGGTAGGATTGATTCTCGCGAATCGCGCCGTCGTGCTCGGCGCCGTCAAGGTGCCGGATCTCGTCGAGCTCACGGCGCAGGCGGAGCGCTCGGGCTTCTTCGATGCCGTGTGGGCCGGCGACAGCCTGCTGGCCAAGCCCCGCCTCGAGTCGGTGACCCTGCTTTCCGCGCTGGCGACGGTCACGACCAAGCTACGCCTCGGCGTCGGCTGCATGGCGACCTTCGTGCATCGCCACCCCGTGATGCTGGCGCATCAGTGGGCGAGCCTCGACGTGCTGTCCGGCGGCCGGTCGCTGCTGGCGGTATGCCTGGGCGGGCCCAGCGAGGCGAACGCGGCGCAGGCCGCCGAGCACGACGTCATGTCCATCGCCTCCGCCGAACGCGTGGACCGCCTCGAGGAAGGGATCGCCGTGCTACGCAAGCTCTTCGGAGGCAAGAACGTCTCGCACCAGGGCCGGTTCTACTCGTTCGACGACGTGACGCTCGAGCCGCGCCCGGTGCAGCAGCCGTGTCCGATCTGGATCGCGTCCAATCCGACCGGTCTCACGTGGAAGGGCGGCGCCTCGGCGTCGGAAGCGGTCATCGAGCGCTCGTTCCGGCGCATCGCGCGTCACGCCGATGGCTGGATGACGAACAAGCTCTCGCCGGACGAGTTCCGGCGGCAGTGGAGCCGCATCGGGGCGATGGCACGCGAGGAAGGCCGCGATCCGGCGAAGCTCGGCAGCGCCCTCTACCACAACATCAACATCACCGAGGACCGCCAGAAGGGGCTCGAGGAGACGAAAGCCTTCCTGGACACGTACTACACGGCGAAGTTCTCACGCGAGTTCGTCGAGCAGTGGACCATATCGGGCGGTCCCAAGCAGTGCGCCCAGGAGCTGCGCGCGTACTTCGACGCCGGCGTCGGGCACATGGCGCTGCGCTTCGGCTCCTGGGATCAGCTCGGCCAGTTCAAGCGCTTCCTCCACGAGGTGGCGCCGGTGCTTGGCGCATGACCATCGCACGCGCCTTCGAGCCGGGGAGGGGAGGCCGAGTCGATGAGCTTCGTGGACATGCGCGAGTGGATCGCGCGCCTCGACAAGGAAGGCGAGCTGAGGCGCATCACGGCCGAGGTGGACTGGGACCGGGAGCTCGGCGCCATCGCGCGACGGGTGCTGGAGAAGAAAGGGCCGGCCTTGCTGTTCGAGCGCATCAAGGGCTACGAGACCGGGCGCTGCACGAAGCTCTTCGTCAGCGGGCTCGGCGAGCGTCGGCCGTCTGGCGCTCTCACTCGGCTTCCCCAGAGACGCGTCGAATCGCGATCTGGTCCAGCACGTCATGAAGACGAATCGCCAGACGATCCCGCCGAGGATCGTCGCGACCGGTCCCGTCAAGGACGTGGTCGTCCGCGGTCAGGACATCGACCAGACGGAGTTTCCGATCCCGAAGTGGCACTACCTGGAGGGCGGACGCTACATCCACACGTTCTCCGGCATCGTCACGCGCGACCCCGAGACGCGCGCCATGAACGTCGGCATCTACCGCGGCATGATCGGCAAGAGGGACACGGCGCCGTTTCTCCTCATCAAGGGCGGCCAGCACTGGGGCCAGCATTTCCTGAAGTATTCGGCCCGCGGCGAGCCGATGCCGGTGGCCTGCGTGGTCGGCTGGGACCCGATCATGCCGTTCCTGGCGGGCTCGCCGATCCCGACCGGGCGTGTGCGAGTGGGACGTGATGGGCGCCTATCGCGGCGAGCCCGCCGAGCTCGTCCGCTGCGAGACCGTCGACCTCGAGGTGCCGGCCGGCGCCGAGATCGTCATCGAGGGGTTCATCAGCGACGACCCGGCGACGTACGAGATCGAGGGCCCGTTCGGCGAGTTCACGGGCTACGTGTCGGACATGCCGACGCCGCGCCCGACCATGCAGGTGACGTGCATCACGCATCGCCGCGATCCGATCTTCCGCGGCTGCCTCGAAGGCACCTTACCCGGCTCCTACAGCGAGAACAGCGTGATCTCGTCGGTCCAGCGCGCGGCGATCGCGTGGAACATCCTGACGGCGGCCGGGATCCCAGGCGTGCGCGACGTCTTCGTCCCGCCGATCACGAACGGCGTCAACATCGTCGTCCAGATCAAGAAGGCCTATCAAGGCCAGCCCAAGCAGATCGCGGCCGCGCTCTGGGGCTCGAGCGCGGCGCAGTACCGCTACAAGCACGTCACCGTGGTCGAGGAGGACATCGACCCCGCCTCGTACGAGCAGGTCGACTGGGCGTTCGCCCACCGGGTCAACGCCGGCGAGGACGGGATCGTCATCTTCCCCGGGATCTTCGGGTCGCCGATCGACCCGAGCACGCCGATGGAGGACCGGGACGTCGCGCGGCTCGGCACTGGTCTCTGGAACCGCATGCTGATCGACGCGACCCGCTCGTGGAAGCTCGAGCGCCGGCCGGAGTGGGGCGGCGAGCGATTCCCGCCCACGGTGCGCCCGGCCGCGGAGGACGAAGCGAAGGTGCGCCGGCGCTGGGAGGAGCTCGGGCTCGGGGATCTCTGAGATGAAGATCACCGAGATCCGCGCCATTCCGCTCGCGATCCCGCTCCAGCAAGTCGGCCCGCCCTCGTCATGGGCGCCGGGCGCCGGCAAACAGATCCTGGTCCGCGCCACCACCGACGACGGATTGATCGGCTGGGGCGAGAGCTTCGCCTACGGCGCGACGGAAGCGGTGTGCCACGTCGTCGACGACGCGCTGGCGCCGATCCTCCTCGGCCAGGATCCGACTCAGATCGAGAGCCTGGTGGACCGCATGCACCGAGCGCTGATGATCTGGGGACGGCGCGGCCTCGCGATGATGGCCGTGAGCGGCGTCGAGCTCGCGATGTGGGATCTGGTCGGCAAGGCGCGCAGCGTCCCGGTCTACGAGCTGCTCGGCGGCCTCTGCCAGGCGCGGCCACGCGCGTACGCGAGCCTTCTGCGCTACGACACGCCGAGCCAGGTGGGACAGGCCGTCTCGGCGTGCCCTTGCCACCGGCCACAACGCGATCAAGCTCCATCAGACCGACGTCGAATCGGTCGCAGTCGCGCGCGAGGTGGCCGGGGACGACGTGGATCTGATGCTCGACACGAACTGTCCGTGGTCGGTCGACGAGGCGATCCGAATCGGCCGACGGCTCGAGCGCTTCGAGCTCCGCTGGCTCGAGGAGCCGGTCTGGCCCCCGGAGGACTATGCGGGTCTGGCGCGCGTTCGAGCCGCGCTGCGGATCCCGATCGCCGCCGGCGAGAACGACGCGACCGTTTTCGGGTTTCGAGAGCTCCTGGGGCAGGGCGGGGCGGACATCGTTCAGCCGAGCGTGACGAAGGTGGGCGGGCTTCTCGAGATGAAGAAGATCGCGGTGCTCGCAGCGGCCGCCAACGTGACCCTGGTTCCGCACTCCTTCTATTACGGGCCCGGGCTCGCGGCGAGCCTGCACCTCGCCGCCGCGACACCGGGCGTGCCGTACATCGAGTTCCCGGGGACTCCCCTCGTCACCTCGCTCACCGCCGAGCCGATTCGCTTCGCCAACGGCACCGTCAAGGCGCCGGATCGGCCCGGTCTCGGCGCCGATCCCGACCCGAGCGTGCTCGCGCGCTACCCGTATCAGGCCGCGGCGGCGCGGCCCTTCTATCTGACGTGAGCGCCGAGGTGAGGATCGACGTCGTGCTCGCGACGTCTGCCGATCGCATCGCGACGGCCCGGCGCCTCTTCAGGGAATACGAGGCATCGCTCGGCATCGAGCTCTCGTTCCAGGGCTTCGCCCAGGAGGTCGCGGAGCTGCCCGGCGCGTACGCGCCGCCTTCGGGGCGCCTGTTCCTGGCGCTCGACGGCGCCGAGCCCGCCGGGTGCGCGGCGCTGCGGCCGCTCGGCGACGGCATCTGCGAGATGAAGCGTCTCTACGTCCGACCGACCGCGCGGGGCGCACGCCTCGGGCGCCGTCTGGCCGAGACCGTGATTCTGGCGGCGCGCGAGATCGGCTACGCGCGCATGCGGCTCGACACCCTGCCGTCGATGAAGGAAGCGTTCGCGCTCTATCGAACGCTCGGCTTCCGCGAGATCGCGCCCTACTGCGAAAATCCGATCGAGGGCACGCGCTTCATGGAGCTCGACCTGTAGGCTGCTGAAACAGGTCCATCTGCAACGTTTTCTCGGAGGGGCCCTCGACGGCCCCCTCCGAATCCTCCCCTACAGATTGCGCGGGCAAAGCCCGCGCTCGAAAGTCGGCGCCGCCTCGCATCTGGACCTGTTTGAGCCTACTTGTTTCAGCGGAGAGGCGCGGCGGGCTAGGCCCGGGCGGGTTCGGCGACCGACGCGCGCAGCACGAGGCAGAGGGGAATCGTCGTGAGCACCAGCGCCGAGACCACGACCAGGGTCGCCGGGACCCCGGCCAGGTCGCCGATCACGCCATAGACCGAAGGCGCCAGCGCCGAGGACATGATCGTTACCGTGTAGTAGAGGCCGTACGCGCGTGAGCGGCGGTCGGCGGTGACGAGGTCGGCGACGGTGCCGTAGAGCACCGACGAGGTCCCGTTCAGCGCCACGCCCATCAGGGGCAGGATCGCCAGCGCGACCGGCAACGGCGACGGGATCAGGGCCAGGATCCCGAGGGCCGTCGCGGCCTCGGTGAGCACGACCGTGCGGATCACGCCGAGTCGCTCGGCGACGAGGCCGCAGGCGAACTTGCCGACGGCGCCGCCCGCGAAGAGCAGGGCCAGCGCCGTGCCGACGCCCGCGACCGAGGAGCCCTTGGCGATCAAGGCGAACGGCAGGAACGTGAGGAATGCGGTCCGCGTCGCGTTGTCGATCATCCCGATCGCGGTCAAGGCCTGGAAGCCGCGCACGTCACGGATTCCCCAGCCCGACGCCGCCGCGCGCGGCGGGCTCGGGCGCTCGTCGACGGCGGCCTCGGGCACGTCGGTCGTGACCCGCGACAGCATCCCGAGAATGGCGACCGCGGCCACCAGGCCGATCACGCCGTAGATCGCCGAGGCTGCGCGCCACCCGACAACGAGCGCCGCGAAGGCGACCGCCGCCGGCACCGCGACCTTGCCGAGATCGCCGGAGAAGTTGTAGGTGCCGAGCGCCGCGCGCCGCGGGCCCGTCTCGTACGCCTTCGCGACGAGCGAAGACGAGAGCGGGTGCTGGACTCCCGAGCCGAGCCCGGCAACCAGGAGCACCGCCAGCAAGGAGAGGAATCCGCCGACCATTCCGGCGGCGATGAACCCGCACGCGGTGACGGCCGTCCCGGCGGCCAGAAGGCGGCGCTCGCCCCAGCGCTCGGCGAGCAGTCCTGCGGGAATCTGAAACGCGGCCATGCCGCCGCTGTACGCGGTGCGAATGATCCCGACCTGCGCGAAGGTCAGCCGGAATTCGCTGGCCCAGATCGGCAAGAGCACGTAGAGGATGTCCGAAAATCCGTCGTGAACGAAGTGGATGCTGCAGGCGGCGGCGAGCACCGCACGGGCGCGCGACTTCACCCGTCGATCATCCCCGAGCGGCGCGTCGCGTTCAAGTAGAATACCGGCAGCAGGCTCTGGGAGGGAGGCTCCATGCCGATCAGCATCACGCGCGTCTACACTCGCACGGGCGACAAGGGCGAGACCTCCCTGGTCGGCGGCAAGCGCATCCCGAAGGACTCGCCGCGCATCGTCGCCTACGGCACGGTCGACGAGCTGAACGCCGTCGTCGGCCTGGTGCGAGTCTTCAACGCCGAGCGGCTCGACGAGGGCGAGCGGCACCGCTGGCTCGACGAGGTCTTGCGGAAAATCCAGAACCAGCTCTTCGATCTCGGCAGCGAGCTGGCGACGCCGCCGGACGCCGCCTACGAGGGGATGTTCAAGGTCGGCGAGGGCGAGGTGAAGGAGCTCGAGGCGCTGATGGACCGGTGTCAGAAGGATTTGCCGCCGCTCAAATCGTTCATCCTCCCCGGCGGCGGGCGCATCCACGGATTTCTCCACCAGGCGCGCACGGTGTGCCGCCGCGCCGAGCGCGAGCTTCTGGCGCTGTCTCGCCAGGAGCCGATCGGCGAGTGGCCCCTGCGCTTCCTGAACCGCCTGAGCGACGTGTTCTTCGTGCTGGGGCGCTGGGTCGGCAAGCACATGGGTGAGCAGGAGTACCTCTGGGAGCGCGGGCTCTCGAGCCACGCGCGCCCGCGAAAGGCGCGCTCATGAAATTCGGGCTCTTCTACGAGCTGTCGGTCCCGCGCCCGTGGACGCGCGAGTCGGAGCGGACCGTCTACGACAACGCGATCGAGCAGGTGAAGCTCGCCGACGAGCTGGGATTCGACCAGGTGTGGGCGGTGGAGCATCACTTTCTGGAAGAGTATTCCCACTGCCCCGCGCCCGAGCTGTTCCTGACGGCGTGCGCGATGGTGACCAAGCGCATCCGCGTCGGGTTCGGCATCGTCGTGTGCGTGCCGGAGTTCAACCATCCCATCAAGATCGCGGAGCGGACGGCGGTGCTCGACATCCTCTCGGGCGGCCGCGTCGAGGTCGGCACCGGGCGCTCGGCGACGTGGACAGAGCTGGCCGGGTTCAACGCGAGCCCGGACGTCACCAAGAAGAGCTGGGACGAGTTCGTGCGGTGTCTGCCGCGGATGTGGACGTCGGAGAAATTCGAATTCGAAGGCGAGTTCTGGTCGATGCCGCGGCGCACGATCCTGCCGAAGGTGTACCAGCGGCCGCATCCGCCGATGTGGGTGGCGGTGACGAGTCCGGGCACCGAGCTCGACGCCGCGGACCGCGGGCTCGGGAGCCTCGGCCTCACCTTCGGCCAGTTCGCCGAGCAGGAGAAGCGCATCGCCGAATACCGCCGTCGCATCCAGCTCTGCGAGCCCGTCGGCGAGTTCGTCAACGACCAGGTATCGACCGTCAACTTCCTCTACTGCCATGAGGACGACGCCGTCGCGCTCAAGACCGGGCGCCAGATGGCGAACCACTTCAACTATCTCGCCGCGCAGCTCATCTCGGTGCGTGAAACCTATCCGTCGAAGTCGTACCCGTCGCTCGGGCTCCTGCCGCAGCTGCGCCGCCAGGCGACGGGACCCGACGCGGGCGAGCAGGCGGGCGAGGGGCTCTGCCTCGGCGGCCCGGAGCGGGTCACGCGCGCGCTCAAGCGCTGGGAGGCGTGCGGCGTGGACCGCGTGAACTTCCTGGTCAACACCGCGGAGACGATCCCCCAGGCCGACGTGCTGGCGAGCCTCCGGCTCTTCGGCCGCGAGGTCATGCCGGCGTTCAACGGCGGCAAGTCCTGATGCCCCTCTTCGGCGAGCTCGAGCTCGGAACGGTCGCGGGCGGCCTGCCGGCGATGAAGGGACTCGACACCGAGGCGTGGGATCTGCCGAAGGCCGAGATTCTCCAGCTCGCATGCGAGGTCGCCGACGGGACCCGCGTGCTGCTGCCGCGGGCGCTCCACCCGGCGATTCCCGAGTACGTGACCTTCGTGGTCACGCGATATTCGGAGAGCCCGGTCGGCCCCTTCAGCCTGGCCCAGGTGAGATTGATGGCGCGAGCGGGTGTTCACCCGCGCGGCTACGTGCTGGGCGCCGTCGCCTCGACCCCGGGCGCCGTGACCGCGCTCCGCGAGCGCTGGGGCTACCCGACTGTCCCGGGCGAGATCACGCTCAGGCGGTATCACGATCGGGTCGCCGCCGCCGTGCGTCGAGAAGGCCGGACGATCCTCGAGCTGGCGCTGATCGATCCGGAGATCGTCTCGGGCGGCGACCTCCAGTACATCCACGCGATCACCCTCGCCCGCGTCGACGGGGCCGCGCAGCTGGTCCAGGTGGATCCGCACTATACGTTGCACGAGGCGAGCCGCGGTCGTGCCCACGTGAGCCGTTTCGAGCCGGAGGCATGGAACGCGGCCCTGGTCACCCTGACGACCCCGATCTCGGCGAGCGCGGCCGTCTGCGACACGGATCTGCCGCGCATCCGCTTCGTGATGGACCCGGATGCTCCGGTGGTCCAGGGGACTCGGAAGGTTCGGTGACCTAGCCGCGAGCGGCGGGCGGGTCCAGCGCGCGCCGCAGGTGCTGCATCAGCGACTCGGGCGTGAACGGCTTGGGCAGCAGGATGATGTCGGGGTCGAGAACGCCGTGGTGGCCGAGCGCGTCGTCGGTGTAGCCCGACATGTAGACGATTTTCGCGCCGGGCCGCAGCACGGCGATCTGGCGCGCGAGCTCGGGGCCGCTCATCTGCGGCATGACGACGTCCGTGAGCAGGAGGTCGATCGGCCGCGCGAATTCGCGGCACAGGCGTAGCGCCTCGGCGCCGCGAGCCGCTTCCAGCACCGTGTAGCCCGCCATCTCGAGAATCTCGCGCGTCAGCTCGCGGACGTCGGCCTCGTCCTCGACCAGGAGAATCGTCTCCGAGCCGCGCGGCGCGTCGCCACGCTCGGCGCCCGCCTCCGCGCGCGTGTCGTCCGTGACGCTCGCGCACGGCAGATAGATCTCGAAGGTCGTTCCGCCGCCCTCTTCGCTCCGCACACCGACGTACCCGCCGTGCTGCTTCACGATGCCGTAGACCATGGACAGGCCGAGCCCGGTGCCGCGACCCTTGTCCTTCGTGGTGAAGAACGGCTCGAAGATGCGCGCCTGGATCTCGCCGCTCATCCCGATGCCGTCGTCATGGACGGACAGGCGGACGTGCGGCCCCGTGCCGGCGCCGGGATGCTCGCGCGCGAAACTCTCGTCGAGGTCCACATCGGCCGTCTCGATGGTGAGCCGACCGCCCTGCGGCATCGCGTCGCGGGCGTTGATCGCGAGATTCATGAGCACCTGCTCGAGCTGGGTCGGGTCCGCCTTGACCCGGTCGCGCCGCGCGCCCGGCACGGTCGTCAAGGTGATGTGCTCGCCGATCAGCCGCTGCAGCATCGAGACGGATTCGCCGACGGCCGCGTTGAGCCGCAGGACGCGCGGCTGAAGCACCTGTTGCCGGCTGAAGGCCAGGAGCTGCTTGGTGAGCGCCGCGGCCCGGTGCGCCGTGCGCTGGATCAGGTCGAGATCCTGGTGCGGCTTCGAGCCCGGCTCGAGGCGCCTGAGGAGGATCTCGCAGCGGCCGTGGATGATCGTCAGCAGGTTGTTGAAGTCGTGAGCCACGCCGCCGGCGAGGCGGCCGATCGCGTCCATCTTCTGGGCCTGCAGGAGCGTCTGCTGGGCCCGCGAGACCTCCTCGGCGGCCATCTGGACCTCGCGGAACAGGCGCGCGTTCTCCAGGGCGGTCGCGGCCTGCGACGCGAACGCCGTGGCGATCGTCTCGTCCTCCTTCGAGAAGCCGGACGGTCGTCGCGTGCGGATGGACAGCACGCCGGTGACACGCTCGCCGACCCTGATGGGGACGCCGAGGAACGCGCGGTAGCCGAGCCGCTTGACGGCGGCCCGGTGGGCGGGGTTGAGCCGCGGGTCGTCGGTCACGTCGTCGAGCCGGAGCGGCGCGCCCGTGCTGGCGACGATGCCGCTCAGGCTCTCGCCGAGCTTGATCCGGCGGGTCGACATCATCTCCTGGGCATCGCCCCAGAGCCCGGCCACGACGAGCTCGTCGCCCTCGATCAGCCGAAAGCCGACGGACTCGGACTCGAGGACCTCGCCGCACGCCGCGGCGATTGCGCCCAGCAGCTCCTCCACCGGCTGGATCCTCGACAGCTCGTGGCTCACGTCGAGCAGCGCCTCGAGCCGCGTCTGATAGGCGCGCCGCGACTCGAGCAGCTGCGCGTTGCGAATCGCGATCGCGGTCTGTGAAGCCAGCCGGGTGAGCCTCGCCTCGTCGCGATCGGTGAACGGCCTCGGCGAGCGGTTGTACACGGCGAGCAGCCCCTCGACGCGCGCCTCCGTCTGGATCGGCACCGCCAGCGCCGCCTCGACGCCCTCGAGCCGGGTGAGCGGCTGCGCATCGTTTCTCAGGCGCGGATCGTGCATATAATCGTCCGTCCGGAACGGCCGGCCGGTCAGCAGAACCTGGCCGGCGAGGCCCTCACCCGGCACGATCCGCTCCACCGGAGGCGCGGGAGCGCCGGGCCAGAGGCGGAGCAGCATCGCCTGGGTCGCGGAGTCGCGGGTGGCGATCACGCCGAGGTCGGCCCGACAGAGCTCTCGCGCCGCCTCGCACACGTGCGCCAGGATTGTGTCCAGGTCGATCGAGGCGGTGATCTGGCTCGCGAGCTCCGCGAACATCTCGGCCTCGCGCCGCCGCCGCTCCGAGTCCTCGAAGAGACGCGCCTTCTCGAGCGCCATGGCCGCCTGGTCGACGAACGCCTGCGCCAGGCGCACCTCGTCGCTGTCGTAGGCGCGGCCCTCGTGGTCGCCGACGGCGATGGCGCCGACGACCCGGTCGTCGACGATCATCGGCAGCGCGAGCGCCGCGCGGTGTCGCCGCGACTGGAGCGATTCGCGCATCTCGGGAGTCAGCGCGATCCGCGGATCAGTGAGGAGGTTCGTCGTGGCGACGGGGCGCCGCGTGCTCACGGCGCGTCCCATCGCTCCCGTCCCCGCGGCAAACGCGAGGTCGAAGCCGGCGCCGTCAGCCGACGTGTGCCGGCCGATGAGCGCGCCGCTGACCGGCTCGACCCGGACGAGCGCCGAGGACAGGCCTCCGAGCAGCGCGCGGAGGCTGTCGGCGATCCGGCCGGCGACCTCGTCGGCGTCGAGCGACTCCGTGACCAGCCGACCGACGCCCGCCAGGACCTCGGCCTCCCATTTGCGGCGTGTCATCTCGGAGTGAAGCCGGGCGTTATCGAGCGCGATCGCGGCCTGGTCCACGAACGTCTGGGCGAGTCGGATCTCGTCCTTGGTGTAGACGCGACCCGTGCGACCGAGGGCCGCGAGGGCGCCGAAGACCCGCTCGCCGGCGACGAGCGGCAGCGCGAGGATTGCCCGATGCTCGAAGTTCTCGAGCGTTTCGCGGGTCGCCGGTGCGAGGGTGATGCGCGGGTCCGCGAGGACGTCCGGCGTGGACACCGGACGACCTTCGCGCACCGCGAGGCCGACCGCCGCGGTGCCGCGAGGGAGGGTGTTCCAATCGATACCGACCCCGGCGCTCGCCTGCAGCACGAAGTCACCAGTCTCGAGGCTGATCCGGTAGAGGGTGGCCGTGGCGGAGCCCAGCAGAGGTCCGACGCTCTCGACGATGCGCTGCCCGACTTCGTCCGGCTCGAGGGACTGGGACACGAGCTGGCCCACCTCGGCGAGGATCTCAGCCTCTCGCCGGCGCTGCGCCATCTCGCCCAGCAGGTGCGCGTTTCCGATCGCGACGGCGGCGTGGTTGGCCAGGCGGCTGAGGGCCGCCTCGTCCCGGTCGGAGAAGGCGCGTGCCGTCCGGTTGAAGACGTACAGCAGGCCCTTGACCTCGCCGTCCTGGATGGGAATGACGATCTGCGCGACCACGCCCGCGGCCCCCACGCGGTCGGTGTAGTCCCGAGTGATCCGTGGGTCCGCGACGTAGTTCGTCGTCCGGAACGGCTGTCCCGTGGTCAGGACGAGCCCGCCGGAGCCCTTCCCGGGCTCGATGACGAGACCGATGAGCGCGTCGTCCGCGGCGGTGCGCCCGCCCCGCCGGTGCATCACGCGCGCGCCGTCGCTGCCGGGCTCGCGCAGGGCGATCTGCGCGCCGTCGGCGCCGGTCAGCTCGCAGGCGCCGTCGGCGATGCGCGACAGGATCGCGCCGAGGTCGAGCGAGCTGTTGATCTGGCCGACGACCTCCGCGAGCACGTCGACCTCGTGGCGGCGCCGGGTCGCGTCGTCGAACAGCTGCACGCTCTCCAGCACGAGCGCCGCGTGATCGGCGAAGGCCTGGGCCAGCCGAATCTCGCTCTCGAGGAACATGCGTCCGGCGTGATCGCAGACCGCGAGCGCGCCGATCACGCGGTCCTTGAGGAGGAGCGGCAAGGCGAGGACCGCCCGGTACGAGGCGCCCTCGAGCCGCTCGAGAATCGTCGGGTCGTGCCGGATGCGCGGGTCATCCGCGAAGTTCGACGTGGCAATGGGCCGGCGCTCGCGCGCGGCGAGCCCGACGACACCGGTCCCGCGCGGGAAGATCGCCCCGGGCCCCAGCGCTTGCTCGCGCTCGCCCATCAGCGCGAGCGCGGCCAGGTCGCCGGTCTCGGGAACGAGCCGGTAGAGCGCCGACTCTTGCGCGCCGAGCAAGGTGCGCACGCTCTCCACCACGCGCCGCGCGACGGTCCCGAGATCGAGCGTCTCGCTGCTCAGACGGCTCAGCTCGGCGAGCGCCTCGGCCGTGCGCCGGCGGCGCTCGCTCTCGGCCAGCAGGCGCGAGTTCCGAATCGCCGCCCCGGCCTCCGCGATCAGGGCTTCGAGGATCTCGTATTCGTCGTTCTCGAGGTCGAAGGGCTCTGCGGCCAGCAGCACAAGGACCCCGACCACGGAGTCCTGGTACGCGACCGGTAGCGCGTACAGGCTGCGCAGGCCGTGGGCGGCGTACCATTCGCGCGCGAGCATCGGCGTGCGGTCGAGGTCGTCGGCCTTGATGGGCTCGTCGTGGAGCGTCACCCAGCCGGCGACGCCCTGACCGTACGCGAGTCGCGGACTGGGGTGGCCGGCGCCGATTGCCGCGTCGGAGCACGCGCGCAGCTCGACCTGGCGGGCGGCCTCGTCGGCGACCCAGAGGGAGGCGCAGCGGGCGTCGGTCAGCCGCACCGCCGCGGCCGCGATCTCGCGGAGGATCTCGTCGGTATCGAGCGAGGACGAGATGAGCTCGATCAGCTGGATCAGGATGCGCAGCTTGCCCGCCAGCGCCTCGGAGGCGTCGATTCCGGCTCCGCCGCGCGAGGTCCGCTCGCCCTCCGACCCGTCCATTACCCGAAGCTGCGCCGCCGGCTCAGAGCCGCCAGGACCCGTCGCACTGGATCGAGGCCGGGCCGCTCGGACACGAGCGTCTGGCAGGCCGTCCAGATGACCACCAGGAGCAGCACGGCCACGCCCTCGGGGACGACCGAGGCGGGCACCCTCGAGCGCGCGCTCGAGATCTTCGTGTCCCACGTCGGAACGTCACGGGTGGGGAACGGGATGTCGTCCCCTCCGGCCGGGATGGGCTGGGGGACAGGTGGGGGCGTCCCGACGAAGACGATCGTGAGGGCCAGACAGATCAAGAGCCCGGCGAGGACGCACACGTGCTGTCCGCCGCGCGTCATCCCTGCACGTTTCCGTTGGACGCCACCGTGATCCGCGGCGCGGTCTGGGTGTCGGTGCTGAGGATACGAGAGACGACTCGATCGAGCCGCTGAAGGTCGATCGGCTTGTGGATGTACTGCACGATGCCGAGCTGGCGCGCTTCCACTTCGGTTCCAGGACTGTAGTCGCCGGTCGTCATGACGACGGGCAACGCCGGCTCGATCGCGCGGAGCTTCCTGACGAGCTCGCATCCGGGCATGTCGAGCAGACCCACGTCGACCACCGCCAGGCTCAGGCGAAATCGTCCCACGAGGCGCATCGCGTCGAGCCCGCGCGAGGTCGGATATGCGCGCAGCCGCGCCTGGAGAAGAAAGTTGGCTACGAACCGGGCCGAGGCCTCGTCGCCGTCCGCGACCAGAATCCAGCGCTGCCCCGCGGACTCCCGGAAGCTCATGGCTCTCGTATAGAGCAGGTTCAGTGCCAGAGACCGTCGCGGCTTAGAAATCGAGAAGTTGCACGCGCGCGGTCGCGGGCACTCCGCCGCGCCTTGACAGAATTGACGGTCTCAGGTTGACGGTGCTTCTAGACCAGGCCGAACTTCTTGATGCGACGGTACAACGTGCGGACGGTTAGTCCCAGCGCGCGGGCGGCCTGCTCCTTGTCGTTCCGGAAGCGATCGAGGGCCCGCGCGATCAGGTCACGCTCGGCCTGATCGAGGGTCGGCAAGGTGTCGACGACCGCGGTGGCCGGCGCGTCGGGCTTGGTGGTGAGATCGGGAAGGCTCGTCCGCTCGATCTCGTCGCGGGCGCCCAGGGCAAAGGCCCGCTCGAGAAGGTTCTCGAGCTCGCGCACGTTGCCGGGGAAGTCGTAGGCCGTCAGCGCGGCCATCGCGTCGGGGGCGATGCCCTTGACGTCGCGCCGGAACCGCTCGTTGAACCGCCGCAGGAAGTACGTGAGGAGGGCCGGGATGTCGCCCTTGCGCTCCCGGAGCGGCGGCACCACGATCCTGACGACGTTGAGCCGGTAGAACAGATCCTGCCGGAAGCCGCCGCTCTGCACGACAGCCTCGAGATTCTTGTTGGTCGCGGCGATCATCCGCACGCTGACCGTGTGGGTCTTGGTCGACCCGACCGGCCGGATCTCTTTTTCCTGCAGGACCCGGAGCAGCTTGGCCTGGAGCGCCGGCGACAGCTCGGCGATCTCGTCGAGGAAGAGCGTGCCGCCGTGGGCCGAGCGGAAGAGCCCGAGCGCGTCGGCGACCGCGCCCGAGAAGGCGCCCCGCACGTGGCCGAAGAACTCCGATTCCATGAGGTCGGCCGGAATCGCGCTGCAGTTGACCGGCACGAACGGCCCCTTGCCGCGTCCGGACTGCCGGTGGATCGCCGCGGCGACCAGCTCCTTGCCGGTGCCGCTCTCGCCCTCGATCAGCACGGGCGAGTCGGAGTCGGACACTTTGGCGATCACCTCGCGAACCCGCGTCATCCCCGACGAGTTGCCGACCAGGTCCTTCACCGCCAGGTGCTCGGCGAGGCGGTTGCGCAGGGAGTGCACCTCACGGCTCAGGAACCGCTTCTCGAGAACCTGCTGCATCAGGTGCTGCAGCTCGTCCAGGTTGAGGGGCTTGATCAGGTAGTCGTACGCGCCCGACTTCAGCGCCTGGACGGCGGTCTCGACCATCGGATTGCCGGTCATCATGACGACCTCGAGGGCCGGGTCGTGCCGCTTCATCTCGTCGAGCACTTGAAGGCCGTCCATCTCGGGCATCCAGATGTCGACCAGCGCGGCGTCGAAGATCTGGTGGCTGATCAGGTCGACGGCTTCCCGGCCGCTGGCCACGAGGGTGACGTCGTAGCTCCAGGAGCTCAGCGCGTCGCGCAGGAACTCCCCGACGTCGGCGTCATCGTCGACCACGAGCACTCGCGGGTGGTCCATCGGCGACTACCCCCTTGTCCGCCGATCGCAACGGGCCAGGAACTCGAGCACGGTACGATTCCAGGCCTCGGGCTGATCGCGGTTACCGAAATGGCTCGCCGGCGAGAGGACCACCAGCTTCGAGCCGCGAACCTTTCGGTGCATCACCTTCATCGGGGCCAGGGACGGGTCGCGGTCGCCGCCGATCAGCAGCACCGGCAGCCGCAGGCGTGACAGCTGGTCGGTGATGTGGTCCATCGCCAGCAACGCCCGGAGGGAGTTCGCGTAGCCCATGGGTGAGAGACGACGGTATTCCTCGTAGAACTCCGCCTTGGCGGACGGCTCGATCGCCAGCCGCTCGGAGAGGTTCGGGTTGGCGGCCATCGCGAACTCGGCCATGGCGTCCATGCCCTTCGTCAGGGTGATCTCGATCGAGCGCGCGCGCATGACGAGGTTCTCGACGGAAAGCGGCAGGCCCGCGGCCGAGGACGAGTTCGTCACCACCAGCGACCGGGCGCGCGAGGGAAACCTGAGCGCGAAGCGGGTCGCGATGCCCGCGCCCAGCGAGAGACCCCCCACGTGCGCCTTCTTGATGCCGAGGTGGTCGAGCACCGTTTTTAGGTCCAGGGCCCAGCGCTGGAACGAGTAACGGGCGGGATCCTCGGGGCTGTCGGATCGCGCGTGGCCGCGGGGCTCCCACAGAACGAGCCGGTGGCGGGCGGCGAGGGCGTCCCGGTTCACGTCCCACATGTCGGCGTTGCCGCCGATGCCGTAGGCGAGCACCAACGGGGTGCCGACGCGGCCGTGCTCCTCGTAGTAGAGCCGCACCCGATCGTCGGTCCTGGCGAAGGGCACGGGGGCTATCTTAGCCGCCCGCGGTTTCGGGGCCCAAGGTTTCGCACTTGACACGGATTCGGTCGATTCAGTATTTTTAAACTGTTCTTAAGTCCTGGTAAATCAGCTTACGCCGGTGGAGCCCCCGATGAAGGTTCGCGTCGCGCTGAACGTCAACGGCGAGTCCCGCGAGGCGCTCGTGCCGGTCCACAAGACCCTGCTCGAGGTGCTCCGAGAGGATCTCGGACTCACCGGAACCAAGCACGGCTGCGAGCTCGGCGAGTGCGGCACGTGCACGGTGCTCGTCGACGGCGAGCCGGTGCTGTCGTGCCTGGCCCTTCCGGTCGAGAGCGAGGGGTGCCGCATCACGACAGTGGAGGGGATGGCAGAGGGCGGGCGGCTGCATCCGCTCCAGCAAGCCTTCGCCGAGCTCGGCGCGGCCCAGTGCGGGTATTGCACGCCCGGCATCCTCCTCACGGCGACGGCGCTCCTGGCCGAGCGGGCCGAGCCCGACGCGGCAGGAGGTCAAGGAGGCGCTCGCCGGCAACCTCTGCCGGTGCACCGGCTACACGAAGATCCTCGACGCGGTCGAGCTCGCGGCTCTGCGCATGGGCCGCCAGGAGGCCCGTTCATGACCAAGAACGAGTTCACGGTCATCGGCCGGCCGCTCCCGAAAGTCGATGCCTGGGCGAAGGTCGTCGGCGAGACGAAATACGCCGACGATCTCTTCCTGCCGCGCATGGCGTACGCCAAGCTCCTGCGCAGCCCCCACGCCCACGCGCGGATCCGGTCCATCGACACCTCGCGCGCCTTGACCTTGCCGGGAGTCTACGCGGTCGTCACGGCCGCGGACCTGCCGCGGGTGAAGTTCGGCATCTTGCCCGTCTCGCAGGACGAGGAAGCGCTCTGCGCCGAGAAAGTCCGCATGGTCGGCGACGCGGTGGCCGCCGTCGCGGCGGTCGACGAGGAGACGGCCGAGCAGGCGTGCCGGCTGGTCGAGGTCGACTACGAGCCGCTCCCGGCGCTCATGTCCATCTTCGACTCGCTCGCCCATCCGGAGGCCCGGATCCACGAGTACGGCGACGGCCCGAACGTCCACAAGAACGTCGCGCTGCAATTCGGCGACGTCGACGCAGCCCTCGACGGCGCTCACCTCGTGCGGGAGGACGTCTTCTTCTTCGAGGGCAACACGCACCTGCCGATGGAGCAGCACGCGGCGGTCGCCCACTGGGCCTCCGACGGCAAGCTGACCCTCTGGTCCTCGACGCAGACGCCGCACTACGTGCACCGGGTGCTCGCCAAGGTCCTGGACACGCCCGCCGCGCACATCCGCGTGATCGCGACCCCGGTCGGGGGCGGGTTCGGCGGCAAGACGGATCCCTTCTCGCACGAGATCGTGGCCTGCCAGCTCTCGAAGCTGACGGGCCGTCCGGTCAAGATCGCGCTGACGCGCGAGGAGGTGTTCTACACCCACCGCGGCCGTCATCCGGTGCTCATGTGGATCAAGACCGGCTTCACGAAGCAGGGCGACATCACCGGCTGCCACCTCCGGACGTGGCTCGATGGCGGCGCGTACGGCTCCTACGGGGTCGCGTCCACCTTCTATACGGGCGTGATCAATCCGGTCACCTACAAGATTCCGGTCTACAAGTTCGAGGGCGCGCGGGTCTTCACCAACAAGCCGCCGTGCGGTCCCAAGCGCGGCCACGGCACGCCGCAGCCCCGCTTCGCCCTGGAGTGCCAGCTCGACAAGGCCGCCGAGCAGCTCGGGCTCGATCCCGCCGACATGCGCCGGCGGATCGTCGCCGAGCCGTTCACCAAGACGGCGAACCATCTGACGGTCACGACCATCGGCCTCGGCGAGTGCATCGACAAGGTCGTGGAGGCCTCGGGCTGGCGCGACAAGCGCGCCCGCTACGGCATGTCCGCGACCGCCGCGCGCGCAGCCCCCGAAGGGGGGGAGTCGAGAGGGGGGCGCAGGCTGTACGCCTGTCGTGCAGCCGAAGCCCCCTTCTCCAAAAAGACGCGGGCTCGGAATCGCGTGCTCCGCCTATCTCACCGGCGCCGGCACCGCGATCTACTGGAACGACATGCCCCACTCGGGCGTGATCGCCCGCGCCGATCGCAGCGGCGGCGTGGCCGTCCTCTGCGGAGCCACCGATATCGGCCAGGGATCGGATTCGATCCTCGCCTACCTGACCGCCGAGGTCCTGGGTATCGAGCCCAAGGACGTCCACGTGCATCCGGCCGACACGAGCCTGACCCCCGTCGATCTCGGCTCGTACTCGTCGCGCGTCACACTCATGTGCGGCATGGCGGCGGTCCAGGCGGCCCAGCGCCTCCGCGACGCCATCTTCAAGGCGGTCGCGCAGAAGCTCGAGGTGAGCCCGGCCTCGCTCGTGGCGCGCGAGCGCAAGGTCGGCGTGCCCGACGACTGGGACAAGGCCCTGCCGTTCGCGCGGGCCGTGGAGCTCGGAGAGGCGCTCCACGGGGTCCTCGCCTTTCCCGGCTCGTACGCGCCGCCGAAGCGGGCGGGCAAGTACAAGGGCGGCGGCGTCGGCCCGTCGCCGTGCTACTCGTACTCGGCGTGCGTTGTCGAGCTGACCGTCGACGACGAGACCGGCGCTGATCGACCTCGAGAACGTGTGGATCGGTCACGACGTCGGGCGCGCGCTGAACCCCCTGCTGGTCGAAGGCCAGGTCGAAGGCTCGGTGTACATGGGGATCGGCGAGGCCTTGATGGAAGAGCAGGTCTTCAGAAAGAATCTCCACAAGAACCCGTCGATGCTCGACTACAAGAGCCCGACCACGCTCGAGACGCCGGAGATCCATACGATCCTCGTGGAGACGGACGATCCCGAAGGACCGTTCGGCGCCAAGGAGGCGGGCCAGGGCCCGCTCTTGCCCGTGATCCCGGCGATCGCGAACGCGATCCACCACGCGCTCGGCATCCGCATCGACGAGGTGCCGATCACCCCCGACAAGATCCTCAAGGCCCTCGCCCTCAAGCAGGCGGGCAAGCCGGCGCGGGTCGGACCCGACCGCCTGCCGCTCTTCACGTTCAAAGAGCCCCTCGTCGTCGAGTCCGCCTTCGGCCAACCCGCCGACGCCATCGTCTCCAGGCCATTCGCGCAATGAACCGTTCGAACCGGTGTCCAGCCGGAACGAGCTCCAAGCAGCTGTCCGCAGAATCGGAGCCGGGTCGCACCTATCTCAGGCCACCCCCGGTCGAAGCCGGCCTCAAGGCACCCGCTACAACAGGCCCGTTACAATGATCCGGCTGCCGCCGTTCACGTATCTCGCGCCCACGACGATCGACGGCGCGGCGCGGCTGATGGCCGAGCACGGTCGCGACGCGATGCTCGTGGCCGGCGGAACCGACCTCTACCCCAACATGAAGCGGCGGCAATTCGAGCCCAAGGTGCTCGTCGGGCTGCGCGCGATCCGCGAGCTGCGCGGTATCCGGGGATCCGCGGCCGGCGGGTTCACGATCGGCGCCGGGACGACGCTCTCGGCGGTGGCCGCCCACCAGGACATCCTGCGCGAGTTCCCCGGCGCTGGCGACCGCCGCCGGATTGGTCTCCTCGCCTCAGCTGCGGAACATGGGTACCATCGGTGGCAACGTGTGTGTGGATACGCGCTGCAACTATTACAATCAGTCCCACGAATGGCGAAAGGCCATCGGCTTCTGCATGAAGAAAGACGGCGATATCTGTCTGGTGGCGCCCGGCAGCTCCCGGTGCTGGGCCGTGTCCTCGTCGGACACCGCGCCCGTTCTCTGGGCGCTCGGCGCAAAGCTCAGGCTGGTCGGCGCCGACGGCGAGCGCACCGTGCCGATGGCCGCGCTCTATCAGGACGACGGCATCGACTACCTCGCCAAGCGCCCCGACGAGATCGTCGCGGACATTCAGCTGCCGCCGGCCGAGGGCTGGCGCTCGGCGTATCTCAAGCTCCGGCGCCGCGGCTCGTTCGATTTCCCCGTGCTCGGGGTGGCCGTGGCGGCCAGGATGGATGGTGACGTGGTCCGCGACGCCCGCATCGTGCTCGGAGCGGTCGCCTCCCAGCCGCGCCCGTCCGAGAAGGCCGCCGCGGCCCTGGTCGGCCAGCGCGCTGACGCGCGAGTTGATCGCGCATGTGGCCGATCTCGCCGCCGGCCCCGCGAAGCCGCTCGACAACACCGACTTCACGCCATCCGTACCGAAAGAAGGTCACGCGGGTCTTCGTCGCGCGGGCCGCTCGCCGCGATCGCCGGGCTCGGTGACGGCGGGGCCGCGTCGGAGGAAGTCGCGTGACGGCGCTCGGCGAGCGCATCAAGCGGCTGCGCGGCGAGCGCGAGCTTCAGCAGCGCCAGCTCGCCGAGAAGGCGGGACTCACGCCGAGCATGGTCTCGCAGATCGAGTCGGGCCGGCTCTCGCCCTCGCTCCACACGCTGGGCAAGATCGCCTCGGCCTTCGGCGTACCGATCGCGGCGCTCTTCGACGGCAAGCCGGCCGGCAGTATCGTCGTCTCGCACAAGCGCGACTACCCGGTCGTCTCGTTCGACGGCTCCTCCGAGCGGTGGGCGGTGCTCGGCGCCGGCCTCTTCCAGGGCAAGATCCGCGCGGTGGTCTCGACGCTCGGCCCGAAGTCGCGCGGCTTCACGACCGAGAAGGTCATCATCAAGCCGGGCCAGCTGAAGCTCTTCTACGTCCTGGAAGGCAAGGTCGCGCTCCACTACGACGGCGATCGCCACCTGCTCGAGGCGGGCGACAGCGCCTTGCTCGACGGCGGCGTGGCCCACGGCTGGGAGAATCTCGGCGGCAAGCAGGCCCAGGCGCTCTGGGTCATTCTGGGATAGCGCGATGGCCGACACCGGCGAGCGCGTGCGGGTCGACTTCAGGACGGAGCCGTCGAAGTATCGGCACTGGAAGCTCACCTTCGCCGGCCCGGTGGCCACGCTCGCCATGGACGTCAAGGAAGACGGCGGGCTCGCGGCCGGGCTACGAGCTGAAGCTCAACTCCTACGACCTCGGCGTGGACGTGGAGCTCTACGACGCGCTCCAGCGCTTGCGCTTCGAGCACCCGGAAGTGCGGCGCGGTCATCGTCACGTCGGGCAAGGAGCGGGTCTTCTGCGCCGGCGCCAACATCCGCATGCTGTGCGCAGTCGGCCCACGGCTGGAAGGTGAACTTCTGCAAGTTCACCAACGAGACCCGCAACGCCATCGAGGAAGCGACGGCGCGAGTCGCGCCAGTTCTACCTCTGCGCGGTCAACGGCCCCTGCGCGGGCGGCGGCTACGAGCTCGCGCTGGCGACCGACTGGATCGTGATGGCCGACGACGGCAACACGGCGGTGTCGCTCCCGGAGGTGCCGCTGCTCGCCGTGCTTCCGGGCACCGGGGGCCTCACCCGGCTCGTGGACAAGCGCCGGGTCCGCCGCGACCGCGCGGACTTCTTCTGCACCGTCGAGGAGGGGATCAAGGGCGCGCGCGCCGTCGAGTGGGGACTCGTGGACGAGGTCGCGCCGCGCTCGAAGCTCGACGAGGTCGTGAAGCGGCGGGCCGCCGAGCTCGCGGCCCGCACCGACCGGCCGGCCGGCGCGCCGGGCATCAGCTCTGACGCCGCTCGAGCGCTCGATCGAGGCGCGATCGGATCCGCTACGGCCACGTCGCCTGTGACATCGACCGCGGCGCGCGGCCTCGCCGAGATCACCGTCAGCGGGCCGAGCGCGCCGCCGCCGGCGGACGCCGCCGCGATCCGCGAGGCCGGGTGCGCCTTCTGGCCGCTGGCGCTGGCCCGCGAGCTCGACGATCTGATCCTGCACCTGCGCACCAACGAGGACGAGATCGGCCTCTGGGTGTTCCGGACCGTCGGGTCGCGCCGATCTCGTCGAGGCCCACGACCGCCTGCTGGCGGCGCATCGCGACGACTGGCTCGTGCGCGAGATCCGGCTCTTCCTCAAGCGCACGTTCAAGCGCGTCGAGGTCTCGTCGCGGTCGGTCTTCGCGCTCGTCGAGCCGGGCTCGTGCTTCGCCGGCACCCTGCTGGAGCTCGTGCTCGCCGCCGACCGCTCCTACATGCTCGACGGCGCGCGGCCGGGTGACACGCGTCCGCCGGCGACGATCCGGCTAACCGAGCTGAACTTCGGCGCCTATCCCATGGTCAACGGCCTCACGCGGCTGGCCAGCCGCTTCCTCGCGGAGCCCGGGCGCGTCGACAAGCTCCGCGCCCGGGTCGGCGAGGACCTGGACGCCGCGGCCGCGTCCGAGGCCGGTCTGGTCACCTTCACGCCCGACGACATCGACTGGGACGACGAGGTGCGGATCGCCATCGAGGAGCGCGCGGCGTTCTCGCCCGACGCGCTCACCGGCATGGAGGCGTCGATCCGCTTCGGCGGGCCCGAGACGCTCGAGAGCAAGATCTTCGGCCGTCTCTCGGCGTGGCAGAACTGGATCTTCCAGCGCCGGCAACGCCGTCGGGCCCAAGGGCGCGCTCGAGGTGTACGGCACGGGACGGCGCAGCGAGTTCGACCGCAGGAGAGTGTGATGGCCGGCATCGACTACAGCGAGCGCATCCCCAACAACGTCGAGCCTCGCCGACAACCGCCGTCTGCAGCGCGCGCTCGAGGAGTGGCAGCCGAAGTTCCTCGACTGGTGGATGCAGATGGGCCCGGAAGGCTTCCAGGCCAAGGACGTCTACCTGCGCACCGCCGTCAGCGTCGACGCGCAGGGCTGGGCGCAGTTCGACTACGTCAAGATGCCGGACTACCGCTGGGGGCTGTTTCTCGCCGAGCCGGAGCCCGGGCCGCACGATCGGCTTCGGCGACCACCTGGGCGCGCCCGCGTGGCAGGACGTGCCGGGCGAGTATCGCGGCGTGCTCCGGCGGCTCATCGTCACCCAGGGGGACACCGAGCCCGCCTCGGTCGAGCAGCAGCGTCACCTCGGCCGCACCTGCCCGTCGCTCTACGACCTGCGCAACCTGTTCCAGATCAACGTCGAGGAGGGCCGCCACCTCTGGGCGATGGTCTATCTGCTCGACGCCTACTTCGGCCGAGACGGCCGCGAGGAGTCCGAGGCGCTGCTCCAGCGGCGCTCGGGCGATCGCGACCAGCCGCGCATTCTCGGGGCCTTCAACGAGAAGACGCCGGACTGGCTCTCCTATCTGATGTTCACGTACTTCACCGACCGCGACGGCAAGTACCAGCTCGCAAGCCTCGCCGAGAGCGGCTTCGACCCGCTGTCGCGGACGTGCCGCTTCATGCTCACCGAGGAAGCGCATCATCTGTTCGTCGGCGAGACCGGCATCGGACGCATCGTGCAGCGTACCTGCGAGCTGATGCGCGAGGGCAAGACCGACGACGTCCGCCGGCTCGGCGGCATCGACCTCGCGACCCTGCAGCGGTACATCAACTTCCACTACTCGGTCTCGCTCGACCTGTTCGGGTCCGAGGTCTCGACCAACGCCGCGAATTTCTACACGATGGGGCTCAAGGGCCGTTTCGAGGAAGGAAAGAAGCGCGACGACCATCGGCTGAAGGACGCCGACCTACTCGGTGAGCGAGCTGACCGGCGATCGGATCACGACGCGCGAGGCGCCGGCGCTGCCCTCGCTCAACGAGCGCCTGCGCGACGACTACATCGCCGACTGCCAGCGCGGGCTGGACCGCTGGAACCAGATCATCCAGAAGCACGGGATCGAGTCGAGCTCACGCTGCCGCACCGGGGCTTCCACCGCGCGATCGGGCTCTTCGCGCGAAGTCAAGGTCGCGCCCGACGGCCGCGTGCTCAGCGAGGCGGAGTGGGACGCGCGCAAGCACGAGTGGCTGCCCGACCGAGGGGGATCAGGCCTACGTCGAGAGCCTGATGCAGCCGGTGACCGAGCTCGGCCGCTTCGCCAACTGGATCGCGCCGCCGGCCCGCGGCGTCAACGGCCGGCCCGTCGACTTCGAGTACGTGCGCCTGGCCTGACGGGCCCGTCATGAACGCGTCGGAGCTGCTCCCCTCGCAGTTCAACGCCGCCGCGTGGTTCGTCGACCGCAACATCGCCGAGGGGCGGGGAGCGGCCCCGGCGTTCCGCTACGAAGACCGCACGCTCACCTACGCGCGACGTCCTCGAGCTGGTGAACCGAACCGGCAACGCGCTGCTCGAGATCGGCGTGGAGCCCGAGCACCGCGTGCTCATGCTCTGCCTGGACGCGCCCGAGTTCATCGGCACGTTCTGGGGCGCCATCAAGATCGGCGCGGTGCCGATCCCGACGAACACGCTGATGCGGACCGCCGACTACCTCTACTTTCTGAACGACAGCCGCGCCAGGGTGGCCGTCGTCTCGGCGGCGCTGCTCGCGGAGGCCGGACCGGCGCTCGCGGAGGCGAAGTACCTCAAGCACGTGCTCGTCGCCGGCGGCGCGCCCGGCGGGTTCATCGCGTACGAGGATCGGATCGCGAAGGCGTCGTCGACGCTCGAGGCGGCGGCGACCTCGCGCGACGATCCCGCGTACTGGCAATACTCGTCGGGCTCGACCGGCTTCCCCAAGGGCGCCGTGCACCTGCAGCACGACATGGTGGTTTGCTCGCGAGACCTACGCGCAAGCAAGTGCTCGGGATCCGCCCGAGCGACCGCGTCTTCTCCGCGGCGAAGCTCTTCTTCGCCTACGGGCTCGGCGCCACCGGTTTCTTCCCATGAGCGTGGGCGCGCAGGCGATGCTGTATCCGCAGCGCCCGACGCCCGAGGGCGTGTTCGAGGCCATCACGCGCTACCGGCCGACCCTCTTCTTCGGCATCCCGACCCTCTTCGCCGCGATGCTCGCGGTGAAAGACGCCGAGAAGCGGTTCGACGCCTCCTCGCTCCGCCTCTGCGTGTCGGCGGGCGAGGCGCTGCCCGAAGAGCTCTACAACCGCTGGCGCGAGCGTTTCGGCGTCGAGATCGTGGACGGCATCGGGACCACGGAGATCGGCTACATCTTCATCTCGAATCGTCCGGGCCAGACGCGTCCCGGCTCGACCGGCGTGGCGGTGCCGGGTTACGAGCTCGCCATCGTGGACGACGACGGTCGCCCGGTGGAGCAGGGAGAGATCGGCAACATCCGCGTCAAGGGCGACTCGACGATGGCGTACTACTGGAACAAGCACGAGAAGACCAAGGAGACGCTCTTCGGTCAGTGGATCCAGACCGGCGACAAGTACTACCAGGACGCCGACGGCTACTACTGGTATTGCGGTCGCTCCGACGACATGCTGAAGGTCGGCGGCATCTGGGTCTCGCCGGTCGAAGTCGAGGGGACGTTGATTCGACACGCCGCGGTGCTGGAGGCGGCGGTGGTCGGCCGGGAGGACACCGATCGCCTCGTCAAGCCTCACGCGTATGTCGTCCTGAAAGACCCGGCGGCCGCCGGCGACGAAGCTCGCGGACGAGCTCAAGCTGTTCGTGAAGGACAAGATCGCGCCCTACAAGTACCCGCGCTGGATCGAGTTCGTCACCGATCTGCCCAAGACGGCCACCGGCAAGATCCAGCGATTCAAGCTGCGGGCCTGAGCCGCGCTCCCCGACGGTGTTCGACCGCACGCTCGAGACGCTCGGGCCCGACCGGCTGCGCGAGCATCAGTGGCGCCGCTTTCGCGCGATGGCCGGCGAGCTGCTCGCGAGCAATCAGTTCGTCGCGCGTCGGTGGCGCGCGGCCGGCATTGTGTCGGTCGACGATCTTCGCGGCTGGGACGACTTCCAGCGTCTTCCGCTCACGAAGAAGTCCGAGCTCGTCGCCGACCAGGCCGCGCATCCGCCGTTCGGCACCAACCTGACGTACCCGCTCGAGCGCTACGTGCGCGTGCACCAGACCTCGGGGACGAGCGGCGCGCCGCTCAGGTGGCTGGACACCCAGGAGTCGTGGGATTGGTGGGCGCGCTGCTGGGGGTTCGTGCTGCGGGGCGCCGGGGTCGGGCCCGGCCGACCGCGTCTTCGTTCCGTTCTCGTTCGGCCTGTTCGTCGGATTCTGGGCCGGCTTCGAGGGGGCCCGGGCGCTCGGCGCCCTGGCGATTCCGGGCGGCGGGCAGGACTCGCCGACCCGGCTGGCGTGGATGGAGGCCCTCGGCGCGACGGTGCTCGTGTGCACGCCCTCCTATGCTCTCCACCTCGTCGAGGTCGCTCGCGAGCGCGGCCTCGATCTGGCGAAGCTGCCTGTGCGGACTACGGTTCACGCGGGCGAGCCGGGCGCCGGGATTCCAGCCGTGCGCGCCCGCATCGAGGCGGGCTGGAAGGCTCGCGCGTTCGATCATGGCGGCATGACCGAGATGGGTGCCTATGGCTACGAGTGCGCGGAGCAGCGGGGCCTGCACGTCAACGAGTCGGAATTCATCCTGGAGGTCGTCGACCCTGTGACCGCCGAGCCAGCCATGGACGGCGAGCTGGTCCTGACGAACCTCGGGAGGGTGGGGTCGCCGGTCATCCGCTACCGGACCGGCGATCACGTGCGTCTGGCCGAGGGAAGCTGCCCGTGCGGCCGTAGTTTTCGGCGCCTGGAGGGCGGCATCCTCGGCCGGCTCGACGACATGCTCATCGTCCGGGGCGTCAACGTGTTCCCGGCGGCCATCGAGGGAGTGGTGAGGCGGTTTTCGGCGATCGAGGAGTTCCAGATCGAGGTCTTCAAGGACGGCGAGCTCGACGAGGTCCGCGTGCTGGTCGAGCTCGACGACGCTTCCGGCGTGTCCCCGGTACGCGAGGCCCTCCGGGCGACCCTGGGGATCCGGCTGGAGGTGGCGGCGGTGCCGGCCCGCAGCCTGCCGCGCTTCGATCTCAAGGCCCGCCGCGTCGTTCGAAGATAGCGCCGCGAAACGCCGTTTTGAAAGGCGCCTCGTTTTGTCCACGCATCGGCTACTATTTTTAGTGCCACCTGAAGTGCCGCCGGAATGAACGAAGACGCGCAGGACGAAGATAGCGGTCCCCGGGCAGCACCCGAAGCGCAGGTGCCGCTCAGCGACACCATCACCATATTTTTCAGCGACATCCGAGGATTCACCGACACCACCGAGGAGCTGGGCGATGAGGTCGCCAACCAGCTCGTCCGCGAGCAGGACGCCATCGTCAGAAGCCACATCGAGGCGTTCGGCGGAGACGTCGTGAAGACCCACGGCGACAGCTTCATGGTGACCTTCAAGGCCACCCGTGCCGCCATCCTGTGCGCCATCGCGATTCAGCGCGCCATCGCCCAACTCAACCGAAACAAGTCCGGCCCGCGGATCGCCATCGGCATCGGCATCAATACCGGCGAGCCGATTCGCCAGGAGGACGGCGACTACATCGGCGGAACGGTGAACCTGGCCGCGCGCATCTGCACCGCGGCCGGCCCCGGCCAGATCCTCGTCGCCGAGTCGACGCGCTACGTCGCCGGGCGCATCGAGCTGAGGCGATCCGACGGCGGCGTCGTCGAGTACGTCGATCGGGGGCTCCAGCCGCTCAAGGGCTTCCCGGAGCCGAAGCGATTGTTCGAGGTCACGTGGCACCCGGCGGCGTTCGGTGAGCAACCGGAGGCGCCCGAGGAGACGCCCTCCGACGAGTCCGAGATCGCCGCGGTCAAGGCGTCGGTGCTGCGGGCCATCAACGTGCTGACCCGTGTCCTCGGTATCAGCCACATGGACGACCCGGCGTTTCCCTCGCTGCTCGAGTGTCAGGCCAAGGCCAGCGAGCTGCGCGTGGCGTTCTCGCGCGCCGGCCACGAAGGGCGCGGCCTGACCGCGGAGAAGGTGGTCGAGAACATCAAGCCGTTCGAGGATCTGCTCACCCTGATGGTCGAGCGCGACACCTTGACCGACGAGCGCTGGGCCCAGCTCGACACCGCGGTCGCCCGCGTGTTCGGGCGCACGCTCGTGAACGTCGCCGCGCGCGGCCGCCTCACGATCACCTTGCCCGAAAAGCCCGCGGCTCCTGCCGCTCCGCCGGCGCCCGAGCCCGTCGCCGAGCGGCCGAAGGCGCCGGAGCCTGCGCCCACGCCCGCGCCGATCCAGCGTAGCGCGACCGCGGCGGCGCTGGCGCCCCCGCCGCTCGACGAGCGCGCCACCGTTGTCCGCTGGTGGGCCGCGGGGTACGCGGCCTGGAGTCAATGGAAGCCGTCAGGCCTCGCCTGGGCCCACGCGCTCCGTGCGGAGCTCGGCCGGTTCCCATATCTCCTGAGCGTTCACATCCGGACCGCCGCGGACCACGACGACGGACAGTTGGCGGGTGGCTACTTCCTCCTCCTCGAGCACGTCGAGAACGTGTCGCCCGGATTCCTGCGGTCGGTATTCGAGCGCGCGGTCGCCGACGTCGGACTCGACTCCGGGGCGCTCGACCGCAGGCTCTACGAGCTCATGGTGGACGACGGACGCTTGCGTGAAACGTACGCGTCGTTCGTGCGGGACGTCATTCAGGTCGCGGTGCCGGCGCCCGGGATGTGGGCCGACGCGGGAATCGTCGAGCACGACGACTCCACGACCTTGATCTCGCGGCCGACGAGGTCGGTCGGTGACGGGCAAGAGGAGTCGGCTCGGCTGACCGATCCTCAGGATCGCGGGGCGGAGCGGCGCTTCCGCGTCGCCCTCGAGCCGATGACCAGCCGCTTTTTCTACGCCAAGAGCGGCAAGCTGAGGACCCCGCGCGACGTCGACGTCAGGCTGACGTCGGACGATGCGCCCTCGGACCGGGCCTGGTATCTGAGTGTCCGCGATAGCCTCAGCGGCCGTTCGGATCCCAAGCTGATCCCGACCGCGGGGGCGACGATCCCGAACCTCGGCCGTGACAACTTCGGCGTCTGGGTCGCGGTCTTCAACCCCAATCCCGTCGAGGTCGTGTCGTACGAGCTGTCGCTGACGGTGAGGCAGCCTCGTCAGCAGTCAGCCGGTCGGTCCATGTTCGCGCGGCCGGGCGGACCGGCGCGTTGAAGCAGCGTACCGGCGATCCCTGGAAACCGGCGGACCGCTATGGGCTGGAGCTGCCGCCTTTCACGGTGAACCTGGTTGTCCGCGACGTGCCGCGCGCCGTCGCGTTTCTCGCGCCGGTCCTGAACGCGACGATCCACTACGCCGACGCCGACTTCGCGGCCATCAACGTGGGCGGCGTCGAGATGATGCTCCACGCCGACCACACCTACGACAAGCACCCCTGGTACGCGCCGCTCACCCGCGGAGAGCGCCGCGGGCTCGGCGCCGAGCTGCGCGTGTTTGGCATCGACCCCGACGCGGTCGAGCGACGCGCGCGCGAGCATGGCGCTTCCGTGATCCAGCCCGCCACGACCAAGGGGCACGGCTGGCGCGAGGTCATGGTGGAAGACCCCGACGGCTATCTGTGGGCCGTGGGCGTGCCCGCACCCCCGAAACGGGGGTCGTGAGCTACATCGACGAGACGCTGCTCGCCGACGAGCACGTCGTCTATCGGACCGCGCTGCATTGGATCAACTTCGCGCGCGGTCTCTTCGTGCTGGTCGTCGCCGTCGTCGTCTTGATCGCCTTCCCCCAGGTGCCTCTGGCGTCCGCCGCGATCGCGCTCCTCGGCGCGGCGCTGCTGATCCCGCCGCTCGTCGCCTACAACACCACGGAGCTCGGCGTCACGAACAAGCGCATGATCGTCAAGGTCGGCTTCATCCGGCGGCGGACCCTCGAGCTGCTGCTGCGGCAGGTCGAGGCGCTGTCGGTCGACCAGAGCCTGACCGGCCGCCTGCTGGGCTACGGCTCGATCACCTTGACGGGGACGGGCGGGGTGCGCGAAGTCTTCCACCGCGTGCGCGACCCTCTGGAGCTCCGTCGCCGCATCCAGGGCCAGGTCGCGTAGCAGGCTGTTCAAAAGGGTCCAGCAGATGGGCCCTTTTCAACAGCCTGCTGCTGCTGTTGCTGCTGGGTGGCGATGTCGGCGACGTTGGTGACGAGGCGATCGGGCGGCCGCGCCGGGATCTCGCGAAAGACCGGCAGATCGATGTGGCTGATCTCTTCGCGCGGGGTCGAGACGATCTTGCCGGGCACGACCTCCGTGAAGACCGCGGCCTTCAACGTCTCCTTGGCGATGCCGCGATAGATTCCCTTGTTGGGCGGCACGTCGTCGTAGTGACGGCCGTGCCCCACGACGACGTAGCGGTCGTCCACCGGACGGTTGTGAGTCGGGTCGAAGGGCACCCAGCCCGCCGTCGGCGAGTGGAACTCGACCCAGGCGTGGCTCTGTGAGGGCTCGCGCTTCTTGCGCTCGACGTGCAGGTAGCCGCTCACGTAGCGGCAGGGGATCTGGCGCAGCCGGAGCAGCCCGAGCATCACGTGGGCGAAGTCCTGGCACACCCCGCCGCCGATCTTCAGGAAGTCCTCGGTCGTCGAGTCGTAGGCGGTGACGTCCTTCCGGTACTCGAAGCGCTTCTGGATGTAGGTTCCGAGCGCCAGCACGTGCTCGCCAATCGGGGCGGTCGGCGCCAGCCCGATCGCCCGGTGCGCGGCGCGCAGCGCCGGCGTGAGCTTCACCGGGCCGCCGAACTCGAGAAAGTCGCGCAGGGTATACGACGGCGTGTCGGCGGCGGGGCGTTCGGCGAGCGAGCCGATGGCGACGCTCGTGGGTCGAGTCTCGACCAGCGAGCGCGCCGACACCGCGATCCGGTCGTGGAATTTCGTGATCGTGAAGTGGTGGGTGAGGTTGTCGTTCCAGTCGCGATAGCGGTGCACGCTGGTGGGCGGGCCGACCGCCAGCTCGAACGCCGCGACGGCCTGCTGGGGCGTGGTCTTCGGCTGGACGCGGAGCTCGAGGAACGACTCGCTGATGAACGTGTCGTACTCGAACTCGAAGCGATGCTCTACTTGAAGATGCATCAGGTGACGAAGTACTGGGTCGCGATCGCGTCGTGGGTCTTGGCCAGCTCGCCGACCACCCGGTCGAGGAGACCGACGAAGTCGCCCCGCCGCATCTGCGCCTCGTCGTCGTAGCGGAGATCGGCGTGGAGCCGGCCGATGATCCGCGCCGGCGTGGTGAGCTCGGTGGGCCCGGAGATCGCCGCCAGATAGTCACGGACGATGGCCGCGCCATAGCGGAGCGAGCGCGGCGAATCCGCGTCGAAGAGCAGAAAGCCGATGACCAGATTGGGCTCGAGGCGCGCCCCGTAGACCCGCCGGTAGTTCTCCAGCGACGACAGGCTGCGCAGCAAGGTCCGCCACTGCGTGTAGTAGAGCGGCGCGTCGCCCCGCGCCTCGGCGCCCAGCAAGGTCGGAAGCCGCGTGCGCAGCACGAGGGCCGAGCGATAGCTGCGCTCGAGCGACTCGCCGAGCTTGAGGAAGCGCCAGCCCTCGTCGTGGGTCGAGGTGTGCTCGATCGCGCCGACGACCGTGAAGATGCCCTTGTGGACGGCGGACAGCGCGTCGCGGAACGCCGGCAGGTCCGGCATGCCGCGACGCTCGTACGCCTCGACCGCGCGGAACACCTCGTTCAGGGCCAGGAACACCTCGAGGGTCAAGGCTTCGCGAACAGACCGCGCGTTCTCGCGCGCCTTCCGGACCGAGAAGTTGATCGAGTACGCGTTGGCCTGGTCGGTGAAGAAGGCATGCAGGTACGGCACCGACAGCGGCGCGAACGGCGTGATCTCGCGGGTCAGCTGCGCCGAGGGGAAGATGGCGAGCATGTCCTTCCACGCCGTCTGCGCGAGGTCTTCCGCGAGCCCCTGCGTCTCGCTCGAGAAGTCCTCGGTGACGAGCAGCAGGCGCGTGATGTTTTCCGCGCGCTCCAGATAGCGACCCATCCAGTAGAGCGAGTCGGCGACGCGGGAGAGCATCAGACGCTCTTCTCGGCCAGGACCCAGGTGTCTTTGCTGCCGCCGCCCTGCGAGGAGTTGACGACGTACGAGCCCGGCCGCAGCGCCACGCGCGTCAGCCCGCCCGGCAGCACGCGCACGGAGTCGCCGTAGAGGATGAACGGCCGCAGATCGATGCGCCGAGCCTCGAACTTCCCGTCGACGTAGGTCGGGTGCGCCGACAGCTCGACCAGCGGCTGGGCGATGTAGTTGCCGGGGTTCTTCTTGACCTGCCCGAGATAGGCCTCGATCTCCTTCTTGGACGCGAACGGCCCCATCAGCATGCCGTAGCCCGCCGGAGTCGCCCGTGGTCTTGATCACCAGCTGGCGCGCGTGATCCTGGATGTACGCGAGGTCCGGTGCCCGCGCGCCGAGAAAGGTCGGCACCTGGGCCAGCAGCGCGTCCTCGCCGAGGTAGTAGCGAATCAGCTCCGGCATGAACGCGTAGACGGACTTGTCGTCGGCGACGCCTGCGCCGGGGGCGTTGGCGAGGGCGACGTTGCCCTCGCGATAGACGTTCATGAGGCCGGGCACGCCGAGGAGGCTGTCGCGCCGGAACGTCAGCGGGTCGATGAAGTCGTCGTCGACTCGACGATAGATCACGTCCACCTTCTGCTTGCCCTGCGTGGTCCGCATGAAGACGTAGTTGTCCTCGACGATCAGGTCGCGGCCTTCGACGAGCACCACGCCCATCTCGCGGGCCAGGAACGAGTGTTCGAAGTACGCGGAGTTCGCCATGCCGGGCGTCAGGATCACCACGACCGGCTTCTCGCTGAATCGCGGCGCGGCGTGCAGCAACGTCTCGAGAAGCAGGGTCGGGTAGTCCTTGATCGGGCGGACGGGGTAGTACTTGAAGAATTCCGGAAAGACTCGATTGAGCGTATTGCGGTTCTCGAGGACGTAGGACACGCCCGAGGGACAGCGGCAGTTGTCCTCGAGCACAAGGTACTCGCCGGCTCCGTTCCGGATGATGTCGGTGCCGACCACGTGGGTGAAGATTCGGCGCGGCGGGATCACGTTCAGGAGCTCGCGCTTGTACTCCTTGCGCGAGAGCACGATCTCGGGAGGCACGATGCGGTCCTTGAGGCACTTCTGGCCCTGATAGACGTCGAGGATGAAGAGGTTCAGGGCCGTGACGCGCTGGACCAGCCCGGCCTGCAGGCGGTCCCACTCGCGCGAGGGGATCACGCGGGGCACGAAGTCGAACGGGAAGATCCGCTCGGTGCCCTCCTTCTCGCCGTACACCGTGAACGTGATGCCCTGGTCCATCAGCGAGAGCTTCTGCAGGCGCTCGCGCCGCTCGATCTCGCCCTGGGTGAACGATTCCAGAATGGAAACGAGCGGCCGGTAGTGCTGACGAGCGGACCCGTTCTTGTCGAAGGTTTCGTCGAATGCCTTCTTTTCAGGCAGCCATTTCACGCCGCCAAGAATAGCACCTCGATCGGGAGGACAGCGGGCGGCGATCCGGAGTTGGAGGTCGACCGTAGTCATGGTAGTGAAAGACAGGGATGGCGACGACGATCGGCGCGGATCTCGTCAGGCAGATGGCGGCCGGTGACCGGCAGGCCTTTTCCGTCTTCTACGACCGCTACGCGCCCGTGGTGTTCCCGTTGATCCTCCGGATCGTCCGCGAGCGCGCCGACGCGAGCGACGTTCTCCAGGAGGTCTTCTGGGAGGCCTGGCGAGACGCCCCCGCCTATGACGCGGCCCGGGGTAGCGCCGAGGCCTGGATGGTCACGCGGGCGCGGACGCGCGCGATCGATCGTATCCGGGCGACGCGCCGGCGGGGCGAGACGTTCGTGGCGCCGCTGGACGAAGGCATCGCGGCGGCGCCGCGCGAGTCGGCGCCGGATGCCGCCGAGCGCGCCGCCGACCGCGGCACGGTCATGACCGCGCTCGATCGGCTGCCCGAGGCGCAGCGGGAGGTCATCGAGCTCGCGTACTACGCGGGCCTCACCCAGACCGAGATCGCCGAGCGATTGAAACAGCCGCTCGGCACCGTGAAGACGCGGATCCGGCTCGGCCTCGAGCGTCTCCGCGAGGTGGTGAAGGCGAGCTCATGAACCACGAACCGTTCGACACGCTCGCGGCGACGTACGCGGTCGGAGCCCTGGACGGGCAGGAGCGCGTCGACTTCGAGCGTCATCTGGCCGATGGCTGCGACGAGTGCCAGACGACCTTGCGCGAATCGGCGGAGGCGCTGGCGGCCCTGGCGCGCTCGCGGCCGCCGATGATTCCGCCACCGGCGGTCAAGGACGAGCTCATGCGTCGCATCGCGGCGTCCACGCCGGCGCCGGCGCGGCGTGGAGCGTCGCGCCCGCGGCCGTTCGTCTGGGCGGTGGGAACCGTGGCCGCCGCCATCGCTGCCGCGGCCTTCACCGGCACGTACGTCGCGACCCGCTACGAGGCGGAGCTGGGGGTGATGGCGCGCGAGTCGGCGGCGCTGCGGGCCCGGATCGAGCGCGAAGAGGCCGCGCTGCGAGAGCAGGTCGCCGTCTACCAGAATGCCGCCGATCTGCTGCGCGATCCCCAGGCGCAGGTTGTCACCCTGCGCGGGCTCGGGCCGAGCCCCGAGGCCACCGGACGGGTCATCTGGCATCCCGTCGAGGGGGGCTACGTGTTCGTGGCCAATCTGCCGTCGGCCCCGCCGGGCAAGGCGTACGAGCTGTGGACGATCGGCGACGCGGCGCCGCAGCCCGCCGGCCTTTTCCAGGTCGACGCCTCGGGGCGGGGGGCGGTGCGTATCGAGCCGGTGAAGGACGGCAAGCCCGTGAAGGTCTTCGCCGTGACGCTCGAGATCGAGGCGGGCGTGCCGCAGCCCCAGGGACCGATGGTGCTGGCCTCCGCGAAATAGCGGGCCGCGGCGCTAGCTGCGCCGCCGGCGCGCCGCGTGGAGCACCGCGACGATCGTCATCGAGTCCTTGATCTCGTCGCGCTCGACCATCCGCACGACCTCGTCGAACGGAAAGGTGCGCACCTCGATGAACTCCGTCGGGTCGGGCGGGCGCTGGATCGCGCGCAGCCCTTCCGCGAGGTAGATGTTGGCGGTCTCTTCGACGACGCTCTTGCCGGTGTGGTACGCGCAGAGCTTCACGAGGCGGTCCGCCTCGTACCCGGCCTCTTCGGCCAGCTCGCGTTGCACCGCGGCTTCCTCGGTTTCGCCGGGCTTCGTGGCGCCGGTCGGCATCTCCCAGAAGAAGTCGCCGGCGACATAGCGATATTGCCCGACCAGGACGACGGTCTCCGTGTCGAGGAACGGAAGCACGCCGACGCAGCCGGCGCACTCCACGACGCCGTAGAGGGTCGTCCGTCCGTCGGGCAGCGCGACCTGATCCTCGCGGACGCGGATCCAGGGATTCTCGTAGACGAGCCGGGTGGTGAGTCTTCGCCACGGTACGCGCGCCAGCTTCCGACGATCCGTCACGACGCGTCGACCTCCTGCCGTCCGAGCGGCGGCAGGACTGTAGCACGCGCCGTCCGCGCGAGGAACGGAGGTATACTCGACCGCATGTCGCTGCCAAGGCCCGTCGAAGCGTTGTGGAGCGAGCTCGAGTCGGTGCGCGCGGACATCCTCCGGGAAGCCGAAGGGCTCTCGCAGGGCCAGGCCGACTGGAGGCCGAGCGAGAAGAGCTGGTCGGTCGGCGAGGTCGTGCATCATCTGATCCTCGCGGAGGTCGCGACGGGCAAGCTGACCACGAAGCTCACGCGCGAGGCCGAGGCCGCGGGCGGCGCGTCGGGCTTTCCCGCCGACCTCGCGGCGTTCAAGCCGTTCCCGGCGCCGCCACCCGGCGCGGCGGACGCTCCCGAGGTCGTCTGGCCCGAGCTCGGCAAGGCGATCGGCGAGCTGCTCTCGACGATGCGGGCCACGCGCGAGCGCAGCCGCCAGTCGATCGAGAAGCTCGCGTCGCTCGACCCGCGTCCGCTGAAGTTCAAGCACTTTCGTTTCGGCGAGCTCGACCTCGCTCAGTGGTGGCAGCTGCAGGCCCAGCATGACGGTATCCATCTCCTGCAGATCCGCGAGATCAAGGGCGCGCCCGCGTTTCCACGCGCGTGACGGCCGCCCACGCATGAGAGTCATCCTGCGAAACCCGCGGCGCGAGGTCGACGTCGCCGGCAACCGGCGCGTGAAGGACATCCTGCGCGAGCTCGACATCATCCCCGAGACAGTGCTGGTGATCTGCGGCGACGACCTCATCACGGCCGACCAGGTGGTGCGTGAGGGCGACACGATCGAGCTGCGGCCGGTCATGTCGGGGGGCCGTGAGGGCGCGCGATGAAGTGCCGCAAGTGCGGCGATGCCGCCGTCCTCGAGCTGCGCCGCCATAATGCGGCGTTCTGCGCGCCGGACTTCCTCGAGTTCTTTCGCAACCAGGTCCGCGAGGCGATCCGCAAGCACCGCATGTTCACGCGGGACGAGACGGTGCTGGTCGCTGTCTCGGGCGGCAAGGATTCGCTCGCGCTCTGGGACGTGCTGATCGACGAGGGCTACCGGACCAGTGGCCTCTATCTCGACCTCGGGATCTTCGAGTACTCGGTCGAGTCGAAGGCCAAGTGCGAGAAATTCGCCGCGGCCCGGGGCGTCCCGCTGATCGTCAGCGCCGTGCGCGACGAGGTCGGCGCGCCCGTCCCCGTGATCAAGGAGGTCACGCGTCGGCCGCCGTGCTCGGGCTGCGGCCTCTCGAAGCGCTACCTCATGAATCGCGTGGCGCTCGACCATGGGATGCCGGTGGTCGCGACCGGCCACAATCTCGACGACGAGGCGGCCACGCTCTTCGGCTCGGTGATGCACTGGCGGACCGACGCGCTCCCGCGCCAGTCTCCCGCGCTGGCCGCGACCCATCCCAAGCTGGTACGCCGGGTCAAGCCGCTCTATCGGCTGTCCGAGCGCGAGACGGCCGCCTTCGCCTTCTTGAGACGGATCGACTACATCGTCGAGGAGTGCCCGTTCGCCGCGGGCGCGACCTCGATCGCCCACAAGGAGATCCTGAGCCGCATGGAGGACGCCTCGCCGGGCGCGAAGCACAATTTCCTGTTCGGGTTCCTCGATCGGGCGCGCGTTGCCTTCGAGCAGGTCGAGTCGGTGGAGCTCAACGAGTGCGTGCGCTGCGGACAGGTGACGACCGGGACGATCTGCGCGTTCTGCAAGCTGGCCGATCAAGTGAAGCGTCGGGTGTCGTAGGCTCCCGGCCCTTCGACGACAACCCCAGGAGGGCAGCATGCCGACTCTCGAACGCAACGGCGCGACTATCTATTACGAAGAGTTCGGTCGCGGATTCCCCATCCTCACGTTCGCGCCGGCCGGCCTGCAGTCGGTGATCGATGTCTGGAGCCGTCCGGCCGCGCCGGTGAATCCCACCACCGAGTTCGCGTCGAGCTTCCGGGTGATCGCGATGGATCAGCGCAATGCCGGCGGCCGGTCGCGCGCGCCGATCACCGCCCAGGACGGGTGGCAGACCTACCTGGCCGACCACATCGCGGTGCTCGATCACCTCGGCATCGATCGCTGCCACCTGTACGGCCAGTGCATCGGGGGCTCGTTCATCATGAGCATGCTGAAGGCGCAGCCCCAGCGCATCGCGTCCGCCGTCCTGGCCCAGCCGATCGGCCGGGTGGGCGCGATGGCGCCCGGGCGCTCCGCCAGATTCAACGCGTGGGCGGAGACCCTCACGGACCACCCGGAGGCTACCACGCCGGTGCTGGATGCGTTCCACCAGAACCTGTACGGCCCCGGCTTCGTCTACAGCGTGGACCGCGCGTTCGTGTCGAGCTGCCAGACGCCGTGCATGGTGCTGGCCGGCAACGACGAGGCGCACCCGCTGCCGATCTCCGAGGAGGTCGCGAAGCTCTTGCCGAAGTGCGAGTTCATTCGAGAATGGAAACAGGGCCCGGCCCTCGCGGAGGCGAAGGTCAGGATCCGGGAGTTCTTGGTCAAGCACAGCTGAGCGGAAGGGCTCCCGCGCGGGGCGAGGCGGATCCCCGCCCCGCGCGGGTCTGCGACGCGGTTACAACCCCGAGGGATCGCGAGCCGGCGTCGCCACGACCGGCACATCTTCCAGCACGCCTCGCTGGTCCGCCTGGGCGAGCACGGCCTCGATCGTCTTGACGAGCTGGCGCGCCGCATCCACGCTCAGCTCGACCGCCACGCGCGCGCCGGGACCGAGCGCCTCGTTGACGAAATCGATGTTGAGCGCGTGCTCGAGCGGCAGATCGTACGGGTGATCGTACGAGACGTTGGCCTCGCGAACGTCGAACCACTCCGGGCCGCTCTTGCCGCGGCCCAGGATCTTCACCTGGTGCGCGATCATCGTGCACATGGCTTCTGTCCTCGGCTCCGGCTAGCGCAGGGTCCGGTCGGTGAACGCAAAGAGCTTCTTCCAGCCGTCCATCGCCTGCTCCTGACGGTAGGCCGCGCGGTCGTAATAGAAAAAGCCGTGCCCGGCGCCGTCGTAGCGATGGAACTCGTACTGCTTGCCGTGCTTCTTGAGCTCGGCCTCGTGCGCGTTGACCTGCTCGGGCGTCGGCGACTTGTCCTCGTTGCCGAAGAGCCCGAGGATCGGGGCCGAGAGGTCCTTGGTGTACTCGATGGGCGCCACCGGCTGGTTCGGGGTGAGCTCCTCCTTGGACATGACCACGCGTCCGCCCCAGCACTCGATCACCGCGTCCAAGCCCTTGAGCCGGCAGCCGGCGAGGAACGCCTGTCGGCCTCCAGAGCACGTGCCGAAGATGCCGATCTTGCGACTCACGTACGGCAGTGAGCGCAGCAACGCGTTCGCGCCGTCGAGATCGCCCAGCACCCGAGCATCAGGCGCGCCGCCGGCCGCGCGGACTTTCGCCCCGACGTCCTCGGGCGTGCCGTGGCCGTCGCGGAAGTACAGGTTCGGAGAGATCGCGACGAAGCCGTGGTGCGCGAACTTGCGCGTGCACTCGCGGTACCACTCGTCCCAGCCCGGCGCGTGGTGGATGACGACCATCCCGGGAAACGGTCCGGAGCCGAGCGGTCGCGCCACGTAGGCGTTGATGCTGTCCCCGTTGTGCCCCTTCATCGACACCGTCTCGGCGATCATGCCTTCGTACTGATCGGTCTGGTACGCGTGAGCCATGGCAGCCTTCCCTCCGTGTGAGATGTTTATCGGGACCCTCGGGCCCCGGGGCCCTCGATCAGCGCTACATGCTGCTCCGACAAGGGCCCGTGGTCAAGACGCCCGCTCAGCGGCAGGCGGGCTCATAGGGGCCGTCGCCGACGAGTCGGGTCCACTCGGTCTCGCTGAGGCGCCGGTTGGCGATGGCGCATGCTCGGCGTACCCACGTCTCCAGGCGCAGGTCCCACAGGAGGACGCGATCGTCGTAGCCGCCGGAAGCCAGCCAGTTTCCATCCGGGCTGAACGCAAGCGCGATAATGGGTCCTCCTTGTCCCCGGAGCGGCTGGCCGAGACGCTGACGACTCTCCACGTGCCAGAGCACGACACGATCGAGATCGGCGGTCGCGAGGATCTGCCCGTCGGGGCTGAACGCGAGCGCCCGCACGGGCGCGTCGTGCCCGGCCAGCGCCGGGAGCAATTGCTGTCCCGTGGCGATGTCCCAGAGCCGCACGCTGGGATCGAAATCCGCGGAGCTGACGCCGGCGGACGCGAGGGTCTTTCCGTCGCGCGTGAACGCCAGGGACTGCACCGGCTCGCGGTGGGCTCTGACGGCCGGCCGGACCAGCTGCCCGGTGTCCACGCTCCAGATGGCGAGCGTTCCGTCGAAGGCGCCGGAGGCGAACGTCCGGCCGTCGGCGCTGAAGGCGAGGCTCGTCACCGCATGCGTGTTGGACGCCGTGGCGACCGGCAGGCGTGCGAGCCGGCGGGTCGCGCGGTCCAGCAGCAGGAGGTTGCTGCCGTTGCTCGCGGCGACCAGGCCGCGGTCCGGCGAAAACGCCATCGACGAGATCTCGTCCCCGTCGCTCGCGAGCGGCCGGCTCTTCGAGCGCCCCGTCGACGGGTCCGATTCGACGAGCTCGCGGCGGGTTCCCCACAGGAGCTCACCATCCGGAGTGAATGCCAAGCCGACCAGGCCGTGCCGAGAACGGTCGAGCGGTGCACGGAGCGGCCGCCGCGTGCCGACGTCCCACACCTTCACGGTTTTTTCGAGCGACGCGGCGGCGAGCCGGCCGCCGTCTGCGCTGAACGTGAGATCGACGGTTCCGTCGCCGAGCCCCTCGAAGACGGCGCCCACCGTGCTCGCCATGTCGGTGGCCCACCGCGCCACCGTGCCGTCCTGGCCGATCGATACCAGTGCACGTCCGTCCTGAGAGAAGGCGACCGCAACGACGCCGGTTGGATGACCCCGCATCGCCGGTCCGAGCGATTCGCGGCCCGCCACGCTCCACAAGAAGAGGCTGCCGTCCTTACCTGCCGACGCGAGCAGCTGCCCGTCCGGGCTGAAGGCCAGGCTCAGGCCCCAGGTTTCGTGTCCGAGCGCCCACGGCGCGTGGCCGCGTAGCGGCGGCCCCAGCGCGTGCCCCGTCGCCGCATCCCACAGCCTGACCGTGCGGTCCTCGCTGCCCGAGGCGAGCACGCGCCCGTCCGGCGAGAAGAGCAGACTGAAGATCTTCGACGAATGTCCTTGCAGGGGAGCGCCGAGCGCCCGGCCGGTCGCGACCTCCCACAGCATGATCGTGCCGTCGCGGCCGCCGGAGGCCACGATGCGGCTGTCCGGGCTCAAGGCCAGCGCGGTCTCCCAGCGTTTCGGACTGAGCGGCGGCGTGCGCAGCTCGCGCCGCGCCACATCCCAGAGCAGCACGCCGGCGCTCGAGTCGTAGCCCGCGAGCACACTGCCGTCGGGGCTGAACGCGAGCACGCCCGCTGAGCCGTGGCGTTCGAGGCCCGCGACGATCGTCTCAACGGTCGCGCGCGCGGGGCCGCCGCGGACGATCACTCGTCCGCGGGAGGCCGCCGCGATCAGGCGCGCGTCCCGGCTCAGCGCCACCGCCGTGACGCCGGGCCCGCCGGGAAAGGCCCCGAGCGAGCGCACGCCGCTCTCGGTGATCGATTGCAGCCGGAGCGCACCGGTCTCCTCCAGCAACGCCAGCACCGTCCGGCCGTCACCGCTCAAGGCGGCCGTCTTCAGCGTGCCCGGCTCGTTCCACAGGAATTGACCGAGGTGCGGGCTGGAGAACAACGCGGCCAGCAGCGCGCTCCGTGACTCGCGTGTGTCGCGAACCGCGGAAGCCTGAACGCTCTGCAGCAGACCGAGGTCCAATCGAGTCGACATCTGTCCGAGGGCCTGCGCGGCGAGCTGGCGCGACAGGGCGAGCTGGCGCTCGTCCTCCGCTCGCTGCCGCTGCTGCTCGGCTTCTTGCCGTCTGGCCTCCGCGACCCGCCGCTGCTCTTCGGCCGCCTGACGCTGCTCGTCCGCGATGCGGCTCTGTCTGGACGCCTCCTTCCACTGCACGGTGGCAAAGACGGCCGCGATGCCAAACAGCACGAAGAGCACGACGAGGAGCGTGCCGGCCGACCAGGCGAGGCGACGGGTCTTGCGGTGCTGGCGCAGGTCCTCGCTGTCCAACTCATCCTTCGGCCTGCCGTGGAGCGGCGCCGCAACGTCCAGGATCGCGTCGCGGAAACGAGGATGCCGTAAGGTCAGCTGCTCTTCGTTGCGCAGCCCAAGTCAGGTCGACGTAGAGCGGCTGTTCGGCGAACCGGCGCCGCAGGCACTCAGGGAGCGCGGTGGTGCGCGCCCAGTCGAAATCGGCCGCGGCGGAATCCCAGACGATTTCGCCGGCGGTCAGCACGATCAGGATCTTGTCGGCGGATCGGCTCGCGAGAAACGCCTCGATCTCGCGAGCTCACCCACGGGGAGGCCTTCGCAAGGGGCGAGGCCAGCAGCACCAGAAACTCGGATTCGCCGAGCGCGCGCGCGATCGACTTCCAGAGCGCCGGATTGGCCGACAGGCTCGTCTTGTCGCGAAACACACGCAGAGCGGCCGCCCGATACCACGGGCGCGCGAACCGGTGAAGGGCGAGCTGAACGGCGCCGGCTAGCCGCGCGTCCTCCGGGTGGCTGTACGAGAGAAAGGCGTTGTACGGCATCCCCGGCTCATCGGGCCATTCCTAGCGCGAGGCCGAGAGGCGGTGGGCGTCTCGCGTCAAGCCCGTCGCCGGCGTGTCGATGTTGTAGAGACGCGCGCAGTTGGTCCAGAGGATCTTGCGGCGCGCCTCGTCCGCGAACGGCAGCCCGAAGAACTGCTCCATCGCCTCGGGGAACGCGCCGTCGGAGTGCGGATAGTCGGTCGAGACGACGAAATAGTCGGCGCCCATCTTGTTGACGACGTCGACCGCCGGCTCCTCGTCCACGTCGAGCGCGATGTAGCACTGGCGCGTGAAGTATTCGCTGGGCTGCATCGAGAGCTGATGCTCGCAGCCCGGGCCGAATTTCTCCCACTGGTCGTCGAGCCGCCAGAGCCACCAGTAGAGCCATCCGGCCGTGCCTTCGAGAAACGCGCAGCGCAGCCGGGGGTGGCGTTCGAGGATGCCGCCAGTGGTCATGCTGGCGATCGCGCCCATCAGCTCGACCGGATTGCGGATGGCGTGGGCGATCGGGTGGAAATTGGCGTGGCCGACGTAGCGCCGCCCCGCATCGTCCTTGAGCGAGGTGTTGCCGGTCGGATGAAATCCGATCGGCACGTCGAGCTCCTCCAGCGCGCTCCACAGGGGCTCGCAGGCCTCGTCGTGCAGATGCTGGCCGTTGACCGGATTCGGCGTGCCGATGATGCCGACGGCGCCGAGCTCCTTGACGCAACGGCGCGCTTCGGCGACCGCCGCCGGAATGTCGTGCATCGCGACCTGGGCGGCGAACTTCAGCCGCGCCGGCTGGCTCTTGCAGTAGTCGAACGCCCAGTTGTTGTACGCGCGCGCGAGCGCCGCCGCGTAGTCCGGGGCCAGGTCGTCGTGCATCAGGATCTGCCGCCCGCGCGTGCCGTACATGACGGCGACGTCGACGCCCTCGATGTCCATCGCGGTCAAGGTCGAATCCGGGTCGAACCCGCGGCCGCGCGCGACCTGGAAGTGCGGATGACGGGCGCGGCTCCGGCGCCGCAGCTCGCGGCTCGACACGGTCGCGGCGCTCGCCTTGGCGTGCGCGGGAATCGCCAGCCCCTGCACCTCCATCCCCATGATGATGTCGGCGTTGCCCTTGTCCTCGGCGCTTTCGGCGAGCTTTTGCTGCTGCCCACCGAAGAACCGCGGCAGGTTGGCGCGATGCGGTCCTTCGAGATAGCGGCTCCAGAGATCGTCGGGCTCCATCATGTGAAGGTCGCTGTCGAGGATCAGATATCCGTCGCGGGCCATATCGCACCTCCCTAAGGCGCCGATTATCTCCAGAAGCGCAGGCGAGATAAAGGCCTCGACGACAGGTTCCCCGGCGGTTAGAGTGTTCACCCGATTGGCCCTGCGTCGGGCTTGACGGTACAGTGAATCAGATCGATACATGACCATGCCGACCGCTGAATTGGGGGTACGTCTCATGGCCCACCGGCTGCGCTCCTCGCGCTCGCTCGTGGTTGTTCTTGCGCTCGTGCTGCTTTCCGCGTCCGTCATCGTGACGGTAGAGCCCATGTCCGGCATCGACACCGCCTTCGCGAAGGGGCCCGGCGGGGGTGGAGGAAGTGGTAGCGGCGGCGGGAGCGGCGGCAGCGGGGGCCCCGGTGGCGGGGGTAGTGGAGGTGGCGGCGGCAACAGCGGGGGCGGCCCCGGTGGCGGGGGTAGTGGAGGTGGCGGCGGTAACAGCGGGGGCGGCCCCGGGGGCGGGGGTAGTGGAGGTGGCGGCGGCAACAGCGGGGGTGGCCCCGGCGCCGGCGGCGTCGGAGTGAGTGGCTCGGCCGGTCCTGGCGGTGTTGGTGCTGCGGCGGGAGCTGGCGTCGGCGGGGTCGGAGTCAGTGGAGCAGCTGGCGTGGGCGGTGGGGGCGCGGCGGCGAGCGGCAGTGTAGGCGGAGCAGGAGTCAGCGGCGCGGCTGGGCCTGGCGGTGGCCCTGGGGCTGGTCCTGGTCCAGGAACCTCCGGAGTCAGCGGAGCGGCTGGCCCGAGCAATGGTGGAGCCGCTTCAGGGCCTGGCGTCGGGGGCGCCGGGGCCGGCGGCGGCCTGGGCGCTGCAGGAGCCGGGCCCGGCCCGGGAACCCCGGGTCCGAGCGGCAGCACGAGCGCCGACGGCGCGAGCCCTGGGGGTGCGGGCGCCGGAAGCAGCGTCGGAACGGCCCTACCCATCAAGCCCTCCTTCGATCTTGCTGAGCTGGCGCGTGCCGCTCAGGTCGCGGCGAAGGGGGCCGCGGAGGCTGGGCGGCTAGCCGGCCTTGCGGAGGACGCTGCCCGACTGGCCGGCGCGGGGCAGACCCAGGGACAGCCTGCCACGGAGGCGGACCTGCTAACCGCTATCGCAGAAGCATCAAGGGACGCCGCGCGTTCGGCGGCCGAAGCCTCCCGCGACGCATCGCGCGCCGCTGAGGCGGCGAGCCAGCGCGGCGAATTCCTCGTCGCCCGACGCTGCCCTTATCGTCCGGCGCGAAACGAACCGCGCGCGCGCCGCTGCCGAGCGCGCCTGGGAGGCGGTCGACGAGGCCAAAGATCGCCCGGCTCAGATCCCGTCATCTTTGTCTGTGCAGTTGACCTCCTCTAGCGGAATATTCCAGAGCTTCCGCCGAAGCATGCGGGCGGAGGCCAGCTTCGCGCGTGGGAGCGCCCTTCTCGAGGAGCGCAAGTACAAGGAGGCGCGCGACAACTTCGCCGAGGCGACCATCCTCTACCCAGAGCACGATCAAGCGCGCGCGTTGCTTGGATGGTCCGAATTCTACCTTGGAGATTTCCGGGGGGCCGTCGTCACGTTCAAGACGGCGCTCCGACGGCAGCCGACCTGGGAGGGTCTCCACAACGGTCTGGGATGGAGTCGGCTTCGCGCCGGCCGGTATCGCCTTGCGGCCGATTCGTTCGGGGCCGCGCTGAACAAGAACCCCGACTACGTCGACGCCTCGAACGGCCTCGGCTCGGCGCTGTTCGAGCAAGGCGACTACGAAGCCGCTCTTCCGCAGCTCGAGAAAGCGCTCGACGGATCTCGGCCCCTCATCGGTAAAGAGCCTCCCGAGGTGACGATCCTGAGGGGCAAAGTGGCGTGGAGCCTCTACTACCTCGAGCGGCCGCGCGAGGCGCTGGCGATGTTCATTCGCGCCAGCCTGGCCGCGCCCGACTCGTACCAGTACCAGGTTGGAATGGGATGGAGCTACCTCAAGCTCGGCCAGAAGCATGACGCGCGGGCGGCATTTCAACGAGCGTTGAAGCTCGAGCCCAGTGACGAGGCCGTCCGCGAAGGTCTCCGCCGCGCAGGCATCTGATCGTCATGGAGCTGCGGGGCGAACATCCGCACCGATGCCGGGCCGGTCATCGCTGGCAGCACAGCGGAGCTTCCGCGATGGCCTGCGAGATTTTGGCCTACGACCCGGTCACGGGCGATCTGCCGATCCTCTCGAAATCGGACTGTCCCATCTGCTGTGGGCGGCAGGACTTGCTCGTCAGAACGCTTCATCCGCACTACTGCAACCTGTGCGAAGGTGACTGGGACCACGAAGGCGTCTGCGTGGACAGCCTCGCCGCCTACTGTCCCTGGTGTCTTCCGAACCCCAGTGTGGAGCCGGCGTCGGGAGCTCGACGCGGGCCGCACTACCACTACTGCTCGGAGTGCGGACAGAACTGGCAACACGCAACCAGGTGCTCGGCGCCGCTTCTGGCGGCGCTCCCGGAGTGCCCCGGGTGCCAGAAGACGCTCGCTGCCGCTTATGCAGAGCGGCTGCCCGCCCTGTCGGCGACAATCCCGGCAGGCCCGAAGAAGACGCTCCGCGAACACATCAGGCCGTTCGCGGTTCCCATAGGCCTTGCGGCAGGGGTGCTCCTGTCGCTCCCGATACTGTTCAAGAGCTACTCTGCTCTGCAAAGCCCGACGGCCGACAAGAGCGCCTCCGTGGAGGAGCCGCGTCGCGCCGACTCTCGGCCCGCGCCCGCATTCGCACCCACACCGCCCAAGGCACCCGAACCTACACCCGAGGTGACACGACCGCGGGTGGAGCCGGGCCCCGCGAAATCCATTCAGTCGGCTCGCACCGGCTCCAGCCCGGCGCCGGCAGTGCGAACTCCCGCACTCAGAACCGAGGCCCGGCGCGGACGGGCTGTCGATCGTCCTGTCGAACAACGAGGTCCGTCTGAGCTAGCGGCCCGTCCCCCTTTGCCCGTGTCCCCCAAGGCGGACGACGTGCGCGCCACCCCTCCGGCGCCGCCCTCGCCGGCCCGCACCGAGCTTCACGCCGAGTCGGCGCCGTCGGCACCGAAGATTCCGCTAGATCTGAGCGAGAGCGGAGCGCGCGCAACCCCTGTGGTCGTGACATTGCCTTCGATTCCGGGCGCGCCTCCGTTCGGCGGGCTCACGGGCAGTAGCGCTAGAGACACGTCCCTCGACGGACATCCGCGACGCGTCGCTCGATAGCGCCTGCGTCGTTTGCGCCACCCCCGGGCGGCCCGGTAAGATGAATCATTGTTCAGTTTCCCTGGGAGGTTGCGATGCGGGACGCCGTCATTGTCGGAGCGGTTCGAACGGCCGTTGGGCGCAAAGGTGGAAAGCTCTCGGGCATTCGCCCGGATGATCTGGCCGCGCTGGTCCTGAAAGATCTGGTCGCGCGGCTGAAGGTCGATCCTGCCGAGATCGAGGACGTCATCCTCGGGTGTGTCGACCAGCTCGGTGAGCAGGGGTTCAACATTGCGCGGAACGCCGCGCTGATCGCCGGCCTCCCCGTCGAGGTATGCGGCACGACGCTCGACCGGATGTGCGGCTCGGGTCAGCAGGCCGCTAACTTCGCGGCGATGGGCGTCATGGCGGGCCAGTACGATGTGGTCATCGCGGGGGGAATCGAGCACATGACCCGGGTGCCGATGGGCTCGAACGCCGTGGGCCCCGGCGACGGCCCGCTCTCACCGAAACTTCAGGAGCGCTTCAACATCGTGCCCCAGGGTATCTCGGCCGAGATGATCGCCGAGAAGTGGGGGCTCAAGCGCGAGGAGCTCGACGAGTTTTCCGCGCAGAGCCACGAGAAGGCCGGCCGAGCGATCGCCGAGGGCCGTTTCAAGCGCGAGATCGTTCCGGTGAGCCTGCCCGACGGCTCCGTCTTCGACACCGACGAGGGCGTCCGAGTGCCGGTGAACCGCGAGAAGATGGCGACGCTCGCGCCCTCGTTCAAGCCCGACGGCGTCGTGACGGCGGCCAACTCCTCGCAGATCTCCGACGGCGCGGCGGCGTTGATGTTCATGTCGGCCGACCGCGCGAAAGCCCTCGGCCTCACGCCGCGGGCCCGCGTGGTCGCGACCGCGCTCGCGGGCGTCGATCCGACGATCATGCTCACGGGCCCGATCCCGGCGACGCAGCGCGTGCTCCGCAAGGCCGGCATGACGCTCGATCAGATCGACCTGGTCGAGATCAACGAGGCCTTCGCCTCGGTGGTGCTCGCGTGGGAGCGCGAATATCACCCGGACATGCGCCGGGTCAACGTGAACGGTGGCGCGATCGCGCTCGGCCATCCGCTCGGCTGCTCGGGCGCCAAGCTCATGACGACCTTGCTCCACGAGCTGGAACGGACGGACAAGCGCTACGGCTTGCAGACGATGTGCATCGGGTTCGGTCAGGGCATCGCGACGATCATCGAGCGGCTCTAGCCGAGACGGCACGGGGAGACATGGCCGGATTTCGTTGCGCGAAGTGCGGCAAGGTCGCGATGGCGCAGAGGATCTGCTGCGGCCGTCCGATGAAGCGCGCCTGACCTCAGGCGGGAGCGAGGACGTCCTGGATCGCTGAGTCGAGCTCGCCCGGACGCACGGGCTTGAACAGACACTTGCGGATCTTGAGTGTCTTCAGCCGCCCGTGCTCCTCGTCGCGCAGCCCCCATCCCGTGATGAGCAGAATCGCGATGTCCGCGTCGACCCGGCGGACGCGCTCGGCCAGCTCCCAGCCGTTCATCCCGGCCATCCCGAGGTTCGTCAGCACCACATCGAAGCGCCCCGGCCCATAGGCGGTGAGCGCGGCTCCGCCGCTCGCGGCGGCGGTGACGGTGTGGCCCACGCTGCGCAAGATCTCGGTCAAGGTGCCGAGCACCTTGGGATCGTCGTCCACCAGCAGGACGCGGGCCGGACGGCGCGCCCGCGGCAGCGCGGCTTCGGGCTCGACCCCCACGGGCTCGCTGGCCACTGGGAAGGTCAGCGTGAACGTCGCGCCGCGGCCGGGCTCGCTGTCGACGCGGATATCCCCGCCGTGTCGCCGGACGATCGCGTAGACCATCGACAGGCCGAGTCCCGATCCGCCCTCGCCCTTGGTCGAAAAGAACGGCTCGAAGATACGCCGGCGCACGGACTCGGGCATGCCGACACCGGTGTCGGTGACCGTCAGCACGACGTTGCGGCCGGGCTCGCCGCGCGTCGTGACCGACAGGGTGCCGCCGTCGGGCATCGCGTCGAGGGCATTGAGGAGCAGATTCGTCATCAGCTCGGTCAGCGCCGCCGGGCGACCGTTGATGGTCTCGATCGTCCCGAGGTCGAGCCGAAGGTCGAGCGGCCGATTGTCGCGCGCGATCTTCTCCTCGAGCCGAGGGCGAATCATCATCACCGCGTCGTGCACGCTCTGGTTGACGTCCACGCCGACCGGCGGACCGTCCGGACGCAGGCGCGCGAACTGCTGGATGCGCCGCACGGTCTCGGCCCCGTCGACCGCCGCCGCCTCGACGACATTGAGCGAGCGGCTGACGAACTGGGTGTCGTGCAGGCTCTGCTTCATGAGCTGCGCGTAGCCGAGGATCGCCTGGAGTAGATTGTTGAAATCGTGCGCGATGCCGCCGGCGAGCTGACCGAGTGCCGTGAGCTTCTCGGACTGGTGCAGCTGTTTTTCGACCTCGCGCTGGGCCGTGATGTCGCGAACGATCGCGATCAGCCCCTCCAGCCCTCCGTGGCGTCCGTGCAGCGCCGAGAGCGTCACCGTCAGCTCGACCGGTCGCGGCTGCCCGGCGGTGGCCGTCGTCTGGAACTCGTGCCGCGACGTCCCTTCGGCCAGCCGTCGCCGCGCTTCCGCGTAGTCGCCGCGCGGGAGCATGTCCGTGATGGGGCGCCCGATCGCCTCGGCGGCGCCGCACCCGAAGATGCGCTCGGCCGCGGGGTTCCACTTCTCGATACGATCGTCGGGCGAAACCGAGATGATGGCCTCGCCGGCGGACGAGATGGTTTGCTCGAGCCGCTGCTTGGTGTCGGCGATCTCGCCGTAGAGCCGGGAGTTCCTGAGCGCGATCGCCAGGTACTCCGAGAGCATCTCGAGGAGCTCGCGCTCCCGCGGATCGATCGCGCGCCGCGTGGACCGGTTGTCGATGACGAGATGCCCGAGCGGCCCCTGGATATCCCGGATGACGCACACCACGGCGAAGGGATCGTTCTTGTCGACGCCCGCCGGGGTCTCGGAGACGATCTCGACGGTGTCGTAGCCGAGTGCCGCCCGCAGCGGCTCGGTGACGGCGGCGGTGACGTTCTGGGGATCGAGATGGCCGACGATCGTCCGGGAGATCTCGCGGAGGATCGAGAGCTGGGCGACCCGGAGCGACTGCTCGGTCGCCTCGGCCTCCTCGAGCTCACGGGTCTTGGCGGACAGCTTGCGCATCTCCTCGACTAGCCGCGCGACCTGCCCGCGCGCGCCAAGGTCGGTCTGGCGGCGCACGAGCGCGCGATGGACGACGTCCTCGAGGTCCTGGCGCGAGAAGGGCTTGATGAGGTACTCGAACGCCCCGTGCGTGAGCGCGTGCCGGACCGTCTCGAGCGAGGCATAGGCGGTGATCATCACGACCTCGATCGAAGGGTCGGCGCGTTTGACGTGCCGGAGCAGCTCGAGCCCGTCCATCTCGGGCATCTTGATGTCCATGATCACCACGTCCGGCTGGAACCGACGAAGCAGGTCGAGAGCCGTGCGCCCGTTCTCCGCCGTCTGGATGGCGTAGCTGGGCTTCAGCAGCATCCGGAGCGACTCGCGGGGGCCGAGCTCGTCGTCGACGACGAGAACGCGCCCGAGCGCGTTGGCGGTCGTGCTCATGAAGTCGCGAGCGGGAGCGTAACCAGAAAGTGAAGCTCGTGCCGTCCCTGACGCACCGCCAGCTGCCCGCCGACGGCTTCCACGAGGCGCTGGCTCACGGCCGGTCCCACGTCGATCAAGCTCTCCTGGACCATCTGCACGGGATCAAAGACGCGGTGCAGCTTCTCGGCCGGCACCGCCGCGGTGCGCGAGCCGACGAGGATCCGCACGCCTTCGCCGCCCTCGCGCTCGGCGTGCCGAGCGACCGACACCGATACTCGCGCTTGATCCGGTGGTGAGTTGTGCGCGAGGTACCAGATGAGGTATGAGAGCGCCTTTCGGAGCTGGGCCGGATCGATCTTCACGACCTGGGGTGTCGTCTCGCGCGTGACGTCTAGCTGGAGGGCCCGGGCTGGGACTTCGTCGACGAGCTCGATCGCGGTTACGACGTCGTCGACAACCGTGTGGACATCCACGGTCGTAAAGTTTAGCTCACCTTCCGTCACCAGCCCTGCAAGTTTCTCGAAGACCTCGACGAGTCGGCGAACGTCCCGACGGACGACCGACGCGAAATGTCTCCGGAAATCCGGATCGTCGTAGCGCTCGCCGATGAGCTCGATGAAGGTGTTGATCGACACCAGGGGGTTCTTGATCTCGTCGGCGATCCGCGCGACCACGCGCGTGAGGAGCTGAGTCTGTTCAACCTGGCGCTTCTGCGTCAGGAGCTCTTTCTGCGCGGTCAGGTCCTCGAAGACGAGCACCGCGCCGAGCGGCGCACCGTCCTCGCCGCGAACCGGATAGGTGGAGACTTCGAGCCAGAGCCCGCGCAGCGCGAGCTGCAGCTCGTGGCGGGCCGCGGCCCGGCCGGTCTTCAGCGTGTCGAACAGCATGTCGCCCAGCGGCGACGGAAGGGCCCGAAGGTCCTGCTTGAGGACCTCGCTGGCCGACAGCTGGAGAATCACCTCGGCCCGGCGGTTGATCGTGCCGATGCGCTGGTCGCGGCCGATGGTGATGACGCCGCTCGACATGTGCGCCAGGATGCGCTCGCTGAATTGCTGCTCTCGTTCGAGCTGATTGTGCAGCGCGATGTCGCGGATGGCCGTGGCCAGGTGCGACGCGAGGTCGAAGAGCGTCTCGGTCTCACCGCGCCGATAGAAGGACCCGACGAGCGGCTGGCCGACGGTGAGAATCGCGACGAGCTCGCCGTGGGCGAGGAGGGGTACGGCGAGCACGCTCTGCAGCAGCTTCAGCTCGCGCATGATCTCCGGGTCGCTGAGGTCGTGCAGCCGAGCCGGCCGTCCCTGCGCGGCGAGCCACCGGGCCAGGCCCTGTCCGGCGTCCAGACGCACCGATTCGACGATCGGCCGCGCCAGCCCGCGATGGGTGGCGACACGGTATTCCTGCCCATCCGCGTCGGGCAAGAGCAGCGCCATTCGCGTCGGACGCACGAGCTCGCCGATCGCGTCGAGGAACATCTCGAGTGCGCGCGGCAGGTCGAACCCGGCGGCGAACGCGCGGGTGAATTCCTTGAGGACGCGAGCGAAGGCCGCGCCCTCCCACGGTTCGTCGGGGCCGGCCACCGTTCCGGGCGTCTCGGGGGCGAGGCTCGAGCGCAGCGCGGTGATCTCGCGGGTCAGGCGGAGCTTGTCGATGACCCGCCGCAGCACGCCGTCCAGCTCACGGTGCGTGAACGTGACGGGGAGCGTGAAGTCGGCCACCTCGCTGCTCTCGCCCGTCATCCCGATGGCGACGGTGAGGGCCGCGGGCGCGAGAGCCCGGACACGGGCGACGAACGACTCGGCATCGCGCGGCATGCCCGCTCCGCCACGCACGACGACGTCGATCTCGATCAGCCGTAGTGTCTTCAGGGCCTCGGCGTCGTTGGGGGCTACGAAGACGGAATGGTCGGACAGCGCGACCATCAGGCGCGCTCGCAGCGCGTCGTCGGACGAGACGATCAGGACCGTGTTCATGCTGACACCGGAAGGGCCGCAACAACGGCCACGGGAAAGTCGACGGTGAAGACGGCGCCGCCCACCTCGCGGTTCGTCGCCCTGATGCGGGCGCCGTGCGTCTGGGCGATAGAGGCGCAGATGGCGAGCCCGAGTCCGGAGCCCTGTTCCTTGGTTGAGAAGAATGGATCGAAGACCCGCTGTAGAAGCTCAGGCGGGACGCCGGGGCCAGTATCCACGACGGCGACGATAGCACGGTCCGCCGTCGTCGCGACCTCGACCCGTACCATCCCATCGGACGCTGTGACCTCGTGCGCGTTCATCAGGAGGTTCAGGAAGAGCTGCTCGAGCTCTGAGTGGTCGCCGAGAATAGTGCAGGGCGATTGGCCCATGGCGGAGGAAAGGACGACGCTTTTCTCGGCAAAGACCGGGCGCATCGCCTCGATCGCGTCTCCGATCGGCGCTCTCAGGTCCATCGGATGGTGCGGCCGCTCCCCCGGCCTCGAGAGCACGCGGAGCCGGTCCAGCAGCCGCTCCATCTTCGCGATCTCGTGGGCCACCACGCGGCCAAACTCGGCCACGAAACGATCGTCGCCCCGCCGCCGAGGCAGCAGCTGGGCAAACGCCTTGACCGCCACGAGCGGATTCTTGATCTCGTGGGCGATTCCCGACGCCAGCATTTCGAAGTACGCCAGCCGCTCCGCCCGCTGTCGTTCCACCTCGAGCGCCTTGAGCGGCGTGAGATCGCTGAAGACGGCGACGGCCCCCAGCACGGCGCCAGCGGGATCGTGTAAGGGCGACGTCGTGCAGATGATCGGGCGGGTCGTCGCGCCGTCGGACAGCTCCACTTCGGGCTCGGTTCTGGCGCCACCGCCGGCGATGGTCTCGCTCAGCATGGCGCCCACGCACGTCGGCAGCGCGCGTAGGGACTGAAACCGAACTCTTTCACCGGCAAGCCCCGTCATCTGCTCCGCGGCCCGGTTGAACAGCGTCACCTGACCGGTCGCGTCGACGGCGACGACCCCGCTCTCGATCGTGGAGACGATGTTGTTGAGATGCTCGTTGGCCAAGAGCACCTGCGCATAGAGCTGAGCGTTCTTCACCGCAACGCCGGCTTGATTCGCGAGCGTCATCAGAAGATCGAGATCCTGAGGATAGAACGGGTCGCCCGAGAGCTTCGGTCCAACGACGATGGCGCCGATGACCTGTTCTTCGGAAACGAGCGGCAGGACGAGCGCCCAGTTGAGACGCGACAGCGCGTCGTGCAGCCGCTCGCGGTCGGCCGTCGGCCGCTCATGGGCGATCTCCTCCGTCAGCAGGACATCCATGGTCTGCGTCAGGGCCGCGATGATCTCCGCCGGCGCCGCCTCGGGCGTGTCGAAGTGGCTCTGCGGGTGGCGCTTCTCCGCGATCGCCCGCCGGAAGGGCGACCCAGGCCCTCCCGCACCCGCCTTGAGATATACGGCCACGCCCTCCGAGTTCGTCGACCCGGCCACCGTGTGGTTCACGAACTCGAGCAGCACCTTGAGGTCGAGCACTCGCGTCAGCGCCGCGCTCGCCTCCCTCAGCGTGCGCTGGTAGTTCACGCGCGTTCGGTAGACGTAGCGATCGAGGAGTCGACCGGCGGCGTCTCGGGTCAACGGGATGAGGAGCCCAACGACGACGACGGCAATGATGAGTGCGATGAGCTCGTCAGGGGCCAGATGATCTGAAAGCCTTGGCCAGGCGAGCGCTAGAAGTCCGCCTACTGGGATAAGAGAAACGGCCAGGGCCAGCGTGAACGTCAAGCCTCGATGTATGACTAGCCGAACGTCCATGACACGGTGGCGAATGATTCCGTGCGCGATCAGCGCGACGAACGCAAGGGAGAAAAGAGGGCCGATCCAATTGTAGGTAGTAATGCCCGACACGATTGGGAGGACAAGATTTGCCGCAATTCCGCCGCTCGTGCTAACCATAAATCCCAACGCGAGATAGAGGAGTTGTACACGCGCCAACCCCCTCGAGCGGGACCACTTCGAGAGAAGGACCACAAGGGCGGCGAACCAGGCGAGCAGAAAATAGATGGCGAACACACGATAAAGAGGACCCGTCTGCCGGACCGGCCCTATCGTCGTTGTCAGAGCATCCTTCACGATCAGAGTTGTCGTAAGAGACGTTATGGCGAAGAACGCTCCGAACGAGAAGCATAGGCGAAGAGCCCAAGGGCCGAGCCACTTCGTGGGTGTTGGATAGTACCGAACGAACGCGATGAAAGCCGCGGGCACAAGGCTAGCGCCTGCAAATGCCACCGATGCCCAGAAGGCCAGATTGCGTCCAGCATAAAAGAGACCCACTCCCAATATCCAGATCGCACTGAAAAGCGTGAACGCCCCGAACGAGCGATTCACGGGTCCTTCAGGACGGGCGCGCCAGACCAGCGTTCCAAGCCCGAGGACCATTAAAGAAACGAAACAGAGCGAGATCTGAATCATGTGGGCAAAGGCTCCACTGGCGTGATTGGGAACTCTACCTCTGCTATTGTTCCTCCATCGAGGAGAGATCGAGGAATCAGCGTCAGACGTGCCCTGTGGAAATCCGCTATCTCTCGACAGATGGACAAGCCCAAACCGGTACCCGATGGTTTCGTTGTAAAGAACGGCTCAAAGATCTTTGGACGTACCGCCGGTTCGATTCCCGCGCCCTCGTCGAGCACTCGAACGATGACCGAGTCAGCGAGGGTTCTGCCCCGAGAGCGATCAGCCTCTATCGTAAGCGTCCCACCCTCAGGCATCGCTTCTATGGCGTTCTTGAGGAGGTTCACGAATAGCTGCACGAGCTGCCCCGGGTCGCCATGAATCTTTGGTAACTCATCAGGGCAATGTAGTTCGATTTTGACCATCTGCTCGTACGCAGTAGGAGAGTGAATGGCGACGATATCGTGCAGCAGAGGGGGTATTGACACGACGCTCAGCTTTCCTCCCTCGCTGGGGGCCATCAAGCGAAGACGATCAGCGAGTCGGACAATGCGCGCAACTTCCATCGGAAGCAGCCGGACGGCCGTATCACGATATTCAGGATCGTCGAATCGATCAGGTAGCATGGCAACCAAGTTTGAGATGGCAGCCAACGGGTTGCGAATTTCGTGCGCGATGCCCGCATAGAATCGCGCCATGATCGCGAGATGCTCCACTCTGCGCTGATTCCTTTCAAGTGCTTTGACGGCTGAGAGATCTGTAACGACAACCAAAGCTCCGGATATCCGCTTTTCATCGTCGTGCAAGACCGCGGTCGATAGAATTACGTGCAGGATTCCTCTCACGACATGGTCGATGGTGGCCTCTACCTCGCGCGGATGCCAGCCTCCACTGAGTGCGAGGACCAGGGCCCAGCCAATCTCGGACGGGAGAACGTGCATTAAGGCTCCGTGATACTCTTCACTCAGGCCCAACAACTTCGTCGCCGCCGGGTTATAGCTCGTTATCCGCCCCTCAACGTCGATAGCCACCACTGCCGAGTCGAGTGACTCGAGGAGGCGGTCTGAATACTCGAGCATCTGGATCCGCTGACGATAAAGGAGCGCGTTTTCGAGAGCGATTGACGCAAGATCGGCAACCGACTCGACAAAGCCGAGGTCGTTCTTGAAATACGCGTCACCACTCCGCCGTGGGCCAAGGAGTACAAGTCCCAGGAGTTGACCGCGGCGGCCCAGGGTCACAAGTACCTCGACACCTGCGGCTCGCAACACCGCATGTGTCGGGATCGCCTCACCGGCGTCCTCTGTAGGACTGACGACAAATACCGACGTATTGGGTTGTTGCGTGTGCAGCGCGGCCAGCACGTTCGGATCGATATTCGGCAACGTGTCAGGCGAGAACCGTTCGAAGGAGGCATTCGGAAATGACTTCACGAGGACCGTAAATGATTCAGGCACGAGTACCTCAGTGAGAATCTGACGAAGCTCCGAAGCGAACTCCGCAGGCTGCATAAGGCGACTCAAGCGACGTGCGGCTCCTGTGAGGGCCACGGAATGATCGATGCCTCTAAAGAGATACGGATCAATCAAACGTCTGATGAAGCGTTGGGCGGGACTGGAGAGCATCGCGAGCGCAACAATCGTTACGACGACCAGATTGGGATGCACGAATAGCGTGTCTGACTCCCATGCTGGCGAGATCAGTCGTGCACCTACTATGAGAAGAGTCGAGGCAACTCCCATCGCAAGCGCGTATGCGAGACCGCGACTGATAAACAGCCGAATGTCCATCAGTCGATGACGAATGATGGCGTGGCCGACCATCGCCACGAGAATTAGACTGAAATACGGACCGATCCAGCTATATGTCGAACGACCCGTTATCAGCGGCAGAAGAAGGTTGGCGGATATGCCGCCAACACCCGAGAGGATGATTCCGGCGCCTAGATACTGAAGTTGCGCACGCGCTATCCCGCGCGAGACGCGCCACTTCATAGCAAACTCAACGATCGCTGCGACCCAGGTAACCAGAAAGTAGAAGGAGAAAACAACGTAGAGAGGTCCGGTCTGTCTGGTAAGACCGTCCGACGTCATCGTGGTGTCGTAGACCATGAGTGGCGTCGACAGCGTGAGGGTCGCGATAGCGCCGGCAAAGATGAGTGTCCCGCGAAGGAGTGACATGGGCGGCCAGGCGCTTAAGGTCGGGTACGCTCGCATGAAGGCGAGGAAGGAGGCGGGAATTAGAGTTGCACCGGCAAACGTTACGCGGGCCCACGCATTGAGGTGCGCACCGCTCTGGAGTCCCGTTATTCCAATCACCCAGACAGCCACGAAGAGCGTGAATGTTGCAAACCACCGATTGATGGCACTTGAGGGTCGAGCGAGCCAGACGAAGCCCGCCAACGCTAGAAGCAGAGCTACGAGCGCGACGAGAGGGACAAGCGGCACAGAGAGTTCTCGCCCCTAGTCCGGAGCGCCCAAAATCATGGCCAGATGAGCTCCTCCGAGGCTGTGCGAGTGAACAAGCACAGTACGTACACGTGCTCTGCGGTAGGTATTTGGAACGTAGTCGAGATCACACTGCGGATCCGGCATTTCGTAGTTGATAGTTGGGGGCACCGCTTGATTCTGCAGAGCAAGGCAACCCACGACAACCTGCATTGCGCTGCTGGCAGCCAGAGCTTGCCCGCACATGGATTTCGGAGATGACACGGGCATGTTCCAGGCGTGGCTACCGAAGACGCGTTTGATCCCAGCTGTTTCGGCGGCATCGTAGTCCTGCATTGAATTGCCGTGAGCGCAGATGAGATCGATATCTCGCGGGGCTAAGTCGGCATCTCGAAGAGCTGCCTCGATTGCCCGAGCGACCGAGTCGCCCGTCTCGTCGACCTTCCGAAGGTGCGCACCTTCATTGGCGCTCGCTGCCCCAAGTATCTTGGCGTAGAGAGGTGCCTTCCGAGCACGCGCGGATTCTTCAGATTCGACAGCCATCACCGCCGCGCCTTCAGCGAGAACAAGTCCGGAACGCCACATCTCAAATGGTCGACTTGCCTCTTCCGGAGGCCCTTGCCATTTTGAAAGCACACCGACGGAATGGAATACGCGCAACATGAATTCAGAGAGAGGCGTTTCCGACGCTCCAGCCAAAACCGCGGTCGCGTGCCCGTTGGTGATCTGATTAGCTGCCCAGCCAAGGGCATCCAAACCTGCTGCGCACGCTGTCGCAAAGGTCGTCGTCTGACCGGTTGCTCCAGCGTGGATCGCGACGTGCGCGGTTGCTGCGTGCGCTGGGAACTCCAGCGCTGCCCACGGTGAGACCTGACCTCCGCGAAGAAATGATTCGTAGTTCGGTTGCGCCACGTCGATGTGGCCGTTTAGCGACGTTCCAATCGCCACTTTCACGCGCTCCGGTGGAAGGCCCGCCGTGTCAAGACGACTGTCATTCCGAGCCATCTTCGCCGCAGCTACGGCAAACTGACTGAATCGGCAGCCGTCTTCGCCTCCGTGCAGGCATCCAATCGAGCGGATTGAAGTCGTGCACTTCCCCGACTACTCGGCATTCAGGCGGAAGCTTTGAGCCATCGAACAGAGTCGGCCGGCCGATGCCCGACCGCCCGGCTAGAGCGGCCTCCCAGAATTTTTCGATTCCGATGCCGATGGGGGAGACGATACCGAGTCCAGTGATGACGGGCTGGTGCCTCATTAGATGGCTAACCCCCGGTAAGGCTGGGTCGCGTTTTCAACGAAATTACCAGCATTTACGTTAGCAATGACCTATCAAACGGCCAAGTTCCCTCGAGGGAGGCTGCTAGAATAGGTGAATCGGCCGAACATGTCCAGGCAGGTCATCGGGCGTCGAAAATTCTTAACTCTTCCGCTGGCTTTCCTCGCGGTGCCCACGGCGCGCGCCGAAGCGACTTCCGTGGCGTACACGGCTCCCTACCAGGTGGACGTTAGGCTCTTGTACGGTGCGCTCACCTATCGGATCGAGGAGACCCTAGCGGAGTCTGTCGATAGGACGCAGGGTCGATACGACATCGCGCTCACCGGCGAGGGGGATGGAATTGCGAATCGGATCGAATCGGTCGGCACCCTGCGCCAGGGGCGCTGGGCCCCTCTCCGCTCGCGGTCCTTCTTCTCCGTGAAGGGGCGCGAGTCCAGGGGTGACATCACGTACGACTACGCGGCCCGACGGATCGACTACCACTTCAAGGGCGAAACGTTCTTCCTCCGGCGTCTGCGCGTGGTCAATGATGCGGTCGCGATGCCGGAGGGGCTGCTCATCGACGATGCGATCAGTGCGACGCTGAACTATGCCGACCAGTACTGGCAGCCCCAGGCCAATGGCGACCTGGTGACCCACGTTGTTCGGCGAAAGAGGGCGAGCAACGAGAGCCCCGATGACGTCCAGGCAAGCTACCGCGCCGAGCTGGCCCCGCTGATTCTCAAGGTGGCGGTCGACGCGGAGACGCGCAAACCGATCGCGCGATTCGATCTCTCGCGGTTCTCGTCGTGGGCCAAGCAGAATCAGCCGGCGTCGATCACGTTCGGCAGCGACCGGCGGCCGGAGCATCTGAACCTGCCGATGATCCTGGGCACGTCCGTCCAGATCAATCTGAGGGCCGGGTAGGATGCACGACCTCGTCACGCTGGGCGAGGTGTTGCTGCGGCTCGCGATTCCGTCGCCGACGCGCTTCGAGACGGCGCGCCAGCTCGACCTGCAGTGTGGCGGCGCTGAGGCCAACGTGGCCGCCGCGTGCGCGCGGCTCGGTCTGGGCACCGCGTGGATCTCCGCGCTGCCGGCGAACCCGTGGGGCGAGCGCATCCGGCGCGAGCTCGCGAGCCACGGGGTAGATTGCGGCTACGTGCGAATGACGACGGCGCGCGCGTCGGGGTCTATTTCCTCGAGTATGGCGTGCCGCCACGCCCGGTTCGCGTCCTCTACGACCGACGCGACTCCGCGTTCGCGCGGCTGACGGCGGCTGAGGTCGACTGGGAGCCGGTGCGCCGCGCGCGGGTGGTTCATCTCACCGGGATCACACCCGCCCTGGGCGCGCCGGCCCGCGGCCTCGTGGAGCGCGCGCTGGCCGAGGCGACGACCGTCTCCTTCGACATCAACTATCGCGCGACGCTTTGGCCGCCCGCCGAGGCGCGCGCGTTCCTCGAACCGGTGTTGGCTCGCGTCCGCTATCTCTTCATCGGCCAGGGGGAGGCCCAGACGCTCTTCGGCTTCGCGGGCTCGCCCGAGCAGACGCTCGACGGCCTCGCGCGGCTCGCGCCGAAGGCGACGATCAGCCTGCAGCGGGGCGAGGAGGGCTCCGCGGTGCTCGACGGCGGCCGGCTCTTCCGGCCCAGTCGGCGCCCGGCCGTCCAGATGGTGGACCCCATCGGGGCAGGCGACGCGTATGCCGCGGGGTTTCTCTGGGCGATCTTGCGCGGGCGCGACCTTCAAGAGGCCGTCGACGCGGGTACCGCTGTGGCGGCGCTCAAGTGCTCGATGTGGGGCGACATCGCGCTCGTCAGCGCCCAGGACGTCGCCGACGTCCTGGCCGGTGGACCCGACGTGCGTCGCTGAGGCCGAGCCGGGTGACGACGCGCCTGCTATAGTCGAGACGGCATGGCGGGTGAGCGGATCCTCGACGGCCTGAACGACGCCCAGCGCCAGGCCGTGACGCACGACGCAGGGCCCCTCCTGATCGTGGCCGGCGCCGGCACCGGCAAGACGACCGTGATCACCCGCCGCATCGCCTGGCTCATCGCCCAGAAGAAGGCTCGCCCCGAGGAGATCCTGGCGCTCACCTTCACCGACAAGGCCGCGGCCGAGATGGAGGAGCGCGTCGACACGCTGGTGCAGTACGGGTACGCCGACGTCGAGATCTCCACCTTCCACGCCTTCGGCGATCGGATCCTGCGCGAGCACGCGCTCGAGATGGGGCTCCAGCCAGACTTCCGCGTGCTCAATCGCGCCGAGCAGGTCATCTTCTTCCGCGATCGCCTGTTCGAGTTTCCGCTGGTCCACTACCGGCCGCTCGGCGATCCGACTCGGCACATCCGGGCGCTCATCACGCTCGTCAGCCGCTGCAAGGACGAGGACATCTCGCCCGAGGAGTACCTGGCGTACGTCGAGCGGTGGCCGGCGAGGTCGGCCCGCGCCCGATTACGAGGAAGCGCGCGAGCGCGTTGCCCAGCAGCGCGAGCTGGCGGCCACCTACGCGAAGTACCAGGAGCTGATGGCGCGCGACGGGTGCGTGGATTTCGGCGACCAGATCGTGCTGGTCCTGAAGCTCTTGCGCGCGCGGGCCAACGTGCGCGCCGGCCTCCAGCGCCGCTTCAAGTACATCATGGTCGACGAGTTCCAGGACACCAACCACGCCCAGTTCGAGCTGGTGAAGCTCCTGGGCGCCCGCCACGGACAACGTCGCCTGCGTCTGCGATGACGATCAGGCCATTTATAGGTGGCGTGGTGCCGCCATCTCAAACGTGCTCTCGTTCCTGGACCGATATCCCGAAGCGCGGCAGGTGGTCCTGACCGAGAATTATCGGTCACATCAGAAAATCCTCGATTCGGCCTATCGCCTCATCGTCAACAACAACCCGGACCGTCTCGAAGTGCGCAACGGCATCAGCAAGCATTTGATCGCGGTCGGCGAGCCGGACGGCCCGGCGCCGACGCACCTCCACTACGAGACCGGCACCCAGGAAGCCGACGCGGTGGCCCACGCGATCCGCGAGAAGGTGGACGCCGGGCAATGGCGGTACGACGACGTTGCGATCCTCGTGCGCTCCAACGACGACGGCGATCAGTTCCTGCGCTCGCTCAACCTCCGGTCCATCCCGTGGACGTTCTCGGGCAATGCCGGGCTCTACGGCCGGCCGGAGATCCGGCTGCTGATCGCGTTTCTCCGCGCGCTGGTCCACACCGACGAGTCGGTGAGCCTCCACTACCTGGCGTCTTCGGAGCTCTATCACGTGCCCGTCGTAGATCTCACGCGGTGCGCGACGTACGCCGACCGTCGGCACGTCCACCTGTTCGACGTGTTCCGGAAGACCGAGACGATCCGCGAGCTCCGCGACGAGATCGGCGAGGAGGGGCACGCCGCGATCGGCCACCTCGTCGAGGACCTCGAGCGGTACATGGAGCTCGGGCGTGAGATGCCGACCGGCGAGCTCCTCTATCTCTTCCTCAAGGACTCCGGCTGGCTCGGCCGGATGTATCGCGAGGAGACGGCGCGCGACGTCGCGGAGAGCAAGAACATCGCGAAGTTCTTCGACCGGGTGAAGTCCGCTTCGCGGGCCCTCCGCTACGACAACGTGCGCGAGTTCGTGAAGCACCTGGACGAGCTGATCGAGGCCGGCGAAGACCCGGCCGTCGCCGAGGCGGACATCGAGACTCCGGCCGTTCGAGTCCTGACGATCCACAAGGCCAAGGGGCTCGAGTTCCCGGTGGTGTTCCTGGTGAACCTGGTCCAGGAGAAGTTTCCGCTGCGGCGCCGCCGCGATCCGCTGGAGCTGCCGGTGGCCTTGATGAAAGATGCGGTGCCGACCGGCGACCATCATCTGCAGGAGGAACGCCGGCTCTTCTACGTCGGCATGACGCGCGCCCGGCAGGAGCTGTTTCTCACGAACGCGAGCGACTACGGCGGCAGCCGCCAGCGCAAGACGAGCCTCTTCGTCCTGGAGGCCCTCGATCTGCCGCGTGACGCGAGCCGCCCCTTCCGGGTGCGGCCCGTCGAGGAGATCGAGCACCACGCGCCGCCGGCCGAGATCGAGGACCCGACACTGCAGCCGCTGGCGCCAGACGTCGAGCTGAATCTGAGCCACAAGCAAATCGACGACTATCAGACCTGCCCACTCAAGTACTTCAACGTCCACGTCCGGCGCATCCCGATCCGGCGCCATCACGCGGTCGCATACGGCGCCGTCATGCACAAGGTCGTCGAGTACTACCTGCGACGCCGGGTCGTCGGGAACTACACGCCGCTCGACGACCTGCTGGCCGTCTACGACCGCGCCTGGGCAGGCGAGGACGTCATCCACGATCGCCCGGGCAGTCATGAGCCGGCCGAAGGCTTTTTGACGCGCGAGCACGAGGAGGCACGCAAGGCGGCCGGCCGCGAGGCGCTTCGTCGCTTCTGGAACCAGGAAGAGGCGGAGGGTACCAAGCCCACCTGGATCGAGAAGGAGTTTGGCTTCGCGCTCGGCCCCAACCGCGTACGCGGACGCTACGATCGCGTAGACGAAGATCTGCTGGGCGCGGTGATCGTCGACTACAAGACGACCGAGATCAACCGCCAGAAGGACGCCGACCGGCGCGTCTCCGAGAGCCTCCAGTTGAAGATGTACGCGCTGGCGTGGCAGGAGATGACCGGCACCTTGCCGCAGCGTCTGGAGCTGCGGTTCATCGACTCGAAGTTCATCGGCCGCCACACGCCGACAGCGCACGACCTCGAGAAGGCCATCGACGCCGTGAAGGCGGCGGCCGCGGGGATTCGCGCCCGGCGCTTCGACGCCACGCCCTCGTGGGGCGCCTGCCGCAACTGCGCGTACAACCAGATCTGCCCGTTCACGGCGACGAGGGATTGAGGATGAACCGTCACGCTGGGCCGTCGCGCTCCGGGGATTCGCCGTCGGTTCCAGAGCCCACGTACGCGGAGCGCGCGAGGACCCTGGCCTACCTCGGCCGCAGTGGAGCGCTCGCCACGCTCTCGCGCAAGCATCCGGGCTATCCGTTCGCCTCCGTGATGCCCTACGCGCTCGACGAGCACGGCCAGCCGCTCGTCCTGATCAGCGCGATGGCAATGCACACGCAGAATCTTCAGGCCGACCCGCGCGCGAGTCTCCTCGTCACGCCGCCCGCCAGCGGCTCCGCGGCCAACGAGCCCAGCGATCCGCTGGCCGCGGCGCGGCTCACCCTGATGGGCGAGGCGCGCCCGCTCGCCCGCAGCGAAGCCGGGACAGCGCGAGAGGCGTATCTCGCCCGTCACCCGCGTGCGGCTTACTGGGTGGATTTCGACGACTTCAGCTTCTGGCGGCTCGACGTGGCAGACGTCTATTTCGTCGGCGGTTTCGCCGCGATGGATTGGGTGACTTCCGCGGACTATCGCAAGGCGGGTCCCGATCCGCTGGCCGACGCTGCGGCCGGCATCCTGGAGCACATGAATCGCGATCACGCCGACGCGCTGATCGCCTACGCTCGGCACTTCGCGGGCGAGGCGGCCGACGAGGCGCAGATGATGGCCGTCGACCGGCTGGGGTTCAGGCTGCGTATCCGTAGCGGAGAGCGGCTGCACGGCGTGCGGATCGCGTTTCCACGCGAGGTCCGGACGGCCGGCGAAAGCCGAAGCGTGCTGATCGAGATGCTGGCGCAGGCGCGGGCGGCAAGCTAGTCCCACGTCTCCCGCGCTCGCGGGTGCAACACGTCGATCGCATAGCCCACGTCCAGGGGCTCCCCTCGCCAACCCGGCATGGCGGTCCGCGCGTGTAGGTCGAGTCCACTTCCCGCGTTCCGAGCTCGGATAGCGCCCGCGGGATCGTCAGGCAGGTGAGGTGGTAACGGAACGTCGGGGATAACCCAGCCGGTGGGGCGCCGGAACTGAAGCTGGCCGTCCGGTAGGCGTTCGACGTGATACCCCTCCTCGTGGACTGCCCGATGGTGCCGGCGACAGAGCAACGCTAGATTCGAGAGCGTGGTCGGGCCGCCCTGCGCCCAATGACGGAGGTGATGGCCTTGCGCGACCCGGACGCCGCAGCCCGGGAAGCGGCAGCCGCGGTCGCGATGGTGGAGCGCGCGCCGTAGCGCCGGCGGAATCGTCCGGGTCCGGGCGCCGATCTCGATCAGGCGCCCATCGGCGTCGTGGCGCATGACGACGCGGCTCGCGTCACACGCCAGGCGCTGAGACGTTCCGGCCGGAACGCGTGCGCCATCCTCGAGGACCGACTGGCCGACCTGATCGGGGTCGGCGAGCACGGCGGCGTCGACGTGCACGACCACCTGGTAGCGCTCGCCCGGCGCGCCGGGATCGATGCCGTGGTGGAGCGCCGTCTCGGCGAGCAAGGCGAGCGCGTCGGCCTGCTGCTGCTCCATGGTGGGTGGCTCCATCGCGGGCGGGTCAGCGTCCGCCGCCTCTTCGCGGCGCCGCTGATAGAGGATCTCGCGCGCTGCCTCCAGCGCTTTCACGAGCAGGGCGCCCACCTCCGGGGCCAGTCGCCCGCGGATCCTCACGGAACCGTCGTCGTCTTGATACAGATGTAGCGAACGACCCGTGTGCTGGCGCGCGGCCTCCTGCGCCTCGCTCTTTCGATCGACTCGACGCCAGCCCCTGACGATGCGCTCGACGTGCTCGGCGGTGCCGGCGCGGCCAACTGCGAGCAGCCGCTCCTCGGTGTCGGCGGTCGCCACGCGAGTCAGCTCGCGGACCTTGGCGTAGGAGAGCTCGCCCCGCGCGAGGGCTTGCGCCAGCCGCGGCAGGGTACCGAGGGCGCGGGCCACGCGGACGTGCTCGCGGGCCGCGCCCGGCGCGAAGCCCACGCGCCAGGACAGCCACGCGGCGCAGGAGCGGAAGCCGTTGGCCCAGCCGCCCCGAGCATCGAACTCGCGAATGAGATCGAGCAGGCGGGCGGTCGCGGCGTCGAGATGGGCCGAGAGCTCGGCGATCTCGTCACCGAGCTGATCGAGGTCCGCGGTCCGAGCTACGGGCGAGGAAACGTTCATGGCGAATCCCCTTTCGCTACGGTGACTGTATGCCCACGTTCTCGAGCCGCCTCTTTGGCGTCACCAGCCGCGATCGCGGAGCGGCCGCCATTTTTCCAGGTGCCTGAACCTGCGACGCGCCTTGGGCCGTTTGTGGATCGCTGGAGCCGAATTCCACGCTCGCTGCCGACACGCGGTGACGGCGCGCGCAAGAGCTGTCAAGTGTGAAAATTGTCAGACGCCCCGCCGTGTCGCCCCGCCGTGTCCGTCGTAGCTCATAACTAAGGGTTACTCTCCTGTTCTCGTCGACTCATAACTGAGAGTTACCGAGTTGCGGGAGGTGGCGGGCAAGCTGGCAGCGCGGCGGGGATCCGGGGCGGCGAGCGCCCAGAGGCGGTCGAGTGCGGCGTCGAGCTCGCGCCGGAGCTGAAGCGGGTTGAGGCTCTGGTAGAGGGCCTCGAGTGTCTGGCGCTGCTCGGCGGTGAGGATCCGGGCGGCGCAGAGGCGCTGGTAGGGGGTCTGCGCCCGATCGTAGACGCGATAGGCCCGGGCGCCCTGGCGCGTTTTGCGCACGAGCTTCTCCACCGGCTGAAAGAAATTCACATGCAGGCGCGCGAGCCGGTACACGCGTTGCAGTTGCCGAAAGGCGGGCGCGGACGCGAAGCGATCATAGCCGACGAGCTGTCGGACGACGGCGCCGTTCTTTTGCTCGACGTGGGCGCTGTCGTTTTTGTTCCACGGGCGACTGCGTGTGAAGGTGATGGTGTGGCGGCGACACCAATCGAAGAGGCCACGGTTGATGAACTCCGAGCCATAGTACCTGCAGAATCCTGGTGAGGTCGTGCTACCAGCATCCGTGGTTCTCCACTTTGATAGTCAGGGAGGGCGACGGGATGGCCAGCGATCAGAATCCAGGAGGGACGTCGTTCGTGGCGATCGACATCGGCAAGGCGTTTCATACGGTCCTCGTGGAGTTCCCGGACGGGGCTCAGCAGCGATTCCGGATGGCGAACAGCGCCGAGGATTACAGCCGGTTGGTGGCCTTCCTTCGGACCCTGCCGGGCCGGATCCGGGTGGCGCTCGAGCCTACCGGGAATTTCCATCGGACGCTGGCGTTTCGCCTCCTCACTGAAGGGATCTCGGTGGTCTCGGTCTCGTCCGTCGCCGGCGCGCGATATCGGGAGGCGATGTTCAATTCGCGGGACAAGAACGACCCGAAGGACGCGACGGTGATCCTGCAGCTCCTAAAGCACGGCCTGGTCCAGCACTACCACGACCCTCTGCTGGCGGGTCATCACGATCTGCAAGAGCTGGCGAAGACCTATCACCAGGTGACGATGGCGCGCAAACGCCTCGCCGATAGTCTCCTCAACCACTACCTTCCCCTGTACTTTCCCGAGATGGCGCGGTACTGGGAGTCCACGCGCGTCGAGTGGTTTGTGGCCTTCCTATCGCGCTTCCCAACGCCACACGCGGTTTACGCTCTTAGCCTTCCTCAGTTCATCGAGGCCGCATGGCCGCTGATCGGGCGCAAGGTCAACAAGCGGGCGAAGCTCGAGGAGCTCTACGAGTTGGCCCAGTCCAGCATCGCCTTGCCGGTGGCGGTGGACTCGCCGGCCATCGACACGTTTCGCCTACAGCTCGCGCACTTCGCGCGGCTGGCCGAGCTCCGCCGCGAGCTGGAAGCGCGGGCTCATCGGCTACTGAAGGACCGTCCCGACTACCAGTGCCTCTGCTCGTTGCCCGGCGTCGCCTCGGTCCTGGCGATGGTGATTCTCGCTGAGGGTGGAGACCTCCGACGGTTTGGTCACCACCGGCAGTTCTTGAAGTATTGCGGCCTGGACCTGGCGAAGTGTCAATCGGGGCAGTTCCGCGGCCGCGAGACGCTCTCGAAACGAGGAAATGCCCGCTTGCGCATGGCGTTCTGGATGGCGGCCCAGCGCGCCGTGCGGATGACCGAGAATTCGTTCCGCGACAAGTACGAACGGTACGTGAAACAGGACCCCGGCAATGCCGATGTCCGCCGCAAGGCGCTGACTGCCGTCGCGGCGAAGATGGCGAGGGTCGCGTATGCGTTAGTCAAGCGGATCGAGCCCTATCGCGGCTACCACGAACAGGCACTTCCCAGCGGATCGATCCCTCTCAACCGGGCCGTCGGGGCGCTTGCGACCCCGTAGATAATGCTTGGACCTTCCGCTGGGACCCTACGCTGTGTTCAGGACAGGAAAGGCCGCGGCGGCGCGCGCCCGGACCTTGTGTTCACTATGGTCAGCGGGGTCTCTTCTCACCGCGGAAGCCCGCTGCGGACGTTCATGCTCGTTACGGCCCGGAGTTGCAGCGACTCTTCGAGTTGCGAGAGGGATGCTGTGTGCCTCGGCCCAATCAGGCGCTTGCAGTTAGTCCGTTGTCGGAGTCGATTCCCACCAGCGGGACCGGGAAGCGCTCCCAGACGTGATGGATGGCGCCGCCCACGCGCTTCTGCGTCTTGCCCCAGACGGCTTCGAGCTCGACCCACGTCGTGGCAATGTCCACCGTGCAGAGCGTGCAGAGATAGAAGCCCTCCGTACTGGTGCCACAGTGGGCCACCAGATCGACCTCGCAGAAGCCGGGGCGCGCATCGTCCCACTCCGTGAAGGTGCGCACGGGGATCTCTTGGCGCAGCCAGTTGCCGGGACGCGTGATGGTGGCGCTGCGCCGGGGGAACAGCGCCCGGGCCGGGGCCAGCAAACGGGCGAGCGTGGGGCGGCTGGCGTGGCGAAGCCGTTTCTCGACGTCGGCGGACAACGTCAGTTCGCCGCACCGCGCGAGCCGGTCGACGAGGTCGGGCACGAAAGGATGCAGGCGATGGGCGCCGATTCGGCCGCTGGCCTGCCACAGGATCGCGGCCGCCGCCGCGACCTCCGGGCCGTAGGTCCGAGGCCGGCCCCCCGGCCCAGGGCTCGGGCGCGGGCGCGGGGCCCGGCGGAGCAACCGGATCGCCGCCTTGCGATGGATGCCGGTGACCGCCACCACTTCATCCAGCAGCCGGCGCTTCTCGGCGCGGGTGGCCTGCTGGTACCGCGGGCGCTGCACGGCGGCGTACTCTCGCAAGCTCGCTCGCGTCACGGCGGCCTCCTCGACCGGATTGGTAACCGTGACTTCTGATCTAGGCCCTCCCGTTCGGTAACCGAAGTTTTGAGTCGATGCGGTGTCTTGACAGAGGCCCCCCGGCCGAATACGGTGAGCGGCGCCGGCGCATCCGGCCGGTGAGTGGGGAATCAGAGGGAGGCAGGAGGAGGTCGCCATGGTCCGCATCTCCGTGTTCTACGCCACGTCCGACGGCAAGAAGTTCGACCACGAGTACTACGTGAACCGGCACATGAAGCTCGTACGCGACCGCCTGGGAAGCTTCGGGCTGGTGCGCACCGAGGTGGACAAGGGGATGGGCGGCGGCGCGCCGGGCGCGCCCGCGCCGTTCGTGGCGATCGGCCATGTCTACTTCAATTCGCTCGACGGGTTCCAGAAGGGGATGGGGCAGCACGGCAAGGAGATCATGGGCGACGTGCCCAACTACACGAACATCCAACCGCAGATCCAGATCAGCGAGATCATAGGGTAATCACGTGGCCTACGACGTCATCGTCATCGGCGGCGGCAACGCGGCGATGTGCTCGGCGCTCTCCGCGCGCGAGCACGGAGCGCGAGTCCTCGTACTCGAGAAGGCACCCGAGGCCTGGCGCGGCGGCAACGGCTTCTTCACGGCCGGCGGCTTTCGATTCGCCTTCAAGAGCTTCGACGAGCTGGTTGACCTGATCGGCGACCTCTCGAACGAGGAAAAGGCGTCGATGGAGGTCGATCCGTACACGGAGGAGCAGTTCTACGACGACCTCATGCGGGTCACCGAGGAATGCTCCGATCCGGATATGGCGATGCAGCTGGTGCGCGAGTCGCTGCCGACGGTGCGCTGGATGCGCGATCGCGGCGTGCGCTGGATCCCCATGTTCGGACGGCAGGCCTACAAGGTCGGCGGGAAGTTCCGCTTCTGGGGCGGTCTCGTGCTCGAAGCGGTCGGCGGCGGCGCCGGGCTCATCGACATGGAATATCAGTCGGCGGCGAAGAACGGCATCGACGTGCGTTTCGAGTCGAAGGCAACGCGGCTCGTCACCGACGACCGCGGCGCCGTCACCGGCGTCGTCGTCCGGACGCCCGCGGGCAGCGAGACGATCGACGCCGGCGCCGTCGTGCTCGCGTCGGGCGGATTCGAGGCCAATCCCGAGATGCGCACGCGCTATCTCGGGCCCAACTGGGAGCTCGCGCGCGTGCGCGGCACTCCGTACAACACGGGCGATGGCATCAAGATGGCCCTCGAGATCGGCGCGCTGCCCTGGGGTCACTGGAGCGGCTGTCACTCCGTCCAGTGGGACCTGAACGCGCCCTGGCACGGCGACCGGAAGGTGGGCGACAACTTCCAGAAGCACTCGTATCCCCTCGGGCTCATCGTGAACCTCAAGGGCGAGCGCTTCGTCGACGAAGGCGCCGACTTCCGCAACTACACGTACGTGAAGTACGGGCGTGCGGTCATCGGCCAGCCGCGCCGCACCGCGTTCCAGATCTTCGACCAGAAGGTGCTGCACAACCTGCGCGAGGAGTACCGGATCCGCGAGGTCACCAAGGCCGAGGACATGACGTTCGAAGGCCTCGCGCGCAAGCTCGAGATCGACGTCGACGGGTTCGTCGCGACGATGCGCGCCTACAACGCGTCACTCTCGCCCGGCAACTACAATCCGGCCGTCAAGGACGGCAAGGCGACGCGTGGGATCACCCCGCCCAAGTCGAACTGGGCGCAGCCGCTCGACACACCGCCGTACGTCGGTTTCGCGGTGACGACGGGCATCACCTTCACGTTCGGCGGCCTCAAGATCACGAGCGAGGGACAGGTCATCGACTGCGAGCAGCGGCCGATCACCGGCCTCTTCGCCGCGGGCGAGCTGGTCGGCGGGCTCTTCTATCACAACTACCCGGGTGGGGCGGGATTGATGGCGGGCGCCGTCTTCGGGCGGATCGCCGGCCGCGCGGCAGCGGCCGCGAGCCGGAAGGGCGCGGCGCGGTAGCCTAGCCGCCGTCCTTGGCGTAGGACACGAAGAACGAGCCGAACTCGATCGGCTCGAAGCACGCCGGCAGCTCGCCGTGCTTCCACGCCCCCGGCACCTTCACCAGCCGGAACTCCTTGCGGTGTCCGAAGCGCTGCCGGAGCTCCGTCTCGGTGAAGACGCGGCAATGATCGGCGTACCCATGGACCGGCTTGTAGTCCGGAATCGGCCCGATCGCGCGGAGCTCGTGCATCGGGACCACGAACGCGAAACGGCCCCCCGGCCGTAGCACCGTCTCGATCGACCGCAGGGTCTCGCCGACGTCGCGAACGTGCTCGAGAACCGCGAAGGAGTACACGAGGTCGAACGAGCCGGCCGGGAAGTAGAGATGCACTTCCTCCGCGAAGCCCTGCCGGAAGCCGACGTTGCCGAAGCGATTGAGCTGGCGCGCGATCTTCGCGTTGGTCGGCGAGACCTCGACACCCTCGACGCGCAGGTCTGGGTGGCGCGCGCCGAGCGCCATCGCCACGCCGCCCTCGCCGCTGCCCGCGTCGAGCACGCGCCCGGGACGCACGCGGCCGACCTCGCGCTCGAGCTCCTGGAACTCGTGGTCGCGCGCGCGCCGTTCGATCAGCTTGCGCGTCTTGCGACCGATGAGCATGCGAATCCGTTTCTCGAGGAGCTTGAGCCCCATCCGCCAGCGCAGACGGCGGTACTGCTCCTCCTGCGCCGCCACGTACGATTCGCGGGATTCCAGGTGCGTGAGCCAGGAGCGAATGCGGGTCGCCTGCTCGGCGTAGCGCTGGTCGGTATGCTGGGCCTGCGCGGCCTCGACGATCTCGAGCGCGCCGTAGATGTTCTCGCGATAGAGCTCGAAGCGAACCGACTGGATAACGGCGGCGACGTCGCGCGGATTCACGTGCCGCTATCCTAGCACTCGAACGGCGTATCCGGATGGCGCGCGCGCATCGCGGCGCGAATGGCGTCGAGGAACCACGCCGGCAGGAGCACCCGGTAGTGCGCGAGAAAGCGCTCGAGCTGACCGTCGAGGATGTAGGTGACGCCGTGGTCGTCCGCGTGGCGACACGACCGGCCGTACGCCTGCACGAGCGCCTTCGCCGTCTCGAGGGCGTACCAGCGCGGATCGCGCGCCTGGCGGGCGGCCGTCCACGGGTCACCGAGGTCCGGGTACGGCAGCTTCGTCACGACCTGGAAACGGAGGAAATCGTCGGGCAGGTCCACGCCCTCCCGCAGGGACGGCGAGACGAGCACGGTCGGCATGGGTGAGGCGCGGTGCAGCTCGAGCGCGCGGGCCTTCGCCTGGGTCGATTCGACCCAGATGACTCGGCGCGACAACGCCGGCTCGACTGCTGCGAGGTGCGCGACGAGTCGCCGACCCGCGGCGTACGAGGGCGCGTGGATCAGTCCTTTTTCGCGCGGGTGCTCGGCCAGGATCGCGGCGACCTCCGCGAACAGCAGCGGCTCCAGTCGGGCGAGTGTCGTTTTCGACAGCGCGCCGACCGGCCGGTACTCGATCCGCCGCTGCTCGAGCGGGAAGGGCGAATCGCTCGTGAACGAGCGGAGCCGGACCTCGTCGAGCCCGAAGCAGTCGGCGAGCGCCTTGCGGTGGCCGAGATACGCCGAGGAGAGCACCACCATCTCCGCGGCCTCGCTCAGGAGCTCGGCGGCCATCGAGGCCACGCTGAGCGGCACCAGCTCGAGCGTGGCGCCGGGCTCGGCCGGATACCGCACGATCCACTCTCGGTCCTCGGCGTCGACGAAGAAGCGGACGCGCGCGAGCGCGGTCTCCAGGCTCTCGCGCTCGGCCATCAGCTCCTGCTCGGCCGCGTGAGGGCGGCATCTTCAAGAATGCCTCGGCGGTCACGCCGGCCGGCCGCATGATCTCGAGCGCGCGCGTCACCGTTTCGAGCTGCGCCTCCATGCGCTCGAGGTGCTCGCGCATGAGACTGCGATAGTCCTCGGCCGTGTCGAGACGCGGCAGCGCGCCGCCGAACCAGGCCTTGGCCTGCTCGGGCGGAAACGCGACCGTGAACACGCTGACCAGCTGAGCCTCGAGGTTGTGCGCCTCGTCGATGATCAGCAGCCGACGCGTGCGCAGCTGCTCGGCGCGCCAGTGGCGAAGCGTCGCGAAGTACGCGGTGTTAGTGCAGAAGATCGGGCCGGCGAGCGCGGCGGTCTTCGCGCGCGCATACGGGCACTGGCACATCGGGCCGTGCGGCCTGCGACACATGCCTCGGGAGGTCGGCACACGCGCGTCGGGGTAGCGCTCGCAGAGATAGTTGTCGCGTCCTTTGACGAGCTGCAGATCGGCGCCGAATTCTCGCTCGTACTGATCTTGCAGCAGCTTCTGCGAGGTGAGGAGGTAGGCGTCGCCGCTCCAGCGCGCGAGCGCCATCGCCAGGTGGCTCTTGCCGACGCCGGGGGGCGCCTCGACCAGGAGCACGCGCGGCGCCGTGGGATCTTCGAACGTTTCGGCGATCGCGTCGGCGAGCTGCGCCAGGAGCCGCGCCTGTTCGGGCCGGGGCGTGAAGCCGGCGGGGAAATGCGCAAGCAGATCGACGCGTTCCGTCACACGTGGTCCCCCGGCGCGGGCGCAGTGGGCGCCGCGACGAATGGTATCACGCGGGGCGTCGCGGGTATTATCGTGACGTGCCGAGCGACGGCTCTCGGGTGGTGTTCGAATTCTCGGCCGGTGGCCTCGTCCTCGACGAGGAGGGGCGCGTGCTGCTGATTCGCGCCCGCGACCTGCGCGGCCAGCCCGTGTGGACCCTGCCGAAGGGCGCGTTGACGTCCGGCGAGACTAGCGAGGACGCGGCCCTGCGCGAAGTTCGCGAGGAAACCGGCTACCGCTGCGAGCTGGTTCGCGAGCTCGCGCCGGTCACCTACTGGTTTCGGCGCCAGGGCCGGCAAGTGAAGAAGACCGTGCGGTGGTACCTCATGCGACCGCTCGAGAAGGTCGGCGAGCACGATCACGAGGTCGACGAAGTGCTGTGGACCGATAAGGGCGACGCGCTCTCGCGCTTGCGTTACGACTCCGATCGTCGTCTCCTGGGTGATACCTGAGGCGGGCAGGAGGAGCCGCTTGCCAAGGAGCCTGCCTGTGGAGTAGCGTCACGGCCCAGTACCCGTTGTTTCCTGGCAGTGAACAACACCGGTCCGGCTCTTGGCGCTTTTGACCCTCTCAGCAGGGTCGGCGGGCTTACCGCAGCGCCTGGGGGGATTGATGCAGCGTTATATCGCGCGAAGGTTCCTGCAGAGCCTGCTGGCCATCTGGGTGATGAGCCTCATCGTGTTCAGTCTGGCGCGGGTCACCGGCAACCCCCTGGACGTGATGTTGCCGCTGGAGGCAGGGCCCGAGGAGTACGAGCGCGTCTCCAAGCACTGGGGTCTGGATAAACCGCTCTACGTCCAATACGCCATTTTCCTGAGCAAGGCCGTTCGCGGCGACTTCGGGAATTCCTGGAAATGGCACGGGTACACAGCGATGGGTCTCGTGGGGCAGCGCTTGCCCGCGACCCTCCAGCTTGCCGGCTTCGCTCTGTTCATCAGCATCGTGATCGCGCTGCCCATCGGAGTGATGGCCGCTGTCATGAAGGGCACGCCCTGGGATTCCTTGGCGAAGATCATCGCCCTGCTCGGCCAGTCCTTGCCCGGCTTCTGGCTGGGGATCGTCCTGATGTGGATTTTCGCCGTGCATCTGGGCTGGTTTCCGACCTCGGGCCGAGGGGGGCTGCAGTACATGATCCTTCCCGCGATCACCCTCGGCTGGTTCCAGGTCGCCGTCCTCATGCGGCTGGTCCGCTCGTCCATGTTGGAGGTGCTCGACAGTGAATTCGTGAAGCTGACCCGCATCAAGGGCGTGCCGGAATGGAAGGTCATCTGGAAGCACTGTTTGCGCAATGCGTCGATCGCCCCACTGACCTACTTCGCGATCATCGCCGGCGTTTTGATGACGGGCTCCGTGGTGACCGAAAGCGTCTTCTCCTGGCCGGGCACCGGACTGCTCGTGGTGGACGCCGTGAGGGCCAGGGACTTTCAGGTGGTCCAGGCCGTCGTGATCGTGTTCTCCGGGATCTTCATTTTCACGAACCTGATGGTTGACATCTTCTATGCTTACCTCGATCCCCGCATCCGGTATCAGTAAGGGGACAAGGGAGGGCAGATCATGGCTACGGTAACGGTGAGGACCCTTCCCTGGTACGCACCCTTCAGAGTTGCCCAGGCGGTGCGTCAGGCCAGACGGTATCCGCTGGTGCCACTGAGTCTCCTCATGTTCCTCCTGGTACTTCCCGCCGTTCTGGCGCCGCTGGTCGCGCCGTACGACCCCCTGAAGGGGTCGTTGGCCAAGCGGTTGAAGCCACCGGTATGGCAGCAGGGCGGCAGCATCGAGCATCCGCTGGGCACCGACAAGCTCGGCCGCGACATCCTGAGCCGGATGATTTACGGAGCGAGGGTCTCCCTCATGGTGTCCCTGGTGGCGATTTTCGTCGGAGGCGGCGTCGGGACGGCCATGGGGTTGATGTCGGGCTACTTCGGAGGCAAGACGGACGCGCTGATCATGCGCCTGGTCGACATCTCTTTATCGTTGCCGACGATCTTGTTAGCCTTGGTGCTGGTCGCGGCGGTGGGCCCCAGCTTCGGGACGGTTATTATCGTGCTGGTCGTGCTGCTCTGGGCCCGCTATGCACGGCTAGTCCGTGGGGAAACCCTCAGCATCAAAGAGCGGGACTTCATCGCGAGAGCGCGGGTGGCTGGGGCGTCCCACAGCCGCATCATGGCGAAGTACATCTTCCCGAACGTCGTCAACTCCCTCATCGTCCTGGCCACGCTTCAGGTGGGCTACGTCATTCTTCTCGAGTCTGCTTTGAGCTTCCTGGGTGCGGGTCTTCCCCGTCCGACCCCGGCGTGGGGTCTCATGATCGCGGATGGGCGAGAGCTGATCGTCACGGCCTGGTGGGTCTCGATGTTCCCCGGGCTGGCCATCATGTTGACGGTGCTCTCCCTGAATCTGCTGGGGGATTGGCTCCGAGATCACCTGGACCCCAAACTGAGACACGTGTGAGCGAAAAAAAGTGCGGAGGAGGTATTCGATGAGACGCGTTCCCCTTGCGCTGGGGCTGCTGCTGGCGTTGGTGCTCACCCTCGAGACCGCGCTGACACCTGGATCGGCACAGGAGGCGAAGGTCCAGAAGCTGGTGTTCGCGTCCGCCGGGTTCGAGGATAGCAACCGTTTCTGGATGGTCAGCCGTCCCGACCATCTACAGTACGACCCGTTCCTGGAAACCCTGCTCGACGTGGACCCCAAGACCGGCGAGTACACGGCCCGCCTGGCAGAGAAGTGGCAGTCGAGTCCCGATTTCAAGGAGTGGACGTTCACCCTGCGCAAGGGCGTTCCGTTCCACTACGGGTACGGTCAATTCACTGCCAAGGACGTCGTGCATTCACACTCGCTCATGATGCGTCAGGAGGCGACCGCAACGCTGGTGCAGACCTGGCGCAGCGTCGAGGAAGTGAAGGTCGTCAACGATCACCAGGTCGTGTTCCGTATGAAGCGGCCGTCGACCACCCTGCCGTACGCGGTGTCCCGCGCCGGCGATCTCCGCATGGTCAGCAAGGCTCAGTGGGACAAGGAAGGGATCGAAGGGCTTCGACAAGCGCCCGGCGGGCACCGGCTCGTACCGGTACGTCGGCCGGCAACCGGGCCTGTCCGTCACCTTCGAGCGAGTGGACAACCACTACCGAGGTGAGAAGCCAGCGTTCAAGGAGCTAGAGTTCCGACTGGCCCGCGAAGAGTCGACGCGGCTGGCGCTGGTGCTCTCGGGCGAGGCGCACATTGCCGATCTGCCGCGCGAGCTGCAGAAGGACGCGCTCAAGAAGGGCATGAAGATCTACTCGTCGTCGTTCCCCGTGGACTGGATGACCGTATATCTGGGCGGGATGTACTTCCTGCCCGGGGACCCGGCGTTCAAGCCGGACGTGGCCTGGACCAAGAAGCCGGTGCGGCAGGCCATGAACGTCGCCGTCAATCGGAAGGAGCTCCTGAACACGGTGTTCGCCGGCAAGGGCACCATGACGTACGTGACCGGCTGGTCCGCCCAATCAGAGGGCTACAACCCTGAGTGGGCGAGTCGGTTCGACCAGATGTACGGCTTCAACCCCGCGAAGGCCAAGGCGCTCCTGAAGGAGGCCGGCTACGGCCCCGGGCAGCTCAAGTTCAAGATCCTGGCGTTCACCGAGCCCGGGGAGTCTGAGGGGCCTCAGGTTGCCGAGGCGCTGGGCATCTACTACAAGGACATCGGCGTCGACACCGAGATCGAGGTGCTCGACTGGGCCAAGGTGCGGGAGATGTTCCGCAAGAAGACGATCGGGTGCTGCATCTGGCCCAACATCATCTCGTGGCGGCCATCAGAGGAGTGGATCCGGATCAGCTACTGGAGCAAGAGCCAGAACCACCACTACGAGAACGAGTTCATCGACAAGACCTACAACGCCCTGACCCAGTCCATAGATCCCAAGGAGCGGCAGCGCCTGAGCCGGGCGATCGGCGACCATCTCTTCGAGGAGTTCGCCGACATCCCGCTCTTCTGGTTCGCCAACGAGGTCGTCGCGAATCCCAAGGTGGTCAGTGAGTGGGTCTATCCGGGTTCCGGGGCCGGAAGGTCGACCCACTTCCATCTCATCAAGGCCGCGAAGTAGACGTAAGGACCGCGAGGCACGAGGCTGCGAGGCCTCCAGGCATCGGAGAAGCGCTTCTCCTGATGCCTGGAGGCCTGTTCCGACCCTCCATGTGACGACAGGTGGCGCATGCCTAGACAGATCGGTGATGTCATTCTGGAAGTCCAGGACCTGCACACCTACTGCTTTACCCGTTGGGGCGTGGTGAAGGCAGTCGATGGGGTGAGCTTTTCTCTGCGAGAGGGAGAAGCCCTGGGAATCGTGGGCGAGTCGGGATGTGGCAAGACCATGACCGCCCTGTCGTTGCTGAGACTGGTGCCTCGGCCGGCGGCCCGTATCGTCAAAGGCAGGATCCTGCTCGAGGGGGAAAATCTCCTGGAGAAGAGCGAGCGCGAGATGCGGGCCATCCGGGGACGGCGCATCTCCATGATTCTTCAGGACCCCCAGACCTCCCTCAATCCCGTGTTCACCATCGGCAACCAGCTGATCGAAGCCATCCAGATCCACCACCGCGATGGCCATCGGTCGCTGGTGCGGCGGGCGATCGACGGCTTGAAGCAGGTGCGCGTGGCCGCGCCCGAGCGTCGTGTGCAGGACTATCCACACCAGATCAGCGGCGGCATGAAGCAGCGCGTCGTCGGCGCCATCGCCATCTCCTGCGAGCCGCGAGTCATCATCGCCGACGAGCCCACCACGTCGTTGGACGTGACCATCCAGGCTCAATACCTGCGCCTGCTGCGGGACATTCAAGAGGCAACCAATCTCGCGCTGATCTTCATCACGCACGACTTTGGCATCGTGGCGAAGATGTGCGATCGCGTCATGGTGATGTACGCGGGGCGTGTCGTGGAAAGCGGTCCGGTGCGGGAAATCTTCAACCATCCCTCCCATCCGTATACGCAGGCCCTGTTGAACTCCGTGCCCACCATGGACGAACGCGTCGAGCGGCTCTATTCGATCACCGGCCAGCCCCCCGCACTCTGGGACTTGCCCGTGGGATGTCGGTTCGAAGCTCGGTGTCCTCATGCCGATGATCGTTGCCGGCGTCAGTATCCTCCCTCGTTCACGGTGGGCGAAGGCCACACCGCCGACTGCTGGAAGCTGGAATAGGGCATGGAAGCCGAGCCGATTCTCAGAGCCCGGGGGCTGGTGAAGCACTTTCCCGTCTCCAGGGGCATGCTCTGGACGACAGTCGTCGGCTGGGTCAAGGCCGTGGACGGCATCAGCTTCTCGGTTCAACCGGGGCAAACGCTCGCCATCGTGGGCGAGTCCGGCTGTGGTAAGACGACGACCGCCAAACTCATCCTGCGTCTAGAAGAACCGACCTCCGGCGAGGTGTTCGTCGACGGGAAAGATGTCCATGCGTTGAATGGCGACGCGTTGAAAGAGTACCGGACGAGGGTGCAGGCGGTCTTCCAGGACCCCTGGTCGTCCCTGAGTCCTCGCATGCGGGTGCAGGAGATCGTGGCCGAGCCGCTGGTGGTGAACCGGGGGGTCGTCCGCTCAGGAGGTCAAGGGCCGCGTCGCAGAGATCCTCCGCCGGGTAGGTCTGCGCCCGGAGCAGGCGAAGCTCTACCCCCACGAGTTCAGCGGCGGGCAGCGCCAGCGCATTGCCGTGGCCAGCGCGCTCGTGTCAGATCCGAAGCTCATCATCCTGGATGAGCCGGTCTCGGCATTGGACGTTTCCATTCGCGCGCAGATCATGAACTTGCTCGTGGATCTCCAGAAGCAATTTGGCGTGAGCTACTTGCTCATTGCTCACCATCTGGCGACAACCCGCTACATGGCCCATGAAGTCGCGGTCATGTACCTGGGCAAGATCGTGGAACGGGCCAAGACCGAGGAGCTGTTCAAGAATCCGGCGCACCCGTACACCAAGGCGCTCTTCTCGGCCGCCCTTCCTGGTCACCCGGACATCGTGCGAGACGAGATCATCCTGTCCGGAGAAGTTCCCTCTCCGATCAATCCCCCCTCGGGCTGCCGCTTTCATCCCCGCTGCCCGTTCGTGATGCCACAGTGCTCAGAGATCGAGCCGGAGGAGAAAGCGCTGGTTCCTGGTCACATGGTGGCGTGCCACCTCTACTAGCTGGGCGGAAGAATCTCGGGCGGCTAGGGCGCGGGGAACAGGCGCTCGCCGTTCTTCCAGGCGATCGCCTCGGCGACGTCGCGCGGCAGCTGGGCGAGCCACACCTGCACGTCGCGATGGTAGTCGCGCATGATCTCCCAGCGCGACGTCACCCACGTGTCCGTGCCGACCATGAAGCGGTCGGGATACTTCAAGAAGACCGCGCGCCACTCCGGGTCGAGCGTGCCGCCCGAGGCGACGTCGGTCCGTAGCGCGAGCTCGACGTAGAGCATCGGAAACCGCTCGAGCAGGCGACCGACGGTGGACGCCGGGCGCCGACATGCCGGCGTGCGCCCACAGGAATCGCGGCTTCCGGGTAGAGCGTCAGGAGCTTCTCGATGGTGACGTCGTCGACGTGGGCCTGGAGAAACAGGTTACGGTCGGCGGCGAGCTCGGCGATGCGCCTGACGGTCGGTGCGCCCGCGTCAGGGGCGCTCAGGTGGAACTCGCCGATGCCGCGGTAGATCCCGCGCTTCAGCCGTTCCTCGACATAGGTCTCCACGCCCGGGTCGCTGTGCCACTGTCCCATGTCGTCGCGCGTCCGATACGGCCGAAGGAACGGGACGACGGTCTTCGGAGCCTTCTCGTAGAGCATCATCGTGCCGTCGTCGGGCGTGCTCGAGACGATCGCCCGGCGTACGCCCGCCGAGGTCAGCATGAAGAGCGCTCGCTCGGGCGAGTAGACCGTCCAGTCCGGCCGGCTGTAGTGGACGTGGGCGTCGAAGATCGGCAGCTGGGCGGCCCCGGGGGCCGCCGTGCCCAGAACGAGCAGGAGCGTCGACAGGACGAGCCGTCGCATCGCCGGGATCCTACCACACGCCTCGGCGTTCACGCCGCGGCCGGCCGCGCCTATGAACGAGGACGGCACACGCGGCAGGCTCGGTAGCCGACGCTCGAGGCGTCGGCCACCGACGCGAAGACGATGCGATTCGCCTCGCGCACCCGCTGCTCGTGGGCGCAGCCGCGCCGGCAGATGATCCGCGTGCTCGTGCAGCCGATCAGCGCCGGAGTGGTGCGCTCGAGCCGCAGCAGCCCGGTCTTCATCGCGCCGCCGAAGGCATAGTGACCCCAGGTGCCGTCGCCGCGGACGATGCGATGGCAGGGGACGATCACCGGGACCGGATTGGCCCCCAGCGCGTTGCCGACCGCCCGGGCCGCGCGCGGATGGCCCACGCGTCGCGCGAGAGCCGAGTAGGAGTCGACCTCGCCGAACTGGATGCGGCTGGCCTCGGCGAGCACGCGGGCCTGGAAGTCGCCGATGCCGTCGAGGTCGACCGCCACCGTGAAGAACGTCCGGCGGCCGGCCAGATATTCACGGAGCTCCTGCCGGGCGCGCTCGGCGTGAGCGCGCGCGCGGGCGGAAGCGCCATGGTCGCCGCGCCCGGGGTAGAGCCGCGCCACCCCGCGCTCGGTCGCCTCGATCCTGAATTTGTCGGCGAGGTTCTCGAGGCCCGCCGGCCTGGCGCGGAGGCGTCCGAGCAGCCGCTCGGACAGCTTCGGCGGAGCGTCCGGCTTGAAGAACTCCACGAGCATCGTGTCGATCCGGTCCATGTCGCTATCCCTCCAGCGCTCGCTTCAAGATCGCCTTGCCTCGCGCGAGCTGACTCTTGACGGTGTTGACCGAGATCCCTCTGATGGCGGCGAGCTCGCGGTACGCCCAGACCGTTCACGTAGTGCAGCGCCAGCAGCACGCGCGCCTCGCGGGGCACGGTGTCGAGCGCCCGCGCGAGGTCGAGCCGCTCGACCACCGGACCCGTTCGCCCGCGCGGCAGCTCCTCGGGCGGCGTGCGGCGGCGCCGGCGCAGCTCGTCGATGCAGACGTTCGTGAGGACGCGGTAGAGCCAGGTGGACACCGCCCACCGGCTCACGTACGAGTCGCGCGCCTCGAAGGCCTTCAGCAGCGCGCGCTGGACGGCGTCCTCCGCGTCGGCCCGGTTCCCGAGCAGGCGGTACGCCACCGCGTACAGGCGGGCGGCATAGTCTTCAGCGGTGCGGGCGAACGCGCGTTCGTCCATCTCGAATAGTTATACGTAGCCTAGACGCGGAAGGGTGGAACGGGACTACGCAGAGCCTCCCACACGCTGGCCGACGTCAGCGGCACGCGCGTGATCTCGACGCCGCGGTCGGCCAGAGCGTCCTCGACCGCGTTGGCGATCGCCGGCACCGGCGAGATGATGCCGCTTTCGCCGACGCCCTTCACCCCGAGCTCGTTGCGGGTCGACGGAAAGTCCAGTGCGATGACCTCGAGGGGCGGCACCTGGTCGGCCTTCGGCACGCCGTATTCCATCAGCGAGCCCGTCAGCAGCTGACCGGCGTCGTCGTACGTGAGCTCCTCGGCCAGCGCGGCGCCGATCCCCTGGACGATCCCGCCGTGGAGCTGCCCCTCGACGACCATCGGATTGAGGGCGCGGCCGCAGTCGTGCACGGCCACGTAGCCGCAGCAGGCGGACCGCGCCGGTCTCGACGTCGACCTCGAGGGCACAGGCGTGGGCGCCGAACGCCCACGTGACCGTCTCCGGCCGGAAGAACGCGCACGCGTGCAGACCGGGCGCGCCCTCCCGCAAGAGCGTCGGGCTCCGCAAGGACGCGCGCGCGAGCTGCCCGATCTCGACCGCGCGTTCGATCATGCCGGCCACGTGCGCCCGGCCCTCGGCGAGCACGACGTCCGCGGGCGCGCACTCGAGCAGCTCGCCGGCGACCAGCCGCGCCTTTCGCGCGACCTCGCGCGCGGTCCGCGCCACGGCCGGCCCCGCCACCGCGGCGACGCGGCTCGCGATCGTGCCGTTGCCGTAACCGACGACGGCGGTGTCGCCGCCCACGACGACGACGCGCTCCGTGTCGACGCCGAGCTCGGACGCGCACACCTGCGCCAGGGTGGTCTCGTGCGCCTGGCCCTGGGAGGAGACGCCGATCTGGAGATAGACCATGCCGCTCGGGTCGATCTTGACGTCGGCGCCCTCGAACGGTCCGATTCCCGTGCCCTCGAGGTACGCCGACAGGCCGATGCCGATCGGCCGAGGCGAGGCCCGTCGCGCCTGCTGCTCGGCGCGCCACTGGTCGTAGCGGAAGCTCGCGAGCAAGCCGATCGAACGCGGTCGGGAAATCGGCGGGATCGTAAACGATCGGGACGCCGTCTCGGTATCGAAGCCCTGTCGTGTAGGGCATCTCGTCCGGGCGGATGAGATTGCGGCGCCGCAGCGCCGCGGGATCCAGACCGGCCCGCCGCGCCGCGCGGTCGAGAAGCCGGTCGAGCACCAGGGCGCTCTCGGGCCGTCCGGCGCCGCGATAGGCGGCGGCGAACGTCTTGTGGGTCACCACGTTGACGGCCGAGCCCTTGAGATGCGCGATCCGGTAGGGTCCCGGCAGGTGATTGATCGTGTTCAGCGAGATCACGTCGCCGATGCACCGGATAGGCGCCGCCGTCGCGCGTGAACGCGGTCTCGATCGCGGTGATCGCGCCGTCGCGCGTCACACCGAGCCGCGCTCGATGGCGCTGGTCGCGATCGGGCGCCGTGGCGAGAAAATGCTCGCGACGCGTCTCGATCCACTTCACCGGCCGCCCGAGCCGTCGCGCCACGGCGGCGAGCAGAACGTCCTCGGGATACACGTGGCCCTTGGCGCCGAAGCCGCCGCCGACGTCCGGCGCGATCACCCGCACCTGCTCCTCCGCGAGCCCGAGGGCGGCGGCGATCGCCGCGCGGACCGCGAACGGCACCTGGGTCGACGTCCAGATCGTCAGCCGTCCGTCCGGCGCTTCGGGCTGCACCAGCACGCCGCGAGGCTCGATCGGCATCGCGGCGATACGCGGCACGCCGATCACGGCCTCGACGATCACGTGCGCCTCCGAAAAGCCGCGGGCCACGTCGCCGACCGCGCCCGTCGGACGGGCCGGCGGCGTTGTCGGGCCACTCGTCGAAGACCCGCGGCGCTGAGGTCGCGAGTGCGGCGTCGACCGTGGCCGCCGCGGGCAAGGCCTCGTAGCGAACGTCGACCACCTGGGCGCCGTCGGCGGCGCGATAGACGTCGTCCGCGACGACCACCGCCACCGCCTCGCCGGCGAAGCGCGCTTTCGGGCCGGCGATCGCCGGCTGAGCGTAGGGCCGAAGCCGCGGCGACGGCACGAGCGGCGGCACCGCGCCGGCGCACTCCGGCAGCTCGGCGACGGTGAGGACCGCGACCACACCGGGCTCTCCCATCGCTCGGACGCGCGTCGATCCGTCTCGATTCGGGCGTGAGCGTGGGGGCTGCGGACGATGGCCGCGTGGAGAAGGCCGGGAAGTCGCACGATCGTCCACGTAGCGGCCGCGTCCGGTGAGGAAGCGCCGGTCTTCGCGACGTCTGACGCGACAGCCCGATAGGCGAGGTCATGAGATAGTCGTCACGCGTTGTGGCAGTATAGGCGCGGACCGTAGGGAGGTCACACGCATGAACTATCGTCCGGTCGAGGGATGGGGACGGCTACCCGAGGGGTGGTCGTTCGTGGAGGCGACGAGCGTCGCCGTGGACGCCAAGGACAACGTGCACGTCTTCAATCGAGGCGAGCACCCGGTCATCGTGTTCGACCGCGACGGGAAATTTCTCGAGGTCGTGGGGCGAGGGGGTATTCCGGCGCGCCCACGGCATCACGATCGGCCCCGATGGGACGCTCTGGCTCACCGACGATCTGCACCACACCGTCAGGCAGTTCACGCCCGAGGGTAAGCTCCTGCTGACCCTGGGCGATCCCGACAAGCCCTCGGCACTCGCACGGCGGCAAGCCATTCAATCGGCCGACGCACGTCGCGCTCTGCCCGCGCAACGGCGACGTCTACGTCTCGGACGGCTACGGCAACTCGCGCGTCCACAAGTACGACCCCAAGGGGCGGTTGCTCCTTTCGTGGGGCGAGCCCGGCACGGATCCGGGGTGCTTCAACATCCCGCACAACATCGCCACCGACGCCGAGGGCCTCGTCTACGTCGCGGATCGCGAGAATCACCGGGTTCAGATCTTCGACGCCAAGGGCCAGTATCAGGCGCAGCTCAACAACCTCTACCGCCCGTGCGGGCTCTTCGCCGACCGGCGCGACGGCGGTCTCCTCTACGTCGGCGAGCTGCCGGCGGCTCTGCCGATCAGCGCCGAGGTGCCCAACATCGGCGCCCGCGTGAGCGTCGTCACGCTCAAGGGCGACCGGGTGGGCCGGATCGGCGGCCGCTTCGCCGGCGAGAAGCCCGGCGAGTTCATCGCCCCGCACGGCTGCGTCGTCGATTCGCGCGGCGACCTGTACGTGGCCGAGGTGTCGTGGACCGCTCTCGGCCGAGACGCTCGAACCCGCCGCGCGAGATCCGGTCGCTGCAGAAATTCGCGCGGGCATGACCGCGATGGCCGACCGGCTCCTGGCGGCGCTGGCGGGCTCCGGCAGGCGAGCCGGTACGGCGAGCGAAGTCGTGTCCGAGCTCGAGCACGCGCTCCAGTGCGCCGAGCTGGCGCGGGAGGGCTCCGCCGACGAGGAGCTCCAGCTCGCGTGCTTGTTGCACGACGTCGGCCGCTACGCGATCGACCAGTCGCTCGTTGCCGACACCCTGGAGGCGGCCCGGGTCGGTCCGGACGCACGCGGCCACCACGAGCTCGGCGCCGACCTGCTGGCGCCGTGGGTGTCCGAGCGCGTCGCCTGGTGCGTGCGCATGCACGCCGACGCTAAGCGCTATCTCTGCGCGATCGAGCCGCAGTACTTCGACCGCCTATCGCCGGCCTCCCGCCACACGCTCCGGCTCCAGGGCGGCGTCATGTCGGCGGACGACGCCGCGCGCTTCGCCCAGCACCGCTGGGTGCGCGACGCCGTCGCCCTGCGCCGCTGGGACGACGAGGCGAAGGTGGTGGGCAAGCGCACGCGATCGCTCGACGGAGTGGGCGCCGCTTGATCCGGCGTAGCTTCACGGTGAGCCTGCTCGCGGACGCGCAGGTGACGGCCGAGCTCGCCAGACGCCGGGATGGAAGCGAGCCGGCAAGGCGATCGAGCGCACCTATCGGTTTCCGCGATTTCAGCGCCGCGATGGTCTTCGTCAACTGGGTGGCGGCGCTCGCCGAGCGGGCGAATCACCATCCGGACATGACGATTCGCTACAACGAGGTCACGATCTCGGTGTGGACCCACTCCGACGGCGGGCTGACGCCGAAGGACTTCACGCTCGCTCGCGGGATCGACGCGCTGTAAGTGCCGGCCGGCGAACCGCTCCCCGAAGCTTTTCACGCCCGCTTCGCGATCCTCGAGGAGCAGTTCCTCTCGAAGGAGCCGGGCGACCTGTTCTCCGACTGCTTCGGCTGCGGCCCTCGGCACCCGATCGGTCTACGCGTGCGGTGCTTCAAGACCGACGAGGGGGTGCTGGCGCCCATCCTCGTCCCCGGGCGGTTCGAGGGGCCCCGAGGCGCGGCTCATGGGGGCATCGTCACGGCCTACCTCGACGAAGTCCTGGCGGGCGCCGCGGTGCGCGCGACCGACCGCCTCTCGGTCACCGGCGAGATCACGGTGCGCTTCGTGAAGCCGGTCCCCCTCGAGACGCCGATCCTGGGACGCGGGCGCCTGACGGCGCGGCACGACCGCTACGTCGACGTCGAGGGCTCGCTCGAAGCGCTCGACACGGCCGAGGTGCTGGCCCGGGCGCGCGGCCGCTTTTTCTTCCAAGAGCCGGGCGCGCTCCCGTCGCGACGCGTTCCCTCGCCCTAGACGCGGCTGAGCAGTGCCATGACCGGTGGCTTCGCCGGCGCTGCCTGGTAGCGGCACTTGAGCTCGGAGCGCTCGAGAACCTCGACGTAGGTGCCCATCACCAGCCGATAGTAAGCCGGATGCCGGCCCGCGGGGCCGCCGTTGTACTCGGTGAGGGCATCTTTGATGTTCGGCTTGCGCGTCATGATGTCGCGCAGATATGCCATCGCGAACTTCGTGCTCACCGTGGGGATCGCGAGGTCGCCGAGGTCGCGCTGGCCCTTGAGGACCGGCCGCTTGAAGGGGCCGAGCTTCGATTCGAACAGCGCCGCCGTCGAGGGCAGGGTCTGGAACAATCCCACCTCACCGGCGCCGCCGACCGCGTCGTGACGGAACTCCGACTCGACCTCCGCCTGCGCCAGGGCCAGGCAGTGATCGATCTGCGTGCGCTCGCTTTCGACAAAGAGGACTTCCGGAAAGTGCTGGAAAGCCTTGATCGGTGCGCTGGGGTTCTTCTCGCCGATGTACGCCAGGACCGCCCGATTCAACCGCTCCGCATTGGCCTCGTTGGCGACAGCCAGGACCTGGCGCGTCAGCACGACTCCTCCAAGGGCGATCGCGCCTACCAGCGTCAAGCTCGCGAGCACTCTGTTAAGTCTGCGCATGCAGCCCTCCTTACTGTTTTGTACGACGACCTATCCGATTCGGCTGCGACTACTGAATCTAGCGACGACTGCGGGAAGGTGAAGGTGAAGTTTTTGAAGTATCGCACAGGCCGATGGAGTACGCAACGGGATGTTGGTTCGTTCCGGATATCCACAACCGGCAGGGGCAGGCTCTCGGGACGGAACGGCTGATACGACGCTGAGTTACCGCGCTCGACCTCGATTCTTCAGCGCGAGCGGCGGGGGAAGTCGCGGAGTGGGCGGAGGGATCGTCCGGTGAAACTCGGTGGGGTCGTTGTCGGTCTTGCCGCCGACGGCCGTCCCGCACTCCGCGCACACGTAGTCGTACTTGCTGCCGGAGGGCAGCACGAGCAGGAGCTTCTTGCGGGTCGGGGTGGCGCGGCGACAGCGCGGGCAGAAGAGGCTCGTCGCCTCGAAGTCTTCGAAGCTGTCCCGCGGCCCGGCCATCGTCGCGATTCTACACCGGGCCTATAATGCCGGCACGCTGCATGATGTTCCGCTCTCGGCTCGCGCTCAAGATCACCCTGCTGATCGTGGCCGTCCTGATCGTCGGCTTCGGCGTCTCGACGGTCGTGACGATCCAGCGCGAGTCGGCGGCGCTGGTGGAGCAGAACAAGCAGGCCGCCCGGCGGCTCACGCAGACCTTGGTGGCCAGCGTCGAGGCCGCGATGCTCCAGGAGCGGCCGGATGTCACGCGCAGCCTCATCCAGGAGTTGCGCGAGCTACGAGCCCGACCGGTGGGCGACGCGACCCCGCTCGAATCGCTCATGATCTACCGCCGCAACGGCGTCGAAGCGTTCACCGATCTCGCGACGGCCACCGAGGTCGCCCGCACCGCCGGACTCTCTGACGAAGTCATGAAGAATATCGCGAAGATGCAGCGGGCGCCCGGCACGACGATGACGGGTCCGCTCTTCACCCGGGCGCTGGAGTCCCTGACGACCCAGGAGTCGCTCGAGATGGAGAACGGCGCCTCGCTCTTCACCCTGCACTATCCGATCCTGAATCAGGAAGAGCTGCCAGGGCTGTCACGGCAGCGATCACAAGGTGCGCGCCGTGGTGCGCGTCGCGACGTCGATGGAGCCGGTCTTCGGTCGAGGTCCGGCGCCACCGCAACCGCCAGATCCTCATCGCGGCGCTGACGATCCTCGCCGCTGCGACCGTCCTGACGGTGGCGATGAGCTCCGTCGTCGTCCGGCCGATCGCGGCGCTCTCGGCCGTCGCCCGGCGCATCGGCGACGGCGACTTCGGGGCGCGGGTGCCGCAGGGCGCGCGCGACGAGATCGGGGAGCTCGGCGGAGCCTTCAACGACATGACGTCGCGGCTCGCGCATGGCCCATACCGAGCTGGCGACCAAGAACCAGGAGCTCGAGACCGCCTTGCAGAACCTCCAGGAGTCGCGCCAGCGGCTGGCGCTGCTCGAGCAGCTCAAGGGCGAGCTGTCGAAATTCGTCCCCGAGGCCGTCAAGAAGCTCCTCGAGCAGAACCCGAACGCGACCGAGCTCGAGAAGCGGACGGTCGAGGTCTCGGTGGTGTTCCTCGACATCGCCGGGTACACGAAGCTCTCCGAGCAGCTCGACGCGAAGCGGCTCAACCAGCTCGTGCAGACGTATTTCTCGAGCTTCCTGGAGATCATCCAGAGCCACCACGGCGACGTGAACGAGACCGCCGGCGACGGCCTGATGGTCATCTTTCAGTCGGAGCGCGAGCTCGACCGACCATGCGCTGAACGCGACGCGGGCCGCCTTCGCCATCCACCAGCGGACCATCGCGCTGAACGAGGAATACGGCGGCGATCTTTCCGGCGATCCAGCTCCACATGGGGATCAACACCGGTGAGTCGCTGGTCGGCGCCACCAAGCTCGGCACCGGGGCGGGCCAGCGATGGACGTTCACCGCTACCGGTCCGACGACCAACGTGGCGGCCCGCTTCGCCGGCTCGGCGCAGGGTGGCGAGATCGTCGTCGGGCCCGCCACCGCCGAGCGGATCCGCGCCCACTTCGTCCTCGAAAGCCTCGGCGACAAGACGTTCAAGAACGTTTCGCAGCCGATTCACGTGTATCGCGTGATCCCGCCCGGCATCTACGAGAAGATCGTCTGATGTGAAGAGGCGCACCCGCGTCGGGATCTGCGCGTGGGCCGATCCGGCGCTCATCGAGTCCGGGGCCTTCTACCCGCGGAAGTCCATGTCCGCCGAGGCGCGGCTGCGCCACTACGCGAAAGTCTTCGACTCGTCGAGGTGAACAGCTCCTACTATGCGATTCCCGATATCCGGAATACGCAGCGGTGGGTCGAGCGCACGCCCGGCGGGCTTCGTCTTCCACGTGAAGGCGTACTCGCTCTTGACCGGCCACCATCCGCGCGCGGAGACCGTGCCGGCGGATCTCGCCGTCCTCCTGCCGCGCAATCCCCGGCGGACCCGCCGGGGCGAGATCGATGCCGCGAGCTTCTCGCCCGAGGCCCTCGATCACGCGTTCCGCCTGTTCCGAACCGCCGTGGGCCCGATCGCCGAGGCCGGCAAGCTGGGCTATGTGCTCTTCCAGTTCGCCCCGTGGGTCCATTTCGACGCCGCCCGCCTCGAGTATCTCGCCTCGCTCCCGGCTCGGCTGCCGGGATGGACGATCGCGATCGAGTTTCGCCACCGCTCGTGGCTTCCCGACCACGCTCGACGAGACCTTGCGCGCGATGAGCGACGCGGGCCTCGCCCACGTGATCGTCGACGCGCCGGCAGGGGGCCACGCGATCCCGCGCGTTACGACGGCGACCGCGCCGACGGCCGTCTTCCGGCTCCACGGCCGCAACGCCGAGGGCTGGCTCCGCCAGCTCCGCGGCGAAGAGCCGACGGTGCGCGAGAAATACGACTATCTCTACAGCGAGGGAGAGCTCCGGGCGCTGTTGCCGGAAATCGAGGCAGTGAGCGAGGAGACCGAGGACGTCTTCATCTCGTTCAACAACAACAACCGTGACTATCCGGTGAAGAACGCGCTGATGATGAAACGGCTCCTCGGTCAGCCCACCGCGAACGAGTCCGCGCCGCTCGACCTGTTCCCCTGAGGGGCCTCTCGGTCTGGTAGAATCGTAGCCCCATGCCGGAACTGCAGCTGCGCGGAGGAGAAGTCGACGGGCTCCGCCTGTATTATGTCGTCGAGGGTCGCGGGCCCGCCGTCATCTTCGTCCACGGGCTCGGCGGATTCGCCGAGTCCTGGCGACACAACATGCGCCCGCTCGCCAACCGCGCCACGGTCTTCTCCGTCGACCTCCCGGGATTCGGTCAGTCCGCGAAGCCGCGCACCAACTACCGGCTCGGATATTTCGCGAACGCGCTCCGCGGCTTCATGGACAGCGCTCGGGCTCGCACAGGCCTCGCTGGTCGGCCATTCGCTCGGCGGCGCCGTCGCCATCACGCTCGCGTTGATGCACCCCTCGCGGGTCGAGCGGCTGGCGCTCGTCGGCGGCATCGTGCCCGGCTGCAGCTATCGCCCGTCGTGGATCTATCGGCTCGTCGCGCTCCGGGGCCTCGGCGAGCTGCTGTCGCTCGGCGGGAGCGCCCGGCTCTACAAGGCCGCGCTCGCGCGCTGCTTCCACGCGCCCGATCAGCGCGAGATCGATTTCTTCATCGACCACGGATATGCATCCCGCACGGACGGCGTCGCGCGCGCCGCCTACCTGGCGACCTTGCGCGACGTCCGGGTCGACGTCGAGACGCATGCCGACGACTATCGGCGCGCGCTGACCACCTTGCAGCAGCCGGTGCTGCTGATCCACGGCCGCCAGGACCGCGTGGTGCCCGCGGAGCATTGCGCGGAAGTCGCCGGGGTCCTCCGGCACGCGACGGTGCGCTGGGTCGACGCGTGCGGACATTTCCCGCAGATCGAACACATCGAGGCGGTGAACGGCTGGCTCGTCGAGTTTCTGGTCGGCCGGCCGGCCCCGCGGTAGAGCGGAGCATTCCATGGACGAGATCACCCCGCAGGAGCTCCAGACCCGTCTGGCCGGGACCGATCGGCCGCTGCTACTCGACGTGCGCCAGGACTGGGAGACGCGTCTGTGCCGGCTCGAGAACGCCGTGCACATCCCGATCGAGGAGATCGAGCTCCGGGTCGACGAGCTGAACGCCGACGACGAGATCGTCGTCTACTGCCACCAGGGTGTTCGGAGCGCGGCCGTCGCCGACTACCTGCGGCAGCGCGGCTTCAAGAACGTGAAGAATCTCCGCGGCGGACTGGATTCCTGGGCCCGCGCCGTCGACCCGTCGATGCGCCGGTACTAGTGGGGTCTCCACTCACGCTTCAGCGCTCGGGCGACGTGGTCTGGTGCACCCTCGATCGCCCGCCTCTCAACCTCTTCGATCCGACCCTCATCCGAGCCGTGCGCGACTCGTTCGACGCGCTGGCGGCCGACCGCGCGACGCGCGTGGCCGTGATCGTCGGGAACGGCCGCGCGTTCACCGCCGGCATGGACGTGCGCGTCCTGCGCGAGCTGGACACCGGCCGCGCCCGCGATCTGATCACCACGCTCCATGACGCGATCGCGGCGGTGCACCGGGCACCCTTCCCGGTGATCGCCGCGGTGAACGGGCCGTGCCTCGGCGCCGGCTTCGAGCTCGCGCTGGCGTGCGACCTCCGCGTCGCCGCGGCGAGCGCGTCGTTCGGTCTTCCCGAAGTGCGTGTCGGCGTGCCCTCCGTGATCCAGGCGGCGCTGCTGCCACCGATGATCGGTCCCGGCCGCGCCGCCGAGATGCTGTTGACGGGAGCGCCGATCACCGCCGCGCAGGCGCTCGACTGGGGCCTCGTGAATCGCCTCGTCGCCGACGACCGCCTGCGCGCGACCGCCGGAGAGCTGGTCGCGGGAATTCTCGCGAGCGGCCCCGAGGCCATCCGCCTGCAGAAGGAGCTGATCGTCCGCTGGCGCGAGACCGACCTCGCGACCGCGGTGCGTTACGGGATCAACGCGTTCGCCACCGCGTATGCGACCGCCGAGCCGCGCGAGGGCATGAGCGCCTACCTGGAGAAGCGTCCTCCGAACTTCGGACGGTGACGGGTGAAGGTCGAGACGATTACGGTCGACCTCTGGGGTACGCTGTTCTTCGACGGCCCGTCGAGCGACAACCGCTACAAGAAGCGCCGCATGACCGACTTCCACACCTTGCTGACGGCCGCCGGCCTGTCGTCATCGGCGTCGTCGCTCGATCGCGCGTACGAGGAGTCGGGCGCCTTCCTCGCCCGGATCTGGTCCACGCACCGTGACGTTCCCGCGGTCGACCACGTGCGCGCCATCCTTACCGCGGTCGATCCGGCGCTCCCTCGGCACGTGCCGCCGGCGCTCCTGAGCGCGCTGGTCGATGCGTACGCGCAGCCCATCCTCCTGTTGCCGCCGGCCGTCGACCCCGGCGCGCTCGCCGCGTTCGAGACACTCAAGGGGGCGGGCTACAAGCTGGCGCTGGTGTCGAACATCATGCGGACACCGGGCGCGACGCTCCGGGAGCTGCTGGGCCGGTTTCGCTTGCTCGGATACTTCGACCACACGACGTTTTCAGACGAAGTGGGGATTCGGAAACCCGCACCGGAGATCTTCGCGTTGACCTTGCGCGCGATCGGAGGTGACGCGGCGAGTGCCGTGCACGTGGGCGACGATCCGGTCCTCGACGTGCGGGGCGCTCAGGCGGCGGGGATGCGGGCGATTCAGGTCACGGCGTCGTCTCGGAAGAACTCGATTCGTCCCGATCTCGCCATCGCGAGGCTGGCCGATCTGCCGGCCGCCATCGAGCAGCTCGAAGCCTGACGCGGCGGCTACCCGGCGTAGTTGATGCTCGAGCGCGTCGCGGTCGCCGGAGCGGACCGCGTGGAGACGCGGCCCGGCATGAGGAGTCCGATTTCCTCGAAGTAGCGGCGAATCGGATCCGTGATGCGGTCCGCGTACGCTTCGAGAACGCGGTACGAGATGCCGCGGTGGTACGTCGCGCTCCTGAAATCGCCGCTGCGCCAGCCGAGGACTTTGGCGCTCCGGCTCTGACGATTGCGCAGGATGAGCCCGAACGTGCCAAGGCCCGAGACCCAGTGGTCGGGATTGTGCAGGCTCAGCTCGGAGCAGAGGCCGGTGACCTGCCAGTCTGGAGCGAACTCGGCGAGAGCGAGCTCGACCAGGCGCTGCACCTGCTCCGGGAGCAACATTCCTTCGCCTCCTTCAGGGACGCTGGCGCCGTGCGGGACGCAAGTAGGGTGCCACGGGGATCGATCTCGGCGCCGCGCGGCTGAAAATCCGAGCGCTTGAGCGATTGTGAGCGATCACGCGCGGCAGTCAGCGCGGTGACGTTCAGCGGGCAAATGGTGTCACGCTGCCACCGCTTGGACACATTGGCGTCTGGCGCAGCGCGGCATTGAGGTAGGATAGCGACGCGATGGACATCGCCGACCTCAAGGGGAAGATCCGCGACATCAAGGACTTCCCGACCGACGGGATCCTCTTCAAGGACATCACCACGCTCCTGAAGGACGGCCCGGCGTTCCGTTACGTCATCGATGCCTTCGTCCAGCGCTACCAGACCGAGGGGGTCGACGTGGTCGTCGGGATCGAATCCCGGGGCTTCATCCTGGGCGGCGCGATCGCGCATCAGCTGAAGGCGGGCTTCGTTCCCGTGCGCAAGCTCGGCAAGCTCCCGGGCAAGACCATCGAGGTCGAGTACGAGCTCGAGTATGGCCGCGACGCTCTCGCGGTCCACGAGGATGCGATCAAGCCCGGGCAGCGCGTGCTGGCGGTCGACGACCTCCTCGCCACTGGTGGTACGATGGGGGCAACGCTGAGACTGATCCGCCAGCTGGGCGGCCAGGTCGTCGGTGTGGCATTCATGATCGAGCTCGCGTTTCTTCACGGCCGGGACAAGCTGAAGGAGCAGACGCTCCATACGCTCATCGTCTATGAATAAGCTCACAGGGCTCGCAGGCATGGTGATGCTGGTCGGCAGCTGGTCCACGACGGCCGTCGCGGACGAGGCGAAGTCACCGATCAGCGCTTCGATGCTCCTCAGCATCTCGGCGCCGATCTCCGAGACGCGCGACGCGGCGTTCGATCGGGCCATGAAAGAGCCCGCTGCGCCGGCGCGCCGCCCCGACGGCGAGATCCAGCCCGATGGGAGCGTACGGTACGGCTCGGTGACGGTCACGGTGAGGAACCCGTGTCCGCCGGGGACGCACTTCGAGCCCCCGCCTCTGCCCGGTCGCGTCAAGAAGTAACGCGACTCCACGCTCCCGCATGGCCATCAAGAACGTCGGCGTCATCGGCTGTGGCCTCATGGGCTCCGGCATCGTCCAGGTGGCGGCGCAGGCGGGTTTTCAGGTCCTCTTCGTCGAGGCCAATGACGAGCTCGTCAAGCGCGGGCTCGGCCGGCTGCGCGAGACGCTCGAAGGGCTCGCGAGCCGCGGCAAGCTCGACGCGAACGCCAAGGACGCGGCGCTGGCGCGGATCGCCGGAACGCCGCGGCTCGACGACCTGAGCGCCTGCGACATCGTCGTCGAGGCGATGACGGAGAATCAGGCGCTCAAGAACGAGACGTTCGCCAAGCTCCACAAGATCTGCGCTCCGCACACGATCCTCGCCTCGAACACCTCGTCCTGCAACGTCACCGCGATGGCCGCCGCCACCGGGCGTCCGGAGCGCGTGCTCGGGCTGCACTTCTTCAATCCCGTGCCGCTCATGAAGCTGGTGGAAGTCGTCCGGACGATCCTGACCGACGCCGCCGCCGTCAAGACCGCCACGGAGTGGGTGCAGGCCGTCGGCAAGACGCCGGTGCAGACCAAGGACTCGACCGCGTTCATCGTCAACCGTCTCCTCGTACCCTATCTGCTCGACGCGATCCGGGTCTACGAGAGCGGACTCTCCTCGCTCGAGGACATCGATGCGGCCATGAAGCTCGGCTGCGGCTACCCGATGGGCCCGTTCACCTTGCTCGACCTGGTCGGTCTCGACACGACGATGTACGTCGCCGAGGTGATGTTCGAGGAATTCCGGGAGACGCGCTACGCGCCGCCGCCGCTGCTCAAGCGCATGGTCATGGCCGGACAGCTCGGGCGGAAAACCGGGAAAGGCTTCTACACCTACACCCGCTAGACCACCGGCCGGCGACGCGCCAGGACGAGCGCCCCGCCCGCGCCGAGGATCAGGAGCGGTACGCCAAGCCACCACCGCTGCCGCGCCCGCGCCCGCGCCTGCAGCGTGCGAAGCACCAGTCGATCCCCCGCCACGATCTCGGCGCGCCCCGCGAGATATTGCCGCATCCGCTCCCGCATCTCGTCCGTCACCGGACGCGTGCCCCATTGAGCCTCGCGCTGCATCGCGCGAACCCGCTCGAGCTCGGCGACGCTACGTCGGATGTCTTCCTCGGTGTCGCGTCGGGTATCGCGCTCGTCGGCGTTCAGGAACAGGGTCTGGGCGGCCGGCACCGACGCTTCCAGCCAGTCGAGCCACCAGTGGTCCATTCGCGGAACGAGCACGAGCAGGAGGCCGGCGAGCCCGACGACCGCGCAGAGCCCGACGGCCGGGCCGCGCAACGCTTCGACGCCGCGCTCCCGCGTCGCTCGCACGCCGGCGCGCACCGTGAGCGCGGTCCCGAGCGCGGCCACCAGCACGCCGAACGCCACGACCACCGTGGCCCCGGTCGGCAAGTCCCATGTCCATGAGGCGACGAGGCCGCCCACGCTCACCAGAACCCCGAGCGTCCATCCCACGAGCAGCCGGTCGCGGGCCGAGCACGCGAGCGCCGCGGCGGTCGTCGCCGGCACAATGAGGTAAGCGAAGACGAGTAGCACGCCGGCGATCCTCACCGAGCTCGTCACGACGACGCCGAACGACGCGTAGAAGACGAGGTCCCACGCGCGCACGGCGCGCCGCGCGCCCGCGCCCTCCGGATCGAAGGAGATCTCGAGCAGCGGTCGGCGGACGAGCCAGTGCAGGACGCCGATCGGCGCGTAGAGGAGCGCCAGGATGCCGACCTCGCCGGGCGTGACGGTGAGGATGCTGCCGACCAGGATCTGCTTGATATGCTCGCCGCCCTGCGGGGTTCGGTCGACGACGAGCACCGCCGCCGCGGCGGACACGGCGTAGACGATGCCGATGATCGCCTCTTGCGGCACCACCGCCCGGCGCGTGCGGCTCGCCGCGAACAGCGCCGCGCCGCCGCCAAGCGTGAAAGCGAGCGCATACCAGTAGGCCGCCTGGCTCTGGATCGCGTGCCCGGCCAGGAACGCGATCGTGACGCCGAGCGCCGCCACCTGGGCGAGCGCCAGATCGACGAAGATCACGCCGCGCGCCAGTACGTGCAGACCGAGATAGACGTGAATCGCGGTCAGGACGAGGCAGGCGAGGAGCGGCGCCCACAGAAACTCGATCATCTCGCGACCCTCAGCGGCCTCCGGCCAGCCCCTCGGTAAGCCGGCGCACGTTGAGCTCGAACAGCTGCAGGTAGTCCCGTGCGTCCGGATCGCCGCCGACGGAGGGAACGAGAGTGACGATGCGCGCTCCGCTTGGCGCCGCCACCCGGCTCGCGATCGAGCGGCTGGCCGAAGGCTCCACGATCAGGAGCCTCACGCCGGCGTCCTTCATGCTCGTCGTCAGCGCGGCGAGGGAAGCGGGCGAGGGCGGCACGCCCGGCACCGGCTCGACGGTGGCCACGATCACCAGGCCGAAGCGGCGCGCGAAGTAGGGCCAGCTATCGTGGTAGACGACCACGCGCGTACCGCGGTAAGGCGCCATGCTATCGGTCCAGTGCGCCATGCGCGCGTCGAGCCGCTCGAGGAAGCGAGTCCGGTTCCCGGTGAAGGCTTCACGCCCGTCGGGCGAGAGTCGCGCGAGCGCCTCGAGGATGGTCCGTGTCATCGGACGCGCGTTCGCGGGGTCGAGCCAATAGTGGGGATTGCCGAATCCGTGTACGTGCGCGCCCTTCTCGCTCTTGACCCTCGGCGTGTCGACCTGAAGGAGATCGATTCCCCGGGAGAGGTCGAGATCGCCCGGGGCGCCGGGCGCGAAGCGGGGATCGTTCACGGTGGCGCGAATGCGGCCGAGCCATGGCTCGTGATCGAGCCCGACTCGAACCAGGAGCGCCGCCGACCTGAGTCGCGCGAGCTGACCCGGCTTGACGTCGACGGCGTGGGGCTCGTGGAGCGCGGGCGCCAGGCTCTCGGCGGTCACCCGCTCGCCGCCCACCGCTTCGACGAGCGCCTTGAGATCCGTCGAGGTCGCGACGACGTCCAGCACGCTGCCGCCCCGCGCCGGGGCCGCGGCGAGCAGGACGAGGGCAAGCGCCCGCAGCACCTACGATTTCTTGGTGAAGACCGACTTCGGGATCATGCAGTGGACGCCCTTGCGCACGTCCACCACCTGCGAGACGCGGCAGTCGGCGGCCATCGAGCTCAGCGCGTAAGCCTCATAGCGGTTCATCGGTACAACTTTCTGCTGCTCGAGGAAGTCGACGGTCTCGCGCACCGCGTTCACCATCGCTTTGTTGAGATCCTCGTCGAGGCCGATCGCGATCCAGTGGGTCTTGGTCTCGATCCGCGGCCACTCGAGCTTCATGTCCTTGCGGACGATGAGCTGCAGCGCGATCTCACGATACGAGCACTCGAGCGCCGTCAGGTTCACCTCGCCGTTGCCCTGCCGACAGTGCGAGTCGCCCGTCCAGACGAGCCCGCCCTTGAGGAAGATCGGGATGAAGATCGTCGCGCCCTCTTGCAGCTCGTTGATGTCCATGTTCGAACCGTTCTTCCACGGCCGCAAGGTGGACACCGGCGCCATCGGATCCGTGGCGCCGCCCTTGCGTGGCGACGGGTCGTTGGGATCGATGCCGACCGCGAGCGTGCCGGGAAACGGCTTGAGGTCGAGCGTGATCCCCGGCTTAAACTCCGCCTGGCGCTTCTTGAGATCCAAGGTGAAGAACTTGATGTAGCCGTCGGGCATCTCCGGCGCCAGCGCGCCGATCGTGGGGAAGTCCTTGCCCGGGAGATTGAAGTTGATCCCGAAAGGCTTGGGCACGATCTTGACGATGCGGATCTCCATCACGTCGCCGGGCTCGGCGCCGTTGACGTAGATTGGGCCCGTCATCGAGTGCGGTCCGCCGCCCGGGTTCGCGCGACGCAGCGCGACGATCTCGTCCATCGTGATCCCCGGCCGGACCTTGTCGTGCGAGTGCATCATCGTCTCGACCGAGACGGTGTCACCCGAATCGACGGTGAGCTTCGGCGGCTCCTTCGGATCGAGCCAGCCCCACTGGACGGTCTCGAGTGTCGCCGCGAGCGTGTGGCGCTTACCGCCGGCCGGCGCGGCCGAGCTCTTCTTCGCCTCGCCGGTCTGTTGGGCCAGGGCATAGAAGGTGGCCGAGAGCATCAGCACGAGAACGACCAGGGCCGTGAGGATGCGCTGTCTCGAAGTCACCGCTGCCATCGCGCGTCTCCTTTTGAAACGGGGCTCGGGAGGGCGCAATGATCCGGCGGAAGTGCTGGGTCGTCAAGAGGCGCCGGCGACAGAGGCGCCGGCGCGAGACGGAGGTGGCCTAAGAAACCAGAAGGACCAGGCACCACGCGGCGACGAGCGTCACCAGGAGCAAACGGCTCAGCACGCGGAGGCGAAACCGTTTTCTCGCGAGGGTAGCGCCCTGCGCGTCGGGGAGATCGCGCAGGCGCTCACCCTCGGCACGGCTCCACCTGACGCCGTGCTGGTTGGCATTCATTCCGACGAAGAGATCGCCGTGCGGAAACGTGACTCGCAGGACGTCCAGCCGATCGACGACGGCCGCACCGCTCTCTTGGGAGTACTGATCAGTGAGCCACACGGTTCAGCGTCCGAGTGCGGGAACGGACCGGCGCGGATCGAAGGCCAGGCGTGGCGCCGTCGGAGCCGGAGTCTGGAGCCGCGTATATCGCCCGCGGAGGCTGTCGAACGCCCGCGAGTGCCACACACCGTGCCGGTGCAGGCTGAAGCGGGCGAGGAGCGAGAGGATCCGGAGACCGTAGGCCGTGGAGGCCGAGAAGCTCGCCGACGAGGCTTCGGGGAAGTACCGCGTCGGCACCGCGATCTCGGCGATCCGGAAGCCGGAGGCAACGATCTGGGCCACGATCTGCTGATCGAAGATGAAGCCGTCCGAGTTCAGCGCGAGGTTGACCGTCTCCAGCACCTCGCGGCGGAAGGCCCGGTAACCCGTGTGGAACTCGGACAGCGACAGATCGAACGTCCGATTCTCGAGGTTCGTGAGGAAGCGGTTCGAGAAATACTTCCACCAGGGCATCCCCTGGGCCAGCGCCGAACCGCTCTTCAGTCGCGAGCCGAACACGACATCGGCCTCCCCACGGACGATCGGATCGATGATCTGCGGAACGAGCCGCGGATCGTACTGGTAGTCGGGGTGGACCATGACCACGATATCCGCCCCCGCTCGCAGCGCTTCTGCGTAGCAGGTCTTCTGGTTCGCGCCGTAACCGTAGTTCCGGTTGTGCACGAAGATTTCGAGGCCGAGCTGCCGCGCGACCTCGAGCGTTCCATCGGTGGATCCGTCGTCCACCAGGATCACGAGGCTCACCGTGTCCTTCGGCAGCTCCTCGTATGTGAGACGGAGCGTTCGCCCCGCGTTGTAGGCCGGCATCACAACCACGACTTTCTCTGACGTCTGCATGGCGCCACGTGAGTGCAGCCGCGATGCCAATCGGCCGCTCGTCGACATCTCGCGCACTTGCGGCCCATGCGGCGGTTTCGGATCTTTTCCGCTACAAAAAATCGTAGGTGAGCGTGACGAGAATTGTCAGACGCCGTGCCTTGATAGACTGGGAGGTGAGCTCGATCACGATGGCGCAAGACGACTTCTATCTGACGGCGGAGCAGCGCGAGATGCGGGGCCTGGTGCGCGTGATCGCGCGCGACCGGATCGCGCCCCTGGCCGCCCACGTGGACGAGGCCGAGGCCTATCCCGACGAATCCCTGAAGCTCCTCGGCGATCAGGGGCTCATGGGCCTCTACATCCCGGAGGCCTACGGCGGCACCGACATGGGCACCCTGGCGTTCTGCCTCGCCGTCGAGGAGATCGCCTGGGCGTGCGCGTCCTCGGCGACCATCTATCTGGTCCAGTACGCGGGGGGCTGGCCGATCGTCGCCGCGGGCACCGACGAGCAGAAGCGGCGCTATCTGCCGCGGCTCGCGTCGGGTGAGATCACCGCGGCGTTCTCGCTCTCGGAGCCCGGCGCTGGCTCCGACGCGGCCTCGATCTCGACGCGCGCCGTCCGCAAGGGCGACCGCTATGTCCTGAACGGCGTCAAGCTCTGGGTGACGAACGGCAGCAAGGCCTCGGTCATCACGCTCTTCGCGACGGTCGACCGGGGCCGCGGCAAGGGCGGCGTCACGGCCTTCCTCGTCGAACCGACCTTCCCGGGCTTCGCCGTCGGCAAGCTCGAGCGAAAGCTCGGGATCCGCGGATCGCCGACCGCGGCCCTCCATCTGTCGGACTGCGAAGTGCCGGTCGAGAATCGCCTGGGCGAGGAAGGCGAGGGCTACAAGATCGCGCTCCGCGTTCTCGACGGCTCGCGCCCCGCCGTCGGCGCCGAAGCCGTCGGCATCGCGCAGGCCGCGCTCGACGCGGCCGTGGCCTACGCGAAAGAGCGCCAGCAGTTCGGCCAGCCGATCGCCGCGTTCCAGGGCGTCCAGTTCATGCTGGCCGACATGGCGATCGGGGTACACGGCGCGCGCCTTCTCGTCCATCATGCGGCGGCGCTCGTCGATCGTGGGGATCCGGCGGCCCTCGAATCGTCGATGGCCAAGTGCTTCGCCGGCGACACCGCCATGAAGGTCGCGACCGACGCCGTGCAGATCTTCGGCGGCTACGGCTACACGCGCGAGTATCCCGTCGAGCGCTTCATGCGCGACGCCAAGATCACCCAGATCTACGAGGGCACGAACCAGATCCAGCGTGTGGTGATCGCCCGCGAGCTGACCCGCCGATGACCGAGAGCTCGAGACCGCTTGCGCCGGGCGAGGTCGCGCGGCTGCTGGACAGCGCGGCTGCCGCCATTCACGCCGAGCTCGCCGCCCTCGGGAACGACGTCCTCGCGTGGCATCCGGCGTCGGGCGAGTGGTGCGTCAAGGAAGTCGTCGGGCACCTCATCGAGAGCGAGCGGCGCGGCTTCGCCGGCCGGATTCGTCTCATCCTGTCGAGCGACGAGCCGAGCCTCGAAGCGTGGGACCAGGGCGCGATCGCTCGGGCGCGGCGCGACTGCGAGCGCCCGGCCGCGGCGCTGATCACCGAGCTCGCCGCCCTGCGCCGGGACAGCGTTGCCCTGGTCGCCGGGCTCCGGGAAGCCGACTTCCAGCGGGGCGGCCGACACCCGACGGTCGGCCATCTGCGGGTGGGCGACCTGCTACACGAGTGGGTCCACCACGACCGGAACCATCTGCGCCAGCTTCTGGCCAACGTCCAGGCGGCCGCCTGGCCGCACATGGGCAACGCCCGGCGCTTTTCGGCCGATTAGCCCACCCGGGCTGGACCAACGGATGATTGACGCCGCCTGCCCCAGGATGGTACGTGTCTAGACATCCTGACAGCAGGAGGATTGTTCTTTTGAATTACCGTCCCGGCATTCCTCGCTATCTACAGATCGCCGACTCCATCCGCCACGAGCTCCGCGACGAGGGCGAGCGGATCGCGTCCGAGCACGCGCTCTGCGCCCGCTTCAAGGTGAGCCGCCCGACCGTCCGACAGGCGCTCGACGTCCTGGTCCAGGAGGGGCGGCTCTACCGCCACGCCGGGCGCGGGACGTTCGCGACCCCCGCCGCAGGCGGCGACCGGAAGCTCCGCGTGATCGGCTCGGTGGGCGACATGATGGCGCTCGGCGACGAGACCTGGTTCAAGTTCGTCTCCCGCGAGGTCGTGCTCCTGCCGGCGAACATCGCCCAGGCGCTCCGGCTGCCGCCTCGCTCCTCGGCCTACTGCATCGTCGGCGTGCGTCACGCCGAGACGGGACCGTTCCAGCACGTCACCGCCTACATGCCGCTCACGATCGGCACCGCGCTCTCCGACGAGGATCTTTCCAAGACCTCGCTGATCGGCGCCATCGAGCGGGTGCTGGGCGTGCCGATCAAGCTCATGGAGCAGGTGGTGGACGCCGCGCTCGCGCCGCGCCAGGTCGCCGAGCACTTGCAGATCCGCGCCCGGTCGCCGCTGCTCTTCTTCGAGCGCACGTACTTCGCGCTGAGCGGCGAGCCCGTCGAGCACGCCATCAGCTGGCAGACCGGCCGACGGTATCCGTACCGGATCGTCCTCTCGCGGGCGGAGCGCCGGAACTGACGGGTGCTTCGGCCGTCACGGACCCGCTGATGGCCTATCGCGTCGGATTCGACGTTGGCGGAACCTTCACGGACTTCGTCCTTCAGTCGCCCTCCGGCGAGCTCACCACCGCCAAACGTCTGACGACGTACCCCGATCCTTCCGATGCGTGTCTGGCGGGTCTCGATGCCCTGCTGACGCAGGGGGGCGTTTCCTGGGCCGACGTGGCGCAGGCCGTCCACGGCACGACGCTCGGCTCCAACGTGGTCATCGAGCGCAAGGCGCGCGGGGTCGGGCTTCTGACGACCCGCGGCTTTCGCGACGTGCTCATCATCGGGCGCGAGAAGCGCTATCAGGTCTATAACTTACAAATCGAGAAGCCCCCGTCCTTGATCCCGCGCCGGCTGATCGGCGAGGTGACCGAGCGCGTCCTGGCCGACGGCACGGTGCGAACGCCGCTCGACGAGGACGACGCGCGCCGGGCGATCCGAGAGCTGGCAGCGCGCGGCGTGACGACGCTCGCGGTGTGTCTGCTCCACGCGTACCTGAACCCGGCGCACGAGCGCCGCATCGCCGCCCTCGCCGCCGAGGTGGCGCCGCACGTCACGGTCACGCTCTCCCACGAGGTGTCGCCGACCTTCCGGGAATACGAGCGGACGTCGACGACCGTCGTGAACGCCTACGTGATGGCGACCGTGCGCGAGTATCTCCGAGCCCTGGCAACGGCCATGGGCCAGCGCGGCTACCGCGGCCGGCTCTTCGTGATGCAGTCCTCGGGCGGCATCGCGACAGCCGAGGCGATGCAGCGATACCCCGTCCGGATGATCGAGTCCGGCCCGGCCGCCGGCGCCTTGATGGCGGCCGCCTACGGCGAGCTGGCCGGCCACCACGACCTGATCGCTTTCGACATGGGCGGCACCACCGCCAAGCTCGCGCTCATCCAGCAGGGCCGGCCCGCCACGACGACGGCGTTCGAGCTCCATCGCGTGAACAACGCGCCCGGAAGCGGGCTGCCGATGAACATCCAGGCGATCGATCTCGTCGAGATCGGCGCGGGGGGCGGCTCGATCGCGCAGGCCCGGCTCGGCGTGATCGCGGTCGGGCCCGAGAGCGCGTCGTCGACACCCGGGCCGGTCTGCTACGGGCGCGGCGGAACGGAGCCGACCGTCACCGACGCCGATCTGGTCCTCGGTTACATCAATCCCGAGTATTTCGCCGGCGGCTCGATCAAGCTCCAGGCCGGCGCCGCGGCGCGCGCCATCGAGGAGCGGGTGGCGAGCCCCCTCGGCCTCTCGCTCGAGGACGCGGCCTGGGGGATCCACACGATCGTCAACACCAACATGGAGCTGGCGACGCGCGTGGTGTCGATCGAGCGAGGCCGTGACCCGCGCGACCTCACGCTGGTCGCCTTCGGCGGCTCGGGGCCCGTTCACGGCTGCCGGCTCGCTCAGGCGCTGGGAGTTCCGCGCATCGTGCTGCCCGCGTCGGCGGGCGTGACCGCGGCCATCGGTCTCCTCGCCGCCGAGGTGAAGTTCGACGTCGCGCGCACGCACGTATGCCGCCTCGATACGGTGAGCGGCGCCGCGCTCGACGCGATGTACGAGGAGATGAGCGCCCAGGCGCTCGTCGTGGTCCAGGAGTCCGCGGTGGCCGGCGACGTGATGGTCACGCGCTCGGCCGAAGCGCGCTACGTCGGCCAGGGGTACGAGGTGACCGTGCCGGTCCCCGCCGGGCGGCTCGACGCGGCGGCGCTCGAGGGTCTGCGCGCGCGCTTCCACGAGGTCTACGCCGCGCGCTACGGGTACGCGAATCCCGACCGAGCCGGTCGAGGTGGTCACGTGGAAGCTCTCGGCCGTCGGCGGCTCGCCGCGCATCGCGCTGGCCAAGGCGGCGGCGCGCTCGACGGACCTGCGCCGCAAGGGGACGCGGCGCGCGTACTTTCCCGAGGCCCGCGGCTACACCGATACGCCGGTCTACGATCGCTATGAGCTCGCCGCCGGCACGTCCTTGACCGGGCCGGCGATCGTGGAGGAGCGAGAGTCGACGACCGTCCTGCCCCCGGGCGTGACGGCGACGGTCGACGAGTACGCGAATCTGATCGCGGAGACGCGGCCGGCATGAGCCGGATCGATCCGATCACCCTCGGCGTCGTCTGGGGCGCGCTCCAGTCGATCGCCGTCGAGATCGGCACGACAGTGCATCGCACCGCGTACTCGGAGCAGGCGCGCGAGGGCCAGGACTTCTCGGTCGCCGTCTTCGATCCGCAGGGGCGGATGGTCGCGCAGGGCCCCTACTCGCCCGGGCACATGGGCGCGATGTCCTTCGCGGTGCAGAACGCGCTCGCGGCGCATCCGGTCGAGACCTTGCGGCCGGGCGACGCCATCCTCCTGAACGATCCCTTGCTCGGCTCCGGACACCTGCCGGACTTCTTCATCACACAGCCCGCGTTTCACGACGGCGCGCTCGTCGGCTTCGCCGTGAACATCCTCCACCACACGGACGTCGGCGGTCAGCGGCCGGGGAGCCAGGGCGTCGAGGGCATCTTCGACTACTTCCAGGAAGGGCTCCGCATCCCGCCGACGAAGGTCTGGAAGGAGTACCAGGAGCAGGAGGGCATCGTTGGGATCATCGCCGCGAACACGCGCACCCCCGACAAGGTCCTCGGCGATCTCCGCGCTCAGCGGAGCGCGCTCCGGGTGGGCGAGCTCCGCTTGCAAGAGCTGGCCGCGCGCTACGGTCGTGAGATCCTGCGGCCGCCATGGACGAGATCATCGTGCGCACCGAGGCGAACATGCGCGCCGCCATCGAGACGATCCCCGACGGCGTCTATCGCTTCGAGGACTTCATGGACGACTGCGGCCCCGGCACCGAGCCCTTGCGCGTCGCCGTGGCGGTGACCGTCGACGGGAGCTCGATGGTGGTCGACTACGCGGGCTCGAGCCCGCAGACCGCCTCGGGCATGAACTCCTACATCAACTACACGCGCTCGTATTCCTACGCCGCCGTGAAGTGCCTCGCCGACCCGCTCGGCCCGATGAACGAGGGCGCCTTGCGCCCGATCACCGTCGCGGCGCCCGAGGGCTCGTTCCTCAATCCGCGCCCGCCGGCGGGCGGCGGACCGCGCGCGATCATCTGCTATCGCACGTTCGAGTCGGTGCTGGGCGCGCTCGCGCCCGCGCTGCCGGACCGGGTCGCGGCCGCCGCCTCGCACATGGCCAACCCGACCTTCGGCGGCTGGGATCGCGCGCGCAAGCGCCGCTTCGTCGCCTACGAGCTCGTACTGTCGGGCACCGGCGCGCGCGCTGGCAAGGACGGCTGCGAGGCGATGTCCTGGGCGTTCAACGCCGCCAATATTCCGGTCGAGGCGCAGGAGGCTAACCAGCCGATCGTGGTCGAGCGCTTCGAGCTGATCGGCGACTCCGCCGGCGCCGGGAAATTCCGGGGCGGGTGCGGCGTCCGCCGCGACCTTCGGCTGCTCGGCGACGAGGGCAAGCTGACGAACCTGTCCGATCGCCAGAAGTTCGCGCCGTACGGCCTCGGCGGCGGCCGGCCCGGCCGGCTCGGCCGCACCGTCATCAACCCCGGAGCGGGCGAACAGGTCGTCCACGGCAAGCAGTCGCGCGAGTTCGCGTACGGCGATGTCATCTCGTTCCAGCAGTCGGGCGCGGGCGGCTACGGCGATCCGTTCGAGCGCGATCCCCGCCGGGTGCTGGAAGATGTCCTCGACGACTACGTATCGATCGAGGCAGCGCGCCGCGACTACGGCGTCGTGATCGTGGGCGCCGGCGCCGATCTGTCCGTCGACGAGCACGCGACCCGCCACCTGCGCGCCGACGTCGCCACCGACCGAAGCCGTGGCGACGCCACAGCGCAGTCGACGGCCGAACGGAGCCGGGACGCTTCGCTCGACCGAAACCGTGGCGATGCCACAGCGCAGTCGACAGCGGAACGGAGCCGGGTCGCGCCCATGTCAGGCCACCCGCGGAACGAACCGGGCTCGAGGCCCCCGCTACAATGATCGCGTTCACGGCCGAGCAGGAGGAGTTCCGGCGAGCCGTCGCCCGGTTCGTCGACACGGAGCTGGTCCCCGAGGCGGAGGCGATCGACGAGCGCGCCGAGTTTCCGACCAGGCTCTTCAAGCGCATCGGCGAGCTCGGCTATCTCGGGCTCCGCTACCCCGAAGCGTACGGCGGCGCCGACGCCGACATGGTGACGTACTGCCTCTTCGCCGAGGAGCTGGCTCGGGGCTCCCTGTCGGTGGCGGCCGCGGCGGCGATGCAGTCCTTGATGGGGACGCACTTCGTCTACAAGTACGGATCCGAGGCGCTCCGCCAGCGCTACCTGGTGCCGGCCCTCCGCGGCGACCTGATCGCGACCTTCGCGCTGACCGAGCCGAACGCCGGCTCGGACGTCGCGAATATCACGACGCGGGCCCAGCGCCGCGGCGACCGCTAGGTGCTGCGCGGCACGAAGACGTGGGTGACCAGCGCCCCGGTGGCCGATCTGCTGACGGTGGCCGCCAAGACGTCGGACGAGCGGGGCCTGAAGTCCATCGCGCTCTTCCTGCTCGACCGCTCGGTGATGCGCGGGATCACGCTCGGCAAGTCGATCGAGAAGATGTCGGTGCGCGCCTCGGTGACCGGCGAGATCCTCCTCGAGGACGTGGAGGTGCCCGCCGAGCACCTGCTCGGCGGCGAGACGGGCGGCGTCGAGAAGATCGGGAGCATCCTCTCGGAGATCCGGGTGATGACCGCGGCGATCTCGGTGGGCGTGGCCCGCGCCGCGTACCAGGCGGCGCTCGCCTACGCGCGCGAGCGGAGCGCCTTCGGCAAGCCGATCGCCGAGCACCAGGCGATCGGCTTCAAGCTCGCCGATATGCTGACCTCGCTCCACGCCGCGATCCTCATGACCTACCAGACGGCGGCGCGGCTCGACGCCGGGCGGGCCATCGCGCGCGAGGCGGCGATGGCGAAGCTCTTCGCATCGGAGACGGCGGTCAAGATCACCGACGAGGCCGCCCGGATCTTCGCCTCGTACGGGCTCGCCATGGAGTATCCGGTCCAGCGCTACTTCCGGGACGCGCGCTTTCTGCTGCCGGGGGGAGGCACCTCCGAGATCTTGCGCGTGATCATCGGGCGCGACCTCGACTGGGACCGGGGTCCGGCTTTCGCCTGACCGCCCAGCGCGGTCGAAACAGCCAACGGGAGGAACGATGCAATCACGCGGACGCTTGTTCGAGGATTTCAAGATGGGCGAGGTGCTTGTGACGGGTCGCCGCACGGTCGAGGGCGGCGACGTCTCGCGATTCGCCGGTCTCACCGGCGACTTCAACCCGCTCCACACCGACGCGGTGTTCGCCAGCCAGACGCCGTTCGGCGCCCGCGTGGCCCACGGTATCCTGACCCTTGCGGTGTCCAACGGACAGCAGAACCTCTCGGGCTGGTTCGAGGGGACGGCGCTGGCGCTCCTCGGGCTCGATCGGCTGCGGTTTACCGCGCCGGTCAAGTTCGGCGACACCATCCACACCGAGATGACGGTGAAGCAGGCGCGCGAGTCGTCCAAGCCCGACCGCGGCGTCGTCACGTTCGACGTCGTCGTCAAGAACCAGCGTGACGAAGTGGTCTGCACCTACGAGGAGAGTGTGCTCATGCGGAGGCGCGGGTGAGGCTCAAAGACAAGGTCGCGCTGATCACCGGCGCCGCCGGCGGCATCGGCGCGGCGACCGCCCGCCGCTTCGCGCGCGAGGGCGCCACGGTGGCGATCAACGACACACGTCCCGACGGGCTCGACGCGGTTGCCGGCGAGGTCCGCGCGGCCGGCGGCAAGGCGCTGGTGCTGCCGGGCGACGTGACGAAGAAGGCCGAGTGCGATCGGATGGTCCAGGAGGTCACAGGGACCTTCGGCCGGGTCGACATCCTCATCAACAACGCGGGCATCAACCGCGACGCGATGGCCGCCAAGATGACCGAGGAGCAGTGGGACGCGGTCCTGTCGGTGAATCTCAAGGGCACGTTTCTCTTCGCTCAGGCGGCGCTGCCCGGGATGCGCGAGCGGGCGTGGGGCCGCGTGGTCAACACCTCGTCGATCGGCTCGCTCGGCAACATCGGTCAGTCGAACTACGCCGCGTCGAAGGCCGGCGTCATCGGCCTCACGAAGACCCTGGCGCTCGAGTACGCGAAGTATGGCGTGACCGTCAACGCGGTGGCGCCCGGTCCGGTCATGACGGCGATGCTTGCGGGCGTGCCCGACGCGATCCGGGAGCGGATCATCGCGCAGGTGCCGGTGGGCCGGATCGCGTCGCCCGACGAGATCGCGAGCGTCCACGTGTTCCTGGCCTCGGACGAGGCGGCGTTCATCACGGGTCAGGTCATCTTCGCCGACGGCGGCATGTCCGTCGGAATCTGAGAGGCGGTCATGAGGAAGGTCGCACTGATCGGGGCGGGCGTGTCGAAGTTCGGCGTGCGCAAGGCGAGCTATCGCGACCTCATCTGGGAGGCCGGCAAGGCCTGCTTCGACTCGGTGCCCGCGGTGAGCCGAAGGACGTCGAGGGCCTCGTCGTGGGCTCGGTGATGCCGGAGCGGACCGCGTTCCAGTCCCACATCTCGTCGATGGCCGCCGAGGCGCTGGGGATCCGGCCGAGTGCCTTGAGCGCGCGAACGGAGCACATGTGCGCGTCGGGCACCGTCGGCATCCGCTACGCCTACGCGTTCATCGCCGCGGGGCTCGCCGACCTCGTCATGGTGCTCGGGGTCGAGAAGCTCAATCAGCCCAGCGGCGACGAGGCGATCCTGAACATGGGGACGGGCGTCGACCGCGAGTGGGAGGCCTCGTTCGGCCTCACCGCGCCGCCCTGCTTCGCGCTGGCCGCGCAGCGGCACATCGCGGCCTACGGCACGACCGAGGAGCAGCTGGCGATGGTCGGCGTGAAGAATCACACGCACGCTTCGAAGAACCCCAACGCGCACTTCCAGCGCGGCGCGACACTCGAGCAGGTGCTCGGCTCGCGGATGATCGCCTCGCCGCTCCGGCTCTTCATGTGCTCGCCGATCACCGACGGCGCGGCGGCGGTGCTGATCGCGTCCGAAGAGCGCGCGCGGTCGCTCACCGACACGCCGGTGTGGATCCGCGGCACCGGGCAGGTGCTCGACGGCTTCCAGCTGACGTCGCTCCACGAGGACTACGCTCACTGGCCCGCGCTCTCGCGCGCCGCGCAGTCGGCCTACGCGATGGCCGGCGTGGGCGCGCACGACGTGGACGTCGCCGAGGTCCACGACTGTTTCGCGATCGCCGAGCTGATCGCGTACGAGGAGCTCGGCTTCTGCGCGAAGGGCGAGGCCGGCGCCTTCGTCGCGGCGGGTCGGAGCGACTACGGCGGCGACGTGGTGGTGAACCCGCGCGGCGGACTGATGGGCTGCGGGCATCCGCTCGGCGCGACGGGGGTCGCGCAGGCGGCCGAGGTGTTCGCCCAGCTCCGCGGCGAGGCCGGCGCGCGGCAGGTGCCGGACGCATCGCTCGCGCTCACGCACAACAACAGCGGGATGGGCGAGCACGTCGTCATGATCTACGGCCGCGAGAGCCGGTGAGCGCTTCGACGAGTCACGTCGCCGTCCTCGGTCCCGGCCGGATCGGGCGCCAGATCGCGCTCGCCCTCGCGCTGGGCGGCAGCCGCGTGTCCCTGGTCGACGTGAAGGAGCGCCCGGCCGGCGGCTCCGCGGCGGTGTTCGCCGACGCTCGGCGTGAAATCGGGCGCGACCTGCGCCTTGATGGCCGACGAGGGCGTGCTGGAGCGCGGCGAGATCGCGCCGGCGCTCGATCGCATCGAGGATCGGATCGGCCTCGAGGGGCTCGAGGGGTGTGGATACGTGCAGGAAGCGCTGCCCGAGATCGTCGACCTCAAGCGCGAGATCCTCCGGCGCGTGTCGGCGTCCGTCGCGCCGGAGACGATCCTCGCGTCCACCAGCTCGACGATCTCGCCCCGGCACATGGCCGACGCGGTGCACGGCGACGAGCGCTTCCTGGTCGTGCACTGGCTCAATCCGGCCCACATCATCCCGCTCGTCGAAGTGGTCCCCGGGCGGGCGACGGCCGGCGCGGTCGTCGAGCGGACCGTCGCCTTCCTCGAGAAGCTCGGCAAAGTCCCCGTGCGGTGCGCCGACTCGCCCGGATTCATCGGACCCCGGATGCAGGCGCTCTTGATGAACGAGGCCGTCCGTCTGGTCGAGGAAGGCGTCGCGACTCCCGAGGATGTCGACCGCGCCTTCCGGGCCGGCATGGGATTCCGCTACGCGACGGTCGGCATCTTCGAGTTCATCGACTGGGGCGGGGTGGACATCCTGCACCGCGCGAGCGGGTTTCTGGCCGAGGCGCTCGGCGACGACCGCTTCCGCCCGGCTCGCCTGGTCGAGGAGAAGATGGCGCGCAACGAGCTCGGGCCCAAGACCGGGCGAGGCTTCTTCGACTACACCGGCGACCGCCGCGAGGCGTTCGAGACGGCGAAGGTGCGCGCCTTGCTCCGCCAGCTCAGGCGCCAGCGCGAGGCCTCGTGAGCTACTTCCGGGCGACCGATCCGTTTCCGCTGGAGTCGGCGGAGCACACGAAGCTCCACGAGTTCTACGCGCGGCTCGCCGCCGGGCGGCTGGCGACGACACGGTGCGCGGACTGCAAGCGGCTGGCCTGGCCGCCGCGCGCGTTCTGCGGTGAATGCCGGTCGGACCGCTTCGAGTGGGTCGATCTGTCCGGCGAGGGAACGATCCACGCGTTCACCGTCCAGGAGGTCGGGCTGCCCGCCGGCTTCGCCGGGCCGCGTGTCTTCGCGATCGTCAAGATCGACGGCCTGCGCGTGTTCTCGATCCTGGTCGACGCCGAGCCCGCGAAGGTCGCGATCGGCCAGACCGTCCGGCTGTCGCCGCTCAGGATCGCCGACGATCCGAGCGGCAACGCGCGCTGGCTGCCGGCGTTCCGTCCGGCATGAAGGTCCTCATCGCGAAGCCCGGGCTCGACGGGCACGATCGCGGGGCCAAGGTGGTCGCCCACGCGCTGCGCGACGCCGGCTTCGAGGTCGTCTACTCCGGGCTCAAGCGCACGCCGGACGAGATCGTCCATGGAGGCGATCCAGGAGGACGTCGACGTCGTCGGCCTCTCGGTGCTCTCGGGCGCCCACCTCTTGCTGGCGCGCCGGGTCATCGACGGGCTGCGGGCCCAAGACGCCGGCGACATCGCGGTAGTCGTCGGGGGTATCATTCCTCCGCGTGACGTCGAGGCGCTGAAGCAGCTGGGTGTGCGTCACGTGTTCCCGATGGGGACGCCGCTCCCCGAGATCGTGCAGGCGTTCCGGCAGGGCAAGGAGCCGCGAGTGTGATTCCTCCGTGGGTGGACCGCCGGGAGTACCCGTTCGAGCCGCAAAGGCTCGAGGTCGACGGCGGTCGTCTGAGCTACGTCGACGAGGGCCAGGGTGCGCCGATCGTCATGGTGCACGGCACGCCGACCTGGTCGTTCCTCTATCGCCATCTGATCCGTGACCTGAGCCCGCGATACCGCTGCATCGCGCCCGACCACCTGGGCTTCGGGCTGAGCGATCGGCCGGCCGGCTGGTCGTATCGGCCCGACGACCAGGCGCGCAACCTCGCGCGGTTCATCGAGACGCTCGGGCTCAAGGACCTCACGCTCGTCGTCCACGACTTCGGCGGGCCGATCGGGCTCGCCTACGCGCTCGACCATCCGGAGAACGTGCGACGCCTGGTGATCTTCAACACGTGGATGTGGTCGTTCGCCGGTGACCGGCGTGTCGCGTGGCCCGCGCGCATGCTCGGCGGGCGGCTCGGGCGCTATCTCTACGAGCAGCGCGGCTTCGCCGTGCGGGTGATGCTGCGTCGCGCCGTCGCCGACCGAAAGCGCTATACGCGCGAGGTGGAGCGTCACTACCTTCACCCGCTCGACGGCCACGCCACCTGGGTCTACGCGCGCGAGCTGCTCGGGTCGAGCGCCTGGTACGCCGATCTCTGGGCGCGGCGCGACCGGATCGCCCGCATTCCGGCGATCCTGCTCTGGGGGATGAAGGACCCGGCGTTCGCGCGATATCTGCCGCGCTGGCGGCAGGTCTTCGAGCAGACCGAGGTCGTCCAGCTCGCCGATTGCGGCCACGCGCCGCCCGAGGAACGGGCGCCGGAGAGCCTGCCGTTCCTCAACCGTTTTCTCGAGCGGTAGGGTCAGGAGAACACGATGAAAGAGATCAAAACGCACGCGGGCTTCCCGATCGCGCCGGTCTACGGACCCGAGGACGTCGCGGGAGTCGAGTTCGATCGCGACATCGGCCGGCCCGGCGAGTATCCGTACACCCGCGGGATCCACAAGCACATGTACCGCGAGCGCCTCTGGACGATGCGTCAGTACGTCGGCTTCGGCACGCCGACCGAGACGAACTCGCGCTTCAAGTACTTGATGGCGCACGGGCAGGACGCGCTGAACGTCGCCTTCGACCTGCCGACGCAGCTCGGCCTCGACTCCGACAATCCCAAGGCGGAGGGCGAGGTCGGCCGGGTCGGCATGGCCGATCGACACGCTCGCCGACATGGAAGAGGCGTTCGCCGGCATTCCGCTCGACCGGGTCAGCGTGTCGCTCACGATCAACGGCATGGCCGCGCCGATCACCGCCATGTACTACGCGGTCGCCGAGAAGCAGGGGGTGGCCGCCGACCGCGTGGTCACCACGCCGCAGAACGACATCCTGAAGGAGTTCATCGCGCGGGGCACCTGGATCTATCCGGTCGATCCCTCCTTGCGGCTCGTCGCCGACCTCATCGAGTTCTCGGCGCGTCACTACCCGCGGTCCAACCCGGTGTCGGTCTGCGGCTACCACATCCGCGAGGCCGGATGCACGACCGCGCAGGAGATGGCGTACGGCCTGGCGATCGCCGCCGCGTACGTCGAGCTGATGCTCGCCCGCGGGATGGCGGTGGACGAGTTCGCGCCGCGGATCTCGTTCAACTTCACCGCGTGGGGAAAGATCTTCGAGGAGGTCGCGAAGTTTCGCGCCGGCCGGCGGCTCTACGCGCGGATGCTCCGCGAGCGCTTCCACGCCGCCGAATCCGAAATCGTGGATGTTCCGGAGCCTGATCGGCGGCGGGGGTTCCGCGTTCGCCGTCCAGGAGCCCGAGAACAACATCGTGCGCGGGGCCTACATCGCGCTGGCCGCGTCGCTGGCCGGCGCCCAGACCATGGCGCTGCCGACCTACGACGAGGCGTACACGATCCCGTCGCCGAAGGCCCAGCTGATCGCGCTGCGGACCATGCAGATCTGCGCCGAGGAGTCCGGCGCCGCCGACACGGTGGATCCGCTCGCCGGCTCCTACTACGTCGAGGCCCTCACCAGCGCGATGGAGAAGCGGATCACGGAGGAGCTGGCGAGCGTCGAGCGCATGGGCGGCATCGTCGAGGCCGTCCGCAACGGCTCGATCCAGGCCGAGGTGGCGCGCCAGGCGTATCTCTACGAGCAGAAGATCGTCTCGGGCGAGATCCCGCGGGTCGCGGTCAACTGCCACGTCGGCGACGCGCCCGCCGACGCCGATCGCGACGTGGAGCTCTACGCGTTCGACCCCAAGGCGCACGCGGCCCAGCTGGCCAAGCTCGAGCGTACCCGAGCCCAGCGGGACGACGGCGCCGCCCGCTCGGCACTGCGCCGCGTCGCCGAGGCGGCGCGCGGGCGCGACAACCTCATGTACCCGATCATGGAGGCGGTGAAGGCGTACGCGACCCTCGGCGAGATCGCCCAGGCGATGCGCGACGTGTTCGGCGAGCACAAGGAAGCGGTGAAGTTCTGACGATGGCTTCAGGCTTCGACGTCGTCGGGAAATCGACCCCCAAGCGCGACGGCCCGGACAAGGTGACGGGCCGGACGCGCTATCTGCACGACCTCGAGCTGCCGCGGCTCCTGCACGGCAAGATCTTGACGGACACCGGTGCCGCACGCGCGGATCGTCCGGGTCGACACGAGCCGGGCGCGCGCGCTGCCCGGGCGTGGTCGCGGTGCTGACCGGCGAGGACGTCGAGCAGCGGCCCTTCGGCTTCGCGAAGGACCAGGTCGCGCTCAAGCGCGGCAAGGTGCGCTGCATCCGGGACGAGGTGGCCGCGGTGGCGGCCGAGACGGCCGAGATCGCCGAGGCGGCGCTCGCGCTGATCGACGCGGAGTACGCGCCGCTTCCGGCGGTGTTCGATCCGCTCGGCCGCGCTGGAGCCGGACGCGCCGGTCGTGCACGAGGAGCTGGCGACGAACCAGCATCACCTCCGCTACCGGTTCATCCATGGCGACGTCGACCGCGCGTTCGCCGAGGCGGCGGCGGTGGTCGAGGACACCTACCGCCTGAACTTCGTCACGCCGGCGTGCCTGGGCACGATGGTCGCGATCGCCGACTGGGGGTCCGCCGGCGATCCTCACGATGTGGTCCACGACGCAGGTGCCGTTTCTCTACCAGCGCGACCTCGGCGAGGCGCTCGGGATCGGCGGGGATCGCATCCGGGTGCTGCAGCCGCCGGTCGGCGGCAACTTCGGCCGTGGCCTCGACATCTACCCGATCGACGTCATCGCCGCCATGCTCGCGCGCGTGGCGCGGCGGCCCGTGAAGATCGAGTTCGACCGGGTCGAGGAATTCATGGCCTGTCCCACGCGCGAGCCGTGCGCGATCCGGCTCGCCACCGCGGCCGATCGCGACGGGCGGCTCCTCGCCCGCGACGCGCACGTGACGATCGACGGCGGCGCCTATACGTCGTGGGGGTCGACGACGCCCTACGTGATGATGTCGACCGTCGCCGGGCTGTACCGCGTGCCGAACGTCCGGTTCGACACGACGATCGTCTACACGAACAACCCCTACTCGGGCTCGATGCGCGGCTACGGCAATCCCGAGTCGACGTTCGCGGTCGAGTCGCAGATGGACGATCTCGCCGATCGCCTCGGCATCGACCGGCTCGAGCTCAGGCGGCTCAACGCCACGAAGTCGGGCGACGTCAACCCGCAGGGATTCGTGCTCACGTCGTTCGCGATGCGCGAGTGCCTCGACGCCGCCGCGCGAAGAGATCGCGAAGGATCCGCCGCCGCCGGCGCCGGGCTGCAAGCGGGGCGTGGGCTACGCCGGCATGTTCCACGTCGGCGGCGGCGCGCGCATCTACCGCTCGGACGGGTGCGGCGCGATCGTGAAGCTCGACGACTTCGGCAAGGTCACGCTGATCACCGGCGCGAGCGAGATCGGCCAGGGCTCCGAGACGGTGCTGGCCATGATCGTCGCCGAGACCCTGGGGGTACCGCTGGAGCGCGTCGACGTCGTCAACTCGGACACGAACGTCCGGCCGTGGGACGTCGGCACCCACGCGAGCCGGACGACGTTCGTCGGCGGGAACGCCGCGCGGCTGGCCGCGGAGAAGGTGCGTGCGCAGCTGCTCGAGATGGCCGCCGCCCAGTTCGGCGAGCCGGCGTCCGCGCTCGGGATCCAGGGGGGCTGGATCTTCGTCAAGCGCGACCCGCCGCGGCGGCTCCAGTACGAGGCGGTCGCGCGGGCGGGACACTTCCGGGGCGGGGGCCGCGTGCTGGTGGCCGAAGCGTTCTATGATCCGCCGACCACCATGCTCGACCGCGACTTCCAGGGAAACGTGTCGGCCGCGTACACCTCCGCATTCCAGGCCGTGCTGGTCGACGTCGATCCGGAGACGGGGCGAGTCGCCGTCCGCAAGGTCGCGTCCGCGCACGACGTCGGGCGCGCGCTCAATCCGGCGGCGGCCGAGGGCCAGGTGCACGGCGGCATCCACATGGGGCTCGGCTACGCGCTCTCCGAGAAGCTCGTGGTCGACCAGGGGCAGGTGCTGAGTCAGACCTTCATGGACTACGCGGTGCTCAAGGCCGACGACATGCCGGAGATCGTCGTGCGGCTGATCGAGTCGATCGACGCCGAGGGGCCCTTCGGGGCCAAGGGCCTGGGCGAGTCCGGCGTGATTCCCGTCGCCGCCGCCGTCCGCAACGCGATCAAGGACGCGATCGGCGTGCGGTTCGTCGAGCTGCCGATCACCGCCGAGCGAGTCCGTTCAATGACCGAGACCACGCGTCAGTCGCGGCAGGAGCCGAGATGAAGCTCTTCGAAGGCATTCGCGTTCTGGATCTCTCGCGCATGCTCGCGGGCCCCTATGGCTCGATGCTGCTCGCCGACATGGGGGCCGAGGTGATCAAGATCGAGGATCCCGACGGCGGCGATCCGATGCGCATGATGGGCCCGCCGTTCCTGCCGGACGGCGAGTCGGCGTACTTCCTCGCCATCAACCGCAACAAGAAGTCGCTGGCGCTGGACCTGGCGCGCGACCGCGGGCGCGAGGTCTTCTACGATCTCGTCCGGCAGTCCGACGTCGTCTGGGAGAACTTCCGGCCCGGCATCATGGAGCGCATGGGCCTCGCGTACTCGAAGCTCTGGTCGCTCAATCAGCGGATCATCGTCTGCTCCGTTTCGGCCTACGGCCAGGACGGACCGTACCGCGACTGGCCGGCCTTCGATCTGGCGCTCCAGGCGATGGGCGGCGCGATGTCCGTCACCGGCGAGCCGGGCGGCCGGCCGGCCCGCATGGGCCTGCCGATGGCCGATCTCGCCGGCTCGCTCTTCGGCGCGTTCTCGATCTCCGGCGCGCTGTTCCGCCGCGAGCGAACGGGCGAGGGCGCTCACATCGACCTGTCCTTGCTCGATTGTCAGGTCTCGTTGCTGACCTACATCGCGCAGTACTTCTGGACGAACGGACGCGTGCCGACGCCGCTCGGCTCGGGCCACGCCTCGGTCGTGCCGTACTCGGCGCTCCAGACACGCGACGGCCACCTGATCGTCGCGATCTTCGCCGAGAAGTTCTGGCCGCTGTTCTGTCGCGCGGTCGAGCACCCGGAGTGGGAGCGCGACCTCCGGTTCGCGACCAACCGGGATCGCGTCCTGCACCGCGACGTGCTGATGCCGCTGGTCGAAGCCGCGTTCCGGACGCGGACCACTCGCGAATGGCTCGAGCGTCTGCAGGGCGCCAACGTCCCGGCCACGCCGATCCTGACCGTGGACCGCGTGCTGGCCGATCCTCAAGTAATCCAGCGCGGGATGATCATCGAGATGAACCACCCGCGCCACGGCAAGACGCAGACGCTCGGCACGCCGATCAAGATCGACGGCGCGATGGGTCTGGAGGTCACCCCGCCGCCGCGCCTGGGCGAGCACACCAACGAGATCTTGAGCCGCGTGCTCAAGTACTCGAACGTGAAGATCGCCGAGCTCCACGCGACCGGAGCGATCGCGTGAACGTCGCGGTGCTCGGCGGCGAGCCACGGCGGCTTCACGACCGCCGCGGACCTGGCACTCGCCGGCCACTCGGTCCGCCTCTGGAGCCGGACGCGCGCAGGCCCTCGGCGCCTTGGCGAAGGCCCCGACGATCGCCCTGACCGCCGAGGGGCGCGCGGGCGCGGCGCGGCTGACGCGAGCGACGACCGATCTCGCCGAGGCGCTCGCCGGCGCCGAGATCGTCATCGCGGCCATCCCGGCGACCGGCCACGACGACCTCGCCAGGAGCCTGGCGCCGCACGTCAACGACCGGCAGATCATCCTGCTCACGCCGGGGACGCTCGGCAGCTACGCGATGGCGCGCGCGCTCGCCAAGGCCGGCGCGGCGCTGCCGTTCGCGCTCGCCGAGACGGGGACCCTCCCGTATCTCACGCGCAAGACGGGTCCGGCGGCGGTCTCGGCGCCGGTGCGCGCCGCGAATCTTCCGATCGGCGTCTTTCCGGGCTCCCGCACCAAGCAGACGTTCGCGCGGCTGGCCGATCTGTTTCCCGTCGCGCGGCCGTGCGTCGACGCGCTCGATGCGGCGCTGACGAACGCAGGGCCGGTGATCCATCCGCCGCTCGTCCTTTTGAACGCGGGTCCCATCGACGGGGGCCGCTTCGACGTCCACGCCGCGGGAACGACGGCCAGCGTGAAGCGCCTGATCGACGTGGTCGACGCCGAGCGGGTCGCGACGCGAGAAGGGTGGGGATACCCGGCGCCGCACTACGAGCTTGCGACCTACTACGACGAGGCGCGCGCCGCCGAAGGCCTCTACGGCAGGGGTGCTAGGGCCAAGCTCGTCGCGAGCGGTCTCTGGAGCGAGATCGTCACGTTCGAGCACCGCTACGTCACCGAGGACGTCGCGTTCGGCCTGGCCCTCTTCGAGTCGGCCGGCCGCGCGGCCGGCGTCGACACGCCGGGTGTCTCGGGGCTCCTGCTGACCTTTCGGGCTCTCCTCGGCCGCGAGCTCTCCGGACGGGGCCGAGCGCTCGAGCACCTCGGGCTCGGCGACTTCAGCCGGCGCGAGATCCGGGGATTTCTCGAGCAAGGCTGGCAGTCACCGATGTGGGCGAAGGCGATCCGGTGAGCCGACTTCCAGCGCTCGAGGCCGACGGCCGAGGTGGGCTCACGCTCGGCGGCGCGCGCTATCTGCTGATACGGCCCGAGACGCTCGTCGGGCTCCAGAAGGCGGTGGAGGCGGCGCTGGGCGAGCGCGCGGCGGCGTGCGTCGCGGCCGGGGGCCGCGCCGGCGGCGCGCGCGCCACCGCATCGCTCGACGGAACGGCGGACGAGCGAGTCGGCCGGCTGCTCCGGATCGGCAGCGAGATCGGCTGGGGCGAGTTCACGCTCGAGCGTCTGACCGCGACCGAGCTGGCCGTCACGGTGCGTCATTCGCCCGTCGCGGAGTCGTACGGGCCGTCCGCCGCTCCGGTGTGTCACCTGATCGGGGGCGTCCTCGAATCCCTCGCGGCGGCGACGTTCGGCCGGCCGTCGACGGTCGTCGAGACCGCGTGCGTCGCGACCGGCGCACCGGTTTGCCGCTTCGTGGCCTCATGACCTGGGCGGCCCTCGTCCACGTCGTCATCAGCGGCCTCGCCACCGGGTCGATCTACGCGCTGATGGCGATCAGCCTCGTCATCATCTACAACGCGACCCGCACGCTCAACTTCGCCCAGGGCGAGATGCTGATGATCTCGACGTTCGTGGGGTGGACCGCGCTCCAGGTGGTCGAGGGGCCGCTGGTCGTCGCGCTGCTCGTCGCCGTCGTCGCGGCGGCGCTCCTCGGGTGGCTCCTCGAGCGCCTGGTCATCCGGCACGCGATCGCCGCGACCCACTTCGATGTGCTGATCATCACGCTCGGGCTCTCGCTGGTCCTGCGCTCGGCCGCCGGAGTCGTCTGGAGCCACGACGAGTTTCCTTTCCCCTCGTTCTTCGGCAACCGGCCCCTGGCGGTGGGCCCGGTGCGCGTGGCGCCGGTCTCGCTGGGCATCATCGGCGCCTCGCTCGCGCTCATGCTGGCGCTCGGCGCCCTGTTCCGCTGGACGCGCCTGGGCCGCGCGATGCGCGCGGTCGCCCAGAACCAGCGGGCGGCGCGGCTCATGGGCATCAGCGTCGAGCGCGTCTACTCGTCGTCGTGGGTCATCGCCGCCGTGGTCGGCGCCGTGGCCGGGGTGCTGATCGCGCCGGTCATCTTTCTCTCGTCGAAGATGGGGCTCGTCGCCATCAACGGATTCACCGCGGCCGTGCTCGGCGGCTTCGGCTCGATGCCGGGCGCGGTGGTCGGCGGCATGCTGCTGGGCGTGCTCGAGAACCTGGCGCCTCTCTATCTGCCCGCGTCGATCAAGCACTCCGTGCCGTTCCTGGTCATGATCACGATCCTGATCGTGCGTCCGGGGGGCGTGCTCGGGCGGGTCTCGCGGCGGAAGGTCTGATGCGCCGGGCCGCGCTCGCCACCGGCGCCGCGGTGGTGGTCGGCTGGCCCTGGGCCGCGCCGCGCTACTTCGTGTTCCTGGCGAGCCTGATCGCCATCAACGCGATCGTGGCGATCGGACTGAATCTCCTTTCGGGCTACACGAACCAGCTGTCGTTCGGGCACGCGGGGTTCCTGGCGATCGGCGCGTACGCGGCGGCGATCCTGACGATCCGCGCCCCGGCGCTGCCGGTACCCCTGACCTTGCTGATCGCCGGCCTCGTCACCGCCGCGGTGGGGCTGGCCCTGGGCGTGCCGTGCTTGAGACTCGAGGGCCTCTACCTGGCGATGGCGACCCTCGCGTTCGGGTTCGTGGTGGTCGAGGCGATCCTGGTCCTCGACTGGCTCACCCGCGGCAACGACGGCCTCCGCGTGCCGGCCGCGCGGCTGGGCCCCTGGATCCTGGCGACGGACACCGCCCGCTACTATCTGGTGATGGCGGTCGCGGCGCTCCTGATCGCGGCCGCCGCCAACATCAGCCGGACGCGGACCGGGCGCGCGCTCCTCGCCGTCCGCGAGAGCGAGATCGCGGCGCAGGCGAGCGGCATCCACCTGGCCGCCTACAAGACGTTGGCCTTCGTCGTCTCGGCGTTCTACACCGGCGTCGCCGGCGGGCTCTTCGCGCTCGTCGTCGGGTTCCTGTCACCCGACTCCTTCGACGTGTTCCTGTCGGTGGATTTCGTCGCGATGATCATCGTCGGCGGGCTCGGGTCGATCTTCGGCTCCGTGGTGGGCGCCGCCGTCATCACGACGCTCAACGACTCGCTCGCCGGCTTTCAGAGCTATCGCCCGCTCATCTTCGGCGCAATCCTGATAACCTCCATGCTGTTCATGCCGGGCGGCATCGCGAGCGCGCTCGGCAAGCTCCGCTCGACAAGGAGACGATCGATGATCAGCCGCGCCGGCCTGCTGCTGCTCCTGACCGTTGTGCTGAGCGCGGTGCCCGCCGCCGCCCAGCAGGGCGTCAGCGACACCGAGATCGTGATCGGCAGCTCGAACTCGTTCTCGGGCCCGCTAGCCTTCACCGGCGAGCAGATCACGAAGTTCGGCGTCGATCTCTACTTCCGCGTGGTCAACGACGCGGGCGGGATCCACGGCCGCAAGATCCGGACCGTGTACTACGACGACGGCTACCGGCCGCAAGACGCCGTCGCCAACACCAAGAAGCTGGTCGAGCAGGATCGCGTCTTCGCGATCATCATCCCCCAGGGCTCGCCGCCGGTCGTCGCGACGCTCGACTACCTCGAAGAGAACAAGGTGCCGATGCTGTTTCCGTATCAGAGCTCGCCGGTGACGCGGGGCAAGCGTTACGTCCTGCAGGGGATGACCCTCAGCGACCGATCGTCGAAGATGATGATCGACTACCTGGCGGGGCCGCGGAAGCTCAAGAAGTTCGCCGCCCTCTACCAGGACGACGAGTACGGCAAGTCGTACCTCACCGCGTTCGAGAAAGACCTCGCCCGGTTCGGGCTCAAGCTGGTCGCGGCCGAGTCCGTCAAGCGCGGCGTCACGGACGTGAGCGCGCAGATCGCGAAGCTCCAGGCCGCCAAGCCCGAGGTGACCTTCCTGGTGCTGGTCCCGGGCCCGGCCGCGCAGGCGTTGAAGGAGCGCCAGAAGATCGGCTGGACCGACACGCTCATGGTCTCGACCGGGCCGCTGACGGACGAGCGGTACCTGGCGCTCGCCGCCGACGCGGCCGAGGGGGTCGAGGGGCTGTCGCTCTGGCCCGATCCGGTGACCTCCGACCTGCCGGGCGTCAGGCTCTACCGGGAGCACATGCAGCGCTACTTCCCGAAGAACGAGCCGAACCGATACTCGATCGCCGGCTACTTCGCGGCACTGCTCTTCACGGAGGGCGCCAAGCGCGCCGGCCGCAACCTGACGCGCGAGTCGTTGATGGCGGCGCTCGAGTCCGTCAAGGGCTTCGAGAGCGGCATCCTGCCGCCGACCACGATCGGCCCCGATCACGAAACGCAGAAGCAGGGCTTCTGGGTCCGCGTCGAGAACGGGCGCTTCAAGCAGCTGACGGACTGGCTCAAGTCCGAGTAGGGCGGTGCTCGGTGTCGAAGAGCTCTCGATCAGCTTCGGCGGCCTGACCGCGCTGAGCGGGCTCAGCTTCGAGGTCCGGGAACGAGAGATCTTCGCGCTGATCGGCCCCAACGGCGCGGGCAAGTCGACCGTGTTCAACGTGATCACGGGCCTCTATCGTCCCTCGCAGGGCCGGGTCACCCTGGGCGATCGCGACTTGCTCGCGCTGGCGCCGCACCAGATCGCGCGACGCGGCGTCGCCCGCACCTTCCAGAACACCGAGGTGTTCCGGCAGCTCAGCGCGCTCGACAACGTGCTGATCGGCCGGCACGCCCACCTGCGCGCGGGCGTGATCCGCGGCGCGCTCTGGCTGCCGGGTGTCCGGCGCGAGGAGGGGCGGGCGCGCGAGGCGGCCCACGCGCTGCTGGCGCGCTTCGGCCTCGACGAGGCCGCCGCGACCGAGGCCGGCAGCCTCCCCCTCGGCGCCCAGAAGCGGCTCGAGATCGCCCGGGCGCTCGCCTCCGAGCCGCGGCTCCTGCTGCTCGACGAGCCCGCGGGCGGGCTCAATCCGACCGAGACGCAGACCTTGATGGCGGTCATCCGCCGCCTGCGGGACGAGAGCGGGCTGACGATCGTGGTCGTCGAGCACGACATGGAGCTCGTCATGGGGATCTCGGACCGCGTGGCCGTCCTCGACCACGGGCGCAAGATCGCGGAAGGCGAGCCCCGCGAGATCGTGACCGACGCCGCGGTCATCGAGGCCTATCTCGGAAGCGAGGACGAGGGGTGAGCCCCGTCCTCGAGCTCGACGACGTCGCCGTCGCCTACGGCAAGCGCCGCGCGCTCGACGGGCTGACCCTGCGCGTGGCGCCGGGCGAGATCGTCACCTTGCTGGGCGCGAACGGCGCCGGGAAATCGACGACGCTTCGCGCGGTCTCCGGGCTCGTCCGACCGCTCCGGGGCCGCATCCGCTACGAGGGGCGCGACATCACCGCCGTCCCGGCCGACGCCATCGTCGCCGCCGGCGTGAGCCACGTGCCCGAGGGCCGCGAGATCTTTCCGGAGTTCACGGTGCGCGAGAACCTGCTCGTCGGCGGCCACACGGTCGAGCGGGCGCGCATCGGCGAGCGCCTGGATTCGGTCTTCCGGCTCTTCCCCGTGCTGCGGGACCGGCAGTCGCAGACGGCGGGCACCCTGTCCGGCGGCGAGCAGCAGATGCTGGCCATCGGCCGCGCGCTGATGACCCGGCCGAGGCTCCTGCTGCTCGACGAGCCCTCGCTCGGCCTGGCCCCGATGCTCGCGCGCGAGATCTTCCGGGTCATCCGCCGGATCAACGGCGACGGCGTCGCCGTGCTGCTCGTCGAGCAGAACGCGCGGCGCGCGCTCGCGCTCGCCGCGCGCGGGTACGTGCTCGAGACCGGGCGGCTCGTCACCTCGGGCACGAGCGCGGAGCTGTCGGCCGATCCCCGCGTCCGCACCGCCTACCTCGGGCTCGACCGCGCCCGCAGCGACGTCGCGGGCTGAGCGCCATGTGGCAGCCGGACCTCGAGTCCCTCGAGCGCGAGCCTCTCGAGCGGCTCGTCGTCGAGCGGATGCGCGCGACGCTCGCGCGAGTGCTGGCCGAGCCGGCGTGGGCGCGCCGCCTCGGCGGCGTGCGGCCCGAAGACGTCGGGCGCGTCGAGGACTGGCGCGCGCTGCCCTTCCTCACGAAGGACGAGCTGCGCGACGCCTACCCCTACGGGCTGGCGTGCGCGCGGGCCGGCGGCTACCGACGCATCCAGATGTCGAGCGGGACGACCGGGAATCCGATCTTGAATCCATACACCGCCTCCGACGTCGCGCAGTGGGGCGAAGTCATGGCCCGCTGCTACGCCGCCGCCGGTGTCGGCCGCGACGACGTCATCCAGATCACGCCGTCGTTCGGGCTCTTCACGGGCGGCTTCGGCTTCCACTACGGCGCCGAGCGGATCGGCGCGATGGTCATCCCGACGGGCGCGGGGCGCACGGCGCTGCAGCTCAAGCTCATGCGCGATCTGAAAGCGACCGTCGTCACCGCGATCGCGACCTATCCGCTTCGCCTGATCGAGGCCGCGCGCGAGGAGGGCTTCGACCTTTCGTCGCTCTCGCTGCGCGTCGGCATCCTCGGCTCGGAGATGTGGTCCGACGAGCTGCGGGCGCGGATCGAGCGCGAGCTGCATCTCCGCACCTTCGACATCATCGGCATGACCGAGACCGGTGGCCCGGGGCTCGGCATCGACTGCGAAGCCCGTCGCGGCATTCACGTCTGGGAGGACCACTATCACCCCGAGGTGATCGACCCGTCGACCGGCCGTGTCGTGCCGGACGGCACCGAGGGCGAGCTGGTCGTCTCGACGTTGACCCGTGAGGGCCTGCCGCTCATCCGCTATCGGACCCACGACCTCACGCGCGTCGTGTCGCGCGCGCGCTGCGACTGCGGGCGGACCTCGGTCAGGCTCGACCGGCTCCGGGGCCGCGCCGACGACATGGTGATCTACAAGGGCATCAACTTCTATCCGCGCCAGATCGAGACGACCTTGTTGCGGCACGCCGGCGTGAGCCACGAGTACCAGATCGTGCTCGAATCGGATCGGGGCGGCGAGCGGATGACGATCCACGTGGAGACCGAGCCCGGCTGCGATCCGGCGATCGCCGCCCGGATCCGTCACGAGCTCCAGGACGCGCTCGCGCTGAGCCCGGAGGTGCGGCTCTGCGCGCGCGGCGCGCTCGAGCGGCCGCAGGGTAAGGCGGTGCGGGTGGTCGATCGCCGATGAGCGGCGGGCTCCTGGCGGGCGTCACCGTGCTCAGCCTCGAGCAGGCCACGACCCTGCCGTTCCTCACCTATCGGCTCGCCTGCGACGGCGCGCGCGTGATCCGGGTCGAGAACGCCGAGCGGCCCGATCCCAACCGCTTCGTCGGGCGCGACCTCCTCCCCGAGCCCGCGATGCGCAGCTATTTCTTGCCGAACAACTGCGGCAAGGAAGCCATCACCCTGAACCTCGGCCATCCCGAGGGCCGGGCCCTCTTGCGCGAGCTGATCGTGAAGCTGCGCGTCGACGTGTTCGCCTGCAACCAGCGACCGCGGAGCTACGCTCGCCTCGGGATCGAGCCGCCGGCGCTCTGCGCCGTGAAGCCCGACCTGATCTGGCTCGGCATCACCGGCTTCGGCCCCGAGCACGACGAGGCCGCCTACGATCCGGTGCTCCAGGCGCGCAGCGGCTTCATGGAGCTGACCGGCGAGACGGACGGCGCGCCGCTGGTCTTCGGCCTGCCGATGGTCGATCTGGGCGCCGCCGAGCACGGCTACAGCGAGGTGATGAAGGCGCTCTACCGCCGCGCGACGACGGGCGAAGGCGCCTGCATCGACGTCTCGATGCTGCGAAGCGCCGTGTCGTGGATGGTCGCGCCGGTCGTGCTCTCGAGCCTCGGCGAGCGCGTGACGCGCAAGGGCAACCGGCATCAGTTCTTCGCTCCGGTAGCCGTGCACCGCACCCGCGACGGCCATGTGTACCTGGCGATCGGCAACGATCAGCAGTGGGCGGCGCTGACGGCGCTGCCCCGCTTCGGCGCGCTCGCCCGGCCCGAGTACGCGGCCAACGCCGGGCGGATCGCCGACGTCGAGCGGCTCGACCACGAGCTGGCCGCGTGCTTCGCCGATCTGACCAGCGACGAGGCGCTCGCCTCGCTGCGCGGCGCGGGCGTTCCGGTCTCCCGCGTGAACACGCTGGCCGACATGATGGCCGATCGGCTCGTCGCCGAGCGGCTCCTCGCGGTCACCGATCCCCGCTCGGGGCTCCGGATCGCGCTGCCGGCCCCGCCGGTCGGCGAGCCGCCGGCGCTCAGCTTTCCGCCCCGACTCGGCGAGCACAATGAGAAGATCTACGGCGAAGCCCTCGGCCTCGGGCCCGGAGAGCTCGCCGAGCTTCAGCGGCGACAGATCGTCTGAGGGAGACGCGACCATGAACGACGTGTTCTATCTCACCGAAGAGCAGCGGATGATCCGCGACCTCGCCCGAAAGGTCGCGCGCGACCGGATCGCGCCGAACGCCGCCCAGTACGACGAGTCCGAGAGCTATCCGACCGAATCGATGCGGGCGCTCGTCGACGCCGGCCTCTTCGGCATCTGGGTGCCCGAGGAGTACGGCGGCACGAACATGGGCTGTCTCGCGCTCTCGCTGGTCGCCGAGGAGCTCGGCTGGGCGTGCGCGGGCACGACGACGAACTTCGGCGCCCACCCGCTCGGCGGGCTGCCGATCCTCCTGGCCGGCACCGAGGAGCAGAAGAAGAAATATCTGCCGCGCCTGGCCACCGGCGAAATGATGGCGGCCTATTCGCTCTCGGAGCCCGGCTCGGGCTCCGACGCGGCGAGCCTCCGGACCACCGCGGTGCGCAAGGGCGATCACTACATCTTGAACGGCTCGAAGCAGTGGTGCTCCCACGGCGACCACGCCGACGTGATCACGGTCTTCACGACGGTCGACCCCGGCAAGCGCGCGCGGGGCATCACGGCGTTTCTCATCGAGAAGGGGATGCCGGGCTTCGCGGTCGGCAAGAAAGAGAAGAAGATGGGCATCCGCTGCTCGCCGACCGTGGCGCTTCATTTCACGGACTGCGCCGTGCCGGTCGCGCAGCGCCTGGGCGAGGAGGGCGAGGGGTTCAAGATCGCGATGCGCACGCTCGACATGACGCGGCCGATGACGGGCGCGATGGCCGTCGGCATCGGCCAGGCGGCGCTGGACGCGGCTACGGCGTACGCGAAGGAGCGGCAGCAGTTCGGCCAGCCGATCGCCGCGTTCCAGGGCATCCAGTTCATGCTCGCCGACATGGCCATGCAGGTGCACGCCGCGCGGCTGATGGTCCACCACGCCGCGCGCCAGGTCGACGAGGGCATTCGCGGCAACACCTACGAGGCGTCGATGGCCAAGTGCTGGGCGGGTGACGCCGCCATGAAGGTCGCCACCGACGCCGTGCAGATCTTCGGCGGCTACGGCTACACGCGGGAGTTCCCGGTGGAGCGGTACATGCGCGACGCGAAAATCATGCAGATCTACGAGGGAACGAATCAGATCCAGCGCCTGATCATTGCCAAGGAGCTCCTGGGAGGCCTCGCATGAAGCGTCGACTGACCCGTCGCCGATTCCTCCAGACCACTGCCGGCGCCGCCGGGGCGCTCGGGTTCCCGCTTCCGCTGCGCGCCCAGCCCAAGACCTTCAAGATCGGCGCGATCCATCCGGTGACCGGCCCGCTCGCGGAGCCCGGGCAGGCGTGCCGGCTCGGGGCGCAGATGGCCGTCGACGCGATCAACGCCGCCGGCGGCATCAAGGGAAAGAACGGGCTCCGGCTCGAGCTGATCCTCGGCGACACGCAGACCAAGCCCGAGAACGGCCGCGTCGAGGCCGAGCGCGTCGTGAGCCAGGGCGCCCAGATGCTGCTGGGCTCCTTCGATTCGGGCAGCACCAACGCGATGGTGTCGGTCGCCCAGCAGCGGCGCGTGCCGTTCCTCATCGACATCGCCGCCGCCGATCCGATCACCGCGAACGTCGCGAAGTCGGTCAAGGAAGGGCAGCAGAAGGTCCAGTACGTCTATCGCAACTTCCCCACCGGCTCGAGCTTCGGCAAGAAGGCGGTCCAGTACTTCATCGACATCTTCAAGGAAGCCAACGCGTCGCCGAAGCGCGTGGTGCTGATGTACTGCAACGATCTGTTCGGCCAGAATCAAGCGCGCGGCTTCCAGGCCGCGCACAAGGCCGCCAATCCGTCATGGGACATCGTCGAGGTCATCCCGTGGCCCGAGCCGCCGACCGACCTCTCGACGGAGGTCTCGAAGGCGAAGGCGGCCAAGCCGGACATCATCGCGCCGATCACGCGCCCGGCCTCGGCGCTCCTCCTGTTCCCGGAGATCCGCAAGCAGCGGATCGAGATGATGGGCGTCGTCGGCCCGGGCAGCCCGGGGATCTACGAATCCGGTCAGCTCGCCCAGCTCAAGGAGGACCTCGAGTACGTGCTGACCAGCGTGCCGTGGGCGAACTTCAAGAACCCGAAGACCGCCGCCGTGGCCGAGGAGTTCCGCAAGCGCTCGGGCGGCAAGACCTTCGACACGAACTCCGGGTACTCCTACGACGCGGCGTTCGTCATCGCCGACATCCTGGAGCGCGCGACGACGCTCGACGATCCCGACGCGATCGTCGAGGCCATGAAGAAGACGAACTACTCCGGCGGATTGATGCAGTACGGCGGCCCGGTCGTCTTCAACGAGCTCGGCGACAACCCCAACGCGATTCCGACCATGATCCAGATCCTGGGCCAGAAGCCCGTCGCCGTCTGGCCCAAGGAAGCGGCTCTGCAGAAGTTCGTCTTCCCGCGGCCGCGCGTATAACCGCTCGGCGGCGGACGGCGGCGGGCGTGTGCGGGAGGGGTCGGACGGACCACGCGGCACGCGTGCGCTGCTCCGCGGCGGCTGGGCTCCATCCCGGCGCGCGACGTCCGCCGCACGGCTGGAGGGAACGGGTCCGCTCGACCCCTCCCGCACACGCCCGCCGCCGTCCGGAGACGGCGCATCCGACCCAACCTGACCAGCCCAACCTCTGTCACGGGTCGATGGCATAGTCGGTGCCTACGTGGATTTGACGCTCGTTCTGCAGGGGGTCGTCAGCGGGTTGCTGTTCGGCGGCGTGTATAGCCTGATGGCCGTCGGATTGACTCTCATCTTCGGGGTCATGCGGGTGGTGAACTTCGCGCACGGCGACATGATGGTGTGGGGCATGTATCTGGCGTACATGCTGGCGACGCGGGCCGGGGTCGATCCGTACGTGGGCTTCGTCGTGTGCGCGGGCGCGCTGTTCGCCCTCGGCGTCCTCGTGCAGCGCGGGCTGGTCGACCGCATCGTCGATGCGCCGCACGAGATGCAGATTCTCCTCATGCTCGGCGTCGCCCTCGTGCTCGAGAACGTGGCGCTGGTGGCCTTCGGGCCCGAGCCGACTCGAGTGCGCTCGCCGCTGGCCGCCGCCGCCCTGTGGCTCGGTCCCGTCTTCGTGGACGTGGCCCGCCTCGTCACGTTCGTGGTCGCGGTGGCCCTCACGCTCGCGCTCTGGGCGTTTCTCTTCAAGACCGATCTGGGCCGCACGATCCGGGCCGCGGCCGACAATCCTTACGGGGCGCTCGTCGTCGGGACGGACGTGCGGCGGGTCTACGCGGTGGCGTTCGGCGTGGGGGCGGCCTGCGTCGGCGCCGCCGGCGCGCTCGTGGCGCCGATTCTCCCGTTTCAGCCGCCGACCGGGCTCTCCCTGTCGGTGGCCTCGTTCAACATCGTGATCATCGGCGGCATGGGCAGCCTGCTCGGCGCGTTCGTGGGCGGGCTCCTGGTCTCGCTCGCCGAATCGCTCGGCGCCGTGTTCCTCAAGCCGTCGCTCAAGGAGCTCTTCAGCTTCTCGCTCCTCATCGTGATCCTGCTCTTCCGGCCCGCCGGCCTCTTCGGGCGTCGATCCGCGTGAAGTGGATCCTCGCCGGCGGCGTCATCACGTTGCTGGCGCTGCCGGCGGTGCTGAGCTCGTACGCGCTCACCCTGTTCATCCTGATCTTCTTCTACGGATTTCTCGGCCAGTCCTGGAACATCGTGGGGGGCTACGCCGGACAGCTCTCGGCCGGCCACGCGGCCTTCGTCGGGGTAGGGGGCTACACGGCGGCGATGCTGTCGATCGAGGCGGGGCTGACGCCGTGGGTCGGCATGCTCGCCGGGGGCGCGCTCGCCGCGGTGCTCGGCGCGATCATCGGCTACCTCGGCTTCCGCTTCGGGCTCCGCGGCTTCTACTTCGTCCTGCTGACCGTCGCGTTCGCCGAGATCTGCCGCGTCGCCGTCTCGAACATCGACGCGCTCGGCGGACCGCTCGGCCTCTACATCACCTTCACGGGCAACCCGCGTCAGTTCCAGTTCCAGGACGGCCGGGTCTACTACTACATCGCGCTGGCGCTGATGCTCGTGGCCACCCTGACCGCCTGGGCGATCGAGCGCCGGCGCTTCGGCGTCTATCTGGCGGCGATCCGCGAGGACGAGGCGGCGGCCGAGGCGCTCGGCGTGAACGCGTTCAAGTACAAGATGCTGGCGATGATCGTGTCGTCCTTTCTCACGGGGCTGGGCGGCACGTTCTACGCGTTTTATCTCTTCTCGCTGCAGCCGAACACGCTCTTCGGCATCCCGCTGTCGGTCGAGATCATCATCCGCCCGATCGTCGGCGGCGCCGGCACGCTCCTGGGGCCGATCCTCGGCTCCTTCATCTTGACGCCGCTCGCCGAGATCTCGCGGCTCTATCTCGGCCAGGGCGTGCACGGCGCGCACCTCATCGCCTACGGTGTGCTGCTGATCGGCGTCGTCCTGTTCTTGCCCGAGGGCGCGTACCCTCGCCTTCGGCGCGCGCTGGCGCGGCGGACCGGTCGCGGCCGATGAGTCTCCTGGCGGCGCGCGGACTTTCCAAGCGCTTCGGCGGCCTCCAGGCCGTGACGGGGCTCGATCTCACGGTCGCGCGCGGCGAGATGCTCGGGCTCATCGGGCCCAACGGCGCCGGCAAGACGACGGTCTTCAATCTCCTCTCGGGATTTCTCACGCCGGACGCCGGCGACATCGCCCTCGACGGCCGCTCGATCGTCGGGCTGGCGCCGCACGCGATCTGCCGGCTCGGGCTGGCGCGGACGTTCCAGATCGTCCGGCCCTTCCCGCGCATGACGGTACTCGAGAACGTTCGCGTCGGCGCGCTCGCCCGCTACCCGCGGACATCCGAGGCGCTCGCCCACGCGCGCGACGTCGTGGCGCGCGTCGGCCTGGGCGCCCGGGAGGGCGTCCCGGCGGGCGCCTTGACCCTGGCCGATCGCAAGCGCCTCGAGCTGGCGCGGGCGCTCGCGACCGGGCCGGCGCTGCTCCTGCTCGACGAGGTGATGGCCGGTCTGAATCCGACGGAGATCGAGACGATCATCCGGCTGATCCGCGAGATCCACGAATCGGGCGTGTCGATCCTGTTGATCGAGCACAACATGCGGGCGGTGATGGCGCTCTCTCAGCGGATCGTCGTGCTGAGCTTCGGCGAGCGGATCGCCGAGGGGGCGCCGGCCGAGATCGCGAACCATCCGAAGGTGATCGAAGCCTATCTGGGCGAAGAGTATGTCCGCGCTGCTCCGGCTTGACGGGGTCGAGGCCGGCTACGGCGACCTGACCGCGATCTCGGCGATCTCGCTCGAGGTGCGGCCGGGCGAGGCCGTCGCGCTGATCGGCGGCAACGGCGCCGGCAAGACGACGACCCTGAGGACGATCAGCGGGCTCCTGCCCGTTCGCGCCGGGCGGATCGAGTTCGAGGGCGCGCGGCTCGACGGCCTCGGATCGGCCCAGATCGTCGCGCGCGGTATCGCGCACGTGCCGGAGGGCCGTCAGCTCTTCCCGTCGCTCACGGTGCGCGACAACCTCGAGCTCGGCGCGCGCGGGGCCGACCGCGCGCGACGGGCCGACGCGCTCGAGCTCGTCTTCACGCTCTTCCCGCGGCTGCGGGAGCGTGAGCGGCAGCTGGCCGGGACCTTGTCGGGCGGCGAGCAGCAGATGTGCGCGATCGGCCGCGGACTCATGGCCCGCCCCCGGCTCCTCCTGCTCGACGAGCCGAGCCTCGGGCTGGCGCCGGTGATGGTGAAGCTGATCTTCGAGACGCTCCAGCGCGTCAACGACGCAGGCACGACGATCATGCTCGTGGAGCAGAACGTCCCGCGCGCGCTCCAGCTCTCGCATCGGGGGTACGTGCTCGAGAACGGGCGCCTGACGCTCGACGGTACGCGGGCGAGCCTCCTGGCGAGCCCGCACGTGAAGCAAGCCTACCTCGGTCTCTGAGCCGCGGCTCGGCCCTCCAGGGCTCCGCTTGACAAGGGCGAGGCCTTCAGGCTATTTCTTAGGGCCTCCTAATATGGATAAGACGGTTTACCGAATCTCAGAGCTCGCGCGCGACGAATCTCGCGGCGCGCCCGCCTCCGACGACGACGCCGTCGTCGGGCCGTCGCTCGTGCGCCGCGTGGAGAGCGCGCTGCTCTTCGAGCGGGGACGCGAGCTGATCATCGTCCATCGCGGTCAGGAATACCGTCTGCGCATCACGAAGTCGGACAAGCTGATTCTGACGAAATAGCTAGCCCGCTCGAAGCCTCCCCGGCCAGAGCCAGCCAGCCACCGAAGCGCCCGGGCACGCCAGCCCGGGGTCGCGCAATGTCGTAGCCGCAAGAGATCGGAGGAGGCATGCGTCGTCGGTCGAGTCTCGTCTCTGGAGGCGTGCGGTGAGCGCGGTCATCACCGTGCTCGCGCGGGGTGGGCCGGTCATGATTCCGCTCGCGGCCTGCTCCATCCTGGCGCTCGCGGTGGTCATCGACCGCGCCTGGACGTGGTGGCGCCTGGGCCGTAGCCGCGACCCGGAGCTCGTCCTGGCGCGCGCGGCCAGAGGTGAGTGGACCGAGGCCGGCAAGCTCGGCGAGGTCTCGCGCTCGCCCGTCGCGCGCGTGCTCGCCGCGGGGATCCAGCACCGAAACCCGGCGCCGACCCTCGCGATGGAGGCGGCGGCGCGGCACGAGATCGCGCGACTGCGCCGGTTCTTGCCCGTGCTCGACACGATCGTCACCCTCTCGCCGCTGCTCGGCCTGCTCGGCACCGTGACCGGCATGATCGCCGCGTTTGGCGTCATGGGGCAGTCCGGGATGAACTCGCCCCACGCGATCACCGGCGGCGTCGCCGAGGCGCTGATTGCCACCGCCGTCGGCCTGGGGATCGCGATCGCGGCGCTGGTGCCGCTCAACTTCTTCAACAGCCGCGTCGACGCCATGCACGAGACCATCGAGCGCTACGGCTCGCACCTCGAGCTCTTGCTGGCCGAGGCGCCCAGGCGGAGCGGCGAGGCGCCCGGCTCATGAATTTCCGCCGCCGCGAGCCGAGACGGGCGCGGATCGAGATCGTGCCGATGATCGACGTCGTCTTCTTCCTGCTCGTGTTCTTCATGATGGCGAGCCTCTCGATGGCGGTCTACGCCGGGCTGCCGGTGAACCTGCCGCAGGCCGCGACCGGGCAAGTCGCGGCCTCGGAGACCGCGTCGGTCACGGTCGACCGCGAGGGGCACGCGTACCTGAACCGCGAGCCCGTCGCCATGGCCGATCTCGATCAGCGCGTGCGGCGGCTCCTGCAGGGCAATCCTTTGCTGGCCATCGTCATCAATGCCGACGGCGACGCCTCGCATCGCCACGTCGTGGCGGTCCTCGACGCGCTGCGCCTGGCCGGCGTGAGCCGGATGGCCATCGCCGTGACACCTACGTCGGAGGCGCGGTGATGAGCGACGCGGTCAAAGCTCCGCGCGAGACCAGCCTGGGCGGATGGCCGTTCTGGGCCTCGGTGCTGACGCACATAATGGGCGTCGGCGCCGTGTCGGCGGTGGCCACCACGTCGGCTTCGCCGCCGCCGCCGGTTCCGATCGAGCTCGTCCAGGTGGAGCGGCCGGCGACGCCGCCGGAGGTGCCCAAGCCGAAGGTCGTGAAGGCGCCGCTGACGAAACCCATCCTGAAGCAGCCGACGGCGGCGCCCGCGCCCGTGTTGTCGCAGCCCCCGTCCTTGCTCGACGACACGCCTCGGACCGAGAAGCCGGCGTCGCTGCCCGACCCGATTGCGCCCGACCGGCGCTTCCTCGCGTCCGCGGCGCCGAGCATGTCCTCCTCGAGCAACAACATTCCGGCCGGCGCCGGCGCGCTGTTCGCGACCGGCGATCTCTCGGCCGCCGGGAGCGGCTCGGGCGGTGGGCGCGGCGGAGTCGGCACCGGCCAGACGATCGTGTCGACCGGCAGCGGCGCGGGGCTCACCGCATTCGCGCGGCCGCTCGGCGGCTATCAGACGACGCCGCGCTATCCGGAATCGGCGCGGCGCCAGGGCGTCGAGGGCATCACGACCTTGCGCTTCGTCGTGCTCGCCAACGGACACGTCGGCCAGATCGCGGTCTCGCGCTCGGCCGGATATGTCGATCTCGATCGCGCCGCGGTGGAAGCGGTGAAGACGTGGCGCTTCGAGCCCGCAAAGCGAGGAAAGGAGGCCGTGGCCGTATGGGTCACCTTGCCGGTACGCTTCGAGCTGCACAACGAGTAGCCGACCCGCAGCGCCGCCGCCGCAGCAGTCACTGGACAGCCGTCGGCCTCGCGTTCTGCGCGATCGCGAGCGCGACCGGAGGGCTCGAGCCGGCCGGCGCCCAGACTTTGTGGGACGATCCGGCCTTTGCCCTCTACCGCCAGGCGGTCGAGGCGATGGACAAGAAGAACTACGCGCAGGCGGCCGACCTCGCCGGGCAGGCGGCGGCGCGCTACCCGAATCACGTGCTCGCGCACTACCTGAGCGGTCAGGCGGCGGCGGCCCAGGGGCGCTGGGCCGAGGCCGCGACGGCCTTCGAGAAGGTCGTGGAGCTCTATCCAGGCTCGTTCGCCGGCCAGCGCGATCTGGGGACGTCGTACGACCACCTCGGACGCGCCGACGACGCGGCGCGGGCGTGGGACAAGGCGCTCGCGCCGCAAGACTCCGACGACGTGCGCGCGAGCCTGGCCTTCTTGCTGGTCAAGGAGGGCCGGCGGCCTCAAGCCCTGCAGCACCTCGGCATGCTCGCCGAGCACGGAAGCAAGCGGCCCGAGGTGTGGACGACGATCGCGCGCCTGAGCTACGAGACCGGCGACCTCAGAGCCAGCGAGAAGGCGTTCGTGCAAGCCGTGGCGCTCAAGGACGACGGGAGGACGTGGTTCAACCTGGGCGTCGTGCGCGCGCGCCTGAACGACTCGCCAGGCGCGCTCGACGCCTTCGAGCACGCTGCCCAGCACGGCGACACCAAGGAGCAGGCGCAGAAGGAGATCGAGCGGATCCGCGGCGCCGCGAAGTCGACGACCCCGGAGCGCCGGCCGGTCGAGCGGATTCCCGGCACAGGGCAGGGCGGAACCCGGTGAGCGTTCGCGCCGTCGTGTTCTGGCTTCACCTGCTGACCGGAACCACGGCGGGCGCGCTGATCCTCGTCATGGCGCTGACCGGTGCCTTGCTCACCTTCGAGCCGCAGCTCGTCAGGTGGGCGGAGCGCGATCTCCGAACGGTGCCCGCGCCGCCGGCCGCGGCGAAGCGGCTCGACCTGGACACCCTCGTCGCCGGCGCGCGTCGCGCGAACGCCGAGGGCCGGCCGACGGCGGTGACGGTGCGGGCCGAGCCGCACTCCAGCGTTCGGGTCGGGTTCGGTCGCGATAGCGCCGTGTATGTCGATCCGTATACGGGCGCGGTGCTCGGCAGCGGCTCGAAGCTCGGCTCGGCGCTCCACGTCGTCGAGGATTGGCACCGCTGGCTCGGCTCGCGCGAGATCGGCCGGCCGTTCACCGGCGTGGCCAACCTCGCGTTTCTCGGCATGGCGATCAGCGGTGTGTTTCTCTGGTGGCCGCGCTCGATGCGGCGGGGCTCACTGCAGGCCGTCGCTGTGCCGAGCCTCTCGCTGCGCGGTCGCGCGCGCGATTTCAACTGGCACAACTCGATCGGGATCTGGTGGGCGCCGGTGCTGATCGTGATCACGCTCACCGGCGCCGTCATGTCCTATCAGTGGGCGAACGATCTGCTCTACCGGCTCACCGGCAACGTGCCGCCACCGCCCCCGGCCGGTCAGGGCGCGATAGCGCAGGGCGGCGGTCGCCAGGGGCGGCCGGGCGCCGAATCCGCGGTCGTCAGGCGAGAGGCGTCGAGCGAATCTCGCGCCGATCCTCGCCAGAGCCGAGCAGCAGGTGCCGGGCTGGGTCGCGATCACCCTGCGCCTGCCGCAGCGCCCCGGCGCGCCGATGGTCGCGGTCGTCCAGGAACCGCCGGCGTGGCATCCGGCACCCCGCTCGCAGCTGACGCTCGACGCGTCGACGGCCGCCGTCGTGAGCTGGGAACCCTTCGCGGCCCAGAATCTCGGCCGCCGTCTCCGCAGCTGGGTGCGGCCGCTTCACACCGGAGAGGCCGCCGGCGTCGTCGGACAGGCCGTTGCCGGTCTTGCGTCGACAGGCGGAGCGTTTCTCGTGTACACCGGCGTCGCGCTCGCGTGGCGCCGCTTCCGCGGCTGGACCGGGGCGTCACGCCCCGTCTCGAGCCGCGCTCACTCTCGGACGGTCGCCAGCAAGTGACGGGCTCGACCCGTGCCAGCCAGCCTCGGTGCACTACCCATCCTTCTGGAGGCCAGGCATGCGTCGACTACGTCGTTCCGTCGAGAAATCGTCCGCGCGGAAGGGGATCGTCCGGCGGCTCGTTGCTCCCACCCTTGGCGTCGGCCTTCTCGTCGCCTCGTCCGCGCCGGCCTTCGCGCAAGCCACGCCGACCACCGGCAAGGACGACGTCACCATGCCGGGCGTCGACGTCCGCGGCCAGCGGAACAACGGCTACAAGGTCGACGAGTCTTCGAACCCGAAGCTCCCGGACCCGCTTCAGGACACGCCGCAGTCTGTCACGGTCGTGCCGCTCGAGGTCATGCGCGAGCAGGCCGCGTTCAGTCTGCGTGACGCGCTCAGGAACGTCACCGGCGTCAGCATCGCGGCCGGAGAGGGGGGAGGCGCCCAGGGCGACAACCTCACCCTGCGCGGGTTCTCGGCGCGCAACGACATCTTCGTCGACGGAATCCGCGACTTCGGCATGTACACGCGGGACACCTTCAACCTCGAATCGGTCGAGGTGCTGAAAGGCCCGTCGGCCGTCATCTTCGGGCGAGGCTCCACGGGCGGCGCGATCAACCAGGTCAGCAAGGCGCCGAGCCTCACGCCCGGCCGCACCCTGAGCATTACCAGCGGATACGGACCCACGGCGCGCGGCACCGTGGACGTCAACCAGCCGATCGGCGACACCCAGGCGCTCCGGCTGAACCTTCTTGCCTACTACAACGACGTCGTCGACCGCGACGAGATCCGGCTGATGCGCTTCGGCGCCGCCCCGGCCTACACCGTCGGGCTCGGGACGCCCACGCAGTTCTCCGCGTACTTCTTCTACATGCACGACGAAGGCACGCCGGATTACGGCTTTCCCTACGTGTTCGGCACCGTCCCCGACGTGCCGCGCGCCAACAACTACGGGCTGGCCAACCAGGATTTCGAGCGCGACGACGTCTACATCCTGACCCTGCGGCTGGACCACGCGTTCAGCGACGCGATCAAGATGCGCAACGCGCTGCGCGTTGCGTACTACCACCGCGAGGCCGCCGTGTCCCCGCCGGGCGCCATCACCGCGGCCCCGGGCACCCCGCTCTCCACGATCACGGTCCCACGCGGGCACACCGAGCGCGACCAGCAGGACTACAACTTCACCGAGCAGACCGACTTCACCTTCCGGTTCGACACCTGGGGGCTGAAGAACACCCTCGTCACCGGCCTGGAGTTCGCGTACGAGATCGAGGACGTCACGCGCTGGGGGTTCAACCAGACCCCGACGACGAACCTGATCTTCCCCGACCCCCTGCGGCCGACCAACATGGCCCGGACCACGAACTTCCGCGGCCGGACGGAGGCGTTCACCTTCGGGGCATACTTCATCGACGAGATCGCGCTCACCTCGTGGCTGAAGATCATGGGCGGGCTGCGCTACGACCACTTCGACACCGACTTCGAGAACAAGTTCCTGCGCCAGGAGTTCTCGCAGATCAACGACGAGTTCGGCCCCCGGGCGGCCCTCATCATCCAGCCGACGCCGCAGCAGACCTACTACTTCTCTTACGGCACCTCGTACAACCCGTCGGCCGAAGGGCTGGCCCTCGCGATCAACAGCGTCGCCGCCGAGCCGGAGAAGAACACGAGCTACGAGATCGGCGCCAAGTGGGATCTCTTCGCGAGCCGGCTGGCGATCGCCACCGCCGTCTTCCAGATCGACAAGACCAACGCGCGGACGAACGATCCGCTGCTCGGTGTCCAGATCAACGAAGGCGAGCAGCGCGTGCGCGGCTTCGAGATCTCGGGCGCTGGCACTCCCCTGAGAGGCTGGAACCTGTTCGCCGGCTACACCTTTCTCGACACCGAGGTCATCGAGTCCAACGACGTGGCGCAGGGGATTCGGGTCGCGGGCAAGCGGCTCCCGAACGTCGCCAAGCACACCGCAACCTTGTGGACCACGTGGGACATCACCGAGAAGTGGCAGGTGGGCGGCGGCGCGTTCTACTCGAGCAGCCGCTACGCCAACAACATCAACACTATCACCGTGCCCTGGTACGTGCGCGGCGACGTCACGGCGGCGTATCGGCCGATCAAGCCGATCGAGATCCGCGCCAACATCATCAACGTCTCGGACGAGCGGTACACCGACCAGGTGCATCCTGGGCACGCGGTCCCCGGGACGGCGCGCACCTACCTGCTCACCGGGACCTGGAGCTTCTGACATGCTGCTGCATCTGCCGCACGTTCTGACCGAGGCCCAGGTCGCGCGCTGCCGCGAGCTCATGGAGCGCGCGAAGTGGGTCGACGGCCGCGTCACCGCCGGACACCAGTCGGCGAAGGCCAAGTACAACCTCCAGATCGCCGAGGGCACGCCCGAGGCGCGCGAGATGGGCGAGATGATCGTGCTCGCCCTCGAGCGGAACCAATTGTTCGTCTCGGCGGCCCTCCCGCAGCGCGTCTTTCCGCCGCTCTTCAACCGGTACGAGCCGGGCATGAACTTCGGAAGCCACGTCGACAATGCGATCCGGCAGGTCGCCGGTACGCCGCTCCGCGTTCGCACCGACCTGTCGATGACGTTGTTCCTGACGCGGCCGGAGGAGTACGACGGCGGCGAGCTCGTCGTCGAGGACACGTACGGCGCCCACTCGGTCAAGCTGCCGGCCGGTGACGCGATCCTCTATCCGGGAACGAGCCTGCACCGGGTCAACCCGGTGACGCGCGGGGTCAGGCTCGCGTCGTTCTTCTGGATCCAGAGCATGATTCGTGACGACGGCCAGCGCACCGTGCTGTTCGATCTCGACATGGCCATCAACCAGGTGGCCGAGGTGATTCCCGAGCACCGCGCTGTCGTCGCGCTGACGAGCTGCTATCACAATCTTCTCCGCGGCTGGGCGGAGAGCTGACGGGAGGCGGCGCGATGTCCGTCCTCGTCTCGGGTCGCCTGCTGGAGGGGGCGCGCGCTCCTCCTCGCCGCCGCAATGCTGATCGAGACGGCGGTCGGCCCGGCGCTCGCCGCCGATCCGCTCCCGGCCGGCGCGGCCCGGGTGACGGTTCAGATTCCGCGGCCCGAGCGGTTCACCGATTTCAAGGCCACGTGCGTCGGCATGGACGAGCGCACGCGTGGCCTCTTGACGGATTTCACGCAGTTCATCCGGGCCACCGGCGCGCGCCATGTCCCCGAGGGCGGCGCGCTCGCTATCACCGTCACGGACGTGGACATGGCCGGCGAGTTCGAGACGTGGCGCGGCCCGCAGGCCTGCAGCGTCCGCGTGATGCTCGACGTCTACGCCCCGCGTATCCGGCTCGACTTTCGCCTGACCGACCGTGACGGCAAGGTCGTGAGCGCGGGGCCGCGCGAGCTCCGCGATCCACTGTACCTGACGCGCGCCGTGCGCCTGGCCACCGACCCGCTGCGGTACGAGAAGAATCTCGTGCAGGACTGGTTCCAGCGCGAGTTCCCGGGACCGGCGGGCGGCGCGCCGGATGCTGGAGCCACCAAATGACGGAGATGCGAATCGTCGACCTGTGCACCTGCCGACAGACCTCCAAGCCCATGGTCCTCCTCGAGGACGTCGACCGGAGCCGATGGCTGTCGTTTTACCTGCCGATGAACGAGGCGAATCGGCTGGCCCGTGTCCTCGGCAAGACGTGCTGCGCGAACGTGCCGATCTTCGATCTGGTCGGAGAAATGGCGCAGGCCGGCGGACTCGAGATCGTGCGCGCCGAGATCGACGGCGATGATCGCGGCGTGAGCACGTCGCTCGTGGTCCGTCGGGAGGGCCGCGATCTCGCGATGGTGTGCCATCCCGCGGACGCGCTCGCCCTCGCGCTGAGGGCGAAGGCGCCGATTCTTGCCTCGCCGGGGGCGCTCGCCCACGCGTGTCCGGCCGACCACGAGCTACGATCTCGCGCGGTCCGCCGGTGGCTGGATCAGCTGCGTCCCGCAGATTTCGACGACGAGAGCGCCGCCGGGGCCTAGGGCCCCCGTCTCCCCGAGACCGAGGTGCGATACTCTGTGGGCCCCGACGCGGGGGTGGTGCGCGCCGCCGGCCGTCGCGGGGCTGGGCCCCGCCGGTCGAGGCGCGCCTATGGATCGAGGAGGGGCCTGCATGACGAGTCCGATCATCACGGAGGCGACGCGAGTCCTCGTCGATCGGCGCGACCTCACGCGCATCGAGGCCGCCGGCGCGATGGAAGCCATCATGTCGGGCACCGCCACCGACGCGCAGATCGCTGCCTTCCTGACCGCGCTCCGGATGAAGGGCGAGACGGTCGAAGAGCTGATCGGCTTCGCGCAGGTGATGCGCTCGAAGGTCGCGCGGGTCCACACGCGCGCCGAGGAGACGGCCGCGCTCACCGGCACCGACCGCGAGATGCTCGTCGACACGTGCGGTACGGGCGGCGACGCCTCGGGAACGTTCAACGTCTCGACGGCGACCGCCTTCGTGGTCGCGGGCGCCGGCCTCCGGGTCGCCAAGCACGGCAACCGCTCGATGTCCGGGCTGAGCGGCGCCTCGCTCTGCGGCTCGGCCGACGTCGTCGAGACGCTCGGCGTCAACCTCCAGCTGAGCCCCGAGCAGGTCGGGCGATGCGTCGCCGAGGTCGGCATCGGCTTTCTCTACGCGCCGCTTCTCCACACGGCGATGAAGCACGTGATGACCGCGCGGCGCGAGGTCGGGATCCGGACGGTGTTCAATCTGCTCGGGCCCCTGACCAATCCGGCGGGCGCGAATGCCCAGGTCATCGGGGTCGCCGCGGCGGCGCTCACCGAGCCGCTCGCGCGGGTCCTGGCCGAGCTGGGCACGTTCCGAGCCTTCGTCGTCCACGGCGCCGACGGCCTCGACGAGATCTCCAACACCGGCGAGAGCCGGGTCTCCGAGGTGCGCGAGGGCGTCGTGCGAACGTTCACGGTCCGGCCGGAAGACTTTGGGCTCTCGCGCGCGGCGATCCGCGACCTGCTCGGCGGCGACCGCGAGCAGAACGCCGAGATCATTCGGGCGATCCTGCGCGGCGAGCCCGGCGCCAAGCGAGACATCGTCCTCATGAACGCCGCCGCGGCGCTCGTCGTCGGGGCCCGGGCGCGCGACTTGAAGGAGGGGGTCGAGCTGGCGGCTCGCTCGATCGACCGGGGCGCCGCGCGCGAGAAGCTCGAGCGGCTCATCGGACTTACCCGGGAGCTCTCGGGCGCGTCCTGAGGGCGGGGCCGCGCCAAGTCGAAACCCTCCGAAAAAGGTGGTAGGATAAGCCGTCGCGGGCGCTCGAGGTCCGAAGTGCCTTTCGGAGTTGTCGTTTCTCTTCCGTGTGACGGCGCTGATCGCGATTGCTGTCGAGGCTCGGAGTTCTAGAACACTGAGGTTCTATGAACGGCAGGATGAAGCTCAACGGTCGAGTGCCCCGCTACCACAAAATCGCCGAGGCCTTGCGCGAGCGGATCCGCGGGGGCGAGCTTCCATCCGGTGCCAGGCTCGACAACCAGCGCCAACTCGCGAAGAGCTTCGGCGTGACGCTCATGACGCTTCGTCAGGCCCTCGAGCTGCTCGAGCGCGAGCACCTGATCAGCCGCCGCCACGGGCTCGGCACGTTCGTCGCCGCGCCGTCGATCGATTACGACATCCTCCAGCTCCAGCGCTTCGCAGGCGACCTCTCGGCCAAGGGCGAGCACGTTGCGACCCGGCTCCTCGGAACACGGTTCGCCGCGGCTGATCGTCGCGTGGCCGAGGCGCTGCGTCTGCCCGGCCGCCCGCGCGTGCTCGTGCTCGAGCGTCTCCGATTGGTCGACGCGCATCCGATGAGCCTGCAGCGGTCCTTCCTGCCGTCCCCGCTCGGCGACGAGGTGATCAGGGCCGATCTCGCCCTGACACCCCTGCATCAGGTCCTCGAGTTCAAGCTGGGCGTCGTCATCACGCGCGCCAGCGAAACGGTTTCGGCGGTGCGTCTGGGCCGGCGGGAAGCGCGCGAGCTCGGGTGCCGCGCCGGCGAGCCGGCGTTCGAGTCCGAGCGCGTTTCCTACAACCCCGCCGGGGCGCCGGTCGTCTTCGATCGCGTCTTCATCCCGGGCGACCGCTTCCGCATCACCCGCGAACTCCACTACGAAGGAGCGACGTCATGAAGATCCTCGTCACCATCAAGCAGGTGCCCGACACGGCGACCCAGGTGAAGATCGCCGCGGACGGAAAGTCGATCGACACCACGGGCATCACGTGGATCGTCTCGCCCTACGACGAGTTCGCGATCGAGGAGGCGCTGCGCATCAAGGAAAAGCGCGGCCAGGGCGAGGTCGTGGCAGTCTCGCTCGGTCCCGACCGGGTCAAGGAAGCGCTTCGCTCCAGCCTGGCGATGGGGTGCGATCGTGCGATCCATCTGAACGACCCCGCCTGGTCCGCGGCCGACACCCTGGCGACCGCGAAGGCGCTCGCCGCGGTCATCAAGCAGGAAGCGCCGCAGCTCGTGCTGTGCGGCCGCCAGGCGATCGACGACGACATGGGCGCGGTGACGGCACAGCTCGCCGAGGTGCTGGGCTGGCCGAGCGCCTACTGGATCATGGAGGAAACGATCGACGGCGACGGCAAGAGCATTCGCGCCGCCCGCCAGGTCGAGGGCGGCCTCGAGGTCTTCGATCTGCCGCTGCCCGCCGTCCTCGCCGCACAGAAGGGGCTCAACGAGCCTCGGTATCCGACGTTGAAAGGGATCATGGGCGCCAAGAAGAAGGAGATCAAGGACGTGAAAGCGGCCGACCTCGGTATCGCGGCCGAGGCGCCGCAGCTCTCGATCGTCGGGCTCGAGGCGCTGCCGGCGCGTCCCCCGGGGCGCGTCATCCAGGGCGACGTCCCCACCGCGGTGAAAGAGCTCGTCCGCGCCCTGCGCGAAGACGCCAAAGCGATCTAGGGAGAGTCGAGAAATGCCCAACGCGTTCTGGTGCGTCGTCGAAGACGATCGAAACGGCTCGCCCAAGAAGGTCATGGCCGAGGTGATCGGCGAAGCCGCGCGGCTCGCCCCCGGCCGGGTCGAAGCGGTCTGGCTCACCGACAAGGCGAGCGAGGCCGGCCTGAAGCAGCTTGGCGAATGGGGCGCCTCGCGGGTGCTCCTGCTCGAGAATGCCGCATTCGCGCCCTACCAGAGCGAAGTCTGGACGGCGGCCGCGGCCGACCTCGCGGCAAAGGAGTCGCCGGCGGCCATCTTCGCGCCGGTCACCAGCCGCCAGCGCGAGTTCGTGGCGCGGCTGGCCGCGAAGCTCGGCGTGGGCCTCTCGGCCGACTCCGTCCGGTTCGCGATGGAGGGCGACAAGCTCGTCGCGACCCGGCCGGTCTACGCCGGCAAGCTCCTCTCGAAGGTGACGTGGGCGAAGTCGCCGTGGGTCGCGACCCTGCGCCCGAACGTGTTCCGTCCCGCCGAATCCCAACCCGGCAAGACCGCGTCGGTCGAGCGGCCGAGCATCACCGCGCCGGGCGCCCAGATGAAGTTCGTCGAGCGTCGCGAGGAGGTCTCGACCGGCCTGCCCGAGCTCACCGAGGCCGAGACCGTCATCTCCGGCGGACGCGGCATGAAGGGGCCGGAGAACTACGTGATCCTCGAAGAGCTGGGGCGCGTCATCGGCGCCGCGGTCGGCGCCTCACGGGCGGCGGTGGACGCGGGCTGGCGGCCGCACCGCTTCCAGATCGGCCAGACCGGCCGGACGATCTCGCCGAAGCTCTACCTCGGCTTCGGCGTGTCGGGCGCCATCCAGCATCTCGCCGGCATGCGCACCTCGAAGGTCATCGTGGCGGTCAACAAGGACCCGGAGGCGCCGATCTTCAAGATCGCCGATTTCGGGATCGTGGCCGATCTCTTCGAGGTCGTGCCGGAGTTGACGAAAGAGTTCAAGAAGCTCCTGGAGAAATAGGAAGGGCGACGTGACGTTCGATCTGACGTCCGAGCAGCAGCTGATCCAGGCGACGGCGCGGGAGTTCGCCGAAACCCAGATCAGGCCCATCGCCGCCGAGATCGACCGCGACTCGCGCTTCCCGCACGAGACGGTCAAGCGGATGGGCGAGCTCGGACTCATGGGCATTGCGATTCCCGAGCGCTGGGGCGGAAGCGGCGCCGGCGCCGTCGCGTACGTCGTGGCGCTCGAGGAGATCGCACGGGTGTGCGCGAGCCACGCGGTGGTCATGTCCGTCAACAACTCGCTCTACGGCGATCCGCTCGCGCGCTTCGGCACCGACGCCCAGCGCGAGCGGTTCCTGACGCCGGTCGCCTCGGGCCACGCCCACGGCTGCTTCGCGCTCACCGAGCCGCAGGCGGGCTCGGACGCGACGAACCAGGCGACGTTGGCGGTGCGCGACGGCGATCACTACGTGGTCAACGGCCGAAAGCGCTTCATCACCACCGGGCGCGAGGCATCGTTCGCGCTCGTCTTCTGCCAGACCGATCGCGAGAAGGGGCACCGCGGCATCACGGCCCTCGTCGTCGAGAAGGGCACCCCGGGATTCACGGTGGGCAAGACCGAGGACAAGCTCGGAATCCGCGCCTCCGACACCGCCGAGCTCTTGTTCGACGACTGCCGCGTGCCGGCGGCCAACCGGGTGGGCGAGGAGGGGCAGGGTTTCAAGATCGCCATGATGGCGGTCGACGGCGGGCGGATCGGGATCGCCGCGCAGGCGGTCGGCATCGCCACCGGGGCCTACGAGCGCTCGGTGGCCTATGCGCGCGAGCGCAAGGCCTTCGGCGTGATCATCGGCGAGCACCAGATGGTTCAGTGGATGCTGGCGGACATGGCGGTCGCGATCGACGGCGCGCGGCTCTTGACCCGCAAGGCGGCGGCGCTCAAGGACGCCGGCCAGCCCTACCGCACCGCCGCCGCGATGGCCAAGCTGTTCGCCGCCGAGACGGCGATGAAGGTCACCACCGACGCGATCCAGGTCCACGGTGGCTACGGCTTCATCAAGGAGTACGAGGTCGAGCGTGCCTTCCGCGACGCGAAGATCACGCAGCTGTACGAGGGGACGTCGCAGATCCAGAAGCTGGTGGTCGCGCGCCACCTGCTGCGAGGTGATCATGGCGGAGCCTGAGCGCGGGCCCGAGCGCCCGGTGCGATTCGAGACCCTTTCGGGCATCCCGATCGAGCAGCTCTACACGCCCGACAGCCTACGCGGCTGGTCGGCCGACGAGAAGCTCGGACGCCCGGGCGAGTATCCGTTCACTCGTGGTGTCTATCCGACGATGTATCGCGGCCGGCTCTGGACGATGCGGATGTTCGCGGGCTTCGGACGGCCCGAGGACACCAACCTTCGCTTCAAGTACCTGCTCGAGCAGGGGCAGACCGGTCTCTCGACCGCGTTCGACATGCCCGCGCTGATGGGCTACGACGCCGATCACCCGCGGGCGCGCGGCGAGGTCGGCAAGGAAGGCGTGTCGATCTCGACCCTGGACGACTTCGAGCGGTTGTTCGCCGACATCCCGCTCGGCGACGTCACCACGTCGATGACGATCAACTGCACGGCGTCGGTGGCGCTCGCGATGTACCTGGCGATCGCCGAGAAGCAGGGCGTGTCGTGGAGCCGGGTCGGCGGCACGATGCAGAACGACATGCTGAAGGAGTTCATCGCCCAGAAGGAATGGATCTGCCCGCCCGATCCGGCCGTCCGGATCGTGGTCGACATGATCGAGTTCACGTCGAAGCACGTGCCGCGATTCAACCCGGTTTCGATCTCGGGCTACCACATCCGCGAGGCCGGATCGACCGCGGTGCAGGAGCTGGCGTTCACCCTGGCCGACGGGCTCGGCTACGTCGAGGCCGCCTGCGCGCGCGGGCTCGACATCGACAGCTTTGCGCCGCGCCTGTCGTTCTTCTTCGACATCCACAACGACTTCTTCGAGGAGATCGCCAAGCTCCGGGCGGCGCGGCGAATCTGGGCGCGCTTCATGAAGGAGCGGTTCGGCGCCAAGAAGCCGGAGTCGATGCGTCTGAGGACGCACACCCAGACCGCCGGCGTCTCGGCGACCGCCCAGCAGCCCCTCAACAACATCGCGCGGGTCGCGCTCCAGGCCCTGGCGGCCGTGCTCGGCGGCGCGCAGTCGCTGCACACGAACTCCTACGACGAGACGTGGGCCTTGCCGACCGAGGACGCGGTGACGGTCGCGCTCCGGACGCAGCAGATCATCGCGGAGGAGTCCGGCGTCGCGCTCACGATCGACCCCCTCGGCGGCTCGTACTATCTCGAGACGTTGACGGACCAGATGGAGGCCGGCGCGCTCGAGTACATCCGGAAGATCGACGCGATGGGCGGCATCGTCCGCGCGATCGACACCGGCTATCCGCAGCGCGAGATCGCGGACGCCGCGTATCGCTACCAGCTGATGGACGACCGCCGCGAGAAGGTCGTCGTCGGCGTCAACAAGTACGTGATGACCGAGGAGCGGCCGATCAACTACCTCAAGATCGACGCGGCCGTCGAGCGCGAGCAGATCGAGCGCGTCGGCCGCTTCAAGGCCGCGCGCGACGGCGCCAAGGTCGAGCGCCGGCTCAAGCAGCTCGCGGAAGCGTGCCGCGAGCAGCGCAACGTGATGCCGGTGCTGATCGACGCGGTGAAGGAGTACGTGAGTCTTGGCGAGATTTCAGACGTCTACCGCCAGGTGTTCGGGCTGTATCGCGAGCCCATAATCTTCTAGAGGCGGCTGATGAAAACGACCCATCTGCTTCGTTGGCGCCTGCGACCCTCCCTGCGGCGTATGCGGCATACGCCTCAGTCGGGTCTTCGGCGCCGCCTCGCATCTGGATCGTTTTGATCAGCCGCCGAGATGCAGAAGCAGCAAGAACTCCAAGGGTGAGGGGATGAGATGAGTGAGCCAATCCGGATCAGCCGGGCGACGGTGAAGAAGCCGAAGCCGAAGGACAGCGAGCTCACGTTCGGAACCGTCTTCACCGATCACATGTTCGTGATGGACTTCCAGGAAGAGAAGGGCTGGTACGATCCGCGGATCGAGCCGTACGGGCCGTTCTCGATGGACCCGGCGGCGGCGGTGCTCCACTACGCCCAGGCGGTCTTCGACGGGCTCAAGGCGTTCCGCGCGCGCGACGGCAAGGTCCGGCTCTTCCGGCCGCAGAAGCACGTCGCGCGGCTGATCGAGTCCTCGCGCCGTCTCTGCATCCCGCCGCTCGATCCCGAGCTCGCGCTGAAGTCGCTGGTGACCCTGGTCGGAATGGAGAAGGACTGGGTGCCGTCGACGGTCGGGACCTCGCTCTACGTGCGGCCCACGATCATCGCCAACGAGGCCTTCCTCGGCGTGCGGCCGGCGAAGTCCTACATCTACTACGTGATCCTGTCGCCGGTCGGCGCCTATTACCCCGAGGGCATGAACCCGGTGAAGATCCTCGTGGTCGACAAGTACGTGCGCGCGGTGGAGGGCGGCGTGGGCGGCGCCAAGACCGGCGTCAACTACGCGGCGAGCCTCTACGCCGCTGAAGAGGCCAAGCACGACGGGTTCACGCAGGTGCTGTGGCTCGACGGCCGCGAGCGCAAGTACATCGACGAGGTCGGCACGATGAACATCATGCTGAAGATCGGCGACGAGATCATCACGCCGCCGCTCAGCGGCACGATCCTGGCCGGCGTGACGCGCGACTCGGTGCTGACCCTGATGCGCGAGTGGGGGCTCCGCGTCTCCGAGCGGCCGGTGTCGATCGACGAAGTCGCCGCCGCCGCCGCGCCAGGGCAAGCTCGAGGAGGTCTGGGGCACGGGCACCGCGGCCGTCATCTCGCCCGTCGGCGAGCTCTCCTACAAGGGCGAGCGCATCGTGATCAACGGCGGGCGGATCGGCCCGTTGACGCAGAAGCTCTACGACACGATCGTCGGCATCCAGTACGGCACGGCGCCGGATACGCGCGGCTGGACGGTGGCGGTCTAGGCGATCGCGATGAGCGACTGCGTCTTCTGCAAGATCCGCGACGGGCAGATCCCGTCGACGAAGGTGTACGAGGACGAGCGGACGCTGTGCATCATGGATATCAATCCGCTCAACGCCGGACACTGCCTGGTGCTCACCAAGGCGCATGCCGCCACGATCTACGACGCGGAGCCGGCGGATCTGCAGGCCGCGATCCTCACGGCCAAACGGGTCGCGACGGCGCAGCGCGCGGCGCTCAAGCCGGACGGCTCGAACCTGCTCCAGGCCAACGGCCCGGCGGCGTTCCAGTCCGTGCCGCACTTCCACCTGCATCTGATCCCGCGCTGGACCAACGACGGCAAAGGGTTCGACTGGAAGCTCGTCCCGGGCGACCGGGAACGCATCGTGAAGGCGGGCGACCAGATCCGGGCCGCCCTTGGAGGAGGCACGTGATGGCCGAACGGTCGATCCGCGTCGTCGTCGCCAAGCCGGGGCTCGACGGCCACGACCGCGGCGCGAAGATCGTCGCGCGGGCGCTGCGCGACGCCGGCTTCGAGGTGATCTACACCGGCCTGCACCAGACGCCCGAGCAGATCGTCGCCACGGCGGTCCAGGAAGACGCGGACGCCATCGGGCTCTCGGTGCTCTCCGGGGCCCACAACTACCTCTTCCAGCGGGTCATCGAGCTGCTGGCCGCTGAGGGCGCCGGCGATATCGCCGTGTTCGGCGGCGGCATCATTCCGCCCGAGGACATCGCCGCGCTGAAGGCGATGGGTGTCAAGGAGCTGTTCACGCCCGGCACCTCGACCCAGGACATCGTGCGCTTCGTGCGCGAGCACATTCGCGCGGCGGTCTGACGCGTGGATTTCGAGCTGACCGCCGAGCAGCGACAGGTCCGCGATGTCGCGCGCCAGTTCGCCGAGGCCGAGCTCGGCGACCGGATCGCGCCGTTCGACGAGCGCCACGAGTTTCCCCACGAGATCGTCGCCAAGCTCGGCCCGCTGGGCTTCCTCGGCGTCGTCGTGCCCGAGGATCTCGGCGGCGCCGGCCTCGACTACGTGTCCTACGCGCTGATCGTCGAGGAGCTGAGCCGCGGGGACGCGTCGGTCGGCATCACGATGTGGGCGCACAACTCGCTCTGCACGAACCACATCGCGCTGCTTCGGGTCGCCTGAGCTCAAGCGCAAATACGTGCCGGCCTCGCCACGGTGGGGTGCTCGGCGCCTGGGGTCTCACCGAGCCGGGCTCGGGGTCCGACGCGGCCGCGCTCGCGACGCGCGCCGAGCTGCGGGACGGGCAGTGGATCGTGAACGGCAGCAAGGCGTTCATCACCAACGCCTCGGTCGGCCTCGATCGCCGTGGTGATGGCGCGCACGGATGCGGAGGCGCAAGAGCCAGGGCATCTCGGCCTTCGTCGTGGGAAGGGCACGCCTGGCTTCAGCCGGGCCCGCCCTATCGCAAGCTCGGCTTGCACGCGTCCGACACCGCCGAGCTGATCTTCGAGGACGCCCGGGTGCCCGCCGACAAGCTGATGCGGCGAGCGCGGCCAGGGATTCGTCCAGGCGATGCAGGTGCTCGAAGGCGGCCGCATCGCCATGGCGGCCATGGCCGTCGGCATCGCCCAGGCCGCCGTCGACCAGGCTGTGAAGTACATGCGGCAGCGCAGGGCGTTCGGACGCACGCTCGCCGAGTTCAACGGGCTGCAGGGCATGATCGCGGAGGTCGCGACCGAGGTCGAGGTGGCGCGCCTGCTCACCCTGCGCGCGGCCCGCTGAAGGACACGGGCCGTCCCGCCATGCACGCCGCCGCGATGGCCAAGCTTTTCTCGTCCGAGGCCGCGATGAAGGCGGCCTCAAGGCGGTGCAGCTCCACGGCGGCGCGGGGTACATCACCGAGTTCCCGGTCGAGCGCATTTTCCGCGACGCGAAGCTCACCGAGATCGGCGAGGGCACCTCCGAAATCCAGCGCCTCGTGATCGCCCGGGAGATCCTCCAGCGCACGTGAGCGCGCGTCCCGCGCTGATCACCGTCGAGGGGCGTCACCAAGCGCTACCTCACAAGCTCGGGCCCGGTCGAAGCGCTCCACGACGTCTCGCTCTCCGTCGAGGAGGGCGCGTTCTGCACGCTCATCGGACCCTCCGGATGCGGCAAGTCCACCTTGCTCGGCATGCTCGGCGGCCTCGTCACGCCCGACCAGGGCCGCCTGCTGGTCGACGGCCGGCCGGTGACCGGGCCGGACCCGCGGCGCGTCGCCACCGTGTTCCAGGAGGCCGGCCTCTTTCCCTGGCGCACCGCCTTGCAGAACGTCGAGTTCGGCCTCGAGCTGCAGGGGGTGCCGGCCGAGCGCCGGCGCCGGGCGGCCAGCGAGCTCCTGGGCCCGCTCGGGCTCCGGCTTCGCCGAGAAGTATCCGCGCGAGCTGTCGGGCGGGATGAAGCAGCGCGTGGCGATCGGGCGCGCGCTGGCGCTCGACGCGAAGATCCTCCTGATGGACGAGCCGTTCGGCGCGCTCGACGAGCAGACGCGCGTCCTGATGGGCGAGTGGCTGCTCGACATCTGGCGGCGTACGCGCAAGACCGTCATCTTCGTCACGCACAGCCTGCACGAGGCGCTCTTCCTGTCGACCCGCGTGGCCGTCATGACGGCGCGGCCGGGACGGATCAAGGCGGCGCTCGACCTGACGATGGAATACCCGCGCTCGATGGAGTCGTCCGAGATGGTCGGCGCTCCGCGCCAAGCTCTGGAGCGAGATCCGTGAGGAGTCGCTGAGAGCGATGCGATGAGCGGTCGTTCGCCCTGCGGCTGGCGCTCCTCGCGCTCGCCCTGGTGGCCTGGGAAATCGCGGGCAGGGCGGTCAACCCGCTCCTCGGCGTCCCGCCGTCGGCGGTCCTTCCGGCCTTGCGCGACCTCGTGCTGCTGCGGTCCTATCCCGACCTGCCGGCAGTCTCCTCTTGACGGTGCGCGAGATCGCGACCGCGTACGCGCTGGCGGTCGCCGCCGGACTCGGCTGCGGGTTCGCGCTCGGCATGCACCGGCTGGTCGGGCGGGCGTGGGGGCCGATGCTCGCGGCGCCTTTACGCGGTGCCGGCGGTCGTCTGGTATCCCTCGCTCATGCTCTTCTTCGGTCTCGACGCGGCCTCGAAGATCGCCTTCGGCTTCCTGCTCGGCTTCTTTCCGATCGCGCTGGCGGTGCTCGCCGGCATCCGTCAGGTGAACCCGCAGCTCGTCCTGGTCGCGCGCGCGTACGGCGCGGGCACGGTGACCGTCTTTCGACGAGGTCATGTTGCCCGCGATGGTCTTCACGCTCGTCGGCGGGCTCAGGACCGGGCTCGCGCTCTGCGTGATCGGCGTCGTCGTCGGCGAGATCCTCGGCTCGAAGGCCGGCATCGGCGCCCTCATCAACCACGCCTACGGGCTCCTGCGCACGGGGGACTACGTCGCCCTCGTGCTGGTCACCCTGGTTCTGGTCGTCGGCTCCGACGTCCTGGCGAGCCTCGTCGAGCGGCGCGCGCGCCGATGGACGGAATGAGGGTCAGAGTGCTCCAGCTCGTGACCGTGATCGCCGGGCTCGGCGTGCTGGGAGCTCGCGGCGCGATCGGGCTGGGTCGACCCACTCTTCGTCCCAGCGCCGAGCGCGGTCGCGCCGGCGCTCCTCCGCATCGGCGGCGGGGCGTTCGCGGGCCTCGCCGACACCCTCGGCAAGACGGCCGTGGCGTACGTCCTGTCGGTCGCGCTCGGCGTCTCGGCGGGCGTCGTGGTCGGCTCGGTGCGGCTCCTGCGGGACGTCCTGTCGCCGTACGTGATCGCGCTCTACGGCATCCCGAAGATCCTCGTGCTGCCGTGGATCGTCCTCCTGCTCGGGTACGGGACGACCCCGGCGGTCTTCTACGGCGTGCTCCACGGCTTCTTTCCGATCATGGTCATCGTCATGGGCGCGGTGCGCGACGTGGACCGGACGCTCGTGACCGTGGCGCGCTCGCTCGGCGCGACGACGTGGCAGCTCTACTGGAAGGTGCTCCTGCCGGCGATCGTGCCCTCCGTGCTCGCCGGCATGCGCCTGGGCGTCGTCTTCTGCCTGCTCGGGGTCCTCGTGGTCGAGATGTTCGCCGGAGTCCGCGGGATGGGCTACGTGCTGAGCGCGTACGCCAACGGCTTTCAGGCGCCGGAGCTCTTCGCCGCGACTGCGCTCGTGTCGGCCGCGTCGATCGCGATCGTCCTTTCCCTCGATCACTTGAACGACCGGCTCTCGCGCTGGCGCGGCTGACCGTCCGGGCCGGTCCAGGGCTTCCCAGTCGCCGTCCAGTTCCTGAACACCTGAACCTGACCGTTACGACGCCCGCCTTATCTTTCATGTAGTTAGTGGGCACTTCAGGGCTCCTGCCACTGGAATGCGGATTGCTTTTGTTCAGGGTCAGGAGGGCGACGGCGATGAGATCAGACTCGGACGCGGAGACGGCGACTGAAGTCATGACCGTGTACATGGCGCTCGACGGCGGGCTTCACCACACCCGGTGCAACCAGCGGCTCTCGCTGCACGGGCAGCGGGCCGGGCTCGAGCTAGACTTCTACTGCCTGGCATGCACCGAGAGCGTGACGATTCCGTTCTGCATCGTCGAGCGGATCCCGGTCGCGGACGCGGCCTGCTAGCTCGGTCGGGCGCGTCCGACCCTGACGGTGACCGACCGGCGGATCACTTGTCGATCTTGCTGATCTTCGATCCCTGCACCCCGGCTCCCGCCATCAGCCCCGTCTGGTCGAAGATGATCGCGTAGATGTCTTGCGTCACGGTCGAGGTCGTCATGGCCTTTCCCATGCCCTCGTCGAGCACGACGATGCTCGGCCCTATTCCGACCTCGAAGCCGTCGCTCTTGTCCAGGTAGCTGAGCGCGGACTCGTTCATGAAGAAGAGCGCGTACCCGAAGGCCTGCGCCCCCGCCTGCCAGCCGTAAGACGCCGCCACCGTGTTGTAGTAGCCGACGCTCTTGTTCCCCGGCGAAGGACGCCCTCGCCGTACTGGGCGCCGAACATGAAGCCGGCCTTGTAGATGGTCGGAAAGATGAGAATGGCCTTGGCCCGAGCCGCCAGCTTCTTGGCGTCCGGCTTCGTAGCGTAGAGCTTGGTCAGCACGGCGTTGGCGTCGCGGTTGATCTCCGCGGCCGATGCGGCCAGAGCGGGTCGAGTGATCATCGGGGGTGTCGTTGCCAGGGCAAGCGCCAGCAGACCAGCGATGAATCGAGCTTTCAACATCGTTACTGTCCTCCAATCGTGCGCGATGCGATCCGGGAGCTCACAGAGTCCCGTGTCCATCGCGGAACTATTTGACGAGCGGGATGCCGCGCGCGAGCTCGTAGTTCACGAGAGCCCGCGCCTTGTTCTCGATCTGGTACAGCTTCGCGACCTTCAGCGGCGGCAAAACCTTGCTGAAGCGCGGCTGGTACGACGTCAGCAGCGCGACGTGATCGCGCTCGATCGCCAGGAACTGTTTGACCAGGGTCGTCGCCGTCTGGTCGTTCATCGCCTGGTAGCTCTTGGCGTAGGTGTCGATGAACTTCAGCAGCACGATCGTAGTGACTGACCATGTCGCTCTGATACGCGTTATAGACCGGCCAGAAGGCCTTGGCCTCGCCTTCAGTGAGCTCGAGCACCGAGGCCACTACGGCCTTCTTGTCAGCCCGCAGCTGTTCGCGCAGGACGTCCATGTTGTCGGCGGATTTGTCCTGCGCGAGGGCCACGCCGCCCACGAGACAGGCGAGGGCGCTTCCGAGGGCGATCAGACTCCGCAGTGCGTGTCTCATGGGCCGTTGCTCCTTTCGTGCGCTTCCGGCGCTTCGCCGTACCCTACTCGACCTCCAGGGTGATTTGCCATAGGGCCATCGGCGGACCGCCGGTCGGCGGCCGGCCGCTCGGCTACTCCCCGCGAAGAGTCGGATCGAGGAGATCGCGAAGCCAGTCGCCGGTGCGGCTGACGACGACCGACGTGAGTCATGAGCACGATCCCCGGGGCCGTCGAGATCCACCAGGCCGAGTCGAGGTATTCGCGCCCCTCGTGCACCATCCCGCCCCACGACGGGCGTCGGCGGCTGGACGCCGAGGCCCAGGAACGAGAGCGTGGCCTCGAGCACGATCGCGCGCGCCAGCTCGAGCGTGGCGATGACGACCAGCGACGAGAGCGACGTTGGGCAGCACGTGCCGGGCGATGACGCGCGCCGACCGAGCCGCCGAGGGCGTGGATCGCGTCGACGAACTCGCGCGAGCGCAGGACGAGCACCTGCGAGCGCAGCACGCGCGCGTAGGCGACCCACCCCGAGAGCCCGATGACGACGATCAGCGTGGGGAAGCTCGGGCCGAGCACCGCGATGATCCCGATCGCGAGCAGGATGAACGGAAACGCGAGCTGGGCGTCGGCGAGCGTCATGATCACGCTGTCGGTCCACCCGCCGCGGAAGCCGGCCAGGAGCCCGAGCGTGGCGCCGACGAGCCCGCCCACCACCACCGCCGCGAACCCGACCAGCAGCGACACCCGCGCGCCGTAGATCACGCGCGAGAGGACGTCGCGGCCCGAGGTGATCGGTGCCGAGCAGGTGCGCCTTGCCGTCGGCGCCGTCGAGGGTCGGCGCCGCGAGCCGGCCGCGGAGCGACTGGCTGATCGGATCGTGCCGGCGCGATCAGCGGCGCCGCGAGCGCCGCCACCAGCAGCAGCGCCGACGAAGCACGCCGCCGGCCGACCGCCAGCCCGCGCGTGCGCCGCGCGCGCGCTCGGGCGCGCGCCGCCTCAGCCGGAGCGGACGCGAGGATCGAGGAGGCCATAGATGAGGTCGATGCAGAAGTTGATCACGATGAACAGCAGCGGCGGAGACGAACACGGTGCACTGCACGACCGGATAGTCGCGGTTGTAGATCGACTGGATGGCGAGGCGCCCGATGCCGGGCCAGGCGAACACCGTCTCGGTCACGACGGCGCCGCCGAGCAGGGTGCCGAACTGGAGCGCCGGTGATCGTCACGATCGGCACGCGCCGCGTTCTTCAGGGTGTGCTTGGCGACCACCAGCGCTTCGGTGACGCCCTTGGCGCGCGCCGTGCGGATGTAGTCCGCGCGCAGCACCTCGAGCACGGCCGAGCGGGTGAGCCGCGCGATCGAGGCCATCGCGAAGGCGCCCAGGGTGAGCGCGGGCAGCACGAGGCTGTCGCCAGTCGCTCGCGGCCCGAGGTCGGCAGAAGCCCGAGCTTCAGCGAGACAGATCAGGATGAGGAGGATGCCGAGGAAGAACGTCGGCGCCGACTGGCCGATGAGCGCCAGCGCCCATCGTCGCGTGGTCGATCGACCGAGTTGCGGTTCACGGCGGAGACGACCCGATGGGCACCGCCACGAGCAGCGCCAGGGCGAACGCGGCCAGGCCCGAGCTCGAACGTCGCGGGCAGGTAGCCGCGCACGACCTGAATGGCCGGCTGGCGGAAGTGGATCGAGCGGCCGAAGTCGCCGCGCACGACGTGGCCGAGGAACACCGCGTACTGCACGGGCAGCGGACGGTCCAGCCCAGCTCGGCCCGCACGCGGAAGATCTCGCTGCGCGGGGCGTCGGGCGGGAGCAGGAGCGGCACCGGGTCGCCCGACAGGCGCATGACGACGAAGACGACGGTCGAGACGAGCCAGAGCGCGATCCAGCGCGCGGAGGAGCCGGGAGCCGAGGAAGGGGAGGAGCCCGCGCATGAGCCACTGGCGCGGGGCCCCGCGGGCTCCGGCCCCGGGCGACCGGTCTACGCGCGGCGGAACTTGAAGTTGAAGCGACGGATCTCGAACTGCTGGTGCGGGTTCGGCGTCCACTCCACGTACTTCTGCAGGCCGTAGTCCTCGTAGGGCTGGATGACCGGGAGCCACGGGAAGTGCTCGAGGAAGATCTGCGTCATCTCCTTGTAGGCGTCGCCGCGGAACTTCTCGTCGACCGAGAACCGCGCGGCGTTGCCGAGCTCGTCGAACTCCGCGTGGCGCCAGTAGTCCTGGGGCCCGCCCGGGCCGAGGAGCCGCCACATCATCCCGTCCGGATCCCGCAGCGTGGAGGTCGGGTCCGACCACCACAGTCCCTTGAAGCTCTTGTCGCGGTTCTTCTGCGCGCGCACCGAGTACTCGAAGACCTCGACCTTGGCGTTGACGCCGACGTCGCGCCACATCGCCGCGATGGCCTCGGCCATCGGCTTGTCGTTGGCGGTGTAGCCCGACGGTGGTCTCGATGATGATCTCCTCGCCCTTGTAGCCGGCCTTCTTGAGCCGCGTCTCGCGCCTCGGCGGGGTTGAGGCGAGCGGCGGCAGCGAGGCGTCGAAGTGGTTGTCGCCCTTGGCGATCGGCCGGTTCGGGACGATGCCGCGGCCGCGCCACAGCTCCTTCACGATCGGCCTCGCGATCGATGGCCGAGCGACAGCGCCTGCTTCACCAGCGGGTTGTCGAGCGGCGGGCCGCTTGCTGTTCACGGCCAGGACGTAGAGACCGCGCGTAGAGCGCGCCCGCACCATCGTCGCCGCGTTGGCCTTGACCCGCTCGCCCTGGTCGGGCGGCAGCTGGGTGATGAGGTCGACCTCGCCCTTGAGCAGCGCGGCGACGCGCGGAGCCATCTCGGGCAGCGCGCGGAAGATCACGCGGTCGACGTCGATCCGGCCGCCCCAGTAGTCCGGGTTGGCGTCCATCACGAGCTTGTCGTCCTTGGTCCACGACACGAAGCGCACCGGCCCGGTGCCGACCGGCTTGGCGTTGAACGTCGTCGCCGCCGACCGCTTCCAGGTACTTCTTCGGGATCATCTGGCCGCCGTAGAAGCCGAGGCGCGCCGGCAGCAGCGGATCGGGCTTCTTGGTGTGGATGACGGCGGTTGCCGCGTCGGGCGCCTCGATGCGGTCGATCGTGGTCAAGACGGTGTTCACGCGGTCGTCTTGACGGTCCGGGTCGTAGCGAGCGCTCGAGGCTGAACTTCGCGTCCGCCGAGGTGAACGGGTCGCCGTTGTGCCACTTCACGCCCTGGCGGAGCTTGAACACCCACGTCGTCGGGCCCTGCATCTTCCACTCCGTCGCGAGGCCGGGTGCGAGCTTGCCGTCGGGATGCCGGCTGGCGAGGTTGTCGAAGATGTTGAACGAGACGCGGATGTCGTTCGACGACGTGCTCAAGTGCGGGTCGAAGTACGCGATGTCGCCGCCCTGGGCGACGACGAGCTCGCGCTTCTGGGTGGTCTGCGCCTGCGCGGATGCGGCGATCCGGGAAGCGCGGCGGCCGCGCCGGCTGCCGCGATCTTGAGCACGTCACGTCGAGTCATCTGTGTCATGTCTTTCCGTCTCCTGTCATCGTTCGTTGGGCTTGGGGGTCGATACTGGGGGAGCTTTGCCAATCCTGTCAAGCGCCCGCTACGCCGCCGGCGCCGTCTCGGGTGACGCGAGCGGCGAGCGTCGCACGCGCGCCTGCACGTCGGTGACGACGTCCCGCTCGAGCGTGATCTCGACCTCGTGCTGCTCGATCGACCATCGGCGCACCGTCGCCAGCCAGCCGAGCCGCCGTCGCCCCTGCGGCACGACGCGACGCCCGCGATAGATGAAGGTACGCCGGCCGGGCGCCGTGAGCTGCTCGTGCTCCTCGGCCTCGGGCCCGCAGGAGCGCAAGACCTGCTCGGCGGTCGTCTGCCCCGGCACGATGCGAGCGAGCGTCTCGCGCGACAGGACCACACCGGTCTCGCGCTCGGCGCTGCCGGGCCCGAACTGGACGCGGCCGGCCAGCGCGGCGCTCGCCCGGCGGACCAGCATCATGAAGATCGGCATCGCGAGATTGCCCAGCGCGAAGAACGCGATCGGGATCAGGACGGGCGCCCAGGAGCGCAGGCCGCGGAAATAGCCGAACTGCACGGTGAGCACCTGGGGCGAGATGCCCTCGGAGCTGTCCAGGAACAGGGTGATCTCCTCGGTCGAATCCAGGGTCTCGCTGAGCCGGCGTCGCGCCGAGCCGGGATAGAACTCGTAGATCTTCAGATGGTCGGCGTCCCTCAAGTTGACGAGAAGCTGCGACGGATCGTCGGCGAGCCGCACGACGCGGTCCCGACGCTCGAAGTAGAGGGGGAACAGCGCGCGCGGCCGCACGTCGTTGAAGGTGAGCGCGATGGTGTGCTGCGGACCCCAGAAGAGGTCTTCGATCCAGGTGGCCTTGCGCCGCTTCATGAGGTCGGTCAGCTCCATGCGGAGATTCATCTGCCACGTGCGGTTGGCCAGGAGCGGCGTCCAGGGGATCCGCACGTACGTCACCGGAGCCGTGAGCCCGAGCGGGCCGCCCTGGCGCACGAACGTCACGAAAGGCGCGCCGTTCTTGACGGGCTCGGGCGGCAGCTCCTCGCCGATTCGGTAGAGGCTTTTGGCCAGGAGCGGCAGCCGCCCTTCCGCGATCGGCGTGAAGCCGCGGCTCTTCACGTAGGTGGCCAGCGCCGGGTCGGGCTGGCCTCCCGTGGAGCCGCCGTCGACCGCATTGGGCCAGAGCAAATAGAGATCCTGCTCGATGGCCGTCCCGGAGATGTTCGGCGGAATCGCGAGGCTCCAGAGAACGTCCAGGGTCACCATTTCGGTTTCGGGGATCACGGTGGCCCGCACGAAGAGCGGGCCGATCGTGAACTCGGGGTTCGGTCGGGACGCGAGGAACACCTGTCCCTGGACGGTGCCGGGCATCGCCACGGCCATCGCCAGGGCAAGAAGCCAGACGGAGCGGCGCATCCGAACCGGCTTCCTCAGGCCGGCCCCGGCTGGCTCAACCTGCTCCGGTTGACCTGGGCCTGGACGTCGCGCACGCGGTCGCCCTCGAGCTCGATCTCGACCTCGTGGTGCTCGATGTCCCACCGGTTCACGGTCGCCAGCCACCCGAGCCGGCGAGCGCGGTGAGGAACCACTCGGCGCCCGCGGTAGACCAGCGTGCGGCGGCCGGGCGCGCTGAGGCGCTCGCGCTCCTCTGGATCGGGCCCGCAGAGATCGAGCACCTGGGCGTGCGTCGTCTCGCCGGGCTCGATGCGCGCGAGCGTGTCGCGCGGGATGATCGTGCCGGTCTCGCGCCGGCCGGGCGCGCCGCCGGATCGCCCGAACTGGATGCGCCCCTGGAGTCTGGCGCCGACGGTCTTGATCAGCATCGTGACCAGCGGGCCCGCCACGTTGCCGAGGACGAAGAAGAGCGCCGCGAAGAGCAGCGGCGACCACGCCTTCCAGCCTGTGAAGTATCCGAACTGTACCGACAGGACCTGAGGCCGGATGCCCTCGGAGGGATCGAGGTAGGCCGACACGATCTCGGTCGCCCGGCGCGACTCGCTCGAGCGCCGCTGGCTCGAGCCCGGATAGACCTCGTGGATCTTCAGATCCTCGGCGTCGGCGAAATTGACGATGAGCTGAGAGGGATCGTCGGCCAGGCGCACGACGCGATCACGATGGGCCAGGTACATCGGGAAGGCCGCGCGCGTCCGGACGTCGTGGAAGCTCAGGGTGATCACGTGACGCTCGCCCCAGAGCGTGTTCTCGAGCCAGGTGGCCTGCTTCTGCCGCCTGAGCCCGGTCAGACGCATGCGCAGCTCGACGAGCCACGCGCGATCGCCGAGCTCTCGCGTCCACGGGATCCGGATCCAGCTCGCCGGCGCGCCCTGACCGAGCGGCCCCGGCTCGCGGGTGTACGCGACGAACGGCGCGCCGCCGGCGATCGGTTCGGGCTTGGGTCGATCGCGGCCGGAATAGATCGCGCGCGCGGTGAGCGGCAGTCGTCCTTCGCGCGTCACCTGGAACCCGCGGCCCTCGACGGCGCGGCGGATCTCGGGGTCCGGCGCTCCGGGCACGAGCTCGCCGTCCACCTCGCCGGGCCAGAGGAGGTAAAGATCCTGTGCGAGCGCGCCGCCGCCGGCCGTCGGCGGAGCCACGAGGCCGAACAGGACGCTGACCTCGACCGGCCCGTGCCCCGGTCCGACATTCGCCCGGACCGACAGCGGCCCGATCGTGAACTCGGGCTTGGGCTGGGTGGCGATGAAGACCTGCCCGTGCGCGGCGCCCGGCGCCGCGACGAGCACGAGCGCCGCGAGGATCGCGCGCTTAGATCCTGACAGGCGTGAACTCACGCGTGTAGAACGCGTCGAGCGGAAGCTTCTTCTTGATGAGGCCGTACTCCAGCAAGATTTCCTGCATCACGCCGAGCGCCTCGACGTTGATGCTCCCGTCGACCGGCAGCAGCGGACCGGAGATCTTGTGCGCGCCGAGCACGGCCTCCGGGCTCCAGCCGAGCTTCTTCGACACGAGCCCCGCCGCCTCCTTCGGGTTGTCGCGCATCAGCTTGATCGCGCGGAAGAGCGCTCGCTGGCTCTTGCGGATCGCGTCGGCCTGCCTGGCGATCGCGTCTTCCGACGCGTACTGGATCTGGCTGATCCACTTCGGCGTCACCGCGTCCAGGCGCATGAGGATCTTCGACTTGCCCTGGAGCTCGGTCACGGCGCCGCCGTCGCCCCAGACGTAGGCGGCGATCTCCTTGCGCGCCATGGCCGCGAGCTGGGCGTCGAGGCCGCCGAGGCCGACGACCTGCACGTCCTTGTCGGGATCCCAGCCCTCTTTCTTGGCGACCATGCGGGCGAAGACCCAGGTCGTCGCGCCCGCGCGCGTGACGCCGATCGTCTTGCCGCGGAGGTCGCCGACGCTTCTGGACGTCGGACGCCACGTTCAGGGTGAAGTGGTTGCCCTCGGTATGGGTCGCGATCATCTTGATCGGCGAGCCGGCTTCGCGGAACACGAGGATGTCGGTGCTGCCGGTGATTCCGATCAGGCACTCGCCGGCCATCACGGCCTTGAGCAGATCGGGGCCGCCGCGAAAGGGCACGTACTCGACGTCGAGCCCTTCGGCTTTGAACAGACCCTGCTCGAGGGCGACGATGACCGGCCCGGCCATCGCGTAGTCGCCGAGCACGGCGCTGCCGATCTTGACCGTGGTCTGCGCCCGGACGGCGCGCGCGAGCGACGGAGTCGCTCCCGTCGCGAGGGCAGTGGTGAGAAACCGGCGGCGTGTGATCACGGGCATGGCTCATGGCCTCCTTGTACGGGCGCGCCTCGCGCTTCGCGCTGCGGCCGTGCACAGCCTTGACTTTCCGTCGACACGCGGTGATCGTACAACTTCGTGAGTCTCCTCGACAATTTGTCGTATCGGCGCCCGCGTGTTCCTGAAGCCGGATAGATGACCGAATCTCCCGTCACGTACGACGTCCGCGACGGCGTCGGCTGGATCACCTTGAACCGGCCGGCGGTGCTCAACGCGCTCTCCACCGAGCTCGCGGCCGCGCTCGCCGATCACGCCGAGACCGCCGCCGCCGACCCGCGCGCGAGGCAAGTGATCGTGCGCGGCGCCGGCCGGGCGTTCTGCTCGGGGATGGATCGAACCGCGCTCGCCGCCGGATCCATCGGCGAGGCGTTCTATCGGCACTGGAACCGGGCGCTCGACTGCCTGGAAGACATGCCGAAGATCACGGTCGCCGTCCTGCACGGCTACTCGATCGGCGGCGGCTTGCAGCTGGCGCTCGGGTGCGACCTGCGCCTCGCCGCCGACGATGCGGTGCTTGGCCTGGGCGCCACCCGCCACGCTCTCGTCCCCGACGGCGCGGTCCTTCGGCTGGCGCGCGTCGTCGGCGTCGGGCGCGCCAAGGAGCTGGCGCTCCTCAACGATCACATCAGCTCGGCCGAGGCGCGCGCGATGGGCCTCGTCAACTGGGTGTGCGCGCCAACCGACCTCGAGCGGACCTTGGCGTCGATCATCGAGAAGGCGCGCGGCGCGGCCCCCACCGCGACCGCGCACACCAAGCGTTTGCTCCACGAATCGTTCCATCGCGACCCACGGGCGAGCCTCGAAGAGGTGCTGAGGGCGCAAGACGAGTGCGTCGCGTCGTGGGAGATGGACGAGGCCAATCGCGCGTGGCGTGAGAAGCGCGAGGCGCGATTCGATGCGCCGTCGAGCGGGCCCTCCCGAGATGGCTGACGACGTCATCCTCGAGACCGAGGGCCTGACCAAGGAGTTTCGGGGGTTCGTCGCGGTGAACAACGTCAGCCTGCGCGTGCGCCGCGGAACCATCCACGCGCTCATCGGGCCCAACGGCGCCGGCAAGACGACCTGCTTCAATCTCCTGACCCACTTCCTGACCCCGACGCGCGGGCGCATTCGCTTCAACGGCCGCGAGATCACCGGCTCGCGGCCCGCGGACATCGCGCGCCTGGGCCTGGTCCGGTCGTTCCAGATCTCGGCCGTGTTCCCGCACCTCTCGGTTCTCGAAAACGTGCGTGTCGCCCTCCAGCGCCAGCGCGGCGCGCTCGTTCGACTTCTGGCGGTCCGAGCGTGTGCTCGACGGGCTCAACGGCAAGGCACTCGAGCTGATCGATGCGGTCGGCCTCGGGCCGTTCGCGCGCACGCCGGCGGTGGAGCTGCCGTACGGCCGCAAGCGCGCGCTCGAGATCGCGACGACCTGGCGCTCGACCCGGAAATGCTGCTGCTCGACGAGCCGACGGCCGGCATGGCGCACGAGGACGTGGAGCGCATCTCGGCCTTGATCAAGCGCGTCGCGGCGAACCGGACGGTGCTGATGGTCGAGCACAACCTGAGCGTCGTCGAGAACCTCTCGGACAGGATCACGGTCCTGGCGCGCGGCGAGGTGCTGGCGGAGGGCGACTATCAGACCGTGGCGCGAAGCCCGGACGTCATCCAGGCCTACATGGGATCGGGCCATGCCTGAGCCGCTGCTCGACCGTCCGCGAGCTACACGCCTGGTACGGGGAGTCGCACGTGCTCCACGGGGTCGACTTCGAGATCCGCGCCGGTGAGACGGTGACGCTCCTCGGACGCAACGGCGCCGGCAAGACGACGACGCTCAAGTCGATCATGGGCATCGTGAGCCGGCGCCGAGGCTCGGTTCGCGTGGAGGGCCGCGAGCTGATCGGGCTGGCGTCGAACCAGATCGCGCGGCTCGGGCTGGCGTTCTGTCCGGAGGAGCGGGGGATCTTCGCGAGCCTCAGCGTCGAGGAGAACCTTCTGCTGCCGCCGATGGTCCGCGCGGGCGGGCTCGGTGTCGACGCGATCTACGAGCTCTTCCCGAATCTGAAAGAACGGCTCCGCGCCGGCGGGGCCAACCTTGTCGGGCGGGGAGCAGCAGATGCTCGCGATCGGACGCATCTTGAGAACCGGCGCCCGCCTCCTGCTCCTCGACGAGCCGACCGAGGGGCTGGCGCCGGTCATCGTCCAGCAGATCGGCGCCACGCTCCGCCGGCTCAAGCAGGAAGGCTTCACCGTCCTCCTGGTGGAGCAGAACTTCCGCTTCGCCGCCATCGTCGCCGATCGCCACTACGTGATGGAGCACGGCCGGGTGGTGGACATGATTCCGAACGCCAAGCTCGAAGCCAACATGACCAAGCTGCACGACTACCTCGGGGTATAGTCCCCGCCAACCCAATGACGATCGCAAAGGAGCGGACAGCATGACCATCGTACGCATCGTGGCGTTCCTCGCGGTGCTCGGCTTCGGCTCGGGCCCGGCGCTCGCGCAGATCTCGGACGGCATCATCAAGATCGGGGTGCTCAACGACCAGTCGAGCCTCTACGCCGACCTGGCCGGCCAGGGCTCGGTGGTCGCTGCCCGCATGGCGGTCGAGGACTACGGCGCGGCCGCCAAGGGGCTGAAGGTCGAGATCATCTTCGCGGATCACCAGAACAAGGCCGACGTCGGCTCCCAGATCGCGCGCCAGTGGTACGACGCCGAGAAGGTCGACCTGATCCTCGACGTGCCCAACTCCGGCGTCGCGCTGGCGGTCAACCAGATCACGCGCGACAAGGGCAAGGCCTTCGTGGTGTCCTCGGCGGCGACGTCCGACCTGACGGGCAAGGCGTGCTCGCCCAACACGATCCACTGGACGTACGACACCTGGGCGCTCGCCAACGGCACCGGCACGGCCGTGGTGAAGACGGGCGGGGATTCCTGGTTCTTCATCACCGCCGACTACGCCTTCGGCCACGCGCTCGAGCGCGACGTCGAGGCGGTCGTGCTGAAGAACGGCGGCAAGGTGCTCGGCAAGGTCCGGCACCCGCTCAACACGCAAGACTTCTCGTCCTTCCTGCTTCAGGCGCAGGCCTCGAAGGCCAAGGTCATCGGCCTGGCCAATGCCGGCGGCGACACCACGAACGCCATCAAGCAGGGCGCCGAGTTCGGCATCGTCAAGGGCGGCCAGAGCTTCGCGGGGCTCCTGGTGTTTCTCACGGACGTCCACGCGCTCGGTCTCGACAAGGCGCAAGGGCTGACGTTCACCGAGACGTTCTACTGGGACCTGAACGACAAGACGCGCGCCTTCGCGAAGCGCTTCGCCGAGCGCAACCGGCAGATCCATCCGACGATGATCCACGCCGGCGTCTACGCGGCGGACGCTCCACTATCTGAAGGCCATCGAGGCGCTCAAGAGCGACGACGGCGCCAAGGTCATCGCCAAGATGAAGGAGATGGCGACCGACGATCCGCTCTTCGGCAAGGGAACTGTTCGCGCGGACGGGCGCAAGATTCACCCGGCGTATCTGGTCGAGGTCAAGAAGCCTTCGGAGTCGAAGTATCCGTGGGACTACTACAAGATCCGCGCGACCATCCCCGCTGAGCAGGCTTTCCGCCCCCTTGATCAGGGTGGATGCGAGCTCGTCAAGAAGTAGCGTTGCGACGGGGCCGGACGGGTCGGGGGGCGGGAGGGGTGCGGCGACCACGCGGCACGCTTGCGCATTGCCCTGTGCGGCTGGGCTCCATCTGGGCGCGGCTCGTACGCCGAGCGTTGGAGGAACGGGTCGCTGCGGCTGTCGACGTCCTCGGCTTCGCCGTCTTCGTCGTCGCGCAGCGCCGACGGGCGTAGGGGATGACGATTTTTGGGGTGCCGACGCAGGCGTTGTTTGGTCAGCTGCTGATCGGGTTGATCAACGGGGCGTTCTACGCGCTCCTGAGCTTGGGGCTGTCGGTCATCTTCGGGCTGCTCAACATCATCAACTTCACGCACGGCGCGCAGTACATGATGGGCGCGTTCGCGGCGTACTTCCTCCTGAACTGGGCGGGGCTCGGATACTGGTGGGCGCTGCTGGTCGCGCCGATCGCCGTCGCGATCACCGGCATCGTGCTCGAGCGCACGACGCTCAAGCGCCTCTACCAGCTCGACCATCTCTACGGTCTCTTGCTGACGTTCGGCTTCGCGCTGATCATCCAGGGCCTGTTCCGGCACCAGTACGGCTCGTCGGGATTGCCGTATGCGATGCCGGCCGAGCTCGCGGGCGGCCAGAATCTCGGCTTCATGTTCCTGCCCAACTACCGCGCGTGGGTCATCGTGTTCTCGCTCGCGGTCTGCTTGACGACCTGGTACGTCATCGAGCGGACGCGCCTGGGCTCGTATCTCCGCGCGGCGACCGAGAACCCGGCGCTCGTCCAGGCGTTCGGGATCAACGTGCCGCGGATGATCACCTTGACCTACGGATTCGGCGTCGGGCTGGCGGCGCTGGCCGGCGTGCTCGCGGCGCCGATCTACCAGGTGAACCCGCTCATGGGCGCCGATCTGATCATCGTCGTGTTCGCCGTGGTCGTGATCGGCGGCCTGGGCTCGATCATGGGCTCGATCGTCACCGGCTTCGGCCTCGGGGTGGTGGAGGGCTTCACGAAGGTGTTCTATCCCGAGGCGTCCAACACGGTGATCTTCGTGATCATGGCGGTCGTGTTGCTGCTGCGGCCGGCCGGCCTCTTCGGGCGCGCCTCGTGACCGCGACGACCGACCAGTACGTGGGCACGACCGTGCCGGCGGTCAGCGGGGTGTCGCCGCCGCACGTGATCGCCTTTCTCGTCATGACGGCCGTGCTGGTGGCGCGCGCCGTTCTTCGTCTATCCGGTGTTCCTCATGAAGGCGCTGTGCTTCGCGCTGTTCGCCTGCGCGTTCAATCTGCTCATCGGGTACGTCGGCCTGCTCTCGTTCGGCCACGCCGTCTTCCTCGGCGCGGCCGGCTACGGGGCGGCGCATTCCGCGAAGGTCTGGGGGTTCCCTCCGGAGCTGGCGATCCTCTTCGGGACGGCCGCAGCGACCGGGCTCGGCGTCGTCATCGGCGCGCTGGCGATCCGCAGCAAGGGCATCTACTTCGCGAACATCACGCTCGCGTTCGCGCAGATGGTCTATTTCTTCAGCCTGCAGGCCACCTTTACCGGGGGCGAGGACGGCATCCAGTCCGTGCCGCGCGGAACCTTGCTGGGCGCCTTCGATCTCCGGGACACCCTGACGCTCTACTTCGTGGTGCTCGCGATCTTTCTGGTCGGATTCCTCCTGATCTTTCGCGCGATCCACTCGCCGTTCGGTCAGGTGCTGAAGGCGATCCGGGAAAACGAGCCTCGCGCGGTGTCGCTCGGCTATCGCGCCGAGCAGTACAAGCTGCTCGCCTTCGTCCTTTCGGCGACGTTCGCGGGCCTCGCCGGCGCGACGAAGGCCCTGGTGTTCCAGCTCGCGTCGCTCACGGACGTGCACTGGACGATGTCCGGCGAGGTGGTGCTGATGACGCTCCTCGGCGGGCTCGGCACGGTCTTCGGCCCGGTGGTCGGCGCGTTCATCGTGGTGGCCCTGGAGAACTACCTGGCGCAGCTCGGGGCGTGGGTCACCGTGGTCCAGGGCGTCATCTTCGTCGTCTGCGTGCTGACGTTCCGCCGCGGCGTCGTCGGCGAGCTCGGCAATTTCCTGAGACGATCGCTCTAGCGTGTCGGAGGCCCTCATGGCGTACACGGATATCCTCTACGAGAAGAAGCACGGCGTGGCGTGGATCACGATCAACCGACCGGAGGTCCGCAACGCCTTCCGCACGATCACCGTCGCCGAGCTCACCGACGCGTTCCTCGACGCGCGCTGGGATCCGGCGGTCGGCGTCGTGGTGCTCACCGGCGCCGGCGACAAGGCCTTCTGCTCCGGCGGCGACCAGAAGGAGCGCGGGCAGGGTGGCTACGCACCCGGCGCCGCCGGCGCCGCGAGCCAGCGGCCGATGGACGTGGAGGCATTGCACAGCGCGATCCGCCACATTCCCAAGCCCGTCATCGCGATGGTCAACGGCTTCGCGGTGGGCGGCGGCCACGTGCTGCACGTGCTCTGCGATCTTTCCATCGCCGCCGAGAGCGCGATCTTCGGCCAGACCGGGCCCGCGCGTGGGCAGCGTGGACGCGGGGCACGGCACCGGCTTTCTCGCGCGGGTCGTCGGCGAAAAGAAGGCGCGGGAGATCTGGTATCTCTGCCGTCAGTACTCGGCCGCGGACGCGCTCGCGATGGGGCTCGTCAACAAGGTGGTCCCGCTCAAGGACCTTCGCGCCGAGGTCGAGCGCTGGTGCGCCGAGCTTCTCGACAAGAGCCCGACCGCGCTGGCGCTCGCCAAGCAATCGTTCAACATCGACTCCGAGCCGCGCGCCGGCGTGGCCCAGTTCGCGCACACCGCGCTCGGTCTCTACTACCAGACCGACGAGGCGATGGAAGGCCGCAACGCGTTCGTGGAGAAGCGGCCGGTGGACTTCAAGAAATTCCGCAAGTGACAAAACGGGCTGCGCCGGCGTCCTCGGATCGTCAAGCTGACACCCCGGCTGGGGCCGCGCCGTCGATTCTCGACGTGTTTTCAATAGCCTGCAGCAGCGGCGCCGCCTGGCAGGCGGTTTGCCCCATCGAGGGCCATGACGTGGCGAGAGATCTGGGCCTTCTTGCTGACGCCGGCCGGGCTCGCGCTGGTGGCGGCCCTGGCGCTGGCCTCCGTGGTGGCGAGCGGCGAGCAATCTCAGGGGGTGCGCCCGGCCGTCCTGGTCGGCGACGAGCTCCTGCGCATCTTCCAGGAAGGCAAGGACGCCGCGGAGCAGGTGGATCCGCCCGAGTCGAGCCTCGGGACCGCGTTCGACCCGCAGCCGCCGCAACCGATCCCGTCGGACTACCGATAGCACCCGGCTCGATGTAGACTGCCGCCCGGCACATGGCCGGGCTCCTCTCCCGCTACTTCGACTTCAGAGCTCGCTCGACCGATCTCGCGACCGAGGTCCGCGCGGGATTCACGACGTTCATGGTGATGGCCTACATCATCTTCGTGAATCCGATCATCCTCGGATTCACCGGCGTGCCGGGACTCGACGGCAAGGGGCTGCCGTTCGCGGCGACCCTGACGGTGACCTGTCTCGCGGCAGGCCTCCTCTCCATCGTGATGGGGCTCGTCAGCAACTACCCCTTCGCGCTCGCCGCCGGGATGGGGCTCAACGCGGTCGTCGCCTTCGATCTGGTCGCCGGCCGGGGGCTCACGTGGCCCCAGGCGATGACGGTCGTGTTCCTCGAGGGCCTCGTCATCACGGTGCTCGTGCTGACGCGCTTTCGCGAGGCGCTCATGAACGCCGTCCCCATCGGGCTCAAGCGCGCGATCAGCGTCGGCATCGGCCTCTTCATCGCGTTCATCGGCTTCTTCACCTCCGGCCTCGTGATCAAGCCCGCGACGGGCCCGCTGCCGGTCGGGCTCGGGACGTTCCGCGGCCTGCCGATCACGGTGTTCGTGATCGGGTTCCTCCTGACGGCGTGGCTCATGGCGCGCCGGACTCGCGGGGCGCTGCTGCTCGGCATTCTCGGGACGACCGTCATCGCCATCGCGCTCAACGAGCTGTTCGCCGCGGGGCAGGGGTTCCCGACGCCGGGCGCCGCGCGGTTTCCCTCGGCGATCGTCCAGGCGCCGGATCTCTCGACCTTCGGCCGTCTCGATTTCGGGCTCTTCGCCAAGCTCGGGATGGTGGCCGCGCTCCTCGTGATCTTCTCGATCATGCTCAGCGACTTCTTCGACACGATGGGCACGATCATCGGCGTAGGTGGACGAGGCGGCTTCCTCGACGACCGCGGCCAGCTGCCGCGCGCCAACCGCGTGCTGCTGGTGGACTCGATCGGCGCCATGTTCGGGGGCTTCGCGAACAGCAGCAGCAACACGACCTACATCGAGTCGGCCGCGGGCGTGACCGAGGGCGCCCGGACCGGGCTTGCGTCGGTCGTGACGGGGCTCCTGTTCCTGGCGGCGATGTTCTTCTCGCCGCTGGCCAGCGTCATCCCGGCGCAGGCGACCGCGCCGGCGCTGATCATCGTCGGGTTCTTCATGATGGGGCTCGCGCGCGACATTCCGTGGGACGACTACGACGAAGCGATCCCCGCGTTCATGACGATGCTGGTGATGCCGTTCACCTGGTCGATCACCAACGGAATCGGCGCCGGATTCGTCACCTACGCCGCCATCAAGCTGCTCCGCGGCCGAGGCGGTGAGCTCTCCTGGATGGTCTACGTCGCGTGCGCGGCGTTCGTCGTCTACTTCTGCTTGCCGCTGATCGAAGGGGCGGTCAAGTAGCCGATCGGTCTCGTAAGTCCCCGTTATCCTGGCAATTTCTTGACACTTCGACGACGGTTGGCTAGACTCGCGCCACCTGGAGCGAGGTCGCCGACCCGGCCCACGCGGGCGAGCGGCGTCGCTCTCATCTGCCCTCCCTCGAGGCAGTAACCCTGGCCGGTCGCGGAGGCGATTTGAAGGCGGTCACCGAGAGCACCAGCGACGTCGGCGCTCGATGCCGAGCGCGACACCTTCCCGAAGCTCGTCCGGGACAACGCGCTCCGCCTGGCCGACACGGTCGCGATCCGCGAGAAAGATCTCGGGATCTGGCAGTCCTACACGTGGTCGCAGTATTTCGAGCAGTCGCGTCTCATCGCCCTCGGTCTCGCGTCGCTCGGCTTCACGCGCGGCGATCGGATCGCGATCGTCGGCGACAACCGGCCGCAGCTCTACTGGGCGGTGATGGCGGCGCAGGCGCTGGGCGGCGTCCCGGTGCCGATCTACCAGGACTCCATCGAGCGCGAGATGGAGTACATCGTCGAGCACGCCGAGGCGCGGTTCGCGCTGGTCGAGGACCAAGAGCAGGTCGACAAGCTCCTCGGCGTGCGCGAGCGCTGCCGGCATCTTCAGCACGTCGTCTACGACGATCCGCGCGGCATGCGCGCCTACCGCGAGCCCGGGCTCTCCAGCCTGGCCGAGCTCGCGGAGCTCGGCCGGACGTTCGAGGCGAGCCACCCCGGGTACTTCGACGCCGAGCTCGGCCGGGGCGCCGCGGACGACGTCGCCATCGTCTGCTACACCTCCGGGACGACCGGCGCGCCCAAGGGCGCCATGCTGTCCCATCGCAATCTGATCGTGACGGCGCGCAACGCCGCGGGCTTCGAGGGGCTTCGCCGGGACGAGGAGGTTCTGTCGTATCTGCCGATGGCGTGGGTGGGTGACCACGTCTTCTCCTACGCGCAGGCGATCGTCACCGGGTTCACCATCAACTGCCCGGAGAGCGCGGCCACGGTCCTCGCCGACCTGAAGGAGATCGCGCCGACCTACTTCTTCGGCCCGCCGCGCATCTGGGAGAGCATCCTGACCAGCGTCATGCTGCGGGTCGAGGACGCGGCGCTGCCCAAGCGCGCGCTGGTCCACTTCTTCCTGCGGCTGGCCCAGGACATCGAGCGCAAGCGGCTCGGCCGCCAGCCCGTACCCCTCTGGCAGCGGATCTTGTATCCGCTGGGGAGCCTCCTCGTCTACGGTCCGCTCAAGGACAACCTCGGCTTCTCGCGCGTCCGCCGCGCGTACACCGCGGGCGAGGCGATCGGCCCCGAGATCTTCCTCTTCTTTCGCGGGCTCGGGATCAACGTCAAGCAGCTCTACGGCATGACCGAGGCGAGCGTGTTCGTGACGATCCAGCGAGACGGCGACGTGCGGCTCGACACGGTGGGCACGCCGATCACCGGCGTCGAGATCCGCATCTCCGACGCGGGCGAGGTGCTCTTTCGGAGCCCGGGCGTCTTCCTCGGCTATGCGAAGAACCCGGACGCGACCCGCGAGACCCTCGACGGCGGCTGGATTCACTCGGGTGACGCGGGATTCCTCGATCGCGACGGCCACCTGGTGATCATCGATCGCGCCAAGGACGTCAGCCGCCTGGCGGACGGGACGATGTTCGCGCCCAAGTTCATCGAGAACAAGCTCAAGTTCTCGCCCTACGTCCGCGAGGCGGTGTGCATCGGTCAGGCGCGGCCGTACGTGACGGCGTTCATCAACATCGACCTGGCGGCCGTCGGCAGCTGGGCGGAGCGGCGCAACATCGCGTACACGAGCTACGGCGACCTGGCGCAGAAGCCGGAGGTCTACGAGCTGATCGGCGGCGAGGTCGAGCGCGTGAACGCGAGCCTCGCCGAGGACGAGGCCCTGCGCGGTGCGCAGGTCAAGCGGTTCCTGATCCTCCACAAGGAGCTCGACCCGGACGACGAGGAGATCACCCGCACGCGCAAGGTGCGGCGCGGACACGTCGCGCAGAAGTACGCGGCGCTCATCGACGCGCTCTATTCCGGACAGGATCGCGTCCAGGTCGAGGCGAAGGTGACCTACGAGGACGGACGCACCGGCACCATGCGTGCGGACGTGGCGATCCGCGACGTCGGCGCGCCCGTTGAGGCGGCCCGGTGAACGAATCCGGCGGGCCGCTGCTCGAGGTCGACGGCGTGAGCGTGCGGTTCGGCGCGCTCCTCGCGGTCAACCAGGTGAGCCTCCGAATCGCGCGGCGAGAGATCGTCGCGATCATCGGCCCCAACGGCGCCGGCAAGACGACCTTGCTCAACGCGGTCAGCGGGTTCTACCACCCCTACGAGGGACGGATCGCGTTCGAGGGCAAGGATCGCACGCACCTCGCGCCGCCGGACGTGGCCGCCCTCGGCATCGCCCGCACGTTCCAGAACGTCGCCCTGTTCAAGGGCATGAGCGTGCTCGACAACATCATGACGGGCCGGCTCCTGAAGATGCGCGGCAGCTTCCTGCTCGAGGCGCTCTACTGGGGGCCGGCCCGGCGCCAGGAGCTCGAGCACCGGGCCTTCGTCGAGCGGATCATCGACTTCCTGGAGATCCAGGCCATTCGCAAGACGCCGGCCGGACGCCTGCCGTACGGGCTCCAGAAGCGCGTCGAGCTCGCCCGGGCGCTGGCCGCCGAGCCCAAGCTCCTGCTGCTCGACGAGCCGATGGCCGGGATGAACGTCGAGGAGAAGGAAGACATGTGCCGCTTCATCCTCGATGTCAACCAGGAGCTCGGCACGACGATCGCGCTCATCGAGCACGACATGGGCGTCGTCATGGACATCTCCGATCGGGTGGTGGTGCTCGACTACGGCCGCAAGATCGCCGACGGCGCGCCGGCCGAGGTTCGGCGCGACCAGGCGGTCCTGGACGCCTACCTGGGAGTGGCTCATGCGTGAACATCGGAGGGGCCTCGGGGGGTCTGATGCTTGAGCTGCTGTACGCGATCCTCGTGGCACCGTTCAAGGACATGGTCGGGGCGCCGGCGTTTCTCGTCGAGGTGCTGATCGGCGGCATCTTCGCCGGGCTCATGTATTCCCTGGTGGCGCTCGGGTTCGTGCTGATCTTCAAGGCCTCGGGCGTGTTCAACTTCGCCCAGGGGGTGATGGTGCTGTTCGCCGCGCTCACCCTGGTCGGGCTGCTCGAGCGCGGCGCGCCGGTCGTGGTCGCGCTCGCGCTGACGACGGTGGTCATGGTGGCGCTGGCCTTCGCGATCGAGCGGATCGTGCTGCGCCCGCTCGTGAACCAGGCGCACATCATCCTGTTCATGGCGACGATCGGCCTGAACTTCTTCCTCGAGGGCTTCGGCGAGATGCTCTGGGGCGCCAACGTCAAGAAGCTCGACATCGGCATCCCGGATCGCTCGTTCATCGTCCGCGGCGTGCAGATCAACCAGCTCGAGCTCACGGCGGCGATCACGGCCGCGGTGCTGGTGACCGTACTGGCCCTGTTCTTCCAGCGCACCCGCATCGGTCGCGCGCTGCGCGCCGTCGCGGACGACCACGAGGCGGCGCTCTCGATCGGGATCCCGCTCAAGACGATCTGGATCGTCGTCTGGTCGGTGGCGGGCGTCGTGGCGATCGTGGCCGGGCTGATGTGGGGCGCCAAGAGCGGCGTGCAGTTCAGCCTCTCGCTCATCGCGCTCAAGGCGCTGCCCGTCCTCATCCTGGGCGGCTTCGAGTCGGTGCCCGGCGCGATCGTCGGCGGCCTCATCATCGGCGTCGGCGAGAAGCTCGGCGAGGTCTACTGGGGGCCGCTGGTCGGCGGCGCCATCGAGAACTGGTTCGCCTACGTCCTCGCCCTGGCCTTCCTGCTGGCGCGCCCCCAAGGCCTCTTCGGCGAGAAAATCATCGAGCGCGTATGACCCGCGTGATCTATCTCGATCTACGCCTGAAAGCGAGGACGCCCGCGGGGCCGGCTGGGGCTGCGGGGTGCCCGAGCGGCGAAGTGGGACCCCCTCGTCCCGTCCGCAGCTCGAAGAGCTGCGACTCGGGCGAGTGGGTGACGCAGCCGCTCGGGCACCCCGCAGCCCCAGCCGGCCCCGCGGGCGCCGCACAGTGATCTATCGAGAAGCAGGACAGTTCAAGACGAGCTACGGCGCCGACCAGGCGGTCTTTCCGGTCGTCCAGGATCGCGTCGTCGTCGGCCTGGCCGTGGCCGCGGCGTTCGTCGTGCCGCCGCTGGTGGCGAGCGAGTACTGGCTCCAGGCGGTCCTGATCCCGTTCCTCGTCTACGCGCTCGCGGCCATCGGGCTCAATCTCCTGACGGGCTACGCCGGGCAGCTCTCGCTCGGCACCGGCGGCTTCATGGCCGTCGGCGCGTACTCGGCATTCAAGCTCGCGACCGCCTTCCCGCAGCTCAACATCATCGTCGTCTTTCTGCTCGCGGGGCTGGTCGCGGCCGGCGTCGGGCTCTTGTTCGGCATCCCGAGTCTGCGCATCAAGGGCTTCTACCTCGCGGTCGCTACCCTGGCCTCGCAGTTCTTCCTGATCTGGCTCTTCAACAAGGTCGCGTGGTTCACGAACTACGCGTCGTCGGGCACCATCACGGCTCCGGACCGGACGCTCTTCGGCGCCCTCATCACCGGCCCGAATTCGACCGCGGCGGCGCGCTACCTCCTAGCACTCGGGCTCGTCGTCGTGTTCGCGGTGGTCGCCAAGAACCTGGTGCGCGGCCGGGTCGGCCGCTCCTGGATGGCGATCCGCGACCGCGACATCGCCGCCGAGATCATCGGCGTGCGGCCGCTCCGCACGAAGCTGCTCGCGTTCGGGATCAGCTCGTTCTACTGCGGTGTGGCCGGCGCCGGGCTCGTGTTTCTCTATCTCGGAACCGCCGAGACCCTGGCCTTCGACATCGGCATCTCGTTTCTGGTGCTGTTCATGGTGATCATTGGCGGCCTCGGCAGCATCCTGGGCTCGTTCCTCGGCGCAGCGTTCATCGTTCTGGTCCCGATCGTCCTCAGCAATGCGCCTCACGCCGTCGGGCTTCAGCTTCCGGTGGCGCTCCAGAAGCAGATCGAGCTGATGGTGTTCGGCGGATTGATCCTCTTCTTTTTGATCGTCGAACCGCGCGGGCTGGCGCGGCTGTGGCAGATCTCGAAAGAGAAGCTGCGGCTCTGGCCGTTCCCCCACTGAGCGTAGTCGAAAGGAGAATGTCATGAGGGTACGAAGGTTCTGGATCGCCGTGCTGACCGCGCTGGTGATCACGACGCCGATGCTGGCCGCGGCGCAATCGAAGGAGATCTTCATCCCGCTCTTGGTCTATCGGACCGGCCCGTACGCGCCGAGCGGCATTCCGATTGCTAATGGCTTCGTCGACTACTTCACGCTCCTGAACGAGCGCGACGGCGGCGTCAACGGCATGAAGCTCGTCTGGGAGGAGTGCGAGACTCAGTACGACACCAAGCAGGGCGTCGAGTGCTACGAGCGGCTCAAGGGCAAGGGCCCGGTGCTCGTGAATCCCTACAGCACCGCGATCACCTACTCCTTGATCCCCAAGGCCCCCGTCGACAAGGTCGTGGTGTTCTCGATGGGCTACGGCATGAGCGCCGCGTCCGACGGTCGGTGGTTTCCATGGGTGTTTAACTTCCCGACGAACTACTGGAGTCAGGCCTCCGCCGTCATCCGCTACATCGGCGCGCAGGAGGGCGGCCTCGAGAAGCTGAAGGGCAAGAAGATCGCCCACATCTTCCACAACAGCGCCTATGGCAAGGAAGCCAACCCGACCCTCGAGGATCTCTCGAAGCAGTACCAGTTCGAGCTCTCGCTGCTCGCGGTCGACCACCCCGGGCAGGAGCAGAAGGCGACCTGGCTCCAGGTGCGGCGGCTGAATCCGGACTGGATCTTCATGTCGGGCTGGGGCGTGATGAACCAGGTGGCCGTGAAGGAGGCCGCGTCGGTCGGCTTCAAAATGGACCATCTCATCGGCAACTGGTGGTCCGCCAACGACTCCGACGTCGTCCCGGCCGGCGAGGGCGCCAAGGGCTATAAGGGCGCCACGTTCCATGCGCCGGGTACGAACTTCAAGGTGCACGCCGATCTGCTCAAGTTCGTCTACGACAAGGGCAAGGGCTCGGCGAAGAAGGAAGACATCGGCGCCCCGCTCTACAACCGCGGCGTGGTCAACGCGATGCTCACGGTCGAGGCGCTCCGCACGGCCATGGCGAAGTTCGGGAACAAGCCGCTCACCGGCGAGCAGGTGCGCTGGGGCTTCGAGAACCTCAACCTGACCGAGCAGCGGCTCGATCAGGTCGGCATGAAGAACTTCACGCACGCGGTCAAGGTCACCTGCGAGGACCACGAGGGCAACGGGCCCGTGCTGATCCAGCAATGGGACGGCAAGAAGTGGAACGTCGTCTCCGACTGGATCGCGCCGATGCGCGACGTCGTCCGGCCCAAGATCGAGGCGGCGGCCGTCGAGGAATCGAAGAAGCTCGGCTATACGATGCGCGACTGCTCCAAGGAGAAGTAGAGGCGCGCCGATGCCGAGCGACGACGCCGCGGCCGCTCCTGGCGGTCAGCAACATCGAGGTCATCTACGACCACGTGATCCTCGTGTTGCGCGGCGTGTCGCTCGCGATCGCCGAGCGGGGCATCGTGGCCCTGCTCGGCGCCAACGGCGCGGGCAAGTCGACGACACTCAAGGCGATCTCCGGGCTCTTGCGCACGGAGCGCGGGGAGGTGACGAAGGGCACGATCGCGCTGCAGGGCCAGCCGATCCACCGGCAGGATCCCTCCGCCGTGGTCAAGCGCGGCGTCGTGCAGGTCATGGAGGGCCGCCGCGTGTTCGAGCACCTGACGGTGGAGGAAAATCTCCTGACCGGCGCCTACACGCGCGGCAGCGGGCGCGCCGCCCGGAACGATCTCGACCTCGTGTATCGCTACTTCCCGCGATTGACCGAGCGGCGCGGATTCAAGGCGGGCTACGTCTCGGGCGGCGAGCAGCAGATGGTGGCCATCGGCCGCGCGCTGATGGCGCGCCCGACCTTGATGCTCCTGGACGAGCCGTCGATGGGGCTGGCGCCGAAGCTCGTCGCGGAGATCTACGAGATCGTCGCCCGGCTCAATCGCGAAGAGGGGGTGGCGGTCCTCCTGGCCGAGCAAAACGCGACCATGGCATTACAGGTTGCTCAACATGGCTATGTTATGGAGAATGGCCGGATCGTGCTGGACGGGGACGCCAAGACAATCAGCCAGAACGAAGACATCAAGGAGTTCTACCTGGGCCTGACTGGCGTGGGCCAGCGGAAGAGCTATAGGGACGTGAAGCACTACCGACGACGAAAGCGGTGGCTCTCATGAGCGCGCTCCTGGAGATCCGCGACGCGTCCAAGGCGTTTGGCGGCGTGCAGGCGGTGACGCGTGTGTCCCTCGAGGCCCAGAAAGGCGAGATCCTGTCCGTGATCGGGCCGAACGGGGCCGGCAAGACGACGGTCCTGAACATGATCAGCGGCTTCTACCACCCAGACACCGGCCGCATCGTGCTCGAAGGCCGCGACGTCACCGAGCTGGCGCCGAGCCGGATCGCCGAGCTCGGCATCGCCCGGACCTTCCAGAACATCGCCCTCTTTCGCGGCATGACCGTGCTCGACAACCTGCTCCTCGGCCGTCACGTACACATGAAGACCGGAGTCCTGAGCGCCTTCGCCTACTGGGGCTTCGCGCAAAAGGAAGAGGTCGTCCACCGAAAGCGCGTCGAGGACATCATCGACTTCCTGCGAATCCAGGACCTGCGCCGCCGCCCGACGGGCTCGCTCGCCTACGGCCTGCAGAAGCGCGTCGAGCTCGGCCGCGCGCTGGCGCTGGACCCGAAGATCCTGCTCCTCGACGAGCCGATGGGCGGCTGCAATCACGAGGAAAAGGAGGACATGGCGCGCTTCGTCCTCGACGTGAACGAGGAGTGGGGCGTCACCGTGATCCTGATCGAGCACGACATGGGTGTGGTCATGGACATCTCCGACCGGGTCGCGGTGCTCGACATGGGCCAGAAGATCGCCGAGGGCACGCCCGACGAGGTTCGGGCCAATCCGCGCGTGATCAAGGCGTACCTCGGAGAGACGAAGACCAACGCGTCGGGAGGCGCCCGTGGCTGAGACCACGCTCGCACGATTACTGCAGCGAAACGCGCGCGACTTGCACGATCGGCCGGCGATCCGGGAGAAGGATCGCGGCATCTGGCAGACGTGGACGTGGCGCCAGTACCACGACGAAGTCCGCGACTTCGCCCTCGGCCTGGCCGCGCTCGGATTCAAGCGCGGCGAGCGGCTGTCGGTCATCGGCGACAACCGGCCGCGGCTCTACTGGGCGCAGGTCGCCGCCCAGTGCCTGGGCGGGGTGCCGGTGCCCGTCTATCAGGACTCGATCGCGAAGGAGCTCGCCTTCGTCTGGAACCACGCCGAGTGCTCGGTGATCGTGGCCGAGGACCAGGAGCAGATCGACAAGGTGCTGGCGCTCCGAGCCGAGCTGTCGGCTCTTCGTCTCGTCATCTACGACGACCCGCGCGGGATGCTGCACTACAAGCACGACTGGCTCCGGTCCTACCAATCGGTGCAAGAGCTCGGGCGCGAGTTCGGGGCCAAGCACCCCGGCTTCTTCGACAGCGAGATCGAGAAGGGCAAGCCCGAGGACGTCGCGATCATCTGTTACACCTCGGGAACCACCGGCAATCCGAAGGGCGTCATGCTGACGCACGCGAACGCGATCGCGCTCGCCGAGGCGTTTCGCCAGGCCGACGACGTCCGGCCCGAGGACAACGCGCTCGCGTATCTGCCCATGGCGTGGGCGGGCGACGCGGCGTACACGCTCTTCCTCAGCCTCGTAGTGGGCTTCTGCGCCAACTGTCCCGAGAGCCCCGAGACGGTGCAGCGCGACCTGCGCGAGCTCGGGCCGACGACCGTGCTGGCGCCGCCGCGCATCTGGGAGAACATGCTGACGGCGGTGCAGGTGAAGGCCGCCGACGCGCCGGCGTTCAAGCGGTGGATCTTCGAGTGCTTCCGCGCGGTCGCCGAGCGGGCCGAGATCCTCCGCGCCGACGGCAAGCCGGTTCCCGTCTCGCTGCGCCTGGCGCGCATGATCGGCAACGTGCTCGTCTACACGCCGATCCGCGATCAGCTCGGCCTACGCCGCGCCAAGTGGGCCTTGACGGGCGGCGCGCCGCTCGGCCCGGACACGTTCCGCTTCTTCCGCTCGATCGGCGTCAACCTGAAGCAGGTCTATGGGTCCACGGAGACGACCGGGCTGGTGTCGCTCCAGCCGAGCTCAGAGGCCAATCCGACGACCGCCGGCCGGCCGTGCCCGGGGATCGAGGTCAAGATCGCCGACCGCGGCGAGGTGCTCGTGCGCGGCCCGGTGCGTCTTCAAGGGCTACCTGAAGAATGAGGAGGCCACGCGCGAGGTCATCGATCCCGACGGCTGGTTTCGGACGGGCGACGCGGGGTTCGTCGATCCGCGCGGCCATCTCGTCATCATCGACCGGGCCAAGGACGTCGGCGCCCTGCAGGACGGCACGCCCTTCGCGCCGCAGTTCATCGAGAACAAGCTGAAGTTCAGCCCCTTCATCCGCGAGGCGGTGGCCTTCGGCCACGACCGCGCCTTCGTCACCGCGATGATCGCCATCGATCTGAACACCGTCGGGAACTGGGCCGAGCGGCGCGGGCTGGCCTACACGAGCTACGCCGACCTGAGTCAGAAGCCGGAGGTCTGCGAGGTGATCCGCGAGGAGATCCGCAAGGGCAACGAGACCTTGCCGGATTCGACGCGGATCCGCCGCTTCCTCTTGCTCACCAAGGACCTCGAGGCCGACGACGCCGAGATGACGCGGACGCGCAAGGTGCGGCGGCGCTTCGTGGCGGAGAAGTACGCGCCGGTCATCGACGCGTTCTACTCGGGCGGCCGCGCCGTCGAGCTGGAGACGATGATCACCTACGAGGACGGCCGTCAGGCCGTCATGAAGTCGCGCGTCCGCGTCGAGGACGTCGAGACCCCGGCGGTGGCCCATGTCTGATGAGCTCGGCTTCTTCTTCCTGCTGATGTCCAACGGCCTCTTGATCGGCCTGATGTACTCGCTGATCGCGCTCGGGTTCGTGCTCGTCTACAAGGCGACCGACGCGATCAACTTCGCGCAGGGCGAGTTCGTCATGATCGCGGGCTTCGTGGCGGCGGGCGGCCTCATGGTCTGGGGCGCGCCGCTGTGGGTGGCGATCCTCGTGGCGATCGCCAGCCTGGTCCTATTCGGATTCGTCCTGGAGCGCGTGATGCTGCGCAAGCTCATCGGTCGACCCGTGATCGCCGTGGTCATGGCGACGATCGGGCTGGCCTCGATCCTGCGCGGTCTCGGCCCGTTCACCATCTTCTCCGGGTCGAAGCCCTTGCCGCTGCCCATCCGCGACGAGCCGTTCGTGCTGGGCCCGCTCTTCATCCCGCCCATCCAGGTGCTGGGAGCCGTGGTGAGCCTGGCGTTCCTGGCCGGGTTCGGCTGGTTCTTCTTGAAGTCGCGTAAGGGCATCGCGATGCGGGCGGTCGCGGACAACCAGCAGGTCGCGATGGCGATGGGCATCGACGTCGAGCGCTACTTCGGGGTGGCCTGGGCCATGACCGGCATCGTGTCGGCGCTGGGCGGGATCCTCTGGGGCAACATGCTCGGCGTCGACGTGAACCTGGCGCTCGTGGGCTTCAAGGTGTTTCCCGTGGTGATCCTCGGCGGCCTGGACTCGATTCCCGGCGCGATCCTCGGCGGCCTGATCGTCGGCGTCGTCGAGAACATCGCGGCCGGCTACATCGATCCCTACGTCGGCGGCGGCACCAAAGATTTTGCTCCTTACGTGCTCATGATTCTCGCCCTGATGGTTCGCCCGTACGGAATGTTCGGCAAACGCATCATCGAGAGGGTCTAAGCGTGAGCATCTGGCTTGGGGCGGCGGGGGGAGGTGGGGGGAGGGGTGCTGGGACCACGCGGCACGCGTTCGGGCGGCCCGAGGCGGCTGGGCTCCATCCCGGCGCGCCTCGCCCGCCGCGCACTTGGAGGGAACGGGTCCCAGCACCCCTCCCCCCACCTCCCCCCGCCGCCCCAAGCCCTCGGATGATTCGCTCAGAACAATTCGACAGCGCCCGTCGCTTCAGCTCCGGTCCTATGCCCTCAGCCCGCCGCGTCCCGCGCATAAGGGCCGGGGTCGGCATTCGTCCTAGGTCAAGAGCATCGGCCACGCGCTTGGCGCCCGGTGGGGGGTGGGTGGGGTGGGGGGTAGCGGGACCCGTTCCCTCCATGCGGGCGGCGGAGTGAGTGCGCCAGGATGGAGCCCAGCCGATAGGGGGAGTGCGCGCGCGTGCCGCGTGGTCCCGCTACCCCCCACCCCACCGCCGCCCCCGCGGGCGAGACGCGTGGAGAGTTGTGTGATTCAGACGAGAGTGTGGAGTTCTCAAGACTACGTATGAAGCGGATATGGGGCTTTATCCGCTGCCGATCGCGAAGTGGACGGTTGCCGCGGTGGCGGTGCTGTTCTTTCTCGTCATTCCGCTCACCCTGCACGAGTATTTCCTGTCGGTCGGGAATCTCGTGTGGATCGCGATCATCGGCGCGCTCGGCCTCAACATCCTGGTCGGCTACACGGGGCAGGTGTCGATCGGCCACGGCGCCTTCATGTCGGTCGGCGCCTACACCGCGGCGAACCTCGCCAACCGCCTGGACTCGCCGTGGCCGGTGAATCTCGTCGCCGGCGGCCTCATGGCGGCGCTGATCGGCGCCATCGTCGGTATTCCGTCCCTGCGCATCAAGGGGCTCTACCTGGCGATCGCGACCCTGGCCGGCCAGCTCATCATCGAGTGGACGATCAACCACGTGACCTTCATCAGCGGCGGCGTGCAGGCGTCGATCGAGGTCGCGCGGCCCCGGGTGGGCCCGTTCGTGCTGAGCAGTCAGCGGCAGATGTACTATTTTCTCCTGGTGTTCGTCGTCCTGGCGATCATCGGCACGCTCAATCTCATGCGAACCCGGGTTGGGCGCGCCTTCATCGCGATCCGCGACCAGGACATCGCCGCCGAGATCATCGGCATCAATATCTTCCGCTACAAGCTCCTGGCGTTCGCCATCTCGTCCTTCTACGCCGGCGTGACCGGGGTGCTGTACACGTACTTCCTCGGCATCGCCAACTACGAGCAGTTTCAGATCGGCGTCTCCATCGACTACCTGGCGATGATCATCATCGGCGGGCTCGGCTCGGTGCTGGGCTCGATATTCGGCGCGATGTTCGTGACCTTGCTGCCGATCGTCATCCGGTACGTCATGGAAGCCTTCGGCGGTATCTTCTTCAGCCAGCAAACCGTGCTCAATCTCATCCCCAACCTCCGCCTGATGATGTTCGGGGCCCTCATCATCTTCTTCTTGATCGTGGAGCCCGAGGGTCTGAACCGGCTGTGGCGGAACATCCGAAGCTACTTTAGAGTCTGGCCGTTCGCGTACTGAGTACGCGAGCAGGGAGAACACACATGAGACAGTTCCTGGTCATCGCGACGGCCCTGATCGTAGCGGCGAGCGGTCTGCTTACCGCGGGCTCGTCGCACGCCCAGTCGAAAGGCACGATCGTGATCGGAGTGCAGTGCGATCGGACCGGGCCGACCCAGATCGTCGGCACGGTTCTCTGCCCGGGCTTCCACGACTACGTGGCGCTCGTGAATTCCAAGGGCGGCGTCGAGGGCTTCAAGATCAACGCCCTCGAGATCGATCACGAATACAAGGTGCCGCCGGCGGTCGAGTCCTACGAGCGTCACAAGAAGGAAGGCGCCGTGACGATGGCCGTCTACGGCACCCCGCACATCTACGCGCTCGCGGCGAAGCTCACCGAGGATCGCATCCCCGGCACCTCGCCCGGCTTCGGCAGCGCCGCCGCCGCCGACGGAGTCCGGTATCCGTACATCTTCCCCATCGCCGCGACCTACTGGTCGCAGGGCGCCGCCGCGGTGGACTTCGTGAAGAAGCAGCTCGGGGGCAGCCTCAAAGGCAAGAAGATCGCGTTCCTTTTCTATGACAACCCCGCCGGCCGGGAGCCGATCGAAGTGCTCGAGGATCTCGCGACGCGCGAGGGCTTCCAGCTCAAGACCTTCGCGGTGCCGCCGCCCGGCGTCGAGATGGGCGCCCAGGTGCTCGACATCGCCCAGCGCTTCCGCGCGGACTTCGTGATCGGCCACCTGTTCGGCGGCGCGCCGCAGGTGTCCATCAAGGAGTTCAAGCGCGTGGGCTATCCGCTCCGCAAGTTCGTCTCGTTCGTGTGGGGCGCCGGCGAGGCCAACATCGAGGGCGCCGGCGGCTTCGCGGTCGCCGAGGGCTACTACGTCATGCAGTTCGCCGGCGTGGGCACCGACTATCCCGTGCTGAACGAGATCCGCGAGATGTACAAGAAGCAGGGCAAGGAGCCGCCGAAGGAAATGGCGTCGACGGTGTTCTACAACCGGGGCGTGCTCATCGGCGCGCTGCACGTCGAAGCGATCCGCAACGCGCTGAAGGCCAAGCCCGACGGCAAGATCACCGGCGTCGACACCAAGGCCGGCTTCGAGAAGATCTCGAACTTCACCCTGGGCGGGCTGGTGCCGCCGCTCAAGATCACTCCGACCGACCACGAGGGCGGCGGGCTCGTGCAGATCTGGCAGGTGAAGGACGGCAAGTTCGTGAAGGTCACCGACTGGTTCGCCGCGTACCAGGACGTCGTGGCCAAGCACATCAAGGAGAGCGGGACGAAGAAGTAGGGCGCCGGGCATGCTCAGCCTCAACAACGTCGAGGTCATCTACGACGGCGTGATCCTCGTCCTCAAGGGCGTGTCGCTCAACGTCCGCGAGGGCGGGATCACGACGTTGCTCGGCGCCAACGGCGCCGGCAAGACGACGACGCTCAAGGCCGTCTCGGGGCTCCTGCGGTCTGAACGAGGCGATGTCACCAAGGGCTCGATCGAGTTCAACGGCCAGCGGATCGACCGGCTGGCTCCGCACGCGGTGGTCCGGCGCGGCATCGTGCAGGTGTTCGAAGGCCGGCGGGTCTTCGAACACCTGACCACCGAGGAAAACCTGATCGCCGGCGCCCACATCCAGCCGGACCGGCGGCAGGTCGCCGCCGGAATCGAGCGCGTCTACGGCTACTTTCCGCGTCTCAAAGAGCGGCGCGGCGTCCAGGCCGGCTATCTGTCCGGGGGCGAGCAGCAGATGCTCGTGATCGGCCGAGCGCTGATGGCGAATCCGCACGTGATCCTCCTCGACGAGCCGTCGCTCGGGCTGGCGCCGATGCTGGTCGAGGAGATCTTCGCGATCGTGCAGCAACTGAATCGGCAGGAGAACGTCACCGTGCTGCTGGTCGAGCAGAACGCCACCCTGGCCCTGACCATCGCCGACCACGGCTACGTGATGGAGAACGGCCGCATTGTGCTCGAGGGCACCGCGGAGGCGCTCATTCAGAACGCCGACATCAAGGAGTTCTACCTCGGCCTGACCGAGGTCGGCGGCCGCAAGTCGTATCGGGACGTCAAGCACTACAAACGCCGGAAACGCTGGCTCTCCTGAGAGGAGCTTACTCGATGGGTCCGTTACGTGGGATCGGGGCGTGGGTCGTACTGCTCGTCGCGGCGCTCGATCTGGCGGCATGCGCGACGACGAGCGATCCGCCGCCGACGCTCTACAAGCAGCTGGGCGGGCGCGAAGGCATCGCGCTCGTGGTGGGCGACTTCGTCGCCAACATGGCCGGCGACAGCCGGGTCAACGCCCGGTTCAAGGACATGAAGGGCCCCGAGATCGAGAAGCTGAAGTCGAACCTCTCGGACCAGATCTGTGACGCGACCGGCGGGCCCTGCTCTTACGTCGGTCGCGACATGAAGACGACGCACAAGGGGATGAAGATCACCGACGCCGAGTGGAACGCGACCGTCGAGAACCTCGTGAAGGCGCTCGACAAGCAGAAGGTCGACCCGAAGGCCAAGAGCGAGCTGCTCGGTCTGCTCGGCCCGATGAAGGCGGACATCGTCGGCCAGTAGCCGATGGACGCGCGGGCCTTCACGATTTACGACCTGCTCGTGCGCGGCGCCGCGCTCCACCGGGACGCGTCCGCACTGATCCAGGCCGCGCGACAGTGGTCCTTCCGCGATCTCCTTGAGCGCGCCGACCGGCTGGCGGCGGGCCTGGCCGGGCTGGGCCTGTCCAGGGGCGACCGGGTCTGCATCCTCGCCCAGAACGACGTCGGCTATGTCGATCTGTACGGGGCGTGCGCGCGCCAGGGCATCATCGCCTATCCGATCAACTGGCGCCTCACCGGAGAGGAAGTCGAGCGCGTGCTCGAGCGCGCCTCGCCCGCGATGATGGTGGCGGACGCGTCGACCTTGCCGGTGGTGGGCGAGTGGCCCCGTACGCAGCGCAACGTGGCGCACTGGTATCAGCTCGGCGAGGCCGCGCCGGCGCCGGGCTTCACTCCGCTCGCGAGCCTCTACCGTGACGGCGCCCCGCCGCCGGCCGACGTCGCCGGCGACGATCCCTTCGCGGTGATCTCCACGGCGGCCGTCGACGTGATCCCGCGCGGGGCCGTGCTCTCGCACGCGAACGTCGTCACCGCTTCGCTCGCGGTCATCCAGAGCCTCGGGTTCACGGCGACCGACCGCTACCTGCTGGCCTTGCCCCTGTTCCACATCACCGCGCTCGGCAATCTGGTGGCGCACCTGCTCGCGGGCGGGGCGAGCGTGCTCGTGGCCCGCTACGACGCCGACGAGGCGGTGCGGCTGATCGATGCCCATCGCGTCACGCACGTCTCGGATTTTCCGCCGGTGCTGGTCAACCTGCTGGATGCCGCGCTGAAGCTCGGGAGCAAGCTACCGAGCTTGAAGCACGTCTCCGGACTCGACGCGCCACCGACGATCCAGCGCCTGCACGACGAGACCCAGGCGCAGTTCTGGACCGGCTTCGGCCAGTCCGAGACCACCGGGTTCGTGAGCATCCAGCGCGTGCGCGACAAGCCCGGCGCCGCCGGCCGGCCGATTCCCGTGTGCCGGGTGCGGCTCGTCGACGACTACGACCGCGAGGTGCCGACCGGCACGCCCGGCGAGATCGTGGTGCGCGGCCCCGTGGTCTTTCAGGGATATTTCGGCCAGCCTGACGTGACCGCGTATACCCTGCGCAACGGCTGGCACCACACCGGCGACGTGGGCCGCTTCGACGACGACGGCTGGCTCTACTACGTCCGGCGCAAGCCGGAGAAGGAGCTGATCAAGCCCGGCGGCGAGAACGTCTATCCGGCCGAGGTCGAGTCGGTGATCGTCCAGATGGACGGCGTCGGCGCCGCGTGCGTCTACGGCATCCCCGACATCAAGTGGGGCGAGGCGATCAAGGCGATCGTCGAGGTGCGGCCGGTCGATCGCTACAGCGCGCAGCAAGTCGTCGACTTCGTGGGCTCGAAGATCGCCCGCTTCAAGCGCCCGCACGCGGTCGCGTTCACCGACGCGCTGCCGCGCACGGCCGACGGCGCCGTGGACCGTGAGGCGGTGAAGACGCGATGGGGCACCGACGCGTGACGGTCTTCGCCGAGCACCACGAAATGTTCCGCGCCACGGTGCGCGCCTTCGTCGAGCGCGAGGTGGCGCCGCACGTCGAGGCGTGGGAGGCCGCCGGGCGAATCCCCAAGAGCATCTGGCCCCGCATGGGCGAGCTGGGGCTGCTCGGCGTCGAGTACGACGAGAAGTACGGCGGCGCGGGCGCGGACCTCCTCACCACCGCGGTGCTGCACGAGGAGTGCGCGCGCTCGCGCTCGGGCTCGTTCGCGATGGCGGTCGGCGTCCACACCGACATGGCCTCGCCGCATCTCTACTGGACGGGCAGCGAGGCGTTGAAGGAAGCGTACCTGCCGGCGATCTGCCGGGGGGAGAAGCTCTGCGCGATCGCCGTGACCGAGCCCGGCGGGGGCAGTGACGTCGCGGCGATCCGGACGCGCGCCACCCGCGACGGGGACCACTACGTCCTGAACGGCGCGAAGATGTTCATCACCAACGGGGCCCTGGCCGATCTCTACTTCGTCGCCGCTCGCGTCGAGGCGGGCGACACCGGCCGACGTCACCGCGGCATCTCGATGTTCCTGCTCGAGCGCGAGACCCCCGGCTTCACCGTCAGCCGCACCCTGGCCAAGACCGGAATGCTCGCCTCGGACACCGCGGAGCTCTCGTTCCAGGACGCCCGCGTGCCCGCCGACCATCTCCTGGGCCGCGAAGGCGTAGGGTTCTACGAGGTCATGCGGGTCTTCCAGCGCGAGCGCCTCGTGGCCGGTCTGCACGCGGTCTCCATGTCCCAGCGGGCGCTCGAGGACACATCGCCTACGTGCGCGAGCGCCAGGCGTTCGGCGGGCTCTGGACAAGCAGGTGGTCGTGTGTGTGGTTTTGTTGTGGTTGGTTGTGGTGTGATGTATCTCTACTTGGTGGCGGCTCGCGTGGAGGCGGGCGATACTGGTCGACGTCACCGCGGCATCTCGATGTTCCTGCTCGAGCGCGAGACCCCCGGCTTCACCGTCAGCCGCACCCTGGCGAAGACCGGAATGCTCGCCTAGGACACCGGGAGCTCTCGTTCCAGGACGCCCGCGTGCCCGCCGATCATCTCCTGGGCCGCGAAGGCGTAGGGTTCTACGAGGTCATGCGGGTCTTCCAGCGCGAGCGCCTCGTGGCCGGTCTGCACGCGGTCTCCATGTCCCAGCGGGCGCTCGAGGACACCATCGCCTACGTGCGCGAGCGCCAGGCGTTCGGCGGGCCGCTCTCGGACAAGCAGGTGGTCCGTCACAAGCTCGCCGACCTGGCCACCTTGATCGAGGCCGGCCGCCGCCTGACCTACGCGGCCTGCCAGCAGTACGCGGGCGGCGGCGAGGCGGTGCGCGAGGTCTCCATGGCGAAGCTCTTCACCGCCGAATTGGCCAACCGCGTCGCGTACGACTGCGTGCAGCTGCACGGCGGCTACGGCGTACATGCGCGAGTACGCGATCGAGCGGTTCGCGCGCGACGCCCGCCTCTTCACGATCGGCGGCGGCACCAGCGAGATCATGAAAGAGATCATCGCCAAGGAGCTCAAGCTCTAATCCTGGCGTGAGCGCGCCTGACTTCGTCGCCATCGGGCACGTCACCCTCGACCGCTTCGGCGAATCCACGCGCCCGGGCGGCTCCGCCCTCTATGCGGCCGTCACGGCCCATCGGCTCGGCCTCTCCGTCGGTCTCCTCACGAGCCACGGCGACGACTTCCCGCTCGAGGTGATTCCGTCGAAGATCGAGGTCATCACGGTCCCCGCCGCCGACACGACCCTGTTCGAGCACCGCCACGAGCCTGGCGGGCGCGTGTCCCACGTGCGCGCCGTCGCGAGCCCACTGACGGCGGACGACGTGCCCGACGACTGGCGCGACGCTGTGCTGAGCCTGTTGGCGCCGGTCGTCGACGAGGTCGATCCGCTGATCGCGACCCTCTTCACCGACGGAGCTGTCGGAGCGGCCGCGCAGGGCTGGCTGCGGCAGGTGCAGCCGGACGGGCTCGTCGTTCCCCGGGTCTGGCCCTCGCCCGAGCGCCTGCTGCAATCGGTCCAGGCCCTGTTCCTGAGCCGCGAGGACATTCGCGGGCAGGAAGCCGCGGTGGTCGAGTGGTTCCAGCGCATGCCCGTGGGCGTTCTGACGGCCGATCGCGCTGGGGCCTTGCTGTTCGTGAACGGAGAGCGGTACGAGGTTCAGCCGCGCCGGGCGCGCGAGATCGACCCGACCGGCGCCGGCGACGTGTTCGCCGCGACCTTCCTCGTCCAGTACCAGCGCGACGGCGACCCCTGGCTGGCCGCGGCTGCCGGCGCCTGCGCGGGCTCGCTCGCGGTGGAAGGCGAGGGATGGTCGGCGGTCGCCGACCGAGCCGCGCTCGATGCCGCGCTCGCGGAGTATCAGCGCGACCAGTGACCATTGGCGCCGGCCGGCTGGCCGGCCTCTTGGCGGGTGGGGCGGTGCAGCCGGCGTTGGCTCAGCGGGCGTCACAACCCCCCGGACACATTCTTGACACCCGTCCGACGCGGAGCCTACCCTGGGCTCGATGGCCCGCGCGATCCGGATCACGGCAGGCTCGGTGTCCGCGGAAGCCCGGCTCAACGATTCGAAGACCGCGGTCGCGATCTGGGACGCGCTGCCGATCGAGGCCAAGGGCCAGACGTGGGGCGACGAGATCTATTTCGACATCGGCCTGACGGCCGATCCCGAAGCGCCGCGCGAGGTCGTTGACCTCGGGGAGCTCGCGTACTGGCCGCCGGGCCGCGCCTTCTGCATCTTCTTTGGCCCGACACCCGTGAGCCGCGGCAGCGAATGCCGGGCGGCGAGCGCGGTGAATGTCGTGGGCAAGCTCCAGGGTGACCCCGCGGTCTTCAAGACGGTGCGTTCGGGGACGCGCGTAACGATCGAGCGGCAATGAGCCGCCTTTGAGGGAGGGGTGCGATGAAGATCTTTCTCGACACGGCGAGCCTCAGCGAGATCAAGGAAGGCGTGGCGCTGGGCGTGGTCGATGGCGTGACCACCAACCCGTCGCTGATCGCCAAGGAAAAGCGCCCGTTCCGGCCGCTCGTCGAAGAGATCTGCGCGATCGTCCCTGGCGACGTGAGCCTCGAGGTCGTCGCGACGGACTTCGAGGGCATGGTGAAGGAAGGCGAGGAGCTCGCGCAGGTCGCGCCGAACGCGGTCGTGAAGTGCCCGCTCACCAAGGACGGGCTCAAGGCCGTGAAGTATCTCTCCGGCAAGGGGATCCGCGTCAACCAGACGCTCTGCTTCTCGGCGCCGCAAGCGCTGCTCTCCGCGAAGGCGGGCGCCGTCTACATCAGCCCGTTCCTCGGACGCCTGGACGACATCGCGCACGTCGGCATGGATCTCGTCCGCGACATCTGCGAGATCTACCGCGTCCAGGGCTTCAAGACGCAGGTGCTCGCCGCGTCGATCCGCACCCCTCTGCACGTCGTGGATGCCGCGAAGGCCGGCGCCCACGTCGCGACGATGCCGTTCGCGGTGCTCGAGCAGCTCATGAAGCATCCGCTGACGGACATCGGTCTCAAGAAGTTCCTCGACGACTGGGCGAAGCTCGGCGAGAAGATCTGAGCCGGCACTCCGCCACCCAAAATTACACGTCGTAGAGAAATTACCTGGTCCGTTTCGGGTAACCGGGCCGAACCTCACGACTTCATTGTGCGTCCCGGCATGGCAGGTCGCTTGCTCTCCTGGCAACGGTGTGAAGGAAGCCATGCTGATCCGTGGCCGTGTCGCCGGGTTCGTGTGGAGCTCGGTCGCCGTCGCCCTGTCGGCGGGCTGCGCCACTCAGCGCACCGCTGCCTCACCCGCGCCGGCGAGCAGCGCGTCGGATGCCGCGTCGATCGCCGGTGTGTGGGAAGGCCAGGTGTGGGAAATGCCCACCCACTACATTCAGGGCGTGCGCCGCATCACCTTGACGGTCTCACGCGACGGCACGTGGACGGCGGCCAGCGCAGGCACGCCGTGCGCGTCGGGTACGGCGTCGGTGCGCGGTGGTCTCGTCATCCTCGAGGGGGATCGGACCGGTCCGGATTTCTGCATGCCCTACTCGCTCGCATCGAGAGACGGTCGCATGAAGGCGGTCTTCGAGACTTCGTTCAAGGCGCGCCAGTCGTCAGCGATGATCGACCTCGAGCGCGTGCGGGGGGCCTCTCCCGAATCGGCGCAGGCGCCGAGCCGGCCCTGAGCGCGCGGCGCGGGCGCTCACGCATTCAACCGCGTGTCGCCGAGACCGATGCGCATCGCTTCGACGTCGAGCTCTTGCTCGAGCCGGTGCAGGACCTCGTCGCTGATGGCGCCCTGATCTCGCAACGCGATCAACGCTCGGCGCTCGGCTGACAGGGTCTCGTGGCGGAGCCGGCGGAAGGCTGCCTGCGCTCGCGCGGCGGCCGCGTCGGCGCCGAGCTCGATCGCCGACGCGCGCTCGATCCGCTGAGTGTAGACGGCCCGCAGACGGTCCACGTCTTCGCGACGCGGCCACGGCGCGCGCGCCAGCTCGTCCAGGCGCCCGATCGCCGCCCGCGCGGCGTCCTCGCGTGCGCGGGCCTCTTCGAGCTCGAGCGTGCGATCCTCGCCCAGCTCGAGCGCGCGGATCAGCGGGGTCAAGCTGAGCCCCTGCAGGACAAGAGTCGCGAGAATCACCGCGAAGGTCACCAGGACGATCTCGTCGCGGAACGGAAACGGCGCGCCCGACGCCGTGGTCACCGGCAGGGCCAGCGCGGCGGCGAGCGAGACGATGCCGCGCATTCCGATCCACGACACCAGCAGCACCTGCGGCCACGGCGGGATCGGATCGCGCGCGCGCAGCGCGCGGCTCACGTAGCGGGGGATCACGACCGCCAGCGGGACCCAGACCAGCCGGATGACGATGACGGCGACACTGATGAGGGCGCCCAGCCGCACGAGGGTCCTGAGATCGGCGGCCAGCCCGGCCTCGCGGATCGCGCCGAGCTGGAGCCCGATCAGCGCGAAGATGACGCCGTTGAGGACGAAGATGAGCACGCCCCAGACGGCGCTGGCCTGCATGCGCGTGGCGGGCGCCACCGCCGCGCTGAAGCCCTGACGTAGATAGAGACCGCCCGCCACGCACGCGAGCACGCCCGAGGTGTGCGTGCGCTCGGCGAGAATCCAGGCGGCATAGGGCGCCAGCAAGGTGATGGCCGTCTCGGTCAGGCTGTCGTCGGTCAGGCGCAGGGCCCAGCAGGCGACGCCGCTCACGACGAGCCCGATCAAGATCCCGCCCGCGGCGGTCAGGACGAACTGCCAGAGTGCCTGCGGGAGCGAGAAGGCGCCCGTCACGGCCGCCGCGACCGCCGAGCGATAGAGCACGAGCGCCGCGGCGTCGTTGATGAGGCTTTCGCCCTCGAGGACGGTGACCACCCGATACGGGATGCCGAGGCGCCGCGCGATGGCGCTGGCGGCGACGGCGTCGGGAGGCGACACGATCGCACCGAGCGCGATCGCCGCGGGCCAGCTGAGCCCGGGCATGATGAAACGCGCCACCGCGGCGACGACGGCCGTCGTGGCGAGCACCAGGCCCACCGCGAGCAGGGTGATCGGCCGGAGGTTGGCGCGGAAGTCGCGGAGGGACGTGAAGTACGCCGCCGACCAGAGGACGGGCGGCAAGAAGATCAGGAAGACGAGGTCGGGGTCGAGCCGCATGATCGGGACGTTCGGCAGCAGGCCGATGACGAGCCCGCCGAGCACGAGGAAGATCGGGTACGGGATGAGGATACGGCGCGCCGCCGTGGCGAGCGCCAGCACGGCGGCGAGCAGCGCGATCACCGTCTCGAGCTGATGCAGCTCTTGCATCACCCCTCCATATCACTCCCGGTCGATCCGAGGGAAGCTTCCACGCCAAGTCTCCTGAGTCGGCGCGCGCCGCCTGCCGTAGAATGCGAGTCGATCGTGGCACCCGCGCGACTCGAGCATCGGGAGGGGCTCGCTATCGACCTTGCCTCCGTCGGACTCACCCGCCGGGAATTCGGCGGCGGACTCGTCGCGACCCTGGCCGTCCTGTCGAGCGGCTGCGCGACGATCTCGCCGAGCGAGGAGCGCAAGCTCGGGCAGGAGGGCGCCGAGGAGGTCGAGCGCACCGTCGGCCTCGTCGCCGATCCGAAGCTCGTGGGCTACGTGCGTCAGGTCGCCGGGCGCCTCGCCCAGGCCGCGAAGCGCACCGACGTGTCCTGGCAGTTCAACGTCGCCGACGACACCGAGCCGAACGCGTTCGCGCTTCCCGGGGGTTACGTCTACGTCACGCGCGGGCTGCTCGTACTGCTCAACAGCGAGGACGAGCTGGCCGGAGTCCTCGGTCACGAGATGGCGCACGTGCTGGACCGGCACGCCGCGCGCCGGGCTGGCGCCGCGACGCCGTTCGCCTTGCTCTTCGGGGTTCCGGCGGGAATCCTCGGCGCGGTCAGTCCGGTGCTCGGCGGCATCGTCGGCGGGACAGGCGAGCTGGCCTCCGGGATTGTCCTGGCGTCCTACAGCCGCGACCAGGAGCGTGCCGCCGATCAGCTCGGCGTCGCGCTGGCAGCCCGCGCGGGCTGGGATCCGGCCGGCCTGGCCTCCTTTCTTCACACGCTCGAACGTGAGGAGGCGCTGGCCGGCCAGGACCCCAAGCGTCCCGGATTCTTCGCGACTCATCCCGCCACGCCCGAGCGCGTGGGCAACGTTCGTGCGGCCGCGCGCGCGCAGACGCGGGCGGCCGCCACGCCGATCGCGGGAAGCCGGGGCGCGTTTCTGGGAAAGCTCGAAGGACTCGTGGTCGGCGACAATCCGGCGACCGGCGTGTTCCTCGGGTCGCTGTTCGCGCATCCCGGCTTCGACATCGCGCTCGAGATGCCGGCGAAGTGGAAGACGATCAATACCGCGGAAGCGGCCGGCGCGGTCGCGCCCGACGGCGACGCCGCCGTTGTCCTGAGCGTGTCCGGCGACGGTGACGACCCGGCGGCCGCGGCGCGGGCCGACGGGCTCTCCGAGGCGCAGCTGAAGCAGCTGCGGCGGGTGCGCGTCTCGTCGCTTCCCGCCGCCCTGGTGGTGGCCGACACGCGCAACGGGCATCGGGCCGTGCTCACGTGGATCGCGTATCGCCAGCGCGTCTTCCGCGTGACAGGCCTCACGCGCATCCGCGACTGGACCCGCTACGGCAAGGTCCTCGACCGGACGGCAGGAACCTTCCGGCCGCTTCTTCCGGCGGACCGCGAGCGAATGGTCGAGAGCCGGCTGCGCGTGCGTCTTGCGCGTGCCGGCGAGACCGTCGCCGAGGTGCTGGCGCGCGGCGGCGGAACCTGGAATGCCGCGCAGATGGCGGTGGCGAACGGGACGACGGTCGACGCGAAGCTGCAGCCGGGCTGGCCGGTGAAGGTGCCGGTGTCTCAGCGCTACGACGCAAGCCGCGGGTGAGAAATGAGCACTCTGACCGCCACGCCTGGACGCACCGTGTTCGCGCCCGGCCGCTTCCGCTTGCTCCTGTTGGCGCTGCTCGTGTTGATCGTCGGCACGGCGGTTTGGCCGCGAGGCGACTCGGGGCGGCTCATCGAATTGATCCTCGTCGCGCTGACGCTGGGCGTTGCGGTCTTCGAGCTGCGGACACCCGACCAGCGCCGCCTCGTCCCCATCGCGCTGGCGGCATCCGTGATCCTCGTGAGCGCCGTGGACTACACCGTGCGGCTCCGCCATCTGCCCTTGATCGCCAGCGCCATCGTCACCGTCTTCGCCGGGATGGTGGTGTGGCTCGTGTACGGGGCGGTGATGCGTCCGCAGAGACCGGTCCCCGACCGTATCGTCGGCGCGATCTGCGTATACGTCATGATCGGGCTGGCCTGGGCGAGCGTCTACGAGACGCTCGACGGCGTGATCCCCGGCTCGTTTCGCTTTCCCGTGGGCACGGCCTGGATGACGCCGGGCCCGGTCCGTTACCGCTATTTCTCGTTCGTCACCTTGGCAACCTTGGGCTACGGCGACGTGACGCCGGTGACGGCGCTGGCCGGAACGCTCGCCTCCATGGAGGCCATCGTCGGGCAGCTCTACATCGGGATCACCGTCGCTCGCCTCGTGGCGCTGTCGCTCGGCGAACGCGCCTGGTTGGGCGCGCGTCCGAATTCTGGCGTCTGAAACCGTAAGACCTTGGTCGAGTGGCGTGCCGGATGCGGGCCGGTGTAGGGTCCGGCCGCGATCCCGTACGGGAGGCGTCAAGCCGGAAGGAGAGGGATCATGGACGACGATGCGAACGGCGACGGCAACGAGCCCCGGCCTCGGGGCGCACTCCTCCTCATCATGATCTATCTGGTCGTCCTGGCGGCGTTCTGGCTCAACACCTATCTGCGCATCTGGAGGAGCTGATCCGTGGCGACGGGCCGCCGCTCGACCGTGTACCTCTGGGAGCTCGCCTGGATTCTGCCGAGCATCGCCCTGCCGGTCGGCATGCTCGCCGCGCTCGCCGTGACCGCGTTCGGCGCCGGCATCAACGTCGCGGGTGATCAGGGCCGGATCGACCCGACCAAGGTGGCGGAGCACGCGCTCTTCAAGGAGCCCGGCGTCGTCGCGATCGCGCCGGGACAGTACGAGGTCCGGATGACGGCCCAGATCTGGGCGTTCGCGCCGAACGAGGTTCGCGTGCCGGCCGGCTCCACGGTCCACTTCTGGGTGACCAGCAAGGATCTCGTCCACGGGCTGCTCGTGCCGCGCCACAACATCAACGTTATGCTGCTGCCCGGGCAGATCTCTCACGCCCAGGCGCGCTTCGACACCCCCGGCGAGTACCCGATTATCTGCCATGAGTACTGCGGGATCGCCCACCATACGATGGCGGGCAAGATCATCGTGGAGGCCCCGCGATGACGCGGGTCGAGCAGCGCCTCGCCGCTGCGAACGTCGCCGTCGCGCTGGTCGCTCTGTTCGGCGGGGTGGTGACCGGGCTCTTCCAGGCGCTCGAGTACGCCGGCGTCGAGGTCTATCCGTCCCTGGCGCCCGCGATCCGCTCCCACTACCACAGCCTCTCGATCCACGGGGTCCTCAACGCGCTCGTGTTCACGACGTTCTTCATCTGCGGTTTCGTGCCCTTCGTTCTCAGCCGCTCGCTGCAAGCGCCGCTGGCGAGCGCCCGACTCGGCTGGGTGACGTTCTGGGTCATGGCGGCCGGTCTCGTGCTGGCGTCGATCCCTCTGGTCGGCAACGCGGCGACGGTCATGTTCACGTTCTACCCGCCGCTCAAGGCTCACTGGGCCTTCTACGTCGGCCTCACTCTGGTCGTCGTCGGAACCTGGTTCGTCACGCTGAATCTCGTCCTCACCTGGCGAGCGTGGCGGACGAGGAATCCGGGACGCCGGACGCCGCTGGCGGCGTTCATGTCGCTCGTCACCTTCGCGATGTGGACGATCGCGTCCCTCGGCCTCGCGGCGGAGATGCTCGTGCTGCTCATTCCGTGGTCGCTCGGGCTCGTCGGGGGAACCGACGCGCTGCTCGCACGGACGCTCTTCTGGTTCACCGGCCACCCGATCGTCTACTTCTGGCTCCTGCCCGCGTATATCTCGTGGTACACGCTGGTACCGCGCCAGGCCGGCGGCAAGCTCTTCAGCGATCCGATGGCGCGCACCTCGTTCATCCTGTTCCTGATCCTGTCCACGCCGATCGGGATCCATCATCAGTACACGGATCCGGGCATCCACCAGGGCTGGAAGCTCCTGCACGCGCTCCTGACGTTCGCCGTGTTCTTTCCGAGCTTGCTGACGTTCTTCAACGTCACGGCGTCGCTCGAAATTGCGGGGCGCGCCCGCGGCAGCCGGGGATGGATCAGCTGGTTCGGAAAGCTTCCATGGGGCGATCCATCGGTGGCCGCGCAGGTGCTCGCGATGGTGCTCTTCGCCTTCGGCGGGATCGGCGGCCTGATCAACGCGTCCTTCAACGTGAACATGGTCGTGCACAACACGGCGTACATCGTCGGCCACCTGCACCTCACGGTCGGCACGGCGGTCGCGCTGACGTTCGTCGGGATCACCTACTGGCTGGTGCCGCACCTCGCCGGCCGCGCGCTCTGGAGCCGGACGCTTGCGCTCGCCCAGGTGTGGCTCTGGTTCGCGGGTATGTTGATCTTCTCGCCGACGCTCCACGAGCTCGGCCTGCGCGGCATGCCGCGCCGGACCATGATCGGCCACATCTCGTACATGCAACCGGAGTGGAAAGCGTTGCTGCCGCTGGTCGGGATCGGCGGCACGGTTCTCTTCGTGAGCGCGCTCCTCTACTTCCTCAACATGGTGCTCACGGTGACGGCCTCACGCCGGGCCCCGCAGCCCGCCCTCGAATTCGCGGAGGCGGTGTCCGGACCTGACCATGCTCCCGCCTTCGTAGACCGCTGGCGGCCGTGGCTGGCGCTGGCGGCCATCCTGATCGCGATCGCGTATGGACCGACCCTGGTCCGACTCGCTACCACGACGCCGCTGACGACACCGGGCCTCCGGGTCTGGTAGCGCGGTGCGACCAAGGTCGCATAGGCAGAAGTCCGCGCCCGGGTTACAGTCCGCCCTCGATGATCGCTTTTCGGATCGGATCGAGCGCGGTGCTGCTGTTCGCGATCGCGACCTCCGCCGGCGCGGCGCCCCCGTACGACGGTACCAAGCCGATGAAGTGCGCGATCCAGACGGTCATGGTCTGCAGCGATCCGAGCGCCTGCGTTCGCGGATCCGCCCAGACCGTCAACCTTCCCGCGGTCCTCGACATCGATGTCGGCAAGCGGCTCATCAGCGGCGCCGCGACCGGCCGGACCATCAAGATCGCTTGGATGGAGCGCCAAGGCGGACGGCTCCTGGTCGGCGGAACGGAGATGGGCGGTGGCTGGACGATGGCCGTGGCCGAAGACACGGGAGCCATGTCGAGCGCCGTCATCGCCCGCAGCGGCGGCTTCATGCTGTTCGGCAGCTGCTCGTCGAGCTGATCTGGCGCGGCTTCTTCTCGGCAACCCGGAACCTCCAGCGAGTCGAGGTGGACAATGAGCATGTTCAGAGCCGTTGCACTGGCGATCGTGGTGACCTGGCTGGTCCCGGCGGCGGCGCTCGCCCAGGACCTTCAGGGCACGCTCAAGAAGATCAAGGACAGCGGGACGATCACGATCGGCTACCGCGAGCAGTCGCTGCCGTTTTCCTTCCGCGGCGACGACGGCAAGCCCACCGGCTATTCGGTCGACCTCTGCCAGCGGATCGTCACGGGGATCCAGCAGCAGCTCAAGCTGCCGAAGCTGGACGTCAAGTGGGTCGCCGTGACTCCAGAGAATCGGATTCCGTCGGTCGTCAACGGGACGATCGACCTCGAGTGCGGCTCGACCACGAGCTCGCTCTCCCGCCAGGAGCAGGTCGACTTCAGCAACATGACCTTCGTCGACGGCGGCAGCCTGCTCGTCAAGATGAGCACCAACCTCGCGAACCTCCAGGATCTCGCGGGCAAGAAGGTTGGCGTCATTCCGGGCACGACCACCGAAGGGGCGATGCGCACACTGTTCCAGAGGACGCAGCTCAACGCGCAGATCGTTTCGGTCACGGACCATCGCGCAGGTCTGGCGGCGCTGGAGAGCGGGAGCATCGACGCGTACGCGTCCGATCGCGTGATTCTCATCGGGCTGGCGGCGACGGCCAAAGATCCCGCGCAATTCGCGATCGCCGAGCAGTATCTCTCCTACGAGCCCTACGGCTTCATGTTGCGGCGGGGCGACGCGCCGTTCCGACTGGCCGTCAACCGGGTCCTGTCGAGCCTCTACCGGTCGGGCGAGATCATACAGATCTACAGCCGCTGGTTCGGCAAGCTCGGTCCTCCAGGGAAAATCCTGATCGCGATGTACACGCTGTACTCGCTACCCGAATAGACCTGATGCGGGACAGCGCCGCGCTCACCGACCCGCCGTCAGATCCGCGCGGATGACGCCGAATCGCGTTCGCGCCGGGCGAAGCGGAGGTACGCTGCGACACTGAGGAGATTGATCACGACCGCGATCGTGTTCCACGCGATCACCGGTCGTGACGCGATCAACAGGCCGTAGTAGATCCAGCCGATTTGAAAGACGCCCGTGATGCCCGCCATTCTTGGATTCATGCCTCGACTCGACCGCCGCTTGAGCATCGCGATCAGATCGGGCAAGGCGGCAAAGGTCGTTCCGGCCCCCGCCACGAAGCCAAAGATCTCGGACCGCTGAAAGCTTGGAGCGAACAGACTCGGCGTGTCGCGTACCGCCAGGTCAGTACATCCCGAGAGCGTGAGGGAAGCCAGCACGAGAATCCCGAGCGTCATCTTGACGATGGAGCCTGTTGCATGCCTTGTTCACCACCTGCGATTGGATTCGGCAGTTACGGTCGCGCCCAGGCGCTGCCGACCTGAACGTAGACCGCAGTGTTATCCGGACCGAACGCGAGATCCATGCCCATTTGAATGCCGTACTTGCGGGCGATCTCGTAGCGAACGCCGAAACCGGCGGTCGGGATCGTCTGCGTGTTGTGAAATCGTTCGAGGTCGTTCCACGCCGCGCCGAAGCCGGCGAAGCCCACCACGCTGAAGCGTTTCCAGAACTGCCGGCGCAGCTCGGCCTCGAGCTGTGCTACCTCATCGCCCTGGTAACGCATGATCGGCGCGCCGCGGAGACTGATAAAGGGTTTCAGATAGAAGGGCGCGCCGCCGAAGGTCGCCGCGCCGTCGCCGCGCAGTCCGAGGTAGAGCGAGCGGAACAGCGGGATGTACTGGATCGCGATCAGCTGCACGCGCTGAAACTCGTCGTCCGCGCCCAGGGCGGGATCGAACACACCCACGAGCGCCTCGACGAACGTGCCCCGAAGCGGCGTGAATAGAGCCCTCCCGCAATCGTGATATCCGGCCGGCCGAAACCTGCCCGTGCTTGGCCTAGCGGCTGGCTGAGAAACGCCAGCGCCGCGGTCGCGCCGTACCCCACCGCCGGTTCCGTGATCGGGATGACCACAGGGAGAAACCCATATTTCTCGTCGAGGAATCCGCTCACATCGAACCAGCCGTCGTCCGCCGAGCGGAACTTCGACGGCGCCGATGTCGTGTCCGGAGGCTTGTCGATGTTCATCTGCGCCGCTGCCGGCGCTCCGCACAGCGCTAGCGCGATCAGTGCCGAGATTGCGTGAATGACTCGCATCGTTCTATTACCGAGCTGACGGGGCGGGAGTGTGTCAGATCCTTGGAGATTTCCGGTCAAACGAAAGGGCCGGCGGGCCCTACGTCCGGCGGCCCTCGCGTGGGCGAATGCGACCCGACGACCTCTCAGTTCAAGTCGTCGTCCTTGTAGTATTTCGTTCCCTTGGCCGTGAGCTCCAGCGCCACACCGGTCTCGGTGAGCTGATAGACCCAAACGCCGGGTGACACGGATATGGCGCCCTGGAAGGCGGCGCCCTTTTCGCCGGCCTTGGCGGCCGCGCTCGCCTGGGTGCCCAGCTCCCAGCCAGAATTGACGAACGTCGCGAGCGCCTGCGGCTTCTCGAAGACCCAGACCAAACTGAACTTCTTGACCCCGAAGCCGAGGCCGGTCTGGAGCTCGACCATCTTCATGAACGTTTCTTTCTTTGTCTTGTGGTCTGTGGCGATGCCCTTTCCGGCACCGCTGCCCAAGACGAAGATCTTCATGCCGAAGTTACTGAAGATGGCGTAGCCCGCCGCCTTGGAAACGGCGGCCTTGGCGCTCGGCTGCGCCTTGTAGAGCCGGGCGAGGACTTCCTTCGTCATCTTGCGGACCTCCTTCCGCTCCTCGTCGACTTTCGATGGCGCTGCCAAGACCGACGTGGATACCGAAACAGCAAGCGAGAGGATCATCAAGAACGCTACCGATTTCCATTTCCGCATGATCATGGCCTTGTCTCCTTTTCGCTGATGGCAAGTCTCATCCCGAAACCAGCTCGCTTCGGCGGAGCGGAGCAACCAGCCGCGAACGAGGTCGGCGGCCCGCTTGCCGTCAGCGACGATATCGCGCAGATTGCGGCCAATGGTTGGTTCGGCTCGTAGGCCAGAGCGGCGGTGAGGTGGCAATTTGCCAGGACGGACAGATCGACCGAGGCCTGGGCCAGTTCGCAATCAAGGAGCGCATCGTATCTCTGTAGAGGTAGTCTCCAGGGCAGGATCATGGCCCAGGCCCTATGCGACCAAAGCCTCAGGGGACTGGGCCGAGAAGCTCGCATACAGTCGGTTCGACACCGCTCCCAACGTTTCTGAGCGGGGCCGCTCGAAAGGCGCCGCAGGAGGGTTTCTCGAATGAGCACCATACCGACCGACCGGGCCCTTGGCCTGAACGAGTTCTTTGCGGCCTCGGAAGCGCGGGTGGACCGCTGGCGGACGCTGAATCGCGTTGCCAGGACGCTTGTGGGGACCGGCCCCCGATCGGCGGGCGTCTCGCGTCATGACCCGAAGGAGCTGCTCGCCGAGCTCGTGCCCCTGGAGGAGCTTTGCGGCTATCCGGGACCCCGGCTGATGGCGCAAGTACACGAGCGCTTGCAGACCGGGGACTCGACCGGCTTCGCGCGACTGGTGCAGCGGATCAGCGGCGCGCTCCTCTCCAACAGCTACCGGGACGACCTGGAGCCGTGGAAGGCCGACGAGGAGGGTGAAGCCCGCGCGCCCGACATCCTGCCGCCGTCCATCGGCCGCGGCCAGGCGCGGCGGCCATACTTCGAGATCTTGTGCGTGTCGCCCGCCGACCGGGTCATGTGGCCCGAGATCCGGGAGACCTTCCGCCGGCTGCGGCGCCCGGAGGACGAGTTCGTCTACGAGCCCGTCGTCGTCGGCAGCTTCGAAGACGCGGTCCTCGCCGTGGTCTTCAACCACAACCTTCAAGCGCTCGTGATCAGCGACGGCTTCGGGTACGCGTCCCAGTACACGGTGCCCGCGCTGCGCGAGATCCTCACCCGCCAGGTGCAGATCGCGGACGGCGCGCAGAACGGAGACCTCGGAACCCTGTTGGCGACCTTGGTGCGCCGGTGGCGCCCGGAGCTCGACGTCTACCTCACGACCGACCGCGACGTCGCCCGGCTGGCCGGCTCCGACGAGGCGGCGCCCATCAGACGCATCTTCTATGGAGTCGAGGAGCCGATGGAGATTCACCTGGCGGTCCTCGACGGCGTGAAGGACCGCTTCGAGACCCCGTACTTCGACAATCTCAAGCGGTATGCCCAGCGCCCGATCGGCACCTTTCACGCGCTGCCGGTGGCCCGCGGGAAATCGATCTTCAAATCCAACTGGATCCGTGACATGGGCGAGTTCTACGGGGCCAACCTGTTCCTGGCCGAGTCGTCGGCGACCACCGGCGGCCTCGATAGCCTCCTCGAGCCGACCGGCAACATCAAGGTCGCGCAGGACAAGGCGGCCCGCGCACTCGGCGGCGACCGGAGCTTCTTCGTCACCAACGGCACATCCACGGCGAACAAGATCGTTCACCAGGCGCTGCTGCGGCCCGGCGACATCGTCCTGATCGACCGCGACTGCCACAAATCGCACCACTACGGCCTCGTCCTGGCGGGCGCCCAGCCTCTCTACATCGACGCCTTCCCGCTCACCCAGTACTCGATGTACGGCAGCCTCGCCATCAAGCCGATCAAGAAGGCCCTGCTCCAGCTCAAGGCGGAAGGCAAGCTGGACCGCGCGAAGCTGGTGGTGCTGACCAATTGCACCTTCGATGGTCACGTGGCGAACGTCAAGCGGACCATGCTCGAGTGCCTCGCGATCAAGCCGGACCTCATCTTCCTCTGGGACGAGGCGTGGTTCGGATTCGCGCGCTTCTCACCGTTCCTGCGCCGGCGCACGGCGATGGGCGCCGCGGCGGCCATCCGCGAGCTGGTGCGCGACCCCGAGTATCGGAAGCGCTACGAGGCGTTCAAGAGCAGCGCCGGCAAGATAGACCCGAACGATCCGAAGCTCCTGGACCTGGAGCTCCTGCCCGACCCGGACAAGGTCCGCGTGCGCGTGTACGAGACCGACTCGATCCACAAGTCGATGTCGGCGCTCCGCCAGGGCTCGATCATCGTGGTCGCCGACCAGGATTTCCACACGGTCGAGGCCTCCTTCAAGGAGGCGTTCTTCACCCACACCTCGACCTCGCCGAACTTGCAGCTCATCGCGTCGATCGACGTGGCGCGCCGGCAGATGGAGCTCGAGGGCTACGAGCTCGTCGGCCGGGCCATCCAGTTGGCGATCGAGATCCGGCGCCAGATCAACGGGCACCCCCTGATCTCGAAGTACTTCCGCGTGGCCACGCCGGCAGAGATGATTCCCGCCGAGTACCGGAAGTCGGGCTTCACCGACTGGGGTGCGCCGGGGTGGACGATGACCCACACGCTCGCGGCGCTGGACAACGACGAGTTCTATCTCGACCCCACGCGGATCACGCTGCTCTGCGGCGCCGCCGGTTACGACGGGACCCAGTTCAAGGGCTTGCTGGCCAGCGAGCACGACATCCAGATCAACAAGACCTCGCGCAACAGCGTCCTCGTCCAGATCAACATCAACAACACGCGGAGCGACCTCGCGCACCTGATCAAGGCTCTGGCCGACATGGCGCGGGCGATCGACACGCGGCTGGCGGAGGGCGGCGAGGCGGAACAGGCGGCGTTTCGGGCCCGGGTGAAGTCGCTGGTCGAGGACGTGCCCGACCTGCCGGACTTCCAGCGCTTCCACGACGCCTTCCGTGACGACCCCAAGAGCGCCACGCAGGAAGGCCACATGCGCGAGGCGTATTACATGGCCTACGACGCGGTGAACTGCGAGTACGTCAAGCTCGACAGCAAGGCGATCGACGAGCGGCTGGCCAAGGGTCCGGAGCTGGTCTCGGCGAAGTTCGTGATCCCGTACCCGCCGGGCTTCCCGATCATGGTGCCGGGCCAGGTCGTCACCAAGGAGATCATCACGTTCATGCGCAAGCTCGACGTGAAGGAGATCCACGGCTACGACGCGCGAAAGGGTCTGGAGCTGCTGAAGGCCGACGCGCTGACGAAGCACAAGAGCAAGTAGAGGGTGACGTCCCGTCCGCCGGTGCTCGGTGAAAGAGACGTGCGCGATCCTCATCGCCGCTCTGCGGCCGTCCATCCGCGCCGCGGTCGCGGCGGCCCTGGCCGTCGCGATCGCGCAGCTCTTGCGCCTGCCGTTTCCTCTCTACGCGATGATCGCGGCCGTCATCGTGACCGATCTCTCCGCCGTGCGAACAAGACGGCTCGGGTTCTTGCGACTTGTGGGCACCGTGCTGGGGGCCACGCTGGGGGCCCTGATCGCGCCGCTATTGCCACCGGGTGCGTGGTGGGGGATCGGTCTCGGTGTCCTGGTCGCGATGTTCCTCAGCCGCGTGCTGCATCTGCAGGACGCGGACAAAGTGACCGGGTACGTCACCGCCATCGTCATGCTCCATCACGGCGACCATCCCTGGAGCTATGCGTTCCATCGAACGATAGAAACGGCCCTGGGCATCGGCCTGGCCATGCTGGTGAGTCTGGTGCCAAAGCTCGTATCGATCGACGAGCTGAAACCGCCCGAGCCTGGCTCCCCCGAACCGAATGAACGGAGGGCAACATGATCGAATGGTTCTTCGCGACCTTCGCCAATATCCGGAGATCTCGATCTTCCTCGCGCTCGCCCTCGGGTACTACTTCGGCGGCTTCACCTTCAAGGGCATCGGCCTGGGGTCGGTCACCGCGACTTTGCTCGCCGCCGTCATCATCGGGCAGATCGGGATCACGATTTCCAGCCGCTCAAGGCGACGGTCTTCCTGATGTTCCTGTTCGCGGTGGGCTACGGCGTCGGGCCCCAGTTCGTCCGCGGCGTGGCCAAGGACGGCTTGCCGCAGGCGATCTTCTCGGTGGTCCAGTGCGTGTTCTGCCTGGCCGTTCCCGTCGTGATCGCCAAGTTCGTCGGCTACGACCTCGGCTACGCCGCAGGCTTCTTCGCAGGCTCACAGACGATCTCCGCCGCGATGGGCCTCTCGACCGATGCGATCAACCGGCTGGGGTTGCCCGCCGAGCAGGCCAAGGCTAGATCGACTCGATGCCGATCGCCTACGCAGTGAGCTACATCTTCGGCACCGTCGGATCGGCGATCGTGATCGCGCTGGTCGGGCCGGCGCTTCTCCGGATCGATCTTCTCAAGGCGTGCAAGGAATACGAAGAGAAGTAGGGCGGCACGAAGGAAATGGGTGGAGCGGGCTCGGCCTGGCACCGCTGGGTAGTGCGTGCGTTCCGCGTGCAGCCAGGCGGGAAGGCGGTCGGCCTTCGAGCCGCGGAAGCCGAGGCCATGATCCCCGACGCGCGTGTCTTCGTTCTACGAGTGCGACGCAACGGGGTGATCGAGGAGGCGAGCGCCGACACCGTGCTTCGTGAGGGCGACGTCGTGGCCGTGGCGGGAACGCGCGAGGTGCTCCTGAGGTTAGTCGGCGAAGGCGCCAAGGAGGTCGACGACCCCGAATTGATGAACGTCCCGGTCGAGGGCGTCGACGTCTTCGTGACCAACAAGGCGATCGATGGCAAGACGCTCGTCGAGCTGGCCCAGCGACCCAGCGCCCGCGGCGTCTTTCTGCGCAAGATCACCCGCGGCGCGACCGCGACCAACATTCCGGTGCTGCCAAACACCACGATCCATCGAGGCGACATCCTGACCCTCGTGGGCCGTACGCAGGACACGTCGGCCGCGGCCAAGGATCTGGGCGTTCTCGATCGGCCGACCGACGTCGCCGACGTCGCGTTCATCGGCGGCGCGATCATGATCGGTGCGCTGGTCGGCGCGCTGGTGTGGAAGGTGGCGGGGGTTCCACTGACCCTGTCGACGGCAGGCGGCGCGCTCATCGCGGGCATCGTGTTCGGCTGGCTGCGCTCGATACGGCCGACCTTCGGGCGGATCCCGTCCTCGACTGTCTGGTTCATGAACTCGGTCGGCCTCAACATCTTCATCGCCGTGGTCGGCATCTCGGCGGGGCCGGGCTTCGTCAACGGTCTCAAGACGCAAGGTATCGGTCTGTTCCTGTGGGGCGCCGTGGCGACGACGATCCCGCTGATCCTCGGCATGTTCATCGGCAAGTTCATCTTCCGCTTTCACGACGCGATCATCCTCGGCATCGTCTCCGGCGCGCGCACGACCACGGCGTCGCTCGGGCTGGTCTGCGACCGGGCCCAGAGCCAAGTACCGGCGCTGGGCTATACGGTCACCTACGCCGTCGGCAACACGCTGCTCACGATATGGGGCATGATCGTCATCATCCTGCTGTCATGATGCAGCGCGCTCGCGAGGAGACTTGAGCCGACCGCGCCTGCTCGATTTTTTTTGTTTCGGTCGGGGGGCTCGCCGAGTGACGGCGGGCCCGCCCGTCAGAAGCTCGACCGTGAGCCGTGACTCCGGACTATCTTCGACGGCTACTCGTTCGTTCCTGCCTTCGGTGTTACGCGTCGGTGTATGGCGCCTAAAAATAGAATCCGAGACAACCAACACAGGGAGACGACCGTAATGAGCGACATCATGACCCTTCGAAAGTTCGAGACCCTGAGCCCGTTCGAGATCAAGGACGAGCTGATCAAGCTCGCGAAGAAGACGTCCCGGACCTCGCAGTCGGCGTTCCTCAACGCCGGGCGCGGCAACCCCAACTGGATCGCCACCACCCCGCGCGAGGGCTTCTTCCTGCTCGGACAATTCGCGATCACCGAGAGCAAGCGGGTGATGGAGCACCCGGCCGGGCTCGGCGGTATGCCCGCGGCGCAGGGCATCGCCAACCGGCTCGCGTCGTATCTCTCCCAGCACAAGGACACGCCGGGCGCGGAGTTCCTGGCCGCGATGGTGCCGTTCGCGGTGAAGCTGTTCGGGTTCGAGCCCGACGCCTTCGTGCACGAGCTGGTCGACTCGATCATCGGCGACAACTATCCGGTGCCCGACCGCATGCTCGTGCACAACGAGCGGATCACCCACGAGTACCTGATGTGGGCGATGTGCGGCAGCCCGCACCCGAAGGGCAAGTTCGATCTCTACGCGGTCGAGGGCGGCACCGCGGCGATGTGCTACCTCTTCAAGTCGCTGAAGGCCAATCGGCTGCTCAAGCAAGGCGACACCATCGCGCTGGCCACGCCGATCTTCACGCCCTACATCGAGATGACCCACCTGGAGGACTACGCCCTCAACGTGGTCAACATCGAGGCGAAGCGCGAGAACCTGTTCCAGTTCACGGATGCCGAGCTCAAGAAGCTCGAGAATCCGGCGGTCAAGGCGTTCTTCGTCGTGAACCCGGCCAATCCGACGGGCGTGGCGCTCAGCAAGGAGACGATCGGCAAGATCGCCAATCTGGTCAAGACCAAGCGCCCCGACCTGATGCTGCTGACCGACGACGTGTACGGGACGTTCGTCCGCGGCTTCCGGTCCCTGCTCGGCGAGCTGCCGCACAACACGATCGGCGTCTACTCGTACTCGAAGTACTTCGGCTGCACGGGCTGGCGGCTCGGCGTGATCGCGATCCACGAGGACAACCTCTACGACAAGGCGATCGCGAAGCTGCCGGAGGGCGAGCTGAAGGCGCTCGACAAGCGTTACCTACCGATAACCCTCGAGCCGCGCAAGCTGAAGTTCATCGACCGCATCGTGGCCGACAGCCGCGACGTCGCCCTCAACCACACGGCGGGGCTCTCGCTGCCGCAGCAGGTCATGATGAGCCTGTTCTCCCTCTATGAGCTGATGGATACCGCGAAGGCGTACCAGGCCGCCTGCATGGAGATCGTCCACCGGCGCGCGAAGGCCATGATCGAGGGGCTCGGCATCGACGCGCCGACGAGCGACCTCTACGACGCGTACTACGGCCTGATCGACTTCGAGTTCTGGGCGCGCAAGAACATCGGCGAGGAGGCGGTCCAGTATCTGAAGAAGAACATCCACCCACTCGATCTCGCGTTCCGCCTCGCCGAGCAGCACGGCATCGTGCTCCTGAACGGGGGCGGGTTCGACGCTCCCGACTGGTCGTTGCGCGTATCTCTCGCGAATCTGGCCGACGACGTGTACGACGACATCGGCCGCGGCGTTCGCTCGATCGCTCGCGGCTATCGCGACGCGTACGAAGCCTCCAAGCGCGCACCGAAGACGTGAGAGCGCCGGGTCGGCGGACGGAGACGTGAAGGCGGTTCCCGTCACCCACGCTCGACGTCGCGGTCGCGGGCTCGCCGCGACCGCGATGATGGCGCTTTCACTCGTTCTGATGCATCCCGTCGTCGCGAGCGCGCAAGGCGCGTCGGTCGGCGGCGGCAGCGGCGGCAAATCCCAGCTAGTGAAGGGTGCCGTGGAGACCTCGAGCGCAGGAGATCCCCGGCAGCCGGCTCCGGATCGCTCCGTGGCGGAGGCGGCGCCTCAGGATTCGGGCCAGCTTCGCCCCGACCAGCGCCCTTCGGAGCAGCGGGGCGCCCTCCTCCTGCTCCTCCTTCTTCGAAGCTTTCATCGCGATGGGCCATGAGTCGCTGCCGCCCGGGCGGGAAGCATGGCTCCATCCGATGAGCGCGGCGATGGCGCGGGGCACCGTGCGGCGCGGCGTCGTCGCCGTGGCGCGGCGCGTGGCTGGTCTTGCTGATTGCCGCGGCATGCTCCGGACCGGTCGATCCCCGGAGCGCGCTGGCGCCCGGTGAGACACGCACCTTCGAAGGCACGTGGTCCGCGTCAGGCTCTCGACGCACGCTCGAGCTGGAGCGCGGCCACAAGGCGTCCATTCTCAGCTTGACTGGAACGCTCCTCCTCACCGGCGAGCGCGGCCTCGGAGTCGGCTTCCAGGGCGAGGCCATCGGGTTCTCCGACAACCTGACCGGCGGGACGGGCCAGTGCGTGTGGACCGATGAGCGCGGCGACAAGGTCTTCAGCCAGCTTCGCGGACAGCCCTTCGGAACCGGCAGCCACGTCACGGGCACGATCACCGGAGGAACGGGACGCTGGGAGGGGTTGACGGGGGAGTACGAGCTCCGCTGGCAGTACGTGATCGAGAGTGACGACGGAACGATCAGCGGGCGCGCGGTCGGCCTTAAAGGGCGCGTGACGCTGCCTGAGGGAGGCCGCCGCCAGTGAGCCGCGCCCCCGTCGGTGAGCGCCCCTCCGTCGATGACCACACGCCCGTCAGTGACCGCGTTCCATTCGGGGCGCCTGGCGCTGCTCAGTCGCGCCGCGACACTCGCGCTGGCGCTTGGTCTCTGGTTCGCGCCGATCCCGGAGGGGCTGACCGTCCAGGCGTGGCGTCTGTTCGCTATCTTCGCCACGGCGATCTTCTCGGTCATCGTGACGGCCTTCCCCCTTCTGACCGCGGCGATGCTGGCGGTGGCCGCCGCGGTGCTCACCGGCACGATCGTACCGGCCAAGGCCTTCGCGGGCTTCGCCAACGGCAGCGTGCTCCTCGTGGTGGTGGCGTTTCTCGTCGCCAGCAGTGTCGTGAAGTGCGGACTGGGACATCGCATCAGCCTCCTGGTGGTGAGCGCCTTTGGTCGCTCCACGCTCGGACTGGCCTACAGCATCTTTCTCACGGACGCGGCCATCGCGCCGGCCTTCCCGAGCAACACCGCGCGCAGCGGTGTGCTCTTTCCGATCGTGCTTTCGCTCGCCCAGGGGTCGGGCTCGTCTCCGGAGGATGAGAAAACGCGGCGGCTCGGCGGATATCTGATGTTCTGCGGCATGGCGAGCCTCGCCGTCTCCTCGGCGCTCTGGCTCACGGCCACGTCGGTCAATCCGATCGGGGTGGAGATCGCGCGGCAGTTCGGTCTACAGATCAGCTTCGGCTCGTGGCTCCTCGCCGCGTCCGTTCCGGCGCTGGCGGCCGTGCTGCTCCTTCCGGTGGTGCTGTACTGGCTGTTTCCGCCGGGCGTGCGCGCGACACCAGATGCGCCGGCCGCCGCCCGCCGAGCGCTGCGGTCGATGGGCCCGCTGACCCGAGACGAGAAGGTGGTGACCGTGGCATTCCTGCTGATGGTCACCGGATGGGTCACGGCGGGGGCGCTGAAGCTCGACCTCACCGCCGTCGCCTTCGGCGGCCTCGGGGCGCTTCTGGCCACGAGCGTGCTCACGACCGATGACATCATGCGGGAGGGTGGAACGCTCGCGACCTATCTCTGGCTCGCGGTGCTCTTCGCCATGAGCGGCCAGCTGAACGAGCTCGGCTTCATGAGCTACGTCGGAGGACGACTGTCCACCGCGCTGGCGGGCGTGTCGTGGCCCGCCGCGTACGTCGCCCTCGTCGTGCTGTACGTGCTGATGCACTACCTGTTCGTCAGTCAGTCGTCGCAGGTCCTGGCGCTCTTCGGCGTGTTCGTCGACGTCGGGCTGCGGGCCGGAGTGCCGGCGCCGCTGATGGCGTTCGCGCTGCTCTTCGCCAGCAGCTACTTCTCGGCGATCACGCCGCAAGGGGGCAGCCAGAACGTCATCTTCGTCGGCAGCGGTTACCTGACGCAGGGCGAGCTGTACCGGTTAGGCGCGCTCACCACCGCGTTCTGCCTTCTCGTCTTCCTGGTGCTGGGCACGCCCTGGCTTCTCATGATCGTGCGCTGAGGACTACACCATGGAATACTTCGTCACGGCCTTGCGAGAGCATCAAGAGCTGACGATCTTCCTGACCCTGGCGGTCGGCTTCCTCATCGGTCGGCTCCGGTTCGGCTCGTTCAGCCTCGGCACCGTCGTGGGAACCCTGCTGGCGGGCGTTCTCATCGGGCAGCTCGACATCAAGGTAGACCCCGTGGTGAAGAACGTCTTCTTCGATCTGTTCCTGTTCACCATCGGCTACAAGGTGGGGCCCCAGTTCTTCCGCGGCCTGAAGAAGGACGCGCTGCCGCAGCTGGCGGTCACGGTCGTGTTGTGCGTCACGTGCCTGATCAGCGCGTTCACGGCGTCGAAGCTCCTGGGATACGACATGGGAACGGCGGCCGGACTCCTCGCCGGGGCCTTCACGGAGTCGACGGTCATCGGCACTGCCGGCGACGCGATCAATCGGCTCGACCTTCCGGCGGCGGAAAAGACCGCGCTGGTGAACAACATCCCGGTCGCGTACGCCGTGACGTACCTGATCGGAACCGCGTTCATCGTGTGGTTCCTGCCGAACGTCGGACCCAGGTTGATGGGAATCGATCTGAAGGAGGAAAGCCGGAAGCTGCAGGCCCTGGTGGTTGGCGGCGGCGAGTCGGAGCCGGGCGTGATCTCGGCGCTCCAGCGGTTCGCGGTCCGCGCGTACCGGGTGACGCACGAGCGACTGCTGAACCGGACGGTCGCCTCGATCGAGGCGCTGCCGGTCGGCCAGCGCGTCTTCATCTCGAGGATCCGTCGCGACAACGCGATCATCGAGCCGAAGCCGGACACGATCATCCTTCCGGGCGATGTCGTGGCGGTCATGACTCGCACCGAGCTGCTGATGGCGCGGGGCACCGAGATCGGCCCCGAGCTGAACGATACCGAGCTCCTCGATTTTCCGGTCGAGGTGCTCGACGTGGTTGTCACCAACCGGGCGGTGGCCGGCAAGACGCTGAAGGAGCTCACCACCCTCGAGTCGTCGCGCGGAGTTTTCCTTCGAAAGGTCGTGCGGCTCGGCCACGAGATGCCGTTCACTCTCGAGACCCGCATCGATCGGGGTGACGTGCTGAGCCTCATCGGCGCCAAGCCCGACGTCGAGCGCGCGGCGAAGGAGCTCGGCTACGCCGATCGGCCGACGGTCACCACCGACATGATCTTCGTCGGTCTCGGGATCTTCCTCGGCGGACTGGTCGGGTTGCTCTCGATCACGGTCGGCGGACTACCCTTGACTCTGACTGCCAGCGGTGGCGCCCTGATCATGGGCCTGGTGTTCGGCTGGCTCCGCGCCGTGCGGCCGACGTTCGGGCGCATTCCCGAGGCCGCCATGTGGGTGTTCGAGACGGTCGGCCTCACGGTCTTCATCGGCGTGGTCGGGCTCAGCGCCGGCCCGAGCTTCGTCACGGGATTGCAGAAGTCGGGCTTGAGCCTGATCCTCGTAGGCCTGATTGTGGCCGTGCTGCCTCACACCGCCGCAATTCTCTTCGGCCGCTTCGTCCTGAGGATGAATCCCGTGATCCTCCTCGGGGCGTGCGCCGGAGCGGGCACGATCACGGCGGGCCTCCGAGCGGTCCAGGAGAAAGCGGAGAGCACGCTTCCCGCGCTCGGCTATACCGTTCCCTACGCGCTCGGCAACATCGTGCTGACGGCCTGGGGGCCGGTCATCGTGGCGTTGATGCGGTGATGGTATTTCGTGGGCTGCTGATCGGCCTCGTCGGGCTGGCCCTGGCCTTCGCTGTCGTGGCGATCGGATCGAAGCTCGTCGCGGGGCTCGCGGTGTATCATCCGGGCACGCGTCGATGGCCGGTCGGCGTCGGAATGGTACCGCGCGGGGAGGTCGGTTTGATCTTCGCCGGGCTGGGGCTCGCAGCCACTGTTGTCGCCCAGGATCTCTACTCGGTGCTCAAGGTCATGGTGATGATCACGACGTTCGTCGCTCCCGCGTGGCTGAAGGTTCTGTAGATAGGAGAGGAATGATGATGTCATCGCAACTAGCTCGCCGGCTCGAGGCATCGCTGGGGCTCGGTCTGACGAGCGTCGCGTTGCTGGCGCTCGTCGGGTGCGAGCGCGGAGACGCCAAGGCATCCAAGCAGGCGTCGGCCGCGCCGGTGCCGACCGTCCTGGTCGCCGAAGTTCCCCAGCGGACCGTGCAGGTCGCCGCGGAATTCGTCGCGCAAACAACGGCCGTTCCGACCGTCGAGATCCGTGCCCGTGTGTCCGGGGTACTCGAGCAGGTACGGTTCCGAGAAGGGTCCGAGGTGAAGCAGGGCCAGGTGCTGTTCACGATCCAGCAGGACGAGTACAAGGCGGCGCTCCAGTCGGCCCGCGCTCAGCTGGCCAAGGCGGAAGCCGATCTCCTCCGCGCGAAGGACGCGTCGGTCATCGACCGCGCACGGGCCACTCTCGATCAGGCGAAAGCCGATCTCGGGAAGAATCGCGCGGACGTGGCGCGCTACCGTCCGCTCGTCCAGCAACAGGCGCTTCCGCAGCAAGACCTGGACACGGCGCTCTCCCGCGAGCAGGCCACGGTGGCAGCGGTCGAGGCGGCCGAAGCCGCGCTCAAGGACACGGTGCTGAGTCAGCGCACGGCGATCCAGCTCGCCGAGGCCGCCGTCGAGTCGGGCAAGGCGGCGGTGACGCAAGCCGACCTGAACGTCAGGTACACCGTGATCGAGTCACCGATCAACGGGATCATCAGCAAGCTCGCCGTGGACACCGGCAACCTCGTCGGCAAGGGCGAGCCCACGCTCCTCGCCACGGTCTCGGCGGTGCATCCGATCTTCGCGGATTTCTCGATCGCGGAGGCGTTCTACATGCAGCTGGTCAAGCGGATTCCCGGCCTGGCCCGCGGGGAGGTGTCGCGGGACCGGCCGGCGACGCTCGAGCTGATCCTCTCCGATGGCACCATCTTTCCTCACAAGGGCCGGCCGATCTTCGTCGATCGGGCCATCGACCAGAAGACCGGGACCATCCAGGTCCGGGCCGAATTCCCCAATCCCGAGCGGACCTTGCGACCCGGCCAGTTCGGGCGCGTGCGTGCAGTGACCGAGGAAGTGACCGACGCGATCCTGGTGCCGCAGGTCGCCGTGCAGGATCTGCAAGGAGCCAAGACGGTGATGGTGATCGGTGAGGGCGACAAGGTCGCGATGCGCACCTTGACCTTGCGCGAGCCCTATCGCGAGTACTACATCGTCTCCGCCGGGCTCAAGCCGGGGGAGCGGGTCATCGTCGAGGGGATCCAGAAGGTGCGGCCCGGGATGCAGGTCAAGCCCGAGCTGAAAGCGTTGTCGGACGTCAAGCCGGGGCCGACCCCGGCTCAACCACCGGCTCAACCGTCGGGCGCGCCGCCCGCGGCGAAGCCGAAGAGCTGAGGGCCGAGCGCCGTGGCTGACTTTTTCATTCGCCGCCCGACCGTCGCCATCGTCATCGCGATCATCACCCTGCTGATGGGGACCTACACGCTCACGCGGCTCAGCTTCGAGCAGTATCCTTTCCTGGCGCCGCCCACCATCCGCGTCACGGCTAACTACCCGGGGGCCTCGGCGGTCGCGGTCGAGCAGTCCGTCGCCACGCCGATCGAGCAGGAAGTCAACGGTGTCGACCGGATGATCTACATGCAGTCGTCCAACACGAGCGACGGCCGCATGCTGCTGAGCGTGAACTTCCAGGTCGGCGTCGACCAGGACACCGCGAACGTGCTCACGCAGAACCGGGTCTCGTCGGCCCAGGCGCGCCTGCCGCAAGAAGTGATCGCTCAGGGCGTCACCGTGAAGAAGCAGAGCCCCAGCATCCTCATGGTGATCTCGCTCTTCTCGCCGGGAGGGAGCTACGACGCGAACTTCCTCATCAACTACGCCTCGATCAACCTGCGCGACCAGATCTTGCGGATCCCCGGAGTCGCCCAGGTCGATCTCTTCGGCGGCACCGACTATGGCCTGCGTGTCTGGCTCAGGCCCGACAAGCTCGCCAAGCTGGGTCTCACCCCGTCGGACGTGATTTCCGCGATCAAGGATCAGAACCTTCAGGCGCCGGCCGGCCGGATCGGACAGGCGCCGACGCCGGCCGACCAGGCGTTCACCTATACGGTGAACGCGCCCGGCCGTCTCGTCACCACCGAGGAGTTCGAGAACATCATCATCCGGGAGACGGCCACCGGGACGCCGGTGCGCATCCGAGACGTGGGGCGCGCCGAGCTGGGCAGCCAGGACTACAACTCGTTCGGGCGGCTCGGGGGCAAGCCTTCGGGCGCGCTGGCCGTGTATCTGCTGCCCGGCGCGAACCAGCTCCTGGCGTCCAAGACGATCTACGAGACCCTGGCCACGGGGAAGACACTGTTCCCGCCGGACCTCGACTACACGATCGTGTACGACACCACGCCGGCCGTCCAGGCCTCGATCGAGTCGATCGTGCATACCTTCGTCGAAGCGCTCATCCTGGTCACGATCGTCGTGTTCATCTTCCTCCAGAATCTCAGGGCGACGATCATCCCGCTCCTGACGGTGCCGGTCTCGATCATCGGCACCTTCATCTTCTTCCCGATGCTGGGCTTCTCGGTCAACACGCTGTCGATGTTCGGTCTCGTGCTCGCGATCGGCATCGTCGTGGACGATGCCATCGTCGTCGTCGAGGCCGTGATGCACCACATCGAGCACGGCATGAATCCGCGCGAGGCGACCGTGCAGGCCATGAAGGAGGTGTCGGGCCCGGTGGTGGGAATCGCGCTCATCCTGTCGGCCGTGTTCATTCCCGTCGCCTTCGTGGGCGGCCTCACCGGCCAGATGTACCAGCAATTTGCGCTCACCATCGCCATCTCGGTGCTGCTCTCGGCCTTCAGCGCGCTCTCGCTGTCGCCCGCGCTGTCCATCATGCTCCTCAAGCCCGCCCGCCCCGCGCGGGGGCCGCTGGGGGTGTTCTTCCGCGGCTTCAACAAGGTGTTCGAGCGCGCGACCAACGGCTACATTGGCGTGGCCCGATTGCTCGTGCGGCGCGCGATACTCACGATCCTGCTCGTCGGGGTGGTGGTGGTCGGAGTCGGCCTGCTCGGGCGGACCTTGCCGGCCGGCTTCATCCCCGAGGAGGACCAGGGCATTCTCGGCGTCAACGTGCAGCTGCCGCCGGCCGCCTCGCTCGAGCGGACGAGCACCGTGCTGCGCAAAGTCGAAGAGATCGTCGCGAAGCTGAAGGGTATCGAGTCCTACCAGACGATCGGCGGCTACGGCCTCGTCACCAACACCTATCAGCCGAACTTCGGGACCCTCTTCGTGCGCCTCAAGCCGTGGGAAGAGCGGCACGGCGAGGCGCTGCACGTGAAGGGCCTCATGGCCACCTTGCAGCGCGAGCTCGCGAAGATCCCGGAAGCGGTCGCCTTCCCCTTCAACGTTCCCACCATCTCCGGCTTCGGCGCCTCGGCGGGCTTCAACTTCCTTCTTCAAGACCGAAGCGGCACCTTGAGCGTGGACGAGCTCGGCGCCCAGACGCGCGCCTTCCTGGCGGCGGCTCGCCAGCGGCCCGAGTTCGCCACCCTCTTCACCTCGTTCGACCCCACGTATCCCCAGGTGAAGGTCGAGCTCGACCGTGAAAAGGCGCGCACGCTCGGCGTGCCCGTGAACGAGGTCTTCCAGGCCATGTCGGCGGCGATGGGCGGCACCTACGTGAACGACTTCAACCGTTTCGGGCGGCTTTATCGCGTCTACGTCCAGGCCGAGGCCGACTACCGCAGAAAGCCCACCGACATCGGCGACGTCTATGTCCGAAGCAGGACGACCAACACGATGATCCCCCTGTCGACGCTCGTCACCATCAAGTCGGAGACGGGGACGGAGGTCACCACCCGCTTCAACCTGCTGCGCTCGGTCGAGATCAACGGCTCGGCCGCGCGCGGGTACAGCTCCGGGCAGGCCCTGGCCGCGCTGGAGGACGTCTTCAAGGCGACGATGCCGAAGGAGATGGGCTTCGCCTACTCGTCGATGTCCTACCAGGAGAAGACGGCGCCTCCCTCCGCGCCCACGTTCATCCTCGCGATCGTGTTCGTTTTCCTGCTGCTGGCCGCGATGTACGAGAGCTGGCGGCTGCCGTGGGCCGTCCTGCTCGGCTCGCCGCTGGTGGCGCTCGGCGCCTTCTTCGGGGTGTGGCTCGCCGGATATGACAACAACGTGTACGTGCAAATCGGGCTCATCATGCTCGTCGGCCTCGCCGCCAAGAACGCGATCCTGATCGTCGAGTTCGCCAAGGCGAAGCACGATGAAGGCAAGTCGCCGGAGGAGGCCGCGCTCGAGTCCGCCCGGCTGCGATTCCGGCCGATCTTGATGACGGCCTTCGCGTTCATCATCGGCGTCGTCCCCTTGATGCTGGCGAGCGGGGCGGGCGCGGCGTCCCAGAACGTCATGGGTACCGCGGTGTTCTGGGGGATGCTGGTCGCCACGTTCCTCGGGGTGTTCCTGATCCCCGGCAACTTCGCCTTCGTGGAAGGCCTGGGGCGAAAGGGCAAGCCCGCGAAGACACCGATGGCCCAACCGAGCGTGCCGGCTCGGGTGCCGGAGCACGCATGAAATCCAAGGCTCTGCTCGTCTCGGCGGCGCTGCTGCTCGCCGGGTGCACGGTCGGCCCCGACTACCGGCGGCCCGAGCTCAACGTGCCGGCCGAGTTTCGCGGGCGGCCGCCGGACTCGCCGGCCGGCGCCCAGTCCCTGGGCGACGTGGCGTGGTTTCAGGTTTTTCAGGACGAGACCTTGCAGTCGCTCATCCGTACGGCTCTCGCCGAAAACTACGATCTCCGCATCGCCGCGGCGCGCATCCTGGACGCTCGCGCCCAGGTCACGTTCAACCGTTCGTTCCTGTTCCCGGACCTCACCGGCTCGGCGAGCGCACCGTACACGTACATTCCCGGCGACCGGGCGTCGTCTCAGTTCAGGGAGTCGTTCAGCCCGCTGGGAACGTTCGACATGTTCTGGGAGATCGATTTCTGGGGTCGGTTCCGGCGGGCCACCGAGGCGGCTCGCGCCGACCTGCTCGCCTCGGAGTCCGTGCAGCGGTTCGTCAGGAGCACCCTCGTGAGCGACGTGGCCGCCGCCTACTTCCAGCTCCGCTCGCTCGATCTGGAGCTCGAGATCTCCCGGCGGACGCTCGCGAGCCGAGAAGGCTCCCTTCGACTCGTCAAGCTGAGGCAGGAGGGCGGCGTCGCCGCCTTGATCGACGTACGACAGGCGGAGGTCCTGCTGTACACGGCGGCCGAGACGATCCCGGACGCCGAGCGCCGCATCACGCAGACGGAGAACCTGATCTCGACTCTGCTCGGGCGGAATCCTGAAGCGGTGCCGCGAGGCCGTCCGTTGCTGCAGCAGCTCGTGCTCCCGGCCATCCCCGCCGGGCTGCCCTCCAGCCTCCTCGAGCGCAGGCCCGATATCCAGCAGGCCGAGGGCGAGCTGGCGGCGGCGACCGCTCGGATCGGCGTCGCCAAGGCCGATTACTTTCCGCGCGTCCTGCTCACCGGCGCGGCCGGCGCCGGCGGCGTCAAGATCGACGGAAGCTGGTTCGGGCCCCAGGGGTTCCTGGCCGTCGCTCCGCAGGTGACCTTGCCGATCTTCAACTCGGGTCGCGTCGGGGCGGGTGTGAGCTCGGCCGAAGCCGTGACCTTGGCGGCGCTCGCGCGCTACCAGCAGACAGTCCAGCAGGCATTCCGCGACGTCTCGGACGCGCTGGTCGAGCATCAGAAGCGTGGAGAGTCTCGTGTCCAGCAGGAGGCGCTGGTCGTCTCGCTGCGCGATGCGGCCCGGCTCGCCAACATCCGGTATCGCGGGGGCGTGACGAGCTACCTGGAGGTCCTGGATACCGAGCGTCAGCTCTTCGACGCCGAGCTCACCTTGACGCAGACCCAGCGCGACGAGCTCCTCGCGGTGGTGCGGCTCTACCGGGCCCTCGGTGGCGGCTGGGAGCTGTAGTCGATCGCGCAAAGACGCGCCCACCGCTTCCTCGAGCCCTCGAGGTGATCCAGTTGGCACGGTTTGCGAAGGCCAATCCGAGCCTGAAACGGTGACGATGCCGCGGCGCCGCGGCGGTCGGTCCGTCGCTGATCTCGCGCTCTTCGTGTGCGCGCTCGTTCTTTCGGTCTCGGGCGCGCCGGTCTCGCCGCCGGCGGATGCCCAGTCACTGCCGAGCCCAGGCCAGGCGCAGAAGGTCCCGGCCGATGCGCCGCCGACGATTCCAATCGCCGAGGTCGCGCGGCGGGCGGACGAGGTCGGCGCCGTCCTGCGTTCCCTGGACGAGCAGCTCCCTTCCAGCTCGCAAATCAAGCGGATCGAGCAGGAGCTGTCGCCGCTGAGCGAGCGCCTCGCCGATCGATTCGAACAGACCAAGCAGACGATCGAGTCGCGTCATGCGCTCGGAACCCTGGATGCCCTCGTGGATTTCTGGCGATCGAATCGTGGAACCCTCGCGACGTGGATGGCGACCGTGACCGCGCGGGCCGACTGGCTCGAGCAGCAGCGCACCGAGCTGGCGAGGCTGGGCGCGACGTGGACGCGGACACAGGCGGAGGTTCGCGCGGCGAAGGCCCCGCCGGAGGTCTCGCAGCGGATCATGGATGTCCTGACAGCGCTGGCAGGCGCCCAGGCGCGGGTCGAGGCGGAGCGCGCCGCGACCCTGGTGCTGCAGGACCGTATCGCGCGAGAGCTGACGCGCACCGACAGCGCGCTGGCCCAGATCGCCCAAGCCAGACGGCAGACCGCCGTCGGTCTCCTCGTGCGGGACAGCCCGCCGATCTGGCGCGTCAGCATTCCGCCCCCGGGCTCGCGCGCGCCGGGCGGAGCGGCGCTCGCGACGCTGGTCGAGGTCGTGCGCGGCTTCGTCGCCGAGCATGCTGATCGAATCGCGCTTCACCTGAGCGGACTGCTGATGCTCGTCGCGCTGCTCTGGTGGGCCCGCGGCCGCGCGCGCGGGCTGCCGGCCCCCGAAGGAACCATAGCCTCGCCGGCGCTCGCGTTCGATCAGCCGGTGGCGGCGGCGCTCGTGCTGGGCATGCTCGCGGCGTTCTGGATCTACGCGGACGAGCCGCGCACGGCCAGGCTCATCGTGGAGATCGGCGTGTTTCCGCCGATGGTGGTCATCCTGCGCCAGCTCGTGACGGCGCCCATGCGTCCCGCCCTCTATGCCATGGCGGCCTTCTTCCCGATTGACGTCCTCCGTGACCTCCTGGTTCAGCGGCCACTGCTCGAGCGCTCACTCTTCCTGCTGGAGATGCTGGCGGCGACCGCTCTGCTGGGCTGGTTCATCCGGTCAGGACGCCTGGACGACCTGATCGTCGCCAGCGGCGGGTCGGCGTCGGCGCGCGTGCGCAAGGATCTGTTCAAACTGGCGCTGTTGGGAATCCTCGCCGCGCTGGTGGCCGACGCCATCGGCAACGTGAGCCTGGCACGGCTGGTTGGATCTGGCATCCTGTCGAGCGGCTATCTCGCGATGGTTCTCATCGCGGGGCGTCGATTGGCGGAAGGGCTCGTCACGTTCGCCCTCCGGGTCCGGCCGCTCGTTCGGCTCCGCATGGTCAGGCATCACGGGGCTCGCCTCGAGCGGCGCGCTCGGGCGCTGCTTCGCGCGCTGAGCGTCATCGTGTGGGCCGTTGGCACGCTCGACTACTTCGGCGTGCTCATGCCGGGCTTCGCGCTCACTCGACAGATCCTCGCCGCGAACCTCGTGATCGGGGCGCTCAGCTTCTCGTTCGGGGACGTCCTGGCGTTTGCGCTGACCGTGTATCTCGCGTCGGTCGTGTCGTCGCTGGTCCAGTTCGTGCTCGCGGAGGACGTGTTCCCGCGATTGGACCTCCGGCCCGGCTTGCCCTACGCGCTCTCGCGCCTCGTCAAGTACGCGATCGTCTCGGTCGGGTTCGTCCTGGCCCTCCTTGCTCTGGGCATCAATCTCAATCGGGTCACGGTGCTCGGCGGCGCCCTCGGCATCGGCGTCGGCTTCGGCCTGCAGAACATCGTCAACAACTTCGTTTCGGGCCTGATATTGCTCTTCGAGCGACCGGTGCGCGTGGGCGACGCCGTCCAGGTCGGCGAGGTTCAAGGCGAGGTGCGACGGATCGGCATCCGGGCCACCACGGTGCGCGCATGGGAGGGCGCGGAGGTCATCGTGCCGAACTCGCAGCTCGTGGCTGAGCGCGTCACGAACTGGACGCCGGCGGATTATCGGCGCCGTCTCGACATTCCAGTCAACGTCGCCTACGGGAGCGCTCCGGACAAGGTGCTGCAGGTGCTCACCGAGGTGGCCCAGAGCCATCCCGACGTCATCGCGACGCCGGCTCCGCTGGCGCTGTTCCTGGGCTTCGGCGACAGCGCGCTCCAGTTTCAGCTCCGGGCGTGGACGAATCGACTCGACCGGCACCTCGTGGTCAAGAGTGAGCTCGGGGTCGCCGTCTACGCCGCGCTCGGGGAGGCGGGGTTCTCGATTCCGTTTCCGCAGCAGGAAATCCGCATTCATTCGACGGCGCTGCCGCCGCCGGAATCGGGTGGGCGCCAAAAACTTCCGCCAGGAGCTCTTTGAACACGGTCGAAGCGGCAGCGTCCGATGTCGCTCTCCTCGTCATTGGTGTCGTCGAGCTCTTGCTGCTGGCTTCGCTTTCTGCGGTCGCGTTCAGGCACATCCCAATTCCCTATACGATAGGTCTGGTCATCGTCGGCGGCCTCCTGTCGGTCGCCCAGGACCATCTCGGATTCCTCGAGCCCGTTCGGCTCATACGACTCACGCCGGAGCTCGTTCTGTATCTCTTCATTCCGACCTTGATCTTCCCGGCGGCGGTGCGACTCGATTTGCAGTTGCTCAAACAGAATGTGTATCTGATCCTCCTTCTGGCGCTGCCCGGTCTGATCCTGTCGACCGTCATCGTGGGCGGCGTCGTGGGAGCGGTGACCCCGCTGGCGTGGAGCACGGCCATGCTGTTCGGGGCTTTGATCTCGGCGACCGATCCGGTCGCCGTGGTCGCACTCTTCGCGGAACTGAAGGCTCCCGGCCGGCTGTCCACCGTGGTCGAAGGCGAGAGCCTGTTCAACGATGCCGCGGCGATGGTGCTCTTTGCGGGTATTCTCTCGGCGATCAACTCGGACGCTCGTGGTCCGGTGCTCTTTGCTCAAGGGGCTGCGAACTTCGTCTGGGTGTCTCTGGGAGGCCTGGGCGTCGGCGCGGTCGCCGCGGCGCTCTATGCCGCGCTGGTGCGCTTTGCCGAGGACGATCCGTTGATCGAAATCGCCCTGTCGATGGTGCTGGCGTACACGACCTTTGCCGTCGCCGATCACTATCTTGGTGTCTCCGGAATCCTGGCCGTGGTCGCGGCGGGTCTGGTGGGTCGTCGTTTACGTCGGGACCATTTCGAGAACACGACGAAAGCGCAGCCCTATCTGCGGCACTACTGGAGCTACGCCGAATTCGTCGCCAACAGCTTTATTTTCCTTCTGCTGGGAATCGGCGGCGACGCGTTTCTGAATCGCCTGCGAGGCGCGAGCCCGGTGGACATGAGGTACATTGCCTGTGCCGTCGTGGCCGTCATCGCGGCCCGCCTCGTCGTCGTCTATGGGCTCATCGGTGTGTTCAACAGACTCACGAAAGGCGAGCGGATCGATTGGCGTTATCAGGGCATCATCTTCTGGGGTGGAGGGATGCGCGGTGCTCTCCCGTTGGTCCTGGCCCTGAGCCTACCGGCAAGCTTCGTGCAGCGGCAACTCGTACTCGACATGACGACCGGCGTCGTGCTGTTCACCCTGCTCGTCGCGGGGACGACGAGCGGCCGCCTGGTTCGATCCGTTCGTCTGCCCTGACCGTCTCGTCGAGATCTCCCGGCGGGCGTCGGGGCGGGTGTGAGCTCGGCCGAAGACGCGACGAGGCTCCTCGCGGTGGTGCGGCTCTACCGGGCCCTCGGCGGCGGCTGGGAGCTCTAGACCGCGGCCTTCACAGCGCCGGGCCGGCGGGTCGCGCGGGCAGACCTTCGCGGATGCGGGCAGAGAAATCCGCCTGGTTGAGGGCGGCTCTGACCTTGGCCGTGATGTCGCTGCGCTGGCGAAGCTCGGGAAACGGCATGCTCGTGTTGATCTGGTGCCGCTCGTAGCCGAGCTCGTCGAGGTATCCGTTGGCGAGGATGCGCCAGTCGAAGGGGCGCCCGGCGGAGACTTGCTCGGCGTGGTGACGGATGCTCGTCGTGCAGTTTTGCGTCAGGGCGTTGTACCACGCGGGTTTGCGGTCGAGCGTATTGACCTCGTCGAGGAATTTGAGCAGCAGCGCACGGGCCACCGCGGGGTTGCCGCGGATACGGTAGAGGTGCACGTCCTCCTGACGCGGACCGGCCCGGACGCCGATGACGTCGCGCTCGTCCGCGACGACGTAGTAGAGCTCGTACTGGCGGAAGAAGCCCAGCAGGGCCGAGTAGTCCTGGCCTTTCTTCTTGCGCGTCTCGATCGAGATGGCCACGTGCCGGCCGTCGGAAAACTCCCAGCTCGAGATCGTGTGGGCGATGCCGCGCGCGCCCCAGGTGGAGAGAAACATGTCGAAGCCCACGACCTCGCCGAGATCGTAGGTGTGCTTCTCCCAGCGCTCGACGACGGCGGTCGGGGACGGGTAGGCAAAGTTTCGGACGTTGCGGATCGTTACGAGATTTCCGTTGAACTCTGCTCGCGCCAGCCGGGCGACGTCGGGCTGCCAATCTGCCGTGTTGGTGGGCGCGATCGAGAGCCACCAGGCCAGCACGATCGCGAAGGGAACCACGGCGGCCGCGGCGCCCCACGACCACGGGTGAACCACGAACAGCCCGAGCAGGGCGACCACCGCCACAACCGCGCAGAACGCGGCGGCGACGGGGCGGTCCTTGGGCCCGTCGATCCAGATCGCCGCGAGACTCCACGCGATGACGGCCACGACGACGACGTAGAGGACGGCGCGGACGACGCCGACGGCGAGCCGCTTCATCGGCCGGCCACGTGCTCGCGAAGGATCCGCCGGACCTCGAGGATCGTATCGGGCTCGGCTTGGCACGAGTGCGGCGACCTCACGATCTTCTCGGACGCCACGCCGTCGAGGTGGGCGCTCTCGTAGGCGACGACCCCGTCTGTTTTCCCGGTCAACGGGCCCTCGCCGAGAACCGCGATGATCGAGTGGGTGGTCACGCCGGGCGCGATCGGGCACACGCCGAGCGTCTTGACGAAGCGGCCCCCCGGTCGCATGTTGTCGACAGCCGTCGGCATCGCCGCGCTGGCCTCCCGAGCGCCGTCGATGTCCGGGTTCATCCGGGCGAGCTCGCCGACGTCCCTCACCAGATCGGCGGGGAGCGAGACGACGCGGCGCACGAGATTTAGGACGAAGGTCGAGACCTGATAGCTGCCGCCGTGGGGCGTCGCGATGAACACGACTCGCTTCACGTACGGGATCGGCTCGAAGAACATCGCGTTCTTGATGAGCGCGCGTGCCTCTGGCGATCCCTTGATGTCCGAGAAGGGGACGCGCGACACGCTGTCCCAAAATCGGTCGCCGCTGTCCGTGACCATCAGCCGCGACAGCAAGCCCCCCTGGCTGTGCCCGATCAGCACCATGCGTCGCAGGGCGGGGTCGAGGTCGTGGGGATCGAGATCCTTCACGACGTCCAGGAGCGACTGCCTGAGCTCGCTCGCGGACTGGAGGATCGGGTTGCTGGTGTAGTACGTAAACAGCCAGAACTGGATGCGGCCCCGTAGCACAGGGTCATTGCTGAGCTCGTTGACCATATCCGCCCAGCGAGCGGGGCTCGACGCCGTACCGTGAACGAGAATGACCGGAATGCGCCCGGGCCGATAGGGATTGAGCATGCCGAGACGCATGCGGGTCACGCGTAATTGTGGCGACAGGAAGGCCGCGAGCTCCGTGTCCCACACCGGCGAGCCTTCGAGTGTGTAGGCGAGCACGGCGCTGGGTTCCGTCTCCAGCGGTAGCCGGCGGCCTTCGACGTCCACCGTCGACGCCGCGTCGGCCGGGTAGAGCTCGATCCGGCCGCGAAGCTGACCGTCGGCGATGCCCTGCTCGACGTTGTCGATCCGCACGAAGGCCGTCACAGGGACCTTGATCCGCGGCGGGATGTACTTGCGCGCGATTTCGGCGTCTGGGCCGGTTCCCGCGTCCGTCAGGTCGGCGCCGAGGGCGGCGCCGATTCCAGGCTGACGGTAGCGATTGCGCAGCCCGCGGATCTTGAAGTCGCCGACCGCGATGAAGCGGTTCATCCGAAAGCCACCCCACAAAAAATTGGCCGGGTCGCCCCGGATCTCGAGCTTTCCGAACGGCAGCGCGAGCGTGCGATCCTCCAGGCTGACCTCGACCGCCTCGATCACGGTGCGCCCGGCCGGCGCGGGGCTCTCGTCTGTCTCGGGACGCGGCACGCTGAGCGCGGCGCTCAGACCGAAATTGTAGAGGTCGGCGGCGAGTCGGGTGCGCGCATCGAGCGGATCGTCGATCGCGCCGTCCTTCCGGAACAGGAACGCGTAGGCGTAGACGGCGGCGGCCAGGTAGTAGTCCTGGCGATTCTCCTGCTGCGCATAGATGAAGGAGAGCTCGGCCAGCGCGAAGAGCCGGTCGGGACTGAGCTCGATGCCTTCCCCGCGAAGCTGACCGAGCGCACCGGCGGGGTCGTCCTCGAAGCGGTCGGCCAGCCCCAGGCGGTGGAGCGTCTGCTCCGTGGCCGCGCTGGGCTTGTCGCCGGTCAGCGCGCTTCGCGCAACGAGGCGATGGATGTCTTGCGGGTCGGACAGTGAGACGCCGATCGGCGTGAGGCAGGCGCCCGTCAGCAGCAGGACGCCGATCAGCGAGACGAGCGCGCGACTTCTACTTGACCGAATATCCACGCCCCGCCAGGCACGTCGCATAGGCCCTCTCGTAGTTGCCGTAAGCGGCTTGCTGCTGGGCCTGTGCTTGCTGGGAGGCCTGGGCCGCGGCGCGGTTGTGCTGGTTCTGCCTCATTGCGCCCCCGGTGCCGCCCACGGCGGCGCCCACCGCGGCACCCTTGCCGGCATCGCCGGCGATCGCGCCACCGACCGCTCCCACCGCCGCCCCTCTCCCTGCACCCCTCACCGCGCCCCCCTGCTGCGGCGGCGGCGCCCCGGCTGTCGGAGGTGGCGCGGCCGGGTCGAAGCCCGTCTGCTGCTTGGCCCAGTTGTGGCACTCGTACTGGTCTCTCTGAAACGCGTCCTGGCTCTGTCCCGGCTTCGGATAGACGAAGACCTCTGCGCGACCCGCGCTCGCGAGCACGCTCGCGGCGAGTCCAGCGACGATCGCGATGGTCCAATGCTTCATGTCCGCTCTCCTTGATGTTCGACTTACGGCTCGTACCGGTTACAGCCGGCGGCCAACGTCACCGCGCGAGCGGCACGACTGTCGCGAGCTCCGCCAAGAGCACCGCGTCGAGCTTGTTGTCGGCCTGGAAGAAGCGCATCACCTTCCGCGCCGGCAGTATCTTCTGGAAGCGCGACACGTACTTGCTCTTGACGCCCGTCTTGGCCTTCTCGATGCCGAGCCACTCGTTCATGATCTTGTTGGCCTGCGCGTCGGTCAGCGTGTCGTACTGCTCGGAATACTGGACGAGCAGCTTGGAGCCGCGATCGCCGACCTTCGCCATCTCGAGCCGATATTCCCGATACAGCGGCCAGAAGGCCTCCGCCTCCTTGGGGGTGAGATCCATCACCGCCGTCACGATCGCCTGACGGCGGAGCTGGATCGACGCCCGCGTCAGCTCGAGGTCGCTCGTGAGGTCGGCCTCGGTGTCTTGAGGCGTGCTCGTGGCGGGGGGTTGAGCGGGCGCCGGAGGTTGCTGTGCCTCGACCCAACCGGCTACCGATACGGCGAGGCCGAGTGCCAATGTCACCGTGATCATTCGCCGCGCGGCCATGCTCATTCTGCTCTCCTTACTGGGCAACGTCTGCCTTCGATCGACTCGTCAGGATGTGACGGGCGGCACGCGCATTCGTGCCGGTCGATTCATCTGGACGCTCTGGTAAAGGCGGAGAGAACCGTGTCGCCCGGATTCGCGTTGCAATGAGCGACGACCCGATCGATGAGCTCGGCCACCTGACGCTCGTCCCAGGTCGTCGTGCGGCGCATACCGTCGACATAGCCGTTGAAGTACAAGAGGAGCCGGTCGAGCTTCTGATCCGAGCTCGACTGCAATTCCGAGCACTTGATCTGGTCGATCTGGATGATCCGCGGCGTGAGGGTGATCTGGGCGGCGGCACGCTCAGGCGCGAAGCTTGCTGCCGCGAGGGTCAGGCACGACGCGACGAGGACCCGAGCGCCCAGATTCAAGCCATCACCATGGTCTCGGTACTATATGGTACGCGGGCAATGCCCCCGCCAACAATCTCGCCAAGGGTCGCACGCGGGCCCTCCGTGGGTCGCAGCCCGGTCCGCACTGGGTCTCAGATCCGTGGACGCACATCGCGGGCGAACTTTTCGTAGATGGCGTTCATGTCGTCCAGGTCTCGAACACGCGATTCGAGGATCACGTGGCTCACCCCGAGGCCGGCGAGGTCTCGGATCTCGCGCACGAGTGCGTCGACGTCCTGGCGGGCCGGCAGCCCCAGCCGGGCGCTGATGGTCAAAGACGCCATGTCCCGGCCGACCTGCCGGCACGCCATCGCAAGATCCGCGAGCCCGGCCTTCATCTTCGCGGCGCTCGGGAAGGCGGCGTGCCAGCCGTCGCCGAGCTCGGCGACCCGCCGGAGCGCCCGAGGCGTGTGGCCGCCGATCCAGATGGGGATCGTGCCCCGCGCGGGCTTCGGCGCGACACCGAGAGCCTCGAAGCGCAGGAACTCGCCGCGGTGGCTCGCGCGCGCGTCACGCCAGCAGGTCTTCATGACCCGGATCGCCTCGTCGCTCCAGGCCCCCCGCCGCGCGTACGGCACGCCGAAGAGCTCGACCTCTTCCTTCATCCAGCCGACCCCCGCACCCAGGATCACGCGACCCGGCGCCAGATGATCGAGCGTCGCCAGCATCTTCGCGGCGAGCACCGGGTGGCGGTGCGGGAGGACGAGCACGGTGGTTCCGAGACGGATGCGCTCGGTCACGCCGGCGACGAGCCCGAGCGCGACCAGCGGCTCCAGGAAGTTGGTGGCCGGCGCCAGCGGAAAGTCGCCGGTCGGGTTGTAGGGATAGCGCGACGCGATCGTGTACGGAATCACGATGTGGTCGCTCGCCCACAAGGAGTCGTAGCCGAGCGCCTCCATGCGCCGCGCGAAACCGAGCAGAACCTCGCGCGTGGCCGCGGGGCCGTAGACGGGAAGATGGCAACCAAAATCCATAGGCGCGCCTCAGTCGGCGGGGCCCCAGCCCCGCGACGACTTGCGGCGTGCACGGCAAACCTCAGCCGGGAGCTAGTCGAGGCCGTAGACGGCGCGCTCGGCGATCGAGTCGTCCTGGATCATCTGCACGAGGCGCGAGTGCTGGATCTTGCCGCTGGAGGTCTTGGGAATGCTGCTCGAGCGGACCAGGATCACGCGCGCCGGCCGGTGGCCGCTCGCGCGCTGGACGCGGCCCGCGATTTCGCGGATGAGATCGTGAAAATCGTCGGGCGCCGCATCCTCGCTTCGCACTTCGGCGACGACGTGGAGTCGCTGCGTACCCGTCCGCTCGCTGTCGATGCCGACGGCGGCCGAGTAGCGCACGCCGTCCACGCGATCGACCACCTCCTCGATGTCGGCCGGGACGACGTTCTGGCCGCCGAGGATGATCAGATCCTTGAGCCGGCCGGTCACGTAGAGGAATCCCTCGGCGTCGAGGAACCCGAGATCGCCGGTCCGGAGCCAGCCGCCCGGCATCAAGACCTTCTCGGTAGCGGTGGGGTTGTTGTAGTAACCCTTCATCACGCCCGGGCTCTTCACGCAGATCTCGCCCTCGACGCCGGTCGGGCGCTCGCCGGAGCCTTCGTCCAGGGGCGCCAGGATTCGGACCGAGACGCCACGGCACGGCTGGCCCACCGAGAGAAAGCGCCCGCTCGCGTCGAGCCGGAGCGGCACGCCGCGCGGCCAGATGGCGACGGCGAGGGTAGCCTCGGCCAGGCCGTAGCACGGCGAGATCACGCGCTTGAGGTTGAAGTGCGACTCGAACGCCTCGATCGTCGACAGGCGCACGGGCTCGGCGCCGGAGAGCGCCGCCTTGAGGCTTCCCAGGTCGAGTCCGGTGGTGTCGCGCACGTTGCGCACGCAGTTGCGGTACCCGAAGTCCGGCGAGACGGTGAACGTCGCGCGGATCTCCGTGATCAAGGACAGCCACTGCCGCGGATTTCGAAGATCGGGCGGCAAGAGCCAGATCGGCGTGCCGAGCAGCGGCGGCGTGAACGCGCAGCCGATCAACCCCATGTCGTGATAGAGCGGCAGCCACGAGACGACGCGGTCGTCGACGGTGATCCCCGCCGCTTCGGCCATGAAGTGGATGGTCGCCACGACGTTCGCGTGGGTGAGCATGACGCCCCGCGGATGGCCGGTGCTCCCCGACGTGTACTGCAGGAAGGCCAGGTCGTCGGCCACCGCCGCGGCGAGCGGCGGCGCGGCCGCATCGATGTCGAGGTCGGGCGGCTCCAGGACGGTGCGGACGTTCGGCGCCAGCGCGCAGCTCTCGTCCACGCCCGTGCGGAACCAGCCGATGGTCGCGACCGCGACCGCTTCGGAATCCCGGAAGATGGCGGCCGTCGTGTCGACGCCGAGGGTCGGGTAGAGCGGCACGGGCACCGCACCCACGCGCAGCGCGCCGAAGAAGGTGTAGAAGAACTCGGCGCACGTCGGATAGATGAGGCAGATCTTGTCGCCCGCTCTCACGCCGGCCCGGGCGATCCCGGCGGCGTAGCGTCCGCTCTGCTCCCAGAGGCGTCCGTACGTGACGGTCTCGTCGTACAGCCGAAAATACTGCTGGCCGGGCGACAGCGCGGCGCGTCGGCGCATCATCTCCGTGAGCGTCGAGGCGCTTCTCACTTCGTCGTCGATCATCCGCGTAGACATCCTAGTCGGTGCGGGGGCCGAGGGTCGCCGACGTCGCACGAGGCTCGCCGGCTCGGAGGTAGAGCACCGCGACCGTGTCGCCGGGCTTGCGATCGCGGATCACGGTTCTCAGCTCCTCGAGGCCGTCGACCGTGACGCCCGCAACGCGCACGATGACGTCGCCCTCGCGCAGGCCGGCCCGCTCGGCCCCGGTGCCGGGCATCACGCTCGCGAGCCTGAGGCCGTCGTGGCCGGCGCGCGGCATGGCGACGACGCCGAGGAGCGCGCTGGTAGGCGCGCCGGTGCCCTGCTGGCGACGGGTCGGCCGCGCGACCTGCGCGTAGACCGGACGCGCCTCGCTCGTGAGCCGCTCGACGACCCGCGCCCCGACGGCGGCCACGCGCGCCATGCCGGCCGCGTCGATCTTGTCGGCGGTGTCCGTCGGCCGGTGGTAGTCGCTGTGACCGCCGGTGAAAAAGAAGAGCACCGGGACACCGGCCGAGTAGAACCGGCTGTGGTCGGAGGGCCCGTGGGGCGAGCCGTTGATCTCGACCGCGACGCCCTCGAGCTGCGCGGCGTTGCTCACGAGCGTGCGGAGCCGACTGCCGCTGTCGCCGCCGCCGACGTTGAGAACGCGCCCCTCCAGCCGGCCGACCATGTCGAAGTTCACCATCGCGACGGTCCGGTCGAGCGGGACGACGGGCCGGCTCACGTAGTGGCGCGAGCCGATCAGCCCGAGCTCCTCGGCGCCGAAGAAGGCGAAGACGACCGTGCGACCCGCGGCCCCCGCCGCCGCGAACGCCCGGGCCAGCCCGAGGACCACGGCGGTGCCTGACGCATTGTCGTCGGCGCCCGGATACACGACGCCGTCGGCACGTCCGAGATGATCGTAGTGAGCGCCGACGACGACGGCTTCGGACGCGAGCGCCGGATCGGTACCGGGCAAGACGCCGATGACGTTCACCGCGCGAGTTTCGTCGGTCACCTTCTCGACACGGAGGTGCGCGCGCGTGCCGACGGCAAACGGCGCGGGTGCGCTCGCCGCCGCCAGAGCACGGGCCGCGTCCGCGAGCGTTCGACCGGCCGGCGCCAGCACGTGGTCGGCGGCCTCGCGCGTGAGAGCGCCGGACACGAGACCGACCTCGACCGACGTCTGCTCCGCCGGCGGGAGCTCGTCCCCGGCGATCAGTAGCGCGGCGGCGCCCCGCCGCTTCGCCGCGATCAGCTTGTCCAGGCGGCTCACCCGCGTGTTGGCCAGGTGAGGCGGCGTTCCATCGAGCGCGAGCGCGATCTTTCCACGCGCCTCGACGCCGGCGTAATCGTCGTAACCCGTGTCGGCGATGTCGACACCGTAGCCGACGAAGACCACGTCAGCGACGACCTCGCCGGCGAGCGAGCCTCCGTGCGCGATCCAGTCGCGTCCGGTGTCCAGCCGTCGCGGCGTGGGACCGAGAATGTCCAGGCTGCTGGCCGGCCCCGGTCGCGACGACGATTCGAGGACGAACGACTGGAGGAATGATCCCTGGTCGCCCCCGGGCCGAAGCCCGGCGGCGGCCAGCCAGTCGGCGATCTGCCGGGCGGCGAGCTCGCCGCCCGGCGTGCCCGACCGGCGGCCGTCCATCTCGGGCGTGGTCAAGGTCTTGACGCTCTCGGCGAGCGCCGCGGCTTCCGGCGGGACGACCAGCGGCCGCGCGGACGCGCCCGCCGCCAGGACGATCAGTGATGCCGTGAGGAGGAATGTGACGAAACGGCGTGTCACACGCGCATTTTACTCCACGTCGGGCGGCCCGGACTTGATCGCCGCGACCCGTCCGCCGGTTAGGCGCACGAGGTCCTCCGGCGTCAGCTTGAAGACCGTGTTCGGGTGACCGGCCGCCGCCCAGATCTCCGGCCACCGCAGCAGATCTTCGTCGATCAGGATCGTCAGGGGTTCGGCATGCGCGACGGGGGCGACCCCGCCGATGGCGAAGCCCGTCCGCTGCCGCACAAAATCGGCGTCGGCGCGGCCGATCGGCTCGGCGACCAGGGCGGCCACCTTGCCCTCGTCGACGCGGTTGGCGCCGCTCGCGATGACCAGGACGGCGCGCTGGCTCTGTTCGCCGCGAAACACCAGGGACTTCGCGATCTGGTCGACGCGACAGCCGACCGCGCCGGCCGCCTGGGCCGACGTGCGCGCCGACTGCTCGAGGGCGATCACGGTGTGGCCTCCGCCCGATGCCGCCAGCGCCGCCTGGACCCGCCGGACACTGGGGCCGAAGTCGGTCACGGGCCGAGCTCGCGAACCGCGCGCGCGACGGCGGTCGGATCGGGCCGTACCTGGATGCTGTCCGACAGCGAGAGCCATCGGACAACGCCCTGCCGGTCGACGACGACCGTCGTCGGTCTCGGTACGTCCTGACCCTGGTGGCCTCCGCCCGCGTGGACGAGGCCGTAGCGCCGCGTCACCGCGAGATCGCGATCGGCGAGGAAGCGGTAGCGAGCTCGCAGCCGCTCGGCCAGCTCCTGGCTCCGCTCGTTCGGGTCGGGGCTGACGACCAGGATCTGGACGCCCGCGTCACCCAGCTCGGTCAAGACGGCTCCAAGTCCTTGGAGCTCAGAGACGCAGAAGGGTCACCAGTAACCTCGATAGAAGACGAGGACGACCGGCGCACGCCCGCGGAATGATGCCAGGCTCACCGGAGCGCCCGTCGCGTCCGGAAGGGTGAAGTCGGGCGCGGCCTCCCCGACGCGGAGCGCGGTGGCGGTAGCCGGGATCTTCGCGAGGACGAAGTTGAAGTACCCGCCGAGGACCAGCAAGACCGCCGAGAGGGCGAGCGCCACGAGGTTCGGCCAGCGCGGGGCGCGCCAGGATGCGGCGGCGGCGATCAAGGTCCCGAGCGCGAACGCGATCAGGTAGAGCTCGGGGTGGTTGCGGATAGTGGGCACGCGCAGGAACGCGTAGTAGCCCGCGACAGCGCCGAGCGGGAGCAGCACACTCAGGAGCGCCGGCCCGTACCGGATCATCGCGCGAGCACGACCCGGTCGAACGTCTCCGCGTAGGCATAGCCCTTCGGCTTGCCGAGCTCGGCCGCTCGTTCGCGGATGCGCTTCTCGACCCCGGCGAAGTCGGCGAACTGGCTCGCGTGGCATGCCAGCGCCTTGATCTTGAGATCCATCACGTCGGTGATGTCGACGACGAGCTGTGGGTTGTCCCACTGCATGAGATGGATCTCGAGTACCTTGTGGGGCTCGAACTCGGGCATCAGCTCCGGGAACGACAGGTGATCGCGGGCCAGCGGGTAAACGCAATCGAGCGCGACGCCCGCGACAATCCGATGGTCGCGGTGCGAGCCACCCAGGTTGTAGGTGCGGTGCGGGTTCATCGAGATGACGAGATCCGGCCGCCAGCGCCTGATCTGGCGCGTGACGTCGCGCCGGAGGTCGCGCGTGTCCTCGACCTCGCAGTCGGGATAGCCGAGGAACTCGACCCGCGCGACGCCGAGCGTGCGCGCCGCGTTGCGCTGCTCTTCGTCGCGGATACGAGCCAGGCGCTCGGAGGTCATCGTGCGGTCGCCGGAGCCCTTGTTGCCGTTGGTCACGATGACGTACGTGACCTCACAGCCGTCCCTGACGAGCTTCGCGATCGTCCCGCCGGCTCCGAATTCCGAATCGTCAGGGTGCGCCGTGACGACCAGCACGCGTTCGATCTTCTCGGCCAAAATATCGCCTCCGTTGTAGCGGGGTGCTTGAGGCCGGCTTTGATCGCGGGTGGCCTGAGATAGGCGCTAGCCGGCTCCGCACGCCCGCTCAACCGTTTCGGCATTCGCGTAGCGCCCGCCTGCGCCCGCTTAACCGTTTCGTTGCTCGCGGTAGTCTTTCTAGCGTCCGCGCCCGACCGCTTAACCGTTGGATGCCCCGTATCAGGATACCGATTCCTGGCGCGGCGTGTGAACAGCTATAATCGCGCGATGCCGATCGCCGCCCCGCGCCGGGTGGGGGTCGCTGGCTTGCTCGGTCTGCTCGCCGGCGCGCTCGTCCTGATGCTCGCGCCCGGGAATCCAGGGGCACTGAGACTCGCCGGCATCGGTCTGCTCTGGTGGTACGGGGCCTGCGCCGCGCCGCTCGCCGCCGTCCTGCTCGTGGCGGCCGTGCAGCGCGCCGCTGCCGCGCCGGCGTCGCGTCGCGCGATCGTCCTGGCCGTCGCGGCGTGGACGTCCCCGGCGCTGCTGGCTCTCGTCGCCGCGCGGGCGTTCGCCGGCGGACCGGATGCTCCGGCCCTCGCGCTCGCCGTGCTCGTCGCGCCGCTGATCGCGTTTCTCGCGCCGACGCCGGCCGGTGAGCGCCGGCCCAACCTCGTCGCGGCGCTGGCGGTCGGCGCGGCGGCAGGATTCATCCTCTGGGCGAATCTACTCCTCATCGCGGACGTCGCCGGTCTGCTCGGCCTTCGCCGCTGGGCGGCCACCGGGCTGGCGACGATTCTCGCGCTCGTCACCGTCGAGCTCGCACGACCCCCAGGCGTCAGGCGGGGCGCGTCCGCCCGAGGGAGCGCGGATGGCGGCGTCGGAGTGCGCCTCTATCGGGCCGCGCTGCGCGGCGGCGGTCTCACGTTGCTCTACGCGAGCGCGCTCGGCTATGTCGCGCTGATCGTGATCATCGCCGCCATCCTCGCCACCTCACCGTGGCGCGCGTGGCGCGAGGTCGCCTCCCGGCCCGCGCTCACCTTCGGCGAGCTGAGTCCGTGGGTGACCGAGGGCCGGACGCTCGTGGAAGCGACGGCGCTCGACTTCACCGAAGCGCACCGGGTCACCGCGCTCAGCCCGGCGACGTACCGCGTGCTCGAGCCCGGCCGATTCCGCGAGTGGCAGCTTCGCGCCGGCGAGTCGCTCGCGCTTCGCGCCGGCGATCGCCTCGTGCTCGACGCGGGAACGCGGCTGAGGTTCGAAGCGGGTAAGCGGATCCCGGGCGCGCCGCCGTCGGGTGTCGCGTGGGCCGATCCGCCCGCGCGGATCTCCAGGGGGATCGACACGCTCGGCGCCATGGTCACCCTGGTCGGCGGAGCGCTCGCGTTCATGGGATCTCGATCTGCGCTCGGCACCCGTGCCGTCTACGTCGGATCGGGACTCTTGCTGGCCATGATTCTCTCGGCTCTTTCCCTCGGCGTGTTCGCCGCCTTTGCGGCGCCCGGGCTCTCGATCGGCGCGCCCGAGCTGGCCGCCGTCTTCGAGCTTCCGGCCGCCATCGCGCCCGGGCCGCAGGGCCGTGCTCTCGGCGCGCTCGGCGCCGTGGTGCTCCTCGTCCTCTTCGCCGCCACGGCGCTCGCGCTCCGCGACGTCCTGCACCGAGCCCTGCGTGAGCCCGACCGCGGGGAAGGGGACGCGACGGGGCGCGTGAAGCTCGTCCGTCCGATCATGCGGGCGTTTCTCGTCGCCGCGTGGGCGGCAAGCCTCCTGGGCGGCGAGGCCTCGCGCGCGCTGCTGACAGGACTCGGCCTGGCCGCGTCGGCCACGCTCGCGGCGCGCCTCGCGGACCACGAGCCGGGAGCTCGGCTGGCCGGCTCCGTGGTCGGGGTGCTCGCGTTCGCCGGCCTGTCGATCCTCGGCTCGCGGCTCCCGGCGTGGGCGGGTGTCGTGGGCGCCTACCCCGCGCTGGCCGCGATTGCGCTCGCATGGGGCGCGATCCAGGCGTGGAACCTCGCCACGGCCTCACGACGGTGAGGGATCTGGGTCGCGGCCCCGCCGCCCGAGGCGAGCCGTATATGGTCGTGTGAGCCGCAGGGCGTCGCGGGGCTGGGGCCCCGCCGCCCGAGGCGAGCCCGTATAATGAGTCGCCATGGCAAGTGACCGAATCGTCGTCCGAGGTGCGCGCGAGCACAACCTCAAGAACATCGATCTCGAGATCCCGCGCGACCAGCTCGTGGTGATCACCGGCCTCTCGGGATCCGGCAAGTCGTCGCTGGCCTTCGACACCATCTACGCCGAGGGTCAGCGGCGCTACGTGGAGTCGCTGTCGGCGTACGCCCGGCAGTTCCTCGAGCAGATGGAGAAGCCCGAGGTCGACTCGATCGAGGGGCTGTCGCCCGCGATCTCCATCGAGCAGAAGACCACCTCGAAGAACCCGCGCTCGACCGTCGGCACCGTCACCGAGATCTACGACTACCTCCGCGTGCTGTTCGCGCGCGTGGGCATACCGCACTGCCCGGGCTGCGGCCGGGTGATCGCCGCCCAGACCGTGCAGCAGATGGTCGATCGGGTCCTGGGCCACGCGCCCGGTACGCGGCTCCTCGTGCTCGCGCCGGTCGTGCGCGGGCGCAAAGGCGAGTACAAGAAGCTCTTCTTCGATCTGCAGCGCCAGGGCTATTCGCGAGTTCGGGTCAACGGCGTCGTCCGCGAGCTCGGCGAAGAGATCGAGCTCGACAAGAAGCGCAAGCACACGATCGACGTCGTCGTGGACCGGCTGATCGTGCGCGAGAATCTCGGCTCGCGCCTCGCCGACTCGCTCGAGACGGCGCTGCGCCTCGCCGACGGCATCGTCACCATCGAGATCGTCGACGGCTCGGACGCGCCCGCGAGCAAGACCGCGGGGGCGGAGCCGGGCCGCGCCCACGGCATGGACCCCGCGACGACAAGGCCGGATCGCGCCGCTCGCAGGGGCAAGGCCGGCCTCACGGACGCCACGACCGTCACCTTTTCCGAGAAGCTGGCGTGCGCCGACTGCGGCATCTCGTTCCCCGAGGTGTCGCCCCGGATGTTCTCGTTCAACAACCCGTACGGCGCGTGCCCGGAGTGCGGCGGGATCGGCTCGCGGGACGAGATCGACCCCGAGCGGCTCGTGCCCGAACCCGGCGCGCTCGCTCAAGGACGGCGCGCTCGCGCCGTGGGCCGGGCGTGAGACCTCGTACTTCCGCCAGACCCTGGCGGTCCTCGCCAAGCGGCATCGGTTCGCGCTCGAGACGCCGTGGTCCGAGCTGCGCAAGCCCGTGCGCGACGTGATCCTCTACGGCGAGCGCGACGGCGGCTTCGAGGGCGTCATCAAGACGCTCGAGCGCCGCTACCGCGAAACCTCGTCGGAAGAGGCGCGCGCCGAGGTCGCGACGTTCATGACCGAGCGGCCGTGCCCGGCCTGCGGGGGCTCGCGCCTGCGGCCGGAGTCCCTCGGCGTCAAGATCGCCGGCCGCTCGATCGCCGAGGTCGTGCGACAGACCATCAAGGAGGCCGCCGGCTTCTTCGAAGGGCTCAGCCTGACGGAGCGGGAGGCGGCGATCGCGCGCCGGGTCCTCAAGGAGATCCGCGAGCGTCTCGGCTTCCTGATGAACGTCGGGCTCGATTACCTCACGCTCGACCGGCCCGCCGGCACGCTCTCGGGGGGCGAGGGCCAGCGCATTCGCCTGGCCACGCAGATCGGATCGAGCCTGGTCGGGGTGCTCTACATCCTGGACGAGCCGAGCATCGGCTTGCACCAGCGGGACAACCGACGGCTCCTCGAGACCCTGAAGCGGTTGCGGGACATCGGCAACACCGTGCTGGTGGTGGAGCACGACGAGGAGACGATCCGTTCGGCCGACTACGTGGTCGACCTCGGCCCCGGCGCCGGCGAGCTCGGCGGCCACATCGTCGCGGTCGGCACGCCGGACGAGATCATGGCGAATCCCGATTCCCTCACCGGGCGCTATCTCGCGGGCGCGCTCGCGATCCCCGTCCCGGCGACCCGCCGCAAGGGCAGCGGGCATTTCATCACGATCCACAACCCGCGCGAGCACAACCTGAAGGGTATGGCGGTGAAGATTCCGCTCGGCACGTTCACCTGCGTGACCGGCGTATCGGGGTCGGGCAAGTCGACGCTCATCAACGACATCCTCTACCGCGCCCTCGCCTCGATGCTGCACCGGGCGCAGGACCGCCCCGGCGCCCACGACCGCATCGAGGGCGCGCAGCGGGTCGACAAGGTCGTCGACATCGACCAGTCGCCGATCGGGCGCACGCCGCGCTCGAACCCCGCGACGTACACCGGCGTGTTCACGTTCATCCGGACGCTCTTTGCCCGCACGCCCGAGGCGCGGATGCGCGGCTACCAGCCCGGGCGATTCTCCTTCAACGTCAAGGGCGGGCGCTGCGAGGCCTGCCAGGGCGATGGGCTCGTCAAGATCGAGATGCACTTCCTGCCCGACGTCTACGTGACGTGCGACGTGTGCAAGGGCCGCCGCTACAACCGCGAGACCCTCGACGTCCACTACAAGGGCATGAGCATCGCCGCCGTGCTCGACATGACGGTGCGCGAGGCGCTCGGATTCTTTGACGCGGTGCCCGTGATCAAGTCGAAGCTCGCAGACCCTCGACGACGTTGGTCTCGACTACATCCGGCTCGGCCAGTCGGCCACGACCTTGTCGGGCGGCGAGGCGCAGCGGGTCAAGCTCGCGACGGAGCTCTCACGCCGCGCGACGGGAGAACGTTCTACATCCTGGACGAGCCGACGACCGGACTGCACTTCGCCGACATCCAGCGGCTGCTCGACGTGCTCAACAAGCTGGTCGAGCAGGGCAACACGGTCGTGATCATCGAGCACAACCTGGACGTCGTGAAGACCGCCGACTGGGTGATCGATCTGGGACCCGAAGGGGGCGACGAGGGCGGCCGCGTGGTCGCCACCGGAACGCCGGAGGAGCTCGCGCGCCGCGCGGAGCGCTCGTATACCGGGCAATTCTTGCGACCGCTGATCGCGGGCTCCTGATGCGTCGGACCAAGATCGTGTGCACGATCGGGCCCGCGAGCAGCAGCATCGACGAGCTCGATCGTCTGGTGGCGGCGGGCCTCGACGTGGCGCGGCTCAATTTCTCCCACGGGACCCACGAGGAGCACGCCGACGTCATCCGGCGGATCCGCGAGGGCGAGGCGCGCTGGGGCCGGCCGGTCGCGATCCTCCAGGACCTGCAGGGTCCGAAGATCCGGCTCGGGACGTTCGGCGCCGGCGGCGGCGGCCGCGTCGATCTCGAGCCAGGGCAGCCCTTCACGCTCTGCGCGCGCCCGGTCGTCGGCACCGCCGAGCGGGCGTCGATCACGCATCCCGAGTACCTGCGCGATCTGCGAGCCGGCGACGAGATCTGGATGGACGACGGCATGATCCAGCTCCGCGTCGAGGCGACGTCGCCGGACGAGGTCCGGAGTCGCGTGGTAGTGGGCGGCCGCATCAGCGATCACAAGGGCCTCGCGCTGCCGCGCGTCAGCCTGCCGGTTTCCTGCCTGACGCCCAAGGATCGCGAGGACTTGCGCTTCGGGCTCCGCCAGGGGGTCGACTGGCTCGCCGTGTCGTTCGTGCGCTCGGCCGAGGACATCGACGAGGTGCGCGCGTTCCTGCGCGCGGAGGCCGCCGATGTGCCGATCGTCGCGAAGCTCGAGCGCCACGAGATCGTCGCCAATCTTCCCGGCATCCTCAGCAAGGTCGACGCGGTGATGGTCGCGCGCGGCGACCTCGGCCTCGACGTGCCGCTCGAGGACGTGCCCCACATCCAGAAGGAGATCATCCGCCAGGCTCGCGGCGCGAAGGTGCCGGTGATCGTCGCGACCCAGATGCTGGAGTCGATGGTCACGCATCTGAGACCCACCCGCGCCGAGGTCTCGGACGTCTCGACCGCGATCTTCGACGGCGCCGACGCCGTCATGTTGTCGGCGGAGACCGCCACCGGACGCTATCCGCACGAGGCGGTCGCGGTGATGGCACGAGTGGCCGAGCGCGCGGACGGCGCCGTGTTGTCCCTCGACCGCGAGCGGCGCCGACGCCCCGACGCGAACTTTCCCGAGGCCCTCTCGGACGCGGCGGCGACGGCGGCGCACGTGCTGAGCGCGCGCGCGATCGTCGCATTCACCGAGTCGGGCTTTTCCGCCCGGCTCATCTCCCAGGCCCGGCCCAGCGTACCGATCATCGCCCTGACGCCCTTCGTCGAGGTCCAGCGCCGTCTGGCGCTCTCGTGGGGCGTCAACTCGCGGCTGATCCGAAAGGTCGGGACGACCGACGAGATGATCGAGGAGGTCGAGGCGAACCTGCTCGGCGACGGCGTCGTCCGTCCCAACGACGTCATCGTCATCATCTCCGGCTCGCCGATGTGGGTCCGCGGGACGACCAATCTGCTGAAGCTCCATCGGGTGGGCGAGCGGCGCTCGTGAAGCTTGGACTCGGGCGCCGATCCGCGCGCCGCCTCCTCCTGGTGCTGTTCGGCCTCTTGATGCTCTGGGCCGTTGCGGGCGTCGTGGTCGCCGGGCGCGTCGTGGCCCGCTACGACACGGCCGTCACCGCGAGCCTGGCGGCGGTCCACGAGCTCGTGGCCCTGGCGCTCGAAGACGTACGTCGCGAGGCATGGCTCCTCGCCCACGATCCGGCAATCTCCGAGGGGATGGCTCAGAGCGACTGGGCCACGCTCGTGAGCGGCGCGCTGCAGAAGATCCTGGCGCTGCAACAGGAGCGGCTGGCGGATCTGCTGCTGATCATGGACGCCAGCGGCGTTCCGCTCATCCAGATGCCGCCCGCGAAGCAGAGCCTCGTGCCTGCGGTCGCCCGCCCGGCCGAGGCCGTCACGCAGGTGGCTCTCGTCGGCGAGCGGCCGTACGTGCTGGGCGTCGCGCCGACTCCCGCCGGCATGGTCGTCGTGGGCAAGAGCTTCGACGCGCTCGAGCCGGCGGTCGCGAGCCTGCCGTCGCGGACGGCGCTGGTGGCCGTTTCGGACGATCGTGTCCTCGGGACGACGCTGCCCGGCGCGCCGAAGGCGGGCTGGAAGGACGCGCTGCGCACCGGGCAGATCGCGATCGGCGGCGAGACGTGGCTGGCGAGGCCCCTCGGCGAGGGCGGCGAGAGCTTCTGGACGTTGCTGCCGGCGCGGGAGCACCGGGCGCCGGCGCGCCGTCTCTGGCTCTGGTGGGCGATCTCGCTCGCCGCCGCGCTGGCCGGAGCCGTGGGCATCGCGGTGGTCTCCGCGTCGGAGCGCGGCGAGGGAGCGCCGGAAGGCCGCCTGCCGGCCGACGCGCGGCCCCAGGTGAAGCCTGCCTCGGCCGGCGCGGTGCCCGAGACGCCCAACAGGCGGCGGAGCCGAGAGCTCGAGGTGCTGCATGCCGTCGTCGTGGCCACCGGGAGCGGAGACGACCTCGTGCTCACCGCCGAGCGGACGCTCGAGGTGGTGTGCGACGTCGCGGAGATCGACTTCGGCGGCGTGTTCCGCTTCGACCGCGCCACGCAGACGCTCGGCCTCATCGCCCACCGCGGCCTCGAGCCCGTCGACGTCGAGCGCCTGCGCCAGCGCTCGCTCGACGGAAGCCACGTCGGCGAAGTGATCCGCACCGGGCACGCGATCATCACCGACCTGACCGCCTCGCGCGTGCTGACGCCCGACGTCGTCGAGCGGGTGAGGGAGGGTGGCTACCGGACCCAGCTCGCGCTGCCGATTCCAGTGAACGGCGAGACGTGGGGTGTGATGGCGCTCATCACGAAGGACGTGAGGAGCTTCGACGCCGACGAGCTGACCTTGCTCGAGGCCGTCGCGCATCAGGTCGGGCAGGTGGTGGCGCGCGCCTCGCTGCTGGCCGAGGGCCGCGAGAAGAGCCGACGGCTCGAGGCGCTCGCGTCGCCTGGCCCAGACGCTGACCTCCACCTTGTCCCCGGACGAGGTGTTCCAGCGCGTCGTCGATGCGGCGGTCGAGCTCTTCGGATCGAGCGCCGCCCAGCTCTGGCTCGTGGAGGAGGACGGCGAGCACGTCGGGCTCTACGCCGCCGCCGGCGTCGATGCCGCAGCCCGAAGGCTTCGAGCGCGTGCGGGTCGGCGAAGGGCTGATCGGCACCGTCGTGGCGACCGCGAGCCGCTGGCAGTGGTCGACGCGCTCAACGATCCGCGGGCTCGCAACGTCGAGCCGGCGCGCGCCGCCGGCGTGGTCAGCGTCGGCATCGTGCCCCTCCTGATCGGCCAGAAGGTTCTCGGCGCCCTGGCCATCGGCGTGCGCGCGCGCCACCAGCCCACCTCCGAGGAGATGCAGCTTCTCGGCTCGCTGGCCTCGCACGCCGCGAACGCGATCAACAACGCCCAGCTCTATCGTGAGGCTACCCGTCAGGCTCAGCGGATGAGCGCGCTGGCCGACCTCGGCCGGCTTCTCTCCGCGACGCTCGACCTGGATCTCGTCGCGCCAGCGGGTCGTCGACAGCGTGCGTCTCCTGCTCGGCGCCCACTCGTCGAGCCCTCTACCGGCTCGATCGTGGAATCCGGCGCGCTCGTGGCCTTCGCGGTCAGCGGCGAGGCCGGCGTCGCGCTCGGCCGCGACGTACGGTGTTTCCGCGGGGCCATGCGGTCGTCGGCGTCGCCGTCGGAGGTCGAGGGCCCGGTCGCTACGCCGAATCTCCTAGCGGATCCGCGCTTCATCTTCACGGCGGAGATGCGCGCCCGACATCGAGCGCGCCGGGCATCGGTCGATGCTCGGGGTGCCGCTGCGTATCGGCGAACGAGTGATCGGGGCGCTCGGCGTCGGCGACCGCGTCGGGTCGACGGTTCGACGACGACGAGATCCGACTGGCCGAAGCTTCGCCGATCAGGCGGCCGTTGCGCTCGAGAACGCGCGGCTCTACACGGAGGCCACGCGCCGCCGGCTCGAGGCCGAGGAGCTGGCGCGCCTGGCGCGGACCCTGACCGAGAGTCTCGACCCGCGCGACGTCGGCGAGCGGATCGTCAAAAGCGTGCTCGAGCTCTTTCAGGCGAGTTCGTCCGTGCTGCGACTTCTGCAGGCGGACGGCTCGCTGGTGACCCTCGCGCGCGAGGGCCACTTTCGCGAGGCGTCGCAGTTCGCCGCCGTTCTGCCCGCGGGCATCGGGCCGTCCGGGACTCGCGATCGCCGAGGGGCGCGCCGTCGCGTCGGCCGACGTCTTCAGCGATCCCGCGATCGCCATGACCGACGAAATAGCCGCGACGATGCGGCAGGCCGGCGACGCGCGCTGTGCTCGCGGTGCCGCTCAGAGCGAGAGGGGCGGATCATCGGCACACTCGCGCTGGGCGACGTCTCGGGCCGGGTCTTCTCGGACGCGGAGAGGGGCTGTCCTGCAAGCCTTCGGCGACCAGGCGGCGCTCGCGCTCGAGAACGCCCAGCTCTACGAGCAGAACCGCCGCCAGGTCGACGAGCTGTCGGTGCTCCTCGAGCTGTCGCAAGCCGTCACCGGCCAGCTCGATCGTACGGCCCTGCTGCAGGCCATTCACACCCAGGCGCTTCGCATCATCGGCGCCGCCAACGCGACGATCGTACTGCGCGACCAGGAGCGTGGAGATCTCGAGGTCGTGCTGCGGGTGGTCGACGGCGTGCCCGACACGCGCACGCCGCTCCGATACCCCGCCCTCGGGGTCGGGCTGATGTCCGTCGTGCTCGAGACGGGCCGGGCGGTCCGGACAGACGGCTACCACGACGAGTGCGTGCGGCGCGGCGTCGCGCCGATCGACACCGTCCCGGACGCGCAGTACTGGCTCGGGGTGCCGATGACCACGGGGGAGATGGTGATCGGCATGCTGGCCTTGCACAGGCCGACACGAGCCTTCGCCGAGGCCGACGAGCGTCTCCTGTCGAGCATCGGCCATCTCGCTGCACTGGCGCTGCGCAGCGCGCAGCTCTTCGAAGAGCGCACGCGGGCCTACGGCGAGCTGGCGTCGGCGCAGGACCAGCTCGTGCGGACCGAGAAGCTCCGCGCGCTCGGCGAGATGGCCTCGGGTGTGGCGCACGACTTCAACAACCTGCTCGCGTCGATCCTGGGCCGGGCCCAGCTCACGCTTCAGCGACTGCAAGACCCGCAGCTTCGCAAGTGGCTGCAGGTCATCGAGCGCTCGGCCCTCGACGGCGCGCAGACCGTGCGCCGGCTGCAAGAGTTCACGCGGACCCGTCGCGACCAGCCGTTCGTGGCGGTCGATCTCAACGAGATCGTGCGCGGCGCTCTCGAGATCACCCAGTCGCGCTGGCGCGAGGAGACGCGCAGCCGGGGGGTGGACGTCGAGGCGCGGACGTCGTTTGGGAGCCTGCCGACCGTGGCCGGCGACGCCGCCGAGCTGCGCGAGGCCATGACCAACCTGATCCTGAACGCGGTCGACGCGATGCCGACCGGCGGCACCCTGACCCTGACTACCCGTGTCGAGAACAATCTGATCGTGGTGACGGTGGCGGACACCGGCGTCGGGATCCCCGAGGCCATTCGCGGCAAGATCTTCGATCCGTTCTTCACGACGAAGGGGCCGCAGGGGACCGGGCTCGGACTGTCGATGACATACGGCATCCTCTCGCGTCACGGCGCGCGGATCACGGTCGACAGTCAGGAGGGGCGCGGCACCACGTTTCGCCTGACGTTCGCGCGCAGCGTCGTTCCCGACGTGGACGTGAGTCCCGGGTCCGAGGCGCCGCCCCTGGGCGCGTCGCTCCGCTGCCTGGTCGTCGACGACGAGGCGGAGGTGGCCCGCGTGCTCGGCGACATGCTCCAGACGGACGGCCATCGGGTCACGGTCCTCACCGACGGCGCCGAGGCGATCGCGCAGTTCCGCGCCGAGCCCTTCGACCTCGTGCTCACCGATCTCGCGATGCCGCGCGTCTCGGGCTGGCAGGTGGCCCAGGCCGTCAAGGAGATCGCGCCGTCGGTCCCGGTGATCCTCGTCACCGGCTTCGGTGTCGAGCTGTCGGCCGAGGAGCGGCAGACCCACGGCGTGGATCTGGTGCTCGTGAAGCCGTTGAGGATCACGGACGTCCTGGATGCCGTGGCGCGTGCAGCCCGTCGGCGCGCCGAGCGAAGCTGACCCGCAGCAGGAGGACCTCATGGACTTCAAGTTCCTGTCCCTCGCGCGCCAGGATGGGGTCGCGACGATCACGCTCAACCGGCCCGACGCGTTCAACGCGCTGAGCCTCGGCCTCGGCCGCGAGCTCTTTCACGCGGCGCTCGAGGTCGACGAGGACCCGAGCGGTGCGGTGCGTCGTCGTCACCGGAGCGGGGCGGGCGTTCTGCGCCGGCGGCGACGTCAAGGATTTCGTCGACAATCTCGACCGGATCGGCGTGCTGGTGAAGGAGCTCACGACCTATCTGCACGGCGCCGTGTCGCGGTTCTGCCGCAGCGACAAGCCCGTCATCATGGCGGTCAACGGCGTCGCGGCGGGCGGGGGGCTGAGCTTCGCCCTCTCGGGCGACCTGGTCGTGGCCGCCGAGTCGGCGCGGTTCACGATGGCGTATTCGAAGATCGCCGCCACGCCCGACGGCTCGTCGTCGTATTTTCTCCCGCGCCTCGTCGGGCTGCGTCGCGCGATGGAGCTCTACTTCACCAACCGCGTGCTGTCGGCGCGCGAGGCCCTCGAGTGGGGGCTGGTGACGCGCGTCGTGCCCGACGCCGAGCTTCCGACGGCGGTCGCGGCGCTGGCGCGCGAGCTGGCCCAGGGGCCGTCGAAAGCGTTCGGGGGAGCGAAGCGGCTCTTCCACCAGTCGACGTGGGAGAGCCTGGAGACCCAGATGGAGCTCGAGGCCCAGGCGATCGCCGCGAGCGGCCACACCGAGGACTTCAGGAGCGGGGTGACGGCGTTCGCCCGCAAGCAGACGCCGACCTTCCGAGGGCGGTGACCGCCGACGGCGCGTCCTCGGGTACAATCGGTGACGGATCGCTCCAGGAGGCGCACATGAGTGACAAGGTCAAGCTCTTCTACCGCCCGGGCTGATCCTCCTGCGCCAAGACGAAGGAGCTCCTTTCGTCTTGGGGGGTCGAGTTCGACCCGGTCGACGTCCAGGCGAATCCGGAAGGCTACGACGAGCTCAAGCGCGTGGGCGTCACGCGCGTTCCGGCGGTGACCGTTGGCGATCGCGCCGCGCACGGCTGGAACCCGCCGGCATACGCCGCGCTGCTCGGCATCCCGTACTCCGCGTCGGTGAAGCTCGCGCCGACCGAGCTCGCCCGGCGGCTCGACATCGTCCTCGATACGACGCAGCAGCTGATGCGCGTCGTCCCCCAGCGACACCTCGACTGGCGACCGCCCGAGCGCAACCGGACTCTCCGCAACCTCGGCTATCACGTCTTTCGGCTCTCCTTGGCGTTCGTCGACGGCATGGACATGGGCAGAGTTCCCGGAGTCGTGGCTGCTCGACCAGGCGCCGGACGACCTGCGCGACGGTCCGGCCATCGCGCGGTACGGCGCGCTCGTGCGCGGCCGGATCGGCGGCTGGTTCGACGGCGCCGCGCCGAGCGAGTTCGAGCGCGTGATCAACGTGTACTACGGTCCGCAGTCCGGCCACGACCTGCTCGAGCGCACGGCGTGGCACGCCGCGCAGCATCTGCGCCAGCTCTACGCGCTGGCCGAGCGCCTCGAGATCGTGCCGCCGACGCCGATGCCGGTCGACGCGTTCCAGGGTCTCCCGCTGCCCGACGCGCTCTGGTGATGCGCGTCGACTACGACCGGCGCCTGCACCAGGCGTATCGCGCCGGGCGGAATCTGTCGGCCGACACCGGCCGGCTCTGGATGGACGTCGATCACCGGCTACGTCGGTCGCGGCCGCAGGGACCTGACCATTCTCGATCTCGGGGCGGGGACCGGGCGCTTCTCGGTGCTCCTGGCCGACGCGTTCGACGCGCGCGTCGTGGCCGTCGAGCCGTCGGCGAAGATGCGCGCCGACGCCGAGCGCGGCAGCGCGCATCCGCGGGTGGCGTACCAGGACGGCGGGGCGGGCGCCATTCCGGCGGCCGACGGGGCGTTCGACTTCGCGCTCCTGTCGATGGTCATCCATCACGTTCCGGACCTCGACGCCTGCGCGCGCGATCTCCACCGGGTGGTCAAGCCCGACGGGCTCGTCTTCATCCGCAACACGTTCGGCGGACGCCTGGAGGGCATCCCCCACTACGAGTTCTTTCCTTCGGCCCGCGCCATCGACGAGGCGAGGCTACCCCGGGTGGAGCATGTCCGCGAGGCGTTCGAGGCGAGAGGATTCGCGCTGGAGGCGCTGGACACGATCACGCAGGAAATCGATCCCAGCCTCGCCGCCCACTACGATCGCATCGAGCGCCGAGCCCTCTCCTCACTCGACCTGATCTCCGACGCCGAATTCAACCAAGGCCTCCACCGCATGCGAATCGCCGCCACCCTCGAAACCACCCCCACCCCCATCCAAGAACCCATCGACCTCCTAGTCCTCCGCCGAAACAGCCAAACCAGGAGCTAGTGTGATGAAGCAATAGGTTGTTCACCCAGGCCGACCTGGGGGAAGTTGATGGCTGCCACGCGATCACTTTCCCTGGATAGGAGGCCTGGATGAACGTGCACAAGAATGCCCGACTCACGCCCTACCGTCGAGCCGAATTGGTGCAACGGGCTGGCCGCGGGGAGCCGGTCCCGGAGCTCGCTCGCCAGCTTGGGATCTCGCTACGCACGACCCGCAAGTGGCTGGCCCGCTATCGCACCGAGGGCGTGGCGGGCCTCAACGATCGATCGAGTCGCCCGCACGCGAGTCCGCGTGAGACGGCCCCGGCTATTGCCCTCGGCATGAAGGTGCTGCGGCTGCAGCGTTGGACGTGTGGTCAGATCGCCGGGGCGGTCGGGGTGAGCGCGGCGACGGCCGCCCGGATCCTACGCCGCGCCGGCTTGTCGCGCCGTGGGCGGCTCGGCGCGCCCCCGCTGGTGCAACGCTATGAACACCCGAGCCCCGGGGACCTGCTGCATCTGGACACGAAGAAGCTCGGCCGCATTGCCGGGCTCGGCCACCGCATCACTGGGCGGGTCGGCAATGTCAATCGCCACCAGGGGATCGGGTGGGACGTGCTGCATATCGCCGTCGACGACTATTCCCGGGTCGCCTACGTCGAGCTATTGGCCGATGATCACGGGGTGACCGTCGCCGGCTTTCTCCGGCGGGCGCTCCGGTGGTTTCGCGGTCACGGAGTTCGCATTCAGCGAGTGCTCACGGACAACGGCTCCGGGTACATCTCCCACAGCTGCCGCGCCACCTGTCGGGGACTGCATCTCCGGCACCGGCGCACGCGGCCGTACACGCCGCGCACCAACGGTAAGGCCGAGCGGTTCATCCAAACGGCGCTGCGGGAGTGGGCCTACGTCCGTCCCTACTACGACTCGGCCGAACGCGCGCCGCGTCTACTCGGCTGGATCGAGCACTACAACTGCGCCCGGCCGCATAGCAGTCTAGGCGACAAACCGCCCATGAGTCGGTTCCCCGGAGGGAACAACCTCATGCTCGTTCACAGCTAGGCCTCAGAGTCGGCCACTCTCCGCGGCGCCCCCGCGCTCCGCTAGTCCTCTTCAGCCCAAGCAGCAGTAAGCCGCCGAGCCAGCCCGCGATGCCCCGTGAAGAAGTAAGCGAGCATGACGACGCTAGCGAGGAGGTTGCCGACGAAAACAGTCCATCCGGCGATCTCGTCGAGCACCCACTTCGCCGCGATCAGGACGCCGCCGATGAAGAACACCTCGAAGGCCGTGAAGAAGATGACCAGCGCGAACACGAAGAGCGGCTGACGCTCGGCGCCGGCGATCAGCAGCGCGCCGACGATGCCGAAGAGCGCGAACGCGAGGCCGTGCACGGCCGTGTAGGACACGAGCGCGATCACCGGATCGGACTGGCGGAGGAGCCCCACGCCGAGGAGCGTCGGAGTCCGCAGCGGCTCGCCCTGGATCCAGTCGATCGCGAGGAACCAGAGCGCGACGACGGCCGCGCCGAGCAGGCCGGCCACGATGCCCTCGCGGAGCACGGTGCCCCAGGAGCCGATCAAGGTGCGCGGGAGTGCGCGGTGAGCGCGGAAGAAGTACCAGAGCATCGCGATCGACGCCAGGAGGTTGCCGATGAGGATCGCCCACCAGACCAGGGCGCCCAGCATCGACTTGCCGAGCGCGCCGACCACGCCGAACACGAAGACCTCGAAGCTGGCGAACAGGATGACGAACGCGAGGAACAGCGCGGGCTCCCGCTCGCTGACCGCCATCAGACTCGCCGCCATGACGCCGAACGCGATGAACGCCAGCCCGTGGATGATCGTATAGCCGAGGACGTTGCCGAACGTTATCTGGACCCCGGCGGGGTCGGTGACGCCCTGGAAGACCGCGGCGCCGAGCAACCCCGGGGTCAAGAACGGCCGCCCCCGCGCGATGTCGAAGCAGAGGAACCAGACCGCGACGACCGCCGCGCCGATCAGGCCGGCCACGACACCTTCCCTCAAGATCGAGCGATCCGCGGGCGCCATCTCGGTGCGGATCATTGTATGCCTTCCGCCGTCACTCGGCGTCGCGCGCGAATCGCACGCCGTAGTCGGAGTAGCGCAGGTGCGGCGGCAGGGAAGAGCGGTGAGCGACCGCACTCCACGGGTCGGCGTGTCGCCACGCCCCGCCGCGGCTGACGCGCCGGGTCCCCGCAGTCGGACCGCGCGGATTCCGTTCCGGCGATTCGACGTAGTAGCGCTCGTCGAACCAATCGGCGCACCACTCGTGGCACACGCCCGAGAGGTCCGCGAGGCCCAGTCGGTTCTGCGGCGTCTCGCCGACGCGCGGGGGCCGGTCGAACACGGTCGTCGGTCTCGCATCGCCCCAGGGGAAGCGGGCGCCCTCGAGGCCTCCGCGGGCGGCTTTCTCCCACTCGGCCTCCGTGGGCAGCCGCGCGCCCGACCATTCCGCGAAGGCGGCGGCCTCGGACCACGAGAGCCCGACGACGGGCTGGCGGGGATCGGCGAAGGCCGGGTCGAGCCAGAACAGGGGCAGGCCGGCGCCCGTGGCCCTCGAGTACGCGGCGAAGTCCGCATTCGTCGCGGGCGTGCGCGCGACCAGGAACGCGTCGACCCAGACGACGTGCCGCGGGCGCTCGCACGGATGGCCGGCTTCCCAGCCCATGTCGAACGGCCCGCCGGGAACGCGCACGAAGTCCACGCGCTTATAATAGGGCCCCGTAAGGAGGACCTTCATGAACGTTGCCCCGAGGATGGCCCGGCTCGGAACCGAGTCGGCGTTCGAAGTGTTGGCGCGCGCGCGGCAGCTCGAGCGGACCGGACGCGAGATCATCCATCTCGAGATCGGCGAGCCCGACTTCGACACGCCCGCGCACATCAAGGAAGCGGCGAAGCAGGCGCTCGACGCCGGCGCGACCCACTACGGCCCGGCCGCCGGACTGCCCGAGCTGCGCGAGGCGATCGCCAAGCACGTGGCCGAGACGCGGGGCATCGCCGTCGCGCCCGAGGAGGTGGTGGTCACGCCGGGGGCCAAGCCGATCATGTTCTTCACGATCATGGCCATGATCGGCGAGGGCGACGAGGTCATCCATCCGAATCCGGGCTTTCCGATCTATGAGTCGGTCATCAATTTCGTCGGCGGAGTGCCGGTGCCGATTCCGCTGCGCGAAGACAGCGGCTTCGGGTTCGACCTCGATCTGTTCGAGCGGCGCGTCTCGCCCAGGACGAAGCTGATCGTGATCAACTCGCCGGAGAACCCGACCGGCGGCGTGCTCGACCGGGCGCAGCTGGAGCGCATCGCCGCGATCGCGTCCGCGCGCGACATCCCGGTGCTGACCGACGAGATTTACCGGCAGTTCCTCTACGAGGGCGAGTTCGCCTCGATCACGAACCTGCCCGGCATGCAGGGCCGGACGATTCTGCTCGACGGCTTCTCGAAATCGTACGCGATGACCGGCTGGCGTCTCGGCTACGGCGTGATGCCGCCCCCGCTCGCCGAGCATGTGGCGCGGCTCATGGTCAATTCGAACTCCTGCACGGCGTCGTTCGTGCAGCTCGCCGGCATCGCCGCGCTGCAGGGGGATCAGACGCCGGTCGCCGCGATGGTGGCGGAATTCAAGCGCCGGCGTGACCTGCTCGTGGACGGGCTGAACCGCCTGCCCGGCGTCAAGTGCGCGCGGCCGCGCGGCGCGTTCTACGTCTTCCCGAACATCACCGGCACCGGCCGGTCGTCCGCCGAGGTGGCCGAGCGTCTCCTGACCGACGCCGGCGTGGCCGCGCTGTCCGGCGCTGCGTTCGGGGCCCACGGCGAGGGGTATCTGCGGTTCTCGTACGCGAACTCCGAGGCGAATCTGAAGAAGGCGCTCGAGCGCATGCGCCCGGTGTTCGAGAGCTTCGGGAAGTAGTGAGGAGGCGTACGAGCGAGTCCGCGCTCGCCTCGGCTCGCGTCAGCGCGTGGTGGTGATCGAGATGCGGGACGGCGTCGCGGCGTCCGGGAGCGCCGCGGTCTACCTGCCGTCCCGGTCCGCGTGAGCCGTACCACCGTCGCCGATGTCGTCGCCGACGGCCTGCGGCGAGCCGGGACGCCGCATCTCGTCGGCGTCGCGCCCGGGGGGGCCGATCACCCCGTTCTCGACGCGGCCCGCGCGCTCGGGTTGCCCGTCGTACTCGCGTCCCACGAGCGCGGCGCGTGCGTCATCGCCGCGGTCACCGGTGACCTCGTCGATGCGCCCGGCGCGGTCGCGATCGGCGACGAGCCGGCTCGCGTCTCTGCGGCAGCTCGCGGAGCGCTGGAGCGCGCGCCGTTCATCCTGATCACGAGCGGCCGTCCGTCGGCCATGCCCGGGTGCAAGGAGACGCTCCGGGCGGAGGCGGAATCGGCCGCGCACCGGATCGCTCACGCGGCGCGGCTCGCCATGACCGAGCCTCGCGGTCCGGTTCATCTCGACATTCCCGCCGACGTCGCGCGGCGTGCGACGGTGCCACTGGCGACGTCGTGCCGGCCCGATCCCACGCCGTATCCGGCGATCGAGGCCCTCGACCACGCGGCGCGCGCGCTCTCCGGCGCCTCGCGGCCGCTGTTGCTCGCCGGTGCTCACTGCCGCTCGGACGATGCGGCGCAGTGGCTGAGAGCGTTCGTCGAGGCGCTGCCGGCACCGCTCCTGACGACGGCGCGGGCCAAGGGGACGATGCCGGATCCGCACCCGCTGATGCTGGGCGTGCTCGGCGTCACCGGCTCGGAAGCGCACCTGCTGGAGCGTGCCGACCTCGTCGTCGCGATCGGGCTCGACGTGCTCGAGCCGATCCCGGAGTCTTGCTGGTCGGACACGCCCTTGATCGTCTTCGGCCCGGCCGCAGTGCCCGACGGCCGGGCGCCCGCCGTCCAGGTGCTCGGCGAGGTGAGCGCCATCGTCGAAGAGCTCGCGGTCCGGCTGCGCGACAAGCCGCGTGCCGACTGGGACGTCGCCGAGCTCGACCGGCTGCGGCGGGCGGGCGCCGCGGGAGGCGCCGGCGCCGGCCTTGATGCGCGCATCGTACGGCTCGCGCGCGAGATGACACCGGCCGGCACGATCGCGACGGTCGACGCGGGCGCACACTACATGTGCGTCGCGGCATCCTGGCACGCGATCGCCCCGCGGGAATTCCTGGTCTCCCGTAGTCTCGCGGACGCTGGCTTCGCGCTGCCCGCCGCGATCGCAGCCCACCTCGTTCATCCCAATCGTCGCGTCGTCTGCTTCACCGGAACACGTGATCTGGCAGCCGCGAGCGAGCTCCCGACCGCTGGGCGTGTCGGCGCGCGGATGGCGGTGGTCGCCTTCGACACCGGCGGGCCGGACCCGTCTCAGCTGTTGCAGGAGGCCGCGAGCTGCGGAATGTCCGCGGCCGCCATCGACAGCGAGGCGACGTTCGCGCAGGCGCTCGGCCGGGCACTGGCCACCGACAGGCCGTCGCTGATCGTCGTGCGGTCGTCAGGTGTCTCCCTGACTTGACGATGCTGTTCCCGGGGTGGTAGAAGCGTGCAACCGTCCGAGCCGTGAGAGGAGGTGAGGTCTCTCCGGATCCTCTAGGCCCAAGCTCTCTCCAGCCCCATCCTGCGAGCTCCAAGGAGTCGCTATGCAAAGGACCTCGCGTCGACACTTTGTTCGTGTCGCTTCCGGCGCAGCTGCCGGCATGGGAACCTGGCTGGCCCTAGGCCGAGCGCCCGCGTTCGCCCAGAAGCGCGAGCTGACCTTCCTCAGCTGGAATCACTTCGTCCCCGCCTCCGACGACGAGCTGCGCAAACAGGCCGAAGCCTTCGGCAAGCAGGCGGGTGTGACCGTCCGGGTGGACACGATCGCCCACCTGCAGCTGCCCTCCAAGCGCGCGGCCGAGGCGCAGGCGCAGTTTGGCCACGACATGATCCTGACCGGCGGGGCCGACGCGTTTCTGTTCGAGAAGCAGCACGCCGACGTCGGCGACCTCATCGACGAGCTCGGCAAGAAGTATGGCGGCTGGTATCCGTTCGCGCGCGAGGGCTCCCACACGGCCTCAGGCTGGAAGGCCGTGCCGTGGTTCTGGGTCTCGTTCCCGGCGACGTACAACATGACGCACTTCAAGCAGGCCGGGCTCGAGCCTCCGAAGACGTGGGACGAGCTCCTCAAGCAAGGCAAGATCCTCAAGAAGCAGGGCAATCCGGTCGGGCATCGCGATCAGCCATTGCGCCGACGCGAACACAACGTTCTGGTCGGTGCTCTGGTGCAACGGCGGCAAGGTGCTCGAGGCCGACGGCCGGACCGTGGCGATCAAGTCGGATCAGACCGAGCGCGTGATCGAGTGGTACAAGGAGCTCTACCGGGACGCGATGGAGCCCGAGGTGCTTTCCTGGGACGACGCGTCCAACAACCGCTGCATCCTCGCCGGCAAGTGCTCCTGGATCCACAATCCGATCAGCCCGTACGCCGCCGCGCTCGCGAAGGCGATGCCGATCGCGGACGAGATCAACCACCACTCGAGCCCGGCGGGGCCGGCGGGGACCCACTCGGCGCCACCGATCAACGGCATCGGGATCTGGAAGTTCTCGAAGAACGTCGCGCTCGCGAAGGACTTCATCCGGTTCCTGTTCGAGAAGAACAACTACGACGCTTGGATCGTGGCCTCCAACGCGTTCAACCATCCCCCGCTGAAGCATCTGGCCGATCATCCGGTCTGGTCGAAGAATCCGAAGCTCGCGATGCTCCCGAAGGAAGCCGAGTACGCGCACGAGCGCGGCTGGCCCGCGAAGCCGAACGCGGCGGTGCAGCTGGTGCAGGTCAACTATGTGCTGCCCGACATGCTGGCCAAGGCTGTGAACGGCATGCCGACCAAACGCGCGATGGACTGGGCTCAGGAGCAGGTGAGGCTCGCAGTGCAGGGCAAGCTCAAGGAGGGCGGCGCCTAGCGGCTTGACTCGAGATCAAGGAGCGTGGCCATGAGCAAAGCGATCAACCGCCGGCGATTCCTCAAGACCTCGGCAGGCGCGCTGGCCGGCGCCTCGTCGGTCTTCCTCGAGCGCCCGCCGGCGTTCGCCCAGAAGCGCGAGCTGACGTTCCTCACGTTCAATCACTTCGTCCCGGCCTCCGACGACGAGCTCAGGCGGCAGGCGGAGGTCTTCGCCAAGCAGGCCGGGGTCGCCGTCCGCGTGGACACGATCGCCGGCCCGCAGCTCTTCGCCAAGCGCGCGGCCCAGGCGACCTCGCAGTCCGGCCACGACCTGATCGTCACCGGCGCCGCCGATCCATTCCTCTACGAGCAGCAGCTGACCGATATGGGTGATCTCGTCGCCTATCTCGGGGACCGCTATGGCGGCTGGTACCCGTTCGCCACTCAGACCTGTCAAACGAGCTCGGGGTGGCGGGCCGTGCCGTGGTTCTGGGTCGCATTCCCCGGCTGTTACAACGAGACGCACTTCAAGAAGGCGGGGGTCCAGCCGCCGAAGACCTGGGACGAGCTCCTCAAGGTCGGAAAGATCCTCAAGAAGCAGGGCAATCCCGTCGGCATCCCGATCAGCCACTGCACCGACGCCAATATCTCGTTCTGGTCGATCCTCTGGTGCAACGGCGGCAAGGTCCTCGAGGCGGACGGCAAGACGCCGGCCATCAACAGCGACAAGGCTGCCCAGGTCGTCGAGTGGTACAAGGATCTCTACGCGAACGCGATGGAGCCCGAGGTGCTGTCCTGGGACAACTCCTCCAACAACCGCTTTCTCCTCTCGGGCAAGGGCTCCTGGATCCACAACGCAATCAGCCCCTACGTCGCGGCCGTCGCGAAGAGCATGCCGATCGCCGACGAGATCAATCACCACGGAAGCCCCGGCGGTCCGGCCGGCATCCATTGCGCGACCGGCGTCAACTCGCTGGCGATCTGGAAGTTCTCGAAGAACGCCTCGCTGGCGAAGGACTTCATCAAGTTCCTCTTCCAGAAGGAGAACTACAACTCCTTCATCGTCTCGGGCAGCGCGTTCAACCAGCCGCCGCTCAAAGGCTTGGCCGAGCACCCGATCTGGGCGAGCAATCCGAGATACGCCATGCTGCCGAAAGAGGCCGAATACGTTCACGAGCAGGGCTGGCCGGCCAAGCCCAATTCGGCGGTGCAGCTCATCATCGTCAACTTCATCCTGCCCGACATTGTCGTCAAGGCGATCAACGGCATGCCCACCAAGCGGGCGCTGGCCTGGGGCGAAGATCAGATCAAGCTCGCGCTGCAGGGGAAGCTCAAGACAGAAGGGAAGGCATAGTATGGCCGTCAGCCAGCGAGCGCTCGAGGCGACTGGACTGCCGCGGGTCGGCCGGCTCGCGCGGATCCGCGAGTGGTGGGAGCAGGAGCACGTCTTCGGCTACGCCCTGATCGTGCCCGCGCTGGCCCTGATCGTGGGCCTCGTCGCCTACCCATTCGGGATGGCGATCTACTTCAGCCTGTCGGACTACTGGGTCGGCTCACCCGGCGATTTCGTCGGGTTGCAGAACTTCCGCGACATCGTCGGCAACGAGATGTTCCAGCAGACCGTCTACAACTCGTTCGTGTTCTCGATCATCGCGGTCGTCTTCAAGACGGTGCTCGGCGTGTGGCTGGCCATGCTGCTGTTCCGGAACTTCCGGTTCAAGCGGCTGATCCGGGGCGCCGTCCTGCTGCCGTGGGTCATCCCCACGGCGCTCTCGGTGCTCGCCTGGGGGTGGATGTTCGACTCGCTCTACAGCGTCGTCAACTGGACGGCGATCCACCTCGGGCTCATCAACCCGCCCGGGCCCAACTGGCTCGGCATGACCAGCTACGCCATGACCGCGGTGATCGCCGTCAACGTCTGGCGCGGGCTGCCCTTCTTCGCGATCATCGTCCTGGCCGGTCTCGTGTCGATTCCGCGTGAATACTACGAGGCGGCCGAGGTCGACGGCGCCGGCTCCTGGGGTCGCTTCCGCAACGTCACGCTCCCGCTGCTCAAGCCCGTTCTCGCCGTGGTGATCCTGTTCTCGACGATCTTCACCTTCTCCGACTTCAACATCGTGCAGGTGCTGACACGCGGCGGCCCGGTCAACACGACGCACCTCTTCGCGACGCTCGCGTATCAGATCGGGTTGACTGGCGGCAATCTCGGTCAGGGGGCCGCCGTCTCGCTCTTCCTGTTCCCGATGCTGGCCGCCATCGTGTTCATCCAGCTTCGCTACATCCGGAGGGAGTGACGTGAACGTCGGCGTCAGGTCGCGCGGAGCGGAGATTCGATCAGCGGTGTTCGGCTACGCGAACATGGTGCCGTTCATTGCGTTCGCGTTGTTCCCGTTCTACTACATGGTGATCACCTCGCTGAAGAAGGACGCCGAGCTCTACAGTCTGAAGTCGGTGCCGTTCCTCATCCAGACCGGCGTGATTACCGATCACTATCGCTACCTGTTCTTCAAGACCGAGTTCCTGACCTGGGTGAAGAACAGCCTGATCATCAGCGTGGTGGCGACCGCCGTATCGCTCGTGATCGCGATCCTGGCGGGCTACAGCCTCGCGCGCCTCCGCTACCGCGGCGTCGGCATGTTCGGGACGGCGGTGTTCATCACGTATCTCGTGCCGCCGACCTTGCTCTTCCTGCCGCTCTCGCAGGTGGTGGTCTGGCTCGGCATCTCGGATACCATCTGGTCGCTGATCGTGACCTATCCGACCTTCCTCGTGCCCTTCTCGACGTGGCTCCTCATGGGCTACTTCCGGACGATTCCGCGGGAGGTCGAGGAGTGCGCGCTCGTCGATGGCGCGAGCCGGATGCAGACGCTCGTCCGGATCGTGCTGCCGATGGCGATCCCCGGCATCGTCTGCGTGACGCTCTTCGGCTTCACGCTGACCTGGAACGAGTTCACCTATGCGCTCACGTTCGTGTCGCAGACCGCGAACAAGACCGCCGTGGTCGGCGTCACCGCGGACCTGATCCGCGGCGACATCTATTACTGGGGATCGCTGATGGCCGGCGCGGTCGTGGCGAGCCTCCCGATCGTCGTCATCTACGTCTGGTTTCTCGACTACTACGTCTCGGGCCTCACCGCGGGGGCCGTGAAGGGCTAGTCCGGATCGCGGCGGTCGCAGCCGTTGCGCCAGCTCGCCGGCGGGTGGCTTACACCGCGACGATCGAGGGATCGATGCGCGCCACGACGTAGCCGGCGACCGCGCCGGCGCCGAAGGCCGGGGCAAAGATGCGCATCCGCCGGTCGATGACTCCCTCACGGACCGCGTCCTGGATCGCGATCGGGATCGACGCCGAGGACGTGTTGCCCACCTTCTCGATGTCGAAGTAGAGGCGCTCGGGTCCGACGCCGGCGGCTCGAGCGAGGTCCGCCACCACCGTCCGGTTGGCCTGATGGGGCACGATCAGGTCGACCGAGTCCAGCAACGAGCCCCCCGCCCCGTCGGCGCGGGGCAGTGCGCGCAGCTCGTCGATCATCTGAGTGAGATAGCGCCGGACCAGCGCCATGACCTGTGGCCCGTACACGGTGATGTTGTTGTCGAACTCGGGGTTGGGCCAGATGATCGAGTCGACCTCGCTCATCGGGCCGCTCGCGTAGGTCTGCACCCATTCGATGTCGGGCGGCGCGCCGGGCGGCGCCGGCGCGACGACGAGCGCCGCCGCGCCGTCGCCGAAGATCATCCGGGAGGCCCGCACGGTGCCGATCTTGTCCGAGAACTTCTCGCCGCAGACCACGAGCACCGGGCGGTCGATTTCCTGGAGCAGCCGCACCGCCTCCGCCAGCCCGTACGGCAGGCCGGCGCACGCGGCGCCGACGTCGCAGGAGGCGTGGGTCTGGAAGAGCCCGAGCTGACCCGAGAGCCAGGTGGCGAGCGACGGCATCATCTTCGCGCTCGTGCACGAGCAGAAGAGCACCGCGCCGATCTCCTCGGGACGCCGACCGGATTTCTCCAGGGCCCGCTGGGCCGCCAGGAGCGCCAGTGCCTCCAGGCGCGGCATGATCGAGAACCGCGCGCGCACGTCGACCGGCGGGAACGGCCGTGCCGGCGGGCGCGACTCGAGGGGCGCCGGCCGCCGCGGCCGCACGCGCTTGCCGCCCTTCATGCGGCGGATGAACTGGAGCACCTCGGTGCTCTTGGGCTGGAAGACGACGACGAAGTCGTCGTCGTGCAGCTTGCCGACCTCGATCACACGCGTCTTCGCGCGATCCCAGCGGTACTGGTTGTGGAGCACCATCGCCTGGCGCATGAGCGCCTCGATCTCCGGCACGCGGTGCGTGTACTCGATGATGTCGTCCCAGCCGTAGCCCGGGTAGTCCGGGTTGTAGGCGAGCAGGTGATAGGTGAGGTTCTCCGGGTTGGAGAGAATCTCGCCGACCGTCGGCTTGATCGGCGGCAGCTCGGCGCCGGCGCCTTTCTTGGGGCGAAAGATGTCGAGCAGGATGCGCGAGATCTTGTCCTCGGTGCCCTCGTCGAAGCTCGGGGGCAGCGCCCGGTAGCCCGCCTCGATCGCGGCCGTCAGCTCCGTCCCCTCCCAGCCCTTGAACACCGGCAGGAACACGTCGTCGCGGCTCTTGGGCACGTCGCGCCAGCGCGTCGGGCGCTTCTCGTACATCGTCATCGCGTAGCGGTTCACCCAGAAGAGGTTCAGGGCGAGATCGCGCAGGAGGTCGTACCGCCCGAGTTAGGCCTGCGCATCCACGCCGGCGACGATGTCGGTCTCGGAGGGCGCCTTCTCCTCGAAGTCGCGCTTGATCACCGCCGCGAACTGCTCGAGCGTCTCGAAGATCGAGAAGTCGAGCTCCGGGAAGAAGTTGAAGGGAAACGATCCGGCCGTAGCGGTTGACCACGAACGGCTTCATGGCGCGGCTCCCTCGCGCGGGATTCTAACAGGTATAATGACGCCATGCCGATCCTGAACCCACGCGACCAGGCCGCCGTCCGCAAAGAGTTCGAGCGCATCGCCGGGCCGGTGAAGCTCGTTGTCTTCTCCCAGTCGCTCGCCGCAGCGGAGCTCTGCCAGCAGAACGAGGCGCTCGTGCGCGAGGTGGCCGAGCTCTCGGACCTGATCACGGTGGAGGTGCTCAACCTCGCCATCGATCGCGAGCGCGCGGAGGCCTACGGCGTGGACCAGGTGCCGGCCATCGTCGTCGAGGGCAGTCGCGACTGGGGTATCCGCTTCTACGGGATCCCGCTCGGCTACGAGTTCAGCAACCTCATCGACTCGATCATCGTGGCGTCGACCGGCGAGCCCAGCCTGAGCGAGGAGACGCTCGCCTCCCTGCGCGCGCTCGCCTCCGACGTCGACATCAAGGTCTTCTCGACCCCCACCTGACCCCACTGCCCCCGGGCCGTGCGCCTGGCGCAGCACATGTCGGTGGCGTCGGACCGAGTGCGATCGACGGTGATCGAGGCGACCGAGTTCCCCGAGCTCTCGCGGGCCTACCAGGTCATGGGCGTGCCCAAGGTCGTCATCAACGATCGCGTCCAGTTCGAGGGCGCCGTGCCCGAGCACGACTTCCTGGGCGCGGTGCTCCAGGCGGTGGAGACGCCCTGAGCGGCATCGTCGCGCTGCTGCTGGCCGCGCTGCTGTCCGGGACCGCGCTCGCCGCCGATCGCGACAAGCCGCTGGCGGTGAACGACAAAGCCCCCGAGATCGCGCTGGGCGATCAGCATGGCCGTCCGTTCCGCCTGAGCGATGCGCTCGCCAGCCGCGACTTCATCGTCGTTGCCTTCTTCGTCAAGGCGTTCACCGGCGGCTGAGACCGCGAATTCTCCCGGTTCCGGGACGACCAGCCCAAGTTCGCCGCGCTCAACGCCGAGATCGTCGGGATCTCGGTCGATCCGCCCGAGCGCAACCTGGCCTGGACGAAGCATCTCGGCCTGCCGTTTCGCCTCTTGAGCGATCTCGAGACACAAGGTCGCGTGAGCCGACTCTACGGAGTCTGGGACGACACGTGGAATCTGTCGCAGCGGGTGACGTTCATCGTCGATCGCGGCGGGCGTGTCCGCTATGTCGAGGTCGGCGGCCTCGCCATCGAAACGGACCGCACCCTCGCGGCGCTCCAGCAGCTTGCCCAGAAGCGATAGCGTTCGCCCGCCCGGCCGCGCGCCGACGCTCGTGTTCGCCTATGGAACCTTGATGCGGGGCTACGCGCTCCATCGCACACTCGCCCGGGGGGCGACGCTTCTCGGCGAGGGCACCGCGCGGGGGCGACTGCTCGACCTCGGCCGCTACCCCGGCCTGGTCGATGGCGCCGGCCGGGTCCGCGGCGAGATCTACCGCCTCGACGACCTCGAACTTCTCCCGGTGCTCGACCGGGAGGAGGGGTACAATTTCGAGCGTCGCCGCGCGATCGTCACGCTCGCGAACGGCCGGCGCGCGCGAGCGTGGATCTACCGTTACCGCGGTCCACAGAATCGGGCGGTCCCCGTCCCGGGCGGGGACTACCGGCGGGTGCGCCCGACAGGGGTGCGCGCTGCAGGCCGTCGCGGGGCTGGGGCCCCGCCGGCCGAGGCGCGCTAATGAATTGGAGAACGTCAATGGCGATGACCGCCGCTGAGCTCGTCAAGGCCGATCAAGACCACCTGATCCATCCGCTGCACCACCCCATCGACAATGCCGAGCCGATGATCTACGTCCGCGGCCGTGGCTCGACCATCCAGGAGATCGGGGGCCACGAGTACATCGACGGCCTCTCCGGCCTCTGGAACGTGAACGTCGGCCACGGGCGCACGGAGCTGGCCGACGCCGCGGCCGCCCAGATGAAGGACCTCGCGTACTTCTCGGGCTACGTCGGCTCGTCGAACATTCCGGCCATCACCCTGGCGAACAAGCTCATCGAGCTGGCCTACGACAACATGCAGGCCGTGTTCTTCACCTGCGGCGGCGCCGAGTCGAACGAGTCGGCGTTCAAGACTGCGCGCTTCTACTGGAAGACGCAGGGCAAGCCCGAGAAGGTCAAGATCATCTCGCGCCAGCAGGGCTATCACGGCGTCACGTTGCAGGCGATGAGCGCCACCGGCATGGGCGCCTACTGGAAGATGTTCGAGCCGCGCGTTCCCGGCTTCGTCCACATCCAGACGTGCTATCCGTACCGGTTTCAGGGTGCCAAGCCCGGCGAGACCGTGGGGCAAGCCGCCGCGCGCGAGCTCGAAGAGGCGATCCTGCGCGAGGGGCCGGACACCGTGGCAGGGTTCATCGGCGAGCCGATTCACGGCGGCGGCGGCGTCATCTATCCGACCGATGACTACTGGCCGCGGGTGCGCGAGGTCTGCACGCGCCACAAGGTGCTCCTGATCGCCGACGAGGTCATCACCGGGTTCTGCCGGACGGGCCGCTGGTTCGCGCTCTCGCACTGGGACGTCAAGCCCGACATCATGTCGTTCGCGAAGGGCGTGACCTCGGGCTATCTGCCGCTCGGCGGCATCATGGTCACCAAGGCGATCAAGGACGCGATGGACTCGGTCAAGCCCGAGGACCGCTGGATGCACGCCTACACCTATTCGAGCCATCCCACGTGCTGCGCCGTCGGCGTCCGAAACGTCGAGATCATGGAGCGCGAGCGGCTCTGGGAGAACGCGGCGAAGATGGGGACGCGCCTGCACAAGGGGCTCCAGCAGGCGTTCGGCGATCATCCCAACGCGGGCGACATCCGGGGCGGCAAGGGGCTGCTCGCCGCGGTCGAGCTCGTCGAGGACCGCGCGACGAAGAAGAATTTCGCCGGCGACAAGCAGGTCGCGCCCCGAATCCAGGCCGAGATGATGAAGCGCGGCGTCGTGACGCGTACGCGGCCCTCGCCGGGTCCGCATCCGGCCCCGGGCGACTCGGTCTATTTCGCGCCACCGCTGGTCGTCACCGAGGCCGAGATCGACCGGCTCATCGGTGTGACACGTGATGCAATCAAGGTGGTCCTCGGCGTCTAACCGAGATCCGTCGTGAAGCTGATCACCGCCCACCGCATTCTCATCGGTGCGGGGATCGCGTTCTTCGTGTTCTACGCGGTGATCGTGCTCGTGCGCCAGCACACTCCCGTGGGGCTCGTGCAGGCGGCTGTCTCGCTGGCGGTGGCAATCGGACTCGTCGTCTACTACCGCTCGCTCAAGGGATGGGGAACCCGCCCGCGGTCCTGATCTACGACGGAGAGTGCGCGATGTGCCGGGCGAGCGCGCTCTGGCTCATGCGCCTGGCGCTCTCCGGCGGCGCGCTCGAGATCCTCCCGTGCCGGTCGGCGCCGCGGCGGCTCCGCTACCCCCAGATCACCGACGAGGCCTGCATGACGGCGATGCAGCTCGTGCTGCCGAGTGGACGCACGCTCGCCGGCGCCGACGCCGTGCCCGAGCTCCTTCGCCGCATCCGCGGGCTCGGCTGGCTGGCGGCGGTCTTCGCCCTTCCCGGCGCTCGCCCGGTCGCGCGCCACGTTTACGCCTGGATTGCGAAGAACCGCATGCGCCTGTCCTGCGAGCGCTAGCCCGCCCGGGCCGCGCGCCGTTCGGCCGGGGGAATCTGAAACGCCGGCCATTCAAAGTTCCGTTGATACAATCGCCAGTGGCACTACAGGGGGTGTCGGTCTGTGCACGCATCCGAGATCCGGAAGGGTATGAACTCGCTGTTGCGCGGGCTCACCGCGCAGCAGGTCGAGCAGCTCGCCCAGGCCTCGGTCGGCCAGAAGGTGGCCGCCGGACACGCGCTCATGAACGAGGGTGACCGTTCGAGCGGGCTCGTGTTCTTGCTGCAGGGCGGCGTCGAGATCTTCAAGCACGGTGCCGACGGTCAGCGTGAGTCGCTGGCCAAGGTGGACGCGCCGACTCTTTTGGGCGAGATGAGCCTCATCACCGACCGCCCCAGCTCGGCGACGGTCACGGCCGTCACCGAGTGCGAGCTGCAGCTCCTCACGAAGGCGCAGTTCCAGCGGCTGATCGCCAGCGACAGTATCGCCGCCTACAAGCTCATCGCGATCCTGGCCGGCGTGCTCGCCGAGCGCGTCGCCCGGCTCGACCGCAAGGTGCTGGAGCTCACCGGGCACTGGAACCTGTAGCCGCGATGTAGGCGCGCCAGCCGCCGTACTGCGTGATCTCGCGCTGGCCATCGCAGAGCAGCGGCTCGCCGAGCACACCGAGCGTCTCCTCGCCGTCGGCGAGACGGACCTTGCCCACGCAGAGCCCCGCAGGCTCGCCGAGCAGGATCGGCGCGAGCCCGGCGTCGGGCACGTCCCACACCTCGACCGCGATGGCGGCGCCGCCCTGCGCCACGCGAATCATCGCTGGATGACGGTCGCCGATCGACCACAGGCGGTAGCTCGAGCTCGTCGTCGTCTCACGGACGAACGTCGCGCCGGCTGCGAGCAGATTGTCGTTCAGCGCGAGGCCGCGCATCAGCGTGCCGTTGACCGCCAATCGAACGCTCAAGACGCTCTCTCTCCGGGTCGGCGGGCCGCCCTCGCGGGCGGCCCGCTCTGACCGTAGCACATCGAAGGGAAGTTTTATGCTGCCCGGCGCGTAAGCAATCCCACGGTCGTGCCTCTTCGCTGGGCACGGATCGACGGTGCTCGAAGCGCTAAGTGTCCGTCCATGTTGATGGCGGTCTCGCGGCATGGGCCTTGCTCTCCAGATGCACGCGCGACAGCGTTGTCGCTCACGGGTAATGGCGCCCGACGAGGGCGCCGTTTTTTTCCGGGCGACGCGTGAGCGCTGCCCCCAGGAGGGCATGCTCGTGAAGGACCTGATTTGAGATCGAGGAGGATCAGATGACCCGAGGGTCCGGAGTGAATCGTGTCGTGGTGCTCTGCACGGCGGCCTGCGTCGCAGGTCTCGCCGTTTGATTCAAGAGTCGTGGAACATGGCTGACGGCGTGGCCGGTCGCGGCGACGGGACGGCCGAACTTCTCCCTGTGGCGCGCGCGCTCTCCGAGACGGTGCCGTTGCTGGTCGAGCGAGTGTCGATCGTGCGGCCGGGACAGATCTACCGGCAGGCGCTCGAGCTCTTGGAGCGGCCGCTGTTGAAGCATGTGCTCGCAATGACCGGAGGCAACCAGCTCCGGGCGGCGCGTCTGCTCGGACTCAATCGAAACACGCTGCGCAAGCGCTGCCGCGAGCTGCGGCTCGCGCTGCCGAGGGAGCGGCGGGCCGCCGGCGGCCGGGCGGTCGTCCCCCTTACGTAGCGAACGGCTGAACAACACCTAGGAAGCGCGCGTCCTCGACGCCTCGTCGAGGGCCGGCCCGAAGTGCGTGCCCGGCGCGTAGCCAGTGCCGTAATATGGCACTTGAGCATGTCGCCCGAGTGCAGCTCCTCTCCCGAGCCGATGCGCGCCGCCGCGGGTGCCAGCCTCCTTCCCTGCTGACGCCATGATGTCCGACGTCGAGGCGCTGGCGACGCAGATCGTGGAGGGGTCCACGCGTGCGCTCGCGCGCGGGCTCACGTGGGTCGAATCCGGCGGGGCGCGGGCCGAGGCGCTGTGCGCGCGCCTGTATCCGAACACCGGGCAAGCCCAGATCGTCGGCGTCACGGGCGCGCCGGGCAGCGGCAAGAGCACCCTCGCGCGGGCGCTCGCGCTGGTGGAGCGCGCACGCGGCCGCACCGTCGGAATCCTCGCGGTCGACCCGTCCTCACCGTTCACGGGCGGCGCGATTCTCGGCGACCGCATCCGGATGAACGATCTCGCCCTGGATCCCGGCGTCTTCATCCGCTCGATGGCGACCCGCGGCGCGCTGGGCGGCCTGTCCCGCGCCACCGCCGACGCGGTCGATCTGATGGATGCGGCCGGCCTCGAGCTCGTTCTCGTCGAGACCGTCGGCGTCGGGCAGGACGAAGTCGACGTGATGCGCCTGGCCCACACGGTCATCGTCGTCTCGGTTCCAGGTCTCGGCGACGACGTTCAGGCACTCAAGGCCGGAGTCCTCGAGATCGCGGACCTGCACGTCGTCAACAAGGCCGATCGTGAGGGCGCCGACCGGACAGTGGGTGAGCTGCGGGCTATGCTCACACTGCTTCCGTCGACGGAGGGCACCTGGGTTCCGCCGGTGCTGCCGGCCGTCGCGGCGCGCGACGAGGGGATCGAGGCGATCGCCGACGCGCTCGACAGCCACATGGCCCACCAGAAGACGAGCGGCGAGCTCGAGCGCCGCCGCCGGACGATCGTCACCGCGCGCGTGCTCCGGATCGCTCAGGATCTGGTCGCCGAGACGGTGCTGGCGGGAGCTCTGGGCCCGGAGGGGGCGGTGCGCGCCAGCCTGCTGGAGCGCGTGGCGCGGCGCGAGCTGTCGCCGCACGCCTGTGCGCGGGCGCTCCTGGCCCAGGCGGCGGGTCGCGCGTCGGCGAGTTGGTGAGTCGTCGCGGGAGCGGCGTACTATAGCGGGAGCCTGTTCGACAGAAGGAGACGGCAGATGAACATCGCGAACATCCTCGCTCGGAAGGGCTCGATGGCCGTGACGGTGCGCCCCGAACAGTCGATCCGGGATGCGCTCGCGCTGCTGGATCGCCACAACATCGGCGCGCTGGTCGCCGTCGAGGGCGACCGCCCGGTGGGCATCCTGTCGGAGCGCGACATCGTGCGTGAGGCCGCGCACAACGAGAAGTTCTTCGCGCGTGTCGTGGCCGACCTCATGACGCGAGACGTGATCACCGGCCAGCCCCACGACGATCTGCTTTCGGTCGCCCACACGATGACCGAGCGGCGGATCCGCCATCTGCCCGTCGTCGACCAGGGCCGGCTGATCGGGATGGTGTCGATCGGCGACGTCCTGAAGGCGCAGCGCGATCACTACCAGGGCGAGGTCGACACCTTGCAGACGCAGCTCCTCGCGGACGAGGGCGGGCGCGCGCGTTGACCCCTGCGATCGGGACGCCTGAACGGCCGCTGCGCGTCGCGATCATCGGCGCCGGACCGACCGGTTTCTACACCGCCGACCACCTGCTCCGGAAGACGGGGGTGCACGTCGAGGTCGACCTGTTCGACCGGCTCCCGACGCCGTACGGGCTGGTTCGGCTGGGTGTCGCGCCCGACCACCAGAAGATCAAGTACGTCACGAACGTCTTCGACAAGGTCGCGGCGAATCCCGGCTTCCGCTTCTACGGCGGCGTCGAATTCGGCAAGGACGTGACGCTCGCCGACCTCAGGGCCCACTATCACCAGATCGTGTACTGCACCGGCGCTCAGACCGATCGCCGCATGAGCATTCCCGGAGAGGACCTGAGCGGGAGCCACCCGGCGACGGAATTCGTCGCCTGGTACAACGGCCACCCCGACTATCGGGACTGCACGTTCGATCTCACGCAGGAGCGGGTGGCCGTCGTCGGCGTCGGCAACGTCGCGGTCGACGTCGTCCGCATCCTCTGCCGGACGCCCGACGAGCTGGCGACGACCGACATCGCCGACTACGCGCTCGAGGCGCTCCGCAAGAGCCGCGTGAAAGAGGTGTACCTGCTCGGTCGACGGGGCCCGGCGCAGGCGGCGTTCACGAATCCCGAGGTGAAGGAGCTCGGCGAGCTGGCCGACGCCGATGTCACCGCGCGTCCGGAAGAAGTCGAGCTGGACCCGCTGAGCCGGGCGGCCGTCGAGCGCAGCCAGGATCGGGCCACGCGGAAGAAGGTGGAGATCCTCAAGGAGTACGCGCGGCGCCAGCCCACGGGAAGATCCCGCCGGCTGACCCTGCGATTCCTGGTGTCGCCGGTCGAGCTGATCGGCGACGGCGCCGGAAATGTCGCGGCGATCCGGCTGGTGCGCAACGAGCTCTACGCAACGTCCACCGGCGCGCTCCAGCCGCGCGCCACCGACCACTTCGAGGATCTGCCGGCCGGTCTCGTATTCCGCTCCGTGGGGTATCGCGGTGTTCCGCTGCCGGGCGTGCCGTTCAACGAGAGCTGGGGCGTCATCCTGAACGAGAAGGGTCGCGTGCTCGATTCCGACACCAAGCAGGCGATCGTCGGCGAGTACGCGGCGGGCTGGATCAAACGCGGGCCCACCGGAGTGATCGGGACCAACAAACCCGATGCTGCGGAGACCGTCGAGTGCATGTTCGAGGACCTCGCCACAGGCGCGGTGCTGGAGCCTGCGCACCCGGATGCCGCCGCTGCCGAATCTCTCGTCCGCCAGCGCCAGCCGAACTATTTCTCCTACGCCGACTGGCTCAAGCTCGACGCGATCGAGGTCGAGCGCGGGCGCGCCCAGGGCCGGCCACGCGTCAAGCTCACCAGCATCGCCGAACTGCTCGCCGCCCTCGACCGCTAACAAATCCCCTCGAGCCCTACGTCAAACCGCACGGACGGGTTGTCCTGTGTCGTTTCGATTATGGGCGAGTCATCACGATGAGTGAAGACGGCCGGGTGGGGCGGGGGTGGGTAGGGGCCCTCCCGGGATCCGTGTAGTCAGCGTTACCCGCGCGCAAAGCGCAATACTTCGACGCCCCGCAATCTCAGCAACCGGATCCCGGGAGGGACCCTACCCACCCTCGCCCCACCCGGCCGCCTCCGAGTGTCCAACGCGCGAAGCAGCGAGAGATCGTCAAGCTCTGCCCGCCGTAGTTGTCCTCGTCATGCCAAGACAACCCTTCGACGAAGCGCGTCGAGCGGAACGGCGTGAGGTCGACGGTGCGCGGCTTGCCGTCGACGATCCACTCCGCGAGGCATTTGCCGATCGCCGGCGAGGTCTTGAAGGAGGTCCCGGAGTCGCCGAGCATGCAGTAGAGACCCGCGACCGATGGAATCTGATCGATGATGGGTCGGCCGTCGGCGCTCATCATGATCATGCCCGCCCAGCCACCGCGCATCGTGGCGTTGCTCATGATCGGCAAGCGTCCCGACAGCGCCTTGCGGCACGTCGACACGAACGCGGGATCGACGCCCTCGTCGTAGGAGTTGGGATCGGCGTGCCCCGTGCCGAGCTCGACGCCGATCAAGGTCGTGGCGGTGCCTTCGGGGCGTAACCACGACTGGTGAATCGCGTCGATGACGACGCAATGGCGGCGCTCGAACCCCGCAGGCCAGCGAAAGATCGTGATCTGGATCCGGTGGGGCACGAGCCCCAGATCGAGCCCGAGGGGAGTCAGAAGCGGGGCGGCCCACGCGCCGGGCACCAGCACCACCACCGGCGCCTCCACGCGCCCTTGCGGGGTCTCGACGCCGACGACCCGCCCGCGATCCGTCAGGACTCGAGTGACCTCACGACCCGTCTCGATGGTCGCGCCGAGACGACGCGCCGCCTCCGCGAAGGCGAACGTCGTCGCGTTCGGATCGGCAAATCCGGAATCGGGCTCCCAGGCGGCCGCGCCGACGTCATCCGTCCGGCAGCCCGGCAGGAATTCGGTCAGGCGCCCCGGCCCGATCGCTTCCGTTTTGATGCCGAGCCCCTGCTGGCGGGCGACGTTTCGGGCAAGCGCCGCCTCGTAGCCCTTGGGGACGATCTGCAGGAAGCCGATCGGCTCGAAGCCGCACTCGCCGCCGACGACATTCCGGAAATCTCGAAAGATCTTGAGGCTCTCGAAGGCCAGCCTCGACTCGGGCTCGTTCGTGTAGTGCATGCGCACGAGGGAGCCGGACTTGCCTGTGGCCCCGGCGCCGAGGTGTCGGCGCTCGAGCAGCAGGACGTTCTTAACTCCGCGGGATACCAGATGAAAAGCGGTGCTGGTTCCGTTGGCTCCACCGCCGACGACGATCACGTCTGCCCGCGTCATCGAAGCGTCCCACCCTTCTGCCCCCGGTGGGGGGTCTGCTAGACTAACATGGTTAGGGAAAATCGGAGGACACGTGGCCCAACAACAGTCTGTCCAGATGCTCCAGGAGCGGCTCGCCTACGAGCAGAAGCTTGTCCAGCTCGTCGACCGCATCCATGCCGCCAAGGGCATCGACAACATCTTCATCGAGCTCCAGGGGGAGATCCTGGAGCTCCTCGACGCCGACCGGATGACCATCTATGCGGTCGACACCGTCAAGAAAGAGCTCTACTCGAAGTTCCTGGCACTCGACGACGTCAAGGAGATCCGGCTCCCGGTCAGCGAGAAGAGCATCGCGGGGTACGTGGCGGCCTCGGCGCGGATCGTCAACATCGCCGACGCCTACGACAAGGCCGAGCTGGCGCGGATTTCCCCCACCCTGACCTTCGACGGATCCTGGGACAAGAAGACCGGCTTCCGGACCCAGCAGATCCTGGGCATGCCGATCCTGCACGATGGCAAGCCGATCGGGGTCATCCAGCTCCTGAACAAGAAGCGCGGCGCCCGGTTCACCAAGGATGACGAGACCGGCGCCTCTCGCATCGCCAAGACGCTCGGTATCGCGTTCAACAACCAGGCCCAGCTGAGCCAGAGCCAGGAGCTGGCGCAGATCCAGGCCCGGCCCAAGACCAAGTTCGACTACCTGCTGGCTCAGAGTCGTATCACGCAGGAGGAGCTCGCCTCGGCCGTCGCCGAGGCGCGCCGTCGCCAGACCGACGTCGAGTCCATCCTGATCGAGCAGTACAAGGTGCCGAGGGTCGACCTGGGCACGTCGCTGAGCCAGTTCTACGAGTGCCCGTTCGTCGAGTACGACGACAAGATCCTCCCGCCGCCGGATCTGATGAAGGGACTCCGGATCGAATACCTGCGCCGTAACTTCTGGCTTCCGCTCCGGCGCGAGGACCACCACATCGTCGTCCTCATCGACAATCCACAAGACCTGCAACGCGTCGACAGCGTCGCCCAGGCCCTGAAGAACCGGAAGATCAGGTGGGCGGTCGGGCTGCGGAAAGACATCCTGTCGTTCTTGGGTCAGGTGGGCGGCGGCGATGCGGGCAAGGACTCGATCGGGACGATCATCGGCGACCTGCGGGCCGAGGACTTCGGCGATACGCTCGACCTGTCAGGAGGCGAGCTCGACGAGAACGACAGCGCCGTCATCCGCCTGGCGAACCAGATCATCGTCGACGCGTACAAGGCGCGCGCCTCCGACATCCACATCGAGCCGTACGGCAGCCAGCGGGACACCGTCATCCGCTACCGCATCGACGGCGGCTGCTCCGAGTACCAGAAGATCCCGGGCGCGTACCGCCGGGCGATCGTGGCGCGCATCAAGATCATGGCCCAGCTGGACATCGCGGAGCGGCGCAAGCCGCAGGACGGCAAGATCAAGTTCAAGGTGGCCGACCGCGAGATCGAGCTGCGCGTGGCCACGATCCCGACCGCGAACCAGAACGAGGACGTGGTCATGCGCGTGCTGTCCTCGAGCGAGCTCATCGCGCTCGACAAGCTCGACATGACGCCCCGCAACGTGCGCGAGCTCAAGAAGCTGGCCGAGAAGCCCTACGGGCTCATCCTCTGCGTCGGGCCGACCGGCTCCGGCAAGACGACCACCTTGCACTCGCTCCTGGGCCACATCAACAAGCCCGACCGGAAGATCTGGACCGCCGAGGATCCGGTCGAGATCACGCAGTACGGTCTGCGCCAGGTGCAGGTGATGCCGAAGATCGGCTTCGACTTCGCCGCCGCGATGCGCGCGTTCCTGCGCGCCGACCCCGACGTGATCATGGTCGGCGAGATGCGCGACGAGGAGACGGCGTCGACCGGCATCGAGGCGTCGCTGACAGGCCATCTCGTGCTCAGCACCCTGCACACGAACAGCGCGATCGAGACCATCGTGCGCCTGCTCGACATGGGCCTGGATTCGTTCAACTTCGCCGACGCGCTGCTCGGCATCCTCGGCCAGCGGCTCGTCAAGCGCATCTGCAAGGACTGCCGCCAGGAGTACCATCCCGAGCGCTCCGAGTACGACGAGCTGGCTCAAGCGTTCGGCGAAGAGGCCTTCGCGACCCTCAACCAGAAATACGACGGGTCGTTCGTCCTCCACCGCGGCAAGGGCTGCGCCTCGTGCAACAAGACCGGCTATCGCGGCCGCCTCGGCATCCACGAGCTGTTCATCGCGACCGACGAGATGAAGCGGCTCATCCAGACGAAGGCGCGCGTGGCCGAGATGCTCGAGCAGGCCAAGGCCGAGGGTATGACCACGCTCGTGCAGGACGGCGTCCTCAAGACGCTGGGCGCCCTCACCGACTTCCGCCAGGTCAAGGCCGTCGCGATCAAGTAGCCCCGGCGCGCCGCGTCCGCGCCTGAGCGCGGACGCTACCGGCTCGCTTCCCCGCACCCTCACCTCGCCGTAGACCACGAGACTCACGCGCTCGCGGACAAGCTGGCGGACATCCAGCACCACGGGTTCCGCTCGATCACCGCGAGCCTGCACGTGCACCTCGACGAGCACTCCTGCCTCGAGGTCATCGCGCTGCGCGGCTCGGCGCGGCGCATTCGGGCCATTGCGAATCAGCTGCTCTCGGTCAAAGGAGTTCGCTACGGGCAGCTCGTCCCGGCTACTCGTGGTAAGCACCTGACCTAGCCTCTCTCCTCGGAGGCGGCCGGGCGGGGCGGGGCTCGCGGGGAGGCCTGGGCCATCCTGACCGCATCCTTGGCCTTTGGGGACGAGGCTTTTGGTTTTGGGCCTCGGCGACGCTGCCTACACAGGATGGCCCAGGCCTCCCCGCGAGCCCCGCCCCGCCCGGCCGTCTCCGCGCGTGAGGTTGGTCGCGGCTTGACCGTGCGTGGCGTGGGGGACATCATGCCGAGGTTTGTTGCATAGCGTCAGCGAGAGACAGAGCGAAGTGAGAAGCATGCGCGGTGCAGGGCAACGCGCGAGGCGTTTGATCGTCTGCTCGAGCGGTGGATAGGAGAGGTGGGTGGACTGGAAGGTGAGGGTGTGTGCGTCGGGGGAGGAGATGCGGGCGGCGTTGAGCCCGATATGGCATTACTTTGGTCGGTCGTGGCCGACTGAGCAGCAGGTCGAGCCGCTTGCGCGCGTGCTGCCCGCGGAGCGTGTGCACGCCGCATGGGACGGCGCCCTCGCGGTGGGCGGGGCCGGCGCGTTTCCGTTCGAGCTGTGCGTCCCTGGCGGGCGGGTTCGCGCGGCGGGTGTCACCGTCGTCGGGGTGCTCCCGAGTCATCGGCGCCGCGGTGTCCTGCGCGCGATGATGCGGGCGCAGCTCGACGCCTGTCACGAAAACGGCGAGCCGGTCGCGTACCTGTGGCCTAGCGAAGAGACCATCTACGGACAGTTCGGCTACGGGGTCGCGTCACTCGCGATGGAAATCGACGTCGCGCACGAGCGGTCGGCCTTCCACACTCGGGCCGAGCTTTTCGGGGAGACGCGGCTCGTCTCGCTCGCAGAGGCCGAACCCCTCGTGGCGCCGGTGTGGGATCGGGTGGCGGCGCTCACCCCCGGCATGTTCGCCCGCACGTCCGACTGGTGGCGGGCCCGCGCGCTGGCCGATCCCGACTGGCGGCGGCGCGGCGGCGGCGATCTTCGATGCGCGGTCCTGGAGGCCGAGGGCCGCTCGCGCGCCTACGCGCTCTATCGCGTCAACCCGGCGTACGAGCGGGGCCTGCAGACCGGCTCACTCAACGTCGTCGAGGCGATGGGCGACTCGCCCGAGGCGACGCGCGCGATCTGGCGATTCCTGCTCGACATCGACTGGGTTGCGCACGCGAAAGCGTCGCTGCTGCCGAGTGACCATCCGCTGTTCCTGCTGATGGCCGAGCCGCGCCGGCTCCGCGTGAGCGTGCGCGACGGAGTCTGGGTGCGGCTCGTCGACGTCGAGGCCGCGCTGGCCGCCCGCGCGTACGCGGCGGCGGATCCGGTCGTGCTCGAGGTCGCCGACGAGTTCTGCCCCTGGAACCAGGGCCGCTGGCGCGTGGGTCCTGACGGCGCCGAGCGAACGAAGGCTCCGGCCGATCTCTCGAGCAATGCGGCGGAGCTCGGCTCGGTCTACCTCGGCGGCTTCACCTGGACGCAGCTCGCGCGGTCGCTGCGCGTCACGGAGCTGCGGCCCGGGGCGCTCGCGCGCGGCCGATACGCTCTTCAGGCGCGACGATCCCGCGCCCTGGTGCCCGGAAATCTTCTGAGCGGCCGCCGGCGGCGGCGCTCACTTCATCGTGGCGGGCAGCCAGAGGGCGATCTGGGGGAAGATCATGACGAGGATCGTCGTCATGACGAGCGCGATCATCAGGATGCTGGTGCCGGTGTAGACCTTCATGAGGCTCACGTTGGCGCTCGAGCTGACGACGAACGCGATCATCCCGACGGGCGGGAACACGAGCCCCATCGACACCATCAGCATCGACATCACGCCGAACCAGATCGGGTCGAAGCCCATGGAGACGATCAGCGGAAAGGTAAGCTGCAGGGTCAGTAGCAGCAGCGGCAGCTCGTCCATGAACATCGACACCACGAAGTACGCGACGACGATCCCGACCATCACGACCCATCGATTGAGGTTCGGCTCGGTCACCACCGCCACGACCTGCTGGGGGATCTTGCTCATCGCCATGTAGTAGCCGAACACGGTGGCGCCGATGAGGATCATGAAGATCAGGGCCGAGGTCTTGATGGTCTGCGCGAACGGCGCACGAGCGCTCCGGCCCAGGTGAGCCGCCCGAAGGCGACGCCGATGGCCGCCGCCAGGAAGGCGCCGAGCGCGCCGACCTCGGTCGGGGTCGCCGCGCCGGTGTAGAGCAGCGCCACCACGAGGAGCGATCAGCAGGAGGCTCGCCCAGATCCGCCGGAGGCTTGCCCAGCGCTCGGCTCGCGAGACCACGTAGGTTTGCGGAGCGTGGGCCGGGCGGACGCGAACCCAGACGATGATCGCGATGACCAGGAACACGGCCACGATGAGCCCAGGGATCACCCCGGCGATCAGCAGCTTGCCGATGGATGTCTGGGTGGAGATGCCGTAGATCACCATCCCGACGCTCGGCGGGATCAGGATGTCGAGGGTCGCCCCGATTCCGATCGCGCCGGCCGCCAGCTCGTCCGAGTAACCGTGACGGCGCATCTCCGGCATCGCGATGCTCGACATGACAGCCGCGGCGGCCAGGCTCGCGCCGGACATCGCGCCGAAGATCCCGCACGCGAAGACCGTCGCGATGGCCAGCCCGCCTCTGACGTTGCGAGAGCCAGTGGGCGCCGGCGGTGTAGAGGTCGCGGGCGAGCCCGCCGGAAGCCGAGAAGTACGCCATGAGGATGAACATCGGGATCGTCGTCAGCACGTACTCGGCCGACAGCGCTGAACGGCGTGGTTCCGAGGATCCGAGCACCACGTTCCAGTCGCCGCCGAGCAAGTAGATGCCGACGATACCGGCCGTCGCGAGTGAGAAGGCGATCGGAACCCCCAGGAGCAGGGCGACTACCATGACCAGGAACGGAACGTAGACCAAGGGCTAGCCGTCCATGAGAAGGGTCGAGCGTCCACGCCGAACTGCGGACAGATCGAGCAGCATCATGAGCGTGGTGAAGAACAGCCCGACGCAGACGAGCAGGTGCGCCGGCCACAACGGAAGATCGAGGGTCACGAAGGTCGTCTTGGTGGACAGCATGTGGCGGGACTGCTGGAACGTCGCGAAGACCAGCGCCCCGCAGTAGAGGACGGAGACGATCTGAACGAAGTAGTTCACGGCCAGCTCGCGCGTGTCCCGCGGAGTCGGTCGGCGAGAAAGGTGACCCGGATGTTGGCGCCCTGCCGGTAGGCGTAGGGCAGGGCCAGGAAGACGGCGGCGATCATCAGATAGTTGGTGGTGAGCTCGTAGGCCGCGAGGATCGGACGGTTGAACAGATATCGACCGCCCGCGTCGGCGGTGGTGATGAGCATCATGCTGAACGTGGCGACCCCGGCCGCCAGCGCTCAAAACCCACTCGCAGCGGTCGAGCCACGTTCGCATGCGCGCTCCTGGCCCGTCCGCCGGCTACGGGTCGTACTTCTTGATGGCCTCCCGCAGCTCGTTGAGGAGCTGGCGGCCGGGCAGCCCCTTGGCCTCCATGCTCTTGAGCCACTCCTCCTCGATCGGCTTGAGCTTGGCCAGCCCAGCGCTGGCGTTCTTCACCGGGCAGGGTGTAGATCGTCCCCCCCGCTTTCTTGACCGCCTCGATCCCGACGAGCTCGTTCTGATCCCAGACTTTGCCGTTGAACTCGGCTCCCCACGTGCCGCAGAGATCGTCGATGACCTTGCGAAGGTCAGGGGGCAGGCTGTCGTACTTCTTCTGGTTCATGAACGTGAACAGGGGGGCGACGTACAGGCTCGGACGCCACGTGATACTTGAGCACCTCGGCGATCTTGAAGGACGAGATCGCCTCCCACGGAAAGATCGTCCCGTCCACCGTGCCCCGCTCGAGGGCGGTGTAGGTGTCGGGAGCCGGAATGCTGACCGGGGTGGCGCCGAGGGTCTTGACCATCGTGGTGAGCATCGGCGTGGCCGCGCGGATCTTGAGCCCGTTCAGATCCTCGAGCACCTTCACCTGCTTCTTGGCCAGATGGAAGTGGCCGGGCGGGTGCACCCAGAACCAGAGGACCTTCACGTCCTTGAACTCGTTCTTGAAGTGCTTGTCGAAGATGGACATGACGGCCAGGCTGCCACCGCGGGACGTACTTGAACAGCCCCAACGGCAGCTCGGTCACCGAGATCAGCGGGAACCGGCCGGGCGTGTAGCCCGGCGTCGTGAACGCCAGGTCGGCGATGCCGTCCTTGACAAGGTCGTAGTGATCGGCGGGCTTTCCGAGAGTGCTCCCGGGATAGATGGTGATCTTGAGCCGGCCGCCGCTCTTCTCCTCGACCATCTTGGCCCACGGCACCATCACGCCGGTGTGATGGCCGTGGACGGCGGAAACCCAGCTCGAGAACTTCAGCTCGATCGGCTTGTCCTGCGCGGCGATCGGCGTGAACGACAGGCAGGTGAGCGCGAGCGTCAGTGCGGTAGCCAACCATCGATGGCTCATCTCGACCTCCTCGCTGGCGTGAGTTCGGCTGAGATTACCAGAACCTCACGCGTTCGGTGGGCAACTTCTCGCTGTCGCGGACGCGCCCGGATAGGGTCAGGGGCGTTCGGCGGCCGGTCGACTATCACGATCGAGGAAGTAGTTGATCCACGAGCTGGTGTCCCGTAGCCGGCGATCGGGCATCGGCACGTAGGTCTTGAGACCGTCGAGCGCACCGGCGGTCTTGGCGCGATCGTAGACCGTGACCCAGATGCAGAGCTTCTCGGGGACGACCTCGCAGCGGCCCTGGTCGGTCCCCCCGCACGGCCCGTTCCGGAGCTGCTTGGGGCACGTCTGCGGGCAGACGTACTCGAGATGACCGAGGACGCAATTGCCGCACGCCTGGCACCCGAAGAGCGGCTTCTTGACCGCGAGCTCCGCGCGCTCCAGGAGCGCGGCGGCGTGCTTGCTGCGATCGATCCACGCGAACACGCGCGTAAGGGCGCGGCGAGTCCGGGTGTCACGGTTGACGGGAAAGGCCCGCCCGAGCCAGTCGAGCAGGCGCGGCAGGAGCTCGGCGCGGGGTCGCTCCGTCGATCGGTCGGAGCGCTTCGCGAGCTTGCCGACAGGGAGATAGAAGCCGCCGCCAGCGCCGTAGCTGAGCTCCGCCGCCAGCTCGTCCCAGCTGCGGTGCTAGCTCGTCAGCGCGCCGGATGATCCACCCGATCTGCGCCGCGTCGTGGGTGCCACCGAGGTAGGCTCCCGCGTAGCCGAGGCCACGCAGGACCGCCACCGTCCGCGCCGCCCGCTCGAGCCGCGCCTGGCGTCCGCCGTCTTTGTCCCGGCTCTCGCGGCGCACCGCGGCGAGGAGCTCCGGCGAGACCCAGCAACCCGGCGGGCTGGCCGGTCGCCATCCGCTCGGCGGTCTTGGGCCCGAGGACGTACACGTTGCCGAGAAGTGGCGTGCGGAGTCCGCGATCGTCGAGGTAGCGCTTGAGCTCCGCGAATTTCCGCGCGTCCCAGCCGACCTGAGTCACGGCCACGTCCGCCCCGGCGGCGATCTTCTTCTCGAGCTTGATGTACTGATAGACACAATCGGCCTCGGTGTACTTGAAGGGCGAGACGGCCACCGCGACGTGAAAGGGCATGCCGCCCCGCCGCCGCTCGTCGATGAGATGAACGAGCTGGACGGAATCGAGGTCGAACACCGGCGGCTGATCTCCCGCGCCCGGATAGTCCCCGGTCAGCGCGAAGACGTTCTCGAGCGACAGCGCATGCATGTCGTCCAGGCTCTTGGCGAGACCGCGGCGATCCTGGCTCACGCACGTCAGGTGAATGTTGGGCGTCAGTCCTCGCGCACGCGCGGCCGCCGCGACCCGCAAGGGGTCGTGGCCGATGGCACCGCCGGCGTAGCTCGTGACGCTACCGGCCACCACCGCCGGGATCCGGGCGAGCCCCGAGGCGACCTCGAGCAGCCGCGCCTCACGCGTCAGCGCCGAGGCGACGAGCTCGACGACGTAGCAGAAGCGCCCCGTCGCCAGCGCGTCCCTCAGCGGGTTGGTCATCCCTGGAGCTCGCGCCGGACGAGGTGCGTTCCCTCGACCATGGCGCCGAGCTTGGCGAAGGCGACCTCGCGGGGTAGATGGAGGAGGCCGCAGTCCGGATTGACGGCTAGCCGATCGGCCGGGAGGATCGCGAGCGCCTCGCGGATCCGCTCGGCCACCACTCCGGGAGACTCGACGTCGTGGGTCTTCACGTCGACGACGCCGAGCCCGAGGGTGAACGGCGCGTCGAATTCCTTGAAGAGTCGGAGATCCTCGCTGCCCCGGCGCGCGAACTCCAGCGTGATCTGATGGATCCGCGCCTCGAGGACGGCGGGGAACAGATAGCGATAGCTGCCCTCCCACGAGGGCTTCCCGTAGCGGTTGCCGTAGCACACATGGAGACTCAGGCGCGCGTCGACGCCGTCCACGAGCGTGTTGATGGCGCGCACGCCCCACGGCAGGTCCTCAGGAAACCCCGAGTAGTAGGGCTCGTCGATCTGGATCTGCTCGGCGCCGGCGCGGACCAGCTCGCGCAGCTCGAGGTTCATGATCCGTGCGATCTCGAGCGCGAACGCCTCTTCGGTCGGATAGTACTGGTTGCGGATCCGCTTGACCAGCGAGTGAGGCCCGGTCACGGACACCTTCGTCCGCCGGTCGGTGAACCGGCGGAGGAAGCGAAAATGCTCGACGAGCCCGAGCGGCGCCATCGGCATGCGGTTGCGCACCACGCTCTCGTAGAAGTCGTAGTACGAGGCCTTCGAGCCGCGATCGATCTCGACACCGGGGAGCCGCGTCGCGAAGTAGTCGATCATGTTGTCACGCCGGAGCTCTCCGTCGGAGATCACGTCGAGCCCGGCGACCTCTTGATCTTTGATCGCGGCCTTCACGGCCGCGTCGTGCATTTCGTCGAGATCGTGGGCGGTGATCCGGCGGCGCAGGAAATCGTTCTTCGCGCGTTCCAGCCAGCCCGGCAACGAGTAGCTGCCGACGACGGCGGTCGGAAGATTGGGTGCCTGCCATGGTCTGCCTCACTCGCGGAGTGTCGTGTAGAGAATGCTCGTGCGTGACCCCGCGCGATATCGAAACGGCGCGAAGTGGACGTCGTAGCCGGTTCGCGCGCCGACGGCGCGCAGGAGCGCGCCGTTGACCCAGTTGACGACGGAGCCGTCGAGCTTGCCCGGCCCCCGAAATCCCTGACGATACTCGTCCATCGTGGCGACGAAGATGTCCTGAACTTGCAAATAGCCCCGGGGATGCAGCAACGGCACCGTGTTGACGAAGCTCTCCACGGCGCCGCGTGAGATGTGGAAGCGGATATCGGCGGGGGCGTCGGTCAACAGCTCGTCGAGATCGTCGCCGTGAAGCCCGGGCGGTAGCGGGACGTCGGCGGTGCCCTCGAGGTAGCGCAAGCGCTCCTCGAGGCAGAGGCCCTCCCAGACGGCTCGCCAGAACGCCACGCCGCGCTCGCGATCGCCGAAGAGGTCGGGGCCCGTCTCGAGCAGGCGTGCGACGGTCGGGCGCAGCTGCTCGGCGCTGACTCCGTGGGTGGCCGCGATCGCCCGCGCCACCGGTCCGCGGCAGGTAGGCGCGCGTCTCCACGAGGTAGAGCCGGCCGTCGCGCCGGACGAGCTCGTCCACTGGGAGGTTGTCGTAGACGTTCGTCAGGTGGACGTAGAGGATCTTGTAGCGCAGGAACGATAGGGCGCGAAGCGGGTTGAGCGCGTCGGTGGCGATCATGCTCACGACGTCCCGGTGCGCCTCGACCGCGCTCATCGCCCGATCGAGCGTCGGCAGGGAATAGTCGCCGAGAAGGAAGCGAAGCCGCGGGTAGAAACCGGTCGCCCGCGCCTCATCGATCGCCTTGAAACGGTCGAGCCAGAGCCCCGCGCGCGTGCCCGAGCCGACGCCGATCTCGAGCGCGAAGATCTCGGCCGGCAGCTGGCCGCGCTTGTCGAGCTCGACCAGGAGGGTCCAGAAGTCGGCGACCGCGTCCGCGACCGCGCCGGATCGTTGGCGTCCGATCGGCCGCTCGGCAGCGCCGCCTCGAATCCGCGGCCGGCCTGACGCTCCCAATCCGCGAGCCGCTGCCAGAACAGTCGGTTGAACTGCCAGATGGAGCTTTCGCCGAGAGGCGACCACTCGTCGACGACGACCCGGTCGCTCGCGCCACGCTCCGGCGCGCCGATCGGAGGTCAGGGAGCCGACCGAGGCCACGGCGCCGGCGAGGTCGTCGATCAGGCGCTCGCGCGGCGCCCGGCGCAAGTCGACAGCCAGCTCGGCGAGCGCCATCCGGTCGCCTCGCGCATCCGCGGCGTGGCGCACCGTCACGGGCTCCCGGAAGTTGGCCTTGTACTGGATCCAGTCGAGGTGGAGGCGAAGGTGCGGCAACATCTCGGGGTCGAGCCGCCCCTGATCGAGGAGCGCGAAGAGCGCCCCGAGGACGTCGCCGGCTCCGGTCTCGCCGGCCTTCGGCAGGAAGTTGAGGTGGATGATCACGTGGTCCAGATACCACGCGCCACAGGGCTTGTCATCTCTCGCCATGACTGCGCGAAGAGACTTGGTCGTCGCCGCGACGGCGCTCGCGCCAGGGGGTAGTATGAATCTTGGGTCTGGCTCGCGAGCGTCTCGCAGCAGAATCCTCGCAAGCCAGATGACGTGCGAACACACCATGGACGCATGGAGGTATCGACAATGAGCCCAGGCAAGGTGAAACCGGTTCCCGAGGGCTATCACAACGTGACCCCGTACCTGATCATCGACGGCGCGGCGCGCGCGCTGGACTACTACCAGCGCGTCTTCGGCGCGACCGAGCGGATGCGAATGCCGGGGCCGAACGGCAAGATCGGCCACGCCGAGATCAGCATCGGTGATTCGGTGATCATGATGGCCGACGAGCACCCGGAGATGGGCGCGCGGGCGCCGCGCGCGTTCGGCGGCGCCGCCGTGAGCATCATGCTCTACGTCAACGACGTGGACGCGACGGTGAAAACCGCCCTCGCCGAGGGCGCCAAGCTCGTGCAGCCCGTCGAGGACAAGTTCTATGGCGATCGAGCCGGGACCATCGAGGATCCGTTCGGGCACCAGTGGCACATCGGGACCCACAAGGAGGACGTGGCGCCCGACGAGATGCAGCGCCGCATGGCCGCGATGACGAAGAGCGGCTGAGCGGCCGACCGTTAGCGGTTGGCTCGTGACGGAGTCCGCGGGGCGACCCGGGGAAGACGCCTCGGCTCGGCGCGCGGACTTCGCGTGTTCGCCTAGCGGGCGTCTGCCGCCACCCTCACGCCGAGCGCGATCAGGATTATGCCGGACACCGCCTCGATCGCGCGGCGCCAGCGCGATTCGCTGAGCACGCCGCTCGCCGTCGCGGTCACCATCGCATAGACCGTGAGCCAGACGAACGTCATCGTGGAGAAGACGACGCCGAGGAGCACCAGCGCCGAGATCATCCCCTGTCCGGGCGCCGTGAACTGTGGCAGCACCCTCGCGAAGAACACGGCCATTTTGGGATTGCCGAGATTGTTGACGATGCCCTGAACGAACGCGGCGCGTGTTGCCGGGCGCCGGCCGGCGACCTCGGCGGATGGCACGGCCGACTGCCCTGAGTGACGCCCGCAGCGACTGGACGCCGAGCCAGATCAGGTACACGGCGCCGGCGAGCCTGACCGCGCGAAATACGGCTCGGAAGCCAGCAGCACCGCGACGAGCCCGACGCTGGTCGCCACGGCCCATATCAGCTGGCCCTGACACGCCGCGGCTGTGAGAGACCGCTCGTCCGTCCACCGCGGACGGTATTACGGATGGTCAGCGCGGTGTCCGGCCCGGGGCGACGATCATGAGAATCGAGACCCCCAGGAACGTCAGGAACGAGCCGTCCATTCGTTCACACCATCAGGTCGGCGAGGCTCTTCATGTCCGCCGCGACGATATCCGGCTGGTGCGGGGTCCCGCCGAAGGGCCGCCGGCGCCGATCGATGAACGCCGTCCGCATGCCCGCGGCCTTCGCCCCGATGCAATCGAACGCGTGGTTGGCGACGAACAGGACCTCGTCCATCCGCACGCCCACGATCTCGGCGGCCTTCGTGTACGTCGCCACGTGCGGCTTGAACGAGCTGGCGACGGCGACCGAGATCACCGCGTCGAACGAAATCTTGTGAAAGGCCTTGGCGGCTTCCAGCATGTCGGGGTCGCCGTTCGAGAGCACGACGATCTTGTAGCGCGTCCGCAGGCGCGCCAGCGCCTCGGGCACGTCGGGAAACGGCGTCAGCCGCTCGATCTGCGCCACGAGGAAGCGAACCTCGTCCGCGGTGTGGGGGATACCGGCCCGTTCGAGCGTGTAGGCGACGGCGCGGTGCCCGACTTCGCGGTACGACGTGTGCTCCTTATGAAGCAGCGCGTCGATCATCGAGTTCTCGAAGTGGGTACGCCGCCACCACGTCACGAACGCGTCGGGGCGGCCGGTCCATCCCTTTCGCTGCAAATAGGGAGTCGCCGCCTCCGTCAGGCCCTTCTGCATGTCGACCACCGTCCCGTACTGGTCGAACATGCACACCTTGATCGTCGCCTTGAGCGCGTCGACGGTCATGCGCTAGCTGTAGACGATGACGCTCCGCTTGACCTCGCCCTGCAGCATCATGTCGAAGGCGCGGTTCAGCTCGCCCAGCGGCAGGCGGCGGCTGATCAGCTCGTCGAGCCGATACTTGCCGCTCATGTAGAGGTCGATCAGCATCGGCACGTCGGTCCGCTGGTGGCCGCCGCCGAACGAGCTCCCGGTGAGCACGCGCTGCTGCAAGAGGAGCGAGGGGTCGATCGACAGCCGGGTGCCCGCGGGCGAGACGCCGACGACCACGCACGTCCCTCCGCGGTGGGTCGACAGCAGCGCTTGCTCCATGGTCCGCTGGGTCCCGACCATCTCGAACGCGAAGTCGACGCCGCCGCGCCCGGCGAGCGCATGCACGCCCGCTACTGGATCCTCCTTGGAGGCGTCCACCACGTGCGTGGCGCCGAACTCCTCGGCCCAGGCGAGCTTTTGCTTCACGACGTCGACCGCGATGATCTTTCCGGCGCCCACGAGCCGCGCCGCCTGGATCGTGTTGAGGCCGACGCCGCCGCAGCCGAAGACCGCCACGCTCGCGCCCGGCGGCACCTTGGCGCGGTTGAAGACAGGTCCCGCGCCGGCGAGGACGCCGCAGCTCACGAGACACACGACGTCGAGCGGCGCGTCCTTCCGGATGGGGATGACGCTCTCCTCCGGGAGCACCGAATGGGTCGCGTAGCCGGCGACCTGTAGGTAGTGATGCAGGCCGCGCCCGTCCTTGCGGAACCGCGGGGTGCCGTCGAACATGAACCACCGCGGCTTGTCCCGAAGCGCGCACATCGTCGGCTGGCCGCCGATGCAGTACGAGCACTTGCCGCAAGACGGAATGTAGCTCGAGCAGACGTGGTCGCCCGGGGCGACGGTCTCGACCCCCGGCCCGACCTTCTCGACGACGCCCGCCGCCTCGTGGCCCAGCACGACGGGCAGGGGATGCGGCGCGTCGCCCGTGATCACGTGGTAGTCACTGTGGCAGACGCCGTTGGCCGCCCAGCGCACCTGCACCTCGTGAGGGCCGGGCTCGAGCAGCTCGACGTCTTCGATCACGAGCGGTTTCTTCACGTCGTAGAGGACGGCCGCGGTCACACGCATGGCATCCATCCTTCGATCGGGTGAGAGTGTGTCGGGTAGTCTGCGCGCGGGCGAGCGCCTGCGCAAGGTGGTCGTCCGGACGTTCATTTGCCTTGACCGAGAGGCTCGCGTACGCTTTCCAGGCGGAGGCGCGCTGACAGCAGATGACCGGCGAAGCGCGAGACCCGTACCACGCCGCGGAGCGGCGCGCCGTCCCGCATCCCGTTCTCAAGAAATACTACGAGAGCGAGAGCGACCGGCGCCCCTTCGTCAACGCCCTCTTCGACAACGCGGCCCAGCACTACGACTTCGTCTGTGGGCTGGGCTCGCTCGGCTCGGGGCGCTACTACCGGCGCTGGGTGCTCGTGCAATCCGGGCTTCGCGTCGGCATGAGATTTCTCGACGTGGCCACGGGCACCGGCATGATCGCCCAGGGCGCCACACGCATTCTGCGCGAGCCCGGGGCCGTGGTCGGCGTCGATCCCAGCGGCGGCATGTTGCGGGAAGCGCGCAAGACCGTCACGGTCCCCCTCGTGCAGGGCACCGTCGAGGAGCTGCCGTTCCCGAACGACCACTTCGACTTCCTGTGCATGGGCTATGCCTTGCGTCACGTGGCCGACCTCGGCGTAGCGTTTCGCGAATGCCTGCGCGTCTTGCGGCCGGGCGGGCGGCTTCTGATTCTCGAGATCACCCTGCCGCGATCACCGCTCGGGCAGCGGTTCTTCCGCGTCTATTTCGAGAGCATCCTGCCGCGCATCACGCGGCTCAGCACCGGCAGCGCCAAGGCCGAGCTGCTGATGAAATATTACTGGGACACGATCGCCAACTGCGTGCCGCCCGATACGATCCTGGGCGTGTTGGGGTCGAGCGGCTTCGCCGACATCGGGAGGCGGGTGCGCGGCGGCCTCCTGAGCGAATACCTCGCCCTCAAACCACCAGGCGGCCGATAAGGGCCCATCTGCTTCGTCGGCGCCCTCGGCCGCGCGCTCAACGTACATCGAGTACGCCTCGCGCGCTGCCTTCGGGCGCCTCCTCGCAGCTGGACCCTTCTCGGCCGCCTGGTGGCGTGGCTCTCGGATCTTGCTCAGCGGATCGAGAGAGGGGTGGGGTCGATGCCGCGTCGGCCGTAGCGGCCCATGAAGCGTAAGAGGCCGCGGCTGTAGCGGCCGAGCGTGCCTGCGCCGGAGGCTTGCAGGGCGATGTGGCGCTCGATGTGGTTTTGGGCCGCGCTCTTGAAGGTATTGGTGCCGCTCGACATCCAGTCGCGTCCGGCGCGAAAGAGCGCCGCCATCCGCCCGTCGTAGAACGTCGCGATCAGATCGAGCCAGGCCGCCAGCATCGCCGTCTGCACGGCGGCGTACGGTCGGAGCGCGGCTTCGATTTCCGCAGTCGAGGGCGCCCGCGCCGATTTCGCAAACGGCCTCAGCGCGTCCGCGACGAGCTCGGCCGAGCGTAGAGCCAGGAACACGCCGGGCGAGAGCATCGGATCGACGAAGCCGAACGCGTCACCGACCATCACCCAGCCGGGGCCGAGGCCGCGCTGCGAGATCAGCTGATAGTTGGCGTACGTCGCGACGGACGTCACGCGCTTGCTGCCGCCGCCGATCGTCGACAGCCACGCGTCCGCCTCGATGGCCCGCTCGAGCCGTTCGGCCGGGCTCGCGCCCAGGCGAGCGGCATCGTCCCGGCCCAGCACGATCCCGATCGAGAGTCTATCCTGAAGCGGGATGCACCAGCTCCAGCCGGCCTCGAGCCGCCGGATCAGCACCTGACCGGGCGCGTCGTCCCAGGCGAAGTTCTCGAAGTGGGCGAAGTGCGCGACGTCCTTGCGCGGTCCGAACCGGGCGCCGATGTTCAGGGCGCGCGCGCCGAGGCGCGCCCGCCCGGTCGCGTCGACGACGAGGTCGGGCTGCCGGCCTCCGAGCGACGGCGCGGCGGCCAGGGTCTCGGGGGCGAGCCCGAGCTCGCGCCCGTTCTCGTTCGTCGGCGTGAGCCGCGCGTGAGCCACGACGCGCTCGACACCGCACGCCACGGCGCGCGCGAGCATCGCGTCGTCGAATCTCGGGCGCGGAATGTTGTAGGCGTACGGGAACACGCCGGGCGCGAACCGCGCGAACGAGAAGCTGAAGCGGTCGGCCGGCGACCAGATGAAGGACACGCCCGGCTTCACCCGGCTGAAGCTGGCGGTGTCTTCCTCGAGGCCGAGCCGCTGGAGGATCGGGACCACCGCCGGCACGAGGGATTCGCCGACCAGGAGCTCGGGCCGGCGGCCGTCGTCGAAAAGGGTGACCCTGGCACCCTGACGCGCCAGCAGAATCGCCAGGGCGGCGCCCGAGGAGACCGGCCCCGGCGATCGCGACCCTCATCGCCGGATTTTTCCGCTGGGGGTCCTCGGGACGGCGTCCACGACCGTGAACTCGAGCGGCACCTTGTACGAGGACAGCTCGCGCGCGCAATGCGTCTTCAGGGCGTCGAGGTCGCAGCCGCGCCGGCTCCATCACGATCTCCGCGCAGGGCACCTCGCCCATGCGCGCGTGCGGCCGGCTGAACACCCGAGATTCCCTGATCCCCGGGAACTGGTTGATGCAGTCCTCGACTTCCTCGGGAAAGAACTTCAGCCCGGCGACGAGGATCAGGGCTTTCTTCCGGCCTTTCAGGTGAGAGCGCTCCCGAGCGGTCCAGGAAGCCGAGGTCGCCGGTGAGGAACCAGCCGTCGTTCTCGACCTGCTCGCGAAGGCGCCACGGCGAGTAGTAGGCCGAGAAGAGCCCGTCGCCGCGCACTGCGATCTCGCCCATCGCCTCCGGGGCAAGCGCGTGCCTTCGTCCGAGAACACCGCGACGGCGTAGCCGGGAACGGGGCGGCCCACCGAGGCCGGGGGCAGGCCCTCGGTGCCCAGGTTGATGCACGGCAGAGCCGCCTCGATGATGCCGTAGGCCTGGCCGACCGGAACGCCATACGACGGACTCGAAGCGCTCCATCACGGCGGTCGAGATCGGCGCCGCGGTGGAGAGGGTGAGCGCGAATGCTCGAGAGCGGGTCGCTCGGCCCGAGGTTGGCCATGCGCTCGAAGTGCAGGGGCGACGCGTACAGCACGCTCGCGCGGAGGCGGCGGGCTCCGTCCACGATCGCTTTCGGCAGGGTGTCGGAGCACAGCAGGACGTGGGAGCCGGCGCGGACGTACGCCGTGATCGTGACCGCGAAGTGATAGGCGAGGGGCAGCACCCAGAGGATGCGATCCTCTTCGCTGAACTTGAGCACGCGATCGGACGCCTCGACGCGCGCGGCGGTCGCTTCGTGGGACAGCACGACGCCCTTGCTCCGCGGCCGTCGTCCCGGACGTGAAGCGGATGAACGCGGCGTTCAGCTTGGCGAACTCCGTCGGGGCCTCGCGCGCCGCGATCGATCCACTGAAACGCATAGCCGTCGCACTCGCCGCCCTTCACGACCGCGCGGCGCGCTGACGCGTCCGCGTGGCCGGGCGCGCTCGGCAGCGGCGCCGCCTTCGGCCACGAGAAGCAGCCGTTCAGCTGCACCTCGCGGAAGATCTCCGCGATCTCCGTCGGGGTGAGGTTGCTGGCGAGCGGGACGAAGCACGCGCCCGCGGCGAGCAAGCCGAACGCCGCCGGCAGATAGGCGAGATCGTTCGGGGCCAGGAGCCCGATCCGCTGGCCGGGCTCGACCCCCTCGGCCTTGAGGAACGCGGCGACCCGCTCGGCTTCGCGGGCGAGCTGGCCGTAGCTCACGGATCGGCCCGACCGCACGTCGGTGATCGCGCGCCGCGGCGAGTGTCGCGCCGCCGTCGTGAACAGGATCTCGGCGAGGTTCATGCGAGCCTCCACGGAGCGGGCGACGGCCCGGCCGACGGCCTCGCCGGCCGCCAGGCACGTGCCGATCACGCGCGCCGAGCCCAGCGCTTCGTGCGTGGCGCTCATGCAGCGGCCGGCGACGAAGAGGTTCTCGACGTCGCGCGCCTGAAGGCAGCGAAGCGGGATGTCGTAGGTCGCCCGTCGTCGCAGGTACTCGTACGTCGCGCCGAGACGGCCCTCCTCCCAGAGCTCGATGGGCCAGCTCGCCCGGGCCACCCCGTCGTCGAACCTGCGCCCGCTGAGCACGTCGTCGCGGGTGAGCTGGTAGCGTCCGATCACCCGCCGGCTCTCGCGCACGCCCACCTGCGGCGCCGCGTGGGAGACGAAGGCGCGCGCGAAGGCGGGCAAGCGTCTTCAGAAACTCGGTGACGGCCAGGGCGCGCCTGCGGCCTTCCTGCTCCGCGACGGTCAGGAAGTCGCGGCTCGCCGGCAGCTCGCTCGGTGATACCGCTCAGGGCGAGCTTGCAGACGACCTCGCCGGGCTGCGGCGACGGGCCCAGCGCGAGGTTCGCCGCGCCCTTCGGCAGGCGGCCCTCCTGCTCGGCGGTCGACCAGAGCGCGCAGGAGCGCCACGCGCGGCCCCGATCCGAGCGCCTCGGTGTCGACGCGCTGGAGGACGAAGACCAGTGACGGCAGCTGGCGCTCGGCCAGCGGCGTCGTCTCCGTGGCGGCGCCCGCGAGATGGCGCCACGGCGCGTCGCCGCTCGCGTCCACGACGGCCCGCGCCGCCAGCTCCACGACGCGCTCCCAGGTGGCGACGCGCAGCGCGTCGACGCGGCCCGGGCCGGTCTCGACCCCGGTGAGGAACGCGTGGAGGTAGACGTCGAGGCCCGCGACGGATGCGGTGAGCTCGTCGGCGAGGCAGGCGAACGCGAACGGCGTGTACGGCAGGACGAAGCGTCCGCCCGCGGCGGACGCGGCTTGCCGCAGCCGGGCATGGCGGCCAGTCGGCGCGCGAAGTCGTCGGCGAACCCTCGTTGAGCGGCTCCGGCGGGCCCGCGGCCGAGGTCAGATAGAGGCCGCAGACCGTGCTCACCATGCCCGCCGTCGCCATGCCCCCGAGAAACCCGTAGCGCTCGACGAGGGCGGTCCGCGCGCCCGCGCGCGCGGCCGTCACGGCGGCGGCCAATCCGGCGGCGCCGCCGCCGACCACGACGACGTCGTAGCTCAGCGGCGTCGCTCGCCACCCATCCCCTCGCGGATCGACCTCGATGATGCGCGTCACCTCGTCCACGTTCGTCGCGCCCTCGACCCAGGATACGACGAGGTTGTTCGTGACTCCGCAACGGTTGAAGAATACGCCGATTCCCGGCCGGGGCAGCACGGACGGCGCGTGGTACGCGTTGACGACCCGGCGGCCGAAGAGCTTCTCCAGCGCCGGCGGGAAGTCCGCGAGATCCGCGCAGTTGAACGAGAACGTCTCGCGAGTCGCGGTGCCGGGCAGATCGCGCAGCATCAGCGAGAGCGGACGGTACTTCAGAAATTCCATCGCCACCGCGTTGGCGTCGACCTGTCCGTCGCGGAGGGCGTCGGTCATCTGGCCGCGCAGCGCTCGGGCCAGCCGGCCGACGTCGGCCGTCTCCGAGGGCTTGAACCGCGCGAAGTGGAAGGCCAGCACGTTACCGAAGGTCGCTCCGGGCTCGCCCTTGGGCCGCAGGTCGACAGAGACCGGGACGAGAAACGGCCGGTCCGGGAGGCCGCGCCGGCGCCACAGATCGGCCATGGCGCGGCCGACCACGGCCAGGCGCCACCAGACCTCGCGTGTCGAGCGAGCGGCGCCGCGGGATTTCATCGTCGCCGACGAAGCTCGCCTGCTCGAGGCGCACCCGCCCGGGCGCGGCCAGCCCCGTCCCCGGTGACACCGGCGCCTCGGGCGACCAAGGTCCGCATGTACCGCTGACTGCTGCGCCCGAGTCGCCCGCGCTCCTTCAGCGGGCGAGGATCCGCGTCGGCGACGAAGACCGGCGGCGCGTTGCCCCAGGGCGCGCGCCCATCGGTCTCGTCGAGATGGGCCAGATGCGCGAGCAAGTTCTGTCCGCCGCGCGGGTCCATGAGCGGATGGAACCAGGTGACGACCAGGGTGCTCGGCGCCCCCGCCGCATCGGACGCGCCGTCGAGAATCGCGAAGCGCAGCGGTGGCTCGCGGCGCGGATCGATCGCGGCGTTGAGCTCGGCTTCGAGCTCGCTGCCGAGCGTCTCGGGGGCGCGGAGGCGCTTGTGCCGCACGGGCGGCGCGGCCAGGGTCGCGCGCGCGCCGGCGGCCCAGTGGAGCTGCCCCCACGGCAACCGGCGACGCAGCCGGGCCGACGGCCACGGGCAGAAGTCGAGGAATCGCTCGAGGCTCCGCGCGACGCGCCGGGGGTCCAGAGGCCCATCGAACCTGCACGACCATGAGCGTGTTGTTGCTCACCCGCGCGCGCTTCCAGAGGGCCTGCATCGCGACCAGGACGAGATCGGCGCCGCGAAGGGGCAGCCGGCGGGCGCGGGACGTGCTCACGCGCTGCGTCGACAGATATAGGCCGCGAAGGCGCGCGCGGTTCTGATGTTGTCGGTGACGAGATCCTCGTCGGGCATCCAGAACCCGTAGTGAGCCTCGATGAACAGCAAGACCTTGAGCAGCGCCATCGAGTCGAGGCCGGCCAGCTCGAGATCGTCGTCGGGCTTCACCGGACGGGTCCGCGCCATGATGTTGGCGTTGATGAAGTCCGTCACGGCTTTCGCGACCTCTTCGGGATCGAGCCGGGAGAGATTCCCGGTGGACATGATGGAGTTCAATATCCTCAGACGGCTCTTACTTTGCAAGTTCTACGAAATGCGCTAGAAGAGGTGGAGTGAAGCGAGCCCAGGCGCATGCTCCGAAGCCAAAGGCCGGTCCGTTCGACGGCTATCGTCGCCGCGACGTTCCCCCGCCCGATCCGGAGCTGACCCGGGTGGGCCCCGGCACGCCCGTGCGGCGAGTATCTGCGGCGGTTCTGGCAGCCGGTCGCGTTCGCGCACGATCTCACCTCGGCGCCGCTGCGCGCGCGGATCCTCGGCGAGGATCTGGTCGTGTTCCGCGATCGCGGCGGGCGTGTCGGCGTGCTGCACCTGCACTGCGCGCACCGCGGCGCGTCGCTCGAGTTCGGGATCCCGCTCGAGCGCGGCATTCGCTGCTGCTACCACGGCTGGGTCTACGACGTCGACGGCCGGTGCCTGGAGACGCCGGGCGAGCCCGCGGGCAGTCGACTGAGGGAGCGCGTCTGGCAGGGCGCCTATCCCACCCACGAATTCGCGGGCCTGGTGTTCGCGTACCTCGGCCCGTCCGACCGGCGCCCCGCGTTCCCGACGTACGACAGCTACGAGGTGCCCGGTCATCAGCTGATGCCCGCCGCCAAGTTCACCTTGCCCTGCAACTGGCTCCAGGTGAAGGACAACAGCATGGACCCGGTACACACCGCGTTCCTGCACGCGCTCAGCAGCGGGTACCAGTTCACGGAGGCGTTCGGCGCGGTCCCCGAGCTCGACTGGAAGCTGACCGACGCCGGCATGGTCTATCTGGCGACGCGGCGGGTGGGCGACCTCGTGTGGGTGCGCGTCTGCGACTTCATGCCCCCGAACGTGCACCAGTTCACGCGCGAGATCGAGGAAGCCAACGCGCCGAAGCCGGCGAGCCGTCCGGTGATCATCCGCTGGGCCGTGCCCAACGACGACACGCACACGACGAACTTCGAGCTGGCGCAGGTCGATCCGGCGTGGGGGCTCACCCCCGCGCAGGTGGGCCAGCCGGGCTTCGGCCAGTCCGACGACCGGCCCTACGCCGAGCGGCAGCGCTTTCCGGCCGACTTCGACGCGCAGTCGAGCCAGCGGACGATCGCGGTCCACGCGCTGGAGCATCTGGCGTCGACCGACCGCGGCGTGATCATGCTCCGGCGCATCGTCCGCGACGGCATCCGCGCGGTCGCGCGCGGCCGCGATCCCGACGGGACGCGCTGGCCCAAGGGCAAGACCATCCCGACGTTCACCCAGGACGTCGTGCTTCGTCTGCCGCCGGCGGCGAGCCTCGAGGCCGACCGACGGCTTCTGCGCACGACGGCGCGTTCGATGGTCGCGAAGTAGCGCGCCGAGAAATCGAGGAGCGCCATGGCTCCGCCGGGGCGCTTCCGAGCGTGGGGGGCTTGGGGGCCCTTCGGTGTCGCGACCGGAATGCTCCCTGTTCATGTGCACGCCATTCTCCGGCACCGTCCTGACGACCGCAGGCCGCGGCCGCCCCCGCCGGACTGCGTAGCCATTCGCATCAGGTAGTAGCACAACTCCGCCCTGACCGTTGGGCGGCGTTGATCGGCGCCGACGGCCGGCAGGGTGGAGCCGAGCGGGTAACGGCCCGCTGCCCACACGGTTCGGGAGCCAGCGGGGGACCGTCGGCTATTATGGAAGCAAGCGTCTACCTGCCTCACGGGCACTTCCGCCCGGCCGTCCGATGAACGCCTACGTCGAGGCCGACAGCATGCCGGTCCCAGATCAGTCCGGTGACTCCAAGGAGAAGAACGAACGCGGTACGCCGCGAGCAAAAGAAGGCGGCCTACCCGCCATGCGGCGTTCCGGGCCGCCGAAGCTGGAGTCGTTCCGCGAAGCCCAGCCGCCCCAAGGCGCGCCGACCGTTGAAACTGCGCGGGCAGTGTGGGAGCTCGTGTCGGTTGGGCTGCCGATGGTGCCCCTGCCGGGCGCCGCGCGGCCGCGCGAACTCGATGACCTAGCGAGCTCCGTGCTGCGATTCGCCATCGGCAGCACGCGGGCGGCCGTCGAAGACACGGCGAGGCGGGCGCTCACCATTGCGCTGGATGTGTTCATCTGCGCCGGGCGCGACGGGAAGCCGGTCTACATCAACTCCGTCTTCCAGGCCCTCGCGCGGCGTTGGTCACCGCTCTTTCGTGGGACGCTCGGGGGCAGCGTATGGAACAAGACCGCCGAGACGCTCACACGCGCTCGCACGGAAATGCTGGACGCCGGCGTCGACCTCGCCAAGGCCTGGACGGCCGTCTGCGACGGCGTCGAAGGCCTCTATAGCGTCTCGATTATCGGCGGCCCGGACCACTCGCGCGGGCGCAGCGTCGACTTGGAAGAGGGCGCGCCGCTCGAGCACTTCGAGAAGTTGATCCTCGCCGACGCCGATTACAAACGCCCGCGCGGCCGGAACCGCGTCCTACCTGCTGACGCGGCGACCCCGCCGCGGGTCATCGACCGGGAGACGATCGCCGAAAAGGACTACGATTCGTAACGATCGGCGAGCCAACTGAGCACGTGCTCCGGCTTCTCGAGGGAGCGCACCTCTTCATCGACGTCGAGCGGCTGCGGCAGGACGTTACCGCACTCCGAGCGGCAGTCGAGGGACACAGCTGGCCTAAGCTCTGGGCCAACTGGAAGCGCGACAACGCTCTGCCGAAGGACCCGCACGCCGAAGCCGCGCTGCTCGAACGCTGGATGGACGTGCACCCGACGCTCGTCAGTAACGCGGACACCGCGCGCGACGCCTACAAGAAGGTGCAGAAGCAATTCGTCCTGGGCAATCAGCAAGCGAAGAAGGACTACAGCTCGCTCTATGGTCGCCTCAAGCAGGCCGAATCGGTGCTGCGCCAGGGCGCACCGGCGGGGCAGTTCGCGGAGGTGAAAACCGGCTACAAGAAGGTCCGCAACCGCCGCTTCCAGCCGCTCCACTTCTGGGTGTCGGAGGCGTCGGCGAAGAAGGGCGTGGAGCGGCAACGCGGTACGGCGGGATTCCAGCTCTGGGGCGACCCCGAGGAGCCGTTGGTCGCCACGACGTCCCCGCGCGGGCGTTGGTTCGTGGCCAAGGCCTACGATCACCAGGAACTGGACAATGGCTCCATCTACGTCCGGCAGTGGACGGACAAGGAGACCGGCGAGCTCTGGGTTGACGAGTTCACCGGCCCGCTACGCCCGCTGATCGGCGTCGATATGAGCGCGTCGATGTACCAGATTGTGGCGGTCATCACAGGCGACCGCGAAGCCGAGCAGTACCTCCACGATAACGACCTCAAGCCGGCGATCATGGCGGCGTTTACGCAGGTCGACCGCCACGGTGCCCTCCAGCGCGCATCAGCGCAGCAGCTCCGAAGTTCGGCTGGCGTCATGCAGAACACGGCTTATGGGCAGAGTGACCGGTCGATACTCAAGCAGTTGAAGAGCGACCCCGAAGAGTACAGCGACTCGTGGGCCGATGTCTCGCTATCCGATTTCCGCCAGATGCTCCAGGACGCACGCAAGATCAGCAAGGCCGTCGACCTCGTGCTGGCAATGCGCGACCGCTACCTGACGATCGCGCGTGCTCTCGCGCAGGCGGCCCAGGCGCGCGAGCCAAAGGGCGGCATCACGTTACTCGACCCGTTCGACGGGCACCCGTACATGCTGAACCAGCCGATCACCGAGAAGATCGTCCTACCGAACGCGGCTACGCCGCTCACCGCGTTAGTGCCAGTTAGCGACGAGCCCAACTGGTACGGTCGGCTGGTGCGGGCGCGCGTGCGGAAGCGCGGCAAGTGGGTCGACGCGGTAAAGAAGGATGGCACGCCGCGGATGAAACGAGTCGACACGAAGGGCTCCATTTACACGTCAGTCGCGCCCGTGATGATCCACGCGCTGGACGCCTCCTTCGCCGCCCACGTCATCCTGAAGCTGCACGAATACGACGTGCGGGACTTCGCCGTCATCAATGACTGCTTCCTCGTGGCGAGCGACGCTTACCCGCTCCTTACAAACGCGCTGGAGGAGGCTGCACGCCCATGGTTCGAGGGACTCGAGCCGTTCTACCGGGCGTTTGAAGAGTACCTGCCGGGCCACCCGACCGTTGCGCACTGGCGGGCTTGCTGGGAGGCCCGCCGTGCGGCCGGCAGCGACTGGCCCCAGTTCAGGTTCAAGCAGGAGATGACCGTAGACCTGAAGTTCGATGATTCGATAAAGGTCGATGACTCCATAGAGGAAGCAGATCCCCCGAGTGATGTCTGCTGATAAACTGGCCGGCCCGCGACGTAATCCCGGAGATGCCCGACGGCGCGTAGTTCCGCTGCGAACCACCATCACTACGACCGGCCGGCTCAAGCAAGCACGCGACCAGATTATCCGGAAGCTCGTGCATTGGACTCCGACCGGACGGCCGGCACGATGACACCGGCCTGGGCTGAGCTCCAGGCTCGAGCAGCCGAAGCAGTTTAGGCGGAATCGCCGACCGCTCGACGAATCACCCTCGCCCACCGGCCGGCCCGGTGGGCGTTCGTGTGTGAGTCCGATGACTCTATGAAGAGCAACGCCCGGCTTCAGCGAATCCTAGAGAACGCCACCACCCGGTAACCGCGCCCGCCATTCCCGGCGGGCGTTCGTATTTCTGCTGTCGGTAGGACCGCGCATAAGCCCTGACCCACGAGGCAGGCAGCGCGGGAAGCAAACAGGAGCTGCGGATGGGTGCTGAGGTGAAGCTGCAGGAGTACGCGACCGAGGAGCAGATCGAGTTCTTCGACCGTCTCCGCTCCGGTGACGACCCGGAGCACGAGGAGGCGCGCACGGAGCTGGTCGAGCTGGCTAACGCGGCGCTCGACATCATGGCGTTCGGCGCCAGCGCTGCCGCGATGCAGACGGCGGAGCGCGCGGGCGGGGGGCACGCGGCATGAGTGAGATCAGGCTCACCAACAGCGACCAGCTGGCGTACGGGATCGAGGAGCACCTCATGCCGTTCCTGACCGCCGTCGCGTGGCGCATGGAGGACGCACCGCCACCGCTGGCCGAAAACATCTTCCCGTACACCGAGGTCAACGGGCGCCGGCTGTACCTGACGAACGCGGTCATGGCGCTCCGGGATGCGTTCTCGATGAGGCGGCCGACGGCGGGGGGACGCGCATGAGCACGGGCGGCTACGGGTGGCATCTCTACTCCGACGTCCGGTACAAGCTCTTCCCGAGCCTGGGCGGGTGGAAGAACGCGGGCATGTTCCGGCCGCGCATCCGCGCGCGGGCGGATCGGGTGGCGGCGTGACCAGCTCGTCCTACCGCAGGCTCCGTCGGCGGCGCCGGTGCACCCGGTGCCGTCGGCGGCCCGCGCGCCCGCACCGGACCAAATGTCGGACGTGCGCCATAGCGTTGCGCCGCACGGATCGTGCGGGGTGGCTCCGCAGGAAGTACGAGCTGACGCCGGATGGGCTCAGGCGGATGCTCCGGTCCCAGGGCGGCCGCTGCTATGTATGCCGTCGCCGGCTACGGCTGGCCGATGTGCATGTCGACCACTGCCATCGTACGGGCCGCATCCGCGCCGCAGCATGTCGCTCGTGCAATCTGGCCGACGGTCTGCTGCGTCACGTGCGCGGTTTCACGAAATTGAACGGCTGGATCCACGGTCTGCTGGCCCTGCGGACGGTGGCGAAGTGGTGAACCGCCGCGCGACCGGCCGTCGCGCAACCACCTATAGCTCGACGCTGACGACAGCGGCGACCAGAAAGGAACGCACCCTCATGTCCGGCGAGAACCTCGACGTCCGTACGCGCTGCATCATCGCCGCCGGCGCCGTGATCGCGCTCACCGGCATCACGCCGGCCATCATCTGGCGACCGGGCAGCGACCCGCTGTTTCAGTTCCCGAGCGAGGCCGAGCCCGCGCTACAGCTCTTTCTACGGTCGAAGGACCGGCTGGAGCGCATGGTCGATGAGATCGTCGCGTGATGGTCGACCCGACCGCGTTCCTCACCGCGATGAAGGCCAAGTGGGCCGAGTACGGCAACGTGGGCTCGAGCGCCCTGGAGCACGTCTGGCTCCAGATGCAGGCGACGCTCGAACTACCAGTCCGGCCCCGACGCGCTCGACGTGTGGCCGGTGATCCCGTGCGAGCTGGGGTCAGGGAAGACGACGGCTGCGAAGGTCTGGTGCGCCGTGAAGCCAGTCGACGAGAAACATCCCGGCGTGCTGATCGTGGTCCGCACGAAGGACCAGGCCGACGAGTACGCACGCGACATCAACGCCTGGTCCGGCGTGCCGTACATGGCCTTCGCGCACCACTCCGGCCTTCCGCTCGCCGACCGGCAGAACCTCAACGTCCTGGCCTCGTACCCCGTGGTCGTGGTCTGCCACAAGTCCTACGAGAACGGCCTCGACGACTTCGCCGTGGACGTGTCCAGGGTCAAGTTCGAGAAGATGCACCAGTTCCGCCGTCGTGGGAGCGATCCGCTCAGCCAGCGCGGGCTGGTCATCATCGACGAGAGCCTGGACCAGGTCCACGAGGAGCGCATCCGGCGCGACGTGCTGAAGGAGCTGATGGGCCGGATGCCGCGCGCCGTCGAGAAGGCGCACCCGGAGGCTATGCGGGTCATCGAGAGCATCAACCGCGTGCTGCGCGAGGCGCCCGACGAGCGAGAACCGCACGTTCTCCACCGACGAGCTACTCGCGCTCACGCCGTTCACGGCCGAGCAGGCCGACGCCTACCTGCTCGCCATGTGGGAGCAGGGGCTCAGGAACGCGCGGCGGATCGAGCCCGAGCTGCGCGCCCGCCTGGGCCAGACGCTCTCAGCCCTGCGCCGCCACCTCGGCGCGTACCGCTGGACCGCTGGCAACGGCGCGCGGACTGCGCTCTCAGGCCACCGCCTTCTGCTGCTGCCGCCCGGCACGCACGGCGTCGTGTTCGACGCGACGGCACGGCTCAACAACGTCTACACCGGGCGGCCTGCCGAGTTCGACGTGCGCCAGATGACCCAGGTCCGGGACTACTCGACGGTGACGATCTACGCGGCGCGCACCAGCGGCACCGGCAAGACAACGGCCAAGACGAAGGGCGACAAGCTCGCGACCGACACCATCGCCGCGCTCGTCGCGCACTACGGCGACCGGGCCAGCGAGCGGCGCGTGCTGGTCGTCGTAGCCCAGGCCGGCGAGGACCACTTCCGGAAGGTCGGCGCGAGCGCCGGCTTCAGCGGACTTCGACGTCGCGCACTGGAACAAGATCGACGGCAGGAACGACTGGCGCGACTTCGACACGCTTGGTGATCGCGACGCTGCCGTACGCCACCGCCTCGCTCGACCTGAACACCTACATGGCCGTCCACGAGAAGGAGCTGGACGACGCGGCGCTGAACGCGCCGCCCGACGAGGTGAAGCTCGTGCGCGAGAACCGCATCGCGGCCCAGCTCGCGCAGGCCATGGGCCGGATCAGGCTCCGCACCATGACCAAGTCGGACGGGACCTGCGAGCCCTGCGACATCTTCCTGCGGCTCCCGAACTGGCGCTTCATGGTCGACGCCGACCGCATCCTCGACGCGGTCAAGCGGACGCTGCCCGGCGCCCAGGTGCTGCCGTGGGAGCGGGCGACCAGGAAGCTGGCCAGGGCGCCGAAGCGCACCGGCGCGCGCTACGACGACGCCTTCGTCGCGCTCGTGACCGAGATGGCGCCCGGCCAGGTCAGATACTCGGAAGACATCAAGCAGGCGCTGGGGCTCCGGGGCAAGAACGCCTGGGCGCGGCTGTCGAAGGCCGCCCGCACGCCTGGCACCAGCCTCCACAATTCCTTCGCGGCCCTGGCGACGCTCACCGAGGTGCCGCATGGACGTGGGGTCGCTCTGGCCGTCACTCGCCGCGCAGCTCAGAAGTAGCCGCCCGCCCGGCTGGCGCCGGGCGACCTACCACCACGGACACCGCTGTTGCCAACTGCCTCTATAGAGGTGCCCTGGTGGTAGCTCAATCGGGAGGCCGACGCGCGGAGCGCGGAGGCCGACCCCACCCGCTACCGCTTCAGTGGGAGGCCGGAGCGCGCCTCCGCGCGCGACGGCCGACCCCCACACGTTGCGTTGAAGTTCTGGAACCTTAGCCTTCCCCCCTGGTCGCAGTAGAGGCCGGCATCGGTGAGCGGTGCCCGCCCCTCCGACCGGCGCAGCCCACCGCCGGCATCGTCCACACCACCAGCAGCCGGCGCGGGCTGGCCCAGGAGACCAAGAGCGTGACACACCATAGTCGGTAAAACCCGCCCCGCAGGCGCGCCCCTCCCACAACCACGAAAGATCCATGCCAGAACCGCCCTCGAGAGGAACGAGCCGGCTCGCGCAGGTCCGTGAAGATCGAGGAGCTGATGCGGCAAGTGGCCGCGATCCAGGAGCAGCAGGGGCGCGGCTAGTTCACGGTCGTTCCCCCACGGTGGCCCGACCGTGACGGACCGGACGTGAGGTAAACCGCGGCCATCCAGCATCTACGAGGGTGACACCGTGCTGACGCCCTGACCGCTGCACCCAGATGCCCGCGCGGGCCGCGAAACACACGCAGGCCGCCGGCGTCGAGAGCAGCACCCGAGCGCCCGCGTTGCGCGGACCCCCGTGCCCCGGAAAATTGCGAGCTCAATCGCTCGCAGGGGATCGGATTTGGCGCGGCGTCAACTCAGCAAGTCCTTCCGGATATTGGCCCGCGCGATCGGGCCGTACGTCGAAGGAATCCCTTCCGCAGACCACCGTCAAGGAACACCTCGGACACCTACCACCAACCAGGAGCCCCGTGCATGACCTGCCTCGCCTGCCACTGGATCCACACCTCGCCCGACGCCGCCATCGCTTGCTACCGTAGGGCAGTACCCGATCCCGTCTCCGCCTCCTCGTCAGCCCGCACCAGACCGGTCGATTTGGCCGAGGTTTCTATCACCGCGGGACCTGACGAGCTGGCTGCCAAGGCCGCACGCGGCGGTCGCCCGCGCCGTCATGCCTCTGACCTCGTTGCCCGCCGTGAGGCCCAGCGCGCCTATCGCCGCCGCCGCGCAGGAGCCCGCGCATGAGCACCCCGAAGCGGAAGCCGGCCGATCAGCTACGCCGCGCGGCCGAGCACCGCCTTGGCGCAACTCCACCACCGCCTCGACCGCGCCACTGGCGACGAGACGTGCGCCGCGATGATTCTGCCCCTCATCGGAGTGGCCGTGCGGTGTACGCGCCCGAGTACGCTCTGCCGTGCGTCGGCCACCGAAGTCGAACGCCTCCGACCAGAGTGGAACCGCGCCCGCGACGAAGACCGGCGTGCGAACCCGCACCCGAGGCAGCACCCGACCCAGCAGCAGCAGGGTCGCCAGTAGTTCCGCGCTCCCCCTACCGGTGGCCCGACCGAGACCGACCGGACGGGAAGTAGACCCGGCCATCCCCGCCGCGGGCCGCGAGACACACGCGCGCCGCTGGTGGCGAGGGCAGCCCCGCGGCGGCCGCCTTCGGCGGACCCCCGTGCCCCCAAAAATCGCGAGCGCAGTCGCTCGCGGGGAATCGATCCGGGGCGGAACATGTTCCCCCGGGAAGCGCTCAACTTGATCCTGCCGGCTTCGAGGCTCCAGATCTGAGGCTCTAGGGGAGTCACCAAGGAGCTATGCTTGCCCGCGGAGGCCGGCAATGCAGTGTCCCCGGTGCCAGCACGAGAACGAAGCTGGCGCGAAATTCTGCCAGGAGTGCGCTGGGCCCCTAGCCCGCACATGCAGCGAACTGCGGCCGGCGCCTTCCTGCGACTGCCAAGTTCTGTCCTGAGTGTGCGCACGCCTGCGAGCCCGGCGACGTCGACTCCCACGGCTCAGCGTTTCGTCTCTCCCGAGTCCTACACCCCGAAGCACCTCGCCGAGAGGATCCTCACCTCGAAAGTCGGCCCTCGAAGGCGAGCGCAAGCAGGTCACGGTGCTCTTCGCCGATCTCAAGGGCTCGATGGAGCTATTCGCCGACCGCGATCCCGAGGAGGCGCGGAAGCTTTTGGACCCAGTCTTGAGCGGATGATGGACGCCGTCCACCGCTACGAGGGCACCGTGAACCAGGTGATGGGCGATGGGATCATGGCACTCTTCGGCGCGCCGCTCGCCCATGAAGATCACTCCCTGCGTGCATGTTATGCCGCGCTCAGGATGCAGGAGGTCGTGCGGCGTTACTCGGATGAGCTGCGCCGCGCGCAGGGCATGGAGGTGCAGATCCGCATCGGCGTCAACTCGGGCGATGTTGTGGTGCGCTCGATCATTCGTAGACGACGTCATCGTTTCGGCGCTCGGGCCCCAGTTCGAAGCCGCCACCGGCGAAGTTGCGCAGCGCTGCCTCGGCTGAATCTGTGGAGATCAGTGGGCGCGACTTGACCTGACCAAGCCCTTCTCGATCCCGCAACTCGCGGCGCGCGTACATGCCTGTCTCTCGCGCCGCGGTTAGCCGCGCGAGGCGAAGTAGGTCCAGCTCAGCATCCTCAGGCGTAACCCACCGCCCAAACACCACCCCACATGGACACGCCACCGTGAGCAGATAGCCATTCCACGCAGGCTCCGTGGCGTCGGCGGTCAGGCGGCCGTGGTGGCGATGGTTCTGCACGAACTCAGCGAGGTCGGTTAGCAGGGGTTCACGATCCGCGTTCTTCTGTATCGACCACAGACCAACCCAGCTTCACGTAGGAATCAACCCCAATATCAACCCGGCGCCGCTCCATCCGGCGTCGGTTGACTCCGGCAAAGGTTGGTTGTGATGTACGGCGGTTGCCTTCGCGCCGGTCCAAGACGATCCTGACATCGCGCCAGTTCTCAAACTGTTGGCGCAGCTCTTCGTACCGATCCAGACGGCTGCGGGCGACTACGAAGAGGAGCACTCGCGAAACCCACTTCGGCGACTGGATAGCTGGGCTACGCAGGGAACAAGTGGGCCAGCGAAGGCGACCTGAAAGCTCAGAACCAATGAGGGCCGGGAGCGGGCCAGCCACCACGGCATTGACGGCAACCTAAAGTGGGCGGGGGCTGACGTCAATGGCTACGTTTCGCTACAATGGGGCCGGCCGACGATCCAGGGCCCAGGTGCAGGCTTGTAGGCAGGCGAGGTGACCCGACAAGGAACTACCTTCTACACAGAAGGGAGAACCACGGCATTTCGGTCACCCCGCGCTGACTACGTGGTTTGCAAGATCGCGGTGCTTATTGTGAAGCCTGGGCCCATACGGCGAGAGCTTGGAGCCCGAATCCGAGGAGGAGCAACAAGAGGCCCCATACGTTGTCCTTCAAGTCCTCTTCCATCGACGGTTGTGAGTCTCTCGTGTCCTTCGATCCGAAGGTGGCAGCTAATGCGAGCGGGAAGTCGCGTACCCACCACTGCAAGAAGGTTCTGTCTCCGCGGACTAGACCCTTGGCGATGCGAAAGTAGGTCGCCGGGCGGGACATGATGCTGATGATCAGCAACGAAGCGCCCGTGATGTCCATCAGCAATCCAGTGAAATTGACGAGGGCCGGTGTCCAGCCCACTCGGAAGCCCGTGATGAGCATCCCGATCAGCATCAGGAGGCCGAAATAGCGGAGAGCGGAGGTCATCTTCACGGGGCGAGAAACCTCCCCGCCTCCTCAGCCTCCGTCCACGTCTCGAACCCCTTCGACCCTTCGACGCTCGTGAACTCGTCGGTCTCCGGATCCCAGGTGACGAGCTGCGGGACGAAGAGGCCGGACGTCAGGTCGAAGTAGGGCGCGCGCCAGGTCATCGCGGTGCCCACTTCACCCCGCGCGGGTCCACGGTGGCGGGGAGACATAGATACGCATCGGTAAGGCCGTCCGGCAGCGTGTCAGCGGGAAGGACCTCGGACCGTCTGCATGTTCGATGGCCTCATGGCCTGCAGATGAAGTTCGATGTTTACGAGCGAGTTCGCGATCCGTTTCATGGTCTCGGCGGTGTCCGCGAAGGCTTTGCTCAAGTTCTGGATCGCTGTTTCAGTCTCCGCGTTCATGTGCTCTCCTCCGTCGCGCTCCTGGGAGCATGACTTCCTCGGGCGCAGCGCGACGCTAATGTCTCCGGTTGGCGCCAGCGAAGTGCGTGGCGTGGGCACGTTGGCCCGCGCGCTCGTAATGGCTGATCGCGGAGTCTAACGCTCTGTAGTCTCCTTCGCCTTGCTCGCCGGGCAATGCACCGGGTCCACGCAGTGCAGGATGCGCGTGCCGTCCTTCTCCGGAGGGGACACCTCGCATCGCTCGGCAGGCACCGGGTCCCGCCTGGCGAACGAGATCGATACGCCCGCGAAGGGGCACGACGACGCCGCGCGGTCGAGTCGAGAGTCGCGCCCGTCGATCATGCCCTACCAGTGACCCGCACCAGGTCATCAGGCCGGTGCGTGGTCGAGCGACCTTCCTGTAGAAAGCGAATGGACCACCGCACAGTTACTAGGTGGCCATCCTCAGTCACGCTAACGACGGTGCCGCGTGTACCAGTCGACAGGCGATTCAGCGCGACCGCCTCACCGAGTTTGAAATGTTCCACCGGCGCGCCTCCTCCCGGATTGAAGGACGGCTGCCGAGACAGGAAGGGATTGCGGGGGATTCATCGTGACCTCTCGGGTCGCGGCAGCGGTGAAAGCCAAATTCACCACGGTCCAGACGCCGGTAGCGTCAACCCTTAAGGGCCAAGGTGGAGGCACTGCCAAGATACCACTGCGTGCCTCGCTCCGTCGCTCACGCCCGCTTCACGCTGATCCGCTCGTGCGCGCCCCACGTCCGTAGATCGGTGACAGCGGGCTCGCCGACTCGCTGGACGCGAACGCGCGCGTTCTTGCCACCTGCCGTCGTATACGGCCGGCCGACGACTTCCCACTCGCCCGTCTCGTCGACGAGCCGATCGCCGATCTGGAGCTCCATCGGGAGGATTCGACTCATCGCCGACGCCGCGGCTGCAGGCTTCTTCTCGGGCTTCGGTTTAGCCATCGGCCCGGCTCAGCGCGTCCCGAGCCGCGCCCTCGGACTGCACGCCACGGCGCTCGTTCCCAGGCGGAGCCCGTCGCACTCGTGGGGGAATGCTCCATCCCCGTCGTAGAGAAGGTCGCGCGCCAGCCCTTCTCGTCATACCGGGTGAGCTGGAGATCGTAGCCCTGGCGAGCCATACCGCGCTCAACGGCCCCGATACCGCGCCATGAGTCGAGCCAGGAACGGAGCGCGGTGAGCACCGGCGCGTCGGCGTTGACACGCGCAGCCTCGAGCGTGACCAGGAGCAGGCGTCCGAGGCGGTCAGTCACTGCGTGCAGTCCTGGTCGCGTCGATCATCGCTGTCGTCCTTCGTACCTCGATTGGATCGCCATCTTGAGCCGCTCGAGATCCGCGTCTTGAAGCTCCGCGCCGCCGCCCAACTTCTCGCGATCACCTTCGTAGAACCGGTAAAGACCAACCGCGTCGAAAATCTTCCCAAATGGTTGCCCGTCGCGAAAGACCCGGATGAACGTTCCTTCTTTGGTCGAGCTATCAACCTTGAACGTCAGAGCCAAGAGATCCTCCGGTGTGGGCCATATCAAAAGACAGATTGATCCTCGCCCCGCACGGACACGTCACCCATACGGCGATCGTCCTCGAGCCCGGTGTCCAGCTCCCCGCAGTATTCGTGCTCGCGAATGAAGGCCTCGAGGGCGGAGCCGAGCGTGGTCATGCGTCTCCTACTTCCCTGAGAGCCCGCGTCGGGCCATCAGGCTTCCCCTCCCTCGTCTGTGGCGGCCCTCGACGCCACAGCCTCGCGCTCACGCTCGGCGCGCTTGGCTTCCGCGTGCAGCCGGCGAGCGGCCTCGACGGTGTCCGTCCAGGTCGTCGCCGCCGCGCGATCCATGAACTTCGTTCGCGCCGAGACGAACGCGACCCGCGCCTTCCCGTAGCCACTGCGCTTGGTCTGTATGTGCACCGGCGCCGACAGCACTAGCTTCACGTCCGCCAGCGTCGCGGTATTAGCCATCACCCTTCCACCTTCCCCAGCCCCTCAGGCGCCAGGCGAAGATCCGGCTTGCGCAAGGCACGGCATCATATGGCATCGCTCCAGGAGACCCGGACTTGCACGTCATGGCCGGCAAGATCGGCAGCACGCACCGAAACTCGTGTCCCAGTCGCGACGACTCGAGGAAACGGGAAGCTGCCGGTGGTCGAGACCTGCATCATTACTTCTTCCTGCCCGGGTTCACCGATGGCGAAGTCGAGAGACGGAATTCCGAAGGCGGCGAGAAGTTGTTTCATCGCATCCTCGGTGGCCTCGACGGTGATGATCGGCCGGGATGCTTTCGGCGCGCGCCAGTTGCCGTGGAAAACGTCCATGTCCGTGTGTCTCCTTCCCCCCCAGCCCCTCGCGCTGCCGGCGGCCACGCGTAGATCGCGGCGATCACGGGAGCAATCCTTCGATCTGCTGATGGTGCTTTAGCGTTTCTTTCAAGGCGTCCACCCACACCTGGTGTTGCACCTTTGGAACGTTCCCGGGAATCTGTTGCCATGGGATCCGGACGTCCGTCTTGAAGGAATCAAATGCGGCGATCAATTGGACCTTCGCGAGCTCGAGCACGGTGTCATATATCGGGTCTTTCGGCTGCTCGGCCATCAGTCCTCCCCGCCAGCAGGCTCGACATCCGCCGCTGATACCGCGACTGGCGCTTGCTGCTGATGCCCGCCGCTCGCAGCGTGTCCTCTGGCCTGACGGTCATCTCTTCGCCAGCCACCCCGCGCTCCAACGTGAGCAGGCGAGCGCGAAGCTTCGCCGTCGTGTTAAGCCATAGTAGTAACCCGGCGCGATCGGATCGTCTCCGTGGTGTCATCGCGTCTTCGCGCCCATCATGTCCCCAGTAGTCGGCCTGCCGGCGTCGTGGTGTCTATGGCTTGGTCGATAGCTACGAGGTCCATGTTAGTCTGAACGCAACCGATCTGCTCGTCAGCTTCGTTGCGCCGGTTGGATATGCAGATGCTCGACGGTTCCCCGAGACTGTCGACGAACAGCCGCTCTTTCGAGTTCCCGTTCGGACGTCACGGCCCGATACGAGGGCCAGTGGCTCAGCTGGACTAGAGCTCCACGGGGAACGTGGTAGAGCTGGAAGCTATTGGGGGGTGTGACGTTGTTTAAGCGCTGGGCCGAGAACTTCTCGGATGACCTCGCGATCGACCTGGGCACGGCGAATACGCTGGTGTTCGTCCGAGGCGAGGGGATTGTTCTCAATGAACCCTCCGTCGTGGCGATTCATGAGGCCGACCACTCCATCATCGCCGTGGGGCGGGAAGCGAAGGCGATGCTCGGGCGCACGCCCGGCAACATCCGCGTCATTCGGCCGTTGAAGGACGGGGTGATCGCGGATTTCGACATCACAGAAAAGATGCTGGGCTACTTCATCGCGCAGACGCATCGGTGGCATCGCACGATCCTTCGACCCCGGGTCGTGGTGGGGGTTCCCTCGGGCATCACGCAAGTCGAGCGGCGGGCCGTCCGCGACGCCGCGATGCACGCCGGGGCCCGCGCCGTGTATCTCGTTGAGCAGCCTGTCGCGGCGGCGATGGGGGCCGGGCTGCCGATTCAGGAGCCGGGCGGCAATTTGATCGTCGACATCGGCGGCGGGACCACCGAGGTGGCGGTGCTTTCGCTGGCGGGGGTCATCTACTGCAAGTCGGTGCGGATCGCGGGCGACCAGATGGACGAGGCGATCCTGCAACACATTCGGAAGCACTATAACCTTCTGATCGGCGAGCGTCGGGCCGAGGAGATCAAGATCAACCTCGGGTCGGCCTACCCTGGGGAGGGTGACCAGCGCACCATGGAAGTGAAGGGCCGGGGTCTCGTCGACGGCTTCCCGAAGAGCCGTCGTCCTCACTGAGGACGAAATTCGGGAGGCGCTGCGCGACTCGGTGATGACCATTGTCGAGACGGTGCGCACCTGTCTCGAGCAGACCCCCCCAGAACTAGCCGCGGATATCGTCGATACGGGCATCGTCATCACCGGCGGTGGTGGCCTCCTACGCGGGCTGGACCGGCTACTCGGGAAGGAAACGCAACTTCCCGTGACGGTCGCCCAGGACCCGATGTCCTGCGTGGCCCTGGGGGTCGGGAGGGTTCTCGATGAACTTGACCTCCTGAAGAAGGTCGCCATGCCCGCCTGACGCAGGTGGAGTTGGTCGGACTGGTGGCAGCGCCGCAACCCAGACCCAGTGATCGGGAACAGAAATCCCGTCGCCGCGCAGTGGAGTCCTGGACCAGGTTGACCGTCGGGGCGGGGAGAGTAGTCTAGAGTCAGCTCAACGCTCCTGTGCCGGTTCTTGTCACGGTCGCGTTCAATCCTCTTACGCGTTGAAGGGGGTCCGCTTGCTGGATCTCCAGCTTCCCGCGCGGCACGACTGGGCTGTCCAGGAACAGCACTACGGCAAGCTGGTCATGGAGCCCTTCGAGCCGGGGTTCGCCCTCACGGTGGGCATCGCCTACCGCCGGGTCCTCCTGTCGGCCATCCACGGGGCCGCGCCCACGTGGGTGAAAATCGAGCATGTGCTCCACGAGTTCTCGCACCTGCCCGGGGTCACGGAGGACACCCTCGACATCATGATGACCCTCCGGAAGGTGGCCTTCGTGCTGCACGGCAACCGCCCGAAGATCCTCCGGCTGAAGGCGCAGGGCCCGGGCACGGTCACGGCGAGCGACTTTGAGAAGAACGCCGACATCGAGATCCTCACCCCCGAGGTGCCGCTGGCCACGCTCGAGAAGGACGGCGTGCTCGAGATGGAAGTGTGCGTCGAGCGCGGCCGCGGCTACGTGCCCGCCGAGAAGCGGGAGCCCGAGGCGCTGCCCATCCACGCGATCCTGCTCGACGCCGACTTCTCGCCGGTCGAGCGCGTGAGCTTCCACATCGAGCCAGCCGGGGACGGCCGGCAGCGGCTCGTCCTCGAGGTGTGGACCGATGGCAGCGTCGCGCCGGGCGCGGCGGTCGCCGAGGCGTCGCGGATCCTTGAGGACCACTTCGAACTGCTCACGAACTTTCCCCAGGCGAGAGCGGAGGAGGCGGCGGCTAAGCGCGACGAGACGCGGCCGCGGACCGAGCGGAACGAGAACCTCTTCCGCAGCGTCGACGAGCTCGAGCTCTCCGTCCGCGCGTCGAATTGCCTCAAGAGCGCGAACATCCGGACCATCGCCGAGCTCGTGCCCAGGACCGAGGCCGAGCTGCTCAAGACGAAGAACTTCGGCAAGAAATCGCTCAACGAGATCACGACGATCCTCGGGGCGATGGGCCTCTCGCTCGGCATGCGCCTGGATCCCGAGGAGCTCGAGCGGCGGCGCGCTCAATCCGAACGCGCGGGTGAGGCGTAGCGCCTCCCCCGGAAGATGCCCCGAATGTCTGCAGGCGCGGACGGTCGTCTGCGCGCTTCAGCCTGACCTGATTCGTCGCTGACGATCCGGTAGCGGCTCGACGAGGAGACTAGGAATGGACAGAGGGACGGCGATGCTGGCGGTTGTTCTTGGTGTATACGAAGGTGGTAAGGACTTGATCCCGGGTTGGAAGCTGAAGGAGCACGCGGAAAGCGCGCTCGCAACGGGTGGCGTCGAAGGGCTCAGGCGGTACTACGAGGCATGCCTGACTGGTTCAGACCACCGAGTGAAGACAACCCTCGAAGGTGACAGACGAAAGACTTTGGAATCGGAGCGCGAGCGCTTCATGGCGATGTACCTGGGTCCTGCCCGGCAGTGAGCAGGAATGAGACTGCCATCGCTGCTGCTGCGGGCGGTCAGCTGAGCGATGGATCGGGGAGCTTCGTGCCCCGGATGAGTTCGAGAAGACCAGAGAATGCTCACTCGCGTCGTGGCTCTTGTGCTGCCATTGGGTCGCTCACCGCTCGCGCCGGTTTCTTGCCGAAACCACGGCTGCACTCGTTGCAGAATCTTTGCGCATGAGCGAAAAGGGTCGACGCGACGCCACGCCTCCGCTGTTCGTGGGCGGCTGGGGAGGCCCTGCCTTCCGGGCGTCTCGATGGCCATTTGACGGCCAGTGGCGGCTGCGGGGGCTCCACCAGGCCGTGCGACCCCGCGCGAGTTCGTAGTCTTTGGGAATAGCCGCTGCTGGAGGCTCGTCCGGGACCAACTGCTGGACTGGCGAGCGGCAGAACCAGCCGGCGCAGTGAGATTGCCGAGATTGTAGGCGATGACGCGCAGGAGCAACCGCACGTCATTGGCCCGGAAGCGGTGGCGGGAGCTGGAATACCTGTCTTTATTGTTGCTACAGGCTGGCCCAGAGCCACTTGACGCGTCGCCTGTTTGGGCAGATCCTCCGGCGCATCGAGCGACTCACGTGGCGTCCGATCTGATCGAGCGGCCGGCCCACGGAGGGGAGTGAGACAGGGGCGGGGCAATCCTGGCGGGAGTGTCGAAAGAAGGGAGAAGGTCGAGCAGGTTGGAGAGCGTGCGGCTTGCTCAGCGGCGGAGAAACGGCTCCACATCGGAAATCCCGGTAGAAGGTTGAGGCCAGGAACATTCCGAAGAAGAAGAAACCTCGCGTCGTGCTCCGGACGAAGGTCTCCGTGAGGCAACCGATGACGCTCGTCGATCGCCCGAGCACGCATAGCCTCACGAACCCGCGAGCGGTCGAGCGCTATCTGGACGCGATGACGCTTCAGCACGCGCTGATTCTGGCGGACAAATGATTTCGCGAGGCACGGTCAGCAGAGCAGGAATCCCGAGAAAGCCCCCTGTCACCTATTCCGCACCAGCGGCACGGCAGGTTGGCGAGCGTGCGGCTTGCTCAGCAGCATGGGTCCATATCGGAAATCCCGGCTGAAACCCAGATGAAACGCCGGATCTTCGGCCTCGAGAACGAGTACGGTCTCATCTGCACCCTGAACGGCCAGCGCCTGTCGCCCGACAACGTCGTGCGGTACCTCTTCGAGAAGGTCATCCCCGGGGCTCGCAACGCAAACGTCTTCCTCGAGAACGGCGCGCGCCTCTACCTCGACACCGGGTTCCACCCCGAGTACGCGACGCCCGAGTGCGATGACGTCGCCGAGCTCGTCAGCCACGACAAGGCAGGCGAGCGGATCCTCGAGGACCTCCGGCACCAGGCGGAGAAGCGCCTGCGCGAGGACGGGCTTTCCGGAAACATCCTCCTCTTCAAGAACAACACCGACTCGGCGGGCAACAGCTACGGCTGCCACGAGAACTACCTCGTGAGCCGGGACGTGTCATTTCAGCGCCTGGCCGAGGCGCTCATCCCCTTCTTCGTGACCCGCCAGATCGTCGCGGGCGCGGGCAAGGTGCTCCAGACACCGCGGGGCTTCCACTATTGCCTCTCGCAGCGCGCCCAGCACATCTGCCAGGAGATCTCGGGCGCCACGACCTCGTCGCGCGCGATCATCAACACGCGCGACGAGCCGCACGCCGACGCCGAGCGTTATCGCCGCCTGCACATCATCGTGGGCGACTCGAACATGTCGGAAGTGGCCACCTATCTGAAGATCGGGACAACGGCCCTGGTGCTCGACATGATCGAAGATGGATTCTTCGATCGAGATTATTCGCTGCAATTACCCGTACAGGCGATACGCGACATCTCCCACGACCCGACGTTGAGAGAGGCGATCAAGCTCAAGGACGGGCGCACGATCACTGCGCTCCAGATGCAGTTCGAGTACCTCGAGTATGCGACGCGCTATGTGGACTCGATCAGCCCCGACCCGGCGACGAAGGACGTGCTCGCCCGCTGGACCGACGTGCTCACGAAGCTCGAGTCGGACCCGATGCAGCTCTCGCGCGAGCTCGACTGGGTGATCAAGAAAACGTGGATCGACAAGTTCATGGACCGCCACCGGCTCTCGTGGCGCGACCCGAAGGTCTCGCTGCTCGACCTCCAGTACCACGACATCCGGCCCGAGAAGGGCGTCTACTACCGGCTTGACGCTCAACGACCAGGTGGACCGGATCACCGACGACGAGACGATCGAGCAGGCCAAGCACGGGCCGCCGCAGACGACGCGCGCCCGCCTGCGCGGCGAGTTCATCCGTCAGGCAAACCTGAAGGGCAAGGACTACCGCGTGGACTGGGTCTACCTGAAGCTGAACGACCCGGAACGCGAGACGATCGTCTGCAAGGACCCGTTCCAGTCCCACGACGAACGGGTCGAGCGCCTGATCGGCTCCTTCTAGCGCGCCGCCCCGACTTCGTCTGCTGGCCGCCTCACAGCGTAAAGTTGCGTCGGTCCCCCGCTGCCCCACCCAATGCATCGCCTGACGCCGAGGTTGACGCCCGGTGAGCATGACTAGAGCGACTTCAAGCAAAAACTCCCAAGCCACAACGGCCAGGATGGCCTCGTCTTGGGGCTCACACCCCGGTACTCGGCCGGGCTGCGCATCCCGAGCGCCGAGTGGGCGCCGGACGGTGAAGCGGCCCAGGTCACGACTCGACCCGGGCCGAGGGAAGACCCCCACCGGAGGGTTACGGGGGAGTCTGAGGGGGATATCTCTCTCCTCGCTAATACATGTCGCCGTGCGGCATCGCCGGCGCGGCCGCCGACTTCTCCTCCGGGATATCCGTGATGAGCGCCTCGGTCGTGAGCAGCAGCGACGCGATCGACGCCGCGTTCTGCAACGCCACCCGCTCGACCTTGGTCGGGTCGATGATGCCCGCCTGCACCATGTCCACGTACTCCATGCTCTCCGCGTCGTAGCCGCGGTTCGGCACCGTCTCGCTCTTCACCTTCTCGACGATCACGCTGCCCTCGGCGCCCGCGTTCTCGACGATCTGGCGGATCGGCTCCTCGAGCGCCCGCTTGACGATCATCGCGCCCACCTTCTCGTCGCCCGAGGCTTGAGGCCGTCGATCGCCTTCGACGGCGCGGAGCAGCGCCACGCCCCCGCCCGGCACGATGCCCTCCTCGACGGCCGCCCGGGTGGCATTCAGCGCATCCTCGACCCGGGCCTTCTTCTCCTTCATCGCCGTCTCGGTGGCCGCCCCGACCTTCACCACGGCCACGCCGCCGGCCAGCTTCGCCAGCCGCTCCTGCAGCTTCTCGCGGTCGTAGTCGGAGGTCGTCTCCTCGATCTGGGCCCGGATCTGCTTGATGCGTCCCTCGATCTCCTTCGTCTTGCCGGCGCCCTCGACGATCGTGGTGTTGTCCTTGTCGAGGACCACCTTCTTGGCCTTTCCGAGGTCCTCGAGCTTGATGTTCTCGAGCTTGATCCCGAGGTCCTCCGTGATCGCCTTGCCGCCGGTCAGCGTGGCGATGTCCTCGAGCATGGCCTTGCGGCGGTCACCGAAGCCCGGCGCCTTGACGGCGGCGCAGTGCAGTGTGCCGCGGAGCTTGTTCACGACCAGGGTCGCCAGCGCCTCGCCCTCGATGTCCTCGGCGATGATCAGGAAGGGCTTGCCGGCCCGGGCGACCTGCTCCAGCAGCGGGAGCATGTCCTTCATCACGCTGATCTTCTTCTCGTAGATGAGGACGAGCGCGTCCTCGAACACGACCTCCATGCGCTCGGCGTCCGTCACGAAGTACGGCGAGAGGTAGCCGCGGTCGAACTGCATGCCCTCGACCAAATCCAGGACCGTGTCAGCCGACTTCGACTCCTCGACGGTGATGACGCCGTCCTTGCCGACCTTCTCCATCGCCTCGGCGATCAAGTTGCCGATCGTCTTGTCGTTGTTCGAGGCGATCGTCGCGACCTGGGCGATCTCCTTTTTGTCCTTCGTGGACTTCGAGACCTTCTTCAGCTCCGTCGGTCACCGCTTCCACCGCCGCCTCGATGCCGCGCTTGAGCCCCATGGGATTGGCGCCCGCGGTCACGTTGCGGAGCCCCTCGCGGAAGATCGCCTGGGCCAGGACCGTCGCGGTCGTCGTCCCGTCACCCGCGATGTCGGAGGTCTTGGAGGCGACCTCCTTCAGCATCTGCGCGCCCATGTTCTCGTAGGGGTCCTTCAGCTCGATCTCCTTGGCGACGGCGACGCCGTCCTTGGTGATCGTGGGGCTGCCGAACTTCTTGTCGATGACGACGTTGCGGCCCTTCGGGCCCAGCGTCGCCTTCACGGCCGCCGCCATGATGTTGACGCCCCTGAGCAGCGCCGCCCGGGCGTCCTCGTCAAACTTGAGCTGCTTTGGCATGGGTCGCGTTCCTCCTGCTTACTCGAGAATGGCGAGGACGTCGTCCTCGCGCATGATCAGATACTCCTTGTCGTCGATCTTCACCTCGGAGCCGGAGTACTTCCCGAACAGGATCTTGTCGCCGGCCTTCACGTCGAGCGGGATCTTCTTGCCCTCGTCGGTGACCTTGCCGTTGCCAACGGCGATCACCTTGGCCTCTTGGGGCTTCTCCTTGGCCGTGTCCGGGATGATAATCCCGCCCTTCTTGACCTCTTTCTCCTCGAGCCGCTCCACCAGAAGCCGATCATGCAACGGACGAATCTTCATACGCTCCTCCTGCGATGGACTTCACCCGGGCCATGCAGCGTGACCAGGTCGAGGCTCGACCTGGTCACCCGGGATGTGAGGTTCACGTTCCTAGGCGTGCGCCCAGACCTTCCGCTGGGCGACGATCACGATGACCGCCCCGACGAAAGCGACGAACACCGTCGGGAAGAGCCCCCCGCCCGCAGAGACGCCCAGGGCCCAGAAGATCCAGCCCCCCACGACGCTCCCGATCAGACCGAGCCCCAGATCCCCGATCAGCCCGTACCCTCCATCCTTCATCACGAACTCGGCCAGCCCGCCAGCCAGCAACCCCACGACCACCCACGAGACGAACATTCCGAGCTCCATGATCCGTCCTCCTTCTCCGGGGGCGGGGAGCGTTGGCCGCCGCCTCCCCCTCGCGATTCCGCTTGACTCGGTCATGGTATCATTATATAAATTATATATCAAGTATAAGTTTTATCGGTATCAGGCAGGACGGGCTTTGAGGCGGCCGCGCTGTTCGTGAAGTCGGTGGTCGTCGGGCCGTGACTGCTCTCAGGAGGTGCTCCATGCGGAACGTGACGCGTGCTCTTGTTGGCGCCATCGTGGCGAGCCTTGTCTCGGCGGCGGTTAGCGTGTATGCCCAGACGCCGACGGCAGCCGATTTCACCGTCTGCAACGCGGACGCGCAAGTCGCCGTGAAGGCGGGCACCGCCACGCCGACGACCAAGGACTATGTGCGCGTGGAGTCGGCCCGGACGGACAGTGCGGCGACGTGGACCACGTGGGTCGGGCCGATCCGCATGGAGTCCTCGGATCCCCAGCTCACTGGGATGGCGACCGATGGGATCACGGATGCCGCGTATCAGGCGACATATCGCACGTGCATGCGACGGAAGGGATTCTGAGAGGACTCCGGCTAGGCGCGACGCGGGCCTCCAATACAGACAGCGTGAGACGGAGGACCGTACAGGGATCGGCGGGAATGGCGGCGGGCGGCGACTCGGCGACGAGTGGCTCTCGACGGCAGGGTCGGTGGACCTAACCCGGTAGCACCGGTGACACAAGCCCCAGGGTTGCCAGAAGCACCGCCGGCAACGTGGCGGGACGCGTGAACGAGTTGACTGACGGGACCGTCGCTCGGTGGACGCTGCCATAGAGGCGGAATGGCTCCATATCGGGGATCCCGGTTCAGGAGGTCTTGTCAATGAAGCCAGAGACGGCAGCGAAGATTAAGTATGGAGTGTGGGGCCTGATTTGTGGGGCAGTCATCGTAATGATCCTCGGCTTTGCGTGGGGTGGCTGGACAACCTCCGGCACGACCCAAACGATGACCAAAGAGGCGGTCTTGGCGAGTCAGGCGGCGATCTGCGTCGCCCAATTTATGAAGCAACCGAACCATGAAGCGAAACTCAAGGAACTCGAGGCCGTAAGTAGCTGGCAGAGAGCTGAAGTCATTGAAAAAGGTGGCTGGGATAAGATGCCCGGGCAAGAAAAGGCTGGCTATGCTGTCGCCCGAGCATGCGCCGACGGGGTTGAACTTCTTTTCAAGAAATGAGACTGGTACGGGAGAGTGAGGTTCGTCCGACCGCCTTCTCAGATCCGCCCACTGTGCGGCGACCCCCTCGCCGCTGGGGAGAGGGAGGCTCGACACTCCATCGCGAGTTGTACAGGGAGGCCGGCGGTGGCTAACTCGGGAACGTGATGCTAAATGACGTTCTGGCGGTCGGCGTGGCCGGCGGGGTGGTCGTGGCGATCGCCACGATCCTCGGCGCGGTCGAGCAGCTGTATAAGGCCGTCGCTGCTATTGCTGGCCCCTGAATTGCCTGCAGTAGGCTTGGCCGCCACAGAGGACGAGATCCCCCACGACAAAGACCCCGAGAACAGCCGCCGTAAGAACGATCCACTCCAGCCCGTTCAGCACGGAGAACTCCCTTACGACCAGATCCGATCACTACTTTTGATGTCGCTGGTGCTCAGTGCGATTCGAGGATCGCGCTTTTCGAAAGCAAAGAAACAGAATGCGGGAGAGTCAACACAGAATCCATTTGACACGGCGGGCCACTGCTTCCTGGACCCGCCCCGCAAGACTCTTGGTGCCGACCACCCAGGGTACGAACATTCCGAATCCTGACCCTTCCTCCTTCTCCGAATGCGCGCGAGCGTCGGCCTCCGCCTCAACCCTCGCGATCCTCGCTTGACCGATACCATTAAATCGACAAGCGCCAGGCGTCAGGTCAGGAGTCCGCTGGGCCGGCAGGAGGTGGTTGTTCGAGAATAAGATGAGAGTCCTGCTCATTCTTCGCAGGATGTCCAGGACCAGGCTTGGAATCTTGCTGGGAAGGCAACGATCTCGCTCCAAGCTCCCGAGCCTTCAAATCGTCCTCCCGGGCCCTCATCGAGGAGGGGCTGAGAGATGACCACCCGACCCTTGTCGCCAACGTTGAGAGCAAGGCCAAGGCGGTCCGCCGCCTTAGGAGTGTGGCACGTCAAGGCGGACGAGCTGAAGGGGAGCCCGGGGTTGGTATCGACTCGTCCAGCTTGTCCTGCTGCATCAGGTAGATCCCGATGTCGTGAACGGGTGCCGAACTCAGAATCCATCTCGATCGCGCGCCTCCTCCATTTCTCCAGGCCCCTGGTCACCAGGCACATCGGCGTTCGTCGAACCCATCCTCCGCGAATCTCGTAACGATCTCTTCCGGGCGCCGCCATCCATTCCCTGCTTCCGTTCGATCCACGTCATCTGGCCCTCTCGCGGCGCTCATTGAGGCCGGGCATCGGTCGCCTCTGTTCCGCCAATGCGGTGACGAAACTTGACCCCAGTTCCAACAGCCTTAGCCTCGCAGACTGGGGGAGCATCACTGAGCTGGACATGCCCAAAGGACGACCCTCCAGGCTCCGAAAGCGACCGGTACCAGCGGCGCGATTGTCATCCCTATCCATTTCGACATCGTCGTCTCCCTGCCAAGACGCTGATCCTCAGCGTCTTGCTATGTCTGTCTCGCGTCGACATCACGATCCTAAATCGTATATTTTATATAATTCTTACTTGATATATAATTTATATTATGTTAAAACGTAGCAAGTCAAGTGGATTGGACGGGGCAACGCCAAGCATCCCGTCAAGGAGGTGTAGGCCGGCGACCGGATTCTGGTCGGCGAGTACTCCGGCAACGAAGTCAGCATCGAGAACGACACTATCGAACGACTTACTGTCCCGATGGAGGAGCACGATGAGCACCATGCTTCGCTGGTCTCCAACCCGGCAATTCCATTTCCACCACGATGTCGATGACCTGTTCTTGAGGTTCGGCGACGGCGTCACGGACGAGGCCGTTCAGCGCCCTGCGTTGTGGCTCCCCGCCGCGGAGGGGCGGATCGAGGACGGCACGTACGTCATCCAGCTCGCCCTGCCGGGCGTGGATCCGAAGAACGTCGCGGTGTCCTGGATCGACAACGTCCTCACCGTCAAAGGCCAGCGCACAGCCGGGCCTGAGACTGCGGACAAGGACTACTTCGTCCGCGAGGTCGCGTACGGTGGGTTCAGCGGAGCTTCGCGCTCCCCGAGGGCGTCGACGGCGCCCAGCTGGAGGCAAAGTACGCGAACGGCATGCTCGAGGTGAGGATCCCCGCGCCGCGCGCGGCGGTGCCGAGGATGATCGAAGTCAAGGCCGCCTGATGAGGGCGGCCAGGCCGGGGCCCGTGCCGGCGCCGACCGGGACGCGCCCCGGTCCTGGCCGGAGAACGAAGCCGATGGCGCTGAATGGGCAAGTACGTGACTCTTTAGGCAGGAGAGCATGATGTTGATACTCGAGAACAAGACGAGACTCCTCCTCATTCTTTCGCAGGATGTGCTGGATCAGGCTCGCGCCATCGCGGGCAAGGCGACGACCGTGCTCAGGCTGCCGGTGAGCCTCCAGATCGTCCTGCGTGCGCTTATCTGGGTGGGGCTGAAGCGAGAAAGTCACCCCGCGCTGTTCGCCAACATCGAGAGCCAGGCCAGGGCCGTTCGCCAGAAGCGGCGCGGGGCGCGTCGCGCAGGTGAAGGAAGGTATCAGCCGTTTGGAAACCTGCAGGGGCTGAACGGCAAACGGGCGACAGCCAAACGCTGAGAATCAGCATCTGGGCCGGGAGAGGACGGTCAACGTGCGTGACGACAAGCGGCGAGGACGGGGCGCGGCGCCCGCGGTAATAGCGGCATCCTCTCGCGTCCAGGGTCCGTCGCTCGCCACTGTGGCGCTCGAGGGCAAGACCTACACCGTCACGCGGCGGCGATAAGAGGTGCAAGCCGGCGTCATCGCCGGTGAGATCACGGACATGCAAGTTGTGGCAGCGAGTGGAGAAGAGCTCCGGACGCGTCATCTTCTTGCCAAGGCTAGTGGGAACGCTCAGGCTCTGGAGTACCTCGGAAAACGCACCGCGTCCGCTTGGTGGTCGCGAAGATCCAGTACCTCGACCAGCGGCGTCCCATGGGCTCGAGGACCCTGGGACGTAGGAGAGCTTCAGGTTCACCACACATACGGCAGCGAGTTGGCTCGACCCCGGGCAGGAGGCGATCGACGCGGTGACGTAGCGTTCCCCGCTGAGGCGCCCACCGCCAAGA
>CAVRLO010000022.1:0-38509 GCA_963721815.1 uncultured Candidatus Rokubacteria bacterium
GAAAATGACGCTACTCCAGATTCGGCTGGAGTAAGCGATCGCCGGAGCCGCGCTCGATGCGCGACGGTCGCTGGCTCGTCGGTCAGGGAGTGGCCTGCGCCTACTATCCCAAAAAGAAGCTTCTCGAGCTGGCCAGCACCGCCGACTTACCGTTGCGCGGACTCGAGGCCGCTGCGGTCGAGTTTCGCAACGGTGGCTTGTTTCACCGGACCGAGGGATCGCGTGGCAAAGCTTCAAGGATCTGTCACTCATCAAAAAGGGGAGACAGGCCTGTTTCGTGATGGACCGTGTGATTTGCCCGCACCCACAATGTCGTTGAACCAGCCGGCAATTTTCTCAACCTCCACTTCCTGGTCGAATCGAAAAGCCGTCAGATCGCATACCCCGCACAATCTCGAATCGACGAGAGGCTCGAACCCAGCCGCCACGATGGATCGGCGAAACAGCTCCGCGTACCTCGGCTCAACGAAAACGATGGGATGAAAATCGTCCGTACTGGCGATGGCGGGCGGTAAAGGATTCACGGCCGGGGTAGCAGTATCCAGGATTTCTGCCGAGCCTCACAAGATTTTTCGGCGTCGGGGGTCAGCGGAATTCGCGAGATTGCGAAGCATTTGCGGTTTTTCGCTTCCCTGACCGGGTGGGCTTGCGGGGGCAAACCTCGGCCAGCATGCAGCGCCTGGCCGGCGCATCCGTGCTTCTCGTTTCTAAAGAATCGCAAAACTCGCGCTCGCACCGGACGGCCAATCGGCGATGATTTTGAAGTGTATGAGGCTCGACGACGAACAGCTGACAAGAACCGCGAGCGAAGGTGAGGTGGGAAGCGGATTGCCCTCGATTTCACCTGATTTACTCAAGTCGGACCCGGAGGTCGAACTTGACAACATCGTTCCGACTCACGGGTATGCACTCACACCCATGATCGGCTTGGGCGGATCAGCGGGGAGCATCGCTGCCTTGAAGGCGTTCTTTGAAGCGATGCCGGCCGATTCGGGGATGGTCTTCGTTGTCGTCATCCATCTCTCCCCAGAGCACGAGTCCATTCTCCCAGATTTGCTGGCTCGGGCGACCTCGATGCCGGTGATCCATGCTGTCGATGGCACCAAGGTTACCGCGAATACGGTTTACGTAATACCACCAGGAAAGTATCTGACGGCCGTAACCGCCCACCTGAAACTGACTGACCTCGAGCGCGAACGCGGCAAACGCGTGGCAGTAGATCTGTTTTTTCGTTCCCTGGCCGACACTCATGGACCGCACGCCGCAGCCGTGATTCTGTCGGGCGCTGACGGGGATGGCGCCATCGGAGTGCGGCGCATTAAAGAGCGAGGTGGCCTGACCATCGCCCAGGATCCCGACGAAGCCGAATGCACCGGCATGCCGCGGGCATCGATGGCTACTGGCATGGTTGACTGGGTGCTCCCAGTTGCGGAAATGCCCAAACGGCTGCTTGGCTATTACAGTCTCGAGAACCAACTGGCGCTTCCCCCCGAGGACGGGCCCCCGCCTGCTCAAGCTCCTCCTGCTGCCCCTGCCTCCTCGGATATTGAAACGGCTCTCCGGGATGTTGTAACCTTCGTAAGAATGTGCACCGGCCATGACTTTTCCTATTATAAGCGGACTACCATTCTTCGGCGAATCTCGCGCCGTCTTCAGGTCAATGGCATTCCTACATTGTCAGCTTATTTGGATTTCCTGAGAACTAATACGGGCGAGGCGGATGCTCTCTTGAAAGATCTGCTGATTTCGGTGACGAACTTCTTTCGTGACCGGGACGCCTTTAAGGCGCTGGAGGGCCGTATGGCACGGCTCTTCGAAAGCAAAAGCCAGGGTGACACAGTTCGAATCTGGGCGCCCGCCTGTGCCACCGGTGAAGAGCATATTCGCTCGCAATGCTCGCCTTCGAACACGCGAGAACGCTGGATTCACCTCCCACCATTCAGATTTTCGGCTCCGATTTGAATACGGAAGCCATTGCCATCGCACGCCATGGAGCGTATCCGGAAGCCATCACGGCCGATGTAAGTCCGGAACGTTTGAGGCGCTTCTTTGCGAAAGAACAGGGAGGATACCGGATCCGGCGTGAGGTTGCGAGGTAGTGTTGTTTACGACGCACGATCTGCTCAAGGATGCTGCCTTTTCACGAATCGATCTCATCTCGTGCCGCAATCCTCATCTATCTTACACGGGAAGCGCAGACTCGAGTGTTCGATACCTTTCATTTCGCTCTCCGGCCGCAGGGCATCCTGTTTTTGGGATCAGCGGAATCGATGGACGAGTCGAGCCCGCTTTTTGATTTGGTGGACAAGAAAAGCCGCATTTATCAACGAAAACACGCTCCGTTCATTTCCTTACCCATTCCAAAAGGCCCGAGCTCCATAATGCGACAGATCTCAGAGAAGGCCGGGCGTGTTCCGGGAAGCCCTGTCGTTCCCGGAACCGGCTTCCTTCATGATTTTGCCAGCCGGCTCAACTCAGAGGAACGCTGATCGCAGAGGAATGGACCCCGCCTCCTGGACGGAACTTCACTACAAACTCATCGAGCGGTTCGCTCCGCCGTCGCTAATCGTGAATACTGACCATGAGATTCAACATCTCTCGGAGAGCGCGGGCCGATTCCTGCGAGTGGCCGGAGCCCAGCTTACGGCAAACGTCCTCGGTCTTATCCATCCCATGCTCCGTGTTGAATTGCGCGCCCTGCTGTTCCGAACGGCTCAGACCGGGGAGGCAGCCGAGACGTATCGTGTCCCGATCGAGCTTAACGGAAACCGCACGGCGGTTGACATTCGAGTTGCTCCCGCCGGAGATCTGGAGCCGATTTGTTCCTCATAGTTTTCTCGGAACGTCCGTCGACCGATGGCAATGCTGCCGTCGATGGGCAGCACCAGGCTCAGTCAGACTCGACAATTAGTCTTCTCGAGCGCGAAAACGAACAATTGAAGGGGCAGTTGCGAGACACTGTCGAACAATCCGAAACCAGCAGTGAAGACCTCAAAGCCAGCAATGAGGAGCTTCAGGCAATGAATGAGGAATTGCGCTCTGCCACCGAGGAACTCGAAACCAGCCGCGAGGAATTGCAATCGATCAACGAGGAACTTACGACCGTAAACTCAGAGTTGAAGAGCAGGGTCGATGAGCTTGGCCATGCCAACAGTGATCTCCAGAACCTGATAACAACGAGTGCCATAGCTACAGTTTTTTTGGATCGCAATCTTCACATTACCCGATTTACCCCGCTCGCCATTGACATCTTCCATTTAATTCCCAGTGACGTAGGGCGTCCCCTCAGTGACCTGCACCATCGGCTTCTCTACCCAGAATTGCAATCTGATGCAGAGCAGGCGCTCCGCTCGCTTGCCTCCATTGAGCGGGTCGTTCATGAACCAAACGGAGGGGTTTTTCTGGGGAGAGCACTTCCTTATCGCACGGTGGAGGATCGCATCGAGGGCGTCGTATTGACTTTCCTCGATGTAACCGAACTGAAGCGTGCTGAAAGCGAACTCGCGGATTCTCGCGAGCAACTCCGTCTCGTCGCGGAGAATGCCCGGGATTACGCTATTTTTTCAACCGATCTTGAGTGGCGTGTTACAAGTTGGAATTCAGGTGCTGAACGGCTTCTTGGTTATAAGGAAAGTGAAATCATTGGCATGAACGTGGAGGTAATACTTGCGCCCGAGGATCGGCACTCAGATGCCGGTCGAAGCTGGCGAAGACTGCGCTGGAAGAAGGTCGGGCAGTGGATGAGCGATGGCGCATACGAAAGGACGGTATCCGGTTTTGGGGTAGCGGTGTGGTCATGGCTATGCGCGCTCACCAAGGGAAAGTCATCGGCTTCGGCATCATACTTCGCGACGAAACCGAGGTTCGCACAACCATGGATGCCCTGGCCTGTAGTCGGGATGAAGCTCAGGCGGCCCCGCGCCAAGAATCATTTTCTGGCCGCCTCTCTCACGAACTCCGCACGCCGCTTACTCCGGTTCTGCTGCTGACCGAGGATCTCGGTTACCCTGAGAATGTTCCGGAAGAAATTCGTGAAGCTCTGGACATTATCAAGCGGAACATCGAGCTCGAAGCGCGCCTCATTGACGACTTACTTCAGATGACTCGCATCGCCATGGGGAAGATTAATTTGAAAACGGCGCGGATGGATGTTCACGAAGCCGTTGTCAATGCCATCAACATCTGCCGGCCCGAGATCAACACCAGATCGCAATCTTTGCGCATGTCTCTTGATGCTGAAAAGCGATTCATCATGGGCGACCTCGACCGGCTCCAGCAAGTCTTCTGGAACGTCCTCAGAAACGCTTCGAAATTCACTCCCAAACAGGGAACCATCGAAGTGACATCGCGGAATCAGCCCAATGACAGTGTCGTCATCCAGATCCGCGACACCGGGATTGGTCTGCGACCCGAGTTGGTGTCCAAGATCTTCCAGCCGTTCGAGCAGGGCGATGCCGGTTTGAAACGAGAACTCGGCGGTCTTGGAATAGGATTGACGATAGTCAAAGCCACGGTTGAAGCTCACGGTGGTGAGGTCGGCATCGAGAGCGAGGGACCCGGCAAGGGATCGGTCGTCAGATTTCCTTGCCCATCGCGGCGTAGGACGGTTTCAATCGCGGCGGCTGACCATACCAATCGCTCGCGGCCATGTGCCCCGGTGAGGTTCAGTTCCGTCATCTGTTTCCAGTCACCGTACTGCCGGCCGCGAAATAAGACCCTGCTCTGCAAAAAGCCACGACAGCGTTGGTGGCGACGATGTGGGTGGCATGGAAAGTGGAAGCGACGGCGCAATTGACGACACTCCCGTCGGGTGCAACGATACCAGCCTGCTGATTGTTGGACGCATTGCAGTTGATGACACTTGAGTCGTGAGCCCAGATCCCGTTGCCCGCATTGCTGCTGGCAGTGCAGTTGGTGACAGTTCCGTTTACTGCAAAGATGCCTTGGCCGATGTTGGCCGTGTGGTGCAGTCGAATCCGTGGCTTGTGTTCACCGTGGCGATGCAGTGGCTGATCTGGGTGCGATCCGGGCAGTAGAACCCGACGGCGTTGGCAGTGGACACACAGTCCTTGACCATCGATCCATTTCCCACGCTCAAGCCGGCGGCACCGGTATTGTCCGAGAGACGCAGCTGCTCCACCAAGGCGGTGGCCGACGTGACATAAACCCCGCCGCCCGTCCATCCACGCGCGCTGCCGTTGCGGATTGCGAGATTGGTGATGGCCGACGGCGTATTGATCCCACGCAAACCGGCGCCGCTGCCACTGATGAGGGCAAAGCCATTCAGATCAAGCGTCACGTCATTGGCCTGAATGCTGATGCCGTGTTTGCCGGAAGCGCCAGTGAGGTTGCCCGCGAGGTAATACGAACCCGGAGCATTGATGATGAAGCTATTCGTGCCGTTACCCGGCGTGTTGGCGGCGTTCACGATCGTGCGGGCCTCGATCTCGTCGAGTCGCTTCATGCCGGGCGCCAGCGCTCCGGTTGGGCTGAGGTTGCCTTGACCAAAGACGAACATGGCGCCAGGCACAGTGATCAGGGCAATTGCCATACTGGTGGAAGGTTTCATGCCGGCGGTTATTACGATCGGAGATCGAGACGGCAAGCCCAAAGCGGATCCGAGAATTTCTTGACACTCATTCATCGAAGGGATTAACTGGCGCAAACCGGAGACGGACATGCCCAACGCCAAGTACAAAGCCGCATCCGATCGTCAGCAAGCTGGAAGAAAGCGGGGCGGTCCGACTACTCGGCTACTTCGGCGGCACGTCCGAGGGCGTAGTGAAGGTGTACCCCAGCCTGAACGATCTCTCCGTCTGCCTGCACATTCGCGAATCCGACATCCTCCACGTCGAGGAAGCGACCGAGGACGAACTGCCGCACGGCGGCTCGTCGATTTGGGTCAAGCCGGACGCGACGATCGAGCAGTTCGTCAGCCAATGCAGCTCTGTTCAAGCGCGATATCTGGCTGGCGGCATCACGGCGCAGATGGCGGGCGGGCCGGCGGTCGCGTACGGGATGGCCGCGGGCGCTGCGCAGGACGAGCCGGCGACGTGGGGGCCGCAAGGCTGCACCTACGGCGGCACCGGATGCAACTTCTCCGTCTGGCCGTGCTCGGTCGTCTGGGGCGCATGCTTGAAGAGCAACGACATGCCGTGCGAGCACACCAAGCAGTATTGGTGTCCGGCGGAGGTGTACACGGCCAAGTCGTGCTTCACGTGCGCGGGCTACACCTGCGTCGCCCAGTGCTACAGCGCCGGCTGTCCGTTGACGGTCAAGTGTCCGCCGACCAGTCCCCGCACGCACTGCGGATGCGAGGTGTTCTCAGCGTTCTGTAAATGATCGGCACGAACCTGACGGTCGATACCGCGGTTCCGTATCTCGTCGATCGACAGCTGGTGAGCGTCGCGGCGATCGTCGAGGGGGATCTCGAGATCGTTGACGCCGGCCGCCGGAACCAGAACCTGAAGGTCGTCCGGCGGCGCGGTCCCTCCTACTTGATCAAGCAGCCAGGCGAAGGCGAACGCGGCACGCTCGCCACTCTGCGCGCCGAGGCGCTGTTCTACGCGCATTGCCTTCGCGACCCCGGCGTGGACGCGATGCGCGAGATCCTGCCCGCGCTCCATGGCTGCGATACGGAGCGCGGCCTCCTCGCGATCGAGCTCGTCGACGGTCGTCCGCTGTGGGGACGCTTCGCCGACGCGCCGGCGGCGGAATGGCTCGCGGAGTGTGCCCGGCCGCTGGGCGACGCGATCGGCACGGTCCACCGCGTGTTTCGCGACCCGGCGGCGCGTGGCGCCGCATGGATGGCGTCGCTCGACAGCGGGCCGCCGTGGTTCGCCGGCGCGCACCGGCCGACGCCCGAGATCTTCGCCAGCCTGAGTCCTGCCACGCTTCACGTGCTCAAGACGCTGCAGCAGAACACGCCCATCGCCGCTGGACTCGACGCCGTACGGACCGAATGGACCGCCGATACCCTCATCCACAACGACCTCAAGGGCGACAACGTTCTCGTCTCGACGGGCGGCGACGGCTCACCGCGCGTGCGCCTCGTGGACTGGGAGATGATCCAATTCGGCGAGGCCGCGTGGGATGTCGGCGCAATGTTGAGGGACTTCCTCGGCTATTGGCTGCTCTCGGTGCCGCTCAGCGCCGACCTGACGCCCGACCAGATGCTCGAGCGGTGCACGTGGCCGCTGGCGGCGCTGCATCCGGCCGCGCGCGCGTTCTGGCAGGCGTACCGCGCGTCGGCCGGCCTCGGCCCCGACGACGCGGGGGCGTTTCTTCTCAAGGCGCTGCGCTCTGCTGCGGCACGCCTTGCGCAGGGCGCGTACGAGCTGTCGCTCACGCAGCAGCAGCCGCCGAACCTCGCGATGGCGATGCTCCAGCTCGCGTCGAACATCTTCAGCCATCCTCATGAAGCGTCGCTGCACCTCTTCGGCATCCCGGCGCCGTGGCGCAGGCCCGCACATGTGGCGTCCGCCTCCTGACCTCCGCGAGATCGTCGGCGCGGTCGACATCCACTCGGCTGACGCGTTCTCGGTTGCGGCCACGCGATTCGACGCGCCGAAGGATGCGGGTGCGGCCGCCGACCTCCCGTCGCGTCTCGGCAGCGCGCTCTACTACCGCATGTACTGCCGTCCCACGCGCACCTCCACGTCGCCGCCGTCCGATGGACGCGCCGCCCGCGTGTTCGTCGAGGAGCTGTCGCACGCCAACTCCGGCACCGGCACGTGGGAGCCGGGCTGGGTCGTGCACGCGGCCGAACCTGACGGCACGCTCGTCGTCCGCCGGCAGCGCGACGATCTCCTCGTCTGGGCGCGGCCCGATGCGTTTCGATCCGCGAACGGAGCGGGCATCGGCAGCGTCGGACGGGTTCGCGTGGCCAAGGAGTTGCGCGAGATGATGCAGGGCTACTACGCGGCATTCGGCAACGCCGATCGCGGTGACGACGACGCCAAGGGGTCCGGGCGAGATCGTCCGTTTCTACTGGCACCTGACCGCGGACGGTGCGCGTCAGTGGATGCGCGAGCTGACGACGCGATTCAACGATGCAGGCGTTGCGTTTCACGCGAAGGTGTTGAGCGATCCTGCGTCGTACTTCCGAGCCGACTCCGGCGTCCTCTACGTCGAGCGCCGGGATGTGGCGCGCGCGCTCGATCTGCTTCCCGGGCTGCATCGGGCGACACGGGGCGGCTTCCGGTCCACGACGCCGATGCTCACGAAGCGGCTCGCGCCGGGTGTTGCGGTCGCTGAGGATCCGGGCGATGGCCGCAGCTTCGGCCAACACCGCTGTCGGTTGATTGCGGAGGGTCTCCTCCGCGCGTTCGAAGCCGCCACTCCGGCGTTTGCGCGCCGATGGCAGGCCGTGAAGGATCGTTTTGCCGACGAGCGTCTGTCCGTCGCTGCACCGTGGCTGAATGCCGGATCGGCGGACGTGTACACCTGGTCCGATCGAGCGCGGCCGCCTCGGCGCGCAGGAAAGCCGTGAAACGCGCGACCCTCCTGGACAAGGCCGCCGGGCTCGGGCGAACGCTCTGCGCGTCTGCGTACTGGCACGACGGGCGGTGCAACTGGGTGGGGCGCAGCGCACGGGAGTCGGCCGATCCGCGGGTGCCGCTCACGCCGACCGTGGCAGCGCTTGGACCCGAGCTATACAGCGGCACGGCCGGCATCGCGGTGTTCCTCGCGCAATTGCAGGCGCGCGTCCACGCGGACGAGTTCCGAGATACCGCGCTCGGCGCGATCCGCCAGTCGCTCTGGAGGAGCGCCGACCTGCCGGTCCTCGTTTCACGTAGCTTTTACAGCGGCGCGGTCGGCATCGCCTACGCGGCGGCGCGCGTCGGCCTGCTCCTCGACGAACCCGCCATCGTCGCAGAAGGTCTCGCGCTGGCGCAGCGTACGGTCGCGGCCAGAGACGGCGACCATTTGCTCGACGTCATCGGCGGACACGCCGGCGCCATTGCTCCCCTGTTCTGGCTGGCCGCGCTCCCTGGCGGCGAAGGTCTCGAGGCGGCCGCGATTGCGTATGCGGGGGAACTGGCGGATGCCGCGATGAGGGACGGCGGCGTCTGGCGTTGGGACAACGATCGCGCGTGTGGCGCGGGGGTCGGATCGGTTCCGCTGTGCGGCCTGGCGCACGGCGCGTCGGGCATGGGGCTCGCGCTCATCGAATGCGGCGTCAGGTGCCGGCGGCGCGAATGGATCGACGGCGGTCTCGCGGCGTTCCGCTACGAGGACCAGCTCTTCGACCAGGAGCGGGGGAACTGGCCCGACTTGCGGGAGCATCGCACGAGCGGCGGAGAGGAGCCACGAGGGGCGCGCGCGTTCATGGTCGCGTGGTGTCATGGCGCCGCGGGGATCGGTCTTGCGCGGCTGCGCGCGCTCCGTCTGCTTCCCGGCCGACGACAACGGATCGAGCCCGGCGTGCGCCGGGCGCTTCGCGCGACCGCGGCGATGCTGAAGGCATTGCCGGACGAGGCCGACGCGTCGCCGTGTCATGGACGGGCCGGTCTCGCCGAGACGCTGCTGCTACGCGTCGGCGGTCCTGCGCGATCCGAGGTACGCGGCGGGCGTGTCGAAGCGATGGGCAACGGCCGTTCCCCCCGCCGACGGGGCCTGGCCGTGCGGGGTCGCATCCGGACGCAACAATCCGTCGCTGATGCTCGGCTACGCCGGCATCGGGTACAGCCTCCTGCGCGCCGACCGCCCCAGGCGAACCCCTTCGCTCCTCGTGATCGAGGGGTCTGACCCGAATGGCGCTAAGATAAGGAGGTTTACCGACGAACCCAGAGCCGGAGGCTCGACAGAAATTAGCCGGTGGCGCAAGCCACCGGAATGTGATTAAAAAACCTGCAGCCCCAGCGGGGCGACACATCGTTTCACTTGGCGCAGTCAGGGGGCGTAACCAACGGAACGCTATGAATCGCCCTTCCAGTTGTCGAGACGTATTTTCGCGCGAAACCGCGGCTGGCCCCCGGGCCATTCATAGAGACGGGCATGCGGCATGGACGGAAGGAGAAACCATTGTCCCAGTTTCATGGCATGGGATCTTGGGGCCATCAACTACGTCACTCCCGCCAACGATCCACGAAACGCATGCGCCTCGACGCGCTCAAACCCGCGGACTACAACCCGCGACAAGTCACCCCGAGGCAATGGCCGCGCTCAAGCGGAGCCTGGCCGAACTCGGGAACCTCCAACCGATTACCTGGAATCGCCGAACCGGTCACGTCGTCGGCGGACACCAACGCATCAAGTGCCTCTTTGCCCTCGGGCACGAGGAAACCGACGTCTGGGAGGTTGACCTTTCCCCAGAGCAGGAGATCGCCGCCAACCTCGCGCTCAACAATGCCGCCGGGACTTTCGTCGAGGAGGAAGTTGCCCAGCTCCTGGCCGAGCTCAGCGAGACGGACATCGCCCTTGAGATCACCGGGTTCCTGGACGCCGAGATCGATAAGCTGATGGCGCTGGGGGCCGGCCCCAACCCCCGACGAGTTCAAGGAACACGATGAGGGCATCGAGACCGCAGTTCTGCTGCCCGAAATGCCAATACCGGTGGAGCGGCAAACCGTCATGAACCTCGATGAGCCCATGCCCACGATCGTGGCCACGCTGGGAAGCGCACGTCGAGTTCCTGGGGCCACGGGACATGCACCTTTGACTCAAACCGCATAGTAATGAGACGACGCGCGCACGACGAGACCAAGCCGCCCTACCGGGTCCCTTCAATGGAGGAGATCCGCGCCATCCCGCTGAACGGGTTCACCGTCGCGAGCACCTTCAGCGGCTGCGGCGGTTCTTGCCTTGGCTACCGGATGGCCGGTTTCCGGGTCCTCTGGGCGAACGAGTTCGTCCCCGCCGCGCAGGAAACCTACCGGGCAAATGCACCGGACACGATCCTGGACACGCGGGACATTCGCACGGTCCAGCCGCGAGGAGATCCTCGCGGCCCTCGGGATGAAGGCAGGGGAGCTCGACCTATTCGATGGCTCCCCGCCCTGCGCCTCCTTCTCAACCGCCGGCAAGCGGGAAGCGGGCTGGGGCAAGGTCAAGGATTACAGCGATACCAAGCAGCGAACCGACGACCTGTTCCTCGAATACGTCCGGCTCCTTCGCGGCCTTCAGCCCAAGGTCTTCGTCGCCGAGAACGTCAGCGGCTTGGTCAAGGGTGTCGCCAAAGGCTACTTCCTCGAGATCCTCGCGGCGCTCAAGGCCAGCGGCTACCGGGTGACCTGCCGGGTGCTCGATGCGCAGTGGCTCGGGGTCCCGCAGCAGCGACAGCGCACGATCTTCGTCGGCGTCCGGGAGGATCTCGGGCTCGACCCGGTCCATCCCAAAGCCGCTTCCCTACCGTTATTCGGTCCGGGAGGCGTTGCCTTGGATCGATCAGGTCATCCATGATACCAGCGGCAATTCGGCGCCGGGGATGTAACGGACCGGCCGAGCCCGGCGATCACGGTCGGGGTTGGGAGCCTCAATAGCGGGCACTGACGACTTCTTCGAGGTGATAACCGCGGAACGGCTCATCGACAGGGTGAAAAAAGTCCGAGGGTAGGACCGTCATGGAACGCGTGTGGGCCGTGCAGAGTAAGGCTAAGAACGACTACTCCGACTACTTGAAATGTCGCTCGCGATGTTCGCGCTTATCAACCGCCGCGGCCGTGGCACCGGCGTAGTAAGTTCTCCGGACGAATGAACGCCTGATTCTGCGCTCTACACCGGCCACCCCCTCTCCGGTAAGAACAGTCAGAAACTCTTACCCTCGCTCCCCAATCACCCCAGCCAAACCTTTCACATGGTCGCAATATCGCCCCAGCTAGCCGCAATAACTCCGCTCCATCGAACAATGCAAGATTCTTGCGCTGAGACACATGGCTCATTCGCTGCACCGCTTCACCAGTGTTCATCCGGCGATTTTAATATGCGAACAGATTGTTCGCATATTAAATAGTTCGGCGTACTGACACGCATGAGGAATACGAATGCTCCAGTCGTGGTTCGCCGCTATCCCGCTTCGTATTTGAGCAGCCAACCCGGCCATCGCGTCGCGGATGCCAGCCACGCGCCACGCGGGCGACACGACGCCACGAAGATCAAAGAGGTGGCGCCTTCTAAATTACGCGAGCACTTTAAGTACTACGGCAATAACGACGACCACCCCGATAATGTAGAAGATGTTTTTGTTCATGTTGGCTCCCCAGTGCACATCTATCACATATTGGTTCGAGTGCAATGACAACGCGTTCAACCATGCGCTGCAGCGAACCCGGCCATCGCGTCCAGGTTGCAATCGAACGCCCTCGTGGGCCGGGTCGCTGAGCTTGGGTCGTTGAACTCGGAGCTCTTTCCTGTATTCCAACATGCGCTTAGATCAGAAGCTCGTTGATGCTGCCTTGACGCTGGCTCAGACTCGCTGGATGGGGCGGGACGGCGGTGCTGCAGCCCTCTACACGGCCTCCGGCCATATTCTCACCAGTGTCTTTGCGGAAAGCCCGAACCAGTCAGCCTCCCTTTGCCATGAGACCGGCGCAATCTGCGAGGCGCACAAGATTGATGATCCGGTCACCGCTTCGGTGTGTGTGGATCGCGAGGACGCAGCCTCGCCATTCGTTATCCTTCCTCCATGTGGCATCTGTTGCGAGCGGCTGGCTTTTTGGGGACCGGAGGTGGGCGTAGCTGTGCCCGACCCGCACGATCCCACCAAATGGCAGGTGCGGCAGCTGCGCGAAATCGCTCCTCACTACTGGGGCAATCAATGGCTTCCACAATGGAAAGCGACCGTCGCCTAACGAAAATGGTTAGCATTGCCCGGGAGAAGGGGAGCCGCGATGCCACGCCGCCAGTCCGCCGCCTCCCTCCCGGGCATGGCACGCGGCGTCGCGGCTTGACCGGTCAGCCGCAGCCATGGAGTCTGAGGCGCCAAACTGAACCTATGGCACACCACAAGCGAGGGCGGCTTCTCATCCCGTTTCCTCTCGGTTCCTTCAGGTTCCTGCGCGATCCCGGTGAAGAAATAGAACACAGAAGTCGCGGCGAGGAAGACGACGTATACGCTATTTTTAGTAATCGCTTTTGACATATTGCTCCTTTAGCTAGGAGGAGTCATGTGGCCCAGCATCGCGGCTCCGTTTCGCTCCGAGCCATTTTCGTTAGGCGTCATGTTATTTGCTCAAAAACTTCCGCATCTCACGAAGAACGTCAGCTTCTCTGTCAATAAAACAAACGTGATCGGCGTTGGTGAACACGATGTTCCGGCCGTTTGGAATCTCTCTGCGGAAATGTTCGATCTCCTGCTTGTAATATTCTGTTGTGCCTGGAGCACCTCCTGCGCGTCTTTTCGTTGCGGTTCGGGCTGCGATTCAACCCACTCGACAATTATCTTTCGATCGAACCCCTGGCATTTGGCACTTGCAGGGCTGGCAGAGCGGTAATTGGTGGCGAAAAACGCCAGCGTTGGCGCCTTTATTTTGCGGTACTCGTGCGTTTCCGCATAAGTGCCTTCAAGCATCGCGTAGATCATTGGGCCCATCTTCTGGCCGGGCATGTGAACAACCTCAGCTTGGGATCGCAGGAAGGCTGCTGCGTGAAAACATGGGCGGCCACGAGGTCTGCCTTGGATGGGGAGGCCACGGTGGCGCCCTGGCAGAAGCACCGTCCCCAGCGACTCGTTCCCCACTCTGCGCAGTGCTAACAGTTTTCGATACACGGCATGTCCATTAGTGGCAGCTAGCCAGAGGCACCCGACAGAATAAATGTGGTTGCAGCAGACTCCGCATCGCGTGCATAGAGATGAAGTAGGTAGCAGCCAAGAAGTGCCAGAAGCGAGGCGTCGGACCTCGCTTCCGCGCCCGTCTCTATTTCCACGCGCGTTCCCGCCTCCTTGAACACAAGCAGAGGCTCACCATTGCTCTGCGTGAGGGCGAATTCGTTGTGCCAAAAGCCTCTGCGGAGGAGGTGGACGGTGTGGCCGTCTGCAAAGTCCACCACGCTCCTTCCGAGATGGGGCGTTACTGTGGCAACATCTGTGTCCGTTCCGACTACTCGCACCGTCACTCTCGGAATGAACACGCCCACGCGCTTGAAAGACCAGTGCCCGTCCGCAGAGGTCGCGACAACGAGCGTCCCATCTCTGGTGGGGTTCTGCCAGGCCACTGTACCAACGACATCGTCGCCTGACCGCAACTCCCACGACTCCTTACTTTCTCCGGAAGGCTGCCACCTCAATACCTGATTTCCAAGTTCGCGAATCGTCTTCATAATTTCCAACCTTTAAAACGCACGATGTTGTAATGTCGCCATCTCCCGCCATATCAACGACCCAACCTCAGCGACGGCGGCCACCAGCCGCGTGGATTGCAACAGCAGCGCGATGGCCGCCGTTGCAGCGCATCGTTGAACGTCGTCATATCTCAACTCTCAATTGGCTGGTTTCGGCTGGTGCGCTGGAAACCTCCCGAAGGCGGAGTTCAACGAGGTCTTCTTCGACAACGTGACGCGTCCCGCTCGAAAACCTCGTCGGAAAGCTCAACGAAGGATGGTCGCGTCGCCATCACCACGCTCGCGTACGAGCGGGATCTGCTGACCTTCATCCGACACATCTCGCTGCGCAACGCGCTGCATCGGCTCGTTCGGCTCGCGCAGGAGCAGCGGAAGGGCAGCGATCCGATCCTGCGGCAGAAGCTCGCCGCCCTCTGGATCGGCGAGCAGGCCCTGCAGCTCAACGGCTATCGGAGCCTCACGAAGATCCTGCGTGGCGGCGCACCGGGGCCCGAGGGCTCGACCTCGAAGCTCTTCTGGAGCCAGATCGACCAGGAGCTCGCGCACGTCGCCACCGAGGTCATCGGGCCGTACTCGCAGATCGCCCACGGCTCGACGTGGGCGCCCGACGACGGCCAGTGGGAGTTCTACGAGCTACTGGCGCGGGCGAGCGGCATCCGCGCCGGGACCTCCGAGATCCTCCGCAACATTCTGGCCGAGCGCGTCCTCGGGCTGCCGAAGGACTGAACACGTCGGCGCCAGGCTATGAAGCCCCAGACGCGCTATGCCCGTAGCGGCGACGTCAGCATCGCCTATCAGGTCGTCGGCGACGGTCCGCGTGATCTCGTCCTGGTAGCGGGCTGGGTGACGAATATCGAGGTGCTCTGGGAGGAGCCCTCGATGGCCCGATTCCTCCAGCGCCTGGCTGGCTTCTCGCGGCTGATCTTGTTCGACAAGCGCGGCACCGGTCTGTCCGATCGGGTCGCCGACATGCCGAATCTCGAGACTCGAATGGACGATGTGCGCGCGGTGATGGACGCGGTGCGGTCGGAACGCGCGGCGCTGCTCGGCTACTCCGAGGGCGGTCCGATGTGCGTGTTGTTCGCCGCGACCTATCCCGACCGGACGGCGGCCCTCATCACCGTGGGAAGCTTCCCTCGTCGGCTCTGGGCGCCGGACTATCCCTGGGGCCCGAAGCGCGATGATCGCGAGCAGTGGATCGAGGCGATAAAGAACGAGTGGGGCGGACCCGTGGCCCTGGATGACCGGGCCCCGAGCGTGGCGCAGGATCCCGGGTTCCGCGATTGGTGGGCGCGTCTCTTGCGCATGGGCGCGAGCCCGACGGCCGGGGCCGCGCTCCAGCACATGAACAGCGACATCGACATCCGGCACGTCCTGCCGGCCATCCGCGTTCCGACGCTCCTCATCCACAACGACGGGGACCCACTCATCCCCAGCGGGGCCAGCCGCTACATGGCGGAGCGGATCCACGATGCTAAGTTCGTGGAGCTCCCGGGCCTGACCATCTGCCGTGGGTCGGCAACGCCGATGCCGATTCTCGACGAAATCGAAGACTTCCTGACAGGGATGCGGCGCGGTCCCGATCCGGACCGCATTCTTGCGACCGTCATGTTCACGGATATCGTCGAATCCACCCGCAAGGCCGCCGAGCTGGGAGACCATCGCTGGCGCGACGTGCTCACCGCGTTCCAGGCTCTGGCCCGCGATCACATCGCGCGATTTCGTGGACGCGAGATCGACACCGCGGGCGACGGCCTCCTGGCCGCGTTCGACGGACCGGCCCGCGCCGTGCGAGCCGCCACCGCGGTGAGCGCCGACGTCCGCCGCATCGGACTCGAGGTCCGGGCCGGGCTGCACACGGGCGAATGTGAAATCATGGGCGCCAAGCTCGGCGGCGTCGCCGTGCACATCGGCGCCCGCATCGCGGCGCTGGCCAAGGGCGGCGAGGTGCTGGTCTCGAGCACCGTGCGCGACCTCGTCGCCGGGTCAGGACTCAAGTTCGCCGATCGCGGCCAGCACGCGCTCAAGGGCGTCCCGGGCGACTGGCATATTTTCGCCGTGGACATGAACTGACCCCACACACGAGGAGCCTGACCCATGAGTGACCTGCTCTACGAGGTGAAGGACAAGATCGCGACGATCACCCTGAACCGTCCGGACAAGCTGAACGCGTTCACCCGCGACATGATCGACGCGTGGGCGAAGGCGCTTGAGCGCGGCGCAGGCCGACGAGAGCGTCAACGTCATCGTGGTGACCGGCGCCGGGCGCGCGTTCTGCTCGGGCGGCGACGTGGGGCGCATGCGCGACGGCGAGCCGACCGCGCTCGACGGCAAGAACAGCCTCTGGGAAGGCGTGCATCGCGTGCCGAAGATGCTCGAGACCGTCGACAAGCCGGTCGTCGCGATGGTCAACGGCCTGGCGGTCGGCGCCGGCATGGGTATGTGCGTCATGTGCGACATGCGCGTGGCCGCCGAGTCGGCCCGCTTCTCGACGGGGTACGTTCGCGTGGGCCTGGTGCCGGGCGACGGCGACACGTACTTCCTGCCGCGCCTCGTGGGCGCCGCGAAGGCGCTCGAGCTCCTGTGGACCGCCGACTTCATCGAGGCGCCGGAAGCCCATCGGCTCGGCATCGTGCAGCGCGTCGTCCCCGACGCGCAGCTGAAGGAGGCGACCTACGCGATGGCGCGCCAGATCGCCGACGGGCCCCAGATCCCGATCCGGATGATCAAGCGGCTCGTCTACCAGAGCCTCAAGCTGGATCTCCGGACGCACCTCGATCTGGTCTCGTCGCACATGTCGATCGTGCGGCAGACGGCCGACCACGCGGAGGGCGTGAAGGCGTTCAAGGAGAAGCGGCCCCCGCGGTTCGAGGGCCGCTGAGCGAGCCTAGCCTCTGCCCTTCAGCTTCGGGTCGAGCGCGTCCCGGAGGGAGTCGCCGAAGAGGTTGAAGCCGAAGACGCCGAGGCTGATCGCGATCCCCGGGAAGAGCGCGATCCACGGCGCCTTCTCGGCGTAGGACGGCGCGGAGCCCGAGAGCATCAGCCCCCACGAGGGCGTCGGCTCCGCCGCGCCCAGCCCCAGGTAGGACAGCGCAGCCTCGGCCAGGATCGCGGCGCCGAGCTGCGCGGTCAGCATGATGATGTAGGGCGCCATGATGTTCGGAATGATGTGCTGCGCGATCACGCGGACCCGCGAGGCGCCCAGCGCCTGCACCGCCTCCACGTAGACGTTCTCCTTCACCGACAGGGCGGTGGCCCGCACGACGCGCGCGACGCGCGGGATGACGGGGATCGAGATCGCGATCACGACGTTCTGAACCGCGGGGCCCAGGATCGACGCGATGGCCAGGGCGAGGATCAGCTGCGGGAAACGCCAGCAAGATGTCCATCAGCCGCTCGAGCAGGAGATCGACCCGCCCGCCCCAGTACGCGCTGATCACGCCGAGCAGCGCCCCGATCGTGCAGCCGATGAACGAGGCGGCGAACCCGACGAACAGCGCGATGCGCGCGCCGTACATGATCCGGCTCATGACGTCGCGGCCGAACTCGTCGGTCCCGAACCAGTGCTCGGTGCTCGGCCGCGCGAACTGCGCCCCGTAGTCGCCGACGTACGGATCGTACGGCGCCAGCATCTGCGCGAATACGGCCAGGAACAGCATGAACAGGATGATCACCGCGCCGGCGGCGCCGAGCGGCTTGGTGCGGACGAACTTCGCCACCACTTCGGCGAAGTTGGGCTTCGGCGCCAGGGTCGCCGACGCGCCCGCATGGGCCAGCTCGATATTCGTCGCCATCAGCGGTACCTGATCCGTGGATCGAACCACGCATAGGTCAGGTCGACGAGCAGGTTGACGACGACGAAGCCGAACGCGATCAGGAAGATCAACGCCTGCACCACCGGGTAGTCCCGGTGGGCGACGGCGTCGACCACGAACCGCCCGACGCCGTTCAGGGTGAACACGGTCTCGGTGACGACCAGCCCGCCGATGAGGAACGCGAACTCGGTGCCGACGAGCGTGATCACCGGAAGCATCGAGTTCTTGAGCGCGTGACGGATGACGACGGCACGCTCGTGTAGACCCTTCGCCCAGGCCGTGCGGATGTAGTCCTCGCGCAGCACCTCGAGCATCGTCGAGCGCGTCATCCGCGTCGTGACGGCCGCGTAACGGTAGCCCACCGTGAGCACCGGCCAGATCATCATCTGGAAGTTCGCCCAGGGATCGATCCAGGGCGGCGTGAACTCGAGCGGCGGGCCCCAGCCGAAGAAGATCACGAGCATCAGGATGCAGAGGATGCCCACCCAGAACGAGGGAATCGCCAGCCCGCCGATGCTGATGATGCGCACGAAGTAGTCCACCCAGGTGTCTTGCCGGACCGCGGCGAGCATCCCCAGAGGAATCGCGATCAGGACCGAGACCATGGTGGCCGCAAGCGCCAGCTCGAGCGAGAGCGGCAGGCGTATGAGCAGCTCCTCGATGACGGGGCGGCCCGTCCAGAGGGAGTTCCCGAAGTCGAAGCGAAGGACGCCCCAGAGCCACGTCCCGAACTGGACCAGGAGCGGCTGATCCAGGCCGAGCCGCGCGCGCATGGCGGCGAGCTGCTTGGGATCGATCTGGCCCGCCGTGTCGCCGCCGAAGATCAGGAGCGCCACGTCCCCGGGGATGACACGCATGATCACGAAGACCAGCGCGGCCGCGCCGAAGAGGGTCGGCAGGATCAGCAGAAGCCGCTTCGTGATGTAGGTGCTCATCGCCAGCTCTCCGCGTTCCGGCTCAGTCTTCCGACAGCCAGACGTCCTGCAGCTTCTGGTTGGCGTAGTGATTGGGCGGCGCCACGTAGTTCTTCACCTTGGCCCAGTGCACGACGTTCCGCGACCACCAGAGACCGGGCATGTAGTACGCGTTCTCGAGGACGACCTTCTGGAGCTGGAGGATCGCCTTCTTCCGCTCGGCGGGGTCGAGCGCCCGCGACTGCCGCGAGAACAGGTCGTCGACCGCCGGGTCGGAGAACCGACCCCAGTTCTGCGTGTCGCCGGTCGTGTACCGTCGCAGGAACACGTCGGGATCGTCACTGGCCTCGACCGTCGGGCCGATGATCAGCTCGAAATTGCCGCTGTCCCGCCCGTCGGCGAACCAGGCGGCGGTCTCGAGCGGCCGGTGCTCGGCCTCGATCCCGATCTTCCGCCACTCCTGAATCGCGAAGACCGCGAAGTCCTGATAGGGGAGCTTCACGTTGCGGTTCTTCAGAACGACCTTGAATCCATTGGGGAAGCCCGCCTCGGCCATGAGCCGCTTGGCCTCCGCCCGGTTCTTCTCCATGTCCTTCCCGAACCCCGGCAGCTTCTGGAGGTCGGCGTCCGGACATCGCGAACTCGGTGCCCGGACGCAACAGGCCGCCCACGTCCCTCAGGCCCGTGAGCCCGAACAGGACCCGGCCGCCGGTGTAACGGTCGAGCCCGAGCGTGAGGGCCTTGCGGACCCGCACGTCGGAGAACGGCTTCACCGTGTTGTTGATGGCGATCCCGAACTGGCCCGTCATGGGCGTCTGCTGGACGACGACCTTGTCACCGAGCTGCTTCTTGATCGCGTCCACCTCGGCGCTCGGCAGGTCGCGGAACTCGATGTAGGCCCGGCCGGAGCGGACCGCGGCCGCGCGCACGGAGGTCTCCGTGCTGATGTAGAACTTGTACCCGTTGAGGTACGGCCGGTCCTTCACGAAGTAGTCGGGGTTGCGCTCGCCCTCGAAGCTCGCGCCGGGCGTGTAGGCCTTGAACTTGAACGGGCCGGAGCCGACCACGTTCTTCATGAAATGGTTCGGATCCTTGTCCAGGTACTTCTTCGGGTAGATGACGTTCCACGGCGAGGCCAGGTTCTCGAGGAGCGAGGCCGACGGGTGCTTGAGCTTGAAGACGACCGTCGACGGGTCAGGGGCCTCGACGCTCGCCACGGCCGAGTACGCGCCCTTTCGAACGCTGCGCGTTTCGTTCGGCGGAAAGATGAGCTTGTCGTGCGTGGCCTTGACGTCGGCCGAGGTCAGGGGCGACCCGTCGTGAAACTTGATCCCCTGCCGGATCTTGAACGTGTACGTCAGGGCGTCGGCCGAGATCTTCCACTCGCTGGCCGCGTCGCCGATGATCTTGGGGTACGCGTAGGGGTCCGTTTGTAGAAGGGTGCTGTAGAGCGGCGCCACGAGCTGCAGGGTGGCGAACGTGCTCTCCTGGTGCGGATCGAGGCTCGGCGGATCGGCGCCGATGACCGCCAGCAGGATGCCGCCACGGCGCGGGGTATCGGCTCCCTGGGCTGCGGGGACCGCCAGCGCGATCACGACGGCGAGAGCGACGACGACGAGGAGCAGCGCGCGGGAATGCCGGGTGCCTGCGGCCATCCGTAACCTCCATCGAGCGTGGGACGCTCGATCGTTTTTGAATACCGATTAGTCGCGGACGGTACAGCGCGAAACCCGTACCTGTCAACTAGTGCCGCCTGTAAGGCCGGCTGTCAGGTGGGCCGCTGCCGAAGGCCGCTCAGTCCTCGGCCAGCCAGACGTCCTGGAGCTTCTGGTTGGAGTAGTGGTTCGGCGGGGCGACGTAGTTCCTCACTTTGGCCCAGTGCACCACGCTCCGTCTCCACCAGAGACCGGGGATGTAGTACGCGTTGTCGAGGACGATCTTCTCGATCTCGCCGACGAGGCGCCTGCGCTCGGCGGGATCGAGCGTGCGCGCCTGGCGTGCGAACAGATCGTCGATTCGCGGGTCGGAGAATCGGCCCCAGTTCTGGGTGCTCCCGGTGACGTAGCGCTCGAGGAACAGGTCGGGATCGTCGTTGTAGCCGAAGATGCCGCTGACGATCAGCTCGAAGTTGCCCTGATCGCGCCCGTCGACGTACCAGGCCGCGGTCTCGAGCGGGCGATGCTCGGCCTCGACGCCGATCTTGCGCCACTCCTGGATCGCGAACACGCCGAAGTCCACGTACGGGACCCTCACGTTGCGATTCTTCAGGACGACCTTGAGCCCGTTGGGATAACCGGCCTCGGCCAGGAGCCGCTTGGCCTCCGCGCGGTTCTTCTCCATGTCCCGCCCGAAGCCCGGATACTTCTGGAGCTCGGCGTCCGACGACGCCCATTCGGTCGCCGGACGCATCAGACCGCCGACGTCGCGCAGGCTCGCGAGCGGCGAGAGTACCTGACTGGCCGTGTGGCGATCGAACGCCAAGGTGAGCGCCTTGCGCACGCGCACGTCGTTGAACGGCTTCACGGTGGTGTTCATCGAGATCCCGAACAGGCCGGTCGCCGGCGTGTCCTGCACGACGACCTTGTCGCCGAGCGTCTTGCGAATCGCCTCGACCTCGGCGGCGGGCATCGTGCGGAACTCGATCCACGCGCGTCCGGAGCGCAGGGCGGCGGCGCGCACCGACGTCTCCGTGCTGACGAAGAACTTGTACCCGTCGAGATAGGGGCGGTCCTTGACGAAGTAGTCGGGGTTCCGGACGCCCTCGAACGTGGAGCCGCGCGTGTGGCTCTTGAACTTGAACGGCCCCGAGCCGATCGCGTTGGCCTTGAAATAGTTCGGGTCCTGGTCCAGGTACTTCTTCGGGTAGATGACGTTCCACGGGGAGGCCAGGTTTTCGAGCAGCGAGGCCGACGGAAACTTCAGCTTGAAGACGACCGTCACCGCATCCGGAGCCTCGATGCTCGTGATCGCGGTGTAGGCGTTCTTCCGGACGCTTCGGACGCCGTCGGGCGGGAAGACGATCTTGTCGTAGCTGGCCTTGACGTCGGCCGCCGTCAGCGGCGAGCCGTCGTGGAACCGGACGCCCTTGTGGATCTTGAACGTATAGGTGAGCCCGTCGGACGCGATCTTCCACTCGGTGGCGAGGTCGCCGATGATCTTCGGGTAGCTCAACGGATCGATCTGCAGCAAGGTGCTGTAGAGCGGGGCCACTAGCTCGATGGTGGCGAAGGTCACTTCCTGGTGCGCGTCGAGGCTCGGCGCGTCCGCGCCGATCGCCGCCAGCAGGACGCCGCCGCGGCGCGGTGTGTCGGCGGCCTGGACGCCGGCCGGGGCCGCCAGGGCGAGCACGCCGATCGAGAGCGCGAGCGCGAAAGGGAGACGAGCGTCCGGTGGCCTCGCATGTCAATCCTCCGACAGCCAGACGTCCTGGAGCTTCTGATTCGTGAAGTGGCTCGGCGGGGCCACCCAGTTCTTCACCTTGGCCCAGTGCACGACGTTGCGCGACCACCAGAGACCCGGGATGTGGTAGGCGTTCTCCAGCACGATCTTCTGCAGCTCGATGACGAGCCGCTTGCGCTCGGCCGGATCGAGCGTGCGCGCCTGGCGCGCGTACAGGTCGTCGATCGCCGGGTTCGAGAAGCGGGCCCAGTTCTGAGAGGACCCGGTGATGTACGGCGCGAGCAGCGCGTCGGGATCGTCGACGAAGTGGCCGGTCGGATAGATCACCACCTCGAAGTTCCCCTGGTCGCGTCCGTCCGCGTACCAGGCCGCCGTCTCGAGCGGCCGATGCTCGGCCTCGATCCCGATCTTGCGCCATTCCTGGATCACGTACACCGCCCAGTCCTGGTAGGGGAGCTTGATGTTGCGGTTCTTCAGCACCACCTTGAGCCCGTTAGGGTAGCCCGCCTCGGCCAGGAGCCGCTTGGCCTCGGCGCGGTTCTTCTCGGCGTCCCGCCCGAAGCCCGGAAACTTCTCCAGCTCGGCCGGCGCCATCGCCCACTCGGTGCCCGGCCGCGTGAACGCCCCGACGTCCCGAAGACCCGTGAGCCCGTACAGGACCCTGCCCCCCGTGTACCGATCGATTCCAAGGTTGAGGGCCTTCGCGCACGCGGATATCGGTGAACGGCTTCACGGTGTTGTTCATCGCGACGTCGAAGTGGATGACGAACGGAGTCTGCTGGACGGCGACCTTGTCGCCCAGGTGCTTACGGATCGCTTCGACCTCGGCCAGGGGCAGGTCGCGGAACTCGATGTAGGCGCGGCCGGACCGGATCGCCGCGGCGCGCACGGACGTCTCCGTGCTGATGAAGAACTTGTACCCGTTGAGGTACGGCCGGTCCTTGACGAAGTAGTCGGGGTTGCGCTCGCCCTCGAACGACGAGCCGCGCGTGTAGCTCTTGAACCGGAACGGCCCGGAGCCGACGACGTTGTTCTTGAAGTGATTCGGATCCTTGTCGAGGTACTTCTTGGGGAAGATCACGTTCCAGGGCGAGGCGAGGTTCGTGAGGAGGGACGCCGACGGGAACTTGAGCTTGAACATCACGGTACTCGGGATCCGGCGCCTCGACGCTCGCCACCGACGAGTAGTGCTGCCTTACGGATGCTGCGGACCCCCTCCGGCGGGAAGAGGATCTTGTCGTAGCTGGCCTTGACGTCGGCGGCCGTCAGCGGCGAGCCGTCGTGAAATCGAATGTCCGGACGGATCTTGAACGTGTAGGTGAGCGCGTCCGGCGAGATCTTCCATTCGCTGGCCACGTCGCCGATGACGTTCGGATAGCCGTACGGATCGATCTGGAGCAACGTGCTGTAGAGCGGCGCGACCGGCTGGAGCGTGGCGAAGGTCTGCTCCTGATGCGGATCGAGGCTCGGCGCGTCGGCGCCGATCGCCGCCAGAAGGACGCCGCCCCGGTCGCGGAGTGTCGGCTCCAGAGACCATGGACGCCTGGGCGAGGACGGCAGACGCGCCGATGGGGATCGCGAGGGCCACGACGCGGCGTGAGCTGTGACGCCGGGTTGCTGTCGCCATCTGGCACCCCCAGACTGAGCGCTCGCGGGACATTGGCAACGGGACAGGACCGACCAGGGACAGGACAGGACGTCGAGCGGATCCGGCAAGCGGCTACACCACGCCGAAGCCGGCTCGACGCGGCGGACGCTACCAAGCGGACATGGCGCGTCTGTCAACCGCGTCGGAGCGACCGCGGGTCAGCGGGCGGCGAGCACCATCTGGGTCTGGATCGTCTGCGCCAGCAGGCGGCCCGACGCGTCGGTGACGCGCGTCTGCCACACCATCGTGGTCCGGCCCCGGTGCAGCGGCGTGGCCTCGGCGCGCACGATACCGTCGCGCCCCGCGGCGAAGAAGTTGGTCTTCGACTCCAGGGTGGTGGTCGACGCGCCCGGCGGCAGGTTGAGAAACGTCGCGGTCGCGCCGACCGTGTCGGCGAGCGCCATGATCGTGCCGCCGTGGAGCGCGCCGCCGACCGTTCTGAGATCGTCGCGGATCGTCAGCTCCGCCACCAGCCGGTCCTTCGTGGCCTCGGTGTAGCGCATGCCGATCAGCCCCGGCAGAAACGCCCGCTGCAGGTCCATGAGCGCGTCAAGATCGATCGTCACGACGTTGTCCTCGCTCATGTCGGCGAGTAGCCGCGGTACTCCATCTGGTTGGCGATCCGCACGCGCGCCTCGATGCCCCAGTATTTCTCGACGAGATAGAGACCGAGGTCCAGCGACGACGAGACGCCCCCCGCCGTCACCACGCGCCCTTCGTCGACCACGCGCCGGTTCGTCACCACCTCGCGACAGAGCGGGCGTAACAGATCCATCGCCAGGTGGTGCGTGGTCGCGCGCTTGTCGCGCAGATAGCCGGCGCGGCCGAGGAGCAGGGCGCCCGAGCAGACCGACGCCAGCGGCCGCTCGTCGCCCCACGTCTTCAGGTAGTCGATGGCGCGCTTGTTGTCCATCAGCGCGACGGTCCCGAGGCCGCCCGACACGTAGAGGAAATCGAAGCCCGAGAGATCTTCGTAGACCGCGTCCGGTCTGATCTTCAACCCGGACTCGTCGACGATCTCGTCGTCGGTGCCGATGATCCGGTGCGTGACCCCCGAATCGATGGACATCGAGGCGATGCGGCGAAGCGCGTCGTAGGCGCCGATCAGATCGAGGAGGGTCAGCCGCGGGAAGACGAGAAACGCGAGCCGCTTCGGCGGCGCCATGGCGTCAGCAGGGCTGGACCGAGGCTTTGTGGCGCTGGGCGAGCGCCTGATAGCCCTCGGGATTGGCGCGGACCCAGCGCTCGGCCGGCGTGCCGGCGAGGGGGCCGCGGACCTTGGCCGGCGCGCCCAGGGCCAGCGTCCCCTCGGGGATCTCGGTCTCGGGTGTCACGAGCGCACCCGCCGCCACCATTGCCCGCGCGCCGATTCGCGCGCCGTCGAGCACCGTTGCGCCGTTGCCGATCAAGCATTCTTCGCCGAGCGACGCCGCGTGGATGGTGCAGTTGTGACCGACCGTCGCCCCGGCGCCGATCTCGGTGGAGCCGCGCGGGGTGACGTGGACGACCGCGCAGTCCTGCACATTGGCGCCGCGGCGCACGACGATCGGATTGAAGTCGCCGCGGAGCACCGCGTTATACCAGACCGATGCCCGCTCCTCGATCGTCACATCGCCGATGATCACGGCGGTCGGCGCGATGAACGCCGTCGAATGGATCCTCGGACTCTTACCCTCGAAGCTGAACAGTGGCATGGGCTGGATCCTCGCAGTATCCTCGGAGTGCCCACATCTTACTCCCACACGCCGCGACAGGAGGAGGGAATGCCGTTCCCGAAGATCGCGGCCGTCGCCACCGCGACGCCGCCCCACCGCTTCACGCAAGCAGAGCTGCTGGCCCTCGCCGGCTACCGCGACGAGGAGCGGAGCGGGTTCTTTCGTCGCAGTGACATCGACGGCCGCTATCTGTGGATCGATCCGGCAACATTCCAGCCCAACGAGTCGATCGACCAGCTGAGCGCCCGCTTTCGCGAAGGCGCGCTCGAGCTCGGCGAGTCGGCAGCGCGGCGCGCGCTCGCGGAGGCCGGCTGGAGCGCCGCCGACGTGGACTTCATCGCGACCACCACGTGCACCGGGCGGCTGACGCCCAGTCTCGACGCCCGCCTGATCGGCCGGCTCGGCTGCCGCTCCGACATCCAGCGCGTTCACGTCGGCGATACCGGATGCGCGTCGGCGATGGTGGCCCTTCAACAGGCGTCGAACTACGTGACCGCGTTTCCCGGGCGCCGGGCGCTGGTCGTCGCCGTCGAGATCTGCTCGGCGGCCTACTTCCTGGACGATCGACTCGAGAGCGCGGTGGCGCACGCCATCTTCGCCGACGGCGCCGGAGCCCTCGCGGTGACGACTGATGGCCCCGGGCCGGCGCTGGTCGCGCAGCGGACGCTCTTTCGCTCCGAGCATCTCGACGCGATGGGATTCGAGTATCCGGGCGGCCGGCCGCGCGTCGTGCTCTCCAAGGACGTGCGCCGCATCGGCGCGGGCATGATGGGCGAGATGGCGGCCGTCCTGATGGCGGCGCAGGGGCTCAAGCGCGAGGACATCCGATACTGGGTCCTGCACTCGGCGGGCCGACGTGTGATCGATCGCGCGCGGACCCTGCTCGATCTCAGCGAGGAGCAGGTCGGCCACTCGCGCTCGGTGCTGCGGCGCTACGGCAACATGTCGTCGGCGACGATTCTCTTCGTCCTGGACGAAACGCTTCGCGAGGAGTCGCCGATTCCCGGCGACTGGGGCGTGATGATCGGTCTGGGCCCCGGCTTCGCGGCCGAGGGCGCACTTCTACGATGGTAACCGCGTGAAACGCGCCGAAGGCGCGCGCGAGGTGCTCGACGGCTCCGTCGACCCGCCGGAGCGGGCGGCGTCGCTGGCGGACATCGACCGCCTCAACAGCTGGTTCGGCGGCTACGCGCTCTCCTTGCGCGCCATCCGTCGCCTGGCGGCCGATGTGCCGCGCGATCGCGCGCTTTGCGTCATCGACGTCGGGGGCGGCACGGCGGCGTTCGCGGTGCGCCTCGCCGAGTGGGCGCGGCGCAGCGGGCGCGCCATGCGGGTCATGGTCGTCGATCGCGACCCGGCCGCGCTCGGGTTCGCGCGCGCGGCCGTCGCAAGGTACCCGGAGATCATGCTAGTGCGCGGCGACGCGGCGGCGCTGCCCTGCCGCGAGCGCGCCGCCGACATCGTCACCAGCGCCCTCACGCTCCATCACCTCGAGCCGGCGCAGGCGGCCGCGGGTCTGCGCGAGATGGCGGCGGCCGCCCGCATCGCGGTGGTCGTGAACGACCTCCTGCGCCGCCGTCTGTCGCTCGGCCTCGTCTGGCTCGCGACGCGGCTGTTGGGCTGCCATCCGATCTCGCGGCACGATGGCCCGCTGTCGGTGCGGCGCTCCTATTCGCGCGACGAGCTGCAGGCCCTGGCGGAGAAGGCCGGCGCGCGCCGGCTGACGATCCGCGAATACCCCGTGCTGGGCCGCCTGCTGGCGGTCATGTCGTGACGGCGGACGTCCTCATCGTCGGCGCTGGACCCGCGGGCGCGGCGACGGCGATTTTCCTGGCCGAGCACGGGCTCTCGCGTGCGCCTCTCGATCGCGCGCGGTTTCCGCGGCCGAAGATCTGCGGAGAGTATCTGAGCCCCGAGGTTCCGCGGTTGCTCGACCGGCTCGGCGCGCTCAAGGCCGTCGACGCCGTCGCGAGCACGCTTGAAGGGCATGCGGATCACCGCGCCGAACGGCCGACGCTCGTGGGGACGTACCGGCCGATCGGCGCGTGGCGCCCCTATCGAGAGCACGCGATGGCGATGCACGCGCGAAGCGCTCGACGCGATCCTCGTGGATCGTGTGCGCTCGCTGCCCGTCGACTTCCGCGAGCAGGCCGCGTCACCGACACTAGTGGTCTCGGGCGACCGCGTCCTCGGCGTCGAGGCGATCGACGCAGACGCCCGTCGTCAGACCCTCCGCGCGCCGCTGACGATCGCCGCCGACGGCCGCGCGTCGGTCGTCGCCCAGCGGCTCGGGCTCCGGCGGCCGCATCGTCTTCAGCGAATGGCGCTGGTGACCTACGTCGAGGACGTGCCCGGGCTCGGCCGCTTCGGCGAGATCTTCGTCGATCCGCCCGACTACGCGATCCTCAACCCGTGTCGCGCCGGGTCGCGCCAATCTCAGCGTCGTGGTGCCGCTGGCGCACGCCGCGCCGTGGAGCGGTCGCCTCGACGCCTTCTTCGACGCCCGCGTGAAGCATCTTCCGCACCTCGCGCGGCGCATCGCCGGCGGCGCGCCGGGTCGCTCCGGTCCGGGCGATGGGTCCTCTCGCGTACCGGGTCGATCCGCCCCGCGTCGGCGGCGTGCTGCATGGTGGGCGACGCGACGGGCTTCTACGATCCGTTCTCGGGCGAGGGGATCTTCAATGGTCTCCGGGCGCGGAGCTGGCCGTGGAGACCGCCGTGCAGCGCGCTTCGCGTCGGCGATGTATCGGCGCGCGCGCTCGCCGGGCTACGACCGCGCCCGGCGACTGGCCCGCGCGACAAGGAGCGTGTGACGCACGCGCTCCAGATTCTGATCAGCCACCGTCGGCTCGCCAACCTGGCGGCGCAGCTCCTGGTGCGGCGACCGCGCCTGCTCGACCTTCTGCTCGGCGTCCTCGGCGACTTCGTGCCGGCCCGAGCGCTCCTGCCCGGCATTCTCGCGCGCTGACGATTCCGACCACCCGCTGTCCGGACGGAGGAGACACTCGATGAGCCCGAGCGACAGCTTGCCGCGCCGCTTCGCGCGGATCTACACCGCAGCGATCACCGACGTCATGGACGAGATGGGACTCCAGCGTCAGACGCTGCCCGCGGCGATCCAGCCGCTCGCCGCCGGCATGCGGACGGCCGGCTACGCGTTCACGGCGCGGGGCCGTCCGCACGCCGGCTCCCCGCGCGAGCGCGATCAGACACTTGCGCCGCTTTCTGGCGATGCTGGGCGCGGCGCCGGCGGACTCGGTGCTGGTGCTCGCCGCGCACGACAACGTGGCGGCACACTTCGGCGAGCTCAGCGCGGCGTGGTTCCGCGCCCGCAAGGTGCGCGGTGCGGTGATCGACGGCGCCGACGCGTGACACGGCGTCGATCATGCGGATGGGGTTTCCGACCTTCGTGCGCTACCGGACGCCTCAGGATTCCGTGCCCCGCTGGCGCGTCGCCGACTGGGGCCAGCCGGTGACGATCGGCAGCGTGCGGGTGGGCCTCGGTGACATCGTCGTCGGCGATCTGGACGGCGTCGTCGATCGTCCCGCGCCGCGTCGCCCAGGAAGTGCTCCGGCGGTGCGAGAAGCTCGTCGGGACGGAGGACGCGTCCGCTCCGCGGTGCGTCGCGGGCATGACGCCGCTGGCCGCGTACCAGAAGTTCGGCAGCTTCTGACGTCGACGTCAGCGGGCGGCGACGACGGCCCGCGACGCGTCGCGGACGACCTGAACCGCCGAACGGCCGAACACCGCGGCGACCAGCAGACCGACGGCGATGTCCGGCCACGGCGAGGCCGTGACGGCGACCGCGGCGGCGGCCACCAGGACCGCCACGTTGCCGATCACGTCGTTGCGCGAGCAGAGCCACGCCGAGCGCATGTTGACGTCGTCACCGCGCCGTCTCCAGAGGAGCGCCAGGCAGCCGAGGTTCGCCGCGAAGGCCAGCGCGCCGACCGCGCTCATCACCTCGACGGTCGGCGTGAGACCCTGCGCGATCTTGACGGCCGCCTGGACCAGCACGCCGATCCCGAACGCCGCCATGAGGATTCCCTTCAGCAGCGCGGCGCGGGCTTGCCAGACGACCCCCCGGCCGATGACGTAGAGGCTGAATCCGTACACGAGCGCGTCGCCCAGCATGTCGATCGAATCGGCGAACAGCGCCGTCGAGTGGGCGAGGACGCCGGCCACGGACTCCGTGAGGAACATGACGGCATTGATCCCCAGGACGACCTGCAGCACGCGGCGCTGCTCGCGCGGAATCTCGCGGACCTCGCAGCACTCATCCATCTGCCGACGGCTAGCGGCGTCGGCGGGCTGAGCGGGGTGCCGCCGGGCGAGCCGGCTCTTCGGGTTCGTCGCGCGCTTCGGCGCCGCTGATCTCGGGCAGGGACGCTTCTTTCAGCGGCTTGCCGACGTGATCGCGGATCCACTTCCCGTCCCACCACTCGAGCGGCGTGACCGAGATCGCCGTTGACCAGGACCTCGTAGTGGAGGTGATCGCCGATCGCGAGCCCGGTCGAGCCGCTGCGCGCGATCTCCTGGCCCTTCTCGACCGCGTCGCCCACCTTCACGTCGGTGCTCGAGAGATGGGCGTAGAGCGTCTGGAGGCCCAGGCCGTGGTCGATGACCACGGTGTTGCCGTAGATCGTGAGGGGCTCGGCGAAGACGACGACGCCTTTGTTGGCGGCGGGCACGGGCGACTGGCGCGTGAGCGCGAGGTCGTACCCGAAGTGGACCTGACGGTCGATCTCGCGGCCGCCGTGGACGTACGTGCGCGGCTCGGCGAAGTTGGCGAAGACCTTCGTGTTGCGCGCCTGCACGAACGGCGCCCTGCCAAAGCGGCTTGTCGGCCGTGGTGGCGCCGATCTGCCGCTTGCTTTCCTCGGCCTGCCGGCGGAGGTCGCGATTGATGACCAGGAATCCCTCGACGAGGGAGTCGGATCGGCGGCCGCTGCGGCAAGAGCTCGGGCACCTTCGCCTGGAGGAAGGCGTCCTTGACCTCGATCGTGTCGCTCGGGAACTTGCGGGGCTTGAATCTCCGCCGGGATCCCGCGCGAGGCGGCGTTGCCGGCTTCGTCGGAGGCTCGGATCGGATCGGCGTCGCGGGAGCGAAGTCCCAGGGAGCGCGATCAGCGCGACGCGCGCGCCTCGTCCCGGGGCCGTACGGGAACGACGGGAAGGCAGCGCGCCGGCGCAGGACGTCCGTCTGCGCCGGCACCGAGTCACGCGGAACGCGACGAGTCCGGTTCCGCCGGGCGAGATGTACTGCGTGGAGGCGAGCAGCTCGATCTTCGGCGGCGTGAGGTCGACCGTGACCGGGATAGCTGGCGATCGCGCGGGGCTCGCGCCGCAGGGGCCGCCAGAAATCGTCGCGCGCCCATACCTCGAGTGTCGCGCCGCCCTCGCGGAGCCCGTGCGCCGCGCTCTCGACCACGAGGGGGATCTCGACGCGCCGGGCGAGGGCGGCCTCGCGCTTGGCGACGGTCGCCGCGGTGCCGGACTGCGCGATCGGACCTCGACGTGGGCCACGTTGCCCCGTCGAGCCTCGAGCACTACCGTGAACGGCGTCTTCTGGCCGAGAAAGCGCGGTGGCGTCGTGAGCGACTGCACGCCCGGCACCGTCTGCCGCCAGACGAGATACGAGACGGAGCCGACAACGGCACGAGGAGAAGCAGGGCGAGGAGCACCCAGGCTTTCGCGCGGGACCGCTGGGGCACGAGGCGGATGATACCATGTCGACCCGTCGCCAACCTCGGAGGTGGTCGCGTCATGAGCCCTCGCCTGGTGCTCACGTCCCTTGGGCTGTTCGTCCTGGCGGGACTGTGCGAGATCGGCGGTGGATATCTCGTGTGGCTGTGGCTCCGCGAGGGCCGCAGCGCGCTCCTGGCGGTCCTCGGGGGCGCGATCCTGTTCGTCTACGGTGTCGTGCCGACGCTCCAGCCGGCGCCGTTCGGCCGCGTCTACGCGGCGTACGGCGGTGTCTTCGTGCTGCTCTCGCTCCTGTGGGGCGCCCTGGTCGCCCGCGAGCTCCCCGATCGGTTCGACCTGACAGGCGGTCTTCTGTGTCTCGCGGGCGTCGCGGTGATGATGTACGCGCCGCGAGGCTGACGTTGCTTGACACCCCCGGTGGGCGCTCGCTAGCATGACCCGGTGCCGACCCCCGTCTGGCTGATCCCCGCCTTTCCGCTCGTCGGCGCGCTCCTCAACATCTTCTTCGGCCGGCATCATCGGCCGGCACGCGCACTGGGTCGCGGTGCCTGCGCTCGCCGGATCGTTCGTCGCCTCGTGCATGCTGTTCTCGCGCGTCGCGTCGGGCGAGGTGTTCAACGACGCCGCTCTTCAGCTGGATCGTCGCGGGCGACTTCGAGACGTCGGTGGCGGCGCACGTCGATCCGCTCACCGGCGTCATGCTGCTCGTCGTGACGGGCGTGGGCGCCCTGATCCATCTGTACTCGGTCGGCTACATGCACGACGATCCGGGATACGCCCGCTACTTCGCCTATCTGAACCTCTTCGTCTTCTCGATGACGATGCTGGTGCTCGCCGGCAACTACCTCCTCCTCTACGTGTTCTGGGAAGCGGTCGGCCTCTGCTCGTACCTCTTGATCGGGTTCTGGTACACGCGGCCGGCCGCGGCCAGGCCGGCAAGAAGGCGTTCATCGTCAACCGCATCGGCGATTTCGGCTTCGGCCTGGGCATCATGTGGCTGTGGACGCGCGGTCGGGCACGCTCGACTACGCGCGGCGTGTTCGAGGCGGCCGCCGCGCTCGATCCCGCCGGACGGCGACCGGCATCGCGCTGCTGCTCTTCATGGGCGCGTGCGGCAAGTCGGCGCAGCTGCCGCTCCACACGTGGCTGCCGGACGCGATGGAGGGGCCCACGCCGGTGTCGGCCCTCATCCACGCGGCGACGATGGTCACGGCCGGCGTCTACATGGTGGCGCGGAGCCGGGTGCTCTTCGAGCGGTCGGCCGTCGCGCTCGAGGTCGTGGCGTGGGTCGGGGTGGCCACGGCGATCTTCGCGGCCACCATCGGCCTCGTCCAGACCGACATCAAGCGTGTGCTCGCCTATTCCACGGTGAGCCAGCTCGGGTACATGTTCGCGGCGGTCGGGCTCGGCGCCTACGCCGCGGGGATCTTCCACCTCGTCACCCACGCCTTCTTCAAGGCGCTGCTGTTCCTCGGCGCCGGCAGCGTCATCCACGGGCTCGGCGGCGAGCAGGATCTCCGGAAGATGGGCGGGCTGTCGTCGCGGATGGTGACGACGACGATCGCGACGACGATCGGCGCGCTCGGTCTGGCGGGGCTGCCGGGGCTGGCCGGGTTCTTCTCGAAGGACGAGATCCTCGCCGCCGCGTTCGCGAGCGGCCACCGGTGGATGTGGGCGTTCCTGCTGCTGGGCGCCTTCCTCACGTCGTTCTACACCGGCGCGGATGCTGTTCCTCGCGTTCTACAGCGGGCCTCGGATGTCCAAGGAAGCCGCTCACCACGTCCACGAGTCGCCGGGGGTGATGACCTGGCCGCTGGTCGTCCTGGCCCTGCTCACGGTGGTGACCGGCGTGGCCTTCGGGATTCCATCGGAGCACGGCACCCGGTTCGCGCGCTTCCTGGCGCCGGTCTTTCCCGTGCACGAAGGGGGACACGGCGGCTTCGCCGCGCTCCTGGTCCTCGTCGTGGCGGTCCTCGTGTTCGCGGCGGGCATGGCGCTGGCCTGGTTCATGTACATGGCCTCGCCCATCCGTGTCGCCGAAATCGGCCGCGCCGAAGACGGCCGTCCACGCGCTCCTGCTCAACGCCTACTACGTCGACGCGCTCTACGACCGGGTGATCGTGCGGCCGCTGCTGGCGCTCTCCGAGTTCTTGGCGCGCGTATTCGACCTGCGCCTGATCGACGGGCTCGTCAACGCGCTGGGCCGCTCGGTGGTGGCCTGCGCGGCGGGGATCCGTCGGCTCCAGACCGGCTACACCGTCAACTACGCCCTGACGATGCTGGCCGGCGCGGTCGCCATCGTCGCGTTTCTCCTGAGTCGGTGACGCCGTGACGCCACGACGCCACGCGCTCGGAGCATGATCCCGCTGCTGTCGGTGGTCACGTTTCTTCCGGCCGTCGCCGGGCTCGCCCTCCTGTTCGTCCCGCGGCGGTCCGTCGGCGTGCTGCGCAACGCCTCGCTCGCGATCGCGATCGGCACGTTCGTGCTCTCGCTGCCCCTCTACTTCGGGTTCGACGCCGGCGCCCTCGGCTACCAGTTCGAGGAGAACCGGCCGTGGATGCCGACCCTGGGCGTGGCCTATCACGTCGGCATCGACGGGATCAGCCTCCTGCTCGTGCTCCTCACGACCTTCCTCATGCCGCTGGCGCTCGTCTCGGCGTGGGGCGTGATCGAGGATCGGTTCAAGGAGTTCGTGGCGACGATGCTGGTCCTCGAGACGGGCATGCTCGGCGTCTTCGTGAGCCTCGATCTCTTCCTCTTCTACGTCTTCTGGGAGGCGATGCTGATCCCGATGTACTTCATCATCGGGATCTGGGGCGGACCCAATCGCGTCTACGCCGCGGTGAAGTTCATCCTGTACACGATGGTGGGCTCGCTCCTCATGCTGGTCGCCATCCTCGCGCTCTATTACCAGTACGGCGCGGCGACCGGACGGTACACCTTCGACGTGCCCGCGCTGACGCAGTACGTGATGGCGCCCGGGCGCGCGCAGAATCTGATGTTCCTGGCCTTCGCCCTGGCCTTCGCCATCAAGGTGCCGCTGTTCCCGTTCCACACCTGGCTCCCCGACGCCCACGTCGAGGCGCCCACCGCTGGCAGCGTGGTCCTCGCCGGCGTCCTGCTCAAGATGGGGACCTACGGATTCCTGCGCTTCTGTCTGCCCTTCTTCCCGGACGCGAGCCTCGCCTACGGGCCGGTGGTGTCGACGCTCGCGGTGATCGGCGTGATCTACGGCGCCTGGGTGTCGACGGTGCAGCCCGACATGAAGAAGCTCGTGGCCTACTCGAGCGTGAGCCACCTCGGCTTCGTGATGCTCGGGATCTTCACGTTCAACCAGCAGGGCCTCGTGGGCGGTCTCATCCAGATGGTGAACCACGGGCTCTCGACGGGCGCGCTCTTCCTGATGGTCGGGATGTTGTACGAGCGCCGTCACTCTCGGCTCATCGCCGACTTCGGCGGCCTGTGGCGGGTGGTGCCCGCCTTCTCGGCGCTCTTTCTCGTCGTCGTCCTGTCGTCCCTCGGGCTGCCGGGGCTGAACGGATTCGTCGGCGAGTTCCTGATCCTGGTCGGCGCATTCCAGCGTAGCCCCTGGCTCGCCGCGCTGGCGACGAGCGGGATCATCTTCGCGGCGGTCTACCTGCTCTGGATGTACCAGCGCGTGATCTTCGGCGACATCACCCACGAGGCCAACCGCGGGCTCCGCGACCTCACGACCCGCGAGTGGGCGGTGCTGGCGCCGGTCCTCGTGCTGATCGTGTGGATCGGCGTGTATCCGGCGGCGTTCACCGGCAAGACGGAGACGACGGTCGAAGCCCTTCTCGCCCAGGTGCAGGCCAAGACCGGTGCCCACCGATGACGGACGCGATCGTCTTCCCGCCGGTCGCGCTGCTGCCCCTGCTGCCGGCCCTGATCGTGCTGGCCGCCGGTGTCCTCGTGCTGGTGCTCGACCTCGCGCCGCGTTCCGTCCCGCGCGAGCTCCTGGGAGTGGCCGCGCTCACCGGTCTGATCGGCGCGCTGCTCGCCACGCTCGTCCGCTGGGGCACGGACGGGCGCGCGTTTCACGACATGATCGTGCTCGACAACTACGCGCTCTTCTTCAACGTGATCATCTGCTACGCGGGGGCCCTGGTCGTGCTGCTCTCGATGGACTACCTGCGTCGCCGGGGGAGCGACGCGGCGGAGTACTACGCGCTCGTGCTCTTCGCGATCACCGGCATGATGCTCCTCGCCGCCGCCGGCGATCTGGTGGTCGTGTTCCTGGCCCTCGAGCTCATGTCGCTCTCGCTCTACGTCCTGGCGGGACTCTTCAAGCGGGAGCTGGCCTCCGGCGAGGCCGCGATGAAGTACTTCCTGCTCGGCGCGTTCGCCTCGTCCTTCCTCGTCTACGGCATCGCGCTGCTCTACGGCGCCGCCGGAACGACGAACCTCGACCGCATCGCGGCGGCGATGGCCGCCCGACCGCGCGACCCGCTGTTCGTCGCCGGCCTCGGGCTCCTGCTGGTCGGCTTCGGCTTCAAGATCTCCTCGGTGCCCTTCCACATGTGGGTGCCCGACGTCTATCAGGGGGCGCCCACCAGCGTGACCGCGCTGATCGCCACGGGGTCCAAGGCGGGCGCGTTCGCGGCGCTGATCCGGGTGCTGGCGGTGGTGCCGCGCGCGGCGCAGCCGAGTGGACGATGCTGCTCTGGGCCATCGCGGTCGTCACGATGACGCTGGGGAACGTGGCGGCGATCGCGCAGTCGAACCTCAAGCGGATGCTGGCATACTCGTCGATCGCGCACGTCGGCTACATGCTGGTCGGCCTCGTGGCCGGCGGGGCCGGCGGGACGGGCGCCGTGCTCTTCTACCTGCTGACCTACACGTTCACGACCGCCGGCGCGTTCGGCGTCATCACCCTGTGCGAGCGCGCCCGCGGGGAGGCCGTCGAGGTCGCCGATTATGCCGGGCTTGCGCGGCGCCATCCGCTCCTGGCGGCGGCGCTCGGGCTCTTCCTGCTCTCGCTGATCGGCATTCCGCCGCTGGCCGGCTTCGTCGGCAAGTTCTACGTGTTCGGGGCCGCCGTTCAAGCGGGCTATGTCTGGCTCGCCGTCATCGGGGTGCTGAACTCCGCCGTGGCGGCCTACTACTACCTGCGCGTGGTCGTCTACATGTACATGCGCGAGCCCGAGGGGGCGGCGACCGCCTACGCGTCCTCGTTCGCCGGCAGCCTGGCGTTGGCGATTGCGCTGCTCGGAATCGTGCTCCTCGGCGTCGTGCCGGCGCCCTCGTGGACCTTGCCCAGGCCGCCGTCGCGCCCCTCGTTCGCTGGCGCATGAACGCGGCGGTCTAGGCGCGTGCCCCCCGCCTTCGCCCTGCCGCATCGCGGCTGGCTCTTCGATCTCGATGGGACCGTCTACCGCGGCGAGTCGCTGATCCCCGGTGCCGCCGACGCGATCGCCGCCTTGCGTGCGGCGGGCCGACGGGTCGCCTTCCTGTCCAACAAGCCGATCCAGACCCGCGCGGACTACGCCCGCAAGCTGACGCGCCTGGGAATCCCGACCCCCGAGGACGAGGTGATCAACTCGTCCCTCGTTCTCGCGCGCCACCTCGCGCGCCTGGATCGTGGCGCGCCCGGTGTTCGTCATCGGCGAGCCGCCGCTGATCGACGAGCTGCGCTCCCACGGATTCGAGGTGCGCGGGGACCACCGTGTCCGCTGGGTGGTGATCGCCTTCGATCGGACCTTCGACTACGCGAAGCTCAACACCGCGCTCCAGGCGGTGCGCGGGGGCGCCGGCTGATCGCCACCAACCCGGACCGGACGTGTCCCACCGACGCCGGCGAGATTCCCGATTGCGCCGGGATGATCGCCGCCGTCGAAGCGGTCACCGGCCAGGCGGTCGAGGTCGTGGTCGGCAAGCCGTCGCCGATCATTCTCGATGTCGCCCTCGAGTACCTCGGTGTGACGGCGCGCGATTGCGTGATCGTCGGCGATCGCCTCGAAACCGATATCGCGATGGGCAAGCGCCTCGGGCTCGCCACCGTCCTCGTCCTCACCGGCGTCACCTGCGCCGGAGACCCGCGCATCGCGGAGACGGCCCCGGACCTCGTGCTGCCGTCGATCCGGGAGCTCGTGCATTCATGACCGCGCCTCGGCCCCGGAAGCGTCGCGAAGTCTGGCGGTGCCGTCGCCGAAGTTGACGGCCGTTGTCGCCGGGCAGTACGGTGATGGCTGGCGCCGCTCGGCGGGCGCCCGAGGGAGCGAGCGCATGAGCGGCACCACGACCCGGCGGCGGAGCGCCTGACGGTGCAGGGGCGTCCCTGGCCGCTGGAGGATGGCGAGTACGACGTGATCGTCATCGGCGGCGGCATCATCGGCTGGCGCCATCGCCCGCGACGCCGCCCTGCGCGGCCTGCGCAATCGCCCTGGTCGAGCAGGGCGATATCGGGTGGCGGCACCTTCGGCCAGCCCTCGACCCGCCTGGTGCACGGCGGCCTGCGCTATCTCGAAGCACCTCGATATTGCCCTGGTGCGGCAGATCGCTGGCCGAGCGCGAGCGCCTGCTGTACCTGGCGCCGCATCTGGTGCGGCCGCTGCCCGTTCCTGGTGCCGATCTACCGCGACGTCCTCGCGGAGCCTGATCAAGGTCCGCATCGGCTTGAAGCTCTACGACTGGCTGACGCCCGGACGGGAGCGCGAGCGCTACCGCGTGCTGCAGCGCGGTCGACGCCCTCTCCCTCGAGCCGACGCGTGCGGGCCGAGCGATCTCCTGCGGCGCCGGCTACTACTTCGACGACCTGCTGGTCTTCCCCGAGCGGCTCTGCCTCGAGAACGTTCTGTCGGCCGTGCCGGCTCGGGGCGCGGGCCTTCAACTACAGCGCAGGTCGACCGAGATCGCGCGTGACGCGCAGGGGCGCCATCACGGGTGTCCGCGCGCGCGATCTTCTGACCGGGCGCGTCGCGACCCTGGGCGCGCGCGTCGTGGTCAACGCGACCGGGCCCTGGGTCGACGAGCTCCGCGCGGTCGCCGCCGTGTCCGAGCGCGGCCCGCA
>CAVRLO010000023.1:0-228022 GCA_963721815.1 uncultured Candidatus Rokubacteria bacterium
CGAGCCTCCGTGCCACGACAAGGAGGCGACCTTGCTCGGCTACAACACGCGCAACAAGACGCTGGTCCTCGGAACCTACCTCCGTGATTCCCGATCGTCAACGTCGTGTGGTCGGGCGCCTGGACGCTCGAGGCCCTGCGTCCGCTGGCCGCGACGGTCGCGTACGAGTGGTTCTTGTGGACGGCGGCGGTCGTGGCCGGACGCGTCGCGTATCTGGTGTGGGCGCACGGGCCGCGCCTGGCGCTGGTCTGGTTCGTGAAGCTGGCGACCGATCCGCTGACCGACGTCATCGCCTACTCGCCGCGCTTCCTCCGGCCGGCCTGAGCCGGACGCGGCTCGCGGGCGCGCCCGGGGAGGGTGTGAGCGTCGCCGCGCTCGCGGTCGCGGCGGCGGTGCTCGCCGTCGAACGCGCGAGCTATGCCGTCATAACGCGCGCGCCCGGTTCGTTCCTCGCGCTGTGCACGCGCGTGATCCCGCGGGTCCGCGGCAGCCAGGTCGCCGTCGTCGCGCGACTCTTCTACGCCTTCAAGGCGCTGCAGATCACCGTGTTCGCCGCCTGGTGCTGGGCGCACTGCGAGGGATCGTTCGTGTCGGCGCAGGGCCTCCCGCTCGTTCTGGGGCTCTCCGGGGCGCTGGTGCTCGCCGGGCAGGTGCTCGTGCTGGCCGCCTTCTACCGGCTCGGCCGGATCGGTGTGTTCTTCGGTGACCGCTTCGGGTACGAGGTGCGGCGGTGTCGCGAGTTTCCGTTCTCGGTGCTGGCCCATCCTGAGTACGTCGAGACGACTTTGACGATCTGGGGCCTCTTTCTGGCGCTCCGGTTCCCGCATCCGGACTGGTACGCGCTCCCGGTGATCGAGACCGTGTACTATCCCGCGGCGACCCGGCTCGAGTCGCCGCGCTCTCGTCGTTAGGGTTTGCGGAACACGATCGCACGAGTAAGCTCGGCGCTCGACCGGGTGTCGTTGGAGTCGATGGCTACCGAGACCGCTTCAACGTCCTCAGCGGGCGCCTCGCCGTAGATCCGGGTGTAGTCGTCATAGACATTGCGGACCTCGTCCACCCGGCGGCCAGCTCCGCCGTGCCTGAGCGTACGACCACGTAGGTCACCAGACTGCTGCTCTCGCTCTTCACGATCGTTCCGGCGGGCGCCGTCGCGTCCCAGACGTATCCGATGATCCGCGAGCGAATGGCGGCGGGGAAGCGTGAAAAAGCCACGTAGACCTGGCCCGCCTCGTCGTCCGCCGCTCGGCGCCGGCAGTCGCCGCCCGCGGGCAGAGTCACCATCTTCCACCGCCACGTCAGGACGGGAAGCTTCCTGACGTCGATCTTGATCTCCTTGCTGATCGTCGAGTTGTCGCCGCGGCTGCGAAGACGCAGGACCCGGTTGGGCCCGTCGGCAGCCACGGCGAAGTCATACTTCGGGCTTCCCCAACTGTGACCGGTCCAGCCCTCGGGAATGCCGGGTCGGCCCTCCGGCTGTCGCGACCAGTCCTCGACCACGATCGCGCGCGGCACGGCCGGGACGTCGGCGGCCAACGCGAGAATCGCCAGGGGGAGAGCCGCGAGCAGCCGGAGCATGCGCTCGCCGTCGAGTGCAGGCGGCGAGCGTTACGTGGCGATGACGGGCTAGGGCAGACTCACGTGCGGCGGCCGGGCGGCGACGCTCGCGATGATCGCCGTCAATTCGCCCGGGTCGACGGGCTTCGGGACGTGCATGCTGTAGCCGGCGGCCAGCGAGGATCCGGTCCTGCGTCCGCCCGTAGGCGGTCAGCGCGACAGCGGGCGTCTCGGCCCCCCCCTGATGAGTCGCAGCGCGCGCACCTTGCGGATCAGGGCGTAGCCGTCCTCGCCCGGCATCTCGATGTCCGAAACGAGCACGTCGGGCCGCCACGCGCGCAGCACGTTCAGCGCTTCAGGGGCCGAGAGCACGTCCGCACGATCGCTCCGGAGCCCTGGAGAATCGCCGTCGCCAGCTCGAGGGCGTCGGCGATCGTCGTCGACCAGCAGGACCGGAGCCCTCGAGGCGGACGCCGGCCGGCAACGGCTCGATCGACGGAGCGGTCGGATGAACGCGCGGAACCTGGCCGCGGGGATGTCCGCGATCGGCAGCGGAAGCTGCACGACGAAGGTCGCGCCCCTTCCTTCGCCGGCGCTCTGCGCGACGACGCTGCCGCCGTGCAGCTCGACGAGATGCTTGACCAGCGCCAGCCCGAGGCCGAGGCCGCCGTGCGGCGCGTGCTCGAGCTGTCGGCCTGGCGAAACCGCTCGAAGATCATGCGGCAGGACGCCGGGCGCGATGCCCTGCCCGGTGTCGCTGACCACGATCTCGATGTGCGAGTTGACGCGCTGCAGGTGGAGCTGGACCGGCCGCCCTGCGGCGTGAACTTCACCGCGTTGATGAGCAGGTTCCACACGATCTGCTGGAGCCGGTCCGGATCGCCCGTGATCGGGCCGGCCCGCGGATCGAGCACGCTCTGCACGCGAATGCCCTTGGCCTCGGCGGCCGGCCGGACGGCGTCCGAGCGCCGCCTCGCATGACGCCGCGCCAGCTCGACCGGCGAACGTCGAGCCGCATCTTGCCGGTGATGATGCGCGAGACGTCGAGCAGATCGTCGACGAGCTGGACCTGCGCGTTGGCGTTGCGCTCGATGACCTCGAGCGCGCGCGCGACCTGCGCTCGCCCGGATCTGCCCGGTCGGAGCATGCGCGCCCAGCCGTAGACCGCGTTCAGCGGCGTGCGCAGCTCGTGCGACAGCACGGCCAGGAACTGGTCTTTCGCGCGGTCGGCGGCTTCGGCCGCCGCGCGCGCATTCTGTTCCTTGCGCAGGAGCGCCTCGCGGTCGGCCTCGACGCTCGCGCGCTCGCCGGCGGCGGCGACAGCGCGGCCGCGACGTCGCGAATCTCCTGGATGGATGTGTCCGGCGGCCGGGGCGACTCTCGGCGGCCCAACGCCTGGGCGGCGGCGCGCAGATCGGCGATCGGACGGTTGATGCTGCTGGCGACCCACGAGCGCCGCCAGCGACCCGAGCGCGATCGAGAGAGCGATACCGCCGCCGTACACGGCCAGCGACCGATATCCGGCCGCCTCGACCAGCGCCGTGGGAATACCCAGCGCGGCCGACCAGCCGCTCGGCTCGATCCGGCTGTAGGGTGTGTAGATCCGCTCTCCCTCGAGAGTGTTCGTGACGCCGAACCCTTCGCGTCCACGATCTGCGATCAGCGCGCGCAGAGTAGGGGAGGCCTCTCCGCCGATATTTTCTTCGTGCGCTCTCGACCGCGCCACCCGCCGGCCATTGGCGTCGAAGACGAGATGACCCAGTCGCCGGGCACGCCGTGCCGGGCGATCACCTCCCGAACGTCCTCGGGCTTGACCATTGCGGTCAGGACATATCGCAGCTCGCGGTTGCGGATGATCGGCACCCGCACCGCGAACAGAAGGGCGCCGTCGGGCTCCTCGGCGAGACTGCCGACCGCGGATGTCGCGCGTCCTGACGACGCGGTCGAAGCTGCTCTCGTTCCGTGATCGGCGGAGCTCGCTCCCGCCTCCGAATCGCGTGTCGACGAGCCGAGCTCCGGACGGGTCGGTGAGCGTCACGGCGGCCCACCGATCTGCGTGCCGAGGACGCGTCGCGCGCGCTCGCGGAATGCGGGCAGGTCATGGCCGTCCAGCGTGAAGGTGGTCGCTAGCGCTTCGAGGACCGACACGGTGCTGCGCAGCTCCGCGTCGACCGCGGTGGCGACGGCCCGCGCGAGCTCGAGCCCGACCCGTTCGACCTGAGTGCGCTGCTGCTGCCCCAGTACGTACAGGCCGATGCCCGACATGATCGCCAGCGGCACGATCCCGGCGCAGGCCAGAAGCAGGAGCCTCCGGCTGAGGGGAGCGCTGGCCATCGGGTTTTCCCGCGCTCATCGGCGCCCGCATCCCGCCGGGCGGGCGCCGCGCGCACGCGCTCGCGAGCGCGCGCCACACGGTGAGGCGACCGCGGTGGTTCCAGGCATCCATCGAGGGTCTCTTTTCGCTGACGGGGAAGAGGCAGCCCCGCGCTTGGGAGTCTACCGCGGGTTCTACGTCCTTGACCGGTTTTCGCGCTTCGCGCGAGGCTCGCCGCAGTCGCTTGGCAGGGCGCGGCTCAGCCCTTCCCGATCTCGTAGCCGCGGGGCTTGATGCAATCGACGAAGACCTGGCGGCGTTTGTCGGTGTTGTATGGCCAGGTCACGAGGTTCTCGCGGATCCATCGTTTGATCGTTCCCATATCTCGCTCGGCCTCTCGCTTCGCCAGGCTGTCACAGTCGAGCACGTCGAGGAGCACGCGCGTGGGCTCCGTGGCAGTCGATGTGCGAGCGAGCCTCAGGGTCTGCGAGGTCGAGCCGACCTCGGGCGTCGTCTCGTAGCCGGCCGCGATCATGCACGCGGCAAAGCCCGCGAGGACGGCGGCCGTTTGCGGCGCCCACTCGTCGCATCGCTTGCGATCCGATTCGACCTGCGCGGGGCTCTGATCTTTGAGCGGCATAGCCTTGAGATTGGCCGTGGTGGTGCAGCCCGCCAGGAACAGGAGGAGGGCGATGACAGCGCGGGGCGCCTTCGACATCGCGTCAGAGCGTAGCACGCGAGAGCGGACTTCTCGTCACCGGGCCGCACGCGGTACAGCAGCCCGTCCTTGCTCGCGCCTAACCCTAGCGGTCCTGGAAATAGCGCTTGCCGCTCAACGGCGACGCGGGTTGAGAAAGTCTTTGGTGTCCTCTGGCCCCCTGAACTGATTGGTGTTCGCGACGGACGCCTCGACCCGCTTCCAGCCTCTTTCCCGCATGCAGGCGCGATAGACCGGCTGCATGCTGTCAGGGCCGTACGGGCTCTGCTTCGCGTCTTCGATGCAGACCCCGCTGTCTCGCTCGAAGTCCGCGATGGCGCCGCCGGGCCGCTCCCAGTAGTGGGCGCACCCGGCCACGACCAACACGGCCGCGGCCGTGAGCGCTGATTGGACGCGGAGCGCACGGATCTTCGTTTTCATCGTGGTATGTCCCCCAAGCCGAGGTGGCCGGCTTCGCGCGGCTCAAACTAAGGCCCGTCGACGTCGCGCGTCAATGGTCTTGGGGTGGGGCGAGCAGGGTCGAGCGTCCGGCGCCACGGCGTCGACTATTTTCACAGTCTTCAGGTCTCGACGGAGCACGATTGCCACCCGCGAGCGACCCCTGCGCCAGCGCGACACCGCGAGCTCGCGCCGGCGCTCCGATTCCTGGTTGTCGGAGGAGGGGCTTATGAAGACAGAACGAGCCGGGGCCGCGAACGGGGCGACGAGGCACGACGAGGCTCGCGATCTCACCGACGACATCTCCATCTTCGACCGGAGTCCGCAGATGCGCGCCGTCGGCACCATCGTCGACCACATCGCCGATACCGATGCGACCGTTCTGGTGCGCGGAGAAAGCGGGGTCGGGAAGGACCTCGTGGCTCGCGCCATCCACGCGCGGTCGGCCCGCCGCCAGGGAGCGTTCGTCCGCGTCAATTGCGCGGCGATTCCGTTCGGGCTGCTCGAGTCGGAGCTCTTCGGCCACGAGAAGGGGCCTTCACGGGCGCCACGCACCGCAGGCTCGGCCGATTCGAGCGCGCGAACCAGGGCACGATCTATCTGGACGAGATCGGCGACCTGCCCCTCGAGCTGCAAGCCAAGCTCCTGCACGCCCTCCAGGACTGCGATTCTCGCGCGTCGGCGGACACGCGCCGGTCGGGGTCGACGCGCGAGTGATCGCCGCCCCGAATCGGAATCTCGAGACGGCGGTGTCGCGGCTGGAGTTCCGCGAGGATTTGTACTATCGCCTCAACGTGGTGGATCTCTGGAATCCGCCGCTGCGGGAGCGGCGAGAAGAGACTCGCGGCTGGCGGCCTGGTTTCTGGATCGGTTCAACGCGCAGTACGGGCGGCAGAAGCGGCTATCGCCCGAGACCTTGAGCCTCTTCGACGAGCACTCGTGGCCCGGCAACGTGAGGAGCTGGAGAACACGGTGCGCCGCATGGTCGTCCTGTCCGACGGCGAGCAGGAGTTCGCGGCGCTCGTCGCGAACGGCGCGGCGCCGGGGTCGACCGGACGCGCGGCCTGTCGCCCGTCAGCGAGGGCTTGCGGGAGATCGCGCGTCGCGCGGCCCGAGAGGCGGAGCGTGCCGCACTCGCGTCGTGCTGGAGCGTGTGCGCTGGAATCGGCTCGCGGCGTCGCGGATCCTGGGGGTCAGTTACAAGACGATGCTGAACAGGATCACGGAGTATCGCCTGACCGGCCAGCAGGTCCCCGCCCGGGCGAGCTTCGTGGATCCCGCGAGTATCTTCGCGCTCTCGCCGCCCCGGACCCACGACGGCTCGAACCCCGACGCGAAATAGCCGGCATTCCCGACCTCCCGGCTAAGATGAGGCCGTGACGGGCCCGCCGCGGCCGGCGGGACCGCGGAGAGGGGATACGGCCTATGACCCGAGCTCTCACGGCTCTGGTGGTGCTCGGCGCCGCCGCCACGGTCCTGCTGGGCGCGTGCGATCGTGGGGCCGAGCGATCCGGCAGCGGACAGTCGATCACGGTGGTCATCGCCGAGTACAGCAAAGACCACACGAAGCCCTTCTGGCAGGCCCTCGCCGAGCAGTACACGAAGCAAACTGGCGTCAAGGTCGACCTGCGGATCATCGACTGGAATTCCATCGACCAACAGGTCAGCACGATGATCCAGAACAACCAACCTCCCGATGTCCTCAACCTCAATTCCTTCTCCAGTTATGCCAAGGATAAGCTGCTCTACTCGGCCGACGAGGTCCTGTCAGCCAAGACCCGCGACGACTTCCTGGCGCCTTTGCCCGCGGCGGCGAGTACCAGGGTAAGCTCTACGGGTTTCCCATCCTCTCCAGCGCGCGGGCGTTCTTTTACAACAAGGAACTGTTCGCCAAGGCCGGTCTCGCCGGATCGCCAAAGACCTCGGAGGAGTTCGTCCAGGCGGCGCGCCGGATCCACGCCCTCGGCGAAGGAATCATCGGCTACGCGTTGCCGCTAGGGCCCGAGGAAGCCCAGGCCGAGTGGTCTATCTGGATGTGGAACGGCGGGGGCGATTGGAAGGTGGGCGACGGGTGGGCCATCAACAGCGACGCCAACGTGCGGACGCTCTCCTTTCTCAGCGATCTGGCCAATCGCGACAGGGTGACGCAGGTCAACCCGGGCAAGACGAACCGCACCGACGGCGCGTTCCAGCTCTTCAAGGACGGCAAGGTGGGCATGGTGATGGGCTTCAGCCCGCTGGCCGCCCAGCTCGATGCCGAGGGAAAGGTCAGCTACGGGGTGGCCGAGATGCCTACGAGCACCGCCAAACCCGTGACCCTGGCGGTCGAGGACTACCTCATGGCCTTCAAGAAGAGCAACAACCGCGAGGCGGTCAAGCAGTTCCTCGATCTCTACTACCAGCCGGAGAACATTACCCGCTGGATCACGTGCCGAAGGCTTCCTGCCGGTGACGACCTCCGGCCTGGCCAGATGGGCGGCAATCCCAAGCTGAAGCCTTATCTGGACGCCTTGCCAAACGCCCGGTTGGCGCCGACGACCGATCCGGCCTGGGATCGGGTCAAGCTGGATGTCCAGCAGAACATCGGCCTCGCTGTGCAGCCCGGCGGTAATCCCAAGCAGGTGCTTGACCAGCTCCAGAAGAACGCCGTCGCCGCGGCGGGCGGACGTTGATTCTCGTGGTGAGGCTTGTCGGGCGCGTCTGGGCTGCTCGCGGGGCGGGCGCGACCGCTTGTATCCTGTTCCCGCCCGACTTGCCCGCCGAGACCCCCGGCTCGGGGCGCACGGCGGCCCCTGCGGCGGTCTGACGCGGGCCCGCGCCCGGCGCCGCCGCGGCGCAGGCCTCTGGGAAGCTCTCCTCTGGCTCGGCCCGAGTCTGGCCCTGATCGCCGCGGTCGTCGTCTATCCCGCCGTCGCCCTCGTGCGCGCCTCGTTCAGCCGTTACTCGGTGACCGGGCTCTACCAGGGCCCGGCGGGCCTGACCAACTATGCGCGCCTCCTCGATCAGGACGCACTGCCCACGGTGCTGGGAAACACGGCGGTGTGGGTGGCCGCGATCGTAGTGTCACCATCATCCTCTCGCTGGGTCTCGGTCAGTTCCTGAACGCGAGCTTTCCCGGCCGGCGCGTGGTCCGCTGGGCCCTCATCGTGCCATGGGCGGCTTCGCTCATCATGACCGCAAAACTCTTCGCCTGGATCTACGACTACTACTTCGGGATCCTCAACGCGATCCTGGTCTGGCTGCGCATCATCGAAGGGCCCGTGGACTGGCTAGGCGATGACAGTACCGTGATGGGCGCCATGATCGCGGTGGGGATCTTCGTCTCGTTGCCCTTCACCACCTACGTCGTCCTCGCCGGGCTCTCCGCCATTCCAGCCGACGTCTACGAGGCGGCGCGGGTGGACGGGGCCTCCGCCTGGCGCACCTACCGGTCGGTGACCCTGCCACTCCTGCGCCCGGCCCTGCTCGTGGCTACCGTGCTGAACGTCATCTACGTCTTCAACTCCTTTCCCATCGTGTGGACGCTCAACGACCGCAACCCGGGGTTCAGCCACGACACCATGATCACGTTCATGTACAAGATTGCCTTCAAGAGCGCCGTGCGCGACGTCGGTGTCGCCGCTGCCCTGGGCGTGGTGAACGTGCTGCTGATCCTGGTGGCGGTGGCCGCCTACCTGCGCGTCGTGCGCTGGCGCGAGGCGGAGGCATGAGGCTTTGCGCGCGCGGACCGCTCTCCGGCGAGGCACCCGTCGCGGACGGCGCTCGGCTGTGCGGGGCTGCTGCTCGCGATCGCCCTGGTGTCGCCCTACGTGGTCATGCTGCTCACCGCCGTGAAGCCAGAGAGCGAGCTGCGCATCACGCCGCCCCGGCTGCTGCCCCTGCGCTGGCACTCCGCTAGCTTTCTCGAGGTGGTCACCGACCGCGGCTTCCAGGCCTGGTTCCAGGTCTCGCTCACTGTGGCGGGGCTGTCGACCGCTATCGTCCTGCTCACAGCCACCCCCGCCGCCTATTACACCGCGCGCCACCGGTTTCCAGGTCGCGCCGCCTTCCTCGTGCTCGTGCTGGTCACCCAGATGTTCTCCCCCACTGCGCTCGTGGTCGGGTTGTATCGTCAGTTCTTCGAGTTGGGGCTTGTCAACACGCGGGCCGCGCTCATCCTCACCAACGCCGCCTTCAACCTGGCGTTCGCGATCTGGATCCTGCGCGCGTTCTTCGCCTCGATCCCCCGGGAAATTGAGGAGGCGGCGGCCGTCGACGGCTGCAGTCGGGTGCGGGTACTGTTCCAGGTGGTGCTGCCTCTTTCGCTACCTGCCCTGGTCACGGCGGCCATCTTCGCCTTCATCGCGGCCTGGAACGAGTACATCGTGGCCCTGACCCTCATCACTGATCCTGACGGAAACCACTCACCGTCGGCATCACCTCGTACGTCACCGCCTATGTGCAGCACTGGAACCAGCTCTTCGCCGCCTCGCTGATCGCCATCGTCCCCGTGGTGGTGCTCTTCGCCCTGATCGAGCGCCACCTCGTGGGCGGCCTCACTGCGGGCAGCGTGAAATGAGCGGCTGAGTCTTCGAGCAGGCCTGGACGGCGCGTCGATGCAGGCGCACGGGAAGGAGCGCCTTCCCGTGCGCGGTGGACGATTCGAGCGTTACGGCAGGCTGACGGTCGTGCCGTCACCCGACGCGGAGATCAGGAACGTTCCGGCCGCGGTGTTCGGGCTGTAGGCGTACGGCGTCGTCCAGCCCGTGGGCGGAGTCGGGATCGTGGCCATGAACGGACCGGCCGTCTGGCCCTGGCCGTTGGTCGCCACCGCCGTGAGGTCGGTGAGCGCCCCGGCGATGTTGCCCATGTGAGCGCCATAGATCGAGACCGACGAGGCGAGGGCTCGGGCGTCGGCCTGGGCCTTGGCGATCCGCGCGCGCGCCTGCACGTTGGCGTAGAGCGGGATGGCGATGGCCGCCAGGATGCCGATGATCGCGACGACGATCATCAGCTCGATGAGCGTGAAGCCTCGCCGGTTCGCCACGGTAAGTCGCCTCTTCGTCCACCATTGAAACATTTTGGGAGCCCCCTATCTGAGCGGCTTTGGGTTGAGAGGAATCGTGCTGTCGAATGGTGGAGTTGCAGCTTCGATGCCACGCCGCCACGGGGGACACAACGTCGCGTTCCTAGCTACTTGACGCTACTGCTCCTCGGCGGATCGCCAGAGTGCGTCCGAGTCTGGGCACCAAGACGGCACGGCGGGTGCGTTGTGTCCACTGGACAGATTCGCTCCACGCGGCTCGCCCGGCTTTCGCGTCGCTACGTTTCGCGATCATTCTCGTTCTTGCGATTCCTTTCGAGCTCATTCCCATAGGTAAAGTCGGGTTTCCGGGAACGTGCGCCAAAGGCCGTGTACAGTCGAGGCAATGTCGGGGGGATCGGAAGCCACCGAGGGAGTCGGAGGGCTCGCGCCGGCTCCCCGTCCGGTCCGCCTCGGCGCCCTGAGACACCGCGATTTCCGACTCTTCTGGATCGGCCAGCTGATTTCCCAGATCGGGACGTGGATGCAGAGCGTGGCGCAGGCCTGGCTCGTCCTGGACCTGACACAATCGCCGCTCCAGCTCGGGGTCGTCAGCGCGCTCCAGTTCACGCCGATCCTGCTCCTCTCTCCGGTCGGAGGCGTCCTGAGCGACCGCTTTCCCAAGCGGCGAGTCCTGCTGATCAGCCAGACGGCGATGCAGCTGCAGGCGTTCGTGCTGGCGGCTCTCGTCTGGAGCGGACGCATCCAGTACTGGCACGTCGTGGTCCTCGCCACCCTCTACGGGCTCGGCCGCGCGATCGACATCCCGGCGCGGCAGTCGTACATCACGGATCTGGTCGGTCGATCGGACCTGGCCAACGCCGTCGCGCTCAACTCGTTGGTCATGAACGGCGCGCGCATCGTCGGCCCGGCCGTTGCGGGGCTGCTCATCGCCGCCTTCGGCGTGGCGCTCGCCTTTTTCCTGAACGGCGTGAGCTTCGTCGCGGTGCTGGTGGCGCTGGTGGCGATCCGTACGGAAGGCCATCCCGATGCGGCCGGCCGGATCGGAATCAGAGAGGGCGTGCTCGGCGCGCTGAGCTATGCGGCGGCGACCCCGCCGGTCGCGTTCACGCTCGGATTGATGGTCGTGGTGAGCCTCATGGTGCTCAACTTCAACGTGGTCGTCCCGCTGGTGGCCCGCGACGTGCTGAACCAGGGTGCCCATGGATTTGGGCTTCTGATGTCGTCGCTGGGCGCTGGAGCCGTCGCCGGAGCCTTCGGCGTCGCGCTGTTTCGACGGGCCGAGCCGCCGCTGGGGTTCCTGGTGGCCGCCGGCGCGACGCTCTGCGGCGGCCTCGTGGCGCTGGCACTGGTCGGCCAGTTCGCGCTCGCGGCCGCAGTGCTGGCGCTCCTGGGATGCTGTCAGATTCTCTTCACGACAGGCTGCAACACCACCCTGCAGCTCACCGCGCCCAACGAGCTCCGCGGCCGCGTGATGGGGCTCTACACGGTGACGTTCGCCGGGATGACCCCCTTCGGCTCACTGCTGGTCGGCTGGGTCGCCGAGCACCAGGGCGTGCGTGCGGCCTGCGCCGCCGGGGGCGCCATCGGGCTACTGGGTATCGCGGTGCTCGTGGTGGTCGCCCGCCGCGCGGGAATCGCCTGGACTCACGCGCGCCCGGCGTAGCCGGCGGCCCAGACCGCTACTCGTCGTCCAGCAGCGCCCGCACGCGGTCCATCACCGCATCTTTCGGATAGAGGGCGTTCAGCGCTCGCGCGCGGGTGAGGGGATCGCTGGCGAAGAACCGCTCGTAGAGCACCTGCCGGCTCCCGAACGAGCTGCCGGCGACGTCCCACGCCAGGCGGAAGAGCTTCACCCGGTCACGCGCCGAGGTGGTGTCGGTCGCGAGATACTGCGCGATCTCGGGCGCCAGCGGGCCGCTGAAGTCCGCCTCGGTGGGAGTGATCATGAAGCTGCTCGAGCCGAGTAACTGTAGGATTTCCACCATTCTGGGGTAGGCGGTCATGAAGAGGTTGCGGGTGCTCTCGGCCGGCAGTGCGGCGGGGCACATGACGCCCCATTCGTCGAGCTCGGCGTCGGCCTCGCAGGCGCGTATGCAGGCCTTCGTGAGCTCGGTGTACAGCATCAGCTCGGCCAGACGCTCCTCGGAGTGCGGCAGGTGGGCGTTGCCCAGGGTCTTGGTCATCAGGAGCGCCAGCCCGAGGACGAACTCGCACTTGGCGAGATTCTTGGCCGCGCCCTGGTGCGCGGTGTGGGTCATCGAATGGGTGCTCGTGGCCGTGGCGTTGAGCAGGTCGACGTCGCCCAGCAGGAACACGCGCTCCCACGGCACCAGCACATCGTTGAAGAAGACGACGCAGTCCATCTCCTCGAAGCGCGAGCCGAGCGGGTGCTCGAAGTGCGACCGGCCCAGGTCGAAGCTCTCGCGGCACAGGAACTTGAGCCCTGGTGTCGCGCAGGGAATGGCGAAGTTGAGCGCGAACGGGCTGTGCGTCTCGGTGTGCCGCGCGACCCGCGGCGAATAGACGGCGATCTCGTCCGAGAGCGGGCCGAGCGTCGCCAGGATGCGCGCCCCGCGCACGACGATGCCGGCGTCGGTCTCGCGGACGACCTGGAGCGCCGTGCCTTCCTCCAGGTTGAAGACGCCGCTCGCGGTCCGGCTCCGCTGGAGGTTGATCAGCGAGTGGGTCAGGGTCAGGTCGTGCTCGCTGATGTATTCGTAGTAGCGCCGCATGTTCTCGCCGAACTCGGGCCGGCCGCGCGCGAAGTAGCTCGCCGCCGCGGCCCATGCGGCGAAGGTGACGTTCATGAAGTCGGGCGAGCGGCCCATCATGCCGCAGGTCGTCCGCGCCCAGCGGAGCATCATGGCGCCCCGCCGCGCCAGGTCGTCTTTCGTACGCGGAATGATGAAGGAGAGCCCCAGGCGCTCGCCGCTGGTCGGCGACACGTAGGTCATCTCGTCCCGCAGCTCGTGCTGCAGATCGTAGAGCGACGCGATCGCGCGCACCCCGTTGGCGAGACCGGGATGCGTCGTGACGTCCTTGACGCGCTCCCCGCGGAGCCAGACCTCGCACTCCTGCGCCTGGAGACCCTTGATGTACTCGGCGCCAGTCCGTGCTGCCATGATGTCTCCTCGGTTTCTTCACATGCGCGCCGCGGCTGGCCCGAGCTCTGCGACGGCCGCCGCGCGCACTACGGCGCTGCTACTTGAGCTTCAAATCCTCACAGGGCGCGGCGTACGGATAACCTTGGATCAGCCCAGCGCCGGCAACGTCGACCCGCGAGCTCACGCCCCAGATGAATCCCTGCTGGAAGATCGGCGCCACCATCGCCTGGTCGGTGACGATCTTCTGGATCTCGTGCAGCAGGGCTTCGCGCTTCTTTCGGTCGAGCTCCTTGGCCTGCTGCTGGAACAGGTCGTCGACCTCGGGCCGCGACCCGTAGGCGTAGAGGCCGCCCTTGGTGAAGAACGGCTCGAGCCGCGCCGCCGCGTTGCCGGCCGCGCCGGTCGCGCCGATCGAGCAGTCCCTTCAGCTTCTTCTCATGCCACGTGGTCATGAACGTGGCCCGTTCCATCGTCCGCACGCGCGAGCGGATCCCGATGCCCTGAAGATAACCGCCCACCGTCTCGCCGAGGGACGTGTAGGGCGGGAGCGGCGTGAGGTCGCCCGCGTCGAAGCCGTTGGGGTAACCGGCCTCGGTCAGGAGCTGCTTGGCGCGCTTGATGTCGAGCGGAGGCGGTTCGACCTTCAGCGCGAAGTCGAACTCCGGCGGGACGAACCCTCCAGTGGCCTTGCCGTAGCCCAGCATCTCCGCCTGGTTGATCGCGTTGCGGTCGATGACGAAGCTCGCCGCCTGGCGCACCCGGCGGTCGTGCCACGGCGACTTCGGGTCCCACTGGTCGAGGAAGTCGAGCCAGTAGACGCCGTAGAGCAGGGGAGCGGTGATCCTGACGCCGGGCGTGCGCTTGAGGTCTTCGGCGACCGCGCCCACGAACAGGTACGCGATGTCGACTTCGCCGGTCTTCACGGCGGCCGCGCGCGTGCTCTCGTCGGGGATGCTGCGCATCACGATGCGCTTCACCTGCGGCGCCTTGCGCCAGTAGTCGGGAAACGCGTCGAGCACGAGCTCGATGCCCGGCTGGAACGACGCGAACTTGAACGGTCCGGCGCCCACCGGCGCCTTCTTGTAGCCTTCCTCGCCGACTTTCTCGACGTACTTCTTCGGCACGATCCAGGAGGCCCCGGTGGCGGAAGTGCCGTAGAACGCCATGAAGTCCGGCCAGGCTTCCTTGAGCACGAAGCGCACGCGGTTCGGGGCGACGACCTGGACTTCCTTCACCTTCTCCTTGAGGAGCCTGGCCGATGCGCCCTTGTATCGCTCGAAGGTGAACTTCACGTCCTCGGCGGTCACGGGATCGCCGTTGTGGAACTTGGCGTTCTTGCGCAGGACGAACTCGTAGCTGAGCCCGTCCTTGGAGGCCGACCACGATTCGGCGAGGCTCGGCGTGCTGATGTTGGCCGGCATCGGCTTCACGAGCGCGTCGTGGAGCATGTACAGCACCATGAACGGCGTGATGAGCGCCTCCGTGTCGCCTGGATCGAGCCAGCGCGAGACGAGCGTGACGTGGACGCCCCAGACCATCGTTCCCGGCTCCGGAGCCGCGAGCGCGGGTGATGCGATCGAGACAGGGCCAGGAGGACGAGCGAGGAGGATGCCGAGCCGGGAGCGAACGGGCATCAGGAGACCTCCAGGGGTGTCGGGTGTCGGGCGGCGGCGCGCTCGCTGGCGGGCGCCGCCGACTCCGGGAACGCAATGCCACGGGTGAGTTGGCCTCGAAGGGGCTCCAGCAGGCCGAGCTCCTTGCCGATCTCTCTCAGCGCGGGCAACACTTCCTCGCCGATGAGCCGGATGCACGTGCGCGTGTCCGCGCTCGAGACGAATCCATCGGCCGCCCAGAAGCCGAGGATGGACGGCCGCGTCTCCTCCAGCAGCCGCCGGAGCTTCGGGATCACCGTCTTGGGCGTTCCGGCGACGATCATCTGGCTCGTTGATCTGATCCTCGAACGACGCGCCGCGCGGGATTGGACCGACGCCCCACCGCGTACTCGACGAACTGCGTCCGGATCGAGGGCGAGAAGTAGCCGGACGGCGTCGACCACACCGGGTGGGCGAGGCCGGTGAACTCGCCCTGCATCCACATGAACTGCCGCGGCGTTCTCCAGGGCCTTTTCCTCGGTCTCGGCGACGTGGCAGCGCTGGAGATAGCCGCGGTACTCGGGGCCGCCGGCGTAGCCCGGTCTCCTGCGCGACCGAATCGTAGAGCTCCCAGATCTTCTTGGTCGCCTCGATCGCGGTGCTCAGCGCGATGTACGGGTAGCGCTTCTTCGCCGCCCAGATGATCGTCTCCTTGCTGAGCACGCCGGGAATCCAGACCCGCGGATGCGGCTTCTGCAGCGGCACCGCCCACGGGTTCACGACGCGGTGCTGGTAGTGCGTGCCCTCCCACCGGAACGGCCCGGGCTGAGTCCACGCGCGGACGATCAGGTCGTGCGCTTCCTCGAATCGCTCGCGATTGAAGGCCGGATTGACGCCGGTGGCGAGCTGCTCCTGGCCGCCGCCGCGCACGAAGCCGGACACGAGGCGCCCGCGCGAGACCATGTCGATCATCGCGAGCTCTTCGGCCAGCCGGACCGGGTTGTCGGCCAGCGGGAGCGGGTTGCCGAGGAGCACGATCTTCACCCGCCGGGTCGTCGCCGCCAGGATCGAGGCGAAGACGTTGCACTTGGCCTGCATGCAGAACGGCGCGTTGTGGTGCTCGTTGAGCATGATGCCGTCGAAGCCGATGTTCTCGGCGAGCCGATAGTGCTCGAGGTACTCGTTGTAGAGACGGCTGCCGGCGGCCGGATCGAAGTGACGATTGGAGAACATCAGCGCGGTCGCCCCGAACTCGCGGCCCTCGGCCTCGGGGTACGCCGACATCGGCTGCTCGGTGAAATACATGAGATGCATCAGGCGTCTCCTTGGGTCACGAAATCGGTGACGAGCTGCGCGAGCTCACTGGGCTTCTCCGATCTCGACGAAGTGGCCGGCCCCCTCGACGATCTCCAGGCGCGCCCGCGGGAGCGCCTTGGCGTAGCGCTCGCCGCATTCGAGCGGCACGATGCGATCGTCGCGTCCCCAGACGACCAGTGCGGGCGTGGCAATCCCGCCCAGAAGGTGCGGCAGTGACGCGTTGTACATGTAGGGCTTCCAGGCGATCCGGAACGACATCTCTCGGTTCAGATCCCAGTGCTCGAGCCGGCTCGTCTCGGGCTCCGCGCCGAAGAGTCGGTCGAAGGCGCTCTGATCGCTGAAGCCCAGCCGCACGTAGTCGATATAGGAGATCAGCGCCTGGTCGGCGATCACCCCGCGCTCGGGCTTGATCCCCATGGCCCCCACCAGGACGAGCTTCCGGAGCGCGCGCGGCGATTGAGTGGCCATTTCCGCCGCGATCCAGCCCCCGAACCCGAGCCCGACGACCGACACCGTCCCAGGCGCACGAGTCAAGGCCAGCTCACCGAGCAGCCACTGGTGCAGGGCCGCGAGGTCTCGAACGTTGCGCATCCACTCGGGCCGCTGGGATCCGTCGTATCCGGGGTGCGAGGGCACCAGCACGGTGAAGCGGCGGGCCAGCGCGTCGTAGAACGGCAGACGCGCCAGGGTCCCGACGTCGTGGTGCAGCACCAGAAGCGGTGGGCCGTCGCCGGCCCGGGCGAGCTGCATCGCGACTCCGCCGATTGGAATGGTCTCGGTAGTCCAGTTGCCGGCTGACGTGCTCACGGTAGCGAAAGCTCCTCCCGTCGTGCGGGCTCTGGCCCGCTCGGCGCCTGCCCAGACTACTCGCTTCTCGCGGGGGCTGGCAACTTCGCGCTGTGCGAGGTCCTGCGTCGTGTCGACGCCCACATCCAGCGCTCCGGCGGTGGGCTCTGGCCTCGAGCTGTCCGGCTCAGGCAGCGATCACGAACGCGAGTGCGCGCTCACTCTCACTGTCGCCGCAAGCGGAGAGAGGCATCGGCGTCGACGATGGCGTGAGGCCGAGTCCGCGACTGTGCCCGATGCGTTCGCGGAGGACTCGGCTAGGACCTTGCGGTGACCGACCGGTCACCACCGGCGCCGTCACGCCTGTAAGCCGGTCGGCGGAGGCTGCGGCTCTGCAGACGGAGGCGGTGGAGACCCAGACGCGGTCGCCAGGTTCCTCAGCACCGTGAGCGTGATTCCCTGGCCGAGAAGCCAGTTTTGAACCGACGCCCAGCGACGCGGGTCGTCCCGTTCCCAGCGCGCTACCGCATCCGCCTGGACCGCGACAGACACGCAATTGCGCCAGAGGGTGCTGATGACGAGCTTCTTCAGGTCGGTCGGGCTGGTTTCGAGCTCGCGAAGCAGATTTTCCGTCACGGCATCCATACCACGCGAACCTTAGCCTACCCGTCGTGTCAATGGTGATACGAGTCCGTTCAGTCGCGCCCTCGCCAGGGGCCCGTGATCAGGCGCGCGCCGCGCTGCCAGGACAGATAGGCCCACGCCCACTCGAACAGCACGAGGAAGCGGTTGCGGAAGCCGATGAGGAACACGATGTGGACGAACAGCCAGGCGAGCCACGCCACAAGGCCCGACAGCTGAACGCCGCCGACGACCGCGACGGCGGCGGCGCGGCCGATCGTTGCCATCGTCCCGCGGTCGCGGTACCGAAACGCTCGAGTGGGCCGCCCGCTCAGATGCCGCAGGACATTGTCCGCCGCGCGGTAGCCCTGCTGCATCGCCACGGGCGCCAGGCCGGGGAGCGGCGCGCCGGATGGATCGCGACAGACGCTCATGTCCCCGATCACGAACGCTTCCGGATGGCCCGGGACCGACAGGTCCGCCTCGACGGGGACGCGGCCGGAGCGGTCGACGGCGACGCCGAGCGTCCGGGCCAGCGGCGCCGCGGCGACACCCGCGGCCCACAGCACCGTGCGAGCGCGGATCTGCTCGCCGCCGAGCCACACCGCGTCCGCGGTTACCCGCGTGACGATCGCGCCGGTGCGCACCTCGGCGCCGATGCGCTCGAGCGCGGCCTGCGCGCGGCGGCTCAGCGATTCAGGAAAGCTGGCGAGGACCCGCGTGCCGCCCTCGAGGAGAATGATGCGCGCTTTCGTCGGATCGATGACCCGGAAGTCGCGCGCGATCGTCTGGCGCGAGATCTCGGCGAGGGCGCCGGCCAGCTCCACGCCGGTGGGCCCGCCCCCAACGACCACGAAGGTGAGAAGGGCGCGCCGCTCGGCGCCGTCCGCCTCGCGCTCGGCGGCTTCGTAGGCGAGCAGCACGCGACGGCGGATCTCGAGCGCGTCTTCGAGGCTCTTGAGACCGGGCGCGAACACTTCCCAGTCTTCGTGGCCGAAGTATGAATGGCCGGCGCCGGCCGCGAGGATGAGCCCGTCGTAGGCCATCTCGCCGCGGTCGAGGGTGAGTCGCCGCGCGGCCAGATCGACGCGCGCGACTTCCGCCAGGAGCACGCTCACGTTCTTGGCGCGCCGCAGCACCGAGCGGAGCGGCGCCGCGATGTCCGATGGGTTCAGCGCGGCGGTCGCGACTTGATAGAGGAGGGGCTGGAAGAGATGGTGGTTGCGCCGGTCGAGCAAGGTGACCCGCACCGGCTGTCCAGCGAGCGCGCGCGCCGCGTACAACCCGCCGAAGCCGCCGCCCACCACGACCACGTGGGGACGGTCCACGGCGTCACGAACCGGGATAGAGGGTGAGCGCGGCACAGAAGCCCGGCGGCCCGAGCCGTGAGGCTCGAGCCGCCTTCCGGTGGAGCGTTACGCCTTGGTGTTCTGACGGACGAACGCCTGCACGCGACGCCAGGCGTCGGCCGAGGCCTCCGCGAACTCCGTCTGCTTGCGGTCGAAGAAGCTGTGGGGCGCTCCCGGATAGACCGTCGATTCGTGCTTGACGCCGGCCTTGCGGCACGCGGCATCGAACTCGTCGACGGCCGTCTGCGGGATGCCCTGATCGGCGCCGCCGAAGAGCGAGAGCACGCCGCACCTGTACCGCGAAACCGCGTCGATCGGTTTGGGCCGATCCGGCCAACGGCTGAGGCCGAGCGGCCAGCCGTAGAATCCGATCACGCCCGAGTAGCCGAGCCCGCTCGCCGCCTGGAGATACGACAGCGCGCCGCCGAAGCAGAAGCCGACGGAAAAGATCGATCGAGCCTCGCCGCCGTCCTTGCTCTTCAAATAAGCGACGGCCGCCGCGATATCCGCCTGGAGCGCGTCGGGCTTCGTCTGTGGCACGTGGGACATGAAGTCGAAGCTCTCGCCGCGATCGTCGGAAGGCGCCGTCCGCGCGAAGAAGTCGATCGCCACGGCATCGACGCCGACCTCGGCGAAGCGGTCGGCGAGCTCCTTGTAGTAGGGATGCAATCCGCGCACGTCCGGGATGACGACCATTCCGGCGCCCGTCGGCGTGCTCGCGCGGGCCGCATGGGCCATGAAGCGCGTGCCGTCGGACGAGGAGAGGCGAAGGTCGCGTGAGCCGGCGGAGCCGCCGGCGATCGGGCGAATTGGGGGGCGAGAATCGTTATCGACGCACATAGGGAGCCTCCTCCTCCTTTTGCGTCGCGCCTCGGCCGGCGGGGTCAGCCCGCGCCGGCCTGCCGCGACCAGGATGCTCGGGCGCGACACGCTATGTCGGACAGGCGTGCCGGTCAATCGCGCGCCGCTCCGCCGGGCCGAGCCGGCGCGCCGCCCGCATAGCTTGACTCTAACACCCGGCACGATATAGTCGCGCCAGCCGCCGGAGAACCGGTGAACGCTCAGCGGCATATCGTCACGCCGGGAGGATGCGATGAAGGACGGCCTGCGGTTCGTCGACTGCGACATGCACATCATGGAGCCGGTGGACCTGTTCGACCGATACCTGGACGCGCGGTTCAAGGACCGCGTCATGCTCCAGGTGGGAGCCGACGGCCGGCCGCGGCGGGGGACGATCGTCATCGACGGTCTGCCCACCACGCGAGACGCCGAGATGCAGCAGTACCGGAAGCGGAGTCGGCCGGGTTCCACCCACAGCACGCAGCCGCTGTCGGGTTCCCGCCTGGCCGACACGGGCCGCCTGGATTTCGCGATCGATCGCAAGTACAACGCCGAGGCTCAGGTGATGGGCATGGCGATGGAAGGGGTCGACATCGCGGTGCTCTATCCGACCACGGGACTGTCCTTGATCGCGCGCGACAATCTGGATCCCCAGCTGTCCCTGGCCCTCTGCCAGGCCTACAACAACTGGATCCACGAGTTCTGCCGGTACAGCCCGGAGCGGTTGAAGTTCGTCGCGATGCTCCCCGTGCACGACGTCCATCTGGCCTGCCGCGAGCTCGTCCGGTGCGTGCGCGAGCTCGGCGCTGTCGGGTCCTTCATCCGGCCGAACCTCGTCAACGGCCACTACTGGCATTCGAACTACTGGGATCCCCTCTATAGCCTCCACGAGGAGCTCGACGTGACGTGGGGCTTCCACGAGGGCACGGGTGCCTGGTACTCGTACTTCAACGAGCTCTACGGCGAGAACCGCTTCTATCGCCACGTCGCCAGTCACTGGATCGAGATGCAGCAGGCGCTGATCGCGATGATCATCGGTGGCGTGTTCGAGTTCCATCCTAAGCTCCGGGTCGGCTTCCTCGAGGCTCAGAACTCGTGGGTGCCGGGCCTCCTGTCGCGGATCGAGTGGGACTATCCGCAGTATCGCGACTCGCACGCGCCGTACCTGGCGCTGACGCCTCGCGAGTACTTCCGGCGCAACTGCTGGGCCGCGGTCGAGGGGAGCGAGCCGGAGATCGAAGCCACCGCCGGCCTCATCGGCGCGGACCGGATGTGCATCTCGACCGACTATCCGCATTTCGACTCGAACTTCCCGCACGTGTCGACGAATCTCCTGAAGAACGTGCCGCGCGAGGTCGCGGCGCAGATCTTCATGGGCGGCGCGCATCTCTACGCGTTCGGCGAGAGCCACTTCCAGCGCGCCGCGCAGGCGGCGGACAAGCAGCTCGGCGGGGTTGCCGCGGGCGGCTGATACGGCACGACGCGCGTGGGCGCTCGATCCCAGGCGCTCACGCGCGTGCGCGCGCGCTCCGGATGTACGCTGGCAGGCATGATCCCGACCCGGTTCGCCGCCGCCTCGCTCTGGCTCGTGCTCGTGCTGTTCCTCGGTAGCGCCTACTTCGCCGCCCAAGAAACCGGGCGCTTCGTCCTGCCCTTCTTGAGTGTTCTGATGCCCTGGGTGACTGGGGCTGAGCTCCAGGCGGTGCACCTGGTCCTACGCAAGCTCGCCCACATCGCCGAATACGCCGTGCTGGCACTGCTCTGGTTCGGGGCAATCCATCGTGTCGGACGGCGGACGCGGCGCACGGCCGGCTGGATCGCGCTGGCGATCTGTCTGGTGTGCGCGCTCGCCGACGAGCTGCGCCAGTCGACGCTTCCGGCGCGAACCGGCAGCGCGCGCGACTTCGTGATCGACGCTCTCGGCGCCACCGCCATGCTGACGATCGCGCGGCGACGCGGGATGACGGAGGACCGCGAGCCCCGGGTCGCCGGCGCTGGGGCTGCCGAGCCCGCCGACTGAGCGGCGCCGACCAGAGTGCCCATCGAGCCCGCCACGTACGCGACCGGCGGGGCTCGCCGGAACGCGAGGAGCAACGCGACTCCGGCCGCGACGAGCGGGGGCGCGATCATGGGCACGGCGATCCCGACGCCGGGCACCCGCTCGGCGAGGCTGTGCACGACCGCGGCGACCACGGCCGTGCCGATGAGCATCCGCACGTACATCCGCGTTCGGGCTATCAGATACAACGAGGCGAGAATCGGGATCAGCACGCCGCCCACGTTCAGCGCCACGACGGTGAGGCTCGACATGCGCGCGGGCCCGGCGGGCGCGAGACGCGAAGAGCGGGATGTCCACCACGCTGCCGATGAGCGACAGGAGCATCACCGCGAAGGCATAGCGAGCATGGACTCCGACCTTGCGGTACGCATAGGTCAGGACACACACCTCGACCAGGAGGATCAGCAGCACGAAGAGGAGCAGGAGCGGCAGCGAGATGGGCAGGGAGTGGATCACGAACGCGCCATGGTCGGCCGGCGGGATCGCGGGGGCGATGCCGGACTACATTCCGCCTCCACCCTGACAGGTCCAGTCGAACGACTGGACCTGCACGCGGTAGCTCGCGGCTTCGCCGACGGCCGCCCTGAAAAACACGCGGGACTCCATGGGTACCTCTCCTGGCACCCAGACGCCCGAGCTGCCGACAACGGACGCCTGCGGCGTCGACGCGCTGGATCTGCAGGCGAACCCGCTGCGCCGCCTGATTCGCGCGGTTGTAAATGTAGCCTTCGACGGCCGGGCCCGTGCGGCCCCGGGCCACCTCGAACTCGACCTTGAAATACCTCTCCGTGGTCTCCGGAGCGTAGAGCAGCTGAGCGGGTCCCGGCGTGGCGCCGGCGAGGAGGAGCGCGATGGTCAGCCCGGCAGCGACGCGGCCGACTCGGGTCATGGCAACGTCACGCAAGTGACCGGCGGCAACCCTTTGGCCGCGACGTCCCAGCGCCGGCCGCCGTCGAGCGACTTGAACACGCGGCCATCCTCGGTGCCGCACACGACAAGGGCGCCGGAAGCCACCAAGCAGCCCGTGTCGACGTTGTCGCCGAACCAGGCCGGCAGGCCGTCCACGCAGCGCTCGAACGCCGACTCCGCGTCGAGCCGCGCTCGGTAGAGCGCGGCGCGGCGGCCGCCGGGACCGGTCGACGCCGAAACCAGCACGGTGTCGTCGCTCACCGCGACGGCGCGGAGATAGTGCGCGTGCAGGCCGGCGGTGATGAATCGCCACGACCCACCGCCGTCACGGCTCACGCCGAAGCCTGCCGCCGCCGCGGCGAGCACCACCTCGGAGTGGACGGGATGGGCCAGGACCTGATGCACGTCGCTCTCGATGTCCACCGTGGGCGTCCAGGTCCGGCCCCCGTCGCGCGAGCGCACGACGCCGCCGACGTGGACGTTGACGTAGACCGCGCCGTTGCGCGCCGAGGAGATCGACCTGACGTCGGCGGGATCGCCCCACGGCGTGTACCACGTATCGCGACCATCGATCGCCTCGAACGTCTCGACCGGCGTGAGCTCGTCGCCGTCCATTCGCAGGAGATGCGCCTGCTCGGTCCCGATCACGAGCCCGATCGGCGTGGGCGCGAGACACGTCGCCGGCGGCCCGTCGATCGTCGCGCGCTCCGTCCACATGGCGCCGGTGCCTTCCCAGAGCGTCCGGCCGTCCACGATCGCCCACTCGCGCGGGCCGTCGACCGCGAGCGCCGTGAGGGATTTCCCCGTGATCGCTTCTGCGGGGAATACCTGGTCGCCGGCGATCTCCCAGAGCCCTTCGCGCGTGCCCACGAGGATCCGCGACGTCATAAGCGAGATGATACGCGCTCGCGCCCTGAGATGCGAGGTCGCCGTGGCGGGTCTAGCCTCGAAAGTATGAAGCACGTTCGTGTCGAGCAGCACAACACGAAGGCGACAAGATCGAGGCGAAGCTTCGCGAGGCGCCGAAGTGCTGAGCTCCGGCCTAAGCGTCTAGATCGCTCGATCGACCGGTGATCGTCTCCCGCGCGGGTCGCGTGAGATAGAATCGCCCGCGTGGCGACGATGCCTGACGGCGATCCGTGCGTGGCGACGATCACGGAGCTTCAGACGGCCATGCAGGACGGCCGGCTGACCTCGCTGCATCTGACCGAGCGGTTCCTCGAACGCGTCGAGAGCTACGACCGGAGCGGCCCGCGGCTCAACGCCGTGCTCGAGGTGAACCCCGAGGCGCGTGAGATTGCCGAAGCGCTCGACCGTGAGCGCGCCGCGAGCGGCAGTCGCGGGCCGCTCCACGGTATTCCGATCTTCCTGAAGGACAACATCGCTACCGCCGACCGCCTGCACACGAGCGCCGGCTCGCTCGCGCTCGCGGGCTGCATCGCGCCTCGCGACGCTTTCCTCGTGACGAGGCTTCGCGAAGCGGGCGCCGTGATCCTGGGCAAGGCGAACATGACGGAGTGGGCGAACTTTCTGACCACCGGCATGCCCGCCGGCTACAGCTCGCGCGGAGGCCAGGTGAAGAATCCGTACGGGGACACGTTGAGCCCCGGCGGATCCAGCAGCGGCTCCGCAGTCGCGGTCGCCGCCGGTCTGTGTGCCGTGGCGGTCGGCACGGAGACCTCCGGCTCGATCCTGAGCCCGGCCAACTGGAACTCGATCGTCGGCGTCAAACCGACTCTGGGTCTCATCTCTCGATCCGGGATTGTTCCGATCGCGGCCAGCCAGGACACCGCCGGACCGTTCGGCCGCACGGTGGCCGACGCGGCGATCCTTCTGGGCGCGATGACGGGCGTCGACCCCGCGGATCGCGCCACGCGGGCGAGCCGGCGACACGCCCAACGCGACTACACCGATCTCTTGTCGTCCAGGCAGCTCGACGGCGTGCGGCTGGGCGTGCCGCGCGCGGTGTTTTACGAACGCCTCGCCGTCACGGAGGCGCCCGTGATCGATGCCGCCCTGCGCGCCCTGGGCGGTCTGGGCGCGGTCCTGGTCGATCCGGCGGATATCGCCACCGCCCGCGAGGTGACGGACTTCCGGTCCGACGTCATGCTGTACGAGTTCAAGCGCGATCTGAACCGTTACCTTCAAGGTCTTGGCGAGGCTTCCCCGATCCGATCGATCCGCGAGCTGATTCGCTTCAACGAGGCCCGGCCGCGAGAGATGCTCCGCTACGGGCAGGTCTTGCTGCTCGCGGCCCAGTCGACGAACGGGCTCCGGACCGAGACCTACCGGTGGAGCCGCGCCGAGGATCTCAGGATCTCGAGGACCGACGGGATCGACGAGGTCATCTCGCGCGAGCGCCTCGACGCCCTGGTCTTCCCGGGCTGGTCCGGCGCCGCGATCGGCGCCAGGGCAGGCTACCCGAGCGTCATCGTGCCGGCCGGCTACACGACCGAGGGGGTGCCGATCGGGCTCACGTTTCTCGGGCGCGCGTGGAGCGAGTCGACCTTGCTCCGCGTGGCCCATGCCTTCGAGAGCGCCACCCGGCTTCGGCGGCCTCCCCCGAGCGTCGCTCCGAAGCCCGGCGCCGCTTCGCTATAATCCGAGCCGGCCGAGAGAACGCCGCATCAAGGGTGGCGCTGGCCGTCGCGGGGCTGGGGCCCCGCCGGCCGAGGCGCGCATCAACGCGGTGCGCGCTACAGGCCGTCGCGGGGCTGGGGCCCCGCCGGCCGAGGCGCGAATCAACGCCGTGCGCGCTACAGGCCGTCGCGGGGCTGGGGCCCCGCCGGCCGAGGCGCGCGTCAATAGGATAGGAATGGTGTCATGACGACCGAGCAATGGTTCGATTCGCTGGTCGGGGAGCTGCTCGAGCAGAATCCCTTTCGGCGCTCGGAGTACTTCAAGCGTTTCGCCTCGGGCTCCCTGAGCCGCGAGCAGGTGTGGGGACACATCGCCCAGCACTACCTGCTGATCGCCTGGTTTCCCAGGATATTCAGCGGCATTCACACCCGTTGCGACGATTTCGAAGTGCGCAAGGATTGTGCGCGCCACCTGCTGGTCGAGGACCTCGGCTTTTTGAGCGGCCGGGTCGGTGCCACCCCCGATCACGACGAGCTCTTCCGGCGGATCGGCGACGATCTCGGCTATTCGCGCGATGCGTACGATCGCATCATTGCGGTGCCCGAGATGGCGGCGATCGTGCGCTTTTTCCAGGAGCTGGCGCACGAGCGGCCGTGGAGCGCTTCGCTCTGCGCGACGGCGCTTCTGGAAGAGGAAGTCGTCGAGATCGCTCGCACGGTCGGACGCGCCCTGGTCGAGCACTACGGAGTCCGTCCGGAGTGGGGCGGCCAGAACTACGCCGTGCACGAGGCCGTCGAGCAGGAAGAATCGGGCGAGACAAAGAAGACCATCCTCAAGCACCTGCGCACGCAAGACGATCGTCGTGCCGCCGAGGCCGCGATGCGCGAGATGCATCGTCTGCTGCAGGTCTACGCCGAGGGCCTGGCCCGCCGACACCTCTGATCGCCTTCCGCCCGGTCCGGCTCACGTCTCGTTGCGCGCTCGGCGGTCCGGAGAGAGCATGGAAAGAGGGAGGCGCCAATGAGCCTGCAATCGGTCAACCCGGCGACCGGAGAGGTGCTCGAGACGTTCACCGCGCCCTCGAGCCGCGAGCTCGAGGGTATCGTCGCGCAAAGCCACGCGTCGTTCCTCGAGTGGCGAACCGCGCCCTTCAAGACCCGAGCCGAGCGGATGCGGGAGGCGGCGAAGGTCTTGCGGCGGCGGCGTGCCGAGTTTGCCCGGACGATGACGCTCGAGATGGGCAAGCCGATCACGCAAGGCGAGGCCGAGGTCGAAAAGTGCGCGTGGGTGTGCGACTACTACGCGGATTCGGCCGAGGGCTTCCTGGCCGTGCAACCGCGCGAGACCGACGCGAAGAAGAGCTTCGTGCGCTTCGACCCCCTGGGTGTCGTGCTCGCGGTGATGCCCTGGAATTTCCCGTTCTGGCAGGTGTTCCGCTTCGCCGCGCCGGCGCTCATGGCCGGCAACGCGGGCGTTCTCAAGCACGCCTCCAACGTCCCGCGCTGCGCTCTCCAGATCGAGGAAGTCTTCCGCGAGGCGGGATTTCCGCGCGGGCTCTTCTCGAGCGCGCTGATCGAGTCTTCCGCCGTCGCGGCCCTCATCGACGACCCCCGCATCGTCGCGGTCACGCTCACGGGCAGTGAGCTGGCCGGCAGCAAGGTCGCCGAGCGGGCGGGGAAGGCGCTCAAGAAGACCGTGCTCGAGCTCGGCGGCAGCGATCCGTTCATCGTCCTGGAAGATGCCGATCTCGACCTTGCCGCCAATGTCGCGGCCGACGCGCGCCTGGTCAACAGCGGCCAGAGCTGCATCGCCGCCAAGCGGTTCATCGTCGTCGAGGCGGTAGCCGAGAAGTTCATCCCGAAGTTCGTCGATCAGCTGCGCTCGCGCCGCATGGGTGATCCGCTGGACCGCGAGACGCAGATCGGACCTCAGGCGCGGGTGGAGCTACGCGACGACCTGCATCGTCAGGTCGAGGAGTCGGTCAAGCGTGGGGCTCAGCGGCTGCTCGGCGGCGAGCTTCCGCGCGGCAAAGGCGCCTTCTATCCCGCCACCTTGCTCACGGCGGTGGACAAGGGCATGCCGGCGTTCGACGAGGAGACCTTCGGGCCGGTGGCCGCCGTGATTCGCGCCAAGGACGCGGCGGACGCGGTGCATCTGGCGAACGACTCGCGATTCGGTCTGGGCGCGGCCCTGTGGACGAGGGACCACGCGCGGGCCGAGCGCCTGGCGGCCGAGATCGAGGCGGGCGCCGTGTTCGTCAACGGTCTGGTGAAGTCGGATCCGCGGCTACCGTTCGGCGGCATCAAGAAGTCGGGTTACGGGCGCGAGCTCTCGGAGTACGGCATCCGCGAGTTCGTCAACATCAAGTCGGTCTGGATGGCGTGACGACGGGCGGGATGACATGAAAGCCTCGGACCTCATCGTCCAGTGCCTCGAGAACGAGCAAGTTCGCTACGTGTTCGGCCTGCCCGGCGAGGAGATCCTGGACATCCTGGATTCCTTCCTCGACTCGCGGATCACCTTCATTCCGACGCGCCACGAGCAGGGCGCCGCGTTCATGGCCGACGCCTACGGGCGCCTGACCGGCCGGCCGGGCGTGTGTCTCTCGACGCTCGGCCCGGGCGCCACCAACCTAGCCACCGGCGTCGCCGACGCGAACCTCGACCGCGCGCCTCTGGTCGCGATCACGGGGCAGGCCGGCCGCGATCGCGTCCACAAGGAATCGCACCAGCGCGTGGACATCGTCGAGCACCTGCGGCCGCTCACCAAGTGGAACACGCGCGTGGAGACCGCCGGGGTGATCCCCGAGGTGATCCGCAAGGCGTTCAAGCTGGCCGAAGTCCGAGAAGCCCGGCGCCTGTCACATCGAAGTGCCCGAGGACCTCGCGCGCGAGGACGATCGACGGCGCCCCGCTCTCGACCGAGCGCGCCCGGCGCCCGTCGCCCGACCGCCAGGCTCTCGAGACCGCGGCGCGGCTCATCGAAGCCGCGTCGTTCCCGCTGATCTTCGCCGGCAACGGCGTCATCCGCGGGACGGGCCTCGAACGAGCTGCGCGCGTTCGCCCGGGCTCACGGCATCCCCGTCGCCCACACGTTCATGGCGAAGGGCTCGATGCCGTACGACGACGACCTCTGTCTCCTGTCGGTCGGGCTCCAGGCGCGCGACTACATCTCGTGCGGGTTCGACAAGGCCGACCTGATCATCGCCGTCGGCTACGATCCGGTCGAATACGCGCCGAAGTTCTGGAACCCTGAGCGCAAGAAGTCGATCGTCCACATCGATTTCACACCCGCCGAGGTCGACAGCTTCTATCAGCCCGCGGTCGAGGTCGTCGCCGACGTGCGCGAGGCGATCGAGCTCCTCGGTGGCCTCGTGAAGGGCCAGAAAGATCCGACGCCGTACCACACCTTGCGGCGGTTCATTCTCGCCGAGCTGGCGGAAGGCGCGGACGACGACGGCTTTCCGCTGAAGCCTCAGCGCATCCTGCGAGATCTTCGCGCCCAGATGGGCCGCGAGGACATCCTGATCTCGGACGTGGGCACGCACAAGCTGTGGATCGCCCGCACGTTCCCCGCGTATGAGCCGAACACCGTCCTGATCTCCAACGGCTACGCGGCCATGGGCTTCGGGCTGCCGGCCGCCATCGCGGCCAAGCTCGTCCATCCCGAGCGCAAGGTCGTGGCGGTGAGCGGCGACGGCGGGTTCCTCATGAACTGCCAGGAGCTCGAGACCGCCTGCCGGCTCGGCCTGCCGATCGTCAACGTGATCTTCCGCGACGGAGGCTACAACCTCATCCAGTGGAAGCAGCACACCCATCTCGGGCGCGAGTCCGGCGTGAAGTTCGGCAACCCGGACTTCGTGGCCCTGGCCGGCGCGTTCGGCGCGAAGGGCTATCGCGTCGACTCGGCCCGCGCGCTGGGGCCGATCCTGGCGCAAGCGCTCGCTCACCCCGGCCCGTCGATCGTCGACGTGCCGGTCGACTACGAGAACGCGAAGCTCACGGCCGGGCTCGGCCAGCTCATCTGTCCGATCTGAGCCCGGCGTGACAGGACGCCATACATGGAAGAGCCACTCAAGCGCGAAGAAACGCTCAAGCGCGTGGTCGAGGAGCTGGGCCGCCGCGGCTACACCGAGCATTTCAGAGCGATCGACGGCGGGCTGCAGGCCCTCGGGACTGGACAGCGGTTCGACCCCAAGGACCTGGTGATCCGCGGGTACTACCGCTTCGAGGGCACGTCGGACCCGGACGATATGGCGATTGCGTACGCGATCGAGACCAGCAGCGGCCTGCGCGGCGTGCTGGTGGACGCCTTCGGCGTCTACGCGGATCCGACGACCAGCGAGGTCCTGAGGAGCGTCCCGATTCTGGGGAAGACCGCCGCCTGAGCCGTCGCGAGCCGTCTGCCTCGTGCCGGCCGGTGCGTGAGATCGGCCGCGCTAGCGGCGCTCGCGTTCGATCGCCGGGCCGATCATGAGCGTCGCGGCCGCGGCGATCGCGGACAGCGCGGCGAACGCGGCCCAGGGCCCGGCGTACGAGTCCCAGCGCACGAGCAGCAGTCCAAACGTGGCCGGGCCCACGAGCAGACCGACCACGATCGACGCGAATGCCATGCCGCTCAGTAGGCCGGCCATTCGCGAACCGCCGAGCTCGGCGCTGATCACGAAGAAGACTCCGACCCAGCCGTAGGCGCCGCGAACCGTGGCGAAGCCAGCACCCCGGCGGCGAGCGGGGCGGAGACCTGCCAGACCGCGTACGACGCGAAGGAGCTCGCGCCGATCGCGCCGGTGACGGCGGCGAGCCACACGGAGCGCCGGTCGGCGAGCCAGCGATCGCTGGCAGCGCCGAGCGCGAGCCGTGACACCGCGCCGCCTGCCTGGGACCAGGCGACGAGAAGCCCCGCGCCGATCGTGTCGAAGCCGAGCGCCTGGATCGTGTAGAGCGGCAGATAGCTCAGCACCGCGGCCTGCACCATGCCCAGTACTAAGCTGCTCGCGAAGAAGGCGAGGATCGCCGGCCGCCGCGCCCACGACCACTCGCTCGCGCCGGCGTCCCCGCGCGCGAGACTCGGCGTTCTGGCGGACGGCGCGTCGTTGAGACGGCCGAGCGCGCGCCAGCTCAGCACCACGGGCAGCGCGACGACCAGGCCGCACGGCCGGCAGCGAGAAGAGGAGGCCGCCGAGATAGATCGCCGGAACGATGAGTGCGACCTGCAGACGGGTCAGACCGAATCCCTCGACGAGACTCGGCGAGAGGGGAGAGATGCCGAGCATCCCGAACGTGCCCGCTCCATAGGAGCCCGTGAGAATCGCCAGAAGAAGCCAGCGTCCGTCCACTACCGGGCGATCCAGGATCGACGACGGAGTCTTGGATTCACGCGGCGGAAGCGGGCGACGCCGGGAGGGACCGGCGGCGCGGCGCCCGCCGGTCCACTCCTCAGCGCGATTGCCCGGAGGCGATCAGGACTTCAGCGCGAACTTCTGGAACGTGTGGCAGCTCTCGGGCACGTAGCCGCGGCTTCCCGCGAACGTCCACGTGACCTCGCTCACGTACACGTCGCCTTTCGAGTCGACCGCGATCCCGTGCGGGGCCGCGAAGCTACCCGCCGCCGTCGGATCCGGGCCGCCCCAGCGCGCGAGCACGCGGCCGTCGCGATCGTAGACGCTGACGCGCCCAGACTTGATCTCGCCCGCGGGACCGTAGCGCCGCGACGTCTGGCCCGGCTGCCACCAGAGCTCCGAGACGTAGGCTCGTCCCTGAGCGTCGAACACCACGTGAGTCGGGCGCCGCGTGTCGGTCCACTCGCTGAGGTACTCGCCGTCCGGGCTGAAGATCTGGATGCGGTCGTTCTCGCGGTCGCAGACGAAGACGCGGCCGTCGGACGCGACGGCGATGCCGTGAGGCAGGAAGAACTCGCCGGGCCCCTGACCCGGCACGCCCCACGACCGCTTCAGCTCGCCCGTCGGCGAGAAGAGGTGGACCCGGCAGTTGCCGTAGCCGTCGGACACGTAGAGCTCGCCCTTCGGCCCGACCGCGAGATTCGTCGGCCGGTTGAACGGCCCGCCCGCTTTCGAGACCGTCGCGGTGTTCTTGCCGTCGTAGCCGGTGTCAGAGGGCTTGTCCATGGTGCCGAGCGTCAGCAGGAGCTTGCCCTGCGGCGTGAACTTCCGCACGGTGTGGTTGCCGTCGTCCGAGCAGTACAGGAGCCCGTCCGGCCCGACGGTGATGCCGTGCGTGCGCAGGGTGAACTGCCCCTCGCCCCACGAGCCCAGGAAGTTGCCCTTGCGGTCATAGACGATGATCGGGTGATCGCCGCGGCAGATCAGGTAGACGCGATCCTCTCCGTCGATCGCGACACCGGCGACGTCCCGGTGAGAATAGCCGGTGGGAAGCTGCTCCCAGCCTTCGACGACTCCGTAGCTCAGCGCCATCGGATTCCTCCTTCCCTCACGCGCGCTCGTAGGCGAGGCGGCGCACCTTGTCCATATTCGTACCCTCGATCCGGATCAGCCGTGTCGGTCCCTCGCGCCGGGGCGAGTGCAGATCGCCCTCGTTGTAGACGTGCGCCATGCCCGGCCTGAGCGTGTAGCTCGTGGCGAGGCGCACCTTGCCGGGCTGGTCCGGCGTGGCCTTCTCGACGAGCGCCCAGTCGCTCATGATCGTCTCGCCGCGCGCCTGGCCGTAGATCGCCCAGGACGGGCCGTGGTCGTGGGGATTGCTTTCCTTCTTGCCGTTGTAGACGTGGGCGAGGATGCAGAAGCCGAGCTTCGGGTCTTCGTAGAGGATCTTGCGCTCGGGCACGTCGTCGCCGACGTGCTTGGCGACGAACGCCTCATCCTTGAGAACGTCCTCGACGATCTCGCACACCTTCTTGCGCCCGGCCGGGCCGGGATCTTCGGTGAGGGCGTGCTGACAGGCGGCCGCGAACTGCTCCAGGGTCCAGCTCATCTCAATGACCTCCTCAGTTTCTCCTCGACGAGTTCTCGAACGTCACGATCTCCGTGCGCGCAGGAGCTGTCCGGGAAGCGCCCCGGTGGGCTTGCCGTCGCGCAGCACCACCTCGCCGTTCACCACGGTCGCGGCGATTCCTCGAGCCCGCTGCGTCAGCCGACGGGCTCCCGCCGGCAGATCGCGGACGACCTCGGGCATCTCCGGTGCGATCGTCTCGGGATCGAGGACGAGAAGATCGGCGGCCATGCCCGCGCGAATGAGCCCGCGATCGGAAAATCCCCAGTGCGTGGCCGGCTCGAAGCTCAGCATGCGCACGGCCTGCTCGAGCGAGAATGCATGCTTGGCCCGTACCCAGTAGCTCAGCAGGTGAGTCTGGAGCGAGGCGTCCATGATCTGCGAGACGTGCGCGCCCGAGTCCGAGAACGTGACCACCGTCCGGGGATGCTTCATGAGCTCGAGGGCGTGATCCTGGTTCTCGTTGGCGATCGGCTGCAGGAAGAACCGGTCCAGGTCCTTCTCGAGCGCCAGATCGATGATCGCTTCGACCGGGTCGACGCCCCGCTCGCGCGCGACCGCGGCAACCGAGCGGTGCGGTCCCTCGGCGGTGTCCATGACGAACATCCACTCGTACGAGCCCAGCCGCGCCTCGGCGCCGACCGGCCGCCGCTCGTCGCGTTCTTTCGCCGCCTCGACCAGCCGGCGGCGTAGCTCGGGTTCGCGCAGCCGCACCGCCTGCTGATCGAGCGGGAGCGCGCGCAGCTCGCGCCACACCGGCAGGCGGTCGAACGGCAAGTTGGTCTTGAACGAGAGGACGACCGTGAGCGCGCGGCTGTGCACCTGCGCGAACATCCGGCCGCCGCGGGCGGCGGTCTCCTCGAGGAGGGCGATGTACGTGCGCCAGAGATCGGGCTCTTCGCGGCGGCTGAACAGACCCCACGTGACCGGCCGTCCGGTCTCGACGGCCAGATCTCGCAGCCGCACGTGGTACTCGCGCAGGCGCTCCGGGTCTCCACCCGCCCGCTCGCCGGCCAGCTCGAACACGCCCGCGTTCATGTCGCCCATCACGCCGACCAGCCGGCGCACCTCGTCCCACGAGGCCAGGCGGCTGGCGACGGGACGACGGTCCGGCGTCTCGTGGCTCGGCGAGCGGGAGGTCGTGAAGCCGATCGCGCCGGCCCGGATGGCGTCGCGAAGCTCGCGCTCCATCGCGCGGAGATCGTCCTCGCCGGCCTCCTTCTCGAACGCGCGCTCGCCCATGACGTAGGTGCGTAGCGCCGAGTGGCCGATATAGCCGGCGTAGTTGATCCCCTTCGGCAGGCCTTCGATGCGGTCGAGAAACTCGGGGAACGTGGTCCAGGTCCAGTCGATGCCCGCGTCCATCGCCTCGGCGGCGATGTCCTCGGCACGCTCGAGATTGCGTACGACGAGGTGGCGCTCGAGCTTACCGCAGGGGGCCAAGGTGAAGCCGCAGTTGCCCATCACGACCGTGGTGACTCCGTGCCAGCACGAGCAGGTGCCCATGGGATCCCAGAAGATCTGGGCGTCCATGTGTGTGTGACCGTCGATGAAGCCCGGCGTGACGACCAGCCCGTCGGCGTCGACCACTTCTCGCGCGGCCTCGCGGACGCGGCCGATGGCCGCGATGCGGCCATGACGGACCGCGACGTCGGCGCGATAGCGGGGCAGGCCGGATCCGTCGATCACCGTGCCGTTCTTGATGACCAGGTCATACGGCATCGCGTGCTCCTCTCATCGACTCGCCCAGGGACGGCGGGGCCCCGCGTCCGGCGGGCTATGGCCCCCAGAGCGGTGCTCGTGAACGTGGCGGTATCGTACGTCAGTTCGGGGCGTGCGGCCAGGTGAAGATCGAGCGGACTATGCGGCGGCGTCGATGCCGGAGAGGCGGCTGAAGCTGACGGCGACTTGTTTTCCGCTGTCCTGCTCGATCAGGAGGCCATCGGGCGTCAGATCGATGAGCGTGCCCGTGATCGGCGTGCGGGAGTTCATGATCGAAAGGGCGACGCGGCGGTCCTTGTAGGCGGCCGCTTCGCCCATCCACAGCTTCGCCATCGCACGGCTCAGGTCGTCGACCTCCTGGATCATGCCGAGTCCGGGGATCGCCTGGGTGCGAGGAGCTTCGACTTCTTCGGTTTCTGCCGCGGCGACCACTGGAGCGGATGCGGCGACGGTCGCCACGCGGGCCGAGGCGGCCGCGGGTCGCGGGGCCGAGGGCGGCGCGGCCGCGGCGGAGGGAGCGGTGTGTGGCTGGGCACCGAGGGCCGGGGACTTGTACTCGGCGATCAGTCCAGGAACCCGGTCCTGCGCGGGGGAGACCATGCGCACGTCAGACGGCGATCGGGAGCCTCGCTCGACGGCTCTTCCGAGACCCCGGATGAGATCAGACATCTGGCCCATCAAACGGCGGAAGATGTAATAGCCGAGCAGCGCGATGCCCAGAGCCAGCGCGAGCCCGACCTGAGACTGGAACAGCGAGAGCGAGCCGAGCCGGTGGAGGGTCCAGACGAAGATCAGCAGCGGCACGACCGTGGTCACGGCGAACACCGCCGAGGCTGCTTGCTGCAGCGAGTTGGGCCGAGGTGGCATCAAAATCCATCGTAGGCGATCGCGGGGCCAGGGCCTTCAGGAAAAAATAAGACTCCATAGGCCCTGGCGTAAAGTGTGTTATATCGCGGGGTAGATCGACAGGACCTCAGAGGAGGGATCAACGTGAGTGACATGAAGATCGACGCGGTGCGGTCCTCCAGCAGCGGCGTCCTCGGCAGGGCGCGGAGCGAGGCGAGGGGACACCGGCTGGTCCTCGATTCCTCGTCGCGGCCCCAGGCCGACGCCTTCACCAACAGCGAGGCGTTCCTCGGCGGCGTGTCCTCGTGCGGGGTCACCTTGATCGAGATGCACGCGAAGGAATCGGGCGTTCCCATGACGGGCATCGACGTGACGATCGAGGGCGGAAGGACCGCCGCTGAGCCGAACCGGTTCGCCACGGTCACGATGACGTTCGAGATCGCCGGCGTGAGCCAGGCCCAGGCTGAGGAGCTCGTCGCGACCTATCGCGGACGTTGACCCCTGTACCGCACGGTCGCGGACGCGACCGAAGTGAAGGTTCGGGTCGTCGCGGTTCGCTGAGGGAGACCGGTAGTACCATCGGGCGCGGAGGACCCGGTGGAAAAGCAACGCTGCGCATGGGCGGCCGGCGAGCTCGAGGCCGCCTATCATGATCGAGAGTGGGGCGTCCCGACCCATCGGGAGCGTCTCCTGTTCGAGCTCTTGATCCTTGAAGGCGCCCAGGCGGGGCTCAGCTGGTCGACGATCCTGCGAAAGCGCGCGGCGTATAGAAAGGCGTTCGACGGGTTCGATCCCCAGAAAGTCGCCCGCTATTCCGCTGCCCGCGTCAGGCGGCTCATGAGCGACGCGGGGATCGTGCGCAACCGCGCCAAGATCGAGGCGACGATCGCCAACGCGCGGGCATTCATCGCCGTTCAGCGCGAGCACGGAAGCTTCGACGCCTACATCTGGCAGTTCGTCGGCGGCCGTCCCACGCAGAACGCCTGGCGCCGCCCCGGCGAGTGCCCGACCGAGACCGAGGCCTCGCGGGCCATGAGCCGAGATCTCCTCCGACGCGGCTTCCGATTCGTGGGCCCGACGATCTGCTACGCTTTCATGCAGGCCACGGGGATGGTGAACGATCACCTGCGCGACTGCTTTCGATGGCGCGAGGTCAGGCAGCCCGGCCGGCCGAGGCGAGGGAATGGCTAGACGACGAGTACGGCTCGCGGCCGTAGAGGACGTTCCGGCGGGTGAGGGCCGAGTTGTCGAGGCCGAGGGCAAGGATCTGGCGCTCTTCAACGTCGAGGGAACGTTCTACGCGATCGACAACGCCTGTGCCCACCGCGGCGGACCGCTCGGCGAGGGTGATCTCGAGGGCCGCATCGTCCTGTGCCCCTGGCACGCCTGGCGCTGGGACGTCACGACCGGCGCCAACGCCAACAATCCCGCCGTCAAGATGGCTTGTTTTCCCGTGATCGTCGAGAGCGGCGCCGTCTTCGTCGAGCTTCCCTGAGGATCCGGCTCCGTGGACGTCACCCTGATGGTGGGTGCGGGGCTCGCGGCCGGCATCGGCCTCGTCTTCGGCCTGATCAACTATCAGCGTTGCCCCCACTGCGGGCACATCGTGCGCCGCGCCTCCCAGGGCTGGAGACGGTGCGGCTCATGCGGGCGTCAGTATCGCCGCGGACTTCGCGTACGATAGCGCATGCTCATCGTGACTCTGCCGACAGGCCGGACGTTGATCCTTGCCGGCGCCGCGGCGTTGGCCGTCATCGCGCTCGCCGCGGGCGGCTGGTACTGGCACACCGTCTCGCAGCGCCACGCCATGGCCGCCTATGCCGCGGCGATGGCGCGAGCTCAGCCGGCGATGAGCGCGCAGGCGACCCCCGACGCGCGCGCCACCGGAATCCGCGAGCTCGAAACCGCCCTCACGCAGTACCCCTCGGGTCCGGGCGCTGCCCAGGTGGCCTACGAGCTCGGCAGCCTTCGCTACGACGCCCAGCAATACGCTCAGGCTCGCGGTGCCTGGGATCTCGCCGTCGCGCAGGGAGCTCCGCGGACGCTCAAGGCGCTGAGCCAGGGGGGCGTCGCCTACACGTGGGAGGCCGAGCGCAACTACGCGAAGGCCGTCGACGCCTTCAAGATCGCGCTGACGGGTCTGGGTCCCAAGGACTTCTACTACGAGGAGCTCATCCTGGGGCTCGGCCGCACGCAGGAGCTGGCGGGCCAGAAGGCCGACGCGATCGCGACCTATCGCCGGGCGCTCGGCGAGCTCGCGCAGAGTCGCCGTGTCGAGGAGATCAAGGCGCGTCTCGCCGCGCTCGGCGCGTGAACATTCGGGTGCGCTGAGACACGCCCGGCACACTCAAGCTTCAGGCTCTCGCCTCCCAGTACAGGACGTCTGGTCGCCTCTCATCTCGATCGGCCGCGCAATCTTTGCGCAGCAACCACGCGCTGGTGGCCTGCGCCGGGAGCGAAATGCCTGTAAATGTTATTCATTCGCGATGGACGGCAGATTGCACAGTCGCCAGCGGTGTAGACGGTTAGCCCAAAGAATGGACAGGATGTCAGGCCACAGGCGACGGGAGCGGACCGCGAACCCAGCATGGGTTGCGGATCTTGGGAACCTATCGGTCATCGACCGGCTTTGCCGCTTCGTACCCGCTCCCGTCGTCGAGGCCATCTTCTCTGATCGGATGGCCGAAATGCTGGGCCCCCACCAGCAAGAGGTCATTGTCGTGTTCTTGGATCTACGAGGATTCACTGCATTCGTCGAGACGACTCCGCCGGCAGAGGTGGGCCGGGTACTCGACTGCTTATCACCATCTCGTCGGCCGGACGGTCAGAGCCTGCGGCGGAACGCTGGAGCACTTCACCGGTGACGGGACCATGATCTTTTTCAGTGAGTCCGGCTCGCTCCCGAATGCAACGGATCGCGCCGTGCGGATGGCGCTCTTGTTGCGCACACGCTTCGTTGGTCTTGCACGGGAATGGCGCCAGTGTGGCCACGCGCTCGGCCTGGGCATCGGCGTTTCGAAGGGCGACGCCACCATCGGCATCATCGGCTTTGACGGGCGCTGGGATTTCGGAGTCATCGGGCCGGTGACGAATCTCGCGGCACGTCTTTGTCAGCTGGCGAGAGCCGGAGAGATCCTCATCTGTCCGAGGGTGGCCGCCGAGCTCAGCACCGAGATCAAGGCTAAGCGCGATAGCGAGGTGCGGGTGAAGGGACTCCAGCAGAAGGTCGAGATCTTTCGGGTATGACGCTCAAGAAGTTCCGCTCACGAGCTACCAGGCGTCGTGCGGCGTTGGTACGAGACCGAATAGGCGCCGGGTCGAGCGTTGAGAATACGATCGTCGGAGCAGGCGATACCGTCGGTAACGACGCTGGGATCGAACACAAGCGCCTCGCAGCCACCGCGCTGATCGGAGACCAGCGCGGTAAGCCGGAGCGTGCCAGCGAGAACGGACGCGCGGCTCTCGGGCCACGCGGTGGCGGGGTCGTTGACGTCGTCGCCGTCGCCGGCGAGCTGCAGGTAGAGGGTGAACACGACGGGCCCGCCAGCGAGGCGCCCCCGCAATTCGGTCTGGAGATAGTCAGGCGCTCGGCGCTGCGCTTCCTCTGGGGGGATCGTTGCCGCGCCCGCCTGAGGCCGCCAAATGTAACGGATGAATCGTGCCTGGCCGGCGGCGTTGGTGAAGCGAAACGCGTGCACCGCATAATAGGCGGCCCGCGCGTAATTCTCCAGCGCAGGCGCGCCGAGTGCGATGGCCAGCGCGGCTTGCAGCTCCGGATGTGCCTTCTTGAACGCCTCGATCTTCTTGGCGTCGGGCTGGTGGGTTGCCGGGTCGGCCGTCAGCGCAGTCATGAGCTCTATGAAGTCTTCGGGGACGCGAGCGGGAAAGATCGGCGAGGTGATCGCCAGGAGGTCGGTGTGCCGATTGTCGGCAAGGTGGAAACGCACGGCCATCCCGCGGCCGTCGGGGGTGCCATCGGGAACTTGCGGATTACCGGCACCGTTGGAGAAGCGGACGGTTGCCGGCACCTCGCCGCCCGCCATGTGAGCTGCCCGGGTCAGCGCGGCCGCGTCTGCACTCGCCTTGAATACACCCAGGCAACAGATCCCCTTGGCGTGCGCCGCCCGGTAGTTGCGATGAATCCCGAACAGCGTATTCAAGCCATCGACCAGCCGAATGGAGGTGCGATCGTCTCGAGACGCCACGGCGCCAGCAACGCTAGCGGCAGCCGGGCGAGTTTGTCAAGCGGAGGAGCTCACGCCCCGTTTGTTTTGGCTTCGGGACGAGGCGTATGCTCGCGAGCCTCGACGGTGAGCAGGCAGTGCACAGGCCGCTGAAAGCGAGGGACTCATGGACATCGCCGATCTCAGCACCTACCCAGGTCTCAACGACCCTCTCGTTCCTGTCGACGCCGGAGGAGATGTGCTGGCGAGAAACCCATTCAAGAGGCAGGTGATGGTGAAGGCCAGCTGGACCGGGGAGACCATCACGGTACCACTGCCTCTCCGGCTCTGGAACTCGCGCGCGCTCATCCTGAATGGCTTCGCGAATCCCGACGTCATGGCGAAGAAACTCGCGCCTCGGGAGGTTCAGCGTGTCGACGCGAAGTTCGAGCCGGATCCTAAGGGTCCGCGTGGGTCAGCTGTACGGGTCGGACTACGGCGGAACCACGCTCGGGCCTTTCAAGACGGTCTTCACGCTCACCAAGGTGGAAAAACGCGAGACAGACCGGACGTTCCGTATTTCATGTGGTGGAAGTACTGGGGTACCTCGCTCGTCAACAAGGCGTTCAAGGAGCAGATCTGGGGCATCAAGCCGAATCACCTGGCCGTGATCGAGACCGCATATGCGGGTAAGCGGAAAGGCGTGCGGCTCATCGAGCAGGGCAGGGAGGCGCTCAAGATGGTGTGGAACTCGGCGCGGTTCCCGGACATCGTCGAGGTTCCCCAACATCTGGCTTTCCGGACTGTCGCGCCGCGACCCGACGACTACGGGGAAAACGAGGTTGAGATGGATGCAGTCAGCCTCAAGCTCAGCGAAGCCGACGTGCCCGTCTTTCCCTTTGACCCAGAAGGGGGAGATGTGTTCGACCCCCAGTCCGAGGAGCGAAATCGGCAAGGACCTGGTGGAAATCGAGTTCGAGCCCGTGGCTTGGCAGTGCATGCTGAACTACGGGGGCGTGGTCAGGTTCTAGGCGTCAAGGCGAGGGTGCCGCCCTTCGCCGTGAGCGCAAGCCACGGCGCAAGGGCGGCCTTCCCCTGTTCACACTCCCGGCGGCTGACGTCAGGCGGGACGAGCGGCTCCGCGACGGCCTTGCCCGCGATGGCCCGGGCGGCCGCGATTCCGGTCGTCACAGCGCCCTCAAGACACACGAGGTCGATCTTCGAGCGGCAGTAGTCACCGGCCAGGTATAGATTCGCGACCCGGCTGTGCACCCAGCGGTCCTTGTATTCTCGGCGATCGGTGCGCGTCTCGGGCCGAAACTGCCACGAGCCGACGGTATTCGCGAACAGTCGTGCCTCGGCATTCGGCTCGAAGTGCGACCGCTCCGAATCGATGTCAGCATCGTTGAAGTCGAGATACCTGTGGAGCTCCTCGAGGATCAACTGGCGCGCGGCGGCCTTGCTGAGTCCGGCCAGCTCGTCGAAATCCGTCGAGATGACATTGAGCCACGTCTGCTGCCGTCCTCCCTTCCAGGCCTGGTAGTTGTCGACGAACGAAAGGCCGTACTTCGAGGCGATGTCGCCGTCGTCCGCGAGGGATGCCGGGCGCTTTAAGTTCGAGTCGTCGATGAGGGTAACGTGCTCGGGCGGGATTCCCGGCAGAGGTTTCCTGAAGTACAGGTCCAGGGACGCCATCTGCCGTGACCGGAGCTTGCGCAGCTCCAGCAGATCGGGAAGAGTCTCGCGCAGGAGCGCGTTGTCCTCTACGAGACAGAAGACCTTGTCGTAGGGAATGGCCAGGATCAAGTGCCGCGGCTGAATCAGCCCCTGGCCACGCGCCACGATCCCTGTGACACGTACGGAGCGCGGACGATGCACAACGCGTTCGACATCGATGCGCTCCACGGCGGTGTCACACAGTAGCTTGAACCGAGGCGTGCCATGCCGCCCGTCGTATTCGCGCAGCTTTCTAAGAAAGGGGTCCCAGAACGCCGTCTGACAGTCGCCCTTGAGGATCAATCCGCCGGAGTCGCGACCGAAGTAGCGCAGGAATGTGCGGTACGAGCGCACCGAGGTGTCGTAGCTGGATACGGCGAACGCCTTGAGCAGAGCCTCCTGATGCAGCAGGGCTGCAAGGTTGGTCATGTATCTCCGCGACCGCATGAAGCCGTTTACGCTGTTTCGATTCAAAAACTCGAGCTCCTCCGGATCGGCGTCCCGAGTCGTCAGCAGATCCAGCAGCGAGTACGTGTAGGCGATCATGTCGTCCGGCGGGATGACGCCCGCGTGAGCGTTCTCCCAGAAGTTGGCGATCGAGCCGCCGTGCCGGAGCTCGTGGAACGCGTAGCGTCCCGGCCGATGGTGGGGGGGCTTGGGACGGAGGAACTTGATCGAGTCGCGACGGACGAAGTTCTCTCTCTTGAGCCCGATGCGACCGGCGAGCCTCCAGAAGTTGAGGCACCAGCCGGCCAGGAAATGGTATGCATGTTCGTGATACCCGCCGCCGCCGCGCACGGCCCCGAACTTCCCGCCCACCCGGTCCAGCGCTTCGAGTACCGTGACGTCGAAGCCGGCGTCGAGGAGGTGCAGCGCGGCGGTCATCCCGGCGATGCCCGCGCCCACGATCGTCACGGAACGATCCGCCCGCCGCCTCGCGCGTCCTTCTGCCATGTGTTCTCCGCGGCCCCGCCGCTCCGCTCACGACTGGCTGAGCCGTGGCCAGCGATTCTACCGCCGACACTTGCGCAATGGCGAGGCGCTCGTGCCTTGACATGCCGCCGTCGACTGCTAAACTGCCGCCAGACTGGGCCCGCCGCGATACGTGCGGATCGCGTTCGACGTAGTCCGAGGAGGAGAGTCGTGCCGGCGAGACGTGACTATGCGCTCGTGTGGCGCGATAGCATCGTGACGTTGGCCCAGCTTCCCGTAGCTGGTCTTCTCGCCTCCCAATATTTCTCGCAGCAGTGGGTCGAACGCTCCAAGACGTATACGACGCGAGTGGTCGACCGGCTGCTGTTGGCCCGTCCCGCGGAGGCCGGGCCTCTCGACAACGTCATGACCGACGTTCTCACCGACGACCTGGCCGAGGCGATCACCTCGCTCGTACGAGATCTCGTGGCGCTCCCAGGGCAGACCGCCCAATACTTCAACCTCCGCCTCGAAACCATGATCAACGACGTGCTGACACACATCCAGCCGGATGCCAAGACCGATGTCCAGGCATACATCAACGACCAGCTCGACAAGCTCAATCGGGAGCTCTCTCGCCTCCGTGAAGTGGAAGGGGCGGAGACAGTGCGCCGGGCGTTAGGAGCTCGCCGGGGCGCGAGGCTGCGCGCGGACCTCAGGGGAATCGCGGCGCGGCGGGTTCCCGGTCGGGGCTTGCGCAAGGGTTCCGCGGCCCCGCGCGCGCGGATGTTGCTGGGCTTACAGGCCGCTCTCAACGCCGCGCAGACGCGCTTCGAAACGAAAGAAGCCCCGCGCGCACGTCTAGGGGAGCAGGCCGTGCAGAACGCCGGGGCCAAGATCAAGGGGGGAAGGGTTGAGCTCCGCGACGCCGCCCAGCGACAACGGCGGCGGGCGATAAGACGAACGCGGCGGGCGCGACAGTAACGCGGAGATCACGCAACGAGCGAAAGGACCAGCTATGGCCAGGGAACGTCGACGTCGAGGACGCCGAGGCAGTCAGGCTGATAACGTCATGCACCTGATCCGGGAGGGCACGGCCGTTCAGGTCGAGCTGCTCGGTGCGGCGGCGCGAGTCTGGAGCGACATCGTCGAGCGAGTGGCGAACTACAACCGCGAGCTCACGAACGAGCTCCTGAAATTCAGCGCGGGTGAGACCAACGCCAACGACTCGCTCGAGCTTCTCGTGAGGACCGGCAAGCGCCACGTTCAGGAATTCACGAACCTTCCGGAACAGATCGGAGAAACGTTCAAGCGGCGCGTCCGCGACCGCGCCCGCGTCGGTCGCCCGACCGCCCGATAGTCACGAGCGCGTTCATCGGCCTCATCCTTCCGATAGAGCACGAGTGTGCCGGATGAGGGTGACGAGCGCGTCGGCCCGGTCTGCGTTCCGGGCCGCTTCCTCGGCGGCGTCGGCCGCAAGGTCGTCGAGGTACCGCTCGGCCTGCGGCAAGACCTCGGCAAACTTTTCCCGCAGACGCCGCACATTCCCGTTGGCGGGAGCCCGGAAGAGCGCGGCGACGCGTGGGTTTCTGAGCGCGAGCGCAGCCGGGAGGGTCAGGATGCCGTCCCGGATGTCCTCCTCGCCGCCTCCACCGAGCGCCGTCGCACCGCGCGCGTCGGCGACGTCGTCACAGCCATGGTAGAGAATTCCCAGCAACCGCCCGTAGCGCCGCAGGCGCGAGTCGCGAGTGCCCAGACGGGCGCACACCTCGAACATCGATCCGGTGTCCTCGCTCGCTATGGCGCGCCAGTCACTGACGGTCAATGGCTGCCGCCGCAGGCGCCACTGCACACACTCGGCGACGCCTAGCCGCTGCATGAGTTCGGCCAGGAGCCGGGTGGCGTAATCGTCCCCCGCCACCATCGCGAAACCGCCCGCCGTGATGTAACCGGCGGTCATCCAGGCGCGCAACTCTCCGAAGCGGCAGTGCAGGGTGAGCCGGCCCCGGCGGTAGCGCGAACGATCGAGGATGTCGTCAACGATCAGGGATACGTTGTGAAAGAGCTCGAGGGCGACCGCAGAACGCATCACCGCCGTCGGCACGATCTCTGACGAGACCGAGTGATGGCACACGAAAATCGTCAACGGGCGGAAGTATTTCGCGGAGCTCTGCAGCTGCCAGCGCAACGGGTCTCTGATGTCTCGCTCACTCTGCTCCATCCAGGCGGTGATGTGGGCGCGAAGTCTCCTGAGATCGTCGGCCACTTCGAGCGCAGCAGAGAGCCGGCCCGCGGTGAGGGGGCGGCGCAGCCTTCTCAAGCCGCCTCGGGGCCTTGCGCCAACGGCATTGCTAGCTCACGACAGAGCCCGGCGCCACGAGCGAGGTGCGTCTCGGCACGCTTGTGGTCGTCGACACGCTGGTAGAGACGGCCGAGCCCGAGGTGACACCGGGCCGCCAGCGGACGCATCCCGAGATGTTCGGCAAGCGCCAGCGCTTCCTGGTACTTCGTCTCGGCCTCGGCGCGGTCCGGTGGATCGGCGTTGGCGGCGATCTCAGCGATGAGCCGGAGGGCCCACGCTTCGTAACCCCGCTCTTTGTGCTCACTCGCCAGGGCCAACGCGCGGCGGGCATGGAGCAGAGCATCCTGCGCGCGGTGCGCGAGCAGGCAGGCCTCACCGAGATGGGTGAGCCACAACGAGTAGCTCGACATGATACCGGCCCGGGAGCCAACGTCCACGGCAGTCTCGAGGAGTGTGATGCCCCGGTCGACCTCGCCGAGGCTCGCGTGGGCACTGCCGAGGTAGCCCGACACGGTCGCCAGCCAGTTGTTGAAGTTGTAACCCCGGCACAGCTCGAGGGCGCTCTGAAGCGGCGGAATCGCGTCACTCGGCTGCCCCCGGCGGACGTACGACGCGCCGAGACCCGCCAGCGCGGCGATCAGCGCGAATGGGCTCTTGCCAGACTCGGCCAGCCGGACGGCTTCGTGTCCCCACGCCTCTGCGTCCGCGAAATTGCCGAGCTCCGCCAGTACCCGAGCCATCCAGCCCCGTACCAGGATCGGTCCGGTCGCGGCGAATCGGGCCGACGGGAATTCGTCGCGGTGAGCCCGAACCACGTCGTCGAGCGTTTTCAGATTGGTCGAGAACATGTCGGCGGCGCGCCTGACGTCACCCCGCGCCAGATGGACGAGGCCAAGGTAGAAGCTCGTTTCCTCGCGCAGGGCAGGATCGGGAAGGCTCTGAGAGATCGCAAGCGCCCGCTCGCCGGCTTCCAGCGCGGCGTCCAGGGCGACGACCGCCCAGGAGTACTGGCACAAGTAGCACGCAATCCGACCCTCCCGACGTCGATCTCCGAGCGAGACGGCCAAGACCTCGGCCGCTCGTAGCTGCCGATGGAGCTCTGAGAGCTCGGCCAGGACCCACAGCACATCGCGGAGGTTCAGCCTGACGTCGATGGTCTGCTCGAGGATCGCTGGCGTCTGCGGGAGCTGCTCTAGGGCATTCAACGCCTGTCGGAAGAACTCTGCAGCCTCCCGGTTCGCTGACGACATCAGCGCGCGTTCACCGGCGCGACGTAGATACGGCACAGCCTTCTCCCAAACGCCGCCGCGTACAGCATGGTGGGCGAGACGATCCAGGTACTCGGAGAGCCGCTCGGGGTAGAGCGTCTCGATGGCGCTCATCACGCGCGAGTGCAGCGCTCGCCGTCCAGCTTCGAGCACGCTACGGTAGGTAACCTCGTGCGTGAGCGCGTGCTTGAAGGTGAACTCAGCTGTGCTGGAGAGAAGATTCTTCTCGTACAGGAACTCCGCCGCCTGCAGACGGCCGAGCTGCCGCCGGAGCGCGGGCTCCGCCATACCGGTCACCGCGCCGAGGATGGCCACGCTGACGTCTTTTCCGAGCACGGAGGCGGTCTGCAGCAGCTCGCGCTCCTCGGCCGGCAGCCGGTCGAGCCGGGCGATGAGCACGTCCTGGATCGTCTCGGGGATGCTGACTTCAGATACGAGATCCGGATGCTCTACGACGGCGCGGACCAGCTCCTCCAGGAAGAAAGGAATTCCGTCAGCGTGGGAGATGATCGTTTGTTCGAGCTCTGGCGCCAGCCTGTCCTCCGGAACGATGGATCGCACGACCGCGAGGCTGTCCGCGTCGGAGAGTCTCTGCAAGGCCAGCTGACTAGCGTAGGACCGACTGAGCCAGGGTGGCTGGTGGCTCGGCCGATAGGTGACCAGCAGCAGGATTCGGCTGGCGGCGACGGTCTCGGCCAACGCCGAGAGCGCGTGCTCCGACGCCTGGTCGATCCACTGCAGGTCCTCGATGGCCACGACGATCGGACGGAGGCGGCTGCTGCGGAAAATTATCTGTTGCAGCGCCTCAATCGTTCGCGCCTTCACCGTCTCGGGGCTGAGTGTGGCCACGCTCTCGGCAGCCTCCCGTCGTCCGAGGAGGTGGAGTAGGCAGGGCGCCCACTCTTTCGGCTCCATCGCCAGCGTCTGGAGACCCGAGCGCAGCTTCTCGATGATCATCTCCGAGCTGTTGGCCTCGACGATGCCCAGCATGCTCCGGACGATGTCGATGATCGGAACGTACGGCGTTGTGTTTCCGTACGAGAGGCAGCGACCCTCGAGATACGTCACGCGGCCTTCGGTGAGGCACTGCCGGAACTCGTGCAGCAGACGCGACTTGCCGATACCCGGCTCGCCCATGATTCCGACGACCTGCCCACGTCCAGTCTCCGCTCGAGCGAGGAGGCTCTGCAGCGGATTCAGATCTTGCTCCCGTCCCACGAACGGGCTGAGCTCCCGTCCACCCGATTCGACTCCCGGGCGCCCGGTCCCGATCACGCGGTACGTACGACCGAAAGACCCGGTCGGCGCGCCGGCCAGCTCGAGCTCGAACCGCCGCCGAAGAAACTCGGCCGCGGCGTGATCTGCCACGATGGTGTTGAGCTCTGCCGTTTGGATGAGTTGGTCCAGCAAGGCACGGGTATCCCGACGGTCGGCCGCGTCCATGCCTATCATGTCGATGCCGTGCGCGATGAGACATCGGCCGGCGTGAATCGCAAACCGCGCCTTCACGACTGTCGTCGGCTCGCCCTGCTTGCGTTCAAGCATCCGTAGCATGGCGAGGGCGGCGTGGGCGGCCCGACTTGTCGTGTCCTCCATGGGCTCCAGCCCGAAGAGAGCCACCATACCGATCGGCGTCAGCTCCTCGACCCGGGCGCCGAAGCTCCGCAGCTTCCAGATGAGCTCCTGCTGCGTAGATGCCAGCTCGAACGCCGCCACGTCCGGCACCACATCGAGCGAAATCGCGAGCGCGGCGATCAGCCGGCGCTCCCAGCGAAGCCGTCCGGCATGGGACGCCGGCATCGGCGCCTCGCGGACGGCTGCGCGCACCGTATCACTAGGCGGCGACCCCGGCAGCGGCGCTCGACGGCCGCCTCGGGGGGCATCCGCGACGTTCAGGCCAAATTTGCGGATATGGGCTCGCAGCGTGTTCCGCGCTATGCCGAGGACGGCGGCGGCTTGCGAAATGTTCCCGTTGCTCTCGTTGAGCGCCGTCTGCAGGTGCTCGTGGATCGCGTTGTTGAGCTGGATGGGCCGGGACGGGCGGCTCGGTCTCGAGAGAGGCACCGACCGCGGCGTCATTGAGCTCAAGCACCGCCGCGCTCACCTCGGATGTCTCCGACAGAAGCGCAGCGCGCTCCATCGTGTTGGCGAGCTCTCGAATATTCCCCGGCCAGCCGTACGTCAGCACCCGGGCTCGACCATCCGCGGTCAGCGTCTTCGACGGCAAGCCATAGTCGGCGCTGGCCCTGGCCAGAAAGTGCTTGGCAAGGAGGATCGCATCGTCGTCCCGCTCCCGTAGCGGTGGTAACGAGAGCGGCACCACCGCCAGGCGGTGGTAGAGATCAGCTCGAAACTTCCCGGTCTTGACGTCGGCCGCGAGGTCCGCGTTGGTCGCGCTGATGATCCACACGTCCACGTGCTCGCCTTGCGTCGCTCCGAGGCGCCGCACGGAACGCTCCTCGAGGACCTTGAGCAGCTTGGCCTGGAGAGCCTCCGGCAGAAGTCCAATCTCGTCCAGGAAGATGGTGCCGCGATGAGCGGTCTGGAACAGGCCGGGCTTGGAGCGTCGGGCGTCAGTGAAGGCGCCACGCTCGTAGCCGAAGAGTTCTGACTCCAGCGTGTCTCGGGTATCGCGGCACAGTTGACGTCGACGAATGGGCCGTCGCGGCGCGGGCCGAGACGGTGTAAGAGCTTGGCGACCGGCCTTTGCCGGTTCCGGTTCGCCTCGGATGAGGACGGATGGCAGACGGTGCGCGGGGCGCGTTCCCACGAGTCGGCGGATGTCGGCGCGCAAGGCGTCCATCGCTTGGCTCGCGCCCATTAGCTCCAGCAATTCATTCATGGGCGCGAGTACATTAGCCCGCCCGCAGGTACTCGGCAACAGGCAGTCAACTCCGCTTTCCCGTGGCGGGTGAGAAAAAGTGCTCATCGAATCGCGGAGTCGTGCGAAGGGCCGCCTCACACGCTCACGAGCTCCGATCTCAAGCCGACTTTTAGAGTGGCTCGACGAACGCACGGACGTCTCTCTCGGCGAGCTCAGGTTCGGGTCACTTGACGGTGACTTGTGGGTCGAGAGGGTTCAGCGTTGTGCGCTGATCGAACCCGTCGTCGGGCACGTGTTCCTCCACATGCTCCCAGTGGCTCGAGGGCGTGAGCCGAGGAGGCGCAGTCGAGGATCTCGAGTGCGGCGATAGTCCCCAGCAGCAGGCCGACCAGCGCCAGAACCGCCGACAACCATGGGAATACCATCGGCCCCACAGGCTTCCTTTAGCGCGGGCCCGCGTGAGACGCGAAACGACCCGGGAACGGAGGACCAAATAGCTCGAGATCGACATCCGCCGCTCAGTGTCCACGCGATGCACGAGCCGCAATCGGTGTACCAGCGATGCTTCAAGCTCTTTCTGAAGCAGAACGAGCTTAATTTCACTGAGTTAGAATTGGCGCCATGACCTGCCGCGCAGGCCGGTCAGCAGGTTGCTGCGCACCTCAGTGCGCAACATCTGAAGGGCGAAGCAGGCAGACACGAGAGGCACTCCGGCGTACTTCCGATAAGGTGGATTATGTCAAGTAAAGGTAGAACGGGCCCGGAGGGCCGGCTGGACATCGGCGGAATTGACACCTCCAGCCGATCACGGGATAAGTGGCCGGCGCCGTGAACGTACCCCTGCCACCAACCCTCACCCCGAGGAGGCAATCCATGTCCGTGACCCGAAGGGCGTTCCTGACGACGGGATCGGTGGCGGCCGCTCTGGCCGCGGCGCCGCGCGCATTCGCCCAGTGGCAGCCGAGCCAGCGGTATCCGGATCCCGCCGTCCAGGTCGTCGACCAGAGCTTCGCCCGCTATCGGCTCAACCTGGCCAAGGTCGAGCGCCTCGCGACGGGGTTTCGATGGTCCGAAGGGCCGGCGTGGTTCGGCGACGGACGATACCTGCTCTGGAGCGACATTCCGAACAACCGGATCATGCGCTGGGACGAAGAGACCGGCGTGACCAGCGTATTTCGCAAGCCCTCGAACTTCTCGAATGGCAACACGCGAGACCGTCAGGGCCGGCTCTTGACCTGCGAGCACGGTACGCGACGGGTGTCGCGGACGGAGTACGACGGCACGATCACCGACCGTAGTCGACCGCCACGAGGGCAAGCCGCTGAACTCGCCCAACGACATCGTCTGCAAGTCCGACGGGTCGATCTGGTTCACGGATCCGCCGTTCGGGATTCTCGGCTACTACGAGGGCTACATCGCCAAGCCCGAGCTGCCGACCAACGTGTATCGCGTCGACGGCAAGACCGGCCAGCTGACCGTGGCCACCGGCGACGTGGGCCGACCGAACGGCCTGGCGTTCTCCCCGGACGAGTCCAAGCTCTACGTCGTCGAGGCCAGCGTCACGCCTCGCGTGATCGTGGTCTTCGACGTCGTCGACGGCGGCCTGCGCCTCGCCAACAAGCGCAAGTTCATCGATGCCGGGCCCGGCACCCCCGACGGGTTTCGTTGTGACGTGGACGGCAATCTCTGGTGCGGCTGGGGTATGGGCCAGGAAGGCCTCGACGGCGTGTCGATCTTCAACCCGGACGGCAAGCTGATCGGGCGAATCAATCTGCCCGAGCGCTGCGCGAACTTGTGCTTCGGCGGTACCTATCGCAACCGGCTGTTCATGGTCGCCAGCACCTCGCTCTATTCGCTCTACGTCAACACGCAGGGCGTGCTCGGAGGCTGAACGCCCCGCAGGTCAGCCGAGGTGGGGAAGCACGGCCGCGGCGAAGAGCTGCGTGCCCTCGGGCCGCGGCGCGTCGGCGAAGTTGACCGTGAGCCGATGGGCGCCCTGCGCGATGATGCCCCGCAGCGCCTCGGTCACTCGCGTTGGCGTCCCGACGAGCTTGATGTCGGTCATCGGTCGGGTGTCGGGCGCCGCCTTCAGGCGGTCCACCTCACGCTCGGTCTCCGCGATCAGGATGCCGACGCGAACGACCTGGCGGATCGTGTCGTAGTCGCGCCCGACCTCGAGACAGTGACGCTTGAGCACCTCCTGCTTGTGCGTGTAGAGCGTCGGGTCGCGGAAGGGATAGTTCCACCAGTCGGCGTGACGCGCGACTACGCGCAGCAGATAGGTCTCGCCGTGGCCGCCCACCATGATCGGCGGGATGGGATCGGGGCGGGGCTCGCAGTGGGCCTCGGCGAGCCGGTAGTGCTCGCCCTGATAGCGGGCCGGCGACTGGGTCCACATGGTCCGGATGAGCTCGATCGCCTCGGCCAGCTGCGCGATGCGCGTGCGGGCCGTGAGATAGGGCCAGCCGTACGCACGATACTCCTCCTCGTTCCAGCCGGCGCCGATCCCGAGGATCACCCGTCCTCCGGAGAGGGCTTGCGCGGTGGCGACCATCTTGGCCAGATGCGCGGGGTTCCGGAAGCTGTTGCAGAGGACCTCGTGGCCGCAGAGCTTGTCGGGATAGCGCGCGAGCGCGAACGCCAGGAGCGTCCAGCCCTCGGCGACCCGGTTCTCGCCGTACTGAACGTGGTCGGGAAGCCAGAGCGAGTCGAACGGGCCAAGCGTCTTGTCGAGGTACGGATAGGTACGCTCGACCAGCCTCGACCAGACGTTGAGGCCGACCGGAAGGCGCACTAGCCCGGGATGTGCGCTTCTTCGGGGAGCTTGTCCCAGACGGGTTTCCACTCCGGCACGGTCAGCCCGAACTTCTCGCAGAGCTCCTTCACTTCCGCGGCGAACGCCTGGCGGACTTCGTCGTTGTCACGGAGCTTGAGCTTCAGCGTCCGGTAGATCTGATTCTTCGGTGATCCCGGCCGTCCGAAGATGTTCATCGTCCGGATGTACCACTTGTCGAACGTCGTCTGGGCCTCCGCGTGGGTCGCCGGGTCTTCCGCGAGCTTCTTGACCCAGTATTCACCGTGACGGATGTGGAACTTCTCTTCCTTGAAGATGCCGTCGATCGCCCGCACCCACGGCCCGTAGGAGCAGCCGCGCACGTCCTCGAGCTGGTGGCCCGCGCCGCGGTCCATGCAGAAATTGAAGAAGATGAAGTCGGCCCACGTGTCGATCGGGTAGTAGAAGATGTTCACCCGCTTGTCGCTCGTGATGCGCGAGGTCCCGATGTCGCGGCTGGCGTCGATCCGCATCGTGAAGATCTCGTCGTGCTGGCGCACGTGGCTCTCGACGTCGAAGCCGAGGTCGCTCAGGAGCCCGTACATGACGGTGGCGTGGCGAAGCTCGTCCTTCACGATCTGGGCGACCACGTGCTTTTCCTCGACCGTGGGGGCCTTGGTGATCCACGGCACGTAGCCGTAGCCGCCGGCGAGCTCGGAGTCGGCCTGCATCGTGAGGAGGTGGATCAGATTCTCGCGGTACTCCCCGGTCATCTCCGCGGCCGACTCGAGACGGACCCCGCGATCGATCTTCGCCATCATGTCCCTGGCCTGGTCGCTCATCGGATCCTCCCGTCTCAGCATACCCCTACCCGCGCTCGATCACACGCACCGCCTTGCCTTCGGATCGAGGGATCGTTCGCGGAGCCACGATCGTGAGCTCGACGCTCAGGCCCGTCGCCTGTCGCAGCTGCTCGGCGGCGCGCCGCCGCAGCGAGGCGATTTCGGGATGGTCGGGAGCGAAGCCTCCGCAGCGCGCGATCAGCGCCGGCGCAGGCTCGACCTGCACCTCGAGGCGTGCCAGGGTCGCCGCGCGGTCGACGACGAGCTGATAGTGGGGCGCGAGCTCCTCGACGGCCAGCAGCGTGCGCTCGACCTCGGACGGATAGAGGTTGACCCCCTTGATGATGAGCATGTCGTCCGAGCGCCCCTTGACGCGCGCCATCCTCGCTGAGGTCCGGCCGCAGCGGCACGGGTCCAGGGTCACGGTGGTGATGTCGCCGGTGCGATAGCGAACCAGCGGCATCGCCCGCTTGGTCAAGGTGGTGAAGACGAGCTCCCCTTCTCGGCCTGGAGGCATGACAGTACCCGAGGCCGGATCGATGATTTCCGGCAGGAAATGATCGTCGGCGATATGCAGTCCGTCGCGCGCCTCGCACTCGCCGGCGACGCCGGGCCCGATGATCTCCGAGAGGCCGTAGATGTCGAACGCGCTCAAGGTCGAACGCCCGCTCGAGGGCGATGCGGATGCCGTCGGTCCACGGCTCGGCGCCGAACACGCCGAGCCGCAGGCCGAGCTCGCGGGGATTGACCCCCTGCTCGGCGAACGTCTCGGCCAGATGAAGGGCGAAGGACGGTGTCGCGGCGATCGCGTCCGGCTTGAAGTCCTGCAGCAGGAGATGGTGGCGCGCCGTGTTCCCGGAGGAGACCGGCACCGACCGTCATACCGACTGCGCTCGGCGCCGTCGTGGAAGCCGAGCCCTCCGGTGAAGAGGCCGTAGCCGAAGGCAATGTGCGAGCAGATCGCCGCGGCGCGCGCCCGCGGCCGTCAGCGTGCGCGCCATGACTTCACGCCAGACGTCCAGGTCGCCGGCCGTGTAGGCGGCGACCGTCGGCTTGCCCTTCGTGCCGGAGGAGGCGTGGATCCGCGCGAGCTCCTGTCGAGGGACGGCCAGGAGGCCGAAGGGATATTGCTCGCGCAGATCGGTTTTGCGCCACGAACGGCAGGCCGGCCAGATCGCCGAGAGCGCGCCGAGCGAGGCGCGTCCCAGCCGATCGCGATGGAACGCGACTGGGCCGCGGCCCAGCGAAGCATCTCGCGAAGCCGTTCGAGCTGCAGGCGCTCGCGCGCCTCCCGCGGCATAGTCTCGGCGGCGGGGTTCCAGATCAAGCGCGATCGTCTGCCGGAGCGGGCGTGGCGAGCGCCGCGCACGCGCCGTCGAGGCGCGCTCACGTGCTCGGCGGCGGCCGGCTGCGATCGCGCGTGGGGGCGGCTCGGGAAACTGCTGGTCCACGATGCGGTGGTGGCGCAGGCCGATCGCCTCGCGCTGGATCAGGAGCGCCAGCCGTGCGTGAAGGGCGCGGGCCCGCGCGGCCTCGTACTCGCCGAGGAGGCGAGCCTGCCGCCGCGGGATCGCTAGCCGCGTCGAGCCGGCTGCCGAGGTCGGCACGACGTGCGCGAGCGCCGCCTCGAGTCGCTCGCCGGCGCGGCCGAGCGCCAGCCGCCTTCTCCTGGGCGATCTCGGCGTTGATCCGCCTGTGCGTCTCGTGGCGCCGGATCATCGGACCGCAGGCGCGCGACCGCGTCGGCGTACACCGCCATCGTCCGGTCGATCTGCAGCCGGACGTCGAATCGACGCTCGGCTATCTCGCGCGCGCGTCGGCCCATGCGCGCGGCGTCGCTCGGGATCGAGCAGGAGCCCGATCACCGCTTCGGCCAGCGCGGCCGGCTCGCCCTTCGTCAGGATCCCGGTGTCGCCGTCGCGCAACGACCTCGTCGCAGCCGGGCGCGTTGACGGCGACGGCCGGCAGCCCGCAGGCGGCCGCTTCGGCGAGCACCAGGCCCTGCGTCTCGGTCTCGGAGGCGAAGAGGAAGACGTCGGCGGCCTGATAGCACTCGGCCAGGCGAATCGTGCGGCCGCAGACCGAGGAAGCGGATCCGCCCGGCGACCGGCAGGGTGCCGGCCAGTCGCCGCAGCCGCTCCGTCTCGGTGCCCTGACCGACGAGGACGAGGCGGGCGGCGGGCAAGGTCGACGCGACGCGCTCGAAGGCGAAGAGCACCCGATCGACGCTCTTTTCGCGGTCGAGCCGCCCGACGTAGAGCACCAGCGGCGCACCCTCGCCCACGCCGAGGCTCCGTCGCGCGGCCGCGCGATCGCCCGGACGGAACCGCTCGAGGTCGACGCCGGTCGGCACCACCGCGATCGGCGTCCGGACGCCGCGCGCGTGCAGCTCGTCGCGGATCACCGCCGACGGCGCCAGCACGGCATCGGCCCGGGCGGCGAAGGCGGCGGCAGATTCGCAGCGCGGCCGCCTGAACCAGGCCGAGCGGCAGGGGCACGTAGTGCGCGTATTTCTCGTAGCGCGTGTGATACGTGAAGACCAGCGGCCGTCGATTCCGGCGGGCGAGACGGCGCGCCGCCGGGCCCGAGCAGGAACGGATGGTGCGCGTGAATGACGTCGAAGTCGAGCGCCGTCACCAGCCGATCGATGCGACGCGAGTACGGCACCGCCAGCGCGAATTCGGGATAGGTCGCGACGGGGATCGAGGGGTAGCGGACGACCTTGAGCGACACGTCCTCGGCGCCGGTCAGGCGCGGGCCGAACACCCACGCCTCGTGCCCGGACGACTCGAGGCCCTGTCGGAGCGTCTCGACCGAGATCGTGACGCCCCCGCAGAACGGCAGATAGTTGTTGGTGAAGAGCGCGATCCGCACGACCAGAAGTCCGTCAGGCCTTGTTGAACTTCTCGAAATCCTCCGGCTTGATGTTCTGCAGCCACTCGCGGAGCTGGTCGGGGTCGTCCGGCTTCACGGGCTCCGCCTCTTTGGCGACCTCGAGGCTCTTCGCCTTGCGGATGACTTCCTCATCGACGTAGATCGGGGCCGCCACGCGGAGGGCGAGCGCGATGGCGTCCGAGGGGCGCGAGTCGACGGTGTACTCGGTTTCGCCGAGCTGGAGATGGAGCACGGCGAAGAACGTGTTCTCCTTGAGGTCGGTCACGACGATCTTGAGCACGCGCGCTTCGAGCGTCTCGAGGATGTTCTTGATGAGGTCGTGCGTCATGGGACGGGCCGGGGCGACCTTCTCGAGCTCGAGCGCGATCGCGTTGGCCTCGAAGATGCCGACCCAGATCTGGAGCGATCGCTTGTCCTCCTCGTCGCGGAGGATGATGATCGGCATGTTCGAGACGGCATCCAGGGCCAGTCCGCGGACCTTCATTTCGACAAACATGCGGCCTCCTCCGGTTGGGAAGCGAGTGTCCCCCGCAGACTGTGCGGCAGCACCTGGTCGATGTGGACCTGCGTCAGGTCACCGACGGACGCGCTTCCCTGCCCGTCGAAGTTGACGACGCGATTGCAGCGGGTACGGCCCGACAGCTCTCCGGCATTTCTCTTCGACGTTCCGTCCACCAGGACTTCCACCGTCTGGCCCGCGAACCGGCCGCTCCGCTCGGCGCCCACCCGCGTGGCCACGTCCAGGAGCCGCGAGTTGCGGCTGGCCTTCACGTCGTCGGCGACCTGGTCGGGCATCGTCGCGGCGGGCGTTCCGGGCCGCCGCGAGTAGCGGAAGACGAACACGTTGTCGTAGCCCGACGGTCTCGACCATGTCGAGCGTCTGCTCGAAGTCCGCGTCGGTCTCGCCCGGGAAGCCGACGATCAGATCCGTGGAGAACGCCATCTCCGGGACGGCGTCGCGGATCTCGGCGACCAGCTCGAGATAGCGCTCGCGCGTGTACCCGCGGTTCATGCGCCCGAGCACCTCGTTCGAGCCGGACTGAAGCGGGAGGTGGAAGTACTCGCACACCTTCGGGACGTCCCGCATGGCGCGGATCAGCTTGGGCGTCAGATTGTACGGGTTCGACGTCGTGAAGCGAATGCGCGCGATGCCCTCGATCTCGCCGACGCGCGCGAACAGCTCGCCGAGATCGGTGCGCGGCGTGAGATCGCGACCGTAGGCGTTCACCGTCTGGCCGAGGAGAGTCACCTCCCGGCAGCCCTCGGCAGCGAGGCGGCGTACTTCGTCGACGATGACCTCCGGCGGGTGGCTGCGCTCGCGCCCACGCGTCTGCGGCACGACGCAGAAGGTGCAGTTCTTCTCGCACCCCTCCATCACCGTCACGAACTCCTTGAGCCGTCCGCCGGCCGGCGGGCGCGTGCTGATCTTGACGAGCGGGCCCTCGCCGGTCTCGAGCACGGGGCGGCGCTCCCGCCGGACCTGGTCGACCAGCTCCGCTACCCGGGCGATGGCGGGCGAGCCGAAGACCAGATCGACCGACGGCGCCCGGCGCTGGATGGCGCGCTGGTGGAGCTGCGCCATGCAGCCCATCACGCCGATGACCAGCTCCGGTTTCTGGCCCTTGAGCAGGCGCAACTCACCGAGCTTCGAGTAGACCTTGTCCTCGGCCTTTTCCCGGATCGCGCAGGTGTTGACGAGGATCAAGTCGGCTTCGGTCTGGTCCGAGGTCGGCTCCCAGTGCTGCTCCCGGAGCAAGCCTGCCACGCGCTCCGAGTCGTACTCGTTCATCTGGCAGCCATATGTGATCAGGTGGAACTTGGCCATGAGTGCTTGGAAAATCCCGTGTTTGCGTTGGTCCGACCGTAGCACCCGCCGTCGGGCAAGTCAAACTGACGGCCGTTCAAACCGGTCGCAGTGACCACGCGCCGGGCACTCGGCGGTGCCAAAACCTTGACAGATCAACAATCATTGATAGATTCGAGCGCGTGAAGACTGGCGAAAACGCGAGTCGTCGCTTCCGCGCCCTGGCCGACGAGACCCGGCTCCGGATCATCGATCGCCTACGGGACGGCGAGGAGTGCGTGTGCAACCTGACCGGACCGCTCGGCATGCGCCAGTCGCTGCTGTCCTTCCACCTGCGCACCTTGAAGGACGCCGGAATCATCCGGGACCGCAAGGAGGGGCGCTGGGTGTACTACGCGTTGAACCTGGACGTGCTCGACGAGATGCTCGCGACGCTCGAAACCCTCAAGAAGCCCCGGAAGGGCCTTCGCCTGGTCACGCCGCGCTGCGAGTGACCCCCTTTTTTGACCAAAGCCATCAAGTTTTCTTGATGAGAGGAGACGCATTATGAGCGACGAAGGCATCAAGGACCTCGTGAAGCAGAAGTACGGTCTCGCCGCGCTCCGGGTGACCACGACCGGGGCGACCTCGTGCTGTGCGAGCGCATCGTCCGGGAGCGGCTGCGATCCGGTCACCTCCAATCTGTACGGGCGCGAACAGACGGCGGAGCTGCCCGAGCAGGCCGTCGCCGCGTCGCTCGGTTGCGGGAACCCGACGGCGCTGGCCGAGCTTCGGCCGGGTGAGACGGTCCTCGATCTGGGCTCGGGCGGCGGAATCGACGTGCTGCTGTCGGCCAAGCGCGTCGGCGCCGCGGGCAAGGCGTACGGCCTGGACATGACGGACGAGATGCTGGCCCTGGCGCGTGAGAATCAGCGGCAGGCCGGCGTCGGCAACGTCGAGTTCCTCAAGGGGGAGATCGAAGCGATCCCCCTCCCCGACGATTCGGTGAACGTGATCATCTCGAATTGCGTGATCAACCTGTCGGCGGACAAGGACCGCGTGTTCGCCGAGGCGTTCCGCGTGCTCAAGCCCGGTGGGCGGCTCGCCGTGTCGGACGTCGTGGTGCGCGGCGAAGTCCCGCCCGCCATTCGCCGGAGCGTCGAGCTCTGGATCGGCTGCATCGCGGGAGCGCTCGAGGAGAGCGACTATCGCGCGCGGCTCGCCAAGGCCGGCTTCGAGGCGATCGAGGTGGAGCCGACCCGGATCTATCGGACCGAGGACGCGCGCGAGTTCCTGGACCGCGAGGGTATCGACGCGCGCGCGATCGCGCCGGCCGTGGACGGCAAGTTCATGAGCGCGTTCGTCAGGGCGCGCAAGCCCTCGGCCGTGTGAGCAGGCTCAAGATCGACCTCACCCGTCGGCTCGTCGCCGAGGCCGTGGGCACCGCGCTCCTGCTGGCGGCTGTCGTCGGGTCCGGAATCATGGGCGAGCGCCTCGCCGGGGGCAACGTCGCCGTCGCCCTGCTCGCCAACACGGTGGCGACCGGCGCGGCGCTCGTGGCGCTCATCCTCACCTTCGGATCGATCTCGGGTGCGCACTTCAATCCGGCGGTCACTCTCGCCGACGCGTCGCAGGGCGGCCTGCCCTGGCGCGACGTGCCGCTCTATATCACCGCCCAGGTCGCGGGAGCGTTCGCGGGCGTGGCGGCCGCGCACGTCATGTTCGAAGTGCCGCTGTTCTTCGCCTCGCGTCACGCGAGGTCCGGTCCCGCCCAGGTGTTCAGCGAGTTCGTGGCGACGTTCGGGCTTCTGGCCGTGATCTTCGGATGCGCCCGTCTACGCGCCGATGCCGTGCCATTTGCGGTCGCCGCCTACATCACGGCGGCGTACTGGTTCACGGCATCCACGTCGTTCGCGAATCCCGCGGTGACGCTCGCGCGGTCCGCCACCGACACGTTCGCGGGGATTCGTCCCGCGGACGCGCCGGCGTTCGTCGTGGCGCAGTTGCTCGGCGCCGGGGCCGCGACCGCCCTCTTCGGCTGGCTGACGCCCCGATCCGCGTGATGGAGCTCTCGGTCCGTCTCGCCACCGCCGCGGACGCCGCGGCCATCGCGCGAATCCACAGCGAGGGCATCGCGGACCGGATCGCCACGTTCGAGACCGAGCCGCGGACGGCCGCCCAGGTCGCGACCGCGATGGCGGAGAAGGGCGACCGCTATCCCACGGTCGTCGTTGTGCGGGACGGCGAAGTCGTGGCCTGGGCGAGCGCCGGCCCCTATCGCAGTCGGCCGGCCTACGCCGGCGTCGCGGAGCATCGGTGTACGTGGCGCGAAACGCACGCGGCACCGGCGCAGGTCGCGCCGCACTCGACGGGCTCTGCCGGGCCTACGCGGAGCGGGGCTTCTGGAAGATCGTCTCCCGTATCTTCCCCGAGAACGTGGCGAGCCTCGCGCTCCACGAGCGCTGCGGCTTCCGCGTGGTCGGCGTCTACCAGCGCCACGGCCGGCTCGACGGCGAGTGGCGCGACTGCGTCATCGTCGAACGGCTGCTGGGCTGAACGGGCGGGGCTTGGAGGACGGTGTGGAGAAGCAGCGGGTTCTGTTCGTGTGCACGCACAATTCGGCCCGCAGCCAGATGGCCGAGGGCCTGCTCCGAGCGATGGCAGGCGACCGCTTCGAGGTCCAGAGCGCGGGCACCGAGAAGACCTCGGTGCATCCGCTCGCGATTCGCGCGATGGCGGAACGGGGCATCGACATCCGCGGGCACACGTCGAAGGTGTACGACGGCTTGATGACGGAGCCCTGGAGCTACGTGATCACGGTCTGTGACGACGCCAACGAGCGCTGCCCGCTCTTTCCCGGCTCGATGACGCGTCTGCACTGGTCCTTCGAAGACCCCTCACGCTCGACGGGCGACGATGAAGCCCGACTCGCGGTGTTCCGCCGTGTTCGCGGCGCGATCGAGACTCGACTCGCCGAGTGGCTCGCGACTCGCTGAGGTCGCTCGCGGCGAGCCGAGTCAGATGCTGCAGCGGGAATCGTCGCGACGGGGCTCGGGGGGAGCGGCGTCGCTCCCCCCGATGTTGAAGCAGGCTCGAGCTAGTCGATCTCGTCGGGCCGGCCGCCCTTGCGCGCGCCCGCCGGCTTCTTGCCGGCGTCGCTGCCGTGGCCGTTGCCGTTTCCGAAGGTGAGCGGCGGCTTGACCTCGAACTGGCCCTCGAGGCGGTTGCGCCGCTCCTTCCAGCCCTCCTGGTACTCGAGCTCGTCCTCGTGCAGGGTCGCCGGCTGCTTGATCCCGTGCGCGTGGCGGAACTGGATGGCGAGCTTGCGAGGCGGTGCGACGCACTTCGTCCCACGGCGTGCCGAGCGCGAACTGGTCCGAGATGGCGCCGATCCGGCCCGTGTGGATGTTGCACGAAAGGTGATCGCCGACAGGATCGGGCCCGACCAGTACGAGGTCTGCGAGTTGATCGGCATCGGCAGGATGTGCAGGTTGTGGCTGCCGCGGCAGTCGCCGGCCACCATCGGCGCGGTCGCCCACGGCGAGGTGATCTCGCCCGGCGCCGGCCAGTCGCCCTGGGCGAAGGCCAGGAGCACCGGGATCGTCCTTGCCGCCGTAGGTGAAGCCCTTCTTGGTCTTGATGTTGTGCAGCCGCTCGGCCGAGCAGATGTAGCCGAGCTGGTCCTTCTCGTTCTGTCTCCTCGGGTCCAGATGCGCGCGATCACGAAGCGCGAGGAGCGCGTGAGCCCCTCGATGTCGTAGAGGTCTTCGGGCGCGCGCAAGGTGATCACCTTCTCCTGCGAGCCCCTTGGCGACCTCTTCCATCTTGCCGTCGAGCGCCCGCTGGTCTCGCGGGTGCGCGCCCGCCTCGACCGCCTGGGCCTTGGTGTCGAGGTCGACGATCTCGAAGACGTAGCCGCGCTTCATCTTGGAGGCGGCGATGACCAGGCCCGTGTTGAAGCGGGGCAGCATGTAGGCGCCGGTGGCGTAGTGGTTGAACGCCATGGGCTCGGTCTTGTCGGCGAACGACACGAGGACGGTCTGCGAGGCGTTGTCCTTGCGTACCGGGAACGGCAGCGCCACCGTCGCCGGGCCGGCGCCGCGCAGATTGCCGGTGAAGGCGTCGGCCACCAGATCCTGTCCCGGGCCGTAGAGGCCGAGCTCGGCGGCCTTGGTGGCGCCCTCCTGGAGCGCGTCCCACATGAGCTCGTCGACCACCGACATGTCCACCGTCTCGGCCATGATGCCGGTCACGGCGCAGTCGTCGCCGGTGTGGGTCACGATCATCGAGGTGAAGATGGGCTCGCCGCGGTAGCTGTTGTTGTCGAGCACGTACTTCGCGATGATCGACTTCACTTCGTCCGCCGCGACGACGTGACCGCCGACGCCGCCGACGTCGGCCTTGGTCGCCTTGATGTAGCGCTGCACGAGCGCCGGGTTCTTCGCGAAGATGTACGACTTGTACGAAAAGATGTTCGGCGTGTTCGTGACCGGGATCTTCTCCGCGACGGTCACTGGCAGCCCGGCGAGCTCGTCCTTTGACTGGTGATAGTCGGTGAACTTGAGGGGGCTGGCCGTCCTGAGGGCCGTAGCGCCGCGCAGACATGCACGCCTCCTTGCGTGGTGGGTGAGGAAATGGATACGTGCGCATCGAGGATAACGAGGTACACTGGGGCCGTCAAGCAAGAAATTTACGGAAATGAAATTTATTTCTCGAGCGATGACGACCGCGTGAAGACGGCCCCCCTCCCCTCGCGCGAGCTTCGGCAGACGGTGCACTGCCTCGAGCTCTACTACCGCCAGGAGCAAAGCCAGAAGGACATCGCCCGCGCGCTCGGCGTCTCGGCCGCGACGGTGTCGCGGCTGCTCAAGCGCGCGTTCGACGAGGGCCTCGTGCGCGTCGAGCTCGATCTGCCGCGGCGCGAGCAGCTCGAGGCCGGACTGGTCGAGCGCTTCGGTCTGCGCGACGCCGTCGTCGTCGCGGCCGGCGGACGCGGCGACGTCAAGGAAGAGCTGGGCACCGCCGCGGCGGCCTACTTCGAGAAGATCGCCGCCAACGGCCTGCGCGTGGGGCTCTCGTGCGGGTTCACGCTGTATCAGACGATCCGTCAGCTGCACGAGCGACGGTTTCGCGACCTGGCCCTCTACCCGCTGTCCGGCGAGAGCACGCTCGAGCTCGTCGACCTGTTCCCGAACACCCTGGTGGGCATGATGGCGGCGAAGTACCGGCCGCACGTGCACGCCTGGGCGCTGCCGGTGCAGCACCTGCTGTCGCTGCGCGAGATCGAGCGCGAGCGGAGGCGGCTCCTGCGCGATCCGGCGATCCGTCGCATCTACGAGGCCGCCCAGGACGTCGACATCGCGCTGGTGGGGATCGGCCTCATCGGCGAACGGCACGCCGGGATTCTGCTGCGCTCGCGGAGTCCTACGGGATCAGCGTCAAGCGGCTGCGCCAGCTCGGCGTCGTCGGCGAGATCAACTACCAGCCGTTCGACGAGGAAGGGCGAATCGTGGATCGTCCGGAGCTCCGCGCGCTCATGCGGCGGGTGCTTTCGGTGCCGGGCGACCGGCTGCAGGCCCTGTCGCAGCGCGACGACCGCTACGTGGTGGCGATCGCCGGCGGGCGTCCCAAGCTCGAGGCGGTTCGCGGCGCCGTGGCCGGGCGATTCATGAACGTTCTGGTCACCGACGAGGACGTCGCGGCCGCACTCCTGAAGCGCTGAGGCGCTACGCGCCGCGCGCCGGGACCGAACCCTCCTCGAACGCGCCGATCCTCCTGAACTTCTCGTAGCGCTCGGCGACCAGGTCGTCGCCCGACAGTCGCCGCGAGATCGCTCAGGTTGTCGCGGAGCGCCTGCGCGCAGGTCGCGCGGCCGCGCCTTCCCAGTCGCGATGCGCCCCGCCGACGGGCTCGGGCACGATCGCGTCGATCACGCCGAGCCGCAGGAGGTCGGGCGCGGTGATCCGCATCGACTCGGCCGCCTCGGGAGCCTTGGCGGCGTCGCCCCACAGGATGGCGGCGCACCCCTCCGGCGAGATCACCGAGTAGATGGCGTACTCGAGCATCAGCACCCGGTTGCCCATGCCGATCGCGAGCGCGCCACCGCTCCCGCCCTCGCCGGTCACGACCGAGAGGATGGGCGTCCGCAGGGCGGCCATCTCTCTCAGATTCCGCGCGATCGCCTCCGCCTGCCCGCGCTCCTCGGCGCCGAGGCCGGGATAGGCGCCGGGCGTGTCGATGAACGTGACGACGGGCTTGGCGAACTTCTGGGCGAGGTGCATCAGCCGGAGCGCCTTGCGGTATCCCTCGGGGTGCGGCATCCCGAAGTTGCGGGCGATCTTCTCGCGCGTGTCCCGGCCCTTCTGGTGGCCGATCACCACGACCCCGCGCTCCTCGAAGCGCGCGAGGCCGCCGACGACGGCGGCGTCGTCGCCGTAGAGCGCGGTCGCCGTGGAGCTCGACGAAGTCGTCGAAGAGGAGCTTGATGAGGTCGCGCGTGTGCGGGCGCTTCGGGTGGCGCGCGAGCTGTGTGCGCTGCCAGGCGGTCAGGCTGGCGTAGGTCCGCTGGCGCAGCCGCGCCAGCCGCTCCTCGAGCTTGGCGATCTCGTCGCGCGCCTTCGGCGTGTCCTCCTCGGCCTGGAGCGCGGCGATCCGATTCTCGATCTCGAGCAGCGGCTGCTCGAAGTCAAGCGCGTCCGGCATAGTCCACGCTGACGGCGCCCGGCCCGAGGACGGCGTCGCCCTCGGCGACGAGCTCGCGGCTGCCGTCCACCGAGAGGCCGCGGGTGCGGACGACCACTTCCTGGGCGCCGAGCACGAGGTGCAGGAAGACCGGCACCCGCCCGGGATGCTCTCCGCAGAGCTGCCGCACGGCGGCGAGCGCGACGCTCGGATCCTCGCCCGGCGTCACGCGGATCCGGCAGGCGTTCGGCTCGCTCGCGCCGCCGCCGTTCCGCGCGCGCCCGCTCGGAGTCCGCCAGCGCCTGCTCCAGCAGGCGAACGTCCTCGGCGAGCACGACCCGCCCCTTGTCGCCGTCGTCGACCCGGCCGCGCACCGAGCACGGCCTCGCCCGAGCGAAGGTACGGAGCCGCCGACTTGAACGGCTCCGGGAACACCGTGACCTCGACGGTGCCTTCCATGTCCTCGAGCGTGAAGAACGCCATGCGGTTGCCGCCCTTCGTCGAGGTCTCCTTGAGTCCGTTCGCGTGACCGAAGAGGAGGACGCGCGAGCCGTGGCTCTTGGCGGCCAGATCCGGCCGAGGTGGTGATGCCGAGTGGCTCGACGACGGAACGGTATCGCGCCAGCGGATGGCCGGAGATGTAGAACCCGAGCACCTCCTTCTCGAACGCGAGGCGCTGGTCGGCCTCCCACTCCGGCGTGATCTCGATCGGCGCGCTCGCCCGGGCCGGCGCGGCCGCCGGCATGAGCTCGAAGAACGACGCCTGGCCCTCGGCCCGATCGCGCTGCTGGCGCTGGCCGCTCTCGAGCGCCGCGTCGGTGGTCGCCAGCAGATGGGCGCGCGTCAGCCCGAGCGAGTCGAACGCGCCCGCCTTGATGAGGCTCTCCACGACCCGCCGGTTGACGAGCCGGAGATCGACCCGCGCGCAGAAGTCCTCGAGGGTCGCGAACGGACCCCTCGCCGCTGCGGGATCTTCAAGATCGACTGCATCGCCGCCTCGCCGACGTTCTTGATCGCGGCCAGGCCGAAGCGCACCGTGTCGCCGGCCACGCTGAACTGCACGGCCGAGACGTTCACGTCGGGCGGCTCGACGCGGATCCCCATCGCCCGACACTCCTCGATGTACTTCACGATCTTGTCGGTGTCGCCCATCTCGGAGGTCAGCAGCGCGGCCATGAACTCGACCGGATAGTTCGCCTTGAAGTACGCCGTCTGATACGCGACGAGCCCGTACGCCGCGGCGTGGGACTTGTTGAACCCGTAGCCCGCGAACTTCTCCATCAGCTCCCAGACGCGCTCGGCCTTCGCGGGCGGCGGTGTTGCGCTCGCGGCAGCCCGTGATGAACTTCTCCCGCTGCTTGGCCATGAGCTCGCGGTCCTTCTTGCCCATGGCGCGGCGGAGGATGTCGGCCTCGCCCATGGTGAAGCCCGCCATCTCGGAGGCGATCTGCATGATCTGCTCCTGGTAGACCATGATCCCGTACGTCTCCCGCGTGAACTTCTCCATCGCGGGATGCTCGTACGTGATCTTGGACCGCCCGTGCTTGCGCTGGATGAAGTCGGGGATGAGCTCCATCGGGCCCGGGTCGGTAGAGCGAGACCATGGCGATGAGGTCTTCGAGCTGCTCGGGCTTGAGACCGCGCAGCGCATCGCGCATGCCGGACGACTCCAGCTGGAACACGCCGAACGTCTTCGCCTCGGAGAGCATCTCGTAGGTCTTCTTGTCGTCGAGCGGCAGACGCGTCGAAATCGATGCTCGAGCCCGCGGGATTCCTTGATCAGCGCCACCGTGTTGGCGAGCACGGTGAGCGTCCGGAGGCCGAGGAAGTCCATCTTGAGCAGGCCGAGCTTCTCGATCGGCCCCATCGCGTAGCCGGTGATCAGCTCCGGCCGCTTGGGGTCCTTGTAGAGCGGGATGTACTCCTCGAGCGGCTCGTCGGAGATGACGACGGCGGAGGCGTGCACAGAGGCGTGTCGCGTGCAGCCCTCGAGCGCGCGCGCGATGTCCCACAGCTCGCGCACGTTGGCCTGGCTGCGCACCATCTCGGCCAGCGGCAGCGACTTCTGGTGCGCGTCGTCGAGCGTGATGTTGAGCGGGAAGTTCGGCACCAGCTTGGCGATGCGGTCCACGTCGCCGTACGGCATGCCGAGCACGCGGCCGACGTCGCGGATCGCCGCCTTGGCGCCGAGCGTTCCGAACGTGATGATGTGCGCGACCCGATCGCGCCCGTAGCGCTCGGCGACGTACCGGATGACCTCGTCGCGCCGATCGTCCGAGAAGTCGATGTCCATGTCGGGCATCGAGATCCGCTCCGGGTTCAAGAATCGCTCGAAGAGCAGGCCGTATCGCATCGGATCGATGTTGGTGATGCCCAGGCAATAGGCGGTCAGCGAGCCCGCCGACGAGCCGCGGCCCGGGCCGACCGCGATCCCCTGCTCGCGCGCGTAGCGGATGAAGTCCCACACGACCAGGAAGTAGCCCGCGAACCCCATCTTCTCGATGACGGCGAGCTCGTGGGCGCAGCCGCGCCTCGATGGCGTCGCCCGGGCTCGCGCCGTACCGGCGCCTGAGGCCCGCGTGGGCGAGCTCGTGCAGATAGCTGTCGAGCGTGTGCTCGCTCGGCACGACGTACCGCGGCAGGTGGAACTGGTCGAAGTCGAGCGTGAGGTTGCAGCGCTCGGCCACCGCCAGCGTGTTCCGGCAGGCCTCCGGGAGATCCGCGAAGACGCGCGCCATCTCCTCGGCGGACTTGATGTAGAACTCCTGCGGTCGAGAACCGGAAGCGGCTCGGTGTCTTGAAGATTCGTGCCGGTCTGAATGCAGAGCAGCGCCTCGTGGGCCCGGGCGTGGCCCGCCTCGAGATAGTGCGAGTCGTTCGTGCCGACGACCGGCGCGCCGATCGACTTGGCGATCCGGAGCGTCTCGGCCATGACCCGCTCCTGCTCCTCGAGCCCGTGGGCCTGGACCTCCATGAAGTAGTGGTCCTTGCCGAAGACTTCCTGGTACCAGCCCGCGGTGTCGCGTGCCTTCTACGGCGTCGCCGGCGCTGAGCATGCGCGACACCTCGGAGTTCAGGCAGCCCGGAGAGGACGAGCAGGCCGTCGGCGTGCTGCGCGAGGAGCTCGCGGTCGACGCGCGGCTTGTAGTAGAAGCCCTCGAGGTACGCCTTCGAGACGAGCTTGATGAGATTCTGGTAGCCCGTGCGGTTGCGCACGAGGACCGTCAGGTGGTTGGCGCCCTCGTAGCCGCCGTCCTGGGAGCCCCGCTCCTTGCGCCCGCCGGGCGCGACGTAGAGCTCGCAGCCGACGATCGGCTTGACGCCGGCCTTCTGGGCGGCCAGGTAGAAGTCGATCGCCGCCGAAGAGGTTGCCGTGGTCGGTGAGCGCGATGGCCGGGAACCGGAGCTCCTTGGCCTTCGCGACGAGCTTCTCGAGCTGGGCGGCGCCGTCGAGCAGGCTGTACTCGGAGTGGACGTGCAGGTGGACGAACTCGCTGTGCTGCATCGCAGGACCCGGCTCACTCCCACTCGATCGTGGACGGCGGCTTCGACGAGATGTCGAAGACCACCCGATTGACGCCCTTCACCTCGTTGATGATCCGGTTGCTGATCGTGCCGAGCAGATCGTACGGCAGGCGCGCCCAGTCGGCGGTCATCGCGTCCTGGCTCGTCACGGCCCGCAGCGCGACGACGTTGGCGTAGGTGCGGAAATCGCCCATGACGCCCGACGGTCTTGATCGGGCAGCAAGACCGCGAACGCCTGCCAGACCTGTCGCTCGTAGCCCGCCGCGGCGCACCTCTTCCTGCACGATGGCGTCGGCCTCACGCAGGAGGTCGAGCCGCTCCGTCGTCACCTCGCCGAGCACGCGGATCGCGAGGCCCGGGCCCGGGAACGGCTGGCGCCACACGATCTCCGGCGGCAGCCCCAGGAGCTCGCCGAGTCGTCCGCACCTCGTCCTTGAAGAGCTCGCGCAGCGGCTCGACGAGCTTGAACTGCATCTTCAGCGGGAGGCCGCCGACATTGTGGTGGGTCTTGATCGTCGCCGACGGCCCCCGGAACGACACCGACTCGATGACGTCCGGATAGAGCGTGCCCTGGGCGAGCCACGGGAATATCGCCGAGCTTCTTCGCTTCGTCCTCGAAGACGGCGATGAACTCGGCGCCGATGCGCTTGCGCTTGATCTCCGGATCCGTGACCCCTCGGATCTAGTCGAGAAATCGCGCGAGATGCATCGACATGGATCAGGTTCATCTTGAATGTGTCACGGAACGTGTGGACGACCGCGTCGGCCTCGCCCTTGCGCAGGAGACCGTTGTCGACGAAGACGCACGTGAGCTGATCGCCGATGGCGCGGTGGACCAGCACGGCGACCACCGAGGAGTCCACGCCGCCGGACAAGCGCGCAGAGCACGCGCTGGCCGTTGACCTGGGCGCGGATGTCGTCCACGGTGGTGTCGATGAAGCCGGCCATCGACCACGTCCGGCTCACGCCGCAGACGGCGAGGAAGTTGTCGAGGATCGTCTGCCCCTGCGGGGTGTGCACGACCTCCGGGTGGAACTGCACGGCGTAGAGGTGGCGGTCCTCGTCCGCCATGGCCGCCACCGGACAGTTCTGGGTGCTGCGCGAGCGGCGTGAAGCCCTTCGGCGGGCTGCAGCACGGTGTCGCCGTGGCTCATCCAGACGGTGACGCGGCCGGTCTCTTCCGGCTTCACGCCCTCGAGCAGGGGCTCGATCCCGCAGGAGCCTGATCTCGGCCTTGCCGTACTCGCGCCGCTCCGCCGGAATGACGTGGCCGCCGAGGAGATAGCCCATCGCCTGCATCCCGTAGCAGATCCCGAGGACCGGGATGCCGGCGTCGAAGAGCGCCTTCGGAGGAAGCGGGGCGCCGTCCTCGTAGACGCTCGAGGGGCCGCCCGAGAGGATGATGCCCTGATAGCCCGCTGACAGGATCGTGCGGCGAGCGGGTGGGTGCAGGAGAAGATCTCGGAGTACACGGACATCTCGCGGACCCGCCGGGCGATCAGCTGGGTGTACTGACCGCCGAAGTCGAGGACTGCGATCTTGCCGGCGCTGGCCGACATCGGGCGCCCTGCTACCGCGGGCGCCCCAGCTTCTGAGCCTGCTGGAAGACCTTGCCCTCGGTCTTGATCGTCGGGGCGATGATCAGCTCCGTCTGCTGCAGCTCGCGGATCGTCTTCGCGCCGACGGAGCCCATGCAGGTGCGGATCGCGCCCGACGAGGTTGAGAGTGCCGTCTTCCGTGAACGCCGGCCCGAAGAGGATCTGCTCGAGCGAGCCCGCGATGCCCACGCGGATCCGCGTGCCCGCGCGGGAAGGTTGGCGTGCGGGGTCGCCATGCCCCAGTGGTAGCCGCGCCCGGGCGCCTCGATCGGCGCGCGCGAACGCGGAGCCGATCATGACCGCGTCGGCGCCCGAGGCGAACGCCTTGCACACGTCGCCGCCCGTCGTCATGCCGCCATCGGTGATGATCGGCACGTAGCGCCCGGTCTGCTTCCAGTGGAAGTCGCGCGCGGCCGCCGCGTCGGCGGTGGCGGTCACCTGGGGCACGCCGAGTCCGAGCACCTCGCGACTCGTGCAGGCGGCGCCCGGACCCACGCCGATCAGCAGCGCGTCGGCGCCGACGTCCATCAGCTCGAGGCACGCCTCGTAGGTCACGACGTTGCCGATGATCAGCGGGATGGCGAGCTGCTTCTTCAGCTTGCGGAGATCGACCGGCATGTACTCGGTGGCGATGTGGCGGGCCGTGGTCACGGTGGACTGGACGACGAAGATGTCGGCCCCGGCTTCCTGCGCGATCTGGGCGAACCGCTCGGCGCGCTGCGGGATCGAGGAGACGACGGCCGGGTCCGCCGCCCTTCTTGATCTCGCTGATCCGCTGGTGGATCAGCTCCTCCTTGATCGGCTCGCCGTAGATCGACTGGATGATCTTGGTCGCTTCTTCCTGGCTGGCCGAGACGATCCGCTCGAGGACTTCGTCGGGGTTCGCGTAGCGGGAGAAGATACCTTCGAGGTTCAGCACCGCGAGGCCGCCGTGCCGTCCCATCTCGATCGGCGAGGCGGGGCCCGACGACGCCGTCCATGGCCGCGGCCATGATCGGCAGCTCGAAGCGATGCCCGCAGAGCTCCCACGAGATGTCGACCTCGTTCGGGTTGACGGTCACGGTCCCGGGAACGAGCGCGATGTCATCGAACCCGTATGCGACCCTGGCTTTGCGCCCTCGCCCGACCCACATCCCCATCGACTCGCCTCCCGTCGGCCCCGGCCCCCGGGTCGCCCGAGTCCCGTATATAGGGATATACCCCCGCGCCGACCCACTAGATTTCGTAGATTATACCGGCACGCGGCCGGGTATGTCAACGCTGCGGATCGACGCCGGCGGCGCCTCCTCGTAGAGCATGCGCAGGCCGTCGAGCCGAGGTGCTCGTCGAGTGCGCTCGAGGCTGCGCGCGACATCCGCCAGGAGCCCGGCATTGCCGCCGGTCGCGATCACCTGCGCCGCTGCCGCCCATCTCCGCCCGCATCCGGTCGACCAAACCCTCCACGAGCCCGGCGTAGCCGTAGATGGCGCCTGACTGAAGATTGGTCGTCGTGTTGCGCCCGATCGCCTCCTTGGGCCTCACCAGCTCGACCCGCGCCAGGCGCGCCGCGCGGTTGATCAGGGCCTCCACGGACGTGACGATCCCCGGGGCGATGGCGCCGCCGATGAACTCGCCCCGCCGGTTGACGCAGTTGAACGTCGTGGCGGTGCCGAAGTCGATCACGATCAGCGGCGGGCCATACTTCGCGGCCGCGGCGAAGGCGTCGACGTACCGGTCGGCCCCGACCTCGCGCGGGCGCGTCGACGGCGAGCGGCATGCGCGTGTTCGCGCCGGGCTCGACGAAGAACGGCGGCCGGCTGAAGTACTTCTCGCCCATCCACTCGAGCGTCTGCTGGACGGGCGGTACCACGTTGGAGATCGACGATACCCTCGATGGAGGCGACCTGGATCCCCCGCGACTGCAGGAGCATCTCGATGAAGAGCCCGTACTCGTCGGCGGTCTGCTCGCGCCGGCTCGTGAGGCGCCACGAGACGAGCAGGCGCTCGCCGTCGAACACGCCGATCTTCGTGTTGGTGTTTCCGACGTCGGCGACGAGCAGCATCGGCGCTTCCTCCTGGTCTCGTCGCGCTCGGCCGGCGGGGCCCAGCCCCGTGACGGCATGCAGCGCGCACTGCCTTACGGCCGCTCAGTTCGGCACGGGCGCGCTGGCGGCGTCGCTCGAGCTCACGGCCCCGGCGACAACACGCTTGATCGAGCCGCCGACGTCGATGAGCAGCGCGCCGTCGGTGTCGAGGTCGACGGCGATCCCGGTGATCGCGTCGACCGTGACCTGTCGCCCCAGCGTGTCGTTGAGCCGCCGCCACCCCTCGCGCACGGGAGCGAAGCCCTCGCCTTCGAGGCGCGCCCGCCAGACGTCGAACTCCTCGAGCAAGGCCGTGAGCACCGCTTCGCGGCTCGGCGCGCGCCCGGTCTCGAGAGCGACCGAGGTGGCGGTCGCCGGCGAGATCCGGCGGGAATTCGCGCTGCCCGAGGTTGATGCCGATGCCGATGATCGTGAGGCGGTCGGGCGCCGCGAGAGGTCGGGACTCGAGAAGGATGCCGGCGATCTTTCTGTCCGCCGACGAGAACGTCGTTCGGCCACTTGAGTCGCGCGGCCACGCCGGGAGCCACGCGCCGGAGCGCCTCGGCAGCGGCCACCGCGGTCGTCGAGCGAAAGGGTGGACAGCAGCGAATGGGGCAGGCGCGGCCGAACGATGATCGAGACCAGCGAGCTCGAATCCGGCCGGGGCCCGCCAGGCGCGCCCGCGCCGCCCTCGACCCGCCAGCTGCTGGTCCGCGACCACCACCGTGCGATCGGCGGCGCCGCGCTCGGCGAGCGTGAAGGCGACCGACTGGGTGGAATCGACGGTGTCGAGGCGGACGACGACGGCCGCGGCGCTACCGCCCGTCGTCATCGAACCAGCCGAGGCTCGCGACGAGCTTGGCGCGCACGGCTTCCTGTTCGGCCAGCCGCTCGCGCTCGCGCGCGACGATCTCGGCGGGCGCTCGCTCGGCAAAGTCGGGCTTGGCGAGCTTGCCCTTGAGGAAGTCGACGCTGCTCGGTGGCCTTCGCTGATCTCCTTCTCGATCCGCTGGCGCTCGGCCGCGAGATCCACGACGTCCGTCAGATCCACGTAGAGCTCCGAGCCGCCGATGACGGCCATCGCCGAGGTGCGCGGCCGTGTCGCGCTGGGGATCGACGGTCAGCCGCACGCGCGCCAGCGCGTCGATCAGCGCCGCGTTCGCGGTGAAGAGGTCGCGGCCGCGTCTGGTCTCGGGCGGAGCGTCGCGGCCAGAGCGGCGCCGGGCGCGATCCGCATCTCGCCGCGGATGTTCCGCACGGCGGTGACCAGCTCCATGACCGCGGTCATCTGCCGCTCGGCCTCGAGATTGCGATGGCTTCTTGGAGACGCGCGGGTACGGCGGCCCGCATGATCGATTCGCCCTTGTGCGGTAGCCGCTGCCAGAGCTCCTCGGTGATGAACGGCATGAACGGATGCAGGAGCCGTAGCGTGGCCTCGAGCACGCGAACGAGCGTCACCTGGGTGCGCGCGCGCTGGCCCGGATTCTCGGCGCGGTACAGCGACAGCTTGGCGATCTCGAGATACCAGTCGCAGAACTCGTGCCAGAGGAACTGGTAGAGCGCGGAGGCCGCGTCGCTGAACCGGTAGCGCTTGAGGGCCGTGCGAGCGTCGCGCGACGGTCGCCGCCAGCCGGCTCTCGATCCAGACGTCGGCGAGAGCCGGCGGCGTCTCCTTGGCCAGCGCCGGATCGTAGCCGTCGAGATTCGACAGGACGAGACGCGAGGCGTTCCAGATCTTGTTGGCGAAGTTCCGATAGCCCTCGATGCGCTCCTCGGAGATCCGGATGTCCCGGCCCTGCGCGAGGGCGGCGAGCGTGAAGCGGAAGGCGTCCGTGCCGTACTTCTCCATGACCTCGAGCGGGTCGGCGACATTGCCCTTCGACTTCGACATCTTCTGGCCTTCGGCGTCGCGCACGATCGGCGTGCAGGTACACGTCGCGGAACGGCACCTCCTTCATGAAGTGGATGCCGAGCATCGCCATCCGCGCGACCCAGAAGAAGATGATGTCGGGCCCCGTGACGAGCACGGAGGTCGGATAGTAGCGTTCGGAGGTCGATCGTGTCGTCGGGCCATCCGAGGGTCGAGAACGGCCAGAGGCCGGACGAGAACCAGGTGTCGAGCGTGTCCGGGTCCTGCCGGAGCGGCCCACCGCACTTCGGGCACGCCCGGAGGTCGTCGCGTCGATACGTGCACGGAGCCGTCGGCGTCGCAGTGCCAGGCCGGAATGCGGTGTCCCCACCAGAGCTGGCGCGAGATGCACCAGGGCTGGATGTTCTCCATCCAGTGGTAGTAGGTCTTCGTCCAGCTGCGCGGGAAGATCGTGATCCGCCGCTCGCGCACGGCCTTGATCGCCGCCTCGGCCAGAGGCTTCGATCTGCACGCACCACTGCTTCGACACGAGCGGCTCGACGACGGTCTTGCTACCGATAGCAGATGCCGACCGCGTGGCGGTAGGGCTCGATCTTCTCGATCAGGCCGAGCGCCTTCATGTCCTCGACGATCCGCTTGCGGCACTCGAAGCGGTCGATCCCCGCGTAGCGGCCTGCGTCGGCCGTCATTCGCCCGTCGAAGCCGATGACGGTCTTGATCGGGCAGGTTGTGGCGGCGCCCGATCTCGAAGTCGACCGGATCGTGGCCCGGCGTCACCTTGATGACGCCGGTGCCGAACTTGGGATCGACGGCCTCGTCCGCGACGACCTTCACCGTGATCGTGCCGTCCACCGACGGCATCTCGAGCGTCTTGCCCACGAGGTGCTTGTAGCGCTTGTCCTTGGGATGCACGGCCAGGCCGGTGTCGCCGAGCTTCGTCTCCGGCCGGCACCGTGCCCGAGGGTGACCGGGCCGTACTTGATGTAGACGAACTCGTCGTCGCGCTCCTCGCGCTCGACCTCGATGTCGGAGAGGACGGTCTGGCACTGCGGGCACCAGTTGACGATGCGGTCGTCGCGGTAGATCAGCCCTTCTTCCCAGAGCCGGACGAACGACTCCCGCACCGCGCGCGAGAGCCCGAGCGTCCATCGTGAAGCGCTCGCGCGACCAGTCGCACGAGGCGCCGAGGCGCCGGAGCTGGCGGACGATCGTGCCGCCGGACTCTTCCTTCCATTGCCAGGCGCGCGCGAGGTACGCCGTCGCGGCCGAGGCCCTCTTTCGTCTTGCCCTCGGCGGCGAGCAGCCGCTCGAGGACCACGTGAACGGCGATCGACGCATGGTCGGTCCCCGGCAGCCAGAGGGTGTTGAAGCCGTCCATGCGCTTCATCCGCGTCAGGGTGTCCTGAAGGGTCATGGTCAGCGCATGACCCCAGTGGAGCGAGCCCGTGACGTTGGGAGGCGGCATCGAGATCGAGTACGGCTTGCCCTTGGCGGTGGGGTCGCGCACGGAAGTAGCCGCGCTCCTCCCAGAGCGGATACCAGCGCTGCTCGACCGCCGCGGGCTCGTACCGGTCCGGGATGTCTCCGGTGGGCGCGTTCGGCGTCGGCGCGCGTCACGCGAAGCACCGGGCCGGCCGCTGACCAGGCGCCATCGTGCGCCGCCACGCTGGAAGGTCAGCGCCCAGGGCGTGTGCGTCGGCCGTCGCCGCCACCGACACCGACTGCGGGTTGGCGGCGGAGTCGGCGGCGTCGCACGCGGCGTCGGGCCGCAAGCGTGGACGGAAGCCGACGGCGCACGTGGACGTCGGGCACGAGCTTCGCCAGGCTCGCCTCGTCACGCGCCGCCAGCGCGTCGAAGAGCTGGGCCACCGTCGCCCGAAGCTCTCGATGCCAGCCGTTGAGCTGGCGCGACGTCCGGCGGACGAGCGTGCCGTTCTCCGGCGAGGAGCGGAACACGTCTTCGGCTTCGGTCTGTCCCTCGCACCCGGGTGCGTGACCGGGATAGTCGGGCTCGTAGCGCACGCGGATCTCGTTGCCGCGCACCGAGTACGCGCGCGCCATCAGCCCTTCGGGAAACAGATCGGTCGAGGACCAGACGACCCGGAGGTCGTCGCCGTGCTGGCGGACGAGGTCGAGGCGCAGGCTGCGGATGCCGCGGCCCGTGGCGGGACCCTCCCAGGCGGCGACGAACTGGGCTGAGGCCGCCGGGCGCCGGCGCCCACGGATAGACGGTGGGTCGACCCTCGCGCGAGAGCGTCGTCAGCAGCGCGGCTTCCCCGCCGAGTCGCCCGTAGACGCGCACCGAGTTGACGCCGGGCGCGTCGCTCATCTGGAACGCGCCGACGATGAGACGGCCGACCCGGACGACATCGACCGCGGCGGCGCCCCATGCCTCGCCGAACGCGTCGAGCCGATCCTGGAGGAAGCCGGTGGACGCGTAGAGGCCGCCGGTACCGAGACTCTCGACGATCTCCTCGTCGAGCAGCGCGTACATCTCGCGATAGGCGTCCGGCGAGGCGTCCGGCGTCGCCGAGTCCGAGCGAGTGCGCGCGCGCGAGCTGCGGAACTGGTCGAGGCGGTCGAGCCGGTCCGGCCGCGTCGAGCGTGTGGGGTGCCGAGCGGCGGCGGCGCCGAGCATCGTGAGGCCGGCGAGCAATTTCCGCGTCAGGTGCCACCAGTTAGCCGAGCTCACGCGCCTATGGTACAACAGACTCGTGCGGTTCCCGGTCCTCGATCGGTACATCGTGCGCGAGCTGACCTCACCGTTCGCGTTCAGCTGCGCGCTGCTGACGTTCTTTCTGGTGATCGACCGGATCTACCAGCTTACCGAACTCGTGATCACGAAGGGCGTTCCCTTCTATCATGGTCCTGCAGCTGCTGGTCGTTCATGATGCCGTCGTTCCTCGCCTACACGCTCCCGATGGCCCTGCTGGTCGCGGTGCTGCTGGCGGGCGGCCGGCTGGCGAGCGACCTCGAGATCGTCGCGTTCAAGTCGGCGGGCGTGAGCGCGGTGCGGTTGTTCCGGCCGGTCATGGTCGCCTCGCTCCTCGTCGCGGCGGTGACGGCGCGGCTGACCTTGATCGTGAATCCGGCGGCGAACGGCGAGATCCAGCGGCAGATGTTCCGGATCCTTCAGGCGAAGGCGACGAGCGGGCTGCAGGAGCGCGTGTTCAACTCGGACATTCGGCGACCTGACGATCTACGTCGAGGACGTCAGCGCCTCCCAGGTGGCGCTGCGCGGGCTGCTGGTATCGGACGAGCGCGATCCGAAGCTGTCACGGATCATCTCCGCGCGCGAGGGCCGGCTGCTCACCGACGAGGCCAACCGGCGCATCACCTTGCGCTCCTGAACGGTGCCGTCAACGAGGCCGACATCGTGCCGGTCGACGTCCCGAAGGCGACGACGGTGGGCACTCCCTCGCCGACCGGAGGCGCCGCCGGCGCCTCGCGCTATCGATACACGCGCTTCGACATCTACGACATGAGCCTGTCCGATCGACTCTCCGCTGAAGCGCGCGCCGCGGGTCGAAAAGCCCGAGAGAGATGCCTCTCGCTGCGGCGAGCTGGGCGAGAGATCGCCGAGCGCGCGACGATCCGCACAGCCGGGCGCCGTTCGAGATCGAGCGACACAAGCGGTACGCGCTGCCGGTGGCCGCGATGGTCTTCGGCCTCGTGGCGTTTCCGCTCGCGATCCGCTCGCACCGCGGCGGCCGGAGCATCGCGCTCGTCGGCAGCCTCGCGATCCTCGTCACGTACTACCTGATGATGACGTCGCTCGAGGGCGTGGCGCTGCGCACGCGTATCCCGCTGGCCCTGGCGATCTGGGCGCCGAACGTGGTGTTCGGCGCGTCGGGCTCGGGCTCCTCGATCGCGACGGCGCGCGAGTGGCGGTGCCGGCGATGCCGGCGGCGTGGCGCGTGCTGGAGGCGTGCGGCGCGCGCTGCCCGGACGCGCGGAGCGGCGCGTCCGCGCCACCAGCCGGGGGACCCGCGCGACTCGACGCACATCATCGACCGTTACCTCGTTCGCGAGTACTCGGGTTCATGGGCTCGGGCTGGCGGTGGCGCGGTGCTCTTCATGATGATCGATCTGGTGAAGACCCTGGACAAGTACCTGCGCTGAAGCCTCCGCTTGACTTACATCTTGGAGCACTTCGTCGTACCGGCTGCCCGCGGCGCTGCACGACTGCCTGCCGGTCGTGATGCTGGTCGCGACGATCTTCCTGTTCCTCACCTTGAGCCGGTATCACGAGCTGACCGCGCTCAAGGCGGCGGGCGTGAGCCTCTACCGGGTCAGCTCGCCGGTCCTGGGCGTCGGGCTGGTCGTCGGCGTCGGAGCCGGGTTGTTCCAGGAGCTGGCGCTGCCGGTCACTCAACGAGCGTGGGGAGGAGGTGGATCGGGTCAAGATCCGCGGCAGGCGCCGCGGCATCTCCAGTCGCGGCAGCGTCTGTGGGTGCGCAGCGCGGATTCGCGCTTCTATCGGGTGGAGCTCCTCAACCCCGGCGCGAACGACATTTCGGCGTGACGATTCTCGAGCTGGACCGCGAGTTCCGGCTGACCGGCCGGCTGGACGCGCGGCGACGCGCACTGGACGTCGGCCGGCTGGGAGCTGAGCGACGGCGCGTACCGGGAGATCGGCGAGGACGGCCAAGGTGCAAACGCTGCCGTTCCGCTCGACTGCGCTGGACATGAAGGAGGAGATCGAGGACTTCATCCGCATCCAGAAGCCCGTGAATGCGATGAGCTTCCGGGAGCTCAGGGACTACATCGTGCAGCTGGAGGCGGCAGGGTTCCAGATCCGAAAGTACCTCGTGGAGCTCTACTCGAAGCTGTCGTTCCCGCTCGTCAATCTGGTCATGGTGCTCGTCGCGATTCCGTTCGCGCTGCAGGCGCCGCGCGGGGCGGTCGTCTCTTCGGGATCGGACTCGCGATCATGCATCATGGCCGGCTATCTCGTCGTGCACTATGTCGCGCTGGCGTTCGCGCGCGCGGACCTGCTACCGCCGCTGATCGCGGCCTGGACGGCGAACGTGATCTTCATGGGCCTCGGCGTCTCGCTCCTGCTGCGCGCCCGCACCTGACCGCTCCTGTCCCGTTGACAGTTCCCCCGGACCGCCGCATCATTCGACAGAATTTGCAGCCGCGCCTCGGCCGGCGGAGCCTCTGGCCCCGCGACGGCCTGTAGCGCGAAAGACTGATTAGAGTCGCGCCGCGGCGGGGGGGCCCCGGCCCCGCGCCGGCCTGCAGCGCGAAAGACCGATTGGAGTCGCGCCTCGGCCGGCAGGGCCCCAGCCCCGCGACGGCCTGCAGCGCGAAAGACCATGCCACCGGCCGGGAGAGAATCGATGACGATCACGGTGTACGGCGCCGGCGCGATCGGCGGCGTGACAGGCGCGGCGCTCGCGCGCGCGGGCCACGACGTCTTGCTGGTCGATCGCGCGGAAGACCACGTCGCGGCGATGAACGCTCAGGGTCTCACGATCGAGAACCGCGAAGGCGCCGTCACGGTGGCGGTCCGCGCGATCGCTCCGGCCGCGCTCGGTCATGGGCTCGGCCTGGTGCTGCTGGCTGTCAAGTCGCAGGACACGCCGGCGGCCCTCGAGGTCCTGGCGCCGCGCCTGGCCGCGGACGGCGCAATCGTGTCGCTGCAGAACGGGCTCAACGAGGAGCTGATCGCCCGAGCGGTAGGCGCGCAGCGGACGATCGGGTGTCTCGTCAACTGGGCCGCGGACTGGATCGCGCCGGGCCGGATCCTCCACGGCGGCCACGGGGCCCTGGTGCTCGGCGAGCTCGACGGCCGCCTGAGCGACCGCGTCCAGGGTCTCGCGAAGCTCCTCGCCGTCGTGGCGCCGACCGAGGTTACCGACAACGTCCTCGGCTACACGTGGGCCAAGCACGTGTACGGCGCCTTGCTGGTGGCTACCGCGGTCGTGGACGCCCACGTCTACGAAGTCGTCGAACGGTCGCCCCAGGTCCAGCAGATGCTCGTGGCGCTGGTCGTCGAGAACATGCGGGCCGCGGAATCGGCCGGCATCCGGCTGGAGCCGTTCGACGAGTACGCCCCCGCCGATTACCGCGCCGCCGCACTGGGCGACGCCGCCGCTCGACAGCGCGCCATGACGATCATCGGCCAGCACTATCGCCAGCACACCAAGACCAAGACCGGTATCTGGCGCGATCTCGTCGTGCGCCGGCGCAAGACCGAAGTCGGGGCGCTGCTCGGCGCGACGGTGACGAAAGCCAGGACGCTCGGCGTCGGCATGCCGCTGACCGAGCGGCTCATCGCGATGATCGAGGATCTTGAGCTCGGCCGGCGCGCGATGAGCTGGGCGAACATCGACGAGCTGGTCGCGACGAGCCGGAGCGACGCATGACCGGGCCGTGGGACTATCGGGATCCGCTCGAGCCGGCGCTGTCGGCCCAGGTCTCGGACAAGACGCTCATGGAGCACGTGCGCACGATCGGCGCGCTCGAGCGTGAGTCGGGCAGCCCGGGCGAGACGCAGGCCTTCGACTACATCGAGCGGACCTTGAAGTCCTACGGCGTCGAGGTCGAGCGGCGGGAGATCGAAGCGTACATCAGCCTGCCGCTCGAGGGGCGCGTCCACCTGCCGGACGGCGCCGCCATCGAAGGGCTCACGCATTCGTTCTCGACCTCGGTGGAGGCGCTCGAGGGCGAGCTCGTCGACGTCGGCGACGGGCGCCCCGCCGATTTCGCGCGCGCGAACGCCACGGGCAAGATCGCGCTCATCAACGGGCTCCCCGCCCCCGGCCGAGCGTGGGCCGCGCAGCAGGCGGGCACGCTCGGGCAAATCTTCGTGCTGATGGATCACCTGCACAACATGATCGTCACGACGATCTGGGGCACGCCGTCGCCGGACACAGCGTGGCGGGTTCCGGCGGTTCCGTGTCTCTCGGTGCTCGGCGTCGACGGCCAGCGCCTGCGCGTGCTGCTGGCGCGCGGCCCCGTCCGTGTGCGAATGACCACGCGTGTGCGCACGGGCTGGATGCCGATTCCGCATCTGGTCGGCGAGCTGGTGGGGCGTCACGAGGACCGGTTCCTGCTGTTCTCCGGCCACGTCGATTCGTGGCACTTCGGCGCGATGGACAACGGCACCGCGAACGCGACCATGCTGGAGGTGGCGCGGCTGCTCGCCGGCCGGCGCGACACGCTCCGCCGGGGTGTTCGGTTCGCGTTCTGGTCCGGCCACTCGCACGGCCGCTACGCCGGCTCGGCGTGGTACGCGGATCACGCATGGCGCGAGCTGCACCAGCGCTGCGTCCTGCACCTCAACGTCGACTCGACCGGCGCGCGGGGCGCCACCGACTACTCCGTGCTGCACGCGACGGAGGACGCGCAGCGCTTCGCCGAGACGGTCGTGGCCGACGTCACGGGCCAGAAGAGCCGCGGACGGCGTTTCTCGCGCGCGGGCGACCAGTCGTTCTGGGGCACCGGGGTGCCGTCGGCTTTCATGTCGCTTTCCGGGCTGCCGAAACAGGACACCGACTTGTCGCGGGCCATGGAGCGTCTGGTCGGGAGCGCGGGCTTTCCGTGGTGGTGGCATACGAAAGACGACACGATCGACAAGATCGACCCCGACGTGCTGGTGCTGGACACCCGCGTCTACCTGGCCTCGACCTTGCGCTGGCTGAACGCGCCCGTGCTGCCCCTCGACCACGGACGCGCGGCGCGGGGCCTGCTCGCCGAGCTCGAGACCTTGCAGGCGGCCGCCGAAGCTCGTTTCGACCTGGCGCCCGCGGTCGACGCCGCGCGCGCGCTGGTCGATCGGCTCGAGCGGGTCGCCGCTACGCTCGACGGGATCGACGCTACCACGCCGGCGGCGAAGCTCGACACGGTGAACCGCGGGCTCATGCGGCTCTCGCGGGTGTTGGTGCCTCTCGCGTACACGAGCGGCGATCGGTTCACGCACGATCTGGCGCTGCCGCTGCCGCCGCTCGCCGGGCTCCAGCGCGTGCGCGATCTGGCGGCGCTCGATCCCGAGACCGACGCGTTCAAGTTCGCGCGGGCAGCGCTCGTGCGCGAGCGCAACCGTGCGGTTCACGCGCTCGACACGGCGGCATCGGCCGCCGACGACCTCTTGCGCCCATGATCGCCCGGGCCAGCCCCGCCGGCCGAGGCGTGCCTCTCAGTGGTGCGTGCTGCAGGCCGTCGCGGGGCTGGGGCCCCGCCGGCCGAGGCGTGCCTCTCAGTGGTGCGCGCTGCAGGCGTCGCGGGGCTGGGGCCCCGCCGGCCGAGGCGTGCCTCTCAATAAAGGAGCCAGCATGCGACCGACTCTTCGCTCACGATTCCTGATCGGGTGCCTCGTCCTCGCGCTCGCGGTGGCGCTCGTCCCCGCGGCCGACGCGCAGAAGCGCGGCGGCACCCTGACGATCGTCCGGCCGACGGACCCGGTCTCGCTCGATCCGAACCTCGAGACGACCGCGCCCGGGGCCTGGGTCTACTTCAACATGCTCGAAGGGCTCTTGACGCTCGACGAGAAAATGCAGGTCAAGCCGCTGCTCGCGACGTCGTACGAGGTGATGTCGCCGACCAAAGTGCGCTTCAAGCTCCGGCCGGGCGTGAAGTTCCACGACGGAACCCCCTTCAACGCGGCCGCGGTGAAGTTCACGTTCGACCGCGCGCTGCGTGGTACCCCGCCGGCTCGGTGGGCCAGCCTCGCCGGCTCGCTCGACGGCGCGGAGGTGGTCGACGACCTCACAGTCGACGTCGTCACCAAGGAGCCCTACGGCCCCATCCTGCGCACCCTGGCGATGTACTGCATGGGGATGGTCTCGCCGACTGCCGTGGGGAAGATGGGCGCCGACTTCAGCCGGGCGCCGGTCGGCACCGGACCGTTCAAGTTCGTCGAGTGGAAGACCAACACGCACGTGATCATCGAGCGCAACAACGACTACTGGGGCGACAAGGCGCTCGTCGACCGGGTCGTGTTCAAGGTCGTGCCGGAGGAGGGCGCGCGCATGATCGCGCTCCAGACCGGCGACGCCGACATGGTGCTGTTCCCCTCGCCCGCCCAGCTTCCGGCTCTTCGGAAGGACTCGAAGTTCACGGTCCACGAGACGACCGGCATCCGCGTGGTCTTCGCCGGGTTCCACGCGGGCATGGCGCCGCTCGACGACGTGCGCGTGCGGCAGGCGTTGCTGCACGCGGTCGACCGCAAGGCGATTCTCGACAACATCATGGAGGGCTCGGCGGGCCCGGCTCTCGGCGTCCTGGCGCGCGGCGTGTTCGGCTTCAAGGACATGCAGCTCGATCGCCTCTACCCGTTCGATCGCGCGAAGGCCAAGGCGCTCCTGGCCCAGGCCGGCTGGACGCCGGGGCCCGACGGCATCATGGTCAAGGGCGGCCAGCGGCTGTCGCTCTCGTGGCTGGCTGCGCGCGGCCGCTATCCCAAGGACGGCGAGATCACCGAGGCGATCCAGGCGATGTTCAAAGAAGTCGGCGTCGAGGCCAAGGTGCAGGTGCTCGAGTGGGCCGCGGTGTTCCAGCAGGTGCGTGGCAATCCGCTGAACCACCACATGTTCACGCTCGGCTGGGTGACGTCCAACGCCGACGCAGACTACTCGCTCTACGCGCTCTTTCACAGCAAGCAGGTGCCCCCCGCCGGCTGGAACACCTCGCGCTACGTGAACCCGCGGGTCGACACGCTCGTGGAGCAGGCGCGCCGAAGCCTGAATCAGACCGAGCGCGAGAAGCTCTACGGCGAGGTGCAGGACATTCTCGGCAAGGAGATGGTGTGGATCCCGGTCTACACGACCAAGGAGATCATCGTCTCGCGGGCCGGCGTGAAGGGCTTCCAGATCCACCCGGTCGAGTACAACCTGACCCTCTCGAAGACCTGGATCGACAAGTAGACTTGCGTTCCGGAGGCGGCGGATGTTGACGTTCGTCGTCCGCCGCCTCCTCCTCGCCGTGCCCGTGCTGCTCGGCGTCGTGTTCGTGGTCATGCTCACGGTCGATCTCCTGCCAGGCGACGCCGTCACCCTGATGCTCGGCGAGCACGCCACCCAGGACGCCGTCGCCAGGCTCCGCGACCACCTCGGGCTCGACAAGCCATTCCTCGTCCGCTACCTCGAATACGTCGGCCGCGTCGCGCGCGGCGACCTCGGCCGCTCGATCCAGCAGAATCGTCCGGTCGCCGCGGAGCTGGCCGACGCCTGGCCGGCGACGCTCCAGCTGACGGTCGCGGCGCTCGTGCTCGCGGCGGTCGCCGGCGTCGTGGCCGGCGTCGCTTCCGCCGTATGGCCGAATTCGCTCTTCGACGCGCTCGCGCGGCTCGGCTCGCTCTTCGGCCTGTCGATGCCGATCTTCTGGACCGGCCTGGTGCTGATCGTCGTGTTCTCGCTGTGGCTCAACTGGCTGCCGGTCGGCGGCGCGGGCTCGCTGACGCACCTGATCTTGCCCGCGGTGACCCTGGCGCTGCCGTCGGTCGCGATGGTCGCGCGCATGACGCGCGCCGCGGTCCTCGACGTGCTGCACGAGGACTACGTGCGCACGGCACGCGCCAAAGGCGTGGCCGAGTTCTGGGTGCTCGCCCGCCACACCCTGCGCAACGCCTTCATTCCGATCCTCACCCTCCTCGGCCTGCAGTCGGGGCAGCTCATGGGAGGCGCCGTGCTCACCGAGACCGTCTTTTCGTGGCCGGGGCTGGGTCGTCTCATGGTCAAGGCGATCTTCGCGCGCGACTACATCCTGCTGCAGGGCGCGGTGCTCGTCTTCGCGCTCGTCTTCGTGCTGATCAACCTCCTGGTCGATCTTTCGTACGGCCTGCTGGATCCGCGGATCGGACGCCAGGGATGACAGCATTTCGGGCCATCCGATGACCGCCTGGAAGCGCTTCTCGCGCAGCCGGCTGGCGGTGATCGGCCTGGCGCTGATCGTGGCCCTCGCGCTGAGCGCCGCGCTGGCGCCCTGGCTCGCGCCGTACGATCCCACGCGGCAGAGCCTCATCGAGAAACGCTCGAAGCCCGGCGCCAAGTACTGGCTCGGCGCCGACGAGTTCGGGCGCGACATCCTCTCGCGGGTGATCTACGGCTCGCGGGTGGCGCTGCTCGTGGGCGTGCTGTCGGTCCTGATCGCGCTGGCCGGCGGGCTCGTCCTGGGCACGGTGTCCGGGTTCCTCGGGGGCTGGATCGACGCCGTGATGATGCGCGGGATCGAGATCCTCCTGGCATTCCCCTATCTCTTGCTGGCTCTCGCCATCGTCGCGGCCATGGGCACCGGCGCTCTGAACACGACGATCGCGGTCGGCGTGTGGGGCATCCCGACCGTCACCCGGATGGTCCGCGGCTCGGTCCTGGCGCTGCGCGAGACCGAGTACGTCGGCGCCGCGCGCGCCCTCGGGGCGGCGACGCCGGCGCTGCTCCGACGCCACATCCTGCCGAACATCATCCCGGGGCTCGTCGTGTACGCGACGCTCTTCATGGCGAACGCGATCTTGCTGGAGGCCGCCCTGTCCTTCCTCGGCCTCGGCGTGCAGCCGCCCACCGCGTCGTGGGGGCTGATGGTCTCCACCGGCCGCGACGTCCTCCTCGTCGCGCCGCACGTGGCCACGGTCCCGGGGATCGCGATCATGGTCGCCGTGCTGGCGTTCAACCTCGTGGGCGATGGGCTCCGCGACGCGCTCGACCCGCGCAGCCGAGGGACCGCCTGACGAGGAATCGCCGCGGTGTATCATCCCAGCCAGGAGGTATCCCGTGGCCGCCGGAAGGGAACGTCCCTCTCTCCGCGATCTGATCCAGCGCCCGACCCCCGTGACCGCGCCGCTGGTCCTGAACCCTTTGATGGCTCGCATGGCCGAGGCGGCCGGCTTCCCGGCGGGCTATCTCGGCGGCGGCTCGACCGGCTACCAGAAGGTCGCGCTCGAGGCGAACCTGAACGTGACCGAGATGTGCCAGGCGGCCGTCGACATCGGCGCCGTCTCCTCGCTGCCGCTCATCCTCGACGGGGCGTGCGGCTACGGCGACCCGATGCACATGCATCGCACGATCGGCATGAGCGAGGCGGCAGGCCTCGCGGCGATCGAGATCGAGGATCAGCTCGTCCCCAAGCGCGCCCACCATCACGCCGGGATCGAGCACATGATCCCGATCGAGCTGATGGCGGCCAAGGTGCAGGCGGCCGTGGCGGCGCGGCGCAACCCGGACTTCCTCATCGTCGCCAGGACCAATGCGATCCGGGCCAGCACCATGGACGACGCGCTCCGCCGGGGTGAGGCGTACCGCCGCGCGGGCGCCGATCTCCTGCTGCTCTCGATGGCCCACAAGCCCGAGCAGCTGCGGACGATCGCCGAGCGACTGGGCGGCCCATTGATGTACCTCGCCGGGCGTGGCGGGCTCGCCGGCCTCGGGCTGACCCTGAGCGATCTCGGCGGTCTCGGCTATAAGATCGTCGCCGATCCCTCGACCCCGCTCCTCGCGGCGTACGCAGCGTGGAAGAAAGTCTACGAGGAGCTCGCGGACGGGTTCGGCGCCAACGTGAAGACGAAGCCCGACTGGAGCCCGGTCGAGAAGGACATGCTGGGCGTCATCGACCTCGAGAAGCTTCTGGCGATCGAGCGCGCGACCGTCGAGAACGGCAAGCACTGATAGCGTCTGCCGGCGGAGGCGGACTGATAGATGGCAGTGTGCGCTGCAGGCCGTCGCGGGGCTGGGGCCCCGCCGGCCGAGGCGGACCTAGAACAACGGAGGTAGGCGATGCTCTCGAGAGAAGACAACGAGCTCATGTGCCGCGTTGGACGCGGGACGGAGATGGGCGACCTACTCCGCCAGTACTGGCTGCCCTTCCTGCCGTCGACCGAGCTGCCGGAGCCCGACTGCCCGCCCAAGAAGGTTCGCCTGCTCGGCGAGGACCTGGTGGCCTTCCGCGATACGCGGGGCGAGGTGGGACTGATAGCCGCCAACTGCCCCCATCGTGGCGCATCGCTCTTCTTCGGCCGCAACGAGGACTGCGGGATCCGCTGCGTCTATCACGGCTGGAAGTTCGACGTGTCCGGCCGCTGCGTCGACATGCCGAACGAGCCCGCCGAGAGCACGTTCAGGGACAAGGTGCGGGCCCGAGCCTACCCGTGCCGTGACGTCAACGGCGTGCTGTGGACCTACATGGGCCCGCGCGCCCAGGCGCCGCCGCCGCTGCCGGCGTTCGAGGTCAACACCTGTGCCACGAGACCACGTCTACCCGCCGCTGATGATGCTGGAGGAGTGCAACTGGGTCCAGGCGCTCGAGGGCGACATCGATTCGTCCCACATCGACTACGTCCACGCCAAGCTTCGCCCCGACGCGAAGCAACGCGGCACGTTCCATCAGGACAAGCGGCCGCGCCTCGAGCTCCTGCCCACGGACTACGGCGCCTGCTACTCGGCCCGGCGTCGCTGGGACGTCGACGGTCTCTACTGGCACCGCGTCACCCAGTTCATCCTGCCGTTCTTCTCGATGATCGCCGCCAGCGATCCCAACATCGTCTCGGCGCGCGCGTGGGTGCCGCTCGACGACAACTACAACCTTCAGATCATGATGCGCGGGCGCCTGGACCGGCCGGTGACGGACCAGGAGCGCGAGCTCACGCGAAACCCGTTCACCGCCTGGGGCGGCTATCTCGAGGCGACGAGCGATCCGCACTCGCGGTACTACACGAAGGCGAACATTCACAATGACTACCTGGTCGACCGTCAGCTCGCCAAGAACGAGCTCATGATCGGGATCCCGTTCCTGGTCAATCTACAAGACCGGGCGATGACCGAGACGATGGGGCCGATCTACGACCGCACGCAGGAGCACCTCGGCACGACCGACGCGATGGTCATCTACGTGCGGCGCCGGCTGATCGAGTCCGCCCGGGCACTCCGCGAGCATGGCGTGGTGCCGGCCAACGTGGACGACTCCTCGATGTGCCGGGTTCGTCCGGCCTCCGTGCTGCTGCCCGAAGGCGACAGCTGGATCACGGCGACCGAGAAGGCGCGCCAGTCGGATGCGGGCGTGCCGATCGCGTGGGTGCCGTTCGCGCAATGACCTCCGGCGAGCCCGAGAACGAGAGAGTCCGCGACCTCGCCTACTACGAGGCCGTGCCCTACCTGCTCGTGGTCGAGTCGGTCGAGCGCAGCGGCGGGTGGCTCCGGCGCGCGGAGTATCCTGAATTGCCCGGATGCGCCGCCGAGGCGGAATCGGCGGTCGAGGCGATCGAGAAGCTCGAGGACGAGCGCCGGCGCCTCATCCGACAGCATGTGGGATCGTGGCGCGCCGATTCCCGCGCCTCGCCCTCCCCTGCGCTCGCCGAAGGCCTAGTACCCTTTCGCGCGATCGACCAGGTTCAGGAGCGGCGCGCCGTCCAGGTAGCGCCGCAGATTCTCCGCAAACAAGGCGCAGCAGTCGTCGTCGTAGCTCGCGACGAAGCCGGAGACGTGCGGCGACAGGATGGCGTTCGGGGCGCCGTACAGGGCGTGGCCGGCCGGCGGCGGCTCTTGCGCGAACACGTCGACCGCGGCCCCCGCGATGCGCCCGTCGGCGAGTGCCTGCGCGAGTGCGGCCTCGTCGACGCTGGCGCCGCGTCCCACGTTGATGAAGTAGGCCGTCCGCTTCATCGCGTCGAGCTCGCGCGCGCCGATCATGTGCCTGGTCTCGCGCGTGAGCGGGGCGCACATCACCACGACGTCCGACCCGGCGAGCAGCTCGGTCAGCTGGGCCGGCGAAAACCACGCGTCGGGCAGGCGGCCCTCCGGGTCGCCCGTGCCGGCCGGGCAGTACCCGTGGTCAGCGCGCCGGGCCGGATCCCGCTTGCACGCCAGCACGCGCATCGCGAAGGCGGTCTTGGCGATCCGAGCGAGCTCGCGCCCGATGCTGCCGTAGCCGATGACGCCGAGGGTCGCGCCGCGCACGGCCGTCGGCACGAACAGGGGCCACCGCTGCTCGTCGGGCGGCCAGACGCCCCGGCCCTGCCACTCGACCATGCGCGGCACCCGGTGCGCCAGCGCCAGGAGCGCCGTCATCGCGTACTCGGCGACCGTCGCCGCGTGCACGCCGCTCGCGGTCGTGAGGGCGAGGGCGCCGTCGGCGTAGAGCGGGTGCTCGTGGAGCCCGTTGACGCCGGCCATGTGCACCTGGACCCACTTGAGGTTGGGCGCCCGCGAGCGGTCACGCGGGAGAGTCCCACCGTAGAGGATCTCCGCGCTCGAGTAGTCGGCGGTCTCCGGATCAGCGCGGGTCACGGTCAGCCGTGGCGAGACCAGGCGCAGGCGGTCGAGCTGGGCTTCGCCGAAGGCCGTCGTCACGAGCACGGTCGGCATCGAGGTCGGGGCGTCCTCCCTCACTTCGACTGGGTCAGCCCGCGCAGCGCCTCTTCGAGCCGCTTCTGCTCGGCCCCGTAGGCGGCCCAGTCGCCGCGCCGCAGCGCGTCCTGCGCCCGCGTCCAGCTCTCCCAGGCGCGCTGGCTGAGCTGGCGCACGCCGGCGTCGCCTTCGGCCGCCGGCGCCTCGGCCCGAGGCGGCGCGGCGGCGGTTGTCGTCGGCCGGGCTGGCGTCCGCCGAAGATCCGCAGGAGGGACTGCTCGAGCGTCGGCTCCATCGCGATCTGGTTGCCGTACGCCACGATGACCCGGCGGAGCTCGGGGAGCGCGCCCTGCTCGGAGGCCGCGAGATAGAGCGGCTGGACGTAGATCAGCGACTGGTCGATCGGGATCGCGAGCAAGCGAGCCGCGGATGACCGTCGAGCCACGCTGGTTCCAGAGGGCGAGCTGCTGCGAGATGATGGGATCCTGGTCGATCCGCGCGTCGATCTGCCGCGGCCCGTAGACGAGCTTCTGCTTGGGGAAGTTGTACACGATCAGACGGCCGTAGTTCGGCGGATCGGAGCGCGCGGCCATCCACGCGATCATGTTGTCGCGGCGCGCCGGGTTGAAGAGCGTGAGCAGGATGAACTCCTCCTTCTGCTCGCCCGGCGGCCGCATGATCGTGTAGTAGGGCTCCATGTCGCGGTCGCGGCCCTCGATCGCCCGACGCGGGAGCGCCCAGAGGTCCTCCTTGTTGTAGAACACCTGCGGATCCAGCATGTGGTAGGTCGCGTACTTCCGGGCCTGGATCGTGAAGAAGATCCTCGGGGTACCGGATGTGGCGGCGGAGCGACTCCGGCATCTGGTCGAGCGGCTTGAGGAGCCCGGGGAAAGCGCCGCCGTACGCGCGGACGATCGGGTCCGTGTCGGGTCGGCGAGGTAGAAGGTCACCGTGCCGTCGTAGGCGTCGATCGTCACCTTCACCGAGTTCCGATGTAGTTGCCCATGCCGGGCACCGGGCTCCGAATAGGGATATCGATCGGTCGTCGTGTAGCCGTCGAGCATCCAGATCAGCCGCCCGTCGTCGTCGACGACCATGTATGGATCGCGGTCGAAGCGGAAGAACGGGGCGATCTGCCGCACTCGCTGGACGACCGCCCGGTACATCATGATGCGGCTCTGGTCGGTGAGGTCGTTGGACAGGAGGATCTTGATCTCCCCGAACCGCATCGCGAAAGCGACCTTGCGGAGGAACGACGAGAGCTGGATGCCGCCGATGCCGCTATAGGTCGCGTAGACGTTCTGGTCGCCGGAAGGGTAATCGAGCTCCTGCGACTTCGTCCTCACCAGGACGTACTCGTTCGAGACCTCGCCGTAGTAGATCTGCGGACGCGTGATCTTCGGGAAGCCGCCCGTGGACTGGGGCGGGATGTCCTTGACGAGGAACTCCGGCAGCCCCTCGGCGGTGATGCGGTTGACGGGTCCGACCACGACGCCGTAGCCGTGCGTGAACGTCAGATGCTCGTTGATCCAGATCCGGGACTGGAGATGCTGGTACGAGAGCTCGCGCGGCGAGAGCATGAGCTGGCGGTACTCGCCGTTCACGACGTAGCGGTCGTTGTCGACGTCGACGAACTTGTAGTAGGTCCGGATCTCCTGCAGCTGCCCGAACGTGCGGAGCAGCGGGCGGTAGTCCCACAGGCGGATGTTCTTGATCGTCGCCGCGTTCCGCTCGAGCGCGCGCGCGTCCAGGGTCTCGTCGGCGGGGAATTCCTGCTCGACGATGCGGTCGAGCCCGTACGCCTGGCGGGTCATGCGGATGTTGTGACCGATGAAGGGCCGCTCGGCGGCGAGCTCGTTGGGCGTGACGCGAAAGCGCTGGAGCAGCGCCGGGTAGACGCCGAGGCCGACCACCCAGACCAGCGCGAGCGCGATCAGGCCGCCGGCGACCAGCCGCAAGCCCCGGCCGGGCGATCTGGGCCAGGCACGCGACGGCGCAGAGCACGGCGAACACGGCAAGGGCGCCGAGCACCGGCAGGGACGCGTAGATGTCGGTGTACGCGGCGCCGAACACGATGCCGCGCGGCGAGAAGACCAGCTCGAACCGGTCGAGCCAGAACCCGATCGCCTTGAGGGCGAGCGCCGCGGCGCCGAGCACGAGCAGATGCGTACGGGCGCCGGCGGCCAGCCGCGGGCCGCGGCTCGTCAGCACGAGGCTTCGCTGGAGCACGTAGATCGCCAGGGTGAGCACGATCGTGGCCATGACGAGCGTGAACGCCCAGCCGTGCACGAGCCGCCAGATCGGCAGGACGAAGACGAAGAAGCCGAGGTCACGACCCGAAGAGCGGATCGACGGTGCCGAACGGCGTGGCGTTGAGATAGCCCAGCACCGTTTCCCAGTGGACGATGGCGCGCATGCCGGACGCGATCGCGATCAGCAGCAGCACGACCGGCAGGAATCGGCGGATCAGCGGCTCGATGATCACGCGGCTCGGCAGGCCGAGCTGGTCCTCGAGCTCCCAGATGACGTCGGGCGCCGCCGTGCGCGCGGCGAACGTCAGGTTGGCGTAGAGGAAGACGAGCACGCGAGACCGCCAGCGCGGCGAAGAGCGACCCGCGAAGGGACAGCGTCTTCGACGAAGACCTCGGAATAGCCGACCTCGCCGAACCACAGCCAGTCGGTGTAGAGCGGCACGATCTGGGCGAAGACGCCGAGGACCAGCAGGCAGGAGGAGCAAAACAGAATTGGCGGCGGGCGGTTCACTAGGGCTGCGCGTGCGCGCAGGATCAGGTGCCGTGGGTCCAGGAGGCCAGGTAGTCGCGCTGCGCGGCTCGTCAGCTCGTCGATCGCGACGCCCATCGAGGCGAGCTTGAGCCGCGCGATCTCGAGGTCGATCTCGCGCGGAACGACGTACACCTTCTTGGCCAGCGTCCGCCCGTGCTTGACCATGTACTCGGCGGCGAGCGCCTGGTTGGCGAAGCTCATGTCCATCACGGAGGCCGGGTGGCCCTCCGCCGCGGCGAGGTTGATCAGGCGGCCCTCGCCGAGGACGTAGAGCGCGCTGGCCGCCGGTCGAGCGTGTACTCCTCGACGAACGGGCGCACGCTGCGACGCGCTGCGCGCCATGGCGCCGAGCGTCTCGAGGTCGATCTCGACGTTGAAGTGGCCGGAGTTGCACAGGATCGCGCCGTCCTTCAGCCGGCCGAAGTGGTCGCTCGACATGACCGACGTGTTGCCGGTCACCGTCACGAACACGTCGCCCTGGGCGGCGGCCTTGGTCATCGGCATCACCTGGAAGCCGTCCATCACCGCCTCGAGCGCCCGCAGCGGCTCGATCTCGGTCACGATGACGTGGGCGCCGAGCCCCTTGGCGCGGGCGGCGACGCCGCGGCCGCACATGCCGTAGCCGGCGACGACGACGGTGCGCCCGGCCAGCAGGATGTTGGTCGCGCGGAGGATCCCGTCGATCGTGGACTGCCCGGTGCCGTAGCGGTTGTCGAACAGGTGCTTGGTGTCCGCGTCGTTGACCGCGATGACCGGGAACGCGAGCACGCCCTCGCGCTCCATCGAGCGCAGGCGGATCGACGCCGGTGGTCGTCTCCTCCGTGCCGCCGATGACGTCGGCGGCCAGGTCCTTGCGCGCGCCGTGGATCTGGGAGATGAGGTCGGCGCCGTCGTCCATGGTGAGCTGGGGCCGCGTGGCGAGCACCGAGGCGATGTGCCGGTAGTAGCGCGTCGTTGTCCTCGCCCTTGTGGGCGAAGACGGAGATGTCGTACTCCCGCACGAGCGCGGCCGCGGTGTCGTCCTGCGTGGAGAGCGGGTTGGAGGCGCAGAGGGCCAGCTGGGCGCCGCCGGCCTTGAGCGTGAGCATCAGGACCGCGGTCTCGGTGGTCACGTGGAGGCAGGCGCCGAGGCGGATGCCCTTGAGCGGCTGCTCCCGCGTGAAGCGCTCGCGGATCTGGCGGAGGACCGGCATCGACTGCTCGGCCCACTCGATCTTGAGGCGGCCCGTCGGCGGCGAGCGAGAGATTCTTGACGTCGTGCTCGACCATGGAATCGTCGTCCTTTCCTTGTCGTCGACGCGTGCCGCGGGAACGGCCGGCCCGTGCGCGGGTTTGTCGGTGGTGCTGGGCTACACGCCCGCGTCGTCGCGCAGGTCCTTGACGCGGTCCGTCCGCTCCCAGGTGAACGTCGGGCTCCGAGCGCCCGAAGTGGCCGTAGGCCGCGGTCTTCTTGTAGATCGGCCGGCGCAGGTCGAGGTACTTGATGATCCCGGCCGGCGTGAAGTCGAAGTGGCGGCGGACCATCGTCCTCGAGGATCCGGTTCGTGACCTTGCCGGTCCCGAAGGTGTCCACCATGATCGAGACCGGCTCGGCGACGCCGATCGCGTAGGCGACCTGCACCTGCGCGCGCTGCGCGAGGCCGGCGGCGACGATGTTCTTGGCCACGTGCCGCGCCATGTAGCACGCGGAGCGGTCGACCTTCGTCGGGTCCTTGCCGGAGAAGGCGCCGCCGCCGTGCGGGCAGGAGCCGCCGTACGTGTCGACGATGATCTTGCGCCCGGTCAGGCCGGTGTCGCCCATGGGGCCGCCGGTCACGAACCGGCCGGTCGGGTTCACGTGGATCACGCAGCGCTGCAGGTCGATGAGCTCGGCCGGAATCGTCGGCTTGATCACCTGCTCGATGATGTCCTCGCGAATCCGCTGGGCGCCCGACCTCGGGGCTGTGCTGGGTGGAGACGACGACCGTCTCGACCGCACGCGGCATGACCGTCGACGTAGCGGACGGTCACCTGGGATTTGCCGTCGGGGCGCAGGTAGTCGAGCGCGCCCGACTTGCGACGCTCCGCGAGCCGCATCACCAGCTTGTGCGCGAGCATGATCGGCATCGGCATCAGCTCGGGGGTCTCGGTGCAGGCGTAGCCGAACATCAGCCCCTGGTCGCCGGCGCCGAGCTTGTCGACGCCCATGCGCGATGTCGGACGACTGCTCGTCGATCGCCGCGATGACGCCGCACGTCTCGTAGTCGAAGCCGAACTTCGCCCGCGTGTAGCCGACTTCGCTTGATCGTGTCGCGTGCGATGCGCGGGATGTCGACGTAGCACGACGTCGTGATCTCGCCCGCCACCACGACGAGCCCGGTGGTCAGCAGGGACTCGCAGGCGACGCGGCCGGTGGGATCCTGGGCGATGATCGCGTCCAGCACCGCAGTCGGAGATCTGGTCGGCGATCTTGTCGGGGTGACCCTCGGTCACCGACTCCGACGTGAACAGATACTCGTCGTGCGCCATCGACATCCTCCCGCGCATCGCGTCCGTGCGATGCAAGCGCCGCAACTGTAACACGAATTCCGAGCCCGGCTAAGGGGCTCGCAGCCGGCGCTTCAGCTCGTCGAGCACGCGGGATCGGCCAGGGATCGGTTCCGGCAGCGACGGCGAGGTAGTAGCTCGTCCACGCGCCGAGGTAGGCCAGCCCGAGGAGTCGCGCCGCCCGCCCCTCGCCCCGCGTCGAGCACTCGCTGACGTCGCCGGCGGCGGCCGCGATCAGGTCGCGCATCACCGAGAAGCGCCGCGGGATCTCCGGAAGCTCGTCGCGATCGCGCAGGAAGACGGCGTGCATCGTCGCGGCGACCGGCGCTCGCCAGGCCTCGATCTCGTTGTGATTCATCTCGGGGATCGCGCCCGGCGATCGCGAACCGCTTGGCGTTCTCCTCGACCTCGGTCTTCCAGCGATAGGCGACGCCGCCGGTCGACGGGCCTCCGTAGAACGCCGGCAGGCGGGCGCCGATCGTGAGCGCGAGCCGCTTGGCCTCGTTCTGCGCGGCCGGCCGCGCCGGCGCGAGCTCGGCGGCGAGCGCGGTCACGACGTCGAGCGCTTCCGAGATCTCCGCGTCGGTCGCGACCGCGAGCCCCGCGTCGGCCAGGATCCGGAGCGCCGGGAAGAAACAGATACCCGAGCGCCATGCGTGGCATCAAGCCCGTGGGGCAGCTTCACCCGCGGGACGCCCCGCGCGCCGGCCAGCGCCTCCAGCCGTCCGCCCGCGGTGAGCGCCACCAGCGGAACCGCGCGCTCGAGCGCCGCCTCGGCCGCCGAGAGCACTTCCGCCGTGTCGCCCGAGTACGACGAGGCGACGACGAGCGCGTGCTTGCCGGCGGTCGGCGGCAGTCCGTAGCCGCGATGGACGACGATCGGCACGTCCAGACGCTCGGCCGCGCACCCGCCGATCAGCTCGGCGCCGGCCGCCGAGCCGCCCATGCCGACGAGGACCACGAGCTTCGGGGCGCGGGATCGACATCGGCGGCGTCGCGCGGAGGGCCAGCGCGGCGCGACACTGGGCGGGAAACGCCGCGAGCGCCTCGCGCGCCCGATGCGGATCGGCTCGCTCGAGGACGGCCGGATCGTCGAGCGTCATCGGCGAGCCAAGGTCAGCGCCGTCTCGAGCGTCCGCTCCTCGTCGGGGCCGAGGTCGAGGCGCCACACCAGCAGGAGCGCGGTGCCCTGATAGATCCGCTCGAAGCCGCCCTCGGAGAGAGACACCGTCTCGACCGGGCCCCAGGCGAGCTCGGCGGCGGGGCTCCACCCGAGCCGCGCCTCGACCCCGCCCATTCGTCCACCAGGGTGACCGCCTGCGGGATCCGCCACGCGGCCCGTGCTGCCGAGCGAGGGGCGCCCGGGCGAGATCGAGGTATCGATCGGGCGCGTTCCCCGCCGTGAGGGCGAGGTTCCACTGGACACGCCCAGCGGCCCGCCGAGTCGCTGCCCGATGCCGGCCGCAGACGATAGCGGACCTCGATCGTCGCGTCGCGGATCGTCACCCGCTTCTCGATGGCCAGCGGCAGCGTCCGGCGTCGGCGCGCGCGAGAGCATGACGCGACCCCGCCCCCACCGTCCTGGACGGTGCACTCGAGCGCCTCGGCGCCGACACGCCTCGCGCGCCGCGCCAGGGCGCGACGGATCGAGCGGCACCGCCGGCCTCCGGGAAGAGCCCTTCGATCAGCGACCCGCGTCGCAGCCCGTCGTACGCGAGCAGCGCGTCGAGCCCCGCTTCTTTGGGCATGGCGTCCGCGTGGATCGTGTGCGCGGCGTCCGAGGCGCTGCGCCTGCGCGCGCGCGCACCTTGTCGTGGTACGCCTCGGGCCGGCGGGCCAGCACGTCGGCGACGTCGAGCCCTGCCGGGAAGTAGCCGAGCTCGGTGATCATCCCGCCCGCCTCGGGATCGAGCGTGACGGCCAGGGAGCGCGTGCGGACGTACACTTCCGCGCGCCCGTCGCCGTCGCCGTCTTCGCGAGTCCACGCAATCTCGGCCGCGGCGCCGGCCTCGACCAGCGAGCGCTCGGCGTCCAGGAGCGAGCTCTTCACCGCCCGGCGCAGGTGCGGGAGGTAGCAGCCGCCGAACACGCCGTGCCAGTAGGCGTCGTTGGCCTGTCCGCGCCAGAGCGCGACCTGGCCGCGGGCCAGGCGCGCGTCGTCGGGGTGCTGGGCGAGCGCGCCGTGGAGCGCGCGCGAGAGGCGCAGCATCTTCCAGTAAGTGTCGCCGACTTCGGGATACTTCACGAGAAAGCTGCGCCAGAAGCCGCCGCGCAGCAAGCCCGGCCAGCCGCTCGCCGTCGGCCAGCCGGCTGACCTCGGCCTTGGCCGCCTCGAGCGCGCTCGCGGCATCGGCCGGCAGCGCCCACTCCCCCATCTCGCCGGTAGGATGCCGCGGGCAGATAGACGCGGCCGCTCGCCGGGACGCGCTCGACGACGTCCGCGAGCGTCATCAGCCTCGAGCCAGGGCGTGGACAGGAGTCGATCGAAGAAGCGGTCGAGCCACCCGTCCTCGTAGACGTGCGCGTAGGTGCCGGGCCACACCCCGAACTTCTCGCCGTCGTCGACCATGGTGATCGCGCTGACGCGCCCCGCGCCAGCTGCTCAGATACTCGATCGTCTCGTCGACGCCGGCGAACGGGATCAGGTACCGGAGCCGCTGGTTGATTGGGAAGACGCGCAGGCTGTGGCCTTGCTCCTCGGTCAGGTAGTAGCCGCCGAGCGTGCCTCGGCGTCGAGACCCGCCAGCGCGAAGTGCCGGTCGTCGACGAGCACGTACTCGACGCCGGCCTCGCTCAAGACGCGGGGCAGATGCGGTTCCCACACGCGCTCGGCGAGCCACATGCCGCGGGGGCGCACGCCGAAGTGCGACTTGAGAAAGGTCGTCAGCCGCTCGATCTGGCCGATCTTGTCGTGATCGGGCAGCACGGCCAGGATCGGCTCGTAGAATCCGCCGGTCAGGAGCTCGACCTGCCCGCGCGCGGCGACGGTGCCGAGGAGATCGAAGGTGCGGCGGCGAGTGCTCGCGCAGCCACTCGAGCAGGCTGCCCGTACAGTGCACGCTCAGCCGGACTTCAGGTCGTCGGTCGAGCCGCTCGAGGAAGGGCCGGTAGGCGCGCTCGGTCGCCTCGATCATGACGTGGTCGAAGTTGCCGATCGGTTGGTGGTTGTGGACGCCGAAGCAGAACGCCAGGCGATCCATCGGCCCCGACGCTCACTCGCGCTCGAGGTCTCGGTGGACGACGGCGGGCGCGTAGCCGAGGCCGGCGAGGAAACGGCCGAGCTCCTCCGCGAGCGTGACCGAGCGGTGGCGGCCGCCGGTGCAGCCGATCGCGACGGTGAGGTAGGCCTTGCCCTCCCGCTCGTAGCAGGGCAGGACGAACTTCAGGAAGTCCTCGAGGCGGCGGAGCATCTCCTTGCTTTCCGGATGATCCAGCACGAAGGCGCGCACCGACTCGTGGCGGCCGTCGAGCGGACGCAGCGACTCGACGAAGTGCGGGTTGGGCAGGAACCGGACGTCGAACACGAGATCGGCGTCGAAGGGGACGCCGTGCTTGAACCCGAACGAGACCAGCGAGGTGGCCAGTCCCGGGCGGGCCTTCGGCGCGACGTAGAGCTCGACCAGCCGGTCCTTCAGCTGATGAACGGTCAAGGCCGAGGTGTCGAGGATCCGGTCGGCGACCTCGCGGAGGTCCGACAGCGCCTTGCGCTCGGCCCGGATCCCGTCGAGGGCGTTACCGTCTCCGGCCAGCGGATGGCGCCGCCGCGTCTCGTGATAGCGGCGCACCAGCGCTTCCTCGCTCGCCTCCAGGAAGAGTACCTCGACGCCGTGGCCGCGCGCCCGCAGCTCGCGGATCGTGTCGAGCAGGCGCGAGAGGTAGGCGCCCTCCCGCACGTCGACCCCGAGCGCGACGCGATGGATCGGTTGCTCCGAGCGCATGATCAGGTCGGCGAAGGTGGGGATGAGCGTCGTGGGCAGGTTGTCGACGCAGAAGAACCCCATGTCCTCGAAGCACTTGATCGCGTAGCTCTTGCCCGCGCCGCTGAGCCCGGTGATGACGACGACGGACAGAGGGCCCGCCATCGCCTACCTCACCACCCGGCTCCGGCTCACCGCTTCCGCGGCGCCAGCCGGCGCTGGTGCGAGGGCAGGATGCCGAGCTCCTCGCGATACTTGGCGACCGTGCGCCGGGCGATCGTGAGCCCGCGCTTCTGGAGCGCCTGCGCGACTTCCTGGTCGGATTGCGGCTTGGCCGGGTCCTCCGCGGCCAGAAGGTCCTGGATCATCTTCTTGACCGAGACCGACGAGACCATCTCGCCGTCGCCGGACGCGATGCCGCTGTGGAAGAAGAACTTCAGCTCGAACAGCCCCTGCGGGGTCTCGACGTACTTGTTCGTCGTCACGCGGCTGATCGTCGACTCGTGCATGCCGATGTCCTCGCCGACGTCCCGCAGGGACAGCGGTCGCAGGTGGGGCAAGCCCGCGGTCGAGGAAGTCGCGCTGGAACTTGACGATCGACTGCGTGACCTTTCGCAAGCGTCCGCTGGCGTTGATCGACGCTCTTGATGAGCCACAGCGCCGAGCGGAGCTTCTGCTCGACGTACTGGCGCGCCTCGTCGACGCCGGAGTTGCGCAGCAGCGAGCGATAGAGCGAGTTGACCCGCAGGCGCGGCACGCCGTCCTCGTTCAGGACGATCGTGTAGTCGCTGCCGAGCTTGTAGACGTAGACGTCGGGCACGATGTAACGCGAGTCGTTGCCGCCGAAGCGCCGGCCGGGCTTGGGCTCGAGCGCCATGATCTCCTCGACCGACTCCATGATCCGGTCGAGCGCGAGCTTCATGGCCCGGGCGATGTCCGGGTAGCGGCGGCGGCTCAGGTCCTCGAAGTGCACCTCGATGATCTCGACCGACACCGGGTCCGGGAGCGGGTCGCGCTTGAGCTGCAGCAGCAGACACTCCTGGATGTTCCGCGCCGCCACGCCCGGCGGGTCGAAGCCCTGGACGAGCGTCGAGGACCTTGTTGACCTCCTCGGCGGTGACGCTGCACCGCTGGGCGAGCTCCTCGAGCTCGGCGCGCAGGTAGCCGTCCTCGTCGAGGTTGCCGATGATCTCGTTCCCGATGCGCCGAACTGCCGGCGTCCTCGGTCGCGAAGCGGAGCTGCTCGTCGAGATAGTCGGTGAGCGAGGGCTGGTTGCGGACGACGTTCTCGAACGGCAGGTCCTCGCGGTCCTCTTGCGAGACGAGCGACCGCTCCTCGTGGTCGTCGTCGGCCGTGATCACCGCGGTGAAATCGAACGGCAGCTCGTCGGTCTGGCGCTCGCTGGTCGGCGGCGGCTCGGTGCGTGAGCTGCTCGACCGTCGGCGCCGGCGGGGTGTCGGCCGTGACCGGCGCGTCGCCGGGGGTCTCCGGCGTGTCCGGCGTGACCTCTTCGAGCAGCGGATTCTCGAGCAGCTCTTTCTGCACGACCTCCTGGAGCTCGAGCGTCGAGAGCTGCAGCAGCTGGATGGCCTGCTGCAGGAGCGGCGTCATGACGACCCGCTGGCTCTGCCGTAACGAGAGGCGCGCCTCCATGGCCATGAGGGGTCTCCCGCCGCCGGCTAGAGCGCGAACCGCTCGCCCAGGTAGATCTCCCGGGCTACCGGATTGTGGGCGATCTCGGTCGCGGTCCCCGCCACCAGGATCTTGCCCTCGTAGAGGATGTAGGCGCGGTCGGTGATGGCCAAAGTCTCGCGCACGTTGTGGTCGGTGATGAGGATGCCGATGCCGCGCTCGCGGAGCCGGCCGACGATCTCCTGGATATCGCCGATCGCGATCGGATCGATTCCGGTGAACGGCTCGTCCAGCAGCAGGTACTGGGGCGAGGTCACGAGGGCGCGCGTGATCTCGAGCCGGCGACGCTCGCCGCCCGAGAGCGTGTAGGCCGGATAACGCGCCAGCGGCGTCAGATCCAGCTCGGCCAGCAGCTCGTGCGCCCGCTCGCGCCGCTCGTCGCGCGTCAGCTCGAGGGTCTCGAGGATCGCTAGGAGGTTCTCCTCGACGGTGAGCTTTCGGAACACGGACGACTCCTGCGGCAGGTAGCCGACACCCATCCGGCAGCGCTGGTACATCGGGAGCTTCGTGATCTCCTGGCCCTCGAGGAAGATGCGGCCGCCGTCGGCGGGCAGGAGGCCGACCATCATGTAGAACGACGTGGTCTTGCCCGCGCCGTTGGGCCCGAGCAAGACCGACGACCTCGCCGCGCTGGATGTCGAGCGAGACGGAGTCGACGACCTTGCGGGTCTTGAACCACTTCATCAGTCCCTGAGCGACGAGGCCTTCCATCGATCAGTTCCTGCAGGACTTCCGCCGAGCGCCGCGGCGCCGGCTGTCCGTCCTGCTTGCTGCCTTCTGAGGGTAGAAGATGCCCTTCACCCGCTCCTGCTTGCCGCCTTCCACGATGGTGCGGTCCTGGGCCATGTAGATCGTGATGGTGTCGCCGGACACGACGTTCTCGTCGTGCCAGACCCGCGCGTTGCCGATCAGAACGACGCGCTGGTCGAGATCGAAGTACTCCGCGCGCTGGGCCGTGCCGGTGCGGCAGTCCTTGGTGATGATCCGGACGGCGCCGGTCGAGACCGTTCTGCAGGACGCGGTCGCCCTTCTCGTCGAGATAGACTTCGACCCGATCGGCGTACTGGACGGCGTTGTCTCGCCGCGCCACCACGTTGCCGCTGAAGACGACGAGACCCGCCTTGCCGAACCGCTCCATCTTGTCGGCGTCCACGGTGAGCGGCAGCGCGTGGTCGTTCTTCGCGTCCTTCGCCTTCGCCGCCGCGGGCGGCGCGGGCTGAGCGGCGGGGGCTGCCGCCGTGTTCGGTGCTTGTGTCGACTGGCCAGCCGACACCGTCGGCGCCAGCACAAGAAGCAGGGCCGCCAGGAAGAGCCTCCGCGTCACTGGCGGCCCTCCGGTGAAGACCGGGTCCGGACGCGCCCGGCCAGGGTCATGGACTCCTCGGCCATCCTCACTTCGAGCGCCGAGCCGTCGGCGACCGCGCCATCGCGCGAAGCCGCACCGGCGCGTCCGTCCAGAGTCGCTTCTCGGCGCCCTGCCAGCGCAGCACGTTCGTCTCCAGGCGGAAGCCGTCGCTCGAGGTGAGCACGACGTTCTTCCGGATTTCCAGATTCTTCGTGGCCTGGTACAGATCGCCTTCTTCGCCCACGATCGTCCAGGACCGATCGCGCTCGAACACGTCGACCGCGATGCTCCGCAGCGCGGTGCGTCCCTCGGCGTCGAAGATCAGGGCTTGCTCCGCCTTGAGCCTCCAGCGGACGCCGCCCGTGTCACTTCTTCGATCTGGGCTTCCTTGATCCTGAGGTCGGCGCTCGACGCGGCCGGGCCGTTCGTCTCGGTGGGTGCAGTTCGGCTCTTGCGATCAATGTGCCCGCGGCCGCCAGGACGAAGACGACGACCATTCCAAGAATCGCCGCCGGCCAGGAATCGTGTCTCTTCATCACTGTCTCGATTCTAAAGGGAAGTCGGACAGGAGTGCAATTTCGATACCACGCTATCACAAACTTCGGGCTGTAAAAAGCTGAAACACCGCTGAAAACTATACGATCTTCGCTCTGCAGGACATCGTGCATGTGAATCAGTCCGACGGGCGCTGACTCCTGATCGACGATCACCAAGCTCGTTATTTGCCAGGTCTCCATCACCTCTAGCGCCTTGGCGGCCAGATCGTCGGCACGGATCGTCTTGGGCTCGCGGCTGGCCACTGCCCCGCCGGCAGATCGTCGACGGACTTTCCGGTCAGGTGGAGCCTGCGGAGGTCGCCATCCGTGATGACTCCCGCGAGCCGGCCTGCGCCGTCGGTGACGGTGGTCATGCCCTTGCGTTTCGCGTGTCATCTCCACGATGACCTCTCGCAGCGGGGTCGCTTTCGGCGACGACCGGGACGGCGTCCCCAGCTGTGCATCAGGTCCGCAACGCGGAAGAGCGCGCGCCATCCGAGCGAGCCGCGCGGGTGTAGCGCTGCGTAGTCCTCCGGGCGAAGCCCGCGCAGCTCGAGCAGCGCCATGGCAAGCGCGTCCCCGACGGCCAGCGCCGCCGTCGTGCTCGAGGTGGGCGCGAGGTTCATCGGACATGCCTCTTCCGCCACGCTGACGTCCAGCACGACCTCGCACTGGCGGGCGAGGGACGCGGAGCTCGGATTGCCCGTCAGCAGCACGATCGGCACTCCGAGCCGCTTGAGCGGCGGGAGAATCGCGAGCACCTCGTCGGTCTCTCCGGAGTTCGACAGCGCGAGCACGACGTCGCCGCGCGCCACCATGCCGAGGTCGCCGTGGACGCCTTCGGCCGGGTGCAAGAAAAGCGCGGGGGTGCCGGTCGAGGCGAGCGTCGCTGCGATCTTGCGGCCGATCAGTCCCGACTTGCCCATGCCGGTGACGATCACCCGCCCGCCGCAGGCGCGGAGCATCTCGACCGCGCGCTCGAAACGCTCGTCGAGCTTGGGGATAAGCCCGAGGATCGCCGCGGCCTCGATGCGGAGCACGCGCTCCGCGAGGCGTCCGGACATCGGGCGCGCGCTCGGCGCTCACGACTGGACCGCCGCCTCGATGGCGCAGAGCGTCCGCAGGAGCCGCGGCAGGTCGTCGATACGGAGCATGTTCGGTCCATCGGAAAGCGGGCGGCCGTCGGGCAAGCGCGCGGTCGGGATCCTCGTGCATCTCCATGAAGAGCGCGTCGATGCCGAACGCGACCGCGGCGCGCGCGAGCGCGGGTACGTACTGGCGCTCGCCGCCGGAGCGGTCGCCGGCGCCTCCCGGGAGCTGGACCGAGTGGGTCGCGTCGAAAACGACGGGGATATCCGATGGCACGCATGATGGCCAGTCCGCGCAGGTCGACGACGAGATTATGGTATCCGAAGGACGTCCCCCGCTCGGTGAAGAGGATGAGCGCGTTCCCTCCGAGAGGATCTTGTCGACGACATTCTTCATGTCGGCCGCGGCGAGAAACTGCCCCTTCTTGACGTTGACCGGCTTGCCCGTCTGCGCCACCGCCACGATGAGATCCGTCTGCCGGCAGAGGAACGCGGGAATCTGCATCACGTCGAGGACCTCCGCCGGCGGCGACCACCTCGGACACCTGATGGACGTCGGAGAGCACGGGGACGCGGAGCGTGTCGCGCACCTTGCGAAGGATGCGGAGCCCTTCGAGGAGCCCCGGGCCGCGGTAGCCGTGGATCGACGAGCGGTTGGCCTTGTCGTACGACGACTTGTAGATGAACGGGACGCGACGCTCGGCGGCGATCGTGGCCAGCCGCTCGGCCGTCATCAGCGCGTGCTTTTCGTCCTCGATCGCGCAGGGGCCCCCGATCAGCGCCAGCGGCGCGCCGCCGCCGATCGTGACGGGCCCGACCCGGCGACCTCGGTCGCCGACCCGCCGCTCACGCCGGCCTCACCTCGCACCGTCGAATCTATAGGGCTCGGCTCGGCCGTCGAACGGCCTCACCTCGCACTCCCCGAATCTGTAGGGCTCGGCTCGGCCGTCGCCGTGCCTCACCTCGCACCTCCACGATCATGCTCCAGCGCCGCTCGTACGAATCCTGCGAAGAGCGGGTGCGGCTCCCACGGCCGCGAGCGGAACTCCGGGTGGAACTGACCCGCGACGAAGTACGGATGCTCGGGAATCTCGATGATCTCGACGAGCTGCTTCTCGGCCCAGATGCCGGAGATGCGAAGGCCGTTCTTCTCCAGCCGGGGGAGGTAGTCGTTGTTCACCTCGTAGCGGTGGCGGTGGCGCTCCTGGATGATCCCCTGCCCGTACAGGCGTGAGGCCTGGCTGCCCTCGCCCAGGACGATCGGATAGAGGCCCAGCCGCATCGTGCCGCCCTTGTCGGCGACCTGCGCTGCTCGGGAAGGAGGTCGATCACCAGGTGCGGCGCCGCCGGATCGAACTCGGAGGAGCTCGCGCCGCTGAGGCCGCAGACATTTCGTGCGTATTCGATGACCGCGCACTGCATGCCCAGACAGATGCCGAGGTACGGCACGCGCCGCTCGCGCGCGTAACGCATCGCCTCGAGCTTGCCGAGGATCCCGCGGTCGCCGAAGCCGCCGGGCACCAGGATGCCGTGGACCCCGGTGAACTGCGCCTCGGCGCCGTCGCGCTCGATGTGCTCGGCGTCGACCCACTGCACGTCTACGCGCGCCTCGTTCGCGATGCCGCCGTGCGCGAGCGCCTCGACCAGGCTCTTGTAGGAGTCCTTCAGCTCGACGTACTTGCCGACCACCGCGATGCGCGTCTCGACGAGCGGCGACTTGACACGACGCACGACGTCCTCCCACCGCGAAAGGTCGATCCGGCGCGGCTCGAGACCGAGAAGCTTCACGATGATCTCGTCGAGGCCCTCGCGGTGGAAGTCGAGCGGCACCTCGTAGATCGATCTCGACGTCCTTGGCCGTGATGACGGCCTCTTCCTCGACATCGCAGAAGAGCGCGATCTTCGACTTGATGCCCGGCGGCAGATAGCGATCGGTGCGGCAGAGCAGGACGTCCGGCTGGATTCCGATCGCCCGCAGCTCCTTCACCGAGTGCTGCGTGGCCTTCGTCTTCAGCTCGGACGCCGCCTGCATGTACGGCACGAGCGTCAGATGCACGTAGATGACGTTCTCGCGCCCGACGTCCTTCCTGAACTGGCGGACCGCCTCCAGGAACGGAAGCCCCTCGATGTCGCCGACCGTGCCGCCGATCTCGACGATGACGACGTCGGTGTCGCGCGAGACCTTCCGGATGGACGCCTTGATCTCGTCCGTGATGTGCGGAATCACCTGGACCGTCCGTCCGAGGTAGTCGCCCCGGCGCTCCTTCTGGATGACCGAGTAGTAGACCTTGCCGGTGGTCACGTTGTGGTCGCGCGTCACCCGGCTCGACGTGAAACGCTCGTAGTGGCCGAGATCCAGGTCGGTCTCGCCGCCGTCGTCGGTCACGAAGACCTCGCCGTGCTGGTAGGGGCTCATGGTCCCCGCGTCCACGTTGATGTACGGATCCATCTTCTGCAGCGTCACGCGGAAGCCGCGCGCCTCCAGCAACGCCCCGATCGAGGCCGCCGCCAGACCCTTGCCCAGGGACGACACGACGCCGCCGGTCACGAAGATGTATTTCGGGGCCAACTCATCCTCCTTTCGTGATCCATTGTCGGACGTGCGCTTCTTGCATGGCCCGGCTCGCGAGCCGGCCGTCCAGCCGCGCGTCCCTCAGCTCCGCCAGAACGCGCGCGACGGCGGGGCCGCGCGGGACGCCGAGCGCGACGACATCGTCGCCGCTCAAGGACACGAGGCGCGGATCGAGCCCGGCAAACCAGTCGATCACGGCGGCGGGCCTCGCGGTCGCCCGACAGCCAGAGCCACGCGAGCTCGAGCGGCGAGGCGCCTCGAAGCTCGCGCGCCCGATCGCTGGGCGGACCGGCGCTGGCCAGCCGCGTGGTCAGCGCCGCCGCCTCGGTGTGCGCGCGCTCGAGGACGGCCAGCGGCCCGCCCGCGAACCCGAGCCGTGCGAAGAGCGCGCGCGGCGGCCGGCCGCGAGCCGGCGAGCGCGAGTGCGACGAGCCCCACCCCGTCGACGTCGAGCCCGTGCCCGCGAGCCCAGGCGAGCGCCTCGGGAAGCGCGGCGAGGCGGCGCCGGCTCTGCGCGGTGAGCCGGTAGCCGGGGTCGAGCAAGCGGAAGGCCCCGGAGCGCCCGAGCCGGAGGAGGATGGTTCCGGCCCGGGGCTCGTTCAGGATCAGCTCGAGCTCGGCGGCGATTCGCTGACCCGACAGCGCCGCATAGGGGACCAGACGCAGCGCCAGCGCCTGCGCGCGCGTCGTGGCGCTGTCCGGCGACAGGCCGAGCCGGGCGGCGTAGCGCGCGGCCCGGAAGATGCGAGTCGGGTCCTCGACGTACGAGAGCGGGTGCAGCACGCGGAGGCGGTGTCGGGCCAGATCGACTCGGCCGCCGAGCGGATCGATCAGGCCGAAGTCGCGCGAGGAGAGCTCGATCGCCATCGCGTTGACCGTGAAGTCCCGCCGCCGCAGATCCTCGGCGATCGCCGCGGGGAGCACGCGCGGCAGCGCCCCCGGAGACTCGTAGCGTTCCGAGCGCGACGTGGCCACGTCGATCCGCCCGAGTCGCGGCGCCTCGACCGACGCCGTCAGAAATCGCCGGTGCTCGACGACCGAGCCGCCGAGCGCCCGCGCGAGGTCGCGCGCGAGCACGAGGCCGTCTCCCTCGACGACGATGTCCAGATCGCGCCGGGCCGGCGTGGCGCCTCGCCACAGATCACGGACGAGGCCGCCGACGAGATACGCGCGGCCGTCCTGCTCCTCGGCGATGCGCCCGATCGTCTCGAGCAGCTCGCGTACGTCTTCCGGCAGGCCGCGGGCCACCCGGCCGGCCGCTGACGCGTCGGCGAGTCTGCCGCCGGCGAGGCGGCCGCTGATCGCGCCGGTGGCGCCGCGCGGGCCGCGCACTACGACGAGCGGCGCGCCGGCGGCGAGCAGGCGGCGGACTTTCGCCTCACTCGCGGTCGCGTCGACGCCGGGCAAGGTCCGCGCGATCTGCGCCGCGCGGAGCGCGCCGAGGCCCAGTGACGTCGCCCGCACGAGATCGTCGCGCAGCACGTGCGACGCGCCCGCCGCGATCAGGGCGCTGTTCCGCTTGCGCGCGAGCCCGAGCGCCTCGGCCACGCCGACGCCGGCGGGCGCCGGCGCGATCGCGACGTCGGCCAGATCGGTCGCCGCAAAGCTGGCCTGGGGATACACGTGGGCCCGCTTCGCCATGCTCACGCTCGCGGGTGGAAGCGCCGGTACATTTGCAGCAAGGTGGCCGACGGCAAATGGGTGTAGATCTGCGTCGTCGCGATGTCGGCATGGCCGAGCATCGCCTGGATCGAGCGCAGATCGGCGCCGCCTTCGAGCAGGTGGCTGGCGAACGAGTGCCGCAGCACGTGCGGCGAGATGCGCTGGCGGAGGCCGGCCCGCGCGGCCGCGTGCCGCACGATCGTCCACAGCGACTGCCGGGAGAGGCGGCCCCCGCGCGGGTTCACGAACAGGCGGCCGCTGTCGCGGCGACGTGTATGCGAAGGGCGGATGTCCCGGAGGTAGCGGCTCACCCACTGCGCGGCTTCGCCGCCGACGGGGACGAGGCGCTGCTTCGTCCCTTGCCCGTGCAGACCACGTAGCCCGCGCTCAGGTTGACGTCGTCCAGGGTCAAGCCCAGACACTCGGACGCGCGCATGCCGGTGGCGTACAAGAGCTCGAGCACGGCGCGATCCCTGACGCCCCGCGGCTCGGCCAGGTCCGGTGATTCGACGAGCGCCGCGACGACCTCGCGCGACAAGGTGCGCGGAAGCGACCGCGTCCGGCGCGGCGCTTCGAGATGCTCGGTGGGATCGCGTCGCAAGGCGCCTTCGCGGACCAGGTGCCGGTAGAGCCCGCGGAGCGCCGAGATGCGGCGCGCGACGCTGGCCGGGCCGCAGGCCGCGCGTGCGCAGCCGATCGAGGTAGTCCGACGATGTCGTCGGGACCGGCGCGACGCAAGACTGCGGCGCTGGTCGGTCAGGAACTGGGTGAAGTCGGTGAGGTCGCGTCGGTAGGCACTGAGAGTATTTCGGGAGGCCCCCCGCTCTGCCTGGAGGGCGCCGAGATACTCGACTACGACATCGGTCATAGAGTGACCACGTCGGATTCTATCACGACGCTCGGCAATCGAGAAGGGCGCGCGCGCCGCGACGCGCGTCGAGGAATCGCGGCGCGTCAGCGCGCGCCGTCGCGCGGGCGCCGACGGGCGAGACGCAGGAGCGCGGTGCGCTCGGAGATGCCCAGCGCCGCGCTCGCCGCCCAGAAGCACGCCCGCACCGACGGCGATCGTCACCGCGAGCCACGCCGCGTCGAGCGCGAACGACGGCCGTGGCGGCCACAGCGCCAGCGCGAGCCAGCTCACCGCCGCGAGCGGCAGCGACGCCAGCAGGGTCGTGCGCCGCGCCGCTCAGGAGCGCGCGCCCACCGAGTCGGCCGAACCGCCGGCGGGCGACCACCAGGAGCGACGACGAGATTGACGTAGGCGCCGACCGACGCGGCGCCGGCGAGGCCCGCATGCCCGAGCGGCCCCATCAGGCGCGAGCGCGGCCACGACGTTCGCGCCGATCGCGACGATTCCCCACCGCACCGCCGTGGCGGCCTCTCCCCGAGCGTAGAAGCTCTGCGCGACGATGCGCGCGCCGGCGAAGCCGGTGAGGCCGGCCGCGTACCACGCGAGCGCTTCTGCGGTCGCCGCCGTCTCCACCGGACCGAACCGGCCGCGCTCGAAGAGCACGCGCACGATCGGCGTCCGGAGCATCGACGAGACCGACGGTGGCCGGCACCGACACGTAGAGCGCCAGGCGGAGCGCGAAGCTCAGGGTGTCGGCGAGGCCGCGATGATCCTGGGCCGCGGCCTGGCGCGACATCACCGGCAGCGATGCCGAGGCCAGCGCGATCCCGAACACGCCGAGGGGGAATTCCATCACGCGGTCGGCATAGTAGAGATATGAGATCGAGCCGAGCGGCAGGAACGAGGCGAGCAAGCGTATTGACGAACACCATCACCTGCACCGCCGCCAGGCCGAAGACCGCCGGCAGCAGGAGCCGCGTGATCCGCGCGATCGCGGGGTGGCGCAGATCGCGCGACGGCGCCACCAGCAAGTCCGCACGCCGACAGGCCGGCAGCTGTACGAGCAGCTGCCCGATGCCGCCCGACGAGCACGCCGATCGCCAGCGACACGATCGGCGGGTCGAGATGCCGTGCGAGCAGGACGCACGCGGCCGATCATGCCGAGGTTCAGGACGGCCGGCCCGATCGCGCCGGCGAAGAATCTCGCTGGTGGGCGTTCAGAATACCCGTCGCCATCGCGGCGAGGCCGACGAGCAGCAGATACGGGAACATGATCCGCGTCAGGCGTCGCCGCCAGCGACGCCTGCGACGGGTCGTCCATGAAGCCCGGCGCGATAGCGTTCAGGACCCAGGGCGCGAATACGATACCCAGCGCCGTGGTCACCGTCAGCGCCAGAAGCGCCAACCCCAGCACGGCGCGGAGCATCCGACGCAGCGCGGGCCGGTCGTCGCGCGCCACGTAGTCGGTGAAGACCGGGATCATCGCCGTGGACAGGGCGCCTTCGGCCAGAAGCCGCCGGAGGATGTTGGGGATTCGGAAGGCGACGAAGAACGCGTCGGTGAGCGGCCCGGCGCCGAACGCCCTGGCCACGACCATGTCCCGCACGAATCCCAGCACCCGGCTCAGCAAGGTGGCGCCGGCGATGCCGCCGAGCGCCCGGACGACCTGCCCTTCGCTGGCGCTCATCTTGATATTCCGCGGCCCCTGCGGCATGATGCAACGCGGACTCGACATCGACTCGAACGACCAGGAGCTCCGATTTGGCGAACACGAAGTCGGCAATAAAGCGGATGCGGCAAAACGAGCGCCGGCGCCTGCGCAACCGGGCCATGCGTTCGAAGCTTCGCGGCACGATCAAGACGGCGCGCGCCGCCGAGGGCGCCGCCACGACCGCCGCCGTCCACGATGCGATCCGCGCGCTCGACAAGGCCGTCAGCAAAGGCCTGGTTCACCGCAACACGGCCGCGCGCAAGAAGTCCGCGCTGGCCCGGCGTCTCGTCGCCGCGAAGTAGCGTCCCGATCTGCCTCATCCGGCGCCTCGGCCCGGGCTGAGGCGCTCTGCATCGCACCCCACGGTCATCGCGACCCCGCTCCCCCGTCGCACGCCGAGGCCGCCCGCGCCGCCGAGCCCGACTCCGGGCGGAGCCCGCGCAGCAGGTCGATCGCTGCGTTCGTGAGACAGCGTGGGGCGCCCGGCCCGTAAAGCGTCGCGCACGCGACGTACTTCCCGCTGGGGGCGTCCTCACGTCGCGTGAAGTATCCGAGGTAGTCGTTCGATAGCCCCGCGACGAAGACCGACGCGAAGCGCGCGCCTGCCTCCCGCTTGATCGCCAGGCCGAGCGCCGTCTGAAGCTCGCCCGGAAACGTGACCCACGCCGTGTCGCCGAGCGCGGCGGCGATGAGCGTCGCGGCGCGCGGGCATCACGGAGCCGAGGGGGACCGCGAAGAAGCCGGGCACCCAGTCGCCGAAGCAGCGCTCGAGCGAGACCGCCGCCGACGGCATCGGGACCGTTCGCTCCGAGACCCGCAAGGTCGTGACCGGGACCACGCGGGTGCTCGCCCAGCCAACCTCGACCGTGGCGGCTAGCGCGGCGGCCGCCTCGACCATCGCGGCCTCGCCATGACGGGCTGGACTCACGTCGCCGAGCGCGCCGTTGACGAAGAGGGCAGGCGCTCCGAGCTTCTTCTCGAGCTGCGCGGACGCGAGGCCCGTGACGTCGCCCGACAGACGCAGGTTGCCGGCGGAGAGCATGGTCCCGTGGATCGCGAAGTTCCACACGAGGGCGAGCGGGGACCCGGTCAAGGTGGTGAGCTTCAGCACGACGATCTCCGGATCGAGCGGCTTGCCGAGCCGGCTGGCCGTCACCGCTGGCGCCGTGACCCTGCTCGCCCCGGCCAGCGCCGGGACCCGCGCGCGATCGGCCTGTTGGATCGCCGACGCCGCGCTCGCCACGAGCGCGTCTCGCACCGCCGGATCGAACCGGTCGGCGGCCGCCAGGCCCATGAACCGCGAATCCATGAAGGCGCCCGGGCCTGAATGCGTGTGGGAGGCCGAGACGACGAGCGCCGTCGCCGGAACGCTCGCCCGGGTCAGCCGCTCCTGCACCGCGCGCACGAACGATGAATCCACGGCGACGAGGTCGAGCGTGACCCATGCCAGGCGCTTCGCTCCAGTCTCCAGCACCAGCGCGCGCGTCACCAGCGGCTCGCGCTCACCAACCGAGGGCTTGAACCAGAACGCGGGCACGTCGCGGTCGAAGACGTTGGGAAACAGGAGCCGGCGCTTCATGCCGCCGTAGCCGGCCAGCGGGGTGCCCGGCGGCACCCGCAGGGTGGCGGAAGCCGCGCCGGCGGTCACGCATTCCGGGCAGCGCTCCGCCGCATTCCCGATGCCCACGATGCCGCCGCCCCAGACGAGGAGGCCGAGGACGAACGCGCGGCCGATCACCTCTCCGCGCACAGGTCGGCCACCAGCGCCGCCATCTCCGCGCGCGGCTCGCCGCTGCTCTTGAGCCGGCGCTCGGCGTCCCAGCATCGACGGAGCTTCCACGCGAAGTGGGCTTCGGAGCCGCTGGTGGAACCGGTGAGCGTCTCGATCACGGCGGGCGGCCGGCGGAGCGCCCGGCCGATCTCCTCGACCGAGCGGCCCCGCCGTCGCAGGGCGACCGCGGTCCACGCTGTCCGCACGTCGCGCGCCAGGACCGTGAGCAGCAGCATCGCGTCCTCGGTCGCCAGCAGGCGGTCGAGCGTCTTGAGCGCGCCGGCGCGGTCGCGGCGCTCGACGGCGCGCGTCAGGTCGAAGATGTCGTCCAGCCGCTGCTCGCCGACGATCGCGCCGACGTCCTTGACGCCGACGTTGCGGTTGTCGGGCCCGCCCGCGAGCGCGGCCTTGCGGGCCTCACCCAGGAGCGTCGCCGTGTCCTCGCCGGTCAGCTCGACCAGGAGGCGCGCCGCTTCGTCGCTGATCGTCAAGCCCTCGAGCGCGGCGCGCTGGCGCACCCACCCCGCGAGGTCGCGCGGGCCCCGCGTCGGGAGCTCGACGATCGCCGGGGCCGGCAACGCTCCGAGCAGCCAATGGTCGGTCCGCCGCTCTCGCGAGGCGCGAAGCGGATCGTCCGCGAGCAGCAGGAGACACGTTGCGGGGTTGGGGCTCGCCGCATAGCCGCCGAGTGCTTCGGCCCCCTTTGCGGCGAGCGCCTGCGCGCGCCGGACGGCCACGAGCCGGCGCTCGACTCCGAGGGGCAAGGTGGCCGCCGAGCGAACGATCTCGTCGACAGTGCTCTCGCGCCCGTCGAAGACCTCTCGACCCCACGCCGCCAGCGACCGATCCGGAAAGAGCCCGCGGCTCGCGGCGTTCAAGGCGTCGTCCAGGAGCTGCACGTCGCTCCCGTGGAGCAGGCTGAGGGCCGGCGGCTCACCGCGCTCGGCGTGGCGGATGAACGTCGCGTAGTCCATTAGCTGAGACTCAACTTGAGGGCGGGGGCGGGGTGTGGTTCGCCCTGAGGTTGAGACCGATACTTGAAGCCTCGCGGGGCGGGGCGCTGGGCTCGCGGCCGGGTCTTGCGGGGCGGTTCGGCGATCGGGCGGCGGGGTCAAAACCTGTCGATGGTCAAACTGACGATCGCGCGGCCGATCTCGGTCGCCGCCGTGCGTAGCGCGGCTTCCTCTCCCGAGATGGTCTGGGCCACCGCTCCCTGGACCTGGAAGTCCGCCTTCTCCTTGAGGCTCTTCTCCTCGAAGAGGATTCCGGTCTGCCGAACGTCGCGCAGGCGGAGGTTCATCGTCACCTCCAGCCGGTACTGGCGCACGTTGGCTTGGTTGTCGAAGGCGATGGACTCAACTCTGTAGCCGATCACTTCCCCGTCGAGAATCGCATCGGCGTCCTCCGGCTTGACCACCCGGAGCCGACCGTTCGACGCGAAGGCTACAATGACCGCGCTGGTGATGAGGGTCTCGACCCTGGGCTCGGCGGTCCGGTTGGCGAAGACCGGCACCGCCACCGTCTTGATGTGGTCCGGGAGGTTGCCGCGGAACGAGTAACCACAGCCAGCGAGGCCGACTGCGAGCAGCCCGAGGCCGAGTGCTCGCGCGCGGCCGGTCCGTGTCACGCGCGAGTCACGATGTTGACGAGGCGATTGGGGACGACGACCACCTTTTCCACGCGGCGGCGCTCGACCCAGGGCTTCACCCGGTCGTCGTCGAGGGCCAGCTGGCGCACGCGGTCGTCGGCAGCATCGACGTCGACGAGCAGACGTCCGCGCACCTTGCCGTCGACCTGGACGACTACCGTGACCTCCGTCTTCTGGAGCGCCGCCGCATCGGCGACGGGCCAGCGTTGCTTGAACAGGCTCTCGCGATGCCCGAGCTGAGACCAGAGCTCTTCGGTCACGTGCGGACAGAACGGCCCGAGCAGGTGGAGGGTCGTCTCGACCGCCTCGCGCATGAGGGCCGCGCGGTCCGGCGCGGCGGGGGTCCCGGCGCCGGAGGCGGCCTCGAAGGCCTGGAGCGCGTTGACGAGCTCCATGATCGCGGCGATCGCGGTGTTGAAGTGGAACTCGCGCTCGATGTCGTCGGTGACGCGCTGGATGGTCTCGTGGATCGTCCGCCGGAAAGCCCGCCCCGCCTCCGTCGTCGGAGCGGTCGCTGCCCGCGAGCGATCCGGGGGGGACGTCGGAACGGTGGCTGCCCTCGCGCGATCCGGGGGGGCACTCGGGGGGGGCGCCTCGCCCCCTCCGAGCTCGGACAAATGCGCAATCACGAAGCGCCACACGCGGTTGAGGAACCGCGAGGCGCCTTCGATGCCCTGGTCGTTCCACTCCAGGTCCTTCTCGGGCGGCGCCGCGAAGAGCTCGAAGAGCCGTCCGGTGTCGGCGCCGTACTTGTCGCGCACGTAATCATCGGAGACCACGTTGCCCTTCGACTTGGACATCTTCGCGCCGTCCTTGATGACCATGCCCTGGCTGAGCAGCGCCATGAACGGCTCGTCGATCTTGGTGAGCCCGAGATCGCGCAGGACCTTCGTGTAGAACCGCGCGTAGAGCAGATGGAGCACCGCGTGCTCGATGCCCCCGATGTACTGATCGACCGGCATCCAGTACGCCGCCGCATTCGGCTCGAACATCCCGGTGTCGTACCGGGGCGAGCAGTAGCGAAGGAAGTACCAGGACGACTCCACGAAGGTGTCCATCGTGTCCGTCTCGCGCTTGGCCGGTCCGCCGCAGCGCGGGCACGTCGCGTTGACGAAGCTCGCCACGCTCGCCAGCGGCGAGCCGCCCTTGCCGGAAAGCTGGACGTCTCGCGGCAAGGTCACCGGGAGGTTCTGCTCGGCTTCGGGCACCATGCCGCAGGCCTCGCAGTAGAGCACCGGGATCGGCGCACCCCAGTAGCGCTGGCGGCTGATGCCCCAATCGCGGAGCCGGAAGTTCACCTTGCCGGCGCCGACGCCGTGCGAGACCAGCCAGTCGGTCGCGCGGCGCTTGGCCTCGGCGACCGAGAGACCGTCGAGGAAGCCCGAATTGATCTTGACGCCGTCGCCGGTGTAAGCCTTGCCGGTCCAACCGTCCGGGCGCTTGACCGTCTCGATGATCGGCAAGCCGTGCTGCTCGGCGAACTCCCAGTCGCGCTCGTCCTCGCCGGGGACCGCCATGATGGCGCCGGTGCCGTAGCCCATGAGGACGTAGTCGGCGAGGAACAACGGAACGGGTTCGTCTGTTGAACGGATTGATGACCCGGGCGGAAAGGCGGAGCCCGCGTTTGGGCCGATCGGCGGCCGTGCGCTCGATCTCCGACTGCCGCGAGACCTCGGCGCGGAATCGCGCGACGGCGTCGCGCTCGGCGGGGTCGCGGACCACGCCGTCGACGAGCGGGTGCTCCGGCGCCAGCACCGCGTAGGTCATGCCGAACACAGTGTCCGGCCGCGTCGTGAAGACGCGAATCGACAGATCCGGCTGGCCGTCGACCCGCAGGTCGAACTCGGCGCCCTCGCTCTTGCCGATCCAGTTGCGCTGCATGGTCAGCACGCGCTCGGGCCAGCCCGGAAGCCGGTCGCACCAGGCGAGCAGCTCCTCGCGCATAGTTCGTGATCTTGAAGAACCAGCCGTCGATATCGCGCGGCGTGACCTCGGAATCGCAGCGCCAGCAGCGGCCGTCCTCCACCTGCTCGTTGGCCAGCACGGTCTGACACGAGGGGCACCAGTTGACGGTCGAACGCCGACGATACGCGAGGCCGCGCTCCAGCATCCGGATGAAGATGAGCTGCTCCCACTTGTAGTAGGTCGGGTCGCAGGTCGCGACCTCGCGATCCCAGTCGTAGGAGATCCCCATCTTCTTGAGCTGCGAGCGCATGTAGTCGATGTTCTCGTAGGTCCAGATGACCGGATGCACCCCGTGCTCGATCGCCGCGTTCTCGGCGGGAAGCCCGAACGCGTCCCAGCCCATCGGATGCAGGACGTTGTAGCCCCGCATCCACTTGAAGCGCGCCAGGAGATCGCCGATCGCGTAGACCCGTACGTGGCCCATGTGAATTCGCCCGGACGGGTACGGGAACATCTCGAGGCAGTAGAACTTCGGCCGGCTGGGATCTTCGTGGACCTGGAACTGCTTGCCCTCTTCCCAGATCCGCTGCCACTTCGCTTCGATCTCGCGGAAAGGGTACCGGTCAGTCGACATGATTAGGCTAGATATTTAACATACTTAGCAGGCAGGGGCAAGAAGATGCGGGCGCCGTCCGCGGTCGGCGTGCGCCGGTCGCCTTACTTCTTGGCGCCGAGCAGGCCGAGCGCTTCGTTGGCCTCGCGCATGGAGTCGGCGTGCTTGCCCTCCTTGTGGAGCGCCGCGGCGCGGTCGAGCTTGGCCAGCGCGTTCTTCACCTTCGCGTCGTTCTGATTCATCGTCGCCGCGGCGTCTCGGCCCTGCTTGACGAGGACGGGACACATCGAGGCGGAGGCCGTGGACGCGGCCAAGGTCAGGGCCAGCACGAGCACACATGCCAACGGGTGTCGCATCGTGCCACCTCTCTCGGAGACTCCCGGCGTGACGCGGCCAAATCGACCGCCGCGTCACGCCCAACCGGTGCGGCGCTACTTCTTGAGGTCCGCGGCGGCTTCGTTGGCCAGCTTGAGCGAGTCCGCGTGCTTGCCCCCGTCGTGGAGCTTTTGCGCCTCGTCCAGCTTGGCGACCGCCCCCTTCACCTTCGGGTCGTCGGCCTTCATCTTCGCGGCCGCGTCGCGCGTGTCCTTGATCACCTTCGGGCACGAACTCGCGAACGCTGCACTCGCCGTGAAGGCCAGCGCGACCGCTACCGCCGTGACTGCCATGAGCTTTCTCATGTGCTGTCACCCTCCTTCTGAGCCCGGTTGGCTATGGCCATTGTAACAGTCGGTCAAAGGCTCGGGTTCCTTCTCCGCCGCCTCCACCGCGGGATGGAAGTGGTCGAAGATCCGCTGGGCGAGCTTGGGGGTGACCTTCGGCACCGCCGCCAGCTCGGCGACCGACGAATCGCGAACGCGGCGGGCCGAGCCGAGCGTCTTCAGGAGGCTCGTGCGGATCGACGGCCCGATACCGGGAATGGTGTCGAGCACTGACTGGATCGTGCGCTTCGACCGGAGCTTCTTGTGGTACGTGATCGCGAAGCGGTGGGCCTCGTCCCGGATGCGCTGCAAGGTGTGGAGCGCGGGCGACGTCGGATCGAGGACCAGCGGGTGGAGGCGCTCGGGCTGATAGACCTCCTCGGCCTGCTTCGCGAGGCCGACCGCGGGGATGTAGTCGAGCCCGAGGTCCTGCAGCACCTTGAGCGCGGCATTGAGCTGGCCGCGCCCGCCGTCGATCAGCACGAGATCGGGCAGCACGCTCCCCTGCTCGAGCGCCTTCGCGAAGCGCCGCGAGAGCACCTCGGCCATCGACGCGAAGTCGTCGGCGCCGGCGACGGTCCGGATCCGGAATCGCTTGTAGTCGTCCTTCTTCATTCCGCCGTTTTCCCAGACGACCATCGAGCCGACCTGCTCGGTGCCCTGGATGTTGGAGATGTCGTAGCCCTCGATGCGGTTGGGGAGCCCCGGCAGATCGAGCGCGCGCTGCAGCTCCTCGAGGACCAGCTGCTGGCGGTTGTCGCGCGAGAGCAGCCGGTTCTGGAGCGCGATCGCCGCGTTCGCCTCGGCCATGGCGACGAACTGCTCGCTTGCTCCCGCGCTGCGGCGCCAGCACCTGGACCCGCCGCTCGGCCAGGGTCGAGAGCCACTCGGTCGTGAGCTCGGCCTCCGGCAGCTCCTCGGACAGGAGGATCTCCGGCGCGGGCGTGACCGTCTTGCCGTAGAACTGGCGGACGAACGCCGAAAGGATCTCGCCGTCGCTCCAGCCGGCGACCTTGTCGAAGAAGAACGGCTCCTGGCCGACGAGTCGGCCCTTGCGCACGAAGAAGAGCTCGACGCACGCATCGCTCCCCTGGCGCACGACGCCGACGACGTCCTGGTCGACGTCGTCCGTCGAGATGATCTTCTGGCGCTCGCGGACCTTGTTGAGCGACTGGATCTGATCGCGCAGCACCGTCGCGCGCTCGAACTTGAGCTCGGCCGCCGCTTCCTCCATCTCCTTGGTGAGGCGTCGTGCCAGCTCCTCGTCGCGGCCCTCCAGAAAGTGCGCGACGTCCTCCACGGTCCTCGCGTAGCCCTCGCGCGTCTCCCAGCCCGTGCAGGGCGCGTTGCAGCGATGGATCGCGTACTGGATGCAGGGGCGCTCGAGCGAGCCGTCGATCGTGATCGAGCAGGTGCGCAGCGGAAAGAGTTGGCGCGTGAGCCGGAGCGTCTCGCGCATCGCGGTGGCCGGGTAGAACGGGCCGTAGTAGCGCGCGCCGTCGTGCTGGACCTTCGGGCCACCACCAGCCGCGGGAACTCCTCGTTCGTGGTGAGCTTCAGGAACGGATAGTGCTTGTCGTCGCGGAGAATGATGTTGTACCGAGGCCGGTGCCGGCGCACCAGGTTGGCCTCGAGCATCAGGGCCTCGAGCTCGTTGTCTGTCACGATGTACTCGAGGTCGCGGATCTGGCGCACGAGCGCGTCGGTCTTGGGATCTCGCGGCCGCGACTCCTGGAAGTAGGACCGGACGCGGCTGCGCAGGGACGCCGCCTTGCCGACGTACAGCACCTGCTGCTTGCCGTCCCGGTAGAGGTAGACGCCCGGCCGGTCCGGCACCCGGGCGATCTTCTCGTCGAGATTCATGGAATCATCCTAAGGCTCGCCTCGCCTTACGGCTGCGGCTCGCAAGACGGCCTCGGCTCACTTGATCTGCTGCTTGCGCAGCGACTTGAGCCGATCGCGCAGCTCGGCCGCCTGCTCGAAGTCGAGGCGCTTGGCCGCCTCCTTCATCCGCGCCTCCAGCTCGCCGATGCGGGCCTGGAGCGCCGCCGGCGATTCGAACGTCTCGGCGGTCGGCTCCTCGACCGGCACCGTGTAGTAGTCGCGCTCGTAGACCGTCTGGAGCAGCTCGCGGATCGAGGACTTGATCGACTCCGGCGTGATGCCGTGCGCGTCGTTGTACGCGTGCTGCAGCTCCCGCCTCCGCTCCGTCTCACGAATCGTCGCCGCCATCGAGTCCGTGACGTGGTCGGCGTACATGATGACCTCGCCGTTGAGGTTGCGCGCCGCGCGGCCCGCGGTCTGGATCAGCGAGGTGGCCGAGCGCAGATACCCTTCCTTGTCGGCGTCGAGGATCGCGACCAGCGAGACTTCGGGGATGTCGAGCCCCTCGCGTAGCAGATTGATGCCGATGAGCCCGTCGAACTTGCCCAGGCGAAGATCGCGGATGACCGCGACCCGGTCGAGCGTGTCGATGTCGGAATGCAGATAGCGCACCCGCAGCCCGAGCTGCTGGTAGTACTCGGTGAGGTCTTCCGCCATCCGCTTGGTCAAGGTCGTCACCAGGACGCGCTCGTCCCGGTCGGCCCGCGCCCTGAGCTCGGCGAGCAGGTCGTCGACCTGGTCCCGGGCGGGGCGCACGGTGATCCGCGGATCCATGAGGCCGGTCGGACGGATCACCTGCTCGGCGAGCGCGTCGGCGCGCGAGGTCGAGCTCGTAGGCCCCCGGGGTCGCAGAGACGTAGATCGTCTGACCCGTGCGCCGCGTGAACTCGTCGAACGTGAGCGGTCGGTTGTCGAACGCGGAGGGCATCCGGAACCCGTACTCGACGAGGGCCTCCTTGCGCGAGCGGTCGCCGTAGTACATGCCGCGGATCTGCGGCACGGCGACGTGGCTCTCGTCGATGACGATCAGCGCGTCCTTCGGCAGGTAGTCGATCAGGGTCGGCGGAGCCTCGCCCGGGCGGTGCCCGGTCAGGTGGCGCGAGTAGTTCTCGATGCCGTGACAGAAGCCGAGCTCGCGCAGCATCTCCATGTCGAAGAGGGTCCGCTGCTCGAGCCGTTGCGCCTCGAGCAGGCGGTTCTTCTGGCGCAGGAACGCCAGCCGTCTCGCCGAGCTCTTCCTGGATGGTCGAGAAGGCGCGCTCGAGCTGCGACGCCTCGGTCACGTAGTGGCTCGCCGGGTAGATGTGAACCCGGTCGATGCGCTCGAGCACCGCTCCCCGTAGCGGGTCGATCCGGGACAGCGCGTCGATCACGTCGCCGAAGAGCTCGATCCGCAGCGCGATCGACTCTTCGTTCGCCGGGAAGACCTCGACCACGTCGCCGCGAACGCGGAAGGTCCCGCGATGGAAGTCGTAGTCGTTGCGCTCGTACTGGACGGCGACCAGGCGCCGGATGATCTCGTCCCGATCTATCCGCTCGCCCTCGCCGAGCTCGAGATGGAGCCCCTGATAGGTGTCGGGCTCGCCGATGCCGTAGATGCACGAGACCGAGGCGACGACCAGGACGTCGCGCCGCTCCAGCAGCGACTTGGTCGCGGAGTGGCGCATCCGGTCGATCTCGTCGTTGATCAGCGCATCCTTCTCGATGTAGGTATCCGACTGCGGGATGTACGCCTCGGGCTGGTAGTAGTCGTAGTACGACACGAAGTACTCGACCGCGTTCGACGGGAAGAAGGCCCGGAACTCGCTGAAGAGCTGGGCGGCCAGGGTCTTGTTCGGCGAGATGACGAGGGTCGGCCGGTCCACGCTCGCCACCACGTTGGCGATCGAGTAGGTCTTGCCCGAGCCCGTCACGCCGCGGAGCACCATGTGGCGGCGGCCCTCGCGGACGAGGCCGGTGAGGGTGGCGATCGCCTGCGGCTGGTCGCCGCGCGGCGAATACTCTGACGACAGCTGGAACACGGCGTCGAGCTACGTCAGGACGGCGTCGGAACCGCGAGGAGGTATTTTCGCCAGGAATCCAGGAGCGAGTGCGCGTGCGGGTGCCGGAGCATGTGGGTCGAGAACACGAACTTGGGATGCACCGGCTCGCGAATGAGTCGCATCCCGACCTCGTCGGCCAGGCGGTTGCCCTTTCTGAGATTACAGCGCAGACAGGCCGCGACCACGTTGACCCAGCTCGTGTCCCCTCCGCGCGAGCGCGGCACCACATGGTCGACCGTGAGCCGCTCGCCGCGCCGGTTGCAGTACTGGCAGGTGTAGCCGTCGCGCCGGAGGATGTTCTTTTTGTTGAAGGCCACGCGGTCGAGGAACGGCTTGCGGATGTATATGGCGAGCCGGATCACAGCCGGAAGCGCGAACGTCACCGAGGGTGACCGCACCACACGCGGCGAGGCCTCAACGGCTTCCGCCTTGCCGGCCAGGAGCAGTGTGATCGCGCGGCGGGCGTTGGTGAAATGCAGCGGCTCAAAGGTATAGTTGAGCACTAATACCGCGATTTCATCCATACTTACCGAATTAGTCTAGTCGCCGCGTCGCGGGGTGTCAAATCACGTGGTTAGCCCCGGACGGCCTGCCGGAAGAAGAACGCGAGGTTCGCCGGCCGCTCGGCGAGCCGCCGCATGAAGTAGCCGTACCAGTCCGCCCCGTACGGTACCAGGACCCGGAGCCGCTGACCCGCCGCGCGAAGCGGTGCCCACAGGTCGTGGCGGATCCCGTAGAGCATCTGCAGCTCGTACCGGTCGGCGGGGACCCCGCCCGCCGCCGCTTTCTGGCGTGCCCGGTCGAGCAACCGCTCGTCGTGGGTGGCGAAGGCCGGGTAGACGCCGCGCGCGAGCGCGTCGGCGGACAGCAGCCGATCCAGCAACCGGGCATAGCTTTCATCGACGTCGCGCTTGTCGGGGAACGCGGTCTCGGGAGGCTCGCGGTATGCCCCTTTGCAGAGGCGCACGGTCGCGCCGATGTCGATCAGTCGCTCGACGTCCTGGGCCGTGCGGCGCAGATAGGACTGGACGACGCAGGCCAGATTGGAATACGTGGGGTGCAGACGGTGATAGAGCGCGAGCGTGCGGTCCGTATACGCCGAGGATTCCATGTCCACCCACACGAGGGTGCGTGTCGCGAGTCCGCGCGCGGCGACCCGCTCGAGGTTCGTGCGACAGGCCGACTCGCCCAGGTCCAGGCCGAGGTGGGTCAGCTTGAGCGACGGCACCGCGCGCAGGCGGCGGCGGGCGACCTCGTCGAGCACCTCGAGGTAGGCGTCGGCCGCACGGGTCGCCTCGTCCGTCGTCGACACGTTTTCGCCGAGGTGGGTGATCGCGGCGTCGACGCCCTCGGCGTTCAGCCGCGCCACGACCCCGAGCGCGTCCTCGAGCGCCGGCCCCGCGACGAAGCGCCGAACGAAGCGCCGCGCGGCCGGCAGGCGGTCCATCGCATCGCCGACCCGCCGGTGCGTCGAGAGTCTAAGGAGCAGTGCGCGGCCGAGATCCGTCGTGTTCCTCGATCGCGTCCACGAGGACGCCCTCGCGCAGTCCGTATTCGCTGACTCGCAGCCGGTCGATCCCCATCTGGTCCAAGGTCGCCATCACGATCGCGGTGCCGGGAACGATGAGGTCGGCGCGTCCCGGCTCGAGACATGGGAGCGTCGCGCGCTCGCCGACCGTCAGCCCGCACAGGCGGTTCAGCAGGCGCTCGACCGTGGCGCGGCTGAGCACGTGCCCCTGCACGCGGTCGGGATCGTAGTGGACGAGCCCGAGGTCGAGCGCCGCCAGCGCCGTCACTGTGCCGGCCGTCCCGACCAGATGGGCCACGCGGGCCGTACGGATCGCCTCAGGGAGCTCGCCGCCCAGGCGGCGGCGCACCTCGTCGTAGAGTGCCTGATAACGAGCGGGCTCAACGAGGCCGGGGAACGGAAACCGCTCGGCCAGCGGTACGACGCCCAGCCGGAGGCTGATCGCCGATCGCACGGTGTCCTCCTCCGACAGCACGTACTCGGTGCTCCCGCCGCCGATATCGAACGTCAGCATCGGACCCGCCAGCGCGCCGAGCCCGTGCCGTACGCCGCGGAGGGTGAGGCGGGCCTCGCGCTCACCGCTCACCACGTCGACGCGCCGCCCGGTAGCGCGCTCGACCGCGGCCACGAAGGCGCCGCCATTGGACGCCTCACGGACGGCGCTGGTGGCCACGATGCGAATGTCGCCCGCGCCGAGACGGGCCCCGCGCTCGACGTAGCCGCTCACCGCCGTGAGCGTTCGCGCCATCGGCGCCTCACCCAGCGTGCCGGTGCGCGCAAGGTTCTCTCCGAGCCGGGTGATGGTTTGGTCCTGGTCGGCGATACGCCACGTCCCGCCGGCCGTCACGTCGGCGACGAGGAGGCGCACCGTGTTGCTACCGACATCGATCGCGCAGAGACGCATGGCCGAAAGCGACAACGCCCCGCCGGAGCATCCGGCGGGGCGTGTGGACATCGGGACGGTGTCGGTTACTTTCCCTTCAGGGTTCGAATGTAGTTCACGATCTCCCAGCGCTCGTTGTCCGGGAGGTGCTTCCACGGCGGCATGGCGCCGCGGCCATTCGAAATCTTCCAGAAGAGCTCACCATCGCTCTGCTTCTGGACGGGATCGGCGGTCCAGTTCGCCGGCTTCGGCGGAGGCAGCGCTGCCGCGGCCGGGCCGTCACCCTTGCCCGAAGGCCCATGGCACGAGACGCAGTTCGTCTCGACCGCCTTCTTCGCGTTGCCGACACCCTTGACCGGATTCTTCGCTGCTTTGGCGTCGGGCGGCGCCACCCAGGGCCCCTGGGCCGAGACGACCGCCGCGCCGGTCGCGACCACGAGCATGATCGCGGCAACCGCGATGCTCAGCGACTTCTCGAACGCGCTCATGAAGTCTCCTCTCATGCGATCGTGACTCTCTTCACAAAAACGAAATCCATTTAACACTCGTCAGACGAAAGAGGTCAAGCAGTTATTCGGCATTGCGCGCGGAGGCGAGCCAGCAGATCGCCGCGAGGATGCCGTAGGCGCCGGCGAGCTGCCCCGGCACGGCCGACGGCGGCGCCCATGGCCAGAAGAGCGCGCCACTCACCAGCGGTGAATGGATCACGCCGCACAGCGCGGCGCCGCTCGCGACCGCGAACAAGAGCCCGGCGAGCACCAATTGGTGGTCGATAATCGCTACCAGCGCCCAGCCCCACAGTACGGCGGTCAGGATGAACCCGTTGCCCAGCATGACGAGGGCTTGATAGCCCAGAGCCGCCTCCCCGCTCAGAGCCGCCGGCGCGGCGCCCAGGGCCGCGAAGAGGCTCCCGGTCTGGATCAACACCACCGCCGCCGCGACCGGCACGAAGGTCAGCGCGACCGCGGCGCCGTGGCGCGGCGGCGTGGCCAGGAAGCCCTGCGCGGTGATCTCGAGCCCGATGAAGACGAGGATGGGCGCGATCGCGGCCTCGGGCAGCACGGCGACGAGGAGCGAGAGCAGACCCGTCGCCGCGCCCGCGCCGATCGCGAGGCCGGTGGCGAGCGTGTAGCCTGCGCGCGCACCCATCGCCTTGTACGCCGGGTGGCCGATGTAAGGCGTGTTCTGCACGACGCCGCCGCAGCAGCCGGCCAGCGCGGTCGCCGCGGCCTCGGTCAGAAGAATGTCGCGGGCACGGTATTCGTCGCCCGCGGCCGCGGCGCTCTCGGTGTTGTCGATCCCGCCGATGATCGTGACCAGCGCGAACGGGAGCGCGATCGACAGATACGGCAAGGTCTCGGACCACGCGCCGAGCCAGTCGAGGGTCGGCCACGGCAACGACAGCCGAAGCGGGCCCAGGGCGATCGCCCCGCTCGGTCCCAGGCCGAGCCACGCGCGTCCCCAGAAGATGAGGGTGCCCGCGAGCACCGCGACGAAGGCGCCCGGGAGCCCGAACGGCATCCGGACGCGGCCAAAGAGCGCCAGGAGCAGCACGACCAGCGAGACCAAACCGATCAGCGGGTCGCGGAGGATCTTGAGCGCCGGGAGGAACGCGATCAGCAGAATCGAGATGCCCCCGATCGATCCCAGCAGCGCCGCTCGGGGCACCACGCGTCTGGCCCAGTCCCCCGCGAATGCGAGACCGAGCTTGGCCGCGCCGATGGCGATCGTCGCCGCCATGCCGATCTTCCACGCGAGCACCGGATCGCCGGTCGCGAGCATCACCGGCCCGAGCACGCCGAACACCATCGCGAACAAGGTGGGTGTGTCGATGCCGAACGGCATCGCGGTGACGTCCGTGCGGCCAGTCCGGCGCATGAGCCGTACTGCGAGCCAGGTATAGGCCAGGTCGCCGACGAGCACGCCGAGCGCCGTGCCCGGCACCATCCGCTGCAGCACCAGGTCGGCCGGGAACTGGAAGACGCCGATTAGGAGCGACGCCAGGATGACGAGCTGCGTGACGTTGTCGAGGGCGAGGCCGAGGAACCCGTTCAGGTCTCCCGGCCGGATCCAGGGCGGAGCGCTACGGCTTCCGGACGTCGACGGCCCCCCGGGGGGCGGCGATCAGCTCACGCGCGGCGTTTCTCGTTCGCTCGGCGAGAGCGGAGCACCAGGCGAGGCTCCCGCGATTGTCGGCGACGTCGCGGAACTCGAACTCCATGGTGGGGCCGAGGCGCCGCAGGAAGCTCAGCCGCGCGCCGTACGACTTCCCTTCACGCTCGCCCTCGGCGTCCAGCACGACCTCGAAGCGAGGATCGACGCGCTTGGCGTGCGCCGTCAGGAAATTCCAGAGCCAGCGAGCGACTTCCGGATAGGTTCCGCCCGAGAACACGACGGCGATTCTAGCAGAGGCGCAGGGAGATCATGGGAGGGGCCGGCGACCGGCCCCTCCCGTTCGGTTGCCGATCAGCACTCGTTGAAGCCGCACGAGAGACACTTCTTGCAGCCTTCCTCGTAGACGAACGTCGCCTGGCCGCACTCCTTGCACAGATCGCCGATCTGCTTGCGCGCGGCGGCGGTCGGCGGCGCTTCGTCCGTCGGCTTCAGCTCGCCGATGTGCTCGGCGAGAGTCCGCGACAGCGCGTCCGGCAAGGACAGGGTCTTCGAGGGGCCGAAGCCGGTCGGCTGGCCGCCGCCGATGCGAGCGAGCTGGCTGATGACCTCCTCGAGGCGTCGCTGAGCCGAGAGGGGTGAAGGCAGCCTCAGGATGAGCGAAATCAGCCGCCCCAGAGCTTCGGCTACGGCCATCGTGTCCGAGCCGCCCTTGCCGACCTGGACGAAGACCTCGAAGGGCTCGTGCTCGTCGTTCTCGGTGATGGTGATCCACGCCGTCCCGATCGGTGTCTGGGTCCGGTAGGTCGAGCCCTTGAGGCCACGCGGGCGCGGCTTGATGACGGCCGGGCCCATCGGCGCGGCGACGGCCTGGCCCTTGTCCTTCTTGGCCGAGACGCCGATGTTCAGGACCTGCTCGCCCTTGCACCCGTCGCGGAACACCGTGATGCCCAGGCACCCGAGCTCCCACGCAAGGCGATAGGCGCGCGCCACGTCCTCTTCGGTCGCGTTGTTCGGCAGGTTGATCGTCTTGGAGACGCCGTTATCGGTGGAGCGCTGGAAGGCCGCCTGATGCCGCACGTGCCACTCGAAGCCGATCTCGTGCGAGGTCTTGAACACGCTCGACGCGCGCTCCGGGAGACCGCGGATCCCGTGGAGCGAGCCGCGCTTGGCGATCTCCTGCATGAGCGCGTCCGAGTAGATCCCCTGATCCTTCGCGATCCGTTCGAAGGTCTCGTTCACGAAGGTCAGTACCCGCTCGCCGTCCGACTGCTTCACGCGGTGCTCGAAGGCCAGCGCGAAGATCGGCTCGACGCCGGACGAGCAGCCCGCGATCATCGAGATCGTCCCGGTGGGCGCGATCGTCGTGACCGTCGAGTTGCGCATCGGGCGTCCGTTGCGGTAGATCGAGCGGTCCCAGTTCGTGAACGGGCCGCGCTCCTCGGCCAGCTTCGCCGATTGGTCGTGCGACTTCTCCTTGACGAACGCCATCAGCTGGTCGGCGAGGGCGATCGCCTCCTGAGAATCGTACGGGATGCCCATGATGAAGAGCAGGTCCGCCCAGCCCATGATGCCCAGGCCAATTCGACGATTGGCCTTGACGGTCTCGTCGATCACCGGCAGCGGGTACGGGTTCATCTCGATCACGTCGTCGAGGAAGCGTACGGCGAGCCGCACCACGCGCTCCATCTCGTCCCAGTCGACCGACCATTCGCCCGCGTCGCTGCGGCGAGCGAACTTCGAGACGTTGAGCGAGCCCAGGTTGCACGCTTCGTTGGGCAGGAGCGGCTGCTCGCCGCACGGGTTGGTCGCCTCGACCACGCCGATCGCCGGCGTCGGATTCGCGGGGCTCGCGTTGATCCGGTCGATGAACACCATGCCCGGATCCCCGGTGCGCCACGCGGCGCGGACCATGCGGTCGAACACTTCCTTGGCCTGCAGCCGCCCGGTGACCGCTCCGCTGTGCGGGTTGATCAGCTCGTACTCACCGCCGGCGGCGAGCGCGTCCATGAAGCGGTCGGTCGCCGCCACCGAGATGTTGAAGTTGGTGATGCCGCCGTCGAGCTTGCAGTCGATGAACTCGAGGATGTCCGGGTGATCGACCCGGAGGATCCCCATGTTCGCGCCGCGGCGCGTTCCGCCCTGCTTCACCGCCTCGGTGGCGCTGTTGAACACCTTCAGGAACGATACGGGGCCCGACGCGCGGCCTCCCGTGGACGCGACAATGTCGTCCTTCGGGCGCAGCCGCGAGAACGCGAAACCGGTGCCGCCGCCCGACTTGTGGATGATCGCGGCCGCCTTGACGGAGTCGAAGATCTCCTCCATCGAGTCGCCGACGGGCAGGACGTAGCACGCAGAGTACTGAAGGCCGTTGCCCTTGCCCGCATTCATGAGGGTCGGCGAGTTCGGCAAGAAGCAGCCCTCGATCATGATGTCGTAGAACGCGGCCGCGATCTCCCTGACAGCGGCCTCGCTGCGCCCATACCGGGCCTCGCCCCCCGCGATCGTCAGCGCGACCCGCCAGCACATCTCCTCCGGGGTCTCGACGACCTCGCCCCCCTGCCTCGTCAGATATCGTTCCCGCAGAACCCGCAAGGCAGGCTCGGTCCACTTCCCGACTTTCGCTGGGCGAGTCTCAGACAGCATTCCGGACCTCCTCCTCAATGATAACGGCAGAACCCTTCGGTCACTACATCTTGTGGTGTCCGCGAATCTAGCACGCTGAATCTAGCGGGCCGTCAAGAAAAAAGGTATCCACCACGCATCCACCGATTGTCCACCGCGCACGCGCAACCTCTTTCCGAGGCGCTCAACGCCGCGTGGTATTCTTTTGTGCCTATGTCCAGCCCTCGTGTGATCGCCTCGTGGATACTGCTCGCTCTCTTCGTTTTCGTAATGTTCACGAGCGTCGCGAGCGCGCAGGTCGCCGCCTCACAGCTCCGCCGCCGACGGCGCCGGCCACGCCGCTCACGCCGGCCTCACGGGTGGCCGGCCGCGTGCTGACCTTGGAGGAATGCATCGCGATCGCGCTCGAGGCTCAGCCGCGGATTCAGGCGACGCTGGCCGACTATGCCGCGGCGCGCTATCGGGTGAATCAGGCCATGGCGCCGCTCTTTCCGCAGCTCAGCGGGGTCGTGGGCGCGACGAGGAGCAACATCCCGACCTTCGTCACAAATGCCGCTGGACAGAACGTGAGCATCACGCAGACCAGGCAGTTCGGCGACACGTTCGTCGCCCAGGTCTTGCTCTCGCAGCTCCTCTTCGACTTCGGCAAGAACCTGGCGGCCACCGATGCGGCGCGGAAGCTCGCAGAGGTCGCGGTCGAGGACGTCGAGCTGCAGCGCCAGCTGATCTCCTTGACGGTGAAGGAGGCGTACACGAACACGCTCTTCAGCCAGCGCCTCATTCGCGTCCAGGAGCAGGCGGTCGAGCGCGCCGAGCTGAACCTTCGATCGGCGAAGGGCTTCTTCGACGTCGGCACCCGCCCCAAGTCCGACGTCGCCCGCGCCGAGGTTGACGTGGCGAACGCGAAGGTCGATCTGATCAGGGCCCGCAACGCCCTGCGGACGTCGGTCGTGGCCCTCAATATCGCGATGGCGATCGACGTCGATGCGCCGCTGCAGATCGTCGACAACCTGATCTACCAGCCGGTGACGCTCGACCGCCCGCAGCTCCGCAGCCGAGTCGCTCCGGGAGCGTCCCGAATACCGGCAGTCCAAGCTGCGCGCGTCCGCCGCCGAAGCGCTCGAGCGGCAGACCTTCCGGAACTTCTTTCCGGATGTGACGGGCAGCGGGGCGTATGGCGCCGCCCAGTCCGGGTTCAACGAGTCCTGGACGCTGGGCCTATCCTTGAACTGGTCCCTCTTCGACGGAGGCAACCGGATCGCCCGCCACCAGGAGGCGAAGGCGAACCTCGAGGGCGCGCGCGCCAGGGTGAAGTCCACCGAGCTCGACATCATCCAGAACGTCGAGCAGGCGCAGATCTTCGTCGACGAATCCCAGGAGCGGATCCAGGCGGCCCAGACGCTCGTGGCCTCCGCCCAGGAGAACTTCCGGCTCGCCCAGGGTCGATTCGACGCCGGCGTCGGCACGATCCTGGAGCTGACCGACGCGCAGCTGGCCCTCACCCAGGCCCAAAACACGGAAAGCCAGGCCCTGGCCGATTACCGGATCGCTCTAGCGAGGCTGGATCGTGCCGTCGGTCGCCGCTGATCCCGAGGAAACGGTTCGCCCGCGACTACGTCTAACACGTTGATGAAGCGGATCGTCTCCCTCGTCGTCGTCGCGATCCTGGTGGGTGGTGCGGTCTGGGGCTACTTCTACGCTCAGAGCGGCGGCAACATCCCCAAGTACCGCCTGGCCCGGGTCGAGCGCGGCCCCCTCACCGCCGCCGTTTCGGCTACGGGCAGTCTCAACGCGGTCACCACCGTCCAGGTCGGGAGCCAGGTGTCCGGCCAGATCAAGGAGCTCCTGGTCGACTTCAACTCGGTCGTGAAGAAGAACCAGGTCATCGCGCGAATCGACCCGGACATCTTCCTGGCCAAGGTGAACCAGGCGAAGGCCGACCGCGAGTCGGCCCTCGCGACGGTGCTCAACCAGGAAGCCCAGATCGAGCGTGCGCGTGCCGACGTCGAGAACGCTCGCGCGGCGCTGACCGAGGCCAAGGCTCAGACCGCGAAAGCGCAGGTCGCCGTCGTCGACGCCAAGCGCGACTTCGACCGCAAGACCGAGCTATTCGCCCGGACGCTCATCGCCCGGAGCGATCTCGACACGTCCCAGGCCGGTCACGACTCCGCCATCGCCCAGGTCGAGTCGGCCAAGGCGCGCGAGCAGGCGCTCGCTTCCGCGATCCAGTCGGCGAACGCGCAATTGCGTGTGGTCCAGGCGATGCTCGTCTCGGCGCGGGCGCAGGTCGACCAGAAGGACGCCGCGCTCAAGCAGGCGCAGGTCGACCTCGATCACACGACGATCCTGGCGCCCGTGAACGGGGTGGTCGTGTCGCGGCAGGTCGACGTGGGCCAGACCGTCGCGGCGAGTCTGCAGGCGCCGGTGCTGTTCACGATCGCCCAGGACCTGACGAAGATGCAGGTCGAGACCAGCGTGGACGAGGCGGACATCGGGCGTCTCAAGCTCGAGGATCGCGCGAATTTCACGGTCGACGCGTTTCCAGGCGAGACGTTTGCGGGAGTCGTGACCCAGATCCGCAAGGCTCCGCAGGTGGTGCAGAACGTCGTGACCTACACGGTCATCGTGGGCGTCGACAACCCGTCGGGGAAGCTGATGCCGGGCATGACGGCCAACGTGAAGCTCGTCGTCGCCCAGAAGCCGAGCGCCCTCAAGGTCCCGAACTCGGCGCTCCGGTTCCGGCCCGCCGGCGTCGATGCGGCGCCGCCGTCCGCGCCTTCGCCAGGTGCGGCAGCCAGCGGGGAGTCCGCCGTCGATCGAGCAGATTCGCGAGCGCCTCGTCAAAGGACTGAAGTCTCACGGAGCTGCAGCAGGCCAAGCTGGATCCGATCCTCCAGGAGGGCCGCGAGCTGATGCGCGGCCTTCAGGGCCTGCCCGACGCAGAGCGCCGCCCGAAGGCCCAGAAGATCCGCGAGGCCCAGCGGGCGCGCATTCGCGAGATCCTCACCAACGAGCAGAAGGCGCGCTACGAGGAGATCGACCGCGTCAGCCGGCGACGCACGGAGCGGCACCGCCGGCCGCGTCTGGGTGGTCGGGCCCGACGGCAAGCCCGCGCCGGTCACGCTTACGCTCGGGCTGAGCGACGGGGCGTCGACGGAAGTGCTGCGCGGCGAAGTAAGCGAGGGGCAGGACGTGATCGTCGGATCCATGAGCACACCCGGGCGCCAGCCCCAGCAAGGCTCCCCGCGTCTCAGGCTCTAGCCGTGGCCGGGCCGATCATCGTCACCGAGGCGCTGACGAAGGACTATCACCTGGGCCCGCACACCGTGCACGCGTTGCGCGGGGTGTCGGTGACGATGGATCGCGGCGAGTTCGTCGCGGTGATGGGGCCCTCGGGTTCGGGCAAGTCGACCTTCATGAACCTGCTGGGCTGCCTCGATACGCCGAGCGCCGGCCGCTACGAGCTGGACGGCGAGGACGTCGCCGGCCTCTCCGCGGACGACCTGGCCCGGATCAGGAACACGAAGATCGGATTCGTCTTCCAGCAGTTCAATCTGCTGCCGCGAACGACAGCCCTCGAGAACGTCGAGCTGCCGCTCCTGTACGGTACGCTCCCCGCGCGTGAGCGGAAGACGCGAGCGGAGCAACGCCTCGCCGCGGTGGGCCTCGCCGACCGCGCCGGCCATCACCCGAGCCAGCTTTCGGGCGGCCAGCAGCAGCGGGTCGCGATCGCGCGCGCCCTCGTGAACGACCCGGCGGTGATTCTCGCCGACGAGCCCACCGGCAACCTCGACACCCGCACCAGCGTCGAGGTGCTGGCCCTCTTGCAGGGACTCAATCGCGCCGGCCTCACGATCATCCTCGTGACGCACGAGCCGGACATCGCGAGCGTACGCGAGCCGCCATCTCACATTCCGTGACGGCCGGCTCAGGGCCGACGAGCGCGTGGCATCGCCGCGTCGATGCCGCCGCCGCGCTCACCTCGCTGCCCGCGCGAGGACGAGGACGCCGCGTGAACGTCTGGCAGAGTGTGCGCATCGCGGGCGGGGCGCTGCGGGTCAACAAGCTGCGGAGCGCCTTGACGATGCTCGGCATCATCATCGGCGTCAGCGCGGTGATCGCCATGGTGGGCGTGGGCTCCGGGGCACAGGCCCGCGTCGCCGAGCAGATCCAGAGCCTCGGATCGAACCTGATCATCGTGCTGTCGGGCAGTACGAACGCCGCCGGCGTTCGGGTCGGCTTGGGGAGCCAGCTCACGATCTCGGAGGACGACGCCACGGCCATTGCGCGGGAAGTGGCGAGCGTGCAGGCGGCCGCGCCCTCGGTTCGAGGCAACGCGCAGGTCGTCTATGGCAACCTCAACTGGGGCACGCAGATCCAGGGGATCACCCCCTCCTACTTCGAGGCGCGCGACTGGCCCGTCGAGGAAGGGCGTCCGGTCTTCCAGGAAGACGTGGACGGGGCCACCAAGGTCGCCCTCCTCGGCCAGACCACGGCGCTCAACCTCTTCGGCGAGTCCGATCCCGTGGGTCAGATCATCCGGATCAAGAAGGTCCCGTTCACGGTGATCGGTGTCCTCTCGCGCAAGGGACAGAACTCCTGGGGACAGGATCAGGACGACATCATCCTGGTTCCGCTGTCGACCGCGAAGAAGAAGGTGCTCGGCGTGAGTCAGGCCAACGCACGCGCGGTCGGCGCGATTTCCGTCAAGATCCGCCCCGGCGAAGACATGGGCGAGGCTGAGGACCAGATCCGCGCGCTCCTGCGCCAGCGCCATCGCCTGCAGTCGTTCCAGGACGATGACTTCTGGCTCCGCAACCTGTCCGAGATCCTCCAGACCCAGGAGGCGTCGTCGAAGGTGATGACCTACCTCCTGGCGGCGATCGCCTCGGTGTCCTTGCTGGTAGGCGGCATCGGCATCATGAACATCATGCTGGTGTCGGTCACCGAGCGCACCCGCGAGATCGGTCTCCGCATGGCAGTCGGTGCCCGCCGGCGACACATCCTGCTCCAGTTCCTGATCGAGGCGATCACGCTCTCGCTGATCGGCGGCATCGTCGGCATCGCGCTCGGTGTCGCGGGCTCCGAGGCGATCAGCTACTTCGCCGAGTGGCGCACCCTGGTCGCCCCGGAGTCGATCCTGATCGCGTTCGGCTTCGCCGCGGCGATCGGGATCTTTTTCGGCTTTTACCCGGCGCGCAAAGCCTCGCGTCTGGATCCGATCGAAGCGCTGCGCTACGAGTAGTCTCCGCAGAATGGGGCGCCGCGCCCCTCTCCTGCTATTTTGGAGAAGCGATGGCCCGCGCGCGCCGGCGCCGGCGGAAAACGAAGCCGCGACCCACCTCGAAGATCTCGAGCCGCGCCTCGGCGCGCAGGCCCCCGATCCCGAGGCAGTCCGCAGCGCGGACAGTGCATCGACGCGCCTCGGCTGGCAAGGCCCCAGCCCCGCCGCAGCGCAAAACGCGGATTGTTCATGAACGCGCCTCGGCCGGCGGGGCCCCCGCCCCGCGACGGTCTGCAGCGCGGATTGTTCATGAGCGCGCTTCGGCCGGCGGGGCCCCAGCCCCGCGACGGTCTGCAGCGCGCACTTCGCGTCGAGTCCCGGTCGTCGTCGTCCCGCGGCCTTCGCGGGCCGAGACGCTCCTGCTGACCCTTGCGAAGGAGCTGGCCGATGTGCCGCTGGACGGCGCGCTGCGCAGAATCGCCGACGCCTTCACGCCGGGCGCCGAGCTGCCTCGCGAGGTGTTCTATGCCTGGACCAAGGCCCGCCGCGAGAAGACGGCGACCTTGGCCCTCAGCTGGGCGCGCGAGCAGCTCCGGCTGAGCCTCGAGGAGGCGATCGCGCGCTCGCCGAGGGCGCGCCCGGCGCTCGGCCTGGCGCCGGATACGCTGGCGTGGCTCCTCCTCGCCGCCTGCGAGGCCATCGCGCACGAGCCGCCGTCGGCGGTCGCCGACCGAGTTCGCACGGTGCTCGAGCTCAGCGGGCACGACGGCGGCTGAACGTCTCGAGCACGAGCAGCGCCGCGCCGGCCAGCAGGGTGAGGCCGTTGAGCTGGACGGACGTCCGATGCGCGACCGCGAACGCGCTGTCGTCACGCGCGCGACGCGCCGATTCGGCGCGCGGCAGTACGACGATCGACGCCCAGAGCAAGAGGCAGAGCATGGCTGCCGAGAGCCCGACGGCGGCGAGCGCGCGGCCGCGCGGCCGCCGACCGGACACGACCTGGACCGCGGCGGCGGTCAGCGCGATCGCGCACAGGACCACACCCCAGTCGTAATAGCGAGGCAGCACCGCGGCGACCAGCTGACCGGCGACTGCGCGGTCGATCGCCCTGAAGGCGAGCGGGGCCACCGCGAACGAGAAAAAGGCGCTGATCGCGAGCCAGCCACCGATGCAGACGACGAGCAGGATCCGCAAGATATCCATGTGTGGGCTAGTCGAGGGCGAGGACGCGCTCGGCGAAGAGCTCGGTCATGCCTGTGGCGGGAAAATCCGCGAACCCGAGCATCAGGTCCGTGGCGCCGGCCGCCGCGTACTCCGCGATGCGCGCTCCCACAGTGTCGGAGGTGCCGACCAGTGCCGTCGCGAGAAGCGCGTCGCTCGGCTCGATTCCCCGCGCGAGACAGAACTGGTGGAGCGCCTCTTCCGCCTCGGCGTCGGTGGCCCCGAGCACGACGTCCGTCTCGATGGAGCGCCGGAAGTCCCACCACGGGCGTCCCGAGTCCTCGAGCAGCGTCCGCAGGCGGCCCCAGCGGGCGCCGAACGCTGCGGGCGTGAGAAACGACGCCTCCCAGCCCGACGCCCGCCGGGCGGCGACCCCGAGTGCCTCGAGACCCATCGCCGCGAGCCAGACCGGCGGCCCGGGCTTTTGCACGGGCGTCGGCTCGAGGCGCGCGCCGTGGAGAGCATAGAAGCGGCCGTCGTGGTCGACCGCCTCGCCGGTCCAGAGCCGCTCGAGGATCTCGATCGTCTCGTCGACGAGCGCGACACGCGTCGGCGCGTCCGGATACGGGATCGCGTGGCCCCGCCACGCGGCCGCCGTCGCCGCGTCCTCGGCGCCCACCGCGAGCCGCAGATCGAGGCGGCCGCCCGAGAGATGATCGACGGTGACCGCACGCTTGGCGAGCCACGAAGGATGGTGAGACGACGGGTCGAAGCAATACGTGACGGCCGGGCCGAGCCGGGCGCGCCTGGTGAGGCCCGCAAGCGCCCCGAGCATCGTCCAGCCGTCGTGAGTCCATCCCCAGAGCCCGTCGCCGTACGTGATGCGCGCGTAGCCGAGCTCGTCGGCGATTCGCCAGTAGTGCCGGAGCGCGACGACGTCGGTCCCCCACGTCTGGACGCCGAACGAGATCACGCATAGGAGGATCGCTGACGCTCCAGGGCGAGTCAAGGTCGCCTCCGTGGAGTCAAGATTGACGCGCTTCGCACGCGACGGTAGAGTGCGCGGCGATGCGAGCCGGCGCGCTGATCCTCGCCGTGGCCGTCCTGGCGGCCGCCTCGCCGGGGTGGGCTCGGACGCCGGTCGAGGCGGCAACCGCCCTCGTGGCCCGCTACCACGAGGATCCCGCGCGTCTAGACCGCGCGCGCGAGCTCCTCGGCGCGGCGCTCGCCCGTGAGCGGAAGGTCGACACCCTGGTGATGCTCTCGTATGTCCAGTTCCTCATCGGCGACGTTCGAGCCGCCACCGCCGAGGACAAGCTCGCCGCGTACGACCGCGGTCGCGAGATCGGGCAGCGCGCGGTCGAGCTCGCCCCGAAGAATCCCGACGCCCACCTCTGGTATGCGATCAACACCGCGCGCTGGGGCGAAACCAAAGGTGTGCTCCGGTCGCTGTTCCTCCTGCCGACGATTCGCGAGGAGCTCCGGATCTTGCTCGAGCTCGACCCGCGCTCGGTGCGCGCCCACATCCTCGCCGGCAACGTGCTCCTGGAAGTGCCGGGATTCGCCGGGGGTGACCGCACGAAGGCCGAGGAGCACTTCAAGAAGGCGCTCGAGATCGATCCCCGATTCACGAATGCCCGCGTCGACCTCGCCCGCGTCTACATCGCGGACGGGCGCTATGCCGACGCGCGCCGTGAGCTGCAGCGAGTCGTCGAAGAAACCAGCCCGTCGGTCATCGCCGACTGGACCGTGAAGGACGCGCCACGCGCCCGAAAGCTGCTCGAGTCCATAAAAGACCGACGGTAGCGATCGGCGTCGTGATCCGCCGGCTCCAGCGGAGCGCGCCGGGCTGGAACCCGACCGCGCTGGCGGTCCTGGCGGAGCGCGATCGCGACCCGTTCCGCGTCCTCGTCGCCTGCATTCTCTCCTTGCGCACGCAGGACACGACCACCGGGCCGGCGTCGGATCGTCTGTTCGCCGTGGCCGCGACACCCCGGTCGATGCTCGAGCTGGCGCCGCACCGGATCGAGCGCCTCATCTACCCGGTCGGCTTCTACCGCACGAAAGCGCGCGTCATCCTCGGGATCTGCCGAGATCTCCTCGAGCGCTTCGACGGCCGCGTGCCCGATACGATCGACGAGCTCCTCACCCTCAACGGGGTCGGGCGAAAGACGGCCAACCTGGTCGTGACCATGGGCTTCGGCAAGCCCGGAATCTGCGTCGATACGCACGTGCACCGGATCTCCAATCGGCTGGGCTATGTGAAGACGCGCAACCCGGAAGAGACCGAGATGGCGCTTCGCGGAAAGCTGCCGCGCCGTTACTGGATCGGCTACAACGACCTCCTCGTCTCCTTCGGCCAGAACATCTGCGCCCCGATCTCCCCCCGCTGCTCCGTCTGCCCCGTCACAACTCTCTGCCCCCAAATCGGCGTCACCATCAAGCGCTGACGAAGAAGAACAAGCTAGGTCTGAACGCTACTAGGTCCCAGTGCGACTCGAAGACCATGACTTTCGAAGCCCGTCGACGGACCTAGGCCTGCGGCGAACGAGCTCGGGTGCTAGGGCGGGGCGGAGGGGGGCGGGGCCAGGCGAAGTGGGACCCCTTCGTCCCGTCCGCGGCTCGAAGAGCCGCAATTCGGGCGAACGGGTGACGCAGCCTGGCTCCGCCCCCCTCCGCCCCGCCCTAGCACCCGAGCCGACGCCGCGCGCGCAGTCGACGAAGCACCGCGAGGTTGCGAAGATCAGCAGTGGGCTCAGGCTCTTTCGGAGTTTCCAAAACCTTGGGCACGCGTGCGAAGCGCCGGTCGTTGAGCAGAAGCCGAAACGGAGCGAGCCCGAGAAGCCCGCGGCCGATGTTCTCGTGGCGATCGAGCCCGGAGCCAAGCGGGGCCTTGGCGTCGTTCAGATGGAACGCCAGGACGCGACGGCGGCCCACGGTCGTCTCGCACTCGGCCATCGCGCGCCGGTAGCCCGCCTCGGTCCGGAGGTCGTAGCCGGCAGCGAACAGGTGGCAGGTGTCGAGACAGACGCCGATGCGTTCGGGGCGAGCGGCGCGCTCGAGTAACGTCGCCAGCTCGCCGAACGTCCGGCCGATCGTGTTTCCGGCTCCCGCGGTGTTCTCGAGCGCGATCTTGACCCGGTAGCCCGCGGTGCGCGCGAGCGATTCGTCGAGCGCAGCGACGACCCGGCCGAGCCCAGCCTCGAGCCCGGTGCCCATGTGAGAGCCGGGATGGATGACGACGCACGAGAGCCCGAGCGCCTCGGCGCGCTCGAGCTCGTCGGTGAACGCGGCCACCGCCTGCGCCCACGGGCGGTGTCCGGGTTTCCGAGATTGATGAGATAGCTCGAATGGGCGAAGACGTGCCGGATGGCGGTTCTGCGGCGAGCGGCGCGGAAGGCGCGCACGTCGTCCGATGCCGAGGGGCTTCGCCGCCCACTGGCGCTGGTTTTTCAGGAAGATCTGGACGGCGCCGCAGCCGACCTCGCGGCCGCGCTCGAGGGCCAGATGCAGGCCGCCCGCGATCGACATGTGGGCGCCGATCTCGTCGCGGTGTGGCGTCATGGCGGCCACGATAGCACTCTGCTATCCTGCCCCAATGAAACCCTTCACAGTCCCCTCGGCGTTCACGACCACGTTTACCCTCGAGTACGGCGTGTCCGAGGCCGACATGCGTCGGCTCTACGAGAACGCCAAGCGAGATCAGTGGAACGCCTCACGGGACATTCCGTGGACGGACGCGCTCCCGTCCGACGGACGCGTGATCGCGGACGAGCTGATCGACATCTACGGCAGCCCTCTCTGGGAGAGCCTCCCGGAGGCCGACCGCGTCGCGCTGAACCGCCGCATCGCCGCCTGGCGTCTCTCGGTCCTGATGCACGGCGAGCAGGGCGCGCTCCTGGCGTGCAGCCAGATGGTGGACATCGTGCAGGGAGCGGACCAGAAGTTCTTCCAGGCCACTCAGGTCGTCGACGAGGCGCGCCACAACGAGGTTCTGAGCCGCTATCTCGCCGACCGCCTCGAGGGCCTCACCTACCCGATGCCGGCGAACGAGAAGCGACATCTTCGACTCGATCCTCTCCGAGAGCCGCTGGTACCTCAAGACGATCGCGCTGCAGCTGGTGGCCGAGACCTTCGCGGTCGCCCTGTTCAAGATGATGAGCGAGAGCGCGCGCGATCCGGTCCTGGGCACGATCTGCAAGCGCATCCTCCAGGACGAGTCGCGTCACATGGGCTTCGGGATGCTGGCGCTGCCCCGCGTCGTGAACGAGGCGTCGGCAGACCGAGCGGCGGGAGCTCGAGGACTACACGTGCTTCGCGCTGGAGAAGACCTGACGGGATTCTTTCCGCTCGAGGCCTACCAGGACGCCGGCTTCAGCCCGCGCCAGATCGACGAGGCCAAGCGCTATCGCCGCGAGACCGCCGCGTCCAACGACTACGCGCCGTTCCGCAAGTACTTCAAGAAGCGACATGCACGGCGCGATGGTCGTCGAACCTCGCCCGGCTCGGCCTCTTGACCGATCGCGTGCGGCCGCGCCTCGAAAAGCTCGGCGTCAGCCTGCCGGCGAGCTGACCGGCCCGACCAGCTCGCCGAGCCGCCGCGTGCGGTAGCGCCACAACGCCGCGATCTGCCGGCGCACGAGCAGCGCGTGCGCGACGCGCCCGAGCGGTCCGAGCGGCAGCCGATAGGTCACGCGGTCCTCCACCCACGTCCCGCCGCGCTCCTCCAGGAAGCGGTGGCGGTGCTCCCAGCGCGCGTAGGGCCCCCGCACCTGGACGTCGACGAATCGATAGGGCGGGTCCCACTCGCGGATGAACGCGCGCCACGTCAGCGGCACGCCGAGCCACGACATGCGCAGGTCGACGGTCGCGCCGGTCGAGAGCGCGGGCGGTCCGGCGACCACCGCGCAGACGGACCGACGGCGGGGCCAGGAGGGCGAGGTTTTCGGCCGCGGCGAAGAACGCGAAGACGTCGGTGCGCGCCCTGGCGAGCCACACGCGCGACTCGAGGATGTAATCGGCCATGACGCGCGAGCTATGATAGGTAGGTGCCCGGAGCGAGTCAAACACGCGCCTACGTGACGCTCCTGCTCAGCGTGGCGCTCTGGGGCAGCTTTCCAGCGACTGCCAAGCTCGCGCTCGTGGATTTCCCGCCGTTCTTTCTCGCGGCGGTCCGCTGCACGGCCGCCTCGTGCTTTCTGCTGGTGCTGCTCGCGCGCTCCTCGAGCGAGACGATTCGAGGGCTCGGGCCCGGGGCCGCGGGGGTCTTCCTCGTGCTCGGAGCGGCTGGCGTCTGGGGCTCGATGCAGTTCACGTACCTGGCGATCTACAACACCACCGCCGGCAACGCGGTCATCCTCCAGGCGGCGACACCCGTGATCGTCGCGCTGTTCGCCCGCTTCTATCTGGGCGAGCGGCTGCTGCGCGTGCAGTGGCTCGGCGTCGGGGCCTCGATGCTCGGCGTGCTCCTGGTGATCACCCGCGGGCCCTTCGGCCTGTTCGAGCCCGCCGAGCTGCACTCGGGCGACTTCATCACCTTGCTGTCGCTCTGCAGCTGGGCGGTCTACACGGTCTACGGCAAGCGCGTGCTCGCCACGTATTCGCCTCTGCTGGCGACGACGGCCGCGTACATCATGGGTACGATGCTGATCCTGCCGACCGCCGCCATCACGGCGCCGCTCTTCCCGGCGCCCCGGCTTGCCTCGCTGACGGCATGGTCGATCGTCTTCTATCAAGGCATTCTCGGCGCCATCGCGCACATCTGGTGGTACGAGGCCGTACTGCTGGTCGGGCCGAGTCAGGCCGCGATCTTCACGAACCTCCAGCCGATCATCGGCATCGTCCTGGCTCCCCTCTTACTCGGCGAACGCATCGGCATCTGGCACATCGTCGGCACCCTCTTCGTTCTCGCCGGCGTCGCCCTCACCACCCGCCCCACGATCAGCAAACAAGACGACGATCCTCCCGCGCCACCTAGGCCGAGGCCCGTTGCCAACTGAGCCAACAGGAGCGACCCCGCCGAGATCGATTCGAAGTAGGAAACCGGAAGAAGCTCTGACGATGGGGCTCGCTTCGCCGGTGCGGGGCGGGGTGGGGTGAGGGGTTGCGGGACCCGTTCCCTCCATGCACCCGGCGGAGCGAGTGCGCCCGGATGGAGCCCAGCCGCTATGGGTCGAGCGGACGCGTGCCGCGTGGTCCCGCGACCCCTCACCCCACCCCGCCCCGCACCGGTGAAGCGAGAGGCGAAGTACCGCCGAAGCTAAGAGCCGAGCTTGCGAACCTCGGCGAGGATCTTGTCGGGGTCGGGGAGCTCCCCCTTCCCGTACCGCTCGATGAACCGAATCTTCCCCTGCTTGTCCACGATGAACGTCGCGCGGCACGTTGGCGTTCCAGTCGGGCCAGTAGACGCCGTAGGCCTTCGACGACGGTCCGGTGAACGTCCGAGAGCAGCGGATAGTGGCTGATGCCGACCGACTTCGCCCAGTTATCGTGGCTGAAGGGGCTGTCAGTGCTGATACCCAGTACCTGGGTATTGGCTGCCTGAAAGTCGCTGATGCGCTTGTCGAAGGCAGGCATGCATGTGCTTCAGCCCGGCGTCCAATCGAGCGGATAGAAGAGGACGACGACGTTCTTCCCACGGAACTCGGCGAGGCCGACCTCCCTGAGCCCGATCGTCCTCAAGGTGAAGTCGGGCGCGAGGTCGCCTACGTTGAGGCCGTGTTCTCACTCACTCCGTGAGTCCCCCTTTCGCGAGTCTGCGCGGGGTGCGGTCGTTCATCGTTAGCACGCGCCACCTCGACCCGCGCCGGGGGCTTGCGCGTCGGCGGCCCACGCGCGGTTTCGTCGGCTCTCGAGGGGGGCCTCGTCGAGGCCGAGGTATGCGGCGGCGGTGACGACTCGGCCCGTCTCCCAGAGACGGCCGAACCGCTCGGCGTATCTCGCGTCGCGGAGCGCGTGGTGATCCATGATGACGCGACAGCCCGTCGCCTCCACCACGCGCACGAGATGGTCGATCGCGCGCTCGATCGAGTCGCGGCCGACTTCGCGCTCGAGATAGGACACCGGCCCGGACAGGTAGAGGAGCGTGGGCCGCTGCTGGATGAGGTACGCCGCGGCGACGGCGGAGGCCGGCCCCTGGAGGTCGGAGGCGAAGACGAAGCGCTCACGCTCCGCGGGATCGACGATCGTCAGCGCGAGGACCGAGCCGAAGGGCGATGCCGTCGACGCCGTGCGGCAGCGGCGGCGACACGCGGAGCTCCAGATCCGACTCGCGCCGCCTCGCGCCGTCCGCCCGCTCGACGCTTCGCCTGGCCCTCCAGCGCCTTCCACAGCGCCTCTCCGCGCTGGGCCTGCTTCCCGCCGATCATGCGCCGGGGGTCCTTCGCGAGCACGATCCGCCCGGCGTAGGACGCGGGGTCCGACCGGAAGTGATCCTCGTGGTAGTGGCTCACGAAGACGAAGCTCGCCCGCGCCGCGTAGGCCGAGATGCGATCGTTCGCCCGGCGGAGCGCCTCCCACTCGTCGGCGGTCGGGGGCAGCCCGAAGCGCGCGGGCGCCAGGGTCGCGCCGGGATCGATGAGGATTCCCGTCCGCCCGACCTCGACGTACGTCGCCATCGACCGCACGCCGAGCGACTCGGCGGCGAGCGGAACGACCTTCATGCTCGACCGGGTGCCGCTAGATGCAGCGGCCGCCGTCGACCTCGACGCACGTGCCGGTGATCATCGCGGCGTCGTCGGAGGCGAGGAACACGGCCGTGCGCGCCAGATCCTCGGGCTGGTTGAGCCGGCCGAGCGGAACCGTGGCGACGTAGCGGGCGCGGCCCTCGTCGTCCACCGTGCGCTTGCCCATGAACGCCGGGAGCATCGGCGTCTCGGTGGCGACGGGCGCGATCGAGACCACCCGGACGCCGTGGCTCGCCGACCTCGAGCGCCAGGCTTTTCGTCAAGGTGACGACGGCCCCCTTCGACGCCGCGTAGGCCTGCACGCCCGGGCGGGGCCTGATCGCGGCGGTCGACGCCGTGATCAGGAACACCCCGCGCCGCTGCTTCTTCATCGCGGGCATCGCGTACTTCGCGCCGAGCCAGACGCCCTTGACGTTGACGGCCATGATCCGGTCGAAGAGCGCCTCGTCGACGTCTTCCACGTTCTCGGGCGATTGCGGGCACGCCCGCGTTGGCGAAGAAGACGTCGAGCCGGCCCCACGCGGTGAGCGCTTGCTCGACGACCATCTGGTTGTCGGCGGCGCGCGTGACGTCGGCGCGCACGGCGAGCGCCTGGCCGCCCGCCTTTTCGATCTGCTCGGCGGTCGCCTTCGCGCTCGCTCTCGTTCAGGTCGACCACGACCACGCGCGCCCCTTCCTTCGCCATGGCGAGCGCGGAGGCGGCGCCGATGCCCGAGCCCGCGCCGGTGACCACCGCGGCCCTGCCGTCGAGTCTCATGCCGGCCTCCCGGTATCCTCACGCGAAGCTTCTCCAGATCAGACGCCGCTCCGCCGTCCGCAAATCCCGATCAGGCCTGCGTCGCGCACCCGCGCCGGCGACCCGGCGGCGCCGCCGTGCCATCGGAAACCGACTCAGGACGACCCGGCCGCGTCGGAAGACGACGCCCTCCTGCTCGAGCCGGATCCGCTGGGTCATCATGCCCGTCATTCGCGAGCGCGGGCTGATGCCGCCTTGCGCGTTGACGACGCGATGCCACGGGAGCGCCGTCGGCCACGCGCATCGCCTGGCCGACCGACGCGCGCCGAGCGGGGCGTGCCGAGCGAGCGCCGCGAGCTGGCCGTAGGTGGCGACTCGACCGCGCGGGAATCCGGCGCACCAGCTGCGAGCACGCGGCCTTTGAACGTCACGCCGTGGCGGCGCCCGGTCTGCAGCTCGTACAGCCGCGCGTAGAGGCCGCCGCGCCGCAAGAGCTCGGCGTGCGTGCCCTCCTCGTGGATACGCCCGCGGTGCAGCACGAGGATCCGGTCGGCGGCGTGTACCGTGGAGAGTCGATGCGCGATCGTGATGCTCGTTCGCCCCGCGAGGAGTCCCGTCATCGCCTGCCGAATGAGCGCTTCGGATTCGGGATCGACGCTCGACATCGCTTCGTCCAGGACGAGAACGGCCGGATTGTACACGAGGGCACGGGCGATGGCCAGCAGCTGGCGCTGACCGTGCGAGATGTTCGCGCCGCGCTCGCCCAGCCGCTCGCCGAGCCCCTGCGGCAGATCGGCGACGAAACCGGCTCGCGCGGTCTCCAGGGCCCGCGGACAGCTCCGCGGGCGACGCCGCGCCGTCGGCACCGAGGCGCAGATTCTCCTCGACGGTGGCCGCGAACAGGACACTGTCCTGGAAGATGATGCCGACGCGGCGCCGCAGGCTCGCCAGCTCCCAGTCCCTGACGTCCACGCCGTCCACCAGGACCCGGCCGCGGCGGACGTCGTACGAGCGGTTCAGCAGGCGGGCGCAGGTCGTCTTGCCCTCGCCGGTCGCCCCGACGATCGCCACCCGCTCGCCGGGCACGACGTCGAACGAGCAGTCGCGGAGGACCCACTCGTCGCCGTCGTATGCGAACCACACCCCGTCGAACTCCAGCGCCGGCGGCGACGGACCGCGCGGGCCGCGCGCGGCGCGGCCGCCGGCGACACGATCTCCGGTGCGCGGTCGAGGAGACCGAAGATCCGTTCCGAGGACGCCATCGCCCACTGCATCACCGTGTACTTCGCGCCCAGGTCGCGGATCGGCAGGAAGAAGCGGTTCGTGTACTGAATGAACGCCACCAGGGCGCCGAAGGTGAGCGAGTCGGCCACGATCCGACCGCTCCCGTACCAGATCAAGAGGGCGAGCGCGATCGAGCCCAGCGCCTCCACCGAGGCGTAGAGCGAGGCCTCCCAGACGGTCGAGCCGAAGAGCGCCCGGCGATAGTCGGCGTTGAGTCGGCCGAAGCGCTCTCGCTCGGAGCGCTCGCGCGCGAAGAGCTGGATCACCGCCATGCCCTGGAGCGACTCCTGGAGGAAACGCGTTGAGGCGGGCCAGACGCCGCCGGACCTCGCGATAGGCGTCGCGCGCGTTCAGGCGGAAGTAGGCGGCCACCAGCACCAGCAGCGGCACGATGGAGAACGTCACGAGCGCCAGCCGCCAGTCGATCCAGAGCATGACCGCGACGACGCCGGCGAGCGTGATCACGTCGGCCACGATGGCGAAGAGACCGCTCGTGAACGCCTCGCTCACGGCCTCCACGTCGTGCAGCACGCGCGTCATGAGGCGGCCCGACCGGGATTCCGGTCGAAGAAGCGCGCTTCCAGACGCAGCAGATGATCGAAGATCGCCGCGCGGAGGTCGTGAATCACCCGCTGGCCCGTGAGCTGCATCAGGTAGGCTTCGACCGTGCGGAGCGCGTAGAGGACCACCAGCACGGCGACGTAGAGCCCGGCGACCCACGTCAGACCGAGCCAGTCCGACTCGCAAGATGTGGTCGTCGATGGCCACCTTCAGGAGCCACGGCTGGGCGAGCTCGGCCGACGGCGATCAGCGGGAAGAGCAGGAGCGAGCCGGCGATGAGCCCGCGGTGCGGGCGCGCGGCCTGCGCCAGGCGCCGGACGGCCAGCCGCCGATCGAAGGCGCGGCCGAGCTCGTTCCTCGGCTTCGGGGTCGTAGCTCGAGTCAGGCACGCGCGATCTCCTCCTCGAGCTGCTGGATGCGCCAGAGGCGGGCGTAGAGTCCGCCCGCGCGCACGAGCTCGTCGTGGCCGGCCGTCTCGATCACGCGGCCGGCCTCGAGCACGACGATGCCGCTCGGCCGCGCGACGCGGCGCGCAGCCGGTGGGTCATGAGCAGGACCGTGCGGCCCGGCCACGCCCGGCGCGAGGCTCGTCAGGATCTCTTCCTCCTTCGCTGCGTCGACGGACGCGAACGCGTCGTCGAGCACGAGGAGCGGCGGTCGCGCCTGCCAGCGCCCGCGCCAGGGTCACGCGCTGGCGCTGACCGCCCGAGAGCGTCAAGCCCCGCTCACCGACGACGGCGTCGAATCCCGCGGCGAACCGCTCCGACCTCGTCCGCGATCCCCGCGACGCCGCGACGGCGCGCATCGGGCCGTCGGGTCACGATCGCTCGCGCCCGAGCGTGATGTTCTCCGCGATCGACCGCGAGAAGAGGAATCCCTCCTGCGGCACGTAGCCGATGCCGGCGCGAAGGGTCGCGAGCGGAATTTCCGTCACGTCGCGTCCGCCGATGAAGACGGTGCCGGCGGGCGGCTCCCAGAGCCGCGCGAGCAGGAGCCCGAGCGTCGACTTGCCGCTGCCGGTGGCGCCGACCACGGCGACCGTCTCGCCCGCCGCAACGTCGAAGCTCACGTCGCGCAGCGCCGGACCGCGGTCGGCGTAGGCGAACGTGAGGTGCGAGAATCTGATCGCGGGATTTGTTGAGATTGTTGTAGCGGGGGCCGTGAGTCCGGCTTTGACCGAGGGTGGCCCGAGAGAGATGCGAGCCGGCTCCGTCACGCCCGATCCCTCACTTGTCGTGGATGCCTCGACCTCGATAATCTCGAGGAGGCGCGTCATCGAGGTCAGGCCCCGCCGGACGGTCGAGAGCGTCCAGCCGAGCGCGAGCGTGGGCCACGTGAGATACGCGAGATAGCCGTTGAACGCGACGAGCGCGCCGAGAGTGAGTCGGCCGTCGACGACGGCGCGGCCTCCGGCCCAGAGCACGACGAGCGTCCCGATGCCGCGATCAGCCCCATCAGGGGCGAGAAGCCGGCCTCGGTCCGCGCGAGTGCCAGGCTCAGTCGCAGATACTCGCCGTTGGCTCGCCCGAAGTCGGCGCGGGCGCGCGGCTCGAGCGTGTACGCGCGCACCACCGCCATGCCGGCGACGTACTCCTGGACTCGCTCCGACAGGACGCTGAGCTGGTTCTGCGCCGCTTCTGTCCGCTCGTTGACCTTGAGGTTGAAGCGCCGGGCCAGCAGGACCAGGATCGGCGAAGGGCGCCAGTGACCACAGGGTGAGCCACGGATCGACCGCGAGCATGGCGGCCAGCGCCCCGACGAAGGCGAACGTCGTCGAGACCAGGCTGATCGCGCCGAAGCCGAGGAGCGACCGCACCGCCGTGATGTCGCTCGTGGCCCGCGCCATCAGGTCGCCGGTCGAGTGCGTCGCGTAGAAGCGCGGCGGGAACGCCTGCAGGGCCGCGAAGAGGTCGGCGCGAAGCTCGGACTCGATGCGTTGGCACCCGCCCGTGATGGCGAAGCGTGAGCCGAGCCGCGCCACGCCGTTGACGAGGGCGGACAGCGCGATGAGCGAGACCAGGTACCCGACCGGCGCCGAGGCCGCGTCCGTCTGGAGCGCGTCGATCGCACGCTTCACTGTCCAGGGGATCGTGAGCGAGGCTAGGGTCGCGGCCGCCGAGACACGCGATCCCGAATCCGTAGCGCGCTCTGTAGCGCCAGACGTAGCGCCAGACCGCCCGAGCGGGCGAGGTGCGCGCTGCGGGCCGTCGCGGGGCTGGGGCCTCGTCGGCCGAGGCGCGCGTACGATTTCTAGAGCGCGCTGGGGCTGGGGCCCCGTCGGTCGAGGCGCGACTGTGAGAGAGGTCAGCCGCGCCTCCCCGCCGCGTGCGGCGCCAGGGCCGCGTAGACGGCGAAGATCGCGGGAGTCGGCACGCCGAGCCGTTCGCCCAGGCGCGCCGCGTGTCCGTGCAGGGCCTCGAGCTCGAGCCGCCGGCCCTGGAGCAGGTCCTGAGCGAGCGAGGCGCGGTTGCCGGGCGGAATCGTCTCGGCGAACTTCATGATCTGCTCGACCGCGTCGTCCGCGAGGTCGACGCCGGCGGCGCGCGCGACAGCCGCGACCTCCTCGACGATCGCCCGGAACAGGCGCCAGGTCGGCCGGCGTGTCGCGGACGACCCCGATCGTCTCGCGCGTCACGGCGGTCGTGCCGCCGACCGCGCAGATCAGCAGGTATTTCTCCCAGAGCGCGCGGCGGATGGTCTCGGACAGCTCGAGCGGGAATCTCCGCGTGCGCGAACGCGTCGCGCAGCCGTTCGGCCCGCGCGCTGACACGTCCGTCCAGCTCGCCGAGGATGATGCGGCCCGCGGCGTGGTGCCTGATCACCCCGGGCGCCTCGATCGTCGCGAACACCTGCGCGACACCGCCCATCGCGCGCCCGGCGCCGAGCGCCGCGTCGATCCGGTCCTCGTTGTCCACGCCGTTCTGGAGCGAGAGCACTGCCGTGTCGGGTCCGAGGACCGACTTGAGCCGCGCCGCCGCGTCGTCCGTATCGAACGATTTCACGCAAAAGAGCACGGCGTCGGCCCGGTCGACGCCCTCGAGCCGCTCGACGGCCGCGGGACGCACGGTCGTGTCTCCCTCGCCGGCCGAACGGATCGCGAGCCCAGCCCGCGTGATCGCCTCGAGGTGGGCGCCGCGCGCGACCAGGGTCACCCGCTCGCCGGCGCGCTGGAACTTCGCGCCGAAATACCCGCCGACACCGCCGGATCCCATCACCACGATGTGCACGACACGTATGATACATTGCGCGGCACCATGGCATCGCTCGAACGACGCGTGGCGGTCGACGCCGCGCGGGCCGCCGGGCAGCTTTTGAAGAGCGAGCTGCCCGGATCGCGCCGCATCGCCTACAAAGGCGGCCCGACGAACCTCGTGACCGAGATGGATGCTCGCGTCGAAGAGCTGATCGTCGGGCGCCTGAGCGGCGGCGTTTCCCGACGACGCCGTCCTCGCCGAGGAGCGCGGCGCCGTCGCCGGGACGGTCCGGGCGGCGCTGGATCATCGATCCGCTGGACGGCACGACGAACTACGCCCACGGGCTTCCGACCTTCGGCGTGTCGATCGGCGCTGGAGTCCGCCGGGCACGTCGAGCTCGGCGTCGTGTACGACCCGAACCTCGACGAGATGTTCGTGGCCGAGCGGGGGCACGGCGCCACGGTGAACGACCGGCCGCTCGCGGTGTCGACCGCCGCCGACGCTCGACGAGAGCCTGCTGGCGACGGGATTCCCCTACAACATCCGCGAGGCCGAGGACAACAACTTGAAGGAGTACGCCGCGTTCAGCGTGCGCGTCCGTGCCGTGCGGCGGATGGGCTCAGCCGTCCTCGATCTCGCCTGGCTGGCCGCCGGACGGCTCGACGGCTACTGGGAGCTTCGGCTCGGCGCCTGGGACGTCGCCGCCGGCAGCCTGCTCGTCGAGGAGGCGGGCGGCCGGATCACCGACTTGACGGGCGGCGCCCTGAACCTCGACTCGCCCTCGCTCGTCGCCAGCAACGGCCGCGATCCACGCCGCGATCCTCGACGTGCTCAGAGAGGTCCGGGGAGGCAGCCCGTGACGCTCTCCGCCGCGCGGCGCCTTGCTCGCTTCGTCGTGGCGCTCGAGCCGAAGGACTTGCCGACACACGTCGCCGAGAAGGCCGGTCTGCTGACGCTCGACACGCTGGGGTGCTGTCTGGCGGCGGCTCGCTACGACTTCGGCCGCGCCGCGTGCACGACGGCGGAGCGACTGGGCGGAAAGCCGGAGAGCACGGTGGTCGGCGGCGCGCGTCGCGCGTCGCCGCCGCCAACGCCGTCCTGGCCAACGCCACGCTCGCGCACGGGCTCGACTTCGACGACACGCGCGAGGACGCGATCGTCCACACTGGCTGCGTCGCGGTGCACGACGAGCCTCGCCGTAGGCGAGGCCGCCGGCGCGTCCGGGCGCGCCGCGCTCGACGGCGATCGTGGCCGCCGTCGAGGTGATGTGCCGGGTCGGGCTCGCGGTCCCCGGCAAGTTCCACGCGCGGCACTACCATCCGACCGCGCTCGCCGGGACCTTCGCCGGCGCCGCCGCGGCGGGAAAGCTCTTCGGATTGACCGAGGACGAGCTGGTGCGCGCCTTCGGGATCTGCGGGAGCCAGGCCGCCGGGATCATCGAGTATCTGGCCGACGGGTCGTGGACCAAGCGCCTGCACCCGGGCTGGGCGGCTCACGCCGGCGTCATCGCCGCGCTGCTCGCGCAGTCCGGCTTCACCGGTCCGGAGACGGTCTTCGAGGGCGAGCACGGCTTTTATCGCGCCTTTGCCGGCGATTTTCAGGAAGCCCGCCTCGACGAGCTGCTCGCGAGCCTCGGCCGCGTCTGGGAGCTCGAGCAGCTCACGTTCAAGCCCTACCCGTGCGGCTCGATCGCTCAACCGTACATGGACTGCGCGCTTCGGCTTCGCGAGCGCGGCGTGCGCCCGGAGGACATCGTCGAGATCCGCTGCCGGACCGCCGCGGGACCCGTGCCCCGCCTCTGGGAGCCGCTCGCGTCCAAGCACGCGCCACAAAACGGCTACGCCGCCAAGTTCAGCCTGCCCTACCTGCTGGCGGTGATCCTGACCCGCGGCCGGGCCAGCCTCGCCGAGTTCGAGGACGACGTCGTGCGCGCCCCGGAGGTCCTCGCGGTCGCATCCCGCGTGGGCTATGAGCTCGATCCGACCATCGACTATCCGCGCCAGTTCGTCGGCCATCTCCGCGTTCGCCTGAAGGATGGGCGCGTCGTCGAGGAGTGGCAGGATCATCCGCGCGGGGGCCCCGACTCGCCGATGGGGCGGGACGAGCTCGAGGCGAAGTTTCGGGGCAACGCGAGTCTCGCCATGCCCGACGCGCGCGCGTCGCGCGTGATCCGGGACGTCCGGACCTTGGATACCGCGCCGAGTCTCGATACCCTGATGCAATCACTCACCCTGTGAGGAGCACAGTCATGAAAAGCCGGAGCGCCCTCGTCGGCCTGCTCGTGTCGATCGGCATGCTCGTCGCCGTCTCCGTCTCGGCGCAGGACGCGCGCACGGAGGTCGCGAAGAAGGAGGGCAAAGTCGTCTGGTACACCTCGCTGGCGCTGCCGACGGCCGAGAAGGTCGCGAAGCTCTTCGAGGCTGCCCACCCGGGGATCAAGGTGGAGGTCCACCGGACCGGCTCGCAGCGGATCCTCCAGCGCGTAATGCAGGAGCTCCAGGCGAACCTGAAGCTCGTGGACGTGATCCACACCTCCGACGCCGGCCACTTCGTGCTGCTGAAGGAAAAGAAGCTCCTGATGAAGTACACGCCGCCGGGCGTCGACGGCTTCCCCGCGGGCTTCAAGGACAAGGACGGCTACTACTTCACCCTGCGCGCGACCGTCAACGTGATCGCCTACAACACCAAGCTCGTGTCGGCCGCGGAGGCGCCGAAGGGCTGGAAGGATCTTCTCGACCCCAAGTGGCGGGGCAAGCTGGTGACGGCGCATCCGGGCTACAGCGGCGTCATCGCGACGCACGTGCTGGCGCTCGTGCAGCTCTACGGCTGGGACTACTTCAAGCAGCTCGCGCAGAACAAGCTCATGCTGGTCCAGTCGGCGGTCGATCCCGCGGGCGTGGTGGCCTCCGGCGAGCGTCAGGTGGCGGTGGACGGCGGCGACTACTACTACTATCAGATGAAGAAGAAGGGCAATCCGATCGAGGTCGTCTATCCCAAGGAAGGCGTGCCGCTCGTCGTCTCGCCCACCGCGATCGCGAGCTTCGCCCCGCACCCCAACGCCGCCAAGCTCTTCACCGACTTCACTTTCACGCGCGAGCTCCAGCAGGTGATGGCCGACAGCGAGGGCCTCTACACCGGCCACCCGGACGTGAAGTATCCGACCGACAAGCCGAAGCTGTCGGACCTCAAGCTCCTCACCGTGGACCCCGAGGAGCTCGAGAAGCGCAACGAGGAGATCAAGAGCCGGTTCGTCGAGTTCTTCGGAGCCTGAGCCGGCCGTGAGCCTCGCGCGGCTCCAGGGCCTCGACCGCTCCCTGCCCGTCTGGGTCGCCTCCGCGCTCGCGCTGGTGTTCCTGATGGCGCTTCCGATCGGCTGGATCGCGTCGCTCAGCGTCGGGGGCGACGCCGGGCCGACCTTCGCCCACTACCGCCGGGTCTTCGCCGATCCAGCGCTCCAGAAGGCGCTCTGGAACACGATCGTGCTCGCGTTCTGGGTGGGGCTCGCGTCCGTGGCGCTGGGCGCGCCGCTGGCGTGGCTCACGGCCCGCACGGACGTGCCCGGCCGCGGTCTGATCCGCGGGCTCGTCATGGCCTCGTTCGTGACGCCGCCCTTCCTCGGGGCCTTCGCGTGGGTGATGCTGGCGGGGCCCAACGCGGGGATCGTCAACAAGCTCTGGCGAAGCCTCAGCGGCTCGGCCGAGCCGCTCTTCAACATCTTCAGCATGCCCGGGCTCGTCTTCGTCGTCACGATCTACACGTTTCCCTACGTCTACATCATGATCGCGAACACCCTGGCGCTCATCGCCTCCGATCTCGAGGAGGCCGCGTCGATCCTCGGTGCCGGACGGCTGACCGTCGCGCGCACGGTAACCTTGCCGATGGCCGCGCCCGCGTTCCTGAGCGGCTTCATCCTAGCGGTCCTGCAGGCGCTCGCGCTGTTCGGCTCGCCGGCGATCCTGTCCTTGCCGGCCGGGTTCCACACGATCACGACGCAGATCTGGACGTTCTTCCAGTTCCCGCCCAAGACCGAGATGGCCGCGGCGTTCTCGATGCCGCTCTTGCTGGCGACGGCGCTCCTGTTGCTCGTGCAGAAGCGGCTCTTGGGTCGGCGCGGTTACGCGGCGGTCGGCGGCAAGGGCGGCCAGCGGCGGACGATTCGCCTGGGCATCTGGCGATGGCCGGCGTTCCTTGCCGTGCTCGCCGTGATGGCGTGTCCCATCTTTCTTCCCTACGCGGTGCTGGCGAAGGCGTCGGTGTCGCGCGCGTGGGCCCAACCGCTCGGCTGGGATAACCTCACGCTCGCGAATTTCACGTTCACCTTCTTCGAGTACAGCGCGACCCAGGCCGCGATCCTGAACACGCTCGAGCTCGGCGTGATGACGGCCTGTGTGGGCGCCGGGCTCGTCACCTTGCTGTCCTACGTGACGAGCCGCCGGCTCGTGGTCGGCCACCAGCTGGTGGCGTTCCTCGCGCTGGCGCCCGTGGTCATTCCGGGCGTCGTTCTGGCCGTAGGCCTGTTCATCGCCTACACGCGCCCGCCCCTGCTTCTCTACGGCACTCTGTGGATCCTCTTCATCGCGTATCTGACCAAGGAGATGCCGGTCGGCTACGCGCAGTCCGACGCGACTTTCCAGGCGATCCCGGCCGATCTCGAGGACGCCGGGAGGATCCTCGGGGGCGGACGTCTGCGCGTCCTGCGCGACATCACGGCGCCGCTGGCCCGGAGCGGCGTCATCGCCGCCTGGTGCTTCATCTTCATCGGCGTGATCCGCGAGCTCTCGGCCTCCATCATCCTCTTCACGCCCTCGACCAAGGTGATGTCGGTCGTGATCTTCGATCTCAAGGAAGAGGGCCAGTTCGGCGCCATCGCCGTCCTGGGGCTCGTGATGCTCGTGATGACCTTCGCGACGGTCGGCCTGGTGCAGCGGGTGCTGGGGCGGGACTTCCTGGGGGCGCGGGAGTGAGAACGCCAGTCGGCTGATCGAGATGCGAACGTGGTGGTACTCGAAGCCAGATGGACTAGTCGAAGTTGATGGGGTATCCGAACTGGATGCCGAACCGAACCCGATTCTGGTCCACATCGACCTGCTGGGTGGTCGACGATCCTTCAGAGCGCTGCCAAAAGAACGTGTATCCGCCAAAGAGCGTCGTGAACCGGGCGAGCTGATAGCTGGCCCCGATGGTCAGATTGACTGACTGAAGGGTCTCTTGTCCTGCCTGATTGGAGCCTATGGGTTCCGAGTGGGTGTATGAGGGACTGGCCAGAATAACCAAGCCGCGCATCAAGCTGGAAACGGCGAGAGTACCGGAGGCCGTCTGCGTGTCGTTCGTTCCACCGAAACCGCCCGCGGTGGCTACGGTCCGAGAGTACCGCACGCTCGCTGAGCCGAATGGGAGCAACTGAACTAGACTTGCAAACCCTGCGGGTGTCACGGTCGTGTCTCCCGCTATTATCGTGATGGCGGGCCCCCCTTGAACCGCAGCCGTGAGCGTTGGCGTCAATTGGTAGCTGAAGCCAACTGTAGGATTGTGAGACGCCGAATCATCCTGCTGTCCCCCTGGAGCCAGGTACGTAAACAAATACCCGACACTGCCGGCAAAGCGTGGTGTAAATGCATGGGTGAAAATGCTCGCAATCATATAGGTGTCAGAATCGATACCGGCACCGCCGCTTGTGTAGCGTATGATGTCATACGCGGCGTTGAGGGCCAATGAGTTGCGGGCGGTCATCTGCCACGTCATAGAAGGCAGGAAGTTGTTGCTCAACGATTTTTGCCGACCGGTGGAGAATGCCCCCTGAGTGCCTAGGAGTGAATTGTCGTTGTACGCGAACGAATCAGCGACACTCAACGTCAATGTTGGCGTCAGCCGAAAGAGGCCGTACGCGAGGAAGTTCTGGCGAGCGAAAGCTTCGTTGAGATCGCTTTCCCGTGCATAGATGTCCGCACCGAATGAATAGCCGGCTCTCAACTCGTAAGTTGGCCGGCTGATATTCAACACGATGGACGGGGAGAAGGTCGTGATGAAATCCCATTGTCGGTCCTGATTGTTGGTAAAAATATTGTCGTTGTACTCCTCGGTAATAGAGATCGACGGCGTGAGTGATACCTGCCCCTTCTGCGGAGGCGCCAAGAGGCCCAGTAGCTCGAGAGGATAGTTCGCGATCGCGGTGGCGGAGGTCGCGGGGGTGGAACTGGATTCGGTAGCCGGCGTCTGCGGCGGAGCGTCACCGCCGCGAGTTGGAGCTTGCTGGCCCCACGCAGGTGACACCATGAGACAAAGGACAATTCCGAGAACCCAGAGACCCGGGAAACCCACTGCAGGAGATTTTGGGTCTGTGGTTGGCCGGAGGATCGGTTGGCTCGGTAGTTGGCTCACCCTACTATTTATCCCCATGAACCTAGCAGTCGAACGCGCATCAGCGGAGCGAAGGTGTCCTGAACACTCAGCCAGTGAATCGCGTGCCCCAAGGGCGTCACGGATCGATCCGTTGTTTGCAGTCGATGCGATCTGTCCAGCCGAGCCGCCGAAGAGTTGCCGGCGGTGACGTCGTCTCTGGTAGCGAAAATAGCGGGCATTCGCCCTGTCGTACGATGAGGCTACGCAATTCCCTAAGTGCGCGTCAACATTTTTCTCGTGTCGCCCCGGTCAAATGTCGCCCCATGACTCCAGCCGAAGAGGGGAGCGAGCAAACATCTCCACTTAAGCGGCGCGATTCTGGGCGTGTTACGAGGAGTACGACCCCTGGCGCTTGCTAAGGGGCTACCGCAGGGACGCCAGGGTCTTTTGAGCTTCGGCCTTGCCGCCGAAGTCGGCACTCGCGGCGGCTGCTCGACCCAGGGCTTCCCTGGCGGTCTTCATATCGCCTGTCCGGTAGGCCGCCATCCCCAGGTGGTACTGAATCTCAGGGTTCTCGGGTAGCTTGCGGGCGCTCTCCCTCAAATGGCTGAGCGCCAGCTCATAGACGCCGCGCTTGTAGAGGATCCATCCCAGCGTATCCGCGACGTGGGGATCGTCAGGGGCGGCCTCCTTGGCGATCTGGGCCAGCTCCAGGGCCTTGTTCTGGTCTCCTCCGCGCTCCGAGTAAAGATAAGCGAGATTGTTCGCCGCCGGGCCAAACCGCGGTTTCTGCCCGAGGATCTGCTCGTACACCTGGCGTGCCTTCGGATAGTCGGCCTTCTTTTCGTGAAGGATCCCCAGGCGCATCTGAACGATGAGATTCGTCGGGTCCGCCGCAAGGGCCTTTTGAAGCTTCGCAATGGCCTCGTCGTAGTTCCCCGCGGCGGCATAGATTTGTCCCAGCACGAGGTAGGCGCCGACCAGATTGGGCTCGAGCTCGAGTGCGCGTAGCAAAGACGCTTCGGCGCGACCGGTCTGGCCTCGAACCAGTTGCACCGTGCCGAGCAGATGGTACGCGCGCCCCGACTTGGGTACCCGCTTGATCTGCTGCTCGATGCGCTCCTGAGCGACTTCCGGCTTCTTGGCGTTCAGCGCCATCGCGACCAGCTGCGTCAGCGGCTCGATGAACCCCGGCGCGAGGTCGAGTGACGCCTCGAACTGCTGGGCGGCACCTGCTCGCTGTCCCTGCGCAAACAGGGCGAGCCCCACCAGATACGGCCCGCGCGCGTCCTTGGGGGCGATCGCGATGACCTTTCGGCCGGCGTCAGCCGCGCGCGCTGGATCGCCTTTCGCCAGATACGCCGAGCTCAGGCTCACGTAACCTCCGGGCTCGTTCGGGTACATCGCAATGAGTGTTTGGAGGGCTTCGATGGCCGGCTGGAGCGCTCCGGATTGAACGTTCACCTCCGCCAGCAGACGGATGGCGTCGGCGAAGTTCGGGTCGATCGCGATCGCCTCTTTCAGGCGCCAGCGCGCCTGCTGCTGATTGCCGGCCTGAAGATCCGTGAGCGCGAGATGAAAGTGCGCTGGCGCGAACCGGGGCTCGGATTTCAGGACGTCCTGGAGATCGCGAATGGCGTCGTCGATCTTGCGCTGAGCCAGGTACACCCGCCCGCGGATGTACTGCGCCTCCAGGCTCTTGGGATTCGTTTTGAGGACGACGTCGAGAGCCTTCAGGCTCTCGTCGTGCTTGCCCTGGAGGAGGGCGATCTCGGCGAGGCGAACCCAGGCCGGGACGTGATTGGGGATCTTCTGAGTCGTCTCGACGAGGAGTCGCTTGGCGTCGTCAAGCCGCTGCGACCGGAGATAGAAGTCCGCGAGATTAATCCACGCGACGGAGCCCGCCGGCGCGACGTCGGCCGCCGCCTTGAACTCTCGCTCGGCAGCTGAGAGGTTCCGACGAAGCAAGTGGAACTCCCCCAGGGCCGTGTGCCCTTCGATCGAACGCGGCTCCACCGCGACTGCTTCGTTCAGGGCCCGCTCCGCGGCGATCCAGTTCCCGCGGCTGACATACAGGGTTCCGAGAGCCAGGTGGAACTTCGCCTTGTCGCGGTGGGCGCCCGCAGCGTCGTTCAAGAGGCGAATGGTCGAGTCAATCTCGTTCGGCGTTTTGGCCGCCCCCGCGCGGAGGGAGAGAGCGTCGAGATTCGTCGGCTCACGTTCCAGCACGAACCCCGCCTGATCGCGGGCCTTGTCGAGCTGCCTGGTCAGGAGATAGATCCCGCCGAGCTTCAGTCGAATTTCGACGTCCTCCGGCTCGAGCTCCTGGGCTCGTGGCAGGTAGCGCATCGCATGCCCGAGCTCACCGAGCCGGTAGTGGGCGAGGCCGAGCTGACGAATGGCCCGGGCGTGGCCGGAGTCGACCTGCAGGACGTTCTGATACTCGATGATCGCTTCGCGGAATTGCGTCTGCGCGAAGTACGCCTCCCCGCGCCTGAGGTGGCGAGCTTCCTGGGCGCGGGGCGAGAAGCGGAGCCAGACGGCGATCGTCGCCCCGACGACCAGTAGCGCGATCGCCAGCAGCAGCACAGAGCGGCGCACGGTGCGTGACATGCGTCAGCTCTCGGTCCGTACGGCCACGGATTTCGCTTCGGCGTTGTCCAGGCCTGTCGCGTGAGCCCGGCTCTGCTCGGCCCGCTGGAGCAGCCGGACGGCGAACCCGAGGATTCCCAGGGCCATCAGAAAGAACAGGATCCCACCCTGACGATGGAGCTCCCCAGTGAGAAAGCTTGGGTCGACGTAGACCGCGAGCAGCGACAGGGTCACGATCCGGATGCCGTTCTTGACGACGAGCAACGGGAGCGCGACGAGCACGAGCGCGACCTTCGCGGCCACCGACTTGAGCAAGAAGTGCCCGCCCAAGAGGGTCATGATCAGCAGCGCCATGCTCGAGCGTATGCCGCTGCACTCTCGGGCGACCTCGATGGTGACGCTCGGCAACGTGAAGACGAAGCCGTTCCGGAAGACGGGCACGCCGGCGAGGTCGAACGCGAGGTAGGACACCTCCGCCGATCCGACCAGGATCCATGAAATCACGCGGGCGAGTAGCGCGTCCGGAATCGGAACCATCAGCAGCGGGAACAGCACAGCGAAATAGCCTGCGCGCAGGGCGCGGGGTCCGTAGCAGAGCACGAAGGCGCCAACCCAAGCGGTGACGATCGCCAGCATCGTGATGGAGAGCTCATCGTTTTCGCTCGGTGAGAGCGGATATCGTCGGCCGAGCCACCACACGAGCCCGCCGGCGGCGAAAAGCGCCAACGCCGCGCGCGGCGCCGTCGCCGCGTGCGCGAAGATCGTGCGGCGCTCCATGAACAGGATGAACGCGGTGATGGCGGGCACCAGGACCATGTGGGAATAGTGCTCCTGCTCGAACGAGAGCCGGAGCAGCCTGACGACCGACGGCCAGGACACGGCCAGCAGCAGGGTCACGAGGATGGCGAGAGCAGCCGCTCTCGTCGTCGACGGCCGAGGTCTTGTCGGCCGCGATGATCGGTTGAGGACCCCGGTGCCGCGATCCGAAGGAATCATCCCCTCTCGCAGAATATGCCGTTGAGCACGACACAACGATTTTTCATGAACAGCATTTTCCCACGCTTCTCGTCAAGACAGCGTTCGACGAGCCGAGTGTCTGGACAATCGCTTCTTTGGGCGCCTATCCGATGTGGCGATAGAGCATCTGTCCAGCGGCGATCAAACAATTGTCGGGCATACGAGCGAAGACCTTCTTCGCGATTCGCAGCGTGCCGGGCCCAGTGACGCTACGGACCGGAGCTGCACAGCATCGCACATAGTTGAGCACAGATCGTGTGGTACCCCACCGGTCCTTGAACGTCACGAGCCCGGGAGTGTGTAGGTCGGAACGACCCAGGTCGAATTCGTGAAGTTCGCTCCGCTTGGCTTCCTGGATGGCATTCCAGAGGAGAAAGTGGGTGCCCCCGAGGCGGCTGAATCGTGTGTCCGAGCAGCCGTACTTGTAAACGAGCGAGCGCTTGAAACTGAGAGTCAGAATGCTGGCGATCGGGCGACCGTCCTTGGAGGCGACGTGAATCTTGAGGCTGTGGCCTAGGGCTTCGATCAGCTGGCGAAACCAGTCGAGCGGTTGCGGGGGTAGCTCCTTTCGGCGGCACGTCAGAAGGAGCAAGTCGTAGAACTTGCGGAGCATGGCGTCAGACCGTCCTTCTTCGTAGGTCAGGCCCTCTCGTGCCGCGCGCCGAATCTTGCGCTGGGTACAGTTCTTGTGAAAACTGCTCAAGAGTAACTCGAGCGGCGAACGAAGATCAATGCGATGAGAATAGAAGACGTCGCTCGTCTCAAAACCGGCTGAGCCTCCCACCGATCTGTGCAGAGGCCTGAGCTCGATATATTTCCAGTTTTCTCCCGTCAGATCGCGCTGCAGGGCGCTGAGGAGGTCGTGCATCTCTTCTTCGCTGTCGACCAAGGGCTCACAGTGGTCGGAGAACGGCAACGAGACCAACCGACGCCCCGTCAGCCAGCTATGAACCCGGCAGAAGACCACGGCGTTGGCGAGCTGCGCACTCGGCGGCGACGTCGTGTACGCGATCGGCTCATACCCGTAGGTGCGGCGCAGAGACGCCAGCCATCCCCTGGAGTGGAACACGCTAGCGCAAGGGTGTCGCTCGAGGAATTCGGGCCAGCGCGGATCCTGCAGCGGATCGAGGGTATGTACCGCCACGGTCAGCTCTCGCTTGCCACGCTAACCTTGGCTCTCAAAGTCTCGTCAGCTTCGCTCTTCGATAGTGAAGACGAGCTTATCGCCAACGAGGGACGCAAACGCCAGCCGGGCCCGCTCCTTCCCCTTTCCCTCGATTCGCCATCCGGTACCATTGGCTACGACGGTCATCTCACTTCTCTCGCGCCACCACTGGTCGACCTCCCTCGGGAGCGGGATCCAAAGGGCGCCAGCGTCGCGTAAACGAACGAGATGAGCCAAAAGCGCTTGGTACGTGGCTCGCGCTCGTTTGTCGATCACATAGTCGGGATGGACGATGAAACTCACCAGACCGTGCTTTTCGGTGACGAGCGTGATCTGCCTCTTCCAGAGGTCGAGGGAATAGTCGTTCAGGACGTGAAAGAGTGAGTAGTCTTGCGTGGTGGTCAGCGGCAGCTCGAGGAGCTTGCCTATGAAGAAAGGCAGGACAGTGCAGCAGCCGCCTCGTTGGGGATCGAGGTGCGCGACATTGGGAACCGACATATCGTAGGAGAAGTCCAGCGCCCCGAACCACTGTTGATTACGGTAGAGATTGCCGGAGCGGAAGCCGACTGCACCGAATTGCCTTGCGTAGTCGTTGATCCGTTCGACGCGTTGCAAAAAGCCATCCCGGCTGGCAAACAGGTGGCCATCATGGTTCAAGTCGTGAACGTTGATCTCAAACCCGCGGTCGCGGAAGCCGTCGAGGAAGCTTGGCGTCACTGGGTAGCGCCGCTCGGGCACGATCTGGAACGACGATTTTATGCCGGCGGAGTCATCGAGATCCATGAGGCTGGGGCAGAAGTCCCTGCCGGCGAGCGTCTCCACGTCGTGGGTGACGATAGCGCAGCTGGGCGCCCCCTCGGGCCAGAACCAGACAAATGGGATTCGGTCGACCGCCCGAGTCTTCAGCACCAGGGTAAACAGCCTCTCGAAGATGTTGTCGACGGTTCTGTCGACCGGCCAGCTCGGGAACGGCAGTTGTTCCCAGCCGCTCACGTAGAGTCTGTGAAGGTGCTTTCGGATCGCGACGGGCAGAGCCGGCCGAAGGAAGCGATATGCGTTCCAAAGCGATCGTTCCTGGGGGGGCTTGCCGAGACCGTTGTGCGAGTGTGGGAGGTACCGCTCGAGGCGTAGGGTTTCGGTGATCTCGTCGGGATCGAAAGGCAATCGTAGTGTGGATAGTTCGTTGATTGCGACGTCAGGCGAGCGCATCGTACAGAAGCCCGCGGATCTCCTGGCCGAGCAGGCCGGAGGCGGTCGATCCGTGGCACAGTACTCCTTCCCCGAAGTGAAAGAAGCCCGTTTTCTCGGAAGGCTCGCCGGTGAGGGCGAAGTCGGCAAACTTCTCGGGGCACCGATAGTAACCGAGAAAAGACTTGTTCACAGGACTGTCGGCTGTTCCTTTCGCGGTTGGGGGACTTCTCTAGCGCTTATCATCTCACGTTGTCCGGTCCAGGCGGGCAGCTCCAGTTGAGAAACGGATTCCGGGATTCCAACCGTTGATTACCGTGCCGGGCGCCGCCGCGGGCCCGACACCCTCGACGAGGCGATGGAGGGAAACGCACCGGCTTCTCACCCCGAGCCCTCCCATCTCGAGCGGCCCGGAAGCGGGCTCGACGCCTGCTAGGGTGTCCAGACTCGAAACGGTGTTGACACTTTCGCCATTCCAGAGTGGTGAATGAGATCACTGCGCCGCCGCCACGCCCCAGACGAGCGCGGCCGGGGTGCGACCGCGGACGCGGTAGCCTTGGTGCGGCCGCTCGGTGTTGTAGTAGCGCATGAAGCCGTCGAGGGCACGCTGCAGGGCCGCGCGGCTCGTGAAGTAGCGTCGCCGGAACACCACGCGCCAGAGTTCTTGGAGGATCGTGCCCTGCAGCCGTTCGACGAACCCGTTGGTCCAGGCATGGCGGGGTTTCGTGCGGGTGTGCCGTAGGCCGAGCTCGCGACAGGCGACCTCAAAGGCGCCCTTGAATTCCGGCCCGCCGTCGGTGAGCACGCGCCGCACTGGCCAGCCGGCGCGCTGGAAGTGGGGCACGACGACCTCGCGCAGGAACGTGGCGGCGGCCGCCGCATCGTGGGCCGGCAGCAGGCTGGCGAGCCCATACGAGGTCGCCGCGTCGCAGGCCGTAATCTGCCATACCTTGCCGACCCCTTTGAGATTGCCAATGTAAAAGGTGTCCAGGCACACGAGTTGGCCCGGCTCGTTCGCCTCGACGTGGCGCGTGTGGCCGTGGCGGGCGCGCCAAAGGGTGCGCCGCGTGCGGTCGGTCAGCAGCCCGGCCGTGCGCGCCGCCTGTTGCTCGAGCACAGTAAGCCGTGCCCGTCTCGTGGCCAGGCCGATCCGGCGCAGCAGCCGCTGCACGGTGCTGGGCGCCACGCGAATCTGCCAGGTGCGAGCCAGGTAGGCCGCGATCCGGCGGCAGCCCCAGGTGGCCGCGCTGATCGCGATGCCCAGCACCAGCCGCTCCACTTCCGGCGGGGTCGCCACCGGCCGCCCCGCCCGGCCGCGCTGCCGGCGTGGGTGCACGCCGTCGACCCCATAGCGTTCGAGCCGGTGGCGCCAGCGATAGAAGAGCGTCCGGGAGATTCCCATCTCGCGGCAGACGGCGCTGACGTTGCCGAGCACCTGCGCGCGCTCGATGACGCGCAGCCGCATTCCGTGTACGCTCTCGTCGAGGGTCATCGGTCCGTCCTCCCACAGTGGTTTCCTTGGCCGGAGTTCCACTCTGGGAAAGATAGGGCCGATGACCCTCTTCTTCGTTCACGGCAACTGTTAACACTATTCCGAGTCCGGACATGCTAGGGCAGCCCCAGGAGCGCGCCCCGAGCGATCAAGGCCGAACCTCGCTCCATGGTATCGGGCTGAAGGTCGTCGCGTATCATTTGAGGGGATCTTGCCACTGTGCGAGTTCCGATCACACTGATTTCCAGCAGCAGTCGCCCGGCACACAAGATCATGTGGCGAGCTCCAGTCATTCTGATGGTTCTTGCCGCCACTTCCATTCCAGTGGAGTTGCGACCGCCGGTCCACGTGAAGTTTGAATTCAGTTTCCACGACGCTATTGATGCTGTCGAAAACATTGCGGCCTACGTGCCTGTAGGGATCGTCTTCGCATCGCTAGGCCCGCTGCGGGCGACACTTGCAGCAGCCGCTATCGCGTTGTTTGCCGAAACCTCCCAACTCTTCATGATGCACCGACAGCCTTCGGTTGTTGACTTAGCGACGAACGCGATTGGAGCGATGCTGGGTACGTTGATCAGTTCGCGACGGGAAATTTGCTTACCCGGTTTGCTGGTTTGCAGATGGACAGCGCTGATTGCGGCGACACTGGCGTTGGCGCTTGTCCTTGGGGTCTGGGCCTATTCGGGCGAGCCTCTCAGCACCCGTGGATCAACCTCACCGGGGACTCTCGAAGCCTATTGGAAGCTCGACGAAAGCGGCGGTAGCGTTGCGCTGGATTCCTCCGGGCATGGTTTGGACGGCAGGTTCCGCAGCGAACCGAAGCGCGTGGCCGGTATCAAAGGTGGCGCCGTTAAATTTGACGGCGAACGGGAGTACATTGATTTCGGCCGTTCCATGGCGTTTCGGCTCACTGGCAGCATGACAATCAGCGCGTGGATCAATCCCACTTCCTTTCCGGCCGACGACGCGGCGATCGTGTCCAACCACAACGGGGCTGGGCTGGGTTATCAATTGGACACGACGGTGGACCGAGGGCCACGCACAATCGGGTTCAAACTCGCGGATGCATGCGGCAACCTCATGGCGCGGTACGGCGCGACTCCCCTTGTAGCCGGTGCCTGGTATCACGTGGCTGGAGTCTACGATGCCGAAGCGAAAACACTGGACGTCTATTTGAACGGGAAACTGAACAACGGTTTTCTGGCTGGCGAGGTGACCGGCAGGCAACGCAGCTCTCGGGAGGCGGTGTACGTCGGGAGGCGGAGCAGCCCCACAGGGTTCGAATTCGCCGGTTCGATTGAGGACGTGCGTATTTACTCGCTTGCCCTGACGAAGGAGGAAATTGCCTCGGACATGTGGGGGGCACCGATCAATGGCCCGAAGGATGGGCGTGTCGCCGGGATGCCCGCCGGCAGCGGGAGCGGCGCCGCACGCCCCGGTGACCCGGCATTCGGTTGCACGGGGTTGTCCGATTCAGAGGATGCGAGGATCCCAGGTGCGGCTGCAGCGTTTGGCGTGCTTGTCGCAGTCGCATGCGTCGGCCTGTGGCCATCGGCAGGGCCTTGGCTTTATGCCTTCGTAAGTCTTGCCGCTGGCATGTTCTTTCTCCCCGCCGTGTCTTTCACTCTGCCCACGACTGTCCGATGGATGATGCCGTTCCTCAGTTTTGCTGGAGGAGCATCCGTAGCTGTTTCGATACGACGTCGGATCGATACGGATCGTTGATGCCGGGCTCCATCTTTCCTGGGAGGTCGCTCATGACGAGGCATAACACCCAGATCCTGCTCGCGCTCGTAGGCCTCCTGCTGCTGGCGACATTCGCCACCTGGGACGTGCAGGCGCAGTCCTGCACCATCACGTGCAATGCTCCGGGCGGAGCCGGGGCTTGTAATCCGGGCGGCATGTCGCTGTCCACGGCGATCTCCAGCGCGGCAAACGGCTCGACGATTTGCCTCAACAGCGGGAACTACGGCACGGTCAACCTGTTCGATATGCAGCGTACCGGCTACGTGACGGTACAGTCTGCCTCCGGGACACAGACGGCGACGCTCAGCCCACAGCCTGGTAACTCTCGGTTCATGCGGTTCCAAAACCTAACCGTTCCGGGCTCGGTCGTGAACAGTTGCTCGCGTGACATCGAGTTCATCAACAACAACTTCGGGAGCAACCAGCTCCTGATTAGGACGGATGGATGTTCGCCGACGACAGGGCCATTCCTCGTCGAGGGGAACACGTTTGGGCCGTATGACGCTAGCGGGAGCGGCATCGAGGGCCGGCTGGAGCTTCTGAATATCTCGAACGTCACCGTCAGGAACAATATCTTCTCGAACGGCGGATGCAGTGACGGGATTCAGATCGTTGGCACCAGCAACATCACGATCGGCCCGAATAACACATTCCTCGATCTCCGCCAGGGAAGCTGCGGCCCGCACGTCGATTCGTTCCAGATCGTGCCGTCGAACGGGAGCAACATCATCCTCAAGCAGAACTTCTTCAAGAACGGCGACACCTTCATCATGGCGCCCGACGGTAGTAGCGGCGTATTGGTCGAGCACAATGTGTTCGATGGCACGGGGGTGGCGAACATCGACAAGATCCAATTCGGGAGTGCCGCGTCGCCGATCTTCCGCCACAATACAGTGCGGAACGTCCAGGTCTCGTTCGACAGCAAGCCGGGTAAGTCGGCGAGCAGCAACGTGCTCGCAGAGAACAATGTTATGCACGGCGGCACGACACGCTTCAAGACGTCCAACGGGAGCGGGTGCTCGACGTGTACGTTTCGCTTCAGTCTCTACGACGACACGGGCGATCAAGCGGCCGATCGCGGCTGCTCGGGCTGTTCGTGGCTGATCGGCAACGTCATCGGGACTCCGAGCTATGTGGGGGGCGCCTCCCCAACCACCTACGCCGGGTTTGCGCTCAACGCGGGATCACCAGGGAAGAACGCCGGCAACAATGGTCGGGACATGGGGATCAGCGCGAGCGGGTCCCAAACTCCGTCCGGGAATCCGACGAATCTGCGGGTTATCGGATGGCGGATCTGGGGCCTGCTCGTGAGGGGTTAACAGAGGATGCCGCCCAGCCCCTAGGATCGCCGGCGAGCCCCCCACCCTTAAGGTCCGACCGGGATATTCATGTCGTCTTGAATCTCGGCCTGACTCAGGGCGCGGTTGTAGATGCGGGCCTCGTCGATGAGTCCCTGGAAGTACTCGCCGTAAGGGCTGTTGCCGCCGATCCACAGCGGGTTGGTCGTTGTCTGGATCGCGCCCGGTGCGCGGCTGGGTCGCCGCCAGAGTGCCGTTGACGTAGAGCCTGAGCGCGGCTGCCGTCGTAGGTCATCGCCACGTGCGTCCAGGCGTTGACCGGGCTCGCCGTCGGCCCGCTGACCACGTCGACGGTGCCACCGAAGGTGCCGCCGCCCGACGGCAGCAAGGGGCCGCTGTCATTGCTGGCGTTGAGGAAGTAGGCGTCGGTCTCGCGCTGCATGATGGTGCGCCAGCCGCTCTGCGATACGGTCGGCAGGATCCATGCCGACAGCGTCATTGCCGAGGACGAGGTTCAAGCGAGGGCGACGCCGGGACCCGCACCGACGTTGCTGATGCCGTTGAAGCTGAGCGCGCCGCCGAACCGGCCCTGCGTCGACCAGCCGGCGCCCGTGATCGTGCCGGTGTTGCCGTTGCCCGAGAGCGTCGTCTACCGTCGTGCCCACACCCTCGTTGAAGGCATAGGCCGCCACGAGGCCAACTGGTGCCGGCGTGCTCGGCGTCGTGACGCTCGCGACATTCGAGTACGCGCTGAGGTTGCTGGCCAGGTCGGTCGCCCGGACCCGATAGCTGTAGCTGGTCGTCTGCGACACGCCGGTGTCGCTGACGGTCGTCCCACTCGGCGTGGCGATCTGCGGCGAAGTTGGTGCACCCCGCACCCTGGCAGCGCTCGAGGCGATACCCGGTGACGCGCGACGTTATCGGTAGATGCCGTCCAGCTCAGGTCGACCCGAGCGCTACTGATGGCGGTCGCCGTCAACCCGGCCGGCGCCGAGGGCGGTGTGGTGTCCGGTGTACCCAGGGTCATCGCCGAGGCGACGTTCGAGTAGCCGCTGAGATTGCCGGCCGCGTCGACGGCGCGAACGCGATAGCGGTAGCTGGTCGCCGGCGAGAAGCCCGGTGTCGCTGAAGGTCGTTGCCGGTCGGAGTCGCGATCTGCGCGAAGTTGCTGCAGCCCGCGCCCTGACAGCGCTCGACGCGATAGCCCGTCACCCCGACGTTGTCGGTCGAGGCGCGTCCAGCTCAGGTCGATCTGCGTGCGTGCCTGGCGCCGTGGCCGTGAGCCCGGTCGGGCGCCGTGGGCGGCGTCGTGTCCGGTGGCGCGGCCAGGGTCGTGGCCGACACGATCGCTGGAGTAGGTGCTCAGGTTGCCGGCGGCGTCGATGGCCCGCACCCGGAAGCGGTAGGTCGTGTTGCGCCGCGAGCCCGGTGTTGCTGAACGTCGTCGTGGTCGGCGTGCCGACTGCGGCGAAGTGGTGCAGCCGCGCCCTGGCAGCGCTCGACGCGGTAGCCGGTCACGCCGACGTTGTCGGTCGAGGCCGTCCAGCTCAGGTTGATCTGAGCTGGTGCTCGACCGCCGTCGCGGTGAGACCCGTCGGCGCCGTCGGCGCGCGTCGTGTCGGCCGGCCGGGGTCGTCGCCGATGACGATGGTGGAGTAGGCGCTCAGGTTGCCCGGCCGCGTCGGTCGCCCGCACCCGGTAGCGGTAGACCGTGTTCGCCGCCAGGCCCGTGTTGCTGAAGCGTCGTTCCGGTCGGCGTGCCGATCTGGGCGAAGTTGGTGCAGCTCGTGCCCTGGCAGCGCTCGACGCGGTAGCCGGTGACGCCGACGTTGTCGGTCGACGGCGGTCCAGGTCAGGTTGATCTGGCTCGTGCTGATCACGGCGTTGCCGTGAGCCCGGTCGGCGCGGTCGGCGCGCGTCGTATCGGCCGCGGCGCGCGTCGTCGCCGATGCGATGGTCGAGTACGGCGCTGAGGTTGCCGGCGGCATCGGTCGCCCGCACCCGGATAGCGGTAGCTCGTGCTCGGCGGCCAGCCCGGTGTTGTTGAAGGTCGTCGCCGGTCGGCGTGCCGACCTGGGCGAAGTTGCGTGCAGCCCGCACCCTGGCAGCGCTCGACCCGGTAGCCGGTGACGCCGACGTTGTCGGTCGAGGCGGTCCAGCCCAGGTTGATCTGGGTGGTGCTGAGCCGCTGTCGCGCCAAGCCCGGTCGGCGCCGTCGGCGGCGTCGTGTCCGGGGCGAGCGTGGTCGTCGCCGAGGCACGTTCGGAGTACGCGCTGAGGTTGCCGGCGGCATCGGTGGCCCGGACCCGGTAGCTGTAGGTCGTCGTGGCCGCCAGGCCGGTGTCGCTGAGAGTGTCGTCCCGGTCGGCGTGCCGACCTGCGCGAAGTCGGTGCAGCCCGCGCCCTGGCAGCGCTCCACGCGGTAGCCGGTGACGCCGACGTTGTCGGTCGACGCGGTCCAGGTCAGATTGATCTGGCCGGGCTCGGCCGCGGTCGCGGTCAGCCCCGTCGGCGCAGTCGGCGGGGTCGTGTCCGGCACGGCTGGGGCGATCGGCGTGTTCATGTCGGTCTGGATCTCGGCCTGGCTCAGCGCGCGGTTGTAGATGCGGACCTCGTCGATCAGTCCCTGGAAGTACTCGCCGTAGGGCTGTTGCCGCCGATCCACAGCGGATTGGTCGTGGTCTGGATCGCGCCGGTGCGCGCCTGGGTCGCCGACCAGGACGCCGTTGACGTAGAGCCGCAGGGCGGCGCCGTCGTAGGTCAGCGCCACGTGGGTCCAGGCGTTGACCGGGCTGGCCGTCGGGCCGCTCGACCACGTCGACGTGCGCCGCCGAAGGTGCCGCCGCCCGACGGCCGCAAGGGGCCCGCTGTCGTTGCTGGCGTTGAGGAAGTAGGCGTCGGCCTGCGCGCTGCATGATGGTGCGCCAGCCGCTCTGCGCTGCGGTCGGCTGATCCAGGCCGACAGGGTCATCGCCGTGGTCAGGTTCAGCGAGGCCGAGCCGGCGACCCGCACCAGGCTGCTGATGCCGTTGAAGCTGAGCGCGCCGCCGTACCGGCCCTGCGTCGACCAGGTCGGCGCCGGTGATCGGTGCCGGTGTTGCCGTTGCCGGAGAGGTCGGTGACCGTCGTGCCCGCTCCCTCGTTGAAGGCCCAGTACGCGGCGACCAGCCCGGGCGGACCGGGCGGCGCGGCCGGAGTGGTCGCCGTGGCCACGTTGGAGTACCCGCTCAGGTTGCCGGCGGCATCGACCGCCCGCACCCGGTAGCTGTAGCTGGTCGCCGGGAGCCAGGCCGGTGTCGTTGAAGCTGGTCGCGGTCGGCGTGCCACCTGGCGCGAAGTTGCGTGCAGCCCGCGCCCTGGCAGCGCTCGACGCGGTAGCCGGTCACGCCCGACGTTGTCGGTCGAGGCGGTCCAGTCAGGTTGATCTGCGTGTGCCGACCGCGGTCGCGGTCAAGGCCGTCGGCGCCGGTCGGCGGCGTCGTGTCGCCGCCGACCGGGAGCGTTGACGCTGGTGCTCGCCTTCAGCCCGCTGCTGTCGGTCGCCGTCGAGGATGATCTCGTAGCTGAAGGTGCCGATCGAGCCGTGGTCCTCCGCCACGAAGCTTCCCTGGGTCCCCGTGCCGCCGACGAAGGTGTGGACGTGGGTGTTGTGGTGCAGCAGCACCGTCCACTCAGCGCGGCGGCGCCGGCAGCGGCCCGTCCTCGGGGTCGGTGGCCGAGCCGCTGATAGATGACGGTCTGTCCCGGCAGGACGCGTCGTGCCGTCGGCCGGGCGCGGTGATGGTCGGCGTCGGCGGCGTGCTGCCCACGGTGATTCGACCGCGTCGTCGACGAGGTGAGCCGCCGGACGGGTTGGTCACGGTCAGCGACGCGTCGAACGTAGCGACTGCACGGTCGGCGGTGTAGGTGTGGGTCGGGTTCGCGGCGGTGGACGTCGTGCCGTCGCCGAAGTCCCAGCAGGTAGGTGAGCGCCCCGCCGCCCGGGTTCTGCGAGCCGGCGCTCGAGAACGACACCGTCAGCGGCGAGTAGCCGTTGGTCGGGCGTCGCCGACGCGACGGCGCGACGGCCCGTTGAAGCGGATCCGGCGGATCTGCCCGATCGTGAACGACAGGTAGTAGATCATCCCGTCCGGGCCCGAGCTCGAGGGCGACCGGGTGAGTCGACGTCGGTCGCGAACGGCTGCACGCTGACCGGGTTGCCGGCTCGCGTCGAACACGACCCGCTTGATGAAGCTGCCCGCGTAGTCGGCGAAGAAGAAGTTGCCGCGGTACTGCGGCGGATACGCGGTGCCGGTGTAGAACGGGCCGCCGATCGCGGCCGAGCCCACGCTGTGGTTGTAGGTGTGGAACGGGCGGAGTGACCGCGCGATCGGCGGCAGCTGCGCGCACACGGGAACTGGCTCTGGAAGAACGGCTGCGCGCCGGTGCCCTCGTAGCACGGCCAGCCGTAGTTGCCGCCGCGGACGCCGCGGTTGATCTCCTCCCAGGTGTTCCAGCCGACGTCGCCGAACCAGATGTCACCGGTCTGTGGGGTGGAGCGTGAACCGGAACGGGTTGCGCACCCCGTACAGCCACACCTTCGAGCGCGATGGAGTTCGTGCCGTCGTAGAACGGGTTGTCCGGCGGCGCGGTGCCGTCGGGGTTGATCCGCAGGATCTTGCCGGTCGTAGCTGTCGAGATCCTGGGCGCGCAGCGCGAGCGCATCGGCCATCGGCGTCGGAGCCGTCGCCGTTGCCGACGAACAGCGTGCCGTCGGGGGCGAACTGCAGCGTCGCCGAGCGTGTGGCTGCTGCCGTCGGCGCCGATGCAGTCGGCGCCGGCCGGGTGCGCGCTGCAGGGTGGGGTGCCGACGCTGCCGAGGATCACGACCTCGCTGCCCGGCAGGGCGACGTCGGGATTGCGCGGGGTCGGCCGTGACCCGCGTGAGCCGGGAGGTTCTTGGGCCGGTGTCGTTCGGGTTGCCGGCGTTCTCGAAGACGTAGCGTCATGTAGACGTAGCCGTTGCTGGCGAAGTCTCGGGTCGAAGGCCAGGCCCCAGAAGCCGCGGTCGTCGAAGGTGTTCACCTTGGCGCTGAGGTCGATGAACGGCGTCGGCAGCAGCTGCGCCGTTCTTGATCACCCGGACGACGCCGTTCTTCTGCCACACGAACAGGCGGCCGTCCGGAGCGAAGGCCATGCCGACCAGCGTGAACGGCGCGAGGGTCGCGACGAGCTCTGACACGAATCCTGGATCGGTGAACGTCTCGGCGTGGGTGTCTTCGATGCTGAGGAGGCATATCGACGCAACCAGACTGAGGATCACAACACGTGCCAGCAAGCTGTGGAAACGGGACATTATTCCCTCGCGTTTCAAATGTTCGCTTCGAGACGCCCGCGCGAATGCATATCGCGGGCGCGCGGCCTAGACTCCGACGACTTCAGAGCTTTGACAGTCGTGTCATCGTGGCCATCCCGATGTCAGGCTCATGACGCTTGCCCCGCCTAGTGGCGTATGGTGGACCGGAGGCTAAACTATCGGAACTGAAGCCGAATGTTGAGAGCGGACCCGGCCTGGCTCAGTTCTCGCTAGGAGTATCCTGCAGCCACCGTTGTCGAGCAGCGCCACCTCAGGAGGAGGGTTGAACGCATGACGTATTCGCTCCGTGCCAAACTGATTCTCTTCGCGTGCGCAGCAATTCTGTTTGGGGCGCCAACAGCCGTTCTGGCGGCATGCGATCAAACCCTCAGCGTCGGCGCCAACATCGCCAGTGCCGTCTCCGCGGCGCCGAACGGCTCGACGATTTGCCTCAATAGCGGCAACTACGGCACTGTCAACCTGAGCAGCATCGCTCGCAGCGGGCTCGTGACCCTGCGGTCGACGAGCGCGACCGGAGCCCGCATGAGCCCGCAGGTGAACAACGTCGACTTTGTGCGCTTCGACGCCATGCAGTTGACGAACGTGCGCGTCTCGGGTTGCAGCACGCACATAGAATTTGCCAACAGCAATTTCGTCGCGGGTGCGCCGGGCATCTACTTCATCGAAGGCAGCTCGTGCGGTCCCCAGGCCCTGCTCGTCGATAACGTGAGCTTCGCGGGTGTCAACTTAGGGGGCAACGAGGGACGGTTGGGTACCGAAGGCCCGCTCAGACGGACTCACCATCAGGAACAGCTTCTTCGGAAACAACGGCTACGGCGACGGCATCCAGTTGGGCGGCGGCACCAACATCATGATTGGCCCCGGCAACGTCTTCGATCGCGTCAGCCAGGCGTTTTGCAACGCGAATGGTGGCGCGCATTGCGACGCGATCCAGCTCTATGGGGCCGGCCCCGGACTGATCATCAGGGGCAATCTCTTCAAGAACACCGAAACGCACATCATGGCCCCTGACGGCAGCAATACCGTCACCGTGGAAGACAACATCTTCGACATGGTGGGCACGTCCTATCCCGCGCCGGTCCAGTTCGGCAGCGCCGTCAATCCCATTTTTCGTCACAATACGGTCAAGGGTGCATCGGGCATGGCCGTGAGTTTGGATTCCAAATCGGGAATGCCAGCGACGAGTGGTGTCACTGGCCGAAAACAACGACATGCATGGCACGGGCTTCAAAACGACTGACGGGAGCGGCTGCTCATCCTGCACCTTCCGCTTCGAATCTGTTCAGCGAGCAGCGGGTCTTGCCATTGGAACGAGCACCATCATCGGGACCCGAGCTATGTGGGTGGCGCCTCGCCAACGACGTGGCCTGGTTATCAGCTGAATGCCTCGTCGCCCGGCAAGAATGCCGGTAACGACGGCCGGGACATGGGCACCACCTACTACGGTCCTGACAGCGCACCGTCGGCGCCGCCCGCTGCGCCCGCGAGCGTGGTCCTGCAATAAGCGAGGGCGCACTCCAGGTCGATCAATCGCCGGGACGCCGTCTGGGATCCTCAGGCGGCGTCGCGGCCCTGGCGAACGTTCTCGTCGCGGCTTCGTGGCGACCCTCCCCTGACCTGAAACCAGGCCAGACGATTTCCCCGGTCGAGAGTTCTCGGTCGTCGCTGGCTTCCCGGCCTGGACCGCGCCGATCGCGGCAAAGACGAGATAGAAGAAGAGATCGATTGGTCGTAGAGCGAGATCCCCAAGAAGTTGACGATATGCCCGAACAGGATCGCCCCCAACGCCCAGGTGAGGAAGCGGTGCTCCAGCGAAGCACGTTCGTTCTGCTGGAGCGCCCGGCCGACGGCGCGGAACGCAGCCACCAACACCAGGATGAGGAGGAGCATCAACGGTAGACCACCCATCACACCCGCCGCGAGAAAGTGGTTCGTGATGTCCGTGTGCGCATCATTGGAATAGATACCCGTGAGCATCCAATGCCGTGTGTAGTCCGTGCCGGCGAGCCACCACTCGTCCAGATGCTCGATCGCCGACCGGATGAGCTGGAACCGGTGCCAGCCGGTACTGCCGCCCGCGATATCGATGCGCCCGATGAGCGCGTAGACCGGGTCCTTCATGACGAAGTGCAGGGCGATCAGCGTCAGCACTCCCAGCCAGCGGATGGCTGACAGCATCTGACGCACCTTCCAAAGCCACAAACCGAACAGGATGAAAAGGGCCATCATCATCGGCCCGGTCGAGGTGGCGGCGAACACGATTCCCAGGGAGGCGAACACGCCCACCACCGCGTGTCGGCGATGGGGCCTCCACAGGCACAGCGCCATCGCCAAGCACGCGGCGCCAGCCGTTCCGGCCAGAATCGCGTGCGCGAAGGGCCCCTGGGCGCGGATGCGTCCGTCCCGTAAGTCGCCCGCCCCGATGGCGCCGACGGCGGTGAAGAGATTTACCCCGCTAGCCTTCTCCAGGAGCATCAATACGGCGACGGGGACGAGAAGAATGCCCAGAACCTTGAACAGCCGCAGGACGTCCTCGTGATCCTGAAGAAAGGCGCGAAGCAAGAAGTAGCAGCCGAGATCGGTCCACACGATCCCCGCCCGGTACATCCAGGCGTCGGGCGTATGAAAGGTGCTGCTGCCGATCAACCACAACGCCCACAGGATGATCAGTCGATCCACATTGTTCAGGCCATGGGCGATGCGCTCGTGCTTGAACAACAACCGACAGACGCCGACTACCACGAGAATCCGTACCACCGTGAACGTCGCGGGGCCGAGCTGCAGCGCGGCGCCTCGCGTTACATAGAGGCTACCGATCAAGAGCGGGATCGGGGCGAGACGTCTTGGCAGGCCTAGGAGCAGTGCACAGGCGAGGAGCGTGATGGCGAGGCTTAGGATGTTCAAATCTCTTCGTCGAGCGTCAGACGATGAACCGCCGGTACAGGCGGTCGGCCAATGACAGCAGGGTCGGGCTCTTGCTCAGATAATTGTCGCGCATCTCCGACGCTCGTCTGCGAAGCACGATCCGGAGAGCCTCGGTCGGTCCCAGGGGCGAGCTCGACAGCGCAAAGTCGTTGCGGAATTGCAGCGACCACGGGCGACTCACCCCGTGAGCCAGGTCGAAGGAGAACGTCAGGCGGCCATCCTCGGTCCGCCAGTCGGCCAGGGGCACGTCGTCCAGCAGCGCCGACTGCAGCGGGATGTTGCCATCGTCGTGCTTCACCACCGAGCAGCGTGAGACATGCGGCGACATGCTTTTCACGCTGGCACAGCCGGCGTACGTGAGCACCTCGAACGCGCCGTCCCCGGTGTGCCGCCGGAGGAACGAGTGCTCGATGGCGGCCTGCAAGTTACACCACTGGATGTGAGGCGCCAGCGAGTTGATCCTCGACACGGCGGCCGTGACACAGTCGGCGTCCTTGAAGACGGCGTGGTGCTCGACCAGCAATACGGGTTGACCGAAGAACAAGTTCGAGGCGGCGTCGTACGTCGTCAGCTCTCGAACATATTTTCGCAGGTAGAGGGGAAATCCACCGTACCCCGTGATCGCCGGTTGAACGTAATCGGCCAGTCTGAGATGCGTCGTCCCCGCCCGCGGATTCGGATGTGAATTGACGGCGGCCGAGAAGTTGTTCGCCTTCAAGAGCCGCATAGCGGTCTCGGAGAAGATTCCCTGCGGGAACACCATCACGCGATCGTACGGGATCGCGCTGGTCTGCTGGTGGACATCCATGCGCTGCACTGCCGCCTGCAACAACGCATTGAGCGGCGCCACATCGGACGTCCCCAGCTCCCCCGCGGTGTGGTCGTTTCCGTGAACGCACAGCGAGTATCGATCCGGCCGTTCGCGAAAGAGCCGTGCGACGCTCGGCGAGGTCCGGAAGCGATTGCGTGGGATGAACGCGATGCTCGTGTGGAATCCGTGCCGGTCCATGAGGTCGAGCAGCCGGGCATAGTTGAGGAACCCGTAGCGCTCCTGCAGGAGCGGATCGTCGATGACGAGTGCGGCCTGCCGGCCGTCGGGTAGCCAACAGTGCTCGCGAAATACGTGACGGAGCAACATCATCGGCGGAACCAGCTGCGAGAAGTAGCGCAGGGAACTGAAGGCCGTGACCCGACGATCGAGGTCCGCGATCTGCTTTCCGGCGAGGAAGAAGACACGTGCCCGATCACGAGTGAGACCCGCGAACAACGGCCGCCCGTCGATCGCGACGAGCGTCTGGAGCGCCGGGCTGTCCGGCTCGCCGGCGAATACACGGTCGTTGACCGTGTCGATCGGGCCAAACTCGAGGCCCGAGAAGACACCACAGATCCCCTGCTGTTCGGCGGCGACCTGGTACGTCGCCTTCGACTGCGCGGCGGGCTGCAATGATGTCAACCGATTTCCCGACAGACGTCGGAGCGTGCTGGTAGCAAAGAGCCGTCATCGAGGTTGTGGACGAGGAGAAATGGAAAGCGGGCGACGAGATAGGAGGCGAGGTCGGCGGGAAACATGTCGGCCGACGTCCACTTGCTCATGACCGCGGGATTCACGACGACGCAGGACCGGTCGTCGCGGATGGCCGAGCCGAGAGAAGCCGGCAGACCAGGGGCGCCACTCTCGAGGGGGACCGACTCGCACGTCACACCGCAGAACTCGGCGAGTCGCATGAGCCGGGCGTCCGCGGGGTCAGGCGCGTGCAGGTATGGAACGACCAGTTTCACGCGAGCGAGACTTCTTTCCGATCGACGAAGCGCCGATGCCAGAGCTCGAGCACCGCGAGGGAGAAGATCTCCTTGGAGCAGTCGGTCTGCGGCGAATTACGGTCGAGCAGCGCTTCGACGGCTTCGCGACGAAAATACCCGCGCTCGACCGTCCTGCGGTCCGTGAGCAGATCCCGGATGGGGTCCCGTAGCTCCTTTTGGATCCAGCGTGCGTAGGGCACCGGGAACCCGGTCTTGGGCCGGTCCAGGATCGCCGCCGGCACTCGCTGGCGCAACGCCGTCTTGAGGATGTGCTTGGTGGACCAGCCTCTGACCTTGTAATCGGGGGGAAGCGCCGCGGCGAACTCGAGGACATGGTGGTCGAGCAGCGGGACGCGGAGCTCGACCGAATTCGCCATCGTCATCTTGTCCGCTTTCACCAGGAGATCGTCAGGAAGCCACGTCTTGGTGTCCACGTAGAGCATCTGGTCGAGCGGTGCCGCGCCCTCGACGGTGGCGAGGTAGCGCCCCGCCGGTGACGTGAACCGGTGACGTCCCACGGTAGCCTGGAACCTCCGCGAATAGATCTCATCGTGATGCCGCTCGAAGAAAGCGGTGCGACTGTGGTAGTACTGCCCGAGCGGGACGGCCAGCAGCGGCGCGTACTTCTGCACCCGCCTGAGTCCCGTCAACCCAGCGAGCCCGGTCAACACAGTCGACGTCGGCCCCGAGAGCGGCCCGAGGAAGCGCTTGGCCTTCTCGAGCCAGACGAGGTTCCGATAGTTCTGGTAGCCCGCAAACGCCTCGTCGCCGCCTTCACCGGACAGCAGAACCTTCACGTGTTCGCGCGCGAGGCGCGAGATGAAATAGAGGGCGATTCCGGGCGGCTCGCAGACGGGCTCTTCCATGTGCCAGACGTACTTGGGAAGCGCATTCGAGGAAGTCCCGGGGAGACATCGTCATCTCGAAATGACGGCTGCCGAAGTGCCGCGCCGCGAGGCGGGCGTAGGGACGCTCGTCCGGGCATTGATCGGCGTCGAACCCGATCGTGAACGTGTTGATCGGCGTGTCCGCATGGTCCGTCGCGAAGCTCAGGATGGCCGTCGAGTCGACGCCGCCGCTCAGCAGAACGCCGATGGGGACGTCGCTGATCATGTGGTCGCGGACCGTCCGGTTCAAGAGCTCGGTGAGCTCACTCACCTTCTGGTCGAAGCCCCCGCCGTTTCGCTCCTCGGGGAAGTGGAGATCCCAATACTGGGCGACCCGCATCTGGCCATCCGCGCGCGCGATCAGATAGTGCCCCGGGCTCAGCTTGTAGACGTTCTTGAACAGGGTCCGGTCACCGGGCGTGTACAGGTGGGTCAGGAAGCAATCGAGCGCCTCCTCGTCCATCTCGGCCTGAAGGGATCCGTGTGCCAGCAGCGCTTTGATCTCCGATGCGAACAGGAGCGTGTCGCCGGTCCGGCAATAATAGAGGGGCTTGATCCCCACGCGGTCGCGGGCCAGGAGGAGCTTCTTCTGCCTGTCATCCCACAGGGCGAAGGTGAACATGCCCTGGAGCTTCGCCACGCAGCCTTCGCCGAGCTCTTCGTACAGATGGACGATGACTTCGGTGTCGCTGGTGGTCCGGAAGCGATGGCCCTTGGCTTTGAGCGAGGCCGTCAGCTCGCCGTAGTTGTAGATCTCCCCGTTGTAGACGACCCAGATCGTCTCGTCCTCGTTAGCGATCGGCTGCGCCCCGGTCGTGAGGTCGATGATGCTGAGTCGCCGATGACCCAGAGCCACCGGCGGCGAGAGGTAGACACTTCCCGAGTCTGGCCCACGATGCCAGATCGTATCTGTCATTTGACGGATCCTGGCTTCGCTGATGGAGGTGGCGCTCCCGCCGAACACCAATTCGCCGCAGATCCCACACATGCCGGTTATTACTCCTCACGGTCTCGCCGAGCTGCTCGGCCCAGGACTCTCGGGCGTGTATCCGGCTCGGAGATCGTTCCGTGAATGATTATTTTCACTCCTTCGGCAGGGAGCGCTCGGGGTTGAGTCGACCGTGTGCTCCCAAGACGTCCGCTATATCGACTTGCCGACATTCCGTTCAACCTTCGGCACACGCTCCGGCTACGCCGGCGAGGTCCGCCAGGCAATCAGCGCCTCGCCCTGTGTGTGTCGTCCCGAGAAACTCGCGGTTGCGTTGTCGAATGCCACGCCGCAGCCAGGTTTGATCGCGTCGTGCACCTCGACCATACATGCCCCCACCCTACTGATCCACGAGTCGCAAGCTTCAAAGACCTCCTTCTCGGCTCCTTCAATGTCGACCTTGAGAAGGTCAACGCGATCCCAGTTCATGCGCTTCATCAAGGACTCCACCGTAAATGCCTGGACACGCGCTTCGCGGCGCGGGGTCGAGGCGCCGACGTCAGTCGTCTGAAATCCATGGTGACCGCTGTCCGGGTCGATCAACACCAGCTCGCACTCTCGTTTCCAAAGCGCGCCTAGTACGGGGTGAACATTCGGATACGGCTTGACGTTCTCCCGCAGTATGCGGAAGTTCGACTCTTCAGGCTCAATCGCGATGATCTCGGACTTCGGATATTTGTTCGCGAAGAACACAGCGGTCAACCCGATGTTCGCTCCGGCATCGACGATGTGGCGCGGTGACGCCGGCAATGCGAAGTCGTACTGGCATTCCTGCAAGACTTGTCGGAAGACCGAGACATCCGTCGTCCCGATTCGGACCAGGACCGGATGGCGAATTCCGGGTACGATGATCCGAGAGAGCGGCTTCCTTCCCGAAATCTTGGCCCAGGCGAACAGGAGCACGCCGCGAACTCCCAGTGCCGTATGGTAGTGCCGCACTTTTGAGACGACGCGCTTCATGAACGGGTGATGCACTGACACGCTCACCTCAGCACCTCACTGTCTTTTCTATGCATGTGATCCCGGTCGTCCGAGGGAACACCGGGTTCCCAGAAGCCGGGTCCGCCACCTACGAAGCGAACAACCGAGTCAACCTGCGGCCGCGATGGGACCATCTTCGATAGTGCCGGCCGACGTACACCCTCGCCACGGCCGCTCGGGCACGCCGGCGCTGCGAGGGCGTGAGATCGGCATCGCCCACCGCTCGCAGCATCCCCCGACACTGCAGCGCGGTGTCGAAGTAGGCTTGCCAGGTCGGGACGCCGAGGCGGCGGGCCAGGGCTGGCAGCGGTATCGGCGTGACGAGCCGGTGCGCCAGGACCTCGGGCACGTGGCCCCACGGCGCGGTCAGCAACAGCTTCGTCGCGAATATCTCGTCCTCGCAGAGCATGTTGCGTCGCGGGATATCGGCCACGCGGCTCACGACGCACGAGCCCGTACAGAGGGATCGATGAACATGCCGTGCACGAGTGAGCTCGCGCAACATCTCGCTGAGCCGCTCGATCGGGTCGCTCGGAACGCAGGGCCGTGCCGTCGTAGGCGTGCGTCTGGGTCGTCCCGTCCGGTCCGGCGTACTTCGATCTGCGTCGTGACGAGAATCAGCCGGACTGTCCTCGGCGAACGCGTCCAGAGCAGCGCGACACGTAGCTGCGGCGCCAGCCAGTCATTGTCGCCCACCCAGCGGAAGAACGTTCCCTTGGCCAGCCGCATCGCGTGGACGAAGTTGTTCAGCAGCCCGATGTTTCGCGGCTGCCGGTGGTACACGATTCGACTGTCGTCGCTCGCCAGGTCGCGGCAGAGCTCTTCGGTGCCGTCGGTCGACGCGTTGTCGGAGATCACCAGCTCCAGGCGCTCGTGATCCTGCGCCAGCACGGAGCTGATCACGGCTCGCAGCGTCCGGCCCCGTTGCGCACCGGGAGACCGACGACACGAGCGAATCGCGTCCGCCCATTCCGCATCGTCCGCCTGTCGCCTGGATCGGCGCTAGCGGCGCGCCAGGTTCGGCCACGCGTGACCGGTGGCGGCCAGTGCTGTGGCATCCTCGACACGCTCGAGCCAGATCTCCCGCCAGAACGGCAGGAACTCCCGCGGGCAATTGGCGTGGTAGACGCCCTCGCACACAACGCCGTCGAGAACGATGCAGGGGTTCTTCATCGAAAGCATCCGTCCGGTCCTCTCGTCGATGCAGCGATCGACGCGGCGCGCACGCGTGCGGTCTTCCCGCAGATCAGCGCCATCTCTTCCTCGAAACCCATCCCGCGATTGAGCCGGTCTTGGCGTCGAGCGTCTGCACGATCTCTGTCCTTGGACTTGATGCGGACGAGTTCGCCCGGCTGCAGATCGAGTTCGCCCGGTCGGTGTCTCTGCCGACCGGACGCGCCCTTGACGAAGCCCCAGGCCATGCCGTCCTTGATCTCAGGCACTGCGGCAACACACGTCGGCTTCGCTCTGGAAGGGTTGAAGAGTCCGAACAGGAAGGTTGCGCAGCAGCCCGGCGAAGCCGACGTTGCCGGTCCGCAGATCCGATGACGTACTGGCGAAGATCCAGGAACCGGCAGCGCTGGGAGCCGCCCGCAGCAGCTCCGTCGCCTGGCAGGAGAAGCGCTCCTCGCCGTCTGGTCCAGGTGCCTTGCTGCGTGGCGATCTCCAGCATCTGACGGGTCCGGCGCTGCCGGTCCGGAGCAGGCGTCGGCTCGCGCGGTCGACCGGCTCGTCGGCGTCGGTCACCGGCTTGAGCCACGCTTCCTTCCAGTACAGCGAGCATCCTGTCTGGCATCCCGCCGTGGGCCTGCCCGTCGCAGCGCGCCCGGTCAGGTGCACGGCGTTGTCCATCCATCGAATACCGCTCCGGCACTGATCGTGTCGCAGAGCTTGTGCGCCACCTTGTGGACGGTCAGCCGCTTTCCGCAGAACTGCAGCATCTCCGGCATGAACGGCAGGTTGTCGAGCTCGCCGTTGCTCGTCCAGCGTCGCGAGGATCTCGGCCGCGCTGCGAACCTCCACGAGCTCTCCGACACGGAACTTGGGCACGGCGTCTGTTCTGATGGTCTTGGCTGATGGTGTCAATGCCGTCTACTCCCTCGCCGTGAGCCGCGCTCACGCGCGCAATGGCAATTGCCTGTCCCGATCGGGATGCACATACGTCATGTAATCGTGGTGATCGAAAGAGTGATGGATGTAGATCTGGTCGTTCCACTGAGCGGCGATGGCGCGACTGTGACGGAATCCGGCGATTTGCGCCAGCTGTCGCCTCGGATGGGAATCGTTGTATTCCTTGATGGCGAGCAATTCGCCCACGTGATCCGAAAAGAACGTGCTATCGGAGCTAATCACGTCGTCGAAGTAGCAGAACACGCGCGGGAGGAGCTGCGAATCGGCGCCATCGAAGATCTTGAGGGCGTCCCGGGTGGAGCTGTAGTAGTCCACGTCGATGAACACCGCCCCGATGGGCGCGGCCGCATGGTGCTGGAAGAACGCCCCGGCCGTTTCGGCGACGTCGCCGAGGACGAGCTCGGAGCGTCGGAGTCTGGCTCGAAGGGCACCCACGTCCATCTTGTAGAAACCCGACCTCCAGACGTAGGGCAAGTCCCGATAGTCGGCCGGCTTGGGCAAGCCAACGCCGTTGTCGAACCCGTAGATCTCGATTTCGACGCCACACTCCCGCTCGACCTTGTCCGCCAGCCGTTCGAGCTCCACGAGCCCGTTGCCACCCGCGACGCCGAACTCCAGCGCGCTGATCTTGGGCACCTTCAGGGACTTCGCCAGACGCGCCGCCTGGAAGAGGCAGTAGGCGTAGTGCGGCCTCGGGAAGATGTCGTAGTCCAGCCGCAGCTGGAACGAGCCCACGGGCAGAATGTTCCAGGCCTTGAAGAATAAGCGCTGCGGATTCAGCATGAATCGGAGGAACTTGTGTGTCATTTGGCTCGATCCGAATGGAAGCTCACCGCGACGTCCTCTCGCCGTGCCACTGGTTGGTGACATCTCGATAGACCTGTAGAAGCCTCGCGCCGGCGGCAGCCCAGGTGATGTCGCGCACGGTGCTCAGCGAGGCCGCGCGCAGCCTGGCGAGTAAGTCCCGGTTCACGTGCAACGCGGTCATGTGCTCGGTTAGCGTCGCGACATCGCCCGCTCGATGGACGAGAGCGTTTTTCATGTGCTCACACACCGCTCCGGCGGCATCGGAAACGAGCGAGGACACATCCGCTCCCGCGGGCTTCGGACGTCACCAGCGCGCTTCCTTCTTCCAGCGTGGGCAGCACCAGAACATCACTGCGACGCATCAGCTCGGGCACGTCGTTTCGATGGCCCAGGACCTGAACGCTGGGATGCGCCAGCAAGCCTTTCATCTTGTTCGCATAGGAGTCCAGGATCGCTCCCGCGATGAGGAACGTTCCGTACCGGTGGGCCGGCGATCGCAGCCAGGCCTCGAGAGCAAAATGCAATCCCTTGCGGACCGCGCCGACGCCGGCGAACAGCACCGTCAGGCCACGACCTGGTTCGCGTCGTCCGCTGTCGGGGATGAATCGGGTCTCGTCGAAGCCGATACTGATGCCGCAGCAGCTTGGATGGGGGATACCCCCGGTCGAGATAAGTCCGTCGCACGAAGTCCGAAGGACACAAGAGGTAGTCCGCCAGATCGAACTCTTGATCCTCGATCGTGAACTTCTTTTCGTTGATCCCATGCTCGTGGCCCGGTGGCAACGCGACGCCAAGCCTCTGGCATTCCTTGTCGACGACCTCGAAGGCGAACCGGGTGTGGGCATTCGGTCGCTCGAGCACGGTCGGGATTCCGAGTCGCTTGGCGGCCTTCAAGGTTCTGAGCGCACCGAGCGGCCAGACGTGGACGATGTCGATCTTGCCGGCCAGCTTCGGCAGACGCGCCGCGACAATGCGATCGTGCAACCCGCAGGTACGCTCCGTTCCGAGGACTCTGTACGGGAGACGGAGCTTTCCCCGACGCAAGCGTCGGCCGCGCCACGACGTGTCGAGGAACGCGTCGATGGAGCGCGCCGGGAAACGCATGCACCTCGGCCCCCGCCGCCGCGAGGCCATTCACCTGCTGCCAGGCGGTATAACAGATCCGGTCGGCCCCGAGCTTGTGCGGGAAGCTGTACGAGACTCTCATCGACGTGGTCGGTCGCGGGTCTGCTAATGCTATCGACCGTTTCGCTGGCAATGTAGTCGCGGAGCCCGTCCTGCCAGGGACGAAATACATTCGAGCCCCTTGCCCTTCAAACCTGGCGTTCTCGAGCACCGAGTAGGCCGGGCGCGGAACCTTGGCGGGAAACTCGTTCGGGCCGGCGACTTCCAGATTGGCCTCGTATTCGTCAGTCGAAGATCTCCGCGGCGAACGCGAACCACGAACAGCTGCCCTCGGCAGTGGCGTGATACAGGCCGTACGCGTCGGAGCGGCTCAGGGCGACGATCTGTCTGGCGATGTCGACGGTCGGCGTCGGCGAGACGAATTCGTTGTCGACGACGCGCACGCTGCCTGCGTTCCTCGCGCCAGCTTCAGCATCAGCTCGACGAAGTTCAGCCCGCCCTTGGCGCGGCACGGATTGTCCCGTAGATCGCCGACGTCCGGAGCACGAAGTGCTTGTCGGCGCAGCCGAGCGGACAAAATACTCGCCCGCCAGCTTCGAGTTGCCGTAGACATTCAGCGGGCGCGGAGGATCCTGCTCGACGTACGGGCTCGCTCTTCGCCCGTCGAACACGTAGTCCGTGCTGCACGTGCATCAAGAGAGCCGCGACGTCCTTCAGCGGCAGCAAGCGCGAGATGCCGAGCGCCGAGGGCATTGACGGCGAAGGCTCGTTCGGCATCGGCCTCGCACTTCTCGACGTGGTGCATCGCCGCGGTATTGACGATCGACATGCGGGCTTGAGGCCGCGGATCGTGCCGTGAAGACCGAATCGACATTCGCCAGCTCGATATCGGCGTGCGTCAGAGCTGTGACCGTGTTGCCCTGCTCGGCGAACGCGCTGACGACGTCGTGTCCCAGCTGGCCGTCGCCGCCGACGACAGCGATGTTCATCAGACCTGCGCTCCCGCCATCGAATGCACGTCGATGCCGCTCTCGAGCTTCTTGAACGACACGATGTTCGAGTACAGCGGATTGTCCCAATCCGTGAACTTGTCCATGTTGTCGATCAGGCTGCTCACGATCGACTTCACGTCGCCCGTCGGATGGAAGCTCAGGACGTTCGCGGCCTTCGCCGTGCTGACCTTGTAGTTGCGAAAGTCCTGGATGTGCTTGATGTTCAGGTTCACGCGGATGCTGCAGCCGCTCCTCGACCGCGGCCCTCACCAGATCGCCGACCTCGCCCACAGTGTAGTTGCCGGACGCGATGTTGAAGATGCCCGATAGCCTGTAGTCGCCTCGATCGCGCGGATGTACGCCGTCGCGGCGTCCTCGATGCTGAGGATCGGCCGCCAGATCGAAGGGTTGTTGATGGTGATCGTCCGCTCCCGGACGGCGCTGCTTGAACATCGTGTTGATGATCAGATCGAAGCGCATCCGCGGGCTGTAGCCGGAAATCGGTCCCCTTGCGCAGCGAAATGACCGAGAACTTGTCGTCGGCCAGCTGCATCGCGGCCTGCTCGCCCTGCAGCTTGGAGATGCCGTAGCGGATAGTTCGAGCTGACCGGGCGAGTCTCGTCGAACAGCTCGTTCTCGGTGTAGCCGTAGACGGAGCACGACGAAGCGTAGATGTAGCGCTTCACCTTCGCGTTCTTGCGCCGTGTAGGCCGAGGTAGGCCGGCGCGGCCGCGTTGAAGATGAAGTTCTTGCTCGGCGAGAACTCCGCCATCGGATCGTTCGACAGCCCGGCCAGGAAGATCACCTGGTCGTAAGGCTGCAGGTCGTCCACCGACAGATGGAAGATGTCCTTGTTCAGCACGCCGACCTGCCGCGGCAGCTGGTTGCCAAACCAGAAGAGATCCACGACGTCCACCTTGTAGCCGCGGTCGAGCAGCTTCGGAATCAGGACGCTGCCGACGTACCCGGCGCCTCCAGCGATCAGAATCTTCATAGAGTCTCCTCCTTGGAGTCGGGTTCAGCGTTGGATCGGATGCGGAAATGCGCCGAATTCGGCGACTCGAGCCACTGCGCGAGCGTCTGCGCCTTCTTGTCCTTGTCGGAGAGCTGTGCCTCCGCAGGCGACAATCGGCCACTCGATGCCGATCTCCGGATCGTTCCAGAGAATGCCGGACTCGGCGTTGCTGTTGTAGAGCCCGGTGCACTTGTACTGGATTTCGGCCGAAGTCCGAGAGGACGCAGAAGCCGCGCGCGAAGCCGGCCGGCGCCCACACCTGACGCCGGTTCTCGGCAGAGGCGACCACGCCGGCCCACTTGCCGAGTGTCGGCGAGTCCTTGCGGATGTCGACGGCGACCAGGAACGCGCTGCCCTGGTCACGCGCATCAGCTTGCCCATGGGCGGCTCCCACTGAAAGTGCAGGCCGCGAATGACGCCCTTCGCGCGATCCGCGAGTGGTTGTCCTGGACGAAACGCGTCGGCAAGCCCGAGCGCCCGCAAACTGGTCTTCGCGGAACGTCTCCATGAAGAATCCGCGGCTGTCCTGAAAAACATCCGGCACTACGACGACCACATCCGTCGAGGGGACTCGAGTCAATCTTGATGTCCATGTCGATTCTGACCTCGCTTCACTGGTGGCTCTGCCGCGAAACTTATCGCTCGAGCACTCGGCCGAGCCGTTCGAATGCCGAGGTCGGGCTCTTCGCCGATCTCGACGAGCCGCACCGGATCGACCCTGTAGTGCCATTCGCAGGAGAGCGCTGAGCATCGCCAGGCGTTCCTGCCGGTTACTCGGTCGGCTTCACTAGTCTGAGCAGGCCGTAGCCGAGCGGCCGGAGCAGCGTTCGACGCCAAGCGACGCTCGCCGGCAGCCGCGCACACCGCCGCGCGCCGTAGTACTTGAAGAGGTAGCGATAGCGCGTGATCTGCCCGTCAAGCGCGAATGTCAGCGGCGGGAAGCGCTTGTGCGTCGATTGCCCGCCCAGATGGATGATGGTACGCCTGGGGTGATAGAGGATCGAGCGGCCGGTCTGCCGGATCCGACGGCAGAGATCCATGTCTTCGAAGTAGTAGAAGAACTGCTCGTCGAAACCGCCGATGCGTCGCAGCAGGTCGCGCGCGGACCAGCATGAAGCAGCCGGACACCCAATCGACCGCGCGCTCGGTCGTCGCCCTCTCCAGCCGACGTAGCGTGTCGGCACGCGAACCGCTCGGAAAGGTAGCCGAGTGGCCTCAGGCCGAGCGCAGTGATCCACTCGCCGCCGGACCGATCGAAACGGCCGGGCCGATTCCTGATACGAACCGTCGGCATTCAACACGCGGCAGCCGAATGCGCCGCGCCTCGCGGATGCGCGTCGGCGAACCTCGCCATCTCGTCGAGCGTCGCCTTCGTGAATGATGGTGTCGGGGTTCAGGATCAGCACGTATTCGCCGCGGCTGGCGCGGATCCCGACGTTGTTCGCCTTGGCAAATCGCAGGTTCCGGCCGTTCTCGATGACTCTGCACCTGCGGATAGTTCGTGCGGACGAACTCGATGGACCCGTCGGTCGGAGCCATTGTCGGCAGACGATGACTTCCGAATTCCGTCGCACGCGTGGTCGCATGGATCGAGCGAAGGCAATCGGGGATCACCTTGAGGTCGTTCCAGCAGAGGATGACGATCGACAATTTCATCACACCGCCTCGTTCGCAGGCTTGAGAGACACCGCCTTCTCTTTTCTCCAGCCGTGAAAAAGATCCATGTAAAAATTCTTCTGTCCCATCACGAACAAGAGCATCCACGCGTAGAGAGCTGCCAGGACCGTGCCGCCCAGCAGGAGTCGAACGAACGGTGACGAGGCCGGAGCGAAGAGGAAGAGCACGGCGAAGGCGCCCGATCCGGCCACGATGCCCGACACCAGCGGGACGACTCACGACAAGCACGACGTCTCGGAAGGACACGACGGTGCCGTGGAAGCACCACAGGAGGTGCGGGACGACCCAGAGCGTCATCGCGGCGGTATAGCCGAAGGCGACCCCTTCGGGCCCGTACGGCAATCCGAGCACATAGCCGTGGTCATCAGGACGAGAATCGCCAGTCCGAGCCGCAAGCTCCGCCCGACCATTCCTAGCGCGAGCAGAAACCAGCCCGGCGGATTGATCAGCGCCAGGATCAGGATCGTCGGCGTGAGCAACTGGAAGAGGGGCACCGCCTCGTTCCACTTGGGTCCGAGCGCCAGCAGGATCAACTCGGGAGCGAAGAGCGCCGAAACGACCGTGACCGGCACGATCATGGCGACGATAAACGAGTAGGCCTTCAGGAAGTAGCTCCGCAACCGCGGCGGGTCATCCTGAAGGCGGGACAAAACGGGAAAGCCGACCCCACCGACGGCCGCGTTGAAGTTGTCGGTGGGCAGTGTGGTCAGCTGGTACGCCCGTCCGTAGAGTCCGATGACTTCCGGACCCCAGACACGGCCCAGCAGGAGCTTGTCGAGATTGTAGGCGACGTAGCACACCAGGCTGTTCAACGTCAGAGTGCCGCCGAAGCGCATCATCACGCGGATGCCGGGCTCGCGACGGGGCCGGCCCGGGATCCAGCCGGACTGCAGCCACGTGAGCAGCGTGGCGGCGAGCGGCAGCGTGACGGACCATGCCGACCAGCGCCCAGTACCCGTAGCCCCGAAACGCCATGACGATACTCACGGCGCTGCTCATCAACAGGGACACCACGTCGATCAACGCCAGGGCAGTGAACCGCATCTGACGCTGAAGCAGCGCCGAGTGCTGGACGCCGGCGGCGTTGAAGAGAAATCCGGAGGCCAACACGACCATGACCAGGGAGAGTCGTGGCTCATGGTAGAAGTCGGCGACGAACGGCGCGATCCCGATGCGACACCAAGCCCAGGACCGCGCCCACCAGGACATTAATCCAGAACAACGTCGAGGTCTGCTCGCTCACTGATGGTCGCCCGCTGAACGGTCGCCGCCGAGAGCCCGAATTCCTTGAACAGGCTCAGGACGCCGGTGATGACGATGACCATCCCGACCAACCCGAAGTCGGTCGGTGTGAGGAGCCGGGCCAGGATCATCAACGAGCCGATGCGCAACAGGACGTTGGCGGCCTGCACGCAGATCTTCGCCACGCCTCCGCGGATCGTCAGGCCCTTCAAGTCCTTCATCGAGTCTTCATGCCCTGAGGGCCAGGCCGGGGACCCGCCCCTTCGTCGCTCCGGCGATGAGCTGATGCGGACGCTCGAAATGGATGCCCAGCGACGTTGAAGCCGGCGACCCCCAGCAGCGCGTTGAAGTTGTCTTCGTTGAACGTGTGATGGTGCAGGCCACGGGTATGGAGCACGTCGCGCCCAATCGCCGTCAGCTTCTCGCGGTCGAACGGGATCATCGAGTAGTCGATGAGCTCGATCGTTTCCTGCAGGTGCGTATCGTCATGGTCGCCCACGCACCGCTCGAAATCGTCGAGCATGTGCTCGAGCGTCGTCAACGGACGGCGATGATCGAAGCCGTAGTCGCGATGGGGCACTACGAAGATCGCCGCCCCGCCAGGCTTGAGGACGCGACGCCACTCCCGCAGAGCGCGGATCGGGTTGGCGATGTGCTCGATGACGTGCGATGACATGACGAAGTCGTAGGTCTCGTCCGGGATGTTCGAGAGGTCGCTGGCATCGCAGATGAACTGCCGTCCCGGGCGGCGGCCCGGTCTGAAGACGAAGGTCTCACCTTCCCGGAGCGCGGCCTCCCATATCGTGTCGGTGGCGAAGTTGCAATTGTCGACGCGCGCGGCATGACGGTAGACCGGGACCAACTCGTTGAAGATGCTCTGGCTCGGGCCGCCGATCTCCAGGCCGATCTTGTCGTCGACCATGTCCCGGATGTAGCCGAAGCGGCGCATGCGGCCGCCGCGCAGCTTTCGGCAGACGCGATCGGCGAGTCCGACCGGGCCGTCCGAACGGAGAATGCCGACGATCTTCCGAAGCATCAGCGGATCTCCCGGAGCTGCGGCGCGTACTCGAGCCGCCGGGCGACGGACAGGCCTTCGCCATAGGCACGCACCAGTTCCGCGGCCGAGTATTCCCACGCCAGTGCTTCGCGCACGCGCCGACGCCCGATGGCGCCCATCCGCTCGCGCTCGCTCGGATTGTCCAGCAGCCAGCACACCTGCTCGCGCGAACTCGACCTCGTCGTTCGGGCGAACGTACAGCGCCGCGTCCTGAGCCGAATAGCGGGTCTCGGCCAGATCGAACGCCACCGTCGGCTTGCCGAGGGCCATGTACTCCATGAGCTTGTTCATCGTCGACTTGTCGTTCAGCGGACTGAGCGGGTCGGGCTGCACGCAGACGTGCGACGGCGGACAGGTACTTGCGAACCTCGAGCTCGGACAGCCGGCCGGTGAACCACACGTACGGCTCGACGTTCAGCTCGCGTGCGAGCGCCTGCACCTCGTCGGAGCGCGTCGCCGTCGCCGATGATGATGGCCAGGACGTCACGCCGACCGAGCTTGAACACGAGCTGGTGCATGGCGCGAATCCAGTAGTCCACGCCGTCCTGCGGGCCGATAGTGCCGACGTACCCGATCAAGATACGGCGCGCGCCCGACCACACTCGGATCGGGATCGACCAGCTCGATAGGAGAGTGGCGGCCCATTGCGCACGACGAAGACCGAGTCCGCGCGCTTGCGACCCCGCGTCACCGCGATCTGCTTGTACGACTGATTCGTGGCGATGACGACGTCGGCCGCCATGTAGGACCAGCGCTCGAGCAGGCGCAAGACTCGGCACACGACGTTCTCGCGAGGCTGCGCGAATCGGGACAGATACGTCTCGGGCGCGAGGTCGTGCTGATCGAAGACGAATCGCTTGCCCAGCAGCTTGAAGACCGCCCCGACCACGAACAAGGTGTCCGGCGGATTCGCGGCATGGATGACGTCCACACCCCGGCGAAGCCAGATCCACGCTGCCAACAGCAGCATGGCGAGGGTGGCATAACCGAACTCGAACGCAAAGGTCAGGCAGTCCACTGTCCGCCCGGGGGGGTCGGAAAACGATAGACCCAGACGCCATCGACGCTCTTCCGTCCACGGCTGCGCCGCGTCTCTCGGCGCAATGACGGCCACCTGGCAGCCGGCGTCACGAAGCGTGTGCGCTTCGCGACGCACGCGGAAATCGCGAGGATACGGGTTGTTCTCGACGAGGAGCAGCACCCGAACCGGCGAGTACTTCATCTTCTCCACAGACACGCTATTTCCAGATACTGTCGCTCAGCAATAGGCGGCGAATCTGTTGGTGGCGGATATAGCGGACGAGCGCCGGGTCGTTGACCTGCTGGATCCGTTTCAGATAGCCCGTCGCGAAGCCGTAGAGGTGCCCGGCGGCAACGACACCGTAGGGTCGCTCCACAACCCGCTTCAGGCACTTGAGAATCATGAACACGGGGTGATAGCCCGACACGTAGTTTGCGCGCCCGTTCTTCACGGCGTTGCGCCAGGTGCCATCGGCCGAGCCCGTCGGCTTGAGGTGCAAGACTCGGGGTTCGGGAAAGCTCCGCGTGCCCCATCCGAGCATCTGAGCTTTCACCTCGTCGAGCGTGTCCCAGCCGGGTGCCTTCAGCAGGCCCCCGATCGCCTCCCAGCACCCTCGGCGGTAAATCTTGGTCGCGCCGCGCACGTGGAATCGCGGGTTGGGCTCGACGACCTCCGTGCCGTGCTCGATGTGGTACAGCGTTCCTCCACCGATCCCCAGCTTCGGGTCGCGGCGAAACTCCTCGAGGCACTGCTCGAAATAGTCCGGTGGGAGGACTAGGTCGCCATCGAGCTTCACCAGGAAGCTCCAGTCGGTCGGCCGAATCTGCGTATAGCCATCGTAGAAGGCGGCGATCACACCGGTCCCCGGCTCCCGAAACCCGCGGTCGGCTCGGTGGATCAGCGAGATCCACGGGTAGGTGCGCGCGGCCTGCTCCAGGATCTCGACCGTATGGTCGGTGGACCCGTCGTCTACGATGATCCACTGCTTCGGCAGGATCGTCTGGCTCGCGACGGACTGGATGGTCGCAGGGAGGTTGCGCTCCTCATTGCGCACAGGGCTCACGACGACGTACTCAGATAGCGGGCGCGCGCACATTACGCTATAGAGCGCAGCACGGTGTCTGCCACACGGCGTTGCTGTTCCGCAGAAAGCCCAGGGAACATCGGAAGTGAAAGGACTTCCGAGGCCGCTTGTTCTGCGACCGGGAAATCACCTGTACGGAAACCCAAAGTCGCGTAAGCCTTCACCAGATGAAGCGGGACCGGATAGTGGATGCCGGTGCCGATCCCCGCGGCGGTCAGGTTCTTCTGGAGCTGTTCCCTGTTCGGGACCCGGACGACGTAGAGATGGTAGACCGGTCGCGACCAAGGCGGCGTATATGGGACGACGACCGTCCCGTTGGTCTCGGCGAAGAACTCGTCGTAGCTTCGCGCGAGCTCTCGTCGCTGATCGTTCCACTTTGCTAGGTGACGAAGCTTGATCTGCAAGAGACCCGCCTGGATGGCGTCGAGCCGGCCGTTGTAGCCCTCGATGTCATGGATGTACTTCTTGGACTGACCGTGATCACGAAGCATACTGCAGCAGCGCGCCACGGTTTCGTCGTCAGTCGTTACAGCACCGGCTTCACCGCAGGCTCCTAGATTCTTGCCAGGGTAGAAGCTGAACGCCGCCGCGCGTCCCATGGATCCGGCCTTACGCCAGCGGCCCTCTCTTTTCGAGAAGTATTCCGCGCCATGCGCCTGGCAGGCGTCCTCAATGACAATCAGGTTGTATCGGTCGGCCAGCGCAAGGATCGGATCCATATCGGCCATCTGCCCGTACAGGTGCACCGGGAGGACCGCGGTCACGGGGCTCTTGGTGCGCTTGCTCACCAGCCGGCCCGTCTCCTGGTCCGGAAAGCACTCGGTTTCCAGATAGACGCGTAACTTCTCTGGATCCATCGTGTACGTGCGCGCATCGACGTCCACGAAATCGAAACTCGCTCCGACCTGCGAGATGGCCTCGGTGGTCGCGAAGAAGGTCAGCGGAACGGTGACAACGGTCTCTCCAGGGCGGACGCCCGCCGCGGCTAGCGCCAGGCGCACCGCGTCCGTGCCGCTGCCCATTCCTACACAGAAGCGCGCCCCGCAGAATTCGGCAAAGTCGCGCTCGAAATCCCGAACCATCGGCCCACCGATGAACCCGGCAGTGTCGAGAGCCGCCTCGAACACCGAGCGCAGCTCGTCACGAAGCTCCCGGTGAACGGTGACCAGATCGAGGAACGGAATCTCACCTGTCGTCATTTGCCACCCCTGAGTGGAAAGTTGGCGGCTCCAAGACTGTCGGCGGCGGACTTCCAGACCGCCCAGGGAGTCTCGCCTCGAGCGTGCATGTCGTCGAACGCTTGCTTGTCCTTGAAGGTGTCCATGCAGGCCCAGAACCCGCGATAGCGATGCGCCGTCAGCTGCTCGAGCCGGATGAGCCGCTGGAAGGGCTCGTCGACGAGTTCCTCCCCGTCCTTCAGATAGTCGAAGATTTCGCGCTTGAACGCGAAGAAGCCACCGTTGATCCAGAGGTTGGAGCCACCGACATGGCGGATGTCCTTCACGAGCGAATCGTCGGTCAACGAGACGGCATGAAAGCTCTGGCTCGGCCGCACGCACAGGAAGCTGGCAGTCTTGTCCTGCCGGCGGAACTGATCGAGATATTCCGTCAACGGGAGATCCGAGAGTCCATCGCTGTAGTTGGCGAGGAACATCTCATCGTCGCCGAGATATCGCTGAACGGCCTTGAGCCGTTGCCCGATGTTGGCGTGCAAGCCGGTTTCGGCGAAGGTGATCTTCCAGCCCTCGATGTCGCGTCCATAGAGCTTGACGTCCTTGCTGCCGCCAGTCATCTCGAAGTCGTTGGAGAGGCACTCATCGTAGCCGAGGAAGTACTGCTTGACGATATCGCCACGATAGCCGAGGCACAGAATGAATTCGGTATGACCGAAATGCGCGTAGTACTTCATGAGATGCCAGATGATGGGCCGATAGCCAATGTTCACCATCGGCTTGGGTATGGTCTCCGAATACTCTCGGAGCCGGGTCCCGAGGCCCCCGCAGAAGAGTACAACCTTCATCGTCTTGTTCCTTTCTCCCGGTGCTCCAGGCGCTAGTAGGACTTTACGAGGGGTCGCATGCGGATCTCCGTCACTTCAGCCGTGCGTGGCAGGCGCATCGTCGCCAAGACCATCTCCGCGACGTCGCTTGGCTGCATCAGCAGCTGAGGCGCGTAGGAGCGCCCCTCGAGCCCGAAGATTCGCGCCTGTCTTGCCGTAGCCGTGCGGCCGAGGTAAAGGGTGAGGACGCGGACGCCGTCGGCGTTGACCTCCGCGCGCAGAGCGTCCGCGATCGCCCGCAGCGCGTGCTGGGTCGCCGCGAACTGGCCGAGCCCGGCGCGAACTTGGAGGGCGGCCGTCGAGCCGATGAACACGACCTGGCCCTGCGAGGCCCTCAGTCGAGGCAATAACGCCTTCGTCAGGACATAAGGTGCCCGGACGTTCACTCGATACTGGACGTCGAGGTCATCCGTCAGCGCCGTTTCGTGAGTGCCGAACGCGATGACACCGGCGCTGTGGACCAAAAAGTCGAGCCGCCCAAGCTCTCGGTCAACCCGCTCGGCCAGTCCGGCGATCTCAGGGCCGTGGGTCAGATCCGCCGGATGCACCAGCATCGGAGGCGACCCGGCGTCCGCACGGGCGGCTAGTGCTTCGAGCTCCGCCGCTCGACGCGCGACGATGCAGACCGCCGTGCCCTGATCGGCGAGCGCGAGGGCGATCGCGCCGCCGATGTCGCCGCTGGCCCCGGTGACCACGCCGGTCAGGCCGACCAGGGGCTTCTTCTCGAAGCTCGTCGGGCCCGCGGGTGTCACGCCAGGCTCGGCGCGGTCCCGCATGACGGCGCACGCAGGTGGACGACGTTGCCTGCCTCGTACCGGTCGATCAGTTCGGTCGGGAAATGCGCGAGATCCGTACACCGCATGTAATCGCCCATCGTCGTACCGGTACACGCCGAGTCAACGTTGAGCGCGCTCGTGCCGGTCATCGCGTCGTCCAGGTGTACCGTCCTGAAATCGATGCTGAATCGAGTGCGTCCAGATGTGTTAGGCACGGTGGAGTGCAGATGCGCGCCCGAGAAGACGATGATCCCGCCGGGCGGGCAGATGAGACGCACCTGAGGATCGAGGTCGATCGGCTCCTCCGGACGTGGGCTGTTTCCGGGTATCAGCTGTAATGTGCTGTGCCGCGTTCTTCCGGCTCACTCGGTTCCATTCGGCGTAGTTGTACTCGGCTGAGCCGTTTTGGACCGCGTGTCCCCAGTAGCGAAGATGAAACGCCATGGTGTTGTCCGGCTCGATGTCGTACACCGGCATCCACCAGTTGATCTGGAACATCGGCGCCGAATACCAGGTGTCGCGATGCGGATGGAAGGCGTACGCGATGCCGGCGGTTAGGTAACCATCGGAGGTCGCGGTACGCATCCGCGGCACGTCGAAATACGTCTTGGTGAGGTCGCACCCGAGCTCGCCCAGCAGCCGAGGAAGCAGCTCCTTGCACCTGGGATGATGGATGAACCGGGGCTTCAGATCCGCCAGAATCGCGACGTACTTCTCAACCGGGAGGCTGAACTGCGCCAACTCCGGATCCAGTGGGGCGAAGGCGTCTCGAGCCATTTCGCGGGCGAGGTTGATGAGCTCGCGAGAGCTCGGCGCGGCCGAGTAGAGGAACAGCTGACCATCGTAGAGGGCCCGCCGCCGGTCGTCATCGGACATCTTCGAGTCGAGAAATACAGCGTTCATACTCTCCCCTTTCCAGTCCGTCGCATCACTTCACGGTTTCTTTAAGGAGGCCCGACTCGCACAGCCTGGTGGCCGTGCCACGGAGCGGCTGCGAACGGCAGCCCCGATCGCTCGGCCACGTCCAAGAGGCTGTGCTCACCATCGGCAAGGTTCAGAAGCCACAGCATGGCCATCTCGTGTTCCGGAGATTGGGCAAGCCCGCCGATTGTGTGGTAGAGCCCGCGTTTACCCAGCTGCGGCTCGCACTTGGGATTCTGGCTGACATAGGTCACGTCGTTCTCGAGTACGTCGAGGATTGCCAAACACGCGGCGAACGAGGCCGCGAGCTGCGCGGGGTGGACAAAGCTCAGATCATCGGCCGAGGTGTGATACTCGGGGAAGCGGCCGTGTGGCGTTCTCGAGAGCCGACCGACCGGCAAGTTGAAGCCGGGCGAACAGAACTGCCGCTCGTCATAACCATATGGTGAGAACTCGAGCACCTCGTGATCGCCGAGCTGGCGCAACACGTGGCTCGCTGCTCGATCGATTACCGCGTCGCCGCGGCGACTCTTCTTGTAGGTGAACCGTCCAGAGTCACCCAGGCAAGCCAGAACCAGGCCGTGCCGGATGCGGGAACGATCGCCTCGTTGCGGGCGAGCCAGGTGATCGACCCGATGGTCCCGGGGATGAAGAGCAGCCGATACGAGTAGCGGCGCGAGACGCCGGCGAGAAGCCGGCCGAGATACGCAGCCAACGCTACGCCCGACAGATTGTCGTTCGCGAGCGACGGATGGCAGATATGACATCGTGATCAGGATCTCGTCGGTCGACTCGCCCGGCAGGTAGCATTCGCCATACGTCAAGGACCCCGGCCCGAGCGACGAGTCGATGCACACCTCGTACTCCCCATCCGGCAGAGCCTCGAGCTGCCGCTGACTCAGGCAGAATCCCCAGTTTTCGGAGTAGTACGAGGTCCGATACGGAATCCAATCGGTCCTGTCCGGCATGGTGATGAGGTGCGGTCGAGCTCAGCGAGCGACATGCGCTGGCGGACCGGTGACGCTGTAGTTGACGACGTGCAGGTTTGACCGATGGAAGTCGACGACTCGCTCACCCGTCGAATTCTTGATATATGCGTCTCGGATGTTCCATTCCTGCGGGACCGTCCAGTCGAAGACCTCGGTACCGCTCGGAACCTCGTGCATCGTGAGAGGCGACGAGCTTCTGGAGACGCCGCAATGTCTGGCGGACTCCATCGCCCGTGATGCTGCGGCAGATAGGAAGAGATCGGCCACACAGTCGTACAGTTGCCGTCCGAGAACGTAGCTCATCCAGACTGGCGCGTAGCTCGCCGATGGTCATTGATCGATGACTGTACGCGGATGAAAATCAGGATAGGACCGATCGCGATCGACGATCGTGCGATCGTCGTGAGGCCAGCCGATGCCGAACGCGGGATCGTCCCATCGGACTCCGCGAGCGTGCTCGGGCGAATAGAACTCCGAGATCTGGTAGAAGACTTCCGTATCATCTTCGAGTGTTTGAAACCCGTGAGCGAATCCGGCCGGTACGTACAGCATCTTGCGGTTGTCCGCGGTGAGCACGATCCCGAAGTGTCGTGTGCGACGTTGGCGACCCCCTGCGGAGATCGATGATCGCGTCGTACATCGCGCCCCGCGTACAGCGAACGATCTTCGTCTCTGCGCACGGGGCCACCTGGTAGTGCATGCCGCGAAGAGTGCCTTTCCTCTTGTTGAAGGAAGTGCTGCACTGAGCCATTCGCGTCTCGAGTCCGCGCAGCTCGAACTCACGGCGGCACCACGTCCGTGCGAAGAACCCTCGCGGATCCTCGATCAATTCGGGTTCGATCACGAACGCGCCGCGGAGCGGCGTCTCAGTGAAGATCACGAATAGACCTTGACGTCCGGGATCGGGACAATGAACTGGCCACCCCAACTGCGGATGTACGAAAGCTGCTCCATGATCTCGTCTTTCAGGTTCCAGGGCAGGATCAAGACGTAGTCGGGGCGAGTCTCCGCGATCTTCTCGGGCGGGTGGATCGGAATATGGGTGCCCGGGAGGAAGCGGCCGTGCTTGTACGGATTGCGATCGACGGTATAGTCGAGAAAGTCGGTCCTGATGCCACAGTAGTTCAAAAGCGTATTGCCCTTGCCCGGAGCGCCGTACCCGGCGATGCGCTTGCCCTTACGCTTGGCTGCAATGAGGAATTCGAGCAGACGTCGCTTTGTCTCGTAAACCTGCTCAGCGAATGAAGCATAGGTCTCGAGGCGGTCGAGTCCCGCGGACTGCTCGAGCGTGCGAAGCTTTGTCGCGCGCTGGGCAACGAGCTTGGAGGCGTCCTCGGTATGACGTCCGTAGATTCGGAGTGAGCCCCCATGCGTGGGTATCTCTTCGACGTCGAACAGCGTGAGGCCATGCGCCGCGAAGATTCGCTCGGCCGTGAGAAAGGAGAAGTAGGAAAAGTGCTCGTGGTAGATCGTGTCGAACTGGTTCTCCGCCATCAGTCGGATGAGATGCGGAAACTCGATCGTGACGACGCCGTCCGGCTTCAGGAGGAGCTTGATCCCACCGACGAAGTCATTCACGTCGGGGACCTGGGCGAGTACGTTGGCGCCGCACACGAGGTCGGCCCGCACACCGTCGGCGACCAGCTCGTGCGCAGTCTGACGTCCGAATAGCTTGGTCACGGTCGGCACGCCGCGAGCGACGGCCGCTTGGGCAACGTTCTGCGCCGGCTCGACGCCGAGAACCGGAATGCCCTTAGCGATGAAGTACTGAAGGAGATAGCCATCGTTGCTGCCGAGCTCGACCACCTTGCTATGCCGGCCCAAACCCAGCCGGCCAGTGATCATGTCGGTGTAGGCCTTCATGTGGGCCAGCCAACTGTCCGAATACGAAGAGAAGTAAGCGTATTCCGTGAAGATGCCCTCGGGTCGCACATACTCCTCGACCTGGACCAGGAAGCACCGCTCGCACACCCACAAGTGAAGCGGGTAGAAGGGCTCCATCTTGTTGAGCTGGTCGAGCGTCAGGTAGCTTTCGCAGAGGGGCGACATGCCCAGGTCGACCACGGTGGACCGCAACGGCTCGGAGCAGAAGAGGCAGGCAGCCATGCTAGATGGCCCGCCAACGGAGCGTCGAGTCGACGCGCTTGCTGGCCATTAGTTGTTTCAGGTGATCGATGCGCTTGAATCGCGGCCCTTCGCAGTCGTCGATGACCAATCCGCCCGCGCGGTACGCCTCATAGAGTTCCTCGGCGCCGCGCCGTGCGTTCCATTGCGGTTTGAACGCCGGCAGGAGTCGATGGATCTTGCCAAAGTCCACACGGTAGCAGCGCGGGTCAGGTCCCCCGCCCTCGGCGTACTCGACGCGCGAGCCCGGGACGACGTCCTTGACGATGTCGGCGAGGTCGCGGATGCGATAGTTCTCCTCGGTCTGGCCGACGTTGATCGCCTGATTGTGGGTGACCTCGCGTGGGGCCTCGAGGACCGCCACGAAGGCACGGGAAATGTCCTCGATGTGGACGATCGGACGCCACGGGGTGCCATCGCTCTTGATGTGGACCCGGCCCTGGGCATAAGCCCAGGCGACCAGGTTGTTCAGAACGAGATCGAACCGGAGGCGAGGCGAGACGCCGTACGCCGTTGCGTTCCGAAGAAACGTCGGGCTGAAGTGGTCGTCCGCCAGCTTCGCGACGTCCTGCTCGACGCGCACCTTCGAAATCGCGTACGCCGTGATGGGGTTGAGCTCTGCGGTCTCGTCGACGAGATCGTCTCCGGCTTGGCCGTAGCTGCTGCAGGACGAGGAGTAGAGAAAGCGCTTCACGCCCGCCGCCTTGGCGAGCTGCGCCAGGCGGACCGATGCGGCGTGGTTGATGTCGTAGGTGATGTCCGGGTTGAGGTCTCCCAGCGGGTCGTTGGAGAGGGCGCCGAGGTGGACGACGGCGTCGAAGCCGTCGAGGTGACTCGCCTGAGCGTCACGGAGATCGAGCCGCAGCTCTGGAATGTCGTGGATGCCCGGACCGAAGGTGCACTGCCGGAACAGATCACTGTCGAGCCCCACGACCTCGTGCCCGGCGCCGAGCAGCATGGGCACCATCACGGTGCCGATGTAACCCTTGTGACCTGTAACCAAAATGCGCATGTGGCTAACGCTCCTCCATGGTCGCTGCAGAGATTGCTACAGAACAACCTTTCGACAGTAGAACCCTTCGGCATACTTCTCCGGCGCCTTCGACTCGACGCCCCGAATTCTCAGGAGCGAAAGGAACGCATCGGGAGTGAACCAATCCTTGTCGCGCTGAGTCTTGAAGCACTCCATGATCACGCGGATCTTTTCCTGAGCCACCGCCTCGTCCAGGTGGACAAACATATTCGGTGCTCCGAGGTCACCGTCGTATTTCAGGATTTCGTATTCCAGGATCAGCTGACTGCGGAAGGTGTTCCACGTCAGCTCAGACACGAGTCGATGATCCTGGTGAAGATCGCCGCGGTAGTGCGTAAAGACTAGGTCAGGCGTGACGCTCGGTTTCAATGTCTCGAAGAAAGCCTTGATCTCGGCTCCGACATACGGGAAAAAGCTGTTTTTGAAGTGCTCGACGATGACGCGCTTCTTGCCGGCGCGCGCCAGAAAGCGCTCGGCGCTCCGTAGGGCTTCCTCGTCGCGGTCGCCGCTCGATCCCAGAACGACCCAATGCACTTCGGCGTCGCCGTACTCGGCCAGGAGCCGCAGGATCGTGCCGCCACAACCGATTTCGATGTCATCGCTGTGCGCGCCCACGCAAAGAATCCTCAGTCCGCGATCTCTCGGCCTAGTGAAGTCGACTTTTAGCACTTGGGCGACTTTCTCTCTGTAGTGAACCGCAAAGGGAGCAGAGGACTATGCCAATCGTACGGCGCGAACGCCGTGCTACGTATATCGCAACAGCCGAGCAGGACAGCCCGCCACGATCGCGTTGTCTGGAACATCCCGAGTTACGACGCTGCCGGCACCGATCAGGGCGTTTTCGCCGATCGGTTACATTGGCGAGGATGGTGGCTCCAGAGCCGATCGACGCGCCTTTTCTCACGATAGTCGGCTCGACCTTCCAATCCTTCTCGGTCTGCAGCTGACCGTCGGCAGCCGTAGCTCGGGGGTAGGAATCGTTGATGAACATGACGCCGTGGCCGACGAAGACATTGTCTTCGATCGTGACACCTTCGCAGATGAACGTGTGGCTGGATATCTTGCATTTCTTGCCGATGCGGGCGTTTTTCTGCACCTCGACGAAGGTACCGATCTTGGTCCCGTCGCCGATCTGCAGCCGTAGAGATTGATGAAGCTCGCGAGGCTTGACGCCTTCGCCCAGCCGGACGTCGGGAGCGATACAGAGGTACTCGTTCATAGCTGGACCGCCCGGCCGCGCTCCGCGAGCGAACGGTCGGCCGCTTCGAGAAGCTTGACCACTCGCAAGCCGGCGAGCCCGTCATTGACCGGCGTGTGATCTTTGAGAACGCACTCCAGCAAAGTGATCGAGTTCCACTCGCAGAGCCTCGGTCTGTTCGACCCTGGGCGCCCACATGTCGCCGGAGCGATAGCTCACCATCAGCTCGTAGAGGCCCTGCCCGCTGCTCATCTGGGCGCCCTTGTCGTAGATCTTGATCTTTTCGTCGGCCTCGAGGTCGTTCCAGACCAGCATCTTCTTCTCGCCGCCGATTAGGGTCGTCCTGACCTTCACCGGAGAGAGCCAGTTGACGTTGATGTGCGCGATGGTGTTGCCCGGGAAATAGACCGTCAGGAACGCAACGTCGATCAGACCATTCAGATGTGCCTGTCCCGTGGCGACGACGGCTTCTGGCTTCTCGGGAATGAGGAAACTCATGATCGAGAGATCATGCGGCGCCAGGTCCCAGACGACGCTCACGTCGTGCTGAAAGAGGCCCAGATTGACGCGAGTCGAATCATAGTAGTAGAGATCGCCGAGCACGCCGTCGTCGATGAGCTCACGGATCTTGCGGACGGCGCCGGTGAACAGGAAGGTGTGGTCGACCATGATCTTGAGGTTCTTCCGCTCGGCCAGCTCGATCAGCTCTTCCGCCTGCTGGGCGGTGGCGGTGAACGGCTTCTCGACGAAGACGTGCTTGCCGTTCTCCAGAGCGGCTTTCGCCAGCTCGAAGTGCGTGCAGACGGGCGTCACGACTGCGATCGCGTCGATCTCCGTGGAGTCCAGCACGTCGGCAGATTGGGTCGTGACGGTGCAGATCGGGATGAGCCTGCTTGACGCGTTTGAGCGCGCTCGGGCTCTGGTCGCAAACGGCGGCAACCTGGCAGCCCTCGAGACTTCGCAGATTACGGACGATGTTCGGACCCCAATATCCATAGCCGATTACGCCGATACGAATCATGGCGTGTCTTACTCCAGGTACGGCAAAGGTTGACAGCAGGTGAGGCCGCTGACGAGGGCTAGTACGCGCCCTCACCGGAGAAGACGGCCTGCGGGGTCCGCAGGAGGATCTTGAGATCGAGCCACAGTGACCACGTGGTTGCATATCGGAGATCGAGACGTACCATGTCATCGAACGGTAGCCGACTGCGACCATTCACCTGCCAGAGCCCAGTGATGCCGGGCTTTACTTCCAGCAAGCGGCGGCGATGCCAGATGTCGTAGGCCTCGAGCTCGTAGGGAATTGGGGGCCGAGGACCGACCAGCGACATGTCCCCGCGCAGAACGTTGAAAAGCTGCGGCAGCTCGTCCAGGCTGGCCTTCCTCAGCAGGCGACCGACGCTCGTGAGCCGAGGATCCTTCGTGATCTTGTAAACCCTGCCCTTACCGTTGCCGTTCGTCCCGGGGCCGCTAGGGCTCGCATGGCCCTCGATGAACTGTTTGACGTAGTCCATGTGGATCCGAGGATCGTTGCCGGTATACATGGAACGGAACTTCAAGCACATGAAGGGCACTCCGTACTGACCGATTCGCTTCTGGCGGTACAAGATGGGCCCGGCAGAGGACAGCCTGACCGCCAGTCCCACAACGACCAAGATCGGCGCGAGAAGAATCAGGGCGATAAGGCTGCCAACGACATCGGTGGCCCGCTTGATTGCTTGGGAGATCTTTCGCGATTCGTCGCGCTCCACCAGATCTGGATACAGCTTCTCGAGCGGGAGCGCGATCTGATCCGGGCCCCAGTCGTCAGGGAAGCAGTGGAAGCTGATCCGAAGCTGTGAGATCTCTTTGGCGTGCATGACGGATTGCAGGACGCCTGCTATCTTTGCCCGAAGGGCAGCGAGCGTGGCTGTCTTGTCCGCGGTACCCAGTTCGGCAAAAATGACGCCGATAGCCGAGTTCTCCCGATGCCAGCCCGCGATGTCGGTTTCCCGAATCGACCCAAGAATGCTCGGCACGGCCTTGTCCAGGAGGCTGTCGCGACCGCCACTCCGTCGAGGCTCCGCCCGATCGAGCAGCATCAACACGAAGAACTTCCGCGAGCGTTCGGCTCGCTTACGCTCGAGGCTGAGAGCGCGTAGGAACAGCGGCTCGGGCAGAAGCCCGTGCGCGGTGCTCGCAGAGCCGTTCCGTGTGTACTCCGAGAACAAGGATTTCAAGGCAAACACGCTCATAGTGTTGGGAGGCGTACGCAAAAGAAATGCCATGCCGTCGAACTAGCAGGAGTTATTGGAATGCTTTGAGCATCGGAGGATTAGGCGCGGCCGGGTTCGCAGATCCCCGATGGGACTTGGGTAGCCTGCCACCCATATGTGAAGCTCCGTTCCCAGGTGCGGCAGTATTTTTCACAGCCTCAAAGGCCCGTTGCATCAGAGCTTTACGATCCGGCCATGGGGGCCCTTGACCTCGGGGACGCTGTTGCGCGTGTCGACCACCAGGCGCCCATCTCGGGCTATCGCGTAATAGTCGAACTCAGCGTGGTCCGCCAGGACGAGGACGCAATCCGCATTGCGAAGCTCGTCACTTGTCGGCTCGACCGCCTTCAGCTCGACCCCGTCCACCGAAAACATCGGCACATAGGGGTCGGCGTAAGAGATTTGGGCGCCCTTCTTTCGAAGCGTCGAGACGATTTCGTAAGCCGGCGATTCCCGGAGTGTCTCCGATGCCGCGCTTGTAAGCCACGCCCAACACGAGGATCCGTGCGCCCTTGAGGGCCTGACTAGACTCGTTGAGGGCCTCAGTGACGAGGCTCACCACGTGGGCAGGCATCGCCCGGTTGATGTCGTCGGCGAGCGAGATGAACCGTGCTTCGTAACCGTTGAGGCGCATCTTCCAGGAGAGATAGAGCGGATCCACCGGGATGCAGTGCCCGCCGATTCCCGGTCCGGGATAGAAAGGCATGAAGCCAAACGGTTTTGTCGCCGCGGCGTCGATGACCTCCCGTGTACTGACCCCCAGATATCGGCACATCAGGGCGAACTCATTCGCGAGCGCGATGTTCACGTTCCGAAAGACGTTCTCGTAGAGCTTTGCGAGCTCCGCGACCGTCGGTGTCGAGACCTCGTGCACCCGAGGGACGATCTCCCGGTAGAGCGAGGCGGCCAAGCGAGTGCAGGCCGGCGTGAGACCTCCTACGACCTTCGGGATGTCCTTGACCTTGAAGGTGGGGTTGCCCGGATCGATACGCTCTGGGGAGAATGCGAGGAAGAGATCCTCACCAACCTTGGCTCCATTCTCCTGAAACATGGGCAGCAGGAGCTCCTCAGTGGTCCCCGGGTACGTCGTACTCTCCAGAATCACCAGCTGCCCCGGGCGGAAATGGGCGGCCACCTCCTTCGAGGCCGCGATCACGTAAGAGATATCGGGGTCTTTCGACTTCCTCAGGGGTGTGGGGACGCAGATGATGACCGCGTCACTTTCCGCCAGCACGGCGGGCTCCGCGGTCGCACGGTACCGTCCGGATCTCAGGAGCGCCTGGAGTTCCTCACTCTGGACATCAGGTACGTGCGAGCGCCCTGTGGCGAGAGCCGCGACTCGGTCGGGATCGGTATCGAACCCGGCGACGGTGAAGCCTGCTCGGGCGAATGCTGCGGCCAGCGGGAGCCCCACATACCCTTGACCGATAATTGTGATGTGCGCAGTGTGATCCGCTATTCGATGACTTAGCGTCGTATCGCAATTCACGGGCGCGAAAGAGAGATCGGACATGATAAGTCGCCTTCCCGTCACTCGACGGTGACGCTCTTAGCCAGGTTTCGGGGCTGGTCGACGTCGCAGCCCCGCAGTACTCCCACGTGGTACGCGAGGAGCTGGAGCGGAACCGCCGTCAGGATGGGCTGGAGCCACTCCAAACTCGGCGGGACTCGGACGACGAAATCCGCCAGAGTTTCGATATCGTCGTCTCCGGCGGTCGCGAGAGCGATGACGACCCCATCGCGCGCCTTGATCTCCTCAAGATTGCTGATCATCTTCTCGTAGGTGGAGCCCCGTGGGACGATGGCGACGACTGGTAGCTGCGGGTCGACGAGGGCGATTGGCCCATGCTTCATCTCGCCCGCCGCGTATCCCTCGGCGTGGATATACGAGATCTCCTTGAGCTTGAGTGCGCCCTCCAGAGCAAGCGGGAAGTTCACCCCTCGCCCCAGGTAGAGCACATGATCGCGTTCGGCGAGGCGTTCGGCGACCCGCCGAATTGCGTCGCTCTGCTCGAGCGCAACCGACAGGAGATCGGGCAGCTCAGCGAGTCCCTTCGCCACCTGGCGCACGAGCGTGGGATCGGCGAAGCCTCTCGCGAGGCCGAGCTTGAGAGCGAGGAGTGTGACGGCGACGAGCTGAGCCGTGAAGGCTTTCGTCGACGCGACACCGATCTCGATGCCGGCGCGCGTGTAGACGACGCCGTCGGCTTCACGCGCCAGCGAGCTGCCGACCACGTTGCAGATGGCCACGGCTCGCGAGCCCTGGTTCATCGCTTCCTGCAGAGCCGCGAGCGTGTCGGCAGTCTCGCCGGACTGGGAGATGGGCACGGTGAGCACACGACTGTCGACCACCGGCTTGCGATACCGAAACTCTGAAGCAATATCGACTTCGACAGGCAGGCGGGCGAACTCCTCCACCAGATACTTGCCGACCAGCGCCGCATGCCACGAGGTGCCACACGCCACGAAGCACAGGCGGTTGAGACCGGCGAGCTCCCGATCCTTCAGTCCCAGCTCCGGGATCCGCACGTCGGGTCCGTCCGGATCCACGTGCTCACGCATCGTGTTTCGACGGCTTCGGGCTGTTCGAATATCTCCTTGAGCATGAAGTGGGGATAGCCTGACTTCTCCGCGGCCTCGCCATCGCCGTCGACGGTGAGCGTGGACCGCTCGGACCGGGACCCATCCAGTGTCTGCACGGAGACGCCGTTGGGCGTGACCACCGCGAGCTCGCCGTCGTCGAGAACTAGAATTTCCCGAGTCTTGCCCAAGACGGCGGGGATATCGGAGGCGACGAACATCTCGTCTGTCCCCGTGCCCCACGACGAGCGGGGAACTTCCGCGCCGAAAGACGACCAACGTCTCGGGCGTATCCGCGGCGATGCAGGCGACGGCGTACGCCCCGTGAAGTTTCTCAGCGGCTCGGAGGGCCGCTTCGGCCAGGCCAAACGTCCGATAGCGTTCGACCAGATGGGCAATCACCTCGGTGTCGGTCTGGGAGCGGAACCGATGTCCTTCCGCGGCCAATGCCTTCCGTAGCTCGCGGTAGTTTTCGATGATGCCGTTGTGCACCACCGCCACGTGCGAATGGCAATCCAGGTGCGGATGAGCATTGGCGTCAGACGGCCGGCCGTGGGTCGCCCAACGCGTGTGGCCGATGCCGAGCGTTCCCTTCGGTCGATCGAAGGCGATCAGCGCTTCGAGGGACGCGATCCGGCCCGCCGTTTTCCTGACGTCGAGAGATCGCTCTGAGACCGTGGCGATGCCGGCCGAGTCGTATCCCCGATATTCCAGTCGACGAAGTCCGCGGATGATGAAGGACGCCGCGTCCCCGTGGCCGACGTAGCCGACGATGCCACACATTGCTATCGTTGTCCCTACGCGGCCTCGAGTTGGGTGCAGTCGAGGTGGACGGCGACGCTGCGTTGGAGCAAGTGGACCGAGACCACGAGAACCCCCGTCTTCGGGTTGCCGCGCACCAGGACGCCCTCGACGTTCGCAAGCGGTCCGTTCGTGATTCGGACCCGCTGCCCTTCCCGCAGATACGGATACGGAAGAATCGGCAGATCGGAGCGGACGAGCCGTCGGACGGCATCGACGTCCGAATCCGGAACTGCTTCGAGTCGATCCCAGCTCTCCCCGAGCATCCGCACCAGTCCGCGCGCCTTGTTGATTTCGAGGTAGGCGGCCTTGTCTACGCCATGGTGCAGAAAGAGGTAGCCGCGGAACAGGGGCACACGCTCACGACGTCGTACACCGCCCCTTCGCGCCCACGCCTCGACGGTCGGCAAGAACAGCTCGAAGCCTTTGGCAGACAACTGGTCGTGAACCAGTTGCTCAAAGTTACTGCGCGTCCACAAGACGCGCCAACGCGGCTCCGCAACGATCTCTGGCAAGGCTTCGCCCCCTTTGGTCTCCATCCCTCCCTGGGGATGCCAGACCAACTAGTTCTGCCTCTGTTGCGCGGCCCAAGAGTCTGCCGCGCGTCCGCCTCCCGGCCACAGATACCTCACGTGACCGGTGCTCCCTGAGGCGGTCTGTCACCTACCGGGTCGACTCCGTACGATGTTCTGGCGCCGTACGCTGTACGAACCCATTGACACGTGGTGGTCATCGCCGTTGAACACCATGCCCACGACCTGGGACGGGTCGAGGAGATTCAAGGCTTCCTCAACAAGCCGTCGGGGCGTCCGATGGGCCGCGACCACGATCAGAAAGCCGTCGACCCATTTGGCAATGACGCGACTGTCCGGAACAGAAACCAGCGGCGGCGTGTCTACGATGACGTAGTCGTAGTGCTTACGAGCTTCGTCGAAGAGTGTCCCCACCCTGGGCGACTTCAGCACCTCGTACGGAGCAGATGCGTGGCGCCCCGCCGCGATCACCGACAGGTTCAGGTGGGGCACTGCTTGGGCGAAAACGGCCAACGGGAGACTCGGGTCCGTGATTGCCTCGACCAGACCCGGCGCGTGATCATCGAGCCCGAGATCGGCGGCCAGATTGGCGCCGCGAAGATCCCCGTCGACCAGAAGCACTCGAGTGTCGTGAGCCTGCGCGAGCGCCCCCGCGAGGTTAATGGTCGTCGTCGTTTTGCCATCGCCGGCGTCCGCACTCGAAACCGCGATGATCGAGAAGTTGGACGATCTATGGAGTTGCTCGATCATGTGGCGCAGTGCTCGGTACTGCTCGGCTTCGAACGAGTTGGGCGCGAGCAGACTCACCAGGTGCTCTTCGACACCGGCGGCGCGCTCGTCAATAACCGTGGATGGCTCAGGCCTGACATCCGCCGGCCGCGGAGGCTTGAAGACCGACTGCAGGGCCCGAGCTGAATCCATTTCGGGAGCTTGAGCGACCGCGGGTGTCGGGACCTCTGTACTTGTAGGCTCCGCCGCCGGTGCGGGATGCCGGAGCCCGCGCTCCTGTTCTGCTCGCTCGAGGGCCTTGAAGAACGTGCTCATGGGCCCAAGAGTTGGCGAACGGACTCGACGAGGCGGAGCGTGCCCGCACTGGCCGTGAAGGCGAGCGCTGCCAAGCCGCTAACGAGGGTCACGATCAGGGCCGCCAGGCTCCACCGAACGAGCGGCCAACGCCTGGAGCCTTGAGGCTCCCTACTCTTAGGGCGTGCACCATCTTCCAGATATTCGATCGCTTGGTTGACGGTGTGCCCATCGATTCGGCGCTTCTGCTCGGCGTATCCGAAGAGGAGGCAGTGATCACAGACCGTGTTGATCAGTCTGGGAATTCCTCCCGAATAGGCCGAGATCCGATCGACCGCCTGCTCGGTGAAAAGCCCAAGATCTCGTCCGCCGGCGATCCGTAGGCGGGTGCGGATGTAGGCTCGGGTCTCTTCCGACGTCAGCGGGGGGATCTGGCATCGTAGACCGACGCGCTGCTTCAGCTGCTGCAGCTCGGGCAGATTGAGTCTGGTCTTCAGCTCGGGCTGCCCGACCAGCAAGATCTGTAGAAGCTTGGTCGTCGGCGTCTCGAAGTTCGAGAGCAGCCGAATCTGCTCCAGCGTTGCCGCGTCCAGATTCTGTGCTTCGTCGATGATGAGGGTGGTGTTCTGCCCAGCGCGCTCGTTCTCGATGAGATAGGTGTTCAAAGCCATGAGACGCTGCGCCCGCGACTCTCCCGCTTTCGCGGCCCCAAGGTCCTCGAGGATGTACTCGAGGAGGCCATCGAACGACAGGGTCGAATTCACCACGAACGCGATCGCGCTCTGTCCGCTGAGTCGTTGGCGGAGCGCGTGAAGAAGAGTCGTCTTTCCAGTCCCCACCTTGCCGGTCAGGACGATAAAGCCCTTCCTCTCCTGGGTGCCGTAGACAAGCTGGGCCAGCGCCTCTCGGTGCCCGGGACTCATGTAGAGGAATTTCGGATCCGGCGTTGCGTTGAAGGGCTTCTCTGACAGCCCGTAGAAGGTCAGATACACGTGGGGATCCTCACCGCGCCAGGAGCAACACGAGACGCTCGTTCCCGTTCGCGGCGACATAGGCAATACCAGTGATCATGACGAGCCCAACAAGGGCAGCAGTAGCAGCGATCCGCATGCGCCACCCCCTGCGAGCGAGATCGGTCTTTGTCACGATTTTAGGAATGCTCACCAACACCGGCACATTGCTGAACGCTCGGAGCTCGTCGACGTCATGAAACGAGGTGTCGAGCTTTTCGGCCAGCAGCACGGCTGCTACGGCCAGGCCGACCGAACCCGCGAGCGTCATCACGAATAGCAAGAGGCGCTTGGGCGCTGCGGGCTTGTCGTTCGCAACCGCCGCGTCGAGCACCCTGAACTGCTCGCCCTTTTGCCGCTGTTCCATGCTCTCCGCGAGCTGGGCTTCTTCGTAGCGCTTCATCAGTGAGCTGTAGAGCTCACGCGTGCTGTCGTAGTCTCGGGAGAGCTCTTTGAACTCTTGTTCGCGACGCGGGACGTTCTCGACTCTCGCTTGATAGGTCGTGATATCCGCTCGGAGCCGTGTCTCCTCTGCCTTGAGAATCTTGAGGTCCGTCTGGGCCTCGTTGAGAGCTTCCTTCAGTCGAAGGACGTACGGGGTGGTCGGCGCTGGTGGTGAAGCTGGATTCGCGTCCTTCTTGGTCTCGGACTGGGAGCGGGCCTTCGCTGCGGCCAAATCGCGCTCGAGCGCGGCGACTTCACTCGCCAGCTGCACAATATCGGGATACTTCTCGCTGAATTGAGTGCGGAGCCGCGTCAGTTCTTCCTTCTTCTGGGCCAAAAGGGCCGCTTCCCGTTGCGCAGGGGTGGCCGGCGGGGCTCCGGGCGCGATTGGCGGAAGAATTCCCGAGCTCGATGCCAGGAGCGATTCTGCGTCAGCGAGTTGACTCGTCAGAGCCTGACGCCGCTCCGCAGCTCGAGTCTGACCGTCGGTGTTCTGTCGGAGCTGGGCGTGCAGACGGTCGAGGGTCGTCAGATTCTGTTCCATCTGCTGCGGCAGCTCGCCAAGATGGCGACGCTTGAATCCGCTCACTCGCTGATCTTGCTCGTCAAGTCGCTTCTTCGTTTCGTCGAGCTGCGACTTGAGGAAGTCTGCGGTACCTGTCGCCTGGCGCCCGCGCGCTCTCAGGTCTTCCTCGATGTAAAACGACGCCAGGGTATTCGCCACGAGCGCAACCTGGACGGGATCGCGCCCCCGATAGCTGATCGCGAAAGCCACCGTGGCCTCGCGGAGACCTCTGAGTTCCGCGCTCTTGATTTCAAGCTTGATGTCCGCGCGCAGGCGCTCGACGACGGTCTCGAGCGGAGCGTTTTTCCGGAGATGTGGATAGAGGTCGAAACGGTTAAGCAGGGCCTCCAGACGAGACCGGCTCAAGACTTCCTGGCTGATCGTTTGGAGTCGGGTCTCGAGAGCGCTGGTCACCGTCGACCGCACGAAGGACTCCGGGACTTGCTGACGATCGACGAGCACCGTCGCCGCAGACCGATAGATGTTTGGCATAAAGGCAACGAGGCTTGAGCCAGCCGCCATGGGGACTGCGAAGATCAGGATTGCCAGCCACTTCCGCCGACTCCAGACTGGCAGCAGTGTCTCGAGCGGTGACTGTTTCCGTGTCCCTTCAGACATATTCCTGCTTTCGGCTGGTCGCCTACGGCACCAGGATGATGTCGCCGTTGCGGAGATAGAAGTTCTCTTGCTCTCCGGCCACCCGGTTGTAGTTGAAAGGGATTCGCTTCATCGATTTCCCATCGGACTGGAGGATCACGATGCGCGAGCGCGCCGCGAACTGCGTAAAGCCGCCGGCCATGGCGAGCACGTCGAGCACAGTCGCCCAGCTTTTGAGCTCGTAGCGACCGGGTTTCGCGACCTCGCCCAGGATCGATACCTTGTAGCTCCGCACCTCGGACACAATGACGGAGACTTCAGGGTTCGGCATGTAGTCGGCGAGCCTTCGCGCGAGAACCTCCCGGAGCTCGAGCGCCGTGAGGCCGGCGGCGTCGACGTCGTTGAGAAGGGGAAGCGAGATCTTACCGTCGGGCCTTACCGGGACCGATCGGCTCAGCGCATCGTTCTTCCATACGGAGATCTGCAGGAGATCCTCGGGACCGATCCGATACGCCTCCGGAGCGATACTGCGGTTTGCATCTCGTTCCGACAGTGTGGCGACTGGCGCCTGAGCGGCGGCGGGCGTTACAGCAGTCATTGCAGAACCGAGGAGCAACCAGGTCACAAGAACCCGAACCGCGGGATGTTGCATGGTGGTGTGCCTCACAGGGCCGAGCCGGCCGACGACCGTGCCGCGTCGAGCCCGGCCTGTTTGATCTTGTAGAGGAGGGCACGATAGCTGATCCGCAACGCCCTTGCGGCTCGTACCCGGTTCCAGCCCGTCTGCTCTAGCGTTTTGGCGATCGCCTCACGCTCCGCGGCCTGAGATGCCTGACGCGAGATCTCCTTGAGGGACGGCACCTGGGTCGCGGAAGGAGCCTCGAAAGGCGCTGGTGAAGACGAGGCTCGCCCATTTTCCGATCCGTTGTCGGGAAGGGGGATCCTGGCCAGGAAGGGGTCGTCCAGAACGATCATTCGCTTGATCAGGTTCTCAAGTTCCCGAACATTTCCGGGATAGCGATGGCGAGCGAGCCGTTCCATCACCGATTGAGGAATGGCGAAGCCATCACGGTGGTATAGCTTCGCGTAGCGCTCGACGAAGTAGCTGGCGATGAGCGGGATCTCGTTGGCTCGATCACGGAGCGGAGGGACCAGAACGTTAATGACGTTGAGACGGTAGTAGAGATCTTCGCGGAATCGGCCCTCGGCGACCGCCCGCTCAAGGTTCTGATTGGTCGCCGCGAGAACCCGGACATCGACGTTCAGCGTGGATTTGCCGCCGATGCGTGAGAACTCCCCGTCTTGGAGAACATGCAGAAGCTTGGCCTGGAGTGCGGGATGCAGGTCGCCGATCTCGTCGAGGAACATTGTTCCGTGATGGGCTGTCTCGAACTTGCCGATTTTGAGCTTGTGCGCGCCCGTGAAGGCACCGCGCTCGTAGCCGAAGAGCTCGCTCTCCAGAAGCTCGCGTGGCATCGCGGCGCAATTGACCTTGACGAAGGGGCCAGCTCGGCGGCCGGAAAGATGGTGGATGGCACGAGCGACTAGTTCCTTACCGGTGCCGGTCTCTCCGGTGACCAGCACCGTGACGTCGACGCGAGCGGCCTCCCGGATAATCTGGCGGGCCTCTCGCATCGCACTGCTGCACCACAGCTCCATCTCACGTCGAATTCGTCCGTCGATCTGCTCTGGAGCCGGCCCCAACGCCTCGGCCTGAGGCCTAACCAGCTTGTCGATGGCTTGCTGAAGCTCGTCGAGGCTAAGCGGTTTGTACAGCATGACATCGACGTCGATCGGTGCCGGGGTGAATCGGTTAGTGCGGCGGTTAGAAATTGCGATGATTGGACCGCAATTTCGGCCTCGGAGCTTCAGACAGTCCATCAGCTCGGAGACGTCGGTCCCGTCGCCGCTCAGATCGACTAGCGTAAAGCTGAAGCTGCCGTCGGCAAGCGCTTCGAAGGCCTCCCCAGGGGATGAAACAGCAATACACTGATAGTCCCGAGCTCGAAGAAAGGCGAGGAGGCCAAGCTGTGTTGCGGGGTCGACCTCGATTACTAGCGCTCGTGGCTCAGTCAATTTGCCTTCACCCTGTGAAAGTCACCGCACTGTGAAGCCGGGGTGCGCTAAGGGCAAATGGCGTACCAGGGGAACTCCGGGATCGCGAGGCGGGTGATACTACTGATTTAGCGAACGAAATCTCCCGCTTGATCCCTCGCTCTTTGCTGCCCAGGCCGTTTTGAAGTGGGTAATTCGGGACCCATGTGAAATCGTTTACACTTCCGGAATTTTCACAACCGCGCAGTTGTTCTTCACAGTTTGCTTGGCGACTTGTTTCCGAAATTGTGAAGGCCGCTTGAACCTTTGCGTACGAGATTGCATTTCCCGGAACGCTCGGACGTCGGTGTGGACGTGACTAGCAAAGGATCGCGTGAGCACTGTGGTGGTACTACTCTGCGGGGCGGATCTCGAGATCCGAGCGCCTTGCAACGCCTTCTGGGGTTGGCCCGCCCCTACGAGAATCGCGAGCGCCCCGTCATCAGGATATGATCCGCGGCCTCACCGACCGATTTACGCCTACCCAGAACTCAGGAGAATCGAACGCCCCTAATTCCCGTGCCGCCCCTACGGACTGCCGGCAGACTCCACGTGGGCGGTCAGACGCGAGGCTCCTGGATAAACGGTGGTAGTGCAATTGCGAGGATGACAAACCGACATCAATGCGCAGACCGCACGGCGGTTGAATGACCCCGGGTGCATAGTTTGCGCAAAGGGTTTCACGATTCGAAGGTCGTGAACCCACCGACGAATTCCGCAAAGCTCTCTATTCCGGAAATATCTTGGTAGCGAGGATGGCATGGCGTAGAGCTTGCTATCGAAAGTGTTCGAATCCGAGTATGCGAGGCATCGTCTTGAGCGTATCGCGTGGATGTGACCCACTCTCTGGCGGAGGCTGGCTTGTCGACGAGTCGCTATTTCGACTTCTCGTCGACTTCGAGATCCAGAAGGCGCGGCGACTGCGATACAGCGTCTCGCTTGTCTGCTGCGCTGTCGACTCGGCTAGCATCGGAGAGGCCGAGGTGACTCCTGTTTCCGTGGCGGAGCGCATCGTGCGTTACCTCCGCGGCACTGACGCGGTCGCACTATGGGCGCATGGCTGGCTCGCCATGCTCCTGATCGATGCGGAGACGACCCACCTTCCCTCAATCTTCGACCGGCTGACGGCGCGCCTCGAAACGGGCGGATGGAGCGCTGGTGGCTCCAGCTACCCGAGAACCGCGCCTCGTGCGGAGGACATGCTACGTCAAGCCGTGGAATTGCTGGCTCGAGCCAGGGATGACGGCGGAAACCGGCTCTACGTGGCCTCGTGAGGTCGGTCCTGACGCGCGAGGCGTGCTAGCGCATCGCCGAAGTGTTTCAGGACTTCTGGCTTCTCGACGATTTCGGTAACTCCCAACTGTCGCACTTCAGCGAGCTCTCCCGGCGTAGCGAGCCCCGTCATAATGATGACCGGCAGCGTCAAATCAGTCGATCTGATCCGACGTAGCACGGCAACACCATTCAGAGTGGGCAAGCGAACATCAAGCACAACGGCATCCGGGCGGGAGCGCGCGAGGTACGCGAGTCCGTCTTCCCCGGTGTGCCTGATCACCGTTTCGTGCCCGTCGGCGGCGAACGCGTCGGCGAGCACCTCAGCCACATGCTCGTCGTCTTCGATTAGCAGGAGCTTCATCGCTCCCCACTCTGCCGTATGCCCAATCGCTTCATCAATAGGTAAATTTTTTCCGCGTGACAGGCATTCTGGGTAATGGCATACTCAGGCTCCGTTTCGAACGGGAAGGCGGACGGACTTCCGGAAACATTCGAAGTACTGGGGGCTTAGGTGGGCGTGGGTCAGGTGGAGTCAGCGGCTAGGCCGCTGGTGGACGATGCGAAAGATCTCATCAACCACCCTCCCCTCTTCGAAGGCCATCCCCGAATGCGGGCGATTCGGTCCGTCATCGAGAGCATCGCTGATACAGACACCACAGTTCTGATCCGAGGCGAAAGCGGCGTTGGCAAGGATCTTGTCGCACGAGCTGTGCACAAAGTGTCGACGCGTCGCGAGGGGCCCTTCGTTAAGGTCAACTGCGCTGCGATACCCCTAGGGTTGCTCGAGTCCGAGCTGTTTGGCCACGAGAAGGGCGCCTTCACCGGTGCGCATCGTCGCAAGCCGGGCCAATTCGAGTACGCGAACAAAGGGACGATCTATCTCGACGAAATCGCCGAGCTCTCTCTCGCGCTCCAGGCTAAGCTCCTGCACGTCCTTCAGGATTTCCGATTTTCGCGTGTCGGGGGCCACGGACTGATCGACGTCGATGCGCGAGTGATCGCCGCTACCAATCGTGACCTCGAAAGAGCGATGCGAAGCGGTGAGTTTCGGGAAGACCTCTATTACCGCCTCAATGTGGTCGAGATCCGGGTGCCGCCGCTGCGGGAACGGCGCGAGGAAATTCCGAGACTCGCGTCGTGGTTCCTGACCAAGTTCAACGCGCAGTATGGCAGGCAGAAGCAGCTCTCTCCCGAGTCGCTGGCGCGCCTAACCCAATATCCGTGGTCAGGCAACGTCCGCGAGCTCGAGAATGCGATCAGGCGGCTAGTCATACTCTCCAACGGCGAGCAAGCGATCGAGGCGTTGGTCGATCGCCCTGGGCATACACATGCCGAGGCGCCCCGCCCACTCATCACCGAGAGCCTGCGAGAGATCGCGCGCCGCGGAGCTCGCGAGGCGGAGCGCAAGGCGCTCGCCGAGGTGCTCGACCGCGTGAAATGGAACCGCGCCGAGGCCTCGCGCATCCTGAAGGTCAGCTACAAGACGCTCCTCAACAAGATCTGCGAGTGCGGGCTCGAGCCCCCTTCGCGTCGAGACCGCTAGACGTTTCACTCCTCCCGCGTGTGAGTGGCGCCCCGTGACGGCGCCGCTGAAGCTCATCTGATGCCGGGCGTCGTCCTCAAGACTCTGACCAAGCGTTACGGCGACCTCGCCGCGGTCGAAGGCCTGTCTCTCGAGGTCCACCCCGGCCAGCTGGTCTCCCTGCTCGGCCCGTCCGGCTGCGGCAAGACGACGACCCTGCGGCTGGTCGCGGGCTTCCTGCCGCCCGAAGCGGGAGAGATCTGGGTCGGCGAGCGCTGCCTTTCGTCTCCCTCGAGCGTCGTGCCGCCCGAGCGCCGGCGCATGGCGATGATCTTCCAGAGCTACGCGCTGTGGCCTCACATGACCGTCGCCCAGAACGTCGCCTATGGTCTTCGCTTCAAGTCCGGTGTGACCCGGGCCGACCGGGACCGCCGAGCGACCGACATGCTCCGAGTCGTTCAGCTCGCCGGCTTCGAGTCCCGCTATCCGGGAGAGCTGTCGGGCGGCCAGCAGCAGCGCGTTGCCGTCGCGCGGGCGCTCGTCGTCGAGCCGGAGATCCTCCTGCTCGACGAGCCCCTGAGCAATCTGGATGCAAATCTCCGCGAGGAAATGCGATTCGAGATCAGGCGCCTTCACGAAGCCTTCGGCATCACCACCTTGTACGTGACCCACGACCAGGCGGAGGCGATGGTCATCTCGGACAGGGTGGCGGTCCTGAACCGTGGACGTGTCGAGCAAGTCGGAACGGCAGAAGATCTGTTCAGGCGCCCGCAAACTCGATTCGTCGCCGAGTTCATCGGCAGGACCAACCTGCTGGACGCGGTGACGGCGGAGCCGGGGATCGCCGCCTGCGGCACCCTTCGGCTGCGCCTGGCATCCCGGGAGAACTCCTCTGGGACTTCCATCGTCGTCTCCATACGGCCGCACGAGATCGAGCTGGTCACGGCCGGGCGCACGGCACCCGCCGGCGCGAACGCGCTGGCCGGTACGGTGGAGCGCACGAGCTACCTGGGGGACGCGGTCGACTACCAGGTCCGCGTGTCCGGGACCGACGTGGTCCTCCGTGTCACGGCGCCGCCGCCGGTCCGAGTGGGCCCGGGCGGGGCGGTGAGTCTGGCCGTCCCTCCCGAGGCGTGCGTTCCCCTGCCCGGCGACGGCGGGCCGACGGGTGGCGGATAGAGTAATCTGGTCGCGGGCGGGTGACCCAGGACGGGATCGCAAGGTGGACGAGTTCTTCCGAGCCGCAGTCGAGGAGGCCGAGCGCGGTCTGGCCGAAGGCGGTATCCCCATCGGCTCGGTGCTGGTGCACCGCGGCCGGATCCTCGGGCGCGGACACAATCGCCGGCTGCAGCGCGGGAGCGTCGTGCTCCACGGCGAGATGGACGCCCTCGAGAACGCCGGGCGCCGCTCGGCGCAGGTCTATCAGGAGTGCACGATCTACACGACCTTGTCGCCCTGCGCCATGTGCAGCGGGGCGATTCTCCTTTACGGGATCCCGCGGGTCGTCGTGGGCGAGAACCGGACCTTCCTCGGCGAGGAAGAGCTCTTGCGATCGCGCGGGGTGTCCGTGGACGTCTTACAGGATCCGAGGTGCCAGAGCTTGATGGCACAATTCATTCGGGCGCAACCGGCGCTGTGGGCGGAGGACATCGGGAATGGTGACGATCGAATCGACCGCTGAAATGTCCGCGAACATCTACGAGACGATGGAGCGCAATCTCGCGATCGTCCGCCGCCGGCTCGGCCGGCCGCTGACCCTGGCCGACAAGGTCTTGCTGGGCCACGCTCGACGATCCGGAGCATCAGGAGATGGAGCCGGGCAAGAGCTACCTGTTCCTTCGCCCCGACCGAGTCGTACTGCAGGACGTGCTCGGACAGACCGCGATGCTCCAGTTCATGCAGACGCGGCGGCAGCGGGTCGCGGTGCCGACGACGATCCACTGCGACCACCTCATCCAGGCGCGCGTCGAGGGGCAGGCCGATCTGCGCGAGTCGCTCGCCGAGAACCAGGAGGTCTACGACTTCCTGCGCTCGGCGGCCGCCAAGTACGGCGCCGGATTCTGGGGACCGGGCGCCGGCATCATCCACCAGGTGGTCCTCGAGCAGTACGCGTTCCCGGGGGCCTTGATCATCGGGACCGACTCGCACACGCCGAACGCCGGCGGCCTCGGCGCGTGCGCGGTCGGTGTCGGCGGCGCCGACGCCGTCGAGGTGATGGCGGGGCTCCCCTGGGAGGTCCTCTATCCCCGTCACATCGCGGTCTACCTGACCGGAAAGCTGAGCGGCTGGACCGCTCCCAAGGACGTCATCCTGTACGTCGCGGGTCAGCTGACGGTCGCCGGCGGGACCAACGCGATCGTGGAGTACATCGGCCCGGGCGCCCGGACCATCAGCGCGACCGGCAAGGCGACGATCACCAACATGGGCGCCGAGCTCGGCGCCACGACCTCGATGTTCCCGCTGGACGAGCGGATGGCGGCGTACCTGCGAGCCACCGGACGCGGCGACCTCGTGCCGCGTCGCCGAGCGCTATCCGCATCTCCTGGCGCCCGACAAGGAGGTCGAAGCCAATCCGGAGAAGTACTACGACCGCGTGGTGAAGCTCGACCTGTCCACGCTGGAGCCGTACGTCGTCGGGCCGCACTCTCCCGATCGCGCGCGGCCCATCGGCAGGCTCGCCGCCGAGGTCGCCGATCCGAAGAACGCGTTCCTCGACAAGATCTCGACGACCTTGATCGGCAGCTGCACCAACTCGTCCTACGAGGACATGAGCCGCGCGGCCGACGTCGCCGAGCAGGCCAAGGCGCACGGCCTGAAGACGGCGGTGCCGTTCCTGGTCACGCCGGGCTCCGAGCAGGTGCGCGCCACCATCGAGCGCGACGGGCAGATGCAGTCGCTGAAGGACATCAACGGCGTCGTCCTGGCGAACGCTTGCGGTCCGTGCATCGGCCAGTGGCGCCGGGCCAAGGAAGCCGCCGAGGTCCCGAACACGATCGTGACCTCGTACAACCGCAACTTCCCGCGGCGCAACGACGGTCAGCCGACCACGATGAACTTCATCGGCAGCCCCGAGATCGTGACCGCCCTCGCGATCGCGGGCAGGCTGTCGTTCAACCCGCTCACCGATTCCCTCACCGGCGCCGACGGCAAGTCGTTCAAGCTGATCGCCGCCCGAAGACGGCGCCCGAAGTGCCCGCGAGGAATTTCGACCGCGGCCGGCCGACCTACGTGACGCCCCCCGCAGAAGGCAGCGCGATCACCCTGAGCGTCGACCCCAACAGCGAGCGCCTGCAGCTGATGGAGCCGTGGCCGGCCTGGGACGGCCAGGACTTCAAGGACATGCCGGTGCTGCTGAAGGCCAAGGGCAAGACGACGACCGACCACATCTCGCCCGCCGGCTCCTGGCTGCGCTATCGCGGGCACCTCGACAAGTTCAGCGACAACATGTTCATGGGCGCGACCAACGCCTACACGGGCGAGGCCGGCAAGGGCAAGAACGTCCTCACCGGGCAGACCGGGCAGTCCTTCTCGGCGATCGCGCGCGACTACAAGGCCAAGGGCGTCAAGTGGGTGGTCGTCGGCGACTCCAACTACGGTGAAGGCTCGAGCCGCGAGCACGCCGCCCTCTCGCCGCGCCTGCTGGGCGGCGCCGCGGTCATCGTGCGCAGCTTCGCCCGGATCCACGAGTCCAACTTGAAGAAGCAGGGGCTCCTGGCCCTCGACGTTCCAGAACCCGGCGGACTACGACCGGATCCGCGAGGACGACCGGATCAGCCTGCTCGGGCTCAGGGACATGGCGCCCGGGCAAGCCGGTCGAGTGCCTGGTGAAGCACGCCGACGGCACGAGCGAGACCTTACGGCTCGCGCACTCGTTCGCCGCTTCGCAGCTCGAGTGGTTCAGGAAGGGCTCGGCCCTGAACCTCTTTCACGGAAAATAGTCGCGCCTCGGCCGGTAATCAGAGCTCCCACGGCGGGTCGACCGGCATCTTGAGCTCGAGGACGGTCGGCCCATCGGCGGCCAAGGCCGTCGTGAGCGCGCCGCCGAGCGCGTCGATGTCGGCCACGCGCTCGCCGCGCGCCCCGAACGCGCGGGCGAGTGCCGGGAAATCCGGATTCGTCAGATCGGCCTCGCCCCACCGCCCGTCGAAGATCGTCTGCTGGAGCCACTTGATCGCGCCGTAACGGTCGTCGTTCATGACGAGGAACACGACCGGCAGGCGGTACTTCACGGCGGTCGCCAGCTCGTTCACCGAGTACATGAAGCCGCCGTCGCCCACCACGGCGATCGACCGGGCCGGTCCGGCCGCGCGATCTTCGCGCCGATCGCCGCCGGGACGCCGTAGCCGAGGGTCGCCGAGCCGACCGGATACAGGAAGGTCCGCGGCATCAGCACGGGGAAGCGCCACTCCATCCAGTAGTTGATCCCGGTCTGGTCGTTCACGACGATCGCGTCGTCGGGCAGCGCGGCGCGCAAGGTCGCGATCAGGTGGGCGACCTCGCGCGTATAGCGCGCGCTCGCGGCCGGGCGCAGGTCTTCGCGCCAGCGATGATCCCAGCTCGTCCGCGCCGTTCCGGGGCCGAGGCCCTCGAGCAGTCGCGTCCAGCCCGTCCTTCGCGTCGCCGACGATCGGCCACCTGCGGCTTGAAGAGTCGCCCGATCACCGTGGGATCGAGATCGAGGTGGATCAGAGTCTGGGACGGCGCGAACGAGAGGTTCAGGAGCAGTCCTTGAGTCGACCGGTGGGCGAAACGGCAGCCGACCGCGAGGATCACGTCGGCCGCCTGGATGACCGCTTCGGTCGCGCGGCTGTTGGGCAGCACGCCGTGCCACAGCGGATCGCGCTCGCTGAGCGCTCCCCGCCCCATGACCGTCGTGATCACGGGCGCGCCGAGCCTCCGGGCGAGGCGAGCGAGCTCGGCCGACGCCTCCGCCGCGATCACGCCGCCGCCCGCGATGAGCAGCGGCCTGGACGCGCCCGACAGGAGCCCCGCAGCCTCGCCGATCGCCTCGACGTGACACGGCGGCCGCCGTCCGTGACCGCCGCTCCTCGGCGCCGCGTCGAAGCGGGCCGTCAGGAAGTCGTTCGGAACCGAGATCGCCATCGGGCCCGGGCCGGCCCGTTCGAAGCAGATCGAACGCACCGTGCACGGCCGCCGGAACCGCCGCCGCTTCCGTGACCGCCTCGGCCCAGCGGGTGACCGGCTTGAAGCACTCGATCTGGTTCGACCACCTCGTGGAGCGCACCGATGTCGCGGCCGACCAGCGGCGAGGCGACGTCGGACATCACGACCACGACCGGCATCGACGCCGCGTAAGATTCCACGAGCGGCGTCAGCGCGTTCGTCGCGCCCGGCCCCGTGGTGACGACGACGACCCCGGGCGCGCCCGACGCGCGCGCGTAGCCGTCGGCCATGAAGGCCGCTCCTGCCTCGTGGCGCGCGAGCACGTGGGTGATCTCCGATTGTCGGATGAGGGCGTCGTAGATCGCCAGGTTGTGGACGCCGGGGATCCCGAAGACGTGGCGCACGCCCTCGGCCCGAAGGGCGTCGACGATCCACTCCCCGCCCGTTCGCGTCAGCCGATCGTTCATAGACTCGCCTCGCCTACGGCTGCGGTCGTGCTACGCCATTGCCTTGAAGCCGCGATCGATCGCGACGTCGACGAGCGCCGGGCCGGGGTGCTCGAGGCATGCGGCGAGCACGTCGCGAAGGCTCCGCGGGCTTCTCGACGCGCTCGGCCCGTACGCCGAGCGATCGCGGGCGAGGCCGACGTAGTCGATGGTCGGGCTCGACCAGGTCCATTCCCGGATAGATGCCGCGCTTGGCGGAGGCGAGGTCGAGGCTCAGCATCCCGGATTTCAGGATCGCGTACGACGAGTTGTTCGGGACGACGTAGGTGATCGGCAGCCGGTAGTGCGCGGCGGTCCACGAGCGCCTGCGGGCGCGTACATCAGCGGAGCCGTCGCCGATCGTGGCGACGACCTTGCGGCCGGGTGAGCCGAGCTGCACGCCGATCGCCGCGCCCATGCCCCACCCCAGCGTGCCGGTCTTGCCGCCGTAGAAGGATCCCGGGTGTCGCGAACGGCACGTAGCGGAGGACGAACGGAAGAGACGTCGCCGACTCGTCGACGACGATCGCGTCGCGCGGGAGCAGGGACGCCGAGGGTGTGCATGAGGTGCGCCTGACCGATCGGTGATCCGATCGACCTCGGCCTGGGCCGCGGCTCTCACGCGCTGCATCAGCTCGGCTCGCGCCTTGCCGATCTTCTCGACTCGGGCGGCGGCCGCGGCGGTGCTCGGCCTCGGACATCCGGCCGCGCAGCGCGCTGGCCAGCTCGGCCAGCGTCGTCTTCGGGATCGGCGGCGATGCCGAGCGCGACCGGATAGACTCCGACCGATCTCCCACGGGTCGTCGTCGATCTGCATCACGCGGAGCCCGCGCGGGAACGGCGTGCCCTCCGTGTGCAGGAACCAGGTGAAGACGTTGGCGCCGGCGATCACGAGCACGTCGCACTCCTCGAGCGCCTTGCGCACCGCCCTCGGAGAGGGAAAGAGACCTCCTCGCCAGAGCGCGTGGTCGCCGGCGATGTTCGTACGCCGGTAGACGGGCTCGCCGTGCACGCGCGCGCCGAGCACCTCCGCCAGCGCCGGTCAGCTCGGCGACCGCCTGCGAGCGCGCGACGCCGTCCCCGGCGATGACGATCGGCGCCCGGGCGCCGGCCAGGAGCTCGGCGGCTCGGGCGACCGCACCGGGATCGGGCCGGGTGCGCGCGGCGATCGACGTCGGCGCCGCGCCGGTGTCCTCGATCGCCGGGCCCATGAGGTCCATCGGCAGTGACAGGAACACGGGCCGGTCGGCGGCGTCAGCGCGACCTTGAAGGGCGCGCCGCAGCGCGGCGGGGGCTTGCTCCGCTCGCCGGATCTCGAACGACCATTTCGTGAACTGCTCGGCCATCCGCGACGAGGTCGCCCGCGAGGATCGGCTCGTCCATGAGGAAGCGCGTGTCCTGCTGCCCCGCCGTCACCAGGAGCGGCGATCTTCGACCGCGCCGCGTTGTGCAGGATCGAGAGGCTGTTCGCGAGGCCGGGGGCGACGTGGACGTTGACGACGCCGATCTGGCCCGTCGCCTGGGCGTAGCCGTCGGCCGCCGCCACCGCGGTCGCCTCCTGGAGCCCCAGCACGTACTCGAGGCCGGAATCGGGCAGCGCGTCGAGAAACGGCAGCTCGGTGGTGCCGGGATTGCCGAAGAGATAGCGGACCCCGGCGGCTCGCAGGATCTCCATGAGCACGGCGGCGACGTTCATGCGCCGAGCATACTACTGTACGAGGGCCGGCTCGGGCGGCCGTCGTCAGCGGGGCCGCGGAGTCGGCGTGGCGGGACCGAAGCGCAGGTACTTCTCGTCGATGGCGGCGCGGATAGCCGCGAGCGGCTTGCCCTCGTCTTCATGCCGCATCACGTCCCGCGTGATGTCCAGGCACACCGTTCAGGTCGCCGCGTGGCTCGTGAAGGTGACGAGCCGGTCCGTTCGGCCTTCACGTAGCAGGAGCGGTTCGACGTGTGGCCGAAGCCGGCGCAGCCGCACGTGCACGGCATCCACGCGGAGCGTGTCCGCGTCGGCGGCGGCGAAGGCGTAGAGCCGGGCCGCGTCTGCCTTCGCCGCGAAGCGCGGCAATTGGCCCCGGGGCAGCTGCTGGTTCTCGTCGCCGACTCGAATCGACGCGTGACCGGCTGCGCGTCGGCGCCGATCCACCAGGCCACGCCGGCGGTCGCCAGCGCCGCGAGCAGCAGGAGAGTCGGCGACGAGCATCTTCTCACGCGCTTCGCCGCAACGGGTAGTCGCGCCGCCCAGGCGTAGCGCGCCGCGGCCCGTGGCCTCGTCGTAGTCGGCCAGCGCGAGCAGCTGGAACGCCGCCGCGCGGGACAGCCGCGCCTCGAAGGCTCCGCTGCTTGACCGCGCAGTACGGCACGTCGTCGCGAACTCACCCGCAAGCTCGCCGGGTCGACGTCGGTCTCCGTGCCGTCGTTCAGGAACGCGTGCAAGCGTCTCGCCGCGGCGCTCGATCCGCGTGATCACGAACGGGACGTCCTCGACCTCGACGGGGATGCGGACGCGCGTCTGGATGAAGTAGCCCTGCCGCGTCGCGCCTGAGGAGCGACCGCAGATTCGCGAGGATCCCGGCGTGGGTGATCGTCGACGTCGTCGTCGAGCCAGTCGCCGTCGACGTCGACCCGGAGCGGCGGCAGCCGCCACTCGGCCGGCAGCGGCGCGTTGGCGCTTCGAGGCTCGGGCCGTCGCTCCGTCGCCGTCACTCGAACACCACGCTGGCGAAGGACACCACGCCGCTGGGGTCGGGCCACTGGCCGTATCGCCTGACCTGCCCGCGTGGCCGAGCCGAGCGACCGCAGCACGGCGTAGATCGGCGAATAGCCGCAGATCCGACGCCGGTCGCCGTCGCTCGCGACCGATTCGAAGAACGCCTGCGGCGTCTCCCGCCTCGACCGACTCGAGCATCGACGACGTCCTCGCGCTCGATGCGGGCCAGCTCCGGGGGCCCACGGGCTCGGCGTCGCCGAAGCGCGGGCCGACGTGGGCGAGATCGGCGCCGGCGATCGAGCGCGACACGCTGCCGCCCGGCCGCGATCGTCTCGGCGAGCGCGTCGAGAAACCGTCGGCACGCGCGCATCGTCGTCGGGCCGCTCGCCCCGATGCATCGCCTCGTGGGCGAAGCTCGCCAGGACCGGCACGATCGGACGTCCGGCGCGGTCCGCGAACAGATGGCGCAGGAACACGGCCTGGAGCTCGATCGAGTGCTCGACCCGATGGGCGAGCTCGGAGCCGAAGCAATCCTGGCGCGCGCGCTTCGCGAGCGCCTCGACGAAGTCGCGGTCGACCGGGGCGCGCCGAGCGGGCTCGCGTAGTCCTTCCGGGTGAGGGCGAAGGGGTGCTCCATCCCGGCGTGGCAGGTGCCGAAGATCACGAAGAGGTTGGCCTGGCAGCGCTCGGCCAGCTCGCGATAGGCCCATGCGTACGCCGGGCCGCCGCGGTGGTAGTCGATGTGGGGCGCGATCACGCCGCGCACTTCGGTCCCCGACGCTCGCCGGCGGGGTCGATCGGCCCCGGCCCGTCGGGCGGCGTGAAGAATCCGTCGAGCATCGCGCGGAGCTCGTCGGCGTCCGCCGCGTAGGCGCCGCCCGCGTGGGCGGCCGGACGGGTCGGCGAAGCGAGAAAGCTGGCGTCGATGACGGCGCGGCGGTCCGCGAAGCTCGGGCTGTCGAGGAATCCTGCCCGTCGAGCGCCTCGGCGATCTCCTCGATCTGTCGCCGCTCGACGAGCTGGCCATGACGGCGCATCACCGCGGCCTGGATGTCGGCGACCGTGTGCTCACCGTCGAACAGCGACACGATCTCGAGGAGGGCGCCGTGGAGCAGCACGACCGCGTCGGTGTAGCCGCCGGGATCACGCAGCGCGATGCAGGATCGTCCCTCGTGCTCCACGGGAAAGGACTCGACCGACGCGGAGCCGGGGAGCCGCCTCGCTCATGTTCAGAGAAGTTGAGCGCCGAGGCCACGTAGATTTTCGCGGCGTCGACGAGCTCGGCCACCTCGACGTACTCGTCGGCCTGGTGAGGGATGAGCCGGTGGCCCGGGCCGCAGGTCACGATCGGGATGCCGAGCTGCATCCGGAGGATCGTTCCGTCGGTCGAGCCCGGGACGCCGCCGAACACGGCGCTCCGTCCCGTGGCCTGGCGGACGCCGGCGACCATCGCGCGCACGAGCGGCTCGCTCCGCTCGACCCGGGTCGCCAGGCGGAATCCGCTCACGGGCTCCCACTCGATCGTGCTCCCCGGGCAACGCGCCATCGCCTGACGGCACGCGAGGTCGATCTCGCGCGCCACCGCCGCCTCGTCCGGTCCCGGGGTGAGCCGGACGTCGAGGAGCGCCCGGGCGCTCGAGGGAATCACGTTCGACTGCTCGACGCCCTGCACCGGCGATCGCGCGATCGTCGGCGTGACGGTCGGCGGACGGAGGTGGGGGCTTCGGCGGCAGAGCCTGCGCAGGCGGCGCTCGAGCGCCGGCAGCTCATGGAGCAGCGCGCCGAGCGCCGTGATCGGATTCACGCCGGCTTCCGGCATCGCGCCGTGCGCCATGCGGCCCGCGGATCGCGACCCGCGCCCAGACCACGCCGCGCTGCTCGAGGCAGAGCTCGTTCTGCTCGGGCTCGCAGATGATCGCCGCGTCGAGCTCGCGGCCGATCGCGGTCGTGCAGAGGTGCTTGGCGCCGATCATGTCGCCTTCCTCGTCGACCAGCGCGCCGACGACGAGCCGCCCGTCAGCGAGACGCCGCTGCGCTTGATGGCGGCCGCCGCGACCATCGCCGCCGCGAGGCCGCTCTTCATGTCGGCGGCGCCGCGGCCGTAGATCCGGCCGTCCACGAGATCGGCGCCGAAGGGCGGATGCGTCCACTCGGCGGGATCGCCTTCGGTCACGACGTCCGTGTGGCCTTCGAGGAGCAGGCTCTTGCCGGTCCCCTTCTCGCCGAGCCAGGCGACGACGTTCGGGCGCCCGGGCGCAACCTCGTGCACCTCGAGATCGAACCCCTGCTTGGTGAGCCAGGCCTCCACGTGTTGGGCGACCGCCGCTTCGGTGGCGCCGGCTTCGCCCGGCCGGACCACGCTGGATATCCGGATGAGCGCTCGGGTGAGGTCGATCAGCTCCGCCTCGTCGAGGCAGGCCAGCGCAGCTTTGACTGCCGTGGCGCCCGCGCGGGCCACGGAGAACTACTCGTGGGGAAAGGACAGGATGACTGCGTCGAGCCGGATGACGCGGTACTCCTCGCCCGCGATGTAGAAGTAGTGCCCCTCGACCTCTTCGGCCGACTCCTCGAAGGCCACGACCGCTTTCAGGTCGGGCATTTCCCGGAAGGCGTTGGCGCCCTCGTCGAAGCCGTCGCCGCGCGCGGTCACCTCGCCGTAACGGATCGGGGAGCCCTTCGGGCAGTGCACTCGGACGTCGGCGGGGCCCTCTGCCATCAGTCGGACCAGGAGGTTGATTCCGTAAACCTGGATCGGGATGGGCGGGGTCATGGGCCGATCATACCACGCGCGATTTCGTTCGCTCGGGCGCCGGCGGCGCCGCGACTGATCACGCGCGTCCTTCGTCGACGGCGTCGCTGGTCGTGAGCTGTCGCGGATACTCCGGCGCATCCGGCTGTCGCGGCGCTTGCTCGACCGGTATCCAGCGGCGCGATCTCGTCGCCGCTCGCGGCGCCGAGGTCGCGGAACCGTCGCGCCGATCGGCAGCACGCGTGTCTCCATCGATCCGACGAAGGCGTTGTACGCGTTCACCGCGCGCCCGAGCGCGCCGCCGACCGAGTCGAAGTGGCCGGCGAGGGTGCGCAGGCGATCGTAGAGCTCGCCGCCCAGCTTGCGGATGCCTCTCGGCGTTGGCCGCGACCTGCTCCTGCCGCCAGCCGTACGCGATGGCGCGCAGCAGCGCGACGAGCGTCGTCGGCGTCGCGACGATGACCTTGCGGTTCATCCCGTCCTCGATCAGCGCGGGGTCCGCCTGGGCCGCCGCGCTGACGAACGACTCGCCCGGGATGAACATGACCACGAGCTCCGGCGTGGTCGGGAACTGCTCCCAGTACGCCTTGGCCGCGAGCGCGCTCATGTGATCCCGCACCTGGCGCGCGTGCCGGGCCATCGCGTCTCGCCGCTCGTCCTCGCTCGAGCTGCCGGTCGCCTCGAGATACGCGGCGAGCGGCACCTTCGCGTCGACGACGATCGCGCGGCCGCCCGGCAGGTTGACGACCATGTCGGGCCGAAGCCGGCCGCCCTCCGTCTCGACGGTCACCTGCTCGACGTAGTCGCAGTGCTCCGTCATCCCCGCCAGCTCGACGACGCGATGCAGGGTCACCTCACCCCAGCGTCCGCGCACCTGGGGCGAGCGCAGCGCGTTGACGAGATTGCCGGTCTCCCCCTGGAGTCGCTCGCTGAGGCGCGCCAGCCGCTCGACCTCGGTCTTCAGGCTGCCGTACGCCTGGTCGCGCGCCTGCTCCAGACCGCGGATCTCCCCCTCGTAGCGCTCGAGCGCGCTCCTGAGCGGCAGGAGGCTCGCGTCGATCTCCTGCTGGCGCCGGCCCAGCCGCTCCTCTGCGAGCTTCAAGAACTCGCTGTTGCTCGCGCTGAGCGCCTGGTGACTCAGCGCCTCGAACGTCTCCTTGAGGTTCACGCGCGCCTCGTCGAAGACTCGACGCTGCTCGTCGAGGCTCTTGCGCGCCTCGTCGAGGCGGGCGTCCGAGTCGGCGCGCTGGCTTCGCTCGGCGGCCATCTCGCGCCGGACCCCGTCGAGCTCCGAGGTCCGCTCGCCGAGCTGACGCCGGAGCTCGTCCCCGCGGGCCTCCAGCTCGGCGATCCTGACGTCGCGCGCGCGCCGCTCGGCGTGACCGCGCGAGGCGAAGTGCATCCAGGTGGCCACCCACGCGACGGCCGCGCCGAGGAACAGCGCGGCGACGACGAGCGCCGATTCAAGCACGGCGGGTTGCTCTTCCGCGCCAGTGGCGGCAGACGGTCTTGAAGCCGCAGGGGCCGCACACCTTTGTGTCCCGGCGGTCGAGGCAGTCGCCCGACATTCGCTTGTGGCAGAGCGCGAAGTCGAACTTCACCGGGTCGGCGGCGTCGACGAGTGCCAGCCGCTGCGTGATCTCCTCGGCCATGCGCCAGGTGCGCGAGCGCCGCCGCGTGAGGCCGATCGAGCGGCTGATGTTCTCCACGTGGGTGTCGACCGGCATCAGCAGGCGCGAGGGAGACACCGACGTCCACAGGCCGAAGTCGGGCGGCTCCCGCCGGACCATCCAGCGCAAGTAGAGGTGCAGACGCTTGCACGGCCCGCCGAGCGACGGCAGCGGAAAGAGATGGCGGTAGCCCCGCGAGATGCGCCCGCCCGGAAACACCTCGCGCAGGTCGGCTTCGAGGAAGGCGCGCGCGAAACGCTCAAGGGTGGGGCGGATCGGGCCGGCCGAGTCGGCGTCGCCGGCCAGGAAGCATTTCTCGAGGGTGCCGAAGCGCGCGAGGAGATCGCGGGCCGCGACGCAGAAGGCGACGAGGTCCCGCGGCCGGTTGAAGCGATACCAGAAGTCCTCGAAGGCGACGGCGTCGCGCTGCGGATCGAAGGCGGCCACGAAGGCGGCGGGCGACGGCCCCATGCGCTCGAGAACGCCCTCGAGCTCACCGCTGAAGAGGTCGACGCGGCCGTAGGCCAGGCACGCGGTGAGCAGGCCGACGAGCTCGCGGTCGCGCGGGGCGGCGTAGCGAAGGGGGAATCGGATGGCGTCGAGCTCGACTCGGGTGCCGTAGTCGAACTCGCGATAGAGCCGCTCGAGCGGCTGTCGCAGACGCTGCGCTGCCGTCATTCGAGTGCCTGGCGGCATGATACCATGCGCGATCATGGAGGTCGGCGTCGTCGGGCTCGGCGCGATCGGTCGGCCGCTCTGCCGCGCCCTCGACGACGGCATCGCGGGCCTGCACCTCGCCGGCGCCACCGCTCGCGACCGCGACAGGGCCGAGCGTTTCCTCAAGAGTCTCGGCTCCCCCGCGCCGTTCCTGCCGCTCGACGAGCTCATCCGCGCGTCCGACCTCGTGATCGAGGCGTCGACGCAGGCGCATCTGCGGGACGAGATCGCGCCCCGGACACTCGCGGCGGGAAAGAATCTGGTCGTGCTCTCGTGCGGGGGCCTCATCGGCCGCCAGGACTGGATCGACCTCGCCGCCGCGCGGGGCTGCCGCATCTACGTCCCGTCGGCGGCGATCGCCGGGCTCGACGGGGTCAAGGGCGCGAAGGTCGGCGCGATCGACTCGGTCACGATGGAAACGCGCAAACCGCCGCGCGGCCTGGCCGGCGCGCCGTGGATCGAGTCGCAGAAGATCGATCTCGACGCGATCACGCGGGAGACCTTGATCTTCGAGGGCACGGCCACCGAGGCCTGTCGCGCCTTCCCCGCCAACGTCAACGTGGTGGCGGCGCTCTCGCTGGCGGGCGTCGGTCCCGAGAAGACGCGGATCCGCATCTTCGCGTCGCCGGAGCAGCCGCTGAATCGGCACCGGATCACGGTGCAGGGCGAGTTCGGGCGGCTGACGATCGAGATCGAGAACGTCCCGTCGGAGAATCCGCGGACCGGGAAGCTCTCCTACCTGTCGACGATCGCGTTCCTGAAAGACCTCTCCGCGACCCTCCGCGTCGGGACCTGACGCGGCGCTAGTCGCGGCTGGTCGGCTCGCTCTGCTGCCGGTCCAGGACCTTCGCCATCGCGCGGCCCTTGTCCGGATGCTCGTCCTTCAGGATGCCGTAGGCGTCGCGCCCCTCGTGTCCCTCGGGCAGGTACTCGGTGATGGGCAGCCCGTCGGATCTCACGAAGAGCAGGCAGTGGCAGTACTTGTACTTCTGCATCTCGTCGCAGGCGCAGATCCAGCGCCGCAGCTTGGCTTCGGCGGCGGGATCCGGATAGAAGTTGCACGGACAGAGGGGCTTACCGACCTGCTCGATGTGGCGGGCGAGCCCGGTCACCACGGTCTCCGTCACGGCCCGGTCGGGGTGGAGCGACGTGCCCGACTTCTCGGCGTACTTGCGGGCGTACGCCCACATCTTGTCGACGTTGGCGGCCGAGGGCTCTTGCATGTCGCCTCCTCGACTACGACGCGTTCAGCGCCGCGTCGATCGCGTTCGGATTGAAGCCGGTGAGGCGCTTGTCACCGATGATGATGACCGGCAACGACAGCAGGCCGAGCGCCATCAGCTCTTCGCGCGCCTTGGGATCCTTGCCCACGTTTCGCTCGGTGAACGGGATGCCTTTTTGCGATAGATACTCCATCGCTTTGTGGCAGGGCCCTCAGCCGACGTTGCTGTAGACAGTGACCGGAACGGCCATCTGGTCGATCCTCCCCGCTTCAGAGTGTGTGGCGTCAGTCATGATAGCGCACCTAGCGGGCCTCCGTGGCCTCCAGGTACCGCTCGGCCTCGAGCGCCGCCATGCAGCCGGTGCCGGCGGCCGTCACCGCCTGGCGATACGTGAAGTCCTGCACGTCGCCGGCCGCGAACACGCCGGGCACGCTGGTCGCCGTGCTCCCCGGCTTGACCTTGATGTAGTCGTTCGGCAGGAGCTCGACCTGGCCGCGGAAGAGCTGCGTGTTCGGCTGGTGGCCGATCGCGACGAAGAGCCCGTCGACGGGCCTCTCCTCGCGGGCATCGGTCTTCACGTTCTTCAGGCGCACGCCGGTCACCTTGCCGCGCTCGACGTCGAGGATGTCCTCGACCACCGTGTCCCACACGAACTCGATCTTCGGATTCTTGAGCGCGCGCTCCTGCATGATCTTCGAGGCGCGGAGCGTGTCGCGCCGGTGGACGACGTCCACATGCCGGCCGAGGCGGGACAGGTAGAGCGCCTCTTCCAGCGCGGAGTCGCCGCCGCCGACGACCATGATGTTCTGGTCCTTGAAGAAGAAGCCGTCGCAGGTCGCGCAGGTCGAGATGCCCCGCCCCATCAGCTTCGACTCGGCCGGCAGACCGAGCAGCTTGGCCGACGCGCCGGTGGCGATGACGACGGTGTGCGACTCGAAGGTCTGCGCGCCCGTCTTGACGACGAACGGCCGCCGGGAGAAGTCCACGGCGGTCACGTCGTCACCGATCATCTCGGTACCGAAATGCGCCGCCTGCTTCTTCATCGTCTCCATCAGCTCGGGGCCCTGAATGCCCTCGACGAATCCCGGATAGTTCTCGACGAGCGTCGTCAGCATGAGCTGACCGCCGTATTGCACACCGGTGAGCATGAGCGGCGCGAGATTGGCGCGCGCCGCGTAGATTGCCGCTGTGAAGCCGGCGGGCCCTGATCCGACGATGATGATCTTGCGTGTGGTGGTCATGAGGTTATTGTAGCGGGCTTATTGTAGCGGGGGCCTCGAGCCCGGCTCGTTCCGGGGTGGCCTGAGAGAGGCGCGACCCGGCTCCGCACGCCCGATCTCCCGTCGTTCCCCTGATCTCCCGCTGTACTTGAGATGCAGGGCGTTGGCTCAGAGCTTCAGGATCGCCGCCAGCTCGCCCAGGTCGCGGATCTCGTAGGTCGGTCTCGCGATTCCGGCCGGCAGCGGCTCGCCGTCCCGATTGATCCACGCGGCGTCCATGCCGATCTGCTGGGCTCCCAGCACGTCCATGTCGGCCCGGTCGCCGACGAAGAGTGAGTCCTCCGCCCGGACGCCCAGCCGGCTCAACGCCGCGTCGAAGATGTCGCGCCTGGGCTTGCGCCATCCGACTTCGTCGGACACGACGATCGTCTGGAACAGCTCGACGACGCCCGCGCGCTCCAGGATGTCGAGGGCTGTCGGCGTGTAGTCGAAGTTCGACACGACCGCGAGCCGGTAGCGCTCGGCCAGCCGGCGCAGAAGCGGGCCGTGATGGGCCGGGAACTCGGCGGCATGTCCGAGCGCGTTGCGGTGCGCGTCGATCAAGGACCGGCCGAATCCACTGGGCAGCGCGGACTCGTCGAGGCCCAGGGCCTGGAAGAAGTGGGCGAAGCGTTCCCCGGCCGACACCTCGCGGTGATCGATCGCCCGCAGACGCTCCGCCTCCCGCCAGCTCTCGCCCAGCGCCTCGTAGCACCGCTCGAGCCCGACCTGGGGCACCTGCGTCTTCAAGATGGCGTGCAGGAGCCCGGCCGAGGAGCGTACCGTCTTGCCGTTGATCTCGACCTCGGGCATGCGCTCGCGGTCGAAGCGGACCAGGGTGTCGAAGAGATCGAAGAGGATGGCGGTGTACGGCATCAGAGTGGCTTT
>CAVRLO010000024.1:0-877846 GCA_963721815.1 uncultured Candidatus Rokubacteria bacterium
TCTCGGTCTACGGCATCGATTCGTCGGAGGGTTTCGTGTCCGAGGCGCGCCGACGCATTAGAGACCAACGGGCCTACTTCGAAGCCGGAGACGCCACTCGCTTGCCGTGGGAGTCGGGCGCCTGCGACGCGACCGTGTCTGGCCTGGTCCTCAACTTCGTGCGCGACCACGAGTCGATGGCGCGAGAGATGGCCAGGGTCACCAGACCCGGCGGACGCGTGGCGGCGTACGTCTGGGACTATGCCGGCGGAATGCAGATGATCCGCCACTTCTGGGATGCCGCCATCGCCGTGAGGCCAGGCGACGCCAAGCTCGATCAGGCCGAACGATTTCCTCTTTGCCAGCCCGGGCCGCTCCAGGGGCTGTTCGAGCGGACGGGGCTGAAGTCCGTGACCGTTTGCGCCATCGACATTCCCACTGTGTTCAGGACTTCGATGACTATTGGACTCCGTTCCTCGGCAGGACCGGCGCGGCGCCGACGTACCTGAGCTCGGTTGGCAGCGAGATCCAGAAACGAATCCGGCTGTACCTCAGATCCCGCCTCGCATCGACGGGAGACGGGCCGATCGAGCTGACCGCTCGGGCATGGGCGGTTCAGGGAGTCGTTTGAATGCGACGCTTGAGCGGGTCCGCACTGATTCTAGTGGGCGCCGTCGGATTCATTGCGGCGTGCGCGTCTCACGGTGCGAGCGTCGAAGGGCAGGTGTTCGAGGCGATGAACCCCGAGGCGCCGGCCAGCCAGGGGGCGCGGCTTCCATCCGCCGACGCCTACGTGGTCGTCCACTGGAGCGCCACCGTCCCGCAGCTCGGCCACGCGACCTCGACGTGCCTGCGCGCGGCGATCGGCAAGACCGACGAGCGCGGCTGCTTCGAGGTGTCGGGCTGGTGAGCCGTTCCGAAATTCTACCCGGTGATTCAGCGAGATCCGGCCGTCATGGTGTACAAGCCCGGCTTGGACCAGCAGTCTGACTCTCGCAACCCCGGCGCTCCGACGGTGAGCACGCTCGTCCGCTCCAAGCTCACGGCCGAGCAGCGGATTGCGGTGCTCTCGCTGTATGCGGAAGCCGGCTGCATGGACCACGGCACGTTCACGACGGCCCCGCTCGTGGATCCGCAGGGGATCGCCCCGCGTTACTATCGCGCGCTCTACGAGGAAGCCCAAGCACTCGGCCCACTGCCGCCGGCATCGAATCACCACCTTGCGACTCTTCGCGAGAAGGCCGGCATCCCGCCACCCGCAGAGCCGCCGTGGCAAATCCGCGCGATTCAGCCTCAGGGGCCGCGTCCGGCCGCGCCCGCGCCGACCGCTCCGGCCACTCGTCCGTGACTAGCAGATAGGCGAGCAGGATGCTGCCAGATCGTATCCACATCTTTGGCGCATCGGGGAGCGGGACAACGACGCTCGCCGTGGCCATGGCGACCAGGTATCGTCCCGTCGCCTGGATATGGACGACTTCTTTTGGCTACGGACAGACCCTCCCTATCGCGAACAGCGCCCGCCGGTAGAGCGGCTCGCGGTGCTGCAGCAAGCTCTCCGCGGATCCAGCTCTTGGGTATTGTCAGGTCGCTCTGCGGGTGGGGTGATCCGCTCGTTCCGGAGTTCGAGCTGGCCGTGTTCCTCGCCGTTCCCACGGCCGTCCGCCTCGCGCGTCTTCGAATGCGCGAGATCGAGCGTTATGGCCAGGCCGTCCTCGAACCGGGCGGCGAGCTGCACGCGGCCCATCTGGAGTTGCTTCAGTGGGCGGGCCGCTATGACACAGGCGGCCTGGAAATGAGGAGCCTCGCCATGCATGAGAGGTGGTTGTCGACGCTTCCATGTGCGGTTGTGAGGCTTGACAGCAACCTGTCCGTCGCCGAGGAGCTCGCGCAGATTGAAGCCAGTCTTGCAGGTCGCCCTTTGCCGAGTAGATAAGGGCGTCATGCCGCCGCCGGACGTCCGTACACAGTGGGAAGGCGCAGCTCATGGTTGGGCACGCGTCTTCACCACGCCCCCCGCCAACCCGTTCATGGCTCAACCGATGCGGATTCTTCTTCGCCACGCCGGCAGACACCCGGCGGGTCGACCAGGAATTTTTCACTGGGCACACCTGGTGTGCTCGAGCGCTTGCTGGTTGACTGTGGCTTTGTGAGCGTCGAGAGCAGACCCTGGCCCTCCTGTTGGGATGGCGTCTGCGGCAGACGCATTGGCGATGATGCAGGAAGCATTCGGGGCTTATGGGCCGGTGATCAGTGATCGTCCCGAGGCCCTGCAGGCGGCGGCCTGGACGGAGGTCGCCCAGACACTCGCGGGCTTCGAAATCCCGGCAGGATTCGTAGCGCCTGCCGAGGTGTTGGTGATCGCCGGCGTCAAGCCAGCGTGATACAGAGACAGCAAGCATGCACATCAAAGATCAATACTCGATTGTCGTGACGGAAAAGCGCGCCGAGTGCCGCGACTTCTACATTCGCTGGTTCGGTTTCCAGGTGGTTTTCGAGGCGTCGTGGTTCGTCTACCTCGCCGCCACCGGCGACCATCCATTCGGCCTCGCGTTCATGGCGCCTGATCATCCTTCCCAGCCCCCTGGGCGCGATACCTTCAATGGAAAGGGGCTGCTGCTCACCCTTCAGGTCGAGGACGCGGCGGCGGAGTTCAAGCGCCTGAAGGGCAGCGGTCTGGAGATCGCGTATCCGTTGCACGACGAGCCGTGGGGGCAGCGCCGCTTCGCGGTGCGCGATCCGTCGGGCACCTGGGTCGACGTCATCCAGCAGATCGACCCGGCGCCGGGCTTCTGGGAGAAATATCTGCCGTGAGCGGGATGTGCGTCCCTTCGGGACAACACTCTCACCTCCCCGTCCCCGCTTTTTCGGCTGGCACCTTGCGCGGCCGATGACCGACGCCGCGTGATCTTCGGACGAAGAGGAGCGCCGGAATGGCCGCCAACACAGGCCCGACGCACGAGCAGCAGGACACTCACTTCATGGAGCTGGCGTTGAGGCAGGCCGAGGCGGCGGTGAGTGCAGGTCAGACGCCGTTCGGCGCCGTGGTCGTGGATCAACATGGAAGCGTCGTCGGCGAGGGCCACAACAGGGTGCGAGCCGACCTCGACCCCACGGCCCACGGCGAGATCGTCGCCATTCGCGCCGCCTGGCGTCGGCTCGGCGCGTGGCAGATGCTCGCGGGTGAACGTTGTACAGCAGCTGCGAGCCATGCCTCCTCTGCTCCTTCGTCATCACGCAGGTCGCCTTCAAGCGTGTGGTTTTCGCGGCGCGCGGGACCGACGTGCCCACCTACAAGCCGCTGCTCGGGGCCGATCTGTCGGAAGCGGCCGCCTGGGTGAACACGCAGGCCGGCTGGGCAAGGCTGGAGGTGGTGGGCGACTTCATGCGGAGCCGTGCCTTGCAGATGATCGAGGCATTCCCCTGGGCGAGGGCGCAAGCCAGAACCGACGTGGACCGCGTTAAGATGCGGTGAAACGCTTGAGACGCCAAGGGAGGCGCTCACCATGAGAGGGATCCGCTCCACCTCGACGGTGGTCCTCGTTCTGATGATCCTGGCCGCCGGCGTCGTGGGGGCCGCGGCGGCGCCGGAAGGTCAGATGACCTGGGGGATTCACGTCTCGCTCGTCCCGACGTGGTTCGACCCCGCCGAAACCACGGGGATCGTGACACCCTTCATGCTGATGTACGCGCTGCACGACGCGATGGTGAAGCCGCTGCCCGGTAACCCGCTCGCGCCCAGTCTCGCCGAGTCCTGGACGCTCTCTGCGGATGGGCTCGTGTACGAGTTCGTCCTGCGAAACGGTGTGCGATTCCACAACGGCGATCCGCTCAGTGCCGAGGACGTCAAGTTCTCCTTCGAGCGCTACCGAGGCGCCGCGAGCAAGACCTTCAAGGAACGGGTGGCGGCGGTCGAGACTTCGGGGCCGACGCGCGTCCGGTTTCGCCTCAAGGAGCCGTGGCCGGATTTCCTCACCTTCTACTCGAGCGCGACCGGCGCGGGATGGATCGTGCCCAAGGCCTACATCACGAAGGTCGGGGACGATGGCTTCAAGAAGACGCCGGTCGGTGCCGGCCCCTATCGATTCGTCTCGTTCACGCCGGGCGTCGAGCTCGTGCTCGAAGCCGTCGACAACTACTGGCGTAAGGCTCCGCATGTGAAACGGCTGGTCTTCAAGACGATCCCCGACCCGTCGACACGATTCGCCGCGCTCAGGCGTGGGGAGATCGACATCAGCTACTGGATGACGGCGTCGCTCGGCGAGGAGCTCCGGCGAACGCCGGGCTCACGCTCAAGCCTTCGCTCGCGAACAACACTACTGGGTCTACTTCGTCGATCAGTGGGACCCGAAGTCCCCGTGGCACGACCGCCGGGTGCGGCTGGCCGCGAATTACGCGATCGACCGGCAGGCGATCAACCAGGCCGAGACGCTCGGCCATTCGCGAATGAACTACAGTCTCATCCCGTCGCACTTCGACTTCTTCTGGCAGCCGCCCGCCATCGCCTTCGATCGGGCCCGCGCCAAGCAGCTCCTCGCGGAGGCGGGCTATCCCAACGGATTCGACGCGGGGGATTTTACCTGCGACGCGGTGCACGCGGGCATCGCCGAGCCCGTGGCCAACGACCTTCAGGCCGCGGGCTTTCGCGTGAAGCTCCGGCCGCTCGAGAGGGCGTCGTACAACAAGGGGCAGGTCGAGAAGACGTTCAGGAATCTCGTGCTGAGCGCGAGCGCCGCGTTCGGCAACGCGCCGACCCGGCTGGAGGCGTTCGTGGTGGCGGGCGGCGCCTACGTGTACGGCAGCTATCCCGACATCGACGGGCTCTTCCGGGAGCAGGGGGCCGAGCTCGACCGAAAGCGCCGCGAGGCCACTTTGCACCGCATCCAGCAGCTGGTCCACGACAAGGCGATGTTCGCGCCGATCTGGCAGCTCGCCGCGATGGGCGGCTTCGGTCCGCGCGTGGAGGAGTCGGGGCTCGGACTGATCACCGGGTTTCCGTTCTCCGGCCCGTACGAGGACGTGAAGCTCAAGGCGAAGTGAGAGGGGGCCACCCATGATCATCGGCCTGGCGTCGCCTCGCATCGCCACGACGCCTCGACGACGGGCTCGACCGGATCAAGCGGCTCCTGTCCGAAGCGTCGGCCCAGGGCGCGGAGATCGTGTGCTTCCCGGAAGCGTACCTGCCGGGCCTGCGCGGACAGGACTTCGACGTGCTGCCCTTCGACCGGACGCGAGCAGGAGCGGGCGCTCCAGGCCGTGCGCGCAGCTGGCGCGGACCTACGCGGTGGCCACCATCCTCGGCATGGAGCGGCTCACCGATCGCGGGCCGGCAGATCGTCGCCGTCGTCATCGACGCCCAGGGCCAGATCCTGGGATACCAGACCAAGAACCAGCTCGACCCGAGCGAGGATCGCGTTCTACGTGCCGGGAGACACGCCGGCAGCTCTTCGAGGTCAACGGCGTGAAGTTCGGCGTCGCGATCTGCCACGAGGGCTGGCGCTATCCCGAGACCGTGCGATGGGCGGCGGTGCGGGGCGCCAAGATCGTCTTCCATCCCGCACCACACGGGCAGCGATCGCGACGGGCGTGCGGCTGACGCAGTGGGGCGCCGCCGACGCGCCGTACTACGAGAAGGCGATGATGATGCGCAGCATCGAGAACGCGATCTACTTCGCCAGCGTCAACTACGCCCTGCGCTTCCAGGAATCGGCGACGAGCCTGATCGCCCCGTCGGGCCAGTGCCAGGCGTACTTGCCCTACGGGCAGGAAGGCGTGCTCGTGCAGACCCTCGAGCTCGAGGAGGCCACCGGCCTGCTGGCCACGCGGTACGCGCCCGAGCGCTATCAGGAATCGAAGTAGGGCGATGGCCACCGCGAACGTCAACGGTGTGAGGCTGCGCTACGAAGTGACCGGCCGCGAGGGCGTGCCGCTGGTGCTCGTGCACGGATCCTGGGGGTCTCATCACGGATGGGACCTCGTCGTTCCGCGGACTGGCCGGGTCGTTTCAGGTGGTCACCTACGACCGGCGCGGCCACAGCGAGAGCGAGCGGCCGTCCGGGCAGGGCAGCGTTCGTGAGGACGTCGCCGACGTCGCCGCCCTGATCGAGCATCTGAAGCTCGGCCCGGCGTGGGTGATCGGAAACTCGTTCGGCGCGTCGATCGCGCTTCGGCTGGCCGGGTGCGCGCGCCGATCTCCTTCGCGGCGTCATCGCGCACGAGCCGCCGCTGGTCGGTCTCCTCGCGAGCGAGCCGGCGATGGCCCCGATGCTGGAAGAGGTCGGCAAGAAGATGGGCGCTGTCGTCGAGCGAATCGCGTCGGGCGACCATGTCGGTGCCGCCGAGCAGTTCGTCGAGACGGTGGCGCTCGGGCCCGGTTCCTGGGCGCGGCTCCCGCACGAGCTACAGCAAACGTTCGTCACCAACGCGCCGACGTTCCTGGACGAGGCGCGAGATCCAGAGCAGCTCGTTTTCGACCTGGCCTGGATCCGAGGCTTTCCCCATCCGCTGCTCCTGACGATGGGCGATCAGAGCCCGCCGATGTTCGCTCCCGTGATCGCGAAGCTGGGCGCCGCGCGCGGAGAGGTCGCCATTTTCTCGGGGCAGGCCATATTCCCCATGTCACGCACCCGAGCGCGTACGTCGAAACGGTCACGGCCTTCATCCGCAAGCATGCGGCGTGAGGCTCCGGTGTTCGACGAGGTGATCCCGTGAGCGACCGCCGCGTCGACGGCTTCTTCTACGGCCTGTACATGGACCTCGAGATTCTCCGCGAGGCGGGCGTGACACCGAGCAATCCGCGCCGGGCGTTCGAGAGCGAGCCCAGGAGCGCAATCCGGACTACGCCGAGCGTCTTCGGCGCGCTCTCGGCAAGCTCGACTTTCCGCCGGAGTACATCGCCTCCGTGGCGTGAGCGCGGCGCCGGGCTCAGGCCTTACCGGAGATAGGTGGCCTGGCGGCGCTTGTACTCGTTCTGGTTGAGGGCGACGTCAGCAGCTCTTCCGAGGCGACGCGGTCCTTGAGGCCCGCGGGCGCGCCGCCCTCGCGCAGATACTTCAAGCGTGTCGTAGACGGCCTTGGCCGCGGCGTAGAAGGGCTGATGCCCCTGGAGCGCGATGCGCACGCCTTGGCTCGCCAGGTACGCGCGGTCGGAGAGCGCGGGCGGCGCGCCGCCCAGTATCAGCGGCAGCCGCGTCACGCGATGGAGCGCTTCGACTTCCTCGCGCGTGCTGGCGCCCGCCAGAAAGATCGCGTCGATCGCCGGTCTCCTGATACGCGCTGACGCGCTTCTCCGTTTCGGCGATGCCGCCCGCGCGAAGGGCGGCGTGCGACCGATGACGACCAGCGAGGGATCCTGGCGCGCCGCCACGGCGCCGCGGAGCTTGCCCAGCATCTCTTCGACGGACACGAGGCTTTCGCGCTGCCCGCCGAACGGCGAGGGCAGCACCGTGTCCTCGATCGTCAAGGCGGCGACGCCCGAGGTCTCCAGCTCTTCGACCGTCCGCATGACGTTCAGGGCGTTGCCGTAGCCGTGATCGGCGTCCACCATCAGGGGGAGATCGCTCCCGCGCGCGATGCGTCGGATCTGCTCGGCGAACTCGGTCAGGGTCAGGACGACGAGATCGGGCGCCCCGAGGACCGTCGCGGACGCGATCGAGCCCGCGAACATCCCGATCTCGAACCCCAGCGACTCGGCCATGCGCGCGGACATCGCGTCGAAGACCGACGCCGGGTGCACGCAGACACTGCCGTCGAGAACCCGGCGATACAGTTTGCGCCGTTCGGTGAGCAGCATCATGTTTCCTTTCTGGCCGCTCGCCAGCGGCAGCGCCTCGGCCTCGGGCGACGGGGCGACTTCGAACGCGTTGAGGATGGAGGCGACGATGCCGTAGTGGCCGATGAGGCAGGTGAGCTCCACGAGCCACGGGACGCCGTGCCGGCCCTGGAGCCGGTCGAACAGGACCGGGGCCACGGCGTTGCTTCGGACGAGCTGCCGAGCGTAGTCGACGACGTCTCGTTCGGCCGCCGGTAAGGCCGCGAGATCGCCGCGGTCGCGCACCACCGAGACGATGGCATTGCCGACGCCGGCCTGCCGGGCCGCGGGCGCATGCGCCGCCCAGATGTAGGGGCAATCCTTCTCGCGCGCGGTGGCGAGGATGGCCAGCTCGCGCGAGTCGGGCCTCGAGCCGCGAGTTGAACCTCAGAAAGGTCCCCACGTCGAGATGGCGCCGGCAGAGCACGGGACTGTACATCAGGATGCCGAAGGGGCCGCGCACGCTGCCGCGACCCTCGGCGACCGCGTCGAAGATCGCGTGATGCGCCGGCGGAACCTGCTCGCGCCGCGTAATGGGCTCGACGCGCGGCGCGCGGCAGCGGGCGCGCGCCGCCACGGTCGCCGCGGTACGGGGAACGACGGGCAGCTCTTCGGCCGGCATGCGGGGCGTGACGTCGAAGGCGTTCAAGATTCCGGCGAGCGCCTGGTAGCGGCCGATCCACACCGTCAGCTCCACCAGCCATTGGGGACCATGGGCGCCGAGGAGCTGGCCGAACACCTCGGGCTCGACGCGATTGGTCTGGATGAGCTGCCGGACGTACTGGACGACGCTCATCTCGGCGCCCGACATTCCGATCAGGCCTCGCCGATCGCGCACGATGTCGATGGTCGCCGCGGGCACGCCGGCCTTTCGCGCGAGCGGCACGTGCGCGTTCCAGACGTATCCGCAGTCCTTCTCCCGCGCCGTCGCGCAGACCGCGAGCTCGGCGTGCGGCGCCTCGACGATGCTCTGCCGGTGGAGATATTCGCTGATCTCGTTCCACGGCCTGGCGAGGCCCGGACTGTGCAGCACGACCGTGGACGGGCCGCTGATGCGGCCGCGGAGCGCGGCGAGGTCGTCGAAGAGCGCGTGGTGCTCGGGAGCGAGGTCGTCCCGGTTGACGATGAGCTTCACCCGCGCCATGGTTCCTCCATCGTGTTCGCCCGGCCGGTTCGGCCGCGTCAGCGTCCCGGCCCGGATCTATCGGGCCGCGACGTCGCCCCACACCACGTAGCGGCGGTGCGTGCGCCGCTCCAGCCCCTCGTCGACCATCCGTTGCGCCTGCGCGGCAACCAGATCGTGCAGCGGGTCGCTCCGGACGTTGCCGAGGCCGTGGGCGGTGAGGAGCCGCTCGATCTCTTCGCGTGAGCGGCCGCCCAGGAAGGGGAGCTGATCGCCGATCGCCGCGTACTCCTGGCTCGAGCGCGCACCTCCCGCCGGTGGGGTCAGGACACCCGGATCGAACTGGCCGTCCACGACGACCAGTCGCGCCGCCGGCCGGAGCACGCGGATCCACTCGTCGATCGCCGCCTCCGGGTGGGGAAGTGTCCACAGGAGATGGCGGCTGATCACGAGGTCGAAGCTGCCGGCCGCAAACGGAAGCTGCTCGGCGTCGGCTTCTTCCAGCCGGACCGGCACGTTGCGTTCGGCCGCCTTGCGCCGAGCCTGGGCGATCATCGCGGGCGCGAAGTCGACTCCGGTGGCGCGATGGCCGCGCCCCGCGAGCTCGAAAGTGAGGAAGCCGGTGCCGCAACCCACGTCGAGCGCGTCGAGCTTGGCGCGGGCGGGCAGGATGAGGTCGAGGATGCGATCCCACGCGGCGCGCTCGGCGGCCGTGCGGATGCTGTGGCCGAAGTCGTCGTCGAACCCGGGCGCCCGCCGGTTCCAGTGCGCCGCGACCTGCTGCTTGACGACGTCGGGCTCACCGGACCGGCGGACGCCCACGGGCTACACCTTCTCGATCACTTCAATCTGCACGCCGTCGGGCGCCTGCAGGAAGCAGACGCGCCGGCCGTTGTTGGGCGGAAGCTCTTCGAGGATGCGAACACCCTTGGCCTGGAACTGGGCCAAGGTTCCCGCATAGTCGTCGGTATCGACCGCGATGTGCTCGAGGCCGTAGTGCTGCTCGCGGCGCTGCGAGTCGATCAGGCCGGTGATGTTCAGCTGCAGCCCGTGCAGGTTCACGCGATAGCCGCGCGCGCCCATGTCGGCGATCAGGGTGGCGCCCAGATTGTCGACGTAGAACTGCATCGTCTGCTTGGGGTCGCGCGTCTTCACGTGCAGGTGATGCGTGCCGAAAGCCATGACTGCTCTCCTAGTGGGCCGCCGGTGCCGGTGCCACGCCGAAGATCTCCTTGATCGCGTCGCGGATCTTGTGGATCTCCTTTAGCGCCGGCAGGAAATCGATGGCGCCCGGTGCCTTCCGGTCGTAGAGCTTCTTGCCGTCGAGGTAGACCTCGAACCTGCCGCTGTCGGACGGGGTGAGGGTGATCGCCGTCTCCCGATAGTTAACCGACGACAGCTCGGCCGCCACACTGACGGCCACGGGGAGGTACCCTCAGACGACGCAGTAGATGATCTCGACGTGACATTTGCCTTCGGCCATTTTGGCCCTCCTTGGAGATGATGTTCTGGCATGTTAACCGGAGCATGAGCGTCCGGCAACGGCGTTGCAGACGCCGCCGAAATCGGCGTGGTCGAGAACGGGAACGGCCGCGCCTGGCCGGCCGGGGAGGTGCTGGTCGCGGCCGTCCCCCGGCGGGACACGACATACTACGTGCTGGCCATCCCGCAGGCCGCCCTCGGGGGCGAGACCCTGACGAGCTTCCTGTCTCAGGTGGCTCCCTTCGGGTGCCCGGTGCCAGGGTCGCTCATACGAGCGTACAGCCTGCCCGACGCCCCGTTTCCGTCGATCCTCTTGAAGGAGCACGAGCAGGCCCCCGACGGTATCGCGGACGCCTACCGTCGCTTCCTTGCCGTCGCGCGCCGCCCCTGGATCACCGCCCTGGATGAGACCGGCCCCGGTCTCTCTCCGACCCTCGTCTGGGAAGCGGGGGCGTCCCGGCGCCTCCTGGGCCCGGAGGAGCTGGCCGGCGTGGCAGCGGAAGCCGGGCTCGCACCGGCTGGCGTCGCCGACGGCTATCTCGGCCGCGGCTTGTTGCTGCTGGCCCATCCCAATCTCGCCGAGTCGTGGCAGACCATGATGTCGCTCGGCGGCCCGACAAAGATCCGCAAGATCACCGGCCGCGAGTTCCCGGTCTGGGTCGATCTGCCGGCCCACCAGCCCTCGCTCCTCGCGAGCCCGCTCCTGGGAAACGTCGAGAGTCTGTTCTAGGACAGACCCGCAATCGAAGCGAGCGCTTCGACTTGCTCGACGTGGCGGGCAATCGGGTTGAGCAGGAGGTGATTCGCGCCCGCGGCGACCAGCTCTTCCAGGCGCTCGCGGACCTGCTGGGGGGTACCGTGGACCCCGCAGGCATCGGGGCCGGCGGGATTGTGGTAGACGACCGTGAACCAGCGTTGAAGCTCTTCCCGCGCGAAGTCGGCGCGCTCGTGCACGGACAGGAACACGCGCTTCGAGATCGGAAACGTCTTCGGATCACGCCGCGCCTTCTCGAGATGCTCGCGCAACAACGGGACTGACCGCTTGAAGTCGGCGTGGCTGGAGCCCCCGGCGCCCATCCACCCGTCGGCCATCAGAGCGGCGCGGCGGATCGCGTCGGGGTGCCCGCCGCCGAACCAGATCGGCGGATGCGGCTTCTGCACGGGTCTGGGGCTCATGGCGCCGGAGTCCAGCTGATAGATGCTGCCGCGGTAGCTGATCTTCGGCTCGGTCCAGAGCGCCTTGATCAGCTCGAGTTGCTCCCGAAAGCGGCGAATGCGGTGCTCGCGCGGCACCTGAAACTGCGTGTAGTGCTGGTCGCGACCGAGCCCGACGCCGAGAATCGCCCGCCCGCCGCTCGCGTAGTCGAGCGTGGCGAACTGATGCGCGACGTGGATGGGGTTCTGGACGGGAAGGACCGCCACGGAGACGCCCACGCGGATCGACGTCGTCACGGCCGCCGCGTAGGTCAGCACGACGATCGGATCGAACGAGAAGACGTGATCCAGGGTGTTCTCGGTGACCCACAGATCGCGAAAGCCGAGCGCGTCGGCCCGTTGCGCGACCTGGCGCACGACGCTCATGTCGATCGGCTCCGGCGAGCGGTGAGGGAGCGACATGCCGAGCGTGATCGTATCTTTCAGAGCCATGATCCTCGTCGCCTCCAGTCGGTCTAGTGATTCTTCAGCGGCTCGGCGTCGATCAGAACGAATAGCATGCGGCAGATCCGATCGCTTCGATTCGACCAGGCGTGGTAGGTGCCGCGCTGGATCAGCACGTCGCCCGGGCGCATGAGCGTCTCGCCCTCGTCGAGGACCGCCCACACCTCGCCTTCGAGGCAGATCGCGTAGTCGACCGTATCGGTGGCATGGAAACCGGGGTGGCGCGCCGAGCGATCGGGCGTGGTCTTGCAATTCCTCCGGCGGAGCTCGTCCGGATCGTAGGCATGCCGTGAGTCCGGCACGATATCGGTGATCCGCACGACGGTGCCGCCGCGGTGAGCGGGGGGCGTTTTCAAGATAACGCCGTCCGGCACGGGATCGTTCACGCCATCGTTGGAGGCCGGCGCGGAGGTGGTGGTCCAGAGCCCGGTGCGCACGGGAGCGTCCGGCGCGACCGGCGCCGTTGGCAGCATCGTGTCGGAGAGAATGAACGAGCGCCCGGCGGCGTTGACCCCGGTCACGATCCTGCGCACTTTGCCTGGCATGTCGGTCGCCCTCACGCCTTCTTCAAGGTCAGCTGAACGAGCCGATCGGCTCGGTCCTGCCGGTCGAGATCGCGGCAGGTGGCGATGATCTCCTCGAACTGCGCCGCCGGGATCGGCAGCCCGGGGATCACCTCGCGAATTCTCCGCGTCTCTTCGGCGAAGCTCCAGATGAACTCGCGCCCCGTCGACTGCTTCGTGTAGCTCTTGCCGTCCTTCGTGAAGATCGTGATCCGCGGACCGAACAAGCGTCATCTCGTGCGACGGGATCAAGCGTCACCCGCTTCATCAGGTCGAGCACCTCAGGCGGGTCGTCGGCGCCGGCCGGGTCGACCTGCGCCTTCAGCACGGGGAAGCCGCGCTTCACCACGCCGTAGGCGGCGTAGTACGCCGTGCTGCCCGGCTTCGACTCTCGGTCTTCGCGCCGGCTCGGAAACGCGGGGCTCGGATACTGGGTCTCGAGCCAGTTCACGATGAGCCTCGACGCGCTCGACGTCCTTGTAGGCGATGCCGTGCTCTTCGCACAGCTTCGCGGTCACATCGATGTGGGCGATGTTGTAGCCCGCGGTCGAATAGATCCGATAGAGCGTCTCGAGGAACATCCAGTCTTTGCCGAGCCCGGCCGTGATCTTGCCGAGGCTGGTCTGCGTGTCGCCGACGAAGCTGTGCGTGAGCCGGCCCTGGTTATTGCCGGCGTAGGCGTGGTAGAAGCCGGCGTCGCCCTCGAGCACCGTCTCACCGCCGACGTGGCCCTGCCGCGCCAGCGCGACGGCCAGCATCGCGTTGCGCACGGCCGCGCCTTCGCGCAAGGCGCGACCGCCGCTGCGCGCGCCTTCGAGGTTCCCGGCCGCCAGGCTCGCGCAGAGCGCGATGGTGCTGTTCACCTGATCTTCGGTGAAGCCCAGGATCTTCGCGGCGGCGACGGCGGGGCCGAAGATGCCGAAGATGACGCCGGCATGAAAACCGCGCGCCATCACCGTGGGAATGAAGTCGGCGGCCATGCGCTCCATCACTTCGTAGCCCGCCGCCAGGCCCGTGAGGAAGTCGCGTCCCGACGCGCCGGCCGTTTCGGCGGCGACGAAGGCGCCCGGGATGATGCTCGTGCCCGGGTGGGTCAGCATGCGGAACGTGTCCCACTTGCCGCCGGCCATCGCCATCTCGGCGTTGGCGAACGCGGCGCCGCCCTTCGTGACCCGGGTACCGTCCACCATGATGGTGGCGCCGGTCTTCACGCCGGCTTCCTCCTCGCTGATCAGCTTGACCGCCTGGCGGCCGGCGGGCGTCAGCGAGCCGAGCAGCACGGAGGCGAGTCCGTGCAAGGTGACGCCCTTGGCGCGATCGACCACGTCGGGCGGGAGATCGTCATAGCGAAGTCCGACGACCCACTGCGCGAGCTGCCGGCTGAGCGATGCCATCGCGTTCGTCTCCTTCGTCTTGCTGGAGGGTGAAGCGCCGTGTCGCCCGGGCGGTGCATCCGGCTCGAGGCCGGAGCCCGCCCGGGCGTCGGATCGACCGGTGGGAGGTTACCGCAGGGGCGAGAACGCCGCCGGGATCAGCATCTTGTTCTCCTGGCGGACCGGCCGGACGCCGGACTGCGGCGGCCACTGACCACCCTTGCGCGATTCTTCCCGAATGCGGGTGCGCTCGTTGGAATCCTTGTACGGCCACACGTGCACGAACTTGTTGAGGCCGCCGAGCTCGCTCGTCCAGCAGGCCGCCAGCGGCGAGAGCTTCTCACGGCCCGGAACGGCCTTGCCCCACGCCTCCAGCACCGCCGGGAGATCGCCGGGCGCGTAGGTGTAGATCCGCATCTCGTAGAAGTTGCCGGTGCCGAAGTCGCGGCTGCCGAGCGGCTGCATGAACGGCGCCGGGATCATGATGTCGGCCTGCTGCTCGACGATCAGATCGCGCCCGCCCGGCAGCTGCTGAAGGTCCTTGTCCTTCGCCATCGCGTCGCGCACCGAGGTGCGGTGCTTCAGGTCTTCGTAGGGCCAGACGTGGACGACCTGGTTGAGCGGGCCGAAGTCGGTGTGCCAGAAGGCGCCGAGGGCCGAGTGCTTCTCGCGCAAGGGCTTCCTCTTGGCGAAGCGATCCTCGAACTCGGCCACGGCTCCGGTGCGCAGCGTGTAGGTGCGAACTTCGTAAATCATCTGCTCCTCCTTGGTTAACTTACGGCCTGAAGACGGCGAACACTTTGTCGGAGTTCGAGATCCACGACTCCAGGAACACCGACTCGTCGGGCTTGCGGCGAAGCTCCGCCATCGCGCCGGCGAGGCAGAACCAGTTCAAGAGCTCGTGGTGGCCGCGATCCTCGGCCTCTTCGATCGTGGTGTTGCGCCAGGTCGACCAGTCGCCCTCGCGCAGCGCCGCGTAGTAGCGCTTGTCGGACTCGACGTCCGGGAACATCAGCGCGTTCTTCGCAACGAGGAACGAGTGGCTCCAGCTCGACGAGGCGATCACGGCCACCTTCCAGGGGCTCGCGGTCAGCGCGCGCGCGATGGCGCCGCCGACCTGGAAGCACCGCCACGGCTGCGGGCCTGGCGGATCGAGCTCGGTCTGGCCCGCGAGCTTGGCCGCCTGCGAGGGCGTCATCGGCGCGCCGTGGGCGCCGATCAGCCAGCGCCCGTAGGCGTTCACCGTGAACGGCACGACCGGGTAGGGAAACCCCTTGCGATCCATGTCCAGGTACAGGACCGAGTTCACGAATGCGTGGCCGAGCGGATGGTGCAGCGGTTTGTACGAGTAGGCGATGTCGATCCCATCACCGAGGAGCGCCGAGGCGAGATACTTGGCACCCGCCCGATGGCCGGTGATCGTGAACGTCTTGTCCTTCGGCTCGTCCCACCAGTTTTCGCCGCGGTGACCCTTCCAGGGCTGCACGTCCACGGATTCGTAGGCGAGGATCGAGAACGGCGGCACACAGTCCTCGCGGTAGTTCTCGTACTGGTCATCGCCCCAGAGCAGGACGAAGTCCGGCTGGAAGGCATCGAGCTCCGCTCTGATCTTTCGGAAGTGATGGATGAGATCGTTTCGATGGGTTTCGGAATGGTTCTGGCCCTCGTCGGTGCTCCATTGCTCCCGCATGGTCGGATGCCAGCCCGCGGGCGTCCGCAGATGCTCGGGGAGCATCGGGTCGGCGGCCAGCAGCTTGATGCGGCTGGTCATGTTGCCCTTGTACGAAAGAGGGGGGTAGTGCGTGATGCCGAGGCCGAGGATCTGGCCCATGGGGTCCTCCTCTTCAGTCTGCCAGTGGGATGGTGACCGACAACCGCGGCTGGTCCCCGACCACGCGGGTCGTGTGGCCGCGGCCGGTGAGGTCTTCGGCGAGCGTCACGTGGCCCGGACCATAGCGGTGGACGGTGCCGTCGCCCAGCCCGATCTCGACCTCGCCGGCCAGGGTGATGACGAACTGGCGGCGCGGCGCGTTGTGCCAGTCGGAGAAGTGGCCAGGCTTCGTCGTGCGAAAGACGATGCCCTTGGTGCCCTGCATGGTCGTCAGCTCCGGGTGCGTGGCAAGATCCAGCTCTTCGATGTGGGTCTGGCCGTCTTTCCCGGTGTAGAGGCGGATCATGTTCATGTCCGAGTCTCCTTGTGTAACGTGCAGCAGCTACGGAACCCGTAGCACGAGCTTGCCGAAGAAGTCGCGCCCGGTCATGACCTCGTGCGCGCGGGCGGCGTCGGCCAGCTCGAAGGTCTGTCCCACCACGCCGCGCAGACCGCCGTGGTTGGCTCGATGCATCATCGCGGCGAAGCTTCGCCGACTCCGCGCGCCGCTGCCCATCAAGGTGAGCGGCCGGCTCTGCAGCACCGACAAATTGAACGGGATCTGGCTGCCCGCGGTCGTTCCGGTGATGACGAGCCGGCCGCCGGGCTTGAGGCTCGCGCAGCTCTCGTCCCACACCGTCGCGCCGACGCAGTCGAACACCACGTCGACGCCGCGCCCGCCCGTGAGCTCCTTGACGCGCTGGCTGAACTTCGGCGTCGTCGTGTAGTTGATGACCTCGTCGGCGCCGAGCTCCTTGGCCTTCGCGAGCTTCCAGTCGCTTCCCGCCGTGACGATCGTCCGCGCGCCGACGCCCTTGGCCATCAGGAGACCGAAGCTGCCGACGCCGCTGCCGACCGCCTGGATGAGGATGTCTTCGCCCTGCTGGAGGTTCACGCGCTCGAACAAGCAGTGCCAGGCCGTGTGGCCCGCGAGCGGAAACGTCGACGCCTCCTCGAACCCCATCCGGTCGGGGATTCGCTGGAGATTGGCCGCCGGCACCTTGCAGTACTGCGCGTGGCCGCCGTCGAGCTCGCCGCCGAGACGCTTCTGCCGCTCGCAGAACTCGTCGCGTCCGAGGACGCACGGCGAGCAGGTGCCGCACTTGACGCGGTTTTCGACGACGACCCGGTCGCCCTCTTTCCAGCCGCTCACGCCCGGCCCGAGCTGCGCGATCTCCCCGGCGATGTCGAGCCCGAGGATGCGCGGCAGCCCGCCGGTGGCCGAGCGGCCGGCGCGCAGCGCCAGATCCGCGTGATTCACCGCCGTCGCGCGCACGCGCACGACGACCTCGCCGGCGCCGGCTTCGGGATCGGGGCGGTCGCCGAAGATCAGCTTCTCCGGGCCGCCGGGCTCGGCGATGTAGACGGCCTTCATCGGAAGATCGCCTGGCACTTCGGCGCGTTGAAGATCCAGGTCTCGACCCAGTCGACGAGCTCCATCTTGGCGCCGAGCTCGGCCATCGCCCCGGCGAGGCAAACCCAATTCAGGACCTCGTGCTGGCCGGACGCTTCGAGCCGTTCGAGCGGCAGATCGCGCCAGGTCTCGTAGTCGCCCGCGCGCAGATGCTCGAGCAGCACGCGGTCGGCTTCGAGATCGGGATAGAGGAAGTGATTCTTCGCGGTGAGAAACGCGTGCGACCAGCTCGAGGACGCCATGAGCACCACTCGCCAGGGGCTCTCGCGCAGGATTCGCGCGGTGAGCCGCCCGAGCTCGAAGCAGCGGCGCGGCGACGGCGCGGGCGGATCAGCCTCCTCGGCGTGCTGCGTGCCGCCTCCCTGGTAGCGGATCACGTCGCGGCCGTAGCAGTTGACCGTCACCGGCAACACCGGATACGAGAATCCCTGACGGTCGAGATCGAGGTACAGCAGGGTGTTCGCGAACGCGTGCGCCACGCCGTCGCCGTGAAGCGGCCGATAGGCGTACGGCATGTCGATGCCGGCTTCGAGCAGTCGGCTCGCGAGAAAGCGCCCCGCGGCCGGCTGTCCGGGCCAGGTGAACGTCTTGTCGCCGGGCTCGCCCCAGATGTTCGGCCGGTTGCCGAGCCGCTTGAACGGCTGGAACGCGAGCGTGTCGTAGGCCAGCACGCAGAACGGCGGGATCACGTCCTCCCGGAAGTTCTCGTACTGGTCGTCGCCCCACATCACGATGAAGTCGGGACGGAAGGCGGCGATCTCGTCCCGGATCGTCCGGAACGCGCTGAACACCCGGGCGCGGTGCGCCCTGAACGAGGTGATGCCCTCGTCCTCGCCCCACTCGGCGCGCATCGGCTCGGGCCAGCTGGCGGGATCTCGAAGGTGCGCCGGGATGCGCGGGTCGGTGTGGAGCATCCGCGCCAGCGGCCAGGGCTTGTATTCCTCGGGCACGAGGCCGGGCGGATAGTGCGTCGTACCGATCCCCAGGATCTCGCCCATGCCCGCCTCCTTCTAAAACTAGGGCCCTCGGCCCCCGCCCTCACGCGAACTCGAGGGGCGCTCCGGCAGCGGCGGCTACGCGAGGTGGGCGCTCAGCGATGCGCGGGTGGGCTTCCAGCGCGGAGGCCTCGGGCCCCCGCTATGCCGGGGCGCCTCCGAGCGCGGGGGGCTTGGGGGGCCTTCGAGGCCCCCATTAGTTCAGACCACGCCACGCTTGCCAAGATCCGCGATCTGCTCCTTCGTATAGCCCAGCGAGGTAAGAATCTCCTCGTTGGCGTCGCCCAGCTCCGGCGCCGCGCTCCGCAGCGGCAGGCGCTTCTCGCCGTGCGAGACCGGATGCCCGAGGATCGTCAGCTCGCCGAGCGCCGGCGATTGAACCGGCTGCGCCATCCCAAGGTGCTGCACCTGCGGATCGGCGAACGACTCGTTGATCTTGTAGATCGGACCGCAGGGCACGCCTGCGTCGTTCATGAGCTTGATCCACTCGGCGCTGGTCTTCTGCCGCGTCACCGGCATGATGACTTCCATGATCGTGTCACGATTCGTCGAGCGCGCCTTGGAGGTCGCGAAGCGCGGGTCGGTCAACAAGTCCGGCCGCTCGATGGCGCGACAGAACCGCCCGTAGATGTCGTCGCCGGCGGCGGCGATGTTGATGTGGCCGTCCTTCGTCTCGAAGACGCCGGTCGGGATGCCGGTGGGATGGTTGTTGCCGGCCTGCGGCGGCACCTCGTGGCTCATCAGCCACCGCGACGCCTGGAAGTCGAGCATCGACAGCATCGCCTCCAGAAGCGAGGTGTGGACCCATTTGCCCTCGCCGGTGGTCTCCCGCTCGATGATGGCGACCAGGATGCCCTGAGCCAGGAAGATGCCGGAGCAGAGGTCGGCGATCGGAATACCGACCCGCACCGGTCCCTGGCCCGGAATACCGGTGATCGACATGAGGCCGCCCATGCCCTGGGCGATCTGATCGACCCCCGGGCGGTCGCGATAGGGCCCGCTCTGGCCGAAGCCGGAGATGCTGCCGTAGATCAGCCGGGGGTTGATCGCGCGCAGGGTCTTGTAATCGATGCCGAGCCGCTCTTTCACACCCGGGCGATAGTTCTCGACGACGATGTCGGCGTCGCGCGCCAGCTTCTTGAAGATCGCCACCCCCTCAGGATCTCTGAGGTTCAAGGTCATGCTCCGCTTGTTCCGGTGGAGATTCTGGAAATCGAAGCCGTGGCGATTGCCGCCCATGCCGTCGCCGGTCCGGCCGCCGGGCATCTCGATCTTGATGGCCTGGGCCCCCCAGTCGACCAGCTGCCTCACGCACGTCGGGCCGGCCCGGGCTCGGGTCAGGTCGAGGACTTTGAAGCGGGCCAGGGGGAACGAGTTGGTCGTCATGGTGGCGGCTATAATACCGCTTCGCCGCGCCGGATGGCGCCGGAGCTTCTGCGCTCCTGTAGAATCCCCTCATGCCCAGAGACGCCACACCCCCCAAGCTCGAGATCGTGACCGAAGTTCCCGACAAGGCGATGGTGATCTTCGCGCATCCTGACGACGCCGAGATCGGCTCCGGGGGCGTCGTGGCCAAGTGGGCGGCCGCGGGATGCGAGGTCACCTACGTGCTCTGCACCAACGGCGCCGCGGGCACCGCCGATCGCGCACTGACGCCCGCCGCGCTCGCGCGAAAGCGCGCCGACGAGCAGCGTGCCGCCGCGGACTTCATGGGCGTGCGGCACGTCGTCATGCTCGGCTATCCCGACGGCGGGCTCGAGGACACGCGCGAATTTCTCGGCGACGTCGTGGGCGCCCTTCGCCGGTATCGGCCGCACACCGTCTTCGTTCACGATCCCTACCGCATCCGCGGATTCCAGCACCGTGATCATCGCAAGGCCGGCATCACGGCGACCGACGCCGTCTATCCGTTCGCGCGCGATCATCTGCACTTTCCCGAGCAGATCACGCGCGACGGGCTCGAGCCCCACAAGGTGCGCGAGCTCTGGTACTGGGGCGCCGACGAGCCCGATACGATCGTCGACGTCACCGACTCGATCGATCGTCAGATCGCCGGATTGATTCGCCACGAAAGCCAGGTGCCCGGCTTCAACGTGCCGGAGGGCCACACGATCGGCGAGCGCGTGAAGAAAAACGCCGCCGAGCACGCCGAGGGCTACGGTTTCCAGTACGGCGCAGTCTTCAGACGTCTCATCGCGCGGAGGTAAGCACCCATGGCCAGCCACGATCGCACCCGCGTCACTCAAGAGCTTGGTCGAGGGCAAGGAGCCGTTCGCCCTGATCGACGTCAGGGAGGCCGGCGAATACAACTCGAGCCACATTCCCGGCTCGAGCCTGATCGCGCGACGCCAGCTGGAATTCCAGATTCCGCAGGCCGTCCCCTTCAAGGGCACGCCGATCGTCGTGTGCGACGACGACGGCCGGCGCGCCCGCCTCGCGGCGGGCACCCTCGAGCGCATGGGCTATCGCCAGGTGTCGGTGCTCGACGGCGGGATCAACCGCTGGGTCACCGACGGGTTCGAGACCGAATGGGGCATGAACGTCCCGAGCAAAGACTTCGGCGAGAAGGTCGAGGTGGTCCACCACGTGCCGGAGGTCGAGTGCAAGGATCTCGCGGCCCGCATCCAGAAGGGCGAGAAGTTCGTCATCCTCGACTCGCGCACGCCCGAAGAGTTCCGGCGTTTCTGCATTCCGGGCGGCCGCAGCGTGCCCGGGGGCGAGCTGGCGCTGCGCATCACCGACATCGCCAAGGACATCGACCGCGACACGACCATCATCGTGAATTGCGCCGGACGCACGCGCAGCATCATCGGCGCCCGCGTCCTTCAGCGCATGGGCATCCCGAAGGTCTACGGCCTGAAGAACGGCACGGCCGGCTGGGTTCTCGCCGGGCACAAGCTCGAGACCGGCGCCGATCGGCGTGGAGCTTCCCGAGCCGTCGGCGGCCGGCATCGCGGCCGCCGAAGCGTATGCGGCCAAGCTCGCCGCGGAAGACGGTGTTCGGTATCTGGATGTCGCGACCTTGAAGACCATGATGGCCCGCCGCGACCAGGCGACGATCTACTTCATCGACGTGCGCACGTCCGAAGAATACGCCGCGGGCCACATCCCGGGCTTCCGCTGGTTCCCCGGGGGTCAGGCCGTGCAGCGCTCCGACGACCTGGCGGTGGTGAAGAACTGTCAAGTCGTCTTCGCGTGCGATCGCAAGGCGCGCGCGACGTTGATCGCCTCGTGGTATCGGCAGATGGGACACCGCGAGGTCTTCGCCGTCGACGGCGGCACCACCGCCTGGGTGGCGAGCGGCGGCTCGCTCGAGCGCGGCCTGCCGGAGGAGACTCCCGCGGGCTATCAGGAAGCGCGCGCCAAGGTGAAGGCGGTCCTGCCGCGCGAGCTGCAAGCCGCCCCGCCGGCCGCCGTGATCTTCGTGGACACGAGCCAGGACTTCGCGCGGGGCCACGTGCCCGGCGCCCGATGGGTGCCGCGCGGCTGGCTCGAGCTCTGGATCGGCGACGTCGTGCCCTCGAAGACGGCGTCGATCGCGGTCACGTGCGCCGACGGCCGCGGCTCGGCGCTCGCTGCGGTGACCCTCGGAGAGCTTGGCTATCAGAACGTCTCGATCCTCGACGGCGGCATGGCGGCCTGGCAGACCGCGGGGCTGCCGATGGAGAAGGGGCTCTCCGGCGTCATGGCGCCGCCGACGGACGTCGTGCCGGCCGGACCGGATCGGAACTTCGCCGACATGCAGAACTATCTCAGGTGGGAAGAGGCGCTCGGGCACAAGTACGCGCCGGGGCATTCGGCGTAGCGGCGGCCGGGCCCACGCTCGGGACCGCGCGGCTCTACCTCGAGCCCGGCCACGTCCTCGAGGCCGAGGCCCGCGTGGTCGCGGTGAACGAGCGCGCCCTGGCGTTCGATCGCACCTGCTTCTATCCGGGCGGCGGCGGCCAGCCGTCCGACGACGGAACGGTGCGAGTCGGCGACGGCGAGACCCTCGCGATCGTCTCCGCGCACGCCGGCGCGGACGAGATCGTCTGGCACCTCACACCGTCCGCGCTCTCACCGGACCTCGTGGGCCGCCCCGCGACGCTTACCGTGAACGCGCCCAGGCGGCTCGCGCTCACGCGCCACCACACGGTGCTGCACGTGCTCAATACGATCGCGCTGCGCGACTACGGCGGCTGGATCACCGGCGTGCAGATCGGCGTGGACCAATCGAGGATCGACTTCAAGCTGGACCGCCTGTCCGCCGCGCTGTGCGCGGAGCTCGAGGCGAAGGTGAACGCGGTGCTGGCGAGTGCCCACACCATCAAGACGTATTCCGTCTCGGAAGCGGAGTTCCGGACGCGCGGCGATTTGCTCCGGACGCTCGAGGCGCAGCCGCCCGTGTCCAACGGCCGGGTGCGCGTGGTCGAGATCGAGGGGTTCGACGCGCAGGCGTGCGGCGGAACGCACGTCGGCACGACCTCGGAAGTAGGACGCTTCGCGATCGTCCGGACCGAGAACAAAGGCCGCATCAACAAGCGACTCTACGTCCGGCTCGACGACCCCGTGTCGTGAGCCGAGGGGAGGTAGCGATGGCTGTCGAGTTCGGTGTGCTGATTCCCACGCGCGAGGCCGTCATGTCCGGCCATCCGGAGACGGCTCCGCTGCTCACGATGGCCGAGCGCGCCGAGGCCGCGGGGTTCGACTCGGTGTGGATCGGCGACTCGCTGATCGCCCGGCCCCGTCACGAGCCGCTGACCTTGATGGCGGCCGTGGCCGGGCGCACGCGGCGGGTGCGGCTCGGCACCGGCGTCCTCCTGCCCGCGCTGCGCAACCCCGTCGTCCTGGCCCACATCGTCGGCACGCTCGACCGTGCCGCCGAGGGCCGCGTCATCCTGGGCGTCGGCTTCGCCGCCGACAATCCATCGATCCGCAAGGAGTTCGCCGCCGCCGGTGTGCCGTTCGAGCGCCGCATCGGCCGGTTCCTCGAGACGATCGAGATCTGTCAGGCGCTCTGGCGGCGCGATCACGTCAGCTTCAGCGGCAAGCACTTCACGCTCGATGACGTCACGATGGAGCCCAAGCCGCACCGGCCGGGAGGGCCGCCGATCTGGATCGGCGGGAGCGGGCCGACGGCGCTGCGCGAGGCGGCGCGCTTCGACGCGTGGTTCCCGACGGGGCCCAGCGTGGAGTTCTTCGCCGAGCATTTCCCGGGGGTGCAGAAGGCCGCGCGCGCCGCCGGGCGCCCGGCCGACGCGGTCACCGGCGCGGCGTACGTCACCCTCGCGCTCGACGCGAATCGCGCCGCCGCCGAGCAGCGGCTCAACACCTTTCTCGAGACGTACTATGCCGCGCCGGCGCGGACCATCCTGGCCCGCCAGGCGGCATACGCGGGCCCGATCGAGGGATGCGCCGAGTGGCTCCAGCGCTGGATCGACGCGGGCGCGCGCCACTTCACCTTGCGCTTCGCCGGGGGCGACCAGCTCCAGCAGGTGGACGAGGCGGCGGCCAGGCTCCTGCCGCGCCTCAAACGCGGCTGACGCGCGCCCCGCCGCGCGATCGCTCAGAAGAAGAACGTGGCCGCGCGGATGCCGTGACGGTCGAGCTCGGTCCTCGCGAGATACGCGTCGAGATGTTGATAGACGAACTCGTGGGCGAAGTCGCGCTTGGTATCGAGCTCGCCCGAGAACTTCGTGACCCCGGGCTCCGCGTGGCGATAGTCGAGCCGATCGACGTCGTCCGCGATCAAGGCGATCAGCCGGTCAAAGACCGCGGTGCGCTCGCCATAGAGCGCCGGAATTTGCCGGAGCTCGTCCACCTGCCAGGCGTGGGTCACCAGATCGTTCGTGTTCCGGAGGTGATGGTGATGCGGACCGAGCGCCCGCGCGATTCGCCGGGCAAACCCCGTGTTGCCGGGCGTCGGTCCCGCGAAGGCGTAGCACTCGACGCGGGCGCGGCGGCCGGGATCCCAGCACTCCCGAGGGTCCGCGGAGTCGAGCGCGTCCTTGAGCCAGACCGCGACTGCCTGCGCGAGCGCGCCGCCCTTGCTGTGGCCGGTGACGACGACCTCGAGCGGCGCAGCACCGGTGCGCCCGGCCTCGGAACGAAGAAAGGTGAGCAGGTCGAGGTCGCCGTCGGGGCGCGGCTCACCCTCGAGCCGGGGGCGGAGGTCGGACGGCGCGATCGAGACGGGCAGGGCGGACCGGCGCCGATCCTTGGGACTGACGGCGGGCGCCGCGACGTCCTGCACGTGCTCGGCGATCTTCCTGACCTGGGATTCGAACCATGCGGGTGTCGCGGCCAACAGATGTCCTGGATCGCTTCGAGCGGCGCGCGCGAGCGTGCCGAACGCGCCGGCGACCAGCGTCGACACGTCGCTCGCCGAGCGTGCCGACGGCGGCCGCGAACGCATTGCCTGGAGCGCGGCCAGGCCGAGCGCCGTGCTCTTCGAGACGGCGGCGGGCTCGGCCGCGGTCGCGTAGGGCCAGTCGACCATCTCGCCGACCCAGAAATCGCCGAACACCCAGTCCGAGAGTGAGATGGGATTCGTCCCGCGGATCGCCACCACGAGGCGGTGTGGCGCGCGTCGGCTGCGGACGACGTACATCGCGTTGGAGTCGACGATCCGCCCCCGATCGCGGTCCGTCGCCGGTCCCCAGACCAGCTCCCACTCGTCTTTCACCGGTGCGAGCGTCTGCAATCCGTCGAGGACCGCTCCGCTCACGATGCCCTCGTGCAGACGGCCCCCCAGCACGTCGTGAAATCCTCGATAGGTGAGGGCCGCGAGGGCCAGCATGACCCGCTCGTCGTCGGCGTTCGCCATCATCCGAGCCCCAGCGCCTTTCTGAGCTTCAAGCGCATCTGATCGCGATGCCAGAACTCCGAGTATCGCCGGTCGAGCCGCGCGTCGACCCACAGGGCGAGCGCGAGCGTGAGGGCGAGCCAGGTGACCAGCCACGGGTGGCGCCATACCGTCTGGAGAGCCAGACCGATCCACTGCGAGCTCAGGATCGTGTCGGCGATATTGCGCACGACGTCGCGCCAGGTGACGGCGGCGCTCCGGGCCGCGTCGAGAAATCCGCGGAGCGTCAGAAGCCCGATGAGGATCATGCCCCAGACGAAGAGCCAGTAGGCCCACCGGCCCACGCGCTCCGCCCCCGCCGCGCGTTCGACGAGCGGGCCGCCGGTCCCGTGGTGGGTCCGCACCAGGGCGCGAATCTCGTCGGTCAACCCGCGGGGCTGCGACAGCGAGATGACCTCGGCGTCGGGGGCACCGAGCCCGGCGCATAGCCCTCGGTGTTGCGCGCGATGCGCTCGAACACACTGCGGTGCACCTTCGGCGTGACGCCGTTCTCGGCGCAGAGGCGGCGCGGGTTTCGGGGCAGCCACCGGTAGAAGACGCCCAGGCCCGCCCTCGAGTCGTACATCTTGTCGTCGACGTCGGCGTGGGAGCGGAGCATCTGGCGCTCGACGGCGATGAATCTTAAGTTGTGGGGCGCGGCCTCGGCCCTCGACATGATCCAGTCGAGGGCGATGAGCGACAGGCCCTGGCGCGGATAGCCGCCGCCCACGTTGGAGTGGACACCCGCGAACCACACCTGCTCGATCCGCCCCGGGTCGTCGGTGCGCGACTCGTTCCACAACAGGGGCTCGAAGCTCTCGCGTTCCTCGTCGAGCGCCAGGGCGTGGCACGCGTGCGCGACCGACGTGTTGAGCGTGCGGTCGGGAAACTTGAAGTTGTAGATCACGCGGTTCACGAACTCCGCCGCGCGGACCGGCAGACCGACCGCGTCGACGGTGTCCCATACGCCCATGAACTCGATGAGCTTGCCGGCGGCGCCGGCCTCGAACTCCGGGACGCGCACCGAGAACTTCCGGCGCAGCTCGGCGATGCGCGCTGGGTCGAGCTTGCGCGTCCGGTGAAACAAGGACGTCAGCCAGCTGTTGTACTGCTTGCGATATTCAGCGTAGGCTTCCCCGATCCCGCGGTCGAAGGCGGCGTTCGTCGAGTACTTCGAGAGATCGAGGATGCCGCACGCGTTGATGAGGCCGGCGAGCGTCCGGACCGTGAAGGCGCCGCGACTGAACCCGAAGAGGAAGATCTTGTCGCCGGGCGCGTACACCCGCGCCAGCTCGCCGTAGAGCTGCTTGACGTTCCGGCTGAGCCCCCAGCCGGTCGCGCCGGTCAGAATGCGGAGCCACTTCACCGACTCGGTCCCGACGCCGTCGTGGTACAGGGCGACGTGGGGGGTGAGGCCGGGCGTGAGCCGGTGGCCGACCTGATCGATCGCTTCGTAGAGCTTGAAGACGTTCGTGCCGCGGCCCTTGATCGTCGTGTTGCCGGTGCCGTCGGCACAGATGACGATGTGCTTCATGCTCACCTCCGGCGCGTGCGCGGCGGCGCGATCCTCGTGCGCCGGTCTGTCGACGCGAGCAGCATCCCGCATGCCCGGGCCGCGGGCCCCGTTACGCCAGCTCGACCTCGGCGCTCATCGCGATGGTGCCCTCGGGCGTGACGGCCCAGAGCTCGCAGCCGCGGCCGTGCGCCGCCGGCCGCCCGCGCAGCTCGAACGGCGCGGTGTCGAACAGCGGCGCGCGGGCCTGGGTCGCGTAGGCCGCGATCCGCCGCCCGGGATTCTGATCGCGCGCGAAGTCGATGAGCAGGGTCGTCGTCAGCGGACCGTGCACGACCAGGCCCGGATAGCCTTCGACCTCCATCGCCCACGCCCGATCGTAGTGGATCCGGTGGCTGTTGAAGGTCAACGCCGAGAAGCGGAAGAGCAGGACCGGATCGACCGTCACGCTCCGCCGCCACGGCGTGTCGGTCGGCGGCGATTCGCGGCGTGGCGCCTGATTGCGCTCGCCCGCCCTGACCTCCTCGCGGAACACGGTCCGGCGCTCGTCCTCGAGCGCCAGGCCGCCGGGGCCGTACACGCGGCTGGTCACCGTGGCGAACACGAGCGTCCCGGTGCCGCCGTGCTTCACCGAGAGGTCGGCCAGCCGGGTCTCGCGCCGGAGCGTCTCGCCGACGCGTATGGCGTCGTGGAACCGCACGCGCTCGCCCGCGAACATCCGTCGCGGAAGCGCCAGCGGCGGCACGACGCCCGTGTCGCGCGGGCTTCCGTCGGGCCGCAGCGCGTCCGACGCGACACGCGGCAGGAAGTAGAGGCCGAGCCAGGCCGGCGGCAGCACGTCGCCCTCGGCGAGCTCCGGCTCGGCGCGTCCGAACGCCAGCCGCAGGAAGTTGGCGGGGCCCGCATGGATCACATCGGTCGCGGTCTGGGTGCGGCCGATGTGCGATCGAAGGTCGTCGAGATCGAGTGTGGTCGCCACGGCGCGGGCCTCGTCAGTCGCGGAAGCGTTCGATCATGGTCTTGCCGTAGCGCAGCACGTCGTCGGGCGTCCTCACCTGGGCCGGGAGCCCGGCGGCCGAGCTCACCGGCACGGCCACGCGCTTCACGCCTCGCCGGGCGAGCGCCTCGATCTCCGCGGGCTCGGCCGGCGCCGACACCGTGATCTCGATGTCGGCGGGATTTCGACCGGCCTCCAACGCCGCCCTTCGCATCTCGTCGAGCAGCTCGGGCTCGGCGCCGCGCGCCGGAAAGTAGCCGTCGCCCAGGCGCCCGGCCCTGCGGGCGGCCGCGCGCGTGTCGCCGCCCACGATGATCGGGATGCGGCCCTCGGCCGGCAGGGGCCGGCAGAACACGTCGCGGAACGAAACGAAACGCCCGGTGTAGCTCGCGCGCTCCTGGCTCCAGAGCGCCCGCATGGCCGCGACGTACTCGTCGGTGCGCGGCCCGCGATCCTCGAACGGCACGCCCAGGGTGGCGAACTCCTCGGCCAGCCAGCCCACGCCGATTCCCAGGAGGACGCGGCGGCCGCCGGCCAGATGATCGAGCGTGGCGACGGCCTTGGCCGTCACCACCGGGTTGCGCTGCGGCAGGATCAGGATGGCGGTGCCGAGCTTGAGCGTGCGCGTCGCGGACGCGATGTACGCAAGCCAGATGAGCGGATCCGGGATCGGGAAGTCCTCGAGGCCGGAGCCCATGCGCCCGGTCTCCGAGTACGGGTAGCGCGACTGGTAGCCGTGGGGCACCACCACGTGCTCGACGGTCCAGATCGAGTCGAACCCGGCCGCCTCCGCGGCCTGCGCCAGCTCGACGGCCGCCGGGCCGTTCGCGTACCGCCCGAGGCTCGCGTAGCGCAGGCCGAATTTCATGAAGCTTTGTGCTCGGCTCCCTTGTGTTCCTGTAAACACTGGAGGGCGAGGCCGCCGTGACTCCATGCCGCGCCCGCGGCCATCGCCATGGCGACGAACGTCGTCTCGGCGATCTCCGCGTCGGACGCGCCCGCGGTCGCCGCCTTCTTCGTGTGGGCGTCGATGCACCACGGGCACTGCGTGATCTGGGCGATCCCGAGCGCGATGAGCTCCTTGGTCTTGCCCGGGATCGCGCCGTCCTTGAACGCCTTCTGATCGAACTCGAGAAACGCTCGATAGACGTCGGGAGCGAGCTCCCGCATGCGCTTGAACTGCGTCCTCACGTCGACGTCGTGGAACTGCATCCCCGCCTCCTTGGACTGGTGGCCGCTACTTCAGGCCGTAGAATCCCTTGGCGCCGCCGGCCAGGATCTGGCGCTTGGTCTCCGCCGACAGCTCGGGCCGGTCGGCGATCAGCTTCGGCGCGCCGGGGAAGAAGCCGTCGGGATGCGGATAGTCGGTCGCCCAGAGGATCTTGTGCGGCCCGATGTAGTCCGCGAGCACCGAGAGGCTGCCCTCGACAGGCTCGAACGAGATCCAGCAGTTGCGCTGGAAAAGCTCGCTGGGGCGCATCGTCAGCCCCGAGTCGTTGAAGCCCTGGTCGTCGAAGTGGCGGTCCATCCGATCGAGCCACGGCGCGATCCAGCCGCCGCCCGACTCCATGAACCCGATGCGCACCTTCGGATGGCGATCGCACACGCCTTCCCAGATCACGCTCATCGCCGCCAGCATCATCTCCATCGTGTGCGAGATGATGTGCTTCGCGCCGCGATTCGCGAACCGATCGACGCCGACCTGCGGCATGCCGCCGCTGGCGCCCTCGTGCAGACCGATGGCGAAGTCGAGCTCTTCGACTTCCTTCCAAAACGGCGCGTAGTCCGGATGGTGGAGCATCCGGCCGTTGTACGGGTTCGGACGCAGGAAGCCGCCGCGCATGCCGAGCTCCTTGCGGGCGAACCGCATCTCCTCGATGGCGAACGGGATCGACTGCATCGGGAGCATGGCGACTCCGAAGAGCCGATCGGGGTACGGCTTGCAGTAGTCGGCGAGCCAGCGGTTGTAGGCGCGGCACATCGCCGCGGCGAGGCCCGGATCCTGGACGGCGCCGCTGAAGAGGCCGATGCTCGGATAGAGGAACGCGGCGTCGATGCCGTCGAGGTCCATGTCCGGAATGCGCGCGTGCGGATCGAAGCCGCCCGGCCGGCCCTCGACGTACTTCATCGTCGCGTCGTTGATCTTGCCGTCGCGGGCGCCGATCCCGCCGATGGTGCCCATGCCCTTGGGGCTCCCCAGCACCTTGCCCTCGACGAGCAGGCGCTCCTTGCCGTCCGTGTCGATGATCATTCTCGGCGCGCGGTCCCGATAGGCCGGGTCGATGTACTTGTCCCAGATGTCGACCGGTTCGAGGATGTGCCCGTCGGCGTCGATGACGTTGTAGATGCGCGCCATGGGAAGCCTCCTTGGTTGCGTAAGACTATACATCGGGTAGGCCGAGGTCGTACTCTCGGCGCAGAACCGGCGGGACCGGAAGGCCGGACGATGGGCTCATCAAGGAGACGACCATGTTCCGACGCTTCGCCGCTCTGCTGACGCTCGCCCTCGCGGCCGTCGGGTGCGCGAGCATCCCCCCGCGACCGGCCGACCTCACCCAGCTGAGCCTCACAGACGCGACGATCCTGGTGCGCGAGCAGATTGTGTCGAGCGTCGAGCTGACCCAGGCCTACATCGCGCGCGCCGACGCGAACCCGACCCTCAACGCGTACGTGACCCTGGATCGCGCCGGGGCCATGGCGGCCGCGCGGCGTGCCGACGCCGACCTCGCGGCCGGGAAGCGGCCTGGCCCGCTGCACGGCGTGCCGCTGGTCGTGAAGGACAACACGCACGTCGCCGGCCTGCCGAACACGGCGGCGACCCCGGCCCTGCGCGGCTTCATCCCCAAGGCGAACGCGCCGACCGTCCAGAAGCTCGCGGATGCCGGCGCGGTTGTCCTCGGCAAGACGAACATGCACGAGCTCGCCTTCGGCATCTCCGGCTACAACGAGGGATTCTTCACGGCGCTGCCGATCGGGACGCGCAACCCGTACGACCGCAGCCGTATCGCCGGCGGCAGCTCGAGCGGCACCGGCGCGGCGATCGGCGGGCGGCTGGCGCCCGGCGGGCTCGGCAGCGACACCGGCGGCTCGGTTCGTATTCCCGCGGCGCTGTCCGGCGTCGCCGGGCTCCGGCCGACCATCGGCCGCTACAGCCAGGACGGAGTCACGCCCATCGCGCACTCGCGGGACACGGTCGGTCCGATGGGGCAGACCGTCGCCGACGTGGCGCTGCTCGACGCGGTCATCACCGGCGCGCGCGCGCCGGAGCCCGCGCCGCTGAGCGGCGTGAGGCTCGGCGTCAACCGCGCATACTTCTTCAAGGATCTGGACGTCGACACGCGCGCCGTCACGGAGGCCGCGCTCGAGAAGCTCCGCCGGGTCGGTGTCATCATCGTCGACGTGGACATGCCGGATCTGCAGAAGGCGAACGACGCGGCCAGCTTCCCGGTTGCGCTCTACGAGGCGTACGACGACCTCAAGGCCTATCTCGCAAAACACCAGACGGGCGTGAGCGTCGAGGAGCTCGCCGGGCAGATCGCGAGCCGGGACGTGAAGGCGACCTACGACGGCCTGGTCATCCCGCGCAAGCTTCCGACACCGAACGGTGTCGTCGACGCGGCCCCGGCCTACGCGGCGGCCATGCGGGAGGCGCGCCCGGCCCTCCTCAAGGTCTTCACCGACGCGTTCCAGCGCTTCGGTATCGACGCGCTGATCGGGCCGACCACGCCGGCGGTCGCGGCGACGCAAGGGCCCGAGGCCAGCAGCCTGCCGACGTTTCTGCTGTTCATCCGCAACACGGACCCCGGCAGCAACGCTGGGCTTCCCGGGCTGACGATTCCCGCGGGCCTCGGGTCTTCCTCGGGGATGCCGGTCGGCATCTCGCTCGACGGACCGCGTGGCAGCGATCAGCGGCTGCTCGCAATCGGCATCGCAATCGAGCGCGTGCTGGGGCGGACGCCGCCGCCGGGGCGCTAGGGACGATGAGCTCGCGGACTCTGTCCTCCGACCCGCAAGATTTCTCGCTCGTGCTCGGCGGTCCTCTGTATCAGCTGTGGCGTCGCTCGTTCTTGACCGGGCCCGCACTGGAGCTGCTGGAACGCCGGATGATCGCGATCCCGGCAGTCGCCTGGCTGCCGCTGCTGCTGCTGACCGGCTACGAGCGCTTGGCCCGCGGGCACGCCGTCCCAGTTCCGTTCGTCTACGACTTCGAGGTCCACGCCCGGTATCTGGTCGCCATACCGATCCTGCTCCTCGCGGAGGTCGCGGTTCACCATCGGATTCGGGGCGTGGTCCAAAACTTTTTGGATGCCGGCCTCGTCACGTCCGAGACGCTTCCCGGATTCCAGGCCGCCATCGACCGCGCCATGCGCCTACGCAATTCCATGATCATCGAGCTGGCCATGGTGGTTTTCGTCTTCGGCTTCGGGTGGATGCTCTTTCGGGGCGACAGCGGGCTCACCACCTCGACCTGGTTCGCCATCGTGGAGGGCGGGCAGCCCCATACGACCATGGCGGGCTGGTGGTACGTCCACGTGAGCATCCCGATCTTTCAGCTCCTGCTCTTGCGATGGTATTTCCGGTGCATCGTCTGGTTCCTGTTCCTCCGGAACGTGTCGCGCCTGCCTCTGCGTCTCATCCCGACCCATCCCGACCGAGCGGGCGGCCTGGGGTTCCTCGGGTTGGCCGCGCACGCGTTCGTCCCGGTCATCCTGGCGCAGAGCGTCGTCCTCTCTGCCGTGGTCGGCAGCCGCATCGTCTTTCAGGGCCAGACCCTGGTTTCGTTCCAGTACGAGATCGCCGCCTTGGTTCTTCTACAATTTGTCCTCGTCCTCGGGCCGCCGTGCGTCTTCATGAAGACGTTGCTCGGGCTCAAGCGTCAGGGCCGGCAGCAGTACGGCGTGCTGGCCGCCCGTTACACGGCCGAGTTCCACTCGAAGTGGATCGAGGGAACCGCGCCGGCTGGTGAGCCGCTGGTCGGGAGCGCCGACATCCAGTCCCTCGCCGACCTCGCCAACAGCTATGACGTCGTGAGCGAGATGAAGCCGGTGCCGATCGGTAAAGACACGGTCGTATCGATCGTCGGGGCCGCCGTCATTCCGCTCCTGCCGCTGGCTCTCACGGTCGTGCCCGCGGACGAGATCATCAAGCAGCTCTTCTCGCTGCTGCTGTAGGGAGACAGGAGGAGTTGATGACCGAGCACGTCGACGTCGCACGACGCAGGGTACTGCTGGTTGCCGCGGGTGCGATGGCCGCTTCGACGTTCACCGGATGGCGGCCCCGCGTCGCGCGCGCGCAAGGCGGGGCCGGCCGGGCGCTGAAGCTCGGCTATGTCAGCCCGCAAACCGGGCCGCTGGCGGGCTTCGGCGAAGCCGACAACTTCGTGGTGGCCGGTGTGCGAAGGCGCTCGGCAAGGGCCTGACGATCCGCGATCGCACGCACCCGATTGAGATCCTCGTGCGCGACAGCCAGTCCGATCCGAACCGTGCCGCCGAGGTTGCTTCGCGCTTGATCCTGAACGACAAGATCGACCTCATGCTGGTCGCCAGCACGCCGGAGACGACCAACCCGGTGGCCGATCAGTGCGAGGCCAACGGCACGCCGTGCGTTTCGACGATGTGCCCGTGGCAGCCCTGGTTCTTCGGCCGCGGCGGCAAGCCCGAGACCGGATTCAAGTGGACGTACCACTATTTCTGGGGGCTCGAGGACATCATCGGCGTGTTCGTCGACATGTGGAACACCTTGCCGACCAACAAGGTCGTGGGCGCCCTCTGGCCCAACGACGGCGACGGCAACGCGTGGAGCGACAAGGAGCGCGGCTTTCCGGCGGCGCTCGGCAAGGCGGGATACAAGGTCGTCGATCCCGGACGTTACCCGAACCTGACCGACGACTACTCCGCGCAGATCTCGACGTTCAAGAACGAGAAGGTGGAGATCGTGACGGGCGTTCCGCTGCCGCCGGACTGGACGACGTTCTGGAAGCAGGCCGCGCAGCAGGGTTTCCGGCCGAAGATCGCCACGGTCGGCAAGGCGCTCCTGTTCCCGCGCTCGGTCGAGGCCCTCGGCGAGCTGGGCGACGGGATGTCGACCGAGGTGTGGTGGTCGCCGCAGCATCCGTTCAAGTCGTCGCTCACGGGCGCGACCGCCGGCCAGCTGCTGCCGCGTACACCCAGGAGACGAAGAAGCAGTGGACCCAGCCGCTCGGCTTCATCCATTCGCTCTGCGAGGTCGGCCTGGACGTGCTCAAGCGCGCGGCGAGTGTCGACGACAAGAGCGCCGTGGTCGCTGCCATCAAGGCAACCAACCTCAACACGATCGCCGGCCCGGTGAGCTGGGGCAAGGGGCCGGTCGCCAACGTGACGAAGACGCCGCTGGTCGGCGGCCAGTGGGGGCGCGGCAAGGGCGTGCCGTTCGACATGACGATCGTAACGAACCGGAGCGCGCCCAGCATTCCCACCGGCGGCACCTTGCGGCCGCTCAAGCAGGCGTAGACCGACGGCGCTCCTCGCGCTCGAGGAGGTCTCGCGGGCGTTCGGCAGTCTTCTGGTTCTCGACCGGCTCACCCTGTCGGTCGGCGACAACGAGGCGGTCGGCGTCATCGGCCCGAACGGCGCCGGCAAGACGACGGCCCTCAACCTGATGGCCGGACGGCTTCGCCCGGATCGCGGGCGGGTCCTCTTCGAGGGCGCGACGTCACCGCGCTGCCGGCGCATGCGCGCTGCCGCGCCGGCATCGCCCTCACGCATCAGATCCCGCATCCGTTCGAGGCGATGACGGTGTTCGAGAACGTCCTCGTCGGCGCCACCCACGGCGGCGGCCGTACCGAGCGCGACGCCGCGGCGGTCTGCTTCGCCGCGCTGGAGCTGGCCGGGCTTGCCGTCAAGGCCAACACCCGCGCCGGCGTGCTCACTCTGCTCGAGCGCAAGCGCCTCGAGCTCGCGCGGGCGCTCGCCACCGGGCCGCGCGTGCTTCTCCTCGACGAGATCGCTGGCGGGCTCGGCGAGCAGGAGGTGCAGGAGCTGGTCGCGGTGATCCGGCAGGTCCGCGCACGCGGCGTCGCGATCGTGTGGATCGAGCACATCGTCCATGCGCTCCGCTCGGCGGTCGACCGGCTCGTCGCGATCAGCTTCGGCCGGAGCCTCATGGACGGGCCGCCGGACGCGGTCATGGCGAGCCCCGAAGTCCAGCGCGTCTATCTCGGGATCGACGTGGCGTGAGCCTGCTCGCGGTGCGCGGCCTCTCGGCGTTCTACGGCGACTTCCAGGCGCTCTTTGACGTCTCGCTGGAGGTGGCCGAGGGCGAGACGGTGGCGGTGATCGGGGCCAACGGCGCCGGTAAGACCACGTTGCTGAGAAGCCTGGCCGGGGCCGTGCCGGTCGCGCGCGGCTCCGTCGAGCTCGCGGGGCAGCCGGTCGGCGGCCGACCATCGCACGAGCTCGTCGATCTCGGCATCGTGCTCGTGCCCGAGGGACGGAAGATCTTTCCGAGCCTGTCCGTCCGCGAGAATCTCCAGATCGGCGCGTTCCGGCGGCGGCGCGGGCCGTGGACGCTCGAACGGGTCTGCCGCCTGTTTCCGATCCTCGCCGAGCGGCGCGACCAACCCGGGACGAATCTCTCGGGTGGCGAGCAGCAGATGCTCGCGATCGGCCGCGGCCTGATGGCCAACCCGCGCCTTCTGCTCGTCGACGAGATCTCGCTCGGCCTGGCGCCGGTCGTCGTCAAGCACCTCTACGAGGTCCTGCGCGAGATCGCGCGCGAGGGCACGACCGTGCTGGTGGTCGAGCAGGACGTGAGCCAGGTCCTGGCGGTCGCCCAGCGCTTCTACTGCTTCCGCAAGGGCGCGGTCTCGCTCGCCGGCACCCCGGCGCGGCTGAGCCGGGCCGAGATCTCGGCCGCGTACTTCGGAGCCTGAAGGTGGGCTGGCTCGACGCCGTCGTGCAGGGGATCCTGCTGGGCGGGCTCTACGCCCTCTTCGCGACCGGCCTCTCGCTGATCTTCGGCGTGATGCGCCTGGTGAATCTCGCTCACGGCGACTTCAGCATCCTGGCGGCATTTCTCACCGTCGTCGCCGTGCGGGCGCTCGACCTCAACCCGCTGATCGCGCTGGCGCTGGTCGCGCCCGTGATGGCCGTCGTCGGGTACGGAGTGCAGCGGCTCGTCCTGAACCGCCTGCTCGGCCGCGGGATCCTCCCCGCCGTGCTCGTGACCTTCGGTTTCTCGGTCGTCATCCAGAACGGTCTGCTCCAGATCTTCTCCGCCGACTCGCAGCGGCTGAACCCGGGCGGGATCGAGACGGCGAGCCTCGCCCTCGGCGGCGGTCTCGCGGTCGGCTGGTTCTCCTTGCTCACGTTCGCGCTGGCCGTCGTGCTCCTGGTCGCGCTCCAGCTCCTGATCAGCCGCTCGGCGATCGGCCGCGCGTTTCGCGCCGCGTCGGACGACGGCGAGACCGCGGAGCTGATGGGCATCGACAACCACCGGCTCTACGGCCTTGCGATGGCGCTCTCCCTGGCGATCGTCGCGCTCGCCGGGATCGTGCTCGGCATCCGCACCACGTTCACCTTCGCCAGCGGACCCGACCGGCTCCTCTTCGCGTTCGAGGCGGTGATCATCGGCGGGCTCGGCTCGCTCTGGGGCACGCTCGTCGGCGGCGTGATCCTCGGCGTGGCGCAGACGGTCGGCGCGAAGCTCTCGCCCGGCTGGGGCGTGCTCACCGGGCATCTCGTCTTTCTCGCCGTCCTCCTGCTGCGACCCTCCGGCCTCTTCACGAAGTCCCGGCGGGTTGACTGATGGCGCCGGCCGCCTTGACCGTCGAGCGCAACACTCGCGCGAGCCGCGTCGGCGGGGTCATCGGGGCGCTCGTGTTGGCCGGACTGATCGCGCTGCCGCTCACCCGCGACGCGGGGCTGATGCGCATGGTCGTCGAGCTGATCTCGCTTCTGGTGCTCGCGCAGATGTGGAACCTGCTCGCGGGCTATGCCGGCCTCGTCTCGATAGGCCAGCAGGCGTACGTCGGACTCGGCGGCTACGTGCTGATCGTGCTGGCCGACGATCTCGGCGTGAACCCGTTCCTGGCGGTCCCGCTCGCGGGCGTGGCTGCCGTCGGCTTCGCGCTGCCCACCGCGGCGCTCGTCTTCCGATTTCGCGGCGGATACTTCGCGGTCGGCACCTGGGCGGTCGCCGAGGTCTATCGTTTGCTCGTCGCCAATACGAGCGCGCTCGGCCGCGGCACGGGACGGACGTTGAAGGCGGTGTTTCCGCTGCCGCGCGACACCCGTGAGCTCGTGACCTATGCTCTGGCGCTCGCCGTCGGCGTCGCGGCGATGGCGGCGGTCTACCTCTATTTGCGCTCGCGCCAGGGCGTCGGCCTCATGGCCGTCCGCGACAGCGAGCCGGCGTCAGAGAGCCTCGGCGTCGACGTGTTTCGCACGAAGCTCCGGGTCTATCTGATCGCGGCGTTCGGGACGGGAATGACCGGTGCGCTCATCTATCTGAACCTCCTGCGCATCTCGCCGGACGCGGCGTTTTCGATCAACTGGACCGCGTACACGATCTTCGTCGTCGTGATCGGCGGGCTCGGCACGCTGGAGGGGCCGATCGTCGGCACGATCGTCTTCTTCGTGCTGCGCGAGCTGCTGGCCGACTACGGCGCCTGGTACATGATCCTGTTGGGCTCGCTCGCCGTGATGATGATGATGCGCTACCCGGAAGGTCTCTGGGGTCTTGTCGCCGACCGCTGGGACCTGCACGTGTTTCCCGTCCAGCGGCGCGTGCGTGTCAGCGAGCCGGACCAAGCCGAGCGCCGATGACCAGGGCGGCCAGCGGCGCGGCCACGAAGCTGCCGAAGAGCCATGCGCCGGCGAGCGCGGCTGCCGGCGGCGATGCACTGGAGCCCAGGCCGGCGGCGTTGGCGATGACGCCGGAGAGCGCCGCGCCGAGGGCGACCGCGAAGAGCTGCGTGCTCGGAATCATCGCCGCCGTCAACCCGCCCTCGTTCGGCCGCCCCGACGACAGGATGGCGGCGCCGACGTGCGCCCAGCACGTACCGATCCCGAGGCCGATCAGCATCAGGGATGCCGCGATCGCGGCGACTGGGCCCGCGCCGATCACGAAGAAGAGACCGGCGAATCCGGCCGCCGTCAGGAGCGGGCCGAGCACGAGCACCGTGCGCGCGCGAACGGGGGACACCCGGGCGCTCAGCAAGGTGCCCGCCGTCCACGAGAGCGACTGGACGGCGTAGAGATACCCCGCGGCCGCGGGTGTGACGCCGTGGAGTACCTGCACCAGCAGCGGGACGTAGACGCCGCCGGGCGTCGTCGACATCCCGAGCAGGAAGATCATCCAGAACCCCTTCCCGATGCGGCTTCGCGGCGACAGCATGCCCGTGGGGAACAGGCGCGCCGCGGCGCGGCCGTCGAGCCGCAGCATGAGCCACACGGCCGCAGCGGCGCCGACGAACAGGGCGCCGCGGGCGGCGGCCGCGTGGGTGTTCGCGATCGAGCCGATGCAGAGGACGCTCAGGCAGATGAGCGAGAGCCGTCCGAACGGTACGCGCGCCGGCCGCGGGTCGCGGTCGGAGCGCGGAAGGACCCGCCAGGTCAGGACGCCGGCGATGACCGCGATCGGTGTCATGGCCCAGAACGCCGCGCGCCAGTGGCCGATCTCCGCGAGCAAGCCGCCCACCACGGGCCCGCCGAGCGCCGGGATGGCCCAGGCGCACGAGATCACGGTGAGCATGCGCTGCCACAAGGATTCGGCAAAGAGCTCGCGCACCATGCTGTGCGCGGAGGCGATCAGCATCCCGCCGCCGAGACCTTGCAGCGCGCGTCCCGCGACCACCACCGGCATGGTGGGCGCCCAGGCGCAGACGGCCGCGCCGGCAACGAACACCGAGACGGCGAGGCCGACCGCGTGCTGCATGCCCGTGCGGCGCACCGCCACGGAGCTGCCCGCGCTCCCGAGGATCGCGCCGACGGCGTACGCGGTGGAGGCCCACGCATAGATCGCCAGCCCGCCGATCTCCGCGATCGCCGAGGGCAAGACCGTGGCGGTGATGAACGCGCTGAACGCGGGCGCGAGGATACTCGAGACGACGACCAGCGCGAGAAGTACGTGCGGCGGCCGAGACAATGCCGCCCAGGAGCCGGCTTGCACGGCCGAGACATACCGCCTCGGCGGCGGTCTGTCAACGAGCGACGGCTAGGGCTTCAGCGAAAGAGCCCGCGAAACCAGCCCGCCACCTCGCGCACGAGGGGCGCGTCCTGGAGCGTCTCGCACGGCGCGGGCTCGCTGCCCTGGCGGAAGGCCTCGCTGATCGCCGCCTCGTCACCGCAGACGCGGAGCCCGGTGGCCGAGTCGACCGGCGTCATGACGATGCCGGGGGGCGGCGTGAACGGAGAGGGCGGCGCGCGGCGGACGGCCTTCACCATGACGTCGGCCCAGATCGGCAGTGCGACGTCCGAGCCGGAGAGCCCGATCGTGCGCGCGTCGTCGGCGCCGACCCAGACGCCCACGACGAGGTTCGGCGTGTAGCCGACGAACCACGCGTCGCGCAGCCCGTCGGTCGTCCCGGTCTTCCCGGCCGTGACCTCCTGCAAGCCCCAGCGCGCGCTCGCGCCGCCGGTGCCGCGGCGCATGACGCCACGCAGGAGATGCGTGACGATGAAGGCCGACTCGGGCGAGACGACCCGCACGGGCTCCGGCAGCGGCTTGAGCGCGACGGCGCCGGCGGAGCCGACCGCGGTCGGCCACACGCGGACGCCGCCGTTGGCGATGGTGGCGAAGGCGGCGGTGATCTCGAGCAAGGTGACCTCGGAGGTGCCGAGTGCCAGCGACGGCACCGCCGCCAGCGAGCTGTTGATGCCGGCGGCGCGCGCGACCCGCGTGACGTAGCCGACGCCGACGCCCTGGGCGACGAGCGCGGCCGGGATGTTCAGAGATTCTTCGAGGGCGCGGCGTATCGTCACCGGCCCGTGGAATTGTCCGTCGATGTTGTGCGGCGTCCAGTCGCCGCCGCGCGCCGGAATCACGACCGGCTCGTCTTCCACGAGGGTGGAGGCGGTGATCTCGCGGGCGCGAGCCTCGAACGCGGCCAGGTACACGAAGGGCTTGAAGAGCGAGCCGGGCTGGCGCCGCGCCCTCGTCGCCCGGTTGAACTCGCTCTGCGCGAAGCGCCGGCCGCCGACGAGGGCGCGGATCTGCCCCGAGACGGGGTCGATCGCGACCACCGCGGCCTGGAGCGAGTTCGCCGGCAGACGCCGCGAGCGCTCGGCCTGCGCCAGGCGGTCGCGCACCGCCGTCTCCGCGGCCTCCTGAAGTCGCCGGTCGAGGCTCGTGACGAGCTGGATGCCCCCGAGGTCCGCGCCGCCGCGCCGCGCGACCTCCGCCCGGGCGATCTCCATGAACCAGGGCGCGATCGCCGCGACCTTTTCGGCCGGCCGCGTTGGCTTGGCCATGGCCGCGCGCGCCTCGGCCTCGCTCGCGGCGCCGTCCTTGACCATCGCTTCCAGCACCGCGTCGCGCCGAGCCCTGAGAAGCGTCGGCGCCTCGACGAAGGTGCGGTTGGGCGCCCGGATCGCCGCGGCCAAGCAGCGCGATCTCGTCGAGCCGCAGCGACTCGAGGCCTTTGCCGAAGAGGTGGCGCGCCCCGGCGCCGACGCCGTGAACCGCGGCGCCGCGCTCCTGGCCGAGATAGACGGTGTTGAGGTAGGCCTCGAGAATCCTCGCCTTGGAGTAGCGCAGCTCGAGCACGAGGGCGATGCCGATCTCGCGCGCCTTGCGCCACCAGGTGCGCTCGCGCGTCAGGAAGAGCCCGCGCGCAAGCTGCTGCGTGATCGTGCTGGCGCCGCGCACCACGCTGGCCTCGCGGGCATTGGTGAGGACGGCCCGGGCGACGGCGAGCAGATCGACGCCGTGATGGCGCATGAACCGGCGGTCTTCGGCGGCGATGACGGCGGCGGCGACGGCCGGCGGCATTCGGTCGAGCGGAATCCAGATCTGAGCGCGCCCGGATTCGTTCTCGAGCGCGGTGATCTCGCGACCGTTGATGTCCAGATAGACGATGGGCGGCGCTCCGCCTCGGGGCAGCGACAGAGCCCACCATCCCCAGGCCGCCACGATCACGCACAGAATCGGTGCGGCCAGCAGCGCGAGCCCGACTATGGTGCGCGGTCTCTTCACAGCCGTCAACGCCCGTGCTGCTTGACCAGCGCGCGGACGACGCTCGTTGCGACGGTCTGCGCGATCATGGCCGCCACCGCGACGGCGGTTCGCGAGGCCAGACCGAGGCCCGTCCGTCGCCGTCGTCGGCGCCAGCCGGTCCGGATTGTCTGCGATGCGCTGAAAGGCCTGCCCCAGTCGGCGCGCTTTCCCGGTGAACTCGGTCCCGCGCGCCATCAGCGTGCTCCGGCGCCGGGCCCGCATCCTCGACAGCGCGACGGGTGCCGTCACGGCCACGGCGACGACGAGCACGCCGACGGCGATGGTGCGACCGTGCAGCCGGAGCTGGCGCTTCCAATCGGTCACGTTGTGCCGGCGACGGTCGAGCTCCATGACGAGCGCGTCGAGCCGGCGGCGCACGTCGGTGATCTCGTCGCCGAGCTCGCGCACCCGGCCGATGGTGCCGTTGTCCTCAACTACGCGAGTCGTTCCTTGGCCCATTGCACGTCCTCCTTCACGGTCTTCCTGGTGACGGCCAGCGGCGTGCTGACCCTTCGATTCCAGCCGACGAGCGCCAGCACGGCGCCGATCAGCAGCAACAGCACGGCGACGCCGAGGGCGGCCAGGCCGGCGGGCACCCAGGCGGCGAGCGCGAACACCGCGGCGACGAGGAGCATGTTCACGCCGAACATCGCCACCACACTGGCGGCGACGAGCAGCTTGACCATGTCGAGCTCAGCCTTCACGTCGGCCTTGATCTCTGCCCGGGCGAGCTCGACCTCCTTGCTGACCAGCAAGGAGACCGTCTCGAGCAGTTGCGTCAGCAGCTGGCGAGTCGAGAGCGATTGAGTCGCTGGATCGATGGGCGCGTGTGCTGTCACTGATGCCATGAAAGTCTCCTTCGGGAGCGTCACGTCCAGAATCTGGCGCCGGCCCCCGAGCGCGCGGTCGAGCTGGAGCACCTGTCGATAGACCACCTGCCAGTCGTCGAACGAGAGCGGCCGCCGCGCGATCTCGGAGGCGATTTCGTCGAGGCGGGACAGAAGGGGCGCCGCGTTTTCGTGGGCTTGCGGGTTGAGCCGATACGCCGACCACACCCGCTGAATCTGGCGCTCGATCTCCTGGGCGTGGGGCGAGGCGGACTGAAACATATCGGGGTGACCGGTGAACGCTTCGACCACCAGGGCGTGAGCGCGTGCCGTGACGTCGCGCGGTCCGCGGAGCATCAGGGCGTTGGGGTACAGGACCGCTTCGAGTTCCCCGGCCCGGAAGTAGGCGGACTGATCCGCGACGTATCCGGTGAATACCCCTTGCCCCAGGGTTGTCAGGATACGCCCGGGCAGGGCCGCCCACCAGGGGGGCTCGATCCGCGTCAGCTCGACACCGTGCCGCCGGAGCGCATCCTCGACCACCGTGGCCGCGACCTGATACGACTCGGGCGTGGTCACCAGGGGGACGTAGGTGTCGCGATGGCCGCGCACCAGCGAGACAATGCGCAGCGCAGGCACGGTGAAGAGCAGGATGAGGAAGGCCAGCGCGAGACCGAGGGTGATCGGAAAGCCGCGAACGATGCTCTTCGCGATCCCCTCGCGGCGCCCCGACGGCGACTGCGCGGCGATCGTGACGCCGACCGCGACCGGCACGAGCGCGGCGAGGCCGAGCCAGATCGTTCGCACGAGGCTGGGCGGAACCGAGCTCGACATCGGCACGAAGGCGAAGACGAAGAGCGCGGCCTTCGGCGCGACGACACCGACGAGCAGCACCGGCCAAGCAGCCGCCGCCGCCATCATCGCCCACAAGAACAGCTGGCGCTTGCCGCTCACCCGGCCGAAGAGGCTCGACGACAGCCCAGTCGAGCAGCGCCGAGAGAATTTTCCCGATCGTCCGGGTAATGAGACTGACGATTGCCTGGATCAGCGCCATCCGAATTGCTCAGCGCGCTCTCCGCCGGCGCGAGCGGCCGCGCGCCCGTCCCCGAGATCGCAAGGTCTTCAGCTGGGGCAGGATCTCCTGCTCGTAGAACTCGAAGAAGCCCTTCTGGTCGCGGCCGACTTGATGGACGCAGATGTGATCGTAGCCGGCCTCCGCATACGTGCGGATCGCGGCGAGATGCTTGGCGGGATCCGGCCCACACGTGACCGACTCGGCGACCTCGTCCTCGGTGACGAGCTTCGCCACCGCCTCGAAGTGCGCCGGCAGCGGCAGCTCCCAGGACAGGCTGCTTTCCATCGCCGAGGTCGGCCACTGCTCGAGCGCGGTCCGGCGCGCGGAGGCCTCGTCCTTCGCCCAGCAGACGGTGAGCTCCCCGTAGCGCGGCTTGCCGGAGCCGCCCGCCTCGTCGAACGCGGTGAGGAGCGCGCGCTCGGGCTCGGTGCCGATCATCCCGTCGCCCAGACGCCCCGCCTGCTCCGCGCTGCGTTTGCCGCCGACCGCCACGAAGAGGGGCGGTGGCGAGTCGGGCAAGCTGTAGAGTCGGGCGTTCTCCACGGTGAAATGTCGGCCGTGGTGGCTCCGGTTACCGCCTTGCCACAGGAGGCGAATCACCTCGATCGCCTCGGTCAGTCGCTCCTGGCGGACCTCCGTCTCGGGCCAGCGGTCGCCGAGGATGTGCTCGTTGAGGTTTTCGCCGGTGCCCACCCCGAGAAAGAAGCGGCCCGGCATGAGCGCCGCCGTCGTGGCCGCGGCCTGGGCCACGATAGCCGGATGAATCCTCACGGTCGGGCACGTCACGGCGGTGCCGACGACCAGGCGCCGGGTGGCCTGAGCGATGGCGCCGATCACGCTCCAGACGAACGGGCTCTGGCCTTGCCGGTCGGTCCACGGATGAAAGTGATCCGAGATCAGGGCGAAGTCGAAGCCGGTGTCCTCGGCCATCTGGGCCTGGCGAACCAGATCGACGGGAGACTGCTCCTCGCTCGAAAGCTTGTACCCGAGAGACACCGTCATGTAACCCCCCTCACGGGCGTCGCGAGCGCGACGTCGTCCTGCAGCATCGTTCCAGACGAAATCGACTCGCCGTCGTCCGCGGCGGCCCGCTGCGGCGCCGGCGTCAAGCGGAGCAGATCGCTCCGCGCCTGGCCCAGGGTCGTGACGACGTCGTCGGCGCCGGCCGCGCACGAGGTCGGTGCGGAGCCTCGGGGATTCGTGACCCCAGCATCCGACGACGATCGGGATGTCCGGACACGCCGAACGAAGCCGCTTCACGAGGTGACGCGCTGCGCCCGCTCCCCTCCAGGGAGCTGACGAAGATCGCCGCGGGGTTCGTGGCCTCGACGGTCGCGATCGTCTCCGAGACGAGCGCGCCGGCCGGCGCGATCTGCACCGAGTAGCCGTCCGGCTCCAGCAGGCGATTCAAGCTCGAGAGCACGATGCGATCGGCTTCGTCCCGGACCGGGCAGCCCGCGACGACCACCCGCTCGGGCGCCTCGGTCCCCGCCGCGTCAGCGGACGCCGGCGTCGGCGCGGACGCGAGCGCCCGGTCGAGCGCGGCGCCCGCCGTCTCGATCACCCGGGCGTACTCGGCGAGCGGCAGCTGTCCCATCTCGTGATCACGCCGGGCGCGAGCGAGGGCCGGGACGAGGATCGAGTCATAGGCGTCGAGATTGGAGCCCGCCTTCACCGTTTCGCGCACCAGCTCCACCGCCTCCTGATCGTCGCCGGCCAGGAGACGCTGATAGAAGGTGACATGCGGATCGAGGCCGGGATCCTCGTCGACCAGGATGCCGACGAACTCGAGGCCTTTGACCGTGTGCGAGAACACCACAAGCCACACGGTCAGGGGGATCGCGAGGGCCAGCCCGATCGGTCCCCAGAGCCAGCTCCAGAACGCGACGGAGATCAGCAGGGCGATCGACGAGACGCCCGCGCTGCGCGCGAAGAACAGGGGCTCGAGGACGAAGACGATGATCGCCTCCGAGACCGCGAACAGCCCGACGATGAGCAGCGGCTTCATCCAGCCGTCGAAGACCGCGAGGCCCACGAAGACGGGTACCGCGGCGGCCGCCCACGCGCCCGCGTACGGAATGAACCGGAGGAATGCCGCCATGACCCCCCAGGTCAGCGCGAATGGAAGTCCCAGGACGAACAGGCCGACAGCGACGGTGACGCCGAAGCTTGCGTTGAGCGCGGTCTGCGTTAGCAAGTACCGGCTGATCCGTGCGCTGGCCTCGTCGAGGGCGCGGGTGGTCTCGGCGAGGCGGGCGGATCCGAACAGCCGGACGACGCGGGCTCGGAGCTCGCGCTGCTGGACGAGCATGAAGACCACGAGCACGAGCACGAAGACAGCGCCGCCGACGGGCTCCACGATTTTGAAGATCTGCCACAGCAGGTTCGGCGAGGAGACGACGACCGGCAGCGGCCTCGTCGTCGGCGGGTGAGCGCGCTCGATCTGCGCGATCACATCCTGTGCCGTCTCCTCGACCTTCTGAATCGCGCCGCCTCGGCCCATGCGCTGCACGTCTGAAATCTTTCGCGCGATGGTCGCGCGATACTTCGGCAGATCGTCGGCCAGCGCCGTGGCCTGGGTGAAGAGCGTCCATCCCAGGCCGAGGGCGAGTAGCATCGCGAGCGCGACGACGACAACGACTGCCACGATGCGATGGAAGCCGACGCGGCGCAGCAACGCGACGACGGGGGACAACAGGAATGTGGCCAGCAGCGCGAGCGCGATCGGGATGAACACCACGCGCGCCCAGTACAGGCACGCGATGGCCAGGATCAGGGCGCCCAGGATGGGAAGTCGCGAATCCCCGGACGCGTCGAAGGGCTTGAGCGGGCTCACGCCAACGGCGCTATTGGGCGCGGACCGTGAGATTGTTCACGACGCCGGCTACGTGCTTCACGTTTCGCGCGATCTCTTCGGCTCGGCGGCGCATCTCGTTATTGTCGACGGTGCCCGAGAGGTAGACCGTGCGCCGATCGGTGTCGACGTCGACCTTGGTCAGGGTGGAGGCCTTCTCGGCGGCGAGCTTGGCCTTGACCTCGCTCGTGATCGTCACGTCGTCGACGTTCTCGCCCGCGGTCTTGCCCGTCGTCGCCGTGCAGGCGGCGAGACCGGTCGCGATGAGCATCATGAGTGTGAGTGCGGCGAATGTCTGGAGAGAACGCATGATTCTCGAGCCTCCTGCGCACCGAGGGGGCAAGCCTCGTGCCAGTGACGATCTTTGGGCGACGAGAGCCGGAACGTCGGATCGGCAGCGCCAAACGACGGAAAGCGTTGAGGAGGATGTATTCGAGCGCGGGCGTCAGCGGCGAGGCGCCTCGGGAAATCCACGAGGCGACGAAAACTCTACCAGGTAATTTCTGCTTGCGAGCCGACTAGAGCGACCGCGGCGGCCTCCGGGGAGGAGAGCCGCCGCCTCGTCGCCGCGGCGTGAGCTTAGCGACCCTTCGCGTGGCCCTTCGCTTTGTGCTGCTTCATGACCGTCCGCGCCGCGACTTCCTTCGCGCGGCGGCCATAGCGACCGGATTTCTGGGCCGACTCCTTGATGTGCTCGTACTGGCGCTGCTCCTTCGAACCGACGCCGCGCAGGCGCCTACCTCTGGGCATGATTCTCCTCCGGGATGAAATGCGACTCTCGATCAGCGCTCCTGGGGCGGCCTGATCGCGTCCTGCCCGGACTGGGACGCGGCGTTGACCTGCTCCTTCGTCCGATCCAGCACGTCCTCGGCTTTCTTTCCGACCGACCGGATCGCGTTCGCCGCGCTCCGCCGCACACCGACCGTTCGGTTCTGCGGCGTATTCGCGGATCTCCTCGCCCCAGTACCAGACGGCGAACCCTCCGACGAGCGCCCCCATGACGAATCCGAACATCGCCGTCCTCCTTTTGCTGTCGTCAGACTGCTGCAGACTACGATTCTTGAGGGAGCAAGACGGGTGCCACGGCTCACTCGCGCCGAGCCATGGAAATCCGTGTGCGACCGCGTGGAAATTCGGGGGTGTCGCCGCGGCAGCGCCAGGCGGACGCTCATTCTTACTCGGTAAGTCTTGACCGCCCGCGTCATTTCTCCGCGCTCACCTTCTCGCGGCCGGCGCGCGCGACCTCCGCGTCGAAGCCGGGCAGGATGGCCTTGAAGAACGCGTTCTGAACGAGCCGGACCACGGCCGCGACGGTGCCCACCTTGGGATCGTCGATCCGCCCCAGCACCTCGGCCTTCGTGGCGACCTCGTCGCGAGGACGATTCTTGAGGACCTTCGCGACGCCGCTGACGATGCGCTCGTACATCTTCCGCGCCAGCGGCTTCGACTTGTCCTGCTGCTTGTCGTAGACCTTGAGGTCCTTGAACAAGGGCTTGATGTACCCGGTGACGACGCCGTCCTTCGCGTCGAGCTCGGAATACAAGAAGAAATACCCGTTCGCCGCGTCGAACCGGCCGTACGCGCGGAAGAGGTCGTTCAGGCCGGGTCACATCGACCTCTTCGACCCGGACGCCGACGTCGAAGTTCGGGCCGGATTTCTCGGCTTTGAAGGTCGCCTCGGCGGTGGCCGTGCCGCTGCCCATGAAGGCGCCCTTGAGCTTGGCTACCGGCGGCCCCCTCGACCTGCTGGTTGCTGAGATTCGTCACGGTTCCATCGGTGTCGGCGAGGAAGACCCGGTAGGCGGCGTCGTGGCCTTGTTGACGAACCCGACGGTGCTCTTCGTGAGCCGCAGCTCGTTGATCCGGACCAGGAGATCGGGAGCGTTGTTCGCCTCCTTGGCGGCGGCCGCGGCCTTCTGACGCGTCTCTCGCTCGGCGCCGGCCGTGGGCGCGGTGTGCACGTAGTCGACCTGGATCCCGTCGATGCTCGCGCGTGACAGCACGACCGTCTTGGTCTCCTGGCCGTACTCGACGTGGCCGGCCGCCGAGAGGATGCCCTTGTCGACCCACAGGTTGTAGCGATTCGTGATCGGCTTGAAGTAGTCGAGCTCGATGTCCGCGAGCTCGACATCGCCCCGGAAGGTCGGGTTCGGCTCCGCCAGGAAATCGGCCCGGCCCTCGCCGGTCACACGCCCCGCCTCGAACACCTGCGCCGAGAAGCGGACCTCGGACGGGTAGGGGCGTCTGCGGGGGCGGTTGCGGATATTGGTCGCGACGAGGTCGAGGTCGCGGATGCGCAGGGGCTTGAAGGGGCCCTGATCGATGTACGTGATGTCGCCGTCACGGATCTCGAAGTGATCGATCTTCAGCGGGTAGACCGCCTGGAGCGCGTCCTGCCAGCCGCGGTCCTTGACCGGCGTCGGATCGGCGATCTCCTTCCTCGCCTGCGGCAGATTGACGTAGACAGCCGGCTTCTCGAGCTCGACGTCGCCGACGACGCGCCCCGAGAGCAGCGCGCGCCAGTGAACGCTCGCGCTCAGCTGCTCGAGCCGAAGCACGGGGGGATCGGGATGGGCGTCCTGCGTGATGACCACGTCGTTCAGGTCGAGCGAGAAGCCCAGAGGGTGGAAATCGAGCTTGCCGATGCGCGCCGTGTAGCCCTTGAGGGCCTGGTTCATCTTCGCTTCGGTGTAGCGGCGCAGTGGCTCGTCGATCAGGAACGCGATCGCGCCGGCCAGAATCACCAGGACCGCGATCGGAATGGCGATCGCCATCCAATGCCGTTGCGCGCCGCGCAGTCCCGCGCCCGCGATCGTCGAGAGCCTCGATCGAGTCGACAACTTCGCCTCCTGCCTTTTCGGGCTTCGTCGAGCAAGAGGTGTGCCCGTCGTGATCCGTGGAAAAAGCGCGCGGCAGGAGAATCCTGCCGGGTAAGAGTTACAAGCGGCCACGGCGCGAGCTCCGCGTGCGAGTCCGACGGCGGTCCGCAACTCCGCGCGGCGTCGCGCGTTCTTCGTCGCCGCGTCCCCGGGTGAGGACGTCGGCACAGCGTTTGCCTGAGCACGAGTCCGTGTGCATGGTTCGACACGAACGTCTAGCCGTCAGCGGACAACACAGCGCCCGGCCCGTCGACACCGGGCGCATTCCATAGAGAGCTGGAGATTCTCGGCCGCTGCGCCGGGGGTCTCCAGCTCGACGTACCGAGCTCACGGCCTTCCGGCAGGACAGACAAGGGGGGTGGGAACGTGCAAGCGATGAAGATCCTCGCGGTCGTGCTGATCCTCGTTGGCCTGATCGCGCTCGCCTACGAAGGGATCAACTACACGACGCGCGAAAAGGTGCTCGAGGTCGGACCCATCACGGCCACCAAGGAGACGACGAAGACCATCCCGCTGCCGCCGATCCTCGGCGGCGCGGCGCTCGTCTGTGGCGTGGTCTTGCTGATCGCCGCGGCGCGGCCTTAGCGGCCCTCGCCGCCGAGCTCGTCCTGGGGAACACGGCGGCGCGCGCGCTGCGCGCCGCCAGGCCGCGCGATCAGGCGATGCGCCGCTGCGAACCGGACGTGCGGGACCGCGTCGCTTCTTTCGGGGGTGTCACGCCCATGTTGTGCACGAACACCAGCTCGCCGCCGAACCAGCCCGCCACGCTGAGCGCGACCAGCCCCACGATCGAGACGGCCGCCGGGAGAAAGCCGACGGTGTCGATCCATCTGAGCCAGAAGCTCGCGCCGAAGATCACCAGCGCGATCAGATTCGCCACCATGTGGATGACCCCGACCCGCCCGGCTTTGGCGTCGGTGATCGAGAAAAAGTCGATGAAGCCGGGCACCGCCGCGAGGAGCGCCCCGACGATTCCGCCGCCGAGCGTGTAGAACGCGACGTTTTTCCAGACCGGGCCGCCCCAGCCGAAGTGGAAGACGAGGTCGGCGACGACCGAGAAGACCCAGAGGCCTATCGGCAGGCTGACGAGGATGGGATGGATCGGGTGCCGTGCAACACTGGCCGGTGTCGACATGAGAGGCTCCTTTCGTGAATCGATCGCTACCGCGGAGCCTGCAAGGAAGTTGCCGAGTAGAACTGCCGGGAATGACCGGGCAAAGCCTTCGGCCGCCGTTCCGGACTCCCGGCGTCGAGTTATTCTTACCGAGTAAGAAGCGACCGCACCCCTCAGCCGAGCCAGACCCGTATGTGATGGGTGGCCCCATCGTCGACCAGGGGCAGGGCCGCCTGCCCGCGCGCGGTCTGCACGCCATCGATCTCGACGCGCGACACACCCCGGGTGACGCCGTGAGGATTCTCGACGTGAACCTCGTACCGTGAGGCGTGGTAGCGGAAGGTGATGGAGAAGCCGCTCCAGCCGCGCGGGATGCACGGGTTGACGAAGAGCGTGGCCCCGCGGATGCGGAAGCCCAGGAGCCACTCGATCCCCGCGCGGTACATCCAGCCCGCCGAGCCGGTGTACCAGCTCCAGCCGCCGCGCCCCGAATGGGGCGCCTCGGCGTACACATCGCCGGCGACGACGTAGGGCTCGACGCGATAGCGATAGAGCCCGGCGCGCGTGCTCGTGTGGTTGATCGGATTCAGGAGCGCGAAGAGCTCGCCGGCCCGATCGCCGTCGCCGAGCGCGGCGAACGCCATGATCGACCAGATCGCCGCGTGCGTGTACTGGCCGCCGTTCTCCCGGATGCCCGGCGGGTAACCTTTGACGTAGCCCGGGTCCCTCGAGCTGCGCACGAACGGCGGCGTGAAGAGCAGGACGATCGCCTGCTCCCGATGCACGAGATATTCCTCGACCGCGTTCATGGCGCGCACGGCGCGGTGCGGATCGGCGGCGCCCGAGAGCACGGCCCACGACTGCGCGATCGAGTCGATGCGGCACTCCGCGTTTTCGGCGGCGCCGAGCGGCGCTGCCGTCGTCGAAGATACGCTCGCCGATACCAGTCGCCGTCCCAGCCCGAGGCCTCGAGCGCTCTTCCGAGTGCCTCGACGTGGGCTCGCCACGCCCGCGCGCGCTCGGTCTCGCCGCGGGCCGCGGCGATCGGCGCCCACTCGGCGAGCGTCGCGTGCAGGAACCAGCCGAGCCAGACGCTTTCGCCCCGGCCCTTCGCGCCCACGCGATTCATGCCGTCGTTCCAGTCGCCGGTCCCCATGAGCGGCAGGCCGTGGCTCCCGACCGCCAGGCTCCGGTCGAGCGCGCGGGCACAGTGCTCGAAGAGCGACGCCTGCTGCGTCGACACCGTGGGCTCGAAGTAGGCCTCGAGGCTGTCGTCGGCCAGTGCCGGTGCCCTCGATGAACGGGATCTGCTCGTCGAGGACGGTCCGTGTCTCCCGTGACCGCCATGTAATGCGCCGTGGCGAAGGCGAGCCAGACCCGGTCGTCGGAGATGCGCGTCCGCACGCCGCGCCCCGAGGGCGGATGCCACCAGTGCTGCACGTCGCCCTCGAGAAACTGTCGCGCCGCAGCGCGGCAGATCTGCGCCCGCGTGATGTCGCGCGCCGCCACGGTCAGCGCCATGACGTCCTGCAGCTGATCGCGGAAGCCGTACGCGCCGCTCGCCTGATAGAAGCCGGCGCGCGCCCACACCCGGCAGCAGAGCGCCTGGTACAGGAGCCAGCGGTTCAGCATCAGGTCGAACGACCGGTCCGGGCGTCTTCACCTGGACGGCCGCCAGGATGTCGTCCCACCGGGTGGTGACCCTCTGGAGAACGCCGTCAAGGTCCGCGGCGCGATAGCGCTGGACCACCGCGCGCGCCTCGTCGACCGATGCGCCTTGCCCGAGGAAGACGACGACCTCCGTGCTGGCGCCGGCGGCGAGCAGGAGCGTCGTTTGGAGCGCGCCGCAGGGTCCAGCCCGCCGCCGAGCCGGCCCGAGAGCCGCTCGCCTCGCTCGAGCGCCTCGGGATGGTCGAGCGTCCCGTTGCGGCCGAGGACTTCGCTGCGATCGCCGGTCCACGCCGTCTGGACTTCCCGACAGATCGAGGAACGCCGACGCGACCGGGGAAGTCGATCGTCCACGCGTTGCGGCGCGAACAGCGCGCCGGTCGCGTCGTCCAGCTCGGTCACGACGATAGGGCGCGGTGATCGTTCGCGCGGCGCCGAGCACCCATTCGACGTACGCGGTGACGGTCAGCCGCCGGCGGGCGCGGCGCGAGTGGTTGGTGATCCGCAGGCGCGAGATCTTCACGGGATCGTCGAGCGGCACGTACTGCAGAGCTCGAGGGCGATGCCGTGCGCGGTATGCGGTGAATCGGCTGTAGCCCTGTCCGTGCCGGCACTGGTACGACCAGGCGTCCTGCGCGGATCGGCAGCAGTGTCGGGGTCCACAGGCGGCCGCTTTCCTCGTCGCGCACGTAGATCACTTCGCCCGGCTGGTCGCTGACCGGATCGTTGGACCAGGGGTGAGCTGGTTCTCGCGGCTGTTGAGGGCCCACGTGTAGCCGGCGCCCGACTCCGAGACCTGAAAGCCGAGGCGCTCGTTCGCGATCACGTTGATCCACGGGCGCCGGCGTCCAGTAGCCTTCGTCGAGCACGATCGAGTACTCGCGGCCGTCCTCGACGAAACCGCCGAGCTCGTTGTCGAATTCGCGACGCGGCCGCGGCGGTGGCGTCTCGGCGGCGGGCATCTCGCTCGGGCAACGGCCGCCGCTCGCGCCGCCGCGGCGCCGCGCCGCGCTCGGCGCGCGCCGACCTGCTCGGCGAGGGTGCCCAGGCGACTGCCGAGCATCACGCGCGCGCGCCGCCGAGAGACAGTCCCGCTCGGCCGGCTGACAAGAGGTCGCCGCGCAGGACGAAGATCGATCCCTCCGGCGTCACGCCGAGCGTCGGCCGTCCGGCGCGCACGAGTCCTTCGAGCGCGGCCTGGAGATCTTGAAGATACGAGGGCGGCTTCTCGTTCAGGATCACGAGATCGACCGCGAGCCCCTTCATGCGCCAGTACTCGTGCGCGCGCAGGAGCTGGCGGACGATCTCGCGATCCTCGATCTCGTCGATCCGGACCAGCACGATGGGGAGATCTCCCGAGATCCGGTGTGCCCAGAGCGCCGCGGGCCCGAGCGTATTGCGCGCGAGGGTCGCCGCCGGCGCGCGCAGTCGCGGATCGGTGTACAGGATCCGGTTGGCGACTTGCTGGAAGAGGTGGGCCTCCTCGGGCGTGATGCCGAGGTGGTGGAGCTGGACTTGCGCCTGCGTCCACGCCAGGGTGGTGATGCGCTCGAAGGTCGCGGGGTCGCGGTACTTGTCGGCCATCCCGAGCGCCGCGGCGCGTGTGGCGGGCGAGCAAGGTCGAGAACACGACGCGCCCGCTTCGCCCGGGCGCGAGCCGCAGGCGGCGCCTGAGGCTGAAGATCGGATCGAGCACGGCGCCCGTCGTGTTCGAGAGGGGCCGGCCTTCGATCATCGACATCGGCGTGCGGATGCCGCGGCCGCGGCCGAGGAATCGACCGCGCTCGGTCTCGTACTGCGAGCCTCCCGTGCTCGTGCCCTCGACGGAGACGACATGGGCGGCCCACACCCTTTGCGCGTCCGGCTCGCGCGGCCGGCGCGTGGCCAGGAGCGTGTCCAGCTCGGCCACGGCCTCGGTCTGGACGAACAGATTGGAGAACGCCGGATGCGCCGCGTCGTCGCGGGGCGGCGCCAGCACGACCTCGGCGTACGATGTCACCTCGATCTCGCGGGCTTCGTTGCCGAGGTTCGTCAAGGTCACGCGGCGGATCTCGGCGTCGTCCTCCGGCGAGACGAGCACCTCGAGCCGCGTGAGCAGATTCCCGTCGCGGCGCTGGATCTCGGCGCGGTCCTCGAAGAACGTCACCTCGTAGCTGTCGGCCTCGACCGCCGAGGGCTGAAAGCCGACCGACCATACGTCGCCGCTTCGCGCGTCGCGCAGAAAGATGAAGGTGCCCCAGGCGTCCCGCGTCGTGTCCTCGCGCCAGCGAGTGATCGCGAGAGGCCCGCAGCGGCTGTACCCGCCGCCGGCCGTCGTCAGCATCACGACATAGCGGCCGTTGGAGAGCAGGTGGGTGTGCGGCACCGGATCGGACGCGGACGTGAATCGGCGAGAGGTCGGCGCCACGAATCGCGCGCGTGGCCTCGTGCGCCTGGGCTTCCTTCGCCCGCGGCCGCATCACCGGGACGTCGCGTCGGCGCGCGCTCTTGCAAGATCAGCTCGGTGGCCTGCACCATCGGCTGGGCGTGGAATCGCTCGCGCATGCGGTCGTCGAGCAGCACGTTGGCGAGGGCGACGATCGTCATGCCCTGGTGATGCGCCATGTAGGCGCGGATCACCGCGACGTGCGCGCCCTCCGGAAGCCGCGCGCGCGTGTAGTCGAGCGCCTCGTAGAAGCCGTAGGGACCCTGGCCGCCTTCCCGTGCGAGCTCGACGAAGTTGCGCGCCGCCGCGGAGGAATCGACCATCGCCGCCAGGGCCGTCGCGTACGGGGCGATCACCAGATCGTCGGCGAGCCCGCGCTCGAGGCCGAGGCCCGGCACCCCGAAGCTCGAATACTGGTACGTGAGGTCGAGGTCGCGCACGTTGTAGGCGGACTCCGAGATGCCCCAGGGGACGTCGCGGCCGTGCGCATAGGAGATCTGGCGCTGGACCGCGAGCCGGCACGTCTGCTCGAGCAGGCTGCCGTCGGGCTCCCGCATGACGAGTCCCGGCATCAGATACTCGAACATCGAGCCCGACCACGAGACCAGCGCGATGCCCGACTCGACCGGCGTCATCGGACGCGCGAGATGGAACCAGTGCGTGGCTGGCACGTCACCCCGCGCGATCGCCACGAAGCTCATGAGGCGCGACTCCGAGGCCAGCAGATCGTAGCGACCCTCGTCCAGCGACCCGTCGGCGACCCGATAGCCGATGGCGAAGAGCTGGCGAGGCTGGTCGAAAAGGAACGTGAAATCCATCGCGTCGAACAGCTCGCGGGCGCTTCGCTCCACGTCGTCGAGACTCTTCAGCAGCTTTTCGGCCGCCCGCGCCGAGCTCCTCGAGCGCCTCGACGGTGCTCGCGACGCGATCGCGGTCGAGGAGACCACCGGCCAGCTCGCGGGCCGCCGCGCGCGCGAGATCCGGAAGGTCGCAGAGGCGTGGCGGCGCGTCGAGCAGCGGGCCGACGGCGCCCGCGTCGCGCCGATCGGCCGGTAGAGCCTGGCGAAGGCTGTCGAGCCCGTCGATCCACGGCGCGAGCGCGTCGAGGTCGCGCCGATGGGATGCGAGCGTCGCCTGCGCGACCTCCGCCCACATGAGCACGCCGGGTGCCGCGTCGGCGTCCAGCGCGTTCGCCCGTTCGCCGAGCCCTCGGATGGCCGTCGCGAGCTCGCGAAGACGGCTCGGCCAGGCGGCGATCGTGGGGGGCGCCAGTGCCAGCGCCGTGCGGAGCTCGTCGACCGGCGCGCGCGACTCGGCGGGCAGCGCGGCGCGGAGGAGGACGAGCGCCGCCTCGATGCCGAGCAGGATCTCCGCGCCGACGACGGGGCGGCGGGCGCGCTCGTGGGCGGCGACCGCGAGAACGCTCAGATGGCCGGCGAGATTCCCGCTGTCGACGGCGGAGACGTAGCGGGGCTCCAGCGGCTTGAGCGTGCGCGTGTCGTACCAGTTGTAGAGGTGTCCGCGGTAGCGCTCGAGATCCGATATCGTCGCCAGGGTCGCGCCGAGCCGGTCGACCGCGTCGAGCGTGCCGATGAAGCCGAGGTCTCGCGCGGCCGCCGTCGAGAGCAGATAGACACCCATGTTCGTCGGAGAAGTCCGGTGAGCGACGACGGGCCGTGGGTCCTCCTGGAAGTTGTCCGGCGGCAGGAAGCGTTGTCCTCGGCGGTCACGAAGGTCTCGAAGAAGCGCCAGCTCCTGCGCGCCGCCGCCAGGATGGTTTGGCGCTGGTCGGCGCTGAGATGCTCGGGTGGTCGTGCGGCGGCCGGGCGGCTGATCCAGCGCGCCACCGCGGGCGAGAGCAGCCACAGGACGACGAGCGTCACGGCGACGGCCCGGGTCGTGCGCTCGGCCTGAACGCGATACCAGCCCAGCGATGAGCGCGAGCGCCACGCGCGCCCCACATCTCCGAGTAGACGTGCTGGCCAGGCCGAGCCGGGAGATCGATTTCACCTGCGCGGCCGTGATCCACTCGAGCATTCGCCGGCGGGTCACGACGAGGCGTAGCAAGGTGCGGGCGACGGCGTCGGCCATGAGCCAGGCCTGGTGCGCGAGAAAGGTGAGGCCGAGAACGCGAACTGCGCGCCGGCGAGTACCAGGCTGCTGCCGAGGCCGCGCAGATAGGCCCGCTTGGAGCCGCCCGGGCGCCGCGGGAATGATCTCCGTCGACACCGGCACGAGTGCCGGCACCGCGAGGCAGATGAGCACTAGCTTCGTCCAGACCAGCGGAGCGCCGTCCGGCAAGATCCATCCCAGCACGAGCGTGAGGTAGGCGGCGGGAGCCGAGAGCGTTCGCCGCAGGTTGTCGAGCATCTTCCAGCGGCCGATCGTCGGGATCCGGGCGCGCGCGGCGCCGGCGCCGGCGGCGCCGCGGATCAGCCACGGCAAGAGCTGCCAATCGCCGCGCGCCCAGCGATGCTGACGCGCCGCCGCCGACCTCGTAGCGTGAGGGGAAATCTTCGAAGAGCTCGATGTCGGTGACCAGCGCGGCCCGGGCGAAGAGCCCCTCGAAGAGGTCGTGGCTGAGGAGCGAGTTCTCCGGCACGCGCCCCTCCAGCGCTCGCTCGAACGCGTCGACGTCGTAAATGCCCTTGCCGGTGTACGAGCCCTCGGCGAAGAGGTCCTGGTACACGTCCGAGACCGCGGCGGCGTAGGGGTCGACGCCGGCCGGACCGGCGAACACGCGCCGGAACAGCGAGCCCTCGCGCTCCGTGGGCAAGGTCGGGGCGATCCGCGGCTGGAGAATGCCGTAGCCCTCGACCACGCGGCCTTCGCGCGGCTCGAGCCGGGGCCGATTCAGGGGATGGGCCAGGGTGCCGACGAGGCGCGCGGCGGCGCCCCGAGGCAGCTGGGTGTCCGCGTCGAGCGTGATCACGAAGCGAATCGCCGACGGCACGTGCACCCGGCTCGAGCATGAACGAGGTGTCGGTCGCGCCGCGCAGCAGCCGATTGAGCTCGTGCAGCTTGCCGCGCTTGCGCTCCCAGCCCATCCAGCGCCCCTCGCTCTCGCTCCAGAGGCGCCGGCGGTGGAAGAGCGCGAACCGCGCCTCGCCGCCGCTGGCCGGGCCGTGTCGCTGGTTGAGCTCGGCGATGCCCGCACGCGCGGCCGCCAGCAGCGACTCGTCCTCGGGGGCGTGCTCCTCCGCCGAATCCGTCCAGTCCGACAAGAGGGCGAAGCGAAGCTCGCCGTCGGCGTTGGCGAGATAGTGGACGCCCAGCCGCGCGATCTGCTCGGCGATCTGCCCCGGGCTCAAGAGCAAGGTCGGCACGACGACGAGGGTCTTCAGCTCGGGCGGCACGCCGTCGGCCAGCTCGAGCCTCGGAAGGGCGCGCGGCGGCAAGATCTCGACGACGGCGCGATTCACCAGCGCGGTGGCCGCGTCCGAGGCAGGAATCGCGGCAAGCGCGGCGAGGGCGAGGACGAGGAGCAGGCTCACACCGAGGGCGTGCGTGAACAGGATCGGCAGGCACAGAAGAAACAAGGTGACGATCGCGATCGATCCCGAGATAGCTCCAGGTCGCCGAGGCCATGTAGGCGCGGGTCAATCGCTGGCGCCACGAGACCCGATAGCCGAGCGCGCGCTCGAGGCTCGGGCGCCCCTTCGAGATCAGGTAGTAGCCGAGATCCTCGCCGCGCCGCTCGGGGCCGCCCGCCAGGGTGAGCGCCTGACGGGCCACGGCGACCTCCGAGCGGTCCGACCCTCGCGCCAGATCTTCGACGGCGTGGCGATAGCGGTCGCGCGTGGCGAAATCCATCGCGCCGAACTCGCTCTCGGCGCGGAAGAGGCGGTCGACCAGGCTCACCTTCTCGACGAAGTCGTGCCAGTCGAACGTGGCCATGACGCGCAGGCTCGTGATCACGTTGCGCACGGTCACGTTGGCGGCGGCCTGACGCTGGTGCTCGATTCGGACGAGGTCGTGCGCCGAGGTGCCAATCGCGGCGAGGCGCTCGTCGAGCCAGCGCGACGCGGGCGTGGCGTCCGGGTCCTGATCGCGCAAGCGCTGGGCGAGCCGCACCGCGAACGGCGTGGTCAACGCTGATGTCGTCGAGCGCGTGGAACGCCTCCGGATCGGCCGGCTGATCGGTCTGCCCCAGCAGGAGATTCGCGAGTCGATCCGCCTCGAGGCGCGCGGCTCGGCTCTCGACGATCTCGACGGCGAGGCGGCGGAGGTTCTCGATCAGGGTCAGACGGAGCGTGATCGGTACGGCCCACAGCTCGCTGATGCGCAGCGCTTCGGTGCGCTGAAAGGCCAGGACGAAGCGCTGCAGGGTCGCGGGATCGAACCGACTGTCCGTGTGCGCGACGAACGTCCACGCCAGCTCGAGCGCGCGCGGCGCGCCGGCGAGCGGCCCCTCGTCGAGCGTGGGCAGCTGGCGATAGAAGCCGGGCGGGAGATCGGTGCGAATCTCGGTGAGCACTTCCTCGACGATGTGGAAGTTGTCCACGAGCCACTCGGCCGCGGGTGTCGTCGCGCGCTCTTCATTGATGACGGCGGCCAGGGTTCGATAGCAGCGCAGCAGGACGCGTCCGTTTTCGCGGGTACGCGACAGCAGCTCGCGGTCCGGGCTCCGGTCGGGCGAGACACGATGCCGCGCGATCGTCTCCGCGAGCTCCTCGAGCCGCTCGACGCTGAGGAGCTCGGCGCGAATGGGTTCTGCCCCGAAAAGAGTCATCTCACGGGTCCGCCTGCCGTGATCTTGACAGATGTGGAATAATTACTCTGTAAGGATTACTCGCTCGACTGGTCATCCTGTCGGCACCGAGGGTCACGCCAGACGACATTTCGCAGAGTTCGACGCGCACCTCTCGCGGACGACATGATGGCACTTCGTTTGCGATGTGTTCGCCGGGAGGGTTGTCATGAGAACTGCAATCGGGTTGATCGTACTCGGCCTCGTCGGGGGTGTGTTGCCGACCGGGCTCGCCGGTAGCGCCCACGCGGCGCAGGTCCTGGCTGGTACCGTCGGAGCGCTGCTCTCCTTGCTCGTGAGCTGTGTGGCGGTTGCCGCTCGCCGCTCGCCGCATCTCCGCGAAGATCGCGTCGGCGGCTCCGCGACGGCAACGGACCCCTCTCGTCTCGCCCCAATCTGCCGTTCGCACTATCCCTCGCACTATCTAAGGATCCTCCCTCTCCACGCCGCGCTCGGCAGACTGCAACGCCCATGCCGCGAGGTAGCGGTGGGCGCTGTCTGTAACAACCACAGTATAAGTAAGAAGGACCGAACGGACGGTGCGAGCGCCGTTTAGAGTCCGAGAAGCTTTTCAAGATTGAGCCAGAGAATCTTGTCCTTGTCCTCCTGGCTGACGCCCGGTAGCGCCTGAACCCACGCGACGGGCGAGGGATGCCAGGCCACGAACGGCCAGTCGCTGCCGAGAACCACGCGATCGGCGCCGACGTGATCGAGTAGCAGCCGCAACCCCGCCTCGCTGTGCGTGACGCAGTCGTAATAGAGACGGCGCTGATATGCGCTCGGCGGCTTCTGGATGTGTTCGCGAGCCTCGGCGCGGACGCGCCAGCCGTGATCGAGGCGGCCCATGCCGAAGCAGGCCGGGCCGCCGCCGTGCGCGATGCATACCTTAAGGTCGGGACAGGCGTCGAGGATGCCGCCGAAAATCAGGGTGGCGACGATCAGCGCGTCTTCGACGATGACGCCCAGATTGTTGGCGATGCCGAAGCGATCCGCATCTTTGTAGAGCAGATTGTGCTGGGGCTGCGGATGAAAGAACAAGACCGCGCCCATGGCTTCGGCGGCTTTGAAGAGCGGTCTGAAGCGCGGCTCGTCCCAGCCGGCGCCGTTCACCGCCGTGTCGAGCTCGGCCCCCCTGAGGCCGAGCACGTTCACCGCGCGCTCGAGCTCGTCGATCGCGGCGCCGACGTCCTGCGCCGGTAAGGTGGCGAGCCCCGCGAAGCGCCGCGGCCAGTGGCGAGTCATGCTGGCGATCTCGTCGTTGACCTCGCGCGCGAGCCGCAGGCCCTGCGCGGGTGCCAAGTCATAGCCGAAGAGCGGCGTGTGGATCGAGACGACTTGCGTGTCGATGCCCTGGGTATCCATGTCGCGCAGGCGCTCTTCGGGCGTGAAGCGCACCTTGGCGTTCGGGACGCGGCTGCGCCGTCCGTTCGTCACCGTGGCGCCGAGACCCTGGCCGGGCTCGAAGCGCGTCCCGTACCAGGCCTCTCCGGCGTCGACGACGCGCCACAGACACTGCGGCATCAGGTGCGCGTGGATGTCGATGGTGCGCATCGCTGCTTCTTCTATCACACGCGGCTATCAGACGCAGCAGGGCGCACCGTCATGTAGTGGCTCGACCCGGCTGAGGCACTACCGCCCGCCCCGTACAGTTCGAAGCCCGGCGACCTACAATGAAATGTAGGTCATGCGCTGCGTCGCGAGCCTGCTGCTGCTGCTCGCTTCGTGCACCGCCTGCGCAGCACTCGCAGTGACGGTACCCTTTTCGACGCTGGCGAAGGGGCTCGCCAGCGGCGTCGATCAGCCCGCCCAGATCGTCGTCCGGAGTCAGAACGACTGGGCTGCGCTCTGGAGCCGCCACATGGGGACACAGACCGCGCCCCCGCCGCCTCCTTCGGTCGACTTCTCCCGCGATATGGTCGCCGCCCTCTTCATGGGCGAGCGCCCGACCGGGGGTTTCGCGATCGAGGTGACGCGGATCGAGCGAACCGACGGTGGCCTCTCGATTCACTACCGGACCAGGCGTCCCAATCCAGCCGACATGCACGCTCAGGCGCTGACCCAGCCCTTTCACCTGATCAAGGTGCCCAGGATCGACGGGCCCATAACGTTCGTGCTCGAGAGTGCGGCGCCATGACGGCTGTCGGCACGCGCTCGCGCCTTGGGGTGCTGCTGGCGTTCTGGCTGGTGTTCCGCCGACCTCGCCACCGCTCAGCCGGCGCCCCGCCACGCCCCGGACACCATCCTGGTCCGCTTCAAGACCGCGGCCCCTCTGTGGGCGCGGGCGCAGGCTCACGCCCTGACGGGCGCGAACGTGCACCGGAGCTTCACGTCGTCGAGGGGCTTCAGGTCGTGCGGGTGCCCCGCGGCATGACGGTGAAAGACGCCATCGAGCGCTAGCTTCACGAGCGCGTTCGCGGCTTCGCCAACGTCGCTTTGCCCACGTTGCAGATCCCCACCCTGGTGGCGCCATGGTGGGACGATCTCTTGCCGGTGGCGGGCACGGCCCAGAACGTCTTCTGGAGCGTGCTCGGGTCGGCGCCGAACCGCGAGCTGGTTGTCGAGTGGCGCGACGTACGGCTCGCGGCTTGCCAGGCGAGCTCGACCGCGACGATCAAGTTTCAGATCGTCTTCTTCGAGGCAAACGACAGCGTGCTGTTCAACTACGCCGACACGGCCGCCGGCGGGGTGTGCGCCGCAGCCGATCGGGGCGGCTCGGCCACGGTGGGCCTGGAGACGAGCACCGAGCGCGCCGTGCAGTGGAGCTTCAACACCCAGAGCCTGAGCGACGGGCTCTCGCTCCTGTGGAGCACGTTGCCGCCGACCCGGATCAGCGTCACGCCTACCTCGCGGAACTTCGGCAGCGTCGCGCTCGGCAGTGCGGAGGAGCGAATCTTCACCGTGCAGAACCTCGGCGGCGGCACCCTGTCGGGCACGGCGACCCCGAGCGGTGCGTTCTCGATCGTCTCGGGCGGTGCCTATTCTCTCGCCGCTGGCCAGAGCCATCGCGTCACCGTGCGCTTCACCCCGGTGGCGGTGGGTACCGCGAGCGCCAGCGTGTCGTTCAGCGGGGGCGGCGGAAGCAGCCGAGCGGTCGTCGGCACCGGCCTCGCCGTGTCTCCCGCCGCGGCGCCGGCCGGGCTGGCCGCGACGGCCGTGTCGGCCAGCCAGATCAATCTGACGTGGCAGGACACCAACGGCAACGAGGCGCAATCGCGCATCGAGCGCAAGACCGGGGCAGGGGGAGCATTCGCGCAGATCGCCACGCCGGCGGCGAACGCGCTCGCGTCTTCGGACACCGGGCGGAGCCCGAACACCACGTACGTCTATCGGATCCGCGCGTGCAATGCCGTGGGCTGCTCGCCGTATTCGAACGAGGCGACGGCGACCACGCCGGGGCCGGCTGTTCCGATAGCTCTGAGCGTCACGGTCCGCGGCTCGGCGGCGGGCAACGTGACGAGCAGCCCGGTGGGCGTGAGCTGCGGCGCGACCTGCTCGGCGAATTTCACCAGCGGCATCGTGGTGACTTTGACGGCGGCGCCCGGAGCCAGAGCGCGCTTCAAGGGCTGGAGCGGAGCGTGCAGCGGCGCCGCGACCACCTGCACCGTGACGATGAGCGCGGCGCGCTCGGTGACGGCGACTTTCTCGATGATCTTCACCGACGCGACCGCCTCCGATGCGTTGCCCGCGAGCACGCCGATCAAGGCGGCGCACTTCACCGAGCTGCTGGACGCGATCAACGCCGTGCAGCCCGGAACCAACCTGAGCTGGCCGAGCCCGGCGCCCGCGGTGGGCGGCAGCGTGCTGGCGATTCACATCCAGAGACTGCGGCAGCCGCTGAGCCTCGCGCCGGTGAGCGCCGGCGCCCTGATCAGCGCGCAGCACATCAACGAGATCCGCCTGAAGATCCGCTCGCTCGAGTAGCCCCGCCTAGCGACCGCCTGGACCAGGATTGATAGGCGCGCCTCGGCGGGCGGGGCCCCAGCCCCGCGACCGCCTGCGGCGCGCACTACCTGATAGACTACGAGCCGCCCGCGACGGGCTCCGCGCAGCGCGCGACGAGGCTGTGCGGCCGAAAGGACATGCGATGAAATTCGGACTGCACTCCGTCAATCTCCACACGTGCGGGTTTCCTGATGCCGCCGCGCGGATCGGCCGGGCGGCCGAGGCCGCCGGGTTCGAATCGCTCTGGGTGGCCGACCACGTGGTGCTGCCCGACCCGCCGGTAGCGGGCCGGCCGATGGCGCCGGATCAGCGCCTCCTCGATCCGATCGTCGCGTTGACGTTCCTGGCCGCGCACACCCAGCGCATTCGCCTGGCCACCGGCGTGATCATCCTGCCGCAGCGTCAGGCGCTGGTGCTGGCCAAGCAGCTCGCCTCGCTCGACGTGCTCTCGAACGGCCGGCTCATCTTCGGGCTCGGCGTCGGCTGGTGCGAGCCCGAGATGCGCTCGGTGGGCGCGCCCTTCGCCGAGCGCGGCCGTGTGGCCGACGACTACCTGGCGGCCATGCGCGCGGTGTGGACGCAGCCGAAGCCGTCGTACAAGGGCCCGTACGTATCATTCGACGGCGTGCAGGCGATGCCGCGTCCGGTGCAGACGCCGACGCCGCCGATCGTCGTCGGCGGCCGCACGGCGCCGGCGTACCGCCGCGCGGTGATGCAGGGCCACGGCTGGTACGGCTTCGGCATGAACGTGGACGACACGCAGAAGGTCCTCGCCGCATTGCGCGACACCGCCAAGAAGCACTCGCGCCCGGCCGAGCTCGGCCGGCTGGAGATCAGCATCACGCCGCCGGGCTACGACGTGCCGGACAAGGCCACGCTCGACGCCTACGCGGCAGCCGGCGTCGATCGGCTGATCCTGAGGCCGCGCCCGGAGATGGACGCCGCGGCGCTCGAGCGCTTCGCCGGCGAGACCGGGCGCGCGCTCGGCCTGCGGGCGGCGTGAGGCGGCCATGAAGATCGCGAGAGTCGAAGCCCTGCATTGCGACGGCGGCTGGCGGCCGTGGACGTTCGTGCGCATCGAGACCGATACCGGCCTGGTCGGCTGGGGTGAGTGCAGCGACAACCGGAGCCCGCACGGCATCGCCGGCATCGGTGCGCGACATGGCCGATCTGCTGATCGGGCAAGACCCGCGGCCGGTCGAGCGCCTCTACTGGGACATGCTGCGGCGGATGCGCCAGAACAGCGGCGGTGTCTCGCACAAGGCGATGGCCGGGATCGAGCTGGCGCTGTGGGACATCAAGGCCAAGGCGCTCGGCGTGCCGGTCTACGAGCTGTTCGGCGGCCCGATGCGCGATCGCATGCGTCTCTACTGGTCGCACTGCGGGACGACGCGGGCGCGCATGGGCAGCTTTCTCGGGACGCCGCCGCTCAAGACCTACGACGACATCGCGGCGCTCGGGCGCGAGGTGGTCAAGCGAGGCTTCACCGCGCTCAAGACCAACATGGTCATCCCGGGCGAGCCGGCCACCGTGTACTTCCCCGGATTCGCCAGCGGGATCAACACGACGGACGGCGCGCCCACGGTCGAGATCCTCGACGCGATCGACCGCTTGATCGGCACGTTTCGCGAAGCCGTCGGCCCGAAGGTGGGCCTCTGCCTGGACCTGAACTACAACTTCCGCACCGAGGGCGTGCTGCGGATCGCCAAGCTGCTCGAGAAGTACGACATGCAGTGGGTCGAGTACGACAACTGGGATCCGGACGCGCTGCTTGCAGATCAAGCAGTCGACGATCGACGCGCCTGGCTTCGTGCGAGAGCCTGGTGACGTTGCGGCAGTACCGGCCGTTTCTGGAGAAGCACGCCGTCGACGTGGCGATCATCGACGTGCCGTGGAACGGCTTCTCGCAATCCGTGCAGATCGGGCGGCTGGCGGAGGCGTGCGAGATCAACATCGCGCCCGCACAACTACTACAGCCACCTGGCCGATCTGCACTCGCTTGCACCTCTGCGCGGTGCTCCCGAACGTGCGCATCATGGAGATCGACATCGACGACGTGCCGTGGAAGGGTCCGCTCGTCACGACGCCCGCCGGTGATCCGCGACGGCCACATCTGGCTCACCGACGCGCCGGGCTGGGGCGCGGACATCGACGAGCGCGTGCTGCGCGAGCATCCCTGGCCGCGGCCCGGGTCGACGGCGGGCCGCAGCTCTTCTACGGCATGGATCCGGGGCAGATGGCCGCGCGGCCGCGCTAGGTCGGATCGCCAACGACGCCTTGCGCGGCGGGCACTCTGCCCAGGGCGACAGGCAGAGACCGAGGCTCCGCGTGAGATGACGGCCGCGAATTCCGCGCGCAGTCGGCCTGGTCCTCGAAGCGCCGTCTGGCATCGCCGCTGCACCCTGCTCGTGTATGCCCCGCATCGCGAGCGTTCTCATAGCCTGTTCGTGTCGCCTTCGACGGCCCGTCACACTCGCGGGTCTGAGCTTTCTGTTGTTCTTGCCCGCTGCGGTCCACGCGCCGAGTGCCGGCGACAACCCCCAGACCGCGCTAGCTCCGGCAAGCGTGTGGGCGCGCGGCTTCCTCCAGCCGCGTGGTGTCGTAGCGGATGCGCAGGAGGCGGTCTACGTCAGCGACCGCGCGGCCGGGACCGTGACGCGCATCGCTCCGGATCAGTCCACGACCGTCGTGGTGCGGGGGCTCGACCGACCGATCGGGCTGGCCTTCGATCTCGAAGGGCGTCTGCTCATTGCTGAGGAGCGAGCCGGACGGGTCACGCGACGGGAAGCGGACGGTTCGCGTACGACGCTCGTGTCGGGGATCAAGCAACCTCGCTGGCTCGATGTCGGCGAGGATGGCACTGTGTTCATCGCCGCGCGACGGCTCACGCGCGGCACGGATCCCGAGCCGGACGATGAGTCGGCCGAGCCCGAGGTAATCCTGGCGCTCACATCGACCGGCGCGCTCACGGTATTCGCCGACGGGTTTCGCGCCCTGCGGGGCATCGTGGCCGGCGACGGAGTCCTCTACGCCGCGACCGACGGCCGCCGGAGCGACGCAAAGGCGGACGGAGTGGTGTTCCGCATCCCGGTCCTGCCGGGTGCTCGCGCCGGCGCGGCGATGCCACTCGGCCGCGCAGGCACCTTCACAAGGCCGACAGCGCTGGCACAAGATCGACTCGGAGCGTTCCTCGTGACCGTTCAGGAGCTCATGATCGACGGATTGCCGGTCAGACCGGCGGTCGCGAAGCTGCATGCGGACGGGCGCGTCAGCCTGTTCGCGGGCGGACTCGGCGCGCCGCAGGGTCTCGCGTTCGACGCGACCGGCAACCTCTACATGGCCGACGGTGCTTCGGGACGAATCGTGCGCTTCCTGGCGCCGCCGGCACCCGAGCTCGGTCCGCTCTCAGGCGTCACGAACGAACCGTCGATCCGCGTGAGCGGCGCCGCGCTGGCCGGATCACGACTCGATGGTCGCGTCGACGGCGGCAGCTCGCTGTTCACGACCCAGGGCGGAGCCGGGGGAGGCTTCACGCTCACGATGCCGTTGACCCGGAACGCCGAGAACACGATCGAGGTCTTCGCGACCGCTCAGGGTGGCGACGGCCTGACCGGCGCGGCGGCTGAAGCGACCGTCAGACACGACGACACACCACCGGAAACCGTCCTGACGCACGGGCCGTCCAGCCCGACGGACGAGGCCACGATCGCGTTCACGTTCACGGGCGTGGATGACGTGACGGCGCCGAATGATCTGCGCTTCACGTGGCGCATCGACGGGCGGCCGTTCGGCGAATTCTCCGACGCTCGGTCCGTCGCTCTGACCGACCTGCAGGATGGAGCGCACACATTCGAGGTGGTCGCACGAGACCGTGCAGGGAACGTCGATCCCACACCGGCCGCGCGAACCTTCACGATCAGCCGAGACCGGATTGCGCTCGTCGAGCCCGAGATCGGCGCCACGGTGCCCGCGGGGCTTCGGCTCGTGCGGGGTACGTTGGCGATCACTGGCCAGGAGGTCTCCGTCACCATCAACGGCATCGCGGCCGCGGTGCACGGAAATAGCTTCGCCGCGCTTATCCAGCTGACTCCGGCCACCATACGTCTTCACATCATCGCTACCGCCGCGACGGGCGTGGTGGCCAGCCAGGAGGTGCCGATCACCGTGGCCGAGGCGCCGGATTCCGCGTTCCTGCTGGTCGCCAGCCCTCGGAGCGGAGTGGCCCCGTTGACGGTGCCATTCGCCCTGCTCGGCGTACCGGCTTCGGCAGCCATCGAGGCCGACTTCGACGGCGACGGCACGATCGACTTCGCCGGCCCACGCCTCGACGGGCATGCATTCACGTATGCTCAACCCGGGCTCTACGCTCCACGCGTGAGCGTCACCGATGGCCAAGGACAGCGAGTGACGATCCCGAGCGTCATCCAGGTCTTCGATCGTGCCGGCCTCGACGCGCTCCTCCAATCCAAGTGGACGGCTCTTCGGGATGCGTTGCGTCGTGGGGACATCGCGCAAGCGCTCAGCCAGATCTCCGAACGCTCGCGCGGCCGCTACCAGCAGGCGCTCACGGCGCTCAGCCCCGATCTGCCCGCGATCGACAACATCCTCACCGACGTCAGATTCGTTCGGACGCGAGGTCTCGAAGCGATCTTCGAGATGGCTCGCACCGACGCCGGTATCTTGAAGTCCTTCGAGGTGCGATTCCATGTCGATGCCGATGGGTTCTGGCGCGTGCGGTCGTTCTAGATGAGGACGCGAGCCTCTCTAGCTGTCCTGCTCTCGTTGAGCGCCCTGCTGCTGTCGCTCGATTCGCCACGCCGCGCCGAGGCGGCTGGACCGTGGCAGGCGCAGGTGGTCAGCGCCGAGACGAAGCAGCCCCTCGAGGGCGTCGTGGTCCTGGCCTGGTGGACGCGGCACGTCCGTAGCTTCGGCGGCCCGAGCGAGGAGTATCGCGACTCTCAGGAGGTCCTGACCGACAAGGACGGCCGCTTCTCGATCGACTCGCGCTGGTTCTTCAGCCTGAACCCACTGGTGTTCTTCCGCGGGCCGTTCTTCGCGATGTTCAAGTCTGGATATGGGGACTTCGGATGGCCAGGCTACGCGGGATCGGAGACATGGCCGAAGGAAAAGCGGGCAGCGCTTCAAACGGCGGCCCAAGCTGCTACAGCTCGAAGGGATCGTGTTGGAGATGCCGGCATTGGTTAGCGCCGAGCAGAGGAAGGAATATCTCAAACACATAGAGATTCAGGTCCTGACTGTTCCGCTCGACAAGCGACCGCTTCTGCAGAAGGCGGTCATGGAAGAACGAAGGGCGCTCGGATACCGGAGTCGGATTCATCCTTATGCAGGAGACGCTATGACTTGGTCGGACGGGATCTACGGCGATGGCCGTCGCGGTCGGGGTGCTCGAGCTTGCGTTCGTCACACCGTCTGCCCAATCGTACTCGCCCGCCACTCACGCGGAAATTGGCGCGATCGCAGTCGACCGATCGAGTCTAGACACTATCCTGAAGCACCAATACGGCATTGAAGGCGGGGCCACATTCACCATAAACGGACAAACCGTTCGGGGCTGGCTCGCGCTTGGCGCCACGCTCGAGGATGTGCCCTCAATTCGGTCCGTCAACCATTTCCACAATCCGCTCAAGCTTTGGCCTAACGCGGGCGGCCCGTTCGGGCAGTCTTCTGTCTACTGGCAGCAGAACGCGGATCAAGGGCTGGGCGGCACGTGGTCGTGGCCGGTAGCTCGCGAGCGCTTGTTCGATTTTCTGACTCGGCCGAGCCCAGCGGCGCGTGAGCAGGCGCTCGCCGACACCGTGCGAGCCCTCGGACAGGTGATGCATATGGTGCAGGACGCGGCGTCGCCGGGGCACGCGCGCGAGGACCCGCATCTGCTCCATGATGGGTACGAATCCCGTATCGAGGAGCTGCGGGGGAGTCGCGACGCCACCCTCCGATCCCGCTTCCAGGCGTTCCTGGCCGCGCCGTCGACCCTGCCCGCAACCTCGATTTTCACGGTGACGGGAGATCCGCAGGCACCGGTGTCGGTCGCGAGACTCATCGACAGCGACCGATATGACGGAACCGTGCCGTCGTATGCGACAGGAACGCAGATTGGTCTGGCCGAGTACACGAATGGCGGCTACGTGAGCGACGATACGATCTTCCTGGGTTTCGCGCTGCCTCGCCGAGAGAGTCTGGGCCCACCCGCCTTCGATCCGCCGGCCGACACCGCGGGCGCCCGCCGGTACTTCCCGAAGACGACCGACGGCGACTCCATCGCCCATTTCGTTGCCGAGGGCGCCCTGTACGAGCGCCTCTTGTTCCGAGGGCAGGTGTTCGGCGGCTTTATCCTCGACGACAGAGTCTACGAGGACTACGCCGCGCAGCTGATCCCGCGCGCCGTCGGCTATTCAGCCGGCCTCCTGAACTACTTCTTTCGAAGCAACTTTGACTTCAAGATCGACGTCAATGGTAACGACCCGGGCCAGCGTCTCTTGACGATCAGCATTCCACCCGACCTTTCGGCTGAGACCATGGACGGCACCTTCACGCTCTATGCGGAGGACGCTGGAGGTCTGCGCAGCCCCGTTCCCGGGGCGTCGATCACGACGGCGCTTGGCAGAGGAGCGTTCGCCCAGACCGTTTTCGCGCCGGCCTCTGGAGTGCGGGCCTACGTGCTCGCCTTCCAAGGCAAGCTGGGCAATGAACAGGGGGCCGTCGTCGGAAGGGTCAGGCCGATGGGTCCACTCGATCTCCGCCGTCCAGACGGCAGCCGAGTTCATGGGCGAGGAGCAGCGCACGACCGTGACGGAGACCGACAACGCTTCGACTCTCATCGTCGTGGAGCGCCTGTCGAAGGACGAGCGGCAGCAGCGGGCCAGGGGGACGTTCTTCTCTGCTACGACGAGTGACCCGGGCCAGCATCTGAAACGCGTGTCGCTGGAGTTCGATTCCCGCGTCGTCGGGACCCCGGCGGCCCGATTGCTCCTGGACGACGTCGATGTCGGTGTCGAGTGGACCAGGGGAGCGTCCGTCGTCGAGAATCCCATCCGATGGGAGATTCGAATCGACCTGGCGGCGTTCTTTGGCGGCGCCGGCGGAGGGCTCGTACCGAACGTCCCGCGGTTTCTGGCGGTCGAGACAATCGGGGGAATCAAGATCAGGACCCCGCTCGTGTGGTGGCGGAGCGCCTCGTCGTTGGTCGAGGCCAGGGGAGCACGCCAGTCCGTGAGCACCTGTTCGCCTGAGCTTCAGTGTGAAGAGGTCGTCAGCACCAGTACTGTCCTGCGCGGGCTCGTGTTCTTCGGCGACGGAAATGGCGAAGGGCGTGACGTGACGTCTTCCGGAGAGCGTCCGCCGGTGACCGCGGCCCATACGTCGGTCGGCTTCGTCCCAATCGGCGCGGTCGCCGGCTACGGTGTGGGAACCGCGGAGCAGATCGGTAGCTTGAACTGCTTCGACGGGTGCACCGCCGCTGCCTCATGCTCCACCAGCACCATCGGCATCTTCGCCCGGTCGACGGCCGAGGGGGCGGTATGGATAAAGGACGAATTCTCCGTGAGCTTCGCTAATCTGGTAGGCGTGAGAAAGCCAGCCAACGCCTGCACACGGCCCGCCGGGGAGCAGGCTACCGCGCCCGACCTTCCCGAGCTACGATTCCGGCGTGATTACCTACCGGCGGACCAGAGCCGCTTCCAGGAGCTCGGCGTGACGCCGCCCGAGCACGAGATCACACTCCGGTGAGCCCAATCGCCCGCCTCGCCGTGTGCGCCGCAATCGTGCTCCTGGCAGCCACGGGGTGCTCCCACCCCGATGCCGAGGTCCCGTACGTCCAGACCCCGACCGACGTGGTCACCGAAATGCTGCGCCTGGCCAATGTCAACGCCGCCGACGTCGTCTACGACCTGGGCTCCGGCGACGGGCGCATCGTGATCGCGGCGGCCCGCGATTTCGGCGCGCGCGGCGTCGGCATCGAGATCGATCCCGGGCTGGTCGCGCTCAGCATGGAGCGAGCGCAGCGGGCGGGCGTCGGCGATCGCGTGTCGTTTCGCAGCGACGACCTGTTCGAGGTCGATCTCTCGGATGCGACGGTCGTGACGCTCTATCTGTCGTACAGAATGAATCAGCGATTGCGGCCGAAGCTCATGCGCGAGCTGCGGCCGGGCTCGCGCGTCGTCTCGCACGATTTCGACATGGGCGACTGGGCTCCGGCCAAAACCGTGCGGGTCCCGTGGCGTGATCGCACGTCGGATATCTTTCTCTGGACCGTGCCGGCGCGACCTCAGAACTGACGGCCGGTTCGCTTCTCAGGCGTAGACGCGCTCGATCCGGGTCCCGACGCGGCAGACGATCTCCCACGGAATCGAGCCGATAGTTTCTGCCATCTCGCGGGCGTCGATCGTGTCGCCGCCCTGGCGGCCGATGAAGACCACTTCGTCGCCGGGCGAGGCGTCGAGGCCCGTCACGTCGATCATGATCATGTCCATGCAGACCGAGCCGATGATCGGCGCCCGGCGGCCGCGGATCAGGACGGCGCCGCGGCCGGCCAGCCGCAGATCGAGCCCGTCGGCGTAGCCCGCGGGCACGATCGCGATCGTCGTCGGCTTCTTCGCGGTGAAGCGCGCCCCATAGCCGGTGACCTCGCCCGCGCGCATGCCCTTGACGGCTGTAACCCGGCTGGCGAGCGTCATCACGGGAGCCAGCGCGATCGTCGACGTGAGCGGCGGCGGCACTATGCCGTAGAGCAGGAGGCCCGGCCGCACGCGGTCGAACCAGACGCGCGGGTCGCGCACGACCGCGGCGCTGTTCGCCGCGTGCCGAAAGCGAGGCCGCGCGCCGAGCGTTTGTAGATCAGCGAGTACCTGGTCGAAGCGCCGGCGTTGCTCATCGAACAGTGACGAGGCGGGATCGTCCGCGGTGGCGAAGTGCGTGAAGACCGCGTCAAGGTCGAGATTGTCGCTGCGCAAGAGCTCGGGCAGGGTGCGGCGCAGGTTGTCGGCGCGGAACCCGAGCCGGTTCATGCCCGTGTCGATCTTCAGGTGATACCGCACGCGCTGCTTGTGACGTGCCGCCGCAGCCTGCACCGCGCGCGCAGCCCCGGGCGACGAGATCGTCGGCGTCAGCCGACAGTCGAACAGCCCGTCCAGATCACTGACGCTGAGCGCGCCGAAGATCAGGATGTCGGCGCGCACACCCGCCGCCCGCAGCGCCGCCCCTTCCTCGATGTCGGCGCACGCCAGCAGATCGGCCCCAGCATCCTCGAGCGCCCGCCCGACCTGCCCCGCGCCGTGGCCGTAAGCGTTCGCCTTGACGACCGCGATCACCCCCGGCGTCCCCGTCGGCCGCCCGCGGGCGAGATGCTCCAAGATGGCGCGATAATTCGCCTTGAGCACGCCGAGATCGACGCGCGCCACAGTCGGCCGCACCCGCTCCGTCAGTATTCCCATGCTCTATGCGTGACCACGCTCCATGGTACTGCGAGCGAGGCGCCCGGCCGGCGAGGTGTGTGGGGAGGGGCTCCGGGACCCGTTCCCGAAACGCGGCGTCAGAGGTATCGCGCCCGGATGGAGCCCAGCCGCAAACGGGAAGCGCACGCGTGCCGCGTGGTCCCGGAGCCCCTCCCCACACACCTCGCCGGTCGGACGCCGCCGAAACGAAGACGAGGGAGCTAGATAGATCCGTCGGCCGCGAGCTTCTCGATCTGCTCGGCGCTGTACCCCAGCTCCCCAAGAATCTCCTGGCGATGCTGCCCGAGCAGAGGAGCCGCCGAGATCTTGGTAGGCGAAGCCGAGAGCTTGATGGGATTGCCGGCGGTGATGTAGCGCCCGCGCACGGGGTGCTCGACCTCCACGATCATCTCGCGCGCGTGCAGATGCGGGTCCGTCAGCACCTCGCCGGTGTCGAGGGTGGCGCCACAGGGCACGCCCGCGCCGGCCAGGATCTTCATGACCTCGTGCTTCGGCCGCTTGGAGGTCCAATCCTCGACGAGCGCGTCGACTTCGGCCTTGTGCTGCCAGCGGGCCGCGGCCGTCTCGTAGCGGGCATCGCCGATCAGGTCGGTCCGGCCCATGACCTTCAAGAGCGCGTGCCAGAATTGCTGCGGCACGAACACGAACACGTAGTCGTTCGGGCCGCCGGGATGGCAGCGATACGTCGTGCCCGGCGCGCCGGCGCCGAGCTGGTTGCCCGTGCGCTGGCCGGGCTTGCCCGTTCGCTGGTGGTCGCGCAGGCTGACGCGGATCAGGTTGACGACCGCGTCCTGCATCGAGACCTCGACTTGCTGCCCTTCGCCGGTGAGATGGCGTTGCATGAGCGCGGCGAGAATGCCGACCACGCAGTGCATGCCGGTGCCCGAATCGCCAATGGACGGCCACACGTAGGTCGGGGGATTTTCCGGGAAGCCGGTGACGCTCATCGCGCCGCCCATCGCCTGCGCGATCGGCTCGTAGCTCTTGTAGTCGGCGTAGGGGCCGTACGAGCCGAAGCCCTTGATGCTTGCGTAGACCAGGCGCGGGTTGAGCTGCTTGACCGCCGCGTAGCCGAAGCCCAGGCGCTCGAGGACGCCTGGCCCGAAGTTCTCGAGCAGCACGTCGCCGGTCTTCAGCAACGTGCGAAACACGTCCTTGGCCCCGGCATTCTTCAGATTGAGCGTGAGGCTACGCTTGTTGCCGTTGAAGGTCAGATAGAACAGGCTGTCGGCGTCGGGCCGATCCGCGAGCATCTGCCGGGCGGGGTCGCCCTTGAGGGGCTCCTCCACCTTGATCACGTCGGCGCCGAGCCAGGCCAGCATCTGTCCGCACGAAGGCCCGGCCTGATTGTTCGTGATGTCGACGACTCGAATGCCCGCCAGCGCTCCGCTCATGGTGTCATCCTCACAGGGCAAAGACCTTTCTGAGAAACGCCTTCACGTCCTCGGGCGATTTCCGGCGCCCTTCGCTGTCGCCGCCGACCATGGCGCCTCTGCCGACGCAGCCGCGCGCGTAGGTCGCCACCGAGCGCGTAATGTTCTCGCCCGTCGCGCGAATCGTGACGGCGAAGCGGTCGAGATCCACCCTCGCATTGCAGCCCCGACCGGTGACGACGTTCTTGGCGTGGATGGGCGAACGCAGCGAGTCGAACCCGTGATAGGCGTTCGCGTACACGATCACGTCAACCTCGGCGCCCTTCGATTTGAACCATTGCGCATACTCCTGACAGGGGCCCGGGGGTGTGTAGTCGTCCCGCCCGCCGAGCAGCATCAGCATCGGTGCGCCGGTGATGTGTTCCGAGACGTACCAGTCGTTGCAGTAGGGATACAGCGGCACGTGCGCCGCGAAGCGCGTCTGGTCGTCGGTGACGGCGCGGCGAAACGGCTCGAGCGCAGTGTAGAGCGCGACCTGTCCGCCCTTGGAGAATCCGATGACGCCGATACGTTGCTTGTCGAGCTTCGGGTGCGTCGCAAGGAGCCGCAGGGCCGCCAGCGCATCGGCCACGTTGGCGGCGGTCGAGAGCTGAGTCTGATCGGTCGACGTCTCGCGGATGTTTCTCGGCGTGAAGCTGTCGACGACGAAAGCCGCCACGCCCATGTCGTTCAGATGATCGGCCCACCAGAACTCGCGGTCGTGCGACACTCCCGAGCTGCCGTGGACGACGATCATCGCCGGGACCGGAGCGGTGGCCTTCTTGGGCAGCTTCAAGTCGCCGAAGACGACGGTCGGTCGGGTCGCTTCGCGCTTCGCCAGCTGGAAGTATCCCGTTGGCGTCACGCTCTCGAAGTAGATCTTGCCGGTGCGGCCGTCGGCGAGATCGCGGACCGGAGGGTCCGCCGCCATCGCCGCGGTCGCGACGAGCACGAACAGCAGGCTCAGCCGCGCGGCGATCGACCTCACGCCGCGTCGGGCGGTGCGGCCACGACGTCCTCGTACCGGTGCCGTTTGGTGATCAGCCCCGAATGCTGGAACACGTCCAGCGCTACTTCGAAGGCCGGGCGTGTGATCTCGACGTGCGGCGTCCAGCAGCCGAGCTTCTGGTAGTAGGCGATGGTCGAGGTGAGAACGGCGCGGTCGATCTCCGGGAAGAAGGCCGATTCGGACTCCGCGACCTTGGCGGCGGGCGTGGCGATCAGCCAGGCGCGCGCCTTCCGGTAGGCGCGCATGAAGCGCTTGGCCATGTCGGTCTGAAGCCACTCACGCGTGGCGGCGAGGCTCGAGAACGCGCACGGGCCGATCGCTTCACCGACCGAGGCGACCACGTGGCCGGCGCCGTCGTGCTCGAGCTGCTGCGGGGCCGGGCCCTGCTGGTGGATGTAGTCGCCCTGGCCTTTGCGGAAGGCGCTGTCCATCTGGGCACTCGGCACGTCGACCGCGCCGATGGCTTTGTAGTCGAGCCCGCGCTTGTGGCACGCGTATTTGAACATCGCGAGCGGCTGGCCGCCGTGGTCGACCAGCACCTGCTTGCCCTTCAGCTTGTCCCAGCTGAACGCCGGATCGGCCGCGCGGCCGGTGAGGAAAAAGCCGTCCTTCTCGTTGATCTGGGCAAAGTGCACCGCCGGCGGCGTCTGACCCTTCTCGAGCGGGCCGAAGCCCTGCGAGGGCGCCGACTGGCAGACGTGCACCGTGCCGGCCACGACCCCGTCGATCGCCGACTTGCCGACCGGCGCGTTGGAATGCTTGGGCTGGAGGCCTTCTTCCTTCAGGAACCCCCCGGCGATCGTCGCGATCAGCGGCGAGTAGAATGCCGAGAAGCGCGTGAACTGGATGCGGATCTCGTCGCTCAAGGATCCCTCCTGTAGGGTGGCTGGCTGAGACACAATCGCGCTCCGCGGCGGCGGAGTCAAGCGGGCTTGACCCGTGCTTCGTCCGCCCCGTACTATTCCGCTACACGACTCGTGAAGCCCGAAGCGCTGCCGCTGGTCGGTGTCACCATCCTGGATCTGACCCGTGTTCTGGCCGGACCCTACTGCACGCGACTGCTCTGCGACCTGGGCGCCCGCGTCATCAAGATCGAGCGTCAGGGCGAGGGCGAGGAGATGCGGCGCAACTATTTCCAGCTCGAGCCCGGCCGCGCCGATCAGAGCAGCTACTTCACTCGGGTCAACGCCGGCAAGGAAAGCGTCAGCATCGATCTGTCGCGGGCGGAAGGCCAGGCCATCGTCCAGGATCTGGCGAAGGCCGCCGACGTGGTCGTCGAAAACTTCATGCCCGGCGTCGTGGCCCGGCTTCGCTGCGACTACGCGACACTTCGCGCCCTGAAGCCCGACCTCATCTACTGCTCGATCTCGGGCTTCGGCCAGACCGGGCCCTGGCGCGCGCGTCCCGCCTTCGCCCACATCATCAACGCGGTGTCGGGCATGATGCATCTGGAGCAGGGCGACGAGCCCGCGCCGCGCACGTCGAATCTCCAGGCCGCCGACGTGCTCGCCGGCACGCATGCCGCGGTCGCGATCCTGGGCGCGATCACGCGCAAGGCCCGCACCGGTCAGGGCGCGCACCTCGACGTGTCGATGCTCGAGGCGCTGGTGGCGGCGGACAGCGTGACGTACGCTGCGGTCCTGAACGGCGGCGAGGAGTACGGCAACCCGCGGCCCGGCATGGTCGTGGCGCCGATCGGCGATCGCTATCTGGCGATGCAGTTCACCGGATCCGGCGAGCTCTGGCCGCGTCTTCTCGCCGCGATGGATCGACCCGATCTCGGCCACGATCCGCGCTTCGACACGAGCGAGAAGCGCCGCTCGAACTGGCGGCAGCTCCGGCCCATCGTCGAAGCGTGGCTCGCCACGTTCCCCTCGGTGGAAGACGCCCGCAAGGCGCTGTCGGAGGCGCGCATCCCGTGCGCGCCCGTGCTCAAGCCGGCCGAGGTGATCGCGGAGCCGCACATGACCGAGCGGCAGTTCTTTCCCGAAGTGACGCATCCCGGCCGCGGCTCGGTGCGCGTGACCGCCAGCCCGTATCACATCGACGGCGAGCCCGTGCACCCGCGCGGGCCGGCGGCGTATCGCGTCGGGGAGCACACGCGCGCCGTGCTCGGCCAGCTCCTCGGCTACCCGCCCGCGCGCATCGCCGAGCTCGCGAAGAGCGGCGTCATCGACGCGCCCTGACCGCCATGCGGCCGGGTCGCGCCACGGCGGGGATCGTGCTCGCGTTCGGCATCGCCGTGGCGGGTTGTGCGTCAGGCTTGACCGGACCCTCCATCGCGACGACGACGCCCTTGGGAACCTCCGAGCGGATCCCGATCGACCTGTCGAAGCCGGAGGGCTCGGGGCCGTTTCCCGCCGTGGTGATCATGCACGACTGTAGCGGCCTGGGCCCACGCTCGAGCGGCGCCCCCTTCCGCTGGGCGAAGGAGCTGGGCGGACGCGGCTACGTCGTGCTCATGCCCGACAGCTTCGCGACGCGTGGCTATGTCGACGGCGTATGTACGGACGCGTCACGCAGTCGAGACGACGTCAGCCCCGCGCGACGGGTGCGCGACGCCTACGCGGCGCTCGCCCATCTCCGGACCCTGCCGTACGTCGATGGCGCGCGCGTCGGCCTCATAGGGGGCTCGCACGGAGGCTCGACCACGCTCACGTCGATGATCGCCCCCGAGAGTGACGCGGACCTTCTGGCGAAGGAGAGGCGCGCGGGCTTCGCCGCCGCGGTTGCGCTCTATCCAGGATGCGTGGCGTCGCGGCGCACCTGGACCAGCGCGGGCGTGTATCGGCCCGTCGCGCCACTGCTCATCCTCATCGGCGACAAGGACGACTGGACGCCCGCGGAGCCATGCCGCAAGCTCACCGAAGCCGCGCGGCAGGCCGGCTACCCGGTGACGATCAAGATCTATCCCGGCGCGTACCACTCGTTCGACAGCAACGCGCCGATTCGCTACGTCGCGGCGCGGGTCAACGCCAATGCCCCGGGCGGCCGCGGCGCGACGACCGGCGGCGACCCCGCCGCCTGGGCCGACAGCGTGCGCGAGGTCGTCGCCTTCTTCGATCGCTATCTTCGCTAGCTGTGAACGAGTATGAGGTTGTTCCCTCCGGGGAACCGACTCATGGGCGGTTTGTCGCCTAGACTGCTATGTGGCCGGGCGCAGTTGTAGTGCTCGATCCAGCCGAGTAGACGCGGCGCGCGTTCGGGCCGAGTCGTAGTAGGGACGGACGTAGGCCCACTCCCGCAGCGCCGTTTGGATGAACCGCGCGGCCTTACCGTTGGTGCGCGGCGTGTACGGCCGCGTGCGCCGGTGCCGGAGATGCAGTCCCCGACAGGTGGCGCGGAAGCTGTGGGAGATGTACCCGGAGCCGTTGTCCGTGAGCACTCGCTGAATGCGAACTCCGTGGCCGCGAAACCACCGGAGCGCCCGCCGGAGAAAGCCGGCGACGGTCACCCCGTGATCATCGGCCAATAGCTCGACGTAGGCGACCCGGGAATAGTCGTCGACGGCGATATGCAGCACGTCCACCCGATCCCCTGGTGGCGATTGACATTGCCGACCCGCCCAGTGATGCGGTGGCCGAGCCCGGCAATGCGGCCGAGCTTCTTCGTGTCCAGATGCAGCAGGTCCCCGGGGCTCGGGTGTTCATAGCGTTGCACCAGCGGGGGCGCGCCGAGCCGCCCACGGCGCGACAAGCCGGCGCGGCGTAGGATCCGGGCGGCCGTCGCCGCGCTCACCCCGACCGCCCCGGCGATCTGACCACACGTCCAACGCTGCAGCCGCAGCACCTTCATGCCGAGGGCAATAGCCGGGGCCGTCTCACGCGGACTCGCGTGCGGGCGACTCGATCGATCGTTGAGGCCCGCCACGCCCTCGGTGCGATAGCGGGCCAGCCACTTGCGGGTCGTGCGTAGCGAGATCCCAAGCTGGCGAGCGAGCTCCGGGACCGGCTCCCCGCGGCCCGCCCGTTGCACCAATTCGGCTCGACGGTAGGGCGTGAGTCGGGCATTCTTGTGCACGTTCATCCAGGCCTCCTATCCAGGGAAAGTGATCGCTTGGCAGCCATCAACTTCCCCCAGGTCGGCCTGGGTGAACAACCTATTGCTTCATCACAGCTAGCGCGTCACCGCGCCATCCGGCGTAGCACTGGCGGCTCGCTCCCGGCGTTCGGCTCCTCGCTGACCGTCACGGCCTCTCGGAGCCGCTTCGCCGCCGCCTCGGCGTCGGGGACCGAGCCCGCATGAATGACCGCGATCGGCCGCTCGCGATCGACCGCGTCTCCCACGCCGCGGACGGCCGTGAGCCCCACGCCGGGATCGATCGCGTCCTCGGCGCGCCGCCGGCCGCCGCCGAGCTCGACCACGAGCAGCCCGAGTGCGCGCGCGTCGACGCGGGCGATGAAGCCGGCGCGATCCGGCGCGACCGCCAGCTCGACCGGCGCCCGCGCGAGGTAGCGATCCGGGCACTCGAGGAGATCGTGCGGGCCTCCGAGCGCCGCCACCATGCGCGCGAACCGTTCCGCCGCGGCGCCGGATGCGAGCGCGTGCTCCACGGCGGCCTCGGCCGCGGCGACATCGCGAGCCAGGCCGCCGAGGACCAGGAGCTCGCCGGCCAGCGCTGTCGTCACCGCGTGGAGGCGATCGTCGCGCGCGCCCCCCGTCAGGGCGGCGATCGCCTCGCGCACCTCGAGGGCGTTGCCGACGTCGCGGCCGAGGGCCTGACTCATGTCGGTCAGCAACGCCGAGGTCCGGAGGCCGGCGCCTTCGGCCACGGCGAGCAGGCTCTCGGCGAGGTCGATCGCCGCCGCGATGCTGGTGGCGAACGCGCCGGCGCCGACCTTGACGTCGATGAGCAGCGCGTCGAGCCCGGCCGCCAGCTTCTTCGAGAGAATCGACGCCGTGATCAGCGGAATGGAGTCGACGGTGGCCGTCACGTCGCGGATCGCGTAGAGCCGCCGGTCGGCGGGCGCCAGATCTGCCGTCTGGCCCACGATCGCGCAGCCGGCTTCGCGCACGGCGGCGCGGAAGCGCGCGATGTCGGGCGTGGTGTCGTAGCCGGGGATGCTGCTCAGCTTGTCGAGCGTGCCGCCGGTGTGGCCGAGGCCGCGGCCGGAGATCATCGGCACCCGCCCGCCGCACGCGGCCACCACCGGTGCCAGGACCAGGCTCACCTTGTCGCCCACGCCGCCCGTGGAGTGCTTGTCGAGCGCGGGACCTCCGCCGTCCGACCAGTCGAGGACCGTTCCCGAGCGCGTCATCGCCCGTGTGAGCGACGCGCACTCCGCGCGCGTCATGCCGCGAAAGTAGACGGCCATCGCGAACGCGGCGATCTGCGCGTCGCTGACCGAGCCGTCGACGATGCCCGCCACCAGGTCGGCGATCGCCTGGTCGCCGAGCAGCGCGCCGTCCCGCTTCTGACGGATCAGCTCCGCCGCGGCCCCGCGAGCCGTCACACGCCCTCGAACACGTCGGACCATTCCTCGAGCATCTCGGGATATCCGTGGCGGACGGTGAGGCCGACGTGGTCGAATCCGGCCCGCCCGAGCTCGCGGATGCGCTCGCGGAGCTCGCCCCTGGGCGCGGTGAAGGTGGTTGCCCGAATCAGGTCGGCGGTGCAGACGGCCTGCTCCTCGGGGCGCAGGAACATCAGGTGCCCGCGGTGATTGCTCAGGTACCGCGCGTCGGCCGGCTCGTAGCCGAGGTAGATCTTCCGGTACTGCTCGAGCAGCGGCGCCAGGCTCGGCGGCAGCGGCCGCCCGAGATCGCCGAACTGGTCACGCTCGACCAGATTGTGGAGCGCGATCGTTGCCGTCGGCCCGGCGTGCGCCTTGGCCCGCGGGCTGTCGCTCGGCTCGCCCTCGCCGAGCACGCAGCCGGCGATCGCGGCGGTCGCGGTGAGGCGGGCGGGGTCGCGGCCGGCCTCGCGCCAGGCGGCCTGCATGTCGATGATCGCGGCGGTGGCGTGGCCCGGGTTCGAGGTGGCGTGGATGAATCCCGCCCCGAGCTTGGCCGTGAGCCGCCGCGCGCGGGGCCCCATCGCCGAGACGTGGAGCGGAATCGGGTCCTTGATGTTGATCGCCCCCACCTCTGGATTGAGGAACCGGATCTTCCGGCGCTTGTCCTCGAAGGTCCATTCGAGCGTCTGTCCCGCGAGCAGACCCGACACGACGCGCACGTACTCTTCCATGTCGGCGAGCTTCACCGGCCGGAGCCCCATCGTGCGGCGGGCGGTGAAGCCGGTCGAGATGCCGAAGTCGATCCGGCCGGGCGCCAGCGCGTTGAGGGTGGCAAGGCCCGTCGCGGTGACGGGCGCGATGCGGTTGGACGGGATCAGCACCCCGGTGCCGAGGCGGATCTTCGTCGTCTGCATCGCCGCCGCCGCCATCGAGGCGAACAGCTCCGAGTTCAGGAGCTGCGTGTCGTAGAACCAGGCCCGCTTGAAGCCCAGGGCCTCGGCGCGTTTCACGACCTTCCACGAGTCGGCCGCGGGCGCCAGGAAGATGTCGAAGTCCATCACGCCTCTCCAGGGATGATCCGCCCTGCGTCTAGGTCGGGCGGGTGAGCGTCTGTGGTCCGAAGGCCATCGGGAGGAGCTCGCCGAGCGTCGCGGTGAGCCGCACGCCCTCGGGCCCGCACAGATGCACGCGGGTCGTCGCGCTCGCGAATTCGGCGAGCTGCTGACGGCAGCGGCCGCACGGCGGACACGGCTCGACGCCTTCCGTCACGATGACGACCTCGACGATCTGGCGCTCGCCGGCGGCGATCATCGCGCCGATGGCGGTGGCCTCGGCGCACTGGGTGACCGGATATGACGCGTTTTCCACGTTGCAGCCCGCATAGAGCCGCCCGCCGGCGGAACGGACGCAGGCGCCGATCCGGAAGCGCGAATACGGGGCGTGCGCGTTGGCGAGCGCCTGTCGCGCCAGGTCGAGCATGAGGTCCAGGGGCTCGTGGCTCATCGTTCTTTCAGGTATGGCACCCCGATCGCCCGGGGCGCCACGGCGCGTCCGACGAAGCCGGCCAGCAGCAGCACCGTCAGCACATAGGGAATGGCCTGGATCAGTTGGACCGGGACCACGCCGACGAGCGGCAGCGGCGTGCCCTGCAAGCGCGCCTGCACCGCATCGGCGAAGGCGAAGACGAGACAGGCGGCGAGCGTCGGCACCGGCCGCCACTGGCCGAAGATCAGCGCGGCCAGCGCGAGATAGCCCTTGCCCGCCGACATATCCCGGATGAACGAGGCGTGATGCGCGATCGACAGATACGCGCCCGAGAGGCCGCAGAGCACGCCGCTCAGGACGAGCGCCCGATAGCGCACCGCGGCGACCGAGATGCCCGCGGTGTCAACGGCGCCGGGGCTCTCGCCGACTGCGCGCAGGCGCAGTCCAAAGCGCGTCCGGTAGACGATCCAGGCGACGGTGGGTACGGCCACGGCGGCAATGTACACGAGGAGGTTGTGGCCGCTCACGACTTCGCGATAGATCAGACCCAGCCCGGGGATCGCGCCCAGCGCCGCGACGCCGGGCAGCTCGATCGGCGCGAAGCGTGCGCCGAGGCCGAGCAGGGGAGTCTGGCCGCCCTCTTGAAACCAGGCGTAGCCGAGCACCACGGTCAGCCCCGAGATCGTGATGTTGAGCGCCATCCCGGACACCACCTGGTTGCCGTGGTGCGTGATGCAGGCGAATCCGTGCACGAGCCCCACGAGCACCGCCGCGGCGATCGCGGCGGCGAGGCCCACCCACGCCGAGCCGGTGACCGCCGCCGTCGCGGCCGCGGCGAACGCGGAAGCGAGCATTTTGCCCTCGAGCCCGATGTCGACGATGCCCGAGCGCTCGGCGAAGAGCCCGCCGAGCGCCGCCAGCACCAGCGGCGCCGCGCCGCGCGCCGTCGCCGCCGCAAGAAGCGCCAGGAGCAGCAGGGCTTCGTTCACGCGCGTGCCGCGCGCGCCGGGCGTCGGACGAGCATGTCGAGGGGCGCGCGCAGGGCGTGTTCGAGGGCGCCGCACACCAGGATGATCAGCCCCTGGATGACCACCACCATGTCGCGCGTGAGCTTGGGCATGTCGAACGACAGCTCCGAGCCGCCCTGATAGAGCGCGCCGAAGAGGACCGCGGCGAGGACGATGCCGAGGGGATGGTTGCGGCCCATCAGCGCCACCGCGATGCCGACATAGCCGGCGCCGCCGGGGAAGTTGAGGAGCAGGCGATGCTGCACGCCCATGACCTCGTTCAGGCTCATCAACCCGGCCAGCGCGCCCGAGATCGTCATGGCCGCGATCACCGTGCGCGCGGGCTGAATGCCGCCGTACACGGCGGCGGTCTCGTTGTGGCCGAGCGCGCGTAGCGCGTAGCCCCAGCGCGTGTGCCAGAGATAGAGCCACACGAGCCCCCCCGCCGCCAGCGCCAGGATCAGCGAGAGGTTGACCGGCGAGTGGCCGATCTCCCAGCCGAGGGCTCGCGCCACCTCGTGCAGCTGCGGCATCCACGTGCTCGGCGCGAACTCGCGCGTCTCCGGCGATTGCTGGCCGGGCTTGATCAGGACGTTGACGAGCAGATGCGTCATCACCGCCGAGGCGATGAAGTTGAACATGATCGTCGTGATCACGACGTGGCTCCCGCGCTTGGCCTGAAGCCACGCGGGCCCGAACGCCCAGGCAGCGCCGCCGGCGGCGGCGGCGACGACAGCCGCGGCGATGACCAGCGCGGTCGGCCAGCCGCTCGCGCCGAGGCAGAGCAGCGCCACGCCGAGGCCGCCGATGTAGGCCTGGCCCTCCGCGCCGATGTTGAACAGGCCGCCGTGGAACGCCACGGCGACGGCCAGACCGGTGAAGATGAAGTTGGTCGCGTAGTAGAGCGTGTAGCCGATCGCCTCGGCGTTCCCGAAGGCGCCGATCGTCAGAAGGCGAAGCGCGCGCGCGGGACTCTCGCCGATCAGGAGCACCACCACCGCGGACAGCAGCAGCGCCAGCGCGAGATTGATGGCCGGCAGCACCGCCGGCACCACCCAACCAAGCGACCGGCGATCCGATACCGACGCGCTCACCCCGGGATTATCGCGCACGCCGAGCAACGAAGTCGACGCACGCGCTCCCAACCACCCACGTAACTAAGCCCCAGGCACCCAAGCCCCATGCAGCCAAGTCCCAAGCAGCCAGACGCTATGCAGCGATGCCCAGGCAGCTAAGCACCCCCGGGAGGCGCGAGGCGGTGGAGCGGGCCGGGTGCGGTCGGGGTCGAGAGGACCACGCGGCACGCGTGCGCTGCCCCGCGGCGGCTGGGCTCCATCCGGGCGCGCGGCGTCCGCCGCCCGCGTGGAGGGAACGGGTCCCTTCGACCCCCACCGCACCCGGCCCGCTCCACCGCCTCGCGCCTCCACGCCAAGCCTAAAGCGAATCGTCAAACCCCCGAATGCGTCGAAGCTCAGGGAACAGGATGATCCAGAGGACGGCGACGGCGATCGTGCCGAGCCCGCCCAGGAGCACCGCCGGCACGGCGCCGATCAGCGCGGCGACGACGCCGGCCTCGAATGCGCCCAGCTGGTTCGACGTCCCGGTGAACAGCGAGTGCACCGCGCTCACGCGCCCGAGCATGGTGAGGGGCGTCCGGATCTGCACGAGCGACGAGCGAATGACGACGCTCACGACGTCGGCGGCGCCCAGGATGGCCAGCGCGACGAGCGAGAGCGCGAAGCTCGACGAGATGCCGAACACCACCGTCGCCGCGCCGAAGACGAAGACGGAGCGAAACAACGTGCGCCCGATCCGCCACTGAAGCGGACGGTACGCGAGCACGATCGACGTCACGAGCGCGCCGACCGCCGGGGCTGCGCGCAGGAGCCCGAGCCCTCCGGGGCCCGTCTCGAGAATGTCCCGGGCATAGATGGGCAGGAGAGCGGTCGCGCCGCCGCCGAGCAGCACGGCGAACATGTCGAGCGACATCGTGCCCAGCAGCACGCGCTGACCGCGAATGAAGACGATCCCCGAGAGCACGCTCTCGAGCACGACGGGCTCCGCGGCCCGTGCCGTCCGCCGGCTCCGGATCAGCGCGGCGCAGACTCCCGAGCCCACGAACAACGCACCGGCCGTCAGGTACGTCGTGCCCGGCCCGATCACGTACAAAAATCCGCCGAGCGCGGGCCCGACGATCCGCGCCGTCTGGGTCGCCGACACGAGCCAGGCCATCGCGCTGGGCACCAGCGGTCTGGGGACCACGTCGGACACGAGCGCCGTCGAGGTGGGGTTCTCGAAGGCCCGCGCGGCGCCGACGAGCGCCACGATGATGAAGATGCTCGTGCTGGAGAGCCAGCCGCGGACGCTCCCGACCACGAGCACGGCGGCGGCCACCGCCTCGACGAACTGGCAGATCGCCGCGATCAGGCGGCGGTCGTACCGGTCGGCGACCTGCCCGACGATCAACGTCAGCAGGACGATCGGCGCGAACTGCGCGAGGCCCACCAGCCCGAGGTCGAGCGCGCTGCCGGTCAGCTCGTAGAGCTGCCAGCCGACCGCCACGCCCAGCATGTTGAAGGCGACGTTGGAGAGAATTCGCGAGCACCAGAGCAGGGTGAAGGCAGAGTAGGCGAGCAGCACCGCGGAATCGTAGCAGAATGCGCCATGATACTGTCTGGCCCACGGAGGGCACGATGAGACACGGCTTTCGAGTGATCGATTCGGACACTCACGTCAATCCGTCCCTCGACGTGCTGCTGCGCTACGCGGACAAGGATTTCCAGCAGCGGATCGCCGACCTGGAGCCGTATCGCCGAACGGTCAAGACCGTCCCCGGCCGGGGCGACGCCGACGACGTGGGGAGCGCCACGATCCTGTCGGTCAAGCCGGTCCGCTTGCAGCGGGTGGCGGGGGAGAAACGAGCGCCCGCCGCGGGCGCCGACGGCGATCGCGGCTTCCTGTCGGGCCGCACGCAGATGGTCACGCGTCAGCCCATCACCGCGCGCGTCGCCGAGGACAACGGCCGCGGCCGTCTGCGCGATATGGACCTCGAAGGCCGCGACATCGACTTCATCATCCCCGGGCCCTGGGCGTACGGCGCGCCGGCCCTCGCCCCGCACCTCGCCCACGGGCTCTATCGCGCGTACCACCGCTACATGGCGGACTACTGCGCGGCCGACTCGCGCCGGCTGAAGAGCATGATCCTGGCACTGGCCAGCGACCCGGGCTGGAGCGCGCAGACGATCAAGCAGCACGCGCGTGAAGATTGGGTTGCGGCGGTGTGGCCGCTGCTGCCCGAGGGCATGCCGATCGACGATCCGGATCTGGAGCCGATCTGGGCGGCGGCCGACGAGGCCGACCTGCCGATCATGTACCACGCGTTCACCATCGAGACGCCGTACTTCCCGGGCTACCGCGACATCTGGGACAACCCCGCGATGGGACGCTGCGCGGGCCAGACCTGGGGCGGGCAGCGCTTCCTGTCGTTCATGCTGATGGGCGGGATGCTCGATCGCTACCCGCGCCTGCGGGTCGGCGCGCTGGAGAGCGGGCACGGCTGGCTGCCGCACTGGCTCACGCGCTTGACGCGACAGATCGACTACGTGCGCGGCTCCGTTTCTCCCGCGCTGAAGCACACGCCGCTCGAGTACGCGCAGATGGGGCGCGTCTTCGTGAGCATCGACCTGTCAGAGGGTGTGGCGCTGACGAAGGCCGCGATCGATCTCCTGGGCGATCACGTGCTCATGTTCGCCTCGGACTATCCGCATCCGGAGACGATCTTCCCCGACCACGCCGATTCGGTGATCGCCTGGCGGCAAGTGCTCGGCGAGGAGGCGACGCGCAAGCTGATGTGGGAGAACGCGAGCCGCTTCCTGCGCCTGACGTCGACGCCCTGGAGCGCTACTTAGCGGTGCCCTTCTGGAAGTCCTCCTGCGTGATCTCCGTGATCTCAGAGGTCTGGAGCGTGACCTCGGAGCCGGACTTGGCGTCCTTGAACTCCACCGCGCTCCCGCGCCGCTTGATGTCGGTCGTGTAGTAAGCCCGACCCGAGCCCGGCTCGGTGATCCGGTAGTAGGTGGTGCACCCGGCGGCCATGAGAACAATGGCCAGGAGTGCCGTCGTGACGGCCAGTCGTGCGGTGCGCATCGCTGTGCCTCCTGTGGGCGGATATCCAGTCAGCGGTGCCTAGGGTGGCGCGGACGCGGCCGGTCCGGCCATAGGACGTTGGTCCTACTAGCCGCCGGCGCCCCGCGCCGAAGATGTCCAGGGTATCGTGCGCTTGCGCAGCTCGGTCTCGTCGAGCTCGAGTCCGAGCCCCGGCACATCCGAGAGCGCGAACTTTCCGTTGGTTGGCCGCACCGGCGTGCGGAACACGACGTCCTGCACCTGATAGGGCCCGTTGTACTCGGCCGGGTGGTGCGAGTGCGTGAGCGACGCCACGAAGTGTAGGTTGGCGGTGTGGCCGATCGACGGCTGCGTCTGATGCGGCACGCAGTCGACGCCGTAGGCGCGCGCTAGCGCCGCCATGTCCCCGAGGCCGGTGAACCCGCCGGTCTTCACGATATCCGGCTGGACGATGTCCACCCCGGCCTCGATCAAGCGCTTGATGCCCTGCAGGGTGTATTCCTGCTCGCCGGCGGACACGGCGATGTCGAGGGCGGCGGCCACCTTGGCGAAGCTCTCGACGTGATAGTGCTGCACGGGCTCCTCGAACCACACATAGCCGAGCTCCTCGAGCGCGCGGCCGACGCGGATCGCGCCCTGCACGGAGTAGCCGTTGTTCGAGTCGAACGCGAGAGGGAAGCCGTCGCCGACGAGCGTGCGCACGGCCCGCGCCTTCGCGATATCGCCGGCGAGGTCCACATCGCGCGCCGTCTTGTCGGCGTCGAAGCGGATCTTCACCTGCGCCGGCCCGAGCTCGAGCCACTTCTCGACCACGCGGCACACCTCGTCCACGGTGCGCTGTCCGTTGCCGCCGATCGACGCGTAGAACGGCAGCTCGCGCCGCCACGCGCCGCCCAGGAGCTTCCAGACGGGCTGCCCGAGGACCTTGCCCCGCAGATCCCACAGCGCGATGTCGATGGCGGCGAGCGCGGCGGCATAGGCGCCTTCCGGGCCCACCTTGATGTGCTCGTGGAAGAGCCGATCCTGGATCACGCGCGGCTCCAGGGGATCGGCCCCGATCAGCATGGGCGTGAACGCGCTGGCGATGATCTCGAGCGAGGCGTTACCGTGCACCATGGGGCTGGCCTCGCCGAGGCCGTAGGCTCCGGCGTCGGTCCAGATGCGTACCCACGCGCTGCGGTTCCGGCCGGCGCCCCACTCGACGTGAAATGCTTCGACGCGCGCGATCTTCACTGTGCCCTCCCGAGCCGTGTCCGCGCCCGGCCGGCGGGTCGTCCCCGTCCCGCCACGGCCTGCGCGCGCCACCGCTCCTTGCGGTCGCTCAGGCACGCCAGCATAGCCCGCGCGAGCCCACCGTGTCGTTAGCTCCTGAACCTTGCGTCGCGGGCTAGAGTCAATCTCATGAGGGACAGCGAGCGTGTGCCGTCGCGCCGTCTGATCCTGTGGGTCGTTGTCTTGCTCGTCGCCGGCTGCGCCTTGCCGCCCCCGTCTCCGCGCCCCAGCGACGGGCCTCCGCTGCACAGTGGGCCCAACGGCACCTTCGTGTCGGGTGACACGAGCTATCACGGCAGCGGCGGTCCGTAGTTCCGCGAATCGGTCAGTCGCGAGTCCGACGTGCCGGCCGACGCGTCACGGTCATCCGGCCCGCCGAAGCGTCAGGTTGATCCGGTGCCGTCCGGTGAGAGGATGCTCGCCGTCGGCAAGCGACGCGACGCCGTGGAAGGCGAGTCGGGCCGGACCTCCCCACACGACCACGTCACCGCTCTCGAGCCGGACACGGCGCGGCCGATCCTGCCGGCGCGCGCCCCCGAACAGGAACACAGCCGGTAGCCCGAGCGAGACCGAGACGATCGGCGCGCCGAAGTCGCGCTCGTTCCGATCCTGGTGCAGCGAGAGCCGCGTGCCGGGCTCGTAGCGGTTGACCAGGCACGCGTCGGGATCGAAGCCGCCGAAGCCGGCCGCGGCGGCCGCGCGCGTGGCGAGGTCATGAAAGCTCGCGGGCAACGAAGGCCACGGTTTCCGCGTGGCGGGATCGATCGTGTCGTAGCGGTAGCCGCGGCGGTCCGTGACCCAGCCCAGTCGGCCGCAATTGGTCATCGCGACCGACATCGGGTAGCCGCCCGGGGTGACCATGTGGCGAAACGGCGAGGCGGCCGTGATGGTCGCGATCGTCTCGATCAGGTCCTTCGCCGCCGGCTCGGCGAATCGCCTGAGGATCGTGGCGCCCTCGGCGAGCGCCTCCGCTCCCGCGCCGGTGTCCGGCAGGCCAGTGAAGAGATCTCGGTCGGCCGCTTCGCGGTGGCGAGTCATCTGGCGTCGTGGAAGATGATGCCGAGCGTATGACGGTGACCCGAGCGCAGGCGGCTCACGCCGTGGCGCATCGTGACCCGATAGCTCCCGCGCCGGCCGCGCACCGGCCGATGGCGAACCGGGAAGATGACGCAGTCGCCCTGCTCGAGTGGTACGACCTCGGCTCGCGATTGCATGCGCGGCCGCTGCTCGGTCAGAACGAATTCGCCTCCCGTGAAATCTCGGTCCGGCGCCGAGAGGAGCACGGTGGCCTGTAGGGGGAACAGGTGCTCGCCGTACACGTCCTGGTGCAAGCAGTTGTAGTCGCCTTCGGCGTAGCGCAGCACGAGCGGCGTCGGCTTGGTCTGCCCCGCCCGATGACAGCGATCGAGGTACTCCTCGAGGGCCTCCGGGTAGCGCACGTCGATGCCCATCGCCTCGTTCAACCGGTTCGCGATGGCGGCCAGCGGCGGGTACAGGGCGGCGCGCAGCTCACCGACCACGGACGGAAGCGGGTAGGCGAAGTATTTGTACTCGCCGCTTCCGAAGCCGTGGCGGGCCATCACGATCCGCGAGCGGAACGCGCTCTCGAGCTCGTAGCCGGCGGCCAGGGTGGCGCATGCCTCCGGCGAGACGAGCGCCTTCACCACGGCGCATCCGTGCGCATCCAGCGCGGCGGCGAGGCCGCGCCAGTCCAGCCCGGCGATGCGGTCGGCCACGGTCGTCGAAGTGTCAGTCTTACTCACGTCGGCACCAGGGTCATGATCCCACCTCTCCCGCGGGCAGCGGCTCATGATGGTTATACGCGCGGCAGACGCGAAAGGGTGCGGCCGTTGACGAGCCTCGATGGGGCATCCATAGTTCAGGGCTGAAGGGCAGCTCAGGGCCGAAGGGAGATAAGCCAATGGCGAAGCGACGAGTGGTGATCACGGGCGCGGCCGGATATGTCGGCCAGCGAATGTTCAAGGAGCTCGCCGAGCGCTGGGACGTCGTGCCAATCGACGTCAGCGCCACGTCCAAGGGCGGGCAGAAGGTGGCGGGCCTGGTCGTCGCCGATCTGACCAATCCGGACCGGAACCAGTATCGCCAGCATTTCCGCGGCGCCGACGCGGTGATTCACCTGGGCTACGTGCGGGCGCCCGGCATGGACGCCACGACGTGGCAGGAGAACAACGACGCGAAGTTCTGGGCCGAGCACCAGAACGTCGCTCTCGCCTACAACGTCTATCGCGTCGCCCTCGAGGAGGGCGTGCGCCGGGTGGTGGTGGCCAGCTCCAACCACGCCGCGGACTACTACGAGCGACTGGTCTGGGACGGCCGGGTCGACATGGTCACGCCCGAGATGCCGCCGCGCTCGGACAACTGGTACGGCTGGGCCAAGGCGGCCTACGAGCTGCTCGGCTTCGTGTTCGCCACCGGCAAGGTCGACGGGCGCAAGCTCGAGGTCGTGCAGTGGCGCATCGGGGGCCCGCGCGACGACGATATCGAGCACGTCAAGCCCGGCGACATCAAGGTGATGCACCGGGCGCTCGGCGCCTATCTCTCGCGGCGCGACCAGGTCCAGCAGGCGATCCGCATGGTCGAAACGCCGGACATCACCGACGAGCACGGCGTGCCGTTCCTGATCGTCTACGGGATCAGCGGCAACACGCACCGGTTCTGGAGCCTGGCCAGCGCCAAGACGAAGATCGGCTACGAGCCCCAGGACGACAGCCAGGTGAACTTCGCCGACGCCATCGCCGCCATCGCGCGCCGGGCGCCGAAGGCGTGAGGCGCGACGAGCGTCACGGTTGACCAGCCGGCGAGCGTTCATCGGCCTCGCGACCCTGGGCGCGCTCGCGGCCCCTCGCGCCGTCGCAGGGCAGGGGCGCAAGGTCTCGCGCATCGGCGTCCTCTCGCCGTTCAGCCCCGCCGACGGGCCCGCGCCGTCCTTCCAGGTGTTCCGCGACACTCTGCGCGAGCTCGGCCACGCCGAGGGCGACAATCTGTCCTTCGAGTACCGATGGGCGGACGGGAAGTACGACCGCCTTCAGACGCTCGCGGCCGAGCTGGTACAGAGCAAGCTCGACGTCATCGTGTCGGCCTGGAGCACGCCGGCGGCCCTGGCGGCCAAGGGCGCGACGACGACCATCCCGGTCGTCTTCGTCGGCGTCGGCGACGCGGTCGCGGTCGAGCTGGTCAAGAGCCTCGCGCGGCCCGGTGGGAACGTCACGGGCTCCACGTTTCTCTCGGAGGAGACCGTGGGCAAGCTCCTGCAGCTCCTGAAGGAGGTCGTGCCCCGGGCGACTCGCGTCGGGATCGTGTCGAATCCGGCCAATCCCGTGTACGTGTCGATTCTGAAGGACGTCGAGGCGATGGGCCGTCAGCTCACCGTGCAGGTCGCCCGCCTCGGGATCCAGGGGCCGGCCGACGTCGACTCGGTTTTCGAGTCCGCGAGGCGGGAGCGCCTCGACGGCCTCGTCGTGATGCGCGATTTCGTCCTGATCACGTACCGCGAGCGAATCGTCGGGCTGGCCGCGAAGCATCGGCTGCCGGTCATGTACGGGATGCGCGAGTTCGTCGATGCCGGCGGTCTCATGTCGTTCGAGCCGAGTCTCTCCGAGCTCTACCGGCGCGCCGCGGGCCTCGTGCACAAGATCCTCCGAGGCGCCAAGCCGGCCGACCTGCCGGTCGAGCAATCCAGCCGGTTCGAGCTGGTCGTCAACCTCAAGACGGCCAGGACGCTCGGTCTGACGATTCCCCCGCCGGTGCTGCTGCGCGCCGACCAGACACTCGAGTGACGCGCTGGGATCCTGCTATCCTGACGGGGCGCGGCAGGGCCAAGAAAGGATGACGCGATGAAGCTGACATCGGCGCAGCTCGAGCAGTTCGACCGCGACGGCTACCTGTTTTTCCCCAGCACCTTCTCGCCCGAAGAGATCAAGGTTCTCACCGACGAGGTGCCGCAGCTCTACGCGCAGCACCGCCCCGAGAACGTGCGCGAGAAGGGCAGCGACGCCGTGCGCACGAACTTCGCCGCGCACATGTACAGCGCTCCGTTCGCGCGGCTGGCGCGCCACCCCCGGATGGTCGAGCCGGTCGTGCAGGTGTTCGGCGAGCCGGTGTACATGCACCAGTTCAAGATCAACGGCAAGATGGCGTTCGACGGCGACGTGTGGCAGTGGCATCAGGACTTCGGCACCTGGTTCAACGACGACCAGATGCCCGAGGCGCGCGCCATGAACGTCGCGATCTTTCTCGACCCCGTCAACGAGTTCAACGGCCCGTTGATGTTCATCCCGGGCAGCCACAAGCTGGGCGTGCTCGAGGCCGGCCACGACACGAAGACGACCAGCTATCCCCTCTGGACGATCGACCACGCGACGATCACCCGGCTGATCCAGCGCGGCGGGCTGGTGGCGCCCAAGGGGCCGGGAGGGTCGATGATCATGTTCCACTCGTGCCTGGTCCACGCCTCGACGTCGAACCTCTCGCCGTGGAACCGGGTGAGCGTCTACCTGAGCCTCTGCGCGGTGTCCAACCACATCAGGAGATTCAAGCGGCCGGAGTACATCGCCCACCGCGACTTCACGCCGATCGAGTGCCTGCCGGACGACTGCCTGCTGCGGCCCTACGACGTGCCGCTGCCGTGGAAGGACGGCACGCCGGAGGCGGCCCTCAGGTAGTCCGTCGCGGCTTGAGCTTCAAGAGGCGCGCCGCGTTGAGCCCGAGGATCTTCGCGCGGTCGCCGTCTTTCAGGAACGTGCAGCCGTCGACGAAGCCGCGCGGATCGTACCAGCCCATGTCGTACGGATAGTCGGTCCCGACGACGATGTGATCGGCGCCCCACAGGTTGACGAGGTGGCGCAGCTGCTCGCGGTCGAACACGATCGTGTCGAAGTAGAGCTTGGCGAGCGACTGGCGCGGCTTCTTCTTCAGCACCGTCCGCGGGTCGACGCGCGCGCCCCAGGCGTGGTCCATGCGGGCCGGATAGTGCGAGACGTAGCCGCCGCCGTGCGCGGCGACGATCTTGAGCTTGGGGTAGCGCTCCAGGATCCCGTCGAACACGAGGTGCGCGATCGCCACCGTCGAGTCGAGCGGGTTGCCGATGATGTTGATGAAGTAGTGATCCGACAGCCGCTCGCCTCCGGTGAACCCGTTCGGGTGCATGAACACCATCGCGTCGAGCTCTTGCGCCTTCGCCCAGAACGCGTCGCGGCCCCGCGAGATCTCCTGGCCGGCGACGTTCGTGCCGATCTCCACACCGCGGAAGCCGAGGCGCTTGACGCAGTACTCGAGCTCTTCCGCGGCCAGGTCGGGCGCCTGCAGCGGGACGTCGGCCAGCGCGACGAAGCGATCGGGGTGCTTCTGGACGATCGCCGCCAGGTTCTCGTTGATGGCGCGGGCGGCTCTCTTGCCATGCTCCGGATCGAGGGAGTACATGAACTGGAACGGCGAGCACGAGATCGCCTGCACGTCGACGCCCATCTTGTCCATGTCGCGCAGGCGCTGCTCGACGGAGGTGAGGCACGTGTGCACGTTCTGCATCTGCTTCTGATTCGTCGCGCGCGACAGATCGTTGGTGAAGCGCATCGCCGGCTCGCTGTCGCGCCGGAAGACGTCCTTCACCATCTCGTCGGCGGGCGGGTAGTGGACGTGGCAATGCACGTCGACGCAGAGGTGCCGGCGGCGACCCTTCGTCGTCCGTGAGGCGCCGCCGCGGGCTACAGGACCAGGGCATGTGAAGAGCACGTCAGTCTCCTTTGTGGTGTTCGCCGGCCGCTACGCGTGCGTGGCCGCCAGGCCCGCCATCATCAGGCCGAGCGTGCGCTCGGTGGCCTCCGCGCGCGCCACGTCGCCGACGATGCGGCCGTCGTGCATCACCAGAATACGATCGGCCAGCGCCAGGATCTCGTCGAGCTCGACCGAGACCAGCAGGAGCGCTCGGCCGGCGTCGCGCAGCGCGACGAGCCGGCGGTGGATGAACTCGATCGCGCCGATGTCGACGCCGCGGGTCGGCTGACCGATCAGCAGCAGATCGGGATTCCGATCGAGCTCCCTGGCCAGCACGATCTTCTGCTGGTTGCCGCCGGAAAAGGCCGACGTCGGGAGCACGCCGTTCCCGGGCCGGATGTCGTACTCGGCGGCTTGGCGCTGGAAGCTCGAGGCCACCGCCGAGCGGTGAAGTCGGATCGGCACCGTTGTAAGTCGATTCGTCGTGATAGCCGAGGATCGCGCTCTCGCGCGCGACGAACGGCATGACCAGGCCCATGCGGTGGCGATCCTCGGGGACGTGGGCGAGCCCGAGCCGCCTCAGGTGCCGCGGCGAGCGCGCCGCCGCGTCGGCGAGGGAGGCGGCCTTCAACCGGATCTGCCCGGACTTCACCGGCCGGATGCCCGCGAGCGTCTCGAGCAGCTCCGACTGGCCGTTGCCGGCGACGCCGGCGACGCCGACGATTTCTCCCCGCCGCACCGTGAAGCTCACGCCCTTGACGCGCTCGACCCCGAGCCCGTCTTCGACCACGAGGTCCGTCACCTCGAGCACGGGCTCGCCGGGGCGCGCGGGCGCCTTGTCGACGCGCAGGCTCACTGCGCGGCCGACCATCAGCTCGGCGAGCTGCTCGGCCGTCGTCTCGGCGGTGGGCAGGGTCGCGACGACCCGGCCTTGCCGCATCACGGTGACGACGTCGGTGGCTTCGCGGATCTCGCGGAGCTTGTGCGTGATGAGGAGCACGGTCTTGCCCTCGTCGCGGAGCGACGCGAGGATGCGGAAGAGGTCGTCGGCCTCCTGCGGCGTCAGGACGGCGGTGGGCTCGTCGAGGATGAGCACCTCCGCGCCACGGTAGAGCGCCTTGAGGATCTCGACGCGCTGGCGGTGCCCCACGCCGAGGTCCGCGACGCGCGCATCGGGATCGACCTCCAGATGGTACTCGCGGCCGAGCCGGGCGAGCTCGGCGCGCGCGCGGCTCATGCCGGCGCCGAGCCGGAAGCCGCCCTCGACGCCGAGCACCACGTTCTCGAGGACCGTGAACGGCTCCACCAGCATGAAGTGCTGGTGCACCATGCCGATACCCGCGGCGAGCGCGTCCTGAGCGCTACGGATGACCGCGGCCCGGCCGCGCACGAGGATCTCGCCGCGATCCGGCTGGTAGTAGCCATAGAGGATGCCCATCAGAGTCGACTTGCCGGCGCCGTTCTCCCCCACGACACCGTGAATCGACCCCGCCCGCACCACCAGCGAGACATCGCGGTTCGCATGAACCGCCCCGAACCACTTGTCCACCCCCCGCAACTCGATCGCCGGGGGAACCACGCTATCCGCTACGTCCCGCTCCGAAATCGTCCGCTCCGAGCGGCGGCTTTGCCACCGCAATCCTGGGGGAGGCATCGGAGGGGGCCGTCGAGGCCCCCCTCCGAGTCAAAAGGGGGCAAAGCCCCCCTCCGAGTTACTTCGCCATGTAGTCGGTGACCTTGATCTTGCCGGACATGATGTCGGCGCGCGCCTGCTGCAGGCGATTCTCCATGTCGGCGGTGATGAGACGGCGATTGTTCTCGTCGATCGACGTAGCCGACACCGCTCTCGGCCACGCCGAGCGAGCGGACGCCCGACTTCCAGAGGCCTTCCCTCGCCATCTTGAACGTCTCCAACACCGCCAGATCGACGCGCTTGATCATCGAGGTAAGGATCGTGCCGGGATGGATGTAGTTCTGGTTCGAGTCGACGCCGATGGCGAGCCGACCCTTGTCCTTGGCCGCCTGGAGCACGCCGAGCCCGGTGGCGCCCGCCGCGGCGTAGACGACGTCAGCGCCGCGATCGAACTGGCTTCGCGCCAGCTCGCCCCCGCGCGTCGGATCGCTCCAGGCCGCCGGGGTCGTCCCGGTCATGTTCTGGAAAACTTCGATCTTGGGGTTGACGTACTTCGCGCCTTCCTCGTAGCCGAGGGCGAACCGGCGGATGAGCGGGATGTCCATCCCGCCGACGAACCCGACCTTGCCCGACTTCGAGGCCATCGCCGCCGCCATGCCGACCAGGAACGATCCCTCGTGCTCCTTGAAGACGATCGACAGCACGTTGGGCTGGTTCACGACGGCGTCCACGATGGCGAACTTGAGATTCGGGAACTCCTTGGCGACCTTCTCCATGCCGCTCGCCTGGGAGAAGCCGATTCCCACGATGACCGCCGAGCCGCGGCGCGCCATGTTACGCAGGGCTTGCTCGCGCTGAGCCTCGGCGGTCACCTCGAACTCGCGATACGCGATCCCGGACTCCTTCTTGAAGCGCTCGGCGCCGTTATACGCCGCCTCGTTGAAGGACTTGTCGAACTTCCCGCCCATGTCGAACACGATGGCGGGCACGAACTCCTGAGCCGTGACGGAGCCGGTCAGGGTCATCACGGCGACGACAGCGACGGCGGCGGTGAGCGAGCTCGAGAGTGTCATGGTCGCGCTCCTTGTTCGCCCGATGATATACGATCTCGGTCCGTCGACTCGCGCTCGGTGCTGCGCTATTCTCGGGCGAGATGCCGATCCCGCCGAAGATCTACATGGCCGGCCCGCTGGGCTTCTCCGAAGCCGGCCGGCACTTCCATAGCTCGGTGCTCGTCCCGTTCGTGGCGGGCCTCGGGTACGAGATCCTCGATCCGTGGGCGCTGGCCGACCAGGCGCAGATCGACGCCGTGCAGCGGCTGCCGTACGGGCCCGAGAAGCGCGAGGCTTGGCGGAAGCTGAACCGCGAGATCGGCGCGACCAATCGGGCGGCGATCGATCGGAGCGACGGTGTGGTCGCGGTGCTCGACGGGACCGACGTCGACAGCGGCACCGCCGCCGAGATCGGCTACGCGTTCGCGCGCGGCAAGCTGATCGTCGGCTATCGAGGCGACTTCCGGCTGAGCGCCGACAACGAAGGCTCCACGGTCAACCTGCAGGTCGAGTTCTTCATCCACGAGAGCGGCGGTGCTATCGTGAGTCGCTACCAGGATCTGGAGCCGTGTCTGCGCCCGTTGCGCGCAACTCGGCGAGCGTGACGCGCCAGATGCGCGGCGCGCACCGCGACAGGAGAAACGGCATGATCGGCGTGATGGGCAATCACTCACGGCGCGCGTGGCTGGCGGGACTAGTGCTCGTCGCCGCGCTGGGATGTGCCGGACCTCGTGGCGCCCAGCAGGCTCCAGCGCCCGAGGTCCCCGCCAGCGACCTGCTCAATGCGGTGCTGTGGACGCAGCGGTCGGTCGAGTTCAAGGCGAGCGCGCTCACGGCCTTCGCGCTCGCGCGAATCCGGCTCGATCAGGCGCTGGAGGATCGAAGCTGGACGGCAGCGCCCAGGGAGCAGACCGGCGCGTATCAGTCCCTTCCGCCGGCCATCATCCTCGACATCGACGAAACGATCCTCGACAACTCCGGCTATCAGGCGTGGATGACCCTGAAGGGCACGAGCTTCGATCCGAAGACCTGGAACGCCTACGTCAACACGGTGACCTCGCAGCCCATTCCCGGCGCCATAGAGTTCGCGAAGTATGCCAACTCGAAGGGTGTGAAGGTGTTCTACATCTCCAACCGCACCGCCGAGGAGGAGCCCGCGAGCCGCCGGAACCTCGAGAAGTACGGGTTCCCGATGGGCGGGTCCGTCGATACGATGCTCATGACGCGCAAGCAGCCGGACTGGAGCTCGGCGAAGGGCACGCGCCGCGCGTACGTCGCCAAGAGCTATCGCGTCCTGATCAACGTCGGCGACAATTTCGCCGACTTCGTCGACGAGTTTCGCGGCACCGAGGCCGAGCGCCTGAAGGTGATGGAGGAGCACAAGGCGCGCTGGGGCCGCGAGTGGATCATGATCGCGAATCCGACCTACGGCTCGTTCGAGTCGGCGCCGTACGCACACGACTTCAAGCTGTCCGAAGCGCAGAAGCGCACCCGGAAGCGCGGCGTCCTCGACGCCTGGCCGGGCCCATGAGGGAGACCCCAACCGCGATGACGAACGCCAGTCCCACCGCCCTGCTCCTGAACGTCGGCCACGCGCTCGATCACCTGTTCCTGCTGATCTTCGCCACCGCCGTCTCGGCCATCGCCCTGGAGTGGGGAATGATCTGGCAGGACCTGATGCCCTACACGGTCGGCGCCTTCGTCATGTTCGGGCTCGGCTCGCTGCCGGCCGGGCGTCTGGGCGATCTCTGGGGCCGGCGCGCGATGATGGTGGTGTTCTTCATCGGCATGGGTCTGTCGGGCCTGGCGATCGCGACCGTGCCCGGTGTCTGGTCGCTGGCCGTCGCGCTCACGGTGATGGGCGCCTTCTCGTCGATCTACCATCCGGTCGGCATTCCGATGCTCGTGCAGAGCGTGAAGAACCCGGGGTTCACGATCGGCCTCAACGGGCTTGCCGGAAATCTCGGCATCGCCGTCGCCGCCGTGCTCACGGGCTTTCTGGTGAAGTACGCCGGCTGGCGGGTCGCCTTCGCCGTGCCCGGTCTCATCGCGCTGGTGTGCGGCGTGCTGTTCGTGCTGGTGGTGCCGCGTGAGGACGTCGCGCCGGCCAAGCGTCCCAGGAAAATGGTCGACCTACCGCGCTCGGTGCTGGCGCGCGTGCTCACCGTGATGACCCTGGCCGCCATCTCGGGCAGCCTCATCTTCAACTTCACGACGAACGGCAACGGCCAGCTCCTGGCCGAGCGGCTGCACGGCGTGGTCGACGATCCCGCCACGATCGGCGCGCTGCTCGCCGTCGTCTACACGGTGGCCTCGTTCGCCCAGCTCGTCGTAGGCAAGCTGATCGATCGGGTGCCGCTCAAGTGGGTGTACGTGCCGGTGGCGGCGGGCCAGATTCCGCTGTTCCTCTTCGCCTCGCAAGTCACCGGCTGGCCGCTCTACGTCGCGATGCTCATGTTCATGGTCTTCGTCTTCGGCGCGATCCCATTCATCGACGCGATGATCGTGCAATACGTCGACGACCGCATGCGCTCGCGCGTCGCCGGCATCCGCCTGGCCGTGGGGTTCGGCGTCAGCTCACTCGCCGTCTACCTGCTCGGCCCGACCGTCAAGACGGCCGGCTTCACCACGCTGCTGACCGTCCTGGCCGTCCTTGCGGCCTGCACCACCTTCTTCGCCGCACTCCTGCCGACCTACGCCCCCAAGGCTACCGTCGTCCCGGCGCCGGCTCCCGAACCCGCAACGTGAGCGGCACGCGAGGGAGGATCAGGTGGGCAAGATTTGGGCGAAGGTGAAGCACGAGTTCTTCGAAGTCCTTCCTCCGATGATCTTCTTTCTGATCGCCTTCCACATCGTCCTGCTGGAGCGGTCGCTGATTGCCAGGGAGTACGGCTTGCATCCGCTCTCCATGGCGACCGCGACCTTGACGGCCCTGCTCGTGGCGAAGGTGGTGCTGATCGCCGACATGCTCCCGATCATCAATCGCTTTCCCGAAAGGCCGCTCATATACAACGTGGTGTGGAAGACCGCGATCTACGTCGGCGCGTCCCTGTTCGTCCACTACCTCGAGCACTTGATTCCGCTGTGGTGGCGCACGGGCTTTCGGGCGGCGAACGAGCACCTCTGGAGCGAGCTGGTGTGGCCCCACTTCTGGGCGGTCCAGCTCCTGCTCGTCGTCCTGTTCCTCATCTACTCCGCGATGCGCGAGCTGGTGCGCGTGATCGGCCGCGATCGGGTCCGGCAGATCTTCTTCGGCACTCCCGTTCCAGGACGCGTCTAGCCGGCTCTCGCGGGCGTTCCCGCTATTCGCGCGCGTAGCGACGGACGAACGATTCGTCGACGGTGATCCCGAGCCCCGGACGGTCGGGGATCGCGACGTAGCCGTCGACCACCGGGAACTTCTCGGCCACCAGCTCGTGCAAGAGGGGATTGGCGCCCAGCGAGTATTCCAGGATGAACCCGGTCGTCTGGCTCGCGGCGAGGGCGACGCCCGCGGCGAAGGCCGGCGCACCGGACCAGAGATGCGGCGCCAGGCGCAGGTTGTACGCGGCGGCGATCGCGCCGATCCGCACGCCCTCGGTGAGGCCGCCGGCGATGGCGAGATCGGGCTGGAGCACGTCGGCCCCGCGTAGCTCGGCGATCTCGCGGAAGTCGTGGCGGGTGAACTCGCTCTCGCCGGTGGAGATCGGCACCGCGGAGGAGCGGCGCACCTCGGCAAGGCCGGCCTTGTCGTCGGCGGTCACCGGCTCCTCGAGCCAGTAGAGATCGCAGTCCTCCACCATCCGGCAGAACGCCTTGGCCTCGGCGACGGTCCACGTGCCGTGCGCGTCGGCCATCAGCTTCACGTCGGGCCCGATCGCCCGGCGGGCCGCGCGCACACGCGCCGCCGACGCACGCGGCTCGCCGTCCATCACGCCGACCCGCATCTTGACGGCGCGGAAGCCGCCCTTGTCCACGTAGCCCTGGAGCTGCCCGCCGATGTGAGCCTCGTCGGCCCATCCCCCCGACGCGTACGCCGGCATGCGCTCGGCACGGCGCCCGCCCAGCAGACGCCAGACGGGCGCGCCGAGGGATTTGCCGAGCAGATCCCAGAGCGCCAGGTCGACGCCGGCGATGGCCGAGATCGAGAGCCCCCGCCGCCCGAGCTGCGGCAGGACGTGTCCGCGGTCGAGCGCGTAGCCCTCGCGCGGCGTGTTGTACATCACGTCCCAGAGCCGGCTCACGTCGCGCGGGTCCTGGCCGACGAGCAGCGGCGCGTAGTCGCGATTGATGATCGCCGCTAGCCCGTGCGCGGACGACGAGCTGCCGACGCCCGCCTTCGCCTCGCCCCAGCCGACGAGCCCGTCGGCTTCGATCTTCACGATCACGGAATCGAACGACGTGACCCGGCCGAAGTCGCTGACGTGCTGTCGCTCGGACGGGATCGGCACGTGCACCCACGTGGCGCGAACGCTGGTGATCTTCATGGGCCGGCAGCGTAGAGCCTGAGCCGTACCCGCGCAACCCCCGCCATCCGAGCCGCGCCGGCCGGCTCGCTGACGCGGCGCAATCAGGAGAGTGGCGAGGACGCGGCGATTCGGCTACATTCGAGAGTCGGCGCGCGTTCTCCAGGAGGGAACAATGTCGCAGCCCGAGCTCGAATTCGAAACCAAGAGTCTGCTGCCCCCGACCGAGTTTTCCCGGCGGGGCTTTCTGACGACGAGCCTGATCGCAGGATTCACGCTCGCGACGGGGCCCGTGAACGCGCAGAGCGTGATCACCACCGACACCAGCGGCCTCACCGCGGGCGAGGTGAAGGTGCCCGTCGCCGACGGTCAGATTCCGGCGTATCGCGCGATGCCGGCGGCCGGCGGGACGTTTCCGACGGTGCTGGTCGTACAAGAGATCTTCGGCGTCCACGAGCACATCAAGGACGTGTGCCGCCGTTTCGCGAAGATGGGCTACTACGCCGTGGCCCCGGAGCTCTTCGCGCGAGCCACCGACGTGACCAAGCTCACCACGATCGACGACGGACGCGCCGCGGCGGCGAAGACTCCCGACCGCCAGGTCATGAGCGACCTCGACTCGACCACGGCGTTTGTGAAAACGGAGAAGGGCGACGTCAATCGGCTGGGCATCACGGGGTTCTGCTACGGCGGCCGGGTGGTCTGGCTCTACTCCGAGCATAGCTCGGTCCTCAAGGCCGGCGTCGCCTGGTACGGCCGGCTCACGGGCCCGACCAACGAGATGGCGCCGAAGAACCCGATCGACCTGATCGACAGCTTGAAGGCGCCCGTGCTGGGCCTCTACGGCGACGCCGATCAGGGCATCCCGAACGCGGATGTGGAGAAGATGCAAGCGGCGCTGAAGGCGGCGAAGAAGCCGTCGGAGATCGTGCTCTACGACGGCGCGCCGCACGGTTTCCACGCCGACTATCGCCCGAGCTATCGAGAGACGCCGGCGAAAGACGGCTGGCAGCGCCTGCGCGGCTGGTTCCAGCAGAACGGAGCCGCCTGATGCAATTCGGACTCTTCGGGAGCGCGCAGGCCAAGCGGGGCGGCCCGGACGTCGACAGCGGGGCCGGCTTCAGAGAGTTCGTCGAGAACAACGTCCGGGCGGAGGCGCTCGGCTACGTCAGCTCGTTCGTGGTCGAGCACCACTTCACCGGGTTCGGTCAGATCTCAGCCACCCTGAACTTGTTGACCTGGGTCGGCGCGCGCACGACGACCCTGCGACTCGGCACCGCCGTGATCACCTTGCCCTGGCACAACCCCGTGTTGCTGGCCGAGCAGGTCGCCACGATGGACCTCTTGTCCGGCGGCCGGATCGACTTCGGCATCGGCCAGGGGTATCGCCACAACGAGTTCGCGGGATTCTGCATTCCGATGGAAGAGGCGGATCAACGGTTCGACGAGTGCCTCGAGGTGATTCTGAAGGCGTGGACGTCCGACCGCCCGTGGTCGCATCGCGGCAAGTACTTCCAGTTCGACAACGTCGTCGTCGAGCCGCCGACGGCTCAGAAGCCGCACCCGCCGCTGTGGATGGGCGCCGGACGCCCGCAGTCGATCAAAAAGGTCGCCGAGCTCGGCTACAATCTCTTACTCGACCAGTTTGCGTCGATCGAGCAGATCGGCGAGCGCATCGCGCTCTTCAAGGCGGAAGTGCAAGCGCGCGGCCGACGCTTCGACCCCATGCAGGTGGCGGTCACCCGCTCGGTCAACGTCGTGAAGAACGCCGCCGAGCGTCAGAAGGCGCTCGAGACCCGCATGGCGGCGCGCGAGCGTGTCCACAACCTCGCGCAGCGCCCGGACGGGCAGAACAACTCGACCATCATGACCTACGCGCACACGCTCGAGGCCGCCGAGGCCGGCGCGCTCTACGGCACGCCGGACGAGATCGCCGTGAAGCTACAGAAGCTGCGTGACTTCGGGGCCGAGTACGTGCTGCTCAACACTACCGGTGGATTCGAGACCTTGCGCCGCTTCGCCGAAGAGGTTCGGCCCGCGTTCGCCGGCGAGCCGGCGCTCCGGTAGGCGGTCGGCGGCAGCCCAGACACGACCGTGAGCCTCGATCGAAGCGACGCCACCGCGACCAACGCCTACTGGGGCCGCGACGGGCTCGAGCGCAGGATTCTCGACGCGCTCGCCGCCAGCGGCAAGAACATCGGCGCGCTGACGGTCGACGATCTCGCGCCGGCCGACCACTTTCACAGCGGCGGCAAGAGCGCGACCGAGCGGCTGGCACGCCTGGCCGAGCTCCGACCGGGCATGCGGGTTCTAGACGTGGGCGGCGGGCTGGGCGGGCCGGCGCGCACCCTGGCTGCCAAGTTCGGCTGCCGCGTCACCTTGGTCGACCTCACCGAGTCCTACGTTCGCGCCGGAGCCTCCCTTACGGCGCGTCTCGGACTGAGCGAGCGCGTCACGCACCGGGTCGGCGACGCGCTGACGCTCGACGTAGACGGCCAGGTGTTCGACGTCGTGTGGACGCAAAACAGCGGCATGAACATCACCGACAAGGAGCGGCTCTATGCGGGCTTCGCGCGTGCGCTGCGCCCGGGCGGGCTGCTCGCGCTGCAGGAGCCGATGGCCGGCCCCGTCCAGCCGATCGTGTTCCCGGTGATGTGGGCGCGGGACGCGCGGGCGAGCTTTCTTCGCGCTCCCGGCGAGATGCGCCAGATGATCGAGGCCGCCGGATTCGGCGTCCGCGCGTGGGACGACGTCACCGCGGAAGCGACGGGACCGAGCACGGGGGCCGCCAGTCCCGCCCACAGCGTCCAGCGCATCATCATGGGCGATGCGCTCGACGAGATCGTGCGGGCCGGTCAGCGAAACCGCGAGGAGGGACGGATCGTCATGATCCAGGCCGTCCTCGAGCGGCGCGCGCCTCTCGCTTCGGCTCCAGCACCTCGAACATCAAGCTGAAGTCGTCGAGCAGGGCGAAGAGCTCGGCGACTTTCGCCGCATCGCCCTCGACCCGCACGACGCCGCGCTCGACGGCGTCGGCCCACGTGAGCTCCCGCAAGACCAGCCCGTTCAACACCGCCCGCTCGAGCGTCACCGTCGCGTCGGCGCCGTCGCTCCGCCGGTCGACCAGGCAGGTGAGCGCGGAATTTTCGAGGTTGGCCACGTAGCGCCGAGCGAGATCGGAGAACACCCAGTTGATGACGATGCGCCGGCCTTCCGCCTTCTCGCCGTTGATCCGCACGCCGAGATAGTCGAAGAAGAGGTCGAGGCTCATCGCCCGGACGACGTCGGGGCTCACGGGCGCGCGCGCGGCGGTCGCGGGCACACCCTGCCGCAATTCGAGCGCGCCCAGCAGATATGCGTTCCGCCAGGTCGCCGACTCCGCCGCGTAGCCGAGCTGTTCGAGCGCGTCGGCCCCGAGCTGCCGCGCCTCGAGGTTGTCGGGATCGGCGAAGACGACGTGGCTCATGGCCTCGGCGACGAAGCGGTACTCGCCCCGGGCGAAGTCCTCGCGGCCGCGCCGGACGACGGCGCCGGCGCCGCCCATGTACTCGACGTACTTGCGACCGCGCTCGACCGGCGGCAGCGGGTTCAGGTTGGCGGGATTCGCGTCGTACCAGCCGATGTAGCGCTGATAGACCGACTTCGCGTTATGGCTCACGGTTCCGTAGTAGCCGCGGACGTGCCACGTCGATGCGAGGCTTTTCGGCAGGGCCAGGCGCTCGGCAATCTCGACCGCCTTGTAGCCGTGGTTCATGAGCCGCACGGTCTGGTCGTGCAGGTACTTGTAGAGGTCGCGCTGCTTGCCCAGAAAGTCTCGCACGCGGTCGTTACCCCACACCGGCCAATGGTGCTGGGCGAAGGCCACGTCCGCGTCCCGCCCGAAGCGATCGCGCGCCTCGTTCAGATACTTCGCCCACGCGTTGGCGTCACGCGCCTGGGCGCCGCGGATCGGATAGACGTTGTGCAGATTGTGGGTGGCGTTCTCGGCAAGGTTCAGCGCCCGGAGCCCGGGATGGAACATGTGCATCTCGGCGGGCGCCTCGGTCTCGGGCGTGAGCTGGAACACGACCTCGATCCCGTCGATGCGGTGCGTCTCGAAGGGCTCCTTGACGATGCGCGTGGGCGGGATCAGGCGTGACGGTGCCGCGCGACGTCGCCTTGCCCAGGCCGGTGTCGACCTGGCCGCGCGGGCCTCTGGGCAAGGTGGGACCGAACTGAAACTGCGCCCGGCGGACCATCGCCGTCCCCGCCAGCACGTTCTCGGCGACGACCTCCTGCATGAAACGATCGGGCGCCCAGACTTCGACGCGGCCCGCGCTCACGTCCTGGTCGTCGACGACGCCCCGCACGCCGCCGTAGTGGTCGACGTGGCTGTGCGAGTAGATGACCGCCACGACCGGACGTTGTCCCCGGTGCTGGGTGTAGAGTGCCAGGCCCGCGCGGGCGACTTCGGTCGACATCAGGGGATCGACGACGATGAGGCCGCGATCGCCCTCGATCAAGGTCATGTTCGAGACGTCGAAGCCGCGGATCTGATAGATGCGGTCCGTCACCTGGAAGAGGCCGTGATTCAGGTTGAGGCGAGCCAGCCGCCAGAGGCTCGGGTTGACGGTCGCCGGGGCGTGCTCGTCGGACAGGAAGGCGTAGTCGCGAAGCGTCCACACGACGCGCCCCTGGTCGTTCCTGATCTCGACCTCGGGGAGCGTGGCCAGAAAGCCGCGGCGGGCGTCGTCGAAGTCCTGCGTGTCGGCGAACGGCAGCGCGTCCAGCACCGCACGATTCAGCGCGGCCGTGACCGGCGAGGCGTCCTTGCCAGGATTCGGCGTGGCCATCGACGCAGCATGGTATCCCAGCGCGTGCTCGGGCGCCGATCTGGCAGAATCGAGCCTCGGGGGGACCAGTATGCCCGACTTAGAGACGAAGGCGACGCTGGACGCCGTTCATCGCTTCAACGAAGCGTTCAATCGCCACGACGTGGACGGCGTGATGGCCATGATGACCGCCGACTGCGTCTTCGAGAACACCCAGCCGTCGCCTGACGGCGAGCGATTCGTGGGCGCCGCCGCGGTCCGGGCTTTCTGGACGCGCTTCTTCGAATCGACTCCCGGCGCCCGATTCGAGACCGAAGAGATCTTCGCGACCGGCGACCGCGCGCTCGTGCGCTGGGTGTTTCACTGGGACGACCGTGGCGGCCACGTGCGCGGGGTCGACGTCATGCGCGTGCGCGGCGGCAAGGTGGCCGAGAAGCTCGCCTACGTGAAGGGCTGACGGCGCAGGTCCTGGCGGGCGTGCTCTAATACGTCTACACAGGAGAGGGGCCATGACCTACAAGAAGCCGAGCGACAAGGAAGTGAAGGCGAAGCTGACTCCGGATCAGTACCAGGTGACGCAGTGCAGCGCGACCGAACCGCCGTTCCGCAACGAGTTCTGGAACCATCACGAGCCTGGCATCTACGTCGACGTCGTGACCGGAGAGCCCCTGTTCGCGTCGACCGACAAGTTCGACTCGGGCACCGGCTGGCCGAGCTTCGTGCGTCCGCTCGAGAAGGAGAACGTCACGGAGCACGCCGACAACTCGCACGGGATGCGACGGGTCGAGGTGCGCTCGGCGGCGGGCGACTCCCACCTGGGGCACTTGTTCCCGGATGGGCCCGGACCGACGGGGCTCCGATACTGCATCAACTCGGCGTCCTTGCGGTTCATCCCGGCCGCGAAGCTCGAGGAAGCCGGCTACGGCCAGTACAAGGTGCTGTTCGACACGGTGAAGCCCACCCGCTGAGACGTCCGCGACGGCGGTGGGGCAAGGCGCCCCACCGCCGTGCCCTCGACCCGCGCCATGCGGTGCTAGCGCTCGGCGCCGAGCCTCGTCGCGCCGCTGTTCGTCTTCAGATGGGTCAGGCCTCCCAGCTCGTTGAGCGCGGTTAGCATCTCGACGGGGATCGGCTGCGAGCTCAAGGAGCCGTCTTCGTTGATACGCGCGTAGACGCGCGTCGCCTTGCCCTCGCTGACGGGAGCGCCCGTGACGGCGTTCTTGGCCTTGCAGTTCCAGTGCAGGGTGCGGTTGCCGACCTCGGCCAGGGTGATCGTGTTCACGATCCGATCGCCATACGCGGCCGGTCCGATGAACCGGAAGTGGATCTCGCCCATCACGAACGTCGTGCGGTCGTTCTTGATCATCTGCTCGATCGGGTAGCCGATCACGCGGAAGAGCTCGTGCTCAGTGTCGTTGAACCAGGCGACGATCCGCGGATAGTACACGAGGCCAAACGGGTCCGATTCGCCCCAGTTGACCGTAATCTCCTTCCAGTACATCGCCATACGCTATTCCTCCTGTCACGGGTCGCGTCTGGCCGGTATACGGGATTGCTCGGTTTGCGTCAAGTCGCGTGGGCCGGGCTATTTCACCGGCGCCGCAGCGAGCCGCGGCCGTGCTGGGGCGAGCTGGTACACCTCGACGGCAGCGGCCATCGCTGGCTCGCGTTGGTTCCCGAGCGGTGGCAGACCTTGATCGTAGCGGTGGACGACGCCACCACGCGTGTGCTCTATGCGCAACTAGTCGAGGGCGGCAAGAGTCTCGGCGCTATCATGACAGCCCTGCGCGTGATACTGGAGCAGCACGGCATTCCGGGGGCCATCTACACCGACCGCGCGAGCTGGGCGGTGTACACGCGGACCTCCGGCACCGCGCCGATCGCGCGAAAGTGACTCAGGTCGGCCGGGCGCTCGCCCGGCTCGGGATCGAGCACATCGTGAGTTTCTCGCGGCAAGCGCGGGGGCGCAGCGAGCGGATGAATCGCACGCTGCAGGGGCGGCTCGTGAACGAATTGCGGGCGGCCTGAATCCGTACCGTGGAGGCCGCCAATCGCTATCTGCGCCAGCGCTTCGTGCCCACCTTGAACGCGAGCGGGCCGGGCGGCGGGCTGGGCGTGGACGGGGTCGAGAGGACCACGCGGCACGCGTGCGCTGCTCCGCGGCGGCTGGGCTCCATCCGGGCGCGCGGTGTCCGCCGCCCGCTTGGAGGGAACGGGTCCCTTCGACCCCGTCCACGCCCGGCCCACCGCCCGTCCCGCCAGCCCGGCCCACGCGCGTTGGCGTACGACACAACGGCTTCGACAGAGGAGCGGTCGCGGAGTACGACCGTCGCTTACGTCAGGGGTGGGGTCGCTGGGGCGAGGGTCTGGCTTAGGAGGTAGGTGGTGAGGGTGGAGAAGGAGGCGAAGTGGTGGTCGGCGTTGGGGCATTGGCCGAAGCCGTAGGCGGCGTGGAGGAAGGGGATGTTGCAGTCGCTGGCGGCGGCCTGGTCGCCGGGGGTGTCGCCGACGAAGACCGGGTGACGAAGCTCGTTGCGATCGATCAGCACACGGAGGTTCTGCGGCTTGGAGAGGCCGGTGTTGCCCCAGCACTCGAAGTCGCGAAAGCAGCCACCGAGGCGGGACCATTGAAAGAAGGTCTCGATGTAGCCGGCCTGGCAGTTGCTGACGATGTAGAGCGGATAGCGTGCGCAGAGCTGTCTCAGCCCGGCCTCGACGTCGCCGAACAGCGAGCCGCCGAGCTCGGCGACGACGCGGTTGTCCTCGAGCTGCGTCTCGGCGTCGAGCGTCGCGATGTGGGCCTCGTGCAGACCGGCGAAGACCTCGCGGATGCATTCTTCGTGCGACTTGCCCGTGACGCCGCGAACGTCGTGCTCGGTGATCGGCCGGAACGGAATGCGGTGGCGGTCGAGCACCCGATTCCATGCGATCGCGCAGCTGGCACTCGTGTCCCACAAGGTGCCGTCGAGATCGAAGACGACGGCGTCGATCACGGTCTCTGGCTTGACGAGCGTCATCTCCACAGCATAGTGTGGCCGCAGCCGGCTTTGATCCACCATCACCCAGCTCCGACCATCGACCAGTTCAAGGAGGGCCCCAGCGATGCGTATTTTTCTGACGGTGTTGATTGCGCTTCTCATCAGCGTGACGTCAGCGCCCGCTCAACACGGGCAGCACCTGACCATGACGAACGACGCCTTGAAGTGGGTCGAGCCGCCGACCTTCCCGGGCGCGAGGCTGGCGATCGTGCAGGGCGATCCTGGCAAGGAAGGACCGTTCGTCTATCGCGTGAAGTTTCCGGCCAACTACAAGGTCGCGCCCCACTATCACAAGGCCGTCGAGAACGTGACCGTGCTGACCGGAACGTTCTTCATCGGGATGGGCGAGAAGTTCGATCAGGGCTCCGCCAAGGAGCTGCCGGTCGGCGGCTACGTCTCGATCCCGCCGACGCACCGGCACTTCGCGTGGGCAGGCGGTCAGGAGACGGTTGTCCAGGTGCACGGCGTCGGACCGACGGACATCACGTTCGTCAATCCCGCCGACGACCCCCGCAAGAAGTAGCCGCGCTATTCATCGGGCCGGCCGGCCCCTGACGGCGGGCCGGCCCGATGCGAGGAGTCAACGATCGTTAGTGCCCGCCCGAGCCGGCGCGGACCCAGCCGCCGTGAACCGGATGGTGCGAGCAGATGAACTCGAGGAACGCCGGTCGGCCCTTGGCGTTCTCGTCCAGGGCGCGCTTGATCGCCGGGAGCACCTCGGCCGGCTTCGTGACGTCCTCGCTGTAGAAGCCGACCGACTTCGCCATGTTGGCCATGCACGCCGAGGCGTGATCCGACACCTTCCAGGTGTACGGATCGTGGCCGCCGCCCCAGAAGCCCGGGCCGTAGCCGGAGTAGCCGCCGTTGTTGATGTGGAGCGCCGTGATGCCGATCTTGTAGCGCGCCACCGCCTCGAAGTTGCCCATCATGTAGCAGACGCCCGCGTCGCCGGTGACGAGGACGCTCTGCCGGTCGGGAAACGCGAGCTTGGCGCCGACCGCGCCGGCCAGGCTGAAGCCGAGCGTCGACACGTTGCCCCAGCCGAGATGGCCGCGCGGGATCTGCGCCTCGTACACGGTGCTGGTCTGGTCGCGCGTGTTGCCCGAGTCCGCGGTGACGAACGAGTTCTTGGGATCGAGCACCTTCATCAGGTCGCCGAGCACGCGATAGGGGTTGATCGGCGTCTCGTTCGACTCCATCCACGGCCGGAACTTCGCGAGGAATGCCTCTTTGCCACGGCGGATCTCCTCGACGAGCTCCGGATTCTTCTTCGGCCCGCGCGCGGACAGCTCGGCGATCAGCGCCTGCAGGGTGAGCTTCGCGTCGCCGACGACGGCGTGCCGCGTCTCGTAGCTGCGGTTGAGGTCGAGGGTGTCGACCGTGCACTGGATGATCGTCTTCTTTTCGGGATTGGGCACGGCGTGGCTGAATCGATTCGGGAACAGGCTCGAGCCGATCGAGAACAGCAGGTCGCACTTGTTCAGGAAGTGATCGGCCAGCGAGCCGCGGACCCCCACCGACAGCGGATGGTTCTCGGGGAAGGTGCCCTTGCCCTTCAAGGTCGTCAGCACCGGGATGTGGGCGAGCTCCGCGAACTTCAGGAGCTCGCTCGTGGCGTCGGCGTAGTAGACGCCCTCACCCACGTAGAGGAGCGGATCTTTCGCCGCCAGCAGCGCCTTCACCGCGGACTTCACGTCGTCGGGATCGGGGCCGGACTTCCAGCCCTTCACGGGCGAATAGGGGTGCTCGTCGGCGTCGTACTCACCGAGGTCGCGCGGGATGATCAGCAGCACCGGGCCCGGCCGGCCCGATCGCAGATGCGTGAACGCTCGGCGCACGTAATCCGGAATGAGCTCGGCGCGGTCGACCTTGCCGACCCACTTGGTCACCGACTTGAGCGCCTCGGCCATGTCGTAGTGCGTGTGGCGGGCGGCGCCCTGGCCCACGCCTTCCGTGATGACCAGGAGCGGCGACGAATCCTCCCACGCCTGACCGATGGCGCCGTACGCCATCTGGATCCCGGCGGCGTTGAGGTTGGCCATGATGGTGCAGACGCCGATCTGCTTGCCGCACGTGACGCGTGAATAGGCGTCGGCCACCGCGACCGCGAACCGCTCCTCGCCCATCATGAGGATGGGCACGCCCTCTTCGCCGAGCGCGTTGTTGACGTGGTTGGTCGGGTAGCAGCTCACCCAGGGAATCCCCTCGGCCTTGAGCGCACGCGCGAAGCCGTTCGCCGCTTTGACTTTCATCGACCTCTCCTCGTGGACCTGATTGCGGTGCCTTGTCGTACCGCGGCGACGCGGGCGCTGTCAAGGATCTCCCCGGCGCCGGCCCGCGATGGTACCGTGCAGCCGAACAGGAGGCGTCATGGCGACCGTAAAGCTGATCGAATATGCCGAGGCGAGCGCCGAAGTGCGCGCGGTCTACGACGACATCATGGCCACGCGGAAGATCGATCGCGTGAACAACTTCTGGAAGGCGCTGGCCAGCCACCCGCCCACCTTGCGGCGCACGTGGGACACGCTCAAGTCGGTGATGGCGCCCGGGGCGCTCGACCCGCTCACCAAGGAGATGATCTACCTCGCGGTCAGCGCCACCAACGGCTGCCGCTACTGCATCGCCTCCCACACCGCCTCGGCCCGCGGCCGCGGCATGACCGACGCGATGCTGGGCGAGCTGATGGCCGTCGTGGGCATGGCCAACGAGACGAACAGCCTGGCCGACGGCTACCAGATCGAGGTCGACGAGATGTTCCGGTCGCCGGCCTGAGGTGTCGCGTTCGCGTGCTAAGCTTGCCGCACCCGAAGCGACTTCCTTCTCATCGCGGAGAGAGACAGTCATGAACGCTCGGCGTCCGGTTCCGGTCCTGATCCTGACCTTGCTGCTGGCTCTGCTCGCTCCCTACGTGGCCACACCGGTCGAGGCGCAGGCGCGCGCCGACGCGCCCGCGGGACAGATGACGTGGGCGGTGCACATCTCGCTCGCGCCGGTGTGGTTCGATCCCGCCGAGCACACCGGCATCATCTCGGTGATGATGGTGCTCACCGCCGTGCACGATGCGATGGTGAAGCCGATGCCCGGCAAGCCGTTCGCGCCCTCGCTCGCCGAATCGTGGACCTTGTCGAAGGATGGTCTCGTCTACGAGTTCGTCGTGCGCAAGGGCGTCGTGTTCCACAACGGCGACGCGCTGACGGCCGAGGACGTCAAGTTCTCCTTCGAGCGCTACAAGGGCGCGGCCGCGAGTCTGCTGAAGGAGAAGGTCGCCGGTGTCGAGGTCGTCGACCCGTACCGCGTGCGCTTCCGTCTGAAGGAGCCGTGGCCTGATTTCATGACGTTCTACGGCTCGCCCGCCAGCGGCGCGGGCTGGATCGTTCCCAAGAAGTACGTCGAGAAGGTCGGCGACGAGGGGTTCAAGAAGGCACCCGTCGGGGCCGGGCCGTACAAGCTCACGTCGTTCAACCCGGGGATCGAGATCACGCTCGACGCGAACGAGCGCTACTGGCGCAAGACCCCCGCCGTCAAGCGCCTGGTCTGGAAGACAGTGACCGAGGACCTGACGCGTCTGGCGATGCTGAAGCGGGGCGAGGTGGATATCGCGTATTCACTGCGCGGTCCGCTCGGCGAAGAGGTGCAGAAGACGCCGGGCCTCAAGCTGGTCGGCCTGGTCGGCAACGCGACCCAGTGGCTCAACTTCGGCGCCCCGCAGTGGGACCCGAAATCGCCCTGGCACGACAAGCGCGTACGTCTGGCCGCCGCGCTCGCCTTCGACAAGGACGGCATCAATCAAGCCGAGACCCTCGGCTTCTCGCGGCCCAGCGGGAGCATCATCCCGTCGGCCTACGAGTACGCGCTGGCGATCCCGGCCTATCCGTACGATCCGGCGCGGGCCAAGAAGCTCATGGCCGAGGCCGGGTATCCGAACGGCTTCGACACCGAGTACGCGGCCGACTCGTCGTATGGAAGTGTCGCGGAGGCGATCGGCAACCAGCTCGGCGCCGTGGGCATCCGCACGAAGCTGCGACCGATGGAGCGGGCGGCATTCCTCGGCAACTGGAAGGACAAGAAGATCACCTCGATCATGTACTCGGGCGCGGGCGGGCAGGGTAACGCCGCCACCCGGATCCAGAACTACCTGCTCAGGGACGGCCTCTACTCGTTCGGCGGCTATCCCGACATGGACGACCTCTTCGTGCAGCAGGCCCGCGAGCTCGATCCCAAGCGCCGCGAGGCGCTGTTGCACCAGATCCAGCGCCTGGCCCACGAGCGAGTCATGGCCGCACCGCTCTGGGAGCTGGGCTTCCTGAACGGCGTCGGGCCGCGCGTCGAAGAGTCGGGCCTGGGACTCATCGCGCTGCACCCGTACTCCGCGCCGTACGAGGATCTCAAGCTCAAGAAGTGACAGGTGACGCGCGTGGTAAGCTTGCGGCACCCGAGACGATTTCTCCTCTCAGAGCGGAGAGTGATCGCCATGAACCTCCGGCGTCCGCTTCCGACCCTCCTCCTGATCGCGATTCTCCTGACCGGTTACGTGCCGATGTCCGCGTCGGCCCAGGCACGCTCGGAAGCGCCCGCGGGGCAGATGACCTGGGCGGTCCACGTGTCGCTTTCACCGGTGTGGTTCGACCCGGCCGAGCACACCGGGATCATCACCCTCATGATGGTGCTCTACGCCGTGCACGACGCGATGGTGAAGCCGATGCCCGGCAACTCCATGGCCCCGTCGCTGGCGGAATCATGGACGACCTCCAAGGACGGTCTGACCTACGAGTTCGTCGTGCGCAAGGGCGTCGTCTTCCACAACGGCGATCCGCTCACGGCCGAGGACGTGAAGTTTTCCTTCGAGCGGTATCGGGGCGCGGCCGCCAAGCTGTTCAAGGACAAGGTGGCCGGCGTCGACGTGGTCGATCCCTACCGGATCCGGTTCCGGCTGAAGGAGCCGTGGCCCGACTTCATGACGTTCTACGGCACGCCGGCCAGCGGCGCGGGCTGGATCGTTCCCAAGAAGTACGTCGAGAAGGTCGGTGACGAAGGGTTCAAGAAGGCGCCGATCGGCGCCGGCCCGTACAAGCTCGCGTCGTTCAATCCCGGCGTGGAGATGGTCCTCGACGCTCACGAGAAGTACTGGCGCAAGACTCCCGCGGTCAAGCGGATGGTGTGGAAGACGGTGACCGAGGACCTGACGCGGCTGGCGATGCTCAAGCGCGGCGAGGTCGACGTCGCGTACTCCCTGCGCGGTCCGCTCGGCGAGGAAGTGAAGCGCACGCCGGGGCTCAAGCTGATGCCGACGGTGATCGCCGGCTCCCAGTGGCTCAACTTCGGCATGCCCCAGTGGGACCCGAAATCCCCCTGGCACGACCGGCGCGTCCGCCTGGCGGCCGCGCTCGCCTTCGACAAGAACGCCATCAACCAGGCGGAGACGCTGGGTCACTCGAAGATGACCGGCGCGATCATCCCGGCGGCCTTCGAGTACGCCCTGGCGATCCCGCCGTATCCCTACGATCCGGCGCAGGCGAAGAAGCTCCTGGCCGAGGCCGGCTATCCGAACGGCTTCGACGCCGGCGAGTACAGCTGCGACGGGTCGTACTCGACCGTCGCCGAGACCATCGCCAACTACCTGGCCGCCGTGGGTATCCGCACCAAGCTCCGGCCGATGGAGCGCGCGGCGTTCCTCGGCGCCTGGAAGGACAAGAAGATCACCGGCATCTTGCAGGCGGGCGCCGGCGGGCTGGGCAACGCGGCGACCCGGGTGCAGAACTATTTCGTCAGGGACGGTATCTACGCGTTCGGCGGCTACCCGGACATCGACGACCTCGCCATTCAGCAAGCTCGCGAGGTCGATCCCAAGCGCCGCGAGGCCCTCTTGCACCAGATCCAACGGCTGGCCCACGAGCGGGTCATGCACGCGCCGCTCTGGGAGCTGGGCTTCCTGAACGCCACCGGGCCGCGCGTGGAGGAATCCGGGCTCGGGCTCATCGCTCTGCATCCGTACTCGTCGCCGTACGAGGACCTCAAGCTCAAGAACTGATCGAGATCGCGGAGGACCCATCGGGATGGCGCTCGAGATCAGGCCCCTGCATCCGCTCCTGGGCGTCGAGATCGTCGGCGTCGACGTCAATCACGTCGACGCCGACGTCTTCGAGCGCATCGTCGGCGCGTTCGAGGACCACTCGGTGCTCCTCTTCCGCGGGCAGAGCTCGACGACGCGGCGCAGATCGCGTTCAGCCGCCGCTTCGGGCCGCTCGAGACGACCATCCGCACGGTCGTCTCTCACGCCCGATACCGCCCGGAAATCTCCAACCTCGCGAACGTCGACGCGGACGACCGGCTGATCCCGCGCGGCGACCGGCGCAACCTCTTCAATGCCGGCAACCAGATGTGGCACACCGACAGCTCGTTCAAGCGCGTGCCGGCTCTGGCCTCGCTCCTCTCGGCGCGCGAGGTGCCGCCGGAGGGAGGCGAGACCGAGTTCGCCAGCATGCGCGTCGCGTACGAGCGGCTGCCCGACGCGACGCGCCGGCCCTCGAGGGCAAGGTGGCGATCCACAGCTTCGAGTACTCGCGCGGTCTGGTCGGCGAGGGGCTCTTGGCTCCCGAGGATGCCGCCCAGGTGCCGCCGGTGCCGCAGGCGCTGATCCGCGCGAATCCGACGAACGGCCGCAAGGCGTTCTTCGTCGCCTCGCATGCCTGCGAGATCGTAGGCATGCCGACGGACGAGGCCCGCACGCTCATTCGTGACCTTCTCGAACGGGCCACGGCGCCGGAGCTGCGTCTACACGCATCGCTGGCGGCCGGGTGATCTGGTGATGTGGGATAATCGCTGCGTGCTGCATCGCGGCCGTCCCTGGAACGAGAGCCGCTATCGCCGCGTCATGCATCGCACGACCGTGGCCGGCGAGGGGCCGACGCGCCGACGAGGTCGCGGACATCAAGGTCGCTCCGGCGCGGGAGAGTGACGTTGCCTGGTGCCGGGCTCAGCTAGAAGCAATCTCGTGAAGCGAATCAAGGGGGATACGGCTATGCAACGGATCTATGTCAGCCTTCTCGCAATCGCGCTGTGCGCACTGCTGATGTCGCCGGCGCCGACCGTCGCGCAGAGCACCGTCGACAAGATCACGAGCGCCACGGTAAAGGAGAAGGACGCGGCGGTCGCCCACGGCAAGAAGCTCGTGAGCGACATGAACGTCCAGATCAAGCAGCTCGAGGGACAGGTCGCGAAGGACACTAGCGCGGCCAAGGCCGACTCTCAGCGCCAGCTGAACGAGCTGAAGGCCAAGAGCGCGGCGACGGGCAAGAAGCTCGACGAGATGGGAAAGGCGACCGAGCAGAACTGGGACATCACGAAGAAGGGCTTCACCGACGCGTTCAAGGACCTGGAGGGGTCGTTCTCCAAGGTCGCCGCGAACATCAAGAAGTAGAAGAAACGCCGATGCGGAACCTCGGGCTGCGGCATGCCGTCGTGTCGCTGGGGATGAGCCTCGCGCTGTTGACCGGTTGCGAGCAGAAGGGGCCGATGGAGAAGGCCGGCCAGAAGATCGACAAGGCTGTGGAGGACACCGGCAAGGAGATCAAGAAGGCGGGGGACAAGGTCAAGGACGCGACGAAGTAGCGCCGCGCTTACGGGCTCTCGATCGGCCGTCCGTGGCGGGCGATGAACTCGGGAAAGGCCGCCTCCGCCTTGGCGCCCCTGACCACGTTCGTCGTGTAGTCCCGCTCGTTCGCCCACTGCTCCTCGAGGTCGGCGCCCTTGTCGCGGAGCAAGAGCGCCTTCACGCCCATGACCGCCTCGCGCTTGTTCTTCGCGATCATCGTCGCCAGCCACATCGTCTTGTCGCGGAGCTCCGCGCACGGGACGAGGTGATTGAGGAGCCCGATCCGGTGGGCTTCCTCCGCTTCGACGATCCGGGCCGAGAACAGAAGCTCCTTGGCGACGGGCCAGCCGACCTGGTTGGGCAGGGTCCAGGTGCTGTTGATCCGCCCGTACGCGGCGGCCAGGAACCGGAAGCTCGCATGCTCGCAGCCCACGCGCATGTCGAGCGACGACGCCAGCACGGCGGCCCCGCCGTAGGCCAGGCCGTTCATCATCCCGATGGTCGGCTTGGGACAGGCGCCGATCTCGTAGCTGCCCCGGGCGCGAACGGCGTTGCGCGCGTCGAGCTCGGCCTGCGTGTGGCGCCGATCGTCCTCGCGCTGCTCGTGGATGTCGCCCCCGGCGGAAAAGGCGCGCCGACCGGCGCCGGTGATGACGATGCACCCGACCTCGTCGTCGGCGCTCATGCGCGCGACCGCCTCGCGGAGCTCGGCGCTGAGCTGGCCGTTCATCGCATTCAGCTGCTCCGGGCGATTCAGGGTGAGAATCGCGACCCCTTCGGTCTTCTCGACGAGGACGACCTGGTCCGCCATGCTCTCCTCCCGTCGTGGCCTACCGGCGACGTGGGGTGTAGCATACACCGCTCGGAGGAGCCAACGTGCTGACTCGCATCGACCACATCATGATCTGCGTTCCCGACCTCGACCGCGGCATCGACGCCTACACGCGCGTCGGCTTCGCCATCTATCCGGGCGGCGCGCACACGGGCCGCGCGACCCACAACGCGATCGCCTTCAACCAGGACGACTATCTCGAGCTCCTGAGCCCGCGCGAGAGCGGTGCCGTCGTGCCTCCCGGCACCTCCGACGCGCGGCTGGCGGAGTTTCTCGCCCGCGGCGGCGGCTTCCGCTACGTGGCCGTGCAGAGCGACGACCTGGCGGCCGACGTGGCGGCGATGCGAGGGCGCGGTGTCGACGTGAGCGACCCGGCCGAAGGCGCTCGGCGTTCGCCGGACGGCCAGGAGCTTCGGTGGCAGGCGGCGAGCCTCGGCCCGCGCAATCCGCTGCCCATCTTCTTCGTCCAGCACCTGACGCCGCTCGCCGAGCGGCGACGGCAGGTGCCGGGGGCCGGCGATCACCCCAACGGCTCGCTGCGGCTCGATCGGGTCTATATCGCCGTGTCCGACGTCGTCGCGACCGCCGAAACCTACGCGCGCGTGCTCGGCATGCCCGTGCCGAAGATCCAGCGCGGGGCCGTGATCAAGGCCGACATGGCCGTCTTCGATCTCGGGCCCACGGGGTTGACCGTCGCGCAGCCAGCCGAGCCAGGGCCCGCCGCCGAGGCGCTGTCTCGCCGCGGCCCGGGCCCCTTCCAGGCGCTGTATCGTACGCGCAGCATGGACGCGGCGGTCCGCTGGATCGAAGGTCACGGCCTGCCCTCTCCGGCGCGCGGTGTCCGCAACACGGGCGAGCAAGCAATCCTGGTCGGGCCCGAGCAGGCGTGCGGGGCCTACATCGGCTTCGTCGGCCCCGCGTAACTTGTCCGTCGGCCGGGGCTAGGGCAGGAGATCGCTGACGCGGATCGAGCGATCGGGCGCTACGAGTGGTGTGACGAGCGCCGGGGGCCGCAACGTGGCGATGCTTCGGTATCGCCAAAGCGCCTCGCCGGCCGTCTCGGGCTCGCGGTGGACCTCGAGGACGCCCTGGACGACGTCGATGACCCAGTAGTCCCTCACGCCGGCGCGAGCGTACAGGCCCGCCTTGTAATCCCGATCGATTCGGTACGAGGACTCGGCGATCTCGACGATCAGCGCCGCGTGAGATGGATGCCCGTCGACGTACGCGCCGGGATCGTGCGGGACCACGCTGATGTCCGGCTCGGGCTCCGAGTCGTCGTCGAGAGCGATCGGGAGCTGCGAGTCGATTTGCCAGGTGTCGCCGAGCGCTCGCCGAAGCGCCGCGATCACGCGACGAATCGTCGCGGCGTGGCGGCTACCCTGCGGCTCCCGAACGACCAGCTGACCGTCGAGCAGCTCGAGCCGTTCATCCGGCCGGAACACCCCGAGCTTGATCAGGCGCTCGTACTCGACGCGCGTCCAGCGGCGGGTTCTAGGGAGCTGAATGGCCGAAGGTGCCATGCACCCGAAAGCCTAGCGAGCCCGCCGCGCCGGGTCAACGTCCGAGAACCAGCACGCCTGGTCCTCGTCATCGGGCCGTAGAGCTTCTTCGGTAGGAGCGCCGGGGCCTGGCGTGACAGGTAAGGCGATGGGAACGGCTGGCGGGTGCGTTCCGAGAGCGGGTGTACGATTCGAGGAATGACGACCTTCGTTCACCCAGTCGCCGGGTCGCCTACCTTCGAGGCTCTGCCGCGATCAACCGGCCGCCATCGGGCCACACGGTCGTCGATAGGTGAGCCACCGGGCGACGACGAAGAGCTCTTAGCAGGCTCTCGTCAATCCTGGGCGTCGGGACCCGCCCGCCTACCCCGCGTGTTGACGGGCATGCGCGTGCTCGTGGTCGACGACAATGAGGACACGACACAATTGTTCGCGGCCGCGCTGGCCGCCTGCGGCGCTGACGTCGTCACCGCAAACAGCGCATCGGAAGCGCTGCGCGTCTTTGCCATCCAGCCGCCTGACGTCGTCGTGACCGACATCGCCATGCCCGGCGCCGACGGCTACTGGCTCGTTCGAGAGATCCGGCTGCTGGAAGATGAGCGCGCGAGGAGCGTCCCGGTGCTGGCCGTCACCGCCTTCGCCCGTGAGCACTTCCGCGGTCGGGCGTTGGCGGCGGGGTTCGCCGATCATCTCGAGAAACCGGTGGACCCAGAGATGCTGTGCCTCGCCGTGGCGCGGGCGAGGCGCCAATAGCGCGACAGGCGAGCTGGCTCAGGTTCCCTTGCGGATGACCCCGGCGACAGCCCCAGCCAGATCCACCGGGTCGATAGGCTTCGTCAAGTAGAGATCGAATCCGGCAACGACAGCGCGCGCCCGACTTTCCGGGGTTCCGTACGCCGTCACGGCGATGATCGAGACGGGGACACGTTCCTGGGAGAAAATCGTCCGCATCGCGCTCGCGAGCCTGAACCCGTCTTCACCGGGCATGGCAAGATCGGTCAGCAGGACATTCGGCATCCAGGTCTTGACCAGCTCGTGGGCGCGAGCCGCCGACGATGCCGAGCGCACCTGGGCTCCGGCGCGACGGAGGATCATCGTCGACAGCTCGAGAAACTCCGGGTCGTCGTCGACGACGAGGACGCGCGCCCCGTCGAGCGTGCGGCGGCGTCCGTCTTTCGAGCCTGCCGTGTCTGCCCGCGCCTCCACCTCGGACGACACCGGCAGAGGCAGGGTCACGGTAAACGTGGCCCCCTGACCCTGGCCAGAGCTCTCCGCGATGACGTTGCCGCCGTGCAATTCCACCAGCCGACGGACGAGCGTCAGGCCAAGGCCCAGGCCGCCCTGGGCGCGCGTGCTCGAACTGTCCGCCTGCCGAAACGGCTCGAACACGTGCGGAAGAACCTCGGCGGCGATGCCCTGACCCGTGTCGGTCACCACGATCGCCACGGAATCGGCACGGCGCTGCGTGCTGATCTTCACGCGGCCGCCCGATGGGGTGAATTTCACGGAGTTCATCAGGAGGTTCCACATCACCTGCTGCAGACGGTCCGGCGCGCCCTCCATCGTGCCGAGCGCCCCGTCGAGCATCGCCTCGAGGTTGATGTCCTTGGCGCGCGCGGCCGGGCGCACCGTCTCCAGCGCGGCCTCGATCGTCGCATTGAGATCCATCCGCTCGAAGTCGAGCCGCATGTGGCCGGCCGCGATCCGCGAGAGATCGAGGAGGTCCTCGACGATACGCGTCTGGGCCGACGCGTTGCGGAGGATGGCGTTGATGGCTCGCGCGCGCCCGGCCTCATCGAGATCGCCGCTCTGGATCATGCGCGCCCAGCCGAAGATCGAGTTCAGCGGCGTGCGGAGCTCGTGCGACACGGTGGCGAGCAGCTCGTCCTTCGCGTTGTTGAGCGCTTCGGCTTGCTGACGCGCCTCCTGCTCGCGCGTCAGCAGCCGCGCCCGCTGGTCTTCCATGCGTCGCCGCTCGGTGATATCGCGGGCGACCTTGGAGGCGCCGACGATGTGGCCGGCGGCGTCCTTGACGGGCGACACGGTGATCGACATGTCGATGAGGCGGCCGTCCTTGGTGCGGCGCACGGTCTCGAAGTGATCGACGCGCTCGCCGCGGCGGATGCGCGCGAGCACGTCGTCCTCTTCGGCGCGGCGATCCTCCGGGATGATCAGGGTGATGTGCCGGCCGACGGCCTCCGCCTCCGACCAGCCGAAGATGCGCTCGGCCGCCGGATTCCAGGACGTGATGATGCCGTCGAGCGTCTTACTCACGATGACGTCGTCCGACGACGCCACGATGGCGGCGAGTCGCGCCCGGGAAAGCGCGTCCGATTCCTCGTCGCGATACGCCATGAGTAATCCCATTAATACCTGTCTATTCAATGCCGTCAAGGCGAGGGCTGCCCTGTTCCTCGAAGCGGAGCGGGCGTAGAATTCACGCACCTGGGGCCGCCGAGGCGCCTCGAGTGAGGAGGACCGAATGGACTACGGATTGTTCACGATGCCGTCGCATCCGCCCGAGCGCAATCTGTACGACGGTCACCAGTGGGACCTCCAGCAGCTGCGCTGGGCGGACGAGCTCGGCTTCAGCGAGGCGTGGATCGGCGAGCATCACACGGCGCCGTGGGAGCCGCATCCGGCCCCCGACCTGCTGGTGGCTCAGGCGCTGCTCCAGACCACGCGCATGCGCATCGGGCCCGGCGGATTCCTGATGCCCTACCACCACCCGGCCGAGCTCGCCCATCGCGTGGCGATGCTCGACCACCTGGCACAGGGGCGGCTCAACTTCGGCGTGGCCGCGAGCGGGTTGCCGAGCGACTGGGCGATGTTCAACGTCGACGGCACCTCGGGCCAGCACCGCGAGATGACGCGCGAGTCTCTCGAGATCATCCTGCGTCTCTGGAGCGACGAGCCGGAGTTCGATCACAAGGGCAAGTACTGGCACGTCACCAAGACCGCGACGATGCTCGACACGCTTCGCCCGCACATCAAGCCGTTCCAGAAGCCGTACCCGCCGATCGGCGTGGCCGGCGTGAGCAAGGGCTCCGACACCTTGAAGCTCGCGGGCGAGCGCGGGTTCTGGCCGATGAGCCTGAACCTGAACCCGACCTACGTCGGCAGCCACTGGGATGCCGTGGAGCAGGGGGCCGCGCGGACCGGCCGCACGCCGAAGCGATCGGAGTGGCGGCTCGTACGCGAGATCTTCATCGCCGACACCGACGCCGAGGCCATGCGGCTCTCGGCGGGCGGCATGATGGGCCGGATGATGAAGGAGTACTTCCTGCCGCTCCTCGCGTCCTTCCAGTTCACCGAGTACTTGAAGCACAAGCCGGACGTGCCGGATTCAGACGTGACGCCCGAGTACTGCGCGCGGCACAACTGGCTGGTGGGCTCACCGGCCACCGTGGCCGAGAAGCTCCACGGGATCTACGAAGAGGTGGGCGGGTTCGGCCACTTGCTGCTGTTCTGCTTCGACTACTCGGAGAACCCCCAGGCGTGGCGCCACTCGCTCGAGCTCCTGGCCAAGGAAGTCATGCCGCGCTTCAAGAGCCTGGTGCCGAAGTAGGCCCTGACGCCGACGTGACCTCCCGAGCCCGTTCGGGCGAGTAGCCGAGCAACTGTCCGAGCACGGCCTCGTTGTCCGATCCGGGACGGCGCGACCAGTCGGTCAGCCGTCCCGGTGTCCTCGAGAGCACCGGCACGATTCCCTGCATGACGATCTCGCCCGCGTCGCCCGCGGAGCGCCGCACGAGGTCGCCGCGCCTCCATAGGTGGTCCTCGCGGACCAGGTCTGCGATCGAGTTGACCACGCTCGCCGCGAGCCCGGCCTGCCGCAGGACGCGCACCGCTTCGCCCGCGTCGAGCGCGCCGAGCTTGGCCAGAAGATGGGGGGCCTCGACGGGCCCCCCAAGCCCCCCACGCTCGGACACGCCCCGGCCAAGCCGGGGCGCGCCTCGATGGGCGGTGCGGTTTCGGGGACCTCGACGGGCCCCCCAAGGCCTAGCCGCGTGAGCGCCGCCGCGACGTCCGCCGCGCTGGCGGCGGACACCGCGACGAAGCGACCGTCGACGGCCTCGACGGTGAAGCTCCACGGATAGAGCGGCGAGTCGCCGGCGGCGCGCTCGCGCCGGAGGCCCAGCGCGCTGCGCGCCGCCAGCAGATCGCCCGTGAGCCGCAGCGCGCACTCGAACATCGCGGTGTCCACTACCTGGCCCTGGCCGTCGAGATCGCGCCGAAGGAGCGCGGCGACCATGCCGAGCACATTGAAGAGCGCCGTCGAATAGTCGCCGGCCGTGACACCGTCCCGGCAGGGCGGCCGATCCGGAAAGCCGTTGAGGTAGGTCATGCCGCCGAAGGCCAGGCCCACGGGGTTGAACGCCGCGCGCGGGGCGTATGGCCCGCTCTGCCCGAACCCCGACGATCTCAGGATAACGAGCCGGGGATTGACCGCGTGGAGCTCAGTGGGCCCGAGATTCCAGCGCTCGAGTGTCCCCGGGCGGAAGTTCTCGACGATCACGTCGCTCAGACGGACCAGCTCGAGGAACACCTCCCGTCCGCGCGCGGCGCGCACGTCGAGCGTGATGCTGCGCTTGTTCCGGTTCGTCACAGGAAAGCCGATCCCGCGACTACCCGGGCCATCGATCGAGGCGGCGCCGGTCGCGGGCAGCTCCACCATGATCACCTCGGCGCCGAAATCGCCGAGCAGCGCGGCGGCCGCCGGGCCCGCGAGCCACTGCGAGAGATCCAGCACGCGCACACCGGCCAGCGCGCCCGCGGCGGCCGCGTCGGAGATCTTCATGGTCGGTCGCGTCCGGGCCGCGATCCGCTCGACGGCTGCGCGCACGGCAGCGGTGTGCTCACCGAGGCGCGGCGCGCTCACGGGATCGCAGGCGGCCGTTCTCGAGAATTTCGGCACGGAGGCGGGAGCCAGGAACTCGCGTCCGGACGACGACTCGAGACGGAGCACCGACTGGCGCGCTCTTACGTGAGCATCGCCGAGAATCTCGTCGACGGAGCGGACGGCGGTCCCGGCCACTCCCGCCTTCATGAAGCGAGATTCGACGTCGGCCAGATCGTGCTGGGCGATCCAGGCTCGGACCAGCTCGTCGGCGGCGGAGCGGTGCGCCAGGCGCGCCGCGCTGGTGGCGAACCGCGGATCCTTGACGGCCTCGGCCGCCCCGATCGACTCGCAGAGCCGGGCGAACGGCTGATCGCCGGCGCCCGAGAGCGCGATGAAGCCTCCGTCGCGCGTGGGGTAGACGTTCGCCGGAACGACCGTCGCGGATTCGGTGCCCATCCGCGTCGCCACCGCGCCCGTCTGGTGATGGCGGATGACGACATCTTCCTGCATGCGCAGCGCCGCCTGATACAGACCGATGTCGACGATCTGGCCGTGGCCGCTGCGCCGAGCGTGATAGATGGCCATCAACAGCGTACCGGTGCCGAGGAGCGCCGACCACGCCTCGGCCAGCGGCACCGTCACGGGAATCGGCGGGCGATCGGGAAATCCCGTCGCGAACTGCATGCCCGAGAAGGCCTGCGCGATGCGGTCGTCGCCGCGCTCGCCGGCCAGCGGTCCGGTCTGCCCGAACGGAGAGATGCGCAGGACGGCGAGGCGAGAATTCTTCGCCAGGAGCACATCGGGCGAGAGCCCGACCGATTCGAGCCGGCCGGGACCGAGATCTTCCACGATCGCGTCGGCGGACGCGAGCAAGGTCGCGAGCCAGGGCTCACGACCGAGCTCGTCCAGCTCGGCGACGACCGAGTACTTCCCGCGGTTCTCTGACTGGAAGTAGAGCGAGTCTTCGCCGGCGATAGCCGGACCGCGCCGCCGGAGCGGCGATCCGTCGCGCGGCTCGACCTTGACGACCGTCGCGCCAAGGTCCGCGAGCAGCCCGCCCGCGAGCTCGCCGGCCAGGGTCTGGGCCACCTCGAGCACCACGACGCCTTCGAGCGCGCCACCGCGATCGGCGCCCGGCAGCCCCGAGCGATCGGTCATGATCGGCTCGTCACGCGAGCCCGAAGACGCGCGCGGCGTTCCCGTAGAGCCACTTTTCCTTCACGGTGTCCTTCAGGGGCAGGTTCATGTACTCGTCGATCAACGTCTCGTACGGCTGGCCGACGAGACCCGCCGAGAGCCCTACGAGCACCTTGTCCTGAATCAAGGTGTTGCCGAACTGCATCAGCATCTCCCAGCCCGATCCCGGCTGGCCGAGGTACTTCGCCCGATGCGCCGAGGTGTCCATGTGGAGATTGGGATGCCGCCGCACGAGCGCGACCATCTCGTTAACCCAGGGCCAGCCGCCGAGCCCGCCGATGATCCGGAGCTCCGGAAAGTCCATCGCGACCTGATCGAGATGCCGCGGGTGGCCGAGGTCGTACGGCCGGTCGTTCGCGTAGTTCATCGACGAATAGATGCGCACGGGGATGCCGAGCTCCGCCGCCTTCGTGTAGAGCGGGTAGTAGCGGCGATCGCTCGCGGGGATCATGTCGACGAGCGCCGAGACGCCGAGCGCCTTGAAGCCCTCCTCGCGGACGAGTCGCTCGAGCTCACGCACGCCCGTCATGCCCTTGAAGGCGTTGATGCTGATGCGCGCCAGCCCGATGAACCGGTCGGGATAGCGACGCAAGAGCGTCGTCTCCTCCTGGTTCGTGATCCCGAACGGGACCGAGCGCACGATGCCGAGCTTGCCGAGCTTGTCGACGTAGGCGTCGAGGCTCATTTCCGGGCGATGGTCGGCGCCCTCGCGGCGGGAGCTGAAGATGCGGCTGTAGTTGGCCATGCCGTACCCGGCCGGCTGGGCGGCGGTCGGCTCCTGGTCGTGACCCGGCTCCGGCTGACTCGCCTCCGTGCGCGGGATGCTGCACTCCATGTCGATGATTCGTACCATCACGATCTCCCTCGGGTGTTCGGCCGATTCGTCATCGGTGCTTGGGATCGAGAACGTCGCGCAGCCCGTCTCCGAGCACGTTGAGGGCCAGGACGATCGCGAAGATGGCCAGGCCAGGATAGAGCGCCATCCACGGTGCCTGGGACAGATAGCGCTGGGCGGAGTTCAGCATGCTGCCCCACGACGGCGCCGGCGGCTGCTGGCCCAGGCCCAGGAACGACAGGCTCGACTCCGCGATGATCGCGGCGGCGACGGTGAGGCTCGACTGGATCACGAGCGGCGGCAGCATGTTGGGAAGAATAGCGCGCACGCCGATCCGAAACGGCGAGCCGCCGAGCGCGCGCGCGGCCTCGACGTATTCCTCGGCCTTGATCGCCAGCACGGTGTTGCGCGCCAGGCGCAGAAAGACCGGCAGCGCGGCGATGCCGATCGCGATCATCGCGTTGGTCAGGCTCGGGCCGAGGAACGCGGCGAGCGCGATCGCGACAATCAAGAACGGGATAGCGAGCATGGCGTCGGTGAGGCGCATGATGAGGTCGTCGATCCAGCCGCCAGCGTACCCCGAGACCAGTCCGAGGGGAATGCTGACGAGCACCGCCATCGTGACCGGGATGAGCCCGGCCAGGAGCGAGGCGCGCGCGCCCCAGATCAGCCGCGACAGCACGTCGCGGCCCACCTCGTCGGTGCCGAGCCGATGCAGCGCCGACGGCGCCTTGCGGATGGCGCCGAAATCGGTCGCGATCGGATCGAACGGGGCCACCCACGGCGCGGCGAGGGCGATGACGACGAACGCGCTCACCACGACGGCGGCCGCCGCCGCGGACGGCCGCCGCAGTAGCCGCCCAACGGCCGAAGGGCGGCGCGCCACCGCAACCGCGATCGTGGTCGCGGCGGTGCTCACGCCGAGCCTCGGAGGCGCGGGTTGACGAGGAAGGCGAGGACGTCGCCGGCCAGGTTCAGGAGCACGTACAGCCCCGCCGAGACGAGCACGACGCCCTGCACGACGGCGTAGTCGCGGTTGAACACGCCGTCGACCAGCATCTTGCCGAAACCCGGGATCGCGAAGATCTGCTCGGTCAGCACGGCGCCCGAGAGCAGGCGACCGAACTCGATGGCGCCGAGGGTGACCACCGGAATCAGCGCGTTGCGCAGCGCGTGCTTGAGGACGACCATCCGCTCGGTCACGCTCTTCGCGCGCGCCGTCCGCACGTAGTCGGCACCGAGGGTCTCGGCCATGGCGCCTCGCGTGTGGCGCATCATGACGCCGGCGACGCCGGTGCCGAGCACGAATGCCGGCAGGGCGATCGTCGCGAGATTCCGGCGCAGATCTTCCCACGGCGACACGTACCCCGACGCGGGCAGCCAGCCGAGATGGACCGCAAATAACAAGATCAGCATGATACCCAGCCAGAAATGCGGGACGGACAGGCCGGAGAGCGCCAGGACGTTTGCGGCGACGGCGACCGGCTTGCCCTGCTTGGCCGCGGCGATGACGCCGGCGGGGATGCCGATCACGAGCGCGATCGCCATCGAGAAGACCGCCAGCTCCACGGTGACCGGCAGCTTGGCGGCGAGGAGCTGGGACACGGGCATCTTGTTCCGCATCGACTCGCCGAAGTCGCCGCGCACCACCTTGCCGATCCAGATCGCGTACTGAATCGGGAGCGGCCGGTCGAGATGGTACTTCTGGCGAATCGCCGCCACGGCCACCGGGTCGTGCTCCTCGCCGGCGAGCGCCAGGGCTCCGTCGCCCGGCAGGAGCTGCTGGAGCGAGAAGATCAGCACGGAGACGAAGAACAAGGTCGGCACGAGCACGACCAGCCGCCGCGCGACGTAGCGGGGTAGGGTCATCGCGCGATCGCCGCGACGCCCCTGGTCAACACGCTCAGGGGAGCTTCAGGCCCTTGAGCCGGATGATGCCGTCCGGATGGGGCGTGAAGCCCTGGATCTTGCCGTTGAGGCCGGTGAAGACCCGGCGGTGCCACAGGACCAGGCGCGGCAGATCGCGCAGCAGGATCTCGGTTGTCTGGTCGTAGAGCTTCTTGCGCTCGGCCGGGTCGGCCTCGTGGCGCGCCTTGCCCAGGATCGCGTCGAGCTCGGCGTTGCAGTACTTGCTGTCGTTCTGGCCGCCACTGCAGGTGGTGAACGCGAACACGTTGCCGTCCGGATCGGGGCGCCCACTCCAGAAGGTGAAGTAGGCCTCGAAGTCGCCCTTGCGACCGGCCGAGAGCATCGTGACGTTCTCCTGCGTCTGGATGGTCATCGTGATCCCCGCTTCGGCGAGCATTGCCTGGATCACCAGCGCCGCCTCCTGACGGTCGCGCTCGGGCGGCACGATGAGCGTGAACGCGAGATTGGGCTGCCCGGCCTCGCGCAGGAGCTGCCGGGCGCGCGCGACGTCGCGGCGCTTGACCGGGAACTTCGCGTTGTAGAACGGGCTCGCCGGGCTGACGAACTGATTGCCGGCGATGTACTCGTTGTTGAAGACGGTCTTGATGATCGTGTCGCGGTCGATGGCGAGGTCGATCGCCTGGCGAATGCGCGGGTCGGCTCCGAGCACCTTGCCGCGCGGGCCGTTGTTGACGTTGAGCGGCAGCATCTGGTACCCGAGCTCGGGCACGCCGACGACCTTGAGCCGCGGGTCGCTGCGGACCTGAGCGAGGTCGGTGGGCGAGACGCGCTCGATCATCTGAAGGTCGCCCGACCTTAGATTTGCCAGCCTCGCCGTCGAGTCGGTGATGGGCACGAACTCGACCCGATCGACGTGGATGTTGGCCTTGTCCCAGTACTCGCCGAACCGCTCCCCGACGATCTTGCCCTGCGCGACGCGCTCGACGAACTTGAACGGCCCGGCGCACACCGGCCGCGTGCCGAACTTGTCGCCGAGCTCGCGCGCCGCCTTCGGCGAGATCATCATGCCCGAGCGGTCGGTCAGCGCGGCAATCAGCGGCACGAGCGGCTCGCTTAGGTTGAAGCGGACGGTGAGGTCGTTGACGACGTCGACACTCTTGATGTCACCGATCTCGCTCTTGCGGAACGAGCCCGGTGTCGTCAGATGACGCTCGATGTTGAACTTCACCGCTTCGGCGTTGAAGGGCTCGCCGTCGTGGAACTTCACGCCCGGGCGCAGCCGGATCATGACCGAGCGGCCGCCGGCGGCCCACTCGTACCCGGTCGCGAGCTGCGGAACGATCTTCAGATCGGGCGTGACGTCGAAGAGCTTGTCGCAGAACGCGGCGAAGGCCAGCCTGCCGACGTAGGCGCGGCTGATCGTCGGATCGAGCGCGTCGGGATCGTCGTTCAGCCCGATCCGCAGCACGGTCTGACCCGAGGCCATGCCGGTCTCGAGCAGGGCGAGGACAACCCAAGCCGTCACGATCCGGGTCCAGCGCATGTCGCGAGCTCCTTAGTTCATAGGCCCGCCTCGGCCGGCGGGGCCACTTCGTATGCTCGCCTCGGGCCTGGGGGCCCCAGCCCCCGGCCGGCCCTGCGGCTCGCACTGCGGCCCCGCGCCGGCCTGCTGCGCGCGCTACCACTCGTCGCGGGCGGGTTCAGTCTGGTCGTCTACGGTGACGGCGCTCCGCCGGAGGGCGCATCATAACAAGCGTCGCGCGATCTTGCCATCCGGCCCGAGCAGGCGCGCGCCGGGCGCTTGTGTCTTGACTCGGCGTGCGCGCCGGAGCAGCATCCCCACGCGAGCGGCCGTCGGCGGGCGGGCGCCGGCGCGCGATCAGGACGATCGGAGAACGAGAGGGAGTGCGAACGTGAGCGATTTCGACGCGGCGCTGGCTCGATGCGGCCTGCTCGACGAGGAGGCGCTGGCGCGCCCCTGGACGTGGCGCGGCCGGCCGATGGACGTCCGCTTCGCGATCTACCGGACGCTCGAGGACGCGCAGGAGGTGCACGTGCGCGCCTCGGCCGGCACGCATCCCGAATCACGGCGCATCCTGGCGATGGCGCAGCAGGCATTCGGCGGCCTGCGCGCCCTCCTGGCCGGGCTGCCTTCGGCGCTGCTCGACCGCGCGCCGCGCGCGGGCGAGTGGCCGATCCGGGAAATCCTCGGCCATATGCTGGCGGTCGAGCGGCGCTACGCCCTTCAGACGAAGTACGCGGTCGAGCGCCGGGATGACGATCCGATGCGGATCCCAGACGATCGGCTCCCGCCTACGGCACCCGCGAATGTCGGCGGCGCGATCGACGCGGTCATCGCGCGGCTCGGCGAGGCGCGCGCCGAGACCGATCGCTGGCTCGGTAGCCTGGCGCCGGCGGCGATGACTCGCCCGACGGTGTGGATGGGCCACGAGATCGACGTGCGGTTTCGCCTGCATCGGTTCGCCGCCCACGTGGTGGAGCACACGATTCAGTGCGAGAAGGCCCTGCTCGAGCTGGGATGGCATTCGACCGAGGGGCGGCGGATCGCCCGCCGCCTGGCCGCGGTCGTCGGCGAGATCGAGGGGCTGGGCGCGGCCGTCGAGGCGCGCGAGATGGAAGCTCGGCTGGCCGAGCGATTGGCCACGGTGGCGCCGTGACCGCCGGGCGCGGCATGGTCGCCGAGGATCTGACCCGCATCCTCTTTGTGACCGATCCTCAGATTTCGCCGGACGGCCGGCGGATCGCGTTCGTCGTCACGTCCATGTGCGACGAGCGCGACGAGTATCTTTCCAACATCTGGATCGTCGACGCGGCCGGCGGGGCGCCCCGCCGCTTCACCGCCGGCCCACGGCGCGACGTCGAGCCGCGCTGGTCGCCCGACGGCACGCGGCTCGCCTTCCTGTCCGAGCGCGCGCCCAAAGACAAGCTCCAACTCTACGTGATGCCGGCCGACGGCGGCGAGCCGACCAAACTCACGGCGCTCGACAACAGCGTCGGCGGCCCGGTGTGGTCGCCGGATGGCTCGCGCCTGGCCTTCGTGTCGGCGGTGGGCGGCCAGCGCGAGCCCGAGAGCGAGGAAGAGAGGCGGAAATCCCGGCCGGCGCGCGTCATCACCTCGGTGAAGTATCGCTTCAACGGCGAGGGATTCGTCTACGACCGGCGCCCACACGTCTTCGTCGTCTCGGCTTCCGGCTCGACGCCGGTCCAGATCACCGACGGCGACTTCATCGACGCCGATCCCGTCTGGGCGCCGGACGGCGACTCGCTCGTGTTCGCCTCGGCGCGCCACGCCGAGCGCGACGACGACGACGCGAGCGATCTCTGGCGCGTCGCCGCCCAGGGTGGGACGCCGCAGCGGCTCACGGCCACCGCCGGGCCGGTCATGCTCCCCGCGTTTTCACCCGACGGCCGCTCGATCGCCTATCTCGCGCGGCCCGGGCGGAACGCCTACGGGCGCAACGTTCGGCTCTACGTCATCCCGTCTGACGGCGACGGCGCGCGCACGACCTGTCTCACCGACGCGCTCGATCGCTCGTGCGGCCCGCTGCACGTGCGTCCCCTGTGGTCTCCGGACGGCCGGTCGATCGTGGTGGCCGCTGAGGATCGCGGTGACGTCGGGCTCTGGCGAGTGGCGGCATCCGGGACCGATCCGCTCCGGCGCATCGTGGGAGGCGAGCGGGCGCTCAACGGGTTCTCGGCCTCCGCGGACGGCCGCGTCCTCGCCTTCGCGGCCAGCAGCCCGGTGACGCCGGCCGAGGTGTTCACGTGCCGCGCCGACGGCGGCGACGAGCGCCGGCTGACCGAGCTGAATCGAGCCTGGACCGGCTCGGTGACCCTGTCGGCGCCGGAGCGGTTCCGCTTCACGCGCGCCGGCTTCGATCTCGACGTCTGGGTGATGCGGCCGGCGGGCTTCGTCGCCGGCGGGCGCTATCCGACCTTGCTCAACATCCACGGCGGCCCGCACGCTCAGTACGGCCACAATTTCTTCGACGAGTTCCAGGTGTACGCCGGTGCCGGCTATGCCGTCGTCTACACGAACCCGCGCGGTAGCCAGGGGTACGGCGAGGCGTTCGCCCAGGCGGTGGTCGGCGACTGGGGCGGCGGCGACTACGCGGACGTGATGGCCGCCCTCGACGAGGCGATCGCGCGGCACCCGTTCATCGACCCGGATCGGCTCGGTGTGCTTGGCGGAAGCTACGGCGGGTTCCTCACGAGCTGGACCGTCGGGCACACGCGGCGGTTCAAGGCCGCGTGCTCCGAGCGCGCAGTGAACTGCCAGTACACGATGTTCGGCACGAGCGACATCGGCCATAGCTTCAACGTCGTGGAGCTGGGGGGCCCGATGCCGTGGGAGGACATGGCGCGCTACATCGAGCGCTCGCCCCTCACGTACGCCAAGGACGTCGTGACGCCGCTCCTGATCATCCATTCCGAGGACGATCTGCGCTGCCCGATCGAGCAGGGCGAGCAGCTCTTCGTCGCGCTCAAGAAGCTCCGGCGCGAGGTCCGCTTCGTCCGTTTTCCAGGCGAGAACCACGAGATGTCGCGCTCGGGCAAGCCGCGCCACCGGCTCGAGCGGTTTCGGCACATCCTCGAGTGGTTCGCCGCGTACCTGGAGAAGACGCCGGCCTGAACGTAGCGTCCGTGACGGGGCTAGGGCGAGGACTGAAGGCGACGCTCGATGGTCTCGAAGCGAGGGCCGAGGGACCGAACGATCTTACCTCAACGCTCCCGCCTCTGATTGGACGTCGATCTCGATCCACGCACGGCGCTGGAGGCGTCCGGTGAGACGCGAGAGGAGATCTGCGATCCACACCTGCCAGCCGTATTTCGCGCGAAGGGCCGCGTGCGCCCGCTCGATCAGCCGCGACTCGGTGACGAGGCGCGCCGTTGCGGACTTCGACGCACCCCGCGCCCGCCCCCGCGAATCCGAGGGCGAGACCCGCGCCTGCGAACTGTGGCGCAGGCGCTTGACCTTCCCCGAGTCGCCCGCGGTGAACACGTAGAGCTTCGCGCCGGCCGCCGCGAACCAGACGGGCGTGGCCACCTCCGCGCCGTTGCGGCGGAAGGTGGAGAGGCTCATGTAGCGATGCCGGTCGAGCTCGCTGGCCGCGTCCGCCACGGAGCCATTCTACGCGCGCGGCGCCACAGCGGGGCTCCCCACGCCCGGACGCGGCGGACGGTGGTAACATCCGGTCCTCGGTGACCGTGGCACGCACACGCCGCGCACACGGACCTCCTGGAGGTGAGCGCATGGGGAAGCTCGAAGGCAAGATCGCGATGGTGACGGGCTCGGGCCGCAACATCGGCCGCGCGACCGTTCTGAAGCTTGCGGCCGAAGGCGCCCACGTGGTCGTCAATGCTCGGACGAATCAGGCCGAGGCCGAGGCGGTCGCGCGCGAGGCCCAGGCCCGCGGTGTCAAGGCGATCGCCGTCGTCGCCGACGTCGCGCGGAAGGACCAGGTCGACGCGATGGTCGCGCGGGCCATGTCGGAGTTCGGCCGCATCGACATTCTCGTCAACAACGCGGCCATCCGCCCGCACAAGCCCTTCACCCAGGTGACGGTTCAGGACTGGGAGGCGGTAAGGGGCGTCGTGCTCGACGGCGCGATCTACTGCACGCGCGCGGTCATCGAATCGATGGTCGAGAACAAGTACGGGCGCATCGTCTTCTTCACCGGCGAGGGCGCGTTCATGGGCGGATCCGGTCGCGCCGCGGTGTCGGCCGCGAAGATGGGCCTGGTCGGGCTCGCGCGGGGTCTCGCGTCCGAGTTCGCCGCGCACAACATCCGGGTCAACGTGGTCTCACCAGGCAGTATCGACACCTCGCGCGCCAACCCTGAGTGGTACCAGGGACGGTCGCCCAATGCTGCGGGGATTCCGCTCGGGCGGCAGGGCACGGTCGACGAGATCGCTGCCACCTGCCTGTTCCTGGTCACCGACGACGGGGGCTTCATCACCGGCCAGACGATTCACGCCAACGGCGGCGTCGCGTACTACTGAGCGAGGTCACGGAGGAGCATCGATGAAGCGAAGCACGGACCGGATCCTGACCACGCACGTCGGCAGCCTCGCCCGGCCGGACGACCTCGTCGCGGTGCTCCGGGCGAAGGACCGGGCCCAGCCGTACGACCGCGAGGCCTATACGAGGCTTGTTCGCGGGGCAGTGACGGACGTCGTTCGCCGGCAGTGCGAGGCGGGGGTCGACGTCGTCACCGACGGCGAGCAGGGCAAGGCGAGCTTCTTCGGCTACATCGTCGAGCGGTTCAACGGCTTCGCGCGTAAGCCGGCGCCCACCGGTCAGGAAGGCAACCCCCGCGGTGCAAGCCGCGAGTACCGGGCGTTTCCCGACTACTACGCATGGTCCGAGCGCATCGCGGAATGGGCGGGGGGGCGCGGCGGCGATCGCAATCGGTACGGTGTCGACGTCTGCACGGGGCCGGTCAGCTACAAGGGGCACGCGGCGGTCCGGGCCGACATCGAGAACCTCGAGACCGCGCTGAAGGGCCAGCGTCACGAAGAGGTCTTCGTGCCCGCGATCGCGCCCTCGTACATCTTCGCCACGCTCGGGAATGAGTTCTACCGCACCGACGAGGAGTACGAGCAGGCGCTCGCCGACGCGCTCCGGGAGGAGTACCGGGCGATCGTCGATGCGGGCTTCGTGCTCCAGATCGACGACCCGCGCCTGATCACCCAGTTCATGATGACCCCCGATCTGAGCGTGGCCGATTGTCGCGCGTGGGCGGCGAAGCGTGTCGAGGCGATCAACTACTCGCTGCGGGGCATCCAGCGCGACAAGGTTCGCTTCCACACGTGCTACAGCATCGACGTGGGGCCTCGCGTCTACGACATGGAATTGAAGGACATCGTCGACATCCTGTTGAAGATCAACGCCGGCGCGTTCTCCTTCGAGGCGGCGAATCCGCGGCACGAGCACGAGTACCACGTCTTCGAGCAGGTCCGCCCGCCCGAGGGGACCATCCTCATCCCGGGGGTCATCAGCCACACCACGAATCTCGTGGAGCATCCGGAGCTGATCGCCGAGCGGATCGTGCGGTACGCGAAGATCGTCGGCCGGGAGAACGTCATCGCCGGCGCCGATTGCGGCTTCGCCGCCTCCGGCATCCGGTTCAACGATGTCCACCCGAGCGTCGTGTGGCTGAAGTTCGCGGCCATGGCGGAGGGAGCCCGCCTCGCCACGCGGCAGCTCTGGGCGCGCCGACGCCTGACCGCAGCCTGCTAGTGCGCGGACGGAGATTTCCCGGCCCGCCAGGCGATCATGCCCTGGATGTTCAGCGCCAGGAACTCATCGAAGCGGCGCCACGTCCCGTACTTGCCGTGCAGGAGGCTCCTCACGAGGGTCGTCATCTCGGGTGAGCCGTCGCCGAGGCCGGCCGCTCGCGCCGTCGCGATCGCATCCGTGAGGTCTGCGTAGTACCCGCGCTGCTCGGCGACGTCCTGCTTCGTGCCGCTCATCTGCGGCGTCGCGTGGCCGGACACGATGACGTCGAAGTCCAGCTTGGTCTCGAGCCACTGCAGCCGCTCGACGACCCGTTCCGGGTGACCCAGGAGCGTGCGGAACGGCACGTTGCGCGGCTGGACGAGGTCCACGAACATGGCGACTCGGCTGGTCGGGTCGTGGACGACGATGTAGTCGTCGGTCGGCGAGAGATCGGCTGGATAGAGATCGACCTTGCGCCCGCCGAGCTCGAGGGTCGTCTTCTTGTCGAAGACGATGTCCGGCACCGGGGTCGTCGGGTCCTTGGCGGCCCTGATCCGCTCCACCGTGTTGGTGTGGCCGACGAAGCGCGCCGTGTCGGCGAAGACGGCGCCGCCGGTGCTGTGATCGAAGGCGGAGTGGCTGTACACGAAGTACTTCACGGGCTGCGCCGTTACGGAGCGGATCGCCTCCTTGATGAGCGCGGGTGTCCGCGGGTTCACCTGGCCGTTGGCGTCGACGAGGATGACGCCGGCGTCGGTGACGATGAACATCGCGACGTGATTCACCCAGCGAAAGCCGTAGGTGTCGGGAGCGAAGCGGACCAGCTCGGCGAGCGATTCGGTGGCCATCGTGTCTCTCCAGTCTGATTGCTAGTCGCGCACGGCCTGCGCGGCGAAGGTCGACAGGGCCTGCGCGAGGCCGGACGGGTTGTTGTCCATCTGCAGCGCGTAGTCGCCCTCGACGTCGACGACGACCGCGTTCTTCCAGCAGCCCGCGATCTCCTTGGCCTGCGCGAGGGTCAGCTCGGAGCTCGCGCTGCCGCGCAAGATCACGACCGGGCACGCGGCCCGGGCCGCGTACTTGCGGAGGTCGTCGGCCATGTGGGCGAGGCCGAGCGCGACGCGCACCTTGTCGTACTTGGCCGCGACGCCGCCGGCCGTCGGCGAGGAAGTTGTGCTCGAGGCGGTGACGAAGCGACGGCTCCTGGTCGCGCGGCCTGAGCGTGCGCAGGTAGGCGAACGCCGCGTCGCGCGACGCGAACTCCGTCTGCGACTCGAGCATGCGGTGCGAGGCGTTCAGGACCTTGACATTTTCGTCGCGCGTGGGGAAGAAGTTGCTCGTGTGCGGTCCCGCCGACGAGCCCGAGCCCCTGGATCTCGCTCGGGATACACCGCCGCGAAGACCTGGCCGACGCGGCCGCCGAGTGACTGACCGGCGACGATCGCTTTGTCGATCCCGACCTGCCGGAAGAATAGATGCAGGTCGTCGGCGTATTCCTCCGCGGAGTAATCGCCGTCGGGACGGCCGCTGTCGCCGTGGCCGCGCTGGTCGAGCGCGTACACGTGGAACGCGCGAGCCGAGGGCTCGCGCTGTCTCCTCCCACATCCGCCCGTACCCGGAGGACGGGTGCAGCAGCACCAGATTCGGCCTGGGCCCGGGCCACTCCTAGTAATGGAGCGTCAGGCCGTTCGTCAGGGTGACGGTCCTCTCCCGGAAATCACGGGACGGTGCGGTCATGGCCGTGTCCTCCTGACGGGGATTCTACGGCGCGGCCCGGCCTCCGTCGAGGGACGGCATTAGCGTCGATCTCGGCGGCGCACCGCATTATACTGAGCGCTCACGACCTCTCGGTAGAGTCACCGTGCCGATCTCGGCGCGGCGCGGATCCCCTGATCCCCCAAGGACGAATCCGATGCTCGTCTTGATGAAGCGGCTGGCGCGATGGGCGGCGGCGCTCACGCTGATCGTCCTCGGGCTCGTGCTCTCCATTCCCGGCATCCCCGGGCCGGGCCTCCTGATCGTCCTGGTCGGGGTGTTCGTGCTGCTGCCCGAGAGCCGGTGGCTTCGGAAGAAGTACGGGGCGCTCAAGCGTCGCTACCCCTGGTTCTTCCGCCCGATCGAGGCGCGGCGGGCGCGCGCCCGCCACGAGCGCCGTCGCCGCGCACGCTCCAAACCCTGACGATTTCGCCAACGCCGGAGCCGCGCTATCATCCGCGGCGCGGGCGCACGCAGGCGGCGCCGGCCAATCGAGGTGAGGCAGCGCGCGCCGCAGGCCGTCGGGGCTTGCCCGCCGGCGAGGCGCGCCGTATGAGCCAAGGAGGCGAGAGATGGCACTTCAGGTACGGCGAGTGATCACGGGCCACGATGCGAACGGCCGGGCGATCGTGAAGATCGACGAGGTCTCGAAGAACGCCGCGTCGGGCCGGCCGGGCGCGACGGCCTGTAACATCTGGACGACCGAGGGCTTTCCCGCCAACAACGACGGCGCCGCCGACGAGGGGCTGCGCAAGGTCGCCACGACTTTGAAGAACGGGACGATCTTCCGCGTGATCGAGTTCGCGCCGGGCCTCGCGGCGCGCAATCATCGAACGGACTCGATCGACTACATCGTGATCATCTCGGGCGAGATCGACATGGAGCTGGACGACTCGGTCGTGCATCTCAAGGCCGGCGACGTCATGGTGCAGCGGGGCACGATCCACAACTGGGTCAACCGCGGCACGGCGCCGTGCGTGCTCGCGGTGATCCTGATCGACGCCAAGTCGGTCGAAGCGGGCGGCAAAGTCCTGCCCGCCGTCGGCTAAAAACAAAACGGGGCGGCTCCCGTCGGAGCCGCCCCGTAGCTCACGCCCCGCGAATGGGGGGTATGGGGGGCCATTTCGTGGCCCCCATCCGGTCAAATCAGCCCGTAGAACTTCCCGGCGTTCTCGCAGGTCATCTTCCGGGTGACGTCGGCCGGCAGGTGCGCGAACTGCTCGGCGATGTACTTCCCCGACTCCGGCCACACGCCGTCGGGATGCGGGTAGTCGCGAGCCCCACATCAGCGTCTCGACGCCCATCTCGTCGATCAGCTTGGTGCCCACGCGGTCGTACTGGAAGGTCGCCTTGCACTGGCGGCGCCAGTACTCGCTCGGCTTCATCTTGAGCGGCAGGTCCTTGTACTGGTCCTCGTACTCGAAGTCCATGCGGTCGAGCACGTAGGGGATCCAGCCGATGCCGCTCTCGCCGAACGCGATCGCGGATGTTCGGATAGCGCTCGAAGACCGCGCGGCCCATCAGGGCGGTCAGGATGTTGGCGAGCGTCATCTGGAACAGGCAGAGGCTGCTGTACGCCAGCGCGCGCTGCGTGAGGCCGGTGTACTGCTCGCGCAGCTTCGGCGACACCGACGGGAACGTGTGGAAGTGCAGCGGGATCCCGACCTCGTTGATCGCCTGCCCAGAGCGGCTCCCACGTGCGGATGCCACATGGGCTCCATGTCCCACGAGCACGAGAGCTCGATGCCCTTGAAGCCCGAGCTTGGCCACCCGATGGACCTCGGCGACCGCGGCGTCGATGTCGCCGTACGGCAGGCACGCGAGGCCGATGTGCCGGTCGGGATAGTGGCGGCAGAAGTCGTTCATCCACGTGTTGTAGATGCGCAGCATCTCGTTGGACGCCTCGCGGTCGTTCAGCTTGGCCGCCGCGGCGAGGATGCCGTAGATGACCTCGGCGTCGACGCCGTCGCGGTCCATCTCCTTGACGCGCAGGTGCGGATCGCCCGGCCGGCGGATGCCCTTCTTGCCGTCCTCGTAGAGGCCCGGTCGACGCCATCACGTCGACGCGCAGCTGCTTGCCGGGCACGTACTGCGTGCCCGAGGCGCCGACGCCGCCGGCCAGGCCGAAGTCGGCCCCGTTGTTGGCGACCCAGCGCCGGCCGTCCGGGCCGTCGGCGACGTACGGCATGCGGTCCTTCAGCTCCCGGGGCGCTTCCGAGACGAACAGGTCCGGCGGCAGCCAGATCAGATCGAGGTGACAGTCCGCCGAGATTCGGTTGTAGCGCATGGCTCGCCTCCCGTTAGGACTTGTACTGCATCGTACCGCGCTATCGACCGACCAGCGGCAGACCCTCCTGTCTGCCGGACCTCGTTGATGACCTCGAGGACCCGCGTGTGCAGGCCCGGGATACTCGATCCCGAACTCCTTGGCCAGGCGGCTCCAGTCGACCAGGTAGTTGCCGGACTCCTCGCGGCCGCCCTCCTTGGCGAACGTGATCTGCGCGTCCGGGAGGAACCCGCGCACGATGTCCGCCAGCTCGCCGAGGCTCGACCGGGATCCCGCCCGAGTTGTAGAGCGAATGGCGGGGCGCGTCGGCCAGCAGCACGCGCGCGAAGACCTCCGCCATGTCCTCGACGTGGATCAGGAGCCGCATGAGGCCCTTGTGCCGGCAGGTGCACCGGCCTGCCGCGCGCGGCGTCGACCATGATCTGCACGTGGTCGACCGAGCCGCGGACCTTGTCGGGCCCGGTGACGTTGGCGGGGCGCACGCCGGTGATCGACATGCCGTAGTTCTTGATGTACTTCTTGGCCTGGAACTCGTTGAAGATCTTGTGCATCGCGTACTGGCTCGTGCCGTACGTCGGGATCGTCCTCGGTGGCCAGCCGGTCGCCGAAGTTGCTCTGCTGGCCGCTCACCGCGATCGAGCTCGCGTAGACCACCCGCTTGACGCCGCCCAGGCGCGCGGCCTCGAAGCAGTTGTCCATGCCGAGGATGTCCAGCCGCATGACCTGGTGCGGGTTGCCCTCGCCGGCCCCGAGGCCGTAGGCGAGGTTGATGAGCCGCTCGGGCTTGACGTCGAGCACGGCGCGCATCACGTCCTCGAACTGCGTGACGTCGCCGCGGACGACCGGCGCGCCGATCGGCACGCCGGCGAACGTCGCCGCGCCGGGATTCAGATCCATGCCGACCACCGTTCTCGCCGCGCGCGACCAGCCGCCGGATGAGCCGAGGGCCGATGAAGCCGGTCGCGCCGATCACCAGGACCGACATGACCGGCTACTCCTGCTTGCTCGTCGACTGCCAGGCGATCATGCGCCAGTCCGCGCCGGCCTTCGCGTACACGGCCAGGTAGCGCACGGTGAAGCGCTTCTCCTTGCCGTCGCGCTCCACGTGCATCTCCGACACGCCGTTGACGATGCCGACGCCGCCGTGGACGCGCGCCCGCCGGTCGCGCGGCGCGATGCCGCGGTAGTGCGGCTTGCCGCCGCGGAGGTTCGCGATGTGCTCGGCCTTCGACTCCAGCCGGGCGGTGGAGTGCACGTAGGTCAGGTCGTCGGCCAGCGCGGCGTCGAGCGCGGCCCAGTCGCCCTTGCGCATCGCCTCGAAGCGGCGGTCGTCGGCGCGAAGGACGTCGGCCTCGACCCCGGTCGTCTGCGTCGCTACGTCGCCATGCAGGGTCTCCTCTACACTACCCGCCAGCGGCACGGGCGTCGCTCTGGCGCCCGCGCGGCACGCCGGAATCACGTGCTTGCCGAACATCTCGATGCGATTGCAGCGCGCGCTCGTGCGGGATGGTCTCGGTCTGCATGATCAGGATGACCTGATCGACGCCGGCCTCCTCGTAGAGCTGGACGCCCTTGATGCAGCTGTCCGGGTCGCCGGCGATGATGATGCCGCGGTCGCACAGGGTGTCCGGATCCATCTGGCCGAACGCCGCGCGCGCCGCCCCCGGGCCGCTGTCGAGCGAGATGCCGACCTGCGCGGCCTGCTCCTTGTGCGCGTCGTCGGACTGCCGGAGCCACCGGCCGAAATCGGCCTTCAGGTGGTCGGGCACGCCGCCCCACGACTCCAGCAGCTGCTCGTAGGCGTTGACGCGGTCGCGGATGTACGGCTTGTCCGGGCCGAAGAACGTCTTGAGCGAGAGCGCGGCGAGCTCGCGCGCCTCGCGCGTTGTTCTCGCCGCAGAAGCGCGTGGACGTTGTTGCCCCAGAACTCGTTGACGATGGCGCCGACCGGCGTCGCCTGCTTGACCTCGCGTCCGGTAGCGCTTGACGTGCTCGGCCAGGATGTTCGTGGCGAACGTGGCCGACGAGAGCACGCCGATGCCCTTCTCGGCCGCCACGTCGTAGCTCTCGGTCTGCGTGCACGCGAGGTACATGCGGCGGGTGCGGCTTCTGGAGGGGCTTGGGCAGCACGTGGCGCTTGGGCACCTTCCAGAAGGTGCCCTTCCCACGAGAACTCGTCCGATTGCCAGATGCGCGGGATCATCGTGATCGACTCTTCCCACATCGCGCGCGTGTTCCGGGGATCGATGCCCTGCCCGATCTGCTCGTAGGCGTTGGAGCGCCCGGTCCCGAACTCGAGCCGGCCGTCGGTCAGCTGATCGAGCATGGCGGCGCGCTCGGCCGCGCGGATCGGGTGGTGAGTACGGCAGGATGCACACGCCGAAGCCGATCCGGATCCGCTTGGTGATCTGGCTCAGGGCGCCGAGCAGGACTTCCGGGCACGGCGAGCCCGAGAAGCCCGTGAGGAAGTGATGCTCGACGAACCAGAGGTCGTCGAAGCCGACCTTGTCGGCCAGCACGCACTGCTCGAGCGTCTCCTTGTAGAGCTTGTTCCAGTCGATGCTGGTGCCCTTGAAGGGTCGCTGCGCCTCGTAGAGCAGGCCGAATCGCATGGCGGCTATCTCCCTGGCGGTAGTGCGCGAGCCGGGGCTCCCCCGCCGGCTGAGGCGCGCCTATCTCGGGACCCGAAAATTGCCGCCATGCTACCACGTTGGCGGCCGTCTTGACGGCGCGGTCCGAGCGGCATAGTGTCACGGGCACCATGAACGAGCGCTTCGTCGAGATCGCCACACCGTCGGGCCGGATGGAGACGTTCGTCACCCACCCGGAGCAGGACGGGCCGTTCCCGCCGGTCATCCTCTACATGGACATCTGGGGGCTGCGCGAGGAGCTGTTCGAGATCGCGCGCCGGGTCGGCACCGTCGGCTACTACTGCATGGTCCCGGACCTCTACTACCGTCAGGGCAGGGTCCGGCACGAGTTCCGCGACGCGCAGAACCGGATGATCTCGCTGCACGCGCTCGACGAGGAGCGCCGGCAGCGCGTGATCGCGCCGGGCCGGCGGCTGTCCAACCAGATGGTCGTCGACGACACGGGCGCGATCCTGGATTTCGTCGGGCGCGGCGAGCCGGTGCGTGCGGGCGGCGTCGGCTCGATCGGCTACTGCATGGGCGGACGGCACGTGCTGTGCGTGGCCGGCCATTTCCCCGAACGCGCATGGCGTCGGCGCGAGCCTGCACGGCACCAGCCTGATCAGCGATGCGCCCGATTCGCCGCATCGCCTGGCCAAGCAGTTCCGGGGCGAGCTCTATTGCGGGTTCGCCGAGATGGACCCGTACGCGCCGCTGTCGATGGTGAAGGAGCTCGAGGCGCTCCTGCGTCCGTGCCCGGTCGACTATCGGTACGCGATCCACGAGGGCGCCCAGCACGGCTACGCGCTGCCCAACCGCGACATCTTCGACCCGCACGGGCGCGGCGCGCGACTGGGAGCAGATCTTCGCGATGTTTCACCGGCAGATTCCGCCGTACGCGGCGTAGGCCCAGCGGGCGGAGCGGAGCGTCTCCGATGGACTGGATCGAGGCGAACGGCGCGAGCCTCCGGTACGACCTGAGCGGTGGCGGCCCCGAGACCGTCGTGCTGATCCACGAGGTCGGTGGCTGCATCGAGAGCTGGGACGACGCGCTGGCCGGCTTCCGCGCCCGATTTCGCGTCCTGCGCTACGACCAGCGCGGCTTCGGCATGTCGGAGAAGACGCGCGTCATCACGATGGACGGCATCGTGGCCGACCTGGTCGCGCTGCTCGATGCGCTCCGGATCGATCGGGCCCGTGCACCTCGCGGGCTGCGCGATGGGCGCCGCCATCGCCCTGGCGTTCGCCGGGACGTCATTCCGCCCGCGTCGGTCGCATCGTGGCGGCCAGCCCGGCGACGTGGGCCAACGCCGACCCCGCGGCGGCGCGCAAGCGCATCGAGGAGACCGAGCGCGGCGGTGTTCGCGCGGTCGAGCAGGGAAGCCTCAGCGCCTCGTATCCGGAGGTCATGCGTGCGCTCGACGGCGCCCGGTTCGAGCGTTTCCGCCGGCGCTGGCTCGCGAACGATCCCGAAGCGATGGCGGCGATCTTGAGAATGTCGACGAACCCCGCGTTCGATCTGAGCGCCGACCTCGCGCGGATCGGCGCGCCGACTCTGGTGATCGGGTGCATCCACGACGGGATTCGCACGCCCGCGATGGTGGCGAAGGTCGCCGCGCAGATTCCCGGCGCGACGTACGTCGAGGCGAGCCTCGGGCCACTTCATGGCCGTCGAGACGCCCGAGCTGTTCGTCGATCTCGCGGTGCCCTTCCTGACAGCCGGAGCGTCGGGGGCGAGATGATAGAGTGAATCGAGATGTCGTCGCTCGCCCCGACACCCGCCATCGACTACAAGGCGCTCGTGCAGGACGACCGCATCCACGCCTCGCTCTACACCGATCCGCGCATCTTCGACGACGAGATGGAGCGGATCTTCCGCCGCGGATGGGTCTTCGTCGGCCACGACAGCGAGATCCCGCGACACGGGCGATTTCGTCACGCGCGCGCATCGGCACGCGAGCCGGTCATCATGGTGCGCGGCAACGACGGCGGCGTCGCCGTGCTCGTCAACCGCTGCATGCACCGCGGGACGATGGTGTGCCCCGCCGACCGCGGGCCACGCGCGCACGTTCACGTGCCCGTATCACGGCTGGACGTACGACTCTCGCGGCGAGCTGCTCGGCGTGCCCTATCCCGGCGGCTACGCGGCGTTCGACAAGAGCACGCACGGCCTCGACGCGCGCGCCGCGCGTGTCGAGCTATCGCGGCTTCGTCTTCGCGAGCCTGAGCGCGACGGGCATCTCGCTCGCGGAGCACCTCGGCGCGGCCACCAAGCTGATCGACCGCTCGTGCGATCTCTCGCCGGCCGGCGAGGTCGAGCTGACCGCCGGCTGGGTGAAGCATCGCTGCGCCGCCAACTGGAAGGTGCTGCCCGAGAACGACAGCGACGGCTATCACCTCGGCTTCGTCCACAAGGCGCTGTTCAGCACCGTGCGCACGCAGTACCAGCGCGTGGTCGGCGACGAGAAGGCGATCAAGGCCGTCGTGCGCGACTGGGGCAACGGCCACATCGAGATCGACTGGTCGCCGGGCTATCAGGGGCCGTTCGAGTGGTTCGGCGGCGCCTCGGGCTCGGCGGTCGCCGAGTTCGTGGCCGCGCTGGAGCGCCGCGACGGCGCCGAGGTCGACGCGCCGGCGCATCCTGCGAGGGCCCCGCGCACGCGCTCATCTTCCCCAACCTGTTCCTCGGCGAGACCAACATCGCGATCGTCGAGCCCCTGAGCGTCGAGGAGTGCGTGCACTGGCACACGCCGATGTTCCTCAAGGGCGTGCCGGAGTTCAACCGCCGCCTGCTCCGGATGGCCGAGGCGGGCATGGGCCCGGCGTCGTTCCTCATGCCCGAGGACCTGACGGTGGCCGCGCCGCAACCAGCTCGGCCTGCACGCGCGCACCGTCGCAGTGGCTCGAGCTCGGCCGCGGCCTCAACCGCGAGACGGTCGACGCCGAGGGCCGCACGCGTCTCGCACGTCACCGACGAGACGACGAATCGCGGGCTCTGGAAGCACTACCGGACGGTGATGACGGAGAGCGTAGCTCGCTCGACGCCCGATGCTCTCCGACGCCGAGCGCCGGGCCGTGGTCGAGTTCCTCTACCGGGAGGCGCGTCTGGCCGACGAGGCCCGCTACGCCGAGTGGCTGGCGCTCTGGACCGACGACGGCGTGTACTGGGTGCCGGCGACCACCGATCCCGACGCGGATCCGGACAAGCACATCTCGCACATCTACGACAACCGCGGCCGCATCGAGACGCGGATCAAGCTGCTTCAGACCGGCCACCGCTACAGCCAGGAGCCGGCGTCGCTCATGCGCCGGCTCATCTCGAACATCGAGGTCGACGGCGGCGCGAGCACGGCGAGCTGATCGCCGAGTCGAACTTCATCCTCGCCGAGCTCGCGATCCAGGCCAAGCGCGAGATGCACTGGTGGGTCGGGCGCACGACGCATCGGCTCCGTCGCGTCGACGGCGAGCTCAAGATGTGCCGCAAGAAGGTCGTGCTGGTGAACGCGGCCGAGCCGCTGCCGAATCTCGCGTTCCTGATCTAGATATGGTCGTGCGGTGCCTGCACGCGATCGCCTACCTGCTGACCTTTCCCGCCGCCACGGTCGTGGTGGACTACCTCAGCGCCGAGCCCGAGGAGCGAGGCGAGCGCCCCTGCCTACCGGACCCGCTCAGGCGTCGACGTTGCTGCCGAGGGCATCGCGCTCTCCATCGACGAGAGCGTCCGCGATCCGAGCATGTCGATGAGCGAGGCCGGCCGCACGGAAGCGCTTCGCCGCGCGCGGACGACCGGCAAGAAGACGATCTACGCGATGATGGTCGGGTATCGCGAGGACGAGGTGCTGGCCGAGGGCAGGAAGTGTCCGTGCTAGCGGCGGCGAGGGTGCGGGCGGCTATCCAACCCGGGGGGATGCTACATTTGAAGCCTGGCGAACGATCTGACGCCGAGACGAGGACCGAGAGGAGAACCAGATGGCGGTGACGACGGGGTTGCAGATGCTGACGGCTGACCACGTGGTCGCGAAGCTCCGCGAGCTGCGGGCCCGGCAGCCGGTGAAGTACTGGGCGTTCTACTCGAGCCAGCTCGGTGGGATCGTCACCGATCCCGCGCTCATGATCGTGCCGTTCGACGACCACATGGTGCACCGCGGTCACGGCATCTTCGACACCGCGGCGATCGAGGCCGGCAAGATCTACGACCTCGAGGCGCATCTGGACCGGTTCATCCGCTCCGCGAAGAACTCGAAGCTCAAGCTGCCGTCACGCGACGAGATGCGCGACATCATCGTGCGCACCGCGGCCGCCAGCGGCAAGCGCGACGCTTCGATCCGCTACTGGGCCTCGGCGGGGCCGGGCAGCCTCGGTCTGGCGCCAGCGGCCGGGGCCGAGCCCGGGTTCTTCGTGATGATCTCCGCCGGGCTCGCCTATCCCGAGACGTGGTACACGCAAGGCCTTCGTGTGATGACCACGACATACCCGATCAAGCCGCCGCTCTACGCCGTCACCAAGAGCGTCAACTATCTCCCCAACGTCCTCATGCAGATGGAGGCGCAGGAGCGCGGCGTCGACAACGGGGTCTTCATCGACGAGGCGGGGAACGTGGGCGAGAGCTCCAATATGAACGTCGCGTTCGTGATGAGCGACGGCACCTTGAAGCATCCGAAGTTCGATCACATCCTGTCGGGCTGCACCTCATTGCGCCTGCTCGAGCTGGCGGAGACGCTGCAGACGCGCAATCTCCTCAGGAGCATCCAGGTGTGCGATATCCCGGTGGCCGAGGCGCGCGCCGCCCGCGAGATGCTGCTGATCGGCAGCTCGGTCAAGGTCGCGCCGATCGTCGAGTGGGATGGCAAGCCGATCGGCGACGGCCAGCCCGGACCCATTGCCCGTGCGCTCCGCGAGCTGCTTGCAGAACGACATGCGCTCGGGCCGCGATCGCCTGATCGAGGTGCCTTACTGACGGCGCCGGACGTCCGCGGCCAGCAGGCCAAGGGCGATCGCCACGACGACGACGGCGCTCAAGGTCAGCGAAAGCTCGACGCCGATCAGCGCGCCCACCACGCCGACCGTCACGCCGCTGCCGGCGCGCAGTCCCAGCATTGACGTGTTGAAGAGCCCGACGACCCGCCCGCGCAAGTCGGGGGGCGCCAGGATCTGGACCACCGCCTGCGCCATCGACGTGTAGGCGATGTTGAAGACGCCGGCCAGTACCAGGAGCGTCACCGCGGCCGCGTAGCCATGGGCGAACGGGAAGATCGCCATCACCGCGCCCCAGATCGCTGCGCACACGATTGCCGCTCGCACGCCGCCCTGTAGGGCCGCGACGCTTTCCAGAAGGACGGCGCCGATCACGGCGCCGGCGGCATTGGCGCTGAAAAGAACCGTGTACCAGATGTCAGCGTGCTCCGAGCCGTGATGGTGGGCGTACTCGGGCATCTGGGCCTGAAATGCAGTGCCGACGAAGAACGACGTCGCCCCGGCCAGCACGATCATCCGAGTGATGCGCGGCTCGGAGCGTACCTCGGCCAGGAGCCGCCGCGCTTCCGCCAGACCTAGGCGGACCACTCGCCGCGCCTCGACGCCGGCGCTTCCGTGTCCCGTATAGGGCATGCGGAACATGTAGACGGTGAGCGGCAGATACAGGAGCACGTTGAGCAGCAGCGTCACACCCGGTCCGAGGGCAAGCATGAGCGCGCCGCCGACCGCGGGCCCGACCAGCATGGAGACATAGCGGCTGATCGCATTGAGGCGGATCGCGCTCGCGAGATGCTCGGGTCCGACGATGTCGTGGACGATCAGCTGAATCGGCGGCGACACGAGGACACCCGCCATGCCGTGGGCCATGAGGAGCGCGGCGGCGTGCCAGCCTTGCAAGGTGCCCGTCAGAAAGAGGAGGCCCCAGGTGAGCGATGCGAGCATCAAGAGCCCCTGGGCCGCCTGGATCAGCCGGCGGCAATCGAAGCGATCGGCGAGCGCGCCCGCGTAGACGGAGAAGACGAGGAACGGGACCCAGTGGCTGATGACCGCGAAGCCGCCGAGCGTGGGCGAGTGGAACGACTCGAAGATGACCCAGTAGCTGGCGACGTGCTCGATGCTCTCGGCCGTCATGCCGATGAGCGCCAGCAGGAAGTAGTTGCGGTAGTCCCGGTGGTAGAGGGCTGCGAACTTCGTGGTCGCGGAAGGGTCCGCGGCGGCGGGCCGGCTCACGCCGGCGATCCTACCTTATTCAGCGCCGCCGCAGCCGCTCCGTTGCGAGCCGTGCACCGGCGACCAGCGCCTCGAACTTCGCCCACATCACCGAGGGATGCTGGCGCTGGTACAGGGCGCCCTGCGCGAATCCGCAGTCGACGCCCGCGATGACCCGTTCGCGGCCCACCAGCCGGGCGAAGCTCGCGATGCGCTCCGCCACCGTCTCGGGGTGCTCGACCACCGCGGTCGTATGGGCGATGACCCCGGGGATGAGCAGCTTGCCGTCGGGCAGCTTCACGTCTTCCCACACGCGCCACTCGTAGGAGTGACGGGGCGTCGCCGCTTCCACCGAGTACGCCTGGGCCTTGACGCGCAGCACGAGATCGACGATGTCGCGAAGACCGAGATCGTGAACGTGCGGTCCCTGCCAGCTGCCCCAGCAGAGGTGATAGCGCACTCGCTCCTCGGGGATGCCGGCCAGAGCGTGGTTGAGCGCGTCGATGTTTCGAGTCTGCGTCCGCCGGTACTCTTCGAGCGGCGGCGCCGGGATCATCATGTCCCAGGTCTCGCCGAGCCCCGGGTCGTCGATCTGGAGGATGAACCCCGCGTCGACGATCGCCTTGTACTCGGTCTTCAGCGCCTCGGCGATCGCGAACACGTATTCCTCTTCGGTCTTGTAGTACTGATTCTGCCCGCGGCCGACCATCGCCGGCGCGATCGCGGGCACGAAAGCCTCCTCGACGCCGACGCCACGCAGCGCGTCCCTGAAGGTGTCGAGGTCCTTTCGGAGCAGCGCCTGGCCCTTGTACGAGATCGGTCCCTGGCAGACCGTCGGCCGGGTCGAGGGCGGCATCGCGCGCGGCAGGTATTCCTCGTAGTAGTCGCGGAACGCGCGCCACTCGCGCCGCGTGTCGATCCGGCGGGCCCACGAGCCGCCCGAGTTGCTCGACGGGACGCTCGGGTCGTCGGTCTTCAGCGTCACGAAGCCGCTCAGCCGCTCGTCCGTGTAGGCGAGGAAGCTCGTCTTGGACATCTCGCCGTCGGAGACGACGTCGAGGCCGACCCGCGCTTGCCCGCGCACGGCGTCGGCGACGGCCTCCTGCACGCGGGCCGAGAGCTCCGCGTCGTTCACGGCCTGGCCGGCCAGCCGCGCGCGGAGGAGCGCCTTGACGCTCTCCGGCCGCGGCATGCTGCCGACGTGGGTGGTCAGGATGCGGTCGGCGCCGGTCTTCATCGTCAGTACCACTTTTCCTTGTCGACCACGTTGAGCAGCGTCCGGCTCGCGGCGAAGCGCCGGCAGTTCTCGAGCAGGATCTCGAACCACTTCTCGCGATAGGGCACGCCCGAGATCGCGACGTGCGGCGTGATCAGGACGTTGGGCATCGCCCAGAGCGGGCTGTCGGGCGGCAGCGGCTCCGGCGCGGCCACGTCGAGCCCTGCGCCGGCGAGATGGCCCGATCGCAGCGCGGCGATCAGGTCCTCGGTGACGACGCAGCCGCCGCGGGCGATGTTGATGAAGTACGAGCCGCGCTTCATCCGCGCGAAGAGCCCCTGGTCGAACATCCCGCGCGTGTCCGGCGTCTCGGGCGTGGTCACGATCACGAAGTCGGCCTCGCCCAGGCGCTCGGCCAGCCGGTCGGGCGCGAAGAGCTCGACGACACCAGGTGGAGCAGTCGTCACGCGCGGGTCGGCGCCGAGCACCTTCATGCCCAGCGCGGCGCAGAGCTTGGCCGCCTCGGCACCGGCGCCGCCGACCCCGACGATCAGCACGGTCTTCGTCGGCAGGTCGATCATGCCCGGGCCCTTCTTCCACTGCTTCTGCGGCAGGTAGTGCTCGAATCGCCGGGCGAACGCGAGCAAGAACGCCACGGCGTGGGCGGAGAGATGCTCGTTGTAGCTGCCGCGCATGTTCGTGACGATCACGTCGCTCTTCACGAGCGCCGGGTAGAACCACTCGCCGCCGAGACCGGCCCGGGAGGCGCAGATCCAGCGGAGCTTCTTCGCCCGCGCGAGGAGCTCGGGCGGTACTGTCCCGTACGCCGCGTCGGCGTCCTCGATCTCCGCGAGGGCGTGCTTGGCATCGCGAAACGCCGTGACGGCCGTGCCCGGGACCGCCTGGCGGATCTTCTCCGGCCAGGACTCGTCGACGTCCGGGCCCAGCAGCAGGATCTTGAAGCTCATGACGGCTAGCGTCCGGTGTCGTCCACGATCAGCACGATCTTGCCGGTCTGGGCATCGCTCAGCATGTACTGGTGCGCGTCGGTGAGCCGCTCGAACGGGAACGTGCGGTCGAGCACCGGCTTGAGCGCGCCCTTCGCGACGGCGTCCAGCAGGTGCGCGGTGAAGCGTTCGCTGCACGCGAGCGATTCCTCCGGGGTCCGCGTGCGGAAGGTGACGCCGATGATCGACGCGCGCTTGCGGGCGATCTCGTCCAGGTCGCAGTCGCCGACCCGACCGGCGTTGCGTCCGACGCTCACGAGCCGCGACTTGAGGGCAAGTACCCGGACGTTGTCGGCGAGCATCGGGCCGCCGACGTGGTCGATGATGACGTCGACCCCCCGGCCACCCGTCGCACGCATCACGGCGTCGACCCACTTGCCGGCGTCGCGCGTGTCGACGACCTCGTGCGCGCCCAGCGCGCGCAGCGCGTCGGCCTTGGCCGGCGTCCGCGTCGTCGCGATGACGGGGTTCGCGCCGATGTGACGGGCGATCTGGATCGCCGCGGTGCCGACGCCCGACGGCCCGGCGGTGACCATCACGGCCTCGCCGGGCCGGGCCGCCGCGTTGGTCACCAGCGCGTCGTGCGCGGTCACGAACACGTTGGGAATCGACGCGGCCTCGGCCCACGACATGCCGGCCGGGATCTTCATGAGCGCTCGCTGATGGGCGACGACGGACTTCGCGTAGCTGCCGACCGCGCGGCCCATGACGCGATCGCCCGGCTGCCAGGCGTTCACGCCGTCGCCGACCGCCGCGATCTCGCCCGCGAACTCGGTACCCGCCCGCGCGGGGTTCGCCGGCGCGCTGCCGGGGCGCAGCGCCGCGCCGCGGATCAGCTCGCCGCGATTGGTCCCGGCCGCACGCACCGCGACGGCCACCTGGCCTGGGCCCGGGGCGGCCACCGGAGCGTCGCGCAGCTCGAAGACAGCGCCTTCGGGCCCGGGAACCGCGAACCATGCCTTCATCGTCTGTGCCATCGCGAACCTCCCTGTTTTATGGGCGCGCCTCGGCCGCCGGGGAGGGCCCGACGGCCTGCGTCGCGCACAACCACCGGTCAGCGTGCCTTGAGCTTCAGGTCCTCGTAGGGCGATAGATAGGGGTGCCCGGTGATCGTCGGGAGCTCCGCCAGCCGGCTGCCGACGCCGATCAGCAGCGCCGGCTCGACGATCGGCGCGAACATCGCGCGCTCGTGCATGAGCTGCTGGATCTTGTGCAGCATCGCCTCGCGGCGCTTCTTGTCCACCTCGGCCGCCTGATCGCGGAAGAGCGCGTCGATGTCCGGGTAGCCGCCGTACGAGCGGATCCCGGTGGAGATGACGAACGCCTCGATGCGGGTCGAGGCATTGCCGGCGGCCGCGCTGCCGACGCGGACGAGGTGCTTGAACGTCTTCTCCTGGTCCGCCTTGTAGAACCCGGCGCGCTCCATCGGCCGGAGCCGCGCCCGGATCCCGACGGCCTGAAAGCCGTTGATCACGGCCTCGGCCTCCGGCGCGTAGACGGCGTCGGTCGCCACCTCGACGGCGTCGAAGCCCTTGGGGTAACCGGCCTCGGCCAGGAGCTGCTTGGCCTTCGCGGGGTCGAACGGGTACGCCGGCGGCGCCCAGTGAAACTCGAAGTCGCGGGGAATCATCGAGAACGCCAGCTTGCCGTGGCCGAGGTACTCGGCCTCGTTGATCGTCTTGCGATCGATCGCGAGATTGGCGGCGAGGCGCACCCGCTGGTCGGCCCACGGCGACTTCGGGTCGAACTGCTCGGTGAACACGATCCATTCCGTGAAGGTCGGGAACGTCGGCTTCAAGGTGAGGCCGGCCGTCCGCTTCACCTCTTCGCCGTTCGGTCCGCGGATCGAGTACGCGACGTCGGCTTCGGCGCGCTTGAGCATGGCCAGGCGCGTCGCCTCGTCCGGCACCGACTTGAAGACGATCCGCTTCACCGCGGGCGTCTTGCGCCAGAAGCCCTCGTTCGCCTCGACGACCAGCTCGATGCCGGGATTGAACGACACGAAGCGGTATGGCCCGGCCCCGACCGGCGCTTTCTTGAAGCCCTCGTCGCCCACGCGCTCGGTGTACTTCTTGGGGACGATCCAGGCCGCGCCGGTGGCCGGCGTGCCGTAGAACGTCATGAAGTCGGGCCACGGCTGCTTGAACCGGAACCGGACACGGAGCGGATCGACGATCTCGACCGATGCCACGCGCGCCTTCAAGGTCGAGGCGCCGGCGCCCTTGTATCGCTCGAACGAGAACTTCACGTCCTCGGCGGTGAGCGGGTCGCCGTTGTGGAACTTCACGCCCTTGCGCAGGACGAACTCGTGGGTGAGCCCGTCCTTCGAGGCGCTCCACGACTCGGCCAGGCTCGGCGCAAACGCGTTACCCGGCATCGGCTTTACGAGCGCGTCGTGGAGCGCGTAGAGCGTCATGAAGGGCGTGATGACGCCCGGCGTCTCGGCGGGATCGAACCACGCCGGCGCGAGCGACACGTGGACGGCGACCGTGAGCTGTCCTTCCGGCGAGGCCTCGGCGGGGGCGGAGACCAGCGGGAGCATCACGGCGGCCAGGCCGAGCCCGAGTGCCAGCACCAGGGACGAGCGACGAACCATCAAGGCGTCCTCCGTTCTGTCAATCGATCAAGCATGCACGACGCGGAAGCATACACCGTCGAGGCGCATATAATCCGGTCCATGAACACTATCGCGATCCTCGCCGACGCCAAGAGCATCCTGGACGACACCATCCAGCTTCGCCGGCGCATCCACCGGCACCCCGAGATCGGGCTGACCGTGCCGCGGACCCAGGCGACCGTGCTCGAGGCGCTCGACGGCCTGGGGCTCGACGTGCGAACCGGGCAGCGCACCACGTCGGTCGTCGCTCGGCTCAGCGGCGCCCGGCCCGGCCCCACGCTCCTGCTGCGAGCCGACATGGACGCGCTGCCGATGCCGGAGGAGACGGGCCTGCCGTTCGCCTCGGAAGTCGAGGGCCGCATGCACGCGTGCGGCCACGATGCCCACACGGCCATGCTCATCGGCGCCGCACGGCTGCTCGCGCGCCGGCGCGACTCGCTCGCCGGCTCGGTGCTGTTCATGCTGCAGCCCGGCGAGGAGGGCTACCACGGCGCGCGCGTCATGATCGAGGAGGGCCTGCTCGACGGGGCGGCGCCTCCGAGCGGCGCCTTCGCGCTGCACGTGACCCATCGGATGACCGCCGGCTCCATTTCGGCCCGTGCGGGCGCGGCCATGGCCTCCGGCGACACCTTGCAGATCGTGGTGCGCGGCAAGGGCGGCCACGCCTCGGCGCCGCACGACTGCCTGGATCCGATCCCGATCGCGTGCGAGATCGTGCAGGCGTTCCAGACCCTCGTCACGCGGCGGGTCCACGTGTTCGATCCGGCCGTCGTGACCGTGGCCAAGATCGAAGCGGGGACGACGCGGAACGTGATTCCCGACACCGCGAGCCTGCTCGGCACGATTCGCACCGTCTCGGAGCCGACGCGCGAGCGAGTGCTCGACGGCGTGCGCCGCGTGGCCGAAGGGATCGCGGCAGCCCACGGGGCGGAGGTCGACGTGCAGCTGATCCGCGGCTATCCCGTCACCGTGAACGACGCGGACTTCGCGGGCTTCGTGCTCGATACCGCGCGCGAGCTGCTCGGGCCGGACGCGGTCCACGCGGCGAGCCATCCGATCATGGCGAGCGAGGACTTCTCGTACGTGCTCCAGCGCGTGCCCGGGACGATCGCGAACCTCAGCACGCGGCCGGACGGCGGCGCGGCGTTCCCGAATCACTCGCCGCGGATGGTCGTGAACGAGTCGGCGCTCGCCGCCGGCGTCGCGATGCACGTCGCGGTCGCGCTGCGCTTCTTCGAGAAGGGGGCGCCGGCGCGCGCCTGAGCGCGCGCTACTTGTCGGCCGTGCGGATGGCGGCGGGGCCGCCGTTCACCTTGATCCGCTGGCCGGTGTCCTTCAGGCTCGAGCCGTCCTACTGGAACACCCAGTAGTCCGCTCTGCGATGAACGTGGGGGGCCCCGAAATGGCCCCCCACACCCCCCAACGCTTGTCGGCGACGTGTTCCTGCGCGCGCTACGGTGCCCGCCTCAACGCATCAGTTCATCAGGCCGTAGAACTTGCCGGCGTTCTCGCAGGTGATCTTACGCACGACATTGTCCGGCAGGTGGCCGAACTGCTCCTCGATGTACTTGGAGGACTCGGGCCACACGCCGTCGGTGTGCGGATAGTCCGAGGCCCACATGATCGTCTCCTCGCCCATGTCCTCGATGAGCTTGGTGCCGATCCGGTCGAACTGGAAGGTGGCCTTGCACTGGCGGCGCCAGTAGTCGCTCGGCTTCATCGTGAGGCCGAGGTCGCGGAAGCGGTCCTCCCACTCGAAATCCATGCGGTCGAGCGCGTATGGGATCCAGCCGATCCCGCTCTCGCCGAACGAGATGCGAAGCCGCGGATACCGCTCGAGGACAGCGGCGCCCACGATGGCGGCCAGGATGTTGACCAGGTTCATCTGGAACGCGGACACGCCCGTGAACATGGCGGCGCGGCGGGTGAGCCCCTTCGCCTTCTCGCGCACGTCCGGCGGCATCGAGGGGAAGGTGTGGAAGTGGAGTGGCAAGTTCACCTCGTCCACGGCCTGCCAGAGCGGCTCCCAGACGGGATGCCACATCGGCTCCATGTCCCACGAGCAGGAGAGCTCCAGGCCCCGCAGCCCCATCTTGGCGACCCGGTGGATTTCCTTCACGGCGGCGTCGATGTCGCCGTAGGGAAGGCAGGCGAGGCCGATGTGACGGTCCGGATAGTGGCGGCAGAAGTCCACGAGCCATTCGTTGTAGATCCGGAACATCTCCTTCGCGGCATCGTGGTCGTTGAGCCGCGTGGCAGCGCCGAGGATGCCGAAGATCACCTCGGCATCGACGCCGTCGAGCTCGGCGTCCTTCACGCGCAGATCAGGATCGATGACGCGCCGGATACCGCGCTTGGCGTCTTCGTACAGGCCGGTCGCCGCCATCTTGTCGACCCGATAGTTCTGGCCGGGGACCAGCTTCGCTCCTCCAGGACCGACACCGCAGACCAGGCCGAACGACGTGCCGTTCTTGCAGGTCCAGTGCGGCCCGTCCGGTCCGTCCGTCACGTACGGCATCCGCTCCTTCAGGGCGGCGGAGGCATTCGACGTGAACAGGTCCGGGGGCATCCACGGCATGTCGATGTGGCAGTCGGCCGAGATCCGCCTATAGCGCATTCGAGCCCTCCCTGGCGAGAATGGACCGATGGTACGCTCTTGCCCCCTCCCGGTAAAGTCTCAGACGCCTTCGACGATGCGGATGTCGCGCTCCGCGGCGTGGCCGAGCTCCTTGAGCGCCGCCTGATAGCCGGCGCTGTCATGAGCCGCAGTCGCCTGCGCGACGCTGTCGAACTCGATCACGACCACGCGCTGGTTCATCCCGGCCTCGTAGGTCTTCGCGGGCATGCCGCGAACGAGAAAGCGGCCCCCGGCCGCCTGAATGGCGGGCGCCGCCAGCTTCGCGTACGCGGCCAGTGCGTCGGGGTTCTTGATGGCGTGATAGCACGCGATCCAGTACGCCTTTGCCATGACAGCCTCCGTAGGATTGGAGCTTACTTTTTGAACGCGCCTTCCTGGTCGAGCTGCATCAGCGCCTGCACGCCCGTGCTAAGCGTCGGGCCGCCGCCCGGGACCGCCGCCGACTCGATCGCCTCGAGCAGCTCACGCTTGGTCGCGCCGTGCTGAATCGCCCGGCGCATGTGCGTCACCACGCCGCTCTCGAGGCTGCGATAGGCGAGGATCCCGATGATGACCATCTCGCGATGCTTGATCGAGAGCTCCTTGCCCTCGCCGACCGACAACGCGCTCAGCGGCCCTCGCGCCCGCACGTAGTCCGGATCCTCCTTCGCCATCCAGTCCCAGAACGGATAGCCGTAGGGGCTCGCGGTCTTTCCGTCGACCTTGTCGCTCATCGTGACCTCCTCGAGATTCTCCGAGACGCGCCTCGGCAACGCGCAGAAGGTATCACATTGCCCACGCGCCGATTCCTGCATACCCTGTCGTTGATGCCCTCAGCGCTGCCGCCCGCCTCGCCGCGCGTCACCGGATTCGCTCGAGCCTGGGTCGATCGGAACTTCCTGGCGCTCGGGCGCGAGATGCGGCTCTCGTACCTGCCCCCGCTCATGGTCTACGTCGCCGCGGGCATCTCGGGGCTCACGTCCATCGTCGCCACGTTCTACGTCAAGGAGCGGCTCGGGCTGTCCGCGGAGTTTCTCGCCGGGCTCGGCTTCTGGGCGGGTCTGCCGTGGGCGCTGAAGGTGCCGCTCGGCCATCTGGTCGATCTGATCTGGCGGTGGAAGGCGGTGCTCGTGTTCGCGGGAGCCGGCATGATCGCGGTGAGCCTCGGCATCATGATCGGGCTCCTGGGTTCCCCCGACACGATGCGGGGGCTGTGGAGCATCGAGGCCTGGTTCGTGCTGTCGGTTCTGCTCGCGCCGATCGGCTACGTCGTGCAAGACGTCGTCGCCGACGCGATGACCGTCGAGGCGGTACCGCGCTTCGACGCCGAGGGTCGGCCGACCGGTATGGCCGAGCGCAGATCGATGAACACAACCGTGCAGACGCTCGGCCGCGTCGCGATCATCGGCGGCACCGTCCTGGTGTCGCTCGCGAACGTGTATCTGCTGCACGGGGTCGGGCGGCTGCCCGAGGCCGAGAAGGCGCTCGCCTATCTCAGGATCTATCAGCTGTCGCTCATCATCCCGCTGGTCTCTGTGCTCGGGGTCGTTCTGGCCATCGCGCTCAAGCAGCGCGACGCAAGGCGGCTCCGGGCGAAGGGCTTCGCCCGGAGCGACGTGCGGCGGATGCTGAATCCGCACGGCGAGCGGCCGCCGGTCAACTGGTGGATCATCGCCGGGGGCCTCGTCTTCGCCGCGGTCTCGCTGGGGATCGGCATCGGTGACGTCGCCGCCGGGCAGGAGATCGTGTTCGGCGCGTCGATGGCGATCGTCCTGTTCCTCATGTGGCGGATCACGCGCGAGCTGGAGCCGGACGCGCGCCACGTCCTGATCGGCACCGCGGTCCTGGTGTTCGTCTTTCGCGCGATGCCCGGACCGGGCGCCGGCTCAACGTGGTGGATGATCGATCGTCTCGGCTTCGACCAGCAATTCCTGGCCCAGCTGTCGCTGATCGGCAGCGTCCTCACGCTGGCGGGATTGTTCCTCTTCCGCCGCTTCATGGCCGAGCGCTCGATCGCCTACATCGTCGGCTTCCTCACCGTGGCCGCCACCGTTCTCGGCGCGCCCGTCGTCGGCATGTTCTACGGCCTGCACCACTGGACCGCGGCACACACCGGCGGCATCGTGGACGCGCGGATGATCGTGCTCATCGACACGGCCCTCGAGTCGCCGCTCGGGCAGATCGCGATGGTGCCGATGTTGGCGTGGATCGCGAACTCGGCGCCCGACCGATTGAAGGCGACGTTCTTCGCGGTGATGGCGTCGTTCACGAATCTGGCGCTGGCCGCCGCACAGCTGGGGACGAAGTACCTGAACCAGGTGTTCGTCGTCACCCGCGAGGTGAAAGACCCCTCGGGCGCCATCACGACGCCGGCGGACTACGGCCAGCTGGGCACTTTGCTGGTGCTGACCACCGTGATCTCGTTCGTAGTGCCGATGCTGGCGATCGTGTTCGTGAAAACGACCCGCTTCCGAAGCGCCTGAGCACCCGGCCGCTTGCCGGGAAGTCGCCCGCCTACCGCGGCGGGAGCACGATCTCGGCGGGACTCGCTTCGGCCACCTTGATGTTGAGGCGCCAGGGCGCTGGCCCGATCTGATCGAGGGCGAAGTAGAGCACCGTGTAGCCCGCCACTCGCGTATCGCCGCCCATGGGGATGGTGACGCCCACGCCGGTGCCAACCCCAACGCCGCCGCCTCGGCCGCCGCTGAAGCTCCCTCCGCCGATTCCGAACCCGACACTGGAGCCACTGCTGTACGCCGGAGGGGGTTGCTCGATCGTCTGCGGCCGGACGATGGTGTTGTTGGGCATCACGATCTGCGCGTCCTCCAGCCGATAGCCGTAGGTGTCAACGTCCACACGGAGTCGATCGGCCATGAGCACGTAGTCCGCGGAGAGATAGACGCCCGCCGGCTGCGACACCGGCTTGTACGGAAGGGTCGCGCTCGAACATCCGGTCAGCGCGAGCGTCAGCGCGAACAGGCATGTCGTGAGCTTCATCGTAGCCCTCCTATCCGGAGTGTAGCCCCTGGGCCTGCGTCGCCACGACTTGAAGGAGGCCGGCGCCGTATCGTGCCGCCTTGTACGGGCCGACGCCGTGGGCGCGCTCGAGCTCCGCGAGGTCGCGGGGGCGGAGCGCGGCGATGTCGCGCAAGGTGCGGTCGCTCGCCACGATGAACGGCGCCACGCCTTCGGCCCGCGCCACGGTGAGGCGGTAGCGCCGGAGCGCTTCGAAGAGGGCCAGCGCCGCCGCGTCCAGCTCGGCGGGTTCGCGGCTGCCCGTACGCGCCGCCGCCCGCTCGGGCGACGGCTTCTCTCGCCGCGCGCCGACGGGCTCGACCGCCCGGCGTCGGCCTTCGGACGGGAGCAGGAGGCGCGCCGGACGCTCGCCGCGCATCACGGCGCGGCCGTCGTCGGTCAGGGTGACGACCGGACGGTCGACGCCGGCGAAGCTCACCCAGCCGGCCGACACGCACCGTCGCAGCAGCGCGACCAGCCACGGCGCCGCGTGCTCCTGGAGATTGCCGAAGGTCTTCACCGTCGTGAGTCCCGCGCGCTCGAGCCGTTCGTCGCGCTCGCCCCGAATCAGCTTGACGGCGAGCTGGAGCCCGAACCGTCCGTGCACGCGGGCCACGCCCGACAGCGCCTTGCGGACGATCAAGGTCACTCGCTCCGGATCATCCGCGTCCGGATCCTCGCCGAGGGCGAGACATACGTCGCAGCGGCCGCAGCCCGCCAGGGTCTCCGCCTCGTCGCCGAAGTAGCGCAGGATCGCGTCGTGACGGCAGCTGCCGCCCTCGGCCCAGCGGATCAGCTCGAGGAACATGCTCCACTTGTGCTCGACCACCGCCGAGTCCGGCGTCGCGTCCCCGACCCCCCGCTCCAGCAGCGCGCGCCGAAGGGGCAGATCGCGCGTGCTGACGAGCAGGAGCCCGAGCGCGGGGGCGCCGTCGCGGCCGGCCCGGCCCACCTCCTGGTAGTACGCCTCGATCGATCCCGGCGGGCCGAGATGGATCACCGCCCGGACATCCGGCCGGTCGATGCCCATGCCGAACGCGTTGGTCGCCACGACGATCTCGAGCCGGCCGTCCGCGAACTCTCGCTGCACGATGTCCCGCGTCTTTCCGTCGAGTCCGGCGTGGTAGGCGCGCACGCGCCAGCGGCGGGCGGTGAGCCGCGCACTCTCCTCGTCGGCCTGCTTGCGGGTGGGCGCGTACACGATGGCCGTCCCGCGCGCGCGCCCCGGGCCGGCGAGCGCCTCCGCGAGGGCGCCGTCCACGAGACTCTCCCGCTCGCGACGGCCGCCGATCTCCGCGGCGCGCAGGGCCAGGTTCGGCCGCGCGAAGCCGCGGACGATCTGGGGCGTATCGGGCGGCAGGCCGAGCCGGGACAGGATCTCGTCGCGCACGATCGGCGTCGCGGTCGCCGTGCACGCGAGCACCCGCGCGCGCGGCATCTCGCCGAGCAGCGCGCCGATCTCGAGATATTCCGGGCGGAAGTCGTGGCCCCACTCGCTGATGCAGTGGGCCTCGTCGATCGCGACCAGCGGACACTCGATCTCCCGTAGGAGCCCGCGGAAGCCCGGGAACACGAGCCGCTCCGGCGCCACGTAGACGAGCGCCGGCTCGCGCCGCGCGATCTGCGTCATGCGGCGGCGCATCTCGGAGGCCTCGAGCGTCGAGGCGAGATAGGTCGCCCGAACGCCGCGCGCCTCGAGCGCCTGGACCTGATCGGCCATCAGCGCGACGAGCGGCGACACGACCAGGGTCGTGCCGGGCAGGATCGTCGCCGGCAGCTGGTAGCTCAGGCTCTTGCCGCCGCCGGTCGGCGCCACCAGCAGGAGCCGCCCGCGCGCGAACAGGGTTTCCACGGCTTCGCGCTGGCCCGGACGGAACTCGGCATAGCCCAGCCGCGCGAGAGCCAGGTCGAGATCGCTCACTGCGCACCCGTCACGCTCTGTGGTATAGCAGAGCCGCTCGTGACCAACAACGCGTCGACGAAATTAGTCATCAGATTCGGCGGCTACCAGGAGCCCGCCTCGATCCACAATCTCGCCGCGGCGCGATTCGGCGAGCTCTTGCGCGAGCGCCTGGGCGACCGTGTCGTCTTCGAGCTGATCGGCAGCATCGTCAAGCTCGGCCGGCCGGCCGGCGATCTCGTCCCGATGGTCGAGCGCGGCGAGCTGTCGTTCTGCTACATGTCCACCGTGCGCTTCTCGCGGGCGGCGCCCGAGCTCCAGCTTCTCGAGCTGCCGTTCCTCGTCGCCGACCGCGCCGTCGCCTTCCGGGCGCTCGACGGCGAATACGGCGAGATGGCGCGCCGGCAGGTCGGCGCGAAGACGGCGTGCCGTCTGCTCGAGTACTGGGACAACGGCTTCCGGCACATCTCGAACCGGGTGCGGCCGATCCGCACGCCCGACGATTGCCGCGGCATCCGCATCCGCACGCAGGCGAGCGAGCTGCACGGCGAAGTGTTCCGAGCGCTCGGCTTCGAGCCGATCGCCTCCGACATCAAGGAGTTCGTGGAGCAGATCGGCGGCGATCGCTTTCAGGCCCAGGACAATCCGCTCACGAACATCTACAACTTCGGTGTCCACCGCCATCACCGCTACATCACCCTGAGCTCGCATTTCTGGGGCGCGTCCGCCATCGTGTGCAACGCGGCGCACTATGCGGGCTGGCCCGCGGACGTGCGGGCTGCGGTCGACGCGGCGGCCCGCGAGGCGACCGCGTATCAGCGGCGGCTGGCGGTGGCGGAGGATGCGGAGATCATGACGAAGCTCGATCCCGTCGCCAACGACGTGATCCGGTTGACCGAAGGCGAGCGCGCCGCGTTCGTGGCCGCGGTTCGGCCGGTGGTCGAGACGCATCGCCGACGGCTCGATCCGAAGCTCTTCGCCTATCTCGGAGCGTGACGGGCGCGCCGCGAGTCGGCACCGAGATCAGTCGACGCGCGCGGCAGCGACGCTACTCGCGGGCGCCGTCGGCCTGCACGATGAAGTGCTTCTGGGCCGCCGGCATCTCGACCTCGATCGGTTTGGGATTCAGCGAGGCGCAACCGAAGAGCAGGAGGACGAAGCCAAGGGACGCATACCGGATGACCACCATGTGTTCCTCCTGCCGCGTGACCGAGTGCGCGGCAGAATACGAGCGTCGCTATTTTCTGTCAAGGGCGACGTCGGGTGGTTCCGGAAAGAGAGACGGCGCGGGAGGGGGGATCCCCCGCGCCGTCTCGGTGTCGACTCGAACATGGAACGCGAGCTAGTCGGCCGGCGCCTGGATCTCGTCGAGCCGGTCGTTCGAGCCGGCCTTGAAGTTGAGGTTGAGCTCCTGCTTCTGGAAGTGCATCCGGCCATCCTGGAAGGTGACCTGGCTGGCCGGGTACTGAGGCTGCGTGGCCACGCTCGGGCTCTGGATACCAGAAGCGTGTCCGGCGACCTGCGCACCGGCCTGCGCGGCCGGGCACGGGCCGAAGTTGGTGCCCTCGGACCCGTACGAGCCGCCGCACCAGGCGCCCGGCGCATCCTGAGCGAAGACCATCGCCGGGATGGCCAACGCCGCTATCGCAACCGCTACGACTCCCGTCCAACGCATGTCGCACTCTCCATGAATGTTGAGATTCACTGCACCGACTTTGATCGCATCCGATCTGTCAAGCGATTCCGGTAAAAAGCAACGGAGGTGCCAAGGGCTCACGCGCGGCCGAATGTCGGTTCGATGTGGACTTAGAGGGCGCCGCGGATCGGCCCGACCTGCAGGCAGGGTTCTGCGCTGCCGGAAAATGTTCCCTATCGGTGCCGGGCTGGCAACCGGCTTTCGGAGAAATTGCTTGACTGGGCCGCCGGGGTCCGGTCCCGGCCGCGTGAGAGACTGCGGCTGTTGTTGACAAGTGATCTGTCCGGCCGATTTTGACAAGTGATCTGTCCGCTTTCAGTGGAAGGACCGGTCAGGCGGCGCGGGTGACGAGCGGACGCCCGGTGGCGGTGTACCGGCCCAAGCAACGCGGTCCCCACCAGATCGAGTGGCGGCCATCGAGGTGGCGCCGAACGAGCACGGGCAGGCCGGCACAGGTGCGGCGGCCCCGCTGCTTGTCGATCTGTAAGACGACGCGATCCAAGACGACGGTGTTGTCCCGCGCGACCGTGCGAGCCTCTTCATGACACAGAATCTGCTCGAGGTCCACGCGGCCCAGGGGCACGAAGGCCGAGGTCGGATCGGCCGGGGCGCGGCCAAAGGTCGCGTTCAAGGTGGGCACGAAGCGCTGGCGCAGATAGCGATTGGCGGCCTCCAGGGTCCGGATTTGGGCCGCCCGCAATTCGTTCACGAGCCGCCCCTGCAGCGTGCGATTCATCCGCTCGCTGCGCCCCCGCGCTTGCGGCGAGAAACTCACGATGTGCTCGATCCCGAGCCGGGCGAGCGCCCGGCCGACCTGGGTCACTTTCGCGCGATCGGGGGCGGTGCCGGAGGTCGGCGTGTACACCGCCCAGCTCGCGCGGTCGGTGTAGAGGGCCCCCGGAATGCCGTGCTGCTCCAGGATCACGCGCAGGGCGGTCATGATGGCGCCGAGACTCTCGCCGCCCTCGACTAGTTGCGCATAGAGCACACGCTTGGTGGCGTCGTCCACCGCGACGATCAAGGTCTGCCACCGCTCGGGGACCAACGCGAGCCAGCGATGGCGGCTGCCGTCGAGGTGGACCAGCTCGCCCCAGCACGGCCGCGGCTCGCGGCGGCGCCGGTGGCGGCCGCGCGCCCGGTGCTTCGGCAACAGGCCCGCCTTCTGCAGGGCTGTCTTGACGTACGTATAGGACAACGTCACCCCGTGCTCGCGGCGCGCAATCTGGTAGAAGTGCCGCGCGTTGAAGCCGGCGTATTGCTCGCGATAGAGCCGCAAGAAGCGCTGGACGTCGGCGAAGGGCGCCCGCCGCGGCGAGGGCCGACCACGGCGGCGGTCGAGGAGGCCGAAGTAGCCATCGCGCGCAAAGCGGCCGCGCCAGCGGCGCACACTGCGCGGCGTGCAGCCGATGATCTCCGCCGCCTGGATCCAGGTGATCTCCCCACTCATCGCCCGCAGCACCACCTCACGAATCGTCATGGCCCGCTCCAGGGCCACCGGCGGATAGAGCATGCTGGGCCTCCCAGCCGACACTCTGACGCGCCAGGGCTCGCAGAGCGGACAGATCACTTGCTACGAAAAGCGGACAGATCATGTACTCCCTACAGCGTGAGAGACTGCGGCTTGACACGGAGCCGCGGCTGGAGGAGCCTCGCGTGAGGCACGAGGGACCTACGGGAGATATGAAGATGACGACCCAGACGATCGAGCCGCGGATGGAGCTCGAGCAGAACCTCCACATGTACCGGCAGATGGCGAAGATCCGCGCCTTCGAAGAGCAGGTGAACGAGCTCTACAAGAGCGCGAAGATGCCGGGCCTGGCCCATCTCTACGTGGGCGAGGAAGCCGTGGCGGTCGGCGTGTGCGAGGCCTTGCGCCGCGACGACTTCATCACCAGCACCCATCGCGGCCACGGCCATTGCTTGGCCAAAGGCGCGTCGGTGAATCGCATGTTCGCCGAGCTCCTCGGCAAGGAGGCGGGCTACTGCCGCGGCAAAGGCGGGTCGATGCACATCGCCGATCCCGAGACGGGCAACCTCGGCGCCAACGCCATCGTCGGCGGCTCGGCCGGCATCGCGACCGGTGCCGCGCTCTCGGCGAAGATGCGAGGCAGCCAGCAGGTCGCCGTGTGCTTCTTCGGCGACGGCGCCCTGGGGCAGGGCCTCCTCTACGAGTCGATGAACATGGCGTCGCTCTGGAAGCTGCCGGTCGTCTACGTCTGCGAGAACAACCTCTACGGTGAGTACACGCCGTGCGGCGAGACCATCGCCGGCGACATCCTGGCGCGCCCGCAGGCGCTCGGCATCTACGCCGAGAGCGTGGACGGCCAGGACGTTCAGGTGGTCAACGTAACGATGCGCCGGCTGGTCGAGCGCGCGCGCCGCGGCGAAGGCCCCGCCTTCCTCGAGTGCAAGACGTATCGGTACTACGGCCATCACGTCGGCGACGTCAACCGCGAGTACCGCACGCGGGACGAAGAGAAAGAGTGGATGAGCAAGCACGATCCGCTCCAGACGCTCTCCGGGCGCCTCGAGGGCCAGGGGCTGGCCGACGCGAGCGTCTTCGAGCGCATCCAGACAGACGTCAAGGCGGAGATCGACACCGGCGTCCAGTACGCGCTGGCGGCGCCCTATCCGGACGCGAACCAGGTCGGCGAGGACGTCTACGCGTGACGGGAGCGCGCGAAGGAGTGATGCCACGTGCGCGCACCTGAAGGAGGTCAAGTGAGCCAGAAGGATCTAGCGTGAGCCTGAGCCCCGAGGAATTCCGCGAGCACCTGAAACTCTCGTCGGCCACCGCCGGCCTGAAGCTGCCCGACCTGGATCTACCCCAAGCGCATCACGTCATCCTGCGCGGGATGCGCTTTCACTATCTCGACTGGGGCACGCGGGGTCTGCCTCCGGTGCTGTTCCTGCACGGCGGCGGGCTCAACGTCCACACGTGGGATCTCGTGTGCGCCACGCTGAAGACCGAGCGCCACTGTCTGGCGCTCGACCAGCGGGGCCATGGCGATAGCGAGTGGTCTCCGGTGATGGACTACGCAACCGAGAGCCACGCCGCCGACCTCGACGCGTTCGTCGATCACATCGGTTTCGACCGCTTCGTCCTGGTCGGCATGTCGCTGGGCGGCGCCAACGCCTTGGCGTGGGCCGGAAGCCACAGCCAGCGTCTCGCCGGTCTCGTGCTGGTCGACGTCGGCCCAGAAACGCGCCAGGCCGGCGCGAGGAAGATCGCCGCGTTCACCTCGGAAGCCACGCCGCTCGACTCGGTGGAGGACTTCGTGACGCGCGCGCTGGCGTTCAACCCGCGGCGTGACGCCACCTTGCTGCGCCGGAGCCTGCTCCACAACCTGCGCCGCATGCCCGACGGCAAGTGGATCTGGAAGTACGATCAGCGGCACCGCGGCCGCGCGCTCGATCCGGCGGCCGCCGACCGCCGGCGCCAGCTGCTGTGGTCGGCTGTGCCGAAGGTGTCATGTCCCACCCTGGTCGTGCGCGGCGCGGAGAGCGACGTCTTCCACGACGAGGACGCCGAGCGGCTGGCCCAGGCTCTGCCCACCGGGCGCTGGGTCAAGATCGCGGGCGCCGGACATACCGTGCAGGGCGACAACCCCGCCGGGCTGCTGGTGGCGCTGCGCGAGTTCCTGGGTGAGGTGGCCGCGAACCGCTGACAGCGTACAATCTGGGAAATCAGGGAGGAGGTCCGCCAATGCCCGTCGTCACCCGCCAGATCGGCCTGTGCTTCGCCGCGGAAGTGGAAGGCATCGACATGACCCGGCCGCTGTCGGCCGACGAAATCAAGGCGATCCACGCCGGCATGGACCGGTACGCCGTGCTGGTCTTCCACGGCCAGGCGATCGACGACGAGCAGCAGCTGGCCTTCACGCGGAGCCTCGGCGAGATCGAGCTGGCCGTCGGCACGAGCTTGCGCGCGGCGAACGAATACCGCCTGCCCACGACCTTCGCCGACGTCTCCAACCTCGACCAGAATCAGAAAGTGTTCGCCCGCGACGATCGGCGACGCCTCTTCGCCATCGGCAATCGCCTCTGGCACTCCGACAGCTCGTTCAAGGTGATCCCCGCGAAGTACTCGCTCCTGCACGCCCGGGCGATTCCGTCGAAGGGCGGCAACACCGAGTTCGCCTACATGCCCGCGGGGTACGACGCACTCGACGCCGAGACCAAGGCCGAGGTCGAAGACCTGATCTGCGAGCACTCGCAGATCTTCTCGCGCCAGCAGCTCGGATTCACCGACTTCACCGAGGAGGAGCGCGCGCGCTTCAAGCCGGTGCTCCAGCGCCTCGTGCGCGTGCATCCGGGGACCGGACGCAAATCGCTCTACCTCTCCTCGCACGCCGGGTCGATCGTCGGCTGGCCCGTCCCCGAGGCGCGCTTCTTCCTGCGCGACTTGGTCGAGCACGCGACGCAGCGGGAGTTCGTCTACTCCCACAAGTGGCGGGTCGGCGACCTCGTGATGTGGGACAACCGCCAGACGATGCACCGCGCGCGGCCCTTCCCGGCCCACGAGCCGCGCGACATGCGCCGCACGACGCTCAAGGGCGACGGCCCGACGGTGGCCCAGGCGGCGTAGCCGGGCGATCGCGACGCCCTGACGGTAGCTCTCGAGCGCCCTGGTGCCCTTGGCCGGGGCGCTGGTGCGTATTGTGGCGTTCCGCTAGACTCCCCGGCAGCATGCGGCTGATCGGGCTCGCGGTCAGTGTCACTCTCAGCCTCACGCTGGCGACCGTGGCCGCCCAGGAGCCACCCGCCGCGCCCGACAAACCGGAGCCGAAGCCTCCGGCAGTCCTGGAGCTGCCTCCCGTGGAGGTCATCGGTGCGACGCCGCTTCCGACTCTGGGAACACCGATCGAGAAATACCCGGGCAACGTGCAGTCGATCACCGGCACCGAGATCGAGCATCAGAAGCCCCTCGATATCTCCGACTCGCTCTACCGCCGCCTCGGCTCCGTCAACATCAACACCAGCCAGGGCAATCCGTGGCAGAACGACGTCACATATCGGGGCTTCCTCGCCTCCCCCCTGACTGGCAGCCCCATTGGGCTATCGGTGTATCTGGACGGCATGCGCTTCAACGACGGGTTCGGGGACACCGTCAACTGGGATTTGATTGCCCCGGGCGCCATTTCCGGGATCGACATCATTCCGGGCTCGAATCCGATCTTCGGCCTCAACACGCTCGGGGGCGCTCTCGCCGTGCGCACCAAGAACGGTCGCGATTTTCCCGGCACCAGCCTCGAAGTGTCGGGGGGGAGCTTCGGCCGGTGGGCCGTGGAAGCGGAACATGGCGGGTTCCGTGGCCCCTTCGACTGGTTCATCTCGTTCAGGGCGCTGAACGAGGACGGCTGGCGCGACGAGTCGCCCACCGAGCTGCGCCAGCTCTTCACCAAGGTCGGATGGGAATCGGCGGGAACCGCCGCGCACTTGAGCTTCGGGTACGCCAACAACGAGCTCGTCGGCAACGCCCTGGCGCCCGAGAGCCTCCTGGCGCGGGATCGAAGCGCCGTCTACACCTTCGCGGATGAGACTAAGAACTTGATGTACCTGGTCAACGTCACCGGGAGCCACCAGCTGACGGAGAGCCTGCAGTTGTCGGCGAACGCGTTCTACCGGTTCTACCGGCGGCGCACCCTGAACGGCGATGCCGAAGTCGCGTGTGTGGACGATGCGTCCGGCTCTCAGGCGTTCAACCCCAATGGTCAGCTGGTGCACCTGGGGTTGTGCCAGGGCTCGGCAGCGGGTCTCGTCGACCAGGACGGCAACCCGCTCACGGGAAACCTGGAGCTGGAGGCCGAGGCCGAGGACCGCAAGACCCAGACCGAGACGAACGATTGGGGCGCCACCCTACAGCTGTCGCACACGAGCAAGATCTTCGGGCGGGGCAACCGACTCACCGTGGGGGCCGCCTACGACCAGCACCAAACACATTTCACCCAGAGCCAAGCGGATGGGGTATTCGCGCCGAAGGGCAACAGCACCGGGGTAAACCAGGCTGGAGACTTCGCGACGGTCGTGGACGTCGAGACCACACAGCAAAACATCGGCGTGTACTTCACTGACACGTTCGACCTCACGGAGCAGCTCTCCCTGACGCTGGCCGGCCGCTACCAGTACGTAAAGATCGAGATTCGCGACCAGAGCGGCCAGAATCCAGACGTCAACGGCGACCACACCTTCGACCGCTTCAGTCCCGCGGTGGGCCTGACCTATCGGCCGTTCAAGAACCTCACCCTGTTCGGCTCCTACAGCGAGGGGTTTCGGGCGCCGACGCCGGCGGAGCTCACCTGCGCCGACCCGAACGACCCCTGCAACCTGCCCAACGCGTTCCTCGCGGACCCGCCGCTCGATCCGGTCGTGGCCCGTACGTACGAGTTCGGGGCGCGCGGGAAGCTCCCCTTCGGGCAGGGGATCAACTGGAGCCTCGCCTTCTTCCGGACGGACCTCCAGGACGACATCCTGTTCGTGGTCACTCAAAGCACGAGCGGTGGGTTCTTCCAGAACGTCGACCAGACTCGCCGGCAGGGCGTCGAGGCTGGGCTTTCGGGAGGGTGGAAACGCCTGCAGTATTTTCTCAACTACGCCTACGTCGATGCCACCTATCAGACCCACACGACGCTGGCCAGCGTCACCGAGCCCGCTGGGGTGCAAGTGAGTCCGGGTGACCACATCCCCGGCATCCCCCAGCACAACCTCAAAGTTGGAGCCGAGCTCGCGATTCTCGACAATCTCTGGCTCGGGGCGAACGTGATCGCCGCGTCCGGAACATATCTCCGTGGTGACGACGGCAACGACCACTCCAAGACCGACCCGTACGCGATCCTGAATCTCAATGCCCGCTACCAGCCCTTCAAGCATGTGGAACTGTGGGCACGGATCGACAACGTGACCAACACCAAATACGAGACGGCTGGGGCGCTCAACTTCAACGCCTTCGCCGACCCGATCGCGGTGGAGCGATTCCTCGCCCCCGGAGCTCCGATCGGCGCCTGGGCCGGCGTCAGAGTGAGCTTCTGATCCGGATCAGTTGAGCAGGCCACGCCGGACGGCCACGACGGCGTCCTGAGTCCAGTCGGAAACCTCCAGCTTGTCGAGAATCCGCTGGACGTATTTCTTGGCCGTGCCCACGCTCCAGCGCAGGCGCTCGGCGATCTGGCGTTTCGTGAGCCCGGAACTCCTCCTGGTTCAAAGCGCAAGATCGGGGAGCGCCCCGGCTCGGGCCGAGGCGGAGACGCGTTGGGGGGTTTGGGGGGCCATGTCCTTGGCACCGGCATCATGACTCTCGACCGACCCGCCGCTGATCGCCGGTAGCCTCCGGCGCGGCCCTTCCTACTCTACTGTCCCCGGTCGGCACGCGGCCTGGCCCACTCCGGGACCATCGCGTTGGGATCCCAGTTCGTGCGGCTGGTCACGCCGTCTGCTTGCCGGATCGTCGGGAGGTAGTTCCCGCCTTGGCCACGTCGAGGCGGACCGCGTCGCCCTCAGTCATCGTCGCCCATCTGCTCCGGCTCGTGGCGCCCGGCGCGAGCCCAGCCGCAGCGCAGGCAGTGGGCTAGCTCCATGTGGTCGTCGCAGCCGGCGCACACCCGCGCGCCGCAGAAGACGTCGAGCGTGTAGTCGTGCGTGTGGGCCACCGTCGTGTTCCTCTTCAATCCCAGTGTCAGTCGCGCGCAGCAGGTTCGCCGCGTTCTTTCGGCAAAGTTATCCACCGCGAATCTCGGCCAATTAGACGTCCTCTTCGACTTCACGCCGCGCCGGACTTATCCCCAGACGGCGCCTGGAACACCACAGCGCGTGGTCCTCAGCGGGTTCCGCCGGCACTCCTCGCACTGCCGCTCCCGCTCCATCCGCGCGACCGCCGCGTCGATCACGCCCGGCGGGATGACACATGTCCATGTACTCGGCCTAGCTCATGCCCTGCCACTTGTAGAGGTGCGCCACGAACTCCGCCACTGGCTCCTCGCTCATCGCTCGCGCTCCTTCTCGTTCTCCTCGCCCTCCTGCTCCAGCTCGACCACCTCGTCGATCACCTCGCGCGACAGGCCTCGGCCCTCGTGGCAGAGCTTGAAGAACTCGGCCAGTGTCATCGGGGCGCTCATGACGTTTTGTCGATCTCGACGATCGTCTCGAGGTTATGGACGAGGTGCCAGACGCCGCAGAAGACCGCGGCCGCACCGGTCATCGTCTGGTCCATCCTTGGTACCTCCTCGCGCCCAGCAACTCTACGGACCTTGACCTGAGTTGTTATCCAGCCTGGTCATGCGGGATACGATGAACGCGGAACACGCCGGCCAACGTCGCGACGCCGTGCGTGGCGATCAGCTTCGCCCCGCACGTACACGTCGCCGTCACAGCGCGTGGGCCAACCCGAATGTCGGTGAGCTGGTGGACGGTCATGGGCCGACCTCCCTTGCTAAACCTGTGCCGACACGATTTACGCGGGAATTGCGAGGCGTGGGTGATCGGCACTGGCACAGTTCGCGAAGTCCAGTGCGTCTGGCCCTGCAAAGCGTTGCGCTTCCGGAAGCCATGGTCGACCGACTGCGAGCGGCGATGTTCGTCAAAAACTAGAACAAGAGGTGTTCCGGATCTCCTCGACGCCGCCGGGCGCTGGGACGCACGACAAGCCCGGGGCGTTGGTTTCGAACACGTCGTCGCCGCGAGGTTGGCGGCGCGGGGTGCGATGACCCGCGCGCTCGTGATGGCTGCGCTTCTACATTAGCCCCTGCTGCCTAGCGAACGACCTGGCCCTGATCGTTTGATGCGCAGCGTTGACGACGTGACGCAACCGGCGAGCGTCGCGGCCGAGGCGAGCAGACAGAAGGTGACGAGCGGTGAGGCCCTTCGTCTGAGTCGCATCACAAGTTGTCCTCCTTAGTCCTGTCGGAAATCCTTACAAGTCTCGATCGGTGATGCGTCGCACTCGAAGATAAGTGTCCGTCGTCCCGAGCCTTCAGAACTCTGGCGCGCTCTATGCTCCGTAGAATCAGTTGTCATTCCTCTACGTGATCGGCCACGTCAACGACCCGATCGAATCGCTCACGAAACCCGGCCCGGGCTCAAGCCCCTGGGGCGACGCGAAGGTCGGCTGCGCCGCCTGTCACTGCCTCGTGCCCTGACGGGGTCAGGAGCAAAAATGAGCAGAGTGAGCGTGCGAGTCGTGGCGGCGCTGACGATCATGATGATGTTCTTCGGACTGCCGCATAATCTCCCGGCGCAGTTCCGCGGCGCCCGGGATCCCGGCGTTCGGGGCGGTCCCGACGGAGCCGGAGGGATGTTGCCGGGCCTGACGGCCGCCCAGATCAAGATGTTCAACGATGGACTGGCCGAGTTCTCCGAGGAGGAGGAAGTCGAGGAGGGGCTCGGCCCGCGCTTCAATTTCGTCAGCTGCGCGGGCTGCCATGCCCAACCGGCCATCGGGGGCACGAGCCCGGCGGTGAATCCCCTGCTTCGCCTTGGCGTGGGAGGGGATCTCGGGTTCCAGAACGTCATGCCGTCGTTCATCAATACGGATGGGCCCGTCCGTGAGGCGCGGTTCCAGTTCAATCCGGATGGCTCGCGCGACGGCGGCGTCCACGCGCTGTTCGTGATCAGCGGGCACGCGGAGGCTGGGAGCTGCAGCATCAGACAGGAGGACTTCGAGGCGCAGATTCGCAACCAGAACATCATCTTCCGGATTCCCACGCCGGTCTTCGGCGCGGGACTCATCGAGAGCATCCCGGACGGCGCGATCCTGGCCAACCTGAGCTCGAACGCGGCCATCAAGAGCAATTTCGGGATCAGCGGTCGGGTCAACCGGAACGGGAACGACGGACGCATCGCCCGATTCGGCTGGAAGGCCCAGAACCCGTCGTTGCTGATTTTCTCCGCTGAAGCGTACAACGTCGAGATGGGGATCACCAACGAGGGATTCCCGATCGAGCGTGCTGAGGCCGCGAACTGTCAGACCGCGACGGTCCCCAACGACGCGACCGCGCGCACCACGCAGCTCAGCGCCATTGAGCAGTTCGCGAACTTCCAGCGCTTCCTGGCGGCGCCCACTCCGGTGTCGAGTTTCACCAACGCGTCGTCGTTCTCGATCAGCCGGGGCCGTCAGCAATTCACGAACCTCGGCTGCGCCCTCTGCCACACCCCGCAGCTCCAGACCAACGTCAGGGCCTCCGTCGGCGCGCTCGCCGACAAGACGGCGGCCCTGTTCTCAGACCTGGCGCTCCACCAGATGGGCCCAGGCCTGGCCGACGACATTCTTCAGGGGGCGGCCCGCGGCGACGAGTTCCGGACGGCGCCGTTGTGGGGCCTCGGCAAGCGGATCTTCTTCCTGCACGATGGCCGGACGGATGATCTCGACACGGCGATCAAGGCCCACCGAAGCGACGGTAACCAGAAGTTCGGACCGTCGGAGGCCAACAAGGTTATTGACAACTACAACCGTCTCAGCGAGGGCGATCAGCAAGACCTGCTGAACTTCTTGCGGTCCTTGTAGGGGCGCCGCCTGTCATTGCATCGTACCCTAGCGCGTTAGCTCCTTTACCCCGCCGCATTTGTGGTCCGAGCTTTCGTAGCAGAATCTCTCTCAGGTCTCCGTCTTTGGACTTACAGCGAACAATGAGCAGGGGCTCGGATTTAGCTCGGAATTCTTCGCTATGGCGTCGTCTTTTGTAGGGAAGCTCTGATGATCCTGGATGTAGCGTTCGATGTCACGGCCGAAGCGCGAGCGCCCGCTTGAACTCGACTCTGACCTGCGACCACGCCTCGGCGCTCCAGCGCGTGTGCAAGCATCACGCGCGGCACGCGGTTGATGCGGAGCCAGGGATGCCAGAGGCGGGCGTCGCTCATACCGTCAACCTCGGTCGTCGATCCACTTCTTTGCCATCTGAACCGCGTTATGCGTCGGCGTCGGCCTCCGTGTCGTGCATCACGTCGAGAGGCGCGGCCACGGGGTACGTGTGGTGACTACCGCCCTCGCGGGTGCTGACCACTGCCTTGGGTCGCCAGCGATCCCCGTCTGACTTGTACGACTGCGCCTCGATCACCCAGCCCTTGTACTGCAAGTCGGCCACCTTGGTCTCCCTACTTCTCCTTCGGCCCGCGCGGGTCCACGGTGTCGGGGAGGCAGGTAAAGTAAGTCTTTTGGTTCGGAACACCTTGCTTCTGTCTGAAAACGAGCACCGCCTTATCGCAGTCCTGCTTTGCTAGTAAAGGCCTCATCGGGTGAGTGGAACTGGTCTACCGGTCTTCCTTCTTTCGTCACGTAGACATTCGCCCACAACACCCACGCGCACTCCGTCGAGGCCAGAACAAACACGCAGAACGCGGCGAGCAGCAGAACACGTCCGAAGCGCTGTCGGATCATTAGGTGCTCCTCCCGGAGCGAGTTTCGCGGCCTTTGTTCCATCACTGACCGGCGAGCACCGCGTGAACTATCTTCGACTTCTGCTTGGATTTCGCTCGGAGGCTGCGTTGGCCGACAGGCCTGTTCGGCTGGCCGATGGCTCTCTTCACGCGTGAGGGACCAGCGCAGGGTGGTCCGACTTCTCCAGCGGTAATCGTCCGGCGGATGTCACGGCGCCCCGCCGACAGTCGCCGTCCTGGAGATGGTCAGGGTGTCGGTCGCGATGTTGCCGGCGGCATCGCGCGCCGTGACGGTCAGGACGTTGGAGCCGCGCTGCAGGGCGACGTTGTCGGTCCTCCAGCGGGTGGTTCCCGAGGCGGTGCCGCCGCCGCCACGATTATTCACCCAGGTGACCCGGGTCACGCCGAATTCATCCGAGGTGCGGCCGACCAAGGAGATGATGGAGGCAGCGGTGGTGTAGGTCTTACTCGAGGTCGGGAAGGTGATCGCGACGGTGGGCCGCGTCGTGTCGGTCCGGGTCACGGTCAGGGTGTCGGTCGCGATGTTGCCGGCGGCATCGCGCGCCGTGACGGTCAGGACGTTGGAGCCGCGCTGCAGGGCGACGTTGTCGGTCCTCCAGCGGGTGGTTCCCGAGGCGGTGCCGCCGCCGCCACGATTATTCACCCAGGTGACCCGGGTCACGCCGAATTCATCCGAGGTGCGGCCGACCAAGGAGATGATGGAGGCAGCGGTGGTGTAGGTCTTACTCGAGGTCGGGAAGGTGATCACGACGGTGGGCCGCGTCGTGTCGGTCCGGGTCACGGTCAGGGTGTCGGTCGCGATGTTGCCGGCGGCATCGCGCGCCGTGACGGTCAGGACGTTGAGAGCCGCGTCTGCAGGGCGACGTTGCCGGTCCTCCAGCGGGTGGTTCCCGAGGCGGTGCCGCCGCCGCCACGATTATTCACCCAGGTGACCCGGGTCACGCCGAATTCATCCGAGGTGCGGCCGACCAAGGAGATGATGGAGGCAGCGGTGGTGTAGGTCTTACTCGAGGTCGGGAAAGTGATCGCGACGGTGGGCCGCGTCGTGTCGGTCCGGGTCACGGTCAGGGTGTCGGTCGCGATGTTGCCGGCGGCATCGCGCGCCGTGACGGTCAGGACGTTGGAGCCGCGCTGCAGGGCGACGTTGCCGGTCCTCCAGAAGGGGGTTCCCGAGGCGGTGCCGCCGCCGCCACGATTATTCACCCAGGTGACCCGGGTCACGCCGGCGTTATCCGAGGCGTGGCCGACCAAGGAGATGATGGAGGCAGCGGTGGTGTAGGTCTTACTCGAGGTCGGGAAGGTGATCGCGACGGTGGGCCGCGTCGTCTCGACGGCCGTGCCGATCACGAGCCGCGAGACGCTGTCTCCGTCCGCACTGACGTTGACGTTCGCACTCGCTGTTCCTGATGTGATCGGAGTGAAGCGCACCGTCACCGCGTGGGTCGCTCCCTGTCCGATGAGGTTGAACGATCTTCCGGACACGATGCTGAACGGCCCGCTGGTCGACACGCTCCCTGAGACCGTCCCGGCGCGGGTGTTCGACACGACCAGCGTTCGGTCCACGACGTTACCGCGGTTCACGCTCCCAAAATTCACCGGCCCGGTTGGGCTCACGACGAACGTGATCTGCGCAACAGCGCTCACGACGTTCGAGCACGGGCTCTCATTATCGTGCCGGTCCACGGCGCTCACCGCCGCGTAGTAGCGGCTGCCGGTCGCCAAGCCCCTGAGCCTGGCGCTGACTGTTTGGTTGGCAGAAGGGGCTCCCGTCGACGATGCGACTGGAACGAAGGATGATCCACGGCACGGGGAGCTCGTGACGGCGTAGTAGACACGATACGACGCCAGATCCGTCAAGCGACTTCCGTCGCTATTCGTGGTGGGGGCCGTCCAGAAAGCATCGAGGACTCCCGCCTGCCCCTCGGCTTCCATCAGAAGGACTCCGCCGAGCGTCAGACTGAGAGCGAGAAGCTGTCCGCGCTCGAGCGCACGGATTGCTGCGCGCCAATCTTTCGGCATGCTCGTCGCATCTCTCCTGAATCCGAACGGGCTCTGCCAAGCGGGCAGCGGCTGGGACTGTGTGCGCGCAGAGATCCTTCGCGGATCTCACGCGGCACAACCGCGTCCGCCCGCGTTTAATGCTGGCTCAACTGGTGCGCTACCACGCCGCCACCGTCGCATTCTGTGTGCCAGGCCTCGAAGTGGAGAAACGCGCTTTCCAATAGCAGGTTGCGGGATACCGCAGTCGACTTCGACAGGCATTTCGCCTGAAGGTTCGGGCAAGGCGGTGGGCAGCGATCCACGCCCAAACACTTGGGTGGCCCCACTCTTGAATGCCTACGCTCCTAAGAATCCGGTAGCCACCGGTTGACACGCGCGCCAGTATCCGTAGCGCCACCTAAAACGAAATCGGACCTTGGTCCTATCGCGCCGGATCGCCAGCGGCGGCTGAACGCTAGCTTAGTTAAACGACTCCGTGCGCTGGATCTCGCTCCGCAGCGCGAGCGCCCTCCTGAACTCGACGCGGACCTGCGACCACGCCGCCGCGCTCCAGTGCCGTTGTGCAGCACGCGCAGGACGCGGTTGATGCGGAGCCAGGGGTGCCAGAGGCGGGCGTCGGTGTCGCGCTCTTCGTTCATTACGTCTTCTGCCTGCGCGACGGCGCCACGCTGATCGTGCTTCGCCAGCGGTCCTCCTCGACGGTCCAGTCCTTCTGCTTCACCTTCAGCCACCGCCTCGTCGGCCCGCCCGCGTACACGCCTCGTCCTTGGCGACGTAGCCTTCGTACCCGCGCTCAATCACCTGCGCCCACGCGCGTCCAGACCGTCGGGCGCCAGCCGCCGAGCCGGGAACACCAGCTCGCTCCCGGCGACGACGTCCTCCAGGCGGGCACGGCGTTCGCGGAGGGGCCGCGCGGTGCCGAAGGCGACCTACGACACGATCAAGAACCAGATCGTCGCCAAATAGGAACATCAGAACCGGCCGGCAGGGACAAGTCGGCCGGTTCACCGTCGAGCCTGGACCAGCTCCCCGGCGTCTCCCTCCCACGCCGCCGGCTGCGTCGCGCGCCACGGCGTGCCCAGAGGCAGCGGTCATATGACGGCCTCGGGAGACCCGCGAATCCGAGTGCAGCTCTCAGAAGTTGGCCGCGGTGGCTGTCAGGGACGGCGACCGGACTCCGCGACCGGGCGTCAGGGGGTGGTGGAGCGGCGGATGTCGAGCATCGGCGGGAGATGGCTATCGGTGTGATCGAACGACTCCAGCCGGGTGATTCGAGTCAATTGCTGAATGGTCTCGCGGAGCCGGTCTGCGGCGCTCGCCATCCGCTCGACCTGGTCGATCGCGTCTGGTCGGTCAGCAGCGGCAGCACTGGCTCAGCGAGCAGGCGCTCGCGTGGTCCGGCCTGCCAGTCGTCACCATCCGGCCGACTATGTTCTTGGAGACCTTTTCCCGCTCGCCGGTGAGCCCAAGCGCGAGCTGAGGCTCGCCATCCTGGGCCAGATGGGGATCGGCGCCTGATCGCCTCCTGGCCAGCGGCCATCACCACGATGGCCAGCAAGGGATGCAACGGTCCGCTGTAACGAAGCTCGGACCAGGTCAACATGTGAATGAGCATGATGTAGGCGCCAACGACAAGAAGTGGCAGCAGCGGTCGAACGCGGCGGCGAGCGACAAGGAAGATCAGGGCTGCCAAAGCGATCAGGGGCAGTTCCCGTGCCAGCAGCATGTTGAATAGCCGCGGCCAGGCATACGGGTACCACTGACGTAGCGTGTGCCACTGGCGCCACCAGGCGAAGGCCAGGTACCCCCATTCGGCCGCCGGGTTCCCGAGCCAGAAATACGCGGCTTTCTGCAGCGAGTAGATGACGTACACGACCGGTTCCTCCCGGATCGACTGGATCGCCCGCCGGTTGAAATAACGATCCCCGTCGATGCTGAAGGGGTCGTGGCCGCCGTTGCGGCGCGGGTTCAATTCGTTGGCCCAGATGTCGAGATGGGGGCGGTCACGCTCCACGAGGTGATAGAACTCCGGACTTCCGAGCCACAGGATGCCCGCCGAGACATTCAACGGGAGGAAACGATGGTAGGCGCGCCAGTTGTGGTATGTCCACGGCGCGATGACGGCGGCCATGGTCAGCCCGTAGACGAGGCAGACGCGAGCTTTCAGTGTCAGGGACCAGAGCTTAGGGAGCATCACGGGCAAGACCAGAAGAATGAGGCCTGTCGTCGGACGGCACAGCGTGACCACGGCCATGCTCGCCCCCGCCCAGGCGAAGGATCCGGGCCGTGATGTCCGCAGCGCCCACAGCAGCAGGAGCAACGCGCCCAGGAGCAACGGTGTATAGAGGACTTCGCTGTATATTTGCGCGGTCTGGCCGATCAGCAGATCATCGAACGCCACTATCCCCGCCGCCAGTAGTGCGGGGGTCGTTGCGAGCAGCCGCCGCCCCAGCAGGTACGTGAGCGGGACCGCCGTCACGCCCACCACGGCCTGGATGTACAAGAGTCGAGACGGCGAGCACTCACCCAGCGCAGCGTAGGCGGCGGCGATGAACGTCGGATAGACAGGCACCCGCCCGGGCCAGCGAAACGCTCCCTGCTCCAGCGCGCGATCCAAGCTGTCGTAGCCGATAGGCTTGAGTTGGCAGGACCGAGCGACACGGCCGCCTGCCAGCAGCGCCCGGGCGAGACCGTCGTAGTTCGTCTCGTCGCCCACCAGTCTCGCGGCCAGGTCTTCTGCACTCGCGTGATTCCTTTCCCAGGCGACGTGCAGACGCAGGAGCAGCCCGATGAGCACGAGGGCGCTCAGGGCAAGGACAATGGAGGCCCGGAGGGGACGATCCATGACTACACCGAGAAGGATACCGTTCCGACGCGCGAAGCCCGCCCATGCGTCGCCGACCACCTGGTAGGCGATGTTGACGCCCGCCGACTGCGCGTAGCGTGTGTCCGGCACTTGCGGCCGCATACGATTTGCAGCCCGTTCCGTCCGAATAGTAACGCGGCGGTCATGCCCGCGATCGGACCAGGCGCGCGGCAAGTGCTCGACCGCGAGGCCCGGCCACTGCCGTGCCCGCGTCGAGGTCCCGGTCGTGTAGAGAAGATCGAGTTGTCAGTCGGTGAGCTACGTGTCCTGCAGCTTGGCGATCTCAACTGCCTCGCCGGAGCGGGGATGACACACTCCTTCACCGCGGACGGCTACTACCACGATTCGAGGTCGAGCGTCGCCGTACTGGAGACGGCTGCCTGACGGGGGTGCGCGGACGACCTTCCCCGTCGGCCCTCACTCGTCTCCTTCGCTCGCCGACGGCAGTGCCTCGAGTATGCTATCCAGCGTCACCTTCGCGAGCGCGAGAAACATCTGGCCGTCGTCTTCACTCGTGATCGTGTTCTCGACCGTACGGACCGTGGTTTCGAGCCTGTCCACTTCCTCGGAGCGAAGATCGAAATGTGGTTCGTGGTGTACGAGAAACTTCATCCGCGTTCCGCTGTCAGACTCGATGGTGATGGTCATGGTGTCCATCGCTACTCCCCTCTGGTCTCATTGTAGCCCTCTGGTCTCCGTGTAGCTGACCCGAGGTAAGGTCAGCGCACTAGGCGGCCGCCTGCGCTCGGGCGGCGAGCGGTGTAAGAATGAGACTGGCAGCGAGAACGACCCGAATCCGGATCAACCGCATGGCTACCTCGGTCGGGTTTCTGGCGGGAGTCTAGCGGACGGCGCGCTTGACCCGTTGACAGACAACGCAGACGGCGGTTGACTGAACTCGACGGGAGGATCGGCGCCTCCTCCTTGTCTGGGTGTTAACCCGATTGGAGTCAAGTATGGAGACACCACCGGACGGGAGTGGCGCGCCGTCGCTGGTCCGCTGCTGATGGCGCGCCTAGTCTAGTGTCGTAACACCGAGTCCCGGCGCATGCTGGGACGCGCAGCCGTAGTGCTGCGCATGACTACATGACGCTCGGGAGCGGAGCACCGGTCCCGCCCCGAGCGTTCTCGCTAGGCGCGCCCTGCGTTGCAGGAATGCCCCTCTGGATTCACGCGTCTGGCCGCGCCTCCCGATAGTAATCAACTTAGCAGCGATCCTGCGGTGCAAGGAGGATTCCTTGAAGAAGCTAATGCTCGTAGGCCTACTCGCAGTGCTTGGCCTCGCCCCGGCGGTTGCGCTGGCTCAGGCGCAAGCGGAAGAGACGATCCTAGTTGGTCAGGTGCAGAGCGTTGACGAAACTGGAACCAAGATTACCCTTACAGACGGCACCAAGCTACTGACACCGCCAGGATCGGTAATCCGGCCCGGAGTGCTCCAAGAGGGCACAATGGTGGTCGCGATGTACCGTGAGGAAAATGGCGACAAGATCTTGACTAAACTTTCCCTGACGCAAAGCGCGCCAGCCCCTTCAACGCCTAGCGAGGCGCCGAAGCGGTAGCGATCCAGACGGCGAGAGGAAGACATGCGGACGCATCGTCGGCGGGATGATGCGTCCGGCGCCTCAATTTAGAGCCGCGAGACGGAGTAGATCTGCATCCTCCGCCTCTTCCGGCGTCACCCACCGCTCAAACACCACCCCACACGGACATGCCACGGTGAGCAGGTAGCGCTTCCACGCTGGTGGAGTGGCGTCGGCGGTCAGGGTGCCGTGTGGCCGGTGATCGTGGACGAAGTCTTCGAGATCGGTGAGGAGAGGCATACCTCGCTTACTCGAAGGCCACGACCGCCATGCCGGCGGCGACTTGGATCGCCCCCGCCAAGTCGTCGACCCCGAGAACGATGTGCCCCCGCGTTGTGACGTAGACCGAGTCGATGTTAATGCCCGCCTTGGACATCACGAGCGCCACGTCGCCCGAGCATGCCTGGCTCGTCCAGAACCCTGACCACAAGTACCTCGCGCTTGCTGTAGGCAATCCCGGCCGCATCGAGCGTTAGAGCGGTCTTGTGCTCATCGTTCGGCACAAACTGGATAAAGCCCTTCCCTTCGCGACTCGTACCCTGGATTGCCTCGACATTAACTCGGGCCTCACCCAGAATCCTGCCGAGACGAGCCAGAGTGCCCGGCGTGTCCTGCACCGTCACTTTGAACTCCACGGTCATTTCTCTTTGCCTCTATCCCGCCACAACCAGACCGCTCCCGTCATGCCGTGCTGTCGCCACTTCCGGTGACCCTTGCCCGACGGCTCCTTGCCGATTGCCCCGAACCAGTCATTTTTCGGAGGGTGTGCCCTTACTCAATAGCCTTCTCTCTCATTCTGATGCTGGGCTAGGTGTTATGGGTGATAGGAGGACGGCACAGGTTCACTGTCCCGGCACACAACCCCTTGGCGGTGACAGGTTCTCTCAGGAGAGCAGTTACCGTGGCTGCGGTGGCGCGGGGGGGTTCGGTGGCGGCCGTCGCGGTGGGCGCGTAGGCTTCGCGAGGTGGCGCCGGGGCCGTCTTGTGGCGTAACCAGCCTTCGAGATTTTGGCGTGAGCGACCTCTCATTGATGCACCCCTACCTCCGACGCATTCGACGTCCCACGGTTGGGATTACTTCTAGAAATTTAGACTCTACATAAAGAGAAGGGATGGAAATCCGCCACCTCGGTCACCTTCGCCACCCGTCACTGAGGAGGCACGCACGGCGGCCATCATTCTCCGGAGGCACCGGGATCGTAAACGTGAACGTCGAACCCGCGCCCACCTGGCTCTTGACCCAGATCCGCCCGCCATGGAGTTCGATGAACTTCCGGCAAAGGGTTAACCCGAGTCCCGTCCCTTCCGCCTTCTTCTCCGCCGTCCCCACCTGGCGAAACTCCTCGAACACGGCTTCTTGGTCTTCCGGAGCGATACCGACGCCCGTATCGCTGACTGAGACCTCCACGAGCCCGTCATTTGGCATCGCCCTGACTTCAATCCGTCCACCCTCCGGTGTGAACTTGATCGCATTCGACAAGAGGTTTAGGACGACCTGTCGAACGCCTCCGGGCAACACCTCCTGTCCTTGATCAACGACATCCTCGACCGGGCGATCAGACGCGGCCGAAGAACGGCGTGGTCATCGGGGTGTTGGTGATCCGGCCTGAGTGGAACGACCGGAGGGTCAGGTCGGGGCCCCCATCTCTATAGCTTCAGATGCGGGTCGAGCCAGTCGCGGAGCGCGTTGCCCATCAGGTTGATCACGAGCGTGGTGACGAAGATCGCGAGGCCTGGAAAGGTGGCGATCCACCACGAGTTGAGCATGTAGACGCGGCCCTCGCCGAGCATGTTGCCCCAGGCCGGCGTGGGCGGCTGGATGCCCAGGCCCAGGAACGACAGGAACGACTCGAAGATGATCACCTGGGCCACCTGCAAGGTGGCGATCACCACGATCGCCGAGATGAGGTTGGGGGCGATCTGCCGGAACACGATGCGCGCGTGGCTCATGCCCAGGGCGCGCCCGGCCAGCACGAACTCGCGCTCGCGGATCGCCATGGTCTCGGCCCGGATGACGCGGGCGTAGATCGGCCAGCCGGCGACGCCGAGCACGAGGATCATGTTCGTCAGGCTCGGCCCGAGGACCGAGATGACGGCCAGCGCCAGCAGGACGAACGGAAACGTCAGCATCACGTTGATCACCGTCATGATCGTCCAGTCGATGCGGCCCCCGAAGTAGCCGGCTCCGAGCCCGAGGAGCACGCCGATCGTCGCCGCGATCAGCACCGCACAGGCCCCGATCACCAGCGAGACGCGGCCGCCGTAGATGATGCGCGAGAGAAGGTCGCGCCCGACCTGATCGGTACCGAGGAGGTGCTCAGGGGCGCCGCCCTCCATCCAGGCCGGGGGGGCCAGTCGGTGGCGAATGTTCACCGACAGCGGGTCGTGGGGCGAGATCAGGGGGGCGAAGATCGCGCTGGCAACGACCAGCAGGAGGACGGCGGACGCGGCCAGGCCCCAGCGCAAGCGGAGCAGGCGCGATCGGATCGCCGACCGGGCCTCCGGCGCGGCGGAGCGCAGCGCGTCGAGCTCGGCCATCTGCACCTTGGTCGGCGCGCCCATCGTGGTCAGGTGCGCACGCGGATGCGGGGATCGATCACGCCCACGACGATGTCGACGAGGAGGTTCACGCCGACGATGAGCAGCGCTAAAAGGATGACCGCGCACTGGACGACCGGGAAGTCCTGGTTGCGGATCGACTCAACGGTGAGCGTGGCCACCCCGGGCCAGGCGAACACCGTCTCGGTGATGATGGCGCCGCCCAGCAGCTGGCCGAACTGGAGGCCGAGCACGGTGATCACGGGAATGCACGCGTTGCGAAACGCGTGCTTGATCACGACCACTTGCTCGGCAAGACCCTTGGCGCGGGCCGTCTTGATGAACTCCATGTTCATCACTTCGATCACGCCGGAGCGCACGAGCCGCATCGTGATGGGGGCCAGGGTGGCGCCCAGGCAGAAGGCGGGCAGAATGAAATTCTGCCAGGTGCCGTAGCCGGATGCGGGCAGGAGCTTGAGACGGACCGCGAACACGATCATCAGCATGATGCCCAGCCAGAACAGCGGGGTGGCCTGGCCGGCGACGGCCAGGCCGGTACAGAGGGTGTCGACCCACGAGTGGCGCTTGAGCGCCGCCAGGATGCCCAGCGGCAGTGAGATCAGCAGGGCGACCAGCAGACCGGCGAGCGTGAGGTAGATCGTCGGCGGCATACGCTCGAGCACGAGCTTGAAGGCCGGCGTGTCGGCGTACCACGACTTGCCGAAGTCTCCGCGCACCGCTCCGGACACGAACTTCCAGTACTGCACGTAGAGCGGCCGGTCGAGGCCCAGCAGGTGGCGGTAACGCTCGAACTCCTGGACGCCCGCGTTCTGGGGCAGGAGGAGCAGCACTGGGTCGCCCAGGACGTGCAGGATGCCGAAGGCAAGGAGCGAGATCCCGAAGACGACAACCACGAGCTGGACGAGCTGGCGGGCGAGGAATTGTCGCATGCGGAGTCGCACGACCCGGCACCCCTCGCCCGCGGGCGAGGGGTGCCGGAAGCGCTGACGCTACTTCTTTCGCGGAGTCACGATGAACATGCGGTCGATCTCGTCCTTGGGCGCCTCGTAGTCGATCCGGTTGCTGATGCCCCACACGCCGCGCAGCCCCCACTTGTACAGATACGCGGCATCGTCGTAGATCAGCTTCTGCGCCTTGGCGTAGATTTCCGTCCGGCGCTTGGCGTCGAGCGTGGAGCGGCCCTGGATGACCAGGTCGTCCAGCTCCTTGTTGCAGTAGTAGCTGTAGGGCTGGTTGCACGTCATCACGTCGAAGAGGATAGCGTCGGCGTCGAAGACCGAGTAGTAGCCCCACGACCACGTGAACATCGGGTCGGCCTTGTTATCGCGGACGAGGTTCGTGAACGGCCCGACTTCTCCGACGAAGCGCTGCTTGGCGCGGATGCCCGCCTTGGCGAGGTCCGCGACGATCGCCTCGGTCGTCTGGATCAGACCCGGCTCGACGGTCGGCCCCGTGCTCAAGAGCCCCACGTCGATCCCGTTCGGGAAGCCCGCCTCGGTCAAGAGCTTCTTGGCTTGCGCGAGGTCCTGCTTGTAGGGCTTGATGTTCGGATCGAAGCCGAACGCCATCGGGTTGACGGTGGTCGCCGTGCGGTCGCCCAGGCCGTTGATCACGTGCTTGATGATCGAGTCGGTGTCGACGGCGTAGTTGGCGGCCAGCCGCACCCGGCGGTCCTGGAACGGGTTCTTGCCCGCGCGACCCGCCTGATCGAGCTGGATGAAGGCCGTGCGGAGGATCGGCGAGGTCGAGGTGCGCGCCTGGCCCGACTTGTTGATCACGTCCATCTGGTCGGGCGGCACGGCCTTGATGATGTCGACGCCCCCGGAGATCAGCTCGGCAATCTGGGTGGCCTGCTCCGGGATGATCCGGATGCGGACGTGCTTGAAGGCCGGCTTGGGGCCCCAGTAGTCGTCGTTGCGCGTCAGCAGGTGCTCCTGCTTCTTGGCCCACTTCGTGAGCTTGTAGGGGCCGGTGCCGACCGGATTCTCCTGCATCCACTCGTGGCCCTTCTCGCGGATCACCTTCTCGGACTGCATCACCTGGGCGGTGAGGCGCTCGACGAACAGCGGGTAGGGGCCGTCGGTCTTGAAGCGGACCGTGAGGTCGTCCACCACCTCGACGCTCTTGATCTTGGCGTGGTTACCGCGCGCGGTGAGCTTGTTCTCGGGATTCAGCACGCGATCGAAGGTGGCCTTGACGTCCTTGGCGGAGAACGGCGTGCCGTCGTGGAACTTCACGCCGCTGCGGAGCTTGACCTCCCAGGTGGTGTCGTCGAGGTTCTTCCACGACAGCGCGAGGCTCGGGCCGACCCGCCCGGTCTTGAGGTCTCGCGCCGCGAGGTGATCGAACACGTTGTAGCCGAGGATGATGCTCTCGCGGAGCACCGAGTTGGGCGGGTCCCAGTTCTGCACGTCGCTCTGGAGCCCATAGACGATCGTGTCGTCCTTGGTTTGCGCGAGCAGGCTCGCCGGAGAGACGAGCATGAGGCCCAACAGTAGTATCGATCCCAGCCATGTGGCGCAGGTCATTGACACCCTCCTCGCTCGGAGTGCCGAATTCGTGTACGGACGATGGAACGGCACATCCTATCCGCGAGGCCGACTCGGCGTCAAACGGCGCCGGTCCGTCTATAATCTCGGCAGCGCCGATCGCGGCAAAGCCCGAGGAGAGGGGGTGAGCACATGGCGAAAGGTACCGGGATGCGGAAGGAAAAGAAGAAGCCGAAGAAGAAGAAGTGAGGGGGGATGCCCCGCACGCTCCTGCTGAGCTGTGAGGATGTCGCCAAGGCCTACGGGACTCGGTCGCTCTTCGACGGTCTGACGCTCGGATTGTTCGAAGGCGACCAGGCCGGTCTCGTCGGCCCCAATGGCTCCGGCAAGTCCACCTTGCTGAAGATCCTCGCCGGCGACACGACGCCCGACCGCGGCTCGCGCTCGCTCCGCGGCGGCGTTCGTGTCGGCTATGTCCCCCAGGACCCGGTATTTCCCGCTGGTCGAACCGTCGACGAGGTCGTGACGGCGGTGCTGACCGGTGTGGACGAGCAAGACCGGCCCGGTCGCCTCGCGCACGCGCTGAGCCGCGCCGGCTTCGCGGACGGGCGCGCGGTCGTCGACACCTTGTCGGGCGGCTGGAAGAAGCGGCTCGCGATCGCGCGCGAGCTGGCGGACGCGCCCGACATCCTCCTGATGGACGAACCCACCAACCATCTCGACGTCGACGGGATCCTCTGGCTCGAGGAGCTCCTGACGGAGGGCTCTCGCGCGTTTCTCGTGGTCAGCCACGATCGCTACTTCCTCGAGCACGTCGCCACGCGCATGCTCGAGCTCAATCGCGTCTATCCCGACGGCCTCTTCGAGGCCGAGGGGCGATACAGCGAGTTCCTGGAGCGCCGCGACGAGTTTCTGCGGGGACAGGCGGCGTATCAGGACGCGCTCGCCAACACCGTGCGGCGCGAGATCGAGTGGCTGCGCCGGGGGGCCAAGGCCCGCTCGACGAAGGCGAAAGGCCGCATCAAGCAGGCCGGACGTCTCATCGAGGAGCTGCAGGACGCGCGCGCGCGCTCGCTCGCGGCCACGGCGTCCATCGACTTCACGTCGTCGCAGCGCCGGACCCGCCGGCTCCTGGTCGCGCAAGGGCTGACGGTGTCGCGCGGCGGCCGGCGGCTGGTCGACAACCTCGATCTCGTCGTCACCCCGGGCACGCGCGTCGGGCTGATCGGCCCCAACGGCAGCGGCAAGACGACGCTCCTCGAGGTGCTGGCCGGAGTCGCGCGGCCGGACGCGGGCGAGATCGAGCGTGCGGACGATCTACGGATCGTCCGCTTCGAGCAGGAGCGCGCGGGCCTCGACCCGGCGCAGAGTCTCCGCCGGGCGCTGGCGCCCGAGGGGGACGCCGTCACGTGGCGCGGCCGCGGCGTTCACGTGGCGGCATGGGCCAAGCGCTTCCTGTTCCGTCCCGAGCAGCTCGAGGTGCCCGTCGGCCATCTGTCGGGGGGCGAGCAGGCCCGCATCCTGATCGCCCGGCTGATGCGCGAGCCGGCCGACCTGCTGATCCTCGACGAGCCCACCAACGACCTCGATATCCCGACGCTCGAGGTGCTCGAGGACAGCCTCGCGGAATTCGACGGCGCGCTCGTCCTGGTCACCCACGACCGCTTCATGCTCGAGCGCGTGTCGACCGTGGTCGTCGCCCTGGACGGCCGGGGCGGGACCTCGACGTTCGCCGACTACGCGCAGTGGGAAGCCGCACGCACCGACGCCGAGCCGCCGCCGCGCAAGGCGCCCGAGCGTGCCGCCGAGCCGCCGCGCCCGAGGCCGAAGCGGCTGGGCTATCAGGAGCAGCGCGAGTGGGACGGCATGGAGCAGGCGATCCTCGAGGCCGAGCGCGCCGTCGAGGCCTGTCGGCGCCAGGTCGGCGATCCGGCGATCGTGTCGGACTCGACAGCGCTACAGCAACGGTACGCCGCGCTCGAGGCCGCGCGGGCCGACGTGGACCGGCTGTACGCCCGCTGGGCGGAGCTGGAGGCCAAGCAGGCGTGATGCGAAGCTCTTTCGGCGGCCGTGATAGCGTAAATTTATGGGGGCGTCACGCGCCGGCTCACTGCGGTGGGCGCTCCTCGCCGCGGTACTCGCGCTCGCCCTCGCCGCGCCTCTGACCGGATCGGCCCAGGAGCCCGCGCGCTCCAAGAACATGTCGTGGGAGACCGGCGAGGGGCGTAACTGGGCCATTCCCTCGGTCGAGATCGCGGGGTTCATCGCGGGGCTCAACCTGTTCAACCGGTTGTTCATCGATCCGGACGAGTACGGTTCGGACTGGCAATCGATGAAGGACAACCTCACGAACGGTCTGGTGATCGACGACGACCCGTTCAGCATCAACCAGATCGGGCATCCGTATCAGGGCGGCATCTATTACGGATTCGCGCGCTCGGCCGGGCTCAGCTACTGGGAGTCGGCGGCCTACACCATCGCCGGCAGCCTTTTGTGGGAGGCTGTCGGGGAAACAACGCCGCCCTCGCTGAACGACACCATCACGACAGGGATCGGCGGCTCGTTCGTCGGCGAGGCGCTGTTTCGCATGGCCAGCCTGCTGCTCGAGGGCGGCGGCGAGCGGCCGGGCTTCTGGCGCGAGCTCGGGGCCGCGGCGATCTCGCCGCCGACCGGCTTCAACCGCCTGGTCTTCGGCGACCGGTTCGACGCGGTCTTTCCGAGCCACAAGCCGGCGAACTTCATCCGCCTGCGGCTCGGCGCGACGCTCACGACCGACGTGAACACCGGAGGCCTCACGGACGACGTCGAGATCTGGGAGGGCATCCTCGACTATTCGATGATCTACGGGCTCCCAGGCAAGCCCGGCTACAAGTACACGCGCCCGTTCGACTTCTTCCAGTTCGACATCACGGCGATCACCAACGCGGATCCGATCTCGAACCTGATCGAGAACGCGGCGATTCGCGGCCTGCTCCTGGGCACGGACTATGCGCTGGGCGAAGACTATCGGGGTCTCTGGGGTCTCTTCGGCATCTTCGAATACCTCTCGCCGCAGATCTTTCGCGTCTCGACGACGGCTCTGGCGCTCGGCACCGTCGGCCAGTGGTGGCTCGCGCGCGGGGTCGCGCTGCAAGGCACGATCCTCGGCGGCCTCGGGTTCGGTGCGGCCGGAACCGTCGGCGATCAAGCCGAGCGCGACTACCACTACGGGCTCATCCCCGAGGCGCTCGTGGGCCTCCGCCTCATCTTCGGCGAGCGAGTCATGATCGACGCGACCGGCCGCCAGTACTACGTGGCCGGTCAAGGCGCCGGCGGCGGGATCACGACCAACGACATCGGCGGCGAGATCATCACCCGGGTGAACGTCGGCTTCACCCTTCGCGTCCTTGGCCCTCACGGAATCGGAGTCCAGTACACCTACTCGGGGCGCGACACGAGCGTGGCAGGCCTGGGCGATCGTCGCCAGCGCATCGAGACCGTCAGCTTCACGTACAGCTTCCTGGGGCACACGCGGTTCGGCGCCGTCGAGTGGCGGCCCGAGCAGCTCGCCGCGCGCTGAGCCCGGCGAGCGCTGGCCCTACTCGGCGACGTGCGCGGCCGCGCGCTCGGTCGCGGGCGCGGTGGCCGGCGTCGAGGGCTCCATCCGGATGCGCCGCATCAGCGGGAGCAGGAGCGGCACCGCCGCGAACATCATTGCCAGGAGCCAGAAATCGTCCGCGTAGGCCAGGAGCTGAGCCTGGGTCACGGTCTCGCGGTACAGCATCGCGATCGCCTGGCGCTCGGCGGTGAAGGCGTCGCTGCCGCGGGTGGTGAAGTGGCTCGCCCACTGGGCCAGGCGCTCGCGCGTGGCCGGGTCCCACGCGGTGACGTGGCTCACGAGCGTCGTCTGATGGATCTGGCTGCGCTGGGCGAGCAGGGTGGTGACCACCGCGATCCCGACGCTGCCGCCGATGTTGCGCGACATGCCGTACACGGCGGTGGCGTTGACGAGCTTGTCGCGCTGGATCGTGGCCAGGGTCAAGGTCGATAGCGGCACGAAGACGAAGCCGAGCGCGAAGCCCTGGATGAAGCGCGGCAAGGCCAGCGCCCAGTAGTCCATGCCGAGCGTCAACGAGGTCATCATGTAGAGGCTGACGGCGTTGAGCAGGCAGCCGAATCCGAGCATCATGCGCTGGTCGACGCGCGTCACGATCCCCGAGGCGAAGAGCGAGAAGATGTTGCCGAGCCCGCCCGGCGCCAGGACGAGGCCCGACGTCCACGCGTCGTAGCCGAGCAGCTTCTGCGTGAAGATCGCGACCAGCAGCATGCCCGAGAACGTTCCAAACCCGACGATCATGCTGAGGACGGCGCCGGTCGCGAAGTTGCGGTCGGCGAACACGGTGAGGTCGAGGATCGGCTCGCGGGTCGTCAGCTCGCGGATCAGGAAGCCGACGAGCGCGCACACGGCGACGATGCTCAGGGTGACGATCGTGCTCGAGGCGAACCAGTCCTCGCGCTCGCCCCGGTCGAGGACGAGCTGCAGGCACCCGAAGCCGGCGACCATCAGCCCCAGCCCCCACCAGTCGATCCGCGAAGCGCGCCGCAGGTACGGCGGGTCGAACAAAAAGACACTCGCCAGGAAGAAGCCGACGAGCCCGACGGGCAGGTTGATGTAGAAGATCCAGCGCCACGACCACTCGTCGGCCAGGTACCCGCCGACGGTCGGTCCCAGGATCGGGCCGAGGATGAAGCCGAGTCCCCAGACGGCCATCGCGAGCCCGCGCTGGTGGAACGGGAAGATCTCCCAGAGGATCGCTTGCGAGAGCGGAATGATCGGCCCGCCGCCGAGACCCTGGCAGATGCGCGCCACGATCAAGGTGGTGAGATCGGGGGCGGCGCCCGAGACGAACGAGCTGACCACGAACAGGGTCGCGCAGATCAGGAAGAATCGCCGGCGCCCGAAGAGCCCGGTCAGCCACCCGGTCGCGGGGATGACCACGGCGTTGGCGGCGAGGTAGGAGGTGATCACCCACGACACCTCGTCCAGCCCCGCCGACAGCGAGCCCTGAAGATGCGGGAGGATCACGTTGGTCACACTGGTGTCGAGGATCTGCATGAAGGCCACCACCATGACCGTGAAGGTGATGGCCCACTTCCGGGCGGAGGAGATCGGCGCTTCCGGTGCCGGGGACGTCATTGGCTCCAGCTGGTTCGCTCGGCGCGCCGAGCGCAAATCAGGCTAGCCGATAGGCTCGTCTCGCGGTGCCGCTGAAGAGCGCCAGCTTGTCCTCGGCCGAGGCGCCCGCGGCGATGCGCTTGAACGCGTTCCAGAGCGCGGCGTACCCGATTCCCATCTTGTCGACGGGGAAGTTGCTCTCGAACATGCAGCGCGCCGGGCCGAAGCGCTCGATGCAAAGCTCGATGTAGGGACGCCAGTAGTCGGCCAGCTCGGCCGAGGACGGCGGCGCCGGTCGCGTGCCATAGTCGTACGCGGCCAGTCGCATCATCATTCCGCCGAGCTTCATGACGACGTTCGGGCATCGCGCGAGCTCGACGATCCCCGCCTTCCACACGGCGAACACCTCGTCGCGCTTGCCCGCGTAGGGGCCGTACCCGAGCGGGCCGCCCACGTGGCCCACGATGATGTTCGCGGCCGGGAAGGCGCGCGCGAGGTCGATCGCGTCGGCGAGCTGGGGATGAAACACCCACGCGTCGAGGGAGAGGCCGAGCGCGGTCAGCCGGGCCAGGCCCGCGCGGAAGTCGGCCTGCTTCATGAGGTGAAGGCCGTGGGCGACGGCGCTGTTGCCGATCACCTCGCTCGCGTCCCAGGCCGCGGAGTGGCGCACACCACGGAACCGGCCGCCGCCGGCGCGGATCAGCGCTTCGAGCACGGGCTCGACCCGATCGCCGAGGGTGAGATCGGCGAAGCCGACGATCCCCGCCGCGACGCGCGTCGGCCGTACTGGCCGCTCTCGCTCATCGCCGCGATCCCGGCGACGAACTCGGTCTCGCCGACCGGGCGCATCTCCGCCGGGCCGCCGGCGCGATACATCGCGTGGCATTCCAGGAAGACCGTGGCGACGACGTTGTGGCCCGTGTTGAGATCGGCGAGCAGCTCGTGCAGGAGGTAGCGGTGGCCTCCGCGCTCCCACAGGTGGTGATGGGTGTCGATGATCGGCAGCTCGGGCTCGAGGATCGTCTCGACCGGCGCTCTGGCGAGCCACGCCTCGTCCGGGGGCCTGATCCTTCCGTAGCGTGTCGGCGACGCGGCGTGGCCCATGTCAGTGTGAATGGTGGCCGGTGCCGGGCCCGTGCGAGTGGCCGTGGTGCGAGTAGCCGCTCGACGGCGGCGCGGAAGTCGTCGACTCCGGGCGGCCGAAGTTCATCGGCGGCACCGTGAAGATGCGCTCGGCCGCGGCGCCGTCGGCCGGGCAGGAGGCCTCCGCGGCTGAGTCGCGCGCGGGCCGCGACACCTCGAACTCGAGCCCGCAGACAGTGCAGCGGAACGGATAGCGCACGCCGCCTCAGCTCCGCTCGACGTCGGGCGCGACGCGCCCGGTGTCGGCCACGTGCGCCTGCCAGTAGTGATGCGTCTTGGCGACGACCGTGATGATGCTCTTCACTTCGTCCTTCAGCCGGTAGTCGGGGCCGGCCGGCAGCACGAGGCGATCGTCATCCACCCGCGCGCCGACGTTCTCGAGGATGATGGCTGCGCACATCCACGCCGCCATCGTCGGTGTGTCGCAGGTGATCGAGATCCAGCCGGGCTCGACCGACTCCGTGTAGAGTCCCGTCGTCTCCCAGATGCCTCGCCGCATCTCGGCCAGCATCTCGGCGTCGGAGTCGGCGGCCACGCGCGTCGACGACCGAAGCGGGCTCTCGGGCCCACGCTGCGGCGGGCCGCCGTAGAGCGCCAGCTCGCAGAACGTCGTCCACATGCCGCCCCAGTCGGGCCGCCCGTCCGGGCGCCACAGGAAGGGCGCCGAGGTCATGGGCGTCGCGGGGTCGAGCCGAGTCGCCGGCGCGTATTCGCGGCGCTGCGCGGCGGCGTCGCGGCGCAGCGAATCCTCGAGCGCGTCGAGGTAGCTCACGGGGACGGTGGCGACGGTCACCGGCATGCCGACCTGGCTGGCGAGCGCAGCCGCGAGATCGGCGCACGCCTGCCGCACCGCTGCGGGAAGGTCGGCGTCGGCCACCAGCACGAGACGGCCGGCCATGCCCTCATCACGCGCCGCCTGATCGTCGGTCACAACGCGCGATCATAGCATCTCGCGTCCGGCGCCGCGGCGCCGGACGACGCGCCGCGCTCGTGTACACTGACCGGACGGAGGATCCCGGCGTGGCGCTGCCCATCGAGCCGATCACGCGGCCGTTCGACGCCGTCGTCGAGCTGCCCGGATCGAAGAGCTACTCGAACCGAGCGTTGCTCGTCGCGGCGCTCGCGCGCGGACGCTCGGAGATCACGCGGGCCCTCTTCTCCGACGATACGCGCTACATGCAGCGAGCGCTCGAGGCGCTCGGGGTGCGCGTGCAGGCCGACGAGACCTCGCAGTCGTTCGTCGTCGACGGCGTCGACGGACGGTTCCCGGCCGCCGAGGCCACCCTCGAGATCGGCAACGCCGGCACCGCCGCGCGCTTCCTGACGGCGGCCGTGGCGCTCGGCCGCGGGACGTTCGTGATCGACGGCTCGCCGGCGATGCGCAAGCGGCCGATCCAGCCGCTGCTCGACGGCCTCCGCGCGCTCGGCGTCGACGCCGAGAGCCGCGAGGGCACCGGCTGCCCGCCGGTGGTCGTGCGGGCGCGCGGCATCGCCGGGGGGCGCGCGCGGGTGCGCGGCGACGTCTCCAGCCAGTACCTGAGCGCCCTGCTGATGGCAGCGCCGTACGCCGCCCGCGACGTGGAGATCGAGGTCGAGGGCGATCTGGTCTCGGCCCCGTACATCACTATGACGCTCTCCACGATGGAGGAGTTCGGCGTGCGCGCCGAGCGCGACGGCGATCGCCGCTTCCGGGTGGCGGCGGGCCAGCACTACGCGGCGCGACGCTACGCGGTCGAGCCCGACGCCTCGGGCGCGTCGTACTTCTTTGCGGCGGCGGCCGTCACCGGCGGCCACGTCGTCGTGCCGAGGCTCGGCAGCCGTTCGGCCCAGGGCGATCTCGGGCTGCTGGACGTGCTGGCGCGCATGGGCTGCGAGGTGACGATCGAGCCGGACACGATCGCGGTGCAGGGGCCCGCGCGTCTGCGCGCCGTCGACGCGGACTTCACGCGCATGGGCGACGTCGCGACCACCCTGATGGCGATCGCCCCGTTCGCCAACGCGCCCGTGACCGTTCGCGGCGTCGCGCAGACTCACTACGAAGAGAGCGACCGACCGGTCGCCGCCGCGACGGAGCTCCGGCGCATGGGGCTCACCGTCGACAGCACGTGGGACTCGGTGACGATCCATCCGGGCACGCCGCGGCCGTGCGAGGTGCAGACCTACGACGATCACCGGATCGCGATGAGCTTCGCGGTCACGGGTCTTCGCGCGCCAGGGATCGTCATCGCCAATCCCGAGTGCGTCTCCAAGACGTTCCCGGAGTTCTTCGAAGTGTTGCGGGGCCTGAGCAAGCCGAGGTGACCGTGATCAACGTCTACGCGCTCTGCACCGGGTTCATCGAGCTCGACCGCGCCAGCATGGTGTCCGACCTCACGCCGGGCCAGCCCTGGACCGTGCCGGTGACGAGCTTCCTGGTGAGCCATCCGCGCGGCAAGCTCCTGTTCGACACGGGTGTGCACTGCCAGGCGCGGATCGATCCGCTGGCCCGCCTCGGCGCCGAGCGGATGAAGCGTCTGACCGTCAAGTCGCGAGAGGGCGACGATGTGGTGCGGGAGCTCGCCCGGCTCGGCCTCACGCCGGACGACATCGGCTTCGTGGCGAACTCGCACCTGCACTTCGACCACTGTGGCGGCAACGAGTTCTTCCCGCGCTCGACCTTCCTGGTGCAGCGGCCTGAGCTCGAAGCGGCGCGCCGCCCCGGCTTCGTACCGAGCTACAGCCCGAGCCCGATCGACTTCGACCATCCGCTCGACTACCGGATGCTCGACGACGAGCACGACGTCTTCGGCGACGGCACGGTCGTGCTCCTGCCGACGTATGGCCACACGCCCGGTCATCAGTCGCTGCTGGTCCGCGCCGGCAAGCAGAGCCAGATCGTCTGCGCGTCCGACGCGTGCTACACGCGGGAGAACATGGACCGCGACGTGCTGCCGAAGATCCTCTGGAACCCGTCGGTCATGTCCGAGTCCCTCGCGACCCTCCGCAAGCTGCGCGACCAGGCCGGCGCCACGATGTTCTACGGCCACGATCCCGCGCAGTGGGAGACGATCCCGCGCCCGCCGGCGCCGGTGATCTGAGAGCGGCCACCGTGCGATTCGGCCTCTTCTATCAGGCTTCGGAAGCGGAGGGACAGACGCACGCCGAGCGCTACGCCGAGATGCTCGAGCTGATCGGGCTCGGCGACACGCTCGGCTTCGACGTGGCGTGGCTGGCCGAGCTCCACTTCGGGGGCGCCTTCTCCTTGCTGGCCAACCCGCTCATGGTCGTGCCGGTGATCGCCCAGCGCACGAAGCGGATCCGGGTCGGGACGGCCGTCACCCTGCTGCCGCTCCACCATCCGCTGAGCTGCGCCGAGCAGGCGGCGACCGCCGACCTGCTCTCGGGCGGGCGTCTCGACTTCGGGGTGGGTCGGGGCTCGATCCCGAGCCAGTTCCACGGCTTCCGCGTGCCGGTGTCGGAAAACCGCGCGCGCTTCGACGAGGCGCTCGAGATCATCCGGCTGGCGTGGACCCGCGAGCGCTTCAGCTATCGCGGCGCCTTCTATCAGGTGGAGGACGTCGCGGTGGTGCCGCGGCCAGTGCAGCGGCCCCACCCGCCGATCCGCGTCGCCGTCCACACCGCCGAGAGCTTCGCGCACATCGGCGACCTGGGCCTCGCGATCTATTCGGGCACGACCACCACGCCCCTGCCGCAGCTGCGCGAGTACATGGCGCTCTACCGTGCGCATCTGGCCGGCGCCGGCCACGCGTGGCAACCCGATCAGATGGCGCTCATGCTGCCGGTGCACGTCGGCGCGACGTCCGCGGCCGCGCGGGACGCCATGCGAGCGGGCGTGCTCAGGTACTACCAGAACATCGAGGCGATCTTCTCGCAGCTCCCGGACTCGTACGCCGACCACCTGCCGCGGCTCAAGATCATCCGCGACACCATCGCGAATCTCCCGTACGAGAAGTTCTGTCGCGACCAGGGCGTGTTCGGCGACGCCGCGGAAGTCGTGGATCGGCTCCAGGCGGCGCGCGACGAGTTCGGGCTCTCGCAGATCATCTGCTGGTTCGACCAGGGCGCGATGCTGCCGCGTGCCGAGGTCGAGCGCGCGATGCGGCGGTTCACCGACGAGGTGATGCCGAAGCTTCGCTGAGGCGCGCCCCAAACAGGAGGATACCGTGGCCAAGAGCGTCGTCACGCCCGAGCGGTTCGCCAGAGGGATGACGTTCGACGAGTACGTGAAATACACCGGGAGCCCGGAGAATCTCGCGCGCGAGGCGTTCGGCAGCTACTTCCCCGACGGCGGATCGATCGGCACCGCCCGCCGGGACAACAGCGCCGTGTTCCGCGAGCGCTACGCGCGGGCGCGGCTCACCGATCAGCAGGTCGCCGCCATCAAATGGCTGGCGGTGCAGCCGAACGGGCCCGCGAAGATTCTCGTCGTCTCCGAGGACTGGTCGTCCGACTGCCGGCGCGACGTGCCGATGCTGGCGCGGCTGGCCGAGGCCGGCGGCCTGGAGCTCCGCATCTTCAACCGCGACGGCAAGAAGATCCTCGGGACCCGGCGTCCGGATCCCGCCGCGCATCCCGACGGCAACCACGACATCATGCTCGAGTTCCTCAACGCCAAGAACGGCGGCGAGTGGGCCTCGGTGCCGGTCGTGGTGGTCTACACGAAGGACTTCCGCGAGCTGCACCGCTACATCGAGTTCCCGGCCATCTATCATAAGGACTCCATCCGCGGCTCCATGCAGACGGCCCGCGCCGGCGAGACCGAGGCGCAGACGAAGGAGCGCAGCCAGCGGGAGTTCGTCGCCCTGCAAGGATCGCCGTTCTTCGATGTGTGGGCCTCGGCCGGGATCGACGAGATCCTCGCCGCGCTCTACGAGAAGCTCACGGTGAGGGCGTAATCCGTTCGCGGATACGCACACGGTGATTCCTTGACGCCCTCCGCATCGGTCACCACCTTGACCGGTGGGCTGGGAGCGACACTTCAAGCTCGACTGGACCGTCGAGACCCAACCCGGCGGCGTCCAGCTGCGCGGCTCCGTGACGAGCACCAACGGGGCGCGGGCCGAGTCGCTGCGGCTTTTGGCTCAAGCGCTCGACGCCTCAGGCGCCGTCGTGGGCCAACGGATCAGCTGGGTGCCCGGCGGCGTCGGCGGATTCCAGCGGGCGTATTTCGAGCTCTCCGACCTGCCGCAGGCGGAGCGGTATCGCGTCTCCGTCTGGGATTACACCTTCCAGCAGAGTTGACGCCGGCCGCCTCAGGTCCGGCGCGAGGCGACGACCAGCAGGCCCTCGACCGGCTTCTTCAGCTCGAGTCGAAGGTGCACCGGCGTGATCTGCGCGAGCATCGAGGTGCGCGGCGGCCAGGACCCGGCGGACGTAGCCCTCCGTGTGGCTGTAGCGTCCGTGCGGGTTGATCCTGAATCCCTGCGGCGCCTCGGCCTCAGTCGCGCGCTCGAGCGTGAACACGATCGAGCCGCCCGGGCGGAGCCCCCGGTGCGCCGCCGCCATCGCGGCCGCCAGATCGCCGAAGTAGACCAGCGTGTCCGCCGACACGATGAGGTCCCAGGCGGCCGGTGCCGCGCCGACGAACGCGGTCAGCTCCCCCATGAGCAGGTCGTCGTAGAGCTTGCGCACTCCCGCGCGCTTGAGCATCTCGAGCGACAGGTCGACGCCGACCAGACGCCGCGCGAACGGCTTGAAGTGCTCGCCGCAGAGCCCGGTGCCGCATCCGGCATCGAGGATGTCGAGGCGCGCCTCGGGCGCTCCCATCACGTCCGCGGCCGCCTGTGCGACCAGCGCGGGCGCGCGATACTGCAACCCCTCGAGGATCTGATCGAAGCTGTCCGCGAAGCCCTCGAAGATATTTCGCACGCATTCGTCCGAGGCGCGCGCGGGCACTCCTTCCCCCGTGCACGCCGACAGAAGGTGTCGAGCCAGAGGGTTGTCGGGCTCGAGTGACAGCCACTTCCGGTACACGTCCGCGGCCTCGTCGATTCGCCGCCATCCGTAGAGCGCGGCCCCGAGCCGGCGATACGAATCGAAGTGAAACGGCCGGAGCATCACGGCCTTCCGGTACGCCGTGAGCGCTTCCGCCATGAGATCGAGCGCCTCGAGCGCCTTGCCGAGGTTGAGATGCGCGTCGGCCATGTCGGGTCGTAGCGCGATGGCCCGCTCATAGAACACGATCGCTTCGTCGTGACGCTTCTGTTGCTGAAGGGCGTTGCCCAGGTTGTTGTAGGCGTCGGCCAGTTCGGGCTGTAGCGCGATGGCCCGCTCGTAGCAGGTCACCGCTTCCTCGGTGCGCTTCTGATGCTGCAGCACGTTGCCGAGGTTGTTGTGCGCGTCCGAGTAGGCGGGCGCGAGCTCCACCGCGCGCCGGATCAAGGTCTCGGCCTCGGCGAGTCGGCCGAGCTGAAAGGCCACCACGCCGCGGAAGTGCCAGGCGTCCGGATACTCGGGAGCTGCTGCGAGGATGCGGCGATAGAGCTCATCGGCGGCCTCGAGCCGCGACTCTTTTTGCAGCTCTCGAGCGTAGGCCATCGCGTCCGCGAGCCCGAGCTCCTGCGGAGCGGTCGCGCCGGCGTCGTCGCTCGTCGCCATGGACGAGATTCTAGTCCATCGCGGGAGACGCAGGCGGCCTCTTGACTCCGCGGGCCGATCGGGCGAGCCTCGCGTCAGGCCACGGGCCATCGGAGGACCACGGAGGCGGTCATGAGCGAGCGAGAGCTGACGTACGGCGAGGCGGTCAAGGAAGCGATCGCCGAGGAGATGCGGCGCGATCCGCGCGTGTTCCTCATCGGCGAGGACGTGGCGGAGGCGGGCCACCCCTTCAAGACCCTCACCGGGCTCGTCCAGGAGTTCGGCACCGAGCGGATCATCGACACGCCCATCTCGGAGCCCGGCTACGCCGGCATCGGCGTCGGCGCGGCGATGACGGGCATGCGGCCGGTCGTCGACGTGATGTTCGGCGACTTCATCACCCTGACGATGGACCAGATGGTCAACCAGGCCGCCAAGGCGCACTACATGTCGGGCGGCAAGATCAAGGTGCCGATCGTCTTCCGCACGACGCTCGGGGCGACGCGCCGCTCGGCCGCTCAGCACTCGCAGTCCCTGCACGCGTGGGTGAGCCACATCCCCGGCCTCAAGGTGGCGCTGCCCTCGGGGCCGTACGAGGCCAAGGGCTTGATGAAGACGGCCATCCGCGACGACAGCCCGGTCGTCATCTTCGAGGACAAGATGATGTATCGGGTCAAGGGCCCCGTGCCCGCCGACGACTACACCATCCCGTTCGGCGTCGCCGAGGTGAAGCGCGTCGGGACCGACATCACGATCGTCGCGACCAGCAGCATGGTCGCGGTGGCCCTCGGCGCCGCCAAGCTCCTGGAAGAAGCCGGAATCAGCGCCGAGGTGATCGACCCGCGCACGACGTGGCCGCTCGACAAGCCCGCCTTGATCGAGTCGGCCAAGAAGACGTCGCGCGCGATCGTGGTGGACGAGGGCTACGAGCGCTACGGGGTCACCGCCGAGATCGCCTCGGTGATCGCCGAGGGCGCCTTCTACCACCTCGACGCACCGGTCAAGCGGATCGGCGCCATGGACGTGCCGGTGCCGTTCTCGCCCGTGCTCGAAGACCTCACCGTGCCGACCGAGAAGGCGGTGGCCGACGCGGCGAAGGCCCTATGTCGCCGGGCGTGATGCGCATCGACGTCGACCTGTTCAGCGACACCGTCACCCGCCCCACGGCCGAGATGCGGCGCTTCATGTGCGACGCCGAGGTGGGCGACGAGCAGAAGCTCGAGGATCCGACCGTCAACCTCCTGTGCGAGATGGTGGCCGAGCTCCTCGGCAAGGAGGCCGCGGTGTTTCTGCCGTCCGGCACGATGTGCAACGAGATCGCGCTCCGCGTCCACGCGCGGCCCGGCGAAGAGGTGATCGCGCATCACACCGCGCACCCGATCCACTTCGAGACCGGAGGGCCGGCGGCGCTGGCCGGCGTCAACGTGCGCGCGATCGACGGCCCGCGCGGCCAATTCGACGCCTCCGCGGTCGAGGCGGCCGTGCGGTATCCCTCGCGCTACTCGCCGCGGAGCCGGCTCGTCTGGGTCGAGCAGACCAGCAATCTCGGCGGCGGCTCGGTGTGGCCGCTGGAGCGTCTCCAGGCGGTAGCCGCGGTCGCGAAGCGGCACGGCCTGGCCACGCACATGGACGGCGCGCGTCTCATGAACGCGGTGGTCGCCAGCGGCGTGTCCGCGCGGGACTACGCGGCGCCGTTCGACTCGGCGTGGATCGACTTCACGAAGGGGCTCGGGGCGCCGGTCGGCGCCGCGCTGGCGGGCTCGCGCGCGTTCATCGACGAGGCGTGGCGGTGCAAGCAGCAGATGGGCGGCGCCATGCGCCAGGCGGGGATCATCGCGGCCGGCGGCGTCTGGGCGCTGCGCCACCACGTGAAGCGCTTGGCCGATGACCACGCGAACGCCCGGCGTCTGGCCGAGGGCCTGGCCGGCCTGCGGGGCGTCGCCCTCGACCCGGCGACGATCGACACGAACATCGTCTTCTTCGAGCTGACCGGCTCGATGACCGCGGCCGTCGTGGTCGAGCGGATGCTCGCCCGCGGCGTCCGCATGGGCGCGCTCGGGGCGCGCACGATTCGCGCCGTCACCCATCTGGACGTCGACGCCGGCGCGATCGAGCGGGCGCTCGCGGTAGCCCGAGAGGTCTTCACCGGCTGAGCCGGGGCCGCGATGGCGACCAACATCATCATGCCCGCCCTCGAGCTGGCGCAGGAGACCGGCAAGGTCTTGCACTGGCTCAAGCGCCCGGGCGACGCCGTGCGCAAGGGCGAGCCGATCGTCGAGATCGAGACCGACAAAGTCACCGTCGAGATCGAGGCGCCGGCGTCCGGCGTGTTGCGCGACGTGACCGCAAACGAGGGCGACGTGGTGCCGGTCGGGCGGACGATCGCGGTCATTGCGGGGGCCGGGGAGGCCGCCGAGGTGCCCGTCATGCCGCCCGCCAACGCGGCCGCGACCGGCGCCCTGCCGATGCCGCCGGCGGTGGACGTGCCACCGGCAGGCGGCGTGAAGGCGTCGCCGCTCGCGCGAAGGATCGCCGCGCAGCACGGCGTCGATCTCGGGCGCGTGAAGACGGACAGCGGTCGAATCGAGAAGGCCGACGTCCTCGCCTACGTCGAGAGGCTGAAGCCGTCGGCGTCCGGCAACGGACGGACCGCGCGGCTGGTGGCGGCGTCGCCCAAGGCCCGCCGCCTCGCCGCCGAGCGGGGGCTCGACATCGCCACCTTACGCGGCTCGGGCCCGGACGGAGCCGTCCTGGCCGCCGACGTCGCGACGGCGGCGCGCCCCTCGGCAACGCCCGGCGCTCGCCGGCGCGCCGCGCGAGAGCGCCCCGAGCGTCGGCACCGTCTGGCGGATCATGGCCGAGCGCATGACGACGAGCTGGACGACGGCGCCGCATTTCTACCTCACGCGCGAGGTCAACGTGAGCCGCCTGGTCTCGTGGCTCGACCAGGCCCGCAAGCAGACGGGCGCGCATGTCACCTACACGGATCTGCTGATCAAGCTCGTCGCGGCGGCGCTCGCACGGCATCCGCGCGTGAACGCCTCGTGGAAAGACGGAGCGATCACGCAGAACTCCGACATCAGCATCGGGCTGGCGGTCGCCATCGACGATGGGCTCGTGGTGCCGGTCATCCATCGTGCCGACGGGCTGGGCCTGGCCGAGATCGCGGCCCGGCGCGCCGACGTGGTGAGCCGTGCCCAGGCTGGGAAGCTGCGCCCGGCCGACATCCAGGGCGGGGGATTCACGATCAGCAATCTCGGCATGTTCGGAGTGGACGCGTTCAGCGCCATCGTCAACCCGCCGCAGGCGGCCATCCTCGCCGTGGGCCGTATCGCCGACCGGGTGGTCGCCCTCAACGGCCGGCCGGTCGTTCAGCCGACGATGGTCCTGACCCTGTCCTGCGACCATCGCGCGCTCGACGGGGCGCGCGGCGCCAGATTTTTCGGGGAGTTGGCCGACCTGGTCGAGGAGCCTCTAGCGCTCTTGGTCTGAGGCCCGGTCGAGCTATACTTTTCGTACACCCATGCGCAGCGTCCGACAGCGCGCGGTTGCCGTCCTCGTCGGTCTGGCCGCGTCGATTCTCGTCGCCGGTGGCGGTGCCTCCGCAGACGAGCCCAAGCTCACCCAGCAGGACATCGAGAAGATCGTTCGCGACTACCTGCTGCGGGAGCCCGAGGTGCTCGCCGAGGCGTTCCGGCGCCTGCAGCAGCGTCAGTCGGCGGCGGCCCAGACGAAGTCCAAGCAGGCGATCCGGGACCACCAGAACGCCCTGTTCTCGGATCGGACCTCGCCGGTCGAGGGCAACGCGCAGGGCAAAGTCATCATCGTCGAGTTCTTCGACTATCGCTGCGTCCACTGCCGCAACGTCGCGTCGACGATCGATCAGCTCATCAGCTCGAACGCGTCGGTTCGCGTGATCTACAAGAACTTCCCGGTGCTCGGCGAGCCTTCGGTCCTCGCGGCGCGCGCCGCGGTCGCCGCGCAGCAGCAGGGAGGATGGCCCAAGCTCCATCGGGCCCTGCTCGCGTACGACGGGGATTTCTCGGTCGAGAGCCTCGCGGCCCTCAGCGCGTCGGTCGGGCTCGACTCCACGAAGCTGAAGACCGACATGATGTCGCCGGCAACCGACCAGGCCCTGCAGGCCAACTTGACCCTGGCGGCCGCGCTGGGACTGGACGCGACGCCGAGCTTCGTGATCGGCGACCGCGTCATCCGGGGAGCGCTCTCGCCCGAGGCGTTCCAGGCCCTCGTCGACGAGGAATCCGGCAAGCGCTAGAGTCTCGCCGCCCAACCTTTAGCGCCTCGCGAGCCTCTCCGAGGCCACCCGCATTAACGCTTGACTCCGTGTCTCATAAATGTCTAGAATTACGCCCGAAATGGCATATGGCAACCAGGCCATAGGCCAATTCGAGGCAACCGCCCTCCAGACGATAGACTCTGGTTCGTAGGAGAGCCCATGAGTCTTGATCGTGATCTCGAAGTTCCGCGCGGCGTTCCCACCGTCAGTCATCGTGTTGTCAAAGTGCGGCCGCCGGATGCCTCCGAGTGCCAGGATCACCTCGCCGTCGAGGAGCCGCTCGAGATCCGGCTCGGCGGCATCAGCCTCACGGTCACGATGCGAACCCCGGGAGAAGACGAAGAGCTCGTCGCGGGCTTCCTTTTCTCCGAGAGCGTGATCACCAGCGCCGACGATCTCGACGTCATCGCCCGCTACCGAGGTCCCGACGGCGATCCCGACGACGGCAACGCGATGAACGTCTTGCTGAAGGGCGACGTGCGGGTCGCGAAGGACCGTCTGCGTCGCAACTTCGTCGCCTCCTCGTCGTGCGGTCTCTGCGGCAAGGCGACGATCGACGCGATTCGAGCCGCGCTGCCGCCCGTGCAGTCAGACCTCGTGATCTCCGTCGAGCGGCTCAACCGGCTGGCCGCCGCGATGCTCGACGCGCAATCGACGTTCGAGAAGACGGGCGGGCTGCACGCCGCCGGGCTCTTCGACGCCGACGGCCGGCTGATCGTGCTGCGCGAAGACATCGGCCGCCACAACGCCGTGGACAAGGTCATCGGCCACATGGTGCTCGCCCGTTCGGATGCCGCTCGACCGCCACGTGCTGATGGTCAGCGGGCGCGTGAGCTTCGAGATCATGCAGAAAGCCCTGACCGCGCGGATCCCGGTGATCGCCGCGGTCTCGGCACCCTCGAGCATGGCGGTCCAGATGGCGCTCGCCGCCGACATGACCCTGATCGGGTTCATGCGGAACGGCGGATTCAATCTCTACGCCGGTGCGCATCGTGTGACGCCGCGCGTCGTGGAACTCGTGTGAGGCTTCGGGTGTTTCTGATCGGTGACACCAACGCCGCTCTCGCTTCGTAGGAGGGACGGAACTATGGCCCAGATAACGCGAAGAGACTTCGTGAAGCTCGGCGCCGCCGGTGCGGGCGTGCTGGGCACGACCCCGTTGGGCTTCGACCTCGCGGAGGCCGTCCAGGTTCAGCAGAACCTCCGGATCGGCGGCGCGAAGGAAGTGCACTCGCTGTGTCCGTACTGCGCGGTCGGGTGCGCGATCATCGCGTACACCAAGGAGGACGGCAAGGGTCACACGAAGCTCCTGCAGATCGAAGGCGATCCCGACAGCCCGGTCAACGAAGGCCGGCTCTGCCCGAAGGGCGCCACCGGGATGCAGCTCGCGGTGTCGAACCGACGCGTCGAGAAGCCGCTCTACCGCGCGCCCGGCAGCGACAAGTGGCAGGAGATCTCCTGGGAGGAGATGCTCGACAAGCTCGCCCTGCGCATCAAGGAGTCGCGCGACGCGACCTTCGTCACGCAGGACGCCAAGGGCAACACGGTCAACCGCTGCGAGGGCATCGCCTTCGCCGGCGGCGCGACCTTCAGCAGTGAGGAAGGCTACCTGGCCGCCAAGCTCATGCGCACGCCTGGGGGTGGTGCACATAGAACAGCAGGCCCGAGTCTGACACGGCCCCACGGTCGTCAGTCTGGCGGCCACATTCGGTAGGGGCGCGATGACGAATCACTGGCGTGACATCCAGCACGCCGACGTGATCATTATCAACGGGGCGAACCCGGCCGAGGCTCACCCGGTCGGCTTCCAGTGGTTCCTGAAGGCGAAGCTCGATCCGCGGCGTGGTATCGGCGGCGGCGGCGCCAAGATGATCCACATCGATCCGCGGTTCACCCGCACCTCAGCGGTGTCGGACGTGTACGCGCGGATCCGGACCGGCACGGACACCGCCTTCTTCGGCGGTCTGATCAACTACGTCCTCGAAAAGAACCTCATCCACCACGAGTACGTGCGGAGCTACACGAACGCGTCGTTCATCGTGAAGCAGGGATTCGGCTTCAACGAGGGGTTGTTCAGCGGCTACGACCCGGCCAAGCGCATGTACGACACCGCCACGTGGGCCTACGAGGGCGACGCGCCAGCCCAGGCGGCGTTCGAGCGCGCCCAGAAGGAGATCGTCGCGCACGGCCAGGGCCCGGCCGGCGCCGGCGCCGGAGTGGCGCTCGCCAAGCGCGACATGCAGCTCGAGCACCCGCGCTCCGTGTTCCAGCTTCTGCGCAAGCACTATGCGCGCTACACGCCGGACATGGTCGCCTCGATCACCGGCATCCCGCAGGAGCAGTTCCTGGAGATCGCCAAGATCGTCGGCGAGACCGGCAAGCCCGACAAGGTCATGACGGTGGTCTACGCGGTCGGGCTCACGCACCACACCACCGGTGGCCAGCTCATTCGTACGGCGGCGATCCTCCAGTTGTTGCTCGGCAACATGGGGCGTCCGGGCGGGGGCATGAACGCCGAGCGCGGCCACGCCAACATCCAGGGCAACACCGACAACGCCATCTCGTGGGAGATCCTGCCCGGCTATCTCCGCATCCCGGCGCCGGGCCAGAAAAACCTCGACGACTACGTCACGCAGAGCGCGCCCAAGAAGTTCGACGCGAACTCCTGGAACTTCTTCGGCACGAACTACCGGAAGTTCATGGTCAGCCTGCTCAAGACCTGGTACGGCGAGGCGGCAACGGACAAGAACGAGTACGCGTTCGACTTCGTGCCCAAGCCGGCCACCAACTCGTCGTGGATCTCGATCTACGACCAGGCGCTCAAGAAGAAGATGGAAGGCGTCATCCTCTCGGGCATGACGGCCACCAGCATCGGTCCCGACGCCAACCAGGTGATGACGGCGCTCGGGAACCTCAAGTGGCTGGCGGTGATGGACCCGCTCCCGACGACCAGCTCGGAGTTCTGGCGCCGGCCGGGCGCGGATCCCAAGACGATCCAGACCGAAGTCTTCATGATCCCCAGCACGCACTGGATCGAGAAGGACGGCTCGTTCGTGAACAGCGGACGCTGGATGCAGTGGAAGGAGGCGGCGCTTCCGCCCGAAGGCGCCCGCCATGACCACTGGGTGCTGGCCGACGTGTTCCAGCGCGTGAAGAAGCTCTATGCGCAGCAGGGCGGCAAGTTCCCCGCGCCGCTGAATGCGCTGACCTTGAACTACAAGGACCCGATCAAGCCGGAGCTCGACGAGATCTGTCAGGAGATCAACGGCTTCGACCTGACCACCGGCAAGCGGCTCGACACCTTCGGAAAGCTGAAGGACGACGGCACGACGACGGCGGGCAACTGGATCTATACCGGCTCGTATCCGGAGGCCGGCAACCTCTCCAAGCGTCGCGCCGGCGTCCAGGATCCCAAGAAGAACGATCCCACCGGCATGGGGTTCTACCACGGGTGGGCGTGGAGCTGGCCGCTCAACCGCCGCGTCATGTACAACCGCGCCTCGGCCGACCCCAACGGTAAGGCGTGGGACCCGTCGCGGCCGGGCATCGAGTGGGACGCGACCGACAAGCGCTGGAAGGGCGACGTGCCCGACTATCCGCCGACGATGGATCCCAAAGATCCCAAACGGTGGGGGCCATTCATCATGAACGGCGAAGGCGTCGGGCGGCTCTTCTCGAGCTCGATGCTCGACGGGCCGTTCCCCGAGCACTACGAGCCGGTCGAATCGCCGGTCGAGAACCCGCTGCATCCCAAGCAGTCGGAGTCACCGGTCGTGTTCCTGTACGACAAGCAGGGCGGTCGCGAGAACCGCTTCGGCACGGCCAAGGAGTATCCGTACATCGCGACCAGCTACCGCCTGACCGAGCACGAGCACTACGTGACGCAGCACGTGCCGGCGCTGGTCGGGCTCCAGCCCTCGCCGTTCGTCGAGATACCCGAAGAGGTCGCGAAGGAAAAGGGCATCAAGACCGGCGATCAGGTGCGCGTCAGCTCCAAGCGCGGCAAGCTCGAGGTTCTGGCCGTTGTGACCAAGCGGCTGGGCGGCCTCGAGGTCAACGGCAAGAAGGTCTACCACATCGGCATCCCGATCCACTGGGGCTTCGTCGGTATCGCCGCCGACCGGGACCCGACCAAGGGCGCCAACTGGCTTGCCAACGCGCTGACACCGTTCGTGGGCGACGCCAATTCGCGGACGCCGGAGTTCAAGGCGTTCCTGGTGAACATCGAGAAGATCGATGAAGGAAGTCGGCCGCCGTCGCCTCGCTCGCCACGGAGGCCTGGGCCCGGCGCCGCCGCCGGGCCCGGCAGCTGCGTCGAGCGTTATGCGTTCGCCGCGGAGCTGCTGCGGCTCTACGAGGCGCTGCTGGACGTGCAGGAGCCCGCGTTTCTCAGGGCGCGGGACGATCGACCCGAGCCGGCCGCCTGGCGCGGCTACGTCGCGGGCCACATCATGCGAGAGTCGCAGACGTCAGCGCCGCGGCCGGGCCTCCGGCGCTGGCGAACGCCGTCCGGACCGGCTCCGCGACGGTGAGCCGGCCGGGTTCGTCGCCCGGTGGCTCGCGGGCGAGCGGCAGGCGCCCGTGGACGAATATCTGGCGCGGGCTGCGTCGGCGCCCGTGCTCGAGGCGCTGGGGCCTGCGGCCGGGGGCGCCTGCTCGGGGGGCCCCGCCGAAGGCGGCTGTCCACGCTGCGGCGGCCTGCCGCAGCTCTCGTACCTGACCGATGCCGGCGAGACCCTGGTCAGCGGGCCGCGCCTGCTCCTGTGCTGCCGCTGCGGCGACAGCTGGCTGTATCCGCGGATGACGTGCGCCGGCTGCGGCGAGCAATCGACGAACCGGCTGCCGATCTTCGCCGACGCCGAGCGGTTTCCCCATCTCCGCGCCGACGCCTGCGAGGCGTGCCGGCGCTACTTGATCACGATCGATCTTCGCAAGGATCCCGAGGCGGTGCCCGTCGTCGACGAGCTGGCGGCGCTCCCGCTCGACCTCTACGTCAAGGAGCGCGGCTTCACCAAGATCGTCCCGAATCTGATGGCGATCGGATAGGAGACCACCATGGCGCGAACGGTCGGCTTCTTCACCGACACGACGCTCTGCATCGGCTGCAAGGCCTGCGAGGTGGCGTGCAAGGAGTGGAACCAGCTCCCCGGGCACGCGCCGAAGTTCGGCGACGGCTACGACAACACCGGCCAGCTCGACGAGCAGAACTGGCGCCACGTCCAGTTCCACGAGCGGATCACCCCGAAGGGCGGTGTCGCCTGGAACATGATGAGCGACGTCTGCAAGCACTGCGCGTTGGCGAGCTGCATGGAGGTGTGTCCGACCAACGCGATCATCCGGACCGAGTTCGACACCGTCTACATCCAGCCCAACGTCTGCAACGGCTGCCGCGACTGCATCGCGGCCTGCCCCTACCACGTCATCGGCTTCGACGAGACGAGCGGTCTGGCCCGCAAGTGCACCTTCTGCTACGACCGGCTGCAGGCCAACCTGACGCCCGCCTGCGCCAAGGCCTGCCCGACCGAGTCGATCAAGTTCGGGGATCTGAACACGATGCGCGAGGTCGCGGGCGCGCGCTTGAACCAGCTGCGCGGGACAGGGGATGGCGGAGGCACGCCTCTACGGCGACAAGGAATACGGCGGCCTGCACGCGCTGTTCTTGCTGACCGACAAGCCCGAAGTCTACGGGATGCCGAAGACCGAGGACGCCGTGTTGCCGAGCCGCAACAACGTCGCGAGCTACCTGGGCTCACTGGCCACGGCCGTGCTGGGTATCGCCGGCGCGGTGTTCGCGTTCCGACAGCGGGGCGGGAAGGAGTAGCGCGATGACCGCAGCACTTCGTCGCGCCGCCGCAGTGGGAGTGGTACATCGTCTGGTACTTCTTCCTGGGCGGCATCGCGGGCGGCGCGTACCTCTGGGCACCATCCTGCGCCTCTTCGGTGACTACCGAGACGCTCCCGTGGCGCGGCCGGCGTTCCTCTATGCCTGCCGGCCCTGGCGATCTGCCCGATCTTGCTGACGCTCGATCTCGGGCGGCCGCTGCGGTTCTGGCACATGCTGATCGACAGCCGCACGTTCGGCCTCAACTTCAAGTACTGGTCGCCGATGTCGGTCGGCGTGTGGGTGCTGATGATCTTCAGCTTCTTCGCGTTCGTGTCCTTCCTGGAGGCGCTGGCGAGCCTGCGGGCAAGCAGCGTTTCGCGGCTCCTGCACGGCGGCCTGGGCCGCTGTTCATGATCGTCGGCGCGTTCTTCGGGCTCTTCCTCGCCGGGCTATACCGGCGTGCTGCTCAGCGTCAGCAACCAGCCCATCTGGAGCGACACCTGGGCGCTCGGCGCCTTGTTTCTGGCGTCCGGGCCTCAGCGTCGCCGCGGCCGCGCTCGGTTCTCTTGACGCGGCGTCGACGCCCGGGCCAGCACCGAGGCCAAGCTCTCGCGAGCGGACCGATACTTCACCTTCTGGAGCTGGTGCTGCTCGCCGTCTTCTTCGTCAGTCTGGGGGCGCGGGCGCCTCGCGCTTCCTGGAGCCGCGCTGGCTCGGCCTGTGGGCGTCGTGGTGCGCTGCACGTCGTGCCGCTGTCCTTGCTGCGATTCGACCGCGCGGCCGCGTGCCGGTCATGCTCGCGGCGGTCCTGGTCCTCGTCGGTGGGACTCGCCTCTGGAATGGTGGTGATTTTCGGCGCGCAGATGTAGCGCCGGCAGCCAGGCCGGGCCTCAGGACGCGACCATGCTGAAGATCGGAGTGCGGCTGCCCCGCCAGTTCGAGGACGCCGGCGAATATCTCGCCGACGCTCGAGCGCTGGAGTCGGCCGGCGCCGATTCGCTGTGGCTCGACGACGCCGGCTACGAGCCGTGGCTGCTGCTGGCCGCGATCGGCGACGATCACCGGCCGCATCCGTCTGGTCGTGCCAGTTCGGCCGCCGACGTGGGTGCGCCCCCGGCGCTCGGCGGCAAGCGTCGAGACGCTTGATGCGCCTCTCGCGCGGGCGCGTGGCGCTCGCCGTCACCGGCTTCGCCGACGGATCCGCCGGCGTCGAGACGGTGATCGAGGCTCGCGCGGCGGCCCCGATGCTGCGTGATCCTGGGAGGCTCGAGTGATCAGCAGGCGCAGCTGGCGGCGCGACGGCCGGCGGCGTGGTCGGATCCAGCGGATCGCCGGAGGCGTTCCGCGCCGCCGTCGAGCCCGTCACGCGCGTTCGCGAGCGCGAGGGGCTCACCGGAGCCCTTCGAGCTCTGGTCCACGATCAAGATGCCGGACGACCGCGAGAGCTGGCGCCGAAAGTGCGCTCAGAGTACGAGGCGGCCGGCGCCACGGGCATCATCATTCCCCGCGATCCCCGGCTGCTCGACCTCCTCCGCAACGGCGACGAGGAGGACGATCGCTCCGACCTCGGCCTGGCCCAAGGCTGACCCGCGTCAGGCACCCGCCAGGGTTCGGGCGACACGGCTCATGTCGGGCGCGCGCTCGAGCCCGTCCACCGCATCGACGATGGCCGCGACCTGGCCGGCGTCGATCACCGCGCTCGCGTAGCGCCGGAACTTCTCGCCGGCCTCCTCCCACGTGAAGGGATTGGGCGGTGAGCCCTTGTGAGGGCGGGCGGCGCACGGTGTGGCGCCGCCCCGCGATGTCGATGAGGATCTCGGCGGGCCAGACGCCGGGCGTGTCATGCGTGGCCGCTTCCTCAGCCACCAGCTCGATCCGGCGCGCCAGGTCGCGCACGATCGGATCCGAGACCGCGTCGGCGTCGTAGACGAGCGGATCGGAGAGATCACGCGTCAGCGCGACCGCCGTGGTGAAGGGCAGGCTGTACTGACCGCCCAGCACGTCCTGCGGCTCGCGCGCCGCGTGCCGCTCTTCCATGATCCGCGCCGCACCGCGGATCACAACGCGGGTGATCGCCTTGGGGTCGAGCGGGTGCTCGCGCTTGAGATCCTGGATCGCCTGGACGACCGCCTGCTGCGTGACGTGGGTCGCATACGACTTGAGTGACGGCGGCTCGATGGCCCACTCGCTCCCGAGGCCGTCCACGAGCTTCTCCAGCCGGGGCGGAGTGGAGAACGCGTTGAAGTAGCCGTATCGGCCCTCGAGGACGGTTGCCGGGCCGCGCACGCCCTGGCGCGCCAGCAAGGCGCTCTCGAGCCCGAGCTGAGCGGCGCGTCCGAGGTGCAGGCGCTTGGTGTCACCGCCGCTCCACGCGAACTCGAGAAGCCCGGCGCTCGAGGAGCCCGCGATGCCCAGCGCGTCGGCCAGCCGCTCGGCGTCGAATCCGAAGAGCTTGCCCACCGCGGCGGCCGCGCCGAACGGCCCCTGGGTGCCCGGGATTGTGAAAGCCGCGCACGGTCTCCAGCCCAACCGCCGTGCGGCGCGATGCGCGCCGAGACCTCGAAGCCTAGGGCCAGCGCGGTGAAGAACGCGGCGCCGCCGAGCCGGTCGCGTTCGCATACCGCGAGCGCCGCCGGCAGCACGGTGCCGCTGGCGTGCGACCCGGTGAGCGGCTCGGCCTCGAACGCGCCGATCAGCACGCCGTTCGCGAAAGCCGCCCGCGCGACGTCCGTGCGCCAGCCCTGCTGGACCACGACGCTTCTGGCGTGCCGCCGAGCGTCTTGACCACCGCCACGATACGCCGGGCCCACGGCTGGCGGGTGCCCACGAGCGCGGCGCCGAACGTATCGAGCACGGCGATCTTGAGGTTCTCGACGAGACGGCGGGGCAGGTCGTCAAACGTGGTCTCGGCGACAAAGCGGGCGAGCGTCCGCGTCTCGTTCATGGTCGGCCGTTCGCGCGCGAGTGAGTACCGCTGATGCTAAGGCTGCAGAAGCACCGAATCGGAAAGGACGCCGAAAAAACCGTGAGCCACTGACCTCTGCTTTTGACCGCCACGGAGCTGGCGCGGCGGATCCGCGCGCGCGACGTCTCCGTGACCGAGGTCGTCCAGGCGCATCTGGCACAGATCGAGCGCGTCAATCCGAACGGTGAACGCGGTCGTCACGCTCACCGCCGAGCGCGCCCTCGCCGAGGCGCGCGAGAAAGACGCCGCGCTCGCGCGCGGCGAGCCGACCGGGACCGCTGTTCGGCCTGCCGGTCGCGCACAAGGATCTGGTGCCCACGCGCGGCATCCGCACGACGTACGGCTCGCCGATCTACCGCGACCACGTCCCCGACCAGGACGCGCTCCTCGTCGAGCGGCTGCGGGCCGCCGGCGCCATCACGATCGGCAAGACCAACACCCCCGAGTTCGGAGCGGGCTCGCAGACGTTCAACGAGGTCTTCGGGCGCACGCTCAACCCGTACGACCTGACGAAGACGTGCGGCGGCTCGAGCGGCGGCGCCGCGGTGGCGCTGGCGTGCGGCATGGTGCCGATCGCCGACGGGAGCGACACCGGCGGCTCGCTCCGCAATCCGGCCAGCTTCTGCAACGTGGTCGGGCTGCGCGGCGCGGTCGGCCGCGTGCCGCCGTGGCCGACGGACGCGCCGTGGGCGCACCCTGCACGTGCCGGGGCCGATGGCGCGCACGGTCGCGGACGTGGCGCTGATGCTGAGCGCGATGGCCGGCCCCGATCGCCGCTCGCCGATCGCCATCGCGGAGCCGGGCGCGCGGTTCCGCGGCGCCGCTCGGCCGCGACTTCAAGGGCGTGCGCATCGCCTGGAGCCGCGACCTCGGCGGGCTGCCCGTCGACCGGCGCGTGACGGCGGTGCTCGACGCGCAGCGGCCGACGTTCGAGGCGCTGGGCTGCCGCGTCGAGGACGGCGCAGCCGGACTTCACCGACGCCCGTCAGATCTTCCAGGTGCAGCGCGCGCTGAGCTTCGCGACGCGCTACGGGCCGCTGCTCGGCGCGCACCGCCACCAGATGAAGGACACCGTCGTCTGGAACACCGAGGAGGGGCTCAAGCTCACCGCCCGCGAGATCGGCGAGGCCGAGGTCCAGCGCACGCGGCTCTATCATCGCGTGCGCGAGTTCATGGAGCGCCACGAGTTCCTGCTGATCCCGGCCGTGCAGGTGCCGCCCTTCGACGTCACCCAGCCGTACGTCACCGAGATCAACGGCGTGCGGCTGCCCACGTACATCGACTGGATGCGCGTCTGCTCGGACATCACGGTGACTGGGCTGCCGGCCATCTCGGTTCCCGCCGGCTTCACCGACGAGGGCTTGCCGGTCGGCCTGCAGATCGTCGGACGTCATCAGGACGAGTGGGGCGTGCTCCAGCTCGCGCATGCCTTCGAGGAGGCGACCGGCTTTCACCGGAGGCGGCCCCCGCTGGCCGGCTGAGTCCACCGCGTCCAGGCGCCCCGGGCGCGGCCGGCGAGGCCGAGCCCGGAGCGATCCTCTCATCGCCGCGTGGTGTCGCTCCTGCCGGAGTTCTGTTCCATCGCCTCGCGGATGCGCCGTCCGGCTTCCATCGCCGTCGTCGTCTGCAGGCGGTCGGCGACCTGCATGACCAGTCGCGCGCTCGTGCCCACGAACGTGAGGGCGCGCTGGATCGAGTCGAGAGTTTCCAGGAACCCCCGGTGGTACAGATGCATCGCCGTTGATTGCGATTCGCGCAGCGCCTCGAGCGCCGCGATCTGCAGCTCGGCCGCGAGCCGCGTGTTCTCCCTGGCGGCCACGATCGAGAGCTCGGCCAGCGGACCGATCAGCTGATGCACGCCGCCGATCGAGAACGGAACGGCGTCGCCGTTGGGTGTCGTCGCCGGTTCGAAGGGTCGGGTCGTTCGTTCCTGAGTCGCGGTTTCCACGAGCCTCCTCCTTCTTGGTGTCATCGCGCGAGGCTCCGCGCGGCGGCGTTCAGCGGGAGCCGCCGTCGATGAGCTCGCCGTCGATGTCGATGAAGACGATCGAGTCGGCGTCGGGCCCGCGTTGCACCCAGATCGCCGACGCCACGGCGCCGGTCTGGAGATTGAGCCCCTGCCAGACGCCCCCCGTCGGGGGACGATCGCGCCGGCTTCGGGTCACCGCGAGCTTGTATTCCGCGAATCCCTCGTGGGCGAGCGCCTCGACGACATCTCGCGGCTCTGCCGCCCACGCCTGATCGTTCTGAGACCAATGCATCTTGCCGCGCTCTTGTAGCTCGTTCAGCCCCTGGAGTCCCTCCACACGCACCTCCTTGCGGGTCGCCCTGTGCTGCTCCAGTAGTAACTCGGGCGGCATTGCCACGTTGTGACGAGTCGATCACCGCGTCGTGAACGCCGCTCGTCGAAGTCTGGGGTAGACGCAAGGCGCCTGCCAGGTCGCTCGAGGCGGGGCCGGCGCGCCCGCTGCGCGGCGGCAAGTGTCCGCAAAAGCGAGACACTCGCCGCGCGTCGCGCGCAGCGAAGCTCGAGATTCGAGCATCGAACGCCGCCGAAGGAATGGTCACACGCTGTCGGTCTCTGCTCGAACGAGATGCAGGGAGATCGGGAGGTTAGCGCGTGTGGCGTTCGGCGGCTCGAGTGAGCGCTTCCGCCACATCGAGCCCGCGCATTCCTTGACATCTTTCCGGGGCCTCAATACGCTGACCTTCGTCATTCATGCGACACGCAGGGCTTCGACGATTCTCCCAGTGTGGCTCGTCAGATCGCTCGCCTTCGAGGGACGGCTGGCGACGGTGGGCCATCTGGACCACGTCCTGTCCGCCCCGATCGACCTCGAGCTCCTACACCGAAAGCGGTTGACGGTGTTCGGCGTCAGCAACCGGCTGCGGACGGCGGCCCAGCGCGCCGAGACCGTGCGCGGCTTCGCGCGCGACGTCCTGCCCTACTTCGGGGACGGGCGGCTCCGGCCGCTCGTCGACCGCGTCTTCGGATTCGACGAGCTGCCGGCCGCCATCGCGTTCATGGAGTCGGACGCGCAGGTCGGCAAGATCGTTGTCCGCGTCTCTCAGGCGTAGCCGGGCGGGGGCACGAAGGCCTGGAACTCGCGCTCGAGATGGCGCGCGAACGCCAGGCACGCCAGATCGCCATACTGCGGCCCCACGATCTGCACGCCGACCGGCAGCCCGCCGGGCGTGAATCCGCAGGGCGCGCCGGTCGCCGGCAGGTAGAACGCGCCGCTGTAGCCGGCCCAGAACAGATGATCGGTGACCGGGACGCGCTTGCCGTTGACGACGAGCGTACGCTCGTAGCGCTCGCCCTTGTGATCGTGGGGGAAGGCGGCGGTGCCGGCGACCGGGCACAGGAGCAGATCGTATTCGGTGAAGAAGTCGGCCCACGCGCGTCGCATGCGGTGGCGCGTCTCGTTCGCGGCCAGCCAGTCGCGGTGGGACGAGACCGCCGCGCGGGTCGCGCGCGCAAAGTAGCTCTGGTCGCTGACCGCGAGCCCGCGCGCAATCGCCACGTTCTGCTCGAAGTCGGCGTCGCTCTGGCGGTCGGAGGTCGCCGCGCGCAAGAGGCGTGTGTACACGCTGAACGCTTCGCCGGTGTCGATCGCCGGGCGCGCGCGGTCGTCGACCTTCACCTTCTGCCGACCCAGGAAATCGCCCAGCGCCTGGAGCCGATCCTGCACCTCGCGATCCACCGGCAGGCCCGGCGCCTCGAGCATCAGGGCCACCGTGAAGTCGCGCAGACGCTTCTGCCGAGGCGGCCTGAGCCGGAGCTGCCATCCCGCCGCCTCGATCTCGTCGGGACCGGCCATCACCGACAGCGCGAGTGCCAGGTCGTCGGCGCTGCGCGCGAGTGGGCCGACCACGTCCATGTCGACGGCCGCCGTTTGCCAGGGGAGCGCCTGACCGGTGCGCGGGACAATGCCCCAGCTCGGCTTGTGGCCGTAGACGCCGCAGAAGTGCGCCGGGTTCCGGATCGACGAGCCGATATCGCTCCCGGCCTCGAGCCCGGTGAGCCCGGCGGCGAGCGCCGCCGCGGAGCCACCAGAGGATCCCCCGGGCGCGCGCGCGACGTCCCAGGGATTGTTCGTGGTCCCGTAGATCTCGTTGTAGCTCTGCCAGTCGGCGAGGAAGAGCGGCACGTTCGTTTTGCCGAAGAGCACGGCGCCGGCCCCGAGGAGGCGGTCGACGGCGACCGCGTTCTTCGTCGCGACGTTCTTGGCATAGGCGGGGACGCCCCACGTGGTCGGCAGGCCCGCAACGTCGTAGGACTCCTTGATCGTCATCGGCACGCCGTGCAGCGGCCCCCACGCCTGACGTCGCGCCAGCGCACGGTCGGCGGCGCGAGCGCGCGTGCGCGCGCGGTCGAAGTCGCGCACGACGACGGCGTTGAGGGCGCCGTCGTACTTCTCGACGCGCGCCAGATACAGGTCCAGGAGCTCGAGGCAGCCGATCTTCTTATTGCGGACGTCGGCGGCGAGCTGCTTGGCGGAGCGGAAGGGGATATCGAGCATGGCCGGCCTCCTGCGCGGTCGGAGAACCCTTGCGAGCGCGATCGAAGTATACTGCGACTCCTATGCGACGCCCGGAGCGCCCATGACCGAGCTGACGCCGCCTCACCCAGTGCTCGAGGAGTACTATCGGGTCCCCGCCGACCGGCACTCGTTCGTCGACGACCTGTTCGACGGTGCCGCCAGGTATTACAACCACATCGGTCGGATGCTGGATCTCGGCTCGGGCCCCATGTACCGCCGCCAGGCGCTCCAGAGAGCCGGCCTCAAGAAGGGCATGCGGCTGCTCGACGTCGCGACCGGCACCGGGCTGGTGGCCCGCGGGGGGGTGGCGATCCTCGGCGATCCTCGGCGCGTGATCGGCGTCGATCCGAGCGTCGGCATGCTGCGCGAGGCGCGGCTGGCGGTCACGAGCCCGCTGACGCGAGGGAGAGCCGAGAGCCTGCCCTTCCGCGCAGATACCTTCGATATGCTCAGCATGGGCTTCGCCCTGCGCCACGTCGACGATCTCGAGGTCGCGTTCGGCGAGTACCGGCGCGTGCTCAAGCCCGGGGGGCGTGTGCTCCTGCTCGAGGTGTCCCGTCCAAGGTCGCGGATTTCACGCTGGCTGATCCAGACCCACTTCCAGCGCGTCCTGCCCTGGCTGACCCGCGTCAGCACCGGCAGCGCGCCGGCCGAGCTCCTCATGAAGTACTACTGGGACACGATCGACAAGTGCGTGCCGCCCCAGACGATCCTCGACGTGCTGCGGCGAAACGGCTTCGTCGACGCCAAGCGCCGGGTCTACTGCGGCTTTCTCACCGAATACGTCGCCACCAAGCCCGGTGGCTCGGGGCGGCCACCCGCCTGAGCACCGCGCGGCCATCAGCGGATGGCGAGGCCCGCCGGGTCGACGCCGCGCAAACCGTAGCGGCCCAGGAAGCGCAGGAGCCCACGGCTGTAGCGTGACGTCGTCGCCGCGCCGCTGGCCAGCAGGCCGACGTGTCGCGCGATGTGGGTCTGCATCGCCCGCTTGACCATTCCAGGATTCTCCGGCATCCAGGACTGCCCCGCCTCGATCAATGCCGCCAGCCGTCCGTCGTAGAGATAGGCCACCAGCTCGAGCCACGCCGAAAGCATCTCGCTCTGATCTGCGGCGTAGGCGGTGAGCACGGTGTCGAGCTCCGCCGGCGTGGGGATCGCGCGCCGCCGCAGCCAGGGCGTGACGGCGTCGGCGAGCTGCTCGGACGAACGGAGCGCCAGGAACACGCCCGGTGAGAGCATCGGGTCCACGAAGCCGAACGCGTCGCCGATCATTACCCAGCCGCGGCCGTAGGCGCGCTCCGAGATCAGCTGGTAGTTGGCGTAGGTGGCCACGTCCGTGACGCGGCGCCCGTTGCCGACGATGGACGTGAGCCCGGGGTCGGCCGCGATGGCGCTGTCGAGCCGTTCCTCGGGAGTTCGGCCGAGGCGAGCCGCGTCATCCTGGCCAAGCACGATCCCGATCGAGAGCCGCTCCTGGAGCGGGATGCACCAGCTCCAGCCCGCTTCGCCACGCGCGATCCGCACCTGTCCCGGCGCGTCGTGCCAGCTGAAGCCTTCGAAGTGGGCGAAGTGGGCGACGTCCTTGCGTGGCCCGAGCCGCGCGGGAATCCCGAGCGCGCGGGCTGCGAGGCGCGCCCGTCCCGTGGCGTCCACGATCAGGTCGGGCTGCCGACCGGCGAGGCCTGGCGCCGCGGCCAAGGTCTCGGGGCCGAGTCGCAGCTCCGCGCCCGTGTTCGCCTCGGTGTTCGGCACGAGCTGCGCTCGGGCGGTGACGTAGTCGACGCCGGCGGCGATCGCCTTGGCGAGCAACGCATCGTCGAATTGGGGCCGCGGGACGTTGTAGGCGTACGGGAACACGGCGGGCGCGAAGCGGTTGAAGGTGACACTGACGCGATTCGCCCCGGACCAGACGAACGAGACGCCGGGCTTGACGCGGCTGAAGCTCGCCGTCTCTTTCTCGATATCGAGCCTCTTGAGGATGGGGACGACCGCGGGGACGAGCGACTCGCCGACCAGCAGCCCCGGCCCGCGTCCATCGTCGATGAGCGTCACGGCCGCGCCCTCACGGGCCAGCAGGATCGCCAGGGCGGAGCCGGAGGGCCCGGCGCCGATGATGGCGACGCGCAGGCGGCGCGCCGGCCCGACGCTCTCGTTCACGACGTCGCGGTCCATCCCATGCCCTCGCGAATGACCTCGATAATCCTCGCTGCCTCGTCCTCGTTGGCGACGCCCTCGATCCAGGACACGACGAGGTTGTTCCGCCCGCCGCAGCGATTGAAGAATACGCCGATCCCCGGCCGCGGGGGAACCACGGGCACGTGGTAGGCGTTCACGACCTTGCGCCCGAAGCACTCGGCGAGCGCGGCCGGCCAGTCGGCGAGGTCGGCGCAATTGAAGGAGAAGAGCTCGCCGCCGCTCGTCCACGGCAGCACCCGGAGCATCCGCGAGAGCGGCTGGTACTGCAGGAACTCCAGGGCGACGTGGTTGGCCTCGATCTGACCGTCACGAACGGCGTCGGCCATCTGGCGACGCAGAGCCCGCGCGAGCGCGGGCACGTCGGCGGTCTCGGATGACCGGAATCGCGCGAAGTGGAAGGCCAGGTGGTTGCCGAACGTCGCGCCGAGCTCGCCCTTGGGGCGCACATCGACGGAGATCGGGAGCAGGCACGGCACGTCGGCGAGGTCTCGCCGGCGCCAGAGCTCGGCCATCGCCTTGCCCACCAGGGCGACGCGCCAGCAGATCTCGCGCGTGGCGCGCTGATCGGTCGAGTCGGTAGCGACGAAGCTTTCCCGCCGGAAGCACGCGCGCCCCGGGGGGAGGGGCTGACCTCCCGCCGAGATCGGCGGCACGGGCGCGAGCGTCCGGAGGTACTTCAGGCTGCCGCCCGCGATGCGGCTCTTCTCGAGGAGCGAACGCCGGTCCCGCTCGGAGACGAAGGCCGGCGGGGCGTCGCCCCAGGGGGCGGCGCCTTCGTGGCGGTCGAGATCGTTGAGGTGCGTCAGGAGATTCTCCCCGCCGCGGGCGTCCATCAGCGGATGAAACCAGGTCAGCACCAGGACGCTCGAGGGCGTCGGCCGTGCCGACTCGTCGTCCACGATCAGCATGCGCAGGGGCGCCTCACGGCGCGGCTCGACGGCCCGATTGAGCTCGGTCGTCAGCTCGCGGTGAAGCTCTCCGCGCGTGGTGATGGTGGCGCGGCGCACGGCCGGGCGAGCCAGGCTCTCGCGCGCTCCGGCGGCCCAGTGCAGCTTGCCCCATGGGAACGGGCGCCGCAGGCGCGCCGCGGGCCAGGGGCATACGTCGAGAAACCGATCCCACGCGCGCGCGACGCGATCGGAGTCGATCGTGCCGTCGCACTCGACCACGAGCACGGTGTTGTGGCCGAGCCCGACGCCTTTCCAGCGGGGATGATGCGCCAGCAGCACGAGATCCGCCCCGCGCAGGGGCAGTCGGCGCACGTCTCGCTTCAACGCGGGCACGAGTATTCCTTCAGCGAATCGTCTCCGATCCAGAGCCTCGGCCGGCGGGGTCGCCCCGCGACGGCCGGCGGCGTGGTCGGCCAGGACTCTGACCCGGCTCGCCGGGCATGTCAAGAGACCCGCCCGGCGCCGCTGGTACACTCACGGCGCGACCATCACGCCGTGAGCGGCTTCTACTTCTAGAGGAGAGGGAGCGATGGGTGACGTCGGCCTCATGGGCATGCACGTGCCGGGCATGTCGTGGCGGGAGATGCGTGAAGCGGCCTGTCTGGCCGAGGAGCTCGGCTACAGCTGCATCACGATGGGGGAGTCGTGGGGCGAAGACGCGCTGACCTCGCTGGCGCAGCTCGCGGCCGTGACCTCGCGCATCCGCATCGGGACCAGCATCGTGCCGGTCTTCGCGCGCTCGCCGGCGAATCTCGCCATGACCGCGCTGAACATGGACCGCATGAGCGGCGGCCGATTCTTCCTGGGCCTCGGCACCAGCGGTCGTCTCGTGATCGAGGACTTCCACGGTGAGAAGTTCGCCAAACCCCTGACGCGCATGCGGGAGTACATCGACATCGTCCGCAAGGCCGCGCGCGGCGAGCGGCTCGACCACGACGGAGAGTTCTTCCACACCAAACGGTTCCAGCTGCGATTCACGCCGCACCGAGCCAGCCTGCCGATCTACATCGCCGCGCTCAGCCCGCCGAGCCTGCGGCTCACCGGCGAGCTCGCCGACGGCTGGTTACCGATCTTCCTGGCGCCCGCGCGCATGGCGGCGGCCGTGGTCGAGCTCGAAGCCGGCGCCGCGGCCGCCGGCCGAACCCGGAGCGACATCGCGATCTCGCCGCAGGTCTCGATCTACGTCACCGACGACGTCGGCGCGGCCCGCGACCGCGAGCGGCCGCACATCGCCTTCTACATCGGCGGGATGGGCGTGTTCTATCACCAGTACATGCGCCGCATCGGCTTCGGGCCCGAGGCCGACCGCGTGCGCGAGGCGTTCCAGGCGCGCGAGCGTGATCGGGCCGCGAAGCTCGTCACCGACGAGATGGTCGACGCCATGACGATCCTCGGCTCGCCCAAGCAGTGCCGGGACCAGATCCAGCGGTTCTTCGACGCCGGCGTGCAGGAAGTGAGGCTCGTCTTCAACGAGCCGAACAAAGACGCCTATCTGAAGGCGCTGCGGGCGGTGGCTCCCTCGGGCTAGGACGGACGGGGCGTCGTGATGCTACAGTGTGACGCCCCATGAAATTCGGCCTGTACAGCTCGATCGCCAATCCGCCGCGAGGCGAGCACCTCGAACGGTGCATCGACGAAGTCATCGCCGAGGCTCAACTGGCCGAGGCCAGCGGCTTCGACTCGTGCTTCTTCGGCGAGCACCATCAGGACGGCGACGGCTTCCTGCCCTCGCCGCTGATCGTCGCCACCGCCGTCGCCGCGCGGACCCAGCGGCTTCGCGTCGGTACCTCGGTGATCCTGCTGCCGCTCCACCATCCGGTGCACGTGGCCGAAGACGCGATCACCCTGGATCTGGTGTCCAGGGGCCGCCTCGTCCTCGGCGTCGGGATCGGCTACCAGCCGGCTGACTTCCGCGCGTTTTCCGTGCCGATGGAGCACCGCATGGCGCTGTTCGAGGAGAGCGTCGAGATCCTGCGTCTGTGCTGGGCGGGCGAGTCGTTTTCGTATCGGGGCAAGCACTACACGCTCGAGGACGTGACAATCCGCCCGCGCCCGTACCAGGCCTCCGGCCCGCCGCTCTGGTTCGGCGCCAGTGTGCCGGCGGCGGCGCGCCGCGCCGGCCGGCTCGCCGACGGATTCGTCGGCACGCCCAGCACGAGCCTCGCGAACGCGACCGAGCTGGCGGACATCTACAAGGACGCGGCGCAGAAGGCCGGGCGCCGGGCCGACGTCGTGCAGATGCGGGACGCGTGGGTGGCCCGGACGCGCTCGGAGGCCGACGCGGTCTACGGCCCGCACGTCATGGCCGCCTATCGATACTACTGGGAGGCGCGGCTGGCGGAGTTCCAGAACATGCCGGCCGACATGAAGTTCACCCTGGAGAACCTGGCGCCAGACCGCCTGATCCTCGGCGATCCCGAGGCCTGCGTGCGCGAGTTCCAGCGCTGGCAGAAGGCCACCGGTGCCAGCACGTTCCTGCTCCGGCTGCGCCACGCCCACTCCGGGGGGCCGCCGCACGACAAGATCATGGAAGCGATCAAGCTCTTCGGCGAGCGCGTCCTGCCGTATTGTTAGGCCGATTCGTTCGAAGTTGACGGCCATCCAAGCGCTTTGCTAGTGTTTTCAGCGTTGCGCGCATCCGGGTGCCCGTCTGGGCCCAGGGAAGGCGGTGCGAATCCGCCGCGACCCCGTCACTGTAACCGGGGACGAAACCCGACACAGCCACTGGCGACTTGCTGGGAAGGCCGGGGAGTAGGACGATCCGGAAGCCAGGAGACCTACTCGGGTGCGGACCCTAACCGGTCTTCGCGGGAGGACCAGGGATGAGCGCATCACGTTCGGCGACCGTGCATAGATGATCTTTCCCCGGAATGTCAGCTCGAAGCGAGCCGCGGAGGTTCTCCACCGCGTGTTCGACCGCATCCCCGGCGGCTTCGCGTTCCGTCTGTGGGACGGCTCGGTCGTGGCGCTCGGCGGTGCCGCGCCCGTGTGCACGGCGGTCCTGCACGAGCCGCAGACGTTCATCCGGCTCATCCGCGATCCGTCGCCGCTCAACTTCGCCGAAGCCTACGTTGACGGCTCGATCGACCTCGAAGGCGACCTCTTCGACGCCATGAGCGTCGCGAACTCGATCGAAGAGATCCGCGTCTCCTTCATGGACCGGCTGCGAGTCCTCGTGACTCTCTGGCGAGGCTGACGTGGCCCAGCACGACGTCATCGTGGTCGGCGGCGGCCCGGGGGGTAGCACCGCGGCGTGGCGTCTCGCGCGGGCAGGCTTCCGGCCGCTGCTGCTGGACGCCGCCGTGTTTCCGCGAGTGAAGGTGTGCGCGGGCTGGGTGACGCCCGAGGCGCTGTCCGACGTGCAGGTCGATCCACAGAAGTATCCCCTCACGATCCAGGCGTTCTCGGCGTGCCGGTTCGAGTTCGCCGGCGCGCGCACCGAGACGCGCTGGCAGCGGCCGGCCAGCTACGGCATCCTCCGGCGGGAGTTCGACCACTACCTGCTCGACCGCGCGCGCGCCGCCGGCGTGGACGTCCGTGAGGGCGCCCGGGTCACCGAGGTCACGTCCGATCAGGACGGAATCCGCGTCGTGAGCCCGCACGGCACCTTCACCGCCTCCGTCGTGATCGGCGCCGGCGGCCATCGATGCCCGGTGGCCCAGGCGCTCGGCGAAGTCTCCGAGCAGGAAGAAGTGGTGATCGCGCAGGAGAGCGAGACACGCCTGCCGGCCGAGCGGGTCGAAGCGCTCGGCGCCGCGTGGGAGGCCCCGGAGCTCTACGTCGAGCCGGACCTGAAGGGCTACGGCTGGTACTTTCCCAAGGGCGACGTCCTCAACGTTGGCGTCGGCTGTGTCGCCGGGCCCGGCGCGGACCTGCCGCGGCGGCGCGACGCGCTCGTGAGCACCTTGCGGGCGGCGGGCCGGCTCCCGGCCGACCTCGACATCGAGCCCTTTCGCGGGCACGCCTACGTCGTGCGCCGTCGGGCGCCGCGAAAGCTCGCCGGCGACCGGTTCTGCCTCGTCGGCGACGCGGCGGGGCTCGCGCGCGACCTCAGCGGGGAAGGCATCGGGCCGGCCATCAAGAGCGGACTTCTCGCCGCCGAGGCGGTCGAGGCGCGCCTGCGACGGGGCGCCGGCCTCGACGCGTACGCGGGCGCGATCGTGCGCCGGTACGGATCGGGCGAGATGGGGTGGGTCGGCCGGCAGCTGGCGCGCATCCCCGACGCCTGGGCGCGCGTGCTCGTTCGCGCCGTCCTCAACACGGCCGCGACGCGGCGTCACGTCGTATTCGGGCGCATCTTCGGGATGCGGGAGGTGGCGTCGTGAGGGCACGCAGCAAGGAAGCGGACGCGAAGGCGATCGCGCACCACTACGACGTGTCCAACGAGTTCTACGCGCTGTTTCTCGACCCGCTGATGGTCTACACGTGCGCGTACTACCGCGACCCCGACGGCAAGCTCGAACAGGCCCAGCGCGACAAGCTCGAGCTCGTGTGTCGAAAGCTCGAGCTCGAGGCGGGCGAGACCTTGCTCGACATCGGGTGCGGCTGGGGCAGCCTGTCGATCTGGGCTGCGCAGCACTACGGCGTGCGCGCCCACGGCGTGACCCTGTCGAAGGCGCAGGCCGACTACGCGACCGAGCGCATCAAGCAGGAAGGGCTCGCGGATCGCTGCAAGGTCGAGTATCGCGACTATCGGGACCTGCCCCCGGACGCCCGCTTCGACAAGATCGCCGCGATCGGCGTGATCGAGCACGTCGGGATTCCGAACTACCCCGCGTTCTTCGGCGGCGTGCGTCGGATGCTGCGGGACGGCGGGCTCTACCTGAATCACGGCATCGTTCACGAGTTCCACTGGAAGGCGACCAGCCAGACCGAGTTCCTCTATCGCCACGTGTTCCCGAACGGCGATCTCGCGGGCCTCAGCGAGACCTTGACCGAGATCGAGCGCGCGGGATTCGAGATCATGGACGTCGAGGGACTGCGCCTGCACTACGCGCGGACCTGTCGTCACTGGGTGGAGCGGCTGCGCGAGCGGGCCGACGAGGCGCGCGCGCTGGCCGGCGAGCGCACGTATCGGACCTGGCTCCTGTATCTGACGTGCTCGGCCGTCGCGTTCGCCGAGAGCTCGATCGGCCTCTACCAGGTCCTGACCCGCAAGCAGCACGACCCCGTCGCGAGTCGCGCGCCGCACACGCGCGAGCACCTGTACGCCAAGGCATTCCTGTGACATCGAGACTTGAAAGGACTACGCGTTGACTCGTCAGATACTGATCATTGCGATCACTTCGTTCATCCTGGCGCAGATCGCCACGTTCGCCACGTCGATCTATCTGCACCGCGCGCTCGCGCACCGGTCGTTGTCCTTGCGGCCGGTCACGGCCCTGATGTTCCGCGTGGCGCTCTGGCTACTCACCGGCCAGAGCCAGCAGCAGTGGGTGGCGGTGCACCGCAAACACCACACGTTCGCCGACCGCGACGGCGATCCCCACAGTCCGTTGCTCCTGGGCTTCTGGAAGGTGCAGCTGTGGAACGTGTACTACTACGTCCGCGAGGCCCGGCAGCCCAAGACCGTGGAGACCTTCGCGCCCGACCTGGCCCCCGACTGGTGGGAGCGGCGGGTCTTCGCCCTGGGCTGGACCGGACTCTTTCTCGGAACCGCGCTCGTGTCGCTCGCCATCGGCTGGTGGCAGGGCATCCTGGCCATGGTCGGCCACGGCATCATCTACATGTTCGTCCTGGCGCCGCTGATCAACGGCCTCGGCCACTGGTGGGGCGGCCAGAACTTCGAGAACACGGCCTACAACTCGCGCGTGCTCGCGTGGCTGACGGGTGGCGAGAGCCTGCACAACAACCACCACGCGTTTCCGCGCTCGCCGAAGTTCAGTCTGCGGCGCTCCGAGCTGGATCCCTCGTGGATCGCGATTCGGCTGCTGGCCGCGTTGCGCCTGGTGGCCATCGTCGGCGCGCCGCTCCGGACGGGGCCGACGCGCTAGGCGGTCGATGGCGCCTCCGCCGCCGCTCGAGCTGAGCGTGGAGCTGTCGGCGCGCGAGCGCTTCGAGATGGTCGAGCTGCGGTCGCGCTTCCCGAGCGAGCACGACGCCCTCGCGTCGTATCCGCGCTGCCTCTACTGGTCAGCCCACACCACGGCCGGGTTCCTGGACCGCAGCTTGATCACGCGCCTCGGTCCGGGGCGCGTCGAGACGTACATCGAGACGCTCCGCCGAATCTTCCCGGAGGGCGCGGGCTACGCGCACGACCGGCTGGAGCGCCGCACGGACCTCGACGCCGCCCAGCGCGCGGTGGAGCCGCGCAACGGCGATTCGCACTTGGCCTTCATCGCCGGCGGGCTGCAGCCCTGCGTGACGCACCCGAATCGGGCCGGCGAGACCGTGTGCTTCGTCGACCTCGACGGGGTCACCGACGGCCGGCCGCGCCGCCGGCAGACGCGCGTGATCGGCTTTCATCGCGAGGCGGTGGCCGGGCAGATGAAGCTCCGCGTGCCGCTCTCCGGCCATCCGATCGACTCGATCAATCTTAAGGCTCCCTCGCTCGGCCTCTACGAACAGCTCGCCGAGTTCGTGGCGCGGGCCGACGTCGGCAAGGGGCGCCTGCACATCGCGCTCGAGCGCGGCGAGCGCGACGCCGCGCTGACGATCAACGAGTTCGAGACGCTCCTGATGAAGTACGACCTGGCCGCCGTGCTGAGGAACCCGTTCCGGTTCATGGCCGAGGAGTACCGGCAGGCGCTGGCCAACCCGCGCGCCGTGCCCGGCAAGGCGCTCGGCTACGCGCGCTACGACCTGGTTCGTGTGCTCAACACAGGGCTCAAGAGGCTCGGTCTGCAGGGTTCGCTGCTCGAGCGGGTGCTCGCCCGCACCCTGGCGGTCCCGGCCGCGCGCATGTTTCGCGTGAGGCGATCGATCAGCCTGCTGGTGGCGGGCGAGGGCGGTCGTCCGGGGCCGGTCGAGGGCCTCTACCAGAGCCCGATCTTGCTCCAGTGGCAGCGCGCGGCGCGGGACGTGCGCGAGCTCGACGTCACGCTCTACCGGCTGGAGTAACGCGCGCTCAGACGCCGGTGCCGAAGCCGCCGGCGGTACGCACCGTGGCCGCCTCGCCGATGTGACCCGCGGAATGAAAGAGCGCGATGCCGCTCAGCAGCGCCGAGCGCGGGCGACCCGGAAACGCCTTCACGATCTGCTCGGTACGAACGCCGAACGCGCCCTCGCCCGCGGCGCGCTGGACGGCCTCCGCCGACACCGTCCCTTCCCAGTCCTGGGGTTTGAAGCCTCCGATCACGTCACGCGTGCGGCGGCCCACCGCGTCTCGGTATTCGCGGAGCGCGCCCACGTCGATCTGCCGCGTCAGCTCGGTGACCTCGGCGCTGGTCATGCCGATGCCGAAGTCGCGCCGGGCGACGGCCAGACGCTTGGCCCAACTATCGTCGTCGAAGAGCTGCGTGCGGCCGCCGAGCACAGTGTTGATGAAGATGTCCTCGGCGCGGGCGATGTGCCACACGAGCCACGCGAGCGAGTTGAGGTCCTCGCGCGGCCGCACGCGCATCTGCTCGTCGCTCACGCCGGTGAAGGCGCGCTCCGACGCCGACATCTTGTTGCCGCCCACGGCGGCCGAGTGCATCGCGGCGTGCTGATCCAGGAACAGGTCACGAGCGTCCATACGATTCCTCCGCTGTGCGCGCCGCAGGCGGTCGCGCGGCTGGGGTCCCCGCCCGCCGAGGCGCGCTGCTGAGTGTGATCCGCGCCGCAGGCGGTCGCGGGGCTGGGGTCCCCGCCCGCCCGAGGCGCGCTGCTGAGTGTGATCCGCGCCGCAGGCGGTCGCGGGGCTGGGGTCCCCGCCCGCCGAGGCGCGCCTATCAATCTAAGCCACGTCGCGCTGGCGCGCGGCGTTGTAGTTGGCGTCGTACCACCAGTCGAGGTACGCCGCGTAGGTGATGGGCGCGATAGCGCGGCGGATTGCCCGGTCCCTGGCAGGTGGACAGGCACGCGATCTCCGTGTCGAGATGCGGGCCCATGAAGTAGGGGATCGCGTAGCGCGGCCGGGCCACCGGCGGCAGCGCGCGGTGCGGCGTCGACTTGAACCGATGGTTCGTCCAGCGCTGCATCATGTCGCCCGAGTTCACCGCGAAGGAGCCGGGCACGTAGGGCACGTCGACCCAGCGCCCGTCCGGCATCCGCACCTGGAGCCCGGGCACCTCGCTCTGGGCGAGGAAGGTCATGAAGTTCGCATCGGTGTGCGGCGCGATGCCGTACTGGTTCGGCCTCGGCGGCCACCGGCGGGTAGTGGGTGAGCCGGAAGCTGAACTGGCTCTCCGCGAACGCGTCGTCGAACGTGTCGGGGGGCGCGTCCAGCGCCGTCGCGCAGAGCGGCAGGAGCTTGCGGCCCAGCGCGTCCACGGCGTCGGTGTAGGCCAGTACCGCGTCGCGAAAGCCCGGCAAGCCGCCGGCCACTGATTCGGTCCGGCGAAGCGGCGTCCCGCGCGCACGAGCGGATCGTCGGGCCCCGCTCGCGCTTGACGAAGAACGCCTCGTTCAGATCGGGCTTGTCGTTGGCGTTCACGTCGGAGGTCCACACCGCGTAGCGCCCGAGCATCATGTAGCCGTTGTTGTGCTCGTTCATGCGCAGGGCGAGCTTGGCGTCCATGGGCTGGGCATGGAAGCGCCGGGCCTGGGCGAACGTGTCGTCGATCAGCGTCTGCGGCGATCCCGTGATTCACGACGACGAAGAAGCCGACCTCCTCGAGCGCGCGGCCGAGCTCGGCGGCGGCGGCCGCCGATCCGCGTCGGGGCGGCCGCGAGGTAGGGCCCGAGATCGATCACGGGGATCATGACGATGAGATATCACCCTCCGGCGGCTTTGACAACGAGGCGGCGCGGGGGAGTTACGGTGCCGCGCACGGAGGTGAGCCATGGCCCACGGCAAATTCAAGGTCCTCGATAGCGACATTCACATCATCGAGCCCCCCGACCTGTGGCCGCGGTACATCGAAGCCGGCCTTCCGCGACCGCGCGCCGTCGGGCTCACGGAGGACGAGGGCGACTTGCGCCTGACCCACGACGGCAAGGCCTGGGGACGGGTCCGGCGATCGACGCCGACCGCAGCCGCCGCCGTCAGGGGCAGTAACTACGCCCTGAACCAGGAGCGCTGGAGGCCCTATGCCGAGCGCGGCTGGACGTCGAAGGTCCAGCTCGAGGCGATGGACATCGAGGGCATCGACGTCGCGGTGGTCTATCCGTCGCGCGGGCTGTTCGCCCTGACGATCCCCGACATGGACCCGCCGCTCGCCGCGGCCATGGCGCGCGCGTACAACGACTGGCTCCACGAGTTCTGCCAGGAGAATCCCGAGCGGCTGATCGGCGCCGGCATGATCTCGCCGTTCGACGTCAACGACGCGGTGGCGGAGGCTCGCCGCTGCGTGCGCGAGCTCGGCTTCCGCGCGATGTTCCTGCGCCCGAACGAGGTGAACGGACCGCAACTGGCACGATCCGTACTACGAGCCGCTCTGGGCCGCGCTCGAGGAGCTCGAGGTGCCGCTCGGGTTCCACGAGGGCTCGGGCTCGCAGCTCCGGCAGGTGGGCGAGCAGTTCGGCGCCAACACGATGCTCAAGCACATCTATTCCCATCCGGTCGAGCAGATGCTCACCGCCGGCGCCTTCTGCGCGGGCGGCATCCTCGAGCGCCATCCGCGGCTGCGCGTGGCCTTCCTCGAGGGCAACTGCAGCTGGGTGCCGTTCCTGCTCTGGCGCATGGACGAGCACTGGGAGTGGCTCGGCGACATCTACGCGCCCGAGCTGACGATGGCGCCGAGCGCGTACTTCAAGCGGCAGTGCTTCGTGTCGGTCGAGTGCGACGAGGAGCCGGTGAAGCACGTGATCGACGCCATCGGCGACGACCGGATCGTCTTCTCGACGGACTTCCCGCACGGCGACTCGAAGTTTCCGCGGGCGGTCGAGTCGTTCCTGCAGCTGCCGATCTCCGAAGAGAGCAAGCGCAAGATCCTCTGGGACAACTGCGCCGCGTACTACGGGCTTCCAGCCTGATGGGATAACACACGCCGAGGGAGGTGTGCGATGACGATGGTACAAGCTGATCTCGGCCGATTCCCACATCATCGAGCCCCCGGACCTCTACACGAACCGCATCGAGCCGAGATTCCGCGACCGGGCGCCCCGGATGGAGCGGCGTGGAGACGCCCACGGGGCGCAAGTACGACGCGTGGTTCATCGACGGCCAGCAGGTCGGCACGCTGGGCGCGGTGATGCAGGCGGGCCAGCGGTTCGAGGATCCCGTCGCAGATCGACTTCCTGGGCGTCTGGGAAGACGTCCGCCTCGGCGCCTACGATCCGCAGGCGATGATCAAGGAGAACGAGATGGACGGCGTCTGGGGCGCGTGCCTGCAGCCGAGCCAGGGTCTCTTCTGGTACCGCATCCCGGACAGCGAGCTGCTCACCGCCATCTGCCGCGTCTACAACGACTGGATCGCCGACTTCTGCAAGCCCTTTCCCGACCGCCTCAAGGGCATCGCCATGCTCAACGTCGACGACGTCGAGGAGGCCTCGCTCGAGCTGGAGCGCTGCGCCAGGCTCGGCGCTGGTCGGGGCGTTCATCCCGGTCTCGCCGCTGGCCGACCGGCCGTATCGCCACCCGATCTACGACCGGCTCTGGTGGACCGCGCAGGACGTCGGGCTCCCGCTGCTCCTGCACATCGGCACGCCGCGCGGCGGCATCCCGGGCTGCGAGTTCACGATGAACCTCGGCGAGCTCACCGGCGCCGGCCGCTCGACCACCGACTACTGGGTGCGCTACTCGCTGTCCGCGATGATCTTCGCGGGCGTCTTCGACCGCTATCCGAAGCTGCGGGTCGGCTCGGTCGAGCACGAGGCGGCGTGGATCCCTCACTGGCTCAAGCAGATGGACTTCACGTATCGCGAGCGGCCGGTGTTCACGCGGGGCTGGCGGTCGACGCGAGGGGCTCCTGCCGAGCGACTACTGGCGCCGCAACATGTTCGTGGAGTTCATGGAGGACGACCTCGGCATCCAGCTGCGCGACGCGATCGGCGTCGACAACATGCTCTGGGGCAGCGACTTCCCGCACGCGGAGTCGACGTGGCCGAAGTCGCGCGATTTCCTGCAGCGCATCTTCGCCGGCGTGCCCGAGGCCGATCTACGAAGGTCACCTCGGAGAACGCCGCGCGCATGTTCGGCTTCAAGCTGAACTAGGTCGGCGGCTCGGCCCGCGCGGCATGCTCGAAGGCTTCGTTCCGGTGATCGCGGCCTCCGAGCTGCCGCCCGGCGCGATGAAGTGGGTCGTCATCGATCGCGAGCGCGTGCTGGTCGCGAACGTCGGCGGCGTCTTCTACGCGCTGCGCGACGTCTGCGGCCATGCCGGGAGCGCCGCTCTCGACCGGCGACGCTCGTCGGGCTACGTAGTCGAGTGTCCGCTGCACTACGCGTGCTTCGACGTGCGCACCGGCAAGCTCCTGAGCGGGCCCATCTCCGGCGACGTGCCGACCTACCAGGTGCGCGTCGAGGGGGACACGGTCTACGTTAAGAGGTAGCCTGTCGGCTCGCGTCCGCTCCGCTCGGGGCCGGCCGTCCGATCAGTTGACAGACCGCGGGCCCGGGTGAACGCTAGCTCACACGCCCTCGCGCGACGAAAGGACGAGCCCCATGCGGAAGATACTGGCGATCCTGCCGGGCCTTCTGGTGCTGATCGGGGCGACCAGCGTCGGGCGCCGATGCCGCGGGCGGCGCGCTCGGCGGGGGGCTCGCCGCGATCCAGAGCATGACCGGCTGCTATCTGGTGGACTACAGCTACGTCGAGGTTGAAAGCCTCAAGCCCGGCTACGACGCGCGACGCGCGCGTCTACGACGTCAATCGGGACAAGTCGGCCAAGGAATGGATCAGCGTCGACGTGCTGTCGCCCCGCCGCGTTCGCTTGCAGCGCGTGCTGTTCCTCGCCGACCTGACGGCGCGGTTCGCGCGGGAACGGCGATCGAGCACCAGACGGAAGACTGGGAGTACGACGCGCCGTTCCTCTACGAGCTCGTCGCCCCCCGCTCCTGGCGGGTCCGTGACCTGAAGCCGATGCCGGGCCTGTGGACGCGGCGGGTCACGAATCTCGACGATGGGCCCCGCTATCAGTGCGCGGCCCGCTGGGCGGAGGACACCGCCTATCCGGAGTGGTCGTGCTCGACCTACGCGCCCGATTCCAGGCCGTGAGACGCGCGACATGCGGCGCAGCGACTACGACACGCTCGAGCGGACCACGCGCATCATCGTCTACGGCCAGAGCTTGCTCGAGCGCCAGGACAACGTGAAGACCATCCACCGCGACGGCGTGCGATCGCCGCTCGCCCGCGAGATCGGCAAGAACTGGTCCGTGCGCCTGCCGGACTCGGAGTGCGAGGCGGCCCGCGCGTTCGCCGGCCCACGCCAGGCGTTCTGGGGCTGTCGCGGGAGGTCTGGGACGACGTCCTGAACGGAGCGTCGCCATTCGTCGAGACGACGGCCGCCGGCCAGCCGCCGCGCTTCATGAAGATGTACGAGGTCGAAGAGGACTACGTCGGTCGCGATCTCTCCGACCCGTCGATCCGTCAGAGCCGCGGCGCGCGAACGCATCCGAAGGTCATCGAGGCCTACCGCGATCCGGCCGCGGTCGGCCGCTGACGCGCCAGGCTAGCCGGCGGCGAGGAGGCTCTTCTCCTTGAGGGCCTCGATCACGGCGTCGACGTAGCGCGAGATATCCTTGGTGATGCCCTGGGGCAAGGTCTCGACGGTGCCGCTCCAGATCAGCTGGTTCTTCGCCGCATCGTACAGGCTGGTCTCCGAGATGTAGACCTCGTACGTGTAGGCCATGGGCTCGTAGTAGCCGTACCAGGCGTTGGCGTAGCCGCGGTAGAAGCCGAAGCCCAGGGCCGGTGGATAGTAGCCGGGGCTCACTTGAGTTTTCTGGTCGACGCGAACGAGACGCGTGACGAGCGTCGCATCGGCGCCGGCCTGTCCGACTGCCTCACGCAATCGCGGCTCTTCGACCGGCCCGTCGTCCGTGATGAAGCGATAGCCGGGTACCGCGTCGGCCCCCGTCATCTTGAGTCTGGCGACGAATTCATCCTCGAAGGAACGCCGAATCCCGGGTTGCTGACTGATCCCGATGACCATGAACTTCTTGAAACGAGGCGGCGACGCATAGTCGGGATTGCTCCACTGGTGAACAACCCGACTCGACGCGCACCCAGCGAGGGCGACGGCCAGGGCCAGGGCCAAGACTGCGACACGAAGCGTTGAGGCGCGCACAGTCGACATCTCTCTTGCGAGTATACCGACCGATTGAACGGAGCGGGCACCCCGAGGGTTCCTGGGGTACCCGCCCTCTTCGCGCGCTACCGGATCTGCTTGTGCGTGAACTCGATGATCATCTCGAGGGCGCGGTTGGACGCCGGCGAGCCGACCTTGCGCATGATGAAGCCCTGGCCCTCGCCGTCGAACAGCTCGAGATCGACGACGCCGCCCGCTTTACGGTAGGCCGCCACGAAGCGGTCGAGATGCGGCCGCGGATGCGCCGCATCGTCCGTACCCTGCAAGTACAGGACGGGCGGCAGCTGCACCTTCTCGCCGCGCTCGAGCGCCCCGGCCGGCGCGCCCTCCGCCATCGCGTCCTCCGTCTTCCAGTAGGCGTCGTGGCACGGCAGGAGCTCGTCGGCGGCGACGGGGTACGGCTTACCTTTGGCCACGATCTCCTTCGCGTAGCGATACCGGCCGAGCGGATCGATGACCGGCGACGTCATGATGACGCCGCGCACCGTTGCGTCGACCGCCGGCGCGCTAGCCAGCGGCAGCGCGCTGTAGCGCGGGTCGAACGGCCGCATCGCCAGCAGCATCGCCTGGTGGCCGCCGCTCGAGTTACCCATCGAACCGATCATGTCGGGCCGGCCGCCGAACTCGGTCGCCCGCGCCTTGAGCCAGCGAATCCCGTAGTGGATGTCCTGGAACGACGCGGGGTAGGACGCCGTCGGCGGCTGCCGCCAGTCGAGCGTGGCCACGATCACGCCGCTCTTGGCCAGCGCCTCGTGGATCACCTTGTCCCCGTGGCGATCCGAGCGACACCAGGCGCCGCCATGGAGCTCGACCATGATCGGGAATGGTCCCGTGCCCTGCGGCCGGTAGAGGGTCAGTAGATACCCCGTGTTCCCGTGCCGGAGATACTCGATGTCCTCGACCTTGACCTCGTAGCTCATGCAAGTCTCCTTATCGATGCGCACCGCTGTTTCGGGCGACCCTCCCGTTGGCGCGGGTCCCGCGTCCACACGTCCGTCGGTCGGTAGAGTATCCTGCCCGGCATCTCGAAGCCAAGCCGGATCGCCGGGGCTCCCCAGGGCCGTCCAGCGCGCACGAGTCAGCGCACGCCGAGCGGACGGCCATGTCGTCCACTCACGAGGCGGGGCTCGGCGATCAGATCATTCTCGAGAATCGCCTGCCGTGATGTCGAACGCCTGACGACTGGTGACTCGCTGTCCTCGTCTCGCTGACCCGCGCCGACCACCGCCGTTCAAACTCTCTCGAAATCTCGATCTCCGCCGCCGACGAACGCCTGGCACGCCGACGGGCAACATCACCGCCGCCGGACGTCGTGGGGCAAGTCACCCTTCGTCGCTCGAAGTAACACGCTGATGCGCGCTAGCGCGCGTCCAGGGTGGGGTCGAGGATGACCTTGCCGAGCGGCGTGTTCCCTCGACGAGGCGATGCGCGGCCGGCGCTTCGCTGAGCGGCAAGACACGATCGATGAGGATCTTGAGCGCGCCGTCGGCGGCGAGCTGGAACGAGCGCTCCAGATCTTCTCGGCTGTCCGCCCCCAGTCCGCTGATGACCCGCAGACGTTGCTGGTAGAGGCGCCTCACGTCGAGGGTGACGAATCCGCCGCCGTGAGCGCCCACGGTCACGAGCCGGCCCCCTGGCGCGAGCGCGTTGAAGGCACCGGACCAGAGGGCCGGGTCGCCGATGTTCTCGAAGACCACGTCCGCCCCGCGACCCGCCGTGATGCGCCTGACCTCGCCTTCAAGGTCGAGCCGGCGGTAGTTCACGCCGATGTCGGCGCCGAGCGACACGGCGGCCGCGACGCGCGGATCGGCGCCGGCGGCCGCGATGACGTGCGCTCCGAGGCTCCTGGCGACTTGCACGAGCGCGCTGCCCAGGCCGCCGGCCGCGCCCATCACGAGCACCCAGTCGTCTCGCTTGAGCTCGGCGAGGTAGCACTCACCGAAGGCCAGTGGAAAATGGCGCGCGATGACCGTGGCGTCGGCAAAGGACACGGCCACCGGAACGGGCACGCAGTTGATGGCGGGGATTCGCAGATACTCCGCGTAGCCGCCCCAGCACTGGACCCCGAGCATCTTGCGCGCGGTGCAGCGGCGGTGATCGCCTTCGGCACAATGCGGGCAGTGTCCGCACCCGACGAAAACCGAAGGCGGCGACGCGGTCGCCGGCCTTGACAGACTCGACGCCAGGCCCGACGCCGACGACGGTGCCCGAGGGGTCGCAGCCCATGACCAGGGGCAGGGTCACTCCGTAATTGCCGCCGCCCTGCCGCACTTGCAGATCCAGCGTGCGGTTGACGGAGACTGCATGAACCTTGACGAGAACCTCCCCGGGGCCTGGCGCGGGAGTGGGAACATCCTCCCACTTCAAGACTTCGGGGCCTCCGAACTCTCGGACGACGATGGCTTTCAAACGCGTCTCCCGACGGCGCGAGCGCCGCACGCGGGAGGATGACTACCGCCGTTGCGGCGGCGAGTCAAGGCGCGAAGAGCTATTGTTGGGGCCATGACGGAGCTCGGGCATCGGCGCGTCGGTCAAGCGCAGCGAGGACCCGAGGCTCCTGCGAGGACGGGGCCGCTATGCGGAGGACTGCAACGCGCCGGGCCAGGCCCATGCCGCGTTCGTGCGCTCGCCGCACGCTCACGCCGACGTGGTGGCCGTCGACCCGGCAGCGGCGCGGGCGGTCGCCGGCGTGCTCGGCGTGTTTACCGGGCGTGATCTCGTCGCCGACGGCGTCGGCGCGATCCCGACGCTTGATCGCGGAGCGCGGCGGCGGTATCCGCAACCGCGACGGCACGCCGTTCGCGGAGCCGCCGTGGCTCCCGCTGGCGGTCGACCGCGTGCGCCACGTCGGCGAGCCCATCGCGATGCGTCGTCGCCGAGACCGCCGCAGCGGCGCGTGACGGCGCCGAGGCCGTCGCGGTGCGGTACGCGGAGCGGCGCGCGGTCGTCGACGCGGTGACGGCGCCTCGCCGAGGGCGCGCCCGAGGTGCACGCGGCCGCGCCCGGCAATCTCGCGTACGACTGGGAGTGCGGCGACGCCGAGTCCACCGAGCGCGCCATCGCCGCCGCCGCCCACGTAACGCGGCTGACGCTCGTCGACAATCGGCTCATCACCTGCTTTCTGGAGCCGCGCGCCGCGCTGGCCGAATGGGACGCCGACGCCGGCCGCTACACGCTCCACGCCGGGCTCCAGAGCGTGCATCAGCTCGCCACCAATCTCGCGCGCAGTACTCGGCGTGCCGGCCGAGCACGTGCGGTGCGTCACCGGCGACGTCGGAGGCGGATTCGGCTCCAAGATCCAGGTGTACCCCGAGTACGTGGCGCTGGCGTGGGCGGCGCGCCATCTGGGCGCCCGGTGAAGTGGGTGTCGAGCCGATCCGAGGGGTTCGTCAGCGACGTGCAGTCGCGCGATCACGTCCTGACGGGCGAGCTCGCGCTCGACGCGAGCGGCCGGATCGTCGCGCTCCGCGTGCGCTCGCGGTCGAACCTCGGCGCCTACGTGGCGCCGAGCATCCCGATCTCGACCCTGTCCAACATGGAGCGGATGATCTCGGGGCTCTACGCCATTCCGGCGATCCATCTAAGGGTGGAGGGCGTGCTCACCAACACCGTGCCCATCAACGTCTACCGCGGCGTCGGCCGTCTGGAATGCGTCTACACCGTGGAGCGGCTGGTCGAGCGCGCCGCGCGCGAGACCGGCCGCGACCCGGCTACGCACCGGCGCGCCAACATGGTGCGGACGTTTCCGTATCGAACGGCGACGGGCGCGCTCTACGACTCGGGCGACTATGTCGCCCGCCTCGACGAGGCGCTCGAGCTCGGCGCGTGCGCCGGATTCCCGAGCCCGCCGCGCCGAGTCGGCGCGCCGCGGCCGGCTGCGCGGCATCGGCCTCGGGCCGTACATCGAGGGGACCGGCGGCGTGCCGCAGGAATTCGCCGAGGTGCGCGTGTTGCCGGCGGGAATCGTCGAGGTGCCGCTGGGCGCCAACTCGCAGGGCCAGAGCCATGAGACCGTCTTCGCCCAGGTGGTCGCCGAGCGGCTCGGCGTGCCGTTCGAGTCGGTGCGGATCGTCATGGGCGATACCGACCGGGTCGCGAAGGGCGTGGGCACGTTTGCGTCGCGCTCGATGGTCCGGGCTGGCAGTGCGGCGGTCGAAGCCGCGGACGTGATGGTCGCGGTTGGCAAGACGATGGCCGCGCACTTGCTCGAGGCGGCCGCCGGCGACATCGAGTATGGCCAGGGTGCGTTTCGCGTGGTCGGGACCGATCGCGCGATCTCCATCTTCGGCGTCGCGCGCGCCGCCGCGACCGGCGCGCTGCCGCCGACGTTCGGCACCACGCTCGGTGCCGCGACGATGCACGAGAACCCGGCGTTCGCGTTCGCCAACGGCTGCGGCGTGTGCGAGGTCGAGGTCGACCCCGAGACCGGCGCGGTGGAGATTGTGGCGCTGACCGTGGTCGACGACTCTGGCCGAGCGGTGAATCCGATGGTCGTGCACGGTCAGATGCACGGTGCCGTCGCCCAGGGTATCGGCCAGGCGCTGACCGAGCGGTGCGTCTACGATCCGGCGAGCGGCCAGCTCCTGTCGGGCTCGTTCCTCGACTACGCGATTCCGCGTGCCGACGACCTGCCATCGATCTCGGTCACCAGCCGCGACGTGCCGAGTCCGACCAATCCGCTCGGCGTCAAGGGCGCGGGCGAGGGGGGCACGGTGGGCGCGCCGGGCGCCGTGATCCACGCGATCCTCGACGCGCTCGCGCCTCTCGGCGTCACGCACATCGATATGCCGGCGACCCCCGAGCGCGTGTGGCTGGCTATCCAGCGGGCTGCTGAAAAAGGCCGATCTGCTTCGTTGCCGCCCTCGGCCGCGCGCTCGACGTACGGCTAGTACGCCTTCGCGCGCGGCCTTCGGGCGGCGCCTCGCATCTCGACCTTTTTGAGCGGCCTGCGCCCAATGAATCGGGAGACGGCGTTGCTAGGCGGCGCCGCGAAACTCTCGTAGACGCCGCCAGACGACCCGGATGCCGGCGATCACCGGCACCGACAGGAACATCCCCGCGACCCCGGCCACCTCACCGCCGGCGAGCACGCCGAAGATGACGAGCGCGGGGTGGAGCTCCACGCCACGTCCCATGATGAACGGGCTCGACACGTAGTCCTGCACCAGACGCCAGATCACGATGAAGAGCGCCAGGAGCCATGGGTGATCGAAGCCGCCGAACAGGGCCACCGAGATGACCGTGATGCCCGCGGCGACGGGGCCGACCACGGGGAGAAACTCGAGCGTCCCGCCCATCGCCGCGAGCACCATCGCGTACGGCACGCCCGCAATCAGGAACAGCACGGTCCAGACCACGAAGGTCAACACGCAGAGGAGCAGAAGCGCGCGGACGTACTCGCCGAGCACGGAATGGAGATCCTGGGCGATCGTCCGCAAGAGCTCGCGCGGACCGCCCTGCTCGCCGATCGCGTCCGTCACCGAGGCCGCGGCCCGCTCGGCGTGGTGGAGAAAGAAGAACGCGAAGACGGGGATCATGATGACGATCCAGGCGCCCGCCAGCCAGCCCAGCGCGCCAGTGAGGGCACTCTGCGCGTATTCGACGACCTGGGGCAGATGCGCCCGGACCATCTCGTCCAGAACCTCGGCGCCGCCCCAGCCCGGAAAGACGTTGCTGATCACCCGGCCGCTCCTGATCTGCGCCGAGATCTCCGGGAACTTCTGGCCGAGGGTGGCCAGCTCGCGCCCGAGCCGGGGCCCGACCAGCGCCACCAAGGTGCTCAGCGCCGCCGCGAGCACGAGATAGACCACGCCGATCGCGATCGGACGGCGGCCGGAGCGAGGCAGGCCGCGCTCGGCGAGCGTCACCAGCGGGAAGATCAGATACGCGAATACCACGGCGAAGACCAGCACGAGCAGGACCGCTCGCAGGAGATAGAGCAGCGCGAGCGCCCCGATGACGACGAGGACGGTCCACACCACGCGCAGGGTCCTGGGATCGAGCATGTGCGGTATCGGGGCGGGTGGCATGGCAAGGAGATTCTAGACCAGCTCGCGGCTCAGCCGCGCTCCGCCAGGGTCGTCGCGGCCGGCCGCCGCCGCTGCCAGAGGCTCGCGCGCCAGCGGACGCCGATGAGCAGGGTGAACACCAGCCCGACCATCGAGAAGACGCTGATGGTCGACTGGTAGCCGATGCGCTCGATGACGATCCCCGAGATCATCAGGCCGAGTGGCATGCCGTAGATCGCGAGCGTCCGCACGCCCATCACGCGGGCGCGGAAGCGCTCGTCCGAGGCGTTGAGCAGATTCGCGGTCATCGCGATCATCGCGATGCTCTGAACGAAGCCCGCGACGACCAGCGCCAGCAGGCTCGGGCCCATGCTCCGAAGATGACCGAATCCGAACAGGATCGCGTACCAGACTGCCGTGTAGACCAGAACCGATCGCGCGAGGCGGCGCGGCCCTCCCGTCGCGACCGTGGCGATGGAGCCCAGGAGGCTGCCGAGCGCGAAGCTGGCGGCGAGCCATCCGAGCCCCGTCGCGTCCACGAGCAGGATCTCCCTGGCGACGTAGGGCAGAAGCCCGCTCGAGATCGGGTAGGCCGTCAGATTGATCAGGAACGCGAGCCACATCATCGCCAGGAGCTCCGGTGTCCGCAGGACGTACAGGAGGCCGTCCTTGAGCTCGCGTCGCCGCGAGGGAGCCAGCCCGACGTCGTGGCCCTCGGCAGAGGTATCGCCGAGCGACCGGCCCGGATCGGGAGCCGGGCGCCGTCGCGCCACCTCCCACGTCAGCGCGAGGCCCGCGGCGTAGAGGCTCGTGACCAGGACGTACGTGCGCTCGATGCCGAGCGCGATGGAGAGCCCCGCCCCGGCGAGCGCGCCGACGATGCGCGCGCAATCCATCGTGGCGCGCGACAGCCCGACGGCGCCCATCAGATGGGGCGACGGAATCGTCTCGCCGATGAGCGCGTTGCGCATGACCTGCTCGTTGGGGCGCACGATGCCGACGAGCGTCGCGACGACGAGCACCCAGCTCGGCGTCAGATTGCCGGTGAGGGTCAGCGCAAGGACCGAGGCGGCGAGCGTCGCGTAGATCGCCCGCATCGACACGAGTATCGCGCGCGCGCCGAGCCGGTCGCCCAGCACGCCGAACATCGGCGAGACGAGCGTGCCGAGCTGAAGCACCGAGCCGAACGCGGTCAGCCACAGCACCGAGCCGGTCTGCACCATCACGTACCAGCCGAGGATGACCGTCTCCATCTCGAACGCGAGCGACGTGAGAAGGTCGGCGGGCCACTGGAAGCGAAAGCTACGGACGCGGAACGCGGCGGGGATCAGGGCCGGGTACGCGCCTCAGCCGGCCAGCTGCTCGATCGCCGACACGTCGTCGGCGGAGAGCGACAGGGAGGCGGCTCGCGAGGTCGTCACGCATGTGCCCGGCATCGGACGTCCCGGTGAGCGGCAGCATGCCCACCGCGAGCGCGAACCGGAACACGACCTGGGGCGGCGTCGCCCGCAGGCGCGCGGCGATCTCGGCGACCTTGCGGCTGTGCAGCACCTCGAGGTTGGCCGTCAGCAAGGAGAAGCCCTGGTAGACGATCTTCCGCTCGCGGCAGAACGCGCGAACCTCTCGATCCCAGCCAAGCCGGGCGAAGCACCGGTTCTGCACGAACGCGGGAGCCTCGCCTCCGGCGGCCGCCATCTGATGGAGGTGGCGCAAGGACACGTTGCTCACGCCGAGCAGCCGCGTGCGGCCGGCGTCGCGCTCCTTCACCATCGCGGCCCAGACCTCGGCGTCATGGTCGGTCCAGCCGTAGCCGGACGCGGGACCGTGCAGCACGTAGCTGTCGACGTAGTCGGTTTCCAGGTGCTCGAGCGAGCTCGCCATCGACTGCGCGACCTGCGTGGCGAGGCTGGCCGTCGGATCGTAGGGCAGCCGGTGATCCTGGCCGCCCTCGTAGGTGAACTTCGTCTGGAGGAAGAGATCCGCACGCGTCACGATACCCGCGCGGTACGCGGCGGCGAGCGCCTCGCCCACTCCCGCCTCGAAGTAGTGCCGCCGCTGATTTGCGGTGTCGATCCCGCGGAAGCCCGCGCGGAGAGCCTGCTCTGTGAGGGCCGGCGTCCGCTCCTCCTTCCAGGCCGTGCCGTAGAGGAAGTCGGGAACGCGTGCGGGCTCCGTTGCCGGCATGGCGCCATTCTGCCACGACCGTCACGGTTTTCGGCCTAACCGAGAAGTTCGGTGCCGTAGCCTTCGCGTCCGAGCCGTGCTAACGTCCAGCAGCGAGGAGCGACCAGGCCATGAAGCTTTCGTTCTTCGAAACCGCGCGCTACCAGGCCCCCCGGCCTCTGCCGTCGGAATGGCCGGTGCCCTCCGGCTCGTACGATCCCGACGCCGGCGCCCGCGCCTATCGCGGCATGATCGAGCGGCTCGAGTTCGTCGAGGAGCTCGGCTTCGACTGGGTGAGCGTCTCCGAGCACCACTACTCCCCGCGGATCTTGACGCCCTCGCCGATCGTCTCGGCGGCGTTCCTCGCGGCCCACCTGAAGAAGATCAAGATCGCGCTGCTCGGCCCGATCGTGCCGCAGAGCAATCCGGTGCGCGTGGCCGAAGAGATCGCGATGCTCGACACGATGGCCCAGGGGCGCCTGGTCGTCGGCCTCTTGCGCGGGACCTCGAACGAGTCGCTGACGCTACGACCTGAACCCGGCGGAGGCCCGCGAGCGCACCGACGAGGGCATGGAGCTGGTGCTCAAGGCCTGGACCGAGCCGCAGCCGTTCGGCTGGCAGGGCCGCCATTTCCGCTATCGCACGATGTCCATCTGGCCGCGCCCGCTGCAGCAGCCCTATCCGCCGACCTTCGCGCTCGGCACCAGCCGCGAGTCCTGCGAGTTCGCCGCGCGCCACCAGCTCGGCTGCGGCGTCTCCTACGGCTCGTTCGAGAGCGTGGCCAAGGCCACGCGCTACTATCGCGAGCGGTGCGCGCACTACGGCTGGCAGCCGTCGCCCGAGCAGATCATCTACCGGGCCAACATGATCCTGGCCGACACGGACGAGGAAGCCCAGGAAGCGCTGCGCAAGCTCCCGGGGCAGGCGCCGTTCTCGATGCGTCCCGGCGTTCGCGAGGCGATGATGACCCTGGACTCACGCAACATCGCCGGTGAGGCGCGCTCGCCGATCGTGATCGGCGCCTTGCCGACGACGTTCGTCGGCGGCCCTGACACCGTCGTCGAGCAGGTGCGCCGCTGTCGCGAGGTGGTCGGCGCCGGCGTCATCGACCTGTCCTTGCACCCGCCGGGGTCCAGCGACCTCGAGCCGCTCATGCGCGCGCTCGAGCTGTTCGGCCGAAAAGTCCTCCCGCGCATCCGCGACATCTGAGGGGCCGCGAGATGGCCGAGACCGCGCTTCCGCGAAGGTCACATCGACGCCGATGGCTTCCGCATCCGCTACATGGAAGCGGGCGAAGGGGTTCCGCTGGTTCACCTGCACGGCGCCGGTGGATTGCGCCTCACGCCGGCGCACGAGCTCCTGGCGCGCCGATTCCGGGTGGTGGCGTTCGAGATGCCCGGGTTCGGCACCTCGCCCGTGAACACGCGGACCGAGAGCATGGCCGAGATGGCCTCGACGATGGCGCGCGCGATCGACAAGCTCGGCCTGGACACGTTCAACCTGATGGGCACCTCGTTCGGGGGAAAGACGGCGCTGTGGCTGGCGCTCCAAGCGACGGGCCGTGTGCCGGCGCTCGTGCTCGAGGCGCCCGCCGCGATCCGGCAGGAAGGCGCCGCGCCGCCGTCGGGCACGCCCGAGGAGATTGCGCGGCGCCTCTACGCGCACCCGGAGCGCCTGGCGTCGATCCCGCCGATCGATCCCGCGCTCCGCGCGAAGGCGCAGCCGCTCGTCCAGCGGCTGCTGGGACCCCTTCGCGACGCGGATCTCGAGAGCCGGCTGCAAGAGCTCTCGACGCCGACGCTCGTGCTCTTCGGCACCCTGGACGGCGTTATCGCGCCGTCGATGGGCCGGCTCTACAAGGACCTGATGCCCAACTGCCACCTGGTCTTCGTGTACGACGCGGCGCACGCCATCAGCACCGATCGCCCGGAGGCCTTCACCGAGGTGGTCGTCGACTTCCTCGAGCGTCACGAAGCCTTCGTCATCAGCCGAGCGGAGACGGTGATCCACCCCTAGAACGTTCACCAGAACGCCCACCTCGTCGACGAGGAGGATCGAGATGGCTCGCTGCTCGTCACTGGTATCAGCGACCGCGCTCGTCCTGGCTCTGACCCTCCACGCCGCGGCGCAGACCCCGGTACCGCCGCGTACGGAAACGCCCGGGGGGCGTTCGGACGTGCCCGCGGGGCGCGCGGACGCGCCCGGGGGGCAAGTCACGTTCGCGGCGACCGTGACGCTCGCACCGACCTGGTTCGATCCCGCGGAGACGCCGGGAGTCATCACGCCGTTTCTCACGCTCTTCGCGATCCACGACGCGCTGGTGAAGCCGATGCCGGGCAACGCATGGACACCGTGCCTGGCCGAATCGTGGACGATGTCGAAGGACGGCCTCACCTACGAGTTCGTGCTGCGCAAGGGCGTGCGGTTCCACAACGGGGATCCGCTGACCGCCGAGGACGTGAAGTTCTCGTTCGAGCGCTACAAGGGCGGCGGCGCCACGACGTTGCGAGCGCGGGTCGCGGCGGTCGAGGTCGTCGATCCGCTGCGCGTCCGGTTCCGGATGAAGCAGCCCTGGCCGGACTTCATGACGTTCTACGCCACGCCGGCCACGAGTGCCGCCTGGATCGTGCCGAAGAGGTACGTGGAGCGCGTCGGCGAAGACGGCTTCAAGAGGGCCCCTGTCGGCGCGGGCCCGTATCGCTTTGTGTCGTTCAACCCCGGGGTCGAGCTGGTCGTCGAGGCGTACGAAGGCTACTGGCGCAAAACTCCCTCGGTGAAGCGCCTGGTCCTCAAGTCGGTGCCCGACGAATCGACTCGCATGGTGATGGTCAAGCGCGGCGAGACGGACATCGCCTACGGCCTCCGCGGCCCGGACGCCGAAGAGGTGAGGCGCACCCCCGGGCTCACGTTGAAGGTAGTGCTCCCGACCGTCAGCCAGTGGCTCGTGTTCACCCAGCAGTGGGACCCGAAGTCGCCGTGGGCGGACCAGCGCGTGCGGCTGGCGGCGAACCTCGGCATCGACCGGAAGACGTTCAGCGATGCCGAGTATCTCGGCCACGGCCGACCGGCGCCGTCCATCATTCCGCGCGACTTCGAGTTCTACTGGACGCCGCCCGCGTATGCGTACGATCAGGCGCGGGCGAAGCGGCTCCTCGCCGAGGCGGGATACCCGAAGGGCTTCGACGCCGTCGAGCTCGCGACCGACGCGGTGTTCGCGCCCGAGTCCGAGGCCGTCCTGAACGGCCTGCAGGCGATCGGCATCCGCGCGCGGCTGCGCCCGATGGAGCGCGCCAGCTTCTACAAGGCCGACCAGGAAAAGCAGTTCAAGTACCTCGTGCGGGTCGGCAGCGGCGCCGCCGGTAACGCGGCCACCCGGATCGAGGCCTTCGTGATCTCCGGCGGGATCCGCGCCTACGGCGGTTACCCGGACATCGACGCGCTGTTCCGCGATCAGGCCAGCGAGATGGACGCCAAGCGGCGCGAAACGCTTCTGCACAAGATCCAGCAGCTCATGTACGAGCGCGCGATGTTCGCGCCGATCATCGAGCAGGCGGGGCTGATCGGCGTCGGACCCCGACTGGCGGAGGTGCCGACCATCACGGGCCACCCGTTCATCTCGCCGTACGAAGACCTCAGGCTCAAGTAGCGGCGCGCGCCGAGTTACGTGCCTTATCGGTAGCCGCCGAGGCGAACCGCATAGCTTCGGGACGGCGCGAGACGCCGCCTCCGCGAGTCGACGGTCAGCCCAAGGGCTTCGAGCGTTTCCACTCCGAGGATGGGCTCGACGGCGCCGCCGACGAGGATGGTCGCAGGCGCCTGCCGTTTGCCGATCCGGAAGATCGCCGTTCCAGCGGCTAGCCTGACTCGACGTCCGTCGGCCAAGGTAACCGCGACCGGACGCCGGAGACGCTTGATGCCGACCGCACGCGCGAGCGCCTCCGGAATCAGGGAGAACGTCGCACCCGTATCGACGAGCATACTGACCGTCGCCGATTTTTCTGCCGAGACCTCGACGCGCTGATGAATGTGCCCCATGTCTCAACGCTAGGGCGCTAAAGGTTGCGCGTCAACGCGCCTCGACGGATACATTGCGCTCAGAGCCGATAGACGCGCGCGGCCGTGTCGTGGAAGAGCTTGGCCTTCTCCGCCGCCGAGAAGCTCGCCGTCAGGCGCTTGAACGAGTTCCACAAGACCGTGTAGCTGCAGCTCGCCATGTCGACCGGAAAGTTCGACTCGAACATGCAGCGGTCGACGCCGAACTTCTCGATCGTGAAATCGTAGTAGTGCCGGGTGGCGTCGCAGAGCTCCTGGCTGCCCGGCGGGCGCGAGCGCTCGTGCCAGCCGAAGCCGTTGATCTCCATGTTGATCCCGCCGAGCTTGGCGACGACGTTGGGGCAGGTGGCCAGCTCGCTGATCGACTTGCGCCACTCGACGTAGATCTCCTTGGCGTGACCGGCGTAGGGCCCGATGCCGAGCGGTCCGCCGAAGTGGTTGAGGATGATCGTGGTGCCGGGAAACGCGCGGGCCAAGGAGGTGACGTCCGGGATCTGATGATGGTAGAGCCACGCCTCGAACGTGAGCTTGCGCGGCGCCAGGTGCTTGAACCCCGCCCGGAAGTCGTCGCGCAGCAGCAGGCCTTGCCCGGGCTTGGTGCGGTGACTCGGCACGGCGTCGTTCGGATCCCAGGCCGCGCCCAGGCGAATGCCGCGGAAGCGGCCGCCGCCCGCGGCGATCTGCGCGTCGAGCACGGCGCCCACCGCGTCGCCGAGGCGAAGATTGGCGGTGCCGATGATCCCGGCGGCGATGCGCGCCTTGCCGTAGAGGCCCGAGGCGCTCATCGCGGCGATCCCGTTCACGAACTCGGTCTCCCCCACCGGACGCAGCGCTTCCGGGCCGTCCGTCTTGAACATGGCGCCGCACTCGATGAACACAGTGGAGACGACGTTGTGGCCGGCGCTGACGTCGGCCACGATCTCGTCGATCAGATAGCGTTCGGCGGTGCGTGCCGTGTTGCTGGTCCCAGAGGTGGTGATGCGGGTCGCAGATCGGCAGGTCGGGTTCGAGCACGGGCTCGACGGTCTGCGCGAGCCAGTCGTGGTTCTTCGAGCGTGCCGTCATGACGGATCGTCTCCCTGCGCAGGCGCGTCGTGGATTGGCGCCCACGCGCGCCCATGATGCGCCACGGCAGGGCGGACCGCAAACGCGGCGGCCCGACGGTCGGCGATGTCGCCGAGCATGGTCCCGCCACGTATAATCGCGGGAGCGCTCGGATTGGTTGACAAGCGCGCACAGGAGGCGACGATGGCGGTTCAGACCTCACGGGAGCCGATTCGACCGGTAACGGGGACGCACGTGGTCCGGGTTCAGCACGAGGGGATCGCGACCGCCGACGCCGAGCGGGCGAAGGACTTCTACTGCCGGGTGTTCGGATTCCAGGTGCTGCCGCGGCCGGCGTTCACCTCGGGCGGCTACTGGCTCGGCACGCCGGGCATCTTTCCCCAGATCCACATCATCCAGTCGCAGATGCAGCCCCCCGGGCCGGGAGCGGCGATCAGCCCGCTCGTTCGCCACACGTGCTTCGAGGTGGCCGACTACGACGCGATGAAGGCCACGCTCGAGCGCGAAGGGATCAAGTACGTCGAGAACATGCAGCCGGGCGGGCGCGTTCAGATGCTGTGCAACGACCCCGACGGCAACACCCTGGAGTTCCAGCCCGCGACCGTCTGACCTCCGCCGGGATCCGGGCCGCGCGTCTCGGGCCCGGATCCCGGCTCGATGAGCCTGGCATACTGATCTCATCGAGCCCTCACGATGAAGCGAGACCACGACGCGACCCCCCGACCTGATCGCCTGACGATCGCTCGGGCCCTGCGCGAGATGGCGGGCCTCCTCGCGGCATCCGGCCAGGAGACATTCAAGGCGCGCGCCTACGCGCGCGGGGCCGAGGTGATCGAGCGCCTCGACGCGGACCTCGGCGACCTCGTCGAGCGGCGCCGGCTCACCACCTTGCCCGGTATCGGCGCGGCGCTCGCCGCGATGATCACCGAGCTCTATCAGACCGGCCGGTCGCAAACGCTCGAGGACCAGCGCCAGCGCGTGCCGGCGGTCGCGCTCGAGCTCTCCCGGATCCCGCGGCTGGGGCTCGACAAGATCGTCGCGCTCCACGCCGCACTCGGCATCGAGACGATCGAGGATCTCGAGGCCGCGTGCGTGGCGGGCCGCGTGCGAACGGTCAAGGGGATGGGCGAGAAGACCGAGCGCCGGATCCTCGAGGCGATTCGCCGGCTGCGCGAGCCCGAGGCCCAGCGCGTGCTCTTGCCGGAGGCGCTCGCCGTCGCCGACGCGATGCGCGCGTACCTCGACAAGGCCGGCGCCGGCGCGAGCGCCGAAGCCGCCGGCGACCTGCGCCGCTGGGCGGAATCGGTCGACGAGCTTACGCTGGTCGTCGCCTCGGAGCGGCCTGCCGAGGCGATGAAGCACGCGGTCCGGGCGCCGCTGCTGGCCGAGGTGACCGCGCGAGACACGGAATCCTTCCAGGGGCGCCTGGCCAACGGTCTCCCGGTCCGCGTTCAGGTCGCCCCGCGCGCCGCGTACGCAGCAGCACTGCTGAGGGCGACGGGCTCGGCGGGCCACGTTCAGCATCTCGAGCGCCTGGCTCGAGAGCGCGGCGTGCGCCTCGAGGGGGAGAGCGAGGCGGAGATCTACCGCCGACTTGGGTTGCCGTTCATCCCGCCGGAGCTCCGCGAGGACGCCGGCGAGATCGAGGCGGCGACCGCAGGCGCCTTGCCCGCCGATCTCGTGACCGCGGGCGATCTCAGAGGCTTCGTGCACTGCCACACCGTCTTCAGCGACGGCCAGCACACCGTCGAGCAGATGGCGCGGGCGGCGGATGCGCTGGGCGCGGAGTACATGACCATCACCGACCACTCGCCCGCGGCGGCCTATGCCGGCGGTCTCACGGTCGATCGCCTGAAGGCCCAGTGGGAGGAGATCGCGCGCGTGCAGGAGAAGGTCGCGGTGCGGCTCCTGCGCGGCACCGAGTCGGATATTCTCGCCGACGGAAGCCTCGACTATCCGGACGCGATCCTCGAGCAGCTCGACGTCGTCATCGCGAGCATCCATCGCCGCCATCGCATGGACGCGAGCCAGATGACCGAGCGTCTTGTCCGCACGATGGCGCTGCCGTGCTTCAAGATCTGGGGCCACGCGCTCGGGCGCCTCATCCTCTCGCGGCCGCCGGTCGAGTGCCGCGTCGAGGAAGTCCTGGACGCCGCGGCGGCCGGCCGCGCCGCGGTCGAGATCAACGGCGATCCGCGGCGGCTCGACCTGGCTCCGCGCTTTGGCTCCGGGCCGCGCGCGAGCGCGGCATTCGCTTCGTGGTGTCGACCGACGCCCACTCGATGGACGAGCTCGGCAATGTCCGTTACGGCGTCGCGATGGCGCGGCGCGGCTGGGTCAGGCGCGACGAGGTGTTGAACACGCGCAGCGCGGGGGAGTTCGCGCGGGCGGTGGCGCCGGCGAGCCGGGCGTGAGCCGGATCTTCCTGCTCTCGCCGGCCCACTGCGGCGGGCTGCGGGCGCGCATGGTCCTGAGCGACCGCGCGTCCGTTCGAGCTGGCCCAGCGCGTTCGGACCGCGGGCGCGCCGCTCGGCGACGTCTTCTCGTTTCTGAGCGGCCTCTACTTCCGCGGCAAGCTGACGTACGCGCGCGCGTTCGCGAATCCATCGGACGGCCACGCGGGTGTCTTCGTCATCACGCCGACCGACGGCTTGCGGCCGGCCGACGAGCCCGTCGATCTGGCGCGGCTGCAGCGCTTCGCGACCGTCGACATCGAGGGCGACGATCCCCGCTATCGCGGGCCGCTCGACCGCGACGTACGACAGCTCGCCCGGCGGCTCGGCGCCTCCGGCGAGGTCGTTCTGCTCGGCAGCATCGCCACCGGCAAGTACGTCGATCCGCTGCTGGCCGTGCTGGGCGAGCGTCTGCGGTTTCCCGCCGACTTCGTCGGCCGCGGCGACATGAGCCGCGGGGGACTGCTGCTCCGCTGCGCGCGCGCCGGCACCGAGCTCACGTACATCGGCGTCCGCGACGCCGTCCGCCGCGGGCCACGACCCCCGCGGCTGCCGCCGCCGCTCCGATGAGTCCGGCCGGCGCCAGGCGCGCTCGCGTCACGAAAGCCCGTCCGACCCGTGGGCCGCGCCGGGTCATCCCGACCGGCGTCGACACCGTGGAGATGCGCGCCGGAGCACGCGTCGTGCATCTGACGAATCTGCGCAAGCCCTTCTGGCCCGAGCTCTCCATCACGAAGGGCGATCTCCTCCAGTACTACGTCGACGTGTCGGCGGTGCTGTTGCCGCACCTGCGCGACCGGGCCATGGTGATGAAGCGCTATCCGAACGGCGCCGCCGGCGACTTCTTCTTCATGAAGCGCGCGCCGTCGCCCCGCCCCGCCTGGATCGCGACGTGCGCGATCGAGCACGAGTCGGGCAGTGTCATCGACTTTCCGATGATCCAGGATCTTCCGGCGCTGCTCTGGGTCGTGAACCTCGGCTGCATCGATCTGAACCAGTGGTACGCGCGGTGCGACGACACCGACCGCCCGGACTATCTGCACTTCGACCTCGATCCGGTGAAGGGCGCCACGTTCGCGCAGGTCAGCGAGGCCGCGCTGATCTTGAAACAGGCGCTCGACTCGCTGAAGATGCCCTGCTACGCGAAGACGACGGGCTCGCGGGGCATTCACGTCTACGTGCCGATCGTGCGCGGGCCGACGCAGAAAGACGTGTGGTCGATCGCCAAGACGATCTCGCTCTCGCTGGCCGGGGCACATCCGCGCCTGCTCACCGCCGAATACCGCGTGGCCCGCCGCCCGACCGAGCGCGTGCTCGTCGACTACAACCAGAACGCGTGGGGCCGGACCCTGGCGTCGGTCTACTCCGTACGCCCACATCCGTCGGCGGCCGTGTCGACGCCGGTCGAATGGGCCGAGATCGAGCGCGGCCTTCGGATCGAAGACTTCCGGATCGACAATGTGCCGGCGCGGGTGGCCGCGCGCGGCGATCTCTTCGCGCCCTTGCTGGCCCCCCGGCGGCGCTTCAAGCTCGAGGACCTCGCGTAGAGCCGGGGCCTCGGTCCGCCCGAGGCCCCGGCGCGCGGGCTACAGCATCTGCTTACGCGCCTTCTTGGCGCGCGCGGCCCCGATCGCGGTCTTCACTTCCTGCTCTTCCTCGGGCGGCGGAAGCACGGCGGGCATGCCGAGCGACTCGATCCACAGCTCGCGGCACCAGCCGGTCGTGTGGTAGAGGTGCTCGTCTTCCTCGTCTTCCACCTGGTCGTAGGCGGCCATCAGGGCTTTGCCGCAGCTCGCCCTTGGCTTTCTCGGCGACCTCGTGGATCAGCTCCCAGTTCAGGTGGTCCTTCGTCTCGGCCTGCGACCACGCTCTCGCACGCGACGAGCTGCGCGGCCTCCGGCGGGCCGTCGTCGAGCGCCATCTCCATGGCCTCGACCAGCGACTCGCCGATGTGGCGCACGACCAGCCGGCCCGGCGTCTCTATGTCCGGGTCGAGCCCGAGCTTGTCCATCAGCCTCGAGGACGATGCGCTCGTGGTTACGGGTCTGCTCGAGGTACTCCTCCCATTCCTTCTTGAGGTCGTCGTTGACGGCGCAGTTGAGCGCCGTCTGTGTAGACCTGGATGCCGCCCCTCTCGGTCTCCAGCGCCTGGTACAGAAGCTCGGCGACCTGTTCGTTCTTCATGATCCCTCCTGCGTCGGCGACTTCGTGTGAGCCGACCGGCCTTGTGCAGGCAAGGGCTGTGCCGCGGCGGCAGGGCGCGAGCGCCCCTGACGATCGGCGCGGCTTTTCGTGCGCTCTCGAGCGTCGAGGAGGGCAAAGCCGGCGAGGGCGACCGGGCGCCGAGCGCGCACGGTCTACGCGGCTCGACAAAGTTACCGGGTAAGCGTTACGTCCTGCGACGCGTGCGGATCCAGCCGAGGACCACGTCGGTCAGCTCGCGCTCGTGGCCCTGAAAGCCGTGGCGGGCCCGCGGGACGACGGTGCCGCTCGAAGGATCGGGCGCGCACCGCCTGGCGGCGAAACGCTTCGATCACCTCCGGCGCCGGGCGATCGAGGAACTCGTCGCGGCTGCCGACGATCGCGGCGATGGGCAGTCGCACCGCCCGGAACGTCGTCCACCGGGCGTTCGGTCGATAGTAGGGGAACACGTCCTCCGCCCCGCCCGGGCGGTAGAGGCTGAGGTAGCGCCGAGCGCTCCAGAAGCCCCACGCGCGGGGGACGAGCCCGTCGGGATCGCGCCGGGCGATTCGCTCGGCGCCGGCAACCCGGCGGCGCAGCTCAGGCACCCCGAGCCGCTTGGCCTCGGCCGCGACGTCCGAGACCGGCCCGACCAGGATCGATCCCGCTGACGCGCCGGTCGCGGCCGCGGGCGGCGTAGTGGAGCACCTTGTTGGCGCCGGTGGAGTGACCGGCCAGGATGACGCGGCGGTAGCCGCATCGTCGCGCGAAGGAGACCATCGCCCGCAAGTCTTCGACGCTCTGCTCGAAGCGCTCGAACGCCGCGCCGGCGAGGCGGCGGCCTCGTCCGGCGACCACGTCGTGGCCGCGATTGTTGAACTTGAAGTAGGCGATGCCGGCCGCGTTGAGGCGCGTCGAGAGCTCGCGGGTGAGGGACTGGCCCGAGGAGAACACCGACCCGAGACCGTGGACCCAGATGAGGGCCGTCCGACGACGACCGCGGGGCTCGGCCACGATGCCGTCCAGCCAGACCCCGTCGCGAGTCGCGATGCGCACGAGCGAGGTGGCGACGCCGACCGATCTCGGCATCACCGGACAATGGCCGGGTTCCGAGGGACGGTCAAGCGCAAACGGCGACACCGGGCAGGAGCGCGGCGGTCCGCAGTATAATCGGCCAGGTTTCTCAGCGGGCGCTCGGCCGTGGAGCGTTCAGCGGGGAGGAGAGACGCCATGCTGACCCACGAAGAGAACGAGCTCATCACGCGCATCACTCCGGGCACGCCGATGGGCACTACCTTGCGGCGCTACTGGATCCCGGCCTTGCTCGCCTCGGAATTGCCGGGGCCCGATTGCCCGCCCGTGCGGGTGAAGCTCCTCGGCGAGGACCTGGTGGCGTTCCGCGACACCGAAGGGCGCATCGGGCTGCTCGAAGAGCTCTGCCCGCATCGGCGCGCCTCGCTCTTCTTCGGCCGCAACGAGGAGTGCGGGCTGCGCTGCGTCTACCACGGCTGGAAGTTCGACGTCACCGGCCGCTGCGTGGACATGATGAACGAGCCGGAAGAGCTCTCCTTCAAGCACAAGATCCGCCAGCCGGCGTATCCCACGGTCGAGGTGGGCGGGATCGTCTGGGCCTACATGGGACCGGCCGGATCTGCAGCCGCCGCTGCCGAAGTTCGCCTGGACGCAGGCGCCGGCGACGCACCGGCACGTGTCGAAGGTGATCGAGGAGTGCAACTGGCTCCAGGCGCTCGAAGGCGGGATCGACACCTCGCACGCGCCGATTCTGCACCGGCTGCTCGTCCCCAACTCCAAGCGCGGGGGCCTCAATCCCGACGACCGCCTTCGTGCGCGGCAAGGCGCCGTCCCTGGTCGTCGACCTGACGGATTGGGGCTATCAGTACTCCGGCATCCGGCCGCTCGGCGAGACCGAGATCCACATCCGCACCTATCACTTCGTCATGCCGTTCCATCAGATCCGGCCCTATCAGACGCACAAGGGCTTCCCGGCGGTGGCCGGCCACATCTGGGTGCCGATGGATGACGGCAACACGATGGTCTACAACTGGCACCACAGCACGACCGAAGAAGCGCTCGACGAGGAGGATCGGCTCGAGCGCCGCTCGGGCAACGGCCCCGAGCACGTCGACCAGACGACCTTCCGCTCGAAGGCCAATCGGCAGAACAACTATCTCCTGGATCGCCAGGTGCAGAAGACGGAGACGTTCACCGGGATCGACGGCATCAATACCCAGGACCGCGGGATCCAGGAGAGCATGGGTCGCATCGTCGATCGCAGCAAGGAGCATCTCGGGCCGGCCGACAAGGCGATCATCCAGGCCCGCCGGCTGCTCCTCGCGGCGGTGAAGACGGTTCGGGACGGCGGCACGCCGCGCGGCATCAAGCCGACCTACTACCCGCTGCGGGCGTCCGAGGGTGTGGTGCCGCGCGACGCCGACTGGCGCGAGATCCTGACGCCGGAGATGGCGTCGGCCGAGATTCTCCAGACGGTCTAGTTGACCGCGATCGCTGGGCCGTGGCGAAGGCCCAGAAAGATCGCCGCGGTTGTGACGGCCGTCAGCGTGTCTCTCGCGGGGTGCGCGATGAGTCCGCTCAAGCCCTTGCCTTACCACTTCGTCGATGCCGCCGCGACGGCCGCCGGCCCATCGCCGCGTTTCCGCGAACGCGAACAACGTCGCCGCGGCTGTGGACGTCTCGACGATCGAGCCCGACGTCCGCTATCTGGCCGCGCCCGAGCTTCAGGGTCGGCTCCGCGGCACGGAGGGCAGCGCCCGCGCTCGCGCGTACATCGTCGCGAGCCTGAAAGCGGCCGGCCTCGCTCCGCTCTTCGGCGACAGCTTCGAGCAACCGACGTTTCCCAGCGGCCGTGAGCTGGGCCCTACGCGATCAACGTCGGCGCGATCTATCGCGCGCCCGAGCGCGATGCGCGCTGGATCGTCCTCGTCGCGCACTACGACCACCGGGGGGTGCTCGGCGGCAAGGTCCAGGCCGGAGCGGACGACAACGCGAGCTCGGTCGCGCTGGTCCTGGCGCTCGGGCATTCGCTCGGGCCGAACTCGGCCGAGCTCGACGCCACGTCGTCCTGCTCTTCCCGGATGCCGAGGAGCCACCCGACGTTCGCACCGAGCGAATGGGATCGTCGTGGTTCTGGCGCAACCCGCCGCTGCCGGCGGACCGGCTCGACCTCGCGCTGGTCTTCGATCTCATGGGCGGACGCGCATCCCCTGAGATCCGATCCGCCGGTCTGGCGGACGCGCTGTTCGTCCTCGGCGCCGAAGCGGATCCGAGCCTGGTCTCGCTCGTGCGCGACGTTGCCCCGGCCGCGCGTGTGGAGCCGGTCAGGCTGAGCCTGCCGATGATCGAAGTGATGCCCTATCGGCCGGGCTCCCGCTTCTCGCGCAGCGACTATCACGGCTTGCGCGAGCACGGGCAGCGGCCGTTTCTGTTCCTCACGTCCGGCCGGACCGAGACCTATCACACGGCCGCAGACACGCCCGACACCGTGGACTACGATCGACTGCGCGCGCTGTCGCGCTGGGTGGCGCGGCTGGCCGTTCACGCCGCTGACCTCGATGCTCAGCTCGGCTGGGGGGATCTGCGCGCCGACGCCCGCTCGGACGCGCGCTCGCTGCTGCGGCTCTATGGGGCGATCGACGCGAGCGGACGCGTGCCCTGGCTTCTTCGCTGGGCTCTCGCCGCGGATCGCCGGCGCGTGGAGAAGCTGCTCGAGAGCTGGGGCCGGGTATGAGTCCGACTCCCAAGAGCTATCGCGCGTTGCAACTCGCGTCTATCCGAGTCCAGGCCGCGCTGTGGCATCCCTCGGGGTGGTGGTTCGCGCTGTGGTAGAGCTGTTTCGACGCGGCCGTCAGGCCCGTGCACCCTTGTCGAGCAGGTGTCCAAGCCCGGCTCCCACCCATCGCGCCATCGTCACCTTGTGCTGCCCGTCGCGCATGAAGAAGTACCCAAACGGCATGCGGCAACCCGGACAGTGGAATATCGGCGCGGCCGGGTCAAAGTGATTGATCGGCGTGCCGCGGCGGCCCAGGTCGGTCAGGTCGTCGTACAGCGTCCCGCATTCGTAGCAAAACACCATCAAGCGGCCACAATCTGGACAGCCGAACGGGTATAGGTCCTCGTCGCCGCAACAGCCGAAGTGGGTGGCGTCGAGGTCTCGCTCCTCCACGAGTCGATCCATCCCTCCGCCCTCCTCGCGTCAAGCGGCGCGGTCAGCGTTCCGCGAGCGACCGGGCGTGCCGGACGCGCTGCGGGAACGCCCGTCCGCTGCGCTCGTCCACGACGATCGTCGTTTCCGCCATCTCGCTCGGCACGCGCGAGACGACGCGCCACTTCCTCGCGAACGGCCACAAGCGGAAGAGCCGCGTCGCGACAACGTCCGCGTCGCTCCACGGCATGTTGAGGCGCCGAGCGGCACGGCCGGCGATTTCCGCGGCTTTCTGCGGCGTCATCGAGTTCCAGATTGAGGTCGTCTAACGTCTGCGGTGAGCGGCCGGAGGCGAGCAACGCGAGTTCCGGTCCACTGGACCGCGAGGTTGGGCGGCGCTTCATCTACCAGCTGCCCGTTCAGCTTCCCACTCGCTTCGCGATAACTCACACCAGACTTCGTCCACGAGCCCGTCATTGCTAAACCGGTTCAACCGAAGAACGCCCTCACGCCTCATCGCGAGCTTCTCAAGCACTCGAAGTGACGCGACGTTGCGCGCATCGACCATAGCCCTCACGCATGTGAGCTTCGGGCAACCATCAAACGCCGCGTCGACAATGGCTCGAGCGGCCTCGGTTGCCAGGCCCCGTCCCCAGACTGCTCGGGCAATCGAGTACCCCACCACGCCAATCCGAAGGTCGGAGAGCAGGCGCAGATTGATTCCGCCGACGACGCGTGCCTCGTGCTCGATTGCCCACGAAGGGTGCTCCCGACGGTTCAGCGACACCTGCGTGGTGACGAACTTTCGCGCATCCTCCAGAGAATAGGGTTGCGAAATTCTCAGGTACCGACTCCACTCCACGTCGTTTGCGTATAGGAAAACATCTCCGATGTCGTCGAACGACCAAGGTCGAAGAACCAGTCGCTCAGTCCGGATCACTTCAGGGAGCATGACTTCGGAATCTCAATGATCGCTTGTCCACCCAACTTCCAATTACCCAGAACTGGATAACCCCGCCTCGCAGCATATCTTTCAGGATAGCGTGGTCGACGTGCGTCGGGCCAATGACGAATCGCCTTGCCCTGACGCGCGCTTTCGCCATCAGACAGGCTCGGACCAAGCCGGATATGCAGACCTGGGTAGTCACGGAGCGGCAAAGAGGGAAGGCGAGCCGACGTCGCGGCCGTATCCGAGGCCCGGTCGTGGGTCGGGAGGTCTAGGCGCCCCCCCCGGGCCGGCTACCGCGCCAGTGGATCCGGCCTCAGCTGAAAGCGCACGACCAGCGGGCTCGACAACGTCTTACCGGGCGCGCCCGGGCTCGGCGCGTCGATGCCTTCGATGTGCATCGGCGTGCGGTTGCCTGAGGTAACCCACAACCCCCTGCCTTTCCACCCGGCCTTGGGATCATCGATGCGGCCGTCCACGCCCTTGGCGAAGAATCCCATCGGGTAGGGGACACGTAGCTCGACGACCTTGCCGTACGTGAGCGCGTGGAGCGAATCCGAAAAGTTGCCAGTCCCGATGGGCGTGTTCGCGCCCAGGCCGAGGATGTCGTGCTGGTCCACCCAGGTGTAGTACGGAGCTTCGGCGGCGCCCTCGCGGCCGGCGAAGGACGGACCCGGCAACGGATAGAACGTCCAGCCTTCGGGGCACAAGGTTCCCTCGGCCGCGCCAGGGCCATTGAGACGCCCCTTGCACTTGCCGCGATCGAAGCTCGCGATGTGACCGCTCGCGAGGGTCACCCACGCGACGCCGCGGCGGTCGATGTCGAATCCGCGCATGCCGTAGCCGGGGGATGGAACTCGGTAGACCTCCGCCAGTGCGGTCTCGGACGGATTGGAGCCGGGCTGGAGCCGCAGGACATAGCCAGGATGGCCGATGTTCGATCCCCAGATCGAACCGTCGACCGGGTTGTAGGCGATGCCGTAGAACCCGAGTCCGATGCGCTTGTCCTTGGTCGGATCTTCAGGCTGGTTCGGCTCGACCCAGGCGTCACGCTTGCCGTTGCCGTTCGTGTCGACGATGAGCGGCGTCCAGCCCTGCGACTTTCCCGCGTCGCGCGACTGCCAGAACATCTTCGTGTTGACCCAGCCCACGATGGCGAGCTCATTTTGCAGATTGTTGCTGAGCCACAGCGTGTGGTTGGCGTCCTCGCCGAAATTCAGGTGGTGTGTCCCGAAGCACGTATCAATGAACGTGAACTGCCGGCTCTTCGGCTCGTACACCGTGACCTGGCGGGAGTTCTGCACGAATCCGTCGGGCGTGCGCGTGAGGGGATAAACCTTCGCCGAGGGATGAGCGGATTCGGCAAAACAGTAGCGTGGCGGATTCTTCGGCGAGCGGACCTGAGCCGTGTAGTAGACCCGGCCGTCCTGATCCAGCATCGGATTGTGCGCGTTGACGCGCGAGTCCCACACCTGCTCCGTCCCGAAGTACGGCGACGGCGCCACGACGGGATTCGCCAAGGCCGAGCTGGGCGCGTCCTGGTCGCGCACCGGGACCCTCATGGTCGTCTTGGTGATCTTGACCGGGTCCAGAATCGGCAAGTCGTCGGTGCTCAGCTCGGCGGCGCCGTAGATCGGACCGAAGGCGTTGACGGTGGGCTTGCGCCGGTCGGTGAGGGCCAGGTCGTGAATGTAGTACTTCGGCGGAGAGCCAGTCGTACACGGTCACGACCAGATTGCGCTCGACGCCATTGGGTCTTGGCGGCACCGAGCTCGGTAACTCGCCCGCGCGGATGCGATCGGTCCATTCCGCCAGGCGGCGGATGTGGCCGCCGTCGGACGTGTTGAGGGTTCCGATCGTCCTGACCATCGTGCCGCCGCCCGGTCCCGACTGAAGCCGCCGCGTCCACGCGTCGATCGACGAGCTCTTCGACGCTTCGAGCGCCGCGGGGAACTCGCGCGTCGCCTTGTCGCCGAGCTGGTGGCAGTTGCCGCAGCCGTTGAGCTGGATGACGTTGAGCCACTGCTCCTGAGTCTTGAAGGCCACGGGAACGCCGTTGCCCTCGGGGCCGGTGCCCGGGAACAGGCTCTTGTCGGGAATCTTGAGTAGGGCGAACCAATAGATCGCGGGATAGTACTCGGCGGCTGCCGCGGGGTTTGGCGCCGCGATCCGCGGTCAGGTTCACGATCTGGCCGCGTGCCGCCCGAACCTTCGGCGAGTCGACCAGTCCGTACCCTCGCACCCACACGTTGTAGGTTGCCTGCGGCAGGTCGGGGATCACGTAGCGCCCGTGGTCGTCGGTAACCACGATTCTCGCGAAGCGGGTCCCGAGATCAGTCGTCTCCGCGACGACCCAGACACCGGCTTCGGGTCCATTCCTGCCGGTGACCACGCCGCCGATGTCGTCGTTGTCGATCTGCACGCCTGGGATCGGCTGAGCCCACGGCCGGGCCGTGGGCCACGCGGACACCAGGAGGATGAGACCGAGGAGCGCTGCGCCCGAGCAGATCCATCGTGGGGTTGTCATGTCGGTCTCCCTCGCGGCCGGAGCCTTGGGGACATCAGGGGTGCCATGCGCTAACCCGACGCGCGCACGATCCGCCTGAACGCCGGCACTGTCAAGCCTTGACACCGTCGCGGCGCCGAGCAACGATCCTGCCGCGATGTCCTTTCTCCAGTCCCGCACCCGCGCGGCGCGCGAAGGCTTCGGCAAGCCGATCTTGCGCAAGGAAGACGCGCGCCTGCTCGTCGGCGGCGGCTGCTACAGCGACGACGTCAACGTGGCCGGCCAGGCCTACGCGTGCTTCGTGCGCTCGCCCCACGCCCACGCGCGCGTCGGCCGCGTGGACACCGCCGCCGCCCTGGCCACCCCCGGCGTGATCGCGGTGCTGACAGGCGCCGATGCCGCCGCCGACGGCGTGAAGCCGCTCACGCACAGCCCGATGCCGGGCAACCCGCACGAGGACATGCTGCGAAGCCGCGACGTGGCCTTCATCGCGCCGCACCCGCCGATGCCCGCCGACCGCGTACGCTTCGTCGGCGAAGTGGTGGCCATGGTCGTCGCCGAGACACCCGCCGCGGCGCGCGACGGCGCCGAGCGCGTCGACGTGGAGTGGACGGCGCTGCCGGCGGTCACCGCCAGCACGGTCGCCGCGCAGCCCGGCGCGCCGATCCTGTACGACGGGACCGCATCGAACGTGTGCGTGGATACCGGCCTAGGCGACGCCGCCGGTGTCGATCGCGCCTTCGCGCGCGCCGCGCACGTCGTGCGGCTGGATACGTGGGTGCACCGGATCACGGGCGTGCCGATGGAGCCGCGCGCGGCGGTCGGCGTCTGGGACCCCGCGAGCGGCCGCTACACCGTGCACGCGGGCGCGGGAGGCCTCGGCCGGACGCAGACGGGCGTGGCCGGCTCGCTCGGCGTGCCCGAGAGCGCGGTGCGGGTGATGGCGGGCGACGTCGGCGGCAACTTCGGCACGCGCAACAGCTGCTATCCGGAGTTCGCGCTGGTCGCGTGGGCCGCGCGGCGGGTCGGGCGCCCGGTGAAGTGGACGGCCGAGCGCCGCGAGGCCTTCATGGCCGACTACGGCGGCCGCGATCTCACGGCGCGCGCCGAGCTGGCCCTCGACCGCGAGGGCAACTTCCTCGCGTTCCGCGGCGCCAACACGAGCAACGTCGGCGCCCACGCCGTCTCGTTCCACCCGCTCAACAAGGGCATGGCCCTGACCGCGACCGTCTACCGCATGCCGGCTGTGTCGATGCACGGGCGCGCCGTCCTCACGAACACGACGCCGACGACGCCATATCGCAGCGCCGGCCGCCCGGAAGTCATGTTCATCATGGAGCGGCTGATCGATCTCGCCGCGCGCCGCCACGGATTCGATCGGCTCGAGCTGCGACGGCGCAACCTCGTGCCCGCGAGCGCGATGCCGTACAAGAATCCGATGGGCCTGGTCTACGACAGCGGCGACTATCAGGCCGCGTTCGACCGCGCCGTCGAGCTCGCGGACTGGAAGGGCTTCGAGGGCCGGCGCGCCGAGGCGCGGCGGCGCGGCCGCTATCGCGGCATCGGCGTGGCCAATTACATCGAGCTGAACACCGGATTTCCGCGCGAGCGCGCCCACATCACGGTGCGCCCCGACGGGTTCGTCGATCTGGTGCTGGGCACGCTCTCGTCCGGGCAGGGCCACGCGACCAGCTTCGCCCAGCTCCTGGTCGAATGGCTCGGCGTGGAGCTCGGCGAGGTGCGCCTGATCACCGGCGACACCGACGTCACCGTGGTCGGCGGCGGCGCCCACTCGGCGCGCGCGCTCAGGCTGGCCGCCGTGGTGATGGCGAAGGCGTCGGACCAGATCGTCGACAAGGGCCGGCGCATCGCCGCGTGGATGCTCGAGGCGGCGGTCGACGACGTCGAGTTCTCCGCGCGCCGGTTCCGCGTGAAGGGCACGGACCGATCGGTCGACCTCTTCGAGGTGGCCCGCGCCGCGGCGCGCGCGGACGCGCCGGCCGACACGCGCGGGCCGCTCGACGGCCTGAGCGACGAGACGATGCCGCTGCCGTCCTATCCCTATGGCACCGCGGTCTGCGAGGTCGAGGTCGATCCCGAGACCGGCGAGGTGACACTCGTGCGCTACACGACCGTCGACGATTGCGGGCGCGCCGTCAACCCGATGATCCTGCACGGCCAGACGCACGGCGGCATCGCGCAGGGCGTGGGGCAGGCCCTCTGGGAGGCCTGCGCGTACGAGGCCGGCACCGGCCAGCTCCTGTCGTCGACCATGATGGACTACGCGCTGCCGCGCGCGGACATGCTGCCGCCGTTCACGACGGAGATCAGCGAGGTGCCCTCGACGGCGCATCCGCTCGGCCTGCGGGGCGGCGGCGAGGGAGGCACGACGCCGGCGCTCGGCGCCGTGGTGAACGCGATCGTCGACGCGCTCGCCGAGCTGGGCGTCGAGCACATCGAGATGCCGGCGACACCCGAGCGGGTCTGGCGCGCGATCTACGAGGCCAGCGCAGATTCGGCACCAAGGGAGGACCACCGATGAGCGAGCCGACGAAATTCGAGATCTTCACCGACTACGTCTGACCCTGGTGCTATCTCAGTACGGTGCGTACTGACAAGCTCCAGCAGACATACGACATCGAGCCCGTGCTCGTGCATTTCCCGCTTCACCCGGAGACGCCGCCGAGGGCCGCGACATGGCCACGTTCTACGCCGAGCGCGGCATCGATCCCGAGGCGGCCTATTCGCGGATGAAGGGTCTGATGGACAAGGAGGGCCTGCCCTACAGCCGGCGCACGCACACCTACAACAGCCGCCTCGCCCAGGAGCTCGGCAAGTGGGCCGACACCAAGCCCGGCGGGGCCGCGATCCACGACGCGTTCTATCGCGCCTACTTCGTCGGCGCGGTGAACATCGGCGACACCGAGGTGATGCTCGACGTGGTGCGCTCGGTCGGGCTCGACCCCGGGGAGGCTCGCGACGTGTTGAAGGAGCGCCGGTTCAAGGACGCGGTCGACGCCGACTGGGCCAAATCGCGCCAGCTGGGCGTGACCGGCGTGCCGACGTTCGTGGCAGGCGGCTACGGGGTCGTCGGCGCGCAGCCGTACGAGATGCTGGTGCAGCTGGTCGAGAAGGCCGGCGCTCGTCGGCGCGAGTAGCCTCTCAGCGCGACGGTGGCATCAGCTCGTGCGTGGAGATCTTGTTGAGCAGCGTCTTGTAACTGACCCTGAGAATCCGGGCTGCCGCAGCGCGATTCCATTGCACGTGCTCGAGCACCTCGGACAGCGCGCGGCACTCGGCTTCTCGCGCCGCGCTGCGCGCGATCCGCTTCAGGCTCTCAGCGACGACAGGCGAAGCGCATGCCGCGGTGTGCCCGTTTCGAGCGCGGGCGACCAGGGCTTCGAACGTCTGCTCACCGTCCGTGAGCAGCACCATGCGTCGAATGACGTTCTCCAGCTCGCGGACGTTGCCCGACCAGCCGTATTCCGTCAGCCGTGCGATCGTCTCGGGCGAGAGGCGCTTGTTCCGTCCGTACCGGGCATTGAACTCGGCCAGGAACGACACAGCCAGCCCCGGGATTTCCGCCCGGCGCTCTCGCAGCGGCGGTACACGGATCTCCACCACATTGAGCCGGTAGTAGAGATCCTCTCGGAACTCGCCGAGCGACATCGCCTTCTCCAGGTCGCGATTGGTGGCGGCGATCACGCGCGTGTCGACATCGAGCGGCCCGTGGCCGCCCACGCGCGAGAACCGGAAGTCTTGCAGCACGTGGAGAAGCTTGGCCTGCAAGGATAGCGGCAGCTCGGCGATCTCGTCCAGGTAGATCGTGCCCTTGTTGGCGTGCTCGAACTGCCCCTGCTTGCGCTGGTGCGCGCCGGTGAACGCGCCTCGCTCATGGCCGAAGAGCTCCGACTCGAGCAGTCCCGACGGAATCGCCGCGCAATTCACGGTGACGAACGGCCCCTGACGGCGGGCCGATGCCGCGTGGATGGCTCGGGCGACGAGGTCCTTGCCGACGCCGCTTTCCCCACGGATCAAGACCGTCACGTCGCAGTCGGCGACGCTTTCGATGATCGCTCGGATGGCGCGCATCTGGGGGCTTCCGTCGAAGAGCCGGAGATCGGCGTCCCTGGAGGGATGATCTTGGTCGTTGTTCGCGACCCGCCTTTTGAGGTCGGCGGGCGTGCTCATGCGCTGTGCCGCGTTCGGGCGCTCATCGGCTCCGATCTCGAATCCGTTCTAATGCCGCGTCAGGTCAGCTGCAGGACTACTGCCGAGATCCTCCAGCAACCGGGACGTGAGACCCGCCCGGCGCAGGCTCGCGACCACTCTCTCGCGCGTGTTGCAGTCCGCCCAGACGACGCGTGTGGGTAGTGGAGAGACCGCCAGCGCTAGCGGAAGGCGCTCCAACACGTCGCTGGAGAAGCTGGCGCTGGGCGCGAGCGCGAAGGTCTGCAGGACCTCCTCGAGCGCCTCCGGCGTGTCGCCGAAGGCAGCGAGGCGCTCAAGCCGTGCATTGAGATGGGGCACCGTGGCGGCGCCGACGGCCGCCAAGGTTTCCACCGAGCTCACCACGATGAACGTGTTCCAGAAGGCGCCTGCGTCGTGAAGGGCTCGCGCCACATCCGGGGACGGTTTCTCGCAGACCCGTCTGATCCCGTAGACCGCTCGCCCGTGGATCCCGCCGACCGGGTCCCCCGGCTCGATCCATCCGTACTGCGTTTCCGCCTCGGTCGGGGTCGCCCCGATGAGCACGAGCCGTTCACCGCGTCGGCGGACGAAGGCGACGACGTCGAGGACGTGTCCCATGAACTCGGGCTCGCCGTCCACGTCGTGGTCGCAAGGAAACACCACGGTCACCGCGCCGGGCTCGCGCTGCCGGATGATGTGGGCGGCCCACAGAATGGCCGCAGCCGTGCCCCGATCTTCCGGTTGGAGCAGGCACTCGGGCGCTTCGCCGTTCGCAAACTCCTTGGCCACATACTCGGCGTCCCGCACGTGGGTCACCACGACGGTGCGCGCGACGGGAATCCGTGGCCGGATGCGGTCGAGCGTCTGGCGCAGCAGCGAGCGCCCCTCGGCCAGCACTATGGCCCACGGCGGAATTGACGGCTGGTCAGCCACGCGCGATCGGCATTGTCGAACGAGTCGCGGCGCCTGCTCGCATGGCATCACGGACGCGCTCGAGCAAGACGTTCGGGCCGAAAGGCTTTCGCAGAAATACCATCCCAGTCAGAGTGCCCTGCGCCGCCACCACGTCCACAGCCGCGCCGGACATGCACAGGACGCCGGTGTCCGGGCGAAGGGCCTGGACGCGTCGGGCGAGCTCCAGTCCGTCGATTCCGGGCATGTTGATGTCGGTCACGAGCATCTCGATGGGCCGGCGAGTCGTCTCCGCGATTCTGAGAGCTTCGTTCCCGTCGGCCGCCTCGAGGATCGTGAACCCAGCAATCCCGAGCGCCTCGCGCATGAATGCGCGCACGTCGGGATCGTCGTCGACGAGCAGAATCGTCATAAAAATTCCTGAGTACTGTACGGACTAGCCGACGAGCAGGAGGCGCAAATACTACTCGGACAGAACCACGCGCGTAGTTCTACGTGGACCGCGTCGAGCTACTGGGCGAGCCAGGCGGTGGCGAGCTCGGCCGTGGAGCCGACCTCCATCTTGCGCAGCACCTGGCGCCGATGTCCCTCCGCAGTGCGGGGGCTGATGCCGAGCGTCGCGGCGATCTCCTTCGAGCGCTTGCCCTTCACGAGCAACCCGGCCACCTCTCTCGCGCGAGGTCAGGCGCGCGAGCCGCAGCCTCACCGCCGAGCGCTCCTGGCGCCGTTGATCGGCCGCCAGGGCCTCGCGAATCCGGCTCAGCAGCACGCGGGGTACCACCGGCTTCTCCAGAAAGTCCACGGCGCCTTGGCGGAACGAGCGCACCGACGCCGACACGTTGCCGTAGCCCGTCATCACGATGATAGGTAGGTCGTGACCACGGTGTCGCAGCTCGTCCTGGAGGTCGAGCCCGCTCTTTCCAGCCGCCAGGCGCACGTCAAGGATCAGGCACCCCGATCGCGCCGGGTCGTACGCGGCCAGAAACGCCTCGCTCGACGCGTAGGCTTCTACCGCCAGGCCGTGCGCTCGTCCGAGCGCGGTCAGCGACCTGCGGACGCCCTTGTCATCGTCGACGACGAACACGGTGGACTCGGCCATCATCACCCTTTGCCCCTTCCGGCGCTGCGTGAAGCGGGAGCGTGAACCTGACGGCGGCCCCCTGCTTCCGCGGTCGCCGCTCGACCCAGGTCCGGCCGCGATAGGCCTCGACGAGAGTGCGCGCGATCGTCAGGCCCATCCCGAGGCCGCCCTTCTTCGTGGTGAAGAAGGGCTCGAACAGCCGGTCCGCCGCCTCCGGCGAAATGCCGGGACCGTTGTCCTCGACCGAGACCCGGGCCAGCTCTCCGACGTCGCGGGTCGCCTGCAGTCGGATCGCCCGCACGCTGATCTGCCGGCGGCGGCCGGCCGCCTGGACGACATCGAGGGCGTTCTGCACGAGGTTCAAGATGACCTGCTCGATCTCCACGCGATCCACCCTGACGGGCAGCGGGTCGGACGGCAGGCGAAGATCGAGCGCCACGTGGTGCCGGGCCATCTCGGGTCGCATCACCTCAGCGGCGTCGCGGATGATGTCACGCAGATCGACCCGTTCCAATTGCGGCGGCTTCTTGCGGATCATGTCGCGGAAGCGGCGCAGGATCGCGCCCGCGCGCTGGGCCTCGGCCGTGGCGTGCTTGAGCAGCGCGCGCACCCCGGGCGCGCGGCCGGCGCCGAGCCGCGCCTGGCACGTCGCGATGTCGTTCGCGAGCGCGGCGAGCGGCTGGTTGAGCTGATGCGCGAGACTGGCCGCGGCCTCTCCCGCGGTGTTGGCGCGCAACATGTGGGCGAGCTGCGACTCGTGTTCGCGCCGCCACTGCGCGGCCTGCTTGCGCTCGGTCAGGTCTCGCAGGATGCCGGAGAACTTGCGCCCGGTGGAGTCCATGAATTCGCTCACGGCCAGGTCCAGCGGGACCCGCGTCCCGTCCTTGCGGCGTCCCTCGACCTCGCGGCCGATCCCGATGAGTCGCGCCACGCCCGTCTCACGGTAGCGGGCGAGATAGCGGTCGTGCTCCTGCGAGTACGGCGGCGGCATGAGCATGGACACGTTCTTGCCTATCACTTCCACGGCACCGTAGCCGAAGATCCTCTCGGCGGTGCGGTTGAATGAATGCACCGGCCCGACTCGTCGATCGTAATGATCGCGTCGGCTGCGGTGTCCAGGGTCGTCTGCAGTCGGGCCTCGTTGGCGGTCAGCTTGCTCAGCGCCGCCTCGAGATCCGACCGGGCTCCCTGCAGCGCCTCGGCCGCGACGTCCGAGAACGTGATCACCACTCCTTCGATACGGTTGTCCTGCGTGCGGTAGGGCAGGACCTGCCGCATGTACCAGCGGCCGTCGCGCGCGGCCACCTCGGCCTGCCGCGGCGAGAGCGTCTTCAGCACCGTCGCCGCGTCCGTCAGCAGTGCCGGATCGGTGAACGTCTGCGCGATATCGGCGAGGGGACGGCCGACGTCGGAGGGGATCAGGTTGAACAGCCCGTGGCGGCGGTGGTAAACCGCCGGATGCGGAGCCGGCTATCGAGAAAGACGGTCGCGATGTTCGTGCTCGTCAGCAGGTTGTCGAGGTCGTTGTTCGTGCGCTCCAGCTCGTCGATCTTGCTCTGGAGCTGCGCGTTGACCGTGTTCAGCTCCTCGTTCAGCGACTGCAGCTCCTCCTTCGAGGTCTCCAGCTCCTCGTTGGTCGACTGGAGCTCCTCGTTGACCGACATCACCTCCTCGTTGGCCGCTCTGAGCTCCTCGTTCGAGGCCTCGCATTCCCGCGATGGTGCCCTGCAGGTCTTCCCGGAAGCCTTCAGCTCGGCCTCGAGCTGCCGCACCAGAGACTCGTCCCGCTCGGTCACCGCTGAGCTGACGGCTTCGGCGGACGGCCCGGGCTTCGCCTCCTCGTCGCCGAAGGAGACCAGGAGCAGGCCGTCGGTGTCGCCCGACAGCTGGAGCGGCTCGACAGAAATCCGGACGGGATGCCAGGCGTTGTCGCGCCGCATGCGGACGGTGACCGTCTGCGGCTCGTGATCGGTGATCCCCTGGCGACCAGCGCCCGGAGCCGCGTCTGTAGACCCTCGCGCACCCGCGTCAGGAGGTCGTCTGTCGGCGCGCCGGCCGGCTGCGTCAGGTATCGATCGGTCCGCCCCACGAACAGCTGGATCTCGTAGCGGCGGTTGATCACCACGCCGGCTGGGGCATAGCGCTCGAGCAGTTGCTGCTGGACCCGCGGCGAGCAGCCGATTGGTCTTTGGTGGCGCCAACGGATCGGCCGCCTGCTCCGGGATCGGCCCGTGTGCGGCCGATGGCCGGGGCGGCGAGCATGTCGTAGCGGGTGGGCCCGATGCGGCCGATAGATCCGCCACCGCTTCGACACCGTGTCGAAGAGATCCTCCGCGAGTCCGATCGATCTCCGGCGCTGCCGAGGAAGAGGTATCCGCCTTGGGTCAGCGCGAAGTGGAGCAGCGAGATGATCCGCTTCTGGACGTCCGCGCTCAAGTAGATCAGCAGGTTTCGGCAGCTGATCAGATCGAGCTTGGAGAACGGCGGATCGGCGATGAGGTTCTGCTGCGGCGAAGATGATCGTCTCGCGCAGCTCCTTGCTCACGCAGTAGTGGCTCCCGTCCTTCACGAAGAACCGCCGCAGGCGCCCGGGCGGCACGTCGGCCGCGATCCTCTCCGGGTATATGCCCGTGCGGGCGATGTCCAGCGCTTCTTGTCGATGTCCGAGGCGAAGACCTGGATCGGGCCGCTCCACTGCGCGGCGTGGCTGTCCTCGATCAGCAGCATGCCCAGGCAGTACGCCTCCTCGCCGGTGCGCGCACCCGGCGACCCACACCCGCAGCGGGGCCCCGGCCTCCCGCTCGCGCAGGAGGGAAGGCAGGATCTCTTCCTCCAGGTAGCTGCCACGCCTCCGGATCGCGGAAGAAGCGGGTCACGCCGATCAGCAGGTCCTTGAACAGGGCCTTGACCTCGCCCGGATCGCTTCGCAAGAGCTGCAGATAGTCGGGCAATCGCTCGACGTGTCGAAGCCCCATGCGACGTCGGATGCGCCGGACGAGCGTGCCGGGCTTGTAGCCGCTGAAGTCGAAGCTGAAGCCGAGTGCGGAGGAGGGCCAGGACTCCGGTCAGGTCGACCCAGCTGCCCTTCTCGCCGGCCGGCGCGTGCCTCGCCACGGTCAGGTAGGGATGCCGCGCGTACTTCAGCAGCATCTCCGGCATCTTTTCCACGGCCAGCACGCGGTCGGCCGCATCGGCGGCGATCGCGCTTCGCGGCATGCCATCGTGTTGAGCGGTCATGGGCTCCTGGACGAGGGCCATACCGCCGACCGTCTTGATCTCCTTCAGGCCGAGGGTGCCGTCGGTGCCGGTGCCGGAGAGGACGATGCCGATCGCTCGCTCCTGCCGATCCTCGGCCAACGACCGAAAGAAGAAGTCGATCGGCATGCGTATCGCCCGTCGCGGGGCGGACGGCGTGAGCCGCAGGACGTCCTGGCCGATGCCGAGGTACCTGTTCGGCGGGATCACGTAGACGTGGTCTCTCTCGACGGCCGTGTCGTCGGCCACCTGCTGCACGGGCATCTTCGTGTGCCTGCCCAGCAGCTCGGCGGTCAGACTCTCGTGGTCGGGATCGAGATGCTGGATCACGACGAACGCCATGCCGCTGTCGGCCGGCATGGCCTGGAAGAACCTGGTGAACGCTTCGAGGCCGCCGGCTGAGGCGCCCATGCCTACCACGAGGGGAAAGGTCGCCTCCGGCGCCTGCTCGGCGGACTGGCCCTGGGGATTTTGTTTCCGGGGCTCGCGACGTGAGATGCGGCCCCTCGGTCGCTTGCGCGCGCCGCGTCGCGCCATCGAGAGTCTCCTGAAGCGGCGCCGGAGAGGGCGTTCCGCTCGGTGCGCAACTCGTCTCGTGCCGATGTCCGAAACCCGTGGCTTCGGACGGCCCCAGAATAGCCGAACCCTGGCGAGCCCGCTACAGCCGGCACCTGTGGTGATATCCTAGCGGCCGTCTCAATCCCTATCGCTCTCACACGGAGGTGCCGCATGCTCTACGAGCTTCGCCGCTACGACGTCGCCGCCGGAAAGCTCCCCGCGCTCGTCGATCGCTTCGGGAGCTTCACCGTTCACAAGTGGAAGGAATACGGCTTCCGTCTGATCGGGTTCTGGACCCCGGTCGTCGCCCAGAAGAGCAACCAGCTCGGTCTACATCTGGGGCTGGGAGAGCTACGAGGAGCGCACCAAGAAGAGCGCGGCCTGGCGGGCCGACCCCGAGCGGGCCAAGAAGTGGGCGGAGACCGAGAAGGACGGGCCGCTCGTCAACTGCGTCTACAACCAGCTCATGGAGCCCACCTCGTATTCGCAGATCGACCGCGGCGAGCCGTACGGACCCGACGCGTCGAGCCGGAGCCCCTACCTCTTCGAGCTCCGCGAGTACCAGGCGATGCCCGGCAAGATCCAGAACATCACCGACCGGTTCGGCAACTTCACCTGCGCCGCCTTCAAGAAGCACGGCTTCCGGCAGGTGGGCTACTGGCACAACGCGATCGGCGGTAACAGCAACGAGCTCATCTACCTCCTGGCGTGGGAGAGCCTGGACGAGCGGTTGTCCAAGTTCGACACGTTCGTCAAGGACCCCGAGCGCGTCCGCGTGTTCGCCGAGAGCGAGAAGAACGGCCCGATCGTGCAGCAGGTGGCCAACACGATCCTGCGTCCCACGGCTTTCTCACCGATGAAGTGAGCCTTTAGACCCAGGAGGTCGCCATGGATCTGCTTCCCGCGGAAACGTCGTCCTTTCCGTCGCCGATCCCGACCCAGTTCGTCGCGAGCGACGAGTTCACGCCGCTGCCACAGACCGCCAAGCAGAAAGCGGTCGAGGCGCGCATCAAGGAGCTGGGCGACCAGCTCGCCCGGCGCCAGGGCGTGAGCCGTCGCAAGTTCTTCCAGACCGCCGCCGGCATGGCCGCGGCGTTCGTCGCGATGAACGACGTCTACGGCCCGATCTTCGGCGTGAGCCGCGCGGAAGCGCAGAACCCCGACGCGGCGAACGAGCGCGCGAAGGCGCTGGCCGGCCAGTTCATCATGGACATGCACACCCACTTCCTGCGCGACGACACGCGGCTCGAGAACTTCGTGCGCTCGCGCGAGGCCGTGGGCAAGGCGGGCTGGAACCCAGGGCTCGCCGGCAAGCCGCAGACGCTCGACGACCTGAAGTTCGCGAACTACTTCAAGGAGATCTATTTCGACAGCGACACGAAGGTGGCGCTCATCTCGGGCTCGGGCTCCGAGGAGCCGCGCGACTGGTTCCTCACGAACGAGATGAAGGCGGAGGCGCGCGCCAAGGTGAACCAGCTCACCGGGTCGCGGCGCCTGATGTCGCACGCGATCTTCATGCCCGGCATGCCCGGGCTGGATGGAGTCGGTCGATCAGACGATCGCGCAGCTCAAGCCCGACTCGTTCAAGGGTTACACGGTCGGCGACAACACGAACAAGCAGCTGGCGAAGCATCCCTGGCGCATGGACGACGAGAAGCTGCTCTACCCGTTCTACGAGAAGCTGGCGAAGGCGGGGCTCGTCAACGTCTGCGTGCACAAGGGCCTCTATCCGATGTCGACGACGAAGAACTTCCCGCAGCTCCTCGAGTACGCCGACGTCCGCGACGTGGGTAAGGCGGCGAAGGACTGGCCGCAGCTCAACTTCGTCATCTATCACTCGGCGTTCCGCTTCACCGGCGGCGAGCAGGGCAACGGCTGGGCGCAGTTCGAGCAGACCGGCCGCGTGGACTGGGTGAGCGACCTCGCCGACATCCCGGCCAAGTACGGCGTCAAGAACGTGTACGGCGACCTGGGCCAGATCTTCGCGCAGAGCACGGTGGCCGAGCCGCGCCTCTGCGCGGCGATGATGGGGACGCTGGTGAAGGGGCTCGGCGCCGACCACGTGGTGTGGGGCACCGACGCGATCTGGACCGGCGCGCCGCAGTGGCAGATCGAGGCGCTGCGCCGGCTCGAGATCCCCGAGGAGATGCAGAAGAAGTACGGCTTCGCGCCGCTCGGCCCCGCCGACGGCCCGGTCAAGCGCGACGATCTTCGGCGAGAACTCCGCGCGGCTCTACAAGTACGACGCCAAGCGCCGCGCCGAGCTCGACGACCGACCGTATCGCGCTCGCGAGAGCGGACTACGAGCGCGAAGGGCCGGGGCGGACCAATCTCCGCTACGGGTTCGTGGCGCCGCCGGTCGCCTGAACCCGGAGCGCTCGCGCCTCAGACTGTCCGCGACGCGCGGCGGCGGCCTTCGCCGCCGCGCGCGCGGCCGTCACGCTCAGTCGACGATCGTTTGATAGACGAGCTGCCTGAACAGGGTGCGGTGGTAGAGGCGCAAGGCGCCCGCCGACTGCACCATGAAGACCGCGACCAGCTGCTCTTTCGGATCGACCCAGAAGAGCGTCCCCGCATAGCCGCCCCAGTTGAAATCACCGGCCGACCCCGGCACCGGGGCGATGCCATCCGACGGGCGCACGGCGAAGCCGAGCCCGAACGTGTAGGTGGAGGCGCCCAGGACTGTGCCGCCGGGCGTCGGTGCGAGCGGAAGGCGCGAGCCGAGATGATCGGAGGTCATGAGCCTGACGGTGGTGCGGCTCAGGATGCGCTGGCCGTCGAGGACGCCGCCGTTGGCCAGCATCTGCGCGAAACGCAGGTAGTCGCCCGCGGTCGATAGCCCACCGGCGCCGCCGGAATCGTTTCCCGGCTGCTTCGACACGTCGATCAACTTGATCGCCGCGCCCGAAAGCGGATCCTTGTCGAAGGGTTGGGCGACCCGCGCCATTTTCGCCTCGGGCACCCAGAACCCCGTGTCGTTCATCTTGAGCGGCTTGAAGAGGCGCTCGCTGAGGAAGTCACCGAGGCGCTTGCCCGACGCCGCCTCCACCACGCGCCCGAGGACGTCGGTGGCGAGGCTGTATTCCCAGGTCGTTCCCGGCTGGTGGATCAACGGAATTTTCGCCAGCCGTTCGACCTGTTCGGCGCCCGTCATGTCACGGACGTCGAAATCGATCACCCCCGGCTTGAAGAGGCCGGCCTGCGCCAGCGCATCCTTGACCGCCACGTTCTGCGTGAGCTCGCCGTAGGGCAGGCCTGCGGTGTGGCGCAGGAGATCCTGCACCGTCATCGGACGCTGCGCGGCGACGTCACCGCTGCTGGTCGAGACCTTCACGTCCTTGAACGCCGGGAGCCACTTGAAGACCGGATCCGTGAGCTGAACGGTACCGTCCTCGACCAGGATCATCGTGGCGACCGACGCCATCGGCTTGGTCATCGAGTAGATCCGGAAGATCGTGTCGAGCCGGATGGGATCGGCGCCCCTCGGATCGCGCGCGCCGAGAGCGCTCGTGTATACCAGCTTGCCCTTCCGGGTGACCATCATGACCGCGCCCGGCACCTTCTTGTCGTCGATCTCTTGCTTGAACGCGCTCGTGACGCGCGTGAGTCGCGCCGCCGACATGCCTGCCGCCTCCGGCGATGCGGTGGCGAGGGCGGCGTGGGCCGCGGGCGCCGCGGCCGGCTGCGCGTGGGCCACGGCAGGCCCGAGCAGCGCGGCGAGGGCGACGACGAGCGGCATCTTCGATCGCGGACCGAATCGCAGGCTCGAGATCATGCGCAGTCCTCCTGTGGTTCGCTATGGGCGAAGAACTCGAACGGGCTGGCCAGCGAGCCAGGCCTTCACATCGTCCAGCGCCTGACCGTAGAAGATCCGGTATCCCTCCTCGGTGACGTAGCCCAGGTGCGGCGTGATCACGGTGTTCGGAAGATTGCGCAGAGGATGGTCGCGCGGCAGCGGCTCCTCGTCGTAGACGTCGAGGCCGGCGCCGGCAATCGTCCCATTGCGGACGGCGGCCACGAGCGCGGCTTCGTCGACGATCGGACCGCGGGAGGTGTTGATCAGGTAGGCGGTCGGCTTCATCTGCGAGAGCTCGCGGGCTCCGAAGAGCTTGCGCGTCCGGTCGCCGAGCACGAGGTGAATGCTCACGACGTCCGACCGTGACAGCAGCTCGTCCTTGGTTACGAGCGTGGCCCCGATCTCGGAGGCGCGCGCGGCGGTGAGGTTCTGGCTCCAGGCGATCACCTGCATCTCGAACGCGAGGCCGATCTTCGCGACGCGCGAGCCCAGGCCGCCGAGCCCGACGACCCCGAGCGTCTTGCCGTTCAGGCCGAGGCCGCAGCTCACCTGCCAGCGGCCTTCGCGCGTCGCGCGGTCCTCGGCCGGAATACGACGGAAGAGGGCGAGGATCAGCCCCCACGTCAGCTCGGCCGTCGGGTAGGGAAGGCCGGCGGTGCCGCAGACCACGATCTTGCGCTCCGTGGCCGCGGCGACGTCGATGGAGGCGTTACGCATGCCCGTCGTCACCAGCAGCTTGAGCCGCGGGAGTCGTTCGAGGAGCGCGCGGGGAAACGGCGTGCGCTCTCGCATGGCCACCACCGCGTCGAAGTCGGCGAGCCGCTTGGCCACCGCCTCCGTGTCGCTCAGGTGATCGGCGAAGACGACGACCTCCGTGCCGGCGGGAAGACTCGTCCAGTCGGCCATGCGACGGGCGACGTGTTGATAGTCATCGAGGAGGGCGATGCGGGCCATAGCGGGCTCCTTGTTGTTGAGAAGGGACTACCCGGGTTTTTCAGATTGAGGGGGGCGACCCCCCTCAATCTCCCCCCGGCACATCCTCAAACTCCCCCGATTGCGTGGGCTCCTCGCATTGTCACCGGATGTCGTCGCCCCAGCGGTACTCGTGCGTCAGCTCGTCCAGGCGAGCCTTCAGGCTCGCGTCCAGGGCCTTGTCGACGGCGGCGAGCGCGTCGTCGAGCTGCTCGGGGCGGCTGGCGCCGACGATCGGCGACGTGACGACCGGATTCGCGAGCACCCACGCGACCGCCAGCTGCGCCATCGACATGCCGGCCTCGGCGGCGAGGGGCCGGAGTGCCTCGACGGTCTCCAGCTCGCGCTCGTGCCAGTACCGCTCCCGGTAGCGCGCGCCGGCCGTCGGATGCGTGAAGCGCGTGCCGGCCAGCGGGCCGGCCTCCCGGCGATGCTTACCCGAGAGCAGGCCGCCCGCAATCGGGTTGTACGGGATCACGCCCAGCCCCTCCTCGGCGCAGAGCGGGAACAGCTCGCGCTCGACCTGACGGAAAAGGAGGTTGTAGCGAGGTTGCACGCTGGCGAAGCGCGCCAGGCCGAGGTGCTCGCTGCGGCCGAGCGCGCGGGCGATCTGATAGGCGAAATAGTTCGAGCAGCCGACGTAGCGCGCCTTGCCCGCGCGCACGACGTCGTCCAGCGCGCGCAGGGTCTCGTCGATCGGCGTCGCCGCGTCGGGATGGTGGAGCTGGTAGAGATCCACGTAGTCGGTGCCGAGGCGGCGCAAGCGAGCCATCGATCGCGTCGAGGACGTGCTTGCGCGAGAGCCCCTGGTCCCAGGGGCGCGCGCTCATGGCGCCGAAGCACTTGGTGGCGACGACGAAATCGTGACGCCGCCCCTCGAGCCAGCGGCCGATGATCTCCTCGGTGCGTCCGACGGTGGTGAGGTTGCCGCCGATCGGATAGACGTCCGACGTGTCGAGGAACGTGATGCCGCCGGCGGCGGCCCGATCGAGAATGGCCACCGACGTTGCCTCGTCGCACTGCAGGCCGAAGGTCATGGTGCCCAGGCAGAGCCGCGAGACGCGCAGCCCCGTGCCACCGAGACGAACGTGCCGCATCACGACCTCCTCGCCGGGCTGGACGTCATCGGTACGCGCTCGACGACGGCTCGACGTCGCGCGCCGCGGCGCCGACCGGGCTCGCGCGACGCTCCGACATGATCAGCAGCACCCCGAGCGCGAGCCCGCACAGATCGACCACTCGATGGAGGCAGCCAGGTCTGTGGCGGCATCATCAGGAGCGCCGCGGCCGCCCACGCCCACGCGCGCCTCGACCACGACAGCGGCCGGAAGAGGTAACCGGCGCACCCGATGCCGAGCAGCACCACGCCGATCGAGGCCGTGAGCATCGTCATGAGAATTTCGCCGGGGGTGCCGCGGCCGATCAGCGCCGGGTGGAACGCGAAGATGAACGGAACGACATACGCCACGACGCCCAGCCGCATCCCGACCCAGCCTGTCTTCCAAAAGTCGGCCTTGGCGATCGCGGCCGCGGCGTAGGTGGCCAGGCAGTCGGGCGGCGTGATCAAGGAGAGCATGCCGAAGTAGAACAAGAACAGGTGCGCGGCCAGCGGGTCGATACCGAGCTGCGTGAGGGCCGGGCCGATCAGCACGGCGAGCGTGACGTAGACCACGGTGGTCGGCAACGACATGCCCAGGACGATCGAGACGATGGCGGTGAGCACCAGGAGCAGCACGACGTTGCCACCGGCGGCGGTCGACAGCAAGATCGGCAGCTTCGACGTGAGCCCCGAGAGCTGGAACGCGCCGATGACGATCCCGGCGAGCGTCGTGATCGCGATCAGGTCCAGCATCGTCCGCCCCGTGCCCTCGACGGCCTCGACGAGAGCCCGCCAGCTCGGCCGCGTCGCCTTCTGCAGGCAGCCGATGAGCACGGTGGTGCCGACCGCGAGCATGCCGGCGGTGCCGGCCTCCCAGTTGCCGATCATCAGCGTGTAGAGCAGCACGCCCAGCGGCACCAGGAACACCCAGCCCACGCGCAGGACGTCGCGCAGCCGCGGCAGGTCGGCACGCGGCAGACCGGTGAGCCCGAGCTTTGCCGCCTCCAGGTCGATCTGGACGAACAGCGCCAGGTAGTAGAGGACGGCCGGCAGCGCGGCGGCGAGCGCGACTCGGCCGTACGGGATCGACAGGTACTCCGCGATCAGGAACGCGGCCGCGCCCATGACGGGCGGCATGATCTGCCCGCCGTTCGACGACACCGCCTCGATCGCCGCCGCCAGGTGCGGCGGATAGCCCGAGCGCTTCATCATCGGGATCGTGACCGCGCCGTCGAAGACGACGTTGGCCACCGCGCTGCCCGACACGGTGCCGTAGAGACTCGACGAGACCACCGCCATCTTGGCGGATCCGCCTCGATAGCGGCCCATGACCGCCATGGCGAATCCGGTCAGGAACGCGTCGCCGCGCACGGCGGTCAGCGCCTGGCCGAAGAAGATGTACGCGACCACGATGCTGGCGGTGACGCCGAGCGGGATCCCGAGGATGCCGCTCGAATCGAGATAGAGATAGACGACGATCCGGCCCCAGCTCGAGCTCTTCGCGTAGAGCGGCCCGGGCAGGAGCCAGCCGAACTTCGCGTACAGGATGCAGGCGAGCGCGATCCACATGAGCGCCCAGCCGGCGATCCGGCGTGTCGCCTCGAGCACCAGCGCGATCGCGATTGCCGCCGGGACGAGCCGGTCCCAGGCCAGGCTGGCGAGCGTGTACGACATCGCGGGGTAGTAGACGGTGATGAAGAGCCCGACGCCGAGGGCGGCCGCGGCGGCGAGCCAGTCGTACCAGGGCACGTGGTCGTGGGGCGCCGCCGGGTACGCCTTGACGACGATGAACACGCCGGCGAGGCCGAGTCCCATGAAGAGGCCGAGGTACTGCTCGTTGAAGAGCGCGACGGGCAGGTGGTGCTGCAGGCCGAGCGCCCAGAACGCGCCGGCCACGGTGACCGCGACGAGCACGGTGCGCTCGACGCCGCGCGCGACCCCGCCGAGCGTCCGGAATTTCGGCAGGACTTCGGTCATCGGCAGACGGCGGCGCCCGCGGCCGGCGTCGGCTACGGATTCACCGCGAGCAGCTTCTGCTGGACCTGATCCATCCCCGCCTTCCAGACGTTGCGCTCCTTGTAGAAGCGGATCGCGCCCGGGTGGTAGGGGATCGCGGCATCCGCGTCGACCGCGCGGTCGTGCGTCCACTCCTTGAACATCGGATGGATCGGCACGAGCTCTCCGCCGCCCTCCCACACCGCCTTCAACGCGGCCTCGACGACGTGATCGGGCACGGTCTTGCCGGCGAAGAAGTACGTGTCGTACGCGACGACACAGGTGTCCTCGACCACGCCGGTGATCGCGCCGGGCTTCACGACGCGCGGATAGTAGCCGGGCACCGCCTTCTTCATCCGCGCCTCGCCCTCGGGCGAGCAATCGTCCGAGATGTGCCGCACGCCGACGGCGGCGTCGGCCTCCTTGACCTTCGCCGAGTTGAGCGCGTGCTGGGTGACGTCCGCGCGGTTCTGCGCGAGCGCGTCGACGCCGTCGTTGACCGTGTTGACGGGAACCACCTTCACGTCGTTCCAGGCGAGCCCCGCGCTCGAGAGGTGGCCGAACATGTTGTACCAGACCGCCAGGTGCGCGCGGTACTCGCCGGTGAAGCGCTTGCCCTTCACGTCGTGGACGTTCTTGATCGGCGAGTCCTTGCGCACGAGCAGCCCGACCATCAGCGGCGCCCCGCGCATCACGAGCCGCACGTTCGGCGTGTGCGCGAACGGGTTGCGGCCGCCGATCTGGTGGGCGGGGCCGCGATACGCCAGCCAGAGGTCCACGCCGTTCTGGATCCCGAACTCCATCTCGCCGGCGTTGACGAGCGGCAGCATCGTGCTGGTCCCGGCGTGTGGCTGCACGACCATCTGATAGCCGGCCGAGCCGCTCACGACCTTGGCGATGCCGCTCGCCAGCGCGAAGAACACCGTCCCGGCTGGATTGGTGCCGATCGTCACCGACTTCGGCAGGGGCGGGCCTTGCGCGGCGGCGCGGACGGCGACCGCGCCGGCGGCCACGATCACGACGAGGGCGAGCACGAAAAGTGTGCGGCGCATCGTTCTCCTCGAGCCGATGGGATGCGGTTTTATAGCACGGCGCTGCCCGGCGGTCGAGGACACCACCACGCGGCGATCGCCTATACTGCATCCAGGAGCGAGCCCTGAACGCCACCCCCGAAACCGAGCGATCGCTGGCCACCGTGGCGCACGTGATTTACGGCCTGCACGCCGCCAGCCTGCTCACCGGGATCATCACCGCCGCCAGCGTCGTGTTCGCGTTCCTCACGGGATGGCCGTCGATCATCGCCGTCATCCTGAACTACGTGAAGCGGAGCGAGGCGCGCGGCACCTGGCTCGAGTCGCATTTCCGCTGGCAGATCCGCACGTTCTGGTGGGGTCTCCTGTGGGTCGCGCTCTGCCTGGTGTTCGTGGTGGTCACGCTCGGCATCGGCGTCGTGATCGCCTGGATCCCGCTCATGGTCGTCGGGTTCTGGTTCATTTACCGCATTGTGAAGGGTTGGCTCCGTCTGGTCGATCGCCAACCGATGGACGTCTGAGCGGCGCGAGCCGTGAGAGCGCGAGCGGGGCGCGGGGGGCCGGTCGCACGCCGGTCGAGCGGCTACGCGCGATCTGCCTGGCCCTGCCCGAAGCGACGGAGAAGATCGCGTGGGGCGAGCCCACGTGGCGCGTGCGAGGCAAGCTCTTCGCCCAGCTCGACGATCACCATCACGGTGCCGACCACCTGGCCGTGTGGCTGCCGGCGCCGCTCGGCGAGCAGGAAGCGATGATCTTCACCGACCCGGCGCGCTTCTTCCGCCCTCCGTACGTCGGCCCGCGTGGCTGGGTCGGCGTGCGAATCGATCGCCGGCCCAACTGGACGCAGGTGGCCACCCTGGTCGAGCAAGCCTATCGGCAGGGAGTGGCGCCGCCGCGGTCGCGCGCGAAGAACAGGAGGACCCGCTGATGCTGAGCCCCGAGACGATCGACGCCACCGCCCACGCCGCCTTCGACACCTATCGGATGCGGACGCGCTATCGACCGCTCGATGCCGCGCTCCGCCGGGCGCCGCTCGACGACGCCTATCGCATCCAGGATGCGCTGCATCGCGTGATGGCCGCCGCCGGGCGCGGCGAGATCGCCGGCTGGAAGATCGCGCTCACGTCCAAGGCGATGCAGCAGATGACCGGGGTCGACCAGCCCGCCGCCGGCGCGATCTTCTCGAAGGTCGTTCACGCCTCGCCGGCGCGCGTCGACGTGGCGGCCTATCATCACGTCGGCGTCGAGTTCGAGGTGGCGGTGAGGCTCGGCGACGCATTGCCGGCCAGCGGCGGGCCGTGGACGCGCGCGTCGGTCGCCGGCAAGGTCGCCGCGTGTATCCCGGCCTTCGAGCTGATCGAGGATGGCGGCGCCGACTACAACACCCTCGACGCCTTCACCTTGATCGCTCAGAACACCTGGAATGGCGGCGTGGTGCTCGGACCGGCCGTCACCGAGTGGCGTCGCGTCGATCTCGAGCACGCCGTGACACGCTGTTGGGTCAACGATCAGCTCGCCGGCCAGGGCAAGACCGGCGACGCGATGGGTCACCCGTTCGAGGCCCTGGCGTGGCTGGCGAATCTCCTCAACCGCCAAGGGCGCCGGCTCGAGCCGGGCATGATCGTGATGACGGGGAGCAGCATCACCACCAAGTTTCCGGCGCCGGGCGATCGCGTACGCTTCGCGATCGATGGACTGGGTGAGGTAGCGCTTGAGGCCGCCCGCTAGCGTCGGGCTCCGCCGCGCGCAGGCAGGAGATCAGAGAGAGCGCCGCTCGCCCCGATCGTTCGCCGCCAGTTCTGAATCCACGCGAGCGCGAGAGGCGCACCGTAACTGCCACCCCGCTCGATGAACTCCCAGATCGGCTCACCGGCCAGCGGCCGGAGCGCCTCGGTGCCGAGCTTCCACGCGACGACGAGGAGCAAGACACCGCGCGTCGGCCAGGCGAGGACGAGCAAACCGAGAGCACACTCGAGCCATCCCGCCAGGGGTGTGAGCGGATTGGCTGCCAGGGTGGCCGGGCTGATGCCTACGGCCGCGGCGTAGCCGGCCCAGTTCTTGTGCAGGGCGAAGTCGAACCCGCCGTGGCCGATCAGCAGCAGCGCCGTCGTCACCCGCAAAATCCATCCAATTGCCGAGGCCCGTTCGAACGTGAGCGTCGGCATCGGCCGCGCTGAGAACCAGTCCGCCAGGGAGCGGCCGGCGCCGAGCAGGCAGAGGAAGGCCAGAGGCACGCCGTAGTTGCCGGCCCGCTCGAGCAGCTCCCACACCCCCTGTCCGGCGAGCGGGGCGCAGGCACGCGGTTCTGGAATCCCCAGAAGGCCGTGTAGAGGATGACCGCGCGAACGGGCTGGATCAGGGTGAGGACGCCGACCGAGATGTCGACGGCGCCGACCACGGGCGTGAGCTTCCACGCCCACGCCTCCGGGGATCCCGAAGACCGCGAAGTACGGTAGCCATGCGGCCTTGGTGATGACGCCGAACGCTCCGTGGCCGATGAAGCAGGCGGCGACGGCGATGCGAAGGATCCAGTGGAGAGCCGCGGAGGTCGACGAGACGATCGGTTCTTCGCGCTCGGTCCCGGTGTTCCCCCGCGGGCACCGCCGACGGCGGACTCGGTCGCCGAGTCGCCGAGTCGGCGCCCGCGGCTCTCACTTCCGAACAGGCTGGAGATGAGAGCGTCGCCGGTCCGCTGGCCGATCTTTCGCCCGAGAGCCGAGCCCGTCCTCGCAGGCGCTGCGGAAATGGATCCCGGCGTAGACGCGGGAGTCGGCGCTTTCCCGCGCCGCCTGAGAGAAGCTCGTGAACGATCGGGAGATCCCTTCGAAGGGCTTGCCGCTCGTGACCGTGAAGCTGGCCTGGTCGCCGCCCAGGGCACTGGCGAGGGCCACGGCGGCCGCGCGCTGAAGGTGCTTTGCGTCGACGGATAGTCCGAGACGGCGGGAGTGTTCTGATGACTGTCCCAGGTCAGGGTCGCCGACGGTCGCGTCGTTGCCGTCGTTGTCACCCTCGCGAATGGCGGTGATGGGGCGCCACAGATCGTACACGTAGCGGATCTTGAAGCCCGCGATGTAGGCGTCCGCCATCGCCAGATTCATCAGAGCCAGAGCCCGGGCGCTGTCCCTCGCGTCGAGACCGCGCGTCGTAGCGACCGTGCGCGCGATCGTGTTCCAGACGCCCGGCCCCTCGAACCAGAAGCGCGCGATCTGAGTCTGGTCGTCGGTGCGAGCCGTGCTGACCTTGCCGCCGACACTCTTCACCTCGTTGTAGTCGCGGGCATAGGTCGGGCTCGTCAACGCCGGCGGTCCGGGAAGCCAGAACTGCGAGGCGGATAGCAAGGTGAACGGCGTGACATTCCCCCAGCCCGGGACCGCCGAAGGCAGGTAGCCGCGAGCCAGGTCCGCGTTGGCGATGGGCGGGTTGGCCGGGACGGGATTCGGATGCGGTCGCCACTTGCCGGGACCCATACCGGGCGTGTAGGGCGCGTCGCGGGTGGCGCCGTCGTCCTTGCGAAGCGCCAGGATCGCGGCGCCGGCGGCGCGGCCGACCGCCACGCCTTTGTTTCGGGCGGGGCCGTCGGTGACGCGGGCGATCGACGTGGTGTACGCCTGGTCGACCAGGGCGAGCGTTGCGCCCTTCTGAGCCAGGGCGTGCCGAAGCTCCCGACCACTCCGACGAGCACCGTGTGGGCGGCTGCCGCGGTCGCGGCATCGGGCGAGGCGGCTGGGTCTCGGGGCCCCTCGAAATAGTAGGCGTCGTAGCGGCGACGTGATCGCGTTCAGCAGCGTCGTGCACCGCCACCTGCACCATGGCCAAGGTGCGCGGTCGCCACGATGTTGTTCTGTCGGTTTGCTTCGATGGCCTTCACGGTCGTCTCGTTCAGAGCGACGACCTGTTGCCGGCGGCCGGGTAGGGCAAGGCATAAGACAGTCAAGACTCACGATCAGGCCGGCGACGAGATTGTCTCAGTGCAGAGAGACTCGAGGGCCGTTCACCATGAAGTGGTCCTCCTTAGTCGACCCAGGAGCGTTACAAGCGTCACTGTTTCTGTTTGAGCTCGCAGGGAGCCTCTCATCACCTCCACACAGATTCGAGTCGGTACACGTCTCGAATGATGCTCATCCGGTGCCAACCGATGGTGAAGCCGCCGCACTCCACGAGGATCGCGTAGTTGGCCTTGCCCCGGGCGGTTTGGGGCGAGCTCGTGAGCGGCTCCCTACTGAGTTCTGCCCGAGGCGATCGGGCGCGGCCGCCCGCCGTCCCGGAGGCTACGTCGGACGTGCAGGCCGGAGTGCCGACCACGCGGCCTGCTATCGTGGGGCCTCGCGGAGGACGCCATGGACCGGACGCTGATCGCCAACACCACGATTCTCGACGGCAGCGGGGCCGCGCCGTTTTCGGGCGACGTGCTGGTCGAAGGCCAGCGCATCGTCGCCGTGCAGCGCGGCGGCGGCCTGCCGCGCGACGGCGCGCGGGTGATCGACGGCGCCGGCGCGACGCTGATGCCCGGGCTCATCGAGCCGCACGGCCACGTCAGCTATCCCGACGCGCCCTCGAACTCGGCCTTCACGAGCCTGCAGCCCGAAGAGCACGTCCTGATCACGATGCGCAACGCCAGGACGATGCTCGATTGCGGCTACACGAGCGTCCTGTCCGGCGCCTCGGCCAAGCCGCGCCTGGACATCGTGATCCGCAACGAGATCAACGCCGGACGCATCCCCGGTCCGCGTTACCTCGCCAACGGCCCGGAGATCACCGTCACCGGCGGGCTCGGCGACGAGAACGAGCTGCACCTGCCGCACCTCGAGACGCCCACGTTCGCCTGGGTGGCCGACGGGCCCGACGAAGTCCGGAAGATCTGCCGGCTGCTCGTGCGCGAGGGGACCGATCTCTTCAAGCTCAACGTGTCCGGCCACGCGGGGCCGCCCGACAGCCGGACCGACCGCGCGGTGATGATCGACGCCGAGGTCGCCGCGGCCATGGAGATCGCGCGGGCCTCGGGCGTGCGCGTCTGCGCCCACGCCCGCAGCGCCGACTCGGTCAAGATGTGCGTCCGTCACGGGCTCGGCATCATCTACCACGCCAACTTCGCCGACGAAGAGGCGCTCGACCTGCTCGAGGCCAACCGCGACTGGTGCTTCGTCGTCCCGGCGCTGGGCCTCACCGTATCAGGCGTGCTACGCGGGCAGCGACTGGGGCTTCACGCCCGAGCGAGTCCGCGAGCGCGGCCTGGTACGCCAGCTGGAGATCTCCGTCGAGACGATGGGCCGGATGCGCAAGCGCGGCATCCGCGTCCTGCCCGGCGGCGACTACGGGTTCGCGTGGAACCCGCACGGCACCTACGCCCGCGATCTCCTGCTCGTTCGTCGACGTGCTCGGCTTCACGCCGATGGAGACGCTCGTCGCGGCCACCAAGCTCGGCGGCGAGATCATGGGCCGGCCGAACGAGCTCGGCCAGATCAAGCCGGGGTTCCTCGCCGACCTGCTGCTCGTCGACGGCGATCCGCTCGCCGACATCAAGCGGCTGCAGAATCGCGATGCGCTCCTCGATGATCATGAAGGACGGCCAGCCTGCACAAGTCGCCGTGACCGCGCCGTGAAGCGCAGCACGGACCGGATTCTCACGACGCACACCGGCAGCCTGCCCCGCCCGAAGGACCTGCTGCGTCCTCCTGCAAGATCGGGAAGAAGGGCGGCCTGAGCGCCGAGGCCGACCTTGCCCGACCGTACGCGCTCGGCGGTGCTCGACGTCGTGAAGAAGCAGCGGGACATCGGCCTCTCGATCATCAACGACGGCGAGCAGGGCCGAGCCGACTACACCATCTATGTGAAGGACCGCTTGACCGGGTTCGCGGGCGAGAGCTCGGCCTGGCCCAATCCCGACGCCGAGGAGTTTCCGGAGTGGACCGAGATGGCCCGGCAGTTCGCGCCGCCGTTCCAGAAGCGGCCGGCGTGCACCGGTCCCGTGGCGTGGAAGGACTGGCCGGCGGTGGAGCGGGACATCCAGAACCTCAAGGACGGCCGGCCGAGGCGTCACGGCCGAGGAGGTCTTCATGACCTCGCCGTCGCCCGGCCAGATCGGACGGTTTCTGCAGAACCGGTACTACCCGAGCGACGAGAAATACCTCTACACGCTGGCCGACGTGATGAAGCGGGAATACAAGGCGATCGTCGACGCGGGATTCGTCTTGCAGATCGACTGTCCCGATCTCGCGCTGGGCCGCCACACGCAGTTCTCGCATCTGAGCCTGCGCGAGTTCTGCGACATCGCCGCGATGCACGTCGAGGTCTTGAACGCTGCCGTCGCCGAGCTGCCGCCCGACCGGATGCGCATCCACATGTGCTGGGCCAGCACCGGCGGGCCGCACCATCGCGACGTGCCGCTCAAGGACATCGCCGACATCGTCGATCAAGGCGCGGCCGAGTCGGACTGGTGATCGCCGGCGCCAACCCGCGCCACGAGCACGAGTGGAAGGTGTGGAAGGACGTCGAAGCTGCCCGCCGGCAAGGTGCTCGTCGCCGGGGTGATCGACTCCACCACGAACTTCATCGAGCATCCCGAGCTGGTGGCCGAGCGGATCGAGCGCTACGCCTCGGTCGTGGGACGCGAGAACGTCATCGCCGGCGTCGACTGCGGATTCGGTACCTTCGCCGGGAGAGTCCAGGTCGACACGAACATCGTGTGGCACAAGCTCCGCGCGCTGGTCGAGGGAGCCGACCTGGCTTCGCGCGCGCTCTGGTGAGCGTCAGCCTTTGGGCGACGTCGCGGCCGTGCCCGGCCCGAGCAGGATCAAGACCGCGCTGACCGCCTGAAGCGCGGCGCACGCCCAGAGCGCCGCGCCGTACCCGCCGGCCCAGTCGCGGACGATCCCGACGAGCGAAGGGCCGAAGGCAAACGTCAGCTGGTTGATTCCGACCACGAGCCCGACGAGCCCGCTGAAGCGCTCGCGCGGCCATTCGGCCGCGACGATCAATCCGGGTAACGTCGTCAGGTTCCCGACGCCGAGGCCGAACAGCGCGCACCCGGCGTACACGCCGGCCGACGACGGCTCGCGCGCGAGCAGCGCCAGCCCGGCCAGCTGGACGACGAGCGTGGCGCTCGCGATCAGACGCCGGCTCATGTGGTCGACGGCAAAACCCGTCGCCAGACGTCCGACCAGCGCCGCCGCCGTCGTCACGCTGATCGCATGCGCGGCGCCGGTCGCGCCCACGGTCGGCGTCACGAACGCGACCATGTGGGTGAGGACGCCGACCTGAGCGGCGAGACCGAGGGCGAAGGGCGCCGAGACGCTCCAGAAGCGCCAGGTGCGCAGCGCAGCGCGCCGCCAGCCCCGGGGCGCGCCCTCCGGCGCCTCGGCGCGCGCAGCTCGCGGCGGGCCGCCATCGGGCCCGAGCCCGAGCGCGTCGGGTCCGCTGCGCATCACGGCCGCGGCGAGCACGAGGAGCACCGCGAACAGCGCGAGCGCCGCGAGCGTGAGCGCGCGCGAGAAGCCGAGCAGGCCGGCGAGCGCGATCAGCGCGGGCGTAACGATCACCCCGCCGAGCGTGGCCCCGTTGAACGCGAGGCTGACTGCCAGCCCCCGCCGGCGCTGGAACCACGGCGCCAGGATGATGTTGATCGCGGCGCCGCTCATCGCACCCCAGCCGACCGACATCACCAGGAAGACCGGGTAGAGCTGCCACGGCCGGCTGACGAATCCGAGCGTCGCGATCCCAGCGGCCATGGCGGTGGCGCCGCTCGCCACCACTGCGCGCGGCCCGAACCGGTCGTAGACGGAGGCGATGCCCGCGGTCAGGAGCGCGCCGGCGACGTAGTATGCGGTGACCGCCGCCGAGACCGTCGACGCCGACCAGCCGTGGAGCTGCTGGAGCGCCGCGACGTACACGGCGATCCCGTAGAAGCCCAGACCGAAGCTCCCGAGCGCCATCACGAACGTCGCGCCGACGACGTTCCAGCCGTAGAAGTATCGGGTGCGCATGCCCACTCACGACGCTATCGGCGGTACGCGATGCTGTCTCGCCGTTTTCGGACGTGATCGTCCACGCGGGCTCGTGGCGTGGGCGCCGCGTGCTAGGCTTCGCGAGGTGAGCCCCGACGCCACGCTCGATTCGAAGATCTGCGACCGCGCGCGCATCGCCCGCGACCCGCGCTTCGACGGCGCGTTCTACACGGGCGTGAGGACGACGCGCATCTATTGCCGGCCCACGTGCCCGGTGAAGCCTGCCAAGTCGAAGAACGTGGTGTTCTTCCCGACGGCGGCGGCGGCCGAGCGCGCGGGCTTCCGCCCTTGCTTGCGGTGCCGCCCCGAGACGGCGCCAGGGACGCCGGCGTGGCGCGGCGCGGCCGCGACGGTGTCCCGCGCGCTCCGGCTGATCGAGCGGGGATTCCTCGATGGCGGGGCGAGGGTCGAGGATCTCGCCGACACGCTCGGGATGACGGCCCGTCATCTGCGCCGGCTGTTCCTGCGCCACGCCGGCGCCTCACCGACCGCGGTCGCGACGACGCGCCGCGTGCAGCGCGCGAAGGCCCTCGTGGATTCCACGGCCATGTCGATGTCCGCGATCGCCTTCGCGTCCGGGTTCGCGAGCATCCGGCGCTTCAATGCCGCGTTCCGCGCGGTCTATTGCCGGCCGCCGACGGCCGTGCGCCGCCGCCGGGTCGCGGCGCACCGCGCCGTTGCCGAGTCACGGGCGCCGTGGCACTCTTCCGGCGGGAGGGACCGACCATGGCAAAGGGCACCTTGATCGCGGCGATGAGCATCGGACGCGCGGCCGAGGACGAGTTCCAGGACTGGTACGACACCGAGCACCTGCCGGAGCGTCAGCGCGTCCCGGGCTTCCTCGTGTGCGAGCGCTGGATCGGGGCCGCCGATCGCAAGATCTCGTCGCGACCTACGACCTCGAGAACGTCAAGGTGCTCGCGAGCCCGGCCTACCTGGCGATCGGCGGAGCCAACCTCTCGCCGTGGTCGAAGCGCGTGACGAGCCGGGTCGAGCGCCTGATGCGCTTCGAGGGCGACCAGATCCTTCCGGGCGATCAGCTGCCTCCGGACGCCGCGGGCGGCCTGCTCCTGAACGCGATGAACATCGCGCCGGAACACGAGGCCGAGTTCAACGAGTGGTACGACAAGGAGCACATTCCCGCACTCGCCGCCGTGCCCGGCGTTCTCAGCGCGCGGCGTTTCCGCGGCACCGGCAACCGAAACTACGTGGCGCTCTACCATCTGGCGACGCCCGAGGTGCAGGAGTCGGCCGAGTGGAAAGAGGCGCGTCAGAGCGACTGGACGAGCCGCCTCCAGCCCCATTTCCGTGATCACTTGCGCCTGGTCTGTCGGCGCTACGTCCGCGGCGCCTAGCGCGGCCGAGATTCGCGAGAGGAGCGAGCCATGATTCTCGAGCGCTTCAAAGTTCCGGTGAAGGACCAGGTGTTCGTCTCGGAGGCGGCCCTTCGGCGCTCAGTGACCCAGATCTTCGAGAAGCTCGGCCTCACGCCCGAGGATGCCGCGGAGGGCGCGGACGTCCTGACGATGACGGATCTGCGCGGCGTGGAGACGCACGGCGTGTCGAACATGCTGCGGGCCTACGTCCGCGACTACAAGGCCGGCAAGCTGGACCCGCGGCCGGGCTGGCGGATCGCCCGCGAGTCACCGGGGACAGCGGTGATCGACGCCGAGCGGCGGCTCGGCATCATGGTCGGTCCCAAGGCGATGCGCCTGGCGGTCGACAAGGCCCGGCGCGTCGGCGTCGGCGTGGTGACCGTGTTCAACAGCGGCCACTTCGGGGCGATCGGCCACTACGCGATGCAGGCCGCCGAGCAGGGTATGGTCGGCGTTTGCTTCACCGGGGCCGGGCTCAGTGTCGTGCCCACGTTCGCGGCCAAGCCGCTCCTCGGCACGAATCCGATCGCGCTCGCGGCCCCGGCGCGCCATGAGGCGCCCATGCTCTTCGACGCCGCGACCTCCGCGATCGCCGGCAACAAGATCCGCCTGGCCATGCGCGTGGGCTCGCCGCTCCTGCCGGGCTGGGTCACGGACAAGGAAGGCATCCCGATCATGGAGGAGAAGCCCGTCTTCGATCGCGACGAGTTTCATCAAGCGCCGCTCGGCGGCACGCGCGAGCAGGGTTCGCACAAAGGCTACGGTTTCGCGATGATGGCCGAGGTCCTGTCCACCGTGCTCTCGGGCGCCCTGCCCACGATGCTCGCCGCCGGCAGCGGATCGAAGAACCACTTCGCCGCCTACAACATCGAAGCCTTCACCGACCCGGAGCAGTTCAAGGACACGATGGACGGAATGCTCAAGACCCTGAGAACCGCCACGCCGGCTCCGGGTCAGGAGCGCGTCCTCTATCCCGGGCTGTCGGAGGCCGAAGAGATCCAGCACCGCCGCGCTCACGGGATCCCGCTCCACAAGGAAGTCATCCAGTGGTTCGGCGTCTGCACGGGCGAGATGGGTCTCGAGCCGCTCGCGGTGATGCGCTAGCCCTAGCTCACGTCGTCGCGCCCCGCTGGCGCAGGAGCTCGGCGATCCGAGGCTGGCCGCAGTACTCGGCCCAGCCGAGCACGGTCGCCTGATACTTGTCGTCCCGGATGTTCGGATTGGCGCCCGCGTCGAGCAGCATGCGCGTGAGCTCGATCGCCCCGCCCGTCAGCTCCGTGGTGGAGCGCGGTGTTGTTGCAATCCCACCTTCGCCAGCTCGGAAATCCGTACGCGCGGGCGACGAGGAGCTGAGCGTCGCTGAGCCGGGCGGCGTCGTCGCGCGCCCGTAGCTCTCTGAGGCGCTGCTTGGCTTCGTTGCGGAGGTGCTCGAGGTTGGCTCGAGCCGGAAGCTCGTGTGACGAGCTCATGACGAACCTTCCTTCCTTTCGCAGGGCGAGGCCCTTGCGTTGTGCCCGGCGTCCGCGAGCTGCGGGCAGGAAGTCAGGTTATGTCGCGTTGCCGGCAGAGCGCGCTGCAGGTCGTCGCGGGGCTGGGGCCCCGCCGGCCGAGGCGCGCCTACCAATCATAGAGTGGGCTGAGCCCTTTACGCGGACCGTCGGCCCCCCGATCGGGCCAGCCAGAGGATATCGCAAGATCCGGTACCGCGCGAGTAGGCCGCGCGGATGTATGGGCGTCGGCTCGGCGCCGGCACCATACATCGTGTCGCCCGGCGCCGGGACCCAGATGTATCGGGAATTGACGGCGCGCCGACCCGGGGTGATTCTCGCCCTCGATGAAGAGGAGAAAGCCATGCTGACGACCAGGGATCTGGAGACGTTCTTCGAGGCTGGCTGGAACGCTCACGACGTCGACCTCTTGATGACCTTCATGTCCGACGATTGCGTCTTCGAGAGTATCGCGGGCCCGGAGGCCTGCGGCACGCGCCATGTCGGGCGCGAGCGCGTGCGCGACGCGTTCGCCGGCGTCTTCGCGGCATTCCCGGACGTGCGGTTCGGATCCGTGCGCCACTTCGTGTCGGGCGACCGGGGCCTGTCGGAGTGGTTGTTCACCGGCACGGCTGCCGATGGCCGCAAGGTCGAGGTCAACGGCTGCGACGTGTTCACGTTCCGCCGCGGGAAGATCGCGGTGAAGAGCTCGTTTTTCAAGAATCGCACCGCATCATGACGATTCCGCTACGGCCCGCGGAGACATCCCTCGTCGGCATGGCTTCCTGTGCATTGTTCGTGCTAACGTTTGGCGCCATGGCTACCGAGATTTCGCCGGCCGTTCGATCCGAGATCGCACCTTCCGGAAAGATGAGGGTCGGGCTGAACCACGGCAACTTCCTGCTGGTCACGCCCGGCTCATCGGCAACCGATCCCCGCGGCGTCGCGTCCGACCTGGCGCGCGAGCTCGGCCGGAGGGTCGGGGTGCCCGTCGAGTTCATCAAGTTCGACACCGCAGGCAAGCTGGGCGACGGTGCTAGGACCGGCGCGTGGGACGTGGCGTTTCTCGGCGCCGAGCCGCAGCGCGCCGCCGACATCGCGTTCACCGCCGCGTACCTCGAAATCCCATCGACATATCTCGTTCCGGCCGGGTCGCCGATTCGCTCAGTCGCCGAGGTCGACCGCGAGGGCGTGCGCATCGCCGTGGCCGAGCAGAGTGCCTACGGTCTCTACCTGGCCCGGACGATCAAGCACGCGAAGCTGATCACCACGCAGGGCCTCGATTCCTCGTTCGACGTGTTCGTGGCCCAGAAGCTCGAGGCCCTCGCCGGGCTCAAGCCGAGGCTCTTGACCGACGTCCAGAAACTCCCGGGCGCGCGGATCCTGGACGGGCAGTTCACGGGGGTTCAGCAGGCAATCGGCACCCTGAAGAATCGCGAGGCCTCCGCGAGGTTCCTGCGCGCATTCGTCGAGGACGTGAAGGCCTCGGGCCTGGTGGCCGAGGCGATTTCCCGGAACGGCGCCCAGGGGGTCTCCGTCGCTCCGCCCGCTCCGGCCCAGTAATACGCGACCTTCAGCCCGGCCATCTGAGGGAATCGGTTGGGGTATCATCAACCGGATGTCCCTCCACGCCCTGATCGCCTTCGCGCTGTGTCTCGGCCTGCTCTCGAGCGGTTGCCAGGGGCAGGGCTCGGTCGGCGCCGAGGAGCAGAAGAACAAGCCCGCCGGCCCGCCTCCGCGTGAGGTCAAGGTGACGCCGGCCGCGGAGCGGACGGTCGCGCGTACGGTCACGGCCACCGGAACGCTGGCGGCGGACGATCAGGTGGTGCTCGGCACGAAGGTCGCCGGGCGGCTCGCCGAGACCACCGTCGACCTCGGCACGCGCGTGAAGCGCGGCGACGTCGTCGGCAAGCTCGACCAGAGCGATTTCAAGCTTCGCGTGGATCAAGCCCAGGCGGCGCTGCAGCAGGCGCGCGTGCGGCTCGGTCTGTCGCCCACCGGCAGCGATGAGCGCATCGATCCCGAGCAGACCGCGATCGTGCGCCAGGCTCGCGCGATGCTGGACGACGCGCGGCTCACTCGCGACCGCAGCGTCAAGCTCGCGCAGCAGGAGCTGATCGCCCGCGCCCAGCTCGACACCGCGGAGGCGGCGCTGCAGGTAGCGGAGGCGCCGCTACCAGGACGCGCTGGAGGAAGTCCGCAACCGTCAGGCCGTGATCGCTCAGCGGCGCTCCGAGCTCGATCTGGCGCGGCAGCAGCTCACCGACACGGCGATCCTCTCGCCGCTCGACGGCGTGGTGAGCCTCAAGCAGGCGTCGGTGGGCGAGTACCTGGTGGCCGGCGCGCCGATCGCCACCCTGGTGCGTGTGCACCCGCTGCGGCTGCGCGTGGCGATTCCCGAGCGTGAAGGTGCCGGTGTGCGCGCCGGGCACGCGGTGACGTTGACCGTCGAAGGCGACCCACGCTCTACCGGGGACGCGTCGTGCGGCTGTCGCCGATCGTCCAGGAGCAGAACCGCACCTTGATGGTCGAGGCGGAGGTGCCGAACGAGCGGGGGTTCCTGCGGCCGGGCTCCTTCGCGCGCGTCGAGATCATGACCGAGGTGAGCCAGCCGTTGGTGACCGTTCCGGCGAGCGCCGTCATCGTCTTCGCCGGCGTCGAGAAGGTGCTGGTCGTCCGCCAGGGCAAGAGCGCCGAGGTCCGAGTGACGACCGGCCGCCGGCTCGGCGAGGACATCGAGATCGTCGAGGGCCTCAAGCGCGGCGACGCTGTCGTCGCGCGACCAGGGAACCTCGTCGGCGGCCAGCCCGTGACCGTCGTCCCGTAGCCGACCATGCAAAAACTCGCCGAAGTCTGCATCAAGCGTCCGGTGTTCGCGACCATGCTGGTCATGGCGTTCGTGGTCGTGGGCGCGGCCAGCTGGATGCGGCTCGGCGTCGATCGCTTCCCGGCCGTCGATCTGCCCACGGTCAACGTGCGCGTCGAGCTTCCCGGCGCATCGACCGAAGAGGTCGAGACCCAGGTGGCGCAGAGGCTCGAGGAGCAGATCAACACGATCCAGGGGATCCAGGAGCTGCGCTCGATCTCCGGCGCCGGCACGGTGATCGTCATCGTCACGTTCAACCTGAACCGCGCGATCGATGTGGCCGCCCAGGACGTGCGCGACAAGGTGGCCATCGCCGTCCGCAACCTGCCTCGCGAGATCCTGCCGCCGGTCGTCTCGAAGTTCGACAACGACCAGGCGCCCGTCATCACGATCGCGCTGTCCAGCGATCGCTCGATCCGCGAGCTGACCGAGCTCGCCGACAAGACGGTGCGCCCGCAGCTCGAGCGCTCGACCGGCGTCGGCGAGGTGCGGATCGTCGGCGGGCTGCTGCGCGCCGTCAACGTATGGGTCGACCCCGACCGGCTCGCCGCATACCAGATTCCCATCACGAGCGTGCGCGACGCGATCGTGCGCCAGAACGCCGACCTGCCGGGCGGCAACGTGACGGCCGGGCTCCAGGAGGCCTCGCTCCGCACGATGGGCCGTATGGCGGACCCGCGGTCGTTCAACGACCTGGTGGTGGCAACCCTGAGCGGCGTGCCCGTACGCGTCCGCGACATCGGCTACGCCGAGGACGGGACCAAGGAGCAGCGCTCGGCCGCCCGCCTCAACGGCGTGCCCACGGTCGTCCTGGAGGTCCGCCGCCAATCGGGCGAGAACACGGTCGCGGTGATCGAGGGCGTGAAGGCGAAGCTGGCGCGACTGAAAGATCTGGTGCCGCCGGACGTCAGGCTGGAAGTGATCCGCGATCAGTCCCGATACATCTACGCGGCCCTGCACGAGATCAACCTGCACCTGGTGCTCGGCTCGATCCTCGCTTCGCTGGTGGTGCTGGCGTTCATGCGCTCCTGGCGCTCGACGTTCATCGCCGCGGTGGCCATCCCGACCTCGGTCGTCTCGGCGTTCGGGATGATGTGGGCGCTGAACTTCACCTTGAACAGCGTGACGATGCTCGCCCTGGTGCTGATGGTCGGCATCGTCATCGACGACGCCATCGTCGTTCTCGAGAACGTCTTCCGGTTCGTCGAGGAAAAGAAGATGCGGCCGTTCGAGGCCGCGCGAGAGGCGACGGCCGACATCGGGCTGGCCGTCATGGCCACCACGTTCTCGCTGGTCGTCATCTTCGTGCCGGTCTCGTTCATGTCCTCGATCTCCGGACGATTCCTCTACCAGTTCGGCCTGACCGCCGCGGTGTCGGTGCTGGTCAGCCTGCTGGTGTCGTTCTCGCTGACCCCGATGATGTGCGCGCGCCTCTTGCGGACCGAGGACGCCGCCAGCGGGCACGCCGCCGAGGGCGGCCACGCCGGCTCGCGCGGCGGGTTCTACGCCTGGATCGACCGCGCCTACACCTGGAGCCTGGCCCTGTCGATGCGCCACCGGTGGGTCATCGTCGTCATCAGCGTCGTCACCCTGGCCTCCGCGGTGCCGATCTACCGCCAGGTGAAGCAGGAGTACATCCCGACCGACGTCGACGAGTCGGAGTTCGAGGTGCTCGTGTTCGGGCCCGAGCAGATGAGCCTCGCCGCCATGGACGAGGCGATGCAGGCGCTCGCCAAGGAGGCCCTCGCCACGAAGGGGGTCGCGCTCATCATGGCGTCGGGCGGCGGCAGCTTCCTGGGCAAGGTGAACCAGGGCTACATGTACGTGCGCACGGTGTCCCACACGGAGCGCACCTTGACGCCCGAGCGGTTCTGGAAGGACCTGATGCAGGGGCGCCCGATGGACGCCTTCAAGGGCAACTACAGCCAGCGCGAGGTGATGATGGCGCTGCGCCAGCGCTTCCGGAAGTTCACCGACATGCGCACGCAGGTGCGCAACATCGCCGGCTTCAACATCGGCGGCGGGACCTTCGACATCGACCTGGCCTTGCGCGGGCCGGAGCTCGAAAAGCTCGCCGAGTACGGCGAGGTCCTGAAGGCGAAGGCGCGCGAGCTCGGCGGGATCGTGGACGTGGACACCACCTTGCGGCTCGACAAGCCGGAGCTCCGGGTGGCGATCGACCGCCAGCGGGCGGCCGACCTGCGCGTCGACACCCAGCAGATCGCGACCGCGCTGCGCCTGATGGTGGGCGGCGACGATCAGGTCTCGCGCTTCCACGATCCGGTCGTCAACGACGACTACGACGTGCAGATCCGCCTGATGCCCCAGTTCCGCGGCAACCTGAGCACGATCGAGCGGCTCTACGTCTCGCGGGAGTCGTCGTCGACGAACGCGGCGACGGGGGCCGCGGCGCAGGTCAACCTGGCGCCGGGCGGCGGTCTCGTGCGGCTCGACAACGTCGTGAAGATCGAGCGCACGGCGACCGCCTCGCGCATCGACCGCACCGACCGGCAGCGCGAGACGCGCGTGCGGGCCATGGTGGCGCCGGGCTACGGTCAGGCCGACCGCATCGAGGCGCTGAAGAAGACCGTGCCCGCGATGAACATGCCGGTGGCCTACCAGACGTTCGTGACCGGCAAGGCCCGGGAGATGGAGAAGACCTTCACCGAGTTCCTGTGGGTCTTCCTGCTCTCGGTCATCTTCATGTACATGATCCTGGCCTCGCAGTTCGAGAGCCTGATCCATCCGCTGACGATCTTGCTGTCCTTGCCGCTCTCGGTCCCGTTCGCGCTGTTCTCGCTCTGGTACACGGGCAACACGCTCAATCTCTACTCGGCCCTCGGCATCCTGGTCCTGTTCGGCGTCGTAAAGAAGAACGCGATCTTGCAGATCGACCACATGAACGCGCTCCGCGCCCACGGCATGGACCGCAACACGGCCATCATGCAGGGCAATCGCGACCGGCTGCGGCCGATTCTCATGACGACCTTGGCGCTGGTCGCCGGGATGCTGCCCCTCTGGGTGGGCACGGGCCCGGGCTCCGAGGAGCGGCGCGCCATCGCCGTCGTGGTCATCGGCGGCCAGACGCTCTGTCTGCTGCTGACGTTGCTCGTGACGCCGGTCGCGTACTCGCTCTTCGAGGATGCCGCCCGCGCGCTCCGCCTCTCGACGCCCTCGCTGGCGCCGTGGCGTCGCCTGGCGCGGCAGGGCGAGCAGCGCGCGTGGCGCCAGCGGCTGCGCCGCGCCTGGCGCCGCACACCCGCCCGCGAAATCTCCGGCGGCGTCGACGACTGACCGTCGTGACGCCCGCGCGCGTCCTCGGGCACATCTCCGACAAAGAGTAGTCCAGGGTCAGCGCCGGCGTCACCCGTGCGCCCCTCGATCGCTCTGGTAGATAAGGAGAGAAGGGAGGGACGAGATGAAACGACCCCCGATCGTCATCGTAGGCGCTTCGCTCGCCGGTGGCACGGCGGCGGTAACCCTTCGCGAAGACGGGTTCGACGGCGATATCGTGCTGGTCGGCGCCGAAGCCCGGCCGCCCTATAACCGCCCCCCGCTGTCCAAGGGCTATCTGCGCGGACAGGATCGCTTCGAGGACCAGCTGGTCAAGCCGGCGAGCTACTACGCCGAGCAGCGCATTACGCTCAAGCTCGGGACGCGCGCGACGAAGATCGATGCCGGGCAGAAGGTCGTCGAGCTCGAAGGCGGCGAGCGCGTGGCGTACGACCGCCTGCTGGTGGCCACGGGTGGGCGCAACCGCACGCTGTCCGTGCCGGGCGCCGATCTCGCCGGCGTCTTCCAGCTCCGCACCGTCGAGGATTGCGACCGCATCCGCGCCGCCGTCGCCCGCGGCCGCCGCGCGGTCGTGATGGGCTTCAGCTTCATCGGCTCCGAGGTGTCGGCGTCCTTGCGCCAGCTCGGCGTGGAGGTCGTGGCCGTCGACAGCTCGCGCGTGCCACTCGCCCGGATTCTCGGCGACGAGGTCGGGCAGGTGCTCGCCGACATCCACCGCGAGAAGGGAGTCGATCGGATCGCCGAGGATTCCGTCGCCGCGCTCGAGGGCTCGGGCCGCGTGGCGCGCGTGCGAACCAAGAAGGGCCGAGTCGTCGACTGCGATCTGGTGGTGGCGGGGATCGGGATCGTGCCCAACACGGAGCTCCTCGCGGCGGCCGGCGCGAAGGTCGACAACGGCGTTCTCGTGGACGAGCGCTGCCGGACGTCCTTGCCGGACGTGTACGCGGCGGGCGACGTGACGAACCACCTGCATCCGATCTTCGGCCGCCTGCGCGTGGAGCACTGGAACAACGGCTACCAGCAGGGACGCGCTGCGGCCCGGTCGCTACTGGGTCGAGATGCGCCCTACGACTACGTTCACACGTTCTGGTCGGATCAGTACGAGCACGTCATCGAGTACGTCGGATTCGCCGCGAGCTGGGATCGCGTGGTATTCCGCGGCCGTCCGGAGAGCCGAAAATTTCTCGGCTTCTATCTCAAGGACGGCATCGTCCGCGCCGCCGTCGGCCTCGACCGCGGCGGCGATCCCGAGGACCCCAAGGGCGACAGCGAGCTGAAGGCGGCTGTGGACATGGTGCGCCGCGGCGGGAAGATCGATCCGGCGAAGCTAGCCGACGAGAGCGTCGATCTCCGCCTAGCGGGCCGCTGAGGGCCCAGCTCCTCGTCGGCGCCCTCGGCGGCACGCTCACCGTACAGAGAGTACGTCTCGCGTGCCGCCTTCGGGCGCCGCCTCGCATATGGACCCTCAGCAGCCTGCTAGGTGGAGAAAAACTCCAGCATCCGGCGGTTGACCTCTGCCGCGTTCTCGTACGCGGACCAGTGGCCGGCCGCGGGGATGCGATGGACGTCGAGCGTGCCGACGGCGGAGCGGATCTCGCCGATCAGGAGATCCGCCGGCCGGAACGGCGAATCGTCGCGCTCGCCCCACAGCACCCTGACCCGACACGTGAGCTGTGCGAGGTCGCCGAGCAATGTGCCGCCGCCGCTCACCTTGCGGCTGTCGAAGCGCGTGCGCCGGACGCCGTCGGCCTGGATGTCGATCGCCTCGTCCGTGACGCTGGCCGGGTCGCTGAGCATGTTCACGAGCAGGTTGTGGCGGCAGATCTCGCGGAAGAGCCGCTCGTCGTCCCCGGCTTCCTTGTAGCTTCGGATCGGCCGGTCGCCGAACCGGCGCGACGGGAAGCCGCCGGGCGAGACCAGGCAGAGATGGCTCACCCGCGGACCGAGCCGCCGGGCGAGGCTCGTGGCGATCGCGCCGCCGAAGGAGAACCCCGCCAGGCGGAGGGGCGCCTCGCCCGGGAACATCTCGACGAAGAGCCGATGTACGAGATCCAGGTAGGCCGCGCCCGTCGTGTCTCGCGGGACGCTCGCCGAATCGCCGTACGACGGATGATCGAGCGCGTGCACGGTGAAGCGAGCCGCGAGCGGTTCGATGTTCCGGGTCCAGTGCCGCCACGACCCCATGCCGCCGTGGAACAGGACGACGTCCGGGCCGCTCCCGTGCCGGCGCACCGCCATCCGTGGCTGCTCCATCTCGATCACGATGATGGCACAGATCGCGCGGTCTGGACTTGCTACGGGAATATCACGATAATCGGGCGGCCTCGGCGGGCTCGTCGGGAACGCCCGGGTCTTGGTGCTCGAGATGCACACGCGGGAAAGGGGACTCCTATGAAGACCGGTATCTTCCGATCGAAGCTCACCATCGCCCTCACGGTGGGGGCGCTCACCTGTGTCGTTTCGGCCGCGGCCATCGCGCAGAACGCCGGCAAGAGCTTGATCGGGAAGCTGGAAGGGCCGGAGGTCGTCACGGACGCCGCGAAGGCTCCCAAGACGTTCAAGGAGGCGCCGCAGCTCGCCGAGCTGGTGAAGGCGGGCAAGCTGCCGCCGGTGGCCGAGCGCATCGGCCAGGACCCGCTGGTGATCAAGCCGCTGAACGAGGTCGGCAAGTACGGCGGTACGTGGCGCGGCGGCTTCACGGGCCCGGCCGATTTCTGGAACGGCTTCCGCTGCTGCCAGGGTCCGGACCACCTGATGTTCTGGGACTACACGGGCGACAAAGTCATGCCGAACATCGCCCGGGGTCTCGAGATGCAGGACGGCGGACGGGCGTGGCTCGTGCACCTGCGCCGCGGCATGAAGTGGAGCGACGGCAAGCCGTTCACCGCCGACGACTTCGTGTTCTGGTTCGAGGACATCTACCGCAACAAGGACCTCGTCCCGACGCCCTCGGCGACGATGGCCATCAACGGCAAGCAGGGCGTGATCGAGAAGGTCGATACGAACACGGTGCGGTTCAAGTTCCCCGAGCCGTACTACATGCTGCCCGACGTGCTGGCCGGCTCGACCGATCTGGCCGGGCAGGGGTTCGCCTACCGCGGCATGGGCGGCTTCGCGCCGGCCCACTACCTGAAGCAGTTTCATCCCAAGTACGTCGGGGCAGGCCGAGCTCGACAAGAAAATGAAGGACGCGAAGTTCGACAGCTGGGTGCGCATGTTCCAGTTCAAGAACGACTGGGCGCTCAACCCCGAGCTGCCGGTGCTGTCGCCGTGGAAGACGGTGACGCCGATCAACACGGCGACGTGGACGCTCGAGCGCAATCCGTACAGCGTCTTCGTGGACACGGCGGGTAACCAGCTGCCCTACATCGACAAGGTCGTGCTGACGCTGGCCGAGAACCTCGAGGTGCTGAACCTGCGCGCGGTCGCGGGCGAGTACGACTTCCAGCAGCGCCACCTCGACCTCGGCAAGCTGCCGGTGTTCCTCGAGAACCAGGCCAGGGGCAACTACAAGGTCTATCTCGATCCCGGCGACTATGGCGGCGACATGATCATCAAGTTCAACCTGAACTACGACGCCGACCCGGAGATCGCCAAGTGGTTCAACACCGCCGACTTCCGCCGCGCACTGGCGCTGGGGATCGACCGCGATCAGATCAACGAGACGTTCTGGCTCGGCACCGGCACGCCGGGCTCGGTGGTGCCCGCGGACAACAACAAGTACAACCCGGGCCCGCAGTACCGGAAGATGTGGGCGACGCTCGACGTCAAGAAGGCCAACGAGATGCTGGACAAGATCGGCCTGGCCAAGAAGGACGCCGAGGGCTTCCGGCTGCGCAGCGACGGCAAGGGCCGACTGCGCATCGAGATCATGACCCTGGGCGGCCAGTTCGTGCAGTTCACGCAGATCGCCGAGATGATCCGCGAGCAGTGGAAGAAGATCGGCATCGACCTGGTCGTGCAGGAAGTCGAGCGCAGCCTCGCCATCAAGCGGGCCGCCGCGAACGAGCAGCAGCTCGGCGCCTGGAACAACGACGGTAGCGAGCATCTCTTCACGTTCCCGCTGCACGTGTTCCCCTTCGAGCTCGCGACGGTCGCGTCTTCGGGGCCGCTCTACGCCAAGTGGTTCCACTCGGCGGGCGCCCAGGGCAAGGAGCCCGAGCCGAAGATGCGCGAGCTGATGGACAAGTGGAGGAAGGCGTTCGGTGTGCCCGAGAAGGAGCGGATCCAGCTCGGCAAGGACATCTGGCAAGATCGCGGCCGAAGAGGTCTACATCATCGGCGTGATCGGGATGGGGCCGGCCTCCATGGGCGTGCGCGTCGTCAAGAACAACATGGGCAACATCCCGTCGCGGCAGTACAACAGCCCGGACGGCAAGACGCCCGGGATCTCGCGGCCGGCGACGTTCTACTGGAAGAACTAGGCGCGAGGACCGGATCACCGCTCAGCGGCGGTGACCGGCCACATGCTGGCGTACATCGGCCGCCGCGCCCTCCTCGCGATCTTCACGGTGTGGGCGATCTCCGTGCTGGCCTTCGTCATCATCCAGCTGCCGCCGGGCGACTACGTCACCTCCTACATCGCCCAGATGGCGTCGATGGGCAGCGTCGTCAGCGACGAGGAAGCGGAGAATCTGCGGATCCAGTACGGCCTGGGCCAGCCGATCTACGTCCAGTACTGGAAGTGGATGAAGCAGATCGCGGAGGGGAACTTCGGCATGTCGATGGAGTGGCGGCGGCCGGTCACCGAGGTGATCGGCGAGCGGCTGTGGCTGACGGTGATCGTCGCCGTGGCCGCGTTGCTCCTCACGTGGGTGCTGGCGTTGCCGATCGGCATCTATTCGGCGGTCCGCCAGTACTCGATCGGCGACTACGTCGCGACTTTCATCGGCTTCATCGGCCTGGCCGTCCCCAATTTCCTGCTCGCCCTGGTGCTCCTCTATCTCGGCTTCGTGCTGTTCAACGCCCACATCGGCGGGCTCTTCTCGCCGGAGCTCCAGGACGCCCCGTGGAGCCTCGCGAGAGTCTGGGACCTGCTCAAGCACCTGCCGATCCCGGCGCTGATCCTGGGCCTCGCCGGAACGGCGCAGCAGATCCGGATCATGCGCGCCAATCTGCTCGACGAGCTGCGCAAGCCCTACGTGGTGACGGCGCGGTCCAAGGGGCTCTCCGAGGCGCGGGTGATCGTGAAGTACCCGGTCCGGGTGGCGCTCAACCCGTTCGCGAGCACCATCGGCTACACGTTGCCGTACATCGTCTCGGGCAGCATCATCGTCTCCCTGGTCCTGGGATTGCCGACCGTCGGCCCGCTGCTGCTCAAGGCGCTGATCGCCCAGGACATGTTCCTGGCCGGCACGATCGTGCTCATGCTGGGCGTCATGACGGTGATCGGCACCTTGGTCTCGGACATCGTTCTCGTCTGGATCGATCCGCGCATCCGGCTCGAGGACACCTGATGGCCGCCGCCGCCGACGCCGGACCGCTGCCGAGCGCGCCGACCGCGGACAAGCAGCGCATCTTCGTCGCCTCGCAGTGGCAGCTCATGTGGTGGCGCTTCCGGAAGCATCGCGTGGCCGTGGCCAGCGCCATCATCGTCAGCGGCTTCTATCTGGCCGTGCTGGGCGCCGACTTCCTCGCCTACTCCGATCCCAACGCCTCCGAGGCGCAGCGCTCGTTGATGCCGCCGCAGCCCATCCACTGGTTCGACGAGGGGCGGTTTCGCCCGCACGTCTACGGGCTCAAGGGCGCCCGCGACCCGAAGACCTTCAAGCGCGTGTATCAGGCCGATCCCGGCCAGAAGATCCCGGTCCGATTCTTCGCGCAGGGGTTCGAGTATCGCTTCCTCGGCCTGATCCCGATGACGCGCCATCTGATCGGCGTCGACCAGGGGCGGGACGCCGCCGAGAACGATCTTTCTCCTGGGCACCGACGTGCAGGGGCGCGATCTCTGGTCGCGGCTGATGTACGGCACGCGCATCTCGCTCACGATCGGCCTGGTGGGCGTCACGGTGAGCCTCGTCCTGGGCGTCGTTGCTCGGCGGCTTCTCGGGATTCTACGGCGGGCATCGCCGATACCGTGATCCAGCGGATCATCGAGATTCTCCGCTCGATCCCGACGATCCCGCTGTGGATGGGGCTGGCGGCGGCGTTGCCGCGCGACTGGTCGATCGTGCAAATCTACTTCGCCATCACCATCATCATCTCGCTGCTGGGCTGGACGGAGCTGGCGCGGGTCGTCCGCGGGCGGTTTCTGGCCCTGCGCGAAGAAGACTTTGTCGTCTCCGCGCGGCTGGTGGGCTGTAGCCAGATGCGGACGATCTTCGTGCACATGGTGCCGTCGTTCATGAGCCACATCATCGCGGCGACGACCCTGGCGCTGCCCGCGATGATCATCAGCGAGACCGCGCTGAGCTTCCTGGGCCTGGGCCTGCGGCCGCCGGCGATCAGCTGGGGCGTTCTGCTGCAGCAGGCCCAGAACGTCCAGACCGTGGCGATCTCGCCGTGGCTGATGATGCCGGCCGTGCCGGTGATCGTCGTGGTCATGGCCTTCAATTTCCTGGGCGATGGCCTGCGCGATGCCGCCGATCCCTATGGTCGCTGAGCCGCCGAGCCGCTGCTGTCCGTGCGGAATTTGCAGACGTACTTTCGCCCAGGATGAGGGCACGGTGAAGGCGGTCGACGGCGTGAGCCTCGAGATGGGCGTGGGGGCGACGCTCGGCATCGTCGGCGAGAGCGGGTGTGGCAAGAGCGTCACGGCGCGGTCGATCTTGCGGATCGTGGATCGGCCAGGCCGGATCGTCGAAGGGCGAGATCTGGTTTCGCCGCCCGGCTGCGAACGGCGGGGCGGGCAGCCGAGCCGTCGATCTCGCGAAGCTCGAGCGCCAACGGCCAGGAGATGCGGTCGATCCGCGGCGCCGAGATCGCGCTGATCTTCCAGGAGCCGATGTCCTCGTTCAGCCCGGTGCACAGCGTGGGCAATCAGATCATCGAGGCGATCCGGCTCCACCAGGAGATCGGCCAGCGCGAAGCGCGCGACCGGGCGATCGAGATGCTGCGGCGGGTCGGCGTCTCGTCACCCGATCAGCGGATCGACCAGCTGGCCAATCAGCTGAGCGGCGGCTTGCGCCAGCGCGCGATGATCGCGATGGCGCTCTCGTGCAGCCCAACTCTGTTGATCGCCGACGAGCCCACGACCGCCCTCGACGTGACCACGCAGACGCAGATCCTCGAGCTGATGCGGCAGCTCCAGCAAGAAGACGGGATGGCGATCATGCTGATCACGCACGATCTGGGCGTGATCGCCGAGATGGCCACCGACGTGGCCGTGATGTACCTCGGCCGCGTCGTCGAGCAGGCGCCGGTCGACGCGATCTTCCACGCGCCGAAGCATCCCTACACCCGGGCGCTCCTGCGCTCCATTCCCCGCATGCGAGCGCGCCGCAGCGAGCGGCTGACGCCGATCGCGGGCTCCGTGCCGCATCCGTACGATCGCCCGGCCGGGTGCCCGTTCCATCCGCGCTGCCCGGACTTCATGGCGGGAACGTGCGACGGTGAGGCCCCCGGTCCGCGGGCGGTCGGCGACCGGCACACCGTGAGCTGCTTCCTCTACGAATGAGCGGCGCGGGAACGAATGAGCGCCGCCGAGACGCCGCTGCTGCGCGTCGAGGGCTTGCAGAAGCTCTTTCCGATTCGCAAGGGCTTTCTGAAGCGGACGGTGGGCCACGTCCGCGCGGTCGACGGCGTCGACTTCCATATCGACCAGGGCGAGACCCTGGGCCTCGTGGGGGAGAGCGGCTGCGGCAAGACCACCACGGCGCGGTGCATCCTGAAAGCGATCGAGCCGACCGGCGGTCAGATCTTCATCCGGCGGGCGGATGGCTCGGAGGTCGAGCTCGGCGGGCTGCGCGAGTCGGAGATGCGGCCGCTGCGCCGAGAGATGCAGATGATCTTCCAGGATCCGTTCACCTCGCTCAACCCGCGCATGACCCTGCTCGACCTGGTGGGCGAGCCGCTGCTGGTCCACGGCATGAGGAGCCGGCGCGAGCGCGAGGAGCGCGTGGCGGATCTGTTGCGCCGGGTGGGGCTGCGACCGGAGTACATGCGGCGTTTCCCGCACGCCTTCAGCGGGGGCGAGCGGCAGCGCATCGGCATCGCGCGGGCGCTGGCGCTCCAGCCGCGCCTCGTGGTCGCCGACGAGCCGGTCTCGGCGCTGGACGTGTCCGTGCAGGCGCAGATCCTGAATCTCCTGTTCGATCTGCAGGCCGAGTTCCGGCTGACCTATCTCTTCGTCGCGCACGACCTGAGCGTCGTCCGCTACATCAGCAACCGCGTGGCCGTGATGTACGTGGGCCGCATCGTCGAGCTCGGTGAGACCGAGGAGCTCTTCACGTCGCCCCGGCATCCCTACACGGCGGCGCTCCTGTCCGCGGTGCCCGAGCCCGATCCGCGCACGCGCTCGCGGCGCATCGTGCTGCAGGGCGAGGTGGCGAATCCCGCGGCGCCGCCGTCCGGCTGCTACTTCCATCCGCGCTGCCCGCACGCGATCGAGGTGTGCCGGACCCAGGCGCCCGCGATCCAGGAGATCTCGCCGGGCCATGTCGTCGGCTGCCACCGGGCGCACGAGCTCCGGCTGGCTGGGGTAGAGTGAGGCCATGATCGTCTCGCGCGCCGTCACCGACAATCTGAAGAAGGCGTCGTGGATCCGCCGCATGTTCGAGGAGGGCGCCCGTCTCAAGCAGGAGCGCGGCGCCGACAAGGTCTTCGACTTCACGCTCGGCAATCCGGAGATCGAGCCGCCGCCGGCCGTGCTGGCCGCCGCGCGGCGCGTGCTGGACAGCACGGCGCCGCATCTGCACGCCTACATGCCCAACGCGGGCCACGTGAAGGTGCGCGAGGCGGTGGCCGCGCGGCTCCGCGCTTCCACCGGCCTGCCGTACACGGCCGCGCACGTCCTCATGACCGTCGGCGCGGGCGCCGCGCTGAACACGGTGCTGAAGGCCTTGCTCGATCCGGGCGACGAGGTGCTGACGGTCGCGCCGTTCTTCGCCGAGTACACGTTCTACGCCGAGAATCACGGCGGCACGCTGATCGTCGTGCCGCCCAAGGCCGACCTGACGCCGGACGTCGCCCGGCTCGAAGCCGCCATCACGCCACGCACCCGCGCGATCCTGGTCAACTCGCCGAACAATCCAAGCGGGGTCATCTATCCGCGATCGGCGTTCGTCGAGATCGAGGCGATGCTGGCTCGCGCCGCGCGGCCGATCGTGCTGGTCAGCGACGAGCCGTATCGCGCGCTGGTGTTCGACGACGTGGTGCCGCCGGAGGTGCCGCCGCTGGTCACGCGCTCGATCGTGGCGACGTCGTGGTCGAAATCGCTCGCCATTCCCGGCGAGCGGATCGGCTATCTGGCGTTCTCGCCGCGCATGCCCGAGGCGGCCGAGCTCTTCGAGGCGTGCACGTTCACGAGCCGGGTGCTCGGGTTCGTGAACGCGCCCGCGCTCTGGCAGTGGGTCGTGGCCGAGGTCGGCGACCAGGTGATCGACGTGGGACCCTATCGAGAGAAGCGCGACCTGATGTACGAGGGGCTCACGCGCATCGGCTACCAGTGCGTGAAACCGCAGGGCGCCTTCTACGTGTTTCCGCGCACGCCGATCGATGACGACGTGGCGTTCGTGCGCCTCCTGGCAGAGGAGGGCGTGCTCACGGTCCCGGGCTCGGGCTTCGGCATGCCCGGCCACATCCGCATCTCGCTCACGGTCGAGCGCGACACCGTGGTGCGCGCGCTCCCCGGTTTCGAGCGCGCGTTTCGCAAGGCCCGCGGCTGAGCAGCTCCCCGTCCGGGCAGTTCAACCGAGCAGACGCTTGTAGGTCGCCTCGTCGAAGCCGACGATCAGCGCGCGCCCCTTCCTGAGCGTGGGCGCTCTCAGATTTCCCGTGGGCCCGAGCAGCAAGGCAGCAGCTCGGCGCGCGGCGGCTTGTCGCGCTTGAGGTCGACGTGGACGATCTTCTTGCCCTTGGCGACGTAGAGCTCGTCCACGCCCTTGAGCGCGCCGAGCGCGGCTTCACCCTTGATCGTGGCCTTCTTGGCGTCGGTCTGCGCGGCGACGGCGACCTTGTGCTTCGCAAGGAACCCTTGCGTTTTGGCGCAGGTGACTCAGCCCTGGCGGTGGTAGCTCCAGTCGACGGTACTCATGGCGCCCTCCTGTTCTCGAGAGGCAGAAATTATTTCAGCGCGATCGCGCCGCGCAGCGTCTGCAGCAACCGGTGGAGATCGTCGGTGGTCACCGGCCGCTCGGCGGCGAGCGCCTCGACCTTGGCGTAGAGCGTGCGCCGCACGTACGCTCGATAGGGCGCCGGCAGGCTCATCAGCATCGCGATGAACGCGTCCTGAAGCTCCTGAGGCCAGCGCCGCTCGTGCTCCCGGCGCGCGGCCCCGAAGTCGAATTGCGCGTCCGCTCCCGCGCCGGGTGCCGTCTCGCCGCGCCGAGCGTCGCGCAGGGCGAGGGTGGCCGTCTCGTCGACCCGATCGCCGTCGAGCACGACGGCGTACGCGTCGCGCGCGTGCGCGCGCGAGACGAGCCCGGACACGACGTCCGCGAGCACGTGGGACGGCGGCCGGGTGAAGCGCTCGCCGTGGCCCCCGCCTCCGGGTGTTCGGACACTCAGCACGTCGCCGGGCTCGAGTGCCAGCACGTCGATCTTCGGCAGGGGGCGCTCGGCGGCGGTACCGGGGTTCAGCACGACACTGCCGGTCGCTCCCGCGGTGCCGCCGGCGACTCCCCAGGGCGCGAAGCGCAGCCGCTCCATCCCCCGCGCGGTCACCAGGCCCTCGGGCTGGAAGACCTGGAAGTCCAGCCGCACCCCGAATCCGCCGCGATGCCGGCCGGGACCGGCCGAATCGGGGATCAGGTGGAAGCGCCGCACGACGATCGGCACCTCGGCCTCGAGCGTCTCGGCCGGCGTCGTCTTGAGAAACCCGAGCGAGGCATCGCAGCCGTCGACGCCGTCGCGGGCGGGGCGGCCGCCGCCGCCGCCGATCATCGGCTCGATCACGGTGACGTGACGCCGTCCGGCCTCCGGGTCGGGGAGCGAAAGCGCGACCATGCAGCCCTGACCGCCGCTGGCCGCCGGGATGTCCTCGGGCACCGCGCGGGCGAGGGCTCCCAGCACCGCGTCATAGATGCGCAGCACGGTCGCGTAGCGCACCCCGCACGCCGCCGGGAACCTCGGATTCACCACCGAGCCCTCGGGCAACGTCATGCGCACGCGGCGCAGCACACCCGCGTTCAGCGGGATCGTGCGGTCGCGGGTCGCGAAGTAGTTGACGAGCGCGACCGCCATGAACGGATGTACCCGGCCGGCCGTCGGCACGTTGAGCGCCGAGCTCACCTGGATATCGCTCCCGGTGAAGTCGAGGTGGATCTCGCCGTCGGCGATCGTGAGCGCCACTTTCAGCCGGATCGGAATGTTCGTCACCACGTCGTCCTCGATGTAGTCCGAGAACTCGTAGCGGCCCGCGGGCATGCGGCGGATGAGCGCTTCGACCTTGCGCGTCGCGTAGTCGATCAGGTCGTCCATCGCCTTGTCGACCGTGTCGGGCCCGAAGCGGCGAATGAGCTCGTGCATCCGGCGCTCGCCGGTGGTGAGCCCGGCCACGAGCGCCTGCAGGTCGCCCCAGTTCTGCTCGGGGATCCGACAGTTGGCCAGGATCACGTCGAGCAGATCGCGGTTGACCTCACCGCGCTTGAAGAGCTTCTTGGGCGGCAGGCGGAGGCCCTCCTGGAAGATCTCCGACGCCCGCGGGGTGATCGAGGCCGGGACCATGCCGCCGACGTCGGAGCTGTGCAGGAAGCCCGCGCCGTAGGCGACCAGGCGGTCCTCCCAGAAGATCGGCTTGACCAGGTGGATGTCGGGCAGGTGCGTGGCCGCGGCCGCCGAGCCGTAGGGGTCGTTGGTGATCACGACGTCGCCGGGCTCGAGCGGGCCCACCGCCTCGAGGGTCTGCGCGTAGCTGATGCCGCCGAAGCTCGCGACGCCGAGCTCGACGGGATAGGCGAAGAACTCGCCCGACGGATTGAGCAGGCCGCAGGTGAAGTCGGCCGTCTCCTTCACGAACGTGGTGTACGCCGTGCGCTCGACGACGTAGGCCATCTCCTCGACGGCGCCCTGCAGGTAGTTCCGGAGAATCTCCACGGTGAGCGCGTCCAGACGCATCAGCCTTCCCTCCGGATCAGGAGATTTCCGAAGCGATCGACCTCGCCGACGTGGCCGCCCGGCACGAGCACCGTCGTGTCGGGCTGCTCGACGATGGCCGGGCCCTCGAGCCGCGCGCCGCGGCCGAGCGACGCGCGATCGAAGACGCGCGCCTCGATGGGGCGGCCGTCGAGCCAGATCCGCCGCGTCGCGCGCGCCACGGGCGCCGTCGTACCGGCCGGGGAGCTCGACGAGAGGCACCCGCGGGCGCTCGGCGCGCAGCTGGACGCGAAGGTTGACGATCTCCGCCGGCGCCTCGCGATCGGCGTGGCCGAACGCGCGCTCGTGCGCGCGGTGAAAGGCGGCGAGCAGAGGGGGCGCCGCCGCCTTGGGCCAGCCAGCCGAGCTCGACGGGCACGTCGATCTCGTACGACTGGCCGACGTAGCGCATGTCGGCGGCGTACCGGAACACCGCGGCGCCCGCGCCGGCGCCGAAGTGGTCGAGCCACTCGGCGAGCTCGGCCCGCAGGGTCTCGTAGTCGCGGCGCAGCGCGGCCGCCTCGCGCAGCGCCGGCTCCACGCGCGTGTGCACCGTGCGCACCGCATCGTTCACGATGTCGGCGCTGAGCGCGCCGAGGGCGCAGAGCGTGCCGGGCGAGCGCGGAACGAAGACCGAGGGAATGCCGACCTCGCGCGCGACGAGGGCGCCCACGACCGGCCCGGCGCCGCCGAAGGCGACGAGCGCGAAGTCGCGGGGATCGACGGCGGCGCGCGACAGGATCTTGGTGAACTCCGCGTACATGTTCGAGACGGCCACCCGGACGATGCTCTCGGCCGCTTCATCGGGGGTCATCCCGAGGCGGCCGGCGAATCGGGCGATGGCGGCCTCCGCGAGCGAGCGGTCCAGACGCATCCGCCCGCCGAGGAATCGATCGGGATCGAGAAAGCCGGAGACCAGGAACGCGTCGGTGAGCGTGGCCTCCTTGCCGCCGCGGCCGTAGCACGCGGGTCCGGGCTCGGCGCCAGTGCTCTGCGGACCGACCTTGGGCAGCCCGACGTCGTCCACCCACGCCACCGAGCCGCCGCCGGCGCCGATCGCGCTCACGCCCACGACCGGCATCATCACCGGGACGCCGCCAATGTGCTCGCTCGTGCTCACGCGCGGCCGCCCGTCCTCGACGACGGCCATGTCGGCGCTGGTGCCGCCGACGTCGAGCGTGATGACGTTCGGCAGCCCGGCGCGGCCGGCGACGTACGCGGCGCCGATGACGCCCGAGGCGGGGCCGGACAGGAGGGTCGCGGCCGTCTGGGTGCGCGCAGCCGTAACGGGCATGATGCCGCCGTTCGACTTCGTGACGTAGGGCATGGCCGGCGCCCCACGTGCGGCGAGGGCTTGCGCGAAGCCTTCGAGGTAGCGTTGCACCTTCGGCTGCACGTACGCGTCGAGCACGGCCAGGGCCGTTCGCTCGTACTCGCGCGCCTGCGGCCAGACGTCGGAGGACGCCGTCACCGGCAGGCCGGAGGAGGTGCCTTCCGCGATCGCCCGCGCCCGCTGCTCGTGCTCGGGCCGCCGGTACGAGTGCAGCAGCGAGATCACCAGGCCGTCGAGACCTTGGCCCGTCCGGGTCAGGTGTTGCACGGCGTCGCGCACGCTCCCCTCGTCGAGCGGCGTGTCGATCGCGCCGTCGGCGCGGAGCCGCTCACGGACCTCGGCGACGCGCGCGCGCGGGATCAAGGGCAGCGGGCGCGAGCCGTGCAGATCGAACGGATTGGGCATCCGAAGGCGCTGAAGCTCGAGGACGTCGCGAAATCCCTCGGTGACGAGCAGGCCGAGCCGCGCGCCCGTGCGCTGGATCAAGGTGTTCACGGCGATCGTGGTGCCGTGGACGACGGTGCCGATCTCGCGCGGGTCGACGCCGTGCTCGTCGGCCAGGCGCGCCAGGCCTGTGCGGACCGCTTCGGCGAACTCGTGCGGGGTCGAGGGGACTTTCAGGCCCACCAGCTCGCCCGTCTTCGTGTCGAAGAGGGCGAAGTCGGTGAACGTGCCGCCGATGTCGATCCCGAGCCAGTGTCGTGCCATCGGTGCCGCGATTGTGCAGTCTCGGCGGCACCGAGGCAAGTCATCGCTATCGCGCGGCCGCGTTCGCCAGGACCGCGTCCAGCCCCGCCGTGAAGTAAAACGCCCCGGCCGGGACGTTGTCGTGCACGCCGTCGAGGATTTCGCGGCACACCCGGAGCGACTCGGCGAGCCCGACGGTGACGCCGGCACGCTTCGTGTAGGGCTCGGCGACGTAGAACGGCTGGGCGAAGAATCGCAGGAGCTTCTCGGCGCGCTCCGAGCGCCAGCGGGTCGTGCGCCACCGTGTCGTTGCTCGGGCCGAGGAGGGCGCCGAGTGCCGCGCGGATCCTCGCCGCCAGATCCCGATGCGCGGGATCGAGGCTTCCCGATTCGAGCAGCCGCGAGCGCGAGGTGACAGAATCGACGGGGGTAGATACCGCGGCCGGCGAGCGCGGCCGACATGCGGATGACCACGTCGACGCCGGCCAGGCCGGCCAGCCGCTCCGGCGTCCACGCGCCCTCTTCCGAGCGAAAATAGAACGTCTGGACCGGTCCCATCGTGCCCTCGCTGAACCCGTCCTCCTTCAAGGTGTCCGCGATCGAGACCGGAGTCCATGGCGCCAGGGTGAACAGCGACACGCCCGCGGATCCTCCACTCAGGCGGCGCACGAGCTCTTCCATGATGACCGTCGTTCCCGCGCGCAGCTCTCCCGCGATGGCCACGGTGCCCCCGCGGACCAGCGGGCACATGACGTCGATCACCTTGATGCCGGTCTCGAGCAGCTCGGCCGGCGCTCCGGGCGCGGCCGGCGGGCCGGTGAGCAGGCGCACGCTCCGGTCGAACGCCTCGTGGCTCATCGGCGTCTGGACCGTGCCGCGCCGGAGCTCAGCGCCGTCATGCCCGGCTCGAGCGTCTCGGCCGGCGAGGTGACGACGCAGCGCACGATGCCATCGGGCAGCCTCTGGACGACTTGCAAGGTGACCGCGCGCTGGCGGGTATCGTCACTCACGACGATCTCGGTCAGGAAATCCGGACAGCGAGATCGGATCGAAGCGCGCGTCGACCACGCCATCGCGCGCGCGCACGATGTGCCCGACGCGCGCCGCGAAATCGTCGGGAAGCTGATGAGCCTCGAGCGTGTCCTTCACCATGGTCGAGAGTCCTCCGCTTCGAGCTGCGCGCGCGCGGCGTGCAGCCGGTTGTTGACCGTCGAGACCGGTACGCCCAGGAAGGTCGCGATGTCCTGATGGGAGCAGTCGTGGACGTAGTAGAGCGTGACGACCTCGCGGAGGGGCCTCGCCAAGCCCGGCGATCGCCGCCAGCACGGCGCCGACTTCTTGACGGCGCTCCACCCGGCGGTCCGGGCCCAGCTCGTCGGTGGCCACGGCGTCCGCCCCGGTCAGCGGCAATGCCTCGAGGTGCTTGCGTCGCAGCACTCGGTGCGCGCGGTGGCGCACGATGCCCCGAAGCCAGCCGGCGAACGCTGCGGGATCGGCCAGGGTCGGCAAGGCGTACCAGGCCGCCGACGAACGCCTCCTGAACGATGTCTTCCGCCTGACCGAGGTCGCGGACGAAGGACAGCGCGTAGCCGAAGGCCATGTGCTGGAAGCGCCGGGTGATCTCGGCGAAGGCGTCGAGATCGCCTCCCGCCGCTGCCCGAACCGCCGTTTCCAGGTTCATCGCCCCTCCTCGCCAATAGGTGCCGGGATCGGCCGGTCGGCTTTACGGCGGCGCGGCAGGGCTGGCCGGCGGTTGGAGTATCCTACCTGCGGCCATGATCCTGATCCGCAACGCGACTCTGCTCGATCCGGCCTCGGGCGACCTCACGGCAGGCGTGTCGGTGGTGGTCGAGGGCGAGCGCATCCGCGAGGTGTCGCCCCGGCCGATCAAGGTCTCCGCGACCCTCACCCTCGACGCCGGCGGTCGCACCCTGATGCCCGGGCTGATCGACTGCCACGTCCACGTCTTTCTCTCCGAGGTCAACATCCGGGCGCTGGAGGCGATCCCGCTCACCCTGATGACGGCGCGCGGCGCCGCCCTCATGCGCGCGATGCTCGACCGCGGCTTCACGACCGTGCGCGACACCGGCGGCGCCGACTGGGGCATCCGCGAAGGCGTGGCGCAAGGCTATCTGCCCGGGCCGCGGCTCTTCGTCGCCGGGCGGCCCATCGGGCAGACCGGCGGGCACAGCGACTCGCGGCGGCGGACCGACACGGCCGCGTCGTGCCACTGCGGGAACGCGATGGCCTTCACGCTCGGCATCGCCGACGGCGCGGACGAAGTGCGCCGCGCCGCGCGCGAGCAGCTTCGCCAGGGCGTCGACCACATCAAGATCATGGTGTCGGGCGGGGTGGCCTCGCCCTACGATCCGCTCGAGAGCTTGCAGTACACGACGGACGAGATCCGTGCGGCGGTGGAGGAGGCGGCGGTCTTCAAGCGCTACGTGTGCGCCCACGCCTACGCCGCCGAGGCCGTCGCGCGTGCGGTCGAGTGCGGCGTGCGCGTGATCGAGCACGGGAACCTCATCGACGCTTCGACGGCCAAGCTGATGGCCGCGCGCGGCGCCTTCCTGGTGCCGACGCTCGTCGCCTACGACGCGATCGAGCGGCACGGCGGGCGCTGGGGGATGGGCGCCGACAGCCTCGAGAAGAACAAGATCGTGATGGCGGCGGGCCTGCGCTCGCTCGAGCTCGCCCGCGAGGCCGGCGTGCGCATGGCGTTCGGCAGCGACCTGCTCGGCCAGCTCCAGCCCGATCAGTCGCGCGAGTTCCAGATCCGGGCGCAGGTGCTCTCGCCCCTCGAGATCATCCGTTCGGCCACCGTGGTCGGCGCCGAGCTACTCGGGCGGCCGAACGAGCTCGGCACCGTCACGCCGGGGGCGCTCGCCGATCTGCTGGTCGTGGACGGCAATCCGCTGCGCGATCTCAGCCTGCTGCAGGGCCAGGGCGAGCACCTGTCGCTCATCATGAAGGCCGGCGCGCTGTACCGGAACTGTCTGCCCGCGGCATGACCGCCGGCCGCCTGGCGCTCCTCGTCGCCGCCGGCCTGGCCCTCGGCTTCATTCTGCTTCCGCTCGTCCTCGTTTCGTGGCTCAGCTTCTTCCGTGACGAGGTGGTCGTGTTTCCGCCCTCGGGGTACACCTTGCGGTGGTTTCGCGCGATCCTCGACCAGCGTAACTTCGTGGACGGCTTCGTGACCAGCCTCCAGGTCGGCGTGTTCGCGATGCTCGCCGGCCTCGCCCTGGGTGTGCCGGCCAGCCTGTGTCTGGCGCGCTACCGGTTTCCGGGGCGGGAGAGCATCGGCCTGCTGCTGCTGACGCCGCTCGTCGTCCCCGGGGTGGTGGCGGGCACGGCGATCTACGTGTTCCAGGTCGAGACGGAGATCCTGACGCGGCTGCCGCTCGTCGCCTCGCTGCCCGGCCTCGTGCTGGCCCACGTCGTGATCACGATTCCGTGGACGGTGCGGCTCGTCGGCGCGAGCCTGATCGGCTTCGACCGCACGATCGAGGAGGCGGCGCAGAACCTGGGCGCCGGCCCGTGGACGACGTTCCGGCGTGTCACCTTGCCGCTGATCCGGCCGGGGGTCGTGGCCGCCGCGCTGTTCGGCTTCGTCATCTCGTTCGGCAACCTCGAGATGACGCTCTTCCTGATCGGCCCGGGCCGGACGACCTTGCCCATCGCGATCCTCCAGTATCTCGAGTGGCGGATCGACCCGGTCATCGCCGCGGTCTCGCTGCTCCAGATCCTCGTCATCGGAACGGCCATGATCGTCACCGACCGCTACGTGAAGCTCGCTCGGGTGCTCTGAACCTTGGCCCGCATCGAGCTGGAGTCGATCTCCAAGCGCTACGGCGACGTCCAGGCGGTCCACGACTTCTCGCTCGCGATCGAAAACGGCGAGCTGGTCGTGCTGCTCGGCCCGAGCGGGTGCGGGAAGACGACGACCTTGCGGATGATCGCCGGATTCGTCCCGGTGACCTCGGGCCGGATTCGGCTGGCCGGCCGCGACGTGACGCACCTGCCGCCCTACCGCCGCAACACGGGGCTCGTCTTCCAGGGCTACGCGCTGTTTCCGCACCTCACCGCCGCCGAGAACGTCGCGTTCGGCCTCGAGATGCGCAAGCTACCGGACGCGGTCGTGCGCGAGAAGGTGGCGCGGGCGCTCAAGCTGGTTCGGCTCGACGACCTCGGCGACCGCCTGCCGCGTCAGCTCTCGGGCGGCCAGCAACAGCGGGTGGCGCTGGCGCGGGCGCTGGTCATCGAGCCCGACGCGCTCTTGCTCGACGAGCCGCTGTCGAACCTGGACGCGAAGCTGCGCGAGGAAGTCCGCGTCGAGATCCGCCAGCTCCAGCGGGCGCTCGGGCTCACGACCGTGATGGTGACGCACGACCAGGACGAAGCGCTCGCGATGGCCGATCGCCTCGTGGTGATGGCGGGCGGCGCCATCCAGCAGATCGGCACCCAGCGCGAGCTCTACGAGCATCCGCGCAACCGCTTCGTGGCCGGCTTCGTCGGGCGCACGAACTTCCTGCGCGGTCGGCTCGTCGAGCCCGGGGTGTTCCGGAGCGACGGCGGCCTCACGCTCCGCTACGACGGACGCTCGGCGCCGCCGAGCGCGGCGGCGGCGGACGTCGCCGCGCCGGGCGCGCGGCGAGCCCTCGCCCTGCGCCCCGAACGTTTGGCCTTGGGCGCGCCGGCGGACGCCGCGCGCACCAACCGGGTGGCGGGCACCGTGGAGTTCGCGTCGTACCTCGGCGCCATCATCGAGTACTACGTGCGATTGAGCTCGGGAGAGCGCTTGCGCGTCCACGCCCCCAACACCGGCGCGGCCGGCGATCGGGCGTGGGCGCTCGGCGAGACGGTTCAGGTGTCATGGCCGGTCGAAGTGGGCCTCGTGCTCGAAGACGAACATCATCATCCAGAGGAGGATCATCGATGAACACGTCACACGGTCTCACGCGGCGCCGCTTCGTGAAGGGCCTGGCGGTCGGCGCCGCCGGCGCCGCCACGCTCGGGAGCGCCGGGCGCGGCGCGGCAGCCGACAAGATGGTGCTCGGCACCTGGGGCGGCGACTACTCCAAGCTGCTCACGCAGAACGTGGAAACGCCGCTCCTCACGCCCAAGGGCATCGAGGTGGTGCACGACATCGCCAACGACTCGCAGCGGCGCGCCAAGCTGATCGCCGAGCAGCGGCTGCCGCGCGGCACGACCGATCTGCAGGCGCTGAGCGCCGCCGGATCGCGCGAGATGTTCAACGCGGGCGTCCTCGAGACGATCGACTACACGAAGCTCTCCAACGCGCCGAACCTCCTGGCGCCGATGAAGACGCCGTACTCGGTCGGCCACATCTACAGCGGCCAGGTCATTCTCTACAATCCGGCGATGATCGGCCCCGCGCCCACCTCGTACAACGACCTGTGGGATCCCCGGCACGCCGGCAAGGTCGGCGTCATCGACATCCAGTACGTCGGCACGCTCGAGGCCGCCGCGCTGATCTCGGGCGGCAACATGGAGAACCTCGAGCCCGCGAAGCCCAAGCTGATGGAGCTGCGCAAGCTGGGCCTCAAGATGTATCCGACCAACGAGGCGATGGCCCAGGCGCTCAAGACCGGCGAGGTCGGCATGTGCATCATGTGGAAGGCGCGCGGCGTGATGTGGCAGAACGCGGGCGTGCCGGTGCAAGCGGTGGCGCCGAAGGAGGGCGTGGTCCTCTACGTCTCCGACTTCGTGATCCCGAAGAACGCGCCCAACAAGGCCGCCGCCCATGCGTACCTGGACGCGATGCTGGCGCCCTCGGCCCAGATCGGCTTCGCCGAGACGATGGGCTACAACCCCACCGTGTCCAACGCCAAGGTGCCGGACGCGGTCGCCAAGCGCGTGGGCTTCAGCAAGGACGAGCAGTCGCGGCTGATCACGCCCAACTACGACTATCTCGCCAAGAACGACAGCCAGCTCAAAGAGTGGTGGGACAAGATCTTCAAGGCCTGATGGCATCGCGGCGGTCGGTGGCCGGCGCCCTCCTGGGCCCGGCCACCCTGGCTGTTGTCCTCGGCCTGCTGGTGCCGCTGGCGATCCTCTTTCGCTACAGCCTCAACCGCTTCGTCCCCGGCCGCTTGATGGTCGAGGCGCTCACGCTCGAGAACTACGTCAAGTTCTTCACCGACCCGTACTACGTGACCGTGCTGCTGCGGACCGTACGCGTGTCGGGCATCTGCATGGTGCTCTGCCTGGTCGCGGCATTCCCGCTGGCCTACGCGCTCGCGCGCACCCGGTCGCGCTGGAAGAGCGCGCTGGTCATGCTGGTCGTCCTGCCGCTCTTCGTGGGCAACGCCGTACGCGCGGCGGGCTGGATGGTGATGTTCGGCTCGAAGGGGCTCCTCAACACGCTCCTGGGCACGGTGGGGCTGATCGACCGCCCGCTGCAGCTCATGTACACGGAGGCGGCGGTGATCGTCGGCATCACCGCGGTCAACCTGCCGTTCATGGTGCTGACGCTCGAGAGCGTGATCGAAGGCATCGACCCGGCCATCGAGGAAGCCGCCGCGAGCCTCGGGGCTCGGCCGCTCCAGGTGTTCCGGCGCGTGATCCTGCCCCTCGCGATGCCGGGCGTGCTTGCCGGCACGATCCTCGTGTTCATCCTCGGAATGAACGCCTATGCCACGCCGATCCTTCTGGGCGGGCCGAGGTTCCAGATGATGGGGCCGGTCGTGTATGGCCAGTTCGCGGGACTTAACAATTGGCCGTTCGGGGCGGCGCTGTCGTTCGTCCTGATGACGGCTACTCTTTCGCTTAGCGCGGTCTCGAACCTTCTCGTCCAGCGCCGATATCGCCGTTAGGCGAGGCTGCCGATAAGGGCGCATCTGCAACGTTCTATCGGAGGGGGCCTCGACGGCCCCCTCCGAATCCTCCCCGACGATTGCGCGGGCAAAGCCCGCGCTCGAACCAGCCGCCGCCTCGCATCTTCGCCCTTCTCGGCAGCCTGCTCGACGCGTATCCTTGGTCGACGCGTACTAAGGTCGACGCGTATTCCTGATCGACGCTGCTACTGCTCGACGCGTACGGCTCGGCGCGTTGCTATTGACCGAGCCTGACTGCTGGTCGCTGTTAGAGCGTGCCGACTACGGCGGCGGGCCAGGCTCTGGCGTCGACGCGGTCGTGCCACTCCTTGATCTTGCCCTCGCGGTCGATGACCACGCCGACGCGCTGGGCGCCTTTCGCTGGGTCGACGTTGGCGCCGTAAGCGGTGCCGATCTTGCGGTCGGTGTCGCAGATCAGCGGGAAGTTGAAGTGGAACTTTTCGGCGAACTTCTTGTTGTCGTCGGGAGTGTCGAACGACACGCCCAGGATCACGGCGTTCTTCCGGTCGTAGTCGGCCTTCAGGTCGCGGAACCCGCAACCCTCGGCGGTTCAGCCGGGTGTGTCAGCCTTGGGAAAGAACCAGAGCACCACCGTCTTGCCCTTGAAGTCGGCGAGCTTGACGGTGTTGCCGTTGTGGTCGCGCCCGACGAAATCGGGTGCTTTGTCTCCGGGATTCAGCATCTCGTCCCTCCTTTGAACGCCAGATTACCGCGATGCCTCACGCAGACGCGTATTCAACGCGCGCGCACGATCTCGGCGGCGAACGCCTCCAGCGCGTCCCAGTCGTACGGCCCCTCGCGCAGCGCGATGCTGAGCCGGGTGCAGCCGAGCGTCTGGAACTGGTCGACCATCTCGCGCGCGTCCTTCACCGACCCCCGCAAGTAGCCCGTCCGCTCGGCGCGCGCCGGGCTGCCGCCGAAGTGGCTTTGAAACAACTCTTCGGCGCGCGCGATGCCCTTCGCATCGGCCCCGAGATAGAAGCCGAGGTTCACGCTGCGCATGATCGTCCGCGGGTCGCGCCGTTCGGTCTCGCACCAGCGGTCGAGCACCTGGCCCTTGTGCTTCCATTCGTCCGGGCCGATGTAGGCGCCGTTCCAGCCGTCGGCGTACTTGGCCGCGGCGCGGAGCGTGCGCTTTTCGCCGCGCCCGCCGATCCAGATCGGAATGCGAGGCTGGAGCGGCTTGGGGTAGTTGGGGGCGTTGGAGGCCTGGAAGTGCTTGCCCTGGAAATTGGCGCGCTTCTGCTCGGGGTCGAGGAGCATTCTCAGGATCTGCGCGTATTCCTCCAGCATGTCCTCGCGCGGCCCGATCGACGGGAACGCGTAGCCGAAGGCCTTGGCCTCCACGTCGTGCCAGCCGGCACCGAGTCCGCAATCGACGCGCCCGTTCGACAGGTGGTCGATTGTCGTCAGCGACTTGGCGAGCAGGCCGGGGTTTCGGTAGGCGACGCAGTAGACCCCGCTGCCGAGCCGCACCCGCGTCGTGTCCATCGCCGCCGCGGTCAGGATCGCGATCGCCTCGTAGCAATCCATGTCGCCGCCGCGGGGCGGCGACTCCTGGAAATGATCGGACACCGAGAACCAGTCGAACCCCTTCGCGTCGGCGAACTTCCACAGCTTGCGCATCTCGGCCAGCGGCCCGCCCATGGCGCCGATGTGGATCCCGAAGTTCATAGTCAGGCTCCTGCGAGGCTGGTGAGCGCCCGGTACGCGCGCTTCGCGCGCTCGAGCGCGGGGAGATCGGCCGTGGCCCGGCACGGCGCCTCGATCGCCAGCGGGGCTCCGGCGGGAAGGGCCGCGACCAGCTCCGCCAGCGGCAGCACGCCTTCACCCGGAAGGAGCCGGCCGGTGCGGGCTTCGCGGATCAGCGCCGGCGTATCGGCCGGGCCGGGCATGTCGGGGGACGCATCGCAAATCTGCGCGTAGCGGAGCAGCGCCGGATCGACCGACTTCACGTGAGACGGAAAGCCCCCGGACCGGCTGAAGTGCAGGGCGTCGATCAAGATCGACGCGTTCGAGCGCTCCGCCTTGGCCACGAGGCTCGCGGCGTGGGCGAGCGTTCGCACGCCCGTGTAGATCGCGAACTCCAGGCCGACGTTCAGGCCGTAGGGCGCGGCGCGATCGCAGAGCTCGCAGAAGCGCTCGATCGTGCGCGCCTCGTCGGGCTCGGCACTCATCACGAGCACGTGCTTGGCGCCGAGCCGCGCCGAGACCTCCAGGAACCCCTCGGGCACGCCGACCGGCTGGTCGGGCTCGAAGCGGAGGAATTCCGTGTCGAGCACGGTCACCCCCGTGTCGGCCAGGCGCCGCAAAGTCTCTCGGAGCACGGGCCCATCGTGCAAGGCGTCGTAGGGCGGAACACCCACGCTCGGCGTGGCCGTGAGTCGGATGCCGATGCTGCGGAATCCGGCCGCCGCCGCGACGGTCACCAGCTCGGGCGGAGTCGTGTCGAGCACGGTCAAGTGGGCGAGTGAGAGCGGCCGGCTCGGCGTCATGGACACGACTGATAGTACTCCAGCGACAGGCTCACTCCTCGAGCAGGACGCAATGCCGCGGTTCGGCGCTGACGAACACCTCGTCGCCCTCGGCCATCGGCTCCGACGTGGCCAGGCGCACGATGAGCGTCCGGCCGTCCCAGTCGACGTGATACTGGGTGAAGTCGCCCTGGAACACGCGCTGCCGGATCCGAGCCGGCCACGCGTTGATCGGGGTTGTCGGGCGCGCGCGCTCGAGACGCAGCCGAACCGTGCGGACGGCCATCAGCGCCTCGCCGCCGGTCGGTCGGCCGGACCCCGTACCGTGAACGAGCGCGCCGCCGCCCGTCTCGATCACCACGAGGCCATCGCGCTCGAGATCGGGGCGCCGCCGGCCGCGGATCAGGTTGGCCGAGCCGACGAAATCGGCGACGAAGGTGTTGCGCGGCCGGTCGTAGATCTCGCCGGGCGTCCCCACTTGCTCGATCACGCCGTCGCGCATCACGATGATCCGGTCGGAGATCGCCAGCGCTTCTTCCAGGTCGTGGGTGACGTAGACCGAGGTGATGTCGAGCCGGCGCTGGAGCTCCTTCAGCTCGACGCGCATCTCGGCGCGCAGCTTGGCGTCGAGGTTCGACAGCGGCTCGTCGAAAAGAAGGACCGAGGGCGAAAAGACGAAGGCCCGGGCGAGCGCGACGCGCTGCTGCTGGCCGCCGGACAGCTTCGAGGCACTGCGCGTGCCGAGCTCGCCGAGCTGCACCAGATCGAGGGCTTCGCGTACGCGCGTCGCGACCTCGGCCTCCGGGCGCTTGCGCACCCGTAAGCCGTAGGCGACGTTGTCGAACACGCTCATGTGCGGCCAGATCGCGTAGGACTGGAAGACCATCGACAGCCCGCGCCGTTCCGCTGGGATGTTCACCGAAGGCGAGGACGAGAACACCGGGACCCCGCTGATGCGGATCTCGCCCGACGTGGGCTTCTCGAGCCCGGCGATCGCACGCAAGGTGGTGGTCTTGCCGCATCCCGAGGGGCCCAGCAGGGTCAGGTGCTCACCGGCGTCGACGGTGAACGTGACCCCTCGGACCGCAGCGACCGCGCCGTAGCGAACGACCAGATCACGCACCTCGATCGACGCGCGGGCCATGCTCACTCTCCTCCGTACTGGACCGCGCGGCGCGCGACCGCGAACAGGAGCACCAGGGCTGCCACCACCGCCAGGGTTTGCAACACCGCCATCGCCGCGGTGAGCTCGGTGCTGGCCGAGAACCAGGACTCGACGATGGCGGGTGTGATGACCTTGGCCTTCGGGCCCATGAGCAAGATCGAGGCGCCGAGCTCGCGAACGCTGGCGATGAACAGGAGTAGCCACGCCGCGATCAGCCCGGGCTTGAGCAGCGGCATCGTGACCGTGCGCAGCCGATAGCCCCACGTCGCGCCGCACATCTGGGCGGATTCCTCGAGCGAGCGATCGATCTGCAAGATCACGCCCGAGATCGTGCGCAGGCCGAGCGGCAGGAACACCGTGAGATACGCGATCAGCAGGAGCCAGAGCGTGCCGTAGATCGGGATCGGGAAGATCAGCCACGCCCAGAGCATGCCGAAGGCGAAGACGAGGCGGGGCACCGCCTGGGGGAACATCAGCAGATACTCGATCAAGCCGGCGCCGGGCAGCCGCGACCGATAGATGAGCCACGAGAGAAAGCCCATCAATAGGATTCCGATGCTCGCGGTGGCGAGGCCGAGGAGGAGGCTGTTGCCCAGCGCCGAGCCCACGGCGTCGAGAGACAGCGCGGTCCTGTAGTTGGCCAGGGTGAAATTGGCGACGCGCGGGAACGCGCTGTTGAGGTGCTGGAAGGAGGCGTACGTGATCGTCAGCACGGGCAGGATCACGGCGACGGCGAGATAGGCGACGCACACGCCCAGGAACGGCCAGCGCAACCCGCCGACGTCCATGACGCGGGGCCGGAAGGCCTTGCCGGTAATGGTGACGTAGGTCCCGGCGCTCACGATGCGGCGGTAGAGCCACACCATCGCGAACATGACGGCGAAGAGCGAGACGCCCATGGCCGCCGCGGTCGGGAAGCGCGGCGGATACTGCGACACCATCTGGTACATGGCGGTGGTCACGACGTAGAAGCGGGCGGGGAGCCCCAGCACCAGCGCGGCGGAGAACGAGCCGAGCATCTCGGCGAAGACGAACACGGCGGCGCCGAGCACGCCGGGCAGCACGAGCGGCAGGGTGATGCGCAGCATCGTGCGAACCCGGCCGGCGCCGAGGACCTGCGAGGCTTCCTCCATCGCCGGGTCCATCGACTTCATCACGGCGCCGATCATCACGAACGCCACGGAGCCCTCGAACAGCGCCATGACCCACGCGATGCCCCCGGGCGTGTTGATGTCGACCACGTATCCTTCGCCCCCGAGCGCTCGCCAGACCTGATTCACGAACCCGCTGTTCGGCGAGGCGATGAGCGCCCAGGCCAGGGCCCCCATGAGCGGGGTCACATAGTACGGCATCGCCATGAGCTGCTCGAACGCCGCGCGGCCGGGCACGTTGGTGCGCGAGAGGATCCAGCCCATCGCGAAGCCGAAGAGCACCGCGAACACCGTGGCGATCGCCGCGACGAGCAAGGTGTTGCCGAAGATGTGCGCGTAGCGGCCGAGGCCCGTGAAGTTGTCGAGCCCGTACGCCTCCGGCGGGCGGGCCTGCGGATCGCCGACGCTCAGCGAGGCCTGGATGAGATACGCGATCGGATAGAGAACGAGCACGGCGGCGAAGCCGCCGACGAGCACGCTGACGAGGCGCGGGCCCGGTCGCCAGGACCGGGCCCGTGCAAGGACTGACCAATGGGGGGCTCCGGGCGCCCCCCAAGCCCCCCCAGCGTTCGTCACGCCCCGGGGAACCCGGGGCGCTCCTCTGTCACCGTCACAACCCCATGATCGAGTTCCACTCCTTCACGAACACGGGATGGCTCGCCACGTAGTCGTTCGAGTCCGTCGGGAAGAGCAGCTTGAAGTCGACGAGCCGCTTACCCGTGGGCATCGGACCCGCGTCGGGCCGCAGCGAGCCGTAGAGGAGGATCTTCTGATTCTGGTAGACGGCCTGGCCGCGCTTGGAGAGCGCCCAGTCCACGAAGAGCTTCGCCGCCTCCGGATGCGGCGCCTTGCTGACGACGCCGATGTAGATCGCGATGGCCGGCATCCCCTCGGGCGGCGCCACGAAGTCGATCTCGGCGCCCTTCTCCTGGTAGAGCGTGTAGCCGGCGTACTCGGCGAGCGCGCAGATGCGGTCCTCGCCCTTGGCGAGCCGGTCGAAGAGCTGGGCGCGAGCGTCGAACCCCTTCGGCCGCTGCTTGCCGAACTCCTGCCAGAAGTCGTTGCCGTACATCTTGCGCAGGATGTACCACTGCGCGTGCTGCATGCCCGAGGTCGCGAGCTTGGCGCTGATCCCGTCCTTGAAGGCCGGGTTGTTGATGTCCTTCCACGTCTTCGGCGCCTGCTCGGGCTTCACCTTGGCGCGGTTGTAGGCGATCCCGGAGAATCCGACGCCCGGGACGCCGAAGTACCCGGCCGGGGTCGACAGGTACTCGGGCTTGTACGCGGAATACTCGGGCGACATGTACTGCTCCCAGCCGCCCTTCTTCTGGAAGTCGATCGCCGGCGAGATATCCGAGAGCTGGAGCACGTCGACGCCGAAGCGCCCGGCCGACCGCTCCGCCGTGATCTTCGCGTAGAGCGCGCCGGTTTGCAGGCGCACGTAGTTCGTCTTGATCTTCGGGAAGTCCTTCCGGAACGCCTCGAGCAAGATGGCGATGCCCTGCTCGCTGTCGTGGCCGTAGTAGACGACCTCGCCCTCCTGCTCGGCCTTGGCGACGTCCGCCGAGGTCTGAAAGTCGTGCACCTTGCTGACGTTGCGCGCCGGGCTCTGCGCCGCGGCGAACGGCACGTCGGCCAGCAGCGGCACCGCGGCGGCGACCGCTCCGGTCTTCAGGAACCCGCGCCGGGTGACAGCCGTGTGGTCGTGCGCGCCGCAGGCCGTCGCGAGGCTGGGGGCCCGCCGGCCGAAGTGCGCATCCAGATCATGGTGAGGCTCGGTCATGCGTCGCTCTCCTCTGTCTTGACCACTGCGTTGAGATCAGGGGCGGCTCGTTTCGCCCGTCCGTAGCATAAGCTACTGCCGGGTCCGGAGCCACCGCTCGGGCGCGGTCGAGCCGGCATGAGCGGACCGACACGCTCGCGCCGAGCCGGAAATCTCCTGCTATGCTGTGCGGGTAACGAGGCGACAGAGTCGCAACACACAGACTGGAGAGCGGTATGACGAACAAGGGGTTCTCCCACATCGGCCTGTCGACACTGGACCTGGACAAGACGCGCGACTTCTACGAGAACGTGCTGGGATTCAAGCCCGTCCGCTGCGACATCATCAAGGTCAAGGAGGGCGGCCAGATCCGCCACATCTTCTTCGACACCGGACGTGACCAGCTCATCGCGTTCATGGAGGCGCGCGGCGTGCCGGGCGTGCCGGCGCACTACGACGCCGGGATCACCCGCGGGCTCGGCGTGCCGAGCGCGTTCTATCACTTCGCGTTCGAGGTCGGCTCCGAGGCCGGGCTCGACGACAAGCGCCGCGAGCTCCTCGCCAAGGGCGTCGAGGTGACCGACGTCGTCGATCACGACTGGGCGAAGTCGATCTACTTCAAGGACCCCAACGGACTTCAGCTGGAGTTCTGCTGCTTCACGCGCAGCCTGAACGCGAACGACGCGCGGATGCAGGATCGCTTCGAGATGTCCGTGCGCCGGCTGGGTCTGGAGGATCCGGCGGCGCTGAGCGCGGACAAGAGCGCGCCGACCGACGCCAGCCTGAATCTCGATTTGCTGGTGAGGACGCCGAGCGCGTAAGGCTCACGAAGGCGCGCTGGAGGAGGTGACCACCTGGTCGATGGTCTGGCGACCGATCGTCCTGGTGATCCTCCTGGCGGTCCCGGCTCTGACACCACGCGCCTCCGTCGCGAGCCCGGCTCTGCGCGGACTGCCGTTCAGCTTCGAACCGAATCTCGGCCAGACCGACCCCCGCGTGAAGTTCCTGGCGCGGAGCCGCGGGATGACCGTGTTCCTGACCTCGACCGAGACGGTTCTCCTCACGGCCAGGTGCGCCGTTCGTATGCGCCTCGAGGGCGGGAATCCGGATCCCGCGGTCCACGGCGTCGATCCGCTGCCGGGACGAAATCACTCGATCAGTGGACGCGACCCGGCCCGGTGGCGGGCGAACGTGCCGACGTATGCGCGCGTGCGGTACCGCGAAGTCTACCGTGGCGTCGATCTCGTCTACTACGGCACCGAGGATCGCCAGCTCGAATACGACTTCGCGGTCGCTCCGGGGGTCGATCCCGGTGTGATTCGGCTGACGTTCGAGGGTATCGATCGGCTCGAGCTCAGGGGCGACGGCGACCTCGTGCTGCACGTTGGCGAGACGCGTCTGCGGTTCGGCAAACCGCGCGTCTATCAGGTGTCCGCCGAGGGCCGCCGGAGTGTCGCCGCGGCTTGGACGCTCGAGAACACGACGGTCGGATTTCGGCTCGGATCCTACGACACGAGCAAGGTGCTCGTGATCGATCCGACCGTGGCGCTCGCTACCTATATCGGCGGCAGCGGGTCCGATCAAGCGTTCGCGGTCGCCCTCGGTGTCGACGGCAGCGTCTTCCTCACGGGCAACACCGTTTCGGCGAATTTCCCGACGACGCTGGGCAGCTTCCAGCCGACGACCGGTGGTGGGAGCGACGTATTCGTCGTCCGACTCGACAGCACGTTCACCACCAGCCTGTATTCGACGTTTCTCGGCGGTGCGGGTGACGATGCCGGACGGGGCATCGCGGTCGACGCGGCTGGAAACGCCTACGTCACGGGTTTTACGACTTCGACGGACTTCCCGACGACGCCCGGGGCTGTTCGGCTGAATCGGCCCGTCGGCGAGCCCGCCGGAGTCGCCGATGCCTTCGTCGTGAAGCTGAACCCGCAGGGTTCGGCGCTCGTCTACGGAACGTATCTCGGTGGCACCGGTTCGGACGTCGGGCTCGCCATCGCGATCGACCTGACCGGAAACGCTTTCGTGACGGGTGGAACGTTCTCCGTCGATTTCCCGAGGACGCTCGGCGCGTCGCAATTGCTCCTCGGCGGAGACCGGGACGCGTTCGTAACGAGCCTCAACAGCACCGGCACCGCGCTCCGGTACTCGACGTTTCTCGGGGGAGCCGGTACCGACGTCGGCAATGCGATTGCGGTCGATGGTGCCGGTTCGGCCTACGTCACCGGGTCGACGACGTGCGCGGCCGCTCCGTGTCCCGCCGTTACCGACTTCCCGACGACGCCCGGCGCCTTCGCGCCCCTCAGGCCGCCAGGCGAGGCGGCGGGCGTCACGGACGCCTTCGTGACCAAGCTCGACACCATCGCCGCCCTTGTCTATTCGACCTATCTGGGGGGCACCGGTGCGGACGAGGGGCTCGGGATCGTCATCGACGCGAGTGACCATGCCATCGTGACCGGCGGCTCGGCCTCAACCGACTTTCCGCTCACCGTGGGGTATGGGCCGTTTACCGGGACGCTTCAGGTTTTTCTTACGAGACTGAACCCGGCCGGCACCGCTGTGGTGATTTCGCGACCGGTGCCGACCAGCGCGCCGCTCCCCGGGCCGAGCATGGCGCTGGGCATCGCCCAAGATTTTTTCGGCCGCATCTATCTCGCCGGCTCGGAAATTCGAGGCGGCGCGACCCAGACCGATGCCTTCGTCATGCAGCTCGGCGCGGGTGGAGGCTCGCCGCCGGTTGAATTCTTCGTCGGCGGGACTGGTAACGACTTCGGCTTCGCGCTTGCAGTCGACACAACGGGCAACAACGCGTTCCTGGCCGGCCAGACGAATTCGGCGACGGGCCTTGCGACCCGGGGTGTGCTTCAGCCAACGCTGGCAGGCGGCGTCGACGGCTTCGTGGCGAAGGTGGGCGGCTTCACCCCTCCGAGCTCGAACGACAGTGGCGACAGCAATGGTGGCGACAGCAAAAGCGGTTGCGTGATCGTGTTTGCGGCGTTGGGCTCACCGCTGGCGCGCGAGGTCTCGGTGCTCCGCGCGTTTCGCGACGACATCTTGATCCCGAACGCCGCCGGCCGCGCGCTCGTGAGGACCTATTACCGTCTCAGCCCGTCGATCGCTCGGGTCATCGAGGGTCATCAGACGCTCCGGGCCATCACCCGGATCGCGCTGCGTCCGGTCATCATCGTCTCGAAGCTGGTTCTGGTGAGCCCACGCGAGGCCTTCGCCTTGTTCGCCGTGATGTGGAGCACCCTCCTGGCGCTGGCCGTTGCGCTCGCCGTGGCACGCCGCCGAGCTCGGGCGGCACGATGGGCGTTCGTCGCCACGTTCATCGTCGCGCTGAGCCTCACCCTTGCGGCCGCGATGCTGGATTCCCGCGACGACAAACAATCGCGGCGGACACCGCGAGTCGCTGGCCCGGCGCACACGGCGCGCACAGATGGACGTCCGGCCCCGCCCGTCCCGGGAATGGTGGGCCGTCAGCACGCGGCCGAGCAGCGCGGCGTCGAGCACTACGAGGTCCCACTCCCGCGCTTCGCGGAGTGGCCCCTCCGGCCGGGGACCGTCCGCGTGCGGCCGACGTTCCTTCCTGGCGGTCTCGGTGTCCAGGTCGAGTCGGATCTCGTCAACGGCATTCTCACGTCCGCCGGCTTCACGGTGACGGAGCCGAAGGTCGCGGCCGCGGTCGGTATCACCGACGGCGACCGGATCATCGCCATCAACGGATGGCCCCCCGCGGGCGGTGCGCTAGCGAGCTTTCTCTTGTTGCAGCGTGATCCCGACCGCAACACCTTCAACATCCAGCTGGACCGCGGCGGGATCAGATTGGAGCGCGCGATCGTCGTTCGCTGATCTGGCCGGCTCGCGTCGGGCGACAGCTGTTGTGATCCGCGTTGCCGTCGTGCCACTATGTGGCCTCGCGGCAACCGACCGTCGGGTCAGGGGAGATGACCATCTGGTCGAAGGCTCGACGCGCAGCAGTCGTTCTCGCGGTCCTCCCGGTGATCCTTGCCGTTACGCCTCCTGCGCTGGCGGCCGGCCTGAGCCCGGCCCTGCGTGGGCTACCGTTCAGCTTCGAGCCGAACCTCGGCCAGACCGATCCCCGCGTGAAGTTCCTGGCCCGAAGCCGCGGCATGACCCTGTTCGTGACCTCGACCGAGGCGGTGTTCCTCACGACACGGTGCGCCGTGCGCATGCGGCTCGTCGGCGCGAGTTCGGCTGCCGAAGTCCAGGGTGTCGACCCGCTGCCGGGACGGAGTCACTCCTTCGTCGGCCGCGACCCGGGCCGGTGGAGCGTGAACGCGCCCACGTATGCACGCGTGCGATCTCGCGACGTCTACCGCGGCATTGATCTCGTGTACTACGGCACCGAGGATCGCCAGCTCGAGTACGATTTCGTCGTCGCGCCCGGCGCTGACCCCCGCGCGATCCGGCTGGCGTTCGACGGCGTCGATCGACTCCAGCTCGATGACAACGGCGACCTCGTCCTGCGCGTTGGCGAGACGCGTCTGCGATTCGGTAAGCCACTCGTCTACCAGATGTCCGCCAAAGGCCGGCGGAGCATCAGCGGAGCCTGGACGCTCGATGATGCGAACACGGTCCGATTTCGGCTCGGCTCGTACGACCGGAGCGAGGTGCTGGTGATCGATCCGACGGTGGCGCTCGCGACCTATGTCGGTGGCAGCGCCGCCGATCAAGCGTTTGGGACCGCCCTCGGCAGTGACGGCAGTGTCTTTCTGACGGGGAACACCACCTCGGCGGACTTCCCGACGACGATGGGCAGCTTCCAGCCGTCCACCGGTGGCGGGGTCGATGCGTTCGTGGTCCGGCTCGACAGCGCGTTCACGAGTCGTATCTATTCGACGTTTCTCGGCGGCTCGGGTGACGATGCCGGCCGGAGCATCGCGGTCGACGCGGCCGGCAACGCCTACGTCACGGGCTTCACCACCTCGGGAGATTTCCCGACGACACCCGGAGCGGCTCAAGCGACGCGGCCCGCGGGCGAGCCGGCCGGGGTCGCTGACGCGTTCGTCGTCAAGCTGAATCCGCTGGGCTCGGCGCTGGTCTACGGCACCTATCTCGGTGGCACGGCCTCGGACGTCGGCCTCGGCATCGCGATCGATTCGGCTGGCAGCGCCTACGTGACGGGTGGAACGTTCTCCACGGACTTCCCGGTCACGTTCGCCGCCGCGCAACCCATCCTCGGCGGAGGCCGTGACGCCTTCGTGACGAGGCTCGACAGCACCGGCACGTTGTTCGTGTACTCGACGTTTCTCGGCGGAGCCGGCACCGAGGTCGGCAACGCGATCGCGGTCGATACCGTCGGTGCCGCCTACGTCACCGGGTCGACCTCCTGCGCGGCCGCGCCCTGCTCCACCGTCACCGACTTTCCCACGACGGCCGGCGCCGCCCAGCCCCTGAGACCGCCTGGCCAGGCGGCGGGCGTGACGGACGCCTTCGTCACCAAGCTCGACGCGGTCGGTGTGGTCAGCTACTCCACGTATCTCGGGGGCACCGGCGCCGACGAGGGGCTCGGTATCGCCGTGGACGCGCTCGGCGATGCCTTCCTGACCGGCGGCTCGGCGTCCGCGGACTTTCCGGTCACCGCGGGGTTCCCCGCGTTCACCGGCGCGCTCCAGGCGTTTCTCACCAAGCTGGATCCGGCCGCATCCGCGGTGATGTTTTCGCGATCGGTGCCAACCGGCACCTTGACCGGGCACTCACGCGACGTGCTGCCGTCGGCACCGGGTATCGCGCTGGGCCTCGCCCTCGACGACGACGCGCGCATCTACCTCGTCGGCTCGGAAGTTCGCGGCGGCGCGCCCCAGACCGACGCATTCGTCATCCAGTTCAGCTCGGCAGGGACGTCGCCGACCGCCCGGACCTTCGTGGGCGGCTCCGGCGACGATTTCGGCTTTGCGCTCGCGGTCGATGCCGGCGGCGGCAACGTGTTCCTGGCCGGCCAGACGACGTCGCCGGCCGGGCTCGCGACCGCCGGCGTGGTTCAGCCGACCCTTGGAGGCAGCGTCGACGGATTCGTCGCGAAGGTGAGTGGCTTCAACGTTCCGCCCTCGGACGAGAGTGGCAGCACGTCGGGCTGCGTCGTCGCGACCGCGGCCTTTGGCTCACCTGTGGCGCGCGAGGTCTCCGTGCTCCGTGTATTTCGCGACCACATCCTCATGCCGAGCGCGGCCGGACGCGCTCTCGTGAGGACGTACTACCGTGTGAGCCCGCCGCTGGCTCGCGCCATCGAGGGTAACGAGTCACTCAAGGCCATCACCCGCGTGGCACTTCGTCCCGCGATCATCGGTGCGGGGTTCGCTCTCGCGAGCCCGCTCGGCACCTTCGTCGTGTTCGCGGTGGTCTGGAGCGCGCTCGTGGCGCTGCTGGTGCTGCTCTCGCTCGCGCATCGCGGCATCGCGGCGAGGCGCGGCGCGTTCGTCGCCACGTTCCTCGTCGCGCTGAGCTTCGCCGTGATCGTTGGGGTACTGGATTCCGACCGCATCAGTGGGCCGACGGCGCCGATCGCGAGCCGCGCCCACACCGCGCAGCAGACCGGCGGACGGTCCGCGCTCGTGCAACGTCGGCACGGGACCGAGCAGCCCGGCGTCGAGCGCTACGACGTCCGGGGCGCACGTCACCTTGCCTGGCCGCTCGCGCCCGGCTCCGTCAGCGTCCGCCCGACGTTCCATTCGGGGCAGCTCGGCTACGAGATCAGATCGGATCTCGCCGACGGGATCCTTACCGCTGATGGCTTCACGGTGACAGAGCCGAAGGCGGCGGCGGCCGTGGGGATCACAGGCGGGGACCGCATCGTCGCGATCAACGGATTTCCGCCGGCCGGTGGCGCCCTGGCGAGCTTTCTGCTGCTGCAGCGTGATCCCGACCGCAACGACGTCACCATCCAGCTGGAGCGCGGCGGAGTCAGGATGGAACGCGCGCTCGTGGTCCGCTGAGCGGTCGGCCGCGCGCCGACGGGGGCGCGCGGCCGAATCACGCCCTGCTGATGCGCGGAGCTAGGCCATCTTGAGCGCGTCGTACACGCTCTTCTCGTATTGCCCGTAGAGCTTCAAGGTCTTGGTGTCTGCGAAGGGAAGGATCTGCGTCATGATCAGCCCGGTCACGCGCTTGGCCGGATCGAGCCAGTAATACGTATTGAAGATCCCGCCCCAGCTCACCGTGCCGGCGCTCCGGCCGTTCGGGCCGGGCTCCATGTTCAGCATGTAGCCGAGCCCCCAGCGGATCGGCGCGCCCGGGAAGAGATCGACGTCGTTCGAGCGCGCCGGGTTCGTCGTCTTCATGATGCCCGCGGCGATGTTGCCGGTGTGGTTCTGGTTCATGAGCGCGACGGTCTCCGGCTTCAGGATCCTGACGCCGTTGTCGCTTCCGCCGTGCAGCAGCGCCTGGAGGAAGGTGAGATAGTCCCGCCCCGTCGAGTACAGCGGGCCCCCGCCCGACCAGAACTCCGGCGTGAACGCCGTCTCCAGGGGCTGGGGCGCGAGCCCTCCGTCGGCCTGTCGCAGATGCAGGCGGGCCTGGCGCGCGCGCTGCTCGTCCGAGGTGATGTAGCCGCTGTCTTTCATGCCGAGCGGCGCGAAGATCTTGTCGCGGAAGTAGACGTCGAGCGTCTGGCCGCTGAGCGACTCGACGAGCCGTCCCGCCCAGTCGATGCTGATGCTGTACTCCCACTTGTCGCCCGGGTCGAACACGAGCGGCATCCGGAGGGCCGCGACCTTGCCTGACGCGGTCGAGGGCATTCCCGAAGCCTTCACGTACCGCACCATGTTCGCGTCCCACTGCTCGTAGCAGAAGCCGGCCGTGTGGGTCAGGAGCTGACGCAAGGTGATCGGCCGCTTCGCCGGGCGAAGCTTGGGCGCGCCGGCGGCGTCGAACCCCTCGAGCACCTGCGGTGCGCCCAGCGCCGGGTCGATGTTCGGGACCGGCTCCTCGAGCTTCAGCTTGCCCTGTTCGACGAGCTGCATCGCCGCCACGGACGTGATCGCCTTGGTCATCGAGGCGATGCGGAAGACGGAGTCGAGCGTCATGTCCGGGCCTTTGCCGAGCTCGCGCACGCCGAAGGCGCCCTCGTAGAAGAGGCCCTTGTCGGTCGCCACCATGGCGACGACGCCGGGCACTTCCTTCGCGTCGACCGCCTGCTTCAGCACCGCGTCGATGCGCGCGCGCGACGCGGGCGCCGTCTGGGCGTGGGCTCGGCGGGGCGCGAGCGTGCCGACGGCGGACGCAGCGGTGATGGCGACAGCGCCTTTGAGCAGATCGCGACGGCTGGGCGATATGGGCTTCATGGTCGCATCCTCCTAAATATTTACAGCACCGAGCGCACGAGGCCTCCGTCCACGAGGATCGTGGTCCCCGTGATGTAGCTCGACTTGCCCGAGGCGAGGAACGCCACCAGGTAGGCCAGCTCTTTCGGCTCGCCGATGCGCCCCACCGCGGTCTCGGCCGCGCGCTGGGCCAGCGCCTCGTCGACGGAGATGCCGAGCTCCTTGGCGCGGTTGGTCACGTTGGAGAGCATGCGCTCGCTCAGGATGGAGCCCGGACACACGTTGTTCACGAGAATGCCGTCGCGTCCGACTTCATCGGCGAGGCTCTTCGCGAACGCCACCACGCCCATGCGGGTGGCGCCGGAGAGCGCGAGATTCGGGATCGGCTGGTAGACCGTGCTGGCCAGGATGTTGATGATGCGGCCGGCGCGCTGCTGCTTCAGATGGGGCAGCGCCTCGCGAGACATCCGGGCGAAGAAGAGGAGCGACCGCTGGACGGCCGTCGCCCATTGCTCCTCGGTGGCGGTTTGCGCGCGCGCCAGGGGAGGGCCGCCCGAATTGTTGACCATGATGTCGAGCCGCCCGAAGCGGTCGACGGTCTTGGCGATCAGATCGCGGATGGTTTCGTGCCGATCCAGGTCGCCGGCGTAGACGAGCACGTCGCGACCGGTCGTGTCATGGATCTCCTTCGCCGCCTTGTCCAGATCGGGCTGCGAGCGGCTGCACAAGGCGACCTTGACGCCTTCCTGCGCCAGCACCTCGGCACACGCGCGTCCCAGTCCCTTGGAAGCACCGCCGACGATCGCGACCTTGTCCTTCAGCTCGAGATCCATACCGTGTCTTTCTGTTCGAGGCCAGCTACCGTGTCGTTCTGTTCGAGGTCCGATACCATGTCTTATTGTTCGAGGTCCGATACCATGTCTTATTGTTCGAGGTCCAATTGACGGTGTTATGGTCGCAAACGTCGGGGTTGTCAACGCGCGTTGCGGCGCGCCGGCGCCGCAACGGCCGGCTCACTCGATGTTCTTCGACGCCGGATAGTCGCGCGAGTAAACCGGCGCGGCGAGGAACGTCGACGGGTCGTACTTCCAGAACTGGCTCACGTCGCGGTAGGTGTCGATGACGACGTTCATGAGCCGGCCGTCGCGCCGCTCGACCTTGCGGATATACACGTTGACGATGGGATTGCCGTACGCGTCGAGGCGGATCGGCCCCTGCGGCGTGTCGGCGAGCTGTACGGCGCGCAAGGCCTTCATGAAGGCGGGCTTGTCCTCGACCCGCCCGTTGTTGCCCTTCATGCCGGCCTCGACGAACAGGACGCCGAGATAGCCGCCGATCGTGCAGTAGCCCGGATCGTCCTTGTACTCGGCGCGCATGGCCTGCACCCACTTCCGGTTGGTCGGGGTGTCGATCGCCGCGCTGTAGGTCCCCGCGGTGATCACGCCGAGCGCTTCGTCGCCCATCGACTTCAGACTCGACTCCTCGGTCGTCGTCACCATGCCGAGCACGGGGAGCTTCAACCCGAACTCCGAGTATTGCTTGAGGAAGCGCTGGCCGTTGGTGGGTCCGAAGCCCGCGTAGATCGCGTCGACGTTGGTCTTCAGCTGGGCGATGAACGGCCCGTAGTCGGGCGTCACGATCGGCGGCCAGAGCTTCTGCACGATCTTGCCGCCGTTCTCCTCGAACGTCCGCTGGAAGCCGGCCGTGTGCTCGTGCCCGTAGGCGAAGTCGTCCGAGATCGTGGCGATCCGCTTGTGGCCGAGCTTCTTGGCCGCGTACTCGCCGAGCGGATGCGTGACCTGGGATCCGCTCATCGTGGCGCGGACGAACCACGGATTGGTCTTGCGCTGGGTGATGTCGTCGGCGGCGGCCGGCGAGATGACCATCGGCGTTTCGGTCTGGCGGACGTAGTCGGAGATCGCGTAGGCCTCGAACGCGGCGACCGGTCCCGTCAGCACGTGCACCTTGTTCCTCTCGACCAGCTCCAGGGTCTTCGCGCGCGTCTGAGCCGGCTGCCCGGCGGAGTCGCCGAAGAAGACCTCGACCTTGCGGCCGGCGAGCACGCCGCCGCGCTCCTTCAGCGCGAACTGAAGGCCTTCCTCCATCTGACGGCCGCACGAGGCGATCGGCCCGGAGCGAATCGTCAGGACGCCGAGCCGCACGGGTTCCTGCGCCGACACCGTTGCCGCGTCGAGCGTGAAGAACCACGTGAAGAACCAGAAGACGACGAGGACGCGACGCGCCATGGCGAGCTCCCTTCGCGGCGGGATTGTGGAGAGCCCCGCTGGCAATGTCAACGGATCTTCGGCCCTCGGGCCCATTTTGTGCCATCCTTCCCGGCGGCGGCCGAGAGGCCGGCCCACAGCGATTCCGCGAAAGGAGCCCATCATGCCGCGACTCAGCCCGGTCACTGGCAAGTCCGACGTCCCCGCCGATCAACACGCCGTCGTCGATGCGGTGGTGAAGGTCTTCGGGGGAGTGCGAGGCCCGTTCAGCATGCTGCTGCACAGCCCGAAGCTGGCGGAGCGGGTACTCGGTCTCGTCACGTTCTTTCGCGACGAGAGCGTGACCGAGCCGAATCTCAGATCGGTCGCCATCCTGGCCGCGGTGCGCGAGCGCGAGGCCGCCTACGTGTGGTCGGCACAGGTCGCCGCCGCGCGCCGCAACGGCGTGAGCGACGAGATCATCGATCTGCTCCGGGCCAAGGGCGACGCGGGCAAGCTGCCGCCGGAAGAGCGTGAGATCGTGACCTACGTCCGCCAGCTCATGCGGACGAACCGCGTCGACCAGGCCGCCTTCGACGCGCTCAAGAAGCGCCACAACGCGCAGTGGCTCGTCGAGCTCACGGCGGCCGCGAACTACTTCGCGTTGCTTTCCGGAGTCGTCAACGCGTTCGAGGTCGCGCCACCCGCCGACGGCGACAAGCTGCCGGCTTCTTAACTGGGGGCCCCGAAATGGCCCCCAGACCCCCAACGCTCGGCACGCCCCGGGAAACCCGGGGCGTGCCTCGATTTCCCTGGAGGTAGTTTGATGGAATTCGGCGCGGCGATCTTCTTCACGGACTATTCGATGGGACCGGCCGAGCTCGGCCGGGCGCTGGAAGAGCGAGGCTTCGAATCCTTGTGGGCGCCGGAGCACTCGCACATTCCGCTGTCGCGCCGGTCTGCGTTTCCGCAGGGCGGCGATCTGCCGAAGAAGTACTACGACGTGATGGACCCCTTCGTGACGCTCGCCGCGGCCGCGGCCGCGACATCCCGGCTGCGGATCGGCACCGGCGTGTGCCTGGTCGTCCAGCGCGATCCGATCCAGACCGCGAAAACAGTCGCGAGCCTCGATCAGGTCTCGGGCGGGCGCTTCCTGTTCGGGATCGGGGCGGGATGGAACGCCGAGGAAATGCTCGATCACGGCACTGACTTCAAAGCGCGGTTCAAGCTGATGCGCGAGCGGGTCGAGGCGATGCGGGCGATCTGGACCAAGTCGAAGCCCGAGTACAACGGCGAGCTCGTCAAGTTCCCGCCGATGATGACGTGGCCCAAGCCCGTGCAGAAGCCGCATCCGCCGGTGATCGTGGGCGGCGCCTTTCCCTACGGCGCGCGCCGCGCGATCGCCTACGGCGACGGGTGGATGCCCCACGCGCGGCGGCCCGAGTACGGCGACGTGATCAAGCTCCTGCCGGATTTCAGAAAGCTCGTCAGCGAGTCCGGCCGCGACCCGGCGACCCTGCCGATCACGGTGTTCGGCGTGCCGGAAGACGGGGATCTCATCAAGCGCTACGCGGACGCGGGGGTGGCCCGTCTGGTCTTCAACCTGAATCCCGCGAAGGCCGACGAGGTGCTGCCGGCGCTCGACCGGTTCGGCGGGTTGATGCGCTAGGGCCCGGCCTCTCCGCGGCGGCCCGCGCGATGACTTGTCGCGACCGAACGCCGGGTATATCGTAGCGGCCATTCTCGAGGCAGGGCCGGGCAGCGCCGGCAACACCCGAGCACGTCCGGTCCCCCCAAAACCTGTCCTGAACCGATTCGACCGAGGGTGGTCATGTTCGAATCGTGCTCGAGGTGGTGGCCCTTGAAATCTTCCCGAATCGAAGAGGAGAAATCTATGGCACGGCCGATCAGGCTCTGCTTGTTCCTCGTCCTCGTCGCAGCACTCGCCGTCGCCGCGCTCGTCATGCCGACACCCGCGGAGGCCCAGAAGAAGATCCTCAACATCGCCGCCAAGGAGCCCGACACGCTCGACCCGCACTCGAGCACGCTCGGCCAGAGCCAGGCCATCTCGCGCTTCATGTTCCGCGGGCTCACGCGCTTCGCCATCAAGGACGGCAAGGTCACCACCGCCGAGGTGGAGCCGGATCTGGCCGAGAGCTGGACCATGTCGCCCGAAGGCACGATCTGGACGATCAAGCTCCGGAAGGGCGTGCAGTTCCACAAGGGCTACGGCGAGCTCACGGCCGAGGACGTCAAGTTCAGCTTCGAGCGGCAGATCAACAAGGCGCCGGGCACCCGCTACGGCGTCAACCTCGACGTGATCAAGTCGATCGAGATCGTGAATCCCCACACCTTGCAGATCGCGCTCAAGTCGTTCGACCCGATCTTCCTGCTGCGGATGGTCGGCTACCAGAACGGCTACATCCTCTCGAAGAAGGCGGTCGAGAAGCTCGGGGACCAGTTCAAGTGGAACCCGGTCGGCACCGGGCCGTTCTACTTCGAGCGCCACTCGCCGCGCGACAAGATCGTCCTCAAGGCCTTCGACAAGTTCGTCGGCGGCCGCCCGCAGATCGACGAGGTGCACTGGTTCGACGTGCCCGAGGACGCGACCAAGCTGATCGGTCTCGAGAAGGGGACGTTCGACGCGCTCTACCCGGAGGTGGTCACCGCCGACTTCGCCGACCAGGTGAAAAAGATGGGCGCGGTCATGGATCGCCGCGGACCCGGCTCGCAGGAGCGCTTCTACATCAACATGACGATGCCGCCCTTCGACGACATCCGCGTCCGCAAGGCGTTCATGCACGCGATCGATCGCAAGGCCATCAAGGAGACCATGTATCCCGGTGGGCTCGCGCGGGTGGCGACGAGTTGCCTGCCGGCCGGCTATTTCGGCCACATCCCGATGGAGTTTCCGGAGTACAACCCGGAGCTCGCCAAGAAGCTCTTGACCGAGGCGGGCCACCCGAACGGCTTGACGATCAAGAACTACTTCATCAGCAAGTCGTTCTTCTATCCGAAGGTGCTCACCCTGGCCCAGGAGCAGCTCCGGAAGGTCGGCATCATCGTGGAGCTCCAGGTCGTCGAGCACGCGACCTTCCACGAGAACATCAGGAAGAACCTCGACCCGTTCGTGCTCTACGGCGGCACCCGCATCACCGACGCCGATCCCTGGCTCTCCCTGTTCTTCGACTCCAAGGAGATCCCCGATCCGGCGACCGGCAACAAGGGCACCAACTTCGCACACTACAAGGGGATCGACGATCTGCTGGTGTCGGGGCGGGCGGAGCGCGACGTGAAGAAGCGCGCGGCGATCTATCACGAGGCGCAGAAGCGGATCCAGAAGGATCTGGTCTGCCTGCCCATCAGTGACGTGCCCGGGCAGTGGCCCCGCAATCCCAAGCGTGTGAGCACGCCGTTCGATCCCGAGTACGGCGAGTTCTCGCTGCACTACAGCTACAACTATCCCGAGCTGCTCAAGGTGATCAAGTGAGCCGACACCGCGGATAGCGGTATGTTCCAGTACATCCTTCGCCGTCTCCTGGTCGCGGTCCCCATGCTGCTCGGGGCGATGAGCATCGTCTTCTTCGCGATGCGCGTCCTGCCCGGCGACCCGTGCGTCGCAATGATGGGCGATCAGGCCACGAGCGGCGCGCTCGCCGACTGCACCAAGAACCTCGGCCTCGACCGGCCGCTGGTGGTGCAGTACGTCGACTATCTCTGGCGATCCCTCTGGTTCGACTTCGGCAGCTCGTTCCGCCAGGGCTATCCGGTCAGCGACTACATCGCCCGGATGTTCCCCCACACGTTCATCCTGGTCATGGCCAGCGCGGTCGTGGCGGCGCTGGTGGGGATCCCCATCGGCATCATCTCGGCGCTCAAGCGCCGTAACCCGCTCGTCGACTATCCGCTGCGGATCATCGCGCTCCTGGGGCTCTCGATGCCGGTCTTCTGGCTCGGGATCCTGCTGCTCATCGTGTTCTCGCTCCATCTGGATCTCTTCCCGCTGATCGGCGGCGGCGACCTGGACGGCGTCCTCGCCATGATCGGCTCGGGAGAAATGTTCACCCAGCCGTGGGATTTCCTGGCCGGGGTGGCGGACGTGCTCCATCACCTGACCTTGCCGGCCCTCGCGCTCGGCTTCACTCTGGCGGCCACGGTGAGCCGCCTGTCGCGCTCGGCCATGCTCGAGGTGATCAGCCAGGACTACATCCGGACCGCGCGCGCCAAGGGGCAGCGCGAGCGCCTGGTCGTCTACAAGCACGCGCTCCGCAACATGATGGTGCCGCTGCTCACGATCATCGGCATCTTCGTCGCCATCGCGCTCACGGGCACCGTCCTCACCGAGACGGTGTTCACGCGGCCCGGGCTCGGCAAGATGCTGGTCGACGCCATCGGCGCCCGCGACTACCCGCTGGCCCAGGGCGCCATCACCGTCTTCACCATGACCATCATCTTCGTGAACCTCGTGGTCGACATGCTCTACGCGGTCGTCGACCCGCGGATCACGTACCGGTAGGCGGGCCGACCATGGCCGTCGTTCGCCGCGCCGAGCCGGGCGACCTGGTCATCCCCAGGGCAGGAGAAGAGTCGCGCAGCGCGCGGCGCGCCTGGCTCCGCCGCTGGCTGCCCATCGGGATCGGGCTCGCGATGGCGGTGCTGATGATCGTCGCCGCCGCGGCCGCGCCGCTCATCGCGCCGCTGAGCCCGTCGGCGCAGTTCTCCGACGCGGTGCTCAAGGGGCCGGGCGCGGTCGAGCGGCACTGGCTCGGGACGGACGAGTACGGGCGCGACATCCTGAGTCGGATCATCTGGGGCGCGCGCGTCTCGCTCGAGATCGGCCTCGCCTCGGTGGCTTTCGGATTCGCGATCGGCGTGCCGCTGGGCATCGTGGCCGGCGTCCGCGGTGGGCCGGTAGAGACCCTCATCATGCGGTGCGCGGACATGCTGATGGCCTTTCCCACTTTGCTGCTGGCGCTGATCATCGTGGCGGCGCTGGGTGGATCGCTGGTGAACGAGATGCTGGCCATTGGCATCGCGCTGACGCCGAACTTCGTCCGGCTGGCGCGCAGCCTGGCGCTGACGATCCGGGAGCAGGACTACATTCTGGCCGCGCGCTCGCTCGGTGCCGGACAGCTGCGGGTCATGGCGCGCCACGTGTTTCCCAACGCGCTCTATGCGCTGGTGGTGGTGGCCACGCTCTACATCGCCACCGCCATTCGCACCGAGGCGAGCCTGTCGTTCCTCGGGCTCGGCATACCGCCGCCCACGCCGAGCTGGGGCAACATCCTCAGCGAGGGCCGCCAGTACATCAAGTGCTGCCCCTGGATCACGACGTTCTCAGGGCTCGCGATCATGGTGGCCGTGCTCGCGTTCAACCTGGTCGGCGACGCCCTGCGCGACATTCTCGACCCGCGCCTCAAGGGCGAGTAGCGCCGCACCGTCTCACGGCCGCGCGCGGCGCTCGAGCCGGGCCTGCTCGGCCGGTGTCCACTCCGCCGCCTGTTCCTGGGCCGCGCGCACGCACCAGCTCCGGTCGAAGTCGCAGGCCTGCCGGAACGCCAGCTTCGCGGCGTCGCGCCGGCCGGCGCGCAGCGCCACGGAGCCGACGGCGTAGCGTCGGACTCCGCACGAGGGAGGCTCGGCCGAGCTCGGGCAAAGCTGGGCGTCGAGCACGCCCGCCGCGCGGTCTTCCCAGCGCGTCGGGGGCAACGACGGGGCGCGCTCCGCCGACTCGATCAGCCGGACCGCGATCTTCGCGCAGGCCAGCTCGTTGCCGAGGCGGCAGGGCCTGAGCTGCGTGTCGTCGCCCACGAGCCAGACCACGCCCAGTACCAGCGCCGCGGCCAGGCCGGAGATGGGCACGAGGTCTATCGGCCCGAAGCCAGGACGGCGAGGCACACGCCGTAGCAGCAGGAGGGCGCCGGCCATCAGAGCCGCCGCGATCGCGAGGCCCAGCAACCGGGCGTACCGGACGAGACCTTCGTCGGCGTGAACCGGATCGGATGTGACCCAGCCCGTCACGATCATTGCGCCGATCACGAGCAAGGCCGCCGCGATTCCAAGACGCCCGACCAGGCCGGCGGCGCACGAGCGAGCCCACACGCCGAGGCCGACCGCGATGAGCAGCACCCCCACCGCGAGAAACGGCGGCTCGCTGTCGAACGCCGCGGCGCCGCGGGCGACGTAGGCCACGGCGCCCGCGCCGACCAGAAAGTCGCGCCGACCAGAACGTGCATCCAGACAATTGTCGCCTACAGGTGGCCGTCGCTTACAGTAGTTCGAGCATGCGTTCGCGCACTTCGACGATGCGGGCACTGGCGGCCGCCGCGGCGCTGGTGGTCGCGGGCTGCGCGGAGAGCTCACCGCCGAAGCCGTCGCCAGTGACCGCCGAGAAAATCCTCGACGTGCCCGGCATCCAGCCCGTCGTGAACGCCGTCGCGCTGAGCCCGGATGGAAGCCTGGTCGCGGTAGGCGATATGGATGGCGAGCTCGTCACGCGCGAGCTGCCGTCCGGTACCGAGCGATGGAGGTGGCGCACCAGGGCCGGCTGGCTCGGTTGGCTGATCTTCTCGGCCGACGGCTCGCGACTGGCCGCGATCGCTCAGGAGCGCTACGTCACCGTGTGGCAGGCGTCGACGGGCGTCGATGTCGCGTCGATGGAGGCCGGCGGCGACGCTCGCGCGCTGGCCTTCCACCCGACCGAGGCGACGTTGGCCGTCGGGGGAGGTGGACATCTCCACTTCCTGGCCACGGAGGGCGGCGGCGAGCCCAGGCGGTCACTTCCGAATGCCTTCTCAGGCGAGCGCGTCTACGCCGTGGCGTTCTCCTCCGACGGGCAGCTCCTGGCGGCGGTGTCGGACCAGGGCACCCTCAAGGTCTGGGCCTGGCCGGAGCTCACCTTGCGGACGTCGCTACAGATGTCGAAATCGATCGAGGCGATGGCGCCGGTCTCGCTCATCCTGGGGCGCCAGGCGACGCGTGCCGCGGCGAACGGGCTCCTCGGCCGGGTGCACATCGTGGACGTCGTGAAGGAGCGCGAGGAGCGAACGTTCAACAACAGGCCGGAGGCGCCGGGGCACGGCATGCATGCCGAGATGCGCGGATCTCTGGCCTTCAGCCAGGACGGCGACTGGCTCTTCGCGCCCGACATGCACGACCGCGGCGTCCGCATCCTCCACGTCCCGAGCGGCAAGGCCTATCCGGTTCTCCGCGGCGATGGGCCGTTCTATAAGGCGATGTCGATCTCGATCCCGGCCAGTCTGGTGGCTCTGCTCCGTCCCGGCGACGACCAGGGCCGCGGCCCCTACGGCCTGGAGATCTGGCGCCTCATTTACCGCGCCTCCTAGGAACCCTTTTCAGCGGCCTGTCAGTAAGCGCTCGTGGAGCGCGCTGATGATCTCGGCGATCCCCGCGCGCGCCCACACGTCGAAGAACGGCGAGTCGAGCAAGGTCGCGATGTCGCGGCCGCTGCGCGCCTTGGACTGCTTCGTCGGTCTCGCCCGGTCGCGCCGTGCGCAGGTGCGTCAGCACGCGGTCCTTGTGGTAGATGGCTGGATACTCGATGTAGCGGTAGAGCTCGACGAAGTCCCCGGTGAAGAAGACGGCCACCGGGACCGTCGCGAACTGCTGGCCGTTCTTCTCGTTCGCATACTCCCGTACGAGATCGGCGTTGCTGTGCGAGCCGGGCTCGGGCAATCCCTTGCGCAGCATCGTCTCGGCGTCGCGGAGAAAGATGCGCAGCTCGAGCCCGCCGGCCTCGGCCAGGCGCGCCAGGTAGGGAACGTCGCGCCGGCAATCGGACGACCAGTCCTCGGCGATCACCAGCACCTTCGCGGGCCCGCCGGGCTGAGCGGCCAGCCACTTGATCGCGGCGGTCTGATCGTCGCTGAGACGCGCCTTCGCGTGACGCTCGCGGAGGTAGCCGCTCCAGTCGACGCGCGGCCGGGCATAGCTGAACCGCCGGATGTCGAATCCCTCGCGGGCGAGGTTCTCGGGCGAGCCGATGAACTTCAGGTAGTCGTCGAAGGTCCGTCCCTTGGCGAAGCGCTCGGGCGTCATGGGTCCACCAGCCTTTCGTGCGAGAGCTCACGCGGAGTGTAGGAGGGCGGGTGAGGCGCGGTCAAGCCGGCGACGGGCTTGGCAGGCGGTGCTAAACTCGCGACAGGTCGATCAGGCGACCGACGGTCCGCGTGAAGGGATTGTCCCACCGTGTCCATGTCCAGTCGGCCCATTCCACCCCGACCGTCGCTCGAGTTCGATCGCAAGCAGGCCAAAGCCCTTCTCGACGCCTTGCATCGAGGCGACACCGACGCCGCGCAGCGCTTCAGCGCGCATCACCCGCGCTTCGGCCCGCACGGTGCGCCGCGCGGTGCTGCGTTGCACGACGCCCATCTGGTCATCGCCCGCGAGTACGGCTTCGCCAGCTGGCCGCGCTGGAAGCAGTTCGTCGAGGCTCGACAGCTCGGGACGAGCGAGCGCGCCGCCGAGCTGGTGCGTGCGGCCTCGCAAGGCGACATGCGCCGGGTGTCGATGCTGCTCGAGCTCGAGCCCGAGCTGGAGCGCTTCGACCTCTACACGGCGTGCGTCTGCGGCGCTGCCGACCACGCGGCAGGGTTGCTTGCGCGCGATCCATCCTTGGCGCGCCGCCGCGGCGGCCCCCTGGATCGCGAGCCGATTCTCTACGCGTGCTTCTCGCGCTTCCTGCGCAGCGACGCCGGCCGCGCCGCCGGCATCGTGCGCGTCGTCCGCCTCTTGCTCGACCACGGCGCCGACGCCAACGCCCATGAGACGACCGCCGAGGGCGGCGAGACCTGGACCCAGACCGCGCTCTACGGCGCTGCCGGTATCGCCAACAACGCCGAGCTCACGCGGATGCTGCTCGCCGCCGGCGCCGACGCGAACGAGCTCCACGGCGAGCCCGGCAGCGAGCTTCGCGCCTCGGCGCTCGGCCCGGAGGCGCTCTATCACGCCTCGGAGTTCGCCGACGTCGCCTGCCTGCGCCTGCTGCTGGAAGCCGACCCGCCGCCGCATCCGAAGCGAATCTCCTACTGCCTCGCGCGGATGCTCGACTTCGAGAACCCGGCCGGCGTCGACCTCTATCTGGATCACGGCGCCGATCCCAACTTCCGCGTCCCGTGGCTGCGCAACCGCACGCACCTGCACCGAGCCGTCGCCTACGGCCGGAGCGCCGCCATCGTTCGACGGCTTCTCGAGGCGGGAGGTGACCCGAACGTGACGGACGACCGGGGGCTGACGCCGCTAAGGTCGGCCGTGCGTCACGGCCGCGAGGACCTGGCCGTCTTGCTGCGCGCGGCCGGGGCCGACGTGACGAAGCTTGCTCCCGACGATGCCGGCGGCGCTGCCATCGATCCCGACGTGCTGTGCGGTGCCGCGAGCCGGAACGACGTCGGGCTCGTGCGGAGGCTCCTCGAGAGCGGCGCCGACCCGAACGCGCCGGGTGGGATCGACGAGTCACTGCCGCTGCACTGGGCGTGCTGGAGGGGCCACGCGGACGCGGCGCGACTTTTGATCGAGCATGGCGCGGACATCTACGCCCGCAACCGGTACGGAGGCGACGCCCTCAGCACGACTCTCCACGGCTCCGTGAACTGCCACGACGTCGTCGGCGGGATGACGATGAAGCTACCCGAGGAGATCACGCACGGCGACTACCCGGCCGTCGCCGAGATGCTGATTGCCGCCGGCGCCCGGCTGCCGGACCGCGTCCGGGGCAGCGAAGCCGTGCAGGACGTGCTGCGCCGAGCCGGCGTGCCCGATCCGGACTGAGCACTGCACGAAGGCGACCGGGGGCCGACCCCGTCCCTCGCTCGAGCTCGATCGCAAACAGGCCAGGGCGCACGTGTGGCGGCGACGTCCCGACGGTTCGTCCCCTCCAAGAGGCGTGAGCGCACTGGTCCAAAGATCAGGTGACAGGGACACGCCGATACGTCAGCGTGAGGCGACTGGTCGCTGAAGGCACAAAGGAGTATCCGCCCGGCGCAATGACTGACCCCGGGGAAATCGTCGCTTGCCCGGAATGTGATCTGCTGCAGCGCCTTCCCGAGCTCGAGGCCGGAACGAAGGCGCGTTGTCCGCGATGCGGCAACACCATCGCGAGCCAGGCCAGCGAACCGATCGATGTCCCACTGGCGCTCACGCTCGCCGCCGCCGCGGTCTTCATCATCGCGAATACGACGCCTCTGATGGGGCTCTCGGCGGTCGGACGGCACGCGAGCACGACCATTCCAGGCGGCGTGCTCGAGATGTGGCGGCAGGGCGAGATCGTCACGGCCGCGATCGTCGCGTTCTGCGCGATCGTCGCCCCCGGAAGCTACATCCTCTTCATGCTGGCAACCCTGCTCGCGGTGAAGCGGCCACCCGCGCCGCATTGGGTCGGCGAGCTGCTGCGCTGGGCGGACTCCATGCGGCCATGGTCGATGAGCGAAGTGATGATCCTCGGCATTCTCGTGGCGCTGATCAAGATCGCGGAGCTGGCGACGGTGGAGCCCGGCATCGGAATGTACGCGGTGGGAGGGCTGGTGGTGCTCTTGACCGCGATCATGATCACGTTCGACCCCGCGAGGTCTGGAAGCGGATCGAGTGGACGGATGACGTAACCGAGACCGTGCGTTGACCGCGACCGCGCAGACCGCCGCAGAGGCTGGGCTCGTATCGTGCGAGACGTGTGCCCTGCTGTCGCGGCCCGTCGAGGCGGCCGAGCCCGGGCACTGCCGGCGCTGCGGCGGCAAGCTCGAGTGGCGTCGCCATCACTCCATCCAGTACACGTGGGCGCTCGTCGTCGCCGCGGCAATCTGCTATGTCCCCGCCAACGTCCTGCCGGTGCTCAACACGACCACGCTCGGGTCCACCGATTCCGACACCATCATGGGTGGGGTGGTGCTCCTCTACACCACGGGGTCGTGGCCGCTGGCGCTCGTCGTGCTGGTCGCCAGCGTGATGGTCCCGCTCGGGAAGCTGATCGCGCTCAGCTATCTCCTGATCAGCGTGCAGCGCGGCTCGGTCCAGAGCAACCGCGACCGGACGCGACTCTATCGCCTGGTCGAGTTCATCGGACGCTGGTCGATGCTGGACGTGTTCGTCGACACGTTCACCGTCGCCCTCATCCAGCTGCAGCCGCTGATGTCGGTCGAGCCGGGCCCGGGCGTGCTCTTCTTCGCGGCGGTGGTGGTGCTGACGATGATCGCGGCGAAGTCGTTCGACCCCCGGCTCATCTGGGATTCTGGCGCGCAGAGGAGATTCGATGACTGACGACACCGATCGCCTGGAGGTGCCGCGAGCCACCGTCGTGCCGAGGCGCCGTGCGCGGATCTCGGTGGTCTGGGTCATTCCGATCCTCGCCGCGGTGGTGGCCCTCGGTATCGCGGTTCAGCGTATCCTGAGCGAGGGCCCCACCATCACGATCGTCTTCAAGATCGCCGAGGGCATCGAGGCCGGCAAGACCGTCATCAAGTACAAGGACGTGAATATCGGCCGCGTCACGGCGGTGCGGCTGTCCGACGATCACGCGAAGGTCGAGGTGACGGCAAAGATCGACAAGAGCGCCGCGGGGCTCATCGTCGAGGACGCGAAGTTCTGGGTTGTCGAGCCACGTGTCACGCTGAGCGGGGTCTCCGGACTCGGCACCCTGCTCTCGGGCAACTACATCGGCTTCGAAGTCGGCAAATCCACGAAGAAGGAACGCAAGTTCACCGCGCTCGAGGTGGCCCCGGTCATCACCAGCGGTCAGCTGGGCCACCAGTTCCTGCTCAAGGCCGCCGACCTTGGTTCGCTGGGGGTCGGCTCGCCGATCTACTACCGCCGTCTGCAGGCCGGCCAGGTGATTGCGTACGACCTGACCAGCGACGGAAAGGCCGTCGACCTCAAGATCTTCGTCAACGCGCCCTACGACCGGTACGTCAACCCCGGCACGCGCTTCTGGAACGCGAGCGGACTCGACCTGTCGCTCGGCGCGGGTGGGGTGCAAGTCCGCACCGAGTCTCTCGTCGCGCTGCTCGCCGGCGGCATCGCGTTCGACACGCCGCCCTTTGCCGCCAGGCCCGAGCCAGCCGCCGCGAACGCGAGCTTTACGCTCTATAGCGACCGGGCCACCGCGATGAAGCAGCCCGAGTCGATCGCCGACGCGGTATGTGCTCTATTTCAGCGAATCGCTGCGCGGGCTGTCCGTGGGCGCGCCGGTCACCTTCCTCGGGCTGCCGGCCGGCGAGGTCACCGACGTCGGTCTCGAGTTCGACACGACAACGTCCAGTGTTCGAGGACGGGTGGAGATCGTGACCCACCCCGAGCGTCTCCTCGCGCGCGCGAGCGCAAGTCAAGCGGCCGAGGTCGGAGGCCTGACGCGAAGCGGACAACAGCGCCACGCCTTCCTTCAGCGTATGGTCGAGCGGCGGGGGCTGCGCGCGCAGCTTCGGAGCGGGAGCCTGATCACCGGGCAGCTCTATGTGGCCTTCGACTACTTCCCGGATGCGCCCAAGGTGACGCTCGACTGGAGCCGGGCCGTGCCGGTGCTGCCGGTGGTCCCGAGCACCGTGACGGATCTCGAGGCGAAGCTCAGCGGCATCGTCGCGAAACTGGACAAGCTGCCGTACGAGGCGATCGGCGCGGACGTCACGAAGATGCTCGCGGGGGTCAGCGTGACGCTTCAGGACGCGAGCAAGGCGGTGAATCGGATCGATACCGACGTGACGCCCGAGCTGAAGACGACTCTCGAGGCGGCGCGTCGCGCGCTCGTCACCACCGACGGGATGCTCAAGAACGAGCGTGAATACAACCCTCGAAGAGCTGCGCCGCGCGCTCACCACGGCCGACGGGGTGCTCAAGAACACCGACGCGGCCCTCCTCGGCAAGGATGCACCCGGCCAGCAGGAGCTGCGTGACGCCCTGCAGGAGATCACCCGTGCCGCCCGGTCGCTGCGCACGCTGGCCGACTATCTCGAACGCCACCCCGAATCACTGATCTGGGGCAAGACCGGGAACAAGCCGTGATGGGTCACTGCGCCAGCACCACGATTCTCTGTGCCCTCGGGGCGCTGATCGCCGGCTGCGTATCGACGCCGGAATCTCGCTTCTTCACTCTGAATGCCACGATGAGCCACGCCGTGGAGTCATCGAGCCTGTCGGTGGTTGTCGGCCCGGTGTCCGTGCCGGCGGCGGTCGATCGCCCGCAGATCGTCGTCAGCACGAGCCCCAACCAGGTTCGAGTGGACGACTTCAACCGGTGGGCTTCGCCGCTGCAGAGCAATATCTCGCGCGTGGTCGCCGACAATCTCGGCTCGATACTGGGCACGCCGCGCGTGACCGTGTTTCCGCAAACGTTGAGTGCGACTGCCGACTATCAGGCCGCCGTCGAGGTGCAAAGCTTCGGATCGGCGCTGGGCGAGGCGGCGACGCTCGACGCTGTCTGGACGGTGCGACGCGTCAAGGACGGCAAGCTGCAGGTGGGCCGCACGACCGTTCGCGAGCCGGCTTCGGAGCGAGGCTACGATGCGCTCGCCGCCGCTCACAGTCGGGCGGTCGCGCGCTTGAGTCAGGACATCGCCGACGCGGTGCGAGCGCTCGACGGTCTGGGACAGCCCCGCTAGAGCTTCAGCAGCGACTCGAGATTACGCCAGAGCACCTGTTCCTTCTCGTCCTGGGTCAGGGTCTTCAAGCCTTGCACCCAGGTGACCGGGGAGGGATGCCACGGCACGAAGGGCCAGTCGCTGCCGAGCACCACCCGATCGACGCCGACCTCGTCGATCAGGAACCGGAGCGCTTTCTCGCTGCCGACGACAGTGTCGTAGTAAAGGCGACGCTGGTACGAGCTCGGCGGGTTCGGAATGCTCCGCCGCTCGGCCGGCAGCCCTTGCCATCCGCGGTCGAGGCGGCCCATCGCGTAGCAGGCGGGCCCGCCGCCGTGGGCGATGCACACCTTGAGGTTCGGACAGGCGTCGAGGACGCCGAAGATCAGGATGGCGACGACGATCGCGTCGTCGAGGATGACGCCGAGGCTGTTGAAGAGCCCGTACTTGGTCGTGCGCTGCATCAGGAAGTTGTGCTGCGGCTGCGGATGAAAGAAGAGGACGGCGCCCATCGCTTCGGCCGCCTTGAACAGCGGCAAGAACTTCGGCTCGTCCCAGTTCTCGCCGTTGACGATCGTGTCCAGCTCGGCGCCCTTCAGGCCCAGCACGGTCACGGCGCGTTCCAGCTCGTCGATCGCCGCCTTGACGTCCTGCACCGGTAAGGTGGCGAGGCCCGCGAAGCGCTGCGGCCACTGCCGGACCATCCCCGCGATCTCGTCGTTGACGTCGCGCGCCAGGCCCCGGCCCTGCGCCGCGTCGAGGTGGTAGCCGAAGAACGGCGTGTGGATCGACACCACCTGGACGTCCACGCCCTGCGCGTCCATGTCCTTCAGGCGCTCCTCGGGCGTGAAGCGCACCTTGGGCGAGTTGAAGACCGTGCGCTTGCCGCCTCCGAACATGGAGCCGAGGCCGTCGCCCGGCTCGTGCCGGAAGCCGTACCACTCGCGGCCGGCGTCCGCGGCTTGCCACAGGGACTTCGGTACGACGTGAGCGTGGATGTCGATGGTCTTCATGAGCGCGTTCTCCTTGATCGCGACATGCAGAGGCGCGCCTGACGGCGGGGCCCCGCCCACGGGTCTGCCACTACAGGTCGAGGAGCCGGCGGGTCGTCGCCTCGATCCATTTCTGCTGCGGGTCTTCGTCGAAGACGAGCCGCTCGTCGGCGGGCGCGACACCCCAGGCGCCGGTCGTCATCTCGGCGTCGAGCTGGCCCGGACCCCAGCCGGCATAACCCAGGCAGAACAGCGCCCGGCGCGGGCCGGCCCCGCTGGCCATCGCCTGGAGGACGCGAGGGTCGTCCGTGATCGCGAAGCGATCGTCGATCACGGTCGTGCCTTCACCTTTCCAGTCGGGCGTGTGCAAGACGAAGCCGCGGCGCTCCTCGACGGGGCCGCCGTAGTGAACGCGGACGTCGCCGCTGCCGGGCGGCACGTCCAGGCCAAACGGCCGCAGGGCTCGCTCGAACGGAATATCGCCCACCGGGAGATTGACGACGAGGCCGAACGCCCCCTCCGGCCGGTGCCGCACGATGTAGATCACCGTCCGGGCGAATCGCGGATCGCGGAGGGTGTCGGTCGCCACGAGCAGGCGCCCGGTCAGCGAGCGGCCGCTGGGGGCCTGCGCGTGCCCGTCCGTCACGGCCGACACGACGAGCACCGAGGCGAGGAGCAGCGCGGTCAACGCCGGACTACTTCTTGAAGAGGTTGTCGAAGCCGCGGCGGATGTCACCGGGGCGCGTCGAGTCGGGCGAGGCGTTGCGCTCGACGGTGACGCGCAGCGAGAACGCCGCGCACTCGTTCCGCGCGTTCTTGTCGGCGATCTTCTCCGGGATCGGCTCCGTGCACTCGAAGCGCCGGCTCGGCTCGAAGTGGGTGCATTGCCGGCAGGCGTGAATGTCCGCCCGGCAGTGCGGGCACTGCTCGAGCGACGAGTTCGCGATCGGCAGAACCGCGCCGCACGCTCCACACCGCGAGACAGTCCGCTGAGCGAGCATGCCGCCGCCCCGCGGGGCGCCGGCGGCCGGCGGGGGTGGCGGCGACGGCCGGCGGGGCTCCGGGTTCGAGTTCGGGCTCCGGTATCCCTGCTGGCGGTACTTTCGGTCGCTCATGGCCGATAAGATCGCAGGGTCGTCCGCGTCAGGTCAAGGGCGCGCGCGCGCCGCGCCCTCCACGCGTTCCCGTCGTAGCTCATAACTAAGGGTTACTCTCCTGTTCTCGTCGACTCATAACTGAGACCCGCAACTCGGTAACCGGTGGCGGGCAAGCTGGCAGCGCGGCGGGGATCCGGGGCGGCGAGCGCCCAGAGGCGGTCGAGTGCGGCGTCGAGCTCGCGCCGGAGCTGAAGCGGGTTGAGGCTCTGGTAGAGGGCCTCGAGTGTCTGGCGCTGCTCGGCGGTGAGGATCCGGGCGGCGCAGAGGCGCTGGTAGGGGGTCTGCGCCCGATCGTAGACGCGATAGGCCCGGGCGCCCTGGCGCGTTTTGCGCACGAGCTTCTCCACCGGCTGAAAGAAATTCACATGCAGGCGCGCGAGCCGGTACACGCGTTGCAGTTGCCGAAAGGCGGGCGCGGACGCGAAGCGATCATAGCCGACGAGCTGTCGGACGACGGCGCCGTTCTTTTGCTCGACGTGGGCGCTGTCGTTTTTGTTCCACGGGCGACTGCGTGTGAAGGTGATGGTGTGGCGGCGACACCAATCGAAGAGGCCACGGTTGATGAACTCCGAGCCATAGTACCTGCAGAATCCTGGTGAGGTCGTGCTACCAGCATCCGTGGTTCTCCACTTTGATAGTCAGGGAGGGCGACGGGATGGCCAGCGATCAGAATCCAGGAGGGACGTCGTTCGTGGCGATCGACATCGGCAAGGCGTTTCATACGGTCCTCGTGGAGTTCCCGGACGGGGCTCAGCAGCGATTCCGGATGGCGAACAGCGCCGAGGATTACAGCCGGTTGGTGGCCTTCCTTCGGACCCTGCCGGGCCGGATCCGGGTGGCGCTCGAGCCTACCGGGAATTTCCATCGGACGCTGGCGTTTCGCCTCCTCACTGAAGGGATCTCGGTGGTCTCGGTCTCGTCCGTCGCCGGCGCGCGATATCGGGAGGCGATGTTCAATTCGCGGGACAAGAACGACCCAAAGGACGCGACGGTGATCCTGCAGCTCCTAAAGCACGGCCTGGTCCAGCACTACCACGACCCTCTGCTGGCGGGTCATCACGATCTGCAAGAGCTGGCGAAGACCTATCACCAGGTGACGATGGCGCGCAAACGCCTCGCCGATAGTCTCCTCAACCACTACCTTCCCCTGTACTTTCCCGAGATGGCGCGGTACTGGGAGTCCACGCGCGTCGAGTGGTTTGTGGCCTTCCTATCGCGCTTCCCAACGCCACACGCGGTTTACGCTCTTAGCCTTCCTCAGTTCATCGAGGCCGCATGGCCGCTGATCGGGCGCAAGGTCAACAAGCGGGCGAAGCTCGAGGAGCTCTACGAGTTGGCCCAGTCCAGCATCGCCTTGCCGGTGGCGGTGGACTCGCCGGCCATCGACACGTTTCGCCTACAGCTCGCGCACTTCGCGCGGCTGGCCGAGCTCCGCCGCGAGCTGGAAGCGCGGGCTCATCGGCTACTGAAGGACCGTCCCGACTACCAGTGCCTCTGCTCGTTGCCCGGCGTCGCCTCGGTCCTGGCGATGGTGATTCTCGCCGAGGGTGGAGACCTCCGACGGTTTGGTCACCACCGGCAGTTCTTGAAGTATTGCGGCCTGGACCTGGCGAAGTGTCAATCGGGGCAGTTCCGCGGCCGCGAGACGCTCTCGAAACGAGGAAATGCCCGCTTGCGCATGGCGTTCTGGATGGCGGCCCAGCGCGCCGTGCGGATGACCGAGAATTCGTTCCGCGACAAGTACGAACGGTACGTGAAACAGGACCCCGGCAATGCCGATGTCCGCCGCAAGGCGCTGACTGCCGTCGCGGCGAAGATGGCGAGGGTCGCGTATGCGTTAGTCAAGCGGATCGAGCCCTATCGCGGCTACCACGAACAGGCACTTCCCAGCGGATCGATCCCTCTCAACCGGGCCGTCGGGGCGCTTGCGACCCCGTAGATAATGCTTGGACCTTCCGCTGGGACCCTACGCTGTGTTCAGGACAGGAAAGGCCGCGGCGGCGCGCGCCCGGACCTTGTGTTCACTATGGTCAGCGGGGTCTCTTCTCACCGCGGAAGCCCGCTGCGGACGTTCATGCTCGTTACGGCCCGGAGTTGCAGCGACTCTTCGAGTTGCGAGAGGGATGCTGTGTGCCTCGGCCCAATCAGGCGCTTGCAGTTAGTCCGTTGTCGGAGTCGATTCCCACCAGCGGGACCGGGAAGCGCTCCCAGACGTGATGGATGGCGCCGCCCACGCGCTTCTGCGTCTTGCCCCAGACGGCTTCGAGCTCGACCCACGTCGTGGCAATGTCCACCGTGCAGAGCGTGCAGAGATAGAAGCCCTCCGTACTGGTGCCACAGTGGGCCACCAGATCGACCTCGCAGAAGCCGGGGCGCGCATCGTCCCACTCCGTGAAGGTGCGCACGGGGATCTCTTGGCGCAGCCAGTTGCCGGGACGCGTGATGGTGGCGCTGCGCCGGGGGAACAGCGCCCGGGCCGGGGCCAGCAAACGGGCGAGCGTGGGGCGGCTGGCGTGGCGAAGCCGTTTCTCGACGTCGGCGGACAACGTCAGTTCGCCGCACCGCGCGAGCCGGTCGACGAGGTCGGGCACGAAAGGATGCAGGCGATGGGCGCCGATTCGGCCGCTGGCCTGCCACAGGATCGCGGCCGCCGCCGCGACCTCCGGGCCGTATGTCCGAGGCCGGCCCCCCGGCCCAAGGCTCGGGCGCGGGCGCGGGGCCCGGCGGAGCAACCGGATCGCCGCCTTGCGATGGATGCCGGTGACCGCCACCACTTCATCCAGCAGCCGGCGCTTCTCGGCGCGGGTGGCCTGCTGGTACCGCGGGCGCTGCACGGCGGCGTACTCTCGCAAGCTCGCTCGCGTCACGGCGGCCTCCTCGACCGGATTGGTAACCGTGACTTCTGATCTAGGCCCTCCCGTTCGGTAACCGAAGTTTTGAGTCGATGCGGTTCCTTGACCCGAGGACCGGCGGCGGACTACGGTGTCCGCGCGATGATCCGTGTCCGACGTGCCGCGCTCGTGCTTATCGCAATCGGGCTGCTCGGCTCGGTCGAGCGCGCGGGCGCGACGACGCTTCTCGACTACGTCACGTTCGACTCCATCGATTACATCCGCTGGGCGGACGAGCCCGGCCGCCCGCTCACGCGCGTGGACCTCGGGCCCGAGTTCGCCGTCGTCGAGTGCTCGTTCGGCGAGGACACGCGCGGCTGCCCGTACGGTGTCGACGCGTCGGCGGCGTTTCTGCCGTCGGGCACCCGCGTGTACGCGGTCCCAGGTTACCCGACCAACTTCCGCCTCGCGGCCGTCTGGAGGGACCGCATCTTTCTCTATCAGGCGTGGCGCAATCCGCGCGCCCGGGTCGGCGCCGACCTCTACGACATCGTCGGCCGGGTGCGGTCGATCGACGTCCAGCGCGGCGAGCCGCCACTGGTGACCCTGCCGAAGCCGGTGGCGATCACGTCGCCGCCGGACGTCAGCGCGCTCGTCGAGATGATCGCCACCGGCACCGTGACGCGCGCCTCGAGCGCACGCGGTCGCCGAGCCCCGGTACTGGCTCACGCTCTGGCTCGCCGACGGCACCACGCTCGGCCGGACCTATTTCCGGGAGACGAGCGAACTGATGGGCGGCGTGACGGTGCCCGGCGACTTCGCCCGAATTCTCGAGCGCTGTCTGGGACCAAAGTCCGATTGAAACTTTTCGCCGGCGCCCGAATGGTGAGGCCGGATCCCCGCTGGCCCACTCACGTCACTCTGGAGGTCGCGCGATGAGCGAATCTTGGATCGGGAGCGCACGGTACGCCTCATTGGTGCTGCTCGGACTGCTCCTGCTGCTGGCTGTCGCGCCGGCGTGCGCGCAACCAATCGACGTGCCGCCCACTTGGGGCGGGGATTTCTGGTCCCGGCCGCGGCTCACCGGCAGCTGGTTCGGGCTGCGCGACGAGCTCGGCAAGAAGGGCGCCGTGTTCGACGTCGACCTGCTCCTGACGCCCCAGAGCGTCATGACCGGCGGCCGCGACACCGGCTCCGAGTTCTGGGGCAACGCCGACTACACGCTCAACGTGGACACTGGCAAGCTCGGGCTCTGGCCGGGCGGCTTCCTGAAGGTATCTGCGGACAGCGGCTTCGGGCAGAACGTGTTCTTTGACTCCGGCGCGATCGTGCCGGTCAACACGGCCGCCCTCATCCCGTTCCCCGACGACCAGACCACGGCGCTCACGAACCTGACCTTCATGCAGTTCCTCAGTCCCAAGTTCGGACTGGTGGCGGGCAAGATCTACACGCTCGACGGCTTCCAGGGCGAGTTCGCCGGCAACTACCGCACCCAGTTCATGAACACTGGGATGACCTTCCCCATGAGCTTGGACCTGGTTCCCTTCTCGGCGTACGGCGGCGGCCTCATCGGCATACCGTGGGAGAACGTCCTCCTGTCGGCAATGCTCCTGGATCCGAGCGGGACACCGACCAACAACGACATCAGCGAGGCCTTCGACGACGGCTTCCTGGTCCTCGCCGGCGGCAAGGTCACCATCAAGCCGTTCGGGCTGGTCGGTCATCAGCAGCTCGGCGGACTGTGGAGCGACAAGAAGCGCCTCACGCTCAGTCAGGACCCATCCAACGTCGCCCGCCATCTCCTGACGGAGCAGTTTCCGCTGCTCGGCAATCCCGGGCCCGTCCTGCGGCGATTCCTCGAGCGCTTCTTTCCGCAGCTGCTCGTGCCGGTTCAACCCGCGAAGACGGCGAACAGCACGTGGGCCATGTACTACGCGTTCGACCAGTACCTCTGGCAGCCCAAGGGCGACGCGAAACGCGGGATCGGCATGTTCTTCACGTTCGGCGCCTCAGACGGCATCGTCAATCCCGTCAAGTACTCCTACAACGTGGGCATCGGCGGCAACGGCATCGTGCCGGGGCGGCCGCACGACAACTTCGGCGTCGGCTGGCAGCGAGCCCAGATCAGCTCGAACTTCGTTCCGTTTCTCCGCGAGCGGCTGGGCCTCGGCCTCGACCACGACGACGCGGTCGAGCTGTACTACAACGCCTGGCTCACGTCCTGGCTCGGCGCGACCCTCGATCTGCAGATCATCAATTCGGCGCTGAAGAAGGCGGTCAACTCGTCCGGCACCGGCCTGAAGGACATCGACACCGCGGTCGTCGGGGGTATCCGCCTCTATGTCCGCTTCTAGATCGAGCTCGACGCGCGCCGGGCTGGCCATCGCGGCGTGCTTCGTGCTCGCGAGCGGCGCCTGCGCGCATCGCGAGGGCGCGTCGACCCCGGCGCCGCCCGGGGCAACCGGCGGGCCCTCGCTCGCGGCGCTGGCGGGCGCGCCGTGGACCCTGGTGAGCCTCAGCGGGAAACCGCTCCCGCCGGGCGCGCAGCCACCGACGGCAGTCTTCGACGGCACCCGCCTGTCGGGATTCGGCGGATGCAACCGCTACACCGGGCAAGTCGCGGAGCCGACACCCGGCACCATCACGATCGGTCCGCTCGCGGCGACCAAGATGGCCTGCCCGTCGCCCGGGATGGAGGTCGAAGGCCTCTACTTCGCGGCGCTCGGCGGAGTGACGCAGTATGCCCTCGCGGGCGGACGTCTGGTCTTGAGCGGCGCATCCGCGAAGCTGACGTTCGAGCGCGCCGCACCCTGACGAGACCGGCGACGCCGCACAAGATCGCTCGCGCGATCGGGCGCGATGAGAGACAATCGCGGGCCATCCGCACCCATCCACAGGAGGAGCAGCAGATGGCGGCGTACGATCAACGTGGGATCGGCAAGCTCCGCGTGCTCGTTGTCTTGCTGGTGATCGCGGCGCTGACCTTCGGATACTTCTGGGCGGCCCTACGCTGGAGCTACGCCTCCGGCGAGCGGGCCGGCTGGGTGCAGAAATTCTCGCGCAAGGGCTGGGTCTGTAAGACCTGGGAGGGCGAGATGGCGATGGTGTCGCTGCCGGGCTCGACCAGCGAGAAGTTCGCCTTCACCGTGTGGGAGGATTCGGCCGTGGAGCAGATCAACAAGCTGATGGGCCGGCGCGTGAACCTCCACTACGAGCAACGCGTCGGGCTGCCGACGAGCTGCTTCGGGGAGACGCGATACTACGTCACGCGGGCCACCGAGGTGGAAGAGATCCCGCTTGCCCCGGGTGTCGTCGTGCCGAGGCCGCTCCGGCCCGGCGAGCCCGCCGCGCCGGCCGCGCCGCGGCTCGCGCGCCGGCGCGCCCGCGCAGCCGAAGTGAGATGAGCACACCGGCGAGCGACGTCAAAAGCTTCAATCCGATGGCCCCGGAATTCCTGGCGGATCCGTATCCGACCTATCATCGTCTGCGCGCCGAGGACCCCGTGCACCAGAGCCCGCTCGGGTTCTGGGTGCTCACGCGATACGAGGACGTGTCGGCCGTGCTGCGCGATCCGCGCTTCGTCAAGGAGCCGCTCGCCGCGCTCATCGCGGCGCGCTTCGGCGGCCAGGTGCCGCGCGGCGTCGGCCTCTCGATGCTGGATCGCGATCCGCCCGACCACACGCGGCTGCGGAGCCTGGTCAGCAAGGCATTCACCCCGCGCGTGGTCGAGGGGCTTCGGCCCCGGATCCAGCAGATCGTCGACGGCCTCATCGCGCGCGCCCAGGCCGTCGGCTCGATGGACCTGATCGAGGAGTTCGCGTACCCGATCCCCGTCAACGTCATCTGCGAGATGATGGGGGTCCCCATCGAGGACCACGACCGATTCAAGGGATGGAGCCTCGACATCGCGCGCGGGCTGGACTCGATCTGGCTGCCGCCCGATTCGGAGATACCCCGCCGAAGCGTCGCCGCACGCCACGCCATCAGCGACTATTTCCGTGAGCTCATCGCCGCGCGCCGTACCACGCCGCGCGGCGACCTCCTGTCGGCGCTGATCGCCGCCGAAGAGGCGGGCGACAAGCTGAGCGAGGAGGAGCTGCTGGCGACCTGCATCCTGATCCTGATCGCCGGCCACGAGACGACGGTCAACCTGATCGGCAACGGCGTCCTGGCGCTCCTGCGTCACCCGGGCGAGCTGCGCCGCCTGCGCGAGACGCCCGCCCTCATCACGACCGCCGTCGAGGAGCTCTTGCGGTACGACGGGCCCGTCCAGCGCACGGCGCGCGTCGCAAGCGACGACGCCACGATCGGCGGCCAGACGATCCGCAAGGGCGACATGGTGATGCCGTTCATCGGCGCCGCCGACCGCGACCCCGCGCAGTTTCCCGAGCCGGACCGACTGGATCTCGCGCGCGCCGACAACCGGCACATCGCCTTCGGCTGGGGCATCCACTTCTGTCTGGGCGCGCCGCTCGCGCGCGTGGAAGGCCAGATCGCCATCGACACGCTCGTGCGCCGGCTGCCTCGGCTCGAGCTCGCCACGGAGCGCCCGGAGTACCGCCAGAGCCTCACCCTCCGGGGATTGAAGGCGCTGCCGGTCACGTTCTGAGGAAGCCAGGTATGGATCGAGTCCGCCTCGCGATCGTGGGCTGCGGCAACATCTCGCAGCTCAACGCGCCGGGTTATCTGCAACACCCGCGGTGCGACGTGGTGGCGCTCTGCGACACGATGCCGGAGCGCGCGACGCGGCGCGCTCGCGAGTGGTCCATCGCGCCCCGGATCTATTCGGACTTCAAGCAAGTGCTGGACGATCCCGCGGTCGACGCCGTCGAGCTCCTCACGCCCACCTGGATGCACGCCGAGCAGATCGTCGCGGCGCTCGCCGCGGGCAAGCACGTCTCCGCGCAGAAACCGCTGGCGATCTCCGTCGCCGAGGCCGATCGCATCGCCGCCGCGGTGGCGCGCGCAAGCACGACCTTCCGAGTGACCGAGAACTTTCTCTACTATCCGCCGATCTTGAAGGCCAAGGAGCTGCTCGACAGCGGGGCCATCGGCGAGCCGTCCTTGGTGCGGATTCACACGACGCGCGACGTGCAGATCACAGGGCAGGCGATGGAGCTCGACCCCGACGCAATGGTGTGGCGCCGCGACGCCGGCCGGAACCCGGGCGGCCCGCTGTACGACGACGGCGTCCACAAGTACGCGACGGCCGTCCTCTGGATCGGCGAGATCGGCGACATCTCCGCCATCGTCACGCGCGGCACCGATTTTCTCGCCGAGACCCCGGCGGCGGCCATCTGGCGCTTCAAGGGGCGCGACTGTCTGGGGGTCATCGACTACACGGCGGCGCCCGAGATGACGATTCGCGCCCGCTACTACCGCGCCGACGAGTTCTTCGAGATTCACGGCAGCCGCGGGATCATCTGGGTCACCCGGGGCACGGGCGAGATGCTCGACATGCCCGCGGTGGTCTTGATCCGCGGCGCCGAGACCGTCAACTACCAGGTGCCGGCCGACTGGCGCCTCGGCTTCGACGGCGCGGCGGCGGACTTCATCGACAGCCTGCTGGCCGGCCGCCAGCCGGCGCAGGACATCCACACCGCGAAGCACATTCTGCAAGTACCGCTGGCGATCTACGAGGCCTCTCGCGTCGGACGCGCGGTGTCACCCGACTCGATCAAGTAGGCCGGGAAGCATCATGTCGCGGGCCGGGGCGCCGTTGACAGGCGTGGCGGCATCATCGAATATGCATCCCTGAGCATCAACGAATCTCGAGGCACCAGCTCACGGAATATTACGAAAGGCGAGACCAGAGCCCATGCGTTACGAGGCACCAGAATCGGTTGAGGGGGCGGTGGCCCTGCTGTCCGCGGCCACGGGAGAGGCGCGGGTGCTGGCAGGGGGGACCGACCTGCTCGTCCAGATGCGCGCCGACGTCGTCGATCCAGACCTGATCGTCGACATCAAGAAGATCGCCGAGACCCGCGCGATCACAGAGGAAAAGGGCGGGTGGCGGATCGGCGCGGCCGTGACCGGCGCCGAGCTCAAGGAGCACCCGCGGACTCAAGCGAGTCTGGCCGGGCGTGGTCGAGGCGGCGAACCTCATCGGCTCCACGCAGGTCCAGGGCCGCGCGACCCTCGGGGGCAACCTCTGTAACGGCTCGCCCGCGGCTGACAGCGTTCCGGCGCTGATCGCCGCCGGGGCCGTCGCCACCCTGGCCGGGCCGCAGGGGCGCCGCGACCTCCCGGTCGAGGACGTCATGCTCGGGCCCCGCAAGCTGGCGCTGCGGAAAGGCGAGATCGTCGTTTCCTTTCTGTTGCCGCCCCGTCCCGCGAGATCCTCCGATGCCTATCTGCGCTTCATCCCGCGGACGGAAATGGACATCGCCGTGGTGGGTGCCGGAGTAAGCTTGACCCTCGACGGCTCCGGCACGATCTCCGCCGCGCGCGTGTCGCTGGGCGCGGTGGCGGCACGGGTGCTGCTCGTGGCGGAGGCGGCGCAGGCCATCGTCGGCAGCCGCCTCGACGTGCCGGCGCAGCAGCGGCTCGAGGCGGCGGCGCGGGCGGCGTGTCGCCCGATCGACGACAAGCGGGGAACGATCGAGTTTCGCACCGACGTGGCCGCCGTGCTGACGCGGCGAGCGGCCCTGATCGCGCTGGACCGAGCGAGGACGAGCTGATGGCCAAGCACCATATCGAAGCCACCGTGAACGGCGACGCGGTCGAGTTCCTCTGCGAGACCGAAGAGACGCTCCTCGACGTGCTCCGCGACACCCTGCAGCTCACCGGCAGCAAGGAAGGCTGCGCCTCCGGCGACTGCGGCGCCTGCAGCGTGACGCTCGACGGCCGGCTGGTCTGCTCCTGCCTCGTGCTCGGGTGCGAGGTCGGCGGCCGGCGCATCGAGACGATCGAGGGCCTGGCCAAGGGCGAGAAGCTCCATCCGCTGCAGCAGAAGTTCCTGGAGCACGCGGCGCTTCAGTGCGGCATCTGCACGCCGGGCTTCCTGGTGGCGGGCAAGGCGCTCCTGGAGCGCACGCCCGATCCGAGCGAGCACGAGATCCGATTCTGGCTGGCCGGCAACCTCTGCCGGTGCACGGGCTACGACAAAATAGTGAGCGCGGTGAAGGACGCGGCCGCGACGATGAGAAAGGGATAACCATGGCCGAGAACGGTCACGAACGGGACCAACGGGCAGGGCTACGTCGGCACGCGCACGATCCGCCCGGACGGCGTCGACAAGGTGACCGGCCGCGCCCGCTTCGGCGCCGACTTCAACCTGCCGGGCCAGCTCATCGGCAAGGTGCTGCGGAGCCCCCATCCGCACGCGCGCATCGTCTCGATCGACACCTCGAAGGCCGAGGCGCTGCCCGGCGTGAAGGCCGTGATCACCCGCGACGATTTCGCCGACCAGTCCTCGGAGTTCATCCCGGCCGGCGAGATGATGATGAACTACAAGGACGTCGTCCGGAACGTGATGGCGCGCGAGAAGGCGCTCTACGAAGGCCACGCGGTGGCCGCCGTCGCCGCCACCAGCACCGCGATCGCCCGGCGCGCGCTGAAGCTGATCGACGTGAAGTACGAGGTTCTCCCGCACGTGATCGACGTCGTCGAGGCGATGAAGCCGGGCGCGCCGCTGCTGCACGACGACCTCTTCACCGCCGGCGTCGAGCCCAAGCCCGACAAGCCCTCGAACGTGGCCAAGCGGATCGAGATCGTCGCTGGGCGACATCGAGGCCGGCTTCAAGAAGGCCGACGTCGTCGTCGAGCGCGAGTTCAAGACCGCGCCGGTGCACCAGGGCTACATCGAGCCGCACGCCGCGCTCGCCAGCGTTTCCGAGGACGGGTCGGCCGAGCTCTGGTGCTGCACGCAGGGCCACTTCATCGTGCGCGCCCACTGCGCGCGTCTCCTGGGGATGGACATCGCCAAGCTCCGCGTGACCGCCTCCGAGATCGGCGGCGGCTTCGGCGGCAAGACCGTCGTCTACCTCGAGCCACTGGCCCTCGCGCTCTCGAAGAAGGCCAAGCGCCCGGTGAAGATGGCCATGTCGCGCGAGGAAGTCTTCAAGGCCTCGGGCCCGACCTCGGGCGCCACCGTCAAGGTCAAGATGGGCGCGACGAAGGACGGCAAGTTCGTCGCGGGCTTCGCCGAGCTCAAGTACCAGGCGGGCGCCTTCCAGGGCTCGCCGGTCCAGCCGGGCGTCTTCTGCGCCTACGCGCCGTACGACATGGAGAACGTCAAGGTCATCGGCTACGACGTCGTCTCGAACCGCCCGAAGGTGGCGGCCTACCGCGCGCCCGGCGCGCCGATCTCCGAGTTCGCGGTCGAGAGCGTGGTCGACGAGATCGCCAAGAAGCTCGGCCTCGACCCGATCGAGCTCCGCATGATGAACGCGGCGCGCGAGGGCACCAAGGCCGCGTACGGTCCGAAGTTCGGCCCGCTCGGTCTGGAAGAGACGCTCAACTCGATCAAGAAGACCGAGCACTGGAACACGCCGCTCCGGAAGTGGCAGGGCCGCGGCGTCGCCTCGGGCTTCTGGTTCAACATCGGCGGCGAGACCTGCGCGTCCCTGACGATCAACGAGGACGGCACCGTGTCTCTGATGGCCGGCACGCCGGACATCGGCGGCCTGCGCGCCGCGCTCACCAACGTGGCCGCCGACGAGCTCGGGATCCCCTACGAGAAGGTGCGCCCGATCATCGGCGACACCGGCTCGCTCGGCTTCACGTTCCTCACCGGCGGCAGCCGCTCGGCGTTCTCGGGCTCGATGGCGATCGTCGAAGCGGCCAAGCAGATCAAGACCGAGCTCTGCGCGCGTGCGGCGAAGCTCTGGGAGCTCAAGCCCGACCAGGTCGAGTTCTCGAAAGGCTACGTGAAGGCCATCGGCGCCGGGTCGGAGAAGTTCAAGCCGATGTCGATCGCCGACTTCGCGAAGATCGCCGGCAAGACCGGCGGCCCGATCGGTGGGTACGGTCGCATCAACGCTCAGGGCGCGGGCCCGAGCCTCGGCACGCACCTGGTCGATCTCGAGGTCGATCCGGAGACCGGCCGCGTGACGATTCTGCGTTACACGGTCGCGCAGGACGCGGGGAAGGCGCTGCATCCCGCCTACGTCGAGGGCCAATTCCAGGGCGGCGCCGTCCAGGGCATCGGCTGGGCGCTGAACGAGGAGTACATCTACGGCGACGACGGCAAGCTCCAGAACGCGGGCTTCCTCGACTACCGGATGCCTGTGGCCTCCGACGTGCCGATGATCGACGCGATCCTGGTCGAGGTGGCGAACCCGAAGCACCCGTACGGCGTGCGCGGCGTCGGCGAGACGCCGATCGTGCCGCCGCTCGGGGCCATCGCCAACGCGATGGAGCAGGCGACCGGCATCCGCTTCACCGAGCTTCCGATGTCGCCGCCGAAGGTTCTGAAGGCGCTCAAGGAAAAGGCCGCCAACGGCAAGAGCTGACGAGCAGGGAATGGCGCGGGTTGTTCTGATCGGCAACCTCGCGCAGCTGACGGGGGGCGTCGCCGAGTTCAACGTCTCGGCGACGTCCGTCAAGCAGCTCTTCGACCGGCTCACCGAGCTCCATCCCGAGCTCGGCCCCCATCTCCAGGAAGGCGTGGCCGTCGCCATCGACGGCCAGATCTATCAAGAGACCCTGCTCGAGCCGATCGGCCCCGACAGCGAAGTGTTCATCCTCCCGCAGATCGCGGGAGGATGCCGGATCCGCTAGCTAGCTTTCCTGCCAGGCGCTCGCGCGATCGAGCGTCGCGCGCGCGTCCGAATCGAGCTGGAGCTCGATCCCGCCGACCAGCTCCTTGAGCTGCGCCACCGAGGTGGCGCTGGCGATCGGGGCGGTGATGCCCGGGCGATGCGCGAGCCACGACAGGGCGATCTGCGCCGGGGTGGCGCCCGCCGCCGCCGCGACCTTCTCGACCGCTTCCAGCACCGTGAAGCCCCGGTCGGTCATGTACGTCTTCTGCACGTTGCCGGCGCGCGCGGTCTTGGGCAGATCGCGCCCGCGATGATACTTGCCGGAGAGGAATCCGCTGCCGAGCGACGAGTAGGGGATGACGCCGATCGACTGCTCGAGGCAGAGCGGCTCGAGCTCGCGCTCGTACTCGTCGCGGAACACGAGATTGTATTTGGGCTGGATCGACTCGTAGCGTACGTAGGCGCGCCGGTCGCTTTCCCAGAGGGCGCGCGTCAGTCGCCACGCGTGATAGTTCGAGGCGCCGATGTAGCGCACCTTGCCCTGACGGACGAGATCGTCGAACGCGCGCAAGGTTTCCTCGAGCGGCGTGTCGCGGTCGTCCCAGTGCGCCTGGTAGAGGTCGATGAAGTCGGTCTGCAGCCGCCGGAGCGAAGTCCTCGACGCCCTCGACGATGTGCTGGCGCGAGAGCCCCGTGTCGTTCGGGCCGGGCCCATCGGCCCCATCACCTTCGTGGCGATGATCACGGCACGACGGTTACCGCGCGCCTTCATCCATTGGCCGAGCACGTCCTCGGATTCTCCGCCTGGTGGCCGGGCACCCAGCGCGAGTACACGTCCGCGGTGTCGATGAAGTTGCCTCCGGCCTCGACGTAGGCGTCGAGCACGGCTTCCGAAGCCTTCTGGTCCGTCGTCCAGCCGAAGGTGTTGCCCCCAAGGCACAGCGCGGCAACCCGCAATCCGGTCCGACCTAACCTCCGCATCAACATGTAAGGTTTCTCCCCTCGTGGCGTGGTGTGATCAGCGGGCCGTCCGGCACCGAAACGAGTATAGTTGGTGATGTCAATGAAGACAGGATCGGTGTTCTACGGCTGGTGGGTCGTCGCCGGCTTCTCCTTCATGACCTTCATCTCCACCGGCATCCGCCACGCGGTGGGCCCGTTCCTCAAGCCGATCGTCGAGGACCTCGGTCTGGACCGCGCCAGCTTTTCCCTCGTGATCGCGGTGAGCCTCTTCCTCTACGGGGTCTTCGGCCCGCTCGTCGGGCTGGCCCTCGACCGGTTCGGCGCGCGACTCACGGCGTCCGTCGGCACGGTCCTGCTCGTGGGATCGCTCGTGCTGACCGCGCAGGTCCGTACCTTCTGGGAATTCGCGATCGTGTACGGCGTGATCCTGCCGCTGGGCCTCGCGGTCACGGGCCCCGTGATGGCGTCCGGCGTGGTCGCGCGCTGGTTCAACAAGCGGCGCGGCACCGCGCTCTCACTGCTCGGCAGCGCGTCGATGACAGGCATGAGCCTCCTGGTGCCGCTGGTGACCTGGCTCATCCTCACCGGCGGCTGGCGGACCGCCTATGTCGTCATCGCCGGGCTGGTCCTGGTCTGCATCCTGCCGGTCGCTCTCTGGGTGATTCGCGAATCGCCGGAGCAGATGGGCCTCACGCCCGATGGCGTGCCGCTCGACGCGAAGACCGCCGCCGCCTCGTCGCGTGAGCGAGTGTCCGCCACCACCGCCATGCAGACGCTCGCGTTCTGGCAGCTCGCCGGCTCGTTCTTCACGTGCGGCTTCTCGATGAGCCTCCTGTCCGCGCACGGCATCCCGATGCTGACCGACCATGGCTACACGCCGATGTTCGCCTCGTGGGCCTTCGGCGTGCTCGGCGGCTCGGCCATCGGCTGCACCGTCATGCTGGGCACGCTCTCCGACCGGTTCGGGCGCCGCCCTGTCCTGGCCGCGATCTACGCGGGCAGGGTGCTGATCTTCTCCGGGTTCTTCCTGATCCGCGACAATCCGGGGGCCATCATCCTCGTCGCGGTGCTGGGCGGGATCACGATGGCGGGGACGGGCTCGATGACCTCCGCGCTCACCGCCGACATCTGGGGGCGTTTCTCGGTGAGCCCCGTGCTCGGCGTGATCTTCCTGGTGCACCAGACCGGCGCCGCCATCGGCTCGTCCTTGGCCGGCGCGCTGTTCGAGGCCACCGGCGGCTACGGCGCGGCGTTCGCGGTAGCGTGTCTGTTCCTGATGTGCGCCGCGGTCGTCGCGCTCAGGATCGACACGGGCGCGCGTCGCATCTGGCGCGTGGCCCCCGCGTCGGCGACCGACTAGCGCTCCGGCCCTCCCCAGGGCGGCGGGCCCGCGGGTGCGCTCGACGCTCCGAGTGTCAGCCGAGCGTCATTGGACCAAGGTCTCATGGACGCCGCCGGCGCGAGTTTCCAAGATCAGCCCACCGCAGACGACACTCCGCATACCGTCAGGGTCGCGTCGGAGGTTCGCAAATGGATATCCCGCTCGCCAACTATCTGGTCCATCTTTCGAACATCATGCTGCTCATCTCGTACTCGGTGCGCAACATTCTCTGGTTGCGGTGGTTTGCGGTCGTCGCCGCGCTCATCAACATTCCGTACTTTCTCCTGCAGGGAACGGTGCTCTGGCCACCGGTTCTCTGGGCACTGGTATTCATCGCCATCAACCTGTTTCAGATCGCGCGCATCTATCTCGAGCGCCGCCCGATCGTGCTCTCCGAGGACGAACAGAAGCTGTACGACTTCGGCTTTCGTTCGATTCGCCCGCGAGAATTCGTGGCGCTGGCGTTCGTGGGCGAGTGGAAAAGCGCGGCGGCCGGCGAGCGGGTGCTGACCGAAGGGGAGGTGGTATCAGCCGTCTGCATCCCGATCACCGGAAGGGCAGAAGTCCGCCTGCAGAACGAGCGAATCGGGACGCTGGAGCCAGGACAGATCATCGGCACCGCGCTGAGCCTGACGGGCGAGCCGTCGCCGGTCGAGGTCGTCTTCAGCGAGCCCGCGCGCTACATGCGCTGGTCGATGCCGAATCTGCGTAGCTTCGTGGACAAACGGCCGGATCTGAGGGTGGCGCTGCAGCAGCTCGTCAACCGCGATCTTATCGGCAAGATGGAGGCGCTTTTGTCGCGGCGAGCCTCTTCAGTCAGCGCTTCTCGGCCGGGGTCGACGTCGCCGGGCCCATCCCCCACACCTGGATGATCGTCTCCTCGGTCTTCGCGCCGTCGTAGTGGACCTTGTTGCCGTAGTGGATGACGTAGCTGCCCGCGGGCGCCGGCACCGTGCTCTCCGGGTCGAACTTGTCGCCTGTGCCCATCCACCAGGTGCCTGACAGGACCGCGAAGAACCGATCGTTGGGATGGAAGTGCGGGCGGCTCATGTTGCCCGGAAACCACTTCACGCGGACGACGTAGGGACCCGGCTTGCTCGGGTCCCCGAAGAGCACAGCGGATTCGTTCGTCCCGGCGGCGTTCTTCACCCACTTGATCTCGGCCGGTGTCTTGAAGTCGACCGCGGTGCGGTCGATGTCCGGCGCGCCGTGACCGGACGGCACGCCCAGGGTCACTGTGAGCACCGCGATGGCGAGAGCGATCGTGCGAGTCATGCGATCTCCTTGGTGCGTGGGGCGGATCAGTCGGTGCGTCGAAGGCGCGGCCCCAGCGGCTTCAAGACGCGGACACGCGGCGCGCCGACGAAGCGATGCGCGACGGCGTCCGGCACGACCGCCAGGCCGCGTCGGGCCACGCTGCGATCGAGCCCGACGGCCTGCATCCACGTCACGCGGACGCCGCCGGGCAGCGCCGCGTCCCCGTCGGCCTCGACCACCAGCAGGCGGGCGTCCGTCGAGACGTCCGGCGTGTGGTCGATGCCGTCGAACACGTTGCGGTGCCAGTTGTGCATCTTCGTCTGCCACTCGCCGGTGTTTGTCGGTCCCGCCTGGGCGCGGTAGCCCGGGCTGGTGAAGACGTCCGGCGAGTCCACCTCGTGGAGCGCCACGAACGGGGAGTCGGCCTTGTGGATCGCCTCGAAGCGCTGACTGGCGTGAATCCCGGGAATGGACAGGAGCCGGTGCTGGTGAGCGATATACCAGGCCTCCCACTCGGCGCGGCGCGCGGTGTCGAGCAACGCCATCTCGACCATGTAGATCATGGCGCGATCGCCCGCAGCCTCAGGTGCGCTCGAGCAGCTCGATCCGCACGTTGTCGGGCGCCTCGATGAACGCGATCTTGACGCCGGGGCGGATGGTGCGCGGCTCCATCTTGAAGCTGGCCCCGCGGCGCTTGAGATCGGCGACGGCCTCGTCCATGTTGTCGACGCGCAGCCCGAAGTGGTCCAGCCCGATATAGGGCTCCGTCGGCGCCGACGGGATGGCGGCCTCGGGCGCGACCGGGGCGAGGAAGATCGTCAGGCCGTCCAGATCGAGATCGGTCCGCGGCTTGCCATCGGACTGGATCGAATCGAGGATCTTGGCGCCGAACACCCGCTGATAGTACTCGGCGGTCTTCCTCACGTCTCGAGTGCGCAGGTGCATGTGGTCGTAACGGTAGGCCATGTCCACTCTCCTAGCTCAGATCGGCGACCCTCGGCGCCACGTCCTCCATCAGGAGGCGCAGGCTCTCGTGGTCCCATCCGGCATCGTCCGAGTCCGTCGTGATTGCGAGGAGGGCGCCAAAGCCCCCGCTCTCCTCGTGGAGCTGCCGGATCTTGTCGGCGCACTCCGAGGGGTCGCCCACGATCCAGACGTTGTCCATCAAGTAGTCGACCGTCACGGCCTCGTCGGACATCGACGGCTCGAGCTTGGTCGACGCCATCTGTGCCGTGCCGATGCGATTGGGGTACTGATGCTGCACGTAGTTGCGCCCGAGGACGGCCCGCGCGCGCTCGCGCGCGACCGCGCGCGTGGGCGCGACGAGAATGTCGCGCGCGACGCGCCACTCGCTCCGATTCGCCTGGCGGCCCGCGCCCGCCGCGCCGGCCTCGACGAGACGCCAGTGGTCGCCGAGATACGACCGTGACAGGAGCGAGCTCGACATCGGGATCCAGCCGCGCTCGCCCGCCATGCGCATCGAGCTCGAGTTGGGCGTGCTGGCGGCTACCGCAATCGGCGGATGCGGCTGCCGATAGGGCTTCATGTAGTAACCGCGGCCCTTCACCGGGTCGAGCTCGGGGGTGTCGATGTCGAAGAATTTTCCCCGATACGTGAACCGGCCGTCGGATGCCCAGAGCTTGAGCACGACGTCGAGCACCTCGGCCGAGCGCGCCCGCACCGTCGACGGATCGAGCCCGAACAGCGACAGATCGGTCGGAATGCCGCCCCCGCCGATGCCCCACTGAAAGCGGCCGCGCGCCATGTGGTCGAGCATGGCCAGCCGATGGGCGAGGTAGACCGGGTTGTGCAGCGCCAGCAGGGTGACGCCCGTCCCGAGCCGCACCGTTTTCGTCAGCGCCAGCGCCTGGGCGAGGAGCAGATCGGGCGCCGGGGCGTTTTCCCAGCGCTCCGTCAGGTGCTCACCGACCCACACCTCGCGGAAGCCGAGCCGGTCCGCCAGCACGATCTGCGCGACGTCGCGCTCGTAGCAGTCGGCGAACGCGCGATAGGGCGGATGGAGCGGCATCATGAACAGGCCGAACTGCATGCGGGCTCCTTGGCTTACCGTTCTTGGTCTCAGGCGCGGATGGCCTGCACCATGCGTTGCGCCGCGCCGGAGACGAGCCCGGCGTCGCTGCCCAGGACGATGAAGCGATAGCCCCGCGCGATCATCGCGCGGGCGTCGTCGGACGAAAAGGCGATGCCGCCCAGCGCGACCTCATTGTGGGCAAGGATCTTCGCTTCGGCCTTCGCGACGATCTCGCACAGGTGAGGATGCTCGAACTGACCGGGCACGCCGAGACTCTGCGAGAGATCGCCGCGCGCCACCGCGACGACGTCGAGCCCGCCGACCGTGAGAATGTCGTCCAGCGCGTCCACGCCGGCCGGCGATTCGATCAGCACCACGTTCAGCACGGCGTCGTTGGCGGCCTCGAGATACTCGAGATTCGATAGCCCCCACCGCAGCGCCGCGTAGGTCGGGCCGTAGCCGCGCTGGCCTTCGGGGGCGTAACGCACGGCCTGCACCGTGGCCTCCGCGTCCTGGCGTGTCGCGATCTGCGGGAATACGACGCCGAGCGCTCCGCAGTCGAGCACCGGCTTGACCATCTCCGCGCGCGCCGCCGGCACGCGCACGAGGGGCGTCGCCGGCGTGCCCCCGGTGGCCGCGATCATGGCGGCCACCGACTCGATGCCCACGGGCGCGTGCTCCATGTCGATCATCAGCCAGTCGATGCCCGTGCGCGCCAGGGCCTGGACGATCTGGGTGCTCGGCGTCGTGACGAGATATCCCAGGGTCGCCCGGCCTTGGGCCAGTCTCCGCCTCAAGGTGGCGAGGGGACCTTCCGTGGCCGGCTGCGCGCGCGGCTCGCGCGGGCTCACCGCGAGGCCGGGTCCACGCCCACGATCTCGTTGAACCTCCCGAAGCCGATGTAGAGCGTCGCGTGGGCGACCAGCTCGACGATCTCGGCCTCCGAGAAGTGCGCGCGCACCTCCGACCAGAGCGTGTCGTCAACCTTGTGGTGGTCGACGGCGAGCTTCTCGGCGAAGCGGATCGCGGCCCGCTCGCGCGGGCTCAGGAGGTCGGACGTTTCATCGTCGATCGCGGCGATCTTGGCTTCGGTCGCTCCCGCATGCCGGGCCCCGGCATAGCGCACGGTGAGTCAGTACCGGCACGCGTTGAGGGCGGCGATCTTCAAGCGAACCAGCTCCCGGAGCGACGGGTCGATCGTGCCTTCGCGCGCGAGGGTCGCGCGGAAGGCGGCGAGCGCTTTCACGACCGCGGGGTTCCGCGCGTACGTCCGCGTGCTCGCCGAGGTGCCGGACTGCCGCTCGGCCTCCTCGCAGAGGTGCCGGATCTCGTCGTCGACTTCGTGAATGCCCAGCGGCTCGAGTCGCGCCATCGCCTTGTCCCCCCTTCACGGAAGGTCGATGATCTCGACCCAGTTGGGGTTCTTGCCCATCGGATATTCCTTCAGCTTGGTCAGCTTGCCGGTCGACTGGTCGATCGCGTAGCTCGACATGCCGTGCGAGAGCTGGCCGACCGCGAGCAGATAGCGGCCCGAGGGATCGATGGCGAAGCCGCGCGGCTGCTTCTCGGTCGGTACGCTGCCGATCGGCGTCAACGTGCCGGTGGCCGCGTCGACCTGGAAGCCGGCCAGGGTGCTCGTCGTGCGCTCCGAGCCGTAGAGGAACTTGCCGTTGGGCGTGATGTGCAGATCGGCAGCCGAGGGCTTGCCCTGCGAAGCCGGCCGGCAGCGCGCTGACGACCTGCTTCTGCTTCAGATCGCCCGTGGCGGCGTTGTAGTCGAAGACGTAGACGGCGCCGTCGAGCTCGCCGATGACATACACGAGCTTGCCGCCCGGGTGGTACACGAAGTGGCGAGGGCCGGCCTTCGGCCGGGCTTCGGCAGCCGGCGACATGGTGGGTGTCAGCCTGCCGGTCGCCGCGTCGAACGCGAACTGGTTGATGCGGTCGTTGCCGAGAGTCGGCACCAGCACGAAACGATTCGCGGCATCGGCGAAGATCGCGTGCGCGTTGGGATAGTTCTCCAGCACCTGCTGCGGCGGCGACACTTTTCCGGGCGACCCGATCGGATTCACGGTGACCCGGTGGCCGGGATAGGACGCGCCCAGGAGGAAGCGGCCCGTGCGGTCGACCGCGATGTAGGCCAGGCTGTCGGCGAGCGGCCCGCTCGCGACGTACTTCAGCTTGCCGCTCGACGGATCGATCGCGAAGCCGGCCGCGGCCTTCGGCTCGCCGCGCGTGCCGACGTAGAGGACGCGGCGATCGGGGCTCACCGACATCGGCGTCGAGATGCCCGGCTTCTCGATGCCGGGGATCGGCGTCTTGTCGATGACCGCGAGGTCGCCGTTCTGAGGGTTGAGCTGGAGCACGTAGACCTCATTGCTCTCGGCGTTGCCGACATAGACGAAGGTGGCGGCCGCGGCCGATGAGGTCATGAGCGCCCCCGCCGCCAGCGTGGTGACGAGGCCGGCCCAGATCGCGACGCGATGTGCTCCGCGCATACTGTCCTCCCGTGGATCATGGTAGCCAGGCCGCCGCGCGCACCTCGCCGAACTCGCGCGCGATCTTGCGCCAGGACTCGCCGGCGTCCTCGCTCACGTACACCTCGCCGAACAAGCTGAACGCGACGATGCGGCCGGCGTCGGCCGGATGGGTGGCCAGGCCCCACATGGTGGCGTTGGGCCGGGCGGGGAGGGGAAGGCTTCGCCAGCTCGCGCCGCCGTCATCGGAGCGGAGCACGCCGCCCGTCTCTCCCGTCGTCGTCTGACCGCATCCGGCGAACAGGACGCGCGGCTCGTCGGGCTTCACCGCGATGCCGCGCGCGTAGGGAAGCGGCCACAGAGTCTTCACGCCGATCGGCGTCCACGACTCGCCCCGATCGTCGCTCCAGAACACTTCACCGTTGGTGCTCGTGTAGACGCGCGGCGGGCTGGCGGGCGCGAGCGCCATGTCGTGGACGTCCAGGTCGTGCAGGCCGTTGACGACCTTCGCCCACGTCTCGCCGCCGTCTCGGCTGCGGAAGACGCCGTCGATCTCGACGCCGGCCCACACCGTCCGATCGCCGGGATCGACGAGCACGCGGGTCACGAACGGCGTCCCGATGGAGCACTCGGTCGCGAGCGCGACGTCGAGTCGCTTCCAGGTCGCTCCGCCGTCGCGTGAGCGATAGATCGCGGCCGGCCGGGTGCCCGCGAAGAGCGTCTGGGGATCGGCCGGATCGACGGCCAGCGACCAGACCGTCGGCAGGTCTCCCGCGGCACCGAGGCGCGTCCAGGAGGCGCCGCCGTCGTGGCTCTTGAACACGCCCGTGTCGCCGGCGGCCACCACACCGCGCGGCTCGCCCGGCAGCACGGCCAGCGCCTGGATCCGGCTGTTCAGCGGGAACGGCCTTCGATGCCGCACCCACGACTTGCCCGCGTCCGGGCTGTGCCACACGCCCCACCCAGCGGTCCCCAGAACGATGTTGTAGTCCATGGTGGGACCACCACTACACGAAGGCATCCGCGTGGGCAATGGTCTTGACCTCGGGGGCACGCCCGGCGATGCTACCGGCCGCGACGCCAGCATCGAACTCTGACCTCTAAGGAGGCTATATGTCCCGACGGTCCTACGTCATCGCAGCCGGAGTTCTGGCGGCCGTGTGCCTGGGTGTGGTGGCCTACGCCCAGCAGCCCGCGCAGCCCCCGTTCGCGACCACCAAGGTCGACGGCACCGACAACGTCTACGTCTTCCGCTACGGAAACCACCAGGCCATGTTCGTCGTCACGTCGGCCGGCGTGATCGCGACCGATCCGATCGGCTACGGTCGCCCGCAGGCCGTGGTGACCTACGTCGACGAGATCAAGAAGGTCACGAGCCAGCCGATCAAGTACCTGATTTACAGCCACCACCACTTCGATCACATCGCCGGCGGCAAGCCGTTCAAGGACGCGGGCGCCGTGGTCGTCGCCCACAAGCGGGCCTGGGAACGCCTCAACGAGATCAAGGATCCGCACACGGTGCTGCCGGACGCGACGGTGGGCGACAATTGGACGATCACGCTCGGCGACACCACGCTCGAGCTCAGCTATCTCGGCCTCAACCATTCGGACAGCACGATCGTCATGCGGCTGCCCAAGCAGAAGGTCCTGTTCGCCGTCGACTTCATCCCGATCGGAACGGTGCCCGGGCGCGGCATGATCGACTTCTACCCGCTCGAGGCGGAAGACTCCCTGAAGAAGGTGCTGGCCATGGACTGGGACAAGCTGATCCCCGGCCATCCCGGCGCGCCCGGCGGGCGGCTCGGCACCAAGAAGGATGTCCAGGATCAGCTGACGTTCCTGCAAGACGCGTCGGCCGCGGTGAAGGCGGAGGCCCAGGCCGGCAAGTGCTGGGACGGCGTCGAGAAAGAGCTGAAGCTGCCGAAGTACCAGAGCTGGCCCGGCTACGAGCAGAATCTACCATTCGTCCTGCGCCGCTACTGCGGCCTGTGGGGCCGCGGGACCTGATCCGCGCGGCCGGCGCCCGGGGACGCTCGCGGCAGGTCGTCCGGCCTGCCGCGAGCGGCGCTGGCCTCAGAGGGCCGCGGGCGCCGACGCCCTACGACGCCGCGGTCTTGCAGTAGCGGGCGACTTCTTCGTGCGTGGCGAACCAGACGCCGGGCACGCCCTTCATATAGCGGATCAGCTCGTCGAGCATCGCGATCCGCGAGCGGTGCCCGATGATGTGCGGATGCATCGTGAGCAGGAAGAGCCCGCCTTCGGCCAGCGCTCCCTCGAACTCGGCGCGGAAGATCTCGTGCACGGCCGACGGCGCGGTGTACGGGCGAATGGCCGTCGCGCGGTTCATGTTGAGATAGGGCGCGTCGTCCTTGATCCACTCGACCGGAAGCTCGACGATTCCCGTGGGCTCGCCGTCGTCGATGAGCTCGTAGGGCTCGTCGTCGGCCATGAGCGATGAGTCATAGAGCAGGCCGAGCTCGCGAATCAGCGGCAGGGTGGTCGCGCTGAAGTCCCAGGACGGCACCCGCACGCCGACCGGCGGCCGGCCGGTGACCTTGGCCAGGGTGTCGAAGGCCCGCCGCATGAGATCGCGCTCCGACGACTCGGTGAGCTCGCTGGTGCCCTCGTGGATCCAGCCGTGCATGCCCACCTCGTGGCCTTCGGCCACCACGCGGCGCTGCTCGTCCGGGTGCAGGCGCGCGATCACGCCGGGCACGAAGAACGAGGCGCGGAGCTCGTGGCGGCGCAGCATGTCCAGGATGCGCGGCACGCCGACGCGCGCGCCGTACTCGCCCTGGGCCAGACGGCCGGGCGAGGTCGAGCCCTCGCGCAAGGTGCTCGTCTCGTGGTCGGAGTCGAACGACAGCGCCACGCAGACCCGTGCCCCGTTCTTCCAGGACGCCGGCTTCAGCGAGCGGCCCGCGCGCACTTTGTTCACCGCCGCGCGCCAGCGGGGCTCGTCCCAGGTCCAGGCGGGATCGCCGGCGCCGTTGCCGGAGGCGTGCCGGGATACGGGTCGCGCCGGGGGGCGTTTGACGACGGACGCTCGGGTTCGACGACGCATGGTGTCCTCCTCTCGTCCCTGCTCGGCGGACCATAGCGCGGGCGCGCGCCCTCCGCAACGCGCGGCCGGGCACCAGGGTGGCCTCGCAACCTCGGCCGAGCGCTCGCGCCGTCGAGCGGCTATCATGAGCGGCGCCGGGCCATGGCCGACTTCCTGAACCTCCGCGATCAGGTCATCGTCGTTACCGGCGCCGCGTCCGGCATGGGCCGCGCCGTCGCGCGCGCCGCGAGCCGAGAGGGCGCGCGCATGGTCCTGGCGGACTTCGACGGCGATCGGCTCGCGACCACCGCGCGCGAGCTCCAGGGCGAGGTGCGCTCCCGGCGTGCCGACGTGACGGCGCTGGGGGACATCGAGGCCGTGTTCGACCTGGCCGAGCGCGAGTTCGGCCGGATCGACGGGCTCGTCACCTGCGCCGGCATCATCACGACCTTGCCGCTCCTCGAAGTCACCAGCGAGGAGTGGGACCGGGTCTTCGCCGTGAACGCCAAGGGCACGTTCTTCACGGTGCAGGCCGCGCTCAGGCGGATGATCCCGCAGGGCCGGGGACGGATCGTGACGATCGGCTCGGACAGCTACAAGCTCGGCGGCGGGCGGATCGCCAACATCCCCTACGCCGCCACCAAGGGCGCGGTGGTCACGATGACGAAGGGCTTCGCCCGGGTGCTGACCGGCACGGGCGTGCGGATCAACTGCGTCAACCCCGGCCCCTGCGACACGCCGATGCACGCGCCGCTGACGCCGGAGCAGCGCGCGATGGTCGCCGGCCGAATTCCGCTGGGCCGCTTCGGCCAGCCCGACGAGATCGCGCACGCCGTCCTGTTCTTGCTCTCCGACGCCGCCAGCTTCGTCTACGGCGAGAGCTTCAACGTCGACGGCGGCGTGCTGATGGAGTGACTCATCACCAGGAGAATCACGTCATGAAGCTCGGATTGAGCATCGGCTACTCGGGATCGGAATTGCGCCTGCCGGTCGAGAAGGTGCTGCTCGCGGAGCGCCTGGGCTTCGACTCGGTCTGGACGGCGGAAGCCTACGGCTCGGACGCGATCACTCCGCTGGCCTATCTGGCCGCGCTGACGAAGCGGATCCGCCTGGGCACCGGCATCATGCAGCTCGCGGCCCGCCCGCCGGCCTCGGCCGCGATGGCCGCGGGCACGGTCGACGCGCTCGCGGGCGGCGGCCGCGTCATCGCGGGGCTCGGTGTCTCCGGCCCTCAGATCGTGGAGGGCTGGTACGGCCAGCCCTGGGGCAAGCCGTACTGGCGCATCCGCGACTACGTCGCGATCATGCGGAAGGTCTTCGAGCGCAAAGACCCCGTCGCGCATACCGGGCGCGAGATCTCGCTTCCGTACACCGGGCCCGGCGCGCTCGGAGTCGGCAAGCCCCTCACGTCGATCCTGCACATGAACCCGCGCCTGCCGATCTGGCTCGGCACCGGCACCGAGGCGAACGTGAAGCTCACGGCCGAGATCGCCGACGGGTGGCTGCCGCTCGGCTTCGTGCCTCGGCTGATGCCGATGCTGCGCCCCTGGCTCGAGGAAGGCTTCCGGCGCGCGGGCGGGGGCAAGGGCTTCGCGGACTTCGAGATCCAGCCGCGCGCCGAGGTCGCGATCACCGACGACGTGCGCGGGGCGCTCGCGCGCATGAAGCCGCACGTGGCGCTCTACGTCGGCGGCATGGGCCATCGCGACAAGAACTTCCACAAGGAGATGATGATCCGCCGCGGCTTCGGCGACGCCGCCCAGAAGATCCAGGAGCTGTTCCTCGCCAGGCGGAAAGACGAGGCCGTCGCGGCCGTGCCTGACGAGTTCTGCGACGAGATGGCGCTGGTCGGGCCGGTAGCGCGGATCCGCGAGCGCTACCGAGCCTGGGCCGACTCGGGCATCACCGGGCTGACGATCTCGACCGAAGAGCCCGAGGCGATGGAGCTGATGGCGAGCCTCGCCGGCGGGCCAGTCGCGAGTAGCGCAAGCTCAGGTGTCTCCGCTTGAAGACGTTGACGTGCGCGTAAGGCCGCCGATACGATGCGCGCATGGCGGGCTACGAGACCAGGACCCGTCGTTTTACCCGGGCCGAGTACGAGAGGCTCATCGCCCTGGGCGTGTTCCAGCCGGGCGAGGCGATCGAGCTCATCGGCGGCGAGCTCATGGTCGCCGAGCCACAAGGCGCCCCACACTACACGGCCATCTTGAAAACAGCGAAGGTGCTGGAGCTGGCGTTCGGGCCAGGGTGGGTCGTCCGTACGCAGGGCCCCATCGGGCTCGACGCTGACTCCGAGCCCGAGCCCGACATCGCGGTCGTCCCTGGGGACCCGGACGACTATGCTCGCGCGCATCCCTCGCGGCCGGTCCTCACCATCGAGGTGGCCGAGTCGAGCCTCGCGCTCGATCGGCAGCGGAAGGGGAGTCTCTACGCCCGGGCCGGCCTATCAGACTACTGGGTGCTCAATCTGATCGACCGCGTTCTCGAGGTGTACCGAGCGCCTGCCCCCGATTCCGCATCGCCGTTTGGCTGGCGCTACGCTCACAGCGAGGCGTTCGACGCCTCCGAGCGCGTCACCCCGCTGGCGGCGCCCGGAGCGAGTATCCCCGTCGCGCATCTTCTCCCCTGAAGGATGGCGTCTCCAGCCGAGGCGTTCGCGGTCTAAGGCCTCACGGGAGCAGAGCGGCGACGCGGATACGGGCCCGAGGCGCGGCCAGCGGCGTGATGATCGCGTTGCGGCGGAGCAGACGGACCGAGTCGTACTTCCAGTCGGCTGACGGGGCGAGCACGGGCTCTCGGTAGACCTCCAGCACGTCCTCGACCAGATTCACGACCCAGTAGTCGGCGACCCCCGCCCGCGCGTACAAGCTGCCTTTGCGCAGCCGGTCGATCGCCAGCGACGTTTCAGCCACCTCGACCAGCAGCACCGGCCGCGATGGATGGGCATCCAGGTAGTCCCGGGGTGTGCCCGGCACGACGACGATGTCGGGCTCGGGCTCGGACCGGTCATCGAGAGCGATCGGCTTCTCTTCCCGCACGTGATAGCCGCGGCCGAATGCCTTCTCGAGCGCCGCGCGGACGAGGACAACGACAGCGGCGTGGCGCCGGCCGTGCGGCTCGCAGGCGATCAGCAGGCCGTCGAGCAGCTCGACCCGGTCCTCCGGGCCGAAGATGCCGGCCTCGACGAGCTGGTCGTATCGAACGCGTGTCATCCGCCACAGGGGCAGAGGCGGTGCTTTCATGGCTGTCGTCACGATACGGCAACCGCGACCCGGCGCTCAACGTCTTCGTTCGCAGACGCGGACCGTGATCCGGTGACCGGCTTGAGATAGACTTGGCGCCATGAGCCTAGCCATCCGTCAGATCCATCCGGTGTTCGTGGGCGAGGTGTCCGGAGTCGACATCGCCAAACCGCTCAGCCCGGACGAGGTGGCGGCGATCGAGGCGGGGATGGACCGCTACGCCGTCCTCGTCTTCCACGACCAGAAGATCACCGACGAGCAGCAGATGGCGTTCAGCCGCAACTTCGGCGCGCTCGAGGACGCCCGGGGCGGCAACATCACCAAGCCGGAGGACAAGCGCCTGCAGACCGGGATGAACGACGTCTCCAACCTGGGGCGCGACGGCCAGCCGCTCCCGCGCGACTCGCGCGTGCGTCTCTTCAATCTCGGCAACATGCTCTGGCACTCCGACAGCTCGTTCCGGCCGATCCCCGCGAAGTACTCGCTCCTGTCGGCGCGCGTCGTGAATCCAATCGGTGGGAACACCGAGTTCGCCGACATGCGGGCGGCGTACGATACGCTCGACGCGGCGACGAAGGCGCAGATCGAAGACCTGGTCTGCGAGCACTCGCTGATGTACTCACGTGGCTCCCTCGGCATGCTCGACTACTCGGAGGAGGAGCGCGCGATGTTCCGGCCGGTGCGCCAGCGACTGGTCCGCACGCACCCGGTGTCCGGCCGCAAGTCGCTCTATCTGTCGTCCCACGCCGGCGGCATCGTCGGGATGCCGATGCCGGAGGCGCGCATCCTGCTGCGCGACCTGAACGAGCACGCCACCCAGCCGAAGTTCGTCTACGTCCACCAGTGGCGCGTGGGAGATCTCGTCATATGGGACAACCGCCAGATGATGCACCGCGTGCGGCGCTACGACGAGGGCCAGCCCCGCGACATGCGGCGCACCACGGTCGCGGGCACCGCGCCCACCGCCGCGCAGGTCTAGACGGAAGGGCAAGTCAGCGATGAATCTCGTGGTCTCGGCAATCTTGATGTGCCTGGTGCTGATGGCCGCCCCCGCGTGGGCCGAGTGGTACGCCGACGTGTACGCCGGCCAGAGCCTCACCTTGAACGACGACGTGACCGTGCACAGTCCGGCCGGGCTCGGCATCTACCGCGACGTCGAGTTCGATCAATCGCTACTCTTCGGCGGACGATTCGGGCGGTATCTGGATCGCGTGCCCTTTCTCGGCGTGGGCCTCGACGCCTTCAGGCTCACGCCGTCGATCGGGCCGCAACAGTTCCAGGTCGACGGGTGTGTGCCGTCGGGCGGGTGTAGCGGGGGCCAGGGTGGTACGGGCCGGATCGACGTGACGACCATCGCGGTCTCGCCCGAGCTGCTGCTGCGACTTCCGCTCTTCAAGTCGGAGAAGGCGCCGTGGGGGGCGCTGCAGCCATACATCTCGGCCGGGGTGCCGGTCTTCGTGACCACCGTCACGCCTCGCACGACGGCGCAGTTTCGCAACCAGCAGGGCGATACGACCTTTTCCGTCGGTTACAAGGCCGGGGCCGGTCTCGGGTTCCAGGTCGTGTCGAATCTGATGGTGTTCGTCGAGTACCGATACACCCACGCGGACGTCTCGGTGGATCTGCGCGACTCCGCCACCCTCAAGCAGACCCCGTTCAGCCTGAATCTCGATACCCACTCCGCGGTCATGGGTCTGTCCGCGCGCTGGTAGAGCCCGCGCCGGCTAGGCTGGTCCCGAGTCGGCCGGGGGCGCGTCGAGGCCGTCGAGGTGGGCGATACAGTTCAGCAGGCGCACGCGCCACGGCGCCGGCCAGTCGATGATCGTCAGCGAGGTGTTGTCCCATCGCTCGGGCGCCGCCTCGCCGTCGGCGAGGATGAGGTGCCGGGCCGCGAGCGATCGGCACACCAGGCCGTGCGTCACGATCGCCAGGCTGCCGCCGGTGGCCGTCGCCATCTCCTGCACACGAGCCCACGCCCGATCGACGCGCTCGTGGAACGTCGGCCAGGTCTCGCCATTGGGGGGCGCGTAGTCCGGCGCGAACATGTCGATGCCGAGCTCCGAGTACGGCTTGCCCCGGAGATCGCCGAAGTTGCGTTCGCGCAGCAACGGATCGATGAGGAGCGGGGCGCCGGTCGCGCGCTGCAGATGCTCCGCCGTCGTCACGGCGCGGGCGTAGTCGCTCGCGACGATCCGCGCGATGCCCTCCCGCGCGAGGCGGCGCGCGAGCCGCTCGGCCTGGACGACCCCGCGCGGCGAGAGCGGGATGTGCGGGTGCTGCACGATCCGAAGCGCGTTGCCCTCCGTCTCGCCGTGCCGGATGAGGAAGAGCCGGCTCATCGCCCCGACGCGCAGACCGTCGCGAGGACCGAGGGCAACGCCGCCAGCACGTCGCGGAGGCAGGCCCGCACCCGGGCGATATTGGCCTCCGCCTTCTGCGGCACCTCGCCCCGCGACACCTGGGCGATGAACTCTTCGCGACCGGTCGTCATCAGGAGCGAGGCGTTGACCTCCAGCTGCAGGGCATGGACGCGTCGCGTGCCCGGCTGGCCGTACGTCGTCACGATGTTGCCGCCGGCGTAGCCGCTGATATTCTCGTGCACCTCGAAGCCGTGGCCGGTGAAGATCGCGGCCACCGTGGCGGCGAGCTCGCGGGCGCACGTCGTCTCGTGCCGCGTGCCGATGATCACCTGATGGTCCTTCATCCGCCGCGGGCTGCCGGTGTGGCCGTCGAGCAGAAGTGCTCCGCCGTAGTCCTGGGAGAGCTCGTTGAGCAGGCCGTCCAGGGCGGAATAGTACGGGTCGTAGAGCGCCCGGAGCCGCGCTTCGAGGTCGGCGAGCCCGAGGGGCTGCCGAAAGATCGGCGCCTCCCGCATCGTGTGCGTGCGGACCACGCCGCGGCGAGACCGCACCTCGCCGTCGTGGTGCTCGAAGTCGTCGCGGCGGCGGTTGACGTCGACGAACATGCGCGAGAACGGCGTCGCGAGCACGGTGGCGCCCTGCTCGTGCAGGTCGCCGTAGAGATCGCCCACGAACGTGTCGGCGAACCCGTACGCGAAGGTCTCGAACCAGGGCTCGCTGTAGTGCTCGCGAGTGATGTGGGGCAGGGGCTCCGTGCCGTAGTGCGGCACGCTGACGACGACGGGCGTGCGCGCCCCCGGCGCCGGGCGCCTGACGATCGGGAACGCGTGGTCCGCAGATCAGCGTTCTCTCACGACCGGGTTACGGAGCACGCCGATCTCCGGCACCTCCACCTCGACGATGTCGCCGTCCTTCATGTTCTCGGTAGCGCCGTCCGTCCCCATCCACAGCACGTCGCCCGGATAGAGCGTCAGGTACTGGCTCATGCGGCTGATGAACTGGCGCACGCCGAAGATCGCGTCCTTGACCGCGTAGGTGAACATCTCCTTACCGTTCAATCGGATCGTGACGCGCAGATCGTCGGGGTTGAGCCCGGTGACGATCCAGGGACCCATCGGCTTGAAGCTGTCGGTGTTCTTGCCGCGCCAGAACGTGCGGTCGCCGCGCTGCCAGGTGCGCTCGCTGACGTCGTTGCCGAGCGTGTAGCCGAAGACGTAGTCGAGTGCCTCGGCCTCCGACACGCGCTTGCAACGCTTGCCGATCACCGCGACCAGCTCGCCCTCGTACTGGACCTGATCGGTCGCGTCCTTGGGGATGACGATCGGCTCGTCGGTCGCAACCAGCGCGTTGTTGGCGCGGTAGCCGACGTCGGCGTTCGGCGGGAACTCGGGCTTGACGCCGCGGCGATGCGCCATCTCGGTGACGTGCTCGCGGTAGTTCACGCCCGCCGCGTAGAACGTCGGCGGGATCACCGGTACCAGCAGCTTGACCCGGCTCAGGATGCTCGTGTTCGTCGTCTTCGTGTGGCTCTCGAACGGGCTCCCGGTGACCTCGGTCAAGGTGGTGCCGTCGATGAGGCCGTACGAGACCGTTTTTCCGGACTGATACCGACACCATTTCATGGCCGGTGCTCCTTGAGGAACGCGCCTACCTCGCGGTTGAAGACGTCGGGGCGCTCGAAGTACGTCGAGTGGCCCGCCGCCTCGACGCGCACGAAGCGCGAGCCCGGAACGTGCTCGTGCACCTTCTGGGACAGCTCGGGCCAGATGAGACCATCCTCGTCGCTGGTCAGGAACAAGGTCGGCACCCGCGTGGCGGCGTAGGCTTCGACCGGCGTGGTGAGCCGCCCAAGCTGCTCGCGGAAGTCGGCGGGCAGCGGGGCGTTCAACCCGGAGATCTGCGCGTAGAGGAACGAGCGCACCGGCTCTCGCTTGCGGAACGTCGGGCCGATCGCCGCGTGCCACAGCACCGCGGGCCGCGGCGGGCTCGCGGCGGCGAGCCGCTGGCGCACGCCGGCGATCTCGGGATTGGTAAGATTGCCGACCGTGTTGGCCAGGGTGATCGCCCAGAACCGCTCCGGCGCGCGTACGGCCGCGCCGACCGCCGCCCAGCCGCCCATCGACTGGGCGACGAGCGCGGCGCGCGCGATCCCGAGATGATCGAGCAGCGCGATCGCGTCGGTGGCGAGCGCGGCGGGGCCGGGCCCGCCCGACACGTCGGGGGACTGGCCGAATCCGCGCTGATCGACCGTGATGCAGCGATACTCCTCGGCGAACACCGGAGCCTGCTGCCACCAGCTCAGGTGGTTACCGCCCGCGCCGTGCAGGAACAGGATGGCGGGCGCGTTGCCGCCGGTGTCCTCGTAGTAGAGGCAAAAGCCGTCCTTCGTCATGAACGCCATGGCGCTCTCTCCTTAACGGTCGGCCCAAGGGTAGCCATCGCCGCGGAAGGCGTCAACGCTATACTCGGCCCCGAAAGGGAGAACCCCATGGCCAAGGAGCTCCACGACCTTCCGATCGCCGAGCTGGCGGGATTGATCAAGGCGCGAAAGCTCTCGCCGGTGGAGCTGACCGAGGCGCTGATCCAGCGCGTCGAGCACTACGACGCGCAGACGCGCGCCTTCATCACCCCCACGTTCGACCTGGCCCGGCGCCAGGCGCGCGCGGCCGAGGCCGAGATCGCCGCGGGCAAGCACCGCGGTCCGCTGCACGGCATCCCGTTCGCGCTGAAGGACATCTACGACACGAAGGGCATCCTGACGTCGGGCCATTCGCGCGTCTTCATCGACCGGATTCCCGCCGAGGACGCCACCACGACGAGCCGGCTCTACGACGCCGGTGCCGTGCTCTTCGGTAAGCTGGCCACCCACGAGATGGCGCACGCCGGCCCCTCGTTCGATCTGCCGTGGCCTCCGGCGCGCAATCCCTGGAACCTCGCGCGCTTCACGGGCGGCTCCTCGTCGGGATCGGGCGCCGCCGTGGCCGCGGGCATGGTCCCGATGGCGCTCGGCTCGGACACGGGCGGATCGATCCGGGGCCCGGCGTCGCTCTGCGGCATCGTCGGCTTGATGCCCACGTTCGGGCTGGTGAGCCGCGCCGGCGTCATTACCAACTCGTACACGTTCGATCACTGCGGGCCGCTCGCCCGGACCGTCGAGGACTGCGCCCTGACTCTGGAAGCGCTGGCGGGCTACGACCCCAAGGACGCGGGCAGCCTGAGCCGGCCCATCCCGCGATACCGTCGGGCGCTCGGCGAGGATCTCCGCGGGGTCAGGATCGGCGTCCTGCGCCACCACTGGGAGGACGACATCCCGGCGTCGCAAGACGTGCGCCGGGCGATGGATGCGGCGCTCGACGTCCTGCGCCGCCTGGGCGCCGAGCTCGAGGAATGCCGCGTGCGGCCGCTCGCCAGCTACTTCGACGTCAAGATCATCATCGCCGAGAGCGAGATCTTCAGCGTGCACCAGAAGAACCTGATCGCGCGGCCCAAGGACTTCGGCGCGGATTTCCGCTCGCGCGCGCTGCCCTCCGTGCTCTTCACCGCCAACGACTACGTCCAGGCGACGCGGGAGCACCGGCGCATGATGGTCGAGATGGAGCCGCTCTACGCGCGCTTCGACGCGTTCGTCACCGCGGGCATGGGCGAGGCGCCGCTACTCAGCGACTACCGCAGCGTCTCGTTCTGGCAGAAGGCGAGCCTGCTCACGGCCTGGAACGTCACGGGCCAGCCCGTGCTGGCCTTGCCCAACGGCTTCGGCGGCAACGGTCTGCCGCTCGGCATGCAGATCCTCGGCCGGCCGTTCGGCGAGGAGACGATCCTGCGCGTGGGCCACGCCTACGAGCGCGCCACCGAGTGGCACACGCGCCGGCCGAATCTCGTGGCGGGCGCCGCCGCGCCCGACGTGACCCCGCCGCCCGTGCTCTCGGAGCCGGCCGATCGCGCCGACGCCGAGACGCGCGATCTATGCGTGAAGGCGGCGCGGCGCGCGGGGCTGCAGCTCGACGATCTGATGCTGGCCCAGCTCCTGGAAGGCGCGCCGTACGCGCTCGACATGGTCCGGCGCCTCCGCCGCGACCACGACCTCGCGCACGAGCCCGCGAACGTGTTCAGCTTTCCGCCGGCGCGCGCGTCGGAGAGCTGATCAGACCGCGCGGGGATCCAGGGCGTCGCGCAGCCGATCTCCGACGAGGTTGATCGCCAGCACGGTCAGGAGGATCGCCAGCCCGGGAAGGGTGGCGAGCCACCAGGCGACGGTCACGAAGTCGCGCCCGAGCGAGATCATCTGGCCCCACGTCGGATACGCGCTGCCCGAGCCCACGCCGAGGAACGACAGCGCGGCTTCCGCCAGGATCGCCTGCGCGACTTGCAGGGTGGACAGCACCACGATCGACGACACCGTGTTGGGCAGAACATGCCGGGCGATGATGCGCAGCCGGCCCACGCCGATCGCACGCGCCGCCTCGACGAACTCCTGCTCGCGCAGCGCCATCACCTCCGCCCGGACCACGCGCGTGTAGCGCTCCCAGCCCGTGAGCCCGAGCACCACGATGATGGTGACGAGGCTCGGCCCCAGCGCGGCCACGAACGCCAGCGCTAACAGAATCTGCGGGAACGACAAGGTGACGTCGACGACGGTGCCGATGACGGTGTCGACCTTCCCGCCCACGAAGCCGCTGACCAGCCCGGCCGTGACGCCCACCAGGAGACTCACGACGACGGCCGCCACACCGACCAGCAAGCGAGATGCGGGCGCCGTGGACGATCCGGCTCAACACGTCGCGCCCGACCTGGTCGGTGCCGAGCGGATACGCGGCGTTTCCGCCGGCCTGCCACATCGGCGGGGTGAAGCGGCGGAGCAGGGACTGCTTGGCCGGATCGTGCGGCGCCACCCACGGGGCGGCCAGCGCGGCGCTCACCATGATCAACAAGATCAGCGAGCCGACGCAGCGCCGCCGGGTTGAGCGCGAACCGCCGCCAGGCGCGCGAGCCGCTGCGTGCCGAGGGCTGCCGCTTCGTAGGCGACCGCGGCCTGAGGCAAGGTCGCCGCCATCAGCGAAGCCTGATCGTCGGATTCAGATAGACGTAGAGGATGTCGACGAGCAAGTTCACCGACACGATGACGATCGCGAGGAGGAAGACGCCCGCCTGGACGATCGGGAAGTCGAGCTGCCGGATCGCCCCGACGATCAGGCGCCCGACGCCGGGGACCGCGAACACCGTCTCGGTCAGCACCGCGCCGCCGAGGAGGAGGCCGAACTGCAGGCCGGTCACGGTGACGATCGGCAGGGCGGCGTTGCGCAGCGCGTGCCGGCAGATCACCAGCCACTCCGTGAGGCCCTTGGCCCGCGCCGTCCGCACGTAGTCGAGGTTGATGACCTCCAGCATGCTCGAGCGGATGATCCGCATGAAGAGCGGGGTCGTGAACGCGCCGAGCGTGATCGACGGCAGCACCATCGAGGACCACGTGTCCCAGCCGGAGACGGGCAAAAGCCTCCACTGCACCGCGAAGAGCAGCATGAGCATGATGCCGATCCAGAACGGGGGCATCGATTGACCGAGGAAGACGACCGCCGTGGCCGCATGGTCGCAGATCGTGTTGCGGCGCACGGCGCTGTAGATGCCGACCGGCAGCGCGACCGCGAGCGCCATCGCAACGGCCAGGCACGTCAGCCCCAGGGTGGTCGGCATGCGCTCGACGACGAGGCCGAACGCCGGAGCGCGGTGGAAGAACGATTGGCCGAAATCTCCGCGCGCCGCGTTCGTGACGAAGCGGACGAACTGTGTGGGCAGCGGATCCGAGAGTCCGAGCGCCTCCCGGAGCTTGACCCGATCGGCCTCGGGGGCTTCCGGCAAGATCAGGGAGACCGGATCGCCGCTCGCGTGGAGGATCGAGAAGGTGACCAGCGAGACGCCGATGCAGACGACGACGAACCGGAGGAGGCGCCGGATCAGGAACGCCGACACGGTGCCTCCTCCGTCAGCGCCTCAGCTCGCCGGCTTGGCCGAGAAGAGCCAGAGCCACTCGTCGGGGCGTGCCTCGTACGCGACCTTCTTCGAGATGCCGAGCGTGTCGTTCTGCGTCCACAGGAAGACCGAGGGCGCCTCTTCGCGGATCATCCGCTGGATCTCCGCGTAGAGCCGCTTGCGCCTGGCCTGGTCAACGGTCGAGCGCGCCTCGTCGATCAGCTTGTCGAGGCCTTCGACGCGCGCGTAGTGCTTGCCGATCCAGCCGCCGGGCTCCGTGTGGTAGAGCGGATGCAGCACGGCGTCGGCGTCGAAGACCGAATAGTTCCCCCAGCTGCCGTACTGGCCGTTGGTGGCCTTGCCTTCGGCCTGGAAGAACTTGTTCCACGCCGGGCCCGGGTCCCACATCTTCACCGTCGTGCGCAGGCCGACCTCAGTGAGCATCTGGCCCAGCGCCTCGAAGTGCGGGCGCCAGTCGACCGCGGAGCTGTGCAAGGTGATGTCGACGCCGTTCGGATAGCCGGCTTGCGCGAGAAGCTCCTTGGCCTTCTTCTGATCGTACGGGTACGGGACGACCGAGGGATCGAACCCGAAGGCGGGCGGCTGGACGACCGTCGCCACCTGCTTACCCAGCCCCGCCATCATCTTCTGGATCATCGATTGCTTGTCGATGGCGTAGTTCGCGGCCTGGCGGGCGGCCTTCTTGTCGAACGGCGCGCTCCGCATGTCGAGCGACATGTAGTGCACGCGGAGGATCGGCGTCGTGCTGATCCTGGTCTGCGGATGGTTCTTGAGGTCGGGCAGGAGGTCGGCGTTGACGTTGCGGATAATGTCCACGCCGCCCGTCTTCAACTCGGCCACCGAGGTCGCGACCTCGGGGATCGCCCGGAAGACGACATACTTGAACGCGGGCTTCCCGCGCCAGTGCTGGTCGAACGCTTCGAGACGGATGTACTGGTCGCGCTTCCACTCCACGAGCTTCCAGGGGCCGGTGCCCGCCGTCGCCGTGCTGCCGAACGCCTCCTCGCCCACCTTCTCGATGTGCTTCTTCGGCACGATGCCGAAGTACACCAGGCGCTCGAGCAGGAGCGGGAACGGCTTGTCGGTGATCAGATGAACCGTATCCGGGTCGACGATCTTCACTTCTTTGATCGCGCGGACGTTGCCGTACTGGGGCGACTTCTTCTTCTCTTTGCCCGGCTCCAGCACCCGGTCGAACGAGTACTTCACGTCCTCGGCCGTCATGGTCGAGCCGTCGTGGAACTTGACGCCCTTACGGAGCTTGAACTCCCACATCGTGTCGCTGAGCGCCTTCCACGACAGGGCCAGCGAGGGCTCGAACTCGAGCTTGGCCGAGCGGTGCAGGAGCGAGTCGAACATGTTGATGTTGACCAGGACGCCGACGCGCTCGAAGTGCATGTGGGGGTCGAGGGTGGGCGCGTGCGACGGCAGCGCGACTGTGAGCGTATCCTTGGCTTGCGCACCGGCGCCGATCGGCACGAGCGCTGCGAGAATCAAGGCCACGAGGCCGGGGAGCCATCGCTTCATGGAGTCCTCCTTGCGAATCGTTGGGTGACGATACAACAAGCGCAGGGAGAGTGAAAGCGCGTGGATCGCCTGCCCATCTTTTAGGCTAGAATCCCGCGAAGGAGGCACCATGAATATCCGACCGAATCGCATCAAAGAGAAGCTCGCCGCCGGCCAGGTCGCGACCATCGTCGCCGGCACCAACGAGCCGGACCTGATCGATCAGCTGGGCACGCTCGACGTCGACGGTATCTGGCTCGAGGGGGAGCACGGCGGCGTCGACTACGGCGAGCTCGGCAACCTGACGCGCGCGTGCGACCTCTGGGGGAAGACGTCGGTCGTGCGCGTGATGGACAACGACTACGCCACGATCTACCGCACGCTCGATCGCGGGGCTCAGGGCATCGTGGTGCCGCACGTCAACAACCGTGCCGAGGCCGAGTCGGTCGTCGCCGCCGGCAAGTTCGCGCCGCTCGGCAAGCGCGGCATGTACACGAGCCGCCAGGGCTTCGGCGTCGACGGCTATCTGAAGACCGCCAACGACCAGAGCCTCCTGATCGTCCTGATCGAGGACATCGTCGCCGTCCGCGCCCTCGACGAGATCCTGAAGGTCGACCAGATCGACTGCTTCTTCGTGGCGCCGAGCGATCTGGCGACCTCGATGGGCCAGATCGGCAACATGGGGCATCCGGAAGTCCAGCAGACCATCGACGGCGCGATCAAGAAGATCGTCCAGTCGGGCCGCGTGGCCGGGACGCTCGTGAACGTCGGCAACGTCGAGCGCTACACCCGGCTCGGCGTGCGCCTCGTGATGACGAGCTTCTTCCCGTGGATCCAGGCGGGCGCCAAGGAGCTGATCGAGCGCGCGGCGGCGGGCGCTCGGGGCTGACGCTGACGCTGGCCGAGGCGCTCGGCATCGCCGTCGACGACGTCGTCGCGCTGGTCGGCGGGGGCGGCAAGACCACGGCGATGTTTCGCCTGGCGCGCGAGATCGTGGACAAGGGCGAGCACGCGCTCACGACGACCACCACCCACATCTTCGCCGGGCAGATCGCGCTGGCCCCGGCCCACGTCATGGCGAGCGACGCCACCCGGGAGCGCATCGCGGCTGCGCTGGATACTCACCGGCACGTGCTCGTCATCGGGGACACGGACGCCGGCTCCGGCCGAGCCGCCGGCGTCCCGCTCGATCTGGTGGGGCGGCTCCGCGCATGGTGCCCGCGCGTGTGCATCCTGAACGAGGCCGACGGCTCGCGCATGCGCCCCTTCAAGGCGCCGGCCGCCCACGAGCCGGTGATTCCCGCCGAAACCACCCTGGTCGTTCTGGTCGTGGGCGCCGATGTCTTCGGAAAGACCCTGGGCCCGGAGCACGTGCACCGCCCGGAGCTCGTCAGCGCCTTGAGCGGGGCTCCGCTGGGGGCGCCGGTGACGCCCGAGATCGTGGCGCGGATCCTGGCGCATCCCGAGGGCGGGCGAAAGAATGTGCCGCCCGGTGCCCGTGTCGTGGTGCTGATCAACAAGGTGGAGACACTCGCGGACCGCGGACCGGCGCGCGAGACGGCCGAGCGCCTCCTGCGCGAGCCGACGATCCAATCGGTCGTGCTCGCCGCCGTCCGCGGGGACAAGCCGGTGCTCGAAGCGTGCGGGCGATCGTAGCCGGGCAGCTGACCTTTCACATCGGGAGATCGATATGACAACCATCGAGACCGCGCTGGGGCCGGTCGCCACGACCGAGCTCGGGCCGACGTTGATGCACGAGCACGTGGTCACGCGCTCACCGGGCGTGCAGGAGAACTGGCCTCACCTGTGGGATCGCAACGCGATCCTGGCGATCGCCGAGCGCAAGATGGCCGACCTCTACAGCCGCGGCATCCGCTCGATCGTCGATCTGACCACCGTCGATCTCGGCCGTGACATCGATCTGATCCTGGGCGTCGCGCGCCGCTCGCGCGTGCACATCGTCGTCGCCACCGGGGTCTGGTGGATGCCGCAGCGCTACTTCAGCGTTCACGGCGTCGACGCGGTGGCCGACCTCTTCATCCGCGACATCACGCAGGGCATCGGCACCAGCGGCGTGAAGGCCGCCATCATCAAGTGCGCGACCGACACGGCCGGCGTCACGCCGGTGATCGACAACATCCTGCGCGCCTCGGCGCGCGCCCAGAAAGCTACCGGCGTGCCGATCTCGACGCACACCTGGGCGGCCGGCCGGACCGGCGAGATGCAGCAGGCGATCTTCGCCCAGGAGGGCGTCGATCTGAGCCGCGTCATCATCGGCCACAGCGGCGACAGCGAGGACCTCGGCTATCTGCGCGGGATGATGGAGCGGGGGAGCACGATCGGGATGGACCGCTTCGGCCTCGAGAATTTCCTGTCGACGCCGAAGCGGGTCGAGGTGCTGGCGCGACTGTGCGCCGAGGGCTATGCGGGCAAGATGGTTCTCTCGCACGACGCCAATTGCTGGTCGGACATGCTCTCCGAGGAGGCCAAGCTCCGCACGCGGCCGCAGTGGAACTACAACCACATCTCCAGACGACATCCTTCCGGCGCTCCGCAAGGCGGGAGTCAAAGAAGATCAGATCGAGCAGATGCTCGTGCGGAATCCGCGGGCGATCTTCGAGGCCACGAAGAAGGCGTGAGACGGCCCGTCCTCGTCGTCGTTCTGATCGTGGGGCTCGCGGCCTTCGCGGCGCGGGCCGAGCCGACAGGCTCGGCGCTCCCCGGGCTCGAACCCTACGACGAGCTCATGACCGGCCTGATCAAGAAGTGGGACGTCGCCGGCGCCGGGCTTGCGGTCGCCTACAAGGACAGGCTGCTCCTGGCGCGGGGCTACGGGCTCGCCAACAAGGAGCGCGCGGTCGCGGTGGAGCCGGCCAGCCTGTTTCGTCTCGGCAGCCTCTCCAAGACCATCACCGCCGTCGCCGTGCTCCAGCTCGTCCAGGGCGGACGCCTCAAGCTCGACGACAAGGTGCTGCCGATCCTCGGTGACATCGGGCCGCGCCCCGACCGCATCACGGATCCTCGCGTTCACGACATCACCGTTCGCCACCTGCTCCAGCACTCGGGCGGCTTCGACCGCGACCGTTCGGGTGACGTCGTATTTCTCCCCAACGCGGTCGAGGCGGCCCGGCGGCAGGACGGTCCGCTGCCGCCCGACTGTCCGACGATCATGCGCGATACGCTCGAGCGCAAGCTCGACTTCGCGCCGGGCGAGCGGTTCGCCTACTCGAATATCGGCTACTGTGTTCTCGGGCGGGTCATCGAGCGGGTGACGGGTGCTCCGTACGAAGCTCACGTTCGCCAGCACGTCCTGGCGCCGATCGGCGCCGCGCGCATGAAAATCGGCCGCACCCTGCAGCGGGCCGAGGGCGAAGTAACGTACTACGACTACCGCGGGGCGAAAGAGGTGAGGGCGATGCCGGGCCTCGGCTTGAGCTTGGCGCCGCGGCCCTACGGCGCCTTCGCGGTCGAGACGATGGATTCGTATGGCGGCTGGATCGGCTCGCCGATCGACTATCTGCGCTTCACGCTCGCGATCGACGGCCGGCGCGGCGCGGCGCTGCTGAACACCACGACCCTGGCCGAGATGAACGCGCGCTCCGAGTTGAAAGGGGCGGGCGACGGAGACGAGTCGAGCGGAAACGGCGCGTACTACGGCCTCGGTATCAGTGTCCGACCAGTCAAGAACGGCGCCAACCTGTTCCACACCGGCTCGATCCCCGGGTCGAACACCCTGGCCGTGCGGACCGCCGACGGATTTGCCTGGGTCGTCATGTTCAACGGCCGGCCGCAGGATCGCAATGGGTTCAGAGGTGAGCTCGACCAGGGCCTGTGGGCCGCCAAGCGCAAGGTGACGACGTGGCCGGATGGCGATCTGTTCGGACGTAACCCGTGAGGACATGAGGGGGTGCGCGCTGCAGGCCGTCGCGGGGCTGGGGCCCCGCCGGCCGAGGCGCGCAGAAAAAATATGACCGAGATCCCGATCACGCTGACCTGCGCCGACTACGCGCGCATCATGCCCCTCGCGATCGGCGAGGTGAAGCCCAACAACATCGCGCTCACGATGATCCTGGGCAGTCGCGGCTCGTGGCCGGCGCGGGCCGAGATGCTTCGTCGCGCCGTGCAGGACCCGGCGGTGCAGGGCGGCGAGTGGTCGATGGCGCAGTACCTCTATCGCATCGACAAGGGCGACCGCCGCTACGTCGGCATTCCCGTGTTTCCGCTGCGCAACTTCACGGCGCGCGACCTCTACATTCGCCGGGGCGGGCCGATCCAGTCGGCGGCCGATCTGGCCGGCAAGCGGATCGGCATGTACAGCTACACCGCGAGCGGGTCGATCTGGTATCGGCACTTTCTGCGCTTCGTCGGGCTCGATCCGTCGGCGATCGAGTGGTGGATCGGCGACATCGACACGCCCTGGTCGGCGCCGATGGATCAGACATTGCCGCCGGGCGTGAAGGCGCCTCCCAAGGGCCGATCCCTGGCGGACCTGCTGGTCGCCGGCGAGCTCGAGGCGATCTACAGCCCGCCGCGCCCGGCCGCCTATCACCCGAGGAAGGGTCCGATCGTCCGCCTGTTCCCGGACTTCCGCCTGGTCGAGCAGGAGTACTTTCTCAAGACCGGCGCGTTTCCGCCGCAGCACCTGATCGTGCTCCGGCGCGAGGCGTGGGAAGCGAACCGCTGGATCGCGCGCAGCCTGACCGACGCGTTCAGCGCCGCCAACGACTGCTTCACCGCCGCGCAGCGGGGATTCCCGTACGCGACGCCGTGGCTCGAAGCCGAGCTCGAGGACACGGCGGCCGTGATGGGAGAGGACTTTCACCCCTACGGGCTCGAGAAGAACCGGGCGCAGATCGACGCGTTCGCGGGCGAGGCGTTCAGGCTCGGCCTGACGAGCCGCCGGATCACGACCGAGGAATACTTCGCGGACTACCTGCAAGGAGGTTGAGCGAGCCATGGCGATCATCCTGGGGACGGGTGCCTATCGGTACGAGGTCGTCGACAACTGGGCGAAGCTGCCGCCCGGACAGGAGTTCAACGCCGACGTCGCCGCGGTCGGCGTCGATCGACAAGATAGGGTGTACGCGTTCAATCGCGGCAAGCACCCCATGGTCGTGCTCGACCGCGACGGCAACTTTCTGCGGTCGTGGGGCGAGGGGCTCTTTCCCCGGGCGCACGGCGTCCACATGGCGCCCGACGACACCCTGTGGCTGACCGACGACGGCGACCACACGGTGCGCCATTGCACCCTGGACGGCAAGGTGCTGCTGACGATCGGGATCCCCGGCAAGCCGAAGCCCTATATGAGCGGCGAGCCGTTCCATCGCTGCACGCACACGGCCCTGTCGCCCCAGGGCGATCTCTACGTCTCCGACGGCTACGGCAACTCGCGCGTCCACAAGTTCTCGCCGAACGGCACCCTGATCCGCTCGTGGGGCGAGCCGGGCACCGACCCGGGCCAGTTCAACATCGCGCACAACATCTGCTGCGACGCCGACGGCTGGGTGTACGTCGCCGACCGCGAGAACCATCGCGTGCAGGTGTTCGACGGCAACGGCAAGTTCGAGACGCAGTGGATCAACATGCACCGGCCTTCGGGCCTGTTCATGGAGCGCGGCCCTCAGGGCCGCTTCTTCATCGGCGAGATCGGCGGCGGCATGGGTGTGAACTACGACATGCCCAACATCGGGCCGCGCGTCAGCATCTACAGCCACAAGGGCGAGCTGCTGGCGCGGCTCGGCGCGCGGCCGGCCGGGCTCGAGCTCGGTCAGTTCATCTCACCGCACGGGCTCGCCGTCGATTCGCGCGGCGACATCTACGTCGGCGAAGTTTCTTTCACCAACTGGGGCAATCGCTTCAAGGGCCAGGCGCATCCGCCCGGACTCCGGAGCCTGCAGAAGCTCGTGAAGATCACGTAGGGTCCTCTGGGCCGCTTACTCTGACCGTCTGCCCGCGTGAGGCGGGCGGGTCCTGTCACAGGGTGGGGCTCGCGCCGGAGCCGCACCCTGTGCCACCCGCCCGGTCATGCTGGAGTCATTCGGCGACAATCTCGGGCGTGCGTTCCGGAGCGCGTCCGCGCACGCGGGCCGACTGAGAAAGGCTTAGCTGCGAAGCGCGGCGGCGGCGGGTGAGGCGTACTTGCTGTGCGTCGCGCGTGCAGCCGCGGGCGTCAACAGATGGCTCTCAGCGGTCCGCGCGCTCGAGGGGGACTTGTTCGGCGTAGGCCAGGCGGTAGCTTTCGTAGGAGCGGGCGTAGGCTGCGCGGGCCTGCTCGTCCTGGTCGGCTTTTGGGGCGGGCTCGAGATCGAAGTGGCCGTACTTGTCGATTCCGCGAACGAGCATTGCCGGGGTCTTGTGCTTCACGCCCAGGTGTTGCACGGACGTGGGGACGTAGCTGATCGCCAGGCCGATGCGGCGTCCGCGCGACTGGTTCGGCTTGGAGCGATGCAGGCAGAGCGTGTGGTGCAGCGAGAATTCGCCCGCGCGCAGCGGCGCATGGACCGCCGGCCTGTCGTCCACCTCGCCGACGATCGCCTGGCCGGCGCGGTTCACGCTGCCGGCCACGACACCCGCGCGATGCGGGCGCTGACCGCCGCGGTGGCTCGCGGGCAGGAACTCCATGCAGCCGTTCTCCGCCGTCGCGTCGGTCAAGGCTAGCCACGCGGTGACGTGGACGTACGGGCGCAGACCGAAGTAGGTCGCGTCCTGATGCCAGGCGGCGATCGCCGCGCTCTCCGGCTCCTTGATGAACCACGTCGAGGTGTAGACGAGGATGTTCGGGCCGATCAGATCCTCGACGGCGTCCAGGATCGCGGGATGGCGGACGAGCGAGTGCACCCAGGACAGGAGGACATGGGTGCGCGAGCGGTAGCGCGCGTCCGTCTCCTCCGAGGTGAGTGGCCCGCCCACCGTGTCCTCGAACGCCTCGAGCTTCCGCAGGGAGGCGGCCGCCTCCTCGCGCGTCAACGCGGCGACGGGCGAGAGGAATCCGTCGCGCGCGTAGCCTTCGACCTGAGCCGGCGGTAGCTTCTTCGGCATCGGCGTCTACTTCATCCGGTCCTTGATCTTGGCCAGGGCGACGCGTGCGCATTCCTCGTCGAATTGCCCGCCGGGAGCGCCGCTCACGCCGATTGCGCCGATCGCCGCGTCACCGGCCTTGATGGTGACCCCGCCGACCGCGTAGGTCACGTTGGGCAGCGGCGTCTGCGGCACGGTGGTCGCCGGATTCTTGCCGATCCGCTCGGCGACTTCCTTCGTGCTGTTTTCCTTGCGCGCCAGGGTGAGGGAGGCCGCCGAGTAGGCCTTGAAAAAGGCGTTGTCGAGCGTGTGGATCGGCGCGCCGTTGCCGCGCAGCAGCGCCTGCCGCACGCCGTCGAGGTCGACGACCACCGCCGTCACCGTGTAGCCCTTTTGCGCGCAGGCGGCGACGGTCTCGCCCACGAGCTCGTTCGCGAGAGTCGCCGAGAGCTTCTGGATCGTGACCAGGCCGGGTCCCGGAGCCTGGGCCGAGGCCTCGAGCGCAGCGCCGAGCGTGAGCACCCCGAAGACCGCGAGAGACGCCGTGAGGGTTCGTGACATGTCGTCCTCCCAGTGGGTGTTGGCGCATGGTAGCAGCCTGGTCGCCCGGCGCGCCACGTCATCCCTCGAGGCGCTTGTCCGCGAGCCGCGAGCCGCCCTGGCGCGGGAGCCCGAGCGCGATCAGGAGGCCGAGCGCGTTGCTGCCGGCGGAGATCAGCACCGCGGTGCGGTAACTCTGGGTCAGATCGAACAGTCGGCCGGCGGCGATCGGCAGAATGATCGCGGCGGCACACCACGCGATGTAGAGCCGGCTCGCGATCCGTCCGTACAGCGCGCGCCGCCAGTAGACGGCCACCGCCGCCGCCGTGACTCCGGAGATCAGGCCGTAGCCGACGCCCACGAGGGCGAGCGCCACGACCGAGACACCTGGTCCAGGCCAGAGGGTGAGCACCACGTTGCCGACGAGCGCGACCGCGTGGGCGCCGGCGGCGACGGTCGGGATCGTGAGCCAGTCGACCATCCACCCGCCGCCGAGGCGCGCGGCGGCGATGGCGCCGGCGATGAACGTCGTGCCGTACACGGCCAACGTCGCGGCGCCGCCGTAGGCCGCGATGATGCCGGCGGCCTGGCTCAGCACCATCAACCCCGCCGACGCCGCCAGGAAGAAGACGAGCCACAGCTGCCAGAACACGAGACGGCGCCGCTCGGCGGCGGCGGGCACGTCGGCGCCGCTGGCCGCGGCGAGCGTCACGCCGGATCGCGCGATCAGCCACCCGCTGAGCGCGCCGGTGGCGCCGATCACGGCGGCGAGCGCCCAGAGCGCGGCCCGGACGCCGAGGGCGCCGATGCACCAGCCGAAGAGCGGCGCCGCGAGCATCGCGCCGGCCGGGAGGAGGCTGACGATGTAGCCGTTCACGAGGCCGTGGCGTCGAGTCACGGCCAGGTTGACGACTTGCTGCACGAGGATGTAGCTCGCGCCGCCGCCGGCGCCGAAGAGGACGCCGTACCCGACGGCCAGCTGGGCCAGGCCGCCGGCGCTCGCGGCGAGCGCGATGCCCAAGGCACTCGAGGCGGCGCAGGCCACGACCAGCATCGGCGGCGATGCGAGGCGATAGACGTAGGGCGCCAGGTTCATCCCGACGCCGAAGCCGGCGGCCGCGAGCGCGAAGACGAACGCGAGGTCGGCGCGGCTCAGCCCGAGCAGAGCCTCCAGCGGCTTCAGGAACACGCTGAACGCGTAGAGCGCGCCCATGGGAAGGTTGAGCGCGGTGGCCGCCGCGATCACGCGCCATGGGCTCTGCCTGACGCGGGGGGCGCTCACGCCGAGGAAGTATAATCGGGCCCGGATGAAGGCCGGCGTGATCTTTCCTCAGACCGAGTGCGGCACCGATGTGGGTGCCATCGCCGAGTTCGTCCGCGCCGTCGAGGGGATGGGCTTCGACCACCTCTTCGTCGCCGATCACGTCCTGGGCGCCGATCCGCGGGTTCACTCGCACCCGTCGCTGGCCAACTACTCGCACGAGAGCGTCGTTCACGAGTCGCTCACGTTGATGGCGTACTGCGCGGCCATCACGCATCAGATCATCCTGGCCACCGGCATCTTGATCCTGCCGCAGCGGCAAACGGTGCTGGTCGCCAAGCAGGCGGCCGAGATCGACGTGCTGAGCGGCGGCCGGCTGCGGCTCGGGATCGGCGTGGGCTGGAACGCGGTCGAGTTCGAGGCGCTCAACGAGACGTTCGAGAACCGGGGCCGGCGCAGCGCGGAGCAGGTGGCGGTCATGCGCGCCTTGTGGACCCAGCAGGTCGTCGACTTTCGCGGCGAGTTCCACCGGATCGATCACGCCGGGCTCAATCCCATGCCCATCCAGCGGCCGATTCCCGTCTGGTTCGGCGTGGGCAGCCGTGATCACGCCGTACCGCCCGAGGCGGCCCTGCGGCGGATCGCGCGGCTGGCCGACGGCTGGAGCCCCAACTTCACGCCCGACGACCAGGGCCGGGCGCTCGTCGCCCGCGTTCACGGCTACGCCCGCGAGGCCGGCCGCGATCCCGACCGACTCCCGCTCGAGGGCCGCATTCGCCTCGCCGGCCAGAGCCCCGACGGGTGGACGAAACAGGTGGAGGCGTGGAAATCGATCGGCGCGACCTCTGTCATCGCCGAGCCGCGCGGGGCGGGCCTCAAATTTCCGCAGGGACATCTGGACGTGCTGCGCCGATTCAAGGACACGGTGGTCTAGCCAGGAGGACAACGATGCCGGTCTTCACGCGCCCTGATGCCGAGATCAACTACGAAGTGCACGGGTCGGGCTTCCCGCTGCTGCTGTTCGCGCCGGGCGGTCTTCGCTCGCAGCTCGACTACTGGCGCCAGAGCCCGAGCAATCCGTCGGCCCCGCCGCCGTGGATGAATCCGATGGCCGATCTCTCCAGCCGCTTCACCGTGATCGGCATGGATCAGCGAAACGCCGGCAAGTCGCGCGGCGCGGTGACCGAGACGCACGGCTGGCACACGTACGCCAGCGATCACCTGGCGCTCATGGACCATCTCGGCCATCGTCGCTTTCACGTCATGGGCGGCTGCATCGGCGGCACCTTCTGCCTGACCCTGTGCGAGATGGCGCCCGAGCGGGTCACCGCCGCCGTGCTCCAGAACCCGATCGGCCTGCACGAGAACCGCGACACCTGGGACGAAGCGGTCAGCGGCTTCGCCAAGACGATGCTCGAGCGCGATCCGTCTTTGACCGAAGCCGTGATCCGGAAGTTCGGCCACAACATGTTCGGCGGCGAGTTCGTCTTCTCGGTCAGCCGCGAGTTCGTGCGCCGCTGCCACACGCCGCTCCTGCTGCAGCCCGGTACCGACAAGCCGCACCCGGCCGAGACCAGCGCCGAGATCGCGCGCCTGGCGCCCAATCTCGAGATCCAGAAAGACTGGCGCGGCCCGACGCATCTGGCCGAGTCGATCCGACGGGTGACCGAGTTCCTGACGCGCCACACGCCGAAGTCATGAACGACGCGCAGACCGGGGAGACCGTCGAGCTGCTGCAGCAGATGATCCGCAACCAGTGCGTCAACGACGGCACCGTCGCCTCCGGCCAGGAGGTGCGCACCAGCGACCTGCTGCGCGCCTATCTCGAAGGCAGCGGCCTCGACATCGACGTCTATGAGCCCGACGGCGCGCCCGGCCGCGCGAGCCTGGTCACCCGGATCGAGGGCACCGATCCCGCGGCGCCGACCTTGTGCCTCATGGGCCACACCGACGTCGTCCCCGTGACTCCGGCGCACTGGACGCGCGACCCGTTCGGCGGCGAGCTCGTGAACGGCGAGGTCTGGGGCCGCGGCGCGGTCGACATGCTGAACCTCACCGCCTCGCAGGCGGTCGCGCTCAAGACCCTGGTCCGACGCGGCTGGCGGCCGCGGGGCACCCTGGTCTATCTCGCGTGCGCCGACGAAGAGGCCGGCGGGGCGCACGGCGCCGGCCACGTGTGCAAGCGACACTGGGACGCGCTCCGCGCCGACTATCTGCTCACCGAGAACGGCGGTACCGTGAGCGCGCACGACGGCCAGCTGAACGTCACCGTGCACGTCGGCGAGAAGGGCGTGGCCTGGCGCCGGCTGCGGGTCAAGGGCACGCCGGGTCACGGCTCGATGCCGTACGGCGCGGACAACGCGCTGGTCAAGGCGGCGCACGTCGTGACGCGTCTGGCGGAGTATCGCCCGGCGCCCTACGTCGGCGATCTCTGGCGCGGTGTGGTCGGCTCGCTCGACCTGGAGCCCGGACGTGAAGGCCGCGCTGGTCGATCCGTCCCGAGTCGACGAGACGATCGCCAAGCTTCCGCCGGGCATGGCCAGGTCGGCGTGGTCGGCGACGCACACGACGTTCTCGCCGACCATGTGCCGCGCCGGCGTCAAGACCAACGTCATTCCCGACGTCGTCGATCTCGAGGTCGACATCCGGACCATCCCGGGCGACAACGAGGACGAGGTGCGCCGCCACCTCGACAAGGCGCTGGGCGACCTCGCCGAGGAAGTGATCGTCGAGAAGCTCTTCTCCAAGCAGGCATCGGTGTCGCCCACCGGCACCCCGCTCTGGGACGTGCTCGGCCGGGTCGTCGACCGGCACTATCCCGGCGCCCGGCTCCTGCCGCGCCTGATCGTGGGATTCACCGACGCGCCGTATTTCCGGGAGCACGGAGCCGTCGCCTACGGCTTCGGTCTGTTCTCGCGCACCTTGACCGCCGAGGCGATGTCCGGCCGCTTCCACGGCAACGACGAGCGCATCGACGTGGAGTCGCTCGCGCTCACGACGCAGGCGTGGATCGATACCTGCGAGCTCTTCCTGGGGTGAGGAGGTCGACGAGCTGGTTGACCAGAAGCGCGCCCAGGATGAGGGCGCCGCCGGCCAGCGAGGCCGTGCTGGGTCGCTCGCTCAACACGAGCCAGACCCACAGCGGACCCAGCACCGTCTCGAGCATGCCGATCAGCGAGCTCTCCGCCGCCGGGATCAACCGTGCGCCCGTCATGAACAGCAGGAACCCCACGCCGAACTGCGCGATGCCGAAGAACGCGAGGAGCGCGAGGTCGCGCGGGGGCGTGGCGAAGGGCTCCGCGAAGGGCAGCGCGATCAGCGCCGTGAACGCCGTCGCCAGGGCCGCCGCCGGCGCCATCTGGATTTCCGGATGGCGCCGCACCAGGACCGTCGCGACGGCGAAGCTCGCGGCCATGGCGATCGCCAGCAGATCGCCGATCACGCTGCCGCGCGCGTACGAGTTCCACACCATCACCACCGTGCCCGCGAGCGCGATGGCCATCGTCACCCAGGTGCGGAGGGCCACCCGTTCGCCCAGCCAGATCCAACCGAGCAGCCCGGCCACGTAAGGCCCGGTGGACATGAGAATCAAGGTGTTGGCCACCGAGGTGTGGGCCAGGGAGAAGATGAAGCAGGTCGAGGCGGTCGCCATGCAGAGCGAGACGATCACGACCGGCCGTCCACCCTCGCGCCACTGCGTGACGATGCTGCGGCCCCGGACGACCCACAGCACGCCGGCCAGGAACAGCGAGGCGAACAGGCTTCGCCAGAGATTGGTGGTCCAGGGGCTGGTGGTGACCAGGCGCGCGATGAGCCCCCCGCTGCTCCAGCAGACGGCCGCGCAGGCCACCAGCAGGGCGCCGCGCCGAGTGGCGGGCGTCGCCGGATCCCGCCGCGTCGCGCTCCTGCCGAGACTTGACCGCATCCGAGCCGCGGGCTAGTCTACAGCACTCGTTTCACACCGACTACGCACCCCCCGGAGCGGAGGCTCTGAATGAAACGTCCCCGATTCGAGGCGCATAACATGCTTCGCCTGCTGGCCGTCGCGCTGATCCTGGTCGCCGCCGCGTCGACGGTCGTGCCGTTCTCGTCCCCGGCGGGGGCGGCGGCCAAGGGCAAGCTGGTCCTCGCGTGGCACGCCGGCTTCGCGTCGCGCTGGCTGGATCCCCAGGAGCATGACGGGACCGCCACGCCGGACAACTTCTTCACGGCCATCCACGACGCTCTCATCAAGAATCAGGGCACCCAGCTCTACGATCATGCCGCCCTCGCCGAGCGGTTCACGTTCGCCGCGGACGCGAAGAGCGCCACGTTCACCTTGCGGAAGGGGACCAAGTTCCACAACGGCGATCCGGTCACGCCGCAGGACGTCAAGTTCAGCTACGAGAGCTACCGCGGCTCCAAGGCCGACGTCTTCAAGCAGAAGACCGAGCGCGTCGAGATCGTCGACGATCGCACGGTTCGCTTCGTCTTCAAGGAGCCCTTCCTCGATTTCGCCATCCTCTTCGGGACCGCCAACGTCGCCGGCCCGGGCTGGGTGGTGCCCGAGAAGTACTACAAGCAGGTCGGCCCCGACGCGTTCAAGCAGAAGCCCATCGGCGCGGGCCCCTACAAGCTCGTGCGCCACGAGCCGGGCGTGAAGGTCGAGATGGAGGCCTTCGACGGATACTACCGTCCGGTCAACGTGAAGCAGCTCACGATGATCTCGGTGCCGGAGGCGGCCACCCGGGTCGCCATGCTCGAGCGCGGTGAAGCGGACATCATCTACAACGTCCCCGGCGAGCTCATCAACAAGGTCGGGAAGCTTCCCGGTGTCACCCTGGCGCCGGTGCTGTCAGGCTCGTTCTTCATCGAGTTCCCCGGCTTCCAGGACCCCAAGAATCCGTTCCGCGACAAGCGCGTGCGCGAGGCGGTCAGCCTGGCCGTCGACCGGCGGGCCATGAACCAGGCCGAGACGGCCGGGATGGGCAAGGTGACCGGCAACTGGATCAACGACGACGTGCAGTACGCGATCGAGTGGGCCGAGTTCCCGCGCAACGTGGAGAAGGCCAAGCAGCTCCTGCGCGAGGCGGGCTATCCGAACGGATTCGACGTGGACTGGGTCACGCCGCTGCCCGCGTTCTACTCGCGGGGCGAGCGCCTCATCTCGCAGCTCCGCGAGGTCGGCATCCGCGGACGGCTGCAGACCATGGAGCGCGGCATCTTCTTCCAGCGGCTCCAGGGCGGTCTCAAGGAGTTTCCCGGCACCCAGATCATCCTGCACGGCGTCCGGATCGCGGGCAGCTGGTCGTTCTGGTACGAAGGCTACTTCAAGTGCGGCGGCTTCAGCTCTCGCGACCGGATCTGCGTGAAGGATCTCGACGGCAAGTTCGACCAGTACGAGAAGTCGATCAACCCCGCGGAGCGAAAGAAGCTCGCCGAGGAGATCCAGCGCGGCATTCTGGAGAACTACTATCTCGTGCCCGTGTTCCGCCACGCGTTCGTCAACGCGATCGGTCCGCGGGTCGTGCTGCAGAAGTGGCAGGACGTCTTCCCGACGATCACCACGGGCTACGCCTATCCTTGGGAGGACTTGAAGGTCAAGGACCAGTAGCCGGACATGCCGGAATTCATCCTCAGGCGCGTCCTCTACAGCGTCGTCACGCTCTTCATCCTGAGCGGGACGATCTTCCTGATCGTCCGGCTCACGGGCGACCCCGTGGCGCTCATGGCGGAAGCCAGCGCGCGGCCCGAGGATCTCGAGCGGGTCCGGCACCAATGGGGACTCGACCGCTCGTGGCCCGTGCAGTACGTGACCTTCATGAGGAACGCCCTCCAGGGCGAGCTCGGCAAGTCGTTCAACTACCGGCTTCCGGTCAGCGAGCTCTACTTCCAGCGGCTGCCCAACTCGCTCACCCTGGGGCTGGCCGCGACGCTCATCTCGCTGCTGATCGGCATTCCGGCCGGCATCATCTCGGCGGTGAAGGTGAACACCGGGTGGGACAACGTCGCGAAAGGTATCGCGCTGCTGGGGCTCTCGATTCCCGGGTTCTGGCTCGGCCTCGTGCTGATCCTCGTGTTCTCCGTCTGGCTTCGCTGGCTGCCGACCTCCGGGGCCGGCGACTGGCGGCACGTCGTCATGCCGGCGCTCGCGCTCGGATGGTACTTCGCCGCGTCGATGCTGCGGCTGACCCGCTCGAGCATGCTCGAGGTGCTCGGCAGCGAGTACATCAAGCTCGCCCGGCTCAAGGGGCTTCCGGACTTCGTGGTCATCGCCATGCACGCGTTCAAGAACGCGCTCATTCCGGTCTTCACCCTGGCCGGCGTCAATATGGTGGTGATGGTCAACGCCGCCGTCATCATCGAGGTGATCTTCGCGTGGCCGGGTATCGGGCGGCTGCTCTTCGAGGGGATCTTCCAGCGCGATTTCCCGCTGGTGCAGGGGGTCGTGATCATGGCCGGCTTCATGATCGTCGGCATCAACCTGGTCGTGGACATTCTCTATGCGTTCATCGACCCGAGAATTCGACTCGCGAGATGAAGCCGACGGGCTCACGAGGGAGGTGACGATGGCGACCATCCCGGCCGACACGCGGTTCGCGTCACGACGAACGGCAACAGGCCGGCTCCGCACGGTCGTCAAAGCGGTGCGCGAGGCTCCGCTGGCCGCGGTGGTCATCCTCGGTGGCCTGATCCTGGTGGCCGCGCTCGCCGATCTGATCGCGCCGTACGATCCGACGCTTCCGGTGAAGGGCGCGGAGATCTTCGCGCCGCCGTTCTGGATGGAAGGCGGCAGCGTGGCGATGCCGCTCGGCAGCGATTTCCAGGGACGGGACATCCTGAGCCGGCTGATCCACGGTGCGCGCATCTCGCTGGTCGTCGGGCTGATGGGAACCCTGGTGGCGGGGGGCATCGGAACCGCGATGGGAATCCTGTCCGGGTACGTGGGCGGGTGGGTGGACCAGATCATCATGCGTGTGACCGACGCCTGGCTCGCGTTGCCGGCGATCGTCTTCGCGATCTTCCTGGCCGCCATGATCGGGCCCAGCATGTGGAACATCATCGCCATCCTGGGCGCGGTCTACTGGACGCGCTATGCGCGGGTCATCCGCGGCGAGGTGCTTACTCTGAGAGAGCGCGACTTCGTGAAGCTCGCCGAGATCGCCGGCGCCAGCAAGCTCCGCGTGATCAAGAGGCACATCCTCCCGAACGTCATGAACACGGCGACGGTGCTGGCCAGCCTCACGGTCGGCGTCGTCATCATCGCGGAGGCGTCGCTCAGCTTTCTCGGCGTCGGCGTGCCGCCGCCGCAGCCGGCCTGGGGCCTCATGCTCTCCGAGGCGCGCCCGACGTTGATGGCGGGCCAGTGGTGGCTCACCGTCTTCCCGGGCGCGTGCATTCTGCTGATCGTCCTCGCGACCCAGCTCTTCGGCGACTGGTTGCGGGTTCGGCTCGATCCTCAGCTCAGAAATTTGTAGTCTGTAGCGTGGCGCGTCGCGAGCCTCTCCTCGAGATCACCGATCTTCAGACCCACTTCTTCAGCTTCGGCGGCGCACGCGTCGTCAAAGCGGTGGACCGCGTGAGCTTTGCGCTCCACGAGGGCGAGACGCTCGGTCTCGTCGGCGAGTCGGGGAGCGGCAAGACGACGACGTGTCTCTCGATCGTCGGGCTCCTGCCGCGGGCCGGTCGCATCGTCGGGGGTCGTGTCGTCTTCGAGGGCGAGGACCTGGCGCGCAAGAGTCAGCGGGAATTGCGCCGGATACGCGGTCGCCGGATCGCCGTGATCCTGCAGGATCCGATGGCGTCGCTGAATCCGCTCTTCACCATCTTCCGGCAGGTGGCTGAGCCCGCGTTCTTCCACCAGCATATCCGGGGCCGCTCGCTGCGCGAGCGCGTGCAGCATCTGCTCCGCGCGGTCCGGATCCCGTCGCCGGAGTGGAGGATGCGCGAGTATCCCCACCAGATGAGCGGCGGCATGCGCCAGCGCATCGTCGGGGCCATCGCCCTGGCGGGCGGGCCGAGGCTCGTCATCGCCGACGAGCCCACGACGAACCTCGACGTCACCATCCAGGCGCAGTATCTCGACCTCCTCAAGGACATCCAGCGAGAGACCGGCGTGGCGCTGATCTTCGTGACGCACAACCTCGGCATCGTCGCGAAGATGTGTGACCGGGTCGCCGTGATGTATGGCGGCAAGATCATCGAGCAAGCTCCGGTCCGAGAGCTCTTCGACAGCCCCAGGCACCCGTACACGCGCGCCTTGCTCGGCTCGGTGCCGAAGCTCGGCAGCAAGGAGCCGCTTTACTCGATCGCCGGCCAGCCGCCGAATCTGGCAAACCTGCCCTCCGGGTGCGCGTTTCATCCGCGCTGCCCGGAGATGTTGCCGCGCTGCGAGAGCGAGGAGCCGCGCGACTTCCACCTCGACGACGGGAGCGTCGCCCGTTGCTGGCTCGTCGAAGGCAAGAACGAAGCGGGAGCGTACCGTGGCCGAACCGGTTCTTGAAGTCCGGGGGCTGACGAAGCACTTCCCGGTGCGGCACGGGCTGCTCGGACGCCCACGCACGTGGGTGAAAGCCGTGGACGGCGTCGACTTCGCCATCTATCCAGGCGAGACGCTCGGCCTCATCGGCGAGTCCGGGTGCGGGAAGACGACCACCTCCAAATTGATCCTGCTGCAGGAGACACCGACTGCGGGGGCGATCGCCTTCGAGGGCCGGGACATCGCGAGCCTCCGCGGCCCGGAGCTGATGGCCTACCGCCGGGCGGTGCAGGTCGTATTCCAGGATCCGTTCAGCTCGCTCAGTCCGCGCATGCGCGTGGAGGACATCATCGCCGAGCCGCTGGAGATTCACACCGATCTCGCGCGCGGGGCGATCCGCGAGCGTGTCGTCGCGGTGCTCGAGCTGGTCGGGCTCCAGCCAGACGTGGCCTCGCTGTTTCCGCACGAGTTCAGCGGCGGTCAGCGCCAACGGATCGCCATCGCGCGGGCGCTGGTGACCGACACGCGCCTCATCGTGCTGGACGAGCCGGTGTCCGCGCTCGACGTGTCGGTCAGGGCTCAGATCATCAACCAGCTGGAGCACCTGCAGCGGACGCTCGGCGTGAGCTACCTCTTCATCGGCCACGACCTGGCCACCGTCGCGCACATCAGTCACCGGATCGCGGTGATGTACCTGGGGAAGATCGTCGAGTCGGCGGAGAGCGACGCGCTCTGCGCGCGCCCGATGCACCCCTATACCAAGGCGCTCTTCGCCGCCGCGCTTCCGTCGCATCCCGACGACCCGCAGCCGGAGACGGACCGTCGCCGGGGAGGTGCCGAGCGCCCTCCGCCTGCCGTCCGGATGTCGCTTCCATCCGCGATGCCCGGCCGCGATGCCGGTGTGCTCCGAGGTCGAGCCGGTGTTGCAGTCGCGCGACGGCGGCGGCCTGGTGGCCTGCCACCTCTACGGCTGATCGGCGCGTTCTAGTCGCCGACGTCCACGATCGCGACGACGGGCCCGCCGCCGTGCGGTCCCTGGTGCATCGCGTCGACCGAGACGAAGACCGCCGGATCGCCGATCGCCGCCGCCGCCACGCCGCCCACGGCCGCCTTGGAGTGGCGATGGTGGTGGACGTCGGAGTCGTCGAGCATGATCTGGCGCCGGCCGCGCAGCTTGGCGCGATGGTCGGCCTCCGACTTGATGAAGCAGTTCACGAGGCGGCCCTTGAGATCTTCCGCGCGCGCCCGCTCGGGCAGCTCGAGCCCGGCGTTGCGGATCGCGGCGTAGATGCCATCGATGTCGAGCGCGTCCTTCATCACGCTGTGGCCGATGCGATAGCGCCCACCGGCGCCCGCCTTGTTGCCCATCAGGATGATCTGAGCTCGCGTCAGCTCCACTCCCGACGAGCACGACGCCACCGACGAGTACAGGTCGAGGTCCTTGCAGATTTGCTCGGCGCGCGGCATGGGCAGCTCGCCGAGCGCGACCGCGATGCCGAGGCCGGTGGTGCCGTTCGACACCCCCATCGAGTCGTGCACCTCGCAGGCCACGGTCTTACCCCGGCGCTTCGCGTTCTCGACCCAGTCGATCGTCAAGAGCGGCGTCTTGGTCTGGACGTAGTGCACGTCCTTGGGGTCCTCGATGCCGGCGTTCCGCATCGCCGCCTTCACGCCTTCGGCCACGATCTCGACCATGCGCGGCCGGCCGATGTCCTCGGGCTGAAGCTCCGCGCTCATGGCGGTGCCGATAACCAGTCGAGGCTTGTCCGCCGATCCCTGCCGGTCGTTCCTCGCGAACACGGTGGCGTGGGGGGTGATGACGCCGTCGCACCCGCCGGACCACACCATCGGGATCGTCGCGACCTCGGCCTCGCCGCGCTTGCCGTGCTTCATGAGGACGCGGCGGAAGGCGTGATCGGCCAGCAGGCGCGTGAAGTCGTTGACGCCGCCGTTGCCCTCGGTCTTGCCCACGACGGCGACGACCTGATCGGCGGTGAACTGTCCCGCCAAAATGCGCTCCTCGAGGCCTGAAGCGTCCTGGACACTCTTGAGCTCGACCTTGGCGACTTCGACTGCCATCGCGTATCTCTCCCAGGTTCCCGGTAGCTCTCAGCCGAGCGGTCGAGGCTCCACCCGGATCCCGTCTTCGATCGAGAAGTCGATGCGCAGGACGGTTCCCGCCGGGCTTCCACCGCTCCAGTCGCCGGGCGCTCCCGCGTAGTAGGCAGCGACCGGGCCCTGGCCGACGTTGGTCTGGACGTGCTGGTGGCCGAGGGCGACGTAGTCCCAGGCGGTGTCGCGAACCTCGTCGGCGAAGATCGGCGACGAGCGGTCCGGCCGCTGCCGCGCCTCGTAGAAAAAGCCGTGCGCCATCGCCAGGTGCCAGCGCCGGTCGTCGCGCCCGGGGATGTGCGCGAGCGGCTGGAAGCCGGGCTCGTGCTCTTCCATCGCGCGCCCCCAGACGACCGCGTCGAGCTCGGGCAGGTCGATCGTTTCTCCGTTCAGCCGGCGGATCACGCGAACGTGGCTCGCTCCGGCGCTGAGGTCGTGGCGGTCGTAGATCGCGTTCGTGTACAGCGCATCGTGGTTGCCGGGCAGGATGACGACCGGCCGGTGAAGGCGCGCGAGCTCGGCCCGCACGAAGTCGACGGCCTCGTCGGACACGCGGTTGTGGTCGAAGAGGTCGCCGGCGATCAGGAACAGATCGACCTGGTCGCTCAGCGCCCGATCGACGATGCGCTGGAAGACGCGCCGTCCGCGCTCCTGATGCGCGGCTTGCTGACGCGCGTCTCCGTAGCCGTCGCTCTCGAGATGGACGTCGGCCGTGTGCAGCACTCGCAGGGGGCGTCTCGGCAGGGGCATGCCCAGCAGCATGCCATATTCCCGGCGCGGCCATCACCTGGATTGACAGTCCGCGCCGCCTCCGCATAATGCCCGCATGGCTCCTTCAGTCGCGACACCTCAAGACTGGCTCCGCACGTTCGAGGCCGCCGTCCGCGCCCGCGATTTCGCCGGCGGCCGCGAGCTGTTCGCCGCCGACGCGATGGCGTTCGGCACCTGGGCCCGCGCCGTGGCGGGGCTCGACAACATCGTCCGCGAGCAGTGGCAGAACGTCTGGCCCCGCATCCGCGACTTCCACTTCGAGTCGGACACGAGCGTCCACGCCTCGGGCGACAGCGCCTGGATCGCCGGCGGCTGGCTGACCGAGGTCACCGGGCCCGATGGCCGCCCGATCACGCGCCCGGGGCGGGGCACGTTCGTGCTCGAGCGCCGCGGAGGGAAGTGGCTCGCGGTGCACAGCCATTTCTCGCTCCTGCCGTCGCAATCCGAGACGGCTCACGGCCGGCTGCCCAGCGACGCCGCGCGCTCGTGAGCGCCGTCCGGGTGCGCCCGGCGCGGGTCGACGAAGCGGCGGTGCTGGCCGAGATGGCGAACGACCTGAACGACTACGTCGGGATCTCGGGGCGGCCGTTCACCGCGGAGCGGGTGCGCGCCGACGGCTTCGGCGCGGAAGCCGCGTTCACTCCGCTGGTCGCCGAGCTCGACGGCGCCGTGGCGGGCTACGCCTTCTTCACCCTGGGCTACGACACGGACATCGCGGCGCGCGCGATGTGGCTGCACGACATCTTCGTGAAGCCGTCGGCGCGCGGGCGCGGCGTGGGCTACGCGCTCATGGCCGCGGTGGCGGCGGAAACGGTGCGCCTGGGGGCTCGGGTGCTCGGGTGGGGCGTGCACTCCGCCAACGCGGGTGCGCTCGAGTTCTACCGGCGGCTCGGCGCGACGGGCGGCGAAGCGAAGCTCATGGGCCTCAGCGGCGAGCGGCTGCGCGCGCTGGCGGCCGCCGCGCGCCCGGGTCTTGCTCGGATCATGAGCCGGCCGGCGGCTGCATCCTCCAGATCTCGACGTCGTAGGTGAGCTTTCCGCTCTCCAGAGCCGACGTCACCGCGGCGAACCCGGTCGCGTCGTCGGTGATCGCGACGGTGTGGTAGGCCTTCGCGCCCTCGGCGGCGCGGCGCGCGCTCTTCCGCGATAGATCGAAGAGGCGCATCCCGTGTCGATCCCCGGTGGGTGCCAGTAATCTGCCGTCCTCGGTGAATCGCAGCGAGCCGGCCGGCGGCCCCCCGGCGTCGGGGTGAGCGTCGACGAGTAGCGGCGCGCCCGTCACCGTGTCCCACACGTACACCGTTCCCTCGATGGTCACCGCGGCGGCTCGCGAGCCGTCGCGCGACAGCGCGACCACGACGGCCCACACCTCCTCCGGCGGCAGCCCGCGCGGCAGCGGGCCCGGGCGCTGCGAGACGGCGACCGAGAACTGGTGGAGCGGTGTCGCCGCGACCGCGTCCCAGACCGTGACGTCTCCCTCGTGCCCGGCCGTGACGAGCCTCGTGCCGTTCGCCGACAGGTCGAAGGCGGTGAGGCTCTCGCGGTGAGAGCTCGTGAATCGAGCCGACAGCTCACGCGTGGCGACGTCGACCACGATCACCTCGCGCTCGCACATGACCGCCAGGCGATCGCCCGAGCCGTTGAAGCGCAGCGTGAAACAGCGACCCACCGGGACGGTGCCCACCACGGCCCACGTACCCGCTTCCGGGCGCCACAGCCGCACTGTTCCCTCGCCGTAGCGGCTGAGTGAGGCCAGGAGCTCGCCGGACGGGCCGAACGCGAGATCGAGGATGGCCTGACGACCCTGGCTGAAGGTCGCGGGCTCCGCGCTTTCCGCCGGCGTCCAGACCCGGATCGAGCCGTTGCGCTGGCCCGTCGCGACACGGCTCCCGTCGCGCGTGAGCGCGATCGAGTCGACGTACGCGCCAGGGGTGTTCACATCGGCGATCTCCGCGACCCTGGCGGCAAGCGGAGACGCCGGCGGTGTCTCCCGGCCGCAGCCGCTCGCGAGGACGGCCGCCCCGATGGCGAAGAACAGGAGCCTCACTAGAGAATCTTACGACGGTGGTCGTGCGCGGGACGAATCTGCCGTATCGTTCTCAAGGTGATCGTCCACCTGGTCGACGGCACGTACGAGCTGTTCCGCTACTTCCTCTCGCCGGCGGCTGCGTTCGAGCGGAGCGCGCCGGAAGAGCTGCGCGCCGTGCGCGGCGTCGTGACCTCGATGCTGGGCATGCTCGAGGGCGGCGCGACGCACCTCGGGGTCGCGACGGATCACGTCATCGAATCGTTCCGCAACGGGCTCTGGCCGGGCTACAAGACCGGCGAGGGGATCGATCCGGTGCTCTACGCCCAGTTCGAGCCCCTCGAGGACGCGCTGCGGGCGCTGGGCGTCGTGGTCTGGGCGATGGTCGAGTTCGAGGCCGACGACGCGCTCGCCGCCGCGGCGGTCATGGCCGCGGCCGACGCGCGCGTGGAGCAGGTGATCGTGTGCACGCCGGACAAGGATCTGGCGCAGTGCGTGCGGGACGACCGGGTCGTCCAGCTCGACCGCCGCACGCGCGAGGTGCGCAACGAGTCGGGCGTCCAGCAGAAGTTCGGCGTCTCGCCGGCCTCGATCCCGGACTGGCTCGCGCTCGTGGGCGACAGCGCGGACGGCTTTCCGGGCTTGCCGGGCTGGGGCGCCAGATCCGCCGCGACGGTGCTCGCCCGGTATCACCACCTCGAGCAGATTCCGAAGAGCGCCGACCAGTGGGACGTGCCGATGCGCGGCGCGGCGCGTCTCGCCGCCACGCTCGCCGAGCAATGGGAGCGCGCGCTGCTGTTCCGGCATCTGGCGACCTTGCGCGCGGACGCGCCGATCGCCGCCGACGTGGACGCCCTTCGCTGGACGGGGCCGCGCGCCGAATTCGCGGCGTGGGCGGAGCGATGCGGCGCGCCCATGCTGCACGAGCGTGCCGCGAAGCTCGCGGCGGCTCGCGCCGCCGTCGGGCGCTAGCGCGCTGTCGGCCGGTCGTCGGCCGCCTTTTCTCGCAGGAACCCGATGGCGATGCCGTACTGCCCCAGGTAGTACGTCGGCCAGACCAGCGCCAGGCCCCTGAACCACGACAGCCTGAAGGCCCCGGCGGCGATCAGCGAGTCCGAGATCAGGAAGAGCACCGCGCCGACCCAGACGAAAGGCCGCGAGAAGCCCGCGAGGATCGCCGCAACGGTCATCGCCGTGACCGCCGTGGCGTAGACGAGAGTCGGGATCTTGAGGCCGCCCAGGCCGGGCCACAGCCACACGCATCCCAGTACGAAGTAGGCGAGGACCAGCGCCACCAGCATCATCTGACCGGCCGAGGGCCTCAGCGGCCGCGCCCGATTTCGCATGAAGAGCACGATGTACGCGACGTGCGCGAGGAGAAACGCGGCCAGCCCGTGGACGAAGTATCGGCGGAAATCGAGCGCGAGGAAGATGTCGCCGACGCACGAGAGCGCCAGCGCCGAAGTCAGGATCGGACGGTCACGACTGCCGACCCGGCCAAGGACTCTGAAGGCCAGCACGGCCAGCGGGAGCCATGCCCAGCGCCTTGAGCACGACGCCACTGCCCTGAAACGGATGAACACCGCGCGTGGCCATGTACGCTACGCTGCTCGCGATCGACAGCAACAGGAGCGCCTGATCCAGCCGGCCGAAGCCGCGAAGGCGCCCGAAGGTCAGCGCGTCCACCGGCCGTCAGGTCTGTAGGTCACCCACCGCCGCGGACAACGCTTCGAGCTCGGCCCGCCACGACTTCGGCGCGACGACCGGACGCACGACGAACTTCGAGAAGCCGACCTTGATGAACCCTTCGATGACGGCGCGCAAGGCCGGCAGACCCACCGGCGTGAGCTCGACCGACCGCGGCCGCCGGGCCGTCATCGCGCGAGCCATCTGCGGGTCGATGGGGTCACGCGCGTAGCCCAGGCTGACGCCGAAATGCTCGGAGCTGATCGAGCGGCCGGAGCGCGCCGCGACGTCTTCGATCACGACGCGGCCCGCCGCCGCCTCTTCCGGCGTGCATTGCGAGGGCAGCCATCCGTCCGAGAGCCGTCCGCAGCGCTCGAGGGCGGCGGGCACCGTGCCGCCCAGCCACACCTCGAGCGGCTGCTGGACGGGCAGGGGCCAGAGCTTGACGTCGCGGAAGCTGCCGGCTACGCCCTCGTAGCTCACGCTCTCCCCGGCCCACAGCCGCCGCAGGAGCGGCAGCGCCTCGTCGATGAACGCCCCGCGGCGCTTGGGCTCGAGGCCGATCGCCTCGCGCTCGGGCGCGTACGTGAGCCCGGGGACCAGGGTCACCAGTAGCCGTCCGTTCGACAGCACGTCGAGGCTGGCGAGCTGCTTGGCGAGCCGGAGCACGTTCCGCCCCGGGAGCAGCATTGTCGTGCCGATCTTGAGCCTCGGGTTGCTGGCGGCCGCCCACGAGAGGCCGACCACCGGATCGAACACCTGCCCCGTCAGCACCTCCGAGAGCCAGAGCGAGTCGAATCCCATGTCGTCCAGGCCCGTGACGAGCTCGGTCAAGGCGCTGGTCGAGGCGGAGGCGCCGCCGATTCCCACTCCGATTCGTATCTTCATGTCGCTCCTCGTCCGTGTCGGTTAGAGAGCCACCGAGAGTCCCGCATCGACGGTCAGCACCTGGCCCGTGATATAGGACGCGGCGTCGGAGGCCAGGAAGATGGCGGCGCCCACGAGCTCGTCGGGGCGGCCGAAGCGCCGCAGCGGGATGCGGCGGGCCATCTCGACGATGCGCGGGTGAGTGAAGAACGGCGCGTTGCGCTCGGTCAGGAAAAAGCCGGGCGCGATCGCGTTGGCGGCGATGCCCTTGTCGCCGAGCTCGACCGCGAGCGCGCGCATCAAGGCCTCGAGCCCGCCCTTCGAGGCCATGTAGGCCGGATCGCCCTGGAACGACTGCGGCCCGACCATCGAGCTGATGAAAGGAGCCGGCCCCCTCCGCGCGTCGCCATGTGCCGGGCGGCGGCGCGTGAGAGCTCGTACTGCGCGACCAGATTGGTCTCGATCAGGCGGCGGAAGTCGTCGGCCGTGATCTCGTGCAGGGCCCGTCGGTCGCGCACGGCGGCGTTATTGACGAGGCAGTCGAGGCGCCCGTGGCGCGCCACGATCGAGTCGATCGCCTCCGTCGCGGCCGGAAGATCGGTGATGTCGAACGGCGCGGCGAAGGCGCCAGGAATGCTCTTCGCGACCTCCTCGGTCCGCTCGGTGTCGCGGCCGTTGATTCCCACGACCGCACCGGCGGCGCGCCATGCCCCGGGCGATCTCGAGCCCGAGCCCGCGGGTCGAGCCGGTGACGAGCGCGATGCGCCCCGCGAGCGAGAAGCATTCGAGCCCCGACGCGTCGGAACGTGTCATTGACGGATTCCAGCCAATAGGCTACTTCATCCCTATGACGGCCACCAGCACCCGCAAGGACTTTCCGGTATTCGACTGCGACAGCCACGTCGTGGAGCCGCCGGCGGTCTGGGACGAGTACGTGCCGGCCAGGAGCCGTGCGTGGATCAAGACGCAGTTCTGCTTTCACACCGACAGCGACCTCCTCTACATCAACGGGCGCGTGGTCCCCGCCGCGCGCGAGCGCTCGAACGCCGCCGAGGTCGGCTGGGCGCGCTGGGACAAGCGAGAGGTGGGCAAGCTCACGCCCGGCACCGCGGCGTGGCAGGAGAAGTTCGGGCGCCTGCTCGGCTGCCGCGACCCGCACGCGCGGCTCAGCGACATGGACGCGCTCGGCACCGACCAGGTGATGCTGTTTCCCGACGTGGTTCGTCCGCCTGGCGCTGGTGCGGAGCGCCGAGGCGGCGACCGTGCTGGCGCGCGCCTACAACGACTGGGTGCTCGACTACTGCGCGGCCGACCGGCGGCGGCTGTTTCCCTGCGCCGTGCTGCCCTTGCAGAGCGTCGAGGCGTCGATCGCGGAGCTCAGGCGCGTCGCCGCGCTCGGCTTCAAGGCGGCGGCCGTACGGCCGTGCTTCTGGAACGGCCGCTATCCGACGTTGCCCGAGTTCGATCCGCTCTGGCGCGAGTTCGAGAGCCACCGGCGTCGTGCTGGCGATGCACACCTTCCCGTCGCGCGAGGCGCTGACCCCCGAGTGGGGGCAGCGCATGGCCCAGGCGCGCGGCCACTCGGGGCAGGGGCTCCTGTTCACCGACGAGTCCGTCGTCTACTCGCCCGGGCAGTTCGTCTCGAACATCACCGCGGCGATGGACCCGGCGATCGACGCCTCCGAGACGCTCGGCTTCTTGATGGAGGCGATGACCTGGGTGACGGTGGTCGTGCAGACGGGCTGGCTCGAGAAGTTCCCGGCGCTCAAGGCGGCGGTGCTCGAGTCGAACGCCTCGTGGCTGCCGCTGATCCTGGCGCGCAGCTCGAACTTCTCGAACCTGTTCGCGTTCCAGCGTGACAACCGCCTGATCCGCGACCCCGTCGAGGTCTTCAACGAGCGCTGCTTCATCGGCTTCGAGTCGGACGAGACCCTGGTCTATCGCCTGTGGGACGTGTTCCAGGACGTCGCGATCTGGTCGTCGGACTATCCGCACCACGACGCCGAGGACGCCTGGGAAGGCCTGCACCACATGGCCGAGCTCGACGTGCCGGCTCAGGCGCAGCGGAAGCTGATGGGCGAGAATGCCAGGCGGCTCTACGGTATCGAGCCCGTGATGGCGGTCAAGGAGCGGATCGAGAACTACGAGCCCGCGATCCTGCCCTGGTAGACGGCACCGTCAGTTTCCTCACGGCAGCAGCGCGGCGACGCGGATGCGGGCTCGGGGTGCCGCAAGCGGCGTGACGACGGCGTGGCGCCGGAGCAAACGAACCGAATCGTACTTCCAGCCGCCGTGTCCTGAAGGGGTGCGTACCGGATCCCGATACACCTCCAGCACCTCGTCGATGAGGTTGACGACCCAGTAGTCGGAGACCCCTGCCCGTGCGTACAGACCGCCTTTGCGCAACCGGTCGAGCGCCAGCGACGTGTCGGCAACCTCAACGACGAGGGCGGGCCGGGAGGGATGGGCCGTCAGATAGTCTCGAAGTCGACCCGGCACGACGACGACGTCGGGCTCGGGCTCCGACTGCTCATCGAGAGCGATCGGCTTCTCCTCTCGGACGTGATAGCCGCGGCCGAACGCCTTCTCCAGCGCGGCGCGTACAAGGCCGACGACCGTGGCGTGACGCTCGCCTTGCGGCTCCCGGGCGACGAGCAGACCGTCGAGCAGCTCGACCCGATCCTCAGGGCCGAAAATGCCGACGTCGACGAGACGATCGTAGCGGACCCGCGTCATCCGCCACAGCGAGAGAGGCGGCGCCTTCATAGCTCTCGCCACGATACGGCAACTGCGGTCAAGGCTCAACGCCGGCGTTTGGAGACGCGGGAGCGGGGCGCGTCCTCCAGGTCGATCCCGAACACCGCGGACAGCCGATCGTCGGGGATGCGCTTGCCCGCGGCCGGGCGCCCGCGGGATACGGCGCCGGCAGTGGCCGAGCTCAGCAGCTCGGCCTGGTCCACGCGGCGTAGCACGAAGAAGAGCTCCGGTTTGGCGTCGAGACGGATGCCCACGCCATAGAGGACCGCGGCGACGTGCTTGCACACGCCCGCCCAGTCCGGGCACGTACAGTCGAGCGTCATCTCGCGCGGCTCCGGGAACAGCCCATCCTTCCCTTCGGTCAGCACGGCCAGCACGTCGTTGGACAGCTCACCGCGCAGCAGCCCGACGAGGGAGCCGATCCGGCCGGTGCAGCGCGCGACCACCCGGCGCCAGCGCGTCTTCGCGAGAGGGGCGATGTCGATCGTCACCCGGTACAGCTCGGTGCCGGCCACGTAGGCTTCGATCTCGGCCCGCGGCGATCGCCAGATCCAGCACCGAGCCGTTGCGCAGATACGCGCGCCCGCGTGGCAGCCGGTTGGCGAAGTCGGCGTAGCGATCGAGGTTGTCGCACCACGCCCTGCCCCAGAACGTCGTGGCGAGCTGCCGCTTGCGGCCCGCGATCACGACCGGCTCGGCCTTGCGCTTGCTCTTCTTCAGAAGCTTTGCCAGCGCCAGCATGCCGTACGCCTTCTTGTGCACCACCGATACGTATGGTCGGTAGTCGTCGAAGCCGCCGCCGTACCACGCCATCGCGCCTCCTTGTCTCAGGCCTCGGCCGTGGCCCGACGCAGATCGAGCGCGACCATGGCCATCAGCTCTGCGTCGCTCATCTCGGTCAGCAGCGTCTCGCCGCCACCCTGGAGCACCCCGCGCACCAGGGCCTGCTTGTCCTCGATGAGCTTGTCGATGCGCTCCTCGATGGTGCCGCGGCATACGAGCTTGTGCACCAGCACGTTCTTGTGCTGGCCGATGCGGTAGGCGCGGTCGGTCGCCTGGTCCTCGACCGCGGGGTTCCACCACCGGTCGAAGTGCACGACGTGGGCGGCCGCGGTGAGGTTCAGGCCGCTTCCACCCGCCTTCACTGACAGCACGAAGAACGGCACGGTCGCATCCTCCTGGAAGCGCCGCACGAGCCCGCCCCGAGCCTTGACCGGCGTGCTGCCGTGGAGCACGAGCCCGGGCCGGCCGAACAGCCCTGTCAGGAACATGGCCAGCGGCTCGGTGGCCTCGCGGAATTGCGTGAACACCAGCATCTTTTCTTGCTTGGCCGCCACCGCCTCGACGATCTCGCGCAGCCGCGCCAGCTTGCCGCTGGCCGCCTCGTCCCACGTACTCTCGCCCAGCCAGTGCGCCGGATGATTGCAGATCTGCTTGAAGCGCATGAGATAGGCGAGCACCAGCCCGCGCCGCTCGATGCCCTGCGTGAGGCCCGCGATGGCGCGCCCGAGCTCCTCGACCGACTTCTGGTAGAGCGCGGCCTGCGAACCGGAGAGGAGACAGAACGCCTTCACCTCCGTCTTGTCGGGCAGGTCGGCCACGACGGCGCGATCGGTCTTGAGCCGGCGCAGGAGGTAGGGCTGGATCAGGCGGCGCAGTGGCGCGTAGCTTTCGTCCGGCCTCTCGGCCAGCCGCTTGGCGAACGCCGAGAACTCGCGGGCCGAGCCAAGCAGGCCAGGGTCGAGGAAGTCGTAGATCGACCACAGATCGCCCAGGCGATTCTCGACCGGCGTGCCGGTGAGCGCGATGCGGCTGCGCGCCTTCAACGTCTTGACCGCCTGCGTCTGCCGTGCCCCGGGGTTCTTGATCGCCTGGGCCTCGTCGAGGATCACCAGCGACCACTCACGCGCCCGCAGCGCCTCGAGGCGCGCCAGCGTGCCGTAGGTAGTGATGACGAGATCGGTCGAGCCGAGATCGGCGCTGGCCAGCTCGGCCAGCTCGCGCGCGGCCATGGCGGACGGGTGCGCGACGAGCGTCGCCAGCGACGGCGCGAAGCGGTCGATCTCGGCCTGCCAGTTGGCCAGGAGCGACGCCGGCGCCACGAGCAGATGCGGCGGCGCGCCGGCCCGCTCGCGCCGCTTGTGCAGGAGCAGGAGGCCGAGCACCTGGATGGTCTTGCCGAGCCCCATGTCGTCCGCCAGGCAGACGCCGAGCCGCAGCGACGAAGCGAACGCGAGCCACGCCACGCCGACCTTCTGATAGGGCCGCAAGGTGCCGCGAAGGTCCGGGCCCGGATCGGTCGCCGCGAGCCCCGCCGGCCCGCGCAGCGCTTCCAGCGTGCGCGCGAGCCAGGCGCCGGCCTCGACGCGTGACCAGCCCTCTCGCGGCGCGAGCGCCGCAGCATCATCCGTCCGAGCGGCGCCGGCGAGCAGCCGCATGCCCTCGAGGAACGAGAGGCCGCCCTTCTCGGCCTCGCGCTGCACGCGCTCCCAGTGGGTGAGCACTTCGCGCAGCCGCTCGCGGTCCAGCTCGACCCATTGCCCGCGCAGCCGCACCAGCCCGCCCGACGACGCGCAGGAGTTGACGCACCTCGGCGCTCGTCAGCTTCTCATCACCCAGCGCGACGGCGACCGAGAAGTCGAGCAGCGCGTCCATGCCGACCACGCTTGGCTTCTTCTCGCCCACACGCACGGCAACCTCCGGCCTTGGCGGGCGGCGAGCGCGCCACCAGTCGGGGACGCGCACGATCAGCCCGGCCGCCTCGAAGGCCGGGATGGCGTTCAGGAAGCGGTGCGCCTGGGCGGGTGTCCACGCCGACGCCTGGTAGATTTCGCCTGAGTCGATCAGCTCAGCCAGCCACGCGATCTGCTCCGCCGCGCGCTGGAGGGGCACGAGCAGATGGAGCAGCGCCTGCCGGTCGCCGCGCGCGGAGGACTCCTCGAGCGCGCGCGCCAGTGGCCGATGCTGCACCTTGCCGCCCGCGCCGGCGCGCGCTGCGTAGGTCGCGAGGAAGGCGAACGGATGCTCCTCGTCTGCGCGATTCTCGGCCAGGTGCAGGCACACCTTGCCGACGACGTGCCACGAGGGATGGCGCGCGCTCAGCCAGTCACCGACCGAGCCGCGGTGCGCGCGGATCTCGTCGGCGAACGCGCGGTTGAGATCGGCCCAGCGCGCCGCGATCCAGTCGGCGTCGACGTACTCGCTGCCGTCCATGGGCGGGATGTTGCCGGCGAGCCGCGCACGCTCGTCAGCGGGGCAGTCGACCTCGATTCGGTCACGGCGCTCCTCGAGGTCGGGCAGGGCGCAGAGCCGCGTCACGAATGCGCGGCCGAGGTCGCGCAGGAATGCGAGTGGGGGGACGAGTGGTGCGTCGAGCTCGGTTGAACCCAGGTCGAGCAGGGCGTGCCCGGGCCCACTCGCGAAGGCGCGGGCGATGCGGGCGCGGGCCACTCCGGATAGGCCGTCGCTTGCCTCGTCGCCGCCGCGTGGCGCGTCCGCCAGCAGCGCGCCCGACGGCAGAATGGCCACGCGCATTGCTTGCACTCTAAACGGCGGTGGCGCTCGGCGCAACCGCCATCGCGCGCCCGCAGGCCCCGAGGTATCATCCTGGCGCGCAGCGGCGAGCGGCGGAACGGGATGAAAGGAGTGGCGCTATGACGACGACGAAGAAGGCGCTGTGGCTGGCAGTGGTGGCCGTCGCGATCGCGGCCGGCTTGACGGTCAACCTGGACGCCCAGCAACCGGGCGGCGGCGCGGTGCGCATCGACTCCGATGACATCGGCGGTGTGGTCACAGGGCCGAGTGGGCCCGAGGCCGGGGTGTGGGTGATCGCGGAGACGACCGATCTCCCGACCCGATTCGCGCGGATGGTCGTCACCGACGACCAGGGCCGTTACCTGGTGCCCGATCTGCCGAAGGCCAGATACAAGCTCTGGGTCCGTGGCTACGGCCTCGTCGATTCGGCGAAGGTCGACGCCGAGCCCGGCAAGCCGGTGAATCTCAGCGCGGTCCCGGCGCCGACCGATGCGGCGGCCGCGCAGTACTACCCGGCGATCTACTGGTACTCGATGCTCAAGATCCCGGAGGCGGATCAGTTCGGCGGCAAGAGCAACATCCCCGCGAACATCACCCAGGCGGACTGGCTCACCGTCGTGAAGAACCGGTCCTGCGTCGGCTGCCATCAGCTGGGCCAGCTCTCGACGCGGACGATTCCGGCCTCGCTCGGCCAGTTCGAGTCGTCGGACAAGGCGTGGATTCGTCGCGTGCAGTCGGGCCAGGCCGCGCTGCTCATGTTGAATCCGCTCACGCAGGTGCTCGGCGGTGCCCCGTTCAAGTACTTCGGCGACTGGACCGACCGCGTCGCGAAGGGTGAGCTGCCGCACAGCAAGCCGCCGCGTCCGCAGGGCGTCGAGCGCAACATCGTCGTGACGACGTGGGAATGGGGCGACCCCAAGAAGTATCTCCACGACCTGATCGCGTCGGATCGGCGCTATCCGACGGTCAACGCCTACGGCAAGCTCTACGGCTCGCCCGAGTACGCGGGCGACGACTACCCGATCCTCGACCCGAAAACGCACACCGTCACGTTCTTCAAGGCGCCCGTGCGCGACCCCGACACGCCGGAGGCGCTCGGACCCGGACACGCCGCGATCGAGAAGCCCATGGCGCCGTCGCCCTACTGGGGCGAGGAGAAGCTCTGGGACAGCAAGGCCAACAACCACAACGGCATGTTCGACCGGAAGGGCCGGGTCTGGTTCGCGGCGGTGGTGCGCGGGCCCAAGAATCCGGCATTCTGCCAGAAGGGCTCGGATCATCCGTCGGCCAAGCTGTTCGCGCTGGAACGGACGAACCGCTCGCTCACGTTCCTCGATCCGAAGACGATGAAGTATACGTTCGTCGATACGTGCTTCCAGACGCATCACCTGCAGTTCGGCTACGACGCCAACGAGACCGTGTGGACCAGCGGCGGTGGCCAGGCGCTGGGCTGGGTCAACACGAAGCTCTTCGACGAGACGGGCGACGCGGCGAAGTCGCAGGGGTGGACCGCGTTCGTCCTCGACACGAACGGCAACGGCAAGCGCGACGACTACGTCGAGCAGGATCAACCGGTCGACCCGACCAAGGACAAGCGCATCGCCGGCGGTTTCTACGCGGTGATGCCGAGCCCGGTCGACGGCTCGATCTGGGGCTCGGTCGGCGTGTTCGGCGCCACCGCGGCGGTCGTGCGGGTCGCGCCGGGACCGAATCCGCCGGCGACTGCGCTCGCCGAGATCTACAACGTGCCGAAGCCCTATTTCGGGATCCGCGGCGCCGACATCGACAGGCAGGGCGTCGTGTGGGCATCGATGGGCAGCGGCCACATCGGCAGCTTCGACCGGCGCAAGTGCAAGGGGCCGCTCAACGGCCCCAAGGCCACCGGCGATCACTGCCCTGAGGGCTGGGCTTTCTATCAGTACCCGGGCCCGGGCTTCCAGGGAATCGGCGAGAACAGCGCCGAGTCGAGCTACTACACGTGGGTCGACCAGCACAACACGTTCGGGCTCGGCGAGGACGTACCGATGTCGACCGGCAATCTCAACGACGGCCTGATCGCGCTGAAGGACGGCAAGATGATCGTTCTGCGCGTCCCGTATCCGCTGGGCTTCTACGCCAAGGGGTTCGACGGGCGTATCGACGACCCGGCGGCCGGCTGGAAGGGCCGCGGGCTGTGGACGACGAGCGGGGACCGCGCGCCGTGGCTCATGGAGGGCGGGAAGGGCAAGAAGCCGATCGCCGTCCATTTCCAGCTGCGCCCCGATCCGCTCGCTCATTGATGATGCGACGCTCACCCAGACTGAGGGAGGAATCGCGTGCGTGCGACTGCCGATAACCTCAAACGTTTGACCAGCGCGATCGTGCAGAGCGGGTGGAAGCGCCGCCCCGGAGGCCGACCTGGTCGCCGAGCATCTCGTGCGCGCGAACCTGATGGGCCACGACAGCCACGGCGTCGGGATGATCCCGACGTACATCCGTCACCTGAAGGCCGGGCTCGTCGTGCCGAACACGCGGGCGAAGGTCGTGAAGGACGACGGGGCGATGCTGATGTTCGACGGCGGCCGGGGGTACGGTCGCCCGGTCGCGGGCGAGGCGATGGACGCCGCGATCGCTCGCTGCCGCGACACGGGCGTGGTCGCCATGACCCTGGCCAACGCGCACCACATCGGACGCGTCGGCGCGTACGGAGAGCTGGCGAGCGCCGCCGGTCTCGTCTCGCTGCACTTCGTCAACGTCACGGATCACCGGGCGATCGTCGCGCCGTTTCGGGGCACCGACGCCCGGTTCGTGACGAACCCGGTCTGCATCGCCGTGCCCGGCACGGAGCGCCACGCCCCGCTGCTGCTCGACATGGCCACGAGCGCGGTGGCGGCGGGCAAGATCCGCGTCGCGAAGAACGCGGGCAAGCCGGCCCCCGAGGGCGCCTTGATCGACGCCAAGGGGCAGCCGACGCGCGACCCGAACGTGATGTACAGCGAGCCGCACGGAGCCTTGCTCCCGTTCGGCGGCCACAAGGGCTACGCGCTCGCCGTGGTGACGGAACTCCTCGCGACGGCGCTCACCGGCGGTCCGAGCATCCAGCCCGGCAACCAGCGCCTGGGCGGTGTCGTCAACAACATGTTCACGATCCTCGTCGACCCGGCGCGGCTCGCGGGAGTCGATTGGCTCCGGCGAGAGATCGACGGCTTCATCGACTACGTGAAGGCCTCGCCGCCGGCCGATCCGAAGCTGCCGGTCCTGGTCCCGGGCGAGCCCGAGCGCATCGCGCAGGTCGAGCGCGCTCGCACGGGCATCGAGGTGGACGCCACGACGTGGGAGGAGATCCTGGCGGCCGCGGACGCGGTCGGGCTGCCGAGGTCCGCGGCCGCGTTCTAGACGGGCGCTAGAACGGAAGCGTGATCTGGTGCGCGCGGAAGAACACGGCCACGGCCTCGGTCCAGAGCGGCGTGCCGGCGGCCGAGGGATAGACAACGTGGCCGCGGTTCTCGGGAAAGGGCGGAAGCATCACGAAGTCGCCGCGCCCGCCGGCGGCGCGGAAGCTCTCGAACCAGAGCTTCGCCGCCGCCGGGCCGAAGTACGCGTCGTTCTCAGCGTAGAACCACAGGACCGGCACCGCGATGCTCGGCGCGATCGAGGCGAAGAGCCTGGCCACCGGATCCGGCGCGCACGGCAGGCCTGGATGCGTGTCCGGGCGGCCGCCGCGGCCGGGCGCGAAGGCGAGCACCGCGACGAGCCCCTCCGGACGCTTCGACGCGGTGTAGATCGACGCGAACCCACCCGAGCTCTGGCCGACCAGCAGCCACCGCTTCGGATCGAGATCCTGTTGCGTCTTGACCCACTCGATCGTCGCCAGGAGATCCAGCGCCGCGCCTTCGCCCGCGCGCCAAAAGTCCGGCCTGGAGCAGCTACCGTACGAGTCGCCGAACTTGTCGCCGCCGCTCGCGCCGTAGCCGCGCCGCACCGGAACGACCACCGCATAGCCGCGCCGCACCCACTCGCGGATCGGGTTCAGCATACGATAGCGGCCGATCGAGCGGGCTTCCGGCGTGGTCGCGGTGCCGTGGCTCATGACGATCCACGGAAGCGGCCCCGAGCCGCTCGGACGATACGTCGTGACCACGATCGTGGCGCCGGCGCTGGCGACCGACACGTGGTGGACCTCTTCGCGAAGCGAAGCGTTGCGCTGGTCCGCAGCGGTGGGGCCGGCGCTCCCGCCGGTGCTCGCGCAGCCGGCGAGGAGGAGGGCCAGGAATACCAGCAGGCGGATCAGGAGAGGGCTGCCTTGACCCGCGATGCGGTCAGGGGCAGATGGCGGGCGGCGGCATCGCCGACCGCGCCGGCCACCGCGTTCGCGACCGCGGCGCCCACTCCCGACGTGCCGGATTCGCCGGCGCCCTTCACGCCCAGAGGATTCGAGCGCGCCGGCGCTTCATGCACGAGAAGCTCGACCGCCGGCACACGCGCCGCCGTCGGGATCGCGTAGTCCATGAAGGTGCCGGTGAGGAGCTGGCCGCTCGCGTCGTAGACCAGCTCCTCCATCGTCGCGTGACCGATGCCCTGGATCACGGCGCCCACCAGCTGGCCCTCGACGATCGTGGGATTGATCGCGCGCCCCACGTCGCACAGGACGAAATGCGTCTCCGGGCAGACCTCGCCGGTCGCCACGTCGACACCCACCACCGAGAGGTGCAGACCGAACGAGCCGATCGCCTGGGTGGTCTCGTGGCGGTGCTCCGCCTCGAGCGGCCCTCCGGCGAGCGCCGCGATCTCGCGAAAGGAGCAGCGCCGATCGGGGACGCCGCGGACGAAGGCGGCACCGTCTTCGAGGGTGATGTCGGCCGGGCTGGCCTCGAAGTGCGCGGCCGCGAGCGCCACGATCTGCTCGCGCAGCCGTGTCGCCGCCTGGTGCACGGCGGCGCCGGCCATCACCGCGGAGCGGCTGGCCGAGCTGCCCACGCCGTGCCCCATCCAGCGCGTGTCTCCGAGATGCACGGCGATCTCGGCCGGCTCCACCTGGATGACCTCGGCGCACACCTGCGCGAGCGTGGTGGGGAGCCCCTGGCCGAGCGAGGTCGCGCCCGCCGCCAGCGCGATCCGGCCCTCGGCCGTCAGAATCACCTTCGCGCTCTCGAACGGGCCGGTGCCCGACGTCTCGACGACCGCCGCGAGCCCAACGCCGTACCGGACGTCGCCACCCGCGGCGTTCAGCTCGCGGCACCGGCCAGCTTCGCCTCGTACCGGCCCGCCTTCAGCGCATGCTCGAACATCTCGCCGAAGTCCTCGCCGGCGAAGTCGGCGGTCCGGCCGGTGATCTCTGCGGCGACGGTGCTGACCGTGTAGGGCTGGTCGGCGGGCCTGGCCAGATTGCGGCGGCGCATCTCGGCGGGATCGAGCCCCGCGCGCGCCGCGAGCCGATCGATGATCCGCTCGCGCACGAACGTGCCCTCGTAGAATCCCGGCGCGCGGACGGTGCCGGTCGGGGTCTTGCTGGTCATGACGCAGGAGACGCGGCAGCGATAGCTCGGCCACTGATACGGGCCCGGCAGGTACGACGCGGTAAGCGCGGCGGCCCAGACGCCGTGCGTGCGGAGATAGCCGCCCATGACGTTGACCAGGGTGGCGTCGAGCGCCAGCAGCCGTCCGCGCTCGTCGGACGCCGCGACGACCGACCACTGCTGCTCGCGCGAATGGTTGATCGTCAGAAAATGCTCGCGCCGATCCTCCACCCACTTCACCGGACGATCCAGGCGCCGGGCCAGATAGGGGATCAGGAAGTCCTCGGGATAGAACTCGCCGCGGGCGCCGAAGCCTCCACCGACGTCGGATTCCGCGAAGTCGATGAGCGCCTCGTCGAGCCCCAGCAGGGCGGCGAGCGTCCGGCGGTTGAAGTACGGGACCTTCGTCATCCCCCATACCGTGAGGCGGCCCGGCGCGCGCGTCCCATTCGGCGAGCAGCCCGCGGGTTTCCATCGGCGCGGCGGTTTGCCGCCCGACGTCGAATCGCTCGCGCACGACGCAGGCCGCGCCGCGCAGCAGCAGCATCGACGTCGCCCAGGGTCGTGGTCCAGGAGTCGGCCACGTTGCCCTCGGCGAACAGCAGCGGCTCGGCGGCCTCGGTGTCGATGTGTGCGGGCATCACGTCGTACTCGATCTCGACGAGCTCGCGCGCGTCGACGGCGGCGGCGCGATCGGTCGCGACGAGGACCGCGATCGGCTGGCCGACGTAGCGGGCCCGGTCGCCGGCCAGCGGCGGCTGCAGATAGGCGGCATGCCTCGGCTTGCCGGGCTGGCGCAACGGAATCTTCGCGACCCCGTCGAGGTCGGCCGCCGTCAGGCAGGCCAGCACTCCCGGCCTTGCGAGTGCCTGGCGCGCGTCCACCCGGCGAATGCCGGCGTGCGCGTGAGGGCTCCGCACGACGACCGCGTGCACCGTGCCCGGGCGGGCCAGGTCGTCCACGTAGCGGCCGCCGCCCGCGAGCAGCCGCGGGTCTTCGAGCCGCTTGATCGAGGCGCCGATGAACTTCACTGGAGGGGGAATGGTACCATCCGCACGTGAAGTGGGAGCGCACGGTGACCGTGATCGGCTGTCACGTCGGCGGCGAGGACAACCACGTGATCGTCGGCGGAGTCCTGCCGCCGCCGGGCGCCACGATGTTCGAGAAGAAGCGCTATCTCGAGACTCAGGGCGACGAGCTGCGCCGCTGGCTCCTGCTCGAGCCGCGCGGCAAGCCCGCCCTCTGCGTGAATCTGGTCACGCCGCCCACGCGGCCCGACTGCGACGCCGGCCTGATCATCATGGAGTCGACCGACTATCCGCCGATGTCCGGGTCGAACACGATCTGCACCGCGACCGTTCTCCTCGAGACCGGCATGCTGCCGATGCGAGAGCCGGTGACGACGCTCACCCTGGACACGCCGGCGGGCCCCGTGCCCGTCGAGGCGCGCTGCCGCGACGGTAAGGTGGAGCGCGTGCAGTTCACGAACGTGCCGTGCTTCGCGACGCATCTGGGCGCCAAGCTCGATGTCGAGGGCCTGGGCTCGATTGCGGTCGACGTCGCCTACGGCGGCGCCTTCTTCGCGATCGTCGACGCGCCGGCGCTCGGCCTCTCGGTCGAGCCGAAAGAGGCGCGCGACATCGTCACCCTGGGTAACCGAATCGTCGCCGCCGCGAAGCAGCAGCTTCCCGTGAGTCATCCCGAGAACCCAGAGATCCAGGGCGTGACGTTCGCCGAGTTCGCGATGCCGTTCGCGGGGCCCGACACGGTGAGCCGTAACGCCGTGGTCGTGGCGCCGGGCCGCATTGACCGGAGCCCGTGCGGCACGGGCACCTCGGCGCGGCTGGCGGTTCTCCACGCCCGGGGTCAGCTCGGGCCGGGGCAGGGATTCGTCCACGAGTCGATCATCGGCTCGAGGTTCGACGCGACGATCGCCGGCGAGGTGAAAGTGGCAGGGCGGCCCGGCATCGTCCCCACCATCGCCGGCCAGGCGTGGATCACCGGCGTGTTCCAGCACGGGATCGACCCGTCCGATCCGTTCCGCCACGGCTTCACCTTGCCCGACATGTGGTCCGCCTGACAGGAGGATTTCGATGAGCACGCATCCCGCGCTGGACATGACCCACACGGCGCTGAGCGAGGAGGAGGCGCTGCGCTTTCTGGACGGCCATCGCATCAAGATGGGCGACCGCACGATGGACCCGAAAGCCCAGATCGTCGGCGAGTTCGTCAAATCGATCCGCGTGCCCGGATTCTTTCCGCCGCTGCCCGAGCTACGCGAGCAGCTCCGCGTCATGGTGACCTTGATGGACGAGCCGGCGCCGGCGCTGCCGCGCATCGAAGACATCAGCATCCCCGGGCCGGCGGGCGCGATCCCCGCGCGCGTTTACGCGCCGAGCACCGGGACGACGCCGCTGCCTGCCGTCGCGTACTTCCACGGCGGCGGCTGGGTGCAGGGCGATCTCGAGACACATCACGGGCTCTGCGCGCGGCTGGCCAAGCACGCCGGCGCGCTCGTCGTGGCCGTCGACTATCGGCTGGCGCCCGAGCACAAGTTCCCGGCCGCGGTCGACGACTGCCTGGCGGCGTACCGCTGGCTCCGCACGAAGGGCCGCGACGTCGGCGCCGACACGGGTCGCGTCGCCGTGGCCGGTGATTCGGCCGGCGGCAATCTCTCGGCCGTCGTCTCGCAGCTCGCCGCATCCGGCGGCGTGCCGGCTCCGACGTGTCAGGTGCTGATCTACCCGGCCGTCGACTTCTCGCTCGACACCGGCTCGCACAAGGACCTGGCCGACGGCCACGTGATCCCCCGCGACCGGATCCTCTGGTACATGGAGCAGTATCTGCGGAACGACGGCGGACAAGTCGGATCTCAGGGCGTCTCCGCTGCGCGCCGCCAGTCTGAAGGGCCAGCCGCCGGCCATGATCGTCACCGCCGGCTTCGATCCGCTCCGCGACGAGGGCCGGGCCTACGGCGATCGGCTGCGCGAGGCCGGCGTCGACGTCGTCTACCGCGAGTACCCCGGGCAGATCCACGCGTTCGTGTCCCTGACCAAGGCGATCCCGCAGGGCATGGCGTGCACGCTCGAGATCGCGGAGTTTCTGCGCCGGCGTCTGGGCTGAGCCGGCGATGACCTTCTCGCTCATCGGCCGCTGTGAGCGCACCGGCATGTTCGGCATCGCGATCTCGACCAGCGAGATGGCGGTCGGCTCGCGATGCATCCACGTGGCGCCGGGAGTCGGCGCGATCGTCACCCAGGCCAGCACCAATCCGCGACTCGGCCACCTCGGCCTGAATCTTCTGCGCGCCGGCCACTCGGCGCCGCGCGTGCTGGACGAGATCGCGGCGAGCGATCAGTTCGTCGAGCGCCGGCAGCTCGGCTGTCTCGACGTGACCGGCCTCGGCGCCGGCCGCACGGGCTCCGGGAACAAGCCGTGGGCCGGCCATCGCGTCGATCGCAACGTGGTCGTCACCGCCAACGCGGTCGTCGGCGAAAAGGTCGCCGACGCGATGTTCGAGACGTTCCGGCTCGGCGCCGATCTCACCTTGTGGGAGCGGCTGCTGCGATCGCTCGAGGCCGGGAAGGCGGCGGGAGGCCAGCCCGACGGCGAAACGTCCGGCGGGCTCTACGTGGTCGACCGCGAGCCGTACCCGATGGTCGATCTGCGCGTCGATCTGCATCCGTCACCGGTCGCCGAGCTCCGGCGACTGGCCGCCGCGTACTTTCCGCTGGTCAAGTACTACCAGCTGCGCCCGCGCGACCCGAACGTGCCTCCGGCGGCCGAATGGCTGGCCGCGCAGGGCCGCGGCGGCTAGCGCTCGCCCGGCCGATCACGCGAGCATCGCCAGAGCTTGCTGCAAGGTGCGGACGCGCGAGTACATCTTCATCGACTTGTCCAGGCTGTAGGCGTGGGCCGTGGCGTCGCCGCCCCAGCAGCACTCGCGTACGACGACGGTGTCGAGGTCCATGCTGAAGGCCTCGCGCACGCTCGTCTCGACGCCGCGATTGGTCGCGCCGCCGCCGATCACGATCGCGCCGCGGCGGAGCAGGCGCAAGAGCTCGGCCACCCCGGTGCCGTAGAACGCGCTCGGCCGGCGCTTGAGGAAGACGTAGTCCTCAGGTCGCGGCGCGATCTCGTCCGGGAAGCCCGCGTCGGGTGTGCCCTCGACACAATTCGTGAGCGACGGCACGCCCGTCTCGACGCTGAGGTCGGTCGGCAGCAGCACGACGTCGGCCCCGTCGGCGCGGCTGACCGGGGTGGTATAGATGATGGGCATCGCCCTTGCTCGGCAAGCCCCGATCAGGGCGATCCAGGCGTCGAGAACCGGCCGCATCGCCGCACGTCGGGCGGGATCGGCGGGCGTCAGGGCACGGCGGCAGGCGTCGTAGACGATCAGGGCGGCTCGCGAGGCGTCGACACGATCGGGTTTGGCTGTGGTATTCATGGGTCGAATTCTAATCCGGTCCGGGTTCACATCCCGGTCCGAGACGAGGTGATCCGATGACAGAGTCCGCACGAGTGCACCTCATCGCCGGCGGCTTCCCTCCGGGATCGCTGGCCGGGCACGATCAGGACTACGCGCGCCTGCGCCTCCTCGGGCTCCTGGCGGAGCGCGAGATCCAGGCGTCCGTCGCCAACGACTTCAGCGATGTGGAGAAGTGGCTGGCGGTGAGCCGCTCGCTGATCACCTACGTGGCCGGCCCATACCCCGACGCCGCCCAGTGCCGCGCCATCCAGCAGTGGCTCGAGGCCGGCGGACACTGGCTCGGCCTGCACGGCACGAGCGGCGGCCGCGCCGACCGCGTGGAGGGCGCGCGTCAGCGCCGGACGGTGAAGACCGAGCACCACGCGCTGCTCGGGAGCTATTTCCTGACCCACCCGCCGATCTGCAAGATCCGGGTCGACGTGACCGGCGGCGACTCGAGCCTGACGCGCGGGCTCGGCCCCTCGTTCGTCGTCGAGGACGAGCCCTACTTCATCGAGCTGCAGGATCCGAAGTCGACGCGGATCCTCCTGACCGCGGACTATGGCCCCACCGCGACGTCGCCGGCGATCGGCACCTTGTATCCATCGGACACCTCGCTGCAGCCGGACGGAAGGACCCGCGTGCTCGGCTACACGCGCACGGTCGGCCAGGGCGGCGTGGCCTACTTCGCACTCGGCCACTGCCATAACCCCGCGATCAGAGCGGCGCGCGCGGTCGATCCGACGGACACGACGCCGCTCACGTTCCGTGGCTCGTGGGAGAGCGACGCGTTCATCACCTTGCTGCGCAACGCGATCACGTGGGGGGTGGGGGCGTAGTGCGCTTCGCTCCGCGGCGTCTGAATTCGGATACGTGTGTCGGATCTCGCGCTGCCAGCCGAGAATCTTCTTCTTTCGCGATTTGTGCTTGACAGCGCTCGGCGCGCGCGCTCGTTGACGCTCGCGCCTCGTTGTGAATCGCGCGCCTAAGCGCCCCAACGGCGCCGAGACGACAGCGATATCAGGTCGTGGTCCATGTGGACGCTCCGGTGCTGGCGGACCCGGAAGCTCCGGGGCAGTCGGCCCTCGAGGACGGGACGTGCGTTTCCGCGGAAACGTCTCAGAGGCTGGCATGCGAGGCGAGCCGGGTGGTAATGGCGCACGGGCCCGACGGCCGGGTGGTGGAGGTCGCCGCCCGGAGTCGCACTACTTCCTCGGCGTTACGGCGCGCGCTCCATCATCGAGATCACGGGTGCCGGTTCCCGGGCTGCACCGTGCGCTTCGGGCAGGGCCATCACATTCGACACTGGGCTCAGGGCGGGCCCACCACGCTCTCGAATCTGGCCATGCTCTGTCGCCGGCACCATCGGGCGGTTTCACGAGGAGGGCTATCAGGTCGAGCGACAGCCCGACGGCGCACTGCAGTTCCGCCGGCCGGACGGCGAGCTCTTGCCAGAGATCCCGCGCTCTCCTGCAATGCCCGCCGATCCGATGGCAACGATACGAAAGCGAAACGAAGCGGCAGGACTGATCGTGCACCCGCGCACCGCCATGCCGGGTTGGCGAGGCGAGCGCTTGGACGTCGGCTGGGCAATCGACGTGTTGTACCCTTTCGAGAATCCGGGCGCGTGAAGATTGAGCACGATAGTTCCACGTCTGAAACTCGTGTGAGATCCTGACTGGGGAGGAGAGCGACGATGGCTGAAGACGTGCACGCGGAGATGGAGCGGCTCAAGGCGGAGAATGCCGCGCTGAAGGCTCAGGCGACGCGCGGCGTTTCGCTGAAGGTCAGCGAGAAGGGCGGAGTCTCGGTCTATGGTCTCGGCCGGTTTCCGGTCACCCTCTACAAGGAGCAGTGGACGAAGCTGCTCGACCTGGCCGAGGACATCCGCGCCTTCATCAAGGCGAACGACGCGCAGCTGAAGGCCAAGGAGCCGCGCTAACCCGCCAACGACAACGGGCGGCGGAGCGCCCAGGCAGGATTTTGCTATTGTCGGCGACGCGATGGGCGAGAGCGACGCGATCGTCGACGGGCACTGCGAGCCCGCGTTCAGGGCAGTGCGAGCCGCGCTAGGCGAGGTGCTCGCCTCCGGGTTCGAAGTGGGCGCGGCCCTGACGGTCTATGTCCACGGTCATGCCGCGGTCGATCTGTGGGGCGGCCACGCCGACGCCGCGCGCACCCGACCATGGCAGCGCGACACCATCGTCAACCTCTACTCGGTCGGCAAGGCGATCAGCGCGGTCTGTGCGCTGCGCCTGGTCGACGCGGGCGTGCTCGATCTCGACGCGCCGGTGGCCAGCTACTGGCCCGAATTCGGCCAGGTGAACAAGGCGCGTATTCCCGTGCGCCATCTCTTGACCCATCAGGCGGGCTTGCCGGCCATCGCGCAGCCGCTGCCCTCGGGCGCGTGGCGCTCGTGGGACGTCATGACCGAGGCGCTGGCGGCGCAGGCGCCCTGGTGGGAGCCAGGTGCCGGCCACGGGTATCACGTCAACATGCAGGGATTCCTGATCGGCGAGCTCGTCCGACGCGTGACCGGTAAGAGCCTCGGCGCCTACCTGCGCGATAGCATCACGGGGCCCGCGGGCATCGACTTCTTCATCGGCTTCGGGCCCGAGCTCGACGCACGCTGCGCCGACGTGCTTCCAGCGAAGCCGAGCGCCGAGACGGCCGAGCTTCAGCGGCAGCTGAGCGTCGCTCCGGGCGGGCTGAGCGGGCTGCCTCTGATGCGCGTGAACGCCTACCGCAATCCGCCGGAGATTTCCGGGACCGGTGTCGTCAATACTCGACCGTGGCGTGCGGCCGAGGTGCCGTCGACGAATGGCCACGGCAACGCGCGGGCCGTCGCGCGCCTCTACTCGGCGCTGGCCGGCGACGGCGAGGTCGACGGAGTTCACGTGCTCTCGCCGGAAATCATCGCGCGCGCGAGCGCCGAGCACGTGTACGGCGACGACCTCGTGCTGCAGCGGCCGACGCGATTCGGCCTGGGCTTTCAGCTCACGATGGCCGAGCGCCGTCTCGGGCCGAGCCCGCGGGCCTTCGGACATTTCGGCGCCGGCGGCTCGCTCGGATTCGCGGACCCCGATGCGCGCGTCGCCTTCGGCTACGCCATGAATCAAGGGCGGGGCGGATGGCAGCACAAGCACGTGCGCCACCTGATCGATCTCGTCTATGCGGCGCTCGGGCGACGGTAGTTGTCATGCCCATCCGCCGGGTGCAGTATCAGGACGCCATGAGCGCCGTTAGACGCGAACAGGAGACAGAGCGATGAGCACCACCCCGACGTTTGGACGCTATGCCGAGATTCCCGTCGACCAGATGACCGCCGAGCAGAAGGAAGGCTACCGCTTCCTCGTCGACGGCCCGCGCGGCCGGCTCCCGGGCCCGTACAAGGTGTGGGTTCACAATCCCAAGCTGCTGCGCGCGGCCGCCCCACTCGGCGAGCATTTCACGCCGGGCCATTCGTCGTTGACGGAGCGCGAGCGCGAGATCGCCGTGATCGTCATCACCAGCAAGTGGCACTCGGCCTACCCTGCCGCCGCTCACGAGAAACGAGGCAAGGAAGTCGGGCTGCCCGTTCCCGCCGTCGAGGCGATGATGGCCGGCCTTTCGGCCTCGTTCGCGGATCTGCGCGAGCAAGTTGTTTACGAGCTGGCGACCACGCTCGCCGACGGCCGGCTGGTCTCCCAGGGGCTCTATGACCGCGCGGTCAAGGCGCTGGGCCACGAGAGCATCACCGACGTGGTCGTGCTGATGGGCTACTACACGGCCGTCTCGCTGACGATGAACGTCTACGCGGTGGCGGCCGGTACTCCCGGTCTGGCGCGCTGAGGGAGGCAGCATCATGGCGGCAGTCAAGATCACGGCGCTCCATCCGTCGCTCGGAGCCGAAGTCACCGGCGTCGACCTGAGCCACTCGATCGACGCGCCGACTCGCGAGGCGCTGTCGCACGCGCTGGCGGATCATCTGGCGCTCGTGTTCAGGGAACAGACCTTGACGCCGGCACAGTACCTCGCCGCCGCATCGGCGTTCGGCCCGCCGATGGAGCAGCACTACTCGCAGCACAACATGCCCGACTTTCCGCTGATCGGCCTGATCTGGCACCGGAACGGCCAGCAGCCCGCGGAGCAGTGGCACACCGACCACACCAACCGCGAGCGCCCGCCGGCCGCGACCATCCTGTACGGCGTGGAGATTCCATCCGCCGGCGGTGGCACGAGCGTGGCGAGCATGCGCGCGGCCTACGTCGCGCTTGCCGAGAGCGAACGGAGGCGCCTCGAGTCGCTGACGACGTTCAACAGCCTGGACCGCGATCGCGGCGACACGCGTCAGGACGATCTGGACAAGTACGGCAAGCCCATCGAGCACCCGATGGTGCGTACTCATCCCGTGCACGGCTCGCGGGCCGTGTACTTCCACATCACCAAGGCGACTCACATCGACGGAATGACGCCCGAAGCAAGCCGGGCTTACATGGCCGACCTCCTCGACCGCATGATCCGGCCGGAGATCGTCTATCACCACGTGTGGCGCAAGGGCGACGTGCTGGTCATCGACGACCGCGCGACGATGCACCGGGCGCACGGGGATTACGATCGCCGCCAGAGCCGCATCCTCTGGCGGATCATCGTCGAGGGCGATCGGCCGCGGCTGGTGCTTGGTTAGTCCGTTACGATCCGAAGAGGCGACACATGATCGAATACCGACTCGACACAGCGCATTCGATCTTGTACGTGCGGCTGAAGGCTGCGCTCGAGGAGAGCGACTTCGTGAAGCTGGCACGAGAGGTCGATCCGCACATCGAAGCCACGGGCGCGCTCGCGGGCCTCATCGTCGAGCTCTCCGGGTTTCCTGGCTGGGAAAGTCTTGGCGCGATGGCGGCGCACTTCCGCTTCGTTCGAGGTCACCACAAGCGCATCGGTAAGGTTGCCGTTGTCACGGACTCGGCGCTGGGCAACGTCGCAGAACATCTGGCATCGCACTTCGTGTCGGCGGCGATCAGGCATTTCTCGGCAGGAGAGCTCGCGGCCGCGCGACAGTGGATCATGGGTTCAGCGCGGCCCTAGGTCTCGCTCAGCGTCCGCCAGCAGATCGTCGAACGACGACGGCAGCTCGAGCGTGCGCCCCACGACGCCGGGGCTGTAGCCCTGGAGCCAGTAGCTGTTAGTCGGATGGCCGCCGCCCGCGACGACGATCACGAAGTTGTCAGGCGCTCGCGGTGATCGGCCACGGGTCGAGCGCGATGCTCTCGCGTACGACTTTGCTCGAGTCGATCTCCAGCCACGCCGGGCATCCGGAGCGCCGGAGATGCTCGGTCGGAATGCGCGAGTGCTCCCAGAGGAACTCGCGGATCGACGCTTTCGTCCAGCCCAGGCCGGCCATCGTGTTCGCCACGACGCCCGGGATCATCAGGATGCCCGGGGTGCCGTGCTCGTAGCCGGCGAGGCCCGGCATGTTGGGCACGCGCATGAAATCGGCCATGCGGTACATGCCCTGGAGCGCGTCCTCTTCGGGCGTCTCTTTCTTCGCTCCGCGGCGGCGGATGTTGGTGGCGCCGTTGGCGAACGTGAGCGAGATCGAATTCTTCCCCGGCGCGAAGGCGTGCCGCTCGGTGGCGTGCGGCGCCCAGCCCGGCGGCAGGTTCGCCTCGTCCTCGGCGAAGACGACGTTCGTGTAACGCACGCCGCCGTAGTTGGCCATCGTGCCGATGCCGGGCAGGGCGCCCCCGGCGTTCTGCTGCAGGAGACGCAGCGCGCGGCCTATGCTGGCCCCGGCCGGTCGCTGCGGGTCAGGACCGAGGCAGCCGAAGCCGGCGTTGAGCCGGATCTGGGCGCCGATGGCTCCGTTGACGATCACCACGGGGAAGGCACTGCCTGACGCGGCCTGAAGCTGCGCGCTGCCGGACTCGGGATCGAGGAACGCATCGACCGCGCCGACGAGCACCGGCAGGTACTCGGGCCGCCCTCCGGCCATCGCGAGCGCGATCGCGCACGTCTCGATCGTCGTCACGCCGCCGCGGGGCGGAAAGATGCCGACCCGATGGCGCCGAGGGAGGGTGGCCCCGCGCAGGATCCAGTCCACTCGCTCGCGCGTCGGGGGCCAGAGCGGGAGACCGTCGCCCCAGCGATTCGCGAGCATCAGATGATTCGCGCGGGCGAACGTGTCCTCCATGCTCGCGCCCTCGACCTTGATCATCGGCGCTTCGGCCGCGCCGTCGCCGCCGAAGGCCGAGCGCCATCGCGTCAGCCCGTCGTAGAACTCGCGCTTACGCGCTTCCACGGGGGAGATGTCGCTGCCCGGGAGGAACATCTCGATGGGGAATGTGACCATCGCCGCGTCGGGTGCCAGCCCGAGCCCGGCGACGGCGTTCGTCATGACGCCGACGAAGTCTGCACGGGTCAGGGTGACAGTCGGAATCCCGTGTGCTTCGAGCCTAGCGGCCGCCCGGCCGCATGCAGTGGCGCAGGACCCTCAGGCGGCGTTGCCGATGATGACGGCGTCGACCCCGCTGTGCTTGACCTGGGCCGCGGTCTCCTCCGAGCCGATCAGCGCGTTGCCCTGAGGAAACGCGTCGAGCGGCAGCACCTCGATCCCCGGGAAGTCGGCCTCGAGCAGCTTTTTCAGGAGCGGCAGCATCCGGAAGGCCTGCCACTGGTCGTTGCTGACGAAGCCGACGCGCTTGCCGTCGAGGGCGGCGACGCGCGGCGCGAACGGTTGCTTCACCTCGATCGCGCCTGACGGATCGTGGAACTCGAGCGTGACCATCGCGTGCCTCCTGCACGAGTCATGCGTGCGTGTCGATTATATCCATCCGGCGACATTGACGCGTCGTGCATTGCGCCGATACGATTGCCGTGATGGTCGACTACGAGATCAGGACGCGCCGCTTCACCCGGGTGGAGTACGAGAGGCTCATCGACCTGGGCGTGTTCCAGCCGGGCGAGGCCATCGAGCTCATCGGCGGCGAGCTCATGGTCGCGGAGCCGCAAGGCGCTCCACACTACACGGCGATCCGTAAGACTGCGAAGGCGCTCGAGGCTGCGTTCGGGCCGGGGTGGGAAGTCCGGACGCAGGGTCCCATCGGGCTCGACGATGAATCGGAGCCCGAGCCCGACGTCGCCGTCGTCCCCGGAGCGCCGGACGACTATGTTCGCGTGCATCCCGCGCGTCCGGTGCTCACGGTAGAAGTGGCCGAGACGAGCCTCGTCCTTGATCGGCAGCGCAAGGGCAGTCTCTACGCCCGGGCCGGCCTCCCGGACTACTGGGTGCTCAACCTGGTCGACCGCGTCCTCGAGGTGTACCGAGGGCCGGTCGTCGATTCCGCGGCGCCCTTCGGCTGGCGTTACGGTCGCGCCGATGTGCTCGATGCCTCCGCTGAGGTTGCGCCTCTGATCGCGCCGGAAACGCGCATCCCGGTCTCCCGGCTTCTGCCCTGACTCCCATGCAGCAAGCGGAGCGGCTGCGTCGCTGGACCCGGCACGAGTACGAGCGGCTGATCGATCTCGGGTTCCTGGACGAGGACGACCCGATCGAGCTACTCGATGGGTTGCTGTTCGTCAAGGAGCTACAGCACAGCCGACACAGGACGGCGGTGCTTCTCGTGGCGAGAGCATTGGAGCGAGCGTTCGGGGAGGGCTGGTTCGTTCAGACCCAGAGCCCGATCATTCTCGACGACCGGTCGGAGCCGGAGCCGGACGTCTGCGCCGTGCGCGGCTCGCCGCGCGACTACGTCGATGCGCACCCGACGCGCCCGGCGCTCGTCGTCGAGGTCGCCCTGTCAGGCTTGCGGCTGGCGCGAGGGCGAAAGGCCGCGGCGTACGCCCGCGCCCGAATCGCGGACTACTGGATCGTCAACCTGATCGATCGGGTGCTCGAGGTTCATCGCGAACCGTCGAGACCAGGTCCGGCTCGGCGGCAGTGGACCTACACGGCCTTCGAGACGCTCGGCGCCGACGCGACGATCACCCCGCTCGCCGCGCCAGCCGCCCGCATCCGCGTCGCCGATCTTCTGCCGTAGGCGACCCCGCTAGAGCTTGATCCGCAGCAGCTTCGCCGCCGTCTCGCTCAGCATCGCCCGGCGATCCGCGTCACTGAAGCCCGGAGCTTTCAAGATGTGATCGATCGACTTGTCCTGCCAGGGGATCGGATGGTCGGTCCCGATGACGAGCTGACTCACGCCGACTTCCGCCGCCAGGTGACGCAGTGCCTCCGAGGTGAAGACCAGGGTGTCGTAGTACATCTGGCGGAGATACTCGGTCGGCTTCTTCTTCAGCTTGACGCCGGTGTCCATGTCCGGCGCGACCCGCAGGCTGTTGTCCGAGCGCGGCGCGTAGGACGGCAGGAAGCCGCCGCCGTGGGCCGAGCAGATCTTGAGCCGCGGGAAGCGATCCAAGGTGCCCTCGAAGATCAGGTGCGAGAGCGCGATGGTCGTGTCCAGCGGGTTGCCGATCGTGTTCGCGAGCCAGCCGTTGCCCTGGAATCGCTTGGCCAGATCCGGCGTGCTCTGCGGATGAATGAAGATGAGCACGCCGAGCTCCTCGGCCTTGGCCCAGAACGGATGAAACTTCGCGTCGGAGAACTCGTCCCCGGCGACGCTCGCGCCGACGGCGGCGCCGCGCAGCCCGAGCCTTTTCACGCCGTCGACGAGCTGTTCGACCGCGAGATCCGGATACTGGAGCGCGACCGATGCGAAGGCCACGAAGCGGTCCGGGTACTTCCCGCAGAACTCCGCGAGCCGCGTCGTTCTGGATCTTGATCACCTGGGTCACCAGATCGCGCTCGGCCCGATACCACGCCGGGTTGATACTGAGCGCCTCCATGTCGATGCCCTGCGCGTCCATCTCCCGGATGCGCCGAGGGCCGACCTCGTCGATCCCGGGCCCGCGATGGTCTTGCACCTTGAGCCCCAGCAGCGCGTACGCCTCCGGGATCACGCAGTGCGCGTGCACGTCGATCGTCTTCACCCGGCGGCCGCCGACGACCACCTCCCGACGCCGGCCCGGCGCGGGCGCCTGGCCGCGCCGTTCGGCCGTCCGCGCGGGCGCCTTGCCTCTCGCAGCCGATCGAGCCGAGGGGCGCGCCGCGCCGCGCGCGGCAGTGACCACCTCGCAGGTCGTGAAGGAGATGTCGAATGCTGTGCTCACACTCATCGCTGTCCCCCTGGAGTCGGTCTCTTCCCGAAGCGCCGCCTATGATAGTCGATTCGCCCGGCTCTGCCGCGGCGACATGGCGAGCTCCGCCGGCTTGCGCTGGCACACGTCGACCGCGGTCGCGGCCAGCACACGCGTGACCCTCTCCATCTCGCTCACGAGTACGCAGGCGTCGTCCTCGTCGGCGTTGCCGCGGATCGTCGCCGGGCCGTACAGGAGGCACGGGATGCCGGCCTTCCAGAGATGGCAGGTGTCGTCCGCGCTGTACGAGTGTGGCAGCACGGTGCCGATGGCCTTCGGCTCCGCACCGGTCACGGCGCGATAGCTCCGTGCCACCGCCTGTACGATCGGCGCGTCGGTCGGCATGTCGAACGGGTCCATCACGAGGCGCCGGCGCCCTTTGAAGCTGGCGGGCGGCGGGATCTCGATCTCGTAGCGGAGATCGGGATCCTGCGCGGCGACCGGGTCGAGCGCGCGGCGGATGTCCGCGACAATGCCGTCGACTGTTTGACCCGGCAGGAAGTGCACGTCCACCAGGATCGTGCACAGGTCCGGCACGTACGGCGGCTCGACGAGCACATAGTCCCGACCGCGGCCGCCGAGAATGCTCCCGACGTTGAGACGCGGGAATGCGGGCAGATCGGGCCGGGGCGTGTAGCGAAACTTCACGTGCTCGAGCGCTTGCACGATGGCCGTCATCTTCTGCACGGCGTTCACGGTGCCTTCGAGCCGCCCGATGTGCCCGGTGACACCGTGCGCGTGAATTGCCATGTGCACGATGCCCGAATGCACCGTGACGAGGTGGTCGGCGCCGAACGGCTCCGCGACCACCGCGGCGTCGGTGCGCAAGCCGCTCTGCATCAGGTAGTGCGTGCCCTCGCCGCCCTGGGTCTCGCCCGCGACACAGGCGACCATCAGGTCTCCGGCGAGCCGGACGCCGGCGCGACGGATGGCCTCGGCCGTCATGATGATGCTCGCCAGACCGCCCTTCATGTTCTGCACGCCGTGGCCGTAGAGGCGATCGCCTTCGAGGCTCGGCGTCCACGGATCACGCCGCCACCGGCGCGTGAGCGCGTTGATATCGGTGTGGCCGTTGAGCATGAGGCTGGCACCGCCGCCCGTGCCGCGCAGGGTGGCGATCGTCTGGAAGCGGCCGGGCTCGATCTCCTGCAGATCGACCTCGTAGCCGCGCCCGCGAAAGAACTCCTCGAGAAACAGGGCGACGGGCGTTTCCTCGGTCTTGAAGCTCGGGATGCGGATGAGGGCGCTGGCCAGGTCGACCAGCGCGCGCGGATCGACGTGCGCCAGCACCGCGCGCGTCGACTCGTCCATCAGACGAAGGTGAGGGGCTCGACGTTGGCTTCGCCGCGCGCGAAGCGGCCGATGTCGAGGGGGCCGGCGTCCATGGTCACGGCGTGGCCGTGCCCGAGCATCTCGGCCATGAGCTGGCCGGCGATCGGCCCGTGCATGAAGCCGTGGCCGCTGAAGCCGGCGATGACGTGAAGCCCGGTGACGCCGGGTACGGCGCTCACGATGCCGGTCTGGTCCGGCGTCATCTCGTAGAGGCCCGCCCACGCCCGCATCAGCTCGGCGTCGGCCAGGGCCGGCGCCCGGTGAATTGCGCGCTCGATCAGCGCGGGCTCGAGGCTCCGGTCGATCTCGGTGCTGAAGCCGTCGGGCTCGTCGCGCCGCCCGTGGCCGAGCAGGAGCCCGGGGCCCTCGCGGCGCAGGGAGAAGTTCGTGTGCGGGTCGATGATGAACGGGGTGGCCGCCGGGATGCGCGATGGCGGAAACGGCGCGGTCATGAACTTGTGGCGCCGGTGCGGGCTCACCGGGATGTCGACGCCGGCGAGCCGGCCGACGACGCCCGACCAGGCCCCGGTCGCGATGACGGTGGCGCGCGCCTCGAACGAGCCGGCTGCGGTGGCGACGCCGCGCACGCGCTCGCCGTCGCGGAGAAAGCCGTGCACCTCGTGCTGCTGCTTGATCGTCACGCCGAGATCGCGCGCGCGGGCCGCGATCGCGGTCGCGCACAGGTACGGGTCGGCGTAGCCGTCGCGTGGCGTATAGGTGGCGCCGAGGAGATCGTCGGTGTTGAGATACGGGCACAGCGAGCGAGTCGCCGCGGCGTCGAGCAGCTCGACCTGCACACCCAGGCTTCGCTGGAGCGCGACGCTGCGCCGCGCGACCGCCAGCTCGTCCTCGCTCCCGATCAGGATCAGGTAGCCGTGCTGCCGAAAGTTGGGATCGACGCCGAACTCGTCCTTGAAGCGCTCGTAGGTGACGATGCTGTGCGTCGTCAGCTCCACGCCCAGACGGTTCGCGTACTGGTGACGGATGCCGCCGCTCGCGAGCGCCGTCGAGCCCGAGCAGACGGTGTCGCGCTCGAGGACGATCACCGGGCCCACGCCGAGCCGGGCCAGATGGTACGCCGTGCTCACGCCCATGATGCCGGCGCCGACGATCACGACTTCCGCAGTTTGCGCCACGCCGCCACCATACGGCAAGCCTGAGCCGGGCTCAACGGCTGGTTCGAAGCCGCTTGAATCGGCACGCCAACGCGGTGATCATGGCGCGCGGCGGAGCCGGGAGATCCCGGCCCGGCGAGGGAGGGCACTTCGATGGCGACGATAGATCCTGTGTGGGCAACGGTCGCGGAGCTGTCCCGCGCATTCGAGGCGCGCACCTTGTCGCCGGTCGACGCCGTCGAGGCGCTGCTCGGGCGTATCAAGCGGCGCAATCCGGCTCTCCAAGCGTTCATCGCGGTCTACGACGCCGAGGCGCGGCTGGCGGCCGAGGCCGCCGACAAGGCCATCCGCGCTGGCCATCGCGTCGGGCCGCTCCATGGCGTCCCGATCGCGCTCAAGGACCTCGTCGATCTCGAGGGCCGTGTCACCACCGGCGGCTCGAAGGTGTGGGCCGAGCGCGTGTCGCCAGTCACCGCGACCTTGGCGCGCCGGCTCATCGCCGCCGGGATGATCGTCCTCGGCAAGACGCACACGGTCGAGTTCGCCATGGGCAGCTGGGGCACCAACACGCACATGGGCACGCCGCGCAATCCGTGGGATCTCGCGGTCCATCGCACACCCGGCGGCTCGTCCAGCGGCTCGGGTGTTGCCGTCTCCGCCGGGCTCGCGCCGGTCGCGATCGGCACCGATACCGGCGGCTCCGTCAGGATTCCTGCGGCGTGGTGCGGCATCGTGGGGCTCAAGGTGACGGCGGGGAGGATCAGCACGTACGGCGTCCTTCCGCTCAGCTCGACGCTCGACACGCCGGGCCCCCTCGCGCGCTCGGTCGAGGACGCGGCGTTGATCTATCGCGTACTGAACGGGGCCGATCCGCAAGACCCGCAGACCCTCGCGTGGACTCCGGTCGATCCGATGGCGACGCTCCGGCGCGGCATCGCGGGCCTGCGGCTCGCGGTCTTGCCCGACGTCGAGCGGACGGGTGTCGAGAAGGAAGTGCTCGCCGCGTACGACACCGCGGTGAACGCGCTGGCCGGGCTCGGCGCCGATATCGTGCGCGTCGAGTTTCCGCGCCGCCTGAGCGACTACGCCGCGGCCACGGGCACGATCATCGGCGCGGAGGGCTATCGATTCGTCGGCCACCTCGTCGACGACACGGCGCTTCCCACGGACCCGCACGTGCGGCCACGCATCCAGCTCGGGAAGACCATCTCCGCGCGTGACTACTTGCTCGCCCTGGCGCAGCGAGAAGAGCACAAGCGCGAGTTCGTGGCAGCGCTGGGCAGTGTCGACGCGATCCTGACGCCGACCGCGCAGACCGCGGCGATTCCGATCGATCGAGCGGATCAGGCGGGCACGGCGGCCCACTTCACGCGCCCCGGCAACTATCTCGGCCTCTGCGGCCTCGCGATCCCCTGCGGCTTTTCCACGCACGACCTGCCGCTCTCTCTCCAGATCCTCTGCCATCCCGGCGAGGAAGCGACGGCGCTGCGCATCGGCTGGGCCTACGAGCAGGCCACGAGCTGGAAAGCGCGTAGACCTCCCGAGCCGTAAGCGGCGGCACGCGCGCTCGCGCGATCGGGCGTATCGCCCGATGTTCTCGCCCGTTGACTGATCGCCAGCGACATCCGAACCCGCGCCTCGCCCGTAGCTTTCGGTGAGGAGGGCACATGCAATGAGTGCTCGCGGGACGATCGGAGCGGGGAGCGCGCTGGCGGTGGTGATGGCCGCGCTGGTCTCGGCGGCCGAGCCGACGACAGCCGTCGGCGTTCAAGTCTTCCAGTTCCAACCTGGCGCCGTCGAGATCAAGGTGGGGACCGCGGTCACGTGGACCAACCGCGACGACATCGAGCACACGGTGACGTCCGGCGATCTCGAGCATCGCACCGGCCGCTTCGATCTTCGTCTGCGCGGCCGCGATACCACGACGACGGTCGGCTTCAACGAACCGGGTGTCTATCCGTACTTCTGCGACCGGCACCCGTCGATGCGCGGCGAGATCCGCGTCAACCCTTCGTAACCGTGTACCGCAACACAACCGAGGTCAACCAACGAAAGGAGCGAGTGATGAAAAAGCAGATGATCGCGTGGGTGGGGGCAGCGAGCGTGATGATGCTAACGGGCTGCACGCAGTCGATGGCGCAGTCGCCCGGGCACGGTGCCATGGCGGCGCCGATGTCGACGACGTCGGGCACCAAGGCGGCGCAGCTGCGCGCCGGCCTCAACAACCTTCTCTCGGAGCACGTGTACCTCGCGGGCGCGGCCACGAACGCGGCGCTCGGCGGGCGCGAGGCGGAGTTCAAGGCGGCGGCCGGAGCGCTCGACGCCAACTCCGTGGCGATCTCCAAGGCGATCGGCTCCGTGTATGGCGAGGGCGCCGAGAAGGCGTTCCTGCCGCTGTGGCGCCGCCACATCGGCTTCGTCGTCGACTACACGGTCGGGGTCGCCAGCAACGACAAGGGCAAGCAGGACAAGGCGGTCGCCGATCTCGTGGCCTACACGCAGGACTTCGGGGCGTTCCTGAGCTCGGCCAACCCGAATCTACCCAAGTCGGTCGTCGCCGACCTGGTGAAGCATCACGTGGTCACGCTCAAGGACGTCATCGACGCGCAGGCGTCGAAGGATCCCGCGCGTGCCTACACCGCGCTGCGTAACGCGGCCGGCCACATGCAGATGATCGCCGACCCGCTGGCGGAGGCGATCGTGAAGCAGTTCCCGGACAAATTCGCCGGCTAGCAGACGGCCGATAAAGGCCCATCCGCAACGTTCATTCGGGGGGCCCCGACGGCCCCCTCCGAATCCGTCCAGAAGGTTGCGCGGGCAAAGCCCACGGTCGAAATCGGGCGCCGCCTCGCGTCTGGACCTTTCTCGGCCGCCTGCGGGCCTTTCGGCGGATCAGGCCTTGGCGGGCGGGCGCGGCGTGACGTGGCCGCAGCGGCTACACGTGCGATTCGCTTCCGAGCCGTAGAATTCCTCGTAGGCGCGCGACACCGGATCCTCGCGATAGTCGGCCACCTGCTTGACGCTTTGATGCAGCTGCGTGCCGCACTTCTCGCAGAACCACGTGAAGCGATCGCTCTCGTCCGGCCGGCGCTTGCGCTCGAGAACCAGGACGAACGCGTCGGGTGAGAAACGCGGCGAGTGTGGCGTGCCGGCGGGACAATAGACGATCTGCCCTTCGCGGATCACCGCGATCTTCTCGTCGCCCTCCGGCGTCCGGTAGTGCAGGTTCATGTCGCCCTTGATCATATACATCACCTCGTCGCTCGGATCGCTGTGGAACTCGCTGCGGAACTCGCGGCCCCTCGCGACGAAGGCGATGCTGTCGGGCGCCTGCCACAGGACCGTGTTGGGACGGCCCGAGGCGCGGATGGTGCTCATGACCTGACCGAGGTCGACGGCCTTCATCTCGTCCATGACTACTCCTTGGTCACGTTCTCGACGCGCAGATCGAAGCCGCTGGGATGGAGGCTGAAGCCCTTCACGTTGGCGCGTGTCGCGACCACCTGGATCTCGTGGTCCACGAAGACCCACGGCGCGTCCTCGACGATGAGGCGTTGCGCCTTCTTGTAGAGCTCGGCGCGCCGGCCTCGGTCCGTGATCTGTCGCGCCTGGACGAGGAGCTGGTCGACCTCGGGATTACTGTAGTTCGAGCGGTTCGGCATGGGCTGGTTCTTGGAAAAGAAAAGCGGGTACATGGACAGGTCGGGATCCTCGGACTTCAAGAACCAGGACAGCGCGAACATCGCCGGCGCATCGGAGCGCACCTTGCCGAGATAGGAGCCCCACTCGAAGGTCTTGAGCTGCGCCTTGACGCCCACCGCCGCCAGATTCGCCTGGATCACCGTCGACATCTCGACCGGCGCCTGCATCCCGGAGCCCGACTCCGGCACCCAGAAATCCACCTCCAGGCCGTTGGGGAAGCCGGCCTCCGCGAGAAGCTTTCGGGCCGCTCCGGGGTCGTACGCGTACTTGCGGACGTTCGGCTCGAACGCCCAGGTGCCCGGGAGCAGGGGACCGACCGCCGGGATCCCGGTGCCCTTGAGGATGTCGCGGACGATCGCGTCCTTGTTCACCGCGTGGTTGAAGGCCTGGCGGACCCGGCGATCCGTGAACGGCTTCTTCTCGACGTTGAAGCCGGCGTACCACACGGTGAGGCCGGTGGCCTTGTGGACGGTGACGCCGGACGTCTTCTCCAGGCGGCCGACGAAATCGGGCGGGATCGGCAGGATGAGATCGACGCCGCCCGTCAAGAGCTCGGACACGCGCGTGTTGGCCTCCGCGATGCCGCGATAGACGAGGACCTGGGGCTTGCCCTTGACGCCCCAGTAGTCGTCGTGACGGCGCAGCACGAGCCGGCTGCCCCGCTCCCACGACTCGAACCGGTACCGGCCGCTTCCCACCGGCTTGGTGTCGAAGTCGGCGGGCGACTTCGTGAAGGCCGTCGGGCTGACGATCGCGCAGTTCGGCAGGGCGAGCAGCGCCAGCAAGGAGCCCGTCGGGTACTTCAGGTGCAGCTGCACGGTTTGAGGATCGAGCACCTCGACCGCTTTCACGCTCGAGAGATAGCCCGTGACGAACGTCCACTTGCCGCTCTTCGCGTGCGGGTGGGACGGGTCGATGATCCGGTCGAAGGTGAACTTGACCGCCGCGGCGTCGAGCGGCGTGCCGTCGTGGAAGCGGACGCCCTTGCGCAGCTTGAACGTCCACGTCATCCCATCGGCCGACGTGGTCCAGGACTCGGCGAGCCCTGGGATCACCTCGGTGCTGTCGGCGCGCGTGGCGACGAGCGTCTCGAAGATCTCGGCGGTGACGCGCAAGGTGTGAAGTCCGAGCGCCTGTCCGGGATCGAGGCCCGGCGGCTCGGCCTCCATGCCGACCACGAGCACGTCGCGGGGCACCTGCGCGACGGCGGGAGACGTCAGCAGCACGACCGCGAGCAAGGTTGCGAGCACAGAAATGAAGGTCGTCATGGCCCCTTATAGCGCCGTCGTCCGCACGGCGCAATCACCGCCGCCGCAGCCGTCGCAGCTCGCCGATGGTCATGGCCGGAATGGTCACGCCGTTACCGGCCATCCACCCAGCCATCGATTGGCTGTCCGGCCACGGCGCGGTCCTGGCCATCACCCAGTCGCCTTCGAGCACGTGGTCGGGCCCCGTCACGCGAAAGACGAACGAGTCGCTCGTGATGCGCCGGGCCGACACGTCGAAGCTCGTCCGGTCCATCTCCACCTTGCGCGAATCCCACGTCGTGGGCAAGGCACTCGCGCCGTCCGGGAACCCCTTGGCCATCAAGCTCAGCACGAGGATCACGAGGCGCGCGACCCGCGTCTGGTATTTGGCCTGGAACGCCTCGGCGTCCTGGGCGTCGTGCACGCCGAGGAACAAGAACGTGGAGTCCGGCTCGGTCATGTGCAGGAGCTTGCGCGTACGGGAGCTGGAGAGGTCCTCGAAATAGACTTCGTAGTTCGAGAAGACCGTGAAGTTATAGGTTCCCGCGGCGTCCTCGCGGGCCGCCCTCGTCGCGCGGAGCTTGACCTGCCCGATGCAGCCCAGATCGGAGCAGGTCTTCCACGTGACGAGCGGCGGCTGCGCCACCGCGTCGGCGGCGCTCGCGAGCAGACACCCGAGCACGACGAGCGCCTTCGGTAGTCTCGCCGGCACTCGTGCTACTTGGTCGCGAAGCAGTAGAAGAAGCCGTTGCCCCCGGTGCTCTTCAGATCGTTCTGGCTGCAGCCACCGTCGGGGCCGCGCGAGGGATGCGAGGAGTTCCAGGATTTCGACGCGTCGTCGTCGCGCAACCCCTGCCGGTCGTGGTGGCCGACCATCGCCGCGCCCTGGCCGCTCTTCGTCCAGTTGCCGCAGGTGCGATCCTCGGCGGCCGCGAACGCGGTGCCGTCGGGCTGCGAGCCCGTCAGGATGTCGTGCATGTTCGGCGTGTCGCCGCGCCCGTTCACCGGCTCGCCCTTCTCGGTCAGCGCGGTCTGCTTGGTGACGTTGTTCTGGCCGTGCAGCTCGGCCAGGCTCTTCGCGACGACGGCGCCTTTCGCGTTCTGCCAGGGGCCGCTGCCGATGCGGTCGCGCGCGTTGACGGCGCCGGGGTCCTGGGTGCTGAGATACGCACGCCAGGTCTTGCCGCCGGCGCCCGCCGCCTGAGCGAGCATCTGGCACTGCTTGTCCGCGCCGGCGAGGCCGCCGAGGTCCCCGCCCTTTCCGGAGCCGGCGCTGGTGACGAAGAACGTCATGTCCGCCTGCTGCGCGTGCGCGGCGCTGCCGAGCGAACGACAGCAGCGAGAGTGCCTGCAGGATCGACAGGGCGATTCGGTCGCTCATCGTGAATCCTCCAATCAAGTCGTAGCCGCGGCGCGCCTCGCCTCGCGCAGCCCGGCGAGGATCGCATCGCGATCGAGGCTCATTTCCATCAGCGCGACCTGGGCCTCGTACACGTCCGCCGGCACCTGGTCACGCACCTCGGGCTCGAACACGTGAAACACAGGGAGCCCCAACGGGACTCCGGCCAACGGGCCCGCGTAGGAAGGATCGCCGGCGACGACGGTCTGGGCGAGCGTCTGCGTGCTCTCGGCGTCGGGGGTCCCGAGCAGGACCACCACGCCGCTGCCGTGCTCGTCCGCGATTCGCTTCACCGCCGCTTGATCCTCCAGGCCCATGGCGCCCGCCGCCGTTCAGACGTAGCAAGCGGTCAGGGTCAGCACGACGTCGGCGCCAGCGCGGCTCGCGCATTCCGCGACCGCGGGGCCCGGCACGCCGTCGCGCTCGCCGAGCGCGATGACCTTCTTGCCTCGGAGATCCATCATGTCGCTCCTTTCGCTCCGTTGCGCTCCAGGACGAGCGAGAGCCCGTCGGGGAGCTGCGTCATCCGTCCAAGAAACAGACTACCCTTGCCCGCGAACATCGTGCGGGTGAGGCGGCCCTCCGTGAGCCCGCGCCGCGCGTGGCCGAGGTACGGGATCGCCGAGGCGATGTGCCCCTGGGTCGGCGAGAATCCCGGCATGCCGCGCGTACGAACGAAATCGTCGATGCCCTCGCGAGCGATCAGCTTCTCGACGACGGCCAGGCTCGCCAGGGTCCGGTAGTTGTTGAGCGGGACGTTGCCGCTGCCGGCGGGCTCGGTCGCTTCGGGGTTGTGCAGCTCGAGCGAGAAGCGGTCGACGTCGAGCAACGTGAGGCCGACCCGCCCGAGCGGCTCGCTGTAGAGCGATTTCACCACCGCGAGCGGGGCGGAGCCCGAGCCGACCTCGTGGCGGCCGATCGCGTCGAGCCGCAGGGTGGGCGAGACGCCGTCGTCGCGCGAGACGTGAACGGCGAAGCCGGCCAGGACGTCCTCGACGATCGGCATCGCGTGCTTCAGGTGGCCCTGGAACTTCATCCCCAGCTTGGCCAGCGAGCCGCCCGCCACCACGACCACGTCGTCGTGCAGGCCGCTGCGGACGAGCGCGCCGGCCAGCATCAGCGCGTGCATCGGCCCGCAGCAAAACGCCTTGATGTCGCTGCCGGTCGCGCGCGCGCAGCCGGCCCACTCCGCGACCGCCTTGGCGACGTTGCCGCCGCCCCGCTGATAGCGGTCGCCGACCGCCTCCTCACCGCAGTTCATGACGTAGCGCACGTCGGCGGCGGCGATCGCGCCGGGGCGCGCGAGCAGGTGACGCAGCGCCATCGCCGCGGTCGCCTTGCACGCGAGGTTCTCCAGCAGGACCTGGCCGGTCAAGGTGTCGTCCTCGTCGTGGCCCGGCAGCATGGCACCCAGGAGCCGTCCGTCCACCCCGACGATCGGCAGCGCCCGATGCCTCGCGATGCGCTCGTCGAGCAGGGCCTCGGTGACCCCGGCGCGCACCGGAGGGCGGCCGGACTCGCGACCAACTATGGGATGCGCGTCGAGCGCCGCGCGCGCGCGGTCGGCCAGGTCACGCTCGAGGGCCAAAAGGTCGAAGCCATCCGAGGCCGCCAGCAGGCCGAAGAACTCGTGCTCGGGCATGATCTCGCCGTCGGGCCCGAAGCGGCTCGCGGCTTCGATGGGATGGCGATGCCACGGGACCGGCCGGGCGGCGAGGTCGTCCACGCCGACATTGCCGATGAATACCTGATTGGGCGCGTAGGTGCGCGCGGCGTCCCAGTCGCGCAGATGGGGCCGCAAGTACTCGATCGGTTTCTCGACCTCGCGCAGCACGCGCAGCGGCTTCGAGCCCAGGCGCACGAGGCTCGGCACGTGCGCCAGCACGAGGGAGACCGCGCGGACAACGGGCATGTCGCTCGAAGGCATGCGAGTCACGCGAGGCATCATACCCTCTGGCCGGCTCGCAGCGCACGGTAGCGGGCAGGCGTGAGGCCAAAAGCCGATTTGAACGTTCGGGTGAGGTGCGCCTGGTCGGCGAAGCCCACCTCGTACGCGACCTCGATCAGCGGACGCCCGCGATGAATCAGCTCGCGCGCGGCATCGAGGCGGCGCATGAGCAGATACCGGTAAGGGCTCGTGCCGAACATGAGCCTGAACTGGCGGGCCAGGTCGTAGCGGGTCAATCCCGTGACCGACTCCAGCTCGTCCGAGCGAACCACGCGCGTTTTCGCGGCGTCCAGAAACCGGCGCGCGCGCTCGGCGGCGACGGCGTCGACCCGTCTCGAGGCCCCGGGAGGTTCCCCTGCGTGCTCCGCGGCGAGCAGGCCGTCGGCCAGATCGACGACGAGACTGGTCGCCGCCAGCGATTCCAGCGGGAGCCGGAAGGCGGCGTCGAGCGCGCGGGCCAACCGGGTGTTCGCGGACACCGGGTCACGTACGAACGGCAACGGACCGGGACGTCCACGGAGGGTCCGCACCGCCTCGGCCAGGTGGGCGGGCTCGACGTAGACGATGCGGTATCCGAACCCCTCCTCGGTGCCCGCGCGGCCGTCGTGGGCTTCGTCGGGGTAGAGCACGACGATCTGTCCCGGGGTACTGACCCGTGTGGCGCCCCGGTAGTCGAAGACTTGGGCTCCGCGGTCGGTCAGGCCGATCGCGTACGTGTCGTGGCGGTGCTTCTGGTAGGCGACGCCGCCGAACCAGGCGCGAAACAGCTCGACGCCCTCGGCCGGGTTCGTGCTGGTGACCCAGCTTCGGGTCGCGCGCGTGCACGATCGTTCAAGACCCTCGCCGCCCGATGTGGTCTCCTGGATGCGCACTGGAGACAGAGTACGACTACAGAGCAGCTCGCCGCGTTCCTTCTGTTCGCCGTGGTGGCCGCGGTCACACCCGGACCCAGCAACGTCATGGTGATGGCCGCCGGCGCGAATGCCGGCCTCGTGAAAGGGCTTCCGTGCCTCCTCGGTGTCGCGACCGGCATGGGGCTCATGATGTTCCTGGTGCCGCTCGGGCTGGGGAGCGTCGTGCTCCAGCATCCCATCGGGATGAAGGCGCTCAACTGGGGCGGCGCCGGCTATCTACTCTGGCTCTCGTGGAAGATCGCAACCGCGAGGGGTATCGAATCGGCTCCCGGGTCGCGGACGGTCGGCTATCTTCAGGCCGCGGCGTTTCAGTGGGTCAACCCAAAGGCGTGGCTCGTGAGCGCGAGCGCCGCGGGAACGTTTCTCAGCGCGCAGGCGGGCAGCCCGGCCGTGCAGTCCGTCTATCTCGGCGGGCTCTTCTTCCTGGCGGCACTGCCGAGCGGCTTTGTCTGGCTGGCGTTCGGGGCCACGATCCAACGCTTTCTCGGGAGCCCACGGAGACTCAGGATCTTCAACGTCGCGATGGGGGCCCTCCTCGCCGTCTCGATCGCCCTCATCGTCGCGTAGACCAGTCTGCGCGCGCTACCGGCTCCCCACCGGGCTTTGGCCGGCGATCTGCGCCGTCTCGGGCGACAGCGGAATCACACCGCCGGGCTCGCCGGCCAGGATCCAGTCGATGAGCAGGCGATAGCGATCCGTCGGCACGGCGCCCACCAGCGAGAGCTTCTCGTTGAGGACGACGGTCGGCAGGCCCGACACGCCGAACCACGCGGCGCCCTCGGCGCAGTCGCGCAGCACGGCTTCGTAGGCCTCGCCGGCGTAGTCGGCCTCGAAGCGCGTCGGATCGAGCGCCGTTTCGCGGATGAGGCTGCGCAGCACCTCCGGGCGCGAGATGTCGAGGTTGTCGCGGAAGTGCGCGGTGAAGAGCCGCTCGTGGAATCGCTCGAACGCCGCGTCACCCTGGAGCTCGGCGCACTTGGCGGCCGTCAGCGCCGGCACGCTCGAGGACGGCAGCGGCGTGTCGATCTCCGGCGGCACGAAGACGGCGCGAGGCTCCTCGGCGCCGACGCGCTGCCGCCCTTCGCGCGTCTTCTGGGTGACGCGCCGGTCGGGCTGCTCGCCCGGGATCAGCGGGAAGGTCCGCCAGTGGAGCCGGATACGATCGCCGTAGGTCTGCTGGATCTCGCGCAGGCGCACCGCGGCGTTGTAACACCAGGGACACAAGTAGTCAGAGAAGACGTCCACGCGGACCGGCGCGGTCATTCGCGCGTGAACACCGTGGGCCGCGCCACCTCGGTGCGCAGCGCCTGGAGCGCCTGCTCGACGATGCGCCGCCGCAGCGCCTTCTCGTCCTCGGGCGAAAGATCCGCGCTGCCCAGGGGATGGATGATCCCCGCGGCCGACACGATGCGATTGGCGCCGACCATCACCGCCACCGGCGTCATGGTCGAGACCTGCACCGTCGGTAACCCCGCGCGCTCGAGCTCTCGCGTGATCGCTGCGCCGCAGCGAGTGCTCGTCCCTCAGGTGGAGGTGAGGATGACGGCGTCGACGCCGGCGGCGCGCAGCTTCTCCGCGATCTCCCGCCCCATGCGCGCGCTCTGGGCCAGGGTGGTCGCGACGCCGACGGTCGAATAGACCGTCTCGTGGAGCTTGCCGATCGCGCCGCTCTGCTCGAGCTCGCGCGCGACGTCCACGGGCACCAGCCGATGCGGATCCTGCTTTACCCACGTGGTGTCGTAGCCGCGATGCGGATTGTCGTACTGGGTCGCGTCGAGGCTCGACTTGCCCTCGATGCTGTAGGCGCCGTAGCGGGTCGCGTTCAGGGCCTCGATCCCGTCGGGGTTGCCTTGCGGGACGAGACCGCCGTCGGTGACGAGCGCGATCGTCGCGCCCTCGAGCGTCTTGATGAGCCGCGGCGCCGCGACGGGCGGGAACGCCGGCCTCGGCACCTCCGTCGCGAAGGCCCGGCCGCCGAGCTTGTCGAGCAGCATGGCCACGGCGCGATCGGCGGCGCTGGCGCCGGCGACGACGTTGCGGGTGACGCCACGGGCGAAGTAGCCGTGAGCGGCCGGGCTGCCGAGCGCCTCGCCGCGCGCGAGCTTCAATCCGAGCCCCACGAGCCGCTGCACCTCCGGGAGCATCCGCGTGGCTTCCGCGCCGGTCTGGACGACGTAGACCTGGCGGCGATAGAGCTCGACGCCGGGATTCTCGGCGTGCATGCCGGTCACGGTCGGAATCTTCAGCTCGGCTTGCACCGCGGCGCAGAGCGCGCCGCACGCGACGCCGTAGCGGCCGGCCAGGAACGCCGGGCCCGGCCACCAGGAGATCGGGCCGCGCCGCGGCCACCAGGCGCACCAGCTCGGCGGTCGCGCGCTCGGCCTGCTCGGCCGCGTAGTTGTCGCCGCAGATCACCGTCGCGACGACCGTGCCCGCGTCGCCGAGCGCCTGCTGGACGGCGCGCGCGGCCCCGACGGCCCCGTCCGCGACCTGGGGCCCGACGCCGGCCTTCTCCTCGCCGCCGAGCTGGCCGAAGAACTGGTTGAGGTAGCAGACGACTCGCAACGTCTCGGCCGCCATCACCGCACCTCCGCCATCACTCTGGTTGTCCCGACCTGCTCGATCGCGCCGCAGAGCCCGCCGTACGTGACGCGAGTCTCGCCCAGGAGCTTCGGCGCCAGATCATCGGCGCCGATCACACGGTCCATCGCCGGCAAGGTGAGCGGCTCCTGGCTGCTCCCGACGTTCACGAGCGCGTCGACCCCTGGAAAATCGAAGAGCAGCATGCCCTCGGCGCTGCCGTCGGTCGACATGTCCTCGACGACCGCCGTCGTCTTCACGCCCAGCGCCTCGCACTGCGAGGCCGCCTGCGCCATGTCGACGTGCGGGGCGCCGCCGCCGATCTTGGTGAGGACGGCGCCGTCGGCGCCGAGCGTGTGCGCGACGAGCCCGGCGGTGAGGAACGCCGAGCGTACGCGCTCGGGCTCGGTCGCCTGCGCGACGGTGACGACCACGCCCGCGAACCAGAGCGTGCGGCCGTGCTGCGCGTAGAGCGCCCTGATCATCGGATGATTCTGGGTCGCCCACGTGGTCACGCTGCGGCCCATGAAGCCCCGGAGCACGGCGCCGTCGAGGACTTCGTTCGGGTGCACGATCGTCGGCAGCATGCGACGCACCGGATCGCCGTAGAGGATTCCCTCGTCGAGGCCCGTCGGGCGCTGGTGCGAGTGGATCTGGAAGACGTAGGCCACGCGCGGCAGATGCGCGAGCTCGGCGGGAACGCGCGGCGAGGGCGGCAGCTCGAACACCTCCACCCGATCGGGCGCGGCCTCGTGCGCGGCCCGGGCGAGGTGCACCGCGGCCTTCAGCGCGGCGAGCCGCACGGCGGCCAGATAGTCGGAGCGCTCGGTGCCCGGCGAGGGCCAGGCCGAAATTACGAGGTTGTGCGTGCGGCCGAACGCCGAGAGCGCCGCGTTGGGGCCGGCCATGTCGATCACGGCCAAGGTGCCGACGTTGTCCGTCTGCTGATCCGTCGCGACGACCGCCACGCCGGCCAGCGCCGTCGTCCGCCCGTGGCCGGCGCGCCCGACGCCGCCCAGGACGCCCGGGAAATCCTCGCCGCCGTCGACCTTCGCCCGCGGCGCGATCACGTCGAACACCCGACCGATGCGGCAGCGCTCGCCCGGATGCGCGAGGTCGAGGCGAATCCGGGCGAGGCGCGAGTCGGCGGACAGGAGCTCGCGCAGCTCGTCGAGATCGACCTCGAGCCGCTTGCCCACCAGACGCGTGACGGGCGCGGCCACGAGGGCGTCCACGTCGGACCAGCGTAGCTCGAGTCGCATGGCGGCGGCTACGCGAGCAGGCTGCGCAGCTCGGGGACGACCCAGAGCGGCGACCGCCCGGCTTCCATGCGCTGGATGTTGTCGAAGCCGTTTCGATATGCCTTCGTCCAGTTGTCCCACGTCGGTCCGGCGCTGTGCGGCGTGAGCGTGACGTTCGGCAGCGAGAACAGCGGGTGATTCTGCTTGGGCGGCTCTTCGACCATCACGTCGAGGCCGGCGGCGGCGATCGTGCCCGACGTGAGCGCCCGGTGCAGCGCGTCCTCGTCGACGACCGGGCCGCGGCAGGTGTTGATGAGGATCGCGCTCTTCTTCATCATCCCGAGCTCGCGCGTCGAGATCATCTTGCGGGTGACGTCGTTCAGGGGCACATGCAGGGTCACCACGTCGGACGTGCGGAGCAGCTCGGTGAACAAGGTGAAGCGCACGCCGAGCGCGTCTTCCTGGTCCTCGGTGAGCCGGAGGATGTCGTAGTAGCGCACGTCCATGTCGAAGCCCTGGACGCGTCGCGCGACCTTCTTGCCGATGTTGCCGAGGCCGACGATGCCCAGGCGCTTGCCCTCGACCTCGTAGGTGCGGTTCTCGGCGAAGTCGGCGACGCGCCACTTGCCGGCGGCGACGTTGTTGTGGTGGTACACGAGCTTCTTGAGCACGGCGAGCATGAGCATGACGGCGTGCTCGGCGACGGCCACCGAGTTGGCGCCGCCGTTGTTGGCGACGGGGACCTTGGCCTTGCGCGCGGCCTCGACGTCGACCCGGTCGTAGCCCGCGCTGGTCAGCTGGATCAGCTTGAGCTTGGGCGCGGCGCGGAAGAACTCGTTGCCGATGCCGGTGCGCGGCGAGCCCAGATAGTACTCGGCGTCGGCGGCCTTGTCGTAGAACTCGGGCTTACCCGGATCGACGACGACCAGCTCCATGCCGGGCGGGAGCAGCTCGCGCGCGATGTCCATGACCGGGGCGGGTTGGGGCGGCGTGAGGATCTTGGTCACGATCTCCTCCTGAGGATTGGGTGCCGAGCCGCCAGTAGTATAGTCGCTTCGACAACCCCATGGCCGACGAGGACTCCTCGGATCTCGGCGCCCGCGCGCGGCTGGAGGCGGCCTTCGCGCGGGAGGAGCGCCGCGGATTGATGCTCGCCGCCGCGGCGCGCTCGGCGGCGGTGGCGGTGATCATCGTCTGGCTCGCGCTGGCGAACCCCGACACCGGCCGGGCCTATCTGTGGACCCTCGGCACGGCGTGCTTCCTTCTCGTCACCGGCCTGGCGCAGTTCTGGCTCTACTGGCGACAGCTGGCGCCTCCGATCGTTCCCTACGCCTTCGTCCTCGTCGACTCGCTGGCGCTGGCGGCGGCCATCCTCCTTCCGAATCCGTTCGACACGATGAACCTGCCGCCGGCCCTGCCGCTGCGGTACGCCTCCTTCATGTACTTCTTCGTCCTCCTCATGCAGGCCGCCTTCTCGTTCCGGCCGCGACTGCTGCTCTGGACGGGGTTGAGCGGCGTCGTCGCCTGGACGCTCGGCTTTCTCTGGATCGTCACCCGGCCCGAGACCATCGTCCTTCCGGGCCGCGGCCGCGCCGCCCAGCTCCCCGTGTACTTCGATCGCAACTTCGCCTCGCTGATCAAGTTCGAGAACGAGATCATCGTGTTCTTACTGGTGAGCGCCGGGCTGGCGCTCCTCGTCCGGCGCTCGCGCTCGCTAGTGGCCGAGCGGGCGGCGGCCGAGCGCGCCCGCGGCAACCTGGCCCGTTACTTCTCGCCCAAGGTCGTGGACACCCTGGCCGAGCGCGACGAGCCGCTGGGCCGCGTGCGCCGCCAGGCGGTCGGCGTGCTCTTCGCCGATCTCGTGGGGTTCACGACCATGGCCGAGGACATGACCCCTGAAGAGGTCATGGCGTTGCTGCGCGATTTCCACGGCCGGATGGAAGAGGTGGTGTTTCGCCACAACGGCTGCCTGGAGAAGTTCATCGGCGACGCCCTGCTGGCGACGTTCGGTGTCCCCGAGATCGGCCCGCGCGACGCCACCGACACGCTCGCCTGCGCGCGCGCCATGCTGGCCGCGCTGCATGCGTGGAATCAGGAGCGGACGGCGGCTGGGCTATCGGGTCTGCACATGGGGCTCGGCCTGCATTACGGCCAGGTGGTAGCCGGCGACATCGGCAGCCGACGGAGCATGGCCTTCGCGACGGTGGGCGACACCACCAACGTCACCAGCCGCCTGCAGGCGCTCACCCGGGACTTGCGCACGAGCATCGTGGCCAGCGGCGCGCTCGTCGCCGCCATCGAGCGGGAGGCCGCCGACGTGAAGCTGCTCGCAGGGACTGACCTCCCGCGGCCCGCACGCCCTGCGCGGGCGCGACACGCTCATCGAGCTGTGGGCGGAGTGAGGGAAGCTCTGTCCGGGGGAGGAGCTGCCGTGGTCTCGACGTTCGCCGCGCTCGTGCTGGTGGCGGTGGTCGCATTCGCCGGGGAGGCGCCGCGATCGCCGAACCCGAAGCACAGCCGGCTGCCCGCGCGTCAGGTCGATGTCGCGCAAGGGCTCGAGCACCCCTGGGGACTGGCGTTTCTTCCCGACGGTGGCCTGCTCGTCACCGAGCGCGCGGGCCGGCTCCGGGTCGTGGACCGCAACGGTGTGCTGTCGGAGCCGCTCGCCGGCGTCCCCCAGGTCCGCGCCGGCGGCCAGGGCGGGTTACTCGACGTCGCGCTGAGTCCCACGTTCGCTCAAGATCGGCTCGTCTATCTCTCGTTCTCCGAGCCGGGCGAGGGCGGTGCCGGCACCGCTGTGGCGCGTGGGCGGCTCGGCGAGCGCGGGCTCGAGGACGCCCAGACGATCTGGCGCCAGCACCCGAAGGTGGGCGGAGGCCTTCACTGGGGCTCTCGGCTGATGTTCCGCTCGGACGGCACGCTCTTCGTCACGCTCGGAGACCGGGGCTCGCGCGACTACGCTCAGGATCTCTCCACCACCATCGGCAAGATCGTCCGGATCAACGGCGATGGTACGATCCCGCGCGACAACCCGTTCATCGGTCGCTACGGCGTCCGGCCGGAGATCTGGTCGTACGGCCATCGCAACGCGCAGGGGGCCGCGCTCGACGCGCGCGGACAGCTGTGGACCATCGAGCACGGCGCCCGCGGCGGGGACGAGGTGAACCACCCGGAGCCCGGCCGCAACTACGGCTGGCCCATCATCAGCTACGGCGTCGACTATTCCGGCGCCAAGATCGGCGTCGGCACCACGCGGCCGGGCATGGAGCAGCCGGTCTACTACTGGGATCCGGTCATCGCGCCCTCGGGCGCGACGTTCTACAGCGGCGACGCGTTTCCCGACTGGCGAGGCGACCTGCTGATTGGCTCGCTGAATCCCGGCGGCCTCGTGCGCCTGAGACTCACCAACGGTCGCGTCGCCGGTGAGAGCCACTACGTGATCGATCCCGGCGAGCGCGTCCGCGATGTACGGCAAGGGCCGGACGGGATGATCTACGTCCTGACCGACAATTCCCGCGGTCGCATCGTCCGTCTCGAACCGTCGCGATAAGCGCGCGCTACTGGCGAAGATCCTTACAGTCAGCTCGCGTGCTCTTTATCTTGGCCCTTGCTTCTGCCCATGCGCCGTTCATGAACTCATCGTGGGATTGTGAATTCCTGGGAACTCGGGGCTCGATCGGAAGTCTGGTCCTTTTCTTGCGCATATAGTATGGTTTGCCCATCTTCGATCGGAGGGAGACGCGAATGCGGCCTGCTTTTGTTTCCTCGTTGCTCGGTGTCCTGACTTCCGCGGTGCTCTTGTTCGGCGTGCATGGGAACGCTGGCGCCGCCCTGCTGTTCACGGATAATTTCGACGCCGAGCCGCCGGTGTCCTCGCAGCTCAACTACAACGCGTTCGCCAACTGGAACGTCAGCAACGGGACCGTCGACCTCATCGTCAGCGGCCAGTTCAGCATCGATTGCGTTGGCGGCGTGGGCAAGTGCGTCGACATGGACGGCAGTATGTCGAATGCCGGGCGAATCGACACGAAGACCACGTTCAATCTGGCGCCGGGCGACTATGTGCTGAGTTTCAGCGCCTCGGGCAATCAGCGTCTCACCACCGCGGTCAACGACTCGATGACGTTCGGGTTCGACGCCATCACCGGCTCCGTCGCGATCCCCGACCCGAACGCGCCGTTCGCGACGTTCACCCTGCCGTTTACGCTTTCCGGCACCACGTCAGGCACGGTCTTCTTCGAGCATGACGGCGGCGACAACTTCGGGATCATCCTCGACAACGTCGTGCTCGAATCTCGCGGGGCTCAGGGCGTGCCCGAGCCATCGGTGTTCTTGCTGATGGGCGCGGCCGCGGCGGCAGGCGCGATCGGCTTTCGGCGCCGCCGAGGCTGATCGCGGTCGTATCCCGCCACCTGTTGCGCCGTTCTGGCGCGCGTAGGCGGCGTCAGGGCGGGGCCTCTCGGGCGGCGCTCGATCCAAAGACCACACGTTGAGGTAAGCTGTGGCCCGGGAGGTAGCGGGCCATGCTGATCGTCGACTCGCAGATCCACCTCTGGCAGAACGGCAAGATGAGCGGGCACCATCGCCAGATCCCGACCTATTCGGTCGACGATGCGCTGGCCGAGATGGCCTCGGCCGGCGTCGACTGCGCGGTGATTCATCCGCCCAGCTCGCTCGGCGAGCCCGTCAACGTGCTGGCGGTCGACGCCGTGCGCCGCCACCCCGACAAGTTCTGCATCCTCGGGCATTTCGACCTCCAGAGCCCGGATCGCGAGCGTATCGTCTCCCACTGGCGCGAGCGGCCGGGAATGCTCGGCTTTCGGTTCACGTTCAACCAGCCGCACCAGAAGGCCTGGTGGACGGACGGCTCGCTCGACTGGTTCTGGGCGATGTCGGAGCGGGCCGGACTGCCCATCGGGCTCCTGGCGGGCGGACAGATGCCGGCCCTGGCGAACATCGCCGAGCGGCATCCGCGGCTGAAGCTTCACATCGATCACCTCGGACGTCACGGCGGCGGCACCGGGATCACCGACGACGCGGCCTTCGCCGATCTCAAGGACACGCTCGCGCTGGCGAAGTATCCCAATGTCGCGATCAAGATGTCGGGGGCGCCGAGCTACTCGAGCCAGCCCTATCCGTACAAGAACATCCACGGCTATCTGCGGCAGATCTTCGAGGCGTTCGGGCCGGAACGCTCGTTCTGGGGCACCGACATCACGCGCATGCCGTGCTCGTATCGTGAGTGCGTGACGATGTTCACCGAAGAGCTGCCGTGGCTGAAGGGTCGCGACCTCGAGCGCGTAATGGGCGGCGCCGTCGTCGATTGGCTCGGCTGGAAGCGGCCGGGAGGGCGGGCATGATCACGAAGTTCGGCAGCCTGTTCGCGGGCCACGTCGATCTGGACAACGAGGGGCTGGACGGGACCGCGGCGAACGACCGCTGGCTTTCCGACGAGGAGCTGGCGGGCGTGTTCCCGAAGAGCGAGGCGATCGCGAAGCTGATGGACCGGACCGGCTACGATACCTTCTGGCTGGCCGAGCACCACTTCCAGCGCGAAGGCTACGAGTGCATCCCGAACATCCTGATGCTCGCCCTGCACCTCTGCCACATCACCAAGCAGATCAAGATCGGCTGCGGCTTCAACATCGCGCCGATGTGGCACCCGCTCAGGATGGCCGAGGACTACGCCACCGCCGACTGGCTGACCGGCGGCCGGGTCATCTTCGGCGTCGGACGCGGCTATCACACGCGTGAGGTCGAGGTCTTCGGCGCCCCGCTGCTCGACCAGGAAGCCAACCGGGAGCTGTTCGAGGAGCAGGTCGAGGTCATCTTCAAATCGTTCAACCAGCGCGCGTTCTCGCACCAGGGCAAGTACTACACGCTCCCGCCCCAGGTGCCCTATCGGGGCTACGAGCTCCGGGACATCAGCCTGGTCCCGCGCCCGAAGACGTTGCCGGTCGAGTGCTGGCAGCCGGTCGTGAGCGCCAGCCCGCGAGCACTCGATTTCATGGCCAAGCACGGCATCAAGGGCATCATCGGCGGCGGCGCGGCGCAGGGCGGCGCCAACGAGAAGGTCGTGCACGCGTTCCGCGAGGCGCGCGCGCGGGCCGGCCGCGAGACCCAGCTCGGTGGCGATCTCTGCATCGGTTTTTCGTTCTACATCGCCGACAGCGTCGAGCAGGGGATCAAGGAAGCGACGCCGTTCTTCGAGGAGAACATCAAGATGTTCGCGCCGCTCGGCTTTGTGCCGGGTCTGACGCCCGAGCAGATCGACGCGGTCGCCGATCCCAAGCGCGCGCGGCAGGCCGGGCTGCCGACCCTGCGCAACGCGATCAAGGCGGGTACCTGGCTGATCGGACCGCCGGAGCAGATCACCGAGCAGCTGATGGAGGTCCAGCACAAGTATCCCGGCCTGGAGGTCGTCAACGTCGGCCAGCCCGTCGGCACGCCGGAGGCGGTGATTCTCGAGCAGCTCGAGCGCTTCGCGAAGCAGGTGATGCCGGCGTTCAAGCGCGCGTAGTCCGGGTAGCGCGCCGGCGAGCCAGGTCTGGCCGCCGCCGGCGCGCCACCGCGCGTTTAGGCCGGTGCGGGCAGCCTGAATCCCTGCCGCGCCAGCAGCTTCCAACCGCCGTTCTGTTTTTGCCAGACCTGGAGCGCGCCGATCCTGGTGGTCGTCGCCTTGCCCTCGAGCTCGGATTCGGCCAGGAAGATGTGACGCGCGATGGCCGCGTCGCCCACCACCGCCACCTTGAGCTCGGGGAACGCGAGCGACTTGACCGTCTGCTTGCGGGTCATCACCGCGTTGACGAATTGCTCCTTGGTCTCGACCCGTCCGTCCGAGTGGCCGTAGCTGATCTGCGCGGCCGTGACCTGCTCGAGCTTGGCCTTGTCGGCCTGGAGCAAAGCCTTGCGCAGGACCTCCACGTTCTCGGTGACCGCCGCCTCGTCGGCGGCCTGGGCGTCGGCAACGCCGCTGAGCAAGAGGCCGGGTGCGCTGAGAGCGAGTGCGCCTACAACCGCCAGGTCACGTCGCGATACGTCCATGGTGTTCCTCCTCGACAGGCTGGGCCGACGCCCGATTTCGGTGCAGCGTAGCGCTCTCCGGTCCGCTTGTCGAAGGGCATTTCTCGCGCTGGACAAGGTCGCTCAGGTGCATGAGATAGGAGGGACCGGCGCGCACCCGAGCATGTGAGGAGGAGACGGCAATGGACATCGGCAGTGGCAAGATCGCCTGTGGCCCGATCGGCTTCGCCCTTCAGTATCGCGACATCGACGGAGGCGCACCGCACCGCCAGGGCGCGGGAGGCGGGGGCGGCAACCATGCCGATCAGGGCGTGTGTCTGCAAGTGCTGGGCAAGGTGGACGACGCCGAGCGCGAGCTACTCCGGTTCGAGTGCCTCGACAATCATCCGCACTATCACTACGACCCGGCGGGGACCAACGTCCGCGTCATGCTCGACCCCACGGTCACCGGCAATCCGCTTCGATGGACGATGACCCAGCTGCGCCGCAAGCTGCCGGCGATGCTCGGCCGCGCCGGATATGAGCAGATCGCGTTGCAGATCGACCCCTCGCAGCTCCTGCCCGTGCTGGACGAGGTGGAGGCCAAGGCGTGCGAGATGGCGATCCGCAAGCGCCGCACGGTCCGCCACAACCGGGGAACCGACGTGATCGAAGCGGGCAACGTCCGGTTCGGCCTCGAGATGCGCGTCGCGGGCCAAGGGGACGGTGGCATCGCCATTCACGTCCTCGGCGACATCGCCGGCCAGGAGGTCGAGCTGCTCGCCTTCGACTGCTTCCGCATCTACCCGCACTATCATTACGGGCCGATGTACAAGAACGAGCGCATCTACCTGGACAAGACCCTGGTGCCGGATCCCTTCAAGTGGGCGCTCGATCAGTTCAAGGGCGGGAAGCTTCCGGCCATGCTGACGCGTGCGGGCTATCCGACGGTTGCGGCCGCTCTCGACGAGGGACTCGTCGCCCAGAAACTCCTCGAAGTCGACGCGAGGGCGCAGGCCATGCTCGGCTAGGCAGCTCGCCTCAGGCGAGGTGCTTTTTGAAGAAGGTGATCGTCCGCTCCCAGGCCAGCTTGGCCGCGGCTTCGTTGTAGCGCGGCGTCGAGTTGTTGTGGAACCCATGCTGGGTCCCGGGATACATGTGCATCTCGTACGGGACGCCGCTCGCCTTCAACGCCGCCTCGTAGGCCGGCCACAGCGCGTTGATCCGCTCGTCGCTCTCGGCGTACTGGATCAGCAGCGGCGCCTTGATCTCCGGTACGCGCGCCGTCTCGGCCGCCGCGCCGTAGAACGGGACGCCCGCTTTCAGATCCGCGCCGAGCGTGACCGCCAGGAAGTTGGTGGTGCTGCCACCCCAGCAGAAGCCAGTGACGCCGAGCTTGCCGGTAGACAGCGCATGCGCCTTCACGAAGCGCGCCCCGTTGACCATGTCCGTGCGCAGCTTGCCCTGGTCGAGACCGGCCTGGAGCGTACGGCCGTCGTCGTCATTGCCCGGGTAGCCGCCCACGGGCGATAGCCCGTCCGGAGCCAGCGCCAGGAAGCCCTCGGTCGCGGCACGGCGCGCGACATCTTCGATGTAGGGATTGAGCCCGCGGTTCTCGTGGATCACCAGGACGGCGGGAAACGGCCCCTGGCCAGTCGGCTGCACCAGGTATCCGCGCATGGTGCCCGACGTACCGCCCGGCGACGGGTAGGTCACGTAGCGAGCTTTGATTCGCGTGTCGGTGAAGGAGATCGTCTGGGCCAGCGCATAGCGGGGCAACAGCGCCTGCGCCATCGCTAGCGCCGACACGCCGCCGATCGTCAGCAGGCTGGCCCGCTGCAGGAACTCACGCCGGTCGATGGTCCCGTGGCAGTACTCGTCGTAGAGATCGAACACGCGCTGGTCGATCTCGGTCTGCCTCAGCGTCGGCGGCGCCTCCGGTGCGATGAGTGCCCGATCCGTCTTCGAGTCTTCAGCCATGGTTCGATCTCCTCCGTTGCGATCCACCGAGCCCAGGGGACCGCTACGCTTCGCCGTGGAAGAGGCGGCCGAGGCCCGCGATGGGCTCGGTGATCTCGAGCCGGCGAAGGGCCGCCCAGAGCACGGCTTGATTGCTGTTCACGACCGGCTTGTCGAGGCGCCCCTCGACGTCCTCGATGGCGTCGATCATGCTCGTGGCCGTGCAGCTCAGGAAATAGCCGTCAGCCTCGGCCCGGCGGTTTTCCACAGTGAGGTCGGCCCATTGCCGTCGGGGTGATCCGGAGATACTCGTCGCCGCCGCCCTTGAGCCCGAGCCCGAGGTCGTGAACGACCTCGTAGCCCGCCTCGCCCAGGAACTCGATCTCGTGCTCGTTGGTGGCCTTCACGTATGGGCTGATGAGCACGACCTTCCGGAGCCGGAGCTTCGCGAGTGCTTCCTTGACGGCGAGTCCCGTGGTCAGGGCGCGACAGCCGCTGGCCTTCTCGACGAGCTCAAGGATGCGGGCTTCCCCGGCTTGGCCCTCGGCCATGGAGTTAGCGGTGCAGTGGAAGACGATCACGCCCGGGCTCGTGTCGGAGAGCGCCTCGGCAGCGCGGGTGATGTCGTCGGCGAGCTCGCGCAGCGGTCGCGACCACTGGCCGGTCATGCGCAGGCGCGTGGTGTGCACGCCGACGCCCACGGGGGCGTAGCGCTGGAACTGCACCTCGGCGGCGGTGTTGCTGGCCGGGACGATGAGACCGATACGCGGTGTCGGCGTCGTCATGGTGATCCTCCTCCGCGCCACCAACCGTCAGGGCGCCCGTACGCTGCAGGCATCGCCGGAGAGCATATCTCCCTCGACCTCGGCGGAACAGCCCCGGGGCAGTGTCGCGCCGCCCTTGCTCACTCGTTGTGTTGGCGCTACGGTTGCCCCACGATTCGGGCCGGCGGTTCGCGGGAGGCGCACGCATGAGGATGCGTCGAGGAAGCCCCGAACGAGGCGAGAGGTCACGGCGCGACCACCACGACTGGGCCTCGGAGCCGTACGTGGACGAGTGGGTGAGACGGCAGCAGGCCGAGGACCCGAGCCGAGCCGAGCGGTTTCAGTTGATCTGTGACCTCTTCCCATTCCCCACCGACGCAACCGTCACCATCCTGGATGTCGGTGCGGGTTACGGTCCGGTGAGCATGTTCATCCTCGACCGGTACCCTCACGCGACGTGTGTAGCGCAGGACGGGTCTGAGCCGATGCTGAATCGCGCACGTCACCTCGTCGCGAAGTACGGAGAGCGCGTCGAGCTGCATCGGTCCGACCTCTTCGACACGGGTTGGCTGCCCGCGCAATTCGGCCCGTTCGACGCAGCCGTGTCGTCCAGTTGCTTGCACAACCTGCGCGACTTCAAGCGCATCCGCGAAATCTACGGCGAGATCCGGACGCACTTGAAGCCCGGCGGCGCCTTCTTGAACGCGGACCTGGTCAACGCCCCGACCGCCGGGCTGCGCCAGCGGTATGACAGGGTGACAGCCGCGCGACGACACCGCGAAGGCGCCGCCGCCGAGGATCTGACGGCGCTGGTGCGCCATGGGACACCAGCGACCGCGACCCGGGAGCCCTTTCCGGCGACCTTGGACCAGCACCTCGCGGCGTTGAAGGCGGTCGGGTTCAAGGACGTCGACTGCTTTTGGAAAGAGCTGCGACGGGCCGTCTTCGGTGGTTACGCATAGAGGACGGCCCCGATGAGCGGGGCAGGTATTGAAGCGCTTGACAACGCCACGGCGGAGACTACCATCCGCCACGAAGGGTAGGGTAACTCTCCACGCATCGACGGCTGATCGCTTGAGGTGTCCCGATGCGATCAGGTGCTTGTTCCTGCAGATCTGACACCTTTCCCGCGCCTGTGAGCGGGCAAGGTCCCTCCGCGAAAGGTCCCTCCGCGAAAGGAGAACCTGCGATGCGAGCTCTCAAGGTGGGCGCGATTCTCTTGAGTGTCGTGATGCTCGTGGGCCTCTGCGCTGCTGCCCAGGCCATGGCCCAGGAACAGCCTCGTCGCGGAGGGGTCTTGCGGGTGGCCCTGGCCGCCGATCCCCCCAGCCTGGACGCGCACCAGGAGCAAACCTTCGCGGTGACCCAGCCGATGAGCGCCATCTACAACAACCTGATCGTCATCGACCCTCACAACTATCCCAAGGTCGTCGGGGATGTGGCGAAGTCCTGGAAGGCCTCGGGCGATTACCTGACCTACACCTTTACGCTACACGAAGGGATAAAGTTCCACGACGGCAGTGAGTTGACCGCGGCGGACGTCAAGGCCAGCTGGGACAAGGTGGTGTTTCCCGCGGGGGGCGTGATCAGCCCACGGCGGGGGAACTATCAGATGATCAAGAGCATCGAGGCCCCCGACCGCTCCACCGTGATCTTCCGCCTGCACCACGCCTCGCCGCCGTTCCTGACGCACATGGCCCACCCGGCCAATTTCATCTATCCGAAGAAGTATCTCGACACGGATCCCAACTACTTCAAGACCAAGGCCGTGGGGAGCGGGCCGTTCAAGCTGAAGAGCTACGTGCGGGGCTCCTACGTCGAGATGGAGCGCAACCCCGACTATTGGAAGAAGGGGTTGCCCTACCTGGACGGGATCACGTACTTCATCATCACCGACACCTCGGCCCGGACCACCGCCTTGCGATCGAGTCGCGTCGACACGGAATTGCGCTTTCTTCCCCCCGTGGACGTCGACGCCATCAAGCAACAGCTGGGCGACAAGATCGTGGCCGCCAAGATTCAGAACATCGGGACGTTCGGCGTCACGGTGAACGCGAGCAAGAAGCCATTCGACGACGAACGGGTCCGCAAGGCCCTGACGCTGGCCATCGATCGCTACGACGCGGTCAAGACGCTGTCCCCGATCACCAACCTGGAATTGATCGGGGGCATCATGCACCCGGACAGCCAGTGGTCGTTGAGCCCGGCGGAGCTGGAAAAGCTCCCGGGCTTCGGCCGGGACCACGCCGCCAATCTGCGCGAAGCCAAGCGATTGCTGGCGGAGGCCGGCTTTCCCAATGGCTTCAGGACCGTGCTGACCAACCGCAACATCAAGATGCCGTACATCGATCTCGCGGTCTACGTGATCTCGTCGTGGAAGAAGATCGGTGTGGAGGCCGAGCACAAGGTCGAGGAGACGGCCACCTGGAGTCAGAGCCGGTTGAACCGGGAGTTCGCGCTCCTCGTGGACCCCTACGGCTCCACGACGGTGGGAGACCCCGACGAGATGCTGGACAAGTTCGTCACCGGGCAGCCGGAGAACTGGGGCCGCATGAGCGATCCCGTGGTCGACGACCTCTTCGCGCTGCAGTCGAAGGAGATGAACGAAACGAAGCGCATCCAGCTGGTGAAGCAGATGTCCAAACGCCTTCTGGAGAAAGCCTGGCGGATCGAGGGGTTGTGGACGACTCGCCTCGAGGTGCGCACGGCCCGCCTGCGCAACTACGAGCCACTGCCCAGCCACTGGAACAATCGACGCTTCGAGGATGCGTGGCTGGCGTCCAAGTGAGCCGGCGGGGCTAGGTAATCGCCATGTGGCGATACATCCTCAAACGTCTCCTCCTGATGATTCCGACCTTGCTCGGGGTGGCCCTGGTGGTCTTCCTGCTCATGCACGTCGTGCCCGGGGATATCGCCCTGTTGATCCTGGGCGCGGGGGAGCAAGGCGGCGACGTCAACCTGTTCGAGCTCGAGCGCCTGCGAGCCAAGCTGGGGCTCGACCGCCCGCTGTACGCACAGTTCTTCTCCTGGGTCTGGGGCATCGTCTGCCTGGACTTCGGCAACTCCCTGTGGACCGGGGCGCCGGTGATCGAGGAGCTGTGGATTCGTCTCCCCTTGACCCTCGAGATCGCCCTCTTTGCGACGCTGGTTTCCACGGTGATCGCCATCCCGCTGGGCACACTGGCGGCCATCCGTCAGGACACCTGGGTGGACTACGGCGTGCGCCTCGTCAGCATCGGCGGCCTGGCGATCCCGAACTTCTGGACCGGCATCCTGCTCATCCTCTTTCTCGTCATCTACTTCCAGTGGAGCCCGCCGCTGGTGTTCGTCCCCCTCTGGGCGGACCCGTGGGAGAACTTCAAGCAACTGTTCTGGCCCATCGTCACCGTGGGCTACCGCAATGCGGCGGTGAGCACGCGCCTGACCCGCTCGGCGGTGCTGGAGATCATGCGGGAGGACTACATTCGCACGGCCTGGGCGAAGGGCTTGCGCGAGTTCATCGTGGTGGCCAAACACAGCCTGAAGAACGCCATGCTGCCGGTCATTACCATCATCGGCGCGGAGCTGGCCTTCCTGATGGGCGGTCTGGTGGTCACCGAGACCGTCTTCACCCTGAACGGGCTGGGCCGCTTCATCGTCGAAGCCATCCTGCGTCGAGATATCCCGGTGGTGCAGACGATGGTGCTGCTGACCGCGTTCTTCATCGTGTTCGTCAATCTGATCGTCGATCTACTCTATGCCTGGCTGGACCCCCGGATCAGCTACAGCACCGCGAAGACCGGTCGCTGAGGAGATAGACAGATGGCCGTCATCCGTGAGGGGCCGCTACCGTTCACGACCCCGCAGCTGAAGGCCGCTACGGGCGGGAGGCGCTGGGCCGGCGCGCAGGCCGCGGTCCGCAAGTTTGTCGTCACAAAACCGCTGGGGGCAGCCGGTGGCGCCATCATTCTCTTGATGGTGCTCATCGCCATCTTTGCCGATGTCCTCGCCCCCTACGATCCGCATGCGATCAATCAGCGCCTACAGTTCACGGCCCCGAGCCTGAACCACTGGTTCGGCACCGACGAGTTCGGTCGGGATCTGTTCACGCGTATCGTCTACGGCGCGCGCATCGCCCTGTTCATCGGCCTGACCGCCGCCTTCGTCGGCGCGACCTGTGGAGCCATCCTGGGCGTCGTCAGCGCGTATCTCGGAGGCAGAGTGGACCTGTACCTGCAGCGCATCATCGACGTGTTGCTCGCGTTTCCGCTGCTCATCCTCGCGCTGGCGATCGTCACCGTGCTGGGCCGTTCGGTTCCCAACGTGGTGATGGCCATCGCTATCCCCATCATTCCGCGCACCGCTCGCATCGTCCGCTCCAACGCGCTGAGCATCAAAGAGAACATGTACGTCGAAGCGGCCCGCTCCGTGGGGAGCTCGCATCCGAAGGTGATCCTGCGCCATATCATCCCCAACGTCATGGCGCCGTACTTGATCATGCTGACCGCCCAGTTCGGGAACGCCATCCTCGTGGAAGCCTCGTTGAGCTTCCTGGGGCTGGGGACCGCCGAGCCCACGCCGTCGTGGGGGCTGATGCTCTCCGGCAGCGCGCTGTCGTATGCCGAGAGGGCGCCGTGGGTGGCCGTCTTCCCCGGCATCGCCATCAGCCTGGCGGTGTTCGGCTTCAACCTCTTCGGCGATTCGATCCGGGACGCCCTCGACCCCAAGCTCCGCCACCACAAGTGAGGGCATCGCATCAGCAGAAGTTCTCGCCCGAGAGCGTGATCTCGACGAAGCTCCTGGAGGAGGCCGATCCCGCGCTCGTGAAGTGGAACTCGAAGACCGAGGTCAGGTGAGCGGCGCTCGGGGGCCGTCTACTCGATGCAGCTCAAGCTGCTGAAGCCATAGTGGTCGTCGTACCGCCACGGCGGCGGGAGCGGCCCCGCCGTCGGCAGCGCGGCGCCGTCCACGCCGCCATGAAGCCCGATGGTCGAGCCCCGCCGCACGATCTTCGTGGGCGCGCCGATCACGCGCGAGACCGCGGGCGCTTCGGGCACGGCCAGGGTGACGTTCTTGAAGAAGCTCGTGCTCACGATCGCGTCGGCCTCGGGCAGGGGCTCGAGCATGGTGGGCGCGCCGTCGGTCGCGTCGTCCTCGCTGGTGAGGAACACGGTCTTGATGCCGAGGCGCTCGCACGCCTGGATGCTGCGCACCACCTCGATGAACTCGTTGCCTCCCGCGTCCCACGTGACCACGGCGCCCTGCGCGCCGAGCTGGCTGGGCGAGCTTGGCCGTCTGATTGGCCATCAGCTGCTTCTCGGTTTGCGTGGTCCACTCCGTGCGGAGCGAGATGACGCCGAGGAAGTTCCAGTCGCGGCCGTGGCGGCGGTAGAGGTCGAGGAAGAGCGGATTGTTGGCGACGGTCCATGACATCGCGAACGCGGTGCGGTAGGGGCCGGTGAGCGCGCCGTCCAGGATCTCGTTCGGGTGCAGATACCACGGCGGCGTGAGCTGGGTCAGGCCGTACGTCGCCGTGCAGAACGCCGAGGGTGATGCCGACATCGCCTGCGGCGAGTGCACGCACCAGATGTAGACCACCTTCGGGAGCTCCGGATCCACCGGCGTCAGCTCGAAGACCTCGCGCTCGGGCGGCGTGAGCGCGCGCACCGCTTCGCCGAGCTGGTCGGCGACGGTGAGCGCCGCCTTGTGCACGGCGTAGTTCTTGACCTCTTCGTTCAGGCTCGAATCGGGCTCGACGACCAGGCAGAGGTTCAGGAGCTTCTGGTAGGGGTACATCTCGCCGTAGTGGCCGGACATGTCGAGGTACGTCTCGACGAAGTCGCCGCCGGCGTCGTGCCAGTTGACGCTCGACACCTCGACGACGCCCATGCCGGCGAGGCGATGCGTGCGGCCGTCGCCCACCGTGGCGATCTCGCGCCCGCAGATGCCGGGATAGCAGACGCCGGGCCCCTCGACCTTGACGCGCGGCTCGATCACGTCGCGCACCGGCCAGATCCGGACCGACTCGCCCGGCTTCGCGATCTCGAGCCCGGCGCTCGCGATCCGCGGATCCTGGCGCACCGCCTCCAGCACCGCCTCGCGGTCCACCGTGAGCCGGCCCGCGTCGTAGCGCGTCGTTCGCCCGAAGACGATGTCCGTGACCGGGAAGGTGCCCATCTCAAGACGCATGAGCCGCCTCCTCAGTCTTACCTGGCGCCATAGGGTCGAAGAGCGTCGGCCCGGGCACGGCGATCGTCAGGGTCTGGAGCGCGGTGGTCACGATGCGCATACCGAAGGCGTAGTCCTTCTCCGGGCTCAAGGTCGGGTCGCCGCACACGTGCTCGATGCGCGCGCCGCGGATCACGCGGTTCGCGCCGGTCGTGAGGGCGAAATTGTAGATGGCCGAGATCATGCCGACGGGGATGCCGACTCGCTCGATCTCCTTGGCTATCGTTGCGCCGCAACGATTGCAGGTTCCTCAGGTGGCGACCAGCAGGGCCCCGTCGACGCCGCCGGCCTTGAGGTCCTGGGCGATGCTGCGGCCGTGCCCGGCCGACACCGCCACCGGCGTGCTCACGCCGGGCAGCGCGTAGATGTGCTCGTGGACGCGGCCCACCTTGCCCTGGCGCTCGAGATCGCGCAGGAACGAGAGCGGCAGGATGTAGTTCGGGTTGCTGTTGACGAGATGGTTGAAGTAGCCGGCGTGGTAGGCCTCCCATTCGGCCGGCGAGAGCGACTCGAGCTCGGTCACCGTGTGCCGGTGATAGCGCACGGCGTTCGCCGAGACCTGCCGGTCGGGGTTGCCTTTGCGGACGAGCCCGCCGGTCGTGACCATCGCGATGCGCGCGCGCGAGAGGTCGGCGATCGGCGCCGCCGGGGCCACGCGCTCCGGCGCCGCGTAAGGCACTTCCGACCGAAAGGGCCGGCCGTGGAGCTTGTCGAGCAGCATGTCGAGCGCGCGCTGATAGCCCGGTCGCCCGCGGTCGTGCACGCGGCGCGTGCCGCGAGGCATGTAGCCCTCCACCTCGGACGGCCCCAGCGACTCACCGCGGCCCAGGCGCCGCGCGAGCGGGGCCAGCGCGTCGAGCGCGGCCTGCATCGACGTCGTCGACGAGCCCGAGGGCACGATGTAGATCCCGCGCCGCGCGCCCGAGGCGCCCGGATTTTCCGGATGCATCGCCGTGATCGCGGCAATGCGCAGCCCCTGGGCCACCTTGCAGGCGAGCGCGCAAGCCAGGCCGTATCGCCCCGATCCGAACGCCGGACCGGCGACCAGCACGTCGGGCTTGATGCGCTCGAGCTCGGCTGCGATCGCGCGCGCGGCTTCGGCTTCGCTTTCGCTCGCGAAGTTGTCGCCGCAGACGATGGTCGCCTCGACTCGCGCGCCGTCGCCGAGCGCCTTCTCGAGCACGCGCCCCGGGCCGACGGCTCCGGCTTGCACGGACACGCCGACGTGCGCCTGATCCTCGCCGCCGATGCCCCCGAAGAACTGGTTCACGTAGTGCACGACGCGAAGCGGACTGCTCATGGTGTCGCCCCTCCCGAGCCGATCTGTCGCTGGGGGATTCTAACTCCGCCCGGGGTGGCCGTGTCGTATTCTCGACCCATGGGCAACACCTGGGGGCAATTGTTTCGCGTGACCACCTGGGGGGAGTCGCACGGGGGCGCCACCGGCGCCGTCGTCGACGGCTGCCCGTCGCGGCTGCCCCTGTCCGCGGAGGACATCCAGCCGGACCTGGACCGCCGCGCACCGGGGCAGAGTGCTCTGGTGTCCCAGCGCAAGGAGTCCGACACGGTGCAAATCCTCTCCGGTGTCTTCGAGGGACGGACGCTCGGCACGCCGATCAGCCTCCTGATCCCGAACGAAGACATGCGGCCGGGCGACTATCGCGAGGTTCGCGAGAAGTACCGGCCGAGCCACGCCGATTTCACCTACGACGCGAAGTACGGGGTCCGCGACTGGCGGGGCGGGGGGCGGACCAGCGCGCGCGAGACCGCCGGCCGCGTGGCCGCCGCCGCCATCGCGCGCAAGCTCCTCAGCGTGCGCTTCAACGTGACGGTTGTGGCCTGGGTGTCGAAGGTCGGGCGGCTCGTCGCGGACTGCGACCACGAAAAGGTGACGCGGGAGCAGGTCGATACGACGCCGATCCGCTGCCCCGACCTCGCCGTGGCCGAGCGCATGATCGCGGCGGTCGAAGCCGCGCGCAAGGACGGCAACTCGCTAGGCGGCGTCGTCACCTGCGCCGTGCGCGGCTGTCCGGCCGGCTGGGGCGAGCCGGTGTTCGACCGTCTGGAGGCCGACCTCGCCAAGGCCGTGATGAGCCTGCCGGCGTCCAAAGGCTTCGAGATCGGCTCGGGCTTCGCCGGGACCGATCTCACGGGCGCCGAGCACAACGACGAATTCTACGTGGAAGGCGGACGGATTCGGACGCGCACCAACCGCTCGGGCGGTGTGCAGGGCGGCATCACCAACGGCGAGACGATCTACTTCCGGGTGGCGTTCAAGCCGACGGCCACGATCATGCGCGAGCAGAACACGGTCGACATCCATCTTGAAGAAACGACCATCCAGGGGCGCGGCCGCCACGACCCGTGCGTGCTGCCGCGCGCCGTGCCCATGGTCGAGGCGATGGCCGCCCTGGTCATGGCGGACCACGCCCTGCGCCACCAGGCGGTGACGGAGCCGAATCCGCGCGTATGATCCGCGGCGGCGTCGCTCAGGTCCGACCGGCGAGGTTGGCCACGACGATCGTCAGCTCGGTGGGATCGACGGGCTTGGGCACGTGCATGCTGAAGCCCGCGGACAAGGTGCGTAGCCGGTCCTCGACGCGGCCGTACGCGGTGAGCGCGACGGCCGGGAGCCGGGCGAATGCGCCGCCCTCGAGCGCGCGCACCCGGCGGATGAACGTGTAGCCGTCCTCGCCGGGCATCTCGATGTCGGAGATCAGCACGTCCGGCCGCCAGGTCCGAACTGTTTCGAGGCCCGCGGCAGCCGAGGCGCACGTCCGCACCTTAGCGCCCGCGTTGATCAGCATCGTCGCGACCATCTCGAGCCCATCGCGATCGTCGTCCACCACGAGAACACGCAGCCCGGGGAGCGCCGGGCCGTGGCCGGCTGCCGCGACCGCCGGCTGGCCGCGCCCGCGCGACGGTCGCGCCTGCGCGGGCTCGCCGGCGCGAGCGATGGCGATCGGCAGCTTCACGGTGAAGGTGGCTCCGCGGCCCTCGCCGGCGCTTGATGCCTCCACGCTGCCGCCGTGTAGCTCCACCAGGTGGCGGACGAGCGCCAGGCCGAGTCCGAGACCGGTATGGCGGCGGGTCGACGTGCTGTCGCCTTGCTGGAACCGCTCGAACACATGGGGGAGCACGTCCGGCGCGATGCCTTGCCCCGTATCGCCCACGCTGATCTCGACGTGCGAGTTCTGGTGCTGCAGGAGCACCTGAATGCGCCCGCCGCGGGGCGTGAACTTCACCGCGTTGATCAAGAGGTTCCAGACGACCTGCTGCAGGCGGTCGGGATCGCCTGTGATGCCGAACGCCTGAGGGTCGAGCACCGCTTGCAGCCGGAGGTCCTTGGCGTCGGCTGCCGGGCGCACGGCGTCGATCGCCGCTTCCACCACCGCCTGCAGATCGACCGGACGAACGTCCAGGCGCATCTTGCCGGTCACGATGCGGGAGACGTCCAGCATGTCGTCGATGAGCTGCACCTGTGCGTTCGCGTTGCGCATGATGATGTCCAGAGCCCGCGTGACCGCCTCGCCGCGCAGGTCGCCGGCGCGCAGGATGTGGGCCCAGCCGTAGACGGCGTTCAGCGGCGTGCGCAGCTCGTGCGAGAGCACCGCCAGGAACTCGTCCTTCGCCCGGCTGGCCGCCTCGGCCGCCGCGCGCGCCCGCTGCTCTTCGTCGAGCAGGCGCGTATTGTCGATGGCGATCGCGAGCTGCGCCGCGATGCCCGCCATGATGGGCTCCAGACGCTCCGCGAACACGCCGGGCTTTTCGTGTCCGAGGAAGAGCCCGCCGATGACCCCGCTGGTGCGCGACACGACCGGTACCGCGAGGTAGCTCGTCACCGGCAGGTGGCCCCGCGGCATCCCGTAGTGCGGCACGTTCTGTCCGTAGCGCGGGTCCTTCCGGACGTCGTCCAGGCGGATGATGCCTTCCCCGCGGAACGTGGGTCCGAACATCGCGGTGTTGCGCGGCAGCGGGAACTTCTCGAACTCCGCCCGCGGCACGCCCGAGATCGTGTACAGCATGTACGACTCGCCCTTGTCATCGACGACGTTGTAGAAGAAGGCGCCGAACTGCGCGCCGGCCAGCTTCGTGGCCTCGTCGGTGAACGACTGCACGAGCGACGTGAGATCGGTCTGAGCAGCCAGCCGCCGGCCGATGCGATTGACCGTCTCGAGGATCTCAGTTTTCTCTTCCGCCTCGCGGCGCGCTGCCTGCTCGCGACCGAGGAGCGCCCGCCGATCCGCGTCGGCGCGCTCGCGCAGCTCCTTCATCTTGAGGTGCGTCTCGACCCGGGCGACGAGCTCGCGCGCCGAGAACGGCTTGATCACGTAGTCGTCGGCGCCCGCCTCCAGCCCCTCGACGCGAGACTCCTCGCCCGCGCGCGCCGACACGAGGATGACGGGCACGCCGCGCGTGGCCGGATCCGCGCGCAGCGCCCGGAGCAGTCCGAAGCCGTCCAGACCAGGCATCATGACGTCGGCCAGGACCAAATCGGCCGGCCGCGCGCGCAGCGCCGCGAGTGCCGCCTGGCCATCGCCCACGGTCTCGACATCCCAGTGCGAGCGGAGCAGGCGCGTGACGTACTGACGCATGTCCGCGTTGTCGTCGGCGAGCACGATCCGGAAGCGCCGACGCGTCTCGCCCGAGGCGCCGCCGCGCTCGAGCACTGCCGGGGCCGCCAGCACGTCGACGGAATCCTCGGCGCCCGGCAGCCACCCGAGCGCCTCGTCGACGAAGGGCTGGCCCACGACGGAGGCCGGTGTCCTCGCGGATTCCGCGGCGATCCGATCGGCCGGCAGATGCGCGAGCCCGCGGGGAAGGGTGACGGTGAACGCGCTGCCGCGGCCGGGCTGGCTCTCCACCCGCACCTCGCCGCCATGCAGGCGCACGAGCTCCTGGACCAGCGCCAGGCCGATGCCCGAGCCTTCGTGCGTCCGGGCGCGCGCGTTCTCCACGCGATGGAATCGGTCGAAGACGCGGTCGATCTGGCTCGGCGCGATGCCGATGCCCGTATCGCGGACGACCAGCGACACCGACGAGCCGTGCTCTGTGAGCTCGACGGCGATGCCCCCGTCGAAGGTGAACTTGAAGGCGTTGGACAGGAGATTGAGAACGATCTTCTCCCACATGCCGTGATCGACGTAGACCGGCTCGAGGCCGGCCGGAGATCGCACCTCGAACATGAGCCCCGCCTGCTCGATCGACGACCGGAACACGCCGGCCAGCTCCGCTGTGAAGGCCCCGAGATCGGTGGGCTCGTACTTCGCCTCGTGTCGCCCGGCCTGGATGCGCGAGAAGTCGAGCAGCGAGTTGACGAGCTTGAGCAGCCGCCGGCCGTTGCGGCCGATCACCTCGAGTGTCTCGTGATCGCCGGAGCTCAGCGAGGCCGGCGCGCGGGCGATCAGGTCTTCGAGCGGGCCCAGCATCAAGGTCAGCGGCGTCCGAAACTCGTGGCTGATGTTGCTGAAGAACGTGGTCTTGGCCCGGTCGAGCTCGGCGAGCGCTTCGGCGCGCTTGCGCTCCTCCTCGTACGAGGACGCCTGGGTGACCGCCGTCCCGATCTGCGCGGCGACGAGATCGAAGAAGTCGCGATAGTCGCCCTCGAGCGCGAGCGAGCGGCTCGTGCCGGCGACCATGAATCCGGCGCATTGCCCGCTCTGGAGGATCGGATGGATCAAGGTCCGGTCGGGCGCGGCCCCTTCGGGCAGCTCGCGCGCGGCGTCGGCGGGCAGTGACGACTGCACGAGCGGGCGGCCGCTCCGAGCGACCGCAGCGAACGGCCACCGCGAGTCGTCGAGCGCGACCTCCGCCGGGGTCAGCGCGCCGCCCGCGGCAACACCGACCGAGCCGATGGAGCGCGCGGCCTTGCCGTCGCCGTCGACGAGATAGAGGCTCCCGAACGGAATGTCTTGCCGATTGGCGGCGAGTGCGGGCAGGGCCAGGCGACAGGCCTCCTCCGCCGATCGGCTCTCCTTGGCGCGGGCCAGGTCACGCAAGGTGCGGAGCCGGCGCTCGCTCAGCACTCGGCCGGTGGTCTCGCTGACGATGCAGAACACGCCGCCGACCTGGCCGGTCTCGTCGCGGACCGGATCGTAGGAGACGTCGAAGTAGGTCTCCTCGGCGAACCCGTGACGCACGAGGTAGAAGAGATGATCGGTCGCTCGGAACGCCTCACCTGTGGCGATGACCCCGTTCAGCAGCGGGCCGAGCACGTCCCAGATCTCGCTCCACACCTCACGAGCCGGGCGGCCGAGGACCCCCGCGTGCTTGTTGCCCAGCACCGGGATGTAGGCGTCGTTGTAGAGCTTGATCAGCTCCGGCCCCCAGAAGAGGCAGATCTGCGCCTTCGACGGGAGCAGGATGCTGACGGCGCTGCGCAGACTCTGCGGCCAGGACGTGGTGGGGCCGAGAGGGGTCGAGGCCCAGTCCAGCGCGCGAATACGCCCGGCCATCTCGCCCCCGCCTGCGAGCCAGGTTGCCGCCGCGCCGTCGGTGAGGCCGGGCCGATCGTCGCTCATGCCCTACCGAGTCAGGATATATGCACCACGGTGGGCGCGCCATTTAACGGCAGGGAGGGCGGCGCCGGGCGCGCCGCCGAGCGGCCCTAGCGGTCGGCCGCGATCCCGGCCAGGGTCTCGTCGAGGACCGGGGCCAGCTCCGCCACGATCGCCTCGAGCGAGAACACGTCGTCGATCTGCCCGGCGAGCGAGGGCCGCGCGGCGACGGCGACGTCCTTCAGATGCCGGTGCTCCTTGACCGCGAGCGCGGCCCAGTCGTCGACGAGCGCCATCGCGCTCGCACGATCGGTGTCGCGCGCGAGCACGCGGGCCAGGCGCTCGGAGAACACGAGCCCCTGAAGCGATTCGAGATTGGCTTTCATGCGCTCGGCGTTCACGACGAGGCCGCCGGCGATCCGCTCGAGCGCATCCAGCGCGCCGCCGGCGGCGTCGACCAGCTCGGGAATGGTCACGAGCTCGGCCTGCCAGCCGCCGAGCGCGCGCTCGTGCTCGCCGACCGCGCCGGCGAGGAGGGTCGCCATCAGGCCGGGCACGCGCGCGGCGGCGGTCAGCGCCTGAAGGCAGGCGACCGGGTTGCGCTTGTGAGGCATCGCGCTCGAGCCGCCGACACCCTTCACGGGCGCGGACTCGAGCATCTCGCCGACCTCGGCCTGCGAGAGGAGCGACAGATCGCGCGCGATCTTGCCCACGGTTGCCGTGACGATCGCGAGCTCGCCCATCAGGCGCGTGAGCTCGTCGCGGTGGTCGTGCCAGACGCGCGCCTCGTGCAGGCGCAGGCGCATGGCCAGGCCGTTGCGCACCATGGCGCGCTTGCTGCCGATCGCGTCGAGCGTGCCGACCGCGCCGCCGAGCTGGATGCAGAGCGCGCGCTCGCGCGCTTCGGCGAGGCGAAGCCGGCAGCGATGGAGCGCCGCCGCCCAGCGCGCGATCTTCAGCCCGGCGGTGATCGGCGTGGCCGGCTGCATGAGCGTTCGGCCGAGCATCACGGCGCGAGCGTGGCGCCGCGCGTGGCCGGCCAGGCGGCTCACCGCCGCGTCGAGCACGAGGTCGGCGTCGGCGAGACACGGCTTCAGGCAGAGCACCAGCGCCGTGTCGAGCACGTCCTGGCTCGTCGAGCCGTAGTGCACGAAGGCCGCCGCGTGCGCGTCGATTCGGCCGACGTGCTCGGTCAGCGCCTTGACCAGCGGCACCGCGAGCGAGCCCGAGCGCTTGGCCTCGGCGGCGAGCGCGTCGGGCTGAAGGCTCAGCTCCGCGCAGGCCCGGGCAATGACGTCCGCGGCGTGCCGCGGGACGAGGCCGGCGTCGGCCTCGGCGCCGGCCAGCGCGCGCTCGAAGTCGAGCATCGCCCGCACGAACGCCTCGGCGGACAGCGCCTGGGTGAAGGCGTCGCGGGCGAAGCCGCGGCCGACGAGGTTCACACTCGGCGCCCGCGCGCTAGAATTCGAGGAAGACCGTTTCGCCCGCGCCGCGCAGCCGAACGTCCCAGCGGTAGAGCTTGGGGTCTCTCGTGTCCGGCGTCGCGATCAAGGTGCGGAGCCGATCCGGATCGCCGACAGCGCGGGTCAGGGGATCGTCCTTGATCAGCTCGAGCGGGGCCAGGAACACGCGCGTGTGCAGCGCCTTCAGGAGCCCGCGCGCGCAGATGGCGACGCTGATCTGGGGCGCATAAGTCTCGCCGTCCGGGCCCTTGAACCGGCCGGGCATGACCGTCTCGATCGCGTAGCGGCCGTCGGTGTCGGTCGAGACGCGGCCGTAGCCGTACGGTCTCGTTCCGTCGTCGCCCACGGAAAACTTGCCGCTCGGGTCCGCCTGCCAGGTCTCGAAGAGGGCGTCGAAGATCGGCGCCCCGGCGCCGTCGAACACGCACCCGGTCAAGGTGATGCGCTCGCCGCGGCCGGGGAACAACACCGTGCCGCCGTCCTTCCACAGAAGCTCGCGGGCGAAGAAGGGCCCGACCGTCTGCGAGGGCGTGGGCTTCGGCATGGCTACACCCCCATCGGCGTCGCGCGCGGCCCGCGCAGCACCATGTCCCAGCGGTAGCCGAGCGCCACGCCCTCGATGCCGTGCTCGAGGTCGAGCTCGGCGACGAGCAGATTGCGCCCGGCCTCGGGCACGCTCTGGAAGATCGGGTCGATGGCCAGCAGGGGATCGCCAGGGAAGAACATCTGCGTGATGAGCCGCTGCGCGAACGCGTTGCCGAACAGCGAGAAGTGGATGTGCGCCGGCCGCCAGCCGAAGGCGTGGTTCTGCCACGGGTACGCGCCGGGCTTGACCGTCACCAGCCGATAGCGGCCCTCGTCGTCTGTCAGCAGCTGGCCCTTGCCGAGAAAATTGGGATCGAGCGGGGCGTCGTGATCGTCCACGGGGTGCGGGTACTTTCCGGACGCGTTGGCCTGCCACACCTCGACGAGCGAGCGCCGCACCGGCCGGCCGTCCTCGTCGAGCACGCGGCCGACGAGCACCATCTTCTCGCCCAGCGGCGCGCTCTTGCCCCACGTCGTCAGATCGGCCTCGCTCTCCTTCACGAACTGCTTCGGGAACGCGGGCCCGGCCGCCTCGAGCGGGCTCGGCGCCACGCGCACCAGCGGCTGCTCCGGCGCGCGCAGGCGCGTGCTCTTGTAGTCGGGATAGAGGTAGGGCGGATGGACGTCCACTGGGTGTGTCTGGGCCATCGGGTTCTCTGCCTCCCGGGAGATTCTAGCGGAAATGCTAGAATCCCTCCGCGCTTTGGGCCGAGACGTGACTGCTGCATCCGCGAGCATCGAGAGGAGAGCGAAGGTCATGAGGCATACGACGTGGTCCGCGGTCGTGCTGGGAGTCGTCGCCGTGGCGCTCGGCGCCGGGGTTGTCGGCGGCCAGCAGCCGCTCAGCGGGGAGTACAAGATCGGCGTGCTCGAGCCGCTCACCGGCAATCTCGCCGTGCAGGGCAAGCTGCACGTCGAAGGCTACGAGATCATGCGCGACCTCATCAACACCCGCTTCGGCGGCGTGATGGGCAAGAAGCTAGTCTTCGCCGTCGGGGACGCCGTCGATCCCACGGCGGCCGCGTCCGAGGCCACCCGACTGGCCACGCGGGAGGGCGTGAAGATCATCACCGGCACGTTCTCCTCTACGCTCTGCGGCGCGGCCAGCGAGGCGGCGGCCCGACAGAACGTCATCTACTGGGAGACGTCGTGCGTCGATCCGCGCCTGACGCGGCGCAATCTGAAGAACGTGTTCCGCACCGAGATCGACGGCACCGGGTTCGGCTGGTACAACGTCGAGTTCATCGCCAAGCATCTGGCGCACCGTCTCGGCAAGAAGACGAGCGAGCTCAAGATCGCCTATCTCTCGGAAGACTCGTCCTACGGCCAGAGCGTGACCGAGTCCGCCCGCCAGCGCGCCAAGCAGGAGTTCGGCATGCAGGAGGTCGGGCCCGAGTACTACACGTTCACCACCAACGACCTGACGCCGGTCATCCTGAAGCTCAAGGCCGCGAATCCGGACATCCTGCACCACATCGCGCGCGACCAGGACGCCATCCTGTTCTGGCGCCAGGCGCGGGAGCAGGACTTCCAGGTCAAGGCGGTCGTGCACGCCGGCGCGACCGGCTACGGCAACCCGGGCTTCGGCAAGGCATTCGGCAACGACGCCAACGGGCCCTTCGCGCTGCTCGAGCCCGGGCCCGGGTCTGGTCATGGAGAAGTTCCGGCCGGAGGGCCAGGCGGTCGAGCGCGCGTTCCGCGAGGCGGTGAAGGCCAAGACGGGCTCCGACGTGCTGGCGGGCGGGCATCAGCTCGCGGGCGGCGGCCTCTGGGTGCTGAAGCTGGCGCTCGACGCCGCGAAGACGGACGACCTCGACAAGTTCCGGACGGCGGTCCTGTCGCTCGACCTGCCGGTCGGCTCCGCCGTCAACGGCTGGGGCGTGAAGTTCGACGAGACGGGCCAGAACTCGAACGCGCGCGTGCAGCACTACATGCTGCAGTGGCAGAACGGCGCGCTCGTCACGGTGTGGCCGGAAGAGTTCACGACCAATCGCGCCAAGTGGATTCCGCTCGGCCCCTGGGACCAGCGGAAGTAGCTATGGAGATGGGGGGCCCCGGCATGGCCCCCCATACCGCCCAGCGCTCGCGCCGCCCCTGGCGCAGCAGCCGTGGCGCGCCTCGATCCGACCTCGCGGTAGCTCGGCGCTGAAGCGATGACGCGCTACGATCCCGCAGCTGATCGTCTCGACGCTCTTGCTCGGGCGGCGTCTACGCGCTCATCGCCGTGGGGCTCACGCTCATCTTCGGCGTCATGCGCGTCGTGAACTTCGCGCACGGCGAGTTCCTGATGCTCGGGATGTACCTCGCGTTCTGGGCGTTCGCGCTGCTCCACTTCGACCCGTACCTGACGCTTCTCGTGTCGCTGCCGATCTCGTTCGTCGTGGGCTGGGCCAGCTATCGCGGCGTGATGCGCCCGATCATCGGCGCCTCGCACAACGTGCAGGTCTTCACGACGGTCGGGCTGTCGATCGCGCTGCAGAACCTCGCGCTCGTCCTGTTCACGGCCGACGCCCGTTTCGTCCGGACGGACTACTACGCGGTCGTCGTGCGGATCGGCGGCGCCGCGTTCAACGTGGCGCAGATCGTCGCGTTCGCCATCGCCGTCGTCCTGACCGCCGGGCTCTTCGCCTTCATGCGCTGGTCGTACGCCGGCAAGGTGATGCGCGCGACCGCGCAGGACCGCGACGCCTCCGCGCTCATGGGGATCGACACCGACCGCGTCTATGCGCTCACCTGGGCGGTGGGCATCGCCTGCGTCGGCGCCGCCGGCGTGCTGCTGGCGCCGATCTATCCGGTCTACCCGACCGCCGGCCTGCAGTTCGTCCTGATCGCCTACGTCGCGGTCGTGCTGGGCGGCCTCGGCGACATGGCCGGCGCGCTGATCGCCGCGCTCGTAGTCGCGGCGGTCGAGGTGATGGGCTCGTACACGATCGGCACGGCGTGGAAGGAAGTGCTCTACCTGTTGCTGTTCATCGGCGTGCTCGTGGTGCGCCCCGCCGGACTCTTCGGCCAGCGCGGCGCCGAGGCGCTCGGCACGTGAAGGCGATCGCGCCCGCCGTCGTCTTCTTCGCGGTCGCCGGCCTGGCGCCCCTCGTGGTGCGCGACGCGTTCCTGCTCGACAGCCTCGTCCTGATCCTGCTCTGGGGCAGCGCCGCGGCGGCCTGGAACGTGGCGGGCGGCTACGCCGGCCAGATCTCGCTCGGCCACTCCGCGTTCTTCGGGCTCGGCGCCTACGCCGCCGCGCTCTTGGTCACGCGCTGGGACGTCTCGCCGTGGATCGGCCTCGCGGTCGGCGCCGTCGTGGCGAGCGCGATCGGGCTGGTCGTCGGCTATCTGTCCAATCGCCTGCGCGGCCCGTACTTCGTGCTGGCGACGATCGCGTTCTCCCAGGTGCTGCTGATCGTCGGCAGCCGCTGGCGCGGCTTCACCGCCGGCTCCGAAGGCATTCCCGTTCCGTTCCGCCCCGGGTTCTGGACCCTCGGCATCGCGGACAAGCGGATTTGGGTCTGGATCGCCCTGGCCCTCGCGCTGATCGCCTATCTCTTCCAGCTCTACCTCGATCGGTCGCGCCGCGGCTATCAGCTGGTGGCGGTGCGCGAGGACGAGGATGCCGCGCTGTCGCTCGGCGTGCCCGCGCGGTGGCTGAAGGTGGCCGCGATCTGCGTCAGCGCCGCGCTCACGGCCGCGTGCGGCGCCTTGTGGGCCCAGTACATCGGCTTCGTCGATCCGTTCTACGTGTTCTCGGTGGACCTCTCGGTCAAGTTCGCTCTGGCGGCGATCATCGGCGGCCTCGGCACGGCACTGGGGCCGTTCCTCGGCGCCGCCCTCGTGACGACGGTCGAGACCTACCTGCGCGCCCAGTTCGGCGGCATCGGCGCCGGCCTCGTCGGCATCTACCTGATCGTGTACGGCTGCGCGCTCATCGTGATGGTGCGATGGGTGCCGCACGGCCTCGTCGGGTGGATCGGCGAGCGGTGGCGCGGGCGCGCCGCCGCGGAGACGGCCTCGTGAGCCTCCTGTCGGTCGCCGGCGTCTCCAAGCGCTTCGGCGGCATCGTCGCCAATCGCGGGATCTCGTTCGACGTTGAGCCGGGCGAGCTGGTGGGCATCATCGGGCCGAACGGCGCCGGCAAGTCGACCTTGTTCGAGATCATCACGGGCTTCTACCATCCGGACGAGGGCGAGGTGCGGCTGGACGGGGCCCGACTCACCGGCCTGTCGCCCGACGTCGTGTGCCGGCGCGGAGTGGCCCGCACCTTCCAGAAGCTGCGACCGTTTCAGGGGCTCAGCGTCCTCGACAACGTCATGGTCGGTGCCTTGACCCGCACGAGGGACGTGCGGCACGCGCGCGACCGGGCGCGCGAGCTGGTCGACAAGGTGGGGCTCTCCGAGAAGGCCGAGGCTCACGCTCGCACGCTCTCGACCGGACAGCGCAAGCGCCTGGAGCTCGCGCGCGCGCTCGCCACCGAGCCGCGCCTCCTGCTGCTGGACGAGGTCACCGGCGGCGTGGACCAGCGGACGATCCCGGAGCTGGTGCGCCTGGTCCGAGCGCTGCACGCGCGGCGGCCTCACCCTGCTGGTGATCGAGCACAACATGCGCGTGATCACCGCGGTGGCGCAGCGGATCGTCGCGCTTCAGCTCGGCGAGGTCATCGCCGACGGCCCGCCCGACGCGGTGGCGCGCGATCGGCGGGTGGTGGAGGCGTATCTGGGGCAGGCGTATGCCGGGTGAGCCGGCGCCGTCCATGCTGAAGGTCGAGGGGCTCGACGTCGCCTACGGCGATTTCCAGGTGCTGTGGGGCGCCGAGATGCGGGTGGGCCAGGGCGAGATCGTGTGCGTGCTGGGCCCCAACGGCGCCGGCAAGTCGACCATGATGAACACGATCTCGGGCCTGGTGCGCCCCCGCGCCGGCAGCATCACCTTTCTCGACCGTCGCGTCGACGGGCTGCCCGCGCATCAGGCGGCCGGCCACGGCCTGGCGCACGTGCTCGAGCGGAGGCGGCTCTTTCCGTTCCTGACCGTGCTCGACAACGTGCTGCTGGGCGCCCACAATCCGCGCGCCCGTCCCCATCGCGCCGAGACGCTCGCGCGGGTGGAAGCCTTGTTTCCCGTGGTGCGGGCGCGGCGCGCGCAGCTCGCGCACACCTTGTCGGGCGGCGAGCAGCAGATGGTGGCGATCGCCCGCGGCCTCATGGCGCGTCCGCGCTTGCTCATGATCGACGAGCCGTTCCTGGGGCTGGCGCCGCAGATCGCGCAGGAGATCGGGCGCCTCATCCGCCGGGTCCGGGAGGAAGAGGGCATCAGCGTCGTGTTCATCGAGCAGAACGTCGAGGTGGCGCTGCGCCTGGCCGATCGAGGCTACGTCCTCGAGTCTGGCCGGACCATCCTCGAGGGCCCTTCGGCGGAGCTCCTGCGATCCTCGGAGGTCAAGCGCATCTTCCTGGGCGACGTGGCGCTCTGATTTTCGCGGTCGCGCCGGGCCGGGCGAAGCGTCCGACCGCGTCGATGGTGTTCCGGAAATCGGCTTGGCACCCGGTACAAGGTGGACTAAAGTGGCGCTGAAAAGCAGCGATGAGTGGCTCATCCGGTAGCCCCTGGGAGGAGAGGACATGAGCGCGAATGGGCATCTGTCGGCGGCGCAGATCCGGTCTAGCCTGGACCACCCGGTGATCGACGGTGACGGCCACTGGGTCGAGTTTGACCCCGTCTTCGCCGAGCGCATGCGAAAGGTGGGCGGCGACCTTGCCGCTGAGGGGTTCCTCGCCGCGTTGAAGACCACGCAGGACGCGCTGAGCATGTCGCTCGCCGAGCGCCGGCGCCGGCGCGTCGCCCAGCCAGGCTTCTGGACCCGTCAGGCGGGCAATACCCTCGATCGCGCGACCGCGATGATGCCGCGCCTGCTCTACGAGCGCCTCGACGAGTTTGGCTGTGACTTCGCGATCATCTACCCGACTGCGGGCCTGCGCGTGCCGCGCATCGGTGACGACGCTACCCGGCGCGCCGTCGTGCGCGCCCACAACATCGTCACTGCGGACTACTTCCGCAAGCTGAGCGACCGGATGACGCCGGCCGCGATCATTCCGATGCACACACCGGAAGAGGCCATCGAAGAGCTCGAGTTCGTGACGAGAGAGCTCGGCTCGAAGGTCGGCATGTTCGGGAGCGGCATGTCGCGCAAGGTGTCATCGACGCCGCAGAACGACCCGGACGGCAACCGTCTCGCGGTCTGGTACGACGTGCTGGCGATCGACAGCGACTACAACTACGACCCGGTGTGGGCGAAATGCCGGGAGCTCGGCATCGCGCCGACCTTCCACAGCGCGGGCAGCAACCAGGGTCTCCGGAACTCGCCGTCGAACTTCGTCTACAACCACATCGGTCACTTCGCCGCCGCCGGCCACGCGGTCTCCAAGGCGATCTTCCTGGGCGGCGTCACGCGGCGCTTCCCGGAGCTTCGCTTCGCCTTCCTCGAGGGCGGCGTGGGCTGGGCCTGCCAGCTGTTCGGCGATCTGATGGAGCACTGGGAGCGGCGCAATCGCAAGGCGCTGGAGAACATGGACCCGCGCAAGCTGGATCGCGCCCTGCTGATGAGCCTGGCCGAAAAGTATGGCGATCCCGACGTGGCCGAGTCGTTGAGGAAGACGGACGGCTGGCCGGACCACGACCCGAGCCTGACGGGCGGCATCGAGGATCTCGACGACTTCTCCGCCTGCAAGATCTCCAGGAAGCAGGACTGGATCGATCTCTACGCCAAGCCGTTCTTCTTCGGCTGCGAGGCCGACGACCGGGCTACCGCGTGGGCGTTCAGCAAGCACAATCCGTTCGGCACCAAGCTCAACGCACTCTACAGCTCGGACATCGGCCACTTCGACGTGATCGACATGCGCCACCCGCTGCCGGAGGCGTACGAGCTGGTTGAGGACGGGTCCATCACGCCGGACCACTTCCGCGACTTCGTCTTCGCGAACACCGTGCATCTCTGGGGCACGCAGAATCCGAAGTTCTTCGAGGGCACGAGGGTGGCCACGGCGGCCGCGGCAGAGCTGGCCCGCGGGCAGCAGGTCGTGACAGTGAACTAGCAGTCTGCGTTCGGGTGGGCGCCCTGAGACGTCCCTGCTTCAGGGCGCCCGCCGTCAGTCCGATGTCTCGGGTTTTCCCCACCAGGAGTCCAGCGACGAGCCGTAGAGTCTAGTTCGGTATCCCCGAGAATCGCTACGCCTGGGCGCCGGCCTTGACACTGCGCTTGGCGCAGGGCTAGATGTGGCCCTCGGAGCGCGCCGGCCTACGGCGCTTCACCGGAGGTGGCCCCCACACGACCCGACTCGAGGAGATCAACCGTGAGCAGAAAGGTACTCGTCTCCTTCCTGTTCTTCGTCGTTGGACTTTCGGGTGGAACGGTCAGCGGTCAGAGTCAGCCGGATGGCCAGCTCACGATCGCGTTCGACGCATCGATCGCGACGTCGTTTCTCGATCCGGCCGAGACACCGGGTATCGGCACTCCCTTCGTGTTCCTGTACGCGATGCACGATGCGTTGATCAAGCCGCTGCCCGGCAACAGCATGGCGCCTTGCCTCGCGGAATCGTGGACGGAAAGCGCCGATGGGCTCGTGTACGAGTTCAAGCTGCGCGAGGGACTCAAGTTCCACAACGGCGATCCGTTCACGGCCGAAGATGTGAAGTTCAGCTTCCAGCGTTACAAGGGTACGGCCGCGAAGCTGCTGCACGATCGTGTGAAGTCGGTGGACATCGTCGATCCGCATCGCATCCGCTTCGTTCTGAGCGTGCCGTGGCCCGACTTCCTCGTGTTCTACGCGACGCCCGCGACCGGCGCCGCCTGGGTCGTGCCGAAGAGGTACATCGAGAAGGTGGGCGAGGATGGTTTCAAGCGTCACCCCATCGGGCTCGGGCCCTATCGATTCGTGCGGATGACGCCCGGCGTCGAGCTCGTGCTCGAGGCGAACGAGCAGTACTGGCGCAAGAAGACAACGATCAAGAGCATCACGATCAAGGGCATTCCCGATCGCACGACGCGCCTGGCGATGCTGAAGACCGGCGAGGCGGATCTCGCCTACCTGATGATCGGCGTCGAGGCGGCGACGGTGAAAGCGGACCCAAAGCTCCGACTGGCCAAGGTGATCGCCGCGGCCACCTGGTGGCTCGAATTCCCCGAACAGTGGAATCCCAAGTCTCCGTGGCACGATCGCCGCGTACGGCTGGCGGCGACGTTGGCCGTGAACGCGCAAGCGATCAACGAAGCCGAGCGCATGGGCTTCTCGCGCCTGACGGGATCGATCATCCCGAGCGTGCTCGACTACGCGCTGCGCATCGAGCCGTATCCCCACGATCCGGCCCAGGCCAAGCGGCTCCTCTCCGAGGCGGGCTATCCCAACGGATTCGATGCCGGCGAGTTCCGTACGACGAGCGAGTTCAGCTCGTTCGGTGAAGCCGTGGCCAACTCGCTCGCCACGGTCGGCATCCGCACGCGCGTCCGCCCGCTGGAGCGCGCGACGTTCTTCGAGGTCTGGAAAGCGAAGAAACCGACGGGCGTGATCCTGGCCGCGACGGCCGCCCTTGGTAACGCGGCGACCCGCCTGGAAGCGTTCGTCATCAGCGGGGCGACCTACGCGTACGGCGGCTATCCCGACATCGACGACCTGTTTCTGCAACAGGCGCGCGAGCGCGACCGCAAGCGGCGCGAGGCCCTGCTGTATCAGATCCAGAAGCTGATGCACGAGCGTGTCATGCACGCGCCGATCTTCGAGCCGGCCACGCTGCACGGCGTCGGCCCGCGGCTCGAAGAGCCGGCGGTAGGCTTGAACTCGCTCCTCTACTTCGCCGCGCCGTACGAGGAGATGCGGCTGAGAAAGCAGTGACCCGCTACAGAGTGGAAGGAGCAATCAAATGGCGAGCGCGAAGCTTCCGACCCCTGACGAGCTCAAGGCCGTCGGCCGGCAGATGGGGATGAGCCTCTCCGACGCCGACATCGCGTTCTTTCTGGAGACCATGGGCGGAACCGTGGCGGCCTATCACGCGATCGAGGCGATGGCCGATCCGATGCCGCCGGTGAAGTATCCGCGCACGCCCGGCTATCGCCCGGAGGGCGCGGAGAACAAGTACAACGCCTGGTACTACAAGAGCGAGGTGCAGGGCGCGCCCTCGGGTAAGCTGCGCGGCAAGCGGATCGCGCTGAAGGACAACGTCTGCCTGGCCGGCGTGCCCATGATGAACGGCGCCTCGACCCTGGAGGGCTACGTCCCCGACGTCGACGCGACCATCGTGACGCGCATGCTCGACGCCGGCGGCACGATCATGGGCAAGGTGCACTGCGAGTATTTCTGCTTCTCCGGCGGCAGCCACACGAGCGCGGCGGGCCCAGTGCAGAATCCGCGGAAGCCGGGCTACTCGGCGGGCGGCTCGTCGTCGGGCAGCGCGGCCGTCGTGGCGGCGGGCGAGGTCGACATGGCGATCGGCGGCGACCAGGGCGGCTCGATCCGCATCCCCGCCGCGTACTGCGGCGTGTACGGCCTCAAGCCCACGCACGGCCTCGTGCCGTACACCGGGCATCTTTCCCATCGAGACGACGCTCGATCACACCGGCCCGATGACGGCCACGGTGGCCGACAACGCGCTGCTGCTCGAGGTGCTCGCAGGGCCCAGACGGGCTCGATCCGCGGCAGATCGACGTGAAGACCGCCGCCTACACGAACGCGCTGACGGCTGACGCGCGGGGCATGAAGATCGCGGTCGTGAAGGAAGGCTTCGGCCACGCGACCTCGGAGGCGGACGTGGACGCGCTGGTTCGCAAAGGCGCGGCGACGCTTAGGCAGCTCGGCGCTCAGGTGGACGAGGTGTCGATCCCGCTACACCTGGCCGGCCCCGCCATCTGGACGCCGATCGCCGTCGAGGGCGCGACCTGGCAGATGCTGAACGGCAACGGCTTCGGCTTCAACTGGAAGGGCCTCTACGTGACGAGCCTCATCGACGCGCATGCGGCGTGGCGTCAGCGCGCCGACGAGTTCTCCGACACGTTGAAGACGACGATCCTGTTCGGTCAGTACGCGCTCAACAAGTACCGCGGCCACTACTACGCGAAATCGCAGAACCTCGCGCGCTCGCTGCGCGCGGCGTACGACGCGGTGCTGAAGGACTACGACTTGCTGCTTATGCCGACACTACCTTTGAAGGCGACACCGCTGCCGGCGCCGGGGGCGCCGCGTATGGAGATCATCCAGCGGGCGTTCGAGATGTTGCACAACACCGCGCCGTTCGATGTCACCGGCCACCCGGCGATGAGCGTGCCGTGTGGGCTCAGCGACGGGCTGCCGGCGGGGATGATGCTGATCGCGAAACACTTCGACGAGGTGTCGATCTACCGGGCGGCGTCGGCGTTCGAGAAGGCAGGGGACTGGAAGGGGATCCGGCCGTAGGCCGGGTCAGGCCTACTGCCAGGCTCGGTTGTCGACGGTGTTCTCGTAGGTCGCGCCGGGCACGGTCATGTTCCACTTGACCGTCCAGGCGTAGGTGTCGTCGAAGCGCTCGCGGGTGTAGGGCTGCGGCGCGGCGTGGAGCAGGCGCCAGGTCTGTAGCTCGTGCGGCTCGAGCAGGCCGCCCGTCTCGCGCGCGAGATAGTGGACGAACGGCGTCGGGTCCTTCTCGAGCAGCTCGACGGCCCGTGCCTGCGCCCGGAACATCTTCGCGCCAGGGTCGGGCCGTCGAGGTCGTCACCCGCGGCCTCGCTGCGCGTCGAGTGCGACTCGATAAGGATGCGCAGCCCCCACTTCTGCGCCACGCTGATCCACGGCTCCATCAGGCTCGCCGCCGCGACCTTGCCGTCGCGCACCGCCTCCAGGCGCTTGAGCATCGAGCCGGCGGTGATCCGCTTGACGTGCTCGGGCGCCAGGAAGCCTTCCATCATCTTGAGCGTGGTGAACTCCGAGCCGTTGTTCGGTGTCACCGCGATCGGCTTGTCCTTCAGCATCTCGGGCTCGTAGATCTTCGAGTCGCGCGCGACGACGATGGCGAACTTCGACATGGAGGCGCCCAGCGCCACGATCTTGCGGCCGCGCAGCCCCTGCGCGTTGGCCTCGACGGCGCGCTTCATGATGCCCCACTCGCACATCCGATAGCAGTCGATGCCGCCCTCGTTGTAGACGGAGTCGAGCGGACGCTCGAAGACAGAGTCGAACTTGACAGTGTGCGAGGTCGTGACCTGGGCCATGCCCGGCGTGGTCACGAACTCGAGATCAAGCCCTTCGTCGCGGAAGAACCCCTTGTCGCGCGCGACCAGGACCGGCAGGTCGTGGACCGCGTTCATGATCGCGATCTGGGGCTTGGCCTTGGTCTCGGGAGCCATGTACGCCTCCTGCGAGGTGCCGATTATAGTCTCGGTCTCGGTCCACGGAATTGGCAGGAGCCAGGGGCGTCAGTGCTTCAGGGCTCCCGCCGTCAACCCCTCCACGAACTGCTGCTGGAAGACGAAGTAGAGCACGAGCACCGGCACCGAGAACAGCACGAGCGAAGCCGCCAGAATCGGGTAGTTCCCGTAGAACTCGCTCGACAGCAGCGCGTAGATCCCCGTGGGGAGCGTGCGCATGCGCCCCTCGGTGATGAAGGTCAGCGCGAAGAGGAACTCGTTCCAGTTCTGCAAGAATAAGAAGATCGCGACCGTCGCGACCGCCGGGCGCGTGAGCGGCAGCATCACCCGCGCGAAGATCCTGAACTCGCCCGCGCCGTCGAGCCGTGCGGCTTCCTCGAGCTCCCGCGGCAACCCCTCGAAGAACCCTTTCATGATGAAGGTCCCGAAGGCCAGGCCGAACCCGGTGTACGGCCCGATCAGCGCGAAGGGCGTGTTGAGCAGGCCGAGTGTCCGGAGGTTCATGAAGAGCGGGATCAGCGCGATCTGAAGCGGGATGGTGAGACCGATCAGCACGATCCCGTACACGATGCCGCGGCCGGCGAAGCGAATGCGGCCGAGACCGTAGCCGGCGAGCGCCGAGATCGCGACGGTCGCGACCATCGAGGCGGTCGAGACGTAGATGCTGTTCCAGTAGAGCCGGCCGATGTTGCTGGCCACCCACGCGCGCGGATAGTTCTCGGGATGCGGCGGCCACGCGACGAGCCGCCCGGCAAAGAGCTGCGGGTTGTCCATGAACGAGAGGCTCAGCATGTAGATGCCGGGCGCGACGGACAGGGCCAGCGCACCGAGGAGCACTACCCACACGCCGGCTCGGCCGGCGCGCGCCCCTCGGCCGAGCCGCGGTTGCCGACGCGCGACGGATGCGCTCGCGACGACGGTGCTCACGCCTTCCCGCCCTCCGGCGACCTGTCCAGCACGAGCGTCTGGACGCGGGCGATCGACAGCACGAGGGCGACCAGGATCACCGCGACCGCGGAGGCGATGCCCATGTGGTTCAGCTCGAAGGCCTCGCGATACAGCATGGTCGCGAGCACCTCGGTGGAGTACGTCGGGCCCCCGCGGGTCATGATGAACACGAGGTCGAAGACCTTCAGCCCTCCGATGATCGACAGGAGCGCCGTGAGCGCGAGGATCGGGCGCATGAGCGGCGTGATCACGCGGAGCGTGAGCTGCCAGGCGTTGGCGCCGTCCACCCGGGCGGCCTCCACGACGTCCTGCGGCAGACTCTGGAGCCCCGCCAGGAGGATCACGAGGCTGAATCCCACGTTCTTCCACACGCTGACCGCGATGACGGCCGGGAGCGCGGTGGTCGGGTCCCCGAGCCACGGATGCGTCCAGACGCCGAGCCCGACGGCGCGGAGAAACGTGTTGAGAAGGCCGGTGTTCGGCTCGAAGACACGCTGGAAGATGAGCGTGACGACGATCAACGACATGACGACCGGCACGAAGAACAGCGTCCGCAGCAGCGACCGCGCGACGAGCCGGCGGTTCAGCAGAAGGGCGAGCAGAAACCCGAGCCCCACCTCGAGCGGGGTTCGGACCGCGACGAAGACGATGGAATTGAGCGTGGCCCTCCAGAAGACCTCGTCACCGGCCAGGACGCGATAGTTCTCGAAGCCGACGAACGGCCCCCAGCGCGGCGTGTAGCCGTCCCACTCGTGAAAGCTGAGCCACACCGAGTAGCCGATCGGGTAGACGAGGAAGGCCGCGAGGATCACGAGGGCCGGCCCCACGAACGCGTAGCCCGCCGCGTGGCGCCGCCAGCTTCGTCGGGCGGCGATCGACAGCACTGGAGCTTGGCCTCAGCCCGTGCGGAACTTGCGAGCGCCGACCTTCTGGGAGGCCGCTTCCACGGACTCCATCACCGCCTTCGGAGGCTTCGACCCGGTGATGAGCGCCTGCATGCCCTGTGTCACGGCTTCCTCGACCGCAGGCGTGAAGATGACGCGGGTCGTTCCAGTGGGCTGGAGCTTGAGGAACTCGGGGTACAGCGGATCCTTCAGCGACTGCATCTGGTAGGCGATCGCGTCGGCGCTGATCGGACCGTTCGGTGAGAGGCCGAGGTTCCTCGTGTACTCGATCTTCCCCCAGGCGCCGGTGATGGCCTTGATCATCTCGAATGCGAGATCCGGATACTTGCTCCGCGCGTTGACCGTGAGCGTGATCCCGACCGAGCTCAGCACGGGCTTGTGACCGCCGGCGACGACGGCGGGGAAGGGGAAGATGCCCAGATCGAAATTCGGCGGCAGCGCCGCGCGGATCGAGCGGCGCATCCATTGCCCGCCCCAGAACATGGCCGACTTGCCCGTGGCGAAGATCTGGATCGCGTCCTGCTCCTTGATGCCGAGCGGGCCCTTCGCGTAGAGACCCGACTTCGCCATCATCTCCACGAACTCGGCCCCGGCGACCAGCTCGGGGCTCGTCCACGGCTTGAGTCCAAGATCTGCTTCGCGCATTAGCTTGTCGGCTTTGATGCCTCCCAGATACGTGTAGTACGGGAAGATCGGAAAGTTGCGGTCCTGCCCGGCAGGATAGGCGATCGGCATGATCCCCTTGGCGTTCAGCGCGGCGCCGATCTTCTTGAGATCGTCGAGCGTGTTCGGTACCTCGAGGCCGTGCTGCTGGAAGAGGCCACGGTTGTAGTAGACGATCACCGTGTTGGTGACCGCCGGCACCGAGACGACCGCGCCGTTGATCGTCAAGAGCTCGAGCGCGTTTGGCCAGAAGCCGCGCTTGTATTCGGGATCCTCGGCGAAGACCTTCGTGAAGTCGATCACGCTGCCGCTCGTCGAGACGTCGACGGCATAGGCGCCCGGCTCGATCGCGATGATGTCCGGCGTGGGGCTCTGGGCCGCGAGCGCCGACTTCACCCCGACTCGCTGCTCGTTCAGCCCCGGGAACGCCGTGATCTCGAGCGAGAGGTTCGGATCATGGCGCTTCTTGTATTCCTCCGCGATGAACTTCTGCACGTCGACGTGGAATCCAACGTACTGCCAGAACGAGATGGTGGTCGGGCCGCTCGCCTTGGCCTTGGGCGCCTTGAACTCGGCGGGGTTCTTGAGCTCGCCCGTCGCCTTCGAGGCTGAAGGCTGCGTTCCGCCGGTCTGCGCCGTCGCGCGCGCCGCACGCAGCAGCGGCGTTGCGGTCGCGGAAAGGAAGCCGAGCTGGAGCAGTTTTCGCCGCGACAGACCGTTCGCCTTGCTCATGCCAAGCTCTCCCTCCGGCTGACCGGGTCGAACATTCGCCCTCTGGTAACCGACCGCTCGGATCGTGTCAAGGCGCGGCGTGCTGCGCCCACCGCGGCCACTCGCAGGATCACCCGGTGGGATCGCCCTTGCCGTCCCGGCGATAGATCTCCACGACGCGCTCCCACGGAATGACTCCAACGCGGTTCGCCCAGATGGCCCAAGCCTCGGAGAGCTCTGCGACGACGTCGGGGCGGCTTGCCGCCTGGTCCTGGAGCTCGGCGCGATCGACATCGATGTCGTAGAGCTCCCACGGATGCGGATGCTCTCGCACGAGCTTCCAGCGGCCGCGCCGGATCGCCGCGTTGCCAAGGTGCTCCCAGTAGAGCGTGCGCGGCTCGACCGTGCCGCCCCCGAGCGCCGGGAGCATGCTGCGCCCCTCGAGAGGCAGCGGATCGCGGTTCGGATACACCGCCGGGTAGTCGACGCTCGTCGCCTCGAGCACGGTTGGAACGATATCGGTGAGCTGGAACGGAGCATGAAGGATGCTCGGCCCGATCCCGCCGCCAGGCCAATGGACGATCAGCGGCGTCGAGATGCCGCCCTCGTGCACCCAGCGTTTGTAGAAGCGGAACGGCGTGTTCGACAGGTTTGCCCACGCGCGCCCGTAGCTCGAGTAGGTGTCATCGGGTCCGGGCTCGATGTCGGGGGAGTTGCCGATGCGCAATGCCGCACCGCTCCAGGTCGCAGGCGGCACGATGCTGCGACGATGGCGGAAGGTTTCCGGATCCGCGATCGGGAGGCCCTCGGCGCTCGCGCCGTTGTCCGACAGGAACAAGAAGAGCGTGTGCTCGAGTGCCCCCGTCTCCGTGAGTGCCGCGACGATTCGCGCGATGCCGCGATCCATCCGGTGGATCTGCGCGGCATACGTCTGCATTCGGATGAGCTGCCAGTCCTTGTCGGGCGCCTCGCGCCACGCCGGCTGAGTCGGGTCCCGGGCACTCAGTGTCGTTCCCGCCGGCATGATTCCCTCGGCGACGAGCCGGCGCAGCCGCGCCTCGCGCAGCTCGTCCCAGCCGGCGTTGAATTTTCCCCGGTACCGCGCGATGTCTTCGACCGGGGCATGCAGCGGCCAGTGAGGCGCGGTGTACGCCGTGTAGAGAAAGAACGGACGATTCGCCTCGTGTGCGGTGTGCGCCCGGACGAACCGTCTCGGCCTCGTCGGTGATGGCGTCCGTGTAGAAGAACCCCGGCGCCGCCGCCTCGCTCTCGACGTTCTGCTCGCCGCGCGTGAGCGTCGTCGGGCGGTAGTAGCTGCCGCACCCGGAGAGCGTGCCGAAGAACCGATCGAACCCGCGTCGGGTTGGCCAGGCGTCCGAGGGATTCCACACGTCGGACGTCAGGTGCCACTTGCCGCTCAGGCAGGTGGCGTAGCCGGCCCCGCGCAGCACCTCCGCGAGCGTGAGACAGCGCTCATTGAGCGAGCCTCGGTACCCGTCCGGGCGATCGTCGCTCGTGAGAATCCCGATGCCGGTCTGATGCGGATGAAGGCCGGTGAGCATCGACGCGCGCGAGGGGCTGCAGCGCGTCGTGTTGTAGAAGCGCGTGAGCCGCACGCCGGCTCGTCCGAGTCGATCCAGGGCTGGGGTCGCGATCTCGCCGCCGTAGCAGCCGAGGTCGGAGTAGCCCATGTCGTCGGCAACCACGATGACGACGTGGGGTCTGGTGGGAGGCATATCGCCGCCGGCGCCGCGAGGCTACACGATCCACGTTCGCGGTACAATGCCGCGACGCACCAAAGTTCTTCCGGGGAGGACGCTCGGCCCATGCAACTCGATCCGAAGGCGATTGGCACGGAAGCGATGTACAAGCTCATGATCGGATGCGTCGTTCCGCGGCCGATCGCGTGGGTATCGAGCGTGGACGCCAGCGGCGTCCCCAATCTGGCGCCGTTCAGCTACTTCATGGCGATTACCCACGACCCGCCGACCATCGCGTTCTCGGCGTCACCGCGCGCCGAGGCCGGGGGCGGGCGCGGCAAGAAGGACACGCTACGTAACGTGGAGCTCACACGCGAGTTCGTCGTGAACATGGTGGACGACGCGCTCGCCGAGCAGATGAACGTGACCTCTGGCGACTATGCGCCGGGCATCGACGAGTTCGAGCAGGCGAACCTGGTGGCCGCGCCGAGCGTGAAGGTGAAGGCGCCGCGGGTCGCCGCCGCGCCGATCAACATGGAGTGCCGCCTCGTTCAGATCATCCCGGTGGGCAACCTGCCGAGCAACCTCGTGATCGGGCAGATCGTGCACCTGCACCTGCGCGACGACGTCTACGATCCGGCCAGCGGGCGGCTCGACATGCACCGGCTACGGCCGGTGGGGCGCCTGGCGGGGCACCTCTACACGCACGTGCACGAGATCTTCGAGATGAAGCGTCCGGCGGTCGACTACCGGGGCTGATAAGCCTTTACGCGGCGGCGGCCGGGAGCTCGTCGGTCCAGACGCTGAATTCCTTGAGCGTCGTGTTGCCGAAGGACGTCGTAAGAGCGACGTCGACGGCGTCGCGGCCGCGCGCCATCAGCATCCGGCCGATCCGCGGCGTGTTGTGGCGGGCGTCGATGGTGCGCCAGGCGTCGCCGACGTATGCTTCCGCCCACGCCGAGAAGTCCATCGGCGACGGCGACGCCGCCACGCCGATGTCGCCCAGGTAGCCGGTGACGTAGCGCGCCGGAATGTTGAGCGCGCGCAGGAAAGTGATCGCGAGATGTTGGAAGTCGCGGCACACGCCCTGGCGCTCCGTGTAGACGTCGAACGCGGTCTTCGTCGGGCGCGCGAACTGGTAGCCGAAGGCGACGTTGCCGTGCACCCAGTCCAGCACGGCCTGCACTCGCTCCCAGGACTCGGGCGTCTTGCCGAACAGGTCCCAGGCGACGTGCACCATGCGATCGACCTCGCAGTACCGGCTCGCGAACAGGTATCGCCAGCACTCGGCCGGCATCTCGTGCACCGGGGTCAGACGCAGGCCCGCGATCGGGGCGTCGTGGTGCCCGCTGTCGCCGATGACGTTGTCGTAGCGAATTCGCAGGAGGCCGGCCGGCGCCAGGATGCGCGCCGCGCGGTTACCAAACCAGTCGACGAAGCTGTCGACCGCGATTGCCGGCTCCACGACGATCGATTCCGGCCGCTGCAGCGCCGACGCCTGCTCCGGATGCACGTAGAGCATGAGCTGCATCGGCGTGGGCTGGGGCACCTCGAAGCTGAGATCGTAGCCGATGCGGAGCTGCACAATTCCACAGTAAGTCCGGGCTGATCGCACGTCAATCGAGCGGCCCTCTGCTACCATGGCTCGATGACCTATTGCCTCGGTATCTGGACCCGACACGGACTCGTGATGGCCTCCGACTCGCGCACCAACGCGGGCCACGATCAGGTGAACGTCGCCCGCAAGATGCATCTCTTCGAGCAGCCCGGCGAGCGCGTCTTCGTTCTGCTGAGCAGCGGAAGCCTCTCCTGCACCCAGTCGATCATCACGCTGCTCCGGCGCGACTTCGATCAAGGCAAGGGCCTCGCGCAGGCGCCGTCGCTCTACGATGCCGCGCGGATCATCGGCGAGGAAATCCGGCGCGTGTCGGAGCTGGACCGGGCCGCGCTCGAGCGCGACGAGTTCAAGTTCAACGTCAACCTGATCCTCGGCGGCCAGGTACGCGGGGAGAGCCCGGGGCTGTTCATCATCTACCCGCAGGGCAACCCGTTGCAGGCCAGCGAGGACTCGCCGTACTTGCAGATCGGCGAGACGAAGTACGGCCGGCCGATCCTCGATCGCGGGATCCGCTTCGACAAGACGACGCTCGAGGAGGCGGCGAAGTACGCGCTCCTCTCGCTCGACTCGACGATGCGCTCGAACGTCACCGTCGGGCCGCCGATCGATCTGCTTGGCCTACGAGGTGGACGAGCTCGAGATCACGCGGCGGCGCCGCTTCTCGGCCGGCGATCCGGATCTCGTGAAGATCGGCGTTCGCTGGGAGCAGGCTCTCCGTCAGGCGGTGGCGCGCCTGCCGCAGATTCGCTTCCGCGCCAGCCGCGAGGCCGGCCAGCCGCAATCCCCCCAGGAAGAGACGATCCAGCTCGTCGAGCCGCCGGCCCCGTCCTAATCCGCGCCGCGTGACGGCGGCAGCCCGTCGCGGCCTGACCGCGTCAGGAGACGATCGAGGTGGTTGGCGAAGCGTTGCCGGTCACTCTGGCTGAACGGCGCCGGACCGCCGAGGATATCGCCGGTGGACCGCAGCTCTTGCATGAGATTGCGAATGGCCAGACGCTCGCGAACATTGTCTTCCGAGTAGAGCTCGCCTCGCGGGTCTAGAGCGTCAGCTCCACGCGCGATCACCTCGGCTGCCAGGGGGATGTCGGCGGTGATCACGAGGTCACCGGGCCCGATCTGCGCGACGATCTGATGGTCGGCGACGTTGAAGCCCTTGGCGACGCGGACGCTCTTGATGAAGGGCGATGAGGGGACGCGAAGCAAGGTGTTGGCGACCAGGGTCGTCGAGACCTGCGCGCGCTCGGCCGCGCGGAACAGGATCTCCTTGATGACCTGGGGGCAGGCGTCAGCGTCGACCCAGATCTGCACTCAGGGTTTTCGCCGGGTCATCGGCGAGCCCATCGCGGACTAGAACCCCGCCACGTACGGCAGCTTCCGCGCCGTCGTCTCGATCTCGGCGCCCGCCTCCAGCAGCACCGCCGTCGAATCCCACGTGCCCCCTACCAGCTGATTGCGTGGCCCGTCGGGGATGGTGGCTTTGACGGTGCGGTCGCCGAACTTCACCTCTTGCTTCTCCACGTCCACCGTCACCGGCGATTGCGGCGAGCGGCCGATCTCGCGCTGCAGCCACTCGAGGTCCTCCTGCGAGGCGCGCAAGCACGGAATACCGAGCATTACGCAATTGCCGAAGAAGATCTCGCCGAAGGAGCCGCCAACGATGGCGGCGATGCCCCAGCGCATCAGCGCCTGCGGGGCGTGCTCGCGGGAGGAGCCGCAGCCGAAGTTCTGGCCGACCACGAGCACCGAGGCGCCCTTGTAGACCGGAGAGTTGAAGGGGTGCTCGGGGTTCTGCTTCTTCGCGTCCTCGAAGGCGTGCTCGCCCATGGTCGCGAACGTCACTTCCTTCAGGAAGCGCGCCGGGATGATCCGGTCGGTGTCGATGTCGTTGCCGGGTACGGGGATACCTCGACCCACAATCTGACGGCGCTTGAAGTCGACGGTGCTCATTTCAAGATCTCCCTCACGTCGGCGACGGCGCCGTTGATCGCGGCGGCGGCGACCATGGCCGGGCTCATCAGCAGTGTGCGGCCCGTCGGGCTCCCTTGCCGGCCGATGAAGTTGCGGTTGCTGGACGAGGCGCTCATCTCGCGGCCGACCAGCTGATCGGCGTTCATGCCCAGGCACATCGAGCAGCCGGCCTTACGCCACTGGAAGCCCGCGTCCTGGAAGATCTCGTGCAGGCCTTCGGCCTCGGCGGCCTTGGCGACTTGCTGCGAGCCCGGCACGATCAGCGCGCGCACGCTCTTGGCGACCTTGCCCTTCTTCGCCACCTCGGCGGCGACGCGCAGGTCGGACAGACGGCCGTTGGTGCATGAGCCGACGAACGCCACGTCGATCTTCGCGCCCTTGATCGGCTGGCCCGCCTGGAAGCTCATGTGGGCGAGCCCCTCGCGGAAGGTCGAGCGATCGGCTTCGGGCGCCGACTCGGGGGCGGGGATGCGCTGGCTCACGCCCACCGACATGCCTGGGTTGATGCCCCACGTCACCATCGGCTCGATGGCGCTGCCGTCGAGACGCGCGACGTCGTCGAACGCGGCGCCCGGCTCGGTCGCGACCGATTTCCACCAGGCGGCCGCCGTGTCGAAGGCGGCGCCGGCGGGCGCGTACTGCCGACCGCGGAGATAGTCGATCGTCGTCGCGTCCGGATTGACGTAGCCGAAGCGGGCGGCGCCTTCGATGGACATGTTGCAAACAGTTAGACGCTCCTCCATCGTCATGCGCTCGATCACGGGCCCCGCGTACTCGTACGCGTAGCCCACGCCACCCTTCACGCCGAGCTGGTTGATGATCGCGAGGATCACGTCCTTCGCGTAGACGCCCCGGGCGAGCGCGCCGTCCACGCGCACCTGGCGCAGCTTGGGCTTGGCCATCGAGAGACACTGCGTCGCCAGCACATCGCGCACCTGCGTGGTGCCGATGCCGAAGGCGATGGCGCCCATGGCGCCGTGGGTCGAGGTGTGGCTGTCGCCGCACGCGATCGTCATGCCGGGCTGCGAGAGGCCGAGCTCGGGGCCGATCACGTGCACGATGCCCTGCTTGCCCGTCGCCATGTCGAAGAACGGCAGGCTGAAGTCCTTCATGTTGCGGATCATGTGGACCGCCATCTCCTCCGCCAGCGGGTCGGCGTAGGGGCGGGCCTGATCGGTCGTCGGGATGATGTGGTCGAGCGTGCCGAAGGTGCGCTCGGGCATCCGCACCTTGAGCTTCGAATCCCGCAGCATCTGGAACGCCTGCGGTGTCGTCACCTCGTGGATCAGGTGCAGGCCGATCAGGAGCTGGGTCTGCCCGGACGGCAACATCCGGACCGTGTGCGCGTCCCATACTTTGTCGAGCAAGGTCTTGGCCATGCGACTCCTCCTCTGAACTAAGGGGCGCGCGTATGCTGCCTCAGGCCGACCGTGTAGTCCAGTGAAACGTTCTGTAGGGAATGGTAAGCTCTGCTTCATGGTTGACGCCGCGCTCTTTCCCGCCCTCGAGACGCTCCTGGCTGTCGCGCGCACCGGCTCGGTGGGCGCGGCGGCGCGGCAGCGGCGGATCACCTCGTCGGCCGTGAGCCAGCAGATCCGCAAGCTCGAGACGCACTTCGGCATCAAGCTCTTCGAGCGCGCCGGTCGCGGCGTGCGCCTGACGGCCACCGGCGAGACGGCGCTGCCCGTCGTGCGCGAGCTCTGGAGCGGGGCCGAGTCGGCCTTCGGCCAGCTCGCGGAGCTGGCCGGTCGGCCGGCCACCACCTTGCGCGTGGCGGCCAGCGACTATCTCGGCAAGGGGCTTCTGGCCCCCGTGCTGCGCGACCTGCTCGACGAAGATCCGCCGATGCGCTTCGAGCTCGTCACCACGCACTCGCGCGCCAGCGTGCGCCTGGTCGTCGAGGGCGACGTCGACCTCGCCGTGGTCACAGGGCAGGAGACGCCGCGCGGCCTCGAGGACCAGCACCTCTTCGATCAGCCCTTCGTGTGGGTCGGTCCGCGGCGCGGCCGCGATCGCACGCCGCTGACGGAGCGGCTGCGCAGCGAGCCGGTGCTGCGACTGGCGGCCGAGAGCCGGGGCCGCGCGCTGCTCGATCAGTACTTCGCCGACGAGCGCATCCGCCCCGTGTCGACCATCGACGTGCCGAGCGTCTCGCTGCTTCTGTCGTATGTCTCCGGCGGGCTCGGCATCGGGCTGGTCCCGGCGCTCGCGCTCAGCGAGGCGCCAGCGGACCGAGTGGTCAGCGCACCCGCGCGGGTGCCCGCGCTGCCCGTCGCGCTGATCTGGCGACCGACGGCGCGCCGCCAACCGGCTCTCGCGCGCCTGGCGTCCCTCCTGGCAACCGCCGGCGCCCGCGCGGGCGCTCGGCTCGCGCGTCGTCGAAGCTGACCGGGGGCCGTTGCGGCCTGCAGTCGGCTGGGTTTATGCTAGCGATTTGAGCGGCGACCATCACTGAGGCGGCTACACGGAGGCCGAACATGGCACTACGGATCAACAGCGAAGCACCGAATTTCACCGCCGAGACAACCCAGGGGAAGATCAACTTCCACGACTGGATCGGCTCGGGGTGGGCGATTCTCTTCTCGCACCCGAAGGATTTCACACCGGTGTGCACGACCGAGCTCGGCTACATGGCCGGCCTGAAGCCCGAGTTCGACAAGCGCAACTGCAAGATTCTCGGCCTCAGCGTCGACCCGGTCACCGACCACGAGCGCTGGGCCAAGGACATCCAGGAAACGTCGGGTCACGCCGTGACATATCCGATGGTCGGCGACCCGGAGCTGAAGGTGGCGATGGCGTACGACATGCTGCCGGAGGGCGCGGGCACGAGCTCCCAGGGGCGGACCCCGGCCGATAACGCGACCGTGCGCTCGGTATTCGTCATCGGGCCTGACAAGAAGATCAAGGCGATGCTGACCTATCCGATGTCGACGGGCCGTAACTTCGACGAAGTCCTGCGGCTTCTCGACTCGTGCCAGCTCACCAGCCAGCACAAGGTGGCCACGCCGGTGAACTGGAAGCAGGGCCAGGACGTCATCATCGTCACGGCCGTCTCCGACGACGAGGCGAAGAAGACGTACCCGGCCGGCTTCAAGACGGTGAAGCCCTACCTGCGCACCGTCGCCCAGCCGAAGTAGGTCGACCGACCGAAACAGCGACAGCACCGCGCCGGCCGGGCGGCTCGGTGTCTCGAGCCGCCCGGCCGGCGCCGGTCTCTCCCGCCCAGCCGTGCCGCCGACTGGGTGAGCCGTCGCTCCGTCAGCCGCGAGTGACGTGAGCCGACACGGCGAGCCAGCGGCCCTGCCGGCAGGCCCAGACGTCGGTGTATCGCCCGGAAACCTCGCGGCCATCGGCCGTGGTGTACGTCGTGCGCGCGTGGATGATCGCGATGTCGCCCATGATGCGGATCCTCACGTCGCGCGCCTCGAGGTTCGAGATCGTCACAGGCCGAGCCGTCTGCACCAGGAATCCGGCCCGGTCGACGAGCGAGCCGTCGGGATTGCTGCACAAGAAGTCCTCGGCGAGGATCTCCTCGAATCGGCGCACGTCCGAGCTCTGGACGGAGCTGATGTAGTCGCGATTGAGCTGCTCCAGGATCTGCAGATCCACGGCGGCCATCTCAGCCCCCGAAGATGGCCTCGGGAATCAAGGCCGAGACGACGTAGTTCGGCACGTCGACCACGTTGCTGATTCTCAGATCGGCCGCCACGCTGCACAGCACGTACGCCTGCTCGCGGCTCCAGCCACGCTCCTGCAAGAGATCGATCATGTTGAGCAGCGCGTTCCGGCAGGCGAGCGTCAGGTTTTCGCCTTCGTTCACGCCGTCCTCGCGGATCGGCATGCCCATGGCGGCGACGAAGCCGCGCGGCGCGGCCCATTCGGGCGGCGCGAAGTAGCCGGCGTGCGAGAAGCGAGGTCCGCGGAGCGCGCGCGCGGCGCCCGCGTCCTTCAGGACGCGGAAGCGGACGGAGGCCGTCGCGCCCATCTCCACGGCGGTCACGCAGACCTCGCCGTCGCCCTGCGCGAAGTGGCCGTCGCCCGTCGAGAACAGTGCGCCTTCGACGGCGACCGGCAGCAGGAGCTTCGAGCCCTTCGTCAGCTGCTTCACGTCGAAGTTGCCGCCGTTCTCTCGCGGCGGCAGCGTTCTGAGGCCTTCGGTGGCCGCCGGCCCGCGCCCCGGCACGGCGCCGGTGGCGTCGGGCGGGAAGACCATGCCGCCCCGGGACATGAGCTCGTTCTCCCGCGCCGTCCACGCGCGGACCTGCGCTGCCGACGGCGCGACGCCCGAGACGCCCATGAACGGCGCGCCCGGGATGCGCACGCCGGGAAGCTTCGGCGAGGTGGCCCAGCCGTCGCGGATCTGCCAGTGGACGAGGAACGGCGTCGTGAACACGTCGCGCAGGAAGCCGAGCCCCGGCACGATCGCGGTGAACGCGTGCGGCTGGGGCGCGATGTCGAGGAACTCGACCTCGAGCACATCGCCGGGCCGGGCGCCCTTGACGAAGACCGGGCCGGTCAGGGGATGGATCGCGCCCGCCTCCATCTTCGCAATATCGGCTTCGGTAGTGCCGGGGCCGAGCTGGCCGTCCACGCCGTCGCGCGTGGCCAGGACCACTTCTTCGCCCTCGTCCACCGTGACGAGCGGGGGAATGTCCGGATGAAACCGGTTGTGGCCGGTGGTCGGCTGATCTCTCAGACGCTTGCCGCGATCGATCTCGACGCTTTTCATCGGCTGCCCTCCTGTAAACTACGGAGCCATCATGACCGACAAGACCCCGCACGTCTACGTCATCCTCGGAAACGCCTCGTGGAATTTCGACGATTGCCAGACCGCGCTGAGCCGCGTCTCGGCGCGCATGATCTCGCCCCCGGCCTTCAACACCGAGGGCGAGATGATCGCCGGCACGCGCGACGCCGACGCGCTCGTCGTCTCGTCCTGGCCGGTCACGCGCAGCGTGATGAGCGCGCTCGAGGGCCTGAAGGTCGTCGTGCGCACCGGAGTCGGCTACGACGTGGTCGACGTGCCGGCCGCCACGGAGCTGGGCGTGATCGTCGTCAACATCCCCGATCTCTGGATCCGCGAAGTGGCCAACCACGCGCTCGCGCTGCTGCTGGCCTGGAACCGCGGGGTCGTCACCATGGACCGACAGGTGCACGCCGGCGTGTGGGGCGGCCGAGTGCCCGGCAGCCGCACCGGCGCCTTGCACGGCGAGACCGTCGGTATCGTCGGTCTCGGCAACATCGGCAGCGCCTTCGCGCGGCGCGTAGCGGCGCTCGAGACGAAGGTGATCGCCTGCGACCCTTACGTGGACGACAAGCGGTTCGCCGCGCTCGGCGTCGAGCGCGTCTCGCTCGAGGTGCTGGCCGAGCGGGCCGACTACGTCTCCGTCCACACCTTGCTGAACGCCGAGACCCACCACCTGATCGGCGAGGCGTTCTTCAACCGCATGAAGCCCACGGCCATCCTGATCAACACCTCGCGGGGCCCGGTCGTGGACGAGCAAGCGCTCGCCCGAGCGCTGCGTGCGAAGCGCCTGGCCGGCGCGGCGCTCGACGTGTGGGAGGAAGAGCCGGTGTCCGCCGACAATCCGCTGCTGAAGATTGACAACGTCATCGCCACGCCGCACGCCGCCTATTTCTCGTCCGCCGCGGTGGCGCAGATACCCGGGCGCTGTGGCGAGGAGGTGGCGCGCGTGCTCACCGGCCAGCGGCCGCTCAACGTCGTAAACTCAGAAATTTACGCGCCGGGGGCGGTGCGTCGCGCCCGCTGACTCCGGTCAGCGGTGATGGTGTTGAATCCTTCAGGTCTGCGTGAGGGGGCAGCGGCAAGGCCTCGGCCTTTGTGCTACGCTTCGCGCGCGCGCCGGCGACCGGCGATACCCCAACGCAGTGTGCGCTGCAGGCCGTCGCGGGGCTGGGGCCCCGCCGGCCGAGGCGCACCTACTAATGAATGAGGTGCAACAGTGCGGCCGAACAAGATCAAGCAGATGTGGCGCGACGGGAAGTTCGTCACCCTGGGCTGGCTCTCCGTCTCTCACGGGTTCACCGCCGAGGTGATGGCGCGCCAGGGCTTCGACGCCCTCTGCGTCGACATGCAGCACGGCACGACCGACATGAACGACGTCTGGCCGATGCTGCAGGCGATCTCGCAGACCGAGACGGTGCCGGTCGTGCGGGTGCCGTGGAATGACCCGCCGACGATCATGAAGGCGCTCGACCTCGGGGCCTACGCGATCATCGTGCCGCTGATCAATAACGCCGACGACGCGGCGAAGGCCGTGGCCGCGTGCCGCTATCCGCCGGTCGGCATGCGCTCCTCCGGTCCCGTGCGTGCCGTACACTACGGCGGCGCCGACTACCTCGCGAAGGCCAACGACGAGATCGTGGTAATGGCGATGATCGAGACGAAGGAAGGCCTCGCCAACCTCGACAAGATCTGCGCGACCCCCGGGCTCGACGCCGTCTACATCGGGCCGTCGGATCTCTCGTTCGCGCTCGGGCTCGCGCCGCGCGGCGACAACCCGGAGCCCGTCCACCTGGCCACCTGCGACAAGATCCGCGATGCGGCGCACAAGCAGGGCATCAAGGCCGTCATGCACTGCGCGAGCGCCGCGTTCGCCGCCGGCGCGGTGAAGCGCGGCTTCGACATGGTCATGCTGACCTCGGACCTGGCCTCGATGATCGCGGGCGCGCGCCGTCAGCTCGACGATCTGAAGGCCGCGACCGCGTGAGGTTCGGCCGACTCGGGCGGCGCCGGGGGTTGCGATGAGCGACGCCCCGGCGCGCCCGACGATGCTCGAGGTCGATCTCGACGCCGCGGCGCACAACGTGCGCGCCGTCCGTCAGCTGGTCGGGCCCGGGCGCAAGGTGTTCGCCGTCATCAAGGCGGGCGGCTACGGGTTCGGCGCTGCCGAGATGGGCGCTGTGTTCGCTCGCAACGGCGCCGACTGGCTCGCGGTGGCCGATCTGGCCGAGGGCATCCGCCTGCGACAGCGGGGGATCGAGACGCCGATCCTCGTTTATCCGAATTCTCTCCCGGGCGCCGCCGTCGAGGCCTTGACCCACAACCTCGTTCCCACCCTGGTGGACCTCGAGTCGGCTCGCGCGTACTCGGAGGCCGCGAAGGGGCCGTGCGACTTCTTCGTGAAGGTCGACGTCGGGCTCGAGCGTCTGGGCGTGCCGGCGGAGCAGGCGGTGAAAACGATTCGCGCCATGCTCGATCTGCCGCGCCTGCATCTGGCTGGGCTCTGCGCCCATCCCCACGCGGACGCCGGCGACGATGCCTCGTACGCCGACTGGCAGCTCGCGCGATTCACCGCGGTGGTCGACGAGCTGGAAGCCCAGGGGGTGCGCGTGGCCGTGCGGCTTCTCGCCGCGACCCCGTTCGTTCTGCGCTTCCCGCACACGTATCTCAACGCCGTCGACCCCGGCCGGATGCTCTACGGAGTCATCATGCCGGGCGAGACTCCGCCCGTTCCGCTCCGGCCGGCTTTCCGCGCCCTGAAGACTCACGTGATCGCGCTGAAGGAGCTGACGCCCCGCGAGCGCTTCGCCGAGCGCGCACCGTTTCCGGTGGCGGCGCCGATGCGGCTCGGCGTGGTGCCGATCGGCTCGGCCGACGGCATGCTCTGGCTCAACGCGGGCCGCGTGCTGGTCCGCGGTCGGGCCGCGCCCATCGTCAGCTCGCCGTCGCTCGAGCACACGCGGATCGACTTGACCGGCATTCCCGATGCCGTGGTCGGCGACGAGGTCGTCATCATCGGCCGCCAGGGCGATCTCGAGATCACGCCGGCCGAGGTGGCCTCGCGCCACGGCCTCGGGCTGCACCACGTGGCGACGACGGTCGGGCCGCGCGTCGCCCGCGTCTACCTCTCCGCCTGACTCGTTCCTCGCGCGAGCGTTACTGCTTCACCGCGCCGAAGGTGAGGCCGGTGACGATGTGCCGCTGGGCGAGCAGGGCGACGACGAGCACGGGCAGGGTGATGAGCGTCGCTGCGGCCGCCAGGGTGCCCCAGTTGATCTCCTCGTACGAGATCATGTTGTAGACGGCGATCGGCAGGGTGCGCGTCGTACGTCCGGCCAGGATCACCGAGAAGAGGAAGTTGTTCCAGGAGAACACGAACGACAGGATGCCCGTCGCGACCACGCCCGGCTTGACGAGCGGGAGCGCGATCCGCCAGAACACGCCGAAGTGCGAGCAGCCGTCGATCAGCCCGGCATCCTCCAGATCGGGCGGCACGTCCTCGAAGAACGAGATCATGACCCAGATGATGATCGGCAGTCCCACGATCAGGTGGGTCAGGATCAGCGCGCCGTACGTGTCAACCATCCGGAGGTTGCGAAAGAAGATGTACCAGGGGATCAGGTAGGCGATCCCCGGAATGATGCGCGCCACCAGGATCACCACGGCCAATCGCTGCTGCCGCCAGTGAGCGATCGAATAGGCCGCGGGCAATCCCACCGCGAGGCCGAGCAGGGTGCAGCCCGTCGCCACCACGAGACTGTTCCAGGTGTAGAGGAAGAACGGATACTTCGTGAAGACCTCACGATACCCGGCGGTAGTGATACTGAAGCGTACGAACGAGGGCGGATAGGCCGTCGCCTCGACCTGGGGCTTCAGCGAGAGCGTGATCATCCAGTAGAAGACGAACACGGTCGGCAGCATGAAGAGCAGCGGCGAGCCCGTAGAAGCCGGCCCTCGACAGCCAGCGTCGCCGGGCGCTGTTCCCGCTCACCATGCCGCGCCTCTCCGCACTTTGATCAGGAGCAGGGACGCACCCATGACGAGCGCGAACAGCGCCACCGCCATCGAGGCGGCGTAGCCCATGTTGAAGTACGAGAACGCCTGGTTGAAGAGCAGGATGTTGATCGTCTCCGACGCGTTGGCGGGGCCGCCCTGGGTCATGACGAAGATGATGTCGAACGTCTTCAGCGCGTCGATCGATCGGAACAGGATCGCCACGACCAGGGTGGGTCTCAGGAGCGGCAGGGTGATGTGCCAGAAGCTCTGGATCGGCGTCGCGCCGTCGAGGTACGCGGCCTCGTAGGGCTCGCGCGGCAGGCTCGCGAGCCCGGCGAGCGCGATGAGCATGATCAAGGGCGTCCACTGCCAGACGTCCACCAGCGCCAGCGCGTAGAGCGCCGTCTGGCTCGAGTACGTCCAGCGGAACGGGGAGAGTCCGACGGCCATGACCAGGTAGTTCGCGACGCCGAGCGTGGGGTGGTACATCATCACGAACACGAGCGCGATGGCGGTGGGCGTGGCCACCATCGGCAAGATCGCCAGGGTGCGGAGCAGGCCGCGCCCCCAGAACTCGCGATTGAAGAGCAGCGCCATCGCGACGCCGAGAATCGTTTCGGCCGCGACCGCCACGATCGTGAAATAGATCGTGCGCACCACGGCTTCCCGGAAGCGCGCGTCGCCCACGAGGATCTTGCCGTAGTTCTCGAGACCGATGAACCGCGGCCCGGTCAGGCTCGAGGCGAACCACTCTTGCAGGCTCATCCAGCCCGTGTAGACGATCGGGTAGAGGATGATCGTCGCCACGAGCACCACGGCGGGCGCCGGGAAGATCCACTGCGCGTGACGGTGCGCCCAGCGCGAGAGCCGGCCGGGGGCCCGCGACGGGCCCCCCAGAACTTCCGAAGGCACGCGCCGCGCTAGCTCTCGGTCCGGTTGAGCAGGTCCTGAAAGTCCTTCTGCGCCTGGGCGAGCACCTGAGCGGCCGGCGCGCCCTCGATGGCCTTCTGGATCGCGACGCCGATGATGTCGCGGTACTCGGTGACGCCGACGATCTCGGGAAGCCCCTGCCGGCCGATCTTGAGCGAGGCCTGATAGGCCTGATACCAGTCGGCGGGCATCTTCGGCTTGGCCTTCACCTCCGGGCTGTCCCAGGTCGAGGTGCGGCCGACGCCGACACCGGCCATGAGCTCGCGCACCATGTTCGCCTTGTTCGTCGCCCACTGGGCGAAGAGGTAGGCGGCTTCCTTGCTACGGCTTTGCGAGGAAACCGCCATGCCGGTGATGTAGATCGGCGAGAAGTGTCCGCCGGGCCCGGAGGGCAGGACCGCGTAGCCCACCTTGCCGACCACCTTCGACTTGGCCGCGTCCTCGAACTGGCTCGCGAAGTTCACGCCGTCCATGTAGATGGCGACCTGGCCCTGCATGAACGAGGCGGAGCACTCGTACCAGTTGAAGTTGACGACGCCGGGCGGCGCGTACTGCCGCAGGAGCTTCGCGTAGAGATCGAGCGCCGCGATCTGCTCCTTACTGTCGAGGACACCCTTGCCGTCCTTCAAGTACGTGCCGCCCATCTGGAACAGGATGCTCGGGTACTGGGTCGCGTTCGCGTTCTTGAGCCCGCGGAGCACGATGCCGTAGGTGCCGGGCGGTGCGTGGAGCTTCTGCACGAGCGGCTCGAGCTCGGCGAGCGTCTTGGGCGGCGTCACCGACTTGGCGGCGAAGAGATCCTTGCGGTAGAAGAACACGTTCGCGTCGACGAACGCGGCGAGGGCCGAGATGCTCCCGTCGGGCTGAGTCACGCCGGCCCGGGCGCCCGGCGTAAAGTCGTTCCAGTCGAAGTCGGGGCTGGTGAGCGTCTTGTCCTCGAGGAACTTGTTCAGCGGGTGATACCAGCCGGCCTTCCAGAAGCGCTTCTTCTCGACGTGCAGCGAGGTGAAGAAGGCGTCGATCCCGCCGGAGTTCGCCGTCATCTCGACGGTCATCTTCTGCCGCGCCTGGATCTCGGGGAGCGTCTCCCACTTCACCTTCATGCCCGAGAGCGATTCGAACTCGGGGATGTTCTTCTCGAGCACGTCGATGAACGGATGCTTGGTCAGCAGCAGGAAGAGCTCCTTGCCCTGGAAGCGCTTCCAGTTGAAGCTCTGCGCTCGCGCGGGAGTGGACACGAACGGCCCGGCGGCGACGCCGGTGGCGAGGCCCTGCAAGAAGGTGCGGCGCGTCAGTCGGCGAGCGGCCATCCGTGATCTCCTCTCGATCACCGGCGACATTGCCGGCGGTGGGCTCATGCCCGGCGACACCGTAGCGCCCTTTCGCTCTCGGCTCAAGCGAGGATCGAGTCTGCGAGGATCGAGTCTGCTATCCTGCGTGCGGGCGCCGGGGACCGGCGCCGAGATCGCGCCGCGAGGACAACCATGCGCTACCGTGCGTTCGGTCGGACAGGGCTACGGGTGTCGGTGCTGGGCTTTGGCTGCTGGCCGATGGCCGGCGACCGCTATGGAGCGATCGAGGACGACGAGGCCGTCAAGGCCATCCACCGGGCGCTCGACCGGGGCGTGAACTGCGTGGACACGGCGCCGGCGTACGGCGGCGGCCATTCCGAAGAGGTCGTGGCGCGCGCGCTCGAGAAGACCCGGCGCGACGTGGTCCTCGTGACCAAGTGCGGCGTCAAGCCGCCGCCGCCCGGCCAGCTCGGGCCGATGCGCGACGCGAGCCGCGAGAACATCATGCGTGAAGTCGACGCAAGCCTGAAGCGGCTTCGGACCGACTGGGTCGACGTGCTGCTGGTCCACTGGCCCGACGCGAATACGCCGTTCGAGGAGACGATGCGCGCGCTCGAAGAAGTCGTGGCCTCCGGGCGCGCCCGCTTCGTCGGCGTCTCGAACTTCACCGGCGCCATGATCGCCGAATGCCTGCGCACCCGGCGGATCGACGTCTCGCAGGTGGGCTATCACATGTTCGACCGGCGCCAGGAGCAGGAGACGTTTCCCTCGTGCCTCACCAACGGCATCGGCGTGATGGGCTACGGCTCGCTCGGGCACGGCCTGCTCACCGGCGCCTTCACGGCTGCGACGAATTTCGGTGAGGCGTCGCGCGACTGGCGCGGCGGCGGCGTGGCCTTCGGTCAGCCGATCTTCCGCGGCGAGAATTTCAAGACCAACATCGGCGTAGTCGAGCGGCTCCGCCGCGAGGTCGCCGAGCCGCGCGGGGTGCCGCTGAGCCAGATCGCGCTGTCGTGGGTGCTCGCCAACCCCGCGATCAGCACCGCGCTGGTCGGCGCGCGGACGCCGGCCGAGGTGGACGCGAACGACGCGGGCACCGAGCTCGATCTCACACCGGCCGAGCACGCGAAGATCGAGACGATTCTGACCGGCGCGGCCGGACGCGTCAAAGAGTTCACCCCGCTGCGGCCGGCGATGGAACCGTGGGGCGCCGAGATCCCGGCGGGCGGGGCGGCCTGAGGCGCGCGATGAAGATCGGGTTCTCGCTCCTCAACAACTGGGGCATCGACGATGCGCAGGCGCTCGTCGACCTCGCGGCCCGGGCGGAGGAGGCCGGTGTCGACTCGGTCTGGGTCCACGACCACGTCTTCAACGTGGGCCACGTGTTCGATCGCATCGGCGGCAAGCCCTATTACGAGCCGCTGACCCTCCTGAGCTTCGTCGCGGCGCGGACCCGGCGGGTGCGCCTGGGCACCTCGGTGCTCGTGCTGCCGTACCACAATCCCGTGAGGCTCGCGAAGGCGGCGGCGACGCTCGATGTGCTGAGCGGCGGCCGCCTGATCATGGGTGTGGGGGTGGGGCTCATCGAGAAGGAAATCCGCGCGCTGGGGAGCCCGTACGCCGAGCGCGGCGCCTTTACCGACGAGGCCATCGCGGTCATGCGCGTCCTGTGGACCCAGGACGAGCCGAAGTTCGAGGGCAAGTATTCTCGCTTCGACGGCATGAAGTTCTCGCCCAAGCCTCTGCAGAAGCCGTCGATCCCGATCGTGATCGGCGGCGTCAGCCGCGCGGCCATCCGTCGCGCGGCGCGGCTGGGTGACGGCTGGCAGCCGCTCGGGATGTCACCCGAGGCGCTGGGGCAGGGGATCGCGACGCTCCGTGAGGAAGCGCGCGCCGTAGGTCGGGATGCCGCGAAGATTCCGATCTCGATCGCGATGTCTCTGGCGGCCGCGCGCGCCGGACGGCACGCGCTCGGCACGAAGCCGGCCGAGATCATCCAGAACGCGAAGGCCTACGCGAGCCTTGGCGTGGAGACGTTGATCATCTCGGCCAACACGAGCGAGCCGCGCGAGGCGCGAGCCGCGCTCGAGATGATTGCCCGCGAGGTGTCGCCCGCGCTCCCGGGCTAGTCCGGCCCGCGTTACGGGGAGTCGAGGAACTCCTCGATCAGCCTCGCGGCGAGCTCCGGATAGTGCGTGTTCTTCTGCGTCATCACGGCCTCGCCGAGATAGTCCCCGTGTCCGCCGGGCAGGATTAGCAGACGCGCGCCCGGAATCAGGCGAGCCAGCTCGACGCCATGCTCGGGCTTCACGATGTCGTGATCGCCAAGGACGATCAACGTCGGCGCTCGAACCGACCGAACCGAGTCGTCCGGTACGTCTTCGAAGCTCTGCATGCGCGCAGCGTCCTTGTCATGCATGGTCTTCAGCCGTTGCGCGTCCGGGTTCACACGCAAGAATGCATCCTTGAGCGGCTGCGGCATGTTCGAGAAGTCCGCCTGCTTCATGAACTCCCAGAGCTGCGGTCGAGCGCCGTCTCTCTTGGTGAACGACGAAGCGAAGACGATCTTTCGAACGAGCTCCGGATGCCGGATGGCGACCTTGAGGGCGACGCTCGCGCCGTTGCTAAATCCAAAGATGTCCGCCGTGTCGACCTCGAGATGTCGAAGGAGGGCCGCGACGTCGTCGGCGGAGGACTCGAACGTGACCGGCGCATCGCGATCGGTGGTGCGGCCGTGCCCTTGTTCTTCCACCGCGATGACTCTGCGACTGACGGCGAAGACCGGGAGCACTCTGCTGAACGTGACCTCAATGGTGGAGCCGCCGCCGTGAAGCAGAACGAGCGGGAGGCCGTCTCGGCGACCATGTACCTCGTAGTACATGTCGATGCCGTTGACCGGCGCATGGCCGCTCTCGAGTGGCTTGTCAGGCGGCCCCGGGTGGGAAAGTGAGGGGCGCACGCCCCCGCGGCGCCTACGCATAGGTGCGCGACCATCGTTGCTGAGCGTGCGTGCCGAGGGCCGGATAGACGATGAGACGGCGGAACGGATCGATCAGGGCCATGTAGAGCGTGGTGAAACGGCTCACGGGCTTCACATAGATTGCCATGTAGAGCGTGTATCCCCCGGGGCGTGGCGTGAGAGCCAGCGCCAAGAAGGCATGCACGGTCGCATTGCGAAGCTCGCTGAGGGCTTCATCGCCGAAGACGTAGAGCACTCGAAACGGACCGTCGCGGGTCCCTGGAGGAACCCGAGACTGCGCGCGATCGGCTTCAGCAAGGCGAGTGACGTACGAGACGCTCAGCGGATCATGGCGCTCGTCATCCCATCCGAACAGCCGGCCGAGGGTCCATCGCAGCGCAAAGAGTCCTCGAACCGCGAAGTTGCTAGATGGACGCCGGTCGCCGAACAAGCTCGCACGCGCATCCTGGATGTTGCGACCGGCGCCCCCGCCATCGAGCGGTATCGCCCAGACGTCGTGGAGAGGCACGTCGCTGAGAAGCGTGTGGCAGCGCAGGTTGAGTCTTTGGAAGTTGGCCGGCTTCACGCGCATGCCCACGATCAGCCTCCAGACGGTCCCACTGTATCCCTCTACTACCGGCCTTGCCACTCCTCACGCGAGACACCCATATGACGCCGCTCCTCATTCCCCACGTTGTAGCTTTTCGAGTTGCAGCTGTGGTGCATACTCGACAGCCCAGGTGCCGCCATCTGACAAGACGAAGAACAACTCACCGTCCTTCGCGTCCTTGCGCACGCCGGCCAAGGAGACACGGGTCGTCTTGTCGGTTGTGTCGGTGACGAATCGCCACGTGATCGTGACCTCGTCGGGGATGGCCTGTGGGCCTAGATAGTTGAGAGAGTGCTCGCCCCGCGCCAGCGTGCGGCACTCCACGACCTTGGCAAAGCCGGTAAGACTCAGCGTGGAAATCTCGGACGCGTGTCGGTTCTTGAAGCCCACGGCACCGCGGTAGCCGGGCTTGAAAACGCGATAGAGCAGGAAAATCGCGAGCACGGCCACAACGGCTCCGATGATGATGAGCGCCGTCATGTTCGCGCGGAGTACAACTCGCCCAAGGTGAGCTCCCACGACCTCGTCCACAAGCGGTGTCCCATCGTCAGGTCCTTTCTGGTGACGCCGAGCGCCAGGCTTCAGCTGCGGCGCGCAGCGCCGTCAGGCCGCCGGGCGCATTGCCGGTGAACACTACAGACCCTGGCGCTGGAGCAGAAATACACCCGCTACGATGAGCCCGACTGCGAGAAGCTTTACCCACGTGAAGGGTTCCTTGAGCAGCAGGAAACCCACCAACAGTACGAGTGCCGTCGACGTGCCGCCGATCATGAAGGATGACGTGATTTTCAGACCTTGTGCGTACGCGGACAGTGTGAAGAAGTCGGCGCAAGCTGCCGCCACCCCAACTACGACGATAAAGTACATGCTCTTACTGGTAAAGGCGATCGGGACGCCGGCTGCCTTCATCGTGAGCGTCAAGGATAGATTCACGACGAACGCGACTCCCGTGACGATCGTCGCGCCCAAGGCCGGATGAATGCCCCCTGACGCAAGTCGAAGAAACACCGTGTACGTGGCCATCGAGAGCCCCGCCAGAAGCGCAAAGAGGAATGCGGTGCTATGCACGATGGGGCTCCTCGCTAAGGGCTCGATTGCTCATGGCCAATTTGCAGAGCTTTACGGATAGCATTTCCAAGGTCTGCGGCGGGCAAATGTTGCGGCAGAGCGACAGTGAAAGCCGGCAGGGCCTCGAAGCCCTTGGTGTCGCCTCAGGTGCAGACACACGTAAGAGGCATTCGTCTGGAATGCCTTCTGTGACCTCACGCCATCCACTTTCAGCCGGGCAGCAGTCAGTGCTTTCCAATCGGTGGTATCTCGCACGGTCTGACCGGATTGGTTGAGCACTTCTCGAGCTGATTGCCCTAACTTCGCTGAATCCGCGTCGAGCGGCAGGACGACGAACGGCTCAGTAGTCGCCACTCCAAGTCCCATAGCAGTCAATTGCCGGGGATGGATGAGTATTCTGCCTTTGAGCCGATAAAGGCCCGCCCGTTTCATATTAGCCTCGACCCAGTATCGTCGCGCCGACGATCCTCTGGCATGATTCCATGGTTAGTGTGTGTTGTGCTTTTAGCCTGCGAGTCGGCTCCGCGCGAAGATCCGCCGATGGTGGGCGAAGTGGGCCGCTAGATCGGTCGGATGGACGTCCGTTTCGCAGCACGCCGCTCGGTGAGTCCTGACATGGGGCGTATTTCCATAGTGAATCTACGCCACGCAACGGCGATTCGTGCGAGAAACAGGTCATACATCTCACCGGGTGAGCCGAGCGGCTCGCCAATCTGGCGATAACGGAGGCCCGAAAATGAAGTATGCGCGCGAATTCGTTGTCAACGCGGTTATCGGCGGTTTACTCGTCTTGCTTCCAATCTACCTCGTCGTATTGGTGCTGCTCAAGGGGATGCAGTCGGTCGTGGGCGTGCTACGGCCGATTGCAGGGTTGCTCCCGGACTGGGTGCCTGGTGAGAACTTCTGGTCGCTGCTGATCGTGCTGATCGTTTGCTTTGCGGTCGGTGCTGCGGTGCGTACGCGGGCGGGACGAGTGGTTCGAGAGCGGATGGAAATGTCGTTTTTTGGAAGACTTCCCGGCTACGCGCTGTTTCGCAGCCTGACACAGCGGCTCGCGGGCGAGGGCGACGAGAACGTGTGGAAGCCGGTCCTCGCCGAGATCGAGGATGCGCTCGTTCCGGCTTTCATCGTCGAGGAGCTCGACGACGGCCGCTTCACGGTGTTCGTGCCATCTGTGCCTACACCGTTTGCCGGAGCCGTCTACATCCTCAACCGAGAGCGCGTGCATCTCGTCGACATCCCTTTCACCCAGGCCATCAAGTCCGTCTCCCGATGGGGATCAGGGTCAAAAGACCTGGTGGCAGCGCTCAGAAAAGAGGCCCCCTCGTCAAGACGCAATGCCGGACCGACTGCATGAGGGGTCTGGGGGAGCGTCAGGGGATACCAATCGTATTCGTCCTGCGGGATGTCATGATGCGCGCCCGGACCAGACAGCCTCGCGCACGCATGGCGTCACGGATAAAGAACAACGTCTCCTTAGCGGGGCCTGTTGGTTCGCGGGCCAAGATGGGGAATCGTCCACACCCAAATGCGTATGGTGACCGCGAGGTCTTACGAATACCGTGATCTCGTCCCAACAAATCCCACCATCAGAGTCCCCAAGGAGCGCGACGCTTGCGGGTACTCGAGCGAGGCACCACCATCGGTGTCACGCCAGATCGTGCCAGGCAGCACAGATGGAGTCTCGTGAAGGAATGCCGCCCTCAGCTCTGCCGACCTATCGTGTTGGTCCATGGATTCCGCTGGTACCTGCCTAACGTTTGACATGAGCGGCGGCTTCCAGGCGGCGGAGCCGGCTGGAAGCCGCCGCTCGATGGAAGGGTTAGGCGCCGCCGCGCTTCCGCCGCGACTAGAGGGATACACACGCATGGCTCTTCACTCGAAGAACGGCATCTTGATTGAAGCGGGATTTGTATTCGGCCGCAAGTGCACGAACCGCGGTTTCGCTGCTCTGGTCGTCCGGATGCACGAGGCTAAGGACGAACGACCCTTCGCGAACCACACCGCCATTCTCATTTCTCCACTGGCCCGATGCGTGCCAGACAGTGACCCCAGCCGGAAAGCGCGGCGTCACAGACGTGGCAAGAAACGCCGCCCACTCTTCGGTTGTGACGACGCCGTTTGGCTTCGCGGTCCCGAAGTACAGCAAGTCAGTGACCGAACTCTTCTCGCCAGGCATGCACCTGGGCTCGCGCACGGCTGCGCATCCGGCCGTCGCGGCGACAAACACGGCTGCCGCGATGATTCGTCGGCCATGCATTCGATTCAGCACGGCTTTGCCCAGGCGCCTAACGATCGGCATGAGCCGCGCGCTTCGGCGCGTCGGCTCCATGCCTTGGTTCGGCGTAACTGCGGCCAGATCTCTGCGCAACGGCCATGCCCCATCAGAATCTGCCGGGCCACATCGTAGGTAACCCCTCCGAAGGTAGTAGTCGAGGGCGTTCTGGCTGGACTCGAGGCGCGCAGTCGTGTAGCCGGAGTTCCGTATGGAGGCTTCGGCGAATGTCAGAAGGACCGAGCCGACCCCGCGGCGGGAGCAAGACGGCGAGACATACAGCGCCGCGACGCGGTCTCCGTCCACTTCTACCCAGCCGATCGCGGCCCCTTCCACGGCCACCCACACGTCATGTTCCCGCATCGCCCGCGCCACGCGATCTGCTGCCCCTCGCGTGGCCCATCCTTCGGCTTGTTCCCTCGACATCGCTGGTACAGCCAGCGCGAGAATGGCACGACGCCGTATACTTGCGAGCGCTTCCTCGTCAGCGTCCTCGGCGCGCCGAATCTGCATCAAGTCGCTACCACGTGGCCTAACGCGCCCGCTCAGCGGCTGGCGCAGCCGGTCCGCTGAAGCGAGAAGTGAGAAGGCCTGCCTCAAGATTCGTCTGGAGCTGCCCTAGTTGCTCGTCGGCCGATAGGTCGCCTTCTAGCCTTATGACCGGACACGAGACGGTCGCCAACCACACCTCATGCAGCACCCGACTCCTCATCTCCACCCCGCCGGTGTCGTAGCGGCCAGCCCAGTCAAGGAACTCCACGTGGGCTTCGTGAAGCTCGCCCCCTGACGCGATGGCCTGCTGACCATAACGGGCGCGCTCCCGCACCAAGAGGCGCGCCAGCCGAACTGGCGTCGGAACCACCAAGAACACGACTAACTCAAACTGCGAAATGAGCGGATCTCCCCACCCACAGAGCGAGCCTGACAACACCCACGATTTCGACTCGGAGAACGCCTGACGCAGCAACGCGAGCCGTTCCTCTTCCGGCCGCTTCTCGCGATAGGGAGGGACCGTCCGCAGCCAGTAGTAGTCGTCGGTGTCTAGGTGCCGATAGCCGTATGTCCCGGCAATCTCGACGGCGAGCGAGGTCGTCCCGCTGCCTGATGCGCCAACGATGTGGATGCGATTGGGCAGCCGCACTGTCCCCCGCCCTTCTAACCGCCGGCATCAGCCGCGGCCGAAGGCCGGCTGCATGCCGTCGCCGGGAGGCGGGCAAAGATGGCGCATCGCACTTGCGCTCATTGCTTTTTGGCTCCGTTCGGATCGTCTTCTGGGTTCACAAAGGTGTAAACAAAGGGCGCTTCTCCGTACACTTCGATCACGTTCCCGACACTGTGCAGGCCGAAGTGAGGCAGTCTTGCCGGCACCAAGGAGTGGGCGCCAGGCTTCAGCTCCGTCAGTCTGGAGGCGTCGTATTTGTCGCCATGACCCATCCAAAAGGAACCGGCCAGCACCGTAACGTGTTCGTCGGTGGGATGCCAGTGGGGCGGCACTCTGACCTCACCTTTGGTCCGTATACGGATCACATACAGACCGCCCTTCTTATCCGGGTCGCCGGACACGACGGCCACTTCGACACCGGGGATCAGGGGCTTCCAGGTCAGTTGGTCAGGCGTCACAATCGCGTGGCCTTGCGCAAGAGCGAAAATCGGTATCAGCAGCGTCGCGACGGCGAGCAGCGAACCCGCTATTCTCAGGGCTAATGGCAACCGATCAGAGCCCCTGCGCGACGGAACTTCCTTAGCCCAGCGCATGGCTGCACTCCCCGACATGGCTCACCTTAGTACGCATAACGCCGCACTTCAGCCGCCGCCGAGGAGCGAAGCGACGAGGGAACCGCAAGCGGCACGCTTGCGGCGGTCGGCTGCAAGTGCTGGTTAGCCTGCATGGTACTCGGACATCACAATTTAGTCGGGAGACGGGTGACAAAACCGCCATCTTATCCCGGTCGCCGAACGAGGCGAGATCCTGGTTCCCAACGATGTCTGGAGTGCGGACTACAAAGAGCAATTTCGGACGGGCGACGGGCGCTACTGCTATCCGCTGACGGTGGCCGACGGGTACAGCCGGTATCTCTTGGGCTGCCAAGCGCTTGGTGTCGACGTCCAGTGGCAGAGGCGAAACCGATCTTCACGCGGCTGTTTAAGGAGTACGGGCTGCCGAAGCGGATTCGCACGCGACAACGGGGTGCCGTTCGCGACGAACACGCTTGGCGCGTTTGTCGACGCTCTCGGCGTGGTGGGTACGCCTCGGCATTCTGCCCGAGCTGATCGAGCCTGGCCGGCCGGCGCAGAACGGACGCCATGAACGGATGCATCGCACCTGAAGGCGGAGACGACCCGGCCAGCGGCGGGAAGCCTCGCGGCGCAACAGCGGAGCTTCAACGTCTTTCGCGAGGAGTTCAACCACGAGCGGCCGCACGAGGCGCTCGACCAGGAGACGCCGGCCACGTGCTACACGTCATCGCCGCACTGCAGCCGCCGCCGAGTAGCGACGCTTCGAGGGTACGTAAGCGGCACGCTTGCGGTGGGCGGCTGGGGGGTGTCGTTCCTGCATGTGCGTCACGTTACTTTGGCATGGCCGATCGATGAAAGTGCACGATCTGCCACTCCGTGGCGCGTTTCGCGACCACAAACGTGACGCGACCATCCGCGCTGAAAGGCGTTCCATCTCGCACACCCGTGACTGTATCCAACCCAGTGAAAAGGACCGCACTATCAGACAATACCGTTGCAGAGTAGCTGTTGAGCTTTGCGCCTCGTGGCCTGTTATTCAAGAGTGCCTGCTCGAAGTATTTGCGAATCTCTTCCGAGTTGACGACAACCGTCTTGCTACCGGTCCCCAAGAAAGTGGTGTCGGCCGCGTAGAGCTTGACGATGCCATCAACATCGGAGGCGGAAAACGCCTTGGTCCATTTCTCCAACACCTGAAGCCCGTCCTCCTTTGGGCCAGCGGTGGCCACTGCGCAAAGCGAAAGGAACAGGGCGGCGGCAAGTACGAACTTATGCATCTTTTCCTCCCTTGAAGTGAGCGCACCCGGATTGCCGGATGCTGGTTGGTTGCTGGCTAACTTCTAATTACCCAGATCTGCATAGCACCTCCGTCGCGGCGTATCTCGCAGCATAGCGCAGGCGCGGGGTGGGCTCCGCGACCTCCGGAAGGCCTCTGGCTCTAGTCGCTATAGGCGGGCTTCGCCGCGGCACCCTGCGCGGCGAAGATCGAGCGATAGCCCACCTGATCCCAGCGCGGCGGCAGGCGGGCCGGATACGGCTCCATGTGCACGTGTAGCGGCTCCTGGCCCCGCACGAGCACGCCCGTGCGCGACGTCGGCGCCGGTGCGGGCGTCATCGGCAGCGCGTCGGCGGCGGCGTACACGTTGAGCAGGAGCGGACGCATCCGCGACGAGTAGTTGGCGGCCGAGCCGTGTACGACGCGGCAGTGGAGCAGCACGACAGTGCCTGCCGGTCCGCACATGTCGGTCGCCGTGTTGGTGGGCAAGGTCGCGGTGTCGCGCGCGGTGAGGGCGCCGGTCCAGCGCCCGTCGTCGTCGAACTGGTCGAAGAGCGGTCCGCGGTGCGTGCCGGGCAGCGCCGTCAGCGGGCCCTGCTCGGGCCCGGTGTCGTCCAGGTAGACGCCGAAGGTCAACACGCTGAAGTTCGTGTGCGGCCAGGCCTGGATGTCCTGATGCCAGCGCACCGCATCCCCGCCGTCGGACCACTTGAAGTTGAGCTTCGAGCTGTGGAAGCGGATGTCTGGCCCAACGAGGTCCGCGACGAGATCGACCACGGACTGGTCTTGTGCGAACGCCCACAGCTCTGGATGCTGATCCACGGCCTTGCGCAGCCGGCGGATGTTCGGCTTCTCGGCCGTATGGTCCGGCGCCAGATCGAACTGATCGTCGGATGCGGAGAGGCGCCGCGACTCTTCGATCTTGGCGTCGACGACAGCGCGAAGCCGTCTGAGCCAGGCGCCGCCGACGTAACCGGGCACGGTGAGGAAGCCACCGGCGAAGTATCGCTCGCGCGCTTGCTGATCGAGCACGAGCGGGGCGTGTTGCAACACGCGTTCAGGGGTCATCGCCTTCTCCTGTCAGCCGATCAGCTCGTGCTCTTCGGTGATGAGCACCAGCCGGTCGCTGTGACTGTCCCGCGAGTGGGCCAGCGCCGTCCGGCCGACTTCCGAGGACCACGCGCGATCGAGCGCCCCGCGGTCGTCGAACCAGAGCTCGGCGATGCCGTCCCACGGTTCTCGGCCCTCGTGCGATGTCGAGCCGGTGACCAGGCACACCCTATACTTTCGCAGGTCCGGCAGCTTCTTGCCGTAGGCCACGTGCTCGTCGAGCCACCAGCGATGGAACCGCTCACGGGACCAGCTCGGCGGACGTCGCAGCAGCACCACGACCTTTATCATTGCGCCAGCGCGCCACCGTCGATGACCAGCTCGCTGCCGCTCATGTACGCCGAGTCGTCGGAGGCGAGGTAGAGCACGAGCGTCACCACCTCGTCCACGGTGCCCATGCGTCCGAGCGGTACGCGCTCCAGCCGCCGGCGCAGCACCTCCGGATCGGGCATCGCGCTGTGGAGCATCTCGGTGTCGATCGGGCCGGGGTGGACGGAGTTGCAGCGGATACGGTCCTTGGCGTGCTGGCTCGCCGTCACCTTCGTGAAGATGCGGATCGCGCCCTTGCTGGCTGCGTAGGCCGGTTCCTGGTGCAGCGACTGGCCGATGCCGGCGACCGACGAGATGTTGATGATCGAGCCGCCACCCGCCCGGCGCATCTCGGGGATCACGTACTTCGTGCCCAGGAACACGCCCTTGGCGTTGACGGCCATCACGCGGTCCCATTCGGCGGCGGTCCGGTCCTCGATCGCCACCTTCGGGATGACGATCGCGGCGTTGTTCACGAGGATGTCGAGTCGGCCGTGGCGCCCCGTCGCGAGCCTGACGGCGTTCTGCCAGTCGGTTTCGCTGGTGACGTCCAGATGCACGTACGAGGCCTCGCCGCCGCCGGCGCGGATGGCGGCCTCGACCTTCTTACCCTCGGCGTCGAGGATGTCGCCGAAGACCACCTTCGCGCCCTCGCGCGCGAACGTCTGGGCCTCCGCCGCGCCCTGGCCCCGCGCTCCGCCGCTGATCAGCGCGACCTTCCCGTCCAGCTTGCCCATCTCGATCTCCCTATGTCGCGCGCATCCTCAGCGCGTCGGCGCCGGATGCGTGGCGACCCAGTGCTTGGCGATGTCGAGGCGCCGCGTGAACCAGACGCCCTTGTGCTGTGTCATGTAGTCGAGCGCGCGCTCGAGCCCCGCGGCGCGCGACGGATGCCCGATGAGTCGCAGGTGCAGGCCGAGCGACATCATTTTAGGCTGCGTCCGCCCCTCGCGGTAGAGCACGTCGAAGCCGTCCTTCACGAAAGTGAAGTAGTCGTCGGCGGTGAAGAAGCCGCCGCGGCCGAACTTCGAGTCGTTGGCGGTCAGGCTGTACGGCACGATCAGGTGTGGGCGCTCGTTCACCCGCACCCAGTAGGGCAGCTCGTCGTTGTAGGCATCCGAGTCGTAGAGGAAGCCGCCTTCCTCGACGAGCAGGCGCCGGGTGTTCACGCTCGGTCCGGAGCGGCAGTACCAGCCGAGCGGCCGCTCGCCGACGGTCTTCTTCATCGACTCGACGGCCATCCGGATATGCTCGCGCTCCTGCGCCTCGGTGAGCTCCCAGTGCTTGATCCAGCGCCAGCCGTGCGAGCAGACGTCGAAGTCGGACTCGCGGATCGCGGCGGCGACGGCCGGGTTGCGCTCGAGCGCCAGCGCGCACCCGAAGACCGTCAGCGGCAGCCCGCGCTCCTTGAAGATGCGCAGGACGCGCCAGAAGCCGACGCGGCTGCCGTACTCGAACATGCCCTCGGCGGCCAGGTCGCGGCCCTTCACGCCGTAGTCGGACATGCCGGCTTCGGTCAGTGTGGCCTCGGAGAAGCCGTCGTCGTGAACGTTGTACTCGGAGCCCTCCTCGTAGTTGATCACGAAGTTCACGGCGATCCGCGCCTCGCCCGGCCAATGCGGATGCGGCGGGTTGCCGGCGTAGCCGACCAGGTCGCGTGGAGGGGGAGTGGACATTGGCGGGATTCTAGAACATCTTGGCGTCGAGGTGCGCGCCGCAGGCCGTCGGGGCTTCCCCGCCGCCGAGGCGCGCCTTGAAAATCCTGGAGGGTAGCCCGATGGCGCCGGCCGTGATTCTCTCGTCCGACTCGCACGTCTTCGAGCCGCCGGATCTGTGGATGAAGCGCATCGATAGGGCCTTCCGCGACCGGGCTCCCCGGATCCAGCGCATCGACGGCGCCGACCAGATCGTGGTCGAGGCGGACCAGATCCTCTCCGGTATCGGGCTCATCTCGAACGCGGGCGCGCGGTTCGAAGCGCCCGAGACCATTTCCGGACAAGGGCTCTTCGAGGACGTGCCGCGCGGCGGCTACGACCCGGAGCAGCACCTGGCCGACATGCGGCTCGACGGGGTGGCGGGCGAAGTGCTCTACCCGTCGCAGGGCCTCTTCTACTTCCGGGTGACCGACACCCCGCTGATGTCGGCGATCTTTCGCGCCTACAACGACTGGCTCGCCGACTTCTGCGCCGCCGATCCCGCACGGCTCAAGGGCATCGCCATGATCAACCTGGACGACGTCCAGGAGGGCATCCGCGAGCTCGAGCGCGCCGCGCGCCTGGGTCTCGCCGGCGCGATGATCACCGAGTATCCGCTCGAGCACCGGCGCTACGATCAGCCGGAGTACGAGCCGTTCTGGGCTGCTGCCGAGGCGCTCGGAATACCGTTGAGCCTACACACCGCGACCCGGCGGCAGGGGAAGATCCGCGGGGCGGGGGACAAGACGTTGCGCGACGCGAGCAGCCGCTCGACGAAGGCGTTCTACCCGGCGCTCTCGATGTGCGACATGATCTTCTCCGGCGTCTTCGAGCGCTATCCGCGGCTGACCCTGGCCATCGTCGAGTTCGAGCTCTCCTGGGCGCCGCACATCTTGACGTCCATGGACTACACCTATCGCGAGCGCCACGGCGAGGCGATCTACCGATTCAAGGACGGGATGCGTCCGAGCGACTTCTTTCATCGCAACGTCGTGCTGAGCTTCCAGGAGGACGCGATCGGCATTCGCCTGCGCGACACGATCGGGGTCGACAACATGATGTGGGGCTCCGACTATCCGCACAGCGAGTCTACGTTCCCGCAGTCGCGCAAGATCCTCGCGGAGATCCTGGCGGGCGTGCCGGAGGACGAGCAGGCGAAGATCGTGGGCGGGAACACCGCGCGCGTGTACGGGTTCGACGTGGCGAAGGTGGGCGCCCATGCTTGAGGAGCCGACCTCGCTCCGGATCGAGGACCCTGGTGTCCGCGCTCTCTTTACCGAGGCGGCGCGTTTTCAGTCGTGGCTCGACGTGGAGGCGGCGCTGGCGCAGGCGCAGGCCGAGCTCGGTATCATCCCGGCGGCCGCCGCGCGCGAGATCGTCACCAAGTCGCACCTGAAGTATCTCGATCTGGCCGCGGTGCGGGCCGGTCTCGCGAAGACCGGGCACCCGCTGGTGCCGCTGATCTGGGAGCTCGATCGCGCCTGCGAGGGCGACGCGGGCGGCTATGTGCACTGGGGCGCGACGACGCAGAACATCACCCAGACCGGACAGCTGCTCCAGGTAAGGCGCGCGCACGAGATCTTCCTGGGCCAGCTCGGGAGCGTGCTCACCATCCTCGCCGGACTGGCCGAGCGCACCAAGGACGCGCTGCTGCCGGGCCGCACCCACGGCCAGCACGCGGTGCCGGCGACGTTCGGCTTCAAGGTGGCAGTCTGGATCGACGAGCTCTGCCGCCACGTCGAGCGCCTGCGCGCCTGCGAGGGGCGCGTGTTCGTTGCGATGCTCGGCGGCGGCGCCGGCACGCTCGCCTCCCTGGGCGAGCTCGGGCTGGCGACTCAGGCGAAGATGGCGGTGCGGCTGGGCATGCAGCCGATGTCCGTGCCAGCCCGCACGATCGGCGACCACCAGGCCGAGTACGTCACGCTGCTCGGCTTGCTCGCCGCCACCGCGGGCAAGATCGGGCGCGAGATTTACACGCTCATGAAGCAGGAGTTCGGCGAGGTGGAGGAGCCGGTGCCCGCGGGCACGGTCGGCAGCAGCACCATGCCGCAGAAGCGCAATCCGAAGCTCTCGCAGGACATCATCGCCGCCGCGGCGCAGATCCGGGCGCTCGTGCCGCTGGCGCTGGACGCGATGCACACCGAGCACGAAGCCGATCGGACCACGAGCATCATGATGGGCCGGGCGCTGGTCCAGGCGTGCGAGCTCACGGGCGACATGCTCCAGCGGATGATGTCGCTGTTCGACGGGCTCCAGGTGTTTCCCGCGCGGATGCGCCAGAACCTCGACCTCTCCGGTGGGCTGATCATGGCCGAAGCGTTGATGCTCGAGCTCGGCAAGCAGATCGGGCGGCAGCGCGCGCACGACGCCGTCTACGACGCGGCGCAGGGCTCCGTTACACAATCACGCCCGTTCCGCGATCTGTTGGCCGAGGATCCGCACGTGAGCGGAAGGCTCACGGCGGCCCAGGTCGATGCGCTGCTGGACCCCGCGCGCTACACCGGGCTCTGCAGCCAGTTCGCCGAGCGCGGCGCCGCGCAGGCGCGCGACGTGGCGGCGACGATCGCGCGCCGCTAGCGGCGCGCGCGCAGCAGCACGGGGCATGGACTGGCTAGGTCGCTGGTTCGGCCGGCGCCAGGCGCCCGCGGTGGCGCCATGGTCGTTCCCGTGCCGATTGGTCCTATCCGATGCGCTTGCGATGACCGTCTTCGCGCACGATGTCCAGACCCTGGGCCCGACGCTCGCGTGCTGGTCGTTTGTCAGTGACGGCTTGATCGGCTAACGGGAATTCTTGAGCGCCTACGGGGACCGCAGCGAACTCACCGAGGTGCTCCTTCGCGTCGTCATCGAGCCCGACGAGCCAGCCCGCGTGATCGAACGCAGCGAGACCGACGGCGTGCGCGTCGCCGAGTTGGTCGCGAGCATCCCGTTGCCCCCGGTGACCGGCGGAACGGTAGCCTTCGAGTGCTGCCTCACGAATCGACCCGACGCCGCCTAGTGCTCGTGTCTAGTGCGGAAGCCCCAGCACGATCTGCGCGTTGTGGTGGAGGATCTTGTCCACGTCCTCGGCCGGCAGGATCGACTCGCGCAGATAGAAGAAGTTCTGGCGATAACTCTCGTACGCGAGCAGGACGGGATAGTCGCTGCCGGCCACGAGATGATCGGCGCCGAATGCCTTCCACGCGCAGAGCAGTGCGGCCTGCGAGCCGTGGCCGACGATGTCGTAGTAGAACCGGCGCGCGGTGATGCTCGGTCGTTCCGGCAGGTTCGGGTGCTTCTGCGGGGCCTGATTGTCGAGGCGCTGGAGCAGCATCGGGATGATGCCGCCGAGATGCGGGACCACGTACTTGATGTCGGGAAAGCGCTCCGGAATGCGCCGGGCGATCAGGTGCAGCACGATCGCGGCGTCCTCGAGCGAGGCGCCGACGGACACGGTGAAGCCATAGTCGTTGATCATCGGCGAGCAGATGCCGTTCTGGATCGGGTGATAGTTCAGCACGGTCCGGCGCCGGTTCATCTCCTGGTAGAGCGGCTCGAACTCCGCCTCCGCCGTCGAGCGGTCGAAGCACGAGCACGTCATCGAGACGCCCAGCATGCCGAGCTGGTCCAGCCCCCGCTCCATCTCTCGCAGCGACGCATCGATGTGGGGCAGCGGCAGGGACACCACCGCGTTGAACCGGCCGGGATATTTCCGCGCGAGATCGGCGTAGGAGTCGTTGATGAGGCGGGCCGCGGCGACGGCGTCGGCCTCCTTCTCGGCGTATGGCGGGCTCGCCGCCGGCGAGAGCACCTGCAGCTGCACCTCGGCCTCTTCCATCTGTTGCAGGCGCTTCTGGATCCCGGCCAGATCGTCGTTCCGCATCGGCCTCGCGGTAGTTGCGCGCGCGGCCTCCGGCAGGCTGCGCCCGCCGATTCGCAGCAGGAGCTCGTTGTACTCTTTCGGAAAATAGTGCGCGTGGATGTCGACGATCATCCCTGGCTCCTCCTAGTCACACGGCGGTGTAGCCGCCGTCGATGAGCAGGTCGCTGCCCGTCATGAACGCCGAGGCGTCGCTCGCCAGATAGACCGCGGCGCGCGCGATCTCCGCGGGCAGGCCGAGCCGTCCGAGCAGGTGCTTGGGCCCCATCATCTTGCGAGCCTCGTCCATGTCCTTCCAGCGGCGCAGCATCCGCCGGGTCTCGATCGCGCCGGGCGAGATCGTGTTGGCGCGAATGCCCTGCGCGGCATGGTCGGCGGCGAGCACCTTGGCCAGCTGGATCAAGGCGCCCTTGGTCGCGCAGTACGCCGGGCGCCCGGGTGAGGCGACGCGGCCGAGCTGCGAGGCGATCAGGATGATGCTGCCGCCGCCGCGCGTGATCATCGCGGGGATCGCCGCTTTCACCATCAGGAACGCGCCCGTGAGGTTGATCCGGATCACGCGATCCCACGCGGCTTCGTCCATCTCCAGCACGGTCGCCGTGCGGTCGCTGTCGGCCGCGCCGTACATCAGAACGTCGAGGCCGCCGAAGCGCTGGGCGGTGGCGGCGACGGCGTCGCGGCAGCTGGCCCCGTCGGTGACGTCGAGCCGCACCGGTAGCGCCTCGCCGCCGCCGGCCTCGATCTCGGCCGCGGTGGTCTTGGCGCCGGGCTCCTCGACGTCGGCGCACGCGACCCTGGCGCCGGCCGCCGCGTAGGCGAGCGCAGTGGCGCGTCCGATCCCGTTCGCGGCGCCGACGACGATCGCGATCTTCTTCTCGAGCGTGAATGCCGGGTCGAGCATCGCGTCCTCCATGATCTCGAGGCGCCTCGGCCGGCGGGAGCCCCGACGCCCTGCAGCGCGCACCGCCATCGCCGCCCTCAGGCCGGCGACACAGTGTACGCCAGTCCCCCCGACGCCGCCGGTCGAGCGTGTCTCCCGCGGTCGATGATCTCGGCGTACGATAGCGCGCAATCATCTCCCCGGGAGGGCGAACGCGATGCTGCCGACGCACGGACGCTACGAGTACTCGAACATCACAAAGCGACCCGACTACGCCTGGCCGGGCGGCCGCCGCCTGGCGGTCTACGTCGCGCTGAACATCGAGGCCTTCGGCTTCGGCGTCGGCAAGGGCGCGGCCATCGCGCCGCCGGATCAGGCGCAGAGCCACAGCGTCTACAGCTGGCGCGACTACGGCAATCGCGTCGGCATCTGGCGATTGTTCGAGCTGCTCGACGAGCTCGGCATTCCCGCCCAGGCCCAGATGAACACCTCGATCTACGAGATGGCCCCCGACATTCCCGAGCGCCTGCGCGCCCGCGGCGACGAGATCCTCGGACACGGCGTGACGAACTCCGACGAGCAGGGCCATCTCGGCGAGGATGAGGAGCGCGCGCTGATCGAGAGCGTGACGGCCACGATCGCTCGGCACGAGGGGACCCGGCCCGCCGGCTGGATGAGCCCATGGCTCTCCAACAGCGCCGTCACGATGGATCTCCTGCAGGAGGCTGGCTATCGCTACGCGATGGACTGGACGATGGACGATCAGCCGATCTGGATCAAGACCCGCAAGGGCCGCATCCTCGCCATGCCGTACCCGATCGAGGTGAACGACACCCGCGGGATCGTCTGGTATCGCTACACCGCGGATCAGTTCGCCGACATGATCGTGGACCAGTTCGACGAGATGCTGGAGCAGTCGGCCCGCCAGCCGCTCGTGTGCCCGATCTCACTCCATCCGTTCGTCACCGGCCGACCCTACCGGATCCGCCGGCTCCGTCACGCGCTCCAGCACATCCTCGGGCGCCCGGATCGCGTGTGGCTGACGCGCCCGCGCGACATCTGCGCCCACATCGAGTCGCTGCCCGCCGGCGTCGTGCCCGGCAGTCGCTGACGGGGCCGGCGCGGGATTGCTACGGCGTCGGCTTCTGGAACTGCGGCAGGCCGGTGTGCGCGGTGAGGCCGCCGTCGGCGACGATCGCCGCCCCGGTGATGAAGGACGCCTCGTCCGAGGCCAGGAAGAGGACGGTGCTCGCGATCTCGTCCGCCTCGCCGACGCGGCCGATCGGATGGGCCGCGGCGTACACGCGCCGCAGCTCGTCGGCGCGGTCGCGCCCGAGGATCTGCGTGGCCCGCGTGTCGATGAAGCCCGGGCACACGCAGTTGACCCGAATGTTGTGCCGCGCGTTCTCGATCGCCGCCGAGCGGGTCAGATTGATCACGCCCGCCTTCGCGGCGTTGTAGGACGAGAGCCCGTAGTCGCCGGCCGTGCCCGAGATCGACGCGGTGTTGACGACCACGCCCTTGCCCTGGGCGCGCATGACCGGCAGGCAGTGCTTCATGCCGAGGAACGCGCTGGTCAGGGTGACGGCGATGACGCGGTTCCAGCTCTCGAGCGAGATCTCGTCGAGCGGCGCCGGCTCGGCCAGCCCCGCGTTGTTCATCATGACATCGAGCCGGCCGAACGTGTCGAGAGCCAGGCGGATCGTGCGCTCCACCGCCGCCGGGTCCGATGCGTCCATCTTGATGGCCGCGGCGCGCCCGCCGGTCGCCGTGATGCTCGAGGCGACCGCCTCGGCGCGCGTGCCGCTCAGGTCGGCGACGACCACCGCGGCGCCCTCCCCGGCAAAGCGCCGCGCGCTGGCGGCGCCGATCCCTGAGCCGCCGGCGGTGACGATCGCGACCTGACCGGCAAATCGACCGGGCATCGCTCGCGCTAGACGACCCGGTGGCGGCGCACGGCCGCCTCGTCGAGCTCGAGCCCGAGGCCGGGCCCCGACGGCGCGACGAGCTCGCCGTTTTCGATCCGCGGCATCGCTCTGAGGATGCCGGCCGAGCGGGGCACGTACTCGACCATGTGGCCGTTCGCGACGGCCGACAGCAGGTGCACCTGAATCTCCGGAACCACGTGGCCGCACACCGGAACACGGTGCGCCTGGGCGAGACCGGCGATCTTCCGCCAGGGCGTCACGCCGCCGACTCGCGCCAGATCGAGAATGACGACGTCGACCGCTCTTGCCTCGAGCAGGGTCCGGAACGCGTCGAGATGATAGAGATGCTCGCCGGCGGCGATCGGCACCTCGAGCCGGCGCCGGAGGTCGGCAAGCCCCTTCACGTCCGCGTGATGGACAGGATCCTCCAGCCACGCGATGCCGGCGTCCTGCAGGACTCGGCCCGTCCGCCGCGCTCGAGCCAGGCTCCAGCTCTCGACCGCGTCGACCATGATGCGAACGTCCGGCCCGACGGCGTCGCGCACGGCCTGGACGCGCCGCGCTTCCATCTCCGGCGCCGCCTCCTTGCCGAGCCTCAGCTTCACCGCGCCGAATCCGTTGGCCACGTGCTGCTTCGCGGAGCCCGCGAGCTCGCCCGGGGACAGGCTGACCCACAGCCCGTCGCTCGCGTACGTCGGAAGCCGGTCGCGAAAGCCGCCGAGGAGGCGATGCAGCGGCTGGCCGAGCGTCTTGCCGTTGGCGTCCCACACCGCGATGTCGAGCGGTGCCAGGGCGCAGTGCAGGAGGCCGCCGGGCCCCACCCAGTCGCCGCGCCGCGCGAGCTTTTCCCAGGCGGCTTCCGGCTCGAGCACGCTCATGCCGATCAGGTGCTCGCCCAGCTCGCGCGCCGCGTGCCCGATCGTCGTCATCAGATCGGGGCGCGGGTAGACGATGTAGCCGATGCCTTCGACGCCATCCGAGGTGGTGATCCGGGCGAGCACGTGCCAGTTCGCGTCGACCGCTCGCCCGCCGGCGGTATAGGGATGCTCGACGGGAACCCGCACGACCTCGACCGCGACCTGCGAGATCTTCACGACCGTCTCACAGCGAGAGGACGCGCTCGCTCACGATGTAGCGCTTGTTGGAGGTGTACGGCCGGACTTCCGGCTTCCAGCGCCCGATGTCCGAGGTGTCGTTCCAGAGCTTCGACATCGGCAGGGTGGTGTTCTCGACCTCGTAGGCGCAGAGGTAGCGCGGCTCTCCGTCTGCCGACGTCCGGTAGCGCACGGCGTTGACCGACCCGGGCAGCTTGAGCAAGAGCGGCAGGTGCTCGTTGTCGTAGAGGTCGTTGAAGAGAGCCTCGCGATGGCGCTCGACGTCCATCATGACCCAGAACACGTACGGCGTTTTCCCGGTGAGCGCCGCGTTGCCGCCGACCCACTCGTACCTGGTCAGGTGGCGATTCATGGTGTGCGGCCGGATCTCGCCCGGCCACCGCCCGGCTTCGCCGGCCTTCTTCCACGCGGCGCTGTCCAGGACGTCCAGGCTGTCGAGCTCGTAGGCGGCCAGATAGCGCGGCTCGGTCGGCGAGGGCTGCCGATAGCGGGCGGCGCGGCGGACGCCGGGCACCCCGCGCAAGTTCGGCGCGTGCTCGCGATCGTAGACCTCGTTGAAGGTGGCCTCGTGATCGTGGGCGACGTCCATCCGGACCAGAAACAACGCATGATTGCTCATGGAACCCTCCTGGCGCGCTAGCATAGCCCACATGACCAGGCCAGGTGTGGCGCTCGTCGCCCTGGTGTTACTCGTGGCGACGACGGTGGAGGCCCAGGAGCTCGAGCCGCGGGCGTATTCGAACACGCCGGTCGGGCTGAACTTCTTGATCCTCGGCTACGCCTACACCACGGGCGAGGTTGGGCTCGACACGTCCGCGCCGATCGAAGACGGCGAGGTCACCGTTCACAGCGCCGTTCTGGCCTACGCCCGCTCGTTCGGGGTGTGGGGTCGAGCCGCGAAGCTCGATGTCGTGCTGCCGTACGCGTGGCTGTCGGGCTCGGCCACGTTCGCCGGAGAACGCGTGACCCGCGAGGTCTCGGGTCTGGGCGATCCGCGGGCTCGCGTCTCGTGGCTCCTCTACGGCGGGCCGGCGCTCACGCTCGACGAGTTCGAGGACTACACGCCGGGCTTCATCGTCGGCGCCAGCCTCGCGGTGACGGCGCCGCTCGGCCAGTACGATCGGACAAGGCTCGTGAACATCGGGACCAACCGCTGGTCCGTTCAAGCCCGAGATCGGCATCTCCCAGACGTTCGGGCCGGTGACCCTGGAGCTGGTCCCGAGCGTCACCTTCTTCACGGACAACGACGATTTCCTGGGCGGCGGCTCCAGCGCGATCCGCTGTACGCCGTGCAGGGGCACGTGATCTACCACACGAGGCTTCGGCCTGTGGGCCGCTTTCGACGCGACCTACTACGGGGGCGGGCGCGTCACGATCGACGGCGTGGAGGGCGAGCCGCTGCAGCATGTCCGCGTGGGCGGGACGCTCGCGATTCCCGATCAACCGCTACAACTCGGTCAAGCTCAACGCGAGCACCGGCGCCTACGCGCGCGCCGGGGGCAATTTCACGACGGCCGCGATCGCCTGGCAGTTCCGCTGGGGTGGGGGGCTCTAGCCGGCCCAGGGCAGGACGAGCGGCTTGATCTCCCGAAACGCCCGCATGTTCTGGATGGCCTCGTTGATGCGATCCAGGGGATAGCGCGTCGTCAGCATCGACTCGAAGTCGTAGCGCGAGCTCGTGCGGCGCACGAACTCGAGCGCCTTCCAGAACTGGCCGATATCGGCCGACTGCACGCCGAGCACGGTGGCCTGCTTGCGTACGAACAGCGCGGCCTGGACCGGCGTGAGCGGCCCGCCGAGCTGACCGACGACGGCGTAGCGGCCGCCCGGCCGCAAGAAATCGAGGCCCTCGGCGAACGCGTACGGGGCACCGGACAGCTCGAAGACCACGTCGGCGCCGAGCCCGCCGGTGAGCTCGCGCACGCGGGCCAGGCGCGCCTCCGCCGTCGGCAGCTCCTCGACCGAGACCACGGCCGAGGCGCCCCAGCGCTTCGCCAGGTCTAACCGCCGCTCCGGCGCGCCGACGACGATGAGCTCGCTGACCCCCGCGTGATTCGCGACCGCCGTCGCGAACAATCCCAGCGGTCCCGCGCCCTGGATCACCACGCGCTGGTGCGGCTCGATGCGGCCGACGCGCTCGAACGCGTGGACCACCGTGCGCAGGGCGCAGCTGGCCGCCGAGGCCACGCCGTCGGGCACGCCGTCGGGAATGCGCACGCGTCCCGAGGGCGGGAACACGTAGCAGTACTGCGCGAAGCCGCCCACGAGGTAAGGGAAGCGCTCGCAGTTGGTGCGCATGTACTGCTTCTTACGCCGGCACAAGGTCGGCGTGTGCTGCACGCGGCATTCCTGACACTGGCCGCAGTACACGTGGGTCCACAGGAGCCGATCGCCCTCTTTCAGCGACTGGCCGATCGAGTCCTCGCGCGGCCCCGGGCCGAACGCGACCACCGTGCCCATCATCTCGTGGCCCAGCACGATCGGCAGCTGCGCCGGCGCGAGCGCCTGCGTCATCCCGTCCCACTGGTGGACGTCCGAGCCGCAGATCGACGCGACGTCTACCCGCACGAGCAAGGCCCCGGGCTCGAGCTCGGTCTCTTGCGGCACCGGAAGCTCGCGGATCTCGATCGGTTTACCGTATTCGGCGACGACGGCGGCGCGCGCGGTCTTGGGCAGGCTCATCCGTTCCCTCCTGTGCGGGCGCGAGTATACCGAGGTTCGCGATCTGTGACTCGATTCGATAGGATGGCGGCAGGGAGCCAGACCCCATGAGCGAGTGCAAGCACGGTTTGAGGCACGGCTGCGCCTATTGTCACGTCATGACCACGCCGGCCGCGTCCCGGGCGACTCCGCCCAAGAAGAAGACGAGAGCCTCGTCCTTGTCGGAAAAGATGAACGATCGGATGACGGCCCTCAAGAAGCGTCTGCGCGAAATTCGCGGGGAATAGACGCCCGAGGCGGGCATAGTGGGGGTACCGCTATGCCACCGACGCGCACCGTCAGAACGCCGGCCCGCGCGGTCAAGACCCCTTCTCGAGGAGCGCGGGCGCATCCGTCGCGGCTCGCGCGCATGCGTCCGATCTTCCAGTTCCTCCGGCGCGCGGCGGTGGTCTTCCTGGCGCTGCCGCTGGCGCTGCGCATCATCGTCGCCACGGTCGTGATCCTGGCCGCATGGTCCGCGGTGAACTGGGCGTATCAGGTGATGCGCAAGCCGACCGAGCTGTTCTTCCCGGTGAGCGGCGCCCTGTGGAAGCCGCCGTCCGAGACGTGGCGTCAGTACGAGCCGCTGTTCCGCGAGCATTCCACCGCGGTCATGACGCCCGAGCTCCTGGCCGCACTCGCCCAGGTCGAAGGCGCCGGCAATCCGGTGGCCCGGACGTACTGGCGCTGGCGGCTTTCGTGGAACCCGTTCGAGATATACCGGCCGGCCTCGAGCGCGGTCGGCATGTACCAGATCACCGATCCGACGTTTCGCGAGGCGCGGCGCTACTGCATCCACGACCACGTGGTCGTCGAGGACGGTCCGTGGCACGAGTGGCGATCGTGCTGGTTCAATGGCCTCTACATGCGCGTCGTGCCCAGCCACGCCGTCGAGATGACCTCGGCGCTCCTGGACCGCAGCGTCTCGAGCACGATGGCGCGGCAGCGGGTCGCCACCGCTACCCTCCAGCAGAAGCAGGATCTGGCCGCCATCATTCATCTGTGCGGGGCCGGACCCGGCGACGCCTACGCGCGTCGCGGGTTCCGGCTGACCCCCGCCCAGAAGTGCGGCGACCACGACGTCAAGGGCTACCTCGCGAGCGTCAACGCGATGAAGCGCCAGTTCCTCCGCTTGGCCGAGCGCTAGCCCCGCATCGCCGCGGTGAACCCGTCGAGCCGTTTGAGGATCGCGTCGCGGGGCTCGGACGGTACGCCGAAGATCGCGCGCTCGACGCCGGCGGCTTCGAGCGCGTCGAGGGCGGGCTTCTTCGGGGGCGCGAAGAAGATCGAGACCGGCGCCGATTTCGGATCGCGGCCCGCCTTCTTCAGGCGCTCGCGGAGCTCCGGGATCCTCTCGACGGGGCTCGTATTCGGGCGCATGATCGGCATCCAGCCGTCGCCGAACTCCACGACGCGATCGAACGTCGTCGCGCCGTCGCCGCCGATGATGATCGGCGGGTGCGGCTTCTGGATCGGCTTGGGATCGGCCCAGATCTTGTCGAAGTTCACGAACTCGCCGTGGAACTCGGCCTCGCGCTTCGTCCAGATCTCCTTCATCGCCAGCACGCGCTCGCGCAGGAGCCGCCAGCGGCTCTTCCACTCGGTCTGTGGTTCTCCATTTCTTCCCGGTTCCAGCCGCCGCCGATTCCGAAGAGCACGCGGCCGCCTGACAAGCCGGTCGAGTGTCGCGACTTCCTTGGCCGTCGTGATCGGATCGCGCTCGATGACGAGGCAGATGCCGGTGCCGAGCTTCAGGCGCTTGGTGGCGCCGCACCGCCGCCATCAGGGCGACGAACGGATCGTAGGACGACCAGTAGTCTCGCGGGAGCTCGGCGCCGCCGGGCCACGGGCTCTTCCGGCTCGCCGGGATGTGCGTGTGCTCGGGGAACCACACCGACTCGAAGCCGCGCTCCTCGAGCGCGCGCGCCAGTTCGTCCGGAGCCATCGCGTACTCGGTGGGGAACATCACGACGCCGTAGTGCATTGGGGCCTCCTCGAGTTGCGATGTAGCATACGCCGAGTGAGCGCTCCTCGGCACGTCATCGTCTGTGGCGCCGGCGTCGTCGGCGCCTCCGTGGCCTACTTCCTGGTGCGCCGTGGCGTCGCCGTCACCGTGGTCGAGCGATCCGGCGTGGCGTGCGCCGCGTCGGGCAAGTCGGGCGGATTCCTGGCGCTCGACTGGTGCGACGGCTCGCCGCTCGGCCCGCTGGCGCGGGCGAGCTTCGCGCTTCACGCGGAGCTGGCCCGGAGCTCGGCGCCGACTACGGCTATCGTCGCCTGGACACCTTCATGCTTCGCGCGCGCGAGCGGGGACGCCGGCGGGCGGCCATCGGGTCGCGGCGCCTGCCTGGCTCGACGGCGCCGGCATCGTCACCGCGGCGCTCGGGTCCACGACCACCACGGCTCAGGTGACGCCGGCGCGCTTCACCGCGGCGCTGCTCGATGCCGCGCAAGCTCTGGGAGCGAAGTTTTGCCTCGGAGCCGTCGAGGCCGGTCGCGCGACGTGACGGCGCCGCCTGCGGTGTCACGGTCGGCGGTGAGATGATGCCCGCCGATGCCGTCGTGGTGGCGATGGGGCCGTGGACGGGCCGCGGGGTGGGGGTCGCGCTCCCGCGCGTGCACGGCCTCAAGGGCCACAGCGTGACGCTCGTCGGCGCCGACGTGCCCGCGCACGCGCTCTTCGTCGACTATCGCACTGCCGATGGCCTCGCCCTCGAGCCCGAGATCTTTCCGCGGCCGGACGGCGAGGTCTACGTGTGCGGAATGGCCGACCCGGCGCCGCTGCCCGAATCACCGGACGCGGTCCAGGTGAACGACGCGTCCTGCGAGACGCTGGCGCGGGCCGCCGGCCGGGTGTCCACCGCGCTGGCCGCGGCGCGCATCGTGCGGCGACAGGCCTGCTATCGCCCCGTTACCGACGACGGACTGCCGCTGATCGGCCGCGTTCCCGGCGTGGCCGGCGCCTACGTGGCGACCGGCCACGGGCCCTGGGGCATCTTGAACGCGCCCGCGACCGGGCTCGCCCTCGCCGAGCTGGTCGCCGCGGGCGCCGCGTCACTCGTGGATCTGCGCTCCGTTCGATCCGGCGCGGCTGCGCGCCGCACGATGATAGCGTATTGCGCTATCAGCGCTAGCACGTTACGATAGCACCGCAATGGCGACGATCATCATCCGCAACCTGGACGACGAGGTCGCTGAGCGGCTGCGTCTCCAGGCGCGCCTCAATGGCGTGTCCGTCGAGCAAGAAGCCCGCCGCCTCATCGCGATGGGCACACAGGCTGGTCGCGCCGAAATCGCGGCCCGAGCGCGAGCGATCCGGGGCGCCAGCGGCCAAGCCGGTCCCGGGGAGTCGATTTCATTCGGGAAGACCGTGACCGGTGACCCCGCGACCCGTGGCGCGGCACAGGACGCACGAGCGAACATCCCGATACTCAGTCGCAATGGCGGGGCCGATCGTGGTCGACGCTTCGATCGCCTTTCTCTGGTTCGCGAACGAGCCTGACCGGTGGGGGGCGGAGCGGCTGCTCGAGACTGAGGTGCCCTTGCTAGCGCCCGATCTCATGGTGGTCGAGGCCACCAACGCATGGTGGAAAAAGCACCGTCGTCGCGAGATGGACACGGTCGACGTCGAGCAAGCCGTGACGAATCTGCTCGCCGTCGGCATCAGCCTGACGTCCTCGGCTGAGCTGGTCCGACCGGCCGCCCGCCTGGCGACCGAGCTGGGGCATCCCGTTTACGATTGCATCTACCTGGCGCTTGCCGCGACCCGATCCGCTTCGCTGGCGACGGCCGACGAGCGCCTGCGCCGGGGAGCGGAGCGGGTCGGTGTCCGGCTCTGGCGGGCGACCGCCTGATCAGCGCTTGACTGTCGGCGCCGGGCCGTGATATAGTCCGGCCACGAACATGAGCGACTTTCTGCTCGCCGGCGTCCGCGTCATCGACGCGGCGAGCTTCATCGCCGGCCCGGTGGCCACGACCATCATGGCCGACCTCGGCGCCGACGTGATCAAGATCGAGCCGCCCGACGGGGATCCCTATCGCCACCGCACGGGCGGCCCCGGCGTCGCCGACAGCCCGTACAACTATCGCTGGATCGTCGACAACCGCACGCAAGCGCGGCCTCGCCCTCGACCTGCGCCAGCCCGCCGGGCGCGCCGTGCTGCACCGCCTCGTCGAGCGCGCCGACGTGTTCGTGACCAACTCGCCGCTCGACTCGCGCGACGCGGCTGGGCATCCGCTGGAGCGATCTCGCGCCGCTCAACCCGCGGCTCGTCTACGCGTCGATGACGGCGTACGGCGAGCAGGGCGACGAGGCGCCGGGCACGGGTTCGACGCGACCGCGCTGTGGGCGCGCACCGGCCTGATGGACCTGGTGAAGCCCTCGCCGGACGCGCCGCCGCCGCGCTCGCTGCCCGGCATGGGCGACCATCCCACCGGCGTCAGCCTGTTCGCCGCGATCATGACCGCGCTCTATCGGCGCGAGCGGACCGGGCCGGGCACGCATGGTGTCGACCTCGCTCATGGCCAACGGGCTCTGGTGGAACGCGATCCAGATCCAGGCCGCGCTCTGCGGCGCGCGCGTCGAGCCGCGGCCGCCGCGCGAGGAGCGCGGCGAGCGCGCTCGCGAACCTCTATCGCTGCGCCGACGGACGCTGGTTCCTCCTGAACGTGCTCGACGAGGACCGGGACTGGCCCGCATCTGCTGCGGGCGATCGAGCGTCCCGACCTGGCCGGCGACCCGCGCTTCGCCACCACGCCGGCCCGCCGCGCCAACGCGCGCGCGCTCGTGCCCGATGCTCGACGCGGTCTTCGCCGCGCGTCCGTGGGCGGAATGGCGGGCCGCCTCGAACCAAGCACCGGCTCACCTTCGGCGAGGTGGGCACGGTGGACGACGCGCGCGACGATCCGCAGATGGTCGCGAGCGGCGCGCTGGTGCCCATCGACGACCCGCGCGCCGGGGCGCGCGCTCACCGTGGCGAGCCCGTTCTGGCTGGAGGGCGTCGCCAAGGTCGCCCCGCGCTTTCCGCCCGGGCTCGGCGAGCACTCGAGCGAGATTCTTCGCGAGATCGGCTACGGCGAGGCGGAGATCGACAGGCTGGTCGCCGCCCGCGTCATCGTGCAGGGCAAGAGCGCCGCCTGAGGCTTGCTATCAGGCCGTGACGGCGACGCAGGCACGCCAGCAGGGCTACCTCGTCATCGCGGATATCCTCCAGCTATACCTAGTAGCGACGCACGCTGAGCTCGAGCACGCCCACGGCATCGTGGACGAGCTGACCCATCTCGTGATCGCGCGCCTGGGCGAGCCTTGCGCTTCGTCGAGGTCGAAGGCGACGCCGTCTGCGTCTACGCGCCGGCCGCCGCCTTCGGACGCCGGGCGGCTGCTCGACATGATCGAGGGCTGCTACGTCGCCTTCCAGCGGCAGGTCGACGAAATGCGCCGCGCCACGACCTGTACCTGCTCGGCGTGCGCGCTCATCGGCGCGCTCGACCTGAAGTTCGTCGCCCACCTGGGAAGCTTCGTCCTGCAGCAATCGCCGACCGGGCCGAAGCCGATCGGGCCGGACGTGATCCTCGTGCATCGTCTGCTCAAGAACGGTGTCAGCGCAGGCATTCGGTAACCACGGCCTACGCGTTCCTGACCGACGCGCTGCTGGAGCGCGCCGGCGGCACGCTCGGACTGCCCGCGCACCGCGAGCACTACGACGATATCGGCGAGGTGCGCGGCCGCGTCGCGACTCTGGCGCAGGCGGTGGCGCGCCACCGCGAGGCGCGCATCTTCATCACCCGCGGTGGGGCCGATCTGGAGCTCGTGACGGCCCTGCCGGCGCCCCGCGCGGTCGCGTGGGAATACCACATCGATCCGCGCAAGCGCATGCGCTGGCAGCTCGACGCGCGCGAAATCAAGGCACGGCCGAACGCCGCCGGCCGAGCCGGCGTGGGCTGGGAGAGCCACTGCGACCACGGCGCCTACACGCTCGTGCACCGCGCGGTCGACTGGCGGCCGTTCGACTACCTGACGCTCGAGACGACTCCGATCACGCGCGGGCCGTTGGCGCTGCCCCGAAGTCTCGAGCACCTTCGAGTTCAGCGAGGACGGGATACGGCCGCTGCGTGGTCGCGATGAACGTCCGCGCGGTCGACCGCGGGCTTCCCGAGCCGCTCGCGATTCGCTGCCCGCCCGGGCTCCGGCGGCATCCGCGCTCTAGCCGTGCTGTCCCGCGTCCTGAGCAGAAGGCAGACGTGGTCGGCCTGACGTGGTCAGCCCAGCTTGACGCCGTACTTCTCTAGCGTGTCCTCCCGGAGCTCGAGGCCGAGGCCCGGGCGTGTCGGGCACCGCCATGAAGCCGTCGACGATCTTCGGGCGCTCGCGGAACAGCTCGAACCAGAGGGGATCGCGCGTCGGGTCGGCGAACGATTCGAGGATGAAGCCGGTCGGGCTCGCCGCCACCGCGTGCACGTGGATCTGCGGATCGTGGTGGGCGGCGAGCGGCACCTGGTAGAGCTCGGCCATGACCGCCGCCTTGCGCCAGACGGTGAGCCCGCCCGCCCACGTCGAGTCGATGATCAGGTAGTCGACCAGGCCTTCGGCGACCATCGTGCGCAGGCCGAAGGGCGTGTACTCCGTCTCGCCGGCCGAGATCGGCATGTCGACCTCCGCCTTCAGCCGGCGCAGCGCGTGGCGCTCGTCGTACCAGGGCATCGGGTCCTCGAGCCAGAAGATGTTGTGGGGCTCGCAGAGCCGCGCGGCGCGGACCGCGCTCGGCAGGTTCCAGCCCTGGTTCGCGTCGAGCATGATGGCGACGTCGTGCCCACCGCCTTCCTGATCACGCCCACGCGCTCGGCGTCGGCCTCGGGCGAGAGGCCCGCCACCTTCACCTTGACGGTGCGATAGCCGTGCTCGAGGTACATCGCCGCCTCGCGCGCGAGATCGTCCGGGCGCTCACCGTCTCGGTAGTAGAAGCCGGTGACGTAGGCGGGCACGCGCGAGCGGAGCGCGCCGCCCATGAGCGCGTGCACGGGTCGGCTTCGTCGCCTTGCCCATGAGGTCCCACAGCGCGATGTCGATGGCGCTGATGGCGGTCACGAGCTGACGGCGCTGGTGCGCGAGGGTCGGGATGCCCCGCACGCTCGTGTAGGTGAGGGCGAAGAGATCCTGCCAGATGCGCTCGACGCTGAACGGATCCTGGCCGACGACGAGGGGCGTGACGCGTTCGAGGATCTGGTTGACCGCCGCATGCCCTCCGGGCCGCCCTGGGACAGGAACGGCCCGTGCGCCTCGCCGATGCCGACGAGGCCGGCATCGGTCGTGAGCTTGACGATCAGCTCGCTCACCCGGCTGATCGTCGAGGTGGAGGTGCGGACCGGCTGCGGCAGGGGCGCGGACAGGAAGTACGTGTCGAGCGCTTTGATTTTCATCGTCGCCTCCGCGGCGATGATACCCTACGTCGACCACTCGAACCCTTCACGGAGGCGCGATGAAATCGCTCGTGATCCAACTCGTCGTGCTCGCCTCGCTCCTGCTGTCGCTATTTGCGCCGGCCGCCCACGCCGCCCCGGACGGCACGCATGACCTGGGGCGTGCACGTCACGCTCGCCGCGCGCTGGCTCGACCCGAGCGACACCGAGGCGTTCATCACGCCGTTCATGGTGCTGTACGCCATGCACGACGCGCTGGTGAAGCCGATGCCGGCCGGCGAGAACACGCCGAGCCTGGCCGAGTCGTGGACGCGTGTCGAAGGACGGGCTCACCTACGAGTTCGTCCTCCGCAAGGGGGTCGAAGTTCCACAACGGCGAGCCGGTCACCGCCGAGGACGTCAAGTTCTCGTTCGAGCGCTACAGGGGCGCGGCGGCCAAGCTGCTCAAGGAGCAGGGTGCGCGAGGTGCAGATCGTCGATCCCGGGCCGCGTGCGCTTCCAGCTGAAGGAGCCGTGGCCGGACTTCATGACCTTCTACGGCACCTCCGCCACCGGCGCGGCCTGGATCGTGCCGAGGAAGTACGTCGAGAAGGTGGGCGACGACGGCTTCAAGAAGGCGCCCATCGGCGCCGGGCCGTACCGGTTCGTGAGCTTCAACCCCGGGCGTCGATCTGGTGATGGAGGCGTTCGAGGGCTACTGGCGCAAGACCCCGAACGTGAAGCGGCTGGTCTTTCGCAGCATGCCCGACGAGACGACGCGCGCCGCCGCCCTCAAGGCCGGCGACGTCGACATCGTCTACCTGCTGAGCGGCCCGACGGCCGAAGAGGTCAAGCGCACGCCGGGGCTGCGGCTGGCCGCGCGCCAAGCCGCCGGGCGTCGTCTTCCTCGACCTGCCGGAGCAGTGGGATCCGAAGTCGCCGTGGCACGACCGGCGCGTGCGTCTGGCGGCGAGCTACGCCCTGGACCGCGAGCGCCCTGAACCAGGCCGAGACGCTCGGGCTTCTCGCGCCCGACCGGCGGCGCTCGTCCCGCGCGTGCTGGACTTCGCGCGGCCCTACGAGCCGCCCGGCCTACGACCCGGCGCAGGCCAGGAAGCTCCTGGCCGAGGCCGGCTATCCCGAACGGCTTCGACGCCGGCGACCTCACGCCGTTCCCGCCGTTCTTCTCGCTGGCGCGAGGCGATCGGCGAACTTCCTCGCAGGCCGTCGGCATCCGCACGCGCCTGCGCACGATGGAGCGCGCGGCCTTCCTGACCGCGTGGCGCGAGAAGAAGATCAAGGGCGTCATCATGGGTCTCGGCGCGCCGGCCGGCAACGCGGCGACGCGCATCGAGGCGTACGTGCTCAAGACCGGCATCTACGCCAGCGGGCGTGGTGCCGGAGATCGAGGATCTCTTCCAGCGCCAGGCCCGCGAGCTGGACCGGAAGAAGCGCGAGGCCCTGCTGCACCAGATCCAGGGGATCATGCACGACCGGGTGCTGCACGTGCCGATCTACGAGCTGGCGTTCCTCTGGGGCATCGGGCCGCGGGTGGAGGAAGCGTGCGTGGACTGGATCAAGGGCTTCTCGTACTCGGCGCCGTACGAGGACTGAAGCTGAAGCCCGGTCGCTGAGCCCCCAGGCGCGGCCGCGTCGCAGTCGCGCCTAGCCGCCGGCCTCGCACGTCGCCGAGCCGTGGCCGTGTGGAAGTGCTGCTCGCGCACGTTGTCCGTGAGGGCGAGCGCGCGGCGATACTCGCTCGCCGGCTTCCGCCGAGCGTCCGAGGCGGCGGAGAAAGTCGGCGCGCGCGGCGGGGAGGAGATGATAGCCGCGCGAGCGGCGAGCTCGTCGACGTGTCGAGGGCGGCGAGCCCGGCCGCCGGGCCGTGCGCGAGACCGATCGCGACCGCGCGGTTCAGCTCGACGACCGGTGACGGGCGCGATCTCGGCGAGCGCCGCGTAGTGCGCACGATCGCCGGCCAGTCCGTCGCTTCCCAGGACGCGGCGCGCGCGTGGCAGGCGGCGATGGCGGCCTGGAGCTGGTAGGGGCCCGCGCGCTCGAGCGGGCCGGCGCGCTCGAGGAAGGCGAGCCCGCGCGTGATCCGCGCCCGATCCCAGCGCGCGCGGTCTTGATCCGCGAGCAGCACGAGATTACCGTCGGCGTCGGCGCGCGTCGCCGCGCGCGAGGTCTGCAGCTCCATCAACGCGAGCGAGCCCGAGCACCTCGGGCTCGTCGCGGCATCAGCTCGGCCAGCATGTGGCCGAGGCGGAGCGCCTCCTCGGCAGAGGTCGTGCCGCACGAGGGCGTCGCCGGTGTGCGCGGCATAGCCCTCGTTGAAGATCAGATAGACCACCGCGAGCACCGCCGGCAGGCGCGTCGGCAGCTCGGCGCCCTCGGGCACCTCGTAGGGCAGGCGCGCGGTCGCGGATCGTTCGCTTGGCGCGCACGAGTCGCTGGGCGATCGTGGGCTCGGGCACCAGAAAGGCGCGCGCGATCTCCGCCGTCGAGAGGCCGCCGACCAGCCGCAGGGTGAGCGCGACGCGGCTGTCGGCGGGCAGGCCCGGATGACAGCAGGTGAAGATCAGCCGGAGCCGGTCGTCGGGGATCGCCTCGGGATCCGTCACGTCCGGGCTGCTCGTCGAGCGCGCCGAGCGTGGCCTCGTAGGCGAGCGCGCCGGCCCGCGCCTCCGGCACGGCGGCGCGGCGCAGACGGTCGAGCGCGCGCCGCCGCGCCGTGGTGAGGAGCCAGGCGCCGGGGCGATCCGGCGTTCCGGTCGGCAGGCCAGTGATCGAGCGCCTGCTCGAAGGCCTCCTGGACGATCTCCTCGGCCGAGTCGATGTCGCGCACGATCCGCAGCACGGACGCGACCACGCGCGCGTACTCCTGCGCGAAACGCTTCCGCCACGCGCGCGTGGGCGGTGGGCTCGGCGTCGCCCGTGATCGATCGGCTGCCACGGGCAGAGATGTTACTCGATGCGCCGGCGGTCCTCCGCGGCGCCGGCTGCGGCCGGCGGCCGCTAGCGAGCGGCGACGCCGCTCACATGGGCCAGATCGGCCGCGACGTCGACGAAGCCGCCCTCGCGGAGCGGGATCTTCTTCGCCCACTCGACGGCTTCGGACTTGGTGTCGCACTCGATCAGATAGAAGCCGCCCAGGACCTCCTTCGTCTCGGTGAAGGGGCCGTCGATGACCTGCCGCTGCCCGGCCTTGAAGCGGACGCGGCTGGCGTCGCCGTCCGGGCGCAGGCGCTCGGCGTGGACCATCTTGTTGGTGGCCAGCAGCTCCTCGCCGAAGCGCTGGTGGGTCTTGCAGGATGGCTTCCATCTCGGCCTTCGCCTGCGGCGGCGGCGCGGTCTTGTCGGAGTTGATGAGCAGCATGTAGCGCATAGATCCCTCCTGGTGAGAGTTTCGGCCGTCAGGACCGGAAAGCGGTCCGGCGAGCCTCACCCATACGACGCCAATGACCCTCCCGAATCGACATGCACCGGACGCGCGTTCCGCTCTGGTAGGATACGCGCATGCCCGCCGGCGCCGTCGATCGCATCCGCGTGACGACCGTCGTCGACAACTACATCGACAGCCTGCGCCGGGACGAATCGGTGGCCCGCCGGTACAGCGCGTTCGTCGCCGGCAAGATGCCGGATCTTCGCGCCGAGCACGGGCTCGCGCACCTGGTCGAGGTCACGAGGGGCGGCGAGCGGTTCACCTTGGCCCTGGATTTCGGGCTCACGCCGGACACGATGAACCACAACTTCCGCGAGCTGGCGCTGGATCCGGCGGCGATCGACGCGCTCGCGCTCTCGCACGGCCACCGCGATCACTGGGGCGGCTTGACCGGCTTCCTGCACGCCTGGCGCCGGCGGCTCCGCCGCGAGCTGGCCTTCTACGGCGGCGTCGATCACTTCCGGCCCCGCTGGCAGCAGCGCGAGGAGCGCCGGGTCTACAGCGGCCGGCTGTCCCGCGACGAGATCGAGCGGTACGAGATCGACGTGCGACTCGTCGCCAAGCCGACGCCGCTGGCCGAAGGCGTATGGCTCTCGGGTGAGATGCACGCCACCGAGGAATGGGAGACCATCCCGTCGAACCTTCGCGTCGAGGAGGAGGACGGCGAGCTCGTCCAGGACACGTTCATCGGCGAGCAGACCCTGGTGGCCAACGTGCGCGACCGCGGCCTCGTCGTGGTCACGTCGTGCTCACACCGCGGCATCGTCGGCATCTGCCGCAACGCCGTCCGCTTTACCGGGGTGCCCCGGGTGCACGCCGTGATCGGGGGCTTTCATCTGAGCGGCCTCGACGATGCGCGCATCACGCGGGTGGTCGACGCGTTCCACGGCCTCGATGTGGAGCACGTCGTGCCGCAGCACTGCACCGGCATCGAGGCCATCTGCGCGGTCATGCAACGGCTGCCCGGGCGCTTCACCGCCAGCTCGGTCGGCACCACGTTCGAGTTCGCCGCGCCCAACTAGGGAATCTTTTCAAGGAGGAACGACCATGAGCGAGCCCAAGCAGCTCTTCAGCGCGAGCCTGGCCCAGGACGCCGTCTACAAGACCGGCCTGCGCAGCTTCATGGAGTACCGCGACCTCGGCATCGAGAAGGCCACGCACGGCAAGTTCCGCGCCCACACCATCCGGATCAAGAAGGAGTCGGCCGGCAACCACGACCTGCACACGACCGGCCTGCACCAGCACAACTGCGACTTCCAGATGTTCTACGTGCTGAACGGCTGGATCAAGTTCGTCTACGAGGGCCACGGCGAGCAGACCTTCGGCAAGGGCGATTGCATCCTGCAGCCGCCGGGGATCGTGCACAACGAGCTCGACTGCTCCGACGACCTCGAAGTCCTCGAGATCTACTCGCCGGCCGTGCACGAGACCGTGGTCGTCAATCGCACGCCGGAGGCCGCCGCCGCCGCGCGCTGAGCGCGCCGGCGACGTCTGGACGCAGGCCGATGCCGAAGGTGTTTCGGGTGTACAGCGGCTCGGACGGAAAGTCTCACATCGCCGAGGTGCCGCTGGCGATGAAGCCCTTCTCCGACGTCGAGGGCGCGCACGGGGAGGGGACGCCGATGCAGTCGGCGAGCGGGATCGCGTTTCGCGTGGCGCCGCCGGGCTACGTGCTCAGCTGGCACTGCGCGCCGCGGCGGCAGTACTCGATCTCGCTCTCGGGCACGGCCGAGATCGAGGTCGGTGACGGCACGATCGCGCGGGTCGGCCCCGGCGACATGGTGCTGGCCGAGGACCTGACCGGCCAGGGTCACGTCACGCGCGTCGTCGGCGATCAGCCCCGCATGTACGCGATCGTGCCCCTGGGCGACACTTAGCCGGCGGGGCATTCGGGGGGGAGCGGAGCTCGCTCCCCCGATCTTCAATCAGTTTCCGATGAGCTTCGCGGCGTCGCCGGTGAGCCGCACGATGTGCAGTCCCGTGTTGGCGCGGTCGGCGAGGTACACGTAGCCTCGCTCGTCGGCCTCGACGTTGTTGGTCTGGATCGCGACCTTGCAGCTCCGGGTCGGCTCGTTGACGCAGCGCTCGGCCGTCCGCTCCGTGGTCGCCGGGATGTAGAACGCGGCGTCCCGCGGCGCGTAGGGGTTGCGGATGTCGACCGCCCGCACGCCCGCGTTGAAGTAGGCGACGAAGACCAGCTTCTTGTAGAAGATCGGCGCGAACGACTCGCTGCTCGAGTGCGGGCCGAAGCGCCCCCGCGCCGGCAGAAGCCGCCGAGCGACTCCGGCACCTGGTAGGTCGCCACCGAGAACGGTCGCGTCTCGGTGGTGATGTCGACCATGAACGTGGCGTGGCGGAATTCGCGGCACTCGTTCGCGATGGATTCCGACACGAGGACGACGAAGTCGCGCACGTGGCCCTTGGTGTTGACGGTCCAGTCGCCAATCGTCATTCCGAGCACGGGAAACGCCGTGTGACCGCCCCAGTTCGGCGACATGGGCGAGCCGGCTGATCTCGGGCGCGTTGAGATTCGCCGGCGTGGGCTCCTTCTGGCCCGGTGAGGAGCTTCTGGCGGTCGACGATCTGCAAGATGCCGTCGGCGCTGGTGCCGTAGGCGAAGTAGATGCGATTGCCGAGCACGATCGGGCCGTGCGCGCCGGGCGGGACGGGCGTCCCGGTCGAACCGGGCTCCTGGCCGGCCAGGCCGAAGTCGCGGACGAAGACGGGCTTCGCCGGATCGCTGAGATCGTAGATCTTCGTCATGCGGGTAGTCCGCCATCCTGACGGCCCGGTCTGCAGGGGAGCGGGCTTCGCGAGATCGCCCGAGACCAGGTACGCGGTGCCGGTGTCGCACTCCCAGAAATTCTTGTGTGTCGAGGTGAGGCCGGAGACGACGGTGCTCGCTCGGCGCGGCTTCGACGGATCGCTGACGTCCCAGACCTCGTGGCCCGAATTGGGAACCGCGTTGCCGAACGTCCGCAAGAGGTAGGCCTTGCCCTGCCGGTCACAGAGGCGCGCCATCTGGGCGCCGCCTTGCTCGGAGCCGCCGGCCGGGCCCGGGATGTGGGCCAGATAGCGCGGTCGTGCCGGGTCGGTGACGTCGAGGATCGAGGTGCCGTTGTCTTCGTCGACGCCCGTCAGCGGATTGCGCGCCTTGCCGCCGTGGTGGCCGACGTAGGCGATGACACGGCCGTTTTGCTTGTGGATCGTCGGCTGATAGGCCGAGCGCCCCTGCAGATCGTCGTGGCCGACCAGCTCCATGTCGCGAGCTTCGGCGCCGTGACCGCGGGCCGGCGCTTGCGGCGATGCGGGTCCTGCCGCGAGCGAAACCAAGACGAGGCCGAGCAGGAGCAGAGAAGGGAGTCGCAGGAGGGTACCCATGGGGATCTCCTTTCTGCATTCGAGAACATCGGGAGCCAGGCAGGCGCCCGTGCGAGGGAATGATATCCGCGCCCGGATCGACGTGCTAGCCCGGTTCAGCGCCTCGTCACTCCGCATCTTCACGCAGTGTCTCTGACGCTCGACATTGATCGACTCGACCGAGCGGGCTAGATTGAAGCCGTGAAGCAAGCGCCGCTGACGCTCCGGCACTGGACCCGAGTGGAGTACGACCGACTGGTCGACCTCGGCGTGTTCGACGGGTGAGCCGCTCGAGCTCATCGCCGGTCAGCTCGTCGTCGCCGAGCCTCACGGCGCCTATCATGCCTCCGCGATCAGCGCGGTCGACTATGCCGTGAGGGCCGTCCTGCCGCCGGGGTGGCTCGTCAGAATTCAATTGCCCGTATCGCTCGATGACGAATCCGAGCCCGAGCCCGATCTCGTCGTGGTGCCCGGCCGCCCAGGCGACTATCGCGAGTCGCATCCCGAGCGGCCGGTGCTCGCGATCGAGGTCGCGGAATCGAGCCTCTCCTTCGACCGCGAGCAGAAGGGCAGCCTCTATGCGCGAGCCGGTGTTCAAGACTACTGGATCGTGAACCTGGTCGACCGCGTCCTCGAGGTCTACCGAGACCCAGGCCCCGATCCGGCGGCGATCTACGGCTGGCGGTATCGCTCCGTCACGACCCTGCTGCCGCCGGCCGTCGTCGTTCCGCTTCGCCTTCCCGTCGAGCCGGATCGCCGTCGCCGACCTGCTGCCGTAGCGGACGCGTCCTCGCCGACGCGTCGTTAGATCGCGCCGTCGTCGCGCAAGGCCGCGATCTCGGCCTTCGAGTAGCCGAGGCTCGTCAGCACCTCGTCGGTGTGCTGACCCAGGCGAGGCGGCGGGGTCTCGATGCTCGGGCCGCCGTCGGCGAACTTGAACGCGGCCAGCGGGACCGTCACGGGGCCCTCGACGCCCTCGATCTTCTCGTGCCGGTGCAGCACGTTGCGCGCCTTCAGCTGCGGATCGTTCAGTGATTCCGAGAGGCGGCGCACGCGGCCGGCCGGGACGTGGCTGTCTTGCAGATACTGCTCCCACTCGTCGGCCGTCTTCTGCTCGATGATCTTCTGGAGCTCTTCCGTCTGCTTGTCGTAGAGCGCTTCGCGCTCGTCGTGGCTCGACTGCGCCGCAATGTCCGGGCGGCCGATGGCGCGGAACAACCGCTCGTGCTGGCCGCGGTTGCCGGCGGCGATCATCAGCGGCGCGTCCTTGGCCTCGTAGAGCTGGCTGCTGGCACGGTCCATCTGGTTGCCCTTGGGCTTGGGCTCGTGGCCCGTGCGCAGGTAGGACGTGATGTGCGAGCCCATGAGCATCAGCGACACGTCGAGCATCGCGCTGTCGATGTACTGGCCTCGACCCGTGCGCTCGCGCTGGAAGAGCGCGGCCGAGATCGCGAAGGCGCACATGGTGCCGGTTGCGTAGTCGATCACGGGGGCGCCGGTCTTGATCGGGTTCACGTCCGGCGTGCCGGTCATCGCCATCATGCCCGACGTCGCCTGGATCAGCTGATCGTAGGCCGTCTGCACGCCGCGCGGGCCTTCCTGGCCGAACGCGGTCATCGAGCAGTAGATCAGCCGCGGGTTGAGCGGCCTGAGATCCTCCCAGCCAAGACCCAGGGCGGGGAAGGCGCCCGAGCGCCAGTTCTCCACGAGGACGTCGGCGTCCGTGACGAGCTTCTTCAAGATCTCGCGGCCCTTCTCGTGCTTGAGGTTCAAGGTGATCGCGCGCTTGTTCGACGCCTGCGTGAGATAGCCGGTTCCCATCTGCTGGCGGTTGAGGGCGCGGTCGCCGCCGGAATCACGGCTCTGATCGTAGTCCGTCGGATGCTCGACCTTGATCACGTCGGCGCCGAGCAGGGCCAGCTGATAGGCCGCGAACGGCCCGGCCAGCACGTGCGTGATGTCGATGATCTTGATGCCCTCGTATGGCCTCATGGGATCCTCCCGCGCGTTGGTTGCGCTATTGTATAGATTAAGCCGCGCTGGAGATTGGGAGGACTTTCATGAGCGGGATCACCGTGCTGAGCCCGTTGGGTATCAACCGCGTCGGGTCGCAGCCGCTGGCGCCGCGCTTGCGCTCGCTCGACCGCGTCACCCTGGGCATCCTCAACAACAGCAAGCCGAACTCGCTCGAGCTCCAGCGACGCGTGGTCGAGCTGCTCGCCACGCAGCATCCCATCGCGGGCTCCGTCACGAAGCAGAAGCCCAGCGCCGCGATCGGCGCCGACGGGCTCGACGCCTACGCGAAGGAGGTCGGTGCGGTCATCACCGCGATCAGCGATTGAGGCTCGTGCACGTCGTGGTGTATCCACGACTCGGTCGAGCTGGAGCGCAAGGGCATCGCCACGGTGACCATCTGCACCGAGGCGTTCATCGGGCTGGCGCGAGAAGAGTCGAAGAACCTGGGCATGCCCGATCTTCCGCTGGCCATCATCAAGCACCCGATCGGCGGTGAGTCACTCGCGGTCATCCACCAGCGGGCCGAAGACGCCCTACCGCAGATCATTCGCGGTCTGACGGGCGACATCGCGGCTCGCCCGTCCGGCGCGTCGAACCTCGTGGCGTCGGCGCCGGAGCGCTTCCTCTTTTCCGACGAGGACGACGCCATCGAGGCGTTCCACGCGCGGCGGCTCACCGACGGGCTGCCGTTCGTCCTGCCGACGGCCGAGCGGGTTCAGGCGATGATCGCCGGCTCCGGCCGGCGCGCCGGTGACGTGGTCGCGGTCGTCCCGCCGCGATGGGCCGAGGCCACGGTGGAGAACATCGCGATCAACGCGGTGATGGCGGGCTGCCGGCCGCAGTACATGCCCGTCGTGATCGCCGCGCTCGAAGCCGCGGCCGATCCTGCGTTCGGCCTCTACAGCGTGCAGGCGACCACGCATCCGTGCGCGGTGCTGATGCTGGTTTCGGGGCCCATCGTCCAGGAGCTCGGGCTCAACTTCCGCCACGGCGCCTTCGGCCCGGGCTTTCGCGCCAACGCCTCGATCGGCCGCGCCATGCGCCTGGTGCTCATGAACGTGGGCGGCGGCATCCCCGGTGAGGGCGATCAGGCCACGCACGGCTCGCCGGCCAAGTTCAGCTACTGCGTCGCGGAGAACGAGGCCGCCACGCCCTGGGAGCCGTTCCGGGTGACGCGCGGATTCGGCCGGGCCGACAGCACGGTCACGGTTTTCTCGGGCGAGGGTCCGCACAATATCAACGACCACGTCTGCACCTCGGCCGAGACTACCTTGGCCGTCGTCGCCGACACGATGACGACCATCGGCCACAACAACGCCGGCTCGGTGATCCGCGGCGACGTGCTCGTCGCCTTCGGCCCGGAGCACGCGCACACGGTCGCCTCGGGCGGGCTCTCCAAGGGCGACGTGCAGAAGTTTCTCTACGAGCGCGCCCGCAACAAGGTCGGCTTGCTCAAGCTGCGCGCCGCGTACAAGGCCGAGAACTGGCCCGACTGGGTCGACCAGGACGACGACGAGGCGCTTTGCCCGATCGTCGGCAAGCCGGAGGACATTCACATCGTCGTCACCGGCGGACCGGGCAAGCACTCGGCCTTCGTCCCGACGTTCGGCACCTCGAAGTCGGTGACCCGCAAGATCGAGACGCGGCGCTAGACCTTCAGCACCTCGGCGCCGGGCGCCGCCTCGAGCTCGCAGGCGTTGACCGTCATCGCCAGCATGCTGTAGTAGCCGATCGCGCCGGTCAGCTGGATGAAGCCGTCGTTGCCGAAGCGCCCGATCAGGGCCTTCACGGTGGCGTCGTCGGCGCGATGCTTGCGCATGAGCTGACGCGTGAAGTCGACGATCTGCGCGTCCTCGGGCGGGATGCCCTGGCTGTGGTTCTCGCGGATGGCGGTGATGGTCGACTCCGCCACGCCGAGCCGCCGGGCGCCGCCGGTCTGGGCGCCCCAGACGTAAACGGCCTCGAGCTCGCGAGCCACGGTCATCGCGGCGAGCACGCGCACGCGCATGTCGAGCGAGCCCTCGAAGCGGACGTAGGCGCCGAGATGCGCCAGACGGCCGGCCAGCTCAGGGGAGTGCAGGAACATCGTGAACGGTCCCTGCAGGGCGCCCCGGCTCGCGACGATCGAGTCCACGATCGCCTGGTCCTTCGCGGCGACCTGGTTCTTGCTGGTGATCGGTGTCAGCCTTGCCATGACATTCCTCCTTGATTTTCCCGAATCGCTAGTCGAGCGCGAATCCCGCTTTCCGAAGCAGCGCGTAGACCCGGTGAGGCGTCAGGACCGGATCGCCAACCTCGAGGCGGCCCTCGAACGCGTCCGCCACCGCGTTGGCGAGCGCCGCGGTCGGCGGCCCGGTCGCACCCTCGCCGACCCCGCGCACGCCGAGCGGATTGTGGTCGGTGGCGAACTGCAGATGCTCCATCACGAGCGGCGGCATGTCGTCCGCCCGCGGAATGGGATAGTCCATCAAGGTGTTGGTCAGGAGCTGGCCTTCGGCGTCGTGGATGACGTGCTCGCCGAGCGCGACGCCCAGCCCCTGGGCGAACCCGCCGACGATCTGGCCGTCGACGATCACCGGATGGAGCTGACGGCCGCAGTCGTGCACGATCGCATAGCGAAGGATCGCGACGCGGCCGGTCTCCACGTCCACGTCGACCACGGCCGCGTGGACCCCGCTCGACCACGTCACCGTCGGCGGCGCGTAGAACGTAGTGGCCCAGAGCCCCGGCCCGCCCAGCGCGACGAGCCCGCGATCGCTCAGCGCGACCCGCGCGACCTGGGCGAGCGGGACCGCGCGGTCGGGCGCGCCGACCACGAAGGCGCGTCCGCCCTCGATCCGCACATCGTCGGCGGCGCACTCGAGCAGGCCCGCGGCCACGCGGCACGCCTTCACCTTCACCTCGGCCGCCGCGACCGCGACCGCGTTGCCGGTGTTCACCGCGACCCGGCTCGCTCCGGTGCCGTAGCCGTAGGGCACCAGGGTCGTGTCGCCGCCGCGGACGCGGATGTCGTCGAACGCCGCGCCCAGATACTCCGCGCACACCTGGGCGAACACGGTCTCGTGCCCCTGGCCCGAGCCCGACACGCCGATCAGCACCTCGACGTGGCCGCGATCGTCGACCTTGACCGTCGCCCATTCACCGGGGCGCACGCTGCCGCCGGCCTCCAGATAGCCGGCGATCCCGAGGCCGATCCGCCGCCCCTGGGAGCGCAGCTCGGCCTGCCGCTTGCGCCAGCCGGCGTAGTCGATCAGATCGAGCGCCCGCCGCAGCTCGAGCGGGTAGTCGCCGCCGTCGTAGCTCACCGCGACGCCGTCACGGTACACGAGGCCGGGACGATACGGCATTTCGTGCGGCGCGATCTGGTTTCGTGCGCGGACCTCGGCGGGGTCGAGGCCGAGCTTGGCGGCGAGACGATCGAGCAGGCGCTCGACGACCAGGATCGCCTCGGGCCGGCCGGCGCCGCGATAGGGCGCGCTCGGCGTCTTGTTGGTCACCACCGAGAAGCCCTCGGCGCGGAACGCGGGAACCTTGTACTGCGAGGGTAGGTGATTGATCGTGTTCGTCGGCTCGTGAACGGAGAAGTAGTGATAGGCGCCGACGTCCTTCACCAGACGCACGTCGAGGCCGAGGACGCGGCCGTCGCGCGTCGCTGCGAGCCGGGCATGATGCGCCTGCTCGCGCGCCTGATGCGAGCTCGACAGGAATTCCGTGCGCGTCTGGATCCATTTCACCGGCCGGCCGAGATGGTAGGCGAGCAACGGAACGAGCACGTCCTCGGGATAGATGCCTTCCTTCGGGCCGAAGCCCCCGCCCGTGTCGGGTGCGATCACCCGGACGCTCTCGGCGGGCAGCCCGAGCCGCGCCGCGACGGCGCTGCGCAGGTGATACGGGGCCTGGTGTGCGGCCCATACCGTCATGGTGCCGATGGGCGCGTCGAACGCGGCGCACAGGCCGCGCGTCTCGATCGCCATCGAGGTCACGCGGCCGTGCCGGGGATGGTCTTCGACGACGAGGTCGGCCTCGGCGAACGCGCGGTCGACGTCGCCGATGACCTTGACGACATGCCCGACGACGTTGCCGGCGCCGTCATGGACCGCCGGCGCCCCGGCGCTCATCGCCGCTTCGGCGTCGACCACGGCGGGCCGCGCCTCGTACTCGACCCGAATCAGCTCGGCCGCGTCGGCGGCCTGGTACGGATCGGGAGCGACCACCGCCGCAATCGGCTCGCCAACGTAACGGACCTCGCCCCGGGCGAGGGGCCGTTGGGGGCGCGGTGTGTCGAGGCGGACGTAGGGGTTGGTGCGGTCCGCTCGCGACGCGGACAGGGGGTCGGCGAGCGCGGAGAGGTCGTCGGCGAGAAAGACCGCGACACCCGGGAGCGCGCGGGCGGCCGTCGCGTCGACCGTGACGAGCCGCGCGCGGGCGTGAGTCGAGCGCACGACGGCGAGATGGACAACGCCAGCTGGCGTGATGTCGTCGATGAAGCGGCCATGCCCGGTAATCAGCCGGTCGTCTTCCTTGCGTCGGGGCGATTGGCCGATCACCGCGGAAGACTCTCGAGCCCCTCAGGGGGTGCGGCCAACGCCGGTCCTCTTGCGATAGGCCGCGATCTCGCGCTCGAGATCGCTGAGCTCCTCGCACGGCAGGAGACAGATTCGACGCAGCGCTGCCAGGTGGTCCTCGGCGCGCGCGAGATTGCCGACCATCAGGTAGGCTTCGCCCGCGTACTCGTGGGCGCCACGGTGGCGCGGATTGAGCTCGAGCGCGCGTCGGTAGTGCTCGAACGCGGCGTCGAGCTGACCGAGGTTTCGATAGGAGAACCCGAGGTAGTTTTGGAGGTCGGCGTTGTCAGGGTCGCGCAGGGCCGCCTGTCGGAAGCGCAGGACGGCTTCGCCCCAGTCTTTTCGCTCGAGCGCCTGCTTGCCGGCGGCATAGTCCGGATCGCTCGCCGCCGCCTCCGGTCGCGTTTCCGTCGGCTCGGCGACCGACGGCGCCGGGGTGCCGGCGGAGATGGCCAAGGCCAACCCGGCCGCCCAACGGCCCCAGCGCCGTCGGCCCCGCATCTCTGCGAATTCGTGTCGGGGCATACGACTCATACCGCCTCCGGTCGTCGCGAGTTTCGACACGGGATCTTACACCGTGTCGGCGCCCCTGTTGCGCCGTCTCACCGGGCCCCCGCCATCGGAGGTATGTTCGGGGAACCTCTTGTCCGAAGCGCCCGTTTATTACACGCTCTCAGTGCGGGTGAAGGCGAACGGGGTCAATCGCGCACAACTCTGACAGCCTGCGGCGGCGCCCCGGCCTCACCTGAACGTTACTTGAACGTCACTTGAGCCGATAAGAGAGGGGGTGTCTCTTAGATCGGTCGTCACGGATAGACCGCTCTTGGACGCGGGAAGCTTTCCACCAACTCGTAGAGGAGGATGCCATGCGCCTGGATAGGCTCATCGAGGCCGTGCTGGTCGCCGCTCTCGTCGCTTTCTCAGCTAGCTACGCCTCCGCGGAGGAGTTCATTGCGCGCTTGAACGGGTTCCGGGAGCTGGGAGGGCTGAACGCCGAAACAGGAGCGATCCGATCCAACGCGAGCGGCACCCTCCATCTCCACCTCGACAAAAACGCCAACATGGCTACCTTCACTCTGACCTATACGGATGTGGGCACCACGGCACCAGGGACCGGTACGGTGACACAAGCGCACATCCATTTCGGCAAAGTGTATGGGACTGGCGGCATCCTGGTGTTCTTCTGCACGAACCTGGGTAACGGCCCAGCTGGAACGCAGGCCTGCCCTGCGAATTCTGGGACGATTACGGGCACCTTCACGCCGGCGAGCGTCCGAGCTATCGCCGGACAGAACGTCGTCGCCGGCGACTTCGACGCACTGGTCGACGCGCTGCGGTCGAATACCGCCTATGCCAACATCCACACGACAGGCTTTGGCGCGGGGGAGATCCGCGGACAGATCCGCAAAGATCACGGGGGCGGTCACGACGACAAAGATCGCCCCAAGTAATTCGGCGATCCGGGACGTCACCAGGATGCGCGCGGCGCCGGCCGGGTCTCGCGGCAGGCCCGGCCGGCGCGTTCCTCCACACCGGCCCGTTCGGGGCCACCAGGATCTTGCCGCTGCGCTCGCCGCGCTGGGCATGAGCGACCGCTTCCTTGATGTCCTCGATGGGATAGATCATCTCGACCGGGGCCGACAGGTTGCCCTTGGCGAGCTGCTGCCCGAGATCGGAATAGATCGACCGGATCTCGGCGAGCGAGCGGGTCGCGAGGGCGCGGCCCAGGATGAAGCCGACGAGCGACTGGCCCCCCGAGATCAACGTGCTGCGCGACATCACCGGGTCCTCGCCGCTCATCGAGCCGTAGTTGCAGACGACGCCGCCGTCGGCGAGACAGGCAGAGAGCCTGGCGGTCGCCCGTCCGGACACCGCGTCGAGCCCGAGGCGGACCGGCGCCTCCCGCGTGTGCGCCTTGACCGCCGCGGCCAGATCCGGGCCGTCGACCACGCACGCGTCGGCGCCGAGCGCCTTCAGCTCGCCGAACAGCGACTCGCGCCGCACCACGTTCACCGTCTTCACGCCGCGCGGGCGCGCCAGGCGGATCACGAGGCGGCCGACCGCCGAGTTCGCGACGTTCTGGATGACCCAGTCGCCGGGCCTCAGCGCCACGATATCGGTGAGCAGCAGGAGCGCCGTCGCCGGATTGATCCGCAGCATCGCCGCCTGCTGGATGTCGATGCCGTCCGATACCGCGATGACGTCATCGCCCTTGACGCGCCGCTTCTGGGCCCAGTTCTCGCGTTGCAGGTTGATGACGAGCTCCCCGGGCTTGACGTGCGTCACGCCGGCGCCGACGGCGGTGACGCGGCCGACGCATTCGGCCCCCGGCGTCGCCGGCAGCTCGGGCTTCAGGCGATACGTGCCCCGGCAGAACGAGATATCGGCGGGGTTGATCGGAAACGCGAGAACCTCGAAGACGACTTCGCCGGCACCCGGCGCGCCGACGTCCGGCACCTCGGCGCAGCGCAGGCCGTCTTCAGGCTGGCCGTAGCGATCGAGCAGTATCTGTTTCATCGACTGGCCTCCTTCAGGCCGGTAGCTTCCAGCCGAGCCAGTTGCAGAGGGCGCGTCCCATGATCAGCTCTTTGTCCTTCGCCGTCAGCCACGGCAGTTGCTCGGTGAACATGGTGACGCACTGCTTCCACGGGCACGGCATCCGCGTGATATCCGTTCCCCAGAACATCCGATCCGGCCCGTACGCGTCGTAGAGCTTCCGGATGTGGCCGTGAATGTCGCGATGCGGGTAGGGCTCGCTCGAATAGCTCGGCGCGCCCGTCGCCTTCAGCGCCACGTTGCGGTGCTTCGCCGCGGCCACGAGGTCGGGCAGGTTCGACCACGTGGCGTCGGGGCGCCCGAAGTGATCGATGATGAGCTTGAGCCCGGGATGGCGCTCGGCGGTGCGCCCGATCATCTGGAGCAAACCCGGGCCCAGGAGCGCGATGGGCATGCCGGCACGCTCGGCGGCGGCCCAGAGCCAGTCGAGGGAGCCGTCGGTGAGCCACGTCTGCTGGTGCGGCTGTAACAGCGCGAAGCGCAGGCCGAGCATCCCGGGCTTGCCTTTCAGGCCGTCGATCGCCGAGCGGCTCTCCGGCTTGTCGAGCGGAAAGTTCGCGAGGATCGCGAGACGGTTGGGATGCTGGCCCGCGGCCTCGACCGCCAGCGCGTTCGAGTTGGGATCCCAGCCCGGCGGATGGATCACCGCGGCGTTCACACCGCCTTCGTCCATCTCCTTGAGCACGTCGGCGGCGGTGTAGTCGGGGATCTGCCGGTGGTTCGGATTCGTCGGCTTGTGGCCCTTCCAGATGTGAATCTGCGCGTCGACGATCAGCATGTCTCGTCCTCTCCTTGCTCAGGTCTTCTCGAAGTCGATCCGCTCGGCCACCGGCAGCCCCTGGAGGTAGCGGCGCAGGCAGTCGAGCCCCATCTCGGTGGCCCCCAGGCGAACCCACTCGCGGCCCCCGAGGATCCGGCTGCGCCTGGATTCGGCGCCGTCGGCCGTCGCGATCGCCAGACAGATGGTGCCACCGAAGTCGATCTTGTCCGGGCCGTCGTCGAGCGCGATCAGCACGGCCAGCGCGTGGGTGGCGCCGGTCCGGCGGCGCGCGGCCTGCGCGACCGCCTCGGCCGTCTCGCGCGTGAGCTCGCCCGCCGGCGGGTCGCCGTCGAGGCCGACCCCGGCGAAGATCTCGCCGAGGTCGCGCGACACGATGCCGCGGCGGAAGACCTTCTCCGCGCCCGGCAGGTGGGCGAAGCGGGCGGCGATCTGTCCGCTCGTGAAGGTCTCGACGATCGCCAGCGAGCCCTGTCGCGCCGTCAGCGCCGACAGGATGACGCCCTCCAGGGTTTGCTCGTCCTCGGCCAGGATGAAGTTGCCGAGGCGCTTGCGCACCTCGCGCTCGACGGGCGCGAGCTTCGCCCGCACGTCGTCCAGGTCTCGGCCGCGGACGGTCAGCTTCGTCTCGAGCTGCGGATAGTGCGCGCGGAAGCCGAGCTTCACGCTGCCGTCGGGCACGAGCTTGTCCACGTCGGTGAGCAGGGCGTCCACGTGCGATTCGCCGAGGCCGTAGGAGTGAAAGCGCTTGAGGTGGATGGCCGTCTGCAGGCCGCTCTTGGAGAGGAGACGTGGAATGATCTGCTCCTCGAGCATGCGCTTGAGCTCGCGGGGCACGCCGGGCGTGAAGAAGAAGCGCGCCCGGCCGATGTCGAGCGCGAAGCCGCAGGCCGTGCCGATCGGGTTGTCGAGCACCTCGGCGGTCGTCGGCAGCATCGCCTGCTTCGTGTTGTTCGGCGGCATCACGCGGCTCCGGCGCCGGAAGAACTCCTCCATCGTCTTGAGCCATTCTTCGTTCAGCGCGAGCTCGACTCCCGCGGCCTGCGCGGCGATCTCCTGGGACAGGTCGTCGATCGTGGGTCCAAGGCCGCCGTTGACGATGACCGCGTCGGCGCGCTGCCCGGCCAGCTTGAACGCCAGCAGGAGGTTTTCGCGGTCGTCGCCGACCGTCGTCTCCCACTGGACTGCCAGGCCCGCGTCCTCGAGCTTCTGCGTGATGTAGCTGAAATTGGTGTTGACGATCTTGCCCGTCAGGACCTCGTCGCCGGTGCAGATGACCTCGATGCGCATGATGGGATTCGTCCTAGTGGAGGAGCTTCAGCAGGGCGTCGACCACCGCCTTGGGCTCCTCGCGCGGCATGAAATGACCGACGCCCGGTACGACGCGCCGCTCGGTTCCCGCCGGAAAGTGTGGAAGCTCAACCTCGGCACGCTTGGGCAGTCCGACCGTGTCGTCGCCGCCGTGCAGGATCACGGTGGGCACGGTGATCGCCGGGCGCTCGGCGAGGCGCCGCTCGATCGCGTCCAGGCGCCCATCGCCCGGCGCGTTGCCGTGTCGGTGGCGATAGGAGTGGATCACCACCGCCACGAAATCGGCGTTGTCGAACGAGGCGGCCGTGCGCTCGAACGTCGCGTGATCGAATCGCCACGTCGGCGACCATTCTTCCCAGAGAAGCCGGCAGATGTCGCGACGATTCTGCTCGAGGCCCCGCCGCCCGCGCTCGGTGTTGAAGTACCACTGGTACCAGTACGAGCGCTCGGCCCGCGCCGAAGCGGGCGGCCCCGGCGCCAGCGTGTTCTGGACGTTGTAGCCGCCGATCGTGACGAGCGCGCGCACGCGTTCGGGCGCCAGGATCGCCGCGATGCACGCCGCGCGGCCGCCCCAGTCGTAGCCGGCGAGCGCGGCCGGCCGCAGCGCGAGGGCATCCATGAACTCGAGCAGGTCTTGACCGATCGCGGCCTGCTGCGCCATTCGCGCCTCGTGGGATCGAGAAAGCGCGTCGGGCCGTAGCCCCGCAGATAGGGCACCAGTACCCGGCAGCCCGCGGCGGCCAGCGGCGGGGCCACGTCGTCGAACGCGCGCGCGTCGTCCGGGAAGCCGTGGAGCAGTACGACGGGCACGCCGCCCGCGTCCCCGTGCGCCTCGTAGCCGATCTCGAGCGATCGCGTCCGGACCTTGAGGATGTCGGGCATCGGAATCGCTAACCCATCAGCAGGGCGCCCGGGATCTCGCGCGATGCGCCGCCGGCGCTCGCGTGACGGCCGTGCGCCGAGGACGGTGTCCGGTCGCGGCGGCGTCGCGCCGCCAGCGAGATGTCGCGCGCGTCTCGGCGCGACGACGGCGAGAGCCGGCCGCCCGCGTGACAGCATCCGCAAACGAGCGGACGAGGCGCCGGCGCGGTCAGCCCGGAGCAATCAGTCATCGGGCCCGATGATACGTCAACTCTCGGGGCCGCTGGAGATCACCACATCACGACGCCGCCGTCGATGTTGATCGACTGGCCTGTCATGAATGCGGCGGCCGGGGAACAGAGAAAACCGATGAGGCCGGCGACTTCCTCGTCGCTGGCGGCGCGGCCCATCGGGATCCGCTCGAGCTGGGCCTGCCAGCCCTCGCCGCGCCCGAGCACGTCCATGCGCGCGGTGTCGACCGTTCCGGGGCAGACGGCGTTGACCGTGATGCCGTGGCGCGCGAGCTCCATCGCCAGAGACTGCGTGAATCCCTGGATGCCGAAGTTCGCGACGTTGTACGCCGCGGTGTTGGGACTGCCGCGCTTGCCGGCGACCGACGACAGATTGATGATGCGGCCCCACTTCTGCCCGACCATGATCGGGACGATGCGCTTGGAGAGGAGGAAGGCGCCGGTGAGCTTGATCTCGAGCACGCGCCGCCAGACGCCCTCGTCGAGATCGGTCACCGGCACGCGGTCGTTCCCGCGCGGGTACGCGGCGTTGTTCACGAGGACGTCGATGCGTCCGAAGGTCGCCATGACGCGATCGACGAGGTCCTGAACCGAGGCTGTCAGGCTGACGTCGCCGACCCACGTGAGCGCGCGCCGGCCCTGCTCCCGGATCTGCTGCGCGGTGCTCTCGACGTCCTTCCAGCCGGCCTGCTTTTCGTCGTCGGGATAGGACGCGGGATCGCGGCCCGTTCCCGTCACCACCACGTCGGCGCCTTCGCTCGCGAGCGCGATCGCGGTCGCCCGTCCGATTCCGCGCAGTCGTCCGGCGCCCGTGACGATCGCAACCCGTCCATCCAGATATCCCATGCGCGCACTCTCCTCGCCTGTGCCTCTGGCGCCGCTACGTTACTGGGTTTGCGCGCAGCGGGTCAACGCGTCGGCGGGGCCGGGTCACGGGGGTGGGGAACCGGCTCCGCCACCCGTTCGCCCGCATCGCAGCTCTTCGAGCTGCGGACGGGACGAAGGGGTCCCGCGGACCGGTTCCCCAGCAGTGCGCAGCCCGATCTACGGTCGGATGTTCTGGTTCAGCCGGAAGAAGTTCGTCGGGTCGTACTTGCGCTTGAGCGCCCGGAGCCGCTCGTACTTGGCCTCGCCGTAGGCCGCCCGCACTCGGTCCTGCCCCTCCTCCCCGAGAAAGTTCACGTAGACACGGCCCGTGGAATACGGACGCACCGCCTCCCACAGCTCCCGGGTCCACGCGATGCACGCGGACGCGCGGGCGGGCTCGGACCAGACGGCGTCGATGTTCACCGCATGGGCCGCCCGCCGGTCCTCGAAGGCCGATCCCTCCGGATCCTGTCGACCGACGGCGCCGCCCAGGTGGAAGATGATCGTGTAGGACTCCGGCGTCGCGACCCCCCAGGCCCGCTCGGCGAGCGTGTCGATGAGGGCATCGCTGAGCGATGGCACGTACTCCGATTTCCAGTAGTAGCCGAGCCCGTGGGGCGCGGTGGGGTCGAAGAGCGCCTGGTGTGAGACGTACGGCGTCGGCCGGATCAGGTCCACCAGTGGCTCGCCGAACCGCCGCAGCGGGGCAACCGCTCGCTCGCCCTCCTCCACCGAGCCCGCGTAGCACGCGCCGATGACCACGACCGGTTGCCCGTGCACCGACGGAGGAAGGAAGGGCGCGGGCGGCGCCATCCGGAGGACCACGATGGTCGTCAGCTCGTCGGGCGCGCTCCCGATGAAGTCGCGGTAGAAGCCCAGGACCTCGCGGGCCTTCGCGGCAGGGTGGAGCATCACGCCGGCCAGGACGATCGGTCCGACGGGGTGCAGACGATACTCGAAGGACGTGACCACCCCGAAGTTGCCGCCGCCACCGCGGAGCCCCCAGAAGAGGTCGGCGTGCTCCTCAGCGCTGGCGCGAAGGAAGTCGCCGTCGGCGGTGACCACATCGGCCGACAGGACGTTGTCGGCGGCCAGTCCGTGTCGGCGCATCAGCCAGCCGAGCCCCCCGCCGAGCGTGAGACCCGCGATGCCGGTGTGGGTGATGATCCCGCCGGGCGCGGCGAGCCCGAAGGCCTGGGTCTCGCGGTCGAACTCGCCCCAGAGGAGTCCCGGCTGCGCTCGCGCCGTTCGCCCCGCCGGATCGACCCACAGGCCCTTCATCGGTGAGAGATCGATCACGAGCCCGCCGTCACACACCGCGGTGCCGGCGACGTTGTGGCCGCCGCCTCGCACGGCGACGAGAAGATCGCGCTCGCGCGCGAAACGGACGGCGGCCCGGACGTCGGCGGCGCCGGTGCAGCGCGCGACGAGCCCGGGATGACGATCGATCGCACCGTTCCAGATCGCGCGGGCGGCGTCGTACTGCGGGTCGCCGGGACGGATGAGCTCTCCACGGAAGTGTTGCGCCAGGTCGGCGAGGGCCGCATCGTCGAGAGCGGTGGCGTCGCGACGCTCAGTCTCGAGAGCTGATCGAGCAACCATAGGGCACCTCCTGGTGACCGGCAGGATGGCTCCGGCCGGCCGGGCGGTAAAGCACAAAAAATGGACTTGCGACGCCCTCCGCCGTTCACTACCCTCGGGCCAGGATGAAGGGGTACGGCCAGTTCTGCCCGGTCGCCAAGGCGGCCGAGATCGTCGCCGAGCGATGGACCCCGCTCGTCCTGCGCGAGCTGCTCTGCGGGAGCCGTCGCTTCAGCGACCTCCACCGGGGTGTGCCCCTGATGTCGCGCACGCTCCTCGCCGGACGTCTCGAGCAGCTCGAGGACGCCGGCATCGTGCGGAGCGTGGCCAGGCCGCGTGGCCGCGGGCGCGAATACCACCTCACCGCGGCGGGTGAGGAGTTGCGGCCGCTTATCGAGTGCCTCGGCGAGTGGGGCCAGCGGTGGGCCCGTGCACAGGTCGGCCGCGGTGACCTGGACCCGGGCCTGCTCATGTGGGACATCCACCGGCGTGTGAACCTGGAAGCGCTGCCCCCGGAGCGGGTCGTCGTGCGCTTCGACTTCCGCGGGGTGCCGGCGACCATGCGTTGCCCGAGAACGTGGTGGCTCGTGCTCGAGCGGCGGGAGGTCGACCTCTGCCTCAAGGACCCCGGTTTTCTGGTCGACATCGTGGTCAGCGCCGACCTCCGGACTCTGACACGGGTCTGGATGGGTGACGTGCGGCTGGCCGAGACCGTCCGTGCTGGCCTGATCCGGCTCGATGGGCCGCCGTCGCTCGTCCGCGCCTTCCCGACCTGGCTCACGCTGAGCGCATTCGCCGGCGTCGAGCGCGTCGGGGCCGCGGTCGCCGCCCGCCCAGCATAGCGACCAGATCACCGAGCGCCGGGACCGCACTACGTGATCCTCGGGCGATTGACTCGCCCCGGCCCCGGCGCTACGTTCGGGCACCGGCGACCAGGCCCAGGGAGGGCCTCTAGCGCCGGGGGCAGGCTCTGCGGGCGGAGATTCGAGCCAAGAGTCTAAGGAACTCTGGGGGATCAAATATGGCGGGGCGGGTTGAGGGAAAGGTGGCGTTGGTGACGGGCGGGGGGAGCGGGATTGGCCGAGCCTGCGCGGTGAGGTTCGCGAAGGAGGGCGCGAACGTTTGCGTCGCAGATCTGGATTTGAAGGGGGCGACGGAGACGGCGCAAATGGTGGAGGGGGCGGGACGCAAGTCGGTGGCGGTCCAGGTCGACACGACCGACGAAGCGGCGAACGACGCGATGGTCGCGCGGTGCGTGGAGGCGCTCGGCGCGGTCGACATTCTCGTGGCGGCGGCCGGCATCGGCGCCGTGCGCGTGCCGGGCGCGACGTCGTACCAGCCGTACACGGTGTTGAGCATTCCGATGGACCAGTTCCGGCGGGTGATCGACGTCAATCTCTACGGCGTGCTGTTCTCGAACCGGGCGGTGGCGCGGTGGATGACGGAGCACCGACGAGGCGGGAGCATCATCAATCTCGCGTCGATCATGTCGAAGATGCCGTCGACGAGCGCCCCCTACAGCGTGAGCAAGGCGGGCGTGTGGATGCTGACCAAGTGTCTGGCGCAGGAGCTCGCCGGGCAGGGGATTCGCGTGAACGCGATCGGCCCCGGCTTCATCGAGACGCCGATGACGGCGGGGATTCGCGCGGACGCGGCCCGCTCGAGCTGGGCGATGGGCGTGACGCCGATGGGGCGCTACGGCAAGCCGGAGGAGATCGCGTCGACGGCGCTGTTCCTCGCCTCCGACGACGCGTCCTTTTTCACCGGCGAGCTCCTGCACCCGTCGGGCGGCGTGTTCGTCGGCTGAGCGTCGCTCAGGTCGCGGCGGCGAGCGCGCCGCCGTCGACCACGATCTCGGTGCCGCTGATCCAGGCCGAGTCCTCGGAGGCCAGGAACAGAGCGCAGCGCGCGATGTCCTCGGGCTCGCCGACGCGCCCGAGCGGAATCTGGCGCCCCTCGGCCGCCTCGCGCTCGACGCGCTCGATGATGTCGGCGGTCAGCCGTGTCCGGATCGTGCCGGGGCAGATCGCGTTCACGCGGACGCGGTCGCGCCCGTACGAGGCGGCCATCGCGCGCGTGAGGGCGAGCACCGCGCCCTTCGAGGCGGCATACGCGTGGCTCGGGCGCGACGCCGAGCCGCGAAAGGCGCTCACCGAGGCGGTGTTGATGATCGAGCCGCCGCCCGCCCGGCGCAGCGCCGGGAGCGCGGCTCGGCTCACCAGGTACATCGCGCGCACGTTCACGTCGAGCGCGAGATCCCACTTGTCGAGCTCGATCGTCTCGACCGTCCCGCCCACGACCATCGTTCCGACGCCCGCGTTGTTGAAGACGACGTCGATCCGCCCGCCGTCGCCGGCCGCCGCCGCCACCACCGCGGCGCAATCTTCGGGCCGCGCCAGATCGGCCACCACGGGCATCGCCTCGCCGCCGGCGCCACGCACCGCGGCGACCGTCCGCGCGAGCTCATCGCCCCGCGTATCGGCCAAGGTCAGCCGCGCCCCCGCCCGCGCAAACAAGATCGCCGTCGCCCGCCCAATCCCAGTCGCCGCCCCAGTAATCACCGCGACCTTCCCGTCCAGCACCCGCCGATCCAACCCACCCATCCGCCCTCAGCCTCTCCTCAAGCGACCTACGCTAGCTCTACGTCAGGACCCACGCTCGCTCTACGGAGGCGCCGCCGACGGAATGAGCTCAGCAAGTTGATCGTCGGCCGGCGCCGGGGTAGGGGTCGCAGCGACCCGTTCCCTCCAAGCGAGAGGCGGACGAGGCGCGCCCAGATGGAGCCCAGCCGCCCAGGGGAAGCGGAAGCGTGCCGCGTGGTCGCGCGACCCCTACCCCGGTGCCGGCCGACGATCAACCCCAGAGCCGCGCCGTAGCCAGGTCCGCGCCGTGCCGCAAAGCGCGGAGCTTGGTCCAGACAATGCTTTCCTCGACGAGCATCGAGCCGGCGAACGTGCCGAAGCCACAATCCACGCTCGCCAGGACGCGCGTCCGGTCGCCGACCGCGGCCACGGCCGCGGTGATCCGGTCGGCGACGACTTCGGGGTGCTCGACGACGTTGGTCGTGGAGTCGATGACACCCGGCAAGAACAGCATCTCGTCGGGGAGGGGGTGCTGCCGAAACGCCTTCAGCTCGTGCTGATGCCGCGGGCTCGCGAGCGGCAGCGACAGGGCGCCGACCTTGGCCCGGTAGAGGATCGGCAGGAGCGGCTCGAGCGGCACGTCGTGCGTGTGAGGCCCGTCGTAGTTGCCCCAGCAGAGGTGCAGGCGCACACGGTCGCGCGGGATCGCGGCGATGGCCTCGTTGATCGCGTCGATGTGCAGGGCCACGGCGCCGAGGAAGCCGTCGAGCGACTCGTCCTGGAAAAAGCGCGTGCGCTCCATCGCGAGATCGGGGCAGTCGAGCTGGAGCACGAAGCCCTGCGCGACGATCAGCTCGTATTCCTTGCGCATCTCGCGGGCGAGGGCCCGGATGTAGCGCTCGTGCGAGCCGTAGAACGCGTCGAGCATGATGGTGGCGATGACGCCGGGTGAGGCCGCCGTCATGAACGGCTCGGCGAACCCCTTCGTGCCGGCGACGCAGCGCTGGAACAGCGCGCACTCCGCGGTGGCCTCGCCAAGATCCGTGTACGCGACCTCGGCCACCGCCTGCGGCGCGTCGTTGATCCGCGCGGCGCCCGTGCGCATGCGGGCCAGGCGGGCCATGTAGTCCGGGTGCTCGGCGATGTCGCGCGACATACGCCGCTTGCTCTCGCCGCCGAAGCCGCGCATCCGCTTGGCCGGATAGGTCGAGAACCCGACGCGCGGCTGCTCGCCGTCGTTGCCGACGTCGACGCCGGCCTCGAGCTGCCTGGCCACCACGTGGCGCACCGCGGCCTCGGCCTCGCGGGCCAGCGCGGCGGCGTCGACGGCCTCGCCACGGTCCTGGCGTACGAGCAGGTCGCGGAGCGCGGTGGTGCGCGGCAGGCTGCCGACGTGGGTCGTCAGGATGCGCTGATCGCTGCGTTTCATCGTGCCTCCTGCTTGCGCCGGTAGTAGTCGTCGAGGAACCGGCGTGTACTCTCGGCTGTCGCCCGCGCCCACTCGCGCGCCGACAGCTTGACCGTCTGCGGCATGGGGATTTCCACGCTGAGCGGAAGGCCGGCCGGCAGCGCGTCGAGGATCTGGCGCAGGGGCAAGGTGCCGTCGCCCGGCATCCGGCGCTGGTTGGGGCTCATCCGGCCGAGCTTCGAGAGATCGGGCTCGCCGGGATCGAGCACGCCGTCCGAGATCTGCGCGTAGGGAAACAATCGTGGCTCGAGCCCGCGCAGGAAGGCCGCGCTGCCGCCGCCGCGGACGAAGTTCAGCGGATCGAGGCAGATCACCCCGTTCTTGCGGCCGAGCTCCGACAGGAGCCGCAGCGCCTGCGATAGGGTCGCGAGCGGCCGGATGACCGCGAACTCGACAGCGGCGGCCACGCCGCACTTCGCGGCCATGTCGCAGAAGCGGCCCATCTTGTCGCGCAGGCGCGACCAGTCGGGGTCGTCGCCCGCCACCAGCGCATAGCGGGCGCCGAGCTCGGCGCCGAGCTCCAGCGGGGCGGCGAACGAGTCGAGATCCGTCTCGGGCTGCAGGTAGAAGCTCAGGATGTCGAGCACGGTCAGGCCCGAGCTCGCCAGGATCAGCTTGAGCTCCCGGATCAGCGGCGCGTTGCCCACGACCGGATAGAACGGAAACAGCGGCGAACGGGCCAGGCGCAGGCCGACGGCGTCGTAGCCAGCCGCCGCGGCCGCTTCCACATACTCGATGGGCGGCGTGTCGGGCAAGGTGGGCGGCGAGATCGCGAGCAGGTTGCGGATCACAGGGACACGATCATACACGCTCTCGGGACGCCCGGCGCTGGTGTACCCTCTGGGGACCAAGAAGGAGGAGGGCCCGAATGATCTTCGAGCTGCGGCAGTACCACATCCGTCCCGGACAGCGTGACCGCTGGGTGAAGTGCATGGAAGAGGAGATCATCCCGTTCCAGGTCAAGATGGGCATGGTGATCCTCGGCAGCTTCGTCGGCGAGGAAGACGAGAGCGTGTACGTCTGGCTTCGCCGGTTCGAGAGCGAGGCGGAGCGCAAGCGTCTCTACGACCTCGTCTACCAGAGCGACTACTGGAAGAACGAGATCGCGCCGAGGGTGCCGACCCTGATCGACCGCGAGCAGATCAAGGTCACGCGCCTGGTGGCGACGCCGCACTCGGTCATCCAGTAAGGTGGGGTTCTCGGCCGACACGCTCCGCGATCGCGTCGCGATCGTGACCGGGGCGAGCCAGGGAATCGGCCGCGCCATCGCGGTCGAGCTCGCCCGGGTCGGCGCCCACGTGGTGGTGTGCAGCCGCCGCAAGGAGGCGCTGGAGCCGGTCGCCGATCTCGTGCGGGCCGAAGGACGCCGCGCGCTTCCCGTCGCGTGCGACGTCGGGGACGCGCGGCAGGTCGACGACGTGGTGGCGCGGACCCTGGACGCGTTCGGCCGCATCGATATCCTCGTCAACAACGCCGGCTACCGCATCCGCTCGCCGCTCGAGGACCTGCCGCGCTCCGAGTGGGACGCGATGGTCGCGACGAACCTCACCGGGGTGTTCCTCCTCTCGCAGGCGGTCGGGCGCGTGATGATCCGACAGCGCGCCGGCAAGATCATCAACGTCACGTCGGTGGCCGGACGCAGCGGCTCGCGCGGCATGGCCGCCTACGCGGCGGCGAAGGCGGGCGCGGCGGTGCTGACGCAGAGCCTCGGGGCCGAGTGGGCGAAGCACGGGATCACCGTCAACGCGGTGGCGCCGGGCCCGGTCGAGACCGAAGGCGTGCTCGAGGTGTGGAAGACCCCCGCGATGATCGCGCAGGCGGCGCGCGAGGTGCCGTTGCAGCGCCTGGGCCGCCCCGAGGAGATCGCGTGGGCGGTCATCTTCGTCGCATCGGACCAGGCGAACTTCATGACAGGCGAGACGGTCTACGTGAGCGGGGGCCCGCGAATGGCCAACCGCGAGGATCCCAAATGAAAATCGCATTCGGCGTCAGCCTGAGCCCGGGGACTCCGCTGCTGCAGCAGCAGGACACGCGCCGCTTCATCGATCTCGCGAGGATGGCCGACGACTACGGCGCGGAAGCGGTCGGCACGCACGACACCGCGTTCATCGGCGGTGACGCGTACGTCAGGGCCACCTTGATCGCGCTGGGCTCGGCGCGGGCGCGTGTCGGCCTGCGTCCGACGAATCCGCTCACGCGCGAGCCGCAGGTCATGGCCTCGTTCCTGGCGTCGATCGACAGCCTGACCGGCGGCCGCGCCTTCATGGACATGGCCAGCGGGGACAGCGCCGTGCTCAACATCGGCTACGAGGTCGCCACCCGCGCGCGCATCGAGGACTACGTGACGTGCGTGCGGGACCTCCTGGCCAAGGGTGAAGCGACCTATCAGGGGCGGCCGCAGCGCGTCCGCTGGGCGTCGACCGTCACGCGCCCGCGCATTCCCATCTTCATCTGCGCCGAGGGCCCGAAGATGCTGCACCTGGGCGGGCGGATCGGCGACGGCGTCACCGCCGGGACCGGGCTTCTGCCCGAGGTGATCAAGGACACCATCGCTCGGGTCCACGCGGGCGCCCGCGAGGCAGGACGCGAGCCCTCCGAGGTCGACATCTGGTTCACGACCCGGACCTCGCTCGACGAGGACCGCGACCGCGCGATCGAGGGCGTCAAGGCTTCGGTGTCGTCGATTCTGAATCATTCGATGCGCTTCGGGCTCGACGGCAAGCACGTGCCCGACGAGCTGCGCGCGAAGATCCAGGAATACGTGGACGGCTACGAGCTGTACGACCACGTGCTCCAGGACGGCCGAAACCCCAGGCGCATGGAGGCGCTCGGCCTGACGCGCTACGCGCTCGACCGCTTCGCGCTGGCCGGCAACGCGCGCGACTGGATCGAGCGCATCGAGCAGATCGCCGACGCCGGCGCCCGGAAGATCTGGGTCAGCCTGCGGGCGACGGACATGGAGACCCAGCTTCACTACATGAAGATCCTGGGCGGCGAGATCATGTCCCGTTTCGTTTGATTGACATGGGGGCCCCGAACTGGCCGCCATCGGAGCCCCCGGAGGATCGGCCTAGCCTGAAAGCGCAAGACCGCCTGGAAGGGTTCAAGATCGGCGCGCCGAACCGCGGCCAGCCGGCGATGAACCCGTCGGCCATGGCCATGTTGGTCAGGGCCAGCAGCCGCGCGAGCTCCCAGCGGTCGAGATTCTTCGCGGCTGCGACAACGCGCACGATACGATTCCAGCCTTGGGGTGATCCCTCGTACCAGTACCGCGCGATTTGCGATTGCTCCGTCGTGCGCGCAGTGCTGCTACTTGCCGCCGACGCTGCTTCACCTCGTTGAAGTCGCGAGTGTACGCCTCGCTCACGAGCGGCGGAGGGCCGGGCAGGCGAAACTGCACTCCTGACAACAGCGTGAACGACGTCATGTTTCCCCAACCTGGCAGCAGCGAGGCGTCGTACCCGACGGCCAGGGCTGGATTGGGAATCGGCGGATCAGCGGGCACAGGGTTCGGGTGGGGCCGCCACTGACCAGGCGCACTTCCTGGCATGTACGGCGCGTCCCTCATCGCGCCGTCGTCCTTTCGGAGGGCGACGATCGCCGCGGCCGCTGCTCGGCCCACTGCGACCGCACTCGTCTTTGCCGTCTCGCTGGCGATGCTGCCGCACGCTGCGCCTGCAGGTGCTGAAGGTGGTGCGGAACGGCGAGGACATCGCCATGGTCTACGCCGACTTGACCATGTCGGGCCATCAGCGAGAGGATGGGGCGCGCAGCGAGCGGGGTCCTGGGAGAACAGCGGGATTTCGCCGAGACGGCGGCGGGAAGCGGGCCATGCAACAACCTCCGATGGAACAAGACGTTAGCTTCGGTCGCTATCGCTTCGATGCCTCGACCGGGCGGCTCTGGTCGCGCAGGCGCGAGGTTAGGCTCACCCCGAAGGCGGCTGCGGTCCTGGCGGTGCTGGTGGCGCGAGCGGGGAAGCCCGTCACTCGAGACGAGCTGTTCGCGTCGGTGTGGGGCGGTACCGTCGTCGGTGACGACGCGCTCACCTCGTGTATCCAGGAGCTGCGCGAGGCGCTCGCCGACGACGCGAAGCAGCCACGCTACATAGAGACACGCCATCGCCGCGGTTACCGGTTCGTCGCCCGCCTCGTCTCATCGACGCCCGACGAACCCTCTCGCGGCCCGGCCTCGCCGGCGCACCTCGTTCTCCGGCCACCGCCGCTGGTGGTCGGACGCGAGCGCGAGCTGAGGGAGCTGCGCGCCTGCCTCGACCGGGCGATGGGCGGTGAACGGCAGATCGTCTTCGTCACCGGCGAGCCCGGGATCGGGAAAACCGCGGTCGTCGAGGCGTTCCTGCGGGGCACGCGAAGAGCAACGAGCTTCGGATCGCGCAGGGGCGCTGTATCGAGCACTACGGTGCTGGCGAGGCCTACCTGCCCATCCTGGAGGCTCTGACCGGACTCTGTCGACAGGCAGGAGGCGAGCACTTCGTACGTTTGCTCCGCCGGCATGCACCGACCTGGCTCGTGCAGATGCCGTCGCTCCTCAGCGACTCAGAGCTGAACACCCTGCAACGGCAGACCTCCTCCGTGACCCGGGAGCGAATGCTGCGCGAGCTGGCCGAGGCTGTCGAGGCCTTGACCGCGGTGCAGCCGCTCGTGCTGTGGCTCGAGGATCTCCACTGGAGCGACGTCTCCGACGCTCGACGGGCTGGCCTACCTCGGCCGACGGCCTGCGCCCGCGCGGCTGCTGCTGCTCGGCTCGTATCGCCCGGTCGAGGTCCTTGCCCGTGGGCATGCACTCACGGCGGTCAAGGACGAGCTGGAAGTACACGGCGGCTGTCGGGAGTTGGCGCTTTCGCTGCTGAATCGAGACGCGATTTCGGAGTGCCTGGCGCGCCGATTCCCGCCAACCGCGTCCTCCGCAGCCGCGCTCGAGCGGCTCGCGTCAGCGATCTACCGTCGAACCGATGGCAATCCGCTGTTCGTCATCAATGTCGTGGCCGATCTCGTCTCCCGCGGTGGTCTCGTCGAACGCAATGGTCTCTGGGAAATGACCCTGGATCCGGAAGTCGTCCAGGTCGCGATTCCGGCCGACGTCCGCGGCATGATCGCCCGCCAGCTCGATCGTGTACGTCCCGAGGAGCGGCGCCTCCTGGAGGCGGCGAGTGCCGGCGGAGCGGAGTTCTCGGCCGCCGCCCTGGCGGTCGCCGCCGAGATCGCCATCGACGACGCCGACGCCCGCTGCGCGGAACTGTCCCGGCGCGAGTCGTTCCTCATAGCCCGCGGCACTGACGAGTGGCCGGACGGGACGTTGAGCGGCCGGTACGGCTTTCGCCACGCGCTCTATCAGGATGTGGTCCACGAGCACGTGCCGGCCGCGCGCCGTGTGGAGCTCCATCGCCGGATCGGCGCCCGCATCGAGGCCGCGTTCGGGGATCGAGCCGCCGAGGTCGCGGCCGAGCTGGCCATGCACTTCCACCGCGGACGCGACGTCGTGCGCGCGATACGCTATCTGCGCCTCGCCGGCGAGGTTGCGACACGGCGCAGCGCGTCGCGAGAGGCGATTGTCCATCTGACCGAAGCGCTCGACCTGCTGAAGACGCTGCCCGAGTCGGCGGAGCGGGCCCAGCAGGAGGTCGCGCTCCAGATCGCTCTCGGCCCTCGGCTCATGGCCATCAAGGGCTGGGGTGCCCCGGAAGTCGAACGCGCGTATGCGCGTGCACAGGAGTTGTGCGAACGGATGGACAACTCGCTCGAGCTATTTCAGGCCCTCTGGGGTCTGTGGCGCGTCCGGACGAGCCGGGCCGAGCTCGACGCGGCCCGGGCCCTCGGCGAGCGCCTCCTTACGGTGGCGCGGCGCGCGGGCGACTCGGGGATGGTGCTCCAGGCGCATCATGCCCTGTGGACGCCCCTGTTCCTGCAGGGTGAGCTGAGTCTCGCTCGAGATCATGTGGCACAGGGCATCGCGCTCTACGACGCCGACCAGCACGCGTCGCTCGCCGCGCTCTACGGCGACCACGACGCGTGCGTGTGTGGGCTCTCGATGGGCGCTTGGGCGCTCGAATTGTTGGGCGAGGCCGAGCAAGCCGACCGGCACAGTCGAGACTCGATCGCGCTGGCCCGCACGCTCGGACATCCGTTCAGCGAAACCCAGGCGCTCCTCGTCGCCGCCTTTGTCCATCGTCTTCGTGGCGACTGGCGACTCTGCCGGCAACTCGCCGAGGAGGCCGGTGTCCTCGCTCGGGAGCGGGGCTTTGTCGAGCTGTCGGCGCGGGCCAGCACCATGCGGGGATGGGCAATGGTTCAGGCGGGAGAGACCGAAGAGGGGATCGCGCTGATGCGCGAGGGGATCGCGGCCGTTCGGACACTAGGTCCCGTGGACCTACCGTACTTTCTCGGCTCGCTGGCCGACGGCTATTCCAAGGTGGGCCGCGTCGACGTTGCCCTGGACACCGTCACAGAGGCGCTCGCGGCCGCGGAGAGGACGGGGGAGCGCTTCTACGAGGCCGAGCTCCATCGACTACGAGGAGAACTGCTAATCGCGGCCCGCCGCGACGCCACCGGGGCCGAGATGTGCTTCCGGACGGCGCTGGAGACCGCCCGTCGCCAGCAGGCGCGCATGCTCGAACGTCGCGCCGTCAGTAGCCTGCGCGCGCTGGACGACCAGGGTCGAGGCGACGAAGCCCGATCAGCGGAATCTTCGTCCCCCGCGGATTCTCCCGCGCGTCCAAGAACGGCAGCATTCGAAAGCTAGGCCCGGCCCTCGAATCGCCACGAGAGAGAAACGGTCAAGGGAGCCTGGGCCCCCAGCTATCTTCGTTCAGCGCCGGCGGGGACTCCGACGTCGCGCGTGCGGAGAAGGTAGAGGCAGACGACGAGGCTGAGCGCCATCAGGGTCAGGAGCCCAAGCTCCACCATCGTCTCGCGGAACGCATCGGGTCGGGCCTCCATGACGGTCTTGGTCTCGGCGGTGAGCACCAGAATGCGCCTGACGGTCGCGATCAGCGCGACCAGCAGAAACGGCGGCGCGGTCAGCACGTGCTCTCGGAACGACACGTGGACCGTGTAGAGCAGCTCGACGATGAGCAGCACCAGCAAGAGTTGATCGAGCAGACCCACGATCCCGGCCGGCAGCGCGCCCCCCGATCACACTGCGCGCGAGCGTCAGCGCGGTCGCCCCCAGCAACACCAGCGCACTGAGCGCCAGGAGCGCGGCCAGCCCCACGTACATGACGTCCTCGACGTACGAGAATCCCTTCGCAATCCGCTCGCGCAGCCGCGCGACGACCGGCGCCTCCTCCGCCTTGCCGCCGACCCGTGATCCGGCCACGCGCTCCGCGATCCTCCGTTCCTAAGCCGAGCAGTCTCCCGCCCGCGCCTCCGGTGCTCGATGTTGCGGCTGCTCTGCGGGTCTCAGCAGGGTCGCAGGGGGCGGGGGTCTGCGGGAGGGGTGGCCGGACCCGTTCCCTCCAAGCGAACGTCGGAAGTCGCGCGCCCGGATGGAGCCCAGCCGCCGCGGAGTAGCGAACGCGTACCGCGTGGTCGCGGCCACCCTCCCGCAGACCCCCGCCCCCTGCGACCCTAAGCGTTAATCTCGCGCGGGCTGACGCCCGCCTTCTCGGCGCAGTGAGCGCAGCAGAAGATGCGATCGCCGTGCTCGACGCCGTGTCCGATGACGCGGCAACGGCAGTGCTCGCAGACCGGCGCGATCTTCTGGATGGCGCACTCGAACGAGTCGTACGTCCCGACCGAATTCTGGTAGCGGATCTCCATCGTCCGGCGGTAGTCGTTTCCGCATACGTCACATCGAGCCATTGGTCGTTCTCCCTGCTGGTAGATCGTCGGGGGCGTCGGCCTCGCGCGGACGCTCGCCGAGCGGTCGGCTCGCCTCCGCATCGATGGCCGCCGTCCAGATCGATGTATCTTCTTCGCTCATGCTGCCGTGCGGCGCCAGCCGCGCGTCCTCGTATCCCCAGAGCTCGAGATCGACGAGGTACTGCGCGCGCGAGGTCAACGTCCCCCGGCAGATCCGCCGTGAGGAGGCATGGCGCATCTCGTGATCCAGGAGGCGCAGGCACTCGCGCATCACGGCCTCGGGGATCCGCCGGCGCTCGGAGGGATAGATGAAGCCGAACAGGATCAGGTGCGCGAACAGGATGCGCCAGTGCTTTCCGAAGCGCTGGCTCAGCCGATCCCAGTCGAGCGACCCGGCGCAGGCATGCAGGAGATGCGCGACATCGGCGCCGTCGTAGCGCTCCCGCTCCATCACGAACGCCTTCGACCAGATCATCTCCTCGACCGGGCAGAGCAGGACGGGCACGTCCAGGACGCGCGAGGGCACCGCATAGTTGAACCACTCGTCGTCCACCGCGCAGACGCCGTTACCGGCGTTGAAGATGAGATCGACGTGGTCGCCGCGCTTGCGGACCTTGCCGAGCCAGTGCGGGAAGGTGAGCTCGGTGTCGCACCCGAGGCGTGCGCCGAGATGGTCGAGCGCCTTCTGGACGTCGTCGGCGCGCAGGAACAGATCGAGGTCCTTCACGAGCCGGCCGATGCCGAGATAGCGCTCGAGCGCGTAGCCGCCCCCGACGAGGAATTCGATCCCGGCGGCGCTGAGCTCCCGCAGGACGCGACGGTAGAAACGCTGGGTCGTCGTGCCCGCGGTCGTGGTCTCGCGTCGTGGACGTGGCGCGCGGTTCTCGGACACCATGGTCTGGCTCATTGGGTCTGCTCGCGGCTGACGGTGACGGGTGGCGGCGCAGGCTCGGTGAGCTGCGCCGGAATTTCGACGACCCGGAACGGCGACCGATCTGGATAGAGCTGCTGGAGCAAGGGTAGGGCCACGTTGTAGACCGGCACGCCGGCCGACGTCTTGCCCTCGGGCTGGCCCCGGTGGGCATGGCCGTGGAACACGACGCTCGCGGCATAGCGGTTGAGGGGCTCCTCGAGGCGGCTCGACCCGAGGAACGGATAGATCTCGCGCGGCTCGCCCTCGACCGTATCGAGGACGGGCGCGTAGTGTAGGAGCACCACGCGGCCGAGCGTGCGCAGCCGGGCCAGCGCCGACTCGAGCTTGAGGGTCTCGTCGACCGCCTCGCGCACGAAGACCTTCGTCGCGCCCTCGCCCCACGCCTGGAGCGCGCGGTCGCCGAAGCCGCCGGCGAAGCCCTTGGCCCCGGCGAAGCCGATGCCCGAGATCTCCAGGGACGTTCCGTCGAGCACCGTGACCTGCGCGCCCGCGAGGATCTCGGTGACCTCGCCCGCGGCATCCGACTCGAAGTCGTGGTTGCCGAGGACGGCGATCTTCGGAATCTTCACCGCCTGGAGCTCCTTCGCCAGGATCCGCGCCTCGTCCGGCAGACCACGATCGGTGAGGTCCCCGCACAGGGCGAGCACGTCGGCGCTCTCGGCGACACGGGAGAAGAGTGTCTGGAAGGAGCCCGAAGAGCTCCGCTTGCAATGGAGGTCGCCGACCGCGGCGACCCTCACAGAGCCGTTCACGGTCTCAGCCCCGCGCCGAGCGCTCGACCGAGCTCAGGAGCTGAGCGAGATGGCCCGTGTCCAGGGGCTTGACCAGATGGTGGTCGAAGCCCGCGGCCCGTGACCGGGCGCGATCGGCTTCGTCGCTCCATCCGGTGACGGCGATCAGGCACACGCGCTGGCCCCAGGGCTCCCGGCGCAGCCGCTGGGCCACCTCGTGGCCGTCGATCTTCGGCAAGCCGATATCGAGCAGCACGACCTCGGGGCGGAACTCGTTGGCCACCTGCAGGGCCTCGAGGCCGTCGTAGGCGGTGCGGATTTCGTTGCCGGTGGTGCGCAGGAGCATCGCCAGACTGTCGGCGGCATCGCGGTTGTCGTCCACGACCAGCACGCGGAGCGAGGGCGGGCTCATTCGCGAAGGGTTCTCCGTCTGCGGCTCCACATCCAGCGCCGTCTCGGCGGCCGGAAGGCGGATGACGAACGTGCTCCCCAGGTCCTGTCCCGCGCTTTCCGCGGCGATCGTGCCGCCGTGCATCTCGACGACTCGCTTCACGAGCGTGAGCCCGATGCCCAACCCGCCGAGCCGCGGCGCCCGGGCTTGTTCGCCGTGGGTGAACATCTCGAAGACGTGGGGCAGCACCGGCGGGGGAATGCCGACACCGGTGTCACGAACGGTGATGACGGTGTCGCCGGCGTCACGCTCGGCGATGAGCCAGATGCGGCCGCCGCGGTCGGTGAACTGCGCGGCGTTGTTCAAGAGATTCGACACCGCCTGGGCCAGCCGGACCGGATCGGCGTCGAGATGGATCGGCGCCTCCGGCAGGATGACGGTGAACTGATGTTCGCCGGCTTTCAAGAGGCTCCCGCTCGTCTCGACGGCCGATCGCAACACCGCCGCCAGGTCGACACGCTCCTTGCGGAGCTCGAGCCGGTTGCTGGTGATCCGGGCGACGTCGACCAGATCGTCGATGAGCCTGGCCATCTGTCGGACCTGTCGCTCGATCGCGGACAACGCCCACTGCGACTCCGGCGCGAGGGCGCCCTCACGGTTCAGAATCTGGACCGCGTTGCGAATGGGCGCCAGCGGGTTGCGGAGCTCATGAGCCAGCGTCGCCAGAAACTCACTCTTGGATCGGTCAGCTGTCTGCAAGGCATCCTCGACCTGCTTGCGCGCGGTGATGTCGACGAGTACGTTCACCGCGCCGAGGACCTTTCCGGACCTGTCGCGGATCGGGTTGACGTGAGCCATCACGGTGCGGCGCTGGCCATCCGGACGCTCGATGACGACCTCCTGGCCATGGAAGTCGCGCTGGGTCCTCAGGGCGAGCGCCATCCAGCACTGGTCGTGAGGGATCGCAGTTCCGTCTGCCGTGAAGAGCCTGAAGGAGCCGCAGAAGCGGTCGATCGGGTCGTTCAGCTTCGGCTCTCGCCCCCAGAGCTCGAGCGCGTGAGCATTGAAGTACGTGATCAGCCCGTCGGGATCGCAGGTGTAGGCACCCGTCGGCAATCTCTCCAGCAAACGGTGAAATTCTGCTTCGTGCCTCACGAGCGAATAGTCGAGGGTCCTCATAGGCCACGGCCCGCCTCCGAGCCTCGGTCCGTCCGGCTCTTGCGAGCGCTCCCGCGAGAGTCTACGCTTTGTGGCCCGCCGGATCCCCGACCGACTCGATCTCGTCGAGAAACGTCTCGGGATCGGCGTCGAAGATCCGCTTGCACTCATCGCAGCAGAAGTAGATGGTTTCTCCCTCGTACACGAGCTGCGCCTCGGCCGATTCGCGGCTGATTTCCATCATGCAGACCGGATCCAATGCCATGGGTCCCCTCCTGATCTGTCCTACTGGACTCGGTCTCCGTCCGCAAAGGTCGTGCCAGGGAAAAACCTCGCAGAATCGCGTGGTTTCAGGCAGGGAGGCGCCGGACAGCGGGTAAAATCTCCATGACAGCCGTGTAACTTCGGCCGATCGTGTAATTCGTTCGGCCGGCCAGGGGCGGCCGGCGCCGGGTCAGCGATCCGCGAGGAAGTTGCAGAGCTTGGTCGTGTCTATGGGCTTGGTCATGTGCGCGTCGAAGCCAGCCGCCAGCGCCTCTTGCCGATCCTCCGCCTGACCGTAGCCGGTGAGAGCGATCAGGTAGGCGCCTCGCGCCTCGGGAGTCTGGCGGGCCATCCGAGCCAGGGCGTAGCCATCGATACCGGGCAGGCCGATGTCGATCAGGGCGACGTCGGGCTGGAAGGCTCGGAGCTTGTCGAGCGCGCTCGAAGCGTCCTCCGCGGTCTCGATCTCGTGTCCCGCGAAGGTGAGAAGCAGTCGCAATCCCTCGCGCGCGTCGGCGTTGTCCTCGACGATCAGGACACGCCGGCAGCGCGTGCCGATCGCGGGCAGACGTTCTGTGAACTCGCTGCCGTGCCCCGTCATCGGCGGAAGTCTGACGCGCTCAGACGCTCCGCGCAAGCGTCTTCACCAGGCGGTGGTCGCGCCTGGCTTCAGAATCCACACGCTGTCGGCGTCGAGCCGACGCCGCAAGACCTCCTCGGCGATCCGCCGGGGCGGCTCGTCGTACGGCTCGCGCGCCAGAGCGAACGTGCCCCAGTGGATGCCGAGAAACTTCGCGGCCCGCAGATCCTGCCATGCCTGGAGCGCTTCCTCCGGCGAGATGTGCACGGGCTTGGCCAGTGCGCGCGGCGTGTAGGAGCCGATCGGCAAGGCGGCCAGGTCGAACGGGCCGAGCGCCTCGCCGATGTCCTTGAAGTGGTGGTAGTAGCCCGTGTCGCCCGCGAAGTAGAACCGCTTGGAGCCGAGCACCGCCCACGACGCCCACAGCCGGCGCCCCTGGTCGGCGAGCGTCCGGCCGGAGCCGTGCTGCGCCGGTGTGCAGACGATGGTCACGCCGCCGATCTTCACCGATTCGCCCCAGTTGAGCTCGACGACGTTCGTGATATCGCGGTCCTCGAGCCACTTCTTGAGGCCGAGCGGCACGACGAATCGCGGATTAAAGGCCTGGGCCAGATGCCGGACGGTCGGCTCGTCGAGGTGGTCGTAGTGGTCGTGTGAGATCAGCACGAAATCGATGCGCGGCAGATCGTCGAACGCGACCGCCGGCGGCGTGTAGCGCCCTACGCCCACCAGACCGCCGAACGGTCCGGCGCGACTCGCCCAGTTCGGGTCGGTCAGGAAGTTGACGCCGTCGAGGGTGACGAGGAGGGTCGAGTGCCCGATCCACGTCACGGTCGCCCGTGAGCCGTCGCGGAGCTCGGCCAGGTCCGGCTGCGCGACGGGCAGCGGCGCCACGCGGCGCTCGCCCACCAGCCACGTGCCACCGACGATCAAGGAGCGCGCGCGCGCCCAGACCGAGGCCCGGTGATAGTCGGGGTCGAGGTTCCGGAACGTGCGCCCGACGCGCTGCGCCGCCGGGAGTCCGGCGACGGCGGTCGGCGAGGAGATGGACGCCGGAGCGGACTGCTGCGGCAGTGCCTCACTCGCGCTGACCAGCAGAGCCAGCGCGACGAACAGTAGAGCCTGACGGACCGCCGCCACAACCACTCGTTCGAGCTTACATGAGGGGTGCGAGGCCTGCCAGCCCGCGCCGCTACATCTGCTCCTTGAGGGGCAGCGCCAGGAGCTCGAGGAATCGGCTCGTGAGCCCGCGCTGGCTCCAGTCCTTGTACGATACCTGGCGCGAGTTGGAGAGGTCCTGCGCGAAGATCCGCTCGAGCCGCTGCGCGGTGTCGACATCGTAGATCGCGACGTTCACCTCTTCGTTCAGCGCGAACGAGCGGTGATCCAGGTTCGTGCTTCCCACCGTCGCCCAGATGCCGTCGACGACCATGGTCTTCGCGTGCAGGAGCGCCGGCCGATACTCGTAGATCCGGACGCCGTTCTTCAGCAGGCGGCCGAACTCCGAGCGGCTCGCCTGGCGGACCAGATTGTGGTCGATCGCGCCCGGGATGACGAGCACGACCCGCACGCCCCGCCGCGCGGCCGCGACCAGGGTGCTGATCATCTTCTCGTCGGGCACGAAGTACGGGTTGGTGATGTGGATCGAGTGCCGGGCGGAGGCCAGGGCGAGCAGAAACATGGTGTACATCGCCGTGCTGCCGCCGGCCGGCGAGCTTCGCACGACCTGGGCCTCGACCAGCCCCTTGGCGTCCAGGCGCCGGCGCGGGAAATAGGCGGGGCCGCCGATCGCTACCCCCGTCGCCTCGAGCCAGTTCTCGGCGAACGCCCCCTGCAGCTGCTCGATCACGGGCCCTTCCAGCAGGACGTCGGTGTCGCGCCAATGTCCTTCCTGGCGCCCGTTGCCGCTCCACTTGCCGCTGATTCCGGAACCACCGGTTACGCCGGTCATGCCGTCCACGACCAGAATCCGGCGATGGTTACGGTAGTTCACGCGATCGAGCGCGAACGGGCTCAGCGGCCGATAGTTCTCGATCCGGCAGCCGGCGCCGCTCATCTCTTCACGCAGCTCGCCGGGCATGGCGAGCGCCCCGACGGCGTCGAGCAGCACGTTGACCTGGACGCCGGCGCGGCAGCGCTCGGCGAGCGCCGCGGCGATCTCCTTGGCGGGCTCGCCGCCCTCGAAGACGTACTGGGCGTAGTTGATCGTGCGACGCGCCTTGCGGATCGCCGCCAGCTTGGCGGGGAAGATCTCCTCGCCATTCTGCAAGATCTCGACGCGATTGCCGCCGACCACGGTCGACCCCGTGTACGCACCGAGAGTCGCCGCGAACGCCGGCTGCTTGATGTCGAGCTTCGGAAGCTCGAGGTGAGGCGGGACACCTGCGCATCCTGTCGTGAGCGTGAGCAGCAGGGCGAGACTCGTCCGTGCAAACCCGTATCGCGTCCTCATCAACGTTCTCCCGTTTGGCGTGCGGTGGTGTCGATGTTCTGACGAGCAAGCGCGATACCAGAGCTGTCCGGATCAGGAGTTCACCGTCACGCGCCGGCGCAGACCGAGTAGGATCTACCGGCTCACCGCGTAACAACTACCGCTCGACGCGCTCCGATCCGCGGTTCGTCAGTCCACGAGCTCGAATCCGCAACGGCCCTGGACTTGCCAGCATTTCGACGCCGCATCGCGCGTGCGGATCGCGGTGGCAAGGTCATTGCTCGTTACTAGCAGGCGAACGAATCGGACACCCGTGTGAGCGGGGTCCCATACCAGAGATTAACGGAGGAGGAAATCATGCGGAGCGAGTTGAAGTTTGGAGTCGCGCTCGTCACGGCTGTGCTCTTCGCATTGCCGCTGAGCGTGGGCGCCGCCGACAAGGCAGGCAAGAGCCGAAGGCACGATGGACAAGATGCAGAACAAGGCGAAGGAGACGACCCACGAGGCCAAGGAGGCCGTCAGCGATAGCTGGGTCACGTCGAAGGCGAAGATCGCCCTCTTCGCGGACGATCGGGTGGCGGGTAAGGACGTGCGAGTCGAGACCGTGAACGGTCAGAGTCTTCCTGCGCGGCAAGGTCGACTCGGAAGAGGCGAAGACGGCGGCTGCCGAAATCGCCAAGGGCATCGAGGGCGTCAAGAGCGTGAAGAACGACCTCCAGGTCGTGTCGCCGGCGGCGCGCAAGACCGTCGCGGCCAACGACAAGCAGATCACGAAGGCGGTCGAGACCAGCTTCGCCAAGGACGCAACGCTGAAGAAGATCGACGTCCGAACCGACGCCGGCGTCGTGGTGTTGAGCGGCGAGGTGCCGAACATCTCCGCGGCCGCAAAGGCCTCCGAGATGGCGCACCGGGTCGACGGCGTCAAGTCGGTCAAGAACGAGCTGCGAGTGGTGCAGGCGAAGGCCAGCTAAGCGCGAGGGACTGATGCAGAAGCGGGAGCGGACGGTCTTCGGACCCGCCCGCTCCCGCTGTGTCTGGCTACTGCTTACCGGCGAGACGGATCGCGCAGCTCGGTGTCGTACTGATCGAAGCGCTTCTTCATCTCGCTCTCGACCTGCTCGCGCTCCCAGCCGTATCGCTCCTGCAAGGAGCCGGCGAGCTTGTCCATCGCGCCGTCGATGCGGTCGAGATCGTCGTCCGTGAGCTTGCCCCACCACTGCTTGACCTGACCGCGCATCTGCTTCCACTTGCCGCTGAGGATGTCCTGGTTCATGAGGTCTCGCCTCCTTTAGTTTTTGTGATCGTCGAACAACTTCCGGAGGTAGCAAGACGTGTGCCGCGCGCTGACACGGGCCGGCCCGGATCCAGTAAGAGTTACTCGGTAAATCTTTCCCGTGCGCCGGCGGTGCTCAGTCCATGGGGCCGTTGTTACTGCGCGCTGGAGCGCGATACGATTGGCACCTCGGCTGCAGCAATCTCCCTTTTGCGTCTACACAACAAGCGGGGAAGGGCAATGCTGTCGACTGTCCTGATTGTCGTTTTGGTGTTGGCCCTCATCGGTGCTTTGCCCACGTGGCCGTATAGCGCCGGATGGGGTTTACTACCCGAGCGGCGGGCTCGGCATCATCGTTCTCATCGTCCTGGTCCTGCTTCTCACCGGACGGCTCTAGCAGGGAGGTGGTGCCGTGGCAAAAGACAAATCACTCGTGATCAAGTCGGGGTCGGGAACGTTCGTGACCGACGTCCAGGAGCTCCGCCGGAGAGCGCGCGCCCACATCGAGCAGGGCGCGGTGACCGAGGGCTATCGAGCCGACGTCGAGACGGTGTTGCGCATCTTGAACGAAGCGCTCGCGACCGAGATCGTGTGCGTCCTGCGCTACAAGCGCCACTACTACATGGCGGCCGGAATCCACGCGAGCGGCGTGGCCCAGGAGTTTCTCGAGCACGCGAACTCCGAGCAGCGGCACGTGGACCAGATCGCCGAGCGAATCACGCAGCTCGGCGGTGAGCCGGATCTGAACCCGGGCAACACTCGTCAGCCGCAGCCATTCGGAATACGTCGAGGGCAAGGGGCTGCTCGAGATGATCCGGGAGGACCTGGTCGCCGAGCGCATCGTCATCGAGTCGTACTCCGAGATGGTGCGGCTTTCTCGGCAACGACGATCCGACGACCCGCCGGATGCTCGAAGAGATCCTGGCCAAGGAAGAGGATCACGCCAACGAGCTCGGCACGCTCCTGGAATCGCTCGGCAAGGATGAGCTCGAGAAGGCCGAGCACAAGCACTGAGGGGGCGCCGGGCGCCGCGCGACGCTCGAGCCGCCTCCCTGGAGCCCGTGGGGTCGCGAGTATGCGGAACGCCCGACCGCTTCATCTGGGGTACGCGGCCCTCGGCACTGGCCCGGGAGGCGATCGAGCTCGCCGGGCCGGGCCCGCGCGCTCGATCTCGGCTGCGGCGAGGGGCGCGACAGCATCTTCCTGGCCGAGCAGGGACACGACGTCGTCGGTGTCGATCTCTCCCTCGACGGGCTCCGGAAGGCCGCGAGGCTGGCGGAAGATCGCGGGCGTTCGTGTGCCGTGGGTGTGCGCAGCCATGCCCGATCTGCCCGTGCGGGGCGCGTTCGATCTCGTGTATTCGTGCGGCTCGATCCACTACGTGGCCCGGAACGACGCGAGCGCGCTGTTCGACCGGCTCCGTGGCCTCACACGCCGCGGCGGCTACCACGCCCACATGGTCTTCACCGAGCGGCGTGATCTACCGGGAGAAGAACGAGGTCGTGCACTACTTCTCCCCGCGCGAGCTGCGCGACGCTTATCGGGGCTGGATCATCCTGCGCCACGAGGAGGGATGATCCGTTGCGCGCAGGACGGCGTCACCACGTGCACAGCGTGGAAACCATCGTCGCGCGCCGGCGCTGAGCGCGGCGGCCATGCTACCCTCCGGGGGCGTGTCCCCATGGCCGCCCACGCATCGCCGCCACGCCGCCTCGTGAGCCGCGCCGGGCCTGGCCGCCGTCGCCTCGCCGGCGCCGCGGCCGCGTGCGTCGTCGCCCTCGCGCTGGCGGTCCAGGCCGGCGCCGCCACGCCGCCGCCCAGCGGTCCGGTCGGTGAGGCGTGGAAGATGCTCACCACCTTTCACGAAGACCGGGCGCGGCTCGATCGCGCCCGGGCTCTCCTGGAGAGCGAGGTCGCGCGGACGCCGACGCCGACCCTGGAGGCGCTGCTCCTCCTGGCCTGGGTTCACCTCGCGTGGGCGGACTACCGCGCGGACACGACCGACGCGAAGCTGGCGAGCTACGAGCGCGGGCGCGACGTGGCCAAGCGCGCGATCGATCTGGCGCCGCGAAGCCCGGAAGCCCACCTCTGGTACGCCGCGAATCTCGGTCGCTGGGCGATCACCAAGGGCAAGCTCCGCGCCGCGTTCATGCTCTCGACCCTGCGCGGCGAGATCGACACGATCCTCGAGCTCGACCCGAATCACGTCCCGGGCCTGGCGCTGGCGGGCTCGTTCTATCTCGAGACGCCCGCGATGTTCGGCGGCGATGTTCCGCGTGCCGAGGGTTACCTGCGAAAGGCCCTCACCCTGGATCCGCATTTCACCCGGGCGCGCGTCGAGCTCTCCCGCTGCCTCATCGCCCTCGGCCGCTACGATGAGGCCAAGGTGGAGCTCAAGCGCATCATCGACGAGCGGCAGCCCAGCTACTCGCCGATTGGGTCATGCGGCACCGGCCGACCGCCGAGCGTTTGCTGACCGAGATTCGCGCCAGGTGACCGCGACCGCCGTCCGCCGGCGACCCGCGATCGGCGCCCTGACGTGCTCGTGATCGGCGCCGGCGCGGCCGGCGCCGCCGTCGCCTGGAGGCTCGCGCGCGCCGGGATCGGCGTCGTATGCCTGGAGCAAGGCGACTGGGTCGACCCCCAGAGCTATCCGCACTGGCGGGCCGACTGGGAGCTCCACCGGCACACCGACTGGAGCGCCGAGCCGAACGTGCGGCGCCGTCCTCAGGACTATCCGGTCAACGAGCAGGCCTCCCCGATCTCGCCGCTTGATGTACAACGCCGTCGGCGGGAGCACGATCCACTGGAGCGCTCACTTCCCGCGCTTTCGGCCTTCGGACTTTCGCGTGAAGAGCCTCGACGGCGTCGCCGACGACTGGCCCATCGACTACGCGGACGCTCGAGCCGTACTTCGATCTCAACGACCGCATGATGGGCGTGGCCGGGATGACGGGCGATCCCGGCTATCCGCCGAAGTCGCCGCGCCAGACGCCGCCGATCCCGCTCGACACGCTCGGCCTCACCATCGCCCGCGGCTTCGATCGGCTGGGCTGGCACTGGTGGCCTTCGGACAGCGCCATTCTCACGCGCGACTACGACGGCCGGCGCGCCTGCGTGAACTGCGGCCCGTGCGATCTGGGCTGCCCATCGGAGCCAAGGCGAGCACGGACATCACGTACTGGCCGAAGGCGCTCGCGGCCGGCGCGCGGCTCATCACGCGCGCCAGCGTGCGCGAGATCACGCTCGGGCCGGACGGGCTCGCCGACGGCGCCGTCTACTACGACCGCGACGGGCGCGAGCGGGCGCAGAAGGCGCGCGCCGTCGTGCTCGCCGCCAACGGTATCGGCACGCCGCGGCTCCTGCTTGAACTCGCGCTCGGCGCGGTTTCCCGACGGGCTGGCCAATCGCAGCGGGCTGGTGGGCAAGTAACCTCATGTTCCATCCATACGCGATGGTGCGCGGCGTCTTCGATCGCCCGCTCGGCGGTCATCGCGGCCCGATCGGCTGCAGCATCATCAGCCAGGAGTTCTACGAAACCGACCTCTCGCGCGGCTTCGTCAGGGGCTACTCGTTCCAGGTGGCCCGCGGGCCTCTCGCCGATCGCGTCGGCCAACGGCGGGTCGGTCGGGGACCGCGTGCCCTGGGGCCGCGCGCACCGGCGGGCCTACGCCGAGCGCTTCGACCGCACGATCACCGTCGCCGATCATCGGCGAGGACCTTCCGGAGCCGGAGAATCGCGTCGACCTCGACCCCGCGCTCACCGACGCTCACGGCATCCCGGCGCCGCGCGTGACGTACACGCTCAGCCGAGAACAGCCGGCGCATGCTGGACCACGGCATCGCCCGCGCCCGCGAGGCGCTGGAAGCCGCGGGCGCTCGCGAGGTGGCCTTCAACCCACTCCTGCGCGCCGGCGGCTGGCATCTCATGGGCACCGCGCGCATGGGACGCGATCCGGCCACCTCGGTCATCGACGCCGAGGGGCGATGCCACGACGTGCCGAACCTCTACATCGTCGACGGCAGCGTCATGGTGACCTGCGCCGGGGTGAACCCGACCTCGACGATTCAGGCGGTGGCGCTCTACATCGCCGACGGGATGATCCGGAGGCGCGCGTGACGGCAGGCAGCGCTCGACGGCGAAACGCGATCTCCTGACCGCCGTGCTCGATACCCTCGTCCCGGCCGCGGAGCGATTTCCGGGAAGCGGGCGCGGTGGCCGTCGACCACGTTCTCGCCATCGCCGCCGAATCGGCCGAGGCTCGCGCCGCTGCTCGCGCTCGGGCTCCAGAAGCGTGCAGGAGGCGGCGCGAGCGCCGGCGCCCGCCGAGTTCCGGGTTGCGCATCGACGCGGAGCGGACGGGAGACTGTCCTACGGCGCGTCGAGCGGCGCACGTGGACTTGTTCGAGGCGCTCGTGCGCCACACCTACGACGGCTACTACGGACACCCGACGATCGTCGCGCGGCTCGGCCTCGATCCCGGGCCCTTGCATCCGCGCGGTCACCGGATCGAGTCGCGGGACGCGCCCGATCTCGCGCGCGTCATCGCGCGGGGTCCATCTACCGGCGAGCGTAGCGCCGGGAGTCGTGCCCGTATACCATGACGCCCACAGACGTCAGAGGCGAGACCATCGAGGTGAGCCGATGAGCCGAGTGACCGGACGGATCCACGAGATGGAGCATCACGCAGCGGACTGGTCGACCACGCGGCCCGTCGTCTCGGGCACTCAGGGCGTCGTCTCCGGGGGCCACCCCCTGGTCTCGATGGCGGGCATGCGCATGCTGCTCTCCGGCGGCAACGCCTTCGACGCCGTCGTGGCGGCCGGGTTCGCCGCGGCCGTGGTCGAGCCGACCGCCTCGTACACGCTCCTGCGGCGAGTGCGTGGCGCTGATCTACGACGCGCGGGCACGCGAGTGCTTCGCGCTGAGCGGGCAGGGGACGGCGCCGGCGCTGGCGACGACCGCCTTCTTCCGTGGGCGCGGGCTCGATCGCATCCCGACCGGGCCGGGGCCGGAGGCTCATCTGTCGTTCACGGTGCCGGGAGCGGTCGACACCTACCTGACCCTGCTCGAGACCCACGGCACGAAGACGCGTCAGCGAGGTGCTGGCGCCGGCCGTCCGCTACGCCGAGCACGGATTCCCGATGTACGAGTACATGCGGCGGCTTGCTCGCCATCCCGGAGACCCGGAGCCAGTTCGACATCTATCCGCCCGGCGGGACCGCGGTGTTCTATCCGGGCGGCCGGGTGCCGGAGGTCGGCGAGCTGTTCGTGCAGCCTGCCCTCGGCGCGAACGCTTCGCCGGCTCGTCGAGGCCGATGCGAAGGCGCGGGGTCATCGGACGGCGGGTATCGCCGCCGCGCGCGAGCGTTTCTACGGCGGGGACATCGCGGCGACCATCGGCGGCTTCTCCGAGCGGCTCGGAGGGCCTGCTGCGCGCCTCCGATCTGGCGGGATACCGCGCGCGGCTCGAGCCGCCGCTGCGAACCACGTTCGCCGGCCGCGAGATCCTCGGGCCAGTCGGCGTGGACTCAGGGGCCCGTGCTGATGCAGGCGCTCGGCATGCTCGCGACATTCGATCTGCGCGCCCTCGGGCACAACTCCGCCCGGTACATCCACGTGGTCTCGGAGGCGCTCAAGCTCGCGTTCGCCGACCGCGAGCGGTACTACGGTGATCGCGAGGATGCGTTCGACGGCGATCGCCGAGCTGATCGCCCCCGCGTACTTGAAGAACGCGCGGCGCTGATCCGCAGCGACCGCGCGGCGGCCGAAGCTCCGGCGCCGGGCGATCTTCGGCATCGCGGCGCCGCGCTCCGCGGCGTCGGCGCGACGGCGGGCCTTCGGGCTGACTCGGCCTCCGAAGCGGCGCGGCCGACGGGACCACGCACGTCGCCGCGATCGATCGCGAGGGCAACATGATCTGCCTGACGCCGAGCGGCGGCGTGTTCAGGAAGTCGGCGTTCGCGCCCGAGCTGGGCTGCACGCTCAGCACGCGGAGCGAGATGTTCGTGCTCGAGGACGGTCACCCGAACGCCCTCGTCCCGGGCAAGCGCCCGCGCACCACGCTCATCAACTATCTGATCTGCGAAGAGCGGCGTGCCGACGATGACGGTCGGCTGCCCGGGCGGCGACGACCAGGCGCAGGCCGACCTGCAGCTCGTCCTGAATCTCCTGGTCTTCGGGATGAATCCCGCAGCAGGCCGTGGAGGCGCCGCGCTTCTCGACCCAGACGTTCGTCAACTCGTTCTGGCCGCGGGTCGTACCATCCCGGCCAGCTCAACGTCGAGCCGGGCATTGCCGATCGAGCACGCGCGCCGAGCTCCGCGCCCTGGGCCACGCCGTGACCGAGATCGGCGCCTGCGGGATCGGCGCGGTGGTCACCCGTCGCGACCCGGCAACCGGCGTGCTCTCGGCGGGCGCCGACCCGCGTCGGCCCACCTACGCGCTCGCCTGGTAGCAGGGAGGACCGATGAGTACGGTGGCGCGACCGCCGTTCCGTGCCGACCACGTCGGGAGCCTGCTGCGCCCGGCCCGAGCTTGAGCGAGGCCGGGCCCGCGCGGCGCGCGGCGAGATCGATCGCGCCGCGCTGCGTGCCGTGGAGGATCAGGCGATCCGCGGCGCCGTCGCCCTCCAGGAATCGGTCGGCCTGCAGAGCGTGACCGATGGCGAGTTCCGGCGCGACTGGTGGCACATCGATTTCCTGCGCGGCTTCGACGGCGTGGAGACGTCCACGCAGAGCTTCGGCGTGAAATTCGAGGGCGCCGACGAGCAGCCGCCGCTCATGAAGGTGACCGGCAAGATCCGGCGTTCGAAGCCGAGCATGCTCGACCACTTCACGTTTCTCAAGGCGACCACGACGCGCACCGCGAAGTTTTGCCTGCCGTCCCCGGTCATGCTGCATGCGCGCGGTGACCGGCCGACGCTGAGGGCGACCTATCCGGACCTCGACGAATTCTGGAGGGACCTGACCGCCGCCTATCGTGAGGAGATCCAGCGCGCTCTGCGAGGCCGGGTGCCGCTATCTGCAGATCGACGACACCACCGTGGCCATGATGTGCGACCCGAGGGTGCGCGAGCAGGTGAAGAAGCTCGGCGACGATCCGGAGCGGCTGCCCGGGATGTACGCCGACGCAGGTCAACGCCGTCGTGCGCGACGTTCCGCGCGACGTCACGATCGCCATCCACACCTGCCGGGGCAACTTCAAGAGCACCTGGATGGCGAGCGGCGGCTACGACCCGGTCGCCGAGACGGTGTTCGCGTCGCCTGAACGTGCAGGCCTTCTTCCTCGAGTACGACACGGACCGGGCCGGCAGCTTCGAGCCGCTGCGGTTCGTGCCGAAGGGGAAGAAGGTCGTGCTCGGGCTGATCAGCTCCAAGGTGCCCGAGCTCGAGACGAAGGACGACCTCAAGCGCCGCATCGAGGCGGCCGCGCGGTACGTCCCCCTGGAGAACCTCTGCCTGAGCCCCCAGTGCGGCTTTTCCAGCACGCACCACGGCAACAAGATCACCGCCGACGACCAGCGCCGCAAGCTCGCCCTGGCCCTCGACGTCGCTCACGACGTCTGGGGCTCGATCTCAGCGCCTCGGCCCGACCAGCGCCGTCTCCCCCATCGACTGAAACGCCGGCAGCACCTCGCGCGCGAAGCGCTCCATCGAGCTCATGACGCGCGCGTGCTCGAGGTCGCCGAACCAGAAGCTGCAGTTGAAGTGCGTGATGCCGACGATCTCCTCGACGCGCTTGATCTGACGGATCACCGTGTCCGGTGTGCCGATGATCAGGAAGCGGTCGAGCAGATCGTCGGTGTCGGGCTCCTTCGGCGCGGGCACGGGGATGGCGCGGCCCCGCTCCACGCGCTCGTACTGGTTGCGCAAGGAGAGCGTCACGCGCATGTTCCAGCGCGCCTCCTCGGCGGCCGCGCGCGCGTCGGCCTGGCTCTCGGCGACGTAGACCGCGCGCTGGACACCGACCCGGAGCGGCTGCGCGGGCTTGTACTCGGCGACCAGCCGATCGAAGAGCCGGCGGAACTCGGCCATCCGCTCGATGGGCACGCCGAAGCCGCCGGTGAGCACGTTGAAGCCGCGGCGCACCGCCGCCTCCACCGACTCCGGGCTCTGCGCCGTGATCCAGATCGGCGGGTGCGGCTGCTGGAGCGGCTGCGGGAACACCATCGTCTCCGGGATCTTGAAGAGCTTGCCGTCGTAGCTGAACGGGCCGACCGTCGAAGGTCTTCAGGAGAATGTCGACCGACTCCTCCCAGCGCGCGCGGCCGCTCTCGAGCTCGAGGCCGAAGCGCTCGAACTCGTACGGCTGGTAGCCGCGTCCGAGGCCGACGTCGAGGCGGCCTCCGGCCAGTAGATCCAGGGTCGCGATCTCCTCGGCGATCACGAGCGGATGGTGCAGCGGCACCACGATGACGGCCGTGCCCACCCTGATCCGCGTCGTCTTCGCCGCGATGTAGGTCGCGAGCTGGGCCGGACGCGAGAGATAGCCGTAGGTCGAGAAATGGTGCTCGGCGAGCCAGACGTTGCCGAAGCCGAGCGTCTCGGCCGCCTGCGCGATCTCGAGCCCGCGCGCGTAGATCTCCTGCGACGACCGCGCGGACGGCGACTGCATCAGCAGGAACGTTCCGAAATTGATCGTCATCGTCGTCTTTGTTACCGTCTCGTGCGATACCAGGGATGGGCCTGGCCCGGCGTCCTTGACGCGCAGGGTGTAGATGGAGGTGCGGGCGGTGAAGAACAAGGTCCGGAGATCGGGGCCGCCGAACGCGCAGGTTGGCCGGCACCTCCGGCGTGCGGATGATGCCGAGCCGCGTGCCGTCGGGCGCGAAGACCCAGGTGCCGCCCGGACCGGTGCAGAAGACGCGGCCCTCGGCGTCGACCTTCATGCCGTCGGGCACGCCGTCGGTCTCGTCGGACGACATGTCGGCGAAAATGCGACGCCGTACCAGCTTGCCGGCGGCATCGAGGTCCAGGGCGTGGATGTACTGCGTCCAGCGCGTGTTGGCCACGTAGAGCACGCGCTCGTCCGGCGAGAACGCGAGACCGTTCGGATACTCGCAGTCCGCGACCAGCGACGTCGTGCCGTCGGGCGCGATGCGGTAGACGCCGGCGGACGGCAAGCTCGCGCTCGGCGAGCGGCACACGCAGGCCCGGGTCGGTGAAGTAGATGCTTCCGTCCGATCTTGCAGACGACGTCGTTCGGGCGATTCAGCCGCTTGCCCTCGAACCGGTCCATCAAGACCTCGCTCTGGCTCCCGCTCCAGCGCGTCACGCGGCGGTTGCCGCCCTCGCAGATGACGAGGCGGCCCTGCAGGTCGAACGTCATGCCGTTGCCCTCGCCGGTGTTCGACCGAACCAGCTCCGGCTCCTTGCCCGGAATCACCTTGTGCAGATTGCTCCGGCGGATGTCGACGAAGTAGTAGAAGCCGTCCGGATGCCACAGCGGACCCTCGGTGAAGACGAAGCCGGTGGCCAGCCGCTCGGCGTCCTTGGATCTCGAGGATCGCGGACAGTCCGTCGGCCATGGTGTCAGCCTCCCCGCTTCTTCGTCCGAATCTCGACTCCGGCCCGCTCTTCCTGCAGGCGGAAGAACGTCATCGAGTCCTTGTCGCCCCAGCCGCGCCCGAGCGCCTCCTCGAGCTGCTGCTCGGCGAGCGCCGCGATCATCATCGGCACGTGGTACTCGCGGCCGAGCTCGGTGGCGAGCCCGACGTCCTTGCGCAGGAGCTTGAGCGCGAAGTTCACGTCGTCGAACGCGCCGGGGAACACGGTGTTCGGGATCATGTCCTTCAGGACGCGGCCCTGGCCGAACGAGCTCTTCGACAGCGCGTCGAGCAGCACCTCGGGCGCCACCCCGGCCTTCATGCCGAGCGTCATGCCCTCGGCGATGGCCATGCGCGAGCACGCGGAGACCATGTTGTGAACGAGTTTCGCGACCGTGCCGCAGCCGATCCCGCCGACCCAGGTCACCTTGTCGCCGATCGCGTCGAGCACAGGCTTGATCCGCGTGTAGAGCGCCTCGTCGCCGCCGACCAGCACCGCGAGCTTGCCCGAGCGCGCGCCGGGCACACCGCCGCTGACGGGCGCGTCCAGCACGTCGACGCCGCGTTCGGCGCAGACCGCGTGGATCCTCCGAATCAACGTCGCCGAGTTCGTGGAGAGATCGACGTACACCGTGCCGCGCGCCGCGCCTTCGAGCACGCCGCCGGCACCGAGCGCGACCGCCTCGACCTCGCGCGGGCCGGGCAGGGAGGTGAAGACGACCTCGCTCGCCTGCGCGACAGCCTTGGGCGTGTCCGCCCACCTGGCGCCCAGCTCGATGTGAGGCTTGGCCAGCTCGTGCCGAAGATCCGTCACGACCATCGCGTGGCCGGCCTTGAGAACGTTGAGGGCCATCGGCCCGCCCATGTTGCCCAGCCCGATGAAGCCGATTCGCATGCGTGTCTCCTCCATCCGTTTTCGCCTGAGCATCGGATGGTTCCGCCGGGATGATCGGCTCAGGACGATGTGCTAAGGTACACCAACATTGGCCCAGTTTGATGAGCGGGTAGGTGTGGTTTTTAGCCGCTGGCAAACGACGAAGGAGACCTCGCGTGCGACGATTCGAGCTCGTCCTTCCTGAGAGCGTAGAAGACTGTGTCAAAGCCCTGGCCCAGGGCGGCGGCCGAGACTAAGGTCCTGGCGGGAGGCACCGACCTCCTGCCGCAAATGAAGAACGGCCTGCTCAAGCCCGCCCGCGTGATCGACCTGTCCGGCGTCGCGCGACTGCGCGCCATCGAGGCCGGGAACGGGCAGGGCATCCGGATCGGCTCCGCGGTGACGGCCCGCACGCTCGAGCTCGACCGCGCGGTGCGCGCTCACTATCTCTCGCTGGCCGAGAGCGGCGCGCTCGTCGGCTCCGTGCAGGTGCGCAACCTGGCCACGCTCGGCGGCAACCTCTGCAACGCGGCGCCGTCGGCGGACATGGCTCCGCCGCTCCTGGCGCTCGACGCCGAGGCGGTGATCACCGGGCCGAAGGGCGAGCGGCGAGTGCCGATCGCGGCGTTCTTCACGGGCGTGCGGCGGACGGTGCTGGCGCCGGACGAGCTCCTGGTCGAGCTGGCGGTGCCGAATCCCGGGCCGCGGAGCGGCGGCAACTACCTGCGCCACACCCCTCGGCGCGAGCTCGACATCGCCGTCGTGGGCGTCGCCTCGCAGCTGACCCTGGCGAACGGCGTGTGCACCAAGGCGCGGATCGCACTGGCGGCGGTCGCGCCGGTGCCGGTGCGCGCGACGGCGGCCGAGCAGGCGCTGGAGGGCCAGGCCGTGACACCGGATCGGATCGCGCGCGCGGCTGATCTCGCGGTCGAAGCCGCGCGGCCGATCAGCGACCAGCGGGGCTCGGCCGACTTCCGCCGTCATCTCGTGCGTGTCCTGACTCGCCGCACACTGACCACCGCGCTCGCCCGGCGCGAGCGCGTAGAAGACCCGGAGGAGACGAGAGTGGCCAAGCAGGTTCTGAGCTGCACGGTGAACGACGAGCCGGCCGAGGTGCTCGTCCAGCCCTGGGACACCCTGCTCGACGCGCTGCGCGAGCGAATGGGACTGACGGGGCCGAAGGAAGGGTGCGGCACCGGCGACTGCGGCGCGTGCACGGTCCATTTCGACGGCAAGCCGATCGCGAGCTGCCTCTTGCTCGCCATGCAGGCCCGCGGCCACAACGTGCGCACGATCGAGGGGCTCGGGCGGCCCGGCGCGCTGCACCCGGTGCAGGAGGCGTTCGTCCGCCACGGCGTGCCCCAGTGCGGCTTCTGCATCCCCGGCGTGGTGATGGCCGCCGCCGCGCTCTTGAACGAGAATCCGCATCCGACCGAGGAAGAGATCCGCTACGGCATCGCCGGCAATCTGTGCCGCTGCACGGGCTACACCAAGATGCTGACCGCGATCACCGAGGCCGCCGGCGCCCTCGCCGGCCGGAGGAGCTGAGGCATGGCGAGTGTGATGAAGACGACCCGCGACGTGAAGGGCATCGGCCTCTCGATTCCGCGCCCGGACGCGCCCGACAAGGTCACCGGCCAGGTCCAGTACGTCGCCGACCTCAGCCCGCACGGTCTCCTGCACGCCAAGCTCCTGCGCAGCCCTCACGCCCACGCCAAGATCGTTCGCATCGACGTGAGCCGGGCGCGGGCCTTGCCGGGCGTCCGCGCGGTTCTGACCGCGGCCGACATCCCCGTGCTGAAGAAGAAGGCGCCGACGCGCGCGCACGCCGTGCTCGCGATCGACCGGGTCGTGTTCGCCGGCCAGCCGGTCGCGGCCGTCGCCGCCGACGAGCCGGCGATCGCCGAGGAAGCGCTCGACCTGATCGACGTGCAGTATGAAGTCCTGCCGGTCGCCGCCGATCCGCTCGAGGCGATGAAGCCCGGCGCCCCGCCCGTCGCCGAGCTGGGGACCGAGGCGGACACGAGCGAGGCGCTGGCTCACGGCAGCGTCGCCGGCGTGACGACCGAGGCCAAGTCCGCCAAGGCCGTCAACATCTCGCAGCAGGCGCGCCTGCAGCGCGGCGACGTCGCGAAGGCGCTTCGCCGAGTCGGACATCGTGATCGAGAACACCTATCGGGTTCCAATGGTCCACCAGGGCTACCTGGAGCCCCACGCGGTGCTGGCCCAGTGGGATAGCTCGGGCAATCTGACCTTGTGGGCGAGCACTCAGGGCTCGTTCAACACGCGCTCGGAAGTGGCCGACGTGCTGGAGCTGCCCGAGAACCGGATCAAGGTGATCCCGATGGAGTGCGGCGGCGGATTCGGCGGCAAGATCCGCGCGCTGTGCGAGCCGATCACGGCCGTCCTGGCGCGCGCCACCAATCGCCCCGTTCGTTACGTCATGACCCGGCAGCGAAGAGCTCGAGGCCGGGATGCCGGCGCCGCAGGTCATCATCAAGATGAAGACCGGCGTGAAGCGTGACGGCACCTTGATGGCGATCGAGGCCGAGGCGATCCTCGAATCCGGCGCGTACTCCGGCGCCGTGCTCGCCGTGGCCGGCGTCTTCCTCGCGAGCCTCTACCTGTTTCCGAACTTCGACGTCAAGGGCTTCGAGGTCCTCACGCACAAGCCGAGCATCGCCGCCTACCGCGCGCCGGTCGCGCCCCAGACGATCTTCGCGATCGATTCCCAGATGGAGCAGATCGCGAAGGCGCTCGGCGTCGATCCGGTCGAGTTCCGGCTGCGCCACCTGCAGCGCGAAGGCGACAAGATGGCCAACAACCAGCCGTGGCTGAGCAACGGCGCGCGCCGAGGTGCTGACCCGACTCGCCGAGCACCCGATCTGGAAGAAGCGCGCCGAGTGGAAGGCGAGCTCGAAGGACGGAAAGCTTCGAGGGACGGGCATCTCGCTCGGCGGCTGGCTCGGCGGTCTTCAGCCGACCGGCGCCACCGTGCGGCTCAACCCCGACGGCACCCTGCAGGTGCTGACCGGCCAGGTCGACATCGCCGGGACCAACATCGCGCTGGCGCAGATCGCCGCCACGGCGTACGGCGTCGACATCGACAAGGTGAAGATCACCACCGGCGACACCGACGTGGCGCCGATGACCGGTCTCAGCGCCGGCAGCAAGACCACGTACACCGTCGGCGTGGCGGTGATGCAGGCCGCCGAGAACGCGCGCAACCAGACGCTCGAGATCGCCGCGAAGGAGCTCGAGGCGTCGGTGCACGACCTCGAGATCGACGGCGAGAAGGTCACGGTGCGCGGCGTGCCGGACAAGGGCATCACGCTCGCGTCGATCGGCAAGAAGGGCAATCTCTACATGTCGAAGGTCGAGCCGGTGCTCGGCACCAGCCATCCGGCCTTCTCGGTGCAGGCGCCCGCGTTCTGCGGCCAGCTCGCGCAGATCGAGGTCGATCCCGACACCGGCGAGGTGACGTTGCACAACTTCGTCGTCTGCCAGGACGTCGGCAAGGCGATCAACCCGGCTCAGATCGAAGGGCAGATGCAGGGCGGCGCGGTCCAGAGCCTCGGCATGGCGCTGACCGAAGCCCTGATGTACGACGACAAGGCGCGGCTGACGAACCCGAGCCTGCTCGACTACCGGAAGCTCACGTCAGCCGATCTGCCGAACATCGAGACGATCATCGTGGAGAAGCCGGCGCCTCACGGCCCGTTCGGGGCCCGCGGCGTGGGCGAGCCCCCGATCGTCCCGGCGCCGGCGGCCATCGCCAACGCCATCGAGGACGCGACCGGTGTGCGGCTCACCCACCTGCCGCTCTCGCCCGAGCGGATCGCTCTGGCGATCGCGTCCGCTTGAAGTCTTTGCCCTTGAAGGCGCGCAGGAACTGCCGGAGGGTGGCCGCCTCGAGGCCCAGCCGGAATTTCTGATAGCGCGCGAGGAAGTCTCGACCGGCGGCGGTCAGGCGCATGCCACTGCGCGGGCCGCCGCCGGGCATCCGCTCGACGAACTTGAAGCCCGCCGCCCGCTCCAGCTCTTGCAAGTAGCCCCACGCGTTGCGGTAGGAGATGCCGAACTCGGCCGCGGCGCGCCGGAGCGATCCGCGCTCGTCGATCAAGTGCAGAAGCTGAGCGCGCCCGCGGCCGAGCTTCGGGCCCTTGCCGAACACCACCCACACTCGTATCTTGGGGTCCACGGTACTGCTCGAGGGTACGCCAAGACGAGGGAGATCGGCTCATGAAGGTGACGTCCGTCACGCCGTTCGTCGTCGATCCGGGATACGGCAAGAACTGGCTCTTCGTGAAGGTCGAGACGTCCGACGGCCTGCACGGCTGGGGCGAGTGCTACACCCAGGCCGACCGCGACCAGTCGATCGTCGCGCACGTGCGCCAGCTCGCGCGCTACCTCGTCGGCCGCGACGCCGGCCACATCCGCCACTTCACGCACTGGGCGTATCACGACTTCGCGGCCAAGCGCGGCGCCATGGACTTCTGGAGCGCGGTCAGCGGCGTCGAGCAGGCGCTCTGGGACCTGGCCGGCAAGCGGCTGGGCGTGCCCGTGGTGAGCCTGCTCGGCGGGCCCTGCCGCGAGCGGATCCGCGTCTACGCGAACGGCTGGTACTCGGGCGCCAAGTCGCCGGAGGCCTACGCGGCCAAGGCGAAAGAGACGGTCGCGCGCGGGTTCACCGCGCTCAAGTTCGATCCGTTTCCGGGCCCGTGGCGCACCCACATCACGCGCGACGCCGAGCGGCAGGTGGTCGAGACCGTCCGCGCGGTCCGTGACGCGGTCGGGCCCAAGGTCGATCTGCTGATCGAGGTCCATCGGCGGCTCGCGCCGATGCACGCCGTGCGCGTGGCACGCATGCTCGAGCCCTTCGATCCGTTCTGGTACGAAGAGCCGGTCTCGGCCAGGGACCTGGGGGCCCTCGCCGAGTGCCGGCGCGAGATCCGGATGCCGATCGTCACCGGCGAGGAGCTCTACACGCGCTTCGAGTTCCGCGAGGTGTTCGAGCGCCGCGCCGCGGACATCATCAACCCCGACGTGTGCAACGTGGGCGGCATCGAGGAGCTCCGCGAGATCGCCGCGATGGCCGAGGCCTATCACGTGGTCGTCTCGCCGCACAACTACAACAGCACGACGGTCGGCCTCGCCGCGACCCTGCACGTGTCGGCCGCGATCCCGAATTTCCTGATCACCGAGTACTTCGTGAACTTCGACGCGCGCGCGGCCGAGGTCGCCGTCACGCCGTTCAAGGTCGAGGGCGGCTACCTCTCGGTGCCGACGGCGCCGGGTCTGGGGATCGAGCTCCGCGAGGACGCGCTGGCGCGCTACGCCTATCGCGAGTTCCCGCCGCGCAGTATTCCGACCCCAGGCGAGGAGGGGCCGTAGCGCGCGGCATGGCCGGCGCGCTCCCGTCGCACGCACGGGTGGTCGTGATCGGCGGTGGTATCGCCGGCTGCAGCGTCGCCTACCACCTGACGAAGCTCGGCTGGCGCGACGTCCTTCTGCTGGAGCGCCGCGACATCTCCTGCGGCACGACCTGGCACGCCGCGGGCCTCGTCGGCCAGCTGCGCGCGACCCAGAACCTCACGCGGCTCGCGAAGTACGGCGGCGATCTCTACGAGCGGCTCGAGGCCGAGACGGGCCAGGCGACCGGATTCCGCCGCCCCGGCAGCCTGAGCCTCGCGCGAAACGCCGAGCGCATGCACGAGCTCAAGCGGCTGGCCTCGATGGCGCGCTGCTTCGACGTGGACGTGGAGGTCATCACGCCGGCCGAGGCCGGGCGCCGATGGCCGCTCATGCGCACCGACGATCTCGTCGGCGCCTTGTGGCTGCCGCGCGACGGCCGCACCAACCCGATCGACACCACGCTTGCGCTGGCGAAGGGCGCGCGCCAGGGCGGCGCGACCATCCTCGAGAACACGGCCGTCACCGGGATTCGCGTGGAGCACGGGCGCGTCGCCGGCGTGACGACGACCGGCGGCGAGGTGACGTGCGAGGTCGTGGTGAACTGCGCCGGGATGTGGGCGCGTCACGTCGGCCTCATGGCCGGCGTCACCGTGCCGCTCCACGCCTCCGAGCACTTCTATATCGTCACCGAGCCGATGGCGGGCGTGACGCCCGACCTGCCGGTGCTTCGCGACACCGACGGCTACATCTACGTGCGCGAAGAGGTCGGCGGGCTCCTGATGGGCGGCTTCGAGCCGGTAGCGAAGCCCTGGGGCATGGACGGGATCCCCGCCGACTTCGCCTTCTCCTTGCTCCCGGAAGACTGGGAGCATTTCCAGGTTCTCATGGAGCAGGCGCTGATCCGCATCCCGACGCTCGAGACCGCGCCCGTGCGCCGCCATGTCAACGGTCCGGAGAGCTTCACCCCGGACGGCCGATACCTCCTGGGCGAGGCGCCGGAGTGCCGCAACTTCTTCGTCGCGGCCGGCTTCAACTCGATCGGCATCGCCTCGGGGGCGGGCGCCGGACGAGCGGTAGCCGAGTGGATCGTGGGCGGCGAGTCGCCGATGGATCTCTGGGACGTCGATATCCGACGGGTGGCGCCGTTTCAGGGCAACCCCGCCTATCTGCGCGATCGCACCGTCGAGATGGTGGGCGCGCTCTATGCGATGCACTGGCCGTTCTTGCAGCCCGTCACCTCGCGCGGGGTTCGCAAGAGCGTCCTGCACGACCGGCTCGCCGCGCGGGGGGCCTGCTTCGGCACCGTGATGGGCTGGGAGCGCGCCAACTGGTACGCCGCCGCGGGAATCGACGCGGCCTACCGGTACAGCTACGGACGACAGAACTGGTTTCCGTGCGCGGCCGACGAGCATCGCGCCGTGCGTGAAGCGGTCGGGCTCTTCGATCAGTCCTCGTTCTGCAAGCTCCGCCTCGAAGGGCCCGACGCGCTCGCCGTGCTCCAGCGGCTCTGCGCCAACGACGTGGACGTGCCGTTGGGCCGGCTGGTCTACACGCAGATGCTGAACGCGCGCGGCGGGATCGAGGCGGACCTGACGGTGACTCGGCTCGGCGCCGACGCCTTCCTCGTCGTCACCAGCGCGTCCGCCTCCACGCACAACGCGCACTGGATCCGGCGCCACCTCGGCGAGGCGCGGGCCGTGCTGACGGACGTCACCTCGAGCGAGGCGGTGCTGGGCGTGATGGGCCCCCGCTCGCGCGAGCTGCTGGCGCGGCTCATCGACGCCGACCTCTCGAACGCGGCGTTTCCGTTTCTCACGTCGCGCGAGCTCTGGCTTGCCGCGGCCCCCGTGCGCGCCGCGCGCGTCACCTACGTCGGTGAGCTGGGGTGGGAGCTGTACGTCCCCACGGAGTTCGCCGGCAGTGTCTACGACGCCATGGTCGCGGCCGGAGAGGGCCTGGGCCTGCGCCACGCCGGCTATCACGCGATGGACTCGCTCCGGATGGAGAAGGCGTACCGCTCCTGGGGTCACGACGTCGGCTGCGAGGACACGCCGCTCGAAGCGGGCCTGGGCTTCGCGATTCGCTTCGACAAGCGGCCCGCATTCACGGGGCGCGACGCCCTCCTGGCCCAGCGCGAGAAGCCGCTCGTCCGCCGGCTCGTCGTCTTCGTGCTCGACGAGCCGGAGCCCTTGCTCTATCACGACGAGCCGATCTGGCGCGACGGCGCGCTGGTCGGGCGGATCGCCTCGGGCGCCTACGGCCATACCGTCGGCCGCTCCGTCGGTCTCGGCTGGGTATCCCACCCCGACGGGGTCACCGACGCCTTCGTAGCCGAGCGGCCGATGGGAGATCGAGATCGCGTGCGAGCGGCGGCGCGCCCGCGCCCAGCTTGCCCCGCCCTACGACCCGAAGTCGCTCCGCGTCCGCGCCTGAAACGGCCAGATCATCTGGCGCCAGTAACCCTCGGGCACCGGGCGTCCCCCGATCCCGTATGTGTCGGGCCAGCGCCCCGGCGGCAGGTAGGCGGTGCCGAAGAGGCGGTCGATCCACGGCAGGTGCACCGCGAAGTTCTTGTCGACCGGGGTGGCCGCGTGGTGCCAGTGGTGAAAGCGCGGAGTGACCACCAGCCAGTCGAGCGCGCCGAGGCCGAACCGCACGTTGGCGTGGATGAAGACAGCGAGAAACGAGACGAAGACGAGGTACGCGTAGACCGCCGTCGGCGCGAAGCCGAACACGTAGAGCGGCACGAACGAGAGCCCACGCGTGACCACGATATCGATCAGGTGCAGGCGCGATCCGGCCAGCCAGTCGAGCGTCTCGGACGAGTGGTGGACCGCGTGCAGGCGCCAGAGCCAGGGCACGCGATGAAACGCCCGATGCACCCAGTACTGGGTGAAGTCCGCGACGAGCACGATCGCCACGAACTGCAAGGCTAGCGGCTGGGACGCGACGGCGTCCTGGAGCCACGGGTGCGTCGCCCACCGGAAGAACAGCGCGGCCGGCAGCATCGTCAGCACGACCGTCACCTGCACCATGAGATGGCTCATCGCGAAGTGCATCAGGTCGGTGGTCCAGCCCTCACGGAAGATCCCCTGCTGGGGCAGGCGCGGTATCACGCGCTCCAGCGGGACGAAGAGCAGGGCCAGGACGAACAGGTTCAGGAGGAACCAGTCGAGCCCGACGGCGGTCGTTCCACCCAGGGTTCCGACCTCAGCGGTCGAGCCGCCGAGCAGGGTCCCCGCGGTGGCGAGCGCCATCCCCGTGAAGCCGAGGACCTTGCGGCGCCGCAGTAGCACGCTCAGAGCCCCCAGGCCGAAGCCGACGACGAGCATCACGTAGATCAGGAAGCGCACGACGTCGAGCGGGTAGAGTGCCCGCGCCGAGGGAGTGGTGAGCCAGCTGGGGAAGAGCAGGCACAGCACGCCGCCGTAGCCGAGGGCGCCGCAGGTGACCGCGAGGACGCCGCTGATCCAGCCGGAGCCGAAGCCATGCCCCGTGCCCCGGCCGAGGCCGGAGCTCATGCGAAGGCGAACGCGCGGGCCGGATTCTCCACGAGAAGGCGCGTGAGCCCAGGGTCGTCGACACCCTTGGCGCGCAGGCGCGGGACCACGTTCACGAGCAGGTGGTGGTAGCCGTAGCCACCGTACTTCACGAGCGAGGTCTTGTAGGCGATGTCGTGCGACATGAGGATCTGATCGCGATGGCCGGCGGCCATGAGCGCGAGCACGTGCGCCATCCGGCCTCCGTCGTTGGGCATGTCGAAGCTCGGGTTGTACGGGTAGAACGAGTTCTCGAGGCCGAAGAGGTCGTACTCGAGCCAGATCCCCGTCTGCGCGAGGTCGATCACCGCCCGGACGTCGCTGACCGTGCGGCAGATGTGGCACATGATCGTGCGGCGCAGATCGCCGCCTTCCTTGCGGACGAACTCGGCCAGCTGCATCGGCATGTCCGGATGCCGCCCGGGATGGATCATGAGCGGCGCCCCGGTCTCACGTTGGGTGATGATCGCCGCCCGCAAGACCTTCCGCTCGTTCTCCGTCCACGGAGAGGTGGTCCCGATCTCGCCGATGAGGCCGGCACGCACGCCGGTGTCGCCCACGCCCGACGTGATGTCGGCGATCATCTCGCGCGCGAGGTCGTCCACACTGCGTCGGTCCATGTCCGCCGGGTGGGACGCGTCGACGTAGTAGCCGGCGCCCATGACCACGTTGAGGCCGGTGGCGCGGGCGATGCGCGCGAGCGCCGGCGGATTCCGGCCGATCGTCGTCGGCGTCGGGTCGACGACGGTACGCCCCCCGGCGTGCTTGAACAACAATATTTCGTCCTGGGCCACCTGCTCGTCCAGGAGCCGGAGGTTGTCGAGGTTGGCGTTGAAGTTTTGCCGGACCCAGCCGAGGTTGGTCAGGCTCACCGGCTCCAAGGCGCGCACCTTGTCGCCGGCGGTCGCGGGCTCCGCGAACATCACCTTGAAGTCGATCAGGAGATGCTCATGGGGCAGGGCGATGCCGATCGCATCCGGCGGGACGGCGCCGAGCACCGTCTGGACCTGTCCGGCGGGTGGTCGCGGCATCCTAGCGGAAGGCCGGCGCGATCTCCGCGATGAACCGATCGAGGTCGCGGCGCAGCTCGTCGATGGGTCGGAACATGCTCGGGATGAACAGCGTGTCCACCCCCGCCGACTGGAGCTGGTGGAGCTGCTCGCGGATCTGATCGGGCGTGCCCGCCAGACAGGTGTCGCGAGCGTCGGCGGCGTGACGGCCCATGCGCTTGGCGATCGTCTCGGCGAGCTGGTCGACTTCGATCTTTTTGTCGGTAATTAGAAGCGCCATGTTCGCAGAGCGCTTGAGGCTCTTGGAATCGCGGCCGAGCGTGGCGCAGTGATCCTCGAGGATCTTGCCCTTGCGCGCGAGGACGCGGGGCCCGCCCCAGCAGTTCCAGTGGTCGGCGTGCTTGGCGACGATCTTCAGGGTAACGCGCTCGCCGCCGCCGCCGATCATGAGCTCGGGGTGGGGAGTCTGGACCGGCTTCGGGTCGAGCGGGGCGTCCGAGAGCTGGTAGTAGCGTCCCTCGAACGTCGTGCGCCGCTCCTTCCACAGCGACCGGATCACCTGACAGGCTTCGTCGAGACGCTCGAGCCGCTCGCGCATCGTGTAGAAGGGAATGCCATACGCCTCGTGCTCGTTCTGCTGCCAGCCGGCGCCCAGGCCGAGGAGAAGCCGTCCGCCGGAGATGATGTCGACCTGCGCGGCCATCTTGGCTACCACGGCCGGGTGGCGATAGGTGTTCCCGAGCACGATGGTGCCGACCCGGAGCCGTGGCACCAGCGCTGCCAGGGCGCTGAGGGTGCTCCACGACTCGAGCATGGCGCCCTCGCGCTCCTTGGTATTCGGCATGAAGTGGTCGGTCACGCAGGCGATGTCCCACCGGGTCGCCTCGAGGTGTTTCCAGAGGTCCAGCACGCCAGCCCAGGTCTGGCCCCCCATGCTCGTGAAAATGCCGAAGCGCATGTGTCGTCTCCTCTCTTGGTGTCCTTATACTATCGCGGGAAGTGTCATTTTCACTTTCGTGGGAGGTCGTATGGCTATCATCCGCATCCACACCGGTTCCGACGGCAAGTCGCACTTCCAGGAGATCGTGCCGCGGTTCGAGCCGCGCGGCGACAAGTCGGAGAGTGCGGAGCTTATCCCCGGCAGCGGCATCATCGTCCGGCGTTTCGAGCCGACGCGATCCAATCCCTGGCACCACGCGCCCGGGCGCTACGCTGTGTTCACTCTTTCCGGCGCGGTGGACATCGAGATCGGCGACGGGACCGTGCGGCGACTTGGGCCGGGCGACATCTTGATCGCCGAGGACCTGACCGGCCAGGGCCACGTGACGCGCGAAGTCGGGCCCGAGCCGCGCGTTTCGATCTTCGTGCCGCTGCACTAAATTACTTCCCGGTGCGAATTATGCGGAGGGCGGCCCGTGTTTGCGCGGGCGGCCTCTCGGAAATCCCGTCCGAATGGCCAGTTATTCGTTGACGGTGGCGCAAGCGATGCGCGATGGTGAGAGAGCAGCGCGATCTCACACGTCGCGCGGCTGCGCAGCTCACGCGGTGCAACCTCTGAGGCCGCGCGGTCTCACCGGAGGCGCCATGGTGCGGCGAGCCTACCGGCAACGCAGCCTCGTGGAAGTGCTCCTGCCCGACGCCGATAAGCTTCTGGGATTCCACCCTCCGGAAGATCGACGCGCTGCTTGACGACGATGTCCTCGTCGATCGAGTGACGGAGGCCCTCGCCCAGCGCCATCCGCAGACTCGGCGTCGGGGTCGACTGGGGACCCCCGCCGCCGTGGTCCTGCGGATGCTGGTCCTCAAGCACCTCCACGACTGGAGCTTCGATGAGTGTGAGTGCGAGGTGCGGGGCAGTTTGGTCGCACTGCTTTCGACCTGGGCCGCGGACCGCGGCCATCATGCCCCATGGTAGAGAATGGCCAGCAAAACCGGCAGCGCAAGAAGAAATGGATCTTGCGGCTGGTTATGGTGACGGCCGGAAGGACGGCTGTTGCGAAGTCGGAAGGCTTGATCATTCGCCGGTCGTCGACGACGGCTATCGTCGCAAGTACCATCGACAGCTTGGAACCAGTTCCACACCAACACTCTGGTAAACCAAGGACGTGAAAAGCGGAACATTCGACGCAGTACGTCCTCGAATATGAATCGCAAGACCAACAGCGGGCCAAAGGATTTAGAAGCGACCATCCCACGCCAAGTATCGACTGCTTGTGCCGAAGCGTCATGTCGCGAATAACCAGCTCGCGCAGCAGGTCGCGCCTTTGGGTGAAGCGGGGACTGGAACGATCACGCACGGCGCTCAGATATAGCTCACTTTGTAATGTCATTGGACCTTCTTTTAAATCGTCATAGTACGTATGGTCTCAAACAAATTGCAGAGCTATATCGCCGGCGCGGATGATCAAGATGCCGACCCTGTACGGTTCGTGTACGCGAATCGTACCTTCGGTGACAAACCCCGAGTTGTCGTAATCGAGTCCGTCATGAAAGTATGCTGTCACGTCCTTGCGCACCATCCGAGAAGTCTGCAGCAGTTGCGCGTCCGATTGATTCCTGATCAGGATGAATATTTCGGCCTGGTTCATATCGCACCCCTGAATATGCGCCTAACCCTTGATCTTCAGGCTACGGTTTCGAATCGCCTTATCCTCGACGTTAAAGCGAATGTTGTTCGTCGGCTCGAATTCACTCAACATTCGGATACTCGCCAGAAGCGCCTTCGCCTTTTTCACGTGTGCCAGCGCGGACAGGCGTGAGTCGTTGTCATTGGTGCAGTTGGCCATGCTCCACTCGGTCGCGACATAGTCTCGCGCCTGGACTACGGAATCGATGGGTCGTGCGACGGCGTCGGCGTGGGGCGCAACTTCCGGGCCAGCGGGGCATATATAGATTCGGTCGAGAAATGCTTCTGAGCGAATCTCCAGGCTAGTTGTTGCAATCTCCTACGCTCCGTGTCAGACGCGAGTAGTCGAAGTATCTCGTCCGCAAAGGTGCTCCAATCGCGGCACACGACGTACGGCGGGTTCTCGTGGGTTTCAATGCCCTCCACACTGTTCGGGGTACCCACGAGCGCCTTGGCATGACAGAGCGCTTCAACGCTCTTGACCTTCAGTCCTGTCCCCGCGACTGTGGGATTGATAACAATCTCGGCGCTTCGGTACTCATCCTCCAGGCGCGAGACCCACCCAATGCATTGCACGCTACGGTCATCCGTCTTCAGATAATGCGCCACTTTCCCAACCACTCGCAAAATCGCGTCGGGGCGCTGGCCGCGGATTGTCGGCCAGACGCGGCGGTAGAATTCATTCAGACCATGCCGATTCAACGGATTGTCTGATCCGACGACCAAAACCGTGCCGCGGATAATCCCACTGTCATCGACCTCGGAGACCACGTCGAAGTCGATCCCAATCGTGATCACGTCCCTGTTCCCGGCGAGACGGCTCAAAACGCGGGCCTCGTTTGGCTGGATGGCGATCACTAGATCGCTCTTCAACAGATAATTTCGCTCCTCGCTCTCCGTACATGGAAGCGGGTCCTCGATCCCATATGCAAGCACCTGCTTCTGTTTCCTCGAGAAGACGTCAATAGTGTCGATAATGCGGAGGACGCCGTCGGGTACGACGTCAAGACAGGGCGCGGCGAATACGTATTCGGCAATGACAGCCACCGGACGGTATCTGTCGCACAGATGTCTTGTGATCTGGACGAGTCGCGCGGATCCCAGATACTGCTTTACTCTGTCCGACTGGGCCTTCTGAGCCTTCGTCAAGCCAAAGACTACTTTGTACAGCGGTGAGTACGGCAGCGCTAGCGACAGCTTCTCGAGAAGCTTCGAAGACAGGCCGCGCTTGGCGGCGATTGGCGTCAACGCCCCGTCATAGCCGTCTCCGATAAAATGCACTCCGTCGACCATTTTATGGAGGCCGAGCTCGCGCTCACCAGATAGGCGGTCGTGATTGAGAAGCAGAATCACGCGAAATCGCTGCGATCGCAGCCAGTTCACCATCCTGAGAATTCGAATCTCATTGCCGGCGGCCGGCGGATACGGAACGACATGGCCGACAATTAGGATCGTGGGCTGTGGAGGTGTCAGTTCGTCCTCACGGGGGCGGTCGCTGCCCCGGCGACGGGACCAAATACTTCGTCACGGCATACTTCGAGAAAACCATAGCCAAACCGGGAATCGGGTTCCAGGTAATTTCCTTCGGCCCATTCATTCCACGATCTGGCAAAAATCAACCGCTTCTCATGCGGTCGGTGAGAGACCTGTCCTATTGCTTCGCGAAGGTGGCTTCGGAATAGCTCGGGAGTCGAGTCGTGGAATACCCATCCCTGTCTTCCGCATCGCGCTGTGTTATCCCAATTCGGCAGCACACATGGGAACTCATCGAAGTTCTTTCGCAACGGCGGCAGGCCTATCTTGATGTAGTCCTCATACAGGATGATGCCGGGGCCCGGAAAGTATTGGAGGTAGGGACTCTTAAATCTTCTACCGGGAAACCTGTGCTCCCATATGTGCCGATCAAATCCCTCGTTTGGAATGAACACGTGATACACGCTGAGACCTGGATTATGCGGAGTGAGTGCGTCAAAGCCGTCGCTTTCCGGCTTCCATTCCATCGTTCTGGCATAGCCGACAAAGTAAATTCCTGGCAGGCCTTCCTTTACGGCCAAGGAGCGCCAATGATCGAGAAAGCGATTCGGTTCCGGGAGTCGATACGGCTTGTAGACCAGAAACAAAGGCTTCCCATCAATTTTTAGATATCGCCTGTCGCAGAACGCCTCAAGCAAGGCGTGGAAGTGTGCTTCCTCATCCTTCGGACCCGGATAGGTCTGCTCGATCAGCACCCTGTCGCCACTACCGTGCCAGATACCGGTCCATGTGTCATTCGCCCAACCAAGACAAAACGGGAAATCCGGTTCGCCAGACTTTAATACCTCATTGAATGGACGTTCAAGCAATCGCCGGCCGGCGAACCAGTAATGCCAGTAACAGAACGCTTCGATTCCGTATGCACTTGCGAGTGCGGCTTGGGCAAAACGGACTTCGGGTAAACGGAGATCGTAAAAGCCTAAGTCTGCCGGAAGGATTGGCTGGTGGTGGCCCTCGAATAGCGGCCTTGCCTTAGTCACGTTGGTCCACTCCGTGAAACCCTTGCCCCACCATTCGTCGTTTTCCGGAATGGGGTGAAACTGAGGGAGATAATGCGCAATCAAGCGGGCCCGCCGTCTAGGGAGAGTTTCTTCGCCTTGCTCGCGTCCTTTTCCGACCAGAGCCGCCTTCAAGAAGTCAAGCATGTGCCACGAATCCTAACTCAGGTCCGAAAGTTCGGCTGGTGAAGTTGCAATCAATGCGAGTCAAAGAGTCTCCTCTGCTGGGAATGTCCCGGTAGAAAAACGATTGACGCTCTTTCCGGGATTTGGTCGACGCTCACGGTAGCACGAGTCTGATGGCGCTGTGTTGCGGCCGATTCGGGGCGCTCGAGCTCGCGAATCCGCTGATGGGCTTCCCGCAGGGCACTCACCGGGACGACGTCCTCGTTCATAGCGACGGCCGCGGTGGCGCCGGCCGCGATGCGTCGCTTCCACTGCCGCACCACGCTGGGTTGGATGTCCAGCTCGCGCGCAACCTCCGCCAGAGTTTCGCCGTTCAGCAGCTGCTGGACGACATCACGCTTGAACTCCACCGTGAAGACGCGTCGACCATCCGACTTCCGTGGAAACTCTCCCATGAGGCCCTCCCGTCCTGCCGCAGCAGGATAGCCCCATCGGTGCCCAGTTCAATTGGGGAGCGGATCATCTGGGCCACTCATTGGAAGGTGAGATTCGGTCCGTTCCGATTCGCTTGAGGTCCGGCGGATCCGGCTGCTGACGGTGGAGGACGTGTTCATGCGGGAATGCCTGGCGGTGGAGGTCGACGTGTCCCTAACGAGCGCGCGCGTGGTGGGCGTGCTCGAGCAGCCGGTGGGCACGCGGGGCGCGCCGGCGGCGATCACCGTCGACTATGGGTCGGAGTTTTATTCGCGACGGACGGACGCATGGGCCTACCAGCACGGGGTCCGGCTGATCTTCAGCCGGCCCGGGAAACCCATGGACAAATCCGTTCATCGAGAGCTTCAATGGCCGCATGCGGGATGAGCATCTCAACGTCGAGCTGTTCTTCTCGGTCGCTGACGCACAGCGCAAGATCCTGGAGTGGCAACGAGACTACAACGAGGACCGGCCGCACAGCTCGCTGGGGCATTCCCCTCGGGAGTTCGCGGCGCAGTGGCAGTTCACCCAGGCCGCAGGAGTGACGTTGGCCCGGAAAACGACGGCAGTTCGAAACTAGAGTAGAGTCGACGGCTTCGGCGGTCCACCACGCCAGGGAGGGACCGATGAAGCGGTCGAAATTCTCCGAGGAGCAGATCGCGTACGCACTGCGCCAGGCCGACGCCGGAACACCGGTCGGCGATGTGTGCCGCCAGCTAGGCGTCAGCGAAGCCACCTTCTACGCCTGGAAGAAAAAGTACGCGCACCTGGGCGTGAGTGAGCTGCGCCGCCTGCGGCAGCTCGAGGACGAAAACAATCGGCTGAAGCGGCTCGTCGCCGATCTCACGCTCGACAAGCACATGCTGTCCGAGGCCTTGCGAAAAAAAGCCTGAGGCCTGTGCGCCGTCGGGAGCTCGCCGGGTGGTTTCAGGTGACGTTCCAGGTCAGTTGCGTGCGGGCCTGTCGCCTCGCGCAGTTCAGTCGCGCCGCGTGGTATCGGCGCAGCCAGGCGCGCGATCAGTCGGCGCTGCGCCTGCGGATTCGCGATCTCGCCCACGCCCGGCCGCGCTTCGGGTACCGGCGCCTCTGGGTCCTGCTCCGGCGGGAAGGCTGGGGCGTGAATCACAAGCGGGTGCGTAGGCTCTATCGGCTCGAAGGCTTGCAGGTCCGCATGCGCGTGCGTCGCCGCAAGCACATGGCGCTGCACCGCGGCCCGGCGCCGCTCCCGGCAGGCCCCACGGAGCGCTGGGCCATGGACTTCGTGCACGATGCGCTGGCTGACGGCCGTCCGTTTCGGATCCTGACCGTCGTCGATCAGTGGAGTCGCCAGAGTCCATTGCTGGAGGTGGCGGCCAGGATGTCCGGACAGACGGTCAGCGAAGCGCTCGACCGCGTCCTCGATGGCGAGCCGCGTCCGCGCTCAATCACGGTCGATCACGGCACGGAGTTTCAGTCGCGCGCCCTCGAGGACTGGGCGTATCATCGCGGCGTTCAGCTCGATTTCATTCGCCCGGGGAAACCCGTCGAAAACGCATTCATCGAAGCGTTTAATGGGCGGCTGCGCGATGAGTGTCTGAACGTGCACCAATTCGCGTCGCTCGTGGCAAATGACCGACGAGATGTTGCTGTTTATCGACGAGCACGTGACTGCAGAAAGCCGAACCCTGGAAACGGGCGCGGGCGTGACCACAGTCCTGTTTGCCATGAAGGGCTGTCGTCATACATGCATCGTTCCGTTTCCCGACGAGGTCGAACGAATCAAGGCCTTCTGTACGGAGCAAGGAATCTCTCACGACCGCGTCACTTTCGTGACCGAGCGGTCCGAGTTTGCACTGCCACATCTGCGACCCGAGCCCCTGGATCTCGTGCTGATTGACGGCGCCCACGGCTTCCCCACTCCCCTAATTGAATTGATTGGTACTTTACGGCGGATCGCTTGCGCGTTGGCGGTCTCGTGGTGCTCGATGACACTCAGCTCTGGTCCGTCAGCCTGCTCAAACAGTTTCCAATGCAAGAGCCCGAGTGGCACCTAGAACGCGACTCGTGGCCGCGAAACGCGATCTTCTCAAGGGTTCGCGAGGGCAGCTGTGCCAAAAATGAATTCGCACAGCCATTCGTCGTACGTCAGACCATCGATCTGCTGTATCCGGATTACATCGACATGATCCGTCCATATGTTGACCCGGAGCTGCTTGCAGAAAAGGAGCGGCTCGAGAGCCAGCGCCGCGCCGAGCCAGGCCCAGCGCCGTCTCGCCCTGCACCGCAGAATCCCTTGAAACCAAGCCTCAAAGAGGCGAGCACTCCTGAGGTGCGAGCGCGCCAGTTGGCCAAGCGCGCGTTGCGGTTCCTCGAAGAGAGGCTGTGACCGGCGCAACGGAGCGCGGTCGTGACCCGGCGCGATCGATCACTGATCTACATGGTTACTGCATGCCCGGCGAAAAGGTGAGGTGACTTCGGCGCCTCATTGCTGCAAGAATCTCAGTCTTGCGGTAGCTGATCTCGGTTACCAGAATGAGATGCGGAACGAAGATCGCGGAGGCACTCCTGATCATCGACGACATCCATATGCCAACCATCTTTCGACTCTTCCCCTTTGTGAGAGAAGAGGCATGTTCGATTTCCTTGGTGTCGCGTCGACGACGGCGTTTTTTCGAAGGAATTCGAGCGCGGTATTTCATCCGTTGGGTGATGGCTGGTGGCTGCCAAACTACAACAAGAACCGTTTCCCGGTACAGGCTTTCGATCGCGACCTCATGCGGCCCGGCACTCGCCGTCTTCGGAGTTTACGCGCTTGATGAACGACGCTGGACTCTGACCTCAAGCAACGCCGCCGTGCAGGATCGCGGTACCTCGCAACGAGAACATTGCCGCCTGGGGCAGCACGGCTGCCAGGCGGCGCAGCCTCCGAGGTTCTCAAATTCAACAGACACCCGGACATCCCCTCCGTCCAGTCTGGCCGGATAGTCGGACCAACGCCAAAAGGTGCCCGGTTGTAGGATTCCTAGCAAACCCCTGCGCTGGGATGACCAGCTCCGGGTGGTCAATCCGCTGAGAGGAGCCCTTCGACTCCTGAGACATACTTGGCGGGTGTTTGCGAGCCATGACCCGGCGACAGTCAATGGAGGGATCTCTAATAACGGTGGCCAGCGTGGTGCTCCTCACGGGCCTGCTCGCGGCTTCGGCCTCGCGAGCATCCGCCATCGCCGCCTGCATCCGTTACCGTCTGCTGGTGGTCGCCCATTGCGCCAAGGGGCCTGAGGGCACCGGAGAAAGGACAGAGCGGCGGCGACGCGGTTCTCCAAGCGTTCCCGAGTTGGAGCGACTTCATCGTGTTTTCCCTCGGCGCGAAAGCAGGCGGCACCTCTCCGTGCAGTCTTTCCGAAGTTGCTCTCGAAAGCGGACTGGTGTGCCGTGGTGTCTTCGGGCTCGAGGTTGCGACGGGTCTACGGGAGCTCGACGTGCTGCTCTGCCGAGCCTCTGGCCCGAGAATCAGCCGCTCTCGATCCTGGAGGCGTTCGCTCAGGGTGTCCCCGTTCTGGCCTCGGACGGAGTTCGTGCGCGATGGGATCGACCGACGGTTTCCTGGGGAGCAGCTCTCGTGGAGCTACAGGGGGAAACCTGTGCCTTCTTCTCCGGCACTTGCGCGCTGGAACACGCTTCCGAGTATCCCTCTACCGGGCGGTTCTGAATGTCAGATACTAGGAACGCGCAGGCCGCCATGACCGGTGCCCACGAATGACCTCTTCTAGCGAATGGTTCTCGCTGCTCAAGAACGCGCTGTTCCCATTGAACAGCAGGCGTCGACTCATCGCCAGGTTCGCGTACCGTGCGCTTACTTCACCCTCAAAAGCTATTCGGAGCTTGAACAAGCGGAATCTGAGAAGGGTTCTCCCTGACGAGCCATCGACGATGCCCCTTCATGCGGAAGATCTGGTGTCACCGGAGGCGCCCGCCTACCGAAGAGGGCGGGGGAATGCCGCTCAGCCATCTGCCCACGCCCATGACCCATCCGATCACGACCAAACCGAACTCGACATCAAGCTGATCGCATTCTATCTCCCGCAGTTCCATCCCATTCCTGAGAACGATGCCTGGTGGGGCAGGGGATTCACCGAGTGGTCGAACGTGTCCGCCGCACGTCCTCAATTTCCAGGGCACCATCAGCCGCGGTTACCGGGGGAGCTCGGGTTCTACGACTTGCGGGTGCCAGACGTTCAGAAGAGGCAGATCGAACTCGCGAGAAACTACGGCATTGCTGCGTTCTGCTACCACTTCTATTGGTTTGGTGGAAAGATCCTGCTCGAAATGCCTCTCGCACGCCATCTCGCCGACCTGACAATGGACTTTCCCTTCTGCATCAACTGGGCGAACGAGAACTGGACGCGTCGGTGGGACGGCCTCGACCAAGACGTGCTGATTGCGCAAGACCATTCGCCTGAAGACGACCTCGCGTTCATTGATCACATAGCTGGCTATCTCAGAGACCCCCGTTACTTCCGCGTGGATTCCAAGCCTCTGCTCTTGGTCTATCGGCCCGCTCTTCTTCCCGACGCGAAACAGACCGCAGAGCGCTGGCGTCAGCGGTGTCGCGCACACGGACTGGGTGAGATCTACCTCGTGCTGACGCACGCATTCGAGGCGGTCGACCCCCGTGAGTTCGGCTTTGACGCCGCGGCGGAATTCGCTCCGAACCGGTTCAGGTTGGACGACATCACCGCGAAGATTCCAAACCTCAAGAGAGAATTCCGCGGTGTCATATACGACTACCGAAGCGCCGTTCGCCTAGCCAAGGATTACACGAGCCCGTCTTACACGAAGTTCCGCTGCGTGTGTCCGGACTGGGACAATGATGCTCGAATGCCAGGGAGGAGCGTGATCCTCGCCCACGCTGATCCCGCTGCGTATGGTGATTGGCTCCGCCATGTCTGCGACTACACGGTCCAGAGATTCAGTTCTAGCGAACGCCTGGTTTTCCTCAACGCCTGGAACGAATGGGCTGAGGCGGCCTACATCGAGCCCGACCGCAGGCATGGCTATGCCTACCTGAACAAGACGGCGCAAGTCTTGTCGCACTATAGAAGGTAAGGTCTGCTATACGAGGCCTCCAGCGAAGACGCGATTGCCCGAATAGCCGCATCGTGCGAATTAGGAATAGTCCATGTTCACGAACAGGGAGGTCCATTATCCCGAATGCAGCGCTCGCGCCCGCGCATCCAGTTCCTCGAGCATTGGCAAAGCTCCCTCGATCCAGCCGTCACGCTCCGCCCACGCCCGGTACTTCGCCGCCGTCTTCCTCGCCACCTGCAACTGACGGGCGATTGCCCGATTGGTCTCTCCAGCCTGCCAGTGCCGAATCAGCCTCTGATTGTAATCCACCCAAGTGAAGAGCGCATGTCTCGGTGCTTGCTCAAGGACCCATGGTTATAACGACTGACATTGATTTCGATGTGGTCTCCGAGATGAACGGCACGCGCCAGGGGGTTGGTTGTCGGTTCCGACCACCCGCTGAACGTGCACGGGTTGCTGCAGTTCATCGACACTGCGTGGCCACTCGTCAAGGCGAGCGTGCCACACGCAACGCTGCGGGTGATCGGAAATCTAGCCAATCATGCGAATCGCACCGTTGCCGGGGTTGATCGTGGCGGGTGGGCACCTGATATCAGCACGGAGTATGCAGGCGCGTCGGTCCGCGGGCATCAAGATCAAGAGTGTCGATGCGTTCTGCCAGGGGACGCTGGTTGCTACATCGGACAGCGCCGAGGGCTTGGAGTTCATTGACCCCGCGCCGTTTCTCGTCCAGGATGAGTGGCCGGTTCGCCAAGGAGGTCAGCAAGCTGCTGACCTCGGAAGAGTTGCGCCGTGCATTGCAGTTGAGAGTGCGCGAGTCCGCGCGGCGACGCTTTGACCAGAAGCCGTGTATGCCGAACTCGCAGACGCTCTGAGTCGATCGCAAAACAGCGGCCGTAGGGGTAACCAGGTGAGGATGCTCAGGATCGCGGTCTGGCACAACCTCCCGAGCGGAGGCGGAAAACGTCAGCTGTATAGCCATGTCAAGGGTCTCGTGGAGCGAGGTCACTACGTCGAGGCGTGGTGTCCGGATACCGCCGACCCGCATTTCCTTCCGCTGCGAGACATCGTTACGGAACATGTTGTCCCGCTGCCTTCAAAGCCCCGCGAGTTTCATGCGACGATACGGCCGGCGCGGGTAGCCAACGAGCTCTTGGACGCCATGGAGGAGCACTGCAGAAAGTGCGCCGAAGAAATCAACCGCGGCGGATTCGACGTCCTGTTCGTGGGCGCGTGCCGGTTCCTTCGTACGTCCCCAATCTCGAAATATGTTCACTTGCCGTCCACGATCTTCTTGCACGAGCCGTATCGCTGGTTCTACGAGGCCCTGCCGGAGCTCCCATGGATCGGTCAGCACGACGGACAATGCAATTCCGGCTTGCATGACGCCCGCTACGGGAGTTTGAGACGCTTATTGTCTCGTGGTCTCAAGCGGTTGCTGAGTCCCCGGGGACGCAGCGGCGCCTCCGAGCGAGCAATCGCCCCCGATATCTCGGGACTAAGAATCCAGGCACGCGCGGAGCTCGAGTACGCGCGGGCCTTTGACTCGATCCTGGCGAACTCCATTTTCAGCCGCGAGTCCATCCTGCGTGCATACAACCTGCCGTCACGCGTATGCTACCTTGGGGTTGATACGGACTATTACAGGCCGTCTGGAGAGGCGAAGGAGCACTTCGTGATCGGTTTGGGCACCATTTATCATGCCAAGGGCGTCGATCGGGCAATACGAGCGGTCGGCGCGATCCCGATCGCGACGCGGCCCAGCCTTGTGTGGCTTGGAAACGGTGCGGCCGAGCAGGATCTAGAGAACTATGTTCATCTCGCGGCGCGACTGGCCGTCGACTTCCGGCCAAAGCTGAACGTGTCGGACGCCGAGGTCATTAGCCATTTGTCTCGTGCCGCAGCCATGCTCTATACATCGCGCCTCGAGCCCTTCGGATTGGCTGTACTGGAGGCGAACGCTTGCGGTACCGCCGTCGTCGGCATCGCAGAAGGCGGGGTTCGAGAGACCATCCTTGATGGCGTGAACGGATTCCTTGCTTCGGACGAAACACCTGTCGTCCTCGGTGAGCTGCTCGAGCGCCTGACGGCAAGTGTCGATACCCGTCGCGAGATGGGGGCGCGGGCCAGGGCGCACGTCGAAAGTCACTGGAGCGTGAAGACCTGTATCGACAACATCGAGAATCAGTTGAACGCCCTCTATGAAGACAGCAAAGGCAAACGGCTGCTGGCAGCCGTATGTCAGCGCGATGAGCCCCTTCCCGCGAACGACTTGCGAGGAAACTTGGAGCGCTTCGAAATCACGGCCGGGATCGTACACGCCCGAGGCTGGGGATTCATCGAAGACTTCCCCACGGACGAAGCGCAGAGCTTCCTACTGATTGCTGACGGGAAGCACCGAGAGCTTCATCGCGCGCGTATGTCATTCCGGCCTGACGTTTCGCAACATTTCGGAAAGACAGCCGCGTATGACAACTGCGGGTTCATCGTTGATAGTCGAACGCGGATCGAGAGCCCACATCGCGTTGCCCTGATCATTATCTCGCAGAACCAGGTGAGGGCGACCTCTCTCAAATCCTCTTGATTGTGAGCCAGCCGCTGGCGAGGCGTGTCTCGCGAATTCCAGTTCACCGCGACCCTCGTTGCGAGGTGGTCTTCGCTCCGGGACTGGGCCCTTGAGGGGCGCGAGGACGCTGAGGAGACCACACGTGAGCAGGTTTGGGCACTATTTTGCACGAGTGGCCCGGCGACGGAGCGCCGAACCTAGTACCGTCCTTGTCGAGTCCAGGCGGCGAGCGTCCCACAGATTGACCGAGGTGGCAACACATGAGCGAATTGGCTACTCATAACAACGACCATGACAAGGCGCTAGACTTCGCCGATTGCCGGTATGGACGGATGTACTACCTCCGCGCCGATCGGTTCGTAGGTCGGGCACTGCGTGAGTACGGCGAATGGGCACAAGTGGAAATTGACCTACTGTGCTCCCTTCTCGACGAAGGATGCCACGTCGTTGACGGCGGCGCATTCGTCGGCACCCATACGCTAGCGTTTGCCCGAATCGTAGGACCGAGTGGACGAGTCTACACATTCGAACCGCAACCGGTGTTCTTCGGAGTGCTGAGTCGTAATGTGGAGATCAACGAGCTCAACAATGTGCTCCTTTTCAACAACGGACTCGCCGCTGACCACGGCCACATGACTCCCATCATTAAGGACATGGCCGAGCCGACGAACTTCGCCGGCACTCAGCTCGATCGCATGTCATCCTCCGTGCAGGAAGTCGCGGTTCGGCCGTTAGACAGCTGTGATTTGACTAGATGTGATCTGATCAAACTCGACATAGAAGGCATGGAGGAGGGTGCCTTGAGAGGTGCGAAGGATACGATACACCGGTTTGGGCCGGTAGTCTTCGCGGAGTGCAATTCCGTGGACGCAGGCTGGGCGGTCACCCAATTTATGCGCTCCTTCAATTACAAGGTGTTTGTCAGTATTGCGCCCGCCTTCAATGCCGAAAATTTTCGAGGCAGCACGGCCAACATGTTTGGCGACGCGAAGGAGCTGGGTCTTCTGTGCGTGCCCGAATCGAGGGGGAACGTTTTTGAGCGGTTGATCCGGAGGGGTGAGTCGGTGATCCCGCTCGAATCAATCGACGATCTTGTTCTGAGTTTGCTCAAGAAGCCGCAGTACAAGCGCGAGGTGTTGCAGCAGACCAAGGCCGCGGCCATCTGCGGGAATAGCTTCTGGCTCAACGAACCCGAATCCACGGATCTTGTGCATGAGTTGGAGGAAGAGCGGGTAGCACGAGCAATGCATACTCGGCAGTTGGAAGAAATGCATACTCGGCAGTTGGAAGAGTGGAAGGCCAAGTGTGCGGAATGGGAATGCCGTGCGACCGACCTACACGACGCAATCGAAGCCATAAGGCACAGCCTTTCTTGGCGCCTGACAAGACCGGCGCGGTGGATTGGCAGACATGTCGACAAGCTCAGGAAGTGATGCATCGCTATTGATGGCGCGCAGGTTGAGAGCAGGATACCGGTCGCATCAGCTCTAGGCCGTTGTAGGGGGTGAGATCCTGCTGCACGAACTCGATCGGCAGATCGACAGATCACCCTTGACCACGCGCCGCCAACTCCGTACGCTCAAGCGCAATAGAGGGGCCTCTCGAATTGAAGGCTGACATCGGGATGTCCAACCTTTCGATTCGTTATGAAGCCCTCCGATGCACCTCAGTCGTAGTTTTCTCCCTTCGGGAATTTTCAGATCAGGGTATTAGAAGGGCGAGTGCGGTGCCGGGCGGGCCGACGCCGAGGACTAGTCGGCGCCGGGCTGAGCTGTTGCGTCGCGTGTTGGCGATGGACGTCGAAGTGTGCCCATGCTGCGACGGCGAGGCACGCCTCCTCGGGTTCGTGACCGAGCCGGCGATGGTCGGGCGCATCTTCGCCCGTCTCGCGCGGCACAGGGTCGACGTCTGCACCGGACCGTGGACCGGGGCGCCGGCCGTCCCCGGGCTGACGCGGGGGCGGTCTTCACGCATCTGCTGGAAGAAGATGCGATTCACCACTTGAGGGAAACACGGCGAGTTCTGAGGATAAGAGGAACCTTCGTGGCGAGTGTGCATTCAGAAGCGGCGCGAGGCGAGCACGGGAATAAAATCAGAATAGGCGTGAATCCTGACTACTTTGAAGACTCGCCGGGTCTACCGGCTTGGCCCTTCACACGGCCTTGGGAAGTCTCTTCGGGCAGGATCTCCTGTTGTTTGGTTGAGTGGTCGGAGACGATCGTAGGCGCGACTGCCGCGTGGACTCCCACAGGGGGCCGTAGAATGCCAAGAACTGACTTTCGACTTATCGCCTTCTATCTTCCGCAGTTTCATCCGATACCGGAAAATGATGAATGGTGGGGTAAGGGCTTTACTGAATGGACGAATGTCGCAAAGGCGAGACCATTGTTTCGTGGCCATCACCAGCCTCGCATCCCGGCGGACCTCGGTTTTTACAACCTCTGTGTGCCGGAGACACGCCTGGCACAGGCGGAGATGGCGAGAGACTACGGCGTAGAAGGCTTCTGTTACTGGCACTATTGGTTCGCGGGAGAGCGCTGGCTCGAGAGACCGTTTACTGAAGTGCTCAAATCAGGAGAACCCCAATTCCCATTCTGAGCAGGCGCGTGACCTAGCAGGCTGCGGAAAAAACGTGTGAGAAGACGAGTCTCATCCGCGTCGAGGCCTTTCGAGACCTGTCCGGTCTGAGGCAACCGCCCGCCGTGGCACCTTGTGAGCCGGCCGCGCTCGGCCACGGAGTGGTCATGTCGGCTGCGCCGCCAAGTTGCGGATGCGGATCAAGTTGTAGACGGCCACTCCGAAGACGAACATCCAGCTGACTCGGGCGGTCCCCCGATGGCGCGTCTTGCGGAGCATGCCCGTCGTCTTGAGCCAGCCGAAGATCTCCTCGACGAGCTTGCGCTTCTGTTGGCTCACCTCGTACCCGGCGTGACTCGTGGTGCGGCCATCGATCGCACTCGAACGATTCGCGGTGTTCTGGGCCACGTGCGGGGTCACCTGCAGTCGGCGCAGACTCGCCACGAAATCCCGGGTGTCATACCCTTTGTCGGCGCCCAGCGTGACCCGGTGGGCGCTCCCGATCGCGGCCGCCATGGCGAGCGCCGCTTCGCGCTCGGCGTACCCGGTCGCGGGGGTCAGGCGCGCGTCCACCGCCAGGCCATGGCGGTTTTCCATGAGAACGTGGCCTTGGTAGCACAGCTTCGCTTCGTGCGCTTGGCCCTTGCGGGCCAGCCGCGCCTCGGGGTCGGTGGTCGAGGCATGGGTGGCGTTGCTGCGTTGCTCGCCGTGGAAATTCACCGTCGGATTGCCCGGGTCGTCGGGGGGCCGGCGCGGCGTGTCTTTGCGCTGGAAGCTCTTCAGCCCCGCCCACGCCTCAATGAGCGTGCCGTCCACGGTGAAATGCTCGTCCGAGAGCAACGCGCGCTTCGCGGCCTCGGCCCGGACCTGGTCGAAGAACTTCCGGGCGATATCGCCGGCGAGAAGGCGCTCCCGGTTCTTGGTGAACACGGTCGCATCCCAGATCGGGTCGTCCATGGCCAGGCCGACGAACCACCGGAACAACAAGTTGAAGTCCAGCTGCTCCATCAGCAGCCGCTCGCTCCGAATGCTGTAGAGCGCCTGCAGCAGCAGGGCGCGCAGCAACTTCTCCGGCGCGATCGAGGGGCGGCCGACACCCGAGTAGATCCCGGCGAAGGCTGGCGACAGCTCAGCCAGGATCGCGTCCACCATGGTCCGCATCGGTCGGAGCGGGTGGTCCGGGGGGACGCGTTGCTCATGCGGCACGTAGCTCCACATCTCGGGCTGCCGCTGCCGATCGTCATCGCCGCGCATGCGCACCTCCACGACGGGAGTTGTGCGCATCGTAGTCGAACTTTCACGCTGGCCCGGCATCGAAAGTCGGGTTTTTCAGCAGCCTGCTAGGCCCGGGATGGGACCGTACGACGGGTCGGTCTCTTACCCGAGAAGGATCTTTCTGCCTTCTACACGAGTGTCGCCGCCTTCGTTTCCCCGCCCTCTTCGAAGTGTTCGGGCTTCCCATCCTGAAGGCGATGGCGTGCGGCGCGCCGGTGATCGCCTCCAGTCGTGTCGCCATGCCCGAGTTGCTTGGCGACGCCGGTCTTCTGGTCGACCCGGAGGACGTCCAGACCATGGCGACCGCTCGGGCTCAATTCGGGGAATAAGTCAGTGCTCGCGCAGATACTCACGGTAGGGTCCTCATCGTCGAGGAGGATAGGTCGTCCTCCTTTAGCCTGGCCCGCTCCGCCGCATGTGCACCTCGGGTGGAGGATGGCTGAGATCGAAAGTTCGGCGGTGAGCCATACCGTGGCATGCCCCGAAAGAGGCCGAGGACCCCCAGGTGTACAAAAACCGCTTGACCATCACACAAAAAAGAGATGATTGCTCGCGTTACCAGACGGCTATGTCAACAGCTTTCCCAGAGGCGGGGGCCAGCCGGCCTGTGCCGGTCGTGGGAATCGTCGTGCTCCATTGGGGAGCCCGCGAAGCGACCGAGGCCTGTCTCGAATCTCTCCGAAAGTCAGCGTACACGGCGGTCCGCGTTTTCCTCGTCGACAACGCTCGCTCGTTGGATGACACGACTGCACACCGGGCTGCCCCTTTGGCGATCGAGATCCTCCGCCCTCCGCGCAACCTCGGATTCGCGGAAGGGTGCGATTGGGGAATCGCGGCCGCGCTGGACGCGGGCGTAGAGTACATCTTTCTCCTGAACAACGACGCCGTGGTGAGCCGTCAATGCCTCGAGACCCTGGTCTCGGTGGCCCGGAGCACACCCAGGTCAGGACTTCTCTCGCCTCAGATCGCCTTCCAGGAGGCGACCGACAAGGTCTGGTACCGCGGCGGGGAATTTTCGCCATGGGGCCGCGGGCCTCGCCACACCGGTTGGCGCCAGCGGGTTGAGACTGACCGGCCGCCGGCCGACGTCGACTACGCGACCGGTTGCGCAATGTTGATCGACCCGGCCGTGATCCACACGGTCGGGGCATTCGATGTGCGCCTCTTCGGCTACTGCGAGGATGTTGACTTCTCGCTGCGTGCTCGCCGGGCCGGGTTCCGCGCTCTCGTGGTCCCGGCCGCCCTTGTCCATCACGGTACAACGTACACGGATCAACGTCGCGCTCAGCGCGTTTACTACAGCATCCGGAACCTTCTCGAGGTGATGCGGAAACACGCCCGCTGGTATCACTGGATCAGCTTCGTTCCTGCCTTCGCCGTGCAGTGGGTCGGCTTCTTCATGCTCCTCGGGTGTTGGCGCCGCCAGTGGGCGCTCGTCTGGGCGGTGGGCCGCGGCCTTCTCGATGGCATGCGTGGGCGTCTGGGCGAAATCGAGTGGGTCGACCCACGGCGGTGACACCCATTGGCTTGGCAGAACGATTACCGCGCTGAGGCTCTCATCCGTTGGCGGACGTCTCGATCCTGAGCAGGAGTCCCTGCTCGCGGAGATATTCGCGGTAGGCACGCACGACATCCTTGGCGCGGCCAAGTGCCGCCACCTGTCCATGCACGAGGAGCATCGCACGGTCGCAGCGTTCCTCCACGAACTGCATGTCGTGCGTCGCGATCAGGAACGTCCGCCCCGACCGTCGTTCCTCCTCTAGCCGGACCAGGCACTTCTGCTGGAAGTGCTCGTCGCCGACCGCGAAGCTCTCATCGATGAGGAAGACCTCGGGGCGCACGTTGACGGCGATCGCGAAGCCAAGCCGAAGCTGCATACCTGAAGAGTAGTTTTTGGTGGGGATATCAATGAACGCGCTGAGCTCCGAGAAATCGATGACGTCCTGCTCTATGGTCCGGATCTTCCGCGTGGTGAAGCCGAAGAGGGCAGCGCTGACATAGATGTTTTCGCGGCCGGTGAGCTCGGGGTGGAATCCTATACCCAGGGCGAGTAGCGGGGCCAAGCGCCCATGAACGCGGACGGCGCCCGAGGTCGGTTGGAGGATTCGCGAGATGAGGCGGAAGAGCGTGGTCTTGCCCGACCCATTCGGCCCGATGACGCCGAAGGTCTCGCCCGGTTCTACTGAGAAATCGACGTCCCTCAGGGCCCAGAGAATTTCTCGCCGCTCCCGCAGGCGGGGCTTGACCAAGGCCAACACAGTGTCCTTCAAGAGATATTGCCGGTTGGAGCGAAGGACGAAGCTCTTGCTGAGCCGCTGGCACTCGATGGAGGCGCGAATCATGCTTCTTCGGCGAATCGCGGCTTCTGGCGCATGAATACCCAGAGCCCGGAGGCCAGCATGACGGTGAGCCACCCGGTCATGAGACCCAGTTGTGACCCTGAGGGCGCGAGCGCGTCGAGGAGAGCGCTGCGCATCGCCTCGATGAAGCTCGAGAGTGGATTGAGGGCGAGCGCGGAACGGAGGAATCCGGGAGCCATATCGCGGCTGTAGAAGATGGGCGTCGCCCAGAACAGGATCGGCAGCCCGACCTCGAGGATGTCGCGGGTATCGCGAAAGAACACCCCCACGGCAGCTAGCCACAGCGCGGTCGCGAGCGTCAAGCAGACGAAAGCTAGCAAGACGGGGACGATCCATAGCACCTGCCAGCTCATCCGTGCTCCGCTGGTCACCAGCATGAGGGGAATGGCGATGCCGAGGGCGATGAGATGATGAAAGAGCTGATAGAGGACGGTCGCTATCGGAAGCGCTTCAAGGGGAAAGGCGGTCTTCCCGATGAGGGACCCATTTTCGGTGATGCAGGTCGTCGCGGCGGAGACAGTCCGCGAGAAGAACAACCACATCAGGAAACCGATCAAGAAAAAGCCGAGAAAGTTGGCAATCTCCACTCGAAAGATGTATCGGAAGACGATGAAGTACATGCCGATTGTCAGGAGAGGGTTCATGAGCGTCCACAGAATGCCGAGGACTGTGCCCCGCGACCTCGCCTTGATGTCCTTGAGCACCAGATATTTCACGAGCGTCCGGTACGCGAGAACCTCGGGAAGCCAAGACATGATTTTCGTAGCCTAACACGGTCGACGAGATGGCGACGTCGCTTCCACTCTCAGTGGGCGCCAGTGCCGCGCAGGACGACGGCGATCGTCACCAGGAGAATCCGCAAATCGAGCGCGAGAGACCATTCCCTCCTCGAAGGAGGTCGTTGCTTTGAAACCGAACCGCTCCTCCGCTCTACTCACGTCCGCACGACGGCCTCCTCACGGCGCAGGCCATGCTCGTGACTCCGCGGAATGAAAGTCTTGGCATCCGCGCGCCTGGAGGAGCTCGATCACGTACGAGCCGAGGAACTCGGCACCGCCGGTGACCAGTACGCGTTTGCCGCGCGAGTAATCAATGGGCCACATCTTCCCCTGAGCGTCATCAGCGCTCGTCCTTCACGCGCTTGAGATCGGCCTCGACCATCATGGCGATCAGCTCCTCGAGCGTGATCGTCGGCTGCCAGCCTAGCTCGGCCTTCACCTTCGCGGCGTTTCCGCAGAGGGCCGGCACATCCGCCGGACGGGCGATCTCCGGGTCGATGCTGACGTATTCTCGCCAGTCGAGCCCGACGTAGGCGAAGGCCAAGCGGCAGAACTCCTCCACGGTGACGGAGCGGCCCGTGGCCACGACGTACTCCTGAGGACGCTCGGCCTGAAGCATCAGCCACATGGCGCGGACGTAGTCGCCCGCGAAGCCCCAGTCGCGCTTCGCTTGCAGGTTGCCCATGCGCAGGCCCTTGGCCACGCCGTACTTGATGCGGGCGACGCCGTCCGTGATCTTGCGGCTCACGAACTCGATGCCGCGCACCGGCGACTCGTGGTTGAAAAGGATGCCGGCGCACGCGAACAATCCGAAGCTCTCACGATAGTTGATCGTGGCCCAGTGGGCGAAGAGCTTGGCGATGGCGTACGGGCTGCGCGGATGAAACGGTGACGTTTCAGACTGCACCGGATCCGCGGTGAGCCCGAACATCTCGCTGGTGGACGCGTGGTAGAAGCGAATCTTCGTGTTGACGAGGCGGATGGCCTCGAGCACGTTGACGGCGCCGATGCCGTTGACCTCCATGGTCAGCACGGGTTGGCGCCACGACGAGCCGACGAACGACTGGGCCGCCAGATTGTACACTTCATCCGGCTCGGCGGCCTCGAGGGCGCGAACCAGCGATCCCTGGTCCGTCACGTCCCCGTCGAGCAACGTGATCCGGTCGAGCACTTCGAGATACTGGAGCCGCTCCGTCGTCGGCGTGCTCGTACGGCGGTCCAGACCGAAAACTCGATATCCGTTGTCGAGCAGCAGCTTCGAGAGATACCCGCCGTCCTGACCTGTGATCCCCGTGATGAGCGCGTGTCTCATGATCCGTCGATTCTACACCTGGCCATAGCGACGAGCGAGACTCATGGTTCTCGCGGAAACGCCGGGCGAGTGTACTGAGCTGGCCTACCTGCCAGCCGCCTCCACGGAGCACACCGAGGGTCAGGCGCGCGGATTCTTTCCACGTGAACTGCCGGCTCCGGGCCAGTCCGCGCTCGCGCAGGTCCGCTCGGAGGGCGTCATCGTCGAGGATACGGTGGATCGCCGCGGCGATCGCGGGCACGTCTTCGGGATCCACGAGCAGGCCGGCCGCGCCGACGACCTCCGGACAGGCCGTTCGGTCGGAGCTGACGACCGGACACCCGCAAGCCATGGCCTCCAGCAGCGGTAGCCCGAAGCCCTCGAAGAGGGACGGATAGACGAAGCAGCTCGCGCCTGCGTAGAAAGCCGGCAAGTCAGCATCGGGGACGAGGCCCACCCAGTGGACGCCCTTCGACCGGCCCGAGTCGCGAAAGCCGCGCACGATGTCCTCCACTCCGTGATCTACTTTGCCGCCGATCACCAGCGACAGATGGGCCCGGCCCCGCGCGCGCAGCTCGGCGTAGGCGCGGAGCAGGGCGCCGAGATTCTTGCGCTGATTCAGCCTGCCCAGCGAAAAGAGGAAGCCTCGGCTCGAGACCGTAGCGCGTGAGGACTCCGCGGATCTCGGCCTCCGGGAGCGGGGAAAAATCCTCGCGCACTCCATTCGGGGTCACGCTGATCCGGTCGGACGCGACGCCGTAGCGTGCTTGCAGGTCACGCCGCGTGAACTCGGATGGCGTGACGACGCGTGTCGCACGGCGCACGCTCCAGGGGACGAGCGTGCGCAGCGCCAGGCTGAGGCCCGGCGGGCATGAGGCCACGTGGAGGAACGCGAGGTCGTGCACCATGAGCACGAGGGGCCCGGAATACCCCAGGGGGGCAAAGTACTGGACATGGAGTGCGTCCACGCGCTCATGTGCCGCCGCGCGAGCGAGCGCCCACAGGATGCGGCCCAGCCCGCCGTGCTGGGCCACGGCACGGACACGCAAGCGCGGGGTGGCGCCGAGCGATTGGTAGAACGAATGGCCGGGCTCCCCGGCGAACAAGGCGAAGGTGTCGTCGCCGTCGAGGGTGAGCAACGAGCGGCTCAAGTTCCTCGTGTACGTCGAGTTGCCCTCGCCCTCGCGCTCGCAGCCGTGCGTGTCGATACCGAAGTGCACGGCTCGCCGTCTACGCTCCCGCGCTCAGTGGGCGCCCGTTCCGCTCAGGACGACCGGGAGCGTCGCCAGGAGAATCCGCACGTCGAGAGCCGAGCGACCACCGATCGACGTACTCGAGGTCCATCCGCATCCACTCGTCGAAGTCCACTGCGCTCCGGCCGCGCGTCTGCCACAGCCCGGTCAGGCCCGGCCGCATGGCGAGGCGCCGGCGCTGGGCGCCCTTGATCCGGCTCGCCTCGTACAGGGGCAGCGGGCCGCGGGCCGACCAGGCTCATCTCGCCCTTGATGACGTTGACGAGCTGGGGCAGCTCGTCGATGCTGTAGCGGCGGATGAGCCGGCCCAGCCGAGGTCAGCCGCGGATCGTGGGTGATCTTGAAGACGGGACCGTCCATCTCGTTGAGATGCAGCACCTCGCCCCGTCGCTCCTCGGCGTCGGCGACCATCGTGCGAAGCTTGTACATCTGAAAGGCGCGACCATGAAAGCCGCTCCGCACCTGGCGGAAGATGACGGGCCCGCGCGACGATATCCGGATGAGCAAGGAGACGACCGAGCAGGAGCGGAAGCGTGAGCACCAGGATGAGCAAGGCACCGACGACGTCGATCGCGCGCTTGACGGCCAGTGCGCCCTGTCGCGTGAGCGTCGGCGAGACACCGTAGAAGGGAAGGGTGAAGAGCTCCTCGACGTACGCGTGGGCGTGGGCGGGCCGATAGAGGTCGACGAGCACGCGCGCGTCGACGCCGAGGTTCTCGCAGGCCTCCAGGGCATCGGTGAGCCGGTCGAGGCGGTCGGGCGGGACCGCGAAGAAGACCTCGTCCACGACCACGTCTTCCTGGAGCAGGTCGGGAAGGTCCTGGAGGGTCCCGATGACCGGAACGCCGCCGACGCTGCGGGCCGCGTCGGCCGGATCCACGCTGAGGCAGCCGCGCACCAGCCAGCCCGCCTCGGGATAGCGCCGCAAGGACGCGATCAGCCGCTCCGCGCGCTCGTCGGTGCCCACCACGAGGGCGACGTGCGACCAGCGCTCTCCGCGGCGCCGGCGGAGCCATGCCAGCACGAGCGTGCGCTCGACCCAGAGGCCGACGGCGCTGACGCTGGAGAACAGGAGGAGAAGGCTGCGGTTGACTTCGCTCTCCTGGGCGAAGAACAGCGCGGCGGTGACGAGCAGGAGCCCGATGCCGCTGACCCTGGCTGCCAGCCACGCACGCGAGCGTGTGGTCCAGCCGAGGCCGTAGCCGCCGAGGCCGGCAAGCAGGGCGATCCATACCGGCACGATGAGGCCGAGCAGCCAGAGGTAGTACGAAAGCGGCCCGGCGTCGCGCCCGAGCGCGTCGTTCAGGAGAACCCGAAGCGTATACGCGCCGACGAAGGAGCCGAGCAGTACGCTGCCGTCGGCGACGAGCAGGCGCAGGGCCCACATCGCCCGGCGCTTGCCGAGCACTAGCGCACCTCGCTCAGCAGCTCGTGGAAGAGCCGCTCGTAGGCGTCGGTCACCGACTCCCAGGAGTAATGGGCGCGGACGCGCTCCCGCGCCCGTCGCCGGACTCCTGCACGAGCGCCGGGTCCTTGAGCAGGCGCTCGAGAACCGCGCGAAGGCTGGCCGCGCCGGTCGCGCCCTCGTAGCTGAACCCGGCGTCGCCGATGGTCTCGAGGTTCTCCGGCGTGTCGTTGACCACGACGCAGCGACCGAACGCCATCGCCTCGAGGAGGGCCGGGTGGGTGCCGCCGACCTCGGAGGTCTCCACGAAGCAGTAGGCGTTGCTGGCCAGCTCGCGGTATCCCTCGCCGAAGACATAGCCCGTGAAGACGACGCGAGGGTCCGTCGTCGCGCGGAGCGATCGGATGTAGGCGGCGGCGTAGGGAGCGTCGCCGACGATCACGCACTTGAAGTCCGTGGCGAGACCGCGAAAGGCTTCGACGAGGTGATGGGCGCAGTTCTCCGGCACCAGCCGGCCCACGAAGAGGACGTACCGGCCGGGCTCGAGCCCGTAGCGTGCCAGATGCGGCCCGGTGGCACCGTCATCGGGCTCGGCGCCATAGGCGATGTAGGTCGGGGACGGCGCGCCATACCGGGCGAGATAGTACTCCTGAACCCGCCGGGAGTCGGTGACGACCCGGTGCGGAAAGCGCGTGGCCCAGCGCTCGGAGGCGCGGATGATACCACCGCGCGAACGCGGCCCCACTTCTTCCGCTTCCAGTCGAGCCCGTCGACGTTGAGGACCACCCGCTGGCCGGCCAGACGCGGGATCCACGTCACCGCGCTGTTGCCCGACGTTGAAGTAGAGGGCGATGTCGTAGCCGCTGCGACAGCGCGTGGATCGACGACAGCAGGCTGTGCGCGATGGTGTCGAGGTGCTTGCTGCGGATGGTCGGCAGCTTGACCAGCCGCATGCCGCGATACGAGGTCGCCCGCGTAGGTGATGTGCGGCACCCGGCAGTAGACGGTGACGGCGTGGCCGCGGGCGGCCAGGCGCGCGCCGAGCTCCTCGGCGCACGTCTCGAAGCCGCTGTAGCTGGCGGGCACGCCGCGGGTGCCAAGCATGGCGACGCGGATCAAGGCCATCGCGGTCGCCACGCCATCGAGCGCCTCCGAGTGCACATCGATCCGGAAGTGCGGACCTTGTAACACGCTACCATCGGGGGCACACGGGCTCGATGCGGCTAAGATAGGCAGCGCCAGAACCGTCGCGATGACACTTTCCGACCCGGGCCGGCATCCTGATGGGCCTCGCTTTCGGTATGACGAGGCCATCGTCGCCCTCGCACTCGTGCTGGCGAATCTGCGGGCGACGATATTCTTCTCCCTGTATCCCGATCCATCGGTATTGCTTGGCCGGGCATGGATGGAAATCGCCTTCTGGGTACTGACCGTCTTGGCCGCCGGTCATTCTCTGTCGCGACATCATCTGGGCGCCGACTGTCTGGCGATCTGGCGCAGAAACTGGCCACTTGCTGTATTCGTCCTTCTTGCCGCGGTGTCGGCCCTCTGGTCGCTCGCCCCTGTCGTGACGATGTTTCGAGCGTCCGAGCTGCTGTGCGCAACCCTCATCGCGGCGTATGCCGGAACGCGCTATCGACGGCCCGATTCGCTGATGACGATCCTGTTTTGGTTCGGGGTGGTCGTGCTCGTCGTGTCCATCGCAATCGTGTTTGCCTTCCGACGGTCGGCCAGCGATTGGCCGGTCGGGATTATTTTTCGTGGCGAGGCTTTTACTGGCACAAGAACCATCTGGGAAGCATCGTCGCCCTGATCAATATCGTCTTCCTCTACCGCGCGATCCTCGCATTCGAGCAGCGCCGCAAAGCGGGCTTGCTCGACGGGCTCCTCTATCTTCTCTCGCTGGTCGTTCTGTATTTTGCATATTCCGTCACAGGCTACGTTCTCTTTATGGCTCTGCATGGCTTCATGGCCTGTGTCTGGCTACGGATCAAGGCCGCGCATCGCCTGAGGATGTGGCATTACTACATCGGCCTTGGAGTTGTTGTCGTGGCATTCGTGGGGATCTTGTCGCATCTGAATACGGTCTTGGGCCTCTTCAATCGCAGCCCGACAATGTCGGGAAGGATCGACCTCTGGAACTACCTCATCAAGGACGTCATTCCTCAACACCTTTGGTGGGGACATGGGTTCGGGGCGATCTGGACCTTCGAGTCGTTTCGCGTGACGGCGCAGCGACACGTTCGCTGGCGTTCTCAAGTCGTCATCGCCGACAACGGCTTTCTCGACATTCTGCTGCACTTGGGCCTCGTCGGGTTCGTGGTGTTCTCGAGTGTACTGGCCACCGCCGCGGTTCGATCGTGGCGGTATGCGCTCACGCGGAAGGCGTTGGCGGACTCGTTCCCGCTGCTGATCGTCTTTTATGCGTGCATCGGGAACATTGCCTTCAGCCTGTTTGCCGAAACGGAGCTCTTCGTCTGGTTTCTCATGGTCGTCGTGCTCTTCATGACGACACCGCAGCCTCCCCCACCTTCCGGCGCACGCGCTGGAAGGCCTCGAGCGCGCGGTCGAGATGCTCCTTCCGGTGCGTAGCCATGTAACTGGTTCGCAGCAAGCAGCGGCGCCCCGAGACGGCGGGTGGAACGGCCGCGTCCACGAATATCGTCTCCGTCCCCCGCTTGGGATGTCGTCGAGGCGGCGGGTGTCGACCGCCATCTCGCGGACGACCCGGACGATCTCCTCGAGGTCGTCAAAGGCGGCGAGGAGGGGGGGCCCCGGGCGACGCCACGAAACGGTGACCGTCTCGACAAAACCTCGTCAGGCTCAGACGTTGCCCGATTAACAGGGCGCCTTTTTCTGAACCAGCGCAGGAGCTCCACCTCGAATCGCGTGAAGAAGCGCCAGTCGGCTGTCGTCCGCCTTTGGGATGAGGGGCATTTTCTTAGACCCGGAGGCGCTCGGAGAGTCCCTCATGGATCTCTGTCATGATGGCCTTGATGTCGTAGCGGAACCGCCAGTCCGGATAGAGGTTCTGGAACCGCCGGATGTCGCTGATCCACCAGACGTGGTCGCCGATCCGATTGTGTCGCTGTATGACCACTTCATCGGCCGCCTCGTGAGCTGTTCGGCCATGGCGATGGCCTCCAGCATCGAGCAGTTCGCGTGGCGGCCACCGCCGATGTTGAACACCTCCCCGACCGCGGGACTCTGGAAGAAGCTCCAGAAAGCCTCCACGAGGTCGCGGGAGTGAATGTTGTCACGTACCTGCTTGCCCTTATAGCCGAACACGGTATAGGGCGTGCCGGTGACAGCGCACTTCACGAGATAGGCGAGGAACCCGTGAAGTTGCGTGGCCGAGTGTCCGGAGCCGGTCAGGCAGCCGCCCCGGAAGCACGCAGTCTTCATGCCGAAGTAGCGCCCGTATTCCTGGACGAGCACGTCAGCGGCGACCTTGGACGCGCCGAACAGACTGTGCAGGCATCTATCGATGGACATCGACTCATCGATGCCATGAGCGGCGAACGGGTGGTCGGTGGCGACCTCGTAGCGCGTCTCCCGTTCGACGAGCGGGAGGCTGTTGGGACGGTCACCGTAGACCTTGTTGGTGCTGGTGAAGATGAAGACGCTCTGGGGACAATGGCGCCGGGCAGCTTCCAGGAGAGTCAGGGTTCCGTTGGCGTTCACGGTGAAGTCTAGCGCCGGGACCTTTGCTGCCCAGTCGTGGGACGGCTGCGCGGCGCAGTGGATAATCGCTGAGATGTCGCGGCCGTAGCGCGCGAACTCACGGTCGATCGCTGCCTCGTCGCGGATATCGGCGTCTACGTGGCGGTAGGTGGGGATGGTCCGCTCCAGCGTCTCCCGCTGCCAGGTCGTGCTGCCCTCGGGCCCGAAGAACACGCTGCGCATGTCGTTGTCGATACCGACCACCGCGAGCCCGCGCTGAGCGAACACACGCACAGCTTCGGCCCCGATCAACCCTGCTGCGCCGGTCACGAGCGCAACGCTCATCGAGATCGTCTCCCGTCGGCACTCGATCGCAGGTCGAGCGCGGATCCGGCCGCTGGCGCGGGCAAGAGGATGAAGCCGAGAGAAGCCGGACGGCCCGCTGCTTCCTGTTCCCTTACGTCTCGGGTAGCATAGGGCGGCGGCGCCAGCTTTTCAAGGTTCGCTAGCGGTCCCGCAACTTCTACACGCGGCTCGTGCGGCTGGCCGTTTTCGCGCGCCTGAAGCGAGTAGTTCGGGCGGGCGGCGAGGCCATCGGCCGGGTCCCCGAGCGCGAACAGTTCGGCGACGAGCCTGGCGCCGGCGTGCGACGACTGAGCGAGGCCGATCTCTGGCTCGGGGAGCACGAGTGGGGTGGGGCCCTCGCCGTAGAGGACCTCGTAGTAGCGGCTGACCGCCTCCATCGGTGTCGTGTCGCACAGGACCGCGCCGTACTCGATCACGATGGCCCGGCTGCAGTGCCGAGTTACGACCTGCGGATCGCGGGTGACGAGCACGATCGTCTTGCCGGCCTGCTGGAAGTCGTGAAGCCGCGAGAAGCACTTCTGCTGGAACAACCCGTCTCCGACGGCCAAGGCCTCGTCGATGATCAGGATGTCGGGATCGATCGAAATGGCGGCCGCGAAGGCCAGCTGCCGGGCGAGTAGGTCTTCATCCGCTGGTCCACGTGAGGGCGGATGTCGGCGAACCGGAGAATCTCGGGCAGCCAGGCCTGGGCCTCGCTGCGGGTGAGCCCGGCCAGCGTCGAGTACAGGATGACGTTCTGCCGCCCGGTCAGCTCCGCGTTAAAGCCCGCCCCACACGGGCTCGCCGCCGAGGAGTGCGCTCCGATAGCCGCCGACGATATACCAGAATGGATTCAGCTCGACGAGGCCGCGATATGCGGAAGGCAAGGCGGACACCGGCCAGACAATCGTGGTGAACCAGAACCACACGCCGAGCAGGGAGGTCAGTGCGTGGCTGGTGTCTCGCAGGAACACGTTGAGCGCGGCCACGAACCATGCGAAGGCGAGGGATCAAGGCCGCGCATCGCCTGAGGATGTGGCATTACTACATCGGCCTTGGAGTTGTTGTCGTGGCATTCGTGGGGATCTTGTCGCATCTGAATACGGTCCTGGGCCTCTTCAATCGCGGCGCGACATTGTCGGGAAGGATCGACCTCTGGAACTACCTCGTCAAGGATGTGATTCCTCAACACCTTTGGTGGGGACATGGGTTCGGGGCGATCTGGACCTTCGAGTCGTTTCGCGTGACGGCGCAGCCACACGTTCGCTGGGGTTCTCAAGTCGTCATCGCCGACAACGGCTTTCTCGGCATTCTGCTTCACTTGGCCTCGTCGGGTTCGTGGTGTTCTCGAGTGTACTAGCCACCGCCGCGGTTCGATCGTGGCGGTATGCGCTCACGCGTTTCGTCTGGTTTCTCATGGTCGTCGTGCTCTTCATGACGACACCGCAGTCTCCCCCACCTTCCGGCGCACGCGCTGGAAAACCTCGAGCGCGCGGTCGAGATGCTCCTTCTGGTGCGTAGCCATGTAACTGGTTCGCAGCAAGCAGCGGCGCCCCGAGACGGCGGGTGGAATGGCCGCGTTCACGAATATGCCCTCGTCGAAGAGCGCCCGCCACAGGCGGAACGTCGTCGTGACGTCGCCGGTGACGATGGGCACGATCGGCGACTGTGTCCCGCCGATCGCGTAGCCGAGCGACGCGAGCTGCTCGCGCATGTAGATGGCGTTCTTCCAGAGCGCGGACACCCGCCAGGGCTCCGCCTCCAGGACCTCGAGGGCTTTCAGGGCCGCCGCGACGGCGCTGGGCGGGATGCTGGCACTGAAGATGAAGGGCCGGGCGCGATGGCGGACGTAGTCCAGCACCTGCGCCTCTCCGGCTACGAATCCCCCGACGGAGGCCAACGACTTGCTAAAGCTGGCCATGATGAGGTCGACACGGTCCGTCAACCCGAAGTGCGCCGCGGTGCCCCGCCCACCCGGCCCCAGGACGCCGAGGGCGTGGGCATCATCGACCATCACCCTGGCACCGTGACTCGAGGCGACGTCCACCAGTCGAGGGAGGTCCACGATGTCGCCTTCCATGCTGAACACGCCGTCGGTGACCACCAGTCGACCTTGGCTCGGCGAGAGCTTCATCAGGATGCGCTCGAGGTCGCCCATGGCGTTGTGGCGATACGCGAGCGTCTGGCCGAAGGACAGGGCGCAGCCGTCGACGATCGAGGCATGGCTCTCACGGTCGCGCACGACGACGTCCCCGCGACCGACCAGGCACGACAGGACGGCCAGGTTGCTCTGATATCCCGTGGAGAATACCAGCGCGGCCTCCTTGCCGACGAAGCGGGCCAGCCGCGCCTCGAGCTCCACATGAAGGTCGAGGGTCCCGTTCAGGAGGCGTGAGCCGGTGCAGGAGGTGCCGTACCGATCGAGGGCCCGACGAGCGGCCTCGACAACCGCGGGGTGGTGAGTGAGGCCGAGATAGTTGTTGGAGCCGAGCATGATGAACCGTCGGCCGTCGATCACGACCTCGGTCGCACCGCTTTCGCTGGTGGGCATGAAGAACGGGTAGGACCCGGTCGCGCGGGCCAGGCGCGCATCCTCGTACGCGTGCGCGCGCTGGAACGCGTCGCGGATCGTGCGAACGCCGTTGCGACTGCCCTGGGATTCTTGTCGACTCAGGTCCATGCGTGTCTCCCGATCAATCGTGGGAGGCCACCTCGCTCCCGCGAGGTCCACCCTGGTTGGATCAGGCTTACGCGACCTGAGTATACCCGAGGCCTTGATGGCGTAAAATAGCCACGGTTATTATCGCGGGTGCGTGAATGAGAATGCCGACGTCCCGTGAACTGCGATTCCCGCACGGCTGCTCTACCGCGGCCGGCGGGAGGTAGCGCCTCCTCAGCCGTCCGATGTTCCGCGTTCTCGATCGCTATGTCTACCGGGAGATGTTTCCGGTCTTCGTCGTGGCCGTCGGCCTGTTCACCTTCCTCCACGTGATGGACCGGCTCCAGGACTTCAGCAACATGGCCGCGAATGGCGCGCCGCTCCACCTCGTGCTCAAGCTGTGGGCACTGGTCTTGTTGTCGTTCCTGAGCCACACATTCCCGATGGGACTGCTCATGGCCGTCGTAACGTCGGCCGGCCGCCTGGCGACCGACCTCGAGGTGGTCGCGTTCAACGCCGCGGGTGTCAGTCCGCTGCGCCTGTTCCGCCCCTTCCTGGTCGCCGCCGCTCGTCGTAGGGCTGATGATCGCGACCTTGACGATCTGGATCAACCCGTGGGGCTCCGCAGCATTCTTCCAATGTCTGCGCGAGCTCCGCCGACACATCGCGGTTCCCCTGATCCAGGAGCGTACCTTCACTCGGATCGGCGATCTCGTCGTCTACACCGAGGAGGTGGAGTTGTCGACGTCCGAGCTCCGCGGGGTGCTCGTCGCCGACGAGCGGAACCCCAAGACGATCGGAATCATCACGGCGCCGCGCGGCCGTCTGGTCGACGACGATGCGAATGCCGCGGACCATCCTGCGGCTCGTCGACGGTGTCGTCCACGAGTCGCGACCGGAGTCGCCGGAGTGGTATCGCGTCACGAGGTTCGACGTCTACGAGGCGCCTCTCGACGTGGGCGCCCAGATCGCCGAGGCCGAGAAGGAACTGCGGGACCCCAAAGGAAGCTGTCCACCTGGGATTTGGTCGCGAACACGCGCGCCCTCGATTTTTCGCGAGAGGCGGAGAAGGCGGAGATGTTCGTCGTCGAATTCCACAAGCGGCTGGCCCTTCCGCTGGCTCCCATCGTCTTCGCAATGGTCGCCTTTCCCGCTGGGCATCCGGTTTCATCGCGGCGGGCGAGCCGTGGCGGCCGTGGGTGGCATCATCGTCTACCTGGTGCACCACGTGACGCAGGAGGGGCTCATTCGCGTGACGGCGCTTCGCCCATGGGGCGGCGGACGCTGGTTGCCGATCATGCTGTTCGGGCTGGTTGGCACCGTGCTTCTGTACTTCACGGTCGTGCCGGCGCCCCGCGCCTGGCATCGTGCCGGGGGACGTCTTCTCGCGCTCGTTCCGGCGGGGCTGTCGCCGTTCCGCCGCCGCCGCACCGCGGCCCGACCAGCGCACGCGCGGACGCGTATCCGGCAGAGCTCCCTCGTCGACCGGTACCTCGCGCGACAGTTCCTCGTGTATTTCGCCTACGGGCTGGGCGTGACTGCGGCGATCTTCATCGTCGTCGATCTCGTCGAGACGCTGAGTCGCTATGAGCCGCCGCTGCGCGCCATCCTCCAGCACTTCGCCTACCGCCTCCCAGCGGCTCTGCACCAGGCGCTGCCGATCGTCGTGCTCACGGCCACCGTCTTCCTGTTCATGGAGCTCGAGAAACACCACGAGCTGACGGCATTGAAGGCAGCCGGCATCAGCCTCCATCGAGCCAGCCTGCCCATTCTCGTCCTGGCCGGCGCGGTGAGCGTCGTGGCGTTCGTCTATCAGGAGACGGCGGCGCCGGTGCTCAATGCCAAGGGCGACGAGGTCGATCGGGTGGAGATCCAGAAGACCTCCCGCCCACAAAGCGAGCCGCAACTTCAGTGGTATCGCTGGTCCGACTCGGAGTTCGCCCGTGTCGATCGGCTCGACCGCTCAAGCGTCTAGTCAACGGCGTCACGCTCTTCGAGATCGATCGAACTTCCGGCTGCGCAAGCGGCTCGACGTCGGGCAGGCGGTCTGGGCTCGGGATGGCCTGGAATTCGGACGGAGCGTGCTCCGCGAGTTTGGCCCGGACAACACCATCCGGACCATGTCGCAGAACGGGACGCCGGTCCGTCTCGGCGACTCTCTCGAGGCGCTCGGCGTGATGCCGACGCAGCCGTCGGCGATGACGTTCATGGAGCTCCGTGCCTACGTGCGGCACCTGCGCGAGCGTGGGCAGGCGGTCGGCACCCAGGTGTTGTATCTGCACTCCAAGCTCTCGTTCCCGCTCATGAGCCTCGTGCTCGCCGTACTGGCCATCGCGTGCACCGCGCGGTGGCGCCGCCGCGGCGGCCGGCTCATCGGCGGGGCCATCGCAGTCGTCATCACGGTCGCGTACTGGGTCGTCAACTCCGGCGCCCTCTCGCTCGGTCGGGTCGATCTCTTGCCCCCGATCGTCGCCGCATGGGCGGCCACTATCGTCTTCGCGGGGATCGGAGTCTCGCTCTTCGTCCGCACGCCCACGTAGCACTCGAGGGCGGCGTCAGCGCTCTTCGTGGTAGTCCTGCTCCGTGTTGACGGCCCAGACGGCGTCCTTGGCGGTGACACCTGCGACGAGATTATCGACGGCGACCATCGCGGCGAGCATGGAGTGGTCCTGGTTGTTGTAGCGGTGCATGCCGTTTCGGCCGAGCAGGAACAGGTTCTCGAAGCGATCCACCCAGCTGCGAATGACGCCGAAACGATCATACGCTCCGTAGTATGCGGGGTAGGCCCTGGGAGCGCGAACGACGACGCCGTCCAGCACATCGTCGCCTTCGATATCGGCGATCGTTTGCAGCTCCCGCGCTGCGAGGGCACAGATCTCCGCGTCGGATCTGCGCCAGAGGTCGTCGCCCGCAGAGCAAAAGTACTCGAGGCCTACCCACACGGTACGCGGATCGCGCACCATGTACGGGCTCCAGTTGTTGAAGATCTGCAAGCGCCCGACCTGGACGTCAGGCTCCTGGATGTAGATCCAGTTGTCGGTCAGGCGCTCTTCGCCGCCGAGCCCAAGGCGGCGTAGGAGCAGGCCGACGGTGATGAAATCTCGGTAGACCAGACCCTCCGCGACCTCACGCACCGTGTCCGGCACGGCCGGCCGCACGGCACGGACGAGATCCACCACGGCCATCGTTGACAGAACGTAGTCGGCTCGGAGCACGAGCCGCTCGCGCGAGCGGGCGTCCTCGACGATCGCGGCGGTGACTCGCGTCCCGTCGGTCTCGAGGCCGACGACGCGAGCGTGGAGGCGGATCTCGCCTCCGAGAGCACGGATCTCGCCGGCGACGGTCTCCCACAGGGAGCCAGGACCAAGTTTAGGGTAGAGGAACTGGTCGATGAGCGACGTCTCCCGGTCGCGCTGGGCGAGGTCGGCGCTCCGGCCCCGCACGCGGCGGCGCAGCGCGTCCTTGAGCGCGCGCGCGATCGAGAGCCCTTTGACCCGTTGGGCGCCCCATTCCGCGGTCATCTGCACGCACGAGCGTCCCCAGACCTTTTCGGTGTAGGACTGGAAGAAGGTTCGGTACAGCTCGTCGCCGAACCGGTTGATGAAGAAGTCCTCCAGCGTGACTTCCGGCCGGCGCGGTTGGACGACCCGACGGACGTAGGTCGTCCCGATCCGCAGCGTCCGTGCCAGCCCGAGCTTGGATAGCGTATCGAGGCTCAACTGGAGGGGGTAATCGTAGACCCGGCGCCCGAAAAGGATGCGCGATCGACGTGCGCGGACGAGCATGACGCGGTCGTCGTGCTCGGGGTTGGGCCGCGGACCCGTGCCGTCGAGGTCGCGCGTCTGGCCGCGGTAGGCGAGCACTAGCCGCTCGGGTGCTCCCGCCTCGAGCGGCAGGAAGCGGAGCCACCAGCGCATGACCCGGTCGGACTTCGAGAAGAAGCGATGGCCGCCCAGATCCATGCGGTTGCCGGCGTGCACGATCGTACGCGCGAGGCCTCCGAATTCTCCCGAGGCCTCGACGACGATGGGCCGGATGCCCGTCCGTTCGAGGAGCTCGAAGGCCGCAGTGAGGCCGGCGGGTCCGGCGCCGATGATGACCGCAGTGCCTCGCGGCGCGGGGCTCATGAGTGCGTGCGCGGACCTGTCTGTGCCGCCCGACCGCGTTGTGAGCCGTCGAGCCATGCCTGACAGCGCCGCATGATCAGCGTCCGACGCTTCCGCTGCGGACCGTAGCGATTCGCGATGCCGCCCTGCGCCAGCAGATCGCGGTAGGTACCGGGAACGACGAGTGGCCGCTTGCCGGTGGCGCGGGCGAGCGCAAAGCTCATGACGATGTCCTCGCCTCCGCCGCTGGCCGGATCGATGCGCAGGCCGAGCTCCTCGAGCGCGAGGAAATAATGCGGCACGTGGCGTCGGTCCAGGCACGCCAGCCGTGTCAGATGCATGACCGCTTCGGTCGGCTCGCGCACGTGATCGACATGAACCGCGTATTCGTTGTCCGGAGTCGGGTTGCGCCCGTGCAGCGTGTAGACGCGATCCGGGTCCCGCCGGCACCATTCGATCAACTGATCGATCGTCTCCTCGTCGGCGATCAGATCATCGTCGGCGACGATGATGCAGCCGTGCGACGCGAGGAGGGCCGCGGCCCAGCGCGTGTTGAGCCCCAGCTCGCTGCTGTTGACCCAACGGACCTTCGCGTGATCGTACGTGAAGGGGAGATCCGGATTGTTGTTCCACACGATGATCTCCGCGATCCGACGGTATCTCGTATAGGCGTCGAGAATCGTTCTTACATTCGAGGGACGCTGCCAGCTCAAGAGCACGAGGGTAGCGACCGGGCCATCGTGGCGCCCGGCGCGAGCCGTCAGGCTCGGCGGGTCTCCGCAGCGCGGCGTGGCGCCGCCGACGCCCGCGGGCCTGCTCCCAGAGCGTGAACAGGCCGTTTGCCAGAGTAACGAGCAGGTTCATGACCGAGCCCCGCGCGGGTGGACTATCGCTGCCGTGAGTGCTCGCGACGAATCTTATCACGCACGAGGGCGGCGGCCTCGTGCACGAGGTCCGCGTAGCGATCGGCGATTGCGGGCGCATCGAAGTCCATGGCTCGCAGGCGTCCGCGCTCGGCGAGTCGACCCGCGAGGGCCGGATCGGCGAGGACCCGGTGGATGCCCTGAGCGAGACTTTCCGCATCGTCGACCCGGACGAGCAGACCGGTCTCGCCGTCGTCTACTATCTCGCGCGGCCCGTACTCGCAGTCGGCGGCGACGACTGGGGCTCCGCACGCCATGGCCTCCACCAGGATGGACCCGAAACCTTCCCACCGGGACGGTAGGACGAACAACGACGCCCGCGCGATCCAGGCCCAGGGATTCTCGACGAACCCGGGCATCGCCAGTCGCGCGCCGAGGCCGAGCTCGCGCGCCAGCGCTTCCAGGCGTCCGCGTTCGGGGCCTTCCCCGAGGATCGCCAGGGTGAGGTCCGTATCGCGCTGGCGGGCGAAGGCGCGCAGCAGCAGATCGAAGCCTTTCTGGCGATGCAGCCGGCCGCACGCGACGATGAAGCGCGAAGGGAAACGCGCGCCGTCCGCTTCCCGCGCCCGCCGGCCGATACGGGCGACCTCGACCGGATTGTGCAGGACTCGTACGCGATCGCGCGACACGCCGAAATCACGCGCGAGCCCGTCGGCGACGCCGTTCGAAATCGTCACCACGTGGTCCGGCGCCCGGTAGACCATCTCCGTCGCCCACCATCGAAGGCTCCGGCCGAGCCGGCCGGGGGTGTCGCTCTCGAGGATCGCGCGTGTGTTGTTTCCCTCCCGCAGGATCCACGCAAGTCGGCGCCGACCGTACGCCCGCGTCGAGAGCAAAGCGGCGAGATTCATCGCGGCGGTGCAGCTAACCACCACGTGGGGGCGGAACTGGCGCAGGAGATCGAGTTGCTGGAGCGGCACCAGCGGTACGGCGGCGATCAGGCGGCCAACGCCTGGCGAGGGCGCGTAGCTCATCCACGGCGGCGCGGCTCGCGCCAGCACCACCCGCGACGGATCGACCCCACCGTCGAGCGCCCCGCGGCGCGCGAGCAGACCGACGCGCGCGTCCAGCCCCCGCGTCTGCAGGTGGGGAACGAGCGTCAGCACGGTGCGCTCGGCGCCGCCACCGTCGAGCGTCGCCAGGAGGAACAGCACGCGCGTCAGCGCATCCGGCCCGACCGGCATCATGGCGCCACGGCCGCTCTGTCGCAGATCGTGCGGCTCTCCTCGGGGCGCGGGATCGAGGTGTGCGGGGCGAGGCCCGAGAACCGCACGGCATGAACCAAGGCGATGTCCCTCTATGCGAGCCGTTGATACAGCGATTCGAACGTGCCGGCCGCGATTTCCCAGGTGAAGGCTTCTCGAACTCGCTGGCGACCGCGCGTGGCGAGCTCGGCCGCGACGTCCGGCTGCCGGCCGAGACGCTCGATGGCGTCGCGCAGCGCCGCGACGTCGCCCGGTGGGCACAGCACGCCGTTGTGTCCGTGCTCGACGATCTCGGCGGTGCCGCCCACGCGCGTCGCGATGAGCGGAGTTCCCACCGCCATCGCCGACAAGACGGCCAGGCTGAAGCTCTCTTCGCGCGAAGGGAGGATCGCCATCGAGGACTCGCTCAGGAGTCGCCCCAGGGCGTGGTGGTCGACCCACCCGGTAAGCTCGACCTTGTGGGTCAGTCCGAGCTCGGCGCGCATGGCTGCGACTCTATCGTGGTATGGCCCTCGGCCGACGAGCCGGATGCGAGGCGCAGCGTCGCCGAGCTCGCGGAGGGCGTGCAGCAACGTGTCGAGGCCCTTCGAGCGATCGAATCGGCCGAAGAACAGCGCGGGACGGGGGTCCCGACCGGAAGATGGTTGCCAGACGTGATCGAGGAACTCCGGCGGTGCACCGTTGTACACGGTCTGAATGCGGTTCGGCGGCACCTGATAGGCGCGCCGGATCAGCTCGCCGCCGTAATGGCTTGGCGGAGCGCAGACATCCGCCGCGCGGAGCGCGAAGCCAAGCGCCGCGTACTTGCCGTAGCCGACGAGCCATCCCAGTCCGCGGATCGGCGAGCGGCGTCCGGCGAACAGAGCACGCGGCAGACTCGGGTACCGCGGCGTCACGACCAGGCCGAACCGACAATCAGCTCGGGCGTGGCGGAGTCGCGCCGCCTCCTCACCCTGAGCATGCACGATCGCGGCACCTGTCGCTAGTTCGCGGCGAACCGCGCTGGCCACTGTCCACGCGGTGAGCACTCGGAGTGGGGCGCGAGCACGACTCTTGTAGTCGACCAACCGGGCCCACTGTAGTCGATAGGGAAGCGACGGCGGGGGCTGCACCTGCTCCCAGGGCGCCTTGGTGAAGATGACCGTCACGTCATGGCCGCGGTGGGCGAGCGCCGACGCCAGGTCGTGGGTCGATCGTTGCCCACCACCGCTGTATGCGGACCAGGGAGAATAATTGCACGTGAGCACTATACGCATAAGAAATCGCGGGCTTCCACCAGACGCTACACCACGGCGGTAACCACTCTGTCAAGTCATATGCGTCCGCGCGGCTCGGCTCTTCCTGTAGAATTCCGCCCCATGTGCCCTACGTCGCGCGCGCTCGCAGGATCGGCGTGAGCTCGCCCGCCGGCGGGCACGACGACGGGCGGCCGCAGCCTTCGACGATGGTCGAGAGGCTCGAGGAAGTGTACGACGCCCATCCCCTCGTGCTCGTCGTGGCGGTTGCCGTCACGGCGTTCGCTGTTCGCCTGGCCGCCACACCGTTCGGCACACCGCCGGTCCTCGACGTGTACGCCTACGCGCTGAAGGCGCTCGAAATCGCGCGTGGCGAACTCACGCCGGTGCGCAGCCACGCGATCGGCTGGTCGTTTCTGCTCGCGCCGTTCCTCACGCTCGTGCCATCCGCGCCCATGATGACGGTCCTCGATGTCGCACGGGTCGTTTCGTCGGCCGTCGACGCGCTGACGGTCGTCCCGGTCGCCGTGCTTGCGCGAGAGACGCTGGACCGACGCGCCCAGCTCGTGGTGCTGGCGCTGTTCCCGTTCGCCGCATCGTCCATCCAGATCGCCGTCGGTGGATTCGCCGAGCCTCTGCTGACCCTGCTGTTCATCTCCGCGATCGCCGGTGTTCTCGTCGGGCGTCGATCCTGGGCGGCGCTGGCGGGCGGCGCAGTGGCGGCAGGCCTCGCGAGCGCCGTCCATCCGACCGGGATCGCGATCCCGGTCCTCGCGGCGGCGCTCGCGGTGGCGACTGCGGGACGCGGCCGTCGCTTCGCGGCCGCCAGCCTCATCATCGCCGTCGCGGTTGTGGTCGGAGCGCCCGCGGCCGCTCAGCGCTCTGACGCGTTCGGTCATCCGATGAGCTACGGCTTCAACAACCGGTTCTTCGTCGAGCAGCGGGCCGACCTCGCGAGCGGCCACCTGTCCTCACCCCTCCTATCGGAGTACCTCGCGACACATTCCATCGTCGGCATCCTCGGACGACTTGTTCGCGGCGCCGGGCTCGAGCTGCGGGACTTTGTTGTGCACGCTGTGCACGTACCGCTGTTCCCGTTTGTCGCCTACGGAAGCTGGCTGGCGATCCGATCGGACCGTCTTCGGCCTGTTCTGCTGGCGCTCGCGGGATTCTTGCTCAGCTGGGTCCCGGTGTATGAGGTGTTCGGCCTCGGGCGCCATCTGGCTCCGGCAGTTCCGCTCGGGTTGATGCTCGCGGCGGCGGGCATCGTCGAGCTGACTCGGCACCGCCGCCATGCTGCCGCGTGGACGCTGGCGTTCGTGATCACCTTCGTCGTCGGGGAGTCGACGGCGGCGGTCATCCAGCGGCACCGGGCCGTGCGTTCCGAATGGAACGCCGGGCTCGAATGGGGCCGCTGGGTCGCCACTCACGTCCGAGGGCGCCTGGTCCTGGCCCGTGGTGACCAGCTCGTGATGATATTCCTGTCCGATGCACGAGTGGGCGGCGCCGACATCTACACGCTCTCGGCTCCGCGCACCGGGCTGACCCTGCTTCGATCCGGCGACTTTCCGACCATTGACGCCGCGTTCGCGTGGCTCCAGGCCGAGCACGTCACGCACCTGCTCGTCGACGGCCGCTACCACAAGGGGACGTGCTTCGAACCGCTCATGTCGGCCGAGACGCCGCCGCCGTTCCTCGCCGAGTTGTATCGCAGTGGGCCGGCATCGCGCTGGCCAGTTCGCCTGTTCGAGATCCGCGGGGAGGGCCGCGCGGCCGCCCCGTGAGCCGTGAAGATCGTAGAGTCGTTGGTTCGATGTGATATAGCAAGGATCGATGTGAACGCAGCTTCGCGCGCTGGCCGTCCTGCTGTGTGATCAGCGACGCTCTATGCGATCGGCAGCATCTTCGTGGCGATCGGCCTCGTCGCCGCGCTGTCGTATCCGTTCCTGGTCAAGCGCTTGATCGACGAGGGCGTGCTGGCCGGACAGATGTCGCGGGTGAACGAGCTCGCGGTGCTGCTCCTGGTGCTGCTGGGCGCGGAGGGCGTCGCCACGGTCGTGCGCGACTACTACTTCAATCTCGCCGCCGAGCGCCTCATGGTGCGGGTCCGGCAGGGAGTGTTCGATCACTTGCTGCGCCAGGAGATCGGGTTCTTCGACAGCCGGAGCGTCGGGCGAGCTCACGACCCGCTTGTGGGACGACGTGACGGTGCTCGGTCGCGTCGTGGGCGAGCCGCTGGGCGCCTCCGTGCGCTTCGCGCTCGTCGCCGTCGTCGGGACGGTGCTCCTCGTCTACACCTCGCCGGCGCTCACCCTGATCCTGATGCTCGCGGTGCCGCCGATCGCCGTCGCCGCGTGGATCCTCGGCGGGCGCGTGAAGGTGCTCTCGGCCACCACGCAGCAGGCGTACGCGGAAGCCGGGAGCGTGGCCGAGGAGTCGCTCGGCGGCATCCGTACGGTCCGCGCGTTCTCGCAGGAGCCGGCCGCCCAGGCCCGCTATCGGGAGAAGCTCGCGGCGGCCGTGGAGGCCGCCCGGCAGCGGATTCTCGCCAACTCCGCGCGCAGCGGCGTCTCGTTCGTGGTCGGCGAGGCGGCCGCGCTGTTCGGCCTGTGGGCCGGCGCCAGTCTCATCCTCCAGGGCCGGCTCACCTCCGGGGCGGTGATCTCGTTCGTGCTCTACGGGCTCCTCGTGGCCCGCGGCCTTCGCCGCGCCTCGGACTTCTGGGGCGAGGCCCTGCGCGGACCTCGGGGCGACGCGGTGGATCTTCGAGCTGCTCGCGCGCGAGCCCCGGATGCCGGTCGAGGGCGGCGTACGCCTCGAGCGCGTAGAAGGCGCCGTCACGCTGGATGGAGTTCGGCTTCCGGTATCCGACGCGTCCGGACGTGGAGGCGCTGACCGGCGTCGACCTCCACGTCCGGCCCGGCGAGGTCGTGGCCCTCGTCGGGCGCTCCGGCGCCGGCAAGTCGACCATCCTCAATCTGCTGCTTCGCTTCTACGATGCCGACGAGGGCCGGGTCTCGATCGACGGCCACGACACGCGCACGCTGGACGCGTCGTGGCTGCGATCGCCAGATCGGCGTCGTCCTGCAGGAGCCGGTGCTGTTCTCGGGCACGATCGCCGACAACATCCGCTATGGGCTCACCGGGCGGACCGACGCCGAGGTGGCCGCCGCCGCCGAGGTGGCGAGCGCCCGGGAGTTCATCGAGCGCTTCCCGGCCGGGTTCGCGACCCAGATCGGCACGCGAGGCGTCCAGCTGTCCGGCGGCCAGCGCCAGCGCCTGGCGATCGCGCGCGCGGTCCTCCGGCGGCCGCGAATCCTGATCCTCGACGAGGCGACGAACGCGCTCGATTCGCAGAGCGAGGCGTTCGTGCACCAGGCGCTGCGCGCGCTCGACTACGGTCCGACGACCTTCATCGTCGCCCATCGGCTGTCGACGGTGATCAACATCGACCGCGTGCTCGTGCTCGAGCAGGGTCGGATCATCGAGAGCGGTCGGCACGACGAGCTGGTGAAGACCTCGCCGGTCTATCGCCAGCTCGTCGAAACGCAGCTCGCCGTCGCGATGAGCGCGCCGCGCGCCGAGGCGGCACGCCGGTTCGCGTCGGAGCCGTGGCTCCGCGGACATCCGCTCGATCACTGGACGCTCGGCTACGCTCTTGGACCGTGCCCGTGCTCGCCGTGCGCGTTCCCGCCGACCGCCTGCCCGTATTCCTCGTCTTCCATGGCCTCCTCGTGACGCTCGCGCTCCTGATGCCCCACGCGCGGCGCGCTGGGCCGGTGGGCCGATTCCTCGGCGAGTGGTATCCGCTTGCTTCATCGTGACCGCGCTCTACACGGAGGTCGGGCTCGTCAACCTGGCCGCCGGCCGCGCGTTCGACCGGATCGTGTTGGGCTGGGAACAGGCGCTCTTCGGATTTCAGCCTTCGCGCGAGTGGATTCGCTCGAGCCCGTCGGTATGGCTCTCGTGGGTCCTGCATCTCGGGTACGTGGCCTACTACCCCATCATCGTGGCGGCGCCGTTCGCGCTCTGGGTCACCGGGCAGCGGGAGGCGATGCGGCGAGCGATGACGACCATCATGGCGACCTTCTACATCTGCTACGCGATGTTCCTCGTCTTCCCCGTGGTCGGGCCGCGCCTCGTGTTCCCCGCCGCGGACAACGCCGCGAGTCAGATCGCGATTGCACAGCTGACGGGGCGGCTCCTCGAGGACATCGCCGCGTGGGGTGCCGCGTTCCCGTCGAGCCACGTCGCCGTCTCCGTCGCCGCCACGGCTGCTGCACTCCGCGCATGGCGCGCGCTCGGGTCTGGCGCTCGTGGTCCCGACGACGCTGCTCGCGCTCGGCAGCGTGTACGGGCAGTTTCACTATGGCGTCGACCCCTCGCGGGCTCGGCGTCGGGTTGGCAGTCGCGGCCGGCGCCTGGCCGCGGCGCGGCAGGCCGCGCTCGAGTGCCTCGACGACGAGGCGGGCGGGAGCGGAAGCGAATCGAACCGAGCGAGCGTAGCGGCCGAGAGTCCGCGGTGCCGAACTTGTCGAGACCCGCCGCCTCTACTCCGCCGCGAACACCCGACGGCTCGTAGCTCTAGAGCGGACGGCAGGTCTACGCTTGCCGGGCTTGCGGCGAGGGACCAGTCATCGACGCGTGCCGAAGACCCGGTCCCAGAGCGGGCTGGAGACGCCGAAGCGTGTCTCCGGTAGGCGATAGTGATGCGTCAAGTGATGCTGACGAAGGTAGCGTCCCACGCGGCCCCGGAATGCGCCGGCGTGACTGGCGTAATGGAGCAGGTCGTAGGCCAGATAGCCGGAGATGGCGCCAGCGAAGACCGGCGCGGACGCCGGCCCGATCAGCAGGCGCAGAACGAAGAAAAGCACGGTCGCGACCGGGACGGTGATGATCGGCGGCATGAGCCAGCGGCGCCGATCCTCGGGGAATGCGTGGTGGACGCCGTGGATCAGGTACGCGAAGAGGACGCCGAGCCGGCCCCGTGGTGTCAGGTGGAAGACGAACCGATGCATCAGGTACTCGATCAACGTCCACAACATCACGCCGCCGCCGAAGAGGAGGCAAGATCGCGGCGGGCGACCATCCCCCGACCCGTCCCGCCCAGACGAACCCGACCGCGATCGGCAGGAAGATGAAGACGAGCGTCCGCGGCCGCGTTCCGGTGAACCACTCGAGAAACGGGTGATTGAACATCAGCGGCTGCCCTGGCTGCGGCGCTGCCCAGTCGTGCACGCCGAGCGTCACGGGGCCGACCACGGTCATAGGACCGGGCGAGAAACGACGGAACGTGGTCGACCACGTCGCGCGTGCAGGCGGATCCGGCGAATGCAGAGAACGGCCCCGCGCTTCCTTCACGGCGCCAGTCTAGCGGTCAGTCCGCGCACGGCAAGGTATTGCCTGAGCCCATGAGCGGCCGTGTCGCCGTGACCGGCGCCAACGGATTCATCGGCCAGACATGTCGTCCGCCACTTCAGCGACGCTGGATGGGAGGTGCGGGCGATCGTCCGGCCCGGGCCGCCGCTGCACGGTGCCCCCCGGGGTCGAACTGGTCGCCGCGCCCGCTCGCCGCTGCCGACCTGATGCGCGCGGCCGCCGGCACGGATGTCATCGTTCATGCGGCGGGCCGAACCCGAGCCGCGACGGCGCGACAGTTCGCGACGGGGAACGTCGAGGTGACGCGCCAGGTCGTGCGGGCCGCGGTCGAGCTCGGCGCCAGGCTTGTCCATATCTCGAGCCTGGCGGCCGCCGGTCCGGGGACTCCCGAGCGTCCCCGCGCGGAGGACGATACCGCCACGTCCCCTGACGGCGTACGGGAGGAGCAAGCTGGCGGCGGAGCAGGTGGTAAGGACGGCGCACCGGCCTGCGCTGGACCATTGTGCGGCCGGCGCTCGTCTACGGTCCGGCCGACCGGAACTGCTGCCTCTTTTCAGATTGGCGCGAGCGGGGCATCATGTTGCAGCGCGTCCGGTCCCCGGCGCCCGCGTACACGTTCGTCCACGTCGACGATGTGCGCACGGGGAATCGAGGCGGCGGCGACGGCGGTCGGCGGCGTTGGGCCAGGTATTCTCGCTCGGGCATCCGCAGAGCGATACGGTGGACACGCTGGCCGACACCCTGGCGCGGGTGCTGGGTCGACCCTGCCGCCGGGTGCGATTGCCGTATGCGCTGCTGCTCGCGGTCGCTCTGGGCGGGGACCTGGCGACGCTTTTCGGACGGCCGCTGGCGCTGGATCGCGCCCGGCTCGTCGAGCTCACGGCCGAGGGCTGGGTGTGCAGCGTCGAGAGGGCCCGGGACCGGCTCGGCTTCTCCGCGCGAATCGATCTCTCGAAGGGATTCACGTCGACTGCTGCCTGGTACGCCCGGCACGGCCTGCTGGCGAAACGTCCTGATCTCGCCGCGACCCGTCAGCTGACGCGCCAGGAGCCGACGGAACTCCGCGAGCTCGCGCGGAGGCACATCCGGCCGTCTGCTGAGGGCATCGTCGACGCGGAGCGGATCGCTCTCGATCGCGCGCGCCGTCTTGGCGATGTCGACCACGAGGCGCTCGTGACCTTCGTCGCTCGCGGCGCCACCACCGCTTTGAACAGGCGGGTCAGTGCCTCGACGACGCCGTTGTCGATCCTGACGAAGCTCGCAAGGGCAGGGGTGATGACGACTCTTGCCGCCGCTCGTCGACTCGACCTGATACTCGAGGATGACCACCACCCGCCCGTGGATCGCGGGCAGGACGGCGGCTGGTAACGGCCCCGCAGGTAGAAGACACGGCTGCCGTGCGAGGCATAAATGGTGTGGAACCGCACCAGGGCGCCAGCACCGTCGTCGAGCCAGAGCCCATCGGGCTCACGCCAGATCCGAAAGCGGGCGATCTCGAGTGCCCGCATCACGTGCGTTGCGAACTCTGGATGGTCGAGAAGGTATTCGAACATGTCGGTGCCGCACCAGGAAGGCGTGGCCGTTCGAGCGCGCCGCGACCGAGACGTGGTCGATGACCTGCTGCAGGCCGAGCCGATCCGCTTCGGGCAGATCCGGCGGCAGCGCCGCCGTCGGCAACGTCGCGAGGGCGCTTCCCGCGAATATCACCAGCATAGGCCGACGCCGGCCAGCCCGACCCGTATGAGCCGCCGGCGTGACCGGCGCGTGCCGTCCGCGCCGTGCGCGGCGATCGAAGCTCGGATCAAGGCGACCTCCGCGAGCACGAGTATACGGCGTCACCTCGCGCCGGTCGGGCGAGCTAAACTCGGGCAATGCCGTCTCTCGAGATCGTGCCGGCCGACTCCGGCAGGGCTCTGCGCCGCTTCATCGACGTCCCGTACCGTCTTCTGCGGACACGATCCGCACTTCGTGCCCCCACTCCGCCGAGAGCACCGCGATCTGTTCGACCGGCGGCGCCATCCGTTCTTCCGCCACGCCGAGGCCGCGTTTTTTCTCGCCCAGCGCGACGGACGTCCCGTCGGGCGCATCGAGGCCATCGTCAATCACGCGCACAATCGCTTCCATGACGACCGGGTCGGGTTCTTCGGCGCGTTCGAAAGTGAAAACGATCGGGCGGTGTCCGATGCGCTGCTCTCTGCGCCGCTCGATGGCTCAGTCAACGGCGCATGCGGCGTGATGCGCGGGCCGGTGACCCACTCCACCAACGAAGAGTGCGGGCTGCTGGTCGAGGGGTTCGAGGAGCCCCGATGATCGGCATGCCCTACAATCCGCCGTACTACGGCGAGCTGGTCGAGGCCTTCGGTCTGGCCAAGGCCAAGGATCTCTACGCCTGGGAGGTACTGGGGAGCCAGGCGATTCCCGGACAAGATCCAGCGCGTCGCGGAGATCGTGCGCAAAGCGCACGCAACGTCGTCATTCGCCTGGTGAACCTCAGGGACTACGCGGAGCGAGATCCGGAGAGTCATGAGCGTCTACAACGCCTCCTGGAGCCGAAATTGGGGCTTCGTCCCGCTCACGGAGGCCGAGTTCGTTCACGCGTGCCGAAGCAACTGCGGCCGCTGCTCGCGCACTTCCCGGAAGGGGCATTGCTGGCGGAGGTCGACGGGCGGCCGATTGGCTTTTGTCTGGCTGTGGTGGACGCCAACCAAGCGCTCGCGCGGGTGCGGGACGGACGACTCTTTCCCTTCGGGTTCTGGAATCTCACCGGGGTCTGCAAGCGCGTCGACCAGGTTCGCGTGATGGCGCTCGGCGTCCGGCCCGAGTTCCGGCATCAGCGGCATCGATGCCCTCATGTATCTCGAGCTCTTGAGCCGGGGCAACGCCTCGGCTATCGCCGCGCCGAGATCGGCTGGACCCTCGAGGACAATCGCGCGATGAATCGTGCGATTCGCATGGGCGGCCGGCATCACAAGACCTACCGTCTTTACGATGCGCCGCTCGCTTGAAGCAAGCGGGTTCCGCTTGACTTCTCTGTCGCGCAGCATTTAACTGAGCCGGCGCGCAGGCCAGTCAAGCCTCATCGCTCACTGGCCACTACCATCACGTGCGAGGCATCGAATGGAACCCTGTCGTGGTCGCGTGGCGCTCGTCACCGGGAGCTCGCGGGGACTCGGAAGGGTCATCGCCCGCAAGCTCAGCGAGGCCGGCGCGGACCTGGTCCTGAACTATCGCCAGACCGGAGGCCGCTCGGAGGCTCAGGCCAGGGCGCTCGCCAAGGAGCTCGTGGAGCGTGGATCACGCGCGGTGGCCATTCAGGCCGATATCAGCCAGAAAGATGCCGTCGCGGCCATGTTCCAGGAGATCGCGCGCCGAGTACGGGCGGCTGGACATTCTCGTGCTCAACGCGGCGCGCGCGCCGTTCAAACGGATCGACGAGCTTCTCAGGCGCGATCTTCTCGAGCTCGTCGAAACCAACTATCTCGGCAACATCTACTGCATGCAACAGGCTCTGCCGCTCATGCAAGGCCGGCCTGGCCACGTCGTGTTCATCTCCAGTCTCGGCAGCCGCTTCGTGCTGCCCAGCTACCCCCTCGGTAGCATGAAGGCAGCGATGGAGTCCCTCGTGAAGCAGTGGGCCGCCGAGCTTCAGGATCGTCAGATCACTGTGAACGGTGTCACCGCCGGCCTTCTCAAGACGGATTCGCTGATGGTCCTGCGTCAGTATTGGCCCGGCGTCGCACGATTGCCGGCGTCCGCGTTCGTGGAGCTGGAGGACGTCGCGGAAGTGGTCCGCTTTCTCTGCACCGACGCGGCGCGCGGCATACGGGGCCAGCACATCGTCGTCGACAACGGGCTGTGCAACGCCATCTTGCACGCTGCGCCCGCCGGCTGATATCAGGACCTCACCATACACGGGACGAGACGAGAGGAGAGCATGGCCGAGCCATTGATCACACGGGATCAGATCTATCAAGAGGTGCGAAGCCGCCATTGCTGACGCACTTCAGATCTCCGGAGACAAGGTGCAGCCCGACAGCTCCCTGATCCGCGAGCTCGCGGTCGAGTCCCTGGATTTCATCGACATCAACTTCCGCCTCGAGCAACGCTTCAACGTCGGCGATGCCGCGCAAATACCTCCTTGACCACGTGGAGGAGCTGTTCGGCGAGGGCGTTGCGATCGACAAGGACGGCCGCCTCACCGCGCACGGCGGTGGCGATCTGGAATGCCCGGCTCGGGTCGACGGGACAAGCGGTTCGCGCCGGGATGTCGCTGGAGGACGTGCCGGCTCTCGTCACGCCGCGTACGCTGGTGACGGTTGTCGAAGAGATCCTGGCCACCTGTCCGGAAACCTGCCCCGGGTGCGGTAAGGCCGCCTGGAAACTCGTCGACGGAGCCACGATCGGCTGTGGCAACTGCGGCGCGCACGCTCCGCTCCTGACCGGTGACGAAGTCATTCGCCGGTGGCTCGAGGAGTTCCGTGCGCGGGGCGGCCTCAAGAGCAGGCGCGCCTTGACCGCCGCGCCACGCCGGGCGCCAGATCGGCGACGTGTCGTCGTCACCGGCGTGGGAATGATCACCCCGCTCGGCGGGAGCACCCGCGAAACGTTCGAACGCGCCAGCCAGGGCTGCTCGGGAATCGACTACATCCGCTGCTTCGACACCAGCGGTCTCCCCGTGCAGATTGGTGGAGAGGTCGCTGACGAGTGGATCCGGCGACCCCCGGGGGACGCAGCCGCCCACCTGGCCAAGATGGCCCCACGCGCGATCCATCTCATCTGGGCCGCTGCCATGGAGGCGGCCGAGCAGACGAAGCTCGACACGATCCAGGATCGGTACCGGATCGGTGTCGTTCTCGGCTATCACGGGGAGACCGCAAGCCTGGAGGATCTCATCAGGGTCTTTCGAGCCTGGGACGGCGATGGTCGGTGGGATCCGGCCCGGCTCTGGCAAGGCGAGTGCGACGCCTTCGCGTTGGTGCGGCGGAAGGTTGACGTCGGGCCGTCGCTGGTGTCACGCGCGTTCGATTGCCGGGGACCCAGCATCGGCATCGCCTCGGCCTGCGCCGCCGGCGGCCAGGCGATCGGCGAGGCGTACCGGCTCATCAGATCGGGTCTCACCGACGCGGCGATCGCCGGGGGGTGCGAGGCATCCCTCACATACGTGGGACTCTCCGGGTTCATTCTTCTCAAGGCCCTGACCGAACGGTACACGTCTCCACAAACGGCCTCTCGGCCATTCGAGCGCAAGCGCAGTGGCTTCGTGATCTCGGAAGGGGCCGGCGCACTCGTTCTCGAGGACCTCGAACACGCCCGGAGGCGTGGCGCCTCGATTCTCGGCGAGATCCTCGGCTACGGCGACTCGACGGACGCTTATCGCATCACGGACATCCACCCGCAGGCCGAGGGAGCCGTTCTCGCGATGACCCGCGCCATCGAGGACGCCTCGATCGGACGCGACGACGTCGACTACATCAACGCGCACGGTACCTCGACCGTGCAGAACGATGCTCTCGAGACCCTCGCTGTCAAACGGGTCTTTGCCGAGCGGGCGTCATCCATCCCGATTAGCTCCAACAAGTCGATGCTGGGCCACACGATCGGCGCGGCCGGGGCGATCGAGGCAATCCTCACGCTCGAGGGGATGCGCCGATCGTTGCTGCTTCCCACGATCAACTACGAGACGCCGGATCCCCGATGCGATCTGGACTACGTGCCCAACGCGGCTCGGCGCGTCCCTCACCGGGTGGCGCTGTCGAACTCCTTCGGCTTCGGAGGCCACAACGCCTCGGTCTGCCTCGGCGCGTACGAGGACTCTTGATGCGCTTCCTCTTCATCGACCGCGTCACGGGTCTGGAGCGAGGACGCCGCATCACGGGGATCAAGTCGTTTGCCTCGTCCGAGCCATTCCTGGAGGCGCACTTCACGAGGGCCGCGCTGGTCCCCGGCGTGCTGCTCATCGAGGCGATGGCGCAGCTCCTCGGCTGGCTGGCGAGCTACTCGCACGATTTTCGATGCATCGCAGTTCTGGCCCTGATCTCGGATGTGACGGTCCCCGCGACGCTGAAGCCCGGCACTCGAGCCGAAATCGAGGGGCGGCTTCTGACCACTACCGACAGTGACTCACTCGGCACCGCGACCGCCGTTGTCGGCGGCCAGATCGTCGCCCAAGTCGGTCGGCTGATTCTCCATCACGTTCCACTGCCGGCGGGCGAGACGGCGCGGGAGTTTTTCCTCCAGTACGCCGGCGTGGACGATCTGTCGTCCCTCGAGCGAACGGCATGAAGATCGACCTCGCCGGGCAGGTCGCGCTGGTCACCGGGGGCAGCCGCGGTATCGGCCGGGCGTGTAGCGTGGTTCTGGCTCGTCTGGGAGCCACCGTGATCATCAACTACAAGCAGTCCCGCGACGCCGCCGAACGGCTCGAGAAGGACATCCGCGACGAGCGCGGCAGCGGCCGTGCATATCAGGCGGACGTCTCGGACCCCGGCGCCGTCGACGCGATGTTCAACTTCATCCGCCAGGAGTATCGCCGCCTCGATATCCTCGTGAACAACGCGGGCATCATTCAGGACACCCTGCTCCTCTGCATGACGGTCCAGGACTGGGCCTCGGTCCAGGCGACCAATCTGACCGGTCCCTTTCTTTGCACGCGTCACGCCGTGGAGATGATGCTACGGCAGGGCGGCGGGAAGATCGTGAACCTCGCCTCAGCGACTGCGAGCGTCGGCGGCCGCGGCCAGACCAACTACGCCGCCTCGAAGGGCGGCCTCGTGGCGTTCAGCCGAGCCAGCGCCGTCGAGTTCGCCCGCAAAGGGATTCGCATCAACGCCGTGCTTCCGGGCATCATCGAGACCGACATGAGCCTGCCGATACGTCAGCGGGCCGCCGACAAGCTCCTCGAGCGCATTCCGACGCGTCGATTCGGCCGAGCCGGCGAGGTCGCCAATCTGGTCGCTTTCCTCGCCTCGGATGCGTCGGACTACATCGTGGGACAGGCCATCGCCGTCGATGGCGGTCTCAGCGCGTCCTGACGAGTCGGCGCTGTGCGTTATTACCTCGTCGACCGCATCCGGCAGTGGGAAGTCAACAAGAGCATCCAGGGTGTCAAGAACGTCGCGATGACCGAAGACTTCCTTCAGCATCACTTCCCGAGAAGGCCAACGATGCCGGGTGTCTTGCTCCTCGAGTCGATGGCCCAGCTCGCCGGATGGCTGGAGGCGATCAGTTCCGACTTCACTCGCTGGTTCTTGCTCGAGCATGTCGTGAACTGCAAGTTCTACGAGCTCACCGGGCCGGGCGATCAGGTCGACGTCGTGCTCGACGTCCTGCCGGCGCCCGAGCCGGGTCGTCGACGCTACCGCGGGACGGGCAGCGTCGGTGGCAAGCGTCGGGTCGCCGCGGAGTTCGAGGGCCACGTGATCCCACTCGACGAGATCGAAGCCCCGTCGAGCCAGCGCCAGCTCTTCAACGTACTCACCAACGCCGCGACCTCCTCGCTCGCCTCGAGCCCGAGCGCCTCAGACCGATGAACGAGCAGGGGCCCGCGATCACCGGCATGGGGGTGATCTCGTCGCTGGCCTCGTCGCTCGAGGGTCACTGGCAGCAGATTCTTCAGCGCGCGACCGGTATCGCCGAGCTCGGCGGCGCGGATTTGCCGCGGGCGCTCCGCTTCGCGGGCCGAGCGATGCAAGACGAGACGCTGCCCCCGGATACCCCTCCTGAGGTGCTCAAGCAGGGACGGCTCATCAGTCCGAGCTCGCGGCTCGGGCTCCGGGCCGTCGATGAAGCGGTGCGCGATTCGGGCGTCGACCTTTCCGGGATCGCGCCGGCCCGAAAGGCGCTCTACATCGGCGCCGCCGACTATAGCAAGCGGGAGTACCGCGACTTCTATGCGGCCTTCCGCGAGGCCGGCGTCGCCGCCGACGGGGCCCTCGATACGGAACGTATCAACCGGGCCACGCTTCATACCGTCGACCCGTTCTTCCTCCTTGAGGGTCTCACGAACAATCTGGTGGCCTTCGTTTCCCGGCGCTACCAGCTGCAGGGCCCCAACGTGACACTCGCGAGCCACTCCCCCTGTGGCGGGCAGGCGCTGGAGCTCGCCGTCCGCAGCCTGCTGCAGGACCAGGCTGACGTCGCGATCGTGATCGGCACGTGCGTCTGGAGCCCGTTCGTTTCCCTGTTCGACCTGAACGCGCTGGGGCTACTGTCTCAGTGCAACGATGGATCGGCGTCCTTCAGACCGTTCGATCGGCGTCGGGACGGGTTCATCGCGGGCGACGGCGCCGCCGCACTCGTCCTGGAGCCAGCGGAGCGCGCACGTGCGCGCGGGGCTCGCATACTCGGTTCCATCCGGACGGCCGCCAGCTTCACGGATGCCGGCGCGACGACGAGCCTGGGAGTGTCGGTGGAGACTGCGGCGCGCACACTCGCGACCGCGCTCGACGACGCGGGCCTTCGCGCCCGGGATCTCGCTTTCATCTTGCCTCACGGGAGCGGCAGCCGAGAGGGCGACCGGGTCGAGCTCTTGGCCATTGCAGAGCTACTAGACGGTGACCGCGCAGCGATGCCGATCTCGGGAATGAAACCCTACACCGGGAACATGGGGGCGGCGAGCGACCTGGCGGAGATTGCTTTCGCGCTCACCGCGCTCGGACATGGGCTCGCTCCCGCAACGCCGAACTTCCAGACCACGGACAGCGGCTTCGAGGGAGTCGACGTCATCGCCGAGCATCGACGGGTGACCGGCCGGCACGTCCTCGCGATGACCCAGGGGCTAGGAGGCCAGTCGCTGGCCATTGTCGTTTCGGCCCCATCGGGGTCTTCGAATCGACGTTAGATCACCCCGTCGGCGCGCCACTTGGCGAGATCGTCGCGGGAATAGCCGAGGAGTCCGACGAAAACCTCTTCGTTGTGCTCGCCGGGGTCAGGGGCGAGCCATCTGACGTGCCCTGGCGTCTCCGAGAGCTTCAAGGGCGTGCCGGTCGTCTTGACGCGGCCGTACGTGGGGTGGTCGAGCTCGACGAACATCTCGCGCGCCTGCACTTGCGGGTCGGCGACCATCTCGGCGACGTTGTTCACCGGCGCCGCAGGAACCCCTCCGCTGGCCAGGATCCGGACGACTTCAGCCTTGGTGCGTTGGCTCGTCCAGCCCTGGATGATCGCGGCGACCAGATCGCGCCGGTCGCGCCGGGCCGCCGCGGTCGCGAAACCGGCGTCGCGCATGAGATCGCCGCGATCGATGATCTCGCAGAACCGGCGCCACACCGCGTCGCTCGCGCCGGCGGCGATCGCCACGTGGCCGTCGGTCGTCGGATAGACGCCCGAGCTGGATCCGCCGAACGAGACGTTACCCGCGCGTGTCAGGATCTCGCCCCCGACCGTGTAGCGCTCGCCCAGGTTGTCCAGGGCGATCAGCAGGCTGTCCAACAGCGCCAGATCGATGCGCTGGCCCTGGCCCGTTCGCTGGCGGTAGTGCAGCGCGGACACAATGCTGAAGGCACAGAGCATCCCGGCGTAGTAGTCCGAGATCGACTGGCCCGATCGGGTTGGCGCGTTCTCGGGAAATCCGGTGATGCTCATGTAGCCGCTGATCGCCTGCGCCAGCATGTCGTAGCCCCGCTGGTCGGCGTACGGTCCGTGTTGGCCGAACGCGGTGATCGAGGCGTAGACGATGTCGGGCCTCTCCCGCTTGAGCTCTTCGTACCCGAGCCCGAGCCGCTCGAGAGTGCCGACGCTGAAGTTCTCGGTGACGACGTCGGAGTGGCGGACCAGCTCCTTGAAAAGCTCGACGCCACGCGGGGTTTTGAGCTCGAGGGTGATACCCAGCTTGTTCCGATCGCGGTACTGTGCGGCCGGCACACGCTCCTCGATGCCGTTGCGCCTGCGCTTGATACCCAGCGAAACTCGCTCCCGCCCGCGCTCTCGCGACTCGACCTTGATCACCCGAGCGCCCATGTCGGCCAGCAGCATCGTGCAGAACGGCATGGCGATGACCTGGCCCAGGTCCAATACCGTGACGTCGCTCAGCGCCTGGTTCATGTACCCTCGATGGCGGCCAAGCCCGCGCCGCCCCGGCGATAGTGCGCCGGGCCGGCCGGCCGGGTCAACCCGGTGCCGCCTGTCGCCACGGCCGAAATGGCAGGATGCCAGGTTCCACCGGGGCGGGTGATAGCATTGAGTCCTGCACGGTAGGCCATTTCCATGGAGCCAACATGGACCTGAAGTCGAAGCGCTACGTGGACACGGTGGTGCTTTCCCCCGTGGGCCGCATCGATCATTCCACGTCGGAGGACTTCAAGACCGCCCTGGCCCCCCACATGGCGAGCTGCGCCGAGGGACACGACAAGGTCATCCTCGACTTCGCCGGCGTCGAGTACATCAGCAGCGTGGGGCTCCGCGTGCTGATGCTGGCTTCCAAGCAGGCCAAGGCTCAGAGAGGCTCGCTCGGCATCGCTGCGCTGCAGCCGGCCGTGCGCGAGATCTTCGACATCAGCCGGTTCACGATGGTCCTCGACGTGTTCCCGTCGGTCCGCGACGGCCTTGCGCGGCTCTCGCCCAAGGCCCTGGCGGCGTTCGATGCCGCCTGACGGGCGCTTGAGGGTCAAGTTCTGGGGGACGCGCGGCTCGATCCCGGTGGCCATGACCTCGGCCGAGGTCCGGCGCAAGCTGATCGCCGCGCTGACACGCGCGTCGGGACGTAAGCTCGAAACACCCGAGCAGGCCGCGGCCTTCCTCGACCACGAGGTCGAGTTCGCCGGCGCGCACACGTTCGGCGGCAACTCGTCGTGCGTGGAGATCATCACCGGCCAGCGGGACTACGTCCTCTGCGATCTTGGCTCCGGCGCCCGCGTCTTCGGCAACGAGGTCCTCGCCACTCGCGGGGCCTCGGGGCAGCGCTTCCACGCATTCATGTCCCACGCCCACTGGGACCACATCATGGGGTTTCCGTTCTTCATGCCGGCCTACAACGACGGCAACCTCATCCGAATTTACGGCTGCCACGCCGATCTCGAGGAAGCCTTCCGCGGCCAGCACGCCGCGCCATCCTTCCCGGTCGATTTCTCGCGGCTCTCGGCCACGATCGAGTTCGTGCATCTCGAGCCCGACCGCGAATACGAGATCGCCGGGCTCAAGGTGCGACCCAAGCTCCAGCGCCACGGCGGCGATTCGTACGGGTATCGATTCCAGGCCAACGACCAGGTCGTCGTCTACTCGACCGACGCCGAGCACAAGCAGGACGATCTGGCCGAGATCAAGGCGTTCGCCGAGTTCTTCCGCGACGCCGATCTGGTGATCTTCGACTCCCAGTACTCGCTGGCCGAGGCCACGTCGATCAAGGAGGACTGGGGGCACTCGAGCAACGTCGTCGGGCTCGAGCTGTGTCAGATGGCGCACGCCAAGCGCCTGTGCCTCTACCATCACGAGCCCGTCTCCGACGATGAGCGAATCGCCGCGCTCCTCGCCGAGACGCGCCGGCTCGAGGAGATCACCCGCAGCGACCGGCGGGTCGAGATCCTGGCGGCCTACGACGGCATGGAGATCGCGCTCTGAGTCTTCCGGCCTGAGCACGATGCACTGGTCGGAACGGCGCTGGGTTCGTGTCCTCTGCGGTAGTCGCGGCCAGCCGCTCGGCGTGGCCCTGCTGCTCTTCCTTCTCGCGATCGAGCTCGCTCCCAACCTGTTCGGACTCGGGTTCATCCGTCTCGCGGCGTTCGACGCCTACCAGCGGTGGGCGCCGCGCGCACGCCTCTCGGCGCCGGCCGTCATCGTGGCGATCGACGAGGAGAGTCTTCGCCGGCATGGGCAATGGCCGTGGCCGCGGACCTGGCTCGCCGAGCTCGTGGCCAGGGTCGCGGCGGCCGGCCCCGCGGCGATCGGCATCGACATCGTGATGCCCGAGGCCGATCGGCTCTCGCCCGGCCGCCTGCCGGAGTTCGTGCCCGGAATGGGCCAGGACCTGATTCAACGGCTCTTCAGCTTGCCCAGCAACGATGCGGTCCTGGCGCGGACGCTTCAGAGCCTCGCCGGTCGTCCTCGGCGTGGCGGGGCTGGAAGGGGAGATGGCGGGGCCCCGGCGCAACGTCAGGCGGGTACCGTTTCGAACGGTCGGGAGAGATCCGAGGCCGCTCGTGCGCCGATTCGATGCGACGCTCCAGAGCGCCGAGGAGATCGATCGCGTCGCCAAAGGACACGGTCTCCTGAGCGTCGACACCGAGCGGGGCGTGGTGCGGCGCATGCCGCTCGTCGCCGCCGTCGGCGACGCGCTGGTCCCGGCGTTCGGGATCGAGATCCTCCGGGTCGCGGTCGGGGAGCCGTTACTCACCGTGCGCACCGGCGCCGCTGGTGTCGAGGCGGTGGGGATCGGCAATTTGTTCGTTCCCACCGAGCCCGACGGCAGCGTGCGCATCCACTTCGGGCGACCCGATCCCGCGCGCTTCCTGTCGGCGGCCGACGTGCTCGCCGGGAAGGTCGATCCCCATCTGCTCGAGCGCAAGCTGGTTCTGATCGGTGTCACCGCGCTCGGGCTCTCCGACTATCAGGCGACGCCGGTGGCCGATCGGATGTCCGGCGTCGAGATCCACGCCCAGCTGCTCGAGAACATCTTCGACACCGATCTGCTCTCTCGGCCTCGCGCCGTCTCGTGGGCGGAGGCCGGCGTGCTGCTGGCCTGCGGCCTGGCGCTCATCCTGATGATGCCCCGATCGTCACCGCTCGCGTCGGTCGCGCATCTACGTCGTGATGGTCGGCGGCATCGTGGCCGCGGGAGTCGTGCTCTATCTCAAGGGTGGAATCCTGTTCGACGCGGCCTCTCCCTCGCTGGCGCTCGGCGGGACTCTTCACCGCGATGCTGGTCGTCACCGCTGGCCGAGACGGAGCGCCACCGTCAGGCGCTGCGCCGCCAGGTCGAGCAGCAGCGGGAGCAGGCCGCGCGCCTGGCCGGCGAGCTGGAGGCCGCGCGCCGGATCCAGATGGGCAGTCTGCCGGATCCGGCGACGGCGTTTCCCGGCGACACGCGGCTGGATCTCTACGCGTTCCTCGAGCCGGCACGCGAGGTCGGCGGCGACCTCTACGACTTCTTCCCGCTGGGCTCCGATCGACTGTGCTTCCTGATCGGGGACGTGTCGGGGAAGGGATTGCCGGGCAGCCTCTTCATGGCGGTCAGCAAGGCGCTCTTCAAGAGCGCGGCACTGCGAGGCATCGGCCCCGTCGACGCCGTCATGCGCGAGGCCGACCGTGAAATTTGCCGGGACAACGCGGAGGGACTCTTCGTCACGATGCTGGCGGGTGTTCTCGACGCGCAAGACGGACTTCTCGAGTACTGCAATGCCGGTCACGAGCCTCTCGTATCTGCTGCCGAACGGCGACCGCCCGCTGGCCCGACTCATGGACGGCGGCGGCCCGCCCCTGTGCGTCCTGGACCGCTTCTCCTACGCGGTCGAGCTCCCGCCGTCTCGTGCCGGGCGACACGATCTGCCTGGTGACGGACGGCGTGGTGGAGGCCATGAGCCCGAAGGCCGAGGCGTACGGGCGGAACCGCTTCGAGGCCCTGCTCGAGAAGGTCGGTCGTGCGGCGAGCGCCGCGGAGATCGGGGAGGCGATCCGTCTCGAGGTCAGCCGGTTCGCCGATGGCGTCGAGCAATCCGACGACGTGGCGATCCTCGTGCTGCGCTGGAAGGGGCCTAGCGGACGCTGATCTCGACCCGGCGGTTGCGGGGCTCGGAGACCTCGTCGGCGGTGGGGACCTCGGGCTCGCGCTCGCCACGTCCCGCCACCGTGATCCTGACCTTCGGGATGCCGAGCTTCAGGAGCTCATCCCGGCAGCGCTCGGCGCGCCGGAGCGAGAGCGCGTCGTTGTAGGACTGAGCGCCGACGCGGTCCGTGTGGCCGATGATGGCGATCTCCGGTGCCGGCCGGCGGGCGATCTCGGCGAAGATCTGGGTGACGAGCTGCCTTCGACTCCGGCGCGAACTCGTCGGTGTCGGCCCGGAAATACAGGAAGAAGGACACGGGCCGCTTCGGCTGCGCGTCCAGCGCCGGTCCGAAGTCCTGCTTCACCGCCGCCTCGGAGCTCGTGACGCCGTCGACCTTGCCGACGTTCTTCACACGCGCGGCGGCGTAGGGGGTGTCGAGCGTCTGCTTCTTGCCCTCGCTCTCGACGGTCAGGGCGCCGGTCGTTCCGTCCTTGCCCGGCAGCAGGACGTAAAGATCGTTCCGGGTGGCGCAGCCGACCAGGGCGGTCAGCGCGAGGGGCGCCAGCCAGACGAAGTGTCGCGCCGGGGTGGGCAGGAGATCAGTCTTTCGCCGGACCGGTGCGAACGAGGAACTCGGTCCCGCGCACGCCGAGGATCGCCGCCGGAGTCTTGACCTTCATCGCCTCGGGCGACTGCTTGGCCAGCTTTCCGGAAACCACCGCCAGCGTGCCCTGCTTCAGCGAGCTGTCGAAGGAGCCCTGGTGGGTCGTCGAGTCGAAGACGAAACGGTCGATCGCCAGCACGCTGTCCGGGCCGATCGAGACCAGGCTGTTGTCGCGGAACGTGATGCCGACCGAGCCATCGGCGCCGGTGATCAGCACGTCGCCCTGCTGGACGACCTGGCCGACGTTGGCGGGGAGTCGCTGACCGGAGCGCTCGATGTGGGCCGAGCCGTTCGAGACTTTGACCTGTCCGGCGTCCTGGGCCGCGGCGACTGCGACCCCGAAGGCCAGCAATCATTGGCAAGGTCAGAGCAATCAACGTGGATCTCATGATGTCCTCCTCATATCCTCGCAATACCTACCGCAATCGTCGGGTCGATTCCGGAATGCACAGCCGCCCGACGCGCAACCCGATGTATATATAGTAGCCGAGTCGGTCTCGACATCTGCGAGATCCGGAGGCCGCGCACGAGCCACGACGCCGATACCGGAAACCACCACAGGACCTTCCCGGCCCGTCGGGACACGCTACCCGCTGTGGCGCAGTTCATCGCCGATATCTGCACGGTCAGCGGAGTGCCTCGCAAGGCGTGTCTTCGGCTGACCTTGCTCGTCGAGGAGCTGTTCACGAACACGGTCGTGCACGGCCACGGCACCGACACGGACGCGCCCGTCTATCTCGCTTTCGCGATCCAGCCCGGCTCGATCGCGCTCATCTACGAGGACACGGCGCGCCCGTACGACCCGTTCGCCCGAGTCGGCGTGCCCGACGATAGCCTCGGCGTGGAAGAGCGACCGGTCGGAGGCCTGGGGGTCGCGCTGGTCGCCGCGATCGCCGAGCGGGTCGAGTACGCGCACGTCGCAGGCAAGAACCGCATCTCGCTCGTGATCCCGACACCATCCGATTCCTGAGGAGCCCGTCATGACCACGCCGCTCGTCACCTACGCCGCCGACGGCCGCGTCGGCATCGTCTCGCTCAATCGCGCCGACAAGCTCAACGCGATCAGCGCCGAGCTCAAGAAGACCCTCGTCGAGCGTTTCCACGAGGCCGACCGCGACCCGGCCACCAGCGTCGTGGTCCTCCGCGCGGAGGGCCGGAGCTTCTGCGCCGGCTACGACATCTCGCCGAACCCGGCCCGGGCCGCCCGGCGGGGCAACGCGCTCGCGTGGCACGAATCGCTCACCGACGACGTCCAGCTCGAGATGACGCCCTGGGAGATGAAGAAGCCGGTGATCGCCTCCGTGCAGGGGCACTGCCTCGGGGGCGGCTGCGAGCTCGTGATGATGTGCGATCTGACGATCGCTGCCGACGATGCGCTCTTCGGCGAGCCGGAGATCCGCTTCTCGAACGTCGGCCCCGCGCTCGTCATGCCGTTCATCATCGGCCTCAAGCGCGCCCGCGAGCTCCTCTTCTTCGGCGACCCGATCGACGCGCAGACCGCGCTGCAGTACGGGATGGTGAACCGCGTGGTCCCGCGAGCCGAGCTGGCGGCCGCGACCCTGAAATACGCGCGCCGGATGTCGCTGATCTCCCCGGAGGCGCTGGCGGGTACCAAGCTCGCCATCAACCGCGGCGCCGAGGCGGCCGGTTTCCGGAACGCCATCAACTCCGGGCTCGACATCCTGGCCGCCGTCTACGCGGCCCGCACCGAAGTCGGCCTGAAGTTCGACGAGCTCCGCGAAAAGGAAGGCCTCGGCGCGGCCCTCCGCTGGCGCGCCGCCCAGTTCGCCGACTAGCACGGTTCGCGGACTAACCGCCCGGCCGGCGGCGGCTGGGACCCGGGGGGCGCGCGAGGCTACGTCACCTCGCTCGCCCGAATCGCAGCTCTTCGAGCTGTGGACGGGACGAGGGGGGTCCGCACTCCGCCTCGCGACCCCCCGGTCCCCCGCGCCCGCGCGCCCGCCGGGCTGCTGGTCAGCGGCCCTTGAACGTAGGCTTGCGCTTCTCGATGAAGGCTCGGGCGGATTCCTGGAAGTCTTCGCTCAAGTGCAGGCCGAGGCCCTGCGTGTACATGCGGGATTGCCGCTGCATCTCGTTCACGAACCAGCGCATGACGCGCACGTTGGCGCGGACCGACAGCGGCGGGTTCTCGAGGATCTCCGCGGCCAGCGCTTCGGCGGCGGGGATCATCTGCTCGGTCGGCACCACGCGGTTCACCATGCCGTGCTGGAGGGCCTCTTCGGCGGTGAACATGCGGCCGGTGAGCGCGACCTCGTTCGCGAAGCGGCTGCCCGTCCAGAACCAGGTCGCGACCCAGTGCTGGCCGCTGGCGAGCCCGCGCTGTACCTCGCGGATCTGGAATTTCGTGCCCGCGGCCGCCACGACCAGGTCGCAGGACTGCGACAGCGAATAGCCGAGCCCGAGCGCGTAGCCGTGGACGGCGGCGATCACGGGCTTCCAGTTGACGGTGTCGCCGAGTCCGTTCTCGCGCGAGCGGCGGCCGGCGGGCCCGCCGAGCCGCTTCAGCTCGTCGCGCGTGCGGAGCTGACGCTGGCGCACGTCGGCGCCCGGAGCAGAAGGCGCGGCCGGCGCCGCTGAGGATCGCGACGCGCAGCTCGGGATCGGCGTCGAACTCGAACAGCGCGTCGTTGACCTCCTCGACGAGCTGGTCATTGGCCGCGTTGAGCTTCTCCGGACGGTTCAGGATGATGTGGCAGATGGCGCCCTTGGGCTCGTAGCGGACCGTCTCGAATTTCGTGGCGCCGTTGTCGCGTGTGGCCATCTCAGCGCTCCCTATTTGAACGCGGGCATCACCTGCTGGGTGAGGATCTGGAGGCTGCGTTTCTCTTGCCCCATCGGCAAGAGCCCGCCCGGGTTCAGCTCCGCGGCGACGCCGTTCAGGCTCAGATCTTCGCGAAGCTGGGCGAAGCGATCCACGAGTGCCGGGCCGGTGCCGAACGCGACCTTCGTATCGAGGATCTCCTGGTACGAGAGAGTCGACAAGGTCTTGGCCTGCGTGATCCGCCGCTCGGCCGGACCGGTGCCGGCGCGTCCGATCGGCGCGCGGGTCAGATCGGCCTGGCGCTGGAAGTAGTACGTGATCGTCTCCTCCGGCTCTTCCAGCGCGGCCTTCTCGGTCGGCGCCGCGTACACCGGGATCCGCAGGCACACGTCGCCGTTGCCGGGATGGCCCGCCTCGCGCCAGGCTTCGCGGTAACGCTTCACGTGGACGGACAGCTCCGGAACGCTCATGCCACGGAGCCCCACGAAGATCGGCAGTCCCATCCGGCCGACCTGGGGAAAGGTCTCCGCGGTCGTCGCGGCCATCCGGACGGGCGGATGGGGCTGCTGATACGGGCGCGGCGTGACGGTCGTGTCGCCGAAGCGATAGAACTTGCCTTCGTAGGCGAAAGGCTCGCCCTTCCACGCCTTGAGAATGATCTCCAGCGCTTCGAAGAAGCGCGCCTGACTCTCCTCGTACGGAACGCCGAGCGCGTCATACGCGCGCGGGCCGCCGCTCCGGCCGATGCCGAAGTCGAAGCGCCCGTGGCTCAGGTGATCGAGCGTCGCGACCTCGCCGGCAACGCGGAGCGGATGGTTCAGCGGCAGCAGCTGAACGGCCGTTCCCACGCGCAGCCGGCGGGTCCGGGCCACGATCCAGCTCGCCACCAGCAGGGGCGCCGACAGGACCGAGCGGGCCGGGTTGACGAGCATCTCGGCGAGCCAGACGACGTCGAGGCCCCATTGCTCGCCCGCATCGGCGAGCTCGAGCAGCTCGTCGAACCACTCACCCTGACTGCTTCCGCGCCGTATCTGCTCCGTGAAGATTCCGAAGTCCATGCGCTCTCTCCTCCCCGGTGCAGGCGGTCGGGGCCGTCCGCCGGGTCCACCGTGGAGCGATACTGCTCCGGCGCCGACCGTGCCGTCAAGGAGGCTGAAGCGAAGGGCGCCGTGAAGCCGCGATCGCTTCTGGCGGACGGCGGCTCCGCTCGCCGTCGGCCTGGCCCTGGTGGTCGCCGCTTCCTATCAACTCGCGAGCGGCAACGACCAGCTGGCCTTCTTGTTCTCTCGCGGCACGCCCTGAGCGATCGTCAGATGCCGCGCTCGGCCAGGAATTTGGCGTAGTCGCGCTGGCCGGCTTTCGCCTTCTGAATTTGCTCGGGCGAGTAGAACTTCGCGAGATCGACGACCTCGACGTTGTAGCGAGCGCGCTCGAAGGCGTCTTTGTAGATGAACGGACGCGTCGCGTCGATCCCCATCGCGCCCGAAAACCGGATGTTGCTCTGTGTCCACTGGCGCTCGCCGGCCGAGCTGCGCTCGGCGGGCTGGAAGGTCTGGCCGAAGCCGCCCTCGCAGATGGTCAGAATGTCTTCCTTGGGGTTCACGCGCGTCGTGAGCGCCCACAGGACGTCCTCGACGTTGTAGATGTCGACGTCCTCGTCGACGACGATGCCGAGGCGCGCGCCGAGCGAGATCGAGAGCGCGGCGGTCAGGATGTTGCGCTGCAGCCCCTCGTCGCGGGCGCGGCGCTTCTTGACCTGGAAGATTACGCCGCCCCAGTCGGTCATCCCCATCGGGATGTGCGTGTCGACGCAGAGCCCGGGCACGATGCGCTCGGCCAGCTCGAGAAAGCACGCCTCGCGCACGACCCCGTCGATGAAGTGCTCGTCCATGCCGTGGACGATGAGGCCGTAATAGAGCGGGCGGTCGGCGCGATGGGTGATGGCCGTCGCCTGGAACTTGTACGTGCGATACGACTTGCCCATGTACCCCGACCATTCCGGATGGAAGGGATGCACGCCCTGCACATCGTCCTTCTCGGCGAGCGGACTCTCCCACACCTTCTGGGTGGTGTCGATGTAGCCCTCGAGGACGTACTCCGCGTTGGCGATGGACCAGGCGTCCTGCGTCCGCGCGCGCACGAGCTCGACCGGATAGCCCTGGAGCGCGCCGGCCACACCGAGCTCGTCGCAGCCTCGGGGCAGGATCACGTAGGTGAATCCCGAGCCGGCCATCATCGTGCAGGTCGGCGGGATCCCGATGTTGATCGTGACGGGGATCGGGCCCTGGCGGTACCAGTGCGTCGCGACCTGGTCCATGTGTGACCCGGGAGAGATCTGGAAGCTCGAGTAGTCGGGCCCGCGGAAGTTCATACGGTTGTAGCCGATGTGCGAGCCGCCCCAGAAGTGCTTGCCGCGCACGACCGTGGTGCCGGCGCCCAAGGTCCGGCCGGGGTCGCTGTCGGAGTGCGAGATCATGGGTACGACGTCCCACACGTCGATGTCCTTCGTCAGGACCACTTCCTGGCAGGCCCCGTTCTTCACCTCGACCGGCGGCAGGGGGGCGCGCAGCGCCTCGACGACCTTGTGCTTGAGCGTTCGCGGATCGTCGACGTCGAGCAGCCGCGCGATGCGCTCGGCGCTCGCGAAGATGTTGTTGCAGATGCGCGCGTTCGGATAGCCCTTCACCTTGTTGAAGAGCAGGGCGGAGCCGCCATCGAAGTGCTTCTGGATGGCCGCGACCTCGAGGTGCGGGTCGACCTCGACGTCCGTGGTGACCAGGTCACCGGCGGCCTCCAGGTACTCGAGAGTCGACCGAAGGCTCGAGATGTCCTTTTTCATCGAACGCGTCCGTTCATCGCACGCCTCCCCGGAGGGGATACTGCGCCGCCCGCCTTGGCGGCGTCAAGGCCGCTTCGGCGCGCGGCGCCGACGAGGCGCCGGCCCGGTCGTGACGTCGAGCTCGACGATCTCGGCCCTGGCACCGTCCGGACCGAGACGCAGCCGCGCCACCGCGATCGGCAGGCTGAAGCGGCGAGGGCCGGCGCTTCCCGGATTGAGCCACAAGATCCCGGACCGGTGTTCGACCCTGGGCTTGTGCGAATGGCCGGAGATGACCACGTCGACATCCAGGCCGGCGGGGTTCTCCGTCAGCCGCGAGCGATCGTGAATGACGTAGAGGCGGACGCCGGCGATCTCGGTCGTCACGGTTTCCGGAAGCGATGCCGCCCAGGCGTCGCGATCGTTGTTGCCGCGCACGGCGAGGACCGGCGCGATCGTCCCGAGCTCGTCGAGGAGAGCGCTGGAACCGATGTCTCCGGCGTGCACGATCAGGTCGACGGACGCCAACGCCGCGACGGCCTCCGGCCGCAGGAGCCCATGCGTATCGGCGATGACGCCGACGCTCCGTTCCATGACCGTCGAGTGTAGCCGGTCGAGTCTTCGCTTGCCCAGAGGGCCGCTACGGGACTAGCATCGCCTCAGCCATACGGCTCGCGCCGCGACAGGGAGGACGACATGCGCTACACGCGGATCTCGGCCGACTGCCACATCGACATGCCCTGGCTCCCGCCCGATCTCTTCACCTCGAATGCCTCCGCGCTCATGAAGGACCGGATGCCCTACGTGGTGGAGGGGCCCGACGGACCGCAGTGGACCACGAAAAAGGGCGCGCCGTTCGGGCTCGTCGGCGGGATCGGGTCGACGGGCACGAAGTACGTACCGGGGCAGAACCAGCGGGTGGACGTGATGGCGGCGACCGGTCTCTACGACGACGGCAAGAAGGGGATCCGCCGTCCGGGCGACCCGCACCTGCGCGTCAAGGACATGGACCGCGACGGCGTCCAGGCCGAAGTGCTCTTCGGCATTCTCGGCGCCGCCACGCGACTGGGCGACCACGAGGCCGCCGGTGAGATGTTCCGGATCTACAACGACTGGCTCGTCGAGTTCTGCAAGCACTATCCCGAGCGACACGTCGGCCTGGCGTGCCTGCCGTACGGCAACCTCGACGCGGCGGTCAAGGAGGTCGATCGGGTGGCGCGGCTCGGCCTGCGCGGCCTCGAGCTGTCGTGCTCGTGGGACATGGAGCCCATGTGGCACCCGATGTGGGAGCCGCTCTGGCAGGCCGTGAACGACGTGAACCTCCCGCTGCACTTCCACACCTTCCCGTCGCTCCCGCCGGGTGTCCGCGAGCGGCAGACGGGCCTCACGCGCCGCGCGGCGTTCTTCACGAGCGTGGCCGGCTTCCAGATGAACCTCGTCAACATCCTGGCGGCCGTGATCGGCGCCGCCGTCCTCGAGCGCTACCCGAACATCCGCATCTCGTTCGGCGAGAGCGGCATCGGCTGGATTCCCTACGCGCTCGATCGCATGGATTTCGAGTGGGAGGACCGCTTCCGCGATCTCGGGCTCACCATGAAGCCGAGCGACTACTGGCGCCGGCAGTGCAAGGCGACCTTCCAGTTCGATCAGATCGGGACCAAGCTGATCGACGACATGGGCGTCGAGACGCTCATGTGGGGATCGGACTATCCGCACCCCGACGGCGTCTGGCCCCAGTCGTCGCGCTACATCCAGGAGCAGTTCGGCCATCTCCCGGCCGACGTCGTGCACAAGATCACCTGCGAGAACGCGGGGAAGTTCTACGGGCTGATGAGCTGACGCCTCGATGAACGGCAACGCCTACCGCGTTCGCGCCGAGCGCGGCGAGATCCAGATCGGCACGTGGGTGACGATGATCCGCACCCCCGCGGTGCTGACGTTGCTCAGGGCCGCCGGGCTCGACTTCGCGCGGATCGACATGGAGCATTCGCCGTTCTCGATCGAGACGGTGGCCGACATGGCGGCCCTGGCGCGGGCGATGGATTTTCCCATGGTCGTCCGCCCGCCCGAGGGCAATCGCGAGTGGATCACGCGACTCCTCGACGCCGGCGTCTGGAACCTGCACGTGCCCCAGGTCGACACGCCCGAGCAGGCGGCCGAGGTCGCGGCATGTTGCCGGTACGCGCCGCTGGGCGAGCGGGGGATGTACGGCTTCGGCCCGCACACCGAGTTCCGGAGCCTGCCGATCAGCGAGCACACGGCCGCCGCGAACACCCGCGTGCACGTGACGATCATGCTCGAGACCAAGCGCGCCTTCGCCCGGCTCGACGAGATCGCGGCCGTGCCCGGGATCGACGCGCTGACGATCGGGCCGACCGACCTGGCTCAGGACCTCGGCGTGCTGGGGACTCCCGCGCAGCGCCAGGTGCTGGACGAGCACCGGCGGCGGCTCGTCACCGCCGCGCACAAGAACGGCAAGGCCGTCGCGATGCTCACCGACAGCGCGGAGGGCGTGCGGCAGATGATCGCGCTCGGCGCGACCATCATCAACTACTCGTCCGACGCGGCGGTGCTGCGCGCCGGCTACGCGTCGACCGTCGAGGAGATCCGGCGGGCGCTGCCTAGATCGCCTTGAGGTGCAGCTGACGCAGCGCCGAGTGGGGAAGCGCCCGGATGAGCTCCTCGAGATTCGTGCGGCCCTGGGCGAGCTTCTCGGCGACGTCGTCTGCCATCGATAGCGTCGTCTTCCGCGCGCTCTCCCGGATTTCCTCGAAGGGCGCCCCCTTGTTGATCAGCACCACGTCCGCGTCGTTCGGGGTCCACAGCTCCGAGAGGACCGTGCGCCCGCGGTAGCCGGTGTAGTTGCACGCCGCGCATCCGGCGCCACGCGACCATTCGAAATCGACCCGCGACGTCCCGAGCGTTTCCTCGAGTAACTGCGGCGGGGGCGCGTAGGGCTCCCGGCATTCCGAGCAGACCTCGCGGGCCAGCCTTTGCGAGAGCACGCCCAGCAGTGACGAGGTGATCAGATTGGCGTCGACGCCGAGGTCGATCAGCCGCGGCACCGCACTGATCGCGTCGTTCGTGTGCAGGGTGCTGAGCACCAGGTGGCCCGTCTGAGCGGCGCGGAACGCCAGGTTCGCGGTCTCCCCGTCGCGGATCTCGCCGATCATGATCACGTCGGGATCATGGCGCAGGAACGAGCGCAGGAACGTGGCGAACGTGTTGCCGAGCCGCTCATCGACCTCGTGCTGGCGGAAGCCGTCAAAGACGTACTCGATCGGGTTCTCGGCGGTGAGGATCTTGATCCCCGGCTGATAGACGGTCCTCAATGCGCCGAAGAGCGAGGTGCTCTTGCCGGAGCCGGTGGGGCCTGTGACCAGGATGATCCCGGTGGACGACCGGAGCAGCTGACGCATGCGCAGGGCGACGGGCGCGCGCAAGCCGAGCGCCTCGACCGACTGCGGGAGCCCCCGCGGGTCCAGGATGCGGATCACGGCGCTCTCGCCGTAGTAACCCGGAATGATCGAGATGCGGAAATCGACCGTGGCGGTCTGTCCGTCGCGCTCCAGGCGCGCGCGGAAGCTCCCGTCCTGGGGCCGGCGCCGCTCGGCGATGTCGAGCTTGCTCAGGATCTTGAGCCGCGACAGGAGCTTGCCCCGATTCTGGTTCATCAGCTCGTCGAGGTCGTCCAGGTCGAGCTCCTGCAGGACGCCGTCGATACGGAAGCGCGTCTGGATCCCGTGCTCGACCGCTTCGACATGGATGTCGGAGGCGCCCCGCCCGATCGCCAGCCGCAGGAGTCGGCGCACCATGCTCGCCGTGCCTTCCGCCACGGTATGGACGTCGACGTACGTGAGCTTCTCTTCGGCGAGTCGGTCGATCTCCTCGAAGGTCAGGATGTTCGGCTCGCCGAGGATCGTGGGGATCTGGTGCCCGACGGATGCCGGTACGAGCTCGGCCGCACCCGCGGTCCCGCGCGTGGGATACATCTGCTCGAGGGCCCGGCGGATGCTGGCCGTCGTCGAGGTGATCACCTCGATGTCGAGCCCGGTGCTCGCCTTGAGATCGTCGACGACGGGCGTGTGGGTCGGGTCATCCATCGCGACGACCAGGGTCTGGCCCACGCGCACGATCGGGACGACGAGCCGCTTGCGCGCGAAGTGAGGGTTGATGAGCCCCCGCAGCGCCCGGTCCAGCACGATGGTGTCGAGATCGAAGTAGTTGATGTGGAGCTGCTGGCACAGCGCCCGCCGCACCTGCTCCTCGGTCACGAACTTCAGCCGAACGACCACCTCGCCGAGCGCCTGCTTCCACCGCCGCTGTTCGGTGAGCGCCATCTCGAGCTGGCTTGCCGTGATCGCCTTCGACTTGACCAGCAGCTCGCCGAGCTTCGAGCGCCGGCGATGGCGGTCGAGCACCGACAAGAGCTGGCTGCGCGTGATGACCTTCTGCGCGACCAGAATGTGGCCGAGCAGCATGTAGGTCTTCGCCTGGCTCTGCAGGCGCAGCGCTTTCTGGATCTGGGCGTGAGTCGCCAAGCCCTCGGAGACGAGCAGGTCGCCGAGCCGCAGGGCGGCCACCCGTGCCGCGCCGTAGTGGATCGCGAGAGCGCCGCCGTCGAGCGCGACCAGATGAGGCGACTCGATGTCGGAACGAGTAAATTCCGGGCGAGCGATTACGGGACGAGCCATAGGAGTCATTGGTATTCGAGAAAAGCAACCGAGATGCCACGAGACGGCGCGCGCCAAGCGATTGAAAAATTGCGAGCGCGCTTTCCGGAACCGGCTGCGTGGATGAGTCGGCGCTGGTCGATTCGCTGCCATTGGTAGGTTTCGCGCCGGCACGCGGGTATCATCGCAGCCACATGTCCGACATCCCCCGCCGGCAGGGCTGGGTGGTGGTAGGCGCGTGTTCGCTCGTCATGTTCGGCGTCTGGAACTCGCACGCCGGATTCGGCGTGTTCCTTCCGGTCTTGGCGAACGAGTTCGGCTGGAGCCGCGGCGCGATCTCGGTCGCGCCGGCGCTGAACCTGATCATCGGCGGTCTCATCGCCTTCGTCATCGGCGCCGCCAGCGATCGCTACGGCCCGCGCGTGATCCTGACGGCGAGCGCGATCCTCGTCGGCGCTCTCTTCGCGCTCGCGTCGCGGATCGACGCGCTGTGGCACCTCTATCTCGTGCTCGGCGTGCTGCTCGGCATCGCGATGTCTTCGGTCTACCTGGTGCCGACCACGACGGTGTCGCGCTGGTTCGTCGATCGACGCGGCCTGGCGCTGGGCATCCTGCTGGCCGGGCTCAACCTGGCCTTCGTGACCGGACCCCGCCTGTCCGCCTACCTGATCGAGCGGATCGGCTGGCGGAACACGTATCTGGTCCTGGGCGCGCTCGTGTGGGTCCTCGCCATTCCGGGCAGCTTGCTCACGCGGTTTCCCCCGTCCGCGCCCGGCGCCGGCGCCGGGGCTCGATCGGCCGCATCCGGCGGCTCGACCCTCGCCGAGGCGCTGACCGACCGCCGCTTGTGGCTCCTCGTTACCGCGTGGATGCTCCTGGGGTTCAACCAGATGATGATGTCGATTCACCTGGTGTCGTACGTGAAGGATCAGGGCGTCACGCTCGAGCGCGCGTCCTTGGCTCTGACGATCCTGGGTACCGGCACCATCGCGGGCCGGATCCTCTTCGGGATGGCCGCCGACCGCATCGGCACGAAGCCGACGTTCTGGTGTTGCCTGACCATCCAGCTCGCCGCGCTGCTCGCGATCATCGGCGGGCCGTCGCTCTGGGTCCTCGACATCCTGCTGTTCTGGCTCGGCCTGTCGGCCGCCGGCAGCGACACGACCCTGGTGAAGGGCGCGGTCGAGACCTTCGGGGTTCGCGCGATCGGCGCGGTCATGGGCGTGTTGAGCCTCGGGTGGCGTTGCGGCGCCGCGCTCGGGCCCACCGCGGCCGGCTTCCTCTACGACGCGATGGGCACCTACGTGCTCGCGTTCGCGCTGGCCGCGGTCGGGCTCGCGCTGAGCAGCGCGTTCTTCACCCTCGGCACCTCGGCGCCATCCGAGCGGCGCGCCTACTTGTAGAGAATGTCTTTGAGCTTCGCGAGGAGCGCGGGGTCGAGCGCGAAGGCCTCGGCCACCATCCGTTCGAGCTCCTCGGCCGTGGCCGGATCCAGGGTCAGCTTGGCCTTCTCGGCTTCGGCCAGGAAGGCGGAGTCCCTCAAGGTCTCCTGGAACGCTCGCCGCAGGATCAGAACGCGATCTTTCGGCGTGCCCGGCGGAAGGGCCAGGGGACGAGCGAAGGCGGCGGGGTTCTGGATGCCGACCTTGATCAGCTGACGAGCCTCGTCGGTCTTCGCGAGGCTCTGCGCCAGCGGAACTCCGGCAAGATCGGGAAACGTTCGGGCGCTCGTCTGCAGCACGGCGACCGCTTCGCCCGAGTCCAGGGCGCTGCGCCAGGTCGCGCGCATCGACTCCCATGACCAGCATGCCCCGCTCACCTCGCCGGACGCGGCGGCCAGCCGGATCTCGGCGGTGCCCTTGTAGCCGGAGACGAGCTGGATCGGTAGCCCAAGGGCCGCCTTGAGGATTCGGGCGTTGGCATCCGGGGTGCCGCCGGGCGCGACGCCGCCCAGCTTGACCGGCGTCTTCGCGGCCATCCATTGCTCGATCGACGTGATGCCGCTCGCGCGGGTCATCGCGCAGACCGAGTCTTCCTTGATGGGGGCGCCGATGAGCTCGAACTTCCTGGCGTCGAACTCGATCCCGGGCTGGCCCAGGGCCTGGCCCAGGAAGAGGCCGCCGTTGAAGTGTCCGATCGTGAGCCCGTCGGGCTTCGCGACGCGATAAAGGTGATTCGCCGAGATGAGGCTTCCCGCGCCGGTCATGTTCTCGACGACGATCGTCGGATTGCCGGGAATGTGCCGGCCCATGTGGCGCGAGAGCAGCCGCGCGTAGGTGTCGAATCCGCCGCCGGGAGCGAAGCCCACGATCAGCCGGAGGGTCTTGCCCTCGTAGAAGGACTGCGCCCCGGCTCCGTCGCGACCGGCGACGATCAAGATGGCGACGATCGAGAGAGCGAGAAGGCGCTTGTTCATACGTCCCCCCGTGGTGATGCCGGGAAATCTACCACACCCGTGAGGACCAGCTCGTCGGCCCGATGGCATCGCACGAGCTGCCCGGACTCGATCTCCCGGAGCGCCGGCGTCTCGGTCCGGCATACCTCGGCGACGAACGGGCAGCGCGGGTGGAAGTAGCAACCCGAGGGCGGATTGGCGGGGTTGGCGACCTCGCCGGCCAGGGCGACGTCACCGCTCGCTGCCAGCGGGTCGGGCACGGGGACCGCCCGCATCAAGGCGGCGGTGTAGGGGTGCCGCGGACGACGAAAGATCGCCTCGGCGGTGCCGAGCTCGACCAGCTGGCCGACGTACATCACGGCGACCCGATCGCTGATGTGCTTGACCACCGAAAGATCGTGGGCCACGAAGAGCAAGGTCAGGCGCAGACGCGTCTGGAGCTCGAGGAGGAGATTTAGCACTTGCGCCTGCACCGAGACGTCCAGCGCGGATACCGGCTCGTCGGCCACCACGAGCCGGGGCTCGGTCGCCAGGGCCCGCGCGATGCCGATCCGCTGGCGCTGACCGCCCGAAAACGCGTGCGGAAAACGGTGCATGTGCTCGGGACGCAGACCGGTCAGCTCGAGCAGCGCGGCCACACGCTCGAGCCGGGCCCGACGGTCTCGGAGGCCGTTGACCAGCAGCGGCTCTCCGACGTTATCGAAGATGGTCATCCGGGGATTCAGCGAGCCGAAGGGATCCTGGAAGATCATCTGGATCTGCGGCCGCAAGGGACGAAGCTCCGCGCGCGAGAGCGGGGCCAGGTCGACGACTCGACCGTCGGCCGCGCGGAAGAGGATCTCGCCCCCGGTCGGCGCCATCGCGCGGAGGATGCAGCGCGCGGTCGTCGTCTTGCCGCAGCCCGACTCGCCGACGAGCCCGAGCGTCTCGCCCTGGCGGATCGTGAAGCTCACGTCGTCGACCGCCGCCACCGCGCCCACGACCTTCCGGTTCCAGCCCCGGCGAATCGGGAACGACTTGCGCAGGTGGCGCACGTCGAGGAGCCAGGGCGTCGCGCTCACGGCTCGACCGCCTCGTCCCGGTGGTAGAGGAAGCAGCTCGCGAGCTGCGTCGGGCCGACCGGCCGAAGCGCCGGCACCCGCTCGGTGCAGACGCCGGGGATGGCGTCCGGGCAGCGCGGGTGGAAGGGGCAGCCGCGAGGACGTCCGAGCGGGTGGGGGATCGACCCGGCGATGGTCGGCAGGAGGGTGCGGGGCGCCACGTTCACGCTCGGGATCGATTTCAGCAGGGCCCGCGTGTAGGGATGCTTCGGCGCGTGGAAGATCTCTCCGACCGAGCCCTGCTCCATCACCTGCCCGAGATACATCACGACGACGTACCGCGCCATCTGCGCGATCACCCCGAGGTCGTGGGTGATGAAGACGATCGCCGTCCCGTGCAGGCGCTGCAGGTCGCGGAGGAGATTCAGGATCTGGGCCTGCGTCGTCACGTCGATCGCGGTCGTCGGCTCGTCGGCGATCAGGAGGCGCGGCCGGCACGACAGCGCCATCGCGATCATGGCGCGCTGGCGCAGCCCACCCGAGAGCTGCCACGAATAGGCGTCGACCCGCTCGTCCGGCATCGAGATGCCGACGCTGCGGAAGAGCTCGACGGTCATCGACCGCGCCTCGGCCGTCGACAGTCGCGGTCCGCTCGGCCGCCACTGGCGCTCGTGAAGCCGGAGCGCCTCGATGATCTGCTCGCCGACCGAATGGACCGGGCTGAAGGCCGCCATCGGCTCCTGCGGGATCAGCGCGATCTCGGCGCCCCGGATCGCGCGAAGCTCCGCGCTCTTCGGCGAGAGCCGGGTCAGGTCGACGGCCGGCGCCGAGTCCTTCTGGAAGAGGATCTGGCCGCCGACGATGCGGCCGGGCGGCTCGACGATCTGCAAGATGGCCTTCATCGTGACGCTCTTGCCGCAGCCGCTCTCGCCGACGATCCCGACGACCTGGCCGGGATGCACGTCGAAGCTCACGCCGTCGACCGCGCGCACGAGCCCCTCGTCGAGGAAGAAGTGGACGCGGAGGTCCTTGACCTGGAGGACGGGCGTCGTCACTGGCTGTAAGGGTCGGCCGCGTCGCGCAGGCCGTCGCCGACCAGGTTGAAGGCCAACACCGAGAGAATGACCACGGCGCCGGGGACGAGGAGCCAGGGCGCCAGCGCCACCGTCTGGATATTCTGCGCCTCCTGAAGGAGCACGCCCCAGCTGATCGCGGGCGGCCGGATGCCGAGGCCGAGGAACGACAGCGACGTCTCGTTGATGATCATCGCCGGAATGGCGAGCGTGCTGGTCGCGATGATGTGCGAGAGAAACGTCGGCGCCATGTGGCGGAGGATGATGCGGCCCCGACTGGCCCCCGCCAGCTCGGCGGCCAGCACGAAGTCTTCCTCGCGGAGCGCCAGGAACCGGCCGCGGACCTCTCGCCCCAGCGTCGTCCAGCCGACCAGGGACAGGATCACGGTGATCGCGAAGAATACCTGCTGGGGTGACCAGTCGCGCGGCAGCGCCGCGGTCAGCGCCAGCCAGATCGGGATCGTCGGCAACGATTGCAGGAGCTCGATCAGTCGCTGGATGACCGCATCCGCGGGCCCGCCGACGTAGCCCGAGATTCCGCCCAGCAGCACGCCGAGCACGACCGAGAACGTGACGGCGGTGAGGCCGATCGTCATCGACGTCTGCGTGCCGTGCACCAGCCGCGACCACTGATCGCGCCCGAGCCGGTCGGTGCCCAGGAGATAGAGCCGCTCGCGTCCGTCCGGCGCGAGCGCGCCCAGCAGATGGATTCGGGTCGGGACGACACCGAGCAATCGGTACGGATAGCCCGCGACGAAGAATCGAACGGGGATCCGCCGGCTCTCGTCGACGCGCCACTCCATGCGGCGGGTCGTCGGATTGCGCGCGCCCGTCACGTCGGGAACCCACGGGCGCGGACGAAAGCCGTCGAAGACATGGAGGCGCTGGACGGGAATGAAGGCCAGCCGCGCGTCGGTGGCCTCGGGGTCCTGGGTGCTGAAGAAGTCGGGGCACAGCACGACGAGGTAGAGGGCGATCAGCACGAACGCGCTCACGAGCGCCAGGCGGTGCTTCCGGAACCGCCACCAGATCAGGCGCCAGCTCGAGGCGACCGAGACCCGCTCCTCGGCCGTCACCGGCAGCGCGGGCGCTCGCACGCTCATCTCATCGCTCTTCGAATCGGATCCGCGGATCGAGCCAGGCCAGGAGGATGTCCGAGATCAGGGTGCCGACGATCGTGAGGAAACAGTAGATGAGGAGAATGCTGCCGGCCAGGTACATGTCCTGATTGATCAGCGCCCGGAGCAGCAGCGGCCCGATGTTCGGCAGGTTCATCACGGTCGCCACGATCAGGCTTCCCGAGAAGAGGGCGGGCAGGTACCAGCCGATCGTGCTCACCAGCGGATTCAGCGCCAGACGCGCCGGATAGCGAACGACCAGACGCCACTCCGACAGCCCCTTCGCGCGCGCCGTCGTGACGTAGGGCTTGTTCAGCTCGTCGAGCAGGTTGGCGCGCATGATCCGCGTGAGCCGTGCGGTCCCGGCCACGCCGAGCACGACCGCCGGGAGCCAGACGTGCTTGAGCAGATCGACGACGCGCGCGACGCTCCACGGCGCCTCGACGAAGTCGGGCGAGAACAGGCCCGTGACGGACATGCCGAGGTACGCGAAGGCGCCCCACATGAGGACGAGGGCCAGCATGAAGTTGGGCGTCGCCACGCCGATGTAGTTGACCACGGTCAGCACGTAGTCGACCGCCGAGCGCGGGTGCATCGCCGAGTAGATGCCGGCCGGGATCGCGACGATCCAGGTGAAGACGAACGACAGCAGCGCCAGGACCATCGTGAGGACCAGCCGCTCGCCGATGAGCTCGACGTTGGGCCGCTGGTATTCGAGCGAGAGGCCGAGGTTGCCCCTCGCCAGATTCTCCATCCACTTGAGGTATTGAACCCAGATCGGCCGGTCCAGACCGTACTCGCGCCGGAGCGCCTCGACCTGCTCGGCGGTGATCGAGCTGCCGGAGGACGCGAGCGTCGCCACATAGGTCGTCAGGAAGTCGCCCGGCGGGGCCTGGACGATCGCGAACACGACCACCGAGAACAGGAAGAGCAGCGCCGGCAGCAGCACGAGCCGCTTCAGGACGTATCGGGTCATCGGCGCCCATCTTCGCACGGCCGCCGGCGCGACCTTGACAGATCCGAACGATCGTACTATTTTGGACGCCATGGGAACGGCGGCCAAGAGTCCCGCCAGGCCTCGGGGACAGTCGAAGGGCGCAGAGACGCGCGAGGCGATCCTCGCTCACGCGCTCGGGCTCGCGACACGGATCGGGTTCGAGGGGCTGACGATCGGGCGCCTGGCCGAGGATCTTCGGATGTCCAAGAGCGGCCTCTTCGCCCACTTCCGCTCGAAGGAGGCCCTGCAGCTCGACATCCTCCGCATGGCGGCCGCCCGCATGGTCGAGAGCGTCGTCAAGCCGGCGCTCACGATTCCACGCGGTGAGCCTCGCGTGCGCGCCCTGTTCGAGCGCTGGCTCGCCTGGGAGCAGTCGCCGAGCCTGCCGGGCGGCTGCCCGTTCATGTCGGCCTCTTTCGAGCTCGACGATCGTCCCGGGCCGGTGCGCGACTTCGTCGTCCAGAGCCTGCGCGACTGGATCGACACCATGGCCGGCGCTGCGCGCATCGCGGTCCGCGAGGGCCACTTCCGGGCCGATCTCGACTGCGAGCAGTTCGCCCACGACTGTCAGGGGATCGGCTTGGCGTTCGTGCACGCCTCGCGTCTGATGCGCGACCCGAAGGCGCACGCGCGGGCGGTCCGCGCCTTCGAGACCTTGCTACAGAGCTGCCGCGCCCCCGGCCGCGCCGCCTCGCATACATCCCACGCCGCCGCGCCGAGCGGCCGGCGCCGCTAACCCCAGAAGGAGAGACACCATGACGGACCTCGAATACCTCGCGATGGAGAAAAGCACGATCGTTCGGTCATATAGGTTATCGCCCTTGCTGCCGCTCGTCAGGACCGGCCACCGCGCGCTCTCGGCCCTCACCCCGGCGCTCGCGGCACGGCGCGCCGAGCGGCTGTTCACGACACCGCCGCGCGCGCGACGGCCCGCGGCGGAGATCGAGCTTCTCGCGACCGCCCGCGCGCGGCCGATGCACGTCGGCGCGCGTCGCGTCGAAACCTGGATCTGGGGGGCCGGGCCGAGCGTGCTCCTCGTGCACGGATGGGGCGGCCGCGGCGCCCAGCTCGGCGCGCTCGTCGGTCCGCTCGTCGCTTCTGGGTTTTCGGTCGTGACGTTCGACGCGCCCGGCCACGGAGCGTCGGATGCGGGCACGGTCACGATCCCGGAGATCACGAGCGCGATCCGTGCGGTGGCTGAGTCGCGCGGGCCGCTCGCCGCGATCGTCGCTCATTCGGTCGGCGCCACCGCCGCGGTGCGGGCGCTCTGGGAGGGCGTCGGGGCAGGCGCCGTGGTTCTCGTCGGCCCGGCGGCGGATCTCGTGACGCCGTCGCTTCGCTTCAGCGAGACCTTCGGATTCTCGCGTGAGGCGAGGGAACGGATGCACCGGCGAATCGAGGAGCGCGTCGGCCGACCGTGGTCGGTCTTCGACGCGACCGCGCTGGCGCCGGCGCTGACGGCGCCGGTTCTGGTGGTCCACGACCGCGGCGACGCGGAGATCCCGTGGCAGCACGGTGCGGCGATCGCCCGGGCGTGGCGTGGCGCCGAGATGCTGATCACGGAGGGGCTGGGGCACCGGCGGATCCTGCGCGATCCCGATGTCGTCGCGGCGACGGTCGCATTCGTGGCGGCGCGGTCGGCTGAGCGCGGCATCGCCGCGGCGGTCGACGGCGACCCTCAGGCGAGGCCGCTCGAGATTCTGATGGCCGGCTGATCTACTGGAGGGCGAGCACGGCGTTCACGACGACCCCCGCCGGATCGTTTACCGACAATCCGCTGGTCGCCCGGCGCGTGGGCGGCGACGCACGTCACCGGGCAGCCGATTCCGGTCGGGGAACTCGCGATCGTTCCGCCGCCGTCGCCAGCTCTCGCGACGGTGAGCGTGACGGTCGCGACCAGCGCGGATGAGCCCCTATCTGGCGAAGAAGAACTGCTCGACGCGCGCGTTGCCCGGGCTTCGGAGCGGCCAGTCGTTGCCCAGGGTCGTCGGCACGTTTCTGAATCTCGCGTTGGCTACGACGACGCCCTGCACCATCGGGGTCAAGCCCACCGTGCCGACCTCCCAGAGGTTGTCGACCCAGATGCGGAACAGCTCCTGGGCGAGCTTCGCCTGCTGCTCCGGTCCGACGGTCTTGGCCTGGTCGACGATCTCCATGATCCGCTTGACCGGGGCGGGCGGCTCGACGCCCTCGGCGCCCTTGGTCTGCGCCCAGCGGCCATAGAGCGGGCCGAGGGTGAGGATCGGCGAGTTCCGCGGGTCGAACTTGGCGTTGCCGGTGAACGGGAAGCCCGTCGTGTCCTCGTTCCACATCTCGGTCATCAGCTCGTTGTTGTCACGCATCTTGAAGTGGAGCGCGCGCTCCCGGAGCTGGACGACGGTCTTCACGCCGACCTTCTCCCAGTCCTTCGCGACGAGCTGCGCGACGTCCGGCCAGGCGGCGAACGCCGGGACGACCGACAGCTCGAGCACGACGCGCTTGCCCGACGGCAAGAGCCGCGTCCCGTCCGAATCCCGCTTGGTGAGGCCGAGCTGGTCGAGGAGCTTGTTGGCCTCGGCGGGCCGGAATTGCGTGTGCTTCTTTGCGTATTGATCCCCCGGGAAATACGGATGCCCCGGAGACGGCACCCCCTGGCGCGCCTCGCCGAGCCCCAGGAAGACCGACTCCTTGATCTGGTCGCGGTTGATGGCCTCCGACAGCGCGATCCGGAACTCCTTGGTGGCCATGAGCTTGCCCAGGTCCGCGTCGGCCTTGTAGGTTTGGTTGAACTGGATGACCGCGTCGGCTCCGCCGAAGGTCGGCCATGTGATGACCCGGTACTTCCCGGTCTTCTCGTTCTCCTTGAAGACGGGATAGTTCGTCATCTGGATGTGGCGCTCCTGCATGTCGAACTCGCCGGCGATGGCCGCGAGGTTCAGGGCCTGGATGTCCGCGAAGAACGTGAAGCGCACCTCGTCGAGGTACGGCAGCTGATTACCGCTCGGGTCCACGCCGACGAAATACGGATTGCGTCTCAAGGTGAAGACCTGATCGCTCACGCGCGTCGCCGGCGCCCACGCCGCCATCGTCGGGCGCTCCGGATTTTCCGGCGGCGCGTTGCGCGCGGCGAAGAGCTCGGTCCACGTCTTGAAGCCCGCGGCGGCGACGAGCTTGTCGAGGTCTTCCTTCTTCGTGTAGGTCGCGTGGAATCTTTTTAGATAATGCGCGGGCAGGAAGGCGGCGTAGGTCCGATCGCCGCCGTCCTGGTTCGCCAGGGCGGTCAGCAGCAGGGTGTTGGGCTGCTTGTACGTGAAGCGCACCGCCGTCGGGCTGGCCTTCTCGACCAGCGCCGTCGTGCCGTCGGCGTTCCGCATCCAGGAGGGGATGGCGGGGACGAGGTCCTTGTTCAGAAGGACGTCCTGGTACCAGAACACGATGTCGTCGGTGGTGAACGGCGCGCCATCCGACCACCGGGCACCCTGGCGCAGCTTGATCGTCCAGACGCGGAAGTCTTTCGACGGCTCCCAGCCCGCGGCGATCTTCGGCTCGATCTTGGCGCCGTCAGGCGAGAATCGTACGAGCGCGTCGTAGACGACGCGGACGTAGTTGTTGGCGTCGGCCGGCCCCAGGAACGCGCGCCGCCACACGCCGCCGTATTGCCCGGTGCGCTCGACGACCGGCACGATCAGCGGATCGGCCGGAAGGCGTTTCTCGACCGGCGGCAGCTTACCGGCTTTGACTTGCTCGGACAGCATGGGAGCCTCGTTGAGCTTCGTCGGCTGGGCCGAGGCCGAATCCATGAAGGCGAGCAGCAGCGCAACGGAAATCGCCGAGCCGAGCCAGCGGTCGAGACGCATAAGATCTCCTCCTGTTGGAGTTCGGCTGACTCTAGCGCCCACCCGGGCGCCGCGCAAGGGTCGGGGCCCGTGCGATACTGCCTTTGGGGGTGCAACCCGAAGCGCTGATCCAGGGCCTTCTGTGGTTCGCGGCGTTCCTACTCTCGACGACCGTTCACGAGGCCGCTCATGCGCTCGCCGCGCTCCGCGGCGGCGATCCGACGGCCTACCTCGGCGGCCAGGTCTCGTTCTCGCCGCTGCCGCACATCCGCCGCGAGCCAATCGGCATGCTGGTCGTCCCACTCTTGACGGCATTCACCAGCGGCTGGGCGGTCGGCTGGGCGAGCACGCCGTACGATCCGGTCTGGGCCGCCCGCTACCCTCGGCGGGCCGCCACGATGGCCGCGGCGGGGCCGTCGGGCAATCTTCTGATCGCGGCGATCGCGCTTGCCGCGATCAGAGGCGGCCTGTACTTGGGCTTTTTCGAGTCGCCCGACCACGTCATGCTCTCTCATCTGGTCGACGCCACCAGCGGCGCCGGCTGGCTCACGGCTGTCGGCGACTGCCTGTCGGTTCTGCTCGTGTTGAACCTCCTGCTGTTCGTGTTCAACATGCTGCCGGTCCCGCCGCTCGACGGCGCCTCGGCCATAGGCGGCATCTTGCCGGAGCGCGTGGCTCTGGCGATGCGCGGATTCACGGCGAACCCGATCTTCTCGATCTTCGGCATCTTGATCGCGTGGCAGGTGTTCCCGCATTTCGTGCGCCCGATCTTCGACGCAGTGCTGACACTGGTGCATCCGGCCGACCGCTACTTCTGAGCAGGCTGTCGATAAGGGCAGCTGGACCCTTCTCAGGTAGCCCGCGGTCGCCTCACCGTGAATCGTCGTGGGTGCTATAAAGGCGGGGGTGGAGATACGAGTCAACGGGACGACGATTTTCTGCGAGTCGGTGGGTCACGGCCAGCCGTGCGTGTGTCTGCATGGCGGGCCGGGGACCGACGCGTCGGGGCTCGCGCGCACTCTGAGCCCGCTGGCCGCCGAGCTCGGCTTGCGTCTCATCTTCTTCGACCACCGCGGTCACGGGCGCTCGGAGTGGGTGCCGGTCGAGCAATGCACGCAGGATCAGCTCGTGTCCGACGTCGAAGGCGTGCGGGAAGCGCTCGGGCTGGGTCCGGTCCACGTGCTGGGAATCAGCTGGGGCGGCTTTCTCGGTCTCATGTACGCCGCGCGGCATCCGGCGTCGGTTCGCACCCTGGCCGTCGTCGGCGCCGCCGCCAGCCGTGACTTCATGGCCCGCGCCGAGGACCAACGCGCGCCGCCGTGCGACCGCCGAACAGTGGGCGGCGTATCGCGCGCTCTGGGACGGTTCCCTGTCGGACGACGCCGGCTTCAAGCGCGCCTTCGACACGATTCGGCCGCTGTACTTCTTCGATGCCGGTCGCGCAGTCGACAACGCCGCCGTTCGCGCGGACATCCGGTACCGGCTGGCGGTAAGGCGGTTCATCATCGAGCACGAGTACGCGAGCTACGACTGCCGGGCTGAGCTCCCGCGGATCGCCTGCCCGACCCTGGTCGGGGTCGGACGGCACGACTGGATCTGTCCGATGGACCAGGCCGAGGAGATCGCGCGGCTCGTCCCCGGCGCCGAGCTGGCCGTGTTCGAGCAGAGCGGCCACTCGCCGCAGATCGAGGAGCGCGCCGCGTTCACGCGACGGCTCGCCGCCTTCTTCCGTTCATAGGCGCGCCTCGGGCGGCGGAACCCCGGGCGGGCGCCGATGGCTACTTCCCGGTCCAGCGCACGATCTTCAGGGACTGATAGATGCCGGCGAACGTCGGAATCGGCACGAAGCCCTCGTAGCCCGCGCGCGTCACGTAGACCTGCTGCGGAAAGTAGAGGAAGACGTACGGCGCGTCTTCCATCAGAAGCTTCGAAAACTCCGCGTAGTGCTTCTTGCGTTCGGCGGTGTTACCCGTGCGGCGCGCCGCCTCCAGCGCCTCGTCGACCCGCGGGTTCTTGTAGTGCGCGAAGTTGCGGCCCTTCCACTGGCTCGAGTGCCAGATCGTGTACGCGAACGGGTCCGGATCATGATGATTGGTCCACCCCACGACGATGCCCTCGAACTCCGAGGCGAAGAGCTTCTTCACGAACGTCGGCCAGTCCAGTGGCTCGAGCTGCACCTCGACGCCGATGCGCTTCAAGTATTCCTGGATGATGACGGCCGTGTCCTTCACGCTCTGGTTGGCCTGGTCGTGGCGCACCGAGAAGCTGAACCGCTTGCCGTCCTTGGCCAGCACGCCGTCGGGGCCCGGCTTGAAGCCGGCCTCGGCCAGGAGTGCCTTGGCGCGGGCCGGGTCGTAGGCGTACGGCTTCACGCTCGAATCGAACGCCCAGCTCGACGGCGGGAACTGGCCCGTCGAGACGGCGGCGTACCCTTGGAGCACCTCGCGGACGATGCTCGGCACGTCGATCGCATGGTAGAGGGCCCGGCGGACGCGGACGTCGGTGAACGGCGCGAGGTCCTCGCGCCAGCCGAAGTAGGTGTATGAGGTGTTGTCGGCGACGAGCACCTTGAGATTCGCGGTCTGCTTGAGCCGCGCCACCTCCGTGAGCGGGGGGTTCTCGATGAAGTCGACGCCGCCGGCGCGGAGCTCCTGGAGCAGGACGACGCTGTCGGGAATGATCCGGAGGATCAACCGGTCCAGGGCCGGCCGGCCGCCGTGGTACTGGTCGTTGGCCTCCATCACCAGGCGCTCGCCGCGACGCCACTCGACGAGCTTGAAGGGGCCGGTGCCGATCGGACGGCGATTGAACTCCGCGGTGTTGAGATCGACGCCCTTGAGCAAGTGCTCTGGAACGATGCCGGCACGCGGATTGACCAGCACGGCCAGAAACGACCCCGATGGGTAGCGCAGCCGGAAGCGCACGGTGTGGTCGTCGACGACCTCAATGGGACGGACGGCCAGCTCCTCCGGCCGCTTGGGATTCTCCTTGGCGGTCAGCTCGGGAAATCCGGCGAGCGCGTCGAAGTAGGCGCGGTGCGGCGTCGTGACCTTCGGATCGAGGACCGAATAGAACGTGAATGCGACGTCGCGGGCGGTGAAGGGCTTGCCGTCGTGCCACTTCACCCCGCGCTTGAGCTTGAACGTGTACGTGAGCCCGTCGCGCGACACCTCCCACGAGTCGGCCAGGAGCGGCTTGACGTTGAGGCTCTGATCGAGCTCGACCAGGCTGTCGAAGAGCGGCCACTCGGCGATGTACGACTGGCCGTCGGTCGCGACGACCGGGTTCAGCGACGTGGCGTCGCCGCTGAGCCCGATCACGAAGTCCTTACCCGCGGCGCGACTCGACGTGGGTGTCAGGCCGATGAGAGCGACGAGCAGCGCGGTCAGAAAGGCGTGGATCACCGTCGGTCCTCCGTTCATTGTGTAGCGCTCACCACGTGGGTCACGGCGAGTGGCCACGCAAGGTCGGATCCGACGCGTCGCGCAGCCCGTCGCCGAACAGGTTGAATCCCAGCACCGTGACGAAGATGGCCAGGCCGGGGAACGTCGCGATCCACCAGGCCGAGGCCAGGAACTGTCGGCCCTCGACGACCATGTTGCCCCAGCTCGGTAGCGGCGGCCGAGCGCCGAGCCCGAGATAGCTCAAGCCCGACTCGATCAGGATCGTCTGACCGAGGAGGAGGCTCGCCTGGACGATCACGATGGGCAGGGCGTTCACCAGCAGGTGGCGCCCGAGGATGCGCGCGTGACCGGCGCCGAGCGCGGCGGCGGCGTGGACGAAGTCGCGGTTGCGAAGGCTCAGGCACTCGCTGCGTACGATGCGCCCGACCGGCGCCCAGGTGACGAGCGCGATCACCAGCGCGGTGTTGGCGAGGCTCGCGCCGAAGAGCGCGACGACGATGAGGATCAGGAACAGCGCCGGAACCGAGAGAAACACGTCGGCGGCGCGCATGATCGCCGTGTCGATGGCGCCGCCGAAGTAGCCGGCGACGCTCCCGACCGCGGTGCCCACCACGAGCGAGAGGGTCGTGGCGACGAGGCCGATCTCGAGGGACACGCGGCTGCCCCAGATCACCCGGCTCAAGACGTCGCGGCCGAAGCCGTCGGTGCCGAGCCAGTGCGCCGCGCTCGGCGGCTTCAGGCGATTCAAGAGCGACTGCGCGGAGTAGCTCTGCGGCGCCAGCACCGGCGCGAGCGCGCCGGCGGTCACCATGACGACGACGACCACGCCGCCGACGAGGCCGCGCCGATTGCGCGCGAACCGGCGGAAGACCGACGGGCGCTCCGGGTGCCCAGGCCCCGTCACCGGTACGAGATCCGCGGATCGATCACGCAGTAGGCGAGATCGGTGAGGAGGTTCGCGCTGATCACGACGGCGGCGACCATGAGATTGACGCCCATGATCACCGGGTAGTCGCGCTCGAACACGGCGCCGACCGCGAGCCGCCCGATTCCGGGCCAGGCGAAGACGGTTTCGGTGAGCACGGCGCCGCCGACCAGGGTCGGCAAGGAGAGGCCGACCACCGTCACGACCGGGATCAGCGCGTTGCGGAGCGCGTGACGCCAGACGACGCGGCCGCCACCGAGCCCCTTGGCGCGCGCGGTACGCACGTAGTCCTGGCGCAGCACCTCGAGCAGGCTCGAGCGCGTGAAGCGCATGAACGACGCCATCTGAATCAGGCCGAGCGTCAGGGTCGGCAGGATCGCGTGCCGGACGCGCGCGGACAGCTCGGCCTCGCGCCCGTACTCGCTCAGCCCCGAAGGCGGCAGCAGGTGGAAGACCTCGGAGAAGAGGAGGATCAGCATGATGCCCAGCCAGAAGCTCGGGAACGAGACGCCGAACAGCGCGACCGCCGAGCCGAGCGTGTCCCAGATCGTGCCGCGACGGACGGCCGCGAGCACGCCGAGCGGCACGGCGACGACGAGCGCCAGCGCGAGCGCGCCCGCGGTCAGCTGCAGGGTCGGGCCGAGGCGATCGAAGATCAGCGCGGCGACCGGATCGCCCGTCTTGAACGAGCGTCCGAGATCGCCGCGGACGGCCGCGCCGGCCCAGCCGAGATACTGCAGCGCAATCGGCCTGTCGAGCCCCAGGCGCCGACGGATCTGCTCGGCGGCTTCAGGGGAGAACTCGCCGCCGATCAGCACCGCTTCGGGCCCGCCCGGCGCCAGCCGCATGATCGTGAACAGGATGATCGAGACGCCGACGAGCATCAGCACGGCGAAGCCGACGCGCTTGAGGACGTAGGTTCTGAGTCCCGGCTCCATCAGATCGCCCGGAGTGGTCGGCGGGCCCTGGGCGTCATGCGGGAGGCCGCGGGGCTCAGGGGATCGGCGCGAGGTCCACGAAGCAGGAGTTGAACGGCGCGGCCCCAGCGGGCGACGTCCGGGCGGCCGTCAGCACGTTGGCACAGCCGCGCGTGTCGGCTCCGGCGGCGTCCGGGGTGAACCAGGCGCCTTCCTTGATGGACACCACGCCCGGCGCGATGCGGTCGGTCACCCGCGCGGGCAATCGAGTCTCGCCGAGCGCGTTGAAGACGCGGACGGCCTGGCCGTCGGCGATCCCGCGGGCGGCGGCGTCGACGGTGCTGATCCAGACGTCGTCGCGATCGGCGCGCGCGAGGATCGGCTGGTTGCCGTGGATCGAGTGCGTGCGGGCGCGCGACTTGGGCGTGACCAGGCGCAGCGGGTACCGCGCGTCGACCTCGTCGTCGATCCACGTCGGGATCGGCGGAATGGGGCCGAGCCCGTAGGGATCCGGCTTCGCGGCCAAGGTCATCGAGTAGATCTCGATCTTCCCGGACGGCGTCGTGAACGGATGGTGCTCGGGGTCGCGGATCTCGCGCGCGAAGGCGATGGCGTCGTCGGGCGCCGGCAGGCGCGCCAGGCCGCGCTCACGGAACGTGTCGAAGTCGTCGATCACGCCGCCGGTCAGCTCGCGCAGCCATTCTTCCTCGGTCTTGTCGTTGTAGCCGCTGATGCCGAGCCGGCGCGCCAGCTCGGTGCAGATGTCGAAGTCGTTCCGGCACTCGCCCATCGGCTCGATCGCCTGCTTCATGAAGATCGCGTAGTGGCCCGCCCCTGCCCAGGGGGTGTGGACGTCGTTGCGCTCCCAGAAGGTGGTCGCCGGCAGCACGATGTCCGCGTGCCGCGCCGTGGGCGTCATGAAGTTGTCGTGGACCACCATGAATTCCAGCCGCTGGGCGGCCTCGGCGATCCGGCGGACGTTCGGCACCTGATTGAAGAGGTCGCCGGCCACCGAGTAGATCATCTTGATGTCGGCCGGATAGCCGCCCGCCCGGCCGCGATCGAGGAGATCGGCGAGCATCGACGAGGCGACGCGCGCGCCGGTGGGATTGCTGCCCGCGGGAAAGAGCCGGATCCCGCGAGCGCCCGGTCGCGCCGTTGCTGGTGCCGGCGTTACCGCCGGGGATCCCGACGTTGCCCGTCATCGCGGCGAGCGCGTAGGCCGCGCGGTGGAACTGCTCGCCGTGGATCGTGCGGCCCGGCGCGTAGCCGCAGTGCAGGGCGGCCGGCTTGCTCGTTGCGAACTCGACGGCCAGCCGTTCGAGCGTGGCGGCCGGCATGCCGGTGATCGTCTCGGCCCACGCCGGCGTTTTCCGTACGCCGTCGGCCTCGCCCATGAGATACGCGCGATACGAGGCGCCGGCGGGCGCGCCCGGTGGCAGATGCGCCTCGTCGAAGCCGAGCACGTAGCGGTCGAGATAGGCCTGATCGTGGAGCCCACGGCTCGTGATGACGTACGCCATGGCGATGAGCGCGGCGGCGTCGGTGGAGGGGCGGACGAACACGTGCTCGTCGGCCAGCTGGTAGCTCGAGCGGGTCAGACGCGGATCGACGCAGACGATGCGCACGCCGTGGTCCTTGGCGCGCTTGAGGTATTGCATCGTCCCCGTCCCGAACGTGCCGTCGCCCGGGCTCCAGCCCCACATCACGATGAGCCGCGAGTTGACGTAGTCGATTGGCTCGCGCCCGGCGCTCTTGTACTCGGCCTTGGCGCCGTACGTCTGCTTGACCGCGAAGATCTCGGCCTCCGCCGACAGATTGCTCCAGAGCTCGGTGCAGCCGCCGAACATGTGGAGGAGCCGCTGGCTGACGCCGCGGCCGTGCAGGGTCGACAGGCTGCCGGTGCGCGAGCAGTCGAGGATCGCGGCCGGCCCGTACGTGTCGCGCACCCGCAGCATCTGGCGCGCGACCTCGTCGAGCGCCTCGTCCCAGGCGATCCGCTCGAACTGCCCCGTGCCGCGCGGCCCGGTCCGGCGCAGCGGGTGCTTCAGCCGGTCGGGGTGGTTCACCCGCTCGGCCTGGCCGAAGCCGCGCACGCACGCGTGAAGCGGCGGCATCTCGGGGGTCCAGCGGCGGGGATCGGTGCTGATCTTCACGATCTTGCCGTCGCGGACGTGCGCGTTGACGGCGCATCGGCCGCCGCAGTTGTGGCCGCACGTGCTGGTCACGACGCGCTCGCCCGGCTGGGCGGCGAGCCGCGGCGCTTCGTAGACGATCCTGGCTCGACTCACGGCAACAACCCTACCTAGTTTCGACTTTGGGCGCAACTACCGGAGATTTCAGGCGTTTTTAGCCAGCGAGGTTTGCGCGGTTGCGCCGGGGTTGCGGTTGGTTGCGTCGGATGGGGCGGGGGCGGCGTCGCTCAGCGAGACCCGTCGATCCCTCTCTTGGGGGAGCCAGCGCGCGTACATGGTGAGGCCCAGCGCGCCGCTGGAACGCTGGGCGAGATCGAGCACACGACGGCGTTCGGAGGAAGCGCGGCGTAGCCCAGCAAGGGGTGATCGTCTCGTCCTAACGTCGTTTCTCCTTCGGAAAGACCAGGGCCTGCGCTGTGCTGACGTGCGGCACGATTTGTTGCATAGACCAACACCCCAACGGCGATACGTTGAGAAGGTAACGATCAGGAAAAGGTAACGATCAGAATCTCTGCACTCTGAATTTTTACCTGCGGGTAACGCTATGAGATTCCTTGGATCGATCCTCGCAAGTGTCTTCTTCAAGATCGCACTCTCTCTGTTGGCAATATTCGTTCTGTATGACTTCACGGTGTGCACAGGGATCACATTTGATCGTCCTTATACGCCGTTGGACGCTCGGGAACTGCATGGTGACGGTCGGATTCGATTCGTACCACTCGACAAGTTTCCGATCTCGACGCTTCATGCCCTCGCGAACTACTACAAGCCGAAGTACGACCTCGCGGTCGAACTGGCTTCACCAATGCTTCTGCCTTCGACAGCGATCGACTCGAGCCGCGGGCAACTCATCTCTGACGTCGTGATTGAAATTCTTCAAGCGAATCATCCGCAGCCGCCGACCGAGCGTTGATCGTCATCGGGTTGGCTGAGACCGACATGTACATTCCAGGAGTCAACTGGCGATACGCGATCAGCTACCGAAAGGCCGACAGGTATGCCGTCGTGTCAACGGCGCGGCTCGACCGAGGTTGCCTGGGACTCGCTACGGAGTCGCATGAGCGGGTGACGAGCCGTCTCCGAAAGATGGTGACCAAGAACATCGGCATTCTCTATTTTCGGCTTCCGCTGAGCGACGATCCCCGTAGTGTGTTGTATAGCAAGATCGGTGGGTCACAGGAATTCGATCGCATGAGCGAGGACTTCTAAGGGGTTCCACCTGATCCATCGCGCTCCCGCCGTTCGAACCCCCGCGCCAGATTCAGCTGATCGACGCGGGTCATCATGAGACGTCTCCTTTTCTCTGCGCATCAGGATGCTGTGCGTGCCAGCAAGGTACGATTTGTCGGCCCGGACTAGGCGATGCCGGCCGGCGCGCGGCATAATCCAGGCGTGGACGCACGGCGGATCTCGGGACGGATCGACGCGGCGTTCGTGGCGTTGATCATCGCGGGATGCGCTCCGACCCACCAGCACGTCGGCAGCGGCTACGCGACCTCGACGACGAACCCCGTCGCGGCGTTCGTGGCTTCCCTGAAACACATCGCATGGAAGAAGGAGAGCACCCTCGGCGATATCGCGACGGCCTCGGCGGCGCTGGTCGCGGTCCTCGCGCTGATCCTTGCCTGGGTCCAGCTCCGAGGGCTGTCGCGGCAGAGTCGCGCTGACGTTCTGTTGAAGCTGGACGAGCGATGGGAGAGCAAAGATGTCGTCGTGCTGAGGGAAGAGGTCGACCGCTTCATCAAGGAGATTCAGGCGAAGGCAATTCAGCAGCAAACTCTTTCCGGGCATCCGTCACCGCGGAAGCGTTGTTTCCCGGCGAGCTCGACCAGCTCAGGTTCGGAAGGAGCGACCGCTATGGACAGCTTGTCCGGGTGTGCGGGTTCTGGGAGACGGTCGGCTATTCGGCGAGGGCCGGCTACATCCGTGTGCGCGACCTACATGGGCTACTCGGTGGCGCGATCCGAGAGCACGGCGGGGTGTTCAGAAAGCACATCGAGCGTTTGCAGACGACTCACCCCGGCATGCTGGAGCATTTTGTCTGGCTGTCGCACGAGGTGGACCTGCGCGACGAGTACCCGAGCGTGTGGCACCGAGGGGCGGTGCGACTGTGGCGGACTCTGACGTCCTAGTCGCGAGGAACTTTCTTCGAGTCGACGGGCGGCCGGGCCGGGTCGAGCGGCGGAATGTACTCGCAATGCATCGTCATCTCCTCAATCTGTATTAACGCTCCACGATCAGCCGCTGTCAAGAAACGCTGCCAGAGGCTATAATCGCGCCCTCGTGGGTCCGACCGGCTCCATTGTCCTCGAGCGAGTCACGCAGCGGTTTCCCGTCCCGCGTGAGGACCGAGAGTTCACCGCGGTTCAAGACGTGTCGGTCGATATCCGCGGCGGCGAGTTCGTCTCGATCGTCGGGCCCTCCGGCTGCGGCAAGTCGACGCTCCTGAGCCTGATCGCCGGGCTCGTCCCGCTGAGCTCAGGCCGCATCACGATCGACGGCCAGGTCGGTCGTCGGCGTCAATCCGCGGCTCGGCTTCGTGTTCCAGCGGGACGCGATCTTTCCCTGGAAGACCGTCGCCCAGAACGTGGGTCTGCCGCTCCTCTTCCGCGGAGTGGACGCGGAGAGCGCGCGTCCGCGCGTCGCCGAGTGGATCGCCCGAATCGGGCTGACCGGGTTCGAGCGATACCACCCCTATCAGCTGTCGGGCGGGATGCGAAAGCGCGTCGCGCTGGCGATGACGATGGTCTACGAGCCGGAGATCGTGCTGATGGACGAGCCCTTCGGGGCGCTCGACGTGCAGACGCGCAACCTGATGGAGAACGACCTCCTCGAGATCTGGGCCCAGTCGCGGCGCACGGTAGTCTTCGTCACGCACGATCTCGAGGAGGCGATCGCGCTGTCGGATCGGATCGTCGTGATGACGGCCTCGCCCGGGCGGGTGAAGGCGGTCTATCCGATCGACCTGCCACGGCCGCGCTCGGTCACCGAGATCCGGTTCCATCCCGACTTCGGCCGGCTGTACGAAACGATCTGGAAGGACCTGAAGGACGAGGTGCGCGTTGGCTACGAGCGGAGCCAAAAAGGTCTCGTGGGCTGAAATCCGCTTCTGGCGGATCGTCCTGCTGGTGTCGTTCCTGGGACTCTGGGAAGTGGCGACGCGTCAGGGCTGGGTCGACAAGTTCTTCGTCAGCCAGCCGACGGTGCTGGCGGCCCAGCTCGGCGAGTGGATCTGGAGCGGCTTCATCTTCCGGCATCTCTGGGTGACGATGAAGGAGACGATCATCGGCTTCGTCCTGGGCACGATCCTGGGCGTGGCGGTCGGATTCCTCTTCGCCCACTGGGAGAAGCTCGCGCACATCTTCGACCCGCTCATGGTGGCGCTGAACGCGATGCCGCGGGTCGTGCTGGCCCCGCTGTTCATCCTCTGGTTCGGCCTGGGGCTCCTGTCCAAGGTGGTCATGGTCATCTCGCTCGTCTTCTTCGTCGTCTTCTTCAGCACCTTCACGGGGCTCCGGGAGGTGGATCGAGATCTGGTCAACAACGCCCGCATCCTCGGCGCGACCCCGCGTCACATGATCCGCCACGTGCTGCTGCCCTCCGCGCTCACGTGGATCTTCGCGAGCCTGCGCACCAGCGTCGGCTTCGCGCTGATCGGGGCCGTGGTCGGCGAGTACCTGGGCTCGCACGAGGGGATGGGGTACGTGATTTCCTACGCAGAATCCATGTTCAACGCCACCGGCGTGCTGGCCGGGCTGATCGTCTTGATGGCGGCGGTGATCGCGATCGATGTCGCCCTCAAGCGGCTGGACACTCGGTTTTCCTACTGGAAGCCGACCCGGTGGTGACGCGCGACGCGCGGGAGGAAGGCATGAGAACGTATCGGGCTTGCATCGTCAGCGTCCTGGTTGCGGTCCTCGTCGGCACGGGATGGTCGGGCGCCGGGGCCGCCGAGAAGGTCACGGTCGGCATCGGCGGGGTCGCGCTCATGGTCTACCTGCCGACCGTGCTGGCCAAGGACAAGGGCTACTTCGCCGAGGAAGGGCTCGACGTCGAGATCCTGGACATCAAGGGCGGCGGTTCGCAGGCTGCCTCGGCCCTGATCGGCGGCTCGGTGGACTTCAGCGCGAACGCGATCGATCACGCGATCAAGGCCAAGACTCAGGGCAAGGATCTCGTCGCTGTCCACTCGCACGTTCGACTACCGGTCATGGGCCTCGTCGTTGCCAACAAGTACAAAGGCGTCATCAAGTCGATCGCCGACCTGAAGGGGCATCCGGTCGGCGTGACATCGCCCGGCTCGCAGACGCACATGGTGCTCGGCTACCTCCTGGTGAAGGCCGGCGTGAAGCCGACCGACGTGCAGATCATCGGCGCCGGCGGGAGCACGATGCCCCTGGCGATCGAGAAGGACTCGGTGCACGCGGGCATGATGGTCGACCCGTTCTTCACCGTGTTCATGAAGCAGGGGAAGGGCTTCGCCCTCGTGGACATGTTCACCACGAAGGGCACGCTCGACGCGATGGGCGGCGAGGTGCAGGGCACGACCCTCCTCACGCGACCCGACGTCATCGCCAAGCGGCCGGCGACGGTGCAAAAGATGGTGAACGCGCTCGTGAAAGCCAACAAGCTCATCACCAGCTCGTCCGGCGAAGAGCTCGCCCGGCTCGTCCCGAAGGAGATCAGCGGCGACCTGAAGCTCTACGCCGAGTCGTTCGAGCACGCGCGCGAGGCGTTTCCCCCCGACTCGCTCGTCAGCCGCGACGGGGTCGCGCGGGTCATCGAGACCATGCGCGCCTTCGACGTCGTGCCGGCTTCGCCATGAAGTTCGAGCCCGAGAGCGTCTACGACAATCGATTCGTGCTGAAAGCCCTCGGGCGGTAGGCGCGCTCAGCCGACCTGATAGCGCTTCATCGCCGCCTGGTCGAACGCGAGGCCGAGGCCCGGCTTCTTCGGCACCACGAGCTGACCGCGCTCGATGGGCGGCGTCTCCTCGTAGAGCTGGAGCGTCCACGGCATGTACTCGACGGTGAGGCCGTTGGGGATGGCCGCCACCAGATGCACGTGGATCTCCGGGACCAGGTGGCTCACCACCGGCAGGTTGAACGCCTCCGCCATGCCGGCGACCTTCATCCACTGCGTGATGCCGCCGACGCGCAGGAGGTCGATCATCACGATGTCGATCGAGCGGTGCTCCAGCAGGTGGCGGAAGGGCACGATGCCGTAGTGATACTCGCCCGCCGCGATCGGCGTCGTCAGCGCGTCGGCGATGCGGGCCATGCCGGGATAGTCGTCGTGGGTGGTCGGGTCCTCGAGCCAGAAGAGGTGGTAGGGCTCGATGCGCCGCCCGACCTCGATCGCCTGGTTCACGCTCCAGAGCTGGTTGATGTCGCACATGAGGTCGATGTCGGGCCCGATCGACTCGCGCATCACGCGCACGCGCTCGACCGAGGCGGCGACGGTCGGCTCGCTCCCGCACTGCATCTTCATCTGGCGGAAGCCCATGTCGCGCAGGCGCGGGCCCGCCTTGGCGAGATAGTCGATCGGATGCGGGCGCATGAGGGCGCCGCTGGCGTACGTCGGCGACGCGGTCGCGCAGGCCGCCGAGCAGCGCGCAGACGGACTGGCCCATCGCCTTGCCCTTGAGATCCCAGCACGCGATGTCGACGGCCGAGAGCGCCAGCGTGAAGATGCCGCCCGGGCCCGAGCTGCCGGCGGCGCGCCGCAGCTTGGCCGTGATCGCCTCCACCTGGGTCGGATCCTCGCCGACGGTGAGCCGGGCGAGCTCGTCCACCGCGACCTTGAGGGCCGGGGTGAGGGCGCCGCCGAAGAACGTCAGGCCGAGGCCCACCGCGCCCTGATCGGTGCCGAGCTCCAGGGTGACGAACTCGCGCGTGTCCGTGGGCGCGGGCAGGCCCACGACGAGCGGGTTGTCGGCCGGCGTGCGCAGCACGCGGGTGGTCACGTGCGTGATCTTCATCGGGCTATCTCCTTCGAGGTTGTGGTCGCCTACAATACACTCCCGTGAACGCCCAATCCATCAAGGGGCTGGTCCAGCCCGATCGGGTCCACCGGGCCGTCTACACGCGACCCCGCGCTCTTCGAGCTGGAGCTGGACCGCATCTTCGGCCGCGCCTGGCTGATCCTCGGCCACGAGAGCCAGGTCCCGAGACCCGGCGACTTCTTCACGACGCGCATGGGGCGCGAGCCGGTCATCGTGACGCGGCACACCGACGGCTCGGTCCGCGTCCTCGTCAACCGGTGCGCGCACCGCGGCGCGCGCGTGTGCGACGCGACGACCGGTACGCACGACCGAGTTCGTGTGCGCATATCACGGCTGGACCTACGGCACCGACGGGCGCCTCGCGGGGCTGCCGGTGCCCGGCGGCTACGCGCGCCGCGGCCGGGGAGTCGATCGGCGGCGGGCTCGCCCGCGTCCCGCGTGTCGACGCCTATCGCGGATTCCTGTTCGCGTCGCTCGCCGAGCACGGCCCGACGCTCGCCGAGTTCCTGGGCCCGCTTCGCGCGTCGTTCGACGATTTCGTCGAGCGCGCGCCCGACGGCGAGATTGAGGTGGCGGGTGGCGTCTTCAAGCACGCCTACCAGCGGGAACTGGAAGCTCGTGCTCGAGAACCACAACGACACGGTCCACCCGGCGTTCGTCCACGCCTCCTCGATCTGGGCCGCGCGCCAGCAGCCGGCGAGCCGCGGGCGACTATTCGGAGATCGGCGTGCGCCAGATGCTCCAGAACGGCGCGCCGTGGGAGGTCTGGGAGCACACCGGGCTCTGGATCGCGGGCTACGGCCACTCGTGGATGGCCGACTATCACGACGACAGCCGGCTGGTGGCGGCGCTCGCGCATCCGGCGTTCGCGGACTATCGCGCCGCGCTGGAGCGGCGACTCGGACGCGAGGGGGCGGTGCGCGTGCTGGGCGAGCTGCGGTGGAACAGCATCGTCTATCCCAACTGCTCCTTCATGAGCCAGTTCCGCCAGCTCCGCATCGTGCATCCGATCGCGGTGGACCGGACGGTCGTCTACGCGTACTCGTTCAGGCTCAAGGGCGCGCCCGAGCGGATGTTCCGCGACACCATCGCGTTCTCGAACATCGTCAACGGGACGGCTTCGCCGGTCCTCACCGACGATCTCGAGGTGTACGAGCGGACTCAGCAGGGGCTCGCCGCGCGCCGCTCCGACTGGGTCTTCCTCGGCCGCGGGCACGGAGGCGATCTGCCGGACCGCGACGGCGCGCTGCGTGGGGGTACCGGGACCAGCGAGATTCACATCCGCAATCAATTCGCGGCGTGGCTCGAGTACATGACGGCCGAGTCCTGAGATGCGCGCCGCCGATGACGTGGAGCTGCGGTCGGAGATCGAGCAGTTGCTCTATCACGAGGCGTGGCTGCTCGACCAGGGCCGGCTCGACGAGTGGCTCGGCCTCTACACCGATGACGCCACGTACTGGATCCCGCTCGAGGCGAACCAGGCCGACCCCTGACGACCTCGTCGATCGTCTACGACGACCGGCAGGCTCCTGGAGGTCCGGGTGCGCCAGTTCCAGCATCCGCGCGCCCACGCTCGTGTCCCAGCGCCGCGCACCGTCCACCACGTCGGCAACGTCCGAGTCGTGGAGGCCGACGGCCAGGACATCCGCGCGGGCTCGACGCTGGTGCTGGTCGAGTACCGCCGCGAGCGTCAACGGGTGTGGGGCGCGATGGTCGAGCACCGCCTGCGCCGCACCGCCGAGGGGCTGCGGATCGCCGCCAAGCGCGTCGACCTCGTCAATTCGGAAGCGGAGCTGGACGGCATCGTTTGCCTGTTTTAATTGGGGGGGCCCCGACATGGCCCCCCAAACCCCCCAGCGCTCGGACACGCCCCGGCACAGCCGTGGCGCGCCTCGGGCTGGCGATGCGGCCTCGGGGGCCCCGAGATGGCCCCCCAAACCCCCCAGCGCTCGGACACGCCCCGGCACAGCCGTGGCGCGCCTCGGTTTGGCGATGCGGCGTCGGGGCCCCGACATGGCCCGATGTCTCGTCCGCACCGCATGTGGTGAGGTGTGCGCCGGGAGCGGGCAGGCGGTTGTTCGGGCCGAGTCTGCTGATCGCGCTGGTCGCGCTGTGGCAGGTCGTGACGTGGTTCGAGCACCCGACTTCCTTCTGAGCCCGTCGGAGATCGCGCGGCACTTTGTCGAGGCCCTCTGGTCGGGTGAGCTGCTGCCGCACGTCGGGGCGAGCCTGGCCCGCTCGCTGCCCGGGTTCGCGCTCGGGTCGCTGATCGGGGTGGCGCTCGGGCTTCTGGCGGGGATGGCGCGCAGCCTGGATCAGCTGCTGAGCCCGGTGGTGTTCTTGACGTATCCCGTGCCGAAGATCGTGTTCTTGCCGATCGTGATGCTCTGGCTCGGGATCGGCGACGTCTCGAAGATCGCGGTCATCGCGCTGGCGTGCTTCTATCCGAGCTTCATCAACGCCTACTATGGCGCTCGCGGGACGTCGAGGGTCATGGTGTGGAGCGGCCTCAACATGGGCGCGCGCCGGCCGCAGATCTTTCGGAAGGTCGTGGTCCCCGGCGCGCTGCCGCTCGTGTTCGCCGGCCTCCGCGTCTCGCTGGCGCTTTCGTTCATCCTGCTCTTCTCGACCGAAATGATCAACGCGCGCTCGGGTCTCGGCTTCCTCATCCGGCAGTCGGAGTCGAGCCTGCGGTTCGATCTGATGTACGTCGCGATCGTCGCGGTCGCGGTGCTCGGCTACGCGAGCGATCAGCTGCTGCTCCTGATCCGGCGCCGCGCGCTCGCGTGGCAGGAGGCCGGGCGGTGAGCGCGTGGCGGCCCGGCGCGGCCTCGGTCTTTCGTCGCGTCGCGCTGCTCGCGCTCGGCGTGATCCTCTGGGAGGCTGCGGCCCGGAGCGGTCTGTGGAGCCCGCTCATCGTGCCGTCGATCACGCGGATCGGCCACGAGCTCTGGTGGCTGGTGAGCCGCCCGGAGTCGCTCGTCGAGGCGTGGCACTCGGTCCAGCGTGCGCTCAGCGGCTTCGCGCTGGCGGCGGTGGTCGGCGTGGGGCTCGGGGTGCTCATGGGCCGCTCGGCGCTCGCCGCGTCGGTCCTCGGCCCGGTGTTCTCCAGCACCTATCCGATCCCGAAGATCGCGCTGTTCCCGATCTTCGTCTACCTCTTCGGCATCGGGAGCCTGTCGAAGGTGGTGCTGATCTTCCTCGAATGCCTCTATCCCATCGTCGTCACGACGCACGCGGGCAGTCGAGCGGTGAATCGAGTGCTGCTCTGGTCCGCCACGAACATGGGCGCCTCGCGCGCCGGGATCCTCTGGAAGGTCGTCGTGCCGTCGACAGCGCCGTTCATCTTCGCCGGCTTCCGCATCGCGCTGCCGATCGCCATGATCGTCGTCATCATCACCGAGATGATCAGCTCGGCCGATGGCCTGGGCTACCTCGCCATGTACGCGCTGGCCTCGTTCAAGACCGACCGGATGCTGGCGGTGGTGGTCGTGATCGCGCTCCTCGGCGTCGCCCTCGACTGGCTCGTGGTGCGCCTGCGCGACCGCCTGGTGTTCTGGGAGAGGCTGGAGTCGTACTACGCCGAGTGACGGCGGCGCTCAGTGCACGCCGCAGCACAGATACCAGACCAGGAAACCGGCGCCAGCACGATATCTGCGACCACCCCCGCGATGACGACCGAGGCGGCAGCCGCCGCCGTCACGAGCCGTCGTGGAGACGCGCTGCATGCCCTACTTCGGCAAGTACCCGAGATCGACCATCTCGTCGACGTTCACGGGCTTCTCGAGCCAGCCGAGCTTCTCGTGCATGAAGACCGCGAGCTTTCGCAGGCTGGCGACGTCGACCCGGCCGCTGGGATCGCGCTTCCAGTCGGCGTTCTTCAAATAGATCTCGAGCGGGGTGCGAACGAAGCCGGCGCGGTGCAGGTCGCGCTTGGCCTGCTCGATGTTGGCCAGGTAATAGCGGGTCACCGCGACGTAGTCAACGAGGAACGCACGGACAGCGTCGGGCTGCGCCCTCAGGAACTTCTCGCCGAACCACACGTCGAGGAGCTCGTGATCGTAGCCGACCGCCTTGACCGCGGTGAACAGGGTCCGCAGCCCGCCCTTCGCGACCTCGGCGGAGTAGAACGGCTCCACGAACGTGCCGAGGTTGACCTTGTCCGAGCGCACCGCCACGCCCATCGCGGGAAACGCGATCGGAACGACCTTGACGTCCTTGTCCGGAGCCAGGCCGGCGTTGAGCAGCGCGGCGCGAACCCAGAGATCGGTCGCGGTCTTGAAGCCGAGCACGCCGGCGGTGCCGCCCTTGAGATCCTTCACGCTCTTCACGGGCGCGTCGTCCTTGACCATGTACGCGGTCGTGAACCAGTCCTTGCCGTCGGCCTCGAGGCAGATCCCGGCCGCGATCTTGATGTCCAGGCCCTGTGCGCGAGCGAAGATCACGGCCAGCCCCGGCGCGGTGCCGCCGTCGAGCTCGTTGGCGAGATAGGCCTGGAAGCGCTCGGGGTTGCCCTGGAACGAGACGAGCTTGAGGCGATATTTCGTTCCCTGACCGGGGGCCAGGTCGGGCCGCGCCGCCATGAGCCACACCTGCTCCTCGGCGGCGAAACCGTGGCCGAAGCGAATCAACGGGGGATCGGCCGCGTGAACCGACAGCGGTGCGAGGACCAGCAGGGCGACGAGACCGACACGGTTGAGTATCGTCCGGCAGCTCACGATAGCTTCTCCTCTCGGATCAGGTCCCAGATTCGGTTGCGGGTTTCCAGGAATGCGATCGATCTTCGCACCGCGACGGAGCGCGGCCGCGGCAGCCCGATCGCGACCTCCTCTCGAATTCGAGCCGGCCGCGCGCTGAGGACGACGACGCGGTCCCCCAGGTACACCGCTTCGTCGATGTCGTGCGTGACGAAGAAGATCGTCTTTCGCGTGCGCTCCCAGATGTCGGTCAGCTCCTCCTGCATCGTCTCCCGCGTCTGGGCGTCGAGCGAGCCGAACGGCTCGTCCATCAAGAGCACCTCGGGGTCGAACGCGAGCACGCGCGCGAGCGCGACTCGCTGCTTCATCCCGCCCGACAGCTCGGCCGGCAGGTGATCGCGAAACTCCGACAGCCCGGTCAGCGCGAGGTAGCGGTCCACGACCGCCCGACGCTCGGCGGCGGGTGCCCCGCGCACCTCGAGGCCCCAGCCGACGTTGCCGCTCACCGTGCGCCACGGGAAGAGGGAATACTCCTGGAACACCATGCCGCGATCCGGCCCCGGCCCGGCGACCTCACGGCCGTGGACGCGGATCCGGCCGGCGTCGTACGGGATGAAGCCCCCGAGAACGTGGAGCAGGGTGCTCTTGCCGCATCCGCTCGGGCCGACGACCGTGACGAACTCGCCGTCGGCGACGGCCAGGTGCCGGAGGTCGAGTACCTCGAGCGTTCGACCGTCTCGCGCGTACATCTTCCGGAGCCCGATGACTTCCAGCGCGGGCGTGCTCATCTCACGGTCTCATCGCGCGGAGGCCAGGCCAGCACGCGCTCGAGGGCCGCGCGCATGCGCTCGGGCGAACGGCCTTCGCGTCTGATGCGGCGGTTGCGAAGCCAGCAGGCGAGCGGACTGGTGAGCTGGCCCTCCTCGCCGATCTGGCGCGAGAGCCGCACGATCGCCTCCACCCGGTGCCGGCGGCGCGCGACGTAGCTCGTGAGAGCCTCCTCCACAGCCGTCTCGCCACGGGCGGCCCTCGCCAGCTCCTCGGCGAGGACGGCGGCGTCTTCCATCGCCATGCCCGCGCCCTGGCCCATGTTCGGCGTCAAGGCGTGGGCCGCGTCGCCCAGGAGCGCCACGCGGCCACGCGCCCAGTCGGGCTGACGAACCTCTTCGATGTCGGTGCACACGACGCTCTCGGTCGACTCGAGCGCGCCGAACGCCCGCCGCACCCGCGAGTCGGTGAGCTCGCCGAACAGGGCTCGCAGCGCCTCGACGCTCTCGAGCGCCCACGCGCGGCTCTCTCGAGGCGAGTTGAACGTCGTCCACACGTAGAGCTGATCGTCGCCGATCGGGACGAGCCCGACGCGCTGGCCGCGGCCGAGGAACTCGGTGAAGTGCTCGAGCCCGTCGCTATTGGGCACGACGAAGCGATGCGACCGGTAGCCCAGGTACACGGGCTCGTTCGCTCCGAAGAATCGCGCGCGCACGGTCGATCGAATCCCGTCGGCGCCGATCAGGACGTCGGCGGTGAAGACCTCGCCGCTCTCGGTCTCGACGCGCACGCCGTCGGCTCCGGCCTCGAGCGCAGTGATGCGCGCGTCGAGGCGGACGGTGCCGGCCGGCAGGCCCGTCGTAGAGGCAGTCGTGCAGGTGCGCCCGGTGGCACAGCGCCCCGACCGCGAGCCGGCCCTCGGCGTAGAGCGGGCGATAGTCCCGCGTGGCCAGCCGTCGCCCGCGATGGTCGAAGGTGTCGCGCGCCAGGTACGGCGAGCTTCGCGACCGCACGCACGAGGCCAGGCCGTTGGCCTCGAGCACGCCCATCGCGTTGGGATTCATGATGATCCCGGCGCCGACCGTCGCGAGCTTGGGCGCGCGCTCGAGCACGACGACGGGGAGCCCTGCCCGGCCGAGCTCTCGCGCGAGGGAGAGCCCGCCGATCCCGCCGCCCACGACGAGCGTGGAGAGGGGCATCGGCGGGCGAGGCTCAGGTGGCGAGGCCGAACAGCGAGGTCAGGCGCTTCGACTCGACCAGTCCGGCCATCTCTCGTCGGTCGGCCGGCGCTCGAAGCGGCTCGCCGCGTCGAGGACCTTGGGCAGGAGCGTGAGATCGCCCGCGGTGTTCAGGAAGACTCCGGGCATGCCGACGACATAGTGGACGGCGCGGTCGATGTCGGCCTGGTCCTCGAGCGGCTGGTACCACGTGCTGTGCGTGCGATCGGTGGTCGCCCACGGCCCGCGCGCGATCGACTTGATGATCTGCACGGCGACGTTGCGCTCGCGACAGATCGCCACGACTTCGTCGAAGCTCCGGCGATAGCGCTCGTTGTCGGCCATGAAGAAGTTGTAGGGGAGCAGCACCGAGTCGAAGTCGAATCGCGCGAGGCTGCGCCGGTGCATGGCCGCGATGGTCCAGCCGTGACCGGTCACGCCGATGAACCGCGTGAGCCCCTGCTGGCGGGCTTCGATCGCCGCCTCGAGCACGCCGCCCGGGCCCATGGCCTGATCCCAGTCGTCCGGATGGCCGAGCGAGTGCAGCTGGATCAAGTCGACGTGGTCGACGCGGAGCCGCTCGAGCGAGCGATGGATGTCCTCACGCCCTTCCTTCGCGGTCCGCGAGCCGGTCTTCGTGGCGAGGAAGAAATCCTTCCGGTGACGCGCCATCCACGGCCCGATGCGCAGCTCGGAGTCGCCGTATCGCGCCGCGGTGTCGATGTGGTTCACGCCGTAGCGCAAGAGCACGTCGAGCGCGCGGTCGGCATCGGCTTGGCTCGCGCGCGCGAGCGCGGCGGCGCCGAAGAGCGTGACGCTGCTGAGGTGGCCGGTTCTCCCGAACGGTCGCCGCTCGATCATCGCTGGTCCTCCCGCCGGTATATTACCCCTTCGCGCATGCGACGAAAGTCTGATAGCCACTGGTCGTCGGGTCTGCTATTCGGAGCGGTCAGGAGGAATGCCACGATGAAGATCATTGCGATCGCCCTTCTGGCTGTTCTCGCTGCCGGGGCAGCGGGGTGCGGTGCCGCTCGCGAGGCTCAGCAGGCCGCCGCCAGCGCGCCCACGGCCAACGTCGCCGGGACGTGGTCGGGCAGCGCGGGCACCGGCGGGGTGTTCGTACCGGTCACGATGATCCTGACGCAGGCCGGTACCAACGTCTCGGGCAACATGAACATCGGCGGGCGGCCGGATCTCTCCGGCCCGGTGAAGGGTACTGTCCAGGGGGAGCTCCTGAATCTCTCGCTGCCAACGGTGTCGCTCGGCCAGTTGATGGTCAAGCAGGGCGTGATTACCGGCGAGGTCTCGGGCGGGCTTCCGGTCAACCTCCGAAAAGCGCAGTAGAGCCTGAATCAGGGAAGCGGCCGACGGCTCGTGCCGTCGGCCGCTTCCCGCATCGGCCCTCAGACCCTCCGCGGCTACCGCGGAGCGGGCGCGTGCTTCCCGGTCAGCTGCGGCGTCGTGCCTTCGAGCTTCTTTTCCTGCCGGTCGAGTCGAGTCTCCCGTCCCCACGTGCGCTTGAGGTCGTCGCGGATGTTGAAGCGTAGCCGGCCGAGCCCCTCGGTCTCGATCTCGATGCGATCACCGTTCTGGAAGCCGCTGAGCCCGCGGTGATTCGTGCCGGTCGCGATGACGTCACCGGCGTCGAGCGAGTGGATCGAGGTGACCCACTCGATGCAACGTGGAATCTTGTGGGCCATGTCGCTCGTGTTGTAGTTCTGCTTGAGCTCGCCGTTCACCCAGAGCTTGACTTGAAGTCGGTGCGGATCGGCGATCTCGTCGGCCGTCACGATGTAGGGCCCCATCGGGCAGAAGGTGTCGCGCGACTTCATCTGGTAGAAGGTGTTGCCGCTCGGCGGCAGCCCGCGGGCCGAGCCGTCGATGAAATTCATGTAGCCGAAGATATAGCTCATCGCCTGGCCGGCGCTGACGGCGGTCGCCTTCTTGCCGATGATGAGCGCCATCTCGGCCTCGCCCTCGAAGATCGTCGCCGGCACGTCGGGGAGCACCATCGTGTCGCCGTCGCCGATGACCGAGTTGGGCGATTTGTGGAACGCGTTGATCGGCGCGGGCTCGGAGCGCGTGCCGTCCTCCATGTAGTTCACGGCCATGGCGACGATGTTGTACGGCTTCGGCAGGGGGGGCCTGATCCTGACCTGGCTGACCGGCTTGCCCTGGCCGCGCGCCGCGGCGCCTTCCAGGCGCGCCTTGTAGTCCGCGAACCGCTCGATCAACCCGGTTATTAAATTATGCGGCCCCGTGTGCGGTATGTCCTTCACCGTGTCCGACACGTCGACCACGGCGTCGCCCTTGAGCACCCCCAGCCTGAAATCGTCGAAGAAGAGCAGCTTCATCGTCCCCTCCTGCGGGTTGGTCTGGCGCCAGGACTATAGCAGCGTTCGCGTTGACGGGCGGGGGGTCCTGGCTTAGCCTTTCCCCGCCCTTGATCTCGTCCCGCTGCCAGGGAACGCAGTGTACGCTCTCGCACCGACCGAAGGAAGGAGCCTCGTCGGAGCCGCCATGATCTTGTTTAGCTTCTTCGTCGTGCTCGTCGCGGTAGGGCTCGTCGTGGGGATGGTGGCGCTGCTGGAGATCGGGCGACGAATCGGTCTGCGGCGGAAGCGAAGGGATCCGGAGGGAGGACGGGAAGGGCTGGGCCCGGCCGAGGGGGTGGTCTTCGCCCTGCTCGGTCTGCTCATCGCGTTCACCTTCTCGGGAGCCGCGTCGCGCTTCGACCAGCGCCGGCATCTGATCGTCCAGGAGGCCAACGCGATCGGGACTGCGTATCTACGGGTCGACCTGGCCGCGCCCGGCCTTCAACCGGCTCTTCGGGAGAGCTTTCGTCGTTACGTCGACGCGCGGCTCGATGTCTATCGAAAGATCCCCGACATGGCCGCGGTAGAGGCCGCGCTGGCCGAGGTGGCTCGCCAGCAGAAGGAGATCTGGCGCCAGGCGATCGCGGCCACGCGCGCGGAGGGCTCGCATCCCAACCTCACGGTGCTGCTCCTGCCGGCGCTGAACGCGATGATCGACATCACGACCACGCGGACGATGGCCGCCTATATTCATCCGCCGACGATCATCTTCGTGATGCTCATCGCGCTCGCGCTGGCGGCCGCGCTGCTGGCCGGCCACGGCATGGCGGCCGCGAAGACGCGGAGCTGGGTGCATGTGGTGGGCTTCGCCGTGGCCACGGCCGTGGCGCTCGCCGTCATACTCGAGATCGAGTTCCCCCGGGTCGGGTTCATCCGCGTCGCCGACTTCGACCGGGTGCTCGTGGAGCTTCGCGACAGCATGAAGTGAGGTCGGGCGCGGCGTACGACCGCGCGCGTCGTCAGAACCGATAGCGGATGCCCGCCTCCAGCACGTTCGAGCCGGTGTGCCCGAACAGGCCCCACACGCCGGAGCGATGGTGGATGCGGGTGACCAGGCTCCAGGATGATTCCGGAACGGCGAAGGTGATCTCGAGAAGGATGTAGTTCAGGAGCTGCGAGTTGTCGCTGTTCGTCGGGTCCGCTTTCTCGAGCGCCGGAATCTCGGTGGCCCACGAGAGGCCCTCGCCGACCGCCGCCGTCGTCTCGACCCACTTGTTCCACGGGAACACGACCCATCGGAGGTTGACGGAGCCGGTAAATTCCCAGTTGTCTTGCTCGCCGAAATGCTTGAGGACCTGCAGCTCGACCTCCCAGCGCATGAACCGGGTCCACTGCGCGAACTGTTTCGAGACCGACACGCCAAAGGTGTACGAGTCCTGCAGGTCGAGCCGGGCCGGGATCTCGAGCAGCTGACTGCCCGAGTACTCGCCGCCGAGCACGGTCACGAACCAGGGATTCTTCGGCTTCTCCTTGGGCGTCGCCTCGGGCGTCTCCTCGGCCATCGCGGGCGGCGAAGCAAGCGTCCCCACAAGGAGGACGAGAGCGCACAGGAGCATGATCCAGAGGTTGTTGCCGCGCATTGGCAATGGGCCTCGCGCATCCTAGCAGACTGGACAAGGATGACGGCCCGCCCTATCCTCGGCCCGCCATGGCCCAACGCGTTCAGGTCTCGCTCCGGATCCCCGGTACCTCCCCGATGCCGGAGCTGATCCGGCTGATCCAGGACGTCGAGGCCGCCGACTTCGACGGCGCCGGCATCCTCGACAGTCAGCTGCTCTGCCGCGACACGTTCGTCACGCTCGGACAGGCCGCGACCCAGACGTCGCGCCTGACCTTGTTCCCGGCGGTGACCAATCCGTTCTCACGACACGTCTCGGTGCTGGCCGGCGCCATCCAGACTGTCGCCGAGCTCGCGCCGGGGCGCACCAAGGTCGTGATCGGCACGGGCTACACCTCGGCGAGCACGATCGGCCGCCAGCCGGCCACGCTCGCCGAGATGCGCGCCTGTATCGACCGCCTTCGCCGGCTCCTGGCCGGCGACGCCGTCGACTTCGAGGGTACACAAGGCCGTCTCGCCTATGCCTCGGGCCGCCCGGTGCCTCTCCTGATGGCGGCGTCCGGGCCGAGGGCGATCGAGCTCGCGGGCGAGGTCGCCGACGGCGTGATGCTGCTGGTCGGGTTTCATCGCGGCATCGTCGACGCCGTGCTGACCCACCTGGAGAAGGGTGCGCGGCGGAGCGGGCGCCGCCTGGAAGACCTCGAGATCGTCTGGGCCGTTCGCACGTGCATGGCGGCGACCATGGCTGAAGCGCACCGGCAGGCGCGCCCGACGGTCGTCCACCAGGGCATCATGCGCGTGCACTCGCGCTGGCTCGAGCACACTCGGCTTTCAATTCCGCACTTCGAGATTCCGGCGAGCGTCTACGAGATCTATCCCGATCTCTCGCACGCGCAGGACTGGGAACAGGCGATCGCCGCGACCTCGTTCGTGCCCGACGAGGTCATCGCGGAGCTCTGCGACGCGCTCGGACTGGTCGGGACGCCGGAGCACTGCGTCCGGCGCATCACCGATCTAACGGGCGCCGGCGTGAAGAGCCTCTACATCATGCCGCTGCAGACCTTCGTCGGCCCGGAGCAGGAGATACGGACCTTCCGCGACGCGGTGTTCCCCAAGCTCAAGGCCGCCGGGTACCGATGAACGGCGGCAAGCTCCAGGGCCGGGTGGCGCTCATCACCGGTGCCAGCCGCAACATCGGCCGCGCCGTCGCGCTCGCCTTCGCCGCCGAGGGCGCGGACCTCGTGCTGAACACCCGCGTCAACGGCGAGGAGCTCGAGGCCGTCGCCGCCGAATGCAAGAAGGGCGGCGTTCGCGTCGTCACCGTCCTCGGGGATGTCGGCGATCCGGCGGCCTGCCGGCGATGGTGGAGCGCGGGCTCTCCGAGCTCGGCGCCGTCGACGTCCTCGTCTGCAATGCGGCGATCCGGCCGCACAAGTCCGTCACCGACACGTCGGTCGAGGAGTGGCACCGCGTGCTCGGGGTCAATCTTCACTCGGCGTTCTACCTGGCGCGGGCGGCGGTACCGGCGATGAAGGAGCGCCGCCGGGGGAGCATCATCGCCCTCGGCGGCATGTCCAGCCTGACCGGCCGGCCGAACACGGCGGTCGTGACGGTGGCCAAGACCGGCCTGCTCGGCCTCGTGCGCGCGCTCGCCGCCGAGCTCGGCCCCTTCGGGATCCGCGTGAACATGGTGATGCCCGGGTTCATCGACACCGAGCGGCGTCACGCCGAGTGGTACCCGGAGTTCCGCCAGGCGCCGCCGGGCTCGCCCGAAGAGCTCGCGAAGATCCCGCTGCGGCGTCTCGGCCGGCCGGAGGACATCGCGGACGCGTGCGTGTTCCTCGCCTCCGACTCCTCGTCCTACGTCACCGGCGATTCGATCCGCGTCATGGGTGGCCGGGTCATCGGCTGACCCGTCTTCGCTCAGTCCGAGCATCGACGCTCGAGCCCACGGCGGACGGGTCCTGGCGCCACCCGTCCGCCATGGCTGGCTCGCGCGTCGATGCTCGGGAGCTGAGTCGGTTAGTTCGGGGTGTGCGGGAGGTTCAGGCGCTTGAGGTAGGTTTCGACTAGGGGTGCCCAGCGGTCGGGGCGTCTCCAGATGTAGTGTCCGCCGAACTCCGGCGGCAGCTCGTGAAATTCACCCCGCCCGCCGGCCGCCTGGAACGCGCCGAAGTTTGCGCGGCTGTGTGACAGGGAATAGAAGAGGTCGTCGTCGCCATAGAGCCAGATCGTGTCCTCGGGGTAGCGAGCGCCTCGCACGAAGATCGACTGGTTGATCGTGGCGGCGATCGGGCAACGCGCGCCGTTCCAGCCGCCGACGAAGTTGATCACGCCCTTCACCTGCTGTGGGTGCTGCCCGGCGTACGCGACGCTCAGGATGCCGCCGCGCGACTGGCCGCCGATCACCACGCGGGTCGGGTCGACGAAGGGCATCGCGAGGATCGCGCCCATCGCCGCCTCGATGTCGCGCAGCGCCCGGTCCGCTCCGGCGACCGAAGAACGGGATCACACGCGTAACCCAGGGCGCGATTCGCCGCGAAGCCCTCGTCGTATCGTCCTTCGGAGCCTCCGCGCCCACGACGCGCCGGGATCACGACGGCCCAGCCGCGCGGGACGAAGAACCGCGCCACCTCGGGGAAATCCATCGGCCGCGTGAACGCGGCTGGATTCGTGCCGGTCCCGGTCGAACCGTGGTTGAAGATCAAGGTCGGCGCCGGGCCGGCAGTCGTCGGCTCGTAGACGCGCATCTCCAGTCGCACGCGCTCGCCATCGATCGTGACGGGCACCATGCGGGGATCCTGAGCGAGCGCGGTGCCCGTCGGGATCGCCAGGAGCAAGAGGATCGCCGCCAGCGCCGGCAACATCAGCGTCCGGCGAGCGCGGTGATCAGATACACACCGAGCACGATCAGGACGGTGCCAAGGACCACGCGCAGGCTGAAGGCCTCGACGTCGCGCAGGAAGAGCGGCGCCAGGAACAGGACGAAGATCGGCGCCGTGCCGTACAGCGGCGTGACGATGCTCACGGTGCCCAAGCCGAGCGCGACCACGTTCATGAAGACGCCGGCGTTCTCGGTGAGGCCCGCCGCGACGAAGTGGGCGAGGCTTCGCCCGCGGCAGACCATGACCTCCGAGCGCCCGGAGGCGAGCAGGAAGGCCGTGAGCGCGACGAGGGCCGTCGTCACGTTGATCGCCGTGCCGACGATCGGCCCGGTATCGCCGAGCCCGACCTTGCGCAAGACCGCCACGACCCCGAAGCATACGGCGGACAGGATCGGGAGCAGCGAGCTGAGCGGGCCGGAATCCCAGGCGCTTGCCGCCGACCGAGAGCAAGGTGGTGCCGGCCACGATCACCGCCGTGCCCGCCACGATCGGCCAGGTCACGTGCTCGCCGAGCAGGATGATGGCCAGGGTGCAGGAGACGAACGGGTTCAGGTTGATGAGGGCCGCCGCGATCGAGGCGCCGACCTTCTCGATCGCGATGAATCGGAGGAGCCGCCCCCCGATGGTCCCGATCAACCCGGCGAAGACGAAGAAGAGGGCGCCCCGCGGCGACACGCGACCGGGCCCGCCGGTGACGAGCACGGCGGCCCATAGACTCACGGTCCCGACCAGCACATTGATCCAGAGTCCCGTGAGCGGATCGCTGGTGCGGAGCCCCTGCCGGATGAAGATCGTCGCCGCCGCCGAGCACAGCGCGCCGGCGAGCGCGAGGAGATGCATGGTCTGTGGCATGATTGGGCGACCCATCCTATCCGGAGGTGCTCATGAGGCGCTCGATCATTCGGCTCGGCATCGTCTCGATGACTTGCCTGGTCCTGTTCGGAGGTTCTCGGCCGGCAGCGGCTGCGCCGGAAGGCACGGTGACGTGGGGCGTTCACATCACCTTGGCTTCTCGGTGGCTCGATCCGGCGGAGACGGAGGGCATCATCACCCCGTTCATGTTCCTCTACGCGCTTCACGACGCGCTCGTGAAGCCGATGCCGGCCGGGTGGAACACGCCGAGCCTCGCCGAGTCGTGGAGCCAATCGAAAGACGGACTGACGTACGAGTTCGTCCTGCGCAAGGGCGTCAAGTTCCACAACGGGGATCCGGTGACGGCGGAGGACGTGAAGTTCTCCTACGAGCGCTACCGCGGCGCCGGCGTCAAGCTTCTCAAGGACCGAGTGCGCGAGGTTCAGATCGTCGATCCCGGCCGCATCCGCTTCGTGCTCAAGGAGCCGTGGCCCGACTTCATGACCTTCTACGGCACATCGGCGACCGGAGCCGGCTGGGTCGTGCCGAAGAAGTACGTCGAGAAGGTGGGCGACGACGGCTTCAAGAAGGCGCCGATCGGCGCCGGGCCGTACAAGTTCGTCAGCTTCAACCCGGGCGTGGAGCTCGTGCTCGAGGCCTACGAGGGCTACTGGCGCAAGACGCCGAGCCATCAAGCGGCTCGTGCTCCGGAGCCTGCCCGAGGAGACCACGCGGGCCGCCGCGCTCAAGAAGGGCGAGGTCGACATCGCCTATCTGCTGACCGGGCCCGGTCGCCGAGGATATCCGCCGCACGCCGGGCCTCAAGCTCACGGCGCCGAGCCAGTCGAGCGGCGTCTTCTGGCTCGACATGCCCGATCAGTGGGATCCGAAGTCGCCGTGGCACGACCGCCGCGTGCGTCTGGCCGCCAGTCACGCGATCGACCGGCAGGCGCTCAACCAGGCCGAGACCCTCGGCCTCTCGAAGCCGACCGGCGGCATCATTCCCCGCGCGTTCGAGTTTTCGAAGTCGTTCGAGCCGCCGGCCTTCGATCCGGCTCGATCCAAGCAGCTCTTGGCCGAGGCGGGCTATCCCAACGGGTTCGACGCCGGTGACTTCTATCCGTGGCCGCCGTACACCGCGATGGGCGAGGCGCTGGCCGCGTACCTCCAGGCCGTCGGCATCAAGTCGAAGATCCGGGTCATGGAGCGGGCCACCCTCACGACCGCCTGGCGAGAGAAGAAGCTCAAGAATCTGATCGTGGGCATCACCGGCGCCGGCGGCAACGCGGCCACGCGGCTCGAGGCGTACGTCAGCAAGGAGGGCGCCTACACCGCCGGCGTCATTCCCGAGGTCGAGGACCTGTTCCAGCGGCAGGCGCGCGAGATCGACGTGAAGAAGCGCGAGGCGTTGATCCACCAGATCCAGCAGATCCTGGTCGACCGGGTGACGCACGTCCCGATCTACGAGCTGGCGTTCACCTGGGGCATCGGCCCGCGGCTCGAGGAGCCGGGGATCAGCTTGATCCGCGGCTACGCGTACTCGGCGCCGTACGAGGACCTGAAGCTCAAGAAGCCCTAGAACGCCAGGAACGTCCTTGAGCGCGGCGAGGACGGCCTCGGGGTTGTCCTCGTGCAGCGTGTGGACGGCCCGGGGAATCTCGACGAAGCGGCCGCGCGGGAGCTCTTTGGCCATGCGCTCGGCGACGTCGCGGTCCAGCACGGTGCTGCTCTCGCCGCGCAGCACGAGCGTGGGCGCCGTGATGGACTTCAGAGCACGGCCCACCAGTCGATGTCGAGCTGGGACCGCCGCTCCTTGACGCTCGGATGCCAGGCCCACACCAAGGCACCGTCGGCGCGCTGTCGCAGGCTCGTCGTCACGACCCAGCGGTAGTAGTGGATCCCCGGATTCGGGTTTCCACGGTAGAGGTGCTGCGCCGCCTGCTCGATGCTGTCCCACGTCGCCGGCTCGGGCGGACCAGCGGGCGCGGCGGCCGCGCGCTTGCTGATCTCGGGCCCGATGTCGACGATGACGAGCTTCTGGACGAGTTCGGGCTGCTTGGACGTGAAGTAGATCGCGTTCCGGCCGCCCATCGAGAGCCCGACCAGCACGAGTGAGCGGAGGCCGAGCTCGGCGATGACGCCGCTGATGTCGTCGAACGCCACGGCCGGGTTGTAGACGTCGGCGGGATCGCTGTCGCCGTGTCCGCGCTGGTCGAGCGCGTAGACGTGAAAGTGCGGCTGGAGCGCGATGCTGAGCGTGTCCCACGCGTGCGCGTGCCCCGTGAACCCGTGCAGGAGCAGCAGGGGCGTTCGCCCCTCGCCACCCCAGTCGAGCAGGTGGAGCCGGAGACCCTTGACGGAGAACGTGCGATCGATCGGGCGCAGGAGGTTCATCGCGGGTAGCCCTCGCCGGTGAGAGTCGAGTCGAGATCGGACACGATCACCCTTATCGCGCGCTTCGGGCGGGGAAGCAAGTGCGAGGCCCCGAATTCGACGAGGGCGAGCCGAGCGAGCCACGCACCGGAACTGCCGGGCGGCGGACCGGCCCGCTCCGCCGCCCGGGTGTTTCTCGAACTAGCGCATCGGCATCACCATGAGCGAGGTCGCTACCTTCTGGCCGTCTTTCTCTTGGTAGCTCGCCTTCACGTTCGCGCCAGGCTTCAGCGCCTGCTTCTCGACTTTGACGGTCGGCGGGATCATGAGCTGCGTCCCGTCGTCGAGGGTGACCATTTTCCCGCTCGGGTCGACGCTCTTGATCTTGCCCTCGACGTCAGCGGCCCAGGCAATCGGCGCGAGGATCATGACGATCGCCATCACGGCCACTGCGAGAAAAGCACTCGCTCTCTTCATTTCACGTGCCTCACGCGGGAGTCGGTAATTTCTACGCGGGGGCTGTGCGGCGCGACGCCGCGCAGCGTACCCGGCCGTATGGAGAGGGCAATGCCCGTGCCCGCGAATCGCGGGAAGGCTCGAGAAAGCTATGGACGCGCAAGTCATGGCAAGCGCTACCATGACCCTGATGCGCGCCGAGGTCCTCCGAGCCCGCCACCGTCAGCGAGCGAACATACCGGTAAGTCTTACATCCCGCCGACTATCGTCGATTCTCGCGATCATACTCGCGAGCACGGGCTGCATGATCACGCGCCCCGAGCCCAGCCGCGAAGACGTGCTCAAGAAGATCCTGCCCTCCGCGGTTCAGATCGTCGTCGAGCAGCGCGAGGGGCGCCGCATCAAGAGCGGCTCGGGCGTCGCGATCGCTGCTCGGCGGACCGCTGAGGGCTCGTCATGCTTCGTCCTCACGACCGGGCACACGTTCTCCGGCCTCGCGGGCAAGACCGAGATCTTCGCCGTGTTCGGCCTCCACGCCGGCGAGGGCCGCAAAGCGCGCGCTCTGCTCGTGGCCTCGCGCGACGACAACGTCGCCGACCTGGCGCTCCTCCGCACCGAGGTCGACGAGTGCGCGCCGGCGCCGCCGGCACCGGCGCCGGCGCTTGGCAAGCCAATCTGGGTCGTCGGCTTTCCGCTCGGCCGCCACATCATGCTGTCGAGCGGGATCGTGAGTCAGATCGCGCTCGCCAGCCCGAGCGATCCGTCAGGTGTCGCTCGTCTCATCGTCGACGCGCCCGTGAACTACGGCGTGAGCGGCGCGGGGGTTTTCGACGTGCATACTGGAGGGCTCATCGGCGTGGTCGAAGGCTTCAGCACCGCGCGGGTGATGAGCGAGGGGCAGACTCCGCCGTGGTACATCGAGGTGCCGGTGCCCGGTCAGACGCTCGTCACGCCGCTCGCCGATATCCGGAGATTTCTCGGCGAGGTCGAGCAGCAAGGCCTCTTGCCGCCCTGAGCCGGATCATTGTCCTGGCTTTTCCGGTGCCCCTGGCGTAACCTGCCTGGACAGGCACAGAGACGGGGCTCGAACCACCTCCACAGGAGAAACGGTATGCCGAAGATCAAGCACATCGCCCTCTCGACCCAGGACGTGGACAAGACCGCCAAGTTCTACATCGACGTGTTCGGCATGAAAGAGATCGCCAAGATCGACAGCCCGGGTGCTCGGGGCTATTACCTGAGCGACGGCGACCTCAACCTGGCGATCCTGAACTTCAAGAACGATGCGGTCGCCGGGGTCGAGCGCGGCGCGGGCTGGAGCGGCATCCATCACATCGGCTTCCAGGTCGAGAGCCTGGAGGCGATCACCGAGCGGCTGAAGAACGCCGGGTCCGAGCCCCGCGAAGACATCAACAAGGCGCTCGGAGTCGGTCAGCACGGCAACCGGTACGGCAACGTCGAGGTGAAGTACACGGGTCCCGACGGCGTGACGGTCGACGTCTCCGAGACCGGCTGGGTCGGTACCTCCGGGCTGTAACCGCCGGGCGGCAAACGCCGCACAGTCCCGCAACCACAAACGGGGGAGCGTATACGCTCCCCCGTTTTTTGTCCTTCGCCTGCCCGCGGGCTCCCGAGGCCCGAACCTCGTCCATACACGCGCGTGTCGTCGCCGTGTCGTGAATGGCACGGCCCCTGCACCCTCTTTTTACCAAGCCGCGGGGGATCAACCGCGGCGCGTCAGGGAGGATCCCGATGGCGCAGCGAGTGATTTACCCGATGCGCATGAGCGCGGCCTGGCTCGGAGCGTTCGCGTTGGGCGGGCTCGTGCTCGGCTCGACCGCCCACGCCGCGAGCGCACGGGCCGACCTGAAAAACGCACAGGGTGAAAAGGTGGGAGAAGCGTCGCTCGTCGAGACCGCCGAAGGCGTGAAGGTGTCGGCGCGGTTCATTGATCTCCCACCGGGTGAGCACGCCTTCCACGTGCACGCGGTGGGGCGCTGCGAGGCGCCGTTCGAATCGGCCGGGGTGCACTTCAATCCGACGCGGCAACAGCACGGCCGCGACAACCCACAGGGCCCCCATGCCGGGGACATGCCGAATATCGAGGTGTCCGATCGAAAGCCGGCGTCGATCGAGATCGTTCTGCGCAACGTCACACTGGCTAACGGACCGAACCGTCTCCTCGACGCCGACGGCGCCAGTCTCGTCGTGCACGAGCACGCGGACGACTACACGAGTGATCCCGCGGGAAACTCGGGGGCGCGCATCGCCTGTGGCGTGATCTCCGGGCAGTGAGCGGGCGCGAGATCCAGAACGAAGGAGCGATCCAATGATGACGATCGTGACGGACATTCACCTGCGCGAGGGAATGGAGCGGACCTGGGACGCCGTCATGCGCGCCCGCATGACCGCGGCGAAGGAGCGACCGGGCTGGATAGGCGCGGCAGCTCCTCCGGGACGAGAATCAACCCAGCCGGCGCGTCATCGTCGGAACCTGGCGAACGCGCGCCGACTGGGAGACGTGGCATCTCGATCCGAAATTCTCGGAGACGCGCCGGCAGCTCGATCCGCTCGTCGACGGGCCCGAACACCGCTGGTGGAACGAAGTGGTCGTCGACGCCAGAGTGGGCCACGACGCGGCGCGGCCGGGCGCGGCGGCCTCCTGAGAGGTCGCCCGCCCTGTCGCTCAGCTCGCGCGCCTCTTCGACCTGGACCCGAGCTTCGACTGCGTGCTGGGTGACGAGTCGTCTTTGACGGAGCGGCGCGAGACCGCCTTGGCCGCCGCGAGCGTCTCCTTGTCCTTCTTCGACCGGAGCGCGAGGGAGCCGAGCGTGACCATACCGGCCAGCGTGTTGTCGTCGTCGATCACCGGCAGCCGCCCGATCTGCGCGCGCGCCATGGCATCCATCGCCTGATCGAGGTCCCAGTCCGGGTGCGCGACGACCGGATCGCCGGTGGCGCATTCGCCCACCGGCGTTGACGCGAGATCGGCGCCGACGGCGAGGGCGCGTACGACGAGATCGCGGTCGGTGATCACGCCGCACACCTGGCCGTCCTCGACGACCGGGAGAATACCGATGTTCGCCTCTCGCATGAGCTGAGCGGCCTCGGTGAGTGACGCCGACGGGTCGATCGCTACGACATCGCGGACCATCACGTCCCGAATCTTCATGGCTCTCTCCTTTGGCAATGATTCGACATCGGCTCGCGCTGCAACACGAGTGCCACGGAGATCCGGGGCTCGGCGCTGGTCGAGGCGGTCCTTTCCAGGGTGGCCCGCGTCAAGCCCGCGGCGATCGAGGAAGCCCCGGTCGAGCTCGGCAGTCCCGCGCCGACGATCGAGAGGCTGCTCGAAGAAGAGCCCGATGCCTATCTTCGATTCGTCGCGGTGACGCCGCTCTTCGAGGGCTCATCGCGTCGGCGAGGGAGCTGAAGGCGAGCGTCGCCTGAAATTTCTACCGGCAATTCCTACACGGCTCGCAGAACCTACACGCGGGCAGTTTCTACACTTCGGCGCGGAGCCTGAGCGGCTGAGCCGCGCTACGTCTCCCACCAGCGCGCGATCTCGGCATCCAGCACCCGGGGATCCGGGTATCGTTGCTCGACCTCGCGAATGAAGCGCTCCGCCTCGGACTCGGCCGGCACCAGATCAGGAGGCGTGAGGGCGAAATCGTAGACCGAGAGGCGCTCGGTCGGCAGGATCACATCGAGGCGCACGAGCTCCGTGTGGCGGTGGCGCAGCACCCGCTCGTAGACACTCGCGTAGACCGCGGGATCGTAGGGCGCCGGGGCGCCGGTGTCGCCGCCGGCGATGGCCGCGAGCTCCCGCCAGAGCTCGCGCAGCACGTGCGGCGGCGCGTCTTCACGCTCGCGGGGATGAAGGGGATCGCGGGCGCGACGCTCGCGCTGGGCCTCGAGGAAGCTGCGCACCTCACGCGACGGCGTGGCGATCACGAACCGGCACGACGGCGCCGCCAGGAGGGCCTCGGCCCGATCGTCGAGGGGACGAGCCAGCTCGACGAACCGATTGCCGACGAAGGGCGTCTCGCCGACCAGGAGGTGCTCGGGTTCTGGATACCGCTCACTCCAGTCGATCAGCCCGGCACGAACCCACAGCCCGGCGGCGCGTTCTGACGACCGCATGGGTGACGCCGTCGGCCAGCGGATATCGCCGGCCGGCCGGGCTCGCTTCGAGCACCGGCCGCGCGACGTCCCACTGGAGCAGGTGGACGCGGCGGCCGCGGCCGGCCGCCACGTGGACGAGCTGGTGCACCAGAAGGCTCTTGCCCGTCCCGGGGAGCCCGGCGAAGAAGACCATGCGCTGGTCGGCCAGAGCACGGACCTGTTCCGCGAGCGCCCGGATCGGCGTCGACCACGATGTGGGAAGCCCAGTCGGCGCTCATGCCGACCGCTCAGCCGCCGTAGCCCAGCCAGGCGAAGAGCCGACCCGGCGGAAAGGGGACGCCGAGCCCCTTCTCGAAGAGCACGTACACGAACGCGAAGCCGGCGAGGCTCAGAGCAAGGCTGATCGGCCAGCGCTCGCGCGCGCTCCGGAGATACAGGGCGGTGGTGACGAGCGTGGCGAGCGAGAAGCCGACGAGCCAGACCGCCGCGTACATGCCCAGGATCCAGCCGACGATCGCGCCGGTTGTTCGCACCTCGCCCGCGCGACGGCTTCCGCGTTGAGGCGCAGCGCTCGTCCGGCGCCAGCTCGTGAGGTCGCGGGCGGTGTGGACGATGGCCAGGACGAGCGCGGTCGCCGTGATCGTCCACGGAAACAGGCCGGCTCGCACGTCGAAGCGAAGGCTCAGCCAGAGCGCCACCGCGAACAGGATCACCAGGCCGACATCGAATCCGATCGCGCCGCCGCTCGCGGGGGCGGCGGTCTCATCGGCCGGCGACCGTGCGCCGGCTCCGCCGTCGCCTCACGACCGGAACGATCAGCCCCGCGGCCAGGACGACCGCGATGATCAGCACACCCGGACGGAGGAGCCAGGCCGCGCCGTAGTTGTCAGTCGACAGAAACAGGCGATTCTCCGCCAGAGGGCCGAGGACCAGACCGAGCAGCAGGGGCGGTCGCGGCCAGTCGAGCTTCGCCATCAGCCAGCCGAGCGCCCCGAACACCAGCACCACGCCCAGATCCTCGAAGACGTTCTTCTCGGCGAAGGCCCCCACGTAGATCAGGACCAGAATGAACGGCACGAGCAAGGTGGACCGGATCCGCGTGATCCGCGCGAGCGGCCCCATGAACGCCAGGCAGACCGCGACCGTGATGATGTTGGAGATCACGATGGTCCACACCATCGCCAGGGTCACCGCCAGGTGGCCTTTCGGCGCCGGCGTCAGCATGGCCGGTCCGGGGACCAATCCCTGCACGATGAAGGCGCCCATGAGAATCGCGGTCGCCACGCTGGCGGGGACGCCGAAGGCCACCGTCGTGACCAGGCTGCCGCCGAGCGAAGAATTGTTCGCGGCGCCCGGCCCGAGCACGCCCTCGACCGCGCCCTTGCCGAATCGCGCCCGGCCCGGCGAGCTCTGAACGGCGTGCGCGTAGGCGAGCCACTGCGTGGTCGCGGCGCCCAGGCCCGGAATGATCGAGATCGCCGTGCCGAGCGCGCTGCAGCGGATCACGAGGAACCAGTGCCGGAACGTGTCGCGGACGCCTTCCCACACGCCGCCCACGCGTCCGACATCGAGCTTCGCGATGCTCACTCCGGCGGTCGCCATCTCGATCAGCTCGGGAATCGCGTAGAAGCCGATCGTGACCGGCACGAGACCGATGCCGTCCCACAGGAAGAGCTGGCCGAAGGTGTAGCGCTGGATGCCCGTGACCGGATCGAGCCCGATCGTGGCCAGCCACAGACCGAGGCCGCCGGCCAGCAGCCCCTTGATGAGCGCCTCGCCGCTCAGCGAGGCGACGAACGTGATGCCGAGGACGGCGAGCATGAAGAACTCCGGCGAGCCGAGCGTGAGCACGAGCGGGCGCACGACGGGAATGGCCAGCCCGAGGACGAACGCGCCGAACAGCGCGCCGACCAGCGAGCTCATCATCGCCGCGCCGAGCGCGCGGCCGGCCTCGCCGTTCTTGGCCATGGCGTGGCCGTCCACGATGGTCGCGGCCGTGGTCGGCTCGCCGGGAATCCCGAACAGGATCGAGGTGATGTCACCGGTGGTGGCGGTGACCGCCAGCATGCCGAGCAAGAAGGCGAACGCCTCGATCGGCGTCATCTTGAAGACGAACGGCAGCATGAGCGCCAGGGTCGTGGGGCCGCCGAGGCCGGGCAGGAGGCCGACGACGAAGCCGAGTGCCATGCCGAGCAGCATCAGACCGAAGGCCGGCCACGCGAAGACCTGGCCGAGCCCGGTGACGCTGGCGAGGAGAAAGTCGGCGATCGCGAGGCCTCCTGATGCGCGGCGGCGCGCCGCTCGCCGGGGATGCTATCACGCGAGCCCTTGACAGGGCGGGCCCGCCCGGTTACATAACGAACGTCCGTTAGGTAGCTATGGCCGCCACGATCGTCCCGACTTCCGAGCGCGCCACCGCCGCCGAGCGCATCCTGCGCGCGGCGATCGTCCTCTTCCGCGAGCGCGGCTACCACGGCAGCTCCATGCGCACCCTGGCGCGGGCGCTGCGGATGGAGGCGGCGAGCCTCTACTATCATTTCCGCTCCAAGCAGGAGATCCTCTTCGCGATCCTCGACCGCACGCTCGACGATCTCCTCGCCGGCGTGGGGCGGGCCGTGGCGTCGGCGGACGGCCCCGAGGCGCGGCTGCGGGCGGCCGTGCGCTTCCACGTGCTCTTCCACACCGACAGCCAGCACGAAGCGTTTTTGAGTGGAAGCGAGCTGCGCTCGCTGACACAGGCCAACCTCCGCCTCGTCCTGACCCGCCGCGACGAGTACGAGCGCGTGTTCCGCGGGCTCCTGGCCTCCGGCGTCCGGGCCGGCGTCTTCCAGGTGACCGACACGAGGCTGACCGCGATGGCCATCCTGACGATGTGCACCGGCGTGGCGACGTGGTTCTCGGACGGCGGCCGCCTGTCGCCCGAGGCCATCGCGGATCGTTACGTCGAGATGATCTTGAGGGGAGTCAAACGCTGAAGAGAGGATCGTCATGACCGACGACAGGCCGTTCAGCGACAAGGTCGAGGCGCACGAGGCGCCCAAGATGCCGGCCGAGTACCAGACCTTGCTCAAGCGCGTGCTGCGCATCCAGGCCGACTGCGAGATCGGCGGGCCGCACCTCTACGTGAACGAGTGGCTCCTGACGGCGCCGTCGGCCGACGATCAGTGGATGCTGGCCAAGGTGGCCGGCGAGGAGATCGACCACTTCCGCAAGATCAACCGGCTGCTGAACGAGCTCGGCGACGACGCCTCCGAGCTGATGTACGTCGAGAAGTCCCGGCGCGACCTCGAGGCGTTCCGGCAGGCGATGCCGACGTGGGCCGACGTCGCGGCATTCGGGTTCCTCATCGATCGCGTCGGCCAGTATCAGCTCGAGGAGTTCCTCGGCTGCTCCTATCTGCCGCTGGACCGCGCGCTGCCGCGTATCCTCCAGGAGGAGAAGACGCACGTGGGCTACGGCCACGTGAAGCTCCGCGAGATGGTGCGGACCGAGGAAGGCCGCGCGGCGGCCCAGGCGGCGATCGACCGGTGGTATCCTCGCGGCCTCGACATGTTCGGGCGCGCGAACTCGCGGCGCGCCGCGCGCTATCAGCACTGGGGGCTCAAGCGCCGCTCGAACGAGACCGCGCGGAAGGAATACGCGGCCGAGGTGGCTCCGCTGATCGAGGGGCTCGGGCTCACCGTGCCCGATGCCGCGTTCGACCGCCACTTCCGCTGAATCGACTCTCGACCCGGGGAGGACAGGCCGTGACAGAGCTCGAGCGCGCCGCCCGCGACGTGGTGATCGCCAACCGGATCCTCGCGAACGAGGGGGTCGTCGACGCGTACGGTCACGTCAGCGTGCGGCATCCGGGCGACCCGACGCGCTTCCTGCTGTCGCGCTCTCTGGCGCCAGCGCTCGTCGAGCGCGGCGACGTCATCGAGTTCGACCTGGAGGGCAAGGCGGTCGGCGGCGATGCTCGGCCGCCCTACCTCGAGCGGTTCATCCACGGGGCGATCTACGAGGCGCGGCCCGAGGTCCAGGCGGTGGTGCACGCGCACGCCGAGGCGGTCCTGCCGTTCACGATCTCGACGACTCCGCTCCGGCCGGTCGTGCACATGGCCAGCTTCATCGGCGCGCGCATCCCGGTGTGGGACATCCGGGACAGCTTCGGCGACACCAATCTGCTCGTGGTGAACATGGCGCAGGGCCGCGACCTGGCGCGCGGCCTCGGCGGCGAGCGCGTGGTCTTGATGCGGGGCCACGGCTTCTCCGCCGCCGGGCGCTCGCTGCCGGAGGCGATCCGGATCGCCGTCTATCTGCCGCTGAACGCGCGCGTGCTCTCGGAGGCGCTGCGCCTGGGCGAGGTCAAAGCCCTGTCACGCGGCGAGATCGAGGCTCACGCCTCGATGCGGCCCGACGAGCCGTCGATGTTCCGCGCGTGGGAGTACTGGGCCGTGCGCGCGGGCTGCCGCGACCTGCTTACCGCCCGGACCTGAGCGACGCGCCCGGCGACGGCTCGTAGAGACGCCGCGTGTTCTCGTAGAGGATCTTGCGTTTCGACTCGGCGCTCAGGTCCTCGCGCGTCGCCAGCTCGCGGATGTTGTCCGGATAGTCGTGGTCCCAGTGGGGCACGTCGCTCGCGTAGAAGACGATGTCGTTGCCGAGCCGGCGGATCGACTTCCGGTACCGATTTCTCGTCGCCTTCGGCCGCGAAGAAGAGCTGTCCGGACTCGCAGGTAGTCGCTCGGCTTCTTTCGGCACAGGGGCGCCTCGACCTTGCGCTTCGCCCACTCCTCGTCCATGCGGTCCATCCAGAACGGCAGCCAGGAGCAGCCGGCTTCCATGAACCCGATCCGAAGGCTGCGGATACTTCTCGGGCACGCCCTCGAAGATCATGCCGGTGAGCTGGATCATCTGCGCGACCGGGTGCGACAGGGTGTGCACCTCGATGAACTTGTCGAAGCCGTCGGCGCCGAAGAAGTGCGGGCCGCGGACCGTCGCGTGGCAGGCCACCATCGATCCGAGCCGCTCGGCCTCGGCGTAGATCGGGTGAAAGTCCTGGATGCCCGAGCGGCAGCCGGAGTCCGACCGCCGGGGCGAAGGCGCCGGACATCCCGAGCTCGGTGACGGCGCGGCGCAGCTCCTGGACCGCCTCGGGCACGTCCTGGAACGGGAGCAGCGCCACCGCCTTCAGGCGCGGGCTCGCCATGAGGAACTCCTGGTGGACGAAGTTGTTGTAGGCGCGGCAGAGCGCGACGGCGAAGTCGGGCTCGCGCACCCACCCGATGGCGAGGCCGCCGGTCGGATAGAGGACGGCGGTCTCCATGCCCGCCCTCGTCCATGATCCGCAACCAGCTCTTCGCGTCGTTCACGCTGCTGCCGAGCGTCCCGCCGAGCGAGCGGTCCCAGCCGTCCTCGGGATAGTAGGAGCGGCGGCCGGCCCAGGCGCCGCGCTCGCCTTGCTTTCCCTCGAAGTAGGGGCGGAGCTGCTCGGTCGACTCGGTGATGTGGCCGTCGGCGTCGTTCACGGGGAACTCGACCATCGCTCCCTCCTCGGGTGCACCGCCTCGGTGCACCGCTTGACAGCTCGCGTCCCGCGCCCGGTACAAGCGGTCAGCCCGTCCGGAGACGGTTCGCGGGACCGAATCGGGCTACCGGGATTCTGGCCGACACGATGGGCCTTGGCAAGCCGGGCCCGAGCGAGGAGGAATCGAGCGATGAGCTCCCCGAAGGTGTTCATCTTCGCGCCGGTCGACGAAGCGCGCGACAGCCAGCAGCGGCTCGAGGCGGAAGGCTGCGAGCTCCGCCTGGGCAAGGCCTCCTGGGACACGCCGCAGGGCAACGGCGAGCCCGAGCTGGTGCGCATGGCGCAGGGCGCTCACGCGCTGATGGGCACCTCCATTCGCAACGTGCCCGATCAGCCGCACGATCATGGAGAGCTCGCCCGAGCTTCGGATCGTCGCGAAGTACACGATCGGCGTCGACGACATCGACGTCGAGGCGGCGACCGACATGGGGATCCTCGTGTGCCACGGTCCGACCGAGTCGAACTGGGGCGGCGTCGCCGAGGGTACGATCACCGCGATGCTGAGCATGCTCAAGAAGGTTCGGGAGCGTGACCGTCATCTGAAGGACGGCGGAACGTGGCGGGATCCGAAACTGCAGGGGACCTACCTGGGCTCGCGCGCCGACGGCTACACCGGTATCACGCTCGGCCTGATCGGCCTGGGCCGGATCGGCCGCCGCGTCGCCGACCTGCTGAGGCCGTGGAAGATGCGCATCCTCGCCGCCGACCCGTACGTGCCGGAGAGCGTGTTCGCCGAGCACGGCGTGACGCGCGTCGACCTGCCGACACTTGCTTCGCGAGGCGGACGTGGTGAGCCTTCACGTCGTGCTGACCCGGGAGACCCGCCACATGATCGGCGCCGCCCAGCTCGCCCTCATGAAGCGTCACGCCATCCTGATCAACACCTCGCGCGGCCCCTGCGTGCACGAGCCGGCGCTGATCGAGACCTTGCTGAAGGGCCACATCGGCGGCGCCGCGCTCGACGTCTTCGAGGAGGAGCCGCTGGCGCTCGACAGCCAGCTGCGCAACCTCGGTGACCGGGTGCTGCTCTCGCCGCACGTGGTGTCCAACAACGTCGGGAGCGGCCTCGGCCCGGGCATCGCCTGGGCGACCGAGTCGGTCCTGCGCGCGCTGCGGGGCGAGGTCCCCGACAACATCTACAACAAGGAAGTCATTCCGCGCTGGGAGCGCCGCTTCGGCGGCAAGAGCGTGTGGTAGTGCGAGCCGCAGGACGTCGCGGGGCTGGGGCCCCGCCGTCCGAGGCGAGCCGATAACGGCGGACGTGCGAGCCGCAGGACGTCGCGGGGCTGGGGCCCCGCCGTCCGAGGCGAGCCGATAACGGCGGACGTGCGAGCCGCAGGACGTCGCGGGGCTGGGGCCCCGCCGTCCGAGGCGAGCCGATAACCAGGAGGGACCGGTGCCCCACATTCCCTATGTCGATCCGGCGACGGTGACCGATCCGGAGATCCTCGGGTATCTCGAGCGCGCGCGCCGCGAAGGGACGCCGCGGCCCGAGAGCCAGGCGATTCGCGCCAATAATCCAAGCGTGATCCGCGCCTTCTCTCAGGCGTGGGAGCTCACGTTCCGGCAGGGCGTCTGCGATCACGCGATCAAGGAGCTCTGCCGCGTCTACGTCTCGAAGTCGATCGAGTGCGAATACTGAGGCGTGCAGCGCTCCGTCCAGGCCGGACGGAAAGGGCTGACCGAAGAGAAGTACGACGATCTCTTGAACTTCACCGACTCGCCCCGGTTCACAGAGCGAGAGAAGGTGGCGCTCACGTACGCGAGCTCGATCGTCTGGAACGCGGAGATCGCCGACGAGGCGCTGTGGGCGAGACTCCGCCAGCATTTCTCCAATCCGGAGCTGGTCGAGCTCGGGTTCTTCATCGCGCTGACTCTGGGTCAGCAGCGGTGGATCAAGACGCTGGGCATCGGACATCTCGAGGTGCTGGCCGACACGAGCGCCGGACTCGCGCCGTCGGAGCCGGGACGAGTGTCGGGAGCGTGTCGAGACGAAAGGAGCTGTGTGATGGCGGTCGTTCCGGGCTGGGAGGGGCGCTACTTCGAGGACTTCAACGTCGGCGACGTCTATCGGTGCCGGCTTGGCCGGACGGTGACCGAGGCCGATAACATCTGGTTCACCCTGCTCACCAGCAATACCAATCAGATCCACTTCAACAACGACTTCGCTCGGCGAACCGAGTTCGGCAAGTGCCTGATCAACAGCACGCTGACCCTGGCGATCGTGACCGGGATGGGCGTGGCCGACGTCAGCGAGAACGGCGTGGCGCTCGGGTGGGATGAGGTGAAGCTGCCTCATCCGCTCTTCGCCGGCGACACGCTCTACTCCGAGTCGCACGTGCTCGAGAAGCGCGAGTCCCGGAAGAACCCGAAGCGCGGCGTCGTGAAAGTCCGGACGCGGGGCATCCAGCAGGAGGGCAAGGTCGTCATCGACTACGTGCGAAGCGTGCTCGTGTGGAAGAAGGCCCACGCGCCGACGCGCGATATCTTTCCGCAGGTGAGAGAGTAGGCTCTACGACGGAAAATTCGGCATGACACGGTCGGCGAGGAGCTCGAGCGTCCCGAGAGCCTCGGCGTCGCCGATGCCGCCGAAGTTGATCTGCAGCGACGGCTCGATCTCGCCGAAGGCGTCGACCTGGTACGCGAGCTGCTCGACCACTTCCTCGGGCGTGCCGATGAGCGCCTGGTGTCCCTCGAGCATCGACTCGATGGTGGTCCCGGCGATCGACGCCACGACCTTGCCGTAGTCCGCGTACTGGGCCGCCTGGTGGGTCGCCCACGAGCTGACCGCCTCGCCGAAGACCTCGATGTAGCGCTCGACGCGCGGCCGGGCGCCCTCGATGGCCTTCGCGTGCGTCTCGGCGACGTAGCAGTGGAGCGAGGTCTGGATCTGCTCCCGGCCCGGTGGGTGCCCGGCTTCGCGCCAGGCCTCGCGGTAGGCGCGGACCATGCCGCGGACCTTCTCGATGCCGCCGACGTACGGCACGATCATCACGTTGTAGCCGCGACGGCCGGCCCAGATGAACGACTCGATCGACGCCACGGTGGCGACCCAGATAGGCGGGTGGGGCTTCTGGACCGGCCGCGGCTCCAGGTGGACGTCGCGGAAGCGATGGAACCTGCCCTCGTAGGACACGCGGTCCTCGGTCCAGAGCCGCCGGACGATGTCGATGCCCTCTTCGAAGCGGGCGCGGCTCTCGTCCATGCTCACGCCGAACACCTCGAACTCCTTGGGGATGAACGCGCGCCCGAAGCCGACGTCGAGCCGGCCGTTGCTCAGGTTGTCGAGCACCGCCAGCTCGGCGGCCAGCTTGATCGGGTGGTTGAAGGCCGGGATGACGGCCCCGGTGATCGGGCGGATCCGCCGGGTGCGCGCGGCGACGGCCGCGAGGAACACGACCGGATTCGGCGAGTGGCCGCCGTAGTCGTAGAAGTAGTGCTCGACCGTCTTGACCGAGTGGAAGCCGAGCTGATCCGCGCGCTCGGCCAGGCGCAGACACTGGGCGAAGTACTCTGCGGTCGAATAGTCGCTCGCCCGGAAGGACGGGAAGAAGTTGAGCCCGAACTCTCATCGACCGGCGACGGCCGACTGGGGGCGCTCGGCGAAGTGCGGCATCACCTCGCGGGCGAAGCGCTCCATCGCCCTGAGCGTGTCGCGGTGGCCGAGCTCGCCGAAGTTGAAGTACAGAATCACCTCGGAGAGGCCGCCCTCCTCGCACCGCTTCAGCACCTCGATGCAGTGCTCGACGTCGCCGGTGACGATGCTGCGGTCGCTCACCTGATCGGCCTTCATCGCGCGCAACCGCTCGACGATGTCGACGAAGTACGCAATGTGCGGCGGGGCGGTGCGGCGATCGCTGCGGGAAGACCGGCAGGATGCTGTGGAGGTAGTGCAGCAGCCGCACGCGGGCGCGGTCGGTCTCGTCGGCGGCTGTGCGACACCGAGACGAAGTAGCTGCACATCACCTTGGGATCAGGGTGGCCGGCCTCGCGTGCCATCCGCTTGCTCTCGCGGGCCGCGTCCTGGACCGAGCCGAACAGCATGGCGGCCGCGAACGGCGCGAAGATCGTGTTGACCCGCAGGCGCGCCGCGAGCTCGATCGAGGGCTTCGAGAAGCACGCCACGTAGACCTCGGGGTGCGGCTGCTGCACCGGTCGCGGCAGTACCGTTAGCGGCTCGGGAGTCGAGTAGTAGCGGCCGTGGAACTCGAAGGGCGACTGCCGCCACGCCGCCATCATGTATTCCATCTGCTCGTCGAACACGGCTCGGCTGTCGGCGAACGATGCGCCGAACGGCGTGTACTCGCCCTGATCGTAGCCGCGCCCGGCCGAGAACACCGCCCGCCCGTCGCTCAAGAGATCCAGCAGATTGAACTCCTCGACCATGCGCAGCGGGTGATTGATCGGCAGCACAACCGTAGCCGGGCCGAGCTTCAACCGCTTCGTGCGGTTGGCGATGTGGGCCAGGAACATCGTCGGCGACGGCAGGATGCCGAAGCGGCCGAAGTGGTGCTCCGGCACCCAGGCGCTGTGCATACCCCATCGCCTCGGCCTCGACGCACTCCTCGACGACGTCGAGGAGGAAGCGATTCGGGTCGCGCCGGTTCGGGCCGTACGCCGGCGGGTTGTCAGTCAGGGTGAAGTAGCCGAACTTCACGGCGCGCGCCTAGCCGAGCGGGCCCTGGAAGACCTGATCCACGTACGTGTCCGAGAGCGGCTCCAGCGTTTCCGGCCAGGCACCGTTGCACCGGCGCGCCGCTGCGCGGCCGGCCGCACGGCGGCCGTCCCAGCCGACCTGCTCCATGTAGTAGTAGAGCTGGATGCAGTGGCCGTCGGGATCGAGCGCGAAGGCCGAGTAGTCGATGCCGGGATAGAGCTCGGGCGGGATCGAGTCGACGAACGTCACGCCGCGGGACTTCAGGAACGCGACCGCGTCGCGCAGCTGGGGGTAGCTGCCGACCTCCACGCCGAACGACATGCACGTCGTGTGCTCGGACGAGCCCGAGCGTGCGCGGAGCTCGCTGCGGGAACAGCGCCACGCTGTGGTGCTCCGTGCCGCGCGCGGAGGAACACGCAGCGCGCGCCGCGATAGGTCGTCTCCTCGCTCTTCACGAAGCCGAGATGTCCGACGTAGAAGGCCTCGGCGCGCGTCGACGTCGTCGACGAACAGGCCCACCGGGCCGATCTTGGTGATCTTGAACGGCCGCGGCAGCAGCACGCCTTCGACGTCGTAGGTCTCGCCCAGCGCCTCGCGCGTCCGGTTGCCCGAGAAGACGTCGATGCCCTTGTCGAGCGCCTCGGCCACCTCGGCGATCTCGGACATCTGCGGCAGCGACGGCTTCTCGCGGAAGCCGCGATAGTACATCTCGGTCGGCTTGCTGAGCTGGTTCCAGCCGATCTGCTCGATGCCGTAGTAGAGCTCGTTGGTGTGGCCGTCGGGGTCGTAGACGTAGACGTGCCAGTTGCTGCCGGGCATGTCGCGGCCCACGCGCTGGATGGGGATGCCCTGGTCCTGGAAGTACGTGTGGGCGTCCACGATCTCCTTGAGGCTGCCGCACTGCCAGGTGATCTGATTGATCGTGACCTCGGGCGCGAACTTCCGATCGGGCCGGTGGTCCAGCACCTTCTTGTTGAACAGCACGAACGCGTGGTGGTCCGTGCCGTAGCGCATGAAGTAGCCGCGCGTGTCGCCGAGGTCGGCGCCCTTCGGCGCCCACGGCATCTTGCCGAAGTCGAGGACGTCGGAGTGCTTGAAGCCGAGCAGGTCGCCGTAGAAGTCCGCGCGCCTCGTTCATCTTGACCGCGTTGAAGCCGAAGTGGCCGAGCCGCCGGATCTTGAAGGGCCGGGACAGCAGCACGCCACCGACGTTGAAGCGATGACCGTTCGAAGCCATGGTCCGTTCCTCCTGCCGTGTGATCCGGCTAGCTCGCGCCGCCCTTTTCGATTCCGGTCGCCCGGTCCACCGAGAGCGATCCGGGCCCGGTCAGCATGACGGCCAGCGCCATCACGCCGAGGGCGAGCGGCAGCTCGAAGCCATTCTTCGACGCGAAGAAGCCGTTGGCCAGATGCACCTTGAAGACCGCGACTGCCATGTCGATGACGAGGCCGGCCGCCCAGAACCGCGTCAGGAAACCGAGAATGAGGCACACGCCGCCGACGAACTCGGTGATCGAGAGGACCCACGCCAGGATATGGGCTGGCTCCATTCCGATCTTCGTGAGCATGCCGGTGACTCCCGCGATACCACCACCGCCGAATGCGCCAAGGAGCTTCTGCGATCCGTGCATCACGAAGACGAAGCCCAGGGACAGCCTCAGGATCAGGACGGCCAACCGCTCCAACCCCTCGAGCCGCTGTGGCACGGGCGCCCTCCCTTTGTCTCGAGCCCGTCAGGGCCGAGACCTCGATGCAGGGAGGATGCCTGGAGCGAGGCCCTTACCGCAAGATTCTGTTTCGATCCGGCGCGGCCGGGCCGCCGAGGTCGCCCGCTCGGGCGGTGCCGTGGCGCCGGCGCTGCCACAGCCGGTAACCGACGATCGCGACGACGGCGGCCGGGACGATCAGGAAGAGGCCCCGTTGCCGTCCCAGCCATTCGAGGATCAGCTCCACTTCGTCGCTGAAGACGCGGCCGAGGACGATCCATAGAGTGGCATAGGCCAGCGAGCCGGCGAGGTCGTAGAGGACGAAGCGATGGTAGGCGATCTGCCCGGTGCCGCTCAGGATCGCGGCGAAGAGTCGAACACTCGTCGAGTAGCGTCCGAGCACGATGGCTGTCGCGCCAAAGCGCCGGAAGTACTTCAAGGTGTTCTCGATACAGCGCTCGGAGCCCAGGGTGAGCCGGCAGTAGAGGGACAGGAGTGCATCGCCGCCGCGGCGGCCGGCCAGATAGACGACGTGGTCTCCGACGAGCGAGCCGAGCGCACTGGCTGTGATCGCGGCCGCCAGATCGAACCGGGTGCTCGCGAAGGCTCCCGCGAGCACGAGCACGATCCGGCCCGGAAACGGGATCCCGATCGCGTCGATCGCGCTCGCGACGAACACGGTCAGATAGAGGTGGGGAACCAGGAACAGCACCAGCCGATCGGCCACGGCCTCCATCGGCCGACCCTAGCGGGCCAGGAAGCTCCGCACGATGCGCAGGAACTCGGCCAGCCGGTCGTGGTGCAGCCAGTGGCCGGCCCCTTCGACGCCGACGACCTCTGCGTGGCGGAAGTGCGCGACCCGCCCGTCCGCCGCGGGGTCGCCCGCGCGGCTCTCCTTGCCGTAGAGGAGCAGGGTCGGGCACGTGATCCGCGACCAGAGCAGCTGGATGTCGCGGCCCCGCATGTCGTACGGCGGCCACGCGCGGACGTAGTTGTCGAACTTCCAGCTGTACGTCCCGTCTTCGTTCTGGTTCGCGCCGTGCACGGTGAGATGCCGGGCCTGCTCGGCGGTGAGGTGCGGGTTCTCGTCCTGCATGCGACGGAAGGCGTCCGCGATCGAGTTGTAGCGGCGCGGCAGCCGGCCGGCGAGATTGCGCTGCTCGCTGATCCACGCGTCCATGCGCTCGACGATCGTCTTCGCCGTCCCCTTCTTGAGCCGCGCGGGCGAGGGGCCGAGCCCCTCGATGGCCACGAGCCGGGCGACGGTGTCGGGATAGATGCCGGCGTAGCGCAGGGCGATCTGGCCGCCGAGCGAGTGCGCGATGATCGTCACCGGCGCCAGGCGCTGCTGATGGACCAGTTGAGCCAGGTCGTAGATATAGCCGGCCAGCGTATAGCTGCCGTCGGCTGACCAGGCGCTGTCGCCGTGTCCCCGCAGGTCCGGCGCGAGGATGTGCCAGTCGTCTCGCAGTGCCTCGGCCGCCCAGTCCCAGTTGCGACAGTGGTCGCGGCCCCCGTGCAGCATCAGCAGCGGGGGCTTCGTCGGGTTGCCCCAGTCGACGTAGTGCAGGCGGAGGCGCTGCGAGAAGAACGTGTGGGACGTCGGTCCCGGCATGCGGCCGGTCATGGGTCGTCTTCTATGCTAACAACCCATTCGAACTTTTTCTGGGGAAAACGCGACTTCCAGCTGAAATGGTCCCGGGCGCTAACGAGGAGCTCCCTCGTAAAGGGGGGCAGCCCAATCGATCTCCCGACGCGAATGCTGCGGTGCGCCACGCCGTGGACGTTCGGCGCCCGGTAAGGTATAGACGCGGGTCAGCGTTTTAGTAAAGTGGCTGCGGCCGCGCCGGGAAGGTCGCGCACCAGCGTGCCCTGCCCCAATGTCGAGACCGGGCGGTAACCGCTCTCGCCCGAGATCACGTTCGATTCTTCGATTGTCTTCCGCCAGACGCCCGACGAGGCGCACCACGAACGGCAACGGCCATGGGCTACGGCTCACGCGCCACACGCCGCTCCACGACCTGCCCGAACTGCTCACGGTCGAGGATCTGGCCGCATGGCTCGACGTCGCGCGCGGCACAGCCTACACGCTGGTCGCTCGTGGCGACGTCAAGTCGATCCGGCTCGGCAGACTCGTACGCATCCCGAAAAGCGCGCTCGCGGAGTTGGCGCGATGACGCTCCCTTGGGGGAAGTACCGCGGCCGCGACGTCTCCATGGACGGCGCGCTCTTGCAACTCACGCCGCCGGCCGACCTCGCGCGCGAAGTCGCCGACCTCATCGCCAACGACTACCGCACACGGTCGCGCCGGCTCCATCCGGACCACGGCGGCGACCATCGCGCCATGCAACGCTTGAACGCCGCGCGCGACTGGTGCCGAACGGCCGGGCTCGCCGGCGTCGCGGTGACCTCGTGACGGTTGCGCCGGACCACGGGCGGCGTCCGCGCAAGGGCCGGCGCGCCCAGCGGGCGACGGAGCGACGATCCGCATGACCGACCTCGATCGCACGCTCGGGGCGATGCAGGCGCACGGCTGGGAGATCGTGCGGCTGCGCGGCAAGAAACCCATCGGCCAACATTGGCCGATCACGAAGGACCCCGCCGAGGTGGCCGACTGGATCAAGGGCGGCAGCAACATCGGGTTGGTCTGCCACGAGCGGACCGGGGTGGCCGTGCTCGATCCCGACAAACTGCTCCCGTGGGCGGACATGATCGACGACCTCGGGCAGCCGAGCCTCCCGTGGGTGATCACGGGCTCGGGGAAATTGCACTACTACATGGATCATGTAGAACGCCGTCCGCCGCTGGCGCCGCTGCGCATGGCAGTTCGGTCATCCGAGGGGCCGATTAAACGGAATGCGTTCGCTATTCATTTCTGAATCCCGAATGCTCGAATGACCCTGGCGTTGAACGCTCCTGATTCGCGCCCGATATGTGCGGATCTAGGCTGAGTTAGCACGTGCCGGCTCTTCGGCGAGTGGGCCTTGTTCGGCGACTCGCGCGAGTCCGACAATTCATTTGCGCATAATTCGGTGCTATCTCACGAGCCCTCCACCTCGCCGCCGTGGTTCCTAACATGCGAATCTCACGAATATCTCCGCCGACAGCGTGCACGGTCGTCCGCGTGGCTCGGAACGTGCATTTCGCTTTGCTGCCAATGCGAAGAAATGATCAGCGGTCAGAGCAATGACATCGCAGTTCCGGGACGTCGGAGCGTTCGTCATGGTCAGCCTCGAAAAAGAGGATGCGACGGTTTCCAGGATCGTGGAGATTCTCGAGCCCCTCGGTATCGCCATCGAGATCGTGGGGCGCGGACGGCAGCTCCGGCGCACGCCGAGCGTCGTATTTCGCGTGCGCCACGATCGAGTGGCCGAAACCATCCTGGCGCTCGAGCTCTGGGGTTTTCCGGACGTCCAGGCTTACGAGATCCTCGACAGGCCGAGGGCCGAGTGAGAGCGCTCCCAGGGCCGAGTCCGATCATGCGATGCGAAGTGCCAGAGATCGATATTCAACGTGACCAAGGCGACCGTGAGCCGGCTGGCGGCCCAAGCTCCGGGAGCAACGGGAGGGGGGTGGCCGGTCCCGAACGGGCGCCGCTTAACCACAACGTCTCGACAACCAACAACGTCTCAACAACCAAGAAGGAAGAAGAACATGCTGATGATGCTCAACTTCGTGTTCGATACCGTGTCGAAGCACCTCCGCAATCAGCGGGGCGTCGTGTCGGTGGAGTGGATCATCCTCGCGATCGTCATCATGGTGGCGATCGTCGCCGCGTTCGCGCCGACGCTTCAGACCGCGCTCACCAGTGGTGTCACGGCCGTCAGCAACGCCCTGACAGCCCAGAGCGGCGCGGCCTCCGGTTCGTAATCCCGTCCATGTCCGAGCTGCCGGGAAGCCGACGGCTTCCCGGCGGCTCGGCCGGGAGAATGCGGCCTATGCATATGTGGCTCTCCAACGAACGCGGAACGTCGAGCGTGGAGTTCATTCTGGTCGCTCCCTTCCTGCTTCTGATCCTGTTCGCCAGCGTGGAGCTCAGCCGCGCGTGGTTCACGATGAACCTCCTGACGACCGCCGCACGGGAGGCAGTCAGGGCGGGCGTGACGGCCGCGCCGAATCAGGTGGCGGCCGTGGGAAACGCCCGCCTCACTCAGATGCTCGGCGCCGGCAACTACTCGGGCGGCGTCACGTGCACCCCCAACGGCGCCGGCGTTTGCGGCCAGGACTCGCGGGTGACGGCGACCATTTCCATGAACTTCAATACCGTGGTCCCTAACCTGCTCTGGATGATCCCGCAGCCGATGGTCCTCCAGCAGACGGCCAGCATGACCTTCGAAAACTGGCAATAACGGAGAGCTTGATGCGAAGACGACTCGTCCTTGTGCTTGTCCTTGCGGCGGTAGTCGGTCTCCTCACCAGCACGATGGTGTACAGGATCCTGAGCAATATCGCGCGACCGGAGAGCGCCGAGACCATCGTCGTCGCGTCGGTCAACATCGGCATGGCCGAGACGATCACCAGCCAGCACGTGAGGCTCGTTGCGTGGCCGAAGGCGTCGATTCCCTCCGGGGCCGTGCGGTCCCTGGCGGAGGCGGAGGGGCGGGTCGTCCGCAGCTCCATCGTGGCCGGCGAGCCGCTGCTCGACGGGAAGCTGGCGCCTCAGCTATCCGGCAAGGGCGGACTCATGCCGATGCTGGTCCCCGAAGGCCTGCGCGGCATCACGATCAAGGTCGACGATGCGACCCGGGAGAGCGGCTTCGTCCTCCCCAACAGCCGGGTCGATGTCCTCGTCAGCATGCCGCGGAGTCCGGGCTCGCAGGAACGGATCTCGAAGGTGATCCTGCAGGACATCGGCGTCCTGGCCGCCGGCCAGACAGTCGAGCTTCGCGACAACAAGCCGGTGACGGTCACCACCGTCACCCTGGCACTCGCGCCGAACCAGGCGGAGAAGCTCGCGCTGGCGCAGACCGAGGGCAAGCTGATGCTCGCGATGCGCAATCTGCGCGACAACCAGGTCGTCGAGACGCGCGGGGTGACGGCAGCGACGCTCCTGAGCGACTCCTCGGCATCGGTGACGCCGGTCAAGGCACCTGCGCCTCGGCCCCGGATCGTGAGCGCACCCCTGGCGCCTCCGAAGGTGGAGACGTACGCCATCACGGTGCTTCGCGGCGGCAAGGCGGCCGAGCAGGTGTTCGTCCGCGACGTGACGAAGGAGTGGGTCGAGCAGTCCGGTAAGAAATGACGGCGGCGACCGTGGCCGCCAGGGGAGACCGATGAGAGCTAAAGCGCTTGTGATGATCGTGGTCGGAACCGTGCTCGCATCGACCAGTGGATATGCCGGTGATAACGACCGCGCCGGCGATACTCCGCGGGTCTACGTGACGATCGACAAGAGCGAGGTCGTCGATTTTTCGGCGCCGCCCACCAAGGTCTCGGTGACGAACACCGCCATCGCCGACATCGTCGTGGTGAGTCCGACCCGTATCCTCATCAACGGGAAGGGCATGGGGGAAACCTCGCTGCTCGTCTTCTACGGGACCAAGGTGCAGGGCTTCGATCTCGTCGTGCACCCGGCCCCCCTGTTTTCGCCCCGGTCGCCGCTCGTCCCGTCCGCGGCGCATCCCGTGGAGGTGCTTCGGGCCGGGCGATCGTCACATCAGCTCTTCGTCCGCGATGCCGCGGAGGCGTGGGTGCCTCTCGGCAACGGCAAGCTAGAGAGTGAGGCGCCCAAAAAGTGAAACCCGTGAAGACATTGAACCCTCTGTCGGCGCTGTTCGCATTGATTTTGATGTCCGTCTGCGTCGCGTATCCCATCGCGAGCGCCGGGGCCGCCGAGCAAGGCCTCGTGCGGCTCGACGTCACGATCGGTAAGTCGCAGATCGTCGATCTGAAGGAGCCGTTCACGCGGCTGTCCGTGACGAACCCCAGCGTCGCCGACGTCTTCGCCGTCACGCCGAACCAGATTCTCCTCAACGGCAAGACGGCGGGGGTCACGTCGCTCGTCGTGTTCTATCCCGACAAGACGCTCTTCTTCGACGTCGTCGTGCAGAGCGACCTCGCGCTCCTGACCGAGCGGCTCCGGCAGATCGCGCCGCGCGACGACATCCAGGTGCAGGCGGCCCAGGACGCCATCATCGTGCGCGGCACCGTGTCGAGCGAGAACCTGATCCCGGGAGCCATCGAGATCGCGTCGTCATTCGCCCCCAAGGGGCGGGTGGTCAACCTGCTCTCGATGGCCGAGGTGAAGCCGCAGCAGGTGCTCCTGCAAATGCACGTCGCGGAGATCGCGCGGGAGTCGTTGAAGGAGCTGGGGTTCAGCTGGCGCGCGCTCGGCAAGACCATCCAGGGCGCCTCGTTTGCCGGCTTTCCATTCACCCCGGCTCTCGGGCTCCTGGGGGGCGTGCTGACGAACAGCGGATCGGTCCAGGGCGCCCAGACGCCCGAATTTTCGTTCAACTCGGCCTCGGCCGGCAGCGGCTTCTTTCTCTCGTCGCCGGGAAACCGAGACTATGCCGGCGATCGCCCAGGCGCTCGCTCGCCGTGAGCGCCTTCCGGACCCTCGCGAAGCCCAACCTCGTCACCCAGAGCGGCAAGGAGGCGAAGTTCATCTCGGGCGGCGAGTTCCCGTTTCCGGTCGCTCAGCAGAACAACACGGTCACGATCGAGTTCAAGGAGTTCGGGGTGAGCATTCTCTTCACGCCGGCCGTCGTCGACGGGGAGATCATCAACCTGAGGCTCAGACCCGAGGTCTCGACCCTCGACTTCAGCCAGGGCCTGACCATCCAGGGCTTCAACATTCCCACGATTCGCAAGAATCAGGCATTGACCTCGGTCAATCTGAAGGACGGCGAGACGTTCGCCATCGGCGGGCCTCATCAACAACGAGGTGCGGCAGACGGTGGCGAAGACCCCGATCGTCGGCGACGTCCCGATCCTCGGCGCTCTGTTCCGCAGCACGCGCTTCCAGAACAATGAGACCGAGCTGCTCTTCCTCGTAACGGTGAAGCTCGTCAACGCCCCTCCCGTCGGCTCCGCCGCGGTCCCTGACCCGACGAAGCTCCTGGAGCTGCGTGAGAATGAAAGGAAGGAGTTCACGCTGGTGCCGGGGATCCCGGGTGTCGGTGAGGTGGTCGACCGCCCCTTCGGCAAGAGCAGCCTCGAGCCGCCGGTCGCCCGGTGATGGCGAGCTCAGTGCTTCGTACAGTCCTCGTGGACTCCGACGCCGAGGCGCGCGCGGCGACGCGGCGCCTGCTGGCGGATATCCCGACGGTCACGCTCGTCGGGGAGTACCGCGACCCCGCGGAGGCTCTCCTGCACGCCGCGGCGACCCGCCCCGATCTTCTCGTCGTCGAGGTCGACGGCAACGAGTCGGCCGCGGCGATGGCCGTCACGACGATCGAGCAGCTGGCGCGCAAGCTGCCGGAAACGGCGATCCTCGCGATGGGGCACGGGGTCTCGGCCGAGCTCGTCATTCGCGTCCTCCGTGCCGGCGCCCTGGAGTTTCTGCGCCGCCCGGTGGAGCGTGTGGATCTGGTCGCCGCGCTGGAGAAGCTGGCGCGATTCCGCGGCTCGGCGCCGCAGCGGAATCCCGGACGGATCACCTCGGTCTTCGCCGCCAAGGGCGGCCTCGGCGCGACGACGCTCGCGATCAATCTCGGCGTGTCGATGGCCGAGCGCGCCGACGGCAAGACGCTGCTCGTGGAGCTCGACACCCGGCAGTCGGATATCGTGACGTTCCTGGATCTCAAGCCCCGCTACTCGATCCACGACGTCGTCGAAAACCTCGGCCGAATGGACGAGTCGCTGCTTCGGGGCCTCTTGACGGCGCACGCGAGCGGACTCTGGACCGCGCCCGGGCCGACGCGGCTCGAGCGCGGTCAGTTCAGTCCCGATCAGGTCAGCGGCGCGATCGAAGTGGCGAGGTCTCACTTCGACCACGTGCTGATGGATCTCCGGCACGATTTCGACCCCGGGACGGTCGCGGCGCTCGAGGCCTCGGACGTGATCCTGTTCGTGACCAGCCTCGACGTCGCGACCCTGCGCTCGGGGGCGGCGGCGCTGGCGGCCTTTCGGCACCTGGGCCTCGACACGAAGAAGATCAAGGTGGTCGTCATGCGCGACGGCACAGCGGACGGCGTGACCGTCAAGCACGCGCGGACGACGCTCGGGCTCCCCATCCACTGGCGAACGCCGAGCGATTACCAGACGGTCGTTGCGTCGATCAATGCGGGCCGGCCGGTGGTCTCGATGTCGCCGCGGTCGAAGATCTCGAAGAACCTGCGCGAGCTCGCGGAAACGCTGTGCGGTGACGAACGGGCGGGGGAAGGCCCCATCCGCAAGCGGGCATTCCTGTCCATGGCCTGGCCGATCAAACGCCTTTCAGGAGCGTGATCAATGGCTTTGTTTAGCAGTCGCGGCAACGCGGGGCCTGACGCAGTGGTGGCGGCCCCGACCAACGGCAACGGCGCTGCGGAGCCATCCCGCCGGGTCGACACGGCCCGTTATGAACTGAAGACGCGGGTGCATCGACAGCTCATCGAGCGACTCGATCTGGCCAAGCTCTCGTCGCTGCCCAGCGACATCGTGCAGCAGCAGATCCGACGGATCGTCGAGGACATGCTCGTGGCCGACGAGACACCCCTGAGCCGGCAGGAACGCGAGGACCTGGTCCGCGAGGTCCAGCACGAGACGTTCGGGCTGGGCCCCATCGAGCCGCTCATGCAGGATCCCACCGTCTCCGACATTCTCGTCAACGGAGCCCACGAAGTCTACATAGAGCGGCGCGGCAAGCTCGAGCGGACGAACGCGATCTTCCGCGACGACGCCCATCTCATGCAGATCATCGACCGCATCGTGTCGGCCGTGGGCCGTCGGGTCGACGAATCGTCCCCCATGGTCGACGCTCGCCTGCCGGACGGCTCCCGGGTCAATGCCATCATCCCGCCGCTGGCGCTGGACGGCCCGGTGCTGTCGATCCGGCGATTCGCCGTCGATCCGCTGAAGATGAGCGATCTCGTCACGAATGGAACCGTGACGCCGGCTCTCGTCGACGTGCTGCGGGCGGTGGTTCACGCCCGACTCAACATCCTGGTGTCCGGCGGTACCGGCGCCGGCAAGACGACGCTCCTGAACGTCCTCTCGAACGCCATCCCGACCACGGAGCGCATCGTGACCATCGAGGACTCGGCGGAGCTCCAGCTCCAGCAGGACCACGTGGTCCGGCTGGAGACGCGCCCGCCGAATATCGAGGGCAAGGGCGCGGTGGCGCCGCGGGATCTCGTCCGGAACGCTCTCCGGATGCGTCCCGACCGCATCGTGGTCGGCGAGGTGCGCGGCGGCGAGGTCCTCGACATGCTGCAGGCGATGAACACCGGGCACGACGGCTCGCTCTCCACCGTACATGCGAACTCGTCGCGGGATGCCCTCTCGCGGCTCGAGACGATGGTCCTCATGTCGGGCCTTGCGCTCCCGGTGCGCGCGATGCGCGACTACATCGCCTCCGCGCTCGACGCGATCGTCCACGTCGCCCGTCTCAGCGACGGCACGCGGAAGGTCGTCCGCGTCACCGAGATCGTCGGGATGGAAGAGGACGTGATCACCTCGCAGGACATCTTCATCTTCGAGCAGGAGGGACTGGACAAGGACGGACGCGTGCGCGGCTATCACCGGGCCACGGGGGTCCGGCCGAAGTTCAGCGAGCGGCTCCTCCGCGCGGGTATCGAGCTTCCCGGCGATCTGTTCAATCCCGGAAAGCGGCAGGCGGTCGCGTGATGGTGGTCGGGGTCGCGGCGCTCGTCTTCCTCGCCGTCATGACCGTGATCCTCGGGGGATGGTGGGTGTGGCAATCCTCCGAGCAGCTGCGCCGCCGTCTTGGCCAGGCCGGTTACGAGCCCGAGGAAACGCAGCTGCTCAAGGCGCAACCGACGGCGTCGCCCCTCGACGGCGTCGCCCGGCGGAGCTCCATGGTGACCCAGCTGGCCGCGCTCGCCCAGCAAGCCGGGTCCCGGCAGGCGGCGGGTGATTTGCTTCTGGTGCTGGCGGGATTTGCCGGTGTGGGGGCCGCCGTGGGTGGCTGGCGGACCAGCAGCGTCAGCGGCGCATTGCTGGCGGGGATCGTGTCGGGCTTCCTGCCCGTCGGCTACTTCCTGTCGAAGCGGCATCGGCGCCTCCAGCGCTTCCAGGGGCACTTTGCCGACGCCGTGGACATGATCTCGCGATCCATGCGGGCCGGGAACGCCCTGACCAGTGCCATCCAGCTCGTGGGGCAGGAGATGGCGGACCCGATCGGCGAGGAGTTCCGGCAGGTGGCGGAAGAGATCCGCCTCGGTCTCGATCCGACCGCGGCTCTGGGTGGATTGAAGACCCGAGTGCCCAGCGAGGACGTCGCTTTCTTTTGCACCGCCGTCAACATCCAGCGCGCTGCGGGTGGCAACCTCGCGGAGATCCTTGACCGTCTCAGCGACGTGGTCCGCAAGCGGTTCGAGCTGCTGAGCCATGCCCGCGTCCTGTCGGCGCAGCAGCGCTATGCGGCGATTTTCGTTGGCCTCAGCCCTGTCGTCTTCTCCATCCTCTTCTACTTCATCTCCCCCGGCTACTTCGACCCGCTCATCGAGTCGCCGAGTGCTCCCATGCTCATCGGCGGGGGGCTCGCGATGCAGATCATCGGCTTCGCCGTGATCTGGCGGATGGCGCGGATCAAGGTGTGAGGGACGAGCCATGACCCTCTTCGCATTCGTCGTTGTGTCCTTCGTGCTCGTCGGTGGCCTGACGTTCGCCGTCGGTGCCGTGCTCCTGCGGCTCCTTCCCGCGTTCCGGGAGGAGCGCCTGGCCAATCCGGCGCCCGGCGCCGGCGGTGCCAGCGTGTCGATCCTCCGATGGCAAGAGGGCACGGCGGGCGACTGGCGAAACACAGTCGAACAACTCGGCCGCCGCATCGCGCCACTCAATGCACTGGGAGTCGCGCGCTACCGCCAGCGGCTCGTGAAGGCGGGGTACCACAACCCACGCGCGATTCCGCTCTTCCTCGGCGCCAAGGCGGGCCTGGGGCTGCTGGGTGTCCTGGCTTACATGATCTATGGCGTGCTGGCCCAGCGAGCCCTGCCTCACATGTTGCCCGTCTCCGTCGTGTTCGGGGGCATCGCGTTCTTCTTGCCCGACCTCTGGCTGTCGACAAGGATCCGCGACCGCGGAAAGGCCATCCAGAACTCGCTTCCGGACGTCCTCGATCTGCTGATGGTGTGCGTGGAGGCGGGGATGGGCTTCGACGCTGCGGTGGCGCGCATTGCGGACCAGCCGGAGACGCGTAAGAGTCCCCTCCATCAGGAGCTGTTGCGGATGCACCTCGAGGTGCGGGCCGGGCGGCGGCGCGAGGAAGCGTTCCGCGCCTTCTCCGGGCGCATCGACACCGAGGACGTCCGCTCGATGGTCAGCGCCTTCATCCAGACCGAGAAGCTCGGGACGTCCCTCGGCCGGACCCTGAGGGTCCAGTCCGACGCCGCCCGCGTCCAGCGCCGTCATCGGGCGGAGACGAAGGCGCAGCTGGCGCCGCTGATGATGCTCATTCCAACGGTCGTATTTCTCATGCCCGCATTCATGCTGGTCGCCATGGCCCCGTCGCTCTTGAAGATCCTTCAGATCATGAGTTCCATCGGGAAATGAGGAGGAAATCGATGCGATCCATTCTCTCTGATCATCCTGATCATCGGGCTCGCCGGAGTCGTCATTGCCGCGGCGCCGGTCGCGGCGCAGGACCCGGTCGCCGAAGTGCGCACGTGGAGCGGGGAGACGCTGCGGCTCAGCCAACCCTCGCTCGAGGTGTTCTACACGATTCTCGTGAAGGGGAAGGAGGACACGGCGCCATCCCCCGACGCGTCCCCTTCGGCGGCGCCTGCGATGCTCTTCGGGTCGGCGACGGCCCTGGCGTCGGCGGTGGACAAGAAGCCGGATCCCCTGTCCGGGCAGCGCCAGGCCGAGACTGTGACCATCCAGAAAGGTGGGGTGGAGCGGCGCATTCCCCTCCTGAGCCTGGCGAGTCTCGTCTTCGCCCGTCGGCCGGTCGTCAGCTCGCTTCCGCCCTATCTCGCGGTCACGCACTTTCGGTACGCGGCGACGGCGGTCCTCGTCGATGGCACGACCGTCGAAGGGGACTACGTCAACCTCGGAACGACCATCCTTCGGGGCACGACGGCGGATGGCCGGGTCGAAGTCCCGTGGCACGAGATCGAGACACTGCGCTTCGTGCGCTGAAGGAGGCGGTCACCGTGAAAACCCTGCGATCGATCTTCAAAGAGGAGCGCGGCAACGCAGTCCTGCTCGCGCTTGGATTCCTGATCTTCCTGCTGGCCATGGGCGGGATCGCCATCGACGTCGCGTACCAGATGACGGCTACCGGCGAGCTGCAGAGGAGCATGGAAGCGGCGGCGCTCGCCGGCGCCGGGAAGCTCGGATTCAACGACACCGTCTTTCCGGGCGTGAGAGCGGCGGCCCTCCAGTATGCCGCGCTGAATCCGTACCACAACGCCTTCGGCAACCTGATCAACCTCGACCCGAACATCACGAACGCCCCGAACGGCAACGTCGTGCTCGGCACCTGGGACGGCGCCGCGTTCAACCCTTCGCTCGACGGGACTGTCGTCAATGCAGTCCGGTGCCAGTGGTCCACGACCGTTCAGACCTCCTTTCTGCGGGTGCTCGGTCTGCAGACGCTGCCCGTCTCGGCGCAGGCGATCGCGATCGCGAATCCACCCGCCAACCCCCCGCCGACAGGCTGCATGTTCCCGATCGGCCTCAGCTCGTGCTTCTTCGGGGGCAACACCTCGCTCGGATGCGGTGCGACGGTGGCGTTCACCTCGAGCAGCGATGAATCGGCGGTCGGCGCCAACACCGGCGCCTGGGTCAGCATGCTGCCGACGTGCGACACCTCCGGTGGCGGGGCCTGCGCGAACAACGTCAACACGCCGAGCACTTCCGCCGCGATCGACGCCGCCGCCTCCGGTAACTGCCCGACCAGCACGCTTCAAGCCGGGACGTCGCAAGTCGAGTCGACCAACGGCATGGCCGCCGCCGTCTACAATAGCCACCTGATCCCGAATTTCATCGAGAAGTACAATGCCTCGGGAACGCTCACCGTCAAGAAGACCGACGGCTCCGATTCCTACGTGGGCAAGGGCTGGGAAGTCTACGTGCCGGTCATCCAGACGCCCGGCGGATGCCCGCCCGGCGCCGTCAACGGCCCCCAGCAGGTCGTCGGCTTCACCCGCTTCGTGATCACCCAGGTCCGCAACAACAACGGCGAGTGCGCCGTGGCGAACCACTGGCAAGGCAATCCCTGGGACGGCAAGTGCTACACGAACAAGAACGGGACGGCGACCGACCTGAATCCCGGCGACACCGGCTCGCGGGGTGTCTACGGCTATTACGACTGCACCTACTATCCGTCGGCGCCTGTCCCGACGCCCCTTCCGCGCACCTCGCTCGCGACGCGCCTGCGCCTCGTGAAGACGTACTAGCGGGTCGACCCGGTGCCCAGCCGTCCGGAGGCCGCGGACGACGAGCGTCAGACCGTCTTCGGTCCTCGTGTCCCTGGCGTTTCACGCCTGCGCCGTCATCTCCCTCGTAACCGCGGCCCTCCAACCACCAGGGCCGCCGTTCATCGAGGTCTTCCAGGCGGACGAGGCGTTGGCGCCGCCGCCATCGTCCCTCGAAGAAGGTGCGCCCAGTCCCGCGCCGGCAGCGCGGCGTCAGGTCATCGCTCCTCGTGTGGCGAAGGCGGCGGCGAGGCCTGCGGCGAACCAGGAGCCACGCGCTCTACCCCTCGTCGAACCACAGCAGGCCGTGCCGCCGAGACCGACGGCCGCGCCGCAGGAGCCGTTGGCTGAGGCCTCGCCACCCCCGAGCCGCGCTTTTCCGTCTGCTCTGCCCCCACCCGTCGCGCCGGCCGTCCCTGAACCGTCAATTGCCTCCGCGATCGCACTGCCGGCACGCGAGAGCGCTCCAGTGTCTCCCGGCGCACTGGCCCCGACGAGTCCGAGTGCGCGCGTTTCGGAGCCGCTGCCGCTCACCGAATTGCCGACGTCTGTCGCTCCGCGCCAAGTTCGTCACGCCTCGCCCAAGTCTCCTCCGCCCCGGCCGCTTCCATCTCGCCGCCGCCAACGGTTCCGCCGAGCCCGGCGCCACTTATCGAGCCCGCACGAGTTCTACCGCCGACGGAGCCGGCTATTCCACCCCCGCCTTTGTCCAAGCCGGCTTCGGTCGCTGCCCACGAGATCGAGCCCGCGGGCGAACTACCGGTGGCCTCTCCGCTGATGACTGCTCAGTCCGCCGTGAATGCGAGCACGCGTGCGGAGGCTGCTCCGTCCGCCGGCGCGGCACCAGCGTTAGCAGGCGAGGCGTCGGGCGAGTCGGCTGCTCAGCCCGCAGCCTCTACACCGCGGGTGACTACACTGACTCCAATCGAGACCGCCATCCCCGCTGGAACCACGCCCCCACGTACCGCCTTGCCGGCCTCGGGAGCCAGAATTCTGGCGGACGCGAAATCGCCCGTATCGGCGCCACCACCTGGAGGGCTGGCAGCCGCGAAACCGGGCGTGGCGGGAGCCGCGAGCTCGGGCAGCGCCGTCGCGCCTGCGGTGGCGAGCGCAGCCCCCACGCAAGCGCCGTCGGGGCCCGCCGGCCAGCAGGACGCCCCAGTCGCAGCGCCGACCGGGGCAGCCGTGAAAGAGAGCGGCGACGCAACGGCGCGTCCTGAGGACGGGGGACAGCCTGCCCTGGACAGCGCCGCCGGTCCGGCGACAGCGGTTTTCAGTGACCGAGGCGCTGTCTCAGCGTCTGTCGGTTTGGCACCCGGGTTGCATAAAGCGGCGGGCGCTGGCAGCGGCAACGCTCAAACCGTCGCCAAACGCTTTGGGAGGGGAATCACCATCACCGCGCCCGCTGACGGCCACCGCCTTGGTCCCGAGGATCCGCCGGTGGTCATCGTCCAGGGGGACGTCGAGGATCCGAGCCCGACGGCCGTCTCGCTCGTCGTGAATGGCCGGCGGGTGCGCGTCCCTGTCGAGAACCGCCGCTTCCGTCATGTCGTACCCGTCCTGGAGCCGACGGTGCGGCTGCGGGCGGAGGGCACGACCGGCGATCCGCCGGAACAGAGCAGCACGATCACGGTGCACGGCGCGCCCTCCGCTCCGGCATTGGTGCTCGTACTTGATGGGCCGGCGCTCTCATCGTCCTCCATCGACGTGAGGGCGACCTGGCGCTCGAGCGCCGCGCGCCTCGACATCCCGACGTATCCCGTCGCGCTCAAATCCGTGGCGTCCGGCCCGGCGATGCCGAGTGCGGTGTTCTACACGCGAGGTCTCCAGTCCGGCGTGTACACGCTTGCGCTGCGTCCCGAAGTCGGTGGTGGACTGCCGGAGGCCGGGACGCTCTATCTGCTACGAGACGGACAGCTCTCCGTGCGGTCCCTCAACCCGGCCGTGAACGGCCCCCGACGCATCCTCGCGCGACTGCTCATGCCATACGGCGTGCTCTGGGATCAGGAGGACTGGTTCACGGGGCGGAGCCAGAACGGCGAGACGGTGACGAAGTTTCGTTTCCCGGACGGTGTGAGCTGGACCGAGCGCAAGATGGACCTCGCGCCGTGAAGACCGCTCCACTGTCGCTGCTGCTCGAGCTCCAGAATCCTGATGGCGGCTGGCCTTCGCAGCCTGGGCGGTCCAGCAACACGGAGTCGACGGCGTTCGCGGTGCTCGCGCTACGCGCGCTCGCCGCCGGCGACGCGACCGGTGCCGGCGACCGCGGCCTGCGGTGGCTTTCCGAACGGCAGCGTCAAGACGGCAGCTGGGCGTTCAGCACGCAGGTGCCCGAGGCATCGTGGGCCACGGGGATCGCCACGCTCGCCATGCTCGGCGAGGATCGCGACCGCGCACGCTCCGGTGCGGGCTGGCTGCTGGGTCAGCACGGGCGCCCGCTTGGATGGTACTTCTCCCTCCTTCACCGTGTAGCCCCGAGTCTCTTGCAAGTGCGGCTGAATCCCGACCTCAAGGGCTGGCCGTGGCGCTCGCACGCGACCGGCTTCGTCGAGCCGACCGCCTATGCCCTGCTCGCCCTCAAGAAGCTTCGCCCGCATGCCGACACGCGGGCCGAAGCCCGCATCCAGGAAGCGCAGGCGATGCTCTACGACCGCATGTGCCCCAACGGCGGCTGGAACTATGGCAACTCCGTCGTCCTCGGCGTCGACCTTCCGCCCTACGCCGACGTCACCGCGCTGACGCTCATCGCGCTCCAGGATTACCGGGGAAGCGAGCCGAACGCGGTCAGCCTCACGGCCCTTCGTGGGATGCTCGCGGAGGTCGACTCGAGCCTCGCGCTCGCGTGGGCGACGCTCTGCCTGACGCTGTACGGAGAAGACACCGAAAGCCTGAAACGACGGCTCGAACGGCGCTATCGCAAGCGGCCGTTCCTGGTCGATACACGATCGCTGGCGTTGACCCTTCTCGCCCTCGCGGGCTCGGGAGTCTTCCGCCTGTGAGATTCGATCGCCGGCGATTTCTCGCGGGTGCGCTGGCGACGCCCGTGCTCCCGCTGTCGACCGGCTGTTCGTCGCCGACTCCACGCTGGGAGCGAGCGGCGGTCAGACAGGCGAAGGAGTCGCGCGTGGCGATTCTGGAGGCGCGTGACTACGCGGCGCCGCTCGCGGAGATCGTGCGCCGCGGTCTGAACCTCTTCGACCTGCCCGTTCGCGGCAAGACAGTCGTCCTCAAACCGAACTTCGTCGAGTTCGACAGCGCGGGCGTCATCAATACTCACCCACGCGTCGTAGCGGCCGCAGTCGACGCGTTCCGAACGCTCGGCGCCCGCCACGTCATCGTGGGCGAGGGGCCGGGCCACCAGCGAGACACCGAGCACGTCGTGGCGGCCTCGGGGCTGGCAGCCGTTCTCGCGGACTACCGCGCGCCCTACGTCGACCTGAACTACGATGATCCCCGCCGCCTTTCGCTCCTGAGTCACTACACGGGGCTCGGACATCTGTATTTCCCCGAGACGGTCCTGAAAGCCGATCTCATCGTCTCCATGCCAAAGCTCAAGACGCATCACTGGGCGGGCGTGACGCTGTCGATGAAGAACTTCTTCGGTCTCGTTCCGGGCTCGGTCTACGGCTGGCCCAAGAACGCGCTGCATCAGGCCGGCATCCCGGAGAGCATCGTCGATATCAACAGCACGGTCCCCGTGCCGACGTTCGCCATCGTGGACGGCATCGTAGGCATGGAAGGCAATGGCCCGATCCAAGGCGACACCAAGGCGTGCGGTGTCTTGATCTTCGGAAGCGACCTCGTGGCGGTCGATGCGACGGCGGCCCGCGTCATGACACTGAACCCGCGTAAGGTGCGCTATCTCGAGACGGCCGGACAGTTCCTCGGCAACCTCGAGGAGGAGCGTATCGTGCAGATCGGTGAGCCGATCGGTCGGTTCCGAACCGACTTCAAGGTGCTGCCGTCGTTTCGGCACTTGAAAACATGAAGCTCTGCGCAATCGTGGCCCTGGCCCTCGTCGCGCTCGCGGCTCTGGCGGGGCCCGCGTGGGCAGACGTGTCGAAGCTCAACGAAGCGGGGAAGGCTGCTTACGCGCGGGGCGATTTCGTCGTCGCTGAGCGGCTTTTCCGTGAGGCGATTCGCGGCGCTCCCGAGGAGCCGCTCCTCCACTATCACCTGGCGGTCGTGCTGACCCGGCTCGGGCAGTGGAAGGAGGCGCGGGAGGCCTACGAGCGGACGCTGGCCCTCGGGCCTCCCCCGTCCGTTGGCGCCGCGGCGGGCGAGGGCCTGCGCTCGGTAGCCCCGCTCACCCGGTCGCGTCCGGTGGCACCCGCGGCGCCCGATCCCGATCCGGGCAGTCGGAGACCCGTGTGGCGACGGCAGCTGCCGAGCGACACGATCCAAGCGACCAGGATCGGGAACAGCTGGTACGTCGATGTGGTGGTGAACGACGGGCGCACGGCACGGTTTCTCATCGACACCGGCGCGTTCGCCTGCTTGATCTCACCGCGGCTGGCGGAGGCGCTCGGGATCAACCCGGGTCCTGGTGCCCGGGCTGTCCCGATGATCGGCATCGGTGGCCGCACGTCGGGAACGATGGTGACGCTCCAGTCGGTCCGGGTCGGCGATGTCGAGGCGACCGATGTGGTGGCCGTGATCCACGATCCGATGGGTCCGGGTGAGGGGATTCTCGGCAACACGTTCCTGTCGCGCTTCACGATGACGCTCGATCCCGCCCGGGGTCTGCTGACGCTGCAGCCGAAGTGACGGTTAGCGCGACCGTACGCCGGACGGAATGAGGCGCGGCGCCGGATTGTAGGACTGCAGTCGCTCCTCGAACTCGAGTTCCCCGCGACGGCCTTTCCAGAGCACGTGCCAGCGTGCCGCTGGAGCGTACCAGTACTCGTCGAAGTCGCGGCTGTCGGTCTCACGCACGACCTTGAGTGTCTCGAACCGGCCGGCCGGAACCTCCACCGCTTCGACGGCGACGACCGCAAACCTATTGTTGAGGTCCCGCTTCGTATCCTGCTCTTCCCAGACCCCCTGATAGGTCCAGCGCTTGCCGACCTCGAGGGGCCAGGCGAACCACGGGTGCGGAGGAACCATGCGCGCTTCGACCTTCGAGGTGCGGATTGCCGCGGCCCAATTCAGACTACGCGTGTAGTAGTGGTCGAGATCCCCGAGGCGCACCACATAGTAGGGAACGTTGCTGAGCTCGCGCACCTCGACAACTTCCATGGTCTTTGTCCCACGATCCTTGCCGCTCATGACATCGTAGGTCCAGCGATCGCCCGGTCGCCATTCTGGAGGGGACGGGACCGCAGCGAGGCGCTCGGCGGACACAGACGGCGCTCGCGGGGGCTCCTGGGTGCGCTGCGCGTCCGGGGTGAGACACGCGGCACCGGAGAGCGCAAGGACGGACAGCACGACCCGCGCCAGCGCTTCGGACAAGCCCATACTCGAAGCGTCGCACAGATGACGCGACCGACGAAGAGAATCGGAAACGCCGCCCGGGGCTCGATCAGGATGCAAACTTTTCGGCCACCCCTGCGCAGATCCTGGACTGATGGAGCATGGTTCCAATCCATTCGAGACAGCGGTGCGGCCACGGCACGCCCCGGCTTCTCCGGAGGATTTCGTGAGACTTTTCGAGGCTTTTCCGGGCTCGCCGAAGTAGGCGCCGGATCGACCGCCGGATCGATCACTCCGCGGGTTTTCCGGAGGACCTCGGCCGTTTCAACGATCTCGTTCTCCAACGGTCCGTGACCGCTGCCGGCGCCGCGCGGGTGGTGCTGACACTCCGCGACGAAACCGGCATGAAGCAGCTCGTCCGCCGTACGCAGGGCGCGATGCGCGCGGGCAAGCCCGGCTGGGCCGAGCTTCGCCGGACCGCGGCAAAGGCGACCGACGGTGTGCCCGTCGTGACGGGCAGCGTCGCCATGCAGACCGTGCGTGATCTCACCGGCGCGCGCGTGGTTATCGGTCGCCCCGGGTATCGTTTGAGCGCTCTGCTGCGCGCAGACGAACGGTTCGAGCGTCTACGAGGATGCAGTGACCGTCGTGTTCGTGGCCCGAGACGCCACGAACGGCGCAAAACGCAGCGCCAACTCCTTCGAGCAGCTTACCCGGACGACACGAATGACGTCCTCGTCCGGACACTAGCCCGCTGCCCAGCACCGCCTTCAAGGAACGGCTCGAGCGCCTGTACGTGAGAGGGGCGCTGTCGTATCGAAGGCCCCGGGAGCACGAACGACCCGCGCGGTGACGGCACTTCGTTCGAGCGAGGCGGTTGATCACAGCCCAACCGCGACGAAAATCGCCCCGACGAGGGCGATGAAGGAGCCGATGGGAAAGCGGTCACGCGGTAGCGTGAGGCTGATGAAGGTGAGGCCGAGGACGACGAGCGCCCCGCGACGTGCGACAGCGCGAGCATCGGAAGCGTGATGATATCTGGAATCATCCGTGCTGCGAGATCCATGACCACGACGGCCGCGCCAGCGCGAGAATCAGCGGCGTCAGCATGAGGGCCGACCACGAGATGCCCCTCGTTCGAAAGAGCAGAAGCGCCAAGCCCAACGAGAGGGCGAAAACCCCGCGAGACGGGCTGGGGTGAAGCGCGCCAGGACGGCTCTGGCCGAGGTGCGAATGGCTGGTTCAGGCCCGCGCGTGGCGCCGGGAAACGCGAGGTTTCATCGGAGATGATCCGCATACCGTGAGCCTTACGCTTGCATCGACCGATGGGACTCGAATCTTCATTCCGTCCGACGATCCCGATTCGACGACTCTGCGCAATGTGAGCAGCTGTACAGACCCTGTGCGGGTGGCATCGTTTCATCCATCAGGGGCGGCGCGAGACTGCCCCATCCGCGCGCGCCGACGAGTCGAGACCGTCTGCTTTGATTTTTCCGGACGATGCCGTGAGCGTCGAGAGGATCGCTGGTTCAGCGTAAGTACGTGCACGGCCTATGTCTCTGTCGTGCGGTCTCGAATTTCCGGAGTCGGTTGAAGATTCGATGATCCGCTTCGCCGACCCGTATGGCGCCTTCGACTTCTCGGAATCGCCTGGCACGCGCCGTGCTCCATCAGGGCGGTATGGGAGGGTCAGCGTGCTGAACGTTTCTGGAAAGTCGAACGTCCCCGATGGGACCGAACAGGCTTATTCGTCCCGGCGCGGGCTCTCTCAGGACGGCGAACTGCTCGAAGCCATGGTCGAGGGCGCGTCCGAGGGGCTCGTGTTGGTCTCCGCGGACGGTCTCATCCTCCGCGCCAACCAAGCCGCCGCCGAGTTGATCGAACACGACCGCGATCGGATGATCGGCCGATCGATTCAGGATTTACTCTTCAAGCCGGCGTTCGGCGGATCGCTTGTCGACGAGATCGTCAACACGAACCTCGCGGTCAGCAGGACCTATGTTCTCGCCGATGGTCGGAGCATTCTCGTCCTGGGCCGTCCCGTAGCTACCGGCGTCGCGCGGGCGTTATTGGTACTCCGCGACGTCACCAGCATGAAGCAGCTCGTGCGCCGTGCGCAGAGGGCAGCGAAGCCCACCTGGGCCGAGCTCCGTCATACCTCGCCGCAGGCGACCGACGGGCTGCCGGTCGTGGCGGGCAGCGTCGCTATGCAGAACGTGCGCAACAAGGCGTTGCAGTACGCGACCGTCGATTCGCCGGTGCTGTTGTTCGGCGAGACTGGCACCGGCAAAGGCGTCTTCGCCAAGCTGATCCACGAGGCGTCGCCCCGAAGCTCCGGGCCGTACCTGGTTCTTAACTGCGGCGCGATTCCCGAAGGTCTGCTGGAGGCCGAGCTGTTCGGCTATGCCAAGGGCGCCTTTACCGGCGCCGACCCTCGGGGCAAGGCTGGACTCATCGAGCTCGCCCACACTGGCACGCTCCTGCTCGATGAGATCGGCGATATGCCGCTCGGCCTGCAGGTGAAGCTTCTCCGCTTCCTCGAATCGGGCGAGGTGTGGCCCGTGGGTGCGCCCAAGGGGAAGCGCCCGGACGTTCGGATCATCGCCGCGACCAACTGCGACCTCGGTCGGATGATCGGCGACGGGTCCTTCCGCCGGGATCTCTACTACCGACTTCATGTCCTCTCAATCCGCATTCCGCCGCTGCGCGAACATCCGGAAGACATTCCACCGCTCGTTGCGATGATGCTCGATCAGCTCGAGCGCAAGCTGGAGACCCGCAAGCGCATCGCCCCGCAGACCCTCGAGGCGATCTGCCGGCTCCCACTCCCGGGCAACGTGCGGGAACTCTGGAACCTGGTCGAGTGCCTCACCGTCACTGTCCTGACCGAGATCATCGAGCCGACCGACCTCCTCAATTACGCGGACTGGACGCCGGAGGCTTCGCCTGCCGTTCTTTCGCCTGCCGCTCTACTGATGCCTGCGGATGGTAATCTGCGACAGGCGCTTCGGAAGATCGAGGCCGAGATTCTCAGGGAGACGCTCCAGCGCTGCGGCACGCAATCCGAGGCCGCGCGCCAATTGGGCGTCGCGCAAGCCACGATTGCTCGCAAGAGCAAGCGATATCGCCTCGGCGCCTGAATCGCAGCTGAAGGCAAGCGCATGGGCGAGCGCGATGATCACGCTCGCCGCCAACAGGAGTTGGCCGCGTTGGTCGAGCACGGGCCTATTCGATGATCTGGTCCGCGCGGAGCAACAGTGACTGTGGGCTCGTGAGGCCGAGCGCCTTCGCGGTCTTGAGGTTGATGACCAGCTGACCGCTCGGGTTCTCGCGCGCCGCGACCCGGGATCGACCGTAGATGTCCGGTGGCCTAGCGAAAGCAAGCCGAGGGTTGACGGGCCGACCGTTCACCAGAACCTCATAGTGCAGGTGCGGTCCCGACGCGCGCCCGGTCGCGCCGATCAGGCCGATCCCGGCACCCTCCTCGACCGTCTGTCCTCGTACCACGTCCGACTTCGCGAGATGTCCATAGAGGGTGCTGATCTGATGACCGTGATCGATGACAATCGTCCTGCCGTAGCCGCTACGCCATCCGACGAAGGCCACGGTGCCGCCCGCTGGCGCGCGAACAAATGTGCCCCGGCTGGCGCCGATGTCTACGCCCGCGTGAAATCCCGTCCGGGATGCGCGTGGCACGCCGAAGTCGGAACTGATCGGGCCGTACACCGGCCATCGGAACCGCAACGCCGCAAGCGTCTCCTGGCGACCGTCCGGTCGCGTGAGATGCTCCGGCGCTGTGCGATGGGTCGCAGCCTCGGCGATGCTGTCGCCGCCGGGCACGAGCTGCCCGTCACGGGCCGAGACCCCGGCCGCCTCCGCGCCCACGACCAGGATCACGGTCAAGGGCATTACCGACCACACCGCGAAGCAACGCATTTTCAACCGAGCCGTGCTCCTCAACTGTCGTAGTCTCTGCGCGAGAAAGTACCGATGCCTGTTCTCAAGCCCGACGGTCGATCAGTGCACGTTACGGACCACGCGTACCGCCACAGGGGCCAACGCCCGAAAGTCCTTCGTGAAATGAGTGGGTTGCGAACCAAAGGAGGAGGATGTAGCGGATACGTGGCTGGCGCCCAACTATGCGGGAGTGAATAGTTCGCCGAGCAAGAAGTCGTGGTCTCGGGCGCTCGCACTCTCGGGATGTCGTGATGAATACAGAAAGAAACGAACGCGCCCGATCTTCTTATCTACGCGTGTTGGTTTCAATTCAGAAATGGATAGGGGGAACGGCGGGCGACGCGAGCGTACCTCTGTCGATCAGTTCACGTCCACTTCGGCCCGCGCGGGTCCACGGTGTCGGGGAGGCAGACGAGGTCCACCCATACCTTTCCACGCCCGCGACCCGGCCCCAAGCGGAAATACCGCCCACGCTCGTCCTCACAATCTGTCGCGCCGCTGCGTGGAAACGCCATCATCGGGCGGTATTTCTCGAACGGGCGTAGATCGTGGATTTTCATCTTCTAGGCGGCGCTGCCGCGGCCGGTAACCGTAGCCGTCGAAAGTACCGGCTATTCACTCTGGTTCCACACGCTCATTCGGCAGCTCGGGCACACGCTGATCGTCGGCGATGCCGCCAAGATCCGGGCGCTGGTCGTGCGAAAGACTAAGACCGATCGCCGAGACGCCCTCCACCGGCTCGAGCTGCTCCGACACGACCGCCTCCCCACCATCTGGGTTCCCGACCCAGCCACTCGCGATCGGCGAGCTCTCCTTGCGCATCGCATGCGCCTGGTCCGTATGCGGACCACCGTGAAGAATGGCCTCCACGCGATCGCCCTGCGCCACCGTCTGGCGGAGGGCTCCAAGCGACTTACGAAGCCCCGGCTCGCCGTGCTGCAGGGGCTGCCCCTCGCGCCCTACACCGCGCGCCGCCGCGATGAGAGCCTCGAACTTCTTCACTGGCTGGACGAGCACATCCGGCCGCTCGATGACCAGGTCGCCGAGGCGGCCGCGGGCGATCCGGCCGCCCGCCGGTTACTCACCCATCCTGGCGTTGGCCCGGTGACGGCCCTCACCACGGTCGTTGTCTCGGCCCGTCGGCCGATTTCCCGGCAGTACGGAGGTCGCCAGCTACGTCGGCTTGGCGCCGGCCCTCCACGCGTCCGCAGATACGCACCATCTCGGCCAGATCACGAAGCAAGGTAACCCGTTCCTTCGCTGGTCCTGGTGCAGCCCGCGAGCGTCGCGATCCGCTACGACGAGGATCTCCATCGCCTCTACACGACCTTGCCCCGCCGCCGAGGGCACGCCAAAGCGAAAGTGGCCGTCGCCCGGAAGCGACTCATTCGTCTGTTCATCATGCTTCGCGACGGCATCGACTATGACGAGTTCCGCCGGCGCGGGCGAGCGGCGCAACCGATGCCGACCTGATTCCGCTCCGGCGGAGTCGGCAGACGGAGTGCCCTCGGGCAGACGTTCCAGTCGGGCATTCCGGGGGGGTTTATGGTCTCCATGACCGATCAGTTGATTGGAACGCCCACCGTCGGCAACTCGGATCGCCGACGATCGCATACGACGTCATGCACGTGGGCGAATGGATGATTGACGGACGCTGCTGCCGGGGGAACAGCCCGACAGGACTGCCTTGACTCCGGGCGCGTTCTCAATGGATGAACCACCCCGCTCGCCGGATCTCGCTACGCAGCGCGAGCGCCCGTTTGAACTCGACCCTGACCTGAGACCACGCCTCGGCGCTCCAGTGCGTGTGCAGCATCACGCGCAGGACGCGGTTGATTCGGAGCCAGGGGTGCCAGGGCGAGCGTCACACAGGTAATCCAGACTTGATCGCCCTCAACCGCGCCGTCGAGTCCGCCGCAGTGCGGATGCTCCTTCAGGAAGGCGACCAAGGCGCTGCACCGCGTCGACATCTAACACACCAAATTTCCGGAAGCATGCCCGCATGAGCGTGCGCGGCAGTGTACGGCAGGTGCTCGACGGCCGTCTTTTGTTCGTCATACACCGCGTGCCCAGCGGACCGGCCCAGGGACGACCCGGCGCGTGGACTACTGCGTTACGGTTCGCGATCAGGCTCGTTTGGACACGCAGGCTGCGGGCTTTGCGAAGGCCGTGCGGGCTGTGGCGGCTCTTGCGGCTCTTGCGGCTGGGTGGAGCACGCGAGCGTGTAGGTGTGTTCGTGCGGTCTCGCAAACGATCGGATCGTGATGTGGCTGGAGTTTCGCTCTGAGGCTCACGCCGTCGCAAGACTGCGTCTCAAGACCGACGATCATAGACCTGGCCCGCAGACCGTTCGGCGTCGTGGCCATTGGTTAGAGGCATTATTCATTGCTGGATAACCTGGGCCCTCAGAACGAGACGAAGGCTCGCTCGCTTCTCAACGCTTTTAGTTCTGCACCGTTGACGACCCCAAGGGGGGCCTCGTGATCGCGTGCTGCGCGGCGCCCCCATGCGCTTCTGAATAATCCCTCCGCCGACCGCTCGCACGGCATACGGCGACGAGAGACAAACGGCCTGAGGACGCAGGCACTTGCGAATAGACGGTGCGCAGGGTGCCCTGCTGGCATGCTTCGTGCCAGTTCTGTCCACTCACTGGCCACTCTGACATGGAGAGATACCAGCAAATTCGCGCACAGGAGAGTGCTCGTCATGAAGCACGGTAAGAACGGTCTAGGTCCGCGTCGCGATGGAGTCCTAAGGACCCTCGTGGCCTTCTTTGCCATCATCGCAATCCTCGGCCCCACGTGTCTCGTGGCGTCCGACGCGTGGGCGAAGGGAGGAAGCGCTGGTGCTGGCAGCGGTGCGCCCGGCGCGTCCGGCGGCGGCGGAAATTCTGGCGGCGGTAACGGCGGTGGGAACGGCGGCGGGAACGGCAACGGTGGTGCGGGCGCTGCCGGCAACGGTGCCAGCGGCGTTGGTGGCGGTAGCGGCAATGGCGTCGGCGGCGGGAACGGTAGTGGTAGTAACGGAGGTAGTGGCGGCGGCAACGGCGGCGGTTCCTCGGCCGGTGCCGGCGGCGACGCGGGCTCGGGTAGCGCTGGTGGCGCCAGCAGTGGTGGCGGCGGTTCCTCGGCCGGTGCCGGCGGCGGCTCGGGCTCGGGTAGCGCTGGTGGCGCCAGCAGTGGTGGCGGCGGTTCCTCGGCCGGTGCCGGCGGCGACTCGGGCGCGGGTAGCGCTGGTGGGTCCGGTAGTGGAGGCTCTGGCGGTGGGATCGTCACTCATAGTGGCGGAGCGAAGGATACCCGCATCGCATCCACCAAAGACGCCATGAATTACCGCTTTCTGCCCGGCGGTGCTCGCAAGGGCACGGCCTTTCTGACTCCCAACCAGGAGTACACCGTGGACGTCTTCAACGCCTGCAAGATCGAGACACGGGTCCAAGCGGCGTTCCTGACGATCCTCAAGACTAACGGTGGATTCGGGTTCGACAACGGCGAAGACACCCGGGGCACGCAACTACTGATCAACTGCATGGCGTCGTATGGCTTCACCTTCCCAAACGTTGCGGTGGGTCCGGTTGAGAATTTCACAGCAGTGGCCGAGGTCCCGGAGCCTGCTCTGGTGAAGGAGGTCGCCGAAAGGTAGCAGGATGTCGGGGTGGCGGGCAACCGCCACCTCGCTTCCACCATGTTTCGAAAACGGTCTCGGGCGCCCGCGATCGTGGCCGCGTCGTCTATCGGCGCGCCCGGTCGAGCGAGGTTTGGTACAACTCCGTAGCCGACAGGATCGGCGATCGCGCCGAAGCCGATCGTGGATCGTCTTCGTTGCGTTCATTGCGGGAGGAAGGGCCGAGCCGGGAGCGAAAAGGACGTCTATCTTGAGCGATACTCCATCGCGATGTTCTTCCCTCAATGTACCCTTGCTCGCGTAAGCCCCGGCGAAGCGCCTCGACACCCTCCGCGGTCGACGCCTACGTCCCGAACGTAAGGTAGCCGACGCGATCTCGCTCCGCAGCGCAAGCGCCGCCCTGGAACTCGACCCCTGACTTGAGCGGAACGTGGAATCTACGGGACAGCCTGCCGGATGTCACTTGAACGAAGTATCCACGGTCCGCTGCAGCCACCATGCATGAATTGGGAAGCGTCTTCATAGGATTGTCCCATGGTCAAGGTCATAATAACGCCGGCCGATATCGCTCCCAAGCCGCATACGAGTGCACGCCCAGGGACATACCAAAGGTTCGCCACAATGCTGCCTGTTTCGTCGTCTGCGTCGGGCACGCGCCCGTCCATCGGGGCAGGTGCCGTGTGAGTCGCGCAACCAGCGACGAGTACTGCCAGCAGCACAAGACTTATGACCCTCTGCGTCCTTATCATGGTCCACGTCCTCCTGGTGTACGAGATGATCGCCTAGCGAAAAGCACCAAACGTTCCGCCCCTGCCACGTGCGCCAAGGTACCACGTGTGACCACGCCTCGGCGCTCCAGCGCGTGTGCCGCATCACACGCAGGGCGCGATTGATGCGGAGCCAGGGGTGCCAGAGCCGAGCGTCGGTGTCGCCCGGCGAGACAGGCACCTCCTCCTGACGCTCGGCGGGCCGACCGTCACCGCACCGGACGTGCTGAGGCGATCGAGAACTCGCCCGAGGCGAAATCGATCACGATGCGGCGATGCGCGAGCGCATCCGTGCCGACGCCATCCTCCGGCCCGTAGGGTCGAGTCAGCGGCGGCAGGGACTGAAACGTCCTGAGAACGAGACGCGCGCCGCCGACGTAGAGTACTGCGTCGTCGTGAACCGCGCCTTGAACCGTGCGCTCACCGTGCAAGATTGAATTCGCGGACCTCCAGTCGGGCTCTCTTTCTGTTCCGGGTCATTGGGCCGGGGCGAACACTCCTGCGGTCTATTTTTGAATTCTGCAATGCCGTTGCTTGGACGAGGGCCGTTGACGATCGCGACGGCTCGGACCGGCTCCGCCCCGCCGTCCAACACGATCCCGACCTCTGAAGGAGCTTCAAGGAATCCGGCGGACGACGGCTGGCCGGCAATTCGAGGAGGCTCGGCGTCTCGCGAAGGTCACGGTACGCGAAGGGTCGACGGTAGAGGCTAAATCCTCGTTAGACCGTACTAGACGCTACAAGACGGTACGGGACGACATGGCTCTAACGCTATCTATGCTAGCATCCCGACCGTTCGGGAGCGGTGGCAGTGAGAAAGAACCACGGAGGGGTCGATGGGAACGTTTCGGCTGTGCACGGGCGCGGATCAGCAGTCACGCATCGAGAGGATCGAGCTCAAGACGAAACCCGACTGGCTCAAGGGGCTGGCGGCGAGCCAGATTTCGTTCCGCGAGTGGCCGGCGGGCCAGTTCCTCGACTGGCACCCGGCGCCGCGCCGTCAGTTCGTGATCATTCTCTCCGGACAGCTCGAGATCGGTCTGGGGGACGGCTCGAAGCACGTGTTTGGACCGGGTGACGCGCGTCTCGTCGAAGACACGACCGGCAAGGGGCATACCACGCGCGTGCTCGGCGACCAGATCTGCGTGACGGCCACCGTCCCGCTGGCGTAGCCTCGTCACACCTCAAAAGGAGCCCGATATGGCGACCAAGATCCTCTTCATTCCCAAGCAACCCGACGCGATCCTCGACATGGCGCGCAAGCTGACACCTCCGGGCTTCGAGCTCGTGGTCGTCGATCAGGACACCCCGGAGTTTTACGAGGCGGTCAAGGATGCGGAGTACGTCATGGGGCTCGGCCGCCCGATCGCAGGCGAGTTCTTCCGCTCGGCGCCCAAGCTGAAGCTGGTCCAGCTCCTCAGCGCCGGGTACGACCGTGTCGACATCGAGTCGGCGCGGAAGGCGAAGGTGCCGGTCGCCAATAACGGCGGGGCCAACGCGATCGCCGTCTCCGAGCACGCGATCATGCTGATGCTCGCGGTGTTGAAGCGGCTGGTCGTGTTCCACAACGATGTCGTCGCCGGCAAGTGGCGCGTGGGCAACCACCTCGACTCGCGGGTGTTCGAGCTGCACGGCAAGACGCTCGGCATCGTCGGCCTCGGCAACATCGGCAAGAAGGTCGCCCGGCTCGCGCACGCGTTCAACATGAACGTCCTGTACTACGACATCGCGCGGCTCACCGAGGATCAGGAAGACGCCCTCGGCGTCCGCTTCGTGCTCTTCACCGAGCTCTTGCAAGCGGCGGACGTCGTCAGCCTGCACGTGCCGCTCGACGAGAGCACGCGCAATCTCATCGGCGCGAGCGAGCTGGCGATGATGAAGAAGACCGCGATCCTCATCAACACCTGCCGCGGGCCGGTCGTCGACGAGGCGGCTCTTCACAAGGCGCTGACGAGCGGCACAGATCCTGGCGGCGGGGCTCGACGTGCTGGTCGAAGAGCCGGCGAAGGCCAATCACCCGCTCTATGCTCTGAAGAACGTGACCCTCACCCCGCACTCTGCCGGACCGACCTGGGAGAACTGGTCGGCGCGGTTCCGGAACGGCTTCGATAACATCCAGCGCGTCGCGAGCGGCCGCGCCCCAAGTGGGTGATCCCCGAGCTTCTCACGCCGCCAGGGGCCTAGCGATGGTCGACCTCGGCCAATCGCTCGCCGATCGAGTCGCGATCGTCACCGGCGCCGCGCGCGGCATCGGCCGCGCGACGGCGCTGGCGCTGGGCCGAGCCGGCGCGCACGTCGTGGCCGTCGACCTCGAGGAATCCGCCGCGAAGTCGACCGCCGACGCCGTCAGTGCGCTCGGACGCAAGTCGCTGGCACTCGGCGCCGACGTCGGAGACCTCAAGAGCATCGACTCGATGACGCGCCGGGCCATGGACACGTTCGGCCAGATCGACGTCCTGGTGAACAACGCCGGCGTCACCCGACGGGCCTACATCATGGATCTCACCGAAGAGGACTGGGATCGCATCATGCGGGTCAACGGCAAGGGCGTCTTCTTCTGCCTCCAGCGGGTCGCGCGCGAGATGATCCCGCGCCGCCGCGGGGTCGTCGTCAACATCGCCTCGATCGCCGGCAAGGGGTTCGCGGGCGCCTCGAACGTGATCTACGCCGGCACCAAGGGCGCCGTCATCAGCATGACCCGCATGGCGTCGCTCCAGCTCGCCCCGCACAACATCAACGTGAACGCGATCTGCCCCGGCACGACCTTGAGCCAGCTGTCGGAGGAAAATCTCCGTGTGCGCGCCGCCGCCGAGGGCGTGACGGTCGAGGAGATGGAGCGGCGGCGGAATGCCGCGATTCCGCTGGGGCGGCCGAACGAGCCCGACGACGTCGCGGCGCTGGCGGTGTTCCTCGCCTCGCCCGGGGCGCGCAACATCACCGGGCAGTCGTTCAACGTCGACGGCGGCATCATCTTCGACTGAGCGGTAGGCAACGGTCGACGAGGAGAGTTCTAGCGACGACGACCTGGAGGCGATCGGGGTGAACATGTCGACTACAAACTGATCTCCGCCGATTCGCACGTGAGCGAGCCGCCGGACCTGTGGTCCGAGCGCGTGGACAGACGATTCCGCGACCGGGCGCCGCGGCTGGTGGTCGAATCCCCCCGGGCACGAAGGCGCCTACTTCCTCTACGAAGGGCTACGCGCCGCATCCGATCGGCATCGGTCTCGGCGGCCGGCAAGAGCGCCGCAGGAGCTCGCCGAGTTCCTCACCAAGGCCACCTACGCCGACGCGCGACCGGGCGGGTGGGACCCGGCGGAGCGCCTGAAGGACAACGAGCTGGACGGGGTCGAGGCCGACGTGCTCTACACGACGCTCGGCTTCCGGATCTTCTGGCTGAAGGACGCCGGCGCTTCAGGCAGGAATGCTTCCGCGTCTACAACGACTGGCTGGCCGACTACTGCCGCTATGCGCCCGAGCGCATGGCCGGCCTGGCCCTGATCTCGCTCTACGACCCCAAGGCGGGCGCCGCGGAGCTCGAGCGCTGCGTGAAGCTCGGTCTCAAGGGCGCGATGATCTGGTGCTCGCCGCCGCGTCGAGCAGCCCTATAGCTCGGAGGTCTATGATCCGTTCTGGGCCGCGCGCCCAGGAGCTGAGCATGCCGATCAGCCTGCACTCGATCACCGGCATGGGCTGGGAGAGCCAGTGGAGCTTCGAGCGACCGCTACATGCGGGCCACGGTCCTGTCGCACGAGGTCGAGCGATCCTTCAGCGTGCTGATCTTCTCCGGCGTGCTCGACCGCTTCCCGGAGCTCTCAGATCGTCTCGGCGGAGAACAACTGCGGCTGGCTGCCGTATTACCTGCAGCGCATGGACCGCACCTTCGAGCGCGGTCGCTACGCGGCCGGCTTCAAGATCTACCTGAAGCCGAGCGAATACTTCCAGCGCCAGATGTACTGCACCTACATCGACGACTACGTCGGCGTCGCCAACCGCCACTTCATCGGCGTCGACAAGCTGATGTGGTCGTCCGACTATCCGCACCAGGCCTCGTCCTGGCCGCACTCGCAGGAGGTCGTCGCGCGCGACTTCAAGGACGCCAGCGCCGAGGACCGGTTCAAGATCACCCGCGCCAACGCCGCCCGGCTCTACGGCTTCCGGCTCTGAGCGAGACGCCAGCTCTCAGCAGCGAGGCCAGCGCGAGGGGGTCGTAAATTGATAAGCTAGATCTATTCGGGAGATGGTCACGGCGGGCTTTGGTGGCACGACCCGCCGGGGAACTCCGGCTCAGCCTGCACCGGGCGGAGGCCATTTATGGAAACGATCCTGCTGGTGGGCGACGAGCCCGAAATCCTCGCTACGGCCCGCGAGACGCTCGAGGGCGAGGGCTTCCAGATTCTGCACGCGCTCAACGCCGAAGAGGCGGTGCGCGTCGCCGCCGCGTGTGCCGGGCCCATCCACTTGCTGCTGACCGACGCCGTCATGCCCGGTGCCAGCGGTCAGGATCTGGCGCAGCTCCTAGGAATTCAGCGGCCGGATCTGAGAGTCCTGTACATGGCGACCTTCGCCATCGTCCAGGGCCGACAGCAGTTCGCCGAGACCGAGAACGGCCTGGATCTCGGCACGCCGATCGTCCTCAAGCCGTTCACCGGTGAGCGCCTCATGGAGAAGGTGCAGGAGGTGCTCGCGGCGAAACCGCCTTCTCAATTCGACCACGCGCCCGATCCGTGGAGGAACGTCTGAGGCGTCTCGGCTAGATTCCCGAACGCTGCTCCGTCGCCGGCGGATCGTAGGCGCGCACCGGCGGCAGCGGCCCCGTCCAGCGCTCGACCTCGACGAGCGCGTGCTGCCCGGAGCAGCCCTGCGCGAGCTTCGAGGTCCCGCGATCGAACGTGAGGACGTTGGGGTTGCCGTGCACGCACATCGCGTCCGGATCGGCCGGGTCGAGCGGATCGTACCAGGCGCCCGTCGAGAGCTGCACGACGCGGGGACGCACCGCGTCGGCTCACCACGGCGCCGGCCAGACAGCTCCCGCGCTCGTTGAACACCCGCACGACGTCGCCGCTCCGGATCCCGCGCGCCGCGGCGTCGGCGGGGTGCATCCGGATCGGCTCGCGCGCCCGCACCTTCGAGGATTGGCTGAACGCGCCGACGTCGAGCTGGCTGTGCAGGCGCGCGGTCGGGTTGTTGGCGATGAGCTGGAGAGGGTAGCGCTGCGCGAGCGGTGCGCCGAGCCACTCGGTGGGCTCGAGCCAGGTCGGATGGCCGGGACAATCGTCGTAGCCGAAGCCGTCGATAGTGGCCGAGAAGATCTCGAGCTTGCCGCTCGGAGTGCTGAGCGGCGTGCCCTCTGGATCGGCGCGGAACCGCTCGAGGAGCACCAGGTCGTCGTCGACGCCGCCCACCTCGAGGAAGCCGACCGCCCAGAACTCGTCGAACGGTCGGCGCCGAGCCGCCTTCATCCGCGAGCCGCACGCGCCACGCCTCGTAGAGGTGGCGCAGCCACGCCGAGCTCGTCCCGGCGCTCCGTGAATGACTCGCCGACTCCCATGATCGTCGCGAGGTCGGCAAAGATCGCGAAGTCGTTCCGCGCCTGGCCCCACGGCTCGACCGCCTGGCGCATCGCGATGAGGCACGCATCGTTCGGCGAGCCGCCGATGTCGTTGCGCTCGAGCGTCATCGTCGCCGGCAGCACGACGTCCGCGTGGCGCGCCATCGGCGTCCAGAACGAGTCGTGCACGACGATCGTCTCCGGGCGCGCGAGCGCGCGTCGCAGACGCGCCAGATCTTGATGGTGGTGGAAGGGATTGCCGCCGCACCAGTAGACGAGACGGATATCGGGATAGGTGAGGCGCTGCCCGTCGAAGTCGAACGGCTCTCCCGGGTGGAGCAGCATGTCTGCCACGCGCGCGAACGGGATGAACGCGCTCACGGGGTTGCGCCCCTGCGGCAGAGTCGGCGGCCCGACGCGCAAGGGCGCGCGGCCGATGTAGCCGAGCGAGCCATAGCCCTGGCCGAAGCCGCCGCCGGGCAGCCCGATCTGGCCCAGCATCGCGGCCAGGGTCACGGCGAGCCACGGCGCCTGCTCGCCGTGCTCGACGCGCTGGAGCGAGTAGTTCACGTTGATCAGGGTCCGCTTGGCGGCCATGCGGCGGGCGAGCGCGCGGATGCTCGCCGCGGGGATCTCGGACAGCCGCTCGGCCCACTCGGGCGTCTTCGGGCAGCCGTCGGTGGCGCCGAGCACGTAGGCCTCGAAGCGCTCGTAGCCGACGCAGCAGCGCGCGAGGAACGCGCGGTCGTGCAGGTCGCTCAGTCGACGAGCGTGTGGGCGATCGCCAGCATCACGGCCACGTCGGTGCCGGGCACGATCGCGAGCCATTCGGCGCTGACGAAGCCGGGCAGGTCGTCGCGCAGCGGGCTCACCAGCACGAACTCGGCGCCGCGCGCCCGTGCCGCGTGGAGGTGATCGCGCGCCGGGTGTCGGCTAGCGCCGCCTGGGCTCACCATCGTGTTCTTGATCGGGATGCCGCCGAAGCAGACGAACAGCTCGGTGTGCCGCTCGAGCACGGACCACGCCGTGGCCCGGTCGAGGAACTCGCGCATCGAGCCGACGACGCGCGGCATGATCACCGACTGCGCGCCGTTACTGTAGGTGTGCTCGCCTCGCACGTAGCCGCCGAGGCAGTTGAGGAATCGGTGGAGCTGGCTCTGCGCGTGGTGGAAGCGTCCGGCGCTGCTCCAGCCGTACGAGCCGCCGTAGACGCCGGCACCTCCGTGGCGCTGGTAGACGCGTCGAAGCTCGCGCGCCCAGCCGGTCGATCGCCGTCGCCCAGCTGACCGGCACGAACGGCTCGGCGCCGCGGCGCGAATCGGCGCCGGGGCCCCGGTCGAGCCACCCGGCGCGGATCATCGGCTGCGCGATCCTGGCGCGATGGCGCAGGCTGTCGACGATGTTGCCGAGCAGCGGGGAGGGATCGGGGTCGTGGCGATAGGGATGGATCGCGACGACCGTGCCGTCCGACACCTCGGCCTCGAAGGCGCCCCAGTGAGACGAGTGCGGCACGAAGACGCGCGCCATGCGCGTCAGGATATCAAAGCGACCGGTCGAGAGAGGCTAGAGCCGGACGGCCACGGTCGAGCGGTCGAGCTTCTTGAGGATCCGCTTCACGTAGGCGCGGGTCTCGCGGTACGGCGGGACGCCGCGATGCTTGATGACCGCGACCTCGCCGGCGTTGTAGGCCGCGAGGACGAGCGGAAGGTTGTTGCCGAAGCGATCCATCATCGCGCGCAGGTGCTTGATGCCGGCTTCGATGTTCTCCCGCGGATCGAAGGGGTCGTCGACCCCGAGGGTCTTCGCAGTCCTGGGCATGAGCTGCATCAGGCCGCGCGCACCCCGCCGCGAGACGGCGCGCGGGTTGTTGGCGGACTCGGCTTCGATGACGGCGACGACGAGGTCGGCCGGCACCCCGTGTCTGGCCGCCACTTCCTTGATGTACGCGTCGAGGTCGACTTCGACCTCGGCCTCCGCGACCACCGGGCTGATCTCGGACGGAGCGGCAGGAGGAGCCTCGACGCGAACCTCCTTGACGGGGGGCGCAGCGGCACGCCCGCCGGTGAGCCCGGAGAGGAAGTACCCCGCGCTTACCGTCAGAAGCAGGACCCCCAGGCCGAGCAGATGGCGCTCGATGACCCGGTCTTGGCCTTGGACTCTGGCGACTCGCCCAACGGTATCCATGCCACTCTGCAGGGGCAAATCCGATACCGAAAGTCGAAATCGTCGACAGACCAGGAGGTTAGGGCCGGACTGGCCAGGTCTGGGCCGCTCAAATCCTACCCAGAACCGCCCGTCTCGGACCATGGTTTCCGAAAAGTGACTCAAAACGTCACAGCGTGGCCTTGGAGTACCCTTGGCGCGTGCGAATCATCGCGCACGTCGACATGGACGCGTTCTACGCCTCGGTCGAGGTGCACCACGATCCGGCGCTGCGCGATAAGCCCGTCGTGGTCGGCGCCGACCCGAAGGAGGGCCGGGGTCGCGGCGTCGTCGAGGCCGCCAGCTATGCGGCGCGACGCTATGGCATCCGCGCGGCACTACCGATCTCGCGCGCCTGGAAGCTCGCGGAGACCGCTCGCCGGAAAGGCGAGGAGCCCGTGGTCTTCGTCCACGGCAACCGCCGGCTGTACGTCGAGATGTCCGAGCGGGTCATGGCGATCCTCGCCCACGCCGGAGACGCCTTTGAAGAGGCCAGCATCGACGAGGCCTATCTGGACCTCTCGTCGCTCGGGACGTACGACGCGGCGGTGGAGCGGGCGCGGGCGCTCAAAGGTGAGATCGCCGAGCGCCTGGCTCTCACGTGCTCGGTCGGCCTCGGCCCCAACAAGCTCGTGGCCAAGATCGCCTCCGACTTCAAGAAGCCGGACGGCTTGACGGTCGTGACGCCCGACGAGGTGCAGGCATTTCTGGATCCGATGACCATTCGCGTGATCCCCGGCATCGGTCCGAAGACCGAGGCGGAGCTTAACGAGCGGGGGATCCGTATCGTCCGCGATCTTCGTGCGCTCGGGGCCGCCCAGCTCGTCGAATGGTTCGGCCGCTGGGGCGAGGAGCTTCACGCCAAGGCGCACGGCCTGTCCGAGAGCGTCGTCTCGAACGAATGGGAGCCGAAGTCGGTCGGCGAGCAGGAGACCTTCGAGGTCAATACGCTCGACGCCCAGTTCATCCTGGAGCGGGTCCGGGCCCTGGCGGGGGAGGTCTGCGTGCGACTCCAACGCCAGGGCTTTCGCGCCTGCCGCAGGGTGACCATCACCGTCCGCTTCGCGCACTTCCGGACCCTGACGCGGTCGCATACCTCTCGCGAAGACATTGCGAGCAGCGAGGTCCTCTGCGCCGTCGCCGTCCAGCTCTTCTCGCCGTTTTTCGACGCGCGAGAGAATCCGCGCGGGACGAAGATTCGCCTCATAGGGGTGAGGGCAAAAGCTCATGAGGTAGGATGCCGGGAGCGAATGGGGGATCCATTGAGCCGCCGACGGTTGCTCGGTCTCGTGCTCGGAAGTGTGGTCGTGCTCGCCGGGCCCGGCGCGCCCGCGCACGCTCAGCAGAACCTCACGTGGGCCGCCGGCGCCGTCGGCGGCGGATGGTACGCGATCTCCAGCGGCATGGCCGAGCTGATGCGGGAGAAGGCGGGGCTCAGCATCAAGGTCATCGCGGGCGGCGGCGCGCAGAACGCCGTCCTGATCCAGAAGGGCGAGGCCGAGATCGGCATGGGGCTGCCGCCGCTGCTCCGGGCCGCAGTCAACGGCGAGGACCCGTACACGCGCGAGAGCGAACGGCGTCGTGACGTAGCCTCCCACCCAGCTGGCGATGCGGCCAACGGTGAAGGGACTGCCACGGTGAGGCGTCGCGAGGAAGATCACGCGCGTCACGAACGGCAAGGGCTTGACGAAGGCCCAGCGCCGCAGCACGTCGCGCGTTTCCGGGGAGACGTCCATCAACTCCAGCGGCTTCGTCCAGTTCAGATCCAGAAGCGGGAGCCGCTGTCGATCGCCGTCATCTTGGTCAGCAACCCACCCTGACTGTGCCCGATCACCACCATTCGCTGCATCGCCGGATCGGCGCCGGCGGGATCGAGGAGCTGGACCGCGCGGCGGAGCGAATCACGGAGCAGCATGGACGACCAGGAGACGGGCGAGCCCGAGTGGTAGGAGAAAAACCAGAACTCGTAGCGTTCCCGAAGCCGACGATCGGCGGCGAGGCGGTTGTACATTTCCGCCCAGCGGCCGAACGACGAAGCCGTCCCATGCACGAACACCACTGGGATACGTCCTGGCCGATGCGGCACGCTGGCGTAGAGCTGTGCGTCGTCGTCTCGCCCGAACTTGAGGGGGTTGAAGAAGCGCTGGTATTCCTGAGCCCAGATGGGCGAATCGGCGAGCGAATAGGCGAGGACCGCCGTGGACTCGCTCTCGGGGGGACCGGCCCCTCGATCTCGACTCTCGCGGCTCGGCGCGCAGTACTCCCTCGAGCGGATCCCACGCAAGCCGGGAGCGCGAATGCGGCAGTCGCAGCAGCGCCGTGACGGGAATCGTCAGCTCTGCGGCCAGCAAGTCTCTTCGGCCGCGTCCCGGGGAGGGGGGCCAAGGTCGCCGCAAGGGGAACTCCGATGCCGCGCTCGCTATAGTAGCCATGGAGTCCGGACACCCTGAGCTCGGCCACCGGCGCGAAGCCGACCATGTCTCGGCCCCGCCAGCGTAGCTGCTCGGGATCGAACGCGATGTGGAGCTGCCTACCGAATGGCAGGTCGAACGCGCCGGCGCGCAGAGCCAGCTGGCCGCCCTCGACGGATTCGAGCGACGAGGTGAGGCCACGGTTGTAGATGTCGGTGGCGAGCCGGAGGCGCGGGCCGAACGGGCTCGGCGTCTCGACATGGATCGTCGGGGAAGAGATAGGCCCACGCGTACAGCGTATCCACGAGATAGTACGGCCGTTGCCGAGGCCGCTCCGCGTGGAGGAACGATGCCTCGGCGACGGCGAACAGTTCGTTGGGCCCCCCGAGCCGGAGACGGCCAGATCGCGGAGCCGCTCGAGCGCTTTCGCGGGTTCGACGCTGTACAGTGTGAGCAGATCGGTCTCGAGCAGCACGTTTCGAGTGAACGTGCTGAGCTCGCCCGAAGAGAGCGCGCTCTGGGTGAGTCTCCGGTGGACGTCACGCGCGTCGACGCGAGTGACTGTCACCGGACTCGAGGTGCACGCGGTGATCAGCAGGGTCAGCGCGAGCAGGGCCCGAGTGTTCATGAGTTCGCCTCCGTCGATGTCACGCACTGAGATAGCAGCGGTAAGGTTGCCACGGCGGGAAGAATTCCAGGTTGAGACTTTCGTCGCAAAGATACGAATGCCGCGAGAAAATCGGCCGTCGGCAGCGATTGTCTTTCCGCAGCCGGCCCGCTGCCCGTAAACTTCTCGCCACGGGCGGCCCCGACGAATCACAGATTCATTCGAGGAGAACGTATGATCGGCACGCGAGTTGCCTTCGTCATGGTCTGCGCGGCCTTCCTGGCCGGGTGCGCAAGCTCGAGTTACTACACCGTGGAGCGAGTGGACGGGGCCGGGCCATGCCAGACCACCGCTCCCGAGCGCGATCTCCTTCTGGGGGTCGCGCTTTCGGGTGGAGGAAGCCGCGCCGCGCTCTTCGCGGAAGCCGGGCTGGAGGCACTGGCCGGGCTCCGCACGGCGGATGGCGTGTCGGTGATCGACAAGATCGCCCACCTGTCGAGCGTCTCGGGCGGCAGTCTCTCGGCGACCTACTACGTCCTGAAGAAGCCCGGCCGCGACGTGCCGGTTCTGAACGCGGATGGAAGTCTGTCCGAAGCCTATCGGGCCTTTTTCGATCAGTACCGCACGGAGCTGAGTCAGGACTTCGAGACGTCCCTGATCTGGCGCCAGATCCTATCGTTCCGGTGGCTCAACTCCGCGCTCGCCGCGCGCACGCTCGCCGAAATCCTCGACGAGCGGCTCTATGGCCGCGCCCGCCTGGGGGATCTCGCCGCGCGTGAGAAGGCCGGCGATACGCCCGGACTGATCATCAACACCACGCTCTACAACAACGGTCGGCGTCTCGCGCTGACCCCGTTGCCGGCGGAGGTATTCGACTACGATTTCTTCGCGGATCTGGAGCGGTCGCTCGCCCAGCGCGGGCGCGTGATGGAGGAAGCGACACCATTCGCGCCCGCTGGAAGCTTCTCCGGCCGATTACGCCGGCCGAGGTCCACATCGACCCTTGCGTGTTCCTTCTGTCGGGTTCGGCTGCGGCGTCCGCGTCCTTTGCGCCGTTCATCGGCCCGGTCACGGTCAAGATCGGGGACGAAGAGGCGTACTGGCACGTCGGGGACGGCGGACTCTACGAGAACTCAGGGATCGAATCGCTCCTGTTCGTCTACCTCAAGCAGCTCCAGGAGAAGCGGGCGAAGCGCGTCCTCGTCATCGCCTTCGACAGCTCCTTCCCTTTCTCGGTCGGCGAGAAGCAGCTCGTTCGCCGCGCCACGCCGTTCAACTTGCTCAATTTCGACTTCACCCGCATCACGAGCATCATGGAGGAGCGGGCCATCACCTATCAGGCGCTCTTCTTCCGCGCTCTGCAGATCGAGGGAGTCTTTCCAGACTCGAAAACCATCACGGTCGTCGTGCTCCGCCACACCGATGCCAAGTGGGCAGCGGATTTGAGCGATCTGCCGCCGGCCTGCAAGGCCGAGCGGGAGCCGCTCAAGACACCGGACGATGTCGTCACCCGAATCGCGGAGATCCCGACGCGCCTCGGCCTGTCCTCGGAATGCGACCGCCAGCTTCTCCACGTCGCGGCGACCAAGCTCGTCGCCGAGCACCGTGACCGAATCTTGGGGTTCTTGAACCGCCCGTGACGACGACGAGCCTCCGGTCTCCAGGGGGTTCTCGCCGCGCCCGCTCCTTGTCCACCGTCACCGTCGAGCTCGACGGCAAGACGTACCGCGGCTGCGGCGAAGCCCTGCGGTGAGGTAGACTGAGGCCCGATGCCCTCCGACGGCCCCAAGAGCGCGTACGAGCTGGCGATGGAGCGCCTCAGGCAGAAGGATCGCGAGGCCGGAGTCGAGGAGCGCCCGCTGACCGATCAGCAGAAGGCGGCGATCGCCGAGGCGCGTCAGGTCTATCAGGCGCGGATGGCCGAGCGCGAGATCCTCCATCGCGATGCGCTGCACAAGGCGCAGAGCCGGGAGGAGGTCGAGAAGCTCGAGGCCGAGGTGGCGCGCGACCGCGACCGCCTGGCGAGCGATCGCGATCGCAAGATCGCCGAGATCAAGCAGCAGCCGACGTAGAAGTAGCCGGCCTCCGCGCTAGCGCCGCTCCAGATCCATCGCCTCGGCGAAGCGGCGATACGCCTCCAGATGGTCGCCGTACTTCCGATGTCCCGCCGTGTGCTGGGCGCTCGCCAGCAAGAGCCGCTCGCGGTCGTGCGCCTGCGTGTGCAAGTAGTCCTCGAGCGTGCAGAGCCCGAGCTCCTGGTTGTGCGGATCGTTGCCGACGATGCTCGCCGCGGTCGCCAGGGTCTGGACGAGCGGCGCCCGGTCGTAGCCGCCCTTCAGGTAGGCGGCCGTCAGATCCACCGACTCGTCGGCGCGGAGCGCGAGCAGCGCCGTCTCCAGCTTCTCGAGAATCTGCCGCGACGACCAGGCATCGGAGCCCGCCGGCGCGCGCGATGGCGCGCCGCCCGTTGCCCGGCGTGTTGGCTTGATGCTCGGAGCCGCGGTTGATGAAGAGCGCGGCCACGAAGAGCAGCTTGAGCCGGTGCGGATGCTCGAAGGTGTCGTAGAACCAGCCGACCGTGTTGCAGTACTCGTAGCCGTGCTGCGCCATCGAGTAGTTGTTCGGCTCGCCGGTCTCGAGAATGACCTGCGCGGCGGCGACCTGGATGGCGTCGAGGATGCGGCGCGGGCTCCGGCCCGCCTTGAGCAGGGCGACCAGCGCGTCGACCACGGAGAACTCCCGCTGGCGCGTGATGACGTCGACCAGCATCGCCTCTTCGGCCGGCGTCAGCGGCGTGGTCTGCGCCAGGAGCTCCGCGTCACGGCCGTCGAGCTGGTTCTGGATGACGTTGCAGCCGAGCTCGTAGCCGGAGTACCAGCGCGGGCCCACCGCGATGTCGGGCACGCCGGCGTAGAGCACGTCGTGCGCGTTGTCCCAGCCGAGCGCCTCGCCGAGCTCGATGGTGGCGCGCGCCCGGTAGCCCTTGTGGCCGGTGGTGTAGGAGCGGTTGTGCCACATGCGGTCCTGCACGTCGATGAGGCCGGCGAACGCGAGATGCGCGAGGACGTGCCGCCGGTTCGGCACGTCCTGCATCAGCCCGAGGAAGACGCGGTACGACGGCAGCACCTCGCCGCGCTGCACGAGCGTGAGCCAGTGGTTCAGGCGCTCGCGCAGGGTGCCCTCGATCTGGAGCGGCTCCTGGTCCGGCCAGTGCCGCTCGGGCATGGGCGGCGTCGTGTTCACCTTGATGTCGTAGAGGCGGGTGTAGTGGCCCGGCGCCTTGCCGAGGAGCTGGTTCCACGGATCGAGCCCCGTCGGCATGTACCAGACGGTCTGCGCCATCGGCAGATACCGGAGCTCCGGACGGATCATCGAGGCGAGCGGCAGGCCCGACCCGCTCGCTCAAGAGGCAATGATCGTTGTTCACGAACTTCACCATGCCGTCGTCGAGACGCTGGTGATACGGCACGTGCGTGTACGGCGCGTGGATCCGCACCGTCTCGCGCGTGATCTCGGTGAGGGGCCGGCCCTGCTGCATGAGCCGGTAGAGCACGTCGCTGGCGCCCTTCTGGTCGCGCGCGAGGATGCGTTCCTCCAGACGCGCGTACTCGGAGGCCGGCGCCGATTCGTTCAGGACTGCGGCTGTCGTCGCCATGGATTCCTCAGGCCTTCTGGACCACCTTCTTGTAGACCATTTCGACGTTTTGTCCGATGCGGTCGCGGTACCGCCCGAGCGGATACTTGGACATCCCGGCTTCGTACTTCGAGGCCAGCTGGTCGCCGATCTTGCTCTGCATCTCGGGCAGGGTGGCCTTGTCGGCCGACGCCTTCTTCACGGCCGCGATGAGATCGGCGAGATAGCCACGGAAGAACGCCGCGTGGCTCTTGGGCTGGACCTCGCCGTGGCCGGGGATGATCGACGCGAAGTCGAGCTTCTCCACGGCGGTCAAGGTCTGCACCCAGTCCTCGGGGAAGCCGTCATTCAGGAACGGCATCCAGTCGATCAGCGCGTCGCCGGTGACGATCACCTTCTCTTTCGGCAGGAAGGTGTAGAGATCGCCGTTGGTGTGGCCCCGGCCGAGCACGAGCAGCTGGATCTCGCGGCCGCCCTCTTTCAAACTGAGGGTCGTGGAGACCGTGCGCGTGGGGAGCGCGGGCTTCATCGCCTTGAGCTCCTGCAGGAAGGACTCGGCCTGCTGCAGGTTGGACTCGAGGTTCTTTTTCTTCTGGGGATCCGTTTCCTTCTGAATGTCTGCCTTCAGCTTGTCCATCTCGCCGGGCAAGTTCGCGATCTGCTTCTCGATGTACGGGACCCCGCCGACGCCGGCGTCGGGCTTGCCCATGTTCTCCTTGGTCTGCGAGCTGGAGATGATCTCGACCTTCGAGTTCGCCGCCGCGTAGGACTCGTTGCCCTGCCAGTGGTCCCAGTGAAAGTGCGTGTTGATGACCTTGATCACCGGCTTCTTGGTGATGCCCTGGATCTGCTGGTACATGGCGCGCGAGCGCCGACGGCTTGGAGTGCGAGTCGACGACGACGACGCCGTCGTCGGTCATGATCACGGCGGCGTTGCAGTTGACCTTGTACCGGGTCGCCGCGATGGCGCCGTAGACGCCGTCACCGACCTTCTTGAGCTCGAACAGATCCTTGTCCGCCGTCTGGGCGTGGGCGGCCACGGTACAGCAAAGCTCGTGAGGGTCGAGGGTGTGCACCGCTGCGGCCGCGAGACCCATCTGAGCCAGAACTTGCCGACGCGTCCATGGTGCCATCACGTCACCTCCATTACGACCAACGGCTGGATGAGCTTCCTCGATCGCATCCTCAGGCTTTCGTCACCACCTTCTTGTGGACCATCTCGATGTTGATGCCGATGCTGGCACGATAGCGCCCGAGAGGATACTTGGACATCCCTTGCTCGTACTTCGGGCGCCAGCTGCTCGGCGATCTTGGTCTTCATCTCGTCGAGGGTGGCGCCGTCCGTCGGCCGCCTTCTTCACGGCCGCGATGAGATCGCTGATGTAGCCGCGGAAGAACGCGACGCCGCTCTTGGGCATGACCTCGCCGTGGCCGGGGATGATCTGCGTGAAGTCGAGCTTCTCGAGGGTGGTCAACGTCGTGACCCAGTCCTCGGGGTAGCCGTCGTTGACGAAGGGCATCCAGTCGACCAGCGCATCGCCCGTGATGACGACCTTTTCTTTCGGCAGGTAGATGTAGAGGTCGCCGTCGGTGTGCCCCCGGCCGAGGACCTGCAGCTGGATTTCGCGGCCCTGCTCGCGCAGGGTTGCTGTCGTCGCGACCGTGCGGGTCGGGAGCGCCGGTTTGAACTGCTTGAGCTCCTGCTGATAGGCCTCCGCCTGCTGCAGGTTCGACTCGAGGTTCTTCTTGGTGTCCGCGTTTGTTTCCTTGGCGATGTCGGCTTTCAGCTTCTCGATCTCGGTTGGCAAGGTCTTGAGCTGCTGCTCGACGAAGGGGATGCCACCGCGGCCGGCGTCCGGCTTGGTGAGGTTCTCCTTGGTCCGCTCGGTGGCGATGATCTCCAGCCCGGGGTTGTTGGCCTTGTAGAGATCGTTGCCCTGCCAGTGGTCCCAGTGGAAGTGCGTGTTGACGATCTTGCGGACCGGCTTGTTGGTGACCTTCTGGATCTCGGTGTACACCGCCCGAGCCGCCGACGGCTTGGAGTGGGAATCCACGACGATCACCCCGTCGTCCGTCATGATCACCGCGGCGTTGGAGTTGATCTTGTAGGTCGTCGCCGCCACCGCGATGTAGACGCCGTCGGCCACCTTCTTGAGCTCGAAAAGATCCTTCGTGGCCGTCTGAGCGTGAGCCGGAACGGCACAGCAGAGCTCGTGGGGATCGAGGGTATGAACCGCCGCTGCGGCGATGCCCATCTGCGCCAGCACCTGTCGACGCGTCCATGTCGCCATGACGTCACCTCCGTTGTGACCTATGGCCGGGAGCTACTCGATCGACCTCGCCAGTGAACGTCCTTCAATCCGCCCTGAAGATCAGGTCGGGCTTGAGGTCGGAGATTTTGGTGCGGCCGCAGAGCCCCATCGCGACGTGGAGCTGGTCGCGCAGGATCTCGAAGACGCGCGCGACACCTTCCGCGCCGTCGGCGCCGAGACCCCAGAGCGCCGTGCGTCCGAGCATGACGACCTTGGCTCCGCGGGCCAGGCCCTTGATCACGTCGGTGCCCTTCGAGAATCCGCCGTCGATCACGATCTCGGCACGGCCGGCGACGGTGTCGACGATGGGCGGCAGCGCGTCGATCGACGACTGGGTGTGATCGAGCTGGCGTCCGCCGTGGTTCGAGACCCAGATGAGCTTGACGCCCATCTCGGCGGCGCGCTTGGCGTCGGCCACGGTCAGAATGCCCTTGAGCCCGACCGGCAGCTTCGTCGTCTTGATCAGCCACTCGACGTCGGCCCACGTGAGGCGCATCTGATAGTCGTGGAACGGGCCGCGCGGGTTGGGCGCGACCTCCATGGCCTTGCGCGGGCTCCAGCGCGCGAGGATGTCCCGCTCGCGCCGGCTGTAGTGCTGGGTGTCGACGGTGAGGGCGACGGCTTTGAAGCCCGACATCTCGACCCGCTTGAGCAGCTCGGCCACCCAGCCGCGATCGCCGTGGTGATAGAGCTGGAACATCTGCGGCGCGCCGCCCGCGCGCGCGACGTCCTCGACCGGCCAGCCGGTCGCGCCGGAGAGCCACTGCAAGGTATCGGCCTTGCCGGCTCCGCGCGCCATCTCGACGTCGCCCTCGGGATGGAAGAGGACCAGGCCGCCCATGGGCGCGATGCCGACCGGCGCCGAGAGCGGCACGCCGAGCAGGCTCGTGCGCAGATCGATCTCGCGCACGTCCACGAGGACGTTCTGCGCGATCGCGAGCCGATCCAGGTGCCGCTTGTTGCGGCGCAGGGTGGCTTCCGACTCGCTGCCGCCGTCGCCGAAATTCCACGCCTCGCGGGCGAGGCGCGCGCGAGCGACGCGGCGGATCTCGGGAAGCGTGGCGAACGGGCGCGGGAATTCCTTGGTCTGGCTCATGGCGCAGTACTATACGCCAGTCGCCTTTCGGAGTCTTGGTACACTGCAGCGGCTCGAAAGGTGAGACGGGAAGGGGACACGAGATGAGCGGAAACGGTGCGAGCGCCAAGGGCGTCCGGCAGGTCGGCTACTTCGATTGCGCCGGCGGCGGACAGGTCGTCGTCGACGGGCGCGTGGCGTTCGTCGCGCACATGAAGGCGCCGCACGGCACGACCGTGGTCGACGTGAGCGATCCGTCCAGGCCGCGCCAGCTCGCGTCGATCGAAGTGCCCCCGGGGACGCACTCGCACAAGGTGCGCGCGGCCAACGGCCTCATGCTCGTGAACCGCGAAGCGCACGGCCAGGCCTCGTCGCCCGATGCGCCGCGCGGGCTCGGCATCTACGACGTGTCGACCCCGAGCCGGCCGCGCGAGATCACTTTGTGGCGCAGTGGCGGGACCGGCGTGCACCGCTTCACCTTCGACGGCCGCTACGCCTACATCTCGCCCGAGATGGACGGCTACGTCGGGAACATCGTGATGATCCTCGACCTCGCCGATCCGAGCCGGCCCCAGGAGGTCGGCCGCTGGTGGATGCCCGGGCAATGGACGGCCGGCGGCGAGACGCCCACGTGGTCGGGGCGGCAGCACCGCTGCCATCATCCGATCCGTGAGGGAAACCGGCTCTACGTCAGCTACTGGCACGGCGGCTTCGTCATTCTCGACGTCGAAGATCTCGCGAAGCCGCGCTTCGTCTCCGGCCTCGACTGGAGCCCGCCCTTTCTGACGCCGACCCACACTGCGCTGCCGGTGCCGTTTCCGCTCCACGGCCGAAAGGTCATGCTCGTCGCCGACGAGGACGTGGCCAAGCTCAAGCAGGGGCCGCCCGCGTTCCTGTGGCTGGTGGACATCTCCGATGAGAAGAAGCCCGTCCCCTTCGCCAGCTTCCAGGTCGACACCGACGGGCAGGCCCAGCCGGACTTCACCGGATGCCATCAGCCGTGCGAGACGATCACCTCCACCGAGATTCCCGTCGCGTGGTTCGCGCACGGCCTGCGCATCGTGGACATCGCCAACCCGCACGCGCCGCGCGAGGTGGGGCACTTCCTGCCGCCGGTGCCGGAGGGATCGTCGCGCGTGTGCAGCAACGACGTGTGCGTGGACGATCGCGGCCTGATGTACCTCGTCGACCGCGGACGCGGCGTCCACATCCTCGAGCGCACGCGATGACCGAGCCCGTGGAGGTGCTGCATGGCCGATAGCCTGCCGACCCGGCAGCAGGACTTCAACGAGTGGTACAACCAGCTCGTGCTGCGAGCCGACATGGCGGACTACGCGCCGGTCCGCGGCTGCATGATCGTCAAGCCGTACGGCTGGGCGCTCTGGGAGAACATCCAGGGCGCCCTCGACCGGCGCTTCAAGGCCACCGGCCACGTGAACGCCGCGTTCCCGCTGTTCATCCCGAAGTCGTTCCTCGAGAAGGAAAAGCAGCACGTCGAGGGATTCTCGCCGGAGCTGGCGGTGGTGACGATCGGCGGGGGCGAGGAGCTGAGCGAGCCCCTGGTCGTGCGGCCGACGTCGGAGACGATCATCGGTCACGCCTACGCGCAGTGGATCAAGTCGTACCGCGACCTGCCGGTGCTGATCAACCAATGGAACAGCGTCGTGCGCTGGGAGCTTCGCACCAAGCTCTTCCTGCGCACGCTCGAGTTCTGGTGGCAGGAGGGCCACACCGCGCACGCGACCTACGACGAGGCCGAGGCCGAGACGCGCCAGATGCTCGACGTCTACACCGACTTCGCCGTCAACGAGGCCGCGGTGCCCGTGATCCCCGGCGTCAAGTCGCCAGGCCGAGAAGTTCGCCGGCGCGCACCACTCCTACACGATCGAGGCGATGATGGGCGACAAGCGGGCGCTCCAGGCCGGCACGTCGCACAACCTCGGCCAGAACTTCGCCAAGGCGTTCGACATCAAGTACCTCGATCGCGACAACGAGCTCCAGCACTGCTGGACGACGTCGTGGGGCCTGTCGACGCGCTTCATCGGCGCGATCATCATGGTGCACGGCGACGATCAGGGGCTGATCCTGCCGCCACGCCTGGCGCCGTACCAGGTCGGTCGTGGTCCCGATCTACCGGAGCGACGCCGAGCGGGCCACGGTGCTCGAAGCCGCGGGACGCGTGAAGACCCAGCTGGCGGCGGGCGGCGTGCGCGTGCGAGCTGGACGAGCGCGACGGTGTCACGCCCGGCTTCAAGTTCAACGACTGGGAGATGCGCGGGGTGCCGCTGCGCATCGAGATCGGCCCGCGCGACGTCGAGAAGCGACAGGTCGTGCTGGCTCGTCGCGACATGCCCGGTAAGGCCGGGAAGTCGTTCGTGCCGGAGGAGGGGCTCACGGGCGCGGTCACCGCCATGCTGGAGTCGATCCAGAAGGCGATGTTCGAGCGGGCTCAGGCCTTCATGCGCGACAACACCGCCGAGCCCCGCACCTACGACGAGTTCAAGCAGGCGATCGAGGCAGGGCTGTTCTGCCGGGCCTGGTGGTCGGGCGACGCCGACCGCGAGGCGGCGATCAAGGAAGAGACGAAGGCCACGATCCGCTGTATCCCGCTCGAGCAGCCGGGCGGCGAAGGGGTCTGCATCGGCACCGGCCGTCCGGCCAAGCAGGTGGCGATCTTCGGGCGGGCGTACTAGGCGCCGGCGCGGGTCGCGACGGCTAGGTCGCGACGGCGAGGCGCGTCAACGCCGCGAGGGGAAGCCGACACCGACTCGGTGCACGCCAGGCAGGAGAAGCTCATCTCCTGCGAGTCCCGCGTGGTCAGCACCATCCGCTGAGCGCACTTCGCGTGATGAATGCCGCCATCGAGCGCCCAGTACACGGTCTCGGTCGCGACGGAAGTCGAGGCGTCCATGCTGATCCCTCCGAAAAGAGCTCGAGAGGCTAAACTCGTGCCAAGCCTCGGCGTCCGTGGGAAAGCTGCTGCGATCCATCGTTGGCCGCGCGTCGCCTGCGGCGGCCGTGCAAGGGAGATCACAGGACTCGGGAAATCTTTACTCCAGCTCTTACCCAGACGATACGCTTAGCCGAGGATCAGGACCCGCCGGGCGGGGGGAGCGATACCGAGCCACTTCGGGCCCGACGAGTGCCCGCCCGGTGGGGATGCAAACGATCGCTATCGCCGCCGGGCCGGAAGGACGTGCGGCTCGAAGTGGCGGGGGACCACCACGCGAGTTCGAGGCGATACCGCCTTGACCTCCTTCACGAACACCGCGGCTTCCCGCAGCCGCTGATCCTGAGGCGCGCCGTAGGGCAGGGATTGCTCGTCCCAGTGCGTGGCGAAGACGATCGGCGGGCGGTTCAGGGCTCGCATCAGGCGCCCCGTGTAGTCGTGGACCTCGAGCCGCTGGCGCGCGGCGGCGATCAGCGCGACGTCCGGACGCAGGCCCTCTACCTCGCGCTCGATGTAGTTCATCGAGCCGAACCAGAGGATCCGGCGGCCGGCCAGGCGGATCAGATAGGCGAGCGTCCCGCCCTCGACGTCGTTGCTCATGCGCCGCGGGCCGCTGAAGTCGCGCGGCACGACGCGGCCGTCGTAGTAGTGCTTGCCGTTCAGGGCCGAGTGCAGACTCGGAATCACCTTGATCGACAGCGCGCCGAACTGGTAGTCCTCGCCCCCGCGCACGGTCAGGAGCTGCGCCTCCGGCACTCCGACCGGCGCGCGCCAGGAGCGTCGTGCTCTCGGTGCCGATCACGGTGGCGCCGGTCTTGCGGGCGATATGCGGCATGTCCAGGCAGTGATTGAAGTGCGAGTGCGAGATCAAGATGAAGTCGGCCCGCGTGATGCGGGCATCGACGGCGGCCGTGTCGGAGACGAGCTCGTCGTCGGGCCCATAGGCATGGCGCGTATCGCCGGGCAGCTCGGGGGTGTCCAGAAGACCGAAGCGGGAGCGATACCGCAGGCGTGAGAGATACGGATCCATGAGGATGACCCGCTGGCCGTCCGTGATCTCCCAGCCGGCGGCGCCGAGATGCGTGAGTCGCACCTCGGCGCCACGGCGCGCCCCGCATTCATGCTCGGAGCGTGCGATGACGGACCTCAGCAGCAGCCGCCGGAGCCGCCGGCCACCTTCCTTGGCTCGACCAGCTCGACCCTGACGTCGTCGGGCGCCCACATGAAGGCGATGCGCGAGCCGTTGGGGTTCTGGATCGGCCCCTCCAGCAGGCGGGCACCGAGGCCTTCGAGCCGCTTGATGTCGGTCTCGAGGTGCGTAGAGTCGAATCCGAAGTGCTCGAGCCCGTGATGGGCACTCGCGTCGCCGGGCCCGAGGCGCTCGCCTGTGCGCGCCCCCGAGATGTTGATGGCCATACCGCCATCCTCGCTCTGGCAGCGGATGAAGCGATCGCCGAAGACGCGGGTCTCGTCGCCCGTGATCTTGAAGTTGAAGGCCCTCACATACCATTCCGCTGTCTTCCGCGGATCGGACGCCTTCAGGTGGATGTGGTTGATGCGGAATGCCATGGCGGCCTCCTCGTTCTGTATGTGCTCCAGGAGTTCGTATATACACCCATTCGGGAGGTGCGAGATGGGACAGCTCGACGGACGAACGGTGTTGATCACCGGCGCGGCGCGCGGGATCGGCGCGGCATGCGCGCGGAGGCTCGCGGCCGACGGTGCCAGGCTCGTGCTGGCCGATCTCGACCCGGGAGTGGAGAAAGTCGCCGCGGAGCTCGACCAGGTCGCGATTCGCGCGGACGTCACGCGCCGCGAGGATATCGAGCGCATGGTCGACGGAGCCGTACCGCCGCTGGGGCCGGCTCGACGTCCTCTTCAACAACGCGGGCGTCATCCGCGTGCAGCCCATGCTGGACGTGACGGAAGAAGAATGGGACCGCGTGATGACCGTCAACCTGCGCGCCGTGTTCTTCGTCCTGCAGGCCGTGACCCGGCGCATGCTCGAGCAGGACCTCATCACCGGCTCGCGAGCTTCGCGGCAAGCTCATCCAGACGGCCTCGATCGCGTCGTATCGCGGCGGCAACCACCTGATGACGCCGTACTCGGCCTCGAAGGCCGGTGTCGTCAGTCTCACGCGCTCCGCGGCCCAGGCGCTGGCGCGCGAGCGCATCACGTCGAATTGCGTCTGCCCCGGCGCGGTCGAGACCGCGATGTGGGAGCAGATCGACAAGGAATGGGGCGCGCTCGAGGGGCTGGGCCAGGGCGAGGCGTGGAAGCGGCGGATCCGAGGCATTCCGCTCGGGCGGCCGGAGCGACCCGAGGACGTCGCGAAGGTCGTCGCGTTCCTGGCCGGGCCCGACTCCGACTACATGACCGGCCAGGCGATCAACGTGGACGGCGGGCTGGTGATGGGGAGCTGACGGTCATGCCACGGTTTCGTCGGGAATCATTACAGACTAGATGCGACGCGCCCACGCGGCCCGGCCTCTGAGGGGCCGCATTTCCAACGCATATGCCCAATTGCAAGTTCGGTTCGTTCTAGGCAGCGCATTTGCACCTGTTAGTTGAATTGACGGTTGCCGCGCGGACGGGGCTCGTTCTGTGGTTCGGCGCGATCGGAGTCGCCGGGCTCGGTGGCCTCGCAAGGAGAGGCGACCGACTGGGGGGAATTCCGATATGTGGATCATGCGTCTGTTAATTCTTGCCTTCACGCTCCTGGGAGCCGCGCCCGTCCACGCGGCGTTCACAACCGCCGAGGCCCAGCAAGTCGAGAAGCTCCGCACCGAAGTCGTGAACCGACTCACCTTGGCACTCTCGAATATGGCCTTCGCCATTCGGAACCGGGAAGACACCTTGGCCATGCGGAAGCAGGCCATTATCCACACGACCAGGGCGACGCGCGAGGCGATGACGGCGCTGGCGATGCTCGTGGACGTCGTGTCGCCGTCCAGCTTCAGCCTGCCCAACCCGTTGTTGCGGCCGCAGCGGGTGGCGGACGCGTGGGAGCATCTCGATGTCGCGAGGTTTCGGATCGATCAGACGCGGGCCTTGCTCGCCGCTGCGACGGGTCCGAACCTACGGGTCGCGTCGGGGGTGCACCTCGCCGCGGCGCGGATCGCGCTCGGACAGCTCGACCGCAATCTGGCCTATGCCGATGCGCGCCCGCCGTCGTACCCGGCGCTGGTGGGCCCGCACGGCGACTACGATCACACGCAGGCCGAGCTCGCTCGGGCCTGGGCCTACAGCATCGACGCGCTCGAATTTTCGATACAGCAGTACGGAGTGGTAGCACTGACGGAGACGAACTGGTACGCGGTCGTGCAGTCGAGCCGGATCATCTTCGAGATACACGGACGCGGACTCGCGATTATGGCCGGCGTCGGCCAGACCAACCTGAACCAGTTCTGGCGCATCCTGAACTACACCAAGCAAATGACCGACATTCGCTCTGCGGGAATGACCACACAGTATTCCGCGATCACGGCGGCGCTGTCAGCCGGCGCCGGACCCCAGCTGTCGTTCGCGATCACGCGTGTGGCCGACTCGTGGCGACACATGGACCAAGCGGTGTGGTCGATCCTCTTGTTCCTGAACTGCTCACAGACTCAGGACCCGCAAGGCTGCGCCGCGGCACAGGTGAATTAGTCGCTGCCTCCGAGCGCGGTCGAGGCGCGCCACGGCAGTGCCGGGGCGTGTCCGAGCGCGGGGCTTGGGGGGCCCTTCGAGGCCCCCCATCTACTTCAGTGCATGACGAGGCCGCCGTCGACGCTCAGCGCTTGTCCCGTCATGTAGCCCGACTTCTCCGAGACGAGAAAGCCGATCACGTTGGCGACATCCTCGGCGCGCTCCATCCGCCCGAGCGGCACGGTGCCGGCTCGCTGGCGGGTGAACTCGTCGGCAGTCAGCCCCATCAGCTTGCCCTGCTCGCGCGCGACGGCGGTCCACATGTCGGTCTCGACGAACCCGGGGCAGACGCAGTTCACGCGGATCCCGTCGGCCGCGTGAGCCAGCGCCAGGCTCTTGGTCATGCTGACGACGGCGGCCTTGCTCGCGTTGTAGGGCAGGTTGTTGCGACTGCCAACCTTGCCGGCCATCGACGCCAGGCTCACGATCGCGCCCCGCTTCTGCGCGATCATCGTCGGGAGCACCGCCTGGGTGGCGAAGAACACCGCCTTGGCGTTGACGTTCATGATCGCGTCCCAGTGCTCCTCGGTCACGTCGAGCGGCAGCGCCGCGCGATAGATCCCCGCGTTGTTGACGAGGATGTCGATCCGCCCGAACTCGGCGTCGCGCTCGCTCGGCCATCGCTTTGAGATCGGCGCGCGAGGTCACGTCGGTTCTCACGACGCTCACACGGCGTCCAAGGCCTTTCACCTCGGCCGCGGTGCGCTCCGCTCCCGCGCTGGTCGAGCTCGGCGACGACGATGTCGGCGCCCATCCCGGCCAGCTCGAGCGCGGTGGCGCGGCCGATGCCGCGGCCGGCGCCGGTGACGATCGCGACCTGTCCTGAAAGCTCCATGACCGCTCTCCCTTGTCTGATTCGCCTCAGGTCTTGACCGGCTCGATCACACCGGCGGCGTGCAGAGCTTCCAGCTCGTCCTTCGCGAGGCCCAGGATCTCGCCGAGCACGCGGTCGGTATCCTGACCCAGAAGCGGGGCCGGGCGGGCGACGGCCGACGGCTCGGAGCCGTGCAGCCGGATCGGCGAGATCGGGACCTTGGTCTTCCCGCGCCGCGGGTGGTCGATCTCCTTCCAGACGCCGCGCGCGTTCAGGTGGGGATCGGCGACCACCTCGGCGGCCGTGCGCACGGGCGCGCAGGGCACGTGCGCCTCGGTCAGGACGGCCATCACCTCGTTCTTCGAGCGCTCGCGGGTCCACGCCGTCACCATCGCGTCGATCTGCTCGACCTTGGCGGCGCGCCCTGGTGTCGTCGCGTAGTCCGGGTGCGTCAATAGATCCTCGCGTCCGAGCACCTTGGTGATGCTTTCCCAGTGGCGATCCGAGGCGGTGAAGATCGCGATGTGGCCGTCGCGCGTCTCGTAGACGTTGTAGGGCGCCATCGCGAGCGCGGGGTGCCGATTGCCGGTGCGCGCCGGCACCGACTTGTCGCCGTCCATGAAGACGCCGAGCGCGCTGGCCAGCGCGATGATCGCGGCGTCGAGCATCGCGACCTCGACGAACTGGCCCTGACCGGTGCGCTCGCGCTGCAACAGGGCACCGAGGATCCCGGCGAAGAGGTGCACGCCGCCGAGGAAATCGCAGACGGCCGGGCCGGCCTTCACCGGCGGCCGGTCGGGGAAGCCGGTCGCGTTCATGATGCCGCTCATCGCCTGGATCGTCAGATCCATTGCCGGCAGGTCGCGGTACGGGCCGGAGAGCCCGAAGCCGGTGCCGCTGCCGTAGACGAGCCGCGGGTTCTCCTTGCGCAGTACCTCCCAGCCGAGACCGAGGCGATTCATGACGCCCGCGGCGAAGTTTTCGACGACGACGTCGGCCTTGCGGGCCAGGCTCAGGAAGATCGCCTTGCCGTCCGGATGCTTCAGGTCGAGGACCACCGACTCCTTGTTGGAGTTCAGCATCACGAGCGGGTAGGGCTCCACCTGGCGCTTGCGGCGCCGGACGATGTCGCCCTCGGGGCTTTCGATCTTGAGCACCCGGGCGCCCATGAAGCCGAGCAGCAGGCCGCAGTAGGGGCCGTTGTAGATCTGGCCCAGATCGAGCACCAGCATGCCCTCGAGCGGCCGGCGGATCGCGGTCGTGATCGTCATGACGTCGGGGCTGCTCAGGCGCTCGCCGGCATGATCATCGTCTTCACGCCGTGGCCCGCGGCCGCGTGGGCGAAGCCTTCGCCGATCCGCTCGAGCGGGAATCGCGCCGTGACCAATCGCTTCAAGCCGAGCTTCGGCATCATCGCAAGCGCGCGCTTGTAGGCGGTGCCCCGTCCGAACGCGCCGCCGATCCTGATCTCACGGAAGTGGACGTCCCAGAGATCGAGCGACAGGACGCTGCCCTTGGGATTCACGCCCACGAGCTGGAAGAAGCCGTTCGGACGCGTGAGCGTGACCGCTTCCTTGACCAGCTCGGGCTTGCCGACCGCCTCGCAGACGACGTCGGCCCCGCGGCCGTGTGTGAGCTCCATGATCCGGTCTCTCAGGCTCTCGCGGGTGGGATCGATCACCACGGCGGCGCCCAGGCTCTTCGCCATCTTGCGGCGCTCCTCGATGGGATCCGACATGACCAGCCGCTTGGCGCCGAGGCGGCCCGCGAGCACCATGGTCACGAGCCCCATGATGCCGCCGCCGATCACGAGCACCGTCGCGCCCCGTGGCATCTTGAATGTCTCGAGGCCTGCCAGGCAGCAGGCGGTCGGCTCGGTCATCGCCGCGGTGATCGGATCGAGGCCGCGCGGCAGCGCGTGGACGTTGCGGACGGGCAGCGCGACGCGCTCGGAGAAGCCGCCGACGCGAACGCACTGAGCGCACTGGCTCACGCGTCCGGCCGCGCACTCCGCGCATTTGCCGCAGCCGTAGGACGGCTCGCAGCCGACGGTGCGCCCGACGAGACTCTTGGGGACTCCTCGGCCGACCTCGCGCACCACGCCGGTGTACTCGTGCCCGAGCACCAGCGGCGGCTTCCACGGAAACAACCCCTGCGTCGCGTGGACGTCGGTGCCGCAGATGCCGGCGGCTTGCACGTCGACGACGACCTGGCCGGGACCGGCGACGGGCTCCGGTGCGGTGTCGATGGTGAAGCGGTCCTCGCCCTGCCAGGTTGCGACCTTCATGTCAGCACCTCACCTCGCGGGTGTCGCGTCGGCGTGCCGCGAGAATTTCGGCATCACCTCGGCTGCGAGCAGCTCCATCGAGCGGCGCCAGAGCTTGGGCTGGTCCCAGTCCTGGCCCGACATCAAGAGCGTCCCGAAGTGCCCGACCTCCTCGCGCAACGCGACGAGCTGCTCGAGCACGCGGCGCGGGCTGCCGGCGATGACGAGCGCGCGCTTGACCTCGTCGAGCGTCACCGCTTCGTCGGGCACCTCGAGGTCGGGCTTCAGCATGAAGAGCGCCTTGCGGCCTCGGGAGAAGCTATGGATGAAGAAGTGGTAGTAGAACGAGAGGCCGTTCTCGGAATCGGCCAGATAGTCTTCAGCTTCGGCGTCGGTTTCAGTGACGAGGACGGTACGCGATACACGCCAGATGCTGGGATCTGGACGGCGGCCGACCTTCTCGCAGCCTTCTATATATCGCTCCCAGTGGCCGCGCAGGTAGCGCCGATGGAAGAACTGGCCGGAGATGGGGATCCAGCCGCGCTCGCCGGCCGTGCGCGCGCTCGCCGAATTCGGCGTCAGGATCGAGAGCGCGATCGGCGGGTGCGGCTGCTGGAACGGCCGCGGGATGTAGCCCACCTTGAACTCGGGCCAGATGGCCTGCTCGAGCGAGATCTTCCAGAAGCGTCCGTCGATCCGGTACGGCGGATCCTTAGACCAGAGCTTCAGCACCATGTCGATCGACTCGAGCACCATCTGAGGACGTAGCTCGGCCGCGCCCGAATCGAAGAGCTCGAGGTCGCTCACGAGGCCGCCCGGGCCGATCCCCATGATGAAGCGTCCGCGCGCGAGGTGGTCGAACATGGCCGCCTGCGCGGCCACCGTCGCCGGGTGGACGTGGGGCATGTTGATCACGCCCGTCCCGAGGCGGATATCGCGCGTGCGGTTGATCACCGTCGCCAGGAAGATCAGGGGCGAGGTGATTCGCTCGCTCCACGAGCTGAAGTGCTCGCCGACGAATGCCTCGGAAAAGCCGAGCCGATCCGCCAGGACGATCGCTTCCTGATCTTCTTCGAGCAGGTCGGCGTAGTCGCGCGCGGGGTGGTGGAAGGGCATTGTGAACATGCCGAGCCTGACCGTCACAGGGAGCTCCTTTCGATGTCCGTGAGGCTATCACATCTGCGGCCGCGCCTCGGCCGGCGCCGAATGACATACAATCCGGCCAATCTCTCGAAAAGGAGCCCGACCATGGCCGTGAGCGAGACGTACGAGAAGGGACGCGAGATGCGCCGTCAGCTGCTCGGCGACGCTTACGTCGAGCGCGTCAACCAGACCGCGTACAGCGATCCCCTCATGAAGAAGTTCATCGACGTGGCGACCGAGACCGTCTTCGGTGCCCTCTGGACCCGCCCGGGATTGGATCTCAAGACGCGCACCTTGATTTGCGTCGTGTCGGATGCCGCGACGGCGCGGACGCCCGAGTTGGCCATCCATCTCCGGATGGCGCGCCGGCAGGGCTGGAGCGAGGACGAGCTGATCGAAGTGCTGCTACACCTTTCTGGTTATGTCGGGGTGCCGCTGATCCGCGAGGCGATGCTGACGGCGAAGGACGTCTTCGCCGAGATGAGGAAGGAGCGCTGAAGCGCGCCCGCGCTCAGGTAAGGAAGCGCCGGTAGGCCAGCGCGAAGATCAGCGCCAGGGCGAGCTGGAACAGGTCCAACGGAGAGATCGCGGGCATCATGTTTCGCCACCCTCCCATAGGGTGTCTGGATCGTTGACGGTTTCGACCACTGCGCCGACGTTCGCGATGAGACTGCAAGCGACGTACCCGTCATGCGCTCGATGGGGAGCGCATCGACGAACCGCGCGAAAGATCGCAGCGATCGATTCGCCGTCGCGCGCGCGGTCGAGCGCGTCGGTGCACTGCGACCGCGAGATCGTAAAGGTTCCTGACGATGGGGCCGTCCGGGTTCCGGAATTTGACACCACGCGGGGCGTGCTATCGTCGCCTCGGGAGGTTCCCATGTCCGTCGTCCTCGTCACGGGTAGCAGCACCGGCATCGGCCTCGCCACGGCGCTTCACTTCGGGCGCCTTGGCGAGGCAGTGTACGCCGGAGTCCGCAACAGCGCCACCGCCACCGAGCTCACGAAGGCGATCGAGGCCGAGAAGCTCCCGGTCCACCCGATCACCCTCGACGTGGATGATCAGGCCTCGGTGACCCGCGCGGTCGGGGAGGTGCTCGGCCGCGCCGGGCGCATCGACGTCCTCGTCAACAACGCGGGGATCGGCGGAGGCGGGCCGGTCGAGGACGTGCCGATCGACTGGGTGAAGAGCCTCTTCGAGACGAACTACCTCGGCGCCATCCGGATGATCCAGGCCGTCCTGCCCGGGATGCGCGAGCGCCGAAGCGGCGCGATCGTCAACGTCAGCTCGATCGCCGGGCGGCTGGCCATCGCCGGGCACGGCCACTATTCGGCGGTGAAGCACGCGCTCGAAGCGATCAGCGAGGCGCTCGCTCAGGAGGTGCAGGGGTTCGGGATCCGAGTGGCCATCGTCGAGCCCGGCGTGGTCGTGACCCCGATCTTCACGAAGGCCAAGCGGTTTGCCGATCCGGCTTCACCCTACGCGGTCCACGTCCACCGGCTCTTGCTCTTCTACCAGATGCAGATGAAGACGCCGAGCCGGCCGGGTGACGTCGCCCGGGTCATCCACGAGGCGGTGACGGCGAAGGAGCCGAAGCTTCGCTACCTCGTCGGCGACGACGCGGAGCGATTGGTCGCGGGGCGTCGCAAGCTGACCGATGAAGAGTACGTGGCGACGGGACGGCCCATGCCGGACGCGGAGTATCTCGACCTGATGCGCCGCCGCTACGGGTTTGAGTGGTAGTGCGAGCCGCAGGCCGTCGCGGGGCTGGGGCCCCGCCGGCCGAGGCGAGCCTGCAGATGGTAGTGCGAGCCGCAGGCCGTCGCGGGGCTGGGGCCCCCGCCGGCCGAGGCGAGCCTGCAGATGGTAGTACGAGCCGCAGGCCGTCGCGGGGCTGAGGCCCCCGCCGGCCGAGGCGAGCCTGAAGATGGTAGCGACAGGAGGATTCTATGAGCGCTGAGAAGATCACGGTCCTGAACCCGATGGGCTTTCCGCCGAAGGTGGTGAAGAAGGCGCTCGCGCCTCGCCTCTCGACGCTCGACGGCAAGACCGTCTATCTGGTCGACTGCCGCTTCGACGACTCCGACGTCTTTCTCAAGCAGATGCAGGCGTGGTTCGGCGAGCACATGCCGGGCGTGCGCACGATCTTCAAGCCGATCTCGAGCGTCTATCTGAAGGACGATCCCACGACCTGGGAGGAGATCAAGGCGCGGGGGCACGCCGCGATCGTCGGCGTCGGCCACTGAAGTACCTGCGCGCCGGCGGTCGCCGCGCACGCGATGACGATCGAAGCGCAGTACGGAGTGCCCACCGTCGCCATGCACACCGACAAGTTCGACCGCGTGGCCCGCTCGGTGGCCGCGGTGAACGGAATGCCCGAGCTCCGGCAGGTGTTCGTCCCGCAGCCGGTCATGGGTAAATCGCCGCGCGAGCTTCGCGCCTACGTCGACGGCAGAGACCCGCTCACCGGACGCCCAGTCATGCAGGAGGTCGTCGAGGGGCTCACGACGCCGTTCGATGGCCAGGGCGTCGGGACGATCGAATACGACCGGTCGACGCCGCGGCTCGTCGAGGCCGATACCGAGGAGAACCTGCATCGGTTGTTCATGGAGAGCCGGTGGACGGACTATCTGCCCATCGTGCTCCCGACCGAGGAGCGGGTGGCGGCGATGCTGGCGGCGACACACCGCAAGCCGGACGAGGTCGTCGGGCGCATGCGTCCGACGCATTTCCGCGAAGCGTGGGAATACACGGTCGAGAAGGTCGCGGTGAACGCGGTGATGGCCGGCGCCCGTCCGGAATACTTCCCGGTGATCCTGGCGCTGGCGGCGACCGGCGTCAGCGCGCGCGGCAGCACGACCAGCTCGATGGCTGCCATGGCCGTCGTGAACGGACCGATCCGTAACGAGATCAAGATGAACGCGGGGACGGGAGCCCTGGCGCCCTACAACCACGCCAACGCCACGATCGGCCGCGCCTACGGCCTGCTCTCGCAAAATCTCCAGGGCGGCTCGCTGCCCGGGCTCACCTACATGGGCTCGCAGGGCAACAACTACGCCTACAACAGCATCACGTTCCCGGAGAACGAGGAGCGAAGCCCGTGGGAGCCATTCCACGTCCAGCACGGCTTTCGCCCGACCGACAGCACCGTGAGCGTCTTCAGCGGCTGTCGCGCCACCGCCTACACGCTCGGGATTCGCGAGAAGCACTGGCGCGAGCACGTCCGCAACATGCTGCGCGGCATGGATCCGCACATCCCGCCGGTATTCGTGCTCGATCCCATCACCGCGCGTCAGTTCATCGACCGCGGCGGGTTCACGAAGAAGGACGCGCTGATCGACTGGGTCTACGAGAACGCGCGGATGCCCGCCGGTGAGTTCTGGGACTACCAGCTCGTCCAGAACTATCTCTATCCGCGCGCGACCTTCGGCGAGGAGCCGTGGGCGTCGAAGCTCAAGGCCGCGCCCGACGAGATGATCCAGATATTCAAGCGCGAGGACATCCACGTGGTGGTCGTCGGCGGCGAGACCAACGGCTACTGGCGCATCATGGGCGCGACGTACGCCAAGACCGTCTCGGTCGACGACTGGCGGTAGGGACGGGCCGGCTCCGCACTAGCCATCGCGTCCGACTGGTTCTTTGGTGGCCGATCAGTGGCCGTCTAAGGTGGTGATATGCCCACACACCATCACCGCTCACTGGCCCGCTGGAGCACCGTCGCATCGTTGGCCGTCGTGGTGGTCGGCCTCCTCGGGGCGGTGCCGCTCGCGGGCACCGGCCCGGCCCAGGTGGCGTTCCCGGCCGCTCCCGCGCCGGGCCGCTTCGTCGTCGACGAGGCGAGGCTGATCGAGCCGCTCCATCAAGTCGATATCGAAGGGCTTGCCGGAGAGCTCAAACGCGAGCACGGCTATCCCGTGACCGTGGTCACCATCCGGTCGCTCTCGTCTCACGGCGCCGGGGGCTACACCATCGAGCGCTACGCATCCGAGATGCTGAAGGGGTGGCCTCCCGACGCGGACCGGCAGGGCTATGGGCTCACGCTCCTGGTCTCGGCCGACGATCAACTCGCGCGCATCGAGCTCGGGTCCGCGTGGCGTGGAGTGCACGACGGCCGGGCTCGGGAGATCATGGACCATCTGATCCTGCCGGCGTTCCGTCGCGGCGAGTTTTCCAAGGGGATCCTGGCTGCCGTGAAGGGATTCGATGCCATGGGCCGCGGACGTCGGCTGCCGGGCGAGTCCCGGTTCGGGTGGCTGATCCCGGCGGCCCTGGCCCCGGCGGATCAGCCGTGGTGGCTCATGCCGGCGATCGCCGCTGTGTGTCATGGCGCTCGTTGGCGCCGTCATCTCGCTCGTACGGAGCGGGCGCAAGGGCCTCGCGTGGGCCGTTGCCGGGTTCTTGGGCGTGATCCTGATCTCGCGAGCGATCGCCCTGGCCAGGGGCGACGACTCGGGCGACAGCGGCGGCTCGGAGAGCACCGGCGCGACCGGAAAGTGGTAGTCGCGCTCAGATCCCCAGCAAGCGCTCCAGATTCCGCCAGAGGATGGCCTCCTTCTCGGCCTGCGTGAGGTTCTCCATGGCGAGGATCCACGAGACCGGCCAGTCGAGCGCCATGTCGTACGGCCAGTCCGTGCCGAAGACCACGCGGTCGGCGCCGACCGTATCGATCAGGAACCGCAGCGCCGACTCGGTGTAGACGATGCAGTCGTAGTAAAAGCGCCGGAGGTACGCGCTCGGCGGCTGGCTGATATTCGCGCGCGCCTCCGTGCGGACCTGCCAGCCGCGATCCATCCGCCCGATCCCATAGCAGGTGTAGCCCCCGCCGTGGCCGAGCACGATCTTGAGGTTGGGGCACTCGTCCATGACCCCACCGGACACGAGCGTGGCGAAGGTCACCGCGCGGTCCACGAGATTGCCGACGGTGTTGGGCAGGTGATAACGCTTGGTCCGCGGGCTCACGAGCGTCTCGCCGGCCTGATGGAAGAAGATGAGGGCGCCGAGCTGGTCCGCGGCCTTCCAGAACGGCCGGAACTCCGGCTCCTCCAGCGTGCGGCCGTTGACGTGGTCGTTGATCTCGGCGCCCTTGAGTCCGAGCTGGGTCACGCAGCGCTCGAGCTCGGCGATCGACGCCTTCACGTCCTGCATCGGCAAGGTGCCGAGCCCGGCGAAGCGCGTGGGCCATGCGCGCGTCATCGACGCGATCTCGTCGTTGGTCGCGCGGGCGGTGGCCGTCGCGATCTTCGTGTCGAGCTGATAGTTGTAGAAGCCGACGTAGGGCGAGACGACGTGCACGTCGACGCCGAGCGAATCCATGTCGGCCAGCCGCTCTTCGGGCGTCCACTTCGCGCGCGGCGGGAGCACCTGCCGGCCGCCGCCGACGATCGCGATCTCCTGGCCGCGCTCGTCCTTCTCGCGCCGGAGCGTGTGCCAGTCGCCCCCCTTCTCGGTGGCCTGCCAGAAGCACTGCGGCGTCAGGTGCGCGTGAACGTCGATGCTACGCATCGTCTCCTCCTGTCCCTGCTATCCTTGCGCCGTGCCCATCCGCGTTGCGGCGATCGGGGTCAGTCACTGGCACTCGCTCTACGACTCGGCCTATCTGCGGCATCTGGCCAGCATGCCCGACATGCGCCTGGTCGCGCTCCAAGATTCGAGCGCGGAGATCGCCGCGCAGCGGGCCGCGGCGCTGGGCGATCCGACCGTCTACACGGACTACCGCCGCATGCTGACGGAGACGCGGCCCGATTTCGTGATCGCGCTCGGCCGACACAGTAGCATGGCCGAGACCGCGCTCTATCTGCTGGATCAAGGCTATCCGTTCCTGATGGAAAAGCCGATGGGCGTCGACGCCGACGAGGTCGGGCGCATCGCGGACCGCGCGGGCGCGAAGAGCGCGTTCGTCGCCGTGCCGCTCGGTCAGCGCTATCATCCGTTCGTCACCCGCGCCCGTGCGCTCTCGGCCGAGGGGCGATTCGGCCCGTTGTCGCACATCTACTTCCGCCTGAACCGCCCGACGTCGGCGCGCTACGTGGCGTGGGACGCGCCGTGGATGCTGAATCCGAGGGACGCGGGCGGCGGCTGCCTGCGCAACCTCGGCCCGCATGGCCTCGATCTCTTCCTGTTCTTGACCGGCGAGGATGCGCTCGTGACGGGCGCTCAGATCAGCTCGCGCGCGCTCGGTCAACCGATCGAGGACTACGCCTCCGTCCTGCTGCGGTCGGCTGGCGGGGTCCTGGGGACGATCGAGGTCGGCAACACGTTTCCGCGGATGGGCACCGACGGCGAGTCGAAGATCGCCTGGCGCGACGCGATCCTCACCCTGAAGGACGACACCTTGCGGCTGACGACGGCGGCGGGCGAGGAGACGGCACCGGGGGCTCCCGCCGAACCGATCGCGCTGACCGCGCTCCGCGACGCGCTCGATCACTGGCGGCGGGGCGAGGCGCCACCGATCAGCGTTCAGGATTGCCTGCGCGCCGTACGTTTGATCGACCAGGCGTACGCGCTGGCGAGACGGTAGCGGGCTGCTCGTACTCGAGAAGGCGCTCCGATGAAGATCGCGGCGTGCCGCCGGCGAGATCGCTCGCCACGGCACGCCGCGAGATCGACGCTGCCCTGGTTGGGAGTTACTTCTTGGCGAGCCCGAGCCGCTGCTCGAGGACCAGCCGAACTTCCTGCGCGGCGGCGCGCCAGAGCGGGCCACCCGGAACGGCGTACAGCTCGCCGACCTGCTTGCGCATCTCGTTCATCGCCTCGTCGGCCTTTTCCTTCGGCGCGATGTCGGTGGTCTTGGCGCGGATCTGCGCGGCCTTGCCCGTCGCGGCGTGAGAGCGCTCGATCCAGTGGCCGATCTCGTTCCAGTCCTTGTCGAAGAACGCCACGACCGGAATGGACTGATAGCCGTTGTTGAGGTAGGTGTCGCGGAGATCAGGTTCCTTGTCCCGGAAGAAGACCCGGAGCTCGCAGCCCGGCATCGCCTCGCAGATGTGCGCGAGCAGCGGCGAGTTGCGGTGCACGTCACCACACCAGTTCTCCGCCAGCATCATGGCGTACTTGACCTGGGTGACGCCGCCGAAGAACTTCCGCTCGTCGTCGGTCAGCGCCGACTTCGAGTAGTACTCCTCGGTGCGCGCTCTGGTGTCGCCCATCTGGGACATGTAGTCCTTCCAGGACAAGCCTTTCGAGAAGCGCTGGGCGTCGAGAGGAATCTGCAGCTGGGCCATCGGGTCTCTCCTTTGTTGGTGTTCGACTACGGGCCCTTGTTATACACCAAAGCCCAGGGCCGCGACAGCGATGCCCCCGACCGAATGTCCTGACAACTCGACCGACAGTCTATGGCACCTCCAGCGACGGAAACGGCAACCGTGACGCCGGTACTAGGCCGGCGCTGCGCCGTAAGCCGCTAATTTCGCGCGAGTGCGGCCATGGCATATCGGTTGCTCGATCCCCTGTTGGCCTATTGCGGGCGGTGTCCCTGCGGGCGGAACCCAGAAAGGGGAGGGCCGGTCATGAAGACCGCGGTCGGAGTGATTGCGACGACGATGATCACGGCGATGGTGGCGACAGATGCCGCCGCCGAATGGCGGTTGTACGTGAATCGCGACAACAAGGCCTGGTCGTTGGAGCGGTCCTACGTATCCAATGACGAGTGTGACCGCGCCGCGCGGACCTTGTATCGCTCGGGGCAAGCGCTCGGAGTCGGATGCGCGGAGTATCCGGCGCCCAGCGCGGCGCAGACCCAGGCTCCGCGCCCCGCAGAGTATTCACGGTCGAACCCGGCGGCGCAGCGGCAGCTCGCGCGCGCCGAAGAGCCGGCGCGCGTGAGCGCGTCGCGGTCGTCCGCGCCGCGCGGCGCTGAATATCCTGCCCGGTCGACGGCACTGCGCCAGGCGCCGGTCGTCGAGCGCGTCTCCGATCACGCGGCGGCCGTGCAGTCTCATCCCGCGGCGGTCATTTTCCCGCCGAGCGGAGGCATCGAGGTCCGGTCGGATGCGGAAGTGCCGGCTCCGGCCGTCGTCGCCAGTCGGCCGGCGCCCGAGCCACGCCGTCAGGCCGCGCCGGTCGTTGCGCAGCGCAACACTGTCGCGCAGATCAACCCTGAGGACGACAAGAGCTCGGCAGCGGTCGCCCTCGCCAAGGCCGCGGCCGAGGCGACCGCGGCTGCAGCGCGAGAGGCGGAGGCCGAGGCGACCAAGCGTGAGGCGGTCGTCACGGCGGACAAGTCGATGCGGCGGACCCAGCTCGCGATCTTCGGCGGCGTCGCGCTGGTGATCGGGACGGGACTCGCGTACAGCGTGTATCGGGTCGCGCGAACGAGTCCTCTGCGCGCGCTGGCGGTCGGCTTGATGGAGCTCGGTCTGCTCACGGTGGCGCTCGCGTATCCGGTCGCCGAGCTGTGGACGCGGCTCAAGATCGCCGAATCGATGGTCCTGTCGTGGCTGCCGGGCCTGCTCGCGGGGCTCTTCGTCGCGGGAGTGGGCGTCATCGTGCTGGCCCTGGAGCTGACGCGCAAACCGACACGGCCGGTCGGCCATGTCGGCGCCGGCGCGCCAGGTCGCGATGCCGCCCCGGCCAAGCCCATCGAGCTGATCAAGCCTGGCGAGCACGTGAAGACGGGCGAGCCGGACAAAGAGCCTGTCAGACCTCTGCAGCCGGTCCGACCGCTCGAGCCGGTCAAGCCCCTCGAGTCGGCCAAGCCGTTCGAGCCGGTCAAGCCGGCCGACGCGCCCGCGCCGATCTTCGGGGGAGCCTGAGCAGCAGCGACCTGGCGCGTCGGGCCCGACTAGCCGGGCACCTGTGATAGGTGTTTTGGCCCTTCAAACACCGCGCGGAGTTGCACGGCGCACGTCGGCGCAGACCGCAGACAGGTTCGCTGCATCGAACGCAACTCAGGCGCAACGAGTTACGTACCGCTACGGACGCGGTTGGCGCGATGCTTGTGACGACGACAACGACGAAAGTAGCCGTGCGCGCCGGCTCCCGCACGCATCGGGCTTCCTAGACGGAATGTCCGCACTCCTGGAAGCTCAGCAAGAACACGAGCAGCGAGGCGATGGTCGACAGCTGGCGGCTGCTCTAAGAGACCTTCCTTCAACATACGCGCCGCTGGCCAAGCAGATCGCGAGGCGCTCGCCCGCGCTCGGTCTCGTGTGCACCGAGCCAAGCCTCCATCGCTTAGCTTCCGCACGGCTGCACGTGACGATGGCCGGATCGTCGAGACTGAACGTCGCGCGCGTCGAACTTGGAGATGTCGAAGCCTCAAGCTCGATCATGAAGAGAAGAACTCCGTGCGCTCTTCGAGCTCACGGCGGAGAGGCGGCAGGGTGATCGACTACCGTCGTCGCACTTCTTCAGCGCCTCCCACGCCGGCCGCTGCGTCGCGTGCCACGTCGTGTGCTCCCATGCGGTGCCGGTCGCGCTCGCGGGCGAGTGCTCCACCCGGTTGAATAGAAAGTCGCGCTGCAAAGACTCTCCGCCGATTCGTCGCTCGAAGGCTACAGCCCACACGATCGCTCAGCTCGAATCGCGAGAACAATAGCTCATCGTGTTCCTGACGCGCGACACTCTCAGCGATGAGAAAGTTCATCGCACGGATCGCACGCAGGGAATCTCAATTTGCGATGCCACGTTCGGTAGCGTATTGGCGCAAATGATGAACTTCTGGCATTGCAGGCCATGTCGATTTCGAATTTGATTCGACGCAACGATCAAGTAGTCACAGCTACCAAGCACTTAGAGAGTGTGGCACTGCCCATGCACCAGACACTTCGCACGTATGCGATGGCGACTGGGTCTCGGTCTGGCTGTCGTCATAGCTCTCCTCGCGACGAATCAAACGGTCGCCGGTGTGCTCGACGCTTCGTGGACGGCTCCCACGACGAACACCGACGGGAGCGCCCTGACCGACCTCGGCGTCCTATCGCGTCTACTACTCGACTTCGGCCACCCTGTCCAGGCGCGACCTTCTTCTCCGTCGCGTCCTCGACCACGTCTCCGCAGCGAATCAACACGGTCAACTTCCGGCTCACGGGCCTGATGATCGGCTCGACCTATAGCGTGGCGAGTCACCGCCGTGGATACGGGCGGCAACGAGAGCGCCTGCTCGGCAGCCGCCAGCGCCGTCGCCAAGGTCGAGATCGCCGTCGACCCCCACCACCACCGTGAATTTCGGCAACGTCATCATCGGCAACTCCGCCACCCAGACCTTCACCGTCCAGAGCACAGCGCTCCGGCACCGTCTACGGGCACGGCCTCGGTGTCGGCGCCCTTCAGCATCGTGTCCGGCAGCCCCTTCACCCTCGTCGGCACCGGCGCGACCGCCACGGTGACCGTGCGGTTCACGCCGACCAGCACCGCGACCGCGAGCACCAACGTCAACTTCACCGCGGACGGCGACTCGTTGTCGCGGCTCGTGACCGGCACCGGCGTGTCGACAGCTTCGACCCTGACGGTGTCCAAGGCGGGCGCGGGCAGCGGGACCGTGACGAGCAGTCCTGCCGGCATCTCGTGCGGCGCCACGTGCTCGCGCTTCGTTCGCCAGCGGCACCGCCGTCACACTTACCGCCACGCCGGCGGCCGGCTCCACCTTCACCGGCTGGAGCGGCGGCGGCTGCACCGGCACCGGCACCTGCACCGTCACGATCAGCGCGGCGACCTCCGTCACCGCCACTTTCATGCAGTCGTCCTTCGCGCTCACCGTGACCAAGGCGGGCGCCGGCAGCGGCACTGTCACCAGCGCGCCGGCCGGCATCTCCTGCGGCGCGACGTGCTCGACCTCGTTCACGACCGGCACCTGGTCACCTTGACCGCCGCACCGGCGGCGGGCTCGACCTTCACGGGCTGGAGCGGCGGCAGCTGCACCGGCACCGGCACCTGCACCGTCACGCTGAGCGCCGCGCAGACCGTCACCGCCACCTTCGCGCTCCAGAGCTTCTCGCTCACCGTGAGCAAGGCCGGCACCGGTAGCGGCACCGTCACCAGCGCGCCGGCCGGCATCACGTGCGGCGCGACGTGCTCGTCTTCGTTCGCCAGCGGCACCGCCGTCACCTTGACCGCCGACGCCGGCGGCCGGCTCCACCTTCACCGGCTGGAGCGGCGGCGGCTGCACCGGCACCGGCACCTGCGCCGTCACGATGAGCGCGGCACAGTCCGTCACCGCCACCTTCACGCCCGCGCTTCGCGCTCACCGTGACCAAGGCCGGCGCCGGCAGCGGCACCGTCACCAGCGCGCCGGCCGGCATCTCCTGCGGCGTCGACGTGCTCCGCGTCGTTCACCAGCGGCACCGTCGTCACCCTGACCGCCGCGCCGGCGGCCGGCTCCACCTTCACCGGCTGGAGCGGCGCCTGCACCGGCACCGGCACCTGCACCGTCACGATGAGCGCGGCGCCGACGGTCACCGCCACCTTCACGCTGCCGACCTTCGCGCTCACCGTGACCAAGGCCGGCAGCCGGCAGCGGCACCGTCACCAGCGCGCCGGCCGGCATCTCCTGCGGCGCGACGTGCGCCGCGTCGTTCGCGACCGGCACCGTCGTCACCCTGACCGCCACGCCGGCGGCCGGCTCGACCTTCACCGGCTGGAGCGGCGCCTGCACCGGCACCGGCACCTGCACCGTCACGATGAGCGCGGCGACCGTCCGTCACCGCCACTTTCACGCCGCCGATCTTCGCCCTCACCGTGACCAAGGCGGGCACCGGCAGCGGCACGGTCACCAGCGCGCCGGCGCGGCATCTCGTGCGGCGCGACGTGCGCCGCTTCGTTCACGAACGGCACCGTCGTCACCCTGACCGCCGACGCCGGCGGCGGGCTCGACCTTCACGGGCTGGAGCGGCGCCTGCACCGGCACCGGCACCTGCACCGTCACGATGAGCGCGGCGACCGTCCGTCACCGCCACCTTCACGCCGTCGCTTCGCGCTCACCGTGACCAAGGCCGGCACCGGCAGCGGCACCGTCACCAGCGCGCCGGCCGGCATCTCGTGCGGCGCCACGTGCGCGGCGTCGTTCGCGACCGGCACCGTGGTCACCCTGACCGCCGACGCCGGCGGCGGGCTCGACCTTCACCGGCTGGAGCGGCGCCTGCACCGGCACCGGCACCTGCACCGTCACGATGAGCGCGGCGACAGTCCGTCACCGCCACCTTCACGCTGCCGACGCTTCGCGCTCACCGTGACCAAGGCCGGCACCGGCAGCGGCACCGTCACCAGCGCGCCGGCCGGCATCTCGCTGCGGCGCGACGTGCGCCGCTTCGTTCGCCAGCGGCACCGCCGTCACCCTGACCGCGACGCCGGCGGCCGGCTCCACCTTCACCGGCTGGAGCGGCGGCGGCTGCACCGGCACCGGCACCTGCACCGTCACGATGAGCGCGGCCAGGCCGTCACCGCCACCTTCGCGCTCCAGCGCTTCGCGCTCACCGTGACCAAGGCCGGCGCCGGCAGCGGCACCGTCACCAGCACGCCCGCCGGCATCTCGTGCGGCGCCGACGTGCTCCGCTTCGTTCGCCAGCGGCACCGCCGTCACACTGACCGCCGACGCCGGCGGCCGGCTCCACCTTCACCGGCTGGAGCGGCGCGCTGCACCGGCACCGGCACCTGCACCGTCACGATGAGCGCGGCGACATCCGTCACCGCCACCTTCACGCCTTCAGACTCTCGCGCTCACTGTGAGCAAGGCCGGCGACGGCAGCGGCACCGTCACCAGCTCGCCCGCCGGCATCTCGCTGCGGCGCCACGTGCTCCGCGTCGTTCACGAGCGGCAGTCGTCACCCTGACCGCCGCGCCGGCGGCCGGCTCCACGTTCGCCGGCTGGAGCGGCGGCGGCTGCACCGGCACCGGCACCTGCACCGTCACGATGAGCGCGGCTCAGAGCCGTCACCGCGAGCTTCGCTGCTTCAGACCTTCACGCTCACCGTGACGCAAGCGGGCACTGGCAGCGGCACCGTCACCAGCGCGCCCGCTGGCATCTCGTGCGGCGCGACGTGCTCGGCGTCGTTCGCGAGCGGCACCGCGGTCACCTTGACCGCCGCGCCGGCCGCTGGCTCGACCTTCACGCGGCTGGAGCGGCGGCGGCTGCTCCGGCACCGGCACCTGCACCGTCACGCTGAGCGCGGCCACTCCGGTCACCGCGACCTTCATGCTGCCGTCGTTCGCGCTCACGGTGACCAAGGCGGGCGACGGAAGCGGCACCGTGACCAGCACGCCCGCGGGCATCTCCTGCGGCTCGACGTGCTCGGCGTCGTTCACCACCGGCACCGTCGTCACCTTGACCGCCGCGCCGGCGGCCGGCTCCGCCTTCACTGGCTGGAGCGGCAGTTGCGCGGGGACCGGAACCTGCAACATCACCGTGAGCGCGGCGCAGGCTGTCACGGCGACCTTCAGCATCATCGCGGGCCCGGGCGTGAGCGGCATCACGCCGAGCACGGTCGACCTGGCGAGCCCGCCGGCCAGCTTCACGATCACCGGCGGCGGCTTCGCGAACCTCGGGTTCGGGTTGCCGATGGTGAACTTCACGCGCGGCAGCACGTTGATCGCGCAAGCCCGGGCCACGGCCCTGGCGGGGAGCACGACCTTGACGGTGCCGTTCCCGACGCAGGCCACCGCGATCACGCCCAACATGCCCGGGCTATCGGTGGGCGCGGTCCAGGCCCAGGTCTGGCAGCAGACGTCGAGTACGCCGACCTTCAGTCTGGTCGGGAGCGCCACGCTCACGGTCATCGACACGCGGCCTGTCCCCAGCGTGACCGGTATCACTCCGAGCTCGATCGACCTCGTAAGCCCGCCGCCGGCGACCTTCACGATCACGGGCACGAGCTTCGCGAACTTCGGGTTCGGGTTGCCGATGGTGAACTTCATGCGCGGCAGCACCTTGATCGCGCAAGCGCGGGCCACGGCGCTCCCCGAGAGCACGACGCTTGACGGTGCCCTATCCGACGCAGGCCACCGCGATCACGCCGAACATGCCCGGGCTATCGGCGGGGCCGGTGCAGGCGCAGGTGTGGCAACAGACGGGCCCGAGCACCTTCAGCCTGGCCGGCGCCGCCGCGCTCACGGTGACCGATACACGGGGCGCGAGCGGCATCAGTCCCAACCCGATCGACCTGGCGGCCCCGCCGGCGACCTTCACGATCACGGGCACGAGCTTCGCGAACCTCGGCTTCGGGCTGCCGATGGTGAACTTCGTGAGGGGCACGACCGTGATCGCGCAAGCGCGGGCCACGGTGCTCACGGGGAGCACGACCTTGACGGTGCCGTTCCCGACGCAGGCCACCGCGATCACGCCCAACATGCCCGGGCTATCGCCGGGGCCGGTGCAGGCGCAGGTGTGGCAACAGACGAGCGCGAGCACCTTCAGCCTGGTCGGCACCGCCGCGCTCACCGTCGCCGCTCCGGGCGTGAGCACCATCATACCGAACCCGGTCGACCTGCTGACGCCGCCGGCGCCCTTCACGATCACGGGCAACGGGTTCGCGAACCTCGGGTTCGGGCTGCCGGTGGTGAACTTCGTGAGGGGCACGACCTTGATCGCGCAAGCGCGGGCCACGGTCCTGACGGGGAGCACGACCTTGACGGTGCCGTTCCCGACGCAAGCGACCGCGATCACGCCCAACATGCCCGGGCTGTCGGTGGGGCCCGTCCAGGCCCAGGTCTGGCAGCAGACGGGGACCGGCACCTTCACCTTGATCGGCACCGTGACGTTGACGGTCACGGTGGGCTCTCCGTAGCGGCCCACGAAGCGGGCCGAGCCGGCTCTCTCCGGGTGGTAGCGCAACGCAGAGTCCAGATTCGACGTGTGACGAACCGCGACTGGAACTTGTGATAGGAATTCAGCCCCTCCGAAACCGCGCGCAGTTGCGTGGCGCGAATCGGCAGACCGCGGCAGATCGCAGCATCGGACGCAACCCAGGCGCAACCAATCTATGGAAGGCCGACGAGGGCGCGTGGGTTGACCCCGCTGCCCACCGGCAACCAGCTTTCAGGTGCGCTCGGGGCCTTCCACTGCGTTCCGGCCCTGGCGCCTGCTACGGGTAGGGCATTGCTTGGAAAGCGGATAATCGGAAGCCGGGTAACTGGTTAAGCGTTACGCGCGGCTGGCGCAGCCAGCCGGCGCCCAGAACATTACGCGCTGCACCATCACCTGGTCATCGAAAAGAACACGCTACCCTGAGCGGTGCCCGCCCCTCACCGCCGCCAAGCCAAATTTCGACAGCGTCTCTTCCACTGATGTGTCTGATCAACGGAGAGTTCCAGCCGGTCAGTGGGAGGCGTCGCGTAGAAGCATAAGAAAGTTTCGTGGTCTCGACCAGGGACCGCTGTTGCTGATACGTGAGTTGGCCGCAACTGTTTGACACCGTGAGTTGGCCGCTCGATTGAACAACATGGGCTCACGCCGCCCGCAGCGGCTGGCCGATCGCGTCGTAGCGACCGAGGCAGCGGCCGCCGTACCAGACGGAGTGCTGGCCACTGAGATGACGGCGCACCAGCACCCGCAACCCGGCGCAGGTGCGGCGGCCGGGCTGTTTGGTGAGCTGCAGCGGGACCCGGTCGGTGGTCACGACATTGTCGCGCCCGACGGTGCGTTCGTCCTCTACGCAGAGGATCTGATCGAGCTCGACGCGCCCGAGCGGTACGAAGGCGGGAGCGGGGTCGGCCGGCGGGCGGCCAAACTCCGCGTTGAAGGCCGGCAGGAAGCGGTCGCCCACGTAGCGATTAGCGGCGGCCACCGTGGTAATGCCGGCGACACGCAGTTCGTTGACGAGACGGTCCTGCAGGGTGCGATTGGCGCGCTCGCTGCGGCCGCGCGCCTGGGGCGAATACCCCAAGATGTGCTCAATGCCCAGGCGCGCCAGCGCGCGGCCCACCTGCGTGGGGCGCCGGGGATCCGGCGCGCTGCCGGAGGTCGGCGTATGCACGGCCCAGTGGGCGCGATCGGTATAGAGGGCAATGGGGATGCCGTAGCGCTCGAGGACGTGGCGCAACGCCGTCATGATCGCGGCGACACTTTCGCCGCCGTCTTGCAGGGCGGCGTACAGCAACCGCTTGGTGGCATCGTCGACGACGGCGATCAGCGTGAACCATCGCTCCGGGCACAACGCCAGCCAATGGTGCCGACTGCCGTCGAGATGGAGCAGCTCGCCGAAGCAGGCGCGCGGCTCGCGGCGGCGGCGATGGCGACCCCGCGGCTGGTGCTTGGCCACCAAGCCGGCGGTCTGCAGGGCCTTCTTCACAAAGGCATAGCAAAAGCGCACGCCGTGTTCGCGGCGGGCCAGCTGGTGAAAATGTCGGACGTTGAAGCCCAGGTACCGCTCGCGATAGAGGGCCAGCAGGCGTTGCACCTCGGCGACCGGGGCGCGCTTCGGCGAAGGCGTCTGCCGCCGGCGGTCCAGCAAGCCGTCGTACCCGAAATGCCGCAGCCGCCAGCGGATCCGCCGGATCGTGCGCGGACTGTAGCCCAGGATGTCGGCGGCCTGCACCCAGGTCAGTTTCCCGTCGATCGCCCGTAGGATCACTTCCTGCACTTTCATGGCACGCTCCACAGCGCCGCGCGAGTAGGCCATGGCCTCCTCCCCGGAGGCCATTTCTGCCACGCGGCACGGTTAGAGCGGTCATCTCACGTATCAATTCCGGGCGGCCAACTCACGTCTCTCCAACACTCGACCCAGGGACCGCTTGACCCGCGTGGGCCTCGGGCGGAGACTGACGCCGTGGGATGTCCGCGGGCAGTAGCGATGCTCTTGAATCAACTGACTAACGGCCCCGGTCGCGTCGCCGAACACCATGGCCGCGGGCCTAGGTATGCCTCGTCACACCTTCCGAGCTTCCGCCTCCTCGGACGCGGCGTCTTTAGGCCGCTCTCAACCGCGCGTTCGTAGGAGTCCGTGACCGAGCCTTAATGGCTCGTCGCCGTCGTCGATGCGCGCGCCCGAGGTCGTCACCGCTCCATCAAGCACATACAAAGCACTCACATGGAAGGAGCGAGAGACATGATTCAAGTGACCGAGAGGGCACGGGAAACCTTCAAGAACACACTCGAGGATCTGGTCGAGCGTCCCGGCGTGATGCTACGTATCGGTAGCTCGGATTCGGGCCTCGAGATCTTTCCCGACACACTGAAGGACGATGACCAGATCATCGAGCACGACGGACGCGCGGTGCTGCTCATCGACCAAGATGTATCCGAGACGCTCGCGGACACGACGATCGACATCGAGGAGCACGCCGACGGCGCTCGTTTCGTGGTCTGGAAATAGTCGGACGACAAGACCACCTGCACCACAGGAGGGTTGACACATGAGCACGTTCGCGCTGTTCGTCGCGACGCTGGCCCCGGCGATCTTTGTCGCTGCGGCGCTCGCCCAAACGCAGCTCCCGCCACCGGCCGGGCGGAGCTCGCCGCCCCCCGGCCCGACGACGCCGGCCCCGGCCCCGGAATCGGAGAACGCGGTCGAGGGTCGAATCGAGAATATCGATCCCTCCAGGACGGCGATAACCCTGAGTGACGGCACGCAGTTGGTCACCCCGGCTGGAGCCTTCCTCAAGCCCGGCGTCGTCACCGAAGGCATGCTCGTCGTCGCAAGTTACAGGCAGGAAAACGGGGCAAAGGTCCTCACGGGACTCACCGTCAAAGACCGGGGCCCAGCCACTCGCTGAAGCGGCACCGAGGAGTTCGTGAGCCGCGATTCGACGAAGGCGCGCCGCTCAGCCAGGCGACGCGTCTTCGTCGCTGCATCGGCCGAGTCCGGTCTCCCGTCCGGTCTCTCGCGCCAATTCCGTGTAGTCTCTGACTGCCTTCCATCGGGCTCCCCGGGTGACGCAAGCCGGCGTCGGGCCTCATGGCATCTGGCGCGGCGGCACATTTTGTAGCTGACGGACGCCATGGAGGTGCGCTCATGGTCGAGCTCATTCTCTCCGAGGCCCAACTCGCCTGCTTGAAGGGGGCCGTGACGATCGGCTCTGAGCGGTCTGCGGCGCTCGGGCGGGGCGTACGTTTTGGCAACAAGGTGTTGAGTCCCGAGCCGTTCGCCGTCAGGTGCACAAGTGAGATCGCGAATCGATTGCTCTCGGTGGCCAAGCGTCCTGCCCCGATGTCGTGCCGGACATCCGCGCTGCGATCGAACAGGACCGCACGACCGAAGCAACGTAAAAGTCCAAGCACCGCTGCCGAGGCGGCGCATTGCTTGTCTTGCAGCCCGGCCACAGGATTCCCAGGACGACGCCGACGAGTCCGGTCGCGACTACGATCATCGGCGGGGCTCATTTATTCCGGAATCTCCGATAGTTCTGATGGCGGACGATCGTCAAACGCGATACTGTTCGCCCCCTACCGGGAGGACGGACAGTGCCCGATGAGCCTCTGCTGCGTGAACAAGCCCGAGAAGCGATTCGCGCTGGCAAGTGCCCTCGCGATGTAGGGATCGCATGTTCGGTGAACCTGGGAGTGGACAGCCCTGCGTTGTCTGCAGTAAGCCGCTGACGCGCGACGAGATGATGGTTGAACTCGAGTTCCACCGTCACGGCGTCACGCCCGGCCTGGGCAGATACCACCTCCACCACCGCTGCTTTGCGGCCTGGGAGTTCGAGCGCACGAAGATTGACGGTGCGTCGATTTAGCGCACGGTTGGCTTCGCCGTCCCCGCGCCTCATGTATTTAGCGGCGTACATTTGCTGGAAATCTGCCCTTGCGGGAGCAATCCGAGCGGTCGCAAATGACGCAGCAATGTTGTTTGAGGCGCTCGGGCGCCAGATGATCCGGCGCAGGTTGATCGACCGCCTCTCGCCGCGGGCGGAAGCGACGATCGGCTGAAAGCGAGGGCCGACTGATGTCCGAGTCGGGCCGCGAGTTCCCTTGCCCGCACTGCGGGACCGCCATGCCCCTCCCGTGGCGTCTGATCAAGGACAGTCCCTGGCAGACCATGGCGTGCTGGTGTACCGGGTGCCACAAGGTGTTCGACGTGGTGATGCCGGCCACGGAAGAAGACGCCACCCAGCAGCCGCCTTGACATCTAGCTCGGTTCCGTACTTCTTGAGCGCCTCCACGCCGCCCGCTGCGTCGCGTGCCACGGCGTGCGCTCCCATCCGGTGCCGGTCGCGCTCGTCGGCGAGCGCTCCATGCCGGCTCGGGAACGTCGCATACCATTCACGGCCACTGGGTGCGGTCGCGCCCTGGGATTGGCCCGGGGCGTTTTGTATTTCACCCTCGCCTCACCGCGACGCGCTCATGCTCGCCCCAGATCCGGATCTCGGTCACATCCGGCTGGCCGACCTTCTTGATGCGGATGTGGGCGTCCTTCCCTGCATTCGTCGTGTACGGCCGACTCGCGATCTCCCACGTTCCGGTCTCGTCGACGAGCCGGTCGCCGATCTGGAGCTGCATCGGAAGGACCCGCTGCTCGGCGGGCTGCCCCGGCGCCTCCTGACGCTTCTTCTCAGGCCGCTCAGCGATCGGTAGCAGATCTCGGGTCGATGCATCGCGCATGGAAAACCTCCCCGCTTACGCGTCGGAACGATTGAAGATCCCGGCTCGCTGCCGGAGGGGAGCGCGGCCTTTCTCGTGCCAAGCGCGTAGGCAGCATCACGCGCCGTCTGTGTCCGCTCGATCCGGTCCTCCCATATCCCATGGTGTCCTACGCCACCGCGCGAGACCCGGGCAGCGGACGACAACTTCGCGGCCGGGGACGCCACACTCCGCGACGACATCGCCAAGTTGTGTCCATCGCGTATGCAACATCACGCGCAGGACGCGGTTGATGCGGAGCCAGGGGTGCCAGAGGCGGGCGTCGGTGTCGTTCACTTCGCCTTTGGCCCGCGCGGGTCCACGGTGTCGGCGCGCTGCTCAACCACTCGCCGCACGAGGGCCGAGAGCGAGGGCGACGGAACGGTCCAGGTCGCGTAGATTGAACGGCTTGTGCAGATAGCCGACCGCCCCCCCGATCAGCGCCTCGGCCTTATGGGCGTCCCCGCCACCACTCATCATGAGGACTGGCGCGTGCTCGCCAAGGTCGCGGATGCGCTTCAGCAGGCCGAGGCCCTGCTTCCAGCGGGCGCCGCTTCCTGGTAGGCCCATGTCGAGCAGGATGAGATCAACCCGTCCCTGTGGCAGGATGTCGAGCGCCTCCGCCGCGGAATACGCCGATACGACGTCGTAGACGTGCCCGTGGTGGAAGCGAGCGAAGAACTCCAGCAACACCCCGACCACGTTTGGCTCGTCATCGACGATGAGGACCCGCTTCGTCACGTCCGTTTCCACATTGATGCGCTCTTAGTCGGCGCCGCCGTCTCGGGTTTGCTGTTTCTTAGCTCGAATCACGCGAGCGCGGCCATGGCACAGCGAGCAAAGGTCCTCCGTCGTGGTCTCAACCTGCTGGAGACCCAGCGTGACCATCATGGTCTGGGGAAGGGGGATCTCTAGCCTAGAGGCCAAGCACTCCGCGCAGATGTACGCGGCGTGCTCTCTCAGAAACGTGCGCACGGCCTCGTGATGTTGCAAGGTGCGATCCTGATAGCTTATTCAGTGCCAGGCTCGGAAAGACTGCCGACGAACGATTTTTCACGAGGTTAGGGAAGCAGATCGAATCTCGGACCGGGCGTTTGTCCCTAGTTGTGTGGCGGGGCCCACGGGCATTCTGCCGACCGACTCGCGCTGTCCACAACTCCCCTGGAAGCTGTGGATAGCTGTGGATAACTGTATGGATCGCGAGAGATGGACCAGCGAACAACTATTCTACGCGGGGTGTTCCTCTTCGCTCTTGTCCAGGCGTACACGCAGCAAGACCGTCACCGACTGTGCCGACCGCTGCCGCCCAGAGAGCGCCGAACGTACACGGCGATGACACCAACTGCGGCATGTAGCTGAACCCAACCAGCGACGCGCCTGCGGGATCGTCAGTCCCAGCGCCTTGGCTGTCTTGAGGTTGATCACTCGCTCGAACTTCGTGGGCTGCTCGACGGGGAGGTCCGCAGCCTTCGCACCTTTGAGGCCCTTATCCACGTAGGTGGCAACACGTCGGTGGAGGTAGGCGAAGTCCACGCCGTACGATACTATCGCCCCGGCCTCCACGAATTGCCGCAAGTTGTGCATCGTTGGCAAACGATATTGCTCAAGGTGTACACCCGCTGGATGGACACTGGACTAGGGCAACGAACCGCAACCCCGCGCGACCGAACGATCGCGGGGCGGCTAACTTCGTGATTCTACGTCGGTGAGGCCGCGACTGGAACTCGTGATAGAAGTCTCAGGGTGCGCCCGGCCTCGCGTCGTTGGCTGATCGTCGCCGCGCTCTTCACGGTCACCTACGGAGTCTCGACCCCGCTCGCGGCCTACGGCGTGTTCTTGCCCGTTTTCGCCGAGACCTTCGCGTGGAGCCGGGGCGCGATCTCGAGCGCGCTCTCCCTGAATCTGCTGCTCGGCGGCGTCGCCGGGTTCGGCATCGGCGCGCTCGCCGATCGTCACGGCCCCCGGGTGATGCTGGTCGTCACGGTGGTCCTCGCAGGCTCCGCCTTCGCGCTCGTCTCGACGGTCGGCGCGCTGTGGCAGCTCTATCTGCTCGTCGGCGTGCTGGGCGGGATCGGCATGTCGAGCTTCTACTTGCTCTCCACGACGACCGTCACGCGCTGGTTCGACGAGCGCCGCGGGCTGGCGCTGGCCTCGTGCTCGTGGGGTTCAACCTCGGCTACATCACCGCCGGGCCGCTGTCGGCGTGGCTCATCGCGACGGTTGGCTGGCGCGCCGCCTACGCCACGCTCGGGAGCGTTTGTGGCGTGGTCACGATGCTCGCGGCCCTGACGGTACGGCTGCCGGGCGCGGCGAAGTGAGGGTCCCGAGCCGCGCACGCGAGAGCGGCGTTCCGGCGGCCTCCGCGGGCCTGTCGCTCGCCGAGGCGCTGGGCGATGCGCGGCAGTGGTATCTCAACCTGTCGTGGCTCTTGCTCGGTGCGCTCTCGCTGATGGTCTCGGTCCACATCGTCCCCTTCGCTCACGATCAGGGCATCAGCCTCGCCGGCGCGTCGCTCGCGCTCACGGCCTATGGTGTCGGCGCGGTCGCCGGCCGGGTCGCGTCCGGTGTCGTCTCTGACCGCATCGGGACGTTCACCACGATCCGCCTGGGCTACGCGCTGCAGCTCGCGGCGCTGGTGGCGCTCCTCGGCTTGTCGTCGCGCGAGGCGCTGCTGGCGTCGCTCCTCGTGCTCGGGGTCGGCTTCGCGGCCTCCGACACGATGCTGGCCAAGGCGGTGCCCGACGTGTTCGGGACGCGCGCGCTCGGCGCGATCCTGGGCGTGCTGAACCTCGGCTGGCGGTGCGGAGCCGCGCTGGGTCCGGCCGCCGCCGGCTTCCTCTACGATCTGACCGGCTCGTACACGATCCCGTTCGGCACGGCACCGCTCGTGGTGCTGGCGAGCTGGGGGCTATTCGCGCTAGGCTCGTCGCGCCGGCACGTCTGACCCGGCGTGAAGTGACGCAGCGAGAACAAGGAGGAGTCGCCGATGGACTGTTGTGCGCACGAGGGACCCGGCGGCGGAGACGCGCGGTTCGACATCAAGAAGGTCGCCGACGGCGTCTACGCCGCCGTCGCGTCTCCCGCGTACAAGGTGAATTGCAACACGGCCATCATCGAGAACGCCGACGGCGTCATGGTCGTCGACACGCACTCGAAGCCGTCGGCCGCCAAGGTGATCATCGAGCGGCTGCGCGAGATGACGAAGAAGCCGGTCCGCTACGTGGTCAACACGCACTTCCACTGGGACCACTGGCACGGCAACGAGGTCTACCCGGCGGCCTATCCCGACGCCGAGATCGTCACCAACCAGATCACGCGCGAGGCCATGGTGAAGAAAGGGCTCAAGCGCATCCAGGACCACGTGCGCCAGGTGCCGGCCGAGATCGCCAAGCTCAAGGCCGACATCGCAGGCGGCGGGAGCCCCGCCCAGCGCGGCAAGCTCGAGGCCGACCTGAAGCCTCGCCGAGTCCTATCTGGGCGAGGTTCGCGCGCTCAAGCCGGCGCTGCCGACGATCGCCTTCGAGAAGACGATGAAGCTCTACCGGCGCGACCGCGAGATCCATCTGCTGCATCTCGGCCGCGCCCACACCGAGGGTGACGTCTTCGTCTATCTCCCGAAGGAGAAGGTGGTGATCACCGGCGACGCCATGATCGGCTGGACGCCGTTCATGGGCGACGGCTATCCCGAAGACTGGGCCGGCACCTTGGATAACCTCGCCCAGCTCGACTTCACCCACATCATCATGGGGCACGGAGACGTGGCGGGGCGTGAGTGGCTCGACACGTTTCGGAGCTACGTTCACGACATGGTCGAGGCCGTCCGCCAGGAGGCCGCGACGGGCGCGACGCTCGACGAGGTCAAGCAGCGGGTCATCACGAAGCTGGCGCCGCGCTACGAGAAGCCGTTCTCCGTGTACGGCGAGTACCGACCGTGGCGCACGGGCGTCGCGGCCAACATCGAGCGCACGTTCGCGATGGTCAGCTAACCGGGCGCCTTTCGGAGGAAGATCCGGACGTCATCGCCGGGCCAGCCCGGCAGCTCGCCGATCACGTCATAGCCGAGCCGCCGGTAGAACGCGGGCGACCTCGGTAGCGGTGCGTGTCGAGATGCATCTGGTGGCAGCCTCGGCGGCGCGCCTCCGCTTCGGCCGCCGCGAGCAGGCGTGAGGCGGGACCGTGGCGGCGAAGCTTCTCGTGGACCCAGATCGCCTGCACGAATCCGGTGCCGCCGCCAGGTGCCACCCTGTCGCAGGCCCGCCACGATCGTGCCGTCGCTCGTCGCGGACGAAGATCGCCAGCAAGCGCCCATCGTCGACCCCGCTCGCGGCCGCGTTGAACTCGTAGAGCCGCTCGTCGAGGAGCGCGACGTCCTCGCGACGCGGATCGTCCTCGACCTGCAAGTCCTCGGTCCTCGCGGCCCCGAGTCGAAGTCTCCTGCTCGCTACTCCGACGTGTGACGGCGTCGGCCTCGAGCTCGAGCGCGCGGATGGTCTCCGCGGTCGGCACGCCGGTCGCCGGGTCCCAGCCCTGCTCGACGTAGTAGTCGGTGACGATCTTGTCCTGCTGCTCGCGGGTGACCCCCGCGTGCTTCGGGCAGCGGGTCGCTGAAGCGTGCCGGCAGCCGATCGTCGGCGCGGGTCATGCCCTCGCGCAGGTTGAAGAGCCGCGCGAGCGTGAGTCCGCGATGCGCCGTCGTCACCATCTCCTCGGGCGTGATGTCCCAGCCGGTGACCGTCTTGAGGATCTGCAGCGACTGGTCGTCCTCGTAGGCGAGGAAGTGGCAGAGCCCGATCTGGTTGCGCAGGCCGTTGCGGTTGCTGGTCTGGCGCATGTGGTCGCCGCCGGTCGGCGCCAGGAGATACGAGGCGCGCATGACCGGCATGTGCCGCGGGTCGTGCATCGCCATCTCCATGCCCTTCACGGTGGTCAGGAACGCCTCGGAGCCGCGGCCGAGCCGCTGCGCGGCGCGCTGCGAGCCCTCGGCCAGCAGATCGCCGATGCCCTGCCGGTAGGCGATCATCTCGACCAGCTTGATGACGCCGTCGGCGTCGTGGAAGCGAAGCGGGACGCCGCCGGTGTCCTCGAGCGTGAGGATGCCCTTCTCGAAGCACTCCATCGCCCACGCGAGCGTCGCAGCCGAGCGAGACCGTGTCCATCGCGAGGTAGTTGCACATCTCGTTCGACTTGCAGATGGCGATGAGGTCGTCGAGGCCCAGGTTGACGCCGAGCGACGGCGAGCGACTCGTACTCCGGCCCGCCGTAACGCGGATCGACGCTGTAGCGGCCGAGGGGATCGACGGCCACCTTCGCCCGTCCCTTGTAGATGGTCTCCATCGCCGCGCGCGCCGCTTCTTCCTTCTCCTCGATGTGGACGACCTTCTTGCAGCGCACGGAGCACGCGTAGCAGGCGCCCATCTTGACGCGTACCTCGTCGCGCACCGCGATCGCGTCCACCTTGGCGATGGTGTCGGCGGCGCCCAGCCGGTAGTTGAGCACGGGCATGCCGCCCTCGAGGCTCTTGCCCTGCATCGCCGCGCCGGTGCCGAACTCGTGGAACGCGCGGTGCTTCTCGTCCATCGTGCCGGAGACCCACTTGGCGATCGCCAGGAGGCCCGGGCTGATCGGCGATCTTCACCGGGGTCTTGCCGCGGACGGCGATGGCCTTGAGCCGCTTCGATGCCCATCACGGCGCCCATGCCCGGTGCGGCCGGCGACCTCGTTCAGCTCGTTGGCGATGCAGGCGAAGCGCACGAGGTTCTCGCCGGCCGGGCCCGATCTGCGCGATGCGGATGCGCGGGTCGCCGAGCTCGGCGAGGATCGCGTCCTCGACCTCGCCGGTGATCTTGCCCCAGAGGTGCGCGGCGTCGCGGAACTCGACGGCGCCCTCGTTGATCCAGAGATAGACCGGGGTCGGGGAGACGCCGTGGAAGACGATCGCGTCCCAGCCCGCGCGCTTCAGCTCCGCGCCCCAGTACCCGCCCGACTCCGACTCGCCGAAGCCGCCGGTGAGCGGCGACTTGGCGCCGACGCTGTGACGCCCGGCGCCCGGGCACCGGCGCGCCCGTGAGCACGCCGGGCGCGAAGACGAGGATGTTGTCGGGGCCGAGCGGGTCCGCGCCCTTCGGCACGTACTTCAGGAGGTAGTGGGCGATGAGGCCGCGCCCGCCGGCGTAGCGCCGGAAGAAGGCGTCGCCCGGCTCCTCGATCCAGGTGGTGCGGTCGGCGAGGTTCACGTGCAGGATCTTGTTCCAGTAGCCGTAGCGGTCCATCGGGCTCCCCCTGTCGCCGAAGAGGTCGCCTCGCCTGTGGCTCCGGCTCCCCCTTCCATCGGGCTCAGGAGCATGACGTCGGCGCCTTCGTACAGCGCCGCGTCCCGCGGCGGCCTGCTCGCTGTCGACCGCGATGGTCAGATCGGCGTCGAGCGGGACGCCGATCACCGCGAGGAGGTCGTCGACGGTGGAGCCTCGGGGCACCGTGTAGGGCTGCGGCCCGTCGGCGCCGCGCGGCAGGAATCGACGCAGGTCGGCGAAGAAGGTGACCGATGACGGTGATGGTCCGCGCGTCCGTCCGCGTCGGGGCGTCGATGCGTCCAGCTCATGACGATGGCTGGAGTATACTGCGCGGCGTTACTCGCCACCGGACCGAAGTTCGAGAGGGGAGACTCGCGATGGGACGGCTTTGCGGTGTTCGCCGGCACGATCGCCCGAGATCATCCGCGCCTCCGCGCGCGAGGCGGAGCGACTCGGCTACAGCCTCCTTCTGGGTGAATCACCCCGGCCCACCGACGGACTCGCCGCCCTCGCCCTCGCGGCGCGCGAGACCCAGCGCATCGAGCTCGGCATCGGCGTGATTCCGCTGCACACGCGGGGGCCGGAAAGCATCGTCCAGCGGCGTGAAGAGCACCGCGCTTCCCCTCGATCGTCTGCTCCTCGGCGTCGGCAGCCCGAATCCCGAGGCGCTCAAGCGCGTGCGGGCCGGCGTCGGCGAGCTCCGGCGCGAAGCTGTCGACCCGCCTCGTCGTCGCGGCGCTGGGGCCGCAAGATGTGCCGGCTGGCCGGCGAGGTCGCGGACGGGGTGCTCTTCAACTGGCTGACGCCGGAGTACGCGCGCGAGTCGGCCGAGCGGGTGCGCGAAGGCGCGGCGGCGGCGCGCCGGCCGGCGCCGCGGCTCTACGCCTATGTGCGCGTCGCGCTCGGACCCGGCGCCGCCGACCGGCTCCAGGAAGAAGGCGAAGCGGTATGCCGCGTGCCCGGCGTACGCGCGCCAACTTCGCGCGCATGGGCTTGAAGCCGGTGGAGACGGCGATCGCCGCGCGAAGATCCCGGAGGCCATCCAGCAGAGGCCTCGCGCAGTGGCGAGGGCGCGGTGGATCAGGTCATCATCCGCGCGATCACCGCGAAGGACACGGTCGAGGAGAACCTGGCGCTCGTCCGCGCCGCGGCACCGGCGTAGCGCCGGACTCGGTATCGCCTAGTCGACGCGGTAGCGCCGGACAGTCTCGTCGAGGATCAGGCCGAAGCCGGGGCCTGCCGCGACGTCCATCATCGCCGTCCTTGATCGTCGGCCGATTCGCCCACATCGTCTGCCACACCGGATCGCGCTCGGGATCGGCGAAGCACTCGGCGTAGGTGCCGTGCGGGACGCCCGCCAGCAGATGCTGGGAGATCTGCGACTCCTCGTGGTGCGCCATCTGACACGCCCGCCACGCGCGCACAGCGCGGCGGCGCGTCGCCACTCGGTGACGCCGCCGCATTCCGAGGCGTCGACGTTGACGAGATCGACGGCGCCCGCGTCGAGCAGCCGGCGCACGCCGTGGCTGGTGATCTCCGACTGGCCCGCGGTGACCGGGATGCGCGTCGCCTGTCGCACTCGCGCCATCAGCGCCGCATCGTCGTACCAGTGGCAGGGCTCCTCGAACCACCGGATGTCGAGCGGCTCGACGAGGCGGGCGAAGCGCATGGCGTCGTCGGCCGACCAGCCGCGGTTGGCGTCCACGGCCAGGACGAAGTCGGGCGCCGGCCGCGCTTGACGCGCGGCGTCGACACGCTTGGCATCCTCCTCCGGCGCGAGGCCGCCGACCTTGAACTTGCAGCCCGCCATGCCGGCTCGGCGATAGGCTTCCATCTCGCGGCCGATGTCGGCGAGCGTCTTGCCTTCCATGTAGTAGCCGCCGATCGAGATGATCGGCAGGCTCCGGCGATAGCCGCCGAGCAGCGCGCTCACGCTCTTGCCCAGCGCTCTTGCCGACCAGGTCCCAGAGCGCGCAGTCCACACAGGCGATGGCTTCGAGCAGCACCTTCCGATCGCGGCTCGATGTGCGAGAGGGCGAACAGCGTCTCCCAGATGCGCTCGCCTTCGAAGATGCTCGTGCCGCGCACGAGCGGCGCCAGCGTCTCGCGGATCAGTCGCGCGATCTCGCGCCCGTGCTAGCGGTTGTCGCCGTTGTAGACCTCGCTCGACGAGCCCGCGTCGGTGCGCATGCGGGTGACACCGTGCAGCGGGTGAGGACGGAGTAGGTGCTCCCGCCGAAGTTCTTCGTGAGCGGGATCTCGATCGGGATGGCTTCGATGCTCTCGATGCGCATGGGTGAACGCTCGCCGGTCAGACGGCCGGACGAACCTCCTTGGCCAAGCGCTCCATCGCGCGCGTCATGCCCGCGACGTCGCCGCGCGGCAGATCGAACGTCATCCACTCGCACCCCAGCGAGCCGACTCGGCGGATGTCGCCGGCGACTTCGTCCACCGAGCCCTCGAAGGCGCCTCGGCCGCCGCCCTTCGCCTTGTCGGCGAGCGCCAGCATGTTGCGTGGCGCGCAGCCGACCGACCGGCCGGCCTTGCCGGCCAGCTCGCGGATCGTCGCGACGCCTTTTTCGATGTCGGCGAGGCTCAGGGCCAGGGGATGCCAGGCATCGCCGAGCAGCGCGACGCGCTTGAGCGCCGGCGACGAGATCGTGCCGGGCAGACCGCCGACCCAGATCGGCGGGTGCGGCGTCTGGGAGGGCCGCGGCGCGAAGGTAGCGCCGGAGAAGGTCAGGTACTTGCCGGAGAAGCTCGGCTGGTCCGCGCTCCACGCGGCCTTGATCACGCGCAGATACTCGTCGGTCTGCGCGCCACGCTGGCGAAAGGGCAGCCCGAGGTTGCGAAACTCCTCCTCGTCCCAGCCGACGCCGATGCCGAAGATGAAGCGTCCGCGCGAGGCCTGGTCGACCGTCGCGGCCGCTTTCGCGGTTACCAGCGGATTGCGGTACGGCAGCACGATCACGCTCGCGCCGACATGGATCCGCTGGGTGCGCCCCGCGATGAACGCCAGGAGCGAGAACGGATCGGGCCAGTTCGGGCCGTAGTGCTGGGTGGTCGCCGGTGGCGCCAGGATGTGATCGGGCACGAACACGCCGTCCAGACCGAGATCTTCGGCTCTCAGCGCCAGGGTCTCCGCGTCGCGCACCGACAGTTGCCAGATCGGAAGAACCACGCCGTATTTCATCGCCGCCTCCAGATCTGCGACGGGCGCCATGCGGGCGTGCCGCCGCGATCGTCACGGTTTTGACCTGATCCGCGCCGCCGGCGTTACTCTCCCACGCGGCCGCGGGGATGGCAATCTCGCCGTCCGGCTGCCGTGCTAGGCTCTCGATTCGTCACGCGGGAGGCGGTTTGACCAAGACACTGGATGAGCTCCTGGCCGAGCTCGAGGAGTTCGGCAAGACCAACGACGGCTCGAACACCGAGCGGCCGCGGCGGATGCTGAACATCACGCGCGACACTGGCGAGCTCCTGGCGGTGCTGGTCCGGGCGACCATGGCGCGGCGCGTGCTGGAGATCGGCACGTCGAACGGCTACTCGACCCTTTGGCTCGCGAGCGCCGCGCGTGCGATCGGCGGGTCGGTGACCACGGTCGAGCTCTCGGACGTACAAGATCGAGCTCGCCACCGCCAACTTCGCCCAGATCTGGCCTCGCCGCGCCTATCACGCTTCTCCATGAAGACGCCGGTCGCGTGCTCCAGCGCTCGGGCGACGGCGCGTTCGATCTCGTGTTCCTCGACTCCGAGCGCACGGAATATCCGGGATGGTGGCCGGCGCTCAAGCGTGTGCTGCGGCCCGGCGGGCTCCTGGTCGTCGACAACGCGACCTCGCACTCGGTCCGAGATGGCGCCGTTCGTGGCGCTGGTCTCGGCCGACGCCGCATTCGTCACGAGTCTCGTTCCCGTGGGCAACGGAGAGTTTCTCGCCGTGAAGGCCGATCAGGCATGGAGCGACCAGCACATGAACATCACGATCCTCGACGACTACCAGGACACGATTCGCACGCTGACCTGCTATCCGAAAGTCGCCGGCCACCGGGTAACGATCTGGAACGATCACACCAAGGACGTCGACGACGCTCGCCGGGCGGCTCAAGGACACCGAGGCGCTGGCACTGATCCGCGAACGCACGCCGATCCGCGCGCCCTTGCTCGAGCGTCTGGACAAGCTCCGGCTGATCAGCCAGGCCGGTGTCTTTCCGCATATCGACGTCGAGGCGTGCACGCGACGCGGCATCCTCGTGTGCTCGGCAGACCGGTCCCGGCCGCCCGTCGTACGCGACGGCCGAGCTCACGTGGGGACTGGTCATCGCGGCCTTCCGGCGCATCCCGCAGGAGATGAACGCGCTCAGGGCCGGCAAGTGGCAGGCCTATCCGATCGGGATCGGCCTACGCGGCAAGACGCTCGGCATCTACGGCTACGGCAAGATCGGCGCGCGTCGTCGCCGGCTACGGCAAGGCCTTCGGCATGAACGTGCTCGCGTGGGGCCGCGAGAACTCGGTGAACCAGGCGCGCGCCGACGGTTTCACGGTCGCCGCGAGCAAGGAGGCGCTGTTCGCCGAGTCGGACGTGCTCTCGCTGCACCTGCGGCTGATCGACGCGACCCGCGGCATCGTCACGGCCTCCGACCTGGCGCGCATGAAGCCGACGGCGCTGATCGTCAATACGAGCCGCGCCGGGCTCGTCGCGCCCGGGGCGCTCGAGGCGGCGCTCCGTGCCGGGCGGCCGGGCATGGCAGCCGTCGACGTCTATGAGGAAGAACCGGTGCTCGGCGGGCTCCACCCGCTGCTGTCGATGGACAACGTCATCTGCGCTCCGCACCTCGGCTACGTCGAGCGCGACGGCCTCGAGCACATGCTCGCCGGCATCTTCGATCAGATCCTGGCGTTCGCCGGCGGCAAGCCGATCAACGTCGCAGAACCCGGAGGCGCTAAAGCGCTGACGGGAAGAGCGCGACGCCGAAGCGGGCAGCGACAGAACGAAGCTCGTCGACGATCGGGCGGAACAGCGGGATGCCGTCGCGGGTGCGGGTGGCCAGCGTGCGACCGCCGCGCTCGCCGGGCATGAGGATTTCGATGACTCCCGGGGCCTCAGGCAGGGCCTTCAGCGCCGCGATCACGCGGTCGACCTCGGAGCGAAACGCGTCCGGGTCGCCGAATCGGCGCACATCGATCGCGAGTACGAGTCCGTTTTGCCGATGGCGGTGCCCGTCGGCGGCGCCCTCGAGCGCCCCGGCGATGATCGGGTTGGCGACGAGCAGGCTCGTGATCAGCTCGATCATCAACGAGAGGCCGGAGCCCTTCGGGCCTCCGAGCGGCAGGGGGATCAGGGCGGCCTGAGGGTCAGTGGTCGGGTTGCCGTCGCGGTCGAGCGCCCAGCCCGCGGGAATCGGCTGCCCCGTCTTCTTCGCCTGCACGAGCTTGCCCCGCGCGACGACGCCCGTCGCCATGTCGAGGACGACGGGCCCGCGCTCGCCGCCCGGCACCGCGATCGAGATCGGATTCGTGGATACGCCTGCGGCGCGGGTGCCGTGATACGCCATGAATGGCGTGGACGCGGCGAGGGCGACCGCGGCCATGCCGGCCTCGGCCGCCATCAAGGTGTAGTAGCCGAGCGCCGCGGTGTGGGTCGTTGCCCGCACGAGGCCGAGACCCACGCCGGCGTCGCGGGCCTTGCGTACGGCCGCGTTCATCGCGGTGGTCATCGCGATAGGGCCGGCGGCGCGATCGGCGTCGACCAGGATCGAGGCGGAGGTCTCCGTGCGGATCTTGATCGACGGCGTCAGGTTGAGGTCGCCGTCGTCGATGAGCCGCAGGTACATCGGAATGCGCGACACACCGTGCGTGTCGACGCCGCGCAGATCGGCCCACACCAGCACATCGGCCACGAGCGTGGCGTCGAGCTCTGCCATCCCGGCGCGCACGAACACCTCCCGCGTGAAGCGGTGGAGCGCGTCGGCCGTGACCGTCACGGCCGCCGGCGCCGCGCCGGGCCGCTCGCTCATCGCGAGCGGGGTGAGACCGGAAAGTACTTATCGAGCCAGTTGCGCAGGAGCGTGACGACCAGCGTGTTGCTCTCCGACAGCACGAAATGGTCGACCCCAGCGACCAGATGGAGGTCGGTCGGCTGACCGGCGTGGCGGAAGAGGTCGATCGACTGCTCGGTCGGCGTCACCGAGTCGTTCGCGGGATGGAGCAGCAGGAGCGGCCGCGGCGAGATCTTGCCGACCACGTCGTTGGCCCGGAAGGCGTACATGCTTTCGACGACCTCGAACGGAAACTCCATGATCGACCCCGGCGCCACGTTGCCGCGCAGGGCGGGCGGGATCGGCACGATGTCGTAGCGCTCCACCATGATCGATTCGCCCGTCTGCTCTCGGCGCCGGCGGCCCTCGGCTAGCATCGCCGTGAAGCGCGCCCACGCCTCCGGCGACTCGTGCTGCTTGCGAAACTTCTTCTCGCCGTCGCCCCAGCCGCCGGCCGAGACGCACGCGGCGACCCGCTGATCGACGCCCGCGGTGTAGACGGCGACCGCGGCGCCGAAGCTCGCCCCCATTACCCCGATGCGATCCGCGTCGATCTCGGGCCGGGTCGCGAGAAAGGCGAGGGCGCTCTGAGTGTCCTCGACCTGCTCGAGACAGATCACGCGCCCGCGCGACGCCCTCGCTCTGGCCGCAGCCGCGCATGTCGAATCGGAGCGCCGCATAGCCGAGCCCCGCGAACAGCTTCGCGCTGGCGACGCTGCCGCCGCTGTCCTTACTGCTGCCGAACCCGTGCAGGATCAGGAAGGCGGGCCGCCGCTCGCGCGGGCCGCGGGCGTCGGGCACGTGCAGCACGCCCGCGAGCTTCAGACCGCCGGAGACGAATGTGACCCGCTCTTCCATGGGGTCCTCCCGGCTATCAGTTCTTCTTGAGGCGCACGTCTTCGAGCGGCGCCGACCACGGATACGGGTTGATCATCATGAGCGCTGGATTCTCCGCGCGCGGCCCGATTCCGCTGGGCCAGATGTACTCGAAGATCGGCGCGATCCGCGTGCGCTCGTTCATGAGCTGCTGGATCTGGTGCAGGAGCGCCTCGCGCTTCTTCCGGTCCGGCTCGCGGCCCTGCTGCTTGTAGAGCGCGTCGTGTCCGGATAGCCCCGTAGGCAAAGGCGCCTTCGTTCGGATTCGTAGAGGTCGGCGGGGAGGTCCCGGTAGAACTGGAGAAGCTCGAGGGCGCTGGGCCGCGGACGGAACCCCAGCCCACATCCTCGACAGCGCAGCACGCGCCCCGGGGAGATGTCACGCCGCGAAGGACCGAAGGCCGACGGCGGCTCCCTCCTCTTGGCCCCCTCACGCCAGAGAGCGGACAGGGAGCTTCCCAGCTCACGAGGCGGGCGGGCGTGTCCCGGTCACGAGTTTCGCTCGCCGCGCGCGCCACGAGCCCCGTACGAGGCGCACGAGGGTAGAGAGGTAGTCCGGGCCCACGCGAAGGACGCGGAACGAGGAACGTCCCATGTCGATTGTCCGGTTGATCCAGGACACAGGCACTTCCTGGATGTCGTGACCGGCCAGCAACGGCTTGAGCCCCGTCTCGACATTCGCAGCGAAGTGATTCTCCTCGAGGTCGAGATTCTTGAGGATGTCGGCCCGGTAGAGCTTGAGATTGTTGGAGATGTCGCGGACGCGGCTGGGGAGGAGCAGGTTCACGAGCAGGTGGAAGACACGGTTACAGAGGATTTTGAAGAAGGGATAGTTGATGAGCATCGACTCGTGAGAGAACCGACTGCCGATGGCGCCCGCATGTCCTTGCGCCACGGCGTCGAAGAGGTCCCGGAACTCGGGCACGATCTGCACGAAATCGCTGTCCGTGGTGAGAATGTAACGGCCGGTGGCCGCGGCGTACCCATCCCGAAGCGCACGTCCCACGCCGTTGGGCGGCTTGCGATCGACCAGCTTCACGCGGGGCTCCCGCCGGGCCACCTCCCGCGTGACGTCCGCCGTCCGATCCGTGCTGTTGTCGTTCACGATGATGATCTCGTGCAGGTACGGCCCGTACATACCCACCAGCGCGTCCACGAGAGGCTCCACGTTCATCTCCTCGTTGTGACAGGGGGCCACTACGGAGACGGAGGCACGCAACGCCTCGTGCTCGGCCAGGTTGACGAGGGGCCGGGGTTTTCCTCCCGGCTTCCGCGCCCATATGTAGAGCGTGCCGCACAGCTCGCGGATGAGGGGGGCGTGCTCCAGCACGAACCCGAGGGTCCGCACGACGGGAAGGAGGAGCCGAGGCGTGCGGGGATGCACGATGTCGTAAGGGATGACGTCGATGTGCGTGAATCCCTGATGCGAGCTCATCTGCATGAGGCGGTACTTGCGCAGCCCGATCTGGCAGCGCGCCTGCCCCGCCCACCGTCCGAGAGGCGGAATGGCGTTCTTGAGGAAGACCTGGGGATTCCAGTAGTTGGCCTCGAAGAAGATCAGCTGGCCGCCAGGTTTCAACACTCGCCAGAGTGCGCGCAAGGTCTGCGGGTACTGGTCGTGGCAAAGGATGGCAGTTCCCACATGCATAGTCGAAGGCGTCGGCGGGAAGATCCTCGGTGAGGTCCGTGACCCCGCGGTAGGTCACGTTCGGCAGATGCCTCCCGCTTGCCCTGAGGAGGAGATCCTCGTTGAACACCGCGGCCGTGATGGGATTCTCGCCCCGCAGGACGGCTGTGAGGTGCTCGGTCCAGAGCCCGCTGCCGGCACCGAGTTCAACGATGCTCTCCCCGGGCAGCACGTGGAAGCCATGGCGCACGGTGACGGCACGCCATCGCAGCTTCATGGGCGACGTGTGTGGATAGCGGAGCCAGTATGCCTCACGACTCCGCTCCATCTCGCGCAGGTTGGTCTCAACTGACATCGTTCGGCCGAGCGCGCGCGAGGTCGGGCCCATAGACAGGGCCGGCGCCCCCGAGACGGATCATGACGACGCCGCCGCGTGGACGTCGCGGGCCAGCTCGTCCAGGATCGATGACAGCGATCGGGTGATGCGCCAGCCCGGGTAATCTCGCCGGAAGCGATTGAGGTTGCTGATGTAGCAGATGTAGTCCCCCATCCGGGGCTGCTCTTCGTATCGTCACGATAGCTTCTCTGCTCTAGTTCATCAAGAGATGAGCCGGACGGTCCCGCGGCTGCGGCGAACGAAGCCTGTCCGACGAATGACTCGGCCGGCTAGCCCGATTGGCATGGACGACGAAAAGAGGCTGAGAGACGAGCTGGACCGCGGGATGTCGCTGCCCGCGTCCTGGTATACGTACCCCGCCCTGGCGGCGCGGGAGGACGATCGCATCTTACGCCGGGGCTGGCAGTACGTGAGGCGCGCCGAGCAGGTGCCCGCGTGGGCGACTTCTTCACCGGGGTCGTCGCGCAGGTGCCCGATCACTATCCTTGATCCTTGGCCCCGGGCCAACCGAACCTGTCGCTCGATGTCTGGATCCCCGCGGGGCCGGAGCGCACGCGGGGGTTCTCGGAGCACTGGTTCGGGCGGACGTGCCGGAGGCGTCGCGACAGGAGATGATCGCGTTCAATCGCCAGGTGAGCGGGGAGTACGATCGCCTCACCGATTCCGTCCAGCGCGGCCTCCGGGCCGGGCTGCCCGCCCGCGGACGCTTCCTGACCCGGAGCGAGCACCTGATCGTCCACTTCCAGCGGCTCGTGCTGGATGCCCTCGCATGAGGGCCCGGGCCGCGTGGACGAGGTCGACGCGTCGTTGAAGAGCTGGGTCCAGATCGGCCCGATGCCGAGATACGTCTACGCCGGATACTCGCGTGCCGTCCGGCTACGGCGCGATCTGACGCCGGCGCAGCTCCTCCAGGATCTGCCCCGCGCACTCGTCCGGCGTCGCGTCCGCGGTGTGGACCACGATGTCCGGGTGCTCCGGCACTTCGTAGGGAGAGTCGATGCCAGTGAAGTTCTTGATCTTGCCCGCCCGGGCGCGGGCATAGAGGCCCTTGGGGTCGCGCCGCACGCACTCCTCGATCGGAGTGTCGACGAAGATCTCGATGAAGTCGCCCGGTTCCACCAGGTCGCGCACCACGCGGCGCTCGGCCCGGAAGGGTGAGATCAGCGAACACAGCACGATCACCCCGGCATCCGCGAAGAGCCTGGCCACTTCGCCCACGCGGCGGACGTTCTCCACCCGATCGGCCTCGGTGAAGCCGAGGTCGCGATTCAACCCGTGCCGCACGTTGTCGCCGTCGAGGATGTAGGTGTGCACGCCGCACGCATGTAGCTCGCGCTCGACGAGATTCGCGATCGTGCTCTTGCCCGAGCCGGACAGACCCGTGAACCACAGGATGACCGCCCGGTGCCCGTTGAGGGCGACCCGCGCCGCCTTGTCGATCGATAGGCGCTGCGGGTGCACGTTCGTCGCCCGGCGCAAGCCGAAAGAGATCATTCCCGCGCCTGCCGTCGCATTCGTGAAGCGGTCGATGAGGATGAACGCGCCGGTTGCCCGATTGTCGGTGTACGGATCGAAGGCGACCGGGCGGGCGGTGGCCAGGTTGCACAGGCCGATCTCATTGAGGGTGAGCGTGCGCGCGGCGACGTGCTCGAGGGAGTTGGGGTCGACCTTGTGCTTCAAACGGGTCACCCGGGCGGGCACGTAGCGCGTCCCGATCCGCAGGAGGTAGGAGCGCCCGGGCAGCATCGCCTCGTCGGTCATCCAGAGCACGTGCGCGGCGAACTGGTCCACGACCTCGGGGCGCGCGCTCGCATGGGCGAGCACGTCGCCGCGGGCCACGTCGATGTCCTCGCTGAGCTGGATCGTCACCGTATCTCCGGCCCGCGCCTCCGGGCGATCGCCGTCATAGGTGACGAGGCGCGCTACCGTCGATTCCACGCCGGACGAGGCGACGACCACGCGATCCCCGCGCCGCACGACACCGGACACCACCGAGCCGGAGAGGCCGCGGAAGTCGGGATCGGGCCGATTCACCCACTGGACCGGGAACCGAAAGGGCTTCGTCTTCCAGGGCGTGATACACCTCCACGGACTCCAGGTACTCCAGCAGTGGCGGACCGTCGTACCATCGCGTGCGGTCGGAGCGGCTCGTCACGTTGTCGCCGTGGCGGGCGGAGATCGGAATGGCCGTGATCGAGTCGAAACCCAGGGATCCGGCGAAGGCGAGGTAGTCCCTGACGATGTGATCGAAGCGCGCGCCCGAGTACTCGACGAGGTCGATCTTGTTGATTGCCACGACGATGTGACGGATACCGAGCAGTGAGCAGATGTAACTGTGGCGGCGCGTCTGAGTGAGGACGCCCTTCCGGGCGTCGATCAGGATCACGGCGAGGTCGGAGGTGGACGCGCCGGTGGCCATGTTGCGCGTGTACTGTTCGTGCCCAGGAGTGTCGGCCACGATGAACGCACGCCGGGCGGTCGCGAAGAACCGATACGCCACATCGATCGTGATGGCCTGCTCCCGCTCGGCCTCGAGGCCGTCCACGAGGAGGGCGAGATCGATTTCATCTCCGGTGGTGCCGTACTTGCGGGAGTCGCGCTCCAGCGCGCTCAGCTGGTCCTCGGGGATGAGCCGGGCGTCGTACAGCAGCCGTCCGATGAGTGTGGACTTGCCGTCGTCGACCGAGCCACACGTGAGGAACTTGAGCAGGTCCTTCTCGCCCGCGGCTGGCGCCGGTGGCGGGGCGGGCGGGCGAGGCCCCGGCTCGGCGGTCATCAGAAATACCCCTCCCGCTTCTTGCGCTCCATCGAGGCTGGCTGGTCGGTGTCGATGAGCCGACCCGATCGCTCGGAGGTGCGCGTCGAGAGCATCTCCGCGACGATCTCGTCGAGAGTGGCGGCCGTGCTTTCGATGGCGGCCGACAGGGGATAGCAACCGAGGGATCGAAAGCGCACCACGCGCACCTGTTCCACTTCCCCCGGGAGCAGCGGTAGACGGTCGTCGTCGCGCACGATCAGTGCTCCGTCTCGGGTGACCACCGGTCGCGGGGCAGCGAAATACAGCGGCACGACCGGGATGTTCTCGGCGCGCGTGTACCGCCAGATGTCGAGCTCGGTCCAGTTCGACAGCGGAAACACCCGAATGCTCTCGCCCCGGTTGATCTTCGTGTTGTAGAGGTGCCAGAGCTCGGGGCGCTGATTGCGCGGGTCCCAGACGTGTCCGGCCGATCGGAAGGAGAAGATCCGCTCCTTGGCCCGGCTCTTCTCCTCATCGCGGCGAGCGCCGCCGAAGGCCGCGTCGAAGCCCCACTTGTCGAGCGCCTGCTTCAGGGCTTCCGTCTTCATGACCTGGGTGTGAAGCTCTGAACCGGAGGTGATCGGGTTGATTCCTCGCGCGACGCCCTCCGGGTTCGTATGGACGAGGAGCTTCAGCCCGCAGCGCGATACAGTCGAATCGCGGTGGCGGATCATGTCGCGGAACTTCCAGCCCGTGTCCACGTGCAGCAGCGGGAACGGCGGCTTGGACGGGTAGAACGCCTTCAGGGCGAGATGGAGCATCACGCCCGAGTCCTTGCCGGTCGAGTAGAGCATCACCGGGTTGACAAATTCCGCCGCCACCTCGCGGATGATCGAGATCGATTCGGATTCGAGCCGCTTGAGATGCCTGGACAGTGGCGGGGATTGGGGCTCCGGCGTACTCATAGTCCGATCAGGCCTCAGGTGGCAGGGGATGGAGGTGTACGTCCGCCGGCCCCGTCGTTCGACTCTCGCCCCGTCTGCTGGCGCGTCCACTGGTCATTTGTTCTTCCGCGGGCACGACTCCGTCCCGGCCGCTGATCGGCGTGGCCGGCCACGGTGCGAGCCGACGGCGCGCGTGACACAGGATCCGATCGTGCGGTAGAGACGGCGATCGTGTCAAGGAGGACATGGCGCGGCGTTCGCGTGTCGTCGAGAAGGGGAGTCCTGGTCGAACGGGCATTGAGGCCCGGGACGCGCGGCCGAGCTCGTGTGGCAGGACTGCTCAGGGGCGTCGCACCAGGATCCGGTAATCGTCCGTGTCCCGGACTGGGACGAACTCAGAGCGGAGGAAATCGTCCAGCACGAACACGTGGCTGGACACCGCGCTGAGATTCGGCTCCTCGGGCAGCACGCCCTTCCAGACCACGATCGTCCGAACATTGTTCCTCCGCAGCTCCGCCACGATGCGTTCCTGTACCGCTTGCGTGGTGGTCAGACCCGGAATGAAGTCGTGGAAGTACGTTCCGCTGGCGCGGCCGGACAGGAAGTAGAGGATCACCGCGTTGTCGTGCACGCGGTCATGACGCATCGAGGCGACCAGGATGCGCGGATCCGAATCCTTCGCGTCGATGTCGGCCACGGCACGCGATAGCCCGGCCAGCTGCTCCGGGACGACAATGCCGGTTGCCCTCGCCAAGCCCAGGGGGGCGTACCCGGCGACCGCGCTCCGCTGTGCCACGGACATCCCGACGAGCGCCACGCCGATGAGCACGGAGAGGCAGGCGCTGAGCAACCGGGCCTCCCAAGAGCCCGCACGCCGCTCCAGCACGGATGCCAGGATGAGAGAGGTCGCGCAAACGCACAGGACGTGGAGTGGGTAGACGTGGTAGAAGTCGGACCTTCCCAGCGCGTACATCGACAACCCGAGCGCCAGCGTCAGCACGAAGAGCAGCACCCGGGCTCGGCCCTCCATCTCGAGCGTTGCCCGACGCACGAGCGGTAGGGCCAGGCTCAGCACCGCGCCGAGTCCCACAAAGGGCGTGAGGAGGACGCCCGCGCGCACTGCCTGCACGACCGCGGGAGGGCCAATGCTCTCCATCGCTCGCAGGGACCAGTACAGCCGTCGCAGTTCGTACGAGTACGGGAGATCCCGGTAGGCGAGCGAGGTCGCCGGGAAGACCACCAGCGCTTCGAGCACGCGCCACACGCCACCCGCCGCGAGGAGGCCGTAGACGGGTCCCACGACGAGGGCAATGCCCAGCGCCAGACACCCGAGCGACCGCGCCACTGCAGCCAGCCCGACCCATCTCTGTCGGCGGCCCGGTCTGGACACAGCGATCCCCACCTGGATGACAACGGCGGCGACCGCGCCATACGCGCCGACGTCCTGGCGGAACAGCGCGGCCAGGCCCACGAGTAAACCAGCGGCCAGGCACCGGAGGCAGCCTCGGGGGACAAGGCCTCGGGTGGGCGCGGAGGTCCCGGTGAGCACGGCGCCCGCGGCCAGGACCAAGGAGAACGCGGGGTCGCACGCATGGAGCAGGTCACCCCGATAGAGAGGTACCAGCAGGGCGACTACGGGCATCAACGACCAGCGCACTGGGAGAGCTGCACTCCGGCAGAGCGCGAAAAGTGCCGCCGCAGCCACCGCGCCGAAGAAGAGGTTTCCCAGGCGCGCCACCAGGACTTGGGTGCCGAAGAGCCTGAACAGGAGCGCCGGCCAGTAGAACTGGGCGGGGCCGTAGTAGGTGAAGACGTCACGGTAGGGAAGGTCTCCGGCCAGGATGCGCTGGGCGCCGTAGAGACGTAGGCCCTCGTCGTAGACATTGAGACCGGTCCCCGCGATCGGTAGCCAGTAGACGACCGCCAGCGCGAACACGCCGAGATAACCGATCGCGCTACGACTCACGTCGGTGATACCCTGCCGGGAGATCCAGCACGTGCACCACTCGCGCTAGATCGAAGCGACAACGTTACACCGGCGTCGCCGGTCGACCGGCCACCAACAGGACACGAGAAAAGGGCACGGTGCAGGTACCGCCCGGGTCGGGGGCCGATCGGGACCGAAGGCCAGCCGCGATGGAGTCCAAGCTCGTCGTCGTCATCGGGGGCGGGCTGTCCGGGCTGGCCGCCAGTTACGACCTGGCGCGAGCCGGTCACCATGTCGTCCTGCTCGAGGCGCTGCGAACTTCGGCGGCCTGGCCCGCTCCTTTCGCCTCGAGGGCCACCCGATCGAGCGCTTCTACCACTTCATCTGCCGTTCCGATCGCGATCTCCTGACTTTCGTCGACGAGCTCGGCCTCGGCGGGAAGCTCCATCGAGCAGACCAGCCTGAACCAGAACCTCCAGCGGGCCGGCCTCAACGTGGTCTATGGCCCTTCACCTGTCGACCACCGAGCCGCGCTACCGCGCCGCCGACCAGGACCTGTTCGCCGAGTACACCGCCATGCTGAAGCTCATGAATCCGGACTTCTCGGAGAGCTGGGTCAAGGAGTATCGCGTCTTTCGCACGCCACATGCCCAGCCGGTCTTCACCACCAACTTCGTCGACCTCATGCCCGCGCACCGGACTCCGATCCGGGGTCTCTTCGTCACGGACCCACGCAGTTCTACCCGGAAGACCGCACGATCAGCCGGGCGATCCGCGAGGGCCGGACAGTGGCGGCCATGATCATGGCCGATTCGACGCCTCCCACTGGCGACGCTTTCCTGAGCCCAGGCGCGGCCTCGTGACCCTGGTGGCGGCGACCTGCGTCGTGTGTGGGGGCGGCACCGTTGACCCCGTATACCACGGCAGCATCTCCCCGGCCGAGCCGCGCGACCCGGCGATCTACTTCTCGTCGTCCCGGCGGGTGGCCGGCTATCTCCCGATCGTGCGGTGCGCCCGATGCGGGCTCATGATGACGAGCCCTCGGGACGACGACGCGACCCTCGGCCGCATCTATGCGGACCTGGCGGATCGCACCTACGAGCAGGAAGACGAAGCTCGAAGCCGAAACGCGGGCGACCGCCTCGCGCTGGTGGCGAGCTACCGGCGGCCCCGGGGAACCTGCTCGATGTGGGCTGCGCAACCGGGCTCTTCGTATGCGCCGCCCAGAACGAAGGATGGGAGGCCACGGGCATCGACGCCTCGGCCTTGGCGGTGGCGCGGGGTGCGCAGCGGTGCCCCCAGGCCCGCTTCCGTGCGGGCCTGCTCGCGGAGATCGACTTCCCGGTCGGGAGCTTCGCGTGGTCACGCTGTCGGATGTCCTGGAGCACGTGCCGAGGCCGGTCGAGATTCTGCAAAAAATCCGGAGCTGGCTCGCCGTCGACGGCTGGCTCTTCCTGAGCCTGCCGAACGCCGACAGCCGCATGGCCCGGCTGATGGGCAAGCGCTGGGTCCTGCTCCTGCGCGAGCACCTGTGGTACTTCTCGCCGGTCACGATCACCGCCCTGCTCTCGCGGACCGGCTTCACGCTCGCCGACGTGCGTCCGAAGCTCGACCGATTCTCCGTCGCGAACATCATGGACCGTCTCGGCCAGTATCCGGGAGCGGCAGGGATGCTGGCCGGGCGCCTCTCGGGGGTCGGGGTCCTTCGACGTCTCATCGTACGCTTCCCCATCGGGGAGATGTACGTGGTAGCTCGAGCGCCCGAAAGCCGATCGTAGACCAGGCCAGCGCCGTCATGGACTGGCGCCTCATCCGACCGCAACCTAGTGGCGCCGAGGCTCGTAGCCAAACTCTTGCGCCACCTCCTTCGTTTCCTCCGCAATGACCTCCGCGTCTTCCGCCGACAATTTCGGCCGATAGTAGTTCGGGGCCTTGATACCTTGGCCAAGGTTCGCGAGGAGTTGGTCGTTCTTGGGGAGAGCGCAGTGGGCGAGCACGTCGGCGGTTACCGCGGTCGGATCGGCACACAAATCCTCGTAGCGCACGACGCGGACAGCCTTCCGCATCGCTTCGTCAGAGGCCAGCAGATCGTGAACATGGCCATAGATTGACGCCCAGTAGCGCGCCCAACCGCGCACCTCGTCGCCGCCCTGCCACAATGCTTCGACGGAACGCCACGCGTCATTGTCTCCGGTGTTGATCGCGCGCCGGTCAAGTCCGAACTCAAAGTGACCCACCCGCCGCAAGTGTGCCCGAGCCCTGGGCTCGTCCGCTTCGCCGCGACAGAACAGCTCATGTTGCTTCATGAGGGAGCCGACATGCGCGTGGGGGTGGCGGATTGCGATGACGAACCGCGCGTCAGGGAAGAGTTTCTGGAGATAGGCCAGGCGGGTGACGTTGTAGTTTGCCTTGGCCACATATCGCGTACCGCCTCTGATGAACAGGATCTTGCGGATGTGATCCGTGTAGAACGTCTCGAATGCGGGGTCCTCGACACGGCGGTCCAAGCGATCGACCGGCGGATGCGTCGGACTGAGCGAGGGGAAAGCCCTCCAGAGCGGCTCTTCCAGCGCTTCCGGACTTTCAGGCGTCACGTAGATGCCGTCCCTGTGAGCACGCTCTTTGGGGACTTGCGGCTTCGTGCGCGCGTGGTCCAGGAACCAGTTCCAGAGGATGGGCGTGAAGAGGCCGGGATAGTCGCGATATCGGTGCGAGATGACGCCGTCGATGCTGGCCAGCACTTCCAGCAGCGTCGTCGTGCCCGCCCGGGCCAGGCCCGTGATGTACACAGGTCGGTCGATGGTGATGCCTTTGAGCTTTCTCCCGAGAAGCTGTGTCTCGACGCCGCCAAGGGCAAGCCAGAGGGGCGTGAAGCGTTCCACGAACCCGCCTATGAAATGAGTGACAGCGTCGATTTCGAAGATCTTGTCCACTACCGTCGCCTCCGTATCGTACGCTCGCCTAACGAATATTGAAGGCACACTTGAGCGCAAGCGAGACGACAAAGGCCGCCACGATGAACAAAGACTCTGGGGACCGAGCCCAGGAGGGTCCGAGGGCCAGGAACTCCCTGGGCTTCAAATCAAAGGTGATCGACTCGACCCGAGTGGCGTGGGGGAGGTAGCCCGCTGGATTGCCGAGTAGCCAATTCCACCAGGCGGACTTCTGAATACGTGTGACCGGGTGGTCGCCGGTGAGCCGAACAAGGTTCCTTCCCTCAGTGTCAAGAAGGAGAAGCGGCCGTCCGGGTGCCGGCCACGCGATCGTCAGCCGCGAGGGGTCCTCAGATCGAAGGCCAGCCGGGACGCTCTGGACGCGAGTCCCTTCCGGCGTGACGGCGACGGTCACCGGATCGCCGCCTCGCGGGAGCTCGTAGCCGTAACGGTCCGACACCCAGGTCAGGATCGCGAGGAAAGGCACGGCGGCAACGACCGCCGGCAAGAGCGTCATCAAGAGCTGCGCCCCCGACCACCGAATCAGCTCACCCGCGGCGGCCAAGCTCTCCGGGAGATCTGTCCGGCTGGTGTCCAGCAGGCGGTGACGGCTTTCGCGGGACCGTCGCGCAATCTCGTGGAGCTTGCGTTGAGGCGAGACGAGCCAGTAGAGGGCCATCGAGCTAGCTCCGGCAACGCCCCCCCACAACGACACCTGCGTGGTCAGCGAGGCCCATCCGACGCATGATGCGTTTAGCCAGTCGAAGACGGACGCCGGCGAGTTGAGAAGACCGTGTTCATTCATCGATACGCTAGGGTGCCATGCCGATCGCCTCGAGAGCTGCGCCGAGACCACCCTCCGCTGCCGGCGCGGTGGCGTCAGTCGCGTCCAGTGGTGGCGGGCCCGCGGGAGGGCTTGCGACGATCGCGCATCCTCGCGAGCAGGATCTTGAACGGCAGGTACAGGAGGACGCCGAGCGAGAGCAGGATCGCCCCGATGAGCCCGAGGAGGGCCCATAGGAAGCTCAAGCCCGCACCCGGACCGACATACGCCGACGCCGGGGCGACCCAGACGTGGAATGTAACGACGAACACCGTGAGAAGAGCCAGTGCGGCAACCCGCGTCATTGTCATCCTCCCAATTGTATCCGCGGTATCCGCGTCCTCACCGTGGCACGGACGGCTCGAGGAAGGTCACCCCATCCCTCGGGATCCGCCCGGCACTGTACACGGCCGGAACCAAGGTGCGACCCTCATGCGTGATCACATCCGGGATGCGGTATTCCCAGACGACTCGCTTGTCTCGATTCACCTCGATGATGCGGCCGCCCTCGGTTTCCGTGATCAGAATGTTGCCATTGGAGAGCTGCTGGACCGAGGAAATGTACGGGCTTCTCAGAGGCTCGGCCGATCGACCGCCGTAGCTCCAGACGATGGCGCTGTTCGTCGGCTTGACCTCGAGAACGCGTGACATGTACTGGCCCACCAACCCGCCCCAGTTGTCGAAGAGAAGCAGGTTACCGTTCGGAAGAGGGAGCGGGAAATGGGACATGATCCATGGCCCCGCGCTCGCCCACACGATGCGTTCGGCGTCGAAGTCCACGATCACGACGGCGAGGAGATTTCGGATGTTGACAAGCACTTGTCCCGGCTTGGTCCATTCGTGATGCGCTGCGAATGCAGACGTGATGAACTTGATCGAGTTGGTGTGGAAGGGGTCCCACGCGGGTACCGCCGTCAGGCTATCGCGTGTGAACAACCGAGTCCGTTCGTCGAGTAGCCCGGCTTTGAGGAGCAGAGCGAGGAGAGATAGCTTCTTTTCGAGCACACCGTCATGGGAGAGCTTCACGAGATAGTCGTTCAGAATCCTGTCGGGAGTCCCTGGAACCGACAAGGACGGCGGAGTCTTCTCGAATCCCTGGGTCAGGGCGGCGATGCCGAAGTCGCGGGACACGTCGAAGTCGTGATGAAAGGCCTCGCCGATCTTCCAGATGACGTGCGAGGACTTGTTGACTTTGGCAAGGCCGCACCCATATGGAGTGAGACCATAGCAGGTAAACGCGATCAGTAAGCTCCCATCGTCGAAGACATGGATCCGCTGCAAATCGGCAGTGTGATCGGGTCGACGGACGGGGAGGTGGTCGGCGTCCGGCCACACCTTGGTGAAGGGAACGAACCACTCATGCACGACCTTGCCGTCCATGTCGAGGAGACGCGCATGGGGGCTGGCACCACGCGCGTAGTAGGTGTACCCGGGAGCATAGGCGGCGGGGTCGGAGCGAATGAGGCCGCCTCGCTCGACCGCGGGGACGGCCCAGCTGAACTTCTGGAACGGCTCTTGGGCGGCGAGGACGGCCTTGGCGGCCGTCATTCCACGAATGACATGTGGCGCGACCACCTGCACTCGGTAGGTATCGATCACACCGGCAATGAACGCCAGGACGGCAACGGCCAAGATACAGAGGGCAAGGTACCCCCAACGCACAGGACCTCCAGGCACGTGTCCCCCCGCAGCTTCAAGCTCTTCAGCTCTCCCGCGCTCTGCCTTCCCGTGATCCGCAGGACGAGCCGATCATCGGGCAGGCTCGCGCCGGAGACGTGCCCGGCAACGCGGTCGCGCACGATCCACAGGCGGATACTGCCGGATGCGGCGCAGGGCTAGCGTAGCAGACGATGACGGTGGAAGGAAACTGGGCGCATCGACCCGAGACTTTGGTTACCGAAAGAGCGGTCTGAGATCAGAAGGGCCGGCTCTATGCGCAGCGCGAGCGGACCCCGAGGCGGCCGAGTACGTCTTCACCCGCCAGCAGCCGATCGCGAGACGTCGCTTGTCCTTCATGGGCTTTTTGTATCACATCGCCTCGCGTATACTCCCGCACCATCATGGCCAATCCGGTGACCGTCGAGAAATTCGGAGTCGGGCAGTCCGTGCGTCGCATCGAAGACCCACGCTTGCTCCAGGGGTTCGGGCGCTACTCGGACGACGTGAACCTGCCCCAGCAGGCCTACGCCGTGGTGGTCCGCTCTCCCCACGCGCACGCGGCCATCCGCTCGATCGACTCCTCCGCGGCCCGCAACGCGAGCGGCGTGCTCGCCGTGCTCACCGGCGCCGACCTGGCGTCCGACCGGCTCGGCGACTTGCCGACGGACAAGAGCCGCAAGCGGCGCGACGGGTCGGCGGCGTTCGCGACGCCTCGGCCGGCGCTGGTCCGGGATCGCGTCCGCCACGTGGGCGACCCGGTGGCGTTCGTCGTCGCCCAGACTATGGAGCAGGCGGTCGATGCGGCCGAGCGGGTCGCGATCGACTACGAGCCGCTGCCGGCCGTCGCCGCGACGGCCGACGCGATCCGCCCGGGCGCGCCGGCGGTGTGGGCGGAGGTGCCGGACAACACCGCGTTCGTGTGGGAAGCGGGTAAGAAAGACGAGACGGCGCGCGCCATCGCCGGTGCCGCGCACGTCACCAAGCTGGATTTCGTCGTGACGCGCGTGGCCGCCGCGCCGATGGAGCCGCGCGGCGCGGTTGGCGAGTGGGATCGGCGCACCGGCCGTTACACCCTTCACACGGGCATCCAGGCGCCGCACGGCCTTCGTACCCTGCTCGCGGATCAGGTGTTCAAGGTGCCGCACAGCCATCTGCGGGTCGTCACCGGCGAAGTCGGCGGCAGCTTCGGCATGAAGAGCGGCGTCTATCCCGAGGTCGTGCTGGTGCTGTGGGCGGCCAAGCGACTGGGGCGGCCGGTCAAGTGGACCTCGGATCGCCGTGAAGGCTTCGTCACCGACGAGCACGGGCGCGACAACGTCTCCACGGCCGAGCTGGCGCTCGACGCCGACGGAAAGTTCCTGGCCTTGCGCGTGGCCATCAACCTGAACGTCGGCGCCTATCTCACGCCGCGCAGCGCCGGGCCGGGCACCAACAACGTCGGCGGCATCGCCGGGATCTACACGACGCCCGCGATCCACGTGCAGACGACCGGTGTGTTCTCGAATACGACGCCGACGGGGCCCTATCGCGGCGCCGGCCGCCCCGAGGCGACGTACGCGATCGAGCGCGTCATCGACGTGGCGGCCATGGAGCTCAAGATCGACCCGATCGAGCTACGCCGTCGCAATCTGATCCCGGCCTCCGCGATGCCGTTCAAGACGGGGCTCGTCTTCACCTACGACTGCGGCGAGTTCGGGCGCGGGATGGACATGGCGTTGAGTCTGGCCGACCGCGCAGGCTTCGAGAAGCGGCGCGCCGAGGCCCGGCAGCGGGGCAAGCTGCGCGGCCTGGGCATCGCCAATCCGATCGAGGTCGCCGGCGGGCCGTACACCGCGATGAATCCGGATACCGCCGAGCTCAGGGTCAACGCCGACGGCTCGGTGTCTCTGTTCACCGGCTCGACGTCGATGGGGCAGGGCAACGAAACGGCCTTCGCCCAGATCGTCAGCGAGAAGCTCGGCGTGCCGCCCGAGCGCATCCAGGTGTTCTGGGGCGACAGCGACTTGCTCGGCGCGGGCCGTGGCAACGGCGGCTCGGGCGCGCTCACGGTGGGCGGCTCGGCCGTGACGCGGGCTACCGAGAAGATCATCGAGCGGGGACGCAAGATCGCAGCGCGGTTGCTCGAGGCCGCTCCGGAAGACGTGGTCCACCAGGATGGAAAGTTCACGGTGAAGGGCACGGACAAGGGCGTGACGTTCGCCAACGTCGCCCGCGCCGCGTACGTGCCGCGCCAGCTTCCCCAGGGGATGGAGCCTGGCTTCAGCGAAGAGGCCTCGTTCACGCCGTCGGCGGTGACGTTCCCCAACGGATCGCAGATCTGCGAGGTCGAGATCGATCAGGAGACCGGTGCGGTGCAAGGTCGTGCGCCACACCGTCGTCGATGACGTCGGGCGCATGGTGAACCCGATGCTCGTGAAGGGACAGATCCACGGCGGCGTGGTCCAGGGGCTCGGCCAAGGGCTCTACGAAGAGCTCACGTACGAGCCGACGACCGGTCAGCTGCTCGCCGGCTCCTTCATGGACTACGCGATGCCGCGCGCCGACGACATGCCCGCCTTCGACGTCGATTCCCACGAGGTGCCGACCGAGGTCAATCCGCTCGGCGCCAAGGGCGTCGGTGAAGCCGGAACGGTGGGTGCGCTGCCGGCGCTCCTGAACGCGGTCAACGATGCGCTGGCACCGCTCGGCGTCCGGCACCTCGACATGCCGGTGACGCCCGAGCGCGTCTGGCGCGCGATCCAGGACGGGAAAGCTCGCCGCTGAGCGGTCGGAGGGGCATGTGGCGACGATCATTCGAGGCGGCCGCGTGCTCGACATTCGTGCCCATCGCGCCGATGCCGCTGACATCCTGGTCACCGGCGACACCATCACCGAGATCGGCGCGCCGGGACTGCCGGCACCGCCGGACGCGGCCGTCCTCGACGCGCGGGGTACGCTCCTCCATCCCGGGCTGATCAACGCCCACACGCACGCCCACGGCAACCTCGCCAAGGGCATGGGCGATCGCTGGAGTCTCGAGCTCCTGCTGACCGCCGGGCCGTGGATCAGCGGCGGCCGCACGCTCGAGGACAAGCATCTCAGCGCCAAGCTCGGTGCCGCGGAGATGGTGCTGAAGGGCTGCACCGCTAGCTACGACCTGCCGCTGGAGTTTCCGGCGCCGACGCCCGAAGGGCTGGACGCGGTCGGCAGCGCCTACGCGGCGGTCGGCATGCGCGCGGTCGTGGCCCCGATGGTCGCCGACCGGAGCTTCTACGAGGCGATTCCCGGCCTGATGGCCGTCTTGCCGCCGGCGCTGCAACACGACGTCGAGAAGCTCCGCCCCGCGCCGTGGAAGACCAGTGTCGAGAACATGCAGCGAGCGCTCTCCGGGTGGAACCTCGACCGGGATCAGATCCGCCTGGCCGTCGCGCCGACGATCCCGCATCACTGCTCGGACGAGTTCATCCGCGCGTGCGTGACGCTCGCCGCCGAGCACGGCGTCGGCTTGCACACCCACGTCGCCGAGTCCAAGGTGCAGGCGATCGTCGGGCTTCAGCGCTACGGCAAGACGCTCACCGCGCACCTCGACGACCTCGGCGTGGTCGGCGAGCGCTTCACCGTCGCCCACGGCGTGTGGCTCGACCACGACGACATGCGGCGGCTGGGCGATCGCGGCGCCTCGGTCGCGCATAACCCCGGCAGCAACATGCGCCTGGGCAACGGTCTGGCAGACATGCGCGCGATGCTCGAGCGCCGCGTGAACGTCGGCATCGGCACCGACGGCGCCAACTGCTCGGACAACCTGAACATGTACGAGTCGATGCGCCTGGCTTCGTTCGCATCGAAGGCGCAGGGCCCCGACGTCGAGCGCTGGGTGACCACGGAGGAGGTCGCGCTGGCGGCGACGGAAGGGAGCGCGCGGGCGCTCGGATTCGACGGCGTGATCGGCCGGCTCGCCCCGGGCTACAAGGCGGACATCGTGTTTCTGGATCTGGGCCACGTCAACTGGATCCCGCTTAACGATCCGACCAATCAGCTCGTCCACACCGAGGACGGCGGCGCCGTGACCCACGTGATGATCGGCGGCCGCATGGTCGTGCGCGATCGGCGCCTGACGACGATCGACGTGGGGGCGCTCGCCCGAGAGGCCGAGGCCGCGCGCGAGCGACTGGCGCGCCTCAACGCGCCGGGCAAGGAGCTCTACGAACGGCTGGCGGCCGTGGTCAGCCGGTTCTGCCCCGGTCTCGCCCACGTTCCGTATCACGTCACCCGCTACGTCGGCGGCGCCTGACCCGCGCACGCGAGGGATCGCGTGCCGGCGGAGTGCTCAGTCCAGGAAGCGCTCACGAATCTTCCGGCGCATCAGTTGCGGGGTGACGGCAGCGACGTCCTGGGGCGTCCGGCAGCACGGGATTCCAATGCCTCAAGATGGTACCCAGGCACGACGACGCCGAACGCTCGTTACGCTTGAGGACCGTGAGGCTTACCGAATCGAACTCGTACGGCGTCGGCTGCCGAGGAGAGGAGGCATGGCACTTCTTTACTGTTGCCCGTGGTGCCGAAAGCGCCGTCGCCACCTCTACCGCCTGACGTGTCCGGCAACAAACTGTCCAAGCGTCACGGCCTATGGTGCCAGCAATGTCCCCATGATCGCCGGACACGAGACGGCCAGCGCCGGCGCGGCGGTCTTCTGCGGACGCGAGATCACCGACGTGCGTCCGGCTGGTCGAGACGGTCGTCCGGGTTGCGCGGGCGACCTCGAAGGTGGGGGGCTACGGGTTTCCGCTGCCGAAGACCGTCCCGGGCTTCTCGCCGGGCGACACGGAGCCACGGTCGGCGTCGGGGCGCCGCTCAGGGGAAACGTCGCTCCAGATGCTCGAGGACGAGCGCGCTGAGCTGGCGCCGATCACGCGTTTGCGAGAACGCGTGATCGGCGCCCTTCACGATCTCTACCCGGAATCCGGGCCGGCGGCGCAGCGCGGTCCCGCGTCTCCCCAGCTGGGCCTCCAGCTCCTCGATGCCGTCGTCGCCCTCGCCGAACACGATCAGCAGTTCCGCTCCTCGCGCCAGCGGCGCCTCGAGCGCCACGCTCAGGGGGAGCGCGCTCGGGTCGGCCGGCAGCTGACGGAATGCGCTCAGCCAGGCCACGCGGGCCGCCCGGCGGAAGAGCCCTGTCGCCACTCCCACGATGTCGATCTCGCCGCGGGCGATACGCTGCCAGGTGTCGCGCCGGCGCAGGGCCTGGCGGCTATAGCGCATGGTGCCTGCGAGCGCACGCACTTCCCGATCCCGCACTCCCGCCCGACGAACCGGGATCCTCGGGTTGATCAGGACCGCCCCGATCACCCGCGCGTCGCACCACGAGGCCTGCACGGCGACGTGCGCGCCCGAGCACAGCCCCATGAGCACGAAGCGCGAGGCCACACCTCTGGACTCGAGGAAGTCCAGCGCCGCCCGCACGTCCTGCTGGCGAGCGTTCCAGTCGATCTGTTCCCAGGTGCGGTCCCCGAATTTCGCGGAATCACCCACGTCAATGAAGTCGAAGCGCAGCGCGGGGAATCCCCGGCCCGCCACGGCCCGCGCCAGCGGCACGTACATGCGGTGCGGCCCGACGCGATGGTCGAACGCAGCATTGAGAAAGAGGACGGCCGGTCCGGTTGACCTCTCCCGCGCCGGGCGGCTGAGGATCCCGAACAGCGCGCCGTCGGGTCCGAATCGACAGATCTCTTCGTCCACGTCGAGACCGCCGAGTGTCGTGGTCGCTCGGCACGGGCGGGTGGGTGACGGCGCGACGTCGGTCGCGTGAGTGGTCGACATCCACCGCACGATCTCCTCGATCACGGCAGTGGGGACGACGGGCCTGATCCCATCGTGGCTCATCGAACCGTAGATGTCGCCGGCGGTCGAGTCGACACGGACGCCGGAGGCCTTCCATCGTCGCCCCAGCGTCCACATCGACGACTGCTGGTTTCGGTGAAGCAGCAGGATGCGAGGACAGGGGGCCGGAAGCGTGGACAGATCCAGGGTGAGCAGCGATTGCACGGTGGAGGCAGTGAAGAGAAAGCCGCCCGCCTCTTCGGCTCCCGGCGGCAGGTGATCGCGGTTCGGGTTCAGCGCGTGATATGCGCGCAGCGCCCGGACGTACTGGCGGCCTTCCAGCGTCGGCGCCCACAGGGCCAGGCTGGCGATGTCACGGCGGGCCGCGGCGGCGTACGCGGCCAGCGTGGCACCGATGCTCAGGCCGAAGAGGCCGACCTCGCTCACGCGGGATTGCGTGCGCAGCTCCTCGACCGCCGTGTCGATGCTCACCAGCCAGGCCTGCAGCCGGTCGGGATCCTCGTCGGTACCGAGCGAGTCTCCGGTGCCATCGTAGTCGAACCGCAAGACGGCAAAGCCTGCTCGACTCAGCGCGTCGGCGAGCGCGCGATACGTACCGTGGGTGACGAGGCCCTCCCAGCCGAGCGGATTGCACAGTACCACGCCGCAGGAGCGCGGGGCCCCCGCGGGAGCGTGGTAGTGGCCGAACAACCGACGGTCGACCGGACCGAACGCCAGCGAAACCATCGACATCCCGATCGGCTGGTCGGCCCTCGCAGCGCTCACGTTGCCGTCTCGCCCTCGTGCACTAACCCCGTCAGGTCGAGCTTGACCGGTGTCGTCGAGTTGAGCGCACGGACCTGGCCTCCAAGCCGGTCCGGCCGACCGCGGGCGGCGAGCGGCACCGTGACCTCCATTCCGGGGGCCAGGTGAAAATAGTTGTCCGCGCACTCGAACCCGGGTATGTCCAGGACGACCGACTGGGCGAAGCGGCGGGCGCGCAGTGTGACACGGGCGCTGGTGGCGGATTCTCGCTGGGCGACGGCCTGCAGGCCGACGTCGGGGTCGATCTCGTTGGGCAAGCCGAGCGGAAAGTGGAAGGCGCTGGCCAGGCGGTGCCCGCCGGGGCGCTCGACGAGCTCGACGACGCTCACCTCATGGCTCGGGGGCCCGAAGCGATAGGCGTACGTCGTGTCCGCGAAGCGGCCGAGCATGCCCTCGACCGAATGGGCCACGGCCTCGTGTCCCGGGAGGAACAACGGGATCGTGGCGGACAACACCGGGACGTCCCCATCTCGCCAGGCGGTAAACCGGATCTCCGCGTCGAGCGCGCACTCGCTGTCGTTGACGGCGTGGACGACAAGGCCGTTGAGACCTTCGTCGAGGAGGAACACGGCCACGGGGGCGAGCGCGCGTTTCAGGTAATAGTAGGCGGCCTTGGGTCTACCGTCCGAATCGATGACACCCCAGCCGGCCCCCGGCCAGAGATCGCGGAAGAACCACACCAGGCCGCCCCGACACGACGAGCCGACGCGGCGCCATTCGGCAAACGTGCTCGCCATCAGCTCCCCCGTGGCGACGCGGCCGAGTTCCAGGTAGCGAGCCGGATCGCGATGCTGCAGCGTCAACGGGTCGACCCGGAACAGCTGCTGGACATAGTGGTCGCGGACGTCCTCGAAATCCCAGCTCGCGCCAGCGTCGCGGGGCACCCGTTCCTTCCAGATGGGTCGGTGGATCGGCGCTGGAACGGGACCGAGGATCTTGTGGATCATCGTGTCGTCGGGGACGTTGGCGAAGGCGAGGCACTCGGACGCGAACCGCACGTGTGAGCGACGCGCGTCGTCGGGGCCGCGTCGGTACGCGCCGACGCCGTAGTAGTGACAGATGCCGGTGTCGACGTGGAACGGCAAGACACCACCGCTCGGCGTGGAGGCCACGTAAGGAATCTCGGGCACCCGAGCCCGACACAGGGCGGGGAGCACGTCCTCGAAGAGCGTGCCGCGCCCACGGCTGGCCGGCAGGCCGAGCATCGCCGCCTGTTGCTCGACCTCGCTGTTGCCGCACAGCACCGCGAGAGACGGCCGAGCCGCGAGCCGGTCGAGCAGCTGATTTGCCTCCCGACAGATGTCCGCGGTGAAGGCGGGGTCGTCGCCGGGGTAGTCCATGCTGGCGAACATGAAGTCTTGCCAGACGAGGATTCCCAGCTCGTCGCAGAGATCGTAGAAGTCGTCCGCCTCGTAGAACATCGTGCCGCTCACGCGGAGCAGGTTCATTCCGGCCGCGCGGGCCGCCTCCAGCGCTCGTCGGTACGCTTCCCGGCTTCCCGTGAGCGTCGCCACGTCCGTGGTCGTCCAGCATGCCCCTCGCGCGAAGATGGGCACGTCATTGACCCGCAGCTCGAAGCCGCCGTGGTCGGTCGAGGTGGCCAGGGTCCGGAACCCGACGGCGCCGGCGCCCAGCACCACCTCCGCGCCGGCCACCTGCGCGGTCACCCGGGTCGGATACAGGCGCGGAAGTCCGTGGGTGTGTGGCCACCAGCTCTCGACCGAATCGAGCCGCACCGCGCCGCCGAGCTCGAGGCGCCCGCCCGGGACCGGACGGGTCTGGAGCCGCGCCGTCCGGTCCCCGACCATGACCATCGCCGTGTCGATGGCCTGCCCCTCGAAGGGAGCAAGACGAGCGAGGACGCTGACCACGCCGGCGCCGCCGGCAACGCGCGCGTCGACGTGCAGCGCCTCGACCGTGCCGCCCACACGGTCATCGATCCACACCGGCCGCCAGGGTCCGACCGCGACGGCCGGTGGTGACCAGCCTGGCGTGCGGCCCAGCAGGGAGGTGCGAATCCAGCGCAGCCCCTGATGCCGGACCAGGCGCGTCTTCCAGCGCGGGCGCGAGCGCTTCTCCTGCAGTACCGCGTCGAGGGATGCGAATCGGATCAGCAGCTCGTTGTCCCGCTCGAGCTGGCGGCTCACGTCGACCTCGTGCCCCACGAACATGCTGGTCGAGCGCAGCAGATGATGGCCGTTGAGCCACACGTCGGCCACGGTGGCCAGGCCGGCGAATCCCAGAAAGACGTGGTGACCGGGCGCCGGCGCCGGACCTGAAAACCTGCAGCGATACCACCAGTCCTCGGCGTCGAAATCCCGCCGACTCGACAGATCCCACTCGCCGGCCGCTCGCAGCGCGGAGGCCACGGTGCCAGGGACGATCGCGGGCCGCCACGACGGTGCGGGAGGAGCGGCCGTCGAACCGGGAACGGCCGGCGCGCATTCCCAGTGTGCGGTGAGCAGTCGCCGGCTCACGAACCATACCGGGCGGTCAGCTGTGTGAGTCCTCGTTCCCAGTTCGCTTGCATGGTCGACAACATCGGCCCGAAGTCCACCGCCCTGTTCGTCGTGACCGCGCGGGCGGTCTTGAGCAGCATGGCCTTGGCGGTGACCGCGATCGCCTCGAACTCGGCCGCGGCCGCGCCGAGGCCGCTCTCGCCATGACGCTCGAGCCATCGAAGGTGCTGGGCGGCCAGCTCGAAGGCCCCTCCGAGCTGGCGCAACATAGCGAACGCATACCCATGGTAGGCGCCCGGCTCGAGCCGCAGACACGCTACGTCCTCGTGAACACGCTCGGCGAATTTCGCGATGGGATTCGCTCGGGGCACGCGCGAGAGATGACCGGCCAGGAGCGCGAGCGAGGTCTTGACCAGCATGGGATCGGGTAGTCGTCGCCGGCTGCCCAGCTTGACGATCTCGACATAGGGCGGCAAGCCACTAGCGGACGGGTCGAGGGGCGGGAGGATACCGGTGTACTCCTCGCCGCCGAGCTCGAAGTAGCCGGCATTGTGGAAGTAGCCGAGCCGACGGGCATCGGGATCGATCGCCACGATGCCAATCGTGGTCTTGGCGTGCCGGGTTCGATAGTCGGTGCCGGCGGTGTCGGGGAGATGGAAGCTGTCCACCTCCACCAGCACCACCCGACCGTGCTGGATCTGCTCTATCGTGTGCGCCTGCAGGGAGCGCCAGATGGTCAACTCCTGCACGTCCACGCCATAGAGCTGGTACAGGTCGGCGTGCGAGGGCTTGAAGAACGTCCATTGATCACCCTCGAAATCGACGGCCACCGTGAAACCCAGGCACGCCATAGGCTCGAGCTCGAGGGTGTGGAGCAGCTCGATCCACAAATCTGCGTAGCAGTTGGTCTCGGTCCAGGTTCGCTCGCCCTGGTGCAGCCCGTGGGGCGTCCAGGGGCGAGAATCGAGCGGGGCGACGGCGTGGTACTTCACGTCCAGAGCCGGTGCCGGACCGGCTCCGGCCAGCGGTCGGGGTCGAAACCGTGAACCTGGAACAGGGCCAGAACGATGCGCTCCAGGCCGAATCCGAGACAGGCCGTGTGGGCGACGCCGCCCTCGGCGGTGACGATTCCGAACTTCGAGGCGAAGTGATCCTCATGGTAGTTGAGCGACATCACGGCGGTCGGCCGCTCGGACGACGTGATGGGCACGACGGCCTCGAGCTTGAGCTTCTGGTCTCGTTGACTGCCGGCGAGCCATTTCCCCCGACGGCCGAAGAACGGATCGGAGGCGGGGACGACCTCGACCGCCAGTCCCAGCGCGCGCATGATCGAGGCCCCCCGCTCGATCCAGCGTGCCCGCCAGTCGAGGACTACCTCAGGCGAAGCGAGCCGGACGTGTTCGCGCATCCGGAACGCTTGCAGCCGCGCCGGGTCCGGGGAGGGCTCGCGGCGAAAGCAATATGAGGTCAGGTCGATCAGGCGTCCGGCGAACGGCAGGCTGCCCCGACAGGTCGGGTATGCGGGATAGCAGGCGGCGGACGACAGCGCGACGTCAGTCATCTTCAAGAACGTGCTCCAGTCCCCTCCTGCCGCCACCTGCGCCTGCAGCTCGGCGTGATCCGCGTCGTCTCCCTCGAAGCTGAACACCGTTCCGGCCAGGTGTGGAAAGGAGCCCAGGAACCCGCTCTGCTCCACCAGCCGACGCGGGATGACGGGCGGAAAGTGCATGGCCTCGGCACCATCGTCGGCGACGGTGCGTGAGATGTGCTGGTTCACGCCGGCCAGCACCATCTCGAAGGTGTTGTTGCGCCCGACGACACCCGGGACCCCGAGTGGAATGATCAGCCCCCGGCCTACGAGCTCGTCGTGGAAGGGGGGTTCCTCGTCCCTGGACCTGACGATCATGCGTCGGACTTGGACACGAGCAGCAAGGCGGCATTCGTGGCAAGGATCCGATCGTTGCCGATCATCAGAGGCGCGGAGTGCGCGTCGCGGAGCTGACGGCCGAGGCCGAACTCCGAATCGTTCGCATAGCCGGCCATGCCGCAGACGAGCAGAGCCTGCTGGACGATCTCGACGAGCTGGCGCGACGCCGTGAGCTTGAGCCCGTTCATCCGCACTGCGAAGCCGAGCCCTGGACCTGCCTGCTCTCCGTCGGTGGCGTCGAGCAGGTGCCGGTACTCGACGATCACGCCTTGCACCCCCGCGCGCATCGCCTGGAAGGTGGCGCACAGATCGGCGAGACGCGCGGCGGTCGCGGGTACCGCTCCCGGCCGCTGGCGGGCCTGGTCGCGCACGAAGCTCCGCGCCCGCTCGACGGCGTCGCTCGCGAGCCCCAGCCACACGTTGGCCCACAGGATGTGGGAGAACGGGACCATGGTGGCGCTGGCGATGTCCGCGAACGGTACCGTCAGGATCTGATCTAGCCGGCCGTGCCCGGTTACACGGAAGGCGGGACTGCACGTCCCGCGCATGCCCAGCGTTTGCCACGTACCCCGACGCTCGAGCGAGTAGTGGGGCCGTCGGAGCAGCAGGAGGACCTGATCATTGCTGGCCGCGGCCGGCGACCGGCGGGCCGTGACCAGGACATCATCGGCCTCCTCGCCGTACGAGATGGCGGCGGCCACCTTCTCGAGCCGAAATCCTTCCGCGTCGGCCTGGACGGCGCACTGGCTGGTGCGCAGGTCGCCACCGACGCCGACTTCCGACGTGGCGGACGCGATCAGGAGCTGGCGCTCGGTGACCTCGGCGAGGTACGCGCGGATCCAGGACGAACTCATGCCGTGGCGGACCAGGCAGGCCACCTCGATGTAGTGCATCGCCAGGACCATCGCGGTGCTGGCGCAGTACCGGCCCAGGAGCCGGCAGAGCGCGGCAAGCTCCGCGATGCCACAGCCCAGACCGCCGAGGTCGGTCGGTATCCCGGCGCCGAGCGCCTTCGCCTTCTTGAGCTCGGCCAGTGCCTCGTGGGGGAACCGCGCGTCGCGGTCGATCTCCGGGGCCAGTGGCCCCGCGACCTCGACGCCGATGCGCCGGACCTGCGCCTCGAGTCGATCACGACCTCGAGAAGCCTGCGGCGCCGGCGATGGCATCGGGGGCAAATCAGCGGTGGAGCTGCAACTGTTCGATGGCTGCCCGGATCGCGTTGACGGATGCGAACGTCGCCCGGTTTAGCATCGAGTCGGGGAACTCCAGATCGAACGCCTCTTCGAGTCCCAGCATGACATTGACGCCAGCGTGCGACGTCATCCCGGCCTGGTAGAGATCGGTATCGTCCTCCAGCGCCTCCGGAGGGACGCGCAGCCGACCGTGCTCGACCAGGACGACGCGAATCCGGTCATTCAACGCGGCGGCCTTTCCCGCGCTCCTCGGCCACGACCACCGCGGTCGCGTAGGTGCCGTCGTGACTCAGGCTGACTTCGAGCTCGCCCAGGCCCTGGGCGTCAGCCAGGGCCGCCGCCGCACCGCTGAGTCTCAGCTCGCACCATCCGCGAAACGTGCCGCGAGGCTTACCGGGCGCGACCTTCGCCGTCTCCCGCAGACAGTCAGCGCGCTCATCCTGGGTGAAGATCCGATCGAGGGAACGGGATCGGAAGCGGGGCAGCGACGTCGAGACCTCTTCTATGCACACGAGGTCGATTCCCACTCTCATGAGCGCTTGTCCTGGGCCCTCCTGCGTTCACCATCCGCGGGAAGGACTGGTCCATCGGCTGGGCGGCGCCTAGCGTCGATGCCCCCCAGGGTCGAACCAAGGCGCTGCGGCCCAGTGGGGCGTAAGAGACTAGCACACCCTTGTGCTCATGACAATGCTGCGGGTGACGATGGCGCCGCTCTTGCCAATCGGCTCGAGGTCCATGGCCATCCCTCTAGCGCGGCCGCAATCGAACGGTGGATGCTGCTCGCGCCGCCCTCTCCAACGGGGGGCTTCAGGGATTCAGGCGACGGCCACCGTGGCGCGCGGGCGCGCGCCCGTCCCCGGCGGATCGGGCAGCGCGAACGCCTCGAAGGGCCGGTTCACCAGCCGCCCGTTGTCGGCCGTCAGGCGCTCGCGCACGGTTCCCGCCACCCTGACGGTCTGCTCCACGTCGAAGGCGACCCTCTGGCTGCTGCGCCAGGTCGAGCATGGCCTAGATGTGAACGAGCATGAGGTTGTTCCCCCGCGGGAACCGACTCATGGGTGGCTGCCGGTTGAGACTCGTATGCGGTCGAGCGCAATTGTAGTGCTCCAGCCAGCCCGGGAGGACCCGGCCACGATCCGCCGAGGTGTAGTAGGGCCGCCGGTACGCCCACTCGCGCAGCGCGGTCTGGATGAAGCGCTCCGCTTTGCCGTTCGTGCGGGGCGTGTAGGGGCGGGTCCGGCGATGGATCACGCGCAGGGCTCGACAGGCGGCCCGAAAGCTCCGGGAGCGATAGGCCGAGCCGTTGTCGGTCAGGATCCGGCGCACGCGCACGCCGTGGGCGCGAAACCAGCGCAGCGCGCCCCGCAGAAAGCGACGGGCGGTCAGTTGGCCTTCGTCGGGGAGCAACTCCACGTAGGCGACGCGCGAGTGATCATCGACGGCGACGTGCAAGTATTCCCAGCCGGCGCCGCTGAACCGGTGGAAGCGCTGCCCGGTCACGCGGTGCCCCAGGCCGCGAATCCGGCCCAGCTTCTTGGAATCGAGGTGGAGCAGATCGCCGACCGCCGCGTGCTCGTAGCGCTGGGCGACCAGGGGGGCCGTGAGCCGCCCGCGCCGCGAGAGCCCACACCGCCGCAGCACGCGGGCGACGGTGGCCGCACTCACCTCGAGCGCGACCGCGATCTGCCCGCAGGTCCACTGCTGGCGCCGCAACACCTTGGCGGCGAGCTGCAGGCGCGCGGCCGTGAGCCGGGGACTGGTGTGGGGCCGGCTCGACCGGTCGGCCAAGCCGGCCCAGCCGTCGGCCTGATAGCGAGCGCGCCACTTCCGGGCAGTATGGGCCGATACGGCGAACCCGCGCGCCAGGCGCTTGAGGGGTTCGCCGGCTTCCAGCCGCATCACCAGTTCTTGTCGACGGCGCAGCGTGAGTCGGGCATTCTTGTGGACGTTCATCCAGGCCTCCTGTCCCGGGTGAGTAATGACTTGGCAGCCACTACTTTCCCCAGGTCGGCCTGGGTGAACAACCTCTTGCTTCGTCACACCTAGATCAGGTCGGACCCGAACCGGCGCGGCGCCGCCGCGTACTTCGCCACCACGCCCGGCAACTCTCCTCGGCAGCGGACGGCGGACGAGGTCGATTCGGGAAACCTCGCTGTCCTCAAGCGTGACCGGCACTGCGGCGCCGTCGTCGCTGAGCGCCATCTTGAGGCGTACTCGAGTTCGCCATCATCGTCGGTCCAGAACACGAAGTATGGGCGTCGGCGGGGATCGCCGAAGACCACCGTGCGGGGAAGGTGGGAAGCCGAGGCCCGCTCTCTACGTTGACGCGGACACCACAGAAATCCCCGTCGGAAACTCGCACCCCTGTTTTCTCCATTCATTCCACGTGGTCGGGCTTTCGATAGAATTGCCACTGGGGCGCCGCGTTATCGAAGAAAGCGTCAAGGTCCTTCCGCCGGAACCTCCACCCTCCACCAATGACACGGCCCTCGAGCTCGCCGCGGCGCACATACTCGCGGACTGTCCGTGGTGAAGACGAAGCACATCGGCGGCCTCTTTGAGCGTCAGGAGACGCTCCAGATCGGGGACAGGGGAAGCCCCGGTCGTTTGCGATGTCATAAATCTTCATGGGGACGTGGTGGTCCCCATCGGGTGTGATCTGGCTGGAACGCGAGTCCCGAGGTCGTGCGTTCCACGATGTTCCAGCGACCTACTGCGTTGTCGGCGATCTTGCTCGCCAAGTAGAGACCGGCAGCGGGCCCGCAGTCTGTCGGGAGCTGGCGACGCAACTTTCTCTGCGGTCATGGCTCGGCTTCGCTCGCAACCGTGGACCGCGCTTTCTTCGCGGCCCGTTCGCGCCGTTTCCGGACGCGGTAGAGCACCGTAGGCCGGAACGATACGGCGCTACGTCACCCCTTCAGCCCGCCCGCCCCCCACCCGGCAATCAAGTACCGCTGCACCGCCACAAAGAACACCAGCGCCGGGATCGTCACCATCACCCCCGCCGCCATGATCAGCCCCCAATCGACGACCGCCATGTGAAAGAACTCATTGATCCCGATCGCCAGCGTCTTCAAATCGTCCTTCCCGATCAGCACCAGCGCGAAGAGAAAGTCATTCCACGCCACGATGAAGGTGAAGATCGCGGTGGCGATGATGCCGGGCAGCGCCAGCGGCATCACCACATAGAGAAGAGCCTGGGCGCGGTTGGCGCCGTCGATCAGGGCTGCGTGCTCGAGCTCGATGGGGATGGACTGAAAGAACGCTCTCAAGATCCACAGTGCGTAGGGCAGGGCGAACGAGATGTAGGTGAGGGCGAGGCCCAGGAGCGAGTTGGTGAGGCCGAACTGGCGGGCCACTAGGAACAGCGGCACCAGCATGATGATCGGCGGGAACATGTAGGCCAGCAGTGTCAGGCGCGCCACCAGGGTGCGGCCGCGGAAGGCGTAGCGGGTGAGGCTGTAGGCGCCGATCACGCCGCCCAGGATGACGATGATCGTCGTGATCGCCGAGACCAGGATGGTGTTCTGGAAGTAGACCCAGAAGTTGGTCTCGTAGAAGAGCTTGCGGTAGGCGCGCAGCTCCCATTCGTGGGGCCAGAACGTGGGGGGCGAGGCCAGCAGCTCGTGGCTCACCTTGAAGGACGACACCACCATCCAGTAGAGCGGGAACGCGCAGAAGACGAAGAGGCCGATGCGCAGGGCCCATGCGGCCGCCTTGGAGACCCGCCGCCGTCGGCTACGCATCGGTGGCGTCCTCCGATGGCGGGAATGCGACGAAGTAGATCGTCACCGCCATGAGCAGCAGGGCGAGCATCACGTTGGAGAGCGCCGCTCCCATGCCTGCCTGGTAGTACGTGAACGAGCGCTGGTAGGTGAAGACCGGCAGCGTCCGGATGGCCTCACCGGCGCCACCGCCGAAGCCCAGCAGCCACGGCACGTCGAACTTGGTGAACATCCAGATGCCGCGCAACAGCAGGACGATCAGAAGCACGTTGCGGAGCTGGGGCAGGGTGACGTGGAAGAATTGCCGCACGGCCGAGGCGCCGTCCACCCGCGCGGCGTCGTACAGCTCGGGCGAGATCGTCTGCAGGCGGGCCAGCACGTTGACGAGCACGAACGGACAGAACGTCCACACCGACAGGATGATGAGCACCCACATGATGGTGGTGTGGGTGAGCCAGGCTTCCGGCATGCCCGGGATACTCAGGGTGTTTAGCACGTAGGGGATCACGCCGTAGAGGTCGTTCATCAGCCAGCGCCAGACGAACACGGCGATGACTGTCGGGATCATGTACGGGAACAGGGCCACGCCCCGCAAGAAGTCGCAGCCCGCGAAGCGCTGGTGAAGGATCAGCGCGCCGGAGACGCCGACCACGATCTGGAGGATCGTGCTGCCGACGGCGTAGACGGTGGCGAGCCAGGTGCTGCGCCAGAAGTCGGGGTCAGCGAGGATCTGCGTGTAGTTGCCCAGGCCCACCCAGGTGCTGGTGAGGCGGAGCGAGTGCTTGGTGAAGAAGCCGAGCCACAGGTTGTAGCCGACGGGGAAGAGCGTGAACGCGAGGATCAGCACGGCAGAGGGCAGCAGCAGCCCCATGCCGAGCCAGGCCTCGCGCCTGTCTGCGCGGACGCTCACTTCGACTTGTCGATGATGTCCCGGACGATCTTGTCGCTGGCTTCCTTCGCGGCGGCCTTGGGGTCCTTGCCCTTCTCGACCACGGCCATGACCATATCGGCCAGGATGGGTGTGGCCGCGACGTCACCGATCCACGGGATCACCATGTCTTGAGGGTTGCAGACCAGGAGCGGATGCGCGCGCCCGATCTCCACCCACTTGAGCTGGGCGTCGAGCCAGGGCTTCCACCGCTTGCGCTCGGGGTGGTTCAGGTAGCTCGGATCCTGGAAGTCGGACTTGAAGATCGACAGGATGTGGACGGGCACCGAGTCGCAGTACTTGCGGTAGTTCTCGGGCTTGAAGAAGAACTTCAGAAATTCCTTGGCCGCGGCCTTCTCCTCCGCGGGCGCGCCGGCGTAGATCACCCACGGCTCATTGTCGAACTGGGTGAGGGGCGCCTTGCCCAGCGGGCCGGTGGTCTTCGGCCAGACCTGGAAGACGTCCGGGTTCCGCTTGTCGGGCGGCGCGTACTGATCGATGTACCCGGCCGTCCGGCCCCACATGAAGACCGAGGCGGTCTTGCCCGTGGCCCACGCCGAGAGCGTCTCCAGGTAGTCGTGCGAGGCCCAGCCCGGGGGCAGGTACGGCTTGAGCTTCTTCCAGAACTCGAGCATCCCGAGCACCTGGGGGCTGTCGAGGGCGGGCTGGCCCTTGGCGTCGAAGAGGCTGCCTCCGTTGGCGCCGGTGAGCATGTAGACGTCCTCGTTCACGAAGAACGGGATGCCGGCCAGCGCCAGCCCGTAGTGCTGCGGGGCCTTGTTCAGCTTCGGCAGGTCGCGAAGCCAGTCATCCCACGTCTTCCACTTCTGCGGGTCGACACCTGCGGCGCTCGCGTAGTCGCCGCGGCCGCCGAAGATCTCCGCACCCCACGCGTGCGTGATGCCCCAGTACTTGCCGTCGGGGTACTTGAGCCACCGGAGCACGGAGGGGAAAATCTTGTCCTCGCCGATCGCCTTGATGACGTCGTCGACCGGCTCGATGAGGCCCTTGGCCCGGAACGAGGTCACCACGTAGGTCTGCGTGTGCGACGCGGTGGGCGGGCTCTTGGCGGCCATCGCGGCCTGGAGCTTTCTGTCCATGTCGCCCCAGCCCATGCCCTCGGCGTTGATCTCGATGTCCTTGTGCAGCTTGTGGAAGTCTTCGACGATCGCCTTCACCGCCGCCCGGGTCGCCGGGTTGGGCTCCGTGTCCCACATGGTGACGACGACCTTCTTCTGCGCGCCGGCCGGCTTCACGCCACCGACGAGCGAGGCCGCGGTCGCGCCGGCTGCCGTCGCACCGACCCGCGCCAGGAACTCGCGCCGGCCGAGAGCTCCTGTCTTTCGCTCCGCGACCAGCCGTTGGAGATCGGCGTTGCTGTCCTGGCGCATGGTGTTCCTCCTCGTCGCCCAGCCCGGGGCCGGTCAGTACGGCTCGTCATCCGTGACCGCGCGATTGTGCCACATCAGGAGGGCGCGCGGAGGGCGGCGCGTGCGGCATCCTCCGCCGGTCGTGCTCCCGAGAGCGCACCGGTTGCCCGCGGCTCGCCCAAGCGATGAACGCCTCCATCGTGAGGACGGAATACCCGCGCTCGAGGAGCACCGACATCTGAGCGTGGAAGCGCTCGCGGCTTCGGACCTGGTGATGGCACAGCACGCGAACCTCAGACGAGGCGAACGACACGCCCATCTCGCGCAGGGCGCGCAGGGGCCCGGTCATCCGATGCCGTCAGTGACTCGCGGGCGGGCGGACCTCACCACGCCGTCGCGATCGTCGCGGGCGGATCGCCGCCCCGGCAAACAGCTCGAGCGAGCGGCACACCTGCGCGTGCGAGAGGCCGCCGAAGCTGCACACCAGGAGGAGCGTGTCCACGCCGATCGCCTCCAGCCCGGCGACCTTCTCGGCGACCTCGTCGGGCGGGCCGATCAGCATGCCGCCCACGGCGGCGAGCTCGTCGTAGGTCCGCCCAAGCGACCCGTTAGCTCCTTGAGCCGCGCGTCGGAATACTCGCTCGGAAGGGGCGGCGCGGCCAGCGACGACAGGTACCAGAAGCCCTGGAGCGCGAGCGCGCCTTCTGCGCGCGCCGTCGCTGCCGTGTCCGCGACGTAGGTCTCGCGGCAGAGCAGGAGCCGCGGTCGATACGGTCCCTGGCCGACGGCGTCTCCGCGCGCGGCGACCGCCGCCCGATACTCCTCCACGCAGCGCGCCACCACCTCGGTCGGCGTGAAGTGCATCGCGACCGGCCAGCCCCGCGCGCCGACGCGCGCGGCCGAGGCCGGGCGGCTCGCCACCATGTGCAGCGGCGGGTGAGGCCGCTGGAAGGCGCGCGGCCGCAGGCTCAGCTCGGGGAAGCGCCAGAAGCGCCCGTCGTGCGAGGCGGTGTCTTCGCGCCAGAGCCTGAGAAGAATGTCGATCGCTTCTTCCGTCATCTCGGCCGCCTCGTCGAAGCTCAGGCCGAGCTTGACGAACTCTCCCGGACGCACTCCCTTGCCGATCCCGAAATCGAACCGCCCGCGCGCGAGATTGTCGAGCGTTGCCGCCTCGGCGGCGAGGCGCAGCGGGTGATGGAAGGGCAGGACGTTGACGTAGTTGCCGAAGCGCATGCGGGTGGTGCGCTGAAGCGCCGCGGCGATCATCAAGTTGGGGCTCGGCAGCAGCGAGTAGTCGGTGAAGTGGTGCTCGGCGAACCAGCACTCGCCGAACCCGAGCGTCTCGGCCAAGGTGATCTGGTCCAGCATCTCGGCGTACGCCTGGTCGTGCGGAACGCCGCGCCCCTGGCAGTAGTAGAAGAGCCCGAAGTCCATCAGCGCCGGCTCGCCTCTTTGCGCACTCCCTGCAGAACCGATTTGTCTTCCTTGAATGCGGCGCGGATCCAGTCGATCAGGAGTCGCACGCGCGGGACGGTCTTGAGGTCCGGGTGGACGAGCAGCCAGTAGCCGTCGCTGAGCTCGGCGAGGGGCGCTGTGAGCCGGACGAGCGCCGGGTCCGGGTCGCCGACGAAGCACGGCAAGATGCCGAGCCCGGCGCCGGCGCGGATCGCTTCGAGCTGCAGCGAGAATCGCGAGGCGCGCACGCGCGGCCGCCGATCGCCCAGGTGTCCCATCAAGAACGCCATCGTGCGGAAATATTCGTGGGGCGCGTCATAGGCCACCCACGGGCACGCGCGCCAGCGCGCCTCGGTCCGCGCCGCGGGCTGCGACTCGACGAGGCTGGTCGCGCCGTAGACCGCCGCCTCGATGGTTCCGAGACCGACGCGAACGAGGTGTCCCGCGGCCGGGAGCCCGTGCTGGATCAACAGATCGGCCTCGCGTCGATCCAGATCCGGCTTGTTGTGCGTCTCGGCCAGCTCGACCGTGAGCTCTCCGTGCTTTTCGCTCAAGCCGGCCAGCCGCGGTGCCAGGAAACGCGCTGGCCACTCGCCCGCGGACACGCGCACGACCCCGCCGCCGTCGTCGCCGAAGGCCATGCGCCGGCGGTCGATGGCGGTCGCCGCGTCCGCCATGCTCTGCGCCATCGGCATGAGGTGCTGGCCTCCCTTCGTCAGCCGGTGACCGTCCGGCGTGCGCTCGAACAGCCGCGTGCCCAGGCTCTGCTCGAGCTGACGCAGGTGGCGGATGACGGTGGGCTGGCCGAAGCCGAGCACACGGGCGGCGCGCCGTAGGCTGCCGGCCTCGGCGATCGCCAGGAAGACACGGAGATCGTCCCACTGCACGGCGCCAGATTAGCAACTTCAAAGGGCCCAACGCGCTCCGAATGCGGAGCGGGGCGCTCCGCACCTGGCGTCTTCCGCGCGCGCGGTGGTGATGGTGCACTGGTGCTACAAGGAGGACACGCTATGTGTGACAACGAGTATCTGGCGCATCGGATGGTCCAGGAGCGAATCCGCGAAGCTGAGGCGCACGGCGCGCTCAACTCGATGCTCCGGGAGGCGTCGCGGCAGCGGCAGGCCCAGGACCCGGACCCGGGCCGCGAGCGGCCCCGCCCGGCGTGGCTCCAGCTCTGGCGGCAGGCGCCTGCCGCCTGGATCGCGCATCTCGTGCTTCCCAAGATGTGGAATAGGCTCTAGGCTAGCGGCGTGTACCTGGACCCGAGGCTCTGGGCGCTCACGTCGGGCGTCCGCGGTCGGATCGCCGCCACCGTTCTCGTCGGGCTCGCCGCCGTCGCGGCGGGTATCGCGCGGCTCGCGCTGCTCGGCTGGCTTCTGGGCCGCGTGCTTGCCGGCGAGTCCCTCGCCTCGCTGACCCCCGCGATCGCGCTCACGGCGCTGGCCCTGGCGGCCCGGAGCGCGCTCGACTACGCGCGCACGATGGTGGCTCACCACACGGCCGCCCGGGTGCAGGAGCGCCTGCGCCGAACGCTCTACGCGCAGGTCGCCGAGCTCGGCCCCGCGCACTTTGTGCGCGCGCGCACCGGCGACGTGATGCTCTCGCTCGTCGAAGGCGTGCAGCAGCTCGAAACGTACTTCGGCCAGTACCTCCCGCAGCTCTTCGTCGCCGCCATCACCCCGCTGCTCATCTTCGCGTTCGTCGCGTTCCTGGACCTGCCGGTCGCGCTCGTGCTGCTGGCGGCTGCGCTGGCTGCGCTGCTGGCGCCCGCCCTCTGGCACAGCCGCGATCGCTCGGCGAGCCTCGCCCGCAACCGCGCCTACGCCGCCTTCGGCGCCGACTTCCTGGACGCGGTCCAGGGCCTGGCGACCTTGAAAGCCTTCGGCCAGAGTGGCGCGCGCGCCCGCCAGCTCGAGGTGCGCGCCCGCGAGCTCTTCCGCAGCACGATGTGGGTGCTCGGCAGCAACACGCTCGCGCGCGGCATCACCGACACGGTCATCGCGGTGGGCGCCGCGGCAGCGCTCGCGCTCGGCGCCTGGCGCGTGAGCAACGGCTCGATGTCGGTGCCGGCCCTGCTGGTCATCCTGATGCTCGGCGTCGAGGTCTTCCGCCCGCTACGTGAGCTGCGCATCTTGCTCCACCAGGGGATGCTCGGCCTCTCCGCGGCCCGGGGCATCTTCGCCTTGCTCGACGCGAAGCCGGCCGTGTCCGACCGACCGGCCGGCCCTGAGCCGCTCGACGCCGGCGTGGCCTTCGAGGGCATCACGTTCGCCTATCCGGGCGCGCGGCGCCCGGCTCACGCAGAGCTGAGCTTCCAGGTGCGCCCGGGCGAGCGCGTGGCGATCGTGGGGCCGAGCGGGTCGGGCAAGTCGACGATCGCGCGCCTGCTGCTGCGTTTCCACGACCCGGATCGCGGGCGGGTCACAATCGGTGGCCGCGATCTTCGCGAGCTGAGCCTCGAGCAGATACGAAGCCGCGTGGCGCTCGTCAGCCAGGACACGTGGCTCTTCCACGGCACCGTCGAGGACAACATCCGCATGGGCAAGCCCGACGCGAGCGTCGACGAGCTGCAAGGCGGCTACCCGCGCGGCGAACGCGGAGGAGTTCATCCAGCGCCTGCCACAAGGCTACGACACCGTCGTCGGCGAGCGCGGCGTGCGGCTCTCGGGCGGCCAGCGCCAGCGCATCGCGATCGCTCGCGCGCTCCTGCGCGACGCGCCCATCCTGGTGCTCGACGAGGCGCTCTCGTCGGTCGACGCGGAGAGCGAGGCGCTGATCCAGTCGGCGCTGGACCGTCTCATGCGCGGCCGCACCACGCTCGTCTTCGCGCACCGCCTCTCGAGCGTCGTCGGCGCCGACCGGATCCTGGTGCTCGACGAGGGACGCCTGGTGGAGCAGGGCACGCACGCCGAGCTGATCGGTCGCGGCGGCGCCTATACGCGGCTGATGGCAGGGCAGGCGAGGGACGGCGCCGGAGCGGTGGCGGTCGCGGCGCGGCCGAGCGCCGTGGCGTCCAATGGCGAATGGCGCGGTGACCGACGGTGAAGCGCCGGGAGACGAGCCGCAAGCCATCGTCGGCGCCGGAGCAGATCGGCTGGGGCGCGGTGCTGCGCACGCTCGTCGACAAGACCCGCGGCTACCGCGGCCGGCTGACTGTGACGTTCGTGCTCGGCGTCGCGCGCGTGACGGCTCTCATCGGCGTCGGCGTATTCAGTGCGCTCGCGGTGCGGGCCGTGAAGCGCGGCGAGCCGGCCGGGATGCTCGCTCGTGGGCTTGCTCGTGGTGGCGCCGCTCGCCGGCGATCTTGCACTGGGCCGAGTCGTGGCTGGCCCACGACGTCGCGTATCGGCTGCTCGCGGACATGCGTCTGGCGGTCTTCCACAAGCTCGACGCGCTGGCGCCCGCCTATCTCACCCGGCGCCGCTCTGGCGACCTGGTGGGCGCGGCCACCCACGACGTCGAGCTGATCGAGTACTTCTTCGCGCACACGGTCACCCCGGCGTTCGTCGCGGTGCTCGTGCCCGCCGCGGTGCTGGTCGCGCTCGAGGAGTTCGGCGCCGCCCTGGTGCTCGTGCTCGTGCCGTTCCTTCTGTACACGGCCCTCGTGCCGGTGCTCGGCCGCTCCCGCATCGATCGGCTGAGCTCGCGTGCGCGCGAGGCCTCGGGCGATCTGAACGCGCACGTGGTCGACACCGTTCAGGGCCTCGCCGAGATCGTCGCATACCGCCGCGTGGCCGCCTGGGGCGAGGCGCTCGGCGCCAAGGCTCGGCGCTTCTACGAGCTTCGCCTGCCGTTCCTGCGCGACCTCGCCCGTCAGACCGCGTTCCAGGAAACGGCCACGGGCCTCGGCGGCCTCGCGGTGATCGCGGCCGGCGCGTGGCTGGCGAATCAGGGGCGGCTCGACGCGGCGAGCCTGCCGCTGCTGACCTTACTGGCGCTGTCCGCCTTCGTGCCGCTGTGGGAAGTCGCCCAGGTCGGCCGGCAGCTCGCCGATACGCTGGGCGCCGCCCGGCGGCTCAGCGCCGTCGAGGCGGAGCCGATTCCGGTGACGGACGGACCGGGCGTGCCGGTCGGCAGTCCGCTCGCAACGGGCTCGCGGTCGAGCTCGTCGACGTTCGCTTCACCTATCCGGGTCGCACACGCCCGGCGCTGGACGGCGTCTCGCTCCGGATCGTGGACGGCAGCACTGTGGCGCTGGTCGGACCCTCCGGGCGCCGGAAAGACGACCGTCGCGAGCCTCCTCTTGCGCTTCTGGGACCCGCAGTCGGGCGTGATCCGCCTGTTCGGCCACGATCTTCGCGAGTACCAGCTGGACGAGCTTCGCCGCCGGATCGCGCTCGTCGCGCAGGACACCTATCTCTTCAACGACACGCTTCGCGCGAACGTCATGCTGGCGCGCCCCGACGCGAACGACGCGGCGCTCGGCCTCGCGATCGAGCGCGCAGCGCTGCACGATCTCGTCGCGGACTTACCCGACGGGCTCGACACGGTGGTGGGCGAGCGGGGAGCGCAGCTCTCGGGCGGCCAGCGTCAGCGCGTCGCCATCGCCCGCGCGTTTCTCAAGGACGCGCCCGTGCTGATCCTCGACGAAGCGACTTCGCATCTGGACGCCGTCAGCGAGGCCGCCGTGCGCTCGGCGCTCGACCGCCTGGCCCGCGACCGGACTACGCTCGTGATCGCGCATCGGCTCTCGACGGTGCGCGACGCCGACGCGATCGTCGTGCTCGACGACGGCAAGCTGGTCGAGGTAGGCCGCCACGCCGAGCTCTTGGCGCGTGGCGATCTCTACGCGCATCTGGTCGCCCGCCAGCTCGGCGGCGGCATTCCGGCCATTGCGGATTGAGGAGGACGACATGGCGTTCATTCGCCCGATCCCGCCCGCGGCCGCGGAGGGGCCCGTTCGCGAGATGTACGAGCGGACTCAGGCGCGATACGGGTTCCTTCCGAACTGGGCTCAGGCCTTCAGCTTGAGGCCGGGCGTCCTGGAGGGCTGGATCACACTCTTGAATTCGATCCGGTCCAATCTTTCCGTTCGGGCTTATGAGCTCTCGACGCTCGCGGCGGCGCGCGCCGTACGAAGCACGTACTGCTCGCTGGCCCACGGCAGCGTGCTGGCCACCAAGGTGTTCGATCCCGCGGCGGTGACGGCGATCGCGAAGGGCGCGCCGGAGGCTCCACTCGAACCGCGCGAGCGGGCGATGATGCAATTCGCCGAGAAGGTCGCGCTCAATGCCGACCAGATCAGCTCGGCCGACATCGATGGGCTCAGAGCTCACGGTTACCGGGACGAGGAGATCTTCGACATCGCGGCCTCAGCTGCGGCCCGCTGCTTCTTCAGCAAGCTGGTCGACGCCATGGGGGTTCAGGCGGACGCGAGCTTCAACGACATCGACCCGGCCATGCGAACGGCTCTGACGGTGGGAAGGCCGGTCGCCGCTCGGCAAGGGTAAGGACTCCGCCGTTTCGGCGACGACCGGCCCTCCAGCGACTAGACGAACTTCGCGTAGATCGCCTTGATCTTGTCCTCGGCCCACTTCATGGTCTGCGCCAGGTCCATCTTGTCTTGCGGAACCTGAACGAAACTACAGAATCGGCCAGCGCGAGCGAGGGAACGTGGTGCCGGTCCGCGTCTGCAGCTTCTCGCCGATCTCCTGCACCTTCGCGAAGAGCTGCGGCTCGTCCACGAACGTCTGGCGATAGGCGTCCACCACTACGCGGCCGTCGATGATGACGGTGTGCACGCTGCGGCCGTCGGCGTTGTAGACCAGGTTGTTGATCGGATTGAAGAGCGACTGCCATTCCGGCCGCTGCGTGTCGAAGAGCACCAGGTCGGCCTTCTTGCCGGGCTCGATCGAGCCGATCTCGCCGTCGACGCCGAGCGCCTGGGCGCCGACGAGCGTCGCCATCTCCAGCGCCGCCTCGGCCGGGATCATCCGCATGTCCTGGCGGGCGTCCTTGTACTGGATCGCCGCCATGTTCATCGCGCGCACGATGTCCAGATGGTTCGAGTTGTTGGGCGAGTCGCAGCCGAGCGCGACCTTCACGCCCTTCGCCAGCAGCTCCGGCATCCGCCCGTGCTCGGCGACGCCCGCGGCCGCCCTTCGCGGCGGTCACCGGACACATCGCGACCTTCGTGCCCGTACGCGCCAGACAATCGATCTCGGCGTCGTCCACGCCGAGCGAGTGCGCCAGGACCACGTTCGGCCCGAGCACGCCGATCGACTCGAGGTACTCGGTCGGGGAGTGCCGTGACGCGTCTGGGAGTCCTTGCGCGCCTGCGGCCCGCTGCCGTGGTGGAGCGTCAGGAACGTCTGATGCTCGTCGGCGACCTCGCTTGAGCGCGCGCAGGAGATCGGCGCTGCACGTCTCCGGCGAGAACGGCATGGCCCACGCCTTGATCCGGCCGTCGAGCCGGCCCTGCCACTTGCCGAGGAACGCCGCCGTGCGGCTGCACGGCCTCGTTCGTCGCGAATAGCGGGGCAGGGGGAAGGGCGCCTCCTGGTCGGTGACGCAGTCGCCGAGGATCACGCGGATGCCGGCGTCGTCGTAGGCCTGCAGGCACGCGTCCGGGAACTTCGTGCTGCCCGGGTCGACGAAGCAAACCGTGCCGCTCTTCAGGAGCTCCACGAGGCCCAGCGAGGTCGTGGCGTGCTCCTCTTCCTCGGTCATCGCCATCTGGAGCTTGAACACGTGGGCGAGCGGACTGCCAGATTGTCGGGAAAGATCCCGCGCACCGCGTGGGCGTAGCTGATGTGCATGTGGCCGTTGACGAACCCGGGGGTCACGAGCATGTGGCGGGCGTCGATCACGCGGTCGGCCGCGGCGCTCGCCAGCGCGGCCGCCTTGCCCACGCGGCTCACGCTGGCCGTCCTCGACGAGGATCGAGCCGTCCTGGATGATGCGCCGCTCGCGGTCGACGGTGACGACGTAACGGGCGTTGTCGATCTTCAGGCTCTGAGGCGGCATGGCGCGTCCTGTCGCGACTGCGATCACCGGCCCTGGAATTGCGGGCGGCGCTTTTCGGAGAAAGCCTTGACGCCCTCCTGATAGTCCTGGCTGTTGAAGCAGTCCGCGATCAGCTTTTCGAGCATGGCCAGGTCGCGCTCGCCGTCCGGGACGCACGAGCTGATCGACGGTCGCCTTGGCCGAGCGGAACGTGAGCGGGGCGTTGCTTGGCCATCGTCAGCGCGTAGTTGCGCGTGAAGGTCTCCAGCTCCGCCTTCGGCACGACCTGGTTCACCAGACCCATGCGGAGCGCGTCCTGGGCGCTGAAGTCGGTCCGGGCGGTGAAGAAGATCTCTTTCGTGTAGGCGGGGCCGACGAGCTTCATGAGCTTTTCCATGCCCTTGTAGTGGTAGCCCAGGCCCAGCCGCGCCGCCGGGATGCCGAAGCGCGCGTCGTCGGAGGCGATGCGCATGTCGCAGCCGATCGCGATGCCGACGCCGCCGCCGACGCAGTAGCCGTGGATCATCGCCAGGAGCGGCTTGGTCAAGCGTGCCGAGCGAGCTCTGACCCCGCGCTCCGAGATGCGACGCGTACTCTTCCTGGTCCGCCATGTTGCGCCGCCGCTCCTTGAACTGGGAGATGTCGGCGCCGGCCACGAACGCCTGGTCGCCGGCGCCGCGCAGGACGACCACACGGATCGCGTCGTCGCTGGCGAGATCCCGAACGTACTCGGGCATGAGCTGCCACATCTCCAGGCTCACCGCGTTGCGCTTCTCGGGCTGGTTGAAGATGATCCAGCCGATCGGCCCGTCTTTTTCCAGCAGCAGCTTCGGCGTCTCGCTCATGGCGCTCTCCTGGTCGGGTGACGTTAGAGCTACGTTTATCGCGTCGGGCGTTGGCGTCAAAGCTACCGGGGTGCCGGGCGCGCCGGGCGGGTGGCGGTGGGGGTCGAGACGACCACGCGGCACGCGTGCGCTGCCCCACTCGCCTGGGCTCCACCGGGCCACAACTCCGCGCGGTCGGGAACGTCCCATCACACCGCTCCGGCCGACGCCCGTGACCGGCGGAGCCCCAGCGTATCGGCACCGCTGGCCCAACTTCTTCGGAGGATCGGCATGGACCGTGGGATGGGGACCCCTGAGGTATCCGGATCCGGCGGTGCAGGTGCTCGACCCGAGCTTCGCGCAGTATCGGCTGCCGTCTCGCGGCGGTCGAGCGCCTCGCGACGGGCTTTCGCTGGGCCGAGGGGCCGGTGTGGTTCGGCGACGGGCGCTTTCTCTCTGGAGCGACATCCCGAACAACCGCGTCATGAAGTGGGAGGAAGAGACCGGCGCGGTGAGCGTCTTTCGCAAGCCGTCGAACAACACGAACGGCAACACGCGCGACCGCCAGGGGCGGCTGGTGTCCTGCGAGCACGACGCGCGGCGCGTGACGCGCACCGAGCACGACGGCACGATCACGGTCCTGGCCGACCGCTATCAGGGCAAGCTCCTCAACTCGCCGAACGACCTCGTCTGCAAGTCGGACGGCTCGATGTGGTTCAGCGATCCGACCCTTCGGGATCCTCGGGAACTACGAGGGCCATGTCGCGACGCCGGAGCTCCCGACCAGCGTCTATCGGTCGATGGCCGCACGGGTGAGGTGACTGCGGTCACGACCGAGATTCGCGCGACCCAACGGCCTCTGCTTCAGCCCGGACGAGTCGAAGCTCTACGTCGTCGTGAGCGGCGCGATGCCGCGCGAGATCCGGGTGTTCGACGTCGTACGGCGGGACGACCCTCGCCAACGGCAGGGTGTTCGTGAATGCCGGCGACGGTGTGCCGGACGGCATGCGCTGCGACGTCGACGGCAATCTCTGGTGCGGCTGGGGCGGGGGCGAGGGGCTGGACGGCGTGTCGATCTTCGATGCGTCGGCGAAGCTCATCGGCCACATCTCGCTGCCCGAGCGCTGCGCGAACCTCTGCTTCGGCGGGCTTCAGGCGCAACCGGCTCTTCATGGCCGCCAGCCAGTCGCTCTACGCGCTCTACGTGAACACGCAGGGGGTTCAGGGCGGCTAGTCCGGGTTGAAGGAGGACGCACATGCGAAGTGGACGGCGCGGGTCGATCATGATCGCGGCCCTGGCGGCGCTCGTCTTCGTCGCGCCCGCGGCGGCGCAGAACCGCTACAGCTTCGTCGACGCCGAGAATTCGCCGATCAAGTTCGCGACGGCCACCGTGAGGCCGCAGATCGCCTGCCCTGACGTGCGCGGCCTGGTGGCGGGCGTGTCGATCGTGGCGGTCGAGATCATCGCGGGCGCGGAGGGCGTGCCGCAGCACTGCCGGGTCTCCGGCTCGATCGCGCCCGAGATCCGCTTCGAGGTGAACTTGCCGGCGGCGTGGAACCGGCGCTTCTACATGAACGGCAACGGTGGCTTCGCCGGCGAGAGCCCGGACAGCCCGCCGCGCGCCGCGATGCGCGCCGCCGCCTTGCGGCAGGGCTTCGTGACCGCTACGACCAACACCGGGCACGACGCCACGAAGGAGCCGCTGGCCAGCTTCGCGGTCGATCCCCAGAAGGTCGCCGACTACGCGTTCCGGGCGGTGCACTTGACGGCGCTCACGGCCAAGACGATCGCGACGCGGTACTACGACCGTCCTGTCGCCTACTCGTACTGGGACGGCTGCTCCACCGGAGGCCGGCAGGGGTTGATCGCGGCGCAGCGATTTCCGGGCGACTTCGACGGTATCGTCGCCGGCGCACCCGTGCTGAACTTCGTCGACACGACGATCGCCGGGCTCTGGAACGCGCGCGCCGTGGCCGACGGGCCGCTGACCCTCGAGACCATGAAGCTCGTCGCCGACGTCGTCTACGCCAAGTGCGGCCCCGACGGCGTCATCGACGACCCGCGCCGCTGTCCCTTCGATCCCGCGCGCGACTTGCCGAAATGCGCCGGAGCCGTGGGGTTGGGCTGCGTCACCGAGTCACAGGCCCGCGCGCTCAAGACGATCTACGGGGGCGTGATCCGGGACGGCAAGCCCTACTTCCCCGGCCAGCCCATCGGCGCCGAGATCGCCGGCGCCTCGCCGCTCGGAGAGTCGCGGTCCTCGAGCGGCTGGGACCGCTGGTTGATCGGGCGCGACGGCGGCAAGTCGCTCCAGCTCGCGCTGGGGGAGTCGTTCATGCGGTTCATGGCGTTCGGAAAGCCGGACCCGAGCTACGACTGGACGACGTTCGACTTCGCGAAGGACCCGGACCGGATGGCCGACATCCGCAAGCTCCTCAACGCGACCGATCCCGAGCTCGGCGCATTCCGCAGCCGCGGCGGCAAGCTGCTGATGTACTTCGGCTGGGCCGACGCGGCACTGAGCCCGTTCATGGCGATCGACTACTACGACAAGGCCCTGGCGGCGAACGGCCCCGGTACGCAGGACTTCTTCCGCCTGTTCATGGTGCCGGGCATGTTTCACTGCCGGGGCGGTGTCGGCACCGATCGGTTCGACGCGATGACCACCCTGATCAACTGGGTCGAGGGGGGCGCAGCCCCCGACAGTATTCCCGCGGCACGCGTCGAAGGAAACCAGGTGACGCGCACGCGCCCGCTGTGCCCGTATCCGCGCGTCGCCCGCTACAAGGGCTCGGGCAAGGTCGCCGACGGCGCCAACTTCGCGTGCGCTGATCCCTGAGCGGCTCAGCCGCGCGTGATCTGCGAGATCCCCGGCAGACGCCCGAGGAAATTGCCGGTGATGCCCCCGTCGACGACGAGGTCGTGGCCGTTGACGTAGCGCGAATCGGGGCCGAGCAGGAACGCGATGACGTCGGCCATGTCCTCGGGCGTGGCGACGCGGCCCAGCGGGACCAGCGCGTCACGCTCGGCGGCGATCCGCTGATCGGCGTAGACCTGCGCGGTCATGCCCGTGCGCACCATGCCGGGGGAGACCGTGTTGACCCGGATGCCGTCGCGTCCGAGCTCCTGGGCGAGCACCCGGGCCAGCATGATGACCGCGGCCTTCGTCGGCCCGTACGGGCCCAGGTTCGCGTGCGCGTTGCTGCCGGACATCGAGCCGACCGCGACGATGGCGCCGCGCGAGGCTTTCAGCGCCGGATACGCCGCCTTCGCCAGGAGCCACGTCGCGCGGGTGTTCACGGCGAACACGCGGTCCCAGTCGTCGACGGCGTAGTCGACCAGCGCACCGGGCCGATTGATCCCCGCGTTGCTCACCAATCCGTCGAGCCCGCCGAACCGGCCGACGGCCTCCGCCACGACGCGCCCCGGCGCATCGACGCTTCCCATATCGCCGTGGAGCGCGAGCGGCTCCGCCTCCTGCTTGCGTAGCTCGTCGAGCAAACCGTCGAGGCCGGGCGAAGGGCCGATGTCAACGGCCGCGATCTGCGCTTTCTTGCCCTGGGCGCGGGCGTCGCGCGCCAGGCGCAGACACGTCGCCCGCCCGATCCCGCTCGCCGCTCCCGTCACGAGAACTCGCATACGCACCTCCCGCGCGAGAGTGTACTGCTGAATCGACGCGCCCGCCGCGGTCGTCTGAACACCAGACGACCATGTCACCCGCGATGCGTCTCAGCGCTTGCGCCGGCGGAGCCGGCGGAAGCTGGTATGTCCTCATGGACGGCCTGGCGCGCCTGGTCGGAGAGGCGCATCCGGACATTCAGATCGACGTCGTCGCGGGCGGCGGGGTTTCCAATCACGAGCGTGTCGGATGCGGTGACGTCCCGATGGGCATTCTCAATCCGCCCATGACCGCGGCCGCCCTCGCGGGCCGACGGCCCTACGACCGGATGCATCCCGCGCTGCGTATCGGGGTCGCCAATCTCACCACGAACTACCTGCACTGCTTTGTGGAGCACGCGCTCCCCGTCGAGTCGGTCGCGGCATGGCTGGAGCAGCGCCGTCCGCTGCGGATGCCGGTCGACCGCGTGGGCACCGTCGATCGGATGGTCTTTCAGCTGGCTCTCGATCACTTCGGGGTCGCGGAAGCTGATGTCCAGGGGTGGGGTGGGGCGCTGGTGCCCGCGAACAGCTACGACGAGCAGCTCGCGCTCTACCGCGCCGGGGCGGTGAACGCTCTGTGGCAGTTCATGGCGATTCCGTCGCCCTCGATCGAAGCGGCCGGTGAGCTGCGCCCGCTCCGGCCGCTTCCGTTCGCGGAGAGTCTCGTCGCGACTCTCGAGCACCTCGGGTGGACGCCCGCGACATTGCCCGAGGGCGCGTACGGCATCGTCGACAGGCGAATCCCGACCGTCTCGATGGGCACCTCGCTCGGCTTTCACGCCGGTGTCGCGGACGACGTCGTCTATCGAATCGTCCGCACCATCTGCGAGCTTGGCGAGCGCGTCCGCCGGATCCACCCGGCCGCGTCCGGGTTCGATCCGGCGGCCGCGCATCGTCTGAGCCGTGGGCCGCTGCACGCCGGCGCCGCGAGGTACTTCCGCGAAGCCGGGCTTCTGTCCTAGCGTCGCTCGGGCTGTCGGGCTCACGCGGGACGTGCGGCTTGTCTCACGCCGACGAACTGCAGGACGGCGAAGACGAGCACCAGGGCCGCGACGAGCGCTACCAGGCCGGCCCCGATGCTGCTGAGAATTCCCAGCTCGACCACCGCGACGCTGCCCAGCACCCAGCCCAGGTCCAGCACGATCGCGGCCCACGCGGCCGCGCCGGGTATGGGCTGCCGGCGTGCGGTCCACACGAGGCCCGCGGCGTACAGGACGAGGCCCGCGCCCACGCCCGCGAGTATGGCGGGCGGCGAGCCGCCGAGAAGCTCCGCCAGCGGAGCGGGCGCCAGCAAGAGCGCCAGACCACAGAGAGCGGTGGAGATTGCGTTGATCACGAGCGTCGAGCGTAGAAGCATGGTCGCACCTCCTTGGCTTCACGGTGCGACGGCCCATGGCCCGCGGCAATTACGCGCGAGGTAATGGCCGGTCATAGCGCGCGGAATCCCTCCCATCCATCCCGGCGTCACACGCTCGCCTGGCCGGCCGGCGCCGGTGACATGGCCGTCGGCCTCGCGGCGCCGTTCGTCGTGCTGGCGATTGTGCGCCGCAGCCCGACCTGGCGCCGTCAGGTTGCGCTTCTCAACGTCGCCGGGCTCGTCGACTTCGTCGCCGCCATCGGGACCGGAGTGCTGACGAGCAACAATGCTGTCGGGGTGCTTTCGGATCGAGCCGCGCGCCTTCCTCGGAAGCCTGCCGGTGAGTCTCATCCGACCTTCGCGATGCCGCTGTGGACCATTTTCCACATCGTCTCGCTCTTACGGCTCGGTCGCATCACCCAGACCCTTTCGGCGGGGGACGTGCGGCGGCGAGCCCGTCGGTCTGACGACGCGCTCAGCGCCCGATGCCGCGCGCCATCAGCACCGCCAGCAGCGGCATGAGCGCCAGCAGCGCCGAGCTCGATGTGGAGACGGCGTCGAGCCCCGGCGATCTCGTCGCGCGGCGGGCGCGCGCCCGCGGCGGCGCCCGCTTCCAGCGCTGAACGTCCGCGTCGGCTTGATCGAGAGAGCCGCGATGATCACGTAGAGGGCCATCTTCACCCAGAACACCGGATTGCCCGATATAGAAGTCGACGCCCTTGGAGTAGAAGAACAGGCGCAGCAGGCCGGTGCCGAGCGCGGCCAGGGCCGAAACGAAGAAGACGACGTCGATCGCCGGCAGGCGCCGTCGCCTGGTCCGCCGTGATCTCCGGGCGGCACAGCACCAGCTCGCCGACCAGGAATCCGCCGATGAGAATGATGCTGAGGTAGTGGAGATAGGCGACCAGCGGTTCCATCATCGTTCGCCTCCCGTTCGCCGAGGATTCTTCGAGAATCCGAGCGACGTCCGCCGTCGAGGACACGCCGGATCAATGTTCTGGGAGTAGAATGCGGGCCCGACGGTAACGAGGAGGAGGCTGAGCGTCCATGACGATCAAGGGCAAGGCGTACATCGCAGGCGTCTACGAGCATCCCACCCGGAAGGCCGACGACAAGTCGCTGGCGCAGCTCCACGCCGAGTCCGGCCAAGGGCGCGCTCGGCGACGCGGGCCTGACCAAGGACGACGTCGACGGTTACTTCTGCGCCGGCGACGCGCCCGGGCCTGGGGCCGCTCTCCATGGCCGACTACATGGGGCTCAAGCTCCGGCACATGGACACGACGGAGACGGGCGGATCGTCGTACGTCATCCACGTCGCCCACGCCGCCGAGGCGATCGCGCTCGGCAAGTGCGACGTCGCGCTGATCACGCTCGCCGGCCGGCCCCGCGCCGAGGGCATGGCCACCGGCACCGTGCCGCGCGCGCCGGTCGCCGCCGCGCCCGACGCGCCGTTCGAGTACCCGTTCGGTCCGACCGTCGTGAACCAGTACGCGATGGCCGCGATGCGGCACATGCACCAGTACGGGACGACGAGCGCGCAGCTGGCCTGGATCAAGGTCGCCGCCTCGCAGCACGCCCAGCACAATCCCCACGCGCTGCTGCGCGAGGTGGTCACGGTCGAGGAGGTCCTCAACTCGCCGATGATCTCCGACCCGCTGCACCGGCTCGACTGCTGCGTCATCACCGACGGGGGCGGCGCCATCGTGGTCGTCAAGCCCGAGATCGCCCGGCGCCTGAAGCGTCCGCGCGTGACGGTGCTCGGCGCCGGCGAGGCGCCGAAGCACCAGATGGGCGGCAAGATCGACCTGACCTACTCCGGCGCCGTCTGGTCCGGGCCCGACGGCGTTCGCCGAGGCCGGCGTCACGCACGCCGACATCAAGTACGCGTCGATCTACGACAGCTTCACGATCACCGTGCTCATCACGCTCGAGGACCTCGGCTTCTGCGCCAAGGGCCAGGGCGGCAAGCTCGTCGCCGACGGCAACCTGATCTCGGGCGTGGGCAAGCTGCCGTTCAACACCGACGGCGGCGGGCTCTGCAACAACCATCCGGCCAACCGCGGCGGCCTCACGAAGGTGGTCGAGGCGGTGCGGCAGCTCCGCGGCGAGGCGCATCCCAAGGTGCAGGTGAAGAACTGCGACGTGGCGCTGGCGCACGGCACCGGCGGCTCGCTCGGCACGCGCCACGGCAGCGCCACCGTGATCATGGGCAGGGAGTGAGGCGATGACGACGACAGAGCGGAAGTACCCGGCGCCGGCCGTCAACCCGGAGATCAAGCCCTTCTTCGACGCGGCCGCGAAGGGCACGCTGATGCTCAAGAAGTGCGCGGCGTGCGGCCAGGCGCATCACTATCCGCGCGCGATCTGCCCGTTCTGCGCGAGCGACCGGACGGAGTGGATCACCGCGTCGGGCCGGGGCACGATCTACTCCTACAGCGTGATGCGGCGGGTGCCGGTGCCCTACGCCATCGCCTACGTGACCCTCGAGGAAGGCGTGACGATGATGACCAACATCGTCGACTGCGATCTCGACGCCATCCGCATCGGCCAGCGGGTGAAGGTGGTCTTCAAGCCGACCGACGGCGGGCCGCCGGTCCCGATGTTCACGCCGGCCTGAGCGGCCGGCGCGTCGCGGATGGCGGAGCTGTACGACGAGATCGGGCCGGCTACCGCGCGCGCCGCCGCCCCGATCCGCGTCTCGCCGCGGCGATCATGCGCGCGCTGAAGGGGACGGAGACGGTCGTGAACGTGGGCGCCGGCGCCGGCTCCTACGAGCCCGCCGATCGCTGCGTGGTCGCCGTCGAGCCGGCGATGACGATGATCCGCCAGCGGCGCGCCGGCAGCGCCCCGGTCGTGCAGGCCTCGCCGCCGAGCTGCCGTTTCGGGACGACGGGTTCGCTGGCGCGCTGGCCATCCTCACCGTGCATCACTGGTCCGATCGGGCGCGCGGGCTCGACGAGCTCGGGCGGGTGGCTCGCGCCGGCGCGATCGTCATCGTCACCTGGGACCCGTCGGCCGCGGGCTTCTGGCTGGCCGACGATTACTTTCCCGACGTCGTCGACATCGACCGCCGGCATCTTTCCGACGATCGACGAGTTCCGGCGCGCGCTCGGGCGCGTGTCGAGGTGCGCCCGATGCCGATTCCCCACGACTGCGTCGACGGGTTTCTCGGCGCCTACTGGCGCCGGCCCCACGCGTATCTCGATGCGGGCGTGCGCGGCGCGATCTCCGCCTTCGCGAGGCTTCACGCCGTCGGCGGCGACCTCGAGGGGCTCGCGCGGCTGCGGCGCGATCTCGACGACGGCACCTGGGCGCGCCGTTACGGCGATGTCCTCGACGCGGTCGGAGATCGATCTCGGCTACCGGATCGTGATCGCCGCGAAACGCTGACGCGAGCCGGGCGCCGCCCGCTAGGCGCAGGCGACGGTGTAGACGTCCTTGACCTCCGGCGGCAGCCGCCATTCCTTCCAGGTCTTGCCGCCGTCACGCGTGCCGAAGACCTGACCCAGGCGCGCGACGCTGTAGACCTGCTCGGGATCGCGCGGGTGGAGCGAGACGGCCATCATCGTGCTCTCGGCCTTGATCGCCGTGGTCGATGCGCCGCCAGGTCTGTCCCAGATCGTCGCTGCGATAGAGCGAGCCGTCCGTGCTGCGCGCCGCCGGGCTGAGCGCGGCGACCAGGGTTCTCGGGTCGTGCGGCGAGACCACCACGTCGCGCGCGTACGTCAGCGGCGAGAAGCGGCCGATCTCCATGTCCTGCCACGTCTGGCCGCGGTCGGCGCTGCGGAAGAGGCCCATGCGCACGGCGAGGAACACGGTGCCGGGCAGCGCGCTCGACACGGTGAGGGCGTGGGTGTCGAGCATGCCCTCGTTCTCGGTGTCGCTGGCGATGCGGCTCTTGAGGTGCGGCCGCTCGGCGAGCTTGACGAGATCGTCGCCGATGTCTTCCCAGGTCTCGCCGCGATCCCGGCTGCGCAGCACGCCGTCGACCTCGAGCCCCGCGTAGATCTCGTCCGGGCTCGACGGATCGATCGCCAGGCGGGTCACGCGGCACGGGAAGTTCATCTTCACGCGTCCCGGCGAGGTCACGCGCGGCAGCTTGCGCCAGCTGTCGCCGCCGTTGTCGCTCCTGTAGACCGCGACAGGCGAGGTGCCGAGATACATGGTGCGGGGATCACGCGGATGAATCAGGATCGACCACACCTCCAGCCCCGCGTCGGGGAAGGGGAGCTTCTCCCAGCTCGCGCCGCCATCCCGGCTCCGGTACGGGCCGTCCTGGGACCCGGCGAAGATCAGGCTCGAATCGGTGGGATGAATGGTGATCGCCTGGACGTCCATGCGCTCCGGCAATCCCTTGCCGAGGCGCTCCCACTGATCGCTGCCCACGGTTTGCCGGAAGATCCCCGAGACGGCCCCAGGGACACGCGCCGCCGTACCGACGTAAACATGCGAGGTTCCTGACGCGTTCGCCATCATCGTCTCCTTGTTGATTCGCGCATCTCGGCCGGCGGAGCCCCGGCTCCGCGACGCACTCGTGGCCGCTGGTCAGAGGGACTCTAGCACAGCGTGAACTCTTTCCGTTCCCGCGGCTCGCCGACGAAGGCAGTTGACGCGGGCTCCTTTCCAGGCTTAATGAAGGCCCTACCCGCGTTGTGCGGGGCCGCTAACTCTCACCGGCGAAAGGAGTCGCACGTGATTTACGAGATTCGCACCTACCAGATCGCGCCAGGCAGCCTGGCCGAGGTCGAGAAGCGCTTCGGCGACGCCTACCAGTACCGCAAGAAGTACTCTGAGCTCACGGCCTTCCTGCACACCGAGGTCGGGCCGCTCAACGAGATCGTCCACATCTGGGGGTACAAGGATCTTGCCGATCGCGCGCGCGTTCGCGGCGAGGCCTCGAAGGAGACGAACTGGCCGCCGAAGATCCAGGAGTTCATCCGCCAGATGCGCTCCGAGATCGTCGTGCCGTTCTCGTTCATTCCCGAGCCGCAGCCAGGGAAGCTGGGTCCGGTCTACGAGCTTCGCTACTACACCTTGAAGCCCGGCACCTTGCCGGACACGGCGAAGGGCTGGGAGTCGAAGATCGGCGACCGCGCCAAGCTCTCGCCGATCGTGTTCGCCGGCGGCGTGGAGTTCGGCCGCGCGAACGGGTTCGTCCACATCTGGGCGTACTCGAGCATGGACAACCGGATGCAGGTGCGTGAAGAGGCCCGGAAGAAGGGCGTCTGGCCGCCGCCGGGCGGCGCCGACCGGCTCATCACGCAGGAAAACAAGATCCTCCTGCCTTCCGCCTTCTCGCCGCTACAGTAGGGACGACTTCAGCGCGGAGCGCTCGCCGCGAGGCGCCGATCGGCCTCGCGGCGAGCCGCTCGCCGCGTGCCTGTCCGTCCCGATGAGGAGCTGACGTGGCCCTGAGGATCGGCGTCGACATCGGCGGCACGTTCACGGACCTGGTCGCGCTCGACGAGACCACGGGCACCGTGGTCACCAGCAAGGCCCTCAGCACCCCGCGCGAGCTCCTCGAGGGCGTCCTGCGCTGCGTGGATCAGGCCGGCGTGCGGCTGGCCGACTGCCGGTTCGTCATCCACGGCACCACCATTGGTATCAACGTGCTCCTCGAGCTGAAGGGGGCGCGCACCGGCCTCATCACCACCGAAGGGTTCCGGGACGTGCTCGAGATCGGGCGCGGCGACTTTCTGAAGATGTACGACGTGCTCTATCGACGGCCCGAGCCGCTGGTCCCGCGGGGCCGCTCTCGTGAGGTGCCGGAGCGGCTGACGGCGACGGGCGACGTGCTGGTGCCGCTCGACGAGGCCGCCGTCCGGGCGGCTGCCCGCGCGCTGCGGGCTGACGGCGTCGAGTCGGTGGCGATCGCATTCTTGTTCTCGTATCGCGATCCGGCGCACGAGCAACGGGCCGCTCAGCTCGTCGCGAGCGAGATGCCCGGCGTGTCGGTCTCGGCTTCACACCGCATCACGCAGGAATGGCGCGAGTACGAGCGGACGAGCACGACGGTCGTCAACGCGTACGTGCAACCGATCATGGACCGCTACCTGGGCGCGTTCGGCAAGGGGCTGGCCGGGCGAGGCTTTCAGGGGCAACTCCTCGTGACCCAGTCGAACGGCGGCGCGTTCTCGCTCGATGCCGCGCGCTCGAAGCCGGTGCACACGATCGAGTCGGGTCCCGCGGCCGGTGTGACGGGCAGCGCGAGCCTCTCGCGGGTTCTCGGCGTCGACCACTTGATCTCGTTCGACATGGGCGGCACCACCGCCAAGTGCGCGATCGTCGAGCACGGCCTGGTCCAGACCACCGCCGACTATCACGTCGACGGCCGACCATTGCGGATTCCGGTCATCGACATCAAGGAGGTGAGCGCCGGGGGCGGGACGATCGCGTGGATCGACGCCGGCGGCGCCCTGGCGCTCGGTCCGCACAGCGCCGGCGCCGATCCCGGGCCCGTGTCGTACGCGCGCGGCGGTCACGAGCCGACCGTCACCGATGCGAACCTGGTGCTCGGCCGGATCGACGCGGCGCGCTTCCTCGGCGGCACGATGCCGCTCGATCTCGCCGGCGCGGTGCGCGCGGTCGACCGGAAGATCGGCGCGCCGCTGGGGCTCACGCGCGCCGCGGCGGCGGCCGGCGTCGTCAAGCTGGCCGACGTGAAGATGGCGCTCGCGGTGCAGAGCATCACCACCGAGCGCGGCCTCGATCCGAGGGACTACACCTTGCTCGCCTACGGCGGCGGCGGACCGCTGCACGCCGTCGCCATCGCGCGCGAGCTCGGTATCCCACGCGTGGTCGTGCCGTCCTCGCCATCGACCTTCTCCGCTTGGGGAATGCTCGCGACCGACCTCAGACACGACCTGGTCCGCACCGTCCTGGTCCCGCTCGAGCAGGCCGACCGTGCGTGGGCGGAAGCGCGATACGAGGAGATGCGGCGCGAGATCGCGTCGATCCTGCCCGGCGCGGGCACCCCCGTCATGCACCGGGCCGTCGATCTGCGTTATCTCGGCCAGGAGCACACGGTGACGATCACGCTGGACACCCTCGACGACTGGGCCGAGCTCCGCGCGCGATTCGACGCGGCCCACACGCGCGCTTACGGCTACGCCGCACGCGACGTCGACGTCCAGCTCCTCAACCTCCGCCTCACCGTCGTCTTCCCCCTCGACCAACCGCGCCTGCCCACTCTGGATCGACGCGCCACCGGCACGCCACCGTTCGAGACGCGCAAGATCTACTCGGCCCTGGCTCGGCCGACGACCATCGAGTATCGCGTCTATCAACGCGACAACCCTCAGGGCGGGCGACCAGCTCCAAGGTCCCGCCGCCATCGAAGAGCCCGGAACGACAACGATCATCGACGCCGCCGACACACTTTCGATCGAAGACCACGGGTGCCTGGTGATTGACGTGGACGCAGCCGGAGCGATGGGGGGTGTCGGGGGGAGCGATGCTCGCTCCCCCCGACGTTCATGACACCCGACGCCATCACGGTCCAGGTCATTCGCGCAGCGCTCAACGCCGCCGCACAGCGCATGCGCATCACCCTGATCAAAACCGCGTACAACCACATCATCAGCGAGAGCCTGGACTTCGGCTGCGCGATCTTCGATCCCGACGTCCAGATGATCGCGCAGGGCATCGGCCTGCCGGTGTTCCAGGGCCACCTGGGGTTCCCCATCCAGGCGACGATCGCCGATCGCGGCATCGAGGCGTTTCGCGAGGGCGACGTCTTCATCCACAACGATCCCTACACCGGGAACGGCAACCATCTGAACGACGTCGCGATGACCGCCCCGGTGTTCTGGCAGGGGCAGCTCGCGGGCTTCGTGGCGGTGAAGGCTCACTGGACGGATGTCGGCGGACCCGTGCCGAGCTCGATGCAGGTGGGATCCACCGACTTCCGGCAAGAAGGCCTCCGCTTCCGATCCGTGCGGATCGTGAACCGGGGCGAGCTGAACGAAGAAGTGATGCGAATCATCGCCGGAAACATCCGCACCGAGAGCGGCACCTTGAAGGACATCCAGGCGATGCTCGCGGTGTGCCGCGCGGGCGATCAGTTCTTCCGCGAGGTGCTCGCCAAGTATGGTCGCGAGGCGGTGCTGGAGTCGACGCGCGTCTACATGGCGCAGTCCGAGCGGCGCACGCGCGCGGCGCTCGCGCGCATCAAGGACGGCGTGTATCGGGCGGTCGGCCACTTCGACAACGACGGGATCGACCTCGACCGCCCGGTTCGCGTCGAGATGGCGATCACCGTCGGCGACGGGAGCATGATCGTCGACTTCGCGGGCTCCGACGCTCAGGTCAAGGGGCCGTTCAACTGTGGCGACGCGATCACGATCAGCGCCTGCCGGATGCTCATCAAGTGCCTCACGACACCGCTCGACCCGGTGGACGAGGGATGCTTCCGCCCGCTGCAGGTCGTGATTCCGCCGCGCTCGGTGCTGGCCGCCGAAGAGCCGGCGCCCACGGCCCGGTACTACGTGCCCGTCAACCTGCTGCTCGATCTGGGGCTCCGGGCCCTCGCGCCCGCGATGCCCGCCGACGTACCGGCGGGATCGTACGGGGATCAGATGCCGACGATCGCGTTCGGCGCCCACCCCCAGACGGGCAAGCTCTTCATCCAGGGAGACCTGAACGCGGGCGGCACCGGGGGGCGGCCGACCTTCGACGGCGAGTCGGCGATGATCATCTTCGCGGGCTCCACGGCCCGGAACAATCCGGTCGAAGTCGTCGAATCGCGGCTGCCGACGATTCGCATCATGCGCTACGCGTTGCGCTGCGACTCGGGCGGAGCCGGGCGCCACCGGGGCGGGCTCGGCATCGAGCGCGACTATCACTTCCTGCAGCCGGCCTTCATCACGTTCAGCCTCGAGCGCAAGGCGACGCCGCCCTGGGGGCTCTGGGGCGGAAAGGACGGGGCCGTCAACGGCGTCGAGATCACGTCGCCGGACGGCTCGCGGCGCCACGTGCGCAAGGCGACCCAGCACCCGATCGCAGCCGGTGAGGTCGTACGCATCATGACCGGCGGGGGCGGAGGCTACGGCCCGCCGTCGGAGCGCGAGCCCGACGCCATCCGGCGCGACGTGCTCGAGGGCTACGTGTCTCGCGAGGCGGCCCGGCGAGACTATGGCGTGGAGGTCGCCGGACCGTCGGCCGAGCGGCGATGAGCCTCAAGGGAGTGGCGGTCGCGCTCGGAGCCTCGGTTCTGCTGGCGTTCGCTGTCGCCCACGCCCAGGACGCTACCGTCCAGAAGCTAGTTGGCCGCTGGGAGGGCCAGGTGGATGTTCGCGACGAACCCCAGCGGACCTTGATCATCAAGTCCATCCGCCTCCAGCGCGAACAGTGGTTCGCGAATATCGACTACGGTCAGACCGGCACAAGCTTGAGCGCACTGGAGGCGCGGATCGAGCGGCAGGGCGAGAAGACGATCGTATCGTTCGGGTTGTCGACCACGCGGAAGGTCGAGCTCCAGCTGATCTCCGAGCGCGAGCTGCGGGGCTTGCTCAAGATCAGCGACAACGACGGCAGCTGGGTGGGCCGCAAGATGTCGTTGCAGAAGACCAGCGACAAGCCCTGACGGCGGTGACCGGCTTCGGCGAAGCGGTGATGGCCAAGCGTCTTACCGCGGTGCTGCTCGCGGTCATTCTCTCCGCGTGCGCGCCTCCGGCGCCGCGGTCGGATCCTGCTGGGCCCCGCTTCGCGCAGAGCGGCCCAGACGCGGATGAGCTGGGCGCCCGCGAGGGTTATCCGATCGGCGATCGTGCGACCTTCTTCCGCGTACCCTTCATCGTCGGTTCCCAGAGTCATCAGGACGAGATATTCCCGAGTCGGCTGGTCCGTGCGGGAACGCCATCGTCCCTCGCGAGGGCGGGGTCCGAGCCGGCGCTGCGCTACGACTACCAGGGACGGCACCTTCGTCCTCGACGACTATCTGGCACGCAACCCCGCGACCGGGCTCCTGGTCGCCCGCGACGACACGATCTTCGTCGAGCGCTACCAGTACGCGCGGACCGACCGCGATCGGTTCACCTCGTGGTCGATGGCCAAGACCGTCACGTCGATGCTGATCGGCATCGCGATCGACGAAGGGCGCATCCGGTCGGTGGACGACCCCGCCGCGACCTACGTGCCCGCGCTCGCCGGTACCGAGTACGGGCGGACGTCGCTGCGGCACCTGCTGCAGATGTCGTCGGGCGTGCGCTTCGTCGAGGAATACCGGCCGGGCGACGACGTCTCGAAGCTGGCCAGCGACACGTTCCGGCAGCTCGGGCCCGGCGGCGTCACCTCGGTGACCTCCTTCAACGAGCGCGCCGTCGCACCCGGCACCAAGTTCTCGTACGCGTCGGTCGAGACGGAGGTGCTGGGGCTCGTTCTGGTGTCGGCCGTCGGCGGCTCGATCTCCGAGTACCTGCAGGAGAAGATCTGGAAGCCGATCGGCGCCGAGGCCAACGCCTCCTGGATCATCGATCGCGCGGGCCAGGAAGTGACGTTCTGCTGCTTCAATGCGGTCCTGCGCGACTACGCACGGCTCGCCCTGCTGCTGGCCCACGACGGCAACTGGCGCGGGCGGCAGATCATCCCGGCGGCCTGGGTCCTGGAGGCGACCAGCGTTCGCGCCGACCAGCCGCACCTGCGCCCCCGCACCGCGACGCCCTTCTTCGGTTACGGCTACCAGACCTGGATCTTTCCTGGAGACCGGCGGATGTTCGCGCTTCTCGGCGTCCGCGGTCAGGCGATCTACGTCGATCCGGGGAGCCGGCTCGTGATGGTGACGACCGCGGCGCGCAAGCTCCCCGTCGACCCGGGCGTCGCGGAGGCCGGCGCCCTCTGGCGCGCCGTCACGCGCGATCTGGGCCGCTAGCGCGATGGCGACGGCCTACCGCGCCGAGGTGATCGGCAGCCTGCTGCGCCCGACCTACCTGAAGGACGCGCGCCAGCGCCACGCCTCGCGATCGATCAGCGACGCCGAGCTCAAGCGTGCGGAGGACCGCGCCGTCGACGAGGCGGTGCGACTTCAGATCCGCGCGGGCGTGTCGGTGATCACCGACGGCGAGATGCGGCGCTACGCGTACTTCGGACACTTCATCGACGCGATCGAGGGCTTCGACAAGTTCGGCGGCTGGGCGATTCCATTCCGGGACGCGCAGGGCAACGAGCTTCTCTTCCAGCGCCCCGTCGTGGTCTCGCGGCTCCGGCGCCGGCGCCATCTGTGCGCCGAGGAGTTCACCTATCTGCGGGCGCGCACCGAGCGTCCGACGAAGGCGACGTTGATCAGCGCCCTCAACACGACGTCGTACTACGACCCGGACAAGTCGACGGGCGCCTACCCGACACGGGACGCCTATCTGAGCGACGCGGTAGACATCCTGCGCGGCGAAGTGGACGAGCTCGTGCGGCTGGGCTGCACCTACATCCAGATGGACGGGCCGCCCTACACGCTCTTGATGGATCCGGCCACCCGCGAGGGCTTCCGTCGCCGCGGGACGGACCCCGAGCGCCTCATCGATCTCGGCATCGAGATGGACAACGCCGTGATCGGCAACCATCCAGGGGTCACCTTCGCGCTCCACCTGTGCCGCGGCAACAACCAGAGCAAGTTCATCGGCAGCGGCGGCTACGATCCCATTGCGGCCAAGTTGTTCCGCGCGAGCCACTTCGCGCGCTTCCTGCTGGAGTACGACGACGCCCGCTCCGGGAGCTTCGAGCCGCTGCGGAACGTGCCCGACGATCGCACGGTCGTGCTGGGGCTCATCACGACCAAGCACGCCGCGCTGGAAAGCAGGGCAGATCTCGCGGGACGGATCCGCGAGGCGTCCGCCTTCGTGCCGCTCGAGCGGCTGGCACTGAGCCCACAGTGCGGCTTCGCGTCGACCCAGGAGGGCAACCTTCTGACACCGGCCGATCAGGACGCGAAGCTCGCGCTCGTCGCCGCGACCGCGCGCGAGGTCTGGGGCGGCTCGTGAAGGGCGACCGCGTATACTCGGGGCCCGGAGGCCAGGGCCAGTGAGCATCCGCGCGATCCGCTGCGGCACACTCTTCGACGGTGCTGGTGGCGCCCCGATCCGCGACGCGGTGGTCATCGTCGATGGCAACCGCATCACGGCCGTCGGACCGGCCGATCGCACGCCGCCGCCGCCGGGCGCCGCGACCCTCGACCTCAGCAACCGGTTCGTGATGCCCGGGCTGATCGACTGCCACAGCCACGCCTCGATCGTGCCCGGCCTCGGCGATCAGCTGGGTCAGCTCTGTCGCGGTCCCGTGCCGCAGGCGCTCGCCGCGACGGCGAATCTACGAGCGGACCTCGCCGCCGGGACGACGACGATGCGGATCATGGGCGAGGAACACTTCCTCGACATCGAAGTCCGGGACGCCATCGAGGCCGGTGTGATCGCCGGTCCGCGCCTCCTGGTGGCGGGGCGCGGCCTTGCCGCCAACAACGGCCACGGCCGGGCGCTCGCCAGCTACGACGGCGTCGACGAGGTGCGCCGCGGCGCGCGCGAGAATCTCCGGCGCGGGGCGAATCACGTGAAGATCTTCGTCACCGGCGGCGTCAGCTCGCCCGGCGCGATGTCGACCTCGAGCGCGTACACGCGCGAGGAGATCCGGGCCGCCGTCGAAGAGGCGCACCGGGCCGGCACCTACGCAGCTGCCCATGCGCACGGCGGCGCAGGCCTGCGGCTCGCGGTCGAAGAGGGAGTGGGCACGATCGAGCACGGCCTGCTGGCCGGCGACGAGGACGTCGCCCTGATGGTCGAGCGTCGCGTCTGGCTCATCTGTACGTTCTCGATCTTCATGCATCCGACCGGCATCGAGCAGGGCGACGGCCAGCGCCCGGCCATCATGGACAAGGTGCGCTGGGCCCGTCGCGTGGTCGACGAGACGTTCCCGCGCCATCTGGCCTCGGGCATCCGCTTCGCGTGCGGCACCGACAGCATGCACGGGCTGATGCCGATCGAGCTCGAGACGCTCGTGAGCTTCGGCGTGTCGCCGCGCGACGCCCTGCTGGCCGGTACGCGCTGGGGGGCCGAGGCTTGCCGGATCGACGACCAGATCGGGACCCTGGTGCCGGGCAAGCGCGCCGACCTGATCGCGATCGACGGCGATCCGCTGAAGGACATCCAGGCGATGCGGCGCGTAAGTCTGGTCATGAAGGATGGAGTGCCCTACGAGGGAGTCTTCGGGAGGAATGGGCGATGAGCAGAGCGATCACGAGGCGTGAGTGGCTCCATCGGACGGGCGGGCTGGCGGTCGGCGCGGGGCTCGGCTCGCTCATCGGCGAGCAGGGCGTCAGGCCGGCGATGGCGCAGGGGCAACCCAAGCGGGGCGGCATGCTCCGCGTGGCCACCGTCGACAAGCCCGTGAACATGGATCCCGGCTACGCCCAGCTCTATTCGTCGCTCCAGGTTTATCAGAACGTTTACAACAAGCTCGTCTACGTGGACGAGACGGGCCAGTTCGTCCCCGGTCTGGCGAAATCCTGGAAGCAGGAAGACGACAAGACCTGGCTTTTCGACCTCGTCGACAACGCGGTGTTCCACAACGGCGAGCCGTTCACGGCGAAGGACGTCGCTTTCACGTTCGCGCGCATCCTGGACGCGAAGAACAAGCTGCCGATGCGCATCTTCTTCACGCCGGTCGAGGGCGTGGAGGCGGTCGGACAGCATCAGGCGCGCTTCCACCTGAGCCGGCCCTGCGGCCCGCTCCTGGCCATGCTGTCCCAGGCCACCGAGATCGTGAACGAGAAGGCGCTCAAGGAGAAGGACCCCAAGCTCTTTCCGATCGGCACCGGGCCTTACCGCTTCGTCGAGTGGGTGAAGGACGATCACATCACGCTCGATCGCTGGGAGAAGTACCATCGGCCCGGCCGTCCGTACCTCGATCGGATCATGTTCTACGCGCCCGCCGACGACACCGTGCGGCTCACCGGGCTACAGACCGGACGCTTCAACTGGATCCAGACGGTTCCGCCGCAGCGCATCGGCGAGCTGGAGCGCTCGCGCGACATCAAGTCGTCGGCCGGCCGCCCGTACTTTCCGTTCTTCTTCATGCTCAACGCGAGCAAGCCGCCGCTCGCCGACAAGCGCCTGCGCCAGGCGATTGCGTGGGCGCTCGACCGGACCGAGATCGTGAAGCTGGTCTACTACGGTAGCCACGTCGTGACCGCCGAGCCCACGCCCGAACCGAGCCCGTGGGCAACGGGAGTGAACGCGCAGAAGGGCCCCGATCTCGCGAAGGCCAAGCAGCTCATGAACGAGGCCGGGGTCGGCGGCGGGCTCAGCCTGACCTATCTCGTCAAGTCGCAGGTGCCGGTGCTGGTCAAAACGGGCGAGATCCTGCGCGAGCAGCTCAAGAAGATCGGCATCACCCTCGAGATGCAGCCGCTCGAGTCCGGTCAATACTTCGAGGCGCTCGTCGGCAAGAAGTTCGACATCGCCGGAGCCTGGTGGAGCGTGACCGTCGATCCCGACATGTTCTACAACCCGATGCAGCACTCGACCTCGCCGTGGAACTTCACCGGCTTCAAGTCCGAAGAGGCCGACAAGCGGCTGGACGCCTTCCGATTCACGGCGAGCCCGGCGGCGCGCAAGAAGATGTACCCGGAGCTGGTGCGCTGGTTCCAGGAGGAAGGCTCGCTCCTGATCTTCAGCAACGAGATCCAGCGGTACTGGATGAAGCCCAACGTGAACGGCGTGACGCCGCTGTCGTCGCTGGAGCTCCGGTTCGAGGACGTCTGGCTCTCCTGAGCGCGATGGCTTTGTGCGCTGCAGGCCGTCGCGGGGCTGGGGCCCCGCCGGCCGAGGCGCGCCTCTAATGGCTTTGTGCGCTGCAGGCCGTCGCGGGGCTGGGGCCCCGCCGGCCGAGGCGCGCCTCTAATCGAATGCCGTCGCTGACCTACGTGGCGCGGCGGCTCGCGCTGGCCGTGCCGCTGTTGCTCGGAATGAGCCTGCTCGTGTTCGGGCTCATGCGCGTGATCCCCGGCGATCCCGCGATCGTCGTGCTCGGCTACAAGGCCACGCCCGAGAGCATCCGCGCGATGCGCGAGAGCTTCCATCTCGACGAGCCGCTGCCGACCCAGTACGCGCGCTGGCTCGGGGGCATTCTGCGCGGCGATTTCGGCATCGACTTCCGCCAGAACGAGCCCATCGGGCAGATGATCGTCGAGCGGCTGCCGGTCACGATCGAGCTGACGGCGTTGGCCGCGCTGGTCGCCGCGCTGGTCGGCGTGCCGCTCGGTCTCCTGGCCGGCGCCCGGCGTGGCGGCCCGGCCGACCGGGCGTCCCTGGCGCTCGGGCTCCTGGGGATTTCGCTGCCCGATTTCTGGCTCGGCATCATGCTGATCCTCGCCCTGTCCCTGGCGGCGGGTGTCCTGCCGTCGAGCGGCTTCGTGCCGTTCACCGAGGCGCCGCTCGAGAACCTCTGGTATCTGGCGTTGCCGACACTCACCCTGGCCGCGAGCCGGGCGGCGGCGCTCGGGCGCCTGACGCGCGCGGCGGTCCTCGACGTCGTGCATCGCCCGTTCGTGCAGTTCGCGCGCGCCAAGGGCCTCAGCGAAGGCGCGATCCTCATCCGGCACGTGCTGCCCAACGCCGCCATTCCGATCGTCACGGTGATCGGGCTCCAGGTGGGCTACATGCTCGGCGGGGCGATCGTCGTCGAGACCATCTTCGCCTTGCCGGGGCTCGGCCGGATGACGTTGGACGCGGTGCTCGAGCGAAACTATCCCGTCGTGCAGAGCGGGCTTCTGGTCGTGGGCGCGATGTTCATGGCGGTGAATCTGGTGACCGACGTTCTCTACGGGCTGATCGACCCGCGGCTCAGGCGGCGATGATCGCCGGGACATCGGCGGTCGCGGCGACGGGGCTCGCTATCGTGGTGCTACTGGTGGTGCTCGCGGTCGCGGCGCCGCTGGTCTTGCCAGGCAGCCCGACCGAGATCGCCAGCACCGCGGCCCTGCGGGCGCCCACCGCCGGCGAGCCCTTCGGGATGGATGACCTCGGCCGGAGCGTGCTGAGCCGCGTGATCCACGGCTATCGAGTCTCGCTCGGCGTCGCGCTGGCCTCGGTCACCATGGCCGTGCTGATCGGGCTGCCGCTCGGCCTCCTGGCCGGCTACGTCGAAGGCGTGCTGGACCAGCTGATCATGCGGCCGCTCGACATCCTGATGGCGTTCCCGGCGATCCTTCTGGCGATCGCCCTGACGAGCGTGTTCGGCACGGGCGCGCTGCTCGTCTCACTGGCCCTCGCGATCGTCTACGTGCCGATCGTGGCGCGCGTCGTGCGCGCGGCGGTGCTGGCGACCAAGGCGGAGGTGTACGTCGAAGGTGCGCGGGCCGTCGGGGCGACGGCGCGACGCCTGGTGCTGCGTCACATCGTGCCGAACTGCGTGACGCCGCTCCTGGTTCAGGCCTCGGTGCTGATGGCGATCGCGATCCTGGTCGAGGCGGCGCTGTCGTTCCTGGGCGTCGGTGTGCGGCCACCTACGCCGTCGCTGGGGCTGATGCTGTCCGACGGGCGCGGCTTCATGCTCCAGGCGCCGTGGGTGGTCGTGTTCCCCGGCCTCGCGATTCTGATCGCGGTGCTGGGCTTCAACATGCTCGCCGACGGCTTGCGCGACTGGCTCGATCCGCAGCAGGGCACGGGCCGCTGACGGTGGCTCGAGCCTATTCCTTGTAGTCGAGACCGGCCGCGGCCAGCTTCGGCTTGAAGGCCGGACGGGCGAGAAAGGCGACGAACGCGCGCGATGCCGGCGGCGACGCGCTGGCGACGGTGACACCCGCGGCGGAGACCGTGGTCTTCTGCAGCTCTTTCGGCAGCGGACCGACGAGCGTCACGCCCTTGACGGGAATGATCTCGCTGATCTGGTGGACGACCAGCTCGACGTCGCCCTTGGCGACGAGCTCGGCCGGATAGCCACCGGGCACGAGTGTGGTTTTCGCCTTCACCGCGTCGGCGATGCCGAGCTTCTGCAGCACACCCGCGAAGTGGATGCCGCTCGTCCCGCCCTGCGCCGGGTCGACGTAGACGAGCGATGTCGTCGCCAGGAGCGTCCGCTTCAGCGCTTCCGGGTTGCCGATGTCGGGCTTGGGCGCGCCGTCGCGCACCCCCACGCCGATGCCGGTGCGCCCGATCGCGATCCACGAGCCTTCGACCACGGCACCCTGGCGGGCCATCTCGCGCATCGCCTCGTCGGTCATGATCGCGACATCCGCCGGCGTCGCCGCCGCGAGCTGCGCCTTGATCACGCCGACCGTGCCGAACGTCAGCTTCACCGTGGTGCCGGTTTCCTTCTCGAACGCGGCGGTGAGCTCGGTGACGATCGACCGCATGGCACCTGCGCTCAGCACCTGAAGCTCGGCCGCCTCGGCGCGCCCCACACAGGCCCAGAGCGCGCACGCCACCAGCAGGGCGCAGCACGCTCTCGTCAGCTTCAGACTCATCACATCAGCCCGTAGAACTTTCCCGCGTTCTCGCAGGTGATCTTGTGCGTGATGGCGGGCGGCAGATGGCCGAACTGCTCCTCGATGTACTTCGATGATTCGGGCCACACGCCGTCGCCGTGCGGATAGTCGGAGCCCCACATCAAGGTCTCGACCCCCATGTCGTCGATGAGCTTGGTGCCGATGCGGTCGAACTGGAACGTGCCCTTGCACTGGCGGCGCCAGTAGTCGCTCGGCTTCATCGTGAGGCCGAGGTCGCGGAAGCGGTCCTCCCACTCGAAATCCATGCGATCGAGCGCATAGGGGATCCAGCCGATTCCGCTCTCGCCGAACGAGATGCGGACGTTCGGATAGCGCTCGAGCACGGCGGCGCCGATCACCGCGGCCAGGATGTTGACGAGATTCATCTGGAAGCCGGAGACCACCGTGAAGAAGGCGGCGCGGCGTGTGAGCCCCTTCTGCGTGTCGAGCTTGCCGGGCGGCAGCGCCGGGAACGTGTGAAAGTGGAGCGGCAGGTTCACGTCGTTCACGGCTTTCCAGAGGGGCTCCCAGACTGGATGCCACATCGGCTCCATGTCCCACGAGCAGGAGAGCTCCATGCCGCGCAAACCCAGCTTTGCCACCCGGTAGATCTCTTTCACGGCGGCGTCGATGTCGCCGTAGGGCAGGCAGGCCAGACCGATGTAGCGGTCGGGGTAGTGGCTGCAGAAGACCTTCAGCCAGTCGTTGTAGATCCGGAACATCTCGTTGGCGGCCTCCGCGTCGTTGAGCCGCGTGGCGGCGCCGAGGATCCCGTAGATCACCTCGGCCTGGACGCCGTCGCGGTCCATGTCTTTCACGCGCAGCGCTGGATCGGTCGGCCGGCGGATGCCCTTCTTGCCGTCCTCGTAGAGCCCGGTCGAGGCCATGACGTCCACCCGATAGTGCAGAGCCGGGACGTACTTCGCCCCGGCCGGTCCGACGCCGTTCATGAGGCCGAAGGAGCCGCCGTTGCGGCAGGTCCAGTGGGGGCCGTCCGGTCCGTCCGTGACGTACGGCATCCGGTCCTTCAGGGCGGCCGACGCGTTCGAGGTGAACAGGTCGGGCGGAATCCAGGGCAAGTCGATGTGGCAGTCGGCCGAGATGCGCGTGTATTTCATGGGGCTCCTCACTCTCCTATGGCCGCTTGAGCCGGACGTCCTCGTACGGGGCCGAATACGGGAAGGCGGGGATCAGGGTCAGGGCCGGCTCCTCGACCTTGGGGCCCACGCCTCGAATGAACCCATTCTCCCAGATCGGGGCGAAGACGACGCGATCGCTGAGGATCTTCTGGATCTGGTGAAGGAGCTCCTCGCGCTTCTTGCGATCGCTCTCTTTGGCCTGGCGCTGGAAGAGATCCTCGACCTCCGGCAAGACGCCGTACGCGTACCGGCCCTCCTTCGTGGCGAGGCCCTCGATGCGCGTGGCCGCGTTGCCACCCGCACCCGGGCCCCGATCACGATGCCGCGGAGCTTCTTCTCGCCCCACGTCGTGAGGAACGCGGCGCGCTCCATGGTTCTGACTCGCGTGCGGATCCCGATGGCGCCGAGATTGCCGCCGATCGCTTCCGCCATCGAGAAGTAGGGCGGGTTCGGCGTCAGGTCACCGGCGTCGAAGCCGTTGGGGTAGCCGGCCTCGACCATGAGCTGCTTGGCGCGCTTGGGATCGTAGGGATGCGGGTCGATCGGCAGCGCGAACTCCATGTGCCGCGGGACGACGTTGCCGGTGATACCAGCGAAGCCGAGCTGCTCGGCCTCGTTCAAGGTCTTCCGGTCGATCGCCAGGCTGGCGGCGAGGCGAACCCGCCGATCGTGCCAGGGAGACTTCGGGTCCCATTGCTCGGTGAAGTCGAGGAAGAAGACGGCGTTGGATCCTGACGGCGGTGAGCTTGAGCCCGGGGGTTCTCTGGATGTCCTCGGCCACGGGGCCGCCCAGGAAGTAGACGATGTCGGCGTCACCACGCTTGAGCGGCGGCCGCCCGCGTGGTCTCGTCGGGCACGCTCTTGAAGATCAGCCGCTTCACGCTCGGCACCTTTCGCCAGTAGCCTCGAACGCCTCGACGACGATTCGACCCCCGGCGTCGAGCTGACGAACTGTAGGGTCCGGCGCCGATCGGCGCCTTCTTGAAGCCGTCGTCGCCCACCTTCTCGACGTACTTCTTCGGGACGATCCACCCGGCGCCCGTCGCGGTGGTCCCGTAGAACGTCATGAAGTCGGGCCACGGCTCCTTGAGCACGAACTTGACCCGGCGCGGGTCGACGACCTGCACGTCCTTGACCTTGTCCTTGAGGAGCTTCGCGGCGCCGCCCTTGTAGCGGTCGAAGGAGAACTTCGCGTCGTCGGCGGTCACGGGGTCGCCGTTGTGGAACTGGACGTTCGGACGGAACACGAACGTGTAGCTGAGGCCATCCGGTGACATGGACCAAGACTCGGCCAGGCTCGGCGTGGTCTGCCCCGCGGGCATCGGCTTCACGAGCGCGTCGTGAATCGCGTAGAGCACCTTGAACGGCGAGATGGCGGACTCGGTCTCGCCCGGATCGAGCCAGCGGGGTGCGAGGGTGACGTGGAAGGCGTAGACGACCTGGCCCTCGGGTGCGGCCGCGTTCGCAGTCCTGCCGGGTGTCCCCAGCTCCCAGATCGCGAAGGGTAGTGCGACGGCGGTGACGGGCCGAGGTAGCAACCTCACCATTGACCTCCCTCTCGAGGATCATCGCGGCTTGAGCCGGACGTCCTCGTACGGCGCCGTGTACGGGTACGCGGGGACAGAGTCGGCGCCGGCTCGTCAACCCTCGGCCCCACACCTCGAATGAATCCGTTCTCCCAGATCGGGGCGAACACGACGCGATCGTGGAGGATTCGCTGGATCTGATGGAGCAGCTCTTCGCGCTTCTTGCGGTCGAGCTCTCGCGACTGACGCTGGAAGAGGTCTTCGACTTCGGGGACAACGCCGTACGCGTACCGGCCGTCCCAGCGTCGCGAGCAACTCGATGCAGGAGGCCGCACTACCGCCCGGGCCGGTTCCGCCCAGGATGACACCGCGGGAGCTTCTTTTCCCCCCAGCTCGAGAGGAAGGCGGCGCGCTCGAGCGTCCTCACCCGCGTGCGGATCCCGATGACGCCCAGGTAGTTGGCGACGGCCTCGGCCATAGAGAAGTAGGGCGGTTGGGGCGTGAGCTCGCCGCCGTCGAAGCCGTTCGGGTAGCCGGCCTCTACAATGAGCTGCTTGGCGCGCTTCGCGTCGTAGGGGTGCGGATCGATGGGGAGCGCGAACTCCATCGCCCTGGGCACGATGTTGCCGGTGATCCCCGCGAAGCCGAGCTGCTCGGCCTCGTTGATCGTCTTGCGATCGATGGCGAGGCTCGCGGCGAGACGCACCCGCTGGTCGTGCCACGGCGACTTCGGGTCCCACTGCTCGGCGAAGTCGAGGAAGAAGACCCCGTTGGTCCGCGTCGCGACGAGCTCGAAGCCCGGGCGTTCGGCGGACCTCCTCGGCCACGGGCCCGGTCAGGAAGTACGCCACGTCCACCTCGCCGCGCTTGAGCGCGGCCGCGCCCGTGGTCTCGTCGGGGACGCTCCTGAAGACCGAGCTTGAGCTGGGCGTCTTGCGCCAGTAGCCCTTCGAACGCCTCGAGGACCAACTCCACGCCCGGAGTGAAGCTCACGAACCGGTAGGGCCCGGCGCCGATCGGGTGCCTTCTTGAAGCCCTCTTCACCGACACTCTCGACGTACTTCTTGGGCACGATCCAGCCGGCGCCCGCCGCCGTTGTCCCGTAGAACGTCATGAAATCAGGCCACGGCGGCCTTGAGTTGGAACCGCACTCGAGCGGCGTCGAGGATCTGGATCTCCTTGACCTTGCTCTTTGAGCAGCTTCTCGGCGCCGCCTCGGTACCGCTCGAAGGAGAACTTCACGTCTTCGGCGGTGACGGGATCACCGTTGTGGAACTTGGCCCCCTGGCGCAGGACGAACTCGTAGCCGGGTACCGTCGGGCGACACCGACCACGACTCCGCCAGGCACGGGGTGTTGAGGCCGGCGGGCATCGGCTTCACAAGCGCGTCGTGAAGCGCGTAG
>CAVRLO010000025.1:0-35730 GCA_963721815.1 uncultured Candidatus Rokubacteria bacterium
AAAAAGGCCAATCTGCGGAGGTACGGCGCCCTCGACAGCCGCCTCACGCTGGGCGAGCAGGAGCCGGAGGCGAGGCGAGCAAATCCAGGAATCCGGGCCAACGCGAGCGAGCCAGACCGACTCGCCTCGCCGGCTGCCTTCGGACGCCGCCTCGCATCTCATGAACTCCTCGCGCACAGGCTCGAGCACGATGAAGCGCTTGGCCGAGATGCAGCTCTGGCCACTATTGCGATTAGATCGCCATGGGATGTGCTCCTTCCAGTGCCGCCGGCTCGGGTGGGGCTGGGCGCCGGCCGTTGCTCGATCATCCCCCCGCGATGCGGGTCGCGCAATGCGGCCGCAGGCCGCAGGGCGGTCCGAGGACGTGTGCTATGGTAGGGCGCATGACGCCCGACCGCCACGTGGATCGGCTCATGGACAAGCTCTTGCGCGCCATAGAGCTGTCGCTTCGGGCCACGGAGGCCTCGCGCGACGCCGTGCAGGAGATCCTGAAGCGCGGGGCGGAGACGGGCATCTTCTTCGCCGGCACAAAGGCCCCCAAGGCCCCCGAGGGCTTCGAACTGACCGAGCAGGACCGAGACTTTCTGCGCTCGCTGTCGATCCGTCCTGATTCGCGAAGCTAGGCCGCGATGCGTGCGCTGTTCTTCCTCGCGCTGGCCGTCCTCGTCGTCGTCATGCTCTTGCCGCGCCTCGCCGCGTGGGGTCGCGCGCAATTCGGCAGTCGCCTCGAGCGCACGACGAGCTCGTGAAGGACCCCGTCTGTCAGACGTACGTCGTGATGTCGCGCGCGCTCCGATCCGAGGTGGGTGGCACCACTGTCCACTTCTGCAGCCGGGAGTGCCAGGACAAGTACCGCCGAGGAGAGCGACACGCATGAGACCGGTCTGGAGCGGCGCCAGCGCGCCTACCTTGGCGCTCGAGGAGGATCTCGCCGCCGCCGCGGCGGGGGGATCGAAGCCGTCGAGCTGTCGCTGCCAAAGCTGTGGCCCGACCTCGAGCGCCGCGGGCCGGACGGTGTGGCCGAGTTGCTCACGCGGCGGCGTCTCGCCGCGATGGCGCTCGGTCCGGTCACCGACGTCACGTTCCGGGACGCCGCGGGCATCGAAAAGGTCGTGGCCGAAGTGCACGGCGCGGCGACCCTCGCACGGCGCCTCGGCGCCGAGTGGGTCTTGGTCGAGCCGGGGGAGCGGCCCGACGGCGCCGACGAGCGCGACGCGGTCCGCGAGGGCAGGGAGACGCTCGATCGGCTCTGCCGCGCGAGCGAGCGCTATGACGTGGGTGTGGCCCTGATGCCGGTCGGGCTCGCGTGGGCGTCGCTCAGGACGGTCCGTCAGGCGATCCACGTGATCGATGCGGTGGGGCGAAAGTCGCTGGGCCTGGCGATGGACACGTTCCACTTCTATGTGAGCGGCTCCTCGCTCGAGGACCTGCGGCAGTGCCGGCCGCGCGCCATCGCGCTCCTGCGGCTCGCCGACGCGCCCGAGGGCGAGCGCGAGACCCTGCGCGACCATCACCGACTGGTGCCCGGGACGGGTGTGGCGCCCGTGCGCGCGGTGCTCGGCGTCATGAAGACTCTCGGGGCGGCGCCTCCGGTGGTCGTGCACGTGCCACTGCCGCGAGGCGAGAGCGATGCCGCGGGCTGGGCGCGCCGGCTCCGGGAGGCCACCGCCGGTCTCCTCCGCGACGCCGATTCACCGCGGTAGCAGGATGCTGAAGCATCCTGCGGCTCGGTCAGCATCCTGTTAGGCGCGTGGGCTACGAGCTCCTCGTCTGCGATCTCGACGGCACGCTCATCGACCATTCCCTGGCACTCGAACCCGCGCTCGTCGCGGCGTTCAAGCACGCCGCGGCGGCGGGCCTCGGGATCACCATCGCGACCGGGCGCATGCCGCTCTCGGTAGACTTCTACCGGGAGGCGCTCGACATCCGCCTGCCCGTCATCTACTACAATGGCGGGCTCATCCGTGACGCGGCCGGGACGGAGCTCCTCCGCCGTGAGCTGCCGCGCGGCATCCTCGCCAAGGTCCGGGAGGCCTTCTCGGCCGCGCCCGTGCACCCGATCTTCTTCCGCGACGAGCAGCTCTACTGCCTCGATCGGACGCTGCCCATCCGCCAGTTCTGCGACGACGAGGGGCTGCGCGCTCACGTGATCCCCGATCCGGGGGATTTTCTCCGGCTGGGTGCCTTCATGAAGGGGCTCTTCATCGGGCATCGGAGGGACCTGGTCGTGCTTCGCGCCGATCTCGAGGGGCTGCTCGAGGACGATGCGCGCCTCGTGCACACGGCGGAGCACTACCTCGAGCTCTTGCCTGGGGCTTCGACGAAAGGGGCGGCGCTGGCGCATCTCGCCGCGCACCTCGGAGTCTCGCTCGACCGCGTTGTGGCGGTCGGCGATCACGACAATGATCTCGAGATGGTCGAGGTAGCGGGCCTCGGCGTCGCCATGCCGCATGCGCCCGAGTCCGTGCGCGCGGTCGCCGACCGTGTCGCGCCCGCGCCCGCGGACGGCGGGCTCCTCCGCCTTCTCGCCGAGGTCTTGCCCGAATCCTTCGGGCCCTCGCCTTCAGGAGCATGACGGCCGCGCAGCGGATCATCGACCAAATAGGAGGAGCATCCATGCCACGCGTGAGAGAGATCGAAGACGACGGCGGCGATCCCATCCTGAAGGAGGTCTTCGCGAAGGAGCGCGAGATCTTCGGCAGCCTCCTCAACGTCACCAAGGTCTATGCGCACTGCCCGCCGATCCTGAAGGCGGCCAAGCAGCTCTCCGCCTCCATCGAGAGGTCGGGGCAGCTCCCGGCGGCGCTCCTGCCGCTGGTGTACCTGCGCGTCGCCCTCATCAATGGCTGTCCCTTCTGAATAGACATCAATGCATCCCGTGGGATGCAGGCGGGGGCGACCGACGACAAGATCCGCCAGGTGCCGACCTGGCGGGACAGCGACCTCTTCTCCGCGATGGAGAAGGATGCCCTCGAGTACGCGGAGAAGATGACCATCACCGGCGAGAAGGTCACCGACGAGCTGTGGGGGCGCCTGCGCGGCCACTTCACCGAAGCGCAGCTCGTCGAGCTGACCGCCGCGGTGGCGGTCGAGAACTTCCGCAGCAAGTTCAACGTGCCGCTGGGCGTGGAGGCGCAGGGGTTCTGCGTGATCAGAACCTCCAGCGAGTCTGGCTGAACTCGTCACCCTTGCGGAAGCCAAACGCCGTAGCCGGATCAACCCCGCACACCAAGACGGGTCCCGCGCTTCGTGAAGGCCTCGGTGGAAAAAGAAGCCGTCGTGGACGTCGAAGCGGCAGTCGCTTCCATGTTTCGACTCGTACGCCCCGGCGATTCGCCGAAGCGTGGCGTCATCGCTCGCCCGAACCGCATCGCCTTCGACGACGAGGTCGAGGCCCTCGTTGAGCGCGTTGCAGCCGGTTGTAGGATGCAGTGCGGATTCTGCTCGGGCGCATCAAGACCCTGCGCCAGCTGCTCGCTCGCTGACACGTCAGAGCGGCCGGCGGCCGCCCGTCGCCGCCCGCAAGATGGGCGGTCCACTCCTCCGCGCCCGCGTGCCCGACGCCCCCGTTTGGTGCCGCGCCCTCGTGATAACATTGGGCCGTCATTCGCCGGCGCACTCGTCGACCGGAACCGCTATCGTCAACTCGGACGCGCGTCGTGAGGAACGAAGGAGCATGGCTGATTGATAAAGCTTGCCGGTCGGTTCACGGCCCTGTGGGTGTATCGAGGGTTCGTGCTCGGGATGGTGGCGCGCGACTTCCGAGGGCGCTACCTCGGCTCGGCGCTCGGTGCCTCCTGGGCTATCCTGAATCCGCTCGCCCAGATCCTCATCTACACCCTGGTCTTCTCTCAGGTCATGCAGGCCAGGTTGCCAAACGTTCAGGACACCCTCGCCTATAGCCTCTTTCTCTGCGCCGGGCTTCTGACCTGGAGCTATTTCGTCGAGTGCTCCTCCGGAGTCAGACGGTGTTCCTAGAGCAGGCGAGCATGCTGAAAAAGGTGAGCTTCCCGCGGATCACGCTTCCGTCCTACGTATTCCTGTCGGCCAGCGTCAATTTCGCGATCGTCTGGGGATTGTTCCTGGGGTTCCTGCTCTTGACCGGCCGCTGGCCGGGATGGGTTCTCGTCGCGCTGGTGCCGCTCCTGATCCTCCAGCAGGTCCTCGCGGCCGGGCTAGGGCTTGCCTTGGGTGTCGCCAACGTATTCTTTCGCGACGTCGGTCAGGCGGTTGGCGTCGGTCTGCAGTTCTGGTTCTGGTTGACTCCGATCGTCTATCCGATCGGCACGGTGCCTGAGGTCGCGCGCGGACTGATCACATGGAATCCTCTGTACCCGCTCATCGTTTCGTATCAGCGCATCATCGTGGAGCATCAATGGCCGGTGTGGAGCCACCTGTGGCCGGTGTGTATCCTGGCGACTGCCGCAGCGGTGGTCTCCGAGACCATGTTTCGGCATCTCGCTGGTGCGATGGTTGATGAGCTGTGAGCGGTAGCCTTGCCGTCTCTGACCTGGGCAAGTCCTATCGGCGCTATGGGCAGCGGTGGCACCGTCTCTGCGAGTGGGTCTCGGCAGGACGCGTGGCGTGGCATCAGGATTTCTGGGCTCTCCGCGGAGTCACCTTTGCGGTCGCCTCCGGCGAATCCGTCGGTGTCATCGGCCTGAACGGCGCGGGGAAGACCACCCCCCTCAAGATCCTGACCGGGACGACCCAGCCGACCGAAGGACACGTGGAGATCGCGGGCCGCGTGGCGTCATTGCTGGAGCTCGGCATCGGCTTCCACCCGACTTCAGCGGCCGGCAGAATGCGGTCATGGCCGGGCGGCTCATGGGAATCCCGGTGCAGGACCTCGCCGCTCTGATGCCGGACATCGAAGCCTTCGCCGAGATCGGCCAGTACATCGACCAGCCCGTTCGGACTTACTCGACAGGGATGGCGGTGCGTCTCGCCTTCGCGGTCGCGACCGCGGTTCGCCCCGAGGATTGGTGGGACAAGGTGATCGGGTTCCAGATCGTGCCCGGGTCCGAGTCATCCTTCATCGGCTCGGCGCGGCTGCCCGTCCGCCTCCGCGTAGAGCGGCGGCCCCGGATCGTCACGAGCGCACGCCGGGGTGCAGGCAAGCGGGCCTGACGCCATGCACGTCGGTCTGGAGGCCACGACGCTGCGCAGCCCGCAGCTCGGAGGAGTGTGGCGTTACACGGACAGCTTGATCCGGGCGCTGGGTCGCGCGACGGCCCCCCACCGCTACTCGCTGCTCTTCCTGAATGCGTTCAAGCCATGGGCCAGGGTCCCGCCTCCGAGCATGTCGTCTCCGACGATGCGCCTGGTGGAGGTGCGCTCGGTGTCGAACCTCCTGTTCACCTTCTTTGTCCCGATGCTTGCTCGAACCGGGCGAGGCGTAGCGGTGGACTCGTTCCTGGGGCCGGTCGACGTGTTCCATTCAGTCAATGCCGCTGTCCTTCCGCAGCGGAAGGGGCGGCGGGTCGGACGGTGCACGACCTCACATGCCTGCACTTCCCGCAGTTTCATCCGTGGGCGCGGCGAACGTTGTTCCGCTTGGGTATCCGGCGAGCCGCACGGCTCGCCGACGCCATCATCGTTCCGTCGTCGGCGACGAGGAGTGACCTGGTGGCACGCTTCCCCGCCACCGAGCCGAAGATTCACGTCATCCCTGAGGCCCACGGCGAGCAGTTCCTTCCCCTCAGCCCTACCGCGACCGCGCGCGTCATCGGCCGGTACGGATTGCCCTACCGCGACTACCTGCTCTTCGCCGGGAACGTCGAACCCCAGAACCTGCTCGGTGTGATCGAAGCCTACAACCGGCTGCGGCGGCGCGCGCGCTCCGCTCCGCGTCTCGCGATCGCTGGCGGAGAAGGCTGGAAGAACCGGCCGATCCATCGGGCCGCCGCGGCCTCACCGTTCGCCGGGGACATCCGCTTTCTCGGCCGCGTGACGGACGGGGAGCTGCCGGCCCTCATGAACGGCGCGCTCGCGTTCGTGTACCCATCGCTCTACGAAGGATTCGGCCTGCCTCCCCTGGAAGCGATGGCGTGCGGGACGCCCGTGATTACGTCGAATCGGTCATCGTTGCCGGAGGTGGTGGGGGCGGCCGCGCTCCTCGTCGATCCAGAGGACACGGCGGAGCTCACCGACGCGATGGCGCGGATCGTGGACGACGAGTCGCTACGCGAGGATCTCCGGGAGCGGGGCTTGAAGCAGGCGCAGGGCTTCTCGTGGGACGAGACGGCGCGCATGACGGTACAGGTGTACGAGTCGGTTCGTCATCATCAACCGTCACTCTTATCCCCCTCCTACCTAGGAGGCCAACTTCGCTCGTACAGGCGCCCTTCCGAGCCGTCGGGGAGAGGCACGGCCATGATAATCTTGAAGACATCCGGCCGGGACTCCACGTAGGCGTTGATCGCCAGGCTCGACCGGGTCGCATGATCGCCCCGATCGCCGGTCTTAGCAATCGAAATCCACGCGCCCAATGACTTCGGCCAAACCTCAACATAGGCAAAGTCCACCACGTCTGGCCGCAGGCGAGAGAGGACCAGGCGATAGCGACCCGGACGGGTTCAGCTCATGCAAGGAGGGGATTACCCCTACGGCCACGTGGGGACGAGGCCGCTGGTGCAGGGCGCCGGCAAGGACGCCCACGATCTCGTCCTGCTTCCAGTCTTCGCAGCGGGGAAAGGCGTCCGCGGGGATGTGAAAAAGACGCTTGGGCGGGCAGCAAGCCTTGCTGCGTGAGGCGCCACGCGGGCCCGGCCGAGGGACCATAGAGCGAGGCGTAGCACAGCGACGCAAGGCCCAGAGCAAGGGCAGCGGCGCCCACCCGGACGCGACCCCGGGAAGCAATAGGAGGCCGCCGACTCCGAGCAAGGCTATGCCGGGGAGAACCGGGAGGAGATAACGGTAGTCCTTGTTCGCCATCAGGAAGGTCAGTGCCAGCCAGGGCGGTATGATCCAAGCCCAGAGGTAACAGGTTTCCCGCCAGCGGCGGACGGCCCGAAGCACTCCAGGCAGGAAGGCAAAGACCAGGACGGGAGCGAAATAGAGCCGGTAGAGGCCGCGCAGGTAGTATTCGGCGCTCGCCCAGGTGAAGAGTGCAGGATCCCCTTCCCTTGCGGCATCGGCTAGATTCGTGCGGAAGAGATGCTTCAAGTCCTGCATGTGCAGGAAATACCAGGCAAGCGGCGGAAGGCCCGCGCAGGCCAGGAAGACGATCAGGCAGCGACGCCCGGCCGCATCCTTCCACACGGCAGCCCGCGCGACCGCGGCCAGCAGCGGAACGCCTAGGAAGAGGGCGGCGGTCGGCTTCACGAGAAGGGCGGCGGCGACAGCCGCGCCGGCCGTTGCGGCGGCCGACGGGCATGTGAAGGTGCTCGCGCGCACTGCCGCGAGTACCGCGAGGGCCACGAGGGCGACCAGCGCGTAGTCCAGAAGAGCCTCGTGCGAGATGTACGCGAGGAGAGGGGAAGTGGCGGTGAGGGCGGTGCCCGTGAAGGGGACGACATAGTCGTCTGGGTAGACCTTCTTCCCGAACTCCCACGTGGCGTAGAGAAGCACGCCCGCGAAGAGACAGTTGACAGCGGCCGGTGCCCACGAGAACACGCCGAACACCGCAAACACGGTCGCGAGCACGAGGTGGTAGAACGGCGGATACCAGGAAGGCGCCCTGAGCAGGGTCTTGGCGAAAGCAACGGGACCCGCGGCCATCGCTCGGGAGTATTCGACAGACGCGGTAGATGCCCGCTCTGGTCCCAGCCCGGGGGACGAAGTCGAGCGTCGACCAGGCCAGAATCGACGAACCCAAAACGACCCAGAGAGACAGGACTCCCAACCCCCACCCCGTCGGAAACGGGTAGAGCCTCGACAGGGGGCCACTGCCGGGCAGACGAGAGCCTAGGTGCATGGCGAGCAATTCTGCGCCAGCGACAGCGGCGCCGACAAGGATTCGATCGCGTCAAGCAAACGCGATGGGAATGAAGCACGGCACACGCATTTGCTGATCGACACCTAGCTCGTTAGTTCGACCGGGCGGGTCGGGCTGTAGTCGATCGAGGCCATCGGGTTCTTCCCGGCGCGCAGCATACCCCGAAAAGCCTCGGGGCGCGGAGCGGCCGTGCCGGGCGCGTACCTTGTGTATCGCGCGAGCCACCAGCACCAGACCACCGCAAGATCGGCTTCCCTCTGGCTCGGTTCCGTCGGCACCACGGCGGTCATGGGACCTACTCAACGATTGCTACGAGCGGCTTGCTCCATCACGAACCGCAGCCCGTTGGCGCCGATCGCGCGTCTCAACCGCTCGTCCGTAAGCAGCAGCTCCACGCACGCGCCCAGTTCGTCGTTGTCCGCGTAGACCAACCCTCCATTCGACTGCCGGCACGCTTCCGCGGTGTCATGGGCGCTGCGGCTGGCCGCCACGGGTATCCCTCTTTGAAAACCCCTGAGAGCGTGCCGCAGGGAATCGCCGCCGGGGACAGGAAGGACGAGCAGCTTCGCGGCGCTGAACGTCTCCTCGTCGCAGAGGTCCAGCCTGCAGATCAGCAGCCGGCGCCGGGTGCGCTTTTCGACGAGGGCGAGCTGCTCGAGCATCTGGCGCACGGCGCGGCCTCCGTCGGGCTCCCCGGCGTAGAGCACGACGTCGAGCTCGAGGCCCCGCTTTGCCTGCCTCTGGGAAGCCAGCCCGTCGAAGATCTCTAGAGGCGCGCTACGTGGTCCCTGACGTCGTGCTGCCGAATCGACGTTCGACCGTTCTGCCCCAGCTCCCTCCGCAAGTCGGGACCCTTCAAGAGGCGCTCGATGAGGTCGGCGAGAGCCCGGGGGTCCCGCGGAGGGGCGAGCAAGCCGGTGACGCCGTGCTCCACCAGCTCGCTGATTCCGCCGATGTCGGAGGAGATCACCGGGATCCCGCTGGCCATGGCCTCGGTGATCGTGACCGGGCTATTCTCTGGCCACACCGAGGGGACGACGCGGACGTCCATCTGCTCGTAGAGCGCCGCAATATGCTCGTTGTCGACCTGTTCGCAAAAGGTCACGACCTGATCGAGTCGGAGCTGTTGGCACAGTGCTTCCAGGTTGCTTCTCTCGTCCCCGTTGCCCGCGACGAGGAGACGAACCTCGCCCGAGTCCGCGATGAGGCTGAGCGCGCGGAGGAGCAGATCGAGGCCTTTTCCGTGCCGAGGTAGCCGAGGAAACCCAGGGTGAAGACGTCGTGGTCGCGGCGGGCATCCTTGAATCGCTCGAAGTCGAGTTCGTTCCGCATGACCAGGATGCGCTCGGGAGGAATGCCATTGGCCGCGTACCGGTCGGCGAGGTACCGACTCGGAGAGACGAATCGGTCAACCTTCCCAAGGGACAGGAGCACGTGAGAATTGCGGACCGGGGATGGGGCCGATGCTTCCCCCATCAGCGTCGCTTTGCAGGAGAGGCAGTCGAAGCCTCCGCTCATGCAGAGGGCGCCGTCGTTCTTCAGCATGGTGTTCTTGAAGCAGATTCCCCAGTAGTCGTGGAGCGTCATGACGGTCGGGATGCCGCGTGCCGCACACTCGTCGACCAGGGTGACGGACAAGCCGACGAGGTTGTGGAAGTGCACCACGTCCGGGGCGAAGCGATCGAGGACGGAGGCGAACCGCTGCCGGATCGTGTCGTTGCGGAAGTTCCACCACTCCCCGCTGATGTCTGCCTGCGACAGGGTCACCGAGGTCTGCTTCAGGGCGCCGTTGGTGGCCGCGGGGCGGTACGAACGGTCTGCGCTCAGGTCCACTCGGCCACAGAACACCTCCACGTCGACCCCGAGCTCTTTGAGGAGCAGGGCTTCCGTGTGGGCGACGATCTCCGCTCCGCCCGTGGTGTGCGGCGGGAACAGATTGCTGCAGATGAGGACTCGTCGGGGTCGTGGCTTCGCGCCCAGCGGCAGGTATGCCGTCCTGACGGCGGCCGCGACCTTCTCCCACGTGTAGCGCTCGAGCAGCCGCTGGTGGCCCCGCCGCGCCATCCCGCCGGCAAGCTCGGCATCGTCGAGGAGCCGCTGAATCTGCGCCGCCAGCTCGGCGGCATTGCCGTACTCGAACGCGAGACCGCCTTGCCCGACGATGCTGGGCATCGCTCCGCTGGACGCAACGATCACCGGCGTGCCACAGGCCCACGCCTCCAGGATCACAATGCCGAATGCCTCGAAGCGGGACGGTAGCACCAGCACGTCGGCGAGGTGAAGGAGGTGCACCTTGTCCGGGTGCGAAACGGCGCCGAGATCGATGATCCGCGCCCGGTCCTCGGCCGGAAGGCTTCGATAGAACTCGTCGAACCAGGGCGACGAAGGGCCCGCGAGCAGGAGCACGGCGTCCAGGTCTGGTGGGAGGCGCTTGAATGCCTCGACGAGCGTGGCGATGCCTTTGTATTCGAGCTTTCTTCCCAGAAACAGCACAGCCCGGGGGTGCTCGGACCAGCCGTGCGCCTGTCGCAGCTCGGCCTGGAAGCGGGCGGTGTCCGTGGCACGGTATTCGTCCAGATGGAGTCCGGTGCCCGTGGTCACGATCTTCGTGGCATCGACGCCCTTGCCGGCGAGATAGTCTCGTTCGTACTCGCTTATGACGATCACCGCGTCCGCGCGCTTCAGCAGCCAATAGTTGCTCCACCGCTCGTAGTGCGGGTGCCCCGGATGAAAGTGCGGGGTGATGACGACCGGCTTTCCGCACAGCCGTGCCGCCAGATACCCGAAGAAGTTGTGCGGATAGGGGATGGTGTGGAGGTAGACGAGATCCGCGTTCCGTGCCTCCCGCAGCAGGCTCCCGTACATCTCGATCGAGTGGGGCCCATAGAAATAGATTCGGAGCCAGCGATCCAGCACGAGCTTCAGGAGGGAATGGTAGAGGGTGTAGATGGGCAGGGATCGCTTGTATCGCCTCACAAGGACCCTGTCGTCCCAGGCCAGCCGTCCAAGCCTGATGGTGCACTGGTCCATCGGCGGATCTCTCCAGAACTCCTCCTCCTCGACCACGTCGAAGGTCAGGACCTTCATCTCGTCGCCCATCGCGGCCAGGTACTGGCAGAGCTCCCGGCACCAGGTCTCGGAACCGCCGACGGCCGGGGGATACCGCTGGATGACGTGCAGGACCTTCACGGGGTCAGTTCCTGGTACAGGGTGAGGAGCTCCAGGCGATTCCCGCTCGGATCGAGCAGGATGGCATTCACCGAGTAGCGAGTGGAGCGATCGAGCGCGCCCCTCCACAGATCGTCAGCCGGAGATCGCTTGTCGCCCACCACGAAGCCCGCGTCCGTCAGCCAGTCGTACTGGACTGCGACTGGCGTCGAGGCGAGCGGCCGAGCCGTCAGGCGCTTCGAGAAGTGGGCATAGTGACTGGTGGGATGCGTTGAGGGATCCACCGCGTATATGTCCATGGCCAACGTGAGGTCGCGGGGTTCGGTCCGTGCGTTGGAAATCGTGACGAGGTATCGATTCTGGCGCCCTCGCACGGCAACGGCCGACTCAGCCGAGAGCTGTCCGAGACCGATCTCGACGATGTTTGCGGTCAGGAGATGCTGGAGAAATGCGATGACGCCCGTGACGGTCCGCCGGATGTCGCTCAGCAGCCGGCGCAGCCTCACGGTGGCCCTTACGAATCGCGTTCGGAGGACGGGAGGTTCTGGTGTGGAGGCGCGAGAGACTTTCGCCCGATCACCGCATACTCCTGAAAGCCGAAGAGCAGCGTGTTGAGTCGATCGATACCCTCGTTGAACCGCTCGAGGTCGGCTCCGGGTACCTGCAGCAACGGTATCCGCATGAAGGGGTCGACAGGTCCGAGGAACCTGAGCTCGACCTGGTGAAAGTTCAGCGCCTCGAAGAGGAATTGCATCGTATCCGGGTGGGCCGGCTGGACGTGGGACGGATCCTTGTAGAAGGTGTCGGCGAACACCATGAGGCACGTGGGATTCGGCGTCTCGAGGATGAGCACGCCGCCCGGCCCAAGCTTCCGGTGGCAGAGGTTGACCAGCTCGATGACCCGCAGCGGGTGGAGGTGCTCGATGACCTGCGCGGCGAAGACACCGCCGAGCGAGTGATCGGGAAGCGCTCCGAGGTAGACAAAGGCGTCGTCCGCGCTGACGTCCAGTCCCTTGTCCCGGCACAGAAGAATCATGTCGAGGTCGAGATCTACGCCGCGGGCCCTGATGCCGCTCTCTCGCATCAGCTCGAGAAACTCTCCTCTGCCACAACCGATGTCGACGACATCGCCCCGCCCCTCGAAGTACGAGACGTAGATCCGCTGGCGCTCCTTGATCTCCTCCTCGCTCCCGCGAAACCGCTCTTCAAAGCCCGAATAGTCGAACTCGGGCGTGTGTTCTGGAACCGCAATCGTCACGCTCGTCCGCTCGCGAGCAGGTGAGTCCGGTCCGTTCCCCTGGGGCTGACGAGTCTGGGCAGCGTGGAGTGTCCGGCGCAACGTCCGTTCTGTCCTGGAGATCCGTTCTCGTGCCGCCACGCCGGCCTGCCTCAAGCTTTGAAGCGCCTCGGACTGCCTTTCAAGCGTCTCGGACTGCCTTTGAAGCGCCTCGGACTGCCTTTGAAGCGCCTCGGGCTGCCTTTGAAGCGCCTCGGACTGCCTTTGAAGCGCCTCGGACTGCGCCCCGAGCTCCTCACCGAGGTTCGCTTGGCCCGCGAGCAGCGCCTCGTTGATCGGTGCTTGGGCGGCGAGCGCCTCACGGAAGCGTGACTCGGCTGTCAGCATCTCCGCTCGCAGCCGCGCCTCGAGTGCGCCGATTTCAACGCGTAGCGCGTCGCTGATCCGGCCCTGTGCTTCGACCCCGTCCTTCAGATGGGTCGCCAACCGCGTGCTGGCGGCATTGTAGGCGACCTGCCGGTCCAGAATTGGAGCGAGAACCTTGCGAATAGCCTTTTTCGTCGCGAGTACGAGGGATCCCAGCACGCGACGGTGGGAGACAAGCGGCACGTTGTTGATGTCGTAGCCCGAATGCAGGTAGGCGAGATCGGCCGCCACCTGACCGTGGAGAAACGTCGAGGTGTCCGGCTCGGGCGCCGGAATGTCACCGGCGCTTCTCCTGTGCCTGATGTTCTCCCGGATCCGCTCCATGATCTGCTCGACGTCGATCTCCTGCACCTCGTTCGTCACGGCGTCCTCCCCATCGTTGGCGTCCACGCGTCCGTGCAGCGCTGGCCATGGCCTGCACGCCTATTCGGCAGGAGTGACACGACGGTCGACCCCGCTGAGTGCCCGGTTCTGCGCGGCGACGCGGCGGGCCGGAGGTGTCCGCTGCTGGACGGTACCCCATACTACCTTAGCTCCGCGATCGGCTAGCCCTGTCCGCACGCAAAATAGCCCGCCCTGGTCCTGCGTCATACAGGACAGGAGGTCGACATCGATGAGCAAGATACTGATCGGGCTGGTGCTGGCTGCGGTGGCCGTGGCAGGCTCGGCATGCGCCGTCTTGCCCTATGGTGCGTATCCTGGCCCGGCCGTGCACGCACCCTCGGACCCTGTGGTGGTCGTTCCGAGCCCGCACGTGGTCTACAGGCCGTACCCGAGACGGTGGTACTGACGCTCAGCTTTCCGCTTGACCGGCTCTCCGTTCGCGCTGTAGCATCGCCCCGCTACTGCCCGTCCATTTGGCCTGGAAGGCCCGATGTCGAGGCCGGTCGAGGCTCGCAGCGCTGCGGGTCGCTCCCGTCGGCTCCTGCGAGAGAAGGGTCAGGCGGCAAGGTGATGGGGGCAAGTCGACCCTCGTGATTCACCTCTCCCTCCACGAGCTGTCTGTCAACTTCGGGGGCCTGCGCGCGGTCGATCGCGTGACCTTCAGCATCGAGGTGGGCGAGATCCACGGGTTGATCGGCCCCAACGGCGCGGGCAAGACCACCATCTTCAACTGCATCACCGGCTTCTACCGCCCGACGAGTGGGATCATCCGCTTTCGCGACCGCGACGTCACGCACCTCCGCCCGGATCAGATCGCCCGCCTCGGTATCGCGCGCACGTTCCAAAACGTGCAGCTCTTCCGCAGCATGAGCGCGCTCGACAACGTCCTGGTGGCGCGGCACAGCCACATGCGGACCGGCGTCCTCGCGGAAGGTCTCGCCCTCCCGTTCGTCCACAGGCAGGAGCGCCTGGTCCGCGACAAGGCCGAGGAGCTCATGGAATTCCTCGGCCTCGTGGACGTGAAGCGGCAGGCCGCCGGGAATCTTCCGCTTGGCTCGCAGAAGCGCCTCGAGCTGGCCCGAGCCCTCGCCCTGGAGCCCGAGCTGCTCCTCCTCGACGAGCCGGCGTCGGGGCTGAACACCTCGGAGACGCAGGCGTTCGCCGAGCTCCTGCGGGAGGTGCGGGATCGGTTCAAGCTGACGGTCCTGCTCGTCGAGCACGATATGGGACTCGTGATGAACATCTCCGACACCATCACCGTGGTGAACTTCGGGCGCAAGATCGCCGAGGGCACACCGGCCGACGTGCAAAGTGACCCGGAGGTCATCAAGGCCTACCTGGGGGAGAACATCGGTGTTGAAGCACCTTGATCCTGCGCCCGACGGCGCCCCCGGTGAGCCCCTGCTGACCGTCGATGGGATCGAGACCTACTACGGCAGCATTCAGGCGCTCAAGGGCATCTCGTTCAAGGTGGCGGAGGGATCGATCGTCACGCTGCTCGGCGCCAATGGCGCCGGGAAATCGACGACACTCAAGTCCATCTCCGGTCTGGTGCCGCCGGCGCGGGGGACGGTGGCGTTCCGGGGGCGCCGGATCGACGACCTTCCGTCGGAGAAGATCGTGCGCCTGGGGATCTCGCACGTGCCGGAAGGGCGCGAGCTCTTCCCCGAGCTGACCGTCCTCGAGAACTTGAAGATGGGCGCGTACACGCGGACGGACAAGCGCGCGATCGAGCGCGAGCCTCGATCGGGCGCAGGCGCATTTCCCCATCCTGGCCGAGCGGCGCTCCCAGCTGGCGGGGACGCTGAGCGGCGGCGAGCAGCAGATGCTGGCGATCGGGCGCGCGCTGATGGCCGAGCCCCGGCTGATGCTCCTCGACGAGCCCTCGCTGGGGCTGGCGCCCCTGCTCGTGGAGGAGATCTTCCGCATCATCCGCGAGATCCACCGGAGCGGGACCACCGTCCTGCTCGTCGAGCAGAACGCCAACAAGGCGCTGTCCATCGCCGACTACGGCTACGTCCTGGAGACCGGGACGATCTCGCTCCAGGGTGACAGTCGACAGCTCCTGCGAGACGACCACGTGCGTCGGTCGTATCTCGGGCATCGGTAGCGCACACGATCGGCGACGGAGCCGATCGGCGAGGCACATGATGAGCGACGCACACGAAAGGAGGGTCCCATGAAGCGTTCTGCGAATTCTGGCCGCTCTCGTCGGCCTCCTCGCCCTGATGCCAGGCCGCACCACCTGGGCGGAAGACGGCGTCACGGACAAGGAGGTGCATCATCGGCGCCGGCCTCGACCTGACAGGCGCCGTCGCCAACTGGGGGGTCAACATCAAGGCAGGCATGGAGTCCGTCTTCAATCGGGTGAACGAGGCGGGCGGCGTCCACGGCCGCAAGATCAAGCTGATCGCCTACGATCACGTCTATCAGCCGCCCAAGGCCGTGACGAACGCCAAGCGGCTCGTCGAGCGCGACAAGATGTTCGTCATGATGGGACACCTGGGCACGCCGACGACCAAGGCGATCAAGGAGTATCTGGAAGAAAAGCAGGTCCCCGACATCTTCCCGTCCACCGCCGCCAGCATGTGGGTCACCTCGGGGAAGTGGCACGTCGGTGATCTCGCCACCTATGCCGACCAGACGTGGATGATCATCGACTACCTGGTGAAGGAGCGGAAGATCAAGAAGATCGCCAGCTTCTACCAGGATGACGAGTACGGCCTCGACGGGCACCTGGCCGGGAAGGCCCGCCTGAAACAGCACGATCTCGCGTACACGATCGAAGTCGACTACAAGCGCGCCGACATCGACTTCAGCTCGCAGGCGGCGAAGCTCAAGGAGTCCGGGGCGGAGGTCGTCATCCTGCAGGCGGTCTATCGCGAGCCGCCGCGGCTGGCCGAGCAGTGCCACGCCATCGGATACTATCCGCTGTTCATCGGCCCTTCGCCCATCGTCGTGGACAAGACGATCGAGCTGGGGGGCAAGCACGTCGACGGTATGATGGGGGTGGAGGTCTATCCGCTGCCCACCGAGCCCGGTCCGTTCTTGGACCTCTACCGGGCCGACATGAAGAAGTACTTCCCCAATCTGGCGCTCGACACCACCAACCTGTACGGCTATCAGAAAGCCGCGCTGTTCGTCGAAGCCTTGCAGCGCACGGGCAAGAACCTCACCCGCGAGTCCCTGCTCAAGTCGATCGAATCGATCAAGGACTGGGACCCCGGCTGGGGCCTCAAGTACAGCTACGGCGGGGACAGTCGCCGCGTGATGAGCCGCGTGGGCCGTCTGGTCGTCGTGAAGGACGGCAAGTGGACGAAGAAGAGCGAGTGGATCGAGCTGCAGGAAGGCGGCCGGAAATAGCTATTCGGAGTGGGCCGTCGAGGCCCCCTCCGATGCCTCCCCCAGGGAAATCGGATTGCGCCGGCATAGCCGGCGCTGGAGCTTCGAAGGGGGCCTCGACGGCCCCCTCCGAGCCTCCCCCAGGGAAATCGGATTGCGCCGGCTATGCCGGCGCTCGAACAGGCCGGCCACTGGGAGCGAGTCTAGATGGCCGAGATCCTCGCGAGTCAGGTGCTGAGCGGGCTGGCGACCGGGTGCGTGTATGCTCTGATCGCGCTCGGATTCGTCCTCATCTTCAAGGCCACAGACGTGGTGAACTTCGCGCAGGGCGAGTTCGTCATGGTCAGCGGCTTCATCAGCTACACCCTCTTGATCTGGTACGGGTTGCCCTACTGGATCGTCCTCTTCGTCACCATCGTCCTGTCCGGCTTCATGGGCGTCGCGCTCGAGCGCGTGGTCGTTCGCCCGATCATGGACGCCCCCATCTTCAGCATCGTCATCGCGACCATCGGCGCCTCGACCGTCCTGCGCTCGCTGGCCGGGATCTTCTATGGCTACGACGTGCTGCCCCTGCCGACCATCTTCTCGAAGGATCCCATTCGACTCGGGATCCTCAACTTCACCGCCATGGACCTGGGCGTGATCGGGTTCTCGCTGGTCATCATGCTGGCGCTCTACCTGTTCTTCAAGCTCACGAAGACGGGAACGGCGATGCGGGCCACGGCCCAGAGCCAGACCGCGGCCCGGCTCATGGGCGTGAGCGTCACGCGCATCTTCTCGCTGACGTGGGCCATCAGCGCCGCCGTCGGCGGCGTCGCGGGGGTGCTGATCGCGCCGATCATCTATCTGGATCCCAATCTCGGGTTCATCGGGGTCAAGGCGTTTGCCGGGGCCATCCTGGGGGGCTTCGGCAGCATCCCGGGCGCGATCGTCGGGGGCATGCTGCTGGGCGTCCTCGAGAACCTCTCGGGCTATTTCTTCAACGCGGGGATCAAGCAGGTGTCCACGTACATCCTGCTCATCGTGGTCCTGGTCGTGCGGCCGAGCGGCTTGTTCGGCGCCGCACCGATCAGAAAGGTCTGATGACCATGGCCCCCGGAAAGCTCGCAGGGCTCCGCGCGCTGTTCTTCGTCGCTCGTCGTGGCGGCATTGCTCGCGCTGCCGAGCTTCGCCGACAACTACATCCTCCACGTCATGGCCCGTCTCTTCGTCTACGTGCTGGTGGCGCTCGGCCTGAATCTGCTGGTCGGCTATGCCGGCCAGGTCTCTCTCGGGCATGCCGCCTTCTTCGCGATCGGGGCCTACACGGCCGCCGTGCTCGCCGAGTCGTGGCGGTGGTCCTTCGTGCCCTGCGTGCTCGCGGCGGCCGGAGTCACGGCCGTCGTCGGCTACCTGCTCGGGCTGCCCTGTCTGCGCCTGAGCGGCCTCTACCTCGCCATGGCCACCCTCGGCTTCACTCTCATCGTTCAGGAGATGCTGCTCCAGCTCGCCGTGATCACGCATGGCTCGGAGGGCATGTCGGTGAAGCCGGCCACGATCCTGGGACTCAAGTTCGACTCCGACTATCGGAAGTACTACCTCCTCCTGGTCATCACGATCGGGATGCTGCTCTTCGCGCGCAACCTGGTGCGCGGGCGGACCGGGCGAGCCTTTCTCGCCATCCGGGAGAACGAGCGCGCGGCCGAGGCCATGGGCGTGAACCTCGCCCAGTACAAGACCATCGCCTTCGCCATCAGCGCGCTGTACACGGGCCTCGCCGGGGCCTTGAGCGCATATCTGGTGGGATTCCTCGATCCTCAGGAGTTCAGCTTCTTTCTCTCCATCCAGTTCATCACCATCATCATCCTCGGCGGCCTCGCCTCCTTGCTCGGCTCCGTGCTGGGGGCCGGCTTCCTGATCATCCTGCCCGAGCTCCTTGGCCGGGCTCGACGTCTGGCAGGCGCTCGTCTACGGGGTGATCATGGTCCTCACCATCATCTTCATGCCGTTCGGGCTCAGTGGCGCGATTCGTCGCTATGGCTATCGCTGGTTCGGGATCGGCGTCGAGCCCATCATCCCGCGCCGCTTGGGGCATTGACCCGAAGCGCCGCGCGACACGCTCCCCCGCCCGGCTCGATCCCCGTCCTGACCTCCTCATCACAAGCGCCTCTCGGCGCGCTATAATCCCCGCGAGCCATAGGAGGGCGGCATGACGGCAATCGAGCCGACCGGACAAGTTCTGGGAGCGACGGTCAGGGGCATCGACCTTTCGAAGCCCCTGAGTGATTCGGACTTCGCGACCATTCTCCTGGCCCTCGGCCGCCACGGCGTCTTGCGCTTCCCGCGCGCAGCGGCTCGAGGCGGCGGCGCTCAGGAGACTTCTCCCAGCGCTTCGGCCGGATCCAGGCCACGCTGACCGGGAGGCACCACGAGCCGGGGATGCCCGAGGTCGGGATCCTCTCCAATATCATCGAGAACGGCGAGCCGATCGGGATCACCGATGCCGGGCAGGACTGGCACACGGACATGTCCTACAACGAGACCATCGGCTTCCTGAACGTGCTTTACGCCGTCAAGGTGCCGCGCCGCGACGGGCAGGTGCTCGGCGCCACGGCGTTCGTCAATACCCAGGCGGCCTACGAGGACCTGGCCCCCGAGGTGAAGGCGCGGCTCCGTGACGCGACGGCGACCCACGACTTCAACAAGTTCTGGGAGAACATGCGGGTCCGCCCGGGCAGCCTCCGGGCGCCGTTGTCGGAGGAGCAGCGCCGCCGGCGACCGCCCTCCGTGCATCCGGTGTTCCTCACGCACCCGATCACCGGCCGGACGGTGCTCTACTGCAATCCCGGCTACGCGATCCGCATCAACGAGCTCGACGAGGCCGAGAGCGATCCGTGCTGGCGATGCTGTTCGCGCATCAGCTCCAGCCGAAGTACCAGTACGTCCACCGGTGGACCGAGGGCGACGTGCTCGTGTGGGATCACATCGGCACGCTCCACAATGCGATCGCCGACTACCGGCCGGACGAGCACCGGCTCATGAAGCGCTGTCAGGTGATGGCTGATCGGATCTTCGAACCCGCCTTCGTGCGAGAGGCCCTGTCGGCCGTGTCCTCGCCCGCGGGCACACCAGCTAGGTAAGGGAGGATCGTGGCATGGCCCAACGCGTTCTCTATCCCGACCACATCGAGCCCCTCGTGCAGTTCGTCGAGGAAACGACCCCGGAACGCATTGTGGCCGCCACCCACGACAAGCTCACCGCCGGCACGCCCGTGAAGGACATGCTCCTGGCCTCGGCGCTGGCGGTGGTGCGCTCCTCGGATCTGCCGCCCGGTCATCACGGCGGGCCGCTCCACCCGCTGGCGGGCCTGCACGCCGTTCGCCACATCTCGGCGCGGCTCCCCGGCGAGTACGCCAAGCTGCCGGTGATCCAGAACGTCGCGGTCGCGAACAAGCACATCCACTCGCCGGCCATGGGCCCCTTCATCCTGGCCGACGCGCGGCCGGTGTCGGAGAACGACGACGTGGACGCGACGGTCAAGGCGTTCCGCACCGCGGTGAGCCGCGGCGTCTACAATGCCTGCGACCACTATTTCCTCTACCTGCTCGAGCGGCTGCTCCCCGATGCAGATGCTGGAGCTCCTGCTCGAGGTCGGCATCGCCAAGAACCAGCTCGACGACCACTACTTCCTGTTCCCGGTGTTCACGTGGCGGGCCCTCGAGTACTTCGGCTGGGAGTACGCGAAGTACATCGGCCGGGCGCCCGTGCGCTACGTCACGCGCCCCACCGCCCCGGCGACGCTCGCCGACGTCGACGAGCTGATCAGAAAGCACGAGCTGCTCGAGCGCGACCTGCGCGTCCTGACCGGCGAGGACGAGACCGCCGCCATCACCGCGCTCGCGGACGAGATCGGGCGCTGCAACGACCTGGCCGAGATTCCCGAGATGCTCGCGCAGGCCTTGGCAGGCGGCCTGTCGCTCGAGGGCGTCGGAGAGGGCCTCTCGGTCGGCGGCTCGACGCTGTTCCTGCGCTCGCAGACGGGCAACCCGATGGACGTGCACATCAATACGGGCGCCAACACCCGGCGGTATCTGCTGCGCCAGCCCGACCTGTCGCGGCGCATCAAGCTGCAGGCGCTGCTCGTCTGGCACACGGGGCCGGAGGTGCGCATGGCGCAGCGGATGCTGGCGCGCGGAGCTCCAGCCCGAGCCGGAGCGCGTGGCGTCGCTGCCGTTCCGCACGCAGGACGAGCTGCTCGACGAGATCGAGAGCTTCATCGGCCGCCTGCCGGTCGGCGAGCGGTTGCCCGCGGCCAATCTCGCCACCTGGCGCTCGACCGACGAGGTCAAGCAGGTCGCCGCGCTGGCCCAGCAGTACGCCGATCGCGGCTACGCGCCCGAGCCCCTGATCACCGCGATCGGCAAGATCGCCTGCCGCGACAACTTCACCGAGATGCACGCGTTCAAGCATCACCAGGCGACGTACGAGGAGTTCTACGCGACCCGCCCCTCGCTGCGCTGGCGCCACCTGGTGGCCGCCGTGCAGGCGGCGGCGATCTCGCACGGCCGGATCCAGGACGTCTACGATCATGCGGCCGAGGTGATGCACTTCTAGGCGCTCGGGTCATGGCGATCGTTGGGGCCGGGCGCGTATCGCTACCAGCTCGTCGAGCACTGGGCGAGGCTGCCCGCCGGCCAGACGTTCGGCAATGTCAGCGCGGTCGCCACGGATTCTCTCGACCGCGTCTACGTGTTCCAGCGCAAGGATCCGCCCGGTGCTGGTCTTCGACCGCGACGGCGGATACCTGGGCGGGTGGGGCATCGGCGCCTTCGCCAACCCGCACGGCATCTACATCGGCAACGACGTGGTGTACCTGACCGACCGGGACGATTCCGTCTGCCTCACCTATACCCTCGACGGCAAGCCGCTCCAGGTCCTCGGCAAGCGCGGCGAGCATTCGGACACGGGATGTGAGCGCCCGGGAGAGCTCGTTCCGCGCTCCGCCGGCCCGTTCAACTATCCGACGGAGATGGTGCCGGCGCCGTCGGGCGAGCTCTACATCACCGACGGCTACCGCAACGCTCGCGTCCATCGCTTCAGCCCCGCCGGCGAGCTGATCGCCTCGTGGGGCGAGCCGGGCAAGACCGAGCCGAACCAGTTCCACTTGCCGCACAGCCTCATCGCCGATCAGCGACGGCGCGATCTACGTCTGCGACCGGGAGAACAACCGCATCCAGGTGTTCTCGGCCGATGGCGATTTCCGGACGATGTGGACGGATCTGCGCCGGCCCCTGGACATCTCCATGGACCGCGATGGCCTCTTCTGCATCAGCGAGGGCGGGGTGAGCGGGCTCTCACCCCGGATCAGCCTGATGGACAAGCGCGGCGCCGTCGTCGCGCGATGGGATTCCCTGTCGGCGCATGGGAGCTGGGTGGATGCCCATGGCGACATCTACCTGGCGCTCGGCGCGCGAGAGCGGATTTCCCAATAAAGCATTGCTGGGCATGATGCCATAGCCAAAAGGCATGACCACGATGAACGGCTTCACCTTGCCGGCTGCGATCAGGTTGTCCAGGATCAGATTCGCTCGACCTAACCGAGTCCATGCGGTCTCATCAGCGTTCGCTCCGTGCAGCAGGTAGAGGACCGGATAGCGCGCCGATTTATCGCGTTCATAACCCGGCGGCGTGTAGACTGTCGCCCGTCGAAGGTGGCCCGTCACCTTAGAGTCATACCAATGCGTTCGGACCTCACCATGCGGGACCGGCTGACCGTCATAAAACCCCGGAGCCGATCCCGCGGACTTCGAGGATACTTGCGATCGTGCTCGGGGTCGATCCCGTTTTTACGTTCGGATTCTCGGGATCGATCGTTCGCACGCCATCTACGGTGAAGTTGTAGTTATAGATCTCAGGTTCAATCGGCCCGACAGTGATCGTCCAAAGACCCTTTATCATCCTTTTGAAGACTCTTGCTGCCGGTCATGAACTCGCCGGACAGCGTGACTTCCGATGCCTTGGGCGCGAGCAGCCTGAAAGTGACGCGTCCATCCGGAGCGACCTCCTGCGCAAGGTCACATCGCTGTAAGGCACAGAATGCTCGCCTTCATGCAATGTCCGTCTTGATACGCAGGTTGGATGCTCTCCACCTTCATCGGACCCCCAACATGGACTTGGACGCCGATCAGTCCATCCATCGCACGATTCGCCACATCGTCATCGATGACCACACACATCAGGCGCCCATTCACCTTGTGCATGAGGACCGTACCGCGGGCGGTAATGTGCACGGAATTCCAATCATTCGTAACCGCGGCCGCTACTTCCTTCTCGTCCGCGATGGTGGCCAGGATTGTCGGCTTCCGAGTGCGGGTGATACGCGTCACCTGCCCTCTTACCGCCAGGAACAATCGACCCTTTTCTTCGTAGTTATTGCCCGTGTAGCGGTTTTGGCCATCGATGTCACATTGATAACCCTTCATCGCAAACTTGTTTTCAGGTGTCACCTTGTCCGGCACAACCTTGCTTCGATAGTTGATACCGGTGTTGCCGGCGGCGGTGATCCTGACATCCACTTTCAGTTCGAAGTTCCCGGGGGTTCCGCCTCGCCAGATGATGAAGGTGTTGCTCTTGATGACGGTTTGGGGCGTGATCTCGCCGATCATCACCCCGTCGGCAGCGCGCCAGTATTTTGGATCGCCTTCCCACCCGTCAAGAGACTTGCCGTCGAAAATCGACCGGAACCCCGCCTCTTCGCCTGAGGGAGGTTCGGGCCGATCACTTTGCTTCGGCACGTAAGGTTGGCCGGCCTGCTGAGCCGCCAAGGGCAGGCCGCCCAGCATGGCGCCGATAAATTCTCTGCGTCCCGCAATCATGGTGATTCATTGTATTAGCAATGGACGTCCGTGTGCCGGCCCTTACAAACGTAAAGCGTTCGGGCCGGTGGCGTAACGTTGAAGTAGATGGTCACGCTTTACCGCTATCTCCGGGGACACTGGAAACTGGTAGTTGCCGCGCTTGTTCTGGCGGCAATCAACCAGATCTTTTCGCTGCTCGACCCCCTGATCTTCCGCCATATCATCGATTCTTACGCCACGCGCTATCACGAGTACACAAGCGGCGAGTTCCTGCGTGGTGTGAGCGTGCTGCTGGCTGGCGGTCGGCGTTGCGTTCGTCTCGCGCGTGGCGAAGAATTTCCAGGACTATTTCGTCAATCTGATCACGCAACAAGTTGGCGCTCGTATTTATGCCGACGGCATCCGGCACTCGCTGGAACTGCCGTATGCGCAGTTCGAAGATCAGCGCAGCGGCGAGACGCTCGGCAAACTGCAGAAGGTCCGCACCGATGTGGAGAAGTTCATCAACATCTCGGTGAATCTGCTGTTCACGACACTGATCGGCGTCATTTTCGTCATGGTTTACGCGTGGCAGGTGCATTGGTCGGTTGCGCCCGCCTACCTGCTGACGATTCCGCTTCTTGGAGGGTTGAGTTCGTTGCTCAGCCGCAAGATCAAGGAAGTGCAGAAGGCGATCGTCAAGGAGACGACAGCGCTAGCCGGATCGACAACTGAGTCGCTGCGTAATATCGAACTGGTGAAGAGTCTGGGCCTCGCGCAGCAGGAGATTGCGCGGCTGAATGCCACTACCGCAAAGATCCTGAAGCTGGAGTTGAAGAAGGTTCGCTATCTGCGCAGCCTGAGCTTTGTCCAGGGCACATTTGTGAACCTGCTGCGGACCTCGATCCTGTTCCTGATGCTGTACCTGATCTTCACGCAGCGAATCACCGTGGGCCAGTTCTTCTCGCTATTCATTTACTCGTTCTTTATCTTCGGACCGCTGCAGGAACTCGGCAACGTGGTGAACACGTATCGAGAGACGGAAGTGTCGTTGCAGAACTTCGAAGCGATTCTCGCCATGCCGTCCGGAACCGCGCCCGGCGAATCCGGTGCCGTATCGACGCGCTGGAAAGCTTGCGTTTGAGGATGTCGGGTTCCAGCATCAGTCGGCCACCCAGCCGGCTCTGAAAGGGATTTCGTTTCGGTGTCGCGCGGGGAGACAATCGCATTCGTGGGTCCGTCCGGGGCGGGAAAGACGACGCTGGTCAAACTGCTGGTGGGACTTTACCGGCCGCAAACAGGACACATTTTCTACAACGGAACGCGCGAGGACGAGGTGGATATTGAAACTCTGCGCGAACGCATCGGATTCGTGACCCAGGATGCGCAACTATTTTCGGGATCGATCCGGGAGAACCTGTTGTTCGTCCGACCGGATGCGACGGACGCAGGAGTGCATGGACGTTTTGCATCAGGCGTCCGTGGGAAGCTTGCTGGCGCGGGCCGACCGCGGGCTTGACACGGTGATCGGCGAGGGCGGCGTGAAGGTGTCGGGCGGCGAAAAGCAGCGGCTGTCGATTGCGCGGGCGCTGCTTCGGCGGCCTCAGTTGCTGGTGTTCGATGAGGCGACGTCGTCGCTCGATTCGCTGACCGAAGAGGAGATCAGCCAGACGATTCGGGATGTGCTGCGACGCGCGACGCGATTACGATCTCTGATCGCGCACCGGCTGTCAACGGTACTGCACGCCGATCGGATTTATGTCTTGGAGCGGGGCGAATCGTGGAATACGGCCGTCACGAGGAATTGATCGATCGCAAGGGATTGTATTATGCGATGTGGCGTCAGCAGGTCGGCGAGGGTCGCGCAGTCGTAGCTTAGACCGCGCCAGATCGAGCGCGGTCGTTCCCTTCGGGAGCTTTCGAGCGGCGTCTTCAACCGCGGCTGCCTGGATGGTACGGGTAGTTCCGCGCCAAGTCCCGCGTTCACATCGGCTCCGGCCTTAATGAGCTTCTCGGAATCCCGTGCGGACGGGGCGTTTTGGGATGTCGAGGATGACGGCAACAATGCTCTGGATGGGCCAAGTGCACCGAGCATGAACACGGCAAATGCCTCGATCCGCGCGCCATTGTCGATCAGGAGTCCGGGCTATGCGAGTTCGAAGACGCAATAAAACCCGCAGTCTGATGATGCCAATAGTCGCGATGGACCAGTTTACATGCCCATCCGCAACGAGCCGTGATTCGGGAGCTTTCGGGCGGGATCGAGCCGTTCCAGCAGTACTCGCGTCATATGCGCGCCTCTTCAACCGCGACTGCCTGGATCGAAAGAGTAGTTACGCGCCAAGTCCCAGCGTTCACATCCGCTCCGGCCTTAATGAGCTTCTCGGAATCCCGTGCGGACACGGCGGGTTGTGCATGTCGAGGAAGAGCGCAACAATGCTTCTGGACGGCTAACTGCACCCGCAGCCTGATGATGCCAATAGTTGCGATTGACACGCCCATCCGCAACGACCCGTAATTCGGGAGCTTTCGAGCGGGATCGGCACCGTTCGCCAGCAGTACTCGCACAATATGCGCCTCTTCAACCGCGACTGCCTGGATGGTACCGGGTAGATCCCGCGCCACCTCACACCGTTCACATCCGCTCCAGCCTTCATGAGCTTCTCGGAATCCCGTGCGGACGGGGCTTTTTGTGGATGTCGAGGAACCGCAACAATGCTTTGGATGGGCCAATGCATCGAGCATGAACACGGCAAATGCGTCGATCCGCGCGCCGTTGTGGATCAGGCCGAGAGTCGCGATGGACCAGCTTACGCCCCATCCGCAACGAGCGCGATCCCAAAAGATTATTCGGCGCATGGGTTTATAAAAGCATCTCACGTCACATCTGCGCCTCAAACCGCGTCCCATTCGCGGAGGCCTCATGAAAGCTGTTGTTGTTGCACTCGTTTTCGCGCTTGGCGCGGCGGCGCAAGAGCAAACGCCGCAGTCGACGGAGCGTAGTCGTGTGGGCACGGGAGTCCAGGATCCCGTTGTCGACTATTACGACTCGATGTCGGATTACTTCCGGAACACGTCGCGAGCCATCATGGCAATCAACCAAAAGGAATTCCCGATCTGGAGATTCCCGCCGTGCTGCTGATCGCGCGACGTTCCTCCGCTTCCCCCAATCAGATCATCGAAGCCCGCAAAAGCGGGAAGTCCTGGGACGAAATTGCAAAGGCGAAACAAGGTGAGCCTCCCTGGAAAGGACTTCGCAAAAGAAGCGAATATCGTTTTCCTCAGCGATTACCACGGCCGCCCAGCCGAACAGATTCGAGCCATGGAAGCGAAAGGCCGAGCTTCATTGCGATCAATCAGGAGTTTCAGACGCGAAGCCAGACCGGCCCGCGGCGCACCGAACAGCCAGCGAAACGCTAGCGCTTCGATTTGTTCACATCCGGCAGAAAGCCGGTGAGCAGCCCGATCATCGGCAGGAAAGAACAGACCCGGTAAACGTGTTGAATGCTGGTTTGGTCCGCGAGCTTGCCGAGCACGGCGGCTCCAAGTCCGCCCATTCCGAAGGCGAAGCCAAAGAACAGGCCGGAGATCATGCCGACCTTCCAGGCATCAATTCCTGCGCGTAAACGAGAATGGCGGAAAAAGCGGAAGCCAGGACAAGGCCGATGATCACGGTCAGGATCGCCGTCCCAGAAGAGATTGGCATAGGGCAGCATCAGGCTGAAAGGAAGTACGCCGAGGATGGAGCACCAGATCACGTACTTCCGCCGATCTTGTCTCCGATCGGTCCGCCCGCAATCGTACCTGCCGCCACTGCCCCGAGGAAGACAAACAATAGCACCTGCGCAGATCTCACGGAAACCCCGAATTTTTGAATCAGATAGAAGGTGTAGTAACTGGTCAGGCTCGCAAGATAGATGTACTTGGAAAATATCAGGGCCAGCAGAATCGCCACCGACAGCGCGACCTTTCCGCCCGGCAGTGGCGATTGGCCTGCCTGCTTCGCACTCGTCCGGCTGTGTTCCCCGAGCTTTCTTCGATACCAACCTCCAATGCGCGCGAGCAGCACGATCCCGAGCACGCGCAAAGCGGCCTCCAGCGCCGCGACGCGCCGCGGTCGGCGGCGCCGCGTTCGACGCGGATCGCGCCGAGCTTGGTGAACAGCCGGTCGAAGAACGGGCGGCGCGAAGAGCTCCTCCTTGGCGAGGAAGCGCAGACGCGCGACGCGTGACGTACGCGGCGAACGGCACGTCGAAGACCGAGCGGTGCGTCGGCCGCGACGATGTAGGGCCCGGCGGCGGGGACCCGTTCACGACCGACCACCGTGACCCGGAACACGAACGAGCACAGGCCGAGCACGACCGTCCGGGCCACGCGGTAGAAGGTCACTGCGCCACCGCCTGCGCACGCGCGACGATCTCGGCAACGACGTCGTCGACGGTTCGGCTGGTGCTGTCGATCACGATCGCATCGGCGGCCGCATCCTCGGGTCGGAGCGCACGACCGAGCGTGGCGTCGGCTTGGTCACGGTCGGCCATGCTCGCCTGCAGCGCGTCGACGTCGACGGCGCGATCGGCGGCCGCTTCGTCGATCCCGCGCCGCCGGGCCCGTTCGGCGTCGCTCGCGGTGACGAACGCCTTGACGCGGGCATGCGGGAACACCACCGTGCCGATGTCACGCCCTTCGACCACGCCGCCGCCGTGCGCCGCCGCCCATGCACGCTGGCGCTCGACCAGCACGCGGCGCACCTCGGGATGGCTCGACACCTGCGAGACCGCAGCCGTCACCTCCGGACCGCGGATCCGCGCGCTCACCTCCCGACCGTCAGGTGCACCGTGGCCGCGTCGACCTCGATGCACGGTGTCGCGCGCGAGCCGGGCGAGCGCGTCGCCGTCGGTGAGATCGACGCCGGCCTCCAACGCCGCCAGCGTCACCGCGCGGTACATCGCGCCGGTATCGAGCGTGTGGAGGCCGAGCGCGCGCGGCCACGCCGCGCGCCACCGTGGACTTGCCCGATCCCGACGGGCCGTCGATCGCGACGACGAGAGCCGTTCACGACGGCGCCTGGCCGGTGAGCACGGCGAGGTCGTCGGCGAACTCGGGATAGGAGACGGCCGTCGCGTCCCAGCCCTCGATCACGGACTCGCCGTCGATCGCGTTGCGCGGCGATCGCGGCCGCCATCGCGATGCGGTGATCGCCGTGGCTGCGCAACCGCGCCGGGTGGGGGCGACCACCCGGTGATCCGCAGGCCCGCGGTGTCGCGTCTCGACCGTCGACGCCGATCGCGCGCGAGCAGCGCCTCGACGGTCGCGATGCGGTCGCTCTCCTTGACCCGCAGCTCGGCCGCGTCCCGGATCTCGGTGACGCCGTCGGCGAACGCGGCCGCGACCGCGAGCGCGGGCACCTCGTCCTGCACGAGCGCGATCTCGGCACCGGCGATGGTCGTGCCGGTCAGCGGCGCCGCGACGACGTGCATGTCGCCCACCGGCTCGCCCAGCACCTCACCGGTGAGCTCGACCTCGACGTCGGCGCCCATGCGGCGCAGCACGTCGACGAACGCGATGCGGGTCGGGTTGCACGCCACCCCTTCGACGACGACGTCCGGAGCCCGGCGTGATCGCCGCGCCGACCAACCAGAACGCCGCCGACGACGGATCGCCCGGGATCGCGGCGTCGAACGGGCGCGGCGCACCCGCGGCGCACGCGGATGGTGGTGGCGTCGACCCGTTCGAGCGGCGCGCCCAGCGCCGGGAGCATGCGCTCGGTGTGGTCGCGGCTCGGGTGGGGCTCGGTGATCTCGGTGGCGCCGTCGGCCTGGAGCCCCGCGAGCGACGAACGCCGTCTTCACCTGCGCGCTCGCCACCGCGAGCGTGTGCGCGCACCCGGCGAGCTCGCCGCCGTCGATGGTGAGCGGGGCGAACGCGCCGTCGTCGGGGCCATCGATGTGCGCGCCCATCGCGCGCAGCGGCTCCACGACGCGGCGCATCGGCCGCGGCGCAGAGCGACTCGTCGCCGGTGAGGACGCTGCGGAACGGCCGACCGGCGAGGAGGCCGGTGAGCGTGCGGATGGTGGTGCCCGAGTTGCCGCAGTCGACGGCGTCCGGCGCGGCTCGCAGCGCGTCGACACCACGGCCGTCGACGGTGACGCCGGAGCCGGCGACGGTCGATCGCCACGCCGAGCTGCGACGAGCGCGCGGCGGGTGCGGGACACGTCGTCGCCGCCGGCGAGCCCGCCGACGCGCGAGCGCCGTCGGCCATCGCGGCGAACAGCAGCGCGCGGTGCGAGATCCCCTTGTCGCCCGGGACGCGGACGCGGCCGCGCAGCGGCGCGCCGCCGATCGCCCTGGTCGCTCATGCCCGCTCGACGCTCGTCGGGCTGCTCGCTCATGCGCAGCGGTCGCTCCGCGCGCGGTGTGGTGGCGGCGTGCCCGGCGAGAGCGCGTCCTCGAACGCGTCGGGCCCGCGCTCGCCGACGACGAGCACCAGCACACCGCTGCGACCTTCGAGCGAGTGCGCGATCTCGAAGTCGCGGATGTTCACGTTCAGCGCCGCGGCCAGCGTGGCGACCTCGGCGATCACGCCCTCGCGGTCGGGCACGGGGATGCGCAGCTCGAACAGCGCCTCCTCGACGGGCAGGCCCACCGGCAGGTTGCGGCGCGCGGCGCGCGCGGTCTCGAGCAGGTCGAGCAGCTGCGCGCGCTCACCGCCGGCGACGATCGCCGCGCACGCGCGTCGAGCTCGTCGAGGTAGCCGTCGAGCGCGTGCACGATCGCGTCCCGGTTGGCGAGGCAGATGTCGGGCCAGATCGAGGGATGGCTGGACGCGATGCGGGTCATGTCGCGGAAGCCGCCGGCGGCGAGCCGCAGCAGGATCGCGTGCTCGTCGCCGCGCGCGCTGGCGACGTTCATGAGGGTCGACGCCGCGAGCTGCGGCACGTGGCTCACGACCGCGACGAGCGTGTCGTGCAGCTCGGGCGCGACCGCGATCGCCTCCGCGCCGAGCGACGCGACGACGGCGCGGACGATCGCGAACGCCTGCGGGTCGGTGCCGGCGGTGGGCGTGAGCACCCACGTCGCGCCCACGAACAGGTCGGCATCGGCGCCCGCGAGACCTTCCTGCTCCGACCCCGCCATCGGGTGACCCCCGACGAAGCGCGCCGCCAGCTCCGGGCGGGCCGCCTCGACCGCGTCGACGACCGGCGCCTTCACCGAGCCGACGTCGGTGACGAGCGCGGCGCCGGCATCGAGCGCCGCGACGACCATCTCGGCCACCTGGCCCACCGGCACCGCGACCACCGTGAGCGTCGGCGCCGTGCGACCGCGTCGGCGAGCGACTCGCGCCACGCCGTGCGACGGCGCCCGAGGTCGAGTGCGGCACCGGCCCGCGCCGGGTCGCGGTCGAAGCCGCACGACCTCGTAGCCGGCCGTCGCCGAGCGCGAGCCCGATGGAGCCGCCGATCAGGCCGGTGCCGACGAGCGCGACGCTGCGCTGCGACCATGGCGCGGCGTGCCGTCCCTCGCGGGGCCGGCGGCTCAGCGGCGCCCGCCAGGCTCGGCGAGGTCTTGGCGCAGCGCGGCCGCGCCTTCGAGGAACACGTGCTCAGCTCGTCGCGGGGCCGGTCGGTGTAGCAGTGCACCAGGACCCGCACGCAGCGGGGCATGCCGTGCGGCACCGCCTGCTCCTGGGCGCCGAGCAGCGGGATGTCGCCGAGATCCGAGCGCGGCCGCGCCGACGTGGCCGGGAACTGGGCGGTGAGGTCGGGGGTGGCGGTGAAGATCATGCTGACGACGTCGTCGTTGCCGAGATCGTTGCGGGCGAAGAGCTCCTTGACCATGCGTGACACCTTGGTGTCGATCTCGACCTTGGAGTCCTCGTCGCACGTGGTCGCGCCGCGCAGCGCCTGCAATCTCACGCCGAGCGAGGTTAGCCGGGTCCGCGCCGGACCGGCGTGTTGTCGACGCCTGCGATCGGCTGGTGCTCGCTGATCGGCGTCGCCGCTTCGTAACGAGGCGCTCGGACCTCGCGCCGTCGGTGAGCGGCCGCCACTCGCCCGGCGGGAGCTTGCGGTCGGCCAGCGGGCCGATGCGAGTGCGCACCAGCCGGCGCACCGGGTGCCCGACGGCGTCGCACATGCGCCGCACCTGGCGGTTGCGGCCCTCGTGGATCGTGAGCTCGATCGCCGCGCCGCTGCCGTGCTCCTGCACGAGCGCGGCCGTGGCCGGCGCGGTCATGCCGTCGTCGAGCTCGACGCCGGTGCGCAGGCGCGCGGAGCTCGCCCGGCGTCGGCACGCCTTCGACCTCGGCGAGGTAGGTCTTGGCGACGCCGTGGCTCGGATGCGTGAGCAGCTGCGTGAGGTCACCGTCGTTGGTGAGCACGAGCAGGCCTTCGGTCTCGTAGTCGAGGCGCCCGACCGGGAAGACGCGCGGCTCGTTCGGCACGAGCTCGACGACCGTGGCCGGCCCTCGGGATCGGACGCGGTGCTCACGTAGCCCGCCGGCTTGTTCAGGAGGTAGTAGACGAGATCGTCGCGTGCGGCGACCGGTACCCCGTCGACCGCGATCCGATCGACGTCGGGATCCACCCGCCGGCCCGGTTGCGCGACCTCGCCGTTGACGGTCACCCGGCCCTCGCGCGACGAGGTCGTCGCACACCCGGCGCGAGCCGTAGCCCGCGCGCGCGAGCACCTTCTGCAGCCGCTCGCCCGACGCCCGGTCACGACGGCGTCGCTCACCGGACGGTGCGTCGCGTCGCTCACTCGTCGTCGGCCTCGGACGAGCGGGCTTCCGGGTCGTTGCTCAGGTGCAGGCCCCGCTCGAGCGCCTCGACGACCGACGCGTCGGGGACGAAGTCGCCGAGCGGCGGAAGGTCGGCGAGCGAGTGGAGACCGAGGCGCTCGAGGAACAGCGTGGTGGTGCCGTAGAGGACCGCGTTGCCCGGGCCCGGGATCACGGCCGACCTCCTGCACGTAGCCCGCGCTGCAGCAGCGTGTTCACCGTCGCCTCGACGTTGACGCCACGGATCGCCGAGATCTGGCCGCGCGAGATCGGCTGCTTGTAGGCGATGATCGCGAGCGTCTCCAGCGACGGTGCCGACAGCCGCGCGTGCTGGCGCGTCGAGCACGAAACGCTCGACGTAGGGCGCGAGGTCGGGATGGGTCTGGAAGCGGTAGCCGCCGGCGACCCGCGCGAGCACGAACCCTCGCCCTTCGGCTTCGTACTCGTCGCCAGCTCGTCGCGCAGATCGCCTCGACCTCGTGACGGGCAGCTCGACGAGCTGCGCGAGCACGGCCGGCTCGATCGGCTCGGTGGCTGCGAGCACCACCGCCTCGATGGCCCGGCGCGCCTCCCGGTCGCGCTCGCCGGCTCGTGCCCCGGCTCGCTCACGACGCACTCCCGTGCACGGCTCGGGAGCTCGCGTCGACGGCCGGCTCGTCGTCCCAGTCGTCGAGGCTCGACGCGTCGAGCACGGTCTCGCCATCGCGGAGGCGGCGCACGAGCAGCTCGCCGAAGTTCTCGAACTGCAGGAGGTCGACGACGCCCTGCTTGTAGAGCTCGAGCACCGCGAGGAACCGCACGACGACCTCGAGCCGGGTCTCGACGCCGGCGACAGCGCGCGGAAGCTCATCGGCTCCGACGCGGGCAGCAGGCGCAGCACGACTCGACCGCGTCGCGGACGCTGGCGCGCACCGGGGCGATGTGCTCGGTGTCGACGATCGGCTCCGGCTTGGCCGCGAGCATCCGCAGCGCGGCGGCGCGCAGCGCGTCGGGCCGGATGCGCTCCAAGCGGGTCGGGCACGAGCCAGCGGTACGGCTCCTCGGGGCCGGCGGGGCGGGGCACGCTGCGGGCGCGCCCGGCGGATGCGGGCCTCGAGCGTCGCGCGCGGCGTCCTTGAACGTCTTGCACTCGAGCAGGCGGGCGAGCAGCAGGTCGCGCTCCTCGAAGCGCAGCAGCTCTTCGTCGAGCTCGGCGTCGTCGAGGCCCGGGAGGAGCCGGCGGGCCTTCAGCTCGACGAGCGTCGCCGCGATGAGCAGGAACTCGGTGGCGACGTCGAGATCGAGCGACTCCATCCGCTCGAGCTCGGTGAGGTACTCGTCGATGATGCCGAGAGCGACACCTCCCAGAGCTCGACCTCCTGCTTGAGGATCAGGTGCAGGAGCAGGTCGAAGGGGCCCTCGTAGACGGCGGTGCGGACCTCGAACAAATTGCCATCGAGCTACCGACAGTACCGGAGCACCGGTAGTCTTCCACGCGCCGATGCCACGGCCATGCGTCTTTTCGGGGATCCAGCCCACAGGCGAGAAGCACCTCGGCAACTACCTCGGCGCGGTCCGCCACTGGGTCGCGGCGCAGGACGAGGCCGCGGCACCCGACGAATCGCTCTACTGCGTCGTCGACCTCCACGCGATGACGCTGCCCTACGACCCGACGACCTTCGCCGAGCGGACCCGGCGCACGGTGATGTTCCTGCTCGCCGCGGGCCTCGACCCCGAGCGCTGCATCCTGTTCGTCCAGAGCCACGTGCCCGAGCACACCGAGCTCACCTGGATCCTGAACTGCGTCGCGACCTTCGGCGAGCTTCGGCGCATGACGCAGTTCAAGGACAAGTCGCGCGGGCCAGGAGTCGGTGAGCGTCGGCCTGTTCGACTACCCGGTGCTGATGGCGGCCGACATCCTCGCCTACGACACCGACCGCGTCCCGGTCGGCGACGACCAGCGCCAGCACCTCGAGCTCGCCCGCGACGTCGCGATCCGCTTCAACCACCGCTTCGGCGACACCCTCGTGGTCCCCGAGGCGGCGATCCCACCGGTCGGCGCCCGCGTCATGGACCTCCAGCAGCCGACGGCGAAGATGTCGACGACGGCGTGTCGCCCCAGGGCACGCTGCACCTCTTCGAGGACCCGAAGGTGCTGGAGAAGCGGATCAGGTCGGCGGTCACCGACTCCGGCGGCGAGGTCCGCTACGACCCCGACGCCAAGCCGGGCGTCTCCAACCTGCTCGACATCCTCGCCGGCCACCACCGACCGCAACGATCGCCGAGGTCGAGGCCGAGTTCGCCGGCGCGCGGTACGGCGCGCTCAAGGCGGCGGTGGCCGAGGCGGTCGTCGAGTTCGTGCGCCCGCTCCAGGAGCGCTACGCGGAGCTCGAGCGGATCCCGCCGAGGTCGCCAAGATCATCGCGAGCGGCGCCGCAGGCGCAGGCGCTCGCGGCACCGGTCGTCGACCGGGCCCGGCACGCCGCCGGGCTCCTCCCCCGGGGGGCTGATGGCGTCGAAGGCGAAGAAGCAGCGGGTGCGCTACGAGCGTCACTCCGCCGGACTGGAGTTCGACCGGTCGTGTTCTTCAGCGACGCGGTGTTCGCGATCGCGATGACCCTGCTGGTCGTCGGGATCGGCGTCCCCCACGTCGCGAGCCGCAATCTCGAGCATGCGCTGACGAGAAGAACGACGAGATCATCAGCTTCTTCATCAGCTTCCTCGTCATCGGGTACTACTGGCTCGCGCACCACCGGTTCATCGGGTTGATCGGCGCGCGTCGACACCGTGTTCATGGTCGTCAACCTCGCGTTTCCTGGCCGCCATCGCGTTCATGCCGTTCCCGACCGCGCTCGTCGGCGTCTACTCAGGCCACGAGATCTCTATGGTGCTGTACTGCGCGACGCTCGCGGCCGCGAGCCTGCTGCTCGTCCTGATGCTGGTCCGCGCATCAAGGCGCAGCTGTTCCGGGAACGGATGACCCCGCGTACTACCGCTTCAGCCTGCTCGCCTCGTCGGCGCCTGTCGGCCGCGTTCCTGCTCGCGATCCCGATCGCGTTCGCCGACACGCGGCCTGGCGCTGCCGTTCCTGTTGGTGCTGTTCCCGAGCGTGCATCCTGCTCGACCGAGCACCTACGTCGACGGCCTACGTCCCGAAGTCCGCACGAGCACCACACGAGCACCTCGACTGACGGTGCCCGGTCAGTCGTTGTCGCACGAGTCGAGCGCGACCACCACGACGGCGGGGATGCCGAGGTCGTCGGGCAGCGGCGACGTGTGGTGCGCCGCCGCCCACCGCGCCGCTTCCTCGGGCCCGCGCGAGCCGAATGCGGTCGGCGCCGAGCTCGGGATGGCGCAGGTAGAGGCCGACCCGGCGGGTGAAGCCACTCTTCTCGGACCACACGTCGGCCATGTCGTGACCCGCGGCCGCGCCGGCGAGCGTGCCGCCACACGTGCCCGGGGACACCGAGGCACGCGTCGAGCTTGCCGATGTCGTGGAGGAGCACACGGCAATCCAGCGGTCATCGTCGGCGAACTCGGTCGGTGCGCGCTGCAACTCGGCCGCACGAGCGCCGCGACCGAGTGACGGCGGTCGTACGACGGCTGGCGGCGCCACAACGCGAAGGCGTCCGGGTCGAGGACCGATCCCGCCCGCGAGGTCATC
>CAVRLO010000026.1:0-34033 GCA_963721815.1 uncultured Candidatus Rokubacteria bacterium
GTATTTCTTGATCACCCGGTTCAGGTGGACATAGATGAAGTTCAGGCCGGGCGTGGTCCCCCAGTGGCCCAGGAGCCGTGGCTTGACGTGTTCCTTGGTCAGCGGCTTCTTGAGCAGCGGGTTGTCGTAGAGATAGATCTGGCCGATCGACAGGTAGTTGGCGGCGCGCCAGTACGCATCCATGAGCGCGAGTTCCTTGTCCGAGAGGGGCTTCCCATGATAGCCTCCTATAAGTTTGAACGACGTGTTCACGTGCGGCGATGCCCCCGCGACGAGCCGGCAGGCGTGTGTATCAGTCGTCGTGTACCTCATGGCGTGGCGCAGGACTGCCGGCACCGCCGCTCCCCTCCATTTCATCGGTGTATCGGCCGAGACTGGCGGCTCCGTTGCACCGGGCCCGGTGCGAAAGCGCCTCCTGGGCGGTCTTCAGATTCTCGTCTCGCCCGTGCCAGGCCTCCAGCGCGGAATCCTGCAAGGCGCGCCCGTAGGAGAAGCTGATCTTCCAGGGCTTCGGCCCGGGCAGCCGATTGATCGCGTTCAGGTGCGCGGTGGCGATGCGGTCGCTCTGGCCGCCCGACAGGAACACGATGCCGGGCACCGCCGCCGGCACGTGCCGGCGTAAGCACCGGAGCGTCGCAGTCGCGACCTCCTGTACGGAGGCGGGGTGGGGGCAGTCCTTGCCCGCGATGACCATGTTGGGCTTGAGCAGCATGGCCTCCAGCGAGATCCGCTGCTCGAAGAGAGCCTGGAACACGGCGTGGAGGACCATGCTGGTGACCTCTTCGCAGCGCTCGATGGAGTGCGATCCGTCCATCAGCACTTCCGGCTCGACGATCGGCACGAGGCCTCCCTCTTGACAGAGCGCGGCGTATCGCGCGAGGGCATGGGCGTTCGCGCTCACGCACGCCGCGCTCGGCAGCGCGTCGACGATGCGGATGACAGCCCGCCATTTCGCGAAGCGCGCCCCCATGCCCCGGTACTCCGCGAGGCGTTCCCGGAGGCCGTCGAGCCCCTCGGTGATGGTCTCGTTCGGTGAGCTGGCCAGAGGCTTCGCGCCGGTATCGACTTTGATTCCGGGGACGATGCCCTGGCTCGCGAGCACCTGGGAAAGCGGCGCCCCGGTCGCGCTCTTCTGCCGGATGGTCTCGTCTTGCAGAATCACGCCGCCGATGAACGCAGCGGCGTCCGGAGCCGTGAAGAGCATCTCTCGATACGTGCGCCGGCTCCCCTCGGTGGACCTGATGCCGAGCGCGTCGAACCGTTTCGTCAGCGTGGACGGGGTCTCGTCGGCGGCCAGGATCCCCTTGCCATCGGCGACCAATGCCTTGGCGGTGCTCTCGATGTCGGTGATGTCGAGGCTCATCGTCAGAATCCTCCTCGCAAGCGATCCGAGGTCTTGTCAGATCCCGCAGCCATGCGAAGGCGCGCGCGGAGAGCATGTCGTCGGTGCAGCGCCAGCGCCAGTTACCGACGGCGCGGCCCGGCACGTTCATGCGGGCCTCGTTGCCCAGGTTGAGCAGGTCCTGGAGCGGCGCGATCGCGAGCGCGGCCACGCGATCGCCACGCCAGCCCCAGCAGCGCTGGCGCCACCTCGGACGCAGGCGCCGTCGGAGCGCCCGAGACAGCTCCACACGATCTGCTGCTCGCGTGTCTGACAGCTCCGCGTACCAGCCGCGCGTGGTGGGATTGTCGTGGGTGCCCGTGTACACGACGGTATTGGGAACGTAGTTGTCCGGCAGGTACGGGTTATCGGCCTTGCCGTCGAACGCGAACTGCAGGACTCGCATGCCGGGCAGGCGGAACTGCATCGCGCAGCGCGGTCACGTCGGGCGTGATCAGCCCGAGGTCCTCGGCGATGAGCGGCAGGGCGCCGAGGCCCTTCTCGACGGCCGTGAAGAACTCGGCGCCTGGGCCTGGGACCCATTGGCCCGCTCTGCGCCGTCGAGCGCTCCAGGCCGGCACGTGCCAGGCCGCCGCGAAGGCGCGGAAATGATCCAGCCGGATCACGTCGACGTGGGCCAGCAGCGCGCGCAGGCGATCGACGCACCAGCGATATCCGCTCTGGCGAAGCGCGTCCCAGTCGTAGACGGGGTTGCCCCACAGCTGTCCTTCCGCGCTGAAGTAGTCGGGAGGCACGCCGGCGACGACCGTCGGCTGGTGGTCGTTGCCGAGCAAGAAGAACTCGGGGTGGGCCCAGACGTCGCTCGAGTCGGGCGAGACGAAGAACGGCAGATCACCGATCAAGCGCACGCCCCTGTCATGGGCGTGCTGCTTGCAGGCGCTCGCGCCTGGCGAAACAGCAGGAACTGAGCGAAGCGAACGAGCTCGATCTGGCTCCGTCAGCTCTCGACGCGCCGTGCTCAGCACGGCCGGCGGCTCCGCCGGACGAGCTCGGCCGGCCAGTCGAGATAGCGTGCGCCGTCGTATCTCGCCTTCAGCGCGCGGAACAGGGCGTAGTCCTCGAGCCAGAGCCCGTGGTCCTGGCAGAACTGTTCATAGGCTGGCCGGAGATCCGGACGGGCTCCAGCGCTGAAGCGACTCCACGCCGTCTCGAGCAGGCGGAGCTTGAACGGGACGACCTTCTCGTACTCGACGGCGCGTCGCCGAAAACGCGCGGCGCCGCGCAATCAGCGGGCCTGCAGCAGACTCGTCTTCGATCAGCGCGTCAGGGCTGATCAGCAGCTCGTTGCCGGCGAACGATGAGAGACACTGATACGGTGAATCGCCATAGCCGGTCGGCCCCAGCGGCAGCGCCTGCCACCAGCGCTGCCCGGCCTCGTGGAGCCGGTCGACCCAAGCGAACGCGGCCGGCCCCAGATCGCCGATACCGTACGCGAGACGGCAGCGACGTGACGTGCAGGAGCACGCCGGACGCGCGGTATCCCGGCGGGAACGGGGGAATGCCAGGCCGGCAACCCGATCGCTCATGCCGACCCCAGCGCATGATCGACGATGGCGCGAGCCTCGGCCACGATGGCGGCCAGGTGCGCCTGGTCGACGAAGCTCTCCGCGTAAATCTTGTAGATGTCCTCGGTACCGGACGGCCGAGCCGCAAACCAGCCGCGCTGGGCGCACGACCTTCAGGCCGCCGATCGGGGCGCCATTGCCCGGCGCGCGAGTCAGCTTGGCGATGATGGGATCGCCGGCGATCGTCGAGGCCTGGACCGCGTCCGGCGACAATGTCGCCAGCGCGGCCTTCTGCTCGGGCGTCGCCGGCGCGTCGACGCGCGTGTAATGAAACGCGCCGAACTCGGCGACGAGTTCACGGTAGTGCTCGCCGGGATCCTTGCCCGTGCGGGCCGTGATCTCCGCGGCCAGCAGATCCATGATCGGGCCGTCCTTGTCGGTGGTCCACACGGTGCCGTCGTGGCGCAGGAAGCTCGCGCCGGCGCTCTCCTCGCCGCCGAAACAGCAGGAGCCATCGAAGAGGCCGGGCACGAACCATTTGAATCCCACGGGCACCTCGCACAGCCGGCGGCCGAGCCGTTCGACGACGCGGTCGATCAGGCTGCTGCTCACCAGCGTCTTGCCGACGGCGATGTGGGCCGGCCAGCGCGGGCGATGGCTGAGCAGGTACCGGATGGCGACCGCGAGGTAGTGATTGGGGTTCATCAACCCCACGGACGCCGTCACGATGCCGTGCCGGTCGGAATCGGGGTCGTTGGCAAAGGCGACGTTGAAGTGATCCTTGAGTCCGATGAGCCGCGCCATCGCGTACGGGCTGGAGGGGTCCATCCGGATCTTGCCGTCGTGATCCACCGTCATGAACGAAAATGTCGGATCGATGACGGGGTTCACGACGGCGATGTTGAGCTTGTAGAGGAAGTTGATCGGTTCCCAGTACGGAACAGCCGCCCCGCCGAGCGGATCGACCGCCATCGTCAGGTCTGCGGCGCGGATCGCGTCCATGTCCACCACGTGCGCGAGATCCTCGACGTAGGGCAGGACGAGATCTTGCTCGTGGGTGGTCGCGGCCTTGATGGCTGCCGCGAACGGCATCCGCTTGACGCCGGCATTGCTCTCGCGCAGCAGGACGTTCGCCCGGTGCTGAACCCACGCCGTCACGTCGGTATCGGCCGGCCCGCCATTGGGCGGGTTGTACTTGAAGCCGCCGTCCTCGGGAGGATTGTGCGACGGGGTGACGACGATGCCGTCGGCCACGTGCCGCTCGCGGCCGCGATTGTGGACGAGGATCGCGCGCGAGATCACCGGCGTCGGGGTGACGCCCGCGTCGCGCTGGATGATGGTCTCGACGCCGTTCGCCGCCAGCACCTCGAGAGCGGTGCGCTGCGCGGGCTCGGACAGCGCGTGCGTGTCCTTTCCCATGTACAGCGGCCCATCGATGCTCTGGCCACGTCGGTAGTCGCAGATGGCTTGAGTGATCGCCGCGACGTGGGCCTCGGTGAACGAGCCACGCAAGGGTGAGCCTCGATGGCCGCTCGTGCCGAAGGCGACGAGCTGCGTCGCGTCGTCCAGTTCGGGCTTGCGCTCGTAGTACTCACGTTCGAGCCGAGCGACATCCAGCAGCATGGACGTTGGCGCAGGCTGACCCGCCAGCGGCGAAATCGAGCCCGCCTCTTTCATGTCGTGGACCATCGCAGGCTCCATCACGAGACCGGGCACGGCCTGACGTGCCAGATGTCGGCCGCGTACTCGGCGATCGTCCGATCGCTGGAGAACTTGCCCGAGGCCGGCACGTTCAGGATCGCCTTGCGCGCCCATCCCTTCGGGTCGGTGTAGAGCTGCTCCAGGCGGCGGTCAGCCTCGAGGTAGGAGGTGAGATCCGCCAGGTGCATGTAATGGTCGCCCGCCGTCAGCAACGCGTCGCGCAGCGGGGCGAAGGCGCCGGGCTCGTTGCGGCTGAAGTGGTCGGAGAAGATCAGGTCGAGGGCGGCGCGCGTCTCCGCCTCGTGGTCGTAGTGCCACTGCGGACTGTACCAGCCGCGGCTGCCGGCGACTTGATCGGCGGTGAGACCGAACAGGAAGAAGTTCTCCTCGCCCGCCTCCTGGGCCATCTCGATCGTGGCGCCGTCCCGCGTGCCGATCGTGAGCGCGCCGTTCATCATGAACTTCATGTTGCTGGTGCCGCTGGCCTCGTAGCCGGCGGTCGAGATCTGGTTCGAGACGTCGCTGGCGGGGATCAGGCGCTCGGCGAGCGACACGCAGTACTCCGGCAGGAACACGACCTTGAGCCGGCCGCGCACGGCGGGGTCCCCGTCGATCGTGCCGGCCAGGTTGTTGAGGAACTTGATGATGACCTTGGCCAGCCGGTAGGCCGGCGCCGCCTTGCCCGCGAAGAAGAACGTCCGCGGCGTCATCGAGAGCCCCGGATTCTCCCGCAGCCGGTTGTAGAGCACCACGATCCTGAGCCCGTTGAGCAGCTGCCGCTTGTATTCGTGGATGCGCTTGACCTGGCTGTCGAAGATGGTCTCCGGGTCCACCACGAGTCCGGCCGTCGACCGGAGCCAGTCCGCGAACTGCCCTTTTGCCGCGCGCTTGGCCTTGCGGAAGTCGTCGAGCAAGCCGGCGTCGTTGGCGAGGGGTGCCAGGCGTCGGAGCTGGCCGAGGTCGGTGATCCAGCCGTCGCCGATGGCGTCGGTGATGGTGCCGGCGAGCGCCGGATTGGCCAGCAGGAGCCAGCGCCGCGGCGTCACTCCGTTGGTCTTGTTGTTGAAGCGCTCGGGGAACATCTCGGCCAGGTCCCGGACCGTCACCGTGCGGAGCAGTCCGGAGTGAATAGCGGCCACGCCGTTGGTGCTGTGCGAGCCGACGATGGCGAGGTTGGCCATGCGGATCTTCCGCTCGCCGGCATCCTCGACGAGGCTCACGCGGTCGACCCGGCCGCCGTCGCCGGGGAAGCGGGCCCGCACCTCGTCGAGCAGGCGGCGGTTGATCTCGAGGATGATTTCCAGATGGCGCGGCAGCAGCACCTCGAACCACGGCAATGGCCACTTCTCCAGCGCCTCGGGCAGGAGCGTGTGATTCGTGTAGGCGAGCGTCCGTCGGGTGAGATCCCAGGCCTCGTCCCAGCCGAGGTGCGCCTCGTCGAGCAGGATGCGCATGAGCTCGGGGACGGCCAGCGCCGGGTGCGTGTCGTTGAGCTGGATGGCCACCTTCCCGGGGAGCGCGTTCCAGTCGGCATTGGTGCGGCGGAAGCGGCGCACCAGATCGGCCAGCGAGCAGGCGACGAGAAAATACTCCTGCACGAACCGCAGTGCCTGCCCCCTGCTCGTGGAGTCGTCGGGATACAGCACTCGCGTCAGGGATTCGGCGGCCAGCCGCTCGGCCAGCGCGCTCACGAACTCACCGCCGCTGAACGCCTGGAAGTCGAAGGACTCGGGCGCCGCTGCGGCCCAGAGGCGCAGCGTGTTGATGGTCTTGCCGCCGTAGCCGACCACCGGGCGATCGAAGGGGAGCCCGATCAGGCTCGACGGTTCGGCCGACGATGGGTTCCAAGGTCCCGGCGCGCACCTCGAAGGAGCAGTTCAGCTTGACGTCCACCTTCTCGTACGGGCGGGCGACTTCCCACGGGTCCGGCTGGCGCAGCCAGTTGTCGGGCTGCTCCTGCTGCCAGCCGTCCTGGATGGTCTGCTTGAAGATCCCGTATTCGTACCGCAGCCCGTAGCCCATGGCCGGCAGCTGCATCGTGGCCATCGAGTCGAGGAAGCACGCCGCCAGGCGTCCCAGCCCGCCGTTGCCCAGACCGGCGTCGGGCTCCTGCTCGAGCAGGCCCAGCCAGTCGAGGCCTTTCTCCGCGACCACGCGCTGCACCACGGGATCGAGCAGCAGGTTCGTGATGTTGTTGGCCAGCGAGCGCCCGAGGAGGAACTCCATGGACAGGTAGTAGACGCGCTTGGGATTCTGGCGCTCGTACGTCTTCTCCGTGAGCACCCACCGCTGTGACAGGACGTCACGCACGGAGCGGGCCACGGCCTCGTAGCGCTCGCGCGCGCCCAGCGCGCCGGGATCGACGACGTTGTCGAACAGAAGATGGCGCTCGTAGAGCGCATCGGGCGTTCCGGTGAACTGGATTGGACCGCACCCGTACTGCTCGAGAAGCTTCTCCGTTTCCGGCGCGCTCGGCGTCTGCGCTCCGGCTGGCCTTCTGTGGCTGCTCATGGCGTCGTTCTCCCTATGTGACTCGGTGTCGTACACATCCAGATCACCGGCTCGGTTCCATCGCTCTCGATGCTCGTTGGCCGTTCGGCGACACGTAGCCGACGAGCGGCGCATTCCAGGTCTTCAGGGCAGGAATTCCGCGGTAGTGGTCGAGCACGTTCACTGTGCCCGTATCGAGCAGGAAGTGCTGCCCGGCGCCCGCGGGCAATCCGAGCCAGCGCGCCACGAGCACGCGTAGCACGTGTCCGTGCGCGAACAGCGCGACGTCGCTCTCCACGGCGCGCGCCCGCGCGATCACCCGATCGGCGCGCGCACCGACTTGGTCCGGCGTTTCGCCGCCCGGGCATCCATCCCGGAAGATGAGCCAGCCCGGCGCCTGCTCGTGGATCTGCCCGGGCGTCAGCCCCTCGTACTTCCCGTAGTTCCACTCCACGAGGTCGGGCTCGATAATCGCGCTGGCGGCGACGCCGGCCAGCTCACAGGTCTCGCGCGCCCGCTGCAGCGGGCTGACGAGCACCAGCGCGAACGCTCGGCCGCTCAGGGCGGGCCGCAAGAGCTCCGCGAGCCGGCGCCCGTTGTCGGTCAACGGAATGTCCGTCGTCCCGGTGTGTCGCCCGTTCAGGCTCCACTCGGTCTCACCGTGCCTGATCGCGAACGCGCTCACGGCAACCCCTCTGCAACGTTCATCACGTTGTCTGGCCTTGCGAGCATGCGCCTCATCTCGGCCGCTTCTGAGATGCAACTGGCCTGCCGAACGTCACCATGCGACCATGCGCGCGCGCTGGACGATCGCGAATCGTGTCAGCAGATGGTCGGAATCGTAGTCGCGGCCGACACCGAGTAGATCGTAGAGCCCGCCGTAGCGGACGTCGCCGCCGGCGAGGGCCTGTAGCCGCACCTGGCCATCGACGGTCCTGATGAGGTAGCCATCGAAGTGAGTCCAGAATGGCTGTCGTCCCCAGCCCTCCGCCTCGCCGAGCCGGACGTAGACGTCCGGGGGGATGCACACCAGACGGAAGACGTGCGGATCGAGTCCGAGCTCGTTCTCAAGAATGCGGGCGCCGTGCATGAGCAGCGCCTGCTCGATGGCGATGCGCGGCAAGCTTCGCCGACCCGGAAGTCCGAGGCTCTTCAGGAGCTCCGACGCCGGTGGTGTTTGACCCTCCACGGGATCGGGAAAGTCCTCGACGAGTACATCCTCGGCGACGAGGCTCGGCAGATAGCGTGCGCCGCCCGAGTTCACCAGCGGGTGGATCATGAAGACCGCCAGTCCGTCCCGGAGAGCCTCGGGCGTTCCGGACGGCAGCTGCAGCCGGGCGGGGCCGCTGTTTCCCCGCTCGTCCGACAATGGCGCCCAGGCGTACTGGCGTAGCGAGGCGAGCTCCGTCCGCGGTTCGAGGTGACGCGGCGCCAGCCCCAAGTGCCGCGCGCGCGCCAGCGTCTCGCTGGAGTGCGCGACCGGCTGAAACTGCTGACCCGGCTCGCCCTCTGCCGGAGCTGATCCGACGTTCTCGGCGTGCGACGAGGAGGGCCCGCCCTGCCTCCCCCCGGCGGTGAACGCGTCGGCCAATGCCGCCAACCGCTTCATGTCGCCGCCTTTCAGCGCCTGCCGGGCGGCCTCCAGCGCGTCCGTTGGCGACGAGGCCGCGGCATCGGGCTCGAGCATGTCCGACGCTGTCTGCGGCCGTGCCTCGAAGGCGCGCCGGCGGGCCAGCGTAGAAGTCCTTCCAGGGCCCGTCCGCGCGCTCGAGCGTGCCGAGGAGCTCCAACGCTCGCGTCCGGAGCGTGGGCCACTCGCGCGCTGGGATCCGCGTGAACGATTGGAGACCAGGAGAAAACGGGTCGAGCTGAACGTCCCGGACGTCGTACACGCTCCGCGCGGTCTGGAGCAGCGCGCCCTTGTCGTCGAGAAGGTGCTTTAGCGTCTGCGCGCGCTGGCTCAGCTCCTTCACCAGCGACCAGTTCGCCGTCTCGAGCGCGTGCGCGATCGTGACCGGCAATTCCGCGAGCGCGGCGCGCTGCTGCTCGACGCGATTGAACTCCTCGAGCGAAAGCACCGGCGCCAGGAGTGTTCGTGCGCGGTCCAAATACACGTCCCGATAGACGGTGTCGATGTTCCCGGCGTCGATCAGGGCCGTCATGAGCAAGTTCGCTGCGTTGTCCATTGCCTTTCCCTCGTGATCCGGCACGTCGTTCAGGGCGCCTGGGGCGCCGGCGCCTCGAGCGTCGCCGTCCTCCAAATGAGCCTGACACCGGACGGTTGCATCGGGGCTGCCAAAACATCAGGAGCATCAAAACGGGGCGGGATGCAGGGTGGGGCAACAACCGGTGTTGATCCATGCACGTCGTCGTGGACCGCCGCACGTCGGTGTGCGGTGGTGCACGCGCCCGGACACTCGCATCCGAGGTCCGTCGTGACCGCAGCTAATCCGGGGGCACCTCGATGTCGTAACGCTTCAAGCGGCTGTAGAGCTGGAACCGGGTGAGGCCCAGGAGCGCGGCCGCGCGCGCCTTGTGACCATGCGTGCGCTGGAGCGCGTCCACGATCGCCTTTCGCTCGAGCTCGTGCAGGTCCACGGAGCTGGCAGCCGGCCGCACCGGTTCGGGCTGTTGCGGCGGAATCGTCCGTTCCGACGGTAGGGAAATGGCGAGGTGGGCAGCGGTGACGAGCGTGCCTTCGCAGGTAATGAGGCCTCGCTCGATGGCGTTCTGCAGCTCGCGGATGTTGCCCGGCCACGGGTGTCGCCGCAGCAGCTCGACGGCGTCCCGACTCAGCGTGACATCAGTCCTGCCCATCTTGGCCGCGAGCGTCCGAATGAAAGAGTCGGCCAGGAGCAGCACATCGTCTCCTCGTTCCCGGAGTGGGGGCAGGTGCACGTTGAAGACGCTCAGCCGGTAGAAGAGGTCGTTGCGGAACCGCCCGGCCGCCATCTCGGCCATCAAATCACGGTTGGTGGCGGCGATCAGGCGGACATCGGCCTTGAGCGTCGCGGTCCCCCCGACCCGCTCGAACTCTCGCTCCTGAAGCACACGGAGGAGCTTGACCTGCACCGCGGGGGAGAGCTCGCCGATCTCGTCGAGGAAGAGCGTTCCGTGGGCCGCCAGCTCGAAGCGCCCGGGCTTCTGCCGGTCCGCCCCGGTGAAGGCGCCGCGCTCGTGGCCGAACAGCTCGGACTCGAGCAGCGTGTCGGGCAGCGCCGCGCAGTTGACGGCGACGAAGGGGCCGTCGGCGCGGGGGCTGCGCGTAGTGAATGGCGCGGGCGACCAGCTCCTTCCCCGTCCCGCTCTCCCCGGTGATCAGCACCGTCGTCTCCGTTCGCGCCACCTGAGCCGCCCGGGTGAGCGCCTCGCGAAGGAGCGGGGAGCGGCCGATCATCTGCTCGAACGCGTACCGGTGGTGGAGCTCGGTGCGCGCACTCTTCAAGTTCTGCTCGAGCGTCCGGGCACGGCGCTCCACGGACGCGAGCCGGCGCTGTTCCTCGGCCAGCCGCTGGTGCTGGATGCCGAGGACCATCCGGGTCGCGATGACGGTGGCGACCTCGACGTCGATGTCGTCGTACCAGTACGGCTCGTGCTTGCCGAAGAACAGCGCACCTCCGACCTCGTCGCCGAAATGCATCGGCACCAGGAAGAAGCTCTGGTACCCGGCCGTGAGCATGAGCCGATCGCCCGCGAAGGCGGGATTGAGTTCGTTCGAAGCCTCGTCGAAGAGGACGGCTTGGCCCGCCTTCAGCGCTGCGGCGTAGGAGAACTCGCTGGTAGGGATGCTCTCGACACCGGGCACCGGCGGTTCGCCGACCGTTCCGAAGAACGCGTACTCCGGGCTGCCGGACTTGAAGAGTGGCACGCCCATGGTATCGAAGTCGACGGCGAGGCGGATCGCGTCCCCGAGCTTTTCGAGGATCTGGCGGACATCCAGCGTGGTTCCGATCAACTGCGTGGCGGCGGTCAGCCGTCCGACGCGGTGCCGAAGCCGACGCTCACGGTAGAGCCGGGCGATCGTGTCGATGACGGGTCCGATCAGGCGACCGAGACTGCGCATCCGTTCGACGTGGATGGCATCGTAGGCGTCGGCCACGCGACTCGCCGCGCTCAGATCGCCGATGACGCGGCTGCCGACCAGCAGCGGCACGAATATCGCAGAACGGACTCCAGCAGCTAGCAACTCGTCGCGGTACCGAACCGACCGAACGAAGCGCGGATCGGCGGAAAGGTCCGACACGACAAGCACGTCTCCGTCGAAGACGTCGGCGAGCAGTGAGTCGGCGACCGGAAAGCGCGCAGCGCGCTCCAAGTCCGTCGTGTAGCGGTCCGTCGTCGGCAAGACGCCTGGTCTGCCATGTTCGGCAAAGACCGAGAACGTTCGCCGGTCGTCGGCGAGGTAAGCGATACCGAGACGATCGTGCGGCACCAGCGGATGCAGGGCGGTCGAGAAATCGTCGAGGAAGGCGCGCGGCTGAAACTCCGCGTGGAGCGCCCGTGCCACAGCGGTGAGACAGACGAGGACGTCCGATTCCGGAGACGGCGGCCGGATCTCTGGCGTGGCGCAATCCATGCCCGGGCTCCGGCGGCATTCTACCCGATGAGCGTGGCGTGCACGATCCCCAGCCGCGGGGAGCATCGCCGGGCGCCGCCCCCGCGTCCGCCTTCGCGTACGGCGTCTTCCGTGCGGGGTCGCGGCGTGGTGGGGTCACGATCGTCGTATCAGGCGCGGAAATCCGCAAACCTCGCTTGAACGACGCGCTGAATGACCGCAAAGACGAGCGCCGTCGACACGCCGAACAGCAGCATGCCATTGGCGGCTTCGAGCGGCCCGAGGAACCTCCACGACGCCGTCATGACGATGTCTCCGTAACCCAAGGTCGTGTAGTTGACGGCCGAGTGGTAGCAGGCCATGGCAAACGCGGGAAATTCTCCGCAGACCATGAACAACACCGCCCACACCGCGATCTCGACCAGGTGAGCCCCGAGCGCGAAGGATATCGCCGCGACGACGATCGCCACATCGGTCCAGAAGCCTGCGCCAGCGCGGCCGACTCGTACCTGGTGGCGAACGAGATGTACCGTGGCCGTCACGGCCAGTGCGTGGATCAGGATCGTCGCAGCCAGGGCGCTGGCGCCCACGGCCAGCGGGATCCAGATCGCGACTCTCTCCATGCGCTCCTCCCGACGGTCGTGGTGGCCTAGACTCCGCTCTGTCGTGATGGGGTGAGCGAGCAGATCGCGATCGATACCGGCGAGTGGCCGGATGCGCACGACGACTCGACGCACGGCCAGCGCCCTGCGCGCACGGGTTGTCGCTCCGCGCGTCGATGAGCGCCCGGGCGTGCGAGTTGCTCGTGTTCAGCCGCCCACCACGAGAATGCTACCGGCGATCGGGGCCCCCTCGGCCGCAGGTCCTTCGCGCGAGCATCGCCGGGGATGGCTCCTCGCGCGGCCGTGCGGTCGCGGCAGGGCGAGCTCGGCGCCGTCAAATGGGCTCCGCAGCGGTATCATTTCGTCTGCTCCTCTCCGGCGAGTTCGTTCTGAGCGGTCCACTGTGAATCGGACAACTGCCAGCCGCCGCCGAGGGCCTTGTAGAGCGCGACGTACGCGGTGAGCCGGTCGCGCCGGATCTGCGCGAGCGTCTGCTGGGCCGGGAAGAGCTGCTGCTGGGCCTCGAGCACCTCGTAGTAGCTGGCGAGCCCGAAGCGATAGCGATCGGTGGCCAGCGCGACCGCTTCCTGCAGCGCCTTGACGGAGCGGTCCTGGCCGGCCTCCGCGTCGCGCAGCTTGGCCAGCGCCGTCAAGCTGTCCGCGACCTCGCGCAGCGCGGTGATGACGGCCTGCTGGTACTGGAGCACGGCCTGGTCCCGCTCCGCGAGGGTGGCGCGGTAGTTCTGAAGGATGCGCCCCCCCTGGAAGATCGGTCCGGTGAGTCCCGCGGCGACGGCCCACACCAGCGAGCCCCCGCTCGTGATCGCCGACATCTCCGGGCTCGCCGTGCCGAGGATGCCGGTCAGGTTGAGCTTGGGAAAGAACTCCGCCTTGGCGACGCCGACCTGCGCGTTGGCGCGGACCAGCTGCTGTTCGACCTGGCGGAGGTCGGGCCGGCGCTGGAGCAGGGTGGAGGGCAACCCGGCCGGCACCGTGGGGACGACGGGCTGTCCGTACATCGGCGTGCCGCGTGGAATCGGTGCGGGCGCCTTGCCGAGAAGGATGCTGATCTGGTTCTCCTTCGCGACGACCTGGTTCTCGAGCTCGGGGATGTTCGCCTGCGCCCCGCCCAGCGCGCCCTCGGCCCGGGCCGTCTGGAGCTGGGAGGCCAGCCCGAACCGCAGGCGATCCTGGAACAGGTCGTAGGTGCCCTGGAACGCCTGGGCGCTGTCGCGCGCGATCTGAAGCTGCACGTCCAGCGCCAGCAGCTCGAAGTACGCCTGAGCCAGGTCGCTGACCAGCGACAGCCACACGCCGCGCCGCGCCTCCTCGGTGGCCAGCAGGTTCGCGCGCGCGGCCTCGTTGGATCGGCGGATGCGCCCCCAGATGTCCAGCTCCCACTGGGCGGAGAGCGCCCCCAAGAAGAAGTTCGTCGTGGTGTCTTGCGTCACCTCGGAAGGGATCCCGAACGCGGCCACGGGGTTGCGACTGCGGGCCACGTCGAAGTTGTAGCCGATCTGCGGGAAGAACTGCGAGCGCGCCACCCCGACCTGGGCGCGCGCTTCCTGGATGCGGGCGGCGGCGATCTTCACGTCGTAGTTGCTGGCGAGCGCTTCCTGGATGAGGTCCTTCAGGACGGAGTCCTCGAACACCTCCCACCACGGCAGGTCCGAGAGCGACGCCGCCTCCGTCGTCGACTGGCCGCGGAACGTCGGGACCTCGGTCACGGGCGGACGCTTGTAGTCGGGGCCGATCGCGCAGCCCGCGAGCAAGGCCGCGGCGACGACCGCGCACCCGGCGGCTCGGGGTCTCACGGGCGCGCTCCATCCGCCGGAGGCTCGTCGTCCGCCGCGCCGGAGATCGGCGCCGGCGCCGGCACCGGCGGCATCGCCGTGCGCTCGGCCTTCCGGCCGAACCGCTCGCTCACGTAGTACGTGACCGGGATGATGAAGATCGCGATGACGGTGGCGGCGAGCATGCCGCCGATCACGGTCGTGCCGAGGATGTGTCGCGAGTTGGCGCCGGCGCCGGTCGACAGCACGAGCGGAAGCACGCCGAGGATGAAAGCGAAGGCCGTCATGAGGATCGGCCGCAGGCGGACGCGGGCGGCCGCGAGCGCGGCGTCGACCAGGGACGCGCCGCGCTCGTGCTCGACCTTCGCGAACTCCACGATCAGGATCGCGTTCTTGGCCGCGAGGCCGATCACCATGATCAGGCCGATCTGCGAGAACACGTCCAGCTCGAAATGGGCGAGCCAGAGCGCGGCGACGGCGCCGAGGACCGCGATGGGCGTGCCGAGCAGCACGCCAAACGGCAGCCTCCAGCTCTCGTACAGTGCGGCCAGCAGCAGGAACACGACGAGCAGGGAGAAGCCGAAGACGGCAGCCGGCGGGACGCCCTGCGCGGCCACCTGCTCCTGGAACGACATGCCGGAGTAGTCGAAGCCCATCTCGCGGGGCATCGTCTGCGCGAAGACCTCCTCGAGCGCATGCATGGCCTGGCGGGTGCTGACGCCGGGCATGAGGATGCCGTTGATCTGCGCCGCCCGGTACTCGTTGAAGCGCACGGTGAACTCCGGGCCGGAGACCGGTTTCATGGTGACGAGCGAGGACAGCGGCACCGGCTGGTTGCTGGCGTTGCGCACATAGAACTGCGCGACGGTATCAGGCCTCGTCCGGAAGTCCCCCTCGGCCTGGACGTACACCTGCCAGACCCGGCCGAACTGATTGAAGTAGTTCACGAAGGCGCTGCCCATGAACGCCTGCAGCGTCTGGTAGACCGACGCGAGATTGATGCCCTGCTTGAGCACCTTGTCCCGGTCGACGTCGGCGAAGAGCTGGGGCACGCTCGGCAGGAGACGTGGTGAAGAGCAGCGCGAACTCGGGCCGCTGCCGCGCCGCCGCGAGGAACTTCGCCGTGTTCTCGGCGAGGAACGCGGGATCCTTGCCGGCGCGGTCCTCGAGCATGAACGTGACGCCCCCGGACGTGCCGATGCCCGGGATCACCGGCGGCGAGAACGCGAACGCCTGCGCGTCGGAGAAGGCCCGCGAGCCGCAGGTTGAGGTTTCGCATGATGACGTCGGCCGTGAGCCCGTGCTTGTCGCGCTCGCCCCAGTCCTCGAGCGTGACGAAGTAGAAGGAGTTGTACGTCGTGAAGGCGAAGCTCAACAGGCTGAAGCCGGCCACGCCGGTGTAGTACTTGACGCCCGGGGTCTCCTTGAGGATCGCGTCGATCTTGTCGTTCACCGCCGCGGTGCGCTGGAGCGAGGCGGCCAGCGGCAGCTGGACGTTCATGTACAGATAGCCCTGGTCCTCATCGGGGACGAAGCCGCCCGGCAGCCGCGAGCCGATGACGCCCGCGAACACGGTCACGACGAGGAGCAGGACCATCGAGAAGAGGGACTTGCGGATCAGGTGTCCACAGGCGCCCACGTAGCCGTCCGTCGCGCGGGCGAACAAGCGGTTGAAGCCGCGGAAGAAGACGCCCAGCGGGCCACGCATCTCGCGCTTCGGCCGCAGGAGCAGCGCGGAGAGAGCCGGGCTCAGGGTCAGCGCGTTGAAGGCCGAGAGGATCACCGACACGGCGATCGTCACCGCGAACTGCTGGTACATGCGCCCGGTGATGCCCGGGATGAAGGCCGTCGGGATGAAGACGGCGGCCAGGACCAGCGCGACCCCCACGACGGGTCCCGACACTTCCTCCATCGCCTTGAAGGCGGCGTCGCGCGGCGACAGCCCCCGCTCGATGTGATGCTCGACCGCCTCGACGACGACGATGGCGTCGTCGACCACGAGGCCGATGGCCAGCACGAGGCCGAAGAGCGACAGCGTGTTGATGGAGAAGCCCAGCAGCGGGAACACCATGAACGTGCCGACCAGCGATACGGGCACTGCCAGCAGCGGGATGAGCGTGGCGCGGAAGCCCTGCAGGAAGATGAACACCACGAGGACCACGAGGGCGGTCGCCTCGAAGAGCGTCTTCACGATCTCGTGGATGCCCTCGCTGACCGCCAGCGTCGTGTCGAGCGCCGTCACGTACTCGAGGTCCTGCGGGAACCGCGCCTTGGCCTCCTCCATCAGCTTCGTGGCGGCCTGCATGGTGGCGATGGCGTTCGACGCCGGGCAGCTGGTAGATCAGGACGAGCACGCCGGGGCGCCCGTTGAGGCGGCCCTGCGTCGTGTAGGTCTGCGCCCCGAGCTCCACGCGGGCCACGTCCTTCACCCGCACCAGGGAGCCGTCGGGCTTGGCCCGCACGACGACGTTCTCGAATTCCTGGACGCTCGCCAGGCGCCCCTGGGCGCGCACCGCGTAGGTGAACTCCTGGCCCTTCGGCGCCGGCTCGCCGCCGACCTGGCCGGCCGGGTTCACCGTGTTCTGCGCCTGGAGCGCGCTGATGATCTCGCTGACGGTGATGTCGAGCTTCCCCAGGGTGTCGGGATTGACCCAGAGCCGGATGGCGTACTTGCCCGCGCCGAAGATCTGCACCTGGCCGACGCCGGGGACGCGCGTCAGCGGGTCGTTGAGGTTCACGTAGGCGTAGTTGCTGAGGAACAACGGGTCGTAGGTGCCCTTCGGCGAGTACAGCACGAACATTCCCAGCGGGCTCGTCACCGACTTGATGACCGTGACGCCCTGGTTGATGACGTCTTGCGGCAGCTGCGACTGGGCCTGCGTGTATCGCAGGTTGGTGAGCACCTGGTCGTAGCTCGGGTCGGTGTTGATGTCGAAGTTCACGCGCAGCTGCATCTGGCCGCCGGCGGTCTGGCTGGTCGAGTACATGTAGAGCATGTTGTCGACGCCGCTCATCTGCTGCTCGATGGGCGTCGCGACCGACTGCTCGAGCGTCAGGGCGTCGGCGCCGGGGTAGGTCGCCGTCAGCAGGATCTCGGGCGGGGCGATGTTCGGGTACTGCGCGATCGGCAGCTGCACCATCGCGACGACGCCGACGATGACCATGAGGATGGAGATCACCATCGCCACGATCGGCCGGTTGATGAAGATCCTGGCCATGGCGAGAGCCCCCCTCTAGCTCGACGGCCCGCGGCCGGCCGGGGCGCTCGGCGAGGCGGGCTCCGGCTTGACCTTCGCGCCGGGCCGAACCTTGTCCAGGCCCTCGACCACGACGCGCTCACCGGGCTTCACGCCCTGCTCGATGATCCACAGCGACCCGGTACGCGGGCCGACCTGCACCGGCCGGATCTCCACGGTGTCGTCCGCGCCGACCACCGCCACCTGACGGACGCCCTGCACATCCAGCACGGCGCGCTGGGGGACGAGCAGCGCATTCTTCTTCACCTCGGTCACCGCCCGAACCTTGGCGTACTGGCCGGGGCGCAGCGCGTTGCCGGGGTTCGGGAAGATGCCCCGGGCCATCACGGTGCCGGTCCTCAGGTCCACCTGCCGGTCGAGGATGTCCGCTCTGCCGCGCCTCGGGTAGACGCTGCCGTCGGCCAGGATCAGCTCCAGCTCGAGCTGGCGGAGCGCAGCAGGATCGTCGGCCCATCTCCGGAACACGGAGTAGGCGAGCTGCTCGCTGATCGCCACCTCGGCATAGATGGGATCGACCTGCGACACGGTGGTCAGCGGCCGGCTGTCGTTCGGGCCGACGAGGTCGCCGATGTTGGCGCCGCGGAACCCGGCGATGCCGTCGATGGGCGAGCTGACCCGGGTGTAGCCGAGGTTCAGCTGGGCGTCCGCCAGGGCGGCGCGGGCCGCGGCGACCTCCGCCTGCTGCGTCTCGACGTCGGCGCGCGCCTTCTCGAGCGCCGCCTCCGCCTGCGCCACGCTGGCCCGCGAGTTCTGGAGCGCGGCGCGCGCGGCCGCGACGGCGGCCAGGTTCGCGAGGTTGGTCTGCACCGCGTTGTCCAGCTCCTGCTGGCTCACGGACCCGCGCGCGGCCGCGGGCGTGTAGCGGCCGACGTCGAGCTCGGACTGCTTCTGGGTCGCCTCCGCCTTGGTGACGTTGGCCTCGGCCTGCGCCACCGAGGCGCGGGCCTGCTCGACCTGCGCCTGACTGGCGCTCACCTGCGCCTTCGCCTGGGCCACGTTCGATTCCGCGAGGCGGAGTCTCGCGGCGGCCTGCTCGAGGGCGGTCTGGTACGGGCGGGGATCGACCTGGAAGAGGAGGTCGCCTTTCTTCACGGGCGAGCCCTCCTTGTAGTTCAGGCTGAACAGATGTCCGCTCACGCGGGCGCGGATCTGCGCGTCGACGTACCCGATCAGCGTGCCGACCCATTCGGCGGAGATCGGCACGTCGCGCTCGACCACCGACGCCACCTGGACCACCGGCGGTGGCGGTGCTGGAGCGGCGGCACGGGGTGCGTCGCGGCAGCCGCTGACTAGCACACCGAGCGCGACGCCTACCAGCAACGAGCGGCGATCAGTCATCATGAGCGCGTCCTCCGCGCTGGCCCGAGTGCACGGGCTGGGCCAAAGCGAACGCTGCGGCGGATCTCGGAGTTTCGCGTCGATCGCGTCAGGCATGGTTCGCCGGTCCACGGAGACGTGTGGATTCACACCTTCACGTGCGCGGCTGCACCAGAAGCTCCCATTGGCTGCACCAGAAGGTCCGATTGAGAGCAGCAAGGACGCTTGGTGCGATCCTTGCCAGCGGCAGAGCAGGATAAGACGCATGAGTCAGCACGACGTGGAACGGACGCTCGGCCGCTTGCTGACCGACGCGGGTTTCCGGCGGGACTTCTTTCGGAACCCGGCCCGCGCCTGTCTGGAGCTTGGAGTTCAGTTGGCCGCACAAGAGGTCGACGCGCTGCTTCGAGTGCCATCCCGACGACTCGCGAGCTTGGCGGAACAGCTCGACGACCGGATCTGTCGGCTCGATATCGAGGAAGTGAACGATCCCAGCCCACCTACTGGTGAGCATTGAACAGAAGGTTCACGTGTCCCAGCGTGAAGGAGCGACGGCTCCCGCTCCGCCCGGACACTGGTTCGGCCACGTCAAATGGGGTGCTAGGTGGCAACCCGGCGCGCCGGCACTCGGTTGCTCGGGTTGTCCCGGACCGACGCACGATCCTCGTAGGTGAGTTGCCCCGGTTTCGTGGACGAGGCACGGGTCTCGCTTTACGCGAGGAGCGGGCGGGTAGCGCCTCATGGCCTCATGGCAGGGAAGTCGCTCGTCAGCGCGCAATGATATCGCGGACTTGAATTCTGCAAGTTTGATCGTGTCCCGTTGGGGCCACCACCTTAACTCCCTGCAGTTTCTCGGCATTCTCGCCCAATGTGGCAGTGTTAGCGACGGGCGAGAATGGCGCAGAATTCCCCGAATCACCCCCCGAACTGGCAACGGAAGTGGCAACAGATTCGGGTGGCACTTCGGGCTATCAACGGCCTAGCGACCCTGTTCGTCGCGGTTGGTCTCGGGCTGATTTCCGCCTGGACCCATGGAGAACACTAGTCTGCGTTGGTAGCAGTTGCCTTGCCTCACCGGTGCGAGAGCCGATGAAGAAGGCGCGACGACCCGCACACGTCTCACGCAGCTAGATCATGCCGCGCCGACCGGTGCAGGACGGCGCTGGTCCCCTGAGGAGATGCTGGCCTCGCTCCACGAACGGTACCCGTGGCTCAAGCCGGGTGCCTCGGGCGGGCCATGTCGCGTCTCGATTTGAGACGTACACCGTTAGGTGTGACCACTGCCTGCGCCAGCCGTGCGCCCATGGTCCCTACTCCAACTCGGCTGGTGATCGGCCGCCGGCACCGGCGCGGGAAGCGCACGCGCATCCACATCCCGCGCGAGATTGTCGCGCCCGTCGCCGCGGCGGTGCGCCGACGCCAGCGGATCACGGCCGAGAACCGGCCGTACTCTTCTCGTTCGCCGTCGAGGAGTTTGGCAAAGCCGTGCTCTGGCGGCAGGCCTATGAATCGCCGGCCGGCCGAGGACGTCGATCTGGCTTTCCCTCTTATGCACGTCGATGCCAATATGGTCCATGACTGGCCTCTCCCGTTCTGCGGCGTTGACCGCGGGTGCTCGTGTGGGGCAGTTTATGCCACCACGTCAAGTGGGGAGGCCAGCCGGCTTCATGCCATTTACGCGCTTCACCTCAAAGGAGATAAGCGATGACACGCACCCCATGGATCTTGGCCGCCTGTATCGCGCTCGTCTCGCACGCTGGGGCCTGGGCCGCCAGCGATCGCTCGACCATAGAGCGACAAACCCGCTACGGCACCGTGCTGGGCGTAGACGACTCGGCAACCACCGGCACCTATGCGTGGAAGGGTGTTCCCTTCGCCAAGCCGCCGATCGGGGCACTGCGCTGGAAGGCGCCGCAGGATCCCGACGCGTGGGCGTCGCCCAAGCCGACCCAGCAGTTCGGCAACGCATGTGTCCAGTACGGCCGCATCTACGGCCCGGGCGCCAACAACCGCTATGACCCGACCATCGGCACGACGCTGAACCAGGCGGTGGGCAGCGAAGACTGCCTGTACCTGAACATCTGGCGTCCGTCGACGAATCACGGCGGCCTGCCGGTGATCGTGTTCGTTCACGGTGGGAGTAACGTCTCAGGCTACACCGCCGACCCGGTCTATGACGGCGCCGCGCTCGCGAAGGCCGCCGACGCCGTCGTCGTCACGGTGAACTACCGCCTGGGCATCTTCGGCTTCCTCAGCGTCCTGCAACTCAAGACCGGCGGCGACGCCGACGAGGATTCCGGCAACTTCGCCCTGCTCGACATCGTCAAGGCGCTGAAGTTCGTCAATCGCAACATCTCCAAGTTCGGCGGCAACCCGACCAACGTGACCCTGATGGGCCAGTCGGCCGGGGCGATCAACGTCTATGCGCTGCTCACGACGCCGGCGACGGTCGACGCGCGCCCGCGGCTGTTCCATCGCGCGGTGCCGCTCAGCGGCGGCATCTCTCTGGCGACGAACCTACCGCCGGGCCGCCTTCCGACGCTGAACCCGGCCTCGTTCTACCTGAACCAGGGCAACCAGCTGCTGTACCGCCAGGTGATCGCCGACGGCATCGCGGCCGACATGGCCGGCGCCGCCGCCTGGGTCGCGAGCCAGACACCGGAGCAGGTTGCGACCTACCTGCGGTCCAAGAGCGCGGCGGCGCTGCTGTTCACGCTGCTGACCCAGCTCGCCCCGCTCGGACTGGCCGGTTCCGGCCCGATCCCGGACGGTGCGATGCTGCCGACCGATCCGATCGCCGCGATCGCCGCGGGCAACTACCTGCGCGTGCCGGTGCTGGCCGCTAACACGCGCGACGAGGGCAAGCTCTTCCCGACCTTCCTGACGCTGTTCGGCGGACCGAGCGGCCGGCTTGTGTCCGACGCACAGCTGTTCGCCATCCAATTCGCGTACCAGCCCAACGCCGCGCCGCAGATCGCGATCGAGCAGTGGATTTCGGGTGTCTATCTGCCCGTGACGACGCCGGTGACCGGCTTCAACGCGAAGACCGAGCTGCTCAATCAGATATTCCTCGTCGCCGCCGCCAACAACGTGCTGGACACGCTGAAGTCGCAGCAGAGCGAGGTCTGGTACTACCGCTTTGACTGGGACCAGGAACCTGCGCCCTTCAACGACATCTACGGTGCGGCGCATGCGTTCGACCTGCCGTTCGTCTTCGGCAACTTCGGGCCGTCGCTGTTCTCGAACATCGCCAATTCGACGGCCAACATGGCGGGGCGTCTCGACCTGTCGGACGCGATGATGAAGAGCCTGGCCGCCTTCGCGAGAAACGGCGATCCGAACGCGCCGGACTTGGGCGTAACCTGGCCGGCGTGGCCGGCGAAGCTGCTATACGACGCGACGGACAGCGACAAGGTCATCTCCCTGCAGTAGGGCCCGAGCCGTGCGGATGCGGCAGGTGGAGCGATTTGCCCGCCCGCCCCCGGCGTGCGTTGATGTTGCCTTCGCTCACATGCGCACGGAGTGGAAGGCGGCCTCGGACGCCAAGGACGTGTTCGAGGAGCGCGATCGCGCCACGGGCAAGCTCCGGTGGACCGGCACGCGGGTCGATCTCGTGTTCGGCTCGAGCTCGCAGCTCCGGGCGCTGGCCGAGGTCTACGGCAGCGCGGATGCCCAGGCGCAGTTCGTCCAGGACTTCGTCAAGGCCTGGGCGAACGTGATGGATCTCGACCGCTTCGATCTCGCCTGATCTGGCCGGGGAGGGGTTGGCGGCTGCTGGTCACGCCAGCCCCTCCCGCCCGCACGTCGCAGCTCGCTACTTGGCGCGGAGCTGCCCCAGCGCGCTGAGCCAGTTCTCGACGTGGTAGGTCCGCGCGATCTTGCCCTCCCGAATGGTCTGGATATCGATCGCCATGATCCGGAAGCTCTTGCCGGTGTGCGGCACCCCGAAGAGCTCGCCCGCCGGTGTCCCGGTGACCTCGCCGCGAACGATGACTCGATCGCCAGAGACCAGGACCTCCTTGATGTCGAACTTCATGTCGGGGATCGACCTGGCAAAGCCACCGACGACCTTGATGGAGGCCTCCCGGCGCCAGCACTCGCCCGGCAGATACCCCCAGCACGACTCGTAGTCGGCGGTGAGGACCTGCTCCTGCAGCGTCCGCATGTCCCCCTGCACCGGCAGATTGAACAGCGCGTACCAGGGGGCGATCGCGGCGCGTGCCTGCGCCTCCGTCAGCGCCTGGGCGCCGGCGGCTACCGGAATCGTCGCCACCGCCGCCGCCACCACGAGCTGGATCAGTCTCCTCATCGCATCCCCCGTTCAGGCTCGCTCCTTGGCGATCCAGTCGATGATGTAGGGCGAGTAGTTGATGACGTTGCTGCCTCTAGTCGCGCAGCGTCCCAGGCAGCGAACACCCTGCACGTCGAGGAGGCTTAGCCGATTCGTCGTGCGGCCGCGGTCCGAGCGCCATCAATGAGGACGCCACGTTGCTTCTCGCCAACGTCGCTGATCGCCTACTCGGCAAAGGGCGCTTGATGTAGAAGGTCAACCGATGACACGCGCGTATATCCTGGAATGTATTTCATGCCGAAGTCTGCGATGAAATTGTCCCTTGTTGTATTCGGATGGCTTTGGGCTATGCCGCAAAGGCATGTCGTCAACATGTTTTTCATGTCAAGACGAGGATAGCCAGACAGGATGACTTTCTTATGGTCATCACTCAGCTCGTGATAACCGAGTCCGCCGTAGTCACACGCGATGCCGTTCTGACAGCACGCCACCTCCGTGCTCTTACGCTGCGCAATCGACGCAATCGTGTGGAGTGCGATCGAGTCCCACACTGCCTCCGCACGGCGCTCCCCCATGTCATGCGCATTGGCAAAGGCGCGGCCGATGTCCGCTCCCACAACCTCGAAGCGGCGATCGGGAGCGCCACCGCGGGCAAGGCCGAGATCGTGCAGAAGCACCGCCACTGCAACCAGCTCGGCATCCGGAGCCAGCCCGCGGCGTTGAGCCAGCTTGACGCCATACAGCCACGAGCGCATCACATGGTTAAAGAGCCAGGGCTGCGATTCCGCTTGTGCCTGTGCGTGAGCATCTCGAACGGCATGACTGTCGGGTAAGATCAATGCCAACTCTCGGCCAACCTCCAGCGCACCGCTGAAACTAGGCGTTTCGTTTCCGCTCATGTCTCGCTCCGTGGAGGTCATCTATGGGCGTGGTCTGACCGCACTCGCGGGGTGCGGATCGGCGTGTCGGAACCCGGACCGATCCCCCAGTGGCTCGCGTTCCGCTGACGGTCGGAAAGGATTAGCGGTCGTGCCGACACGTCAGGCATGGTGAGCGGCACGATGAGCGGCGGCCCAGGCGTCCAGGCGCACACGGCGTTGAGCGCGGCTCGTTGCCGTGCGCGCGTTCACCGCCTCCAATACTTCTGCCGGCGCGGTGTCCGGGCGTCCGGCGTTGAAGGGCGGTTGAGGCGCATATTCCAAGCCGAGTTGGACCATTTCGGCCGCGCGCGGCCCGCGCAATTCCGCGATCAGGGCCAGCACGAAATCGATACCTGCCGTGACGCCGCCCCCGGACAGGATATTGCCGTCCCTGACGATGCGGCCCTCATCCACGATTGCACCGAAGACCGGAAGCAACTCCCGCCATGCCCAGTGGCACGCTGCACGGCGGCCGCGGAGAAAGCCGGCCGCGCCCAGAATGAGCGACCCGGTGCAAACCGAGGTCAGATACCGCGCGGTTGCTCCGAGCCGGGCGATCTCTTTGACAAATAGATCATTCTCGATGGCGGCGAGGCAGCCACCGCCGCCCGGCACCAGGAGCACATCGCACGACTCGATCGCAGCCAAGTCGTCCAGGTTCGAAAAGGTGAGGCGGTCCGCCGTGACCGGTTCACCTCCCAGCGAAGCCACCCTGACTTGCAAGTCGGGTGTACGCGAGAGGAACTGGTGCGGACCAGTGAAGTCGAGTTGGGTCACGCCGTCGTAAACCGGCACCACTACGCTGATTTGCTGTGACATCGCCTGTCCTCCCTGCGGACAAGCTAAGACCTAGGCAGCTTGACCGCAAGGTCAAACTTCCCTACAATTCGGCCATGATAACGGTCGGCTTCTACGTTTCCCCGGGGTTTCAGATGCTCGATCTCGCCGGTCCGGCCGGCGCCTTTGAAGCGGCAAATGACCAGCTCGAACGCCTCGCCTATCGGATCCATGTCCTCGCAGCTGATGAAGGTGCCGTGGCGAACAGCCTTGGCATGGCTACTACTGCTGCGTCGCTCGGTGATGCCGAGCTCGATACGCTGGTCATCACCGGCGGACAGATCGATCCGCTCCTATCCGCCCTATCTCCTGGCACGTTGGGCCGTATTGTGGAGGCCTCAAACCGATGCCGGCGAGTTGCCAGTGTCTGCACAGGTGCATTTGCCCTAGCGGCGGCTGGATTGTTGGACGGGCGTCGAGCGACGACGCACTGGCGATATGCAGCGCGCCTTCAACGAGAATACCCATCCATCCGCGTTGAAGCAGATCGGATCTTCTGTCGGGACGGCAACGTATGGACATCAGCTGGCATCACCGCCGGCATCGATCTTGCGCTAGCTTTGATCGAGGAGGACCATGGTTTTGCCATCGCCAAAGGCGTGGCACAGCACCTCGTCGTCTACCATCGGCGCTATGGCGGACAATCCCAATTCGCAGCTTCCGTCGATCTGGCGCCACAGAATGACCGGATTGGCGCCGCCATTGGCTATGCTCGCGATCACATCGCCGAAGTGCTCACCGTCGAGCGCTTGGCGGAGGCGGTTGGCATCAGCCTGCGCCAGTTCAGCCGCGCATTCCGGGCGCAGACCGGCACCACACCCGCGCGTGTGGTGGAACGGCTCCGCGCCGATCTGGCTCGAGGCCGCGTAGAGACGACTGCCGACTCTGTTGAATGCATCGCGGAAGCGGTCGGCTTCGGTGACGCAGAAAACATGAGACGGGCATTCATCCGCATCTACGGGCAGCCGCCTCAATCAATCAGACGCACAACTAGAAATTAGGGCGCCCGCCAGAACCACTCCGTCTGCGCGCCTAGGCCGTCCGAGCAGCTAGACCGTACGCTGTGCCTGCGGCTCCAGCGGGGCTGGGTGTGCGGGGCTGGGGGCGTGATGGCCTGGGAACGGGGGCGCGGGGAAGGGGCGCGAGGGCGCGGAGGGCGTTGATGTCGACTTCTATACGCTGAAAAGCAAATCCAGCCCCCGCAACCAGAGAGGGAAGCCAGAAGGGCCCTGACTGCTTCCTTGGGCGAGGTGCGTGTTTTAGTCGCGTCGTGTTCTTGAGGGCTAAGCGCTCTCCAACATGGTGAGTCATATAGCGAAAACGTGATCGTGACGGAAACACGGGTTCGAATCTCGTTGGGGCCCCCACCCTTGTCGAACGAGGCGCTCTCCCCCTGCGAGCATGGGGGGGAGGGCGACCACGCCTTGGAGGAGCGGCTCAATCCTTCCGATCCCCGTGAACGTGTAGTAGCGCGCATCGCCCTCGACATGCGGCGTGAACACCAGGCGATCCGGGATAAGTTTGGCGGGGATCTGTCGAGCCGCGCCCACGTGTCGAGTGAGCAGGCCGCGCCAATCCTCCAGCCGGACGCGGAGATCCTGCTCGATGCGTCGCAGGTCCAGGGACGCGAGCCCGTCGGCCTGCGCGAGCCGCGCGAGGTCGGCCTGAAGCACGCGCTTCCGCGCGTCGCACGTCTCCACTTCAGCCACAAGAGACTCGACCCGTCGGCCGCCCGCCTTGATGGCGCGCGTGGGGTTCGCGAGTTCGCGCTCGACGGTCTTGAGATCGCGCTCGAGTGCGTGACGACGGGCGGCGATCGTATCGGGATGCAGCCGTCGCGCGGCCTCGGCGATCGCGCCGGTGATCACGTCGGGGGCGCAGGATCGTCCCTTCGATCAGGTTCAGGATGACTTGATCCGTCGTCGCCATCGGGGCGGGGAGCGTGTTCGCGCAGGGCTCGCCTCGGCGACGGCTGCGCACGTTGGCCAAGCACTGATAGAAGTACGCGCGCTTCCGGCCGTGGGCGCGCGAGACCACGGTCATCCCCGCGCCGCAGCGATCCCCGTCCTCGGAAGGCGCGCCGCACGTCAACAGCCCCGTGAGGAGATACTTCGACTCCGTGCTGTTCGACGGGCGGCCGAAGAGTTTGCCATGCGTCGTCCCGAAGATAGACCTGGCGCTGCCCGTCGAGCCGGGCGTGGACGGCGTCCCACAGCGGCGCGTCGATGAGGCGTAGCTCCGGCTTGTCCACGCGAATGGTCTCGGTCCCCCCAGCGCGACAGCATAACCCCTCGGTACGTTTCGCGGAACAAGACCTCGCGGACGCTGGCTTTCGTCCACGCGGTGCCCGTCGTCCAGCCGCCCGCGCGTCCTGGCGTTGGGGCGTTGGCCGCCGTCAGATCGGCGGCGATCCGCTTCGGTGTCAGCCCCTTCGCGTACTGCGCGAAGATCCGCCGCACCACCGGAGCCTCGGTCGCATTGATCTGGCGCTCGACGTGGCCGTCCACGCGGACGTTGTCATAGCCGAACACGCGCCCGCCGTGCACGTGCCCGGCCTTCGCCTTGCGCTTGAGCGCGTCCGTCATGTGTCGGGTGACGGACTCGCGATACATCTCCGACGATAGCTCCGGACGCCTTCCATGAAGCGGCCCGTCGCGTCGGCGAGTTGCGCCTCGCGATCTTCCTGATAGAAGAACAGGCGCACGCCCGCCTCGTGGAGGCGGAAGCGTCAGCGCCGATTTCCATTGGTCACGCATGAGGCGATCATCCGCGGCCATGACGACCACGTCAAATGGCCTTGGCTCCTGCTCGGCGGCGGCGAGCAGCGCTTTCAAGCCCGGCCGTCGATCCTCGCCGTGCTTCCCGGAGATCGCGTCATCCTCGAAGACGGGGCCACGTGTCCAGCCCATGCGTTCGATGTACGCGCGGGCTTCGTCTTTCTGGCGCGTGACGCTCTTCTCTGTCTCGTGGCGTCCTTCGTCCGGACGGGACTTGCGTGCATAGATCGCGGCGATCATCGTGTGGGGTATCTTAGAGGCGTTCATGATCCGTTCAGCCCTTCCGCAATAGGGGTTGATTGGGTTGTGGGCCATCGCCCGGACGCGTTGATGGCGCGTGCCGGGCACCTTGTTGTGTTCACTTCCTCCCGCTGGCGGCGAGCCACTCTTGATACGGATGCAGGCGTTGCTGCTCGTCCATGCACGCCTTAAAGGCATCGAACGAGGTCACGTTGACGCCGTGGGCATGGTAGCGCCCATCGGGATCGACGCGGGTCATCGTGATACCCGCGGCGTTACACTTCCTACTCATCTCCCACACGTAGTCTTGGATGGGCGTGTTTTGAAGCGTTGGCGTCGTCGCGCATCCTGTCAGGACAAGGCAGAAACTCAGCACGCGGATGATCATCGGTCGTCCTTAGCCTCCTGATCTGGTCGTCGTCTTCGCGCCGCGCTTCGCTAGGTAGTCGCGCAGCGCCTCGGCGACGATGTCTTGCAGGTCCACGTCGGCATCCACCGAGTAGTGCTTGGCGGCCTTCATGAGCGCGGAGGGCAGGCGCAGCGTCGTCTTGTCCATCGGCGTCTCGTCGGCGCGTCGTGGGTGGCCTGGTCGTGGGTCGCGTCTCGTCATGCGTCTCTCCCCAAGGGCAGAAATGAACACCTGTGTATCACCTTGATATGGCGATATGGTCAGCCATATCAAGACCCGCGGTCAGCCTCGTAGTCTGCGACGAGCGCGTCCGCCAGCGTCGTGGTCGGTGACGACGGCGGCGGATGCACGAGCGTCTTCAACTCGGGCTCGGCGGCGGTCTGATCGAGGGCGCGTGGAGGCTGAGGGCGAGGAAGCGACGTGGAGCCAGGCGAGGCACGCGCACGCTGCGCTGCGTGCTTCAAGCGCTGGGAGGCTTGCGCCAGAGGGGGGCCAGGGAGGGCGCGTGCTGTCCTCACCATGGGGGCCCCCCAGGGCGCTCGTCGACCAGAACAACGGGGTGTCCGGTCCCACGGTGCCCATCTGTGTCGCGAGCACGCGCTCGACGTACACGTGCAGGAATTGCATGACCACTGAGGGGAGGGGGATGTCCCGCGTCTTGCCGCCCTTGACGGGCACGCGACGCAGGCCCCACTCGCCGTCCAGGTGATACATCCGCAAGGTCGCCACCGACTCGCGCCGCATGCCGGTGTACCGCAGGATCGAAAAGATCGCCACAGGCACAAAGGCTCGAGAGCGTGGACTGGCGCGACGCGGCCGCCCAGCGCACGAGCCCAACGGCGAGGCCCATCTCTCGTCGCATTGGCTCGGAAGCCCTCCATCGGTCAGGAACACCGCTGCCATGACCATACACGCTGCCGAGGTTGCGAATTGTGGTGATCCGGACCCACGAGGTCGAGCCCCGATGACCGCCACGTGCATTCCGCCGTCGTCACGATGACACCCATTGTGGGCCCCGAGGAGCACGTCCTCCTATGAGCGGGCCAGGGCAGCGCGTCAAGACCTCGGTTCCGCGGCGATGGCCTCCATCGCCATGGCACGAAGTCTCGCGCGCTGGATCTTCACGCCGTTGGCGCTTTCGGTGACCGGAAACACGTCAGTGTAAATGATCCGTGCCGGGATCTTGTAGCCCGCGAGCCGCTCGCGCAAATGCGCGATCAGCGCCGTTTCGGCCGGTGGCGCGTCGTGGTCGGCGATGACGAAGGCCGCGCAGCGTGCCTGGCCGTTGATATCGACGGCGACTACTTGCGCATCGATGACACCTTTGCATGACTTGAGCTCGTCCTCGATCTCGCCCGGGCTCACGAGGAACCCACCGATCCGCATGGCGTCGCCGGCGCGCGTCTCATAGATGAACGAGCCGTCGCCACGGAGCCGGCCGACATCACCCGTGCGAAAGAACCCGTCCGCCCTGATCGCCTCGGACGTGGCTTCCGGATTGCGAAAGTAGCCGAGGAAGCGCGACGGCGCCCGGACCTCGAGCTCGCCGGAGACCCCTGGTGCGACGAGCTCGCCCATCTCGGTATCGCGCACGCGCACCACCGCATCAGGTGACACCGGCCGGCCGCCACATTCGATCCGGTCGGCAAGGGGCGCGCTGGCCCGGCCGACGGAAAACAGCGCCTGCAGCTCGCTGGATCCGTAGAGCCCGTACAGCGGCAGCCCGCGAGCGTCTGCGGCGGCGGCGAGTTCACGCCATCCCGGCTCGAACGCTGCGAAGCCGAACATCTGCGCGCGCGGGAAAGGGCGCGGAGCGTCGGTGAGAGCGAGGATGCGGCGGAACATCTCATCCGACCCGAAGGTGTGCGTGATCCCGTGCTCGGTGAGCACACGAAAAGCCGCCGCGGCGTCGAATGCATCGAGCACGTGAATGGGCGCGCCGGCGGTAAGGAAGCCGAGGGCGGCGCTCATGCCGAAGGTGCCGCAGAATGGCAGCATCGCGAGCAGCGAGTGCTCTTCGGACGACAGGGCGAGCGCCCGCGAGACCGATATCGCGTGGCCGGCGAGAGTCGCTTGCGAATGTGCGACGAGCTTTGGCCCGCTGGTCGTGCCGGAGGTCGTATAGAGGAGCACCGGCAGATCAAAGTCCGGTTGTGGCGTCGGCGCAGGGGGATAGCGCTTCTCGAACGCATCGAAGCGGACACTTGGCCATGGTGTGGTCACATTGCCCCCGCCCACGATCGCCAGCTTCTGCAGGTCGGGCACGGTGGCCTTGTCGACACCCGCCAGGATCGCGGGAAAGTCGATCACCGGAATCCGGCCTCGAGGCACAGGAGCTTTGCGCCCGAGACCCGCAAGACGTGCGCGACGTCGGCGCTGCGATAGCGCGTGTTCACGGCCGCGACAATGCTGCCGAGACGGGCGGCGGCAAACAGCAGCGCCATCCACTCCAGGCGATTGACTAGCCACACTGCGATCACGTCGCCCTTGCCGATGCCCTGCGCGGCCAGCCAGGCGGTGGCCTCATCGCTCTGTTCTTCAAGCTGCGCACGGGAGACGCCAATGCCGTCGAAGCGAAAGGCCGAATGGGTGCCCGTGCCGTGAGAGAGAAGGGCCGCCAGGGATCTCGGATCGCCGTTCATCAGGTACTCATCGCATCGGGCGCGCGCCGTCGCGCGCGGACCGTGTCATGCTGTTCGCTTCTGGCGCGATGGTCGCTCGGAACCCCGAGGTGGTCAAGGAGGAACGGGATGGCGACGAACACCGCGGCTCGCGTCGACATCGCCGTCTCCCATCCTCGTGACGGGCGCATGCTCGTCACCAGTCCCAACTTCTTCGCCGATCCAACCGCCGACACCTGCCGTGCCGCGCCGCGTACGCGAGGACCTGAGCCGTCGCCGCGAGGCTCGACGACAGGCACAGGCAAACGAGGAAGCAGCCGCGAAGCGGGGTCATGCTCCACTCCTCCCGATGAAGCCGAAGAGGTGCCCGGCCACGCGGCGGATCTGGATCTCCTCCGATCCTTCCGTGATCCGGTAGCGGCGGTGATGGCGGTAGATGTGCTCGAAGGGTTTGTGCCGGGTGTAGCCGATCCCGCCGTGGACCTGGATGGCGGTGTCGGCGGCCTCGCAGACCAGGCGGTTGGCGCGGTAGTTCGCCATCGAGACCATGTGGCTGACCGCCATGTGATCCTGGCGGTCGAGATGCCACGCGGTCTTTCTGACGAGCAGGCGGATCATCTCGCACTCGGTGGAGAGCTCCGCGAGCGGGAACTGGATGGCCTGGTTCACCGCGAGCGGCTTGCCCCAGGTCTTGCGCGCCCGCGCGTACGCCACGCTCTCGTCGATGCAGTACTGGGCGGCGCCCACGCTGGAGGCGGCCTGGCGGATGCGGTTCTCGTGGACGAAGTGCTGGGCGACGGTGAGGCCCTCGCCCTCCTCGCCCGAGGATGGTCGGGCGCGGCACGCGCACGTCCTTGAGCGTGACCTCCGCGTGGTCGGACGGCATGTTGAACGTCCACCACATGTGCTCGGCCCGGAAGCCCGGGGTGTCGGTGGGCACCAGGAAGGCGGTGATCCCCCGCGCGTCACCCGGCTGGCCGGCGGTGCGGGCAAAGATCAGGTCGACGGTGGCGGAGTGCAGGCCGGTGTTGAACCGCTTGGCGCCGTTGATCACCCACTCGTGCCGTCCCGGCGCGCCACCGTCTCCAGCCAGGTGGCGTCGCTGCCGTGGTTCGGCTCGGTGAGCCCGAAGGCGATGCGGTGCTCGCCGGTGATCATGCCCTCCAGGTACTTCGCCTTCTGCTCCGGCGTGCCGAACGCGTACATGATGTGGACGAGGGGGAAGTTGCCGACGATCGACGACTCGTTCTGCAGATCGTTGTGAAGGCCCAGGCCCCCGCGCCGCGAGGTGGTCGCGGATGACGGCCATGGCGAGGTTCGACCCATCCTGACCGCCGAGGGCCTTGGGCAGGGCAAAGCGGAGATGGCCGGCGCGATCGGCGCGACGGCGCATCTCGCCGAGCAGGGCCTCCCACTCGGGCCGCGGCTTGCCATCGTCGTCCCAGTTGGTCCGCGCGTGCTCGCGGCGGTGGTCGAAGAACTGCGATGTTGGCGAGCTCGAGCGGCTTGATCTCGCGCTCGATGAAGTCGTCCAGCTCGCGAATCTTCGCCTGGATCTCGGCCGGGATCGAGAAGTCCATGGGGTTCGCCCCTCCGTTCGGAGATACTAGCTCATCCGGGCCGCGACATCCGTCCCCCCGGAACCGGATGGCGGCGGCGCCCGCGCTCCCACGCGCGGCCAGACCAGACGATCGATGAGCGAGCTCGAGGATCTTTCCACCAGGCTGGCTCGGGTGATCGCCGCGCGCTTCGGGCCGCCCGGGGAGGTGACGAATCTCGTCCGGCTCACCGGCGGGGCCACCAAGGCCACCTGGTCGTTCGACGCGCGAGCCGGTGACGAGACGCTGTCCCTGATCCTCCAGCAGCCGGTGGTGCGCTCGCTCCGGCCCGGCGACCCGATGAGTCGGCTGCCGCGCGTCGCCGGCGAGGAGGACGCTGCGCTGATGATGGCGGCGGCGCGGGCGGGAGTGCCGGCGCCGCGCGTGCGGCTGGTGCTGGCCCCGGAGGACGGGCTCGGAGCCGGGTATGTCACCGAGCGGATCGAGGGCGAGACACTCGGGAGCGCGGATCTGCCGGCACGAGCGTTTCGCGGCGGCCCGGTCGGTGATGGCCGGGCAGTGCGGCGAGATCCTCGCCGCCATCCACGCCATCACTCCGGACTCGTTCCCGTTCCTGATCGAGCAGGATGCGGCAGCCGAGGTGGACGTCTACCGCGAGATCTGGGACAGCTTCGACCACCCGCAGCCGGCGATCGAGCTGGGGTTTCGCTGGGTCGCCGAGCGCGCGCCCGGACCGGCGCGCCGGTCCCTCGTCCACGGCGACTTCCGGAACGGCAACTTCATCGTGGGGCCCGATGGTATCCGGGCCGTGCTCGACTGGGAGATCGCGCACGTGGGCGATCCCATGGCCGATCTCGGCTGGCTGTGTGTGCGGACCTGGCGCTTCGGCGGCCGGCATCCCGTGGGCGGCTTCGGCCGGCGCGAGGAGCTCTTCGCGGCGTATGAGGGCGCGGGCGGCGGCCGCGTCGATCCCGAGCGCGTGTCGTTCTGGGAGGCCTTCGGCTGTCTGAAGTGGAGCGTGATGTGCATGATGAAGGGCCAGAGCCACCGGCGCGGCGGCGAGCGGTCGCTGGAGCAGCTGGCCATCGGACGCCGCGCGGAGGAGCCGCTTCACGACTTCCTCGCGCTGCTCGGGGAGCGCGGCTGACATGCCGCCCAGCCGGCCGACGGCCGCCGAGCTGCTCGACGCCGTCCGCGAGTTCCTCGAGCGCGACATCTTGCCCGCCCTCGCCGCCGACGTGCGCTTCCAGTGCCGGGTGGCGATCAACGTCCTCGCCACCGTCCGGCGCGAGCTGGAGCTCGGTCCGGCGTTCGAGTCCCGGCGAGCGCGACCGGCTCGCCGCGCTCCTCGGCGAGACGGACGCGCGGTCATCGCTCGACGCGCTCAACCGGCGGCTCGCCCGGAAGATCCGCGAGGGCGCCGGCGACCTCGACCCCGCGGCCGCTCGGCGATCACCTGCGGCGCACGATCAGGGAAGCGCTCCAGATCAACAACCCGCGGTGGCTCGACGAGTCCCGGTGAGGCTCGCGCGTGCGACCGCCGACCGGAGGGCGCCTCGTCCCCTCCGGTCGGCCTCGACATCGCGCTGGGCAGTTCCGCTAATGGGGGGCCTCATCAGCCGCAGCATCAAGCTCACGGCGCAGATGTCCGGGGACGCGTGGAGCCGTTGTGGCATGCTCCTGGGCGGTCAGTGTGGCAGAGTACGTCATGTTGACGGGGCCCACGCCCGGGGGCGACCGCTGTCGGAGGGGGCCAA
>CAVRLO010000027.1:0-236684 GCA_963721815.1 uncultured Candidatus Rokubacteria bacterium
CTTCACCCCGCTGCCACTCCGCTTGGCTGCCTAATCCCGGCAGCCACTCCACTTATCGACGCGGAAAAACTGTTCAGACAACCGAGACCACCTCTATTTTTTTCAGGCGGCGGAGCGCCAGGAGGGCTTTGGGTTCAAGATTAAGGTCCCGAAGTTAAAGAGAAAAAAGGCGCGCCTAGCACCTTCGGACGACCCAGCCAGCTTGAGATCACCTCGAATGAGTTCAATGCCTCGTGCGCTTATCAATATCCTTTACTTAGTTCTCTTGCAGTAGCGCCGCCCAAAGCCATCGCCTTAAAAAACGCGGCCCCCAGATCCTTGATCGCGTTTTCAAGCTCTCCATAAGAAAAGATTCGCTACAGCGGAAGGCTTTTGATCGGTAGGGAGCTCCTTCAATGTCATTTAATGCCTTACCCGAGTCTCCTCTTGTAGGTGGCTGCTGTTCGAAGTTGGGACCCACTCGTCTGTTGACCCACGCATGATTTCGAATGTCATCATAATCCATAACTTGAACTATGTCTTACCACAGCATCTACATGGTCCCAAAGGATCCTCGTCACCAGACGCTGGGTTGCGCCTTATCTTGTTCGCGATCGTTTTCGCCCATCTCGCACCTCCAAAAATTGTCTCGGTTAACAATTATCCTAGCCTGAGATCATTCCCGTGGATTGAAGATTTATCAATGGGTTTACTACGAATATCTCTAAGTTTGCTAGCCCGCACTTGAATGAATCACTCATATCACGCGACCCCGGACCTCGCTGGGCCCGCGTTATCCAACCTTGCATTTCAGCGTTAGACTTGCAGTCCCCTCCTGCCGCGCCTGTGCCCAGGAACCCGACCTTGCCCTTAGCGTTTATCCCGAGCGCTATTGAAACCTCCTGGCATAGCCCTATGTCTTTTGCTTTGGCCTTCACGTCCTCAGAGCATAGCGCCGAGCTCGTCTGGCACCAAGTCGCCTAAGCTGGCACGCAAAGCGCCCACTGTGGTACCACCTCCTCCGGTGTCTGCAAAAGAAGATCAAAGTGACTAGCATCTCCGACTTTCTTCGAACCACCAGTGAAAATGGCGACCGGCTTTGGAATTGATTCCGCTCATTTTTTCCTCTCCACAAAGACACACCGCAAATCAGGAGGGCCGTAGTAAGTGTAAGCGCGAAAAGCAGCGAGCTTCAACGCAAGCTTACGATTTGGTTCCTGCTCCCCCTCCGCAAGGTGTAGCAGTTGCTCCCGAGCCGTTTTAACGGCGTCAGCAAAATAAGCTCCGTCTCCGAGTTGAGTGTATAGCTTCGTCATAAAGAAATTGCCCGCATGACTATCAACTGGCCAGCTTGGCCCAACGCAAGCGATGCAATTGTTTTCAATAAACGAGTGAGGGAAGCTTTCTGCTCCGCTCAGTATCTTGCTAGCTTGCGCGTAACTGCAGCAATTCAAAACAATGAGTGGACAATTTTTGAAAACTCACTTCGCCCCAAGGGGCCGCTGACTTGGCTCAGGCGAAGGTTGTCGTCTCCACTTCTAAGAGTCAAGTACCCGGCCCCTTTGCGCACCAGGCTGTACAATCTCGCCCGAATGACCGAAATAGTGCATGACATTGAACTCGCCGCTCCTAAACATTTGCTTGAGCTCATCATAATTCCCAAACCAGCGGAATCGGCCAGGCCAGTCGAAGCAAGGTGCCATTACCTCGACTGACGGATCCTGTTTCATCTTACCGAGGACCAGCGCGATGTCTGAAATTGCATGTTCGTGATTGCGCGCAAACATACTTCCGCCAGTATACCACCGTGATACGGCTAGCCGATCCCTCGTCAGCCGTCTGTTGTTCATTTTCTGAATTTAAAGTGAGTAAAATCAAAAGTGGGAGGCACCATTATCTGAAGGTGCGTCACAGCCGGACTTTCAAGCACATCGGCAAGCTCAGCGGGAATAAGCCTTCGAACATGCCACCGAATTATCCCGAACTCTAAATCTAAATCCGGATATTTTTCAGGACTTTCGTATAAGCTCGCCACGTGATCGATTACCTATATTTATAGCTTCGATCCTAGCTCGCTCGTTCCCTCAGATGCTGCAAGTCAGGCCATTTGAATAGTTTTGCGTTCCAGCTAAGAACGTTACTCGGGCTGTGACCGGTTATACCATGCCGCGAGAGAAAGAGCGTAAAAGCGAAGGAGCTTTTACCGGGCGCGTATAAGCTACCAATTTTACTTAGGTTCTCGTGAACATTATCGTTCTTTTTAAAACTACTGTTTAGCTTTGTCAGGTCCGCCTCATCGATAACAAGATGACCGCGAAGCATCCCATCCTGATAAGCAGTAATAGTAGCTCGAAGCCGATTTGCGCCAGCTTGGGCTTTCAACTTAAAGATAACTTGATTGGTATCTTTATTCCGCTCAATATTGACAGATGATGAGGGCCTCGATTTCATATCGAAGCCCTCCGTACTGCAAGAGAATTCGACGCTCTTAGGAAATGTCAAACCATTTGAGGACGGATTTTGTTGGGGTGTCCGTACTGGAAGGTTCTTGAAGGGCTAGTGAACAACTGATAAAAATCTTGGCCCCATCGATCGATCTGGCCGTCAATGTTTCGAACTGGCCCGCCATCAAGTTGTGCCACAAAATGTCGAGGCTCCATAATTGGCTCGGCGGAAGGTTCGCCCCCGGCAGCCTGTCGATCCGCAGATCGGCTGTTGCTCAACTACAGAAGTACGTCTAGCGTGCTGCTCACTACTGAAGCTGCCGCTTGGTATGCCTGGGTTTGCTGTGCTGACTGACTTGCCGACTATTTCGTGGCAGTCTTCAACAACCCGATGGAACAGGTTTAAGGCAGCCGAATTTCAAATCGCGATTTTCATGCTGCATCGGTGTTCCCCCCGGGCAGTGCCCCGCGAATAGAACCCATATGACCCGCTCCCAATCTTGGGGTAATTTGAGAATATTCTATTTTTGCGAGCGGTTCAATGCCTCGGGCTTCGATCTGAACGGCACTACGAAGTCTGGCAGCAGACGAATGGCCGAGAGGCCGGCCCCTTTGGGATGTTGGGTCTGATCGGCTCCCCTTGGGTAGCATAGCTTCGAGGTTCCGGAGTTCGGGACGCGCGTGCAAATCCCGGCAGGGATTTCACCCCCGCGGGGAATTCCTGATCCGGAGCGGATGATCTGGGGTTTGCGCTCGGGGATGCCTCATCGGCCCCAATCCTCCTCGGCCTCGGCAGGCATCCTTGGCGTTCCGGTGTCCTACTTTTTCGAAGGCGGAGCGGATGGAGGCAGGGTTCTCGGGAGGTGCAGCCCGTGCACTTTTTTGCGATAATGACTTCCTGGTTGCTTCCAAAAGGAGGAGTAGATGAGGTTAATAACATCGGTTTTGCTGGGCGGTTTCGCCTCGATCGCGTTTGCCACTTCAGGATTGGCTCAGGAGTTGCCCAGCGAAGCAAAGTTTTCCATCACATACACTTCCGTCAATCCGGGCTCCGTCTAAGCCTGTCTCTTTCATCGATCGGGATGTCAGCGTCTCAAGCACCATAATGACTGCGCTTAATGATGGCGGCAGTGGACTTCTTCACAACATGGGGGGCCGTTGCAATTTCATGACGGACGTGAATAAGACCGCGAAAACCGTCGAAGTGCGAGGCTTCTGCAACTATGCGGACACAGTGGGCGATCAGGTTTTTGAAGAGTTTATGACGAATGGCCCTATCGCACTTGGCAGTCCTATTGTTTTCAAGGGAAAATGGTTAGGCGGTACTGGAAAGTTCGACGGACTGACTGGTGACATAGAAATTCGCCCAACTCCGATTTTGGCCACGGAAACGCTGGTCCAGGGCGTAGGTAAGAAGACGGGCACATATCGCATTACCAAATCATCGCCGGTCCAAAAAAAAAAATAAAAAATGGCCCCGCATATTTGGCGGGGCCAAGTCGAAGGGATGCGGCTGACGGCCGCCGTGTTGGTTGGCCATGCGGCTTAAAACTCTCGCGACTTTGACTTCCCTTCTCGCGACCTGCGAATTCGCCATTGCTACGACTGTTCCATTGCCGCGACCTCGCCCGTGGCTCGCTCCCGCGGCCGCAGTCAAATTCCGAATTGTCGGAACCTTCGGCACCATCCCTGTGCCGTCAGCGTCGTCTTACTGCTGACCTTGCGATCGCCCCTGAAGCCTGCCTCCGGTTGTCGGGGCAGGCGAGTGCGCGGTGGAGGACGTCGTTCGGCTCGAGGCAGTCGTGCTTGCCGATAAATCTCGACGGCGAGGTGGTGTGCTGTGACGAGCGGGGGCTGGCCACCTTCCAGCTTCTGCGCCACAGGCGGAACGAGTTCGCAAGTGTTCCTGTACGCCTTCGACCTGTTGGAGCTAAACGGCGAGGACCTGCGGCGCGATCCGATCCAGGTGCGCAGGGCCATGCTGGAAACCAGACCGCCTGCGCAAGGCACGGCACGGGGTACGCCTGAACGAGCACCTGGAGCATGACTGCGCCTGACGGTCTTCCAACACGCCTGCAAGATGGGGCTCGAAGGCATCGTCTCGAAGCGCCTGGGATCCCGTTACCGATCGGGCCGGTCGCCGGATTGGCTCAAGTTCAAGAACCCGGAGGCGCCCTGCGGTGAAGCGTGAGGCGGAAGAGGATTGAAAATGACCCAGTTGGAACGTTCGGTGCAGAGGAAGGGTTAGATACCCATGCGCAACCCTAGGCCAAGAACATTCAAAGAAGTCGTGGCGGCTCAAGACCCAACGGAAGATGGCACGCCTTGAGCGCGGGGATCGCTTCGTCGATCCCTCGGTCAATGCCTTCCATGGGGAAGTGTCGGTCAACGAGGATCGCTTCGGCACGGGCGAGTGGCGTGTCCACAATTCCACCATGACGGGGGCTGCTACATTACGATCTTCGCCGGCCTGGAGCCGAGAGGCGGGCGCGCGACTATTTCATCTCGCTCAAGTCTGGTCGTCTTTAGTATCCAACGAGAACCCCGCCCGCAGTAGTCGTTCTCGAATGTTTCTCTTGCCCTCGATCTTCTTTCGCTGGGAAGCCGCGCGGCACTGGGGGTCTGGTTCCTGTTGTGGCCAATCCGGTCGTGCGAGGCCGGTTCGCTGATCTTGGGCAGTAGATCCCGCCGCGCGACCAGCAAACACCTGAGGCTCTCGGCGCTGACCACAAGGCTGAAATTGAGAAATGGTGGCCAGTTATCAAAGCCGCCAACATCAAGCCAGAGTGAAGCCTTCGCGTCGGCTGATCATAACGATCGCTTCCAGACTACGCGCGCAAGGGAAACGCGGGCGAAGAGGGGGGGGGGGGGTAGCGTGACAGAGACGATCTCAGCGGTGGCCGCCACATTCCGCTGGCGGGCAGGACTTGCTCGGGGGACGAAAGTAGACCGGCAGGCTCAGCGACGGGCTCCATATCGCGGGCGTTCGTCATGCGCTGGCAAATGCGCGCGCATCGCCACACTGCTGCGCAGCACCGCCCCCCGATACCGCGTGCCCCGCGTAAATAGGCGGAATTTACGCGGGAATCGGGCGCCGCCTCGGTACCGCCCCGCGCCAAACCTCCGCAAACACTGCATCCGTATGAGGGCGTTCGGCCTCATGCATAAAATTCGATACTGGCGACTAATACCAACCCTCACAATGATTGACCGGCGACTGCCCAATCGCGGCGAGCGATGGACATGATTTTCCAGGGTTGATCGATGAGCGTATTCCAGGCGTAGCAGCAGTGGATCCTCGATGATTTCGTCGTAAGGATTTGAAGATGCGGTTCGACAGCCAGTTCGCCCGCATGAATTGCCAGATATTTTCTTGCGGGTTGAGCTCCGGCGCACGCGGCGGCAGCGGCAGGAGCGAGATGTTTCTGGGAGCCTTGAGGTCTTTGGCGCCGTGCCATCCAGCTTGATCGAGAATGAGAACGGCGTGTGCGCCGGGGGTGACTTTCGTTGCGATTTCGTCGAGATGGAGCTTGCATGGCCTCGGTGTTGCAAGCGGGCAGCACGAGGGCAGCGCCGGCTCCGCGCTCGGGGCATACCGCGCCGAACAGATAGGTTGATTGGGTGCGTTGATCGTGGATGGCCCGGGGACGCGAGCCTTTTCTGGCCCAGCGATAGGTGAGTTTGTTCTTCTGACCGACACGCATCTCATCCTGGAACCAAATCTCTACTGGCGTGCCAGGCGGGAGTGTCGCGCGGATTTCCGCCACGCGTAGGGCAAAGTTTTTTTGAACGCCGCCATGGCGTCTGCGTCCTGTTTGTAGGCCTTCGGCCGGGCACTCACATGCGAGAAGCCCAAGGTCCTTCAAGGCGCGATAGATGGTGTCGTCCGACACCGAGAGCCCGAACTCGTCATGTAGCCGCATGATCAGATCGCAGGCCCGCCAACGCACCACGCCGTGGACCGCAGGGATCGGGCCCTCGTCCACGATCCGGCGGAGAAAGGCTTTGTGCATGTCGTCGAGCTTGGGCGGCGCGCCAGGCGAAGGAATGTTGATGAGACCGTCCCGCCCTTGCTCGTTGAACCGGATTACCCAGTCACGCAACGTCTGGCGATCCATCCCGCCGAGCTTCGCTGCTTCTTCACGCGAAACTCCGTCCAGCACCGCCGCAAGCGCCAGAAGCCTTCGCGCTTGCGCCCCATCCTTCGCGCACTTCGCAAACCGCCGCAACCTCACTGGCCGTGTAGTCCGTCCTAATCGGCACCGCTTGGCCCATGGCAAACACCCCTCGTTTGCCGACTTGAATTATTATGTCACCGGCGATTTCTTGGGAATCCCCCAGGTTACCGAATCCGGAGGGTTGGTATTATTTGATTTCCAAGTCATCGATGGAGACGATGAAATAACTAGTGGCCGCGCCGGGCCTGCGTCGGGGCTCGCCTCGCGAGAAGGCCAAAAAACTTAAATGTTTCAATGATGACGGGCGGTGTCCCGGACCTCCCGAGCCCGCGGTTACGAGCCGCGGCCGCAGGACGCCACCCTCGCTCCGCCTTCAGGATCGTCTCCGGAGACGCCCCTCCATGAGCGAGGATGGCGATCCTATATACCATCTTCATTATGTAGTCAATAGATAAATTCAAATCGTAGCCGATTGGAGCCGTCGGCGGTGCGGCGTCTTTTGCGTCAGTTTCTCACCACCAGCACCGAGCATTTGGCATAGCGCACCACGTGGCCGGCATTGGAGCCGAGGAAATAGGTGCGCATGGCATGCCGATGCTGGCGGTCGAGCTGATGACGATGAGGTCGGCCTGGATGGCGTTCGCCTCCTCGAGGATCTCCTGGTAGATGCCGCCCTGGCGCACGATCGAAGACGCCCGGGCAGGGGGCAACGCGGTCTCCGTGGCCACGATTGCGAGCGCGTCCTCGGCTGTCTTGCGCTGTTGCACCTCGAAATGGGCGGCACGTATTCCGCAAGCATCACCGGTGTGAGCGGCAGCACATTGATGAAGCGGACCGAACCGTCGGAAAGACCGGCCATCATCAGGGCGGTCGCGACCGCGGGCTTGGCGAGTTCCTGATCGGCGAGGTCAATGGGAACGAGGATCTTCCTGTACATGGCGCTGTCCCTCTCTCTCCCTGGTTTTGCATCATATTGCCACGCCGGCGGCGAGAAGGCGAAGGGATGCTCACCGGCGATGGCGCACAGGCCGCCGTTGGCCCGGAGACAGGCGTCAGCGCGCATCGGCGCACCGCCGCGTCGATCCGGTCAGACGCGATCGGCGGCCGCGAGCGAGCGGGGGCTGACAAACGTTCGAGCCGGCCCCGCGGGGGTGTACCTTGCCCCAGTCCGGAGCAGCGAAGTCGATGACGGCCAGGCCGGATGTCGGCAATCCCTCGTTGAGCCGCTCGCGGGCCTCGACATCGCCCGAGGCGATCAACAGTCGGGCGAGGTCATGCAGTCCGGGATTGTGCCCGATCATCAGCAACGTACGCACCGGCGGCTCGATGTGCTTGGCGAGTGCGAGAATGGTCTCGCTGCCGGCGTTGTACAGGCGCTCCTCGTAGTCGACCGGCGGGACCGCAGCCAGCGCGTCGGCGAGGCGTTGCCAGGTTTCGCGCGTGCGCTCGGACGTCGACACCATGACGCGATCCGGGATCAGTGCATGCCGGGCCATGTAGGCGCCGATCAGCGGGGCGTCATGCTGGCCGCGCGCATTGAGCCGGCGCTCATGACCGCGATGCCGGCTTCGGCCTTTTCCGCTTTGGCGTGTCGCAGCAGCATCAGGCGCATGGGACCAGCATCGATTTCTCGCGCCGTCTAGCGTCCCGATTCCGAAGTTCGCACCCCTTGCGGCACCCTCTGATGCGAACTTCGGAATTAACGGGACACTAGCAATTCATGAACTTTAGCGCGGTCTTGCATTTCAGGTTCCTACACGAACGCGCGGCTATAATGATAGGAACTTCAAATCCACCGCACGAGTGTCCCGACAGCCACCTCTGATGGGGCCTTCGGAATTAAAGGAACATGAGCATCTTTATGATTTTCGTGCGGTCTTGGGTCTGAAGTTCCTGAACGAGCCCGCGGTCATGGTGGATAGGAACTGCGAGCCCAGCGCACTAGCATGAGGGCGGGTGGCGACTTGACCTCCGAGGAAGAAAACGTGAACGCGTCCAGCGGGCATCCTACGCGCCCTCCTGGTACACGGCGACCATGGTGCCGACCGCCATGCGCGGTCCGCTGACCTTCGATCTCGATGTCGACGTCTGCGTCATCGGCGGGGGGCTCCGCGGGGCTGACCACCGCGCGCGAGATCGCGCGGCGCGGGTGGTCGGTCGTGGTGCTGGAAACCGACCGCATCGCCGGAAACGCGTCCGGTCGCAACGACGGTTTTGTCCTGCCCGGCTTCGCGGAATCGATGGAGCGCGTGGTCAGCCGCGTCGGCATGGAGCACGCCAAGGCGTTGTGGGACCTGTCGGAGATGGGCTTGCGCTATGTGCGCACGACGATCGCCGAGGCGCGCATGCCCGGAGTCGGACTGATCGCCGGCTGGCTCAAAGTCTCGAAGGTCGACAACGGCGACGAGGTCCTGGCGGATGTCCAGCTCTATGGCCAGGAGCTCGGGGCCGAGGTCGAGGGCTGGCCGACCGAGCGCGTGCGCGAGGTGCTCAAGACCAATCACTACTTCCACGCCTTGCACCTGCCGCGCGCGTTTCACATTCATCCGCTCAATTATGCGCTCGGGCTCGCCAGCGTGGCCGAAGCGGCGTCCCTCGGCGTGGGACTCGGCCTGGCAGCCGGGCATCTCACGCCGATCCGCCACGTCGTCGAGCCGCTCATCGAGTTGCTCCGGCCCATCCCGCCGCTGGCGATGCTGCCGATGTTCATCGTCTGGGTCGGGATCGGCGAGACCTCGAAGGTCGGGTTCATCACCTACGCGACGTTTTTCCCGATCTTCCTCACGACCGTCACCGGCGTACGGCAGATCGACCCGCTCCTCCTGCGGGCGGCCCAGAGCCTCGGCGCGCGCGGCGTCGGGCTCTTCACGCGCGTCATCCTGCCGGCGGCGCTGCCGGACATCTTGACCGGGCTCCGGCTCGGCGTGGCGCTGGCGTTCTTCGTCATCGTCATCTCCGAGTTCATCGGCGCCGAGCATGGCCTCGGCTACCTGATCAATGACGGCCGCAACTTCTTCCTCGTGCCGCAGATGCTCGGCGCCGCCGTCGTGCTGGGGCTGCTCGGCTACGCGGGCAACGGGCTCGTGCGGCTGCTGGAGCGGCGCCTGACCCGCTGGCAGCATCCCGCGTGAAGATGGCCGGCCCCAAGATCCAGATCCAACGCGTCGGCAAATCGTTCGGTGCGCCGGGCCACGCGACGCCGGCGCTCGGGGAGATCGACCTCGACGTGGCCGAGCGCGAGTTCGTGTGTCTCCTCGGTCCGTCGGGCTGCGGCAAGTCGACCTTGCTGAACATCGTCGCCGGATTTCTCGCGCCGACGACCGGCGCTGTCCTGGTCGATGGCCGTCCGGTGAGCGGGCCCGCGCCCGAGCGCGGGGTGGTGTTCCAGGAGTACGCCCTGTTCCCCTGGCTCACCGTGACCGGCAACGTGGAGTTCGGACCGCTGCTTCAGTCCCGGCCCGCCGCCGAGCGGCGGCAAACGGTCGATCGCTATCTCAACCTGGTCGGGCTCCGCGCCCACGCCGACAAGTTTCCGGTCCAGCTCTCGGGCGGGATGAAGCAGCGCGTCGCCATCGCCCGGGCGCTCGCCAACAATCCCTCGGTCATCCTGATGGACGAGCCGTTCGGGGCGCTCGACGCCCAGACGCGCGAGGTGCTGCAGGACGAGCTGTCGCGGATCCAGCGGGTAGAGCACAAGACGATCCTGTTCGTCACCCACTCCATTCGCGAGGCCGTCTATCTGGCCGACCGCGTCGTCGTCATGACGTCGGTACCGGGCCGTATCAAGCAAGTCTTTCCGATCAAGCTGCCGGAGGTCCGCGACCGTTTCGCGCCGGAGTTCACGCAGTACGAAAGCGACATCACGCGCGTCGTGAAGGAAGAAGTCGCCAAGGTGCGCGAGTGAGCGTGGCGGCGACGCGGGCGCTGGCGATGCTGGGCGCGCTCGCCCTCTGGGCCGCCGTCGCCCACGGCAACGCCTGGCTCGGCGTCGTCAACCCGGTGCTGCTACCCACGCCGGCGGAGGTCGGGCGGGCTGGCCTGGAGCTGGCGGCGAGTGGCGAGCTGACCCGTCACTTCCTCACCTCGCTGGGCCGGGTGGTTCAGGGCTTCGGTCTCGCGGCGCTGGCCGCGGTCGGCCTCGGGCTGCTGGTCGGGATGTGCGTGCCGCTGCGCCTCATGGCCGAGCCCGTGATCGAGTTCGTGCGGCCGATCCCGCCGCTGGCCTTCCTGCCGATGTTCCTGGTCTGGTTCGGCCTCGGGGAAGCCTCGAAGATCGCCTTCATCGGCTACACGACGTTCTTTCCGATGTTCGTTGCCATCGCGGCCAGCGTGCTGCGCGTCGACGTGGTGCTGTTGCGGGCGGCCGCCAGCCTGGGCGCCTCCCGCGCGGACCTCGTTCGTCGCGTCGTGCTGCCGGCCGCGCTGCCCGGCATCGTCGTCGCGCTGCGCGTCGGCGTCGGCCTGGCGCTGTTCGTGATCGTCGGCGCCGAGTTCATGGGGGCCGACGCCGGCCTCGGCCACCTGATCATGGAAGGCCGCACGTTCTTCAACCCCGCGCAAATCGTCCTTGGGGCCCTCGTGCTGGGCCTGCTTGGATCGCTGATCAACACGCTGTTGCTCGCCGCCGAGCGCCGGCTCCTACGCTGGCGCGCCGCGGCCTGAAAGGAGCTCCACATGCGCTGCCTGCTTGCTCTCCTGATTTCGTTCTTCGCCCTGACCGGTGACGCGCTCGCCCAGGGCAAGCCCGAGCTCGCCGAAGTCGACGCCTGGCTCGTGCGCGACGCGCAGATGTCCTCGCAGTTCGCCGTCGCGGACCAGCTCGGCTACTTCAAGGCGGAGGGCATCAAGGTCAACCCACGCTGGTACATCGCGGGCACCGACTTGCCCTCGATGTGGGGCGCCGGCAACATCCACCTCGGCACCGCGACCGCCACGATGGTCGTCCCGATCGCCGCCGCCGGGCAGACGATCTACAACATCGCTCCCCAGAGCGACGTCGCCGGCACCCAGCAGATCGTCCTCGGCAAGAAGGGGCAGGAGATCGTCCGGTCGCCGAAAGATTTCGAGAAGGTGAAGATCGGCATGCCGAAGGGCGCGTCGGTCACGATGGCCATCCAGGCCATGGCCCGCGACACCGGGGTGGACTTCACCAAGCTCCAGTTCGTGAACCTCTCGCCGCCCGACGCCGTCACGGCGCTCGCCAAAGGCGACATCGACGCCATGGCCGGCTGGGCGCCGTGGGTCTTCAACGCGGTGAAGCAGGGTGGCGGGAAGGTGTACTTCACCGGTAACCGCAGCTTCATCCCCGGGAAGGAAGGCCAGGTGGACTGGCTCCACGTGCACGCCGGCGTGGTGGCGAGCGGCAAGATGCTCAAAGAGAACCCCAACACCTTGAAGGCGGTCCTGCGGGCGCTGCGCAAAGCGACCGACGCGATCAACACCGACCGCGAGACGGCGGTGAAGATCGTTGCCCGCGAGATGAAGACGGACGAGGCGCTGACTCGGGACATCATGGCGCTCAACATCTACTCGATGGAGATGAACGATCGGATCCCCAAGGGCATGGGCGAGTTCATCGACTTCTTGCACTCGCTGGACCGCATCAAGCAGAAGTTCCCGGCGGAGAGCGTGATCTACACGAAGCTCCTGGAGGAGACCGACCCGGCCCTCGTGAAGTGGAAGGCGAAGACCGAGATCAAGTAACGTCTCTATCCCTGGCGGGGCGGCCGAATCCGGCCGCCCTGCTCAGTCACAGCGGAGGCGCTGAGCCTCTCGTCAGTGTCTCTGGCGCTCCGCCGACACCGCGTCGCGCAGGGCCCGCGTCTTCCGTGTCAGCCGCTCGATCTGTGGCGATCTCTTCGCAGACTTGCCGTCCGCATCATGGATGTCGCGGACGGATTCGAGGTAGGAGAGCAGCTCGTCGAGGAACGCGAGCAATTCCGTCAGCATGCTTACTGCGGCGACGTTAGGCGGTAGGCCGGGGGGAGTCAAGAGGCCTCAATGGGGCGACGGCACCGGCCTCGTCGTACTTCCGCGCGCCCGTCGCTCGACTACCTCGTGCCAGGAATAGCCACGAGCGCGTTCGGCACTCCCCATCCCGGCAGCGACAGCGTCAGTGCAGGCAGGCGTACCACGAGCTGAGTCGAAGGCCCGCCGTCAAGGTTCAGGGCATCCGAACATCCGAGCCCGGCCTTCTCGGCCGGCTCCGCCAGAAAACGAGCGAAGGCGGCGCTCTCCACCTTGCTGGCGACGACGATGAGCACACGATTGCCCGCGGCGCAGACCGCGGTCCGTTGCGCAACCTGTGGCTTCAGTCCCGGAATCTTGCCCCCGATGACAAGACGGGGGATGCCCTGGACGATGAGCCGATGAGCGAGCGGATCGAGGATACCGGAGCCGAGCGTGATCTGCGCGTCCGTCCCACTGACCAGGAGGGCGCCCCAGGTTGCCCGCTTACCGGGGGCGAGAAGTCGTCCCTCGCTGACAGCGAGGCCCATCGCGCGGTCATCCTTGTCGAAGAAGCTCGCATTCACGGCGACGACAGCGGGGAAGGGCGCGGCGATCTGGTCGACGGTTTGTCGCGGCGATGAGCCGCCGGCGGGGACGAGGCGAAGCTCGGCTTCGCGAAGATCGATGCTGAAGGCATGAGCTGAGAAGGGCTCGCTATCTGACGGTCGCACGTCGAACGACGCGTGGCCGATGCCCGGGGCCACGGTCCGGAATCGCGGCACCTCCTGTCCCTCCGAGACCGCCACCCCGCCACATGCCGTCCAGAGCGCCAGCAAGAGGTGAAGCCCGCCGGCAAGACCGCGGCGCGGTTGCCCTTTCGCGGGGTTACCCAACGACGTCCTCTCGGAGCCAGTTCTTCACCCGCCTTCAAGTATCGCGCTGGACAGCGAGTGCCGAGTGATTCTTTGGCCGGGGGCCACGCGTCATGTAAACCTGAAAGTGACCGAATCCTCAGCTCCCTTTGGGGGAGCAGGCTGGCCACGGGAGGACCCCAATGAAGCGATCTCTATTGTTACTGCTGACGCTCGGCATCCTGGTGGGCTGTGCTTCAAAGCAGGTCAGTCTCGCCGGTATCGGCGGCCGATCGTGGCAGCTCGTGAAGTTCCAGGGCGGTGACGGCAAGGTCTTGATGCCCGACGACAAGGCCAAGTACACCGTCGCCTTCGAAAACAACGGCAACCTGAGCGTGCGGTTCGATTGCAACCGCGGCAACGGTTCGTGGATCTTGAACGGGCCAAATCAGGTCCGGTTCGGCCCGCTCGCGCTCACCCGCGCGATGTGTCCTCCCGGATCGCTACACGACCACCTCGTCAAGCAATGGCCGTTCGTTCGGGGATACTCCGTGACGGGGGGGAATCTGTACCTGTCGCTGATGGCTGACGGCGGCCGCTACGAGTTCGAGCCGATGCCCTAGCAGGCGCCGGGTCGAGCTCAGCGCTCACATACCGCGTCGTAGTAGTGCCGGTCCCCGGTACCGGCCGTCCTCACCGAAGTCCATGCGCTCTTGGGTGGCTCGTCCGGCCACGGCCAACCCGCGGCGCCGTTGAACCGCTCCTTGGGACGCCACGTCGTTGCGCCGTCGATCTGATCGTAGCCGCGGCGAAACATGCAGCTCTCGTATTGCTGCTTCCATTGCTTCTCGATGATTCCCGAATCCGCGTAGAAATCGTACGCGTAAACCGGCCAGCTGGCACCCGCTTCGGAGAAGCACGCCAGAACGGCTTGCTGGAATCCAGCGTTGCACGGCCTGAAGGTGTATCGCACGCCAGCAGCATGCGCACAGCCGGTCAGCACGAGCGCCACCACTACGGTCGCGGCTCTGCAGGTCGCGCTCCGAGTTGCGATCACGGGCCGCCCGGAACGCCGAGGCCCACGGGCGCGGGAAGCGGGGGTCCGCCGCGGCCGGCGTCGGCGAGACATTGCTGGATCTCTTGCCGGCCTGCGGGGCCGCTGTACCTGAACGTGATCCGGCCGTCGAGATCGATCCGTTCTAGCTGCCCTGCCGGCGAGCTGCACTGTGCCCATCGCGCATAAGCCAGCTCTTGCTGGGGCGTGTTGGCGATGGCGCACGCCCCCAGAACGAGAGGGCACGACGCGACGATGACCGCCTTCAACCGGTCACAAGCTGTCCAGGCCGGTCGACCACCGCCGGCAGATGTGATGCGCGATCGCGATGGGTGCCGGCAAGGACGCGTGCGCGGGGTCGTCGGCCCCGGCGGCGGCGCGCGCTACCATCTCGCGGATCTCGTCGCGGCTGAACCAGCGCGCCTCCGCGAGCTCCTCGGGGTCGACGGTGATCTCCTCGGTCAGCGCCTCGGCCAGAAATCCGATCATGAGGCTCGACGGAAACGGCCACGGCTGTCCGGCCAGGTAGCGCACGCGTCCGCAGCGGATGCCCGACTCCTCGCGCACTTCGCGGCGCACGGCCTCCTCGAGAGTCTCACCCGGCTCGACGAAGCCGGCGAGGCAAGAGAACCGGGCGCCTGCACGCCGCCGGTTGCGGCCGAGCAGCCCGCGATCGCCGTGGATGGCGAGCATGATCACGACAGGATCAGTTCGCGGAAAGTGCGACGCCCGGCAATCCGGACAGCGCCGTACCCAGCCCGCCGACACGACCTTGGTCGGCGAGCCGCACTGAGCGCAGAAGCGATGGCGGGCGTGCCAGTCGAGCAGGGAACGAGCTTCGGCGAGGATGGCCGCCTCGCCGGTGGCGATGGCCGGAGCGAGCGCCCGCACGTCGACCAGCTCGGTGTCGATGTCCGGGGCCACGCTCGACCCGGTCGCGTCGATCGCGAAATGCGCGCGACCGTCGCCGAGCCCGAGAAAGATCAAGGTCGCGCCCGAGTCGATCTGATCGCACCACGGCGCGACAGGTTGCCAATCGAGCTCGGGCGCCGCCGTGCCGCGCGTGAAGGGCTTCAGGTCGCGCAGCGCGAGAATGCGCGCGTTCGGGTCGCCGAGCAAGGTGGCGATCCACTCGCGATCACCCCGGCGCTCGCTGGCGCGATCCAGCGGGTTGCCGCCGAAGCAATAGATGTCCTCCATCTCGGCGGCGAGGGTCTGCGCTCGATCCCTCACTGGCCCAAGCTCACCGACCTGCCCGTGGTGGAGGAACGCTCGATGGCGTCGATCAGCTTGTGGCGCCGGACGGCCAGGTCGAAGTCGACGTCGAAGGCCCCACGGCCGCGCAACGCGTCCGCGGCGCGGGCGTAGGCCTGCGCGACGTTGTAGGGCTGACCGCCTGGAGTGCCTTCCGGAGCGAACCGGTACTTGGCGGGCACCGGCATCGCGGCCATTGGCTCTTTGCCCTTGCCCGCGTGCATCTGGTTCGGTCCGAGGCTGAGCGCGCCGTCCGCCCGGACGACCAGCGCGCCCTCGCGCCCGTAGATCTCCAGCCGGTTGCCGCTGGGATTCGATGGCACGGCGGCGACATTGATCGACACCTCGGCGCCGCTCACCATGCGGCCGACGACGTTGATGCTGTCAGGCGAATCGACGGCGACCGGCTTGCCTTCGAGCGTGCGCCACTCCGGGATTCGGGTCGACACGCGGGCCGACAGCTCGGCGAATTCGCCAAGCACGGCGCACAGGGCGTCAATGGCGTGGCCGCCGGCAATGGTCAAGGTGTTGGCGCCGTTGGTGCGCACGCCTTGCCAGATGCGGCCGGGGCCCCGCTGTAGCTGCGCCTGCGCAACCGTGTTCAGGTTCGCCGTGAGCACCTCGCCGATGTAGCCCTGCTGAACGAGGTCGTGCGCGTACAGAATCGTGGGGTCGCTGCGCCCCTGCAGGCCGACGATGGTCTTCAGAGAGCGTTGCCGGGCGAGCCCGGCCATCTCTTCCGCCTCGGCCAGATTCGCGCCGAGCGGCCACTCGCACACCACAGGCTTGCCGGCCTGCAGGCCCGCCATGACCAGCTCGCGATGACCGGGCACCCGCACGCAAACCACGATGAGATCGACGTCCGGAGCCGCCGCCATGTCGCTGAACCGATGGAACCCCCGCTCGGCGCCGAATGCCGCGGCCGAGGCCTTGGCGGTGTCCTCGCGCGAAGTGCACACCGCTTTCAGCTCGTAGCTGGGCAGAGCCTTCAGGGCGGGCACGTGGGCGTGCGCGCCCCAGCCGCTGCCCCCCTGGGTGACGGTCGCTCCGACGATTCCGACTCGAATCTTGTCCGGCATCTGAACCTCCTCGTCCTTCTGTTCGTTGCCGACGCGCGGGCGCGCCTAGCGAGAGCTCTGGGCGGTCACGGGTTGCTCGCGATAGCGAGCCGGGAACACGCTCTTGAGGTTCGCGATCTTCGGAAGATCGTGGAAGACGATGTACGGGTAGCTGAGGTTCTTGATCAGGAAGTCCTGGTGATAGTCCTCGGCCGGGTAGAAGGCCGTCAGCCGCTCGAGCCGCGTGACGATCGGACGCCGGAACACTTTCGCCCGGTCGAGCTGGGCGATATAGGCCTCGGCGATGCGTTTCTGCGACTCATCAGCGTAGAAGATGGCCGACCGGTACTGCGCGCCGATGTCGGGGCCCTGGCGATCCAGCTGAGTCGGATCGTGGACCACCGAGAAGAAGACCTGGAGGATTTCTCCGTACGACAGCTCGCTCGGATCGAACCGGATCTCGACCGCCTCGGCGTGAGCGCTCGCCCCGCGACTGACCGTCTCGTAGTCCGCGGTCGCCCTGGTCCCGCCGGAGTATCCCGAGAGCACCTGGCGGGTGCCGCGCACGTGCTGATAGACACCGTGCACGCCCCAGAAGCAGCCGCCGGCGATGACCGCAGTCTGCGGGGACCCGGACGTCTTCGGGTTGTCGAGCGCCGGCGATGGTATGACCACCGCCTCTTCGGCGGCATAGACACCCGCCGCGATCAGGACGAGGACAACGGCGCCGATCAACCGGCTCGGTAGAAGCACCCGAGCCGTCCGTTACGCCGCTCGCGGGCTGGAACCCGCGGCGTCCAGACGGCGCTTGGCCTCGGCGTACACGTCGGCCGGCAGCGGACCTTGCCGCAGCACCTCCACGTTGTGCTGCAGGTGCGCGGCGTTGATCGTCCCGACGATGTTCGTGTGCAGCTGCGGATGCGTGAAGGTGAAGCGCAGGATGAACTCCATCGGCGTGAGGCCGGACAGCAGATCACGCAGCTCCACCTTCTGCCATCGGTCCCACTGCACGCCCTCGTGCTTGCCTTCGGTGGGCGCGCCCTTGGCCGCGCCGCCGCGGACGACGATACCCGCCCCCGCGCCGGCCGCCGCCGCGATGATCGCCTCATGCTCTCGCTCGACCGCCGAATAGGGAATCTGGAAGACGTCGAAGGCCCCCATCGCGATGTGATCCGTGATGTGGGGCAGGGTGCCGGACATGCCGATGAACCGGGTCACGCCCGTGCGCTTGAGCTCGAGCACCGTCTCGAGCGCGCCGTTCGCTTCCAGGGTTTGCCGCGAAGGCGAGATGTGAAACTGCAGGACGTCGAGATGATCGGTCCGCATGCGCGCGAGGCTCTGCTCGACGCCCTTCAGAATGTTGTCGCGCGTGAACACGTGCGGACTGGTCTGGCCGCGCGGCGCGGGCGGCGCCCCGACCAGGCATCCGCACTTGCTCGCCAGATAGTACTCGTCGCGACGGTCCCCGAGATAGCGGCCGATGCGCTCCTCGCTGACGCCGTAGTCGATCGACGTGTCGATGTAGTTGATTCCGCTGTCGAGGACGGCGTGCAGTATGGTTTCCGCTTGCTGGTCGCTCACGTCGCGGCCGCGCGGCGCCCCGCGCAGCTCCATGGCGCCGTAGCCCAGCATGGTGACCTGCAGGCCCGTCCGTCCCAGTTGTCGCTTGGGTAGCTCACTCATGTCGCGCCTCGCTGGGTGATTGTAGCCCGGCGTGTCGGTGAGGGCACCTGGCCATGCTTGACCTCCTACCTCGAATTCCGCGTAGCATAGCACCGGGGTCGCGGCGGTTCCCGCGGCGCCCGGCGACGGAACACGCGGTCAGCAGGAGGTATCGACGGCCATGAGGGACACCACGCACTGGGTCGGCACCTGGACGGCGGCTCCCGCGCCCGGCGAAGGCGCCGCGTTTAACAACCACACGTTGCGGATGATCCCGCGCGTCAGCATCGGCGGCAGCACCGTGCGCGTGCGGATCTCGAACGCCTACGGCTTGCGCCCGCTGGCGATCGGCGCGGCACGCGTCGGTGTGCGCAGCACGGGGCCGGCGGTCGTGGCGGGCTCCAATCGTCGACTCACGTTCGGCGGCGAACCGAGCGCGACGATCGCCGCGGGCGCGCTGATCGTCAGCGATCCGGTGAGGCTGGAGTTCCCGCCGCTGTCAGATCTCGCCGTCAGCGTGCATCTGCCGGGGGATCTGCCGGCGAGCTTCGGGATCACCGGGCGTTATGCGCGGCAGACCAACTACATCTCGCCGCCGGGGGATTTCGCGGCCGAAGAGGTCATGCCGGTCGGCCGCCTGACCGACGACTGGTATTTCGTCTGCGGCGTCGACGTGGTCGCGCCGCGGGAGACCGGCGCCATCGTCGCGGTCGGCGACTCGCTGACCGACGCGAACATCTCCACGCACGACGGCCATCACAGCTGGCCCTCGCAGCTGGCGCGCCGGCTGATGGCGCGAACGAGCGGCCGGCCGATGGCGGTAATGAACCAGGGGCTCGGCGGCAACCGCATCCTGCACGATATCCGTGGCGACAGCGGCCTGCGCCGCTTCGACCGCGACGTGCTGGCGCAGCCGGGCGTCACCCACGCCATCATCATGCTGGGCACGAACGATCTGCGGAACCGTCCCGGCAAGGCCGAGGAAGAGGTCACCGCCCCGCAGATGATCGCCGGGCTCAAGCAGCTCGCCGTGCGCGGGCAGGCTCACGGGATCACGGTCATCGGCGCGACCCTGACTCCGTTCGAGAACGAGACGTTTCTTCCTGGCGCCTGGAACCCGAGGCGCGAGGCGGTCCGGCAGGAGGTCAACGAGTGGCTGCGCAAGGCCGAAGCTTTCGCTGCGATCGCCGACTTCGACCGGGCGCTGCGCGATCCCGATCATCCGAGCCGGATGCTGCCGATTTACGATTGCGGCGACCATCTCCACCCGAGCGATCTGGGCTACCGCGCGATGGGCGACGCGATCGAGCTCGCGCTATTCGAGTAGGCTGTTCAAGTAGACGGAGGGTGCAATGGACCCGGGAGCTGTGGTTCCGCGAAACGCGATCGTCCTCGGGCCCGGCGAAGGCCGCGCCTATCCGATGGGCCGGATCAGCGCGGTGTTCAAGGCTGACGGACCGGAATCAGAGTCGCGCTATTCGGTTTCCGAGTGGTGGCTCGAGCCGCACACCCGAGGCCCCGGTGCGCATTCGCATCCAGAAGACGACGTCTTCTACGTCATCGAAGGCACCATGAGCGTGCTCGTGGGTGCCGAATGGACGCACGCCCCTCGAGGGTCGTTCGTACTCGTGCCGGGAGGGGTGACTCACGATTTCGAGAACCGTGGGGACGTGTCGCGCCGGGGTGCTCAATCTGTCCATTCCCGGCCCGTTCGAGCCGGACATGCCGAGTATCGTGCAGTGGTTCGCCGAGCATCCACCCCAGGATGCGCCCGGCGACCAATGATTCCGGCGGCGCGATCGGATCAGCCGCGCGAGGGCAGAGCCGCGACAAAGCTGCCGCTGATCAAGGTCTCGCCCTTCTGGTTGACGGCCTCGAGCTCGCCCTCGACGAGCTTCTCGGCGCCCGTGCGCGAGCTTCTTCGTCACTCGGCCCCGGCAGATGACATCGTCGCCCGGCCAGGCGCGCGTGGCGAAGCGTACCTTGTAGCGGCGCACGTTGGGACGGCCCGCGAAGGCCGTCACCACCCGGCTCAGGATGCTCGCGTTGAGCATGCCCATGGCGAACACCGTCGGATTGCCCGACGCTTCCGCGAACGTCTGGTCGTGGTGGATCGGATTGAAATCGCCGGACGCGCCCGCGTACTTCACGAAGTCGGTCCGCGTGAGCTTCTCGACCCGGATCTCGGGCAGCGCGTCGCCTTCCTTCACGTCTTCCCAGTAGCGCTTGTCGGCAGCCATCGCGTCTCCCTGTGCCCTCAGTCCTTGACGACCTGGCCGGTCTCGATGCTGACCGCGCGGGCCCGCGCCACCAGGGTTCCCTGCTGGTTGCGGTACTCCGTCTCGGTCACCGCGAAGTTCATGCTGCCGCCGCGCTTGCCGGGCTTCTCGAACACGTCCACCACCGTGCTCACGGCGGTGAGCACATCGCCGGCATGAATCGGCGCGAGGAACTCGTATTCCTGCTCGCCGTGCAGGACCCGCTTGAGGTCCATGGGTATGCGGGGCCGCCCGCGGCCGTCGTCCCAGTGGCTCACCGTCTGCAAGAAAGGTCACGGGCGGCATGACCCCGCCGGCCTCGCGCGCGGCGTGCGCGTCGTCGAAGTAGATCGGGTCGTCATCCTTGATGGCGCGGGCGAACTCCCGGATCTTCCCGCGCTCCACGTGCATCGTCACCGGCTCGCCCTTCCGGCCGATGAGGCTCTTGTCGATCGGCATGGCCTCTCCTGTCTCGCTCGGGGTTCGCGACCGGGTCGATGATACCCGAATCGGCAGCGTCCGCTGGAACGAGCTATCCTCTGAGGGCCGATCGCTAGAGAAAGGGACCTGACATGATTACCAAGTTCGACAGTCTGTACGCCGGCCACGTGGACATGGACGACATCGGCTACGGCGGCACCGCCGTGAACAGCCGTGTGTTCCCCAACGAGCACCTCGTCACCACCTTCGCCAAGGCGCGCAACCTGGCGCGCTTGCTCGACCGGCGCGGCTACGACACGTTCTGGCTCGCCGAGCACCACTTCCAGCGCGAAGGCTATGAGTGCATCCCGAACGTGCTCATGATGGCGCTCGATCTCGCGCACCAGACCGAGCGGCTGAAGATGGGCTGCGGCTTCAACATCACGCCGATGTGGCATCCCCTCCGGCTCGCCGAGGACTTCGCCATGGTCGACGTGCTCACCGGCGGCCGGGTGCGCTTCGGCGTGGGACGCGGCTATCACACCCGCGAGGTCGATACCTTCGGGGCCCCGCTGCTCGATCAGGCGGCCAACCGCGAGCTCTTCGAGGAGCAGGTCGAGATCATCTTCAAGGCGTTCAACACGGCGGCGTTCTCGCACGAGGGGAAGCACTACACCATTCCCGCGCGCGTGCCGTATCGCGGCTACGATTTGAAGGATCTCACCCTGGTGCCGCGGCCCGTTCACCCCGTGGAGTGCTGGCAGCCCATCCAGAGCGCGACGCCGCGCGGCCTCGACTTCATGGCCAAGCACGGCATCAAGGGGCTGATCGGCGGCGGCGTGGCCGAGGGCGGCGCGATGCGGGGCGTCATCGAGGGCTACCGCGATGCCAATCGGCGGGCGGGGCGTGAGACCGCGCTGGGCGAGGGGCTCTGCATCGGATTCCACTTCCAGCTCGCCGCGACGAAAGAAGACGCGATCAAGACCGCGGCCGGATACTTCGAAGAGAACCTCAAGATGTTTGGACCGCTGCGCCTCGTGCGGTCGCTTTCCGAGGAGCACATCGACGCGATGGCCGATCCCAAGCGCGCTCCCTACGCCGGCCTGCCCACGATCGAGGAAGCGGCGGGTCGCGGCGCCTATCTCTGCGGCCCGCCCGCTCAGATCATCGACACGCTCATGCGCCTGGAGAAGGAGTATCCCGGGCTCGAGCGCGTGTCGGTCAGCCATCCCATGGGCGCGCCCGAGTCGATGATGCTCGAGCAGCTCGACTGGTTCGCCGCCGAGGTCATGCCGGCCTTCACCAGCCGCGCGCGCTGACGACCTGCGGCGCATGTCCGACCTGCTTCGTCCCACGGCCGCGAGCGGCGCTCGAGGCCTGGCGCCGCAGGGTGAGCGCCAATCGCGAGCAGGCCGAGCGCCTTCGCGAAGGCACGCCGCCGCGCGACTTCTACGCCGCGGTCGCGTCCGACTTTCGCGCGAACCCGCGGCGGACGGACGAGCCCGCGCTCGACGTCTTGCGCTCGCTGGTGCAGCCGGGTGAGACGTGGCTCGACATCGGCGCGGGCGGCGGGCGCTACGCTCTTCCGCTGGCGTTCCTGGCGAAGACCGTCATCGCGGTCGAGCCGTCCGAAGGGATGCGGACCGTGCTGCAGCAGGCATGGCCGAGCACGGTGTCTCGAACGTCGAGATCGTCGGCGCGCGCTGGCCGATGCAAGGGGCGCCGACGGCCGACGTGGCGTTGATGGCGCACATCGGCTACGACATCGAGGAGATCGGCCCCTTCCTCGACGCCGTCGAGGCCTCCGCGCGGCGTCTGTGCGTGGCCGTGCTCGTGACCCCATCGCCGCCGCATCCGGCCGAGGCGTTCTGGCCTCCGGTCCACGGTGAGGCGCGCGTCTCGTTGCCTTCGCTCACCGAGTTCCTCATGCTGCTGCTGGCGCGCTCTCGTCTCTTCGAGCTGCGACTCTTCGCGCGCGAGCCGGTCTTGCACGCCGATCGGGAGGGTCCGCTCCGGTGGCTCTACCAGCAGCTCTTCGTCGCGCCCGACACCGAGAAGGGCCGGCGCCTCGCCGCGCTGGCCCGTGACGCGATCACGAGTCGAGAGGGGCGCTGGGCGCTCTCGTGGAGCCCGGTGCCCACGGTCGGCGTCGTTACGTGGCGCCCTCGCGACCTGGCCTCTCAACCAGGGAGAACACATGCGCGATCCCCAGGCCCTCATGAGCACCGCCGAGCTCTCAAGCCTCCTCGGGCAGCCGAGTCTTCGGGTCTACGACTGCACGACCTATCTCGAGCCGCCGCCGCCCGGGAGCGACGACCCGTACATCGCCGTGCCCGGACGCCGAACCTTCGAGGAAGCGCACATCCCCGGCGCCGATTTCCTCGACTTGCAGGGCGAGTTCTCCGACGCGAGCACGCGGTTGCGCTTCATGATGCCGCCGACGGCCGAGCTCGAGGCGGCCTTCGGCCGTCACGGGCTCTCCGGCGACAGCCGCGTCGTGCTCTACAGCATCGGCACGATGATGTGGGCGACGCGCTTCTGGTGGATGCTGAGATCGCTCGGCTTCGACCGGGCGGCCGTTCTCGACGGCGGCTTCGACAAGTGGAAGGCCGAGGGCCGACCGACGGAAAGCGGCGCGGCCACCGGCTATCCGCCGGCCACCTTCAAGGCCGCGCCGCGCCCGGGCCTCTTCGTCGACAAGCGCGCGGTGCTCGCCGCGACCAAGGATCCCGGTACCGTGATCGTGAACGCCCTCGGCCCGCAGTTTCACAAGGGTCTGGAGCCCAGCCGCTACGGCCGGCCGGGCCGCGTGCCCGGCAGCGTCAACGTGCCGGCGGCGACGCTCGTGAACGCGGCGGCGAAAGACTTCGCCGCGCTGTCGGACGCCGAGGGCAAGTTCTCGGCGCGCGGCGTCACCAAAGACAAGCGCGTGATCTGCTACTGCGGCGGCGGGATCTCGGCCACCATCGACTTGTTCCTGTTGCACCAGCTCGGCCACGACGCGCTCACGCTCTACGACGGCTCCATGGGAGAGTGGGCGAAGGATCCGGCCTTGCCGATCGAGACGGACTGACGCGGAGGAGAGCATGGCGACAGACATCAAGGGGCTCGGCGTGTCCACGAACGTCGGTCGACGCGCTGGCCGCGTACGAGCGCGGCCTCGATCTGTTCCTGCGCTGGCGCGGCGGCGCGGTCGAAGCGTTGGATGCCGCGGCGCAGTCCGATCCGCGGTTCGCGCTGGCGCACTGCACCAAGGCTTACGTCGCCTGGCGCATGGGGCGCGCGGACCTGGCTACCGCGGCGGGCCGTCAGGCCACAGCCGTGGCCGACGAGGCGGGCCACGAGCGCGAGCGCCTGCACGTGCAGGCGGTGGATGCTCTGCAGCGCGGCGACCACGCCGCCACGTATGACGTCCTGGGCCAGATCGCGGCCCGCTACCCGACCGACCGGATTGCCGTGCGCATCATCGGTCTGAACTGCATCACGCAGGGCGACTATCGCGGCGGCATCGACATCGCCCGCCGAAGCCTCGAGGCGAGCCCCGACGAGCCGCAATATCAGACGATGCTCGGCTTCTTCCTGGAGCAGTCCGGTTACAACGACGAAGGGCTCGCCATGAGCCTGCGCTCTCTGGCGCAGGACCCGACCAGCCTTTACACGTACCACGCGGTCGGCCATGCCTATCAGGCGCGGGGCGACTATCCCAAGGCGCTCGAGACGTTCGAGCGCGCGGCCTCGCTGGAGCGCTACGCGCACGTCCTCTGGCATCTGGCCGAGGCGCAGGCGCTCCTCGGGCACGATCGCATCACGCGCGACTACTGGGCGTCCACCGCGCCGGCGTTGCCGGTCTACGAGCGGATCGAGCTGCTCTGGCGACTCGAAATCCTTCGCGATACGCCGGCGGACGCCGCGGTCTGGCGCGACCTCGCCAAGCAGGGCGAGAAGATCCTCGGCGAGTACGCAGACTGGCAGACCACGTGGATGCACCACTGGCTCGGTGTGGCATTCGCGAAAGCCGGCGACTGGACCCGGGCCGAGCAGCAGGTCGAGCGGCTGCGCAAGATGCCCGTGGGCCGCCCGAGCGGACACTGGTCGACTCTGGGCGTCGCGCTCCTCGAGGGCGAGCTGGCGATCATCCGAGGCGATCTCGCTGCGGCCGTAGGTCTCATGGCTCCAGGTGTCGCTGATCTTCACACCATGGGCGGAGGCAGCCGGGAGCAGAAGGACATCTTTCGCGATGTCTTCATGGCGCTCCATCGCCGTCTCGATCGCGTCGAACAGGTGATCGGCCTCGCGCAGGAGCGGCTTCTCGCGAATCCCCACCACGTCCAATCACTCGCCGCGCTGGCCTGGGCCTACGAGCGCATCGGCAACGCCGCGTTGCACCGCCAGGCTTGCCGGCAGCTCGTCCTGAGAGCCGAAGAGGCTGGACTGGCTCCGCGGGCACCCGAGCTGGTGGCGGCTCGGCGAACGCTCGAAGTGCGCCGCCTGATCTCAGGCCGCCCACGACGGCGGAGGGAGAGAACGTCGTGACAACAATGTCCGGTGCGCAGGCCGAGCCGTTTCGTCTCGACGAGGCGACGATCGACGAGCTACACGCCGCGATCAAGTCGGGGCGGACGACCTGTGTCGCCGTCGTGCAGCACTACATCGAGCGCGTGCGCGCCTACAACGGCGTCGCCAGCCTGCTCGTGACGGAGGATGGTCTCCCCGTACCCGAAATGAGAGGCGCCGTCCGCGCGCTGGCGCCGCTGCGCTTTCCCACTCAAACCGTCAAGGCCTCCACCGTGCTGCCCGATCTGCACAAGTACAAGGGCCCGCCCCTCGAGTTCGGGCGCATGGAGTCGACGGCGTCGGATCCGACCGTGCCGCAGCAGTACGGGATGATCGTCGGCAAGCCGAATGCCGGGCAGCTGAACGCGCTGGCGACCCTCAACATCCGGGGCGAGCGATCCGTGACGTGCCGGGGCGACTTCGACCGGCATCCGTCGGCGGGGCCGCTGCCGCCGGGCGCGCCGGCGGTGTGCGAGATGTTCCGCAGACTTCCCGATGCGCTCGAGCGCGCGGCCGAGCTCGACGCGACGTATGGCCGCGATCCCGACCTCGCGAAGATGCCGATGTACGGCGTCGTGTTCTCGTTCAAGGATCCGTTCGATACGAAGGACATGCGAACCACCGCGGGCGGCGACGCGCGCTACGACATCGACTTTCCGGCGCGCGACCACGTGCTGGTCGCTGAGCTTCGCACCAAGGGCGCGATCATCTTCGCCAAGGCTGTCAACACCGAATACAACGGACGGGCGGGCAATCCCGGCGGCCGCCACGCGCCCGCCAAGGTGCTGCCGTCGACCCTGGGCTACCAGCGCAGCACCTGGGGCGGCAATCCGGCGAACCCCTACGACACGACGCGTGCGGCCTCGCTCGGCTCGAGCTCGGGGTCCGGCGTGTCGGTCAGCGCCAATCTCGTGATGGCCAGCCTCGGCGAGGAGACGCGCGCGTCCTGTCGCGGGCCCGCCAACCACAACGCGGTGGCGCTCATCCTGCCGCACAAGTCGATGCTCGGCTTCAACGGCGGCGCCATCGGCGCGGACATCTATTGCGACCGCAGCGGCATCCTGTGCCGCACGATCGCCGATTGCGCCAAGGTCCTCGATGCGCTCAAGGACGAGGTCGCGGGCTACTACGATCCGCGAGATCCTTACACCACCGTGCCGCGCGCCTCGGTGTTGGGCACTCCCTACGCGAGCCACGCGAAGGCCTCGGGAGCGGCGGGCGAGCTCAGGGGCGTGCGCCTCGGCATCGTCCGGGAGTCGATGGTGTACGCACGGGGGTCGAAGACCGAGGAGCCGATCGTCACGGCCGCCGACCGCGAGATTAAGACGGTGCTCGGCCGCCAGCTGGAGGCGACGCTCGTGGAGTCGGCCCACCCCCTGTGGACGCGCGATCCCGACGTCCAGGCGATGACGACGGACTTCCGCCGCGCGCTCGCGCAGCTCGTGCCCATCATCATGCCGGATTTGCTGTTCAGGCTGGGGCGGGACGGACGGCCCCTGTTCGAGGAGTTCGCGGCGGCGATCGTCCCTACCGAGTTCGCGCCCGGCAAGTTCTTCGGGACGGGCACCATGCAGCCGATCGACTACTGCGTCGCGCTGGCTGAGGGTCGGGTGGCCCCGCCGGCGAAGCTCGACATCGCGACGATCCAAGAGCAGGAGCTTGCGATGGCGTTCAGGTTCCACGTCCCGCAGTACCTGAGTCGCCGGGCCGAGGACTGGAAGGCGCGAGGCTTCACCGAGACCCTGGTCGACTTCGCCGCGCTCAACGCGCGATCCAAGTTCTGGGGCGACGATGGACGCGCGGCGTTCAAGAACTGGGAAGAGGTGACCGATCCGCGCAATCCGCTCGGCGGGCGCCAGGGCGTTGACGAGCGCATCATGCTCCGCGAGTTGCTGCGCCGGGTGGACATGATGGTCCTGATCGAGAACCGCCTGGACGCGCTGGTGCGCCTGCACACGCCGTTTCCGCCGGGAAAGATCGGCGGCGCGTACCAGCCGGGCCTGCCCGGAAATCTGCGGCTCGAGACGTTCTACGGGCCGAACGCGGGCCTGACGGAAGTCCTTGTCCCGGCGGGCTACGTGACGACCGTGTACGATCCGGTCTTCACCTTGAGCCCGGAGGGCACGCGCTACGTGCCGGTGGCCTCGGACACGCCGACGACCATCCCGGCGCCGGGACTACCCTTCTCGCTCGTATTCCGGGCCGAGCCGGGTCGAGAAGATGTCCTCCTGAAGATCGCGTCGTCGTATGAAGCCGCTTCGAAACGGCGCGTGCCGCCGCCGGCGTTCGGCCCGATCTAAAGTCCGCGATCCGCGCGGAGCGCGTCGACGAGATCTCCCAGGCGCGGCAGGTCGTCGAGCCGATCGACGAGCTCCTCCACGCGAGACACTCCGGCCGGACTCAGCACCACGCCCGCCAGCTCTCGAAACTTGGACCGGACTTCGTCCTCTCGATACGGATCCTGGTAGTCGCCGCGCGCGCTCTCCCGCAGCCGCGTCACGTGGCGGCCGTCGGTGAAGGTGACGGTTACCCGCGCCGGCTTGAGTCGCGGCACCGAGGCGCTGAGCTCGGGGTCCTCGCGAACCGTGACCCTCCGGCGGAACGCGCCGATCGCGGGATCCCGAACGACGTCCTCGGTAAAGGCGTGATAGCCCGCGTGGCCTCGGAGCACCAGCGCGGCGGCCGCGTGGGGCAGGGAGTACTTGGCCGCGAAGTAGTTCACGGGATCCGGCTCGCGCATGTTCGCGGCGAATCGGTAGGTCGCCACGTCGATGCGCTCGATGCTGGCCGGGCGAGGGCGAAGCTCGGTGAGGATGTCTTCCAGCGCATCCAGGGCCGCGTAGATCGGATTGCAGCAGGCGCGCAATCGGAAATAGTTGCGCGCGATCTCCCAGCGCCGGCCCAGCTCTTCCGTCACCGCCTCGGGCCGGAAGCCGTCGCCGACCAGCTGGCCGAACGATTCCTCGATGGCGTTCGGCTGTGCGGCGACCCCGGCGAGGGCCAGCTCCGGCGCCAGGGCTCCGGCGAAGCCGCTCATGCCGCCAGCGACGTTCAGCGCTGTCGCCCCCGCGACTGCGTTCGTGTAGGCGGGCGTGAGCACGAGGATCGCGCCGATCCGAAGCGCGAGGCTTGTCTGCTCGCCGTCGAGCCCACGAAGTCGCGCCCCGGCCGCCACCGCACCCAGCAAGGGCGCCTGGCCGTTCTGATGGGCGAGCGGCCTCGCCGTCAGCCCCGCACCGAGCCGCGCCGCGACCTCGTAGCCGAGGATCAGCGCGGCCAGGGTCTCGCGCCCCGAGCGTTCCAGCCATTCGGCGCTCGCGAGCGCGGTCGGCAAGACCTGCACGGCCCCCTGGCAGGAGACGTAGCGATGCCCCTCGCAGAGCTCGATCGAGCGCCCCGCCAGCCCGTTGAGCAAGGCCGCCGTGCGTGGGTCCGTCGCCGCCCAACCCGGCGCGTAGACCGTCGCGCCCCGTCCGCCGGTCGCGGTCAATCGCGCACGCGCGCCCGCCACCTCGGGCTGCACGGAGCCTGCGAGGATCACGCCCAAGGTGTCCAGGAGCACGAGCTTGGAGTGCGCCCGAACCGCGCCGGGTATGGTCTCCCACGGGGTGCGCGCCACGAAGCGCGCCAGTTCTTCGATCGCAGTGCCCATCACGGATCTCCGTCCTCAGAGGCGCATCTTGGTCGGCAGGATGATATGTCACTCCATGAGAGCCGAGCCCTACTGGCTCCAAAATGAGCGTCCGGTTAGAGACGGGCCACTCGGATTTGTAGCCGCGTCGCCGGAAACCCTTGATCCGCCTAGCGTCTCGTACTCGGTATCGAATTTGCCACAGACGTCTGGTATGGGAAGCGGTTCCGAGGCCCGCAGATTCAGGCGCCCGTCCATCGTGGCGCGATATGCGTCCCAGGTGGCGCAATGGCTGCGGGAGGACCCCGCCATCTCGGCCGTCGAGATCCTGCGGCGCGCCCAGGCCCTCGGCTACAACGGGGGAAAGAGCGCGCTCTACGAGCTGGTCAGACGGGTCAGGACCCTCGACGAGGGGCCGGGCGGGTCACGACAGCTCGTCGTCGTCGCGTCCGATCGCGAGCACCTGTACAACTTCTTCAGGCAGGCGTTCGAGGGCAACGCGACGGTGCAGGTGCTCCTGGATCGCCGCGCCGAACGGCCCGAGCCTCCCGAGCCGCAGGAACGGGCCCGCCGCCCGCGCAATCGACGGTCACTTCAGCAGACCGACGGGCTTCTCCACACGGTCGGCTGGACGATCGTGCGCCTGCGCGGCCCCAAGATCCGCCGACGCCCGGCCTCCTGACGCGGCGGCTCCCTCGAGGATGTCCGCGAGCCGGCGAGCCGCGGTTCCCCCGATCAGCGCCATGACGACCGTCGCCAGCAGCGCCGCGACGGTCGGCCCGAGCCCCGGCGCCATCGGCTCGAACGCCGGTGTCCGGCCGATCACGAGCGCCCAGAACGCGAACAAGCCGACCGCGTAGACGAGCGTCGCGGGCAGCGGGCGCCCTCGCGGGTCGACCGCCACCAGGAGCAGCACGGGCACGAGCGAGAGGAGCCGGGCGACGCTCCCGCCCGGCACGCCGCCGGGTGTGCTCCCGTTCTTGCGCGCGATCGCGTGCGACACCGCGATCGGCGAGGTCGGGTCCTTGGCGATTTCTTCCTCGATCACCGACACCGGCTGGATGATCTCGAAGCCGACGCGCGCGATCATCACACCGATCGTGCCGACGGCGATCGCGACGATCGCCAGCACGAGCGGCGCCGAGCGCCGACCCGTCAGGCGCGCCGCGGCGAGCAAGGCGAGCGGCAAGAAGAGCGCGCCGAGGATCGGAAAGGCGTAGAACCAGAGCCCCCCGTACAGGTAGGCGAGCCGGCTCGCGGGCCGGAGCCCGATCGAGAGGCTCCCGTAGAAGCTGGTCAGCGCGATCACGGCGCCCACGTATCGCGGCCAGCTCTTGGCCGGGTACGCTTCGCAGGCGATGAGCGCGCAGGCCAGGGTGTTGATCGCGACGCCCAGCAGTCCGAGCAGGTGCGGCGGGCTCCACAAGGTCACGTCGATTCCGAACAGGCGATGCCAGAGGTCGTCGATCGGAGCCGCCAGCACCGTCAGCGCGATGCCGCACGCCGCGAGGAGAAAGCCTCGGGTCCCGGTGAGGCCCAAGATCCGCAGGCTTTCCTCGGGAGCGCGGCCGGCGAGTCGATGCCGGAGCGTGTCATGCGCCAGCACCCCGAAGCTGGCCAGGGCGAGGATCGCCACGCCCGCGTAGGTCATCACGTGCGGCGGGATCCAGAACGAGTCGCGCCCGATCTGCACGTGCCACTGGATGTCCCACTGCACGCCCCAGCCGGCCAGCAGGTTGGCGCCGAGCAGTATCCACAGCGCGACCCGGTGGAGGCCGACGGCGTCGACCCGCGCAGTTGACGTCTCGGTCGAACGGACGAGTGGCGCGGTCCGGACGGAGCTCATCGCGACTTCTCCTTGCTCTCCCGTCGTCCCGCTGGCGCCGAAGACGACGGGCGTAGACAGTTACCCAGGCGGCGAAGGAAGCGCGCCTGGCGTTGCTGGAACTCGGCGTCGGACAGTCGTACGCCGGTGACCATGCGGACGACCTGTGGGAACGCCTGGGGGAATATCGTGAGCGCCATGAGCGCCAGGACGAGGTATTCGGCGTCCAGGTCCCGGTGCACGAGCCCTGCGCGCTGCGCGTCGCGGATTCGCTCGGTGCCCTCGACCCACGCCTTGCGGCGCTCCTCCTCGGCGATGAGCTTCCGGTCGCCGGCGCCGAGCGCTTCCCACTGCAGCATGCGGATCGCGTCGACGCGCTTGCCCGCGCGCGCGAAGAGAAACGGCAGCAGGTCGGCCGGGTCGGGCGGCGCGGCGGCGACCAGATCGAGGTTGGTAGCGATTCCGTCGTGGAGGGTGGCGCGATAGAGGCCCTCCTTGTCGCCGAAATAGTGGTAGAGCATCCGCTTGTTGACGCGGGCGGCTCGCGCGATCGCGTCGACGCGCGCGCCGGCGAAGCCCTTGGCGACGAACTCGCGCTGGGCCGCGCGGAGAATGCGCTGGCGAGTGCGAACCGGATCGCGGCTCAAAGTAACCAATTGGATACTCAGACCTTGACCGGGAGTATCCGGCCGGTTACTCGCGGGTGTCAAGCGCGGTCCGTCGCGGGATCGGCGGATCAGAGGTGGCTCGAGGGCGGTGGCGCGCGGCGCCGGGTGGGTCGTCGGAGAGTGAGGCCGGGCGGCGCGGGCCGCCCGGCTCGGCGTCAGATCAGTGCTTGGTCGCGAGGCCTTTCCGCTTCACGTAGCTCCAGAGCTTCTTGGTCATCTCGGCGGGTCCGATCGGCTCGTTGCCGAACAGCGACTCCAGGCTGTCGGTGCGACCCCGGAAGCTGATCGCGTAGCCTCCGAATGCGGGCTTCTTGCTGGCCGTTCGCTTCGTCATCTGTTCCCCCTTTACCGGCTAATTGAAGCTGTCGATGGTCCATGACTACCACGTGTGGTGGGCAGGGCCAAAGAAAACGGCGATACCTGGGGCCGCTCGGCCCGGGCGCTGCCTGGACGGAGCCGAGGCTCCTGCCGTATCGTCGGGCACCGGGAGGCCACTTGCCGTGAGCGACTTCGAAGGAAAGAGCGTGCTGATCACCGGGTGCGGGCGCGTGAAGGGGGTGGGCCGCGCGATCGCGGTCGCCTTCGCGCGCGCCGGCGCCGACGTCGTCGCGACCGATATCGCCGCCGGGGGGACGCGGAACGAGAACGAAGAGGGCCTCGAGGAGATCCGTCAGGGCTGGAAGGGGCTCGAGAGCCTGGCCGCCGAGATCGAGGGCCTCGGGCGCCGCGTCCTCACGCTCGTGGGCGACGTGAGTCGAGCCGCCGACGCCGAGCGCTTCGTCGCGGAGTCGCTCGCGCGGTTCGGCCGCCTCGACGTGCTCGTCAACAACGCGGCCGCGCCGCACGGGGCCGATCGCCGCCTCATCTGGGAGGTTCCGGAGGAGGCGTGGGATCTCGTGCTCGACGTCAATCTCAAGGGCACGTTCTTGATGAGCCGGGCCGCGATCCCGCACATGCTGCCGCGCCGCAGCGGCCGGATCATCAACATGGCGTCGGTCTCGGGCAAGCGCGGCACGCCCCGGCGCGGCGCCTACACCGCGTCGAAGTTCGGCGTGATCGGGCTCACGCAGGCGATGGCCCAGGAGCTGGCGCCGCACGGAATCACCGTGAACGCGATCTGTCCCGGCAGCGTCGACACGAGCCGGCGCGAGTCGACCTCGCGGCGGGAACGCGCGCTCGCCGAGCGAGAGCCGGGCGCTGCCGTTCTCGGCCTTCCGCCGACCGGACGGGTCGCGCGGCCCGACGACGTCGCGCGCCTGGCGCTGTTCTTCGCCTCCGAGCAGAGCGATCACGTCACCGGTCAGGCGTGGAACGTCGACGGCGGGGCCGTGATGAACTGAGGACGCGGTCGGGGAGCGACTCCGGCGACCTCAGCGAGGCCGCCAGCCCAGGCGCTCGCGGTCGACCGTCACGCCGAGGAAGACGATCGCCATCTCGTCGGTGGTGCCTTCGCCCCAGCTCACCGGCCGCGGAGGCCGGCTCGGCTGACGGAGGTTCTCGGCGGCGTTGTCGAAGACCGCGACCATGTCGATCCGCGTGCCGGCGGGCAGCGGAATCGGCTGGGCGAACGTGTAGGTGCCCTGCCAGTTGAAGTCCCAGTCGTCGATGTGAATGAGCGGGCGGACCGTGCCGTCGGGATACGTCGCGGTCACCTTCATCTCGCGTCCCAGCAGGTGCATGTGCGGCGTGATCGTATTGGCGTGGAGATCCCGGCCGAACGGGTCCACCCACGAGCCGCGCACTTCGTAGCGCCGCTCGCCCGGCGGGATCGTGAACCTCCGGTTCAGGACGGCGATACCGCGCTGCCGCTTGTCGATCGGGCTCTTCGCGAAGTGGAGCGCCACGGCGCGTGCGGTCCGATGCGCGCCGCGGTCGCCTCGTTGTTGTAGTGCATCTGCAGCACGACGTTCGCGCCTTTCGGCAGCAGCATCCCGACGCCCTCGGCCGTCACGCGGGGCTGATTGCCCGGAGCCCAGCCGGCGAGCCCGCCGGCCGGGGCGAAGCGCGGCCCGCCGAAGCACGTGTAGCCCGGCCCGGGGTCGGCGCGATCGAGATTCTCCGCCGCGGCCGTCGTGTCGATGTACGACAGGATGTGATGAACGAGCTTTCGATCGCCCGGCGCGTACTCGACCTTGGTGACCCAGCGATCTTCCGCGAAATTCGTCGGGATCACGAAGCAGCGATAGACGTCGCTGGCGCGCGCGGGCACCGTGTAGGTCTCGGCCATCTCGAGGACGTGATCGGGTGGTCCGAGCTTCCAGCCCTCCGGGAACACCAGCGGCGGCGGAAGCTTCGCGGGATCGCCCTCGGGCGCACCCGCCTCGATCCAGCTCACCAGGGTCGTGAGCTCGCGATCGGAGAGCCGGCGCGATTCGAGGAAATCGCCGAAGCCTGGCACCGGCTTCCAGGGCGGCATCACGCGGCCCTTGACGGCATCCAGGATGTCGTCCTTCTTGTCGAACGCGTCGCGGTAGGTCAAGAGCGGGAACGCGTGCTCTCCAGGTCGATGGCACGTCTGGCAGCGCGCCTGGAGAACGCGGACGACCTCGTCACTGAACGTCGGCGGCTCGAGGGCCGGGGCCGTCGCGGAGAGCCACGCGACCGCCAGCGCCACCGTGAGCAGGAGCCGAATCCGCATCGCGTGCCTCCGCGGCGATCGGTTGAGCGCTCGACCATAGCACGCCGTTGACTCCACCGAGAATCTCTTCCACCATCCGAGCGTGACCGTCGTGGATCCCGGCCGGGGCGAGCGCCAGTCGGACGCGTCGTGGCGGCAGACGATCGCGGCGATGCACGCGTCCGGCCGCCAGGCGGTGCTCGCCATCACCGGCGGCGGCAGCGGCGCGATCGCCGAGCTGCTCCGCGTCCCCGGCGGATCGCGGCTGCTGCTCGAGGCGCTGGTGCCGTACGATGCGCGGGCGCTGACGGCGTTCCTGGGCTTCGAGCCGTCGCAGGCCTGCAGCGTCGAGACAGCCGTGGCCATGGCGCAGCGGGCGCGCGAGCGCGCGGCGAAGCTCGTGCCGACCGGCGCCCAGCTGGTGGGCCTCGGCGCGACCGCCGGGCTCGTCACCGATCGGCCGAGGCAGGGCGAGCACCGTTTCCACATCGCCGTCGCCACTGGCGCCGGCACCGACCATCTGTTCGGTCGTGCTCGCGAAAGGCCGGCGCGATCGCCCGGGCGAAGAAGACCTGGTGGCGCGCGCCGTCGTGCTCTGGCTCGCCCGCGCGTGTGGCGTCGCCGCGCCGTCTCCGCGAAGTCTCCTGGACGGCGACGAGCGCTACACGGAGGCCGTCGCCCAGAGCGGCGATCTCATCGATCAGCTCCTGGCCGGCGGCCTCACGCGCGTGACGGCGTGGCCCGATGGCCAGCTCGCGCCCTCGGCGCCGCCCCCGAGCGTCGTGCTGCCCGGCTCGTTCAACCCGCTGCATGCGGGGCATCTCCTCCTGGCGCGAGTCGCGGAGGACATCCGGCAACAACCGATCGCCTTCGAGATCTCGGTCGTCAACGTGGACAAGCCGCCGCTCGAGGCCGGCGAGGTCCGGGACCGTCTCGCCCAGTTCGCGTGGCGCGCTCGAGTCGAGCTCACGCGGGCGCCGACGTTTCTCGAGAAGTCACGGCTGTTTCCCGGCGCGGCGTTCGTCATCGGCGCCGACACCGCCGAGCGCCTGGTGGCCGCGCGCTACTACGGAAACGACGACGCGCGGATGGCCGCCGCGCTTCAGGAGATCGCGGACCGGGGCTGCTGCTTCCTGGTGGCGGTGCGGGCCGACGGCGCCGGACGGCTGCGCTCGCTGGCGGACGTCGCCGTGCCTCAGCGGTTCGCCCATCTCTTCACGGCGATTCCGGAGAGTCGCTTCCGCCTCGATTCCTCGTCCACCGACATCCGGGCCCGGCGGTCCGCGCAGTGACCGGTCGCCGCGCTTCGGCCCGGCCTCCGGCGCGCGACGGCGCGCGGAGCGTTACCCGACGGACGAGAGCGGCGGCTTGTCGAGCACCAGATCGGAGGCTCTCTCCGCGATCATCAGCACGCAGGCATTGATGTTCCCCGAGACCAGGTCGGGCATCGCCGAGGCATCGGCGACCCGGAGCCCCTCGACGCCGCGGACGCGCAGCGCCGGATCCAGCACGGCCGCATCGTCGCTGCCCATGGCGCACGTGGCGCAGGGATGATGCGCGGTGATCGCCGTCCGGCGCACGAACGCGTCGATCTCGGCGTCGGTTCGGCAATCGGGCCCCGGTGCGGTCTCGCGCCCCCTGAACCGATCGAGGGCCTTCCGGCCCGCGATGTCACGTCCGAGCTTCACGCCTTCCCGGATCGTGCGGACGTCGTGCTCGGTAGTGAGGAAGTTTTGCATGATGCGCACCGGCGCGCTCGGGTCCGCCGAGCGCAAACGCACAGTACCCCGGCTCTCGGGATGGAGCATCACCGGCCGCAGCCCGAAGCTGTCCTCGTAGGGCGGCGTGAGACCTGGAAACCACGGGTGCGCCCGCGCCGGCGCGCCCCGGAACAGGAACTGGATGTCGGGTACCGCGAGATCACGGCGAGTCTTGAGGAAGGCGTGAAGACGACTCGGCAGCACTGTCCCGGGCCCGGTACCGAACAGGTATGCGCGCGCCATGTTGACCGTCGTGCGATCCAGACGCATCTCGGCGTGAAAGGGCCCGCGGCCGAGGCGAGCGTGGTGTACGTCGACCGACAGATGGTCCTGCAGATTCTGGCCGACGCCGGGCAGGCTCACCCTGGTCTCGATCCCGACCTCGCGAAGATGCGCCGCGTCGCCGATGCCGGACAGCATGAGGAGCTGCGGGGTGTTGAAGACGCCGCCGGCGAGCAGCACCTCGCGCGCGGCCGCGACGCGATGGAGCCGGCCGCTCTTGGCGTATTCGACGCCGGTCGCGCGCGCGCCCTCGAGGATCACGCGGGTCGCCAGCGCCTTCGTCTCGACCGTGAGATTCGGCCGCCGCATGGCCGGCCGCAGAAAGGCGACGGCCGCGCTGCAGCGGCGGCCGTTCTGAATAGTCCACTGAGCGCGGCCGAACCCCTCCTGCTCCTTGCCGTTGTAGTCCTCGGTGAAGGGCCAGTCGGCCTCTCGCGCCGCGTCGAGCCAGGCATCGAAGAGCGGGTCGCGATTGCGCGAATCGATGACGGAGAGCGGGCCGCCGCCGCCCCGCCACGCGTTCTCGCCCTTCTCCCAGGTCTCGCACCGCTTGAAGTAGGGGAGCGTGTCCGCGTACGACCAGCCGGGGCAACCTTTCTGCGCCCAGCGATCGTAGTCGCCGCGGTGGCCGCGCACGTAGGCCATCACGTTGATCGAGGAGCTTCCGCCGAGCACCTTGCCGCGCATCGCCTCGATGCGGCGATCGTCCAGCCGAGGCTCGGGCTCGGTGTCGTAGCCCCAGTCGAACATCCGATGCTCCCAGATCTTGCCGAGCCCGATCGGGATGTGGATCAGCGGATGGCTGTCCCGGCCGCCGGCTTCCAGGAGCAGCACGCGGATGGTCCGGTCGGCGGTGAGCCGGTACGCGAGCACGCAGCCGGCCGAGCCCGCCCCGACGATGACGTAGTCGTAGCCCGTTCGTGCGGCCATCGCTACGCCAACGAACGAGCTGGAGGATCGTGATGCCGACGTTCGACGTGTCTCCCGCTGCGCGGCTGCACTATCTGGTCGACGACTTCACCGAGCCCTGGCGCCGGCCGGAAACGATCGTGCTCCTGCACGGCAACGCCGAGAGCAGCCAGGCGTGGTACGCGTGGGTGCCCTTGCTGGCGCGCCGGTTCCGCGTCGTGCGGCCGGACATGCGCGGCTACGGCGCGTCGACGCCGATGCCGCGCGACTTTCCATGGACGCTCGACGTCATCATCGACGACTACGCGCGTCTCATGGATTCGCTCGGAGCTCAGCGGTTCCATCTGGTGGGCGCCAAGATCGGCGGCATCATCGCCCGTGCCTTCGCGGCGCGCCGTCCGGAGCTCGTGACGACCCTCACCGTGATCGGCTCGCCGCCGCCCCTGCGCCCGGGCGCCGAGCGCATCCCGGCATTGACCGAAGAGTTCGAGACGCATGGCGTCGAGCACTGGGCCCGGCGGACGATGGCGGGCCGGCTCGGCGATCGGTTTCCGAGCGAAGGCGTCGAGTGGTGGATCAAGTTCATGGGCCGCACGCCCGTGTCGACGATCGTCGGCTTCAATGCCGCGATCAACTACTCGGACATCCGGGCCGACCTGCCGAAGATCGCCTGTCCGACCTTCGTGATCACCACCGACGAGAGCGGGCTCGCCTCGGTGGACGAGACCCGCGCCTGGCAGCGGACGATTCGAAATTCCGAGCTCCTGGTGGTGCCCGGCAACTCGTTCCACGTCGCGGCGAGCGACCCCGACCGCTGCGCGCGCGCCACCCTCGACTTCATCGACCGCCACGGGGGCGCGTAGCGCCACGCCTCAGCGGACCTCGACCAGCTCGAGCGCCTCGCGGCTCGGGCCCTCGATCATGACCGCGCGCGTGTCGCCGAGCCGGTAGGGCTCCTCGAGAAACCGCACGCCCTCGCCGCGCAGCTTGGCAACCCAGCCGTCGAGATCGGCGACCTTGAGCGCGATGTGATCGTAGAGATGGCCGCGGGAGCTCGCGAGCGGCGTGTCGTCCTGCCGCATGTAGCAGGGCAAGGCCACGTCGCCGAACACGACCGCGGCCGACGGCGCCCGGAACATTCCCTGACGCTCGAGCGCCGGCCAGGAGCGCTCGGGCCCGCGCGGCACCTGGCACGTGGTCGCCGTCATCCCGGTGGGGCTGGTGCGCCCCGCGAACACCGGCGCGTTGAGGTGCTGCTGGTACCAGATCTGCGCGCAGAACGGATCGTCGTGGAACATGTGCACGTGGTTGAAGCGCTCCGCCGGATGGTTCCCGGCGTACTCGACCAGCGCGTCGTCGGGGCCCCGCATGTAGCCGAATCCGCCGCTGCGAGCCGGCTGGACGCCGTTGGCCTTCGCCTCGGCGATCTGCGCCTTCGTGCGCCCCGGCACGCCGCCGGTGCCCGGCCAGGTGTCGCTGCTGATGAAGACCGAGCCACCCTCATCCGTGGTGTAGAGCGGCAGCAGCTCGACGTGCTTCCGGCGCGAGTAGGTGTCGAGGCTCTTTCGCGTGTCGGTGACGTGCCAGCCGAAGTGCCAGAGCGCGGTCTGCGGCGCCGTCGGGGGCGGGGCGGCGACCCTCGTGAAGAGGACGAGCACCTCGTTCGGCGCGGCGAGCGCCGGGAAGCCGCCCCAGCTCGCCTTCGCGCTGGTCGGGAACTGCTCCACGTAGAAGGCGATGGCCGCGTCCGGATCGACGGAATTCAGATGCAGGTGATGAAAGCCCGGTGCCGGCAGCATGTCGGTCTCTCCTGTCGCGCGAAATCATGAGGATCGGCCACTCCCGCGAGCCCCCCGATTTAGCCAGCAATGGCGCCGGCGATCAAGTCACCCGGCTGCCGCACGGCCGGCCCCGCTCGGGCAGCCGCGCGCCGTCACATCGGAGTATCATCCCGACATAACGCCTGCTCCGGAGGGTGGCCCATGTCGACCAGCGGACTCAACGAGACGCGGAAGATCCGCGCGAGCCTGAAACATCCGATCATCGACGCCGATGGCCACTGGGCCGAGTTCGCCCCGCACATGCGCGACGAGTTTCGTCGTATCGGCGGAGACGCGGCGGTCGAGGCGCTGGCGATGGCGAGCGCCCGCATCCCCAACTCGCTCACCATGTCCGTGGCCGAGCGGCGCCGCCGCCGGATCGGTCAGGAGGCGTTCTGGTTCCTGCCGACCAAGAACACCCTGGACCGCGCGACCGCGATGATGCCGCGCCTGCTCTACGAGCGGCTGGACGATCTCGGGCTCGACTTCTCCGTGATCTATCCGACCGCCGGGCTCGGCTACTACCGGCTGCCGCCGGACAAGCTGCGGCGCGCCCTCTGCCGTGCCTACAACGTGTTCACGATGGACCAGTTTCGCCCGTACGGCGATCGCCTCATCCCCGCGGCCATCATCCCGATGTACACGCCCGAGGAAGCGATCGAGGAGCTCGAGTTCGCGTCGCGCCAGCTCGGCTACCGGGTCGTGATGATGGGCAGCCTGATTCGCCGTCCGATCCCCGCCCTCGTCCAGGAGCATCCGGAGGCCGCGAAGTTCGTCGAGTGGTACGACCCGATCGCCATCGATAGCGAGTACGACTATGATCCGGTCTGGGCGAAGTGCCGCGAGCTGCGCATCTCGCCGAGCTTCCACAACGGCGCGCGCTCGATCCTCCTTCGCAACTCGCCGTCGAACTTCTGCTACAACCACATCGGCCACTTCGCCTCGGCCAGCGAGGCGATGGCCAAGGCCATTTTCTTCGGCGGCGTCACGCGCCGCTTCCCCGAGATCAACTTCGCGTTCCTCGAGGGCGGCGTGGGCTGGGCGTGCTCCCTCTTCGCCGATCTGATCGGCCACTGGGAAAAGCGAAAGCAGGATGCGCTCGAGAACACCAACCCGGCGCGGCTGGACCGGGCCGAGCTCCTCGCGCTGGCCGAGAAGTACGGCAAGCCCACGGTGGTAGAAGCGGTCCGGCGCGGCGACGGCCTGGACGACAACGGCGACGGCACCGGCGGCGTGGAGGAGCTCGACGACTACTCGCGCTGCAAGATCACGAGCAAGAAAGACTTCGACGACCTCTACGTCAAGCGGTTCTACTTCGGCTGCGAGGCCGACGATCCGATCAACGCGTGGGCCTTCAACCGCAAGGGCAATCCGATGCACGCGCGGCTCAACGCGTTCTTCAGCTCGGACATCGGCCACTTCGACGTGCCCGACATGACCGAGGTCGTCCCCGAGGCGTACGAGCTGGTCGAGCACGGGCTCCTCGACGAGAACGACTTCCGCGACTTCATGTTCACCAACGCCGTGCGCCTCTGGGGCGAGCTGAACCCGGACTTCTTCAAGGGCACGGCGGTCGAGAAGCAGGCGGCGGAGGTGCTGGCCCAGCCCAGATGAAGCGGCGGGTCGCGCTCGTCGGCACGGGCGGCACGATCTCGTCGATCGGCCGCGACAGCCTCGACCTGTGGGAGTACATGGACACGAGCCGCAAGGCGGAGCCCGAGGAGCTCCTCTTGCGGTTCCCGGAGGCGGCCGAGGCCGCCGAGATCGTTCCCGTCCGCTTCCGCGCCGTCGGCAGCACGGCGATCGGCCCGGCGGACTGGCTCGCCCTCGACGCGGCGGTGCACGACGCGGTCGCCCGCGCAGCGCCGCTCGACGGCGTCGTGATCACGCACGGCACCGCCACGCTCGAAGAGACCGCGTACTTTCTGCATCTCACCCTCAAGGTGGATGCAACCGTGGTACTGGTCGGGGCGCAGCGCCCGGCCACCGGCCTCAGCTCGGACGCGGGGCTCAACCTCCTGAACGCGGTGCGCGTGGCGGGGGCTCCGGAAGCGCGCGGCCTCGGTGTCCTCGTGCTCCTGAACGACGAGATCCAGACCGCGCGCGACGTGACGAAGACGTCGACCCTTCGGCTCGAGACGTTCCGGAGCGCGGATCTCGGCATGCTCGGCTACGCCGACCCGGACGGCCGAGTCGCGATCTATCGACGCCCGGCGCGTCGTCACGCGCCGAGCACGGAATTCGACGTGCGCGGCCGCACGGAGCTCCCGCGCGTGGACATCGCCGCGTCCTATGCCGGCGCGGACGGCGCGGCCGTCCGCGCGTTCGTCGCCGCCGGCGCCCGAGCGATCGTGTCGGCCTCGCTCCCACCCGGCGTCACGACACCCGCCGAGACGGAGGCGCTGCTCGAGGCCCGGCGGCGCGGCGTCCTGATCGTGCTCTCGAGCCGGGCCGGCAGCGGTCGGGTCTTGCCCCGCACGCTTCTGCGCCAGCATGGCTTCGTCGTCGCCGACAACCTGACGCCGCAGAAGGCGCGCGTGCTCGCCATGCTGGCCCTCACCCGAGCGGACGACCCGTCCGAGGTCCAGCGCATGTTTGACGAGTACTGATCGGCGTCCGCCGCGCATCTTCCGGCGGGTGTCCGGAATGTGCCGTCCGGCCAGGAACTAGCCAGGCCCAATTCCGGTCCTCAATACCTAACCATATGAGAAATAACGCTATTCCACTCGGTATCGAATTTGCGGTAATACCCTGGCATGAAGCGCTTTGGAGCCCGGTCCCTGGGAGCCCTGGCAGTGGCGACCGCGGTGGCGACGGCGACGCCGGCGGCCGCGCAGGTCTACAAGAAAACGGCCGCCGACGGGACCACCTACTTCACGAACATCCACCCGAATCCCAAATATCAGCGGGTGGCGTACGCGGTGCCGTCCACGCGTGAATCGCAGCGCCCGGCGCCGGCCGACTACGGTATCTACTGGCGCGAGATTGCCGAAGCCTCCGCCCGGTACGCGGTGCCCGAGCGCCTCATCTGGGCGGTGATCCGGGTGGAGTCGGGATTCGATCCGCGGGCGGTGTCGTCGAAGGGCGCACGCGGGCTGATGCAGCTGATGCCGGAGACCGCGACGATTCTCGGCGTCCGCGACAGCTTCGATCCTCGCGAGAATATCCACGGGGGCGCCCGGCATCTGCGCGGGATGATGGACCGCTTCCGCCACGATCTGCCGATGGCCATCGCGGCGTACAACGCCGGCGAGAGGCCGGTGGCGATGTTCCGGGGAATTCCGCCCTATCCCGAGACGCGGGAGTACGTCGCGCGCGTGCTGCGCCTCTACGGCGCTCCGCTCGCGTGGGAGCTGCAGGGTAGTAGCGGCATCCAGCAGGTTGTCGGGCGCGACGGCACCGTGACCTACACGAACGTCGCGCCGCGCCGGTTCGCCACGACCGCTCTCCAGGGCCGATAATCCGCGACGTCGGGGACTTGCGCAGGCGGGCAAAAAAAGAGGCGGCCCATGGGGGGCCGCCTCCTGTCTTGAAGCGGGAGGGAGCTACTTGGCCTTCACCGCGAAGTGCGCCCGGCGATTCTGGCTCCAGCACTCCTCGCTGGCCTCCTTGCAGACAGGACGTTCCTCGCCGTAGCTGATCACCGAGATCCGGTTCGCCCGAACGCCTCGGGACACGAGATAGTTCATCGACGCCCGCGCCCGACGCTCACTGAGTGAGAGGTTGTATTCGGCCGTCCCGCGCTGGTCGGCGTGTCCTTCGATGAGCACGAGCCAGCCAGGGTTGGCCTTCATGAGATCGGCGTTCTGGTCGAGGAGCTGCGCGTCTTCCATGCCGATCTGGTAGGAATCGAACTCGAAGCGGATGTCACGCAGGTCCGTCTTCGCGGTGAACTCCCTCGGGTTGGGCCTGGCGGCGCTTTGCGCGCCCGGGGCCCCACGGCCGACGGCCGCGGACCCGCCCGCCGAACCACCCATGGTTCCTGCACTCATCGATCCACCAGGTGCAGGCGCCGACGAGGAGTCGGACACCGTGTTCGGCGTCATGGCGCACCCTGCGAGGAGAGGCGCCGTCGCCATCATGACGATGAGAGCGATCTGTGAGAAGTGCTTCACTAGAGTGTTCCTCCCTTCCGCGGGCCCTGGATGGGCCGCGATTCGATCGCGGGCCGCGGCGTTGACGCAAGCTGCACATCCAATGCCCGAAGCCTGGACGGGCGAGATGTGGTGCAATATCCGGCAATGGGTGGCAGGTATGGTGCGTTCCTCGCTTCGACGGCGCCACCGGAGGTAGAGCGGCTTGCCAGAACGTCAGACCGCCGCCGCCATGCAGGCACGATAGCGGCCAAGAGCGGCGGGAGGCAGAACCGCCATGAAAGCAGGCCCGGGATGACGTTGAGTCGATGGTCGTTCGCGGTGATGGTCTGCGCCGTCTCGGTGTCGCCAGCGCAGGCCGAGTCGGTGTGGGACGCCCTGCGCGCGCCGGGCAGCGTGGTGGTCCTGCGGCACAGCTACGCTCCCGGCGCCTTCGATCCGCCCGACGCAAAGCTCGACGATTGCTCGACGCAGCGCAACCTCGACGAGGAAGGCCGGGCGCAGGCGCGGCGGATCGGCGAGGCGTTCCGCAAGAACGCCATCGCGGTCGGCAAGGTCCTCTCGAGCCCGCGTTGCCGCTGCCTGGACACCGCGCGTCTGGCCTTCGGCCAGGTAGAGCCCTGGATGGTTCTACAGGGCGCCCTCAACGACGCCGATCTGCGCCGGCGCCTCGCGGCCGAGACGAAGAAGGCCATCGATGCTCACGAATCCGGCGCGCCACTCGTGCTGGTCACCCACGGCAGCGTCGTGACCGATCTGACCGGGCGCAACATCAAAATGGGTGAGTTCGTTGTCCTGCGTCGCGCTCCCGATGGAACCCGCGTGGTCGCGGGCCAGTTGTACGTCGAGTAGGGCTGCCCTTCCGCCGAGGGGCGCCGAGAGCGCGCGCGGGTGCCGGCGCCCCTCCATCTATACCGGCGCGTGCGGGGACGAGCCGCGTTACTCCGGCCCCGTCGCGAACCAGAGACGGGGATCGGCGGCGCGCACGCGCGCCTCGGGCAGCCCGAGCTCGCGCCGCACGATGTTGGTGCCCTCGACCAGCGCGACGCACTTGTAATAGGCGATCCGCCGGCTCAGTCCCTCTCGCCCGAAGCCGCAGTCGGTCGTGATGACGAGCCGCTCCGGCGGGATGTACTCGCAGCGCCTTGCGGATCAGGCGGGCCACGTGCTCGGGCGGCTCGACGACCGTGTTGCAGTGGTTCACCACGCCGATGCCGATCTTCTTGTCGGTCCGGTACTTGCCGAAGAGCGCAAGATCGCGGCCGTCCGAGCTGGCGCACTCGAAGGTGATCACGTCGCCGTCGAGCTGGAGCAGATGGGGCAGCGCGCGCTCGTAGCTCGGCGGCTCCCAGTAGACGCGCTGCTGATTCGGATTGCCCCAGCAGGTGTGCACCCAGATCTCGGTGTCGACGCCTTTCAGCTGCCGGTTGAACGCCTGGGTCAGGAACTCGAGATCGGCGTCGGTGCAGTCCGGGCGCGTCGTGCGGCCGTGGTGCGGCGGCTCCTCGACCTGGATGAGGGGACAGCCCGCGGCGGCGAGCTCCCGGAACTCGGCGTTCATGATGTCGCAGAGATCGTTGATCAGCGCCTTGTCGTCGCGGTAGTGCTCGTCCCAGAGCATGCTCGAGAGCGCCGGCGCGCAGATCGCGCCGAACTTCATCGGCTTGTCGGTCAGCCGCTGCGCCGCCTTCCAGAGCGCGGTGTACTCCAGCGGACCGCGGGTCAGCTTGTCGCGGACCACGCCGGGCTGATAGGCCTCTTGCACCTCCCAGAGGATGCGGCCGGGCCTCAGACCGTGCCGAGCCATCCAGCCGCGTGAGGTGTCGCGGTGCCCCTCGATGCCGCCCAGGCGCTCGATCGGGTAGAAGAACCACGACTTACCGCCGACCGCGAGATCGAACCGCGTGTCGCCGTCGGTCACGATGTCGAGCCCGGCGGCCTCTTGCGCGTTGACGACGCACGCCACCGCGTCCAGGTACTGCTCGCGAAAGATCGAGTCGCCCAGCGCCGACTTGAACGAGCGCCCGTGCAGGCTCTCGGTGAACCAGAGCGGTCGCGGATAGGACCCGGTAATGGCGGTCGGCAGCATCAGATCTTGCGTGACTTTCAGCAATGAATCCTCCTGTACGCTCGGGTGAGCCTCAGCGCTCGGGCCACACGAGCTGACGATTGATCCGGTCGAGGCTCGGAGCGCCGCACAGGGCCATCGCCGCTTCGAGCTCGTCCCGAAGAATTTCGATCACGCGCTGGACGCCGGCCGCGCCGTCGACGGCGAGACCCCACAAGTACGGCCGCCCGATCAGGACAGCCCGCGCGCCCAGCGCGAGCGCCTTGACGATATCGGTCCCGCGACGGACGCCGCCGTCGAGGAGAATCGGCATGCGCCCCTGAACGGCTTCGGCCACGGCCGGCAGCGCCTCGATCGTCGCGGGCGTGGTGTCGAGGTTGCGTCCCCCGTGATTCGAGACGAGGACACCGGCCAGTCCTTCGCTCGCGGCCCGCCGTGCATCGTCCGGAGCAAGGACGCCTTTGAGGAGGACCGGTGTCTTCGCGAACGAGCGGATCCATGCCACGGTTTCCCAGGTGACGGTGGGATCGAGAGCGTCGGCGTAGATCGGGCTGACACGCCCGCCGCTCGACGTCCCGGTGTACGGAGGTCGGATACCGAGCCGCTTCTCGCGGTCGCGCATCGGAATCACGGGCGTGTCGACGGTGATGCAGAGGGCCGAGCATCCCGCGGCTTCCGCCCGCTGGACCAGATCTCGAGTGCGCATTCGGTCGCGATGGACGTAGAGCTGGAACCAGACACGCCCGCGCGCCGCCCTCGCAACGTCCTCGAGCTTTGCGCTCGCGAAGGTGCTGACCACCATGGTGGCCCCGGCGGCGCTCGCGCCGCGCCCGGCTTCCGGCTCGGCGCCGCCATGAAACCGGCGCCTGCGCGGCGACCGGAGCGAGGAGAATCGGGAACTCGAGCCGCTGGCCGAAGAGCTCCAGGTGCGTGTCGAGAGCGCTGACGTCGATGAGGACGCGCGGCCTGAGCCGAATCGCGTCGAACGCCTCGCGGTTCCGGCGGAGCGTGATCTCGTCCGCCGCTCCCTGCGCGACGTAGTCCCAGGCCGCGCGCGGTAGGCGCTGCCGCGCGAGTGGCTCGAACTCGAGCACGTTGACCGGCGGTGGGCTCGGAGACGTCGGCGTGCCTTGCGCGTGGACGGTCGCGGGCAGCGTGCACCAGGGAAGAGGGCCAAGCGCCCCGGCAAGGAGGCCGAGCAAGTCCCGGCGCCGCACGGCCGAGATTCTAGGGGTGGGCGGAGAGAGGGTCAACTACGCGGGCGGCGTGATCCCGAGGAAGCGGAAGCAGTTGTTCCAGGTGATGTCCGCGTGAACGTCCGCCGGCAGGCCCAGGGTGCGGAGCGTCTTGTCGACCGGCAGCTCGGGCGCCATGTAGGGGTAGTCCGTTCCCGACGAGGATCTGCGCGGCCCGACCAGTCGATCAGATAGCGAAGGGCCCGCCGGTCGAAGAGCAGGGTGTCGTAGTAGAAGCGCCGCGCGTATTCAGCCGGCGAGCGCGGCAGCGCCTCCGGCTCGGCGGCACCGCGGCCCGGGCCGGGCGCCTCTTCGTTCCAGGTGCCGCTCCAATGATGGTTGTAGCGCGGCAGCAGGAACGGGAAGGTGCCGCCGCCGTGGCTGAATGCGATCCGCAAGCTCGGGCACTTCTCCGCGGTCCCGCCGTCGATCATCGACGCGATCGTCAGGCTCGTATCGGTCGGATAGCCGACCGGATTGAAGAGCGCCTTGGTCGGGAAAGCGCTCCATCATCGTCGGGCGTAGCGCGTGCACGAAGATCGCGACGCCGAGCCGCTCGGCCTCCTGAAAGAACCCCTGGAACTCGGCCATGCCCAGCGACTTGCCGTTCACGTTCGATCCGAGCTCGACGCCGGGAAACCCCAGGCTCTTGATGTGCGCGAGCTCCTTGGCCGCCATGTCCGGATCCTGGAGCGGCACGATCCCGAGACCGATGAAACGCCCCGGCGCCGCGGCGCACATGCGCACGATCACGTCGTTGGCGTAGCGGCAGAAGTCGAGGGCGTCCGCCGGCGTGAACCAGTAGGCGCAGAGCTCGGGCATCGGCGAGATCACCTCGACGTCGGCGCCTGGCTCTTCATGTCCTAGAGCCGCCGCTCGACGTTCCAGTTGCCGTCGTGGACCGTGCGGTAATTTTCGCCGCCGATCATGACGCGCGCGCGCCCGGGCTCGAAATGATCCATCGCCGGCCACGACCAGGCACTCGGCCGCGAGCCCGCCGGCGGGAAATTCTCCGGAATGATATGCGCATGCATGTCGACGATCATCGCTGGCTCCTGTTTATCAGAACCCCTTCGTCGCGAGGAAGATCACGTTGTAGTCGAGCTCCCGTGCTCTCGTGAGCGGGACCTGGACGCCCGGGCGAAAGCTCCATCCCGGTGCCGGCTCCAGAGAGACACCCGGAGTCAGATACATCTGGACGCGCCCGCGCAGTCCGGGGTCGCCAGCGGTGACCGTGACGGAGTTGACCTCGAGGATGCCCGTGAGCCAGCGGAGCGGGGCGTGCGCAATGGTCAGGTTGGCGGTGAGTCGCTGATCGCGGTCGGGGGACGAAGACCCTGACTCCGTCTCGCTCCGCGCGGGCCTGTTGAGCTGCCAGCTGTAGAAGGCGTCGGCCTGGAGCGCGAGGATCCTGTCGCCCAGCCGCCACGCCTTGCCGGCCAGAAGCCCGGGCGCCAGTGCCAGCGTCCCGCCCAGACCGCGCGCCTCGCTGCCGGAGGGCAGCGTGAGCCTGACCGCCGCGCCCAGAGCGTAGAGGTGCTCGCGCGACACGAGCGGTGTGTACTTCGCCTGAAGCTGTAGGTCCCCGGGGCCGGCCACGGTTGGGCCATCGTCGCGCGGCTCGATGACGGCGAACGGCACGAAGAGCTTGAGGCTGAACGTCGTGCCCCAGGCGTACTGCAGGCTGCTGAAGCCGAACTGGTACTCGCGCGTCACGTCGGACCTGAGGAACGAGAACCCGACTTCGATCTCCGTCGCCGGCAGGACTCCCTCCGTGATGAAGGTGGCGGACAGCGGGAGCTCATCCGCCGGCGGGTCCTGTCCCACCGCCGGCTTGTCCTGTCCCCCCGCCGGTGAGGTGCCGGGCCCGAGCACGAGCACCAGCGGCGGCGCTGCGCGGACGCCAATTAGTCGAACATCAGACGGTGCGGGCGACTTCTCCCGCCTTCATCGCGCGAAATGCTTCGTTGATGTCGTCGAGCCGGCCGCGGCTTGCGTGACCATCTCATCGAGCAGGAGACGGCCCTGCCGATAGAACTCCAGGTAGCGCGGAATGTCGGTGCGGAAGCGGTTCGAGCCCATGCGCGAGGTCTGCACCTTGCACTCCGGGCGGATCGCCATCCACGGGAACTCGATCTTCGCGTCCGGGAGGATGACGCCGACGATCGTGGCGGTGCCGCGAATGGCGAGGCTCTCGATGGCCTGGCGTACGAGGGTCGTGTTGCCGACCGCCTCGAAGGCGTGATCCACGCCGGCGCCGCCCGTGAGGGCGCGGACTGCCTTGACGGCGTCGTCTTTGGCGCTGTTGACGACGTGGGTGGCGCCCACGCGCTTGGCCATCTCGAGCTTGGTGTCGAACATGTCGACGCCGATGATCTGACGGGCGCCGCCGATCCGCGCGCCCTGGACGATCGAGAGCCCCACGCCGCCGCAGCCGAAGACGGCCACGGTCTGTCCGGCCTCGAGCCCCGCGGACCGTAGTGCCGCCCCGACGCCGGTGAGCACGCCGCAGCCGACCAGCGCCGCCCGGTCGAGCGGCAGATCGGAGTCGATCTTCACGATCGAGTTCTCGTGGAGCAGCATGCGCTCGGCGTAGCTCGAGATGCCGATGAACTGCCGGACCGGCGCTGCCCTTCTGCGACAGGCGCGGCGCCGCCGATTCCGCCCGGGTGACGAAGCCGCCACGCAGAGATTGGGGTGGCCGCCGAGGCACTGCTCGCAGCTGCCGCAGAAGCCGGAGAGGCACGCGACCACGTGATCGCCCGGGCGTCACGGTCGTCACGTCGGCGCCGACCGCCTCGACGACGCCGGAGCCCTCGTGGCCCAGGACGATCGGACGATCCAGCGGGAACCGGCCGAAGCCGTCCACGACGTGAAGATCGCTGTGGCAGACACCGGTCGCGGCGGTGCGGACCAGGACCTCGCGGCCCCAGGGCTTGTCGATCTCGACAGACTCGATCGTCAACGGCTCGTGAACCTTGCGAAAAATAGCCGCCTTCATCTCCATGCTCGCCTTCCTCCGTGGTGCGCCTCGGCCGGCGGGGCCCCAGCCCCGCGACGGCCTGCGGCGCGCACATCCTCAGAGCTACGCGTTAGCGAAGCCCGGCGCAGTATAATCCCGACCAGCGGGGAGGAGGGTGGCATGACGGCCATCGAGCCGAGCGGGCAGATCCTGGGGGCGACGGTCAAGGGGGTGGACCTCGTCCAAGCCCTTGAGCGACGCGCACTTCGCCACGATTCTGGAGGCCCTCGGCCGTCACGGCGTGCTGCGATTTCCCGTCTCAAAAGCTCGAAGCGATCGAGCTCAGAGACTTCTCCCGCCGCTTCGGGCGGATCCAGGCCACCTTGACCGGCCGGCACCACGAGCCCGGCATGCCGGAGGTCGGCTACCTCTCGAACATCATCGAGAACGGCGAGCCGATCGGCATCACCGACGCGGGGCAGGACTGGCACACCGACATGTCCTACAACGAGACGATCGGCTTCCTGAACGTCCTCTACGCGGTCAAGGTGCCGCGTCGCGACGGCCAGGTGCTCGGCGCCACGATGTTCGCCAACACGCAGGCGGCGTACGACGATCTGGCGCCGGAGCTGAAGGCGCGGCTCGCGAACGCGACGGCCACCCACGACTTCAACAAGTTCTGGGAGAACATGCGCCGCCGTCCCGGCAGCCTGCGAGGCCCGCTCACCGCCGAGCAGCGCCGCCGGCGGCCGCCGTCCGTCCATCCGCTCTTTCTCACGCATCCGATCACGGGCCGGAGGGTGCTCTACTGCAACCCCGGCTACGCGATCCGCATCAACGAGCTCGACGAGGCCGAGAGCGACCGCATGCTCGAGACCTTGTTCGAGCACCAGCTCCAGCCGAAGTATCAGTACACGCACCGCTGGACCGAGGGCGACGTGCTGGTGTGGGACCACATCGGCACGTTGCACAACGCGGTCGCCGATTACCGGCCGGACGAGCACCGGCTGATGAAGCGCTGTCAGGTGATGGCGGACCGGATCTTCGAACCCGCCTTCGTGCGAGAGGCCCTTTCGGCAGCCTCGCCCGCCGGCGCAGCGTCCAGGTAACCGGAGGATCGTGTCATGGCCCAACGCGTTCGCTACCCAGACCACATCGAGCCGCTGGTCGAGTTCGTCGAGGAGACGACGCCGGACCGCATTGTGGCCGCGACGCACGACAAGCTCGCCGCCGGCACGTCGGTGAAGGACATGCTCCTCGCCTCGGCGCTGGCGGTGGTGCGCTCCTCGGACCTGCCGCCAGGGCATCACGGCGGCCCGCTCCACCCGCTCTGCGGTTTGCATGCCGTCCACCACATCTCGGCGCGGCTCTCCGGCGAGTACGCGATGCTTCCGGTCATCCAGAACGTCGCCGTCTCGAACAAGCACATCCACTCGCCGGCGATGGGCCCCTACGTGCTCGCCAACGCGAAGCCCGTCTCCGAGAACGACGACGTTGCCGCGACCGTGAACGCGTTCCGGACCGCGGTGAGCCGCGGCGTCTACAACGCCTGCGATCACTACTATCTCTACCTGCTCGAGCGGCTCTCGCCGATGCAGGTGCTCGAGCTCCTGCTCGAGGTCGGGGTGCCGAAGAACCAGCTCGACGACCACTATTTCCTGTTCCCGGTGTTCACCTTCCGGGCGCTCGAGTACTTCGGCTGGGATTACGCCAAGTACATCGGGCGCGCGCCGGTGCGCTACATCACGCGGCCGACCAATCCGGCGATGATGCTCGAGGTGGACGAGCTGATCCGCAAGCACGAGCTGCTCGAGCGCGACCTGCGTGTGCAGAGCGGCGAGGACGAGACCGCCGCCGTCACGGCGCTTGCCGACGAGATCGGGCGGTGCAGCGAGTTCGCCGAAATCCCCGGGCTCTTGGCGCAGGCGCTGGGCGGCGGCCTGTCCCTCGAGGGCGCTGGTGAAGCCCTCTCGGTCGGCGGCTCCACGCTCTTCCTGCGCTCGAAGACCGGCAACCCGATGGACGTGCACATCAACACGGGCGCCAACACCCGGCGCTATCTCCTGCGGCAGCCGGAGCTCTCGCGGCGCATCAAGCTGCAGGCGCTCTTGACCTGGAACACGGGGCCCGAGGTCCGGATGGCCCAACGCATGCTGGCGACGGACGTCCAGCCCGAGCCCGAGCGGGTCGCGGCGCTTCCCTCCCACACACAGGACGAGCTGCTCGAGGAGATCGAGAGCCTCATCAGCCGTCTTCCGGTGGGCGAGCGGCTGCCGACGGCCGGTCTCGCCAGCTGGCGCTCGACCGACGAGGTCAAGCACGCGGCCGCCGTCGCTCAGCAGTATGCCGACCAGGGCTACGCGCCGGAAGCGCTGATCGACGTGCTCGCCAGGATCGCCTGTCGCGACAACTTCACCGAGATGCACGCCTTCAAGCACCATCAGGCGACGTACGAGGAGTTCTACGCGAGCCGCCCGTCACTGCGCTGGCGCCATCTGGTGGCCGCCGTGCAGGCGAGCGCGATCTCGCACGGCCGCATCCAGGACGTGTTCGATCACGCAGCCGAGGTGATGCATTTCTAAGGCATCGCCATGCACATCCTGGTCCTGTCGCCGCGTCTCACCGAGAATCGTCGTGCCGCGTTCCGGGCTCTGACCCGGGAGCTCGGCGAGCCGCGGTTCGTGGCTTCCGGCGGGCCGCCGCCGGACGTGTCCGAGTGCGATGCCATCGTCGTGGACGGGCCGCAACCCGCCCAACCCTCGCAGTTCCTCGCCGCGATCCGGGCGGCCGTCGAGCGCGGCGCGGCCCTGGTGGCGATCGGCGGCGCGCCGGTCGAGCGCGACGGCTTCTGGGCTGATCTGCTGGGGGCGGTCGCCGGCCCCGAGCCGCCGCCCGGCGAGTACTACGCGCGGGTCACCGACGCGCACTCCCACATCTCGGACCGCGTCACGCGCGAATTCGCGGTGGTCGACGGGTTCGTCCCGCTCATCCCGATCGGCGGCGGCAAGGTCATCGTCGACGTGAGCGTCGCGCTCCGCGACCTCGCCGCCGTCGTGGAGACGGCTCGCGGCGCCGGCCGCGTGGTCGCGTGCGGTCTCGGCAACACCGATGCGGCGCTCCGAAACCCTGAGCTGGCCCAGCTTCTCGGGCGCGCGCTGCGTCCCGATCTGCACTGCTGCGGCCGAAACATCGGCGTGGGCATCGTCGGATACGGACCGCTCGGAGGCATGGGCTACCATCACGGGCTCGGCGTGACCGCCACCGAGGGGCTCGAGCTGGTCGCCGTGGTCGATCCGAACGTCGAGCGCCGCAAGGCCGCCGAGGCGGACTTTCCCGGGGTGCGGACGTACGCGGCGGTGAGCGAGCTCGTCAGCGACGACGACGTCGAGGTGGCGCTGGTCGCGACCCCGCCCGCGCACCATGTGGCGCTGACCTTGACGCTCTTGCGGGCGGGCAAGCACGTCGCCTGCGAGAAGCCGCTCTGCCTGACCGTCGCGGAGGCCGACCAGATCATTGCCACCGCGGCCGCGAGCCGGCGCATGCTGACCGTGCACCAGAACCGAAGGTGGGATTCCGACTTCGTCGCGCTGCGGCGAGCTGTCGGCGCCGGGCTTCTCGGCGAGATCTTCAACGTCGAGACGTTCGTGGGCGGCTACGCGCATCCCTGCCGCACCTGGCACTCGGACACCGCGGTCTCGGGCGGCGCCGGCTACGACTGGGGCTCGCACCATGTCGACTGGGTGCTCCAGCTCCTCTCCGGGACGCCGCGCGTGGTGCAGGCGAACGGACACAAACGCGTCTGGCACGACGTGACGAATCTCGATCAGATCCGCGTGCGCATGACGTGGGCCGATGGGCGCGAGGCCGAATTCCTCCAGAGCGACATCGCCGCCGTCCGCCGGCCCAAGTTCTACGTGCAGGGCACGGCCGGCACACTCGTCGGCTCGTACCGCACGATCACCCTCGAGGCGATCGAGCCGGGCCGCGGCTACGTGGCCACCCAGCCGCACCACGCCGAGGCGCCGGCCGAGCTCGTGCTGGCGCGCTACGAGAGCGGCTACGGGATCAGCGAGACCCGCCTGCCGCCGGCGGTCGAGCAGCCCTTCGCCTTTCACCGAAACCTCGCCGATCACCTGCATCTCGGCGAGCCCCTGGCGATCACGCCGGCGTCGGTCCGGCGCGTCATCGGCGTGCTCGAGGCCGCGCAGCGATCGAGCACCCGCGGGGGTGCGCCCATCGTGCTCGAGGGCGACGGGAGCTGACGTGCCGGTCGGCTGGGGCGTGATCGGCGCCACGTCGCAGGTCGCTCGCAAGGCGGTGCTGCCGGCGATCGTCGCGAGCCCCGGGGCGCGCCTGGTCGCGGTGGCGAGCCTGAGCGCCGCCGACGGTGGAGCCGGCGCCTTCGAGCCCCTGCGGGCCCACCGAGCCTACGAGGCCGTGCTCGACGAACCCGAGGTCGAGGCGGTCTACGTGCCGTTGCCGAACAGCCTGCACCGCGAGTGGGTCGTGCGCGCCGCCGCGGCCGGCAAGCACGTGCTCTGCGAGAAGCCGCTCGCGCCCACGGCCGCCGACGCCGAGGCGATGGCGGCGTCGTGCGAGAACGCCCGGGTCGCGCTGGGCGAGGCCTACATGACGCCCTTTCATCCCCGGGCGATGGCGATCGAGTCGCTGGTCGCGTCGGGTCGTCTCGGCGCGCTGCGATTCGCCCGCGCGGCGTTCACCGGCGTCCTCGATCGCAGAGACGATCATCGCTGGCGTCCCGAGATGGGTGGGGGAGCGCTGCTCGACGTCGGCATCTACTGCGTCGCGCCGCTGCTGGCGGCGGCGGGTCGAATGCCCGCTCGGGTGGAGGCGTCCGCCACGCTCGCGAAGTCCGGCGTCGACGTTTCGTTCTCGGGATGGCTCGACTTCGGGCGACGGGTTCACGGCGACGATCGAGTGCTCGTTCGACGCCCCGGAGCGGCAGCTCCTCGAGATCGTTGGCACCGAAGGGCGCGCTGGTCGTCGATCGAGCGTACACCCCCGGGCCGGCGGACACGATGATGACGCTCCGTCACCGTGATGGCCGGGTCGAGGAGATCGCGGCGGGCGGCGCCGATCCGTATCGAGAGATGGTGGAGCACTTTCAGGCCGTGGTACGCGGCGCCGCCGGCCCGCGCCGGTCCTGTGCCGCGGCCATCACGTTGCTGGCCGTCCTCGAGCGCCTGCGCGCGGCGGCCGGGCTCGCCGCATGAAGCGGATCGGCGTCATCTCGGTCCACACGTGTCCCCTGGCCGCGCTCGGCGGCAAGGAGACCGGCGGAATGAACGTTTACGTCCGTGAGGTCGCGCGTCACCTGGGTCGGCTGGGGCTCGAGGTCGACGTCTTCACGCGCAAACAGACTCCGGGCGTCGAGACCGTCGTCCCGCTCGGTCAGGGCGCCCGGGTGATTCACATCGACGCGGGCCCGCAACGGCCGGTCCCGCCGCCCGAGATCGTCGCCGACCTCGACGCGTTCACCGACGGCGTGATGGCGTTCCAGCGCGGGACCGGTGCCGAGTACGCGCTGCTGCACGGTCACTACTGGCTGTCGGGGCTGGTCGCCGTCGAGCTTTCCCGCCGCTTGCGTGGCGTTCCGGTGGTCCAGATGTTCCACACCCTGGGCGTCGTGAAGAACGCGCTGGCGGATCAGCCGGGAGACCAGGTCCCGCAGGCACGCGTCGACGCGGAGGTGAGGGTGGCCGCGCTTGCGGATCGCATCGTGGCCGCGACGCCGCTCGAGGGCGCCGAGCTCGCGTGGTACTGCGGCGCGAGCGCCGACCGCGTGCGCACCATCCCGTGCGGCGTGGACGTCGAGCTCTTCAGCCCGGGCAGCGCGGTTGCCGCGCGCGAGCGGCTGGGTCTGGATGCCGAGTGGGTCCTTCTCTTCGTGGGGCGTCCGGCTCCGATCAAGGGCCTCGAGATCCTCCTGGCGGCGCTCGCGCGTCTGAAGGCCGACGGGCTCGGCCGGGCCGACGTGCGTCTGGTGATCGTCGGCGGCGACCGCGGCGAAGAGGGCCACGAGGATCGCGCGCGGCTGCGTGCGCTGGCCGACGCGCTGGGCGTCGGCGCCTGGGTCGACTTCAGAGGCCCCGAGCCGCAGTCGGCGCTTCCGGAGTACTACCGCGCCGCCGATCTCTGCCTGGTGCCCTCGCATCACGAATCGTTCGGGATGGCGGCGCTCGAGGCCATGGCGTGCGGCGCCGCGGTGGTCGCCTCGCGGGTCGGCGGGCTCGCCACGACGATTCAGGATGGCGTCACGGGCCTGCTCGTTCCGCCGCGCGACGACGTCGCGCTCGCCTCGGCGATCGGGTCGCTGCTCGCCGACGAGCCCGCGGCGGCGCACCCTGGGCCGGCACGCCGCCCGCTGGGCGCAGAGCTTTGCCTGGCCCGCCGTGGCGCGGGCACTCGTCGATCTCTACGAAGAGCTGGTTCCCGATTTGCGCCGGCCGGCGGCCGCTCCGGTCAGCGTGAACTGCGCGCTGGCGCTGTAGTCCTCCTCGGTCTTTTTCTGGGGCTCCCGAGCATCAGCTCGGCCACGATGATCGTGTAGTCGCGTCCGCGCCGGCGGCTCCCTCCGGCCTCGGGCGCGCCCGGCTTTGCCGAATGAAAATGATTCGAAGGATCGCCCGCTGCACGATCTTCTTTGGCGTCTGCGCGGCGCTAGCCGGCTGCGCTACCGTGTCGGCGCCGCCGAGCGTTGGTGAACGCTCCGCCACCGAGCTCGCGCGGGGCCAGACCGTCGTGGCGCTCGCGAAGCAGCACGTCGGCGCGCCCTATCGGTGGGGCGGATCGAGTCCCTCCGGCTTCGACTGCTCCGGCCTGGTCCGCTACGTGTACGCGCAGGTCGGCGTCTCGCTCCCGCACAACGCCGCCCAGCAGTACCGGCTCGGGACGCCCGTCGCGCGGGAGAGCCTCGAGCCGGGCGATCTGGTCTTCTTCGATCGCCTGCGCCACAACGGGATCTACGTCGGCGACGGCCGGTTCATCCATGCGAGGCAGACCGGACAGCGCGTGGCCATCGCGAGCCTCGACGACGAGTGGTATGCCTCGCACTTCGTCGGGGCGCGGCGCCTCGATCCGCCGGAGCCCGCGCGCGACGCCGAGGACTAGGCCGGCAACTGCATGAGCTGCAGGATGTTGCCGTCGGGATCGGCGAAGGTGGCGACCCACCCGCCCCAATCCTCGCGCGCCGGCTCGCGGCTGAAGACGACGCCCGCGCGAGTCAGACGCTCGTGGACGGCCCGGATGTCGGCGACGGTCAGGTTCAGCATGATCCGGAGCGGCTCCGGGCTGGCCCCGCGGACACGGTCGTGCACGCCGACGCTCAGGCGTACGCCGCTCCAGTCGAAGTTGATGAAGTCTGCCTTGGCGGAGCGCGGCGTGAGCCCGAGGGTGTCGCGATAGAAGCGGGCCATCGCCGGGAAGCGATCGGCCTCCGTCCAGATGAGCACCCCGGCCAGTCCGTCGATCGATCCCGACGTCATCCGCGCCTCCTCCGAGTCTCGGCGCCTCGCCGGCGAGTGGAGCGGGCCGGCTGCGCGCGAGCTGATTCTATCCGGAGGCGGGCGAGATCGTCGCGGCCGCGCGCCGAGCCCCGCCGCTCGCCAGCGATGCTAGGATTGGCGCCATGACAGAGCCAGCGGAGTCTTCGGCGGCACCGGTGATCGAGCGGCGCATCGTGGTCGCTCCTGGCGTCGAGCTGCACGTCGAGGTGCGGGTCGGAAATCGGGCGGCGGCGCCTTTCGTGCTCGTGCACGGCCTCGCGTCGAACGCGCGGCTCTGGGACGGTGTCGCCGAGCACCTTCAGCGGCCGGCCACACGGTGGTCGTCATCGATCAGCGCGGCCACGGCCGCTCCGACGCGCCCGACGCCGGCTATGATCTGGACACCGCCGTCGCCGACCTTCTCGCGCTGATCGAGGCGCTCGAGCTCGATCGCCCCGTCCTGGCCGGCCAGTCCTGGGGCGGCAACGTGGTGCTGGAGCTCGGCTGGCGCCGGCCGGATGCCGTGCGCGGCATCGCCTGCGTCGACGGCGGCGTCATCGAGCTGTCCCAGGCGTACCCCACGTGGGAAGACTGCCTCGCGGCGCTGACGCCGCCGGCGCTCGACCACCTGACCCTCGCCGAGCTCGAGACGCGGATTCGTAAGAGCGTGCCGCACTTCACCGATCGCGCGGTCGCGGCATACCTGCAGTGCTTCCGCACGCGCCCCGACGGGACGATCGAGGCCCGCCTTTCGCTGGCGCCGTCATCTCTCGATCCTGCGCTCGCTCTGGGAGCATCGTCCCTCGACCCGCTGGGCGAGCTTGAAGACACCCACGATCTTGCTGCTGGCCGACAGCCGGCGACGGCTCGAGAACCTCCCGCAAGCGCAGCGCCGAAGCGGTGGCGATCGCGTCCGGCGGCGAGATCCGCTCGGTCTGGTTCTCGCCCGGCCATCACGACCTGCACCTCGAATCGCCCGAGCGGGTGGCCGATCTCTTCCTGCAGGCGCTGCGCGAGGGGTTCTTCAAGTGACCGCGCGGCCGCCGCGGATCCTCGCGATCATGGGCTCGGGCGAGACCGCGCCGACGATGGTCACGCCGCACCGCGAGATCGTGGCGCGCCTGGGCGAGCCGACCCCGCGGGCCGTCCTGCTCGACACGCCCTACGGCTTCCAGGAGAACGCGGCCGAGATCACCGAGCGCGCCGTCGAGTACTTCGCGCCATCGCGTGCAGCTGACGATCGAAGCCGCGGGATTTCTCGGACCCCTCGCGCCCGACCAGAGCCACCGCGCCCCGCTCGCCGAGGCCGCGGCCCTCTCGCGCCTGCGCACCGCGGGCTTCGTCTTTGCCGGGCCGGGCAGCCCCTCGTACGCGCTCTCGGTCTGGCGTAGCTCGCCGGTGCCGGAGGCGCTCACCACCAAGCTCGCCGAGGGCGGCGCGGTCGTGTTCTCGAGCGCGGCGGCGCTGACCCTCGGCCGCTTCAGCGTGCCGGTGTACGAGATCTACAAGGTCGGCCAGCCCGTGCACTGGCTCGACGGGCTCGACCTCATGCGCGCGGCCGGCTTCGAGGGCTCGTGCGTGGTCATCCCGCACTACGACAACGCCGAGGGCGGCACCCACGACACGCGCTTCTGCTACCTCGGCGAGCGGCGGCTCGCGGTGATGGAGGCGATGTTGCCCGAGGACGGCTGGGTGCTCGGCATCGACGAGCACACGGTGCTGGTCGCGGATCTCGACGCGAAGACCGTCACCGTGTCCGGCCGCGGCGGCCTGACGGTGCGCCGCCGCGGCCAGACGCGCGCGTTCCCCGCCGGGTCGAAGCTCACCGTGAGCGAGATCCTGTCGGCGGCCCGCGGCGAAGCCGAGACAGGCGGGCGCGGGGCGGAGCGTACGCCTGCCGCGGACGACGCCCCACTTCCAGCCGCGGAGAGCGCGCCGGCGGCGAAGCGATCGCCGCTCCTCACGGAGGTGACGCGGCTCGAGCACGCGTTCGAGACCGCGATCGCCGGCCGCCGAGCGCCCGAGGCCGCCGAGGCGATTCTGAACCTCGACAGGACCATCGCCGAGTGGGCCGCTGATACCTTGCAGACCGACGATCCCGACCGCGCGCGCGCCGTGCTCCACTCGCTGGTGCAGCGGCTCGGCGAGGCGGCGGCCGGCGGCCTGCGCGATCCGCGAGAGCTCCTGGCGCCGCTCGTGGAGAGCCTGATCACGCTTCGCGGAGAGCTGCGCGCCGCGAAAGCGTTCGAGCTGGCCGATCGCGTCCGCGATCGCTTGATCGCGGCCCGCATCGAGCTGCGCGACACGCCCGGCGGGACCGTCTGGGAGCTGCGCGGGTAGCTCACGCCGGGCGGGCGGCGCCCCGTTTCTCGGCGCCTATGAGTGGACATGCCGAGGGGCGGCGTCGAGCCGCCCCTCGCTTTCTGATCGGAGAACGAATCAGACCGTTTCGAGAGCCGCGCTACGCGCCCGCCATCTGGTAGCGCGCGTTGCGAATCACGCGGCCCGGGTGGCTTCCGGTGTGCTGGCCCTTCTCGAGCAGCACCTCGCCGTTGACCACGGTGTAGTGGATGCCCTCGGCCAGCTCGCGCATCCGCCAGCCGTTGGCCGGGAAATCGTGCACGACGTCTTCCTTGACCGGCGCCACGGTGTCCGGATCGAACACGACGAGATCCGCGGCCATCCCGGGCTGCACGAGGCCGCGGTCGTAGATGCCGAAGGCCGAGGCCGAGTCGTACGTGAGGCGCCGCACGGCGTGCTCGAGAGACATGATCTGCTTCTCCCGCACCCAGTAGCCGAGGAGCCGCGTGGGGTTGCTGACGTTCGAGTGGAACTGCACGTGCGCGCCGCCGTCGGAGAGTCCCACGACCGCGTACGGGCTGCCGAGGATCTGCGCGACCGCCTCGGTGTCCATGTTGATCTCGCCGAGGGTGAAGACGGTTTCCAGGTTCTCCTCGACCGCGAGATCGAGGAAGGCATCGAGCGGGTGCTTGCCTTGCGCCTTCGCGATCTGCTCGATGTGCTTGCCGGCGAGGCCGCGGTTCTTCGCGAGCTTGGGCTCCTCGACGAACATCAGGTCCCAGCGCTTGGAGAACGTCGAGTCGGGTCCGAGCGGCGCATCGACCTCGGCGCGCAGCTTCGCACGGGTCGCCGGATCGGCGTACGCGGCGAGCTTATCGGCATCAGCGCCCTGTAAGATCGGTAGCCACGTCGGCATGCTGCGGAACACCTGGCAGTTCTTCATCGTGAACCGGTTGACGATGCTCCCGGGGTTGCAGAGCGGAATCGCGCGGATGCCCTGCCGCGCCGTCGCCTCGACGTGCGCCAGGTGGGTCCGCCACCGCCCGGGCTGCCGCGCCTGCTCGAGCAAGGTGTTGTACATGATCGGCCGACCGCTCGCTTCGGAGATCCGGGAGAGCAGCCGGTCCTTCAGCTCCGGGTTGGTCCCGCCGCCGCACTGCATCACGCCCGTGCCGAGCTCGCGAAGCACGTCGGCCAGCGCGAACAGCTCCGACTCCGGCGCGCAGGCCGCGGGAATACGCTTGCCGGCGATGTCGAAGTGGTTCATGTTCCGCGTGATCGACAGGCCGAGCGCGCCGGCCTCGAGCGACTCGCGGACCAGGCGGCGCATCGTCTCGAGCTCGTCCGCCGTGGCGTCGCGCTCGGAGCACTCCTCGCCCATGGCGTAGAGGCGTACCGCGGAGTGGCCGACCAGGGTGCCGACGTTGACGCCGAGCCGCTGGCCGATCGCGCTCATGTACTGGGGGAACGTCTCCCAGTTCCAGGGCACGCCCGCCTGCAGGACGTCCATCGGGATCGCCTCGACGTACGAGAGCATCCCCGCCAGCTTCTCGCGCGCCTCGGGCTTCACCGGCGCCAGCGCGAGCGAGCAGTTGCCGATGATCACCGTGGTCGCGCCGTGGTGGCAGGAATACGTGCAGAGCGGGTCCCACACGACCTGCGCGTCGTAGTGGCAGTGATTGTCGACGAACCCCGGCGCGACGACCCGCCCGTCGGCCTCGATCGTCTGACGCGCGGACCCGCTGAGGCGTCCGAGCTCGACGATCTTTCCCTTCGCGACACCGACGTCACCGTGAAACGCGGGACGTCCCGAGCCGTCGATGACGCGTCCGTTCTTGATGAGCAGGTCGTAGGTCATGCTCGTCGCTCCTTTCCCAGGCACAATCGTCGCGGGCACTTCTCTCGAGGACACTTCGGAAGGCGCCGTAATCCACCCCCGGGGTTCAAGCCAGGCCGTCAGCCTGGCTATGGCAGGGATGGTAGCTCAGAAGTGACCGGTCGGGTAGCGATAGCAAAGCGAGGGCGAGCGGGCGGGGCTTGGGGGCCATGTCGGGCCCCCGTAACTATTTTCGAGACAGGCCGAGAGTCCTGAACACGTCGAGGCGAACGACCGCCCAGCCGAGGGCCCGGAGGTGGTTGTCCATCTCGTTCATGAGCCGGCGATCGCCCCGGCGGCGATCGGGCGAGCCGCTCCGGTCGGAGGTGCGCCGCCGATCTGTACGCCGGCGATCGAGGACGACCTCGACCGAGGCGTTGCCCGAAAACGCGCGCTTGGCGTACTCGAAGAGCTTCTGTCGGTCTCGCTGCGACGACGACGATCTGCTTGGCGGCCTGGCCGTGAGCCTCGTCACCGTTGCCCTTCGACTTGGCCGTCCAGCTCTTGGGGAATGGATGGAACTGCGGCAGGACCTTCAACGGGCCCTGGTCGAGGAACTTGGCCAGGAGCACCCAGGTATCTCCGCCACACGCGGGGCATGACGAGGCTCCGATTTCAAAGCATGCCTCGCAATCGAGGCACAACGCCAGGCGGCGAAGCGGCAAATGCAGCGATAGCGTCGTGCTTCGTGTGTGGCGGATGTGGACCCGGGCGCTATCCGATCTCATCGCGAACGGTCGGGAGAGTGGCAAAACGGATGCCACGTTGGATCATTCGCGGAAACTTCGACGTAGCAACAAGTTATGCGCGAATGCGCCACGACGCCGCCCTGGATTGACCGTATTGACTGGACAGTCCGGCATCACACTGGTCAAGGTTGTGCCGGTAAACGTCCGTGGTGCGCGCTGCAGGCCGTCGCGGGGCTGGGGCCCCGCCGGCCGAGGCGCGCTTATGAAACCATGGTGCGCGCTGCAGGCCGTCGGCCGAGGCGCGCTTATGAAACCTGACCGGCTACTGAGCTGCCTGGCGGAGCCAGACGAGGTCGCGGGGCGACGAGCGGAAGCCCAGGCGCCGTCGGATGAGCCGCTGGGCCTCGTCGAGGCGGCCGAGCTTCAGCTGACACACCACCATCGTCTCCTCGAACAGCTCCCACTGCGCGTGGCTACCGCCCACCCGATGGATCTCCCCGTCGACCGACTCCAGAAGGGCGAGCGCCCCGGCGTAGTCTCCGCCCGCATAGGCGGCGACGCCACGGACGAGGGGCAGGGCCACCGTGCCGGCGATGGGGTGCCCTTGGCGTGGAGAGCTTCGAGGCCGGCGATCAGGGCCGCGAGCGCGCCGTCGTCGCCGGCCGCCGCGTACGCCAGGGCGGCGTGGACGTCGCCGAAGATGAAGCCCGGGCGCGTGACCTTGGTCGCGAGGTCGGCCAGCCGCCGCCAGGGCAGCGGCCCCTTCTGGTAGTCGTAGAGGTCGAAGCGCCACAGCAGCGCCGAGCCGTCGATCATCGCCAGGCGCGGATTCGACGACGGCGCGATGTCACGCTCGTAGATCGTCGAGCGCGCGCTCGGGTCGTCCGCACTGCAGCTCGAACAGCGCGAGGTGCCAGGCCAGGTGGCAATGGAACGGCGCGCGCCGATCGTAGCCGCCGAGCCAGTCCGAGAGCCGCGCGATCCCGCCCTCGTTGTCGACGGTCTCGTAGCAGACATGGGCGATGTTGTGGCTCGCGTTGGCGTTGCCGCGGTACTGGGCGAGCGAGCGCTCGGACAGGCGCTGGGATTCTTCGTAGCGGCCGACCTCGTGGTACGTGAACCCGAGCGCGGACTGATACCACCAGTCGTCGCCATAGGCGTGAGCCAGACTCTCGACGAAGCCGACCCGAAGCGCCTCGCGATCCGCGCGGCCGCCGAGGCCGATCGTGCTCCCGGCCTGGTTCACGAGCAGCGCGTCTCGGGGAAACTCCTTCACGTGCTCCTCGATCAGGCCGAGCCCGCGCGCGCCCTCGCCGCCGGCGATCGCGGCCAGCGCCGCGACGTGCTGCTGCTCGCGCCGCGTGGCTCCGGCCACCAGGCCGCGCGCCCGGTCGATCGACGCCTTCGCGGAGGCGCCGTCGCCCTGGAACAGGGCGAAGAGCGCCGCGCCCGCGTGTCCCAGGGCAAACCCCTCGTCGGCCGCCAGGGCCGCGGCGAACGCCCGATCGGCGCCGAAGCCGTAGGACAGCAGCGCGTCCATCCCGTCCTGGTAGTGCCGGGCGGCGACGGCCGACGACGTCGAGAGCGTCAGTCCGTAGCGATCGGTGAGGCTCATGGCGTGTTCAGATATTTCAGGGCGAGGCCGGGCCGCGGCCACTCGAACGACACGAGCGTGCCGCCCATCGACAACGTCGCGAACGCGGTCCTCAGCTCGCGGCCGCCGAAGCAGACGTTGGTGACCATCATGTCCGGCAGCCTGTACTGATCGACGCGGCTCCCGTCCGGCCAGATGTCGCTGACCGCGCCGGTGATCAGGGTGGCCACGCAGACGTGGCCCTCCGCGTCGACGGCGAGCGAGTCGAACATCTGATAGCCGCCGAGCCCGGCGATGACCGTGCCCTTCTCGCCGCGATAGGGCCCGTTCGCCGACTCGATCTGGCCGGGCGCCGAGAGCCGGAACGCCCAGCAGCGCGCGGTCGGCGTCTCGACGACATAGAGCGTCCGTTCGTCCGGTGAGAGCCCGATGCCGTTCGGCCGCTCGAGCGGGAAGATCGCCTCCTTGATCATCGAGCCGTCGGCCTTCGCGTAGTAGACCGCGCCGCGGTCCATGTCGCGGTCGCGCGTCTTGCCGAGGTCCGTGAACCAGAAGCCGCCGGCGCTGTCGAACACGAGATCGTTGGGCCCGCGGAGCTTCGCGCCCTCGCACGAGTCGTAGAGCGTCTCGAATTTTCCGGTCTCGGGATCGACGATCTGGATGAGGCCGCCCTTGTAGTCGTCGCCCTGCGCGATCGGGAACAGCTTGCCCGGGCGCTCCATGAACTTCAGCCCGCCGTTGTTGGTCACGTAGATCTTCCGGCCCGGGCCCATCGCCGCGCCGTTCGGGCCGCCGCCCAGGGTGGCGATGACGTGTACCTTGCCGTCGGGCGTGACGCGCGAGAGGGCGCGCCGCTCGATCTCGACCAGCACCACCGAGCCGTCGCTCATCGCCACCGGGCCCTCGGGGAATCGCAGGCCCGACGCGATCTGCTTGAGCGCTGGGGTGATCGTCTTCAAGGGCTCTCCTCCTGGACGTCGAGTTTACTGCGTCGCGCGGGGGCTCAGCGCTTGCGCGTACTCCGGGGGGCGAGCGCGCAGGAGCTCGCGACACCGGCACGCGGTCGGCTCGCTCGCCTCGTCGAGGAACGAGAGCTCGAGGGTCGCGGCCACCGCGGGAAGCGTCTCCGTGTAGAGCCGATTCAAGACGATCGTCGGATCGTCGGGCTCGAGCCCGGTGCCCCAGTTGGCCACGACGTGGTAGTACGCGAGGTGCATCCCGCACACGCGCGCCAGCACCGGGCTCACGCAGTCACCGGTGATGATCGGCATTCCGATCTGGCGGCCCGACGCTTCGAGCATGCGGCACGTCGCGAGCGACTCGAAGCCGTTTCCGGCGAGCCAGCGGTTCAGCACCACGCCGGCCTCCGGGCCGTGGATGCGACGGAATCTGAAATCGGGCGCGCGCCCGGCGCGCGAGCGCAGCGCGTCCGCGAGCGGCGGGCAGAAGGGATCGTCCATGATCGCGACCTCGCGCGGCAGGCAGAACTCGAGTTGGGTGCCGGGCAGGCCGGTCGGCATCGTGTCGCGCGTCAGGTAGCTCTTCGGCAGCACGAAGTCGCCGGGCCGCACGGCGTCTTCGTCGTCGGCCGTTCGCCGCCAGTCGCAGCTGCCGCTGGTGCCGCCGACGAGCAGCACGCGCACGCCCGCCCTCCAGAGAATCCAGAAAGTCTTCCACTCGCTGGCGTGCAGCAGGGGATCTTCGTCGACGACCTGACCGTACGTCGGGATGCGCAGGAACTCACGCCCGCTCGGCCCTCGGAAGTGCTCCACCTGGGGACCGAGACCGTAGGGCGTCTGAGGTCGGTGGACGCCGAGCCTCGTGTGTCCGCGCGTCGCCGCGAGCTCGTGGAACCGATCGCCGAGGCCCCAGGTCGGGCTCCCACCGAGCGTCGCGAAGGCGGCCCGCGGTCCGATGTATTCGACGCTCGAGTTCACTGTCGCAGCGTAGGTGACGCCGGCACGGAGGTCAAAGGGAACCTCGCGCGCTTGGAATCTCCAGGGAAACCGGCTAAGGTTGCGGAACGGTCGAGCAGGGCCTCGAGGAGGATTTATGAGCCGGACACCCGCCAGTCACGATCTGACCCGCCGCCACATGCTCGGCCGCTCGGCCGCACTGCTCGCCGGAGTGGCAGCGGGCGGCGGCGTCATCTCCGTCGCCCGCGGCGCGCGCGCCGCGACGAGTGAGGTGACGTTCCAGCTCGGCTGGATCATGAGCAACGGCCAGATCGGCGAGGTCGCCGGGCGAAGCCTCGGTTATTTCGAAGCCGAGGGGATCAACTTGAAATTCGCGCCGGGTGGTCCGAACGTCGACGGCGTGGCGGTCGTGGCCGCCGGATCCGCGCAGGCCGGCAACCTGTCGTCGAGCCCGTCGCTGATGCTCGCCCGCGCGGGCGGGATCCCGGTCAAGTGCTTCGCGGTCGGATATCAGGAGCACCCATTCACGTACTTCTCGCTTCCGAAGAAGCCGATCCGCAGTCCTCAAGACATGATCGGCAAGAAGATCGGCACGCAGGGCACCGCGCGGATTCTCCTGCGTGCGCTGCTCGCCAAGCACAAGATCAAGGAGTCCGACGTGCAGGTCGTGGTGATGGGCAGCGACATGGCGCCGCTCTTGACGGGCCAGGTCGACGCGGTCACCGGCTGGCTCACGAACGCGAGCGCCTTGAAGCCGCTCGGCTCCGACCGGGTCGACATGCGGCTCTGGGACGCCGGCATCCAGCTTTACGCGAACCTCTATTACGCGACCGACGACACGCTCCAGAAGCACAGCGACGTGCTCGCCGGGTTCACGCGCGCGGCGGCCAAGGGTTGGGCCTACGCGCAGCAGAATCCGGACAAGGCCGTCGATCTCCTGGTGAAGGCGTACTCGAACCTGGATCGCGACGCCGAGATGGAGGCGATCAAGCCCGTGCTCGGCTTCAGCTTCACCAAGACCACCGCGGCCAAGGGCTGGGGGACGATGGAGCCCGGCGTGTGGGAGCAGCAGCTGCACATCTACGACGAACTCCAGCAGTTCAAGGGTCCGGCCCCGAAGGTCACCGACGTGATGACCGATGCAATCTTGAAAATGACGGCGGCCGCGCGGCCCAAGATCGGCGCGTAGGCGGCCGAGTCCGCCGAGCCCATGAGCAGTCCGGGCGCGACACTCGCCGTCGAGCTCGAGAACGCCACCGTCCGGTTCATGAGCGAGCGCGGCTCCGTCACCGCGCTCGAGAACGTAGGTCTCCAGGTGCAGCCGGGCGGGTTCATCAGCCTGCTCGGACCCTCCGGATGCGGGAAGTCGACTCTGCTCCGCCTCGTCGCCGATCTCGTCTCACCGACTCACGGCACGGTCTCGGTTCTCGGGGGACCTCCGGAGCGAGCGCGACTCAACCGCGAGCTCGGGTTCGTGTTCCAGGATGCGACCTTGCTGCCGTGGCGCTCGGCGCTCGAAAACGTGCAGCTCCCCCTCGAGGTGGGACCGAAGAAGCGGGATCGAGCCGGGCTCCGGAAGCCGGAGGAGCTCTTGCGGCTCGTCGGCCTCGCCGGGCGCGAGCACGCGCTGCCGCACGAGCTCTCGGGCGGCATGCGCCAGCGGGTCGCGATCGCGCGGGCGCTCGTCTCGGAGCCGCGGATTCTCCTGATGGACGAGCCGTTCGGCGCGCTCGACGAGATCACGCGCGACACCTTGAACGAGGAGCTACTGAGGATCTGGCGGGAGACCGGCACCACCATCCTCTTCGTTACCCACAGCATTCCCGAGGCGGTCTTTCTGTCCGAGCGTGTCCTGGTCCTGGCCACCAACCCGGGGCGCGTGCGCGAGCTCGTCCCGTGCGAGCTGCCCTATCCCCGGCCGCTCAGCGTCCGCGAGACGCCGGAGTTCATCCGGATCGCCTCGCACCTGCGCGCGCTACTACAGACGTGCTGATGGACGACAGGCCGACCGCGGTCATCGCCGAGCCCGCCGCCACGCGCCGCGCTTGCGCGGCGGCCGCGAGACGGCCGCCGCGCGCCCGATCGCAAGCGCTCTTGCCCTTCATCGCCGCGGCGGTGCTCGTCGCCGCATGGCAGATCCTGGCGCAGGTGTTCTCGCTACCCATCTACATCGCGCCCACGCCCATCCAGGTGGCGAAAGCCCTGGTGAGCGACTTCCCCATGCTCATGCGTAACTTCGTGCCGACTGCCGTCGAGAGCCTCATCGGTTTCGTCGTCGGCAATTCGATCGCGATCGCTGTGGCCGTGCTGTTCGTGCACTCTCGCCGTCTCGAAGCGGCGCTGTATCCGATCGCGGTGTTCGTGAACACCATCCCGATCCTGGCCAAGGCGCCGATCCTGGTCCTGATCTTCGGGCTCGGGATGACCTCCAAGGTCGTGATCGCTGCGTTCATCTGCTTCTTCCCGACCCTCGCCAACATGGTGCGGGGCCTCACGTCGGTGAACCCGCAATCGCTCGAGCTGATGCGCGTGCTGTCGGCGAGCAAAGCGCGAAGTGTTCTGGAAGCTGCGCGTGCCGAGCTCGCTGCCGTTCCTGTTCTCGGCGCTCAAGATCGCCTCGACCACGTCCGTGCTCGGGGCGATCGTCGGCGAGTGGATCGGCGCCGACCTGGGGCTGGGCGCCCTGATCATCGAAGCCACCCACAACTTCCGCTCGCCGCTTCTCTACGCGACGGTCTTCGTCTCCTCGGCCTGGGCCGTCGTCTTCTTCGCCGTGGTCAGCTTCGCCGAGCGGCGCATCGTCACGTGGAAACAGGGCGAGGTGTCGTGATGGCTGCGCCGCCGACGGTCGCCGAGGCGACCCGCTCGACCCCGATCGTCGACCGGAGCGACGTGCTCGTGGTGGGCGGAGGTCCGGCCGGAGTCAGTGCCGCGGTCGCCGCGGCGCGGAGCGGTGCCCGGGTCACGTTGATCGAGCGCTATCCGTATCTCGGCGGGCTCGCGTCGGGCGGCATGGTGCTCGTGCTGGACGACATGGTCAACGGAGCCGAGATCACCACGACGGGTCTGATCGGCGAGGCCGTCGAGCGGCTCGAGAAGCTCGGACTCGCGGTATCGCCACCGATCGAAGAGCGACGCGTGGGCTGGGACGTGTGGCGGACGTGGGCGCGCTGGGGATGCCACGACTTCCGCGCCCACGGAAAGCCCCAGCCGATCGTCTACGCGGTCGCGTTCGATCCGGACGGCTGGAAGCGAGTCTCGGAAGATCTCGTCGTCGAGAGCGGCGTCAACTTGAGACTGCACAGCTGGTTCTCCGAGCCGATCCTCGAGGACGGGCGTCTGCGCGGTGCCGTGGTCGAGACCAAGTCGGGCCGCCAGGCGTTGCTCGCCGAGATCGTCGTCGACGCGACCGGCGACCTCGACGTCGCCGCGCGAGCCGGCGCCCCGCACGTCGTCGGCGGGTACATGGTCACCACCGTGTTTCGGCTCGGCAACGTAGACACCGATGCGGCGCTCCGGTTCGAGTACGAGCACCCCGAGGAGTTCAGCGTGCTGGACCGGCAGGCCAAGCGACTGCTCGGCGGCGCCTGGGACTTCTGGTGGCTCAAGACGCCGCTCCCCGGCATCGTCTGGTGCAACTGTCCGCACATGACCGGCTACGACGCTCTCAAGGTCGAGGACATGACCGCCGCCGAGCTCGAGGGAAGGCGCCGCATCGCGTCGTTGATGGCGTTCGCGCGCGCCGAGCTTCCCGGCTTCGCTCAGTGCTATCTGATCGACGTCGCGCCGCAGCTCGGCGTGCGCCAGAGCCGGCTGCTCGATGGCGAGTACGTCGTCACCAAGGAAGACGTGCTCGAGCGGCGCCACTTCCGCGACACGGTCTGCCGCGGGCGCGACTACTACACGCCATATCGGGCGCTGCTCCCCCGCAACCTCGACCAGCTCATCGTGGCCGGGCGGCACTACTCGGCCGACCCGCAGGCGCAGAAGATCTCGCGCGAGATCCCGCCGTGCATGGTGCAGGGCCAGGCCGCCGGCATCGCGGCCGCGCTGGCGCTGAATCGCGGCGCGCGTCTACGCGACGTCGATCCTGTCGCGATCCAGCGGGCGATGCGCGCGCAGGGCGCCGATCCGGGCGACGTCCCCTCCACCAACGCGACGCCAGCCACCTCGTAAGCGCGGCTCAGTGGACTTCGAGGTCTGCTTCCTGCCGCGCGAGGCGACGCGGCAGCCATCCCCGATCGCGGTGCTGATCGACGTGATCCGCGCGAGCACCACGATCGTGACTTTGCTGGACCGCGGGTGCTCCGAGGTCATCCTGGTCGGTCAGCGTGATCGTCCACGAGTCGCTGAGCTGCGCACGCGGCTCGATGCGCTGGTGTGCGCCGAGGACACCTCGGGGCTGAAGGCCGCCGACGCGGATCTCACGCCCTCGCCGGCGGCTCTCCACGCGATCGACCTCGCGGGCCGCCGCGTGATCCTCGCCACGACCAACGGCACACTCGCGGCCGAGCTCGTGCGCGACTGCGGTGTCGAGCACGTGTTGATCGGCTGCATGCGCAACGGCAACGCCGTCATGCGGTCAGCGGTCGCGGTGGCGCGCCGGCTCGGCCGGAGCATCAGCCTGGTGTGCGCCGGGCGTGAGAAGAGCCTGATTCCGGCCCTCGACGACTCGTATTGCGCCGCAGTCCTCCTGCGTCACGGCGAGGAGCTGGTTCGCGCCGGCGGGGAGACCGCGACCTTGCGCGAGTCGGCCATGATCGTGCGCAACGCCGCGTCGGTGTTCGTGGGGACCCGTGAGGCCTTCGATCAGTCGATGTCGGCCGCCGTCGTGCGCCGCATCGGCTCGCCCGAAGACGTGGGCTACTGCGCCGAAGAAAACGTGTCCGAGCTCGTGCCGCTCGCGAGCTTCAGCACCGGAATCCCGGCCATCGTCGTGAAGAAGGAGATGAAGGGATGACGCCATCGAACTGGACCTCGGCGGCCACGCGGCCCGAGATGGACGGGGGTCTGCAGTACCACATCCGGTGCAAGCGCGGCGACGTGGAACGCTACGTCCTCCTGCCGGGCGATCCGGAGCGCGTGGACCTGATCGCCGCCGACTGGGACGAGTCGCGCCGCATCGCCAACTATCGCGAGCACCGCACGTTCTCCGGCAAGGTCGGCGGTGTCGCGCTCACGTGCTGCTCGACCGGCGCGGGCGGGGGCTCGACCGCGAGCGCCCTGGAGGAGCTCGCGGTCCTCGGCGGCGACACCTACATTCGCGTGGGTACGACGGCTGCGCTCCAGCCGGAGATCGAGTGCGGCGACATCGTCATCTCGTCGGGGTCGATGCGCCACGACGGGACGAGCCAGTACTACGTCGATCCTGCGTACCCGGCCGTCGCGCACTACGCGGTGACCGCGGCGCTCGTGGAGGCCGCCGAGCGCCTCGGGCTCCGCTACCACGTCGGCGTGAGCTGCTCGACCGCGTCCTTCTACTGCGGCCAGGGCCGGCCGGGTTTCAACGGATACGAGCAGGCGTTCTTCCGCGACAAGGTGGACGACCTGCGGCGCGCCGGCGTGCTCAACTTCGAGATGGAGGCGGCCACGATCTTCACGATGGCCGGCCTCTACAGTCTCCGCGCGGGCGCTGTCTGCACGGTGGTCGCGAACCGCATCACCGATCGCTTCGTCTACGGCGGCATCGAGCATTCCGTGAAGGCGGCGAACATGGCCGTGCGAATCCTCGCCGAGTGGGATACGCGGCTCGCTCGCGCGGGCAAGCGCCACTGGTTTCCGTCGCTAACGGCTTGAGCGCAACGGCCGCGAGTCGGTCGAGCGTCTACATCGCCAACGCGCGGCTGGTCCGTCCCGACGCTGGCAACGAGGGGCGCGCGGGCGGCGTGCTCGTCGAGGGCAATTCGATCGCGGCGGTCGCCCTGACGGACCGTGAGCAGCGGGACACGAGGGCCAGAGCCGGCGAGGTGATCGACGCCGCCGGGATGGTCCTGATGCCCGGCCTGGTCAACGCGCACTATCACTCCTACGGCACCTTACTGAGAGGGACCGAGAACAGCCGCCCGCTCGAGCCATGGGCGCTCTATACCGTGGCCTACGGCCGGGCGCTCGGCGCGGAGGCCATTCGGCTGGCCGTCCTGCTCGGCGCGGCCGAGATGATCCGTAACGGGATCACCGCCTGCCTCGATCATTTCCCGCACACGAGATTTGCCGAGACCGCGCTGGCCGCTCACGCGGTGAGCGGCATGCGCGTCGCGTTCGCGCCGTTCATGCACGACGTCTTCGACCACGAATTCCTGCAGATCGCGCTTCCACCCGAGATCCGCGCCGCGCTCGACACCGCGCCGCGCTCCGAGCCCGCCGCCGCCGAAGGCATGTATCGCGATCTCGCGAGTCAGTGGCGCGGTCACCGTCGCGTCACGATCCTGCTCGGTCCGAACGCGTTTCAGCGCTGCTCCTCGGGGTTGATCGACGTGTGGCGTCGTCTCGCCGCCGACCCGGGACTTCACGCGCACACGCATCTCGTGGAGACCCGGGCCCAGGCGGTCAGGGGAGCGGCGGTGTGGCCGGGCGGGACGGTCGCGGAGATGGCGCGCGCCGGTGTTCTGAGCGAGCGCCTCTCGGTGGCACACGGCGTGTGGCTCGCGCCGGAGGAGGCGGACCTCCTCGCTCGCCACGGCGTGACGGTGGTCCACAATCCGGCCAGCAATCTGATGCTCGGCAGCGGGCGGCTGTCACTGCCCACGATGCTGGAGTGCGGTGTGCCGCTGGCACTTGGGACCGACTCGTCGAACTCGGGCGGCCGCCACGACCTCTTCGAGATCATGCGTCTGGCTCTCATGCTGCCGCGGCCCGACACGCCGGACCCGCGCGCGTGGCCCACGCCGCGCCGGATCCTCGAGATGGCGACGACCGACGGAGCCCGCGCGATCGGCCAGGCCGGCGCGCTTGGCCGCGTCGAGCCCGGGCAGCGTGCCGACCTCGTGCTACTGGATCCGCGCACGGCCGCACTGGCCGGATCGCCCGTGACGGTGCCGCACCTCGTCCAGCACGGCGGCGCCGCTGCGGTGGCGGCGGTGATGATCGACGGCGTGTGGGTCTTGCGCGACGGCCGCATCCTGGCGTTCGACGAGGCAGCCGTGCTGGCCGAGGTCGCCGCGATCTCGAGCGAGGTTCGTGCCGCGGCCGGGCCAGGGCTCGTGCTGGCGGAGACCGCGGCGCCCTACTTCCAGGCGTGTAGCTAGCGGCCGAGCGGGGCCACGTCTGCGGTATGATTTCGGCGCGGCAGCGCGTGCTGCAGACGTCACGTAGAGTGAGGTGTCCCATGCGGTCCGATCGAGTCATCTCGACCATCGATTTTCACACCGCCGGAATCGGGATGCGTCTGCTCACCAGCGGCCTCGGGCGGCTCCCGGGCGCCACGATCGGCGAGAAGCGTCGCTTCTTCCAGGAGCACCACGACGATCTGAGGACTGGTCTCTGCCTCGAGCCGCGCGGGCACCGCAGCCTACTGATCGCGGTGATGACCGAGTCGGTCACGCCCGGCGCCCACTTTGGGCTCTTCTTCATCTATCCCGGCGGCTACTACGTCTCGTGCGGCGAAGGCACGATCGGCGCCGCGACGGTGGCGATCGAGACCGGGATGGTTCCGCGGGTCGGTGCCGAGACACCAGTCATCATCGACACGGAGGCCGGCGTCGTCGAGACGGTCGCGCGCTCGGACCGCGACCGCGTTCGCGAGGTCACCTTGCGCTGGACGCCCTCGTTCGTCGTGCTCGCCGGACAGAGCGTCGAGGTCGAATCGGTGGGCGAGGTGGAGGTCGACGTTGCCGTCGGCGTCGGCAACGTCTTCGCGATCGTCGAGGCGCAGAAGCTCGGCGTCGGCGTGCGGCGCGAACTGGCCAAGCGCATCGCGCAGCGAGGCATGGCCGTTCGCGAGGCCGTCAATGCTCAGCTCGAGGTGAACGTGCCGGGCCTCGGCAAAGCCAGCGTCGACAACGTTCTCGTGCACGAGCTACCGGACGGCGCGGGCGTGTCGCCGAACGCGCTCGTGTGGGGACCGGGTCAGGTCGACGCGGCGCCCTGCGGATCCGGGACCTGCGCGCGCATGGCGCTCTTCCACCACCGCGGTCTCATGCCGGTGGGCGGGAGCATCACGAGCCGCGGGCTCCTGGGTCTCGACTTCACGGGCCGCATCGCCGGCGAGACCACGGTCGAGGGCCGGCGCGCGATCCTTCCGGAGATCACCGGTACCTCGTACCTGACTGGATTCAGCCAGTTCCTCTTCGATCCCGACGACCCGGTTCGAGCCGGATTCCTCCTCGAGGCGTGATCCCATGAAGACACTCGTGCTCGGCGGCGGCGTGGTCGGCGTGACGACGGCCTACTTCCTGGCCAAGGCGGGCCACGAGGTCACGATCCTCGAGGAGAAGGACGGGCTCGGCCTCGAGGCGAGCTCCGGCAACGCCGGGATCATCGCGCCGGGCCACTCGTTCGCGTGGGCGTCGCCGCGCGCGCCGCGCATGCTGTGGGACTCGCTGCGTGGCGGCGAGACGGCGATCCGCATCCGGCCGACGACCGACCTTCGCCTGTACACGTGGGGCCTGCGCTTCCTGCGCGAGTGCACCACGGACCGGGCGCGCCGGAACACCTTGATCAAGCTGCGGCTTTGTCAGTACAGCCAGTCGGTGATGAACGACCTGGTGCGGGCCGAGCAGATCGAGTTCCACGCGATCACGAGAGGCGCGCTCTACCTCTACCGCGATGGCGCCGAGCTCGAGGCCGGCGTGAAGAAGATGACGCTCCTGGCCGAGCACGGGCAGAAGCAGGAGATCCTCGACGCGCGCGGCGTGGCCCAGCTCGATCCGGTCTTCGAACCGGTTCAGGCCAAGATCGCCGGCGCGATCCGCGACGTCGGGGATTCGAGCGGTGATTCACGCGTCTTCGTCGAGAATCTCGCTCGGGTATGCCGCGAGAAGCTCGGCGTCGTCGTGAAGCTCGGCACCCGCGTGACGGCGCTGCAGGCCGGCGGCGACCGGATCGACGCGGCGCTCACGAATGCGGGCGTGCTCACGGCGGACAACTACGTCCTGGCGCTCGGCGTCGGCGCGCCGATCGTCGCGCGCACGGCCGGCGTGAATCTTCCGGTCTATCCGGCGAAGGGCTACTCGTCGACGTTTCCGCTGAAGCCGGGCGGCCGGGCGCCCGTGGTGCCCGGCGTCGACGAGAAGTGGCTGGTCGGCTGGTCGCGGCTCGGCGATCGGCTGCGCCTCACGTCGACCGCGGAGTTCGCAGGCTACGACTGGGGCTGGACGCCGCGCGATTTCAACAACATCCTCAAGCTCGCGCGCGATCTGTTTCCCGACGCGGCCGACTACGACCGCGGCGAGTACCGCGCGTGCCTGCGTCCGATGACGCCGGACGGGCCGCCGATCCTCGGCCTGGGCCGTCATCGGAATCTGTTCTTCAACAGCGGGCACGGCCACATGGGATGGACGATGGCCTGCGGTACCGCGCGGATCGTCGCCGACTTGATGACCGGGCGCATGCCGGCGCTCGACCTCGAGGGCCTGACCCCACGGCGCTGAGATGAGAGTCGGGCGACGCCTCGGTCCGGCGCTGCTGCTGGTGCTGTGCGTCGCCCCGGATCTGGCTGCCCACGATGAGGGCTCCTTCGACAAGCGGCGCGCCACGGCGGGGATCAAGCTCGAGCTCATCGAGCTGGCCGGCCCGCCCGACGCCGCCGTCAGCTATCAGGTGCGAGCCGCCGGGGCGCCGCGTGACGTCGCGTTCGAGGTTTGGGCGAGGGAGTGGCGCTCTCCCTACCGCGAGATCGCGTCGGGCGTGCGTGTCGACGACGCCGGTGTCGTGGTGTCGGGCGAGCCGGGAGAGCGTCAGCAGCGATCGGAGGCAATCAGGGTGAGCCCCGGCGCGTATCCACGGGGCGCGATCTGGGAGATCGTGCTGGCCTCGACTGCGACAAGTAAGACACGGCATTGCGACGGTCGTCCCGCGTCGACGCTATGCCGTGAAGGGTCGCGCCGGATCCGCTCGACAGCTGGACAGCCGGCGGTCCGGCGCTGACCGGCGCGGCGCGCGCTACTTCTCGCCCAGATACGTCTTGCGCACCAGATCCGACCGCAAGAGCTCGGCGGCGGCGGCCTGGAGCACGATGCGGCCGGTCTGCATGACATAGCCGCGGTGGGCGACGCCCAGCGCCATCCGCGCGTTCTGCTCGACGAGCAGGATCGTGGTGCCCTGGCGGTTGATGTCCTGGATGATGCGGAAGATCGTCTCGACCAGGATCGGCGCCAGCCCCATCGACGGCTCGTCGAGCAGCAGCAGGGTGGGGCGCGCCATGAGCGCGCGGCCGATGGCCAGCATCTGCTGCTCGCCGCCCGAGAGGGTCCCGCCCGCCTGCGTCGAGCGCTGCGCCAGGCGCGGAAAGAGCGCGAACACGCGCGCGAGGTCTTCCGCGATCGACGCGCGGTCCTTTCGCGCGAAGGCGCCGAGCTCGAGGTTTTCCAGCACGGTCATGCGCGGGAAGATCCGGCGGCCCTCCGGCGATTGCGCGATGCCCAGACGCACGATGCGGTCGGTCGTGAGCGTGTCGAGGCGCTGGCCGCCGAAGGTGACGGTGCCCCGGCGCGGCCGCGCGGTGCCGATGATCGTCTTCAAGCGTGGTCGTCTTCCCGGCGCCGTTGCTCCCGATCAGGGTGACGATCTCCCCGGGCGCGACGGAGAGCGAGACGCCGCGGAGCGCGCGGATGTTGCCGTAGTACGTGTGCACGTCGGCCAGCTCAAGCATGCGGCTGGCGCTCGTAGCCCGTGCCGAGATACGCCTCGATCACCTTGGGATGGCGCTGGATCTCGGCCGGCGTGCCCTCCGCGATGCGCACGCCATAGTCCAGCACGGTGATGCGGTCGGAGATGCCCATCACGACTTCCATGTCGTGCTCGATCAGGAGGATCGCCAGCGCGAGCTCCCGCCGGAGCGAGCCGATCAGCGCCGTCAGACTCTCGGTCTCGCGCGGGTTCATGCCGGCCGACGGCTCGTCGAGCAGCAGGAGCCGCGGCTCGGTCGCCAGGGCCCGCGCGATCTCCAGGCGGCGCTGGTCTCCGTACGGCAGGTTGCGCGCCAGGTCCTCCGCCTTGCCGTCGAGGCCGATGAACGCGAGCAGGTCGCGCGCCCGCTCCCGGGCGCGGGCCTCCTCGGTGACGACCGATGGGGGCCGGAGCACCGCCCCGGGGACGCTCGCCTCGAGGCGGCAGTGCTCGCCGACCAGCACGTTCTCGAGCACGGTCATCTGGGGAAACAGGCGGATCGACTGGAAGGTGCGGGCGATCCCGCGCTCGACGATCGCGTTCGGACGAAGCCCGACGATGTTCGCGCCCGCGAACGCGATGCGGCCCTCGTCCGGCGGGATGAGGCCGGTCACGACGTTGAAGAACGTGGTCTTGCCGGCGCCGTTGGGTCCGATCAGGCCGATGATGGCGCCGCGCGGAACGATCAGATCCACTTCGCTGAGCGCGACGACGCCGCCGAAGCGCTTGGCCACCGCGCGTACTTCGAGGATCGGGTCGGCGCCGCGCTCGCGCGCCGGGCTCGTTCGAGGAGCCAGGCCGGCAGGGCCGCGGTGGGCCGGGGGGCCTCCTCGCCGCGCGGCGCGTCGACGTCGTCATCGGCGGGCGCGATCGGACGGATCCGGCGGCCGGCCAGCCCCTCGGGCTTCAGCAGCATCACGAGCACCAGCCCGAGGCCGAAGAAGAACCAGCGCCACAACGTGAGGTCGGCGACCGCGAGCACCTGCAGGCCGGTAGCGCGCCCGAGCCAGCGGACGAAGAACGTCATCTGCGCGAGCGCGACGCGGTCGAAGATCGTGATGAGCATGCCGCCGAGGATCACGCCCTTGATGCTGCCGGCGCCGCCGAGCACGACCATGCACAGGAGCATGATCGACACCTGGAACTCGAACGCGCCCGGCGTGATCGCCTGGAGCTTCGCGGCGTAGACCGACCCGGCGAACCCGGAGAACGAGGCGCCGAGCGCGAAGGCCAGGAGCTTGGTCGTGATCGGGTTCACGCCGGTGCAGTCGGCGGCGGTCTCGTCCTCGCGGATCGCCCGCCACGCGCGGCCCAGGCGCGAGTCGCTGAGCCGGCTCATCGCCCAGATCGACAGGGCGCCGATCACGAGGATCAGGAAGTACCAGGGCACGGGATCGGTCTCGAACGGCACGCCGGGCAGATACGGGCGGCCGATCGGATTGACCCCGTTCTCGCCGCCGGTCAGGTTGAGCCGCTCGATCGGCCGCCAGCCGCCGATGTCGATCGTGACGTCGCCGAGATTGCGGATCGCCACGGGGATGATCTCGCCGAAGCCGAGCGTGATGATCGCCAGATAATCGCCGCGCACTCTCAGGGTCGGCGCGCCGATCGCCGTGCCGAGCAGCGCCGACACCGCCGCGGCGATCCAGATGCAGAGCCAGAAGCTCCACGCGTACCCGTAGAGCGGCGAGCCGACCGCCGGCGAGTTCAGCAGGCCCATCGCGTAGGCGCCGATCGCGAAGAACGCCGCGTAGCCCAGGTCGAGCAGGCCCGCGTAGCCGACCACGATGTTGAGGCCGAGGGCGAGCAGGACGTAGATCATCCCGTCCGAGACCGCGTGCACGGTCTGCAGGCCGAGCGCGCGATCGACGAACGGATAGACCAGCAGCGCGACGATCAGGGCCGTCCACCGGACCGCCGGCGCCGCGGTCATGCCTTGTCGGTGGATCTGGCGCCCAGGAGACCCTGGGGGCGAAAGACGAGCACGAGGATGAGGATCGAGAAGACGATCGCGTTGGTCCAGCGGGCGGAGATGTACTGGTCGCTCCACGCCGACAGAAAGCCGATGAAGAGCCCGCCGAGCGCGGCACCCGGCATGTTGCCGATCCCGCCGAGCACGGCCGCGGTGAAGGCGCGCAGGCCCGCCTGGTAGCCCATCCACCACATGCCGATGTTGTAGTAGATGCCCTGGATCAGCCCGGCCGCGCCGGCCAGCGCCCCGCCCACGAAGAACGTCAGCAAGATGGTGCGCTCGACGTTGATGCCCATCGCCTGCGCCGTCTCGCGGTCCTGCGCGGTCGCGCGCATCGCCTTGCCCCACCGGGTCCGCGTCACGAAGTAGTTGAGCGCGATCATCAGCGGAATCGTCGCGCCCACGACGAGGATGTCCTTGGTGGTGATGAAGATCGCCGAGTCGATCCCGAACCACTCGCGCAGGATGTCGACCGACGGGAACACGTCGGGGTAGGCGATGGGCGCCGGCCCCTTCCACAGGAGCGCCAGGTTCTCGAGCATGAAGGAAACGCCGATCGCGGTGATCAGCGGGGCCAGGCGCGTCGAGCGCCGGAGCGGCCGATACGCGACGCGGTCGATCGCCACGTTGAGCGCGGCGGTCGAGAGCATCGTCAGGATGAAGACGAGCGGAAGAATCGTCAGGAGCTGCCAGCCCGTCAAGGTCTGCGTCACGCCGAGGAGGGTGAACCAGGTCAGCGAGATGAACAGGCCCAGCATGAAGACGTCGCCGTGCGCAAAGTTGATGAGCTCGATGATCCCGTAGACCATCGTGTAGCCGAGCGCGATCAGCGCGAACACGGCCCCGCGCGTCAGGCCGTTGATCGTCTGCTGGACGAGGACCTCCCACCAGTCCATGTCAGATGGGGGGCCTCGAAGGGCCCCCCAAGCCCCCCGCGCTCGGACACGCCCCGGCACAGCCGTGGCGCGCCTCGATCTGGCTTGTCGGTTGCGGGGGTCCCGACATGGCCCCCCATACTCCCCAACACTCGGACACGCCCAGGCATAGCCGTGGCGCGCCTCGACTTGGCGATGCCGTGTCGGGGGGCCTCAAGCGGCGCCCCAGGTCGGCCGCACTCGGAGAGGGCCGCTCGGCGTAACCGGGCAGGCTCTCGGTCTTGCCGGGCGGTCTGGGGGGCCCCGAAAGGGCCCCCGCTATTGTCCGGGGAGGGTCGTGGCGCCCCGGCGGAGCCGTGGCGCTCCTCGGCATCCTGCGTGCCCGGACAGGGCTACTCGAGGATGGTCTCGAACTGGAACTTGCAGCCGACTGGGCCGTCGGCCTTCACGGCCTTGAAGCCGGACATCGTGTCGTAGTCGACGTCGCCGTTCTCGTCGAAGCTCCACTTGCCGTTGATGCCCTCGAAATTCTTGGTGGCGGCGATCGCCTTGCGTACGGCCTCGCGCTTCTCGGTGATGTCCTTCGCCTTCTCGATCTGCGGCGCGGCCCGCTTGATGGCGTCGATGATGACCCGCGTGCCCTCGGCGGCGTACAGCGCGTACGAGGTCGGCTCCTTGCCGTACTTCGACTTGTAGGTCTCGTAGGTCTTGGCGCCGACCCCGCGCATCTTTTCGAACGGCAGGCCGGCGAAGGTGATCCGCATGTCGGTTCCGAGGGCCGCGTCGCACGTGGCACCCTTGAGCAGCTCCTCCTCGAGAAGCCCGTCCGGCCCCATGAAGCGCGTCCGTGGCGCGACGAGCCCGACCTCTTTCATCTGCCGGATGATGACCTGCGCGCCCGTCTCGATGACGCCGCCCATGTAGACGAGATCCGCGCCGGAGGCCCGGATCTTGGTCAGGATCGGTTTCTGATCGGGCTGCTTCCAGTCGATGCCCTCGTTGGCGACGACGGGCAACCCGATCTTCTTCGCGGTCGCCTCGAACACGTCGGCGATGCCCTTGCCGTAGAGCTCCTGGTCGTTGAGGATGAACACCTTCTTGACGCCGAGACGCTTCGCCCACTTGGCGGCGACGGCGCCCTGGATGTCGTCGGCCGGAATCGGCCGGAAGTAGCTGACGAACCCGCCCGGACGGTAGATCTCCGGCTCGCCCGGCGCGGCGCCGCGTTTCTTGGTCAGCCCGGGATACGTGTTGGCCGGCGTGACCTGCGCCATGTGCGCGCGGTTGGTGATCGGGATCGACACCTTGGCGGCGCCCGAGTTGTAGGTCCCGATGTAGACGATCGCGAGCGAATCGCCGACCGCCTTGTTCGCGTTCTCCGCCTCGACCGCGCCGTCCCACTTCCCGGTCTGGGGTGAGGCGTCGTCCAGGTTCACGACCTCGAGGCAGAAGCCCGCGACCGCCCCGCCGGCCTCCGACACCGCCAGGTCGACGCCGTTCTTCATGCCCGTGCCTTCCGGGAGCATCGCGCCCTGCATCGGCCAGGAGGTGTAAAGACGAAGCTTGCCTTTGGGACACTGCTGCGCATCGGCGCTGCCGACGAAGCCGACGAGGCCGACGAACAGTGCGACTGCCGTGGTCACGCGCGAGACTCTCATGGCTGGACCTCCCTGATCGGCGCTATCATGCTGATCCTGATCCGGCTGGCCGGTATCAGACTATGCCTGATCAGGCATTGTCAAACGTCGGCGCGACTGCCCACATCGAATGCAACCGTGGACCACGACGCCGCGTTGGAACAGGCGTCGACTCGGTGGAGGCGACCAACACATGCGGCCGCGAGTGATCTACGACGCAAAGCCCGGCTCGCCGCTCGAGGTCGACCGTGAGCGCTACGGGCGCCTGGCTGGCGAGATGGGGCGCCGCACCCTGGTCGACCGGTTCGTCGTGCCCAGGCGGACCGGCCGGGCCTGGCCGGTCCGCGCGGGTCAGATCTTCCGCATCGTCGCCGTCGAGGGCCCGCAGGTGGCCGACCTCAACGTGTGGAACCTGGCGAACCCGCGCGAGCGCTTCTGGGCCTCGCGCACGCGCCAGCTTCACCAGGCGCACCTGACGACCTTCGACCGCCTGTGGTCGTGCCTGCCGTATCTCAGGCCGATGCTGACGATGACGGGCGACAGCGTGCAGTACGGACGCGATGAGGACGGCGGCGGCTGTCACGATCTGCTCGGCACGCGGTGCGACCCGTACGTACACAAGCTGCTCAACGGCGAGGAGTTCGACCTCTGCTGCCACAGTAATCTCGTGCGCGCGGTGGCGCCGTTTCACCTGACCGAGCTCGACGTGCACGACGTCCTCAACGTGTTCCAGGTGACGGGGCTCACTCCCGAGGGGCGCTACTTCGTCAAACCCAGCCCCGCACGCACCGGGGACTACGTGGAGTTCTTCGCCGAGATCGACGTGCTGTGCGCGATCTCGGTGTGCCCGCACGGAGATCTTTCGGTGCGCGGTCTGGGGGCCGGGCGCCGGCGACGCGCTGGCCACGTGCCGGCCGCTCGGAGTCGAGATCTGGCAGCCGGCGTCCGAGCTGCTGGCGGGCTGGACGCCGCCGGCCGCGTCGGACTACCGCGGCGGCCATGGTCTCCGGAGCGGATCGTGAGCGTCGAGCTGATCCGGGAGTACTGGGCCTATCACCACTGGGCGAACCGCCGGCTCTTCGACGTCGTGGCGGCGCTCGGCGAGGAGGCCGCCGGGCGCGAGGTCGGCAAGCAATTCAGCGAGCCCAGCCCGCGCGCGATGCTCGTGCACATGTACGGTGCCGACCTGTTCTGGCTCGAGACGTGGCGCGGCCGCCCGCCCGCGGTCGTGCGCGGCGATCCGACGTATGGCCTCGTCATCGGCACCCTCGGCGAGCTTCGCGGCAAGTGGGACGAGCTCGAGCCCGAGCAGCGGCGGTTCCTGGCCGAGCTCACCGAGGCCGACCTGCGGGCGATCGCTCGAGAGCACGACGCCGGAGGGCCGGACCTTCAGCCGGCCGCTGGCCATGCTGCTGCTGCACGTTCCGACCCACGCGGCCCATCACCGGAGCGAGCTCGCCACGATGCTCACGATGACGAGCGGCTCGCCCCCAGATACGGGGATCAACTCTTACTATCGCGAGACATCCGCAAGGGGGGCGCCCAAGTGAGCGCTGAGCTCGTCACGATTCCGGCCCGCGGGGGCAAGGCGGCGCAGGCCAGCGCCGGCCAGCACATCAAGGTCGTCAACACGCATGGCACGCAGGTCGTCGATGCCTGGGCGTTCAACGCGCGCGATCTGACGGAATGGATGTCGATGGAGGCGAGCCGCGCGTCGTTCATGAAGCTCGCCGCGGCCGTCGGCGACACCTTCGTCACCAATCAGAGAAAGCCCGATCCTGACCCTCGTCGAGGACACCTCGCAGACGATCCATGACACGTTGATGGCGCCGTGCGACCGGTGGCGCTACGGCCTGCTGGGCGTCGAGGGGTATCACGACAACTGTCGGGACAACCTGCATTCGGCGCTCGCCAATCTCGGCGTCGTGATCCGGGCCACGCCGCCCTCGCTGAACCTCTTCATGAACATTCCGTGGACGCCGGACGGGCAGCTCGCGTGGGGCGAGCCGGTGTCCCGCAGGGGGGCTACGTGGTGTTCCGCGCCGAGATGGATCTGGTCGTCGCGCTCTCCGCCTGTCCCCAGGACATCCTGCCGATCAACGGCCGCAGCGGGCGGACGACCGACGCGCACTTCATCGATTTCTAGACGCTGGCCGAAATCGACCGCGGTCGAGTTGCCGCCGCTGATGACCACGCCCACCCGCTCGCCCGCGGCGGGCATGTAGGCCCCGCTCAGCACCGCGGCGAACGCGGCCGCGCCACCCGGCTCGGCGACGATTCTCACCGCGCTCCATAGCACGTCCTGCGCCCGGCGGATCGCCTCGTCGGTCACGAGCGCCACGCGAGCCACGTGCGCCCGAGCGATCGGGAACATCAGCTCGCCGACCCGGCGCGGCGCCAGCGAATCGGCGGCGATGCCGCCGGCCGGAGCGTCGACGGGCCGGCCGGCCTTCAGCGCCTCCGTGAAGCGTCGGCGCCGATTCGGGCTCGACGCCGACGACCTTGACCGCGCCGGCATACCACGCCGCCACGCCGCCGAGCAGCCCGCCGCCGCCGACCGACACCAGCACCGAGTCGACCGTCGCCTGCTCCGCGAATTCCATGCCGAGCGTCCCTTGCCCGAGCAACGTCTCCGGTTGATCGAAGGCGTGCACCGCCATCGCCGAGGTCCGCTCGACCCACGCCTCGCTGGCGGCGAGCGCGTCCGCATAACGCTCGCCGACGATCGCGAGCTCGGCGCCGTACGACCGGATGCGCTCCACCTTCGCGCGCGACGAGACCGTCGGCACGAAGATCTTGGCCGGCACGCCGAGCCGCATCGCCGCGTACGCCACGGCCGCGCCATGGTTGCCGCCCGACGCCGCCACGACGCCCGCGGGCGGAATCTGCGCGTCAGCAGATTCGCAAACGCCCCGCGCGCCTTGAACGACCCCGAATGCTGCAAAAGCTCGAGCTTCAGCACGAGCCGAAAGTCTCCGAGCCCGAAATCCACACCGCGAACCTCGACGACCGGCGTCACCCGCACATACGGCCGAATAACCGCCCGCACCCCCTCGATCTCCCTACGCCCGATCCCACTCGCCACCGCGAGGCCTCCCGTAACGCGAATTGGACGATAACCGATTGGACAACCGCGAGGGCATGGAGCGTGGCGGTCAGGGGGTGCGTGAGGGGTCGTCGAGACCCGTTCCTCCGCGCGGCGACGGACGTCGCGAGCCCGGATGGGCCCAGCCGCCGCGGGGCAGCGCACGCGTGCCGCGTGGTCGAGCGACCCCTCACGCGCCCCCTGACCGCCGCGCTCCGCCTCCCGCGTCGCCAAGCATGTTGACACGGAGTGAGCCGCTTGGCAGGGGCACACGTGTGGTAGCATCGCGACGCGATGACGACGCTGCGGAGCATGGACGGATTCCTCACCACGCACACCGGCAGTCTTCCGCGCCCGCCGGATCTGATTCGCATGATGTACGCGAAGGAAGAAGGCGTGCCGGTCGACGCGGCGGCCCTCGGCGCGCGCATCCGCGCAGCGGTCGCCGAGGCGGTGCAGAAACAGGTGCAGGCCGGCGTGTCGATCGTGAACGACGGCGAGATGAGCAAGCCGAGCTACGCGACCTACGTCAAGGATCGCCTGAACGGATTCGGCGGCGCGAGCCATCCGCTCACCTATCGCGACCTCGTGGATTTTCCCGGAGATGGCCAAGCGGGTCTTCGGCGACCCCGGGCGGTCGCGACGCCGGACGCCGGCGTGCGACGGGCCGATCAGCGTCCGGGACCCACGCGCCGCGGCGATCGACGCCGAGAATCTCCGCGCGGCGCGTGACGCGGCGAGGGCCGCGCACGGATTCATCTCCGCGGCGTCGCCGGGGGTGATCTCGCTCTTCTTCCGTAACGATCATTACCCGAGCCACGAGGCCTATCTCTTCGCGATCGCCGAGGCGATGCGGCCCGAGTACGAGGCGGTGGCGAAGGCGGGCTTCACCTGCAGCTCGATTGCCCGGACCTCGGAATGGGGCGGCACATCCAGTTCGCGGACCTGAGCCTCGACGAGTTTCGCAAGATGGCGCGACTGCACATCGAGGCGATGAACCGACGCGCTCGCGAACGTCGCCGCCGGAGCGATCGCGGGTGCACCTGTGCTGGGGCAACTACGAAGGGCCCCATCACCACGATGTCGCCCTGCGCCGACATCATCGACATCGTCTTCACGCGCGGCCGTCGGGCCTGTCGTTCGAAGCGTCCAACCCGCGGCACGCGCACGAATGGAGCGTGTTCGAGCGCGTGAAACTGCCGGCCGGCAAGGTCCTGATCCCCGGCGTCCTCGACTCGACGACGAACTTCATCGAGCACCCGGACCTGGTGGCCGAGCGGATCGGGCGCTACGCGCGGCTGGTCGGCCGCGAGAACGTGATCGCCGGGACTGACTGCGGATTCGGGACCTGGGTGGGCCAGGCCGCCGTGGATCGCGGACATCGCGTGGGCGAAGCTCGCCAGCATGGCCGAGGGTGCGAGGCGGGCGACGCAGGAGTTCTGGTAGTCAGACGCCGTCGATCGCTCTCAGTACAGCGATCTGCCCGTCGATCGCGGACAACATCGCCAGCAGATCGCGCGTGTACCAGTCGCACTCACTGTGTGCGAGCGCCTCGAGCGCCGAACACAGATGGCCGGCCGCTCCGGAGAGCACCCGAATCTGATAGGCCCTTGAGTCGGCATCCAGCATCCTTCGGCGCTTGTAAGTCCGGAAACGCGCCGCTGTCAACCACGAAGTTATCCACTTATCCCCAGCGATACACAGGAACTTTTGATCGCAGGATCAGCATCTTCACGGCCGCTTTTTTCGGCTCACTTACCCTTCAGCTTGAGATCCTCGTACGGCGCCGAGTAGAGGTAGCTACCGATGAGGCCCAAGCCCGACTCGCCCACGCGGGGCCCGTAGCCGTTGAGGAGCGCGGGTTCTACGAGCGGGGCGAACACGATGCGGTCGTGAATGAGCTGCTGGATCGTCTGCAAGATCGCCGCGCGTCGCTTGGGATCGAGCTCGCCGGCCTGCTCTTGATAGAGGCCGTTGTACCGCTCGAAGGAGAACTTCACGTCCTCGGCGCTCACGGGGTCGCCGTTGTGGAACTTCACGCCCTTCCGCAGGACGAACTCGTACGTCAGCCCGTCCCTGGAGACGGCCCACGATTCGGCGAGACTCGGCGCCATCGCCTGGCCGGGCATGGGCTTGATCAGCGCGTCGTGGAGCGCGTAGAGGACCATGAAGGGTGTGCTGATGCCGGTGGTCTCCGCCGGGTCGAACCACGCCGGGGCGAGTGAGGCGTGAACCCCCCACGTCATCTGCCCTTCGGGAGGGGCGGCAAGCGCCGGCGCCGCGATCGACACCCAGGCCACCGCGAGAAGCACGAGCCCGCGCCACGAACGGGTCATCGCGCCGTCATTGTATGCGATGGAGCCTCCGCGCGGGCGGGCTCGAGCCTCGTGCTACCATCGCGGCGTCGTCGAGCTTGTGATGACCGATCACGACGTCCTTCAACGACAAAGGAGTTGAGCATGAGGCTCTGTGTCGGACTCATCGGGGCGCTTCTGACCTTTGTCCTCGTCGCGAGCCCCGCCGCCGCGCAAGGCAAGCCGGATCTCACCGTGGCGCTGTCGAGCTTCTCGACCGAAGTGCTCGACCCGGTCCTCGGCGGCCACGTCGTGAAGTATTACATGTCGCTCATGTTCGACTACCTGGTCGGCGTGACGCCCGACGGCCAGCTGTCGAAGGATACCGGGCTCGCGACCCGATGGGAGCCGTCGGCCGACCACAAACGCTGGACCTTCTACCTGCGCAAGGGCGTCAAGTTCCACACCGGCGACGAGGTGACGTCGGAGGACGTCAAGTTCAGCCTCCAGCGCGCCATCGGCAAGCGCTCCACCACCGGCTACGCGGGACCGCTGCGTACCCTGTTCGCCGATATCGAGACGCCGGCGCCCGACCGTCTGGTGATCGTCACCAAGGAGCCGACCTTGATCATCCCGACCTATCTGTCCCGGTCGCTCTCGACCGAGGGGATGATCTTGCCGAAGAAGTACATCGAGGCCAACGGCGACGACGTGTTCGCGCAGAAGCCCGTCGGCAGCGGACCCTACCGGTTCGTGGAGCAGGTGACGGGCTCGCACATCAAGCTCGCCGCCGTCGACAACCACTGGCGCATCGGAGTGCCCCGCTACAAGACCGTCACCTTCAAGCTGGTCCCGGAGGAGACGACACGGATCGCGCTCTTACGCCGCGGCGAGGTCGACATCACCGACGTGAGCCGCGAGCGCGTCAAGGAGCTGGAGAAGGAGAGCTTTCCGATCGCCTTACGGCGAGAGGAAGCCGTCTTGACGATGTGGTGGATCCTGCCGCGCGAGGGCCAGCCGACCAAGGACAAGCGCGTGCGCGAAGCGCTCAACCTCGCCGTCGACCGTAGCGAGATCGCGCAGTCGATCTTCGGCGGCCACGCCGACCCTGCCTTCATCCCGATGGGGCTCTCCTGGGCCTATCGCGACTACGGATTCAAGGTCACGCCCGAGATGCACTATCCGTACGACGTGGCCCGGGCCAAGAAGCTCCTGGCCGACGCCGGGTTCCCGAGCGGCTTTCCCCTCACGGTGCACGCCTACCAGCTTCCCGGTCTGCCCGAGGGCAAGGCGTTCGCCGAGGCGGTCGCCGGCTACTGGCAGAAGATCGGCGTCCAGCCCAAGCTCGTCCCGGTCGACTACCCGGCCTTCCGGAAGACGTGGTTCGACCGAGCGCAGCCGGGCGCGATGGGCTACTACAACATCGCCAACCGCGACTGGATAGGGACGTACGCGCTCCTCGAGAAGCAGGCCTATAGCAAGTCGAAGGCGAGCGACACCGTGAACGATGCCGAGGTCGACGGCATGATCGAGCAGGTCATGCGGCAGACCGACAAGGAGAAGATCGCCGCGCTGATGCGCAACGTCTACACGCGGCTGCGCAGCGAGCACTACGGCGTGCCGGTCGTCTACCTGCACTCGCCCTACGCGGCGTCGAAGACGCTCGGCAAGTGGAACCCGGGCACGGTGATGTACGACTTCTTCATCGACGAGCTGGCCTCGTCGAAGCGCTGAGCGGGTGTGGCGCGGTTCGTTCTCACGCGCCTCGTCCAGTCGCTGGCGGCCCTGGCCCTGCTCTCGGTCGTCGTGTTCGTGCTGGCCCGGGCCACCGGCGATCCGCTTCACCTGATCCTCCCGATGTCCGCCAGCGAGGAGGACTACGCCAACGCCAGGAAGTATCTCGGCCTCGATCGGCCCTACGTCGAGCAGTACTTTTCGTTCGTCGGCCGGGCGCTCACCGGTGATTTCGGGACGTCCCTGCGCGCGCGGCGGCCCGTCGGCGAGCTGATCGCGCAGCGGCTGCCCAACTCCTTGCGCCTCGCGGCGTTCGCGATGACCGTCAGTCTCCTGCTGGCCTTTCCGCTGGGCGTGCTGGCGGCGGTGTGGAAGGGGACCGGCATCGATCGCGCCGCGCAGGTGATCGCGGTGCTCGGCCAGTCGCTGCCGACCTTCTGGGTGGCCATCGTGCTGATCGAGGTCGTGGCCGGGCGCCTGCAGTGGCTCCCGGCCGGCGGTATCGGCGGGCTCACGAGCTACGTCTTGCCGGGCTTCACGCTCGGCTGGTTCGTGGTGGCCGGGATGATGCGTCTCTTGCGCTCGGGCATGCTCGAGGTGCTCGACTCCGAGTACGTCAAGCTCGCGCGCGTGAAGGGCGTGGTCGAGTCGCGCGTGGTCTGGGTTCACGCGCTGAAGAACGCGCTCATACCGGTGGTCACGTTTGCCGGCATTTATTTCTCGATCCTGGTCACGACGGCGATCGTGGTCGAGACGGTGTTCGCCTGGCCGGGTCTTGGCCGGCTCGCCTACGAGGCCATCTCGTCGCGCGACTTCCCGGTGATCCAGGCCGTGGTGCTCACCACCGCCGCAATCGTCGCGGTCGTGAACCTCTCGGTGGACTGCGTCTACGCGTTCATCGATCCGCGCATCCGCTATGCGCGATAAATCATCGAAGGGGGCATCCTGCTCGAAGGGGGCCTCGACGGCCCCCTCCGAGCCTCCCCCAGGATTCGGATTGCGCCGGCAAAGCCGGCGCTCGTACTGATGACTCGGAATGGCAGTTGAGTCTGGCGGCGGGGCGGTAGCGCTTCCGGCGCCGCCGGCGGTACGACGGCGGAGCAGGTTGCGGGGGCAGCGGCTGCCGGTGGTGTCCTTGGCGATCATCGGCGTGTTCGTGGTGGCGGCGCTGTTCGCTAATGTGCTGAGCCCGGCGGATCCGGAGGAGCAGACCTTGCGGCAGCGCTTCACGCCGCCGGTGTGGGACGAGCGCGGCACGTGGAAGCACGTGCTGGGCACGGACCGGCTCGGCCGCGATCTCCTGTCGCGGATCATCTGGGGCTCGAGGGTCTCGCTGACCGCCGGCGTGCTCACGGTGCTCCTGGCCAGCGTGGTGGGCGCCGGCGTCGGCCTGATCGCCGGCTACTACGGCGGCCGGGTCGACACCGTGCTGATGCGGGTCACCGACGCCACGATGTCGTTTCCGGTCATCCTGCTCGCGCTGATCCTGGCGGTCACGATCGGGCCGAGCTTCGTCAACGTCGTGATCGCGATCGCCGTGATTCTGTGGGCGCGCTACGCGCGCGTGATCCGCGGGCAGGTGCTCACGTTGATGGAGCTCGACTTCATCACCCAGGCGCGGATCGCGGGCGCCTCCGCCGGGCGGATCATCCTCCGGCATCTGTTTCCCAACACGCTCAACACGCTCGTGGTGCTGACGACCCTGCAGGTCGGCTACGTCATCATCGTGGAAGCGTCGCTCTCGTTCCTCGGCGCCGGCATCCCGCCGCCCACGCCGGCCTGGGGATCGATGATCGCCGAGGGTCGCGACTTCGTCACGAGCGCCTGGTGGGTGTCGTTCTTTCCCGGGCTCGCGATCCTTCTCGTCGTGCTCGCCTTCAACCTGTTGGGCGACTGGCTGCGCGACACGCTCGACCCCAAGCTCCGCCAGCTCTGAGCGCGCGCATGGCGTCGGGCACGCGCGCGATCGTCGTCGTCGGGGGAGGTCTGATCGGGCTCAGCGCGGCGTTCCATCTGCGCCGCGCCGATCCTCGAGCGCACGTGACCGTCCTCGAGCGCGCGCGCGTCGGCGACGCCGCGTCGAGCGCGAGCGCGGCCGGCGTTCGGGTCATGGGGCGCGACTCGGCCGAGCGGGCGCTGGCGCTGGAGAGCCTCGGGCGCTGGCCCGATCTCGACCGCGAGCTCGAGGCGAAGACCGGCTACCGCCGAAGCGGCGGCCTGAGAGTCGCGCTCGACGATCTGGGCTGGGCCGAGGCGCGCGCGACGGTCGGCGAGCAGCGCGCCGACGGCGTTCCGGTCGAGCTGGTCGATGCGGGGGCGGCGCACCGCCTGGCGCCCGGCCTCTCGCCCGATTGCCGCGGCGGCGTGCACTGCGCGATCGACGGCCAGGCGGAGGCCGTCGCCACGGTCGGCGCGTGGGCCACCGCGGCCCGGCGCGTCGGCGTGCGCATCGAGGAAGGCGTCGGCGCCGAGAGCCTCCTCGTCGAGGGCCGGCGCGTCGTGGCCGTCGTGCGGAGCGACGGCGCGCGCCTGCCGTGCGACACCGCGCTGGTCGCCGCAGGCGCCTGGAGCGGGCCGCTGCTCGCGAAGATCGGCGTGAAGCTTCCGTTCCACGGTCGCGGGCTTCAGATGCTCCTGACGGATCGAGCGCCTGCGAGCCTGACGCCCGTCGTCGGCTGTTTCGGCCGCCCGCTGAGCCTCAAGCAGCTCGCCGACGGCGCCTATCTCATCGGCGGAGGCTGGCCCGCGCGCGTTCCCGACGAGGCGGTGAACCGCTGGGAGGTGCTGGACGACAGCGTCCGCGGGAGCCTCGAGGTCGCGCGCACCGTCTATACGCCGCTCGCCGCGCGGTCGGTCGCCCGGAGCTGGGCCGGCATCGAAGCGTTCACGCCCGATGATCTCCCGGTGCTTGGGCCCGTGGCCGGGCTCGACGGGCTCCTGGTCGCGGCGGGATTCTCCGGTCACGGGTTCGCGCTGGTCCCCACGGTCGGCGACGTCCTCGCGAGGCTGGCGCTCGGGCTCGACCCGCTGGCCCATCTCTGGCGCGGGCTCGGCGCCGCGAGGCTCGCGTGAAGACGCCGGTCGTCGACGTCCGCGAGCTCCAGACCCACATCGTCACCCGATGGGGCACGATCAAGGCGGTGGACGGCGTGTCCTTCACGGTGGCCGAGGGCGAGACGCTCGGCCTCGTCGGCGAGTCGGGCTCGGGCAAGAGCATGACCTGTCTCTCGATCCTGAGACTGGTACCTCGCCCGGCGGCGCGCATCCTCGGCGGCCAGGTGCTGCTGGACGGCGAGGATCTCCTGAAGAAGAGCGAGCGCGAGATGCAGCGGATCCGCGGCAGGCGGGTCGCGATGATCCTGCAGGATCCGATGAGCAGCCTGAACCCGGTCTTCTCCATCGGGATGCAGGTGCGCGAGCCGCTCGCCAGCTATCACGGCATCTCCGGCAAGGCGCTCGCGACCCGCGCGGTCGAACTGCTCGACGCCGTCGGGATCTCATCGGCCGCGACCCGGCTGCGCGCGTTTCCACACCAGCTCTCCGGTGGGATGCGCCAGCGCGTCGTCGGCGCGATGGCCATCTCGGCGCCGCCGCGGCTCCTGATCGCGGACGAGCCGACGACGAGCCTCGACCTGACGATCCAGGCCCAGTACCTTCGGTTGCTCAAGGATCTCCAGGCGCGTCATCGGCTCGCGATGATCTTCGTCACGCACAATCTGGGCATCGTCGCGAAGATGTGCGATCGCGTCGCGGTGATGTACGCGGGGCGCATCGTGGAGGCGGGGCCGGTCGAGACGATCTTCAGCGCGCCCCGGCACCCGTACACGCGCGCCCTGCTCGCGTCGGTGCCGCGGCTCGGCGCCGGGACGGAGTGGCTCACCGCGATCGAAGGCCAGCCGCCCGATCTGGCGGCGCTGCCGCCGGGCTGCGCGTTCGCACCGCGTTGCCCTCACGCGATGGCGCGCTGCCGCGTGGAGGAGCCGCCGGAGTTCACGCTCGGCGCGGCGCACGCGAGCCGATGCTGGCTCGACGCGCCGGCATGAGTGCGGCCCTCCTCGAGGCGGAGGCACTCACCAAGCACTTTCCCGTGCGGCGCGGCCTCCTCGGCCGCACCGCCGGGCTCGTGAGGGCCGTCGACTCCGTCTCGTTCACGATCGAAGCCGGCAAGACGTTGGGCCTCGTCGGCGAATCGGGCTGCGGCAAGACGACGACCTCCCGGATGATCCTCAACGTCGAGGCGCCGACGCAGGGGGCGATCCGCTTCGACGGCGCGCTGCTGTCCGAGCTGGACCGCGAGGGTCTGCGCCGCTATCGCCGGGCGGTCCAGGCCGTGTTTCAAGACCCGTATGGCTCGCTCGACCCGCGCATGCGGGTCGGCTCGATCGTCGGCGAGCCGCTGATCATCAACGAGCGGCCGGCGGCATCGGCGCTCCGACGACGGGTGCTCGAGCTCCTCGACCTCGTCGGGCTGCCGGAGCGCGCGGCCGAGCTCTTCCCCCACGAGTTCTCCGGCGGCCAGCGGCAGCGCATCGCGATCGCCCGGGCGCTGGCGCTCTCGCCCAGGCTCGTCGTCCTCGACGAGCCGGTGTCGGCGCTCGACGTCTCGATCCGCGCCCAGATCCTCAATCTACTGAGGGATCTGCAGCGGCGGCTCGGCGTCGCCTATCTGTTCATCGCGCACGACCTGGCCGCGGTGGCGCACATGAGCCACACGATCGCCGTCATGTACCTCGGCAAGATCGTCGAGCTCGGCGCCGCCGTGGAAGTCGCGTTGCGCCCCAAGCATCCGTATACGCAGGCGCTGTTCTCGGCGGCGCTGCCGCTCGATCCCGGCGAGCGGCGCGACGAGATCATCTTGAGCGGCGAGATTCCGAGCCCGCTGGCTCCGCCGCCGGGCTGCCGCTTCCACACGCGCTGCCCTCACGTGATGGAGCGATGCCGCCGGGACGATCCGCCGCTGGCGCCGGAGAGCGGGCGCCTCGTCGCCTGTCACCTCTACCCGATTTCGAGGACGTGAGGATCATGCCTTCCCGGTGATCAGGGGCCCGGTCTTCCACGGCTGGTGGATCGTCGGCGCCGGCTTCGTCATCGAGATCCTGATGGGTGCGCTCCTCTTCCACGCGTACGGCGCCTACGTGGTCGTGCTCCGTCGGGAATTCGGCTGGAGCAAAACGATGTTCTCGGCGGCGTTCGCGATGGCGCGCGCCGAGAGCGGCATCCTCGGCCCGATCCAGGGCTGGCTGACGGACCGCTTCGGCCCGCGAACCCTGATCCGCATCGGGATGGTCGTCTTCGGCATCGGCTTCATGCTGTTCAGTCAGATCGGGTCGCCGCCGACCTTCTTCCTCACGTTCTTTCTGCTCGCGCTGGGCTCGAGCCTCGGCGGCTACCTTCCGATCGCCGTCGCGATCGTCGCCTGGTTCCGTCGCCGTCGCGCGCTCGCCCTGAGTCTCAGCTCGATCGGCATGCCCATCGGCGGGCTCCTGACCCAGGTCGTGGCGCTGGCGCTGACCACGTTCGGCTGGCGGTGGACCGCGTTTCTGTCGGGCGTCCTGGTTCTCTCGGTCGGTCTTCCGATCTCGCGCCTGGTCCACCACCGGCCCGAGCCGCGCGGAGAATGGCCGGACGGTGAAGCTCCGGCGCCTTCGTCCACGGGCGGCGCGGTCGGTCAACGGCGCGCGGTCGAGCCGGCCGGCGTCGATTTCACGCCCCGCGAGGCGATGCGGACACCGGCTCTCTGGTACATCTCGCTCGGCCACGGCTCGGCGCTGCTCGTGGTCTCGGCCGTGTCCGTTCATTTGATCGTGCACGTGACGGAGCGGCTGGGCTACTCCCTGCAGCAGGCCACTGCGGCCGTCGCGCTGATGACGGTGATGCAGGCCGCCGGTCAGCTCGGCGGCGGCTGGGCGGGCGACCGCTTCAGCAAGCGCGCGATCGTCGTCGGCTGCATGGTGGCGCACGCCGCGGGCCTTCTCCTGCTGGCCTCGGCGTCGACGTTCTCGGCCGTGGCCGCGTTCGCGGTGCTCCACGGCCTGGCGTGGGGTATTCGCGGACCGCTCATGTCGGCGATCCGCGCCGACTATTTCGGGAGCGCGGCCTTCGGCACGATCACCGGGATCTCCTCGATGGTGGTCATGTTCGGCATGGTCGGCGGGCCGCTCATCGCCGGCATCCTGGCCGACCGCACGGGCAGCTACGAGATGGGGTTTCGGATCCTCGCCGGGCTCGCGGCGCTCGGCTCGATCTTCTTCGTGCTCGCCCGCCGCCCCGCCCCGCCTCGTCGCGCCGAGTCGTGACTGCGCGCAGCACCCGACGTTGACAAGGCTCGGCATCCGCGGATAATCGGCGGCGTTTCGGGTTCCGTTCGTCGACCCTCGGCTTCGCTCCCAAAACGTTTCGCGAGCGCAGAGGAGGATCCTCATGACCGAACGGGTGCCGCTCCGACCGCTCTCCCTGTCCGCGCTGCTCCTGACCGTGCTGCTGCTCCTGGGCGCGATCGTCCCCGCGACAACGCGCGCCGACGCGCCGGCGGGGCAGCTCACGTGGGCCGTGCACATCTCGCTCGCTCCCGGCTGGTTCGACCCAGCCGAGACGACCGGCATCATCACGCCGTTCATGCTGCTCTACGCGCTCCACGACGCGCTCGTGAAGCCGATGCCGGGCAGCCCGATGGCGCCGAGCCTGGCCGAGTCGTGGACGATGTCGCCGGACGGGCTCAGCTACGAGTTCGTGCTGCGGCGAGGCGTGAAGTTCCACAACGGCGATCCGGTGACCCCCGAGGACGTGAAGTTCTCGATGGAGCGCTATCGCGGCGCGGCGTCGGGACCGTACAAAGCGCGGATCGCCTCGATCGACGTGCTCGATCCGCAGCGCGTCCGCTTCCGCTTCAAGCAGCCGTGGCCCGACTTCATGACCTTCTACGGCACGATGGCCACCGGCGCGGGCTGGATCGTTCCCAAGAAGTACGTCGAGAAGGTCGGCGACGACGGCTTCAAGCGGGCGCCGATCGGGGCCGGGCCGTACAAGTTCGTCTCGTTCACGCCGGGGGTCGAGCTCGTGCTCGAGGCCAACGAGCACTACTGGCGCAAGACGCCGAGCGTGAAGCGGCTCGTCTTCAAGTCGATCCCCGACGAGTCGACGCGCCTGGCCATGCTCAAGCGGGGCGAGGCCGACATCGCCTACTCGATCCGCGGCGCCCTGGCCGAGGAGCTCAAGCGCACGCCGGGGCTCACCTTGAAGCCCAACTATCCGCCCGGCACGTTCTGGCTCGTCTTCCCCGAGCAGTGGACGGATTCGAAGTCGCCCTGGGCCGACAAGCGGGTCCGGCTCGCCGCGCACTACGCGATCGATCGACCCGCGATCAACCGCGCCGAGACCCTCGGCTTCTCACGGATCACCGGCAGCATGATTCCTCACACGTTCGAGTTCTACTGGCCGGCACCGATGCCGGTCTACGACGTGAAGAAGGCGCGCCAGCTCCTGACCGAGGCCGGCTATCCGAACGGGCTCGACGCGGGGGACTACTTCTGCGACGCGTCCTACTCGAACCTGGGCGAGGGCGTAGTCAACTATCTGCAGACCGCAGGCATCCGCGTGCAGCTCCGTCCGCTCGAGCGGGCCGCGTTCATTCAGCAGAACAGCCAGAAGAAGCTGAAGAACATCATCCAGACCGCGAGCGGCGCGTTCGGCAACGCCGCCACCCGGCTCGACGCCTTCGTGGCGGCGGGCGGCACCTTCACCTACGGGACGTACCCGGACATCGAGGGGCTCCTGGCCGAGCAGGCGAGCGAGATGGACCCCAAGAAGCGTGAAGTCGTCCTGCACCGGATCCAGCAGCTCATCCACGACAAGGCGATGATCGCCCCGATCTGGGAGCTCGCCTTCATCAACGGCCACGGCCCCCGCGTCGCCGAATCAGGCCTGACCCTCATCACAAGCCACGCCTACTCGAGCCCCTACGAGGACCTCAAGCTGACAGCCAAGTAATCGCGGTCCGAGAGCGGACGAAAACGCCGCCACCCGCCGAACCAGGAACCGCAGGCCGCCGGCCTGGGCCCTTATCCGCGACCTGCTACCAGGCTGGATACGTTTGCGGGGAAAGCGCCTCCGCGTCGCGGCCCGCCCAGTCGAAAGGGCCCATCCGCGGCCACATGCGCTCGCCCCCGGCCTGGAGCGCGGCGAGGATCGCGCGCTCGTCGGCCGCGAGCACGCGCCCGCCGTCGACCACAAGGCGGCCGTCGACCCAGACGCGATCCACGTCCTCGGCCGTGGCGTTGTAGACGATGTTCTTCACCGGATCGCGCAGGGGCGTCATGCCCCAGGAGGCGCCCTTCCATAAGACTAGATCGGCCTTGGCGCCCGGCGCGATGCGGCCGAGGTCGTCGCGCCCGAGCGCCCGGGCGCCACCGAGGGTCGCCGCGTCGAAGACGTGCGCCGCGGTCGTCGCCTCGGTGTTGCGCTCGACGATCTTCGACACGACGGCCGCCCAGCGCATGGCCTCGGTGACCGACTGCGGATTCGTGTCGGTGCCGAGGGACATGTTCACGCCGGCGCGCCGATAGCTGGCGAACGACTCCATCACCACGCCGCGCCGCGCGAAGACCCAGACCGCGTGGGCGACGGAGCACCCGGCGTCGGCCATGATGGCGACGTCGCCGGCGGGGTAGTTCGTCCACGACGAGCCGCCGACGATGATGGCGTGCCCGAGGATCGCGTTCGGGCCCGAGCACGCCGAGCTCGGAGAGCCAGGCCACCGGCGTCTTGCCGTGGCGGCCCAGCATCTCGTTGAATTCGACTACCGACTGCGAGGTGTGAAGCTGCCAGGGCCGGTGGCGCTCGTCGGCGGCGCGCTTCGAGGCCTGGAGCAGGTCGGGCGTGCAGGTGTCGACCTGCGCCGGCGAGAAGAAGCAGCGCACGAGGTCGCCGTGAGCGCCGTCGTGCTGCTTGTGGAGCTCGATCGCTCGCGCGAGACCCCGGCGCCCTTGCTCCTCGTCCCATTCCCACGCGACCCGCCGCCCGTCGCGCGTGAGCCAGCGGCCGGAGCGGAAGGCGAGGCCCACGTACACGCGCAGGCCGAAGTCCCCGGCGCGCGCCACGACGTACTCGCTGGCGCCGCCGATCTCCATCACGGTGGTCACGCCGCCGCGGAGCAGCTCGGCCATCGAGAAGTCGACGCACGCCTGCGTCGCCTCCTCGTCCTGCGCCGCGCCGCGGACCGGCAGCAGTTCGAACAGACCGGAGTAGAAAAACTGAGGGTTGCCGCGGTCCTCGATGAACGAGCGATCCAGCGGCGAGCCGCCGATGTGGGCGTGGGTCGAGATGAGCCCCGGCGTCAGGACCGAATCGCGCGCGTCGATGGTCTCGAGGTCGGCCACGGCGGGCGCCGCCTGTCGGGGACCGACCGAGACGACCCGATCGCCGTCGAGGATCACCGTGCCGTCGCGGAGCAGGCGGTGGCCGCGGCCGTCGAAGGCGATCACATGACCGGCGTGGATGGCGATGCGACGAGGCATGGGCTGCCCTCCTCAGGCGAGCGATCCTACCGCGGTTGGCCGAGTCTTGACAGGTTCTGTGCGGCGTGGTCTCCTCCGATCACCATGCGGATCCCGGCGCTGGGGTTCAAGCGCAAGCAGTGGGAGCCATTCGCGTTCGCTTCGCCCTCGATGGTTCTGATCGCCTTCGTCATCGTCTTCCCGCTCGCCTACTCCTTCTATCTGTCGTTCCAGAATTACGACCTCTCCATCGGCCCCGAGTACGAGTTCGTCGGCGGGAAGAACTACGCCGAAGCGATCTTCAGAGATGAGCGCTTCATGAGCTCGGTGTGGAACACCGCGGTGATCATCGCGCCGGCGCTGGTCCTCGAGCTCCTGCTGGGGCTCGGGATCGCGCTCCTGCTGAGCCGCGTGCTCCGCGGGCGGCCCATCATCACCGCGCTGCTGGTCGTCCCGTCGATGGTCTCACCGGTCATGGCGGCGATGGCGTGGCGGATGATGTACGGGGTCAAGTACGGGGCGATCAACAACCTCGGGCGCCAGCTCGGGATCCTCGACGTCTACTTCGACTGGTTCTCGTCGCCCACGGTGTCGATCATCGCCGTCGTGCTGGTCGACGTCTGGCACAACACGCCGTTCATGATGCTGGTACTGTTGGCCGGATTGCAGTCCATCCCGACCGAGCTCTACGAAGCGGCCAAGGCCGACGGGGCCAGTGCCTGGCAGCGCTTCTGGTCGATCACCCTTCCGCTGCTCAAGTTCACGATGGCGGTCGGCGTGATGATCAGGCTCATCGACCTGACCAAGCTGTTCGGGCTCATCTACGTGCTCACGTTCGGCGGGCCCGGCGGCAGCACGGAGACGGTCGCCTTCACGACGTTCCTGATGGGCTTCAAGGACTTCCGCATGAGCTACGCTGCCGCGCTTTCGTACGTGATCGTCGGCGGCGTGCTGGTCATGACCCTGGTCTTCATGTGGATCCAGCGAGTCCGGGAAACCCGGGCGGCGGCCTGATGGCGATCGCGCTCGAGCGGAAGCGTCGTCGGCACGAGGCGGGCCAAGCGCCATCGCATGTGGCAGCGGGTCGGTCACGTCCTCACGTACCTCGGCCTCTTCGCGGCGCTGGTGTTCTTCCTGGGCCCCTTCTTCTGGATCGTGACCACGTCGCTCAAGGGCAACGAGGACTTCTTCGCGTTCCCGCCGGTGTGGATCCCTGCGGAGCCGTCGCTCAAGCACTACGCCGCCTTGTTCACGCGATCGAGCGGGGCGCGGTACTTCACGAACAGCCTGGTGCTCTCGACGATGAGCATGATCGCCGCGCTGGTCGTGAGCCTGCCCACGGCGTACTCGATCGCCCGCTGGCGCTTCGGCGGCGGGCTCCTGTCGATCTTCCTGCTCGTGCTGCGGATGCTGCCGGCCATCGCCCTCATCATCCCGATCTACATCGTCTACAAGCTGCTCGGGATCACCAACAACTACCTGGCGCTGGTCGTCATCTACACGGTGCTCTACATCCCGTTCTCGGTGTGGCTGCTGGTAGGCTTCCTCCGCGACTTCCCGGTGGAGATCGAGGAGGCGGCGATGATCGACGGCTGCTCGCGCCTGCGGGCGCTCGTGCAGGTGGTCGTGCCGATCATCGCGCCGGGCATGGCGGTCGTCGCCCTGTTTTCGTTCATCGCCACCTGGAACGAGTTCCTGTTCGCGATCGTGCTCACCGGCATCGAGACCAAGACCATGATGGTCCTGGTCACGTCGTACACGTCGGGTGGCACCGACATGTTCTACGGCGAGGCGTCGGCCTCGGTCGTGCTGGGCGTGCTGCCCGCCTTCGCCGTCGCCTTCATGCTGCAGCGGTATCTGGTCAAGGGTCTATCGCTCGGCGGGACGAAGGGCTGAAACGAAGACAAGGGAGATCCCCATGAGACGCTTCTGGTCCGCGACCTCGGTCGCCTTGCTGCTGGGTAGCTTCGTCACGATCGGCTGGCTCGCGTGGCCAGACCGAGTGCCGGCCGCCCGGCCGTACGAAGGCCAGACGATTCGCGTGGTCGTGAACGCGGAATTCGTGAAGTACTCACTCACCCTGGTCGAGCAGGACCTGTACGACAAGCTCGGCGTCAAGATCGAGACCGAGGTCATCCCTGCCGACGCCTTCGTCGCCAAGACGCTGCTCGAGCTGAACAGTGGCACGAGCCCCTGGGATCTCATCATGTTCGGGCCCTCGAACATGCCCGACTATGGCCGGCACTTCGAGCCCCTCGAGCCGTGGGTCGAGAAGCTGAAGCTCGACTTCGCGATGGACGACATCGTTCCCGTGTTCGCCAAGGTGATGCTGCGCTATCAGGGCAAGCTCGTGAGCATGCCGTACGACGGCGACATTCACATCATGTACTGGAACAAGCCCGCCTTCGAGCGTCCGGACAACCGGACGAAGTTCAAGGCCAAGTACAAGTACGATCTGCAGCCGCCGAAGACGTGGAAGCAGTGGGACGACGCCGCCGAGTTCTTCCACGGCTGGGGCTGGGACGGGACGCAGGCGAAGCTCTTCGGCGCCGGCGCTTCCTACAAGCCGAGCGGGAGCGGCTTCTCCTACTACTGGTGGCGACAGCGGTTCTTCGCGTACGGCGGTAACTACTTCGACGCGAACATGAAGCCGCTCATTAACGGGGCGGCGGGCGTGCGCGCGCTGGAAGAGATGGTCAGGACGATGCCGTTCTATCCGCCCGGCGTGCTGCTGTTCGAGTCGGAGGAGCCCAAGACGATGCTGATCAAGGGCGAGGTGCCGTTGCTCCACTCGTGGACGAGCACTGGCAAGCGGGTCGGGAATCCAGGCGAATCGGTGATCGTCGGTAAGGCCGGATTCGGCATCGTCCCCGGTGCCGAGATCGACGGCAAGGTCGTCCACCGGCCCGCCATCACGCCGGGTCGCGGCATGGCCGTCTCGAAGTACTCGAAGAAGAAGGAAGTCACGATGAAGGTTCTAGAGTTCATCTCGCTCCCGGACCAGAGTCTGAAGATCGTTATGGATTCGAAGACGATCATGGATCCGTGGCGCGTGAGCCATCTGCGCTCGGACAAGTTCCGCAAGCTATTCCCCGACGCGGACAAGTATCTCGATGCCATCGAGCAGACCTTCCCGTACCTCGTGCCCGACCCGGTCATCCCGGCCGCCGACGAGTACCAGCGTAAGCTCGCGTTCGAGATCACCGAAGCGCTGGCCAAGCGCAAGTCGCCGAAAGACGCGCTCGACAGCGCCGCCAAGGAATGGGACAAGGTGACCGAGCGGCGCGGCCCGGACAAGCAAAAGGCCCAATGGGGCGAGAAGCTCGCCGAGATGAAGTCGCTCGGGATCGAGTACAAGCCGGACTGGGCGGCCAAGGCGAAGTAGCGACGGCCCGAGGAACGCACCGCGGATGAGCGAAGCCGACTGCGTCCTCTGTACCGTCGTCGCGGCGCTCGAGCGATCGGACACCTGCCCGGCTTCCCAAGCCGGGCAGGTGCTCCGGAAAGTCCGGGACCTGCCGGCGTCGATCGCGATCCTGGCGCCCGATCAGTATTACAAGGGCTACACGATGGTCGTGTCGAAAACGCACGCCGTCGAGCTCTACGAGCTGCCCGAGCGCCAGAGCACGCAGTACTTCCAGGACATGGTCGCGGTAGCGAGCGCGATCGCCTCCGCCTTCAAGCCGCGCAAGATGAATTACGAGGCCCTCGGCAACACCGTCGGCCATCTGCACTGGCATCTCTTCCCGCGCTACGAGTGGGACCCGAACCCGAAGGGGCCGATCTGGGAGACGAAGCATCCGCCGCGCCTGCCGAGCCCTGACGAGTACGGGGACATCCTCGCGGCGATCCGCCGCCATCTTGCCTGAGTCGTACGCGCCCTTGCCTGAGTCACACGGCCCCGAAGGCCAGGAGCAATCATCATGATCGTGCCGCTCACCCTGGCCGATTTCCTGGAGCGAGCTGAGCACGTCTACGGCGATCGCGAGGCGATCGTGGACGAGCCGAATCCGCCCGGCGGCGGGCTCGGCCGCGTCACCTATGGAGAGTTCGCGGCGATGGCGCGCAGCCTGGCGGCCGCGCTCGACGACCTGGGCGTGCGCGAGGGCGAGCGCGTCGCGATCGTCTCGCCGAACGCCGCGCGCTTCCTGGTGAGCCTCTTCGGGGTGAGCGTCTTCGGGCGCGTGATCGTCCCGGTGAACTTCCGGCTGAACGCGGAGGAGGTCCGCTACATCGTCGAGCACTCCGGCTCCACCGTGCGCGCTGATCGATCCCGAGCTCGACGACTCGCTCAAGCAGCTTCAAGGTCAAGCACCGATTCGTGCTCGGCGCCTCGGCCGACGCGCAGCTGTTCCGGACGACGCGACGCGGCGCCGCGGGGGCGGGTGACCGACGAGAACGCGACGGTGTCGATCAACTACACGTCGGGCACGACCGCCCGGCCCAAGGGCGTCCAGCTGACCCATCGCGGCTGCTGGCTCAACGCGGTCACGTTCGGCTGGCACCTTGGCCTCTCCGACCGCGACGTCTACCTGCACACCCTACCGACGTTTCACTGCAACGGCTGGGGCATGCCCTACGCGGTGACCGCGATCGGCGCGCGCCAGGTGATCATCCGCAAGATCGACGGCGAGGAGATCCTGCGCCGCGTCGACGCCCACGGCGTGACCCTGTTCAACTGCGCGCCGGCGGTGATCGCCGCGGTGCTGGACGCGGCCGCGGCGCGTCGCCAGCGCGGCGAGAGCGTGCCGGGTGCCGGACGCGTGCGCGTGGTGGTCGCCGGGGCGCCGCCTCCGTCGAAGACGATCGAGCGCATCGAGGCCGAGCTGGGCTGGGAGTTCATCCAGATCTACGGCCTCACCGAGACCTCGCCCTTGCTCACGATCAACCGCGCGCCCCAGGAGTGGGAGGGGATCGATCGGAGCGAGAAGGCGCGGCGCCTGTCGCGCGCCGGCGTGCCGGCGGTCGGCGTGCGGATGGCGGTCGACGAGAACGGCGAGATCCTCACGCGCACTAACAACGTGTTCGAGGGCTACTGGAACCAGCCCGAGGAGACCGCCAAGGCGCTGGCCGACGGGTGGTTCCACACCGGCGACGGCGGCCACACCGAGGACGCCTACGTCGTGATCGCCGACCGCAAGAAGGACGTGATCATCACCGGCGGCGAGAACGTGTCGTCGATCGAGGTCGAGGACTGCCTCTACCAGCACCCCGCGGTGGCCGAGGCCGCCGTGATCGGCGTCCCCGACGAGAAATGGGGCGAGACCATCAAGGCGCTGGTGGTGCTCCGGCCGGGGGCGCAGGCGAGCGAGCCGACCTGATCGCGTTCTGTCGCACGCGCATGGCGCACTACAAGTGCCCGACGTCGGTCGAGCTGCGCGACGCGCTCGGCGCGGACCGCCACCGGCAAGCTCCAGAAGTTCAAGCTGCGCGAGCCCTACTGGGCCGGCCGCGAGCGGAAGGTGAACTGACTGAGGGTCGTGGGGAGCGCTGCCGCCTGGCTCGCGGTCATCCTCATTCTTGCTCTGGCTCCGGCACCGCCCGCCGCCGAGGCTCAGCAGGCGGCCAAGGTCGCTCGAATAGGCTACATGGCGCCCAACCTGGCCGATTGGCCCCACACGCACGAGGCCTTCCGTCAAGGACTGCGTGACCTCGGTTACGTCGAAGGCCGCAACCTCGTGATCGAATACCGGGATGCCGAGGGTAAGCTCGAGCGGCTCCCCGCTCTGGCGGCCGAACTGGTTGCGCTCAAGGTTGATGTCATCGTGGCCCCAACACAATCGCTGCCCTGGCCGGCAAGCATGCGACCAGGACTCTTCCCATTGTCTTCGCTGTTGCTGCCGATCCGGTTGCGAGCGGGCTCGTCACCAGTCTTGGGCGGCCGGGCGGCAATGTCACGGGGTTGTCCATCCTGCCCCGGAGCTCGTCGGCAAGTGTCTGGAACTGCTCAAGCAGGCCGTTCCGGGGGTCAGCCGGGTCGCTGTCCTCTGGCCGCCCGGTGTCCTCGGCGAACGCACGGACAAGGACATGCTGAAGGAAGCGGAAGCCGCGGCACGGGCGCTGGGGGTGCGGCTTCAATTGTTGAGGCGCGAGGTCCGGCGGATTTCGACAGGGCTTTCTCGGACATGACCAGGGCGCGCGCGGGTGCTCTGACTGTGCTGCCAAGCAACATGTTCGTCAGTGAGCGCAGGCGCCTCGTGGACCTGGCGGCAAACACCGGCTGCCGGCAGTGTACGCATGGAGGGAGTTTGTCGATGCCGGGGGCCTGATGTCCTATGGACCGAACCTTGCTGACCTGTTCCGGCGCGCCGCCACCTACGTGGACAAGATCCTCAAGGGCGCCAAGCCCGCCGACCTCCCTGTCGAGCAGCCGACGAAGTTCGAGCTGGTGATCAACTCAAGACCGCGAAAGCCCTCGGCCTGACGATCCCGCAGTCGCTGCTGCTGCGGGCGGATCAGGTGATCGAATAGCTCGTGCCGGCCCCGCGCACCGGCGCTTGTCCCGAAGCAGCCCGCACGGCGCTCAGGCGAACTTCGCGCGTTCTTCGCGGCGGTACGACCTGACGGCGAGGGTCAGGAAGAGCGCCGTGTAGCCTCCGAGCCACAGCAAGCTCACGCCAAGCGATTCTTGCCCAGCGCCCAGCGCGCTCCACGCGAGCTGCGCGTAGTGGTAGGTCGGCAGGAACGGCGCCAGGGTCTGGATGAAGTCCGGGAGCTGGTTCAGCGGGACGAAGAGCCCCGACGCGAACGACAGCGGCAAGTAGATGAGGTTCGTGAGCGCCGGCGCCGCGTTGGGCCCCGACCAGTAGCCGATCGCGAAGCCCAGCGCGATGAAGGGCAGTGAGCCGGCCAGTAGCCGCCCGATGACCATGACCCACACCAGGGGAGTTTCGCGTACGCCGCCCGCGACGATCCCGAAACCGATGAGGAGCACCAGGGACAGGAGCGCGAAGGCGAGCGCGGTCAGGACCTTGGCGAGCATCAAGACGAGGGGCGGCAGGGGGCTTGCCCGCATCAGCCGGTCGACCTTCATCCCGCGCTCCACGGCGACGCCGATGCCGAAGCCGTAGACCATCACGTTGCCGACCGCGTAGGCGCCGAACGAGGCGAGGAGGTACGCGCCGACGCTCACGCCGTCGCCGCTCCTGAGACTCGCGACCGGCAGGCCGAAGAAGATGAAGAACACGATGGGCAGGATGAGATTGGTAACGCTGAAGGCGGGAACCCGCCAGCGCATCAGCATCTCGCTCCGGGTCTGGGCCAGGAGCATCTGCAGCACGGGCGCCGCCGCCCCGTCGTCACGAGCGCCTCGTCAGACTCAGGAACGCCTCCTCGAGATCGGCGCCGGTGACCTCGAGGTCGCGCACCACCACGCCGCGCTCGAAGAGCGCGCGCAGGACCGCCTCGGGCTCGTGGCTGAGCAGATGCACGCGATGGTCGGCGATCTCGAGATTCTGGACCGGGAGACCCTGAAAGGTTGCGTCGCCGATCGCGGTCTCGAAACTGAAGTTGATGCGCTTGCTGGGGATCCGCGCCTTGATCTCGCGCGGCGTCGCGTCGGCGATGACGACGCCATGATCGATGACGACGATGCGATGCGCCAGCTGATCGGCCTCCTCGAGATAGTGCGTGGTGAGCACGATGGTCTTGCCGGCGGCCGAGAGGGATCGAATACTCTCGAGGACCGCCCGACGCGTCTCGACGTCCATGCCGACGGTCGGCTCGTCGAGAAAGAGCGCCTCCGGATCGCCGCACACGGCGAGCGCGAAGTAGAGCCGCTGGCGCTCGCCTCCGGACAGCGTGCCGATTCTCGCGTCGGCCTTCGCGTCGAGTCCAGCCAGCCCGATCGCGCGCGCCGCCGGCAGAGGCGACGGATAGTACGCGCGGAAGAGGTCGACGATCTCCCTGACCGTGAGAACACTCGTCGTCCCGGACTCCTGCAGCATCACGCCGCACCGGCTCCGGGCGCGCCGGTCGTTGGGATCGAGGCCGAAGAGCCGCGCCTGCCCCGCGGTCGGTTGCCGCAGACCGAGCATCAATGCGATCGACGTCGTCTTGCCCGCGCCGTTCGGCCCGAGCAGCGCCACGAGCTCGCCCGCACGTATCGTGAGATCGACGCCCTTGAGCGCCTCGACCTCACCGAACCGTTTCCGGGCCCCCCGGAGCTCGACCACCGGCGTCATCGCTCCCCGATTATCAACCAGGACCGTGCCGTGCTCGAAGGACGCTATTCGTCCCTTTTCGACGCATCGAGTACTCACCCACCGCGCGAGTCAGGGAAAACACTCAGCCGACTGACGTGCTTTTTTGGATGTTCACTCTAGTCCCGAAACCGGAACGGTGGGAATACTGAAGTAGCGAGGAGCACCAAGATGAAATCCCGTCGGTCGCTCGTCGTGATCTCAGGCGTCCTGCTGGTTCTGCTGGTCGCGGTCGCCCTGACACTCTATGCCCTCCCGACGCTCGCGCGGCACGTTGCGATCGCTCGACTCCAGGCGATCACGAAACGACCGGTCGCCATCGATCGGGTCGACATCAAGCTGCTGAGCGGACGGCTCACACTCCATGGGCTGCGCGTCGCAGAGCCGGGCGGCGACACGCCCTTCGCGGACTGCGAGCTGCTCGACGCCCGCCTGAACATGCTCTCGCTTGTCCGAGGGCACATCTGGGTCCGCGAGCTCGTCGTGCGCAAGCCAACCCTTCGCATCGTACGGCTCGAGAAGAACTTCAACTTCTCCGACCTGTTCGAAGGCTCGGAGACCACCCAGAAGCGATTCGACGTCACCGTCGATCGGTTCGCGCTGGTCGACGGGACGGTCGCCTTCGAAGACCGCGCGCTGCCCGAGCATCGAACGTGGACGTCCGACGACATCCAGATCGAGGCCCACAACGTGTCGACGTTGCGCAACGACGGTACCGTGGTCGCCAGCTCGGTGACCGCCGGGGCGCCGAACCTGGTCCAGATCGAGCAATTCCGGCTCTACCCGATTCATCTCGAGGCGACGGTCACGGTCAAGGGATTGGACCTCGCGCTCGCGCGGCTCTACCTGCCTGCCGACGCGCCGGTCGTGCTCGATCGCGGGCGGGTGAGCTCGATCCTGAAGGTCTCATTCGATGCGCGCGACGAAGTGCGGGCGGACCTGACCGGCGAGGTCGAGGATCTGGTGCTGGTCAAGCCCGGCGAGCGCGAGCCGGTCACCCGGATTCCGCGGCTCACCGCACAGCTGAGCGACCTCACATACCGGAGCGAGCAGCTTCGGGTCGGAGGGCTCGAGCTCAAGGGCTCGGCCGACGTCCGCGACCCAACGGCTCAGCAGGGCGCGCGGTACCAGGTGTCGGCGATTCACGCGAGCGTCGCCGATCTCACGTGGCCGATCACGACCCCGGGTCGGCTCGACGTCTCGACCGCGATTCCGGGCGGCGGCACGCTCGCGATCTCGGGCGCGCTGCGCCCACCGCCCGCGCCCAGTCAGATCCGCCTGCGGCTCAGCGATGTGGACGTCGCGGCGTGGAATCGGTTCGTGCCGATCGACGGCCCACCTCAGCGGCCGGGGCGAAGCGGATCTCCGGATCAATGAGCCGATCGCCGCCGGCGTTCCCACCCGTGTGAAGGGCTCGATCGCCGTGAATCGCCTGGGGGTCAGGGACGCGCAGCAGGAGCTCCTCGGCGCTCAGCGCGTGGAGGCGACGGGGCTCGAGGTCCAGTGGCCGAGCCGCCTGGGTGTGAAGCGGCTCGTCGTGAGCGGGCCTCGCGCGATCGTGGAACGCGACAAGGCAGGCGGCTTGCCATTGATGGGGCTGTGGGAGCGCCCGCCGGCCGCGCCGACGTCGTCGCCGTCGAGCGACGCGAGTGACCCCACGAATCTGCCGCGCGTCGACGTCGAAGAGATCGCGGTGCGCAACGGCGTGCTTTCGTGGAGAGACGAGACGGTCACGCCGCGCGCGGCGCTCGACATTTCACAGGTGGAACTTACGGTCACCGGCGGCGGCTGGCCGCTTCGTGCCGTCGGTGTGAGGCTCGCCGTGCGTCCGCCCGGCGGCGGCCAGGTCCAGGTCGCGGGCCGCGTCGAGGTCGATCCCTTCAGCGCGGACCTGCGCGTCCACACGCGAGACGCCGAGCTCGCTCATTACCAGCCGTACGTGCCGACGAAGGCGCACTTCAGCGGCCGAGCGGATCTCGATCTCGCCGTCGTCGTGCCCGGCTTGTCCGAGCCGCAGGCGACCATGCGGGGCGACGCCGTGCTCTCGCGCGTCGACGTGCGCGACGGCCAGCGTACAGTGATGAGAATCGGCCGAGCCGTCGCGACGGGCCTCGACGTCGATTGGCCACACAGAGTCAAAGCGCGCGAGCTGACCCTCCGGCGGCCGTGGATCCTGCTCGAGCGCGACCAGTCGGGCGCGCTGCCGTTACGCGCCTTGATGAGCCCTCGAGAAGGCGGTGGCGGGGACGCCGGACTCCACCGAGACATCGAGGGCGGCCACGTCGAGCGGTGACGGCGGTGGCCAGGCGACGATCGCGATCGTGCTGAGCCGTCTCGTCATCGAGGAAGGCGGCGCCGCATCGTCGACGGCGGTCTGACACCGCCGTTTGCGGTGGATATCGTCGATCTGGCTTCGCGGGTCGACGGTCTCTCGACGGCTCCAGGCGCGAGGACCGCCCGCATGGACATGAAAGCGCGGGTCGGCGACGGGCTGCTCAGCTTTGCCGGCACGATCGGTCCGGTAACCGGTCCTCTCCGACTGGATCTGCAAGGGCGAGCTTCGCGAATTCGCGGTGCCCCGGACCAACCCGTATCTGCTGAATCGGAGTGGCGTGGGAGGCGCGAAATGGCTCGCTGACCACGAACATCCAGTGCCGGATCGACGGCAACAATCTTCAGGCCAAGGCCGACGTTCTCGTGAGCCGGCTGCAGTTGGCGCGTGCCGGCGGGCACGACGAGGCGCAGGCGCGGATCGGCCTGCCGCTCGGCATGATCACCTCGCTCATGAAAGATCGCCACGGCGACATTCGTCTCGCGCTCCCTATCGGTGGACGCGTCAACGACCCGCGATTTCACCTCGGGAGTTGATCTGGAGCACGGTGCGCAACGCGGCGCTTAAAGCGGTCACGGGGCCGGTCAGCTTGATCGGTCGGGTCAAATCGAGCAGCGACTCGCGCATCGAGCGTATCGAGATCGATCCGATCCGATTCGAGCCGGGTACGTCCACTCCGACGCCGCAAGGGCAGGAACAGCTCACGCGGCTGGTCGCGTTTCTCGATCAGACACCAGAGACGAGGCTGACGGCCACGGCGATCGTTTCTCGACGGGATCTCGCCGCCATGAAGGAGCCCGATATCGACAAGGTCATCAGCCGGGCCGCGCGAGATGCGAGAATCTCTCCCGAGGAGGCCGCGGCGCGCCTGTTCCAGGAGCGCTTCCCCGGACGGCCGCTTCCCGAGACGTCGGACGCCGTCCGGGCCGCTCTCCTGGAGGGCCAAACGCCGCCCGCGGACGAGGTCTCGACGCTCGCCGACAAGCGACTGGAGGCCGTGCGCGCGACGATCAAGAAGGCGAAGGATCGACACCGCGCGCTTGCTCGAAGAAAAGCGCGCCGAAGTCGCCCAGGAGGACGAACCAGAAGTCGAACTCGCTCTCGCAGAATCCGAGAATCCTCGCGGTCCCGGACGCGGAGCTCCCGAGTTTCTGCGAAAGCTGACGGGCGACGCGGACCCGGACGCGAGGTCCGCGACGGTAACCATGAGCCGTTGCCTGGTCGGCCGGCGCCTCCTCGTCATGATCTTCGCCGTCGCGGTGGTCGCCGGCTGCGCGACCGTCGCTCCATGGACGGACACCCGGATCGAGTCCGAGGTGAAGGCGCGCCTGGTCGCGCAACATGAGGCGAACCTGACCCGTCTTGGTGTCGTGAGCCGGGACGCGACCGTCTATCTCAGCGGGACCGTGGAATCGGGGGAGCAAAAGGAAAAGGCCGAGACCGTCGCCACGCAGCGTTCCCGGCGTCAAGCGCCTCGTCAGCACGCTCGAAGTCCGTACGCGCCCGGAGTAGGGAAACCTCGTATTCGGCTACCGCCCCGGGGAACTCTTGATGTACGGGCTGTAGGCGGTCCCGTCGCGCGTGTCTCCGCCGCGGTATGGCTTGGGCGGCCGCGGGGCGCTTTCGTTTCCGATGTATTTCGGCGAAGGCCCTGAAACCCCCGGAGATCCGGAACCCGCGCCGCCCGCGGGTGCTCCGGTTGTGAATGGTAGCGGCGCGCCACTCAGAACCTGGTGTTCTCTCCGCACGAATGACGCGTAGTCCATCGAGGGCCGGTATCCGGCCGCCGCGGCGTCATCGCGCCCAGATTATCAGCCATCTCTGGGTTGAATGATCCCCCGCCATCTGGCGGAATGCCCGAGGCGCTTGCCGGCGCGAGGGATTTCGGCCTGAGGTCGGCGCACCGCGATGGCGCCGTCCCGCTGATTTCCGCGGCCACGGGGGTGGTACGGCGCTTGCCTTCTGTGCGGATCGGGAGGTGGCACATGTTGACCCTGGAGAGGCTGAAGAACGTCGCCGACGAGCTCAAGAGCAAGGTCGATGCGGCGGGCGCTGCCGCCCTGGAGCAGCTCGGCAAGTCGCACCGCGAGCTCAACGAGACCATCCCGATCCTCAAGGGGTTGGGACTGTCCGTGCGCAATTTCAGGGTGGATTTGGCGCTGGTGCTGGTGATCCGACTCACCTTGGTCGGCAGCGTCGCGGCCATCGAGCCGGACAAGCTGAAAGCCGCGATCGATATGTACAAGGAAAAGAAGCTGCTCGTGAGCGTGCTGGAGGCGCTGCGGACCGCGGCACTGCTGAAGAATCAGCTCGGCGATCTCGGATTCCGAGGCGTCTCTGCTGACATCGTGCTGTCGGTGCCGCCGGCGGTCAACGTCGAGTTCCTGAAGGACCCCCCGCCGCTCGACGTATGAGGCGGATGCGTCCCTGACCACGACCTCCGGCTGATCAAGTCGCTGCTCAACACTTGAGCGGCACGCTGTCGTGTGGTGCTCGACCCTCGCTGCCAGGTAACGGTCGCGCCCCGCGGTCAGCCTCACGGCAGTTTCGCCGGTTGCCCGGATCCTGTATTCTCGCGGCATCCGGCGATGTTATAGTCGCGCTTCGGCCGAACGGGGCGGAAGCCCCGCGACGGCCTGCAGCGCGCAGACCACCAAAGGAGCCCGGCGATATGACAGAGCTGAACATCTGGATGAACGGCAAGCTCGTGCCCCCGGCGCAGGCGGTCCTGCCCGTGAACAGCGCTGCCGTGTTCTACGCGACCAACGTGTTCGAAGGGCTTCGCGCCTACTGGAACGCCGGCGACGACGAGGTGTACTCCTTCCGTCTGCCCGAGCACTTCCAGCGCTTCCGGGAGTCGATGAAGATGATGCGCTTCACGATTCCCTACAGCGACCTCGACCTCTACGAGGCCGTGCGCCAGGTGCTTTCCGGAAACGAGATCCAAGAAGACGTGCACATGCACATGTGCGCGTACGTGACCGGGACCGGGCTCAACGCCACGACGCCGACCGGGATGTACATCAACCCGCGGCGCCGGCCGCGCGTCGAGGAAGGCGGCGGGCTCGAAGTGCTGCGTGAGCTCCTGGGCGCGCACGTCGGACAACGCGATCCCGATTCGACTGAAGTGCGGCGCGAACTATCAGAACGGCCGGCTCGCGACCTTGCAGGCGAATGCCGACGGCTACGATCAGCCGATCCTCCTCAACAAGGAAGGCCACGTCGCCGAGGGCACGGGCGCGACGTTCTTCATGGTGCGCAAGGGCCGGCTCGTCACGCCGCCGATCACCGCGGACATCCTCGAGAGCATCACGCGGACCACCTTGATGGACTCGATCTGCCCCGAGCTGCTCGGCATGGGCGTGGTCGAGCGCGAGATCGACCGTACCGAGCTCTACGTGGCCGACGAGGCGTTCCTCTGCGGCAGCGGCTACGAGATCACGCCGATCCTCTCGATCGACAAGTTCCCGCTCGGCGACGGCAAGGTCGGCCCGATCACCGCCCGACTCACGCGCGCCTACATGGACATCGTGCGCGGCGTCGACACGCGGTTCCCGGAGTGGCGGACGCCGACCTATCGTCCCGTGAGGGTCTAGCCACGCCGAGCTTTCCTGGCTTTCGGCTGCCGGACGAGCTGCTCGCCCTGCGCGAGCAGATCCGACGGGTCGTGCGCGACGAGGTCATCCCCGTCGAGCAGCGCATCGACCCCGACGCGCCCGAGCTTCCGGAGGACGACTACCAGAAGATCGCGGCCAAGACGAAGGCCGCGGGCCTCTGGGCGCTCGGCGCCGCCGAGCAGTACGGGGGCGGCGGCTTCGACACGTTCTCGATGTGCGTGGCGCTCGAGGAGATGTCGCAGCACCGGATGGGACTCTACAATCCGGGCTGCGGCGTCTTCGGCCGCTATCCGCCCCCGGCGATCTGGGCGGGCAGCAAGGAGCAGATCGCGAAGTACGCGGTGCCGACCATCCGCGACGGCCTGAAGACGTTCTTCGCCATCACCGAGCCCTCGGGCGGCTCTGATCCGGCCGGCGCCATCCAGACCCGCGCCGAGAAACGCGGCGACCGCTGGGTGCTGAACGGCCGCAAGGTCTTCACCTCGCGCGCCCACGACGCGCCGTGGGGCCTGGTGTGGGCACGCTCCGACAAGGCGAAAGGCCGCGGCGGGATCTCGTGCTTCATCCTCGAGAAGGGCACGCCGGGCTTCACCGCGCGGCCCATCAAGGTCATCAGGACCTCCGCGATCCCGAACGACGTCACCCTGGAGGACTGCGAGGTCCCCGCCGAGAATCTCGTCGGCGCCGAGGGGCAAGGGCTCGACCTGGCCTTCGATCTGCTCGTGAAGAATCGGTTTCCGTACTCGGCGTGCAACCTCGGCGTGGCCGTCGCCGCGCATCGCATGGCCATCGCCCACGCCAAGCAGCGCTCGACCTTCGGCGCGCCGCTCTCCCAGCGCCAGGCCATCCAGTGGATGCTCGCCGACGCCGAGGTCGAGCTGCGCGCGTGCCGCTGGATCATCTGGGAGGGCGCCTGGAAGGCCGACCGCGGCGAGGATGCGCGGGTCGAGGCCTCGATCGCCAAGCTCTACTCGAGCGAGGTGCTCGGCCGCGTCGATCGACGCCGCCGTGCAGATTCACGGCGCCTACGGCGTCTCGAAGGAATTCCCGCTCGAGCGCTGGTACCGAGAGGCGCGCGTGCGCCGCATCGGCGAGGGGCCGTCCGAGGTTCACCGCATGGTCATCGCGCGCTCGCTCTTCCGCTGACCCGGGGGCATGTCCATGGCCGACGAGATCCTGTACGCGGTCGCCGACGGCATCGCGACCATCACGCTCAACCGACCCGAGCGACGCAACGCGCTCAACACCGCCCTCATGGACGGCCCTCGGCCGCCGCTTCGAGGCGCTCGAGAGCGACACGAGCGTCCGGGCGGTCGTGATCCGGGGCGCCGGCACAGGCGTTCTGCTCCGGCCGCGATCTCAACGAGATGAGCCGCCGACAGGACGACGGGCTCGAGCCCGAGGCCGACGTGATCAGCGCTGTTCCAGCAGATCGAAGCCTCGCGCCATCCCGACGATCGCGATGGTCCACGGCGCGGCCTACGCGGGCGGGTGCGAGCTGGCGCTGCACTGCGATTTCCGGGTCGCCGCCGACGTGGCGCGCTTCGCGATGCCGCTGGCCAAGATCGGGCTGGTCGTGCCGTTCGCGCTCGGCCAGAAGCTGGTCGAGATCATCGGCCCGGCGTTCACGCGGCAGATTCTCCTGACCGGTCAGCCGGTCGACGCCCCGCGCGCGTACGAGATGGGGATGGTGCACACGGTCGTCCCGGCCGGGGAGCTGGAGAAGGCGACCTACGATCTGGCGCGGACGATCGCCGGCAACGCTCCGCTCTCGCTCGCGGGAATGAAGTCGATCATCCGCCGCGCGGTGTCGCTCCGCGAGCGGCTCGAGCACGAGGACCTGGACGAGGTCGCGCGCCGCGCGCGCGCCAGCGCCGACGCGCGGGAAGGCGTCCGGGCGATGCTGGAGCACCGCCCGCCCACGTTTCGCGGTCAGTAGCTCGCCCGCATCGCTCCGCGGTGGCCACCGGGGCTCCGTGACGAGCGTGGCGACCCTCAGCTCGTGGTCCGGCGGGCGCGCACGGCTCGCGCGAGGTCGGCGAGGACGGGCACCGTCATCTCCCAGCCCATGCACGCGTCGGTGATGCTCTGCCCGTAGCGGAGCGCGGCCGGGTTCTTCAGATCCTGGCGTCCGTCGACGAGGAAGCTCTCCATCATCACGCCGAAGATCGCGGCCTCGCCGTGGGCGACCTGCTCGGCCAGATCGTGCGCGGCGACCGGCTGTCGCCGGTAGTCCTTGTCGCTGTTGCCGTGGCTCGTGTCCACCATGAGGCGCGGCGCGAGCCCGGCGTCGATCAAGGTCGCGGCCGTCTTCTGCACGCTCACCGCGTCGTAGTTGGATCCGCTCGCGCCCCCGCGCAGGATCACATGGCAGTCGGGGTTGCCGCGCGTGGCCACGATCGCGCATAGCCCCTGCTCGGTCACGCCCAGGAACTGGTGCGGGTGCGCGGCGGCGCGCACGGCGTCGATGGCGATCTGAACGCCGCCGTCGGTGCCGTTCTTGAAGCCGACCGGCATCGAGAGGCCCGACGCGAGCTCGCGGTGCACCTGGCTCTCGGTCGTTCTCGCGCCGATGGCGCCCCACGAGACGAGGTCCGAGGTGAACTGCGGCGAGATCGGATCGAGAAACTCGCAGCCGGCGGGAAGCCCGAGCTCCGCCAGGTCGAGCAGGACCCGGCGCGCGCGCCGCAGGCCTTCGTTGATGACGAAGCTCCCGTCGAGGTGCGGATCGTTGATCAGCCCCTTCCAGCCGACCGTGGTGCGCGGCTTCTCGAAATAGACGCGCATCACGATGCAGAGATCGGCCGCGTGCTCGCCGGCCAGGCCGCGCAGGCGCCGGCCGTAGTCGAGCGCGGCGGCCGGGTCGTGGATGGAGCAGGGCCCGACGATCACGACGAGCCGATCGTCCTCGCCCCGGAGGATGCGGCTGATGTCGCGGCGCGCGCGGGTGACGGTCTCGGAGCCGCGCTCGTTGAGCGGATGCTCCTCGAGCAGGATCGCCGGCGGCAGGAGCGGGCGGAAGCTCTCGACCCGAAGATCGCGGGTGCGTTCGGACATGGAGCGCAATGTACACGCGAAGGGCCAGGTCTTCAACGACCACGCCATGTTACCCTTCGACCCGCGGTGAGCCGCCTCGACGTTCTCGACCGGATTCAAAAGAAGGTGTTGTGGCTGGGCACCTACATGGTGCATCACGCCAACTCGCTGCGCCCGAACCCGGACGGGGTCAAAGTCGGCGGCCACCAGGCCTCGTCGTCCTCGATCGTCAGCCTGCTGACCGCGCTCTATTTCGACGCGCTCCGGCCCGACGATCTCGTGGCGGTGAAGGCGCACGCCTCGCCGGCCTTCTACGCGATCCAGTATCTGCGCGGCCGCCTCCCGGCGGCGGCGCTGCGCGAGCTCAGGACCTTCGGCGGCCTCCAGGCGTACCCGAGCCGCCGGAAGAACGCCGACGTGGTCGACCTCTCGACGGGCTCGATGGGGCTCGGCGCGGTGCAGGCGACGTTCGGCGCGCTGGCTTCGCGATACGTCGTCGATCACTTCGGCGGCGAGCGGCGCGGGCGCGTCATCGTCATCGTCGGCGACGCGGAGCTCGACGAGGGAAACGTGGCCGAGGCGCTGGCCGAGGAAGTGGTCCGGCACCTGTCCAACGTGCTCTGGATCGTCGACGTGAACCGCCAGTCGCTCGACCGCATCGTCCCCGACGGGCGCCTTCGCCAGCTGCGGGCGATGTTCGAGGCGGGCGGATGGCGCGTCAGCGAGCTCCGATGGGGTAGGAAGCTTCAGGCCGTCTTCGACAAGCGCGGGCGGCGAGCGGCTGCGGGAGCGCCTGCAGACGCATGACAAACACGGAGTACCAGCGGCTCCTCCGGCTGCCGTCCGGCGCCGTGCGCAAGGCGCTTGTGGCGACCGCCGCGGGGGGAATCGATCGGACGCTCGACCGGCTCCTCTCCGACACGAGCGATCCCGCGCTCGCGGAGCTGGTCGCCGACGTCGGGGGCCACGATCTCCGGCTGCTCATCGAGGCGCTCGACTCGGCGGGGCAGCGTGAGCGACCGGCCCGCGGTCATCTTCGCCAACACGATCAAGGGGTGGGGGCTCCCGCTCGCCGGCGATCCGCTCAATCACACCTCGCTCCTCACGCAGAGCCAGATCGACGAGCTGCGCGCAGCGCTCGGTATCAGCGAAGGCGCGGAATGGGACGGGTTCGCCCCGGCAGTGAGGAAGACAAGCTCGTGCGACGCGCTGCCGCCGCTCTTCACGCCGCCGCCACCGAGCCCGGCGCGCGTCCAGGTGCCCGCCGCAGCTCGACGAGAGCTACCCGGCCGAATGCTCGACCCAGGAGGCGTTCGGTCGCGTGCTCGGCGCGCTGAGCCGGCTCGCCGTCGCCGATCGCATCGTGACCGTGTCGGCCGACGTCGCCGTCACCACGCACCTCGCCGGGTGGATCAATCGCAAGGGCGTCTACTATCCCGAGGCGCGCCGTAACCCGTTCGCCGACGTGCCGCAGGCCGTCCAGTGGAAGGAGTCGCCGGCCGGCCAGCACGTCGAGCTCGGCATCGCCGAGCACAACCTCTTCCTGCTCCTGGGCGCCCTCGGGCTCTCGCGCGAGATCCTCGGCGAGACGTTGCTCCCGATCGGCACACTGTACGATCCGTTCGTCACGCGCGGGCTCGACGCGCTCTACCACGCCCTCTATTCGGGATCTCGCTTCATCGTGGCGGCGACGCCGTCGGGCATCACCTCTCTCCCGAGGGCGGCGCGCATCAGTCGGTGATCACGCCGGGGATCGGCGTCGCGCTGCCGGGGATCGTCTTCTGGGATCCCGACGTTCGCCCGCGAGGTCGAGTGGATCCTGCTTGATGCGCTGTCGTGGTCTCGCCGAAGGCCGTGGCGAGGCGGCCTATCTGAGGCTGTCGACGCGTCCGATCGACCAGTCGCTCGCGCTCGCCGCCGAGCCCCGCCTATCAATCGGATGTCTTGCGCGGCGCCTACCGGCTCGTGGACGCCCGCGGCGAGCCCGGCTGGGATCCCGACACGAACGCCGTCAGCATGTTCGCCGCGGGGGTCACCATGCCGGAGGCGGTCCAGGCCGGCTCGCACGCTGCGCGAGCACGACATCCTGGCGAGCGTGTTCGCGGTCACGAGCGCCGATCGCCTCTACCGGGGCCTGCGCGAGCCTCGCCCGTACGTCGAGGAGCTGGTGAGCGCCGAGGAGGAAGGCGTGCCGGTGGTGTCGGTGCTCGACGGCCACTCGCACGCGCTCGCGTTCATCGGCGCAGCGCTCGGCGTGCCCCAGACGGCGCTCGGCGTCGACGACTTCGGGCAGTCGGGGTCGCGCGCCGATCTCTACCGGCACTACGGGATCGACGCCGCCGCCATCGTCCGCGCGGCGCACGTGCTGCTCGGGATGAGGTATAATTCGCTCTACCCCATGGCGACCTTGACGGATTCCGGTAAAGGTCGAGCTTCGACGCGAGCTCGAGGCGATCGTCGGGCCGCGGCGCGGTGCTTTCCGACCCGGACGAGCTGATGGTGTACGAGTCGGACGGCCTCACCCTGTTCCGCGCGCTGGCCGACTTCGTCGTCTTCCCCACGTCGTCCGAGCACGTCGCGGCGATCGTGAAGCTGGCGAATCGCGCGCAGCCTCCCGTTCGTCGCCCGCGGCGCGGGGACGGGGCTCTCGGGCGGATGCCTGCCGACCGAGGGCGGCATCGTCATCTCGCTCATGCGGATGAACAAGCGTGCTCGAGGTCGACTACGACAACCAGATCGCCGTCGTCGAGCCCGGGCTCGTGAACCTGCACCTCTCGTGGAAGGTCGGCGCGCGCGGCTACTACTACGCGCCCGACCCTCGAGCCAGCAGGCGTGCACGATCGGCGGCAACATCGCCAACAACTCCGGCGGCCCGCACACGCTCAAGTACGGGGTCACCACCAACCACGTCCTGGGGCTGGAGGTCGTCATGCCCGACGGCGAGATCGTGTGGCTCGGCGGCAAGACGCGCGAGGCGTGCGGCTACGACCTCGCCGGCGTCTTCGTGGGCTCGGAGGGCACGTTCGGGATCGCCACGCAGATCGTGGTCCGCATCCTCAAGAAGCCGCAGGCCGTCAAGACGATCCTCGCGGTGTTCGACGCGATCGATCGGGCGTCGAGCCGCCGTGTCGGCGATCATCGCGCGCGGGCTCGTGCCCGCCGCGATGGAGATGATCGACCATCTGACGATCCAGGCGGTCGAGGACGCGTTCAACTGCGGCTATCCGCGCGACGCCGACGCGGCGCTGCTGATCGAGCTCGACGGCCTCGCCGTCGGCATGGACGCGCAGGCCGAGGCGATCGTCGCCGCGTGCCGCGAGTCGGGCGCGCGCGAGGTCCGCACGGCGAGGAGCGAGGCCGAGCGGCAGCTGCTCTGGAAAGGCCGCAAGTCCGCCTTCGGCGCGTACGGCCGCGTGTCGCCGGCCTACATGGTGATGGACGGCGTCATTCCCGCGCACGAAGCTTCCGTACGTACTCCGCCGCGTAAACGAGATCGTCGCCGCCGCGGGCCTCCGCGTCGGCAACGTGTTCCACGCGGGCGACGGCAACCTCCATCCCAACATCCTCTACGATCCGCGCAAGCCGGGCGAGGAGGAGCGTGTGGTGGCGGCGGGCGCGGAGATCATGAAGGTGTGTGCTGAGGTGGGAGGATCGATCTCCGGCGAGCACGGCATCGGCCTCGAGAAGGCCGACTTCATGCCGTTCATCTTCTCGGTCGCCGATCTCGCGCTCATGCAGCGCTTGAAGAACGCGTTCAATCCTACCGGGCTGTGCAATCCCGGCAAGATCTTCCCGACCAAGAAGTCTTGCGTCGAGGTCGGGCCCGTCGCCTACCGGCCGCACGCGATCGAAGAAAAGGGCCTCGCCCAGCGCTTCTAGGCGCGGGTGGTGACGCCGCGTGCCGGACGCGCTGCTCGACAAGCTCCGCGCCGCCGTCGGCCCTTCGAACGTCCTGACCGGGGTCGAGCTGTCCCCGTACGTCGTCGAAGGCCGCACGCCCGAGGCCGCGGTCTTCCCGGGCTCGGTCGACGAGGTGGCGGCGGTGATCGGACTGGCGGCCCGAGGCCGGTCGGCCGGTGACGCCCTGGGGAGGCGGCACGGCGGCGAGCGTCGGCATGCCGGCCACCACGACCGGGCTCGTGCTGGGGTTGCGCAGGATCGCCGTCTCCTGGAGCACGAACCGGGTGACCTGACGGCGAGTGTCGAGGCCGGAATGACCGTGGAGGCGTTCCAGGCGGCGCTCCGCGGCCGCGGCCAGTGGATGTCGCTCGATCCCGCCGACGCCGGCTCGCGACGATCGGCGGGGTGCTCGCGACGAATGCGTGCGGGCCCGCGGCGCCACCTCTACGGCACGGCCCGCGATCTCTTGATCGGCGTCACCGTCGTCACGGCGGAGGGCGCGATCGTGCGCGGCGGCGGCAAGGTCGTGAAGAACGTCGCCGGGTACGATCTGCCGAAGCTCTTCGTCGGCTCGTACGGGACGCTCGGCGTGATCGTCGAGGCGACCGTGAAGCTCCGGCCGCTCCCCGACCAGGAGCGCCTCGTGAGCATCCGATTCGATCGCCTCAAGGATGCGGGCGCGGCCGCGCGAGCTGTGATGGCCAGCGACCTGATTCCGAACGTGATCGAGCTCCTCGACGGGCCACCGCGGTCGGCGGCGTTCTCCAGGCGCCCGGCGCGGCGCTGGTCGTGGGCTTCGACGGGTCTCACGGAGCAGGTGGACTGGCAATGCTCGGAGCTCGAGCGGCTGGCCGGCGCTGCGGCGGGCGGGAGGCGAGGTCTCTTCCGGCCGACGCCTGGCCGCGGCTCGCGTCGGCGGCGCGCGCGGCGTTTCCCGTCGCGGCCGCGGTCATGGCGTTCTCGGTGTTGCCGAGCCAGGTCGCCGAGGTGATGGAGCACGGCGCGGGCGCGGCGCGCGCGCGCGGCTTCAACAGCGCGTGGGCGGCTCATGCCGGGGTCGGCGTCGTGCGCGCGTCGGTCGCCTCCGACGTCGTGCCGAAGGAGACCACGGCGATCGCCGCCGTGCTGACCGAGTGGCGCGAGATGGCGCGTGCGGGCGGCGGTCACGCCACTCTCGAGTGGGCGCCGCTCGCCGTGAAATCCCAGGTCCCGGTCTGGGACGATCCGGGCGCCGCCGGGCGCGTCATGCAACGCATCAAGGCTCAGCTCGATCCGCGCAACATCCTGAACCCCGGACGATTCGTCGGTGGCATTTGAGCTCGGCGTTCTGTGGGCGTGGCGGTCGATCACGGGCGGGCAGGTCGCCGGGCCGAAGGCGACGGCGGGGGTCGAGACGACCACGCGGCACGCGTGCGCTGCCCCTGTGCGGCTGGGCTCCATCGGGACGCGTCACCTCCGACGACGCTCGTCGGGAACGGGTCGCTTCGACCCCCACCGCCACCTTCGGCCCGGCGACCTGCCCGCCCGCGCGCGTCGCGCTTGGATCGGTACGGCGATCGCGCCCAGCGCTCGGTCGCACGTGAAGACGGAGGTGTCGGGCGGGTGCGGCAGGGGTCGAAGGGACCCGTTCCCGCCCCGCGGCGACGGGCCTGCACGCGCCCGGATGGAGCCAGCCGCGGCGGGGCAGCGGGCGCGGGCCGCGTGGTCGTCTCGACCCCTGCCGCACCCGCCCGACACCTCCGCCTCCACGCGCGACGGACGTCAAAGGTGGGACACTAGGCGCATGGACGTGACGACGCACGAATCGCAGACGGGTGGCGGCGGGCCGCTGAGCGCTCCATGGGCTCTCGGTGGAGGGCGTGAATCAGTGCGTTCATTGCGGCCTCTGCCTCGCCTACTGTCCGACGTTCTCGGAGCTCGGGACGGAGATGGACTCGCCGCGCGGCCGCATCTTCATCGATCAAGTCGCTCGCCGAGGGACGCATGTCGCTCAGCGACTCGACGGTACGGCATCTCTCGCTGTGTCTCGACTGCCGCGCGTGCGAGACCGTCTGCCCGGCCGGCGTGCCGTACGGACGGCTGATCGAGGCGGCGAAGGTCGAGATCGAGAGCGGCAGCCCGGCGCGCCGACGCGCAGGCTGTTCCGGTGGCTGAATTTCGGGCTCTCTGCTGGGGCATCCGCGACTGCTGGCCCTCGCCGCGTCGGCGTGCGCGGCTCTACCAGGCGAGCGGGCTCCAGCGACTCGTCCGGCGGTCCGGCCTCATCCGGCTCTTGCCCGGAACGCTTCCGGCCTGGGAGGCGCTCCTGCCGCCGATCCCGTCGAGATCCGAGCGCGCCCGCCGCCGAGCCTCACCCCCGCGGAAGGCTCACGCCGCGCTCGAGTGGCGCTGCTGACCGGGATGCGTGCAGTCCGTCGTCTTCGCGCCCACAATCGTGCCACCGCGCGCGTGCTCGCGAAGAACGGCTGCGAGGTGGACGTTCCAGAAGGCCAGGGGTGCTGCGGCGCCCTGAATGCCCACGGCGGTGACCACGCGCGAGCGGTCGAGATGGCCCGCCGGACGATCGACACGTTCGAGGCGACGGGCGCCGACGCCGTCATCGTGAACACGTCCGGGTGCGGCGCCCACATGAAGGCCTACGGATATCTGCTCGCCGACGATCCGCGTATGCGAGTCCGCGCGAGGCGGTTCGCGGCCTCCGTCCAGGATCTCGCCGAGTTCCTCGCGCAGGAGCCGCTGCGCGGACCGCTCGCGGCCGTCCCCTTGACCTGCACGTACCACGATCCCTGCCACGTCGTGCACGGACAGAAGATCAAGAGCGAGCCCCGCCGGCTTCTGGCGCAGATTCCCGAGCTCCGGCTCGTCGAGCTGGCCGAGTCGGACTGGTGCTGCGGCTCCGCCGGGATCTACAACCTCACGCAGCCCGAGATGGCGACCCGGCTCCTGCACCGCAAGGTCGGCCACGTGCTCGCGACGGGGGCCGAGGCGGTGGTCACCGCGAACCCGGGCTGCATTCTGCAGATCCAGGCCGGGCTCGCGCCCACGGCGCCGACATCCGGGTCATGCATCTGGTCGAGATTCTCGACCGCGCCTACGGCGCGCATCGAGAGGAGCCTGCACGATGAGCCGACCCGACAGCACCCCGCTCGAGCACAAGGCCACCGCGCCGCGCTCGGTCGGGTGCTGGGTGTTGACCGTGTCCGATACGAAGACCCCCGAGACGGACACGAGCGGCGCGGTGATCCGCAGCTCTTGCTGGAGGCCGGGCACGGGTGGTCGGCTCGCCATCGTCCGCGACGAACCGAAAGACGTTCAGCGAGTCATCCGCGAGGCGTGCGCGCTCGACGCGGTCAGGGTGGTCATCGCGACGGGCGGCACCGGGCATCACGTCGCGCGACTCGACCTACGAGGCGATCGAGGCGCTTGCTCGACAAGCGGCTTCCCGGATTCGGCGAGCTGTTCCGGATGCTGTCCTACCAGGAGATCGGGGCCGCCGCGATGATGTCGCGAGCCCAGCTCGGCATTCACGCCCGGCGTATCGTCGTGTCGCTGCCCGGCTCGCCCAACGCGTGCCGGCTCGCCCTCGAAAAGCTCGTGATTCCGGAGCTGTCGCACCTCATCCGGGAGGTTAGCCGCTGAGCGGCCTGCGTTCGAGCGAAGCCTCGAGAGGGTAACCCGGTCGGCCGCGTATACTACAGCGGGGAGGATTTCGATGATCCGCGTCGCATGGCCGCGTGCTGCTCGTCCTGGTGGCTCTCTTCGCGTTCGCGAGCGGATGCGCGAGTCCGTCGACCGCCGGCGGGAAAGCTCTGGCGCGAGAGACGCCGACAGCACGGTCCCGCCCGAGCTGGCCGGGTCAACGAAGCTCCTCGCTGATCTCGCGGAGCGCCTGCAGCCCGCGCTCGTGTCACGTCCGCGTCCAGCGCGCACGCTGCCAAGGACGAGACGCCGACCGGGATGAGCCGGGCGAGCCGCGCCGGAGCACCGGATCGGGCTTCGTCATCGACCCAGCGGGCTGATCGTCACCAATGCCCACGTGGTCGAGGGCGCGGCGGCAGATCCAGGTCCGGCTGGCCGACGGGCAGGCGGTTCCAGGGCAACGTGGTCGGACGCGACAACCGGGTCGACCTGGCCCTGCTGAAGATCGATGGCGCCACGCGCCTGACTCTGCTGCCGCTCGGCGACTCGAACCGGCTGCGCGTCGGGGAGCTCGTGCTCGCCCTCGGCAATCCGTTCGGGCTCGAGCAGAGCGTGTCGTTCGGGATCGTCAGCCGCAAGGGCGCTCCGCTGACGGTCGCGGCGCCGGGATTCGACTTCATCCAGACCGACGCGGCGATCAATCCCGGGAACTCGGGCGGACCGCTCGTCAACGTCTCGGGCGAGGTCGATGGGCGTCAACAGCATGGCGGCGCGCAACGGCTCGATCGGCTTCGCGATCCCCTCGAATCTCGTCAAGATGCTGCTGCCGCAGCTCGCCTAGAAGGGCCGGATCGATTGGGGATGGCTCGGCGTCGCCATCGCCGAGGTGACCGAAGACGACCTCGAGCCGGCTCAAGCTTCGCGAAGCCCAAGGGCGTGCTGGTGCGCAGCGTGATGCCGGGCGATCCCGCGGACAAGGGCGGGATGCGGGCGGACGACGTCATCCTCGGCATCGACGGAACGCGCCTCGAGACTCCGCGCGATCTGCAGCGCGTCGTATCGTCCACGCCGGTCGGGAAGCGGGTGCGGGTCGTCCTGCTGCGCGAGGGGCAGGAGCAGGAGCTCGAGGTGACGATCGGCCTCTATCAGGAGCGCGAAGCCCTCGGAGAGGCGCCGCGCCGCCCGCCGCGGCCGGCCGAGCCCCCCAAGGAGACTCCGCCCAAGGCTCCCGCGAAGTAGTCAGGCGCGGGCGCGAGGTTCCGCGAGCGCGGCGACGTCGCGCGCGCCCAGGGCTCGTCGAGGGTCGGCGCCGGCGCGTAGCGGACACCGCTGGTGATCCGCATGCCGCCCTCCCACTCCGCCGCCGCGTCCTCCAGCACTTCCTCGACCTCGAGCAGGAAGTAGCCCAGCCCGTACTCGCCGGCGTCGGCCACCGGAAGGGGGCCGTCGACGGTCCGCAGCTTCACGTACACGGTCATGTCGGCCTCGATCGCCAGTAAGGTCGCCGCGCCGCGCTCGCACCAGATTGCGCGCGCTCCGCGTCCGCGCGCCGATCACGAGCCCCACCGTCCGCGTGTCGTAGGTCTTGATCTCGAGATACGAGAGGAGCATCGGGTGGGGCCGGCCGTCCGGGTCGACCGTGATGAACGATAGTGCCGCGCCGAGTCGCCCGCCGAGGTCGCGCTGGGAGAAGCGTTCGACGAGGGCTTGCGAGAGGGCTCGTCCGAGCGATCGCGTCATGTGCTCAGAGTGTAGTGTCAGGACGCGGACGATTGCTTGTCAATCTGCGCCGATCCGCGCGGTCAAGCGCGCAATTCTTGAGTTTCCCTCACGTGGTGTTCGCCTTGCAGCCCAGCGTCGGTGAGGGGGAAGGATCTGCGATGGGCTCTTCGAACCTCCGGTTCCTGCTGCTCGCGAGCGCTCTCCTCTCGATCGCCGCATGCTCAACGAGAAGGGACGGTCCGGTTCCGGCCGGGCGCCCCTGGGCCGCCGCGGCGATGCGCGTCGCGCTGACGCTCCCGGTCGAGTCGGCCGAAATCACGGTCGGCAAGGAGCGGCTGCACACCGACGAGGGCGCGGTCCCGAACATCGCCGGGCGCTGGAGCGGCGTCTGGAGCGGGTTCGGTGTCATGTCCCGGCGGGTGAGCACGGCGCGCGCGGAATTCACCCAGGCGGGCCGGTGGGGGTGGGGCAAGATCGTGCTGTCCGACACGCTCGCGGCCGACGTTCCGGCGATCGTGACCTACCGAGGGGCGCTGGGCGTGCCGGTGATGTTCGACGTCTTTCCGACGCGCGTCGTCATGAAGCACGAGTCGGGCAGCAGCCATCTGTCCGCGGTGTTCAGCGTCGACGGCGATCGGATGCTGGGCGCACTGCGCGGCCACAACACGCTCATCCTGCTGTCCCGCGACCGATGAGCCGGCGCGTCGGTCTCGGCTGGTCCCCGATCGCGTCGCCGATGATCCCGTCGACGACGCCGACGAGTCAGGCGAGCGCGAAGGATTCGACGAGGAACGACCGGATCCGCCGCCGCCCCGGGCGGCGCACGACGACCAGGAGCTACGGATCAGCCGCCTGCTTTGGGAGCGACTGCCGCCGCGACACCCTCGCGGTGACCGTCGGGCGATATCTCGCAGGCCGCGCTCGCGCCGTTTCGGTGGATCGCAAGATCCGTGATCGTCGGCGACGGTTCCGCAGAGCGGGCACTTGGGGTCGCGGCGCAGCCGAACCTCGCGGAAGCGCATGCCGAGCGCGTCATATGTCAAGAGACGGCCGATCAGCGGCTCGCCGATGCCGAGCAGGAGCTTGACGGCTTCCGTCGCCTGAATCGTTCCGACCACTCCTGGGAGCACGCCCAGGACGCCGGCCTCGCTTCAGGACGGGACGAGACCCGGTGGTGGCGGCGTCGGGTAGAGGCATCGATAGCAGGGGCCCTGATTCGGCGCGAAGACCGTCGCCATGCCCTCGAACTGGAAGATCGACCCGTGAACGTTGGTCTTGCCCGCCAGGAAACAGGCGTCGTTGACCAGGTAGCGGGTCTCGAAGTTGTCCGAGCCGTCGACGATCAGGTCGTAGTCGCGGATGACCTCCATGACGTTGTCGACGGTGATGCGCGTCGGTAGCGAGATCACGTTGACATCCGGGTTGAGCGCCTTCAAGGTGCGCGTGCCGGACTCGACCTTCGGCTTGCCGATGTCGGCCGTCGTGTGCAGGATCTGTCGCTGGAGATTCGTGATGTCGACGGTGTCGCCGTCCATCAGCCCGAGCGTTCCCACTCCCGGCCGCGGCGAGGTAGAAGCGCGGTCGGCGACCCGAGCCCGCCGGCGCCGATCAACAGCACCTTGGAGCGCAGCAGCTTCTTTTGCCCCTTGTCCCCCACTTGAGGCAGGAGGAAGTGGCGGCTGTAGCGCTGGATCTGGTCCTGGCGTCATCGGGGTTTCGCGGATCACCGGCATGCCCGGACTGCACCCACTTCTGATAGCCGCCCTGGAGGTTGATGACCGTCGAGTAGCCCAGGTCCTTCAGCGCTTTGGCAGCGAGCATGGAGCGGAGGCCGGTCTGGCAGTAGAGCGACGACCGGCGTCGCCGGGTCGCTGACGGCGGATCCGATCCGGAATTCGAGGAATCCACGGCTGATGTTGCTCGCCGCCTCGAGATGGCCGTCGCGATACTCGTCGGGGTCGCGCACGTCAATGACGACGAGCTTTTCGCCGGCGGCGAGACGGTGGGCGACGTCCGCCGGGCCTTCCTCGGGGACGACCTGCCGCGCCTCGGCGAGCATGTCCTTGAGCGTTTTCATTGGTTCGATATTACCGCTATTCCCGGTCGGTTCAAGGGTGATGCGCGATCCGCGACCTCGTCAACGAACGGCCCCGCTGATATACTCAAAAAGCTCCGATGACAGATTCGATCAAGGGCATCATCCTCGCCGGCGGATCGGGAACGAGACTCTATCCCCTGACCCACGCGGTAAGCAAGCAGCTCGTCCCGATCTACAACAAGCCGATGATCTATTACCCCCTATCCACCTTGATGCTCGCCGGCATCACGAGGGTTCTGGTCATCACCACGCCAGAGGATCAGGAGTCCTTCAAGAGGCTGCTCGGGGACGGAAAACACCTGGGTCTCGGCATCGAATACGCGGTCCAACCGAAGCCCGAGGGGCTGGCCCAGGCGTTCATCATCGGCCGGCGCTTCGTCGGGAGCGACCGCGTGGCGCTGGCCCTCGGCGACAACGTCTTCTACGGCCACGGCATGCCGGAGTATCTCAAGCGCGCCGCCGACCGGCCGGCCGGGGCGACGGTGTTCGCCTACTGGGTGCGTGATCCCGAGCGCTACGGGGTCGTCGAGTTCGGCGCCGACGGCCGCGCGGTCGGGCTCGAGGAAAAGCCGGTCAAGCCGCGGTCGCCCTACGCGGTGACCGGGCTCTACTTCTACGACAACCAGGTCGTGGAGATTGCGGCGGGCCTCAAGCCATCGGCCCGCGGTGAGCTCGAGATCACCGACGTGAACGCCGCCTACCTCCGGAGCGGCGCGCTCCAGGTCGAGAAGCTCGGCCGCGGCATCGCCTGGCTCGACACCGGCACGCATGAGGCGCTCCTGCAGGCCTCGACCTTCATCCATACGATCGAAGAGCGGCAGGGGCTGATGGTCGCCTGCGTCGAAGAAATCGCGTTCCGCATGGGCTATATCACCGCGGACGACGTGCTGCGCATCGCCCGTCCGATGAAGAACAACACGTACGGGCAGTATCTGTTGCGCCTCGTCGAGCCCGAGCCGTAAGATCGGAGCCTCCATGGATCTCACGCCCGCCGCGAAGCGCGCTTTCCAGACCCAGTCGTACGGCGCCGCCCCCTCGATCGAAGGCGTCGAGATCGTTGAGCTCAAGAGGTTCGCGGACGACGGCGGGAAGCATGACGGAGCTGGCGCGTCTGACCGACGGGCACCCGCAGGCCTTCGCCGGCTTCGCCGTGCGCCAGATCAACTACAGCGAGGTCGAGCCCGGCGCCATCAAGGCGTTTCACCTCCACCAGCGCCAGACGGATATCTGGTACGTGCCTCCGTCGGACCGGATGCTCCTGGTCCTGCTCGACGTGCGGCAAGGCGCCAAGACGGAAGGCACGCGGATGCGCCTCACGCTCGGCGCCGGCGCTTCGCGCATCGTGCGGATTCCTCCCGGGGTCGCGCACGGCGTGCGCAACCTGTCGTCGTCGCCCGGCCGCATCATCTATTTCACCGACGTCCATTTCTCGCCCGAGCCCGCGATGTGCGACGAGGGCCGGTTGCCGTGGGACTATGCGGGCGCCGAGATCTGGGACGTGACGCGAGGGTAGCGGTGAAGCTGCTGGTCACGGGCGGAAGCGGCTTCATCGGGTCCAACTTCATCCGCCACGTCCTCACCGAGCATCCGGACGACCGTGTCGTCAACCTGGACAAGCTGACCTACGCGGGGAACCCCGCCAATCTGGCCGACCTCGAGCGCGATCCCCGCTACACGTTCGTCCAGGGCGACGTCTGCGACGGCAAGATCGTGCGCGACGCGTGCCGCGGGGTCGACGCCATCGTCAACTTCGCCGCCGAATCGCACGTCGATCGCTCGCTCATGGAGCCCGACGCGTTCCTCAAGACCGACGTGTTCGGCGTCTTCACCCTGCTGGAGGCGGTGCGCGAGCTGAAGGTTCCCCGCTTCCTGCACATCAGCACCGACGAAGTGTACGGCTCGGTCGAGCGAGGCTCGTCGCGCGAGAGCGATCCGGTGCGGCCCACCAATCCGTACTCGGCATCCAAGGCGGGCGGCGATCTCCTCAGCCTGGCCTACTGGCACACGCACCGCGTTCCCGTCGTGATCACGCGCTCGTCCAACAACTTCGGGCCGTACCAGTACCCGGAGAAGGTCATCCCGCTCTTCGTCACGAACGCCATCGACGACAGGCCGCTGCCGCTCTACGGCGACGGGCGCAACGTGCGCGACTGGCTCTACGTCCTGGACAATTGCGCCGGCATCGACCTGGTTCTGCGCCGCGGCGCGGATGGCGAGGTCTACAACATCGGCGGCGGTCATGAGGTCGAGAACGTCGTCCTCACGCGCCAGATCTTGCAGCTGACCGGCAAGCCCGAGACCCTGATCCAGCCCGTGAAGGATCGCCCCGGCCACGACCGGCGCTACTCGGTCGACTCGAAGAAGATCCACCAGCTCGGCTGGACGCCGCGCCACCGGTTCGGCGACGCTCTGCGGGCGACCGTCGAGCTGGTATCGCGAGCGCGAAGCGTGGTGGCGCCCCCTCAAATCCGGGGAGTTCCGCGCGTACTACGAACGACAGTACGGCCAGCGCTGACGCCAGTGGAGTGCGTTGCAGGCCGTCGGGGCTTCCACCCCCCGGCCGAGGCGCGCCGCGAATTGGAGAGGTTCCATGAAGCGAGTCCTGACCCTGACCGTGGCGACCTTGTTGCTGATCCCGGCCATCGTCCCCGGCGCGCCCACCTCGGGCCCGGATCGCCGACTCAACCCGGGTGAGGTCTCGGCTCTTCCGTCGTTCGTCCGGCGCGTCGAGCCCGCGATCGTCGGGCTCCGCGTGCGCAACGCCGAGAGCGCCGCGTCGTCGGCCCGGCTCGGGAGCCGCCGCTTCGGCAGCGCCGTCATCTTCGATCCGCGCGGCTATGCGCTCACCGTGAGCTATCTGCTGCTGGACGCGGTCGAGCTCGAGGCGCGGGGCCGTGACGGACGCGCGGTGCCGGCGCAGGTGGTCGGCTTCGACTTCGATACCGGCCTCGGCGTCGTCAAGCTCGCGGGCGACGGACCGTGGCCCACCGCGACGCTCGGCGATTCGCGCGCGGTCGCGGCCGGCGCCCGAACGGGCACCGTCGGCGTCGACGAGGACAACGACCTGGTTCAGGTGTCGGGGACCGTGAACGCCGTGCGGAGGTTCTCCGCCTATTGGGAATACATGCTCGACCGCGCGATCATCGTGGCGCCGGCGAGCCCGCAGTGGGGGGGAAGCGCCGTCGTGAACGACCGGGGCGAGCTGATCGGGATCGCGTCCTTGCGACTCGGCGAAGCCCCGCACGTGAACCTCGCGATCCCCATCGAGAAGTTCGTCACCGTCAAGGACGAGCTGATCGAGTCGGGCCGCATCGCGAGCCGGCCGCCGCGGCCGTGGCTCGGCCTCTACACCGTCTCGATGCCGGCCGGCCTTTTCGTCAGTGAGCTCTCACCGGTCGGGCCGGCGTCACGCGCCGGATTCCGGCAGGGCGATCGAATCCTGAAGGTCAACGGAGTCGCGGTTGCCTCCCAGGAAGAGTTCTACGAGCAGCTCTGGTCCCGGCGCGCGGGCGACCTCATCGAGCTCAGCGTGCAGCGCGACAACCAGGTGCGGACCATCTCGGTGCCCTCGGTCGATCGCCACCACCTGTTTCAGGTCCGGTAGATCCAGTCCGTCGCGGACGTGGACCTGAGCGTCCCGACGGCAGCGGTGGGGTAGACTCTGTCCGATGAAGGATGCCGAGGGACCTTACCAGGGGCGCGGTCTCATCGCCGACCCCATCCATCAGTACATTCTCTATACGCGTCCGGGCGGCATGCCCGGCGAGGCGACCGAGCAGGACCTGATCGACACCTCGTGGATGCAGCGGCTGCGGCGCGTGCCCCAGCTGCAGTCGGCGCGCTGGGTGTACCCGGCGGCGGAGCATAGCCGCTTCCAGCATTCGCTCGGCGCGATGCATCTGGCCGGGCGGCTGGCCCAGCAGCTCTATCCGTCGCTTCGCACGGTCTTCCCCGACGCGCCCTCGGCCCCGCTGATCGAAGAGCTCCTGCGCACCGCGGGGCTGCTCCACGACATCGGTCACGGGCCGTTCGGCCACTTCTTCGACGACAACTTTCTGGTCGACTACGACCTGACGCATGAGCTGGTGGGGCAGCGCATCATCCGCGAGGAGCTCGCGGATCTGCTGCGTGGGCTCCGCCGAAGCCCGAGCGGGGCCTTCGGCGCCGGCGAGGTCATCGACCCGGAGTGGATCTGCTACTTGATGGGGAAGAGCTACACCCAGCCGCTGACGTCGCACCCGCGCTGGCTCCCGCACCTCAAGCCGCTGCTCTCGGGTGTCTTCACCGCCGACAATATGGACTACGTACTCCGCGACGCGTACATGTGCGGCGTCGCGATCGGGCCGATCGACATCGACCGCATCATCTATTACTCGTTCTTCTCGGAGAAGGGGCTCACCCTCGATCGGGCCGGCCTGCAGGCCTTCACGATGTTCCTGAACGCCCGCTTCTACATGTACACGAACGTCTACTACCACCGGACGACGCGCGGGATCGACCTGCACCTTAAGGAGATCTTCCGCGACACCATGCGGATCGCGTTCCCGTTCGACCTCCGGAAGGACCTTCATCCGTATCTCCAGCTGACCGAGTGGACGTTGCTCGAGGACGTCGCACGGTGGAACGACGCCGACGATGCCGACCGGCGGCGGCTCGGCGCCGAGTGGCGCTACATCCTCGACCGCAAGCTCAAGTGGCGGATGTCCAGCGAAGAGGTGCTCGACCAGTTCGAGGCGCGCAAGGGCCAGGGGTTCCTGGACGTCGAGACGGTGAAAAAGCGAGTGCGCACGTTCCTGCCGTCGGCGCTGCGCGACATCCCGTTCGAGATCGACATGGCGCTCCAGGACCCGCGGCCGCTGAATCCGCTCAAGATGGGCGACCGGCAGATCTACGTGTACGACTCCTCGAAGCGCGTCTCGGAAGAGCCGCTCACCGAGATCTTGAAGTACCTGCCGGGCAAGGTCGCGCAGTGCCGGATCTTCGCGATGTCCCACGAGCACGACATCGAGCTGGCGCGGGCGCTCCGGCGCGCGCTGAGCGAGGAGCCGCCCTCCATTTCCACGAACGTCTGATGGATGCTGGGGGCGGCCCCGATGCCCCATCGCGGGTGCGGAGTCCCGACGACGCCGCATAGTATGATCGGACGACGATGAGCGCGACGGTTCATCACCCGCGCTGCACCGGCCGACGCGGCATCGTGGTCGAGCCGGATCCGGGTCCGGCGTGACGGACCGTCTCTACTGGCCGAGCTGGTTTCTCGCGGCACTCCTGACCGGGCTCGTCGGCGGCTTCATGCTCGGCCACGCGCTCATCCTGGCGCAGTTCCTGAACTTCTTGCTCCTCTCGGGCGCGCCGGCGCTGAGCCAGGCCTACCCCGCGTTCCGGGGCTCGGCCGGCCGTTCGGGACTCGATGCCTACTACGCAGTGGCCGCGCTCCAGGTGCTCGGAACCACCGCGTTCCTGCTCATGTCGCTCGCGGCCCGCCGCCACCGGACAGCGGCGCTCGTGGCGGGCGTGGCGGGGGCGCTCTGGATCGCGATGCACTACGCCTCGGGATTCGGGGCGCTCGAGGCGAGCGTGCTCCGGAGCGCGGAGACCGGTGGACCAGGGCATGGCCGGCCGGTTCGTCGGCTGGAATGTGCCGATACATGTCTTTCATGCCGTGATCCTGACGGTGGCGCTGGGCGCGCTGCTTTCGGTGCCCCTGGCGGCGCTGCGTCGGAGAGGCTGAGGAAGCGGGAGAGGGAAAACGTGAGGAAGAGGGAGCGTTAGTGATGGAGAAGTTTCGAGGCGTCGACTACTACGCGATCGAAGGCCTCCTGTCCGAAGAGGAGCGGATGATCCGCGACGCGGTCCGCGACTGGGTCGAGGCCGAGTTCCTGCCGCTGATCACCGACCACCATCGCGCCGGCACGTTTCCGGTGGAGCTCATCCCGAAGCTCGGCGAGCTCGGCGTCTTCGGCGCGACGCTGAAGGGCTACGGCTGCGCGGGGCTCAGCAACGTCGCCTACGGGCTCATCATGCAAGAGCTCGAGCGGGGCGACTCCGGCCTGCGCTCGGCGGCATCCGTGCAGAGCGGGCTCGTGATGTACCCGATCTACGCCTACGGCTCCGAGGCGCAGAAGGACGCGTGGCTGCCGGCGATGGCGCGCGGCGAGAAAGTCGGCTGCTTCGGTCTCACCGAGCCCGACCACGGCTCCGACCCTGGAGGGATGAAGACACGGGCTCGCCGTCAGGGCGATAGCTACGTCCTGAACGGCACGAAGCTCTGGATCACCAACGGCTCGATCGCGGACGTCGCGGTGGTGTGGGCGAAGGAGGACGACGGCGAGATCTACGGCTATCTGGTCGAGCGCGGCACGCCGGGATTCTCGACCCTCGACATCCACGGCAAGTTCTCGATGCGCGCCTCGATCACCTCGGAGCTCGCGTTCCAGGACTGCCGCATCCCGCTCGCGAACAAGTTCCCGAACGTGAAAGGGCTGCGCGGCCCGCTCGGCTGCCTCAACCAGGCGCGCTACGGCATCGCGTGGGGCGCCGTCGGCGCCGCGATGGGATGCTACGACTGGGCGCTGCAGTATGCGCAGCAGCGCATCCAGTTCGGCAAGCCGATCGGCTCCTTCCAGCTCGTGCAGCAGAAGCTCGTGTGGATGATCACGGAGATCACCAAGGCGCAGCTCCTGTGTCTGCAGCTCGGCCGGCTGAAGGACGCGGGCCAGGTGCGCCCGCAGCAGGTCTCGATGGCCAAGATGAACAACGTGCAAGCCGCGCTCGACACCGCGCGCCTGGCGCGCGACATCCTGGGCGCGGCCGGAATCGTCGACGAGCACCCGGTGATCCGCCACATGATGAATCTCGAGACCGTGAACACGTACGAGGGGACGCACGACATCCACACCCTCATCATCGGCCGGGACATCACGGGCCTCGACGCGTTCGGGATGTGAGCATGGCCGCCGGACGGGATCGACGGTAAACACAGGGGGAACTATGCGGGTGCTGATAGCGGACGACGACGCGGATGTCCGAGAGGTGCTCGTGGAGTCCTTTCGCGACGCCGGCTTCGACGTCCTCCAGGCGGCGAACGGGCTCGAGGCCCTACTGTGCGTCAAGCGCGACCGGCCCGACGCCGTCGTGCTCGACCTGATGATGCCGCGGCTCGGCGGAGTCGAGGCGCTCAAGCGCATCCACGCGTTCAATCCGGGCATCCGGGCGCTGGTGGTCACCGGCGCGCTCGACGCCGAGCTCCACCGCCAGGCGACCCTGGCCGGCGCGGCCGGCGTCTTCGCGAAGCCGGTGTCGGCCGCCACCCTGGTCGCCGCGCTCGCCGGACCTGCGCCCGCGCCCGCTCCGAAACCCGCCGAGCCCACCCCGGCGCCCGTCGCGGCGAAGGGAGGGCCGACCGGCCGGGTCCTCGTGGTCGACGACAACCCCGAGGTGCGGACAATGCTCGAGGACGTGCTGACCTCGCTCGGGTACGCGACGCGCACCGCGGCCGATGGAGCCACGGCGGTGCGCGCGGTGCTCAGCGAGCCGCCCGATGTCGTCCTGCTCGACGTCTACATGCCCGGCCTCAGCGGCGTCGGCGCGCTGCCGACGATCGTCGCGCTCGCGCCCAACGCGAAGGTCATCATGATCAGCGGCACGTCGAACGAGGACGTGCTGAAGCGATCGCTCGCCTTCGGCGCCCACGACTACGTCACCAAGCCGTTCGAGATCTCGAGCCTGTCGCGCGCGCTCGAGACGGCACTGGCCATGCGCCGCCTCGAATCAGGCGGCTGAGAAGGGCCCATTTACAACGTTTCGTCGGAGGGGACCTCGACGGCCCCCTGCGAATCCTCCCCAGGATTGCGCGGGCAAAGCCCGCGCTCGAAGCGTGGCCACGTCTCGCTCTGCCGCCTGAAAGGACGGCGGCTACCTGCGCGTAGCTCAGCGCTTTGTGGTCGGGGGCGGGGTGTCGTGGTTGTAGATGGGGCCGCCGTTGTCGTGGTAGGTGCGTAGGAGGGCGGCGGCTTCAGCTCGGCGTACGCCGCGTACTGTTTGCACGCCGCGGGCGGCGATGTAGGCGTAGGACTCGGGGAAGACGGGACCTTCTTCGAAGCCGACCGCCACGGCGTCTTCGCGCGCGGCGCCGATGACCAGTCGGGTCACTCCGCTCCAGAGCGTCGCGCGCTGGCACATCGCGCACGGCTCGCAGCTCGTGACCAGCTGGTGCGCCGGACCGCCGGGCGAGCGGAGCGAGAACGACCCCACGCGCTGCTGCGCGAACATCAGCGCGACCATCTCGGCGTGCAGAACAGAGCTCGAGCCGGCGATGACCAGGTTGACGCCGGCCGCCACGAGCAGGCCGGAGCCGATCTCGAGCACCGCCGCGCCGAAGGGTCCGCCATCTCCGCGCGCGACGTTTTCTTCGGCCAGCCGGATGGCGAGGGCCATCGCGTTCTGGTCGTCGCGAAAGGCCCGTCCGGGAGCGGCCGCCTCGCCGACCCACGAGGGAAGTTCGATGACCAGGCGCGGGCGCTCGGCTGTCACGGTCGGTCTTCTAGAAGCGCGTCGTCGCGTCGAAATGGAGCACGAAGTGGAGGTCACCGAGCTCGCGCATCGTCAGCCGCTCGGACGAGGCGGGCAACACCGAGTAGTGTAACATTGGGAGGCCATGGCGGATTCCAAGCCGGCGGTGTACAGCGCGTCCGTCTCGCCGGGCCTCGTCGCGACGACGGCGCACGCGATCCGGCCCAACACGAAGCTGATCGCGCTCCTGTCCATCGGCCACTTCGTCGTCGACCTGAACCAGGGATCCTTGCCGGCGCTGCTGCCCTTCTTGAAGTCGGCCCATCAGCTGTCGTACGCGGCGGTGGCGACGATCGTCCTCGCGGCGAACGTGGCCTCGTCGATCGTGCAGCCGCTGTTTGGCTACTTCGCTGATCAGACGGCGCGACGCTGGATGCTGCCGGCCTCCGTGCTCCTGACCGGGGCCGGGTTCGCGCTGATGGGGCTGGCGCCGGGCTACACGGCGCTGCTCGGACTGGTGGTGGCCATGGGGCTCGGCGTCGCCGCCTACCATCCGGAGGCGTACAAGACCGCGACCAGCGTGGCGGGCGATCGAAAGGCGACGGCGCTCTCCTGGTTCTCCCTGGGCGGCAACGTCGGCATCGCGCTCGGCCCACCGATCATCACGGCGCTGGTCACCGTCGTCGGCTTGACGGGAAGCCTCGGCCTTCTGGCGCCGACGCTCATCGCCTCGGCGCTCCTGTTCGCGGTGCTGCCCGCATTCTCCCAGAGCGCGGCGCCGCGGGCGGCCGCCGCGGCCGCGGCGCGCGGCGTCAACATGCCTCGCGCGATGGCCTTGCTGATCCTGGTCGTCACGATCCGCTCGTGGACGACCCTCGGCTTCACGACGTTCGTGCCGTTCTACTACATCGACACGCTCGGCGCCGACCCGAGGCTCGTCGGGCCGCTCCTCTTCGTTTTTCTGGGCGCGGGGGCGGTCGGCACCGTCATCGCCGGGCCGTTCGCCGACCGCTGGGGCCCACGCGCCTTCATGCAATGGGCGCTGCTCGCCGCGCTACCGTTCGGCGTGCTCTTTCTGATGACGCGCGGCGTGCTCGCGTTCGTCATGCTCGGGTTTTTCGGCGCGCTCCTGACCTCGAGCTTCACGGTGTCCGTTGTCCTGGGGCAAGCATATCTGCCGCGCAATGCCGGCACGGCCTCGGGCCTGATCGTCGGCTTCGCGATCGGCGCCGGCGGGCTCGGCGTGACGGCGCTCGGCTGGGTTGCCGACCGCTACGGGCTACCGGCCGCGCTCTGGATCAGCGCGCTGACACCGCTGCTGGCCTTCGTGGCGACGCGATTCCTGCCGGCTCCGAGAGTCCACGAAGCCAGGTGAACGACGGGCTTCCGTTCCAGGACGGCGAGCAGGTCTTGCTCACCGATCAGCGTGGCAAGCGGCACCTGATCTTTCTGCGCAAGTCGGAGACGTTTCACTCCGACCGCGGCTGGGTGCCCCACGACGCGATCATCAGCCAGCCCGAAGGCAGCTGGGTGCGAAGCTCGATGGGGCTGCGCTATCTCGCGTTGCGCCCGACGCTCGCCGAGTACGTCCTGGAGATGCCGCGTGGCGCTCAGGTCATCTATCCCAAGGATCTGGCGATGATCCTCTTCTGGGCCGACGTCTACCCGGGCTGCCGCGTGCTCGAGGCCGGCACGGGATCCGGCGCGCTGACCCTGGCGCTCTTGCGCGCGGTCGGCCCCGAGGGTCGCGTGATCACCTACGAACAGCGCGACGAGTTCGCCCGCCGCGCGCTGGCGAACATCCACATGCGGCTCGGTGAGGTCGCGAACCTGATGGTTCGGCTTCGGCCGGTGGAGGACGGGCTTCCCGAGGAGGACCCGGTCGACCGGATCGTCCTCGACCTGCCCGAGCCCTGGAAGCTCACGGCGCTGCTCGCGCGCGCGCTGCGCCCGGGCGGGATCTTTCTCTGCTACGTGCCGACGATCGTGCAGTCGCAGCAGATCGCCGAGACGCTCCAGCGCGAGCGGCACTGGGCGCTCGTCGAGACCTTCGAGACCCTGTACCGGCCGTGGAACATCGAGGGCCAGTCGGTGCGGCCGTTCCACCGCATGGTCGCGCACACGGGATTCATCACCGTCGCGCGCCGGGTCGTGCCGGAGGAGAGCGGCGCGCCGGACGCGCGGCTCAGCCGTCACCAGCCCGACGTCGGAGAGCGCTGATGATCACCGTGATGCGGCGGTACCGAAAATCCCTTCAGATCGGCCTGCTGGTCGTCATCGCGGCGTTCGTCGCGTCGCTGTTCGTCTTCGGCGCGACCGGGTCGCGCAACGACGGCGGCGAGCCGCGCGATTCGGTGGCGACGGTCAACGGCGAGACGATCCCGATCGAGCGGTTTCAGCGGCGCTATCAGTCGTATCTCGAGGCGTACGCCCAGATCTACCGCGACCGCTTCTCGACCGAGATGGCCGAGCGGATGGGCCTGCCGCAGCAGGTCGTCGGCGATCTCGTGCAGGAAGCGTTGATCGTCCAGCGGGCGGCGGCCGAGGGGCTCAGCATCAGCGACGAGGAGCTGAACGCGCGAATCCAGGCGATCCCGCTCTTCCAAGAGAACGGCCGGTTCGTGCTCAAGCGCTACCAGGACATCCTGAAACGCCGCGGATACACCGCCCCCGCGTTCGAGGCCGAGACTCGCCGCGAGCTCACCCGCGCGAAGGTCGAAGCCGCGGTCCGGACCGGCGTCAAGGTTTCGGAGACCGAGCTCGAGGAGGCGTTCCGCCGCCAGCGCGAGGAGGTGCGCACGTCGTGGGCGCTCGTCGAGCTCGCGCCGATCGTCGCCGGCGCCAACGCCACCGACGAGGAGCTCTCCGCGTATCTCGCCCAGCATCCCGACGAGTTTCGCCAGCCCGACCGCCGACGCGTGCAGTACGTGACCCTGAACCCGAAGGATTTCCCGGCGTCTGCGACCGACGCGGAGGTCGAGAAGTACTACACCGAGCACGTCAGCGAGTTCGAGACCCCACGCCAGGTGCGCGCGGCCCACATCCTCGCGCGCGTTCCCGAGACCGGGGGCAGCGCCGCGGAGGACAAGGCGCGCGCCAAGATCGTCGATGCGATCCGCCGGGCGAAGGCCGGGGCGGACTTCGGCAAGCTGGCGCAGGAGGTCTCCGAGGATTCGGCGACGGCGCCGCGCGGCGGCGATCTGGGCCTGGTGGGCAAGGGCGAGATCGTCCCCGAGTTCGAGCAAGCGCTCTTCGCGTTGAAGAAGGGTGAGGTGTCGGCCGAGCCGGTCCGAACCCCGTTCGGCTTCCACGCGATCAAGGTGATCGAGATTCAGGAGGGGGGTCGCAAGCCCGTGAAAGAGGTCGCGGCCCAGATCCGCACCCGCCTGTCGGCCGAGGCGGGGGATCGCGCGGCCAGGGCGAAGGCCGATCAGCTGCGGCCGCCGCTCCAGGCCGCTTCCGACTTCATGGCCGAAGCGAAGAAGCTCGGGCTGCAGCCGATCGAGACGACCATGGCGCGCGTCGAGCGCACGTCGGGGCTCGCCGCTCCCGATGCGCTCGAGGAAACGGCGTTCACGCTCGCGATCGGCGGCGTGTCCGCGCCGGTGTCGACCCCGGTCGGACTCGTCATCCTCAAGACCACCGGCGTCATCCCCGCCGGGCGTGCCGCCGCTCGCCGAAATCAGGGACAAGGTCTCCGCCTCGGTCAAGCGCCAGAAGGCGGAAACGGTCGCCCTCGAGCGGGCCAAGCAGATTGCCGCCGACGGCAAGGCCGGCGATTTCGCCGCGGCCGCCAAGAAGGCGGGGGCGGTCACCGGCGAGACGGCGCGCTTCTCGCGCGCGAAACCGGCCGAGCGGTTGCCGGCCGACGCGATGCTGGCGGCGCTCCAGACGCCGGCCGGCCAGCTCAGCGACTCCGATCAAGGCGCCGCAGGGCTACTACGTGGTGAAGGTACTCGAGCGGGTGCCGCCCGACATGGGCGGCCTCGCCACGGAGCGCGAGAAGATCCAGAAGGAGGTCCTCGTGCAGAAGCAGAGTCTGGCGTGGGAGTCCTGGATCAGTGGTGCGCGCGCCAACGCGAAGATCGAAACCCACTTGCCCGCGCCCGCGGACGCAGCTGAGCCGGTCCGTGAGCGAGCCTGAGCTCGAGGCGAAGGTCGAAGTCACCGACGAATCGAGCCGTCGAGGCCATCCCGTCGCACGGGGTGAGCCATGGCGGTCTGACCCGAGCGAAGGTCGAGGTCCGCTCTGAAGACGCTCAAGAAGGCGATGCTCAAGGGCGGGCTCTATCAAGAGATGAAGCGGCGCGTGTACTACGAGAAGCCCTCGGTCAAACGCAAGCGCAAGCAGGCCCAGGCCCGCAAGAAGCGCCGCCGCGCGCTGAAGCGTACGCGCGTCGACGATGAGGAATAGAGCCGGGCGGCGGGCGGCGAGCTCCGGCGGGCCCGTGTTAAGTTAAGGGGCCATGTCGATCCAGCGCACGCCGATGACGCGGCCCGGGGTTCGAGCGCCTGCGCGACGAGCTCGATCGGCTCAAGCGCGTCGACCGGCACGCCATCACCAAGGCCATCGCCGAGGCCCGGGCGCACGGCGACCTCTCCGAGAACGCGGAGTACCACGCGGCGCGCGAGAAGCAGTAGTTCATCGAGGGCCGTATCGCCGAGCTCGAAACCAAGGTCGGGGGCGCCGAGGTCATCGATCCGCCCACGTCGGGCGACCGCATCACGTTCGCCTCGACGGTGCTGCTCGAGGACGAGAGCGGCAAGGAGATCCGCTACCAGATCGTGGGCTCGGACGAGGCCGATCCCGCCAAAGGGCGCATCTCGATCATGTCGCCGCTGGCCCGCACGCTCATCGGCAAGAACGTCGGCGACCGGGTGACCGCGCAGCTTCCGGCCGGCAAGAAGACCTTCGACATCGTCAACGTGAATTTCCCGTGGACCGACTGAGGCGCTACCATGCCGAGCGTGAGAGTCGACGACGGCGTCAACATCTACTACGAGGAGTCCGGGCAGGGCCTGCCGCTGGTCTTCGTCCACGAGTTCGCCGGCGACCACCGGAGCTGGCATCTGCAGATGCGCTTCTTTTCGCGCCGCTACCGCGCGATCGCGTTCAACGCCAGGGGCTATCCGCCCTCGGACGTCCCGGACGACGTGAAGGCGTACTCGCAGGAGCGCGCGGCCGACGACATCCGGGGCGTGCTCGACGGGCTGAAGATTCCCAAGGCTCACGTCTGCGGCCTCTCGATGGGCGGCTTCGCGACCCTGCACTTCGGCCTCAAGCACCCCGGACGCGCGCGCTCTCGCTGGTCGTCGCAGGCGCCGGCTACGGCAGCGTGGCCGGCGATCGCGAGAAGTTCCGCAAGGACACCGAGGTCGTCGCGCGCCGCTTCGAGGACGACGGCATGGTGAAGACGGCCGAGATGTACTCGAAGGGGCCGACGCGCGTCCAGTTCATGGACAAGGATCCCGTTCGGCTGGCGCGAATTCCACGCGCAGCTCGCGGAAGGCTCCGCGAAGGGCCACGCGCTCACCCAGCGCGGCGTGCAGATGCTGCGGCCGTCGATCCTCGACCTCGGGCCCGCAGCTCGAGAAGCTCGACGTGCCGACCCTGATCATGACCGGCGACGAGGACGACCCGTGCCTCGAGCCGGGCTTCTTCATGAAGCGCAAGATCCCGACGGCCGGGCTCGTCGTCCTGCCGAAGTCGGGCCACACGATCAACCTGGAGGAGCCCGAGGCGTTCAACCGCGCGGTGCTCGACTTCCTCACGGCGGTGGACGCCGGGAAGTGGACGCGCCGCAACCCCGCCTCGCAGACCGGCTCGGCCATCCTTCCCGCGGAGAAACGCTTGATGCCACTACCACTCGAAGGCTACACGGTCCTCGATCTCACCCGCGCCCGCTCGGGTCCGACCGCGGTGCGCCAGCTCGCCGACATGGGCGCCAACGTCATCAAGATCGAGGCGCGCGAGGAGATGGAGGGCGACTCCACCGCGCTCGGCTTCGACTTCCTGAACCTGCACCGGAACAAGCGCTCGATGACGCTCGACCTCAAGCATCCGCGCGGAGTCGAGATCATCAAGAAGATCGCCGCGCGCGCCGACGTGGTCGTCGAGAACTTCCGGCCGGACGTCAAGAAGCGGCTCGGCATCGACTACGAGGCGCTGTCCAAGGTGAACCCGCGGCTCGTCTACGGCTCGATCTCCGGCTTCGGCCAGACCGGCCCGTACGCCGAGCGCCCCGGCTACGACCAGATCGCACAGGGCATGGGCGGGCTCATGTCGATCACCGGGCTGCCGGGCCAGGGCCCCGTGCGCGTGGGCATTCCCGTCGCCGATCTCACCTCCGGGCTCTTCCTGGCGCAGGGCATCCTGGTCGCGCTGCTCGAGCGCGAGAAGTCCGGCAAGGGGCAGTGGGTGCACACCTCGCTCCTGCAGGCGATGGTGACCATGCTCGACTTCCAGGCCGCGCGCTGGCTCATCGACGGCGAGATCCCGCCTCAGGCGGGCAACGATCACCCCACGGGCATCCCGACGGGCGTCTTCACGACGGCCGACGGCCACATCAACATCGCGGCGTCCGGGCAGACGATGTACCGGCGGCTCTGCGCCGCGATCGGCGCGCCCGAGCTGATCGACGATCCGCGCTTCAAGAACCTGGCCGACCGGTCGAAGAACCGCAAGCAGATGAACGCGGAGCTCGACAAGATTCTCGCGAAGAAGCCGAGCGCCGAGTGGATCGAGGCGCTCAATCGCGCCGGCGTGCCCTCGGGGCCGATCCTGAACGTGAAGGAGGTATTCGAGAACGAGCAGATCAAGCACCTCGGCATGGCCCAGCCGGTGCGTCATCCCGAGCGCGGGCGAGATGCGGGTGCAGGGCCTGCCGGCGACGCTCTCGCGGACGCCCGGCGCGATTCGCCGCGCCGCGCCGACGCACGGCGAGCACACCGACGAGATCCTGCGCGAGCTCGGTTACACCACGGAGGACATCGCCGCGCTCCGGAAGGACGCCGTCGTCTAGCGGCGGGCAAGGGCTCGCGGCGCTTCGACCCGGGGACGTGGCCTGACGGAGTAAACGCTATCGGCGCGCTCGGCACTCCGTGCGTGGGCGCAAGTTCGATCACGGAGGACCCGGCATGAACGGTCAACGAGCGTTGTTCGGCCTCCCGAGCGTGCGGATCGTTCGCGGCAGCCGCGTTGTGCGCCGCCCTGATGGGCGGCCTCATGGGTCGAGCGGAGGCTCAGGCCAAGCCGGAGGGCGAGATGCGCTGGGCCCTCTACGTGACGGTGGCCCCGGCATGGCTCGATCCGGGGGAGGTGCAAGGCTTCATCACGCCGTTCTGGATCCAGTACGCGCTCCACGATGCGATGGTCAAGCCGATGCCCGGCAACATCATGACGCCGAGCCTGGCCGAGTCGTGGACGCTCAGCCCCGACCAGAAGACGTACGAGTTCAAGCTGCGCCAGGGACTCAAGTTCCACAACGGGGATCCGTTCACCGCCGAGGACGTGAAGTTCAGCTTCCTGCGCGCCAAGAGCTCGAGGATTCTCAAGGAGAAGGTGCGCGACGATCGAGATCGCCGATCCCCACCGGGTGCGATTTCATCTCCACGAGCCGTTCCCCGACTTCATGGCGTTCTACGGAACGCTGGCGACCGGCTCCGGCTGGATCGTGCCCAAGAAGTACGTCGAGAAGGTCGGCGACGACGGGTTCAAGAAGCAGCCGATCGGGCTCGGTCCCTACAAGTTCGTGAGCAGCACGCCGGGCATCGAGATCGTCATGGAGGCCAACGAAAGCTACTGGCGCAAGATGCCGTCGGTGAAGCGGCTGGTCTTCAAGAGCGTGCCGGAGGCGACCACGCGGGCGGCGATGCTGAAGAAGGGCGAGGTCGACGTCGCGTATCTCCTGGACGCGCCCACGGCGCTGGAGCTCAAGCGCGACCCGAATCTGAAGCTGGCGTTCTCGGGCGCGATCGGGATCCACTTCCTCGACTTTTTCGACCAGTGGGATCCCAAGTCACCGTGGGCCGACAAGCGCGTGCGCCTGGCGGCCATCAGTGCGGTCGATCTCCGATCGGTGAACGAAGCCGAGAACCTGGGCGCGTCGCGCTTGACGGGCAGCCTGGTCCCGCGCAAGTTCGAGTTCGCGCTGTCGCTCGAGCCGTTTTCGTACGATCCGACGAAGGCGAAGAAGCTTCTGGCCGAGGCCGGCTTTCCCAACGGCTTCGACGCCGGCGACCTCTATCCGTACCCGCCGTACTTCTCGATGGGTGAGGCCGTTGGGACCAATCTCGCCGCCGTGGGCATCAAGACCCGGATGGTCACGATGGAGCGCGCGGCCTTCCAGAGCGCGTGGCTCACGAAGAAGCTGAAGGGCATCTGTGTCTGCATCCACGCGACCTACGGCAACGCCGCCTCACGGATGGCGGAGTTCGTGCCGAGCGACGGATCGTTCTCGCGCGGCGCCGATCCCGACATCGACGCGCTCTTCAAGCAGCAGGCGCGCGAGACGGATCGGAAGAAACGCGAGGCGATGCTGCACCAGATCCAGCAGCTCCTCCACGAGCGGGTGCGGTTCGGGCCCGATGTGGGAGTACATCTGGCCGAGCGGGATCGGCCCGCGTGTCGGCGAACCGTCGCTCCTGAAGATCGACCCCTATCCCTGGTCGGCGCCCTACGAGGACGTGACTCTCAAGAAGCAGTGATCGAGGATCGAGCGCGGGCTTTGCCGCGCAATCCTGGGCGAGGCTCGGAGGGGGCCGGCGCGGCCCCCTTCGATGCCTAGCGGAGGGCGTCGCGCAGCTCGCGCGTGAGGACCTCGACGGTCCCGCGCGTGCCGCCGGCGAGCTTCAGCTTCCACTCGCCCTCGGTCTCGAAGCGCCGGTCGCGCAGCCGCTCGCCCCAGGGCTTGATCGCCTCGCGGATCGCGTTGAGGTCGAACGGGTCCCGCCGTAGCTCGCGCGCGCGCGCCATCACGTCGGGCGCGGCCCGGACGAACGCGCGCAGCGCCGCGCCGGTCTTGATGGAGTACTTGCGGCCCGCCCACGCGTGCGGGAAACGTGGTCGAGAGGGCCTTGATGTAGTTCAGGAAGAAACGCTTGGCGCCGCCCGCGCAGCTCCTGGAGCTTGCCGCTGCTGCCGACCTTCTCGACGGTCTCGAAGAAATCGACGATCTCCTCGGCCAGCGGCGCCTGGCTGACGCGCCCGCGCCCGGTGCCGAGCATCTTGATCTCGCCGTGTAGCGGCGAGGTGTCGTCCTCGTTGAGCGAGCGGATCACGTCGTGTGCGAGCGCCTGGTTCGCATCCGGATAGAGCTTGCGGCCGGCGAGGCTGATGATGTGCGACGGGTTCAGGCGCGTGTGCTTGGCGTTGATCGTGACGAAGAGCTCGACGATCTGGCGGGCGTCGAGCGAGTCGAAGAGCACGGCCGGGACCTCGATGGTCATGTTCTCGCCCGCCTGCGACAGGGCGTGCAGCGCGAGGAGGCGATGCTGGCCGTCGAGCACGCGCAGGACGCCGTGCTCTTCCGGGATTTGCAGCAGGCCGAGGTCGTGCTGGCCGGCGACCGGCGTGAAGGTGAAGCGCTTCTCCGAGGTGATGATGACGGCGCCAGGAATCGCCGGTAATGTCGCGGCGTCCTTGCACTCCCGATAGTAAGCCACCAGCTCGTCGATCTTCCGGCGGATGACCGGCCGCTGGTAGGCCGTCTCGCTCTCGCCGATCCGCTTTTCGAGACTGTCCCAGTTGACGCGGGATCGGTTCATCCGGCGTTTTCTTCGCTGGTTCGTTCTGCGGGCCCCCGGTAGTAGCCCAGGACCTCGAATTTCACTAACCGATCGATATCCTTGGCGGAAAGACCGGCCTGGTAGAACTCGACGCCGAACTGCTTCACGCGGCGCGTCGGGACGGTAATCATGGGGATAAAAGTCTAGCTGATCGGCAAACCCCTGTCAACAGAGGGGTTTTCCGGCATTCCACCACCTGATGTTCGGTAAGATCGGCCCGTGAGCGGCCCGGCTCTGATCCTTGTCGTGTGCGCGGCGGTTCTGCACGCGATCTGGAACGCGCTGGCCAAACGCGCCGAGAACCAGTTCGCCTTTCTCTGGTCCTCCGTCTCGCTGGCGACGCTTCTCTTGCTCCCGATCGGCCTCTGGCGCATTCCCGATGAGCCCGACCCATCGGCGGGGCTGCCGTTCGTTGCCGCAAGCATAGGAATTCACGCGCTCTATTTCTGGGCCCTCGGCCGCTCCTACCGCTACGGCGACTTCTCGCGTGTCTATCCGATGGCGCGCGGCCTCGGCGTCGCGCTCGTCCCGCTGATCGCGTTGCCGGTGTTCGGTGAGCGGTTGTCCTGGCTCGGCTCGTTCGGCATCGGTCTCGTCGTGCTCGGGATCGCCGGGCTCGGCCTGACGCCCTCGGGGCCGGGCTCGCACGCCACGGGGCGCGGCGCGGGCACCGTGTGGGCCCTCGTGACCGGCCTGACGATCGCGTCCTACTCGCTCGTCGACAAGGCCGGTGTCGCGCGTCTGCATCCGATGCCCTACATCGCGCTGATGGGGCTCGGTCTCGCCGTGGTCCTCGCCCCCGCCGTACTGAGAGATCGCCCGGCGCTGACACGCGAGTGGCGCGAGCGCTGGCGGACGATTCTCGTCGCGTCGGCGATGAATCTGACCAGCTACCTCCTGGTGCTTTTCGCCTTCCGTCTGTCGAAGGTCGGGTACGTGGTCGCGTCGCGCGAGCTCTCGATTCTGTTCTCGACGTTCATCGGAAGCCTGTGGCTCGGGGAAGGACGGCTGGCGCCGCGGCTCGCCGCGGCCGCGATCGTGCTCGCCGGCGTCGTCTGCGTCGCGCTCGCTCGCGAGTAGTCGTCGCTCGATCACGTGAGTCATCACACACCGCAGCGGTCACAAGATTTTCATTGAAAGGTCATTGGCAGGAGACACGCGGCACGCATAGTCCGCGCGGCGGCATCGGGCCGCCGTGAAGCGCCACCTTACCGACGGAGGTCGTGACTATGTCGAGCCAGCTCTCGAGCCAGCCTTCGTCGCCGCTCGACCGCCGCGCGTTCCTCAAGACGGGGACCGCCGTGGCGGTCGGGATCGGGATCACCACGCCGTTCCACGCATTGCTCGCCCGCGCCGATCAGCGGCGCGACCACGGGCGCAGCTGCGGCGCCGACTACGGCCCGCTCGCCGCGGTGAAGGACGCGACGACCGGTCTCCCGCTGTTGCTGCTGCCTGCCGGATTCGAGTACCTCACGTTTGGATGGACGGGCGACGTTCTGGCCGACGGGAAAACGCTGACACCCAGCTCGCACGACGGGATGGCGACGTTCCAGGCCGTCACGGTCGCATCCGGCTCGTGCGCAATCACGAGATCAGCTCGAGCACCGGCGCCTTCGCGCCGGCTCTGGCGTACGATCCGACGGCCGGTGGCGGGACGACGACCTTGGAGTTCGACACGACGCACGGGCAGTTCATCCAGGCCTGGCCGAGCATCGCCGGAACGGTGACCAACTGCGCCGGCGGACCGACGCCATGGGGGTCGTGGCTCACGTGCGAGGAGACGGTGGCGCAGCCGGACCCAACGAACGCGCTCACGAAGCCGCACGGCTACATCTACGAGGTTCCGGCATTCGGTGAGACTACCCATGCGCCGCTGAAGGCGATGGGCCGCTTCAGGCACGAAGCGAACGCGACGGATCCGCACACGGGCATCGTCTACGAGACTGAAGACAACGGGCTCACGTCCGGCTTCTACCGGTACGTGCCGGCGCAGCGAGGGAAGCTGGCCAACGGCGGCACTCTGTAGAGTGGCGATCGAGGGAAAGCCCGCGTACAACACGAGCCTCGGCCAGGTCCAGGACGAGCCGCTCGACGCCGTCTGGGTGACGATCGATGCCCCTGATCCGGCGGTGCCGACCGGATTGACGAGTGTGTTGGCCCAAGGCACCGCGAAGGGCGGGGCGGCCTTCGCCCGGCTCGAGGGCGCCTGGTACGGACGCGGCAAGATCTTCTTCACGTCCACCAACGGGGGCAACGCCGGTCAGGGGCAGGTCTGGGAATACGAGCCCTCGAGCGAGACCCTGCGGCTCGTCTTCGAATCGCCGGCGTCCGAGGTGCTGAACTCGCCCGACAACATCACCGTGAGCCCGCGCGGCGGGCTCGTGCTCTGCGAGGACGGCGGCGGCTCCGAGTTTCTCCACGGCCTGACCGTCGACGGCGAGATCTTCCGGTTCGCCCAGAACAACGTCGTGCTAAACGGCGAGCGCAATGCGATCACCGGCGATTTTCGGGGCAGCGAGTTCGCCGGCGCGACCTACAGCCCGGACGGGAAGTGGCTGTTCTGCAACATCCAGACACCCGGGATCACCTTCGCGGTGACCGGGCCTGGCGCAACGGCGCGTTGTGAGCGGATCGGAGGGGGCCGTCCGGGCCCCCTCCCACGCTCGACCGACTACTTGAGGCCGAAGGTCTCGACGGCGAGACCCGCGATGTGACGCCCGATCGCGAGCGAGGCGGTGGCGCCCGGGGACGGCGCGTTGAGCACGTGAATCGCGTCGGCCTCGGCGACGATGCGGAAGTCGTCGACGAGTGAGCCGTCGGGGCTCACGGCCTGGGCGCGCACCCCGGCGCCGCCGCGGGTGACGTCCTCGGGCCGGAGCGCCGGCACGAGCCGCTGCAGCGCCTGCACGAAGGCGTTCTTACTGAGCGAGCGGTACATCTCGTAGCTGCCCGTGCGCCAGTACTTGCGCGCCATCTGCCAGAAGCCTCGATACGCCAAGGTGCCCGCGAGCTCGCTTGGGCTCACGCGGCCGAGGCGATAGCCCTCGCGCGCGAACGCCAGCACGGCGTTCGGGCCGGCCTCCACCTCGCCGTGGACGGTGCGCGTGAGGTGGACACCCAGGAACGGGAACTCGGGATCGGGGACCGGATAGATCAGCCCGCGCACGATGTCCTGACGCTCGGGCCGGATCATGTAGTATTCGCCGCGAAACGGGATGATCTGGACATCAACCTTCGCGCCGGCCATCCGCGCGACCATGTCCGAATAGAGCCCGGCGCAGTTCACGATCCGCGTCGCCCGCACGACCGCGCGCGGCGTGACGAGCTCGATCGTGCCGGTGCTGCGCCGGATCGAGGTGACGCCGGCGCCGGTCTCGATCGCGACACCGCGCGCGCTCAGCTCGCGCGTCATCGCCGCACAGACTTCCTTATAGTCGACGATCGCGGTCGACGGAGACCGGATCGCCCGGAGCGCGCTCGCGTGCGGTTCGATTTCCCGGAGCTGAGCCGGCTCGATCATCTCGACCGGCACGCCGTTGGCGATCCCACGCTCGTAGAGCGTCTGCAGACGCGGCAGCTCGGCTTTCTCGGTCGCGACGATCACCTTGCCCACGTGGTCGACGCGGATCCCGTGCTTGCCGCAGAAGTCGAGCATCAGGCCCTTGCCCTCGACGCAGAGCTTGGCCTTGTAGGAGCCCGGCTTGTAGTAGATGCCGGAGTGGATGACGCCCGAATTGTTGCCGGTCTGGTGCGTGGCCAGCCGGGCTTCCTTCTCGAGGACGACGAGGCGCGCTCTCGGGCTGCGCTCGCCCAGGGCCAGCGCGGTGGCCAGGCCCAGGATGCCGCCGCCGATGATCGCGATGTCGTAAGAGTTTCCCATGGCGCATCATTGATAGAATCTGGCACGACCGCTGTCAAGCGCGGAACCCGAAACGACTTCCGGAGGCCCACCGTGGCGGGAAAGTACTTCGACGAGCTCGAGGTCGGCCAAACCTTCCGGCATCAGCCCGGACGCACGGTCACCGAGGCGGATAACGTGTGGTTCTCCTGCCTCACGATGAACCCCCAGTCGCTCCACGTCGACTTTCACGCGGCGGCGAAGGCCGAGTTCGGCAAGCCGCTGGTCAACAGCCTCTTCACGCTCGGTGTCGCCGTCGGGCTCTCGGTCGGCGAGACGACTCTCGGCACGACCGTGGGCAATCTGGGGTTCGAGAAGGTCGAGTTCCCGAAGCCCGTCTTCCACGGCGACACGATCTATTCCGAGACCGAGGTCGTGGACAAGCGCGAGTCGCGCTCGCGCCCGCAGTGGGGGATCGTGACGTTCGTGCACCGGGCGCTCAACCAGAACGGCGAGGTCGTGATGGTGGCGCGACGCAACGCGATGATGCGCAAGAAGGGCGCCTGATCGTGACGCGCCGGCGCCGATCGCTCCATTTCGTTCCGGGCGGTAACGACCGCATGCTCGCCAAGGCGCTGACCATTCCGGCCGACGGCCTGATCCTCGATCTCGAGGACGCGGTCGCCCCGGACCGCAAGGCGGCGACCCGCGGTGTGGTCAGAGAGTGGCTCGGTCGCGACTTCGGGGGCCGCGAGCGCTGGGTGCGGATGAATCCGATCGGCACCGGGCTCGGCCAGGCGGACCTCGAGGAGACGATCGCGGCACGCCCCGATGGCTACGTGGTCCCGAAGCCCGGCAGCGCGGCCGACATCCGCGCGATCGTCAAGATCCTGGACCGGCTCGAGCAGCATCACGGAATCACCAATGGCGCCACGCGGCTCACCCTGATCGCGACGGAGACGCCGGAAGGGCTGCTGAACATTCGCGAGATCGCGACGGCGACGCCGCGGACGGTGGCGATCTCGTGGGGCGTCGAGGACCTGGGAGCCGCGATGGGGCTGGGCCGCGTCCGCGACGCCGAGGGCCGCTACCTCGACATCCCGCGCCATGCGCGCGTCATGTGCGCGGTGGTGGCGGCCGCCGCAGCGGTCGAGGCGATCGACACGGTCTTCACGGACATCGCGGACCTCGACGGCCTGCGGCGTGAGTGCGAGGAGGGGGTGGCGATGGGCTTCACCGGCAAGATCTCCATCCATCCGAGCCAGGTCCCCGTGATCAACGAGGTCTTCACGCCGGCCAAGGAAGTCGTGGACGAGGCCCGCCAGCTCATCGCGCTGTTCGCGGAGCACGCCGGCCGCGGTGTCTACGCCTTCACCTTCAAGGGCCAGATGGTGGACGCGCCGCACCTCGCGCGCGCGAAGAAGCTCGTGGCGAGGGCGGGCGGGGAGTGAGCCCGGAGGGGCCGCGCCACTAAGACAGATGCGGGCGCTCGTTCTCTCCGCCGCGGCCCCGATCGAGACCGCTCCGCTGCGGCTGCAAGCGCGCCCGACGCCGTCGCCCGGCCCCGGCGAGATTCTGGTCCGGGTGAGCGCGTGCGCGATGTGCCGCACCGATCTGCACGTCGTCGAGGGTGAGCTTCCTCCCGTGCGATCGTCTGTCGTACCCGGCCACCAGGTCGTCGGCCGAGTCGAGCGCACGGGCTCGGGTGCGCGGCGTTTTCAGCCTGGCGACCGCGTCGGCATCGCGTGGCTCCGCGGGACGTGCGGGAGCTGCGAGGCTTGCCGGGCCGATCGCGAGAACCTCTGCGAGCGTGCCGAGTTCACCGGCTACCACGCCGACGGCGGGTTCGCCGACTACGCGGTCGTGGCCGAGGCCTTCGCCTATGCGATCCCTCCGACGTTCGGCGATGCCGAGGCGGCGCCCCTCCTCTGCGCCGGCATCATCGGCTACCGGGCGCTCAAGCTCTGCGAGGTGAAACCGGGCGGGCGGCTTGGCATCTACGGCTTCGGCGCCTCGGCGCATGTGACGCTCCAGGTCGCTCGCGCCCGGGGGTGCGAGATCTTCGTGTGCACGCGCGAGGAGTCGCATCGGGCGCTCGCGCGCCGGCTGGGCGCGGCCTGGGTCGGCGGGACCGGCGACGCCGTGCCCGCGAAAGTGCACGGCGCGATCCTCTTCGCGCCGGCGGGCGAGCTCGTGCCGGTCGCGCTCCGGAATCTCGAGCGGGGCGGCACCCTGGCGCTGGCGGGCATCTACCTGACGGCGGTGCCGCCGCTCGAGTACGAGCGCGATCTTTTCTACGAGCGAACGCTCCGGAGCGTCACCGCCAACACCCGCGCCGATGGCGAGGAGCTCCTGGCCGAAGCGGCGCGGATCCCCATCCGGCCGGCGACGACGACGTTCGCCCTCGAAGACGCCAACCGAGCCCTGGCCCTGCTCAAACGGGGCGCCTTTGCCGGAGCCGGAGTTCTCTTGACCGGTGAGGGTTCTCGCGTATGATCACCGAACAGTTTTGACGGAGGCTCACCGATGAGCGATCAGAACGATCTTCTGCGCCGCGCCGAGGCGGTCCTTCCCGGCGGAGTCCTGGGCAGTCACCGCAGCGGTCCCGGGCTCGAGTTCGTCGTCAAGGAAGGCCGGGGCGCGTACCTGTATGACATGGGCGGCCGCCGGTATTTCGACTACCTGCTCGGCTCGGGTCCGATGCTGCTCGGCCACGCGCATCCGGCCGTCGTCGAGGCCGTCGAGAGGCAGATGGCCCGCGGCACGTCCTATTTTCTGCTGAACGAGCCGGCGATCGAGCTCGCCGAGGCGATCGTCAAGGCGGTGCCGTGCGCCGAGCAGGTGCGCTACACGTCGAGCGGTTCCGAGGCGACGTTCTTCGCGCTTCGCGTCGCGCGCGCATTCCGGAAACGCGACAAGATCATGAAGTTCGAGGGCGGCTTCCACGGCACCCACGACTACGCGCTGATGAGCGTCGTGCCGCGCTCGCCCAAGGCGTTTCCGGCGCCGATGATGGATTCGGCCGGCGTGCCGCACGCGATCGAGGCCGAGGTGCTGATCGCGCCGTACAACGACCTGGCGACGGCCGAGGCGCTGATCGCCGCGCACCACGGCGAGCTGGCCGCGGTGCTGATCGAGCCCTACCAGCGGACGATCGTGCCGGCGCCCGGCTTCCTGGCCGGGTTGCGCGCCGCGACCCGCCGTTACGGCGTGCCGCTGATCTTCGACGAGATCGTGACCGGCTTCCGCTTCGCCTACGGCGGCGCCCAGGAATACTACGGCGTCGTGCCCGACCTGGCGGCCTACGGCAAGGTCGTGGCCGGCGGATTCCCGCTCGCGTGCATCGCCGGACCGAAAGAGATCATGCGCCACTTCGACGCGGCGCTCGAGGGCACGCCGGACTACGTCTGGCAGGCCGGTACCTTCAACGGCAACGCCATCGCGTGCGCGGCCGGCCTCGCGACCCTGGCCGAGCTCAGGAAGCCCGGCATGTATCAGCGACTCTTCGCGACCGGCACGCGGCTGCGCGAGGGGCTGGCCGCCGCCGCGCGCAAGCACGGCTTGCCCGCGCAGGTCAGCGGCGAGCCGCCGGTCTTCGACATCTTCTTCACCGACCGCGAGGTCGTCGACTATCGCGCGACGTTGACGGCCGATCGCGACCGGATCAAGCGCTTCAACCAGGAGCTGGTCCGCCGCAAGGTCGTCAAGGCTGTGAACAAGATTTACGTCTCGCTCGCCCACTCCGACAAGGACGTCGAGGAAACGATCGAAATATTCGACCAGGCGCTCGCGGCGATCGCCGCCGGCGCGTGAGGTCCCGGGGGAATCCATGAATCTCAGCCGAAGACACCTGCTCAAGCTGGGCGGCGCCGCGCTGGCCGGCGCGTCCGTGGCTCCCGCCGTCGTGCGCGCCCAGACGCCCAAGCGCGGCGGCACCCTGGCGATCCGGACCTGGGATCCGCCCCACTTCGATCCTTTCCAGACCATCTCCTACAAGACGCACATCTCTCTGAGCTTCACGCACGGCCGGCTGCTGCGGCACAAGGCCGGGCCGAGTGTCGCGCCCGGGACGTTCCCGATCGAGGGCGATCTGGCCGAGTCGTGGACGCAGCCGAACGAGACGACGTACGTCTTCAAGCTTCGCCGTGGCGTGAAGTGGCACAACAAGCCGCCGGTGAACGGACGCGAGCTGACGGCCGACGACGTCGTCTTCAGCGTGAACCACTTCCTGACCGTCAAGGGCAACGCCAACGCCTACATGCTCAAGTCGGTCGACAAGGTGGAGGCGACGGACAAGTACACGGTGAAGTTCACCTTGAAGGAGCCGTTCGTCTGGTTCCTCGACATGCTCGCGAACCCGCACGCGGTCACCATCGTGGCCAAGGAAGTCGTCGAGAAGTTCGGCGACCTCAAGAAGTGGGAATCGGTCATCGGCACCGGCCCCTGGATGCTCGATTCGTACCGTCCGAACGTTGGTCTCACCTACGTGCGCAATCCGACGTACTTCCAGTCCGGCCTGCCCTATATCGATCGGATCGAGGCGACCGTGGACGAGGACAACGCCTCGCGCATGGCGGCATTCCTCAGTGGCAAGTACGACCTCGGCTGGGCATTCCCGGGCACGATCGACCGGGTCGACTGGGTGCAGATCAAGGACACGCTTGCCCAGAGGCGGCCAAACCTCAAGACGGTCGAGTTCCCGTCGCCGGTGATGAACCACATCTCGATGCGCACGGATCAGAAACCGTTCAGCGATGTGCGGGTCCGCCACGCCATGTCGTTGGCCATCGACCGCAAGGCCATCATCGAATCCGCGTACGAGGGCGTGGGCGCGATCAACCCGCCGGTGCCGGCCGCGCTCAAGGAGTGGTCGGTCCCGCTCGACAAGCTCGGCGACGGGGCAAAGTACTATAAGCACGATCCAGCCGAAGCCAAGCGGCTCCTGGCCGCCGCCGGCTACCCGAACGGGTTTCCCGGCACGATGTGCTTCACGACCTACGGCACGCCGGTGCTGGTCGACATCATGCAGCTCGTGCAGAAGGACCTCAAGACGGTCGGCATCGATGTGAAGATCGATCAGAAAGAGTACGGCGCCTACATCGCGACCTGCTTCTACGGCAAGTTCGACTCGATGACCTTCGGCCCGCAGACGGGCTTCCTCGAGCCGGACAACTTCCTGTTCGGCCAGTACTATCCGGAGGAGCTGAAGAACCAGAGCCACATCAACGATCCGGTGGTCGCCGACATGCTTGTCCGTCAGCGGCGCACCCTCGATGTCGCCAAGCGCCGCGAGATCATCTACGACATCCAGCGCCACCTGGCCAAGCAGCAGTACTACGTGCAGATGCCGTCAGCCGTCTCCATCTACGTGTGGGAAGGTGCCCTCAAGAACTACGGACCGAACATGGGTTACGACTACGGCGGGCGCCTCATGGCCGCGTGGCTCGAGCGCTAACCGGGTGCTCGGCCGCTCGTGCTGAGGCGGTACCTCGCCAAGCGACTGCTGGTCGCGATCCCGTCCTTGCTGATCGCGTCGCTGATCGTGTTCACCTTGCCGCGGCTGATTCCCGGCGATGTCGTCATGCTCATGCTGGCCGAGAAGGCCTACGCCAAGGACCTGGATGAGCTGCGGGCGAAGCTCGGACTGGATCGGCCGCTGCCCGTGCAGTACGTCGAGTGGGTGAGTCGGGCCGTCCGCGGCGACCTCGGCGAATCGTTGTGGACGAAGCGGCCGGTGCTGGAGGAGATAGGCCAGCGCTTGCCGTTGACGTTCGAGCTGGCCGCGTTCGGACTCTGCTTCGCCCTCATGATCGCGATACCGGTTGGCCTCATCTCGGCCGCCCGCCAGGATACGATCCAGGACTACATCGCCCGGAGCGCCGCGATCCTCGGGCTCTCGGTGCCCGGCTTCTGGCTCGCGACGCTCTTGATCGTGCTTCCCGCGATCTGGTGGGGCTGGCGGCCGGTGAGCGGCTTCGTCGAGTTCTCGCGCGATCCCGTCGGCCACGTGACCCAGCTGCTCCTGCCGGCCATGATCCTCGGGATCGCGACCGGGGCCGCGCTGATGCGCCTGACGCGCGGCATGCTGCTGGAAGTGCTCCGTCAGGACTACGTGCGCACGGCGTGGGCGAAGGGGCTCTCCGAGCGCGTGGTCGTCATGAAGCACGGCTTGCGCAACGCGATCATTCCGGTGGTGACCTTGCTCGGCACCCAGCTGCCGCAGGTGATCGGCGGCACCGTCATCATCGAGACGGTGTTCGGCCTTCCCGGTATGAGCCGCTTCCTGTTCGACGCGATCAACCAGCGCGACTATCCCGTGATCCAGGGGGTCAACCTCGTCGTCATCTCGCTGATCGTCCTCATCAATCTCACGGTCGACGCGCTCTATGCCGTCCTCGACCCGCGCATCCGCTATTAGTCGAAAGAAGTGGCGCCGCTCCGCGGCAGTGCAGGGCGCCGGCGGGGTGACCGCGGCGTGAATACGCGCGTCGAGATCCCGGAGCACGTGGCGCCCGCTAAGGCAGCGGCCGCGCGAGCCGGCTCGTGGATGGCCGGAGTCGAGACCTTGCGCGCGCTCGCGAGGTTCGCTCGGCGCAAGCCGCTGGGCGCGCTCGGCGCCGTCATCGTGGTGGCGCTCTTGGTGATGGCGGTGTTCGCCGAGCAGATCGCGCCGTATGGCTACGACGAGACGATCCGTGGCGCGCGCATGAGATCGCCCTCGGCGGCGCACTGGCTCGGCACCGACAACCTCTCCCGCGACATGTGGAGCCGCATCGTCTACGGAGCGCGGGTGTCGATCACGGTCGGCTTCGCGACGGTCGGCCTGGCGGTCCTCCTGGCGACTACCGTCGGCGTCACGAGCGGCTACTTCGGCGGACTCTACGATCTGGTGGTGCAGCGGGTCGTCGACGCGTGGCTCTCGTTTCCGTATCTGGTCATCATCCTGTCGGTGATGGCCGTGCTGGGCCCGGGGCTCTTCAACGTGGTGCTCTCGCTGGCCATCATCGTCGCCGCCGTCAATTCGCGCGTGATCCGCGGCGCGACGATCGCGATCGCCCAGGGAACGTACGTCGAGGCGGCGCGCGCGGTGGGCTGCGGGCACCTCAGGATCATCGTGCGCCACATCCTGCCGAACGTCGCCGCGACGATCATCATCCTTGCGACGATCGGGCTGGGCACCGCGATCCTGGCCGAGTCGGCGCTCTCGTTCCTCGGCTTCGGGGTGCCGCCGCCATATCCGGCGTGGGGCGGGATGCTCTCCGGATCCGGACGCACGTACATGTTCCGCGCTCCGTGGATGGCGATCTGGCCGGGCGTCGCGATCTCGCTCGCCGTGTTCGGCTTCAACATGCTCGGCGACGCGTTGCGCGACGTCCTCGATCCGCGGCTGCGTGGCGGTGCGAGGTGAGCGCCGTCGCGGCGCGAGCCGAGGCTTGCAGATCCGAGATACGATGCGAGGTGAGCGCCGTCGCGGCGCGAGCCGAGGCTTCCAGATCCGAGATGCGCGGTGCGAGGTGAGCGCTTGACTCGCCCGGACCGCGGGAGTAGAGAGGAGATACGGTGACGCGATCGGGTGTCGCGCACCGTCGTGGGCCCACGCGAATCCAGGAGGTGTTCGATGGAGAAGACTCCACCGGACTTGATAGCTGCGCCCCACGGAGCCTGCTAGCGGTTCCGAGCGGCGCCTACGAGCTGCAGTAATTTACTCCCGACGCTCGTCGGGACGCGCAGTTCGGTCTGCGCAATACAAACAGGGGAGGCCGTGGGCGAGCACGTCTCGCCCACGCCCCCGACACTTCAGGCAGCTCCGAAGAGGCGCGCGCTCGCTTGCCCACTGACCTGTTCCTCGCCGCTTCCGCCTGGCCCGCTGATTCGCTGACCCGGGTCGTGCCGCCCTCGTGCGATCGCGGTCTCGTGGCGGCTCCCGCCGCGGTGGCCGACGGAGATCATCTCTGCGTGACCTTTCCGGAGTGGTGCCCCCGAGTACCGGCTCATCGAATGGTGCCGGCGCTCAGCGCGCTCGGCGAGAGCCTCGTCGGCTTTCGCTTCGAGCTCTCCGCATTCGCGGCAGGCGTGTGGTCGCCATGGGTCGCCGGCGCGACCATCGGGCGAGCGCGATTCCCCGAGGGGGTCGCCCGATCCGAGACGCTCGTCTGCGACATCGACGAGTTCATCGCGAATCCGCCCGCCGAGCGCATCCGTCTGGTCCTGCGCGCGAGCGGTGATGCGGCAGGATCGCCGCTGGTCGCGCCGTGGTGCGCGTCGCTCTCGGCCTGGAGCCCCGGGTCTGACGCGCCCTTCGTGCGATGGCACCACCCGCCTGGACGTTCCGGCGCTCAGCCAGATGGAGGAAGACGTGGCGATCAGACATCGCGTCTGCTCGCCGACGTGCGTCGCGATGGTGCTGGCGTACCACGGCCATCACGTCGCGGTGGCCGACCTGGCTCTCGAGATGCTTCACCCCGAGCTCGATCTCTACGGCGTCTGGCCGGCCGCAATCCGCGCCGCGAGCCGTCGCGGCGTCGGCGGCTATCTCCTGCGTTTCCCCGACTGGGCGGCCGCCGCGTGGTGCCTCGAGCGAGGAATGCCGGTGATCGCGTCTGTACGCTACGGCGCCGGAGAGCTGACGGGCGCGGCCGTCGCGGAAACGTCCGGGCATCTGCTCGTGCTGACCGGCCATGCCGGCGGTGACGTCTTCGTCAACGACCCGGCGGCGCCGCGGGCCTCGGAGGTCACGCGCCGTTATCGGCTCGACGAGCTTCGCCGCGTCTGGCTCGGTCGCTCCGGCGTCGGCTACGTACTCTTCGGCGGGACGCTCCCCCAACCTGGCGCGATGTCCGCGTCGGCGCGGTGAGAAGCCCGAGTCTCCCGGTACGATACAATGCGACGAAGATGCGCTACCAGGTGACGTTCGGCGTGCTGCTCCTGGCGCTCGCGACGGGCGCGTGCGGAGCCGACAACCGCGAGTGGATGAAGCTCGATCAGACGTACACGATTGCCGAGTTCCGGCGCGATCTGCAGGAGTGCACGATCAAGGGCAAGCTCGAGGACGACTGCATGAAGGCGCGCGGCTGGGTCGCCGTCACTCCCCCCAAGGGCGAGCAGAAGAAGGAAGATCCCCTCTCGATGCCCGCGGGTCGCGGTCCCCGCCGCTAGACCTCGCTGCGCTCCTCCTGCGCCGCCTGCTCGGCAAGACGCGCGGCGATCAGACGAACGCGGCCAAGCTCGTCCGCGTCGCCGGCGCGAGACGCGAGCCCCTCGGCGACCCGCATGCACTGCTCGACGGTCGAGCGGTCGCCGAGCATCCCGAAGGCTTCCGCCGCGTGCAAGACCCCATTGAGGGAGCGCTGCTGTCGCGCGCGAAAGAACGCGATCCAGTACGTCTCGCGCGCTCGGGCCGCGGCGTCGCGCGCGAGTCCGGGGAAGGCGGCGAGACGGAGCGAGGCATTGGCGACGGTCAGGAGCCCGAGCCAGCCGGGATGGCTGAGCGCGGCGGAATAGGCCTGGCGCCACGCGCGAACCGATTCGCCCGGATCGTTGCCCAGGAGCGCCTGATCCATGGCCTGGATGTGAGCCGTCCAGGGCCCGAGTGTCTCGACCTTGCCGAACATGGGTCGTGCCATCACCGCGCCTCCATCTCGCCGTCCGTTTCGTTCCTGGCGGCGCTCGCCGAGTGTTCGAGGTTCATCGATGCGTTCTCCGTGTGAGATCGGTATGACGTTCATGGCGTCAGCTCCCTGTTGTCGATTCCCTGGGCGCTAGCCGCCCAGCGTTCGGTGAAGGCGCGGAGGTGCTCCTCGGCGTACGGATCCCTCGATCGGGCCGCCACTTTTCGCGCCACGCGAATGCATTGCTCGACGACCTCGCGGTCGCCGAGCTCCGCGAACCGCTCGGCGGTGATCAGCACGCCCGCGAGCGATCCTTCGCCGCGGGCCCGAAACAGAGCCGTGAGATACGCCTGGCGAGCCTTCGCGACCGCGGCGCCGCGGAAGCCGGCTCGCGCCCCCAGGGCGCGATAGGTATCCCCCGCCGCCACCACGCCCTCCCAGTGGCGGCTCTTGAGGGCGGCCGCGTAGGCCTCGCGCCACAAAAGCTCGGCCGCGGCGTAGTTGCCGACTGCCATGGCCTGCTCGACCTTGAGGAGGCGGCCCTGCCAGGCAAGCTGGGCCTCGGTTCCGATCGCGTGATCAGCGAGGGCGTCTTTCACGGACGCCGCCATCAGCATCGGTCCGAGCGTCGAGACGATCGCTGGTAGGAACAAGCAGAGCCAGCGACTCGACCAGAGCTCCTTCATCACTTCCTCCATGCCTGGCTCATAAGGCAAGCGCGATACCATCCGGAAATGGCTGATAAAACGCTGAGTTGCTGAACAGTCAGGCGGGGTGCCCATCGCCGACTGGTCAAGAGTTGAACACCGGACTGACCGGCGAGTAAGATGCTGAAGCCATGAAACACCTGGCTGAGCTGCTCGGGGAAAGCCCCGGCATCCAGGCGATTCGGGACAGAATCGCGAGGCTACTGACGCGTCAACAGGACGGGCGTCGGTTGCCCCCTGTGCTCATCGAGGGCGAGACCGGAACCGGGAAGGGCCTCCTGGCCCGGCTCATTCATCGCGCGGGCCCGCGCCCGGACGGCCCGTTCGTCGACGTCAACTGCGCCGCAATTCCGGAAACTCTGCTCGAGGCGGAGATGTTCGGCTTCGAGCGTGGAGCCTTCACCGACGCCCGGCGGGCAAAGCCCGGGCTCCTGCAGACGGCCCACCGGGGAACGATCTTCCTCGACGAGGTGGGGCTCCTGTCCGAAGGGCTCCAGGCAAAGCTGCTCAAAGTGCTCGAGGAGCGCACTGTGCGCCGGCTGGGCGCCACGCGCGACGAGGCGATCGACGTCTGGATCCTGACCGCGACCAACGAAGATCTGAAATCCGCGATCCAGGGACGCCGATTCCGAGAGGACCTCTACCACCGCCTCGCCGTGCTCACGCTCTCGCTGCCCCCGCTTCGCGACCGCGGCGGCGACGTCCTCAGGCTGGCGGAGCACTATCTCGGCCGCGCGTGCACCGACTACGGCGTGTCGGCCAAGACGCTCGCGCCCGACGCGCAGGCGGCGCTCACCGCGTACGCGTGGCCCGGCAACGTCCGCGAGCTCGCCAATCTGATGGAGCGTGTCGCGCTCCTCTCGTCGGAACCGACCGTGACCGCGGAAGCGCTCGGGCTGACCCCCGCCGCGCCGTCGAAGGCCGTGGCGACGGCGGGGCCAGGCGGGTCGGCCAGCGCTGGCGGATCGGCCAGCTCACTCGACGACGCTGTGCGCGACCGGGTCGCCGACGCGCTCAATCAGACCAGCTGGAACATCTCGCGCACGGCGGCGCTGCTCGGAATCTCGCGGAACACTCTGCGCGCCCGCATCGAGAAGTACGGTCTTCGGGCCGGCGAGGAGCCGGCGCCGCCGCCACGGCCCGAACGGCGTCCGGTGCGTCGCGCCGCCACCCCGCCGGTCGTTCCGGAAGATCCGCCCGCTTCGCCGGTCGTCGTTCTCCCGGCGGCCCCGGCCCCGCTCCAGTGGGAGCGGCGGCGGGTCACGATGCTGCGGGCCTCGCTGCTCGCTCCCTCGGCGCCCGAAGCCCTACTCGAAACCAATCGCGCGCTCGAGCTGCTGCTCGACAAGATTCGAAGCTTCGGCGGGACGATCGAGGGACGGGGGCCCACCGGCATCGCCGCCGCGTTCGGTCTCGAACCGACCGAAGACGCGCCGAGCCGCGCGGCCCACGCGGCGATGGCGATCGTCAACGCCGTCACTCGCGCCCGACAGGACGCCGGCACGGGCCCAGCCATCAAGGTCGCCGCCCACACGAGCCCGATTCTCGTCGGCCGGGGTCCGGGCGCGCCCGAGCTCGACCTCGAGGGCAAGCAGGCCGCGCTGACCGTGCTCAACACGCTCATCGCGCGCGGCGACGTCGACGGCGTGATGGTCAGCGAGGCCACTGCGCCCTTCCTCACGCGGGGCTTCGAGTTCGTCGAGGTCCCCGGCGAGGAGTTCGCGCGGGGGCACGCGTACGCGCTGGTGGGCCGCGGGCGGACGGGGCCCGGCCAGCAAGGGCGCGACTCCACGTTCGTCGGTCGCAATCGCGAGCTCGAGCTGCTGGCGAGCCGCCTCGCGTCGGCGACTCGGGGCCGCGGCCAGATCGTCGGCATCAGCGGTGAGGCCGGCATCGGCAAGTCGCGCCTGATCTTCGAATTTCGCGAGAGCCTCGCCGGCAAGGGCGTGACGTGTCTCGAGGGCCACTGCCATTCCCACGGCACGGCGGTTCCCTATCTGCCCATTCTCGACGTGTTCAGGGCCGCCTGCGGCATCGACGAAGGCGACGCGCCCGCGGTGATGGCCGACAAGGCCCGCACGACCTTGCTCGAGGCGGGGATGGATCTCCTCGAGAGCGCGCCATACTTCCTGCACCTCCTCGACATCGAGCACGACGCGGGGCGCTTCGCGGCCCTCACGCCGGACGTGACGAAGGCGCGGATCTTCGAGACGCTCCGCCAGCTGACCCTGAGGAGGAGCCGTCAGGCGCCTCTAGTTATCCTCGTCGAGGATCTGCACTGGATCGACAGCACGTCCGAGGAATATCTCGCGTCGCTCGCCGAGATTCTGCCGGGCGCGCGTGTGCTTCTGGTGTGCACCCACCGGGGCGGCTACCGGCCGTCATGGATCGAGAAGTCCTACGCGACCCAGGTGGCGCTTCAGCCGCTCGCCCCCGAGGAGAGCCTGCACATCGTCAGGTCGCTGCTGCGCGCCGACCAGGCGGCCGACGCCCTGCACGAGCTCATCGTGACGAAGGCCGAGGGCAACCCGTTCTTCGTCGAAGAGCTCGCCCGGACCGTCCGCGAGCAGATCGGCGGAACGGCGCCGATGACGGTTCCCGATACGGTCGAAGAAGTCCTCGGAGGCCGGATCGACCGGCTCGCCGCAGAGGAGCGGCGGCTGCTCGAGGTGGCGTCGGTCGTCGGCAAGGACGTGCCGTTCGCCGTGGTCCACGCCGTCGCCGGGTTGCCGGAGGACGTGCTCCGTGAGATCGTTCGAGCGCCTCAAGAGCGCCGAGTTCTTGTACGAGACGAGCCTCGGCCCGGAGACCGAATACACGTTCAAGCACACGCTGACGCACGAGGTCGCTTATGGCCGGCTCCTCGCGGAGCCGCGCCGTACCTTGCACGCGCGCATCGCCGAGGCGATCGAGCGCTTGTATCCTACGCGGCTCGCCGATCACGTGGAGCGGCTCGCCCACCACACCTTCGAGGGCGAGGCGTGGGCCAAGGCGCACGCCTATCTGCATCAGGCGGGCACGAAGGCGTTCACCCGCTGCGCGCACCAGGAGGCGGCGGTCTGCTTCGATCGGGCGCTCGCCGCGCTCGGCCGGCTTCCCGAGAGCCGGGAGCGGAGCGGGCGCACCGTCGATCTGCGGTTCGACCTTCGTAACACGCTCCAGCCGCTCGGCGAGTTCGGACGCATCCTCGAGTGTCTGCGCGAAGCGGAAGGGCTGGCGCGGACGCTCGGCGACCAGCGGCGCCTCGGCGAGGCCTCCGCCTATTTGACCGACTACTTCCGGCTGATGGGCGACCAGGACCGCGCGATCGAATACGGGCAGCTGGCCCTCGCCATCGCCGACGCGGTCGACGCGTTCCCCCTTCGACTGCGGGCGAACACCTATCTCGGGCAGACGTACTACACCCTGGGCGATTATCGTCGCGGGGCCGAGTTCCTCGTGCGGAACGTCGACATGCTGGACGGCGAGCGGATGCTGCAGTCGTACGGCTTCGCGCAGTTCCCGTCGGTCCACTCCCGCACGTGTCTGGTGTGGTGCCTCGCCGAGCTCGGCGAGTTCGAGGACGGCATCCGGATCGGGCACGAGGCGATTCGGATCGCGGAGTCGGTCGACCATCCGTTCAGTCTCGCTACCGCGCATGCTGGAATCGGCACCCTGTACGTCCGGCAAGGGAACCTCGACGCCGCGATTCCGATCCTCGAGCAGGGTCTCGAGCTCTGCCGGACCTGGAGGCTCTCCCTCTGGTTTCCGCCGATCGCCTCCGCGCTGGGCGTGGCCTATACGCAGGGCGGCCGGGTCGGCGACGCGCTCCCGCTCCTGGAACGGGCCGTCGAGCAGTCGGAGGGGATGCGGCTCGGGGGATGGAATTCGCGCGTGCTCAATGCGCTGGGCCTGGCCTACCTGCTCGCCGGGCGCGCTCCGGAGGCCCTTCAGGTCACCCGCCGGGCCCTCGACCTGGCTCGCGAGCACAAGGAGCGCGGCCACGAGGCGTGGGCGTGCCGCGTCCTCGGCGAGATCCCGCTTCGGTCGGAGCTGAGCGTCCCCGAAGCCGAGGAGGCCCTGCATCGCGCGCTGACCCTGGCCACGGAGCTCGAGATGCGGCCGCTCGTCGCGCACGGCCGGCTCGGCCTCGGCCGGTGGCACCGGCGCGCCGGACAGCGCGCAGACGCCGAGGGACATCTGCGCGCGGCCGCGACGCTCTTCAGCGAGCTCCAGATGCTGTCCTGGGCGGCACAGGCCGAGTCGACGCTCGAAAGTCTACGCTGAGCGTCCGGCCGGCCTGGCCCTCGCTGTCTCGATCTGCAGATCCTTGATCCGACTGTAGCGCTTCGCCAGACGGCGAAGCTCCAGCTCAAGCGCTTCGGCGTCGTGGGGATCGAGATTCCCCACGATCCGAATGCGATCGACTCGTTCCGGACGCCCGCGCTTCATCCTACTTGCTGATCGTCGCCTTGAATCGCTTCGCGAGCGATCGAACGCTCTTCTTGAAGTTCGCCATCTGCTTCTTGGTCAAGTCGCTCCGGAACTTGAGCGTGATCTTGCGCGACTGACCTTTCTTCGGGGGCGGTGACTTGAAGGGCATGGGTCTCCTCCGTGGAGCTGTCGGGTTTAGGCGAAATCATCCGCGTGCGTCCATGATCTTATCGAACAACTCGTCGGCGTGAAAGACTCCCGTGGGCGTGTCCAGATCCCTGACGGTGTAAAAGCCCACGGCGGGGTCGTACGTCTCGCGCGCCTTGACGGAGTCGCCGAGCGCGACGCGGACGAACGTCGCCGCCAGGTTGAACCGGCCGGTCAGGTCGAAGATGTTCGTTCCTGACGGGAACCGGCCCGCGTTGATCTCCGTGATGCACGGAATACCGCGCGCGCTCTCGCGCAGATCGAAGTTGAACGTCCCGGACGCGCGCGGATCGATCGCGCGGATCGCGGCGGTACACACCGCCACGACCTCCGGCGCGAAGACCGTCTTGGCCAGCTGAGAGATCGATGACGTCCCGCTCGGATTGCCGCCTCCGCCGAAGTAGGAGAGGCGCTCGCAGGTCTTCACGAGGACGAGCTGCCCCGACTTCCAGACACCCTGGCACGAGAAATCCCGGCCCGGCAGGTACTCCGAGAGGATGAACGACGTCGCCGGGATGCCGCGCATCTCGGTCCAGTACGCGATCCAGCTCCGCGCCTGCTCGGCGCGCGCCACCGGGATCGCGCCCATCGAGCCGCTTCCGCTGCGTACCCGGCACCAGACCGGCCGCGCCGGCAAACGGGCGAAGATCGTCTCGAGCGCGCGGAGGCTCTTCACCGGGTAGGTCGCGGGAACCGGCACCCCCCGCGAGCGCAGGGCGACGTTGAGCCGGTATTTGTCCTGACACAGGTCGACGACGGCCTTGCGCGGCAGGAAGAGCCGGCACGGGCGGCCGAGGCCGGGCCGCGTGAAGGCCCGGACCTCGGCGTCGGTCGTGGGAATCAGCAGATCGACGCGCTCGCGCGCGATCACGTGCCGGAGAGACCGGAGGTACGCGAGATGCGTTAGGGCCGGCACGAGGTAGTTGCGATCGGCGGACGATTTCTTGAGCATGAAGCGATCACTGTGACACCCGATGATCGTGAGCGAGCGGGACCCGGCCCGGAGGCTGCGGATCAAGTTACTGGTCGCGGCGCTTCCGGCTCCCGTGAGGAGCACGCGTCGCTTCACGGGCGCGCACTCGCACCGCGATCCGCCGCCGGCCGAACGCGCGCCGGATGACCGTCGCGTAGCGCCCCCGATTCAGCCGCGCGTCGGCGGTGGCGATGTTCGAGGCGATTCGAGAGAACGTGACCCCGGTGCGGCGGGCCTGCCGCCACGCGGAGGCGAGGAGCCGGGCGAAGTCGGCGGTCGCCTCGCGGAGCGCCTCCGCGAATCCATCGGGATTATCCGCGAACTGCGCCGAGAACTCGCGGCGCAGGGCCGCATGCCGCCTGGCCGACGCGTGCGTCGAGCGGTCGGCGAGATCCTGCGAGATGAGCCCGCGCCGAACCAGGTGCACCTCGTAGATCTCGACCAGGATGTCGAACGCGGCGCCCAGCAGCGGTCGGGCATAAACGTATTTGTCGCCGTCGCGCCGGGCGCGCGCGACCGAGCGCATCGTCTTGTTCTGGAAGAAGAGCCGTCCGACCCGGCGCCCGCTCCGGCCCATCCGGTATTCACCGATCTGCGAGAGGATGTTCGCCGAGAACAGCTTGCCCCGTGTCTCGGCCAGGACCGAGTCGATGACGCGGTCGAAGTGCAGGATGGTCACGAGGGAGACGAGGTCGGCGCCGGCCTCGTCGTGCGCGCGGCGGTCGAACGCGAGCCGGCCCTTGGGCGTCGGGCCGATGACGTGCTTGAGGATGATGTGGCCTACCTCGTGCGCGATGACGTCGAGGTTCTCGCAGTACGGCTGGCGGGGATTCCGGCCGGCGAAGCCGAGCTCGATGTACCACTCCCCCGACCAGGCGTTGTCCCCGATCGCGGTCACGCGCGGGATGATCTCGAGCTTGCGCTGGCCGCTGTTCCCGACGAGCGCGATGCGGCGACCGAGGTAGTGCTCCCAGATCTCCAGGACTGAGCGGACCGACGCGTACGCGGTCGCGGCCGAAAAGTGCCGTGTCCCCGGTTTCGGATAGTCGAACTCGCCACGCGAGCTCGGCCGCACGGGCCGCTCGCGTGGCTGGCTCTTGGGATACGGAGGCCGCCAGAGGTAGTCGCCGGTCGCCAGGTCGCGGTAGGGCTTCTTGCGGATCGCGTCGACCACGTAGATCCGGCCGTCCTCGGGACCGGCTCTGATCGTGCCCGGTCGCGGCGTCACGCGGACGACGCGGGGCATCTCGAACCCGGGAAGGCCGCGGTCCTGGGGATAGAGGAGGAACCGCGTGCCGCTTTCGCTCCAGCGGAATCGCGGCCGCACGGACTGAATTTACGGCAAACGTCGGGTGCGCGCTAGTCTATCGCGCCGGCGGCCTCCTCCGCCCGCGATCCCGGGACGACTCCACGCCGTCAGGCCGCGCGCTTCAGGGGCTCTTCCGCGTGGCCCGGCTTTACGACGAGGTCGTAGTCGAAGGGCATGCGGCGAGCGACGTCGCGCCAGACGGCATCGGTCAGGTCTTCGTAGCCCGCGGGCGTCCGAAGGACGATTCGCCCGGGGTGCCACAGAGTCTTCGGGACGACCTCGACCGCGAGCAGAGACTCGCCGTGGAGCCGTCGATTGATGGCGCTACGGAGGTCGGCGCGCAACACGTCGGCGCTGTCCCGCCGTCGGTCGGCGCGGATCCGCCAGATCAGCGGTGCCGCTACCAGAAGGACCAGCAGAGCGATCGAAAGCACTGTCGTCAGCATGGTTCATCGCCTCCGCGTATTGCGACGATCGAACGCCCCTTCGGGATTCCTGAATCGCTCGCCACCCCCGCATGATCTAAAGAACGCGGCGGCCGCAGGCCCGCGCGGAGCTGCAGGCCCGCGTGCGAGGACTCGCGCGCTTGGCCGTCCGGCCGTCGGCCACGTTCCGCACCGTTCGCCTTAGCGGTATCCTTGGGGACGGGCGCGGGCCCGACTCTCATGGCGGCGACGACCAACGACCCGCTCGCGGCGCTTGCGATACACGCCCTCGGTCTCGTCAGGGACGGCGACGTCGTCGGCCTGGGCTCCGGCCGCGCGGCCAGTGTGTTCGTTCGAGCGCTCGCGGATCGCGTGCGCGGTGGGCTCCGGGTGCGCGGCGTGCCGACCTCTGAGGAGACCGCGGGCCTCGCCCGCGACCTCGGCATCGACCTGGTCGGCCTCGAGGCCGAGATCGCGCTCACCGTTGACGGCGCCGACGAGGTCGACGGCAAGCTGAATCTCATCAAGGGCTACGGCGGCGCGCTCGTGCGCGAGCGGATCGTGGCGGCGGCGTCGCGGCGCCAGGTGATCCTCGTAACCTCCGACAAGCTGGTCGAGGTTCTCGGCGGGCGCGGTCCCCTCCCGGTCGAGATTCTGCCCTTCGCGGTGCCGCTCTGCCGGCGCCGGCTCGAGGATCTCGAGCTCAAGCCCACCTTGCGTATGCACGAGGAGCGTCCGTTCGTGACCGACAACTTCAACGTGATCTTCGACTGCGCCGTCGGACCGATCGACGATCCGGCCGGTCTGGAGCGGATGATTCGGAGAATCCCGGGCGTCATCGACACGGGGCTCTTCCTCGACACGGCCGACACGGTCGTCGTGGCCGACGGCGTCGCCATCCGTGAGCTGGTCAGGGGGAAGCCGTGACGGCGGAGACATCGTTCCGCCTGCCGAGCGCGCTCGAGACGGCCGTGCAGGCCGAGCTCGAGGGGTGGCGGGCGGGCGACAAGGTGCGGCGGCTCTGCTCGCGGGACGCGAGTCTCTGGACGGGTGCCGACGAAGCAAGCTGGCTCGGCTGGCTCGGGATCGCCGGCGATCAGCTCGCGCGCGTGAGCGCGCTTCGCGACCTGGCCGTGGAGATCCGCGGAGCGGGGCTCACCCACGCCGTGGTGCTCGGGATGGGCGGCTCGAGCCTCTGCCCTCAAGTCCTGACCGTGACCTTCGGCCGCATCGCGGGCTACCCCGAGCTCTTCGTGCTCGACTCGACCAATCCGGGCCAGATCCTGGCGCCTATATCCCGATGAACCAGGCGCACGAGGCCGAGCTTCAGGCGGCGCGGGTCGCAGTGCGGGACAGACTCCGGGTCGCGGCGTGCGTGGAGTTTCGGGCCGCGTTATTTGCATTCGACCGGCCAGGCATACAAGGGCGGTCCGAACTCCGGCGTGTTCGTCCACATCACCTGTGACGACGCGGAGGACCTGCCGGTGCCCGGACGACGCTATTCATTCAGCGTGGTCAAGGCTGCGCAGGCCCTCGGCGATCTTCACGTGCTGCGCGAGCGCGGCCGCCGGGCGCTGCGCGTGCATCTCGGGCACGACGTGAAAGCCGGTCTGGCGCTGCTGCGCCGGGCCATCGAGACGTGAGCCGCGCGCGGTCGTCCGTCGGGGCACGCCCGGTGGCGGAGCGCGACTGTCAGTCGAGGAGGATCGCATGCAGCTCGGGATGGTAGGACTCGGGCGGATGGGCGCCAACATGGCCCGGCGCCTGATCAAGGGCGGCCACGAGATAGTCGGGTACGCGGCGGATCCGGCCGGCGTCAAGGCGATCGCGGGCGAGGGCGGGACCGGTACGACCACGCTCGACGACTTCGTCCGGGCGCTCCGGCCGCCGCGTGTGGCGTGGATGATGGTGCCGGCCGGCGCGGCCACCGAGCAGGTCGTGACGGATCTGGCCAAGCGCATGGCGCCGGGCGATACGATCGTCGACGGCGGCAACTCGTTCTTCAAGGACGACGTGCGTCGGATGAAAATGCTGCGACCGCAACAGATCCACTACCTTGACGTCGGGACGAGCGGCGGTGTCTGGGGGCTCGAGCGCGGGTACTGCCTGATGATCGGCGGCGAGCGCGACGTGGTCGATCGGCTGGCGCCGATCTTCCAGACGCTCGCGCCGGGGATGGGAAGCATCCCCCGCACACCCGGACGCGAGGCGGTGAGCTCCACCGCCGAGCAGGGCTACCTCTACTGCGGCCCGTCGGGCGCCGGCCATTTCGTCAAGATGATCCACAACGGCATCGAGTACGGGCTGATGCAGGCGTACGCCGAGGGGCTCGACATCCTGAAGAACGCGGACGCGAAAGCCCTCGAGCCGGATCTGAGATACGACCTGGACATCGCCGCCATCACCGAGGTGTGGCGGCGCGGCTCGGTCGTGAGCTCCTGGCTCTTGGATCTGACGGCGCAAGCCCTCGTCGAGAACCCGACCCTGTCCAACTACACTGGCGTGGTCGCCGACTCGGGCGAAGGCCGCTGGACGGTGATGGCCGCCGTTGAGGAAGGCGTCCCGGCCGATGTCTTGTCGGCGTCGCTCTACACGCGCTTCCGCTCGCGCCAGGAGCACACCTTCGCCGAGAAGGTGCTGTCGGCGATGCGCCAGAAATTCGGCGGCCACGTCGAACAGTCGGCCGGGTGATCCTCGCCGGGGACGTCGGCGGCACGAAGACCGCGCTGGCGCTCTTCGAGGTCCGGCGCCGCACGCTCGCGGTCATCCGCGAAGGGGTCCTGCCGAGCCAGGGCTTCGCCGCCCTCGCCGACGCGATCCGCCAGTTTCTCTCCGACGGCCCCGGGGCGACGATCGACGCGGCGTGCGTCGGCGTCGCCGGCCCCGTGATCGACGGGCGGTGCACGGCGACGAACCTGCCGTGGGTGGTCGACGAAGACTCGCTGGCCGCCTGCGTCGGGACGAGGCGCGTCAAGCTCGTCAACGATCTCGAAGCGACCGGTCACGGGATTCTCGGGCTCCCGCCGTCGGCGCTGGCCCCGATCCAGGCGGGGGAGCGTCGCAAAGCGACGATGGCGCTGCTCGCGGCAGGCACGGGGCTCGGCGAGGTCTTGCTCGTCTGGGATGGACGTCGCCATCGCGTGGTCAGCTCGGAAGGCGGCCACACCGATTTCGCGCCGCGCACCGAGCTCGAGATCGAGCTCTTGCGGTTCCTGCGCAAGGAGTTCGGCCGGGTCAGCTACGAGCGCATCGTCTCTGGCCCGGGCCTCTACAACATCTACCGATTCCTCCTGGCGACCGATGGCGCGCCGGAGGCGGAGTGGCTCCGCTCGCGCATGGAGAGCGGCGACCCGAGCGCGGTGGTCGCCGAGGCGGCGCTCGACAGCCGCGATGCTCGCGCCGCCCAGGCGCTGGACATGTTCGTGTCCGTCTACGGTGCCGAGGCCGGCAACCTCGCGCTCAAAGCTCTCGCGGTCGGGGGGATCTTCGTCGGCGGCGGCATCGCGCCCAAGATCCGGCCCAAGCTCGACGACGGGACCTTCGTCACCGCCTTCCGGGACAAAGGACGGCTCAGCGGTATGATGGCCACGATTCCCGTGCACCTCGTGCTCGAGCCGCGGACGGCGCTCCTCGGCGCGGCCGCCGTGGCCAGATCGCTTCTATCGGGGGCCGCTCCGAAGCCTCGGGGCGCCCAGACGATCTCCTAGCCGCCGCGATCGCCCTCGCTATCCCACGTGTCGAGCGCGCGGAAGCGTATGACCAGAGAAGAGGTGAGGCTCCAGGAGGCCCGAGACCGCACCGCTCACTGGAAGCGATGGGGGCCCTACCTGGCCGAACGCCAGTGGGGCACGGTTCGCGAGGACTACAGCCCTCGCGGCACGGCGTGGGACTCCTTCCCCCACGACCACGCCCGCTCGCGAGCCTACCGGTGGGGCGAGGACGGAATCGCCGGGATCTGCGACAACCACGGCCGGCTCTGCCTGGCGCTCGCAACGGCGCGGGGATCGGCGCCGGCCATCAGACGGGCTGGACCGGGATCGTGGCCAAGCTCCTCCAGCAGAGCGGCGAGCGCTGAGCCGCTGGCGGTAGTATTCGATAGGCTTGCCGCGTCGCCGACCTGGCGGCGGGTGAAGCGGTGGGGCTGCGGCCAGCGCCACAAGGCGGGGATATCGGCCCTCGCGCCGGCTCCACGGATAGCCGCCGGAGTAACGCCCGGCCGGCAGGCCGAATTCGATTGCGATGCGCGTGCCGTGGACGCCGGGGCATCGTCGAGAGGCGAAACGTGGCGGAGGCGATCGCGTTGGGCCGAATCGCCGATCTCTCCGATGCCGACCGCGAGGCTCTTCGCGCGCTCTCCCTGGCCGTCTACCCTCCTGGCGAATCGACGAGCTGGCCCGGCCGGCGGCTGGAGTGGGCACCGGCCGAGTGGTGCGTGTGCATCCGAGACGACGCCGGCGCGCTCGTCTCGTACGTCGGCATCTCGTTACGGGAGGCTCGATACGACGGGCGAGCCGTACGGGTCGGTGGGATCGGCGGCGTCAAGACGCATCCGTCGTCGCGCCGTCGCGGCCTCGCCAAGGTCGGCATCCAGCGAGCGATCGAGTTCTTCCGCGAGCAGGCCGATATCGGCTTCGCCGTTCTCGTGTGCGGCGTGCACCTGATCGCGTACTACGAGCGTTTGGGCTGGCGAGAGTTCAGCGGGACAACTCCTGGTCCAGCGGCACGGCTCGACGGTCGAGTTCACCTTCAACCGGATCATGACGTACGGGATTCAGCGCGCGGCGCCCGAGGCCGGCACCATCGACCTCCTGGGACCGCCGTGGTGACCGCCCCCACCACACTGGTCTTGCCCAGGCGTCAGGCCTTGCCCTCGAGCGCGCGCTTGAGCTGGTCGAGATGGTTGTCGTCGTGCCACGCCATCAACGTCACGAAGTCGTTGATCGTGATGGCTCCGCGGGTGGCATGGATGCCGGCGCGCTTCCACTGCTCGGGGGTCAAGGTGCGGAGCAAGGCGAGCGACTCGTCGCGCCGCGCGCGAAACGCCGCCAGCGCGAGCGCCGCGTCGTTGCGGAGGTACTGCCGCTCTTCGGCCCAGCGATCCGGCGTGGTCGGATCGAACGCGAGCTTCGGGTTGTCCATCGCGAGGATCATGCCGAACCGGCCGATGAACATCTCCTCGACGTCGCGCAGGTGGCAGATCGCCTCCTTGGCCGCCCAGTTCTTCGTGTCGGGGCGGCGCGAGAGGGCCGCGTCGTCGCGGCCGCGGATCGCGGCGGCGAGCTCGTCGGCGGTGCGGGCCATGCGCCGCATGCGCTCCTCGGCCGGTAGCTTCGCGTATTCCTCCATCGTCGGCATCGTCACTCTCCCTCGGGTCTCGGGCACCAGCTGGTGGAACAGGCTCGATTCGCGCTTGTAGAACCCCTGCGTATGATACGACTCCGGCAGCCGGAGCCCCGTGTAGTCCACGTGGTGACCGACCTCGTGGAGCAAGGTGCGCAGATACGAGCGAAACGCGACCACTCGCTTCTTCTTGGCCGTCCGCATCCAGAGCTGGATCTTCGGCTTTCGGCCGCGCTCCTGCGTGTAGAGGCCGTGGAGCTCGCCCCAACGCGAGTGGGGACGGGCGGCGAGCACCTCGACCTGCACGGCGGGCAGCCCCATCGCGTCGGTGAGCCCGGCGACCAGCTCGTGGCTCGCGCGCTCGGTCGCCGCGCGCTCCTCGGTATTGAGCGCCGCCTCGAGCGCCTGGACTCGGGGATAGAGCGCCGTCGGGTCTTCGAGGCGGATCTCGACGAGGGCGTCGCTCTTGCGGTAGACGGCCTGCTGCGAGCGCGTGAGCCGTCCGTAGTAGGCGAACGGCGCCACTACTCGGCCGGTGAAGCGCGGCTTTCTCTTTTCGAGAAACGCCTTCGCGCCCTCGATGCGGTCCTCGGTCGTTCTCAGGAGCGTGGCCAGGTCGTTCTCGAGTCGGAGGCCGTCCTCGAGGGGCAGGCCGAGTCCCTTCACGACCGCTTCCTTCGCGTAGCGGAGCGCTACCGGCGCCTTCTCGGCGAGCGTGCGCGCCAGCGCCTGCGCGGCGGAGTGGATCTCGGCCGTCGGGACCACGCGCTCGACCAGGCCGATCCGCAACGCCTCGCGCGCGTCGATACGCGCCCCGGTCAGGATCATCTCGAGCGCCTTGCCGCGGCCCACGAGCCGGGGCAAGCGCTGCGTGCCCCCGCCGCCCGGGATGATCGCGAGGTTCACCTCGGTCAGGCCCAGCTGGGAATCTTCGGAGGCGATGCGGATGTCGCACGCCAGCGCCAGCTCGAGGCCGCCGCCGAGCGCGAACCCGCGAATCGCGGCGATGATCGGCTGGCTGCACCGATCCATCGCGGCGCGGAAATCGACGCGCCGGCGGGAGTCCCGGAACCGGACCGGCACCTGCGGCGCCACGAACTCGCGGATGTCCGCGCCCGCGGAGAAGGCCCGGTCGCCCGCGCCGGTGACGACGACGACCCTCGCGTCGTTCCCCTGCGCGAGCTCGCCGAAACAGGCGGTCAGCTCCTCGCGCATGCGCTCGTTCATTGCGTTATGGACGTTGGGCCGGTTGAGCGTGATCGTCGCGATGCCGTCGGCCAGCTCGTAGCGAATCGCCTCGTACGTCACTTGGCGCCTCCCGCCCGGCGGCACACGCCCCGTGAGGTGAGCCCGGCGATCTCTTCGTCGGTGTACCCGAGCTCGCGTAGCACGGCCTCGGTGTGCTGGCCGAGCGTCGGCGCCGGGCCGGGATCGCGCGTCGGCGTCCCGCGAAACGCGATCGGCTGGCCCATCATGCGCAGTCGGCCGACTTCGGGATGGTCGTACTCGCGGACCATGTCGTGGTGGCGCACCGCCGGGTGGTCGAGGAAATCCAGCACGGTCTGGACCGGCGCGGCCGGGATGTCGTGCTTGGCGAGTAGCTCGAGCCACTCGCCGCGCGGCTTCGACCTGAACTCGCGCCTCGATCAGCGGCAGCAGCGCCTGGTTGTTCTCAAGCCGCGCGATCCACGAGGCGAAGCGCGGGTCGTCGGCCAGATGGTCGAGCTCGAGGGCCTTGCAGAGCTTGACCCAGAAGGCCTGGTTGCCGACCGCGAGGAAGAACCAGGTGCTCGTCGCCGGCCTGATACAGGCGATAGGTCGGGTTGTCGCGGATCAAGGTCGGCTTGGTCGGGTAGTCGATCGCCACACCCGCCTGGAGCGCCAGGACGCCGCGGAGCAGGGAGGTCTCCACGCGCTGGCCGCGTCCGGTCCGCTCGCGCGCGAAGAGCGCCGAGAGGATGCCCTGGGTTGCCAGCGCCGCCGTGTAATAGTCGGCCGGCGCGGTTCTGAGATACACGGGCGGGCCGCCGAAGCCCTGCAAGGTCATGAGACCGCCCAGCGCCTGAAAGACCGGATCGAAGCCGGGGCGGTCGGAATCGGGGCCGCTGGAGCCGAAGGCGGTGACCGAAGAGTAGATCAGACGCGGATTGATCTGGCTGAGACGCTCGTAGCCGACGCCGAGACGCTCGGCGACGCCGGGCCGCATGTTCTCCATCACGACGTCGGATCGCTCGGCGAGCTTCCAGACGATCTCCCGGCCCTCTTGCGTCTTGAGATTCACGGCGAGCGAGCGCTTGCCGCGATTCCAGCCGAAGAAGCCGGGCAGCTCGCGGAACGAGTCGCCCTCGAGGGCCTCGACTTTGATGACCGCCGCGCCGAGATCGGCCAGCTGCATCGCGGCATAGGAGCCGGCGATGTAGCTGGTCAGATCGACGATTTTGAACACCGTCGAGCGGGGGCGGGGGCGTGGACACTGGACGGTCGTTCGCTCCCGCTACCTCGCGGCGCGCCGCACGATCTGCTCGCGGTGGTAGTCGACGTCGCCGTACATCGACTCGAGCGCCTTGGCGCGCTTGAAGTAGATGTGCAGGTCGTACTCCCAGGTGAAGCCGATGCCGCCGTGCACCTGGATCGCCTCGCCGCAGACCTTGCGCGACGCGTCGCCGACGTAGGCCTTCGCGACCGAGGCCGCGAGCTCCGAGTCCTCCGCCTCGCGTCGAGCGCCCAGGCCGCGTAGTAGACGGCCGCGTGCGAGTTCTCGACCTCGAGGAGCATTTCGGAGCACTTGTGGCGGATCGCCTGGAACGAGCCGATCGGCTGCCCGAACTGCTCGCGGACCTTCGCGTAGCCGACCGCCATGTCCAGGCACCGGCGCGCGGCGCCGAGCATCTCGGCCGCCCCGCCGATGGCGCCGCGACGGGCAGGATCTCGGCGAGGAGCGACCCGCGCCTGGCCGGGCACGCCGAGGATGGCATCGGGCGCGACCGGCACCTTGTCCATCTCGAGGTGGACCCAGCGGGTGGCGAGGTCCATCCCCTGAACGGGCGAGAGCTTGAGCCCCGCCGACGAGGGATCGACCAGGAACAGGGACACGCCTTCCGGCGCGCGCGCCGGAATACAGGAGCACGTTGGCCACGTGCGCCCACGGGACGAAGCGCTTCGTGCCGGAGAGGCTCCAGCCCTTCGACGACTTTTCCGCGCGCGTCGCCGTCGAGGCCGGCTCCCAATCGAGATCGTCGTCGAGGAGCGCCAGGGTCGCGCGCGCGTCGCCGGTCGCGATCGCGGAGAGCCAGCGCTTCTTCTGCGCATCCGAGCCGGCCGCCTCGACGGCGGCGGCAGACAGAACGGTCGGCCAGTACGGCCCGGGATACGCGGCGCGCCCGAGCTCCTCGAGCAGGATCGACGCACTCGACCATGCCGAGCCCGCTGCCGCCGTAGGCCTCGGGCAGGGAGAGCCCGAGCCAGCCGAGCTGGGCCATCTCCTTCCACATCGACTCGCTCTCGCCGCGCGGATCATCCCACAGGAGACGAACCGTCGCGGGCTTGCAGTGCTCGTCGAGGAACGCCCGGGCCGAGTTCTTCAGAAGCTGCTGGTCGGAGCTGAACGAGAAGTCCATGGCGTCAGGCCTTCAGCCGGTCGGCGCGCACTTCCTTGGGCAGGCCGAGCACGCGCTCTCCGATGATGTTCTTCTGGATTTCCGAGGAGCCCGAGTAGATCGTGCCGGCGCGCGACCACAGGAACGCCGTCGCGAAGGTGCCGGGCTCGCCGGAGGAGGTGTCGACCTCCTCGAACTCTTCACGCGCGACCATGAGCTGGCCGAACGGGCCCGAGGATCTCGAGCGCGAGCTCGTAGTAGCGCTTCTCGAACTCGGTAGTAGGAGAGCTTGGTGATCGACGACGCCGCACCGGGCGTATCGCCTTTTTGCAGCGCAGAAAGCACCCGCAGTGCGGCATAGCGCTGGACTTCGAGGTCAGCGTAAATTCGCCCCATGCTTCGCGCGCACCGCCGGGTCCTCGATCAGCGGCCGGCCGCCGCGCTTGAGCTCTTTCGTGGCCTTCACGAGCTGATTGAACGCGGTGACATACCGCGTGACGCGTCCGAGCGCGTTGCCGCCGCGCTCGAAGCCGAGCGTGGTCTGCGCGATCGCCCAGCCCTCGTTGGTGTTGCCGATCAGGTCCGACTTCTCGGCGCGCGCGTTGGTCATGAAGACTTCCGAGAAGAGCGAGCTGCCGGTGATCTGCTTGAGCGGCCGCACCTCGACGCCGGGCTGCCGCATGTTGAGCAGCACGCACGAGATGCCGCGGTGCTTGGCGACCTTGGGATCCGTGCGGGCGAGCAGGATGCCCCAGTCGGCGATCGGCCCGCTCGAGGTCCAGATCTTCTGGCCGTTGACGATGAAGTGATCGCCCTGATCCTCGGCCCGCGTCTTGAGGCTCGCCAGGTCCGAGCCGGCGTTCGGCTCCGAGTAGAGCTGGCACCAGATCTCCTCGGCGGTCAGGATCTTCTTCAGATACCGCTTCTTCTGCGCCTCGGTGCCGTGCACGATGATCGTCGGGCCGATGAAGCCGATGCCCAGGCCGTTGATCGCCGGCGGCGCGCTCATCCGCGCCATCTCGTCCTGGACGATCGCCTGCTGCATCGGCGTGGCGCCCCAGCCGCCGTATTCCTTGGGCCACAGCATCCCGACGTAGCCCGCTTCGTAGAGCCGCCGGTGCCACGCCTTGCGCTCGTCGAGCGTTTTCAGGTCCTGCTTGGGAACGTTGGCCTCGAGCCAGCGGCGCGTCGTGGCACGAAATTCACGGTCTTCGGGCGAGTAGTTCAGATCCATCGGGTCGGCCTCCTCGGATGCACGTTTCTAGCACGCCGGCCGGCGCGAATCAACGCGCGGGGGCCGGCAGCCGGTAGATCGCGGTGTGGAGGACGTGAGCGATCGGACGGCGCTCTCCGGCGACCAGGACCAGGTCGGCCTCGACGAACTCACGGCCCTTCTTCTCGAAGAGCGAGCGCACCTTGCCGCGGGTCGACAGGGTCTCGCCGATCTTCGCGCCGCCGAGGTGACGCACGACGCTGCCCACGTGGATCCACGGGCTCATGCGGACGTTCAGCGAGAGGGCCTTGTTGGCCTGGTCGAGGAAGAATCCGGGATGCACCCACCCGCGTGCGCCGCGATAGAGCGCCAGCCCGTCGCTGACGCGCTCGAGATACTCGGCGGCGCGCTCCTCGTCGTAGGGATTGACCGGCGTGCCCAGGGCATCGAGGCTGGCCAGATGGTCCCGCGTCGCGAGCGGCCGGTCGACCGGCAGCGGCGCCGCCGGGTACACGGCCAGGTTCACCGGCACGGGCGAGCCCGCCGGCAAGGTCGCGCTCAAGGTGGCGCATTCGCCGCCGACGGTCGTGGTCGCCGTGACCGTCGCGCTGAGACTCCTGGCGTCGCGCGCGGTCACGACGCCGGCCAGCCGGACTTCTTCGCCGTCGTGGATGGGCTTGAGGAACCGCACGTTCGCGGTCCCGCGCTCGAGCCAGCCCGCGCCGAACGCCTCGACGAGCGGATGCGTCAGATAAGCGTAGACGGTCACGCCGGGGACGAGCGCCCCGCGGAAGCCGTACTGGCGCGCGATCTGCTCGTCGTGGATCTTGTTCTCCGAGCTCGAGGAGGTGTTGCGGGCCTTGACGTGATACTCGGGCAAGCGCTCCTGACTGTCCGTATGGGCCTCCTTCATATACAGCCGCCCGACCGTTTGGTGGCGGCAAGTATATAATCAACCCGGCTATGTCGCGCGGGCTGCTGATCGCCCTCGTCGTGATCGCGGTGTTGGTGCTCGGCATCGGCGCCTGGGCCGTGTCGGTCAACAACCAGCTCGTCGTCCTCGACCAGGGCGTCGGGGAAAAGTGGGCGCAGGTGCAGAACGTCTACCAGCGCCGCGCCGACCTCATTCCGAACCTGGTCGAGACCGTGAAAGGCTTCGCGGCGCAGGAGCGTACGGTGCTGGAGGAAGTCACCCGCGCGCGCGCCAGCGCCTCCTCGATCCAGCTCACGCCCGAGGCGCTCAACGATCCCAAGGCGATGGAGCGGTTTCAGGCCGCGCAGAACCAGCTCTCAGGCGCGCTGTCGCGGCTCTTGGTCACGGTCGAGAAGTACCCCGAGCTCAAGTCCAATCAGAATTTCCTCGCGCTGCAGAGCCAGCTCGAGGGCACCGAGAACCGCATCACCGTCGAGCGCCGGCGGTTCAACGAATCCGTTCGCGACTACAACACGCGCCTGCGGCTGTTCCCGGGCTCGATGATCGCTCGCGTCTCGGGCTATCAGCCCAAGGCGTTCTTCGAGGCGGCGCCCGACGCGGCGACCGTGCCCAAGGTGAAGTTCTAGTCTGCTTCTCGCAGCTGTCCTCGCGGTCGCCCTCGTCCTGCCGTCCGCGCCGACCGCCCGGCTGAACGACTACGCGCGCCTCCTGACATCCGCCGAGCGCGAGCGCCTCGAGACGCTGCTGACCGAACGCGAGCGCACCACCGGAACGCAGATGGCGATCGCCGTGTTCAAGTCGCTCGACGGCGAGAACCTGGAAGACGTCGCGAACAGGCTCTTCCAGCAATGGCGCCTGGGCCAGAAGAAGCTCGACAACGGCGTGCTGCTCGTCGTGTTCGTCGAGGATCGCAAGCTCCGGCTCGAGGTCGGGCTACGGGCTCGAGGCCGCGTTGCCCGACGCCGAGGCCGGCCAGATCATCCGCGGCGCGATCGCGCCCCGGTTCCGCGAGCAGCGCTATGCCGCGGGGCTCGAGGCCGCGGTGATCGCGGTGTACGAGCGGATCAAGCCCGGCTCGACGCCCGCCGAGCTGCAGCGCCGCACCGACTCGTCGCGACAGCGGAGCGAGAGCGGGCCCAACCTCTACGTACTGCTCCTTGTCGCCTTCGTGGCGCTGACGATCGGGGGACTCGCCTGGGAAGCCTCGCACCAGCGCGGGTACACCGCCAACCGGCGGGGCTGGACCTCGTCGAGCGGTGGGTGGTACGGAGGCGGTTGGGGCGGCGGAGGCTCGTCGGGCGGCGGCGGCTTCTCCGGCGGTGGCGGGTTCTCCGGGGGCGGAGGCAGCTCGGGCGGCGGCGGCGCGAGCGGAGGCTGGTGATGGCGGGTCATCCGAGATGGACGCGGCGATTCCTGAGCGCGGTCGATCTCGATGCGGTCGCCCAGGCGATCAAGGCCGCCGAGGCACGCACGTCCGCCGAGATCCGGGTGCATCTCGAGCGGCGCCTGCCTCGCCGACTGTTGCTCGGGCGCGCGCCGGACGTCATCACGCGAGCCCGGCAGGTGTTCCGGCGCCTCGGCATGCACCGAACTGCCCAGCGCCACGGCGTCCTGATCTACCTGGCCGTCGAGGACCACCGTTTCGCGGTCATCGGCGACGAGGGCATCCACGGGCGCGTCGGCGATCGGCACTGGCACCGCGTGCGCGACCTGATGGGGGACAAGCTCCGGGCGAACGCGCCCCGCGAGGCGATCGAGCGCGCGATCGAAGAGCTCGGTCAGGCGCTCGCCCAGCACTATCCGCGCCGGCCCGACGATCTGAACGAGCTGAGCGACGAGGTGAGCGTTACGTGAGGGCCGCGTCGGGTGTACTGTACCGGCATGGTCACGCGGGCCGCGAGCGCCGGAGCCCTGGTCGTCGCGCTGGCGCTGTCGAGCGGCGCGAGTGCTCAGGAGCCTCGGCCCGGTGAGGGCTCGACGCCGCTCACGCTCACGCGCCCGGCGAAGCCGGAGCGGCCCATCGTGCGTCCCGAAAGCGATCGCGAGCAAGCCAGGCAGGACGCCGCGAGCGCCGCGGCCGAGTACGAGCAGCGGCAGCGGGACGAAGCGCTGATGCGCGAGCAGACGCGGCCCTCGCTCCGGCGCCCGGATCTCGGCTACGACGTGACCGGAGGCATCCAGCAGCGCAATCTGCGCCGATGACGCGCGACGACATTCCAACGCCGGCGCTGCTCCTCGACCTCGACCGCTTCGAGCGGAACCTGCGTCGCATGGCGGCGCACGCGCGCGCGTCCGGCAAGAACCTCCGGCCCCACGCGAAGACGCATCGCTGCCCGGAGATCGCCCGCCGTCAGGTGAGCGCCGGCGCGCTCGGCGTGGCCTGCGCCAAGCTCGGGGAGGCGGAGGTGATGGCGCGGGCCGGAATCCGCGGCCTCCTGATCACGACGGAGGTGGTCGCGCCCGCCGCGATCCGTCGGCTCATGCGTCTCGTCTCGGCCGCGCCCGACACACTCGTCGTGATCGACAATCCCGCACAACGTCGCCGATCTCGGCCGCGAGGCGGCGGCCGACGGCGTGATCGTCAACGTGCTGGTGGACGTCGACGTCGGAACGAGGCGCACGGGCATCGCTCCCGGTGAGCCGGCGCTGGCGCTGGCGCGTGCCGCGGTCGCGCAGCCGGCGCTCCGCTTTCGCGGGCTCCAGGGCTACGCGGGCCACTGCGCGCACGTCATGGGCTGGGAGGCGCGGCGCGAGGCCTCGCACGCGGCCCTGAAGCCGCTCATGGAGACGCGCGAGCTGATCGAGCGGGCCGGCCTGCCCGTCGAGATCGTGGCCGGCGGCTCGACGGGCACCTGGGACATCGACGTCGAGCTTCCCGGGCTCACGGAGCTGCAGGCCGGCTCCTATTGCGTGATGGACATCGACTACCGGCGGATCGGCGCGAAGGCCGGCGCGGTGAACGGCGACTTCGAGATGGCGCTGACGGTGATCACGACCGTCGTCAGCGTGCCCACGACCGAGCGGGCGATGGTCGACGGCGGGCTCAAGGCCTTCTCGACCGACAAGCCGTTTCCGCCGGAGTCGGTCGAGCGTCCGGGCGTCGAGTTTTCCTTCGCGGGCGACGAGCACGGGCGGCTGACGGTCATCGACCCGTCGCGCGCGCCGCGGCTTGGCGAGCGCATCGAGTTCTTCCCGCCGCACTGCGATCCGACGATCAACCTCTACGATCGGATCTACGCGATGCGCGGCGACAAGGTCGACGCGGTGTGGGACATCGCCGCGCGAGGCCGGAGCGATTAGGGGGGCGTCCCCACTCGTTCCTTGGCGGGGAGGCCAACATGCTGGAGCGGTTCACCGAGCGTGCGCGGCGAGTGCTGGTCCTTGCCACCGAGGAGGCGCGGAGCCGTCGGCACGAGACGGTCGGCCCCGAGCATCTGCTCATGGGCATTCTCCAGGCCGGCGGGGACTTCGTAGTCCATTCCCTGGAGCAACTTGGCGTGAGCCCTGAGAGGCTGCGGGCTGAGGCCGAACGGGTCCTTGGGGAGACTCCCGGGTCGGCCACCGGTGGCGAACCCGCCTTCTCTCCCGAACTCAAGGCCGTGCTGGAAGTCGTCCTCACCGTGAAGAGGCGGCGTACCGTGGACCCCGATCTTCTGCTGCTCGCGCTGCTGGCAGACGAGAATTCGGCGATCAGCGGAATCCTGCGCGCGACGGGAGCCGACCTGGCCAAGGCGCGGTGGCTCCCCGTGCGGATGAGCGTTCTCCGCAAGCCAGTCACCGAGGAGGAAGTCAGCTTCGTCGCCACGTCCCGGTGGCGGGTTCGGCTGTAGTCTCATCTCGAGCACGGAACGCTTGAGTGGTGGACCATCAGCGTCATGACCACGCGGGGCACAGCGCGACCGGCTCGGCGGAGCCGCGCCCGGACTCACATGCCGCGACTCGAAGCTCGCTCAATGCGACAGCGCTGAGCGCGACCACACACTGCCTCACCGGGTGCGCGATTGGTGAGGTGCTCGGGATGGTCACAGGATCCGCCCTGCAGCTCGGAAACTGGACGACCGTCGTGCTGTCCGTGGCGCTGGCCTTTCTCTTCGGATACTCGCTCACCATGCTGCCGCTCCTCCGGGCGGGGCTTGCCCTGAAGACCGCCATCGCGCTCGCGTTCGCATCCGACACGGCCTCGATCGCGCTCATGGAAGTCGTGGACAATCTGATCATGCTCGTCGTTCCAGGCGCGATGGACGCGGGCCTCTCGACCCTTCTGTTCTGGGGCAGTCTCGTGGCGTCACTTCTGATCGCGGGGATCGTCGCGTTTCCGCTCAATCGGTGGCTCATCAGGCGAGGAGCCGGTCACGCGGTGATCCATCGATATCACCACTGAGCCCGGGATTCAGTGGGCAAGACCCCCGGTCCGGAAACCGGGGGTCAGGCGACGGAGCGGTACGCGATCAGGTAGCGGTGCTCGCCTTCGAGCACGAGCTCGCCCCGCTGGTTCTTCAGCGCGACGCGCAGGGTGAGAAGGCCGACGGATCGTTTGCGCTCGAGGGCGACGATCTCGTGCTCGGGATAGATCGTGTCGCCGACGAGCGCCGGCGCGCGAAAGTGTGTGGTCTGCTCGACGAAGGCCACGATGGAATCCTCGATCAGCGGTGCGAGTGTCGAGGCGCCGACCGCGGTGAGCGAGGCGAGCAGGAGCCCGTGGGCGAGCCGTCCGCCGTAGCGGGTCTTCTTCCCGTACTCCTCGTCGTAGTGAATCGGGTGATTGTCGCCGGTCATGCCGGCGAAGAACATGAAGTGCGCGTCGGTGAGGGTGCGCGACGGGCTCTTGAAGCGATCGCCGACCTTGAAGTCCTCGAAGTAGCGCTGCGTCGTCGTCACCAGGCGCTCCAGAAGATCTCGCGGACCTCCGCGGACTCCTGAGCGCGGAACAGCTCCACGCGCAAGCGCGACGCGCCGGGGAATCCGGACGCGTACCAGGCCAGGTGCTTCTTGAGCTGGATGGCCGCGCGTGCGCGGCGGCAGGAGCGCGTGGATCAGCTCGTCGTGGCGCCGGATGATGTGCGCTCGCTCCTGGCGCGGCGTGTCCGAGCCGCGAAAGATCCACGGCGCGCCGAGCGCGCCGCGCCCGATCATGACCGCCGCGCACCGCGTGGCCGCGACCATCGCCTGGGCGTCGGCGACGGATCGCACGTCGCCGTTCCCGATCACGGGGATCGCGACCGCGTCGACGACGCGCGCGATGATCTCCCACGGCGCCCGGCCGCTGTACTGCTGTGAGCGCGTGCGGGGATGGACGGTGATCGCGTCGATGCCCTCGCCCTCCGCGATGCGGGCGATCTCCACCGCGTTCACGGTCTGATCGTCCCAGCCGCCGCGGATCTTGATCGTGAAGTCGACGCCGATCGCCTTGCGCATCGTGCGGAACACGACGGCGGCACCGAGCGGGTCGCGCATCAGCGCCGATCCCTGGCCCTTGGCGACGATCTTCCAGACCGGACAGCCCATGTTCAGGTCGATCGCGTCGGCGCCCGTGGCCTCGAGGCGCCGCGCGGCCTCGGCGAGCACGTCGGGGTCGGCGCCCAGGAGCTGGAGCGCGATCGGATGCTCCTCGGGCAGGAAGCTCGCGAGCTCGGCCGTGCGGGCGCTGCCCTCCACGAGCCCGCGAGCGTCGATCTCCTCGCTGGTGAGGCGGCCGGCGCCGCACTCGCGCGCGATCAGCCGGAAGGGCGCGTTGGTCACCGCGGCCATCGGCGCCAGACGCAGGTCGATCATGGAGTCCAGCATCTCACGAAGACCGGGACCTACTCCACGAGCGCGACGGCGCGGACCGGGGAGCCGTCGGCGCCCTCGAGCGGGAGCGGCAGCGCCATGAACCGGCAGCGGGCGGCGCCGATCTGGTCGAGGTTGGTCAGGTACTCGATCACGGTGATGCCCGCTGGAAAGAAGATCGCGTGGGTCGTGTACTCCGACCGACCCGGACGACGTCGCGGCTCGGCGATCGTGTCGCGGATGCAGTGGTCGGGCGGGTAGTCGTAGCCGACGGCTTTGGCGCCGCGCGTGACGAGCCAGTCGCAGGCGCTGGGACCCGTCCACGGGCCCTCTTTCCAGAACTGTTCCTTGTCGACGCCCATGCGCCTGGGCCAGTCCGTGCGCAAGAGGACGATGTCACCGCGGCGCACGTGGCCGGCGCGCCGCTCGAGATCCGCCGCGGTGACCTCGCCGTTGGCGCCGAGATGCGTGAGATCGACCACGGCCGCGTCGCCGACCCACTGGTCGACGGGCATCGAGGCCATGTCGCGACCGTCGACCAGATAGTGCAGCGGTGCGTCGACGTGCGTATAGGCATGACAGCTGATCGTCAGCACGGTGCTCTGCAGCGGATGGCCGGTGGCGTGCGCCGCGACCAGCTCGGGGGCGACTTTCCAGCGGAAGTGCGGCCGGATCGAGAAGCTCAGGTCAATCATCCGCATCGCGTTCACCGTTCGGCGACGAGCACCGAGACCGGGAAGCCGTAGCGGATCTGCCCGTTCTCGCGCCTCGGCTGGATGTCGAGCGCGTCGTCGACGAGCGCTCCGCGGAAGAGCTCGCGGATCTTCTCGTCGTCACCCGGATGCGGGAACGACCGCCCGATCAGCGACTCGAGCTCGCCCTCGAGCCGATACGAGGTCACCCGCGGCTCCGGCAGGCCGACCCTGCGCATAGAGCTCCGGTGCTCGTCGACCGGCATCGAGCGCACGTGCGAGGGATCGCGGAGGCGTTCCATCCGGTTGAACGCGTCGGCGCGGTCGGGCGCCGGCGTGCTGTCGACGACCATGACGCTACCGCCGGGTGCGGCCACGCGCTTCATCTCGCGCAGCACCGCCAAGCGGATCGAGGAAGTGGTGAAAGGCGAAGCGCGAGGCCACGATCGAAAACGACGCGTCCGGCAACGGCAGCGGCAGCACGTCGCCCTGCTGCCACGTCACGTTGGTCAGGCCGAGTCCGGCGGCGTGGGCCCGCGCGCGCTCGAGCATGGCCGGCGTGATGTCGATACCGGTCGCGTGGCGGACGATGCGCGCGAAGGCGGCGACCACGAGGCCGGGTCCGCATGCGACGTCCAGCACCGTGTCCTGGGCTCCGGCGCGGCTCTCCTCGACGATCAGCTGGAGCGCCGCTTCGTCGCGGATCCCGGGCGCCGTGGCAAAGGGCGTGGCCTGGCGCGTGAACTGGTCGAGGATCTCGCTCTGGTGCTCAGAGGGTTTGCTTGTAGGCATGACCGCCTTTCATGATCAGCTTGAAATTCTCCGGCGTCTGGAACACGCGGAGATTCCTCAGGGGGTCGCCGGCGACGACGATCAGGTCCGCATACTTGCCCGGCTCGACGGTGCCGATACGATCCGACATGCGAAACAGCGCGGCGTTGACCTTGGTGGCCGAGAGCAGCACTTCCATGGGCTTCATCACCTGCGCCTTCAGCTCGAACTCGACCGCCCGCTGGATCATCATGTCGCCCAGGAGGTCGGAGCCCGAGCCGATCTGGCAGCCGGCCCGGTAGGCGTAGGTCAGGCCCTGGACGGACTGCTCGCGGGCCAGATTGATCTTCTGGATCTGATGGTCGCCGATTCCGTACCGCTTGCCCTCACGGTAGATCATCTCGTAGGTGATCATCGTCGGGATCAGGAACGCCCCCGCATCCTTGATGGCCTTCGCCGCGGCCTCGCGGATGAGGTTGCCGTGCTCGATCGACCGTACGCCCGCCTCGATGGCGTTGCGCACCGCGGTGTCCGAGTAGGCGTGGGCCAGCACGTATTTGCCGACCGCGCGCGCCTCCTCGACGGCGGCGCGCATCTCGCCGATCGTGAACTGCGTCGTGTCGAGCTCGTCGGCCGGCGACATCGCGCCGCCGGAGGCCATGATCTTGATCTGGTCGACGTCGCGTCGGAGCTGCTCGCGCACCGCCTTGCGCACTTCGGCTTCGCCGTCGGCGATCGAGCCGATCATGCCGATGCAGCACTCGATCGGCGCGATCCACTCCGAGCGCCGCCGCTTGTCGCCGTGGCCGCCGGTCTGGGAGATGTAGTTGCCCGAGACGAGCATCCGCGGCCCGGGATAGATCCCCTCGTTGATCGCTTCGCGGAATCCGTAGTCGGCGCCGCCGGCGTCGCGCACGGTCGTGAACCCCTGCATGAGGCACTCTTCGGCTCGGCGCAGAGCCCGGGCGGCCAGGAGGCTCGCCGGCAGGTAGCGGTGCTGGTCGGTGATGTTGGCGTCGACGGCGCAGATGTGCACGTGCGCGTCCGTGAGCCCGGGCATGAGCGTCGCCCCCCGGCAGTCGAGCGTGGTGACCGGTCCCGAAAGCGGGCCGACCTGGCCCTTCGGAAGAACGTCCTTGATCCGATCGTCCTCGACGACGACCGCGGCGCCGCCGATCGGGTCCGCGCCCGTGCAGTCGATCAACACGGCGTTGGTGAGGACGGTCAGGCTCATCGCGGTATCACCACGACAATCTCCTCGGCGATCGGGCTCAGTTGAGCTCGTCCAGGGTGAGCCGGAAGCTCGGGACGAACGTGGCCATGAAGTAGCGCACCTCCGGAAGGTCGAGGCCCTCGACGTTCGCCCGCAGGCTCTTCTCCGCCTGCGCGAACTCCGGGTTGCCCGCGCCGGTCTCCTCGAGGCACTTGAGGTAGGCGCAGAGCTTGTCGGCCGCGCGCACGAGCGTGCGATGCGTCTGATCGCGCGGATCGGGTCGGAAGAACGGCTCGTAGCCCGCCTTCAGCGGATCCGGGATCAGCCCGAAGAGCTTTTCCTTCGACGCCGCCTCGATCGCGTGATAGGCGCGATGGATCTCGGGATTGAACTCCTTCACCGGCGCCGGAAGATCACCCGTCAGCACCTCGCTCGTATCGTGATACAGCGCCAGGGTCGCCGCCCGCTCGGGGCTCACGTCGCCGCCGAAGAGCCGGTTGCGGATGATCGCGAGGGCGTGGGCGATCTGCGCCACGCGCAGGCTGTGCTCCTGGATGTTCTCGGGATACGTGCTGTGCATGAGGCCCCAGCGGCGGATGAATTTCATCCGCGAGAGGTATGCGAAGAAATGGCTCGTGGACATCGCCGCGAGCATACACGACCCGGCGAGGGCTGTGCTATGCGAGGGCAGCTGTTAGCAGGCGCGCTCGGGAGCCCAGTAGGGCTGGTAGTAGCCCCAGGTGTAGGCCCGCGACTCGTAGTGCCCCTCGATCCACAGAGCGTCGTAGTTGTACTGGCCGGGGACCCACACGTGGGAGACGTAGCTCTGAGGCACCCAGGTGTAGGCCCAGTAGCCGGGGACGACGCACGTCGGCGCCGCGAGGTACACCGGCTGCGTGATGACCACCACCGGCGGCACCACGGGGCGGTGGTGGTCGCTGTGCGGCGGCCGATGCCGGGGATCGCGATACGGAAGCCGTGGGTCGGGATACTGTTGCCGCGGGTCGGGATAGACGTGGCCCCGGTCCGGCTGCAGCTGCCCCTGGGATACGTCGCTGCCGCTGTTGACCGTGATCTTCGCGCGGGTCGCTTCGGCCCCGGCCGGAATTCCGGCAACCAGGACGACCAGCAGCAGGACGATCACGATCTTCACGTCGATCCCCCTCTACGCTCTCTATACGGTTCGACTCTGCCCACGGGTCTTCGTTTACCTCGAGGCGATATGCGCCTGGACCCGGGCCCATACGAGCTCAGCCCAACGAGCATACCCCACGTCGGAGGGATGGTAGCCATCGGGCCCGATGAGCCCCGGTCGAGCCGGAACCTCACGCTGGCTGGCGGCGTAGAGATCGACCAGCTCGGCGCCGTTGGCGCCGGCCCCGACGCTCGAGCGCCTCGTTGAAGAGCACGGTTTGCCGGCCTACCGCCTCTCGCGCGCGATGCGCGCGGAAGCGGGGCGTCACCGTCAGATCGGGAATCAGGTTCACGACGGCCACGGCCGTCGTCTCGCGCGGAGGCGCCCGAGGATCGTCTCCAGATTGCGCTCGTAGATCTCGAGCGGGACTCGCGTGGTGATGTCGTTCGGTCCTATCGAGAGCGTGACCAGGTCGGGGCTCAGCTCGATCGCGCGGTCGAGCTGGCGCCGGACCACGTCGGCGGAGGTCGCGCCGCCCGCGCCCAGATTGGCGACGCGTGCCGTCGGGTAGATCTCGCGCAGTCGCTCGTGCAGGCGGCTCACGTAGTTGAGGCCTGAGCTCGTGGCCCCGACGCCCTCGACGGTACTGTCGCCGAGAGCCACGTACTGGACCGCGGTGTTGCGGTCGGCCGGCAACGTCCGAGCGCCTTCACCCGGCAGTGTCCGAGTGCCGTCCGGTCGGCCGGTCGCGCACGCCGCCGCGAGCAGCACGGCGAGCAGGGCGACGCGCGTCACCAGCGTGAGGCTTCCTCGAGGGTTCGGCGATACCACGGCGCCTCAGGGAAGGTGATTGGACGGATGGCGGGCAGGGTCACGCCGGCCTCGCGATACGCGCGAACGAACGCCTCACCGGCGCCGGCTCGGCCGACGGCGCCGACCGCGCGAGTCAGCCCTTCAGCCACCTCGCCGGCGCGATCGAAGGCCGCGAGCTCCTTGCCGAGGCCGCTGGCCTCGAGCATGGCGCGGTAGAACGGCAAGGTGAGATAGCGCGCCAGCTCGCCGCGGAACGCGCCGAGGGCGGCGGGCGCGTCGTCCGAGATCGCCAGCGGCACCGCCGCGACGATCTCGAAGCCCGCCAGGGTCTTGCCGGCGCGCGCGCGGCCGCGTTGCAGCGCCGGCACCGCGACGTCTCGGACGTAGTCGGGCGAGCAGAGCCAGAGGACCACGCCGTCGGCGATCTCGCCGGCGAGCTCGAGCATTTTCCTGGACAGCGCGGCGAGGTAGATCGGCGGCGCGGGGGGACGCTCGGGCACCGCCAGGCTCCAGTTGACCTTGTAGTGCCGGCCGTCGAAGGCGGCCGTGCCGCCGAGCGCGCCGCGGAGGACGGCGACGTACTCGCGCGTCACCGCGAGGGGCTCGCGCAACGTCAGACCGAGGCTCGCTTCCATGCTGACCCGGTGGCTCACGCCGATGCCGAGACTGAACCGCCCCCCGCTGAGCTCCGACAGGGTGAGCGCCGCCTGGGCCATCGCGATCGGATGCCGCGGGTAGATCGGAACCACGCCGTTGCCGAGGCCGAGCCGCGTCGTCGCCGCGCCGTAGGCCGCGAGCACGACGAACGAATCGCGCCCGGAGCCGTGCGTCACCCACACGCTGTCGTAACCGAGCGCCTCGGCCCGTCGCGCGAGGTCGACGCCGCCGGCGAGGTCACGCCCGGGGTTGATGAAGGCCGCGCGCCTGAGCGTCGCCACGTCAGTCGCGGATCCAGGACTCGGCGAGCGGAATCGGTGCCCGGCGCGCCCGGGCGCGCAGCGGGATCACGTTCGCGCCTCGCGTCGCGCTGGGCGCCAGCCGCACGAGTGCTTCTCACCTCGGCGCGGCGGTAGAGGCGCTGGCGCTTGATCCCCTGGCGGTAGCTCCGGAGCACCCCGCGGCTCACGTAGGCGTAGAGCGTCGCCGGCTTCACGCCGAGCAGGCGCGTCGCCTCCTTCACCGTCAGGTATTCCTCGCCGTTCACGCTGATCACGACGCGTTCTCGCTCCGACGCTAGCAGGACCGGCAGGCCTCGTCCAGCGCCGACGCTGGTCCGGATCAATCTAAATCAAGTATAATCAATATAAGTCAACTAGAGCGGGTAGGATGCGCTCCCTCAGGCGTCGCGGGCTGGGTCCCGCCGGCCGAGGCGCGCCAACGGGATAAGGAGGCGGCGATGGAGACGACATGGAAGGCTGGGCTCGAGGACGTCATCGCGGCACGGTCGGCGATCTGCCAGGTCGATGGTGAGCACGGCCGGCTCTACTACCGGGGCTACGAGATCGGCGAGCTCGCCGGCGCCCTTTCGTTCGAGGACGTGACGGCGCTCCTCTGGCACGGTGAGGTGCCGTCCGCCGCCGACTCGGCCGCGTTCGCCGTCGCGGCTCGAAGCCGCGCGCGGTCTTCCGCCGGCCGTCGCCGAGCTGCTCCAGAGCCTGCCGCGTGACGCGCATCCGCTCGACGCGCTGCGCACGGCTCGGTGTCGCTGGCCGCGACCCGCGATCCGGACGCGCGCTCGAACGAGCCCGAGGCCAACCTCGCGGAAGGCGTTCCGCCTCATGACCCTGGTTCCGGAGACGGTCGCGGCGTGGCAGCGCATCCGGACCGGCCGCGCGCCCGTGACGGCGCGGGGCGCGGCGGATCCCACGCGGCGTACTTCCTGGAGCTCCTGGAGGGGCGGGCGCCGTCACGCGCGAGGTCGCACGCGTGCTGGACCTGGTGCTGACCCTGCACGCCGACCACGAGCTGAACGCCTCGACGTTCGCGGCGCGAGTCGGTGTCGCCACGCTCACCGACCTCCACGCGGCCATCGTGGCGGCGGTCGCAACCCTGAAGGGGCCGCGTCACGGCGGCGCCAACGAGGACGTGCTCGCGATGCTGCTGGAGATCGGCGAGCCGGCGCGCGCCGAGAGCTACATCGAGGCGCGCCTCGGGGCGCGGGCCGGACTGTCCAAGCACGAGCGCGGCGACCCGCGGGTGCGCATGCCCGGCTTCGGTCATCGCGTCTACAAGGTGGACGACGCGCGGGCGCGGGTGCTCCGCGGGATGGCCAAGTCGATGGCGGAGGCGACCGGGCGGCAGAAGCTCTTCGAGGTGGCCGAGCGCGTCTACGACGCAATGCGGGTGCGGACGTCCTTGCCGGTGAACGTCGACTTCTTCTCGGCCGTGGTCTACGACGCGCTCGGGATCCCGCCGGACTTCTGCACGTCGATCTTCGCGGTCGGACGCGTCGCGGGCTGGTGCGCCCACGCGCTCGAGCAGTTCGCCGACAACCGGCTCATCCGGCCGCGCGCCGACTACGTCGGCGTGGCACCGCGGCCGCTCGCGGCCGATCAGCGGCGCAGGACGGAGACCTCCATGGCGTCGTCGTCGAAGTCGTAGCTTCGGCTGTCGTAGCGGCCGCCGTCGCGCACGTACTCGAGGTAGGGCGCCACCTCGCGTCGGGCGATGCCCGTGTTGTCGGCGACGATTACCGCGCCGGGGGCGAGCTTCGGCTCGAGCTGCCGGAGGTAGTCGAGATAGTCTTCCTTCTCGGCATCGATGAACGCGAAGTCGAAGCGGCCGGGCAGGAGCGGGATGACCCGCAGCGCGTCGCCGGCGACCACCTTCACGCGGCGGGCCAGGCCGGCCTCGGCGGCGTTCGCCCGCACCAGCTAGGCGAGGAAAGGATTCGCCTCGATGCACGTGAGGCGTCCGCGCGGCGGCATCGAGCCGGCGATCAGGATGGCCGAGTAGCCGAGCAGCGAGCCGAGCTCGATCCCGCGCGTCGGCCGGTGACGGTCGAGCAGCCGGCGCAGGACGCGGCCCTTGGCCCGCCCGACGTTCGGGATGTGCCAGTGCTGCGTGGCGCGATCCATCAGCGCCAGCATCCGGCGGGCCTGCTTCGTCACGCGCGCGCGGCCGGGACGCGGCCGGCGACGGTGTCGGGCACCGGGTAGCGTCGCGTGGACTTTCCCGCCTTGACGATCTGACCGGGCAAGGTCCGGCCGACGATCTCCTGGACCCGCCTCGACACCGCGATCAGCCGGTCGAGGTCGATGCCGGTCTCGATGCCCATCGCCGCGAGACAGTGCACCAGATCCTCGCTGCAGACGTTGCCCGAGGCGCCCGGCGCGAACGGGCAGCCGCCCAGGCCGCCGATCGAGCAATCGAGGTTCGCGACGCCGTACTCCATGGCGGCCAAGATGTTCGGGAATCGCCATCGCGCGCGTGTCATGCGTGTGCAAGCGTCCACTCGATCCCCGGGAACTTCGGCACGAGGTGCTCGAGTGCCTGCGCGACCTGACGGGGATTGGCCATCCCGGTGGTGTCGGCCAGGCCGATCGGCGCGCGCGCCCATGTCGACCAGACGACGCACCACGCTCTCGAGCTGCGCGAGCGGCACGTCGCCTTCGAACGGACAGCCGAACGAGGTCGAGATCCCGCACGCCACCGGCACCTTCGCGCGCTCGGCCACCTGCATGACGGCCCGGAGCTTCGCCATCGACTCGGCGATCGTCATGTTCACGTTGGCGAGGTTGTGGCTCTCGCTGGCCGAGAGGACGGTGTGGATCGCGTCGACGCCCGGCGTCGACCGCGCGCACCGCGCCCTTGTCGTTGGGCACCAGCGCCGCGTAGCGCGTGCCCGGGGCGGCGCGCGATGCGCGCCATGACCTGCTCGGCGTCGCGCGAGCTGCGGGACGACTTTCGGGTGGACGAAGGAGGTCACCTCGATCCGGGGGACGCCCGCCGCGGAGAGGAGGTTCACGACCTCGATCTTCTGCTCGGTGGGAATGAAGTCGGGCTCGATCTGGAACCCGTCGCGGGTCCCCACCTCACAAATCGTGACACGCGCCGGTAGCCTCATGGCATCCTCCAGATCTCCGGGTGTGAAGACTGTAGCATGCGGTGGCGGGAGAACCCATCGAGCGGCGGCACGCATCGTAGAGAGAGGAGGTGCCCGATGAATCCCAATCTCGGCATCAACGACAAAGACCGCGCGGGCATGGTCAAGATCCTGAACACACTACTCGCGGATGAGTACGTGCTGTACACGAAGACCCGTAACTATCACTGGAACGTCGTCGGTCCTCAATTCAACGACCTGCACAAGTTCTTCGCCGAGCAGTACGAAGCGATCGACGACTTCGTCGACGACGTGGCGGAGCGCGCGCGCACCTTGGGCGGCCACGCGGTGGCGACGCTCGAGCGAGTTCGTGGAGGAGGCGCGGCTGAAGGAGCACCCCGGCCAGTACCCGAGCGCGGACGACATGCTCGAGAACTTGCTGAGCGACCACGAAACGTTGATCCGTCAGCTGCGCGCCGACGCGGAAGCGGCCGCGAGCAAGTATCACGACGCCGGGACGAATGACTTTCTCATCGGCCTGATGGAAGAGCACGAGAAGATGGCCTGGATGCTCCGCTCCTTCCAGGAGGGCAAATCCCAGGGCCGCTCGCGCTAGAACAGGAAGCGAGAGCGACGCCAGCGGCGCAGGACCCCATAGCCCAGGAGGGCTCCGCCCCCGGCAACCGTGCAGAGCAGGACAGACATCGAGAAGGGTGAGGTCTGGGTGGAGCGGGCCCACCAGACCAATGGGCGGAGGACGAGACGCATGACCGCTCTCAACACGGGCCGCTCGCGGATGAGATCCGCGAGCGGTGGACTCAGCCAATTGTAAACCGCGACGAACGCCCGCCCCGGTACGCTACTGACGAGATACCGGTCGCGGAGGCTCCGGAGCGCTTGAACCTCCGGAGCCATAGGTGACCCAAACGCCGCCGTCGCGATGAAGCATGAGCTGTCTTTCTTGTCCTCGCTCGGTGGGCTTGCGCTTGGCGGCTCGGCGCCAGGCGTGATCCGATGAACCGTCCCCTCGAGCCCGACAACGTAGATCTCACCGGCCTCGTCCTCCCCGAACGACGAAACGCTGAGGTCGGTGTCGAGCAGGAGCGTCTGCACGCCGCCGGTCGCCACTGGGAAGAGCTGCAGGATCTCGCCCGAACAAAAGTCTCCATAGATGTACGTCCCGAGCGGGAACGTGCGGCGCGTGCCACGGTAAACGTAACCCCCCGTAATGGAACAGCGCCCTCCGATATGGTCGTAGTCGGCAATGGGGTCGATGAAACCCGCCGAGGCGCATGACGCCGGGCCCAAACCTGTACACCGCGTGCCCTCGAAGACGCGCCAGCCATAGTTGCCTCCGAGGGTGACGCGGTCGATCTCTTCACGCTGATCTTGTCCGACGTCGCCGACGATCAGCTCTCCCGTCTCGCGGTCGAACGAGAATCGAAACGGGTTGCGAAAGCCCACGGCGAAGATTTCATCGCGACCGCGCGTCGCGCCGAAGAACGGATTGTCGGGCGGCGAGGAGTACAGTGCCGGCAGGTTTGGGACGTCGACGTTGATCCTCAGGATCTTGCCGAGCAGCTCATCGACGTTTTGCGCACGGTTCCCGGGATCGTTGGCGGAGCCGCCGTCCCCCATCCCGATGTAGAGGAGCCGGTCCGGTCCGAACTCGATCATCCCTCCATTGTGATTGGCAAACGGCTGAGCGATGACCAGCAACACGGCCTCGCCAGCGTCGGCGACGTCCGGATTCGCGACGGAGGCTCGATATTCGGCGACGACGGTGGCCCCGTCGGGCTGGCGCGTATAGTTGACGAAGAAGCGGCGGTTGATCGCGTAGTCCGGATGAAACGCGAGACCGAGCAGACCTTGCTCTCCACCCGACAGCACACGCGGCGAAATGTCGAGGAAGACCGTTGGTGTAGACGCTTGCGGTCGGAGGACGAGGATGCGGCCGGCTTGCTCCACGATGAAGATTCGGTTGCTCAGGTCACGGGCATGGGTCAGATAGAGCGGACTGCTGAGGCCGGTGAGCACCGGTACGAGCTGATAGCTGGAGATCACGGGCTGGCTCACCGACGACTGGGGCTGAGAAGCGAGTGTCTGGCTCTCGAGCATCAGCGATGGGCTCGGCGGGCCCATGGCCGCCGTGCGATTGGCTGGCGTCGTGGGCTGAGGGAATGTCGCGCCGAGGATCAGCGCCGCGGCCCCTGGATGTTGGTTCGCCTTCGCCAGCGCAACGGCGCTCCAACCATCGATATTGACGATGTTCGTGTCGGCGCCGCGCTCGAGAAGCAGACGCACGACGTCCACGTATCCCAAGGCGGCGGCCACCATCAGGGCGGTGTCGCCCTCGGGAGTCTTGGTGTCGACCGTGGCGCCACGGTCGAGCAGCGCCGCCGCCACATCACGGTCGCCGCGATACGCGGCACGCATCAGCGCCGTACGACCGAACTCATCGATCGTGTCCGGCGACGTGCCTCGATCCAGGATCGCCTTGACGAGCTCGAGATTCTGGGTGGCAACAGCCTCGAGGAGAGATTCGCGTTCGTCGGCACGAAGGGGTCCAACGAAGTTGGCCGTTGCGCCGAACATCGTCGCCGCCAGTACGACGCCTACCGCCGCGGCGCGCGAGCCGGAACGCCATCGCAGCTGGACAGGCCTACCCATGCTCGCGTCTCGACCCCTTCCGCGCTCAGAAACTCCAGAGCCTTATCTCGAGTTCCCGCGGTCCTGCTGGTTGCCGCTCGACCGATCCCAAAGGGGGCTCACGGTTACGTCACCGCGTTGTGGAGGCCGAAAGCCGGCGTCGCCGGCCACGAGAGGACCCGCGCGCTCAGCGGGGGAGCAGGGGACGACCGCGCAGAACCGCCGCAGCCACCCGATCTTGATCAGTAACTCCGCGGCATCCCCAGCCCGTGCTCGCCGACGTACGCGAGCACCAGGTTGTCGTTGATCGGCGCCGTCTTGTAGAGCCGGCCATCCCGGGACTTCCGCTCGACGTCGTACTGCTCGGCGTATCCGTAGCCGCCGTGACAGTCGATGCGTGCGTTGCCCGGCCTAGGGTCGGGGGCGCTAGGCGAGATCGAGCGCGAAGGGAAGGAAGGGGAGCACCCGGAGGACGCGCCGTCCTGGTGCTCGTTCACCGAGACGTGACGGCGCTAACCGGCGCGCCGACGCACGCGCAGCGCGAGTCCCACGAGCAGCGTCGCGACCGGCTCAGGCACTGTTCCGGTGACCTCTCGCTCCAGCTTCGACTGGATCGAAGTCGCTGAAGTCCTCCACGATCGCCTGGAACGGATTCGTGCCGCCGATCACGTTCGTCCAGAGGTGCCGAGGGGTCACGCAGAGCTCGCGAAAAGTGTAAGGAATTTCGACACGAACGGGCGCCGGGCCTAGTACGACCGCGGCATCCCCAGCACGTGCTCGCCGACGTACGCGAGCACCAGGTTGTTGTTGACCGGCGCCGTCTTGTAGAGCCGGCACTCGCGGAACTTCCGCTCGACGTCGTACTCCTCGGCGTATCCGTAGCCGCCGTGACAGTCGATGCACGCGTTGCCGGCCTCCCACGCCGCCTCCGCGCCGAGGTACTTCGCCATGTTCGCCTCGCCGCCGCACGGCTGGCCCGCGTCGAAGAGGGCGGCCGCCTTGTCGCGCATGAGCTGCGCGGCATCGGTCGAGACGTGCGCTTTGCGCGATCGACGAACTGTACGCCCTGGTTGGCGCCGATCGGCCGGCCGAAGATGACGCGCTGATTCGAGTACGCGACCGCCTTCTCGATGAACCAGCGCGCGTCGCCGAGCGAGTCCGAGGCGACCAGGATCCGCTCGGCGTTCATGCCGTCCAGGATGTAGTGAGAAGCCCTTGCCCTCCTCGCCGATGAGGCTCGTGGCGGGGATCTCGACGTTGTCGAAGAAGAGGGCGTTCGTCGAGTGGTTCATCATCATGCCGGAGCGGCCGGACCTCGAAGCCCTTGAGCCCGCGGATGTCGATCAGGAAGACCGACAGCCCGTCGGTCTTTCGCTTCGCCTGCTCCACCGGCGTCGTGCGCGCCAGCAGGAGCATCAGGTCGGACTGGAGCACGCGCGAGATGAAGATCTTCTGGCCGTTGACGACGTAGCGATCGCCCTTGCGGATCGCCGTGGTCTGGAGCTTCGTGGTGTCCGAGCCCGAGTTCGGCTCGGTCACGCCGAACGCCTGCAGCCGCAGGGCGCCGGTCGCGATCTTCGGCAGATACTCCCGCTTCTGCGCCTCGGAGCCGTGCCGCAGCACGGTCCCCATGATGTACATCTGGGCGTGGCAGGCGCCGGCGTTGCCGCCGGAGTAGTTGATCGTCTCGAGGATCAGGCCGCCGTCGCGGATGCCGAGCCCCGCGCCGCCGATACTCTTGCGGGATCAGCGCGGCGAGATAGCCCGCCTCGGTCAGCTCGGTGACGAACTTCTCCGGGTACTCGCGGCGCGTGTCGAGGTCGCGCCAGTAGTCGCCGGGATAGCGCTTGCAGATCTCGAGCACGCCCGCGCGGAGCGCGCGCTGCTCTTCGGTGAGGGAGAGCTCGATCGAGGCCATCGTCACTTCCCCTTGAACTCGGGCTTTCGCTTCTCGTTGAAGGCGCGGACGCCCTCGAGGCGGTCCTCGGTTACGACCGTCGCATTATAGGCCTCGATCGCCAGGATCATCGCGGTGTCGAGATCGGTCTCGGTGCCGTAGGCGATGGCCTTCTTCGCCTGGCGGACGGCGATCGGGCCGTTCTTCGCGATCGTCGTGGCGATCTGGGTCGCCGTGGCGCGCGCCTGTCCGGCCGGCACGAGATGGTTGATCAGGCCCGCCGCCTTCGCCTCGTCGGCCTTCATGCGCCGCCCGGTGAAGATCAGCTCCTTGGCCAGCGGCGCGCCGACGATCCGCGGCAGGAGCTGCGTGCCGCCGATACCCGGAAAGATGCCCAGGGTCGTCTCCGGGACGCCGAAGACCGCCGTCGTCACCGGCGACGATGAAGTCCGAGAGGATCGCGAGCTCGCAGCCGCCCGCGAGCGCGAAGCCCTCGACCGCCGCGATCACCGGCACCGGGCACCGAAGGACGCGGAACGCCGCCTGCTCGAAGATCACGTGCTGCGCGCGCCACGCCTCGTCGGTCATCGCGTTGCGCTCCTTGAGGTCGCCGCCCGCGCAGAACGCCCGGTCACCCGCGCCGGTGAACACGATCGGCGCGCACGTCGGGATCGCGCTGGAAGCCGTCGAAGCAGGCGAGCAGGTCCTCGCCCATCGCGGTGTTCATCGCGTTCATCTGCTCGGGCGGTTCATCGTCACCGTGACGACGCGCTGCATCGTCCGAGCGCGTGACCAGCAGATGGCGGAAGGTGGCGGCGTCACTGGATGACGCCCGTTTCCCTTGAGGCCGCGGACGTCGTCGAGGGTGTAGCCGAGCCAGGTGAGGACATCGCTGCTGTGCTCGCCGAGCAGCGGCGGGACACGGCGCACGGCCGGCCTGACGCCGTCCCAGGTGAGCGGCAGGCCGATGCTCTGGTAGTCGGGCAGGCGCGGGTGGCTCGCGCGCCGACGAGCACGCCGCTTTCGCGCGTTTGCGGCTCCTCCAGCACGCGATCCACGTCAGGATCGGCGCCGCCGGCACTCCACCTGCGCGCAGGCGTCTCGACCAGCTCCGCCGCCTTGCGCTCGCGCGTGCGCGGCGAGAGCGCCTCGACGAGGGCCTCGCGGTTGGTCACGCGCGAGGGGTTGTCCTTGAACCGCTCGTCCGCCGACGAGCTCGGGGCAGCCGAGCGCCGCCGCCAGGCGGGTGAACAGGGCATCGGAAGCGGCGCCGATCATCGCGAAGCCGTCGGCGGTCGGGAACGCCTGGTACGGCGCGATCATCGCCGTGCCCGAGCCCTGCGCCGCGGGCACCGCGCCCGAGCCGAGGTAGCCCATGGCGTGATACGACATCCACATCAGCGCCGTCTCGAAGAGCGCGGTCGTGACCTCGACGGCGCGTCCGGTCGCGTCGCGCTGGCGGAGCGCCGCGACGACGCCGAGCGCGGCCCACATCCCCGTGCCCATGTCGACGATCGACGTCCCCACGCGCGCGGGCTCCTGCCCGGGATGTCCGTTCACCGACATGAGGCCGCTGTAGGCCTGCATGAGCGGATCGTATCCCGGCAGGTGGCTGAGCGGTCCCCTCACGCCGAAGGCGGTGATCGAGCAGTAGATGATTCTCGCGTTGAGGCGGGTGGCGCCGGCGAAGTCGAGTCCGAGCTCGTCGATCGCTCCGGGACGCAGGCTCTGGACGAAGACGTCGGCGCGGCTGACCAGCCGGTGCAGGATCTCGAGCCCGCCGGGAGACTTGAGGTCGAGGGCGAGGCTCTTCTTGTTGCGGTTCAGCGCGAGAAACGTCGCGCTTTCCTTGCCCCAGTATGGCGGCGCCCACGCTCTGGCGTCGTCGCCGCGCCCGGGACGCTCCACCTTGATGACCTCGGCCCCCATGTCGCCGAGGATCTGGGTGCAGAACGGCCCGGCGACGTTCTGTGTCAGATCGGCAACGACTACGCCTTCGAGGGGGAGGCTCACGGCCCGGAGTCTACCATCGTGCACGGGGGTCGGACCCTCGCCGAGGGGGCCTCGGTTCCGGACTTTGACATGTCCAGGGCGGCCCCGCGATAGAATCGATTTCATCCCATGGCGCTGAATGCCGATGAACTTGCCAAAAGCCTTGGCGCGCTGAGCGAACGGTTCTCAGCCCTTGCCGAGGCACTCGCCCAGACCGCTGGACAGGTCCAGTCGGCCGGGGCCCTGCCGGCAGAGTCGCTGATCGACGAAATCGCCAGGATCCGCACGGACTTCGTGGACGTCCGTCAGCGCGTCCTGGAGGCCGCGCGCTCGCTCTCCGTCAATGCCCCCGGGCCGTCGGAGATCGACAGTCTCAAGGCTCTCAGACCCGTGCTGGAGACCGTCGTCCAGGCTCTCGCCGTCCAGGAGAAGCAGAGCGCCCTGACCGAAGCCCGAACCCGGGTCATGGCGGTGCTCGACCGTGTCCTGACCGTCTCCCACGTGGACGGTCCAAACTTTCCGGCGCTCGTTCAGTGCCAGGCCAAGGCGCGGGAAATCCGCCAGGCCGCTCAGGACCCCAAGGCATTCGACGGCGAGAACGCGCCCGCCTTCCTCGAGAGCACCCCTTCGTTCGCCGCGCTGCTCTCGATGATCGAGGGACGCGACGCGCTCGACGACGACAAGTTCGCGGCACTCGAGGATGCGGTGACCCAGTCGTTCGGCAAGACGCTCGCGGTCGCGGCGACGCGGGGCAAGCTGGTGGTCGGTGCCGCTCGCGCGCCGATCACCGAACGGGCCGCCCCCGCCGCTCCGAGGGCGCCGGAGCCGGCGGCTCGGCCCGCCGCGCCGCCGCCGCCCGCTCTCGCCCTGGAGCCCGCCATGGCCAGCGCCGCTCCCGTGCTGAAGGGAGTGACCGACCCGAACGAACCCAGCGCGCGAACGCGGTCGAGCACGCCTCACAGGACGAGGCGGCGCAGTGGTGGGTGTCGGCCTGGGCCCGCTGGACGAGCTGGAAGGGCACGCTCTCCTTCCCCGCCGCGGTCAAGGAGGAGCTGGGGAAATACAACTACGTCCTGAGCGTGCCGATCCAGAAGAGCACGGACTACGAGGAAGGCCTGCTGGCGTACGGCTACTCGATCCTCCTCGAGCACATCGAGCAGCGCTCCGCCGGGTTCGTCAACAAGGCGCTCAACAGCCTCAAGACCTTCCAGCCAGGCGCCGCCGGGCAGCCGAAGACCGTGGGCGCGCACCTCTACAACGTGCTCGTCGACCGAGGGGCGGCTGGAGGAGCAGTACCCCGAGTTCGTCAAGAGCGTCCTGGTCGCCGCGGTGCCCGAGCCCGGCGTCTGGACTCACGCGCGGATTCTCGAGTCGGCGACGGAGACACGGATCTTCACGCATCCGAGCAACCGGATCGGCGATCCCGAGCACAATTCGCAGCGGCTCACTCAGGAGCGCCAGCGATTCGCCGATCACCGATTCCCGATCGTGGTCGCGCCCATGACGACTCGATTCTTTGCCATCGCCGCCGACCTTCGCGAGCCGCGGTCCATCGACGTGAAGCTCCTGGACGGCCGCAACGACTCCGATCAGGCATGGCTCATGACCATGCCGCCGGTCGGACGAGTCGACGTGAAGCCCGAGCTGACGCGCCTCTTTCCGGAGGGATCGTCGGTGCCGGGGCTGGGACGGGACTACGCGACGCTGTGGATCGGGGTGTTCAACGCGGATCCGAACACGGAGAAGAAGTACGATCTGACGCTGAGTCTCAAGAGCAGTCGCGCCAAGCAGTCGTCCGGGACCTTCCGCTCGGCGCAGGACCGCGTAGGCCTTCAGGACTTCGCGGGATCGGCGCGCCTTCGGCGGCTCCGCCGGCCTCGGCGGCTCGTGCGGTCTCAGTTGGTCGCCCAGCTTCGGTGGCTCCGCGGGCCGCCGCCGCGCTCGAAGGGACTGCGCCGCGGCGTGATCCCGAGCTTCGCGGCGATCTGCGCCATGGCCTGCGCGATCTCGTCCTTTTCGAGGCGGAGCAGGTGATTCTCCCGCTTGAGGTCCTCGACTTCTTTGTGAAGCTTTTCCGCTTCCCTCTGCGCTGCGGTCGCCCGCTCGCCCGCCTGGTGGTCGCCCACAATCAGCTCGGGCAGGAGACTGAAAATCTGGCGTGCCTCTTCGATCCACTTCGCGACTCGCTCTCGCGCTTCAGCAGCGGACGTCGGGTCCATGACCATCCTCAGCCTGGTCCGGGGCGCGCTCCGTCTTCGCACATCATGGCCGGCGGGCGACGGGTGCCTGCCGGCGTGGGGCTGGATACACGTAAGATATCAGCCTAGCATCCGGGCCTCGAAAATTCGCAATCCAGGCGGGCCGGCGTCAGGGCGGGTTGCGGGAGCGGCGAGCAGCGCCTCGATAAGCCGGCGACCGGCCGGGCCGTCCCACGGCCGCGGCCCGGCAGCCCGCCCGACCAGCCGGCCCTGCCGATCGACGAGGTAGACCGTCGGCGGGCCCCAGACGCCGTACACCTTGCCCGCTCACGTCGCCGCTCTCGTCGAGCAGCACCGGCGAGGTGTAGCCGCGCTCCTTCACGGTCTGCCTGACGCGCTCAGGATCCTCCCGGAAGTCGATGAGGACGACTTCCAATCCCTTGCCGCGAAGCTCCCGGTGGAGCTTCTGGACGGAGGGCAACTCCTCCCGGCAGGTCGTTCACCACGTCGCCCAGAAGAAGAGCATCACCACCTTGCCGCGCAGATCGGACGAAGCTGACGGGTTTGCCGGCGAGATCGGGCAGCGCGAAGGCCGGCGCCGCGCTTGGGCGGCGTGTTCGGCTGCACCTGCACGCTGGCGAAGTCGGGCTGCGGCGATCGCAAGCGGAGCGACGGACGGCAACGCGACGAGCGCGACGGTCGAGATCCGCGGTCTCTGACAGGCGGTTTCATGAGTGCAGGGTAGCGCATGGCGTCGGCGCCCGCGCTATGTCCGCCTGCGCAGGAGGCGCGCATCACCCGCTCCGGCGTGATCGGCTGGTCGGTGAGCATCACGCCGAGCGGCGCCAGCGCGTCGTTGACGGCGTTGAGGATCGCCGCAGGCGCGCCCGTGGCGCCCGCTTCGCCGGCGCCTTTGAAACCGCCGGCGAGTCCCGGCGCCGGCGTCTCGAGGTGGTGCATCTCGATCGGCGGCATGTCGGCGGCAGGTCGGCACGGCGTAGTCCATCAGCGTCGCCGAGAGGAGCTGGCCGGCGTCGTCGTAGACGCAGTGCTCGCTCGAGCGCCCCGCCGAGCCCCTGGGCGATGCCGCCGGCGATCTGGCCCTCGACGAGCGCGGGGTTGACGATCCGCCCGCAGTCGTCGACGGCGACGTATCGCAGCACTCGCACCCGGCCCGTCTCGACGTCGACCTCGGCGACGGCCAGGTGCGCGCCGTTGGTGAAGGTCCACGCCGACGGGTTCGTGTAGTGCACCGTCGTCTCGAGGCTCGGCTCGACGCCGCGGAGCTCGTTGGATCGGAAGTGCGCGGCGCGGGCCAGCTCGCCGAAGCTCAGGCCGCGCTCCGGGCTCCCGCGAACGATCGGCGCGGCCGTCGGCGAGCTCGATGTCGGCGGCGTGGGCTTCCAGCATCGCGGCGGCGATCGTCCGGATCGTTCTCGCCGAGCGCCCGCGCCGCGAGCAGGGTCGCGCTGCCGCCGATCGGCATGCCGCGGCTCGCCCACGTGCCGCCTCCGTACGGCACGACGGCGGTGTCGCCGGAGAGGACGGCGACGTGGTCGAGCGGCCACGTCAGCACATCGGCGATGATCTGCGCCAGCGCCGTGTGGGTGCCCTGGCCCTGGTCGGTGACGCCGACGCGGGCCGTGACGGCGCCGCCGGGCTCGAGCCGCACGGTCGCGCCCTCCTGGCCCGAGATGGGCGCGCCGCCCACGCCGTAGAACTGCGCCCCCGGGCCGGTGAGCTCGACGAAGCACGCGAGCCCGATGCCGACGTGGCGTCCCGCGGCGCGGGCTGCCGCCTGCTCCTGCCGCAGTCGGTCGTAGTCGGCCGCTTCGAGCAGCCGCGCCAGCGCGGCGTGATAGCTGCCGCTGTCGAAGACGTTGCCGGTCGACCGAGCGGTAGGGCAGATCTTCGCGGGCGACCAGGTTGCGCCGGCGCACCTCGGCGGGGTCGAGTCCGAGGTCGCGCGCGACGAGATCGAGCATGCTCTCGGTCACCGCGGCGGCGATCGGATGGCCCACGGCGCGGTACTGCGAGGTGACGACCTTGTTCTGCGCCACGACGCGCAGGGCCGCGTCGTAGTGCCGCAGACGATACGGCCCCGGAAGGAGCCGGAGGACCTGGCCGCCCTCGACGACGCTCGAGCGAGGGTAGGCGGAGTACGGCCCCACCGCAGCCGACGATCGACGCGCGCATCGCGGTCAAGCGCGCCGTCGCCGTCGGCCGCCACTTCGACGCGGATCGTCTGCTCGCGCGCGTGGATGTCGGACAGGAACGACTCGCGCCGGCTCGCGACGAACTTGACGGGGCGGCCGAGCATCAAGGCCATCGCGCAGGCCGCCATGTCGTCCTGGTAGACGTGGATCTTGATGCCGAAGCTTCCGCCGACGTCGGGCGCGACGACGCGAACGCGCTGCTCGGGAAGGCTGAAGAGCTCGGCGAGCACGGCCTGCATCATGTGCGGGACCTGGGTCGAGATCCAGACGGTGAGCGCGCGCGTGGCGGGCTCGTAGTCGGCGACAGGCTCCGTGGCTCGAGCGGCACGCCGGTGTGGCGGCCGGTCGTGAACGTACGCGACCACATGCGCCGGGCGCCGGCGAAGGCGGCGCTCGACGTCGCCGGCCGTCAGGCGCGTCTCGTAGAGGACGTTGTCGCCGAGCTCGGGGTGGATCAGCGGCGCTCCGGCCGCGAGCGCCGCAGTCGGGCGCGAGCACCGCGCGGCAGCGGCTCGTACTCGACGTCGATCAGTGCCGCGGCGTCGTCGGCCTCCGCCCGGCTCTCGGCGGCGACCGCGACGATCGGCTCGCCGACGTAGCGCACGCGCTCGACGGCGAGCGGGAGCATGGCGCCGGTCTTCATGCCCTTGTAGTGGAGCAGGATGCCGCGGTACGGCTTGCAGAGCCGGGCGACGGTCTCGCCGGTGAACACGCCGACGACGCCGGACGCCCGGGCGCCGGTCGAGACCGACGCGGACGAGACGCGCGTGGGCGTGGGCGCTCCGAACGAAGGCGGCGTGGACCATGCGAGGCAACGCCACGTCGTCGACGTAGCGGCCGCGCCCGGTCAGCAGGCGGGGGTCGTCGCCGCGTTTGACGCGCGCTCCGATGCGGCCGGCCTCCGGCGACACGGCCGGAATCTATCACGATTGACACTCGCGGACCGGCCCCCTATCATCGGCGCGTTTCGAGACATCTCACCGCGTTCACGACGGAGGGATTCATGCATCGACGCCAATTTCTGACGACCGCAGCGGCCGGCGCCACCGTCCTCAGCTTCCCCGCCGTGCTGCGGGCGCAGAGCAAGGACCCGATCCGTATCGGCTTTCCCCTGCCCCTGACGGGCACCTTCGCCGCGATCGCCGCCGACATGCAACGAGGCGCCCAGCTCGCCATGGAGGAGATCAACGCGAAGGGCGGCATCATGGGGCGCAAGGTCGACGTGATGTTCCGTGACGACGAGCTCAAGCCCGCCGTCGGGGCCCAGCGCACCAAGGAGCTGATCGAGAACCAGAAGGTCGACTTCGTCGTCGGCGGCCTCGCCGCCCACGTGCAGATGGCGATCAACGAGCAGACCAAGGCGGCGAAGAAGCTCTACATCTCGGTGAGCCAGTCCGACGAGATCAGCGCCAAGCCGGACACGAGCCCGTTGACCTTCCACGAGGCGCTGAACCCGATGATCACGAGCCGCGCCATGGCCAGCCTTCGGCATGCAGAAGCTCGGCAAGCAAGTGGTGGATCGTCTACGCCGACTACGCGTGGGGCAAGCAGAACAACGCCGTGTTCACCGCGGCCGTCCGAAGCTCGGCGGCACGGTCCTCGGGAGCACGCCGTATCCGCTCGGCAAGCCCGAGTTCTCGGCCCACCTGCCGAAGATCCAGGCGGCCAAGCCCGAGGCGATCTATGCCGTCACTCCGGGCGCCGACAACGTTCCATTCCTGAAGCAGGCGATCAGCTTCGGCCTGAAGAAGGACGCGAAGATCGCCCAGCCGCTGCATTTCCTCTACTACACGAAGGAGGGCGGCGCCGAGGTCTTCCAGGATATCTACGGCGCGACCCATTTCTGCCACGAGCTGGCCGAGACCGTGCCGCAGGCCAAGCGCTACGTCGACGCGTTCATCGAAGAAGTTCAACCGGCCGCCCGACGCGTACTCCGGCTATGGCTACTGCGGCATCAAGGAGGTCGCCCGGGGCGTCGAGCTGGCGAAGTCGACCGATTCCGACACGGTGGCCAACGCCCTCCGCAAGAACCGCGATGTACGACCACTACAAGGGTAAGCAGTGGTGGCGCGCCTGCGACAACAAGTCCTTCCAGGATCTCTGGATCCTCAAGGTCCGCTCGCCGCAGCAGGTGAAGGGCGAGTGGGGCTACTTCGAGGTCGTCGGCAAGGTCGCAGCCAACGAGGAGCTCGACCGGACCTGCGCCGAAAAGGGTTTCGCGTAGCGGCGTGCTCGACGTCTCGCTGTCCGCGCTCGCCGCGCAGGTCTTCACCGGGCTCGTGCTGGGCGGGATCCTCGTCCTGATCGCAATCGGGCCTCAGCCTGATCTTCGGGCTGATGACCGTGGTGAACTTCGCTCACGGCGCCTTCTACATGCTAGGCGCCTACGTCGCGTTCTCCATCCTCGGGCTGACGAAGAGCTTCTGGGCGACGCTCGTCCTGGCGCCGCTCGTGGTCGGGACGCTCGGGCTCCTCGTGGAACGCGTGCTCATCCGGCGGCTCTACGGACGAAGCCCGGACGATCCCTTGCTGCTGACGTTCGGGTTGTCGCTCGCGATGGTCGAAGCCGTGAAGCTGGTCTGGGGAAAAATCGGGCTGACCGTCGACCCGCCCAAGCAGCTGGCCGCCGCCGTGGACCTGGGCTTCATGAATTTCCCGGTCTACCGGTCTGTTCGTCATCGCGGTGACCGCGCTCGTGCTGGTCGCGCTCTGGCTGTTCCTCGAGAAGACCAACATCGGGCTCATCATCCGGGCGGGCTCGCGAGACGCGTTGATGGTGCGGGCGCTCGGCGTCGACCTCAACCGAATCTGGCTGCTCGTCTTCGGGATCGGGATCGGCATGGCCGGGCTGGCCGGCGTGCTGGCGGGCCGATGCGAGGCGTCTACGCTGAGATGGGCGTCGAGATCATCATCGAGTGCTTCGTGGTCGTCGTGGTCGGGGGCATGGGTAGCCTGCCCGGCGCCATCGTGGCCGGACTGCTCATCGGCGAGATCGTCAGCCTCACGACCTTCTTCGCGCCCAAGCTCGCCGAGATCGTGGTGTTCGTCGTGATGGCGGTCGGTGCTGCTCGTCCGGCCGAGCGGACTCTTCGGCGAGGCGGGTCTGGCGGAGTGATGCGGCGCGGCGTTCGGCGCGGCTCGCGGCTGGGTGAGCGGCCCACCCCATCGCGTCCTTCATCGTCTTCTTCGCCGTCTTTCCGTTTCTCGTGCCCTACCAGTCGCTCGCGACGCAGGTGCTGATCTTCGGCCTCTTCGCCCTCGGCTTCAATCTCCTCTACGGCTACACCGGGACTCCTCTCGTTCGGCCACGCCGCCTACTACGGGCTCGGCGCCTACGGGACCGGCATCGCGCTGGCCAAGCTGAAGGTGACCTCGCTCTGGCTCGCGCTCGGCGTCGGGCTCGTGGTCGGCGGTGATCGGCGGCGCCCTGATCGGATTCTTCTGCCTTCGCCGGCGCGGCATCTACTTCGCCATGCTCACGCTTGCCTTCGCGCAGATGCTCTACTTCATCGCCTTCCACGCCGCCGACCTGACCGGCGGCGACGACGGGCTGCGCGGCATCCCGCTCGCACCCGCTGGGCCTGCCGGGCGTGATCCGTATCGCTTCGCAGCCCGCTGGCGTTCTACTTCTTCGCGTACGTGCTGGTCGTGCTGGCGGTCGCCGGCGCTCAAGCGGATCCTGGACTCGCCGTTCGGCGCCGTGCTGCGGGCGATCCGCGAGAACAGCGACCGGGCCGTGGCCTGCGGCTACGACATCAACCGGATCAAGCTGCTCTCGTTCGTCTTCTCGGCCTCTGTTCGCCGGGCTTGCCGGCGGCGCTCGACGCGCTCCGCCTCACCGTCGTGCCCGTCGAGTCGCTCTACTGGTCGACCTCGGGCCAGGTCGTGATCATGACCCTGCTCGGAGGTGCCGGGACGTTCTTCGGGCCCTTCGTCGGCGCCGCGACCTTCCTGATCCTGGCCGACCGACTCAGCATCTTCATCGAGTACTGGCCGCTCGTGATCGGCGTCATCTTCATGGCGTTCGTCCTGTTTCTTCCCCGCGGGAATCTGGGGCACATTGACGACGCCGGGAGATGCAGCGGTGAGCCAGATTCAAGCACGCGATCGTCGAGCGCGCCGAGCGGTTGACCCGCGAGCGGATCGCGCCGCCGGGCGGGCGAGTACGACGCCGCCGGCGCCAACCCGATCGAGAGCTGGCGAGACTCTCTGGCGCGAAGGGCTCCTGGCCGGCGCCATCCCCCGGCGCCACGGCGGCCTCGGGCTCGACATGGCGACGTACATCGCGGTCATCCGCGCGATCGCCCGCGGCTGCGCCAGCACGGCGATGACCGTCCACATGCACTCGACGGTCATGCGATTCATCGACGCAGTCGGAACCGCCGAGCAGAAGCGGCGCTACTTCGACGAGGTGGTGCGGCCACGGCAAGCTCTTCGGGAGCTGGGGCAGCGAGCCCGCGGTGAGCCTCTCGCGCACCTTGCTCATGGAGACCGTCGTCCGACGGGATCGGCGCCGGCTACGTGATCGACGGCGTCAAGCACTTCTGCACGATGGCACTCGGCGCCGTCGTACTACATGATCTGGTGCGCGCTCGACGGCGGCACCGACATGGCGAAGTCGCTGCAGCTGGCGCTGGTGAACGCCGACGCCGCGGGCATCGCGACGGACGGCAAGTGGGACACCCTCGGCATGCGCGCGACCTTCAGCCCGTCGGTCACGTTCACCGGCGTCCGCGTGCCCGCCGACGGGATGCTCGGGGATCCCGGCGCCGCGATCCAGGTGGGTGTCATCGAGAGCTTCGCGCTCGGCTACGCAGCGGTCTACCTCGGTATCGCGGAATCGGCGCTGGCCTTCGCGCTCGACTACGCGAAGAAGCGCGTCGTGAAGCCGGAGAACATCGCGGTCGCGGCGGATCCCGACCGTCCAGCGCCACGTCGGCGAGCTGGCGGCGCATCTCGACGCGGCCGGGCTGGTCCTGGCCGATTCGGCCGCTCGCTGGGACGGCGCGGAGCTCGCGCGAGCTGGGCCCGCTCGCCAACCGCGCCAAGTACCTGGCCACGGAAGTCGGCCTGCACGTGACGTCGAAAGTCATCCAGGTCGTCGGAGGCCGCGGCGCCTACAAGGACTTTCCCGCGGAGCGCGCGTTCCGCGACCTGAGGACCTGCACGTTGATGCCGCCGACGGTCGATCGCATGCTCGAGGCGATCGGCAAGAGCGCGCTCGGGCTCGACACGGCGATGTTCAACGTCTCCGGCCGCAGGCCCTCTGCCGGTCGCTGATCTCCGTCAGAAGCTGCGCCGTGGCCCCCCGAAACAGTTAGCCCGACGGCTCGTCTAATCCACCAGAGGGAAGGCAAAGAGGTTGGCCCCCTCGGGAGGGACCGACTATGAAAAAGCTAATGATATTCGCGGCCTTGTTGACGTTGCTCGTCCCCGGCGCGGCCTTCGCGGGGGCGTCGACCGACGCGGCGCTCGGCCTCGGCGCCTTCGCCGTCTTCAACCAGATCATCTCGGGCACCGGCGTCTTCGGCGTGTTCCACCCAGTGCCCCGACCGGTCGTCGTGGCGCCGCCTCCGCTGCCCGTTGCGCCGCCGGTGGTCGTGCAGCCGCAGTACTACCCGGTCTACGTGCCGGCGCCGGTTTATCGCGCGCCGGTTCACTATCGGCCCGTGTACCACGCGCCCAAGCGCGTCATCGTGATCAAGGAGCGTGTGATCGTCCCGCCGGGTCACGTCCGCCACGGCCATCCGGGCCGCGGCTGGCGCTGAGCCACCGCCCGTCGTTCGCCGCCGGGACGCCGACCTCAGATTTCGAGGAAGCGCTGCTGAATGGTCGGGTCCCGGCGGAGCTGTTCCGGAGTGCCCTCGAACTGGATCTGCCCCTGATCCATCACGTACACGCGGTGCGAGAGCGCCAGCGCGACGTCGAGAGTCTGCTCGACCAGGAGGATCGTCGTGCCCCGCCGGTTGATCGCGGCCAGGATCTCGGTGAGGTTCCGAACGAGCAGGAGCGGCGCGAGCCCTTCCGTCGGCTCGTCGACGAGCATGACCGCCGGGCGGCTCACCAGGCCTCGCGCGATGGCGAGCATCTGCTGCTCGCCGCCCGAGAGAAACCGGCCACGATGCGCGATGCGCTCGCGAAGCCGCGGAAAGTAGCCGAACACCTCTTCCAGCACGTCCGCATCGCCGTTGCGCGGCGAGCCGCCGAGCATGCCGAGCCGGAGATTTTCGAGCACGGTGAGGTTCGGCAGCACCCGCCGCTCCTCAGGGATCCACGCGATCCCGCGCCGCGCGACCTCGTAGGTTCCGAGCCCGGTGATGTCTTCGCCGCGCAAGCGCACGTGGCCCCGTCGGGCCCGCACGATGCCCATGATCGACCGCAAGGTCGTGGTCTTGCCGGCGCCGTTGCGCCCGATGAGCGTGACGACCTCGCCCTCGCCGACCGTCACGGACACGCCTTGCAGGATGTGGGCTTCGCCGTAGTAGGTGTGCACGCCCTCGAGGGTGAGCAGGCTCACCGGCTGGCTCCCAGGTAGGTCTGCTGCACCCGCGTGTTGGCGCGGATCTCTTCCGGGGTCCCGTCCGCGAGCACCTGGCCCTGGTGGAGCACCGTGATCCGATCCGAGATGCCCATGACCACTTTCATCTTGTGCTCGACCAAGACGACCGTACGCCCGGCGGCCAGCTCGCGGATCAGCCGCATCGTCGCGTCGGTCTCCTCGGGGCTCATGCCCGGCGGTCGGCTCGTCGAGCAACAACAAGATCGGGATCCGACGCCAGCGCGATCCCGAGCTCGAGGTGCCGCTTCTCGCCGTGAGAGAGATGCGCCGCGAGCATCTCGAGTCTTGGTGCTGAGCCCGACGGACCTCAGAGTCGCGACGGCCCGGTCCTTCACGTCGGTGAGATGCTCCGCGCGCGACCAGAAGTTGAAGGACCGCGCGTAGCCCTGTACCGCGACCCGCACGTTCTCGAGCACGCTCAGGTGCGGGAAGATGTTCGTGATCTGGTACGACTTGGCGATTCCCAGCCGGGCCGTCGCGTGCTGCGGCATGCCGGTGATGTCGGCGCCGTTGAACCAGATGCGCCCCGAGGTCGGCACCGTCTCGCCGGAGATCAGGCGAAAGAACGTCGTCTTGCCGGCGCCGTTGGGCCCGATGATCGAGCGCAGCTCGCCGCGCCGGACGCTCACGTCCACGTCCGATACCGCCAGCAGGCTGCCATACGCGCGCGTGAGGTGCTCGGTGCGCAGCAGGACGGCGTCGGGCATAGCGCGAGATAGCACGCGGGCTTTCGCCATGTCAAGGCGCCGGGCTGTGTTATCGTGCCGCGCGATATGGCCCGTCACGCGGTGCCACAGCGCTGGAAGAGCGGGATGATCGAGGTCGGGGCCCAAGGTCTTCGCCTACGTCCAGGCCTCGGGGATCGATCCGACCGGCGATACCGGCGTCGCCAACTCCGGGCTGATCGTGGGACCCTCGGGGGCGGTCGCGGTCGACGCGCTGATGGTCCCGTCGATGACCAGGCGGCTGGTGACGGCCATCAAGAAGACGACGCGCAAGCCGATCGCTCAGCTCATCAACACGCACCACCACCTCGACCACACCGGGGGCAACCGGTTCTTCCGCGGCGCGACGATCGTCGCCACCGAGAAGTGCCGGGCGGCGCTCGCGCCGGGATTTCCCCCGGTGCCGCTGCTGCAGCGGTTCATGCCGAAGTTCGCCGCCGAGTTCCCGAAGCTCGAGGTGATCCTGCCGACGGTGACCTTCGAGGACCGCATGATGTTGCACGACGGCGAGCGCGAGATCCAGCTCTGGCACCCGGGCTTCGCCGCGCACACCATCGGCGACGCGGTCGCGTACCTGCCGAAGGAGCGGATCTTGTTCGCGGGCGACATCGCCTTCCTCTACGTGACGCCGCTCGCGTTTCAGGGCCACGTCGGCAACTGGATCAAGGCCGCCGACCGCCTCCTCCGCTACGACGCCGACGTGATCGTTCCGGGCCACGGGCCCATCGGGACCAAGAAGGACCTGAAGCACATGCGCGACTACCTGGTCCTCGTCCGGCGCGAGGCGAAGCAGCGGTTCGATGCCGGCATGCCGCCGGAGGCGGCCGCCGCCGACATCAAGCTCGGCGTGTACGCGTCCTGGAGCGACGCCGAGCGAATCCTGCCGAACGTGATGCGCTGCTACCAGGAATTTCGCAACGAGCTGGACCAGCCGATGGACTTGCCGCGCATGCTCGCGGGGATGGAGAGGCTGCGCGGGACGCCGTCGAAGCACGCGTGCGTGTGACCGGTCGACCCGCGACGGCGGCCGGCTAGCTCCGGCCGGACAGCTCCTTCCGAACCAGCGCCGCACCGGCAGCGAGCGCCGCGAGCTTCTGGTTGCACATGTAGCGGGGCGACCAGCCGAAGCCGCAGTCGGGGTTCACGGTCAATTTCTCGGCGGGGCACACCTGGAGCACCTTCCGGATGCGCGCCGCCACCTCCTCGGCCGTGTCCTGGTTGAATCCCTTCACGTCGATCACGCCCGCGCCGAGCTCGCGCCCCTCGCCGTAACGCTTCCAGAGGTCTACCTCGCTGAGCTCGCGGCCGGCGAACTCGAGGACCAGCTGGTCGGCGTGCGCCTTCAGGAGCCCGGGGAAATACGGCTCGTACGAGCGGCTGAAGCGCGAGCGGCCGAAGCGGTTGCCGAAGCAGATATGGAAGGCGAGCTTCGCCTTGACACCGTCGGTGGCCAGGTTGAAGAGCCGCGCCATCTCCTCTCCGGAAACGTTGCCGCGCGCCGGCTCGTCCAGCTGGATGAAGTCGGCGCCGGCGGCGACGAGCCCCCGAAGCTCCGCGTTGATGACCTCGGCGAAGCGCTCGGCGACGTCCACGACGCCCTTGTAGATCGTGCCCGGGATGGATCCGGGAGCCGAACGTCAGCGGCCCGGCGCAGGTCGCCTTGACGTGGTGCGCCGTGTGCGAGCGGAGGTACTCGAACTCCTTGACGATGCCGAGCCCGCCGCTCGGCGTCTCGATGCGTCCGACCGCCTCGTAGCGCGTCTGCTGGTCGTAGCCCCACGGGCCGGCCTTGCGGCGGACGGGCAGGGGCTCGATGCCCTTGATGATCGCGTAGTACGAATCGACGTAGCCGTCGAGGCGGCGGACCTCGCCGTCGGTGATGATGTCGATCCCCGCCTTCTCCATGTCGCGGATGGCGGCGTTGGCGGCGTCGTCGAACATCTCGTCCAGATCCGCCGGGCCCGAACTCGCCCTGCTCGAACGCCTTGACCGAGGCGAACCACCAGCTCGGTTTTCCGTGGGAGCCGACGACCGCGGTCGGGATCAGGGGCAGGCTCATCGTGACGATTCTCCACTCATGGGGTCAGTCCCAGCCGTTGGCGCGCGAGCCGCGTGCCGGCGACGAGCCGCTTGAGCTTCTCGAACGCGACCCAGCGGGGCACCGGAAAGAAGCCGCAGTCGGGGACGGCCGAGAGGCGCTCGGGCGGAATGAACTTCGCGCAGAGCGCGAGCCGCTCGGCCACGTCCTCCGGGCTCTCCATGTAGAACGACTTGACGTCGACGACGCCGCACGCCACGTCGCGGTCGACGCCGATCTCCCGCCAGTGCTCGATCTCCGCCATCTCGCGGTTCGCGTACTCGAAGACGAACTGGTGGCACTTGGCGTCGAGCAGGGCCGGGAACATCCAGCGGTACGAGCGCTTGCCGCGCGGGCGCGACAGGAGATTGCCGAAGCAGACGTGGTAGGCGATCCGCGCGCGCACCCCCTCGACGCAGGCGTTGAACATCTTCACGTACTCGCCGATCTGCCCGGGCACGATCGCGGCCGACGGCTCGTCGATCTGGATGTAGTCCGCGCCCGCCGTCGACCAGCGCGCGCAGCTCGGCGTTGATGGCCGGGCACGAAGTCCCAGCAGAGCGCGAGCCGATCGTTGCCGTACGCATCGCCCGGGCCGCAGCTGGACGTGGATCGAGAGCGTCACCGGGCCGGGGCAGGTCGCCTTGACGGGCTGGTCGGTCTGCGACTTCAGATACTGGAACTCCTCGACAACGCCGAGCCCGCTCGGCACCGTGATGCGCTGACGCGGCCGGTAGCGAGGCGCCGAGTCGTAGGCGTAGAGCCCGGTCTTCCGGAGCGGCTCGACCGGGTCGAGGCCGTCCATCTTCGCGTAGAAGGTCTGCACGAAGAAGAAGCGGCGCATCTCGCCGTCGCAGATGATGTCGAGGCCGGCGCGCTCCTGGTCGCGGATGGCGAGCTGGGTCGCGTCGTCGAACGTCTCGTTCGCGTCGGTCTGGCCGTACTCGCCGGCCTTGATCTTGTCGAGGGCGGTCCAGAACCAGCCCGGGAAGCCGTGGCTTCCCATCACGTGCGTCGGGATCGGCGGCAGCGCGGCGGGGTCACGCGCTGTTCTTATCAGAGGGTGCGACGCTTGGCAATCGCGAGGCGTGCCGGGTGAGCGCGATATGATAAGACTAGCTACTATGCAAGTTCGCTTCTGGGGCACGCGTGGATCGATCGCCGCGCCCGGACCGAAGACCGCGCGCTTCGGCGGAAACACGTCCTGCGTCGAGGTCCGGGCCTCCGACGGAACGGTGATCATCCTCGACTGTGGCACCGGCGCCCGCGAGCTCGGGCTGCATCTGGCGCAGACGCTGCCGGAGCCCATCCGGCTGCACCTCTTCATCGGCCACACCCACTGGGACCACATCCAGGGCTTCCCCTTCTTCGTCCCCGCGTTCCTGCCGGGCTCCGAGCTGAACATCTACGCGCCGTTCGGCTTCCAGCGCGGCCTCGAGGAGGCGATGGCGGGGCAGATGGAGTACTCGTACTTTCCAGTGAAGATGCGCGATCTGCGCTCGCGCATCCATTTCACGGAGCTCGACGAGGGCTTCTTCCGGGTCGGGCGACGTGCTCGTCGAGACGCAGTTCATGAACCACACCGCGCCCACCATCGCGTACCGCATGACCAGCGACGGCGCGACCATCGTCTACGCGACCGACCACGAGCCTTTCTGGAACGCCGCCGGCCGGGTCTCCCAGCACCCGGGTGACGAGCGGCACATCACCTTTCTGAGGGGCGCGAACCTCGTCATCCACGACGCGCAGTACACCGGCGACGAATACCGCGACAAGGTCGGCTGGGGCCACAGCAGCATCGAGTACGCCGTCGACGTCGCGCTGGCCGCCGGCGTCGAGCGGCTCGTGCTCTTCCACCACGATCCCGCGCACGACGACGAGATGATGGAGCGGATGGAGGTGATGGCCCGCGCCCACGTCGCCGGGCGCGGACAGGCGCTGGACGTGCTCGCCGCCCGGGAGGGGCTCGAGCTCTCCGTCGCGGGCAGCGGCGCCGCCCCCGCCGTCGCCGAGGCGTCCGCCCTCCAGCATCGTCAGATCGTGGGCGGCCGCGTGCTGGTGGTCAGCGCGAACGAGGCCGAGGTCACGGAGATCGAGGAGATTCTCAGCGACGACGGGCTGGTCCTCCTGCGACACTCCGACATGCGTGCGGTGCTGGCCCGCGGCCACGAGCTCGCGCCGGACATCGCGATCGTCGACCGGGAGCTCCTGGACGGCGACGCCGACCCGGTGCTGGAGACGTTGCGCGACCGCCTCGGCCGCCGAAGCTTTCCGATCGTCGTCCTGGCCGACAGCTCGATCCCCTCCGACGCCGTGTACCGGGGCGAAGCGCTCTCGACCGACTACCTCGCCAAGCCGTTCAGCCCGCCCATGCTGCGCGCCCGGGTTCGCGCCTGGCTGGCCCGGACGCTGACGGCCTTCGACGCCGACCACGGGCGCCTCGAGCCCGGCGTCGACCGCGTCTCGGCCGGGAGCGACGGCCGCGCCCGCTGTGCGAGCCTCCTCGCCTCGGTCCCCCTGTTCCGCCAGCTCACCGCCGAGCAGCGCGACGTGCTCCTGGCCAGCGCGACCGAGGAGAGCTTCGCCCCCGGCCACGTGCTCATCCGCGAGAGCGAGCCGCCGGAGCGCCTCTACGTGATTCTCTCCGGGCGCGTCCGGGTGCTCGAGGTGGCGCCCGACTCGCCCGTGGAGCTGATCGTGGGCGAGCTGGGCGAGGGCGAGATCGTCGGCGAGCTCAGCATGCTCCGGAACCTGGCGCGCTCGGCGACCGTCGTGGCGATGGAGCGGACGCACTGCCTCGTGCTCCGGCAGAGCGAGTTCCTGACGGTGCTGAAAAGCTCGACCGACCTCGCGGTGGGTCTGCTCCGCACCCTCGCCGGACGTCTCTACGAGACCGACCGCCGCCTCTCCCGCTTCGCGCCCGATCCCGTCACCGGGCTGGCGGGGCGCCGGGCCTTCCACGATCAGTACCGCCGGCTGGCCGCCGTCGCGCGGCGCCGCAAGACCGGCGCGCTGTTGATCGTGCTCGACGTCCTCCAGCTCAAGGCGATCAACGATCGCTACGGGTACGGGGTCGGCGACGACGTCCTGAGAATCGTGGGCGACGCCCTCGTCGAGGCCACCCGCACCACGGATCTGATCGTGCGTCACGGCGGAGACGAGTTCGTCGTGTTCTTCCCGGACGCCGGGCCCGGGGACGCCGACCCGGTCATCGCCCGGGTCCGCGAGAAGATCAAGACGCTGGCCACCAAGCGCGGCGCGCCCGTCGCCGTGGGGTGCAACTTCGGGGTCGCGTACGCCCAGGCGCCTCCCGAGAGCCCCGACGAGCTGCTGCGCGCGGCCGACCACGACATGCTGCGCCGCAAGCGGTAGGCGGCTACCGCTTCTTTCGATCCGCGAACTCCCGGATCCGCTCCCGCGCCGCGGCGCTCGTCCTGAGCGCCGCGCCATAGCCTTCCGCCTCGCGGCCCGCGCGCGCCCGCGCGGATCGCCGCCACGATCTCCTTGGTCGCCGCGAGGCCGCCGCGCGGCGACCGGGCGATGTCCGCCGCAAGCGGCTGCGACGGTGGCCTCGAGGGTCGGCGGCGCGACGACGCGGTTGACGAGTCCCATGCGCAGCGCCTCGGTCGCGTGGATGGTGCGGCCGGTGAGGAGCAGGTCGCGGGCATGGCCGCCGGCCACGACGTCGAGCAGGCGAGCGATCCCGTACCCCGGATTGAAGCCGAGGGTGACCTCGGGAAGGCCGAAGCGCGCCCGGTCGGAGGCGACACGAAGGTCCTGGGCAATCGCGAGCATCAGCCCGCCGCCCAGGGCATACCCGTCGACGGCGGCGATCGTCACCGGCGCCAGCGCCGCGAATCGGTCCATCAGGATCGCCGCGTGGCGCCGCGCGAGCGCCTCGGCGTCGTCGCCCGTGACGGTCTGCATCTCCTTGATGTCGTTGCCGGCACAGAAGGCGCGTCCGCGGCCGGCGACTACCAGCACGCGCACCTCGTCCATGGCCGCGACGCGCTCGAGCGTCTCCTCGAGCGCGGCCGTCAGCGCACGGTTGAGCGCGTTGAGGGCCTCCGGCCGGTTGAGGCGCAGCCAGGCGACGCCGTCGCGCTGGCTCAAGCTCGACGATCGGCGCTGCGGCCACAGTCCCCTTTCGGCCGAAGGCCGTGAGCGTCGCGACGTTGCGGCGCCGATCGCGAGGCCCACGGTGGCCGCGAGGGCGACCGGCCAGAAGTCGGTCCGGAAGAACGGCAGGGCGAAGAACGGCGAGCGGCCGTCGCGCGGCGCTGATCGTCCCTCGAGGAGCCCGTCCACCAGCGCCATCGTCTCGGTCATGAGCACCTCGGTCGCCGCCTTGGCGAACGCCGGATCCGCCAGCGCGGGATGGCCCACGTAGCCCTGGCCGCCGTTGCGGAGCGGAAAGTTCGGCACGACGCGCTCGGCGAGCGAGTAGCGGGCCGGCGGCAGCCCGCGATACGACGGGTCGACGAGGTCGGGACGCAGGAGCAGCATGAGGGAGGTCTCCCACCAGCCGCCGTGGGCGTCCTCGGCGAACGCCTGCCGCTCGTCGTCGGACAGCGGGCGCCCGAGCGCCGCCGCGATCTTCTCGAGGTACCGGCCGCGGAGGAACTGCCAGGCGAGGTGGCCGGAGAACGACGCCATCGTCACGCGGTGTCGCCGCGAGACGATCGCGGCGGCCTCCTCGAGCGCCGTCAGGTGTCCGGGTCCGCCGTGACCGTTGGCGACCAGGATGTAGCGGAAGCCGGCCCGCGCCATCGAGCGCCCGTAGTCGACGAGCGGCGTCCCGCACGACGCGCTGTCGCACGCTCACGGTCCCGGCGGCGTCGAACGTGAAGGAGCCGAGGTGAGGGTCGGCGCCAGCAAGGCTCGTCCAGCCCGGCCGCCCGGCCGTGAGCCGCTCGCCCAGCTTCTCGGCGAAGTGGCGCGCGGCGAACGCGTCGACGCCGACGGGCAGGTGCGGCCCGTGCTCCTCGAGCGGGCTCACCGTCAGGACGACGACGGTGCGTGCGCGGTCAAGCGCGTCGAGCGCCGGCGTCGACATCTCTTCGAGCAAGCGAACGCTCAAAAGGAGCTGCCCCTGGTCGCGGCGAGGTAGTCGCTCTTGGCCACGCTCGAGCTCGGCGATCAGCGTCTGCCGCTCGGTCGTGAGCCGGCGGGCCGCGTGCGCGCGCGTCAGGGCCAGCGCGCCGAAGCGCAGCCGGCTCCGGAGTCGTCCGGCGCCGACCCAGTAGCGATATGCGATGAGCCCGGAGATCGGCAGGGAGACGGCGAAGGCGAGCGCGGCGGCGCGTCCGGCGAGCCGCGCGACGATCGAGGATCTCGAGCCCCCAGAAGAGGGGCAGCGCGACCATCGCCGTCAGGAACCGCCACGTCGCGTAGTCCGTCTCCTTGCGCGACATGCGCCGGGCCACCCAGCGCGGGATCCAGTACGGGAGCACGTTCACGGCCGCGCCGTAGACGAAGAGCGGGAAAGCCGCAGAATAGCCTCCGAGCGTCAGGCGCAGGCGCCGTCGGGGCTGCCGCCGCTCCGCAGCGCGCGCGCACCGCCTCGTCCTTGACGTGGTATTCGGCCAGCAGCGCGCGGTAACTCTGGATGCGCTGCCAGATCCGCTCGACCCGCTCCGGGATCGCGCTGCTTGAAGTAGGTTGATCGAATCCACGATCGCCCGCGACAGGCGGACCAGGTCGATCTGCCGCTCGGCGAGCCCACGCGCCTCGCGGAGCTCGCGCACCAGCTCGTCGCGGTAGAGCTCCTGCACGGCGTTCGACGAGCCGGTCCTCGTCGATGCGCTCGACGTGGACGACCTCGGCCTCCATCCCCCACTGGATCGCGTCGGTGAGCGCGGCGACCGCTTTGACCGGATCGGCGCGGTAGGCGTCGAGGTACGGGGCGACGGCGATGAGCGGGCCGAAGGAGACGAGGACACGCCCGCGGAACGATTTCCGCGCGTCGAAGTTGAGCCCGACGGGAACCACGCTGGAGCTCGCGTTCGGCCGCTCGGCCTCGTAGCCGAGCGCGAGGCGCGCCGCGCCGGTCTTGATGCGCTGCACGCGCATCTCGGCGTGGGTCGTGCCCTCGGGATAGATCGCGACGAGCCGTCCATCGCGGAAGGCGGCGAAGCACGCGTCGAACGGCCTCGAGGTTGCGGTCGCATCCGGTCCGGGTGCGCGTCCTGCCGGCGATAAACGGGGATCGCCCCGCACGCCAGGAGAAAGCGCGCGACGAGGCGGATTGCGGAAGAGCGACGCCGTGGCGAGGTAGTGGACCTTTCGCGGCGATCGCGCCGCCGACCAGCAGCGAGTCGATGAAGATTGTTCGGATGATTGATGCAGAGGAGCACGGGCCCGCCGGCGGGGACCCGCTCCGGATGGCGAACGTCGACCGATCGGAAGAAGACCCAGAGCCAGAAGCGGCCGACCGCGCGGACGGCGCGATAGAAGCCGTCCATCGTGTCGCGCCGTGCCGGCCCCGCGAGGGTCGCGCTCACCGCGCCTGCCGCACGGCGACGCGGCGGCTCACGGGACGCGCGCGAAGCCTTCCATGAACCGGCGGGCCGTTCGGTAGACCGTGACGCGCTCCGCCCACGGGCGCCGCCCGCGGAACTCACCGCCGCGTCGATCGGCAGCACGCCCGAGGGATGGCCCAGGCGGATGTCGCCGGCTGCACATTGCCCGCGTACTCGCGGACCAGCGTTCCGTCGACCCGCGCCGCCACCGCCAGACACATCGCGGCCGTGAGCGCGAAGGCTCGATGACAGTCGCCCATGGAGATGACGCGCGTGATCACGTCGACCTGGTCGGCCGCGTAGCGCGAGCCGTCCAGCGCCGTGAAGCGGCGGGCGCGGCGCCACCATGGCGATCTTCGGCAGGGCGGCGCTGCCGGGGATGCCCATGCGCGCGGCCGCCTCGACCCGGATCGCTTCGAGCCTAGCCGCGAGCGCCCGATCGGCGTCGATCGCCTGAGGCGTTTCGGTGCCCACGAGCCCGAGGTCCTTCGCGCGGACGAACACGATCGGGATTGGTGGCGTCGACGAGCGACGCGTCGGTCGCCGTCGATCGTCTCGCGCGCGGCGCCCGTGGGCAGGAGCCGGCCGGTGCCGGCGCCGCCCGGGTCCAGGAAGTCGAGCGCGATGCGGGCGCCGCGTCCGGCCACGCCGGCCAGCTCGAAATCACCCTCGACGGCCGCTTCGCCGTCCTTCACCGGGCACGTGCGGCACGATGAGCTTTTTCGTGTTGGTGTTGTGGATGCGGACGACCGTCTCGCCGTCGGCCGCCTGCACCAGGCCCTCGTCGATCGCAAAGGGCCCGACCGCGGACGAGCAGTTCCCGCAGTTGCCGGCGTAGTCCACACTGGGGTACGCACGTCGATCTGGGCGAAGGTGTAGTCCACGTCGGCGTCCGGGTGGGTCGGCGGCCCGATGATGCACGCCTTCGACAGCGAGGAGATGCCGCCCCCGATGCCGTCGAGCTGCCGGCCGTAGGGATCGGGGCTCCCGAGCGCGGCGAGCAAGATCCGGTCGCGCTCCGGTCCGGCGGGGAAGGTCGCCGTCATGGAAGACGAGACAGCGGCTGGTGCCGCCACGCATGTAGACGGCGCGGATCTTCTTCTGGCTCACGGATGCGCTCCTCATCACGTCGCCTGGCCCGCGTGTGGGCGAGAATGCCCCCGGCCAGCAAGATGTCGCGCTCGCGCGGCGTGAGCGCGCAGGAGGCCGTGAATGCGGCGCCCGTGCGCGCGTTGACCACCGTACACGCTCGCCCGCCGTCAGCGCGGCGCGCAGGCCCGCCAGGCGCAGGCGGTCGTCCCGCTCGATGCCGCCGAAGACCGCCGGGTCGTCGAAGACGAGCGGGACCACGCCCCAGTTGATCAGGTTCGTCCGGTGGATCCGGGCGAACGACTTCGACGATCACCGCGCGCACGCCGAGGTACATGGGTCCGGTGGCGGCGGCCTCGCGCGACGAGCCCTGGCCGTAGGTCTCGCCGCCGACGATGATGCCGCGGCCGGCCGCCTTCGCGCGCGCCACGAAATCGGCGTCGACGTACTTGAAGCAGAACTCCGCGATCGCCGGAACGTTGGAGCGGAAGACGAGCACCGCGGAGCCGGCGGGCGAGATGTCGTCGGTGGAGACCTTGTCGCCGAGCTTGAGGAGCACCGGCGCCTCGAGCGTCTCGGCGACGGGCTCGCCCAGCGGCACCGGCTTGATGTTCGGCCCGCGCAGGATCTCGCCGCCGCCGTCGGGCTCGACGAACCCGACGGTCGAGGACGCGAAGTGGGTCGGGCAAGCGTCGACCGCCGGCTGCGGGCCGAGCGTGCGCGGGTCGGTGATGACGCCGGTGAGCGCCGACGCCGCCGCCACGACCGACGAGCAGAGGTAGACCTGCATCGTCCTTCACGCCGCTCCGCCCGGAGAAGTTCCGGTTGAAGGCGCGCAGGCTCTTGGCGCCGGCGGCCGGCACGTGACCGATGCCGGCGCACGCCCCGCAGCTCGACTCGGACACCGTGGCGCCGGCGGCGATGAGGTCGGTCAGGAGCCCCTCGCGGGCCATCGTCTCGAGAATCTTGTGGCTGCCGGGAAAGAGGACGAACGAGATCGAGGAATGGACGCGCCGGCCGCGGATCGACATCCGTGACGGACGCCATGTCGTGCCACGAGCCGTTCGTGCACGAGCCGACCATCACCTGCTCGACCGCGGTCCCCGCGATCTCCTCGACCCGCACGACGCGGTCGGGCGAGCCCGGGAGCGCCACCAGCGGCGTGAGCGCGGACGAGGTCGAGATCGATCTGGTCGTCGTACGTCGCGTCGTCGTCGGGCGCCACCGGCCGCCAGTCGTCGCCGCGGCCCAGACGCGTGAGGAACGAGCGCGTCATGTCGTCGACTGGGGAAGACGCTGGTCGTCAGCCCGAGCTCGGCGCCCATGTTGGCGATCGTCATGCGCTGGGTGGCCACCAGGCTGCGGAGCCCGGGCCCGCCGTACTCGAAGATCTTGCCCGTCCCGCCCCGCACGGTGAGACGCCGCGAGAGCTCGAGGATCACGTCCTTGGCGGTCACCCACGGCTGGAGCGCGCCCCGTGAGATGGACCCGGACGACCTGCGGGCATCTGGAAGAAGTACGGTCCGCCGCCGAGCGCGACCGCGACGTCGAGCCCGCCGGCGCCGATCGCGAGCATGCCCGCCGCGCCGCAGAGCGGCGTGTGGCTGTCGGTGCCGAGCAGCGTCTGGCCCGGGATGGAGAAGCTCTCCATGTGCACCTGATGGCAGATGCCGTTGCCCGGCTTGGAGAAGACGGCGCCGTACTTGCGCGAGACGGCCTGCATGTACCGATGGTCGTCGGAGTTGCGCGAGTCGACCTGGTAGACGTTGTGGTCGGCGTAGCTCACGATGCGCGCGGGCACGGCGCGCGGGAAAGCCCATCGCCTCGAACTGGAGCCAGGACATCGTGCCGTTGGTGTCGGTCAGGAGAACCTGGTCGACCGAGATGCCGATCTCCTCGACCGGCGACTGCGCCTTGCCGGCAATCAGGTGGCTAGCGATGAGCTTGCGCGTGAGGCTCTTGGGCATTTGGCTGGTCACTGGGGGGAGCGAGCGCCGCTCCTCCCCAGACGCCACCGATTTGGGCATGCGCGGCGTCGATGTCGGCGCTGGCCGTGATGTCATTGGGCTTTGGCTCCGCTCGAAGCTTTTGAGCGGCGTCGATGGCGTGGCATCATCGTCGGGCGGCGTCGTCATCGCTTGTCCGAGGCTTCATCGCTTGTCCGACGGTGTCAAGGTGCGGCGGGCGGGGCCGATGTAGTCGCCGCGGGGTCGGATCAGACGGTTGTCGTCGTATTGCTCGATGATGTTGGCCGTCCAGCCGGCGATGCGTCCGGCGGCGATCACCGGCGTGAAGAGGTCGACGGGAATGTTGAGCGAGTAGAAGAGAGGCGCCGAGTAGAAATCGACGTTGGGGATGAGCTTCTTCGCCTCGTTGATGCCGGCATGGAGCTTCACGGCCATCTCGTACCACTTGAACTGGCCGGATTGCCGGCACGCCTCTTCGGCCATGCCCTTGAGGATCGCGGCGCGCGGGTCACCCGCCTTGTAGACGCGGTGGCCCATCCCCATGAATCGCCGCTTCTCCGTGAGGGCCTTCGCGGTGAAGGCGTCGACGTTGGCGACCTCGCCGATCTCCATCAAGCGTGCGCATGACGGCTTCGCCGGCGCCGCCGTGCAGCGGGCCCTTGAGCGCCCCGACGCCGCCGGCCACCGCGGAGTGCATGTCGGACTGTGTCGAGACGATGCAACGGGTCGTGAAGGTCGACGCGTTCAGCTCGTGCTCGGCATAGAGCGTCAGGCTCGCGTCGAACGCCTTGGCGACGACGCCGCTCGGACGCTTGCCCGTGAGCATGTAGAGGAAGTTCGCGGCGTGCGACAGATCGGCGGCCGGGCGGATCGGCTCCTCGCCGGACCGGACCCGATGGTGAGCGCAGATCGCCGTGGCGATCTGGCTCGTGAGGCGGATCGCCTTCCGGATATTCGCCGCGTGCGAGCTGTCGGTGGTGTCCGGGTCGCTCATGCCGAGGATCGCCACGGCGGCCTGCAGCACGCGCATCGGATCGGTCGCCTTCGGCATCAACCGGAAGGCCTGGACGAGATCGGCGGGAATTTCGCGCGCCGTGATCAGCGCCAGGGTGGTCTTGTCGAGCTGCGCCGCGTTCGGGAGCTCACCGTACCAGAGCAGATGGCACACTTCCTCGAAGCTCGCCCGCCGCGCCAGGTCTTCGATGTCGTAGCCGCCGTAGGCCAGGCGGCCGTTCCGGCCGTCGAGGTCGCAAAGCTTGGTCTCGGCCGCGACGACGCCCTCGAGACCTCGGATGAGCTGGCTGCTTTCCTTTTCCATGATCGCCTGCCTCTTGAATTTGCCATCGCGCCTCGGCCGGCGGGGAGAGCCCCGACGTCCCGCAGCGCCACCACTGCTTGGATTGCCTGGATGGTAGCAGGAATCTATCGTGGCTGTCCCCTGGGGGCGTCAGGTGGATGACGCGTCACGGCGGGCGCCCAGCCATCGTACGAGCGCCGGCCGTAGCCGAGACGGCGTCACGCGCCTGAGCTTCACGTCGTCGGCGCCCACGAAGACGGCGAGCGACCGAGAGCGCGGTCGCGACGCCGGCGGTCGCCTCGTCCTGGTCGAGGCGCTCCTGCCCTCTCGGCGGCGCGGCGGCCGCCGCGAACCAGGGCTCGAAGTGCACGTGACGCACCTCGAGCTTCCGCTCGGCGCGGTGCGACTTCGCGTCGACGCGGCCGATGAGATGGCCGTGATGAAGGATCGGAAGCGTGTAGTAGCCGTGCACGCGCTTCGGCCCCGGCGTGTAGACCTCGATGCGGTAGTCGAACCCGAAGAGTCGCGCGACTCGATCGCGATGCCACATCAGCGAGTCGAAGGGCGAGAGGAACGTCGTTCCGTGCGAGAGCGCGGGCGCCCTCTCGGCGCGCGCCAGCGCCGGCAGATCGCTGGTGAGCGCCAGCCACCGGCCCGCCGAGCCCTCGAGCTCGATCTCGACGATCTCGCCGCGCTCGAGCATGCCGCGGAGCGCCGCGCGCCGGACACCGGGCTGGAACCGCGGGAAGGTGAGGTAGCGCGCCAGGTCGAGCTCGGTCGCCGCGCCCATCGCGCGCAGCGACCGCTCGAGATGCCAGCGCTGGAACTCGACCGCCGTGACCGGCTCGATCGCGAGCGCGTCCGGCATCGCGCGCTCGAGCAAGTCGTAGCGCTTCTGGAAGTGCTGGCGCGAGTGGATCGTGAGGGCGCCGGTCATCCAGAGGTGATGCAGCGCATGCTGCACCGGACGCCACGACCACCAGCCGCCGCGGCCCGCCGGGCGCCGCCCCTCGAAATCCCCGTTGCCCATCGGCCCGTTCGCCTGAACGGCCTCTCGCACGGTCTGCAGCATCTTGCCGTTTCGTCTGAGCCAGCCCGACCAGCCGGTGTGCCGGCTCCGGTAGTCGAGCATCGCGCGCCGCCACCACGCAAAGTCCGAGGCCGGCACGAGACAGGCGGCGTGTGCCCAGTACTCGAAGAGGAGGCGACGCCGGTAGACCTGCCGGTCGAGCCACGCCCGGTCGTACGGCCCGAATCGGCTCCAGACCGTCAGGTAGTGCGCGCGGTCGAGGACGTTGATGGAGTCGAGCTGGATGCCGCCCACGTCCTGGGCGAACCGGCGCAGCCGCGGCGCGGTCAGCGGAGTCGCGTGAGGCCGCGCGAGGTGCTGGCGCTCGAGGAACAGCGCGGTGACGGCGCGCAACGTAACACGACGGCGTGACATGCGGCGGAGCTTATCATCGTTGTCATGGCGCGCCCGCCCGCTCGGTCGTCGCTGCCACGGCGGGTTGGCGTCGTCGCGCTCGTGCTGGTCCTGCCGCTGGTCTACGTGTTCTATCCCGTTCGTAGCGTGGTCGAAGGCGTGGGTCGATCGAGCCGCTGTTCGAGGACCTCGTCGTCGTGACACCGGACGTTTCCGGCATCGTCACCCGGCTGGCGGTCGGCGAGTTCGGCCGCGATGGACGCGGACGCGAAGCTATTTTCGAACCTGCCCGTCACGCGCGCGAGCCTTGTCCCGAGGCTCGCGAGGCGCCGGCGAGAGCTGGGCGAGCAGCTCTAATCACCTTGACGTCGCCCGCGCGTCCGCGCCTATGGCGTTGGCTCAGCGGCGCCTAGAGCCTCGTCGGGGTGGTAGGCTACGAGTCCATGGCCGACACGGTCCTGCCGCGCGGCGAAACCTACGACGACGTCTACCGCCGCTTCCGCTGGACGATCCCCGCCGTCTACAACATCGCGGTCGACGTCTGCGATCGCCACGCCGACGATCGCTCGCGCGTGGCGATGGTGTACGAGGACGACGCGGGCTCGGTCAGCGAGCACACGTTCGGAGAGTTCCGCGCCCGCTCGAACCAGCTCGCGCGGGTCTTCGCCGGACTCGGGATCGAACGCGGCGATCGTGTCGGGATCGTGCTGCCGCAGCGGCCGGAGACCGCGGTCGCCCACCTGGCCGCCTACAAGCTGGGCGCGGTCGCGCTGCCGCTCTCGACGCTCTTCGGTCCGGAGGCGCTCGAGTATCGCCTGCGTGATGCCGGGGCGAAGGTCGTCGTGACCGACGGCGAGAACCTCGAGCGGGTGCTGGCCGTCGCCAAGGGGTTGCCGGCGCTCACGCGCGTGATCTCGGTCGATCGCGCCGACGCCGATGGCGTCACCGAGTACGGAAAGGCGATCGCGGGGGTCCCCGACTCGCTCGAGCCTGTGGCGACGGCGGCGGAGGATCCGGCGATCCTCATCTACACGTCGGGGACGACGGGTCCGCCGAAGGGCGCCCTGCACGCCCATCGCGTGCTGCTCGGCCACTTGCCGGCGATCGAGTTCTATCACGAGTATTTTCCCAAGCCCGGCGATCGCCACTGGAGCCCCGCGGACTGGGCATGGGCCGGCGGGCTGCTCGACGTGCTGCTCCCGAGCTGGCACTACGGCGTCACGGTCGTCGCCCACCGTCCGAAGAAATTCGACGCCGAGCGCGCCTTCGACGTTCTGGCCCGGCACCGCGTCCGCAACACGTTCCTGGTGCCGACGATGCTGAAGATGATGCGCTCGGTCGGCGATCCGCGCGGGCGCTGGCGGCTCGAGCTGCGCTCGATGTTCACGGGCGGCGAGGCGGTCGGCGAAGAGGTGATCCGCTGGGCGCGCGAGGCGCTCGGCGTCACCCCGCACGAGGGATTCGGCCAAACCGAGGTGAACCTGGTGCTCGGTAACTGCTCCCTCCTGATGCCGGTGAAGCCCGGCTCGATGGGGCGGCCGATTCCCGGCCACGTGGTCGACGTCGTGGATGACACGGGCGCCGCCGTCCCGACCGGCGAGGTGGGAGAGGTGGCCGTGCGTCGCCCCGATCCCGTGATGTTCCTCCGCTACTGGAACAACGAGCAAGCCACGCGCGACAAGTTCGTCGGCGACTGGGCGCTCACGGGTGATCTGGCCCGAAAGGACGCCGACGGCTATTTCTGGTTCGTCGGCCGGAAAGACGATCTCATCTCGAGCGGCGGCTATCGGATCGGTCCGAGCGAGATCGAGGATTGCCTGCAGGGCCATCCGGCGGTCGCCCTGGCGGCGGCGATCGGCGCCCCCGATCCGGTCCGGGGCGAGGCGGTCAAGGCCTTCGTCCAGCTCCACCCCGGGGGCGCCGGGACGCCCGAGCTGGCACGCGACCTCCAGACCTGGGTGCGTACGCGGCTCTCGGCGCACGAATACCCACGTGAGATAGAATTCATCGAGGCGATCCCGGTGACGACGACGGGCAAGGTGCGACGCGCCGACCTGAGGCAGCTCGAGCGGCGCCGGCGCGGACTGGAGACCTGAGATGGCCTACGACTACAAGACACACTTCGGCGAGATCACCCTGACCCAGGACCTGACGACCTTGCCCGAGGAGCGGACGTGGCGCCTGCAGGCGCCCGAGCGGGATGCCGAGCCGCACCAGATCGTGCTCTATCTCGGCTGCAACGTGCTCCGCACCTCGCACATGATCCGCACGGTCACCGCCATCTTCGACCGTCTCGGGCTCGACTACGTCGCCGTCGGCGGCCCGACCTATTGCTGCGGCATCGTGCATCATCGCAACGGCGACACCGCGGCGTCAGGCGGCATGAACAAGCGCACCGTCGAGCTCTTCCAGCGCTACAAGCCCGAAGAGGTCGTGATGTGGTGCCCGTCGTGCATGTTCTTCTACGACGAGATCCAGAAGTTCGAATGGCCGTTTCCGGTGCGTCACACGACGGAGTTCCTCGCCGACCGGCTGCCGTCGATCGAGTTCACCCAGCGTGTCGACCAGGCCGTCGCGCTCCACTATCACAGCCAGAGCGAGCCGCGCCTGCGCGAAGGCGCCGCCGGCCGCCGCCTGCTCGAGGCGGTGCCGGGGCTTCGCTTCGTCGACGTCGGGTCCGAGCCCCGGTTCGGCCGCCTCTGCACGGTGGACGTCCAGGCGCAGCTCGGTCAACAGACATGGGACGCGCTGATCCTCGACGAGATCGACCGGGCGCGCGCCGGCGGGGCCGACACCCTCGCGACGATCTACCACGGCTGCCAGCGGCTCGTCTGCGGCTTCGAGGCCCAGCGCCCGATCAGCATCGAGCACTATCTCTCGGTGTTCGCGCGCGGCCTCGGGATCGAGTTCGAGGACCGGTACAAGAAGTTCCGCCTCTGGCAGGACCCCGAGCGCGTCCTGGAAGAGTCGACGCCATGCCAGACCGCCAACCACGTCGACCCGGCCCGGGCGCGGCAGCTGGTCGAGAAGACGTTCGGCCGCATCACCACAGGATCGGACGCGAAGAGCCCCGCGGCGTCCTGAACGGTCGGGCGTTCGCCCACTAGAGAAGCCAGTGGAGATCGGGCTCTTCACCGAGTTCGAGTGGCGTCGTGGGGTCGACGAGGCGCAGGCCTTCGACGACTCGTTGAATCAGGTCACCTACGCCGAGGACCTCGGCTACGACGCCGTGTGGCTGGCCGAGCTGCACTTCCAGAAGGAGCGCTCCGTCCTGTCCTCACCCCTGGTCGTGGGCGCGACGATCGCCGGGCGGACCAAGCGCATGAAGATCGGCTTCGCCGTACAGGTCTTACCGCTCATCCATCCGCTGCGCCTGGCCGAGGACGTCGCGACGCTCGATCACGTGAGCAAGGGGCGTGTGGACTTCGGCGTGGGCCGGAGCGGGCTACCCGGCCACTACACGGGCTTCAACATTCCGTACGAGGAGAGCCAGGAGCGGTTCGATGAGACGCTCGAGATTCTCCTGAAGGCGTGGACCGAGGAGCGGTTCACGTTCGAGGGCAAGTACTTCCAGTTCCACGACGTGTGCGCGATTCCCAAGCCCTACCAGAAACCGCATCCTCCGCTCCGCGTCGCGGCGACGTCCGAGGAGTCGTATGCGGCCGTCGGCCGGCGGGGTCTTCCGATCTTCCTGGCGGTGCGGACCTCCAGCATCAGCGAGCTCGAGCGGTACGTCGGCGCCTACCACGCTGCCTGGCGTGAGGCCGGCCACCCCGGGCGCGGCGAGGTCGGCGCGATCCTGCCGGTCTACGTCGCCGAGACGGACCGCCGCGCGCGGGAGGAAGCGGAGGCCAGCGCGATGCACTTCTATCGTTCGGTCGGCGAGGCGCTCCTCGAAGGGCCCCGTCGGGAGGTGGGAGCGCGCTTCCGCCGCATGAGCTTCGACGAGGTGCTGAGGGACTTCGGCGTCTACGGCACGCCCGAGCGCGCCGCCGAGCGGCTCGAAGAGCTGCGCCGCGCCATCGGCTTCACGAAGCTCGCGGTGTGGATGAACGTCGGCTCGCGCATCCCGCCCGAGCGCGTGCTGGCCTCGATGCGGCTCTTCGCCGAACGCGTGACCCCGCGGCTCACGTAGCCGCGCCGCGGGGCGCCGGCTCACACGAACGAGGGATCGATCCTCACGTCGACCAGGTGCGGCCCGCCGCTCGCGAGCGCCCTCTCGACCGCCGGGCCGATGTCCGATGATTTCTCGACCCGCGTGCCGGCCACGCCGAGCGAGCGGGCCAGGCCGATGAAATCGATCAGAGGCCGGTCGAGATCCATCGCGACGTAGCGATCGTCCTCGGTGGGCCGATGATAAGCTCACAAATGTCCTTTACGAAAGATGCGCCCAAGAATCGGCACCGTGGAACCCTCGACGGTCACACATGACGTTGCGGCCCGGGATCGCCGTGTTCGCGCGTTTCGGACTCATCGCCCTCGCCGTGACGGCTTGCGGGACCACGAGCAGTTACCTCGTCCCGTCGGGCTCGACCACCACCTTGATGGCAGGATGGTCGCGCCGCTTCACCCTGGACTGGGCGGTCGAGCCGGAGCAGGGGGAGGTTCGTCGTGTCCGAGGCTATGTCACCAGCCGGGACGGCGAGTCCGCCGAGCCAGTGCGCGTTCTGGCGGGCTCTCGACTCGGCCGGGGCTGTCGTTGGACAGCGCATCGCATCGGTGCCGGGCGGAGTGAACGGTTTTCAGCGCGCGTATTTCGAGGTTCCGCACCTGCCGCCTGCGGCGAGTTACCGGGTTTCCGTGTGGGACTACGACCTCCTGCAGAGCCCCGGCAACGGCTGGATCTGACACCGAGCCGATCACGAATCCGCTGCGGCGCACTCTGATAAGCTCTCCTTCGTGTCACCCGCTGATGCGCCCTTGTTGCGCGCCGCCCGCCGCCAGCCGACGCCGTACACGCCGGTGTGGCTCATGCGCCAGGCCGGCCGCTACATGCCGGAGTACCGCGCGATGCGCGAGCGCTACGGGTTCCTCGAGCTCGCGCGCAACCCCGACGCTGCGGCGGAGGTCACGCTGCAACCGATCGCGCGCCTCGGCGTCGACGCCGCGATCCTCTTCGCCGACATCCTCCTGATCGTCGAGCCGCTCGGCGTCGGGCTCGAGTTCGCGAAGGGCGAGGGCCCGGTGATCCACCGGCCCGTGCGCACCGAGGCCGCGATCGCGCGGCTGCCGCGCGTCGACGTCGACTCGGCGGTGCCGTTCGTATTCGAGGCGGTGCGCCGTGTGAAGCGGGCGCTCGCCGGCAAGGTGCCGCTGATCGGCTTCGCCGGCGCGCCGTTCACGGTCGCGTCGTACGTCGTCGAGGGCGGCCCGTCGCGCGACTATCTGCACACCAAGCGGCTCATGTACGAGGAGCCCGAGGGCTGGAACCGGCTCATGGGAGTTCTCGTCGACGCGACCGCGCGCTATCTGAACGGCCAGATCGCGGCCGGCGCCGAGGCCGTCCAGGTGTTCGATTCGTGGGTCGGCGCGCTGGCGCCCGAGGACTACCGCACGTTCGTGCTGCCGCACACGCGCGCGCTGATCCGTGCGCTCACGCCGGGAATCCCGGTCATCCACTTCGGCACGGGCACGGCGTCGCTCTTGCCTTCGATGCGCGCGGCCGGCGGCGACGTCATCGGCCTCGACTGGCGCGTCGATCTCGATCTCGGCTGGGCCGCCGTGGGCCACGACGTGGCCGTGCAGGGCAATCTCGACCCGGTCGTTCTCCTGTCGAAGCCCGCGTACATCCGCCAGCGCGTGAAGGACATCCTCGACCGCGCCGGCGGCCGCGCGGGCCACATCTTCAATCTGGGCCACGGGATCTTGCCGCAGACGCCGGTCGAGCACGCTCGCGCGCTGGTCGAGATGGTTCACGAGCTCTCCGACCGGCGATGAGCGTGGTCGATTCGGTGCTGCTCGTCGCCTTCGGCGGCCCGACGGCGCCGGACGAGATCCGGCCCTTCCTCGAGATCGTCACCCGCGGGCGCGGCATCCCGGCCGAGCGGCTCGACGAGGTCGCGCACCACTACGAACAGATGCCGGGCGGCCGCTCACCGATGGCCGAGCTCACCTTCGCCCAGGCGCGCGCGCTGCAGCAGACGCTCGGACAGAGCGGCCCGACGCTGCCGGTGTTCGTCGGCATGCGCAACTGGCATCCCTTCCTGCACGAGACGCTCGCGGAAATGGCCGGCAAGGGCGCGCGACGGACACTCGCGATCATCCTCTCGCCGCTGCGCACCGAGGCCTCGTGGGATCGCTACATGCAGGACGTCGCCGAGGCGCGGGCACGCGTCGCCGGCGCGCCCGAGGTCGGCTTCGCGCCGGCGTGGTTCGAGAGCTCGCGGTTCGTGGCGGCGGTCGCCGATCGAGTCCGATCGGCACTGAGCGAGGTTGCCGCGGACGCGCGGGCGGCGACCCCGCTGGTGTTCACCGCGCACAGCGTTCCCGTCGCGATGGCCGAGGTTTCGCCGTACGTGTCGGACCTGACCGCGGCGACGCGCGCCGTCGTCAGGCGCCTGGGCCACTCCCGCTGGTCGATCGCGTATCAGAGCCGGAGCGGGAGCCCGCGGCAGCCGTGGCTCGAGCCTGACGTCAACGACGTCCTTCGGCGTCTCGCCGCCGACGGCGAGCGCCACGCGGTCGTGGTGCCCATCGGCTTCGTCTGCGATCACGTCGAGGTGCTGTACGACCTCGACGTCGAGGCTCGCCGGGTTGCCGGCGCCGCCGGGCTCGAGCTTCATCGCGCGGCGGCCGTGAACGATCATCCCGAGTTCGTCGCGATGCTGGCCGATCTGGTGCGGCGCGGCGCCGTCACCGGCGGCCGGTGAAGCGGAGCGCGGCGGGACGGTGACATGGCCCGAGTGAAGCTCGTGGTCGTCGGTGGCGGAATCACGGGGCTCGCGGCGGCGCACCGCGCGGTCGAGCTCGCGCGTGAGCGATCGACCGAGCTCGAGCTGACGCTCGTGGAGGCGCGCGACCGGCTCGGCGGCACCATCGCGACCGAGCGGGCCGGCGGATTCCTCATCGAGGCGGGCCCCGACTCGTTCCTTTCGGAAAAGCCGTGGGCGCTGGCGCTCTGCCGTCGCCTCGGGGTCGAGGATCGGCTGGTGCGCACGGACGATCGATTCAGGAAGGTGTTCGTCTGGCGCGCCGGGCGTCTGCACCCGCTGCCGGATGGGTTTCAGCTCCTGGCGCCGACGAAGCTCGGGCCGTTCGTCAAGTCAGGCCTCTTTTCCTGGCCGGGCAAGCTTCGCATGGCGCTCGATCTCGTCCTGCCGCGGAGCGTGAGCGACGACGAGAGCCTGGGCGCCTTCGTGCGCCGCCGGCTGGGGCGCGAGGCGCTCGAGCGGGTCGCCCAGCCTCTCGTCGCCGGGATCTACACCGCCGATCCGGACGAGCTCTCGCTGACGGCCACGATGCCGCGGTTCAGCGAGCTCGAGCGGCGCGAGCGCTCGGTGATCCTCGGGCTCTGGCGGGCGAATCGCCGGACACCTCAGACGGGGACGAGCGGGGCGCGCTGGAGCCTCTTCGTGACCTTCCAGGACGGCATGGAGGAGCTCGTCACCTCACTCGCGTCGCGCCTGCCGCCGGGCGCGGTGCTGCTCAAGCACCGCGTGGACGGCATCGAGCGCCACGGACGGGGCTGGCGCGTGCTCGGCGGCCTCGGCCCGGCGCTGGAGGCCGACCACGTCGTCGTCGCGGCCGAGTCGCATACCGCCAGCCGCCTCCTGCGCTACGTCGATCCGGCGCTCGCGACCTTGCTCGGCGAGATTCCCTACGCGTCCTCGGCGACGGTGACGTTCGGCTATCGCCGCGCGGATGTTCCGCATCCGCTCGACGGATTCGGCTTCGTCGTCCCGCGCACCGAGCGGCGGGCGGTGCTGGCGTGCACGTTCTCGAGCGTGAAGTATCCGGGCCGCGCGCCCGAGGCACACGCGCTGCTCCGGTGCTTCGTGGGCGGCGCCCTGAACGAGCGCATTCTCGACGGCGACGACTCCGCGCTGATCGCCCAAGCGCGGGACGAGCTGCGCCAGGCGCTGGGGATCACCGCCGAGCCCGTCCTCACGCGCGTCGCGCGCTGGACCAAGGCGATGCCGCAATATCACGTCGGCCACGCGGGTCGCGTCGAAGCGATCGAGCAGTGCGCGGTCGCGCTGCCGGGCCTGCATCTGGCCGGCGGAGCGTACAGTGGCGTGGGGATCGCCGATTGCGTGAGATCGGGCGAAGCCGCCGCCGAGCGAGTCTTCGGCGCGGCCTCACGCGGCGGCGATCGTGCCTAGCTTCAGGAGCTCCTCGATCCGCTCCCGCGAGTAGCCCAGCACGTCGCTCAGCACCGCCCGCGTGTGCTCGCCGACCCGATACGGCGCCCCGCCGCGGGGCTTCACCGGCCGGCTGTCGACGTGGAACGGCACGGCCGTGATGCGCACCTTGCCGCGTCCAGGATGCTCGATCTCGGGAAACGCCTGGCGCGCCGCCAGGTGAGGGTGGGCGACCACCTCCGCGGGCGAGAGCACGGCGGAGGCGGGAACGCGCGCGGCGGTGAGCGTCTTCACCGCATCCTCGACCGTCTTGAACCGGTCCAGCCACGCGCAGATGATCGGGTGCAGCGCGGCCCAGTTCTCGCGGCGCCCCGCCGGCGTGGCGAAGCGCGGGTCCGACTCGAGGTCGGGCCGATTCATCATGGCCACGAGGCGCGCCCAGAGCTGCGGGGCCCCGACCGTCTGCATCGCCACGTGACGGCCCCCGATGCCGTGCACGACCATGCCGGGCCGCGGACCCGGATACTCCGCGCCGGCGTTCAGCATGCCTCCATAGTTGATGTCCTCGGCGCCCACCATGCACTCGAGCATCGACACGTCGAGGTAGGCGCCGCGACCCGTCCGCGTGCGCCGCCAGAGCGCGGCCAGGATCGCGCCGAAGGCGTGGGTGCCGGCGAGCACGTCGGCCGCCTGCAGATATCCGGGCCGCGGCGCCGGGTCGGTCTGCTGCTCGAGATGCATGATGCCGGACATCGCGTTGACGATGTGATGGAAGGCCGGCTGCAGACGCAGCGGGCCGCTCTGACCGAAGCCGGAGATCGAGCAGTACACGAGATCGGGCTTCACCGCCGAGAGCACGGCGTAGTCGCAGCCGAGCTTCGCGACTACTCCAGGGAGGAAATTCTCCACCACGACGTCGGAGGCCCGCGCCAGGTCGACGACGACCTCCCGAGCCTTCGGGTGCGAAAGGTCCAGCGCGAGGCTCGACTTGCCCGCGTTGATCCGAATGAAGTACGTGCCCTGATCCGTGCGGCCCGCTTCCATCTGGGCGTGGCCGCGCCGGGTGTCGTCGCCTTCGCCCGGGCGCTCGATCTTGATCACGCGGGCGCCGAGGTCCGACAAGAGCCGCGTGCAGTAGGGTCCCGCGAGCACGCGCGTGAAATCGAGAACGGTGAGACCGGAGAGCAGCGGATCGTCAGAGCCGGGCATGGACGGTCTCCTACACGTGGTTTCGGAGCATCAGCTCTTTGGGATGCGGCGAGAGATACGTCTGATCGGCCAGGTACGCGACGCCGAGCCGGCGCACGTGGTGCTTGATCAAGGTGAGCGGTACGACCAGGGGGACGAGCCCGCGCCGATAGTCGTGGATGACGTCGGCGAGCTCGGCGCGCGCGTCGGGCTCGAGCTGGCGCTTGAAGAATCCGGCGATGTGCTGCAGGACGTTCGCGTGCCGGGCTCGGGTCGCTCGGACCGCCAACGCCTGCATGAGAAGGGCGCCGTATTCGGCCAGGCGCGCGCCGAGCCGCGCGCCGCCGGCGGCGGCCACCTGCCGGCCCAGCAACGTGTAGTGCGCCGGGCTATGGGCCAGGACCGCGAGCTTCTCCGCCATGTGAAACGCCACGAGATCGCCGGCTGCCGGGCGGCGCGCGAGAAAGGCGCGCCATCGCGCGGTGGCGAAGACGCGCTCGATGAAGTTCTCGCGGAGCGCCGGATCGCCGAGCCGTCCTTCCTCCTCGACGGGCAGCAACGGAAGGCGCTCGGTCAACGCGCGGGCATAGGCGCCGGTGCCGGTGGAGTGCGGCACGCCGTCGCGGTCGTAGACGCGGACGCGGAAGAGGCCGCACGAGGGCGAGCCCCGCTTGAGCACGTAGCCGTCGAGGGCGAGCGACTGCAGCTCCGTCACGCGCGAGCGCGCGTAGCGCCGCATGCGCGCCGTGAGGTCCTCGCCCGTTTTCTCCACGACGAGCCGCGGCGCGGCCGCGTCGCCGACGAGGCGGATCGTGTCGCGCGGGACGCCGAGCCCGATCTCGACCTCGGGGCACACCGGTACCCACTCGACGAACGGGCCGAGCGTGTCGATGAGGAAGGGATCGCGCTTGTGCCCGCCGTCGTAGCGTACCGTCTGGCCGAGGAGGCAGGCGGACACGCCGAGCCGGATCTTTTGGGTCTCGCCTTCGCGCATTCGGTCCATTAGTCTAGCAGGCGTTCGATCGGGAGCCGGGGAGGACACCGCATGCGGATGGTCGACGTCGAGACGCTGGAACGGATCACGCGAGACATCTTCGCCGCCTGGAAGGCGCCCCGCGAGGACGCCGCCTGGATCGCGTCCTTGCTCGTGCGCGCGAACCTCCGCGGTCACGACTCTCACGGCGTGATCCGCATTCCCCACTACGTCCACGCGCTCAAGACCGGGGAAGTCAATCCCACGCCGTCGATCAAGACCGAGCTGGACACTCCGACCATTGCGCGCATCGACGGCGACAAGGGTTTCGGCCAGGTCGTCGCTCGCCACGGCATCACCCTGGCCATCGCGAAGGCGCGGGCGCAGGGGCTGTCGGCTGTCACGCTCCGGCGCACCAACCACGTGGGCCGGCTCGCGGACTACGCGGAAATGGCGGCGGTTCAGGGGCTGATCGGCATGCTCTGGGTCAACGCGCCGACGGCCCTGAACGTGGCACCCTGGGGCGGCGCCGCGCGGCGTCTGGGGACCAATCCGCACGCGGTCGCGATCCCGGGGCCGAACGCCACCGTCGCGATGTCGCACGACTTCGCGACGAGCGTCGTCGCCGAAGGCAAGCTGAAGGTGAAGTTCAACCGCGGCGAGAAGGTCGCGCCCGGCATCATGCGCAACGGACGCGGCGAGCCGTCGACCGACCCGCGCGAGTACTACGCCGACCCGCCCGGCTCCCTGATCACGGCCGGCGAGCACAAGGGCTACGGCCTCTCGCTCGCCGTGGAGATCCTCGGCGGCATCCTCTCGGGCACGGGACCGGCGCGCCCGGACAAGGGTCCGGTGAGCAACGGCGTTCTCATGATGTGCCTCGACCCCGGACGCTTCCTGCCGCCCGGCGATTTTCACTCTCAGGTCTCGACGCTCTTCGGCTTCGTCCGCTCGGCGCCGCTGGCCGGCGGCGCCGAGGAAATCCTGATCCCCGGCGAGCCCGAGGAGCGCACCTCGCGCGATCGGCGCGCCGGCGGGGTGCCGATCGACGACGAGACGTGGCGGCAGATCACGACGTGCGCCGCCGAGGTCGGCGTCGATGCTTGAGGTCGTCACGATGAAGGAGATCGACGCGATCTTCGCCGTCACCGACGCCCTCGGCATCCATCGCGAGCAGCTGGTGATCCCGCTCGGTCCCGCCGCGCCCGGGCGTGTTCGGCGCCTGCCCAGCGGCAAGCTCGAGATCACGGTGGAGGCGGCGCGCCCGATCGAGGAGTGGCTCACGGAGCTCCCGCGGCTGATCGCCGCCGCTCAGGGGAATTGAGCTGACGGGAGGGCTCAGGCGCGGGCTTGGGCTCGTCCCGCTCGCGGCCATCATCTTCTTCAACGTGAGCGGGGGGCCGTACGGGATCGAGGACCCGTTCCGACCCTGGGCCCGGGCCTGACGCTCGTGCTTCTGGTGCTCACGCCGATTCTCTGGAGCGCACCCGTCGCCCTGGTGATGGCCGAGCTGGCATCGGCGATGCCGGACGAGGGCGGCTACGTCACGTGGACGCGTCAGGCGTTCGGGCCGTACTGGGGCTTTCAGGTCGGCTGGTGGAGCTGGATCGACAGCTTCGTCGACGTGGCGGTGTACCCGGCGTTGTTTGTCGAGTACCTGCAGTTCTGGTTTCCGGCGCTGGCTCCGATGGAGCGCTGGCTGCTCGTCGTCGCCTTCATCGTCGTGCTGACCGGCCTGAACCTCCTCGGGGTGCGCCCCACGGGGCACGCGGCCGTAGTGCTCGCCGTCGTCGCGCTCCTGCCGGTCGCCGCGTTCACGGTCGTCGCGCTGATCGGGCCTCGCGTCGCGCCGTGGACGCCGATGGCGCCGGCGGGGCAGGGGCTGAAGACCCTGGGGCTCGGGCTCGCCGTGCTGATGTGGAACTATTCCGGCTGGGACACGCCGTCGACGATTCTCGGCGAGACCCAGGCACCCGAGCGGGCGTTTCGCTCTGCCATGTTCCTGACCTTGCCGGTGCTGACGGCAGCGTACCTGCTGCCGGTCGCCGCGGGCCTGGCCAGCGGCGCCCTTCCAGGGCTCCAGCGGACGACCCACGGTGCCCTCAAATCGCCCGTTCGGTCGGCGGCGAGTGGCTCGGCCACGCGGTCGCCGCCGGCGCCGTGCTCAGCGCGGCCGGCCTCTTCATGTCGCTCCTCCTCACCAACTCCCGGATTCCGTACGTCCTGGCGCGCGACCCCACGCGATGCCCCGGTGGCTCGGGGCCGTCGATCCGCGCTTCGGCACGCCGTGGACGGCGGTGGTCGTCTCGGCGGCGATCTACGCCGCCTTCGCCGTGTTCTCCTTCAAGGAGCTCGATCGTCCTGAACATCTGGCTCTGCTGGCTGAGCCTGCTCGTCGAGCTCGCCGCGTTCGTGCGCCTGCGCGTGGCCGCGCCGGCGATGGAC
>CAVRLO010000028.1:0-8207 GCA_963721815.1 uncultured Candidatus Rokubacteria bacterium
ACCACAAGCCGCCACTCGCCTCCTGACGCGCCCGGAGCCGCCGCGCGGCGCCGGGCAGGGGCAAGCGTGACGCCCCGGCAATATCGGCGCACGGCGCACCGTAGCCAAGCACGCCCCGTATCGGAATTCCCACCTTGTGCGGCGGTGACCCATCGCATACGCTCGTGACCCACAGGGCCGAGGCGGGCATGGTCAGCGTGCAGAGGAGTCCGACGTTGTCGTATGTGGTCCTCCCTGAGGGTACTCGGCGCAGCTCCGTGTTCTTCCCGTCGAACAGCCCACGAGGTTCGAACTCGTCGTCAACCTCAAGACCGCGAAGGTACTCGGGCTGACCATCCTGCCCTCACTCCTGTTACGTGCGGACCAGGTCATCGAATGAACGATCGTCAGCACGCCGCTTGCCGGTCCGCGCGGCGTCGAACTTCGCAGTGGACGGACCGCTGGCTCGCGTTCGCTCGCCGCGGCCGGTCACCGCGCCGTTAGGCAGCAACGAGCATGGAAAAGCGGAGGGCGGCGGGGTGAAGGGCATAGTTTGCTACGCTACACCATCGGCGGTACTCTTACGTAATGCGACCCCTTCGGTATTCCATCAACGTCACATTGGACGGGTGCTGCGATCATCGTGCAATGCCCGCGGACGAAGACTTGCATCGTCACGCGGTCGAGAACCTCGACCAGGCCGATGCCCTCCTCTTTGGCCGGGTGACCTACGAAATGATGGAGGCAGCGTGGCGGCCGCCGGCGCGGACGGGAGCGAGGCCTGATTGGATGGAACCCTTCGCCCGGACGATCGACGCGGCAAAGAAGTACGTCGTGTCGAGCACCCTGGACCGGGTCGATTGGAACGCGGAGCTCGTGCGCGGGGATCTGGGGAAGGCCGTTCAGCAGCTCAAGCGGGAGTCGGGTAAGGGACTGTTCGTGGGAGGCGTGAAGCTCCCGCTGGCGTTGGCGGAGCTGGGATTGATCGATGAGTACGAGTTCGTGGTGCAGCCCAGGCTAGCGGGCCATGGGCCGACGTTGTTCGCGGGGCTATCGAAGCATGTCGACTTGAAGCTCGTGAGCCGGCTGGAGTTCGGCTCGGGGGCGGTGGCGATGCGGTATGAGCCGAGAAGGTAGCCAAAAGGCCGTGGTTGAAGCGCGCGCTGGGGCGTCCGAGTGACGGGCCGCCTAACCCGCCGTTGCACCGGACCGGGCTTCGCCCGGCCGCTGAACGGCAGTATCGTTGGGCTTCGGAAGGTCCGTAGAGAGGTCATGGAGCCGCTTCGCGATACGCTGGGACACGGGTTCATAGGAAAGGCACTCGCGCTGGTCGTCCTCCTCGCTCTCGGAATCCTGAGCGTGCCACCAGCGACCGGGGCTCCACAGCCTGGGAAGGTCTACAAGATAGGTGTGCTGCACCCAGGGAGCGGCTCTTCTGAGGAGCGTCTCGCTGCTCTCCGAGAGGCCGGGTACGTCGAAGGCCAAAACCTTGTCATCGAACCGCGACATGCACAAGGACGTGTTGAACGCCTCCCTGCGCTCGCCCGGGAGCTGGTCGCCCTGAAGCCAGACATCATTCTCGCGACCTCCAACTCCGCCATCCAAGCCGCCAAGAACGCGACCAAGAGCATTCCCATCGTCATGGCGTTTAGCGACGATCCTGTCGCGCTCGGACTCGTTTCGAGCCTGGCGCGGCCGGGTGGCAACATCACTGGCGTCACACTCTGCAGCCGCAGGCACCTTGGCTGCTAAGCGACTGGAACTACTCAAGGCGGCTCTGCCCCGCGTCAGACGAATCGCGCTCTTGGACTGGCCGGCGCCCTCTGTGCCAGGATGAGTGAGACAGTCCCTCCCCCCGAAATTACTGTGAGGGCGAGACGGGATGACCCCATGGACGCGCAGGTGCCGGTAGTGATGGAGGACGTGCAGGTGGCGGCGAAGGCGCGGCGGCGGACGTACACGGCGGAGTACAAGCGGCGCATCCTGAAGGAGGCGGACGCCTGCACGACGCCGGGGGCGGTCGGGGCGTTGCTGCGGCGCGAGGGATTGTACTCGTCGCACCTGGTGGTGTGGCGCCGGGCCCGGGGGCGCGGCGAGCTGGCCGCCCTGGCCCCGAAGAAGCGCGGGCGCAAGCCGACCCCGGTCGATCCCCGCGACCGGAAGATCACCGAGCTCGAGCGGCAGCTGGCCGAGATGACCGGGCGGGCGGAGCGGGCCGAGGCCCTGGTGGATGCCCAAAAAAACTTGGCGGCGCTGCTCGGCCGGCCGGGGGCGAGCGCGCGGTCATGATCGCCCTGGTCGAGGAGCGCCGCGCTCAGGTCGGCATCGCCCCGCTGTGCGCGGCCCTGGGGCTGGCCCGCGCGACCTTCTACCGGCGGCGGGGTGGCCCGCCGCCGGCGGCCTCGCGCGGAGCGGCGGCCGCCCCGGCAGGCCTTGACGGCGGCGGAGCGCGACGGAGGTCTTGGCCCTGTTGCACGAGGAGCGGTTCGTCGATCTGCCGCCGGCGCAGGTCTGGGCCCAGGTGCTCGATGCCGGCCAGGTGCCGCCGTGTTCGATCCGCACGATGTACCGGGTGCTCGCGGCCAACGCGGAGGTGCGCGAGCGCCGCAACCAGCTCCGGCACCCGGCGTACCACAAGCCCGAGCTGCTCGCGACGGGGCCCAATCAGGTCTGGAGCTGGGACATCACCAAGCTGCTGGGCCCGGTCAAGTGGACCTACTACTACCTCTACGTCCTGCTCGATATCTTCAGCCGCTACGTCGTCGGCTGGCTCCTGGCCCGCCAGGAATCGGCGGCCCTGGCCAAGGTGCTGATCACCGAGAGCTGCGAGCGCCAGCACATCGCCCCGGACCAGCTCATCATTCATGCCGACCGCGGCCCGTCGATGACCTCGCAGCCCGTGGCCCTGCTGCTGGCGACCCTGGGCGTGGTGCCGTCCCACTCCCGCCCCCACGTCTCCAATGACAACCCCTTCTCCGAGGCGCAGTTCAAGACCCTCAAGTACCGGCCGGACTTCCCGGATCGGTTCGGCGTCCTACGAGGATGCCGAGACGTTCGGCCAGCGGTTCTTCCCGTGGTACAACCTCGAGCATCGTCACGGCGCCCTGGGCCTGATGACGCCCCACGATATGCACTACGGCCTGGCCGCGGCCAAGTGGCAGCAGCGCGCCGAGGTCCTGCGCGCCGCCTACGCGGCCCACCCGGAGCGCTTCCCGCGCGGGGTGCCGGTCCCGCCGCCCCTGCCGACGGCGGCGTGGATCAACAAGCCCCCGGCGGCGCCGGCTCTTGCCGTGCCAGAGGGGATCGGCTCATGACGGCTGACTCACAAATTTCCGATGCCGACTGTCTCATCCCACTTGACAACTTCCGGAGAGCGGATGCGACAGCGTCAGCGCCTCAAGTGCAGGAGGCGCAGCTGGCGGCTCGATCGCTGACGCTCGAGACAGTCCTCGTTGAGGTCAAGGACGGCTCCTACGAACGTGCGTTCTCCACGGTGTCCGCTGAACGTGCCGACGCCCTCTTCGTTTTTGTCACATCCGATCCTCAACCGGGATCGAAAGCGCATTATTGCCCTGGCCGCCCGATACCGCCTGCCAGCCATGTACGAGTGGCGCGAGTCGGCTGAGGAAGGCGGCCTCATGGCTTATGGGCCGAATGTACGCGACCTCAACCGGCGCGTCGCAATCTTCGTCGACAAGATCCTCAACGGCGCCAAGCCCACAGAGCTACCAGTGGAGCAGCCCACAACCTTCGAGCTGATCGTTAACATGACAACCGCGAGGGCACTTGGTCTCACGTTCCCACCATCTCTCTTGCTCGCTCAGGTGCACCATATTGTGGAATGACGGTCCCATCGCGATAGCTTTATCAGCCCGAACCCCAACTACCCGCTCCAGCCGACCGGCGCTCGCCTTGCTCGCGCCGGCCGCTGAGCGTGGGCGTTGGACGGCACTACATGTAGTTGCGCGGACGGCTGGGAGGGGACTATGTCGCTGGCGATGACGAAGCAGGAACGCGAAACGTTTCTTGCCGACCTTCACGTCGGAATCATCAGTATTCCTGAAGAAGGGCGAGGACCGCTCGCCGTGCCGATCTGGTATTCGTACGAACCGGGCGGCGAGCTACGAGTCGTAACCGCAAGGACTTCGCGGAAAGCTCAGCTCCTCCAGCAAGCTGGCAGGTTCAGTCTATGTGTACAGACGGAGACACCGCCGTACAAGTACGTCAGTGTCGAGGGACCGGTCGTCGCCATCGAGCCAGCAGATCTACAGCGCGACCGGCGGTCCCTCGCTCACCGTTACTTGGGCGCGCAAAGGGGTGACCGATACATCGAGAACACACGGGGAGAACCGGGCCACGTGGGGCATGCGTCTGTCTGCATGCTGCCGGAACGATGGCTCACGGTCGACTACGCAAAGGCATAGGGATGGCCATGACCGTCCGTCCAACAAGCCGCTTCGGCAGCCCGGGGCTCGCGCTGCTCGCCCCGGCCGCTGAGCGCGGGCGTTAGGCGTCACGAAAAAGCCGGAACCAACCAAAGGACACTGCTGATGACCCAATCCCTGACCGGAAAAGTTGCGCTCGTCACCGGCGCTGCCAAGGGCATTGGAGCCGGCATCGCCAAAGCGATGGCGGCCGCTGGTGCCTCCGTCGTCGTCAACTATGCCAGTGACCGAGACGGTGCAGAGCGCATCGTCGCCGAGATCGAGACCGCAGGCGGCAACGCTGTCGCGATTCAAGCGAATATCTCCGTTGTCGCCGAGGTGGAGCATCTGTTTGCCGAAGCGGTCGCGAGGTTCGGACGGCTCGACATCCTCGTCAACAATGCGAGCGTGTTCGCCTTCGCCGCGCTCGAGCAGACGACCGACGAGCAACTCCACAAGATGCTGGACACCAATTTGTGGGGCACGATTATCACGTGCCGCGAAGCCTTGAAGCATTTCGGCACCCACGGCGGCAGCATCATTAACATCGGATCGATGTCGAGCGAGCGCTTCGCCGCGGGCGCGGTTGCTTACACCGCGACCAAGGCCGGCGTCACCGGCGTGACTGGCGTGCTGGCGGTGGAGCTTGCCTCACGCGGCATCCGGGTCAATCAAATCAACCCCGGTGCCGTGGACACCGAAGGCGCACGGGCGATCGGTGCCATGAGTGACGAAGCGCGGGCAGCGTACACCGCCCGCACGCCTCTTGGACGCGTCGGGACACCGGCCGACATCGCTTCAGTCGCTGTGTTTCTCGCGTCTGATGAGGCCGGTTGGATAACGGGCGAATGTCTCGCGGTGTCGGGCGGTCTGCGCTAGTGTTTCTCGTCAATCCAAAGTGACGCCTAACACAGCACTCCGCATCCCACATCGAGGTTTCGGATGAGCTGTTGCGCAAGGCGGGTGCGCTCCCGGCGCGAGCGAATGCGTTCCGCTCGACGGCTGCAGCGGCTGTTATGCCTCGAGAATCGACGCGATTCGGCCGCGTAGCTCCGGGATTTGGTTCTGCACCACGTCCAGACAAACCGTAGTCCACGCCGAAATAGTCGTGAATGAGCCGGTTGCGCGCCTGTACGCGGGCGCCAGGCCATCGCCAACGGCTTGCCAGAGAGGCCGGCGCTCTCAGAGAATTCCCCGCCGGCTGGTTGCGTGCGCGCGTGAGCACGTGTATGGTGAATGTATGGCGCGCTTGATTTCGACGACGGTTCGGCTCGAAGAGGAGGACGTCCGGGCTTTGCAGAGAGCCCGAGCAGCGGGCCACTCCGCCTCGGCCCTTATTCGCAAGGGGCTGCGGGTGGTGGCGTCCCGTTATTACAGGGGCCGCCGTCCGCCCTCTACACGCCTCTTCGAGTCGACAGACAGCAAACTCGGCGAGAATCTGAGCTATTTCGAGATCTCGAGGCTTGAGTCCGCCGATCGTCGCAGATACCGGAGGGCTCCTCCGCGGGCTCGCCAGCACGAGAGACGGCAGCCGAGTTTTCCTGAGTACGAGAAGATCCTGACGTCGGCGAGTCTGGTTATCGTGCCCGGACTCGTTCTCGCCGAGGTCGACTACTTTCTCCGGGAGAATCGGGCCGCCATGCGAAAGCTTGTCGCCGAGATCTTTGATCCGGCGACACGGTACGAGTATGAGCTACCTTACCTTCCGACATCGTTCGTGCCCTCGAACTCGACGCCAGATTCGCGAAGCTCAACCTAGGGCTCGTCGATGGGACAGTCGTCGCTGTCGCTGAGCGACGGCACGTCTACCGGGTGCTGACGACGGACCGCCGAGACTTCGCCGCAATCCGGGTCGGTCCGCGTCTCACGCAGGCGCTCGAGCTATTGCCATGACGACGGCGAGACTGAAATGCCGCCGAACCACAGGCTGGAGCGGACGCGCTGCGCGCGCCGCTCAGCCTGAGGGTTAGTGCAAGCGTTGCTTGCGCACAGCCGCGTTGTCGCCCGAGATGCGCTGTTTCTGGCGGCCGGGCCGAGAGTCTGCCCTTCTCTGCCGGGGCGTTCGACCTGATTGCGGCAGCGGGCGCTCTCAACTACGTGGACGTGCACTATCACCCGGGCTGGATGGACGCGCTGTTCCTGCGCCACGGCGTCACCACGGTGCGCGACGTGGGCAGCGGGCTCGACTCCATCCTCGAGCTGCGCGAGGCCAGCCGAGCCCCGGGCGTTCCGCGTCCCCGGATCTTCGCGTGCGGGCCGCTGATCGACGGCCCGTCGCCCCGGCACGGCACGGGCCTCAGCGTGTCCGTGCAGACGGTGGCCGAGGCGCGCGCCGTGGCGCGGCGGCTGCTCGATCGCGGCGTGGACTGCCTGAAGATCTACGAGCAGCTCACGCCGCCACTGGTCGAGGCGGTCGTGCGCGAGGCCGAGGGCACGCGCGTTCCAGTGACGGCCCACCTACGCGACACCACGGCGCTGCAAGCCCTGGAGACCGGCGTACGCGGCCTCGAGCACGCCTTCGGCTTCGAGGCATGCGACGAAACCGTCGCCGCGCAGGTCGTGCGCCGCGTGGTCGAGCGCGCCGCGTACGTGGTGCCGACCCTCGCGATCACCGAGCAGATCTCGCGCTTCGGCTCGCCCGAGCAGGAGACGATGGCGCTGCTGGGCGAGATCCCGGCCGCCCGGCGGCAGTACTGGCGCGCAACGGCGGCCGCCGCATCACTCGCCCGGACGGCGGGCGCCGCGCGGCGGCTGGAATGTCTCAAGCTGTTCGCGGCGCGGCTGCAGCGCGCTGGAGGACACGTGGTGGCGGGAAGCGACACGTCGAACCCGTACGTGGTCCCCGGCGCCTCACTCCATCGTGAGCTGGAAGTGCGGTAGAGGCCGGGTCGTCGCCGCGCGAGGCGCTCTCCGCCGCGACACGGACCGCGGCGGCGTTTCTCGGCCAGGCACGGATGCTCGGCACGCTGGAGGTCGGCAAGATAGCCGATCTCGTCGTGCTTGGCGCGGATCCCGTCGCGTCGATCGCGGCCATCCGCCAGATCGAGGTCGTCATTCGCGATGGGCGCGTGGTGTGGAAGCGATAGCCGAGCCGCGGGCTAGAGCGCCGAGCTCCCGGGCGCGGGCGAACCCGTTGCGCCCGTCTCCGCCCGCGCGTCGGAGAATGCTGCGGCCACACCGAGGCCGATGTACATGCCCCCGGTCACCCAGCGCTGGCCGGTCATGAACCGTGGGCTCGCCGCCCGGATCCACCGCCTCGCCGAGCTCGCAGCGATGGCGTAGAGCCCGTCGGTCACGAGGCCGACCATCACGAAGAACGAGCCCGAGCCCCAGCACCTGTGGACCGACGCGGCCACGAGAGGGGTCGACGAACTGCGGCAGGAAGGCCAGGAAGAACAGCGCCGTCTTCGGGTTCAACACGTTGACGATGACGCCGTCGAGGAAGGCCCGGCGCCACTGGGATCTCCCGCGTCTCACCGGGCCCGCCCAGCGGCGTTTTATCGAGCAGCCGGCGGACGCCGAGGAAGATGAGATACGCGGCGCCGAGGTACTTCACGACGCTGAACAGCGTGGCCGACGCGGCGAGCAGGACCGAGAGGCCCGCCGCCGCGGCGGCGACGTGTACGAGCGTGCCCGCATGGACGCCGACCGCCGAGACGAGCCCGGCGGCGCGCCCCTGGTCCACGCTCCGGGCGACGATGTAGAGCACCGCGGGACCCGGGGTCACAAGGAGCAGCAAGGCCGCGGCCAGGAAGACGCCGAGGCTCCCCCATTCCGGAATGTCGATCATGCGATACCCAGGTA
>CAVRLO010000029.1:0-70674 GCA_963721815.1 uncultured Candidatus Rokubacteria bacterium
CGCACCTGAAGGACAACCGCTTCCCCGTTCCGCATCCGGACGATGATCAAAAACGGCCTGCACGCCATCGCCCTGAATCAGCGGCTGGCCCCCGGGCCCTCGCTCTGGTCGCGCCACGGCCTGGCCCAATGGCAGGCGCTCGCCCTTCCGCCCCACCCTCGCCGCCGCCGCGATGACAGTCTTGAGCTGTTGCAATGGCTCAACGGCCATATCGAGGATCTCGATCTCCGGGTGAGCACGGCCGCCGCCGCCGACCCCGACACCTGCCGCCTCATGACTCATCCCGGCGTCGGCCCGCTGACCGCCCTCGCTACCGTGCTGGTGCTCGGCCCCGTGGCGCGATTCCCCAGCAGTAAGCACGTGGTCAGCTATGTCGGCTTGGCGCCCGCCGTCTACGCGTCCGCCGACAAATACCGCCTCGGGCACATCAGCAAGCAGGGCAGTGCGCTCCTGCGCTGGGTGCTCGGCCAGGCCGCTCCGCTCGCGACCCGTGGCGACGCCGATCTCAAGCGCATCTACTTCGCCGTCCTCCGCCGGCGCGACCGGCCCAAAGCGAAGGTGGCCCTCGCCCGGCGCCTGCTGATTCGGCTCTACGTGATGCTGCGAGATCAGATCGATTACCAGGAGTTTCGCCGCCGAGGCCATGCCCGACGCCATGGCCTCACGCCGGGGCGCGTTTCCGGGTAGCCGAGGGCGTCCCCCGCTGCCTCCGCGGGTCAGCCTTTCGGTTGCCGTTCCAGTGCGGGCGTTCTCGGGGTGATTGATGGTCTGCGTGACCGACTACTGATTGGGACGCCCACCCTCGACGATCCGACGATCGTCGACGATCGAACACGACATCATGCGCCGCATCGCGTGCGCGAATGGATGGCTGGTGGACGGTGACCGCGGGCTGCACAGTCGTCGTGTGCCTTGACCCCAGGACCGTTCTCATGGATCGATCACCGGGCCGCGAGGCCCTTGGGGGTTCGAATCTCTCGCCCTCCCGCCACTCAAATCCCACCCATCCTCCGCTCTCCATCGCACTTCCTTCGGGACACACGCGCAGGCGAAGCGCTGCTCGCGAATGTTCGCGGTCACGTGGGTGCGACAGCGCGGGCAGAGACGTCAGCGGCGGGAGCGTCGATCCAGCATGAGCGGCGAGACCTCCGGCTTGGCGGCGAGGCTCGGGCCCTGGAACGAGCAATTCGCGACGGTCGGCATGGAGCTGCTCGGCCGACGCCGAAAGGCGGTCGCTGCGCTGCAGCGCCCGGCGGGTGAAGAGACCGCGCGCTCCGCGTAGTTCAGCTCACGGGGTCCTCGGCAGCCAAGCCGGCTCCCGTCGAACGCCACGGTCTCGTCGGAGGAGATGAGCTGCTTGCATCGCGGGCGCGGCAACCCAGTCACTCTCGTTCACCTGCGACCGTAGGATAGCGCGCCGTCCGCGCGCCAACGTCCTCATCGGCCAGTTGGCGTAGGACCAATGTCACGGCCCCTCCACTCACGGTCCCGGTCCCCCTTCCACTCACGGTCCCGGTTCCACCTCGGTTGGGCCAAGGTCCCATTGCGAGATCGACCGAGGCGGCGTGGTCTGTCTACGAGGCGCGAACACTCGAGGAGGTAGACAGGCTAGCGAAGACCGACTTCACGCCAGAGGAATGGGAGGCTTCCTCGGATTTGGAGGGACGCGCGTGAGCGAGCAGGAGACGTCGGCACTGCAGGATTTGACTTGCGCGCTGCGGAGAAGGTCCTGGGGTGCGGGTGATCGATTGAGGAGGAGGAACCATGGCGGTCGACTTGGTCGATCTCGTGAAGGGGTATCTCACCCCGGACCTCATTCAGAAGGCATCGGGCTACGTCGGTGAATCCGGCGGGGCGACCCAGAAGGCATTGGGTGGGATCGTGCCCACCCTCGTCAGCGCTCTGGTGCACACGGCGTCGACGGACGATGGCGCCAAGCAACTGGTTCGCACGCTCGACAACGGAAAGTACGACGGGAGCGCTCTCAACAGCGTGACGAGTCTGTTCGCTGGCGGAATGACTACTCAGAACGCGCTGGGCGCCGGCAAGGGCATCCTGGACTCGCTGTTCGGCTCCAAGCTCAGCGGCGTCAGCGATCTCATCGCACGCCTCACAGGTGTCCGCACACAGTCGGCGCTGTCCCTGCTTGCCTTGGCAGCGCCGCTCGTGATGCATGTGATCGGCCGGCAGCGCGCGTCGATCGGCTCGGACGCGTCCTCGCTGGCGCAGCTGCTCGGGTCGCAGAAGAGCCTGCTGACAGGCTTGCTGCCAGCGGGTCTCGGCTCACTGCTCGGATGGTCAGGAGTGACTTCCGGGATCCAGCAGGCCGGCTCGAGCGTCGCGAGCGCGGCCTCGCGTGCGACGCACGAGGTTGCGTCAATACCCGCGGACGTCGGTCGCCGGAACTGGCTCGTCCCACTCTTGTTTCTCGGCGCGCTGGTCCTGGGTGCCCTGCTCTGGCTCAACTGGCCGACGGCGTCGGTGCGTGAAGCCGCCAGAAGGATCAACGAGCTTCAGCTCCCCGGGGGAGTCAGAATCTCGGTTCCGGAAGGCTCGTTCAATTTCAGCCTGGCCAGCTGGCTGGCCGGTACGACTGACACCAAGGTCCCGAAGCGCTTTGTATTCGACGACCTCAACTTCGAGAGGGACTCCACCACGCTGACGCCGGAGTCGGTCCCCACGGTGAATACCTTGACCACCGTGCTCAAGGCTTATCCGGGGGTGTCGGTGGCGCTCGAGGGCCATACCGACGACGCACAGGTGACCCTTCCGCCAACAAGAGGCTCTCCTTGCAACGGGCTGACGCGGTGAAAGACATCATGGTCAAAGGCGGTATCCCGGAGTCACGCATCACCGCCACCGGGTATGGAGCGGAGAGCCCTCTGGCATCCAACGACACGGCGCAGGGGCGGGCGAAGAACCGGCGTCTGGAGCTGGTCGTGCTGAGTCGGTAACTCGTCAACGAGAATCTATGCCGCGAGAGGATTGCATGTGTCATCGTCAGCGCCAACGGCGTGACGTGGCGTGTCCCCGAGGGCCACCCGGCGGCGTCGACGAGGCGCCGGACGGTGGGCGATAACCGCAGTAGGAACTCGACCGCCTGTGTCAGAATTGTGCCCGAACTATCGGTCACCATCGGTCATGAACGGGCACAACAAGCGAACGGACTGCGGTCACGACGGCTGCTGAACAGAACGCCGGGAGATGCGCTCCACGAACGGCAACCGTTTGCGACTGGGTCTCTTCGGCGCCAATTGCTCGAGCGGGAGAACCTACGCCGCGCTCCCGGAGCGCTGGGTGGCCAGCTGGGAGAACAATCTCCGACTGGCGCAGACAGCGGACGAGATCGGGATCGAGTGTATGGTGCCGATCGCGCGCTGGAAGGGTTATGGCGGCGAATCCAACCCGAACGGGTCCAGCTTCGAATCGATCGCCTGGGCGTGCGGGCTGCTGGCAGCGACCCGGCGCGTGCACGTGTTCTGCACGGTTCACGTGCCTCTGCATCATCCCCTCGTCGCGGCCAAGCAGATGGCCACCGGCGACCACATCGGCCGTGGACGCCTCGGGGTGAACATCGTCTGTGGCTGGAACGAGGACGAGTTTCAGATGTTCGGGGTGACCAAGAAGGAGCACGATGCCCGCTACGCGCAGGGCGAAGAGTGGTGGAGCATCGTCAAACGCATCTGGAGCGGCGAAGCGCGGTTCGACTACAAGGGCGCGTACTACCAGCTCCACGGCGTGGAAGGCGCACCGCGGCCTTTCGGGGACGCGGACCCGGTGATGATGAATGCCGGCAGCTCGGAAACGGGGCGCTCGTTCGCGATCCGCCACTCTGATCTGCACTTCGACGCGGTGGAGACTCCGGAAGCCAGCACCGCCCGAATCGCCGAGACCAAGCGACTGGCGCGCGCGCGGGGTCGGGACATCCAGGTGTGGACGCCGGTCGGCGTCGTCTGTCGCCCGACCCAGCGGGAGGCCGACGACTACCTCCAGTACATCGTCGATCACGCCGACTGGGGAGCGATCGGATATCTGGCCGACTTACACGCGAAGGAAGGGCGCCAGCCGACGGATCCTCAGCGCCTCGTGCACAGCGCCCACAATCCGCTGGCGCGGCGAGCCCTCGCGCGTGGGTCGTACTGCGTCGTCGGTGATCCCGACGCGGTCGTGCGGGAGTTCGCGCGACTCCAGGCGGCCGGTCTCGACGGCCTGGCCATCAACTTCGTGGACTATCTAAAGGAGCTCCCGTATTTCGCCGCGGAAGTGCTGCCGCGGCTCGAGTCGCTCGGGCTCAGGCGCGCCGCGCGCGGCCTCGCGTAGACGTCAGGCGACGGACGCGAGCTGGCCGATGATCGCCACGCACGCCTCCGCGAGCTCCTTCCCCTTCGTGTGCATGTGCTGCTTGAAGAATTCCTCGTGGGTCGCGTGCTCGTGGAAGTGATGCGGCGTCAGCACGGCGGATAGCACGGGGACCTCCGTGTCCAGCGAGGTCTGCACGATCCCGTGCAGCACCGCCTGCGCCACGAAGTCGTGGCGATAGATCCCGCCATTGACGACGAGACCGCTGGCGCAGACCGCCGCGTACCGGCCAGTCTGGGCGAGCTTTCGCGCCATCAGCGGAATCTCGAGGCTGCCCGGGACCGAGAAAAAGTGAATGTCCGCCGCCCCGTAGCCGTGCTTCGCCATCTCGGCGGTGAACGCGGCCCGGCAGTGGTCGGTGATGTCGGTGTGCCACGCGGCCTGGACGTAGGCGATCGGCTTCAGCGCCATGAGGTTCCCTCCCTGTCAGGACACTCAGTGTAGCGACTACGATCCTCGCTTACCAGATCGCGTCCTGTCGCTCACGCACGCCGACAGCCTCCCGTAACTCGATCCCGCCCGGCAGGGCACCCTCGTACGATCCGAACGCGTGGTCGTAGCGCGACTTGACGAGAAACAGGCCGACCCGCTTGCGGATATTGGCCTCCTGGCGAAACGCGATCTCAGCGCCGTCGCTGAACGATACGACCCGCAGGTCGTCACTGAACCGGACCGGCCCGATCTCCGATGGGATGCCGTCGACCCAGACAGTTCTCTCGCTGGCGTGCACCGAGTCGAACAGGCCGACGATCACGTTCCAGGCTACGGCGCGGCCGCGCTGATCCTTTCCCATGCCCGCCGACCACCGCCAGCGGGTCAGTCGAGGGTGGTAGCCGGCGGCGACGTCGACCAACACGGTGCCCAGCGGGCGGAGCCTTCGCGAGCCCAGCCCCACGGCGGCGGTCGTCTCTACACACAACTGTTTTCGAGACCAGATGTACGCGCCGCCCTGAGGCCGGTAGACCTCGAACTCATCGTCGGCGCGAATCGGCACGTCGATGGAGACATCGCCGTCCTCGACGGCCACCTTATCGGCGCCGAGCGACACGCGCCGCGCCAGCACGTGAGAGCTCTGCCGGAACACCTTCTGCTGACGGTCCCAAACTCCCCAGTACTCCTGGGTGATCGGACCCACGTGCACTCGAGCGGCGCAGAACATGAGCTCGGGGCTCCAAAACGTGACGTAGTGCCAGCGCTTCAAGAGCGTCCCTGAGCGAAAGAGCGGCATCGGATCGGGCGGGAGAGGTACGCCGACCGGCCGGTCGACTCCGGACCCTCGATACGGCTCGTCGAGTGAAGAAGCCATGGTGGTCGGGACAGCGCCGAGAGCGATACTGCTCGCCAACGCTCGGCATCGTCAAGGCCACAGAAGTTCGCGGTATGATCCCCGGTACGGGAGGAAGACCATGAGCACAGCGCTGAACGGCATCCGCATCCTGGACCTGACCCAGTTCGAGGCCGGCACGTCGTGCACCCAGATGCTAGCGTGGCTCGGGGCCGAGGTTATCAAGGTCGAGGAGCCCGGCAAGGGAGAGCCCGGGCGCTACGGTCGCGCCGAGAAGCCCGGCGTCGACTCGAGCTACTTCCTCCTGCTCAACGCGAACAAGAAGAGCGTCACGCTCAACCTCAAGCACCCGCAGGGCAAGGCCATGTTCCTCGACATGGTCAAGAAGGCCGATGTGGTGGCCGAGAACCAGGCACCCGGCGGGATGGAGAAGATGGGCCTCGGCTACGACACGCTGTCCGCACTGAACCCGCGCCTGGTCTATCTCTCCGTGAAGGGCTTCGGCAACTACGGGCCCTACAGCGAGTACAAGAGCTTCGACATGATCGCGCAGGCCACGGGCGGCGCGATGGCGTTGACCGGCTTCCCGGGCTCGCCCCCGCTCAAGCCCGGCCCGACCATCGGCGACTCCGGCACGGGCATGCACGCGGCACTGGGTGTGATGGCTGCGCTGTGGCAGCGGCAGACGACGGGTCAAGGACAGAAGGTCGAATGCTCCATGCAGGATGCCGTCGTCAATCTCTCTCGCATCGCCATGCGGCTCGCGTACGCGGGTGGTGATTTCGAGCCGCGCCGCGGCAACGAGATCGCGAACACGTCGCCGTCGGGCATCTATCGCTGCAAGCCGGGCGGCCGCGACGACTACGCATACATCTACTGCCAGCCGGTGCGCCCGCACATGTGGGAGGCCCTGCTCAAGACGATCGGACGGGCGGACCTGATCGGGCACCCGGAGTGGTCGGATCCGAAGTGGCGCGCCGCCCACAAGGACGAGGTCAACGCCCTCGTAGAGGCCTGGACGATGACGCGCACGAAACACGAGGTCATGGCCGACCTCGGCAAGGCCGGTGTGCCGACGGGCGCCGTGCTGGTGCCGCAGGAGATCCTGAGCGACCCGCATCTGATCGCGCGCGGGATGGTCACGACCATCGACCATCCGGGCTGGGGCCCGTTCACCATGCCGGCGAATCCGGTGCAGCTCTCGAAGTCCCCGACCGAGGTGCGGCCCGCGCCGCTTCTGGGCCAGCACAACGGCGAGGTCTACAAGGAGTGGCTCTCGCTCGGGCCCGCGGAGCTGGAGCGTCTCAAGGCCGACAAGGCGATCTGACGCCGACGCCGTCAGCTTCCGAACGGCGGGCCGTCCCAGCGCTCTCGCTTGGCGAATTCGGCCACGGGCTTACGCTTGAGCCGCGAGAGCATGCGCACCGGCCGGCCCAGCGGCATGACCGCACAGACGGCGATGTGCGACGGGATGCCGAGCAACGCCTTGATCTGCGGCTCCCGTGCCGTGGCCAGAGTGGTGATGGTGCCGCCGAAGCCCTCGTGCCGCGACGCGAGCAGAATGTTCCACGCGAAGGGGTAGATCGACGCCCCGCTGATGATCCCGACGCGCTCGAGGTCCTGGTCGATCGAGGCCACGACCTTCAGATCCACGCACAAGACCAGCACCACCGGCGCGGTCGCAATCGATTCCGTGAGGCGCGAGGGCACAGCCGTGCGTTCGATGGTCGTGGCATCGACACGCGGCGGGTCGATCGTGTTCCAGGGGCTCTCGCCGTTGGCCGCCTGAGCGGCGTAGCGCCGCCCCGCGAACGCGCTCAGATCGGCCAGGGCGCGCTTGGTGCCAGGATCGCGGACGACGATCACGCGCCAGCCCTGGCGATTGCCGCCGCTCGGCGCGAAGCGTGCTTGATCGAGGATCTTCGCAAGCACCTCGTCGGGCAGGGGATCGGCCGTGAACTCCCGGGCGGCGAAGGTCGTACGCAGCACCTCGTACAGTTCCATCACTGAATCCCCACGGTCATCGAGTCACGGGGCGGGGGCCTATTGACCCAGCCCTGGTCGTGCTGTCTGATCGTAGGGCGCGCGTCGTCCCGCCCGCAAGGGGCAAGGGGCTGTCGAGGGCGCAACATGGAGGGGGCGTGGTGACTACCGAGCCCAGCAGCACGAGCGAACTCGGGGGTGTAATCGCGCAGAGCCGGCTCGTCGAGTATCAGCCGGGCTCAGTCGTCAGTCGTACGCTGATCAAGAAGCCCGCGGGCACCGTCACGGCATTCGCATTCGACGCTGGCGAAGGGCTCAGCGAGCACACTGCGCCCTACGATGCGCTCGTGCTTGGGGTCGACGGGGAAGCGGAGATCTCGATCGCGGGCGTCGCCCACCGCGTGGCGATGGGTCAACTCCTCACGCTTCCGGCTGGCCAGCCCCATGCGGTCAAGGCGGCGACGCGGTTCAAGATGCTTCTGGTCATGATCCGGGCGTAACGTGCGTCCTGGCGTCACGGAGTAGCTCGCGACACCGCTCGTGGTGAGTGCGGAGGCCACTGCGGTACCTCCCAGCGCCGTGCTAGAACAGCGCGCCGGTCCGGAAGTCGACACCGACAATGACGAGAGCAACGGCGAGGGCGGTCACGATGAGGATGTGGGCTGCCAGCAATCCCAGGTTGGCGGTGTCGAGGCGAGGAATCAGGCGGAGCCGAGCGTGCAGGGCCAGCACCACCGTGAGCCCGAGCAAGAGCAACTTCGTGCCGATGCGCACTTCGAGGTCGCTCCCGAACGCAAGCCAGCGGCCAACCGGGACGAATTGGCTGGCGAGCCAGATTCCGGTCAGCACCTGGACAATGAGCGCGGGGATCCCAATCCGCTCGAAAGGTGTTTCGAATGCGCGGAGGATACGAGGATCGCGGCGAGCCAGCGCGGACGGGAGCACGGTGATCGCGAGTACCAGATGACCGCCCGCCCATACACACGCTCCGAGGATATGCAGCGTCAGCAGCAGTGCGCGCACGACGTCACGAGGGAGGTGATGAGGAACGGCCTTTGCGGATCGCGAACCCCACGAAGGGAGAGTCTCACGCAAGTGCGGAAGAGCCAAGATGGATGCTCAAAGGCGATCAGTCGGAGAGAGCCATAGCTGGTGCGGCGAAGATCCGCTGGCACACCAACCGAGAGACACGCTATCCCTTCGGCGATCGCTCGGCCGATCCGGAGTGGTTCGAGCCGATCGGGTTTCCGCCGCCGTGGCCCGAGCGTCCGTGGATCTACGGCGTGGTGGTCGCGTCGGCGAACGGAGTATTGGCCTGGCGGCGCGCGAGCCCCGATGACGATCCCGTCCTCGCCGTGCTCGGCGACCCGTCACGGCCCGAACGGATCGCGGACAGCCGGCATCTGCGCCACCTTCGCTGCTTCGGCGATGTCGGACTCGGCGCACAGACGGTGCGAGATCAGCCGCGACTCGTTCCGACTCCCCAGGAGCTTGGCGACCCGCCCGTGCCCTCGCTCTATCGTTTTCGCGAAACCCATGGCTTGCCGCACCATCCGCGGGCGATCATCTATTCACTCCACGGACGCCTCGAGCTCACCAGCCCGCTGTTCAACACACCGGGAATGGACGTCATCGTCGTCGGCACCGCCGGCGCCGCCGCGGCACTCGCGGCTCGCGACGCCCTGACGGCCAACGTGGGCGTCATCGCCGAACGCGTGCTCGAGCCGGCGGGGCTTCGGCGCGCGCACGAGCGCCTGTTCGCCGAGCGGGGCGTTCGCTACCTCGCGTGCGAGGGGGGAGAGAAAATCCTCCGAGCCCTGCGGACCGCCGAGCTCCTCGACGAGGTATTCGTCACGATCACAGACCGGGTCATCGATGAGGCCGCGCACGAGGGCATCCTGAAAGTTTTCGACTTCGAATCGGAGGGCGCGGCCCTGATCGCCGAGGGCAAGGTCGCGCCGTCGAGCACCTGGACGTTCCGGCGCTGGCGGTTCAACGCCCGCTGACGATGAAGGGCCGAATGATCGATCGCCGCACGTTTTTGGTCGGGCTCGGCCTGAGCGGCCTTGCCGGACGGTCGATCGTTCAAGCGCAGCCGGCAGGGAAGTTGGCGCGCGTTGGCTACATCTCGAGTATCGAGGGCAGCACCCCAGTGGCAGACCTCTGGCGGAAGGCGTTCGTCGATGGCTTGCGCGAGCACGGATGGACGGAGAACCAGAACGTCATCATCGAGCGGCGGTACGCCGAGCTCCGAAGCGAGGCATCGCAGGCGGTCGTCGAGGAGTTGATTCGCAGTGGCGTCGACGTCATCGTGGTCTCGAACACGTTGACCGCGCTCGCCGCCAAGCGAGCCACCACGCGAGTGCCCATCGTCGTGACGGTACCCGCGGATCCAGTCGCCACGGGTCTGGTGGCTAGTCTCGCGCGGCCCGGCGGAAACGTGACCGGCCTCAGCTTCGTCGGGACGGAGCTGGCCGGCAAGCAGCTGGAGCTCTTGAACGAGGCCGTGCCGCGACTCCAGCGAGTCGCGGTCCTCGTCAACCCCGGCAATGCGTCTCACGCGCCGCGGACAAAGGAAATCGCCGAGGTTGCGCGGGCGCTGAAGCTCCAGAGTGATGTCGTGGAGGCGAGCACGCCTGCGCAAACGCGCGCGGCTTTCGGCGCGATGACGAGCCGCCGCGCGGGCGCCGCCATCGTGCTGGCCGATCCGCTGTTTATTCGCGAAGCGGCGACCCTCGTCCGGCTTGCCGCCGAGCAGCGGCTGCCCGTCATGTACGCCCTCCGCGAGGTGGTCATGGGCGGTGGCCTGATCTCGTACGGAGCCAGCTTCAGCGATCTGTTCCGGCGCGCCGCGGCCTACGTGGACAAGATCTTGAGAGGCGCATCTCCGGGTGATCTTCCGGTGGAGCAGGCGTCGAGGTTCGAGCTGGTGATCAACCTCAAGACGGCGACGGCGCTCGGTCTGACCTTGCCGCACTCGCTCCTGATCCGGGCGGACGAGGTCATCCGCTGATCAGCCGGTCTGCACGGATCGGCTCGCCGCGTCAGGCGGTGACGAACGCGGCGTAGTGGTCGCCCTTCGAGATCGGCGCCAGCCCGGTCACGATCTCGTTCCAGCTTTCGCCGCCGTCGTCGCTGCACCACACCTCACCCGTCGCCGTCGCGGCGAAGAGCGAAAACGAATCGCCCCAGTCCTCGAGGCACATGGCCTCGAAGGCCGGTCGGAGACGGTCGGGAAGACCCGCGCGCAGGATCTGCCAGGTCCGGCCGCCGTCAGTGCTTTTCGAGACGCGGGAGCCGGCGAAGTGGCTCTTTTGCCAGGAGCCGGGACCCTTTTCGGCCGACGCAATGAACATGAGCTCCGGCCGCCGCGGATGGAGCACTAGAAGATCGGGATAGCCGCCGATCTCGTGCTGCAGGTCGGTCCATTGCTCCCAGCTGGCGCCGCCATCGCTGCTCACGTACATCCCGATGCCCGTCGTGATGTAGATGCGGTCGGGGTCGAGCGGATTGATCACCGAGCGATGGACGTCATCGTCCATTCCCGGGATCACGCGGAACGACTGGCCGGCATCGGTGCTCTTCAGGAGCCCGCCCTGCTCGATGCCGACGAACAAGGTGGCGGCGTCGAGGGGGTGAAAATTGATGTGCTTGGTGTGCGCGACGTTCGGCGGGGCCGGGAAGTTCCAGCGCGACGTGTCGACCGACCGCAGCGCAGGCAGCTCGGCCCACCCGCGTCCGAGGTCGTCGCTATAGAACAGGTGTGCGGGCTCGGTGCCGGCGAAGACGCGGACGCCGCCCGCGAGGCGTGTGCAGGCCAGGCTGTACACGTTGTGCTCGGTCAAGCCCTTGTCGCGGCGATCCCATGTGCGGCCGCCATCGCCGCTGGCGAACAGCGAGCCATGCTTCATCCCCGCGAAAATCGTGGAGCTCTCCGGCTCGATCAGGAGGGCGTGCACGTGCTTGTCGGGCAAGGCGCGATCAGCCACGTGCCATCCCGCGCCGGAAGGATCACGCTCGATGCGCACCACGCCCTCGATGGTGCCGACCAGAACCTGTCGCGCGGGCGCGGAAGAACGATAGATCGTAGGGCCGCCGTGCGAGAGCGTGATCGTCATGGGGGTCTCCTTCCTGTTCAGATGCTGAGACAGTGCCCCGCGGCGGCCGGCGTGTCAAGGCGGCGTCCGAGCCGAAGCGCTCAAAACCGGGAGGCCTTGACTGGCGGCATGCCGGCGCTATAAGGGGATGCCATGAAATCGCGCCTGTCGCGGCTCGGCGTGACCATCGGAGTCGGCCTCCTCTTGGTGGGCTGCGGCAAGCACTACTGGAACAAGGCCGGCGCTGGCGCCAACGACTTCGCCAAGGACAGCGCCGAGTGCGCCCGCGAGAACGCGGTGCAGATGACCGCGAACACGGACTACGGCATCGTCATCGCTGACCTGTACAAGCTCTGCCTGACATCTCGAGGCTGGACGCGTGCTCAGCAGTTCGAGCCTCCGCCGCCCGACTGGTTCCGCGGGATCGAGGAGGACGGCCCGATGCGACTCAACGCCCCGCGATAACCCGCGCCCCAGCCACCGGTACCCCGCGGGTAACCCCGCTACGTCGTCAACCTGGCGCGCTCGTGCACGATGCGACCGCCGACGATCGTCATCTCGGCGGTGATATCGCGGATCCGTACCTCTGCGCACGTCATCGGATCGTCCGACAACACCACGAGATCGGCGAGCTTTCCGGCCTCGATCGATCCCTTCTGGTCCTCTTCGAACGTGACATAGGCGCCCTCGAAGGTCGCAGCCCGCAGGGCGTCGGCGCGCGACAGGCGCTGCGCCGGGGCGATGACGCGATTCGTGGCGCGACTCGCCCGGGCGACGGCCTGCCACACCGGTAGGAACAGCGAGGGCGGTACGTTGTCGGTCGCCAGCGCCACGTGCACACCCGCCGCCTTGAGGCGACGAAGCGGGACGATCGTGTCCTCGGCATGCGGTCCGACTTGCGCGCGGAAGAGGTCGCCCTCCTTGTAGAGATACCGATTGGTGTGCGTGGTCAAGACGAGGCCGAGGTCGCGAATCCGCCCGATTTCGTCGCCCGTCAGAATGCCGATGTGCTCGATGACCCAGCGCCGATCGCGAATGGGCACGACGCGGTTCACCTCTTCGTAGAGATCGAGCAGGCCGGTCCCCATGCTGAGGACGCGAATGTCGGCGCGAGCTGCCGCCAGCAACACCGGCTTGAGCTGCTCGCGCGGCAGCGCCGCGTCATAGGAGAAGCCGGCCCAGCCGGTATACGGCATCGCGCGGGCGCGGACCGCAGCGTCGGCGGTCGGGTTGGTCTCGGCCACGAGGCCCGCCACCCGCAGGAAGGCGTTGCCGCTGCCGCGACCGGCGATCCGCGGCGTCCACGACGCCAGTCGCGACTCGATCGACGCCGGGTCCGCCGAACCCCACGACGGGCTCACGGTCAAATGGGCGCGGACCGTCAGCTCGCCGCGCTGTGCCGCCTCGTCGTAGACGCGCATCACCTCGTCGGCGATGCCGTGGCCTTCGACGACGCTGGTCGTGCCGACCGCATTGTAGATCTTCATCGACTCGCGCAGACCGCGAGTGCGGTCCTGGTGGGTGAATCGGGGCGCCGCGGCCATGACGGAGAGCTCGACGACCGGGATGTACGTCCGCTCGACAAACACGCCCGTGGGCTCGCCGCCCGAATCCCGCTCGATCGATATCCCGTCCCACGGCGGCACGGTCTCGCGCGTGACCCCCGCGACTCGAAGCGCTTCACTGTTCGCGATCGAGACCAGTGGCAGGGTGTGCCGCCAGTAGCCCCAGATCGAGCGGATGTAGACGGGATTGCGCGGCGCCACGCGGTCGAGATCTCGGCGCGTCGGGAACCGCTTCTCGCGAAGGTTGCCGGGCACGTCGAAGTAATACGGAGGCTCGCCGAGCGGCATGGTGACGATCCAGTCGCCGGGCGCGGCCGCCTTCACGAGTGGCTCGATACGCTGTAGCACGTCGTCGATCGAGCGCGCGCCGGCCAGCGACGGGTACAGCGACTTGAGCCCTTCGCGGTCCATGTGCGCGTGCGCGTCGACGAGCCCGGGCACGACCGTACGCCCGCGGAGGTCGACGAGGCGGGTGTCGGCGCCGGCCAGCCGGCGGATGTCGCTGCTGGCGCCGACTTCCGTGATGCGCTCGGCCGTGATGGCGACGGCTTGGGCGGCGCGGAGACGGTGATCCAGCGTGACCACATTGCCGCCGTAGAGAATCAGGTCGGGCCGGTTCATGAGTAATCGCGCGGGTTCACGGGCACCCCCATGGTAGAACTTGAAAAGGTGGTCAATTTTCACACCTTTTCAATCACGGCGCGCGATCGCGAGACCGGCGCCTTCGGAGTCGCCGTGGCCACCGCGCGACCCAACGTCGGCAGCCTGGTGCCCTGGGTCTCGCCGCGCGGAGCCATCGCCACGCAGGCACGCGTCAACACCGATCTCGGCCGCCAGGGGCTGGCGCTCCTCGCCCAGGGGGTCCCGGTCGATGTCGCATTGAGCGCGCTCCTGCGCAAAGACAGTGAGCGCGACATCCGTCAGGTTCACGGTCTCGACGGCGAGCGCGCCTTCTGCCACACCGGCGCCGGATGCGTGCCGTGGTGCGGCCACGAGCAAGCGGACGAGTTCACGATCGCGGGGAACATGCTGGCCGGCCCGGATGTCGTCGCGGCGATGGCGCGCGCGTTTCGCGCGAGTGCTACCGAACGGCGCGATCTGTCCGAGCGTCTGCTGCTGGCACTCGAGGCGGGACAGGCCGCCGGCGGTGACAAGCGCGGCAAGCAATCGGCGGCGCTCCTGGTGGCGGCGATCCGAGAGCCGCGCATGTACCACAACCTCCGCGTCGACGATCACGCCGAGCCCGTGGCCGAGCTGAGGCGCGTCTGGGCGGTCGTCGTGGCGCACACCAAGCAGATCGAAGCCGAATACGGTCCCGCGGCTCTCCGGCTCTTTGGCCGGGTCAAGTATTGACAGGAGGATCGCCATGAAGCTCCGCGCGCTTCCGGGTCTCGTCGGGCTGGTCGCGCTGGCGATGGGCTCTGCCGCCGAGGCGAAGACGTACCGCTGGGTGAACGACCAGGGCATCGTCACCTACTCGGACCAGCCCCCTCAAGTGAGGCCGGTCGAGGGCGAGCGCGAGGCGCTGATCACCGAGGCCCTCGAGATCTCGGGAACCAAGAAGGCGCTCGAGACGATCCCGGCCCACATCCGCGCGCAGTTCGAGGCGCGGCAGACGCCGCTCAAGCCGGAAGAGAAGGCGCGCGTGGTCAAGATCCTTGGCGACGCGTTCCGGACCGACGTGCTCTATGGCGCCGTCCGCGGTGCCTTCAGGGCCAACTTCGATCCGTCGCGCATGGGTTTCGTGATCGGCCAGCTGAGGACGCCGCTCTTCCGAAAGATCGCGGCGCTGGAGGTCGCGGCCGGTGAGCCGGGCGCGAAGCAGGACCTCGAGCGCTTCGCCATCGGGCTGCAGGGCGACATCCCGAAGCCGGCGAGGGTCGCCCTCGTGCAGCGCTACGAGGCGGCCATGCGCAGCGCGGAGCTGCAGATCGAGATGGGCGTCGTCGCCTACCAGGCCGTCACGCGCTCCCTCGAGCCGGTCCTCCCATCCGAGAAGCGGCCCACCGCGCGCGAGACGGACTTCGCAGAGCGCACCCTGCGTGGGCAGCAAGACCGGCTGGTCCGCGAATCCCTCGTGCGGTGGCTCTACACGTTTCGTTCGCTGACCGACGAGGAGCTGGCGGAGTACGTCGCGTTCGCCGAGTCGGACGCGGGCCGCTGGTTCGTGGCCACCCAGCGCAAAGGCTTGCTCGACGCGATGCGAACGGCGATGGACGCGGCGGCCAGGCAGATGGCCGCCGCCTTTCCCACGAAGCGTTAGCGAGCTGGGCGGCGCTCCTCGAGGAGCTTCAGGAACCGCGGGTCCTTCTTCAGATTGGCCAGCGAGGGGTCGAGGCTCAAGTAGTCGAACTGGTCGTAGCCGAGATCGAGGGCCTTGTTGAGCCACGAGAGGGCCTGGTCGGCGTCGCCGAGCCGCGCGTAGACGCGGGCGGCGTTGTAGGCGGCGCGCGGGTCGTTCGGCTTTGACTCGGCGCCCTGGACGGCCGACGAGACCTGATCTTTCCGCTCCTGCAGGACCGCCTTGTTCTTCAGCGCGTTCTCGAGATTGGCCTTGGCCGTGGCGTTCGCCGGGATCACGCTGAACGAGATCCTCGAGCTCGCGGGTGGCGTCGTCGAAAAGTCCCTGCTTGCTGTAGAGGTTGGCGAGATTGTTCCGGATGATCGCGTTCGCCGGATCGAGCTCGAGCGCCTTCCGATAGGCGCGCCACCGCCTCCTCCGTGCGGCCCTGCCGATCGTACGCGTAGGCGAGGTTCGACAGGATCACGGCGGACTTCGGTGAGGCCTCCGCCGCCTTCTGGAGCTCGGCGGCGGCCTCCTCGAACTTTCCTTCCTTGAGGAGCGCCGCGCCCCGCGCGTTCTGCTGGGCGGCCGCCGCGGCGGCCTTATCCTGGCCGCGAGCGGTGCCCGGCAGGAGCGCGCAGAGCGTCAGCGCGACGAGCGCCAGCTTCTTCACTGGATGCGCTCACGCCAGGAGCGAACCTGCTTCAAGAACGCCGGCGCGGGGATCGGGTTGTTCGGCAGCTGCTGGTTCGTGGTGGCCGTGAGCGCCGACGCCGTGGCGCTGCCCGAGCCGGGCGGCGGGGTCACGATGATCACGGGCATCGAGGCGATGCCCGAGCCGATCGAGGTGGACCGGGTGGTCGTCGCGCCCGTCGAGCTGAGCGCCGGTCCCGTCGCGAAGTCGATCGCCGCATAACCGGTCTGCATCTGCACGGCGTAGAGCTTCGCGGTGCCGCCGCCGCTCGTGCACGTCACGGTCGATCGTCGGCGTGAAGCCCGAGAAGAGGACGTCCATGTTGAAGACGTTGGCCGCGGCGAAGACCTTCTCGTTGGTCCCCATCTGGAAGAACCACCCGCCCGTCGGGGTCCCGTTCGTGCTCGTCACGTCGACGAGATCGCTCTCCGTCAAGGTGCGGTGGTCGGCCGTCGTTGTCCTTGATCCCGTAGAACCGGTTCGTGGCGGTGTTGTTCGGATGGTTCCGATCGCCGGTTCCGATGTAGAGCCAGAGATTCATCGCCGTGTCGAACGCGAGGGTCGGCGACCCGTACATGCCCTGGGCCGGATAGTACTCGCCAGACGCCGGCGGGTTCGTCTGGCCCGACGCGGCGGCGAAGAGGCGCTTGCCCGTCCAGCTCGAGGTGCTGGTCGCCGAGACGTCGAACTTCCACACCTGGCCGCCCACATCGCCGACGTACACCCGGTCGACGTAGCCGTTGTTGTTCAGATCCACGGCCGTCGGGTTGGCCGCGATGCTGAAATTCATGTACTGGCGGTCAGTCCGCCGGTGCCGTCGTTGTGGTACTCGAAGAGCTTCGAGCCGTTCGACAGGTCGATGGCGAAAAACGCCTTGCCGCTCGCGTTGTTCTGCGCGGTGTCGTAGCCGCCGCCGACGAACATCACGAACTTGTCGCCGCCGACGTTGACCTTGCCGATGGCGGGCTCCGACCACGTCTCGCCCATCGCCCCCACCAGTCGGCACGTGACCGCCCCGGTTCGTCCCCGGGTCGGTGAAGCTCCACAGGAACGACGGGTTGGTGGTATCGGTGATGTCCAGGGCGTAGTAGTGCTTCCCGCCGCGTCGCAGACCGAAGACGACGATCGTCTTCCAGCTTCCGCTGATCTTGATGTCCGCGGCGATCGGGCTCGCGTCGACGTAGAAGAGGTGGTCGCCCGACGTCGATCGGAGGTTCTTCAGGGTGTCGAGCAGATGGGGCGGAATAAAGGCCCAGAGCTCGACGCCGTCGCTCTCGCGGAACGCATGGAGCATCCCGTCGTTGGCGCCGGCGATCAGGACCTTCGTCCGGCTGGCCTGGGCCGTCTTGAACGCCTGGTAGCTCGAGTCGTTCAGCGCCAGGACCGGCGGTGTGATGAGCACCGGGGTCGAATGGAACACGTCGCCGAGCTTCCACGCGCGGTCCTCGGTAATGTTACCGTCCTTGTCCTCGTCGAGCGTATCCACGCCGCGCAGGTGGTCGATGATCTCGTCGCGCTCGGTGCTGCTCGCCGCGCCGAGCAGGCTCTGCGTGATCGCGCCGTTGCCCTTGTCGAACGAGGTCAAGCTGCCGGTTCCCACGGTCGCGGTGCCGGACGCCGTATAGGTCAGGCTGGCGACCGTCTTGATCGTCCGGGTCGAAGACGCGGTGCCGCTCAGCACCTGCCCCGCCTCCCAGACCAGCGCCGAGCTCAGCGGCACGCCGTTGCCGTCGATCGGGACCAGGCCGTTGGAGTCACGCTGATACGCCTTGACGAAGCCCTTCCAGAACGGCCGGGACGGGTCGGACTGGAACGCGGCGAGATAGGCCTTGGTGCTGCCGGTCGTGCTCGTCGTCGGAACGACCGGCGTGGCGAACGTGAAGGTCGCGGCGACGATGCGTCGGATGGCATCCTGCAAGCGCCGCCTCGAGCTCGGCCTGGTTGTTCGCGGTGTAGAACTGGCCACCACCGTTCGTGGCCGCCGTCCGGAGGACGTCGTTGGCCGCCGCGTCGCCGGCAAGGTCGAACCCGACGGTGTGGACGATCACGTTCTGGGTGCCGCTGAACGCGGTTGAGTGGTCCTGAGTGAACCGGAGGGTCGCCTGATCCCGCACGTCGACGCTGCCGTTCTGCAGACCGTCGGAGACCAGGATGACGAAGCTGGGCTGACACTCGAGCTGGATCGGGCTCGTGAAATTAGTGCCGTTCTCGAGCGGTAAGCCCTTGTAGTACCGTCCACCGTCTCTCAGGAACTCGCCGAGCGGAGTGAAGCCGGTCGCGCTGATGGCCTGGATGGCGGCCTTCATCGTGGTGGCGTTCGTGCCCATCTGCGCGACCATCGAGCCGCCGCCCGTACCCTCGGTGGAGTTGTTCCAGAACTTCATGAAGCCGAATCGGACGCCGGTCACGGTGTCGACCAGGTTCGTCAGGACGTTCTTGGCGATGACGATTTTCTGCTGCGTGCAGTTGCCGGCCGCGCAGAAGCCGATCTGGTAGTTGAGATAGTTACCGACGAAGAGATCGACGTTCGAGCCGCTGATCTTTCCGGACCAGTAGCCGACCGTGCTCAGCGCGGTCTGGGCGCTGGCCTTGTCGACGTCGGCGATCGTGTCGGCGTATTTCGTGTACGTCTTGGCCTTATCGCTCTTGTACACGACGGGGCTCTGGCACGGCGTGTCCTTCGCGCTCCCGCACCGGTTGATGACGGCGTACGACGTCGCCGAAACGTAGGGTTCCGACACGACCGAGTCGTTCATACTGCCCGAGTTGTCCAGGAGGATCAGGACGTTCGGCTGGATGTTGGCGCTGAAGATGTCGCTGTCGTCGGCGAGCACCGCCGGGTGAATCTGCAGCGACAGGAACGTCGTGATGAGAACCAGAGCCAGCAGACGTTTCATGGCGTTCATGTCATGACCTCACTGGGCAACGGGCCCGTAGGCAACCTGGGCGTCGATCGTACGCTGGGCGCTTCGGGGACCAGTCCCCGTACCGGTGACCGCATAGTTGTAGAAGACGAAGCCCCCGGGGTTGTATCCGGTGCCGCTGCCGATGGAATACCCGGCGCGCGGTGCCGTATTCAGGAAGCAATTCGAGTCCGCGCCGGTGCCGGCCGCGACCGAATAAGAAAAGCTGCCGAGCGCGGTGGCCCCTCGCACGCACGTGGGACCGCCCGGCAGAACGGTGTCGATGCCGACATTGATCCCGGCGTCGGCGGCGAAGAAGCTGCCCTCGGCCCACATCGACCCGTACGCGATGTCGCCTTCGGTGCTCGACATGCGAACCAGGAAGATGCCGGAGACGAGCATCAGCACCATGATGAAAATCGCCATCACGGAAGCGATGCCGCGCTCGTCGGTGCAGTGACGCCAGAGTCCACGCATTTCAGGGGCCTCCATCAGGGATTCCGCAGCCTCACGTCCGAGGCGAGGGTGTACGTCTGAGCCGGCTGATTCGGCACGTTCTCTCGGGCCGTCACCATGATCACGATGCGCCGCACGGTGGACCGCTGGGCGACGCTCGCGAAAACCGGCGCGGCTCCCAAGCCCTCCGCATCGAGGTTGAACGGACCGGTCGGCGGATTCGGGACCGGATTGTTGGCCGAATCGAAGTAGGCGAAGCTCAGTCCCGTGACGCTTTCGGCCATGAGCTGGCCGTTGGCGCACGTGTATGAACCTCCGGCGCCGATCGCGCCATTGACCCGCCGCAGCCCTTGGTTGTCTCGGCAGAAGGTGAAGACGCTGCTCGCGCCCGTTCCATCGAGATCGCCGACCACGGACAGGGCTGACTCGGTGGCGATCTGGATCGGGTTCGTGATGTCATTGCCGTTGTTCGCGTCGACGTTCTCGGGGAGGTAGCCGGCCATGCGGATCTGCCGGGCCATCCGATCCATCGCGACGCGGGCATTCTGCTGGACGTCCAGCTTCCGTTCGCTGACCTGATACGCGTTGCGGCTCGGGTCGAAGACCTGGAAGATTCCGACGAGAATGAGCAGGAAGATGCTCATGGCGACCATCAACTCGACCAGGGTGAAGCCGGCCTGTTCGCGGAGCGAGACGGGGTGCATTAGAACATCCTCACGATGACGGTGCTCAGGGTGACGTTGCCGGGAAGGCCGGGCACCGTGACCGTCACGGTGACCTGGCGCAAGGTCGCGCTGGTGTTGGCGACCGTCACGACGGCCCGCCCCGCGAAGGGCTGGATCGTTCCCCAGGCGGTGGTCTCGGCGCCCGTAAACGTGAAGCCGTCGCCCGGGCCGGCCAGCATGTAGCGCCAGCGCCGTGCGATCGCGGCCTCGGTGCCCGTCAGTCCGGCGATGATCCCCGCGTTGCTCGCCGTATCGACTCCGTTCAAGTTGGCGATGTTGGCGAACGGAACGTCGCCGACATCCTCGAGGATGTGGCGCGCGCCGGACACGGCCATCGTCATCCGCCCGGCGTCGGTGATTTGCCGATAGCCGAGAGGGAACATGCTGGCCAAGGTCAGCAGCGCGACGACGAGGATCATCGCGGCGACGAGAACTTCGACGAGCGTGAACCCCCGGTTGTCGCCGAGGGTGCGCGCGAGCTTCCGGCTGGTCTTCATGACGCTCCTCATGGACAGGCCGATCCGACTGCCTGCACCCTGATGCGGCCCGACGGGCTCACGCAGACGTCGAGCGACCCGGAGGCCGACGAATTCTGGACACGGAACACGCCCGCGGCGGTCGCCGCCCCCAGTGAGCTGAACGTGATCGTCGGGCCCAGGGTGATGCGGGACCCGTTCTCGAGCCTTCTCCACCCGTTGGTATCGGTCTCGGCGCCCGTGTACACCTGACCGCCGGGGCACGGCACGACGGTGCCCGAGCAGAACCGCATCCGGTTGTTCGGGTTGGTTTGCGCTTCGACGCTGAACGAGATGCCGCGCGTGACGGCGAGCTGGCGAGCCTGGTTCAGCGACACCACGATCACCCGTGCGGCGCCGTCGGTCTCCTGAGCCCTCGAGTAGCTGAGGTAGAGCGGGAAACCAATCGCCCCGAGGACCGAAATCACGGCGACCAGGACGACCATCTCGACGACCGAGAATCCGGCCGACCGGAAATTACGCCTGCGCAGCACGGGTGTCTTGATCATTTTTGGCTCGCATTTGAACGCATAAGGCTCATAGCAAATGTCCATCCGAGGAGCCTTGGAGCAAGGGGGGTGCCACGGCAAGGTCGCCGTGGAAACGCGGACTTAGCGGACCAGGGGAGAGGTCAGTGACAAATTGCTCGGCGCGACGTGACAAAGATCGGCCATTTCGGGAAATTCACCAACGATTCCGGAAAGGTACGAGGCGATGTCCGATCACCGAGAAATGGGGTCTCAGGCGTCGAGGTACACGGGGCTCGTCCAGGCCTGCGCCCCGTCTTCCTGAGTCACGCGGATCCAGTACGGATGGCACCGGCCTCCTGCCGGCGAGAGGTCCGTGTGCTCGAACCTGATCTCGCTCACGTGCCCTCGCGAGGGCAGCCGCCGCACGAACACGCGCAAGTCCACTCCGCCCGCTGGAACGGTTCGCGTCTGGCCGTCGGCGAGCTCGCGCACGCTGACCGGAAACTCGATCACCGGAGTGCGAAACCGGAACACGGCGTCGGCAGGCGCATCGATCGTGACGTCGATGCCGTCGTCGTCGCCGGTCGTGTTGGACACCCAGGAGACGCGGCGCTCGGACCGCTCGCGAATGCCCTTTTCCGGGTTCTCCATCGCGAAGACCATCGGGTCGACGAAGCGGCCGGCCGACAGCTCGACGTGGCCGTCCCAGGTCGTCAGGCGGTCGCGGCCGCGAACGCGTGAGCCGGCCCAGGCGATCCGGTACCGCACCGAGCCTTCGAACGATTCCGGAGTGTAGGGCGACACCATCCTTATATGCTCGAGCCCCCGGAAGATGTCGATCCGCTCGATCGGCCCGGTCCCGACGGCGCGGCCGCTGATCTTCACCGGGCCATTCGTGCGGCCGGCGGCCCCCATCGGAAGCCCGTTCACCTCGAGCTCGACGTGGATCCGCTGGGCGGCCGTGACGCCGTAGCAGCGGCGCGCCTTGATCGCGTCGAACACGGCCTCGCGCGTCAGCGATTCGGCGAGCACGCAGGTGAGACCGCCGTAGGCGCCGAACGTCGAGGCGCCCGGATGGCTGGCGCCTGGCCGGCCCTTGTGGCCGTCGGAGTTGGCGACGACGCCGACCTTGTAGCCCTGCTTGATCGCGTCCTCCAGAAGCCACTCGAAGCGACCCCAGTCCGAGTAGATCTCGACGACCGGCTCGAGCGTGGGATCGTGGAAGCCGACGATATCGGCGTAGCGGCCGCCAATATGAGGAATCAGCATGACGTCGTCCCGCCCCGCGAACTGCGCGAACAGATCGGTCACCGGGAAGCAGTCGGTCGCGGCGTCGCGCATGTCGTCGACTTCGGCGTGAGACGATCGATGCAGCGCGGCAACGTCACCGCGGAACATGACGTTTCGGTCGCCGCCGCCGGGGGTCATGCCCGACCACTCGTATCCGACGAAGATCACACAGCGTCCGTCTTCGTGAAAGCGATCGATCTCCCGCCGCAGTCGCTGCCATTCCTCCTCGGTGACCTGAAAGTCGTTCGCCTGGTGGCACATCATGTCGAGCAGCGCGACCTCGCGTCCGAAGGCGAAATATTCCTCGATCGTGCCGGTGCCCACCGTCGCGCGGGTCTGGCCGTGCAGATCGCCCCACCAGGTCTTCGATTCTCCCGAGCTCAGCGCGCGCACCACGTTGGACTCGGCACGGTACCCGCCGTGGGCGGCGGTGATGCGGCTCTCGGCTCCGGCGCTCGCGCTGCGGAGCCCACCCAGGCGGGCGACCGCGAGCGCGCCGCGGTGAAACGTGAGCGCGCCCGGGAGCCCCACGAGCGCCGCGCCCGCGACGCCGAGCCGCACCTCGCCCTCGAAGCGCTCGCACGGATTTCCCCACACGTCCTCGGCCTTGACCAACGCCTCGAACGGCTCGCCCGGGCGCACCGTCGTCGGCGCGAGGACGACGAGGCGATGGATCTCGCCGCCCACGACGTCGAGCTGCGGCGAGGGCGCGAGCACCGAATAGAGCTCGGTCCCAAAGGGATCGACGAGCACACGGAGCTCGCAGCCTTTCTCACGGAAGGTCTGCGCCCGCGAGCCAGGCCCTCCGCCGCTGCGATCGCCGATCGTGACGTGGATCTTGTCCCCGGGGTGCAGGGACCCGTCCCGTATGGACACCACCAGGCATTTGAACCACGGCCGGATGTAGCCACGTGGCTCCCAGGCCAGGTGGGCGACGGCGGTGGGGCAGCGCGACTCGAGCCGCACCGCGGCGTAGTTCGCGCCCGCCGGGTCGGTGAACTGAGGCGATCCCCAGTCGGAGGCGAAGCGGGAGGCGATCTTCAGCCGCGCGAACTCGTCGTATCCGTAGGCGCCGACCTCGTAGGTAATCGTCCAGGTACCGACCTGGCCGGCGACGACCGGGTCGGCCGGGGTGATCGACGCCCGCCCGACATATCGCGGATCAACGTTGATTGGCATCGGCGCGTCCTCACTGCGGTCGAGTCGGAAACGGCTCGCCGAAGTCGCCCGCGCGGGGAGTGTATACTAAGCGCGCTTGACCCTTGGAGAGGTGGCCGAGTCGGCCGAAGGCAGCCGCCTGCTAAGCGGTTACAGGGTTAAAAGCTCTGTCCCGGGTTCGAATCCCGGCCTCTCCGCCAATTCCACCGCGGACCGGAAACAGCACGAGCGCCGAGGAGACTCGGCGCCCGTGTCCGCGTCGCTACTCGCGCGTTGCTGCCGCTACTTCTTCTGGAGCGTGATCCCGGCGGCCTTCGCCGCCTCGTCGTACTTCGCTTCGGACTCCGCGTGCTTGCCGGTCGTGTGCAGCGTGTTGGCCTGAGCCGCGAGCTGCCGAGCGTTGGCGGCGCCTGCGTCGAAGCGGTTTCCGACGGCCCGGTCGATCTGAGCCTGAAGCATTGGGCACTGACCGGCCAGCGCGGGCCCGGCGGCCGCAACGACCAGGACGAGGGCGGTGACGAAGGTCTTCATCGGTCTCCTCCTTGGGATCATGTCGGGACAGGATCGCTCGCGGGGGATGATCGTGGCGATCGGACGCGATGTCAAGACGCTAGCGAGCCCGCTCGCACCCGGGGGCAGCGTAGTGTATCGTAAGTGCCCGTTGCGCCCTTAGCTCAGGTGGACAGAGCGTCGGACTACGAATCTGACGCGGTTCGGCGCTCCGTCCATCACGGGCTCACTCCATCGCACTCCATCGTAGTCACTCCACGCAGTTGCAGAGACCGAGACACTTCTCTCGTGCGACCGCGTAGGGCTGAGTACTGCGTAGGGCGAACTATGGAAGCCGACGAGCAACTAGCCCGCAACTCTAGCCCGCCGAAGCGAGTCGGTTACCGGGGTCCTGCCCCGGCGCGGTGTCGCCAAGGACGGGCGTGGCAATTGGGCAGCCCCCGCCGCCCGGCTTGGGGGCGTGCGGGTAGTCGAGTCACAGGCCGGAAACGCAAAAGGGTTCCAAGGAATAGCAAGAGCCCCTGGGTGGTTCGACTCGCAACTATTGCTGCGTCGCACTTCGCCAACGCTCGGGACTAGTTCCATTGCAAGCCGAAGAGCGGGAACGCACCCCGCCGACCTGGTTGGTGAATGCCTCCCGACGGTTCGCTCCTGCCTCCGGCCGGGTTCCGCTAGGAGAGCCTTCGGGCTCGCCGCCTCGCTTCGGTCGGCTAGCTCGCCCTCGGTGTCCTCAAGGGTGTCCTTCCCCGGGAGCATATCAGGCTCTCTCGATCTCCGCTCGTTGACGGACATGTTGTCCTGAGCTAGCTTCGCTTCGACTGTGGAGCGAAGCTTGTCCTGATGGCATCAACGTCAGCGCTGCCCTCCGGCACCGTTACTCTCTTGTTCACTGATATCGAAGGCTCGACTCGTCTGCTCCAGCAATTCGGCGAACGCTATCGTGATTTGCGAGCTGAGCACCAGCGGCTGTTGCGCACCGCCTTCCAAGACTTCGGTGGCCACGAGATCGATACCCAGGGGGATAGCTTCTTCGTCACCTTCGCGCGCGCGGCAGATGCCGTCCAGGCCGCGGTGGCTGCGCAGCGGGCGCTGTCGAAACACCCATGGCCGGAGGGCGCGGCCGTCCGTGTTCGGATGGCCCTCCACACCGGCGAGCCGACGCTGGCCGGGCGGACCTACGTCGGGCTAGACGTCCATCGGGCTGCGCGGATCGGCGCGGCCGGGCACGGCGGACAGGTGCTGCTCTCGGAGCCGACGCGCGTGCTGGTGGAACGCGAGCTGCCAACCGGCGTTTCGCTGCGTGATCTCGGTGCGCACCGGCTGAAGGACCTGCCGGAACCCGAGCACGTCTTTCAGCTGGTTAGCGGTGATCTCCCGGCCGATTTTCCGCCGCTTCGAACGCTGGATGTGCGGCCCAACAACCTGCCGAACCGTCTTACCAGCTTCATCGGGCGCGAATGGGAGACGAGCGAGGCAAAGCGACTGCTGAACGCCGGCCGCCTCTTGACTCTGACCGGGCCCGGAGGCTCCGGCAAGACAAGCCTGGCCTTGCGAGTGGCGAGCGAGTTGCTGGATTCGGAGCACGGCGAAGAATTCGAGGACGGCGTGGTCTTCGTCGCGCTGGCGCCGATCGCCGATCCCGACCTGGTCATCTCGACGATCGCCCAGACACTGGGTGTTCGTGAAACCGCCGGCGGGTCCTTGTTGGATCACCTGAAGGCCGCGCTGCGAGAGAAGCGGATGCTCCTCGTCCTCGACAACTTCGAGCAGGTCTTGTCCGCCGCGTCCCTGGTCAATGACCTGTTGGCCGCGTCGCCGCGCCTTAAGATCCTGGTGACGAGTCGAGCCGTCCTTCGTCTGAGGGGCGAGAAGGACTATCCGGTCCCTCCGCTCGCGCTGCCCGAGGCCGGCCGTGAGCTGAACGCCGACGGCCTGTCGCGATACGCTGCGGTCGCGCTGTTCGTCGAGCGCGCGTTGGACGCGAAGCCGGACTTCAGGGTCACTGACGAGAACGCATCGGCGGTGGCCGAGATCTGCGCGCGGCTGGACGGCCTGCCTCTCGCGATCGAACTGGCGGCGGCCCGGGTGCGGCTCCTTCCGCCGCAAGCGCTCCTCGCCCGGCTGGCACGTCGGCTTCCACTGCTTGTCGGCGGGGCACGCGACCTGCCGGCCCGCCAGCGGACCCTGCGCGACACGATTGCCTGGAGCTACAACCTGCTTGGTCCGGCCGAGCAAGCCCTCGTCCGTTGGCTCGGGGTGTTCGTCGGGGGCTTCACGCTCGAGGCCGCTGAGGCGGTGTGCGCGGGCGAGAGCGACCTGCTGGATGGCCTTGGCTCATTGGTGGACAAGAGCTTGCTGCTCCAGGACGAGCGGCATGGGGAGCCGCGCTTCCGGATGCTCGAGACGATCCGCGAGTACGCGCTCGAGGTCCTCGACGTGCGCGAGGAGGCGACCGAGATTCGTCGTCGGCACGCCATGCACTTCTTGGCGGTCGCCCAAGCGGCCGAGCCGGAGCTGCAACAGGCCGAGCAGGCCACGTGGTTCAACCGCCTCGAACGGGAGCATGACAACCTTCGGGCGGCGGTGCGCTGGTTGCTGGAAAGCAACGACGCCGAGTTGGCCCTGCGGCTGGCCGGGGCACTGGGACGCTTCTGGGAGGTGCGAGGCTTCCTGAGCGAAGGCCAGCACTGGCTCGATCGCTCGCTGGAGCGAGCCGGCGCGGCCCAGCCGCCAGCGTCAGCTCGCGCAAAGGCGGCGGCGCTCGGCGCGGCTGGCACGCTCGCCTTCGTGAGGAGCGACCACGAGCGGGCCGCCGCGCTGCTGGAGGAGAGCCTCCCGCTGTGGCGTGAGCTCGGCAACCGGGCGGGCGTCGCGACGTCACTGCACAACCTGAGTCGAGTCAGATTCTATCAGGGCGACCACGAGCGAGCGGTGGCGCTCTGCGAGGAGAGTCTGGCTTTGCGGCGCGAGCTGGCCGACAAGCGCGGCGTTGCCATGTCGCTGAACACGCTCGGAGTCATCGCACGAAATCGCGGCGATCAGACGGCGGCCCGCCGGCTCTACGAAGAGAGCCTCGGCCTGTTTCGAGACCTGGGCGACCAGTGGGGCATCGGCTTGCTGCTGAACAACCTGGCCAGGGTGGCCCGGGATCTGGGCGATTGGACTTGGACGACTAAGCTCTGCGCCGAGAGCCTGGCGCTGTTCCGCGAGGTGGGGGACCGCCACGGCGTCGCCTGGGTGCTTAGCAATCTGGCGATCGTTGCGCAGTCGCGCGGCGCTTGGGACGCGGCGGCACGGCTCTTCGGGGTGGTGGACGCCTTGCGCACAGCGCTCGGTTCTTCTTCTCTCTCGCTGTCGCCTGCCGAGCGCTCCACCTATGAAGCCGCGGTGGCTGCGACCCGCGCGAGCCTCGGCGACGAAGCGTTCTCGGCGGTGTGGGCCGCAGGGCGCGCGCTACCGCTGGAGCAGGCGATCGCCGAGGGGCTGGCGGTGGCGACCTGAAGCCACCGCCCGATCGCTGCGGACGCTGCCTGGCAACCGTCCTAAGTTAGAGGCCGTCGCCGCCCTAGTTCAGGGCTGCTAGACTGCCCGCCGGTCCTCCAACTGAGATGCCCATGTGGGCAGATCCACTTCGGACCATGCGGCGGCCCAGCCAACGCATCGCTACTCTGAACGCCCGCCGCCTGGGTTCGCCCCACGCTTGCACCCAAGGTCTAGTTGTGCCGGTTCCGCTTCTCATGGTCGTATACCTTCGGTTCCAAGGAGAAGAAATGTCCAGCCGGTCGGCGACCCTGCTTCTCGCACGCTGGCGTCATTTCTACCGCCCAGGAGGAAATTACGACAGCCGGACACCATTACAGGAAGGGATGCTCTGAGATCTAGTTCAGAGCGGCACGGATGGCTAGACCACGAATCTTGTTAGTCGGCGGCAACCGTCTAGTAGTCGCGATGCTCGAGGAGCATTTGCAGCACGGCGGTCACTCCGAACTTGGGTGGGTCGAGTATTGCGACGATGCTCTGGCCATGCTCGAGCGGCGGCGGTTTGACCTCGTTCTAGTTCTAAGTCTCCATGTGCCTTGGACGATGTGGCCCGCTAGTGCGTATTCTCCAGAACGGCGTGCCGACCTCCTGAACGCCATCGTGCTCCTCAAGCACCTGCGGGCGCTTCAGAGCCCACCCCCGCTAATCCTCGTCTCAGGGAGTCTGCTCGCGGAGGCAGAGGAAGAAGCTCTCGCCAACGGTGCATTTGCGGTTATCCGCAAACCGTTCGACTTGGCCGAACTTGACCGGCTCGTACGAGTGGCTCTTGAGAGCCGAAAAGGTGTTTGATGAAGTGACCCAGTTCTCCAAGCTGTGGATTCGTGTGGCTCAAAGAGGTCTGTCGCCGATTGACGGCGTCGGCGGCAGCCAGACCTCTCATGAAAAATCGCTCGCCGTTCGCCGTCCCACCCCTTGTGGCATCAGCATGGGATCACACGAGTCGCCGGGCGGTGTTGCAACCTCAGATCCCGTAGCAACGCTAGGGCTGCTAGACTCCCGTCAACCATCCTCCACCGAGGTGCTCATGCGGCTGATGCGAACAGTAGGGAGCGCTTGGGGCGGTGTACACTCAAGGCCAGCGAGATGAGCCCACAAGGAGGCTGCCGATGTGGTTGATGCAGCTTCTGCTGATTCTGATCATCGCCGGTCTGCTGACGAGCATTCCGTGCACCGGCTACGCGGGTGGCCCTGCCGGTAGGGGTGGGATGGGTCATACCGGCGGGTTCCGTGTGCCGGGCACCATCTCTGTGCCGCCGCTCCTCGGTGTGTCATCGCCATTCGGCGTCCGCTCATTTGTCCGCTCGTCGCTGTGGGGCTCGAGTGTCGTCTGGGTAGCCCCGCCTCAAGTCCTTGTGGTCCCGGTGTTCGTGCAGCAGCAAGTTCAGGTGCCTAGCGAGGCGCCGGTGCCGGTGCCAGATCCGAAGTTCGTGTCTCCGCCAACGCAAAGCGCGCCGAGCACTTCTGGTCGGCACACGGTCATCGTTCAGCGCGGCTCGAAGATCGAGGTGCAATCCTTTCCGGTCGCCCGTTGACATCACCGACGACGAGCGGCCGGAGATCGACGTCAGACACTGGAGCCCGCCGGGCCGAGATAACCCAGCTCTGCTAGACACGACGAGCGCGGCTGGCGAGCGACGTTCTACACGCCATCCAACCGCAGCCCACATTTGTAACGATTCCCGACAGCTGATGGCCGCGTGAACGACGCCCGCCTCTGGCACCCCTGGCTCCGCATCAACCGCGTCGTGCGCGTGACGCCGCACACGCGATGGAGATTTAACTCAGGAAGCGCGCTATCCGGGTGCCGTGCTGGTGCGCGTCGGGGCGTTCGGATAGACTCCCGCCAGCCATTACTACCGAGGTGCCCATGCGGCGGATCGGGCTCGCGGTCGTTCTCGCGCTCAGCCTCACGGTTGCGCCGCTCGCCGCAGAAGCGCGGCAGGCGGGGAAAGTCTACCGCGTCGGCGTGTTGTCGTCGGCAAGCTCCATCCCCGACGCCGTCGGCCGGCCGGCATTTTTAGAAGGCCTCACAGTTTGGGCGTCTTGCAAGGGTCCGACGGCGGCCCGCATGCTCCCGCCACGAATCAGACTAGCGATGCCGCTCGTTTTCATGGAAGCGGCAATGGTTGCCCGCCGATCGGAGGCGTAGGTCGTGAGATTACGCACACTCGCGGGGCAGCTTCGGACGGCGTACGAGCGGCCGCTCGACGCGGCCCGTGTGGCGTTGCGCCTGCGGGACCCTCTCGTCCCCCCGAAATGGATGTTCCGGGATCCCGACCGGGTCGACGGCTCTCGCACGCCGGAGGAGTTCTCGGCCATCGGGCGCGGCACCGTCGGGTGGATGATCGATTACGAGGGACTAAAGCCCATGCACAGCTTCCTAGACGTCGGGTGTGGCATCGGCAGGATGGCGATCCCGCTCGCCGAGTACCTGCAGAAGGGGAAGTACTACGGGTTCGACATTTCGAGCTGGAAGGTCGCCTATTGCAGGCGGACGGTCGGCCGAAAGCGCCCGGACTTCGCGTTTCACCACGCGGACGTGTTCAACAAGTACTACAACTCGCGCGGACGCACGCGCGCGTCTGAGTATCAGTTCCCGTGGGGTGACGAGAGCTTCGACTTCGTGCTTCTAACGTCGGTCTTCACCCACATGCTGCCTGCCGACATGGAGCACTACCTCTCAGAGATTGCGAGGGTGCTGAGGCCGAGAGGGAAATGTGTCGTCAGCTACTTTCTCTCCGATTCGAAAAAAGGTCCCCCGTATCACAGCGTCTCCGAGGTCTGCGAGATCGCCGACGCCGAGTTCCCCGAGCATGGCGTCATCTATCTCGAGCGGTTCGTAACGGAGCTGTACGAAGAACATGGACTGCAGATAGAGACGCTGATGCCCGGCTCGGACCGGCGGAAGCCGGATTCCAATCCGAACTCTCGGCAGGACATCGTCATCGCGATCAAGCCCGATCGCCGCGCCGGCTCGACCGTTCCAGTCGCTGGTAGTGCGGACTGAGGACCGGGGCTGGATCCCAGAGGGAACAACGAACGAACGAAGTTGGTTGCGGGAGCACAGGCTGTATAAAGGCCCCCCCCCGGCACAGCCGTAGGGCCGGGAGCCAGATGAGGGAGAGAGGACCCACAATCGCAAGGTGCCCGCCGTGCTCGAGCGACGCGACGCCCGTCCGACCTACGGACGAGAGCTGAAGGCGTTCCAGGCTGTCAGCGTGGTGGGGCGACGGTATGGGGATCGTCAGCGGGACCCCCGCCTCGTACTATGGTCACCAGAGTCGGCATTCTCGTGTGTCGGAGGTCTCAGGCATCCAATGGCGACGAAGCCATCGACTCGCGGCACCCCACTCGCGAACATCGCGCTTCTCCTCGGCAGCACGCTCGCTACGCTGCTCACCGTGGAGATCGCGTTCCGCGCTTACGCGCGCGTGCAGGACTACCGCACGGCAAAAGCGCTCGAGCGCGTGAGCCGCGCCGTCGTCGCACAGGACTCCACCACCGAACGAAAGTTCGAACGGCTGATCCGTCTCAGCCCCAACGATCGCATCGTCTACGAGTTTATCCCCGACATCAGCGCGACCTTCAAGGGCCAGCGCATCCACATCAATGCCGAAGGCTTTCGCGGCGTGAGCCGCGCCTTCGCCAAGCCGTGTCGCACGCTTCGTGTGCTCGGCATCGGCGACTCCGTGATGTTCGGCTGGGGAATCGCCGAAGGCGAGACGTACCTCGAGCGCCTCGCGATGCTGCTCAACGCCGACGCGTCGGCGGGCTACACGTGGGAGACGATCAACACCGCCGTCCCCGGCTACAACACGGCGATGGAAGTGGAGACGCTGCTCCGCAAAGGGCTGGCGTACGCCCCGGACCTCGTGATCGTCGGCTACGTCGGCAACGACCTTGCGCTCCCGAACTTCATTCGTAAACGAGAGAACTACTTCACCCTGCGCAAGTCGTTCGCACTCACCTATCTGTTGCCTCGACTCGGCATGCGATACGAGCGGCTCCGTCGCGGCATGGTGCCGGCGGCGCCGAGTCTGGACAGCGATGGGTTCGAGAGCGATCCGAGCCGCGTGCCGCCGGAGTACAAGGAGCTCGTCGGGATCGAAGGGTTTCGGCGCGCGATGTCCACGCTCATCGCCGCGAGCCGCGAGCGCGGATTCAAGGTCGTGGCGTTCACGCACTCGGCGTTTCCGCAGTCGGTTCGGGGTGTGATGTCCGAGCTGGGGATACCCAGCGTTGAGGGAGGGCCCCGGGTTGGTGCGTACATGGAGAAGCACGGGATAACCGATTGGCCCGGGTCGGTGCTCGTCGTCGATACAGAGGACCCACATCCGTCACGCGTGGGTCACGAGCTCGCCGCGGAAACGCTGCACGAATTCCTCGGTCAGCGCGGCATCGCGCAGCAGATCGTCGCCGAGCGAGCACGCGACTCGGGCTGCCCCGCGCCCTCGACGAAGTCTCGATAACAAGCACCAGTGCGCGAACTCTGCGCGGCGAGACAATCACTTGGGGTCGCCGGAATGCAATCACCGTCGGTGAGGAGTCTACTCGTCAGGGGCGCCCGGTCGCACATGGCGCTCGGTGACGGGCAGGCCCTTCACGACGGCGGGAGGAAAGACCGTTCACGCGCGAGTGAACAAGGTCACCCAGCCCGACGTCACGGAGATCCGAAGCTGGGGCGCGCACGAGCGGGTCAGCGTGAAGAGGGTGTGAAATGATCGGCGCTATCATCCGGTCATGCCGTGGCGTGCCAAGTGTTACGAGTGCGGACAGGAAGTCTCGATCACTCGACCGCTTTACGAGAAACAATCCCGGTTTCGCGGGTGGCGATCTTGGGCATGTTACCGCAACCTACGAGGCCCATCCGCGCAGACCGACGGACACCCGTGCGTGCGCCGCCGTCAGCACAACGGTTCCGCAGTATCAGATGCGCAAGGCCCACTCGACCACGCCCGGTGGGGATCCGCCACAAGTGGCGCCCCGAAGCACTTCGCCTCGAAGGACAAAGAAGAGGTAGGTGGATCATGCCCCTCTCGCACAGGGCCAGCCTGCTTGTCGCCCTCTCCCTGCTCACCTCGGCTGCGACAGCCTACGCCGAGGGCGCATTGGTGCTGTGGGAGAGATGGCTCACCCAGGGAGCCGGCGACTCATGGACCGCTGTGGGCAGCGAGGTCTCGGAATGGGCGTGCGCCCGAGCAAGAGAAAGGGAATACGCCCAAGCGGTTAGGAAGGGCGTGGAGCGGAACGGGCCCGCGCTAAAAGTAGACGATAAGACCTCCATCTTCTACACCTGCCTCCCCGACACCGTGGACCCGCGCGGGGTGAACGGGAAGTGAGGGCAAGCTAGTCCCAATACGCGGGCCAGACGAAGATCATCCACGCCACCAGCGCCGCGATGGCGACCACGATGCCACCCACCCAGATCATGTGCTGTGATTGCGTCAGCCTCTTGGCGTGTATCACCGCGACCATGACCCACAGGCCCACTGACGATCAAGGAAGTCGGTGGCTGGAGGACGCTGGCGATGGTGCAGCGCTATGCTCACCTCGCTCCCGGCCACCTTCACGCGGCTGTTGAGCGGTTGGTAGTGCGGCAGCAGGACAGCGCTGTAGAACTAGCCCGTAACTAGCCCGCTCGCACCCGGGGGCAGCGTAGTGTATCGTAAGTGCCCGTTGCGCCCTTAGCTCAGGTGGACAGAGCGTCGGACTACGAATCCGAAGGCCAGAGGTTCGAATCCTCTAGGGCGCACCACCTCCTCTTCCATCCCTGGAAACGGCTCAGAGTCGGCCGGCGGCGCGAGCTCGACGCTTCTCCTGCTTCTTCCTGAAGGCGGCGCGTTTGCGGGCGGTCTTCCTGCGGTTCTTTTTGCGCATGGCAGTCTCCTGTCGGCTTGGGGGATGACGTCCGGCGATCATAGACCGGCCGCGCCAGGGCGCACAACCGCCCGATCAGTGACAGGCGCGCGCCGGGACCAGGAGTTCGATTCTTCGCGTAGATAGCGTGTGGTATGGTGGGCCGTGTCGAACCCTCTCGGAGCCCACCACTTTGCATCAAGGACCTCGAACAGGGGAGGCCTGCGTGACCTTCAAGCGATTTGTGTGCATCGTATTGCTGACAGTGCTGGCCGCAGTCGTGGTGCGGCCGGCCCGCGCCGAGGCGATGGATCCGAATGTGATCATGATCCTCGTCGGCGTGGGGATTGCGATCGTTGTGGTTATCGTGGTCGTCATTGTCGCGAACGCATCGGAGGGCAGGCGCCGGCGCGACGCGGCGGTCGCGGCGGCGACCGCGTCGGGAGCCCCGACGGTGATCGTGCTCCATACGACGGCGGCCGAAAGCCCTTGAGCGTCTGAGACGTGGACGCCGAAGCGTTCATGCGGGCGGCGCTCGCCGAGGCACGACTCGGGCTCGCGGCGGGCGAGGTTCCAGTGGGCGCTGTCGTCGTCCTCGACGATGTCATCGTCGGGCAGGCGCACAATTCGCCGATCGCCCTCGCCGACCCGACCGCCCACGCAGAGATTCTCGCGTTGCGCGAGGCCGCGCGGAAAGTCGGCAACTACCGCCTGCCGCGCGCGACGCTCTATGCGACCCTCGAGCCGTGCCTGATGTGCTGCGGCGCCGCCATCCACGCCAGGGTTGCGCGTGTCGTGTACGGCGCTGCGGATCCGAAGGCCGGCGCGGTCGAATCCCGCTATCGGCTGCTCGAGGACGGCCGGTCCAACCACCGGATCGAGACGCGGCGCGGGGTGCTCGAGGCCGAATGCGCCGCCGTGCTGAAGGAGTTCTTCGAGGCCCGCCGGGCCTGAGCCCTCAGAGCGACGCCACGGCCGGGATGACCTTGGCGCCCATCATCTCGATCGAGCGCATCGTGGTCGGATGGTCCATGCGCGACTCCTGGGCCTCCAGGAGCAGATGGCCGACCCCGAGCTCGCGCTGCACGCGGGCGAAGCGATCGATCACCTCGTCGGGCGTGCCGGCGACGATGAACTGTCCGTCCAGCAGCTCGTCGTAGCTCATCGTGGCCAGCGAGCGCGGGCGCGCGCGCAGCGCGAACTGCGATCCGGCGCGCGAGCGCATGCCGACCGGCGCGAACCACTCGACCGGCGCCCGCAAGGTCGGCCCCATGCGCCAGACGAAGTGCCGCCCGGCCTCGAGCGCCTTGGCCTTCGTCTCGGCGGTGACGGCGCAGATGAGGAAGCCGAGGTTGTCGGGCGTCACGGTCCGGCCGACCTCGGCCGCGCCCTGACGATAGAAGTCGAACAGCTCGCGCGCGATCTCGAACGGCACCAGGAACGGCACGTACGTGTAGCCGCGCCGACCGGCCCACACCGCGGTCTCCGGGCTGGCGGTGCCGGGGATCCAGATAGGCGGATGCGGCTTCTGCAGCGGCAAGCACCACGGGTTGACGTGGCGGAAGTGGTAGTGGCGCCCCTCCCAGCGGAACGGGCCGGGCTCCGTCCAGCATTTCAAGATCAGATCGTGGCATTCCTCGAAGCGCTCCCGGTTGTGCACCGGGTTCGAGTTGGACCACCAGGTCTCCACGCCGACGCCGCGCACGAAGCCGGAGAGCACGCGCCCGCCCGAGATGAGGTCGGCCATCGCGAGCTGCTCGGCCATGCGCACGGGGTTGTCCTCGATCGGCAAGATGTTGCCGAGGATCAGGATCTTTGCCTGTCGCGTCGTGCGTCCCAGCACCGCTGCGGTCATGTTCACGCCGACGTTCACGCACGACGGCGTCGAGTGATGCTCGTTGATCATGAGGCCGGCGAAGCCCGCCTGATCGGCGAACTCGTACTCGGTGAGGTAGCGCTGGTAGTTGGCCGCGGCCTTCTCGCGATCGAAGAACCGGTTCGGGAATTCGAGCCGGAGCGACGGGTACTTGTCGCCCTCCTCGTCGGGGAACTCATGGTGCGGCATCTCGCTGAAGTAATAGAGCTTCATCGCCTCGAATCTCCTCCGAGGAAGTCGAGCACCAGGCGCGCGAAGACATCGGGCTGCTCGATCGGCGGCAGGTGTCCGCACCGCTCGAGCACCGTGAGCTTCGAGTTCGGGAGCCCCCGGCGGTATTGATCGCCGCACTCGACCGGCACCACGCGATCCTCACGACCCCACACGATCAAGGTCGGATTCGTCACGCGCGGCAGGAAGTGCGCGAGCCGCGGGTCGTGCATGTACGGCTTCCAGGTGAGGCGCGCGGCCATCTCGCGGTTGCGCGTCGCGATCTCGATCTCCTGGGGCGTGGGGGGCCGGCCGTAGAGGTCCTGCCACTCGGGGATCGTCTTTGCGTCGTGAACCGTCATGGTCAGGAGCTGCGCCGGTGAGTAGTAGAAAACGTCGAGGATCTCGCCGGTCTCGGGCTTGAGGCCGACCGGCGCCACCAGGACGAGCCGATCGAGCGCGCCGGCGCTCATCGTAGCCATCTCCGCGGCGGTCCAGCCGCCGATCGAGTGGCCCAGCAGATGCGGCCGGCCGAGCTTCGCCGCCTCGATGAACCACAGATAGAACCGGGCGAGATCGTCGATCCCGTCCATCCAGTCGGCGTCGTCCGAGCGCCCGAAGCCGGGATGCGTCGGCGCCCACACGGTGAACCGCTCCGACACCAGGTCCAGCCAGCGCGTCCAGCCGCGATTGCCGCCCGCGCCGTGGAGCACCAGCAAGGGCTCCCCCTGCCCGCCGATCCAGGTGTGCACGCCAATGCCGCCGACCGAGATCGTCTCCTCACGAGGTCGCATGCGCCGTATTATGCTCCAGCCGTTGTGCGCGCTGCAGGCCGTCGCGGGGCTGGGGCCCCGCCGGCCGAGGCGCGCCTTTGCAACGGCAGTTCGCGCTGCAGGCCGTCGCGGGGCTGGGGCCCCGCCGGCCGAGGCGCGCCTTTGCAACGGCAGTTCGCGCTGCAGGCCGTCGCGGGGCGGGGGCCCCGCCGGCCGAGGCGCGCTTCAGGAGTGATAGAGACCGACAGAGCATGGACAAGACGCCGCTGGCCGTTCGGCTCGGAGAGTTCGCCGCGGGGCTCCGCTTCGAGGAGCTCCCGGCGGCCGTTGTCGACAAGGCGAAGGCGTTCGTGAATCACGCCGTGACCGTCGGCCTGGCGGGCTCGGCCCACCCGCGCTCGGTCGCCTCACGCCGCGCCGTGCTCGAGCACGAGCGCCTCGGGGCTCGCCGAATCGGCGCCGGTCAGGGGGCGACCCTGTGGGTCGACGGCGCGCGCGCCACGCGCCCGGGGACGGCCTTCGCCAACGGCGTGGCGGTGGCCGTGAACAACCAGTGCGACTCGTACCACATGCTCACGCACCCCGGCGTCCTCATCGTGCCGGCGGGCCTCGCCACCGCCGAGGGCGAAGGGAAGTCGGGGCGCGAGCTCTTGACCGCGCTGGTCGCCGGCTACGAGGTGCAGTGCCGGTGCGCGCGCGACTTCATCCCGTCGACACCGGCGCACGGCTTTCGCGCGAGCCCCGTCTACGGCATTCTCGGCTGCGCCGCGACGACCGCGAAGCTGATCGGCCTCGACGCGCGCGGCGTCGGCAATGCCATCGCGCTGGCGGCGAGCTTCGCCGGGAGTCTCATCGAGGGCCAGCGCACCGGGGCGCGCGACGCGGATTTCGCCGAGGCCCAGGCGGCGCGGAGCGGCATGTGGGCGGCCAGCCTCGCCGCCCAGGGCTTTCAGGGCTCGCCGACGGCGCTGGAGGGTGACGGCGGGTTCTACAACGCGTTCACCGGCAGCAACAAGGGCGATCTGACCTACACGTTCACCGGGCCGCCCAAGGCCGATCTCGACGAGATCGTCGCGGATCTCGGCAGCCGCTGGGAAGTCCTGGACGTCAAGTTCAAGATCTATCCCACGCCCGGCTTCAACCAGCCCGTCGTCTGGCTGGCGAGCGAGATGGCGGCGCGCCACAAGCTCGTGCCCGACGAAATCGAGCACCTCACGCTCGAGATGAACTATCTCGAGACGCTCTATCCCTCGCCGCGGTTTCCGCGCCCGCCGGCCCCGGACGGCAGCGGCTTCGGCCGCACGGCCTACATGCTGGCGTACACGGTGATCAGCGGCGACTATCCCGTGCTCGAGGCCAACGTCGAAGATCCGCGCGACACGGGCGCCTCGACCGGCGCCGAGCTTGCGGCGCGGGTGGCCGCGCTCCAGCGAAGGGTCGAGATCATCGGCGCGGTCGGCCGGGAGTGCTTCGCGCCGCGCCTGACCGTCACGATGCGCGACGGCCGGCGCCTGGTCGGCGAATACCACGGTCGCGAGCTGATGTGGGATTTCGCGCGAGACGCTGAGGCCTTGCGACGCTTTGTGCCGGGGCTGCCGATCTCGCCCCATCGCTACGAGCGCTTCGTGGCCGCGGTCGCAGGCCTCGACAAGGCGCCGTCGGTCGACGAGGTCGTCGGGCTCACGTTGCCCGACTAGAGCCGGTGCGCGTGCGCCGGCCGCGACCGGCTACTTCAGCACCGCGTCGGCGATCCGCGACATCTCCGAGCCCATCTCGGCCTCGGTCTGGACTACCGGCGGCCGCACGATCACCCGCGTGGCTCCCGCGTCGTGCAAGCGCCGAAGCAGATCGCGGTCGGCGGGCTGGCCATGCACCGAGATGGTGATCTTCGACGGGTCGCGGCCGGCATCCTTCGCCAGCCGATCGAGCGTCGTCCGGCTCTCACGCAGCTCTCCGGGCGTGATGCGGTTCGGCAGCCAGCCGTCGCCCCACGCGACCACGCGCTGCAGCACGTTCTTGGCGCCGCCGCCGAGCAGCACCGGGGGATGGGGCTTCTGCAGCGGTTTGGGGAAGGATTTCACCGGCGGGAAATCGTAGTACTTGCCGTGGAACTCGGCCGCCGGCTTCGTCCACAGCTCCTTCATGGCAAGAATCGACTCGCGCGTCTGCGTCCAGCGGTGGTCGAAGTCGCCGCCCATGATCTGGGTCTCTTCGCGAAGCCACCCGGCGCCGATGCCGAACAGAAAGCGCCCGCCGCTGAAGAGGTCGAGCGTTGAGACCTCTTTGGCCAGCAGCAGCGGGTGGCGCTCGGGCACGAGCACGATTCCGGTCGCGAGCTTGATCGATTTCGTCGTGCCCGAGGCGCGGGCCAGCGCGACGAACGGGTCGACGAAGTGCGAGTAGCTCTCGGGAATGACGCCGTCCGCCGAGCCCGGGAAGCGGCTCGCTGAATTCACCGGGATGAACGGATGCTCGGCGCACCAAAACGACTCGAAGCCGAGCTCCTCGGCCTTCCTCGCCATGAACCCGACGTCGACGTGATACGCGGGCAGCGGAACGGAGATACCGATGTTCATGGTCGTGGCGCCCTCCGGAGCCTCAGCGCAGCGCCTGGCGAAGGGACGCGGCGACGTGGGAGATGGCGCGATTGCCGGTGTCGATGAGCCGGCCCATCGGCATGAAGCCGTGAATCATCCCGCCATAGTTGATGTAGTCGACGCGCACACCGGCATCCGACAGCCGTCCCGCGTAGGCCGCGCCCTCGTCGCGGAGCGGATCGAACCCCGCGGTGATGACGAGCGCCGGCGGAAGCCCCGCGAGCGAGACCGCGCGCAGCGGCGAGACGCGCCAGTCCTGCGCATCGCTCGGCGACTTCAGATAATGGTTCGTGAACCACCGCATACCGTCGCGCGTGAGCATGTAGCCCTCGGCGAAGTCACGATAGGACTTCGACTCGGAGCCGACGTCGGTCACGGGGTAGATGAGCACCTGCAGCGCGATGGCCGGCCCGCCGGCATCGCGCGCCATGAGGGCGACGACCGCGGCCAGGTTACCGCCCGCGCTGTCGCCCGCGACGGCGAGGCGCCGGCCATCCACCCCGAACTCGCCGGCGTTCGCGACGACCCAGCGCGTCGCCGCCCACGCGTCGTCGACGGCCGCCGGGAACTTGTGCTCGGGCGCCAGCCGATAGTCGACGGCGACGACGGTGATACCCGCCTCGGCGGTGATCTGTCGGCACTGCACGTCGTGCGTGTCGAGGTCGCCGATCACCCAGCCGCCGCCGTGGTAGAAGACGAGCACCGGGAGCGGCGTGCCGGCCGCCACGCCCGCGGGCCGGTAGACTCGCAGGGGAATCGGCCCGCCCGGGCCGTCGGCGGTGAGGTTTCGCACCGCGCCGATCTCCGCCGGCGTCGGAGTCGAACCCGGGCGCGTCTCGCGGAACAGCTGTCGCGCGTCCTTGGGCGACAGCGTGTTGTAGGCGGGGCGTCCCGACTTGATGACGAGGTTGATGACTTCCTGGGCCTGGGGATCGAGGGCCATGGCACGTTCTCCTGTTCGGAAACGAAACGCTAGAACACGTCGTCGCGGCGGCCGCTCTCGAAATCGCGTGTGCGCTCGGCGAGCGCAGCGGGATCGAGCAAGCCCTTGTCGGCGAGCAGCTGCGCGAACGCTTCGAGCCAGCGCTCGTAATAGCTCGTGGCCTCACCCTCGCGCTCCGCATGCGCGATCTCGTCGATCAGATGCGCCTGGAACTCGCGCCACGCGAAACACGCCTCGTGGCTCATCGCCACGGTCATGCCGAAGATGCGGCCCTGCCAGGCTTCGTCGAAGATCAGCTCGCCGTTCTTGCGCGGCAGCGCGGCCGCGCCGGGCATGTCGGCGATCTCTCGGCTCGGAATGGGGTCCACCCGGCGCCTCCCGTCAGCGCGCGGCGCCGGCCGGAGGGTGCACGACCGCCACGCCGATCATCGCATCACGGGTGACGAGCGTCGCCAGCTCGGCCTCGCTCAGGCGCTCGGTGCCGGCGGGGCGCTCAGGGAGCACCAGATAGCGCAGCTCGGCGCTCGAGTCCCAGATGCGGATCTCCGTGCTCTCGGGCAGGTCGACGCCGAATTCGCGCAGGACCACGCGCGGCTCGCGCACCGCGCGCGAGCGGTACTCGAATGACTTGTACCAGACGGGCGGCAGCCCGATGAGCGCGTGCGGATAGCACGAGCAGAGCGTGCAGACCACGAGATTGTGAACGCCCGGAACGTTCTCGACCACTTGCAGATCGACGCCGCCGAAGCCCAGCTCCTCGATGGCCGCCGTGCCGTCGGCGAGCAGCCGCGCGCGATACGCGGGATTGACCCAGGCGCGCGCGACGACCTTGGCGCCGTTGTGGGGGCCGATGTCTTGCTCGTAGGCGCTGACGATGCGGTCGACCGCCTCGCTCGACACCAGCTTCTTTTCGACCAGCAGCGACTCGAGCGCTCGGACGCGGAGCGAGAGCTGAGACTCCGGCTCGCGGTGATGATGTCCGTGGTCTTCGTGGGCGCCGCTCATGACGTGCTCCTTGCGGGAGCGGCCGGCAGCAGATAGCGCTCCCAGAGATCGATGTGGACGGGCGCCCGGGGCTCGGCCGAGTCGCCCCACAGCACGGCGCCGTCGAAGCGCACGCTGTAGAGGGCGTGCGGCTGCTCGCCCTGCCCGTGGGCGTTCGTGTCCGGAAAGACGAAGGTCCCGTGCACGCGAACGACGACGCCGGGCTTGCCGCGCGCGTAGCGCGGCAGCCGCGTGTGCCCGACCGGCGCGTCATGACGCGTCAGGACGTGATCGCCGAGCGCGAACCGAGGTGCCGGCCCGGGCTGACGGTACGGCGTCCGATCCTTCGTCACGCGTAGCATGCGGTCGAGCAACTTGGGGTCCGAGTGAGGTGGCGCCGGATCGGCCCCGCCGGCCAGCTGGGCCATGCGGCGCTCGAGCTCCTCGCGCGTGATCACGCCCTTCTCGACGAGCAGGCGCACGTTGCGATCGAGCCAGCGCTCGTAGTAGCTCGACTTGAGGTAGTCGGCCGGCGCCATCCGCTCGATAGCGTGACGGCCCTCGTCGATGTTGAAGATCCGCTGCACGCTGCACGCGCGGCTGATCCCCATCACGCGCCCTTCCCACTTCGTGTGGAAGACGGGCTCGTTGTCCTCGCGCTCGACGCGCCCGAAGCCGTGCATGCCGCCCATGTCGTGGATGCCGTTCACGTCAGGAGGCCTCGCTGGGCACTGTGCAATGGGGTGGGAATCCTGTCAAGAAACCGGCGCCAGCAGCAGGCGCGTCAGCTCCTCGGGCTGGCTCAGCATCGGGTAGTGCCCCGTGTCGAGCTCGTGCCAGTCGCCCTTCAAGCGGTCCGCCGTGCGGCGCTGGTGCGCCTCGGGCGGGTTCACGGCGCGGCAACAGCGGATGACGGTCGTGGGCCAGGCCTGCGACCAGAAGCTGCCGAGCTCGACGGGCGCCTCGAGCGCCGCCACCGGATGCGGCGTGTAGCGCGCCCGGGCCCAGGCGCGCAGGTCGGGCTCGAGGTCGGCGAACAGCCGGCTTTCCACGTCACTGCGCGTCGGGCCGGTCGTGATCGACGTGGTCTCATTGGCCGCAACGCGCTTGACGATGTCGCCGACCCGCTCGCCGGGCATCAGCGCCAGCGCGTCGACGAAGACGAGGCGCCTGATGCGGTCGCGGGCCAGCTCGGCTGCCTTGCAGATGACCATGCCCCCCGAGCTGGTGCCGACGAGCACGACGCGCTCGAGATCTTCGTAGAACATGAGCTGCGCGATCTCCTGCGCATGGGTGGCCACGGTGATGCCCGGGCGGACGAGGTGGTGGCGCTCGGCGCAGCCCTCGAGCGTCGGCGCGTACACGTGGTGCCCGGCCGCCCGCAGGCGCCCGATGACGGGCTTCCAGATCCAGCCCCCCTGGTACGCGCCGTGAACGAGCACGTACGTCGCCATGATCGCTCCTTTTTCCAGTCTGAGATCGCGCTCGGCCCCGTGATAGCCCGCGGCGCGCCGCGTCGCCCCGGTGCGCGAATGCAACCTCGCACGCGGCGCCCCGCAGTGTACACGGTGGAGGCTCTCTGCGATACTCGGCGGGCGCGCGGGTTCGGCCCCGCGCGCCGTCGCACCAAACCAAAGGAGAGGCACATGAGGCTTGCAGGCAAGGTCGCGCTCATCACCGGCGGGGCGAGCGGTATGGGTCAGAGCGAAGCCACGATCTTCGCGCGGGAAGGCGCCAAGGTCGTCGTCGCCGACATCCTCGAGTTCGAGGCGCGGCAGGTCATCGAGAAGATCGCCGCGGCCGGCGGGCAGGCGCGGTTCGTGAAGCTCGACGTGACGAGCGAGGCGGACTGGGAGGCGGCGGTCAAGACGACCGTCACGGCGTTCGGCAAGCTCGATCTCCTGGTGAACAACGCGGGGATCAGCGGCACGTTCGATCCGGACACGACCAGCACCTCGGCCTGGGACACGCTCATGAACGTCAACGCGAAGGGCGTGTTCCTCGGCATGAAGCACGCAGTCCCCGCCATGCGCGAGGCCGGCGGCGGCGCGATCGTGAACATCTCGTCGATCTCGGGCTTCGTCGGCCAGGATCGGATCCACATGGGCTACAACGCGTCGAAGGGTGCGGTGCGGATCATGACGAAGTCCGCGGCCGTGCAGTTCGCGCAGCACGGTATTCGCGTCAACTCCGTCCACCCCGGGATTCTGCCTCCGATGCGCACGTCCAAGGCTTCGGCCGATCCGGCGTGGCGCGAGAAGTCGCTGCGCGCCGTGCCGCTCAAGCGCGAGGGCCGCGTGGAAGAGGTCGCGCACGCCGTGCTGTTCCTGGCGTCGGACGAGGCGTCGTACATCACCGGGATCGAGCTTCCCGTGGACGGCGGCTACCTGGCGGTATGAGCCGCGGTCGGTAGAGAGGGAGACGACGATGCCCGAGGCGGAGTTCGACCGGGCGAAGGCCAAGGCGTTCACGCAGCTCATGGTGCGCCACCTCGAAGGCGCCGCCGTGTCCCTCATGCTGGAGGTGGGCCGGCGCGTCGGCCTCTTCGAGGCCATGGCCACGATGGGCGGGGTGACCAGCGCCGATATCGCCGGGAAGACCGGGCTCAGCGAGCGCTACGTGCGGGAGTGGCTGGCCGCCATGGTCTGCGGCGGGATCGTCGAGTACGCGGCGGGCGAGCGCACGTATCGGCTTCCGCGCGAGCATGCCGCGATGCTCACCGGCTCGTCGAGCCGCAACCTCACGAGCATGGTGGAGATGTTCCCGCTCATGAACCGCGTCATCCCCGACGTCGCCGAGGCGTTTCGAACCGGCGGCGGCGTGCCGTACAGCGCCTTCCAGCCGGAGTTCACGGGTCTGATGGACCGGCGGAGCCGGCCGCGCTACGACGAGCTCCTGTTCAGCGCGTACCTGGGGAAACCCGAGGGGCTCATCCCGCGCCTCGAAGCGGGTATGCGCGTGGCCGACGTCGGGTGCGGCACGGGCCACTGCATCACCTTGATGGCGCGGCGGTTCCCGAAGAGCACCTTCGTCGGGTACGACATCTCCGAGGCCGGAATCGCCGGGGCCCGCGCGGCGGCCGCCGGCCTCGACAACGTGGCGTTCGTCGTCCAGGACGCCGCTAAGCTCGTGACGTCGATCCCGTTCGACCTCATCACCGCGTTCGACGCGATTCACGATCAGGCCGATCCGGCCGGCGTTCTGCGCCAGGTGCGCGCCGCGCTAGCCCCGGGCGGGACCTTTCTGATGCTCGACGTCTACGCGTCGAGCGAGCTCGCCGACAACGTCGGAGTGCCGATGGCGCCCTACCTCTACACGATGAGCACGATGCACTGTATGAGCGTGTCCCTGGCCGCCGGGGGGCCCGGCCTGGGGACCGCGTGGGGCCACCAGGTCGCCACGCGGATGCTGCGCGAAGCGGGCTTCGCCGACGTGCAGCTCTTCGAACGCGTCGATCCCGCGAACTCGCTGTACATCGCGCACCGCGGCGCCTGAGGCGGAAGCGGTGGGCGAGCGCTTGTTCGGCGCGCGGGTGCGCCGACGCGAGGACGCGCGGCTGGTCACGGGGCGGGGACGTTACGTCGCCGACGTGACGCTTCCGGGTCTGCTGCACGTCGCGGTCCACCGTAGCCCGCACGCACACGCGCGTATCGTCCGCGTCGACACGACGGAGGCGCGGCGCAGGCCGGGCGTGGTCCACGTGCTGGTGCCCGCCGACGTCGCCGCCCTCGGGCGGCTGCCGCTGCTCGTGCCGCACGCGAGCCTGGTGGCGCCGGCGTGTCCCGAGATCCTGCCCCTGGAGATCGTCTCGTACGCCGGTCAGGCCGTGGCGCTCGTCGTGGCCGAGAGCGCCGCCCAGGCCGAGGACGCGCTCGACGCGCTGCGTGTCGAGTACGAGCCCCTGCCCGCGGTCGCCTCACTCGACGACGCGCTGCGATCCGACGGCCCGCGGGTACATCCCGGCGGCAACGTCGCCTCCCGCTTCACCCAGCGGGTCGGTGACCCGGCCGGCGAGCTGGCGCGGGCGCCGGTGGTGCTACGCGAGCGCTTCCACCTGCACCGCGGTGCCGGCATGGCCATGGAGACACGCGCGATCGCGGCGCGCTGGGACGGCGACCTGGATCAGGCCACGGTGTGGTCGACGACGCAGGCGCCGCAGATCTTGCGCCGCCTGCTCGCGCGCTATCTCGCGATCCCCGAGCACTCGGTGCGCGTCGTCACGCAGGACATCGGCGGCGGCTTCGGCCCCAAGGCGATCATCTACGCCGAGGACATCCTGGTTCCGTTCCTGGCCCGTGCGCTCGGTCGCCCCGTGCGCTTCGTCGAGACGCGGCGCGAGCACCTGCTGGCCGTCACCCAGGAGCGCGATCAGTGGCACGACGTCGAGATCGGCATGACGCGCGAGGGGCGCATCGTCGCGGTGCGCGACACGTTCGTGCACGACTGCGGCGCCTTCGTCTCGTGGGGCGTCATCGTGCCCATCCTCACCTCGGTCAGCGTGCCCGGACCCTATCGCGTCCCGCACTACGAGGTGACCTTGACCGCGGTCTACACCAACCGCGTGCCCGTCACCCCGGTGCGCGGCGCGGGGCGGCCGCAGGCCGTCTTCGTGATGGAGCGGATGCTCGATCTCGCGGCGGCGCGGCTCGGGATCGACCGTGTGGCGCTGCGTACGACGAATCTCATCCAGCCCGACGAGTTTCCGTACGACGTCGGCCTCATCTCGCGCGACAACAGCCCGCGCCGCTACGACAGCGGGAACTATCCCGAATGCCTGCGACGGGTCGCCGAGGCGGTGGGCGCCGCGGACTTTCCGGCCGAGCGCGAGCGCGCGAGGACCGCCGGTCGCGCGATCGGGCTGGGCTTCGCGCTCTTCGTCGAGGACACGGGCCTCGGCCCCTACGAAGGCATCCGGGTGCGGGTCGATCCGCTCGGACACGTGTTCGTGTTCTCCGGAACCTCCAGCCAGGGGCAGGCGCACGAGACGACGCTGGCCCAGGTCGTCGCCGACGGCCTCTCGGTGCCGCTCGAGCAGATCACGGTGGTCCCGGGCGACACCGCGGGCATTGCCTACGGGGTCGGGACATTCGCCAGCCGCGTGGGCGTGCTCGCGAGCACCTCGGCCGCCCACGCGGCCGCGGAGGTTCGCACGAAGGCGCTGGCGATCGCGGCCGATCATCTCGAGGCCGCCCCGGAGGACCTCGTCCTCGAGGACGGGCGCATCACCGTGCGCGGAACACCCGGGCGAGGTCTGGCGCTCGGCGACGTCGCGGCGATCGCGACTGCGCCGCGCCCCGGTTACGCGCTGCCCGGCGCGATGGACCCGGGCCTCGAGGCCTCGGGCTACGTCCACGTCCCGCAGTCGACGTACTCGAACGGCGCCCACGCCGCGGTCGTCGAGGTCGAGCCCGAGACCGGTTCGGTGCGCCTCCTCAGGTACGTCGCCGTCGACGACTGCGGCACGATGATCAATCCGCTCGTGGTCGAGGGGCAGATCCACGGCGGCATCGCGCATGGGATCGGCAACGCGCTGCTCGAGGAGATCGCGTACGACGGCGCCGGACAGCTCGTGACCGGGACCTTGATGGACTACGCGCTGCCGCGCGCCGCCGACGTGCCGGCGCTCGAGGTACATCACGTGGTGACGCCCTCACCGCTGAACCCGCTCGGCGTGAAGGGCGCGGGCGAGGGCGGGACCTTGCCGGCGCCGGCGGCGATCGCCAACGCGGTGGCCGACGCGCTACGCCCGCTGGGCGTGGAGCCGACCGAGATGCCGCTCACGCGGGAACGCCTGTGGCGCCGGGTGCGCGCGGCGGTCCGTGGTTGACGGTCGCGCGTGGGGTTTGATACGGTCGCGCCGCTGAGCGCGCATCGAGCGCGGCGCCGTTCCTTCAGACGTCGTTGAATCAAGGAGACAGCCATGGCTAGCGGAGCCCGCGAGCGAGAGGACGCGAACCTTATCACGAGACGCGTGCTGATCAAGACGGCCGGCGTCGTGGCCGGAGCTGCCGCGCTGGCGCCGCGCCTCATCGCCGCGCAGACGCCGGCGCCGATGGCCCCGCCGAGCACAATCACCACGCCGCCGCGTGATTTCGGCCCGAACGCGCCGCCGAACGTCTACTTCACCGATCCCGACGTGCTTACTATCGATCCGATGTTCAACGGCCTGCGCCAGCCGAACGCGCCGGTCCAGCGCTTGTGGACGGGCGCGCTCTGGTCGGAGGGCCCGGCGTGGAGCGGCGTGGGGCGGTACCTGGTGTGGAGCGACATCCCCAACAACCGCCAGATGCGCTGGCTCGAGGACAACGGCCAGGTGACCGTTTTCCGCATGCCGTCGAACAACAGCAACGGCAACACGTTCGACTTCCAGGGGCGCCAGCTCTCGTGCGAGCACCTGACCCGCCGGGTGGTGCGCTACGAGCACGACGGCTCGATCACCGTGATCGCCGACCGGTTCGAGGGCAAGCGGCTCAACTCGCCCAACGACGTAGTGCCGCACCCCGACGGGTCGTACTGGTTCACCGATCCGCCGTACGGCGGCCAGCTCTACGAGGGCGCGCCCGACGCGCCCGGTGGTCCGAGCAACGCGGCCGGCCGGCTCAAGCCGCGACTCGGTCAGGCGGTCGGCATGGGCGACAACAAGCGCGAGCTGCCGACCAGCGTGTACCGCGTCGATCCGAGCGGCAAAGTCGAGCTCGTCGTCGGTGAAGATCAGGTACCGGACCCGAACGGGCTGGCGCTCTCGCCGGACTACAAGAAGCTCTACGTCGTCAGCACTGGCAAAGGGCCGGGCGACCAGGGGCCGGGCGGCAAGGGCGAGATGTACTCTTTCGACGTCGGCAGCAACAACAAGGTCTCCAACCGGAAGCTTTTCACCGACTTCATGGTCGACGGCGTGAAGTGCGGGCCGGACGGCGTGCGCTGCGACGTCGACGGCAACCTCTGGTGCTCGAGCAACGCCGGGCGCGCCGTGGGCTACAGCGGCGTGACGGTGTGGACGCCCGAGGGCAAGTTGATCGGCCGCATCCGCCTGCCGGAGGTGTGCGGCAACATCTGCTTTGGCGGCCCGAAGCGCAACCGCCTCTTCATGGCCGCGAGCCAGTCGCTCTACGCGCTCTACGTCGCCACGCAGGGCGCGTCGCCCGGCTAAGCCGCTGGCGCGCGGCTAGGCGGGCGGCCGGATCCGGCTGGAGTCACGCCTTTCGCAGGAAGTCGAAATCGCAGCCGTGCTCGGCCTGGAGCACGTGATCCATGTAGAGCTTCGCGTAGCCGCGGGCCGGGGGGGCCGCGGCGCGTGGGAGCGCCGCGCGGCGGCGCGCGAGCTCGGCGTCGTCGACGACCAGGTCGAGGCGGCGGTCGTTGACGCTCAGGCGGATGCGGTCGCCGTTCTCGGAGGAGCGCCAGTGGCCCGCCGACCGCCGACTCGGGCGAGACGTGCAGCACGATCGTGCCGTACGCCGTACCGCTCATGCGCGCGTCGGAGATGCGCACCATGTCCTTGACGCCGGCGCGCGCCAGCTTCGACGGAATTGGCAGGTAGCCCGCCTCCGGCATCGCGTAGCCGCTCTTCGGCCCCGCGTTCTGGAGCACGAGGAAATCGTCCGGCCGCACGTCGAGGTCAGGCGCGTCGATCCGCGCGGAGAGCTCGTCGAGCGAGGCAAAGACCACGGCCCGGCCTTCGCGCTCGAAGAGCGCCGGGTCGGCGGCCGAGCGCTTGAGGATCGCCCCGCCGGGCGCCAGGCTGCCGAAGAGCGCGACGAGCCCGCCGACCTTCTGATACGGATCCGCAAGCGGGCGCACGACGTCGCGATCGACCCATGTCTCTTCGCCGGCGAGGCGCTGGCCGAGCGTCTGACCCGTGACGGTCAGGCAGTCGAGGTGGAGCATCGGCGCCAGCTCGCGCAGGACGGCGCCGAGACCGCCGGCGGCGTTCAGGTCCGACATGTAGTGCTGGCCGGTCGGCTTCAGGTCGACGAGCACCGGCGTTTCGTCGCTGAGCGTGTTGAGGCGCCGCAGCGAGACCTCGACGCCCACGCGTCCGGCCACCGCGGTGAGGTGGATGATGGCGTTCGTCGAGCCGCCGATCGCCAGCAGCACGCGCAGCGCATTCTCCACCGAGCGCTGGGTGATGATCTGGCTCGGCCGCAGTCGCGTCGTCGCCAGCGCGACGGCCTGCTGGCCGCTCGCCTCCGCGGCGCGCAGCCGATCGGCGTGCACGGCCGGGATCGCGGCCGTCCCCGGTAGCGCCATGCCGAGCGCCTCCGCGAGCGACGCCATCGTGCTGGCCGTGCCCATCACGGCGCAGGTGCCCGCCGTCGTCGCCAGGTTTTCTTCGATGCGCTCGATATCTTCCGATGTCACGCCGCCCGCGCGGTACTTCGCCCAGAAGCGCCGGCAGTCCGTGCAGGCGCCGAGCCGCTCGCCGCGGTAGGCCATCGGTATCATCGGGCCGGCCAGGAGCTGCACCGCGGGGACGTCGGCGGACGCCGCGCCCATGAGCTGAGCCGGCACGGTCTTGTCGCAGCCGCCCACCAGCACGACGGCGTCCATCGGCTGCGCGCGGATCATCTCCTCGACGTCGATGGCCATGAGGTTTCTGAACATCATGCTCGTGGGCGCGAGGAAGACCTCGCCGAGCGAGATCGTCGGGAAATCGATCGGCAGACCGCCGGCCGCCAGCACACCACGTTTCACGGCGTCGACCAGCTCGGGAAAGTGGCGGTGGCAGTTGTTGAAGCCGCTCGCGGACTGCGCGATCCCGACGACCGGCCGCGCGAGCATCGCCTTGGAGTAGCCCATCGACGTCGCAAAGGAGCGGCGCAGGTAGAGCGCGAAGTCGGGATCGCCGTAATTGGTGAGGCCGCGCGCGAGCCCGCGAGGCCCGTCCGATGTCGTCATCGCGGGCTCACGCCCCGCCGAGTCGTGAGCCCGGCCGCAACCCGGCGCTCTTGGCGAACGCCCCGGCGGCGACCTTCTGGCCGCCCTCCGGACGGACGCGGGTCACCTGGATCTGGCCTCCGCCCGCCGCGATCGTTACGCCCGCATCATCGACGGCGATCACCTGGCCGGAGCCGCCGGTTGCCGAGCCCGCGAGCTTCTTGGCGTCGAGCAGCTGCACGGTCGTGCCCTCGTGTGTGGTCCAGGCACCCGGCTGCGGGTCCGCGCCGCGGATCAAATTCCAGATGGTCTCGAAGGGCTTTTGCCACTCGATCTGGACGTGTTCCTTCTTGCACCAGCCTTCGTACGTTGCCTTGGACTCGTCCTGAACGATCTTCGGTGCCTTGCCGTCACGAACCAGATCGACGGACTCGAGCAGCGCCGCCACCCCGAGCGGATAGAGCCGGTCGAAATAGAGGCTGCCGAGCGTGTCGGTGTCGCGGATCTCGACTTCCTTCTGCAACAAGACTGGCCCGGTATCCAGCCCCTGATCGGGCCAGAAGATGCTGAGCCCGGTCCGCGTCTCGCCCATGATGATCGGCCAGTTGATCGAGCTCGGGCCCCGGTGACGCGGAAGGAGCGAGGGATGGTACTGAATCGTGCCGCGCGTGGGCTGATTCAGCACCTCTTCGGGCACGATGAGCGTGACGTAGGCCATCACGCAGAGATCCGCCTTGAGCCGTGCGAATTCCTCCCACACCTCGGGCTTGTTACGAAAGGACCGCGGCTGAAAGACCGGGAGGTTTTTGGCGAGCGCGGCCTCTTTGAGCGGATCGACCCGCCCGCCCTGCGCCGGATCGGGGCCACAGTACACGCCGACGACGTTTTCTCCGCGCTCCAGCAACGCGTCAAGCACGCTCTTGCCGAACGCCTGCTGTCCATGGACGACGATGCGCATGATTCACTCCCCGCGAGCGTAGTGGATGGGAATGCTACCTCATGTAAGCTTCTCTCTCCACCCGGGCTGACGACCCTCGTCAGCTGACCGCCTGTGGTTGTCACATTCCGGAACCCCCATGGGTCCTAACCCGCGAATTCGCAGACATTTGGTCGGGCTGGCACCGCGCGTGCAGCCATAACCCGGCAGAGACACATTGGCGAAAGAGACGATTCGCGTAAGAACGACAGTTGCTCACGTAAAGAAGGAGGACAAACATGAACGCTCACCTGAAATCTGTGGCGCTCGGACTGGCGTTGGTGACGGTGCTCGCGGGGCTCTCGGCGTGCGCGAAGCGGCCGATGGTAATCGGTGGCTCGCCCGCTCCGGCGCCTTCCGCGGCGGTGGCGCCGGCGCCGACCCGCTAAGCAACACGTCCTACTTGGTTTCGGGGCCGAGCATCGCGCTCGGCCCCGGTACGTCGTCGCTCTCCTGAAGTTTCACGGCTCTTCCGCCCTCCTTGCCCGAACGACCGCGGCCATCACGCCCTAGTGACTCCTTGCGAGAGCAGGTACCGTGACCTCATTGGCGAAGTCTCGTTCGCCACGGAGAGCAAGAGGCAAGCATGCGTGAGGAGGGCCGAACATTGAACCGCAGCGTGACCGTGCTGTTCTGGTGGTTCATGGTCGTTACGCAACAGCCGGGTGGCGCGTTGTCTGCCGCCACCCAGGGCCCGTTCGTAACGCAGGGGCAGTGCGAGTGGGGCCGGCAGCAAATAGGCGTGACGACCGGCCTTCGCGGAGGGCAAGGCGTCGGCTGGGGCACGACGACGTGCTGGAGCGACGGGCAATAGCCGCGCAGCGCCCGGGGCGGGGAATTTCGGAGACGACTCGTTCGCGAGCGCTGAGGCAAACAGCGACGAAGCCTCGGCCTGGCCTCGACGGCGCGTTCGCGACGATCGCTCGCGAGAAGCTCGGCGCAGTCTACGTGCCTGGTGATCCGATGTGGTGCGTCGTCCGCGGCAAGCGATGCAGCGGGTGGCGTGGGAGGTGCGTCAAGAAGGCGGAAACGAACTAGATGGGTCGTCACCAATTACGCGGGCGAACTCCCAGGCCGCAAAGCACGGGAGATGGAAATGGTACTTGTCCAACCCGCCAACAGGCTCATTGCGGGGGAACTGGATTGCGACCTCGATTTGATCTCGGGCCACGGGGTTACGGCATATGATGCAGACGACACCTACACCGTGACCGCCCCACAGCCGGTCGGGTTGTCCCGAAGGCAATTTTCCGAGACGGAGCGCTTCACGGGCCTGTTCTAGGAGAGATGCGTTCGGCATCTGCGATTCGCCGTGTCGTATGGGTCCCGGACAAGAGCCAGATGCCACAGGGCCCGACGCCTGCTCGCGTCATCCTGGAGGCCCGATGGAAGGCAACGGCCGCTAGTATAGGGTATTGCGCCGAGTGCAGTGAAGAAGCTGGGTAACTTGACTCCAACTTGACTCGCCTGCAGGATGAGGCGTCGCGTGCATCGTAAATGTGCGGAGGGGTGGCCGAGCCCGGTCGAAGGCGTCCGACTCGAAATCGGATAGGGGCCCAGAAGGTCCCTCGGGGGTTCAAATCCTCTCCCCTCCGCCAAATTTTCAAGATCGTCGTCGAAGTGCCAAGGAGCCAGAAGCGAGGAGGGGTGACCGAGCGGCCGAAGGTGCGGCACTGGAAATGCCGTGCACGGGTAACCCCTGTGCCCCGGGTTCGAATCCCGGCCCCTCCGCCAGTTGTGTTCGGCTTGGCCGTGCTAGACGGGGAGTTAGCGGTGCCCTGTAACCCGCAATCCGCTTCAGCGGGGTTGAATTCCTTCTCGAGGGCGGATCGTGTTGAGTGAGCTTCACGGGGCGGCGTTGAAGGTTGGGCCCCACGCAACGAGAATCGTCGAACCCCGCCAGACCCGGAAGGGAGCAACGGTAAGGCGACCCTCTCGTGTGCCGTGGGAGTACCTGGCCGGAGCAGGCTCCGGGGAGAGATCGCAGTACGGGCCGTTCGAAGGAAGGTGCACGGTCATGAATTCATGAGCTATCAAGTTCTCGCTCGGAAATGGCGGCCGCAGACGTTCGAGTCGGTCGTGGGCCAGGACGCGATCACACGAACCCTCCGTAACGCGCTCGCCTCGGGCCGCATCGCGCACGCCTACCTCTTCGCCGGTCCGCGAGGGATCGGCAAGACCACGACCGCCCGCCTGCTGGCGCGCGCGCTGCTCTGCTCCGCGCGCACGGGGCCCGAGCCATGCGGTAAGTGCGCGGTGTGCGTCGAGGGCCTGGCCGGCACGCTCGTCGACGTGATCGAGATCGACGGCGCCTCGAATCGGGGCATCGAGGAGATCCGAACGCTCCGCGAGAACGTGAAGTACACGCCGGCGCGCGGCAAGTACAAGGTCTACATCATCGACGAGGTTCATCAGCTGACGGAGGCCGCGTTCAACGCCTTGCTGAAGACCCTGGAGGAGCCCCCGCCCCACATAGTCTTCGTGCTGGCGACGACCGACCCTCGCGACATCCCGCCGACGGTCCTCTCGCGGGTGCAGCGCTTCGACTTCCGCCCGATCGCGCCCGACGCGCTCTGCGCGTCGCTCGAGCACATCCTGAACGAGGAGAAAATCGCGTTCGAGCCGGCGGCGCTGCCGGTCATCGTGCGCGCGGCCGAGGGCTCGCTGCGCGACGCGCTCTCCTTGCTCGATACCGCGATCGCCTACGGCGAGGGGCGGCTCGAAGCAGACACGACCGCCAAGCTGCTCGGCGCGACGGCGCCGGTAACAGTGCGCGCGTTCGCCGCGGCGCTCGTCGGGCACGACACCGGCGCCGCGCTCGAGGCGATCGACCGCGCGGCCCGTGAGGGCGAAGACCTCCTGGCGTTCACGCGCGACGTCATCGAGCTCTTGCGCCTCACGCTCGTGCTCAAGGCCGCGCCGAACGCGAAGCCCGCCGATCTCACGCACACCGAGGGCAACGAGCTGCGCAAGCTCGGGGAGAGCGCCGGCCTCGACGAGATTCTGTACGTGCTCCGCGCGTTCCTCGAGGCCGACGCGCTGATGCGTGAATCGCCCCACCCGCGGGTCGAGCTCGAGATGGCGACCGTGCGCTCGACGCGGCGCCCGGTGCCGCAGGCGCTCGACGACGTGCTGCGCCGGGTCGACGAGGCGCAGCGCGAGATCCGCCAGCACGCGCTCGCGTCGCCGTCCGCGGCGGCTCCAGCGGCGCAGGCGAGTCTCCTGACTGGATCAGAGCCCTCGCCCGGGCGCGCCGAGGTGCGCCGGCCCGGGGGGACGACCTCCAGCGCAGTGCCGCCGAGCACAGCGCCTGGCGCCCCGCGCGCGACGGCACCTGGGCCGGTGTCCAGTACATTGCCACCGGCCCCGCGCGCCACGGCCGCCGCGACAGCGACCGCAGACCGCCCGGTGGCGGCGCCTTCACCTGTGTCGCCGGCGGCACCCACGCCAGCTGCCGCGCCGCCAAATCAGGATCTGGCGACGGCGTGGGAGCGTGTCGTGGACGAAGTCATGAAGCGGAAGCCGACGCTCGGCGGCGTGCTGACGCAAGCCAGACCGACCGGTGTCGTCGATCGCGAGCTGACGATCGTGCTCCACGGCAATCATTTTCACCGAGAGATGCTTGCGGACGTCGCGAACCGCGAGCTGGTCGTGCAGGCGGTACGGCGCTGCGTGGCCGGCGCCGAGCGCGTCAACGTGGTATCGGGCGGCGACGCCGGCGGTACCATCTCGACGCACCCGGCGGTCCAGGCGGCGATCGCCGAATTTCAAGGCGAGGTGGTCGCGGTGCGGCCGCGCCTGCCGGAAGGAGAAGGCCAGTGAAGGGGTTCGGGAACATCATGAAGGAAGCGCAAAAGCTGCAGGCCCAGATGGCGGCCATGCAGGAAGAGGTCGGCAAGCGAAAGGTCGACGCCACCGCGGGCGGCGGGATGGTCACGGTCGAAGCGAACGGCAAGCAAGAGCTCACCGCCGTCAAGATCGACCCGGAGGTCGTCAACAAGGACGACGTGCAGATGCTCGAGGATCTGGTACTCGCGGCGGCCAACGAGGCGCTCAGAAAATCGCGCGAGCTCGTGCAGCAGGAGCTCGGCAAGCTGACCGGCGGCCTCAAGATCCCCGGTCTCGGCATGTAGGCGGAGCCGGTTGGCGTATTACCCGGAGCCCGTCGCCCGCCTGATCGAAGCCTTCCAGCGGCTTCCCGGTATCGGGCCGAAGTCGGCCCAGCGGCTCACGTTCTTTCTGCTCAAGCGCCCGATCGCCGAGGTCCGCGAGCTGTCCGAGTCGCTCGTCGCCGTCAAGGATCGCATCGTCTACTGCTCCACTTGTTTCAACGTCACGGACCAGGATCCGTGCCGCGTCTGCTCCGATCCGGCCCGCGACGGACGTCTGCTCTGCGTCGTCGAGGAGCCGAACGATATGATGGCGATGGAGCGCACCGGCGAATACCGGGGCCGCTATCACGTGCTCCTAGGCGCGCTCTCGCCGCTCGACGGCATCGGGCCCGACGATCTGAAGGTGCGCGAGCTGCTGGCGCGCCTGGAAGGGAGCGCGATCGCCGAGGTCATCCTGGCGACGAATCCCAACGTGGAGGGCGAGGCGACGGCGCTCTATCTCGCCAAGCTGCTGCGCCCGTTCGGTATCCGGCTCACACGGATCGCGCGGGGCCTGCCGGTCGGCGGCGATCTCGAATACGCCGACCAGGTGACGCTCTCGAAGGCGCTCGAAGGCCGTCGCGAGATCGGGTAAAAGCAAACCGGCCCGAGCCATCTGGCCCGGGCCGGCGCCCGCGCATCGCGCGGGCTGAACGCACGACCTCTTCTTGGCTTAGAAATCTCCGTGAGGCATCGGCGGCGCCGCCGCCGGCTTGTCTTCCGGCAGATCGGTGATCAGCGCCTCGGTCGTCAACAGCAACGACGCGACCGACGCCGCGTTCTGCAGCGCCACCCGTTCGACCTTGGTCGGGTCGATGATGCCGGCCTGCATCATGTCGACAAATTCCATGCTCTCCGCGTCGTAGCCGCGGTTCGCCACCGTCTCGCTCTTGATCTTCTCGACGATCACGCTGCCTTCGAGGCCGGCGTTCTCGACGATCTGGCGGATCGGCTCCTCGAGCGCCCGCTTGACGATCATGGAGCCCACCTTCTCGTCGCCGCTGAGCTTCAGCCCGTCGATCGACTTCGCGCTTCTCAGCAACGCCACGCCGCCGCCGGGCACGATGCCTTCCTCGACGGCCGCGCGGGTCGCGTTCAGCGCGTCCTCGACGCGCGCCTTCTTTTCCTTCATCGCCGTCTCGGTGGCCGCGCCGACCTTGATGACCGCCACGCCGCCGGCCAGCTTGGCCAGCCGCTCCTGCAGCTTCTCGCGGTCGTAGTCCGAGGTCGTCTCCTCGATCTGGGCACGGATCTGCTTGATGCGCCCCTCGATCTCCTTCGTCTTGCCGGCGCCTTCGACGATCGTCGTGTTGTCCTTGTCGATGACCACCTTCTTGGCGCGGCCGAGATCGGTCACCTTGATGTTCTCGAGCTTGATGCCGAGATCCTCGGTGATGGCCTTGCCGCCCGTGAGCACCGAGATGTCCTCGAGCATCGCCTTGCGCCGATCGCCGAAGCCCGGCGCCTTCACGGCGCTCGTGTGCAAGGTGCCGCGCAGCTTGTTGACGACGAGCGTGGCCAGCGCCTCGCCCTCGACCTCTTCGGCGATGATGAGCAGCGGCTTGCCGGCGCGCGCCACCTGCTCGAGCAGCGGCAGCATGTCCTTCATCACGCTGATCTTCTTCTCGTGGATCAGCACAAGCGCGTCCTCGAGGACGACTTCCATGCGCTCGGGATCCGTCACGAAATACGGTGAAAGATAGCCGCGGTCGAACTGCATGCCCTCGACGACGTCCAGGACCGTGTCGGCCGACTTCGACTCCTCGACCGTGATGACGCCGTCCTTGCCGACCTTCTCCATCGCCTCGGCGATCAGGTTGCCGATCGTCTTGTCGTTGTTCGAGGCGATCGTCGCCACCTGCGCGATTTCCTTCTTGTCCTTGGTCGACTTGGAGATGCTCTTCAGATCCTTCACGACCGCGTCCACCGCGGCCTCGATGCCCCGCTTGAGCCCCATCGGGTTGGCGCCGGCGGTCACGTTCTTGAGCCCCTCGCGGAAGATCGCTTGCGCCAGCACCGTCGCGGTGGTGGTGCCGTCACCGGCGACGTCGGAGGTCTTGGAGGCGACCTCGCGGACCATCTGGGCGCCCATGTTCTCGTACTTGTCCTTCAGCTCGATCTCCTTGGCGACGGTGACGCCGTCCTTGGTGATCGTCGGGCTGCCGAACTTCTTGTCGATGACGACGTTGCGGCCTTTCGGGCCCAGGGTGGCCTTCACGGCGGCCGCCATGATCGTTGACGCCCTTGAGCAGTGCGCTCCGGGCTTCCTCGTCGAACTTGAGCTGCTTGGGCATGGATCGCGTTCCTCCCTTACTCGAGAATGGCGAGGACGTCTTCCTCGCGCATGATGAGATATTCCTTGTCGTCGATCTTGACCTCGGAGCCCGAGTACTTCCCGAACAGGATCTTGTTCCCGGTCTTCACGTCGAGGGGGATCTTCTTGCCGTCGTCCCCGACCTTACCCGTCCCGACCGCGATCACCTTGCCCTCTTGCGGCTTCTCCTTGGCCGTGTCGGGGATGATGATCCCGCCCCGCTTGACCTCCTGCTCCTCCAGACGCTCGACCATGATGCGATCGTGCAGCGGACGCACCTTCATCTGCCTGCTCCCTCCAGTTGGGGTAGTGAGATTCGCGCTAGCACTTGTAGACGATGAGTGCTAAAGAGTCAAGTCCGACCTCAAAGAGTCTCTGGTAGCGGACGTAAAAGGGCTTTAGGATTGGCGATCTCGGTCGCGATGGTCAGGCCGGCTGGATCAGGGGAAGCGTCGTCCGGGCCCCTGAAACCACGTGTAGTCCCACACCGAGACCCGGTACGCGGGAGTCGCCGGCAAGTTCGGGACGTCGAAGTATGCGCGACCGAAGCCGCCGACACCGCCTGGCACGTAGGTAATGCGCTGACCGATCACGGCACCGTTGGGATCCAGTGCCTGCGCGAGTATCCGCATGTGTGTCGCGGTCGCGCCGTATTGATTGTAGACGTACCCGCTCACTCTGCGGGTGTTCGGGCCCTGTTCCGCCGCGGCCCACTCGATCGCGAAGTGGTGCTCCCAGCCGGCCATCAGCGTTGTCGTGGTGGACGAGGGAGTCAGATTCGGATTCGTACTGGCGCACGCCGCGTTGATTGAGACGATCGCGGCGATCAGCAGTGCGAGTCGGAACGTTTTCATCGCTCATCAGCCTACACCTGGCAGCCCTGGCGTCGCGGGTAGGGGAGGAAAGCTACGGAGACCAGTGCGTTATAATCCAATCTATTCCCCGGTAGCTCAGTCGGTAGAGCGCCTGACTGTTAATCAGGAAGTCGCTGGTTCGAGCCCAGCCCGGGGAGCCAAATACTTCAGCTAGTTCTGCAGCGCCCCCACGGTCTCGACAGGCTCTTGCGCTGAAGCTTGCGCTGAAACTGAGGCGGGCTGAGGACTGGCGAGTCCCTCCAGGCGGCTGACTGCCGTGCGAAGGTGCTCGGGTGCGAGGTGCGCATACCGCATCGTCATGGCCAGCGAGGCATGGCCGAGAAGCTCCTGCAACTCCTTGAGCGTCACGCCGCGCATGACCGCCCAGGACGCAAACGTGTGACGCAGGGTGTGGAAGTTGACGTCGTCGAGCTTAGCCGCAGCGACGGCGTTGTTGTAGGCGGTCTGGATGTAGCGGGTCTGGAAGACCCGCCCGCCCGCCTTCGGGCCGAGGGCCACAAGCGCTCGGTATGAGTCGTCGTTCATCGGGACTTCGCGGCGCCGCCCGCTCTTGGTCAGCTCCAGCCGAATGACGCCGCGACTGAGGTCGACGCGCTCCCACGTGAGCCCCAGTAGTTCGCCGCGACGGAGGCCGGTATTCAGCGCCACGATTACCGCGGCGCGCAGCTCTTTGTTCTTCGACTTGGCGCAGGTGTCGAGGAGCCGTGTGATCTCCTCCTGCGTCAGCCAGCGCAGCCGGCCCTGCGGCTCCTTCTCAAGCCGGATGCGGGGGACGTCTCGATGGCCTCCCACTCCTCGTGAGCCAGCCGGAGCAGGTGGCGGAGCAGCGCCAGCGGGCGGTTGACGGCAGCTGCGGTCAGCCGCCGCTCGACCGCGGCCTTGCCCTCACCGATCTTCCGCACGGCGGCCAGCCGCTTGGCCTTGTACTCGCTGATACGGCTGGCCGTGATCTCGGCCAGCGGCGTTTCCCCACCGAACTCGGCCTTCAGTAGGTCGAGCTGGCGCCGATCCGCTTCGACCGTGCGCTTCCGCGCCTTGCTGGCCAGGTAACGGTCGGCCGCCTGCGCCAGCGTGATGCCGGGGCCCTTCGGTTTCTCGGGCTCGATCTGCAGCAGCGCCTTGGCCAGCTCGGCCTCGGCGTCGTCCTGGGTCCACTCGGCCTTGTACCGGCGGACCTGCTTCCCGTTGATCTGGGCCGTGAAGCCCCAGGCCTTGCGCTTGGTGCGCTGGCCGGGGATCTTCCACAGCCGCTGGTTGACCTGCGCCATTGGCTATTCCCTCCGTCGTTAGATGTGCACTGCGAGCCTCACCCGTTGCGAGGATTCGGCGATAATGCCTGAGCGTCTGGTAGCGTCAAGAGCCTTGCCAGAGCAGTTCTGGCAGGGAAAGAAACGCGCGAATGGCGAAGGCGAAGAACCCGCACGCGGTCGCGCTCGGTCGCAGAGGTGGCCTCAAGGGCGGCAAGGCACGTATGGCGAATCTCACCGACACGCAGCGCCGCGAGCTGGCGCGCAAGGCGGCGACGGGCGCGGTGGGGGAAGCCCAAGGAAGGCTAGGGCGTCGTGATCGTGGTTCTACCGCTCGATACGATCGTAAGAATCCTCGACCACGCCACCACGCCGGGGTCCGCGGCCAAAGTCAGCAGCCGACGCGCCCTGGGCCCGCTGCCGAGCGAAGCGGGACCTGACCTGTCCAAGAGCATCATCGATGCACTGAGCAAGGCCAAGAAGGATAAAGCCAATCTCGTTGGACCACTCGAACCAGGTGAATTCAACGCGCTGTCGGCGTGGAGCCGCAGAGTCGGCCTAACCAAGGAAGCCGAGACTGTCGAAGCCGCAGTTAGGGCGTCGGGGTGATCGGGCGCGACGATCTCGCTGGAGTCGATGACTTCGCCGCCGCGCCGGGGAACGTAGCCGAACGTGGCACTCGTTCTCAGCATTCGCGCGCAGACCGCTTCACGTCGCGGATGAAGGAGCACCAGCGCAACGCGCAGCGCGAGGCGCCCGACTCGCCGGGCGCGGCCTACCTAAAGCGTCACGGCTGGGACGGGGTCGATGAACTCCGCCTGGTGCCCGACCGCATCGCGGCCCTGCTGCTCACCGAGGCCGAGTGGACGTGCGCGTTGGCGGCGCGCGGCGTCGAGGTGTTCGGGAACTGGCCCGGCGATCTATGTCCCGGCCAAAGTGTGGGCCGACGCGCCGGCCTGGGGCCACAACTGGATCAACCCGCGCGTTCCAGACGTAACCTTCTTGGTCGCCGCCGACGACACCGTCCGGACGATCTACACGACGTGGTCGCCCGACGCGCCCGCGGCGTGGATTAGTGCGGCTTAATCACTTCGCCTTTGGTCCGCGCGGGTCCACGGTGTCGGGGTGAGCGCTCGCCTCACCGAGCTTGTCACAGAGAGCATCTTCAGTGGCTCTCCTCGCCTCACACGTCCGTAACTCGTGGGTCTCGGGGCGGCAATTCTATGGACGACGACTGATCGACGCTCCAGATCCTAGTCGGCTCAGTCGAAGTGGTGACGGCGGCAGAACTCACCGCCAAACTTCCGCGGAGGGGGAACACACGAATGCAACCTCGTCTTCGCTGGCAAGACACCCAACCAGGCGGTTCGGCGAGCCCGCATCGTCAGCCGCGATCTGCAACCTATTCGATCTTGCACGAGCAGAGCGACGGGAGATCCACTTCCATCCTCGATGTCATGAGTTGTGGCTCGAGGTCGTGAAGGGACTGAGCGCCGACCCGGAACAAGCCATCGACATCTGTCAGGGGTAACCGGCAGGGAGCGGCGACGAGCCGGCTGGCGAGTCTGATCATCGGGTACCTGTCCCTTGGATCAACTCTCCTGGAACTCGGAGCGGACGCGCTTCCAACGATGAACTCTTCACCGCTCGTGGCCCGCTGAATCCGCCCGCGCCAGACTCCGCCCTCCTGGTCCACGCCGATCGCGTTGTGGCCCCCACTGTCGAGTGCTATCTGGATAAGGTGCGGCTGTGCCATGGCCCACTCCTCCTCTCGGGCGCTGGCTGATGCGCGCTTCACACTGACTGGCTCATGCGTCGCCTCCATGCCGCCCTCAAGGGCAGCGCGAAGGAGCCGGTCGCGCAATGTCTAGACGTTTCGCCAGAGATCGGGCGGTTGGGCAACGGGCGATATCGGCTTTGGGGCGAGCACGTCCTGCACTTTCTCTGTGAGACGCTCGCTGGTGAACGGCTTCAGAATGATCGGGGCGCCGGGCTCCGACTCCGACACGGCGGCTGAGTAGTGCTGCTGCCCCTTGACGAGGAAGGTGAAGGCCAACATGTAGAGAATTTTCATCTCCGGTCGCTGAACGCCCAACTGCCGGGCCAAATCCTGACCGCTCGTCCCCGGCATCACGAACTCCGTCAACAGTAAATGAATGGGGCCAGAATGTGCCGCAGCGAGGCGCCGCCTCTTCGGCGTTAAGTGCGCTCAGGATCTGGTACCCTTCTCGGTGAGCGCCTCCCGCGCCATGTCGGCAATCTCAGCCTCATGCTCTACCAGAAGAATTGTTTCCGTGGGCATAAAGTCTATTCTAGCGCTCGGTCGTGACGAAAGCCGCGCGCCGCCACGAGGAGTCGGCCGCGTTGGTCGAGTACGCTGCGACGCTACTCGTTCGACGGCACTACGTCAACGTCTCCGACTGCGAGCAGCGAGGCGGTTCGTCCGAGTCGCATCATCGGTCGCCCTCCTCGGCGGTCGCCTGCTTCACGTTGATGCGCTTGAGCGCGTCCCAACTGCGAATCTCCCAACTGTCGGGCTCGTTGATTCTCTGGACCCGCGCGTGGACGATCCTTCCGCCCGCCGTGCTGTACGGCGGCGCGATGACTTCCCATTCGCTGGGCTCGTTGGCGAGGCGGTCGCCAACGCGCAGCTCCATCGGGAGCTTGGTGTCGGACGCTGATCGCGGTTCGCGCTTCTTGGAGGGGCGCGGCCGTGTCGTGCCAGGTGAGCTGTCGCGAGTCAACTCAGTCTCTCAATCGAGATAACCCAAAGTGCCAAATACGTCATCGGCCCTCCTATCCCTCCAATTCTATCGTGCGCGGGGGCTTTATCGGTCCGTCTTCCTCACCGCCTCCCACGCCGCCCGCTGCGTCGCGTGCCAGGGCGTGCGCTCCCCCGCCCATACCCGTCGCGCTGGTAGGCAAGTGTCCATCCCGCTGCGCTCGCGTCATCACGCGCTCGGAGGAGTGATGGAACAGTGACATTCGGCTGGGGCCAAGCAGGACCCCAGCGTCGCCTCATAGCCCGCGTTTGACGAGCTCGGCCCAAGAATCTCTGACGGGCAAATCAACGGATGGAGTGCCGCTACACGCGGCTCAACTCAACAGCCCTCGCTAAGGCTGTCAAATCTCCCGCTAACTACCTTCAAACAACATTCCATTCTGCCGTTATCTTACGGAGACAAGTCTGCCTGTTCTCAGCGGGCAATCGATCGCCAGAAGAAGGTTACCGGCCCCGAGCGGAAGTCGCCCCGCGCCCGGCCGCGGCCGGTGTGGGCACCGGGGATTTCCTAGTGCTCGAGCGGCAGCCCGACGTAGTTCTCCGCCAGCGCGGTCGATGCCGCGGCGGAGCCCACCAGGTACTCGAGCTCGGCGTGCTGCATGCGCTGACCGAAGTCACCCGTCTCGGGAAACTTGTGCATCAGCGACGTGAGCCACCATGAAAAGCGCTCGGCCTTCCAGATGCGGCGCAGGCAGCGGTCGGAATACGCGTCGATGCCCGCTGCGCTCTTGTCGCGATAGAACTCGGCGAGCCCGCGCGCGAGATAGCCGACATCCGAGGCGGCGAGGTTCAAGCCCTTCGCGCCGGTCGGAGGCACGATGTGCGCCGCGTCGCCGGCCAGGAACAGGCGGCCGAATCGCAGCGGCTCGGCCACGAAGCTGTGCAGCGGCGCGATGCTCTTTTCGATCGACGGGCCGGTCGTCACGCGTCGCGCCACTTCATCGGGTAGCCGGGAACGCAGCTCGTCCCAGAACGCCGCGTCGGACCAGTTCTCGACCTTCTCGTCGAGCCCACACTGCACGTAGTAGCGGCTGCGCGTGCGGCTGCGCTGGCTGCACAGCGCGAAGCCGCGCTCGTGGTTGGCGTAGACCAGCTCGTCGCCGACCGGCGGCACGTCGGCCAGCACGCCGAGCCAGCCGAACGGATAGACCTTCTCGTAGGTGCGGATCGCGCCGTCGGGCACGCTCGCACGGCACACGCCGTGGTAGCCGTCGCAGCCCGCGATGAAGTCGCAGCGCAGCTCGTGCTCCGCGCCGCCTGATCGCCAGCGCACGCTCGGCGCATCGCCGTCGAAGCCGTGCACGCTCACGTTCTCGGCCTCGTACACGGTGGTCAGGCCGGCGGCCGCGCGTGCGTCCATCAAGTCGTGCGTGACCTCGGTCTGGCCGTAGACGGTGACGTGCTTGCCGGTCAGCGCCTGGAAGTTGATGCGGTGCAGCTGACCGTCGAACGCGAGCTCGATGCTGTCGTGCGGCAGTCCCTCGCGGTGCAAGCGCTCGGCGACGCCGGCGTGCTCGAGCAGGTCGACCGTCGTCTGCTCGAGCACGCCGGCGCGGATGCGGCCCATCACATAGGCGGCGCTGCGCTGCTCGACGATCACCGCGTCGATGCCGGCCTTGTGCAACAGCGCGCCCAGCAGCAGCCCGGCCGGACCGGCGCCGACAATCGCGACCTGGGTGCGCTCTGGCATCGATTCCTCAGAGTCTCGTCGCCGCCGGCGACGCATGCCGCGGCTCTGCCCCCTTCGGGGGGCACGCAGCCTCAGGGCGACGGGGGGTCGTCATTTCACCAGCAACTGGCGCTAGCTGCGCCTGCGATTGCAGCAACGGCGGCAGGCTGGCCTCGACGAGCTGGTCCATCGTCATGCGCGCAGTGCGGAGCGCCCAGAGGGAGCGGTGGTAGGACGGGCTAGGGAGCCCGGCGAAGCGAGCCGCTGCCGCTGCAACCGGCAGTTATACGGCCCTGCGCCGCCACTGGTCTCGAGTGATCCGCCACTCCGTCTCGTTCCATCCCCGAGCGGACATCCACGCCGCCGCCGAACGTGTGGCAACCGCCTCGGCCCCGAACCACTCCGCCAGGCGCACAATCCGCGCGTTCGCGCCCACGGTGACGCCGTAGATCTCCTGCAACCCCAGATCGACGAAACCAAATTCAAGCAGGGCACGCCCGACCTCAATCGCATAGCCGTAACGGGCCCAATAGGCCGGCGCGAGCTCGATTCCCAGCTCTGCCTTGCCCACCTCGCAACCCGCCCCACGGAGACCACAGCAGCCGACGAGCGCCTGCGGCTCCCGACGGTGGAGGATGGCGAGCTGGTAGTTGCGGCGTGGCTGCTTGGAGGTCCAATCTCTGAACATCTGGAAGAGGCGCTGAGAGTGGTTGGGGTCCGTCTCATCTGGTCCCAAGAGCGCGAGGTAGCGGGGATCTACACGGTAGGCGATGAACCCCGAGCGCTCGGCCTCCGTGAAATCGCGTAGGCGGAATCTGGGAGTCATAATTTCCATGTCGGTAGACCAACCTCAGACCGTATAACTAGAAATGGGAATCGTAGACTTCAGTCCCAATGGCTACCTTCTCGGCTCATACCGCATCGCCACCGCCCCCGAGCCGAACTCCAGCCGGCTCACGAGCTTCAAGTCGAGACGCTTCGATAACCCCGCGAACAACGTCGGCCCATGGCCCGCTACCCTGGGATGCACGACGAACTCGTACTCATCGATCAATCCCAGCTCCGCCAACGCCTGCGGGAGCTTCACGCCTCCCACGAACAGTCCCTTGCCCGACTCCCGCTTGAGCTGCTGAACGGCCTTCCCCAGATCCCCGCGCACGAGCTCCGCGTTCCAATCGACCCGATCCAGGGTGCTCGACACAACGTACTTCTTTGCCGCGTCGATCGTACGGGCGAAGGGTTCCATCCAATCAGGCCTCGCTCCCGTCCGCGCCGGCGGCCGCCACGCTGCCTCCATCATTTCGTAAGTCACCCGGCCAAAGAGGAGGGCATCGGCCTGGCCGAGGTTCTCGACTGCGTGACGATGCAAGTCCTCGTCCACGATCCCTTCACGATGATCGCAGCACCCGTCCAATGTGACGTTGATGGAATACCGAAGGGGTCGCATTACGTGCTCCTGAAGCGGGCTAACGAAATATACGGAACTAGATAATCCGGGTGACGCAGCGCGCCCCGTCCGTAAATCGCGGAACAGCGATCAAGATACGGAGACGAGAAGTCTTCCATTCCTTGATGTTAGCAGTGTCATGCCTCATTCGTCGTCGTGTTACACAGGTCTGTATATCCCGCCCTTCCCCGCTTCGATAACATCCAGAGAGCGGCAATGACCGCGAGCCCAATCAGCCGCATGGACACCTCGGTGGAGGATGGCTGGCGGGGGAGTTTAGCCGAACGCCACGACGCGCACCAGCGCCCCGGCCTGGACGAGCAGTGGGGCGCCTGTGGGCTCACTGTTCGAAGCGCGGATCACACCCGACCGACTCGGCCGGACTTGATGGCGTCGACCAGCACGTTCCACTCCGCTTTCTTGAGGACGACGACGTTCTTGTTCTCACCGATGCGGATGGTGTCGCCTTCCATGACGATCTCGGGACATGCCGTACAGGCAGGGCAGAGAGAGATTCTCTCCATGACGTGTCACCTCCTTCCACCTCGATATGCGCGTGTCATCACTGAATGATTTCGTCCGCCCGTACCAAGAGCGATTGGGGAATCGTCAGGCCAAGCGCCTTCGCCGTCTTAAGGTTGATCACCAGCTCGAACTTGGTGGGCTGCTCGACGGGGAGGTCGGCGGGCTTGGCGCCTCTGAGAACCTTGTCCACATAGCCGGCGGCACGCCGGAACACGTCGTCCAGGCTCGCTCCATAGGCCATGAGCCGCCCGCCTCGACGTATTCTTTGAATTCGAACATTGCCGGTATCTCGTGCTTGCGTGTCAGATCGATGAGGCGCCCGCGCTCGTTGAAGAGCAAGGAATTCGAAATCAGGACGAGCGCGCCCGCATGCCCTCGTTTCATCGCCGAGAAGGCTCGATGGAAATCAGCGGGCCCGTCGACCTCGACGGATTGAAGTTGCACCCCAGAGCCCCTGCAGCTGTCTGCGTCTCCGCGAAAGCCAGGTCAGAAGTAACGCTGCCGGTCGCAGCGCGACGGACTCCAGAGGACCGCCACGCGGGAGGCGCTCGGAACAGTCTCCTTGAGTAACTCCAGCCGTTTCCGGGCTAGCCCGGTGAGAAGCAAGGACAGGCCCGTGATGTTCCCGCCGGGCCGGGCCAGGCTCGTTATCATGTCGAAATCCGTGCCTGGTGTGCGCAACGCCCTTGGCGAAGCGCACTGTTCAGCCACGTCCAACGAGCCGCTCGAAGTCCGCCGCCGTCAGCATCCGCGTCGCCTGCACGAACCACGCCCATGCCTTGCCAGGGTCGCGGCCCCGGAAGGCGTCGAGTCGCTTTCGCATCGTGAACGACGTGCCGACTGGACTCATACTCATCGTTGTCGGCTAACGAGTCGGCGGCTCAGCGGCGAGGCGCAAGCGCCGTCCGATGCAGGCGCATGTCAGGCGACCACATTCTCGCCAAGACCCAACGACTCCCACTTGTCAAGGCAGCGCCCCTCTGGATCGTCAAAACGCCACATGGGAGTGTCCTTGTGCGGCTGACCTTTGCGCCCGGGAGCTTCCCCTGGTGGGACTCATGGCAATATCGAGCGACTTCTTTGCGCGAAACAATGTGGAAGGCCGGCGCCCCGAGGCCGTTTCGCGGAGCGCTGATTGGTCTTCACCTGAATTCCCACCGACGGGGTCGCGTCTGCGTTTTGAAGCCAGGATATCGATCCCGCGGGTGTTGCGAAGGGTGATTGATGCGATGTAGCCGCGCCGCGAAAACAGACACGGGGGCGCATCGACGAGCACGAACGCACGCGGCACCATGTATACAGGCAGCGTTCCGCGCCCGCGCCGCGCGTAGGGCGCTCACCGCGCTCAGCTCCCCGAGCCGGGACGCGGCCGGCCCGATCCCGATGCGGTGCCACGCTTTCTCGCCGGCCATCCGGCCGGACGTGCCTTCGTCGAGCGGCTGATGAAGAAGCCGGTGCCGGCCAGCTATGCGCAGACGATCTACCATGCCGAGCACGCCTTCCGCTTCACCGCCGTGGATGGCGCGAGCCGCTTCGGCCGCTATCGCTTCGTGCCGCAGGCAGGCGAGGTTTCTCTCTACTGACGATGCCGGCAAGCGAAGCCCGAGCTTCCTGCGTGAGGAGCTGGACAGCCGACTGCGGACCGGCCCGGTGGCGTTCCGACTGCTCCTGCAATTGGCCGAAGCAGGCGACCCGACGGACGACGTCACCGCCCTGTGGCCTGAGGGTCGGCCCGTGGTCGAGCTGGGGCGTTTGGAAGTCATCGGCATCTCCCCGACGAGCGCGGCCGACGAGCGGCCCCTGATCTTCGACCCCACCAACAGGACCGACGGCATCGATCTCTCGGCCGATCCGATCCTGCTGGCCCGGGCGGCCGCCTATGCCCTCTCCTACGATCGACGCAGCAAAGGCGAGTGAAGGCGACGGTGGGACGAATCCGCGCTCGCTATCGGACCGCCACCTCCGCCACCTCGGCGTCGCGGCGGATGCCTTCGAGCATCCGACCGAACACGAGGCGGTGGAATGGCAGGACCGCGTACCAGTAGGCGATGCCGAGCAGGCCGTGGGGCGCGAAGCGCGCGGTCTGGACGAGCCGCGAGCGGCCCGGGCGCCGGGCACCGGCTCGATCATGAACTCCAGCAGCGCCTCGCCGGGTAGCCGCATATCCGCGCGGAGTGCCAGCCGGCGCCCCCGCTGGACGCCCGTCACCCGCCAGAAGTCGATGGCGTCGCCGAACGCGACGCGCTCGGCGTGGCGCCGCCCGCGGCGGAGCCCCGGTCCACCGAAAAGATGGTCGAGAGCACCCCGGAGCCGCCAGAGCCAGTCGAGGCCGTACCAGCCCGTCTCGCCGCCGATGCGCGACAGCGTCGCGAACACGTCGTCCGGGCTTGCTCGCCACCTGAACCTCGCGTCGATCGACGAAGACCGTGCCGCCCGCCCAGTCCGGGTCGCCCGCTATCGGGCCGGCGTCGAACCATCCCGTCTCGACCTCACGGTGGGCCACCTGGTCGAGCGCCACCCGGATCGCCTCGCGCACGCCCAGCAAGCGCTGCGGCATGAGGCGCACCGCCTCGTCGTCGCGGCAGACGACCGGGTTGCGCAGCCCCTCGGCGAGCGGCCGAGCGATCCGGTGGCTCAGCGGCGTGACGAGATGGATCCAGAGCGAGCTCAAGTGCGGCGTGAGCACGGGAACGGGGATGACGAGCCGCCGTCGGAGTCCCCGCTCCTCGGCCATGATCCGCATGAGCTGCAGGTAGCTGACGACATCGGGCCCGCCGATGTCGAGCGTCCGCCCGACCGTCGCCGGCACCGACAGGCATGCGACAAGATAGGTCAAGACGTTGCTGATCGCGATCGGCTGCGACTTGGTCTTGACCCAGCGCGGGGTCACCATGACCGGCAGACGCTCGACGAGATAGCGCAGGATCTCGAACGACGCCGACCCGGACCCGATGATCATCGCCGCGCGAAGCACCGTGACGGGCACCGGGCCCGCCGCCAGCTCCGCTTCCACCTCCCGCCGGGACGAGAGGTGTGCGCTCAGCCCTTCCCCCTTCTCGCCGAGACCGCCGAGATAGATGATGCGGCCAACGCGGGCGCCGGCAGCGGCCCGCGTGAAGTGCTCGGCGAGCAGGCGGTCCGCCTCTCCGTAGCTCGCTCCGGTCGCGACCATCGAGTGCACGAGGTAGTAGGCGGCCTGACAGCCGCGCATCGCCGCCTCTATCGCCTTCGCGTCGGCCAGATCGGCCTCGACAATTTCGACGCACGGATCGCTCGCCCACGGACGGGCCGCGAGCTTGCGCGCGGAGCGCGCGACGCAGCGAACGCGGTACCCAGCCTCGAGGAGCCGCGGCACCAACCGGCCGCCGACGTAGCCAGTGGCTCCCGTGACCAGGATGGGTCCATCGATTGGCAGGGTGAGCGGGTCAGTCTCCCTGGAAGTCTCTTCCGTGCTCGTGGTTGGTGGGGCCGGTAGTTTATGTTCCACTCAGACGGTTGGATGTCGGATATTTGGATGTCGGATAGATTGAACCAGATTCGGCGGCTCTCAGGGCTGCGCGTGGTCGCGCTGTGACCCCGACGCGCGCGGACGATCTCGGCCCGATCCGCCTCGGCGTCTCGGCCTGCCTCCTCGGTCAGGAGGTGCGCTTCGACGGCGGCCACAAGCGCGACGACTTCCTCACGAGCGTGCTCGGGCCGTTCGTCGAGTGGGTCCCCGTATGCCCGGAGGTGGACATCGGCCTTGGCGTGCCGCGCGACACGCTCCGGCTGATCGGCGACGAGAGCGCGCCCCGCCTCTTCGTCCAGCGCACCGGCGAGGATCTCACCGAGCAGATGCAACGCTACGCCGCTGGCAAGATTCGGAGCTGGAGGCGCTGAACCTCGACGGCTACGTGCTCAAGCGGGCGTCCCCGTCGTGCGGGCTCTTCCGCGTGCGCGTCTACAACCCGAACGGGATGCCGCAGGGGGGCGGTCGCGGGCTCTTCGCCGAAGAGCTAGCAAGGCGCCTGCCCATGCTGCCCCTCGAGGAGGAGGGGCGGCTCACCGATCCCTCGTTACGCGAGAACTTCATCGAGCGGGTGTTCGCTGCCGCGCGCTGGCGGGCGTTCGTGGCGCGCCGTCCGCGGGCCCGCGATCTCGTGGCGTTCCACGCCGCCGAGAAGTTCGCCATCCTCGCCCACAGCCCCGCCCGCTACGGTGAGCTCGGCCGGCTGGTGGCGACGGCGGGCCGCACGCTCACGCGGGACAAGCTCGACGAGTACGCCCGTCTGCTCATGCAGGCGCGGGCCTCGCGGGCGACCCGTGCGCGCCACACCAACGTGTTGCAGCATCTGGCCGGATTCTTCAAGCGTCAGCTCGGCGCCGACGAGCGCGCGGAGCTGGCCGAGGTCATCGAAGACTACCGGGCGGGTCTCGTCCCGCTCGTGGTGCCGATCACCCTGATCCGCCACCATGTGCGGCGCTTCGGCCTTGCGTACCTCGCTGACCAGATCTATCTCAACCCGCACCCCAAGGAGCTGATGCTCCGCAACCACGTGTAGCGCAATGCGGTGTGCTCTTCGCCGACGGCGTCCTCCGTTTGCTGGCTAGCCTAGCCGTCCTGCTGGCGGCCGTGCTCGTGTCGAGCGGGTGGTGCTGTCGGGGATTCCGCGCGTACCTAAAAAGGGGAGATGCTCGGCCAGCGGTCGCCGTCGGCAACCCTCGGCGCGGCGCCAGTTGTGTAAGCGCGCCATCTGTG
>CAVRLO010000030.1:0-6304 GCA_963721815.1 uncultured Candidatus Rokubacteria bacterium
CGTTCACACATATCGAACTCTCTGCATGGCGCCTCCCAGGGAACTCATCAGCCTATTCAACAACTTGAGTGGGCTGACGCTCGCCAGATGCCCTCCTCCCAGTAGTCGAGATGCTTTGGCTACGGTTTCGTAACGGACGAGCACCTTGGGAAAGGACGATCCGACCCAAGGATCACGAATCTACATATCGGCTAGAGATCCCTTAATCCTCTCTCGTCGACCAGCTTGGGGGCCTGGATTGGAACCAGCGACCTTTGGGTTATGGCTCAAAGAACTCGGAGCGTCTTGAGCAGCGCCTTTGCCGCGACGAGGTCGGTGGTGTCGAATCCCTCGGTGAAGCGCCCGTAGACCGCGGCCAACAGCTTCCCCGCCTCGCTCGTCTTGCGCTGTCGGTGCCGAAGCCGTGCGAGGCTCATCGCCGCCCGTAGCTCCCAGGCCAGCGCTCCCTGGCGGCGTGGCGAGCTCCAGCGACTGCTGGAAGTAATCCTCCGCAACCACGGCAGCCTCGCGCGGCGCGAGCACCAGGACGAGCTCGCCCTTGATTCGTAACAGCTCGGCGAGGATCCAGCGCTCCTCGGCCTTGTCCGATCGTGCGAGGGCCTCGTCGAGCACGGCGGCGGCCTGGACCGCCTCGCCGGCGCCGGCGAGACCTTCGGCCAGCGCGGCGAGAAACGCCGTGTAGTACTGGCCGAACCGCGCAGTGCGGAGCTCGGCGACGGCGGCGCTGAGCATCGGCACGCCGACGTCGAACTGGTCGCGCTTGATGAGCACCATGCCCTTGAAGCAGCGACCATACGTCAGCCACACGTCGGCGCCGTGGCGCCCAGCGTAATGGGTCAGCATCGCGGCGTAGCGATCCGCCGCGGCAAGATCGCCGCTGGCGATCGCCAGCGGGCATGCCGCCGAACCCAGCAGATTGCACAGCGACAGCCCGTGCTGGATCGCGAGCGCATCGTCGACAGCGCCCTGGACGGTTCGCATCGCCTGGTCGGCCAATCCCTGGAGCCAGAGGACTCGCGACAAGGTCATGCGAGCGCTGACTCGCTGGTCGGATCGAAAGCGGATGACGTCCGACCGGTTCGGCGGGCGGACATAGCGCTCGAGCATGCGTTCGAAGTGGCCGCGTGCCCGTGTCTGCTCTCCGAGGAAGTAGAACGCGGTTCCGAGCAATCGCTCGCCGATGAGTGCATCGGAGGGGTCGCTCGCCTCCGTCGCCACCGTGCCGAACCTCTCCGCGAACTGGAGGGCCTGGCGAAACTTCCCGTTGTTGATGTGACCTGCCCAGAGTCCCCACAAGGCGCGTAGCTGATAGTCGGTGTCCTCGAGGGTCTCCGCCAGCTGCAGCGCGGTGGCCCACGCTGCGCCTGTTTCGCGCGCGGGTCCCGTGGTGTACATGAGCGACCAGCCGAGCGCGGCCTGCAGCTGGAGCTCGCGCCGGGGATCGCGACCCGACATCGCCGACAGCGTCGACAGCGAACGCTCGACACGGGCACGACACTCGCCGAGCTGTGAGAGCTGGAACCAGAGCGGCACCGCGGCGATCGTGAGCGCAACACCGAGGGCCGCGTCGCCCTCGGGAGCGAACGCCCAGTCGAGTGCCGCGCGCAGGTTATCGAGCTGGGGCCCGTACGTGGCGAGCCATTCGCCCGGAGGCTGCGCCCGCCACTCAGTGTCGGCGCGCTGAAAGAGATCGCGGTAATACTCGGCGTGGCGCCGCCTGAAGCGCTCGACCTCACCGCTCTCGGCGAGCTTCTCCCCGGCGTACGCGCGCGTCGTCTCGAGCAGGCGATACCCCGTGACGGCGCCGCTGACATCGACCGCGATGAGTGACTTGGCAACCAGGTTCGCGACGCCCTCGACGATGTCGCCGTCGGCGAGCTCCTGGCTCGCCGCGATCGACGTGGCAGCGTGGAGCGAGAAGCTTCCCGCCAGGACCGACAGGCGCCGCAAGAGGGCGCGCTCGGAATGCGAGAGGAGATCGTGACTCCAGTCGAGTGTCGCGCGCAGCGTCTGTTGGCGCGGAAGCGCGGTGCGGCTGCCACTGGTGAGGAGGCGGAAGCGATCATCGAGCCGCGACGCCACCCCTTCGATGCCGAGTGCCGCGATCCGCGCGGCCGCGAGCTCGATCGCAAGCGGGATCCCGTCCAGATGGCGGCAGATCGACGCCACCGCCGCCGCGTGCTGCCGGTCGAGCACGAACCGTGGCTCGGCCGCCTGGGCGCGCGCCACGAAGAGCTTGACCGCCCCGTAGAGCCGCACGTCGTCCACGTCCACGATGTCTTCGTCCGGGACGTCGAGCGACGGCACGCGGTAGACGGACTCCGCGACCGCGCGGAGCGGCTCACGGCTCGTGGCGATGACGCACACGCCGGGACTGGCACGCAGCAGCGCCTCGGCCATGTGCGCGGCCGCTTCGATCATGTGCTCGCAGTTGTCGAGCACGACGAGGACCTGCCGGCCGGCGAGCGCCTCCGCCACCCGCTCACCCGAGCTCATGCCGCTGCCGGGCGCGAGCCTGAGCGCGCTGGCAACTGTGTCTGGAACGAGCTGCGGATCGGTCAGAGGTGCCAGCTCGGCCAGCCCGACGCCGTCGGCGAAGTTCGGCACGAGCCGACGCGCGACCTCGAGCGCCAGCCGGGTCTTTCCGATGCCTCCGGCGCCGGCTAGGGTCACGAGCCGATGATTCGTGACCAGAGCGACGACCTCACGCACGGATGCATCACGACCGATGAGTTCGGACACGGGCTCGGGCAGGCTCGACGCCGGGGCTGGCACCGAGCGATCCGCGGCGGAGCGGATCGTCCCGGTGAATTGATAACCGCGTCCTGCGACCGTGCGAATCAGATCACGGTCTACGCCGAACGCCTTGCGAAGCGCGGAGATGTGGGCCTGGAGGTTGTTTTCTTCCACGACCCGGTCCGGCCAGACCCGTCGCATCAGCTCATCCTTGTCGATGACCCTGCCACCGGCGTCGATCAGGACGAGCAGCGCGTCGAAGGCGCGACTCCCGATCGCGATCGATGCCCCGCCGGCAATGAGCTCGCGGCGATGGGGTACCACCTTGAAGCGACCGAATTCCAAGGCCGCTAAAGGTTCGCGCTGGCCGTCCACGCCCGCGATTGTACCCCGCCGTTTCAGGAATTTTCAGAGTGGTTCAGGACCGGCCACGGGTCCGCACGACGATTCAGACCGCGGCAATGACGGTTCAGACAGACCGCCGTACCGTCCACTCCATAGAGGCAGACAAGGTGTCCGTCCCCCAAACCGTCTCGCCGGATAAGCGAAGGAGAACATAATGGCCGTGACGAGTGCTACCGAACGACGCAGCGAGCAGGCAGCTGACAAGGCCGCGATTCGTCCGTTCCAGGTGAATGTTCCGGAAGCGGAACTCACCGATTTGCGCAGGCGTGTCCTGGCGGCGCGTCTGCCCGAGCGCGAAACCGTCTCCGATTTCTCGCAGGGCGTGCCGCTCGCGACCGTGCAGAAACTCGCGCGCTACTGGGCCACGGAATACGACTGGCGCAAGGTTGAGGCGCGCCTCAATGCCGTGCCGAACTTCATCACCGAGATCGATGGTCTCGACATCCATTTCATTCATGTGCGTTCGAAGCATGAGAATGCGCTGCCCATCATCATCACGCACGGCTGGCCGGGTTCCATCATCGAGCAGCTCAAGCTCATCGAGCCGCTCACCAACCCGACCGCGCATGGGGGCATCGCCGCCGATGCCTTCGACGTGGTGATTCCGTCCATGCCGGGCTACGGTTTCTCGGGCAAGCCGACCGAGACTGGCTGGGGGCCCGAGCGCATCGCGCGCGCGTGGAATGTGCTGATGAAGCGCCTTGGGTACACGAGTTACGTGGCACAGGGCGGCGACTGGGGTTCCGTCGTCGTCGACTACATGGGCGTGCAGGCACCCAAGGGATTGCTCGCCATCCACACCAACATGCCCGGTGTCGTTCCGCCCGCGATCGATGCTGCGGCTTTCGCCGGCGCGGCGGTGCCGGCCGGACTTTCCGCGGATGAAAAGCATGCCTACGAGCAGCTGGCGGCCTTCTATAGGAACGTCTACTACGCCGTGTTCATGGGCACGCGTCCGCAAACCCTGAGCGCGCTGGCGGATTCACCCGTCGGCCTGGCCACCTTCATGATCGACCACGACGCGCGTAGCCTCGAGCTGATCTCACGCTCCTTCAATGGAGTCTCCGAAGGCCTCTCGAGCGACGACGTCCTCGACAACATCACGCTGTTCTGGCTGACGAACACCGGGGTGTCCGCGGCCCGTCTCTACTGGGAGTACAACCTCAGCGACAAGCTCAGCTTCTTTAGCCCGAAGGGTGTGAAGCTTCCGGTGGCCGTGAGCGCCTTCCCGGATGAACTCACCCAGGCGCCGAGGAGTTGGGCGGAGCAGGCATATCCCAACCTGATCCACTACAACAGGCTCCCCAAAGGCGGCCACTTCGCCGCCTGGGAGCAGCCGAAGTTCCTCAGCGAAGAGATTCGCGCGGGCTTCAGATCACTGCGCAAATAGTGGCGGTGAACGCAGTTGCCTGAGTGAAGTCTGGATAGGCGACAGGGGTTAGCGGGTGCTGCGTCCGCTAATCCCTCGTCGTTCATGGTTGCGGGGGCCCGATCACGGCTCAGTGCACAGACCCCCATCGAGCTCCGATTCGAGGTCGCCTGGCGGCTCGGTCGGGCCAGATGACCGCTTCGCTCCTCGCCGCCGAAGCGGCGAGACACATTCACGACGCGATTTATCTCATGATGCGACATCGGTGACGTCGCAGGGTCCCGCCCGGAGTTTGCGAAGAAACGCGACGATCCGCTCCCATTCGACCGGCTTGCGGAATACCACCTTGGCGCCGGCGGCGATCGCCCGTCTCATGTGGAGCTCCCCGCCGCCGGGGATCCCAACGACCACCGGCGGCCTCGGGGCGGTCGCCATCCCGAAAGCCCACGACCGACTGTCCCTGACATGTCGCCATGTCGAGAACGTCTTCGACAAGTCGGGTCAGGTGCTTGGCCTGGCGTTCAATGAGCGCTCGTAACTGGACCGCTCGCGCGTCGGGCGTGCGCCAATGTCGCGAGATGATCCGGCTGCCCGCTATCCGCGCCGACGACTTCGTCCGGGTCTCGTCCGTGTTTGAGTCCGTGTCGGATGCCCAATCTCTGGGCGGCGCCAGTCCCGCGTGGCGTCATGATCCCAGCCGTTCGCGGTCAGCCGACCTGGACGACGCCCACGGCCGCCCGGCTTCGGCATAGGTACGAGCCAAAGCGAAGAGTCTCGTCGCTTCCCGCCCCTTCCGTTCGGCTTCCTCCGGTGCTGTCGATGGATCGGAGGCAACGAAGGCAGCGACCTTGCCGCGGACCCAGGCGCGATAGGACAGGTAGAAGTCGACGACGGTATAGAGACCGTAGTCCTCGGATTCCCGCGCGATCGTTGCGAGAAAGTCGGCCGCAAGATCAGGTCGCGACCGGGCGTCGAGATCCATCGCGAGGAAGGCGACATCCGCGGCCACGTCCGCCATCCGGAACCGTTCGTTGAACTCGATGGCGTCGATCACGATGGGCTCGTTGTCCTCGAAGTAGACGTGCTCCAGACGGAGATCGCCGTGTCCCTCGCGGATACGATCCTGGGTGTGCCGCATGGCGAAGCTCGGGGCGTCACGGGTCAGCCGCTCGAGCTGCCACGCCTTCACCGTGTCGAACGTCTCCGGGTCGACGAACCTGCCGATGTATGCACTCGCCTGCGCGAAGTTCCCGTTGACGTTCGCGCGAATGACGTCGACCGAGTCCCAGATGGAGCCCGTTCGGGCTGTCGAGTACAACGCGCACAGCCGCTGGGCCAGGCGTGAGAGGTCATCACGCGTGAGCTCGCCCCGTTCGAGCAGCCTATCCGCGCTTGCGGAGTCCGGCAGCCGACGCATCTGAACCGCATAGTCGACGATCCGGCCTGACGTGCCGAAGGCATGGCGCTCTCCGTCGAAGTACACGGGCACGACGCCACGGTACACATCGGGAGCCAGCCGTTGGTTGACGCGCACTTCCTCGTAGCAGAAGTGCCGACGGAGCCACAGGCTCGTGTAGTCGACGAAGCCGTAGTCGACCGGCCGCTTCACCTTCCAGACGTCGTGGTCGGTGATGAACACCCACGAGAGGGGCGTGGTGACAACCTTGACCCTCGTGGGGCGGGGCGCAGGATATGCCTCTGGCCCCGCCAGGTCTTCGAGAAGTCCGCCGGTGAGGGTCTGCTCACGCATGCACCAGCTCCGTTTCCGTCACTGCCGAGCCATGCCCACGAGAG
>CAVRLO010000031.1:0-130033 GCA_963721815.1 uncultured Candidatus Rokubacteria bacterium
GCATGACGGTCTTGTCGAGCGCCTGCGCGTGCTCCGGCCCGGCACATGACCATCCCGCCTCGCGGGCCGCGCAACGTCTTGTGCGTCGTGGTGGTGACGAAGTCCGCGACCCGATCGGCGAGGGATGAAGGCCGGCCGCGACCAGCCCCGCCGGATGCGCGATGTCGGCCATGAGCATGGCGCCGACCTCCCGCGCGATGTCTCGAACGGCGCGAAGTCGATCGCGCGCGGGAAGGCCGAGCCGCCCGCGATGATCAGCTTCGGCCGGTGCTGGCGCGCCAGATCGCGCACCTGGTCCAGGTCGATCCGCTCGGTGTCCTTCGCACGCCGTAGGCGACGATCGAATAGAACCGGCCGGAATAGTTCACCGGGCTCCCGGCGGTCAGATGGCCGCCGTGGGAGAGGTTGGGCCCGAGCACGGTGTCGCCGGGCTTCAGGAGCGTGAAGTAGACGGCCATGTTGGCCTGGGCGCCCGAGTGGGGCTGGACGTTGGCGTGATCGGCGCCGAAGAGCTCCTTGGCGCGGCGATGGCGAGCTCCTCGACGACGTCGACGACCTCGCAGCCTCCGTAGTAGCGGCGGCCCGGATATCCCTCGGCGTACTTGTTGGTCAGCACCGAGCCGACGGCCTCGAGCACGGCGTCGGACACGAAGTTCTCGGAAGCGATCAGCTCGAGATTGCGGTGCTGCCGCTGGCCTCCGCGCGCAGCGCCTTCGCAATCTCGGGATCGACGTCAGCGAGCTTGTGCATCGGGCATCTCCTGTCCTCGCGTGCGGTCGAGCTCGGCGATCTTGTCGACCCGCCGGGCATGTCGGCCCCCGCGAACTCCGCTCTCAGCCAGATCTCGAGAATCTCGATCGCGGCGTCGCGGCCGGTGATGCGCGCGCCGAGCGCCAGGATGTTCGCGTGGTTGTGCTCGCGGCTCATCCGTGCGGTGTAGGCGTCGCTGCACGCGGCGGCGCGGACGCCGAGGAGCTTGTTCGCCGCCATCGCCATCCCGATTCCGGTTCCGCACACGAGGACCCCACAGTCGGCCTTGCCGGCGGCCACCGCGGCCCCGACCGCAACCGCGTAGTCCGGGTAGTCCACGGACTCCGAGGACTGCGTTCCGAGGTCGACGACGTCGTAGCCGTGGGCGATCAGCCATGCCTTGAGATCCTCCTTGAGGGGAAACCCGGCGTGATCGGCGCCCAAGCCCACGACAGTCATACGGGCACCATATAGGTAGTGGCTCTGGCGTGTCAAGACGACAACATAGTGGTGATCGGGCCGTTCTTCGGCGGGCTGGTATCTTCCGGAAACTCGAATGCCTGGGCCGAAACCCCGTCGCATCCCGAGGCGACCAGCCGCGGGATCTCGAGCCGCGCCTCGACGGCGGCGACCTCGTGCTCGGACATCCGTGTCGCCGGGTGCTTGGGACGAACAGGGTGCAGCAGTCGGCATCCGGCTCGATCGAGACCTCGAACGTCCCGAGCCGCCGCGCCTCGGCGGTGATCTCGAGCTTGTCCATTCCGATCAGCGGCCTCAGGATCGGCACGGTCGCGACCTCGTCGATGCGCGCGATGTTCGAGAGCGTCTGCGACGCGACCTGGCCGAGGCTCTCCCCCGTCGTCAGCGCGACTGCGCCGTGCTTCCTGCGCCAGCGCTTCCGCGATCCGGACCATCAGCCGCCGGTAGACGACGACCCGGGCGGGCGGCGGGACCTCAGCACGACCTCGCGCTGGATCTCGCCGAAGGGGACGAGGACAGAGCCTGGAATCGTATTGCCACTGGGTCAGGAGCCCGACGAGCGCGCGCGCCTTGGCCTGAGAGGTCGGCGGCAGGTACGGCACGCTGTGGAAGTGCACGAAGACGACGCGGCAGCCGCGCTTCATCATCCGCCAGGCCGCGACGGGGGAATCGATCCCGCCGGAGAGGAGGGCCGCGACCGTGCCGCTCGCGCCCACGGGAGGCCGCCGGGGCCCGGCTCCGGGTCGACGTACACGAACGTCTCGGCCGGCATCACCTCCACGTGAATCTCGAGCTCCGGCTGACGCAGGTCGACGCGCGGGCTGGCGCGTCCGAGCACGAAGGCGCCGAGCTCACGGTTGAGCTCCACGCTCGTCAGCGGATACGTCTTGAACGCCCGCCGCGCCGAGATCCGGAACGACGCGAAGGTTCGGCCCTCGATCAGCTCCGCAATGATCGTCTTCATCGCCTCGACCGTCGAGACGACTCGATACGCAAGGGCCACGCTCGCGACGCCGCACACCCGGCGAACACGGTCTCGAACGGCGGCTGGATCGGGATGCTTGTCGAGGTCGAGCAGAAGGCGGCCGGAGACCTGGCGAAGCTCGCAGGCGCGAGATCCGAAGTCGCCCGCCGGACGTTTCGCGCGAGATGGCGGAGAAAGAGCGGCCGATTGCCGCGCTTGAGGCCGAGCTCATGGTAGTGCACGAGCAGCACGGGCCGGAGCCTGGCCATCTCAGCCGAGCCCGCCGCGAGCGCGCGGGCGCGCTCGAGCTCATCCGGCGTGTTCACGTTCATGAAAGCGATCTGCGGATCGCGAAACCGCGCGACGTCCGCCTCGGCGATCTCGATCACCCGCACTTGTTCGAAGAAATCGACGATCTTGAGCTGCCCGGCGATCAGCCGTTCCGCGATGTGCGGCAAGCAGATCTTGCCGTACGCGGCGTGCATGGTCTCGAGCTGGGTGCTCGACGCGCGGGATGACGACGTCGCCCTCGCCCGCGCGCTCCACGACCAGCTTGACGATCTCGGGATGGAGAAAGGGCATGTCGCACGCGACCGTGAACGCCGCCTCGCCCCGACGCCGCCTCGAGACCGGAGTAGATCCCGCCGAGCGAGCCGCGATCGGGATAGACGTCTGCGACCATCGGCAGGTTGAGGAACGCGTAGAGCTCCGGCGTGTTGGTCACGACCAGCACATCGTCGACGGCGGGCGCGAGCGCCGCCAGGACGCGCTCGATGATTCGCCGCCCGCCGAGCTCGATGAGGGCCTTGGGTCGGCCGCCCATCCGCCTGCTCTGCCCCCCGGCCTGGATGACTCCGGTGATCTTCATGTGCGGGCTCGTCTGGCAGGGCTCGCGCTCGCCTGTTGCCGGTCGTCGTCGCGCACGACCACGGCGCCTTGACGCAGGACGCCGGAGGATCCACGGTGAGATCGAGGACCGTCGAGGGCTCCCGCCCGGAGTCGCGCCACCGTCGAGGACGAGGTCGATGACCTGCCGGGAAATAGGTCGAGCACGCCGCGCGGCGGTGGTGGGCGGCGGCAGGCCGTCCGGGTTCGCGCTCGGAGCCGTCACCGGCTCGCCGAGCGCTCGACCAGGCCCCGCGCGATCGCATGAGGCGAGAGTCGAACTCCCAGGGTCCCCGTTCCGGCCGTCACGAGCGATGGCACGGTGGGGAGGGCCGGCAACACGAGCGTCAGGGCTCCGGGCCAGTAGCGGGCCATGAGGTCGCGCGCCGCGTCGGTCACACGCGCCACGGTCTTCGCCATCGCCACCGAGTCGACGAGGACGAGGAGCGGCTTGGATTCGGGTCTGCCCTTCAGCTCGAAGATCGCGTCTGACCGACCCGGAGTGGAGCGCGGCGGCGGCGAGTCCGTAGAAGGTCTCGGTCGGCAGCGCCACCACCCCGCCGGCCCGAAGCGTATCTGCGGCGGCGCGCAGGGTGGCTGGAGTCGGCGCAACGGGATCGACGGCGACGACGCGCGAGTGCTCGGCGTCGGTCACGTCCCCGACTTCGGCGGCCGGCCCGACTTCAGCTGCGCGGCGACACGCCGGCGCGCGCTCGTCCACTTCGTCGGCCAGCCGCTTTCGATAGGCCGCAAGTCGCGCGGCCAGGGCCGCATCGCCGAGGGCCAGGATCTGAGCGGCGAGCAGGCCCGCGTTGGCCGCGCCCCACTTGCCGATCGCCACGGTGGCCACCGGCACGCCCTTCGGCATCTGCACGATCGAGAGCAGGCGTCGATGCCCCCGAGCGGCGTCGCCGCCACCGGCACGCCGATGACCGGCAAGGGTGAGAACGAGGCGAGCACGCCCGGCAGCGCGGCCGCCCCGCCCGCGCCGGCGATCAGCACGCCGATCCCGCGCGCGTGCGCCGTCGTGGCGTACTCGTGGGTGCGCTCCGGCGTTCGATGGGCGGAGGTGACGACGACCTCGCTCCCGATCTCGAGCGCGTCGAGGACTTTGACGGCTTCGAGCATCACCTCGAGATCACTGTCGCTGCCGAGCACGATGCCTACGCGTACTGGGCCTGTCACGCTCTGCGACCTCCCGATGTCGGTCCGGTAGTGCATGCCTTCGAAGGAGATCTCGCGCACCGCCGCATACGCGGCCGTGATCGCCGCGTCCAGTGCTCGGCGACGGCGGTCACGCCGAGCACCCGCCCGCCCGCGGTCACGAGCGGCCGTTGTTCGTCGCGGTGCCCGCGTGGAACACCTGGACATCCGGTCGCGCCGCCGCCGCCTCGACGCCGCGGATCGGAAGCCCCGTCGGATACGCTCCGGGATAGCCGCCGGAGGCGACGTTCACACAGACCGAGGCCGCGCTCGGCCACGAGTGATGCGGGGGCCACGCGTCGGCGCGCGCGGCCGCGACGAGCAGCGGGACCAGGTCGCCCGGCGCGCGCACCATCAACGCCTGGCACTCGGGATCGCCGAAGCGGCAGTTGAACTCGACGACCTTCGGTCCCTGCGCCGTCAGCATGAGGCCCACGAACAGCACGCCGCGGTAGGGCGAGCCCTCGGCGGCGAGCGCGGCGAGCGTCGGGCGCACGATCGTCTCCATGACGCTGCTTCTCGAGCGCCGTCATCGAAGGCGGCCACCGGCGAGTAGCATCCCATGCCGCCGGTGTTCGGGCCGCGATCGCCGTCGAAGACGGTCTTGTGATCCTCGGCGGCGGCGAGCGGCATGCACATCGCCGCCGTTCGCGAGGACGAAGAAGGAGACTTCCTGCCCGGTCATGAATTCCTCGACGACCACGCGCGCTCCGGCCGCGCCGAACGCCCGCCGCTCCATGCACTCGGCGATCGCGGCGATCGGCGTCCTCGAGCGTGCGGACACACGATCGCGCCCTTGCCGGCGGCAAGCCCGTCCGTCTTGATCACCAGCGGCGCTCCGATCTCGCGGCAGTAGCGCCGCGCGCCGTCGGCTCGTCGAAGGGGGCGAACCGCGCGGTCGGGATACCGTCTCGCCGCATCAGGTTCTTCGCGAAGATCTTGGAGCCTTCGATCGCCGCCGCGCGCGCGCTCGGCCCGAAGACGGCCAGGCTGGCGGCCGCGAATCGATCGGCGATGCCGGCGACGAGCGGCGCCTCGGGGCCGATGACGACAGGTCGATACGCTCGCGGCGGGCGAAGGCGACGAGGGCGTCGTGCGCGTCGACGCCGACATCGACACATCGCGCGTGCCGCGCGATCCCCGGATTACCCGGCGCCGCGAACAGGGTGTCGACCAGCGGGCTCTGGGCGATCTTCCAGGCGAGCGCGTGCTCGCGTCCTCCCCCGCCGACGATGAGGATTTTCATTGTAGCGGGGGCCTCGAGGCCGGCTTGGACCGAGGGTGGCCTGAGACAGATGCGGCGTGGCTCCGCACGCCCGACCCCTCTGTCGGCGTCGTTCGGCTCGGCTTCATGGCGAGGGGTTCGGGCGCTGCGGGGTGGCTCCGCACGCCTGAGCCTTCTGTCGGCGTCGTCGACTCGGCTTCATGGCAGTCGGGGGGATCGACGACTTCGAGGTGGGCGCGAGCGATGCGGGCCCAGGGACTGCCGGCGTCGAGCTCGAGGTAGCGCTGCCAGTGCTTGATGGCTTCGCCGTCACGTCCGTTGCGCGCGAGCGCTCCCGCCAGATTGAAGTGGGCGTCGGCATAGTCCGGTGAGAGCTCGAGTGCTCGGCGATAGTCAGCGATCGCCTCCTCGGCCGCGCCGCGGTCCTCGTGCAGCGACCCGAGGTTGTAGGCGGCCTCGCAGCACTGGGGATCCTGGTCGAGCGCCGACCGGTACGCCCATCCGCCTCGTCGTAGCGGCCCATGCGATGCAGCAGCAGGCCGAGATTGTTCCAGGCGGCCGCGTACGTCGGGATCGATCGCGACGACCCGACGGTATGCGGCGATCGCGTCCTCCCATTGCGCCGGATCGCCGTCCCATTCGCTGGCGCGCTCGAACCACGTCTCCGCCTGGTCGGCGGGCGGCGCGAGCGGGCGCACGAGGCCCGTGGACAAGGTAGCGGTGGCCGCCGCCTCGAGCCCGCCCGAGTCGAGCGCCAGGACCATTTGACCGGTCCGTGGGTCGAAGCGAACGTGGTCGGACTGGGCGAGCAGCCGATCCCCGTCCAGGATCAGCCGGAACTCGGCCAGCGGTGCTCCAGCCCGGGGTCCTGTCGTCGCAGCGCGGTGAGCGCCTCGCGAATCTGGCGCACGGACGCGCCCGCGTCGAGCAGCGCGCTGGCGGCCCGCAGCGCCAGCGAGATCGCGAAACGTATAGCCGGAGTCGCCGCGCAGCAGGTCCAGCCGCCGGAGCTGGCCGGCGCGCTTCGGCGTGAGCGTCAGGATCCGGGTGAGCTCCCGGACGCCGTAGATGCGCTCGGGCGGGCTCATCGGGAACCTCGGCTAGTGGCGGAAATGGCGGATGCCCGTGAACACCATGGCGAGCCCGTGCTCGTCGGCCGCGGCGATGACCTCCTCGTCGCGCAGGGAGCCGCCGGGCTGGATCACGGCGGTGGCGCCCGCTCTCGCCACCACGTCGAGCCCGTCCCGGAACGGGAAGAACGCGTCGGATGCGCACACGGTGCCGGCGGTCTCGAGCCCAACCGACTGGGCGCGCATCACGGCCAGCCGCGCCGAGTCGACCCGGTTCATCTGGCCCGCGCCGACCCCGATCACCTGGGCGCGCGTCGTCAGCACGATCGCGTTGGACTTCACGTGCTTCGCGACGCGCCAGGCGAATCGCAGCGCTCGCGCTCTCGGCGGGGGTCGGGGCCCGCCTCGACACGGTCTGGTGCGCGCCGGGCTCGAGGTCGGCGAGATCGGACGTCTGGACCAGCAGCCCGCCCAGGACGCTGCGGTACTCGGGAAGTCGGGGCGGGCAGCGGCCGTTCGGCACAGGACACCTCGAAGACGCGGCAGCTCTTCTTCGTGCGCTTGAGCTCCTCGAGCGCGTCGGGCGCAAACGCCGGGGCGAAGAGGATCTCCACGAAGATGCCGGCGAGCGCCTCGACGACCGCGGCGTCCAGCGTGCGGTTGACCCCGACGATGCCGCCGTAGATCGAGACCGGATCCGAGGCCTTCGCCCTCGCCATCGCGGCGCCGACCGTGGCGCCCGAGCGCGGCGCCGCAGGGGTTCGTGTGCTTGATGACGACGGCGGCGGGCTCGTCGAACTCGAGCAGCAGGGAGAGCGCCGCGGAGAAGTCGAGGAGGTTGTTGTAGCCGAGCTCCGGGCCGTGGAGCTGTTTCATCTAGCCAGGCCGACCGCGGGCGCCGACCTGACGATAGAACGCGGCCTTCTGGTGCGGATTCTCGCCGTAGCGCAGCGTCAGGACACGCTCGGCCTCGAGCCCAGCGTGGCCGGGAAGAGTTCGCCCGTGGGGGCCCTCGGTCGGGCTCGGGGCGCGCTCGCCGTCAGATAGGCCGCGATGGCGGTGTCGTACTCGCGCGGTCCGGCGGAAGGCTTCTCGGCGGCGAGCCGGAAGCGTGTCGCGTCGCCCAGGGACCCACCACTGGCCCGGAGCTCGTCGAGAATGGCGCCGTATTGCGAGGGCGCGGTGACGACGGCGATGCTCGCATGGTTCTTGGCGCGGAGCGGATCATCGTCGGTCCGCCGATGTCGATGTGCTCGATCGCATCGTCTCGCGTGACGTCCGGCCGCGCCACGGTCTGCTCGAAGGGGTACAGCGCGCGACGACCAGGTCGATGGGCGCGATCCCGTGCTTTCGAGGGCGGCCAGATGCGCGGGCACGTCGCGGCGGGCGAGGATTCCGCCGTGGATCTTCGGGTGGAGCGTCTTGACCCGGCCGTCGAGCATCTCCGGGAACCCGGTGACTTCCGATACTTCCGCACGGCCACGCCGGCGCTCCGGAGGAGCTTCGCGGTGCCGCCGGTGGAGAGGATCTCGACCCCGAGAGCGGTGAGGGCCTGGGCGAACTCGACGATCCCCGTCTTGTCGTGCACGCTGATCAGTGCTCGGCGGATTTTCATCGCGCGCCTCCGTCGCTCCTGATGACCACCCTCCGACCCACGATCGAGGCGGTCCTCGGCGAAGAGCCGGACGGCCTCGGGATACAGTGCGATGCTCCTCGGCCAGAATGCGCGCAGACAAGGATTCCTCGGTATCGTCGGGGTGTACCGGCACGCTCGCCTGGATGATGATCGGGCCGGTGTCCACGCGGGCCGTCGTCGACGAAGTGCACGGTGGCTCCGCGACCTTCGCCCCGTGCTCCAGGGCCTGGCGCTGCGCGTGCAGCCCGGGGAACGATGGCAGGAGCGAGGGATGGATGTTCATGGCGCGTCCGGCGAAGGCGCGACGTAGACGCCGGGGACAGGATCCGCATGAAGCCGGCGTTGCAGACGAGCCCGACCCGGCGAGCCGTGAGCTCGCGGACGAGCGCCAGATCGAAGGCCTCCCGGTCGCCGAAGTCCTTGGGGTTCACGAAGAGCGCCTCGACTCCTGCCGCCCGCGCGCGCTCCAGAGCGGCCGCTTGCTCGCGGTCGGAGATCACGACGGAGCACCTCGGCCGGGTAGTCGGCTCTCGCGGAGGCGTCGAGCAGAGCCTGGAGATTGAGCCGCGCCCCGAGACCAGGACGCCTGACGCGGAGCCGGCCGCCGCCGGACGTCACGCGACCAGCTCCACGCCCCGGTCGCCGGCGACGATCTCGCCGATCCTGGCGACTTGCTCCCCCGCCTCACGGAGGATTCGGGCCGCAGCCTCCGCCGACGCCGACGGGACGATCACCACATAGCCGATCCCCATGTTGAAGGTCCTGAACATCTCGGCGTCCTCCACTCGGCCGGCTTCGCGCAGGGTCTCGAAGACCGCGGGTGGCGACCAGGAGCTGCGCATGAGCCGCGCGCGGCACCCCGAGGGAGCACGCGGGGGATGTTTCCTGTGACGCCTCCCCCGGTCACATGCGCCATTCCCCTCACCTCGATGGCCTCCAGGAGCATCTGAATAGGTCGAACGTAAATCTTCGTCGGCGTGAGCAGCTCGTCCGCCACGAGGCGGCCGGTGCCGGGCAGCGGATCCGAGACCCGCAGCTTCATGATGTCGAACACGATCCGCCGGACCAGGCTGTAGCCGTTGGAGTGCAGCCCGCTCGATGCCAACCCCAACACCGCGTCCCCGGGCGGATGTTCGAGCCGTCGATCATCGATGGCGTTCCGCGACGCCCACGGCGAAGCCGGCGAGATCGTACTCTCCCGGCGGGAGCGAGTCCGGATGCTCGGCCATCTCGCCGCCGACCAGCGCGCACCCGGCCTGTCGGCACCCCTCGGCGACGCCGCCCACGATCGATTCGATCTGCGCGGGATCGAGCCGGCCGACCGAGATGTAGTCGAGGAAGTAGAGGGGCTCGGCGCCGGGACGAGGATGTCGTTCACCCCCATGGCGACGAGGTCGATGCCGACCGTGTCGTGACGGCCCGCCAGGCACGCGACCTTCAGCTTGGAGCCCACCCCGTCGGTCGACGAGACCATGACGGGCTCGCGGTATTTCGAGGGCAGGCCGACCAGGCTCGCGAAGCCTCCGACCCCGCCGATCACCTCGGGGCGGCTCGTCGCGCGGGCGAGCGGCGTGATCCGGCGGACCGCGTCGTCGCCGGCGTCGATGTCGACGCCGGCCTCGCGATAGGTGAGCCGCTTCACGTCAGCTCTGGAAGAGGCTGAGCTGCGGCGTGGGCTCGGGCTCGATGCCCACGCGGTAGTTGCCGGTGAAACACGCGTGGCAGAACTGCCCGGGGTCGGTGCCGGTCGCCTTGAGCATCCCGTCGAGCGAGAGGTAGCCGAGCGAGTCGGCGCCGAGATAGCGGCGGATCTCCTCCGGGTTGTGGCTCGAGCCGATCAGCTCCTTCCGCGTCGGCGTGTCGATGCCGTAGTAGCACGGCCACTGGATCGGCGGCGACGAGATCCGGACGTGGACCTCCTTGGCGCCCGCGCTCCGGATCATCCGCACGATCTTACGGCTCGTCGTGCCGCGCACGATCGAGTCGTCGACCACGACGACGCGACGGTCGGCGAGCATCTCGCGCATCGGGTTGAGCTTCACCTTGACCCCGAAGTGGCGGATCGCCCTGCTTGGGCTCGATGAACGTGCGGCCGACGTAGTGATTGCGGATCAGCCCCATCTCGAAGGGCAGTGCCCGCCTCTTCCGAGTAGCCGAGCGCGGCGCTCGTCCCGGAGTCCGGCACGGGGATGACGATGTCGGCCTGCACCGGATACTCCCGCGCGAGCTGCCGGCCCATCGCCTTGCGCACGGTGTGCACGTTGCGGCTCCATAGAATCGAGTCGGGCCGCGCGAAGTAGACGTACTCGAAGACGCAGTGCAGACGCTCGGCCGGCGGAAACGGCCGCACCGACCGCGTACCCGCAGTCCGAGACGATCAGGATCTCGCCCGGCTCGATATCCCGCTGGAACGTCGGCCTCCATGAGGTCGAGCGCGCACGTCTCCGAGGCGACCACGTGGGCGTCGCCGAGACGCCCGAGGCTGAGCGGGCGAAAGCCGTAAGGATCGCGGATGGCGTACAGGGCGTCGAGCGTCATGATGACGAGCGAGTAGGCGCCCTTGAACTTGCGCGAGCGCATGGGCGATCTGCTCCTCGAGGGGCCCCGCCGGCGCCCGCGCGAGGAGATGCAGGATCACCTCGGTGTCGGAGTTCGACTGGAAGATCGCGCCGTCGCGCTCCATGTCGCGACGGAGCGTCTCGGCGTTGGTGAGGTTGCCGTTGTGGGCGATCGCGATCGGGCCCGCGCGCCGTGGTCGCGGTGATCGGCTGCGCGTTCCGGAGGTTCGAGCTGCCGGCGGTCGAGTAGCGCACGTGGCCGATGGCGCGATGGCCCGGCAGCCGCCGGAGCCGCTCCGGGCTGAACACGTCGGCCACCCACCCCATGTGCTTCTCGATATGGAAGGACGTGCCGTCGGTCGCCGCGATGCCCGCCGACTCCTGCCCGCGATGCTGGAGCGCATAGAGACCGAGGTACGTGACGTTCGCGGCCTCTGCATGATTCCAGATGCCGAAGAGCCCGCACTCGTCGTGGAATCTGTCGTCACGCCACGTGACGTTCAAATCCAGTCCTCCATGCCTGCTCGAGTTGCGTCGTGTCGACGTCGACCAGCACCTCGGTGCCGACGCGGATCACCAGACGCTCGCCGCCGGTCGTTCCGATCCACCGCCAGGGAATCGCCGATTCCGCCATCAGACACTCGAACTCGCGCGCCCGCGTCGGCTTCGACCGAGACGACCACACGCGATGGACCCTCGCCGAAGAGCACCAGATCGCCGCGCGCGCCCGCCGGGAGCGTCGCCTCGCAGCCGACGAGCTCGCGGCCCGTGACACATCCCTCGGCGAGCGCGACCGCCAGCCCGCCCTCGGAGCAGTCGTGCGCCGCCGTCACCAGCCCGGCGCTCACCGCCGCGCGCACGGCGTGCTGGACTCGGCGCTCGAGCTCGAGATCGAGCGGCGCGAGCGCGCCCGCGAGCCGCCGCTCCCGAGCCCAGAGATACTCGCTGCCGCCGAGACTGACGCTGTCGGGGCCCATCAGCGCCACGCGATGGCCCGGGGCCTTGAACCATTGGGTCGCGCGCCGCTCCGCGTCGTCCAGGACCCCGACCACGCCGATGACCGGGGTCGGCAGGATCGCCCGGCCGCTCGTCTCATTGTAGAAGGAAACGTTACCGCCGACCACGGGGAGCTCGAGCGCCCGGCACGCCAGCGCGATACCGTCGATCGCCTCGGCGAACTGCCAGAGGATCTCCGGACGTTCCGGCGAGCCGAAGTTCAGGCAATCGGTGACCCCGCGGGGCTCGCCGCCCGAGCAGGAGACGTTGCGGGCCGCCTCGCACACCGCCATGGCCGCGCCCTGCCGCGGGTCGAGGAAGACCTGACGGCCGTTGCCGTCGGTGGAGACCGCGAGCGCCCGGCGAGTGCCCTTGACGCGCAGCACGGCGGCGTCGGAGCCCGGCAGCACCAGGGTATTGATCCCGACCTGCTGATCGTACTGACGGAACGCCCACTCCTTCGACGCGATCGTCGGCGAGGCGAGCAGCTGAACCAGGGCGGCTCTCGTAGTCGCCCGGCTCGGGCAAGGTCAGCGGATCGAAGGCGCGGCGCTCGGCGAGCCACGCCGGCTCGGCCGTCGGCTTCGCGTACTTCGGCGCGTCCGCGAGCAGGTCGACCGGCACCCGCGCCACGATCGCGCCCTTGACCCGTGCCGTCAGCTCGCCGGCTTCGGTCACGCGGCCGATCTCGACGGCGTCGAGCTCCCACTTCGAGAAGACCCGGCGCACGTCCTCCTCGCGGCCCCGCGCGGCGACGAGCAGCATGCGCTCCTGCGACTCGGACAGGAGGATCTCGTACGGCGTCATGCCCGGTCTCGCGCTGCGGCACCCGGGAGAGCTCGACGTCCATCCCGGTGCCGCTGCGCGCGGGCATCTCGGAGGTGCAGCACGCCAGGCCCGCGGCGCCCATGTCCTGGATGCCGACGACCGCGCCGGTGCGCATCACCTCGAGACACGCTTCGAGCAGGAGCTTTTCCGTGAACGGATCGCCGACCTGGACCGTCGGGCGACGCGCCTCGGCGTGCTCGTCGAACGTCGCCGACGCCATCGTCGCGCCGTGGATGCCGTCGCGCCCGGTCTTGTTGCCGACGTAGAAGACGGGATTGCCCGGCCCCTCCGCGCGCGCACGGAAGATCTGATCGCTGCGCACCAGGCCGACGCACATCACGTTGACCAGCGGGTTGCCCGCGTACTCCGGCGCGAACGCGATCTCGCCGCCGACCGTCGGGCAGCCGAAGCAGTTGCCGTACCAGCTGATGCCCGACACGACGCCGTTCACGAGCTGGCGCGCCTTGGGATCGTCGAGCTCGCCGAAGCGCAGCGAATCGAGGATCGCGATCGGACGCGCGCCCATCGTGAAGATGTCGCGGAGGATGCCGCCCACGCCCGTTGCCGCGCCCTGAAACGGCTCGATGAACGACGGGTGATTGTGGCTCTCGATCTTGAAGACCACAGCCCAGCCGTCGCCGATGTCGATCGCGCCCGCGTTCTCACCCGGCCCCTGCAGCACGTGCCGTCCGCTCTGCGGCAGGCGGGATAAGAACACCCGCGAGTGCTTGTAGGCGCAATGCTCGGACCAGAGTGCCGAGAACAGGCCGAGCTCGGCGTAGGTGGGCTCGCGCCCGAGGCGCGAGAGGATGCGGTCGTACTCGTCGGCCGTGAGGCCTGCTTCCAGCGCCAGGTCGAGCGTGACCTTCGGCTCGGCCCCCGTCAACCCAGGTTACCGCTTGAGGAACGTGCCATCCTCGACGAGGCTTCCGAGGAGGGACTGGAACATCAGGAGCCCGTCGGTACCGCCCATCGCCGCTTCGGAGGCCCGCTCCGGATGGGGCATCATGCCCAGCACCGTGCCCTCGGGATTCACCACTCCCGCGATGTTCTCGACCGAGCCATTCGGATTGCTCTTCTTGGTGACCCGGCCGTCGGCCTCGGAGTACCGGAAGACCACCAGGTGCTGCTGCTTGAGCCGCGCCAGGGTCTCGGCGTCGGCGTGGTACTTCCCTTCGCCGTGAGAGATCGGCATGGTCAGCACCTGGCCCGCGCGCAGGCCGCGCGTGAACGGCGTGTCGACGTTCTCGACGACCAGATGGCTCGACTGACAGCGGTACTGCAGGCACTCGTTGCGCGTGAGAACCCCCGGGAGCAGCCCTGCCTCGCAGAGAATCTGGAATCCGTTGCAGGAGCCGAGCACGAGCCCGCCGCCGGCGACGAAGTCGCGGAGCGCCTCGACCACCGGCGAGCGCCCGGCCACCGCGCCGGCGCGCAGGTAGTCGCCGTACGAGAAGCCGCCGGGAAGGATCACGCAGTCGAGCTCGCGAAGCTCGCGCTCGCGGTGCCAGACGTAGCGCACCGGCTGATGCAGGACCTCGGAGACGACGTAGTGAAAATCGCAGTCGCTCCACGTACCCGGGAATACGACGACGCCGAATCTCATAGCGCACTCATCTTAGCGTGCGGCTCCGCGCGGGGCAAGGTCGTCCACGGTTTCGATCGTATAGTCCTCCAGAATCGGGTTCGCGAGGAGCTGACGGCACATCTCGCCCACGCGGGCGCGCGCGCCGTCCGGCGTCGGCTCGTCCAGGTCGATGTCGATGACCTTGCCGACGCGAAGATCGTTGAGCTCCGAAAAACCGAGGCCGGCGAGCGCGCGCTTCACCGCCGCGCCTTGCACGTCCATGATGCCGGGCTTGAGCCGCACGAGGACGCGCGCTTTCATGCGTCCGCCGTGACGAGCCGGCGATAGACCTCCTGGTATGCTTCCTCGACGCCGCCCAGGTCGCGGCGGAACCGGTCCTTGTCGAGCTTCTCCTTGCTGCGACTGTCCCAGAGCCGGCACGTGTCCGGTGAGATCTCGTCGCCGAGGTAGAGCTTCCGGCCGTGGCGCCCGAACTCGAGCTTGAAATCGACCAGCAGGAGCCCGCGGCGCGCCAGGTGCGGGCGCAGGACCGTGTTGATCTTGAGCGCCATGCGCTTCATCCACGCGACCTCCGTGGGCGAAGCGAGCTTCAGCATCCGTACGTGATCCTCGTTGAGCATCGGGTCGCCGAGGGGGTCGGACTTGTAGTAGAGCTCGACGATCGGCTGCTTGATCGGCGTGCCCTCTTCGAGGCCCGTGCGCTTGGCGAGGCTCCCGGCGACGATGTTCCGCACGATCGTCTCGATCTTGATGATGTCGAGTCGATGGCAGAGCATCTCCCGATCGGAGAGGGTCGCCAGGTAGTGGGTCGGGATCCCGGCGCGCCCGAGCCGCTCGAACAAGGCCGCGGACATCCGGTTGTTGACCACACCCTTGCCGACGATGGTCCCCTTCTTCAGGGCGTTGAAAGCGGTCGCGTCGTCCTTGAAGTACTGGATGATCACGCCCGGCCGGTTGGTCTCGTAGACAATCTTGGCCTTGCCCTCGTAGAGCTTCTCGCGCGTCTCGACATTCATCGGCACCCTCGCGCTCATCGGGTGAGCCCCAGGCGTTTGAAGATGGCGTCGACGTTCTTGAGGAAGAACGCCGGATCGAAGCAGCTCTTGAGCTCGTCGGCCGAGAGGTGCTCCGTCACCTTCGGGTCGGCGGCGAGCAGCTCGAAGAACGAGCGACGTTCCTTCCAGGCGCGCATCGCGTTGCCTTGCACGATCTCGTAGGCGATCTGGCGCGGCAAGCCGGAGTCGGTGAGCTTCAGCAGGACGCGCTGCGAGTAGATGACACCGTGGCTCAGCTCGAGGTTCTCGGCCATCCGCGCCGTGTCGACCTCGAGCCCTTCGACGATGAACGTCGCGAGATGCAGGAGGTAGTCGAGCATGATCGTCGAGTCCGGCAGGATGACGCGCTCAACCGACGAGTGGCTGATATCCCGCTCGTGCCACAGCGCGACGTTCTCGAGCGCCGCGAGCGCGTTCGTCCGGACCAGGCGCGCCAGGCCGCAGATGCGCTCGGCCAGCTCCGGATTGCGCTTGTGCGGCATCGCGCTCGAGCCCTTCTGGCCTTCGCCGAAGGGCTCCTGCGCCTCGAGGATCTCCGTGCGCTGCAGTCCCCGCACCTCGAGGGCGATCTTCTCCAGCGAGGCGGCGGCCACCGCGAGCATTGCACAGAACTCGGCGTGGCGGTCGCGCTGCACGATCTGCGTGGAGACGGGCGCGGCGTCCAGGCCGAGCTCGCGGCACACCTCGGCTTCGAGGTCGGGCTCGACATGGGCGAAGTTCCCGACGGCGCCCGAGAGCTTGCCGACCGAGATCGTCGCGCGCGCTCGGCGCAGACGGTCGAGATTTCGCCCCGCCTCGGTGTACCAGACCGCCACTTTGAGGCCGAAGCTGGTCGGCTCGGCGTGAACGCCGTGGGTGCGGCCGATGGTCAAGGTGTCCTTGTGGCGGACGGCCAGGTCGCCCAGCGCCTTGCCGAGCCGCTCCTGCCCGGCGATCAGGAGCTCGACCGCGTCGCGGAGCTGGAGCGCCGTGGCGGTGTCCCAGACGTCACTCGTCGTCAGCCCGATGTGGATGAAGCGCGAGTCCTCGCCGACTTGCTCTTCGAGGCTCGTCAGCAGCGCGATCATCTCGTGCTTGACGCGCTCCTGGATCGCCAGGATCCGCGCGATGTCGACGCGCGCCTTGCCGCGGATGCGCGCCATCGCCTCGGCCGGAATGCGGCCTCGCCGCGCGTAGGCCTCGCATACCGCCAGCTCCACCCGGAGCCACGCCTCGTACTTGGACTCCTCGCTCCAGATCCGACCCATCTCCGGGCGGGTGTAGCGGTCGATCACGTCCCCACCATAGTGCAAAACCGCAAACGATGGAAGCGGGAGTTGAAGCGGGTACTACCGGTAGCGGCTAGGCCGCCCATATCGACGCGTTTTCAGGCGTGCCGCGCGGGTCAGCCGAGAAAGCGCTCGAGGGCGGAGACCACGACCGGCTCGACGAGCGTGGGCGCGTGGCCGACGCCGGGGACCGTGACGAGCTCTCCGCTCGGCAGGGTTTCGACCATGCGCTGGGCCTGCGCCTCGGAGAGAACGTCGCTGTCCTTGCCCCACACCACCAGGGTTGGGCAGGTCACTCGCTGGAGTGCCGGCCAGAGCGCCGGCCGCGGGGGCGGGCCGACCCGCACACGTTGCGCGATGTACTCGGGGTCCATCTTCCAGATCCAGCGGCCGTCGGCCCGCGGCCGGAGCACGCCGAGCGCGAGCTCGCGCTGATCGTCGAGACTGCGCCCGGCCACGATGGGCGACATCTGGCGGCGATAGGCCATCGCGTCGTCCAGAGTCTGGAACTCGTCCGGGCGGCTTCCCACCATCTGCGTGATCCGCTGGCTGCCCGCTTCGGTGTCGGGTCCGATGTCGTTGATCACGAGACGGACCAGACGATCGGCGTGAGCGCCGGCGTACGCCATCGCGATAATGCCGCCCATCGAGGTCCCGATGAGCGTGAACTTCGAGAGCCCCAGCTTGTCGACGATCGCGGCGAGATCAGCGACCTGGTCCCCGTACTGATACGCGCCTGACGTCGACCAGGCGCTCTCGCCATGGCCCCGCACGTCGGGAGCGACGAAGTGATACCGGCTATTGAATCGCCGCGCCAGCGCGTTGAAGGCCTGCGCGCTCGACGTATAGCCGTGGACGCACACGACCGGCGGCGCGCCCGGATTTCCCCAGTCGAGGTAGTGCAGGCGCAGTCCGTTGACGTCCAGAGTGCGGCTCGCCGGTTGCGACCCGGTCGTCATGGCCGGAGCGTAGCACGAAGCGACGTCGCGTCACCGGACCCAGTCGTACGGGCTGTAGAGCATGCCGCGCTCGGACAGACTGGGCCGCCGCGCCTGACGGCATCCGTCCGAGATGTGCCCTTGCGGCGCCGGGTTCCCGGGGTAGCCCCAGACCCCGGTGCTGGTGTCGAGCCAGTAGTAGCCGTTGGGCACCTGCAGGCAGGCCGCTCGATCGAGCGACACCAGCGCCTGCTGGTTCATGACGCGTCCGTTGACGACGACGAACCGTTGAGCGTGAGCTATCGCCGGGATGCTCATCGTGAGGACCGACGCGGCGAACAGGAAAACGAACATTCGCTTTGCCATGACCGTTTCCTCCTTGCCGGCACCGCCGACGAGGAAAAGGCGGGGCAATGCCCATGCCAGGCGACATTCGCTACATCAGGCACGATTTAGCGCGAGTCTCGGGCTGGAGGAGGGCCAATCGCCCGAACTGTCACGGCGACATGCCCGGGACCGCTGGTGGTCGAGGAGGCTACGCGCCCTCGCGTCGAAGCCAGCCCAGAGCCGCACGCCGATCTCGGAACACGCCCACGTTGAGCGGTCCGGAGTCGGCCAGGGTCTGGAACTGGCGCGCGACCCCGAACGTCACGGGCTGCGTGGCGATCACCGCGAGCTTCTTGCTTGCCGATCGCGGCCGCGTGCCGATCGACGAGCGAGACGATCTCGCGAAGCTCGGCCATGGTCGGCGTCGAGCTGGCGGCCGAGAAGTCGCAGAGTGTGCTCAGCCCGGGGCGAAAATCGGGATCGCTGAGCCACTGGCGCATGGCGGCGATGCGCTCGGATTGGCTGATGGTCTCCTCGGCGACGACCAGGAGCATCCCGGCGTCAGAATCGATGCGATAGCTCACCGGCATGCGGCGTTGGCTCCCTGTGTGACACGGCGCCGGCCGGGGGGCCGGCCGGAACGTCAGTGGTGCAAGAGCTCGCGGGGCAGGTTCCGGCGATCGAGCGGGCCCAGCGTGGTCAACGAGAGACGGTCTTCGTCGAGCAGGTCGGTGACCAGGGCCTGCACCTCTTCGTGACGAACCGTGTCGATCGCGGTCAGCATCGCGTCCATCGACAGGAACGTCCCGTGATGCATCTCGTGCTTGGCCAGTCGGTTCATCCGACTCGACGTCGACTCGAGCGACAGCATCAGACTGCCCTTGAGGTGATCCTTGGCGCGCCGCAGCTCGTCTTCGGTCACGCCGGTCTTCTTCAGCTCGCGGAGCACCTTCAGGGTCGACTTCAGCACCTTCGAGAAGTTCTTCTCGTCCGTCCCCGCGTACACATAGAGGGTGCCCGTGTCCGTGTACGCCTGCACGCCCGAGTGGATCGCATAGACGAGCCCCTCGCGTTCCCGCACTTCCTGGAACAGGCGCGACGACATGCTGCCGCCGATGATGTCGTTGAGCAGGAACAGGGCGTATCGCTCCGGCGCCGAGTGATGGAGGCCGGGGAAGCCCATGATCACGTGCACCTGCTCCAGGGTCTTGTTCACGAGGTTCACGCCCGCCTTGGGGACGGGCGGGCTCGCCGTGCGCCGCGTCGCGGCGCTGTCGAAGTCGCGGAAGCCGGCGCTGAACAGCTCCATGACGCGGTCGTGGGTGACGTTGCCCGCGACGGCGATGATGATCCGCGGCGGCACGTACTCATCGGTGAAATAGCCGAGCGCCTCCTGTCGGCCGTACCCGGTCACGGCTTCTCGGCTGCCGAGAATCGGCCGGCCCAGCGGATGCCCGGCCCAGACCTGCGCCGCGAACAGATCGTGAATGATGTCGTCGGGCGTGTCCTCGACCATCTTGATCTCCTGCAGGACCACCGACTTCTCGCGCTCCAGCTCGTCGGCGTTGAAGAGCGGGTGCAGGAGGATGTCCGTCAGGAGATCGACCGCGAGCGGCAGGTGCTCGTCGAGCACCTGGACGTAGAAGCAGGTGTGCTCCTTGGTGGTGAAGGCGTCCATCTGGCCGCCGACGGAATCCATGGTCCGCGCGATCGCCTCGGCGCTGCGCGTGGCAGTCCCCTTGAACACGAGATGCTCGATCAGGTGCGACATCCCGCCGCGATTCTCGGACTCGTGACGAGAGCCCGTCTCGACCCACACGCCGACCGCGACCGAGCGGACGTGCTCCATCCGCTCGGTGATGACCCGAATGCCGTTCGGCAGGAAGCCTTTCCGGTAGCCTTCCGTCACGCGCTCACCTTCAGGCCCGCGGCGGATTCGCCGCCATCGGGTTCTTGAGCTTTTCCTTGTCGGCCAGCGCGGGCTGGTCCCGCAGCGCCATCTTTCGGCTCAGTCTCATTTTCCCATTGCCGTCGATCTCGATGACCTTGACCAGCACCTCGTCGCCCTCGGTCAGCACGTCCTGCACGGTCCGGATGCGCGACTCGGCGATCTGCGAGATGTGCAGGAGCCCTTCGGTATTCGGGATGACCTCGACGAACGCGCCGAACTCGACGATCTTCTTGACCTTGCCGAGGTAGATCCGGTCGAGCTCGACCTCGCGGCAGATGTCCTGGATGATCCCCAGCGCCTTCTGGACCGACGCGCTGTCGGGTGAGAACACCGTGACCCGCCCGTCGTCCTCGACGTCGATCTTCGTGCCGGTCTGCTCCTGGATGCCGCGGATCACCTTGCCGCCTGGACCGATGATCTCGCGGATCTTCTCGGGCCGGATCTTGATCGTGACGAACCGAGGCGCGTAGGGCGAGAGCTCGGCGCGCGGCTTCTCGATGGCCTCGCGCATCTTCGCCAGGACGATCAGGCGCGCCTCGCGCGCCTGCTGGAGCGCCGCGCGCATGATGTCGATCGAGACACCGCGCGATCTTGATGTCCATCTGGAGGGCGGTCACGCCCTTCTCGGTGCCCGCGACCTTGAAATCCATGTCGCCGTAGTGATCCTCGGCGCCGTTGATGTCGGTCAGGATCCCGACCTTCTCGCCCTCCTTGACGAGGCCCATGGCGACGCCGGCGACGTGCGACTTCAAGGGCACGCCGGCGTCCATCAGGGCCAGCGAGGCGCCGCACACCGAGGCCATCGACGAGGAGCCGTTCGACTCGAGGATGTCCGAGACGATCCGGATCGTGTACGGGAACTCTTCCTTCGGCGGCAGCACCGCCTCCACCGCCCGCTCGGCGAGCGCGCCGTGGCCGATGTCGCGCCGGGAGGGCGAGCCGAAGCGCCGGACCTCGCCGACCGAGAAGGAGGGGAAGTTGTAGTGCAGCATGAAGTGGCGGTAGAAATCGCCCTCGAGGGACTCGATCTTCTGCTCGTCGGACTTGGTGCCGAGCGTGGCCGAGACGAGTGCCTGGGTCTCGCCGCGGGTAAACACGCTCGAGCCGTGCGCCCGCGGCAGATAGGCCATGTCGATCGAGATCGGGCGGATCTCGTTCGGCTTGCGGCCGTCGACCCGAAGATTGCGCTCGACGATGAGCCGCCGTACCTCGGCCTTCTCGACCGCCTCGAACGCCTCGCGGACCGCGCCCTTCGCGGTCTCGTCCACTCCGAGCGCCTGCACCACCTCGTCGAACACGCGCTCGACCGCCTCGGCGCGCCCCTGCTTCTCGTGCGTGGCCAGCGCGGTGGCCAGCTTGGGCCCGCGGCCAGACCCGCGACGCGCGTCTTCAGCTCGGTGCCCCGCGCGGCCGTGTCGAACGTCCAGCGAGGCTTGCCGGCGCGCTGGACGAGATCACGCTGGGCGCGCGCGAGCTTCTTGCACTCGGCATGGCCGAAGGCGATCGCCTCGAGCATCGGCCTCTTCCGAGATCTCGCTGGCGCCCGACTCGACCATCAGGACCGCGTCGTCGGTTGCGGCGATGACGAGCTCGAGGCTCGACGCCTTCTTCTGCGCCGTCGTCGGATTGGCGACCAGCTTGCCCTCGATCAGCCCGACGCGGACGGCGCCGATCGGCCCGTCGAACGGGATGCCCGAGAGGCAGAGGGCCGCGGAGGCGCCGTTCATCGCGAGGATGTCCGGATCGTTTTCCTGATCGCCGGAGAGGGCCAGGCAGATCACCTGGACCTCGTTCCGGAATCCGTCGGGAAAGAGCGGGCCGGATCGGCCGATCGATCAGCCGCGACGTGAGGGTCTCCTTCTTCACGGGCGCGCCTTCGCGCTTGAAGTAGCCGCCGGGGATGCGCCCGCCGGCATACGCGCGCTCGCGATATTCGACGGTGAGCGGAAAGAAGTCCTGTGACTCCTTGGCGCCCTTGGCGGCGACGCAGGTGGCGAGCACCATCGTGCCGCCCAATCGCACGACGACGGCGCCGTCGGCCTGTTTGGCGACTTTGCCGGTCTCGATGGCCATTCGCAGGCCGTTGCTCTCGACTTCAACAGTGTGGGTCATACGAAAAATTGTCCTCGCGTATCGGCCGGAATCCGGCGAACGCCGTGTGGGGCGGGCTCTCTGTCGGCCCGCTCAGGGGCCCCCGGATCCGTTCCGTCCGAGGACCGATCAGTGATGTGAAGTAGACTCCGCCGTCAACGGCGGATGCCGAGCTTGTCGATGATGACGCGGTACCGTTCCGGCGCTCGGGCCCGGAGGTACTCGAGAAGGCCTCGACGCTTGCCGATCAGCATCAGCAGCCCCCGGCGCGAGTGGTGGTCCTTGGTGTGCTGCTTGAAATGATCGCGTCAGGCTGTTGATCCGCTCGGTCAGGAGCGCGATCTGTACTTCGGGCGAGCCGGTGTCGCCCTCATGGGTGCGGAACTGCTCGATCAGACTCTTCTTCCGGTCGACGGCAAGCGGCATCGAAGGCCCCCAATCGCCACGCCCCAGGGAGCCGTGCTCCCACGCCGGGGCGGGTTCCAAAACCTCTTTTTTTGTCAGCAGATACGTCCGGAGGGTACCACGCGGCGCTACCGAAGTAAAGCTAACGGGAGCCTCAGGAGGCCGACCGCGCGCCGCGGCGACGTCCAGGGCGATCTGCTCGGCGGAGCGCGTCGACGCTCGGGAACTTTCGCTCTTCGCGAAGCCGGCGCACGAAGGCCAGTGTCACCCGTTTGTCGTAGAGATCGCCCGTGAAATCGAGCACATGAGCCTCCACGGAGATCTCGGTCTCTCCGAACGTCGGGCGGAACCCGACGTTGACGACGGCCTGGTGCTGACGCGTCCCGACCGTGAGCCGGCAGACGTAGACGCCGACCGGAAGCCCCAGGGGCCGGTCGGTCTTGACGTTGGCCGTGGGAAAGCCAAGGGTCCGGCCCCGGCCCGGCGCCCCGGACCACCTCGCCGCGGATCGAATATTCGCGACCCGAGGAGCCTGGCGGCGTCCGGCAGATCCCCTCGCTGCAGCGCCGCGCGGATCTCGGACGACGAAACCGCCACGCCGTCGACCTTGAGCGCCGGGACGATGTGGGCGCGAAATCCGAGCGGCGCGGCCAGGCTCTCGAGCATCTGAGCGTCGCCGCGGGCCCCCCGGCCGAACCGGTGGTTGAAGCCGACGACGATCTCGCGCGCCCCGAGCGTTCCGAGAAGCACGTCCTGGACGAAGGCCTTCGCTTCGATGGCCGCAACGGTCGGCGTGAACGGGATCACCACGGTCGTGTCGATTCCGGTCTCGGCGATGAGCTCGAGCCGCTCGTCGAGCGTCGTGATCGGAAGCGGCGCGCGATCGGGCTGCAGCACTTCCATCGGGTGGCGGTCGAACGTGCACGCCAGGGCCCGGAGCGTCGCGTGGCGGGCCTGCGTCACCGCCGTGCCCAGGATGGCGCGGTGGCCGAGATGGATGCCGTCGAAGGCGCCGAGCGCGACGGCGCTCGGCCCCGCGTCAGGCGGGAAGGATTCGAGGCCGCGGACGATCTGCATGCAGGATGCGGACAGGCCTGACCTTGCTCCCGCCCGCCGTCAATTCACCGACACCGATCATCGGACCGTCGCAGATCGTGGACTCGCACGAAGCCCTCGGTCGCCGCGGCGGCCGGGATGACGTCGGCCGGCTGTCCGTGGCCGAACATCGCCGAGCCGGGCCCGTCCAGACGGACGACCGGCCACCCGGCCAGCGCCGCCTCGACCGGGCGCACGCGCGACCAGAGATCGGGCGCCTCCGGGCGCCGATCGGTCAGCTCGGCCCACGAGACCGCGTCTCGCAGATCGAAGGGGCCGACCCTCGAGCGGACCAATCGCTCGACAGCGCCGCCGTAGCCGAGCGCCGCGCCGAGATCGGCGGCGAGCACGCGCACGTACGTTCCCTTTCCGCACACGACGCGGAGCGTCGCCCGCGGGCCGTCGATCTTCTCGACGGCGATCGAGCGGATGACGACCTCGCGCGGCGCGCGTTCGACCTCGATCCCGGCCCGCGCGAGCTCGTAGAGCCGTCGTCCCTGGTGGTGGACCGCCGAGTACATCGGCGGCACCTGCTTGATCTGTCCGACGAACGCGCGACACGCCTCCTCGAGCCGGGCGGGGGCGATGTCGTCGACCGGAGTCTCCGACAGCACGCGCCCGCTCACGTCGTGCGTATCCGTCGTCAAGCCGAAGCGCAGGACGGCCACGTACTCCTTGTCCTGATCGACCAGATAAGGCGTGAGCTTCGTGGCCTCGTCGACAAGAATCGGGAGCACTCCGGTGGCGTCCGGATCGAGCGTGCCGGCGTGGCCGATCCGCCGCACGCCGAGGCGCCGCCGGACGATGGCGACGACGTCGAAGGACGTCGCGCCGCGTCCCTTGTCGACCACGAAAACGCCGGAGCGGGAGGCCTCCCCACTCACGAGCTTCCCTGGCCGCCGACGGCTTGCCGCACGGCGGCGAGCAGGACACGCGTCGCCTCGGTCAGCGGCCCGGCGACCGTGCATCCGGCGGCATTCACGTGGCCTCCGCCTCCGAACTGCGCCGCGATCTTCTGAACGTCCACCTCGCCCTTGCCGCGCAGGCTCACCTTCACCGAGCCATCGAGCTCGCGGAGGAGGCAGGCGACGCGTACCGACGCCACGGAGCGCGGGTAGTTCACGAGCTCTTCCGACTCGACGATGCGCTCCGGCACGGCGCCGGCCGGCAGCGCCAGCCAGCCCACCCGCCCGTCGTCGCTCACCTCGACCCGAGCGAGCGCCTCGCCGAGCCAGTGCAGCGCGTCGGGTGCGCGGCGCTCGTAGAGAGATCCGGACACCAGCTCCGGACGCGCGCCGGCCGCGACGAGCGCCGCAGCGATCGTGAACGTCCGTGCCGTCACGTTCGAGTAGCGGAAGGAGCCCGTGTCGGTGTGGATCGCCGTGAACAGGTTGGTGGCGATCGCCGGCGTGAGCGGCGCCCGAAGCGCACTGAGGAGCTCGTACACCATCTCGCCCGTCGCCGCAGCGGTCACGTCGACCCAGTTCACGTGTCCGTACCGCCGGTTGTCCGGGTGGTGGTCGATGTTCACGACGATCTTACCCGCGCTCCGCGCCTGATCGATGAGCCCCTCGGTACGCTGAGGATTCGGGCAGTCGGTCAGCACCACGACATCGAAGCGGCCGTCGAGGCGGTCGAGCGTCCGGTAGCGATCGACCCCGGGCAGAAAGGCGAGAAGCTCCGGCGACGGATGCGGGCCGCCGTACACCACGCTCCAGCCCCTGGTCTTCGAGCGCCAGCCCGAGCGCGAGCAAGGTGCCCAGGACGTCGGCGTCGGGATGGACGTGGCCGAGCATCAGGGCGCGCCCGCCGCGGCCGAACGGCTCCAGCACGGCGGCCGATGGGCTCGGGCTCGTGTGGTCGATGGACACGCTCACCGCCCGGTGTCGCCTCCGACCTGCCGGAGCAGCGCCTGGATGCGCGCCGCGTGCTCCATCGATCGGTCGGGCCGGAAGTCGAGCTCGGGCGTCACCCTCAGATCGAGATGCTGGCGCAGCCAGTTGCGGATGAAGCCGCGCGCGCTGGCGAGGGCCGCCAGGGAGCCGGTCCACTGGGCCTCGTCGCCGAGCACCGAGACGAAGACCTTGGCGGTCCTCAGATCCTTCGCGGTCTCGACCTCGGTCACGGACACGAATCCGAGCCGCGGATCCTTGAGCTCCCGCTGGAGGAGCGTCGAGATCTCTTCCTTGACGAGCTGATTGACTCGATCTAGCCGCTTGCCTTGCATCAGAGAATCTCCACTGACGTGTCGAGCACGCGCCCGGCGACGTTGTCTTCGATGAAGTCCATCGCCTTGGCGACGACCTCGTTGGCGTGCCGCGCGTCGGCGGACACGTACGCGATGGCGAGCGTGGCGCGCTGCCAGAGATCCTGGTGGTCGACCTCGGCCACCGACACCTCGAACCGCGCTCGCACCTTCGCCTTGAGACCCTTGAGGACGTGCCGCTTGTCCTTGAGAGACTCGACGTCGGGCAGGTGCAGCTCGACGAGTCCGAGCGCGACGCGCGCTGCCGACACCGCTTTCTCCGGCGCGCCTGTCCGCTAGAGGGTGCGCGCCACTTCCTCGCTCGTGAATACCTCCAGGATGTCGCCGGGCTGGACCGGGTTGACGCCGTCGACGCCGATGCCGCAGTCGAGGCCGGCGAGCACCTCGCGGACGTCGTCCTTGAAGCGCTTCAGCGAGCCGACGGTGCCCTGGCCGACGACCTCGTCGCCCCGGCGCACGCGCACCTTCGCGTTGCGCACGATCTTGCCTTCCGTCACGAACGAGCCGCAGATCGGGCCCAGCTTGGAGATGACGAAGATCTGCCGGACCTGTGCCTTGCCCAGCGCCGTCTCGCGGATCTCCGGCGCCAGCATGCCGGCCAGGGCGGCCTTGAGGTCGTTGATCGCCTCGTAGATGACGTTGTAGTTCCGGAGGTCGACGCCGTTCGCCTGCGCCTGGGCCGTCGCTTTGGGCTCGGCCTTCACGTTGAATCCGAGCACGATCGCGTTCGACGCCGAGGCGAGCATCACGTCGCTCTCGGTGATCATGCCGACCGAGCTGTGGATGACCTTCAGCTTGACCTCGTCGGTCGACAGCCGCTCGAGCGATTCGGCCACCGCCTCGACCGAGCCCTGCACATCGGCCTTGAGGATGAGCCGGAGCTCCTTGACCTCGCCCGTCAGGATCTGCTTCTGCAGCCCCTCGAGGGTGATGCGTGTCGACGCCTTGCCCTTGGCCTTCTCCCGGTCGAGCCGCATCGTCGCGATCTGTCGCGCCTTGCGCTCGTCCGAGACGGCCACGAGCACGTCGCCCGCCGCCGGCACTCCGGAGAGGCCCTGGATCTCGACGGGATCCGACGGCCCGGCGCTCTTGACCTTCTTGCCGGCGGGGTCGAGGAGCGCTCGAACGCGCCCGGAGTAGGAGCCGACCACGACCGCGTCGCCCTCTTTCAGGGTTCCGTTCTGGATCAGCGCGGTGGCCACCGGTCCCCGGCCCCGGTCGAGCCGGCCCTCGATGATGACGCCCTTGGCGGCGCGCGTGGCGTTGGCCTTGAGCTCGAGGATCTCCGACTGGAGCGCGGTCATCTCGAGCAGCTGGTCGATGCCCACGCCGGTCTTGGCCGAGGTCGGCACGAAGATCGTCTGCCCGCCCCAGTCTTCCGGCACCAGGTTGAGATTGGACAGCTCGCGCTTCACGCGCTCGGCGTCGGCTTCGGGCCGGTCGATCTTGTTGACCGCGACGATGATCGGCACGTTCGCGGCGCGCGCGTGGTTGATCGCTTCCTGAGTCTGCGGCATCACGCCGTCGTCGGCGGCGACGACGAGGATGACGATGTCGGTCGCCTGGGCCCCACGCGCCCGCATCGCCGTGAAGGCTTCGTGGCCCGGGGTGTCGAGGAACGTCACCTTGCCGTGCGACGTCGTCACCTGATAGGCGCCGATGTGCTGAGTGATTCCGCCGAACTCCTTCTCGGCGACCTTCGATTTGCGAATGGCGTCGAGCAAGGACGTCTTGCCGTGGTCGACGTGGCCCATGACGGTGACGACCGGCGGCCGCAGGGCGAGCTGCGCTGGGTCGACGTCTTCCTCGTCGACGACGTCGCCTTCGACCGAGCGGATCTCGACGTCGACGTGGAACTTGTCGGCGACCAGCTTGGCCGCGGTCGGGTCGAGGAGCTCGTTCACCGTGGCCATCACGCCGAGCTCGAGCAGCGCCTTGATCACCTCACCGGACTTCCGACGCATCTTCTCGGCGAGCTCGCCGACGGTGACCGACTCGGGCACGCGGATGAGCTCTCGCCGCACCTCGACCGGCGGCGCAGGCGGCTCCTCCACGGCGACCGGGGCGCTGACCGGCGCGACGGCGGCCGGCACGAAGGGCGCGGGCGTCGGCGCCGGAATCGGCGGGGGAGCCACACCCGCAGCCGCCGCCGGTCTGATGACTGCGGGTGGCGCCGGCTGGGCCGCGGGTCGAGGCGGCGGAGCCGGGGCCGCTGGCCGCGGCGGCCCTACGGTGACTCTCGGCGGCGCGAATGGGCCCGCGGGTTGGCGCGATGGCCGCGACGGAGGCCCCGGCGCGCCGCGCTCGAGCGGCCGGAACGGGACGATCTTGGGCTCCGGCTTCCGCGGCCCGGCCGGGCTGGGCGGTGGCCCGACCGGAGCCACCGGCTTTGGAGCCGCAGGCTCGACCGGTGGGGCGACGACCGTCGGCTCGGGAACGATCTCGGGCTCGGGCTCCGGAACGAACGGCGGCTCCGGCGCGATCTCGGGCACCGGGCCGGCGGGCTTGGGCTTCACGATCGTCGCCGCCGGCTTGACGTCCGCCGGCACCTCGTCCTCGGCTTTCGGCTTCTTCGCGCGCGCAGACTTCTTTGCGAGCGCGTCGCCCGACGCCGCGTCGCCGGTCTCGTCCGTCTTCGCCTTCGGGACGCGCTTGGGCTTCGGCGCCTCCGGAAGATCGCGGCCCTTGCCGAGCTTCACGCGCAGCGCGTTCGCGAGCGAGCTGTCGAGGGGGCTCATGGCCCGAATGCCCTTGTGGCCCATCTCCTCGGCCGCGACCATGAGGTCCTTGCTGGTCACGCCGAGCTCCTTTGCGAGCTCGATCACCTTTATCTTGGCTGCTGCCACTGTCCCCTCACCTCCCTACGATCTCACCGTGATCACATCGACGTCGCCGATCGCTGTCGCACCCACCTCGCACAGCAGCATGTCTCCCGGGCTTGCTGTGGCCAAGCTGATCCGCGCCTCGTGCGGAACGGCGGCTCGAACCGCCGCCGCCAGGTTCAGGCCGGCCTCGCTCGGCTTCTTGAATGCGTGGCCGAGCCGACCACGGCTCAGCCCGCGCTCGAGGCACTCCGTGTCCGGACAGACGTACGCGCCCCGTCCCGCCGCGCGCGCCCCGGGGTCTACGACGACCGTTCCGTCCGGCATTCGGGTCAGCCGCACCAGCGCGCCCTTCGGCCGAGCACGCCGGCACCCGAGACATGTGCGGCTGGGGGCTTTCTTCACGAGGGCGTCTGATCTCCTTGCGGTGTCTCGGGCTGGCCCAGGTCGGGCGCGGCCTTCGCCTCTTGCGCCGCGCGGTGCGCCGCCACGAGCTTCTCCGCGGACGCGTAGATCGCGTCGGCCCGGTCGCCGATCTCGACGACCAGGCCCAGCTTCTCGCGCCCGGCGCGCACGATCGCGCCGGGCGAGCCGAGCCCCGCGCTCACCAGGACCTCGGCGAGCGCGGCGTCGACACCCGGCAGCAGCTCGAGGGCCGCGCGGTCTTCGACGGCGACCGGCGCGCTCGACGAGTGGTCGGCGTCGGCTTCCGACTCGCTCTTGATGTCGATGCGCATGCCCGTCAGCTTTGCCGCGAGCCGCGCGTTCTGGCCCTTCTTGCCGATGGCCAGCGAAAGCTGGTTGTCCGGCACGATCACCGTCGCAGAGGGCTGCCCCTCGCTGTCGGCCTCGTGGATCGCCACCGACGAGACCTTCGCCGGCGAGAGCGCGCGCGCCACGAACGTCGCGGGATCGTGCGACCACTCGATGATATCGATCTTCTCGCCGCGCAGCTCTCGGCTGATGACCTGGATCCGCGTGCCGCGCAGCCCGACGCACGCGCCGATCGGATCGACGTCGCGTTTGGTCGACGCGACTGCGACCTTCGCCCGCTCGCCCGCCTCGCGCGCGGTGGCCTTGACCAGCACGATCCCCTCCTGGATCTCGGGAATCTCGGTCTGGAAGAGCCGCGCCAGATAGCCCGGATGAGTCCGCGAGAGCGAGATCTGCGGGCCCTTGGCCGTCCGGCGCACCTCGAGCACGAAGGCGCGAATCCGGTCGCCCGGGTTGTAGCGCTCGCCCAGGATCTGTTCGCGCTCGGGCAGGATGGCCTCGGCCTTGCCGATCTCGAGGATCACGTTGCGCTTCTCGATGCGGTGAACGATACCCCGGAGGATCTGGCCTTCCTTGCCGGCGAACTCCGAGTAGATCCCCTCCCGCTCGGCGTCGCGCACCTTCTGGAGGATGACCTGCTTGGCCGTCTGAGCCGCGATCCGCCCGAAGTCCTGCGGCGGCCGCTCCTGCTCGAGCTCCAGCTCGTCGTCGAGCTCGGCGTCGGCATTCAGCGCCTTGGCCTCGGCGAGGCTGATCTCCTGCTTGTCGTCGGCGACCTCGGGGACGACCTTCTTGCGGCAGTACACGCGGAGATCGCCGCTCTTGCGGTCGATGTGCATCCGCCAGTTGTCCGAGGCGCCCAGGGTCTTGCGCGAAGCCGAGAGCAGGGCAGACTCCAGCGCCTCGAAGAGGATCTCCTTGTCGATCCCCTTCTCTCGCCCGATCTGCTCGATGACGGTGATCAGCTCTCGATTCATCGTTTCCTTAACTCGTCCAGATTCTACGCCTTGCGGGGCCAGGGGACCTCCGCCTCCAGCCGCGCCTTGCGTGACCTCGGCCCGGCCCAGCTCGGTCCGCTCGCCGTCCTGGTCCAGCACCAGCCGGTCGGGCGTGACCTCGGTCAACCGCCCGCCGAACTCGGCGCCGCCGGCGAGCCAGCAGCGGACCCGCTTGCCGATCGCCCAGCGGTACTCCCGGTCCTTCTTCAGCTGCCGGTCGAGGCCGGGAGAGGACACCTCGAGGTCGTACCCACCCTCTATGACCGCGGCGGCGTCGAGCACGTCCCCGAGCTCCCGGCTCAGCCGCTCACAGTCCCCGATCCCGACTCCCCCCGGCTTGTCGACGTACAACCGCAGCAAGCCCCGGGGCCGGAGCGCGCGCCAGTCGACGTCGACGAGCTCGAGCCCGTGGTCGGCGACGACCGGCACCACCGTCTCTTCGATCAGGGCCACCCTGTCTACCTCGTCCATCTCTTGTTCCCAGGCGCGCGCCCGGGGCCGCCAGGGCCTCAGCCCGGCGACCCGCCTGCAGCGCACGCTACCCCCAATTCAATCGCAAAAACTAAAAAAAGCGGGCTAGGCCCACTTTTTCAAGAATTTAGCACGTGTTCCGACCGGAGGCAAGGCACAGACATGGTCCGCCGGCGCGTTACGACGAGGCGGGAACGGCTCTTGACGAGCCTTGCTACTTGTAACCTGGCTTCTTGTTGGCGCCCTTCGACGCCCGGATCGTAGATCAGGCGGGCGACCGGCTTGCCGTCCCGGATGTGGGACTCGAAGATCTCCTTCAAGTCCGACTCCTGGACGCCGCCGTACCAGACGTTGTCCGGGTACATGACGATCATCGGGCCGTGGCCGCACTGGGAGAAGCAGCCGGCCTTGTTGATCCGGATGTCGGCCTTGAGCCCGGCCTTCACGGATTCGTCGCGGAGATACTTCACGTACTGCTCGACGTTGCCCTGGGTCGGGCACGAGTCGCCGGACGTGCACACGAAGACGTGAGTCTTGTACTGTCCCATCACTGGGCCTCCACAGCCGCGGTCGTCGCGGCCTTGCGCTCGGCGATGAACTTGTCGACTTCCTCGCGCATCGCCTGGACGATCTCCTTCTCGGGTACCTTGCGGATCACGTCTCCGTTCTTGAAGATGAGACCGATGCCGCGACCGCCCGCGACGCCGATGTCGGCGGCGCGCGCCTCACCCGGGCCGTTGACCTCGCAGCCCATCACGGCGATGTGAATTTCCTCGTTCAACCCCTTGAACTCGTCCTCGACCTCTTTCGCGAGCTTGACCAGGTCGACGTCGGCGCGGCCGCACGACGGACACGACACGAACGTCAGGCCGCCCTTGCGCAGGCCGAGCGACTTGAGGATCTGGATTCCGACGCGGACCTCTTCGGCCGGATCCGCCGAAAGCGACACGCGGATCGTGTCGCCGATGCCCTCCGACAGGAGCGCGCCGAGGCCGATCGCCGACTTGATCGTGCCGACGCCGGGGGTGCCGGCCTCGGTGACGCCGAGATGGAACGCGTACTCGACTTTGTCGGCGAGCATGCGGTAGGCCTCGATCATCATCAAGGGATCGGAGGCCTTCAGCGAGATCTTCATCTCGGGATAGTTCAGGTCCTCGAGGATGCGGATATGGCGCAGCGCCGACTCGACCATCCCTTCCGCGGTCGGGCCGTTGTACTTCGCGAGCAGGTCTTTCTCGAGCGAGCCGCCGTTGACGCCGATGCGGATCGGGATCTTCTTGTCCTTGGCGACGTTGACGACCTCTTGCACGAACTGCTTGCCGCCGATGTTGCCGGGGTTCAGCCGGAGACCGTCGACGCCCTGCTCGAGCGCGATCAGCGCCAGCTTGTAGTTGAAGTGGATGTCCGCGACGAGCGGGATCCGGATCTGCCGCTTGATCTCCCCGAGCTTCTCCGCCGCTTCCCGGACCGGCACCGCGCAGCGGACGATGTCGCAGCCGGCCGCCTCGAGAGCCCAGATCTCCAGCAGGGTCGCCTGGACGTCCCGGGTGTCGGTCTTGGTCATGGATTGCACGGTGATCGGGGCGCCGCCGCCGACCGTGACGCCGCCCACCCGAATCTGCCGTGTCTTGCGTCGTGTGATCATTGAGCCGTCCTATCTAAAGATTCGGAACGCGTCGATTCGGACGAGGTCATTGTAAATCGCGAAGACCATCAAGAGCAGCAGAAGAACGAGCCCGAGCTGCTGCGCGGCTTCGCGCTTCTTGAGCGATACCGGGCGCCCCAGAATGCCCTCGATGACGAAGAACAGGAGATGCCCCCCGTCGAGCATCGGGACGGGCAGCAGATTCAGCACCGCGAGATTGACGCTGATGACCGCGGTGAAGAGCGCGAGCGACGGCAATCCTTCACGGCGCTGCCGCTCACCCTCCGCCGCGATCTGGATCGGTCCGCCGAGGTTGGACAGCGGCAGCTGCATCGTCACGAGCTTCCAGAGCCCCTTGGCGGTCAGGACCGTCATCTCCCAGGTCTTGGCGGTGCCGTGGCCGATGGCCGCGATCGGGTTGTAGCGCTCGTAGCGCACGGCCTTCATGACGATGCCGACCCCGATACGCCCGATCTCGATGTCCTCGCCGGTGGGGCTCTTCTCCTTCACCGTCGTCGCCGTCACCTGCAGGGGCAGCGGCTTGCCGTCACGCTGGACCACGATCTCGAAGGTCTGCCCGCCGCGCTTCTGGATCGCCTGCGTGAGCTCGTCGGGTGTGAACACCGACTGGCCCGCGACTCCGATCACGACGTCGCCGGCGCGCAGACCGGCCCGCTCGGCCGGCGGCCCCGCGTTGACGGCGCCGATCTGCGGCGTCAACTGCGGGCCGATGCCGAGGTCCCATTCCTCCCGCTGCTCCTTGAAGATGGGGTCACGCACCACGGTCTTGCGCGGGGTGATCTCCACGTCGCGCGGGTTGCCGTCGCGGACGACCGTCAGGCGGAGTGGCTTGCCCTGCGACGAGGCGATCGCCCGGTGGACGCTCCTCCCAGAACTCGATCGGCCGTCCGTCGACCGCGGCTACGACGTCTCCAGGTTGCAGGCGCGCGGCCACGGCGGGCCCGTCCTCGGCGACCCGTCCGACGAGCGCGGGAGAGACCGGGCGCCCGAGGGTCGCCAGGACGGCGGCGAAGATCAGCGGCGGCGAGCACGAAATTCATCCCCGGCCCGGCGAAGACGATGAGGAATCGCGCCCACAGCGGCTTGAGCGCGAACGCCTTCTGGGGATCGTAGACCGGCGTGCCGCCCCCCTCGAGCGGGCTCTCCTCGCCCACCATCTTGACGTACCCACCCATCGGGATCGCCGACAGGCAGTACTCGGTCTCCTTGCCGCGCCACCGCGCCAGCACCGGACCGAAGCCGATCGAGAATCGCTCGACGCCGACGCCCGTCCACCGGGCGACGAAGAAGTGGCCGAGCTCGTGCACCAGGATCAGGATGCCGATGACGATGACGAAGGACAGGACGGTGGTCACGAGGGACGTGCTCCGTGGCGCGTGTCGATCGCACGCTGCACCCAGCGCCGGGTGTCGGCGTCGACGCCCACGCAGGCCTCGATCGAGTCGAGATCACCGGCGGTAGACGCCTCGAGCGCGTCCTCGATGAGCTCCGCGATCTCGGTGAAGCCGACGCGCCGGTCGAGGAAGGCGGCCACCGCGATCTCGTTGGCGGCGTTGAGCACCACGGGCGCCGAGCTACTCCCCTCGAGCGCCTGGCGCGCGAGCCGCAGACACGGAAACTTGTCGACGTCGGGATCGAAAAAGGTGAGGTGGCCGGCACGCACCAGGTCGAGCCGGGCGGTCGGCATCGGCCGCCGCTCCGGATAGGTGAGCGCGTAGAGGATCGGCACGCCCATGTCCGCGACGCCCAGCTGGGCGATCACGCAGCCGTCGATGTACTCGACCATCGAGTGCACGATCGACTGCGGATGCACCACGATCTGCACCTGATCGGACGCGACGTCGAACAGCCAGCGCGCCTCGATCACCTCGAGCCCCTTGTTCATGAGCGTGGCCGAGTCGATCGTGATCTTGGCCCCCATCTTCCACGTCGGGTGCTGGAGCGCGTCCTCCACGGTCACCGTGGCGAGCCGCGCCTTCGGGGTCTCGCGGAATGGGCCGCCGGACGCTGTCAGGAGGATCCGGTGGACGTCGGCCCGGCTGTGGCCGGCGAGGCACTGGAAGATGGCGCTGTGCTCGGAGTCGACCGGCAGGAGCTTCACGCCGCGGGCCCGCGCGGCCGCCGTCATCAGCCGGCCGGCCATCACCAGGGTCTCCTTGTTGGCGAGCGCCACGGTACGCCCCGCCTGGATCGCGGCCATGGTCGGCAAGAGCCCGGCGCCGCCGACGAGCGCGGAGACGACGATGTCCGACTTCACGTCGCGGGCCAGCGCGACCAGCCCGTCGGGTCCGGCGAGAAGCTCGGGGCGCGGTGCCGGGAGGAGCCGCGCCAGCTGGTCGCGGGAATCAGCCTCCAGGAGGGCGACGGCGCGCGGCGAGTACTTCTTGCAGAGGTCGGCGACGCGCTCGACATTCGAGCCGCGCGCGGCGAGCCCCGCCACCGAGAACTCGTCGGGGAAGCTCGACACGAGGTCGAGCGTTCGAAGACCGATGGATCCCGTTGCTCCGAGCAAGGTAATGCTTTTCATGCGCGGCACCAGGCGTACAGCGAATAGAGGTAAAGGGCCGGGGCGTTGAAGAGCAAGCTGTCGATGCGGTCGAGCATACCGCCGTGACCCGGAATGAGGCCGCCGGTGTCCTTGGTGCCGATGCTCCGCTTGATCGCGGACTCGGCGAGGTCGCCGACCTGTCCGATCACGCCCAGGACCACTCCGGCGCCGGCGGCGCCCGCGAGTCCGCAGGCCGGGAGCAGCCAGGCTGCCAGCGCCAGCGCCGCGGCGACCGAGGCGATGATCTGGGCGATCGCGCCCTCGACGGTTTTCCGCGGGCTCAAGATCGGGCGCCAGTCGGTGTCGGCCGACCGACGACCCGACGAGGTACGCGGCTGATTCGCCGGCCCACGTCACGCCCACCAGGAACAGGACGAGCTGCGGGCCGTCGACGCGACCCTGAAGCCAGATCGCATATCCGAGGAGCCAGCCGATGTAGACCGCGCCGAACAGTGTGTTCGCGGTCGACTCGACGTGAGGACGTCCCGAGGTCCAGAGAGGCGCGCTGGCGATGAGCCCTACGCCGAGGACGAGCACGAGCTCCGGCGTCGGCATCCACGGGACGTGGGATCCGCCGCACGAGCGCCCGCGTAGAGGCTGGTGGCGAAGCTCGCCGTGAGCGCGCCGCCCACGCCGACGGTCAGCCACGGGCTGATCGGCCGTCCGGTGCGCTGGAACATGCGGGCCAGCTCGGCGCACGCGACGACACTCGCCGCGACCACGAGTAGCTGGAAGACCCACGCCGGGGCGCCGGTCGTCGCCCACACGAAGACCGGGATCAGCACGACCGAGCTCGCCACGCGCTTCCAGGCCGGCGAAATGGACCCGGCTCCGGGAACGCTCACGCGTGCCACCTCGGTCTCGGTCACGTCACACCTTTCCGAATCGGCGCGTGCGGCCCTGGAACTCGGCCACCGCGCGATAGAGATCGACGGGCGCGAAATCCGGCCAGAGGGTCGGCGTGACCCACAGCTCGGTGTAGGCGATCTGCCACAGAAGGAAGTTGGAGATCCGCATCTCGCCGCTCGTGCGGATCAGGAGATCGGGGTCCGGGATGTCGGCGGTATAGAGCGCCTCACTGATCTTCTTCTCCGAGATGTCCTCGGGCTTGAGCTCACCCGCCTGGACTTGGCGCGCCAGCGAACGGAAGGCGTCGATCAGCTCGTCCCGCGCCCCGTAGTTGAAGGCCATCAGTACCGTCAGCCCCGTATTGTCGCGGGTCTCGTGCACGACGTGATCGATGCCGCGCCGCACGCCGGACGGCAAGCCGTGGGTCCGGCCGACGACTCGGAGCCGCGCATTGCGCGCCATCAGCTCCGGAAGCTCGGCGTTGACCGACCGCTCCAGAAGGCTCATGAGCATCGACACCTCGTCGGCCGGACGGCTCCAGTTTTCCGTGGAGAACGCGTACAGCGTGAGATACCGCAGGCCCAGCGCCGAGGCCGCGCGCACGACCGAGCGCGCTGACTTGACGCCCTCGTGGTGCCCGGCCACGCGCGGGAGGCCACGGCGGGTCGCCCAGCGCCCGTTGCCGTCCATGATGATGGCGACGTGCTCGGGGACGGGCTGGGCACGGACGGCGTCGAACAGCTCGGCTTCCTTCAGAATGACAGGATCTCCTGCTCTTTCTTCTTGAGCAGCTCGTCGACCTTGGCGATGAAGCGGTCCGTCGTCTTCTGGATCTGATCGTGGCTACGCCGCTCCTCGTCCTCGGAGACCTTCTTGTCCTTGGCCATCGCCTTGAGCCGGTCGTTCGCCTCTCGTCTTAGATTTCGGACCACGACCCGGGACTCCTCGGCGATCTTGTGCACGGTCTTCGCCAGCTGCTTGCGGCGCTCCTCGGTCGGCGAGGGCATCGCGAGGCGGACGATCTTCCCGTCGTTGACTGGTGTCAGTCCGAGATCGGACGCGACGATCGCCTTCTCGACCGCCTTGAGCTGCGACGCTTCCCAGGGCTGGATCACGATTGTCCTCGCGTCGGGGACCGAGATCGACGCCATCTGATTGACCGGCGTCGGCGTCCCGTAGTAGTCGACGCGGATGCCGTCGAGCAGCCCGGCCGACGCGCGCCCTGTCCGCACCGCCGCGAACTCGCGGCCGAGCGCCTCGAGCGCGCCGGCCATCTTGGCCTCGACTTCCTTCATCACGCCCTGCGTGTCCGCCATAGACGTCATCCTCCCGACGATACGATCGAGCCCACGGTCTCGCCGAGGACGATCCGCTTGATGTTGCCGGAGCGGGTCAGGTCGAAGACGATGATCGGCAGCTTGTTGTCCATGCAGAGGGAGATCGCGGCCGCGTCCATGACTTGCAGGCCGCGATTGAGGACCTCGATGTAGGTCATCCGCTCGAGGCGCTGCGCGGTCGGGTCCTGCTTGGGATCGGCCGAGTAGATCCCGTCGACCTTCGTGGCCTTCATGATGGCGTCGGCGCCGATCTCGACGGCCCGCAGCGCCCCCGCGGTGTCCGTCGTGAAGAACGGGTTGCCGGTGCCGGCGGCGAAGATCACGACCCGCCCCTTCTCGAGATGCCGCATCGCCCGTCGGCGAATGTACGGCTCCGCGACCGCCCGCATCTCGATCGCCGAGAGTACGCGGGTCTGCAGGCCGACCTTCTCGAGCGCGTCCTGGAGCGCGAGCGCGTTGATGACGGTCGCCAGCATGCCCATGTAGTCGGCGGTGGCGCGGTCCATGCCGCCGGCGCTCGCGGCGATCCCGCGGAAGATGTTGCCGCCGCCGATGACGATCGCGACCTGGACGCCGAGCGCCGCCACCTCGCGCACCTCGGACGCGATCCGATCGAGCACCGGCGGATCGATCCCGTAGCCCTGGCCTCCGGCGAGCGCCTCCCCCGAAAGCTTCAGGACGATACGGCGATAGGCGGGGCGGCCGGAGCCGGCAGCCGCCGTCATCTACCCCCCCTCGCCCACCTGAAAGCGGGCGAAGCGCTTGACGACGATCCGCTCACCGGTCTTGGCGTTCACGGTGTCGACGAGCTCGCGGACCTTCGTCTTGCCGGACGCGTCCTTGATGAACGGCTGCTCGAGCAGGCACTGCTCGGTGAAGAACTTGTCCAGCTTGCCCTCGATGATCTTGTCGATCACCTGCTCCGGCTTCTTCTGATCGGCGAGCTGGCCGCGGTAGATTTCGCGTTCCTTCTCGACGATCTCGTTCGGGACGTCCTCGCGCGCGACGTACGCGGGATTCGCGGCGGCGACCTGCATGCCCAGATCCTTGACGAGCCCCTGAAAGGCCTCGGTGCGCGCGACGAAGTCCGTCTCGCAGTTCACCTCGATGAGGACGCCCAGCTTGGCGCCGGCGTGGATGTACGTGCCCACGGTGCCTTCGCGCGCGTCGCGGCCCGACCGCTTCGCCGCCTGGGCCAGCCCCTTCTTCCTCAGGTACTCCACGGCGCCCTGGAGATCGCCCTGGCTCGCCTGGAGCGCCTCCTTGCAGTCCATCACGCCCGCGCCGGTGCGATCGCGGAGCTCCTTCACCTGTTGCGCGGTCGCCGCCATGCCTAGCTCTCCGCCTCAGCCGCGGCCAGCTCGGCGCCCTCGACCGGCTCCGTGACGGCCGCCTCGCTCTCGTCCTTGCCGAGGGTGCCACGACCCTCGTTGACGGCGTCGGCGATGCGCGAGGTGATGAGGCGCACGGCGCGAATCGCGTCGTCGTTGCCCGGGACGGGATAGTCGATCCCCGTCGGATCGCAATTCGTGTCCACGATCGCAACGATCGAGATGCCGAGCCGCTGGGCCTCCGCCACCGCGATCTTCTCCTTGCGAGGATCGATGATGAAGACCGCCGCCGGGAGCTGGTCCATGCTCTTGATGCCGACCAGCGCCTTCTCGAGCTTCTCGCGCTCGCGGTCGAGCTCGAGCGCTTCCTTCTTCGGCACGCGCTCGTACTCCCCGGTCTCCTTCATCTCCTCGAGCTTCTTGAGCCGGGTGATCGACTTCCGAATCGTCGCGAAGTTCGTCAAGGTGCCGCCGAGCCAGCGCTGGTTGACGTAGAACATCCCGCAGCGGCTGGCCTCCTCGAACACGGTCTCCTGGGCCTGCTTCTTGGTCCCGATGAAGAGCACCGTGCCGCCGCCCGCGGCGAGATCCCGCACGAACCCGTAGGCCTCGCGAAACTTCTTGAGTGTTTTCTGAAGGTCGATGATGTAAATGCCGTTGCGCTCACCGAAGATGTACTTCTGCATCTTCGGGTTCCAGCGCTTCGTCTGATGGCCGAAGTGCACTCCGGCCTCGAGCAGCTCCTTCATCGTCAGGGCAGCCATGGATCCTCCTTCGGTTTGCCTCCGCCGCGCTCAGCAGCCCCGCCCAGGGGGCGCGCGCTACCACCGAAAGCGCGCGGCGTGTGTGATGGTGAGCTACGTCGTGTACTTGGCGTTGAGACGCACGTACTCTTCGCTGAGGTCGCACGTCCAGACCCGGTCTTCGCCCCGGCCGAGTCCAAGATCGATCGAGATCTCATATTCCGACAATCCCATGATCTCCCGAACCCGCTCCAGACGCACGCCTTCCTTCATCATCCCCCGCTCGACCAGGGGCTCGTCCCCGAAGGCGATCGACACCTTGCCCTGGTCGATCTTGGCCGGCGACTTGCCGAGGGCCATCATGATCCGGCCCCAGTTGGGGTCCTGGCCGTTGATCGCGGTTTTGACCAGGGGCGAGTTGGCCACGGCCCGCGCGGCATTCAGCGCGTCCTTGCCGCTGGCTGCGCCGCGCACGATAACGGTCACCAGCTTGGTCGCGCCTTCGCCGTCGGCGACCAGCATTCGTGCCAGCTTCGTCATCACCGCGTCGACGCCCGCGGCGAACTGGCGGATGCCGCGCGAGCCGGCCTCGAGCGGCGCGTTCTCGGCCAGGCCGTTGGCCAGGATGGCCACCGTGTCGCTGGTCGACGTGTCGGAATCGACGGTCGTCCGATTGAAGGAGCGGTCGACCGAGCGCCGCAGGACCGGCGCGAGGGCGCCGTTCGCCACCGCCGCGTCCGACGCCACGAAGCAGAACATCGTGGCCAGATGGGGCTCGAGCATCGCCACGCCCTTCGCGATGCCGCCGATCGTGACGGGACGACCGCCGACCTCGACCCGCACCGCGGCTTCCTTGGGGTGCGTGTCGGTCGTCATGATGGCCTCGGCGGCGGCGCGGCCTCCCTGAGGAGACAGGGACTTCACCAGATTCGGCAGCGCAGCGCGGATCTTGTCCATCGGAAGAGGGATACCGATGACGCCGGTCGCGGCGACCAGCACGTGGCCGGCAGGGATGCGCAGCAGATCGCCGACGAGCCGGGTCATCTCACGCGCGTCGGCGATGCCTTGCTCGCCCGTGCAGACGTTGGCGCAGCCGCTCGAGGCCACGATCGCCTGGGCCTGGCCGCCACGCACGTGCTCCGACGACACCATCACCGGAGCTCCCTTGACCTGGTTCGAGGTGAACACCGCGGCCGCCCGCGCCGGCGTCGAGGAGTAGATCAGCGAGAGGTCCTTCTTGCCGCTCGGCTTGATGCCCGCCACGACGCCGCCGGCGAGGATCCCCGGCACCGCGGTGATACCGCCCTCGAGCCACTGGAGCGGAGGGGACGCCATGCTTAGGGATAGACGGGCGGCGCTTCGAGTCCGGTCCGCTCGCCCCAGCCGAACATGATGTTGAGGTTTTGTACTCCGTTCGCCGCCCCGCCCTTGCCGAGATTGTCGATCGCCGAGACGCAGACGGCCCGGTTGGTCCGCGCGTCCGCGACCACCGTCACGTCGCAGTAGTTGGAGCCCACGACCGTGCGGGTGGTCGGACGCTCGCCTTCGTCGAGCACGCGGACGAACGGCTCTCCGGCGTAGAACTCGCGGTAGACGTCGAGCAGCCGAGCAGTCGTCAGGGTCGAGGTCAGAGGCACCGAGGCGGTGGTGAAGAGGCCGCGGTTGAGCGGCACCAGGTGCGGCGTGAACGCGACGCGCAGGGGCGATCCCGCCAGGGCGCCGAGCTCCTGCTCGATCTCGGGGGTGTGGCGGTGCGACGCCATGCCGTACGCCTGCACGTTCTCGTTGGCTTCGGTGTAGAGATACATCGGGTCGATCTTTCGACCCTGCGCCCCGGCGCCGGTGACTCCCGACTTTCCGTCGATGACGACACCGTCGAGGCGAGCGAGCCCGGCCCGGAAGAGCGGCGCCGTGGCCAGGATCGCGCCGGCCGGATAGCAGCCGGGAGTGGCGACGAGGGCGGCCTGGCGCGATCGCCTTCCGGTGCAGCTCGGCGAGACCGTAGACCGCCTCGCCGAGACCGGACAGGTCCATGTGCGGCGCCTTGTACCAGGTGACGTAGTCGTTCGGGTCGCGCAGGCGATAGTCGGCCGACAGATCGATCGCGCGTCGGCCGCGGCGCCTCAGGACCGGCACCGCCTTCTGCGATTCCATGTGCGGCAGCGCGAGGAAGACGACGTCGGCGACGCTCGCGAGCCACTCGGCGTCGAGGTCGTGGAAGCGAAGCTCGCTGAGCCCGCGCAGGTGGGGATACGCCTTGCTGAGCGCCTCACCGGCGAGCCGGTCCGAGGTCACGCCCGTCAGGGTGATGTTGCGGATGGACGCAGAGCAGCCGGAGCAGCTCCGCGCCCATGTATCCACTGGCGCCGGCGACCGCGACACGGACCATGGCGCCCGTCTGCCACTACCGCTTCGAGTACTGGAATTTCTGCCGGGCGCCCGGCTGGCCGTACTTTTTCCGCTCGCGCATGCGCGGATCGCGCGTCAGGAGCCCGGCCTTCTTCAGCGGGAGCCGAAACTTCTCGTCGAAGCGGGCCAGCGCGCGCGAGACAGCCCGTGGCGCACGGCGCCGGCCTGGCCCGTGGGGCCGCCGCCGCCGACGGTCACGAAGATGTCGAACTGTCCGACGGTGCTCGTGACCTCGAGCGGCTGCGCGATGATCATGCGCAGAGTCTCGCGCGGGAAGTAGTCCTCGAAGGCTCGCCGGTTCACGACGATGCGCCCGGCGCCCGGGCTGATCCACACCCGCGCGACGGACGTCTTGCGACGGCCCGTCGCGTAAAATCGGTCGACCACCGCTGCCATCAGCGGACCTCCGCCTTCATCGTGAGGGTTTCCGGCTGCTGGGCCTGATGCGGGTGCGCCGCGCCGCGGATAGACCTTGAGCTTCTTGGCCATGGCCTTGCCGAGACGGGTCTTCGGTAGCATCCCCTGGACTGCCCACTCGATGACGCGCTCGGGATGGGTCTTGAGCATCGTCTCCGCGTCGACTTCGCGCAATCCGCCGATGTAGCCCGAGTGCCAGCGGTACTGCTTGTCCCGCATCTTGCGACCGGTGAGATGAACCTTCGCGGCGTTGACGACGACCACGTGATCACCGACGTCGAGATGAGTCACGAACGTCGGCTTGTGCTTTCCGCGGAGGATTGACGCAATGCGGCTCGCGAGCCGGCCGAGCACCTGCCCTCGGCGTCCACGATGAGCCATTTGCGTTCGATTTCGCTTTCCTTCGGTACCAACGTCGGCATCCGCTTCCCCTTGACGGCTCTAAGTAGGCGTCCAGACTGGAAAAACGCAACGCCATACTCTAAGGGAGAAGAATGGGGCTGTCAACGAATCTTGGTCTTGCCGGGCCAGGGGCAGAGCGTGCGCACCGGACAGGCGGGGCACAGCGGCTTTCGCGCGGAGCAGCACCGCCGGCCGTGCGCCTGTACCAGGTGCGTGGTGAGCGTCCATTCCTTTTCTGGAAGTACGTCCGCGAGCTGATCGTGGATCTCGTCCGGGTCGTCCGAGCGCGCCAGCCCCAGGCGTTGGGAGACCCGGAGGACGTGCGTGTCGACCGCGATGGCCTGCTCCCCGAACGCGTTGCCGAGGATCACGTTGGCGGTCTTGAGCCCGACGCCGGGGAGCGCCACGAGCGCCGTCCGCGAGCTCGGCACTTCTCCGTCGTGGCGGTCCAGGAGCGCCTTCGCCATGGCGATGATCGAGCGGGTCTTCGCGCGATAGAAGCCCGTGGAGCGGACCTCTTCTTCCAAGGTCGCCGGCTCGGCGCGGGCGTAGTCGCGCGCCGCCGCGTACTTCTTGAAGAGGGCCGGGGTGACCAGATTCACCCGCTCGTCCGTGCACTGGGCGGAGAGGATCGTCGCGACCAGGAGCTCGAGTGGATTCCCGAAATTGAGGGCGATCTTCGCGTCGGGATATGCTTTCTTCAGTGCGCGGATGATCTGCCGGGCTCTGGCTCGCTTCGCATCGCGCGACTCTCGCATCGAGGTTCCCTACCGTCGGGCCGAGATGCGAATGGCCTCGGGCGTGATGTCGATCCGCCCCAGGGCCACCGGCATCGGCAAGCGGCTGGCGATGCGCGGTGTCGGATCCCACGTGCGGACCACCCAGTCGACGAGCAGCTCGGGCACCGGCACGCCGCCGACCGTGACGCGCTCGGCGGCCAGCGCGAACGGCCGCTCGGCGTCCGGCAGCACACGGACTCGCGCTGCGACGTCCGGGCCGGGCAGGCTCATGACGAAGTCGAGCGCGCCCGGCTCGAGCTTCACCGATGCCGTCTTGAACCCCTTCTGCTCCTTGAGAAACGCGCGAAGGTCCTCTTCGCGTATCGTGCCCCGCTCGAGCGAGGCACGCCTGGCGTCGAGCGGAGACAGCCGCCCGGTCGTGTGAACGCCGAAGGGGTTGACGATGACGTCCTCGAAGACGAACCGAACGTCGCCGACGCGGAGCAGCGGCGAGCCCGGACGCTTGAGCTCGCCCACCCGCGCCGCGCTCGCGCGAATGTCGACGCGGCCGATGTGTCCGCGCAGCAAAGTGTCGTCGTAGACCAGCTTGACCTCGAGGCCCTGCACGTCGGCCGTCACGTCGGCGAGCGCTCGGCGCACGGCCGCCTGCACCTCGCGCGCAAAGGTGGCCAACGGCGCGGGCACCGCCTCGGTGAGCCGTCTGGCGCGCACCGTCGCCGTGGAGCCGTCGGGGAGCTGGAACTCGCCGATCACAGGGAAGACGCGCCCGAGGGCGGCGTCGGTGCGGAGGCGCTCGGCGATGCGTTTCGGCTTCTCAGCTGTCCAGGACGGGCCGACGTCACCCGTCTTCAGGATCATGTACTCGATGCCAATGGGCTCGCCGTCCCAGGCGCGCGTGAACTGCAACGGCAGACGGTCTCGCGTCCCGTAGTAGCGAAAGTTGCTCACCGAGAAGAAATTTTTGTTCGGGACGACGCTCACGGTCACGGGCTCGCCTCGGCTGTCCTTGGAGATGAGCGCCATGATTTCCCGCTGTTGCCAGTTTGCGGTCGACGGCGGTGACGCCAGGACAAAGGGGACCCCGAGCCCCGGCAAGATCCAGCCCGAGGGCGTCGCCAGAACTGTCGCGCTCACCTGGAGCGCGCACACGAGCGCCAGGACGATGGCCCCGACGGCGCGTGCCCGTCCCTTCAGAAGGCCGAACGCCATGCCCGCCAGGACGGCGGCGACGGGCAGGAGCGGCAAGGTGTAGCGCAGGTTCTTGTTCTGGAGGAGCCCGAACAGGAGAAAGGGAGCCAGAAGCGCCGACAGGACGATCCATTGCCGCCTCATCACGGCAACGACGAGCCCCACCAGGAGCAGGACGACCGCGAGCACCCCGAGCTGGGGCGTGAGCCACGTCGGGTAAAAGAGCAGCGCCGTAGCCGAGAGCGGATCGGGATGACCCGATTCGGCGGCCTGCTTGAACGAGCGATTCGCGATCTGCGGCACGAGCCCAAAAAGGCGCGGCCCGTACCACGGGACACTGAGCGCCGCCCCGACCAGGATGGCCAGCGTCGCATAGACCGCCCCACGCCGGCGTCGGGGACTCGAGGCGGCGACGAGCAGGACCGGCACCAGGACGTAAACCGCGAACGGTGGCTTGGTGAGCATGCCCACCGCGAACACCAGGCCCGCGACGAGCGACCATCCCAGGCGCGTGAATCCGTCGGTCTGAAAGATCACCACCAGGGCGAGGGCGACCATCGCGGCCAGCGGCAGGTCGAGCTGGAACCGCAGCGCGGAGAACACCACGAACGGGGCGCACCCGAACACGACCGCGGCCACGACTCCCTGGGTGCCGCCGGCCAGGTGCCGACCGAGGAGATAGACCGCGGCCATGCCGAGCCCGAGGAACGCCAGGATCACGCTCTGGGCCGCCGCGGCGTCCGACGGTACCAGCGTGTACACCAGGGCCGCCGCGCACGGCACGACCGGAGGGTAGAAGGACGAGCGCTCGATGATGGCCCGCACATCTCGCCGGGCCAGATCCTCGGCGCAATGGACGGCGCGCTCGAGGTGATTCGCGTAGTCCCACTCCGGCGGCCGGCGGTCGATCGCGAGCCAGACCACCGCGATCAGGACCAGGGCCAGGTAGACACCGCCGACGATGAGCCAGTCGCGCGTCGGAGCCTGGCGCTCCTCGCTCATCGTCGGCCGATCAGGAGCAGCGAGGAGCCGAACGGAAGCTGCACGCGCGGGACGAGGTGGCGCTCGAAGGCGAACACGCGCTCGAGCAGCCAGTTGACCGCCGCCCTGGGGCGTCGCAGATCGTGGCCGCGGTCGCCGAGCAGGCGCTTACCGCCGCGGACGGCGGCCAGCAGCGGGAAGAGCAAGGAGTTGAAGTAGCTCACGCGCACCACGGTGAAGCCGGCCCGCTCGACGGCGGCGCGAAGCCGGGCCGCGGTGTAGCGGCGGCGGTGGCCGAGAACCTCGTCGTGCCCGCTCCACAGCCACTGATAGGCGGGCACGGTCACGACGAGCAACCCTCCGTCGCCGACACCGGTGCGCGCGGCCCGGAGCGTGGCGACGTCGTCGTCCACGTGCTCGATCACGTCGAGCAGCAGGACGACGTCGGCCCAGCCCGGGGCGACGCCGAGATTGTCCGGAAGATGGCCCAGGCGCACGTCGAGGCCGGCCGCGCGGCCGGCGGCGGTGAGATCTTCGTGGGCGTCCATCCCGACCGCCTCCCCGAACTCGGCGAGCGCCGCGAGCACATTGCCGCTGCCGCAGCCCAGCTCCAGCAGACGCAGGCGGCGCGGCGGCAGCGCCCGGCGCAGGGTCGCGCGGATGACGGCCAGCCGGCCGCGAAACCACCAGTGCGACCGGTCCTGCTCCAGGTGGACGGCGACGTACGCGGGGTCCATCACCCTCGCCGCCGATGCCCGCCGAGGAAGCCGCGGAGGCGCTCGAGCCCCTCGTGAATACGCTCGAGCGACGACGCGTACGAGAATCGGAGGTAGCCTTCCGCGTTCGCGCCGAACGCCGCCCCCGGGGTGACGGCCACGTGAGACGACTCGAGGATCTCCCGCGCGAGGCTGACCGAGTCCGTCGACAGGTGACGCGCATTCGCCAGGACGTAGAACGCGCCGGTCGGCTCGGCGCCGACGCCGAACCCGAGAGACGAGAGGCCGGCGAGCATCGCCTTGCGCCGGTCGTCGAAGATCGCGCGGAAGCGGCGGCTGTCCTCACCCGCCTCGCGCAGGGCCGCGACACCCGCCCATTGCACGAACTCGTTGGTCGAGATGAAGAAGTTGCCGTAGAGCGTCTGCAGCGCCCTGATGTGCTCGCGCGGCGCGATCACCCAGCCGAGCCGCCAGCCCGTCATCGCGAAGGCCTTCGAGAATCCGTTGAGCACGAAGGCGCGATCGGTGAACTCGAGGATCGTGCGATCCGGGCCCTCGTAGCTGAGCCCGTGATAGATCTCGTCGGACACGATGAGGGGCCCGCCGCCGCGGCTGAGCGCGCCGATGGCGGCCATGCGATCGGCCGACAGCACCGTGCCGGTGGGATTGGCCGGCGAGTTGATCATGATCGCCCGGGTACGCGGTCCGATTCGACTCTGGATCGCCTCGGGACGGTACTGAAAACCATCCTCTTCCGTCACGCCGACGTAGACCGGCTGCCCTTCGGCGTAGCGGATGAAGTTCGGATAGCACGCGTAGTAGGGATCGCTCAGGACCACCTCGTCGCCCGGATTCAGGAGGTGGCCGAACAGGAGCAGCATGGCCGGCGACGTTCCCGCGGTCACGAGGATCTGATCCGGCGAGACCGCCACCCCGTACGTCCGGGCGTAGTGCTCCGCGATCGCCTCGCGGAGCGGCAGGATGCCCAGGCTGTGCGCATAGCGTGTCCGGCCGTCCTTGATCGCGCGAGCGAGGGCATCGCGCACGACCGGCGGCGCCTCGAAATCGGGCTCGCCGAACTCGAGATGCACCACGTCGATCCCGGCGCGCTCGAGCTCTTGCGCCCGCTCCGCGACCTCGACGGCCAGAAACGGCTCGATCTCCTGCATCCGTCGAGCGAAGGTCACGGCCGCCTCCCGCCGACCCTGCGCCTGGCCCGCACGATCTGCCAGAGCATTCCCGGCCCGTGGCGAAAGACGCCGACCTTGCTTCCGGCTTGATCGGCCCAGGTCACGGGGACCTCGACGATGCGGTAGCCGGCCGCCCGGGCGCGCAGAAGGAGCTCGACGTCGAAGCTGAATCCCTGCGTCGACAAGGTCTCGAACAAGCGCCCCGCGGCCGGCGCCGTGAACGCCTTGAAGCCGCACTGGGAATCGGCGATGCCGCTGAGCCCGACCCGCGCGACGAGCCAGTTGAAGATGCGCCCGGCCGCCACCCGATGCGGGCGCGTCGTCACCGAGACGCCCGGATCGACGAGGACGCGAGAGCCGATCACCACGTCGGCGCCGGCCACCAGCAGCGGCTCGAGTCGCTTCAGCTCCGCGATCGGCGTGGCCCCGTCGGCGTCGGCGAAGACGCGGTAGGCACCCTTCGCGGCCAGCATTCCGGCGCGTACCGCGCCGCCCTTGCCGGTGTTCGCCGGGAGTCGGAGGAGCGTGACGGCGGCGAAGCCTCGCGCCTCGACGAGCTCGGCGGTGCCGTCGGTGGAGCCGTCGTCGACGACGATCACCTCGTAGGGTTCGTCACGGCCCTCGAAGTACGCGACGACCGTCTCCAGGAAGGGCGGCAGCCGCTGGGCCTCGTTGAACGCCGGGATGACAACCGACCAGCGAGGTGTCACCGAAGCCGCGAGGGGTCTGCGCGCCGCCGGCGGCGCGCCGTGGCGGTATCGTGGGCGGCGCGCGCCACGCCTTCGGCCACCGCCGGCGCCACGCCCTTGTTGAAGACGCTCGGGATGATGTACTCCTCGGAGAGCTCGCTCCGGCTCACGCACGCCGCCAGGGCGCGCGCCGCCGCGAGCTTCATCTCGTCGTTGACCACGCGCGCGCGGGCGTCGAGCAAGCCCCTGAAGAAGCCGGGGAAGCAGAGCACGTTGTTGATCTGGTTGGGGTAGTCGGAGCGTCCGGTCGCCATCACCCGAACGTGCTTCTCGGCGTCTTCCGGGCGGATCTCAGGGTCGGGATTGGCCATGGCGAAGACGATCGGATCGCGGGCCATCCGCTTCAAGTCGCGCGGCGACAGGATCCCGGGAACCGAGAGGCCGATGAACACGTCGGCTCGCGTCGAGCGCGGCGCTCAGGCCACCGGTGACCTGACGGGGGTTGGTCGCGGCGGCAACCCAGCGCTTCATGAAATCCATGCCTTGTGTCCGGGCGCGGTGGATAGTGCCGTGCTCGTCGACGCCGATGATGTCACGGACACCGGTCGATTGAAGAATCTTGATGGTCGCGGTTCCGGCGGCGCCGACGCCCGTCACGACCACGCGGATTTGCCGCGGGCTTTTGCGCACGATCTTCAAGGCATTGAGGAGAGCCGCCAGCACCACGACCGCCGTACCGTGCTGGTCGTCGTGGAAGACCGGGATGTCCAGCTCCTTGCGAAGACGCTCCTCGACCTCGAAGCAGCGCGGCGCCGCGATGTCTTCGAGGTTCACGCCGCCGAACGCCGGCGCCACCAGCTTCACGGTCTCGACGATTTTGTCCACGTCCTTGGTGCCCAGACAGAGGGGGAAGGCGTCGACCCCGGCGAACTCCTTGAAGAGCATCGCCTTGCCTTCCATCACGGGCAGCGCGGCCTCGGGACCGATGTCGCCGAGCCCCAGGACCGCGGTCCCGTCGGTCACCACGGCGACCGTGTTGTGCTTGATCGTCAGTGAGAACGCCCGCTGCCGGTCGTCCCTGATCGCCAGGCAGACCCGGGCGACACCCGGGGTATACGCCATCGACAGGTCGTCACGAGTACGGATCGGCACCTTGTTGCGGATTTCGATCTTCCCTCCCAGATGCATGAGGAACGTGCGGTCGGAGACGGCGCCGACGCGCACCCCGGCCACCCGCCGCAGCCGGCTGACGATCTGCTGGGCGTGGACGTTGTTGCGCGCCTTGACTGTGATGTCCCGTTCGGTCCGCTCGCGCGTGGTCTCGACCAGGTCGACGGCGCCGATGTCACCCCCGGCGTCTCCGATCGCGGACGCGACGCGACCGAGCATGCCCGGTCGGCTCGCGATCTGCAGCCGAACGGTGAAGCTGTAGCTCGCGCTCGGGGCGATCACGCCGTCGATTCTACCCTCTCGCCCTCTGGGCCAGTTGGCCAGAAGACGGCCAACGCCCGTCGGCTGGAACTCCGGCCGGGGTTATTGGGTTTACGTGTGATGCGCGCTGCCGGTGAATAGACCGACCGCCATTCCGGTCAGAACCCTGTTCGGAGCCATGGGGTGCGCGGCGAGCTTCAGCGCCTCAGGTGAAGACCTCAAGATCGCAACGGGGATGACCTTAGGCCGGGTACGACTGAGATGAAAGTCTAGTTTGGTGAAACCTTGAAGCGGTATTCCGCATCTGAACCAACAAGAATCTCCATAACGGAAAGCCGGTGACACGATGACATTTCGCGAGACTTCGGATGCCGTCGAAGGCAGCTCGGTGGCTTCCGCCAGCATGACCTCGGCCGGAGAACGCGAAGCACACGCGGTGGTCGACGACGACGCGGAGGAGACTCCACGTGCGGCCGTCGAGGAAACATACGCTCCCGGTCTCACCAAGGGTGAAGATCCGGTCCGTCTGTACCTGAAGGAGATCGGCAAGGTTCCCCTGCTCACGGCCGCTCAGGAGGTGCAGATCGGGCGGCGTATCGAGGTGGGCCAGGTGGCCCTGCGCCGCACGCTCGTGGCAATCCCGATGGCCGTCGAGGCGCTCCTCGCGGTTGGGGATAAGTTGCGTCGAGGCGAGATGCCCGCCGACGACGTGATCGTCCTGCCCGAGGGAGGCGAGCTCGAAGCGAAGTCGATCCGCCCGACCATCCTGGCCTTCGAGCGCATGCGGCGCCTCCAGCGGAAGATCGCTCGCCTCCAGGCTTCGCTGACCGCGCGGCGGCGGTCGGCCGCCTATCGCAAGAGCACCGCGACGGCGATCGCGGCGGCCCGTCAGGCGACCCAGGACGTGATCGCCGAGATGACGCTCAAGCCGGCTCTGATCGACGATCTGGTCGCACAGGTGCGCCGCCGCTGGGAGCAGATCAGCGAGCTCGATCGGAGCCAGCGACGGGGGCACATCCCCGGGGCCGCGCGCGAGCTGCGCCTCCTCGAGAAGCGCACGGGCCTCTCGCGCAAGCACCTCGGTCCGCTCCTCGAGCAGATCGAACGGAGCGATCGCACGGTGCGACAGGCCAAGCGTGAGCTGATGGAAGCCAACCTCCGGCTGGTCGTGTCGGTGGCGAAGCGCTACCTCGGCAGCGATCTGTCCCTGCTGGATCTGGTCCAGGAGGGCAACATCGGGCTCATGAAGGCCGTCGACCGGTTCCAGTACCGTCGAGGCTTCAAGTTTTCGACCTACGCGACGTGGTGGATTCGCCAGGCGATCACTCGGGCGATCGCGGACCACTCGCGGACGATCCGAATCCCGGTCCACATGGTCGAGACCTTGAACCGGATCTCTCGGGTCAACCGCAACCTCGTGAACGAGATCGGACGTGAGCCGACCCCCGAGGAGCTCGCGCAGCGCACGGGGGTGCCGGCCAAGAAGGTTCGGCTGATCCTCGAGTCGTCGCGGAAGCCGCTCTCGCTCGAAACGCCGATCGGCGAGGATTCGGAGCTTGGAGACTTCCTCGAGGACAAGTCGGCCGGCTCGCCCAACGAGTCGCTCTTGAACCAGGATCTGACGACCCAGGTGGAGCGGGCGCTGTCGATGCTGTCGCCGAAGGAGAAGGAAATCCTGAGACTGCGATTCGGCATCGGCGAAGAGGGCGAGCACACCCTCGAAGAGGTCGGCAAGCGCTTCGACGTCACGCGCGAGCGGATCCGACAGATCGAGGCCAAGGCGCTCAGGAAGCTGCGTCACCCCCTGCGTGGTCGCAACCTGCGCGCGTTCATCGAGAATTAGGCCGCCCGGGGCCTTCGGGCCCCTCGACCGCATCACCAGCGCCTCGGCGCAGTCCCGGCCGGGGCGCTGGTGTCCCTAGTAGCCTTTGGCGGGACTCCCCGGCAGCGCCTCACCAGAGGCGCTCATGGAGAGCGGTTCCGCGCATGACGCTCCCGCTCAAGCTGGTCGGCCGATTCGAGCAGCATCTCGCCGAGGCCGTCGAATCTCCGTTCACGTTACAGCCTGAGAGTGCTGGGCAACCCTGAAGGGTACGCGGTGTTCCGCGAGAGCGCGATCCGGGCGACGCTCTCGACCAATCCGAGGGCCTTGTGGGCGACGCAAACCTACGGGATCGGCGGGCAACCGGCCGACGCCGTGCGACGGGTGGTCGAGTTCTTCGATCTCCACGGCGTGCCGGCGCCTACGGCGTTGCGCCGGACGTCATCGACCGCCTTCGCCCTCTCCGGCAGACGTGGATCGAGTCGCCGGGCCGGCGGTTCTATCTCGCCTACGTGGACGGGCGCCCCGCTGCCCAGGCGATCCTCCACTGGCGCGAGGACATCGCCTATCTGGAGAGTGCGGCACCTTGACCGCGTACCGGCGCCGCGGGTTGCAGCGCGCGCTCATTCGCCGTCGCATCGCCGACGCGACGAAGCTGGGGGGCCGGGTCATCATCGGCGGCGCGGATTTCGAGAGCGAGAGCCGGACCAACCAGATTGCATACGGTCTGACGGTGGCGCCGCCGTGTGGGCCCAGCGCCCGAGCAGCCTTACCGCAGCTGGTTCGTCTTGACCAGCAAGTAGGTGACGAGGCCTGTGTCCGGGGGCGAGTCTTTGACCATCGTCAGCATCGTGGCGATCTCGCTCCGATGGTGCGTGGCGTGATTCGCTACGTGCTGGAGCAAGGGCCCGAGCGGCGCTCTGAACTGCTTGCCTTCCGGGTTCGTGTACTGGATCACCCGCTCGAGATCGACCTCTGACAATCCCTCGATGAAGGCGCGTTGCTCACGCTCGACGTCGTCCCACGGCGCCCGGATCGAGGCGAGCGTCGCGAACTCGGCGCCGGGAATCGTCGTCAGCGAAGCGCCGGTCCACCGCGCCATCCAGATCCGATCCGCGCCATACAGATGGCCGAACATCCGTCTGATCGTCGTGTAGCTGAACTGCATGCCGACGTCGCGCGAGACCAGGTCCTCGCCGGCCGCGGTCGCCGTGTCGAAGAGCCGGCGATTGGCCCAGCGGTGGTAGTCGTAGAGCCCACGGATCAGCGCGAGGCTCATGGAGCGCTCTCTCCTCTATTCGAGCACGGCGACGACGTCGCCTTCCTGGACGGTCTGCCCTTCTTGGACTTTGATCTCCTTGACCGCGCCGGCCCTCGGCGCTTCGACGGGGATCTCCATCTTCATCGACTCGAGCACGATGACCGCGTCGCCGGCCGCCACCCGGTCGCCGGGCTTGGTGGTGATCTGGAAGACCACTCCCGTGATGTGCGCCTTGATCTCCTCAGGCATTGAACGCTCCTTGTTCGAGCATCTGCGTGTGCACCCGGCCTTCCCGGAACTCGGCGCTCGCGACCACCTGACGCAGGAACGGGATGGTGGTGCGGACACCCTCGATCACGCAGCGATCGAGCGCGTCGGCCAGCCGATCGATCGCCTCCGGGCGGGTCGCGCCGTGGGCGATCACCTTGAGAAGCAGCGGGTCGTAGTGGACGGACACCGTGCTGCCCGCTTCGACGCCCGATTCGATTCTGATTCCCTCTCCCGAGGGCAGCTCGAGCTTTTGCACCGTACCGGGCGACGGCAGAAAGCCCTTCGCCGGGTCCTCAGCATACACGCGGCACTCGATCGCCGCTCGGCGCTGAACGATCTCGCTCTGGCGCCACGGTAGCGGCTCGCCCGCGCGCGGCGCGAAGCTGCGCGACGACCAGATCGAGGCCCGTCACCTCCTCCGTGACCGGATGCTCGACCTGGAGCCTCGCGTTCACCTCGAGGAAGTAGAACCCGCCGCCGGCGTCCACGAGGAATTCCATGGTTCCGGCATTCGTGTAGCCGATGGCGCGGGCGCCAGCGACCGACGCGGCGGTCAGGCCTGCCTTTGTCGAGGCCGGGAGGTTCGGCGCCGGCGACTCCTCGACCAGCTTCTGGTGACGGCGCTGAATCGAGCACTCGCGCTCGTGCATGTGCACGACCGCGCCCGCGTCGTCGCCGAACACCTGAATCTCCACGTGGCGCGGGCGCTCCAGGTAGCGCTCGACGTACAGCTCGCCGGTACCGAAGGCGGCCTGGGCCCGGCGCGCCGCGGCCGCGAAGGCGGCTGCGAGGTCGGCGGGTTTGTCGACGCGCACCATGCCGATGCCCCCGCCGCCGGCGGCGGCCTTCAGGATCACCGGGTAACCGACCTCGCGGGCGCAGGCCTCGGCTCCGGCGACGTCGGCCACCGCGTCGAAGGTGCCGGGCAGCACGGGAACGCCGGCCGCGCTCATCAGCCGGCGCGCCTCGATCTTGTCCCCCATCTTACGGATCGCGTCCGGCTTCGGGCCGACGAAGACGAGCCCAGCGCGCTGAACCGCCTCGGCGAATCGCCAGCTCTCGGAGAGAAAGCCATAGCCCGGATGGATGGCGTCGGCGCCAGCGCGCCGCGCGGCGTCGAGGATTCGCTCGGCGTTGAGATAACTGTCGCGGGCGGGTGCGCCGCCGATCTCGACGGCCGAGTCGGCGTCACGCGCGTGGGGCGCTCCCCGATCGGCCTCCGAATACACCGCGACGGTCCTGATCCCCAGCTGCCGGCAGGCGCGGAACACCCGGCGGGCGATCTCTCCTCGATTCGCGACGAGGACCGTGCCGAACAACGGCGCTCAGGCTGGGCGGACGGCCTCTCGACCGACGACGTCGAGAGCGGCGACGCGCCAGCCGTCCGGAGACGAGGTCCAGCGAGCGAGCACGGTCGCCGAGCTCGAGGGGCCATCGAGCCTGGTCTTCACGAGCCGCTGATGGCCGAGCCGGGCGAAGGCGACGGTCACGTGGTGCGAGTAGGAAGCGCTGCGGAGCGCGGCCAGGGCGGAGGCCTCGAGCGCGAGACCGGGCACCAGCAGACGGGCCAGAGCGGCGTCGTCGCGGGCGACGAGCGCCTGCGCGAAGGAGCGCTGGGCCTCCGCGAGATCCGCCGGGATCGGCCACACGCCCGTCGCCTTCTCCAGCCGGATGAACTCCTGTGCGTCGTCCGAGAGATCGGCCTGCCGCGCCGCGACCTCGGCGGTCTCATGCGTGGGAAGGCCCGACCCCGTCACACCGCCGGCCGCCGCCAGCAGCCCTTCCAGATGGCGTCGCCGCGCGCTCACGCGCTCGGTGACGCGTGGGCCGGCGGCCAGATAGTTCAAGATGGCCTCACCCGCCGCGATGTGGCGCTCCTCGTCGTCGATGCACCGCGCCAGGATGCGGCGTGTCGGCGGCTCGTAGACCGGATTGGCGTGAGCCAGGTGCTCGCGATACGTCGCGAGCAGATGGGGCTTCAGCACGGCGTAGATGCCGACGAGCCGCTCGACCGTCTGATCGGGTGCTTCCGCATCCTCGATCGAATCCATGAACGTGGCGACCGCGGGATTCGCGGCCTCGGAGACCTGGGCGCGGGAACGGAGCTCCGGCAGCCGAGTCCCGAAGGCGTCGCAGTGCTGGGCCAGGTCCCACACGTGGCGGCCCATCAGAAGCTTGGCCGAGAGCTCGGGCGTGAGGGCGATCCAGCCCCCGAGCGCCCGCATCGCGCGCTCGACGACGTAGCGATAGTTGCGGAGCAGGCGCGCCGAATGGTCGGCGCTGAAGGTGCCTTCCAGGGCCTGCGACACGACCCTCAGTAGACCTGAGACCGCTGCGTCGTCTTGATCAGGCGCTCGATCTCCTCTTCGGTGAACCCGGCCATCCGGCGCACGTCCGTCGCGATCGAGATGGAGACCGCGTCGTGCTCGCCCTCGCGGCGCACGCCGCCCAGATTGAAGCGCTCGTCGATGCTCTCCTGGAACTCGATGGCGCGGCGCCGGCGCTCGGCGTCGCCCTCGGTGAGCTTGGTCAGCCACTTCGAGCCCATCCGGACGTGCGTGATTTCGTCGGCCAGGACGAAGTCCACGGCGCGCTCCAGGATCGGGTCGCCGATCTTCCGGGCGATGTGCACGAGCTGGTTGAAGACGTCGCACGCGAGGCCTTCGAGGCCGCGGTTGACGCCGGCGACGCGCGCGGCCGCGTCCTCGGCGCAGGCGCAGCGCCAGAGGATGGTCGTCTCCGGATACTCGCCGGCGTAGCCGTCGAGGTGCTCGAGCAGCCGGAGGTAGATCTCGACGTGGCGCGACTCGTCCCAGACCTGACGCGCCATATCCATCGTGAATTCCCAGGGCGCGTCGGGGAAATCGCAGACGGAACGGCCCGCGCCCTCCATCGCCTGCAGCTCGCCGACCATGATCCCGTGGACCCGTTCCTTGATCGACTCGGAGCTCGAGAGATCCGGAAACGGCGGGAGGCCCTGCGCGACCTTCAGCTCCGCGACGTCGCGGGCGCGCATCCTCACGAACCGCTCTTCGCGCGCGAGCTTGTCGTAGGCGATCGGACGATCCATGGACGTCCTCCCGGGAATGAACGACTGTTCATCGAAGTGTAAACGAGTGGTCGTCGCGTGGCAATCCCGCAGCCCGTCGCGCGCTTCTCGAGCGAAACACCCGTCAGGATTGACGTCTGACCTTGCGCTGGCTATAAACGGGGCAGTTCGGTGGGTAAAAACGGGAGGGCCGCCTGGACACCATCCTGCAACTCGTGCTGAACGGTCTCGCCGTGGGTTGCATCTACGGGCTCGTGGCGCTCGGTTTCGTGCTCATCTACAAGGCGACGGAGCTGGTGAACTTCGCGCAGGGCGATCTGCTGATGCTCGGCGCCTTCACCTGCTACATGTTCGTCGTCTGGTACGGGGTCGGCTACTGGGTGGCGCTGGCGCTAGCGGTGGCGCTGGTCGGGCTCTTCGGCGCCGCGCTCGACGCGACGATCCTTCGACGGGTCATCGGACAGCCTCAGTTCTCCGTCGTCATGCTGACGATCGGGCTCGGCGCGATCTTCCGCAGCTTCGCCTCGATCGCATGGGGCTCGGAGATCTACACGCTCCCGACCCCGTTCAGCGCGCGCGCCACCCGCCTAGCGGGAGTCGCGGTCAGCCACGAGTACCTCTCGATCATCGTCGGCACGGTCGTGCTGTGCGCGATCCTCTACGCGTTCTTCACGTTCACGCGAGTCGGCCTCGCGATGCAGGCCGCGTCGCAGAACCAGCTCGCGGCCTACTACATGGGCATCCCCGTGAAGCTGATGTTCTCGCTGATCTGGGCGATCTCGGCGGCCGTCGCGGCGATCGCCGGGGTCTTGCTGGCGCCGGTATCGCTGATCGACATCAACCTCGGGTTCATCGGGCTCAAGGCGTTCGCTGCGGCCGTCCTCGGCGGCTTCGGCTCGATCCCCGGGGCCCTCGTCGGCGGGATCACGATCGGCCTGATCGAGCTGTTCTCCGGCGCCTACCTGCCCCAGGGATTCAAGGACGTCGCCGCCTACGTCGTCCTGCTCATCGTGCTCGCGGTGCGACCCCAGGGCATGTTCGGGTCGATCGCCCGGAAGAAGGTCTGACCGTGCGGTTCATCTTCAAGACCTCCTACGGTCAAGACCTCGGGATCTTCCGCGACGACGTGCAGCGCAACTGGTATCTGGCGCTCCTGGCCGGCCTGCTGGTGCTCCCGCAGCTGATTCCGACGTACCTCGTCGACGTGAGTCTCGTCTTCATCTACGGCCTCTGCGGCCTCTCTCTGATGGTGCTGGCCGGCTACACCGGACTGGTCAGCCTGGGTCACGCCGCGTTCCTCGGCATCGGCGCGTACACCCACGTCTACGCCGTCCACGATCTCGGATTGCCGTGGGTCGTCGGGATCGCACTCGCCTGTGTCGTCACGGCGGCGTCCGGCGTGCTCGTGGGCCTGCCCGCACTGCGCATGACCGGTGTGTATCTCTCGATCGCGACCCTGGCCTTCGCGCTGATCATCCAGGAGGTGCTCACACGCTGGGAGCACGTGACCGGCGGGCTCAAGGGCAAGGCGGTCGACAAGCCCGTCGTCTTCGGGGTGCCCGTCGGCGGCGACACCGCGTTCTATTTCCTGTGCCTCGCCTTCCTGGTCGCGGGCCTCTGGCTGACCGGCAACCTCTTGAGATCGCCGACGGGCCGCGCCTGGGTGGCGATCCGGGACAGCGAGATCGCGGCGCAATCGATGGGCGTGAACCTCGCCGTGTACAAGACCAGCGCGTTCGCCTACTCCGCCGCGCTGATGGGCGTCGCGGGCGCCTTGTTCGCGCACAAGATCGGCTTCCTGGCGCCCGACATCTTCACCGTGTTGCTCTCGATCCAGTTTCTCCTGATGGTCGTCGTGGGCGGCCTGGGCAGCCTGCACGGCGCGCTCTTCGGCGCCGTCTTCGTAGCACTCCTGCCGGTTGCGATCTCCCAGGCCCGCGACTCGGTCCCGGCGTGGGTGAGCCTCCTCGCCGCGCCGTTCGGCAAGGAGGCGGGCGCGGCCACCTTTCTCGCGGTCGATCAGTTCGTCAAGAAGCCCGGCCTCGAGCCCGGTCTCTTCGGGCTGATCCTGGTGCTCTTCATCCTCTTCGAGCCGCTGGGCATCTACGGCCGCTGGCGAAAGATCCAGCTCTACTTCTCGACCTTCCCGCTCTACAAGCGCGCCACCTTCCGCCGGCAGAAGTCGTACATGCGGTCGGAGCGCCTGCGGTGAGCCTCTTCGCCGCGGACGGCCTCGTCATGGACTTCGGCGGCCTGCGCGCCGTCGACGGCGTGAGCTTCCACATCGAGCCGGGCGAGGTCTTCACCATCATCGGCCCCAACGGCGCGGGCAAGACGACGATCTTCAACCTGGTCTCGCGTATCTACGAGCCGACCGCGGGGCGGCTCACGTTCGACGGCGAGGACATCACGCGGGTGCCGCCCCACGACATCGCCCGTCGCGGCATCGCGCGGACGTTTCAGAACATCGAGCTGTTCGAGCACGCGACCGTGCTCCAGAATCTTTTGCTCGGCCGCCACGCCCACAAGCGCTCGCGCCTCTTGGAGGAGCTCCTGTTCCTGCCGCGCGTGCGCGCCCTCGAGCTCGAGCACCGCGAGGCGGTCGAGCGCGTGATCGATTTCCTGGACCTGCAGCCGCATCGCGACAGCCTCGTCGTCAACCTGGCCTACGGCGTCCGCAAGGTCGTCGAGATGGCGCGGGCGCTCTGCACCCGCCCGCGTCTCTTGCTCCTGGACGAGCCGTCGTCCGGGCTGAGCGTCGAGGAGACCGAGGATATGGCGTTCTGGATCCAGGACATCCGGACGATCCTGGGGGTCACCGTGCTGATGGTCGAGCACGACATGAGCCTGGTCAGCTCGGTGTCGGACCGCGTCCTCGCGGTGAACTACGGCCGCCCGATCGCGCTCGGCACCGCGCGCGAGGTACAAGAGCACCCCGACGTCATCAAGGCCTACCTTGGCGGCTGACACCATGGCCGACGCCTTGCTCGCCGTCTCGAATCTCGAGACCTACTACGGGCCGATCATGGCCATCCGGGGTGTCAGCTTCGCGGTGCCGGAGCGCTCGGTGGTCACCATCCTCGGCGCCAACGGCGCGGGCAAGAGCACCATCCTCAAGACCGTCTCCGGCGTCATGGATCCGCAGAAGGGCACGGTGAGCTTCGCGGGCCGGGAGATCCAGGGCATGGACCCCGACAAGGTGGCGCGGCTCGGCATCAGCCACGTGCCGGAAGGACGGGAGATGTTCCCGTTCCTGTCCGTTCGTGAGAATTTGATGATGGGCGCCTTCACGCGGCGCGATGCCGATGGGGTGGCCGAGGACCTGGAGCTGGTCTATTCGTACTTCCCGGTGTTACGGTCGCGCGCCGAGCAGCGCGCGGGCTCGCTCTCGGGAGGCGAGCAGCAGATGCTCGCGATCAGCCGGGCGCTGATGGCGCGGCCGCGCATGATGCTGCTGGACGAGCCGTCGCTCGGCCTCTCGCCGCGGCTCGTCAAGGAGATCTTCGAGATCATCACGAGGATCAACCGGGAGCGCGGGGTGACGGTCCTGCTGGTCGAGCAGAACGCGAACATGGCGCTCCACATCGCCGACTACGGCTACGTGCTCGAAGTCGGCCGCATCGTGATGGAGGACACGTGTGCGCGGCTCCTCGAGAAGGAGGACATCAAGGAGTTCTACCTCGGCATGAAGGAGTCCGGTGTCCGCGGCACGCGGCGCTGGAAGAGGAAGAAGACATGGCGGTGACGACCGGGCTCTCGACCACCGTGTTCGGCCAGGACACCCTGCCGAAGCTGTTTCGTCACGTCGTCCGCGAGCGCGGCCAGCGGGTCGCCATGCGCGAGAAGACGCTGGGCGTCTGGCGGGCCGTGACCTGGCGCGAGTACGGGGAGCGGGCCAAGCACGTCGGGCTCGGCCTGGTCGCGCTCGGCCTGCGTCATCGGGACGTGGTATCGATCATGGCTGACAACTGCCCGGAGTGGCTCTACACCGATCTCGGCACCTTGTCGGCGGGCGGCGTCACCAACGGGATCTATACGACCGACTCCGCCAAGCAGGTCGAATACATCGTGACCGACAGCGGCACGCGGTTCTTTTTCGTCGCCGACGAGGAGCAGCTCGACAAGATCCTGGAAGTGCGCGCCGGCTGTCCCGAGCTCGTCAAGATCATCGTCTTCGACACCGAGGGGCTGCACGCCTTCAAGGACGAGCAGGTGATGTCGTTCGACGAGCTCCTCGAGCTCGGCCTCCGTTACGAGGCGGAGCACCCCGGCGCGTTCGACCGGCTGGTCGAGCTCGCCCAGCCCGACGATCTGGCCATCCTCGTCTACACCTCTGGCACGACCGGGCCGCCCAAGGGGGCAATGCTGAGCCACCGCAACATCCTGTTCCAGACCGACTACTCCGACTACGTCGCCGCGCTGCGGGAGGGCGACCAGCAGCTCTCCTTCCTGCCCCTCTGTCACATCGCCGAGCGCACCGTCACCGTGTTCAACCCGCTCCGCACCGGCGCCACCGTCAACTTCGCGGAGAGCATCGACACGGTGCCTGAGAATCTTCGCGAGGTCGCCCCGGCCCTCTTTTTCGCGGTGCCGCGGATCTGGGAGAAGTTCTACTCGGCGGTCGCTCTGCGGATGCGAGACGCCACCCGCCCCGGCCGGCTCGCCTATCACTGGGCGCTCTCCGTCGGGGCGCGCATGGCCGAGCGGCGGATCGCGGGTCGCCGGCCCGGACTCGCTCTGCGCCTGCTCTTCCGCATCGCCGACTTCTTCGTGCTCGACAACGTCAAGCGCTCGATGGGGCTGCACCGCGCGCGCGGCGCCGCCACCGGAGCGGCGCCGATCGCGCCCGAGCTGATCAAGTGGTACATGGCCCTCGGCATCGACATGCGCGAGGTCTACGGCCAGACGGAGAACTGCGGCCTCGCCACGGCCATGCCGGTCGATCGCATCAAGCTCGGCAGCGTGGGCGTCGCGCGCCCGGGCACGGAGGTCCGCGTCTCGCCGGAGGGTGAGATCCTCCTGAAGGGGCCCCACGTCTTCCTGGGCTACTACAAGAACGCCGCGAAGACCGCGGAGACCGTCGTCGACGGATGGCTCCACACCGGCGACGTCGGCGCCATAGACGACGAGGGGTTCGTCCGGATCACCGACCGGATGAAGGACATCATCATCACCGCGGGCGGCAAGAACATCACGCCGTCCGAGATCGAGAACCAGCTGAAGTTCTCGCCCTACATCTCCGACGCCGTCGTCATCGGCGACAAGCGCAAGTTCCTGTCCTGCCTGGTGATGATCGACCACGAGACCGTGGCGCAGTTCGCGCAGGAGCGGAACGTGCCGTTCACGAACTTCGCCTCGCTGTGCCGCGCCGAGGAGGTCCAGCGGCTGATCGGGGACGAGATCGACCGGGTCAACCGGCAGCTCGCCCGCGTCGAGACCGTCAAGAAGTTTCGCCTGATCGAGCAGATCCTCACCCCGGAGGACGAGGAGCTGACGCCGACGATGAAGCTGAAGCGCACGTTCGTCAACCGAAAGTACAAGGACGTGATCGACGCCATGTACGCCGAGGCGTAGCACGGGCTCGCCGGCGACGTCGCGGAGCGTGGCGTCACTACGAAAGGAGCGGCAGATGAGGATGCGACTGGTCGCGGTGGGAGTGCTGATCGGCGCGGTCGCGCTGGCGGGCGTGGCGGCGGCGCAGCGCGAGACCCGTGGCGTCAGCAAGACCGAGATCGTACTGGGGATGCACACCGACCTGTCGGGGCCGGCGGCCACCTACGGTGTGTCGTCGTCCAATGCGGCGAAGATGCGCTTTGACGAGCTGAACGAGAAGGGCGGAGTCCACGGCCGCAAGATCAAGCTGGTCGTCGAGGACACACAGTACCAGGTGCCCCGCGCGGTCCAGGCCGGCACCAAGCTGATCAACCGTGACCACATCTTCGCGATGGTCGCGGGCCTCGGCACGCCGATGAACAACGCCTTGTTCAAGGATCAGTTCGACGCGGGCGTGCCGAATCTCTTTCCGCTCTCGGCGGCGCGCTCGATGTACGAGCCCTTCCACAAGCTCAAGTTCTACGGCGCGGCCTCGTACGTCGACCAGATCCGTTCCGGCATCAACTACTTCGTGACGAAGAAGGGCAAGAAGGCCCTCTGTGCCATGTACCAGGACACCGACTTCGGCAAGGAAGTGCTGGACGGCGTCCAGGCGCAGGCGGAGCGGATGAAGCTGAAGATCGTGGAGACGGCGACCCACAAGCCGACCGATCAGGACTTCACGGCGCAGATCACCAAGCTCAAGGGCGCCGGGTGCGATCTGGTCGCGCTGGGCACGATCGTGCGCGACTCGATCGTGCCGTACGCCACCGCCCGGAAGATCGGCTGGACGGACGTCGATTTCCTCGGCTCGGCCGCGACCTACGATCTCTTCGTCGCCGCGGCGCAGGGCGGCGTCACCGAGGGACTCTACGCCATGGGGCTGACCGACATGCCCTACCGCGATACGCTTTCCCCGACCGCGCAGGGGTGGTTCGACCGTTACAAAGAGCGCTACAAGGCCGATCCGAACATCGGCGCCGTCTACGGCTGGGTCGCCGCCGATCTGACCGTGGTGGGCCTCGAGAAGACGGGCCCCGAGCTGACGCTCGACAACTTCGTGCGCGGCATGGAGTCGATCAGGAGCTACAAGGACATCTTCAACGGGCCCGAGGCGAGCTTTGGGCCCGACAAGCATCAGGGCGCGAGCTCGTCCTTCCTGGCGGTCGTCAAGGGCGGACGCTGGGTGCGTCTGACCGAGCCGCTCAGCTACTAGCTCTTCATCAGCCGGCGGAGGAGTCGGCAGGGCGCATCGGCCGACTCCTCCCCGGCCCGATCAATCCTCGTCGCGGTCCCGCCGGCGCCCCAGGAGCGTCGCGGGAACCACCGCGCCCTCCCCGAACCGCGCCGTCAGCCGATCGACCACGCGCGCCAGCCGCTCGCGACGCAGGGCGGCGGGGTCGAGAAGATCCAGCTGACCCGTGCCGGCCGGCCCGAGGTGCGCCGCGGAGAGCCCGATCAGACGCACCGGCCGCGTGACGGGATCGCGCTCGAGCAGCGCCAGCGCCCGACGGTAGAGCTCGAGCCCATCCTGGGTCGGCTCGCCCGTGAGGCTTCGCGTGTGGGTCTCGAACGGGGCCAGCCGCAGCTTCACGGTCACACGGGCGGCCGCGAAACCCCCGTCCCTGAGCTCGGCCGCGACACGCTCGGCGTGAGCCCGCAGGGTCGTTCGGAGCTTTTCGGGATCCGTGCAGTCCGAGCCGAACGTCTCCTCGGCGCCGATCGACTTGGGCACCCCGAACGGCTCGACCTCGCGCTCGTCGCGTCCGAAGGCGAGATCGTAAAGAGCCTCGCCGTGCTTACCGAACCGCTTGGCGAGAACGGCGCGCGGGGCGCGCTGGAGCTGGCCGATCGAGGTGAACCCGAGCTCGCGCAGCTCGTTGGCCATGACGCGTCCCACGCCCCACAGCCGCTCGATGGGCAGGGCACCGAGGAAGCGCGTCTCGTCACCGGCCGCGACGACCACGAGCCCGTCGGGCTTCTCGAGATCGGACGCGACCTTGGCGACGAACTTGTTCGCGGCGAGCCCTGCCGACGCGGTCAAGCCGGTCTCGGCGCGGATGCGCGCCTTGATCTGGCGCACCGCGTCCAGTGGGCTGCCGAAGAGCGACTCGGTCCCCGTCAGATCGACGAACGCCTCGTCGACGGAGACCGGCTCGACGAGCGGCGAGAAGTCGGCCAGGATGCCCATGACCTGGACCGACACCCGCTGGTACTTCTGCATGTCCACGGGCAGGAAAGCACCTTCCGGGCAGAGCCGCGCCGCGCGTCCGATCGGCATCGCCGAGCGCACGCCGAACTTTCGGGCTTCGTACGACGCTGCCGAGACCACGCCGCGGCCGGTCGGGCTCGCGCCGACGATGACCGGGCGGCCACGAAGCTCCGGGCGATCGCGTTGCTCGATCGCCGCATAAAACGCGTCCATGTCGACGTGCGTGATCGATCGCGGCGCGCGTGACGTCCGCGGCGTGCGGGGTGGGCCGGGGACGGGGGCCCCTTCCGCGACCACGCTAGCGGACAGCCCGCGGCATCGTCGTACGACGCGCGTAACCGAGGTCGACCCTGACTCCACGGGTCACGAAAGGGGCCCCCGTCCCCGGCCCAGCCCGCACGCAGTCCTGTTCACGCTCGGCGCGCGCAATTTCCGTCCCCTGGCATGCGGGCGCCGCTCCGGCCAGTGCGCCCGCGGCGCGATCGTCTCCTGTCGCGGACCTAGGCATGGGAAGCGCCAAAACCTAGCCTCCGACCGGGTTAGGTGCGGGCGAGGCCGATTTCGGGGGCGACTTCGGTCAGGGCGGAAATCACGAAGGCGATGTGGGCGTCGAGGTCCACGCCGAGCTCCGTCGCGCCCCGGTAGACGTCGTCGCGGTTGACAGTGCGCGCGAAGGCCTTGTCCTTGAGCTTCTTCTTGACCGACGGCGGCTCGAGGCCGCTGATCACCCGGCCGGGCCGGACCAGCGCGACCGCGTGCACGAAGCCAGAGAGCTCGTCGCACGCGTAGAGCGCTTTATCGAGCCGCGAGACCCGGGGGCAACCCGAGTAGTCGGCGTGCGACAGGATCGCGTGCACGATCGGCTCGGGAACGCCCCGCGCCAGCAAGATCTCGGCGCCCTTGACGGGGTGATGCGGGGCACGCGGGTGCATCTCGTAGTCGAAGTCGTGCAGCATGCCGGCGATGCCCCACGCCTCCGGGTCTTCGTCGTAGCGCCCGGCGTAGGCGCGCATCGAGGCTTCGACGGCACGGGCGTGCTTGCGGAGACTGTCGCTCTCGGTGAACTCGGTGAGAACCGACCAGGCCTGGTCGCGCGAAATCACGGCCGTCGCGTCTGCTGACCCCGCCACTTGTCGATCGACTTCTTGGAAAACACCCAGGCCCCATCGAGCTGTACCGATGGAATGCGCCGCTCGGTGGCGAGGGACGCGAGCGACCGCTCGTCCATGTCGAGATACGTCGACGCTTCCTTGAGGCTCAGCATGTCCTTCGAGTTCACGCGTGTTCCTCCTCGATTTTCTTTTTCATCGTCTCGAGCTCGCCTTCGAGGGCGCGGATCCGCTCGACGAGCTGCTCGATCGCCTTGTTCACCGGGTCCGGCATATCGGTCTGGTCGAGATCGATGCCCCCGGCGACGCGCTGGCCGTCCCGATATGTTACCCGGCCTGGAACACCCACGACAACGGAGTTGGGCGGAACCTCGCGGACGACGACCGAGCCGGCGCCGATGCGGCTGCCGGCCCCGATCTTGAAGCCCCCGATGATCTTTGCGCCTGCGCCGACGACGACATTGTCGCCGAGGGTCGGGTGACGCTTCTCGCGCTTGAGGCTCGTGCCTCCGAGCGTCACGCCCTGGAGCAAGGTCACGTTTTCACCGACCTCGGCGGTCTCACCGATGACAATGCCCATCCCGTGGTCGATGAAGAGCCCGGGCCCGAGCCTGGCCGCCGGATGGATCTCGATGCCGGTGAAGAAGCGCGCGACGTGCGACAGGAAACGCGCGGGAACCGTCCAGCCCCGGCGCCAGATCGCGTGGGCGACGCGGTGGAACGCCAGCGCGTGGACCCCGGGATAGCACAGGAGCACCTCGAGCGTCGACCGCGCGGCCGGGTCCCGCTCTCGCACGGCCTGGATGTCCCGGCGGATCGCGTCGAACACGGTCAGCTCTGCTGCGCCCGGCCGGTTCTCACGCCGCACCCACCGGCATCGCCTGGCGGAGTTTCGTCACGAGCGGCTCGACGCATGCAATGACGTAGTCGATGTCTTCGGCGCTGGTGGAGCGTCCGAGCGAGCACCGGACGGCGCCCATGGCCCAGTCGAGCGGCACGCCCATCGCGACCAGCACGTGTGAGGGCTCGACGTTCCCGGACGTGCAGGCCGAGCCCGCCGAGACGCCGATACCCTTCAGGTCGAGCCCGAGCACGATCGACTCGGACTCCACGTGACGGAAGAGGAGGCTCGCGGTGCCGGGCAGCCGCTGCACCGGGTGTCCGGAGAGCCGCACGTCGGGGACCCGCGCGCGCACACCGTTCCAGAGCCGGTCGCGCAGCCCCGTCAGCCGCTCGGCCTCCTGGCCCATGTCGCGTGCGCGCACCTCGACCGCCTTGCCGAGCCCGACGATGCCGGCCAGATTCTCGGTGCCCGCCCGGCGGCGCCGCTCGTGCTCGCCCCCGTGCTGGACCGCGACCATCTTGGTCCCCTTGCGGATGTAGAGGCCGGCCACGCCCTTGGGGCCGTAGATCTTGTGCGCCGAGAAGGACAGCATATCGACGCCGAGCGCGTCGACGTCCATCGGCAGCTTGCCGAAGGTCTGGACCGCGTCGACGTGCAACGGCACGCCGTGCTCGCGCGCGATGCGGCCAATCGCCTCGATCGGCTGCACGGTTCCGACCTCGCTGTTCGCGTGCATGATGCTGATCGCCAGGGTGTCCGGGCGGATCGCGCGCCGCACCTCGTCCGGATCGACCATGCCGTGCTCGTCGACCCCCACGCAGGTCAGGTCGAAGCCCTGCGCTTGGAGCGCCCGGCACGCGCGGAGCACCGCATGGTGCTCGACCTGCGAGGTGATGAGATGGCCCTTGCCCTTCGCCAGGGCGAGGCCCTTTACGGCGAAATTGTCGGACTCGGTCCCGCCGGAGGTGAAGACGATCTCCTGGCTCGAGACCTTCAAGAACTTCGCGACGCGCTCGCGCGCCAGATCCATACCCTCGCGCGCCTCACGTCCGAACCCGTGGATGCTCGAGGGATTGCCGTAGATGTCGGAAAAATACGGCAACATCTCGGCGAGCACTTCGGGATGGACGGGCGTCGACGCGTTGTAATCCAGATAGACTCGACGACTCATCGGCTTGCTCTCCATTTTTTACGATGCTACGCTCGACTCGCGATGGATCTCGCGAAGAAGAAGCTCGGCGTGCTCCTTTCCACCGGGCTCGAGCATCCGAATCTCGAGACGGCGGTGGGCCTCTCGAGCGCGGCGCTCGACCGCGGCGCCGACCTCTATCTGTACCTCATCGACGACGGGGTGCGCGCGCTCGACGATCCGCGTATCCGCGCCTTGCCCGAGCGCGGCGCCAAGCTGTTCGTCTGCGCCTACGGCTGCCAGAAGCGGCGCATCCCGCTGCGCGACGCGGACACCGTGACGTACTGCGGCCTCGTCGTGCTGACCGATCTGATCAACGCCACCGATCGGTTCATCGCGCTCAACTGACTCCGTGGCCCCGAGCCCGCCGGTCATCGTCCTGATCTCGACGGATCCGCGCGCGTCGCACCGCGCCAACGAGGCGATGCGCATCGGGCTCGGCGTGGTTGCGGGCGAGAACGACGTCATCTTCGTGCTGCTGGGGGCCGGCGTCCACCTCCTCGACGAGGACACCGACGAGCTGGTCGACGGCGACGACATCGCGAAATTCCGCGCCAATCTCAAGGCGCTCGGCGTGCCGTTCCACGTCGAGCGCGACGCGGTGCCGGCCGACGGATCCTGGAATGCCGAGGGCCACCCGGTCGTCGCGGTCACCCGCGACGAGATCGTCGGTCTCGTCCAGCGCGGCCGACGGTTCCTGGTGTTCTGATGGCCGCGGTGCTCCATCTGCTCAAGGCGCGAGACACCTCCCTGGCGCGCGCCGTGCTCGACCGGCAGGTGCGCGATGGCGACCGCGTCACGGTGGTCGTCCTGCCGGGCGGCGCCGGGTCCGATCTGCCGCCGGGTGTGCCGATTCGTCGTCTCGACGGAGATCTTTCGTACGAAGAGCTCCTCGAGCTGATCTTCGACGCCGATCAGGTCGTCACCTGGTAGGCGCGCGACCGCGATCGGCGCGGTCATCGGTTCCGGTACTCGTCCAGCCAGGCCATCTGGATCGCCTCGAGAATCTTCTCGTTGGAGCTCTTGGGGTCGTCGGTGAAGCCGGGCAGCTCGGTGACCCAGCGCTGGAGGTCGGTGAATCGCACCGTCAACGGATCGAGGTCCGGACGACCCTCGCTCAGCGCGATCGCGATGTCCTCGGTGTCCCGCCAGGTGATCACTTCGGGATCTCCACGACGACGTTGCCGCGCACCACGGCCTGACAGCCCAGCCGCGAGTGAATGGTGAGGCCCTCCGCCGTGTCGAGCCGGTCTTCCTCGTCGGGCTGCATCTCGGAGAGGTTCTCCTCGCCTTCCTTCACGATGACGTGGCAGGTCGTGCAGGCGCAGCTGCCGCCGCAGTTGTGCTCGAGATGGATGTGGTTGGCCAGCGCGACATCCAGCAGCGAGCCGGGCTTGCCGTGGTCGGCGAGCGGGTACTTCTCGTCGTCGACCTCGACCGTCACGTTGAGCGGCAGGAACGTCACCTTGTGGACCGCCATTACTTCTCCATGATCTCGTCGGCGCGGCGACTGGCCAGCGCCCCCTTGAGCGCCGCGTCCATCATCAGCTCGGCGAGATGCTCGGTCGCGTGGTTCATGGCCGTGGTGGCCTCGCGGATGCGATCGCGGTCGGTGGTCCCGCGCGCCTCCTTCAGCGAGGCCAGCCCGGTCTCGACGGCGCGCTGCTCGTCCTCGCCGATCAGGTGACGGCCCTGGGCGAGCGCGCGCTCGACGTGGGTGATGACCGTATCGGCCTCGTTGCGCGTCTCGATCAGCAGGCGCGCCTCCACGTCGGCCTCGGCGTAGGTGAACGAGTCCTCGACCATCCGCTCGACGTCGGCGTCCGACAGGCCGTAGGTCGGCTTCACCTCGATCGCGGCGGCCTTCTGGCTGCGGAGCTCCGTCGCGGTCACGTTCAGGATGCCGTTGGCGTCGATCAGGAACACCACCTCGATCTTCGGCATGCCCGCCGGCATCGGGTCGATCCCGGAGAGCTCGAAGCGGGCGAGCGACCGGCAATCCTTGGCGAGCTCGCGCTCGCCCTGAACGACATGCATGTCGACCACGTGCTGGCCGTCGACCGAGGTCGTGAACATCTCGCGCGCGCTGGTCGGGATCGTCGTGTTGCGCGGAATCAGCACGCTGACGATCCCTCCGAGCGTCTCGATCCCCAGGGACAGCGGTGTCACGTCGAGCAGGAGCATGTTGGTGATGCCGCCTGCCAGGATCTGCGCCTGGACCGCGGCGCCCAGCGCGACGACCTCGTCGGGGTTCAGCTGGCTGTGCGGCGTCTTGCCGAAGAGCTCCTGGACTCTCCGCCTCACCAGCGGCACTCGCGTCGAGCCCCCGACGAGGACCACCTCGTCGATGTCCGACGGGGCCAGGCCGGCGTCGGCGAGCGCCATCCGGCAGGGCGGGAGCGTGGACTCGACCAGCCGCCCAATGAGCCCCTCCAGCTCGCCGCGCGTCATCTCGCGATGGTACGTGAAGTCGTCGAACGGGATCGTCAGCGCGGTCCGTTCGTCGGCCGATAGCCGGACCTTCGCCGCCTCGGCGGCGAGCCGAAGCTCCTGCATCGCCTCGGGATCGCGGGCGAGGTCGGCGCCGTGTCGGGCGCGGATGTCCTCGAGCAGCGCCAGCACGATCGCCCGGTCGAAGTCGTCTCCGCCGAGATGCGTGTTGCCGTTCGTCGCCAGCACCTCGAAGATCCCGTCCTTCACGCGCAGGATGGAGATGTCGAACGTGCCGCCGCCGAGGTCGTAGACGGCGATGACCCCCTCGCGGATGCGCTGCAGGCCGTAGGCGAGCGACGCGGCCGTGGGCTCGTTGACGATGCGCACCACGTCGAGCCCGGCGATGCGGCCGGCGTCCTTGGTCGCCTGGCGCTGGCTGTCGTTGAAGTACGCGGGCACCGTGACGACGGCCTTCTCGATCGGCTCGCCGAAGTGGGCCTCGGCGCGCTCCTTGAGCGACTTGAGCACGATCGCGGAGACCTCGGGCGGAGTGACTTCCCGGCCGTCGATCTGGATCTTCACGATGCCCTCGGACGGCAGCACCGTGAACGGGAGGTAGCCGAGCTCGTCCTTGACGTCGTCGTAGCCCCGCCCCATCAGCCGCTTGACGGAATACACGGTCGCTTGGGGCCGCCGCACGAGCTGCCGCTTGGCCGCGGCCCCTACCAGCACGCCGTCGCGCGTGAACGAGACGATCGACGGCAGGAGTACCTGCCCGTCCCGATCGGGAATGACCCGCGGCAGACCGGTCTTCTCGTCGACGTACGCGACCAGGCTGTTGGTGGTGCCGAGATCAATGCCGACGATGCGAGACATGGTCCTCCTGTGCCCCTCCGAGCGCCTGGTCGATGTCGTCGATGACGGTGCGGAGATATGCCCGCGTCGCCAGCGACTCCTTGAAGGCCGTCAGCGCCCGAGCCCGCTCGCCGGGCGCGGCGGCGTCCCACGCCTGGCTGTGCGGCCCGCGCAGCCGGGATTCCTCCTGCTGGTAGCGCGCGCTGAGCGTCTCGCGCTGGGCGGTCAAGGTCTCCCGGGCACCGGCGTCGAGCCCGCCCGACTTGGCTTCCTGCAACGTCTCCTGGATCTCGAACATCTCCTCGAGTAGCTCGGGCGGCGCCTTCGGCTTCACCGTGGCGCCCTCGCGCGTCTCGCGGCCCTCTTCGAGCCGCACCAGGTACTCGATCCGCGCGATCGGATCGCGCAGCGCGCGATAGGCGGCGTTGAGCCGCGCGGAGGCCTCGAGGATCTCCGCCTGGCGCTCCGGGGACGCGGCCTGATGGAAGTCTGGATGCCCGCGGCGCGAGAGCTCATAGAACTTTCGCTGCAGCTCGGCGGCATCGATCGCGAGCCGTCGCGGCAACCCGAACACCTCGAAGTGATCCACTCCCCTCCCCTTCATCCCCTCCCCTTCATGCTCTCCCAAAAAACGAACGGGCCCTTCGCCGGGCCCGTTCCGTGTCGCTCCGCGGACCCGGCTACGCCGAGAACGACGTGCCGCATCCGCAGCTCGACTTGGCATTGGGGTTGACGAAGGTGAAGCCCCCCGTCAGCCCCTGCTGGACGTAGTCGAGCGTCGTGCCGTTCAGATACAGGTAGCTCTTCTTGTCGACCACGATCTTGATGCCGTCGAGCTCGAATTGCTTGTCGTGGGGGCCGACCTCGCTGTCGAACTCGAGCGCGTACGACATCCCCGAGCACCCGCCGCCCTTCACGCCCATTCTCAGGAAGACGGTCTCCGGCAGGTTCTGCGCCTGCTTGAGCTCCTTCACCTGCTTCGCCGCTGCTTCCGACAGTGCGACCGCCATAGCTCTCATTCCTCCGCTACCTATTTGGACGACGCGGGAGCGTCCGCTGATGCGCTCTTCTCCCGGTAGTCCGCCAGCGCCGCCTTGATGGCGTCCTCCGCCAGCACCGAGCAGTGGATCTTCACCGGCGGCAGCTTGAGCTCGTTGACGATGTCCGTGTTCTTGATCTTGGCCGCCTCGTTGACGGTCTTGCCCTTCAGCCACTCGGTGGCCAGGCTCGACGACGCGATGGCGCTGCCGCACCCGAACGTCTTGAACTTCGCGTCCTCGATGACCCCGGTGTCGACGTTGACCTTGATCTGGAGCTTCATCACGTCGCCGCATTCCGGCGCGCCGACGAGCCCCGTCCCCACCCCCGGCGTGTCCTTCGAGAAGGAGCCGACGTTCCGTGGGTTGTTGTAGTGATCGACAACCTTATCGCTATAGGCCATGTTCGAACCCCCTTAGTCGGCCTTCCACCGGATGGACTTCAGATCCACGCCTTCCTTGGCCAGCTCGTAGAGCGGCGACATCTCGCGCAGCCGCTTGACCACGTCGATCGTCCTGGCACCCACGTGCTCGACTTCCTCCTCGGTGGTGAACCGGTGCAGGCTGAAGCGGATCGACGAGTGCGCGAGCTCAGCGCTCGCGCCCAGGGCACCGATCACGTAGGACGGCTCGAGCGTCGAGGACGTACACGCCGAGCCCGACGACAGGGCGCTTTCCTTGTTCAGCCCCATCAGCACGGATTCACCCTCGACGTAGGCGAACGAGATGTTCAAGTTGTGAGGCAGGCGGCGCTCGGGATGCCCGTTCAGGTACGCCTCGTCGACGTTCGAGAGGATCATGTCTTGCAGACGATCGCGGAGCTTCGCGAGCCGCGCGCCTTCCTCAGCCATCACCTCGCTGCAGATCTCGACGGCGCGTCCGAAGCCGACGATGAGCGGCACCGGGAGGGTCCCCGACCGCATCCCGCGCTCGTGCCCGCCGCCGTCGATCAGCGGCGCGATGCGCACCCGCGGCGCCTTGCGCCGAACGTACAGCGCGCCCACGCCCTTGGGGCCGTAGATCAGATGGGCGGTGCACGACAGCAGGTCGATGCCCGCCGCCTCCACGTTCACGGGAATCTTGCCGACAGCCTGCGTCGCGTCGGCGTGCAGGATGATCCCCTTCTCCTTGGCGAGCTTACCGATCGCCGCCATGTCCTGGATCGTCCCGATCTCGTTGTTCGCGTACATGACCGAGATGAGGATCGTCTTGTCGGTGAGCGCCTGGCGAAGCGCGTCGATCTCCACCAGCCCGTCGGGCCGCACCGGCACGTAGGTCACCTCGAAGCCCTGCCGCTCCAGGCGCTTGCAGACGTCCAGGCTCGCCCGTTGCTCGATGGCAGTGGTGACGATGTGGTTGCCCTTCTCCCGGTACATCTCGGCGACGCCCTTCATCGCGAGATTGATCGACTCGGTCCCGCCGGAGGTGAAGATCACTTCCTTGGGGTCCCGGGCGCCGATGATCTTCGCGAGCTGATCCCGGGCGCGGTCCACAGCGTTCTCGGCCTCCCAGCCGAACGAGTGGTTGCGGCTCGCCGGGTGCCCGAACTTCTCGGTGAAGTAGGGAATCATCGCGTCGACGACCCGCGGGTCCACGGGCGTGGTCGACTGCGAATCCATGAAAATCGGGAACTTCACCATCTGGCTCTCTCCGTCTCGCACTGGTGCGTGCCCTGTGTCACTTTATCGACAGAACCTCCGGAGCCGTCTGGTTACTCAGCTCCGCCAGGCTCATGGTGTCGAGCAGCTGACTGATCGCCGTCTGGAGCTTCTGCACGGGCCGCTTGAGATTGCAGCGCAGCTCCTGCGGACATCCGGCCCCATCCAGACAGCTCACGATGCTGATCGGCCCCTCGAGCGCGCGGACCACCTCGCCGACCGAGATGTCGCCGGGGTGGCGCGTCAACACGTAGCCCCCCTTGGGACCGTTCTGGCTCACGATGAGCCGCCGCTTCGCGAGGCGCTGCAGGATCTTCGCGAGCAGTTCGGGCGGAATCCCGAACTCTTCGGCGATCCGCTTGGTGCTGACCGCGCCGGCGCCGTTGTGCGTGGCGATGTAGTGGATCGCCATCAGCCCGTAGTCGGCGCGCTTCGTGAAACGCAGCATCGTCCTACCCTCGCGTTCTACGATCCCCTTGATAACGGGCAAGGGCCCTTATCGCCGACTCTTTCTATCGGCGACTCTTTCAGTCGCATTCTACACCGGCTCAGCCCGACGTCAACTCGAAATGGCTGGAATGATGGAGATCTCGGCCGCCTACCGCAGGAGCGATCCCCCGCTCGTCCCCAGGCGTATGAGTGCCGGTACACCGAAGCGGTCAGACCGTGACTGGGTTTAGGTCGATCGGGCTATGCCAAGAATAGCCTGTGTTTCAGCTAGATAGCTACGAAGAGGTGTGGCTGGGCTTCCGGGAGCCAGGCTCTCGCGAGCCGGCGCGGGGCCCAGGTCCTCAGAGCCGATCGGTCCAGGCCTGGCGCAGCTCGGCCGCGGAGACTTCGGGTCGCGTCTCGTTCACGAAGATGCCGCCGATGCGATTGGCGTGCTCGGGCTCCGGAATGATCTCGATGTGCCAGTGATAGTCGTCACGGATCGTCGCCCAGTCCCCCTGCAGGATTCGAGATCGAAGGTTGGGCGCCGTGTGCAGCGTCATCTCATAGCCGGGATCGCCGAATCCCCGGGCGAGCGTGCGGAAGTAGCCGGAGAGCAGCCGCGCCAGGTCGCCGAGGTTCTCAGGCTTGATCGCCTCCTCGAACGAGCAGCCGTGCTGGCGTGGAACGATCCACACCTCGAACGGCACGCGGGGGGCGTAGGGAACGATCGCGGCGAAGGCCGACGTCAGCCGCACCACCCGCTCCTCGGCGGCGATCTCCTGGCGGAGGATGTCGCAGTAGAGGCAGCGGCGCTTGTACTGGTAGTACTCGCGCGCCTCACGCAGCTCGCGCCGCGTCTCGTCGAAGACGATGGGGATCGCGGTGATCCGCGAGTACGGATGATGGCCGGCCACGCCCGGCTTCTTGTGGCGTCGGGAGACGAGGATGTCGCGGATCTGCCCGTCGCGCTTGAGATCGAGAAGCCGGTCGCGGTACATCCAGAGCACGGCTTCGAGCGCGCTCGGGCTCCATCGAGGCCAGGGTGTCGTCGTGGCGCGGCGACTCGATCACCAGCTCGCTTGCGCCGCGCGGATTGATCATGTCGAACATTCCGACACCTTCGCGGACCAGCTCCCACTCGATCCGGAAATATGCGTCGGGCTCCGGGACGACCCGAACACTCCAGCCCGGGCTGTTGGCGGTCGAGCCCTCCGGTCGGTAGGCGGCGATTTCCGGTCCGGCGAGATGCTCGCCGCCCGGACAGTACGGACAATCCACCTGCCGCGAGGGCTTCGCCTTCGGGCGGATGAGGATCCAGTGTCCTCGCGTCGGGTCCTTCCTCAGCTCATCCACGGGATCCCTCAAACTTCTCTGGCCACACAGCCATCATAGCTGTCGCCTCGGCGCCGCTCCCCATACATTCGAAATCGCGTCGGCGCGCGACCAGAGCGTGACGAACGACGACGTAGACGGCCGCGGTCCTGCGGCCGCCTAGTCCTTGACTTGATTCTTGAGCTTTCTCAGATGTTGGCGAGCCACGTCGACCCAGTCCTTCTCGGTCGCCAGGGGTGAGGCGAGCTCGATGTAGCGCTCCCACTGGGTGATCGCCGCCCTCGGGTCGACCTTCTCGTAGACGAGCGCGAGGTTGTACATGGCGCCCGTGTGCTTGGCGTCGATCTCGATGACCCGGCGATACTCCTCGGTGGCCTCCTTGTACAGGCCCTTCTCCTCGTAGACCTCGCCGAGGCCCATACGCGCGTCGACCGAGTGGGGATCGAGATCGATCGCCTTCTTGTACGCGGTGACCGCCTCGTAGTAGAGCCCCTTTTCTCCGTAGTAGATCTTGCCGAGGCTCATGTGCACGCGCGGATTGACCGGATTGTAGACGAGCGCCTTCTGGTACGCGGCGATGGCGCCGTCGATGTCGCTCTTGGCCGCCTTCGCGTCTCCGAGCCCGACGTAGGCGTCCGCATAGAAGGGCCGGAGCTCGATCGCGCGGCTGTACGCCTCGACCGCTTGATCGAAGAGGCGCCGCGGCTGCGAGAGATAGAGATCGCCGAGCGCCTTCGCCGGCTCCGGATACGTCGCGTCGAGCTGGGTCGAAGCCCGGAACTGCGCGGCGGCTTTCCACCGGTTCCCAAGCGACGAGTGCACCACACCGAGCGAGTACGTGGCGACGACGAAGCTCGGATCGACTTCGATCGCTCGAGAGAGGAGGTCGACCGCGGCCTCGTTGCCCTCCTGGTCGCCGCGCCGCGCGGCGATCTGGCCGCGCGAGAACAGCTCGAAAGCCCGCGCGACCCGTGTCGGGCGCGCGGCCTTTTCGACGCGGCCGGAGTCGGCGTCGCTCAAGGTGACGTTGAGCGTGCGAGCATACCGCACCGGTAGTGTGGAGAGCCGGTCGAACAGGTCACCCGCCGGCGCGACCACGGGCTCGAGGTTCGTGACATCCGCCGCGCTCGGCTTGATCTCCATCAACTGGGGCACGACGGCTACGTCCGTACCGCGGCGCTCGAGCCGCCCGAAGAGGACTGCGTCGGCGCGGACGGTGCGCGCCGTCTGAGCCAGGACCGGCTCGGTCCAGGCGTCCGCCCGGCTGACCGCCCGAAGGCGGGCGCGCTCGATCTGGACGATCGACGCGCTCTGGGCCAGGCCGAGGGCGAGGATCTGCGCGACGCCCTCGCCCATCCACTGCTCTTCAGGCTCGAGCGCGGTCGCGTCGAAGGGCACGATCATGACGACTCGAAGCTTCGAGTCGGCGCTCGCCCCACCCGCCGCGGCGACGACGATCGCGCTCACGAGGGCCGCGAGCATCCACGACCGCCACCCCGGTCGAACCATCGACCCCGGTCGGCACATCACGGAACCTCCTTCTTGCGGAGACCCCGACGGAACACCCTGACCACCCGCTCGAACGCTCCCGGTCCGATGCGCCGAAGCGCGATCTCCGGGACCAGCAACAGCGCGACCAGGCCGACGAGCCACGGCCAGATCTCCACACCGATGCGGGACTGTCGCCGCGCGGTCAGGAACGCGTCCTGGGGCTTCGCGAGCGCTCCCCCGCCCGTCAGCTCGGCGAGCTCGCGCAAGAGGGTCTCGTCGACGCCCAGGTCGCGCAGCTCCTGAGCGTACGGTACCACTAAACCCGCGAGCTGCGATCCGATCACGCGATCGTTGTGCCGCTGCGCCATGCCGACCAGGTAGACGCCCTCCTGCGCGGCGGCGAACTGACCGCGGTACCGGCCCGGACCGACCTGCTCGAGGTCGATCACCGACCGTTCCCGGTTGGGCGCGACCACGGCGACCTGGGAGTCGAGGAAGTTGATGAACTCGCCCTTCGGGTCGACGGCGTCGACGAAGATCTCGCCCGAGTTCTCGCGCCGCTCCACGATCGCGACCGTGTCGCTCCGCGTGCCGCTCCGGAGCGTCCAGCGGATCAGCTGTGACCAGAACTTGTTGAACTCGCGCCACCGGAGCCAGAGCACGGCCCACTTCGCCTTGGCGTCCGACGTGAACGCGACCGAGCGGCCGAGCCCGTACCGCCAGGTGGCGAGCACGGGGTCTTCCTGGTGGCTCATCAACACCAGATCCGCGGTCGATTTCAGGGTGCTCGCAACGTACCCCCCGAGCGGCGGCGCGTTCTTCCAGTCGATCTCCTGGATCGCCTCGTGGCCCGGCGACGTCAGCTGCGGCTTGAAGGGCTGCTCCACGAGGGAGGCCTTGGAGGCCAGCTGCGTCTCGAGCGTGAAGATGCGCGGAATCGTCTGCGAGTCCTCGGTGTAGTAGAAGCGACCCTTGCCCCACTTGGCGATGTCGACCATCAGCTGGACGTCCGCGTCCTTGCCGATGGCGACCGTCGACACCGTGATCTTGTCCTTGGCCATCCGGCGCAGCAGCCCCTGGAAGTCGCCGCGCGTCATCTGCCCGTCCGACAGGAAGATGACGTGCTTGAGCAGGGCGGGGCGCTCGAACAGGATCTGGTAGGACTCCTTCAGCGCCGGATACCCGTCTGTCCCGCCGCCGGCCTTGATCGTCGCGATCGCGTGATGGATCGCCGCCTTGTCCTTGGCCGGCCGCACGGACGCGTCCCAGATGAACTCGGTGTCCCAGCTCATGACGCCGACTTCGTTGCGCTCGTCGAGCAGGTCCACCACGAGATGGGAGGCTTCCTTGGCGAGGTCGAGCTTCGTCACCTTCTCGTCGGTGGACATCGCCATCGAGCCCGAGCGGTCGATCGAGAGCACGACGGCGAGGCTCGGGATCTCGACCTTCTGCTTGACCTCCATCGTGACCGGGAGCGCTTCCTCGACAGGGGTGCGGTAGTAGCCGCCCAGGCCGAAGCTCTCCTCGCCGCCGATCATGACGAGGCCGCCGCCGTAGTCGCGGACGTAGTCGCGGATGTAACCCATCTGCGGCCGGCTCAGCTTGAGCGACGAGACGTTCGAGAGCACGATCCCGTCGTACTTCTGCAGGCCGGCCAGATCGGTCGGGATCTGCGGCGGCTCGACCACGGTCACGTCGATGTTCTGCGACCGGAGCGCGCCGGCCAGGGACTGCGCGTGGCTTCGATCGCGGTCGGCGAGCAAGACTTGCGGCCGGCCGCGGACCACGACGGCGCCCACGGCCCGGTTGTTCTCTTCGATCGTGTCGCCGTCGACTTCCAGCGCCGCCTGATAGACGTGGATCCCGCTCGAGTCGAGCGACTGGCGGTAGCTGAACACGTTCTTGCCGGCGCTCAACCGGACGACCTGCGAGCCGAGGAACTCGTTGTTCCGGAAGAGCGAGACCCGTCCTTCGGTATCGCGGTGGCTCCACACGACGACTTTCGCCTGGAACGGCTCGCCGAACTTGACCTCGCTCGGGAGCACGAGCGCCTCGGCGACGACCTCCTGCGTAAAGGTCAGCGGCGACGCGACATAGTAAATGTCGGCGGCGGCGTCCTTGGCCGCCTGCGCGCCCGCGAGCGCGTTGCCGGCGTTCTGGCGCCCGTCGGTCAGCATGACGATGCGGTTGGCCTGACCCGGCGGCAGCATCGCCAGGGCGAGCTGGATCCCCTGGAAGATATTCGTGCCGTGTCCGTCGACCTGAGCCTTCGGCCGATCGACACCCGGACGCGCGGCGAGCGGCTGGTCGACGACCGCCTGCTCGCCGAACGCGATCACGCTGTTGCGGTCGCCGCTCTTCATCGACTTGACCGATTCGGCGACGAATCGATACGCGCGCTCACGCGAGGCGAGGCTCACGCTGTCCGACAGGTCGAGCAGGAACACCACGTTCATGCGGTCGACCCATCGCGGAAGCTCCGGTCGCAGCAGGGTGAGGCAGAGCACAACGACGAGCGCGCTCCGCAGAGCGAGCGCCCAGCGGTCGCCCGCGCTCGACGGCGGGCGCAGCCGCCCCGCGCTCTGGCGCCGCCAGTAGAGCAACCCCTCGACCGCGAGCAGGATCACCGCCAGCATGACGAAGAGCGGCCAGAGGTCGCGCTGAACCGGGACCGGCGGCGCCGCGGCCGCCTGGCCCGCCGGGGCCGGCAGGGCGTGCGGCGCCAGGTTCGACTCGTCGGTATTCATGAGGTTCACGGCGACCCGTGTCTCGCCGCGCGCCGTGGCCAGCGTGTAGATACCGGCCTCGTCGGTCTCCGTGAAGCTGATGGCGCCGCGCGTGACCCGGCCCTGCACGGTTCGGCCGCTGGGCGTGGTCACCGTGACCGTGCTGACTCCGTGCGGCGCCGGCAGGAGGATCGGCTGCCCCGCCGCGAACTGGAAGCTCGACTGGTCGAGCCCCGCCGGATGCAGCCAGCGCAGCGTGTTCGAGAGCACCAGCGGGAAGGCGATCCGCAGCGGAAAGTCCGTCTTGAACAGATCGAACCCGACGAAGAGCGCCTTCCGGTCGGGCTCCTCGAGCGCATAGATGAGCGGCCCGCCCGTGGCCTCGACGACGGGCCGGCCGGCCGCCAACGGCCGGATGCGCATCGCGTCCTCGATCGTCACCTTCGCGAACTCGACGTGCCGCATGACCGGGTGGGACCGGTCCCAGTCCATGATCGTCGGCCGCTCGATCCGGCCGAGGACCTCCAGCGGCACGTCCGGCGGCACGGCGTTGACGAACACGAACCGTCCCGGGCCGGCGCGCGGCGGCGTCACGGAGTCGAGCACGACGATGTCGGCGTCGCCCATCCCGCCCTGATACTGGTCGGGCGTGCGCACGTCGAGGGACACTTGGGGGTCGGTGCGCAGCACCTTCTCGAGGAAGAGATTGCCCGGGCTCACCAGGAGGACGGCGATCTTCCGTGGAGGCGGCAGGACCGCGTACGCGACGTTGTCGACCGCCAGGTCGTCATCGATGCGGATCCGCGCCGTCACGGTGGCGCTTCCGCCGTGGCTGAAGGGCAGCACCACCGAGCGCCGGACGTTGGGCTCGAGCGTCACCTCTTTCTCGGCGATCGACTTGCCGTCGAGCTCCAGCCGGAAGGTGAACGTGTGGGCTTCGCTCGAGTGGTTCACGAGCGAGACGAATGCCTGATAGTCGAAGGCGCCGTAGTAGTTCTTCCGGATCGAGAGAGAGGTGATCGCGACGTTGCTGCCCTGCCGCGCGACGCCGATCCACCGCACGCGCGGATCGGTGGTGTTCTCGCTCTGGGGCAAGGTGAACGCGCCGTCGGTAAAGACGTGGATCTCAGCGCGTGGATCGCCGGCGACGAGAGCCCGGGCGGTCCCGACTGCTTCGACGAGCCGCGTCGGGAGATCGCGGGGCTCCGCCGCGCGAATGGCCCCGAGCGCCCGCTCGCGGTCGCGCGCCATCGCGGCCGTCACCTTCGGCTGCACTCCGGCCTCGATCACCATCACCTCGGCGCCTTCGCCGAGCCCGCGCACGAGCCCGGCCGCGCCGGCCCGGGCCATCTCGAACCGCGAGGGCGAGACGTCTTGCGCCTTCATCGAGGCGGAGGTGTCGAGGACGACGACCACCTTGCGGGCGCCCTGCCCCATCACCGTCGCGACGGGCCGCGCCAGCGCCAGCGCCAGCGCGAGCAGCGCCAGGAGCTGGAGGAGGAGCAGCGGGTCGCGGTGCAATCGCTGGAAGAACGTCGAGGCCTCGCGGTCGCGGACCGAGGTGCTCCACAGCAGGAGGCTCGAGACCGTCCGTTCGCGCCGGCGAACCTTGAGGAAGTAGAGCAGCACCAGCGGCACGGACAGGGCGAAGAGCGACAGCGCGAGCGGGGACAGGAAGCTCATGCGACCACCCGCCCCCGCAGCTGGGCGAGGACGAACGCTTCCACCGGCGAGTCGGACGTCAGCCGGTGATAGCCGATCTCCTTGGTCCGGCAGAACGTCTCGACGCGGTCGAGGTACTGGCGCAGCCGCTCGCGGTACGCGCGCACGGCATCGCCGTCCATCGAGAGCTCGCGCATCTCGCCGGTCTCGCTGTCGATGAGACGCAGGTCACCGGCGAGCTCCGGATTCATCTCCTCCGGCGCCAGCACGTGCACCAGGTGCACGTCGAAGCGCCGTTCGAGGAGCGCCCGCACGCCGGCTTCGTATCCGCTCGGATCGAGCAGGTCGGAGATGACGACCGCGAGGCCGGTCTGCCGGGAGCGCGCGGCGTAGTTCGCCAGCGCCTCGTTGAGGCTCGTGCCGCCGGCGGGCCGGACCGCCGCCAGGAAATCGACGAGGCCGGTGACCTGGTTCCGGCCGCGGGTCGGCGGCCAGCCTTCGGCGATCCGCTCGCGGAGCACGCCCACCCCCACCCGCTCGAGGTTCACGAGGCCGACGAAGCCGAGGGCTGCGGCGATGCGCGCCGCGCACTCGAGCTTGCTGGGAGTGCCGAAGCTCATCGACGCCGACGCGTCGACGATCAGGTGCAGGCAGAGATCTTCCTCGTCGACGAACAGCTTGACGTGCAGGCGGTCCAGGCGGCCGTAGATGTTCCAGTCGACGTAGCGGAGGTCGTCGCCCACGCCATAGGCGCGGTAGTCGCAGAACTCGACGCTGTGCCCGCGCCGGAGGCTACGACGCTCGCCCTTGACCCGCCCGCGGAAGATCCGGCGAGAGAGCAGGGAGAGGCGCTCGAGCTGCGCCAGGAACTCGGACGTGAAGTATGCGTGACGGGCTGCGGGCATCGCTCGCGTCCGTCTAACGCTCGTCCAGCGACTGGAAGTAGTTGCGGATCTGATCGTGGAAGTCGCGGGGCACCTGCTCCCGCGTGATCGCGTCCTCCATCTGCTTGCGGTACTGTCCGATGACTCCGAGATACTGCAGGCGCGAGGCCATGCTGCCGCCGCGCCCGGTCAGATTGGTGTCGTACCCTTCCTTGCGGCCCTGGCGCGATTCGCCCTCGACGCCCACGTCGAAGGGATTGCCGCGCAGGCGCTGCGTCGCCTCGCCCTTCGGGTTGTTGCTCCGGCCCTTGCCCGGCATCAGCCCCTCACCCTCGCCGAAGTCCTGGTCCTCCGGGCCCATCCCCTCGCCGCGCGCGCGATCCTTCCCGCGCGAGCCACGCTCGGACTCGCGGCCGCCGCGCAGGCCCTTGCCGGAGCGCTGCGACTCGTCCATCGCCCGCATCTTGTCGAGCGCCTTCTGCATGGCCTCCAGGGCGCGATCACTCTGGCCGCCCTCGAGCGCCTCCATGCCCTCCATCGCGTCGCCGCTCCAGTTGGCGCCGCCCTTGCGGCCCAGACGCTCCATCTCTTCGAGGAGCTCACGCAGCTTCTGGGGCGAGATCTGGTCCGGCCGGAGGCCGCCGGTCAGGGCCTTCGACTTTCTGTACACCATCTTGTACTGGCTGTTCGTGAAGTCCGACTGGAGGTCGGGGATCCGGTCGGCCTGCTCGAGCATCCGGAGGCGCTCGTCGCCCTTCTTCATGAAGCTGTTGAAGTCGGGGCGCGCGTTCGCGAGCGACGTGTCCTTGAAGATGGCCGACAGGTCGCCGGTCGTCGTGGCGCCGCTGCCGCCGGCCCGCTGCGCGAAGTCGCGCTCCTCGAACGACGGCCGCTTGAGCGGATCCTTGGCCACCTGGCGCGTCGTCTCCTCGAGCATCGACGAGCTCGTCCGCTCCTCGCGCTCTTCCTCGCTCGACGACAGGAAGTCGGGAAGGCGTCCCGACGGCATCGGGATGGGTGGGGCGATCATGAGGACGAGGCCCGCGACCACCGGCAGCGCCAGCAAGCGCCCATCGCGCGGCACGACCCGCTTGACCACGCGCTTGAGCTCGAGCCTCTCCACGCGCGCAACGGTATCCGACACCAGCGCGTCCACGAGCGGCGTGCGGTCCGGGCGATCGGCCCACTCGAGCGTCGTCGCGACACGGTCGTCGAGGCCGAAGGCTCGATCGGCGACGCGGGCGACGTCGCCGCGCGCGACACCTCGCGCCGCGCCGTACACTAGGCCGGCCAGCGCCCCGAGGACCGCGAGACCCGCGGCGATCCACGGCGCCTTTCCGCCCAGGCCGTGCTTGGCCAGCAGCACCGCGACGCCGGCGACGGCGCCCCAGAAGGCGCCGCGCAGCCCGTAATACTCCGCCCGCCGTCGGCGGATCTCCCGCCGGATGCGCCGCAGGAGGCCTTCGATCCGTGGCGACTCGGTCATGAGCTCCTCCCGCGGTTAGCGGAGAAAGGGTTCGCGGCTCTGGGCTGACGCCCGCCTCGGTATCGGTGACGACTCGAGTGATCAACGTGTCGGTGTCGACGCCCTCGGCCTCACCCTCGAAGTTGAGGATCACCCGATGGCGAAGGGCCGGCACCGCGAGTGCCTTGATGTCCTCGATGCTGACGTTGTAGCGGCCCTCGGAGAGCGCCTTCACCTTGGCGCCCAGGACCAGCGCCTGGGCCCCGCGGGGGCTCGCGCCGTAGCGCACGAAGCGGCGCGCGACGTCCGGCGCCTGCTCCCACTGGGGATGCGTGGCCATCACGATCGCCGAGGCGAAATCGCGGACGTGCGAGGCGATCGGGACCTCGCGGATCAGCTCGCGGAACGAGAGCACGTCGGGGCCGCCGAGGATCCGGTTCACCGTCGCGGTGCGTGACTGCGTCGTCCGGTCGATGATCGAGTTCAGCTCCTCGATCTGCGGATAGCGGACCCTGAGCTTGAAGAGGAATCGATCGAGCTGCGCTTCGGGCAGCGGGTACGTGCCTTCCATCTCGATCGGATTCTGCGTCGCGAGCACGAAGAACGGCGCCGGGCAGCGGACGCGTGGCGCCGCCGACGGTGACCGCGCTCTCCTGCATGCCTTCGAGCAGCGCGGACTGGGTCTTCGGCGTGGCGCGGTTGATCTCGTCGGCCAGCAGGATGTGGGCGAAGATCGGACCGTGCTGGAACTGGAAGTGCTTCCGGCCCTCGGCATCCTCGACGATGATGTTGGTCCCGATGATGTCGGCCGGCATCAGGTCTGGCGTGAACTGGACTCGCGAGAACGACAGCTCGAGGCCCTCGGAGAGCGTCTTGATCAAGCAGCGTCTTGCCTAGACCGGGCACGCCTTCGAGCAGGACGTGACCGCCGGCGAACATCCCGGTGAGCACGTGCGTGATGACCTCTCGGTGACCGACGATCACCTTCTCGACTTCGGCGCGCAGATTTTCGAAGGCGGCACCAAACGCCTGAACCCGGGAATCCTGACTCATCGAGCTCTCCTCTCGCGAAGCCTTGCTGCTGTCATTCTATAGAGAGCCGTCAAGCGATGGCGTTACCGCCCTCTTCACGACGCTTATGTCTCATACTACTCGATGGTCACAGCAAGTTGCCTGCCAATTGCGGACCTCGCCCGCGACCGCCGAATCACGGCGAAATTCTCGGCCACTCACGCACCTGTGCCGCGCAAATCGGCGCCGGCCGCCTCGCTGCTCACTCGCCGTGCGCCGCACACAGTGACGCCGACGTCACGAAGCGGACGATCATCCCCGCCGTTCAGGTCGCGGGAGGTGTGGCGAGGCTCTGGGACACCGGCGCGAGCATACCGACAACGGCGCACTGCGTAAAGACGAGCCGGCCAATTCTGCCTCGAATCCCTCGCGCGGGGCCTAGCGTCTACATATAATGTACGGCGATGCCCGATTGTGGAGCCCCGAGCCCGTCATCGATCGAATGTCGGCAGATCGCCGACCTCCTGGGCGACTATCTCGACGGAAGCCTTCCGAAATCGACCCGCGAGCTCCTCGAGTGGCACATCGAAGGGTGCGGGCCCTGCGTCGCGTTCGTCAACACCTACCGCGGAACCGTGAACGCGGCGACCAAGCTGAAAGAGGTCGACATCCCCTCGGAGCTGAAGCAGCGACTGCTGGCGGTTCTCCGAAACCAGCGCGCGTCTCAACGTCCCGGCGCGTAGCCGGGCACCTCCCGCCTCGAGCCGGTTTCTAGCGCAAGAGACTCTGCACCAGCTGGACCGCGTCGGTCTGCGCCCAGTCGATCTCGCCGATCACGCTGTAGCGCACGCGGCCGTCCGGGTGCGATCAGGAAGCTCGCGGGAGCACGCGGACTCGCCACGCCCGTGGCGCGTCCTGATTGGGATCGAGCAGGATCGGAAACGCGATCGCCTCGCGCTTGACGAAGTCGCCCACCCGCGCTCTCGCTTCCCCGTAGTTCACCAGGAGCACCGCGAACGGCCGCCCGGAGAGCCGCTCCTGCAGGGTCCGCATCGAGGCCATCTCGGCCCGGCACGGCTCGCACCAGGTCGCCCAGAAGTTGAGGAGCACGGCGCGGCCCTGATAGCCGGCGAGCGTGCGCCGCGGCCGGCGAGATCGTTGAGCGCGAGCGCCGGCGTCGTCGCCGCCTTCCACGGAATGAACCGAGTGGAGTCGGCGCCGGCCTTTCCGGTCTGGGCGATCGAGGCGCAGAGGACGGAGCCGAGAATCAGGGTCGCGAGCGAGGCGCGAAGCGGCGGCACGAGGGTCGGCGGGCGCCGCGACGCGCGTCACCGCGCCCGCCGGGATCCGGCGGTCAGCTTGATTTCGCGCGTGGTGATCGTGTACTTGAAAGTGTCCGGGATCGAGGCTGTCGCGTCGACCCTGCGCCGTCTCGGCTTGCGGGTACATGAAGAAGCCGAGCTTCCCGCCCTGCGTCGCGCTCGGCAGCGCGACGTCGTGCGCGGTGTTGTAACGCGACCCAGTTGCCTTCCCATCCGCCGAAGAGCTTGGGCCGAACCGCCTCGACCAGCGGATGGTCGACCTTCAGCGATTCGCTCGTCTCCTCGCGCGCGACTTTCGTGACGTCGGCGGGATCCATGGCCACCCAGCCGTGATCGTTCAGGAAGACCTCGGCGCGACAGTGCTGCGCCTTGCTGATGTTGGCGCTGCCGGCGCCGAGCGACTTGTAGCCGAACGCCGAGGGCGCGACCCGGATCCCATAGATGTCGCGAGCGGGCATGCCGATCGAGCGCACGAGGCCGACGAAGAGCCATTGATATCGCCGCACTTGCCCCCGAAGCTCTTCGGTCTCGAGCATCGTCTTGATGTCGCCGACGCCGCAGCCGCGCACCTTGGGCTCGCGGTAGGTGTTGGCGAGGATCCAGTCGTAGACCGCCTTGACCTTCTCGACGTCGGTCGTCTTACCCTTGGTCGCCTGGAGCGCCGTCTCGTGGACGATGCCGTCGGTCGGCATGAGATCGGTCGATCTCGTCCACATCTTCAGGGTCGTCGGCGCCTCGTCCACGGTGACCTTCTTCGACCAGTCGATCGCCCGATCCTGGGTCTGGAAGCGGCTCGTCAGCTCCACGACCGGTGCGGCTTCGCCGGCCGCGAACTCCGCGTAGAGCATGGACGCGCCGTACACGTTGTCCGTCACGGCCTTCATCACCTTCGCGTTTCCCGACCACTGATCACCGAGCGGCTTCTGGTAATCCGCCTTGACCGACGGAATCGGAAGCCAGGCCCTCATCACGCCCGCCGGCTCCAGGATCTCGACTCGCGTCGTCATCTCGAACGTCCGCCAGGTTCCCGGCCGTGGCGAAAATTCCTTCTGCTGCGCGTGGGCCGCCGGCACGACACCCAGGACACGTGTCGCGGCGGCACCCGCCGACAGCGAGGTGGCGGTTCGCAAGAAGGTGCGTCGGTTCATCGAGGTCTCCTTGAGATCAGAGCTGACCATTCGGTGATCCTCGACAATATCGGGATTCGCGCTGAAGACAAATCGGTAACGGCGATCTCGAAGGGCCGGCGCATGGACGGTTCCGATAGCGGATGAGCGGCGACTACGCTTTGATGCGGATCACCGGCTCGGGGAGGACCCGGCCGATCTCCCAGCACTCTTCGCCCCGCCGTCGAAATGCCTCCGCGACGGAGCCGGCCCGGTCGGCGAGCGACCGAGAAGAGGAGCCCGCCCGAGGTCTCCGACTCGGTGAGCAATGAAGCCAGATATCCCGGCACGGCCGGATCGATCGTCAGCGCGGTCCCGAACGCGGCGTCGACGTAGCGCCGATTGCGCTTCATGCCGCCGCTGAACTGTCCCGCTTCGGCAAGCTCGCGCGTGCCCGGCAGGATCGGCAGACGAGACGCCTCGACCTCGAGACCCGCGCCCGATGCCTTGACCATCTCGCCGGCGTGGCCGAGGAAGCCGAATCCGGTAATGTCGGTCGCGCCCTTCGCCCCGCTCTCGCGCGCGACGGCGGCGGCGGCGCGATTGAGCCGCAGCATGCTGGCGACTGCGCCCGCGAGCGCTCGGCGCCGGCCACGCCGTTCTTCGCGGCGGTGGTGACGACTCCGGTGCCGAGCGGCTTGGAAAGGAAGACACGGTCGCCGGATCGCAGACCGCCCTTAACAAGATCCGGTCGGGATGGACGCGGCCGGTCACGCAGAGCCCGTACTTCGGCTCGGCGTCGACGACCGTGTGCCCTCCCGCGATCACGCCGCCCGCCTCGGCCACCTTGTCGCGGCCTCCGCGGAATACCTCGGAGATGATCGTCCTTGGCCATCTCGCGCGGGAAGCCCGCGACCGCGAGCGCGAACATCACCTCGCCGCCCATCGCGTAGACGTCCGACATCGCGTTCACCGCCGCGACCGCGCCCCACGTCCACGGGTCGTCGACGACCGGCGGAAAGAAATCCACGGTCTCGACGATCGCGAGATCGGGCGAGAGACGATAGACCGCCGCGTCGTCCGCCGCGCCGAGACCGACGAGGAGCTCCGCGGGCGGCGGGGTGCCGTCCGGCCTCAATACCGCCAGCACCTCCTGGAGATCTCCAGGAGCCATTTTGGACGCTCAGCCGGCGCAGGAGGCGTACGAGGTGAGGCGGACCTCGGTGTGAGTGTGCTCGGTCATCGGACGTTATTGCGACGCGCGACGCGGGAAGCTGGGATTCCACGAAGTCGACGAACGCCTGAGCGAGCGGCGAGCGGCTCCGGTCGCGATGGGTGACCAGGTAGAAGAACCGCGAGATGCGCAGATCCTTGAGCTTCACGCAGGCGAGCAAGGCGGCCCGGCACTCGTCCTCGACGGCCCGCTTCGAGATGATCGAGATGCCGACCCCCGAGCGGACCGCCTGCTTGATCGCCTGGGTCGAGCCCATCTCGCCGACAACGCGCAGCGCCGTCAGGTCGACGTTCGCCTCGTCCAGCGCATGCTCGAGCGCCTCCCGGGAGCCCGAGCCCTGCTCGCGGACGATCATAGGCTCGCGCGTGAGGTCGGCGAGCGTGACGCTCTTGCGGCTCGCCCAGGGATGCTCGGCCGGCAGGACGACGACCAGCTCGTCGGGCATCAGCTCACGGGAGACGAGAGTGCGAAGGCTGGGGCGCGCGCCGACGACGCCGATTTCCGCTCGCCCGTCGTCGACCCACGTCGCTGACCTGGCGGCTGCCGCCGATCAGCAGCGAGATGGAAATGTCCGGGTACTTCGCCTTGAACTGGCCGATCAGCGACGGCAGCAGATACTCGCCAGGGATCGTCGAGCCGCCGACGACGAGCTGGCCGCTCAGTCGGCCCTGGAACTGGTCGAGCGCCTGCCGGGCTTCCCGCGAGAGCGCCAGCATCCGGCGGGCGTAGCCGAGCATCAGCTCGCCGGCGCGCGTCGGCGTGGCGCCTCGTCCGAGACGGTCGAGCAGCTGCACGCCGAGCTCGTCTTCGAGCGCGCGGATGTGCTCGGAGATGGTGGGCTGGGTCAGGAACAGGGCTTCGGCGGCGCGCGAGAAGCTTCCGAGCTCGGCCACCTTCGCGAAGATCTCGAGGCGGCGCAGGTCCATCAGAGCGAGACGGGAGAGGCCGGTCTACTCAGTGGCAGGCGCAGCCGCCGCCGCAGCACCCGCCGCCGCCCGACGGGCCGGACGACTGGAGCGCGCCGACGGTCTTGAGGCCGAACACCGACAGCTTGCGCATCACCTGCTCACTCTCGCAGGCCGGGCACGCGACGGCGGTCGCCGCGCCCGCCACGTACTTCTCGAACTCCCCGTCACACTCGCGGCAGCGGTACTCGTAGATCGGCATGCCTACTGGCCGCCTCGCTGCACGTAGCTCTTGACGAACTCCTCGGCGTTCTCTTCGAGGATGTCATCGATCTCGTCGAGGAGCTTGTCGATGTCTTCCTTGATCTTCTTGCCCTTCTTGGCCAGCTCAGGGCTCGGGGCCGCTCCGTCGCCACCGCCTTCTGCGGGCTTCGTCGGCCTGACGTCTCTTCTTCTTCTGCTCTGCCATCTCGCCCTCCATGGGGCAACGGGCCGTGTCGCCAAAGTACCCGAAGACCACTACTGCATGCATTTTAGCACGCCCTCTTTCAGAGGCGTCTGAAGTGCTTGCTGAGGGTCAGGGTCTGCCGCTGGTACGAGGAGCCGAGCCCGGCGCCGTAGACCCGCTCGGGGCGTGAGCGCAGCCGCTCGAACAGGACCTTGAACGACGTCTGGCCGTCATAGACCATGAACGGCACCTCCCGCGCCCGCACCTCCATGACCACCTTGGTGCCGAGAATCGTGCCGTCGCCCCAGCCGAATCCGGGATCGAAGAAGCCGGCGTAGTGGGTCCGGATCTCCCCCGCCCCGGCGTCGTAGACGACCATCTCCGCGGCGAACTCCGGCGGCACCCGGATGCGCTCCTTGGAAAGGAGGATGTAGAACCGGTTCGCTTCCAGGATGTACGGGTCACGCGACGGGCGCTTGATCGGCTCCCAGAACTCGCCGGGATCGTAGAAGCCGACGCGGCTGAGGTCGATCGCCGGCGGGTTGGGATGGGCGCGATACCCGATGATCCCGTCGGTCAGCCTGCCCGAGAGGTCGACGCCCATGCAGAGACCGTCGTTGACGACGACGCGCTCGGCCGGAATCGGCTGCTCGTCGTCGTCGTAGAGCAGCGGCGGTCTCGCGATACAGGCCCTCGAGGCCCGAATCGGTCATGGCCGTCTGCCCGGCGAGCAGCCGGAGCTGATTGAAGGAGGCGCCCGCCTGCACGCGCACGGGAAACGACTGCGGCGAGACTTCCAGATAGAGCGCGCCGCGGTACCCCGCGCGGATCTCGTCGAACCGCGGCGTCGCGTCGGTGATCACGCGCGTGAAGATGTCGAGCCGACCCGTGGTCGACTTTCGGGTTCGAGCGGCCGCGCACGCCGGGCGGCAGACTCAGCGACTCGAGAAGTGGGACAAGATAGACGGAGCCGCGCTGGAGCGTCGCGCCCGAGCCGGACAGGGAGAGCTGGTCGATGACGAGGTCGCTCTCGGCGAGCCCGCGCTCGCCGAGGCGGCTTTGAACGCTCTCGCGGAACGGCAGGAAGCTCGCGCGGAGCTGATAGGCGGTCCGGCCCCAGCCGGAGATCCAGGCTGGCCGGCTGGAATTGCTGATCGTCGAGGCGACCGGCGAGGCGATCCAGCCGTCGCGCGCCGCGTGCGCGCAGTTCGCGATCCGAGAGAACGCCGTCACTCATGCTCGTTCCAGTTAGCATCGCGTGCCCGGCCGGTCAAGGCTGCGCGCCGCCGGGCCAGCCAGAAGCAGGCGAGCCCAGCACGCAGAAGACCACGGACGGCCAGGAACACCACCCGGTACGAGCCCATGACGTCGTGGACGACGCCGCCGAACCAGGGGCCGATGGCGCCGCCAAGCCCGTTGCCGACATTCAGGCGCCGTAGATCACGCCGAAGCGGCGGCCGCTGAAGAACTCCGACGCCATCGCCGTCACGATCGGACCGCGTGCGCCGAAGCCCAGCCCGAAGAGCAGGGCGTAGACCACCAGCCAGCCGGCGCGCGAGTCGATCTCGAGAGCCAGAAGGGCAAGCGCGCCGCCCGCTGTGCAGCCATAGGACACGGTCGCCACCAGCGGACCGCCGAAGCGATCGGCCGCAAGCCGAAGCTCACACGCCCACGATCGACATGAGCCCCATCACCCCGAACACCGAGGCCGCCAGCAGCGGCGCGAAGCCGCGGTCGATCGCGAAGGCGACCTGGTGGGTCGTGATGGGGAAAACGGCCAGCGGAGTGCAAAGGTTCGCGAGCCAGAGCGCCCAGAACGCGCGCGCTCTGAAGCGCACGCCGCAGGTGCGGTCGGCGGGGACGGACCCGAGGCCGCCAGGCGCGCCGACGCGCCGCGGCCGGCCGGCTCCGGCGATCCGGTCGCGGGTCGCGCGCGCCGATCCAGACGACCGGAGCGAGGACGCAGAGCGCTCCCGCGCCGAGCGCCGCGCTCGCGGCCCGCCAGCCCATGGACGCGATGAGCCACTGGGCCAGCGGGCCCATGACGAAGACGCCGAACCCCATCCCGGAAAAGGCGATGCCGACCGCTCGGCCCCGTCGCTCGGAAAACCAGCGCGAGAGCAGCACGCCCATCGGCACCGGGCCGAGCCCGACGAGCCCCGCGGCGCCGAGCACCCCGGTGTAGAGATAGAGCTCGCCGGCCGAGTCGGATCGTCGAGCCGAGGATGGACGCGCCCGAGAGAAGCACCGCGCCCGAGAGGATCACACGCCGCGGCCCGAACCGGTCGACCAGAATCCCCGCCATCGGCGCCAGAAGACCCTGGAGGATCGTCGACATCGACTGGGCGCCCGCCGTCAGCCCGCGCGACCAGTGGAACTCCTCGATGAGCGGGACCAGGAACACCGAGAACGAAAAGTAGAGACCGTTCCCCACCGCCAGGGCCACCCACACGACGAGGACGATCGTGGCGGGTCGCGGAGACAAAGATGGGTTCGGCGGCCTAGGAGACTGTGCTCGAAGCGCCCGACGGCGTCGACGTCGAGAACTCACGCGCCTTACCCCGAACACCCGCGTTCCGGCTCAGCGCCGCTTCCATCGCGCTGCCGACGGCATGGCCGTCCCCGGCCACGACAGCGAGGAGCGAGGGGCCGGCGCCGCTCAGCACGCAGCCCAGCGCGCCGGCCGCGCGAGCCGCGGTCGCGATGTCGGGCATCCAGGGGAAGAGCTTCAGCCGATAGGGTTGGTGCAAACGATCATCGAGCGCGACCGAGAGCGCCTGCGGCAGCGAGGTCTGAAGACCCGCGAGCAGGAGCGCGACCCGCTGCACGTTGAAGACCGCGTCCTCGCGCGGCACCGAGCGCGGCAGCAGCGCGCGGGCCTCGGCCGTGGCGCTCGTGACCTCGGGCACCAGCACGACCCAGGTGAGGCTCTTCGTCACGGGCAAGGTCACGGCGGTCACGCCCTCGGGCGTGCCGCACGAAACGGTCAGGCCGCCGAGGATCGCCGCGGCAACGTTATCCGGATGACCCTCGGCGCGCGCCGCGAGGCCCAGCAGCGCGTGCCTCGACAGGGGGCGACCCGAGGAGCGCGTTGCCCGCGACCAGACCTCCCACCCACGCCGCCGCGCTCGAGCCGAGCCCGCGCGCGGCGGGAATGCGGTTAACGCACTCGAGCGCGCAGCCCTTGAAGGGTCGCGGCCGGCAGCCTCGTAGGCGAGCTTGACGCCTCGCGCGACGACGTTCGTGCCGTCGCGCGCCAGACGGTCGGCGCCCTCGCCCTCGATCGTCACGGTCACGCGGTCGTCTTCCCGGCGACGACCTCGTTGTGGAGGGCGAGCGCCAGCCCGAGCGCGTCGAAGCCGGGCCCGAGGTTGGCCGACGTTGCCGGAACGCGGGCGTGAGCGCGCACGCGGCTACAGCCGCTTGAAGAGCCAGTCCGGGGTGATCGACAGCGCCCAGGAGTTCAGCACGGCGTAGTAGTTCGTGAAGACAAGCACGCCGACGACGACGAGCACGACGCCCGCGGCGCGCTCGACGACCGGGATGAAGCGGCGGTAGCGCTTGAAGAACGCGAGGAACGGCCCGAGGGCCGCCGCCGAGATGAGGAACGGAAGGCCGAGCCCCGCCGAGTAGGCGACCAGGAGACCGATCCCGCGCTGGACCGTCTCGCTCGTCCCGGCGAGCGTCAGGATGCCGCCCAGGATCGGGCCGACGCACGGCGTCCAGCCGATGGCGAACGTGATGCCCACCGCGAGCGAGCCGAGATAGCCGGCCGGCTTCTCGCGGAGCTGCCACTGCTGCGAGCGCCCGAAGAATCCGATCTTCAGGAGCCCCGCGACGTAGAGCCCGAAGATGATGATGAGCGCGCCGCCGATCCGGCGGATCCAGTCGCGATAGTCGAGCAGGAACTGCCCCGCGGCGCTGAACGACGCCCCCAGCGCGACGAAGACGAGCGAGAAGCCCAGGACGAACGCGAACGCGTGGATCAGCACCCGGCGGCGCGCGGCGGCCGAGAGGTCGGCGGTCAGGTCGGCGACCGACATGCCCGTGATGAACGACACGTACGACGGGAACAGCGGAAGCACGCACGGCGACAGGAACGAGAACAGCCCGGCCGAGAAGGCGACCGCGACCCCCACCGACTCGCTCGTCATCGGCGCGAGCATCCCTTCGACCAGCGCGTGCGCGGCGCGGTTGTCCCACGCGCGCGGCCCGAGCGCCAGCGCCGTCAGATAGCCGTTGCGGTCGATGAGAAAGCTCGCGGGCAGGGCGCGGACGCCGTACGCGTTGGCGAGGTCCATCTTCGCGTCGAGCGCCACCGGAAACGTGAGCTTGTACTGCTCCAGGAAGGGTTTGACGAGTGCTGCGTCCGCATCGACCGAGACGGCGAGCAGCACGAAGCCGCGCTCCCTGTGCTTGCGGTAGAGGCGCTCCATCGCGGGCATTTCTTCGCGACAGGGTGCGCACCAGGTGGCCCAGAAATTTATCAGGACGGGTTTGCCGCGCTGTCCTTTGAGCTTCAGAGTTTCTCCGCCGAGCAAGGACACGCTGAAGTCGGAGGCCTGCTTGGGCCTGGAAGGTCGAATCAGGTCGAGCTCTCGTGCCGCCTGATCGAGCGAGCTCACCTGAGCGGCGCTCGCTGTACGCACGCGGGACGCGCCCGTGTCCGCCGCGGCCGCGGTCGACGCGGAGGCGGGTTCTAGCTGGCCCTCGCTCAGCACGGCCAGCAGCGCGACGCCGACGACGGCGCCGCCGGCCGCCACGATCCCCGTCAGCATCAGCTTTCCATGCATGGTCGCCCTTCTCAACGTCACGGTCGGCATGAAGAACCCCGCAAAAGTATACCCTTACGGCGGGATCGCCTAATTTGCGCCCACTTGGCCGCTTGCTATAGTAGGCGGACTTGGCTGGCCCGCGCGAGTTCTCACCGACGAGCAGACCCGGCCGCGAAGACGCGCGCGCTGACGGGTCGCCCGACGGCCACCGGTAGGAGGACGACCTCATGGACGATCGAGAGATCCACCGCCTCATTGCGGACGTTCGGGCCGGTCGCCTGTCGCGCCGCGCCTTCACCCGGATCATGGTCGGCCTGGGCCTCACCGGGCCGCTGGCTGCCCAGATGCTCGGCGCGGCCGGAGTTCTCGCCCAGCCGCGCGCCGACGGCTTCACGCCGACGCGCCGCGGTGGAGGCGGGCAGCTCAAGGTGCTCTGGTGGCAAGCCCCCACCCTGCTGAACCCGCACTTCGCCGTCGGCACGAAGGATCAGGACGGCTCGCGCATCTTCTACGAGCCCTTGGCGGCCTTCGACCCCGAAGGCAATCTGTTCCCGATCCTGGCCCAGGAGATTCCGTCGCTCGAGAACGGCGGGGTCGCGCGCGACGGCAAGTCGGTCACCTGGAAGCTCAAGCGCGGTGTCAGCTGGCACGACGGAAAGCCGTTCACGGCCGACGATCTCGTCTTCAACTGGGAATACGCGGCCGACCCGGCGACCGCGGCTATCACGATCACGACGTATCGCGATATCGAGCGGGTCGAGAAGCTCGACAGCCACACGGTCAGGCTCGTCTTCAAGAACGCGACCCCCTTCTGGTTCGACGCCTTCTGCGGAGCTCGCGGCATGATCATTCCCAGGCATTTGTTTCAGGCCTTCAAGGGCGACAAGTCGCGCGAGGCGCCGACCAATCTCAAGCCGGTCGGCACGGGGCCCTACCGCTTCGTGGACTTCAAGCCGGGCGACCTCGTCCGGGGCGAGCTGAACCCCGGCTATCACGTCGCGAACCGCCCGTTCTTCGACCAGTTCGAGATGAAGGGGGGCGGCGACGCCGCCTCGGCGGCGCGCGCCGTGCTCCAGACCGGGGAGTACGACTTCGCCTGGAACCTGCAGGTCGCGGACGAGATCCTCAAGCGATTCGAGCAGGGCGGCAAAGGCCACATCGACATCGCCACCGGCGGCGGCATCGAGCATATCCAGCTCAACAACACCGACCCGTGGAAGGACGTCGACGGCGAGCGGTCGTCCGTCAAGACCACGCATCCGTTCTTGACCGATCCCGCCGTCCGGGGCGCGCTGAACGTCCTGGTCGATCGCGGCGCGGTCCACGAGGAGCTCTACGGGCGCCTCGGCCAGGCAACGCCGAACTTCCTCAACGGGCCGACCCGCTTCCGGTCGTCCAATCTGCGCTGGGAGTTCAACGTCGACAAGGCCAACCAGATCCTCGAGGGCGCGGGCTGGAAGCGCGGCGCCGACGGCGTGCGTGCCAAGGACGGCAAGCGCCTCAAGGTCGTCTTTCAGACCTCGATCAACCCGGAGCGACAGAAGGCGCAGACGATCGTGAAGCAGGCCTGCGCGAAGGCCGGGATCGAGGTCGAGCTGAAGTCGGTCGTCGCGTCCGTGTTCTTCTCGTCCGACGTCGCCAACCCCGATACCTACACCAAGTTCTATTCTGATCTCCAGATGTACAACGTCGGCCCGGGTGCACCCGACCCGCAGACGTTCATGTCGAACTTCACGTCGGCGGAGATCTGCTCGAAGGAGAACAAGTGGGCACGGCGCAACACCACGCGCTGGCGCAACGAGGAGTACGATCGGCTCTGGAAAGCCGCCGAGAGCGAGATGGATCCGGTGAAGCGGGCGGCCTTGTTCATCCGGATGAACGACATGCTGACTCAGAACGTCGTGGTGATCCCGATCGTGTGGCGCAACTCGGTGGCGGGGGTGTCGAATCGCCTCAAGGGCAATGACCTCTCCGGCTGGGACTCCTATCTGTGGCGCCTCGCGTACTGGCACCGGCAGTCTTGACACCCCGACGGGCGAAACGGTAAGAAGGCCAACCACCCGGCCGCTCTCGGGCCGGGCTAGAGAGGAGATTCAATGGAAGAGCGTGAATTGAGGGCGCTGGTCGGTCAGGTGAAGGCGGGTACCATGAGTCGCCGTCGCTTCACTCAAATGATGGTCGGGCTCGGCTTGACGGCCCCGATGGCCGCCCAGATGCTGGCGTCGGCCGGCGTCGCGCAGGCGCAGCCCAAGTGGACGTCCAATCCCACCAAGCGCGGCGGCGGAGGGCTCGTCAAGGCGCTGTGGTGGCAGGCGCCCACCCTGCTGAACCCGCACTTCGCCAACGGCACCAAGGACCAGGACGCCAGCCGCATCTTCTACGAGCCGCTCGCCGCGTACGATCCCGACGGCAACATCATTCCGGTGCTCGCCGCGGAGACGCCCAGTGTCCAGAACGGCGGCGTCGCGAAGGACGGGCTCTCCGTGACGTGGAAGCTGAAGAAGAACGTCCAGTGGCACGACGGCAAGCCCTTTACCGCCGACGATGTCGTGTTCAACTGGGAATACGTGATGGATCCGGCGACGGCCGCGGTCACCGTCGGCCAGTATCGGGACATCGCGAAGATCGACAAGGTCGACAGTCACACCGTCAAGATCATGTTCAAGTCGCCGATGCCCTTCTGGTCGGCCGGATTCTGCGGGCCGACGGGGATGATCATTCCCAAGCATCTGTTCCAGGCCTTCAAGGGCGACAAGTCGCGCGAGGCGCCGACCAACCTGAAGCCGGTCGGCACCGGTCCCTACAAGTTCGTCGACTTCAAGCCCGGCGACATCGTCCGCGGCGAGATCAACTCGAGCTACTACGTCCCCAACCGGCCGTTCTTCGATCAGATCGAGATGAAGGGCGGCGGCGACGCGCCCTCCGCGGCGCGCGCGGTGCTCCAGACCGGCGAATTCGACTACGCCTGGAACATGCAGGTAGAAGACGAGATCCTCAAGCGCCTCGAGCAGGGCGGCAAGGGCCGCGCCGACATCGTGGCCGGCGGCAACATCGAGCACATCCAGGTCAACACCGCGGATCCGTGGACCGAGGTCGACGGTGAGCGGTCGTCGCCCAAGACGAAGCATCCGATCCTCAGCGACCCGGCGGTCCGCCAGGCGCTCAACGTGCTGGTCGACCGCGGCTCGATCCAGGAAGAGATCTACGGGCGCACCGGTGTCGCGACCGCCAACTTCGTCAACGCGCCCTCGCGGTTCGTGTCGAAGAACACGAAGTGGGAGTTCAGCGTCGACAAGGCCAATCAGATCCTTGAAGCCGCGGGCTGGAAGAAGGGCAGCGACGGCATTCGCGCCAAGGACGGCAAGAAGCTGAAGTTCGTCTATCAGACGTCCATCAACGCCCCGCGCCAGAAGACCCAGCAAATCGTGAAGCAGGCGGCCGCCAAGGCGGGCATCGAGCTCGAGCTGAAGGCGATCACCGCGAACATCTTCTTCTCGTCGGACCCGGCCAATCCGGACACGTACTCGCACTTCTACACCGATCTGCAGATGTACACGACCACCATGACCCAGCCCGATCCCCAGCGGTTCATGGATCAGTTCACGTCATGGGAGGTCTCGTCCAAGGACAACAAGTTCGCCCTCACGAACAAGACGCGCTGGCGTAACGAGGAGTACGACAAGACGTGGAAGGCCGCGGAGACCGAGATGGACCCGGTCAAGCGCGCGGCGTTGTTCGTCAAGATGAACGACCTGGTCATCCAGAACATCGTGGTCATTCCCGTGGTGTTCCGCCCGCGTGTCGCGGCGATCTCCAGCCGCCTGCGCGATGTGGTGCAGAGCGGGTGGGACGGCGATTTCTGGGCACTCCCGTACTGGTCCAGGGCGTAAGCGCGTCGGGCGGGGCCGGGCGGCTCGAGCCGCCCGGCTCCGCCTGATGCCGGCACGGCATGTCCAAGTATCTCCTGCGCCGGACCCTGATCCTGATCCCGGTGCTCTTCGGGATCAGCGCCATCCTGTTCACGATCCTCGTGATGGCGCCGGGCGATCCCTTCGAGGAGCTGGCCACCAATCCCAACGTGCCGCCCGAAGTGCGCATGAACCTCCGGGCGAAGTTCGGTCTCGACGATCCCCTTCCCGTCCGCTACGCGCGGTGGGTGGCGTCGATGATGCGCGGCGACTGGGGATTTTCGTTCGTGAGCCGCGTCGACGTCGACACCTTGATCTTGCAGCGACTGCCGACGACCCTGATCGTCCTGGGCTCGGCCCAGCTCCTGGCGATCCTGGTCGCGATTCCCATCGGGACGTACTCCGCCTTGCGCCCTTACTCGATCTTCGATCAGATCGCGACGACCCTGGCGTTCATCGGGTTTTCCCTGCCCACGTTCTTCACCGGTCTCCTCTTCATTCTCTTCCTGAGCATCTACCTGGACTGGCTGCCGTTCATCTACCGGTCCGATATCAGCGCGACGGGCTGGCGCTGGTACTGGGAGCACGTCCGGCAGGCGATCATGCCGGTTACCGTTCTGGGATTGGCGCAGGCGGCCTCGATGACGCGCTTCATGCGCGCGGCCGTGCTCGACGTCATCCGCCTGGACTACGTGAACACGGCGCGCGCGAAGGGACTCTCGGAGAGCGTGACCCTCGTCAAGCACGTCGTCAGGAACGCGCTGATCCCCGTCGTCACGCTCGTGGCGATCCAGATCCCGACCATCTTCGGCGGCGCGATCGTCACCGAGCAGATCTTTCGCGTGCCGGGCATCGGCTCCTTGCTGATCGCGTCGATTCTCGCCAACGACACGCCGGTCGTGATGGCGGTGACGTTCATTTTTTCCATCCTCGTCTTGCTCTCGAGCCTGGCCGCGGACCTCCTCTACGCGTGGCTCGACCCGCGCATCTCGTACCGCTGATGGCTCGCGTCGCCTCGGACACCGTCCTCGGCAAGCTCGCGGTCGCCGCGGCCCAACCGCGAACATCCCTGTGGCAGGAGAGCGCCCGACGGTTCCGCCGGCATCGCCTGGCCATGGTCGGCAGCGTGATCCTGCTGGCGCTCGTCCTCGCGGTGGTCTTCGGGCCGCTCGTCTGGCGCCTGCCGATCAACGACATCGACTTCAAGGCCAAGCTCAAGGGGCCGTCGTGGAACCACCCCCTCGGCACCGACGACCTCGGGCAGGACGTGCTGGCGCGCATGCTCTACGGCGGGCGCATCTCGCTCGCGGTCGGGATCGCCGCGATGCTGATCGCGATCTCCATCGGCACCGCGGTCGGCGCGATCTCCGGGTTCTACGGCGGCGTGGTCGATCACACCTTGATGCGGGTCACCGACATGTTCCTGGCGCTGCCGGGCTTACCGCTCCTGCTGCTGATCGTCTACCTCTTCCGCGATTCGCTCCGGAAGATGTTCGGGCCGGAGGCCGGCGTCTTCATCCTGATCGTCGCGGTGATCGGCGGCCTGCGCTGGATGCAGGTCGCCCGGCTGGTGCGCGCGCAGTTTCTGTCCTTGCGCGAAAAGGAATTCGTGGAGTCGGCGCGGAGCCTCGGCGCCCCGCCGGTCCGCCAGGTCGTGCGCCATATCCTGCCGAACGCGATGGGCCCGGTCATCGTCGCGGGCACCATCGACGTCGCCGCCGCGATCATCGCCGAGTCGACCTTGTCGTTCCTCGGTCTCGGCTTTCCGCCGGACATCCCGACGTGGGGTCGGATCCTGTTCGACGCCAAGGACAACCTGGACTTCGCCCCGCACTGGGCGATCTTTCCGGGGACCGCGATCTTCCTGACCGTGCTGTCGATCAACTACATCGGCGACGGGCTGCGCGACGCGTTCGATCCGCGCAAAGTGCTCGGGAAGTAGCTAGGCCTCGATCTTCCGGTCGCTCAGCGCCTGCTTCACGGCCGCCTCGAGATGGTCGATCTGGAGCGGCTTGCGCAGGAGCTTGAACCCGAGCCGACGCCCGTGACCGTCGAGATCGGCGCCCGACGCGGTCAGCATGATCACGCCGACGGCGGCGTCGCTGTTTCGCACGCTCTCGACCAGCTCCAGGCCGGAGCCGCCGGGCATGACGTAGTCGGTCAGGACGAGGTCGTAGCTCTTCTGCTTGAAGAGTCGTAGCCCCTCGGTGCCGCTCGCCGCCAGGTCGGCCTGACAACCCCAGACCGCGAGGAGCTCGGAGAGAAGACCGCGGACGTAGCGCTCGTCATCCACGACCAGGACGCGCGGCGGGTTGAGCACAGTTCACGTAAGGTACGGGCCGAACGGCCAGAGATCAACGCCGAACATCGCCGCCAAAAATGCGGCGTTCGCGAGCGCAAGCTCGCGATGACCGCGTGAGCACACGCCGCCGCGTTGTGTCGTAGCGCGCGAGCGCGGCTTTTCTGTGTTCACAAGGCCTGCTGCTGCCTCGCGCCGCGTCCGTTGGGACGATTTTCATTTTGTGAATTGCTGGGGATAAGTGGATAAAAACTCGGCGACTACGACCAAAGACCTAGTCGAGCCGGCCGATGCGTCCATCGGTCGCGGGCGCGATCGCGCCGCGCGCGACGATCGCGTCCAGCACGAGCTGAGCGACCTGCGGCCCGCTCGATTCGTTGACGAGCACCGTCGCGCGCGCGAAGGCGGTGTACCCGTCTCCGCCCCGCACGAGGTAGCTCGGGACGGCGACCTTGTACGTGGTCTCGTCCTCGAGCGCGCGGCCGCCGACCGCCACGCTCACGAGGCGCTGTCCGGCCGGCCGCCGCGGGCTCCAGACGAGGCGAATCCCCGACACTTGTAGAAAGCCTCCGCCCTCTCGGTCGGTCTGGGCCAGGCCGTGCTCGAGGGCGGCCCGGATGTCGCGGCCGCGCATCTCGAGCTTCAACACCACGTCGGTGAACGGCAGCAGGGCACGGACGTCGCGCTTGGTCAGAGGCCCGGCCGGCACCGTGCGGTTGGTCCGGATCGATCCGCCGTTCACGAACGCCGCGTCGGTCTCGAGGCGCTCTCTCAGGAGGTCGGCGATGAAGTCGCCGAGATTGGTCTCTTGCGTGCGCAAATGGTGGCCTCGCGCCTCGAGCGGCACCTCGGTGCGGCCGATCACGAGGTCGAGCTCGCGGTCGAGCCGCGTGCCGTACGCGCGGACCAGCTCTTCGACCGCTGGATCGGACGCGACGCGACGGCTCACCTCGCGGTACCGCCACGACCGCTCCACGAGCTTGCCTTCGCGGGTGAGCCAGAGATCGACCTGGACGAGGTAGCGCGCGTCGGAGCCCCCCTTCGTGATCAAGGTCTTGCCCTCTTCGGCCACGAGGGGCTCGTGCTCGTGGCCGCCGAGGATGACGTCGATGTCGGCGGCCGCGGCGAGGCCCTTGTCGTCCGCCATGTCCTGGTGCGTGACGGCCACGACGACCAGCGCGCCCCGGGCTCTGAGGCGGGCGACGGCCTCCTTGCCCGCCGCGAGCGGCGGGGTGAACCCGATGTCCGGCCCGGCGCGGGACGTGCGCGCCGCCTCGGCCGTCGTGAGGCCGAAGAATCCGACACGCAGGCCCCCGAGCGTCAGGAGGGCATCGGGCGAGGCGTCGCCGAACGGGCGGCCCGTACGCCGGTCGACGACGTTGGCAGAGAGCCACCGGAACTTCGACTCCTTCATGCGCGCGGCGAGCACGGCCGGGCCGAAGTCGAACTCGTGATTGCCGAACGTGGCGAAATCCAGGCCGATGGCGTCGAGCGCGGCGACCATCTGGGCACCCTGGAGAAACGTCGACTCGACCGAGGGCGACAGGAAATCGCCGGCCAGGAGGAATACCGTGTTCGGGTTCTCGCGCCTGACCTCGCGAACGAGCGTGGCCAGCCGCGCCATGCCGCCGCGCCGGCCGTCGTCCACCGGACCGAGCACGTAGTGGTCGTTGATCTGCAGGAAGGTCAGCCGGACGAGGTCGCCTTCGGCGGCGGGCGCGCCGCGCGAGGCGCAGCCGGCGAAGATCAGCGCGACGACGATGAGCAGCGCGGCGCGGGCCGCGCGCGAGCTCATGATCTTGCGGCGCCGGCCGCGGCCCTCGTCTTCCAGAAGCGGTCGGGCCGGCGGGCGACACGAACGGCCAAGAGCCTCTCGGCGCGCTCCATGTCCCCTGCCCGGAAGGTGGCCTCGAGCAGGGTGTCGTGGAAGACGTCGCGCTGGGCGCGGCTGCCGCCCAGCTCGACGATGCGCGGCGTCAGCGGCTCGATACGATCGATCGCGCGCCGGTAGTCCCGTCCGGCGAACGCGTGGATGCCTTCGATCAGCGGCACCAGGACGTCGCGGACCAGCCCGGTCCTGTCGCGCGCGCCGCGCTCGCGCAGCATCCCGAGCTGGCGGTCCGCGGTGGCCCCGTCGCCGCTCGCGGCGAGCGCCATCGCCAGGTGGGCCGCGTGGAACAGCAAGGCCTGACGATCGAGGCGCTCGCCGGCAATCCGACCGAACGGCTTCCAGCGCTCGCCGACGTCGCGGCCGAGGAGCTCGAGCCGCCACAGGAGCGAGATCGAGTCGTGCAGATCGCCCGGGATCGACGACGGCGCGCTTTCGAAGACGCTCCGACCGATGTTAGACGCCCGCTCGTACTCGCCTCGTCCCAGATGCATCAGCGCCAGGTGCCACAGGAGATGGTTCCTGAACCAGCCGAGGTGCGTGCACGGTTCGATCGCCAGGGGAAGCCGGGCGACGCCGGTGTCGAACGCCGCCATCTCGTAGAGCGCGTGGGCGAGCGCGTGGATCGACCAGGCGTCGCGCGGATTCTTCAGATTGGCCACGTGGGCCATGCGGATCGCCTCGTCGCAGCGGCCGGCCTCCTCGAGGACGAACGCGTGGAGCCCGAGCATGAAGGAGTTGCCCGGATGGTAGCGGGTGAAGGTGTCGGCGAGCGCCAGCATCTCCGGGAACTTTCCCTGCCAGAACCAGATGAAGTAGAGGCGCTGGAAGACCAGGAGATCGCGCGGATAGTCCGCCAGGTGCTCGCGCATCGCGCTCACTGCGTCGTGACCTTTGCCTTCGACCAGGAGTGCCAGTCCCTCGACGTGACGCCGCTCGCGGTCCGTCTGCGAGGCGGCCCGAGCCCGCGCTGTCTTCGCTGCCTCGACCGCCTCGGCGAAGCGCTCCTCCAGGAAGAGACAGACGGCCGCGCCGGCATGCGCGATGGCCAGCCCCGGATCGAGCGCGAGCGCGCCATGGAAGCGCTCGAGGGCCTGCGCATCCCAGGACAGGAGCCCGTCGACCGCCTGGTCGTAGGCCTCGACCGTCGCCGCGGCGTGCGTGCTGACCGGCAGGCCGTACGCGTCGTGGCGCATGGCCGGCATGCTAGCAGACCGGCCCGGTCGAGACTGCGCCTTCGCCCGTGAGGAGCGGCGCGAGAAACTCCACGGCCCGGCGCTCGGCCCACGAGTCGACCCGCCAGGGCCAGCGCCCCTCGAGAAAGGCCGCGTGCCCGCCGCGCCGCACGAACTCGGCCCGGACCCACCGCGGCAGCTCGGCCGGGTCGGGCAGCGCACGGCGCGGCACGATCGGATCGTCCAGCGCGTTGACGAGCAAGGTCGGCCGCCGGATCCGGCGCAAATAGGGAGCACTCGACGCCCGAGCCCAGTAGTCGCGCTCGTCGGCGAATCCATTGAGCGGGGCGGTCACCGCGCGGTCGTATTCGGCGAAGGTCCGCGCGCGCAGCGCCAGCGGCACGTCGACGATCTCGCCCAGGCTAGGGTCGCGCGCGGCCTTCAGACGCACCTTGGCGCGCATCGTGCCGAGGAAGTTGGTGGCGTAAAGGAGCCGGCAGACGCCGCGATCGAGCGCCTCGGCGCAGTGCGCGAGATCGAACGGCACCGAGATCGCCACGGCGCCGCCGACCGCGCCGGGCGCGCCGGCTTCGCGCTCACCCAGCCACTTGAGCAGGACGTTGCCGCCGAGCGAGACGCCCACCGCGCCGATGCGCACGCCGGGTTCTCGCGCGACGAGCATCCGGACGACCTCGTCGAGGTCGGCGGTGTGGCCGGAGTGATAGAACGGCAGCAGGCGGTTCAGCTCGCCGCTGCACGATCGGAAATTCAGGGTGACGGCGCGCCAGCCGCGCGCGAGCGCCTGGCAGGCGAGCCCGACAACATAGTGAGAGCTCGACGAGCCTTCCAGGCCGTGGAGAACGAGCAGGAGAGGGGCCCCGGCCCGGTCGGAGCCAGCCCAGTCGAGGTCGACGAAGTCCCCGTCCGACGTGGCGACCCGCTCCCGCCGCCACCGGATCCGGCGGCGACGGAAGAGCGGGCCCCAGACGGTCTGCACGTGCGCGTTCCGGCACCACCAGGACGGCCGGAACGCGCCGTCTATCCCTGACCCTGCAGGAGGAGCCGCGCCACCTCGGGCGCGATCTCTCGCGCGCGCTGGTCGAGCTCCGCCTCGGTGAGGTTCGCGATCGGATGCGGCATCATCAGGAACTTGTAGGTCGGTACGCCCCATTGCTCAGCCATCGCGCGCGCGGTCTTTTCGAAGACGTCCGTGACGATCGAGGCTGCCGGCACCGCGTTCTTCTCCAGCACGATTCCGTCGAGCACACTGCCCGACGAGCAGGACCCTCAGTCTCCGACGCCGGCGACGATGACGTCACAGGTCTTGCGCACCTCCTGGATGATCTCCTCGTGCGCCGGGACCGACGCGTTGTGCTTGCGGAACAGCCGCGTCTCGCTGGCGCCGTACTCGGCCTTCAAGATCTCGCCGATCCGCACCAGGAGCTTGTCGGAGTTGTACTTCGTGTTCTCGATGAGGCCGATCCGCTTGCCCTTCAGCGAACCCGGGCCGGTCGACGTACGTGATCGGCTGCGAAGCCGCCTCGACGGTGGGATCCAGGATCTCGATCATCGCTTGACCTCCTTGGTCGTGGCGAGAGAGGAACGGGCACCGCCCCATCCCGGGATGAACGACGAGAACGAGCCGGCGCGCCCGCCGGCGGCGACGATCAGGATGTCGTCCGGCGAGGCGACGATCGGCCGAAGCTTCGTGTCGTCGCCCGGCTTGATCTCGCCCGGGATTCGGTTGGTGCGCTTGAGGTGCGCGACCGTGTTCTGCGTGTGCTCGAACAGGAACTGGCGGATCTCCTTCTTGCCCCAGCCGCTTGCCGCGATCGTCCGCATGTGCTCGCCGGCCAGGGTGACGACGTATTCCGGCTGCCGGCCGGAGCCGCCCGAATGCTTCATCGAGTCGGCGAGCGTGGTCAGGACGCCCTCGGCGTCGGGCGAAAGCTGGTTGTAGAACTGATGCGGCGCCTCGGCGGCCATCACCGTGACCGTGCTCTGGTCGGGCCGGAAGCCTCGCTCGACATGCAGCGGCGTCCACGGGCTCTCGGCCTCGTTCTCGGCGATCACGTACGACAGCTTGCCGGGATGGCCCAGGGTGCCGCGGTCGAGGAGTCCGGGCATCGAGCCGCAGACGTTGCGCATCACGAGCCGCAGCGCGCGACCGATCGTCATGTTCGCCCGCCAGCCCGGCCCGAAGAGGTTGTCGCCGCCGTTGATGTCGAGCTCCCGCGTGATCGGCCCGTTGACGATCACGAGCACCCCGGCGCCGCCGGTCGACGTGCCCGGCCCGTGATAGCTCCAGGCCGGATCGCCGATCCCCTCCACCGCCGCGACGACCACCGCCATGTACTCGGGCCGGCATCCGGCCATGACGGCGTTGATCGCGACTTTCTCGGCGGTGATCGACACCGACCGGTTCGTGATGTAGGCGATCTGGTGCTTGGGGTCGAGGCGCGCCGCGGCGAGCATCATGGTCACGCGATCTTCGGTCGGCGGCACGACCGGCAGGCCGTCGGTCCACCCTTGCTGGAAGCAGAACTCGCCCGCGTCGACGTCATCGACGCGGTACCGTTTGGACGTGAGCGCCACTGCCATCGGTGCCTCCCTGGAATCGTCGGCGCGCCTCGGCGCGGACGGGACCCAACCCCGCAACGGCCCGCGGCGCGCACTGCCGTCTTCCTGTGGTTCGCCACGCTACCACTGGCGCCCGAAGGGGCGCAACCAGCCAAGTCTAGGCGTCGATGGGCCGCCGCGCGCGCGCTCCGACGAGCGCAAAGATCGCGGCGGCCGCCACGGCGCCCGCCGCCACCAGGAGCGACTCGGCGAGGGCGCCGAGGAAGCCGACCGCCCCGCTGCGGGCGGCCACGATCTGCCCCGCCACCGCGACGCCGGCGACGACGCCGAGCGTGCGGGCCAGGAACGAGAGACCGCCGGCCGCCCCCTGCTGGCCCGACGGAAACGCCGCCATGATCGTGGCCATGTTTGGGACCTCGAAGAAACCGAGGCCGAAGCCCGCGACGAACAGCCCGAGCGCGACGACGGCCAGCGGCGTCGCGCCACCCACGAAGGCGAGAATCGCCAGGCCGGCGGCTTCGAGCGCCAGGCCCGCGACGGCGGGCGCGGCGGGGCCGACCCGGTCGGCGAGACGGCCGCCCATGGGGGCCGCGATGGTCGTGCCAAGGGGCGTGAGCATGAAAAAGACCCCGCCGACGAGGGCGCCGAGTCCGCGCGTCTCGACGAGATAGAACGGCACGAGAAGCCAGATCGCGAAGATCGCCCCCCTCGCCACGAACGACAGGGCCCCCGCGCGTAGCACGGCCGCTCGGGTGAGGTCGGCGAAGGCCATGGGCTTGCGCTCGCGCTCGATGGGCTCCGATCGCGTCGTCGCCGCCCAGACAAACACCGCCAGAGCCAGGGGCACGCGCACGTGGTAGACCGCGCGCCAGCCGAAGGCTTCGACGAGCGCGCCGGCCGGGAGCGAGCCCAGCAAGCCGAGCCCCATCGCCGCGCTCAGGAAGCCGAGTCGTCGGCCGCGGACCGAAGGGGGCGCCCCGAGGGTCGCGAGCGCCGGGGCCGTGCCGTAGATCAGCCCTCCGGCGAAGCCCTGGACGACGCGCGCGATGAGGAGCCACTCGAAGGTGGGGGCGGCGCCGCCCATGACGAACGCGGCCACACTCAGCGCGACGCCGGCGCGGAACACCGTGACGTGCCCGATGTGATCGGCGACCGCCCCGCCGGCGAACGAGGTGATCGCGTAGGTCAGCACGTAACAGATGATCACCCAGCGTATGCGCTCGGGCGGGACCGCGAACGCCGCGGCGATCGCCGGGAACGCGATGTTCATCATGGAGTCGAGCGACACGACGAGCGCGCCCGCGGCGGCGACCCACCGAGACATTCCGCGTATGATGACACGACATGCCCGATCCCATCGGCTGGGCCGTGCTCGTCGTCGGCGCGCTGCTCGGCTCGCTCGTGGGCGGCGTGGCCGGGTTCGGCACCGGCATCATCATGCTCCCGCTCGTCGCGTGGGTGCTCGGCGTGCGCGCCGCGGTGCCGGTGCTGACGGTCACGATGGCGATCGGTAACCTCGCGCGGATCTGGTGGAGCCGCGGCGAGGTGGATCGCGCGGTCGTTCTCCGATTCGCCCTCGGCGCCGTCCCGGCCACCACGCTCGGCACCGTCATCTACGTCGGAGCGCCCGCGGAATGGTTCGGGCGGTTCGTCGGCATCTTCCTGATCGCTTCGGTGCCGCTGCGCCGCATCCTGGCGACCGACTTCTTCCGGATGCGCCTGCGCTACTTCCCGGTGCTCGGTGTGGTCGTCGGGCTCATCTCGGGCCTGGTGGTCACCACCGGGCCGCTGAACACGCCGTTCTTCCTCGCCTACGGGCTACGGCGCGGAGCGTACGTCGGGACCGAGTCCGTCTGCGCCATGGCCATGCACCTGTCGCGGGGCGCGGCGCTCGCGCGCTACGCCCTCTTGACCTGGGAGACGTTCGCGGTGGGCGCCGTGCTCGGCGCGACGATGTTCGCGGGGTCTTGGTTCGGGCGCCGCCTGCTCGACCGCATGAGCGATCGCGTCTTTCTCGGCATCATCGAGGTGCTGCTCGTCCTGATGGGCTTGCACTCGCTTCTCTTTCCGCGGTAAAACCGGACTTCATGAACATCGAGCGCGGCGCCACGGCGGAAGTGGGCTACACGGTCGGCGAGGACAAGACGGCCCACGCGATGGGCAATCGTGGCGTTCACGTCTTCGCGACGCCGTTCGTCATCGGGCTGCTCGAGGACGCCGCCGGCGCGGTGCTCCGGCCGCACCTGCCGCCCGGAGCCGGATCCGTCGGCACGATGGTCGAGATGAAGCACCTGGCCGCGACCCCCGTCGGCCTCAAGGTGCGCGCCAAGGCCACGCTCCTCGAGTCGGACGGCAAGCGCTACCTGTTCTCGGTCGAGGCGTGGGACGAAAAGGAAAAGATCGCCGAGGGACGGCACGAGCGGTTTCTCGTGCCCGATATGGAGAAGTTCCTCGCGCGCGCGATGAAGAAGAGCGCCGGCTAGCCGCCCGGCATCAATCCCCGCGCTGCGACCCAGTCGCGCAGGGCCTCCCGGGTCGACTGAAAGGCGAGTACGTCCCAGGGGATCCGCTCGGGCGTGACCCACTCCAGCGCGTCGTTCTCGTCGCACGTGGTGAGGGTGCCGCCGATCACGCGGGCCTTGTAGACGATGATCACCGGCGCCGCGGGGTACGTGTACACGTTGAGCAAGCCGGTCAGATCGACTTTCAGGCCCGTCTCCTCGAACGTCTCGCGCATCGCGCCGTCGGTCACGGTCTCGCCGAAGTCGACGAACCCGCCCGGGAACGTCCACAGGCCGCTACCGGGATTGATCGACCGGCGCGTCAGGAGGATGGCGCCGTCCTGCTCGGGAATGGTCGCCGCCACCACCTTCGGGTTCAGATAGAAGACGAAGCGGCAGCGCGAGCACACCTTCTGCTCGCGGTGGTCGGGCGGAACCGATTCGACCGCGAGCGTGCCGGCGCAGAGAGGGCAGAAGCTGATCGTCGACGGGCTCAGGACCGGGTTGTCGCTCACTCCCCCGAGTCTAAACCAGCTATTCTGGGCGCGACAATGGCAGACGATCGGCGAGGCCCTCTGGTCATCGGCGCGCTGACCGCGATCACCGGCGCCGTGCTCTTCCTGGCCGCCGCGACGAGCGCGAGCGCGTCGATCGGAACGGCGAAGAGCCAGAAAAACACGCGGACGATGGGATGGTGCGTCAGCCGTCTGGACCTTAGCTCGCGTGCCTGGAGGACGAACATGAACGTGGACAGAAAGCGTCTCGAGCAGTCGATCGAGGAGCTCGGGCGAATCGGCCGGACACCGCGCGGCGGGCTCACGCGCTTGGCGCTCACCGACGAGGACAAGCGCGGACGCGACTGGATGGTCGAGCGGATGCGCGAGGCCGGCCTCACGGTCACCGTCGACCAGATGGGAAACATCTTCGGCCGGCGGGCCGGCACCGCTGCGCTGCCTGCCGTGATGATGGGCTCTCACGTCGACTCGGTGCCAACGGGCGGCCGGTACGACGGCCAGCTCGGCGTGCTCTGCGGGCTCGAGGTCATCCGCACGCTCAACGACGCGCAATGCCGAACCCGGCATCCCGTCACCCTGGCGATCTTCACCAACGAGGAGGGCGCGCGCTTTCAGCCGGCGATGATCGCCAGCGGTGTCATGGCCGGCAAGATCGCCCTCGAGGACGCCTACAACACCCGCGATAAGGACGGAATCCGGCTGGTCGACGAGCTCGAGCGGATCGGCTATCTGGGCTCCGAACCCTGTGTCCCGCGACCGTTTCGCGCCTACCTCGAGCTCCACATCGAGCAGGGGCCGTTCCTCGAGGAAGAGGGGCTCTCGGTCGGTGTCGTCGAAGGGATCGTCGCCATCGCCTGGTCGCGCCTGACGATCCACGGCGTGCAGGACCACGCCGGGCCCACGCCGATGCGGATCCGCCACGACGCCCTGGTGGCCGCCGCCGAGGTGATCTCGGGAGTCCGGCGGATCGCGCGCGAGATCGGCGGCGAGCTCGTGACCACGGTCGGCAATCTCGTCGTGGCGCCGAACATCGTGAACGCGATCCCCGGCCGCGTGACCCTCTCGATCGACATGCGCGATCCGAGCGACGCGACGCTCGACCGGGCGCGCGCGCGCCTGGAGCCGATCGTCCGCGAGGCCTGCGAGCGCGAAGGGGTGCGCTACGAGCTCGAGCACTACTGGCGCGTGCCATACACGCCGTTCGACCGCCAGGTGGTCGACACGGTCGAGCGCGCCGCCGAGGCGGCCGGCGCGCGCCATCGCCGGATCCGATCGGGCGCCGGCCACGACGCCCAATACATGGCGGCGATCGGGCCGACGGGGATGATCTTCGTGCCGTCCCGCGAAGGACGGAGCCACTGCGAGGAAGAATTCACCGCGATGGACGACATCGAGTACGGCGCGCGCACCCTGCTCCTGGCCGCCGTCGAACTCGCCGGCCGGGAGTGAGTGGCGGCGGCGGCCGGGCCTACTCCGGAGGCGGAAGCGCGTCGCCGACCACGTACGGGGCCAGCCGCGGCGGCCCGTGGCGCAGCCGCAGGCGCGCCACCACCGGCAGGTGATCGGACGCGACCCGGGCCAGACGGCTCCGGTGCACGCTGAACTCCTCGCCCTCGAGCTCGGCGTCCCAGTAGATCCGATCGAGCGCGAAGAGCGGAAACATCGCCGGATGCGTCCGCCGGCGCCGCATCGGCGACGAGAACTCGCGCCGGAGCCCGCGCGTCACGGGTCCGCGGTGCCACTCGTTGAAGTCGCCCAGGAGGACGCGCGGGCCGGCGAGGCGCTCGGAGGACCGGATGAAGGCGCCGAGCAGCCCGAGCTGCTCGCGGCGCTCGCGCAGCCTCAGGCCGAAGTGACAGTTGAACACGTGCAGCGGCGTGCCCTCGACGTCGACGTCGACGCGCAGACAGCCCCGCGGCTCGCGCGGGCCGAAGCTCAGATCGCAGCGCCCCGAACCGAGAACCGGAAGCCGGCTGAGCACGACGTTGCCGTACGTGCCCGTGCCGTAGGCGCGGGTCTCTCCCATGACGAGCTCCGTCATCCCGAGACGTGAGGCCAGGTACGCCGCCTGATCGGCGTCCGGCACCCCGTCCTGGCGAATGACCTCCTGCAGCCCGACCACGTCGGGGCCGACCTCGCCGATGACCTCGGCGATCCGGTCCAGGTCGCGGCGCCGGTCCAGCCCGACGCCGCGGTGGATGTTGTAGCTCAGGACCGTGAGGTGCTTCATGCCGCGCCCGCCTGATAGCGCACGAAGTGAGGATAGAGCTGGATCGGATGGGTGATCGGCTCCGGAACGGTCACGGACGGCGGATGGATCAGGAACGTGTGCAGCTCGTCGGCCGACGGGCCGGCGTGCGCCCCGACCTCGCCGATGAACGACACGTTGCCCTGCGGCGCGTTGGTCCCGTAGATCACGAGGTCGCCGGCCGACGGCATCGCCATGAGGTCGCGAATTCCCTCGACGACCCGCTCGAGATCCGGGCGCTTGTCGAACGGCCCCTTACCGAGCGCGTCGAGCCCGTACGGGGCGCCGCGCCAGAAGCAGAGCGGGCCCGTGGCCGAGCGCACGAGCACGAGGCCGATGCCGGGCGAAGCGGAGATCCGCGCCGCCAGCCCGGGGTAGCGCTCGTCGATGCGCTCGACGGTCAGCGGCTCCGGCATCTCGACGAAGTAGACGAAGGCATTCGGCCCGGCGGCGACGACCCGGATTCCGCCGCGCTCTCGAACCTCGCGCGTGCCTCCGAGCACCCACGGGAAATCCTGCTCGAGATAGTTCACGAATCGCTGGAAGAACCCGGGAGCGCGGTCGGCCCGCATGGCCGCGAGCCCCCCGGCGAGGACGCCGCGCCTCGGCGCCGGCGACGACGCCGGGTACGCGCCGGCGGCGTCGAAGAAGTCCTCGAACAGCGATTGCTCGATCGGTCGGCCGCCCGCAATCCGCATATAGGGCTGGCACGTGGCCTGCCCGTGGTCGGACAGCACGTAGAGATCGTAGCGATGCTCGGGCACGCGCCGGAGCACCCGCCAGAGGCGATGGATCGAGGCGTCGACCCGGCGAAGAGCCCGGAGCGCGCGGCGGTGGCGCGGGCCCCAGGCGTGGGCGGCCACGTCGTAGTCGAGGTAGTTGACGTAAATCGTCGGCACACCCGCGTAGATGTCGTGGGCGACCGCGAGGGTGAAGAGCTCGCGGAGCCAGACCGAGATCCCCAGCTTGATCAAGAGCCACTTCCAGCTGCCCGACGCCTCCGACAGGGGATCCGCGATCATCCGGAGCAGCGCGCGGACGACCTCGACGGCCGAGGCCACGATGCCCTTCGCGAGAACCCAGGCGAGCACGATGAGCTTGGAGGCCGCGCGGATCAGCCCCGCGCCCGTCGGGCGCTTGATCATCGCGAAGGTCAGGAGATTGCTCGCGGCGCCGCCCGTGAAGACGCAGCCGTAGGTGCCGCCGCCGCTCACGATGCCGCGCCGCCCGGCGGCCTGGGTTCGCTCGACGTGAGCCGCGTCTCCGCCTCTCGGGAAATAGACGTCGCTCTTTCGCCGCTTGTCGTAGTAGTGGAATCCCGGGATATCCGGGCGCACGCCGTACATCGCCGCCAGCTGGAAGGCCGGCGTCGAGGTCGGCAGCCCCACGCACATCGGCGCCGAGAGATAGCCCCGCCGGCGGAGCAGCCACGCCAGGAAGGGCGCGCGCCCCCGGGCCATCGCATCCTCGAGAACGGCGCGGGAGAGCCCATCGATCTGCACGATCAGCAGCCGTCGCTGGCCGGCGGCCGGCGGCGGCCCGACCCGGAGCCGGCGGATGAGGCGATCGAAGGCACGCTGCAGACCGAGGACGAGGTCGTCGAGCGGCACGGGCTATATTGTAGTATCTCTCCGCCCATGGACCACCCCGTGGTCAGCGCGGTACGTGAATTCGTCGAGGCCGAAGTGCGTCCCGCCGCCGCCGCGCTCGAGCACGACGACGCCTACCCGCACGACCTGGTCGCCCGGATGCGCGAGCTCGGCCTGTTTGGCGCGCTGGTCCCGGCGGCCTACGGCGGTCTCGGCCTCGACGTGACGACGTACGCCCGGGTGATCGAGGAGCTCTGCCGCGGCTGGATGTCGCTGGCGGGCGTCATCAACAGCCACACGATGGCCGCGCTGATCGTTCTGAACCACGGCACCGAGCCACAGCGCGAGCGGTTTCTGCCCCGCTTCGCCCGCGGCCAGGCGCGGGGCGGCCTCGCGCTGACCGAGCCGCACGCTGGCACGGACGTTCAGGCGATCCGCACGGTCGCGACGCGCCGCGGGGACGACTACGTCATCACCGGGACCAAGCTCTTCATCACGAACGGGCGCGAGGGCAACACCTTGGCGCTCCTGGCCCTCACCGATCCGAAGGCCGCGCCGCGGCACCGGGGCATGTCCTGCTTCATCGTCGAGAAGGGTCATCCGGGCTTCCGCGTCACGAAGTCGATCGCCAAGCTCGGCTACAAGGGCGTCGACACCGCCGAGCTGGTCTTCGACGAGTGCGTCGTGCCGGCGGCAAACCTGGTGGGGGGGCTCGAGGGGCGCGGCTTCAAGCACGTGATGGGTGGGCTCGAGGCGGGGCGGATCAACATCGCCGCGCGCGCCGTCGGCGTCGCGCAGGCCGCCTACGACGACACCGTGGCCCATCTGGCGCGGATCGGTGCTGCGCCGACTCCGGCGGTCGCCGACATGGGGACGAAGGTCCGGGCGGCGCGGCTTCTGACGTTCTGGGCGGCGGGAATGAAGGACCGCGGCGAGCGGTGCGATCTCGAAGCGGGGATGGCGAAGCTCTTCGCCTCCGAGGCCGCGCAGGAGGTCGCCGTCGAGGCGCTCCGGATCCACGGCGGCGCCGGCGGCCTGGCCGCCCTGAACGTCGAGCGCTACTACCGCGACACGCCGCTGATGATCATCGGCGAGGGCACGAACGAGATCCAGCGGATGATCATCGCCCGGGGCTTGCTGGAGCGATACGGCGAGCGCTTCGGCGCCTTGACCTCGCGCGAGGGTGAGCCCGAGGACGTGCGCCAGATGGTCCTCGCGGTTCGGCAGTTCGTCGACAAGCACGTGGTCACGGCCGCCCAGGACCTCGACGTCGCCCACGCCCACCCGGCCGGCCTGCTCGCGGGGCTCGCGGAGCTCGGGATCCTCGGCTCGGTCGCGGATCCGAGGTTCGGAGGCCTCGGGCTCGACCGCCGCACGACGGCGATGATCGTCGAGGAGCTCGCGCGAGGCTCGGCCGCCCTCGCGGCGATCGTCGTCGCGCACCTCACCTGCACTGACGCGATCGCACGCAGCGGAAGCGCCGAGCAAGGTGAGAGGCTTCTGCCGCCGATGACCCGGGGTGAGAGCCTGGGCACGGCGGCCCTCGCCGGCGGGATTCGCGCCACGCGCGCCGGCGACGACTGGATCCTCGACGGCGACACGCCGCCCGTCGACCATGCCGCTCACGCCTCCGTGATCCTGGTCGAGGCGACCTCGGCCGACGGTCTCGTGTGGGCCCTGGTCGGCCCGGAGATGGCGGGCGTTCGGATCGATCCGCCCGCGGCCACGCTCGGGCTCCGTGGCCTCGACGCGTGCCGCCTCCACTTCGAAGGTTGTCGCGTTCCTGCGCGGAGCCTGCTGGGCGGGCCGACCGGCCGTGACGACCGGCCGCGGACGGCGACCCTGGCGCTCGCGCGGCTCGGTGTCGCGGCGGCCGGCGTCGGCCTGGCGCAGGCCGCGTTCGAGGCCGCGCTTCGCTACTCGCAGCAGCGGACGACCTTCGGCAAGCCCATCGCGCAGCATCAGGCGATCCAGCTGACCTTGGCCGGAATGGCGACGAAGATCACGGCGGCGCGGCTGCTCGCCTACGATGCGGCCGCGGCCGACGAGAGACTGCTCGGCGCGAAGGTATACGCCTCGCAGATCGCCTACGAGGTCACCCTCGACTCGATGCGCGTCCACGGCGGCTACGGCTACACGAGCGAGTTCCCCGTCGAGCGCTACTACCGGGACGCAGGGCAGCTGGCTTCGAGCGCGACTCCATGACGCGGGCCCCGCTCGCCGGCCTCCGCGTCCTCGCGGTCTCGCAGTTCGGCGCGGGCCCGTTTGGAACGCAGGTGCTCGCGGACCTCGGCGCCGATGTCATCAAGATCGAGGACCCTACGGTCGGCGGCGACATCGCCCGCTACGTGCCGCCCTTCCGCGACGAGCGCGATTCGCTGTATTTCCAATCGTTCAATCGCGGCAAGAAGTCGATCACGCTCGACCTGCGGCGCCCGGACGCCGCCGCCGTCCTGCACGACCTCGTCCGGGTCTCGCACGCCGTCTACAACAACCTCCGCGGCGACCTGCCGGAGAAGCTCGGCCTGACCTACGCGACGCTCGGCGCGGTGAATCCCGCGATCGTCTGCTGCTCGCTCTCGGGCTTCGGCCGAACGGGCCCCCGCGCCGCCGAGCCGGCGTACGACTACCTCGTCCAGGGCTACGCCGAACCCCTCCTCGATGCTCGGGCTCATGATCGGGCTCTGGGACGCGCAGCGCTCGGGGATCGGCCGCGACGTCGACGTGTCCTTGCTCGACACCGCGGTCAGCATGCTCTCCTACTTCGCGATCTGGTCGCTGAATCGCGACTGGACGCCCGAGCGCGTGGCGGACTCGGGACACCAGACGCTCGTGCCCGCGCAGAACTTCCGCACGAGTGACGGCTGGCTCGTCGTCTTTTGCAACAAAGAAAAGTTCTGGACGGCCCTCGTCGACGCGCTCGACCTTCCGGACCTCAAGGCCGACCCCTGCGCTTCGCCACCCGCACCACGCGGGAGTGGCTTGCGCGGCTCTCGGGGCGCGTCCCGTGCGCGCCGGTCAACACGATGCACGCGGCGCTCGAGGACGAGCAGGTGCGCCAGCGCGAGATGATCCTGGAGGTCACGCACCCGCGCTTCGGCGTGCTACGCGAGGTCGCCTCCCCGATCAAGACGGCCGGCGCGGTCACTGCTCCGGCGCCCGCGCCCGGGCTCGGCGAGCACACCGACGGTCTGCTGAGCGAGTTGCTTCACTATTCTCCTGAGCGCATTACCGCGCTTCGCGCGGCCGGCGTCCTCGGCGATACCGGCTCCGAAACGACGGCGTCGTGATACTGGCCAAGCCCTGACCGACGACGCTCGGGGGTAGTCTAGGGAGATGGTCGAGCGGACCACGCCCGAGTCGGACGTCGAGGATGTCACCCAGGAGGCCGTCGCTCCGCCCTGGATGACCATTCTCCACAACTGCGACTGTCACACCTTCGAGCAAGTCGTGAAGCAGCTCCAGAAGGCGATCGGTTGCAGCGAAGCCAAGGGCTGGGAGCTCGCCTGGCAGGTCCACAACACCGGCCGGGCCGTCGTGAAGGTCGGCGCCGAAGCCGAGTGCGTCCGAGTCGGCAACGTCCTCGCGTCGATCGGCCTCGTCGTTACGGTCGTCCAGTCGTGAGCATGGGTGCTCCTCTCGCCTACCGGCGCGTGGCCCTGTGGGGCGCGCTGGTCAGCAAGCTCGTGGGCGCCTGGGGTCTTGCGTGGGATATCCAGTGGCACATGACGATCGGGCGCGATTCCTTCTGGGTCGCGCCGCACCTGATGATTTACGGCAGCGTGGTCGCGGGCCTCGTGCTCGGCTGGGGCGTCCTGGCCTACGAATGGTGGCGCGGTATCCCGACCACGCGCGGGTTCCGCCTGGCGGCGTGGGGTCTCGTGCTCGTCGTGTTGGCCGCGCCGATCGACGATCTCTGGCATCGCCTCTTCGGCCTCGACGTGACCCTGTGGAGCCCCCCGCATCTGCTGGCGTTGTTCGGCTCCGCGGTCAGCACCCTCGGCTGCCTGATGATCGCGCTCGAGGTGTACTCGCCCGAAAGCCGGCCCGGGCGGGCCGCGCTCCTGCTGGCGGGTGCCTTGCTCTACGGGGGCATCCGCGTCACCCTCGACCCGGCGTGGCTCTTCGCCTACTCGTACGGCGGCGTCCTCTTCCACGGCTTCGCGATGCTCGCGGCGCTTACCCTCCCTCCGGCCCTGGTGACGACCGCGCGAGTGTCGAGGTGGCGGTGGGCGCCGATCGTCGTCGTGATGTTGTCCTTTGCCGTGGGGATCGTCGGCCAGCAGATCGGCCGCGCGGGCTTCGCGATCATCGAGCCGGAGTCGTTCATCGGCGAAGAGGTCGTCAAGGACCCCGAGCTCGCCGATCGCCGTGGGGCGCGAGATCGCCGAGAAAAATCAGGCGGCGGGGCCGCCGTCGTGGCCGCTGCGGCTGGCGCTGCCGCTCGTACCGGCGGCGCTGATGACGCTGGCCGATCCGCGACGGCGGCCGGGCGCCGCCGCGACGTCTATGGCCTGGGTGTCTTCGCGGTGTACGCGTGGTTTCTCTCGACCCTGCCCGCGTACGCTCCGCTCACTCCGACCGGACTCGAGACCGCGACGGCGCTCTTGATCACCCTCGCCTGTGGGGCCGCGGGCGGTCTGGCCGCGCGCTGGCTCGCCGCCCGGCTCGTCGACGGCGCGCCCGAGCGGCGGGTCGGGCGCGGGCGACCGATCGCCCCCCTCACATCACCGGGCCGATGATCCAGGGCGCGAACTCCTCCTCGCCGACGCCGGACAGCTCGCTCTTGCTCCGCTTGCCCGAGGCGACCGCGACGATCTCCTCGAAGATCTGACGCGCCGACCGTCGGGCAGCGGCGTGCCCTCGAGGATCGACGCCGCAGTTGATGTCCATGTCCTCCTCCATGTGCCGGTACATCAGCGAGTTGGTGGCGAGCTTGATGGAGGGCACGGGCTTGCAGCCGAACACCGAGCCGCGGCCCGGTGGTGAAGCAGATGATGTTGCAGCCGCCCGCGACCAGCCCCGTGATCGACACGGGATCGTGGCCCGGCGTGTCCATGAACACGAAGCCGCGGGTGGTGATCGGCTCGCCGTACTGGAACACGTCCATCATCGGCGTCGTGCCGCCCTTGGTGACGCCGCCCAGCGACTTCTCGAACACCGTGGTGATGCCGCCCGCCTTGTTGCCGGGCGCGGGGTTGTTGTCCATCGCCTCGATGCCGCGGCAGTACCACTCCCACCACTTGTAGCGGTCGATGAGCTTCTTGGCCACGCCCTCGTTGATGGCGCGGCGGATCAGGAGGTGCTCGGCGCCGTAGATCTCCGGCGTCTCGGCGAGCACGCCGGTGCCGCCGTAGCGCACCAGCTCGTCCACCGCCCAGCCGAGCGCGGGGTTCGCGGTGATCCCCGAGTTCGCCGTCCGAGCCGCCGCAGTTGGTGGCGAGCGTCGAGCTCCGACACCGGCTGCTGCGTGCGCCGCGCCTCGTTGGCGAACGGCAGGAGCTTGGCGACCTCGGCCGCCGCCGCTCCACCGTCTTCCGGATGCCGCCCGCCTCCTGGATGTTGACGAGGAACGGCTTGCCGCTCCGGGTGGCCGGGCGCCGCCATCCGCTGCTTGTCGACCATGACCGCGGCCTGGTTCGCCTCGCAGCCGAGGCCGACCAGGATGTAGGCGGCCACGTTCGGATGCTTGGCGTAGCCGGCGAGCACGCGCTGCAGCGCCATGTGGTCCTCGCCGAACAGCTTGGTGCCGCAGCCGGACTTGTGGGTGATGGCGAGCACGCCGTCGATGTTCGGGTAGTCCTTCTGGACGTCGCGGAACCGGTCCTTCACGAACTGGCTGACGCTCGCCGAGCAGTTCACGCCGGAGATGATCGCCACGTAGTTGCGCGTGCCGACCCGGCCGTCCTCGCGCTTGTAGCCGTCGAAGGTGCGCATCTGCTCGGGCGGGTAGAAGTCGACCGGCGTGCACGTCCACGCCGATCTCGTAGCGGTCGGCGCGACAGCTCGCCGATGCCGAGGTTGTGCGTGTGGACGTGGTCGCCCACCGCGATGTCCGCGGTGGCGAAGCCGATCACCTGGCCGTAGCGCCGCACCGCCTCGCCCGTGCGCACGCGCTCGCCGCGCGACCTTGTGGCCGGGCTTGATGTCCTGCCGCGCCTCGATGCGGCTGCGCCGCCGTCCTCCAGCACGGTGCCCGCCGGCGACTCGGCCTTCGCGACCGCGACGTCGTCCTCGGGCTTGAGCACGATGGCCTTCTCGGTGAGCGCATATGTCGCCATGCCTGCCTCCCGCACCTCCACGTAGCCCGGCTCCGGTACGTGGCGCGCCACCTGACGCGGCGCTCTCGTGTCCGTCATCCCGGCCGAGCATATACCGGTGCACCCTACGCGCGCCCGGCGCCTTGATCTGGAGCACGGCCGGCGGCTCGGTCTCGAGCTGGATCGTCGTGTGGTCGATGCCGAAGCGCGCGTGCAGCACCGCGTGCAGCGCCTCCAGCAGCCGCTCGCTCTCGCGCACGTCGTCGACCACGACGTGGGCGCTCATCGCCTCGCGCCCGGACGTGAGCGTCCACACGTGCAGATCGTGGACGCGTCGCACCCCGGCGACCGCGTCATCGCCACCTCGATCTCGCGCGAGATCGAGGTGGGCCGGCGACGCCTTCCAGCAGCACGTTGACGGCCTGCCGCAGGAGCCGCCACGTCCGCGGCACGATGAGGAGGGCGATGCCGGCGCTCACGAGCGGGTCGGCCAGCGTCCAGCCCGGTGGCGAGCACGACGACCGCCGCGACGATCACGCCGAGCGAGCTCAGCGCGTCGCTGAGGACCTCGAGGTACGCGGCGCGCACATTGAGGCTCGTCCGCCGCGCCGCGATGGAGCAGCCACGCGCCGACCAGGTTCACGGCGAGCCCGAGCACAGCGATCGCGAGCATGGGGCCGCCGAGCACCTCGCGCGGCTCGCAGGAGCCGGCGATAGGCCTCCACGAGGATGCCGCGCGCGACCGCGAGCAGGACGAGCGCGTTGACGAGGGCGGCGAGGATCTCGGCGCGGTAGTAGCCGTACGTTTTCGCGGCGTCGGCGGACGCGCCGGCGATCCAGATCGCGAAGAGCGCGAGGCCGAGCCCGCCGACGTCCGTGAGCATGTGGGCCGCGTCGGCGAGGAGCGCCAGGCTGCCCGTCAGGAAAGCGCCGACGAACTCACGAGCAGGAGCCGCCGGTGAGCGCGAGGGTCGGACAGCGGCCGCGCGAGCGGGCGGCGGCCGTCTCCCGATGGGAATGCGCCTCCATCGAGCGGATCGTAGCAGGTTCCTGCTCTGGAGCGCCTTACCTGAATCTGCCAGTCGTGGAAATCGTGGGCCGGATCGCGGCGTAAAGGGCCCCGGGCGCGCCCGGCGTCGGGCCCGGAGCTCGGCGCGAGCGTCGCGATCCGGAACGGCGCGGGCCGCCAGCGTCACCAGCGGCCGCGGCGGCCGGAGGTCCGCCGCGTGATCACTTGACGCGCCGGCGCGGACAGTGGGGAGGATCGCCGCGTCGAACCTGCCGCACCAGGGCGTGCCCCACGAGGTAGTGGGTCACGAGGCTCGTCAGGAGCTCGACGGAGAGCTCGGCGATGAGCTCGTCGTCGCGCCACACCTCGAGCACATCGCCGAGGCGAAAGGGCCAGCGCCAGCCGCTCCTCTTTGAACGCCGGCGTGAGCACCACGCCCAGCACGATCACGAACCCCGCGGCGTCGCCGGAGGCCCGGCTTGTGTCTGACTTGGCGTGCAGGCCGAGGCTTTCTAGGCTCTCGAAGATGTTCGAGAGCCTCGGCCATGTCGTCCAGCGTGGACGCGAGATAGAGAAGGTGACCTCGTCGAGGTTGGTCAGCTCCTGCAATCGCTCGGCGCTCACGGCCCGGAGCAAGGCCGCGAGTCCGCGAAGCCGGATCGCCTGATCGCCGGAGTCTTTCTGGGTCATGCCCAGAGAGATAAGCACGGCGGGCCCGGAGTGTCCTTGTCACGGGTCCGTGTCAAGACCTCCGGTCCTGACACGGCGCTTCCTCCCCTGTCAAGACGGGGCGTTTTCTATTTCATCCCACCGGCGCCGGGTCTCGTCGGTCGGGGCGCCCGCTCACACGCTGTACGTAGATCATCTCCTCAAGGAGGATGAGTGCGGTGGGATCCACCGCCACGACCAGGCGGGCCCAGGCGTATTTCAGCCGCCGCAGGGCCGTGTGCTTGACGATCAAAGGAAGTACGCCCGTCGGGCACCTCGGTCAGGTAGTCCCGCTTCTCCAGCAGCTAGATCACCACGTCGTGGACAACGTCCTCCGCCTCGGCGCCACAATCCCGCGCGCGATCCTGACGGCGCGGGCGCGATGCTCAAGGTAGAGGCCAAGAATATGCGCCTCGCTGACCAACCCATGATGTTCGGTGAGCCTGGGCGGCGCTGGCGGCGCTCGTAGTGGCAGTGGGCACTATGGTGGCCGCCAACGTGTTGCACTCCGAGCATTGTCGGGCCCGACACGCCTCGCAGTAGGGCGAACGACCGGCCACACGCCCGAGCTCGACGCGGCACCCGCGGCACGGTTCGGACTGCAGCTGGCGGCAGTCGGGCGCGTGCACGCCGCCGCGGCGGTAGCAGTACCGGCACTTTTGGACCCGACAGTCCTCGCAATAGAGCGCATTCCAGCCGCCCCGCCCTGCCGCCCGCCCTGCGGAGCACGATGAAGAGACCCCCGCAGCCTTGGCAATACCGGTGAGTCGCGTTGCGCAGATCGGCGCCCCGCGGCACGGAGCCGTTGAGGTGCATCATCTGCCCGATCGGGACGCGCAGCGGCGGGGCCGCGGGCGGGCGCGGGCGGGGATCGGCGAGCACCGGACGATCCGAGGGGCATGCCGCGGCGGCCTCGACCGCGCGGACCCAGTGCTCGGCGACCGTGTCGATGGTCGCGTGCTGCGCGACCCACGTCCGCGCCGCGTCGAGCATCGCCGTGCGCCGGTCCGGATGCTCGAGCAGGCTGGTCAGCGCCGCCGGCCACCCATGCCGCGGCACGGGGACGAGGGGCGCGCCGTCAGCCGCGAGCCGGTTATACGGGCCGAAGCTCGGACGCGACGAGGGGACACCCGGCGCCGACCGTCGCCTCGATGAATTTCGCGCGCGACCGCGAGGCGTTGAAGGGCGTCGGCGCGAGCGGGGCGACGGCGACGTCCAGGGAGAGCGTCGAGAGCCGCTGGTAGTAGACCGGCATCTCGAGCGACTCGTAGGGGTAGCGCTCCGCGTCGGGGGGCGCCCAGGCGGGCGCGTCGCCCCAGAAGACCCACTGCACGGCCTCGAGCCGCGGGACCGCGTCGCGCAATTCGGCGAAATCCTCCTCGCTCCAGCCCGGGGGGCCCAACCACCCGATCCGGCGCTCCGGGGAGGCCGTGTTCAGCTTCGGCCACGAGCTCGCCGGGGGTGCGGCATACGGGACGTGCACGACGACGGCGGCGCTCAGCGTGCGGCCGACGGCCGCCAAGTCCTCCGAGCCGGCGACGATCACCGAGGCGCGTTGAAGGTGCCGCGTATATTCCTCGCGGGATGTGGCGCCACTGCTCGGCGGTCACGCCGAGCGCGGGCAGGACCGGCGCATGGAAGACGTCGTCCACCAGCACGACGACGACCCGATCGCCGCGAGGCTGCGCGAGCGCCGGGCCGGCCTGCCCGACCAGCGCGACGACCACGCATCCCGGCGGCCAGGGCGGTTCTCGGCCCATGGTCAGGCCGGCGGCCGGCACGGGGTACACGCGATAGCCGCGGCGTCGCAGGGCGGCGAGCGGCAGATCAGTCCACGGGCGACAGGGCGGGTGCGTGGCGCCGACGAAGACGAGGGGACGATGAGCTGGCCGCCATCGGCTTAGGCCTCACTTCTACCTGAGAACGAGATGCCCTCGACCACGTGCGTCGTCGTCGTTTCGCTCACGACTCTGGGCTCGGCCGAGCGGGGCTCCGCTCCGATAACCTCTTTTTCGATGACCGGCATCGCGCCTCGTCCGTCCTCGACGTCGCGCACTTTAGCAGCTGCGGCCACTCGGGGGTCCCGCGCGATCAGACGTCCTTCTCGATGTGCACCGGCGCCGAAGCTCGGTCGGGCGCCGGGAAGGCTCGGCGATGTCCTCGGGCTCCTCGTCGGGGCCACGCTCGGCGAGCCGCGTCGCCGGGACGTCCGGCCGGCAGCGCCGGCAGCGCCGGCAGGTTCTCCTTGCGGCGGACCTCGTCGAGCGTCAGGAAGCCGGCCTCGAGCCCGAGCTTGTAGGCGTGGTAGCGGCCCGTGGTGTCGGTGCCAGGAGCGCGTCGGGCAGGAACTCGACGTAGAGCTGGCGGCGCTCGAGCGGCGAGATGCACGCGAAGTTGACGCGCGCTCTCGATGCGGCGCGAGCCACGGGCCCGAGGCAGAACTTCAGGAAGTCGAGCGCCCGGCGTCTCGGCGTTCGCGTAGGTCATCGTGCCCGTCGATCTCGCCGCCGATCATGGCCGCCGGCACGCCGAAGATCCGCGGCGATCTCCTCGATCGTGAACCGCCGCGACTCGATGAACTGGCTGTCCTCGTGGCGACACGCCGAGCGCCGTCCAGCGTCATGCCTTCCTCGAGCACGATCGTCTTGTGCCGCTTCCCGGGCCCGCGTGGCGCCGCCGCCAGCGACTCCAGGAGCCGCTGCCCGCGCCGTCGTCGCCGAGCGTCTTGCGGGTGGCTCAGCACGCCCCGCGGGCGTGGCGGCGTTCGCGGAAGAACTCCGCCGCCGTAGCGCTCGAGCGCCAGGCCGAGCCCGAGCGTCTCGCGGAAGGTCGCGATGACGCTGAGCGCCCGGTGTAGCCGTCCTCGCTCATCGGGCCGGTGATGTGGAGCATCCCGCCCTCGGCCGACGCGTGGTCTGGCCGCTCGGCGTCGCGACCTTGTAGCGGAGCGCGGCCGGTCTTCGTCACCTCGACGGTGACGCGATCCGGGTTGACGTACCACAGCGCGCGGACCCGGCCGTCGTCGTCTCGCGTGAGCGTGGCGAAAGCGTTGCCCCGCAGGAGGAGCGCCGTCACCATCGCTTCCCAGAACGCGACGACGGGCTGCACGGGATTCGGCCGGACGCGCAGCACATCGAACAGCGGATGCTCGACGCGCCTTCTCGCGGCCCTCGTCGTCGCGGCGATACAGGACGAGCGGCATCGACGCGATCGAGCCCGCGATCAGCGTGACGCAGGCCCAGACCGCCGCTGAGCCCGATCGCCGCGCTCGACCGAGACGGGCTCGCCGCTCGCGGTGCCGCCGCCGCCGTAGAGGCGCTGGAGCGCCGGGTCGTTGAGGGTCGAGGGCGCGGCGCTCGAGCCCGAGCCAGGCCAGAGCCGGCTCACAGCACGTTGTGCCGCCGGCGCCGCCCTACGGGATGATCCCGATCAGGCGGCCGAAGCTCTCGGGATGGGTGACCTGCATGTCGAACCGGAGATGGCCGAAGTAGGCCGAACTGGTAGTTGCCGCGGAACAGCTCGCGCGCGACCTCGACCTGCATCTGCGTCCGCCAGCCGAGCATCATCTGCGACCAATCGCCCATGAACAGCGTCGAGGCGACGCTCGAGCGCGCCCTGCGTCTCGGTGATCGACACGTTGGCGCTCATGAGGAACCGCCAGTCCGCGAGCACGGCGGGCCGGGCCAGCGGCGCGTTCGTCGTCGCTTCCTTGAACTTCGCGATGCGTCGCCAGCCGTGCGCGGCGCCACGATCGCGGTGTTGACGTTCGTCACGTTGTCCGCCCAGAGCATCGCGAGCAGATCCAGGATCGGATCGTAGCGACGTCAGCGCGAGCGCCGGTCGCGCCCTGGCTGACCTCGTTGACGTCGGTGATGTTGCGCAGGCCCCGCGGTTGCGGCGGCGTGCCGCGTGCCCGACGAGACACACCCGATCGACCTCGACCGCGAACGACCGCACCAGCGTGGCCTCGAGGATCTCGGCGGCGTTGATGCTGTCCTCGAGCAGCTCGCGCGAGGTCTTGAAGAACACGTCGAGGGAGCTTCGGCGCGAAGGTCACGGCCTCGAACACCGGGTCGCTCTCGGCCACGGCGGCGTTCTCGCGCGCCACGCGGGGTCGGGTCGGTGAGCAGGCGGGCGATCTTCGTCGACGTCGCACGTCAGCGGCACGGTCACCGCGCCGGCCTGGACGACGATCAGGGCGTTCCGCGCGGAGCCGGTCGATCCACTGGGCCATGAGGATATCGGGCACCGTGAACCCGCCGGCGCTATCGGTGCCTTCGCTGACAGCACGCGCCGCTCGAATCATTGCGCGGCCCGGTAATCATCGCGCGCAGACATCGCCCAGGCGGAGGCGGCCGTACTCCTTTGGGCGCCGAGTGCGCTCCTCCACCCAGCTCCGGACGCTCTCGTCGCGGCCGAGCACGCGCACCTCCGTGTCGTCGATGAAATTTCGATCGGTCACCACGGGCGGCACAACCGGGATCGGATCGGTCACGGTGACGGTCGCGGTATCAGCCACAAGCGTCTCCTTCAATGCTTGCGCGCGGAATGTCTCGAGTGATCGCCGGGCGGCGCTCACGCTGGTAGACGGGTAGGCGCTGAACGGCACCCAGACCGAAATCTCGCGGAGGCGGAAGCGGTGAATCGTGCGGATCGGCACCGGCCCCGTGCTGTCCCAGGTATCCTGCGGCTCGCTAAACGCGAAACTGGCGGTCGTCGTGTCCCCGCGCTGCACCGCTTCGAAGACGTCCATCGCGTGCGCCGGGACGTCGAGCTCGAAGGCGAGCCCGCGCTCATCGGCCTGCACGCGCAGCGTCTTCGGCGTGCGACCCAAAACGCGGCCGGTGTTGTGGTTGTGCAGCACGACGAGCGCGCCGCTCGTCTCGAGCGCGTGGCGAAGGGCGGCCGGCTCGATCCGCTCGCGGAACGTAAAGCCCCCGTCGCTCAGCGGCTCCGACAGGACGTTGGTGCGAATGGCGTGACCGACGAGTTAGGCGCGCCGCTGGTCTCGGCGCGCACCCCGCCCCCGCGGGTCCGGACCTCTAGCTCGTCCAAGCCCTCTCCTATCGGAATCCCTATCGCCGCTATAGTCCGCACAATGGCAGCTTACGGCGCGGTTTTGTCCCACGCTGGACCATGACCGCGATTCGCTGTCGCGCGGGACTACCGGTCAGGTGATAGGCGGGTGAAAAACCTGTCTATATCGGTCGAGCCTGTCTAGCCAGGTGGAGCCAGGCGGGCGCCGGGTCGGCGGGCAGCTGGCCGACGGATCGCGGCGTGCCGCTGGGGCCAGCGTAGAGGCGGTAGAAGAAACCCGTGGCCGTCGCGGGAAAGGCCCAGCCCCGCAGGGCTAGCACAGTGCAAGGTCGAAGATGCCCCCCCTACCCCTCTCTTGAGAAAGTGGGCAGTCTTGGGCAGTCTTCGGCCAAGGGTGCGTCGTATCTAGCGAATCTGTCCCAGCTTTTTCGAAGATGCCCAAGGTGCTCACTTTTCAGGAGGGAGGGGGGCTTGCACACTTGGGCATCTTCGACCGGAGGCCACGGGCTCCCGGGGAGCAGCCAGTACCAGCCGGCCTGCCCGTGCTTCGTGAGATCAGCGCCCAGGCTCTCCTTCGCCCGGTCGACAGCGTCGGTTCCGTGGAAGCCGTCGTCCCGACCGTCCTTCAGCGATTGCTTCGGCGGGCTGCGCCCTCGGCATCTCGGTCTTCGGGTCGGTCAGGTAGTTGTGCAGCCAATCCTTCGCGTCATGCTCCTCGGCCGCGTTGGCCTGGGGCTTGGGGGCTTCTCCGGCCAGCATCTCCTCGACGGTGTGCGTCGTCGTGGCCTGGGGGGTGTAGACCAAATACAGGGACGTCGTCCTCGGTGGCCGTCGCCGAGAAGGTGAAGCCGAGCAGCGGAGGCTCGGCGGCGATGTTGACCTTCATCGGGAAGACGAACCGCTTGGTGCGCTCGGGCCCGAGACCGGGGACGACCCCGTAGGCTAGCCGGACGGCGGCGACGAGCCCGACCGTGCCGGTGACGCGATACAACGCCTTGCCCTGCACGCTCTTGTTCAGGTGCGAGACGAGGACGATGGCGATCTGGAGCTCCTCGGCGAGACGCTGCAACGGAGCGAGGAGCGCGCGCACCTGGGCGTTGTCGTTGCCGTCCGCACCTCCGAGGTACGCGCCGACCGGATCGATGACGACGAGCGTCGCCGTCGTGAGGAGGATCGTCTGGCGCAGCATCTCGATGGCGGGCAGCGAGTACGGGATGAACCCGTTCTGGTCCTCCGAGCCATCGAGGGCGTAGACGCGACGGCGGTCGGCGCCGGCCGAATCGAGACGGCGCACGATCGTGTCGGCCTTGCCGTCCTCGGCCGAGATGATGAGCGTGGTCCCGGCCTGTTCGATCGGCGCCCATCCGGCCAGCTCGGACTCCCGGTCGAGTAGCGCGCGGCAAGATCGACGGTCAGGAACGACTTGCCGAGACCGGGATCGCCGCTGATCAGCGTGAGCTTGCCGAGGGCGAGATACGGGCGCCACACCCATCGGATCGTCTCGGGTTGAATCTGATCGAAGCGCGTGACGACCAGGCGGCCGCGCGGGGCGGACTCGTCAGGGTCGGCGGTGGTGTCGCGCGCGCGGAGGAAATTCATGACCGCCTCCGCGGGGGATGGCGTCGCGCCGATTCCTGATCGAGGCGCACAATGCGTTCGCGCAACCATCGCGAGGGCGGTTGCGGATCATAGGCTCTGCGTAAATACGCCCTCGTCCTTTCGTTGGCGAGCGCCTCGTCGGTGAGCTGGCGCACATCGTCGTGGTGCGCGCGCACGGAGCTGCTCGACGGTGTCGAAAATGTTCGGATCGGGATATGCGTCGCGGAAGAACGTGCCGTCGAACGGGGGCGGCGCGGGCTTGCGGCGGCCGCGGGCCACGTGCGCGTGGAACGCGTTGGGATCGTGCGGCGCGGGCCCCGCCATTACCGCGTCGCCTTCTCTCTCGCCATCGGCTTTCCTCCCGGCCCCTATCCCTTGAAGGCCGCCTTCAACTAACCACAACCGGACGCATATCACAAGTGCTTTCTAGTATTTATTATACTATTTCTTATTTCGTGATATGTCCGGCTATGAACTACCACCAGGGGATCGTCGCCGGCTCGCTCTTCTCCCAATCCACCAGCGCTCGGCTCCGACAGGCGGTCTACAGGTCCACGTGCGAGTGGCTCCTCGCCGCGACGTACGTGCGCGTCGCCGAGCTGAGCGACCAGGACTTCGCCGCCTTGCTCGAGCAGCTCGAGCAGCGCGTCTTGTCCGCTTCGAGCCGGGGTGGCGATGGCCGGCGCACCCGGCGATGCCCCGGGACGGCTACCCAATTCGCGAGGAGGTCGCGGAGTTCTTCCGCGTGTTCCACAGCGCCGCCACCATCGTGGCGAGTCGCGACGCCGACGCCGGCCAGACCATCCCGGTCGGGGTCACGGTGTCGCTCACGGTCGGCGCGCAGGGGCTGCGCATCGGCGGGCGACTTCGCGACGGCCTCATCTGGGTGGGCCTCCGCTTGCTGGCGGAGACCCCGCGCTCGTTGATCAGACGGTGTGAGTTTCCCGGGGGGCGTCTGCGGGTGTTCTGCGGAACAAAAAATCAAACCTACTGCGTAGAGCATCGCGACGCGGCCCGGCGCTTGACGCAAAGGCGCGCCGAGCGTGTCCGCCTCCGCGCGAAGCAATCGACCGAAGATCACAACGAAGACAACGGACGGACCCGATGAATGACGAGACGCGGAAGATCCTCGAGCACCACTACGATCGACTGTGGGCCCATGTCCACGATCTGCTGGTTGAACACGACAACGTGCTCCCTCAAGGGCGCGTCGCCGAATTGCAGGCGGAAAACGCGCGCATCATGGCCATCTTTGAGCACGCGACACCGGACGAGGTCTGCCCAGTTCGTCGCGTGGGCCGAGGCGCAGATCTTCTCCGGATCGAACGAGAATTGATGAGCCGCCGTGACGGGCAGAACGGTTAGAGCCACCCATAGGGGCGCTGCCGGTGACGCCGCTGCCGCCCGACGCGCGCCGCATGGTGATCGAGGTCATCGCGCGCATGCTCGTCGCGAAGCTCAAGCGCACGCCGCCGTCTGACCTGTGTTACCCTGTGGGTCACGATGTCCATCACCCGATTCGCGGCCCGGCTGAAGGCGCTCCGCGAGGCCCAGGGGATGACGCAGGCCCACCTGGCGACGCGGGCCAAGGTCTCGCGGGCCTATCTCGCTCGCCTGGAGATGCGGAGCACGCGCCACGACCCCGCCCCTGAGCCTGATCCTCCGACTGGCCAAGGCCCTGGGCGTGAAGGCATCGCACCTGGTGGACTGAGGGAGACCGCATGCGAGCCGCCATTTATGCGCGCAAGTCGAACATCGAAGCCGACGACCGGGACGCCGAAGCGAAATCGGTCGCGGTCCAGCTCGCGGACGCCAAAGCCTACATCCTGAAAAAGGGCTGGACCGTCGCCGACGAGTACATCGACGACGCTGTCAGTGGCGTCGCCTTCGGCGCCGCCCGGCCGGGGCTGGCGCGGTTGCTGAATGCCCTCAAGCCGCGTCCGCCGTTTCAGGCGCTCGTCATGACCGAGGATTCCCGCTTGGGACGTGAGTCCATCGAGAGCGCCTACGTGCTCAAACAGATTGTCGAGAGTGGCGTTCGCGTGTTCCTCGCGCGCGACGATATCGAGCGGAAGCTCGACAGCGCGATGGATAAGATCATGGTCTCGCTGGCCGGCTTCGGCTCCGAGCTCGAGCGCGAGAAGGTCGCCCAGCGCACGAGCGCGGCGATGCGCAGTCGCGCCCAGCGGGGACTCGTGGCGGGCGGCGCGATGTACGGCTACCAGCGCGTGGACGGCGAGATGGTGATCGTCCCGGAGCAGGCGCGGATCGTCGAGCGGATCTTCACCGAGATCGCCGCCGGGCGCGGCCTGGCGACGATGGCGGCCCGGCTCAACCACGACGGCGTGCCGTCGCCGCGCCCCGGGCGGGGCTGGCACATGAGCGGCGTGCGCTCCATTGTCGGCCGCGACACGTACGCAGGCCGCATGATCTGGAACAAGACGAAGTGGGTGCGGCGGGGCGGGCGTCGCGTCCCGGTCGCGCGGCCCGAGTCGGAATGGATCGTGCGCGAAGTGCCGTCGTTGCGGATCATCAGCGACGAGCAGTGGCAGGCCGCGCAGGAGCGTCTGGAGCGGACCCGCCAGAGCTACGTGAGCCTCATGGCCGGGCGCCATCTCGGCCGTCCCGAGGCGGGGCTCGATTCCAAGTACCTGCTGGTCGGCTTCGCCGCCTGCGCGCGTTGCGGGTCCGGCATGCACGTCGCCAAGCGGTGGGGCAAGACGTCCTGCTACTTCTGCACGTGGCATCGGCAGAAAGGCGCCGCGGTCTGCGATAACTTCCTGGGGAGTCCCTCGACACGCTCCATGAGGAGCTCGCCGATCGGCTGGAGCGCGATCTCCTGGCCCGCGACGTCGTCGAGGAGATCATCGAGAAGGCCATCGCGTTGTGGAACTCCGGCGATGCCGCCGACGACGAGCGCGATCGCCTCGAACACGAAGTGACCACGCTCCAGGCCGAGATCACGCGCGGCACCGAGGCCCTCTTCGCCGGCCAGGGCGCGCTGGCGACCGTGAGCGCCGGGCTCCGGGAACGCGAGCAGCGTCTCGGAGACGTGCGCCGGGTGCTGGCCAACCTCCAGCATGCCCGACCGGGAACTCTGAGCTTCAAGGGTCTGCGGCCGGCCCTCCGCCGCCAACTCGACGACTGGCAGGGGTTGCTCCGCGGGGACACGGCCCACGCCCGCCAACTCCTACGGACGGTGTTGACCGGGCGCGTGGTGCTGGAGCCGAAGCTCCTGCCCGATGGACGCTTCTACGAGTACCGCGCGCCCACGAGCTACCGGAAATTACTGAGCGGCATCATCCCGGTAAC